>NZ_BCWW01000001.1 GCF_001894785.1 Rhodococcoides fascians NBRC 12155 = LMG 3623
CGGCCCCGAACCCACCGGTGAGCTCCTGGATGGCCTCGACGGCATCGACCTGCGAGGCATCGACGGTGTGGGTGGCCCCGAGTTCGAGAGCCCAGTCGAGTTTTTTCTTGTCGCGGTCGACGGCGATGATCGTCGACGCCCCCGCCAGGCGGGCGCCGGCGATCGCAGCATCCCCGACACCGCCGCACCCGATCACGGCGACGGAATCCCCGCGGGAGACGTGGCCGGTGTTCATCGCCGCACCCAACCCGGCCATCACCCCGCACCCGAGCAACCCGACGACCGCCGGATCGGACTCCGGATCGACCTTGGTGCACTGTCCTTCGTGGACGAGGGTCTTGTCGGCGAACGCCCCGATCCCCAACGCCGGGGACAGTTCGGTGCCGTCGGCGAGAGTCATCTTCTTCGACGCATTGTGGGTGTCGAAGCAATACCAGGGGGTGCCCTTCTTGCAGGCTCGGCATTCCCCGCACACCGCCCGCCAGTTCAACACCACGAAATCGCCGACCTCGACATGAGTGACCGCGTCGCCGATGGTTTCGACGGTGCCTGCGGCTTCGTGGCCGAGCAGGAACGGGAACTCGTCGTTGATGCCGCCCTCGCGGTAATGCAGATCGGTATGACACACCCCGCACGCGGCGATGGTGACCACGACATCGTTCGGGCCGGGATCGGGAATGGTGATCGTCTCGATCGAGACGGGCTCACCCTTCGCCTTCGCGACGACGGCATGAACGGTTTGTGACACAAGCACTCCTGGGGTCAGGTGATGTACGGAGGACGATTCACTCGCCGAGCCAGAGCCTGCGGCGGCACACCTCGAGCAACGCGGACATCGTGTCGCGGTCGAGGGTCGATTCTGTGTCGGGTTCGCGAAGCACTGCGGCGAGTCTGGTGAAGTATTCGGTCGGGCTGATTCCGAACCCGACCAGAATGTCCTCGGCCGGCCCGCCGCCGTAGGGCATCCACCGGGTCGCGAAGTCGATCATGCGCTTCGTTTCCGGGCAGCCGAGAGTCGACGCGAGGGTTTCGGTGGTCGTCCTCAACGGTGTTCCCTTCGTCGATGAATCCGATGTCCAGGTTGTCGTCCTACCGCGAGAAAAGAACCACGCACAACGGCTAGCAATCACTGGCCGAACGGACATCACACGACGCCGCTCCGAGTACTAGGATGCGCACGTGAGCAGCCCTGCCCCGTCGACCCCCGCCAGGTCCGAACCGACCGACTCGCTCGCCGCGCTTCGGGAGGTCCTGACCGGTCCGCTGGTCGAGATAGCTGCTCGTTTTTCGTGGTGGTCGTCGCAGCGGTATCCGCACTCGGCGATGATCATTTTCACCAGGGAATGCACCGGCCGTCCGAGAAAAGTCAGTGGCGACGAGTCGATGACGAGCCGCGTGACGATCAAGGAGCTCGACGACCTCAAGCAGTCGGTGCAGCAGAGTGGGCGCCGAGCTCTGGACGGCCCGGGGCGCCTGGCCGGTGCACAGCGACGTCTCGCGACGCAACTCGACGACACCACCGACACCCTGCTGGTTCTGGTGCCCAAATCGACTGCGCCGCAGTTCGATCCGGATTCCGACGTCGGCGTTGCGTTCGGAATCGTAGCCACCTCCATACGCCATCAGGTGGTCCAGGCGAGTCCTGCGTATCTCGCCGAATCCCTGGCGGCCTCGAGCGAGCGTGCTCGGGTGATCTCCGAGATGGCCGACGCCCACGTCGATACCCTCACGTCCGTGCTGTCCACGCTGCGCTCGAAGGACCTCGATGACGCGCGAGCACGCGCAACCGCCAGCGATACCGCGTCGGCGGCACTGATCGAGCTTCGCTCCATCGAAGAAGCCAACCGTGAGCTGGGGCAGGAAGCAGTGACCACCGCCTTCGCCAGGCTGCAGGGGGAGCTCGCCACTGTGTTGGACCAGTCCTCGATCGACGTCGAATATGCCGCTCCCCCAGTCGACGGAAGACCGGTCCCCGGCGAAATCGCACGCGCGGCGCGAGCCGTGGTTCGGACCGTCGTACTCGCCTACGTGGCTCAGCCGGATGTTCGACGGGTACGTATCGCGTGGGATTGCGATGGAACCAACCTGCTGCTCGAAGTCCGCAACGACGGCCTGCACGCCTGCGACACCGAGACTCTGACCCAACAGCTCTCTGGACGCGTGCACACCCTCCGGGGATCGATCTCATTCGAATCCACCGCTGGGTGGGGATCACGCGTGAGCATCGCGATTCCTCTCGACCCGCCTCCCGCACGAGCCGACGAACAACTTCTCGCCGGCCTCAACCGTCGCGAGAGAGAAGTTCTCGGCTACCTCGCATACGGCAAGCGCAACAAGGACATTGCCGCGAGCCTCAACATCGGCGAGAGCACGGTGAAGTTCCACGTCGCAAGCATCCTGAAGAAACTCGAGGTCAAGACCCGCGGTGAAGCGGGTGCCGTGGGTATGAAGGCCGGAATCCGAGCATCGTGACGCGTTCGACCACTCGGGTGAACGACGACCCGTCTCGGCGTGGTCCGACCCAGCGTCGGCGCATCGGCATTCTGCTCTTCGACCAGGTCAAGATGCTCGACTTCGTCGGCCCGGCCGAGGTCTTCCTCGAAGCGAACCAACGAGTCGACGGCTACGACATCGTCTTCCTCTCGATCGACGGCGGTGACGTGGTGACCTCGATGGGAATGACGGTGTCGGTGAACGCCGCCGTCGCCGACAGCGGCGACTTCGACACCCTCATCGTTCCCGGTAGCGAATCGGCTCCGGCCGTCTTCGAGGACCCGGCGTTGCTCGACGCGGTGGCGCTGCTCGCGCCCCGAGCGCGGCGGGTGGCGTCGATCTGCAGTGGGGCGTTCGCGCTGGCGGGATCCGGTCTGCTCGACGGCAGGAGTGCGACCACTCACTGGAAGTTCACGTCGGCTCTGGCGGAATGCTTTCCCGACACGCGTGTCCAACCGGATTCGATCTTCGTTCGCGACGGCGACATCTACACCTCGGCCGGGGTCGCTGCCGGAATCGATCTGGCGTTGGCGTTGGTCGAAAGTGATCACGGTGCCCCGATAGCCAGAACGGTCGCGCAACTACTGCTGGTGTACATGCAGCGCTCCGGCGGCCAGTCGCAGTATTCGGTGTCGCTGAAGGGTCCGCCGCCGCGGACCCAGGTCTCTCGCGCTATCACCGACTACATCCATGCCGACCCGACACGACCCGCGAACCTGAGCGCTCTCGCGGCACACGCCAATGTCAGTGTGCGGCATCTCAATCGCATCGTGCGCGAGGAACTGGGCACGACGCCTCTCGATTACGTGACCGCGATGCGTCTCGATATCGCGGTGGCCGCACTCGAGTCCGGCTACTCGGTGGCCCGGGCCGCTGCCGACGCAGGATTCGGCACGCCCGCTGCTTTTCGGCGTGCGTTCGTCACCAAGTTCGGTGTGACACCGTCGGATTACCAGAGAAAGTTCCGCACGACCGATCCAGCCCAGTGATAGTCGGCCCCAACGCTTTCGTTCACCTCGGGAGGATCGAACACCGCCGGTCGAAGGTGGCCCTGGCAGGGTTACCGGACCGGCAACCGCCTGGATCTATGGTCGAATCATGCACAACGTGGAGGCGCTCGAGTCCTGGGCGTATTCGCCTGCAGTACTGCTGGATCGGCATCTGACCGTCGAATCGTCCACGATGCTCGCTCGCGCGGTGTCGCCGAGCTTCGCCGAGGGGGTCAATCTGGCCGTGTTCACATTCGTCGACGCCGGTTCGCTCTGCGGCGATCGAGACGATCCCGCCGACGACCCGCCTGCCGGGTGGGAATCGTCGGCGGATCAGGTGGTCGCCATGCTTCGTGAGTCGTTGGATCGGCACGAGCCCGACGACTCCTTTCGCCGCATCGTCGGCGAACTGTCCACCCGTAGTTCGGCATTCGTGCAGAAGTGGGCCGGTGAGACCAGCGCGAGAAGAACCGGAACCGTGACGATCGAACATGCCGTCGTCGGTCCGTTGATGCTCGACTACCTGTTGATGCCTGCCGCCGAGGACCACGTACTGATGGTGCTGCGGCCCCGAACAGCACAGTCGAGGGCAGCTCTACGTCAACTGGCCGACGCGGTCCGATCGTCCGAATCGGACCGTGGAACAACGAACTGAGTGTCGCGGCTGGGAACTCCGGCAACCAGATGCTGGATCGCCGATGCCGACCGACTACCGGGATCGGCGAAGTAGGTGGTGATGAACTGCCCACCCTCGCCGACGATCTCCAAAGTCTGCGAACGGAATTCGACCAGACCGAACGGCTCCACCGGGACGACGGAGATGCTCGACGACAACGGCCGTACGTCGTGTTTGGCCCACATCCTGCGAAAAGCGCGGCTCTCCACCGACAATCGGCCCACCAACTCCGTCAGTCGCGGGTGACCCGGTGCCGCGTGGAATCGCAGCGCCGACACCATTCGTTGCGCCGTGACGGCCCAGTCCTCCGGCGAGGCGGCACTGTGCTCGTGCGCGAACACATCGAGCATCAGGTTGGTACCCACTTTCAGGCCCGGCGTCATCAGCGCGGCCGGACCGTTGAGCGCAAGCAGATCGTGATGGCGGTCGGTGATGTACGCCGGCGTGTGGACCCACTGCTCCAGCACCCGGGCCGACGCCTCGGTCACTCGCGGCGGAAGCGCCTCGACCACGGCCGGGCCGGACTGCGCGCGCGCCACCCGGTGGAAGTACGCCCGCTCGTCCTCGTCCAAACGCAGAGCCCGACTCAGTGCAGCCAGAACCTGTTCGGAGGGTTGATGATTGCGCCCCTGCTCGAGCCTCAGGTAGTAGTCGGCGCTGATATCGGCGAGCCGGGCGATCTCTTCTCGTCGCAGTCCGCGCACTCGGCGGTTGCCGTCGCGCACCAGACCCACCTGCTCGGGTTGCAGCGATTCCCGGCGCACCCGAAGGAAGTCCGCAAGCAACGAGCGTTCGGCCATCGTCAGGACCTCCTGTCGACAACCATCATCTCCTACCCGCCGTCCCGAATCGAGTACGAATCCGGCCCACTGTCGACCGTTTCAGGACACGACAGCCCGAGACTTGCGCAGATCGATGGTCAACAGCGCGAACGCCACCGCCGCGAGCACCGCAATCACGACGGCGAACACCACTCCCGCCGTCACCAGGCCCCATCTGTTCGCCACGGCTCCGGCCCCGATCACCGGTACCGAGATCGCGATGTACAACACGACGAAGAAGGTCGAGGTGACCTCTGCCCGACGGTGCGGAGGTAGCTCGGCACCGATCGTGGACATGCCGTTGGCGAATGTCATGCCCTGACCGACGCCGCAGAGCAGCGCCGCTACCACCAGAACGGCCAACGAGGTCAGCAGCAGCGACGCGGCCAGGAACACCAGACCGAGCAGCAGCAGCGCGCATCCCCACCGCTGCGCCGACGCGGGATCGGCTGCGCGCAAAGCAATCTGGGCTGTCGCCGACGCAGCGAAGACCGTGAACACCACTACCCCGGTGACGGCGTGATTGTCGACTCCCAACACACTGCCGACGAATCCCGGCGAGACGGCAGTGAACAGGCCAAGTACGGCGAAGCCGGCGAAACCTCCGATCGAGGCGCGCACGAAGGTGCCGCGCACCTCCAGTGGAACGGACAGCCGCTGCATGTGCGGGCGTGCTCCGCCGTCCACCCGCACCGTCTCGGGTGCGAGGAACACCGCCACTGCTGCCGCAGCGAGCAGAACCATGTCGACGACGAACGTCAGGCGCAACGGTTGCGGTAGATACTCCGCGAGCACTCCGGCCACCAACGGTCCGAGGCCGAGGCCCCCGATGTTCGCTGCGGTAGCGATCGCGGATGCACGGTCACGCCATCGGTCGGGTACCAACTCGATCAACGTCACCGTCGCGGTACCGACGAAGATGCCGGCCGAGATTCCCGACAACACGCGGCCGATCACCAGGGCCGTCAGCGAGCCTGCGGTGACGAACACCACGGCGCTGATCAATCCGAATGCTATGGCCGCCAACAGCATCGGGCGTCGTCCCAATGAGTCGGACCAGCGGCCGAACGCCAACAGAGCTGCGAGCACACCGACGGCATACGCCGCGAACACGAGGGTGACGACGAAGACGGAGAAGTGGAACTCGACCTCGTAGAGCGCATAGAGCGGCGTCGGCATGGTGGTACCCATCATCGCCACCACGAACGCGAACGCAACTCCGACGAATGCCGTCGCACTCGACACCGACATGCGGGGCGACGACTTTTCGTCCGATCGGGTCACGCTGATCTCCTGTTCTGCAAGGGCCGTCCGTCCTGTGCCGTCGACAAGGAGATCGAACCAGAGCCGGCGAGTACGTGCTCACTCACCGTCCGCCGCCCTCGTAACGAAGGAGTGCGTCCCGCAGCGCGGACCGCGTGGTGATCTGCAATTTGGGAAACACTCGGTACAGATGACCGCCGACAGTACGAGCCGAGAGATACAGCTGTTCGCCGATCTCCTTGTTGGTCAGACCGGCGGCAGCAAGCGACGCGATGCGCAGTTCCTGCCCGGTCAACCCCGAGCCCGCATCACCCTCACGTGGGTGCGGACCGGCTCCTGCAGCCCGTAGTTCGTCCTCGGCTCGGCGCAGCCACGTGCGTGCACCCAGTTCTGCGAACAGATCCGCGGCGTACCTCAACCGGCCGCGGCTTTCGACCACCCGGTGGTGGCGGCGCAGCCACTCGCCGTAGACCAGCGCAACCCGCGGCGCATCGAAACACCATCCAGCGGTGCGTAGTTCATGCAGACTCGCCTCGAAGAGCGCCTCGGCTCCGGCCTCTGCCAGCATCGCTTCGGCTGCAGTCAGCAGCGCACTGTGGCGGGCTCCCCAGAAATCGGGCCGGGTTCGGCGCAGTCGGTCGAGATACGTGCGCGCCTCGTCCGACCGCCGCAGCCGTACACAGGATTCGACGTAATCCAGTATTTCGAGTGGTCCGTACGGAGTGATCGAACAGTGCTCCGCCGAGAGATCGCGGCGGCGCATCCGCTCGTAGGCGACGTCGAAGCGGCCCAGTGCCACCGATTCGGCTGCGGTACAGCTCTTCTCGCCACCAGCGACAGCTGCCACCGAGGATCTCAGCAGGCACTCCTGCTCGTCGAAAAGGCCATCCGGCAGTCCCGAGGAGACGGCCTCGGCGAACGCAGAGAACTGTCCGCGAGCGGCGAGTGCGGCGAGGTGCCGCAGCCGGGTCAGAGACTCGGCGGCCGGAAACCCACCTGCGACAGGGTCCACCACGTCCGACAGCCGACAACTGTCGTTCGGATCCCACAGCAAGGTGGGCAACGCCAGCTGCAGCAGTACCGGTTTCCACGGGTCTCCGGTGCGCAGCGAGGCTCGAACCGCGTTCAGCAGCGCCGGGCTGTCGAGTGCCCGCACGTGCACTCTCGAACCCGAGACGCCGAGAGACCGCGCGACGAGCACGTTGACCGGATCGAGATGCTGTTCGTATTTGACCGCCCATTGCAGGGCCTGGGCAACGAGTTCACTGTCACCGCTCAGTGCGCTGTACGCCAGAGCCGAACCGATCAACTGGTCGACGACGTCCGGGGCGACCGCATTCGGCAATCGATCGAGAGCCTGCACGACGACGCCGAACGCAGCACGGGGGTCGCCTCCCCGGGCCACGGCGGCAAAGGCCCGGGCCGGAACGGTCTCGGACAGGGCCGCATCGGGATGTCCCGACCGCATACGGTCCAAGATTGCTACCGCGAGATCGACGAAGCCGGCGAATGCCGCCATGGACGCCGCCCGCACCTCGAGGGCCTGGGCGCGTCCACGATCGGATTCGAGCGCTACTGCACGGCAGAGCAACGCCACCGCCCGGCGGTAGCGATGCTGCGACGCCAGGTCGTGCGCCCGCTCGTCGAGCGCAGCGACGAGGCGCGCGTCGGGCGCTCGGGCTGCGAGTGCTCGATGCACCAGACGCTCGTCGGGCGTCAGCCGTGTGTCGACAGCCGATTCGAGGTGAACGGAGATGCGCTCCTCGGCGGTCGAGGAGGCAAGAATCCACAGTTGTGCGACAGTGTCGCCATGTGGGTGGGCGGCCACGGAGTCGCCACCGTGCTCGCGAGAGACGATGTGTCGCAACGCATCGCCGAGAATTTGACGCCTGGACTCCTCGTCGAGCCCGGCGACCTCGAACGCGCCGATGTCGGCGAGCGTATCGGTGAGATGGGCGCGGTCGAGCATCGCGCCGCCGACGGATGGATCCCGGCCCCAGATCGGCGCAGCGCGAGCGAGTTCGGTCGCGACGAGAGGGTTTCCCTGCGACAGCTCGATGATCGATTGCCTTTGCGCCACTGACGTTTCCGTTCCGTTCAACAGATCGCGCACCGCGTCGTCGGGCAGGGGTCGCACACGATGGAAGGCAAACTCCCGCCACAACGGCGGCGGGACGGTGTCGACGGTCGTGGCGACACACCGGACATGCGGGCTACGTACCGCCGTCTTCACCGCACGAGCGAGTCGGTCACGCGAGCCCGCGGGCAACAGATGCAGGTCCTCGATTACCAGCAGCGTCGGCTTCACATCTACGTCGGCCGCCACCAGATCACTGAACAGCCCCTCGTCGAGTAGTCCCTCGCCACGCGCCCCCGCGGGTGAGTACGCGAGGCACGGCAGATCCACCACCCGGAAACCCAGCGCTGTCGCCTCGTCCGCGATGGTGTTGGCAACCGTGGACTTGCCGATGCCTCGTGCACCCGAGATCACCAGGATCCGCCGGTTCTCCGGCGAAGCGGACAAACATGAGCGGCCCTCACGCAGCACTGCGTCGCGATCCGGTGATGTGGGCATTCGTCCAATATATTTTCACCCGTGTCTGCGCAAGGGTGTTGAATATGGCCCTGGCAGGGACACACTGAACCGGCCGACCACGACTGCGACGGAGGTGACCCGAGCGATGACCGAGAACGCCTCCTCCGGCCCTACCGATCACGGCGTCACCCGCCTCGTCGACTTCGAGCAGCGCGTCGACATCCGAATGTCCCTGTCACCGCTGCGTCGGGGCCGCGGCGATCCCACCTACGAGTCCACGCCGGACGGTGCCGTGTGGCGGACGTCGCGCATGATTTCCGGCCCGGTCACGTACCGATTGGTGCAGGCCTCACCGAGCAGCGTCATGGTGCGCGCCTGGGGGCCCGGTGCCGACGAACTGCTCGACGCTGTCCCGGCTCTCCTCGGCCGGGACGACGACCCCTCGAGCTTCGCTCCCGACCATCCGATTCTGCGCGAGGCACACAGACAACTTCCGCACCTACGCCTCGGCCGGACCGGTCTGGTGCTCGAGGCGCTGATACCGGCGATCATCGAGCAACGCGTACACGGCATTTCGGCGTTCGGCTCGTGGCGGTACCTGGTGAGCAAGTTCGGCGACCCCGCACCGGGCCCGACCCCGAAGACGATGTTCGTGTTTCCCACGGCCGACGTGTGGCGACGCATCCCGTCGTGGGACTACCACCGCGCCAACGTCGACCCGGCCCGGTCGAAGACCATCGTCCGTGCCGCGCGCGCAGCCGGACGTCTGGAGGAGGCGTCGAACATGACGCCCGAGGATGCGCAACGCAGGCTGCGCGCGATCCCGGGCGTCGGCATCTGGACCGCGGCCGAGACCGCTCAGCGCGCCCTGGGGGATCCCGACGCGTTGTCGGTGGGCGATTACCACCTGGCCGCGGTGGTGGGGTGGTCGCTGTTGGGTAGACCGATCGACGACGCGGAGATGGTCGAGTATCTGCAGCCCTTGGCACCGCATCGTCATCGCGCGATTCGGCTCCTGTATCTCAGCGGCAAGGCGACCAAGCCGAAATTCGGGCCACGGACCGCGCTGGTGGACCACACCTGGCACTGATCCCGGCCTACTCGTACAGTCGAGTTGTTCGCCGACCTAAGGAGTAGTTCGTGGTTGCTATCGGCACGTCCGATCTGGACATCTTTCCGCTTGCCCTCGGCGGGAACACCTTCGGCTGGACCAGCGACGAGGACACGTCCTTCGACATCCTGGACGCGTTCACCGCAGGAGGTGGCAATTTCGTCGACACGGCCGATTCGTACTCTGCCTTCGCCGACGGCAACTCCGGCGGCGAATCCGAAACGATCATCGGCAAGTGGATGACGGCCCGCGGCAACCGCGACGACGTCGTTCTCGCGACCAAGGTGAGCCAGCATCCCGAGTTCCGAGGTCTGGCACCCGACAACATTCGGGCCGCAGCCGACGCCTCCCTGGCCAGGCTGCAGACCGATCACATCGACGTCTACTACGCGCACTACGACGACGACAAGACGCCGTTGGTCGAGTCCCTGGCCGCGTTCGACGACTTGGTCCGGGCAGGCAAAGTTCGGCACGTCGCCATCTCGAACTACTCCCCCGCGCGGGTCCGCGAGTGGCTGGGCCTGGCGAAAGAGAACGGTTTCGCGGCACCGATCGCACTGCAACCGCACTACAACCTCGTTGCCCGTCGCGACTACGAGGGTGAACTGCAAGCCCTCGCCGTCGACAACGGCCTCGGGGTGTTTCCGTACTTCTCTCTCGCCGCCGGCTTCCTGACGGGTAAGTACCGCACTCGGGAGGATCTGGCCGGTACCCAGCGCGAGCGACTGACGACGGGCTACTTCTCCGATGCAGGCCTGGCTGTGGTGCAGGGCCTGCAAGAGATCGCCGACTCCCGCTCGGCCGAGCTGTCGAGTGTGGCTCTCGCCTGGTTGCTCGCTCGACCGGGCATCACCGCACCGATCGCGAGCGCGAGCTCACTCGCTCAGGTACCGGCTCTGCTCGACGCGCCGACACTGCGTCTGACCAGCCACGAGGTGGACACACTCACCGGACTGTCCGACGCGGTGGCATAGGACACGAAAGTTGTAGTCAGCAACGGGAACAGAATCCGCTCCTGCGCTGCTGACCTTCGGGTGGCCCCAGCATCGAACACATCCGTAACCAGCGCGCAGGTGACCGATACGCGCGAGAGCAGCACGTCGGCTCCCACAACCGAGCCGACGTCACGCGAGCGCCTCCGGGTGATCCTCGTACTCGGCGCGCTCATCGCCCTCGGTCCACTGACCATCGACATGTACCTGCCGGCACTTCCTGCCATCGCCGAGGATCTGAACACCCCGTCGTCTGCAGTGCAGCTCACGCTCGCGGGTACGTTGGTCGGCCTCGCGCTCGGCCAGCTGGTCATCGGGCCGCTGTCGGACATCGTCGGCCGACGACTGCCCCTCATCGTGGGCACCGGAGTGCACATTCTGGCGTCGCTCGCCTGCATCGTTGCTCCCAACATCGCCGTACTCGGCGGCCTGCGTGTGATTCAGGGTCTCGGTGCCGCAGCTGCTGCCGTGGTCGCCATGGCCATCGTCCGAGATCTGTTCAGCGGACGCGCCGCCGCGACCGTTCTGTCTCGCCTGATGCTCGTCATGGGCGTCGCTCCGGTTCTGGCACCGTCGCTCGGCGGTGCGGTACTTCTCGTCGGTTCCTGGCGGCTCGTGTTCGCCGCGTTGGCGATCATGGGCGTGGCGTTGATGACGCTGGCAATCGTGTCGCTGCGCGAGTCCCTGCCGCCCGAGCGTCGTCGGGCCAGTGGCGTCATGCCCGTTCTACGGACCTACCGATCGCTGCTGCGGGACACGCAGTTCGTCGTCCTCGTCATGGTCGCTGCCCTGGCCATGTCGGCACTCTTCGCGTACGTCGCCGGTTCGTCGTTCGTCCTGCAGGAGGAGTTCGGCCTCGACGAGCAACAATTCGCCATCGTCTTCGCGGCCGGTGCGATATCTCTGATCGGCGCATCCCAGCTCAACGTCCTGCTGTTGGGACGCTTCGCACCGGTGCAGATCGTCCTGTCGGCGCTGTCCTTCGGCGTCGTCGCCGGCGCGATCATGGTCGTCCTGGCGGTCACCGAGGTCGGCGGCATGGCTGGGTTCGTCGTCCCGCTGTGGTTCGTACTCGGGGCCGTCGGGTTCGTCATGCCCAACGCGCCCGCGCTGGCGCTGTCCCGCCACGGTGAAGCGGCAGGCGGCGCAGCTGCACTACTCGGTGCCGCACAGTTCGGACTCGGGGCGATCGTCGCACCGATCGTCGGTGCACTGGGCAACGACGCGATCGCCGTCTCGACGACGATGGTCGCCACCTCGGCGGCAGCGCTGATCGCACTCGGGTCGGTGACCGTCCTGTCCGCACGTCGGTGACCTCACTCGCGTCATCGTGTGGGCCATGGCGGTCACCCCACTAGGGTGACCGCCATGGCCGAACGCGAGCGCGACCCGCAGGGCAAGCCCCTCAACGCCCGGCCGCGCGACGGCCTCGGCCGCCCGCTGGCCCGCGGCGGCACCGGAACACCCCGGGTTCCCGACGATCTCCGTCTTCCACCGGACGCCGCGCTCACCGAAGCGCAACGATTCTTGGACGCACGTATGCCGTTTCACGCCCACGAGGTACTCGAGGGCACGTGGAAGAGCTGCGTCCCGGACGAACGCGAGCTGTGGCAGGGCCTTGCACAACTGGCCGTCGGATTGACGCACCTGATGCGAGGAAACCGCGTAGGTGCCGCTTCGTTGCTTCGCCAAGGACACGACCGCCTGATCGGTTACGAGGTCGAGCCCCCACACCGGATCGACGTGACGGGTCTGCTCGGCTGGTCCGAGGACCTGCTCGAGGACCTGGAGACGGGAACGCTACCGACCTCACCAGGCGTTCCCGCACTGCGCCGGGCGGTGGAATCGGGATCGGACGGGGGCGTCCTGGCACACCGGCCGGACTCGAGCTAGCCTGAGGGAATTAGGTAGGCTAGGACAATCTTCACCGGAAGTGGGGTTCCTCGGCGTGACCGTGTTCGCACCGCTGAAACTCGCCCATCGCGAGACGATCAGCCCAGCTCAGCTCGGACGTACCTTCTGCACCGAGGTCGCCGAACAGGTTCCCTATTGGGTCGCTGTCCTGACCCCGGCCGAACGTCCGCTGCAGGTTACGCCGTCTCCGCTCCGTGAGCGCACCACGGTCACGCTGCCCGTTCCCGCGAACACCCACCGGCTCGACGCTCGGCTGCTCGCCGCGCTCGGATCTGCGGTGTCCACGTGGCAACGAGACAACCGCCGCGGCTCGTCGTCGGGCGTCCTGGTCGATATCGACGTCGACGACACCGGATTCGTCCATCCCGTCCGGCTCCCCGCCGTTCCGGTCGACGCCCTCACCGAATCCGCCCGCGCCTCGTACCTCGTCGACGACGTCTGCAGACGGCTGGACTCGGCACCTCACGGTGGCCGCGACTACCCGCTGACCCGGAACTACCCGGCGCTGGCCTGCCGCCCGGGAGCGCAGATTCTGTTCCGCCACGATATATCCGAAGCCGACGCCGGCCATGACGAGTACGCCATCGACATCGCGATCGGCGAGACGGAATCAGGGCTGGTGTCGGCCCGAATCACCTGGTCCACCGGCATCGAGGGAATGGACGAACTGGTCCGCCTGTGGGCCGCAGCGACCACCGAGCTGACGGCAGCGCCCTCGTAACCGCCGGATTCGCTACAGGCTTTTCAGCAGCCTCACGTCGTCGTCGATTCCCTCTGCCGGGGTTTCGAGGATCACCGGTGCATCGGCGGCGAGCGCGACGGCCGTCAGAATGTCCGCGTCGATGGTTCCGGTGCCCAGGTTCGCGTGCCGGTCGCGGGCAGAGTCGAACTCGTCGCGCGAATTGTTCAGATGCACCAGGTCGATTCGTCCGGTGATCGCCTTGATGCGATCGACCACGTCGATCAGGTCTTCGCCGCCGGCCCACGCATGACAGGTGTCGAGACAGAAACCGGCACCGAACTCCCCGATGGCGTCCCACAACCGCGCGATGTCGTCGAAGCGCCTCGCCATCGCCGAGTCACCGCCGGCAGTGTTCTCGACGAAGATCGGTACGCCGAAACCACCCTGCTCGGCCTGACGCTCGAACAGCTTGCGCCAGTTGTCGATTCCCTTGGCGGTGTCCTCGCCCTCTCGGACGTGACCGCCGTGCACCACCAAACCGATCGCACCGATCTCGGCAGCTGCTGCGGCCTGTTCGACGACCGCTTTGCGGGACGGGATTCGGATGCGATTGTTCAGGCTCGCCACGTTCAGAACATAGGACGAGTGCACCACCACATCGACGTCTCCGGTCAACAGAGCCTCACCTTGGGGGTGCGGGGTGAGCTTGTTCCACTTCTGCGGATCCGTCAGAAACATCTGGACCAGGTCGACGCCGAGCGTCTCGGCCGTGCCCAGAGGGTCGCTGCTGTCGCGGACATGTGCTCCGATGCGCATGACGCCCATCATAGGGGTCGAGTTCAGGGTCTCCCCTGATAGCGACCGGGCCCGAACACTGAAACACTGGCACCCATGAGCGACATTGCCGCACGTGCGGTCGACGTATCGAAGGTCTACGGTTCTGGCGACACCCAGGTGCACGCACTGTCCGGGGTGAACGTCGAGTTCGCCCGCGGAGAATTCACCGCCATCATGGGCCCGTCCGGCTCGGGCAAATCCACACTGATGCATTGCCTGGCCGGGTTGGACACCGCGTCCTCGGGCACGGTCACGATCGGTGACACCGAGCTGACGGCGCTGTCCGACAAGGAGATGACCGGGTTACGAAGGGACCGAATTGGTTTCGTGTTCCAGGCCTTCAATCTGGTGCCCACCCTGACCGCACTCGAGAACATCACTCTGCCGCTCGACATCGCCGGACGCACCCCGGATCAGGGCTGGCTCGATACCGTCGTCGACCGACTGGGCCTGCGCGACCGCCTGGGCCATCGCCCGAGCGAACTCTCGGGTGGGCAGCAACAGCGCGTGGCGTGCGCCCGCGCACTGGCCGGTCGACCCGACATCGTGTTCGGCGACGAGCCGACGGGCAACCTGGACTCTCGTTCGTCCGGTGAGGTGCTGTCGATTCTGCGCACGGCCGCAGACGAATTCGACCAGACCGTCGTCATCGTCACCCACGACCCACGAGCGGCCAGTTACGCCGATCGCGTCGTGTTCCTGGCCGACGGAGCTGTCATCGATCAACTGGCGTCGCCCACCGCCGACGCCGTCCTCGAGCGCATGAAGAAGCTGGAAACGGTCCACTGATGTCGCACTCGGTCGCCAAGAAATCGAATCCCGACAAGGCCCCGACGCGGGCCGCGTCGGGCAACCCCATGCGTAAGGTGTCGCTGCGAAACCTTGCCGCCCACAAGGTTCGGCTGGCACTGACGGTTCTGTCCGTCGTACTCGGAACCGCTTTCGTCGCAGGCTCGTTCGTCTTCACCGACACGCTGCAGCGCACGTTCTCGTCACTGTTCGCCGACACCGCACAGGGAGCCGACGTTCGAGTCGCCCCCGAGGATGCGCGATCGAGCGGAGTACCCAACGAGGACATCGCCGCCATCTCGGCGCTTCCCGGCGTGCGTGCTGTCTCCCCGTACGTGGGAGGACAACTCGTTCTGCTGGGTAAAGACGGTGCCGCAGTGCAATCCGGCGGTGCACCGACGATCGGTGAGTCCTACCTGCCGGACGAGCAGCGGCTCGGCGATCCGGCGACATTCGTCTCCGGCTCGGCCCCCACCGCACCCGGCCAGGTCGCGATCAACGCAGGTGGCGCCGATCGAGCGGGCCTGCAGGTGGGCGACGCGACCCAGGTACTCGTGCCGTCCAAGGGGATCACCGACATCACGATCTCCGGAATCTATTCCACTGCAACAGAATCCGGTGGTTTCATCGGGATTCAGTTTGTGCAGAGCCAGGCGAACGAGTTGTTCACCGACGGTGCGCACGTGCAGTACATCGACGTCGCGGGCAACGATCTCGCCGCACAGGGTAAGACGCAGAGCGACCTCAGGGACGAGATCGCCGCCGCGTTTCCGGATCTGAAAGTGCAGACCGCTGCCGACGTCCAGGCCGAAACCAAGGCCGAGGTCGAGTCGGCACTGTCGTTCATCACGTACTTCCTGCTCGCGTTCGGTGCCATTGCACTGCTCGTCGGCACGTTCATCATCTACAACACGTTCTCGATGATCGTCGCTCAGCGGGTACGCGAACTGGCGCTGCTTCGCGCCATCGGAGCCAGCCGCGGGCAGGTCAGTCGCTCGGTCGTACTCGAAGCGGTCGTCGTCGGCGTCATCGGAAGTGTGCTGGGCTTCGCCGGCGGTGTGGGACTTGCGTACGGATTGCGCGCTCTGCTCAATGCCTTCGACCTCGGGTTGCCGTCGGGCCCACTCGCCCTCGAACCACGCACCGTCGTCGTCGCCTTCGCGGTGGGCATCATCGTCACCGTCCTCAGCGCCTACGCACCGGCGCGGCGAGCAGCCAAGATTCCACCGGTGGCCGCAATGCGCGAGGAATTCGCGTCCGCCGGCGACACCCTGCGAACCCGGACGTTCGTCGGCGTCGGACTGGGAATCGCCGGAGCGGCAGCGATAGTCATCGGCGCTCAGTCGACCGGCGGCGCTGCCGCAGCAACCGTCGGCGTCGGCGCGGTGGCGGCGATCGTGGCCACGGCCCTGGCCGCACCGTCGTTGTCACGGCCCGTCGTGGGAGCCCTGGGGGCCGTCCTCACCCGGCCGTTCGGTGCCATCGGTCGCTTGGCCAGAACCAACTCGGTGCGCAATCCGCGCCGCACGGCAGCCACCGCATTCGCGTTGATGCTCGGCCTCATGCTCGTCACCGTCATCGGGGTACTCGGGTCGACGGCGAAGGCGAGTGTCGATTCACTCGTCGACACCGGCGTCGAAGCCGACTACATCCTGTCCGGTCCACAGTCGATCGGTGTCCCGGCCGGAGCCACGGCGGCCGCACAACAGGTCGACGGGGTGGAACGAACCGCTGTGCTGCATCCGGTGTTCGTCACGATCGCCGGAGAAGAAGAATTCGGCGCTGCCATCGACGGCTCCCCGGAAGGGCTGCTCGACCTGTCCATGGTTCGGGGCACCGCAGACCTCGAGAGCAACGGCTTCTCGGTGTCCGAGACCGAAGCGTCCACCAAGGGCTGGGACATCGGCACCCAGGTCGTGTTCGACTCCGTCGACGGAGCTTCGGTTCCCGTCACCGTCACCGGTGTGTTCACCGACAACCCACTGATCGGCAGTTGGATCGTCTCGGGCGACATCTACGAGAAGGTGACGCCATCCATTACGCGGTCGGATCTGCTGGTCCTCGTCAAAGCCGCGCCCGGAACCGACCTCGGTACGCTGCGCACCGACCTCGAGGCTGCGACCAAACCGTCCGTGGTGGTGCAGGTACAGGACGTCGAAGAATTCAAGGGCAGCCAAGGCCAGCAGATCGACACACTGCTCGCGGTGCTGTACGGACTTCTCGCCCTGGCCGTGGTCATCGCAGTGCTGGGCATCGTCAACACCCTCGCCCTGTCGGTCGTCGAACGCCGACGCGAGATCGGCATGCTCAGGGCGATAGGAATGCAGCGACCGCAGGTGCGTCGCATCATCTACCTCGAGTCGCTGCTCATCGCCCTGTTCGGTGCCATCGTCGGCGTCGCCCTCGGCATCGCCTTCGGGTGGGGGTTCGTCCAGACCCTGCGCGACGAGGGCCTGGGTGCCATGACGGTGCCCTGGGGGCAGGTCGTCGCAATGCTTCTCGGGTCCGCGGTGGTCGGAGTGCTGGCCGCTCTGTGGCCTGCCGTTCGGGCCGCGCGCACCAAACCGCTGGAGGCGATAGCCGACCTCTGAACAGGGTCGCCCCGACACCGGGCATTTCGTAACGACACCCGTTCGTTACGAAATGTCCGGTTTTCGGCTTGCGCGGAAAGACGGCACGCGTCTACTTTAGGGGTGGTAAAACAGTCTTCAAGTAGGTTTGTGTACCGCAAACGAACCTTTACCTCGCGGGTCGGGCTCGTGCAAGGAGAATCATGACGATTCAGGACGCGTACGCGCCGACCCGATCTGTGCCGACGGGGTCTGTGTCGAGTCGAGCTGTGCCGCCGCGATCCGCGCTCGCCCCACTGTGTCGTCCCGACGGCCGCGACACGCTGATGGCGCGCTACCGCGAGGTAGCCCACGCCATGCCGGATGCGGCCGCGTTGCACGCGGCGGGGACGTCACTGACTTTCGACCAGCTGCTGCATCGCGTGTACTCGCAGGCCCGCAAGATTGCTGCCCTGCGCCCGTCGGATCATCGGCCCCTTGCCGTCGAGGCGGACACGTCGGTCGACTCGATCGTCCTGAT
The DNA here is from genome assembly GCF_001894785.1 of Rhodococcoides fascians NBRC 12155 = LMG 3623. Classification (GTDB taxonomy): domain Bacteria; phylum Actinomycetota; class Actinomycetes; order Mycobacteriales; family Mycobacteriaceae; genus Rhodococcoides; species Rhodococcoides fascians. The sequence continues at coordinate 18,194 of NZ_BCWW01000001.1, forward strand.
GCTGGCCGTCATCGCCGCAGGCCATCCGTTGGTTCCGCTGGATCCGCAACTACCCCCCGAGCGCCGCGACCGCATAGTCGAACAGGCGAGGGCCTCGATCCTGCACGCGGCGGCCGTCGACGCGGCGGTGGATTCCCGCGTACCGCTGCCGACGGTCTCGGGCGGCCACACCGCGGTGATCAACTACACGTCCGGATCCACGGGTACGCCCAAGGGCGTCGTACTCAGTCATCGCATGTGCCTGACCAAGGCGTACGAGGTGTCGACCGCGCTGGGGTTGGGCACCCATGATCGCGTCGGCGATGCCCTTCCCGTCAGTTTCGGCGCGGGCCTGAACACTTTGTTCGCCGGGCTGCTCAGCGGTGCCACCGTCCACTGCCGCGACCCTCGATCGGGCACGGTCGGCAGCATCGCAGAGTGGGTAGCGGAGCATTCGCTGACCACGCTGCACTGCTCGTCGTCGCTGCTACGCGCCGTCGCGGGCCAGGTCACCGTACCCACGCTGCGCGTCGTCACCACGTACGGAGAATCTCTGCACGCGGACGACGCGCGCCGCTTCCGCCTGGCTTCCGACAACCGAGCCACACTCGTGAATTGGTACGCGACCACCGAGGCCGGGGCCGTCGCGTTCAGCGAGTACCCCGTCGGCAGTGCGCTTCCGTCCGGCTTTCTACCCGCGGGCACTCCGGTCGCGGGAAAGCTCGTCGAGGTCGTCGCCGCCGACGGCTCCCCGTGCGAACCCGACGTCATCGGCGAGGTACGGGTCACGTCGGCCTGCTTGGCCGACGGCTATCTCGAGGATGTCGGCGTGGACTCGGAGAAATTCGCCGCCCTCGGCGACGGCCTGTTCCGCTACCGCACCGGCGACCTGGGCCGGTTCGATCAGGACGGAACATTGCAGCTCGCCGGGCGCATCGACGACGCAGTCAAGGTACGCGGCTACCTCGTCGAACCGGCCGAGGTGGAGGCAGCACTGCGCGCGCTGCCGAACATCGACGATGCCGTGGTGATCGGCAGGAGATCCGATGCCGATACCGACCTCGTCGCGTACATCTGCTCCGACCGCACCGTCCGGGCGAGCCAGGCCGACATCAGGGCAGCCCTGCGCCGAACCCTGCCGGAATGGATGGTGCCCACCCACATCGTTGCGCTCGACGCCATGCCCCGCAACGAACGCGGCAAGATCGACCGCAGAGCACTGCCCGAGCCGTCCGACCGACGCGTCGAACGCACCGCGGTCGGCCCCACCGAATACATCGTCGCGGAGGCCGCTCGCACTGCACTCGGACTGGACGCCATCGGGCGGGACGAGGATTTCCTCGAACTCGGTGGCAACTCGCTGACCATGACGGCGATGCTCGCCCACTTGCGCGAGAACCTGAAGATCGAACTCGATCCGCAGGACGTGTTCGCGTCGACCACCGTGCGAACGCTGGCGACCACCGTCGACGCTCGGCTTCGCGACACCGCCGCCGCACGTCGGCGCTCGTCCGGTGTCCACGACGTTCTGGTCCCGCTGCGCACCGGGGGTACCGGAGCTCCGATCTTCCTGATCGGTGGTGCCGGCGTGGGCGCGATGGCGTTTCTCGATCTGGTCAAGCACCTCGACGCAGACCGTCCCGTCTATGCCCTGCAGGCACACGGCCGAGGCACACGCGGGCGACCGGACCGGACCATCAGAGCCACCGCGGCGCGGTATGTCGACGCGATCCGCACGGTGGCCCCCGACGGCCCGTTCCATCTTGTCGGCCACTCGCTCGGCGGCTGGATCGCCATCGCGATGGCAGAGAAGATCAGAGATTCCGGCATCGGTACCCCGCATCTGCTACTTCTCGACACCCGGCTGTTCCGTCATCTCCTGGACCGGCTTCCCGGGGGTACGTCTGTCCCGGCAGCGCCGCCCGCACCGACCAGAGAAGACGCCGGCTTCCATCTGGGCCGTGTCGGTACGGCCGCGCTGTGGCTGCGTATGCAATTCGCTGGGCTGCTGCAGTATCCGACGACCATGGAATGGTTGGTGTTCGCCAGCATCGGGTACGTGGCGTTGAACAAGCATGTGCCGACTCCGTGGTCGGGGTCGATGACTGTGGTTCGCACCACCGAGAACGTCAAGGACCTCCGGTCGTGGCGAGCAGTCGCTCACGGCGAGCTGACGTTCGTCGATATCACCGGCCACCACGCGAACATGTTGCGCGGACCGATGGCGAAGGAACTGGCCGACATCATCGACGACACCGTCGACAACGCGCGCTGACTGGGAATATCACCCGCGACGGCCTGTCGCGGTGGCGGCACAGCTTGTACGTTTGTGCCGGACGGCTAATTAGCCGAGCCACCGGTCCCGAACCGAGACAGGGAGGTCGACCATGAGCGCATCGTACGAACTGCAGTCGGTGGAACTACACAAGGACGTCTTGCGGTACGTCGATATCGGCGACGGGCCGCCCGTGATTCTCGTCCACGGGCTGCTCGGATCGCACAAGTCCTGGGGCCCGCAGATCGAGCGACTGTCGGACCGGTATCGGGTCATCGCACCCGACCTGTTCGGGCACGGTGACTCCGACAAACCGTCCGGCGACTATTCGCTCAGTTCGCACGCGGCCACCATCCGCGACCTGATGGAGTACCTGAACATCGACTCGGCACCACTGGTCGGCCACTCGCTCGGCGGCGGCATCGTCATGCAGATGACGTACCTCTTTCCCGAACGGGTCGATCGCCTCGTGCTGGTCAGCAGCGGTGGACTCGGCCCGGAGGTGAGCCTGCTACTCAAAGCCGCGACGCTACCCGGCAGCGAACTGGTGCTTCCGATGTTGGCCTCGGATTGGTTCCGCAGGAACACCGAAGGTGTGCTGGCTCGACTGGGCAAGTGGGGGGTTCCGGTAGAGCCCGGCCCCAGCATGGCCGAGACGTGGCGCTCGTTCCGATCGGTCGCAGACCGGTCGACGCGGGAGGCGTTTCTGGCGTCGACGCGGGCCGTCGTGGGTCCTCGCGGCCAAACCGTCAGTGCCAAGCAGCATTTCGAGAAGTTCGAGTCCATTCCCTCGCTGCTGATCTGGGGCGGCAAGGACCGCATGATTCCCGCCAAGCATGCGGACAACATCCGACGCGAGGTACCCAACAGTCGCGTCGAGATCTTTCCCGACGCCGGCCACTTCCCGCAGCTCGACGAGCCGGACTTCTTCTTCCGGCTACTGGACGAGTTCTTGGCCGCCAACCACACCGACTCGAGCGACGCGGACACCGGCGCGCCGACGGAGATCACCCCGGCAGCCATGCCGCTGCAGCGCCCGTGAGCGTCATCCCGATGTTCCCGCTCGGCAGCGTGTTGCTGCCGGGCGAACGTCTCCCGTTGCACATCTTCGAGCCGCGATACCAGGCACTGGTACAGGACTGTCTGAAGATGGACGATCCCCGTTTCGGCGTCGTTCTCATTGCCCGGGGACACGAAGCAGGCGGCGGCGACGTCCGACACGACGTGGCGACGATCGCCCACATCATCGGTCACGAGGCCATCGGAGACGGCAGTTATCTGCTCGAATGCGTCGGAGGCGAACGGATCCGCATCGACGCGTGGCTCCCGGACGACCCCTACCCACTGGCCGACGTTCGCGCATGGCCCGACGCAGACGTCGATGCCGTCATCGCCGACACGCAATTCGCCGCCACCTGGGCCAAGGTCGAGGATCTGTACGAGCTGATCGGTCGGCTCGAATCCTCCGGGGACATCGTGACGCCGGGCGTTCCGGATTTTCTGAGCCTCCCGATTTCGGCCGCCGAGAAGATCTGGTCGCTGGCCTCGTTGATCCCGATGGGCCAGTCCGACCGACTCGACATCCTGTCGGCACCGGACGCCCCGTCGCGCTTGAAGGCACTCGACGACGCGATCGAAAACGTCACGGCCGTCGTGCAATTCAGACTTCAGCCCTGACCGGAGCCAGTCCGGCGAACCCAGAAAAGAAATCAGGTCCGGCACCATCGGTGCCGGACCTGATCTTCGTAGTAGCGGGGACAGGATTTGAACCTGCGACCTCTGGGTTATGAGCCCAGCGAGCTACCGAGCTGCTCCACCCCGCGTCGGGTGATACCCACGGTACATGCCGTCGTGGCAGACTCCCAATCGCCAGGTCAACGCTCTACGGTTCTTTCATGCCCACCGAGTCGTCACCCGTCCTGTCTTTTCCACACCAGGCGGTCGCACAGATCACGCTGAGCAACCCTCCGGTGAACGCCCTGACCCAGTCTGCGACGCGGCGTCTGCGGGCGATGCTTCGCGAGCTGGCCGAGAACTCCTCCGTCCGGGCCGTCGTGCTCACCGGCGACCGGGTGTTCAGTGCCGGTTCGGACATCTCCGAAATGCCCGCGATGCAGGGGGCAGGCGACGTCCTCGAACGCAAGAGCAATGTCGAGAACGCGACCCTCGAATTACTGGCCGACCTACCGCTTCCGACGGTCGCAGCCATCGACGGCTTCGCCCTGGGCGGTGGGCTCGAGATGGCGCTGTGCTGCGATCTCGTGGTTGCCGACGCGGGTGCCCGCCTCGGCTTGCCCGAGATCGATCTGGGGCTCGTCCCCAGCAGTGGCGGGACCATGCGTGCGTTGCGAAGGGTGGGTCAGTCGCGCGCAGCCGAACTGGTGTTGCTCGGCGAGCCCATCTCTGCCGAGACCGCTCTGGAATGGGGTCTGATCAACAGGGTGGCTCCCCGCGGTGGGTCCTTGTCGATGGCACTGGACCTGGCACACGTGCTGGCCGCGAAGTCCCGCTCGGCCGTGCACGCGAACAAACGAGCTCTCGCGCTCACGTTCGGGCAGTCACCACACGAACCGGCACGACGCGCACTGCCGGTGTTCGAGGAAGCCTTCGAGTCGGCCGACGGCCGAGAGGGCGTACGGGCCTTCCTCGCCAAGGAATCACCGAACTTTCGATAGCCGGGCCCGCGCGAGAAGTGCTGCACCGGTGACGATCTCCCATCCGATGATGGTGTAGACGGAAATCCGCTCGAACGCTCCACCGCCGAGGATGCCGGTATCGGCGAGAAACAATGCGAAACCGGCCAGCCCCGCGACACCGGCGACGGCGCTGGCCGCCGTGTACCACCGAGGTGCGCCGACGCGTCCGCCGTACCGGCCTGCAGCCAGCAGCACCAGGTTTCCACCGATGATCGCCATACCCGCGCCCGCTGCATGCGGAGTCGATGCTCCGTCGACCGAAGCATGCGCCAGCCCGACGACGATGCTGCCGACGCCGTGCACGACCGACGTGCCCAGCACGATCCAGCGCGCTCGCCCCTCGAACAACACCGACAATCCGAGGCCGGCAAGAGCGAAGAGAGCCCCGTCCACCACAAAGCCGGTGTTCATCACCGGGTGCCACGGTGAGATGTCCGGAATCCCGAGGTCACTGATGTTGTTGCGCGCGTAGCTGTACGGTCGGTCGGTCCAGCCCAGCGCCGAAAACGCTTCGGCAGCGAGGTAGGTCACCCCGCCGGCAAGAAAGGCTCCAGCGGCCAGGACGGTAGTTCTCTTCACGACTGCAGTATTCACCGCGCTCTACCCGATGGGTCATTCCGCAGGCTCCACTCCCGACAGCTGGGTCATTCCGCAGGCTCCACTCCCGGCGACCCCGATGCACCGGGCTTGTACCGATTGGTACAGTACCGGCTCATGAGCGATCGCCACGACGTGGTGCCGATACTCGCAGGAGTGTTCCGCGACCACGGGTTCGACGGGTCGTCCCTCGCGGTCATCAGCAGATGCACCGGACTCGGCAAAGGCAGTCTCTACCACTACTTTCCGCGGGGAAAGCAGGAAATGGCCGAGGCAGTCCTCGACGACGTCGAGCTGTGGTTCCACCACAACGTGTTCGAGCCGCTGCGGCACGGAGACGACGCGGCGTCGACGACCCACGACATGTTCGAGCAGACCGCCCGCTATTTTCGGTCCAATCGCCTGGTGTGCCTGTTCGGCGCGTTCACGCTCGGGCTCGAGCGTGCCACCTTCTCCAGCCGTGTCGCCGCGCATTTCACTCAGTGGATCGAGGCACTCACTCCGGTGTTGCAGCGGCTCGGTCACGGCGACTCGGCGGCCGAGCTGGCCGAAGAGATCGTGGCCGGAATTCAGGGGGCGTTGGTGCTGGCACGGGCTTTCGACGATGCCACACGATTCGACCGGGTGCTGGCCCGACTCGAAGCCTCGGCCGCACGCGTGTCGGCGGGAGTGCACGCATGACACCTGACGACACGACGCCGAAGCCGGCACCCGAGCTGAAGACCTTCGGGATACGAGAGTTGTTGCGACTCATCGTGATCGGATCGGTGCTGACGTACTTTCAGTTCATCGCCATCGGCCGCTGGGTTCGTGCGCCGCGGCGCGGCTGGCCGGTTCACGCCTCCAAGGCCGTCGTCGACGCGTTCTTCGTGCTCGGCCCCACCTTCGTCAAGGTGGGGCAACTGATGGGTTCGTCGCCCGGACTGTTTCCCAAGGTCCTCGCCGACACCTGTCTGCGATGCCTGGACGAGGTACCGCCGTTTCCCGGGTCGCAGGCCCGCGCGGTGATCGAGGCAGACCTGGGCCGGAGCGTCGAGGAGTTGTTCTCCTCGTTCGACGACGTACCTCTCTCGTCGGCGTCGGTCGCCCAGGTACACCTGTGTGTGCGCCGCGACGACGGCCGCGAGGTGGTCATGAAGGTGCAGCGGCGAGGCATCTACCACCGCATGAAGATCGACCTGCGAATCGCGTATCTCATCGCGCGCGGTCTCGAGAAGTTCATTCCGTTCTTCGCCACGGCCAACGCGTCGGCCATCATCGTCGACCTGCACGCCGCGACGTTCGCAGAACTCGACAGCGCAGTGGAAGCCAAGCGCCAGCACAGCTTTCGCAGTGCAATCGGGGCATTCGGCGACAACAAGCACGTCACCGCACCCGAGGTGTTTCTCGACTACTGCGGTGGACGCGTGATCTGCATGGAACGCATGCACGGCTCGCCGCTGGACCGGTACCGGCCCGGTGAGCAATCGGAGCTGATCGTCCGCCGTGCCGCCAAGGTCTGGATGGAGGCCCTGGTACTGCACGGCCTGTTCCACGGCGACGTGCACGCGGGAAACGTCTGGGTGCTCGACGACGGCAGAGTGGCCTTTCTGGACTTCGGCGTCATGGGCGAGGTGGACGAGCAGTGGCGCGCGTTGTTGCTCGACCTGTTCCACGCCACGGTCATCGACGGCGACTTCACCCGCCTCGCCGGTACCGTCAAACGTCTGGGAATCGTTGCCCCGCAGATGGGTTCGGACGCCGAAGTCGGCGCGATTCTGCAGTCGGTGTTCGCGCCGATGCTCTCGACCACCCTCGCCCACTTCAGCCTGGCGGACTTCATCCGGGCGTTGGTCGGCATGGGCAAGCAGTACAAGACGTCGAGCCCCGAGGAGCTGATCCTGGTGGCCAAGCAGCTCGGCTACTTCGAGAGGTATGCCATCGAACTCGCACCGAACTGGGCGTTGGGCACCGACCCGTTCGTGTTCAAGAACGTCTTTCCCGCCGAGATCGCGGCGCTGTCCGAGGCACGGGGCATCGAGCTGCCGGAGTGATCCGGCAGCCCGCGCACCCGATCACAGACTGAAGTCGAGTACCACTTTCCCTGCTGCCGTTCGGTTTTCGAGCGAGGCGATCGCTGCTGCCGCGTCGGAGACGGGAAAGACGGACGGCTCGGGAGCCACGAGCGAACCGTCCGCGAGCAGCGGCTCGATCTCGGCCCACTGAGTAGCCAGGTAGCCCGGGCGCGTCATCCACCATGCACCCCAGCCGACGCCGACGACATCGACGTTGTTCAGCAGCAAACGGTTGACCTTGACGGTCGGGATCTCGCCACCGGTGAAGCCCAACACCAGGATTCGGCCCGACGGCGCGAGCGAACGGATGCTGTCGGTGAACCGGTCACCGCCCACCGGATCGACGACCACGTCGACGCCACGGCCGCCGGTCAGCTCCTTGACCGCGTCCTTCCAGCCGTCGACCAGTACGACGTCGGTGGCTCCGGCGGCGCGCGCGATGTCTGCCTTTGCTTCCGAGCTCACCACTGCGATCACCCGTGCCGCCCCGAGTACCGGAGCCATTCGCAGAGCGGAGGTTCCGATCCCTCCGGCCGCGCCGTGCACCAGCACCGTCTCGCCCTGCGCCAAGCGGCCGCGCTCGCGCAACGCGAAGTGCACCGTCAGATCGTTGAACAGCAAGCCCGCGCCCGCAGTGAGCGACACGGACTCGGGCAACGCGAACACCGTGTCGGGCGAGACGACGGCGGCCTCGGCCATACCGTCGCTGAGCCCCGTCAACGCTGCCACGCGGTCTCCGGCCGAGAAGCCGGAATCGGCCGGAGCCGACCGCACGATGCCGGCGATCTCGCTGCCCGGAACGAACGGCAACTCGGGCTTGTACTGGTACAGCCCACGGGTGAGCAACGCGTCGGGAAACGCGACGCCCGCGGCCCTGACCTCGATGACCACCGACCCATCACGCGCGGTGGGTTCGTCGATATCGGCAACGGTCACCGAATCGGGTCCGTCGAGACTGGAGATCTGTACCGCGCGCATGAAGTGTCCTCTCGGTCGGGATCGTTCCCTGCCTGCCACGGTACAAAACTGCTGTACTCACCGCCGCTACCGGCATCCACTCCTGGTGATGTGCTCCAATCGAGGGGTGAACACCACTCCCCTCACCGTCGTCTCGCCCGACGGCACCGCCCGCGGCGGCGTCATCGTCATCCAAGAAGCCTTCGGGGTCACCGACCACATCGTCGACGTCTGCAATCGGGTCGCGGCCGCAGGCTGGGTAGCCGTGGCTCCGCATCTGTTCCACCGGCAGGAGGGTGTGAGCGTGCTCGACTACTCGGACATGGATTCCGCCATGGCGGCCATTGGGAAACTCGAGGCGGACGAGGTGGACTCCGACGTGGACGCGGCGGCGAGTGCGCTGGCCGAACTGGGGTTCGAGCCCTCGTCCATCGCAATCGTCGGTTTCTGCATGGGCGGGACCGTGGCCTTCCACACCGCGGTTCGACGGCAACTCGGTGCGGCCGCCACGTTCTACGGTGGCGGAATCACGAAGGGCCGCTTCGGTTATCCCGCGATGGCCTCGGTGGGCGACGCCCTCCAGACACCGTGGCACGGCTTCTTCGGAGATCTGGACGAGGGCATTCCGTTCCAGGACGTCGAGACACTGCGGGAGATCACCGCCACGGCACCGGTCGGCACCGAGATCACCCGATACCCCCACGGCAAGCACGGCTTTCACTGCGACGACCGCCCTGCCGTGTTCGATGCCGCAGCCGCAGGCGACGCGTGGACCAAGACCCTCGAGTGGTTCGACGCGCATGTCGCACGCTGAGCACCCTCGCTCCGACGCCGAACTGGCGGAGGAGACCGAACGCATCGTCGCGTTCTGGACCGAGCTCGCGCTGCCCGGCCTGATCGACGTCCACACGCACTTCATGCCGAAGAACGTGATGGACAAGGTATGGAGTTACTTCGACAGCGCAGGCCCGCTGACGGGCAGCGTCTGGCCCATCTCGTACCGCTTCGCCGAAGACCGACGGCTGCAGGTGATTCGAGGGTTCGGCGTGCGGCGATTCACGTCGATGATCTACCCGCACAAACCTGCGATGGCGGCCTGGCTGAACTCCTGGGGTGCCGACTTCGCGGCTCGCACCCCCGATTGCCTGCAGACTGCGACGTTCTATCCCGAGGACGGAGCCACGCAGTACGTCGAGCAGGCGGTGACGAACGGAACCCGAATCTTCAAGTCGCACATCCAGGTCGGGAACTACTCGCCCAACGACCCGCTGCTCGACGGCGTCTGGGGCACCATTTCGGATGCGCAGATTCCGGTGGTCATCCACTGCGGCTCCGGACCGGCACCCGGCTCCTATACCGGCCCCGAGCCGATCGCCGCTCTGCTGCAGCGGTTTCCGACGCTACCGCTGATCGTCGCGCACATGGGCATGCCCGAGTACGTCGACTTTCTCGATCTGGCCGATCGATACGAGAACGTACGTCTGGACACCACCATGGCCTTCACGGATTTCTCCGAAGCCGCTGCGCCGTTTCCCCGGCACGAGATGCCGCGCCTGCTGGACCTCCAGGATCGCATTCTGTTCGGGAGCGACTTCCCGAATATCCCGTACCCCTACCTGGACGCGCTGCAGGCGGTGAGCCGTCTCGGACTCGGTGACGAGTGGGTCCGCGCCGTGTGCTGGAGCAACGGCACGGCCCTGTTCGGCTGAGTCCCGTTCGCGGGTCTCAGCCCACCCAGAATTCGGCGATACGCTCGGCGATGGCGGTGCCCTGCGCCCGGCCCGCTATTGCCGCCGCTGCGCGCACGGCGATGTCGGTGGGGTCGGGTCCGATCGCAGCCGACGAATCCGCGTCGGGAACGATCACTTCCACCTTCGAGCCGCCCTTGACCAATTTTCCCCGTTCGACCTCGAAGGGGTCGCCTTCCAGGTCGAGTGCGCCGACCTTGAGCACCAGCACCTTCTCGAAACCCACCGCCAGATCGGCGTTCTCGCTCGCACGGATACCGCCATCGACGTAGCGGTGATCGCCGATCGTCACCGGCGGCCACATGCCCGGGATCGCGCAACTCGCGGCCACGGCATCGATCAGCTCGACGCCCGATCCCCGGTCCAGTACTCGATGGCGCCCCGTCAGGGCGTCCACGGTGACGATCCGCAGATCACGGTCGGGCCACGAGTGCGTCGTCAGTCGACGGGCGATGATGGCTCGTCGTTCCCGTTCGCTGATCGTCGCTGTCGCCAGAGCTTCGGCACCGATGCGCCTGCGGGTGTCCAGCGCACTGCCGTCCGAGTTCTGGGCTGCTCGGGCCAACATGGTGACGAGCTCGTCGATGGTGGCCTCGGCGTGTGGCTCGTTGTCCTGCTTCGACTCGTCCGCCTGACGCTCGAAGAACTCCGACACCGGGGTGCCGCTCGAGATCTGAGCGGCCACCGAAGAACCGGCCGACGTTCCGAGCAACATCTCGGCGTCGCTGACATCGGCCCCGGCCTCGGCCAGTCCCAGAAGGACGCCTGTCTGCCACGCAATGCCCGCTACACCGCCGCCGCCCAATACGAGCGCTCGTCTGGCCATGGTCGTAACCCCGTTCTTCCGCTGGACCCGTCAGGAACTTACAGCCCCGCCGCCGACCCGCGGACGTAACCACGTGATCAGGTCGTCGAGCACGCGTTCCTGCTCCGGCTCGTTGAAGACTTCGTGGAACAGCCCGTCGTAGGTTTTCAAGGTCAGGTCCTCGGATCCCGCCAGCTCGGCGATCAGTTCGCTGCCCGAGACGTCGGCCAAGCGGTCCGCGGTTCCGTGCTGCAGCAACACCGGAATGGTCAGCGACGGCAATCTGGCGGGATACGTACGACTCTCCTGCAACAGTGCTGCCGCGAGACCGGCCGTGACGCTGCCGTGATAGCCCAGCGGATCGGCGACATAGGCGTCGACGACGGCCTTGTCGCGGGAGACGTCGTTGGGGTCGAGTTTCAGAACCGGCAGCGACGGCAGGAACCTGCCGAGTACTGCACCCACCGCGACCAACGCTTTCGGCTGGCCCACGGACGGGTTGACCGCAGGCCCGGACAGCATCAGTGCGTCCAGATCACCCTGATGGTCCAGGGCGTAGGACAGTGCGATGGCACCGCCCATGCTGTGTCCGAGGAGGAAGGTGCGGCTGCCGGGGTGCTCGTCAGCCGCGATCGAGAACAGTGTGTGCAAGTCGTCGGTGAAGTCCGACCATTTCGCCAAAGAGACTCGCTTGCCGCCGGATCGCCCGTGCCCGCGGTGGTCGGGTGCGTAGACGACGAGGCCGAGCGAGCCGAGCCGCTCGATCACGTGTCGGTACCGTCCTGCGTGCTCGGCCAGGCCGTGGGCCAGCACCAGAACGCCGGTAGGCGGATTATCGGCGGCGACGTCCGGGGTCCAGACGTCGTAGACGATACGAGTTCCGTGTACCCCGGCGAACGACGACTCGACATGCTGCATTCGGTCACCGTACAAGGACCGCGACGCCTTCGACGGCCCATCGCTCGAACCCCACAGATTCGTCTAGGTAACTATCCTCAGAGGCGTGGCGATGTACTTGTGACAGACCACCACCGCACCCCCTCGTACCGCGTGGGCAGCCTCGAAGATCAGGAGTGAGTTCACGCATGCCCGACAACCACGCCGCAGGGGCCTCGCCGACGTGGCGCGATCCCAAGCGTTATCTCTGGCCGCTCGGCCTGACGATTCCGCTGAGCCCGTTCCTGGCGTGGGGCTTGGTGACACTCCTCGGACCCGGCGCATTCTGGGCACTCGGGCTGATGATCATGGGCATCGCGCTGCCGTTGGTCGACAAGTTCGCGGGCGTCGATCGCAGCAATCCACCCGACGAGGCTCTCGCAGCACTCGACAAGGACAAGTACTACCGGTGGTGCGTCTACCTCTTCCTCCCGCTGCAGTACGCCGGACTCGTGGCCGCGTGTTACCTGTGGGCCCACGGCCCACTCGGCACACCGGAGAGGATCGGTCTGGCCGTCACCGTGGGCGTGGTCGGCGGCGTCGGCATCAATGCCGCGCACGAACTGGGGCACAAGCGCGAGAACGTCGAGCGGTGGCTCTCCAAAGTCACTCTGGCGCAGACGCTGTACGGCCACTTCTACGTCGAGCACAACCACGGCCACCATCTGCGCGTCGCCACCCCCGAGGATCCGGCGTCGGCGAAATTCGGTGAATCGTTCTGGAAGTTTCTGCCACGCACGATGATCCACGGTCTGCATTCGGCCTGGGATCTCGAAACCCGTCGACTCGCGCGGTCGGGCTCGTCACTGTGGACGCTGCGCAACAACCTTTTCAATGCGGCCGCGATGAGCATCGTTCTGTTCGGGGCACTGATCGCAGTGTTCGGTTGGATCGTGTTGCCGTACCTACTGATTCAAGCCGCCATCGCCATCGTCCTGTACGAGGCAGCGAACTACCTCGAGCACTACGGCCTGATGCGCACCAAGCGTCCGGACGGGCGCTACGCCAAACCCTCGCACCGGGACAGCTGGAACAGCGATCACCTGTGGAGCAACCTGTTTCTCTACCACCTGCAACGTCACAGCGACCATCACGCCAATCCGGTGCGCCGCTACCAAGCACTACGAACCGTCGACGAGTCCCCGCAACTCCCGGCCGGATACGCGGTGATGATCTTCTGCGCGATGGTTCCGCCCTTGTGGCGCAAGGTGATGGATCAGCGCCTGATGGACTTCTACGACGGCGACCCGAGCCTCGTCAACGTCGACCGCGCCGATCGCACAGCGGTCCGCCGCCTCGAGAAGCTGACCGGGGCGCGAGCGCAGTCGTAGGGTCGACGCCTCAGACCGCGGCGGGCTCGTCGGTTTGCGCTCTCAGGTAGCGCCCGAAATGCGGCACGGTGAACGCGATCGTGCCGCGCTCGGCCGAGTAGATCAGGCCCTTCTTGATCAAGCCGTCGCGGGCAGGCGACAGCGATGCCGGCTTGCGTTTGAGCTCGGTGGCCACGGCCGAGGTCGGTACCGAACCGTCGTCCACCGACAGTTCGGCCATCGCGCGCATGTATTCGCGTTCGGCGGGCGTCGCGCGTTCGTAGCGCGAACCGAAGAATCCGACGGCCAGTTCCTCCTCAGCCGTCGGAGCGGCAACGCGCACATCCTCGGCGGAAATCGGGCTGTCGGCGGCGAGATCCCAGGTCGCTTTGCCGTAGGCCTGCACGAAGTAGGGGTAGCCGTCGGCGGCTGCGTACAACGCGTCGAGTGCCTCGGGGGTGAATTCGACGTCCTCGCGGTCGGCCGGCGCGATCAACGCGAGATCTGCTGCGGCTCGCTCGAGCCTGCCGATTCGGTGGTAGCTGAACAGGCGCTCGGAGTAACTCTTGGATGCCGACAACACGGCCGGTAGGTGCGGTAGTCCGGCCCCGACGATGATCAGCGGCGCGGTGTCCTGACTGAGTTCGTGGCAGGCCGCGCACAGTGCGGAGATGTCTACGGGACCGAGGTCCTGCATCTCGTCGATGAAGATGGCGATACCCACACCCACGTCCCCGGCCAGAGCGGAAGCGTCGAGCAGCAGTTCGACGAGGTCGATCTCGATGTCGCCGGAGTCGGCGCGGCCGGTCTTCGCCGGGACGTCGATGCCCGGTTGCCACCGCTCGCGCATCCCCTTGTCCGCGGTGGCGCGCAGCGCGAAGGCCTTGAGGACGCCGAGAAACTCGTCGACGCGTTCGGGGTCTCGATGCGAGGCCGCAATGCCGCGTACCGCCATGTGCAGCGCCGACGACAGGGGCCGGCGCAGTTCCTGGTCGGGGCGAGCCTCGATCTTGCCGGTGCCCCAACCGCGCGCGATGGCCGCGGATCGGAGGTGATTGAGCAGCACCGTCTTGCCGACGCCGCGCAGCCCAGTGAGCACGACGCTGCGTTCCGGCCTGCCGCGGGTGATGCGTTCGAGTACGACGTCGAAGGCGTCGAGCTGCTTCTTTCGACCGGCGAGCTCGGGTGGGCGCTGGCCTGCGCCGGGAGCGTAAGGGTTACGCACGGGGTCCATGGGGCCAAAGTTACAACGAATCGTGCGATATATGCGGACATCTAGCTCGTGTCCTAGAGATCCGTATTCGTTCGATACTTGCGGGACGCCCGAGGCCGGGGCTACTGTCGGCTCCGTGAAGCGCATTCTCGTAGTACGCCGCCGTAGCGGGGTCTGATTCGGACCGACCCCTCGCTGCGGGTCGTCGTGCTCTCTCGGTCCTCCCTTCACATTCGCCAGGACCACCCTCATGAATTCACTTGCTTCCACTTTCGCCACAGATCCGTTCCATGCCCGCTTCGGCTGCGCCCTGCCGCGCACGATGCGCGACGAGATCTCCGGGCAACACCTGTCGTGGACGGCCTTCGTCGACCGCTTCTCGCCCACCACCGGGCCTCTCCGGCTGGGCTCCTGGTCCGGCACTGGGTCCACCGGGGGCAAGATGACGTTCGACGCCACCTTCGGAATCGGTGACACCATCTTCGCTTGTGCCGCAACAACATACGGACCGATCGAGGCGTTGACGTCGATGCTCCACGACGCCGGATTCCGCATCGAGATCCTCTCGTTCCACCAACAGCGCATCGGCGACGAGACCGCCACCTTCGTCCTGGCCGAGCACGACGGTCGCCGCGAATGGTCGATGTCCATCGAGCTCGACGCCACCCTGTCGTCGATCCGGGCCATCATCGCCGGGGCCAATCTGCTGCATCGATAGCTGCCGCCGACGCCGCGAACTCGAAGTTGGGGACGAAAATCCGTCGGAATGTGTCCATAACGTCGAGTTCGTCGTCGGTGTCGGTAGCGCAATCTTCGCCTCTCTAGTATCGGCACAAGAGAGGGGAATATCTTGCTAGGGCATCTCCACCGTCTGCGCGCGGTGAATCTCGGCGAGTGCGCGGCGCACATACGTCTCGGCGCGGCTTCGCCGAACTGCGAGCAGATCCGCCACCACCAACAGGGCATGCGCAGGCCGCGGCCGCGAACGTGATTGTTCGTCGACGTCCGTCACACCCAGCGCGCCGGTGAGCACTTCGACGAATCCGGCGATGTCCACGCTCGGAAGCCAGTCGGCTCCGCGGACGGTTCGGCCGAGTACTTCCTGGACGTTCTCCCCCGTCAAGCCATCGCTGTATACCTCTTCGAGCAAACTCCGTACCATCTCCGCATGCACGTTCCCGGCCTTGGCCGCGTCCGAGCGGTCCAACAGTTCGACGGCCTCGTCGAACGCGATCGGATCCTGCGCCACGACAGCAGCAAGGGCATCGACTGTGGCGTCCGCGATTCGACGCACATCGACGGGCCACTCGGTGGGCCAGGCCACGGGCGCCCTGCTCGGGGGAACAGCCGCTGGGGAGGGGTCGGTCATCGCACAAGTCTCTCACTGTCTACCGACATGGTTCCTTTTACATGTAACCGGTGTTTATACTAAGTCGCGCACTGTGGCATCGGCCACATCGTGGACGTGGAGGAGGTCGACTCGATGAACGAGCGCAACGCCGTCGCATCGGATCCGGGCGAAGTGATGCTTCAGGCCAGGAACGTCAAGTTCGACTGGAGCGATCTGCCGATGCACTGGGTGCCCGGCGATCCGTACACCACGCACGTCCTCAACGTGCTGCATCTACTACTCCCGGCCGGCGAGCACTGGTTCGTCGACACGTTCAAAGAGGCCCTGCCCTACATCGACGACGAGAAGCTGCGCGACGACGTCATCGGCTTCATCGGGCAGGAAGCCGTACACGCCGAGGCTCACACCGGCGTCCTCGTGCATCTGCAGAACAACGGACTCGACCCCACTCCGTTCACCGATCAGATGGAATGGGCCTTCGGCAAGGTCCTCGGATCGGATTCGGTGACGAGTCTGCGATCGAAGAACAACCTCGTCGAGCGGCTGGCCCTCATCGCGGCCATCGAGCACGTGACGGCGTTCCTCGGTGATTGGGTACTCAATGCCGACGGTCTCGACCGCGCCGGCATCCATCCGACGATGCTCGATCTGCTGCGGTGGCACGGTGCCGAGGAAGTGGAACACCGCTCGGTCGCGTACGACACCCTTCGTTACTTCGACAAGCGCGAGGTACGTCGCCTGCGCACGTTCGTCGTGGTCGTTCCGTTGATGGGCTACATCTGGATGCGCGGCATCATCTTCCTGATGAAGAACGACCCCGAGCTGCAGAGTGCCCCGAAGTCGGTCCGCAAGCCCCGTTCTGCCCTGTGGCGCAAGTCGGTTCGCCGCGGCACTCTGCCGGCGCTGACGCACGTCGGCCGCAGTATGTCTCGCTACCTGAAGAAGTCGTATCACCCGAGCCAGGAAGGCTCGACAGCTCAGGCCGTGCGCTACCTGGCATCGTCCCCGGCCGCGCAGGCTGCGGCGCGGTGAAGCTCTCGACGGGTCGCGTTCCGCGACTGTTACCCAAGGACGCGCCACCGGATCTGCGCGGACGCCCCCGCGCCGATCGCTCGATGCAGATGCTCGGAACGTTCCTCAACGGCTACATGCACGCGACTGCCGGCAAGGAGTACGACGACGCGGTAGCCGGCCACAATCCCGATTCCGCGCTGCGGCTGGTGGTCGTCGACCGCGAGATCATCGCCGAGGACGAGAACGTCGCCGCTCTGACCCTCGCCTCGCCGACGGGGGAGCAGCTGCCGATCTGGCATCCCGGCTGCCACCTCGATCTACATCTGCCGTCGGGTCGCCGTCGGCAGTACTCGCTGTGCGGCGATCCGTCCGACCGCAGTTGCTACCGGATCGCCGTGCGCCGAATCCCCACCGGCGCAGGTGGATCCATCGAGATGCATGCACTCGAGCCCGGAACCGAGGTCACCGTACGTGGCCCACGGAACGGCTTTCCCTTCGTCGCCGAGGGCAGCGCGCTGTTCGTCGCCGGCGGCATCGGCATCACCCCCATCATCGCGATGGTCCGTGCCGCACGGATTCTCGGGATGGATTGGCAGTTCGTGTACTGCGGTCGCTCCCGGGACACGATGCCTTTTCTCGACGAGATCGAGAGCTGGGAATCGGATCGCGTGTTCGTCCGGACCGACGACGTGCACGGGTACCCCACCGAGGGTGAATTGCTCGAGCGCGCACCCGCAGGCGGTGCCGTCTACTGCTGCGGTCCTACCCCCATGCTCGATGCCGTTCGCCGCGACTTCGGCCAGTGCCCCGCCACCGCACTGCATTTCGAACGCTTCGGCCCGCCGCCGATCCTCGACGGCACACCGTTCGAGGTGCAGCTGATCAGCACGGGCGCTGTGCTCGACGTCGCCGCCGACACCTCCGTGCTCACGGCCGTCAAGCAGCAGAAGCCCAATATCGCGTACTCGTGCCAACAGGGCTTCTGCGGTACCTGCAAGGTGCGGGTGCTCGCCGGCGAGCCCGAACACCTGGAGTCGCGATTGACCCCGGAGGAGCAGCGCGATCACATGCTCATCTGCGTCTCGCGCGCTCGAAGTGCCCGTCTCGTACTCGATCTATAGAACGGAAAGACAGTGAGCAGCAACGCAGTTCGTACGACGGTCGTCAACGAGGGCATTCGGTTGGCGGTGTTCGAGAGCGGAAACCCCGACGGCGAACCCATCGTCCTCGTTCACGGGTGGCCCGATACTCACGAACTGTGGAGCCACATCGTGCCGCAACTCGAAGACCGTTTTCGGGTGATCAGCTACGACTCGCGTGGAGCCGGCGAGAGCACCGTCCCCGTCGAGCAGTCGGCGTACAAGTTGGCCCGGTTGGCGGCGGACTTCTATGCCGTGGCAGATGCGGTCAGTCCCGACGCTCCCGTTCACGTGCTCGCTCACGACTGGGGTGCCGTGGAGGTCTGGGAAGCCGCAGCCCAGCCCCAGGCGAAGGATCGAATCCGTTCGTACACATCGATTTCGGGACCTAACCTCGATCACCTCGGTAAGTGGTCGCAGTCGCGGCTACGTCGTCCCACTCTTGCCGGCATCAAGCAGGTTCTCGCGCAGACCCGAGCGTCCTGGTACACCGTCACCTTCCACATCCCCGGCCTGTCGACGTTGCGCATCAAGCGACAGTTCGCCAAGGGCTGGCCGGCATTCCTCCAGGAGTTCTCGGGCGTCGATCCGAAGCTCGTCACCCAGAACCCCACGCTGTGGTCGGACGCAACCAACGGCACCAACCTGTACCGCGCCAACATCATTCCAATTCTGGCCAATCCGCGCGATCGGTACATCGACATCCCGGTGCACCTCATCGTCAACACCGAGGACGTCGCGGTGCGGCCGTACCACTACGACGACACCGGCAAGTGGGTGAAGAACCTCACGCGCAACGACATTCCGGCAGGACACTGGTCGCCGATCTCGCATGCGGACGACATCGCACGATTGACGACAGAATTCATCGACTCGCTGGACTGAACATTCAGGTCATCCGGTCAGGTGACCGCGCAGCGTGGACGACGTGTATTCGGATCGAAAGAGGCCGCGCTGCTGCAGGATCGGGACCACGTGTTCGACGAAGTCGGCGAGTGAGTTCGGGTAGCGCGGGCACATCAGGTTGAAGCCGTCGGCACCGCGGCCGATCCACGATTCCATCTCGTCGGCGATGGAATCCGGTGTGCCGATCATCGTGGCGTGCCCGCCACCGGCCGCGAGGGTGCCCAGCAACTGACGCACGGTGGGCCGGTCCTTCTCGATGATGCGCAGAATGGTCTCGTACCGACCCTGCGGTCCCGTGAACTCGGCCGCAGGTGGTAGGGACGGCACCGGAGCATCGAGTTCCCATGCGGCACATTCCTGTCCGGTGAAGGTGGACAGCATCGCCAGCGACTGGTCGGTGGGCAGCAGCAGATCCAGCTCTGCCTTCTTGCGACGAGCCTCCTCCATCGTCGATCCGACGTACGTCACCAAACCCGGCATGATGCCCACTGCCGCACTGTCACGAGCGGCTCGATCGATTCTCGCCTTCACGTCGTCGTAATAGCTCTGCGCGGCAACGAGATCGTAGGCGACGGCGTAGATCGCCTCGGCGTACTTCGCCGCCAGGTCGCGGCCCGGGCCCGACGCCCCGGCTTGGAACAACACAGGCCTGCCCTGCGGCGACCGCGGTACCGTCAGCGGGCCGTCGACTCGAAAGTGCTTGCCGTCGTGATCGATCGAGTGCACCTTGGCCGGGTCGGCGTACATCCCGGTGCGATCGATAGTCAGGGCATCGGCATCCCACGAATCCCACAGCGCCAGTGCAGTATCGACGAACTCTTCGGCGCGGGCATAGCGCTCCTCGCGAGCCGGGATGGCGTCCATTCCGTGATTACGCGCCTCGGCGTCGAACATGGACGTGACGACGTTCCAGCCGGCCCGTCCGCCGCTGATGTGGTCCAACGA
Organism: Rhodococcoides fascians NBRC 12155 = LMG 3623; assembly: GCF_001894785.1. Taxonomy (GTDB): domain Bacteria; phylum Actinomycetota; class Actinomycetes; order Mycobacteriales; family Mycobacteriaceae; genus Rhodococcoides; species Rhodococcoides fascians. Next base: position 38,119 of record NZ_BCWW01000001.1, read on the forward strand.
CGCCAGCATGCGCGCGGCATGGAACGGTGTGTAGAACGTCGACGACACAGTCGTGACCAGACCGATGTGGGTGGTCGCTCTGGCCATGGCCGACAGCGCCGTGATCGGTTCGAGAAACCAGGTTCCTGCGCCGGCCGGGTCGCGAACGGAATGCCCGTCGGCAAAGAACACCGCGTCGAACTTTCCCCGTTCGGCCAGCTGCGCAAGTTCCTCGTAGTACGAGATATCGCCCAGGTCCTCCACGCGCGAATCGGGATGACGCCACGCGGCGCTGTGGTGGCCGCAGCCGTAGAGAAACGCGTTGAGGTGCATGTCAGTCCTTGACCAGGCCGCCGTCGACCACCAGATTCTGACCGGTCACCGACCGCGCCCACGGCGAAGCGAAGAACAGCAGAGCGTCGGCGAATTCCTCGGGGGTGGTGACGCGTTGCAGCGGGGTCGAGGCCGCGATGAAGTCGAACACCGCGGCCGGGGTGGCGGCACTGGCGTCGGTGGTGCGCAGCAGTCCACCCGAGACCATGTTGACGGTGATGTTGTCTACGCCGAGGTCCGCCGACAGAGTGCGGGTCAGCGAGAGCAGTGCGGCCTTGGAGGCGGTGTAGTCGTGGTACGGCACCACCGGATTCTGGAACAAATTGGTGCCCACGTTGATGATTCGGCCGAAGCCCGCCTCACGCATTCCCGGCAGGGCCGCCTGCGTGGTGAGCAGTGCCGCGCGAACGCTGCCTCGTAGCTGAGCGTCGAACCGATCCCAGGTGATGGTGTCGGCCTTGGGGCGGGCATCTCCGTCGAAGGAGAAGTCGGCCAATGCGTTGTTGACGACTGTGGTGATCGGAGTGCCGAAATGCGCACGGGCCGAGTCGAACACCGAGGCCACCGCGCTCTCGTCGGTCACGTCGCCCTGAACAGCAAATGCACGGTCGCCGAGCCTGTCCGCCAACGCCTCCGCTGCCTCTTTGCTGGTGCGGTAGTCGATCACCACACGCGCGCCCTCACCGGCGAACGCCGCGGCAATCGCTGCTCCCAGTCCGCGGCCGCCGCCGGTGATCAACACTGTCTGCTCGTCGATCTTCACGTGCATCGCCTCTCGTTCGAGGTCGGGACCGCCGCGAGGGACAGGAAATACCGAAACGTCACGACATTCCCTTCGCTGGTCCTAACCAGATCAGGTTCGACGGGTGTGATCTCAGCCCTGACGGGCACCCCGTGTCGCGGTCGACTGTACCTGTAGGTCTCTCTACTGCTTTCTTGCGCTCGACGTAGACAGCCGAACACAACCGTATGCAGCGATCAGCCGATGACAGCCCAGCCGTGGGGAGGAACGCTTACCCGTCCGTCGTTCAGGTGCGCCTCACCGGCCAGTACTTCGCTGCCCCGGGCCGGGTAGTCGATGGCCTCGTCGCCGAGGTTGAGCGCCACCGTCATGGAATTGTCGTCCGCGTACACGCGGTAGAGCAGCGCGGTGTTGGTGAGCTCGAGTGTCTCGGTGCGTGCGGAGTACAACCACGGATTGCGACGCCGAACTGCGATCAGCTCCTGATGCACTCGGTAGACCGGCCAGCCGTACGGGGCGAGATCCTCGGACGTGTCGGGGTATTCGGGACGCACCTCGTCATCACCGCCGACGCGATCTTCCTTGATACCGCGGAATGCCTGCTCGTCGCCGTAGTAGATCATCGGCATCCCGCCCACGGTGAACAGAACCACCAACGCGTGCAGCAGATGTCGCTCGTCCTCGATGACGCTGGCGATGCGATTGACGTCATGATTTCCCACGAACGTGGCGGGCACGAAGGCGTCGAGCCAACCGTTGTGACGCTCGAGGGCATGCGAGAGCTCGAAGAAATTCTTCTCGCTCAGCCCACTCCAGATCGCCTTCCACAGTTCGTACTGCGTCACCGAGTCCAACGTGGAGGCCGAGACGATCCGGTCGTAGTCACCGTGAATGACTTCGCCCAGAAAGTATGCCTCCGAATGCTTTTCGCGAACCTTCGGCAGCACCGCGGCCCAGAAGCGCGGCGGAACCGCGTAGGCCGCGTCGAGTCGCCAGGCGTCGACGCCGCGGTCCAGCCAATGCGACAGTACGTCCACGACGTACTGCTGCACGTGCGGGCTCTCGTGGTTGAGTGCGACCAATTCGTCGTAGCCCTCGAAGTTGCGGTGCGTCGGCTCGTCCCCGGACCAGTCGAGGTGAAACCACCCCGCGGCCTCGGAGTCCGGGCCCTCGGCCAGAGCCTCACGGAACTTCGGGAAGCTCTGCGCGACATGGTTGAAGACGCCGTCGAACATCACCTTCAAGCCGCGGGAATGCGCCGCAGCGATCAGCGAATCGATATCCTCGTCGGTGCCGAGCCGACCGTCGACGTGGTAGTAGTCGACAGTGTCGTAGCCGTGCTTCTCCGACTCGAAGATCGGACCGAGGGCGATGCCCGACGCGCCGAGTTCGAGGGCGTAGTCGAGCCACTTCTCGATTCTGGTCAGCCGATGCAGATCCGCTTGCGACTCACCGTCCCAGCCGTGCACCGGCGCACCGGTGAAGCCGAGTGGGTACAGGTGCCACCAGATGGCGTGTTTCGTCCACTCCATCAGGACGCCTCGATCGAGTCGCGACCGAGCTCGCCCGCGCCGGTATGGCCGGACAGGCTGGTCACCAAGTCGAATTCGGCCAGCAGGCAACGTAGTACGTGTGCAACACCTTCCTGCCCGCCGAGGGCGAGACCGTACAGGAACGGGCGGCCGAGAAGAACCGCATCGGCACCGAGCGCCAGCGCCTTGGCCATGTCGGCACCGGTGCGCACACCGGAGTCGAACAGGATCGTCAGTTCGTCACCGACGGCCTCGACGATGGACGGCAACGCGTCGAGAGACGGCCTGGCACCGTCGATCTGACGTCCACCGTGGTTGGAGACGACGATGCCGTCGACTCCGTGGGCGGCCGCTTGTCGGGCGTCGCCGACGGTGCAGATGCCCTTGAGCACGATCGGGCCGTCCCAATGCTCGCGCAGGAACGCCAGGTTCTTCCACGACAGGCCGGGATTGGGGAACATCTGCGCCCAATGCATCGCGGCCGCAACGGGATTCTCCTCGACGGGCTGAGCGAGTCCGGCTTGGAACGCCGGATCGCTCAGATAGTTCTCGATACCGAGGTTCGCCAAGAACGGGAGGTACCCGCGGTCGAGATCGGCGGGCCGCCAGCCCAGCAACGTCGTGTCGAGCGTCAGCACCAACGTGGTGAATCCGGTGTCCTTCGCGCGCTGCAGGAAGCTCAGCAGTACCGATTCGTCCGTCGGCCAGTACAACTGATACCAGCGCGGCGCATCTCCGCCCGCCTCGGCGATCTGCTCGAAGGAATGCGATGCCTGCGTCGAATGTATGTACGGCACACCGAGTTCCGCAGCCGCGCGAACCGTCGCGAGTTCACCGTCGGGATGGGCGAGAGTCTGAATACCCACCGGAGCGATCAGCAGCGGTGCAGGCATGTCGGTGCCGAGCACGGTGCACGCATGATCACGCGAGGCCGAGCTGCGCAGCATCCGCGGCGTGATGGCCCACCTGTCGAAGGCGGCCCGGTTCGCACGCGCCGTCGAGCCACTGCCCGCACTGGCGACGATGTAACCAAGAGCCTCGGGCGAGAGCTTCTCGGCAGCCTGGTCCTCCAGCCGCGCCAGGTTGGTGGTGATCGATGGTGTCTGCTGAGCGAACATCCCCGCGGCGTAGATGCCGAGTTGGTGATCGCTGAAGTTGCTGGGCCTGGCCTCGGTCATCGTTCGACCCTACCGGGGCACCGCCGAGGATCGGGCGAGAAATGCGTCCAGCAGCGCCGAGCACCGCTCACGAGCTGCAGCTTCGGAGTCGGCAATGTCTTGCCTGATCTGGTGCACGTCCACCGCGTGTTCGACGCCGTCGCGGTCCCACGCGGCCGCCCATGCATCGTAGGTGTCGAGGTCGATCTCGGGGTGGAACTGTAACCCGAGGTGCGGGCCGCAGACGAAGGCCTGCTGCGCTGCCTCGTTGCGGGCGATGACCGTGGCCTCCGGCGGAGCGAAGAACGTGTCGCCGTGGAATTCCATCCACGGGCCCGAGGCGATGAGCTCGGGATCGGACGTCTCGACCTCGACGAATCCGTATTCGGGATGCTCGGACTTGCGGACCGATCCACCGAGCACCCGGGCGAGCAACTGGCCGCCGAAGCAGACGCCGAGGATCGGAACACCTGTGTCGATCGCGTCCCGCACATACGCGGTCTCCGGCGCGAGCCACGTCAGCGTGTCGTCGTACGCAGCGTCGGGTGAGCCCATGACCACCACCAACTGCGCGTCGGACAGCGTCGGTGGTGCGACGTCGGGACTGTGGTCGAAGGAATGCACGTCCAACCGGAAACCCCTGGTGCGCAATTCGGCGGCGAGGGTGCCGATGTCGCGACGCGCCAGGGACGGGTCCCGGTCGTGGACGAGTATCACGGCGCGCGGGTCGTTCGGGTATGTCACAGGGCTCCTTTACGGTGTTCGTGCACACCGTACGACAGACTGGATCCGATGCCACCTCGTAAACGCACTGCCCGATCCACCACTGCCCGCACCGTCAAGGCCGGGCAGAGCAGCGCTGCGCGAAAGTTCGCGGCTGCGAAGAACGGTGAGCCTGCAGCGAAGAAAGCTGCCCCGAAGAAGGCCGCACCTCGCAAGAGAGCAGCCCCGCGCAAGACCTCGCCCCGCAAGTCCGCCGCCCCCGATCTTCGGGTGCCCGATCCCGGCGAGCGCGTGTGGGTGTTGGACGTGCCGTTCGAGGATCGGTCCGCGGCGGGCGCAGCGGGAGCGCGCTGGTACCCCGGACCGCGCGTGTTCGCGTATTACGGAACCGAACTGCCCGAGTACCTGCAGCCGTACGAGTCGATGCCGTACAGCCTGCAGCGGTGGCTCGAGGACGACGCGAACGACAGTTGGCGCGACGAAGAGGTGCGCGAGCGGGCGATGCAGCCTCGCGACACCCAACTCGAATCGGTCCGACGCCATCTGGCCGCGCTCGAGGCCGGCTTCCCGTACTTCGCGCAGATGGATTCGACGGGTCTGGGTAAGACGTTGGCCGTGTGCGAGGCCGTGCGGCAGATGTCGGCCGCCGAGATCGGCACGGTTCTGGTGGTGGCACCCAAGGGTGCGCTGCCGGGGTGGCGTCGCACCATTGCAGACAGCGAGGCCGACATCGAACCGTCCGACCGCAAGCGTTGGTTGCTGATCACCTATCAGTCCACCAAGAAACTGCTGTCGGTTCCCCCCGAGACCGATCTGGGCAAACGTAAACGGACGCAGAACAAGCGGACCATCTCGCTGGGAGAGCTGCGGTTCGACATCGACGTGGTGATCGCCGACGAATCGCATGCGTTGATGAACATCGAGTCGCAGCAGTCGCAGATCCTCTGGCGGTATCAGGAGGCGGCCCGATCCGTCGTGTGGATGTCTGCCACTCCCGGCTATCAGCCGCTGCATTTCGCGTACATGGCCCGCGCCGTCGAACGCAGCCGCGGCGTCGAGATCCTCGGCGACGACGAGTATCTCGGGTATGCCGTGACGATGAAGTGGGCGGAGTTCCTCATCGAGTCCGGGTTCGCCGTCAAGGCAGGGAAGGCGACGACGGGGTTGACCACGTGGCGGTGGGAGCCCGAGGACGCGACGAAGCGAGCCCGCGACATCGCGTCTGTGCACGGCTGGTTGTCGGGAGGCGCTGTGCCGTGGTCTATTTCGCGGCCGTCCCCACCGACGCCGCGGGAGCCCCTCGGTCAGGAACTCACGGCCGCGCAGAAGCGGCTGTACAACTCGGCGTGGGTGGACTACCGCAAGGAAGTCGGCCTGCCGATCTGGAAGGCCGTCGGCGGAAAGCGAGTGCTGCAGAAGAATCCGAGTACCCGTGCGGCGACGCTGCGATTTCGCCAGAAGTGCTCGTACCTGCGCATTCCCGCGTCTGCGGATCAAGTCCGGACGTGGGTCAAGGCAGGCAATCAGGTGTTCGTCTCGATGTTCTACCGCGAGTCGGTCGCTGCTCTGGCCAAGACACTTCGAGACGAGGGGCTCGAGGTCGCCGTGGTCGACGGGAGCATGAGCAGTCCCGAGCAGGAGGCGTCGATCCGCCGTTTTCAGACCGGCGACGCGTCGGTCATCGTCTCGACCACCACGAGCGCGATCAACCTGCACACCAACGAGTTACTGCTCCCGGAGGGGACGGTCTCCACACTCGCACCGCGCGTGACGCTGATTCACGATCCTCGGTGGACACCCATCGACATCAGGCAGATCGAGGGCCGCGCCAACCGCATCGACAAGGACCACAACCACACCACGTCGACCTGCTACTACGGCTACGCCGAGGGCACCGTCGAGGAGGAGATGGTGCTCACCGGGATCGAGCGCATCGCGGATCTGGGATCGATCGTGGGGCAGGCGGATCTGATCGATCCGGAGGCTTTCCTCGCGGCGAAAGTGGATGCCGGAAAATAGCGACAATTGTGAGCAATCGTCCACGCGCCCGAGTAGGTTCGGTCCCATCGACAATTCGTCGATAGTGGGCTCACTTTGGCACCAGGAGTAGTCATGATCGTTCTCGGAATCATCCTCGCCCTCATCGGCTATTTCGCCGGCATTTCAATTTTGACGACTATCGGCATCATTCTGGTGGTCGTCGGCGCGGTTCTGACGTTGCTCGGTTCGATGGGGCGCGCAGTCGGTGGCCGCAAGACGTGGTTTTGACATCCGCGTTAGAACATACGTTCGATTTCTGTTAGTCTGAGCGGGCCCCCGGAGTTGGCGATGCGGCCAGCGGAGCCACTTCGGGCGGTCCAAATCGGGCGGTAGACAGTGTCGAAGGCGGTTGCGCGCGATGGCATCCGACGAGCGCGACACCGATCCGGTTGCCGGCTCGCTCTACCGCGTCGGCGATCGGTGGGCAGAACGAGCACCTACTCACTGCACCAACGGCCATCAGCTTGTCGCCGGTTCGGTACTGGTGGGTTCGCGTGCTTGCTCGTGTGAGCGGGGGCATCACCGTACCCATCAGTGCCAGAGGTGCAATCTCGTGCGGTTCACCCCAGAACTCGGTGCCACGTGCAGCGACGCCAGCTTCGATTCTCGCGCGGCGCGGTCACGTCCGGCGATCGTGGACAATCGGGGGCATGAGCAACAGTGAAGCCGTCGTCGACCTGGTGCAGCTGAGGCACGATTTCACCCGCTTCATGATGAGTTACAAGTTCGGAATCGACGAACTGATCACCAAGATCAACATCCTGAAGCAGGAATTCACTCACATCCACCGCTACAGCCCCATCGAGCATGTCTCGTCGCGACTCAAGACGCCCGAGAGCATCGTCGACAAGGCTCAGCGCAAGAAGTGCGCACTGACGCTCGACGCCATTCGCGAGAACATCTTCGACGTCGCAGGTGTCCGCATCACGTGCAGCTTCATCTCCGACACCTACCGCATCGCGGACATGCTCAGTAGTCAGACCGACGTTCGAGTCGTCGAGGTCAAGGACTACATCGCGAACCCGAAAGCCAACGGCTACAAGAGTTTGCACCTCATCGTCGAAATTCCGGTGTTCATGTCCGATCGCGTCCAACCGGTCTTGGTCGAACTCCAGATCCGCACGATTGCCATGGATTTCTGGGCGAGCCTCGAGCACAAGATCTTCTACAAGTACCGCGGCCAGATTCCGCCCACCCTGTTGGCGGAACTGACCGAGGCCGCCGAGACGGCCAACACACTGGACGAGAAGATGGAAAGCCTGCACGACGAGGTGGAGGAACTGAACGGCGATTCCGACAACTCCATCACTCTCGGCGCGATGCCTCCGATGGCATTGCCTCCCGAGCTGCTGCACATGTTGCTCACCGCGCAGGCCGAAGCGATCGACCCGGACTGACGATGCCTTCGAAGAGCAGAACCCCGCTGCTCGACGGCTGAGCAGCGGGGTCCTCGGTTCTTGCCTGCGTTATCCGATGTGTACCGGGGTGTCGCCGACGGGCAGGTCGTCTTTCTTCGCGCGGACGAGCAGCAACACGACCGGGCTCACCAGCGCGACGAGGATCGCGGCGGTACCGAATGCCCAGGCGTAGCCGGAGACCTCAGCCGAGAACGCGTGGTCGATGGTCGCGAGCACGAAGTTGCGGATCGGCTCCGGCAGCGCGGCCAACATCTCGTCGCTGGGCACTTCCTGGCCGGCGAGAGCTTCCGCGGGAACTCCGGCGGGCGGAGTCGGTGCCGGATTCTCGGCCAGGTACGAGGTCTTCGACGAGGTGTAGACGGTGGTGAACACCGCAGCACCGAGTGCACCACCGACCTGCAGGGTCGCGTTGATCAGCGCAGATGCGGCACCTGCGTCGTGGTCGGGAACGCCGATCAGTGCGACGTTCTGCATCGGGACCATCAGCAGACCGAGGCCGAGGCCGAGCAGCACGACGCCCGGCAGGACGTGCGTGAAGTACGAGGTGTCGACGCCGATCTGGGTCAGCAGCAGCAGGCCGACTGCGGACACGACCGGACCGACGGCCATCAGCGGCTTGGGTCCGATCTTCGGCACGAGCGCAGAAGCGAGCGCGGCCGTGATCAGGATGCCGCCGGTCATCGGCAGCGACGCGACGCCGGCGATGACCGGGCTCATCTCCAGCACGATCTGGAAGTAGAACGTGAGGTACAACGTGCCACCGAGCAGGGCAGCGCCGATGACGGCCGAGCCGATGTACGCGGCACCGCGGTCACGGTCGAGCAACACACTCAAGGGCAGCAGCGGGTTGGCGGACTTGGACTCGACGACGACGAACGCGGCCAGCAGAGCGAGGCCGAGCGCGATGAACGAGATGGTGGGTACCGTCGCCCAGCCGTCTTCGGCCTCGGTGAAGCCGTAGACCAGCGAGGCCAGACCGAGAGCGACGAGGATCGCGCCGGGCAGGTCGTAGCGGGTGTCTCCGTGAGCCTTGCTCTCCTTCACCAGCGGCACCGCTGCGGCGATGGCGAACACTGCGACCGGGATGTTGACCAGCAGGCACCAGCGCCAGTTCGCGTATTCGGTGAGCACTCCGCCGAGGAGTAGGCCGACCGCTGCGCCGCCACCGGCAATGGCGCCGAAGACGCCGAACGCTTTGGCGCGTTCCTTGGTGTCGGTGAACGTCACCGTCAGGATGGCCAGTGCTGCCGGGGCGAGCAGTGCAGCGAACACACCCTGGCCGGCGCGCGCGATGAACAGCTGCCAGCCTTCTTGGGCGAGTCCGCCGATAGCGGAGGCAACGGCGAAGCCTGCCATGCCGACGATGAACGAGCGCTTGCGTCCCCAGTAGTCGGCGATGCGTCCGCCGAGCAGCAGCAGTGCGCCGAACGACAACGCGTAGGCGGTGATGACCCAGGCGCGGCTGCTGTCGCTGATGCCCAGGTCCAGCTGAGCCTGCGGCAGCGCAATGTTGACGATCGTGCCGTCGAGCACGATCGTGAGCTGCGTGATGGCGACGATGCACAGCACCAGCCATCGGCGCTCGTAGTTCGGATTCAGATCCGGCGCTTCGCGCTCGGAGAGCTGCGACATGTTTCTACCCCACTCGTACTCGTTGATTCTGGGCACGAAAAATGTCCCGAGCAAAAAGGTAGGCGACCCAGAACCAATAGTCAAACGAACTAGTTGGTTGGGGGTATGGTGACCGCCATGAAACCTGACGCCAGTGCGACCCGCGCCCGCATCGTCGTCGCCGCCCGGGACGAGTTCTCGGTACACGGGCTGGCCGGGGCCCGCGTCGATCGGATCGCGGCCGCGGCCAAGGCCAGCAAGGAACGTCTGTACGCCTACTTCGGCGACAAAGAAGCCCTGTTCCGGGCCGTCGTCGAGGACGGGTTCGCGAGGTTCATCGAAGAGGTGCCCTTCGCAGTGGACGACCTCGGCGGATACGCCGCACGCGAATACCTGCACCTCGCTGCGCATCCCGAGGAACACCGCCTGCTGCTGTGGACCCAGCTGCAGGGCGGTATGGCGACCTCGGGCACCGACGACATCCACTCTGTCATCGCCGAGCGACACAGGGCCATGGCCGACGCCCAGCGAGACGGACTGATCTCCGACGCCTTCACCGTCGAGGATCTGATCACCATGATGTTCGGCATCACCTCGGCGTGGATGACCGCGCCGAGCCTGCACTGCGAGCCTGCCGATGACGCCGAAATTCAGCGTCGGGCGTCGAAAATCGAAGCCGCCGTGCGTCGCCTCTGCGCTCCGTAGCGCTGTCTATCCATATCTAGCTTTGACGCAAGAGTGCGGAATACTGGGGTAGCGGCCCCCATTTCCGCAAACGCGCGCGCGTTTGCCAGACGCGCACAAAGTAGACACCGATCACGTCGCTATTCTGCGCGCATCTGGCAAGTGCGCTCGCGTTTGTCACCCCGGTCGGCGCGTCCTCGACCGCACACACGCGGGACGCCCCACCACGCCGAGTGCACGTGGTGGGGCGAGTCTCGAACTATGGACGGCATCTACGCCGCACTACACCGGGAGTTTCTCGCGTCCGGTTTCCTTGATGGTCAGCACCGTGAGCACGCCGATCACGCAGACACCCATGACCCAGTAGGCGGGTGACATGGCGTTGCCGGTCGACTCCACCAGTTGAGCGGCGACGTACGGTGCTGTACCGCCTGCGGCGATGGTGCCGATGTTGAAGCCCAACGACACTCCGGTGTATCGAACTGCCCGGGGGAACAGCTCGGTGAACAGTGGGAACGCAGGTACCTGCACGACTCCGTTGAGAACCATGTAGACGAAGTACACACAGCCCACCACGATGATCGACGACGTCGCGCCGAGGATCATGAACACCGGCAACGCAATGACGACATACGCAACGTAGCCGCTGAGCAGTACCGGTTTGCGCCCGAATCTGTCGGTGAGCATGCCGCTGAGCGGGAAGGTTGCACAGGCCAACGCAATTGCGATCGCGGATGTCCAGTAGACCGAGTCCTTGGAGAATCCGAGGTCGTTGATCAGGTACACGCTGAAGTACGTCAGACCGATGTAACCGGATCCGTTCATAGCGATCGCAATTCCGACGACACGTAGCACCGACCACGGCTGCTTCTTCACGACATCGCTGAGCGGGCTTTTCGCAACCTCGTTCTTGGCTGCCATTTCCTCGAACTCGGGGCTGTCTTCGAGCTTCAGCCGCACTCGCAGACAGACCAGAGCGAGGGGAAGTGCAAGCAGAAACGGAATGCGCCATCCCCACGACGACATCTGGTCGTCGGTGGTGATGAGGGCGACCACTCCGACAACGGCTGCGGCGACCGCGAATCCGAGGGTGGAACCGACCGGCGTGAACGACCCGAAGAAGCCGCGACGGTTCGGCGGTGCAGACTCTGCGATATAGGTTGCTGCACCACCGATTTCACCTCCTGCAGAGAACCCTTGGGCGAGTCGGATGATGACGAGCAGAATCGGTGCCAGCACGCCCACACTCGAGTGTGTGGGCAGCATTCCCAGGACTCCGCACGCGATGCCCATGCAGACCACCGTCACGACCAGAGCCTGTCGACGACCCTTTCTGTCGCCGAGGCGTCCGAAGAAGATTCCTCCGAGCGGACGTGCGACGTATGCGACTCCGAATACCGCCAGGGTCGCGAGGATGGACACGCCGGGGCTCGTGGACGGAAAGAACAGTGGCGCAATGACTACGGCGAGAAAACCGTAGACGGCGAAGTCGTAGTACTCGATGAGCGTGCCGACGCCACCGGCGAGCGCGGCACGGCGCGCGGTGGTGGTGTCGGCTTTCGGTGCGCTGGTGACCGCAGAAGGCTGGTCGACGTTCGTCATCGCGCTGTTCCCTGTCCTGTGAGTGGTTGCTTGCTTCGGTGTTCGGCCAGCAGTAGTTCGTACGATCCGCCGGCCTCGATGACTGCGACAGTACGAGGGCTGGGCGCACTACCCACCAGGGATCGACCATCGGCAGTGGTCAATGCTGCTCGTCGCCAATCGAGTTCGACGGTATCACCGGTGACGACCGCGCCGGAGACTTCCGGAATGGTGATGAGGGGTACTCCGTTGAATGTCTCTCCGCGCCAGAACCCCGGCGAGAACGACTCGGCCACGATGGCCTGGATACCGGCGTTGCGCAGAGCCACCATCGGCGGATAGTGCGGGTGACCGTACCCGAAGTTGCGGCCGCCGACGATGATGTCGCCCGGCCGAACGCGATCGACGAAACCCGGATCGTATGCGGTCATGCAGACCGACCTCAGATGCTCGGGATCGTACGACTTGATATTCGCAACGCCGACAACGAGATCGATGTCGAAGTCGTCGCCGAAGACCCAGGCGACTCGGCCGGAGATGACGTCGGGCGGGGGTGGGTAGGCGCTCACGAGCCCACCTGCTGGATCGTGCCGGCCAGCGCGCTGGCGGCGACGGTGTACGGAGAACCCATGTAGATGTTGGCGTCCGAGCTACCCATCCGGCCGGAGATGTTGAGCACGCCGGTCGATATGCAATTCTCGCCCGCCGCCAACGGCTTCTGATAGCCGAAACAGAAGTCGCAGCTCGACACTGCAATGTGCGCACCAGCCGCGCGCAGTACGTCGAGCAGCCCCTCTCGCTCTGCCTGATCGTGCACCTTCTGCGACGTGGGCACGACATTGAGCTCCACACCGGGAGCCACGGTGCGTCCGTCGAGCACGAGTGCCGCGGCCCGCAGATCCTCGATTCGTCCACTGGCACATGATCCGATGAACGCCTTGGTGATCGGAGTGCCGGCGAGTTCGGCTGCAGTGTGGGTGTTGGCTGCACGCGCCGAGCCGGGCTGCACGACCTGCGGCACGATCTGGGCGAGGTCGATGGTGTGCCGAGCTGCGTAGGTCGCATCGGAGTCTGGGTGGACCGGCGTGAACGACTGTCGCGCAACATCGTTGGCGTAGGCGAGTGAGGTTTCGTCCGGTTCGAATATCGCGGACACGGCTCCGGTGAACATCGCCATGCCGCACAATCCCTGCCGGTGATCGATTTTCATCGACCGGGCACCGGGGCCACCGAATTCCATCACCTGGTGTGCGCACCCGTCGGCCCCGACGAGGTCGATGATGGTGTGCACCAGATCGCGACTGTCCACTCCCGGCGCGAATTCTCCGTACAGGTCGAACCGCGTCGTCGCTGGGATATCCACGTAGAGTTGGCCGGTCACCCATGCCTCGATCAGATCTCGGCGGATACCCCAGCCCAACGCACCGAACGCCCCGATTCCGCTGATGTGGCCGTCGAAGTGGACGAGGAAGTCACCGGGGATGGCCAGGCCGAGTTCGGCGGTGAGTTGGTGCCCGATGCCGCGGCCCTCGTGCAGCTCGATTCCGTAGTACTCGCACCACTCTCGGGTGACCTGGTGTACTTCTTGTTCCCGGTCGTTGCGCTTGGTCAACATGTGATCGATGAAGACGACGTACCGAGACGGGTCCTCGAGTGAGGTGATACCGAAGTCGTCGCGCATCTGCCGGAACATCACATCGGTGTACCCGGGAAAGTCGTACGCGATCATCCGCGCCGGTCGTACCGCATGGTTCTCACCGGCACGCACTGGGTCACCGCCACAGGTCCGACCGAGGATCTTCTCGACCATCGTGAACGCGGCCGATGTCATCGGTTCGCCTCTGCAGGAAGGTACTTACGCTGCTGCGCTTCGACTTCGGGAAAACCGATGAGGTCCACGAACTCGTGGTGCTGCAGCGCGTCGGCACTGACGTCGGCGGGAGCTTCGCCTGCGGCCAGGCGACGCAGAGTCTCGCGTGCGGCACCGGTTGCGGCCATCAGCACCTGAGTGGGCAGCAGGGCCAGCCGCACTCCGATCTGTGCCAGAACCTCCGGAGTGAACTCCCGCTCGGTCCAGGTCGACGCGGTGAGCGTGGCCATCAGCGGAACCCCGACCGCTCGGTGACAGTTCTCCCACTGCTCGACGGTCTCGAACGTCTTCGTCACCGGCATGATCATGTCGGCTCCGGCGTCGACGTAGGCCTGTGCGCGCATGATCGCCTCGTCGCCACGTGCGTCGGTGCGTGCGATGAGCAGAACGTCGTCCGGCATGGAATCACGCACCGCCCGAACCTTGCCCGACGCCTCCTCGACGGAGATCAAGTCCACCGGCTCGCCGACGCAGATCGGGCATTTCTTCGGCGACAGCTGGTCCTCCATGAACACGCCCTGGACGCCGGCCTCGGCGAACCGCGTCGCGGTGCGCGCGGCGTTGACGGCGTTTCCGTAGCCGGTGTCGATGTCCGCGACGAGGGGCAGAGACGATGCCTCGCGAATGGTCCGGACGGCCTGCAGGTTCTCGGTCATGGTGTACAGCTCGGCGTCGGGCAGTCCGAGCGCAGCCGATACGGCGAAGCCGGACGCGCACAGCGCCGAGAAGCCCGCCTGCTCGGCCAGCTTGGCCGTCAACCCGTCCCAGACGCCGGGCGCATACACCAGGCCTTGTTCGGTCAGGCCTCTCAAAGTCATCGTCACGAGCACTCTCCGTTTCGTATTGCGGAACGCCTTCCGAATTTAGAGTGGCTCGGATCACAAGTCAATACCCGTGGATCGATAGCGCATCGCGCGTCGGTTCGTAGGATGGCGACGACGCTCCACCCGACCGGAAGGAACAACTCGTGGCAGTTCCCACCGAGTCCGACGCCCAGGCCGGCCGCGACATCGTCGGTGCCGTCGTGAAGGCATGCGCTCTGCTCGACCATTTCGACACGACGCATCCTGTGTGGACGCTCAACGACCTGACGACGGCGAGTCGAATGAACAAGACGACCGTGCATCGTCTGATGACGACGTTGATCCATGCCGGCTGGGTGGACAGAACAGCGGAGGGTTCGTACCGGATCGCCATGCCGGTGTTCGAGATCGGATCGTCCGCGTTGACACAGCTCGACATCCGCGGTGCCGCCCAGCCGTATCTGTCGGACATCGCCCAAAAGTTCGGCGACACCGCCTATCTGATGGTTCCCGCTGACGAGGGCGCGGTGTGCATCGACCGCCACGAGGGCAGCAATCCCCTTGTGGTAGCCGGCATTTCGATTGGATCCGTTCTTCCGTATCACGCGACGGCCGGGCCGATGGCGATGCTCGCGTTCTCCGCTCGCATTCGCGACCGCTGGCTCGGCGGAGAGCTTGCTGCATACACGAGCCGAACGCTGACGTCACCCGACCAGTTGATGGATCATCTCGACCGGATCCGAACGCAGGGATACGCGCTGAGCAACTCCGACTACCTGGCCGGCGTAGCGGCAGTCGGCGCACCGATTCTCGGACGCGACGGGGTGGTCGTCGCGTCGATCAGCGTCGGTGGCCGCGTGGAGACGTTCGAGGGCGACGCCTTGGCGGACAAGGTGGAGACAATTCTCGCGGCGGCGCGCAGCCTTTCACGTGTCGCAGAGGCTCTACCTGCATCGAGTCAGTAGCTACACGAGTATTCGCTCCTCTAGCTTCGATCCTAGAGAGACGAATACTCAGCTACCGACGCGCTCGATGAGTTTCATGGCATCGAAGGGTGCGTAGCCCTTGATGTCGTTGTCGAAGTACACGAAGACGTCCCGGCCCGCCGACGTCCACTCGGAGATCTTGGTGGCCCATCGATCGAGAGCGTCGTCGGTGTAGCCGCTGGCGTACAACTCTTCGTCTCCGTGCAGTCGGGCATACATGAAATCCGCTGTGGGGGTGTCGATGTACGGGTACTTTCCGGCGGTGTCGGCAACCACGATCGCAATATCGTTCTCGCGCAACAGTTCCACTGCCTCGTCGGAGGCGAAGCTTGCATGCCTGGCTTCGATACAGTGCCGCAGTGGCCGAGACGACGCAGCCGGCAACAGCACTCGATCCTCGGCCAGTTTGTCGTCCCGCGACTCCGCCAGAGTCACTGCAGCAGAAACAGTTCTGGGCAACAGGGCGCAGAAGTCCGTCATCTTCTGCGCGTCGAACTCGAGATTGGGCGGGAGCTGCCACAAGAATGGCCCCAGCTTGTCACCGAGGGTGAGGACCCCGGTGGCGAAGAAGTTCGCCAATGCCGACTCGACGCCGACGAGCCGCTTGATGTGCGTGACGTACCGCCCACCCTTGATGGAGAACACGAAGTCATCCGGAGTTTCGTCATGCCACTTGGTGAAGCTCGACGGCTTCTGCATCGCATAGAACGTGCCGTTGATCTCGATCGACGTCAGGTGCTCGGACGCGTACCCGAGCTCCTTGCGATGCGCGAGACCGCTCGGATAGAAATCCCCTCGCCACGGCGCGTACGTCCAGCCGGAGATACCGATCAGAACCCGAGGGCGATGCTGCGCGGACATGAGCCGACTGTAGCCGGGCAGCCCTGCGGTTTCCGCGGCTCTGGCGCTGGCATCGGTAACCTCGATGGCATGAAGCGCCCATCGGCATTCGGCTCCCTGGCGCTGACCTGTGTGCTGCTCGCCCTCACCGGTGCCGATGCGGCTGCCGAGCGCCGCGACCAGCCGACGCCTCGTCAGGCGGCTGCGGTACCGGGGATCGGTTTGACGACGGTGCCCGCGGCGATCACCACGTCCATGGTCGCGGGTGTCGCAGACGCGCCGAATCCGCCGACTCACGAGGTCGGTGTCGAGTCGTCGACGACGGAGATGCGTACCTCGGGGTGGGACGAATACCCCTACCTCCGCTACACCGCGACGTTCGCGCCGGGTACGGACACGGCGACGCTGACGTGGTCCGGCAGATCGGTGAACACCAACGATCTGGCGTTGCATGTATGGGACCAGTCGGGCAACACGTGGGGCCCGGCCATTGCCACGGCGGACCCGGTTGCGCCCGGCGGTCAGGTGGAATTGAGTGCCGAGATCTCCACCGACAGAGGCACTGTTGAAGTACTGGTCATCGACAACCCGCGTGCAGATCGTTCTTTCGCCGAAACCAACGCGCGCCCCGACAGCAGCTTCGCCGATCCGAGCACGTACGATTTCGCGCTCCAGCACATCACGGACACGCAGTACATAGCCCGCGACGATCCCGGTGTGTATTCGGAGATGACGCAGTGGACCGCCGACAACGCCGACGAGCTGAAGATCGACTACAGCATGCACACCGGCGACCTGATTCAGAGCTGGATCAGCCCGGGGCGGCCGGATACTCAGGCGCGCAAGGAGTTCGAGGCCGCCAGCGAATCGATGCAGATCCTCGAGGATGCCGGCATCGCCCACGGCGTTCTGCCCGGTAACCACGACAACATCTGGAACGTCGCGGGCAAATTGGTCCCTGGGGAGCACGAGAAGAACCACGCGCTCTACAACGAGTACTTCGGCCCTCAGCGTTATCGGGATCAACCCTATTGGGGCGGTTCGTTCACCGACGAGGACAATTCGGCGCACTACGACCTTGTCGACATCGCGGGTGCCAAATTCTTGATGCTGTACATCGGCTACAACCCGCCGGAAAAGGTCATGCAGTGGGCCGAACGAGTTCTCGACGAGAACCCCGACCGCAATGTCGTCATCGGCACGCACTACTACCTCGACGAACTCGGCGAGAAGAAACTGATGGGGTTCGGCGACATCGGGTCGAGCTCCGGCCAGCAGATCTGGAATCGACTGGTCGTTCCACACGAGACCGTCTTCCTCGTCCTGTCCGGGCACGTCGACGGCCAGGTCGCGGTCGTGGACGAGCACGTGGGAGAGACCGACCGCTCCGTCGTGCAGCTGCTGGCCGACTATCAGTACTTCGAGGTCGACGGCGAACGCAGCACCGGCTTCCAACGCCTGCTCCAGTTCGACGTCGACGGTGGCTCGATGGCCGTCACCACCCATTCGCCGTCACTCGACGCGTTCGACGTCGAGAGCTACGACATCAAGAATCGATACGGCCCCGAGGACGGCGAATTCGTCACCGACTTCACACTGCGCGCCGACGTTCCCCGAGCCGTGATCGCAGACTGACTGGCACGGTGCTCGGCATCGGACCATAATCGATTTTCATGCAGTCGGGTGGGCGAGCGTGGGTACTGACGCTGGTCGCCGCCGGTGTCTGGTTCCTCGCCACGCCGCTGAGTCCCGGAGTGCTGAGTCCCGGAATTGTAGGCACCGACGTCCAGCTGCAGGCCCCCGAGGTCACGTCCATCCCCGTCGTCGAGCCGCCCCCGCTCACTCTCGAGGACCTCTCGGCGCGAGTGAACCCCACCGTCGTCACGATCTCCGCCACCGCCGGCTACTCCGGCGTCGCAGGTACCGGCTTCGTCGTCGCCCCGGACGGCCTGGTGCTCACCAACTTCCACGTCGTCGAAAACGCGACCGAGATCAGCGCGGTGCACATGGGCAACGGACTGATCTACGACGCCACCGTGCTCGGTTACGACAAATCTCGTGATCTGGCGGTCATGCAGTTGATTTCCGCGGCCGACCTGCCGGTGGTCGAGTTCGCTCCGGACTCACCTCCCGAGGTGGGGGATGCGGTCACTGCCGTCGGGAATGCTGCTGGCGCAGGCGTTCTGGTGCCTGCCCCGGGTGCGGTGACGGCTCTGGATCAGCAGGTGCGTACCCGTAGTTCGGTGGACGGTTCGCGGAACACTCTGGATCGGATGATTCGAGTCGATGCCGATGTGCGAGCGGGTGATTCGGGTGGCCCACTGTTCGATGCCTGGGGTCGTGTGGTGGGCGTCAATACAGCGGGGCTTTCGGACGAGGCGCGCACCGGCTCCGAGAGCAGGCCTCCGCAGGCCCCCGAGGCGTATGCGGTTCCGATCGCGGAGGCTGCTGCCGTACTCGATCAGGTCGTCGCGGGGCAGTCCGGCGGGACGGTTCATGTGGGCCCGACCCCGTACTTCGGGGTGTCGGTGCGAGATGTGTCCGTGTTCGACAACAAGCCGGCGATGGGTGCCGAGGTGGTGACGGTGGCTACCGATTCTCCGGCCTCGGCAATCGGACTGTCCGGCGACGATGTGATCGTCGCCTTCGACGGTGCCGGTGTCGGTTCGTCGTCGGATCTGGCCCAGGCCCTCATCGGACGTCACCCCGGTGATGTCGCCGTCGTCGAGTGGGTCGATCCTCAGGGCGTACGACGTTCCGCGACAACGGCTTTGACGGAAGGAACCCCGGCTGCCTGAGCGGTCGAGTTCAGTCCTGCAGCACCGACAACACGTTGCCCGCCGGATCGGTGAACCAGGCGATGAGCGGTCCGCCGTGCCGGAAGATCCCCTTCTCGTCGGTGCCCATGTCCGGATACTGTTGGAACACCACCCCTTTGGCGATCAATGCATCGACTGCGGCCTCGATGTCGGTCACCGGGAAATTGAGGATGGTGTACTGCGCCGGCACGTGACCGGGACGAGGATAGATGAGTACCGTCGCCGCTCCGAGGTGGAGTTCGAGCATCCCCATCTCGTTCTCGGTCACCTCGAGACCGAGGGTGTCCGCGTAGAACGCGCGAGCTGCCGGCAGGTCGTCGACGGCAAATCCGGAGAACGGCGCTCGGGCCAGATCGATGGTGGTCATGGACGAATTATCGCGCTCTCCCACGTGCTGTGGGCCGATATCCGAGTAGCGTGGCAGCCGTGACTATTCGCCTCGGTTACCAGATGCCCAACTTCAGCTACGACGGTTCGGTCGCGGAACTCTTTCCCCAGGTCATCGCGCAGGCGCGCGAGGCCGAAGCGGCCGGGTTCGACACTGCGTTCGTGATGGATCACTTCTACCAACTCCCCGGAATCGGAAAGCCCGACGAGCCGATGCTCGAGGCCTACTCCGCCCTGTCGGCGCTCGCGACGGCCACCGACACCATCCAGCTCTCCGCCTTGGTCACCGGCAACACGTATCGCAACCCGGCGATCCTGGCCAAGACCGTCACCACGCTCGACGTCGTCAGCGGCGGCCGGGCCATTCTCGGTATCGGTGCCGGCTGGTACGAACTCGAGCATCAGAGCTTCGGACTCGAATTCGGTACGTTCACCGACCGATTCGAGCGCCTCGACGAGGCCCTGCAGATCATCGAACCCATGCTCCGCGGCCAGCGTCCCACGTTCGACGGCCTGTGGTACCAGGTCGAGAACGCGATGAACGAGCCCCGCATCCGCGACGATCTGCCGATCATGCTCGGCGGTGGCGGCGAGAAGAAGACCTTCGGCCTGGCCGCACAGTTCGCCGATCACCTCAACATCATCTGCGACGCAAACGAACTGCCCCGCAAGATGGCGGCCGTTCAGGCCCGGTGCGAGGAAGTCGACCGCGATCCGAAGGATCTCGAGACGAGCTTCCTCGCCTTCGTCATCATCGACGAGGACGGCGACAAGGCCAAGGAGTTGCAGCGCGAGTTCGTGCTGAAGCAGGGCCTCGATCTGACGAACCTGTCCGAGGAGGACGCAGCGAAGGCCACCGATCGCCACTTCTGCGGAACGCCCGACGATGTCGCCGAGCAGGTGCAGAAGCGCGTCCTCGATCAGGGCATCGACGGCGTCATCATCAACCTGATCACCAACGGACACCAGCCCGGTGCCGTCGAATTGGCGGGCAAGGCTCTGAAGCCGCTCGTCTAGATTTTCTCCAGCAGTAGCCGCGGGGGTGCGAGCGGTGGCATAGTTCCCCCGTGGCTCAGCTGAGGATGAACGGGCACCGTGTCTTGGTCGCAGACCTGACCGGTGACTCTCTGCGCGCGATGTCGGGTTCGATGGTTGCCTACGAAGGCGATGTCGCCTTCAAGAGCGCAGGCATGGGCGGTGGCGGCGGTTTTCGCGCCGCGCTCAAACAAAAGGTGACCGGCGAGTCGTTGTCGCTGATGGACGTGTCCGGCAAAGGCACCGTGTACTTCGCGGTCGACGCCCAGGACATCACTCTGGTCGAGGTGCAAGGCGACAACCTGCACGTCGAATCGTCTCAATTGCTTGCTCTCACAGGTCAATTGAAGACGGACGTGAAGTTCTCCGGCCTTCGTGGTGCGACGTCGGGGCAGGGACTGTTCACCACAGTCGTCAGCGGCTCCGGGACGGTGGCGCTGCTGTCGAAGGGTGGGCCGATCATCGCGCTCGCCGTCGATCCGCAGTATCCGCTCGTCGTCGACCCCGACGCCTTCGTCGCCCATCGCGGACAGCTCAACCAGAGTTTCGTCACCGACGTCACGTGGCGCTCCGCCATCGGCGGCGGCAGTGGCGAGGCGTTCTCCCTCCGCTTCGACGGCCAGGGCGTCGTCTACATCCAACCCGAGGAGCGCTGACGTGCCGCTCGAACTCGTCAACAGCAAAGTCGTCAAATCCGTTCTGGCACCGAATCAGAGCGTGCTCGCTCGACGCGGATCGATGCTCTACTACACCGGCGACGTCCGGTTCGTCCCGCATTCCATGGGCGGCGGCGCGGGTGCCATGCCCGGCATGAGCGGTGTCGCGGGCATGGCCGGCCGCATGATGGCAGGCGAGCACGTGGCGATGATGGCCGCCGAGGGGCAAGGCGAAGTCTTCTACGGCCACGCCGGGCTGTACGTCGAAGTGATTCATCTCGACGGCTCGTCCATGCTCACCGTCGAAGCCGATCGCCTGCTGGTGCACGACGGATACCTGCAGAGTTCCATCGTTGCCCTCACCTCCCAGGGCGGCGTCCGCGGAGCAGTGCGCGGGGCAATGACCGGGCAGGGTCTGTTCACGACGCAACTCACTGGGCAGGGCAGCGTCGCGGTCCTGTCGCACGGCGGCGCGACTCCGCTGCAGGTCGGGCCCAACAACCCCATGGTCGTGGTCGATCCGCAGGCGTACGTGTGCCACATCGGCAACATCAACGTCGACATCTCCGCCAACGTGGGGTGGCGTGACGCCGTGGGTAAGGGCAGCGGAGAGGCGATCCAGTTGAAGATGACGGGCATGGGCACCGTGTGGGTCCAGGCGTCCGAGCAGAAGTTCTAGGGAGCGGCAATGAGTTTGGACATTCACACCCCGTACACCCTGCCGGGCAACGACAACGTGCCCGGTAACGACTACGCGTTCTGCGTCGAACTCGCAGGTCAGCCGTGGTTCACCTCCAAAGGCGCGATGATCGCGTACTACGGCAACGTCCGATTCGAACCACTCGGGCAGACGTCCATGCCCGCCATCGTCGCCGCGCGGTTCTCGTCGCCGATGTACTCGAACGACTGGGTGCTGGCGCAGGGGCAGGGCAAGCTGATCCTCGGGGATCGCGGCTTCAACATCAACAGCTACGACCTCGACGACGGCAACCTGACGATCCGAGCCGCGAATCTGCTGGCCTTCGAGCCGACTCTGGACCTCAAGCAGTCCATCGTGCCCGGCTTCCTGACCCTGCTCGGTACCGGCAAGTTCTTGGCCTCGTCCAACGGCACGGTCATGTTCGCCGAGCCGCCACTACGCATCGACCCGGAAGCGCTTGTCGGATGGGCAGATTGCCCGTCACCGTCGCATCACTTCGATGCCGCCTGGATGCAGAACTTCCTCGGCGCCGCGCGCGGATTCCTCGGGGCCAACAGCGGGGAAGAGCGTCAGTTCGATTTCACCGGCGCCGGCACCGTGCTGATCCAGTCGAGCGAGAAGGTTTTGAACGACACCCACCTGTTGCGACACATCGAATCTCAGACGGTCTCGCTCGGCCAGAACTCACTGCGGGCTCTGCACAACACCATCGGGGCCCGACTGCAGCAGTAGCTGCTCGCCCATTCGGAGAAAACGCGCATACTGGAGTTTCACTCAGGAGGTAGCGCCATGGCCAACCAGGGACCCTTCGGATTCGGATCCGACGACTTCGACAAGTTCGCGCGTGAAGCAACCGAGGGCCTGCGCGAGGTCGTCGGCTCGCTGTTCGCCAACACGGGAGCACCCAAGGCCCCGCCGGAGCCGGAAACCACAGGCCAGAAGGGTGATGGCGTCTGGGCGATCTACAGCGTCGACGATGCCGGCTCGGCGCAGGTCGATCAGCTCTACGCCACCGAACTCGATGCGCTGCGGGCACACAAGGACAACACCGACCCGCGTCGACGGGTTCGTTTCCTGCCCTACGGCGTGAGCGTCAGCGTTCTGGAGGACTGAATCGGTACCTTTGATTCTCGTGACTACACAGCAGGATGCAATCTCGATTCCGTTGGGCCGACCCGTGTTCGTTCAGGCGCTGAGGTACACCGCACTGTTCGATCAGAAGCCGTTCGCCGAGGCGTTGTTGATCTACACCGACAACGGCGCGTACAAGATCATGTCTCCGGGAGAAGACCATTACGGAAGCTACGTCTCGTACACCGACCCCGCCGAGAGTCCTCGGCACGTGATCTTCCTGTCGTGGCCGTCGGACGATTGGGGCCGCAACGTCGCCTCGCACACTCTGACGTTCAATCCTGACTCTGCAGCGTTCACGCAGGTACTCGTTCTGCCCGGTAGCCCGGTGCCGCGCTCGCAGTACGGCTATGCGCTGCCGATCGCCGGTCCGGAGAGTGTGGACATGACGGCTTCCTGGGATCAGGTCCGAGACACGTACGCCGAGACGTTCGAGGAGTTGGCGACGCTGGCTACGTAGCCGCGCCGCCGGCATCGACACCGAATGCCTCGATCGCATTCGCGGCCTGGTCGACGCCGCCGTGCGCGCGCACCTCTGCGCTGATCTCACGTGCGCGCGGCGCGAGTCCCCGGGCTTGTTCGACGGCGTCGCGTAGTCCTGTCGCCGTCATCCCGTCGAAGTCGATGTGCACTCCTGCGCCGAGTTCGGCGAGCATCGCCGCGTTGCCGAATTGGTCGACTGCCTGCGGTAGGGCAACTGTCGGTACGCCGAACCACAGGGCTTCGGTGCACCCACCCATTCCGGCGTGGGTGACGAACACGGTGGCGGCGTCGAGCACCGCGAGCTGCGGAACGTGTTCGTGGACTTCGACATTCGCGGGTAGTTCCCCAAGTACGGCGGGGTCGACGCGTCGGCCGATGGAGATCACCACGTGCCAGTCCGTGTTCGCGAACGTCTCGATGCACAGCCGGTAGAAGTCGGGGCGTTCGTTGTACCCGGTGCCGAACGATACGTAGAGAACGGGCCCCTCGGGCGCGGACCACGATCGGTCGTGCAGTCGCACCGGATCGAGACACGGGCCGACGAACTGCACCGAGCTGGGGACTCGATCGGCGTTCGGCTGCATCACTTTCGGGATCAACGACAGGCAGTGCTCCGGGTACGTGATCCAGTCCCACGGGTCGGCATCGATGTCGTTCTCTCGCAACCAGGTCGCATAGGTTTCGCGATACGCAACGCCGGTTGTCGACTCGCGGATAGAGGTCATCCCGTCACCGAGATCCTCGACGTAGCCGTCCCAGGCGACATACGTAGGGGAGAGCTGCACGGCCGTCACCCCGTACCGGACGCCGAGGATCGGGGCGGTCAGGCCGCCGATGTCGTAGAGGATCACATCCGGCTGATCGTCGTCGTAGAACGCGGTGAGCACGGGAAAGGACGCAATCGCTTCGTCGAGGAACACCTGCATCGCCGAGGCCGGGTCGTCCGGCCAAGAGCCCTCACCGTCGGGAAGTATCGAGGGGAACGCCACCACCTCGACGCCGGCCGGTTCCACCAAGTGCCGCAACGACTCGCCGACGGCGTAGGTGACGCGATGCCCGCGGCGGACCAATTCGGCGACGACGGCCAGCGAGGGGTAGATGTGACTCGGTGCCGTCGTGCCGATCATCGCGAAGTGCATGCCGCCCACCGTAGGACGCGGAGAGGGTGCGGGGCTACCGGTTTTCGTTGGCGATCAGATCGAGCAGACCGGGGAATCGCTCCTCGAGCTCGTGGCGGCGCAGCGTCACTTTGCGACTGTTTCCGCGATCGACCTGGAACACGAGGCCTGCCTCGCGTAGCACTCGAAAATGGTGCGTCAGAGTCGATTTGGTGACACCGAGCTCGAACGACATACACGTCCGCTCGGCTCCGTCGTCGTCGCCGACGAGTTCGGTGACCACCTGGCGACGCAACGGATCGGCCAACGCGGACATCACCGCACCCAGTTGCATTTCCTCGGGCTCGGGATGCCCGTCCTTGTCCGCCATGCGCTCCTCCTACAAGGTATGACTTGCGCCGTACCTTGAATCCTGGTCTAGTACGACAACCATCGTACCTACGGTTCAGGGGGACACATGAAGGCAGTGCTACCGGTCGTACTCGCGGCTCAATTCGTCGTACCGATGTCCATCTCGGGTACTGCACTCGCCCTCCCGGTCATCGCCGGCGACCTCGGCACCGATCCGACGCCTCTGCAGTGGGTCGTCAACGGCTTCAACATCGCGTTCGCGCTGTTCACCGTCGTCTGGGGCGCGGTGTCGGATCGAATCGGTCACCGCACGTCGTTCCGCATCGGGGTGGTGCTGACGGCCGTCGCGAGTGCGGTCAGCGCCGTCGCGCCGTCGTTGTACCTACTCGATGTCGCGCGGGTGTTCGCGGGCATCGGAGCCGCAGCGGTTCTGGTGGGCTCCACTTCCATTCTCTCGCTTCACTTCCACGGCACGGCCAGAGCAACCGCGTTCGCACTGTTCGGCACCGTGAACGGTCTCGGTCTGGCACTCGGGCCCACCATCTCCGGGCTGCTCGTCGCGGCGTTCGAGTGGCGGGGCGTGTTCGCCGCCCAGGCGGTCGTCCTGGCTGCGGCGGCCATCGGAACTGTCGCTCTGCCGACTCTGCGAACCGAATCGACGGCGCACCGCCTGCTTGATTTCTCGCTATTGCGCAACCGGAGATTCCTGGCCCTGTGCCTCGTTCCGGTGGCCGGGGCCATCGGATTCGTCACGCTGCTCACGTATCTGCCCGCTGCGCTGAGCGCTGTCGCGTCGCTGACGCCGGGGCTCGCCGGAGTGTTCATGCTGGCCATGACCATCCCCGTTCTGCTCGCTCCGCTGACCGTTGCCCGCCTGAGCCGCATGTTCGACGCCGTCACCCCCACTCGCGTCGTGCTGGTCAGCCTCGGCTGCCTCGTACTCGGCAATCTGGGCATGCTGGCGCTGCAACCAGGTGTCCCGCTCGGTGCCGTCGTGGTCCCGATGATCGCATTGGGGCTCGGATTCGGACTCCCGATCGGCTTGGTGGACGGCGAGGCACTGGCTGCAGTGCCGCCGCACAGCAGCGGTACCGCGGCGGGCGTGCTGAACCTGTTTCGCATCGGCAGCGAGGCCCTGATGGTGGCCGGATATGCCTGGTTGGTGACCGTCCTGGTCCGCGGCGAGCTACCCGACCGAGCCGACGCCGATGCCGCGGCAGCCGGACGCCCTGGGTTTGCCGACGCCTACGCGCACGCCTACACCGAGGTCGTGTCGATCGTCGTCGTAGCTCTCGTCGTGACCGCGGCGGTGATCTTCTCGCTGTTGCGAACGCCACGCCGGGACGTATCGTCGGCCAATGTCCTTTCTGCAACCGGTGACCCTCACTGACGACCTCGTGACCCTCGAGCCGCTGAGCCGCGACCACCTCGAGGGGCTGTGCGATGCCGCCCGCGACGGCGAGCTCTGGAACCTCTGGTACACGAGCGTTCCGAAACCGGAAGACATGGCCGCAGAGATAGATCGCCGGCTGGGACTGCTCGACGCGGGAACCATGCTTCCATTCACTTTGCGGCGCAACGATACCGGGCAGATTCTCGGCGCGACGACCTTCTGCAACGTCGACGCGAACAACCGCCGCGTCGAAATCGGATACACCTGGAATGCGCGCTCCGCCCACGGAACCGGTACCAACGCGTCGAGCAAACTGCTGTTGCTGACGCACGCTTTCGAGGAACTCGGTTGTATCGCGGTGGAATTCCGCACCCACTGGATGAACCTCCAATCGCGGACGGCCATCGCGAAACTCGGAGCCAAGCAGGACGGCATTCTGCGCAATCACCAACGCATGGCCGACGGTTCACTGCGCGACACCGTCGTGTTCTCGATCATCGAATCCGAATGGCCCGCCGTGCGCAACGAACTCCGTCGACGTACCGCACGGTAAGTTGAGCCCATGCGCGTGGATGGGCGGGACGTTCCCGTAGCGGGAAACCTGCTGCAGCCGCTGGTGAGAAGAACCAGTGACATCATTCGGGTCGTTGCCGCCTCGGTGTTCTTGAGCTTGGTCATCGCCGGCTCGCTCATCACCCGAAATCAGTGGGACGCACTCGAACAATCGGTGTCCAACATCGTCGGCGTGCTCAGCCCCGATCAGTCCAACGCCGTCTACATCGTGTACGGCGTCGCGATCCTCGCCCTCCCGTTCGGAGTGTTGATCGGGCTGATCGCCGGACGTAAATGGAAACTGTTGGCCGGGTACGCGGCCGCAGCTCTGATCGCTGCGCTGGCTCTGTCCATCACCGGTACCGGAATCTCGACTCCGACGTGGGACCTGGACGTGCCCGAGCGACTCGACACGTTCCTGTCGCAATTCCTCGACGATTCGCGCTGGATCGCCATGCTCGCCGCGGCACTCACGGTGTCGGGACCGGGCCTGCCCGCGCGGTGGCGTCGAGCATGGTGGGCACTGCTGCTCGCCTTCGTACCGATACACCTGGTGGTGTCCACGGTGGTCCCGGCCCGTTCGCTGCTCGGGCTGGCCGTCGGTTGGCTCGTCGGTGCGATCATCGTGCTGCTGGTCGGCACCCCGGCACTGGAGGTTCCACTCGACGCGGCCGTGCGCCTGTTCCGCAGCCGGGGCGTCGACGTCCGCAGCTTCACCGTCGTGCGCCCCGCAGGCCCGGGCCCGTTGGTGTTGAACGCACACACCCCGGACGCCGATGTGGTGGTCGAGCTCTACGGGCAGAACCAGCGCAGTGGCGGTGCGCTACGCCAGTTCTGGCGATGGATCACCCGCCGCGGCAGCGAGACAGCGCCGTTGCATGCGTCCATGCGCCGCGCCGTCGAGCATCGCGCGTTGATGGGCCTGGCCATCAAGAGTATGAATGCCGCAGGCAGCCACCCGTTGGCGGTAGCAGCACTCGACCGCGGCTGGACGTTGTACGCGCACAGCCAGCCCATCGGCGACCCCATCGAGGCCGAGCTCGACGATGCCGCGCTCCGAGCTCTCTGGTCGGCTCTGAACACGTTGCACGAGAATCAGATCTCGCACGGTGACCTGCATCGGGGTGAACTGCGGCTCCACGACGGCGCGGCACTGTTCTGCGGGTTCGGGCACGCAGAACTCGGCGCGTCGGACGCCCAGATGCAATCCGACGTCGCACAGCTGTTACTCACCACCGCAGACCTTTTCGGCTCCCATCGCGCCGTGGCCACGGCCGTCGAGGTACTGGGAATCGACGTCGTGATCGCGGCGTCCGGTCGATTGACCAAGTCCGCCATCCCTCTTCGGGTGCGTCAGTCGGTTGCCGATGCAGGAAAGACGATGAAGTCCGTCCGGCTCGAAGTGCTCGAACAGACCGGTGCCGCGAGGATCGAGGCCGAGCAGGTCACTCGATTCAGTCGCAACCAGATCATCTCGCTCGTGTTGCTGATCGGATTGGTCTACGTCGCATACCCGTTCATCAGTGCAGTTCCCGCGTTCGTCGTCGAATTGGGTTCGGTCGACTGGTGGTGGGCACTGCTCGGTCTGGCCGTCTCCGCACTGACCTACATCGGTGCGGGTGCCGCATTGTGGGCCTGCGCATTCGGCAAGGTCAGCTTCAGGAATCTGACGATCATGCAGGTAGCGAATACTTTTGCCGCGACCACGACACCTGCGGGCGTCGGTGGCCTGGCCCTGAGCGTTCGCTTTCTGCAAAAGGGTGGATTGGGTACCGTCCGCGCGACGGCCGCTGTGGCACTGCAACAGTCGGTTCAGGTGATCACCCATGTCAGCCTGTTGATCTTCTTCAGCGTCGTCGCCGGAACGTCGTCGGGGCTGTCCAACATGGTGCCGGGCAACACCGTGCTGTACCTCATCGCCGGCGTCGCATTCGGAGTCGTCGGGACCTTCATGTTCGTGCCCAAGCTGCGACTGTGGTTGAAAGTGGCCGTCCGGCCCCAGGTTGCCGAAGTGCTCACCGAGCTCGGCGAACTCGCCCGCGACCCGAAACGGTTCTCGATCATCATCTTGGGTTGCGCCGCAACCACTTTGGGTGCTGCGCTCGCCCTGTGGGCGAGTGTCGAGGCGTTCGGCGGCGGAACGACGTTCGTGACGGTGACAGTGGTGACGATGATCGGTGGCACACTGGCCTCGGCCGCCCCGACGCCGGGCGGTGTGGGGGCCGTGGAAGCAGCCCTCATCGGTGGGCTTGCCGCGTTCGGTCTCCCCGCCTCCATCGCAGTCCCGTCCGTGCTGCTCTACCGCGTACTGACCTGCTGGTTACCGGTGTTTCTCGGCTGGCCGACGTTGCGCTGGCTCACCAAGCACGACATGGTCTGAACGACTGCATCCCCACTACGGCACCAGTTGTGGGTGCTAGCGTTCACGCAGGTTAGTGGCTGGTTCTACGGAGGGCGTCACCATTTCCGAACCGGGAGACTTCGCACCCACCGCGGAGGAACGATGGGTGCGGCTGTTCATCAGCGGAATGACGCTCACATTCGGCCTCGCCGGGGCCCTGATGGTCCCCGCCGGTCAGTTCTCCGACCCCATGTCGATCGCCGTGCTCCTGGCGTCCGTCACCACGGTGCCGGTGGCGATTGCCTGGTACCTCCGGCCGTGGGCGTCCCCGAGGATGGCGATCGTCTACATCCTCTACGCCGACGTCGGCATCGTGACCGTTCTGTTCGCCTTCCAAACCCACTTCGACGCGATGCCCGGCTGCGCGATGTTCTCGATCGTCGCAGCGTTCATCGTCGTCGCGAGCTCGCACCGTGTCATGTTGATTCACTTGGCAATCGGCGCACTCACCCTCGCTGGCCTCGCCGCTCTGGCTGTCTCGGAGGGCGCCGATCCATGGTCCACCACTTCTCGGATGGTCACCATCGGGTCCCTCTACGCCGCACCCTTCATGATCAAGTCGTACATCGGTCAGCTGCGAACGAGCGCGGCGAGGGCATTGCGAGATCCGTTGACCGGCCTGTGGAACCGACGTGGGCTACTCGATACCGTCGACTCGTTGCGCCTGTCCCCGGCAGAGGATCGCGCACAGCAAGCGGTCGGAGTGACCGTCCTCGACATCGATCGGTTCAAGCACATCAACGACAGGTTCGGCCATCCCTCCGGTGACGCAGTGCTCGTCGAAGTCGCCCGTCGCCTGTCCTGTGCGGTGGGAGACAAGTCCGCGGTCGCACGACTCGGCGGCGACGAGTTCGTGGTCGTCAGCGTCGGAACCAGAGAGTCGATCGCCGAATCGGACAACAGGATTCGCGCATCGCTGGAGGAATCGTTCGACGGCCCGCCGTTCACCACCAGTGTGGGCTCGGCCGTGGAGACGCCACCCGCCGACACCGACCTACACGTACTGGTCCGACGGTTGATCGCTCTCGCCGACATCGAGATGTATCGCTTCAAAGCACGGACCTCGGGAAAGTTTCCGGAGACGGGACTGTCCGCAGCGGACGCCCGCGAACAGGCCAGGCAGAGAATCGATGCGCTCATCGCATCCGGCGGTCCCGACATCTTTTTTCAGCCCATCTGCGACACGGTCACCGGTTCGACCGTCGGCTACGAGGCACTGTCGCGGTTCCCGTTCGGCCACGGATCGCCCCTGTCGTGGTACCGCGACGCAGCCGAGGCCGGCGTCGGTCCACGGCTCGAACGCGCCGCACTGGAACGGGCACTAGCGGATGTTCACCTGCTGCCACCGGGGCCGTTCGTGTCGCTCAATGCGTCGGCCGACACCATCCGCACCACCGACCTACTCGACCGGTTGCGTCCGCATCTGGCAACCCGAACCTTCCACCTCGAGATCACCGAGCACGAACGCGTCGACGACTACCGTGCGGTGACCCGCGCCATCGAGGGTCTGCGCGACGCGGGGGTCCAAATCTCCATCGACGACGTCGGAGCCGGATTCGCCGGTATGCGCCACATCGTCGAGCTCAGGCCCGACACCCTCAAAATCGATTACGCACTCGTGCACGGAATCGATCGGGACTCGTTCCGTCGCGCCGCGGCCACGGCGATCATCGACTTCGCCCGACAGATCGGTGCCGGCGTCATCATGGAGGGTGTCGAGACCGACGCGGAATTGCGGGTGGCGGCCGATCTCGGTGCCGACATGGTGCAGGGGTTCCTCACCGGTCGACCACAACCGGCCACCGTGGCCGGTGGCCGGATCGACGAATCCGCTACACCGAGGAATCGACGGTGAATTTCGTCAACGACGGTGCTACGGCGAGCAGCGGCGGCAATTCGACGATTTTGCCCGGTCCTGCGCGGAACTCGCGGTACTTCGCGTCGGCCTCCGCCGACTCCCACGTCTCGTGCGCGACGACGTGCGCTTCGTTCTCTTCGTCGACCCACACCTCGACGCCGAGGCACCCCTCGAACGCGCGGGTGTCCGCGAGAACGGTCCGCAGCAGCGCCCGTGCTTCGGCGAGGGATTCGGGCTTGAACGTCAGATCCAACTGTGCAATGAGAGCCATACCGTCACCCTAGACCCGCTCCGCTGCGCCGACGCTCCGGCGGGCTTACGATGTCGCAGCAACTCGAAAGGCCGACGACACATGACCACCGTGATCTCCAATGCGTATATCGCCCCCATTGTCGGCGACGAGATTCCCTCCGGCTATCTCGTGATCGAAGGAACGAAGATCACCGCCGTGGGATCCGGCTCGGCACCGGTCCTCGCCGGGGCAGAGAACATCGACGCGTCCGGCTGCCTCGTCACGCCTGGACTGGTGAACACCCATCACCACCTCTATCAGTGGGCCTCTCAAGGTCTCGCCAAGGACAACACGCTCTTCGAATGGCTTGTGGCGCTGTACAAGCCATGGTCGAAGATGGATGCCGAGGTCGTCGGTGGCGCAGCTGCTGCCGGCCTCGGTTGGCTGGCGAAATCGGGATGCACGACGAGCACCGATCATCACTACATCTTCCCCAAGGGCCGGGGCGACCTGTTCGCCGCCGAGATCGACGCGGCTCAGCGCATCGGCGTCCGATTTCAGCCGTGCCGCGGCTCGATGGACCGGGGTGTCTCCGACGGCGGTCTGCCGCCCGACGAGGTGGTCGAAACGCTCGACGACATCCTCACCGCTACCGCCGAGGCCATCGACACCTATCACGACGCCTCCTTCGGCTCTATGCTCCGCATCGCCGTCGCGCCGTGCTCCCCGTTCTCGATCAGCAAGCAACTGCTCGTCGAGTCCGCACAACTCGCCCGCGCAAAAGGTGTTCGGCTGCACACCCATCTGGCCGAGACTCTGGACGAGGAGGAGCATTGCATCGCTCAGATGAACTGCACCCCGGTCGAATACATGGAGCAGGTCGGCTGGCTCGGCGACGACGTGTGGTTCGCCCATGCGGTACACCTGCACGACTCCGACATCGCGAAGATGGCGGCCACCGGCACCGGCATTGCGCACTGCCCGAGTTCCAATGCACGTCTGGGCGCAGGCATCGCGCGAATCTCGGACCTGCTCGCGGCCGGCGCACCCGTCGGCCTCGGTGTGGACGGTTCCGCTTCGGCCGAGATGGTGCCGCTTGCCGGCGAGGTCCGCCAGGCGATGTACATGCAGCGAGCCAAGTACGGTCCGACAGCACTGACCGCGCGTCAGGCACTCGAGTTCGGAACCCTGGGCGGTGCAAAGGTACTGGGACGGCAGAGCAAGATCGGTTCGCTCGAGGTCGGCAAGCTGGCCGACATCGCCATCTGGCGCACCGATGGTTTCTACTCGGCCGTGGACGACCCTGTGGTCGCGTTCGCCTACGGGCAGACGCCACCGCTTGCTCGCTTGATGGTGGGCGGTCGAACGATCGTCGAGAACGACGTCCTGATCAGCGCACCGCAGGACGAAATAGGCCGCGCCGGAGCCGATGCGCACCGTCGCCTGATGACACTCGCGCAGGACGTGCTGTGAGCGGGTCTTGGAACCCAGTACTTCAATCCCGCAACATCTTTGCATCACGCGCGAAAGTCGTGACCTCGTCGGTCAACCACACATGCGCCGGAACTGCTCCGCCGAGAAGCTCCCGCGCCAGAGCCGGGGAGTCTCCGATCGGGACGTCACTGCCGGCGATGATGATGTTGCCGTAGCGCCTGCCCTTGAGCATCGCCGGATCGGCGACGATCGCCGTGTGCGGAAATATACTTCCGATGGTCGACGCCTCCTGCTTCGCGAGCGAGAGATCGCGTCGATCACCGCAGTTGACGACATACATGCCGCCGGGCGAGAGAACGCGTCGAACATGCTCGGTGAACTCGACGGTGAGCAGCGGGGTCGGAGTTGTGGCTCCGGAGAACACATCTCGCACGATCAGGTCTCGGCTGTTCTCGCTCAGCGTCTCGGTGACGGCCCGTGCCTCGCCGACGCGGATACGCAGCAGCGGTGCCCGAGGGAGGTCGAACCATTCACGAACCAGCTCCGAGAGCTTCCCGTCGAGCTCCACGACCACCTGACGTGCACCGGGGAACTCGGCGGTGAACGAGCGCGCCAGCGTGCAGGCCCCGCCCCCGAGATGCAGCGCCCGCAGCGGGAAGGTCGAATCCCACTGCGCACGAACCAGTCCCGAGATCCACCGCATGTACTCGAACTCGAGCACCGTGGGGTCGTTCATGTCGATGTGCGAACTGGGAACATCGTTGACGTTGACGACCCAGCCGTCGTCCGAGAAGGTGTCGCGGACCAGTTCACAGGTGCCCGAGTCGATTTCGAACAGGCCGGGCTTCAGCCCTCCAGCGGACTCACGCTTCCTACCCATGGGAGTCCTCGAGCCGGAAGTCCTCGAAATCGAATCCCGGGGTGACGGTGCAGCTGACCAAGCTCGGCTCGTCGCCCATCGGACGCGCCCGCTGCCACACCGACGGTGGCACGATCTGCTGCGGAGACTCGGGCGCAACCAGCAGCGTGGTCACCTCGCCCGGCTGGGTTCCATCACTGCCCAGGTCGAGTTGCACCGGACTGCCCCGGTGATACAGCCACATCTCGGTGCCGCGGACGGTGTGCCAGGCCGACTGCTGACCGGGCATGAGCAGGAACAGAATTGCCGTCCCTGCCGCGCGGGGACCGGGATAACCGTCGGGCAGAGCTGCCTGTGGAATCGTGACCTCGCTGCGCCAGGTCTCCTTGAACCATCCACCCTCCGGGTGGGGTGCCAGGTCCAGGCTCTGAGCCCAGTCGGGCAACGATGTCATGCCGGCAAGCCTAGTCAGTCCGTGGCGACCTGAACCCGGAACCTGTCGCGCCCGGTGTGCAGGCTCCACAGCTGCTCGGCGAGAGCCTCCGGGCTCTTCTTCGGATCGCTACCGTCGATGGCACCACCGATGATCAACTGCGACACCTGGATTCCCTCTTCGGCCAACTCCTCGTTGAGCAGCTGCGCATAGGCGGCCTGGCCTGCGAACGCGATGGATGTGCCGGTGACCGTACGACCGGGCTTCACGGCAGAGCCGCCGTTGACGAACAAGATCGTGCCCTTGTTCTTGCCGAGGAATCGCATTCCCGGCAGCACCTGATGAACGGCGGCGATGGGTCCGTAGATGGAGAACTCGACCGGTCCGACCATGTCGGCCGGGGTGGTCTCGAGCACGGGCCGCATGAAGTCCTTTTGCGGAAGCGGGCTGTACTGCAGCACCTCGATGGGGCCGAGCGTTTCGGTGACCTGCTCGAGCGCTGCGGCGATGGAGGCCGGATCGCGCACATCGGCGACGAATCCCTTGGCGGATACACCCTCGGCAGCGAGCTGATCAGCGAGTGCGTCGACACGGGACCGGTTGCGGGATATCAGGCCGACCGAGAAGCCCTCCGCGCCGAACTTACGCGCCACTGCTGCTCCGAGACCTGCACCTGCTCCGACTATTGCTATCGATGTCATGTCGAATGCAAGGAGCGAGAATCCTCGACTATTCCGACGACCGCCTCGAGCAGGGCTTCCGCACTCTCGTGCAACGCGCTGACATCCGCGGTCCAGCCGAGCACCCGCAGGGCGGCCTCGGCAATCCCCGCCGCATCCACCGTCGGGTCGCGCCGTCCGTTCTCGCGGTCAGCACGCGCGTTCACCACGGTCTCCACCAGGCGAAACGGCAGGTCCTCGGTGCCCGGCCGACGCTCGGAACCGAGTTCAACCAGCGTGTCCGACGCGATGGCGGCATACAGGCTCATCAATGTGTAGCGGTGGTCTCGAAAGGCCTCGAAACGCTCACTGCGCAGCTCGGGCAGCAGATAGAGCGCACCCAGATTCCAGGTGGACGCGGCCAGCTGCCCGGCGTCGAAGTAGGCGAGGGCGTACATCTGGGTCGGGGCCTCGGCTCCGGAATCGCGGATTCGCTGCGCAACGGCCAACGGCGCGTCGACGGTGCCGCTGAGAAGTGCGTCGAGGATGTCGTCCTTGGTGGCGAAGTGGTGATAGAGCGAGGCCTGACGCAGTCCGACGGCGTCGGCGATGACGCGGGTCGAGGTGTTGGTGAATCCGCGAGTGGTGAACAGCTCGGCCGAAGCGTCGAGTATTTCCTCGCGAGCGGTGTCTCCTGCCCGCTTCTTCGTGCTCAGCCGTGGTCTGCCTGCGCCGGTCATGACTGCATCTTGTCAGGTCCACGTGACGGTGAGATTTCTGTCATCTGATCGAAATAGACGAAACGAGCTTGTTTCACGACGGACACCGCCCGGGAACGGCGGTGCCGAAAACTATCAACTGACAGAAACCCGCCTCGGCGATGCAGCGGGCGGTCACTCACCACCCACCTCGCCCGTAGGAGTGAACATGAGCTCGACAACATTGCCGGCCCCCGGCGCGGGATCGGAACCGGTTCGTACGACGGACCATTCGGATCTTGCTGCCCTCGGGTACGACCAGCAGCTGCACCGTAGCCTCGGCAAGTACGCGTCGTTCGCCGCCGGCTTCTCGTTCGTCTCGATCCTGACCACCATCTTCCAGCTCTTCGGCCTCGGCTTCAGCTTCGGCGGCCCGGCCTTCTTCCTGACCTGGCCGTTGGTGTTCCTCGGCCAGTTCATGGTCGCCTTGAACTTCGCCGAACTCGCCGCGCGCTATCCCATCTCGGGGGCCATCTACCACTGGTCCCGGCGCATGGGCGGTGAACTGGTCGGCTGGTTCGCCGGGTGGTTCATGATCATCGCGCAGATCGTCACCGCCTCCGCCGCCGCGATCGCGTTGCAGGTGGTGCTGCCCAGCATCTGGGGCGGATTCCAGTTCATCGGTGAGGACACCGCGCTGACCTCGTCGAGCGGAGCAGCCAATGCCGTTGTGCTGGGATCGATTCTGCTGGTACTCACGACCACCATCAACTGCATCGGCGTGAACTGGATGTCGCGCATCAACAGCATCGGCGTCACCTGCGAGATCGTCGGCGTCATCGCTCTGGTGCTGGTGTTCTTCACCCACGCCGAGCGCGGCCCGCAGGTGGTCTTCGACACCGGGAGTGCCGGAGCAGATCCCGGCTACATCGGGGCCTGGATCGTCTCGGGTCTGATGGCCGCCTACGTCATGGTCGGCTTCGGGTCGGCGGGCGAGCTCGCCGAGGAAACCCGCAATCCCCGACGCGTCGCACCGCGCACCATTCGCCTCGCGCTCTCGGCATCGGCACTCGGCGGTGGCCTGATGATCGTCGGCGCACTGATGGCCGCACCCAGTCTCACCGACGGTCAGCTTGCGACGCAGGGACTTCCGTACGTCATCGATTCGATTCTCACCTCGCCGTGGGGCAAGGTCCTGCTCGTCGACGTCGCCATCGCCGTGTTCATCTGCACCCTCGCCATCCAGACCGCAGCCTCCCGATTGATGTTCTCCATGGCCCGCGACGGACGACTGCCGGCATCCGCTGCACTGGCCAAGGTCAACTCGCGCACCGGAACTCCCATCGCACCCTCGGTGCTGATCGGCCTGGCCTGCGTGGCCATCCTCGCCGTGAACGTCGGGAACTCCGCGATCTTCACGACGCTGTCGAGCGTCTGCATCGTGCTCATCTACCTCGCCTACATGATGGTGACCGTCCCGCTGCTGATCCAGCGACTCAAAGGCTGGCCGCACGGCGGAGCGCAGAAGGACAGCGACGGCGAGAAGCTCTTCACCCTCGGCCGCCTCGGCCTGCCGGTCAACATCGCCGCAGTTCTCTACGGCGGGCTCATGGTGGTCAACCTCTCGTGGCCACGAGCCGAAATCTTCGACCCCACCGGCGAATTCCCACTGCTGCGCTGGGCCGCACCCCTGACCGTCCTCGCAGTGATCGTCGTGGGCATCGCCTGCCTGCCCCGCGGCAAAGCCCACCCGAAGCCCGTCACGATCGGAGCCTGAACCACCATGAGCACAGCAACCACCCATTCGGCCAAGGAACACGCGCGGTCCCAGGCGACCCTCGCCCCGGCCCCCGCAGCACCGGAGGGCGTGTCGGAACTGACGTGGGCAGAATCGGTGCCTGGCGGCAGCTACACCACGAAGGTTCTGGCTCGCGGAACCCGCTTGCGCCTCGTCGACGTCGACGGCGCCGCCTGCGCCAACCTGCTGCTCTATCGCGTCGACGCACCGTGGGAGCGCCTCAACACCGCCGACACCGTCAAGGTTCCGTGGCAGGCGTACCTGAGCGCGGGCCACCCCCTGCTCTCGGACCAGGGCCGCGTGCTCGCGACCATCGTCGCCGACACCTCCGGTCACCACGACGCGCTGTGCGGTACTACGTCCACGGCGACGAACATCGCCAAATACGGAGTGAGCGGACCGCATTCGTCCGCTCCGGCCGGACGCGAGCTGTTCTCCCTTGCCGCGGCCAAGCACGGACTCGAGCCGCGTGACGTCGGACCATCGCTGTCGTTCTTCCACGGCGTCACCGTCGACGCGGACGGGAGCCTCGTCAGCACCGGCTCTGCCGGACCGGGCCGCTCGGTGGATCTGCTCATCCACCTGCCGGTGATCGTGTTGCTCGCCAACACCGCTCACCCACTGAACCCCAGTCCCGAGTACGACACGACGACACTCGACGTACTGGCCTGGCGCGCACCGGAGGAGCTGCTCACACTCGACAACACCGAGCCGGAATACCAGCGAGCAGTGCAGAACACCGAGAACGCATGGAAGGCAGCGCAATGACTACCAGCACAGTGAACACGGTGACAGTGAGAGACGAGATCGCTCCCGCGTTCGGCCCCTGGTCGGCAATCGTCGAGGCCGGCGACGTCCTGACCATCGTCGACCTCTACGGCAATCAGGCCGTGGACACCCTGCTGTACGCCGCACACGATCACTCACTGCGATACTCCGCGGCCGCGACCGTCACCGCGCAACAGAACCTGTTCCTGACCACCGGAACCGTTCTCCGCAGCGATGATTCGA
Organism: Rhodococcoides fascians NBRC 12155 = LMG 3623; assembly: GCF_001894785.1. GTDB lineage: Bacteria > Actinomycetota > Actinomycetes > Mycobacteriales > Mycobacteriaceae > Rhodococcoides > Rhodococcoides fascians. The sequence continues at coordinate 76,426 of NZ_BCWW01000001.1, forward strand.
CACCGCTGATGACGATCATCGACGATGAGGTCGGCAACCACGACACCGTCGGCGGTGCGTGCTCCAAGGAATCGAACACCCTGCGCTACGGCCATCACACCCAGCACCAGCACGCGTGCGTCGAGAATTTCCTCATCGAGGGTTCCAAGTGGGAACTCGGCAAGCGAGATCTGGCCCCCAACATCAACTTCTTCATGAACGTCCCCGTCGACGCCGACGGCACCCTCGGCATCGTCGACGGTCTGTCGGCCCCCGGTAAGACGCTCTCGCTGCGCGCAGAGATCGACACCCTGGTGTTGGTCTCGAACTGCCCGCAGATCAACAACCCCTGCAACGGGTTCGAGCCCACCGCAGTGCAGATGATCGTGACGCGATCATGACCGCTGTGAACAGTAAGGCCGCCAAGATGACCGTGCAGCGGCCCGGCATGATCACGACCGTGCAGGACTGGCCGGGACGCGTCGGATATTGGAAGGTGGGCGTGCCGCCGTCGGGACCGATGGACGATCTGTCGTTCCGGCTCGGCAACACCGCGCTCGGCAATCCCGAGGGCGCACCCGGCCTCGAATCGACCATGGCCGGACCGGCATTGACGTTCGACGCCGACACCTACGTCTGCGTCACCGGTGCAGCAGTGCCGGTGCGCATCGACGGCCGACCGGCCCCGCAGTGGCGACCGGTTCTGGTACCTGCCGGAGCAACACTGGACGTGGGCACCACCACCGGACACGGTCTGCGGGTGTATGTCCTGATCCAGGGCGGCCTCGACGTCGACGACTACCTCGGCAGCGCAGCGACATTCACGCTCGGTAAGTTCGGCGGACATCGCGGCGGCATCCTGGGCGAGGGAGACATCATCGGACTGGCCGGCCGCTCCGACAACTCAGCCGTCCTCGGACCGATCCCGATGGAACACCTGCCGGTGCTGACGTCCAACTGGGACATCGCCGTCACCGAAGGCCCACACGGAGCACCCGAGTTCTTCACCCGCGACGACATCGACACCCTCTACGCCACCCGCTACGAGGTCCACTTCAACTCCGATCGCACCGGAGTTCGGCTGATCGGACCCAAGCCGCAGTGGGCTCGCGCCGACGGCGGCGAGGCCGGATTGCACCCGTCGAACATCCACGACAACGCCTACAGCGTCGGGGCATTGGACTTCACCGGCGACACCCCGATCCTGCTCGGCCCCGACGGCCCGAGTCTCGGCGGATTCGTCTGTCCTGTCACCGTTGTCGCGGCCGAACGCTGGAAGCTCGGCCAGCTTCGGCCCGGTGACACCATCCGATTCGTGCCGGTCCGGGCTGCAGCCACCGCGCCGCTGGGATCGCTCGGCCTCGCTCGGCGCGCATCACTACCCGCGGTCTTCTCCGCCGGCGGTGACGGGGACGACGGCGTCATCGCTCGGCGTGACGCCGATACCTGCGTCACCTACCGGCGATCTGGGGACGACAACGTGCTGGTCGAATACGGCGACATGAAACTCGACCTCACCCTGCGAGCACGGGTGCACGCGCTGCATCAGCGTGTCGAAGCCATCGCGCCCCGAGGCCTGTTGGATCTGACCCCCGGCATCCGCTCACTGCAGGTCAAGGTGAATCCCGATGTGCTGTCGATCGATTCGCTGATGGGTCTGCTCGCCGAGGTCGAGGATGATCTTCCTGCCGCCTCGGAACTCGTGGTCCCCAGCCGTCAGGTTCGGCTCCCGCTCTCGTGGGACGACCCGTCGACCCGCGAAGCAATTCAGCGGTACATGCACGGCGTGCGTGCGGACGCCCCGTGGTGTCCCTGGAACATCGAATTCATCAGGCGGATGAACGGACTCGGTTCCGTCGCAGACGTTTTCGATACCGTTTTCGCGGCGGACTACATGGTGCTCGGGCTCGGTGACGTGTACCTCGGTGCCCCGGTGGCGACTCCGCTGGATCCGCGTCACCGCCTGGTGACGACGAAGTACAACCCGGCACGCACGTGGACGCCGGAGAATGCCGTCGGCATCGGCGGGGCATACCTCTGCATCTACGGCATGGAGGGTCCCGGCGGATACCAGTTCGTCGGCCGAACCACGCAGGTGTGGAACCACAGTGCCACGTACAGCGGAGGCCCGTTCGAGGAAGGAACCCCGTGGCTGTTGCGGTTCTTCGACCGAATCTCCTGGTACTCGGTCGAACCCGAGGAGCTGATGGACCTGCGCGCGGATCTCGCGGCAGGCCGAGGCGGTGGAGTCGAGATCACCGACGGTGAGTTCTCGCTCGCCGAGCACGAGAACTTCCTCGAGTCCAACGCCGAATCCATCGCGGAGTTCCGCGCGACTCAGGCCGTGGCCTTCGGGGCCGAGCGGGACGCGTGGTCGGCAGCCGGAGAATTCGACAAGAGAGGCAAGATCGATGCTGCCTGAGGTACGAGAACGAGTTCTGCAGGCGTACAAGCGAATCGCGGAGGTCGACCGACCCGAGGTGTGGATCACCCTGCGCGACGAGGACGACGTACTGGCCGAGGCGGTGGCGCTCGAACGCGCACTGGAGGCAGGTGCAGATCTGCCGCTCGCCGGCGTGCTGGTTGCGGTCAAGGACAACATCGACGTCGCCGGTCTGCCCACTACTGCGGCGTGCCCCGAATTCGCCTACACACCAGCAGTCTCCGCCGTCGCCATCGAGCGATTGACGAGCCAGGGCGCTCTGATACTCGGCAAGACCAACCTGGACCAATTCGCCACCGGACTGGTCGGCACCCGCAGCCCCTACGGAGCAGTGCGCTGCGCCTGGGACCCCACGCTGGTCTCGGGCGGGTCCAGTTCCGGCTCGGCAGTGGCGGTGGCACTGGGGATCGCGGACATCGGAATCGGCACCGACACAGCCGGATCCGGGCGAGTTCCCGCCGCGTTCCACGGACTCGTCGGCATCAAGGCGACACTGGGGATCGTGCCGAACACCGGCGTCGTTCCCGCCTGCGCCGACTACGACTGCGTCACCGTTCTGGCCCACGATCTCGACAGTGCCACGGCAGCAATCAAAGTGATGACCGGTCCGACCACCACCGATCCACGCAGCCGGGCCTGGCCCGCCGACGTACGACTGGCCGCGTCGCCGGAACCCCGGGTCGCCGTTCCGCGTGCCACGGATCTGGTATCGCTGAGCCCGGCATACCGTCGGGCATTCGAGGAGACGGTCGCAGGCCTGGCCGAGAAGGGCTTCACCCACATCGAGGTCGATATCTCGGGGCTGCTCGATGCGGCGACACTGCTGTACGACGGAGCCATTGTGGCGCAGCGCTATTCGGCCGTCGGGCAATTTCTCGACACCGCTCCGGACGGTGCCGATCCCACGGTCGCTGCCATCGTCCGCTCTGCAGCCGGCCCGTCCGCGCACCGGTACGTGGACGATCTGGGCACGCTCACCCAGGCCAAGACGGCTGCCCGCGAAATGCTACGAGACGTCGACGGTCTGCTGCTGCCCACCACCACCGAACATCCGAGTATCGCTGCAGTGCAGGCGGATCCGATCGGTATCAACCGACGCCTCGGCACGTTCACGAACTTCTGCAACCTGCTCGACATGGCTGCGGTGGCCGTTCCCGGCGCCCCGACGCCCGACGGCACTCCATTCGGAGTGATGTTCGTCGTGCCTGCATTCGAGGATCAGATCGCCGTCGACCTCGCTGCTCGGCTGAGCGAAGCGCCGTCACCCTCGTTGATCGACGACGGCATCGAGGTGCTGGCCGTCGGGGCACACCTGCGCGGGTTCCCGGTGCACAGCCAACTGACCGATCGGGGCGCACGGTTCAGCGGCGAGGTGACCACGTCTGCGGACTATCGACTCGTGGATCTGCACACCACACCGCCCAAGCCCGGTCTGGTGCGGCGGGAAGGGGACGGCGCACCCATAGCCGGAGAGCTGTACCGGATGTCCGCCGCCGCGCTCGGCACCTTCCTCGCCGGGTTGCCCGCGCCGATGGGCCTCGGTCCCGTCGAGTTGTCGGACGGACGTTGGGTCACCGGGTTCTGCTGCGCCCACGACGCGGCCGAGAAGGGCACCGACATCACCGAGCACGGCGGTTGGCGCGCCTACCGCGATCAGGGGTTACTATCCTGAGCAGCTGACTATCATGGTGATAGTTACTCGAGGACAGGCGAGACACATGATCACTGATGAGCAACGACGATCGCAGACCTTCTCGTGGGTCGACCCCGCCGAGGTGCTGAAGACTGCGTCCACCATGAGCGGTCTCGACGCCATGCGTGCGCTGGTCAGTGGCGAGCTGCCACCTCCGCCCATCGCCGCCCTCATGCAGTTCTCCCCGGTCTTGGTCGAGACCGGCAAAGTGGTGTTCGAGTGCGAACCGTCCGAGGCGCACTACAACCCGATCGGCATGGTGCACGGCGGTCTGGTGTGCACGCTTCTCGACACAGTCCTCGGTTGCGCGGCCCACACCACGCTCCCGGCAGGCACCGGGTACACCTCCATCGACATCAACGTCAGCTACCAACGCCCGGTGCACTCTCACAGCGGACCTTTGACGGCCACGGGGACCGTGGTCAAGAGCGGCTCGCGAGTGATCTTCACCGAGGGTTCGGTGGTCGACAACACCGGCAGGGTCGTCGCGACCGGGACGAGTTCCTTGCTCGTCATCCCTGGAAAGTAGCAATGCAACGCCGTAGTTTCGCGGACATGGAGTGCCCCATCGCCGGGGCGCTCGAGCAGGTCGGCGAATGGTGGACGCTGCTGATCCTGCGGGATGTGCTCGACGGCTTCTCTCGCTTCGACGAGCTGGAGTCCAATCTCGGTATTGCTCCGAACATGTTGGCGCGCAGACTCAAAGGCCTGGTCGACGGCGGGATGCTGACCAAGGTGCAATACAGTGAGCACCCCCCGCGCCACGAGTACGTACCGACGGCGCGGGCCCGTGAACTCAGCACGGTCATCGTCGCTCTGTATGCATGGGGAAACAAGCATGTGCCGCAACGGGATCGGCGGGTGGTGCTGGTGGACGGAGATGGCCGACCGATCGATCCGGTCCTCGTCGACCCCGAGACAGGAAGGACTCTGCGCGAGAGCCACGCGCAGTTCCTTCCGGGGCCGGCTGCATCCGAAGGCATACGGCGACGGTTGGATCCGGATCTGCGTGCCACGCGTCGATCACGCCGGGAGCGGTCGCCCGCCGTCGGTAGCGACACGGACCGCCAGTAACCCGAGCACTGTGCCCATCAGGTAACGCTGCACCTTCAGCCACGTCGGCCGGACGGCGAGAAATCGGGCGATCGATCCGGCCAGCACCACGATGGCCAGGTTGATCACAACCGCTACAGCTATCTGCACGCCGCCGAGTGCGAAACCCTGCAGCAGAACGGGTCCGGCAGCAGGATCGACGAACTGCGGAATGACCGAGATGTACATGATGGCGATCTTCGGGTTCAGCAGGTTGGTCACCAGCCCCATCATGAACAGCCTGCGGTTCGAATCCTGCTGCAGCGCAGTCGGCTCGAAGGCGGAGACTGTTCCGCGTAGGGCCTGCACCGCAAGCCAACCGAGGTAGGCGGCACCGGCAAGCTTGACCGCGATGTACAACGCCGGCACGGCCGTGAACACCGCTGCCAGGCCGAGATTGGTGGCCGTCAGATAGACCAGAAAGCCGACAGCCACACCTACGAGGGACACCATCCCCGCCCGCCTGCCTTGCGAAATGCTGCGCGAGACGAGGTAGATCATGTTGGGACCCGGTGTCAGAACCAACACGAGGGCGACGGCGAACACGCCGAATACTGCGGACCACGAGACCATACGGTCGACACTTCCCGATAGTCGAACGCCCGGGTAGAGCCAGTTACCTTCCCGTGGACACCTATTCGCTTCGCGCGATCGAGGCGATCTCGTCACCGATGGCGGCCATGCCGGCTGCCGTCGGGTGCAGTGGCGCAGCGGGGTTCTCCGGGATGACGCCCTCGAAGTACCGCTGATCGACTGCCGCACAGACATCGTGGCCGACGCTGAGTGCCTCGGTGTCGACGAACTCGGCCCCGTGCTCCTCGGCCTGTGTCTTCAGCGCCTGGTTCATGGCGGTGATGCTGCTCTGGATGTAGTCGGCGTCCTCGGGGAGAACCGGCTGAGTGGGGAAGCAGCCGCCGTCGGGGAGATACGTTCCGTATCCGACGACGAGGATCCGCGCGTCGGGCGCACGCTCGGCCACCGCGTCGAGCATCGCGCCCCAGCCCGGAGCCTTGTCCGCGATGGCGGCGGCGACGGTGTCGACGCCGCCGGCGGTGAGCCGGTCCTTGCAGACGTTGCCTGTCGAGGAATTCGCGAACGTCAGGCAGCCCACCGCGGTCGAGACGAGCCCGATGTCGTTGCCACCGATCGTCACCGTCACCAGCTCGGTCTCGGGCGTCACCGCGTCGAGTTGGACGGGCTGATCCCCGCTGGAGGTGCTCTGCGGCGTCGAGACGAGGTTCTCGGTCACGGCCCCGCCGCACGTGACGTCGACGAACGACGCGACCTCGAGCTGAGCCGCGACGACGTGCGGGTAGTTCGAGTCGGACTGCTCACAACCCGGTACGCCCACCTGCTCCGGGATACGTGGCCCCGACGCCGCCGAATCACCCAGCGCCACATAGTTCAGTGGGGCCGAGGCCGGGGCGTCCGGGACGTCGGCGTCGGGTGCACTGGGCGAAGAACACGCCGCAAGCAGACTCACGGCAACAGCAATCCCGACGTAGATCCCAGGGTTCCTCACAGGCTCGACGCTACCGCGGCCGGTAACCTCGACCGGGTTGTCCCACGAGTACGTCTACACATCGAAGGAAAGGAACATCGCATGATCACCAACTTCATCAACGCGATCCTGGCCGGCTTCGGCTCCATTTCTGCTGGTAGCAGCGGCTTCGAGCTGGCACCGGGAACGCTGCCCTTCGGACTGTAGGACCGGCAGTTCGCCATCCGTGCGGTGCCGACGGTTCGTCCGGCACCGCACGGGTACACCGCACACATGACTGATCCGAAGCACGACGAGAACCCTGCCCCCGACGCCGATAAGGACGTGCAGTCCGACCCGGCTGCGGACGCAGACACCAACGACTGGTCCAGCGAGGGTGGGGCCATCGAAACCGGCCCAGCCACCGACGACGAGCGAACCGACGGCAGCTAGCCGAACAAGCGGCGAGGCGCTGACCGCACCGTCCGGACGTCACCGTCGGCCACGATGTGCTCCACCGCTTCTCCGCGCCCTCGCATCGACGGGTCGGCGGTGAAGTCCACTCGGGCGTCGCCGAGCCAGTCGATGCCTACGACGATCCCCACGGTTCCCTTGGGAATGCCGCTTCGCCAACGCACGCGTCCCAGATTTCTGACTGCGACGACCGTATCCCCGATTTCGAAATGCCCCATTGCGCCCCCAATTTGTTCCTGCCGATCAGTAGACCGCACCCGAACGGCCTGTTCAAGCGGTAGATCCGCGCTTACTGCCACCGATGGCAACCGTCGGCTCGGCCGACGCGGGGACAAACAGGGCAGCTACCTCGTTTTGTGTGCGCGAGTCGGAGCAGCGGTATTTTCGTCTTCGACAAGTTGCTGTTCTAGCAATATTTCTTGCCAACCATGCAGCCCTGTCCGCACACTGCAGACATGACTTCAGACAACGCATACCCAGCGCCCACCGAGAATGTCCGCGTCGATGCGATCATCGTCGGCGGCGGAGTCGCGGGGCTCAGCGCAGCCGTGGCCCTCGGACGCTCCCGCCGATCCGTGGCGATCGTCGACGCCGGCGATCCGCGCAACGCTCCGGCCGCCCATTCGCACAACTACCTGACGCGCGACGGCGAATCTCCGCTCGAGCTCGTTCGTCTCGGCCGCATCGAGGCCGAGCACTACGGCGTCCGCATCGTCGACGGCAGCGCGACCTCGGCTGCGCGGACCGACTCCGGGTTCGAGGTGTCCCTCGCCGACGGGACCGTCGTTCGAGGCCGTCGCCTCCTGGTCACCACCGGTCTCACCGACATTCTTCCCAGCATCCCCGGGCTCGCCGAGCGCTGGGGCCGCGACGTACTGCACTGCCCGTACTGCCACGGATGGGAAGTCCGAGACCGGGCGATCGGCATCATCGGCAGCGTCATGTCCGGACATCAGGCCCAGATGTGGCGTCAACTGTCCGAGAATGTCACCGTATTCACCCACACCGCAACGGAATTGAGCCCCGAGGAGCTGACGCGGATGCGCGCCCGCGGGATCGTCGTGGTCGAAGAAGAGATCACGCGAGTCGACGTCGAGAACGACGCCATCGTCGGCGTCACGTTGGCGAACGGCGTCGCCGTCGCGCTCGACGCCGTCGTCATCGGCCCCAACTTCACCTCCCGCGCAGACGTTCTCGAGTCATTGGGACTCGAGACGACCGAGATGATGATGAACGGTCACGTCTTGGGCACCTACATCGAGGCCGACCCGGTCGGGGCGACGTCCGTGCCGGGGGTGTGGGTGGCCGGCAACGTGGCGGCACCCATGGACACCGTCGTCGCGGCCTCGGCGGCAGGCGTGAAGGCCGGTGCCGCGATCAACGGTGACCTTATCGAGGAGGACGTTCGGTTCGCCGTGGAACGGGCCGAAGCAATGGCCGGCTGACGTCGGACATCAGCTTCCCAGCGCGGTTGCCAATCCGCTCTCGATGGCGTCTTTGCGGACCCCGAGTTCGGCCAGGGTGGCATCCTCGTTCTCGAGCAACGCCAACAGGATGTGCTCGGTGCCGATGTAGTTGTGCCCCAACCGAAGCGCCTCACGGAAGGTCAGTTCCAGTGCCTTCTGGGCACCGGCGTCGAAGGGGATCAGCGCCGGCAGGGGATCGGCCGGTTCGGGCAGCGTCGCCGTCACCGCGGTACGGATCTGCTCGTCGGTGAGCCCCTGCGCACCCAGTAGCTTCGCGGCGAAGCCGTCGGGCTCACCGAGCAGGCCGAGGATCAGATGGCCGGTGGTGATGTGATCGTTGCTCGTCGCCCGGGCCTCGTTCTGCGCCCCCACCACCACATTTCGTGCGCGTGGAGTGAAGCGCGAGAAGCCCTGACTGGCGTCGAGTTCGGCCGGGTCGTCGCCGCCCTTGGCCACGAACCGCTTCTGTACCGCCTGCTTGCTGACGCCCATGGACGCGCCGATGGCGGTCCAGGACGCACCGGACCGACGCGCACGATCGACGAAGTGGCCGATCAGATGGTCGGCGATGTCGCCGAGCGCATCGGCGGCGATCACCGCGTCGGAGAGTTGATCGAGCGCGTCGGTGTGCACCTTCTCGATGGCGGCGATCAGGTCGTCGAGTCGGACTGGGTTGGTGATCTTCGTCGATTGGGTCATGCGTCAACTCTAGGTTGACGCCAGTCCGTCGTCAACCCTCGGTTGACGACTCTGTGCCGAGGGTCGCTGGAGTCGAAGTTTGTTCGGGGGCAAATAGTGACCCTGATCACCGTTTGTGCTGGCAAAGACGTATATTCACCGATGAAGGCGTCAGTCGGGACGGTGCGAGTCCGCACGCGAGGGGAAGTGGGGTCCTTCGATGAATGCGAAGGCCGCTGCACCTTTCGCCGTGCCGTCGGTGCGGACCGCGTTCTTGGCTGCGGTGGCCGTCGTCGCGGTGACGGTGTTCGTCCAGGGCAGTGCCGACGTGCGTGCCGGCGTTCTGGCTGTCGTCGCCGTCGGATCGGTCGTGGCGATCAGTGCGGCAATTCGTCGCTACCGTCCGACCGACGCCCGCTGCTGGTGGGCTCTGTTCGGAGCCTCGGTGCTGTTCATGTTCGGAGTCTCCTTTCGCAGTGACCCGAACGCACTGGATCGATCGTTCTCGCTGCTCCCGGATCTGTTCACTCTCACCGGGTACGCCCTGGTGGGATACGCCCTGTCTCGGTGGATCCGAGACCGCCGGTCGATCGACGACATCACCCCACTCGTCGATGCAGGCCTGATCTTTCTCGGCACGCTGTTCCTGTCGTGGTTGCTGCTGATCTCCCCGGCCCTCGCCCTGCCGCGTTCGCCCGTGTCGACGGTGGTGAACGGGATCTATCCGGCGATCGACGCGGCGCTGATCACGTTGACGACATATCTGCTCTTCTCCTCCAAACCCCGCTCCGCCGCGTTGTTCTGGGCGCTGCTCGCCCTGGTGGCTACGTTCGTCGGCGACGTGTCCTACGCCTTCGCGGCGACGACCGACGACGCTCCGTCCTCGGGGTTGCTCGACGGCATCTACCTGTTCGCGTACCTGTCGTTGGCGATGGCAGCGCTCGATCCGTCGATGCGCACGGTGTCGCACCGGCAGACCCCCGCGCCCGCCCACAGCAGCCGTCGGGTGGTCTTCGTGGTGCTGTTGTTCGTGGTCTGCGCGACCGTGCCGCTGCTCGGTTCGGCGGTCTCCACCGGCGACCTGATCGTCCGCTCGCTTTTGCTCGCCTCGATCCTGGTCGGTGCTTTCCTCCGCGGCGAACGCGCCCTGGCCCGAGTGCAGACCGGCGAGGAGCATGCCCGCTACCTCGCGGCACACGATCTGCTCACCGGCCTGCCGAACCGCACGACGCTCGACGCGGAATACGCCCGACACGAACGCGATCGACGCCCCGGACGCACCTGCACGCTGTTCGTCGACCTCGACAACTTCAAGATGGTCAACGATTCGTACGGCCACCGCGTCGGAGACGAATTGATCGTCGCCGCAGCACGTCGCATCCGCGCGGCCGTCGGTGCTGCCGATACCGTCGTTCGGTATGCCGGCGACGAATTCGTGGTGCTCACCCGCCGCGACCGTTCGGGTTCGGAACTGTTGGCGCGCCGCATCATCGAGCGACTGAGCGAGCCGTTCCCGCTCAGTGCTGCCACCGCCTACGTCTCGGCCTCGGTGGGCATCGCCGACGCCGAACGACTGAACGACGCCATCCGCGAGGCCGACACCGCGATGTATCACGCGAAATCTCTCGGGGCGTCTCGCTACGCGTTCTTCGACGAGTCCTTGCGTGCGCGAGCAACATCGGCGATCGAGACCGCCACCGCGCTCCGCGGCGCGATCCGGCGCGGGGAACTCGAGGTCTACTACCAACCGATCGTCGCGACGAAGTCCCGCAAGACCGTTGTCTACGAGGCGCTCGTGCGCTGGAACTGGCAGGGCCGAGTACGGACGCCGAACGAGTTCATCCCGATCGCCGAATCGACCAATCTCATCGAGGAGATCGGTGAGTGGGTACTGCGCACCGCGATCTCCGATCTGGTGACACTGCGCGCGAACGGGCAGGACGTCACCATGTCGGTCAACGTCTCGCCGATGCAGTTGCGCGACGACTCGTTGCCGGGCATCGTCCAACGGGTGCTCGATACCTTCGGCGTCACCGGTGCGGACCTGGCGCTCGAGATCACCGAAAGTGTTCTGATCGACGACATCGGCGCAGCGAAGACCGTGCTCGATCGGCTCGCCGCCATGGGCGTACTCATCGTGCTCGACGATTTCGGTATCGGCTACTCCTCGCTGAACCGGTTGCGCAAGATGCCGATTGCGCTGCTCAAGATCGACAAGTCCTTCGTCCACGAGATCGGCGTCTCCGATTCCGACGTCCAGCTGATTCGCGCCATCACGGCCATGGCGTCTGCGCTTCCCGTGGCGACCGTCGCCGAGGGGGTCGAGACCGAGGAACAGGCCGCGATCATCGAGCAACTCGACTGCCGTTACGCGCAGGGCTATCTGTACGGCAGGCCCGCCCCCATCGCGCATTGGCTTCTCGAATCAGCGCATCAACGGTAAGCACGGTGTTAGCGTCGAGCGGTGTCTGCAACCGGAATGCGCCCTGTTCGCTACACCGCCCTCGCCTGTGCTCTCCTGCTGGTGCCGCTGGTTGCGTGCAGCAGTAGCGACGACGCCGGTACCGAGACCGCCGCAGCGGACAGTTGCGTACTCGGTGCCAGTGGCGGCACCCCGGTAGGAAAGGCCCCGAGCACCGGCTCGGGTGACATCTCCACCAATCCGGAAGTGGCGACCGGATATCGGTCGAACATGACTCCAGTGGAGACGCCGTCGTACTCGGTCTCCACCGCCAACCCGGTCTCCACGGAGGCCGCATGCGAGGTACTACGCGACGGCGGCACCGCGGCCGACGCCCTCATCGTGGCGCAGACCGTGCTCGGGCTCGTCGAACCCCAGTCGTCGGGAATCGGCGGCGGAGCGTTTCTGATGTACTACGACGCCGCGTCGGGGGAGGTGCAGAGTTACGACGGTCGCGAGACCGCGCCGATGAGTGCCAACGGCGACTACCTGCGCTACATCGACGACGTCAACCGCACTGTGCCGCAACCGGATGCGCGGTCCAGTGGCCGATCGATCGGTGTGCCGGGCGTTGTGCGCATGCTCGAGCAGGCCCACGAGGATCACGGCGACAAGCCGTGGGGGGATCTGTTCCGACCCGCGATCGAGCTCGCAGACAACGGAATCGAGATCAGCCCGCGCATGGCCTCGTCCATCGCGGACTCGGCACCGAAGCTCGCACTCGACCCGGCGTCCAAGGACTACTTCTTGCAGCCCGACGGAACCGGTAAGCCTGCCGGCACGGTGCTGAACAATCCCGCGATGTCGAAGACGTTGTCCACCATCGCAACCGACGGTGCCGATGCCTTCTACACCGGCGACATCGCCCAGGCGATCGTCGACGCGGCAGCAGATACCACCGCCGGCCGTACCCCGGGGCAGATCACGGTGGACGATCTCGCCGGCTACGAGCCGAAGACCCGTACCGCAGTGTGCACGCCGTACCGCGATCACGACATCTGCGGAATGCCGGGGCCGTCCTCCGGTGGAATCGCGGTGGCGTCGACGATGGGCATTCTGTCGAATTTCGATCTGGCGCAGTACGCCCCGACGGACATGGACGCCAACGGCGGCAAGCCGACCGCCGAGGCCGTGCACCTGATCTCCGAGGCCGAGCGTCTGGCCTACGCCGATCGCGACAAGTATGTCGCGGATCCGGACTTCGTACCCCTACCCGGCGGCTCGCCCGACACCCTGCTCGATCCCGAGTACCTCAGCAGCAGAGCAGGACTGATCGACGAAGGCACGTCGATGGGCACCGCGAAACCGGGCGACTTCGGGCCGGTACAGTTCGCCTCGTCCACCGATCCCGAGCACGGCACCAGCCACATCTCGATCGTCGACGGAAACGGCAACGCAGCCTCGATGACGACGACCGTCGAGTCGGCCTTCGGCTCGTTCCACATGGTCGACGGCTTTCTGCTCAACAATCAGCTGACCGACTTCGCGGCCGCGCCGGTGGCCGAGGACGGAACTCCCATGGCCAACCGTGTCGAGCCAGGCAAGCGCCCGCGCAGTTCGATGGCCCCGACCCTGGTGTTCGACCGCAGCGACGACGGCACACGCGGAGATCTCGTTCTCGTCGCAGGCTCACCCGGCGGATCGGTGATCATCCAGTTCGTCGTGAAAACACTGGTAGGACTTCTCGATTGGGGAATGGACCCGCAGCAGGCGGTGTCGATGGTCGACTTCGGAGCGGCCAACACCCCGTCCACCAACTACGGCGGCGAACATCCCAACGTGTCCGGAGAGAACGATCCGGTCGTGGTGAAGCTGCGCGAGATGGGCCATCAGGTCTCGGTTGCCGACCAGTCGAGCGGGCTGAGCGCGTTGCAACGCACCGATGGTGGCTGGATCGGCGGAGCGGACCCGCGCCGCGAAGGTGAGGTACTGGGTGGATAGGTGCGGGCGCGGGTAGCGCTCAGCTCACGAATCGATAGCCCATGCCGGTTTCGGTGATCAGATGTACCGGTGCCGCTGGGTCTCGTTCCAACTTCTGGCGTAGTTGGCCGAGATAGATTCGCAGATAATGCGTTTCGCGTTCGTGCCCGGGTCCCCACACGGTACGCAGAATGTCTTTCTGCGACACCAGCTTTCCTTCGTTACGGACGAGCAGCTCCAACACTCCCCACTCGGTGCGGGTCAGGTGCACGTTCTCGCCCTGTCGAACAACGGTTTTGGCAGCGAGGTCGACGGTGAAGTCCGCGGTCTCGACGATGGGGTCCGGCACCGATTGCGGGCCGCGGCGCAGGGCCGCGCGTAGCCGCGCCAGCAGCTCGTCCATGCCGAACGGCTTGGTCACGAAGTCGTCCGCTCCGGCATCGAGCGCCTCGACGGTGTCGGCCGAGTCGGTGCGCGCCGAGAGCACCAGAATCGGCACATCGGTCCATCCGCGCAGACCTGCTATGACGTCGATCCCGTCGATGTCGGGCAGACCGAGGTCCAGAATCACGATGTCCGGATGAAAGTTCGCGGCCACCCGCAGTGCTTCCCCACCCGTAGCCGCACTGACGACCTCGAATCCGCGGACGTTCAGATTGATCCGCAGCGCCCGCACGATCTGTGGTTCGTCGTCGACGACGAGCGCCCGTACCTTCACCTGCTCGCCGCCTTCAACTCGACCGTCATCGTCAGCCCTCCGCCGACGGTGTCCGACGCCGTGACGGTACCGCCCATGGCCCGCACGAATCCTCGCACCACCGACAAGCCGAGTCCGACGCCCACCGAATTGTCGCGATCGCCGAGGCGTTGGAACGCGTCGAACATCGTCGCCTCGGCCCCGACGGTGATACCGGGGCCGTGGTCGACGACGGAGATGGCGGCGAGATCACCGTGCACTGCGGCACGCACGGTGATCTCGCCGGTAGGGGCGTAGCGGGCACTGTTGGCCACCAGGTTCGCGAGCACTCGTTCGAGCAGTCCCGGATCGGCGAGCACTTCGACGTCGCCCACCTCGACCCGTACCCGCTCGTCGGCTCCCACCAGCGCGCCTGCCAGTACGTCGTCGACGAAGACGGGACGCAGACTCGGTTGCACCACACCGGCTTGCAGCCGCGACGAGTCGAGCAGATTGGTCACCAGTGCCGTCAACTGGTCGGCCGACTCGTCGATGGTGGCGAGCAGTTCGTCGGTGTCCTCGGGCGAGAACTGAACGTCGGTGCTGCGCAGCGACGACGACGCTGCCTTGACCGCCGACAGCGGCGTCCGCAGATCGTGGCTGACGGCCGAGAGCAATGCTCGACGCAACGCATCGGCCTCGGCGAGTGCGTTGGCGCGGCTGGCTTCCTCGGCGAGCCGGGCTTGGCGCACCATGCCCGCGGCTTGGTTGGCCACGGCTGCGAGGACGCGGCGATCGTGGGCGCGGGTACGTTCGCCGACGAGCAGCAGCGTGAAATCGCCCGCGTCGATTTCGGTGTCGGCCCCGTTGCGATCGGTCGGCGGGTGCTCGCCCGAGCTGCCGACGATGGATCGGGACTGGTTGTCCCACAGTGCGACGCCGGACTGGCGATACGTCTCCCGTGCGCGCTCGAGCAGCGCGCCCAGATCGGCACCGCGAAGGACGGACCCTGCGAACAGGGTCAACAGTTCGGCTTCCTGCGTCGCGCGCCGTGCCTGACGCGTCCGCCGAGCAGCCGCATCCACCAAGGCCGCGACCGCGACAGCGACCAACAGCAGCACGACGGTCACGACGAAGTTGTCCGGCTCGGCGATCGTCAGGCTGTATCTGGGTGTGGTGAAGAAATAGTTGAGCAGAAATCCTGCGATCAGCGCCGAGAGTGCTGCCGGGGCAACACCTCCCAGCAGCGCCACACACAGCACCACCATGAAGAACAGGGCGCTCTCACCGCTGGAATCGAAATCGGGACCGACCGTGCTCAGCACCGCCGCGGCAAGGCAGGGCACCAGCACCGCGGCGAGCCAGGCGATCACCCGTCGACGACCCGAATCGACCTGCAGACTCCGCCGACGGGCCTGCTCGGCGTGAGTGACCATGTGCACGTCGATCTTTCCGGAGTTCTGCACGACGGCCGCGCCGATACCCTCGTCGAGAATGCGGGCGGCGCGTGACCGTCTCGAGGTACCGATCACCAACTGGGTGGCGTTCACTCCGCGGGCGAAATCGAGCAGAGTGGTGGGCACGTCGTCCCCGACGACGCTGTGCACACTCGCACCGAGGCCGGCGGCGAGCTTGCGCACGGAACCCATCTGCGGTGCGGACACGCCCATGAGGCCGTCTCCGCGAACGATGTGCAGCACCATCAGTTCGGCACTCGACTTCGAGGCGATCCGGCTCGCCCGCCGCAGCAGGGTTTCCGACTCGGGGCCGCCCGTCACCGCGACCACCACCCGCTCGCGCGCCTCCCAGGTGTCGGTGATGCGATTGTCTTTGCGGTACTTCACCAATGCGGCGTCGACCTGGTCGGCGATCCACAGCAGTGCGAGCTCACGCAGAGCCGTCAGATTGCCGCCGCGGAAGTAGTTGCTCAGCGCGGCGTCCACCTTGTCGGCGGCGTAGACGTTGCCGTGCCGCAGCCTGCTCCGCAGCGCCTCGGGTGTGATGTCGACCAGCTCGACTTCGTCGGCCGCCCGAACCACGCTGTCGGGAACCGTCTCTCGCTGCGGAACACCGGTGATCTGCTGCACCACGTCGTTCAGAGATTCGAGGTGCTGCACATTGAGGGTGGAGATGACATCGATGCCCGCGTCGAGCAGCACTTCGACGTCCTGCCAACGCTTGTCGTGGACGCTGCCCGGAGTGTTGGTGTGCGCCAGCTCGTCGACGAGCACCACCTCGGGACGACGCGTCAGGACCGCGTCGAGATCGAGTTCCTGCGCCGAGGCTCCTCGGTAACGGACGGTGGCCATCGGCAGGACTTCGATTCCCTCGAGCGCCTCGATGGTTCGCGCCCGCCCGTGGGTTTCGACGACGGCCGCGACCACGTCACGTCCGCGATCCTGCAGCCGACGAGCTTCGCCGAGCATGGCGAAAGTCTTACCGACGCCGGGTGCGGCACCGAGGTAGATCCGCAGCTCACCCCTGTCCGCCACAGCCTGTCTCCTCACCCGGCCGGTATGCGTCCCGCAGTGCCAGGTTCAACTCCGGGACATTCACCGCTTCGGCACCGAGTACACCGTACTGCGGGCCGCGGGTGTACTGGTCGACCAGAGCCTCCACCTCGCTCACCGGCGCGCCGTTGACCTGCGCCACCCGGGCGACCTGGAGCGCCGCGTAGGCGGGACTGATGTCGGGATCGATACCGGATCCGGAGCCGGTGACGGCGTCGGCCGGAATCACGGACGGGTCGACGTTCTCCCGGGCGGCGATCGCGGCCCGGCGCTGCTCGACGAACGACGCGAGTACCTCGCTCGACGGGCCCTGATTGGTCGGCAGTGCGGCGGCCGGATCACCGGGAGCGAACGCATCGTCGTCCGATACCGAGCCCGTAACGCGGGTGTGGAAGAACGGATCCGGCTCTCCCGGAGCAACCTGCGGATCGACGCCGATCAACGAGCTTCCGACGACGCAGCCCTGTGCGTCACGCAGCGGCGACCCCTCGGCGGAGTCGGTGCCGATGCGGCTGATGCCCCAGACCACAGCCGGATAGGCGATGCCGAGGATCACGGTGAGCGCCAGCAGCACTGCGAAGCCGGCGACGACCTGACGGAGAAATCCCTGTACGAAACGCATGGTCAGCCAATCCCTGGAATGAGTCGAACGAGCAGGTCGATGAGCCAGATACCGACGAACGGACTGATGACGCCGCCGACGCCGTAGACGAGCAGGTTCCGCCGCAGCAACGCAGCTGCGGACGCCGGGGTGTATCGAACCCCTTTGAGTGCCAACGGAATCAGCGCCACGATGACGAGCGCATTGAAGATCACCGCGGACAGGATCGCCGATTCCGGGGTCGCCAGGTGCATGATGTTGAGCCCGCCCAGCTGGGGGTAGACGGTGGAGAACATCGCCGGCAGAATCGCGAAGTACTTCGCCAGGTCGTTGGCCAACGAAAACGTCGTCAGAGCACCGCGAGTGATGAGCAACTGCTTACCGATCTCGACGATCTCGATCAGTTTGGTCGGGTCGGAATCGAGGTCCACCATGTTGCCGGCTTCCTTGGCGGCCGAGGTACCGGTGTTCATCGCGACGCCGACGTCGGCCTGCGCGAGAGCCGGGGCGTCGTTGGTGCCGTCGCCGGTCATCGCAACGAGCCTGCCGCCTTCCTGCTCCTGTCGGATGAGCGTGAGCTTGTCCTCCGGGGTGGCCTCGGCCAGGTAGTCGTCGACACCTGCCTCGGCGGCAATGGCTTTGGCGGTCAACGGATTGTCGCCGGTCACCATCACGGTTCGGATGCCCATGGCCCGCAGCTGAGCGAACCGTTCGGCAATGCCGGGCTTGACGACGTCCGAGAGCTCGACGACACCGAGAGCGCGAGCTGCAGAACCGGTTTCACGTACCGCAACCACCAGCGGAGTGCCGCCGTTCTGGGCGATCTCGTGCACGGTACCGTCCAGATCCGCGGTGCCGCCGCCGTCGCGAATCCAGCTGTAGACCGAATCCGCTGCACCCTTGCGGATCTCCATGCCCGGTAGATCCAATCCGCTCATCCGAGTTTGCGCCGTGAACGCCACGAACTCGCCGCGCTCGGATTCGCCTTCTGCCGTGACGGAGTCGAAGTCTCGCTCGACCAGTTCGACGATGCTGCGTCCCTCGGGGGTGCCGTCGGCCAGCGACGAGAGCCGAGCCGCACGAGCCAATTCGGCGGCGTCGATGCCCGTCGCCGGATGCAGGCCGGTGGCGCGACGGTTACCGAAGGTGATGGTGCCGGTCTTGTCCATCAGCAGGGTGTCGATGTCGCCCGCCGCCTCCACGGCCCGGCCGGACATCGCGAGGACGTTGCGCTGCACCAACCGGTCCATGCCCGCGATACCGATGGCCGAGAGCAGTGCCCCGATGGTCGTGGGGATCAGACAGACGAGCAGGGCAATCAGCTGGATTGGATCCTGTTGCTGTCCCGAGTAATTCGACATAGGACCGATGGCGACGACAGCGAAGAGAAACACGATGGTCAGCGACGCGAGCAGGATGTTCAGGGCGATCTCGTTCGGAGTCTTCTGCCGCGCGGCACCCTCGACGAGTGCGATCATTCGATCGACGAACGTCTCGCCCTGTGCTGCAGTGATTTTCACGACGATCTCGTCGGACAGCACGATCGTACCGCCGGTGACGGCCGACCGGTCGCCTCCGGATTCACGGACCACGGGAGCCGACTCACCGGTGATGGCCGATTCGTCGACGGTCGCAATCCCTTCGATGACGTCGCCGTCGCCGGGAATGACCTCACCGGCCGAGACGACGACCTCGTCACCGACCTTCAATTCGGCACCGGCCACCTCGGTGATCACGAACTCGGTTCCCGACGCCGTGCGTCGTCGAGCAGTAGTGTCTTGCTTCACCTTTCGCAGGCTGGCTGCCTGCGCCTTTCCGCGGCCTTCGGCGACGGATTCGGCGAGGTTCGCGAACAGCACCGTGAACCACAGCCAGCCGGTGACGAACCAGGCGAACACCGACGGCTGAGCGATCGACAGAATCGTCGTGACGATCGAACCGAGGAAGACGACGAACATGACCGGGTTTCGGGCGAGGTGGCGCGGATCGAGTTTGCGGAACGCGCCGGGTAGAGCGGTGTTCAGTGACAGGTTCATTGCACGGCCTCTGCTATGGGTCCGAGAGCAAGTGCGGGGAAGAAGGTGAGGGCCGCGACCAGGATCGAGGTACCGATCAGCAGCGTGCCGAACAACGGTCCATCGGTGGGCAGGGTGCCGGCGTTGGGCGCGCTGCGTTTGGTCGTCGCCAGCGAACCGGCCAGGGCCAGTACGAAGACGATCGGCAGAAAGCGGCCGAGCAGCATCGCGATACCGAGGGAGATCTGGAACCAGTCGCTCGTCACCGTCAGGCCGCCGAAAGCGCTGCCGTTGTTGTTCGATGCCGATGCGTAGGCGTAGAGCACCTCGGTGAATCCGTGGATGCCGGGGTTGCCCTGGTAGCTCGTCGTCGATTCGAGTATCACCGTGATCGACGTGCCGACGAGCACGAGGATCGGCATCACGAGAACCGAGAGCGCGGCCATCGTGATCGCCCGTCGGCCCAGCTTCTTACCGAGGAATTCCGGAGTTCGGCCGACGAGCAGACCACCGACGAAGACGGCGATGACCGCGAGCACCAGCAATCCGTACAGGCCGGTGCCGACGCCACCGGGTGCGATCTCGCCGAACAACATGTTCAGCAACACGGCTCCGCCGCCCAGCGCAGACATACTGTCGTGCGCCGAATTGACTGCACCGGTGGATGTTCCGGTGGTGGAGACCGCGAACAGTGCCGACGCCGGGATGCCGAAGCGAACTTCCTTGCCTTCCATCATCGCGCCCGCGGCTGTTGCTGCGACTCCACGGGTACCGGATTCGGCGAACAACGTCACCGCCAACAGCGTGGCCCACAGCGTTGCCATCACCGCCAACAGAGTCAGTCCCTGCTTACGGTTACCGATCATCGTGCCGAACGTACGAGTGAGGGCCACTGGGATCAGCAGCAACGAGATGATCTGCACGATATTGGTCAGTGGTGTCGGGTTCTCGAACGGATGCGCCGAGTTGGCCGCCAGAATGCCACCACCGTTGGTGCCGATCTCCTTGATCGCCTCCTGCGAGGCAACGGGCGCAAGCGCATTGGTGACCGTCTGCCCATCGAGGCCGGTGGAGGTGAAGCCGGTCGAGAACGACATGACCGTGCCCTGAGCCAGCATGATCACCGCGACGAGAACGGAGAGCGGCAGCAGAATGCGGAGCGTCCCACGTGTGAGGTCGACCCAGAAATTGCCGAGCTCACCGCCCGTCGACACCCGAACGAAGCCGCGCACGACGGCAATCGCCACCGCGAGACCGACTGCAGCAGAGACGAAGTTCTGCACCGCGAGCCCCAGCGGCTGCGTCAGATTCGACAGCGTGGTCTCGGGAACGTACGACTGCCAGTTGGTGTTGGTGACGAACGACGCCGCAGTGTTGAACGCCATCGCCGGACTCACCCCCGACAGGCCGCCGTTCAGCGGAAGCACACCCTGAATTCGCTGCAGTACGAACAGGAATACGACCCCGGCGAACGAGAACCCCAGCAGGCTGGTGGAATAGCCGACCCAGGTCTGCTCCGACGACGAGTTCACCCGGGCCACCCGATAGAGCAGACTCTCGACTCGAGTGTCGTGGGTCGAACCGAACACCCGGGCCATGTAGTCACCGAGCGGCACGTACGCCGCCGCCAACACGACGATGACCACAGCGATCTGAAGACCGGCTAGAAGAGCAGGATTCATGGCGGCGTCAGAACCTCTCCGGATCGAGAAGAGCGACGAACAGGTAGACCGCGACGAACGCAGCCACCGTGAGACAGAGCAATTCGGTCATTGCTCGATCTTGAATCCCACCAGCGAACGAAAACGCGTTCCTTACGCTTTCCTACGCCCACGACCTGCGGTCATGACGGAGTTTTTACGCCGACCCCGCTAGCGCTCCTCGATGTCGTCGACGCGGATTTCGACCGCATCCCTGTCGAGGGTGACGCCGAGCAGGTCCGCAACCACGTCGATGGCGATAGATGCCAGTTCTTCGCCCGCCGCCTGCAGATCGTCGCCGTACACGCCGATCACCGCGACGAACAGACCTGTGCAGGCGTGATCGTCGAGATCGAGGTCGATCTCGGTGGGCTGCGCCCCGTGTACGCCTGCGAGAGCACGGCGCAGCGTCGTCTTGACGATGTGATCGCTGATCCGCAGCGAGTCCCGTGGATCGGCGGGTGAGCCGACCGGGAAGGCGCTGTCTATCGGCCAGGTGCGACGCGTCGTATTGCGCACCTTCGCAAGGATGGACGAGCTGATGTCCACCCAGTTCGGTTCCTGCGGTGCCTCCCGAAGCTCGGTGGCAGCACGCGCGAGAACCGCATTCGGTTCTACCGGGTTCGCCATGTCGCCAACCTTTCGCTCAATGTTGCTCGTGCTCTGGTCAATTGACCTCGTACTGCTCCTGCGGACAACGTCATGATCGCGCCGATCTCCGGATGGGTCAGGCCCTCGACCTCCCGAAGCAACCAGCAAGCCCGCTGCCGATAGGGCAACTCCGCCAGTGCCAAACCCAATTCGGCCATGAAGCTGTCTGCTTCGACGTCCGCCTCGGGATCACTGCCCGCGCCCGTGCTCTTGCGCTCGAATACCCAGTCTTCCGCAGGAGGAACGCTGCGACGCCGGCGATGATCTATCACTTTGTGCGAGACCAACGAGAACAGCCAGGTGCGCAGAGCCGAATCGCCCCGGAAGTTGTCGAGCCCCTTCCACGCTGCGACGAACGCGTCCTGCACCACCTCCTCTGCTGCACCCTGATCGGACAGCATGTTTCGGGCGTACCGAAACATCTCCGGTCCGTATCGGCCCACGATCTCCTCGAACGCATCCGTCTCGCCGAGCGCGGCTGCGCCGACGAGTACGCGGTCCGACGCATCTCTCCACTCCATCGGGCCCCCAGACGTAATCTATGACGTAGGTCACTTTATTTGTACGTGCGTTTCGGTGATCGAGCTACGACCAACTCCTGACACACACTGTGCACCACTACTCAGCGAAGAGAGGCAGTCATGAGCTCCACGACGGACACCAAGGCAACCGTATCCGCAGCAGGCGAAGGCAAGACCGACATCACCACGAAGTCGGATTCCGTGCTCGTCAGCTCGCAGGGCCGCACCACCATTGCCGATACCGTCGTCTCGAAGATCGCCGGCATCGCCACCCGTGAGGTCCAGGGCGTACATGCCGTCGGCGGCGGAGCGAGCCGCGCCATCGGTGCCCTGCGCGAGCGTATCCCGGGTGCCCGCGTCAACCAGTCGCAGGGCGTCTCGGTCGAGGTCGGCGAGCGTCAGGCAGCGGTCGACATCGACATCGTCGCCGATTACGGCGTCTCGATCGCAGACCTCGCAGCAGGCATTCGTCGCAACGTCATCAACGCCGTCGAGCGCATGACGGGCCTCGAGGTCACCGAGGTCAACATCGTCGTTCACGACATCTACCTGGACGACGGCTCGGACGAAGAGGAGACCACCGAGACCGCCTCCACCCGAGTGCAGTGACCGACCCGAACCCGACGGACCGTGACAAGTCCGAGGACATCGCAGACGCCGTACAGGCGATCGACGGTGTCGTCGGGCTGCACGGCGGCATGTTCGGCGAGGCTGCGACCTATCTACCCGGACGCCGCGTCGCCGGCATCCGGATCGCAGACGACGGCACCGAGGTACACGTCACTCTCCAGTTCGGCTACGCCGTACGGGAGACCGCCGAGGCAGTGCGTAGCACCGTCGCGGCAATGGTCGACGGGCCCGTGCACGTCACAGTCGAGGATGTCGTGCGGGTCTGAATTGTGCGAGTCTGACCAGGTGAACGAGCATTCAGCGCGCGACCGGGCCGCCGCGTACAAGGCGGCCCGGCGCGCTGTGGCCCGAGAACACCACCCCGACATCGGTGGTGATCCCGCCCGGTACATGGCAGAGCTCGCGGAAGTCGACCGCCGGTTCGCCGTACTTCCGTCGACTCCGATCAACACTGCCAGCGCACCGACAGCGTTCCGCTCGTCCTCGGTACCGACGCCACTGCGCACACTGCCGAAACGCATCGCCCGGCTCCGCAAACGCGTCACTCGACGCAACTACTTCGACATCTGAACCCTCGACATCCGAACACTCTGACTGGAGATCAAGACCATGACCACTGCAACCATCGGTTTGTTCGTGGGACTTTTGCTGGCCATCGCCGCAGCAGCCGGCGGCTTCACCGGCTTCCTCATCGCCATCGTCCTCGGCGGACTCGGTTTCTTCGTCGGCCGCTACATCGACGGTGAACTGGATCTGAACTCGATCATGCGTGGTCGCGGTCGTGACTGACACAGCAGCAGCCCCCACGACCCCCGGGACACCGGCAGCAACCCCGGGGTCACTCGCGGACCCCGGCGATCGCGGTTCCCTGGAGATCAAGCACAAGGCAGTCGAACGCCTGGCCGTTCTGGCGGCCCGCGGTACCGACTCCGTCACCGACCGCCAGCCCGGACTGCACCTCCTCGGTGGGCGTGATCTGCCGAAGGCCGATGTGACGATCACCGGCGAGCGCGTGCGAGCAAAGGTCTCCGTCGGAGTCACCTGGCCCTCACCGTTGGCGAAAGTGGCTGCGAACGTTCGCGCCGCCGTGGCCAGAGACCTGTCCGAACTCGGTATCTACACCGTCGACCGAGTCGACGTGACCGTCGAATGCATACCGGCCGAGCCCACCAGCGAAGAAGGGAGAGTGCAGTGACAGAGCAAGCAAGCAAGAAGCCGGTGGCCAACCCCACCGCAGCTGTTCCGGCCGTCCTGTTCGCTCTCGTTCTCATCGCCGCCGGAGTCGTACTCGGCCGCGAGGCGCTGCTGAAGCTGGGCGCTCTCGACGGCTCCGAGTGGGTCGGCCCGGCCGCGTCGAACCTCGACGGGCTCACCGCTCAGCAGTGGATGCTGCCCGCAGGTATCGCCGCCGTCGTCATCGGATTCGTTCTCGTGTTCGTGGCAATTCGCCCACGTCGTCGCACCCACCGTGCTCTCACCGAGCAGGGCGTCTGGCTTCGTAAGGGCGACGTCGCTGCCGTCGCGCGATCTGCCGCCCTGGACAGTGTGGGCGTCGACACCGCGTCCGCCAAGGCAGGCAACAAGAAGGTGACCGTCGCCGTCTCCACCGTGGCCGGTACCGACACCTCGGCTCTGAAGTCCGCGGTCGTGACGTCCGTGGACGACGCCCTCCGCCCACTCGCGTCGGCACCCAAGGTGCGCACCCGAGTGCGAACGACAGGACAGGCCTCATGAAAGGACAGCAGCTGTGAAACGTGCAACCGCATCGCTCGACCGCACCGGCACAGCCGTCGTCGGGCTGGCTCTGATCGCTCTCGGCGGCGGAGCTATCGCGTGGGAACGTGGCGAGCTTCCCGGCCGCGAGCGGCTGGACGCCGCGTTTGTCGACACCGCCGTCGACGCCGGTTGGTGGCCCTGGGCTCTCGGCGTAGCCGCTGTCGTGCTGATCCTGCTGGGTCTGTGGTGGTTGCTCGCGCACCTGCCGCGCCGATCGGTCGGGACCGTGGCCTTCGGATCCACGTCGGCCGAGGTCACGAACGTGGACGGTACCCATGTCGACGGCAGGCTCAGCGTCGACCTGGGCACCGCGGCCCGTAGTGCAGCCAAGTCGCTGGCAGGTCACGACGGAATCGTCTCGGCCTCCGGTCGCTCGGTCTCGGACAGGGGACAGCGCGTGGTCGAGATCGTCGCGACGCTCGACCCAGCCGTCACGTCCCTCGAGCAGGTGTCGGGCGCCGCAGCACGGACCCGTGACGACATCGCGACCTCACTCGACGGAACTCCAGCCAAGGTGCGAATTCTGTTGCAGTGCGGCAAGTCTCGTAAGCAGTCGGCGCGCGTCAGCTGACTCCGGAGAACTCGATCTCCCCGATCAGACCGTGGTGGTCCGATCCCGGGAGGTCGATTCTTTCCAGTGATCGGGCGTGCCCGGAATTGGTGAGAATGTGGTCGATGCCGACGACGGCCGGAGTGCCCTTGTCCGTGGGATAGGTCGGGATCAGCCCCATCCCCAATTGTGCTGCAGCGTCGGTATATCCGGCATCGAGTAGGTTCCTGAACTTCTTGTGCGAATACGTGGTGTTGAAATCACCACTGACGATGACGGGACCGCTTGCCGACACCGCCTCGAGATCGCTACGGAGCGTGTCCAATTCGGCGGTCCAGATATCGGCCGGGGTGACGTATGCCGGGCCGGGATGGACGGCCAGCAGCGTCACTGGCTCCGATCCGGGAACGTCGACGGAGGTGGCCAGGTTCACGGGCCCGTAGCCGGCGAGTTCGCGGTTGTCGGACAGCGGTGTGCGACTGTAGATTCCGGCACCTCCGCCACCCGTCGGCAACGCTCGCAGGTAGCTGTACGGAAAGAGTTGCTCCATGCCGGCATCCCGTAGCCCGAGCACCGACGCATCGGTCAGCTCTTGGATCGTCACGACGTCGACGGCGTTGTCGCGTGCCGATCCGACGACGACCGACGGATCGGCGCTGCCCACCATCAGGTTGGCCTGCATCACCCGCAGCCGGACGGCATCGCCGCTCGCCTCGTCCTGGGATGCCGCGTCGGCCACGTACAGAGGTGCGTACGCCACTGCGGCTGCTGCCAACACGACCGCGGACACCGCCGCCAGAATCCATTGCCTACCGATCAGCGCGACGACGGCACCGACCACGACAGCAACGAGCATCAGGGGAACGAACGATGCCAGCGCGATCAGAACGTTGATGCGGGTGTCGGTGTAGTACGCCCCCATCGCTACCAGTCCGGTGACGATGCCCAGCGTCGCGATCGTTCCGGTGAGAATCCGTACCCAGGTTCGCTGCATCGCACCGAGAGTAGCTACGCCCTGACGCCGACGGTCAATGCTCGGACGGTTGTCCAGGTCAGAGACATCAAGCCCCGTACAGCCGCGAACGAGAACGCCGTCGACCACACCGTTCTGGTCGCCGGTTCGGCAACAGGAAGGCCGGCAAAGCGATCGGCCAGCCAGTCGAGGGTCAGGGGCGCACTGAGCGGATGCAGCGACAGGTGCTCGCTCAGCCGATCTCGCAGGTAGGTGACGTGTGCGCCGGCTTCGAGATACCGATCGACCTGGCCGTCGACGTCGTCGACGGCAATGATCTGGTCGTGCACGGCCTGCACGACCAGCAGCGGCACCGACGGCGCAGTGCGACCGGGCTGGATGTCCTGGAACACCTGCACGATCTCGGGTAGGGCGAGCAGGTCGGCAAGCGGAATGTCGATGTAGTTGTCGAGATCGTGCCGAGCCAGCCGCCTGACGGCGCGAACGGTCGTCATCGATTCGACGGAATCGAGAATGCGCATTCCGTCCTCGCTGACGTACTGACGCACCACACGATCGAGATCGGGGTAGGTGCGTCGCAGTCCCGCGACAACAAGCGTCGGCAGAGCCGCGTGCAGCGTCGCGTTGAGCCTGGTGAACGCAGAACCCGGATCGCCGACGGGGGAGCCGAGGGCGGCACCGACGAGCTCGAGCTCCGGCGCGTATTCGGGGGCCATCTCCGCGGCCCACGACGTCGCCAGCCCGCCGCCCGAATATCCCCACAATGCGACGGGTGTGCTCTCGTGCAGCTCCAACGACTCGAACGACAGCGCCGCGCGGATCGCGTCGAGTGTGCAGAATCCTGGCTCCTGCGGCGACCCCCAATGTCCGTCCGGTCCCTCGTGGTCGGGGATCGAGATGGTCCATCCGCGGCGCAGGGCATGCAGAACCAGCAGAAACTCGAACTGGGGAACTGCGCCGAGGGCCTTCGAGCCCCGTCGAAGCGCGTAGGACGGGAAGCACGAGGACGCAACGCCGTCGATGGCGCACTGGTACGAGAGCAACACCGGTTCGGCATTCTGCGGCCGCAGCACCGTCGTCACACTGGCCTGCGGTACACCGCCCAGATCGGCGGTTCGGTACAGCAGCTGCCATGCGTCGACTCGCTGTCGCACGTGGCCGAACATCGCGACCTCGACCGGCCTCACCTTGAGGATCGTCCCCGGTAGAGCTGCTTCGTAGCCCTCGGGCGCGGCGTAGAACGGGTCGTTCTCCGGCCTGGTCGCGTCCTCACAGCTCGGCCATTTTTCCACCGGCCAGGACTGTTCGTCCGCCATCGATCTGTCGACGCTCATATCCCACCGCTTCTTGTCCGAGTCTCTTCGTCACACTAACTTGCCCTGAACGGCCCCTTTTCATGCAGCCTGCTGCCAGTTGGTGATCAGAACGTCGGTCGCGTAGCTCAGGTCGAGGCCTTCCCCGCCCCAGTTCGGGACAATGGCGTCGGGTTCGATGTGCTGATATTGCCGCCGGAGGACCTCCGCGTCTCCGGACAGCGCCGGCGCATGAACCATCTCTGCTCCCGATGGGTGCCGGAACGTGAATCGTTGGTTGCCGAGGGATTCGATGAGGAAGTAGCCGTCGTGCAGTGCTCGATGGTGTTCGCCGCACAGGAGAACCAGGTTGTCGAGCGACGTCGCACCTCCCCGCGAGCGGTAGGTGACGTGGTGAGCATGCAGAAACCGGGTGCGCCCGCACCCGGGCACCGAGCAGCATCGATCGCGAATGATCAACTGACGCAACTGGGTTCGACTCGGAGCTTTGGCCGTGGTACTCCACCGCACAGTTTTTCCCAGCCGGCCGTGACCGACGACTCGCATGACCGATGAACACAACACCTGGGCGAGAGTTTCGTCGTCCAGACCAGGTCCGTCGTCGAAATGAGCATGATCGCACCCTGCTTCGCTGCTGTCTCCGAGGTGTACCAACACTTCCGCGGCAGGTGAGACGACCGGCGAATCGATGGCGTCACACACCATCTCCGCCATTGCGACGAGCGCAGGGACGGGGTTCGGCGGTGCCGGGGCCGACCGGTCACCCTCGGATTCCACCTCCGTGCGAGTGCGCTCGTACTCGGCCCTGGTCACCGCAGCCAGAAATCGCTTGCCGTCCTCGGGCCGAAAGCGCGCCGTCAC
The DNA here is from genome assembly GCF_001894785.1 of Rhodococcoides fascians NBRC 12155 = LMG 3623. Taxonomy (GTDB): domain Bacteria; phylum Actinomycetota; class Actinomycetes; order Mycobacteriales; family Mycobacteriaceae; genus Rhodococcoides; species Rhodococcoides fascians. The sequence goes on from NZ_BCWW01000001.1 coordinate 104,889, forward strand.
CACGAGCGAGCCGTCCTCGTCGTCCCAGCGCCACCGTCCCACACACGGATCGAGGTCGACACCGTTGCCCCTGGTCGGCCTCATCGCCTTCTTCAGACCACGGCAGAGACGTTCGATGTGCGCGGCGGGTGCATCGAGCGCCTTCTGCAACAGTGACGCTTCGTTGTCGGCTGTTGCGACACGGGTCATCGCGCGCACCTTCGAGTACGACACCGTGCCGCTCAGGTACGCAGAGGTGATCAGCGGCAGCTCTCGCATCGCCTTGGCCACCCGTACCTGCTCACGGGCAGTGTGCAGATCGACTCCCGCGCGCCAGGACAACCAGTGCGCACAGGACCTCGTCTCCCACGCGGCCCACCCACGTCGATCATCGAACTCACCGACCAGGATCAGATACTGCGCAGATGCAGCCGCGATCTGGCCCGCCAGCGCGCATATCTCCGTCTCGATGTCTGCAGTCTTGACCATGAATGCCCCCACTCGTCGAATGTATGTTCGACGAGAGTACGACGGGGCGCCGACAAGAACGGCGAGAAACCGACGCACCCGTCCCCGCGGGGACGTCGTCGGGGTTGCTTTCTCGCCCGCGGGCCCGATACTGAGCATCAGATGCTGGATCCGACGGAAAGTGGGTGTGGCCATGAGCGGTTCGGACACCTGGGGCATCCCCAGCTCGGACTTTCTCCGCTGGTACCTGCTCGCGGCCGTTCTCGCGATACTCCTGACGATGGCGGAGAACTGGATAGCCGCTCACCGATCGACCCCGGTGACGTCGGCAGGCCGCGTGCTCACACCACCCGAAGTAGGTGTGCTCACCAGCGACTCCCAGGCAGTGATGGCGTCGTTGGCCATACTTCGCGATGCCGAGATCATCGACTCGCAAGGAAGAAAGCGCCGCGAGCTGAGCGCCATCGAGCGCTCACAGCTGGACTGGTTCACCCGCACCGTTCTCGAACGCCTCGGTAGCGGTAAAGCACCCCTGGTTCGCTCCAGGCTGGTGGCGAACATGTCGGGCACCTGCGCGCAACTGCGGAGCACTCTCGTCGACGAGGGTCTGCTGCACGGCGCTCGCGGCTCCGCTGTCACACGGGCATTCCCGGTGCTCTTCGTCATCGCTGTCGGGATTGCCCGCATCGTCGCCGGCACCGCGAACGGCAAGCCCGTCTGGTTTCTCGTCGCGATCGTGTTCGTCCTGTTCGCGGCCGTGCCGGTTCTGCTTCGTCGACGCCGTCGGACAGCCGCGGGAGATACCGAACTACGCCGGCTCCGCGCCGAGAACGATTACCTCTCACCCCGCGCGCGACCGTCCTTCACCGCATACGGGCCGACTCGCGCTGGAATGTCGGCAGCCATCTTCGGAGCAGGCGCCCTGCTGATGCTCGATCCAGCGATGGCCGGTGCGCTCAGCTACGGCACCGCTCAGGCCGGTGGGGCCGCGTCGTTCGGCTTCGGCGGCGACAGCGGTGGCAGCGGAGGCGACGGCGGCAGCAGCAGTTGCGGTGGCGGCGGTGGGGGATGCGGCGGCGGAGGTTGTGGAGGTTGAACGTCGACGCAGTGCCCGTGGGGGCTCGGAATCGGTTGGCGCTCGGAGATATCCGGCATCGTCTCGGAACTGCCGGGGCTGGCGTTCTGCGAGGTCATCGCCGAATCGATCGGTGAGCAGGCACCCGATCGCCTCGTCGCATTGGGAGTTCCCGTCGTCGCGCACGGAATCTCGTTGTCGTTGGGCGGTGCGGAGCCGGTGGAGCAGCACCGTATCGACCGACTGGCACGAGTCGCCTCGATGCTCGGATCCCCACTGGTGAGCGAGCACATCGCCTTCGTCCGCGCCGACGGCATCGAGGCCGGTCATCTGCTTCCGGTGCCGCGCACCCACGAAGCCCTGACGGCGCTCGCGCGAAACATCGCACGAACGCAGGATGTTGTGCCGGTTCCACTGGCGGTGGAAAACATTGCAGCCCTGTTCGATTGGCCGGAAGACCAGTTGACCGAGAGTGAGTTCCTGGCAGAACTCGTCGAGCGGACCGGCGTGAGCCTGGTGCTCGACATCGCCAACGTGTACGCGAACGCACTCAATCGGGGCCGCGACCCGTGGACCGAACTCGAACGCCTGCCGCTGGATCGAATTGCTTACTGCCACATCGCCGGTGGCACGGTCCGCGGCGGCATCTATCACGACACCCACACTGAGCCGGTGCCCGACGAAGTCCTCGAACTACTACGAACCTTTGCGACGGCTGGGCATCGCACGCCCCTGATGCTCGAACGCGACGGTCACTATCCACCCGAGGCCGAGCTTCTCGCAGAACTGGATTCGATCGCGGATGCCGCGGGACTCGATCGCATCACCGGGGTACGGACGTCCGGGTACACGAGGTGAACGACGACCTGGCGCGCCGTCAAGAAGAGTTGGTACGCGCTCTCGTGGCAGGTGGGCCACTGCCCGCCGAATTCGATTCTGCGACAGTGGACACTGTCCGGGCGGCGTTGCTGAACAAACGAGCGGCCGAGATCGCGGCACGCTATCCGGCACTGCCCTTGGCGTTGGGCGACCGATGCGAAATGTTGTTCCGCCGATGGGCGTCGAGCCGCCCCAAGGTGTCGACGGCCGAGGATGCCGAGGCCTTCTACCGAGCCATGGAACAGGAAGGGGAACTCGCCGCCACACATCCGGGACGGGTCGGGCAGCGAATGCCATACATGGCCGACGCACCCAACCCGCTCGCGCGCTTTCGCAGTCCGCTGCGCAGCACGTGGTTGACGTCGGTGTTCGGCGCGGTGCTGCTCGTTGCGCTGCCGATCGTGATTCTGACAGGCCTACTGTCCTACAGCGCGTACGGGCCGCAGTTCGGCCAGGCCAAACCAGGTGCCGTCGGGTGGTTGCGCTTACCGTTCTTCGACTGGCCGACGAACCCGGCCTGGCTGTACCAGCTGACGCAGGGCCTGCACGTCGGGTTGGGCCTGATCATCGTCCCGCTCGTCATCGCCAAGCTCTGGTCGGTGATGCCCAAGCTCGTCGAACTGCCACCGGTCCGGTCGCCCGCACATGCACTCGAACGACTGTCGCTGCTGGCACTCGTCGGTGGCCTGCTGTTCGAGATCGTCACCGGCGTGCTGAACATCCAGTACGACTACGTGTTCGGCTTCGATTTCTACGCCGCTCACTACTTCGGTGCCTGGGTGTTCATCTCCGGATTCCTGGTGCACCTCGGTCTCAAAGTGCCGCTGATGTGGCGGACCCTTCGATCGGAATCGTTGATGGACGTCCTGCGCGCCCGCAACGAAGCGCCGAGCCGGCCACACGAAACCATGAGCCGACGAGGTGCGATCGGATTGGTCGCCGCCGGAATGGGTTTCGTGGCCGTGTTGACGGTGGGGCAGACCGTTGGCGGCGTCCTACGCAAGGCAGCAATTCTCCTTCCGCGGGGACGGTCGTACGGCGACGGGCCCAACGACTTTCAGATCAATCGCACTGCCGAGGCGGCCGGGGTCACCGAAGAACAGACGGGCGCAGACTGGACACTGTCCGTCGAAAGTACTTCGGAGAACATGGAACCGGTGGTTCTCTCCCGCGGCAGGCTGCTGTCGATGACTCCGCACACCGCCGAACTTCCCATCGCCTGTGTCGAAGGATGGTCGACCACGCAGAGTTGGACGGGCGTTCCGTTGGCCGAACTCGCAGCATTGGCAGGTGTACCCGCACCCAGGTCCGCGGAAGTCATCTCGATAGAACAGGGTGGCCCATTCGGTCGTGCTGTGCTGCAGGGTAATCAAGTGCTCCATCCCGATTCACTGTTGGCATTGAAAGTCAACGGCGTCGATATCTCGCTCGATCACGGCTACCCGGCACGTGTCATCGTTCCCGCGCTTCCCGGTGTGCACAACACCAAGTGGGTGGCGCGCATCGTGTTCCGTTCGTGACTTTGCAAAACCGCCCGGATGGTCGAGAATCTTTCATCGGTGGCCCGCGGGGCTGCCGACGAAGGAATGCTCCTTCGCCTGGACGAGTCCAAAAGGTCATGCCACGATGCACGCACTATCTCGAGGCCTTCTCGCCGCGGGTGCAGCCCTCACGCTGATGCTCGCCGCGGGCTGTTCGTCGTCCGACGCCGGCACCGCCGTTGCCGCAGACACCACCGCCTCCAGCAGCTCCGCAGCCCCCACCACCACCGACAACGTGTCCGGCCAGGAAGGCATCGACGCCGGTGGCTCCACCGACATCGACGTCGAGATCGGCCAGTGCGTCAAGCTCGGTGGCACGATGACGGCCGCCGAAATCGACAACGCCGAATGCGGCAGCATGGAGTCCAACTACAAGGTCATCGCCAAAGCCGCAGAGAACGAGCAGTGCCCCACCGACGTCAATCAGACGTACTACGAGACTCTGAACGGTGTCGAGCAGGGCGCACTGTGCCTCGACGTCGACTGGGTGATCGACGGCTGCATGAGCGTGCCGAGTACCGGAATGGACGAGCCCGCCCGCGTCGATTGCGCAGACCCCAGCGCGACGAGCGTCGAGAAGGTCACCGAGATCAAGACCGGTACCGCGGACCCCAACGACTGCCCCGAAGGCGGATTCGCCTACGAAGCACGGCAATTCGTCGTCTGCACCACGACGGTGGCCTAGCCTCGAGTCGCCGTCATCATCTGCGTGACGTACTGATAATCCAGGTGGCCGTGGCTGTCGATAGCCGCATGAACCGCTCGGAGCACTTCCTGCCGACGTGTGTCGGTGAGAATCAGGTGACTCGAATATGTCGCGGCCATCGCGCAGAATTCGTCCGCGGAGTAACGCTGAACCCACTCGTACGTCGACGTGGACCAGGGGCCGAAGCCGGCCGCGCGGGGTACCGCGGTCTCGGATTGCACGCCGAGGGAGTGCGCCAACAGCGGTGCGGCGTCGGGCTCGGTGGCGATGTACGCAGCCCGTACCGACTCCCACACCGGTCCGTCGAGCTGACCGGGCATGTTCCACCACAACCGAAGTGATCCCCCGGGGACCAACGCACGAGCCGCCACCGCGGCTCCTCGATCGGGGTCCACCCAGTGCCACGCTTGAGCGGCCACGACGACATCGAACGATGACGGCGCGCAGACGAAATCCTCGAACCGGGAGACCTGAACATCGACGTCCATGTTCTCGGTGCGGCGTCGGATCACCTCGGCCATACCCGAATCCGGCTCGACGGCAACCACCGAAGCGCCGCGTTCGGCCAACGCGACGGTGGCTTTTCCGGTGCCGGCTCCCGCTTCCAACACGCGGGTCGCACCGCCGGCAAGAACATCCGTGTACAGCGCCGCCGGGTAACCAGGGCGAGCCCGGTCGTACTCCTCGGCGACTCTGCCGAAGCTCAGTCCGCGGGGTCGTTCCGGCTCGTCCGTCACGTTAGCCAGAGTACCGATTATTCGTGATTACCGATGTTCGGCCGATTCCAGCTGCGACCGCAATGTGGACTCGGTGTGCCGAATCGCCTGCCCGACGACGGGCTCCACGACGGCCCCGAGAACTTTACCGGCGATGCCCCCGGGCAGGCTGTAACGGAAGATGACATCGAGGCGGGTCCGGCCCTCATCCAGGTCCATGAAAGACCAGGTCGAGGAGTTCGACAGGCCTTCGACCGATTCGAGCGTGAGTCGCTCGTTCTCGACCCATTCGGTGACGCGGACGATCGAATTCAACGATTTGGGGCCGATCTGCATGGTTGCGTCGTATGTCGCCCCGAGACCGGAGGTGGTCTCACTCCTCGGCTCGAACCGCGTGATCCCGAACATCCACCGCGGGACGTTTCGATAGTCGTCGAGGTAGGCGAAAGCCGCATCGCGGGGTGTCGACGCGACCGCCGAATGGTTTATCTCACGCATTCCACCGACACTAATACACGCGACGGCGTGTTACACATAGATTGACGTCGGCTTCTACCGGCGGACGTAGCCCGCCTGCTTGTCCACCACATTGACCAGGGACTCGTTCCGCCGGTACCTATCGAGATTGTCCTCGAACAGCGTCCACAGCCGATCGGCGAAGTCGTCGGCGTCACCGGCCAGATGCGCCGTCAGAATCACGTTGTCGAGCTCCCACAGCGGACTCGACGCCGGAAGTGGCTCGACCTCGAAGACATCCAACACAGCCCATCCGATCGCCCCGGAATCCAACGCCTCACACAAGGCCTGTTCGTCGACAACGGGACCACGGGCGATGTTGACCAGCCCCGCGTCGTGACGCATCGCCCCGAGCACCTCTGCATTCACGAGCCCGCGAGTCTTCTCGGTCAGCGGCGCGGACAGCACCACCACGTCGTATTCACCTGCGTAGGACGGTAACTCGTCCACCGAACGAATTCTCTCGAACTCCGCATCTCCCGGCCGCTCGGATGTACCGGCCGCGTCGACACGCATGCCGAGTGCACCGAGAACGCGACCGATGGCGCGGCCGATCGAACCCGGACCGACGACCAGCACCCTCCGATTGTGGATTCCACTGGTGAGGCGATGCTCCCAAACCCGTTCACGTTGTCGCCGAAGCGCTTCGGGCAGCTTCTTCATCGACGCCAGAACGCCCGCAGCGACGTATTCGGCGATCGCACGGTCGAGAATGCCGCCGGAGTTGGTCAGCACCCACGGACTGTCCCGCAGCACCGGATCCAGCACCCGATCGACCCCGGCGCTCGACACATGAATCCAGCGAAGCTTGTCGGCGTGCGGCCACACATCCTGCAGGTCGACTGCCTCGAACGTGCGAAACAGTAGAACCTCCGCCCACGACACCGCATCGACGAGTTCGGGGATCGTGCAACTGCGGAAGTGGACTCCGCCGATCGACGGGAAGGCCTTTCGGTCCGAATCACTCTCGACCACGAGCACATTGATCACGGGACAAAGATAGCCTCTGGTCCATGAGCGAGAATCGAGACCGGATGTTGCGCGGCGAACTCTACCGAGACAGTGATCCCGACCTGGTGGCGTCTCGGGTGTCGTGTGGAAAGCTGCTCGACAGATTCAACGCAACCGAGGCGGACCAGGACGCAGAAAGACGTGAACTGCTCGGCGAACTACTTGGTTCCATCGGAGCAGACTCGTGGATCATGCCGCGCTTCCAATGCGACTACGGCACATACATTTCCATCGGGTCCAACAGCTTTCTGAACTACGACGCAATCCTGTTGGACTGTGCTCCGATCACGATCGGGAACGATGTCTCGATCGGTCCACGTGCGCAACTACTGACTGCGCTGCATCCCATGGAAGACCATGACGCTCGTCGATCTCGTTGGGAGAGCGCCCTTCCCATCACTATCGGAGACAATGTCTGGCTCGGCGGAGGCGTCATCGTCTGTCCCGGAGTCACGATCGGAGAGAACTCGGTGATCGGAGCCGGAAGTGTCGTCACCCGCGACGTACCGCCGCATACGTTCGCTGCAGGGAACCCGTGTCGGGCGATCCGCGCACTACCGTGAGATCACCGAGTTCAGGATTCTGTCGGAGTCACGAACCAGCGTGCCGACTGCCATTCGCGCGCCCCACCACATCCCCAGCCAGCCGATCGCTACGGCCACCAGGATGGACAGATACGCCCACGCTCCCGGAAGGAGCAGTGCGAGAAGCAGTGCGGGCACGACCGACACGGCCAGGACCACTATCCCGAGGATGAGGAGTACGAATGCATTTCCGGTGAACGACCCCCGTGTGTTCATCGAGAACGACTTCGTAGCTTCGGGCACCGGGTAGGCACCGCGTACGGAGTTCACGGCGGTCAGACCGGCGCTGACTCCGAGCATCGAGATCGTCACGGCGACAGGGATCTCCAGTCGGTCGAGCCCGAGATCTCCGAACACTCGAACCACCACGACCGGCACGATCGCGAAGGGGGTCGCGACCAGCAACCAGGCGATCTGCCGACCACGGATGTCGTCGGGGAGAGCCTGCGGAATCATCACCAGGTGCCACATCGAACCGCCGTCGAGACCGTACGAATTCGATCCCGCACCCATCGCCATGAAGATCGCGATCCAGGCGCCCCAGGCTGCGCTGAACGGAATCGAGTCGGTCACCAGCGGGCCGATGCCGGCCAGCACTGCGAAAATCAGCACCGACAGCAGCTGACTCCGACGACGCATGTCACCGCGCCACAGAGACAGCTCTCGCGTCACTACCGCGCCGACGCGCGTTGCCCGCCACCCTGTTGCACCGTCGCGGCCCTTCTCTGCGGTCTGCTTACGGGTCGATCCCGACGACGTCGAGACTCGCCCCTCGAAGTGGCGTAGAACCAGTCGCTGCCAGGCCCACACCAGTGTGACGTCCAGCAGCAGCAATCCCACCACCGCGCCGATCGCCAACAGCCAATTGCCCTCCAGCACAGCATCGACGCCGGTGATACCCCAGCCGAAGGGAATCGAATGGGCCAGTGTCAGCGGCCACGTCACCTCACCCGACAGCACACGATCGAGATTCTGCGTGATGGGGAACTGCAGGAAGTACAGGCCTCCGAAGACAGCGCCGAACGCCAGCAACGCGAACTCGCGGCTGCGGCGACTCTTGAGTAGTTGCGACATGGCCAGTGTCACCACCCGTGACAGCGTCACGAAGAACACCACCGTCGCGGGCCAGGCCACCAGCGCCAGAGGCACTGCGGCAATCGACCGCGACAGAGCGTAGATCGGAATGGATGCCGTCGCGACGATCGTCAGCGGAACCACCATGCCGATCACCGACGTGGTCAGCAGCGCACGGGCCAGTCGCGCAGGATCGACGGACAGCAATTGGAAGTGGCGGGGCTGGATGTTGTCGTCGGAGATACCCGACAGCACCGGGAAGAGCACCCAACTCAGGCCCGTCAGGGTCAGTCCGAGGCTTGCGGTGCCGCCCACCAATACCTGCGACGCGTCGGTTCGGGCCGCCATCACGCATGCGAGAACCGCGAGGGCCAGCCCCAGCAACCCGAACACGGTCTTGACCACTGCTTGTCCGCCCTTGAACTGCCTGCGGTAGAGCGTGATTCGCATCTGCAGGACGGTGCGACCGACCGACTTCACGAGCGCATCCAGGACAAGCCGTCCGGGTTCTGGTCTCGGGAGCCGACGAGGCGCACGAAGGCGTCGTCGAGGGTGCCACCGGCGCGGACGTCGTCGACCGTTCCCGCCGCCACGACTCGACCACCGGTGATGACACCGACGTGGGAGCACAGCCGTTCGACGAGGGCCATGACGTGACTGGACAGGATCACCGAGCCACCGGAGCGAACGAACTGAATCAGGATGTTGCGGATCGTCGTCGACGAGATGGGATCGACGGCTTCGAAGGGCTCGTCCAACACCAAGAGGCGAGGCCCGTGCAACAGCGCCGACGCCAGTCCGATCTTCTTGGTCATTCCGGCGGAATAGTCGGCGATGACGGTTCCGCCGGCATCGGCGAGACCCAACGCGTTCAGCAGCTCGTCGCGACGCTGCGCGATGACGTCCTCCGGCATCGCGCGCAGTCGACCGATATAGGTCAGTAGCTCGTGGCCGGTGAACTGGGAAGGCAATGTCAGTCCGTCGGGCAGCACGCCGAGCAGCTCCTTCGCCGCGATCGGATCGGCCCAGACGTCACGCCCGAAAACGAGGCTTCGGCCGTACTGCGGTCTGAGCAGCCCGACCGCCATGGACAGACATGTCGTCTTACCAGCACCGTTGGGGCCGACCAACCCGAACATCGACCCGGGCGGAACCATCAACGAGAGGTCGTCGACCGCAATCTTGGGGCCGAAGGCCATGCACATGTGCTCGAGTAGCAAAGCGGGAGGATTCGTTTGCATGGGTAACAGACTAGCCGGTATGGGCGGTTTCGTCATGCGCTACGAACCGACTGCATCGGTACCATCTGGGCATGAATCGCACCGCAGTGGTCACCGGAGCTTCGTCGGGCATCGGAAGGGCCGTCGCGTCGGCGCTGGTTGCCCGCGGCTACCGAGTTATCGGCACTTCTCGGAATCCGGATTCGATGACCTCCGATCAACGGGCAGCAGGCGTCGAGTATCGAGCTCTGGACCTGACCGACACCACGTCGATCGGCGCATTCGTTGCCGAGCTGGGCGCCGTCGACGTTCTGGTCAACAACGCGGGCGAGAGCCAGTCCGGGCCCTTCGAGGAACTGCCGACCGACGCCATCGAGCGATTGTTCCAATTGAACGTGTTCGGCGCAGTGACGCTGTCGCAGAACGTCATTCCCGGCATGCGTGAGCGCGGGTACGGCCGCATCGTCATGGTCGGGTCTATGCTGGCGAGCTTTCCGCTCGCCTACCGCTCCTCGTACGCGTCGACGAAAGCAGCCATCAAGGGCTTCTCCGACGCCGCGCGGCTGGAACTCTCTCCGTTCGGCGTGTGGATGACCACCGTGGAGCCGGGATCGATCAACACCGGAATCAGCGAACGACGCACCAAGTACATCGCCGCGGATTCGGTCCACCGAGACGACTTCCACACAGCGATCTCGTCACTGGATCGCAAGGAAGGAACCGGAATCTCCGCCGAGGACGTCGCCGAAGTAGTACTGAAGGCCATCGAGGCCGACAAGCCGAAACCCTTGTACGCCAGAGGAAGCAACGCACCGGTCGTGTTTCTGGCGCGACGGTTGCTGCCGGCGACATTCATGGAGAAGACGATCGCGAAGATGTTCGGGCTGAAGAGATAGTTTGAACCCCTGACCTGGTGGAATACAGCCGGGTGATAGAAACTCTGGGCCTGGTCCTGGCTGCTACGGGTCTGATCGTCGCCGCGCAGGTGATCTCGAAGAAGACGGCGCTGCCCGCGGCAGCGTTGTTGACCTTGGCCGGCCTGGCCGTCTCGGCGTCGGCGTTGCCCGACATCGTTCTCGACCCCGAAGTCGTGCTGACTCTGGTGATTCCGCCGCTGCTCTACAGCGCCGCGCTGAACTCCTCGTTGATCGCGATCCGCCGCAACGTCTGGACGATCCTGAGTCTGTCGGTCGCCCTCGTGGTGGCGACCGCTGCCCTCGTGGGTGTCGGCATGTGGTTGCTCGTTCCGGGCATCACCCTGGCCGCCGGTATGGCGCTCGGTGCCGCTGTTGCGCCGCCGGACCCGGTCGCCGCCCTTGCGGTTGGTCGTCGCGCCGGTATCCCACCGAAACTCGTCACCCTCATCGAAGGTGAGGGACTGCTGAACGACGCGACGGCGCTGACGATGCTGACCGTCGCGATCGCCGCAATATCCAGTCAGGACATGACCTTCGTCCACGCGGGTGGGTTGTTCGTGTTGGCTGCGGCCGGCGGAATCGTCGTCGGATTGGTCGTCGCCCTGCTGATTCGCCTCGTACAGCGCTACGTTCACGATTCACTGCTGCTCAACATCGTGTCGCTGGCGACGCCGTTCGTGGCGTACCTGGCGGCAGAGGAAGTTCACGCCTCGGGTGTTCTCGCCGTGGTCGTCGCGGCTCTGGTGATCGGGCACCACACCCGCCACGCCATCTCCGGGGCCAGCCGACTGCAGACCAGCGCTGTGTGGCGACTGATCGATCTGCTGCTCGAGGGCTTCGTTTTTCTGCTCATCGGTGAGCAGTTGCCCACCGTGGTCGGCGGCCTCTCGGCCTACTCGGGAACGACCATCGCTCTCGCGGTCACGGTCACTCTGGCCGGCGTGCTCCTACTGCGTCCGCTGTGGTTGCTCACGACCGGGCTGTCCCCACGCGAGGCGGTGGTGATGAGCTGGGCCGGCACCCGCGGCGTCATCACCGTCGCCGCGGTGTTCACGCTCCCTCTGACGATCGACTCGGGCGAGCCGTTCGAGAGCCGAGACCTGTTGCTGTTCTGCGCATTTCTCGTCGTGCTGGTGACGGTCCTTGGACAGGGCCTCACGTTCGCTCCACTGGTGCGCAAGCTGAACGTCGTCGCGGACCCCGCCGCTGAGGCGCGTCTGCGAAACGAAGCACGTGAGGGATCGGCCAAAGCTGCACTGTCACAGCTCGATCGCATCGCCGACGAAGAGAACCTCGACGACGAGGGCCGGGAGATCCTGCGGAGCGAGCTCGAGCATCGCATCGACCGGTACCACCGTCGACTCGATCATCTCGACGAGACGGACGTCGGCGACGCGGTCATCTCACCGGAACAGATTGCTGCGATGAGTACGCGCCGCCGAATCCTCGATGTGGAGCGAGAAGAGTTGCTCTGCTGGCGCGATGCCGGCCGGCTACCGGACAACAGCATGCGCAGCCTCGAACACGAACTCGACCACGAGGAGCATTCGTTCCGCCCACACCGAGAGACCGATTAACCGGCGATCGCGGCGTGCATCTCCCAGACGATCACTTCGGCACCGCTGGCAGTGCTCAGTTTCTGACCGCCGCCTCCGCTGACGCGCACGGCGTCGCCCTGCGCGAGGGGTCCGACTCCCTCGAGCATCGCCTCACCCTCGGCCACGAAGATGTGTACGAACGGTGCATCGGGAATCTCCACCGGAGCCTGCCCGGGCTGTAGGCGCGCCACGTGCATGGCAGCGTACTTGTTCTTGATGCGAATGGCGGCGTGATCGGCATGGTCGGGCATGCCGGATGCGACGGGAACCAGACCGCCGCTGAGCAATTCGTTGTCGATCTCGAGCTGCTCGTAGCCCGGGGTGATGCCTTGCTCGTCGGGCACGACCCACATCTGGACGAAGCGAACAGGATCGCCGTGCTTGCCCGAGTACGAGCCGGCAGTATCGCCGAGTCGCCACGAATCGTTCTTCTCGGAGTGCAGAATTCCGGTGCCCGCACTCATGCGCTGTGCGAGGCCGGGGTAGATGACTCCGGAGTGGCCCATCGAGTCCTGGTGCACCAGCGATCCCTGCAGAACCCAGGTGATGATCTCCATGTCGCGGTGCGGGTGGGTATCGAATCCCATTCCCGGGGTGACGATGTCGTCGTTGTTGACCATGAGGACGCCGTGGTGGGTGTTACTGCGATCGAAGTGGTTGCCGAACGAGAAGGAATGCTTGGAGTCCAGCCAGCCGATCTTGGTCTTGAATCGGTCGTCGGCGCGGCGGAGGTCGAGTGTGGTTGCTGCAGAGGTCATGTCATTGCCTCGAATCTCGAAAGTAGGTGTGTTCTCAGAGAACGTGCGAGCCGTACATTTCACCGAGCGGATCGGCGATCAGTTCGAGCCGTGCACCGTCGGGGTCGCGGAAGTAGAGCGAGACCTCGCTGTGCTCGATCAATTCGATTCCCGCGTCGATCAGCTTGGTGCGCAGGTGCTCCCAGCGGGTGGGCTCGACACTGATGGCCACGTGATGCAGACCGCCCAGCACCTCCGCGTACGGCCCGACGTCGAGTCCGGGGAAGTCGAAGAAGGCCAACAGGTTGCTGTTGCCGATGTCGAAGAAGAAGTGCGACGAACCCGGGTAGTCACGGTTCTCGATGAGCTCGGTCAGAGGGAACTCGAGCAGGTCTTGATAGAACCGCACGGTCGCCTCGACATCGCTGCTGACCAAAGCCGTGTGATGAAGTCCGCGGGCAGACGATGCCGGACGCTCACCTGCAGGCTTCATGTACTGCTGACGGATGCGGTCCCGCTGCTCGGCGTGCTCCTGCGCGCGGCGTGTCTCGTCTGCAGTCAGTTCGTTGGTTTCAGTCATCGCTTCGGCCTCCGGTCAGGTAGTTGCTTCGTCAACTACCGAGAACAGTACACCGGTTAGTTGCGTTGTCAACTAGCATGGGGGCATGGACTCACCACGGTGGCTCGATGCCGACGAACAGCAGGCCTGGCGCGCATACCTCGATGCGACGCGGCTGCTGCTTCGCGACCTCGACAATCAACTCACACGCGACTCCGGGATCTCCTTCACCGACTTCGAGCTGCTGGTCGTACTGTCCGAGGCACCCGACCGTCGCCGACGAATGAGCGAACTCGCCGACGCCGTCACCACGACTCGTAGCGGCGTCACCAGAGCCATCAGCCGACTCGTCGACAACGGCTGGGTCACACGCGTCAAATGCGACGACGACAAGCGCGGAATGTCCGCCGAACTCACCGAAGCGGGCATGAACACCCTCGCCGCCGCCAGCCCGGGACACGTCGAGGCAGTACTAGAGAAAATGTTCGATCTGGTTGACCCGAACGATCTCGCGGCTTTGACGCGAACTTTCACGGCAATGCGGAATCACGCATCGTGACGGTGACTCACATACCCGGTGCGCAACGCCATCACTGGTGGAACGAATGGCTCGACTCGAAGCAGTCGTTTCCCGCCACCGGCAATTACGACCTCGCGGCCAATGCGCACGGGCTACTAATGGTGCACAACGAGGACACGGTGTTTCCCGGCGAAGGGTTCGACTCCCATCAGCACGAGAACATGGAGATCGTCACGTGGGTGCTGGAAGGGACGCTGAAACATACTGATTCCGAGGGTAATTCGGGGCTGATCTACCCCGGCCTCGTTCAACGCATGAGTGCCGGAACCGGAATTCGGCACACCGAGACCAATGCATCGAGCCGGACCAGCAGAGAAAAGCTGCGCGGGGTGCAGATGTGGATCCCACCCGACACCGATGGAACCGATCCCTCGTACGAAGAGCTGGACGTACAGGACCAGCTGGCGAACGGCGAGCTGGTTCCGGTGGCGTCCGGCATGTCGGGGCGCGGCGGCGTTCGGATCGGCAACCGCTACGCGACGCTGCATGCCGCCCGACTCGCACCGGGGGAGTCCGTCACCGTCCCTGACGCGCCGTACGGTCACGTCTTCGTCGCCGACGGTTCCGCCGAGTTCGAGACCGTCGGAGACGTTGCCCAGGGCGACGCGGTCCGACTCACCGCCACCGGAGGTCACCGTGTGACAGCATCGACGGCGAGCGAGATCTTGATCTGGGAAATGCACGCCGGCTTCGCCTGACCGAGAACTACTGAGGTTACGACTGCTCGCGCCCGTCCAGAGCCTCGGCACACGCAACAAGGTTGCGGTGCAGCACTTCTCGCTCGCTCTTGGACAGCGACGCAATCATGGCGTGTTCCATGGCGGCGACAGCGGCCGACGCTTGCCGCAGGCGCTCCCTGCCCAGGGTCGTCACGTACAGACGCTGGTCTCGACCTACCCCCTCGATCTCCACCAGGCCGCCGCGCGTGAGCCCGGCCAGCAGTTGATGGGTTGCCTGCCTGCTGACGAATACCGCGCGTGCGAGTTCGGCGTTGGACAGTCCCGGTTTGTGCGCGAGGAGTTCGAGGCTCGAGTACTGCGAGACGGTGATATCGAGATCGCGTAGGCACTCGTCCATCGCCGAACGCAGGGCGGACGTGGCCCGCTTGAGGGCGTAACCGATCGAGGTGTCGACATCCACTTGACTCATGTCAACATCTTGACATACGTTCATCTCGTCAAGACCTTGACGAACTACCGAAAGGACACGACATGACCGTTGCAACCGTTTCCGGACCGAGCTTCCTCTCCCTCCAGGTACGTGACCTCGCCGTCAGTGCAGACTTTTACGAATCGCAGCTGGGCCTCGTCCGGGCACCCCAGGCACCACCCGGCGCAGTGGTGTTCACCACCTCACCGATGCCGTTCGCCGTCCGAAACCCCGCTCCCGAAACGGATCTCGAAAGTGGTCAGCCGGGACTCGGAGTTGCCCTCTGGCTGGTGTGCGACGACGCCGAAGCGCTCCACGAAAATCTCGTCGCCGCCGGCGTGACGATCGTGACCGCCCCCTTCGACGGCCCCTTCGGAAAGACCTTCGTCCTACGTGACCCCGACGGATACGCCGTCACCGTGCACAGCAGTTAGCCCCGAAGTCATCGACAAATGTGGGACCCTGAGCGCGGATGCCACCTCCGACGCGTAGGGAACACGACCATCATCGAGCGCCTGAAGAACCGCCTCATCGAGTCGGCGAACGCACCTCGAAAAGCTGCGAAACCGCCCGGGCCGATCCTGCTGGTGTTCACCACGATCGCCGCCGTCACGTGGGTATGCGTGTCCAGGAACTGGTGGCCCTCGCCCTACGGACAGTTCGCCTGGTTCGATCCGCTCCTCGCCGGCGCGTCATCGATCCTGGTGCTGCTGATCGTCGGGCTCATCTGGGCAATTCGCACCCTCCACGTCGTCGGCCAGGATCGAAGATGGTCGTGGTGGATAGCGCCGGCTCCGGTGGTGGCGGGCTTGGCAGCGGCTGTTCTGGTACTGCTGCCACCGGACAATATGCTGGACCATCGCGACGAATTCGAGGCCGTTGCGCGAGAATTGAGTGCACAGCCCTCGAGTAGCCGCGAACACATCGAGATCGGCCCCTTCGACATCAGCTCGGCAAGCGCCACATCTGGTGGCGAGGTCTACTTCACCGAAGACAGCGGCTTCTCCCTCATGAGCTCCTCCGGCTGGGCCTACGCGCCAGGTGGGCCGCCCGTGGGTTTCGACGATTTCACCGCCACCCACCTGGACGGTCCGTGGTACGAATTCACAGCCATCTGGCGGGACTGATTTCTGTCTCCGAGCGACGGGTCCTCGAGCTGGCTCGTCGGTGACGAAAGCTGTTCAAAGCAGTCGCTTTTCCAGCCATACCTCGGCGTAGGGCTCGGCGTTGAATGCCGGCACCTCCCGATAGCCGAGCCTGGAGTACAGGCCCCGGGCCTCGATGAGGTCCGCTCGCGTGTCCAATCGTATTGTCGTACGGCGCGATTGGCGAACCGATCCTTCGACGAACTCGACGATCGACGACCCGACGCCGTTTCCACGGGCACGCGCGTCGACGAAGACCCGAGTCAGTTCTGCGATGTCGTCGGAGACGAAACGAGCACCACCGCAACCGACCAGCGTCGAGCCCAGGTATGCGACAACGAACAGACCCGAATCACCCACGAGATCGTCACTCGGCTCGTCGACCATGACTCGTCGTACTTCCTCGTCCGACGCCTCGCGGCCGTAGAAGCGTCCGACGATATCGACGTTGTAGCGAAACAGGATGTCGAGCGCCGGCTCCGAGGAGGGATAAACGACGGCGAACGTCGCCGATACAGGCACTACTTCGCGGCGGCCCGTTTGGCGAGCACCTTCGAGATCCCGAGCTGCGCAACAACGATGATGCAGCCGACGATCGCACCGATGACTGCCGACGCAAGAGTGTTGACGATCCACGCCAGCACTCCGCCGACACCCGCGACCCCACGCACCGCATCCTCACCGTGGTGCACCAGCTCGTAGATGGGGTGGAAACCGAGCTCGTCGATGCCTACGAGAAGGATGTGCCCACCGACCCAGAGCATGGCTGCGGTGCCGACGACCGACAGCACTGCCATCACCTTCGGCATGCCCTTGACCAGTCCGCGGCCGAACTTCTCGACGAACCCGGATGAACCCTCGGCCAGCTTCAGACCGATGTCGTCCATTTTGACGATGAGTGCGACGACGCCGTAGACGACGATGGTGATGACCACCGCGACGACCGCCAAGATGATGAGGCGACTCCAGAAGCCCTCGCTCGCAATGGTGTCGAGAGCGATGACCATGATCTCGGCGGAGAGAATCAGGTCGGTCCGAACGGCACCGGACACCACGCTGTCCTCGTCCCGCGGCTCGTCCTCTGCCTCGGCGTGATGATCGCCGTGACCGAACAGTGCTCCCCAGATCTTGTGCGCTGCCTCGTAGCTGAGGTAGCAGCCACCGAGCATCAGAATGGGCGTCAGCAGCCATGGGAGGAACTGACTGAGCAGCAGGGCGATCGGCAGAATGATCAGCAGCTTGTTCCGAAGCGAGCCGACAGCGATGCGCTTGATGATGGGCAATTCCCGTTCGGCCGCGAGACCGCGAACGTACTGAGGCGTCACCGCTGCGTCGTCGATCACGACACCGGCGGCCTTGGCCGTCGCTTTGCCGGTAGCGGCTCCCACGTCGTCGATCGATGCTGCCGCCAGCCGTGCCAGCGCGGCCACGTCGTCGAGCAGGGCTACCAGTCCGCCGGCCATCAGTGATCTCCGAGTGAAGACGAATGCACGATCAGGCTCCTAGGGCTGAGTACGACGCCGAAATCCGGCAATCCACGTGCTCGAACCATACCGCCAGTAGCTCGCTGCGGACCACACATCGGAGTGGGATGTATGGTTTCCTATACGTATAGCGAGCTATACCAACGAACGGAGCATTCAGGTGAGACTCAGATGGATATCGGTCGCCGCTGTCGGCCTGGCCACTGCATCAGCGACGGCACTGCTCGCCTGGCTCGTGTCACCCATCGCGCCAGGGGTTTCCGCGCTGGTGTTCGGCGTCACCGCGCTGCCCTTCGGCGCGATGCTGGGCTGGATACTGTTCGTCGCGCCGGTCACCACCGACCAGACCTACACCTCGGGCGACAGCATCGAAAGCCATTGGACGACATCCGCGTCCAGCGGTACGGCCACCGATCTGGTGACCGTACTGGGTCTGACCCTTGCGGTGGTGTCCATCGCAAGAGTCGACCCCCCGGCCACGCTGCTTCTGACGGGCTTGCTGCTGGCTGCGTTCGCATCGTTCACTGCGCGGTACGCGTTCGCGCGCTACCGGGCCCTGTCCGAGTGAAGAACGATGTTCGACGTCGTCGCACCGAGAAGGGGTGGTCTCAGAGCGAGCTGGCCGAACGCATCGACGTCACCCGCCTGACGATCATCTCCATTGAAAAGGAGAGATTCGACCCGAGCCTGCCCGTCGCCTTTCGCCTTGCCGCAGCTTTCGACTGCACGATCGAGGACCTGTTCGAGCCCGATAAGAATTGAGCACTACTGCGAGTACGAACTCATGAAGTTACCGAGCCGCTCGAGTGCGGTCGAGAGATCGTCCACGTTGGGCAAGGTGACGAGCCGGAAGTGGTCGGGCACATCCCAATTGAACGCTCGACCGTGACTGACCAGGATTTTCTCGGATTCGAGCAGGTCGAGGACGAACTTCTCGTCGTCGACGATGCCGAAACGGTCGGTGTCGAGCTTGGGGAACATGTACAGCGCGCCCGCAGCCTGCACACAGCTGATCCCGTCGATGGAGTTCAGCATTCGATGCGCCAGATCCCGCTGCGCGGTCAACCGACCCGTCGGCAGCAGAAGGTCCTCGATCGATTGACGGCCGCCGAGCGCCGTCTGTATTGCATGTTGTGCAGGCACATTCGCGCACATGCGCATGTTGGACAGCAACGTGATGCCCTCGATAAAGCTCGCCGCACGGCGTCGTGGACCGGTGATCGCCAGCCACCCGGCACGGAATCCACACACTCGGTAGGCCTTCGACAACCCCGAATAGGTCAGGCACAGCACATCTTTGCCGGTGAGAGTTGCGAGATTGGTCATCTCGGAACCGTCGTACACGATCTTCTCGTAGATCTCGTCGGCGAGCAGAATCAGATCGTGCTCGCGCGCGAGGTCGACGAAACGCTGCAGAACGTCGCGTGAGTACACCGCACCAGTGGGGTTGTTGGGATTGATCACGACGATGGCCCGGGTACGGGTGGTGATCTTCGATTCCAGATCCTCGAAGTCCGGAGCCCAGTCCTGAGTCTCGTCTGCCAAGTAGTGGACCGGAGTGCCTCCGGCGAGAGCAACCGAACCCGTCCACAGCGGGTAGTCGGGGGAGGGGATCAGCACCTCGTCCTCGGGGTTGCACAGCGCCTGCATCGTCATGGTGATCAGCTCGGAGACCCCGTTGCCCAGGTAGACGTCGCCGACGTCGAGGTCGCTCAGGCCCTTGGTCTGGTAGTACTGCACCACCGCGGTGCGCGCCGAGAACAGGCCCCGCGAGTCGGAATATCCCTGCGCGGTAGGCAGATTGCGAATCATCGCCATTATGATCTCGTCGGGTGCCTCGAAACCGAACGGGGCCGGGTTGCCCACGTTGAGGCGCAGGATCTTGTGCCCCTGCTCCTCGAGTTCCTCGGTCTTGTCCAGGATGCGGCCACGAATGTCGTAGCGAACATTCTCGAGCTTGCGTGCCTGATCGATCGATCGCGTCATGACGAAAGTTCCTCCTGTCGAACGGACGGCGACATCCGAGTTCGGACCGCCACTGTTGCACATACGATGACCGCTGCTCCACCCACGACCACCGGCCACGTCAGTCCCTCGTGGAGCAGGATCGCGGCCCAGCAGATCGTCAGCACCGGCTGAACGAGCTGCACCTGGCTCACGCTCGACATCGGACCGATGGCCAACCCCCGATACCAGGCGAAGAACCCCAGGTACATGCTCACGACGGCCAGATAGGCGAACGCAGCCCACTCTGCGACACCTCCGCTCGTGGGTTGATGCCACCACGCGAACGCCGTCATCGCTCCGGTCACCGGAACAGAGACGACGAGCGCCCACGAGACCGTCTGCCACGCTCCCAGTTCACGCGCAAGCAGCCCGCCCTCCGCGTATCCCACCGCGGCCGCCACGACGGCTCCGAGGAGAAGCAGATCCGACCACCCCAGTCCGGCGACCTCGCCGCCCTGCACGGCCGCGAATCCGACAGCGACCGCAGCACCCATGGCCGCAACCAACCAGAACATCGGCCGGACGCGTTGCCGCTCGCGGACGACGGCGAAGGCCGCGGTCGCAGCCGGCAGAAGCGCGATGACGACGGCACTGTGGCCGGCGGAGGCGGTGGTCAGAGCGAACGACGTGAGCACGGGGAAACCGATGACGACCCCGGCCGCGATGACACCCAGTCGAACCCATTGCCGTCCGCGTGGCAACCGTTGCGAGGTCAGGGCCAGGGCGGCAGCAGCGAGGGCCGCGGCGACGACGGCGCGTCCGGACCCGACGAACAGCGGCGACAGGCCACCGGTCACGGCGATCCGAGTCAGCGGCACGGTGAACGAGAACGCCGTGACACCCGCCAGTCCCCACAAGAGGCCGGCTCGGGATAGCAGTCCCGGCGCGAGCTGGGTAGCGCTACTATGCTGCGTCATGTCCGACGATAGCAGTTCCCGGATCGTGTCTGCACTGCGAACCTGGATCGCAACCGCCCCGCCCGAGGCGAAGCTGCCATCCACTCGTGCGCTGGTGGCCCAGCATTCGGCCAGCCCCGTGACGGTGCAGAAAGCACTGCGCACGCTCATTTCGCAGGGTGTCATCGAAACACGGCCTGGCGTCGGAACATTCGTCAAGACCGTGCACACGGCCCGCCCGAACGACTACGGGTGGCAGACTGCCGCGCTCGGTGCACCCGGAAACAGATTGCAACTCCCAGCCGCACTGCAGTCCACGTCGAGTGACGTGATCGCTCTGCATTCCGGTTACCCGGCCCGAGAGCTGTTGCCGGAGCGACTCGTTCACGCTGCTTTCACCCGAGCTTCACGCACCGACGCAGTGGTTGCCCGGCCACCGACCGCAGGTCTGCCCGAGCTTCGAGCTTGGTTCGCCGCGGAACTCGGCGCTTCCACCCCGCTGGGCGTCACGCCGCCCTCGGCCAGCGACGTGGTCATCATCCCGGGCAGCCAGACCGGCCTGAGCACGGCCTTTCGGGCGCTCGTCGGTGCGGGACGCCCACTTCTCATGGAATCACCGACGTACTGGGGAGCGATTCTGGCGGCAACGCAGGCAGGCGTTCGCGTGGTCCCGGTCCCCACCGGGGTCGACGGACCCGACCCGGACGCGCTGGAGCAGGCATTCGCCGAGTCCGGCGCGCGGGCGTTCTACGCTCAACCGACCTTCGCCAGCCCCACTGGAGCGCAGTGGTCTCCGGACCTGTCCGAACGTGTGCTCGACATCGTTCGACGACACGGCGCGTTCCTGATCGAGGACGACTCCGCCCACGATTTCGGGATCACCGCCGAACCCAGCCCATTGGCCGCACGAGACGACGGCGGACATGTGGTGTACCTGCGTTCGCTGACCAAGGTCGTATCACCGTCGATTCGATTGGCAGGCTTGATCGCTCGTGGCCCGGCCCACGAACGTATCCTCGCCGACACGGGAGCCGAATCGATGTACGTCAGCGGCATCCTGCAGACCGTCGCTCTCGACGTCGTCACCCAACCCGCCTGGCGCACACACCTACGACGCCTACGCACGCAACTCGAAGCGCGTCGAGACCTATTGGCCCACAGCCTGATCGAGTTCGCCCCTCGCGGGCATCTCGACCGGATCCCCCGGGGTGGACTCAATCTGTGGATGCGCCTGCGTGACGACATCGACCTGGAAGACGTTGTGCACAAATGCAAATTGGCGGGTGTCATCGTCGGTGCGGGAGACGATTACTTCCCGGCCGAACCCACCGGCAAGTTCCTGCGATTGAACTACGCGGGCTCGAACGCCGGTGAGTTCCCGGATGCGGCACGCACGATCGGATCGGTCATCTGAGACTGTTCGACGCTTCGACGGCGAACGTCGAGGTGCGGCCCCATACGAACCAGACCAGAGGCCCGAGAAACGGAAACGCGAGCACGACGAAGATCCACACCGCACGGCCTGCGACACTGTAATTGGGTGAGCGAAGGATGCTGACGAGCGCGGCGACGAACAGAACGACCGCGCCGAGCACTGCCACCAAGACGATGGTTCCCAGCCCGAACCCGAGTACCTGCTCGGTGATCGAGTGTTGTTGTGAAAGTAGTACTGCGGCGTGCATGACGGTTCCTCTGCTGTGCTTGTTCTTCGCTGTTTCGTTGACGACCACAACGCTATGGACCCGAACGTTCCTGCACATCGGTCTGCACGTGTATCTCGTCGTACATCGGACGATGTAGGCCTACCGCCGGAGTCGTCGCGCAGTTACCGTGGTGCGGACGTATACGACCTGGGGGGGACTTGTGCAGACCGTCAAGAACGACTACACGACGTGGAGGGCCTTGGGGCCGGGTGGCTTACCGGCCAACGTCGGTGGGTGGTTGATCGCCACCGCGCTACGACCGTTGTCCAGACGTGATCTTATGACCGTCGCCGGCGCGTCGCGCGCAGGCCGGCACTGGCACCTCGAGCCGCGCCGAGGACCGCGTCCGAGGATCGCCCCGTACCCGATTCCACATCGCCAGCTCACCGACCGTGCTACGCCCGTACTGACAGACAGGATCACCGGCGCAGTTGCTACCGAAGCGCGCACGAACAATCGATACCACCTGGCGCGCAGCCACTTCGAGAGGCGAGGGGACGCGCTGTATCTGACGGATGTCACCGCTGCTGCACCGTGGATTTCGCGAACCAACGGCGAGATACTCCACGTCCACGAGACCGAAGGATCGATGCACGTCATCATGCAGCCCGATGATGCTCAGACCGTCATCTCCGCGGGCTGGGGTGAGCTACACCCCCTCGCCGGACGCCCTGGCCTCGGACTTCCCGAAACCTACGTCTTCCTCTACGCACCGAGAGACTCCAACGACGCAGATCGAATCGAACAGATCATCCATCGCGCAACAGCTACTTCGACGATATGACCATGCGCTCCAGGGGGCTCGCCTTCATCGCCGGATACATTCCTGAGCGCCACAAGGTCGCAGCCGTCGACCGCGGTCTCCTTCTCGATTCGCTCTTCATCCTGGATGCGAAGTCTGCGGCGAAACCTTCTCGCGTATAGCTGGATTCGATGACATCGACGCAGTGCGGATCGAGGTCGCGAATCCGACGGCCACTGACGTCCAGGTGTGCCGCATCGTGCAGCAGGGCCGCCTCCGGTTCCTCCGGTGTCGCGACGTCCATGTGTCTGGCTATCGTCTCGTGGACGATCTGCGCCGTTCGGTCGTCGCCTTCGTGTCTGCGGACGAACTCTTCGGCTCGCTCGGCACCGATCAGCGCAAAACATCCAGCCACCAAGTTCTGTTCTGCGCCGAGACCAACGTCATGCAGCAGGCACGCGACGTACAGCGCCTCCCGATCCGGCCGTAGACCGTCGATGACCGCAAACGCCGACGCGTACTGCCAGCACCGCACGCTGTGCATCAACATGGGCTCGCTGAGGCACCCTCTGGCCTCCTCCAGTGCTTCCCGGCACAACCGTGAATCCGGAGCATCGACTGTGTGCCATGCGGAACCCGACGAACGTCGCCGGGGACCGAGCACGGTACCGGGCAACATCGCGAGTTGTTCTCGCACAGCAGCTGCCACTATTCGCGCACGATGACCTGCGCTCAGCTCACCGGGTTTCATCGGGTGTTCCTTTCAGGTGGCGGAGCATATCCGCCCGCGTGATCGCGAGCATGGCGTCGAGCATGGATCGATCGACGATGCGTCGTTGATGCAGTGACACAGCACCGTTCATCGCCGCCCAGGCATTCAGAACCAGTGCACGGGGGAGGACGTCGGCACCGGCGTCCTCCACCGCACGCGTCACCGAATCGATGAGTTCACCGAGCGCAGTGTCGATCTTTTCCTTCGCCTCACCGACCGACGCGGACTCGGACTTGTCCACATCCGTCAGCGCCAGCAGCCGCAACGCCAGTGGATCGTCGCGGTGAAACGCGATGTAGCGATCGAGGAACTCGGCAACGACGTGCGCAGATTCGACCGCATCGGTGGGGGCAGTCATTTGCTCAGCGTGGCTCTGGGCGGTTCGCCACGCGAGAGCGGCGTAGATGTCCACCTTGCCGGCGGGGAAGTTTGCGTAGATCGAACTCACCGCCACATCGGCTGCGGTGGCCAGCATCTCGATCGTCGTTGCCCGATATCCGTGGCGTAGGAAGAGCGAACGAGCGCCGTCGAGCACCGCAGTGTGTGTTCGACGCTTCCGCTTGTCGGTGGGGGTATCCAAGACCATAACTTTATCGTACTCTGATTCCGATATCGGAATCCAATTACGATAGAGGGGTAGCGATGACAGCCAACGAAGTACTGGCACCGGACAGCGGCAGCGCGGCGATTATCATGTTTCTCCCGCAATCACCGTTCGTGCAGCAACTGGGCATCGAGCTGGTCGACATCGACGAGGGCACAGCTCGGCTGCGGCTGCCGTACCGCGACGAGCTGTCCACCGTCGGCCAGATGCTGCACGGCGGCGTGATCGCCGGCTGTATCGATATCGGGATCATGACCGCAGCATGGGCCGGATCCGAAGTGCCCGAGAAGCTTCGGGGCGTCACGGTCTCCATGTCTGTGCAGTTCATGGAGCCGGTATATGCCGAGGGTGTCGATATCGTCGGTACTCGGATACACGCGGGTCGGAGCCTGAAGACGTGTCGAGTCGACATCGTCGGGACCGAATCCGGCCGCCTCGTCGCAACCGGTACGGGAACCTACAAAGTCGGCTGAACTCTGGGCAGAAGCTGCCGAGCATGTGACCATCGATGCATGACACTCGATGACATCGTGAATCTGGTCGGCAGCTTCGACGGCACGTTGGCGCAGCGGCCTCGGGAGGGTGACGGGACTCCGGAACTCGCATGGGGCGATGTGTTCTTCTACTACTCGCCGGACGGAACTGTTCCGTCGTCCACCCAGCCGTTCGCGACCATCGTGACGAAGAACTATCCGGGAGACGAGTTGTCCCGGCTGGACCGGCCGGACGCGTTCCGTGTCAATGTCATTGCAGGAAAGCAGGAGTTCGAACGCCTATTGGGAGTGCCCCCACGCGAAGCAGCCCACGCACCGCAGGCCGATACCGACGACACCCTTGCTGCCCACCCTTCGTACGGCACTGCGGGCTGGTTGTCGGTGGTCAACCCGTCTTCGCAGACCGAATCGCAGATCGGGGAACTCCTCGAATCTGCGTACAGCGTCACCAAGGACAGGTACGAGCGCCGCCGACACTGATCACTCGAAGAAGTCGTCCATCGATCGGGACAGTCCTTCGATGTCGAGGCCGCTGGCTCGGTCGTGTTGGGCCACCGTTCCGTACTTTCTACGCTCTCCAGGCTCCACACCGATCCCCAGCACCCGATGCCGGATGTCCGCCACCGCTCGATCGATCTGCGGCACAGAGGTTCCCGCGAGATAGGGCTCGACGATCATGATGTCCGGCGCAGTCAGCGTTTCTCGAAGAGTCGTACCGTCGAAGGGCCTGATCGTCGACGCGTGCAGCACGGTGACGTCACGTCCACGGGCCGCGGCCAGGACCCGGTCCGTCATCGGACCGACCGAGATCACAGTGCCCAAATTACCCTGTTGCAGAACGGTCATCGAACCTCCGGGTCGACCGTACGAGTGATCGTTCGAGATGCCGTCAAGCCTGATGTAAACGCGGTCGTCGGATGCAGCGGCACCGCGCAGCATCCATTCGACCTCGTCGACGTGCCCGGGCGCGTGCACCGTCCACCCGTCCAGGGTGTCCAGCAGTGCGACATCGCGTTGGCCGAAGTGCGTCTCACCGCCTTGCGGCCACCCGTAGGAGCCGCCCGAGCTGACCAGGATCGCGCCGACATCCTGATGTCCCAGATCGAGTTTCACCTGCTCGAAGGGTCGCTCGATCAGAAACGGTGGAAAGGTGTGCACGATCGGACGCATTCCGGCGAGCGACATACCGCCTGCGACACCGATCATCGCCTGCTCTCGAATACCCACGTTGACCACACGCGATCGGATGTCAGGAGTGAGGTGCGGTTCGAGATAGGCGGCTCCGATCTCGGCCAGTACCAGCACGACTCGCTCGTCCTGCACCAACAACTCCGGCAGCAGTCGGTAGAAGGACTCGCGTTGATCCGCGGTCCTCTTCATCGTCGACGTCATTCAGTTCTCCTTCTTCTCCACGTGGGCGACCACTACGTGAGGCCGGTCGCCGTGATCGATGCGAAACGCCCGCCGGAGCGCACTGTGGTCCCTCCCGTCGACGTCGGAGGTCGACCACCCCTCGACGGCGAAGCGCGACGCGATGCCGCCGGGCCAACCCAGACCAGCCGAATCGTTGTCGATCACCACGGTGGTCAAGTTGCCCAGCTGCGCTCGGCCGGCGAATTGGATGACTTCCATGTTGCTGCCCTCGTCGAGCTCGGCGTCTCCGATCAGTACGAACACCTGAGCCTGCCTTCGCTGAATCTGCAGCGCCACAGCAGTTCCGGCTGCCAGCGCCAGACCATGACCGAGTGATCCCGAACCGATGTCGACCCCGGGAATCAGCGTGCGGTCCGGATGATTGCCCAGCGGTGAGTGGTAGCTGCCGAACGACGCAAGCTCGTTCGGCGTCAGAAAGCCCCGTGCAGCGAGCACTGCGTAGTACGCCATCGGGCCGTGCCCCTTGGAGAGGTAGAACCTGTCGCGATCGGGATCGTCGGGCTGCGCCGCGTCGAGACGAAGAATGTCGGAGTACAGCACCCACAGCACGTCGAGCGTGGATGTGGCGCTGGCACCGTGCTTTTCGTCGCCGGTCATCAGCGTCATGAGTTGAGGCAACTCTTCGAAAGTCATCTGCATGGGACCACCCTGCAACCTCGAGTGCACTCGAGGTCAAGGGCGACGTACTACACCCAGCAGTCCGACGACCGACCGGAGAAATTCGCCAGGCGTTCGAGTGAACCCGCTCCCGCCCTCGGTTCCACGACGGGTCCGAACGGCACTCCCTGAACCCGCGCATCCGCGGGAAGCATCGCATGGAATTCCAGTGCTACTGGCTCGACGAGAGTGTCGTCCACTTCTGCGGGCTGGCCGGTCGCCACCGCGAGGTCCCAGCCGTGCAGTAGTAGCTCGCGCGTGTATCCCCACACAGCCGATCGCCCCGGTACCTCACCCCACGGGACCGCGACCGGGGCATCGAGCAATGCATCGTCGGCCCACGCGGCACGGGCTTGCGTCACCGACGTGTCGAAGGATGCGGCGTCATGATCGGAGCACAAGGGCGACACAGAGTCCGGACTCCCGAGTTCGGCGATCGCAATCAGCCTTCGGACCGTCGCAACGAGATGGCCTGCCAGCGTCCGGACATCGAACTCGTCGCACGGAGTGGGAAGGTCCAGTTGGTCGGCGCGCACGCCTGTGAGCAGACCGCTCACCCATGCAGCGGACGTGAAGTACACCTCGCGCGGATCCGTCTGCTGCGTGGTCTCGATGGTGTTCATTGTCGATCCTTCCGTTTCGCGGCCACCGGGTGTGGCCTGCTGGGTAGAAGTAGATCGGGTGAACATGACATCTTCTGTCATGTTTTGGTGGGAGACTTTTCGGGTGCGCGCAGACCGGTTGTTGTCCATCGTCATGCTGCTCCAACATCGGGGTAGACTGAACGCTGCCGACATCGCCGCCCAGCTCGAAGTATCCACGCGCACCGTGTTGCGTGACATCGAAGCGTTGTCTTCGGCGGGCATTCCGGTCTACACCGATCGCGGTCGCGGTGGTGGCATCAGTCTGCTGCAGGGCTATCGCACCGAGCTGACCGGTCTGACGGCCGCCGAGGCGACGGCATTGCTCGCTTCCGGCGCGGGACGCGTCGCCACCCCGGCGTTCGCAAGCGCCATGCGCAAGGTGATCGCCGCGATACCCGACGCTCACCGAGCAGCGGCAAGCACTGCCTCACAACGAATCCTGGTGCGCCCCGACGGTTTCGCGTATCCCCACGAACCGGAAGAACATCTGGTGGAACTCCAACGGGTCGTCATAGACGGTGTGCGGATAAGAATCACGTATCGCGATCGCAGCGGTTCGATGAACGATCGAATCCTTGACCCAATCGGGCTCGTCTACGCCGGCGATCACTGGTACCTACTCGCCGGGCGTGACGGCACCGAACGTGTCTACCGGGTATCGCGGATCGACGAACTGACTGTGCTCGACGAGCAGGCTCACCGCGCTTCCACCGTGGACCTGGAGGCCGCCTTCACCGCACACTGGAAGTCGTTCCGTGCGAGTTTGGTCGAGACCAAAATCACCTGCACAGTCGAGGAATCAGCGTGGCTTTCGTTGTCCAAGAACGTAGTACGAGTCATTGACGAGAGGATCCATCACGACGGAAAGCGACTGGTAGTGATCGTGTTCTCCGGACACAATCACGCCCTCGGTGCACTGTGGAACTGCGGACCCGGCGTAGAAGTTCTGCAGCCCACAGCAATCCGGGAGGAACTAGCTGCTCGGGCATTCGAGACCTACGAGCTGTACAGGTGAGGATTCCAGCACGTCCGTATTCTCCTGACATGCCGATTTCACATCTCGCTGTCGCAGGGACATCCGTCGACTGCGCAGAGCCAGGAGAACTTGCACAGTTCTACCTGGCGCTCCTTGGAGGCGAGGTGCTGTGGGACAACGACGACAGTGCCGCAGTACAAACGATGTCAGGTGTTCGCATCGTCGCGCAGAAAGTCGAGAGTTATCGACCACCCGTCTGGCCCTCGGCGGCGATCGTGCACCTCGACTTGGACGACGGCGGACGTCTCTCCGAAGCCGTCGCATACGCACTGGACTGCGGCGCGACGGAAGCGCTCGACCAGCCCGATCTCCGATGGAGGGTGCTGCTGGACCCGGCCGGTCATCCCTTCTGCATCACCACGGAAGTCTGGGACGACGGAGACGCTGACGCATTGTCCGAACAGGGCTGCGATGACACGATGGACCGATGAACGCCCGTCAGCGACCGTGGACTCGATATCTGTTGGTCATCTGGCTGACGTGCATCTCCTTCCTGGTCATTTCCGACGTGTTGACCGAGCCGTCCATCTGGACCTGGATCAAGTTGGCTCTACTGGCCATGGCCGTGCCCTGGTTCCTGTACCGGTATTGGCGTCCCGCGCCTGTCTGCACCGTACAAAAGATCGGCCCCGAGTCCGTACCCGCCGAGGACGTCGACGCCGTTGTCGACGAACACGGGCGCACCGTCAAGGCCATTCGCTCGCTGCGTGAACTGCATCCCGGTCTCGGCTTGGGCGACGCGAAGAACCTGGTTCGACCTGAACTCTGACGAAGGAACGGGCGATGATGGACATGGACGGTACACACGTAGTTCGTGACCGGGACGGCTTCGACGAGGCCGCAACACTGCTGGTCGACTTCAATCGCGAATACGACGACCCTGCACCCGAACCGAATTGGCTTGCAACGCATCTCGATCGACTGGTGCAGTCCGGTGATACCAGCGTGCTGACGTTCGGGTCTCCCGCGATCGGGGTGGCGGTCCTTCGATTTCGCATCGGATCGTGGAGCTCGAACATCGAGGCTTACCTGGCCGAGTTCTACGTTCAGCCCAGCCAGCGCGGAAAGGGCTACGGCACGACGTTTCTCGACGACGTCATCGAGCACGTCCGCAGCCGTGGCGCGACCTACCTCGATCTGAATACCTCGGAGGACGACGAGGCAGCTCGACACGTGTACGAGAAACGCGGATTCGACTGCCACGAGGGACGCGGAAGCGGCCCCAAGGCCCTGTACTACGAACTCGAACTCGAATGATCGGTTGTCGTAGAAGAAGTCCGAAACGTCCAGGAATCGCCACAGCCCGAGAAAACGAATACGATTGCCAATAACAGCGGTCCGGATCGATCCCGAGGAGTTCAATCATGGCGTTTCCGATCATCGTCGCGAAGGCAGTATCGACGGTCGTGACGGGTGCAGTCGGCGTCGCCGCATACAACGGTGCCAAGAAGCTGTACGAGAAGGCCCCCGTCCGCAAGGCTGCGGTATCGGCCACTGAGCTCGGTTTACGCGCAGCGCGCAAGGCCGAGGTTCACGCGGAATCGGCCCGACTGGCCGTGTCCGACGTCGTCGCCGAGGCCCGGGACCGGATAGGTGAAGAGGTTCCGCCGCCCACGGCCTCCGATGCAGGCCACGGCCACGCGCACTGACCGGGACTGCTTCCGATTATGACGACCCTCGCCCAACGCCCCCTCGACATCGACGCGACGCAGGCAGACGGCATCGAGATCCTCTCAGACGCCGCCGGCCGTATGCGCCTCCGCGTCGACTGGCTCCGCTCGAGCCCGGGCCGTGCCGTTGCGGTCGAGGACCACGTGGACAAGATCCGCGGAGTGCGCGCCGTTCATGCGTACCCGCGGACGGCGTCGGTCGTCATCTGGTACTCCCGCACACGAATCGACAGGGCCGAACTCTTCGACGCGGTGAATGCGGGGCGCTCGACGAATTGGGCCCTGGTACCGGTCCGTAGTCCGCGCTCAGCTGACGTCACCAGCGGCGACGTGCTGCGGATGACCATCGGCGGCGCGGCACTGGTCCTTCTCGGTCTTCGCCGCTACGCGTTCCGTCGGCCGCCCATCCTCGGCCCCACCAGCCGTCTCGTTGCCACCGGCGCAACGATCTTCACCGGCTACCCGTTCCTCAAGGGAGCCGTGCGCTCGCTGGCCGGCAACAGGACCGCAGGAACCGACGCACTCGTCAGCGCCGCAACCGTGGCCAGCCTCGTGCTGCGCGAGAACGTCGTCGCCCTCACCGTGCTGTGGCTCCTGAACATCGGCGAGTACCTGCAGGAATTGACCCTCAAGCGAACTCGACGCGCGATCTCCGATCTGCTGACCGGCACACAGGACACCGCCTGGATCAGGCTGCCCGACGGCTCCGAGATCTCCGTCGACGTCGATCGACTCGAGATCGGCGACGAGGTCGTCGTCCACGACCACGTGGGCGTTCCCGTCGACGGCACCGTGGTCGACGGTGACGCAGTGGTGGATCAGTCCGCGATCACAGGCGAGACCTTGCCGGTATCGATCGTCGCCGGAGACCGTATTCATGCGGGATCCGTCGTCGTCCGTGGCCGCCTCGTCGTGCGTGCCTCCGCCGTCGGCCGCGACACCACGATCGGCCGCATCATCTCTCGCGTCGAGGAGGCGCAGGAAGATCGTGCACCGATTCAGACTGTGGGAGAGAACTTTTCACGACGCTTCGTCCCTGCGTCCTTCATCCTGTCGACGCTGACCCTCGTCGTCACCCGCGATGTACGACGTGCCATGACGATGCTGCTCGTGGCGTGCCCGTGCGCGGTGGGGTTGTCCACGCCGACCGCCATCAGTGCAGCCATCGGAAACGGTGCTCGCAGAGGCATTCTCATCAAGGGAGGATCGCACCTCGAGCAGGCCGGCAGGGTCGACGCCTTCGTGTTCGACAAGACCGGAACCCTGACGGTCGGACGGCCCGTGGTGACCAATGTCGTGTCGTTCCAGGATGATTGGGAACCGGAACAGGTGCTGGCCTACGCAGCGAGTTCCGAGATACACTCTCGACATCCTCTGGCAGAGGCTGTCATTCGAAGTACCGAGGAACGGCATATCGTCATCCCGCCGCACGAGGAGTGCGAGGTGATCGTCGGACTCGGCATGCGGACGGTCGCAGATGGACGGACGCTGCTCCTGGGCAGTCCATCTCTCCTACGCAGCGAGGACGTCGCGGTGTCCGAGGATGCGCAGCAATGGGTTTCGCGGCTGCAGGACGAGGCCGAGACTCCGCTGCTGTTGGCCGTCGACGGCGTACTCGTCGGCTTGATCAGTCTCCGCGACGAAGTCCGTACCAACGCATCCACCGTTCTGAACGCACTCCGTGCCGACGGTGTCGAACGCATCATCATGCTCACCGGCGACCACCCGAAGACGGCAGCGGCGGTCGCCGCGGAACTCGGTATCACCGAGTGGCGTGCCGAAGTGATGCCCGACGAAAAGCTCGAAGCCGTCCGAGAACTGCAGGACGCAGGCTACGTCGTGGCGATGGTCGGTGACGGCACCAACGATGCTCCTGCGTTGGCCGTCGCCGATATCGGAATCGCAATGGGATTGGCGGGCACCGACGTTGCCGTCGAGACCGCGGACGTGGCACTGGCAAGCGACGACTTGTCGCGTCTGCTCGACGTACGTGACCTCGGCCGGCACTCGGTGTCGGTCATCCGTCAGAACTACGGAATGTCCATCGCCGTCAACGCTCTCGGCTTGGCGGTCAGCGCCGGTGGTGCGCTGTCCCCAGTGCTGGCGGCAATCCTGCACAACGCCTCGTCGGTCGCGGTGGTCGGCAACAGTTCGCGATTGATCCGATACCGACTCTGATCAGCAGGTACCGAACGCCAGGGCGAGGTGTCCGGTACCTACTTCGCTATTTTGCGTCGCGGAAGTACGGTTCGACTGTGCCCTTGAGCTTGACGAGCATGGGGTTTCCGTAGCGATCCTTCGCGGTCGGGACCTCGACACGCACCCAACCCTCGGACACGTTGTATTCGCGAATGCTCGTCTTCTCGACGCCGTTGAAGCGAATGCCCACGTCGCGGCGAAGAACCTCTTCGTTGTAGAAGCGGCTGCTCGGATCGATCGAGAGATGATTCGGTGGAACGTCTGTGTTCTGGTCCTCGGGCATGATTACTTTCGTCGATGTGCTGCGTTGGGTGCTGGGGTCTGAACCCCATGAAGAATACGCGACCCAGCGTTGGACCAGCGCCGCTGTCCCTAGCCCCGCGCCATGTCCACGAATCGGGACAGGTGAAGCTGGTGTGCCACAGTGATTGTCGCGGTCGGACCGTTACGGTGCTTGCCGAGGATCAGGTCGGCCTCGCCGCCGCGGGGATCGTCGCGCTCGATGGCGTCGGGGCGGTGCAACAGAATCACCATATCGGCGTCCTGCTCCAGTGAGCCGGACTCACGGAGGTCCGAGACCATCGGCTTTTTGTCGGTTCGCTGCTCGGGACCACGGTTGAGCTGGCAGACCGCGACCACCGGGCATTCGAGTTCCTTGGCCAACAGCTTGAGCTGACGGGAGAAGTCCGAGACCTCCTGCTGACGCGACTCGACCTTCTTGCCGGACGACATCAGCTGAAGGTAGTCCACCACAATGAGTTTCAGGCCGTTGCGCTGCTTCAGGCGTCGCGCCTTGGCTCGAATTTCCATCATCGTCAGGTTGGGCGAATCGTCGACGAAAAGCGGTGCTTCGCTGATCTCGCTCATGCGACGGGCCAGCTTGGTCCAGTCGTCGTCGGTCATCTTTCCGGAACGCATGTCACCGAGCTTGATCTTCGCTTCCGCGGACAGCAGACGCATGACGATCTCGGTGCGACTCATCTCCAGAGAGAAGATGACACTGGGCATGCCGTGCTTGATGGAGCACGAACGCATGAAATCCATACTTAGGGTCGACTTACCCACGCCAGGCCTCGCCGCAACGATGATCATCTGACCGGGGTGAAGACCGTTCGTGATCTCGTCGAGTTCGGCGAATCCCGTCGGCACGCCGAGGGAGATGCCGCCGCGGCTGGCGATGGAGTCAATTTCGTCCATCGTGGGCTGCAGCAACTCTTCGAGGGGGAGGAAGTCCTCGGAGGTGCGTCGCTCGGTGACTTCGTACACCTCTGCCTGTGCGCGGTCGACGACCTCGGCGACGTCCTGACCGTCGGCTCCGGCGTAACCGAACTGCACGATGCGGGTACCGGCTTGCACGAGCCGCCGGAGAATGGACTTCTCCGCCACGATCTCGGCGTAGTACCCGGCGTTGGCAGCGGTGGGCGTCGTCTGAGTCAGCGTGATCAGGTACGGCGGGCCGCCGATGCGCTTGAGCTCGCCGCGGCGATCCAGCTCGGCCGAGACGGTCACCGGGTCGGCAGGCTCACCGCGGCTGTAGAGGTCGAGAATGGCGTCGTAGACGTTCTGGTGTGCCGGCCGGTAGAAGTCGCCCGGACGGAGCACCTCGAGCACGTCGGCGATGGCATCCTTGCTCAGCAGCATGCCACCCAACACGGACTGTTCGGCGGCCATGTCCTGTGGCGGCTGTCGCCCGAAGTCTTCGCCCGGACCTTCGCTGGAGGAGGAGCCGGAGTAGTCGGACTGTCCTCGATCGTCCACAACTGCCACGCGAACCGGCCGTCCTCTCCCCATAGTCCGAGCACGGCCGGGTAACACCCGGACGTGCGGTCAAGCAAGTTCTACCCCCGGGCACCGACAGGTCCTGTTCGGTACCGGATCCGCGCTGCCCCGGCACCGTTCGACGGCATCGAGAGAGACGCTGGAGGGACGTTAAGCGGTATCGCCAGGAGTCACAACACAGGCTGTGGATGGATCTGTGGATGAAATGTGGACGAGGTTGAACAACGGTGTTGACCGTCTGGGGATAACCTGGGTATAACTTTTGGACTTTGAACCATTCCCGCACGTCAAGGCGTGTACATAAAGTTTCTTGCCTGTGCATCGTTCTGGGGGCGGCGTGTCGGCCGAATTGACAACTCGGGCGTGTTGAGTAAATGCCGAGTGAACTCCATGGTGAAGTACGTCACACCGGCTGGAAATTGGCACCGAAAAAGTCTTAATGCTGGTTTTCGAGCCGACGGGCCCGATCCCCGTCGGGAATCGGGCCCTCGTACTTCGCTCGAACAGACCGTCAGAGATCGGCCTTCTGCGGGCACAGCGCCGGGTCGAGAACAGTGATCTCCTTCGTACCGATCTGCAGCACCCGGGCCGACGGGATGTCGAAGAAGAGACCGGTGATCCGCAGACGACCCTCCGCGTTCGCGCGTCCCACCACCCGGTGACGGGTCAACGTCTGCAGCTGCACCGCCACATTGACCATCGCGAGCTGGTCGGCCTCGCCGAAGCCCAACTCCGCCGCTTGACGGCCCACCGCGTGCCCACTGCGGAACGCCTCCAGGCTGGCTCTTCCGTGCCCGAGCCACTCGGCCACCGACGGGTCGGCGGCGTTCTCCGCCCCGCCGAGAATGGCCTTCATGGCACCACAACCGGAATGGCCACACACCACAACCGACGACGTACCCACTTCGTCGACGCCGAAGGCAAGAGCTGCCTCCACCGAACAGTCCTGACCTTGGGTGGGGATCATGTTGCCGACGTTGCGCACGGTGAACAGGTCACCGGGGCCGCTGCTGGTGATCGTGTTCGGCATGACGCGTGAGTCGACGCAGCAGAGGAACAGCGTGTCCGGGTCCTGAGACTCGGTCAGTCCTTCCAGGTGCGGACGAATGTTGGGGGCATGAGTGCGGTGGTATTCGGCCACTCCGCTCAACACCGGACGCAGAGCGGCAGGCGAATCCTCCTGCGTGTCGTCGCTCTTGAGCTGCCACGCCCGCCACGGTGCCAACGAGCTGCGCACCGTGGCAGATCCGCGCCGCGGTGGCCCTTCGGTGGCCGCAGCCATCGACGCCGTGCCCACCTCCTCGACGCGCACGGAACCATCGGTCGTTTCGTGTTGGCGGACCCACTCGTTCAACGCGTCGTGCACAGCATGGTCGAGGAAATCGACTCCGAGATGGACGGTGACAGACGTGCCTGCGGGCACCGTGGCCAACACACGAGTCAGTCGCGGCAGCGCGAGGAAGCTCAGCGAGCCCTCCATAGTCACCCGCCAGGTTCCGTCGACCGTTTCCTCGGCCCGAATCTTCGCCAGCACCACGCGTCGCAGAACCAGGATGATCGAGAGCGCCAGGCCGATCAGCACTCCCTCGAGCAGGTTGAGCGCCACGACACCCAGCACCGTGACTGCGTAGACAGCGATGTCACCGGTCTTGTTGGCGATCTTGATGTCGGCCAGTTTGATGAGCTGCACACCGATCATCACGAGCAACCCGGCGAGCGCCGCGAACGGCACGAGCTCGACGATCGAAATGAACAGCACCGAGAAGATCAGGATCCACACGCCGTGCAGAATCGCCGACGCACGAGACTTGGCACCGACCTTGACGTTGGTCGCGCTACGCACGATGACGCCGGTGATCGGCAGGCCACCGATGGCACCGGAGGCCATGTTGCCCGCACCCTGAGCCATCAATTCGCGGTCGAAGTTGGTGCGCTCACCGCTGTGCATCTTGTCGACGGCCACAGCGGACAGCAGGCTCTCGACGCTGGCGATCAGCGCGATGGTGATGACACCGGTGGCGAATGCACCCCACTGACCGTCGGGCATGATCGGGAAGCTCAGAGACTCGATGAGGTTGCCCGGCAACTCGATTCGCTCGACGTCGAGCGAGAAGAAGATCGAGACCGCGGTTGCGGTGACCACTGCAACCAGTGCCGCAGGCACTTTGGAAACCTTGGCCATCACACTGGACACGCCGGCCAGTCGCGGCCACGCGAACATCAGCACGACGACGATGCCGCCGACGACGATGGACGGCCATTGGCCGTCGGCCACGGAACGCGGAATGGCGAGCAGGTTCTGCACCGCGGAGCTTTCGGACTCTCCACCGAGCAGCACGTGAATCTGTTGCAGCGCAATGGTTATACCGATGCCGGCGAGCATCGCGTGAACGACCACCGGCGAAATGGCAAGTGCACTACGAGCAATGCGGCTCATGCCCAGAAGAACCTGGACGAGGCCGGCCAACACCGTGATGGCACATGTTGTAGCCCAACCGAATTGATTGACCAACTCGGCGACCACCACAGTCAGACCCGCAGCCGGACCACTGACCTGCAACGGCGACCCGCCGAGAATACCGGCGAGAATACCGCCGACCACAGCGGCGATGAGGCCGGCCATGATGGGAGCGCCGGAGGCGACAGCGATACCGATCGAAAGTGGCACTGCCACAAGGAAAACGACCAGCGAGGCCGGTAGGTCGTACTTGATTATCGACCCGACCCGAGACGGCGGCTCGGATCGGGTCTTCGGACTGGGTTCTGAATCGTGCTCTGCTGTCGTTGTCACGGCAGTTCCTCCGGGCGTCTAGGCGTCAGGTCGGTCGATCGTGTTCCGGCTTGAAATGTCGCCCCCAAGTAAAGGGTACGCAAACCTCGGCCGAAGGTGGCACCGAGAGAGATCCTTCACAATTTGGAAACCGTTGTGACAGTTGAATTTTGTGAGATGGCACGAAAAAACCCCACGAACCGAAGTTCGTGGG
This sequence comes from Rhodococcoides fascians NBRC 12155 = LMG 3623, assembly GCF_001894785.1. Classification (GTDB taxonomy): domain Bacteria; phylum Actinomycetota; class Actinomycetes; order Mycobacteriales; family Mycobacteriaceae; genus Rhodococcoides; species Rhodococcoides fascians. Next base: position 142,448 of record NZ_BCWW01000001.1, read on the forward strand.
GTTTCTTGCAACCGTTTCGGGCCGAAAGCTGAAAATCAGCTTCCGACGACCTCCAGCTTGAACTTGGCGGTCACGTCGGGATGCAGGTTCACGACGATGTCGTGCTTGCCCGTGCTCTTGACGTGAGCCTTCGGCAGATCGATGCTGCGCTTGTCGACGACCGGTCCACCGGCAGCCTTGAGTGCAGAAGCGACGTCCGACGCGGTGACCGAGCCGAACAGCTTGCCCGAGTCGCCGGCAGTCTTGACAGACAGCGTGACGGACTCGAGGCCCTCGATGGCCTGCTTGAGCTCGTTGGCGTGCTCGAGGCCGCGAACGGCCCGAGCTTCCTGAGCGCGGCGAATGCCGTCGACCTGCTTCTGAGCTCCACGGGTGGCCTGGATGGCCAATCCGCGGGGCAGCAGGAAGTTACGGCCGTAGCCGTCCTTGACCTCTACGGTGTCGCCAGGCGCACCGAGGTTGTCCACATCAGCGGTGAGGATCAGTTTCATACCAATCGCCCCTTTCTATCGAGCCGTCGCGGCGTAAGGCAGCAGTGCTACCTCACGCGAGTTCTTCACGGCAACGGCCACGTCACGCTGATGCTGGACGCAGTTGCCGGTGACACGGCGAGCACGGATCTTTCCGCGATCGCTGACGTACTTACGCAGCAACGTCGTGTCCTTGTAATCGATCGCCGTGTTCTTTTCCTTGCAGAAGGAACACGCCTTCTTCTTGAGCACCTTGTCGCGCAATGGCGGTTTGGGCATGGGTCTTTCTCCGTTACATCTGGTTGTTCTCGATCGAAGGATCTAGAACGGTGGCTCTTCGTCTCCGCCACGTCCGCCGAAGGAGCCCGACGCCGCTGGGGCACTGCCCCAGGGATCGTCTCCACCGGAACCGGAGTTGGACGAGGAGTTCGAGCGGCCGCCGCCCGATCCGCCGGAGGAACCCGAGCCGGAGTTGAAGCCGCCTCCGCCGCCACCTCCACCGCGATTGGCCTTGTTGACCTTTGCGGTGGCGTAGCGAAGTGAAGGTCCGATCTCGTCGACTTCGAGCTCGACGACTGTCCGCTTCTCACCCTCGCGCGTCTCGTACGAACGCTGCCGCAGCCGTCCGCTCACGATCACTCGTGAGCCTCGGGTCAGACTCTCGGCAACGTTCTCCGCTGCCTCGCGCCAGATGTTGCAGCGCATGAAGAGCGCGTCGCCGTCTTTCCATTCGTTCGTCTGACGATCGAATGTGCGCGGGGTGGATGCAACCGTGAAGTTGGCAACTGCCGCACCGGCGGGGGTGAATCGAAGTTCTGGATCAGCCGTCAAGTTTCCGATGACGGTGATGACGGTCTCGCCTGCCATGGTTCCTCTTTCAGTAGTAAGCGTTGTGAGTGCCAGCCTAGGGCCGGACACCGACAATTACTTGCCCTGTCGCAGGACCTTCGTACGCAACACGGACTCGTTGAGTCCGAGCTGACGATCCAGCTCGCTGACGGTGGCAGGCTCGGCGTTGAGGTTCACAACGGCGTAGATGCCCTCGGCATGCTTGAGGATCTCGTAAGCCAGACGACGCTTGCCCCATACATCGACCTTGTCGACGGTGCCGCCATCCTTGCGAACGACGTTGAGGAACGTATCGAGCGACGGAGCGACAGTGCGCTCGTCCAGATTGGGGTCGAGAATGACCATCAATTCGTAATGACGCATAAGACCTCATCACCTCCTGTGGACTAGTGAAAACGGCCACGGACTATCCGTGGCAGGAGGGTCGTTGCGTCAGCAACCCCTCGAAGATACACGACAGGGCCCTGACCTGCTAATTCCCTCTGGGCGCACAGTCGGGCATTCGCTCGTCATACTCTTGCACCATGCGATCCGGGGTCCGCGCCAGTCCGACGACGGTTGTCGTGGTCGTCGCGATGGCAGCAATCGGGTTGATTCTGGGATATCTGAACAAGGCCCGCTGCGCCGTCGCACCGTTCGACGAGTCCGGACGCAGCACGGTGTTCGACGCCATCAAGGACTCGTCCGTCTGCTACTCCGACATCCAGTTCCTGTGGCTCGGCCGCGATATCGACAATCACATATTTCCCTACATCCACGGGGCCATCACGAGCGACGGAATCCTCACCGGAGGGACGGTCGAGTATCCGGTTCTGAGCGGTCTGCTGATGTGGCTCGGCGCGATCCCGGCCCACACCGACGCGCAGTTCCTGTTGACCTCGGCACTGATCCTTGCACCGTTCGGGCTTCTCACCGCCTGGATGCTCGGGCGGATGGCCGGCTGGCCGGCGCTGCTGTGGTCCATCTCCCCACCCCTGGTGATGTACGCCTTCCACAACTGGGAGCTACCGGTCGTCGCCTCTGCGGTAGGTGCGATCTTCGTCATGACATTGCCGATTGCATTGCGGCGCAAGGCAATTGTGGCTTCGGTACTGCTGGCGATCGGCTTCTGCCTCAAGATCTATCCGGGCGCGTTCGTGCTCCCGCTCATTGCCTATGTCGTCACCGGCGGAACGAACGGTCGAGAAAAACCGGAGACCGTCCGTGGCCGCTACGACATACGCGGCGGCCTGCAGGTCGCCGGAGCCGCGATCGCCACCGTCGTCGCTGTCAACCTGCCGTTCGCCGTCATCGGTTACGAGGGCTGGCGCGCGTCCTTCACCTTCCAGTCGCTGCGCCAGGCGGACCTGACGACCAACTCCATCTGGTACTGGGGGCTGCGCCACTTCTACGTCAACGACCGCATGACGCCCGACGCGTACAACGACGCCGAAGCGTCGTTCCAAAAAGTCGTCGACGTGGCCTCGCCGCTACTGGTGTTCGTCGCGTTCGCGATCGCGCTGTGGCTCGGCTTCCGGCGCGCGAACGTGATCGGCACCTATCCCTGGGTCGCCGTGAGCGGGTCGATGCTGTGCGGCTTCATGCTGCTGCACAAGGTGCACTCACCCCAGTACACGCTGTGGCTGCTTCCCTTCCTCGTGTTGCTTCGGATCCCCTGGGGGATCGTCGCCGCGTACTTGATGGTCGATCTGTCGATGGGGATCGGCGTGTTCAAGTACTTCGCTGCGCTGGCCTCCGGCGTCGACGCCAACGACGAAGAATTCTTCGTCCTCGTCGGAGTCTGGGGGCGAGCGCTGCTGCTGGTGGTGCTGTTCGTGATGTTCGCCCGCGCTCGCCTGCGGTTTGCCCAGCCGGGCGAAACCGACTCGGAGTCGGTAACGTCGCCTCGTTCGTCGACGACATCTGTGACGGCATCACCGAGGCACTAGAGCTTCGGGAAACAGGGCGCTGGGGAAATAGCGCGCAGAGCGGGGCGGGGACATGGCACAGGTGTCGCAATCTCAGGGAAGTACCGAGGACGGCACTGCCGCGGTACGTCGGATCGGTTTGATCGAGGACCACGAATCCGTTGCGCTCGGCCTCAAGGCCATGCTGGCGGACGAACCCGATCTCGATCTCGTGATCATGGCCTCCACCGTGGACGAATTGCTCGCCCACCGAGAGCAGCTCGACCTGGTGGTACTCGATCTGCGCCTCGGCGACGGATCGTCTCCGCGCTCGAACGTGGAACAGTTGCACGCCGCAGGATCACGAGTGCTGGTGTACACCGGTGCCGAGAACGCATTCCTGGTTCGGTCCGCGGCACGCGCGGGAGTGCTCGGCGTGGTGCGCAAGTCCGCGCCCGCATCGGCCATCGTGTCCGCGATCCGGCGAGCCGCGAGCGGCGGGCAGGTGGTCACCACGGACTGGGCCGCGGCGATCGACGGCGATCCACAACTGCCCGACGTCGGTCTGAGCCCACGTCAACGCGAGGTGCTCGCCCTCTACGCGTCGGGCGAGAAGGCAGGACGCGTCGCCCGCCTGGCCGGACTGTCGGAACAGACCGTGAACGACTACCTCGTGCGCATCCGCAACAAATACGCCGAGGCGGGGCGTCCGGCACCGACCAAAACCGATCTGTACAAACGCGCGGTCGAAGACGGCTGGCTCCCGATGCCCGAGCTCCCCTCGCAGGACTGATGACCGGTTGGAACGCGATTCATGACGCATCCTCGGAGTTGACGGTTCAAATGCCCATAGAAATCAGGGCAGCGAGTCTGTGATCGACCTGTGAGAATGAGTTGACTCAGGTTTAGACCGTCTCAACCTGCCTCGGCCCTCGGGAGAACTGATGTCCGCACTGCTCGATCCCATGCCCTCGGAACACAGCGACTCCATCTCTGCCGCACCGCTCGCTCGCGGACTGATCAGCCTGGTGCCGCCCGCTGAGCAGAGCGACAAGTTTCCCACTCGGCCCGGCCTGACCGACCGTGAGATCGAGGTACTGCTCTGCTGGATTCGCCTCGACTCCAAGACCGAGGTCGCCAAGGCGCTGTTCCTGTCGCTGGGAACCGTCAACACCCACTTGACGCGCATCCGCGCGAAATACACCTCTGTCGGACGGTCCGCCCCGACCAAGGCCGCCCTGGTGGCCCGGGCCCTGCAGGACGGACTCGTCGACATCTCGGAGCTGTAAGTCTTCGAGCTGATGTGGTTCGAAGCGAAGGTCAGACGTGGACTTCGGTGTCCACGCCTTCGCTCTCGAGACGCTTGTTGCGTCGGATGCTGCTGATCAGTGCCGCACCGATGAAGAGGATTCCGACGAAGCCGGTGATCAGTTCGTTGATGTGAACGCCGATCGACACGAGCAGGATGAGGGCCAAGGCACCGATTGCCCAGTGCGCGCCGTGCTCGAGGTACACGTAGTCCGACAACGTTCCCTTGCGAACGAGGAACACCGTGATCGAGCGAACGAACATGGCACCGATGAAGCCGAGGCCGAGCGCGATGATGATCGGGTCCGCGGTGATGGCGAAGGCTCCGATGACACCGTCGAACGAGAACGACGCGTCGAGGACCTCGAGGTAGAGGAACAGGAAGAAGCCGGCCTTGCCGGTCGCCTTCGCCAGTTCGCTCGGGCCGCCGGAGGACTCTTCGCCCTCTTCCTCGATGTGGAACAGTTCGCCGAGACCGTTGACGGCAATGTAGGTGATCATGCCGAGCACGCCGGAGACCATGACGGTGGAAATCTTGTCGTCGTCGGCGAGGAATTCGGCGCTGAGCACGAGCAGCAGGCCCGCGACGACAACGGACAGCTGATCGAGGCGACCGATCCGGGCGAGAGGCTTCTCCAGCCAGCTCAGCCAGGTGATCTCGCGATCCTCGAAGATGAAGCCGAGGAAGAGCATCAGCAGGAACATGCCGCCGAAGGCTGCGATCTGCGGATGTGCGTCGGTGAGGAGCGTTTCGTAGCTCGGCGAACCGTCCGGGAAGGTCGCGGCACCGTCGGCGGGCGGGTTGAGCGCTAGGTCGATGGCGGCGACCGGACCGAGGCCCGACGCAGCCCAGACGATGACCAGCGGGAACAGCAACCGCATGCCGAACACGGCGATGACGATGCCGATGGTGAGGAAGATCTTCTGCCAGAACTCACTCATCCGTCGCAACACGGTGGCGTTGATGACGGCGTTGTCGAAGGACAGGGACACTTCGAGCACACCGAGGATGAGGACGAGAATCATCGCCTCGAGTCCGCCGTACAAGAAGGCCACGATGACGGACACGATGGTGACCGCAATCGACCAGCCGAAGATTCTCATAACCACGTCAGTGGCCTTTCTGGCTAGGAGCAGAGCCCGCAGGCGCGACCAAGTTGGGGGACGAAACGGAAAAACCCCCGCCCATCATGAATGACGAGGCGGGGGTATCCCCAATCTTGGGAGCGCCTTTACTAGACGTTTACTCCGAAGTCCCGGGCGATGCCTGCGAGTCCGGACGCGTAGCCCTGGCCGACTGCGCGGAACTTCCACTCCGCGCCGTTGCGGTACAGCTCGCCGAAGACCATCGCGGTCTCGGTCGAGGCATCCTCGCTGAGGTCGTAGCGAGCAAGCTCGGAGTTGTCGGCCTGGTTGATGACGCGGATGAACGCGTTGCGCACCTGACCGAACGACTGCGAGCGAGCGTCCGCATCGTAGATCGACACGGGGAACGTGATGGTCTCGATCTCCGGCGGCACAGCGGCGAGATCGACCTTGATCTGCTCGTCGTCTCCGTCGCCTTCACCGGTCGTGTTGTCCCCGGTGTGCTCGATGGAGCCGTCGGGAGACTTCAAGTTGTTGAAGAACACGAAGTGCCCGTCGCTCAGGGCCTTCTTCGTCGAGTTCAATGCGATGGCGCTGGCATCGAGGTCGAAGTCGGTGCCCGTCGTCGTGCGGATGTCCCAACCGAGGCCGACCACGACCGCGGTCAGGTTCGGTGCTGCCTTGGTGAGCGAGACATTGCCACCCTTGCTGAGGCTGACGCCCATTGAGAGGTCCTTTCGCAATTGGTTTCCCGTTACGGGTACAACCGTAGTGGGAATGTCCGGTTTCTGGACGTACTCGACCAACGAGCGCGGTGATGCGGAGGTTCCCGTCGGTAGTATCGAACAGGTGACAAGTCGCTGGCCTGGGGTGTTTCGCCGAGGTTCCGAATCGGACGCCGCCGCGCGTCGTTCCCAGGACGCCGCTGTCGCCGCCTTTCTCGACATGGACAAGCGACAGTCCATCGCATCCGCCGGCGTCGAGGCATCCACCGCGCTGCGCCCGGAGGACGGACTCGCCCGCCGATGGTTCGATACCGAGAAGCTGTGTTTCGACGCGGGAGCGGCGTATCTCGCTGCCGTCGAACAGTTCGACGGAATCACCACTGCCGCCGCGAGGTCGGCATTCGACAACGCGACGCGGCTGCTCCACGACGCCAGCGTCGCCGTCGATCGTTTCTACGAGGCTCATCGCAGCACTCTCGAGCACGCCTCGGCACAGTTCGCGGCCACCCCGCGCCTGGTGCAGGACGCGCTGGCCGAGGCGGACGCTGCGCGGTCCACCGTCGACGAGCAGTACGCCACCTATCCATCATTGCGGCAGGCCTGGAACGAACTGGACTCCGCCACAACACAATTGAACGATGTTCGACGGGATCCGCTGCGTGCGCGAGAGCAGGCCGCCGTCGTCCGGGACAGGTCCACTGCGTTGCGCGAGGCGGTTCGCTCGGCTCCCGGTCGCCAGCAGGAGGCCCGGACCGCACTGGTCTCGGTGCGGACCCGAATCGAAGCCGTACGAACGAGATCCGAGGGGATCGCGCCGGCCTTCTCGAGTTTGCTTCGCGAATTCAATGCCAAGAGCTCGGCAGATCTATCGCACAACGAACGATCGAGCACACGCCACATCGAACAGGCCGACGAGGATCTGCGAGCGGCCCGTTCGGCGCTCGACACGGGCAACCCCGAGCAGGCCTTGGATCTCGTCGCCCAGGCCCGGTCGCACCTGACCGATGCCGAGCACCTGGTCGATGCCGTCACCGATCGTGTTCGCCTGCTGCGCGCAGTCAAAGCCGATCCGAGCGAGACCGAGAGCAAGGTCCGGTTCAAACTTCGTGACGCTCAACAACTCGCGATCAATCGGGGTCTGGTTGCCGAATGGGGCTCGGTGCTGGATGCTCAGCTCGCCCGGATCGACAGGGCGAGCAACGCACTGACGGGTACCCATCCCGACTACTGGTCATATCTGCAGGATCTGGCTACCATTTCGGACTTCATCGCAGGCGTGATCGAACGCATGCGCAGCTAGCACCGACCGCATTCACACGAAGGATCATGGTGCAACACTTTCGCCATCTCGACGCCGACACCCGCGAACGCATGTTCTTCCTGCAACCGGAGGACATCGCGGTCAGCGACGGAAACAACGTCGTAGCAACAGCACTCGGTGCGACGCTGTACATTCCCGCGACCCGTGCGGACCTGACCGCGACGGTGCACAAGCGCACCGACGAGGGCGTTCGATCGATCGTGATCGATCTCGAAGATGCAGTCGCAGATCATGATCTGCAGTACGCGGTGGAGAACACCATCCGAACTCTGAACGAACTCTCGGGTTCGAATGCACTGGTGTTCGTCCGAGCCCGCACGGCCCAACAGATTCGGACGGTCTGCGCCGGTCTGGCTCCTGGGGCCGCTGGACTTGCCGGTTTCGTCGTACCGAAGTTCACCTCGGCAACCGGAGCCGAGTACCTCGACGAGATTCTCGCCGCATCCACCGCGCACGACACCCGCTTGTTGGCGATGCCGGTTCTCGAGTCGGCCGAGGTGGTCCACCGCGAAACACGCGACACCGAACTCGTTGCCATCCGGGAACTACTGGGAAAATACCGAGACATCGTGCTGGCCGTCCGCATCGGAGCCACCGACATGTGCGGCACCTTCGGCATTCGCCGCGACCGTGACCTGACGATCTACGACGTCCGCGTCGTAGCCGACGTGATCAGCGCGATCGTCAATCATCTGGGCCGCAACGACGGATCGGGATTCGTCATCACCGGGCCGGTGTGGGAGTACTTCGCAGACCACGAACGCATGTTCCGGCCATTGCTGCGCCAGACGCCGTTCGCCGACCAGGAGGCCGTGCGCTTCCGGCAGCAACTGGTCAGCAGCGACTTGGACGCACTGCTGCGCGAGGTCGCCCTCGACCGCGCCAACGGTATCCAGGGCAAGACGGTCATCCATCCATCCCACGTTCCTGCCGTGCACGCATTGTCCGCAGTGACGCACGAGGAATACCACGACGCCCTCGACATTCTGGCCTCCGATCAGGGCGGCGCGCAGGCCTCCGGCTACCGAAACAAGATGAACGAGCTGGGACCACATCGCAATTGGGCGAAACAGACGATGGTCCGCGCCCGGGCATTCGGGGTCACCAACGAAGGGATCACGTTCGTGGACCTACTGACGGCGTTGGCTCAGCGATGACCGACAACCCGGCCGACGGCATCGTCCTGACCGACACCGGCTCCTCGTCGTCGTGGACGGCACGACAACTGGTGCGTCCCGGCCTACGCCGTAATCCCCGACGGGCACATCTGTTGGTGTCCACTGTGCTCGGCAAACACATACCCGTGGATCCGGACGTCGTCATCGGTGCCGGCGATGAATTGGCCGGCCTGGTCGCCGCGGCGGTCGACGGCTCCGACGTCGATGTTCTCGGATTCGCGGAGACGGCAACGGGATTGGGTCACACGGTGGCAACCGCCCTCGATGCGCGTTGCTATGTGCACTCGACCCGCCGCACGGTACCGGGCATGACGGTGCACGGAGAGTTCGAGGAAGGGCACTCGCACGCCACCGACCATCTGCTGATGCCGACCTCGGCGGACCTGCTCGGCGGCGAACTACCCCTCGTTCTCGTCGACGACGAGATCTCGACCGGAGCCACCGCGCTCGATGCGCTCCGCCAGATCCATTCCACGGCTGCGCGTTCCCACTACGTCATCGCATCCCTGGTGGACATGCGCAGCGCCGAGCATCTCGACGCGACCGCAGCAACGGCCACCGAACTGGGCGTCGTGATCGACAACGTCAGCCTCGCTCAGGGATCGGTCGAGCTGACACCCGGGCTCGTGGAGACGGTTCTGAGCCTCCCCGATCCGACGTTCAATCCGATTGCTGCACAACCCGGTTCGGTACGCCGCATCGACGCGCCCTGGCCCGCAGCTCTACCCGACGGCGGCCGCCACGGCTTCCTCGGGTCCGATGCGGCCGGGTTCGACGACGCGATCGAAGCAGTCGCGGCCACCGTCGACGCGGCGCTCCCCGACTCGGGTGCCGTCGTGGTCGTCGGCCACGAGGAGCTGATGTACCTGCCGTTACGCCTGGCGGCAGCGCTGCAACGACGCGGACACAGCGCACTGTTCCAGACGACCACCCGCTCGCCCGCCTATGTCCTCGACGTGGCGGGCTACCCACTGCGCCGGGGCTTCGAATTCGCAGCACCCGAGGACGAATCCTCTCTGCGCTACCTCTACAACGCCGACGCGCCGGCCGGCTCGACCCTGGTGTTCGTCGCCGATGCCCCCGCGGATACCGACGCACTCACCGCCGCGGCGGAGACACTCGCGGCGGCGGGCACCGACGTGCTGGTCGTAGTCGTGACCGGTGCCGATCCGCAGGCGCTCGAGATCGCCAGACGCGCCCGTCCGCTGCGTGGGCCCGAGTTCGGCTCGTACGCGCCGGACGAGGTGACCTGGCTACTCAAAGACCTGTCGGGGATCTCGCTGGAAGCGGCAACGGCGGAGCGCGAGAGGGCAATTCAGGCCGGAACGGCGCACTATGCCGAATCGCTACCGGTCGAATACCAACCCGATCTTGCGTATCGCGAACTGTTCGAGAAGGTACTGCACGAGAGTGTGGCGCGGCTCGCGGTCGCCGTCGGAACCGTCACCGAGGTGGTGCTCACCGAGCGCGGACACGACATCGTGCTCGCGTCACTGGCCCGGGCCGGTACTCCGGTGGGAATTCTGATGCGGCGCTGGGCTTTCGCCGCCCACGGCATCGAGATACCGCATTACGCCGTCTCGATCGTGCGTGATCGGGGTATCGACAGCGTCGCTCTGCGCTACCTCGCCGAGCACCACGATTCACGCTCGGTGGTGTTCGTGGACGGCTGGACCGGCAAAGGTGCCATTGCACGCGAACTCACAGCGGCACTACGCGACTTCCCTGGGGCGGACTTCGACGACGATCTGGCTGTGCTCGCCGATCCCGGACACTGCGCTCGCACCTACGGGACCCGAGACGACTTCCTCATCGCATCGGCCTGCCTGAATTCGACCGTCTCGGGCCTCGTTTCGCGAACTGTACTCAACGACAGTCTCATCCGGCCGGGTGATTTCCACGGCGCGAAATACTACGCAGACCTCGCTCCCGACGATGTCTCGCGGCATCTACTCGACGCGGTGACGGCTCGATTCGACGACGTGCGTGACGAGGTCGCGGAGACGGTGTCGTCGGTGCTCGCGTCCGACAGAACTCCCACCTGGTCGGGATGGGCATCGGTGGAGAAGGTCCGCCAGGAGTACGGCATCTCGCACGTCAACTTCGTCAAGCCCGGCGTCGGCGAGACCACGCGGGTGCTGCTACGCCGAGTACCGTGGCGCGTGTTGGTACGCGACGCGAATGCTCCGGAGCACCAACATATTCGGATGCTCGCCGAAGCCAGGGGAGTACCGGTCGACGTGGTACCCGACCTCGCCTACTCGTGCATGGGTCTGATCAAGAACGTCTCGACCGAGGATGCCTCGTGAGCGCCCTCGTCGCCGTCGACCTCGATCGCACGATGATCTTCTCCGAAGGCGCGCTCGGTGTGCCCCTGGACGAGACGTTCGAGTGCGTGGAGGTGTACGAGGGTAAACCGTTGTCGTACATGAGCATTCGGTCGATGTCGCTGCTCCGCGGGTTGAGCGAGAGCGTCACCGTGGTTCCGACGACGACGCGAACCATCGAACAGTTCCGGCGTATCGACCTGCCGGGTGCCCCGTGGCGGTACGCCATCACCAGCAACGGTGGCAACATTCTCGTCGACGGTGAGCCGGATACGGCCTGGCGCAAGGGCTTCGATCTGGACCTGGCCGGCATCGGCGCAGAGTTGAGATCGAGGGTCTCCGAGGACTGGGTGCTCAAATACCGCGAGGCCGACGGCCTGTTCTGCTACCTCGTCGTCGACGTCGCCGCCGTCCCGCCGGACTTCGTCTCGGACTGGTCGCAGTGGTGCGCGGCACGCGACTGGAACGTCTCCCAGCAAGGCCGCAAGATCTACACGATGCCCAACGCGGTGTGCAAGAGCTCCGCCGTGGCCGAGGTCCGTTCCAGGCTGGTTCAGGACGGTTCCCTGGATGCCGAGGCCGGCGTGTTCGCTGCCGGTGACGGCGCACTCGACGCCGAGATGCTCATGGCCGCCGACGAGGCAGTTCGGCCGCGGCACGGCGAGCTCGAACTGCTGGGGTTCACCCGCCCCGGGTTGACCGTCACCGATTCCTCCGGCGTACGGGCCAGCGAGGATATTCTCGAGTGGCTGCGGAACCGAACCACTGCGCACCGCGTCTAACAGTTCGTCGGGGGGACAGGCGCGTGGCAAGGGGTGGGCATGGCGAATCCGTACGAGGAACTCGAAGCGACGATCGACGGGATAGTCACCAACATATTCGTGACCCCTGTGGGGCCCGAGCTCGTCGGCACCATGCTCGGGGAGGCGTTCGAGAAAGCGAACGGAGCTTTCGACTACCGCGGTGACTACGAACCCAACGAAGTGACGATCACCGAACCGTTCGAGGTGATGTCACACGAGGACATCGCGGGCATGGTCGGGTCGTTGGCCATCGGTCCCATTGCTACCTCGTCGAAGAACTGGAACGACCTCTCGGCCGCCGCCGGCTCCGGATCCGACGGCTTCCGAACGGGTATCGAGGCGGCCATGGCGTCGGGCTGGTCCGGGCCGATGTCCGACGCCGTTCGCGGCGGCGTGGGCGACTACGTCTCGTCGGCGTCCGCGCTGGCCACGTCGATGAGTCTGATCGGGAACAAACTGCTCGAAGCGCACGCAGGATTCGAGCAGACCAAGTCGAGAATGCCGCCGGTGGTCGCGTCCGAGAGCAGCACCCTGATCGGTTCCCTGCTCCCCGTTCCGTTCGCTACCAAAACGGCGACGGCGGTGCAGGAAGAGCAGCAGAACGAAGCCCGTCGCATCATGCGATCGGTGTACGTACCGGGCGTGGTGCTGTCCGACACCAACGTTCCGGTATTGCCAACGGCGCACAATCCCGTCGACGGCGGAGGCGGTGGTTCCACCGGCGGCTGGGCAGGCGGTTTTCCGGCAGGCAGTTTCCCGGCCGCCAGTGAGAGCGGCGGTGCGACGTCCGGTGGGGGCGCAAGCTCTGCAGGAACCCTCGATCCCGCAGCGCAGTCGGCTGCGCAGCAGACCGATGCCGGCACCGCGACGCCTGGACAATCGGGCCCCGGGCAACCGGGTTCGAGTCCATCCGGACCGCTGCCGCCTGCAGATCGGTCCGGGGAAACCCGGGCCGCCGCAGCCGGTGGCCCCGGAAATGCTCCCGGGGGACTCGGAAGCAACGTGGGAGGCGGCGGTTCCTCGGGGACAGGCTCCCCGGGTGCCGGCTACGGCGGCTCGGGCTACAACGGATCCGGTGGCGGTGTGGGTTCCGGTGCAGGTTTCGGCGGCTCTGTTCTCGGGTCTCCGATCGGTTCCGGCGGTTCCAGCGGCGGCCCGGGCGGCGCGAGTGCGGCGGCGGCCGGTCGAGCAGGGGCTCACGGTATGCCCGGAGTGGGCGGTATGGGCGCGGCGGGAGGTCGTGGCACCGGCGACAACGACGGAGAACACACCACCCCCGGCTATTTGATCGACGTCGGCAACGGCAGCGAACTGATCGGCGACCTGCCACTCGTCGCACCCCCTGTGCTCGGCGGCTGACGGTGACGCAGTGGACCGTGCGCGGCATGGATTTCGCGATGCTCTGCAGTCGTTTCGGACGGGATCGGCTGCCCTACCCTCTGGCCGTCACCGTCGACGTCGATACCGAGGGTCAGCTCCGACAGCTGCGGCGCGAAGCGTCGGCGAGGATCGACGCGCTGGTGGACGAGCGGCTCGAGGCGGCCGTTGGAGTGGTGATCGACCCCGCTGTGCGCATCGAATGCCGAAGCGACACACACGATCTCGGGCAGAGCCCAGTGCGCGTTCATGCAGCGGTGACCCATGATCTCGCGGTTGTCCTCACCCAACGACCTGGGCCGGACTGTTCGGTCACGATCGACACGGTCACCCCGGCATCTGCCCCCGTACGAATCGCCGAGTCCGTGCCGACCGTGCAGGCCGGACGCCGTGCGGCCGCCACCCTCGAACATCCCTGCACTGCAACCACATCGAGCGGAGCAATCCTGTCCACGGCCACTCGACACGCGACTGCGGACGAGAAATTCGAGGCGTTCTTCGCCCGACCGCGATCGGCAGTCGGCGAGGTGATCGTCGCGCGCGGCGCCACCTACGACCACCGCCGCGATACCGATGCCGTCTCGTTCTTCTGGATGGACTTCGACGGGGACGGCCGCTACCTTGTTCGGTCCCACGCGTCGATCGACGTCGTGCCCGCCGATTCCACCCGATTGGTCGCGGAAATCGGGCGACAGTTGGAGTCGGCCTTACGCCGATGACACAGCCCACCCCTTGACACCGTATCGATTTTCGATAGGTTATCGATATTCGTTGTTATCGACTATCGATATGGAGGCGGCGGGATGGCATACGGACTGGGTTCGGCACGAGCCAACAAATGGGCAATGGTGTTCTACGCAGGAGCGGCAGTGGTCTGGTCCGGCTGGAAGGCTTGGAAATACCACTCCTCGGATTACGTCAGCGCAATGGTCACGCCGCGCTACAACTCGCCGACCATCGAGTTGCTCGGCGGCCGGCTGCAGCCGGGCAACGCCGTCGAACTTGCTGTTGCCAAGAGCGACGTCCAGAGACTCATCGGGATGATCGACTTCATGCGATACGGCGAGATCGTGGCCGGCGGAATCGTCATTCTGATAGGGATCTTCTTCGCGTACCGGTTCTTTCTCAACGTGATCGAGGAAACTCCGTTCAGCACCCGCGCCAGCATCGACCTGGTTGTGGTTGCCGTCTGCCTGGTCCTGTACCCGGTCATTACCGGGGGCCTACGAGTGATGAGTACCAATGCCATTCAGAGCGCGCTCGAGACGACCGATGTCACCGATACCGCAGGGAGCCTCGGCGCATTCTGGCTTGCCGTGATCGTCGCAGTGGTCCTGCAGTTCGTCTACGGAGTGCTCCGTCAGGGCTCCAAGCTCGCTCGCGATGCCGATGGTCTGGTCTGATGGCCGAGGAGTTCGTCGACCATCTCGTCGTGTGTCATCTCGGCGAGATCCTCGAAGCCCGCGGCATGACGCTCGCCGAGCTGTCGCGTCTGGCCGGGGTCAGCGTCGTCAATCTGTCGGTACTCAAGAACGACCGCGCCAAGGCCATCCGATTCTCCACCCTGACCGCCGTATGCCGGGTGCTCGGCTGCACCCCGGGTGACCTGTTCACCCTCCGCCAGATCTGACCGACAGGCCTTCGCGGTCACATCAGTCGGACAAATCGACCAAGTACATTGGATGACGGTAACCAGCACTTCGAGAGAGAGTCCACCACATTGTCTGCTCCGGCCGGTCAACCGTTGTCCAAGGGTCAGAACGGCCCCCTCACCGTCGGCGACGTCGTCGTGTCCATCGCCCTGGCGGTGCCGGCCGACCTGTCTGCACTTCTGGTCACCGACGCCGGAAAGGTGCGCACGGACGCCGATTTCGTGTTCTTCAATCAGCCGACCGGCCCCGGCGTCCGCCTCGAACCCGGGCAGGGCGGGCCGGCGCGGCTCGCCGTCTCGCTCGGTGCTGTTCCGTCCGATATCGAGCAGATCCGTGCGGTCATCACCCTCGACGACGCGTCGAGCAACTTCGGCCGATCTGCACCCCCGGTCGCGCGAGTCAGCGACACAGCGGGAAATGTGTTGTACGAGTACACGATCGAGGGCCTCAGCTCCGAATCCATCGTCATTGCGCTGGAGATCTACCGCCGCCAGGGGAGCTGGAAAGTGCGCGCCGTGGGGCAGGGCTACGCGGGTGGTTTCGCTGCGTTGGTGACCGATCACGGTGTCTCCGTGGACGACGCGCCGGCTCCCACCCCGCCCCCTGCACCGCCGACGCCACCCGCCCCGGCCGCGCCTCCCGCAGCCCCTCCCGCCCCGGTTCGCTCCGAAGCTCCGGAAGTCAGCCTCACCAAGTCCAAGCCCGTCAGTCTGTCCAAGGGCCAGAAGGTCACTCTCCGCAAGGACGGCGGCGTGGCCCTGACGGTGATTCGCATGGGCCTCGGCTGGGACCCGGTGACGACCCCGAAGAAGGGTGGACTGTTCGGCGGCGGAGGCCGTGCGGCGAACATCGACCTGGACGCGTCGGCGATCATGCTGGCAGATCGCAACGTCAACGATGTCGTCTACTACGGCCAGCTCAACGCCAAGGACGGGTCGATCACCCATAAGGGAGACAACCTGACCGGTGAGGGCGAGGGCGACGACGAGGTCATCGTCGTCGATCTGACGCGAGTACCCCAGCACGTCACCGGCATCGTCTTCACGGTCACCTCGTACCGCGGCCAGACGTTCGAGCAGGTCGCCAATGCGTTCTGCCGGCTGGTCGACAACACCACCAACACCGAACTCGCCCGCTTCACCCTGCAGGGCGGCATGCCGTTCACGGGATTGGTGATGGCAAAGGTCTACCGCCAGGGCAGTGAATGGAAGCTACAGGCCATCGGCGACGGCATCCAGGCCAAGCACGCCGGTGAAGCCGTCAAGCAGCTCGGCCGCTATATGTGACCGCACGCCGACCGGTTCGATCTGCAGCGCCGTCGAGTACGCCACCGAGCGGGTCGACGGCGCTGCCGTTTCGAATGAGATCCTCCGACGGCCGGTAGATCTGCCGAACGATCAACGCGCACAAGCCGATCACTGCGATATCGCGCACGACCACGGTGGCGGTGAACCACTGTTCGGGCAGACCCTTGTTGTCCACGCCCAGGTAGTAGTACATCCGGGGGAACCAGACGAACGCGTCGATTGCCATCCACGCCAACAGGATTCGACGATGCGGTAGAGCCAGCACCGCGAGAGGGACCAGCCACAGCGAGTACTGGGGACTCCACACCTTGTTGGTCAGCAGGAACCCGGCCACCACCAGAAACACCAACTGGGCCAGCCTCGGCCGGGTCGGAGCCGTCGTACCGATGTAGGCGATCAGCGCACACACGACGGCGAAGAGCAGCAGCGTGACTGCGTTGAGAACCAGCGGCTTGTCCCCTGGATAGAGGGGGCCGTCGAAGCCCGTCCATCCGGTGAAGGAAGTGACGACGTTGTACAGCGAATCGGGGTCGGCTCCGCGCTCGGAGTTGAGCCGGAAGAACTCGTACCACCCCGTCGGATACAGCAGGGCCAGTGGAAGATTGACCGCAAGCCAGGCCCCGAGGGCAGCCGCTGCGGTCAGCCCCCACTCGCGCATGCGGCCGGCCCGCCAGCACAACACCAGCAGCGGTCCGAGGAACAGCAACGGGTAGAGCTTGGTGGCACCGCCGAGGCCGAGTAGTACACCGGCTAGTACGGGCCGCTTCTTGGCCCAGGCCAGCAGACCGGTGAGCGCGAATGCCGTTGCGAGAGCGTCGAAGTTGGTGAATCCATGCACGATCACCAGCGGTGAGGCAGCCACCAGGGCAGCGTCCCAGATGCGTCGCCCCGCCGAGATCGCCGTCGCCCACACGGTGACCAGCCACGCGACGGCCAATCCCAGAGCAACGACGTTGAAATAGACGACCACAGGCAGGGCTTGCGGCAGGAAACTCAGTGAGTTCCATGCCTTTCCGACGACCATCGAGCCGTACTGGTACAGGCCGGCAATGACCGGGTACTCCATGTACCGGATCTGACTCGACCCGTCGGCCTTCGTTTCTTCCCAGGACTTCTTGTACGGAAACGCACCTTGGTCGAGCCGCTCGGCACCGTAGAGCGGCACGGTGTCCGAGTAGCACATAGCCACGTACTGGCGACTGCCGCTCCAGTCGAGACCGAGTTCACCGTTCGGACCCACCGGTGCCTGTTGAATGCACGCCGCCTTGGCAAACCAACCGAAGCAGAGAAAGACCACCGCGAGCAACAGGATGACCCGCAGCGCAGTGAACCACCGTTGCCGACCGACCAGAGCGTGCGCGCCCACCGGCCCGCCGATGACCGAGGACAGTTCCTCGGTCATCGGATCGGTACGGCTGGGTGCGTCACGGTCCGTTGCACTCGCCGTGTCCAGGCGACCAGGACTGGCAAGGGCTCTGCCCTTGCGCTCGGGTTCGGTCGTCACCGTTCGGTGCTACTGGCCGGGAGTCGCCGGTTCGGGGGCTGCCGGCTCGGGTGCTGCCGGTGGCTGTGCGGGCTGAGCCGGGGCCAGACCCGGCAGCGGAATGGTGACGCCCGGCAGAATCTCGACCTGACGCGGCGTGATGACCACCGGCGGCGAAATCTCCGTCGGGATCGGCAGAGTCACGGGCGGCGGCGCGGACGGAGCCACCGTCGTGACCGGGGCGGCCGGTGCCGAGTACTGCGGGACACCTGCCTGACCGGCGATGGCCTCGGGCGTCGGGAACGTCTCGTTCGAGGTGCCCTCGAGCGTGCCGTCCATCGTCGCCTTCCAGATGTCCGACGGTATGCCCGATCCGTAGATCGGACCGCCGTAACTGTTCTCGAGCGGCAAGCCCTGCTCGGTACCGACCCACACCGCTGTCGACAGTGACGGGGTGTAGCCGACCATCCAGGCGTCCTTGTTCTGTCCGGTATCACCGAGCTGCGCGGTACCGGTCTTCGCCGCCGATTGACGACCACCCGCGAGGTTGTGACCGTTGGAGTACCCGGCGATCGGACGCATCGCCGACGTCACGTTGTCGGCCACCGCCGCCGAGACGACCTGCTGACCGGCCTCGGGTGCACGATCGAGCAACACCGTGCCGTCGGCCGTGACGACCTTCTGCACGAAGTGCGGGGTGTGGTAGACGCCGGAGGCTGCCAGTGTGGCGTAGGCCGAGGCCATATCGATCACCCGCGACTGGTACTGGCCGAGCACGATTCCGTAGTTCGGGCCCGCGTTGTCGGGCTCGGTCAGCGTGGGGCCGACGCCCTCGATCTCCTGCGGGATACCGAGCTTGTGTGCCATGTCCGCGATCGCCTGCGGGCCGTTGTCCATGCCCAGCATCATGCGGTAGAAGCTCGTGTTCAGCGACCGCTTGAGGGCTTCGGCGATGGTGCACGTGCCACAGGATTCGCCCTCGACGTTGCTGATCTGGATGCCGTTGACGTCGAGCGAGGAACTGTCGTACATCTTCGAAAGCGGAATGCCTTGGTCCAAGGCAGCGGCGAGGCCGAACACCTTGAACGACGATCCGGTCTGCAACCCGGACTGAGCGAAGTCGAAACCGCGCCCGTCCGCGCCGCCGTAGTACGAGCGGACCGCGCCACTGCGCGGATCGATCGACACCGACGCCGTGCGCAGCTCCGACGGCTCACCCTGCAGGTTGTTGTCCACGGCCTCGACCGCGGCGGCCTGCGCCCTCGGGTCGATCGTCGTCGTGATCTGCAGACCCTCGGTGTTCAGATCCTGATCACTGACCCCGACAGCCGACAGTTCACGCAAAACCTGCGCCTTGATCAGACCGTTGGGACCTGCGTCGGCGGCATCACCCGAATCGACCTGAGAAATGGGGACCCACTGCGGATACTGCATCGCCGCACGCTGAGTCGCATCGAGCTGGCCCTGCGAGACCATGCCGTCGAGCACGTAGTTCCACCGCGACTGGGCCCCGGTGGGGTTGACTTCCGGATCGAGTCCGGACGGCTGCTGGATGGTCGCAGCCAGTACTGCGCCTTCCTCGACCGAGAGCTGATCCACGGATTTGCCGAAGTACGCCGTCGACGCGGCAGCGATGCCATAAGCGCCACGACCGAAATAGATGGTGTTCAGATACGCCGCGAGAATGTCGTCCTTGGACCATTGGCGAGCCATCTTCGACGAGATGACCAGCTCCCGCATCTTGCGCGTCAACGTCCGCTCGGAGCCGACCACCGCATTCTTGACGTACTGCTGGGTGATCGTGGAACCGCCGCCCGCGCTGTCACGTCCGAGCACGTTGTCGCGCAGGGCACGGCCGAAGCCGGTCACCGAGAACCCGGGATTGGAATAGAAGTCGCGATCCTCCGCCGAGAGCACGGCGTTACGTACGTGCTCCGGAATCTGGTCGATCGTGACATCGGTTCGGTTGCCCTCGGGTGGCACCACCTTGCCGAGCACGCTCGACCCGTCGGAGGCGAAGATCGTCGCAACCTGATTGGTCCTGAGGTCACCGGGCCGCGGGACGTCCACCAGCGTGTACGCCACCATGAACAGCAGAATCGGCACTATCAGGCCCAAGGCGACCAACGCATACAACGTGCGTCGAACTACCCGCCACTTGGACTTGGTCGTTCCGCCGGCTCCACTCCGGGACTTCTTCTTCGTTTTCGCGGCGGAACCTCTTTCGGGGGGCTCGGGCGGTTCGTTGCCCGAGGAGCTAGCTGATGGATCGTTCGGTTCGTGTGGCGGCGGCACGGATCCCGATCGGATAACACCTGCCGTGGCGTAGCGACCGTCACCGGACGGGCGACCCTGCGGTGGCATCGGACGCTGACCCGGAGGCGGACCCGGACGTTGGCCGGCGGGAGGCATCGGCGGTCGACCCTGCGGTGGCATCGGACGCTGCCCAGGAGGGGGCCCGGGGCGCTGACCCGGAGGAGGCACCGGACGCTGACCCGGAGGTGGCATCGGCGGTCGACCCTGCGGTGGCATCGGACGCTGCCCGGGAGGCGGTCCGGGGCGCTGACCCGGAGGCGGTAGCGGACGTTGGCCCGGAGGAGGCACCGGACGTTGGCCCGGTGGGGGTACCGGACGACGTCCGGGCGGATCGGAATGGCGGCTGCCGCGCGGTGGTCCGGGCACGTCGGGGCGCCGTCCGGAGTCGCTACGGCCAGGTTCGTTGTTACCCGGGTTGTTGTCGTAGGGGGAACTCACGTACGAATCTCCAGTAATCTCGGCGGCCGCGTCGAATTCTCGGTGGCTGGGTTCAGCGAAGCGATTGTGTCATTCACTCGCAGTTCGACGGTTCGGTTGACGGGATCCCGATCGTGGGCGACGGGGTTGCTTGGGTGCGGGCACGGCCCCGAGGACGTAGGACTGGACGAGGTGATTCCAGCTGCACGAGCGGCAGACCTCGACCACATGGACCGAAAATTCCTCTTGGGTGGCAGCCAGCCGACCGAGTTCGTCGGCCGTTCTCGCGGAGCCGGACAGGGGTCCGAGCTTCTCGCCGAACACCCACGACACCAGCGTGAGCTGCTCCTTCCGGCAGATCGGGCACACTACGTCGCTGCCGCGGCCGTGGAACTTGGCGGCACGTAGAAGATAGGGATCTGCATCGCAGACCGCTGCCACGCCCGTCCTACCGGAGTAGACCTCGGCCAGCAGCGACCGACGCTGAAGGGCGTAGTCCACCACCTGTCGCTGAAGTCGCACGAGAACCAGAGTACGTGCGGCAGTGTCGATGGAGACCTGCGATCCCCGCCTGGACGACGATCGACCCCCATTCCTGGGCCGAGAAACTATGCTCCACCTGTGCCGACGCGACTGTCACCCAGTACGCGAGCGCGTGATGTGGATCGCACCGATACTTGCGCCACGTTGGACGAAGCACTCGCCGATGGCCAGCTGTCCGATTTCGAGCACGCCGCAAGGATCGATCTGGCGAAGGAAGCCGACACGATCGCCGATCTGCACGCCCTCATCGAGGACCTTCAGAACGACACCGATCTGCCGCCGATGGCCGACCCGATCGAGTTCGCGCATCCGATCACGACGGCAAAGGGCTCACGCCTGGGCTTCATGGCCGTCGCGGTCCCTGCCGTTGCCGCACTCGTGGCGCTCACATTCGGCATTCGCGCGTGCTCGAACACCAATGACCCCGAATCGGGTCTCGGGTCGGCCGGGTACAAGAATCCTGCAGTCGTCGTGGATATCGTCGATGCACTGCAACAGAAGATCGGCACGTCGGTGGTCGACAGACTCGGGCTGTACGAGGACTACGCCGTCATTTCGGCACCTGCACCCGGGGTGCCACAGAAGCAGGTCAGCTACACCTATCGGAACGGCGTGATCGGCGACTACGACGACAATTTCTCGAGCACCCGCGACTTCGACGAACCTCAGATCGACCTGGCGACGGTCGATCTGACGAAGGCAGCGGGGATCATCGCCGGTGCCCGCGAGAGCTTGAACGTGAGTCGCATCGACAGCTACAACGTGAGCTTCCACGGCAGCGACAACGGTCCGCAAATTTCCGTCTCCGCCGACAACACCGACCACGAAAGCGGAACTCTCCTGTTCGATCCCGCAGGCAACCTCCTGCGTGTCACGCCGTTTTCGTTCGGCTGATGTGTCCGGAAAGGAGGCCGCAGGATGGCACCACGACCCGATTTTCGCGCCCGTGACATCGACCGCGCGCTGACCGCCACCGTTCTGGATTCCGCATACGCCGACGGCCAGCTCACCTTCGACGAGCACCGCCTACGCAGCGAACGTGCGCGGGTGGCCATCACCCTGCGCGATCTGCGACGCCTGGTCTCCGACCTACAACTCGACATCGACCTTCCGGAACCACCGCCGCGAACATCCGAACCGAAGAACCGGCTACTGCTGGCACTCGGCTCGGTCGTCATCGTGACTGTAGGGCTGGTGGTGTTTCTGTCGACCAGGACCGGCGAAGAACCGGTTCCGACTGCTGCCGTCGTCGCGTCCACGACGACGCGCAGCGTGACCCCCACCGTGCCAATGGACCTGCCGGTCGATGTCACCCCGATAGTCGCCCGCCCGTTCGTTTTCGACACGGCTGCCGGACTCGACGATTTCCGAGAACGCTACGTGCAACGTTTCGGCAGTTCGCAGGTTCTCGAGGTGTTCATTCAGATGGACGGCAACCGTGCCGACGTCTATCGCCCGACGGCAGAGGGCAGACGAGAGCGCGTGTTCGTCTCCGGTGGGTTCGAGGTGTATCACGAGACCGAGCCGCCCGAGGAACAAGAGGCGCTCTTCGACTGGGCCACAATCGATTCCGCGGTTCTGGCTGGCCTCGTCGCGGGAACGCCCGACGCCGTCGGGGTCCCGGACGCCGCCGTCGAATACGTCATGATCACCGACTCCCGCGGTGAGCAGCGCATCTCGATCACCGCACACAACGACGACGACCAGGGTGGCCGAGTCGAAGCGGACTTCGCGGGCAACATCGTCTCGGTAAGCCGCTAGACTCCGCGAATCATGTTGCGTGTCGGCTACTTCGGGCTCTCGTGCGTGATGGCGCGGTAACCGGTTGCCCCTGCCCTGTCGACTGCGGCCTTGACGACGCCGAACACCGCACCGTGGACAGCTGCCGCGATCAGCACCTCTCGGACGGAGCGACTCAGATCCTTCGGGTCGGGGGCCGCCGCATCGTCGTCGCCGACGTGCTTCCACACCTGCTTGAACACCGCGCCGGCCGCCAGCCCGCCGAGCACACTCGTCGCCAACGACATCGGTCTGTAGAACGCCTTCGATACTGCACTCATCGAAATACCTTTCTCGTACGTCGGCGACGAAGAAGAACCGTCACCAACACTGCGGTCACCACGAAGCCCACGGCCCCAGCGGCAGTGCCGGGCCTACTGCGCACCGCATCGGAGGCACGTGTCGCCTGACGAGAGGCCTCGTTGCCCACTCGGGTGGGGATGTCGGCTTTGGCCGCGAGAGCGGCGACGGTGTCGGCCAGTTCGGAACGCTGCTCCTCGATGCCGGGCGGCTGATCGGAGTTGCCGGGAACGCTGTGGGCCGGTGTGTCGGTCATCGGATTCCTTCCTTCACCGCGGTGATGTCGTCGCCGATACGTGCTGCGGTGTCCTCGGGAATCGGTGGCAAGGCTTTCTTGGCCCGGGACGCGCCGACTGCGGCCAGGATGCCCCCGATCGCCAGCACCACGATCGCGACGATCAGCGCTGCGAGCCATGCGGACAGCACTGTCGCCAGTCCGAGCACTGCGGTAGCGATCAAGGTGGCGAGCCCGAGGAACAGCAGCAGCGCACCCGCGCCGGAGATTCCGACGCCTACCCCGAGGCAGCTTCCCTTGCTCTTGACTTCGGCGAGTCCGGCGTCGATCTCGGTCCGGACGAGCGTCGAGACCTGAGTAGTCAGTCGCTCGATCAGCTGCACCGTCGACAGGTCCGCCACGTGGGAACCGCGCTCGGACTCGCCGTTCGACAGCGGGGGCGGTTGATCGTATTCGTGCATGATGCGCTCCTTCGATGTAGTGCCGTCCTGTGTCGATACCCGCGAAGGACCCCGAAAAACACGCCCACAAATGCCGATTCGCGCGATGTAACCGGCCATTGGTTTGTCACTTCATGTATCGGCGCGATACATTCTCCGATAGTGTGGCTCATCGCATCGCCAGGATGTGATCGTTGGATTCGAGAAGGGGGAGTTGCATGCTCGAGCTCGCAATTCTCGGACTACTTCTCGAATCACCCATGCACGGTTACGAGCTTCGCAAGCGGCTGACCGGCCTGCTCGGAGCATTTCGTGCGTTTTCGTACGGATCGCTGTACCCGGCGCTCCGTCGACTACAAACCGACGGGCTCATCGCCGAGGACGCCGGTCCCGAACTGCTCGTGAAAAGACGAGCAAAGCGGGTGTACGTGCTCACTCCCCTCGGCAGGGAACGATTTGCCGAACTGGTGGCCGACACCGGACCGCAGAACTACACCGACGACGGATTCGGCGTACATCTGGCCTTCTTCAGTCGAACCCCGGCAGAAGCTCGGGTCCGCATTCTCGAAGGCAGACGACGCCAGGTCGAGGAGCGCCGAGAAGGCCTCCGCGACGCTGTGGCCAAGGCGAACGGAACGCTCGACCGCTACACCCGGCAACTCCACCAGCTCGGTCTCGAATCGAGCGAACGCGAGGTGCGCTGGCTCAACGAAGTCATCGCAGCCGAGCAAGCCGCCCCCAACCCAGCACCGTCCCACACAGCACCAAACAGGACAGTCAAGACAGAAGGAGAACCCGACCATGGGTGAGAACAACAACGCAATCCGCGTGGCCATTGTGGGTGTGGGCAACTGCGCCTCATCCCTGGTCCAGGGTGTCGAGTACTACAAGGACGCAGACGAGAACGCCACCGTTCCCGGCCTGATGCACGTCATGTTCGGCAAGTACCACGTCCGCGACGTCGAGTTCGTCGCCGCGTTCGACGTCGACGCCAAGAAGGTCGGCTTCGACCTCTCCGAGGCCATCTTCTCCAGCGAGAACAACACCATCAAAATCGCCGACGTGCCCCCGAAGGACGTCCACGTCCTGCGCGGACCGACCCTCGACGGCCTCGGAAAGTACTACCGCGAGACCATCACCGAGGCCGACGGCGAAGCAGTCGACGTCGCACAGGCACTGCGTGACGCCAAGGTCGACGTCCTCGTGTCCTACCTCCCCGTCGGATCCGAAGAAGCCGACAAGTTCTACGCACAGGCCGCCATCGACGCAGGCGTCGCCTTCGTCAACGCCCTCCCCGTCTTCATCGCCTCCGACCCCGTCTGGGCCAAGAAGTTCGAGGACGCTGGCGTCCCCATCGTCGGCGACGACATCAAGAGCCAGGTCGGTGCCACCATCACCCACCGTGTCATGGCGAAGCTGTTCGAAGACCGCGGCGTGCAGCTCGACCGCACCATGCAGCTCAACGTCGGCGGCAACATGGACTTCCTCAACATGCTCGAGCGCACCCGCCTCGAGTCGAAGAAGATCTCCAAGACCCAGGCCGTCACGTCGAACCTGCAGAAGGAATTCAACGCCAAGGACGTCCACATCGGACCGTCCGACCACGTCGGCTGGCTCGACGACCGCAAGTGGGCCTACGTCCGCCTCGAAGGCCGCGCCTTCGGTGACGTTCCCCTGAGCCTCGAATACAAGCTCGAGGTCTGGGACTCGCCCAACTCTGCCGGCGTCATCATCGACGCAGTCCGCGCCGCGAAAATCGCCAAGGACCGCGGCATCGGTGGACCGGTCATCCCGGCTTCCGCTTACCTGATGAAAAGCCCGCCGAAGCAGCTGGCCGACGACGTCGCTCGCGAGCAGCTCGAAGCCTTCATCATCGACGCGTAACTCTCTGCGGCACTGACGCCCGCCGGTCCACTCAACGTGACATTGACCCCCCAAAAGGCCACCAAATGTCACATTGAGTACCGGCGGGCGTTCGGCTATCCCGCCTCGACGATGGCGCGAGGGTCGAATGTCACCCTGATTTCGGTGATTTTGCCGTTCTCGATTCGTTGCCAGTTCGCGGTGGGGGCAGGGGGTGCTATCAATGTGTGCAGCTCGAACCACGTCAGCACGTTCGGGCCATCGACGAAGACGTGCGCGATGTCGATGTCGGTGACGATCTGCGACATTCCCTTCAACCCGGCGACGCATTCTTCGCCGCTGTCGGCGGTGCCCAGTGGCCCGCGAAACGTGGCGTCTTCGTGCAGGATCGACGCCAGAGTGTCGAAGTCCTTCGACTTCCAGGCCTCGAAGTAGGTCGCTGCAATTTGTGCGGGTGTCTGTGTCATGGATTCGAGTCTCGAACCGGCGCAGTCAGAAGTCCAACAGTTGGTTCCGATCATCACCAGAACTTTTACTCATAGCCGCAGCTAGACGCTACGCGCTATCGTTCTCGCGTGGCCATCGATCCCACCTCGAAGCATCCGATTCTCGAACGCGTTCGCGCTCTGGCGTTCGCGTACCCCGACGTGACCGAGAAGGTTTCGCACGGCAGGCCGACCTTCCGCACGACCTCGGTGTTCGTCTACTTCGGCGGCGGCGTCAAAGGCGGCGATCAGTTCGATCTGTCGATCCTCGTCAAATGCGAGAGCGCCGAGGAGCAGCGAGCCTGCGAACTCGAGCCGCGCTACTTCCATCCCGCCTACCTCGGACCCGCAGGCTGGGTGGGATTCGACCTGAGCAGTGACCGCAAAGACAAGGCCGACAGCGATGTCTGGGCCGAAGCCGCCGAACTGATCGACTGCAGCTACCGCGTCACCGCGCCGAAGCGCGCGATAGCCCGACTCGACGCCGGCGAAGGTCCCGATCTGGGAGTACAGCAATGGAACTGAGGCAGCTCGAGTATTTCGTCGCGGTGGCCGAGGAAGCGAACTTCACCCGCGCTGCCGCCCGCGTTCACATCAGCCAATCGGGGGTCAGCGCGCAGATCAGGGCGCTCGAGCGCGAACTCGGTGCCGAGCTGATCGACAGATCCGGTGGCACAGCCACTTTGACCACAGCCGGCCAGGCGGCGTTGCCGCAGGCCCGCGCGACACTCGCCGCGGCCGGATCCGTCAAACAATCCGTCGACGATGTGACGGGCCTACTGCGCGGCTCACTGAGCGTCGGTATGGTCACCGCCTGCACCGTTCCCCCACTGTTCGACGCGTTGGCGGGCTTCCACGCGGCCCATCCCGGCGTCGACATTGCTTTGCGCGAGGGTACTTCGGACGATCTCGTCGCGGATGTTCGATCCGGCGAGATCGATCTTGCGTTGGTCGGTCTCGCTTCTCGGACCCCCGCCGGACTCGAATCGATGGTGGTGATCGACGAGCGGATCGTCGCAACCGTGCCGGCGGAGCATCCGCTGGCAGGGCGGCGAGAGGCAACGCTGAGCCGAGTGTGCGAACACCCGATCATCGCACTACCGCTGGGCACCGGCATTCGTGCGGTGTTCGACAAAGACTGCGCCGGGGTAGGTCTGTCACCATCGATTGCGTTGCAGGCCAGCGCACCTGACGCGGTGGCCGACCTCGCAGCTCGCGGTCTGGGCGTTGGGATCCTCAGCCGATCGATGGCCGAGTTCTACGGCGACCGGCTCGTCGCGGTCGAGCTGACCGACTCGCACACCGCCGCCCTGCTGGCCCTGGTGTGGCGCAGCGCGATGAGTCCGGCACTCGCCGAACTGGTGTCCGTGGCGACGACGAGTTTCAGCGAATCTTCTTGACGACGAACCACAGTGCCACCAGCAGACCGAGCAACGCCACAGACGGCAGCACGCCGGGATCACCTCCGATGATCCCGGCTACGGCGAAGCCGAGAGCGACCAGCGCGAAGAACCCCAGAATGCCTGCCAACAACTGCAGGTGGTCCTGCGCCGTCACGACTTGACGCCGCCCGCCGTCAGTCCGGAGATGATGCGGCGCTGGAACAGCAGCACCATGATCACCAGTGGAATCGCAACGATGGTGCCCGCGGCCATGATCGCGGCATACGGCACCACGAGCGGATCGTTGCCGGTGAACCGCGCGATGGCCACGGTCACCGGTTCGGTCTTGTCACTAGAGAGCTGACTGGCCAGCAGGTACTCGTTCACTGCGGCGATGAACGCGAGAATCGCGGTGGTGAACAAGGCAGGCGCGGCGAGCGGGAGCATCACCAGGCGGAATGCCTGGAATCGTCCGGCACCGTCGATCCGCGCGGCTTCTTCGAGCTCCCAGGGCAATTCGGCGAAGAACGCCGCCAACGTATAGATCGTCAGCGGTAGGACGAACGAGATGTTCGGGATGACCATCGCCTGGTAGCTGCCGATCCAGCCGATGTTGGTGAAGAACTGGAACAGCGGGGTCACCAATGCGACGACGGGGAACATCGACGCACCCAGGATGATGCCCGTCACCACGTACTTGAAGCGAAAGTCGATGCGCGAGAGTGCGTATGCGGTGAAGATGCCGATGACCAACGCGATCAGAGTGGTCGCGCCGCCCACGATCAGACTGTTGCCCACCGCACGCAGGAAGTTGTTGCCGTTCGCCGTCGACAACGCGTTCTCGAAGTTCTCCCACGTGACGTGCGTCGGCCACGGCGTCGTGTCGAAGGTGTAGCGCGGGTCGCGGAATGCGGTGACGACCATCCAATAGAACGGTGCCAGTCCCCAGACGAGAATGACGACGACGCCGAGATAGATGCGAGCTTGCTTCATCGGCCGGGCCCCTTGCGCTGATTGTCCTGAGTGGCAACGGCATTGGCACCGAGAAACTTCACCAGGATGAACGCCACGACGAAGATCATGATGAACGAGATCGTCGACAGCGAGGCAGCGCTGTTGAATCCCTGCCGAATCTGATCCACCACCAGGATCGAGATGGTCCGGGTGGCGGGATTGCCCTCGGTGAGGATGGCCGGCAAGTCGTACATACGCAGCGCGTCCATGGTGCGGAACAGAATTGCCACCATCAACGCGGGCTTGACCAACGGCAGTGTGATCTTGGTGAACCGCTGCCACGCCGACGCCCCGTCGACGCGAGCCGCCTCGTAGACGTCGGCGGGAATCATCTGCAACCCGGCCAGAATCAACAGCGCCATGAACGGCGTCGTCTTCCACACGTCGGCGATGATGACGGCGAAACGAGCGGGCCACGCGTCACCGGTCCACAGAATGTTCGTTCCCAGAATGCGATTGGCGATGCCGTCGTACGCGAAGATGAAGTACCAGAGCTTGGCCGTGACCGCCGTCGGGATCGCCCAGGGGATCAGGATTGCCGCGCGCAACAGGGCGCGTCCGGCGAAGGTCTTACCCATGATGACGGCCATTCCGAAGCCGATGACCACCTCGATGGACACCGTGACGACCGTGAAGAACGCGGTGTTTCCGACGGCGCCCCAGAACTGCGACCCCAGCGTTCCCGGCGGGCAGGGCACCGATGTGCCCGACGCCGAGGTGCATTGCTGCAGGATCCAGTGCGTGTAGTTGTCGAAGCCGGCAGATCCACCGGTGACGAACATGCCGGTGGCGGGATCGAGACCGGGATCCTTGGAGAAGGACATCACCAGGGCTCGGATCACCGGGTAGACGATGACGATCGCGAGGATCACCATCGTCGGTGCGATCAACAGCCAGGCCCGACCCTGCGTCAGGCCGAACCGCTTGTTCTTGGACCGCACATGCCGACCGCGGCCGGGGGACGAGCCCCCGGCCGCGGTGGTTGCGGCGGCCCCACTGGTCACACCAGCAGGTACAGCCATTGGTTCTCCCGAAATCAGTTGGCGCCGGCGGTTTCGATACCGGCCTGCATGTCCGTGATCGCCTGGTCGACGCTCTTCTCACCCTTGATGGCGGCAGAGACGTTGTCCTGCACGGCCTTCGAGACGGCCGGGTAGA
This sequence comes from Rhodococcoides fascians NBRC 12155 = LMG 3623, assembly GCF_001894785.1. GTDB lineage: Bacteria > Actinomycetota > Actinomycetes > Mycobacteriales > Mycobacteriaceae > Rhodococcoides > Rhodococcoides fascians. The sequence continues at coordinate 172,152 of NZ_BCWW01000001.1, forward strand.
ACGGGGTGACGGGGCGCGGAACTGCGTTCTCGATGGATGCCTTCAATGCGGGAAGGTACGGCATCGCGGCGATCAGTGCGGGATCGTCGTACAGCGAGGAGAGCACGGGCGGCAAAGCACCCTCGGCGATGATGCGCTGCGCCTTCTCGCCCTGCATGAAGCGCAGGAAGTCGGCAGCAGTTGCCTTGTTCTCGGAGTACGCGCTGATCGCGGCGTTGTATCCGCCGAGCGTCGAGGTGCCCACTCCGGTGACGCCGGGAAGCGGTGCGACCGCGTACTTTCCGACCACAGCCGAACCTTCTTCTGCGGCGGTGCCGTAGACGTACGGCCAGTTGCGCAGGAACAGCGTCTTTCCGTCCTGGAACGCCTGCTGGCTGTCGGACTCCTTGAACGTGGTGTCCTGGGCCGGGATGACGCCGGTCTCGAACGCGGTGACCAGAGTCTGCAGCCCGGCCTTGGCTTCCGGGCTGTTGACGGTGGGGGTCTTGCCGTCTTCGCCGACGATCGATCCGCCGTGCGCGTTGATGATCTCCGACGCGTTGGCCGTCAGACCCTCGTAGGGGGCGAATTGCCCTGCGTAGCAGTCGATGTTGTTGTCGCGAGCGACCTGGCAGTCCTCGGTGAGCTCGGCCCAGGTGGTGGGCGCTTCGGGGAGCAGATCACTGCGGTAGTAGAGCAGTCCGCCGTTGGTGTTCTTCGGTGCGGCGTACTGCTTGCCGTTGTAGGTAGCGCTCGCGACAGTCGCGGGCAGAACGCCTGCGTTGTCGAGTGCGAATTCGCCCTCGAGCGGCACGAGCCAGCCCTTGGCCGCGAACTCGGCGGTCCAGACGACGTCGAGTGCCATGACGTCGTAGTCGCTCTGCTGCGCCTGGAGCTGCTGAACGAAGTCGTCGTGGGCCTGATCGGCGTCGGCGGACTGCTCCTTGAAGGTGACCTGCTGATCGGGGTTGGCGGCGTTCCACTCCGAGATGATCTGCTGGACGACACCGGTCTCGGTGGTGTCCTGGCCCTCTACATAGGTGATAGGTCCACGGCCGTCGGCATTTTCGGATGCAGCACCCGAATCGCCGCTCGAACCGCTGTCGCTCGAACATCCGGTGAGCGTCAGCAGCGTGGCTGCTGTCGCAACCACTGCCACCTTCGTGATCAAAGACGCCATTGTTTTCTCCACTTACTTCTACGCGGTGGTATGCGCCCGGAGATGGGCACGCAGAATCGTGCTGTGATGCTCCCCCGACACATATGTCGATGGGTACTGTGGCACACAACTCACCGCGCAGGGGTCATTATCGAGTTCCTGAATCGGTCAACCCGGACGTGTCGGAGGTGCCCGGTACCCTTTCGCTCATGAGTTCGGACAAGATGCTGACGCGAATCGGCGGATTGCTGCGTCAGGCGGAGTCCACCGACAACCCCCACGAGGCCGAGGCCTTCATGGAGGCCGCGCAGCGTTTGGCCACGTCGGCGTCGGTGGATCTGGCGGTGGCGCGTTCGCACAGCGCATCCCGCGAACGGCAGGCGACGCCGACTCAGAAGGTCATCCCCATCGGTGAACCGGGCAAGCGTGGACTCAAGACCTACGTTCAACTGTTCGTCGCCATCGCCCACGCAAACGATGTGCAGTGCGACGTCGCCAGATCGTCGACGCAGGTGTTCGCCTACGGTTTCGACTCGGACATCGAGACCACCGAGGCCCTGTACTCCTCTTTGCTGATTCAGATGGTCCGAGCGTCCGACGCGTACATCAAGTCGGGTGCCTACAAATCCGAGACGGCCATCCGCACCGTCACCGAGGTCAAGAATCGTCGCCGCTACACCCGACGCGAGGAAGTGCCCGTCGCCGCCGTGACGGCGCGTCTGAACTTTCAGACGGCATTCGCGTCGCGCATCGGTCAACGGCTCGCGGAGGTCAAGAAGGACACCGAGGCCAAGGCCATCGCACAGGAGACCTCCGGTGCCGGAACCGCTCTGGTGTTGCGAGACAAGGAGATCGAGCTACGCGACTACTACCGCCACACGTCCACTGCACGCGGGCACTGGCGAGGCCAGAGCGCGAACGCCGGGTACTCTGAGGGCGCACGCAAGGCCGGAGATCGAGCGGGACGAAACGCGAAGATCGGTGCCCACGCAGAGATCGGCGGAGCAAGCCGGCAGCTGGGACGCTGACTGCTACGTGGCCGGTGATGCCGTGAACACCGGCCATCCGATGTCGGTACGCCAGAGCGCCGAGTTCTCGGTATCCCGCGGCCCGACGACATAGACCTCGCGAACCGGCCCCGCAATGGCGAGGCCGTTGGTCTCCACGTGCACCCCGAGCGCACCGTACGTGACGTCGATGTCGTCGTGGGGTCCGTGATGAACCGTCACCGCGAGTTCGACGGGAGGCAGCGTCATCGGCCGAACTCTGCCGATGGATGGCGCATCGACGGTGGGAACGTAGACGGTCAGCTCACCCCGCCCGTCGGTGAAGAGTTCGTTGTCGTACAACCCGCCCGGTGGCCCGGTGGTGTCGGACACGACCGCGTCGATCTCGGCCATCGCGTCGGAGTACCAGCCCAGCACGTCGGACGCGTCGACTACCTCGGAAATGGCTGCGACAGAACACTGTTCAGTGAGAATTCGTCGGACATCGATCGCGGGCGGAGTGGGATCGAGCAATCGTCGCAGCGCCGTCACGGCTGATCTGGTGTCGTCCAACTGACGCTCGAGTCGAGTGAGATGCTCGGTGATCAGTCGAGCGCGGGCATCGGGATCGGGTGTCTGCACGATTGCCCGCACCTCCCGCTCCGGCATCTGCATCTTCCGGAATCGACCGATGATCTGCGCTACCCCGACCTGATCGGTGGCGTAGTACCGATAGCCCGAGTAGTCGTCGACCGTCGCGGGTTCGAGCAGCCCCGACTCGTGATAGCGACGCAGGGTCTTCACCGACAGATGCGTGATTCGAGAGAACTCGCCGATCGTCAGCAATCCGTTCATGCCCACATTCTCGCCCCTCCCCGTGGGGGAGAGTCGACTCTCCCCGGGGGAGGGGTGACGCCGGATGTAGCCGCGGCCGCCGCAAACGCGCGCGCGTTCGCCAGGTGCGCGCGGAATAGCCCCGAATTCGAGGCGAATCCACGCGCGTATGACAAACGCGCGCGCGTTTGCGGGAAATGGGGGCGGCGGGATGGGGACGACGGCGGGATGGGGACGACGGCGGGATGGGGACGACGGCGGGATGGGGGCGGCGGGATGGGGGCGGAGGAAAGGGGGCGGGGAAATGCGGGCGGCCGACAGAAGCCGGCGACACCAGAACCAACTCAGTCGAGTCGAGCCAACACGATTCGCAGGCCGATGACACTGGCGATGGGGAACAGGGCAGCGACCAGCCATGGGATTGCTGCTCCCCAGCCGGTGTCGGGTGACGCGTCGATCACCGCTCCGACGGCGATCGAGCCGAGGAGTACCCCGATGCCGCCGAGGGAGGCCATGAATCCGTAGTACGAACCGAGTCGGCGTTCGGCGGCCATCTTGGGGACGAGGTCCCGGGCCTGCGGCATCGCGATCATCTGCCCCAGTGCCAGCAGCAGCACGAACAGGGCGGCCGGAATCAGGCCGACGAGCCCCGTCAGCTCCAGAGGACTGAGGACCGCCACCAACGCGAAAGAGAGTGCCATGACGGCAAATCCGATCGGCAGCGTGATGCGCGGCGAGACCGCGGCGACGCGTCGGGTGATGGGCAACTGCGTCGTGACGACGAGTACTGCGGAGATTGCGAAGAACCAGCCGAGTACCGTCTGGGTTCCCCAGGCCCGTTCGACCTCGAGGGGGAGCAGCAGATACAGCTGGTTGTAGGCCACCAACTGCGCGCTCATGGCGACGGCGAACAGCACGAAGGTGCGGTTTCGGATCACGTCGGTCCAGCCCGAGAGCCACGGATCGTCGCGGTGTTCGCCGGGCTCGCGCGGCAGCCATCTGATGTGTGCGGCGATGACGAGGACGAAAATGACTGCGGCCGTGAGGCATGCGATCCGAAAGTCGGCCAGCAACAGCAGAGATCCGATGAGCGGGCCGGTGAACGATCCGATCTGATTGCACACCGACAACAGCGCGAAGGTCTGAACCCGGGTGGCACCGCCGGTGCGTTCGCTTTTGCCTGCTTCGATGGCGATCGCGGATTCGACTGCGGGAGAGAACAATGCGGCTGCGAACCCGACCAGTACCGTCGCGGCGACGACACCGGCGAGAGAATCGAACGCGGCCAGGCCCAGGAACCCCAGGACTCGCAGGACACAGCCGACGAGGACCACCGGCTTGATGCCCCACCGATCGGCGAGGGTGCCGCCCACGAAGAACAGGCCCTGCTGCGAGAACGTTCGGATACCGAGGACGACGCCGACGAGTGCCGCTCCGAGTCCCAGATCGGAAGTCAGGTGCACCGACAGATACGGCAACACCATGAAAAAGCCGATGTTGAACGTCATCTGGGTGAGAACCAGCAATCGCACCGTGGGCGTGGCGCGCCCGAGGTCGACGAGAAACGACCACCGCCACCGCGTCGGCGACTTGTCGGTCCTCGAACTCATGTAACGCGCCCTCCTGCATCGACTTTGCCGTCAACGCTACCGGTCGTTCTCACCCGCCCCGACGTCGCGCTGGCGACGGAGACGGCGAGGACGGCCAGCGCGATCAACGACGCCAGCGGTGCTGCCGCGACCCACGGTGCTCGCTCGACGGCGGCTACCCCGTCGGACAGGATCAGTCCCCAATCCGCGGTCGGAGGTTGCGGACCGAGTCCCAGAAATCCGAGGGCGGCGAGTGCCAGAGCGACACCGGGAAGGCGGATCATGGCGTGCCGGAACACGGCCGGCAGCACGCCGGGAACGATGGAGCCGAACAGGATTCGACCGTTGCGGGCACCGAGTGTCGGCAAGATGGAGATGTAGGGCTGTGCTCGCGCCTCGTCGACGAGTGCGGCGGTGTGCGCGGCGAGTGGAGCCCACGTCACGATCAGGACCGCGACAGCCGCCCCGCCGGCGCTCGGACCCCAGATCGCGGCGATGAGGATGCCGGTCACGACGGGCGGTGCGGCATTGGTGACCTCCACCAGGCCGCGGGTCGCTCGGGGAATCAGCCCCAGCAGTACCCCGACGCACAACGCCGCCAGCGTGACTGCCAGCGACAGGCCGATCGACCGCACTGCCCCGTCCGCCACTCGGGCGAGCAAGTCGCGGCCGGACGCGTCGGTTCCGAACGGGAACGTCGACGATGGTCGGGCGAACTTCTCACGGGTGGTGACCTGGCCGTCTCGTGGCAGCCCCACCAGTACCATCACCGCGAGCATCGATGCGGCTGCTATCGGGACGATCCACCGACGCGATGAGGGGTGGAACACCCCGCCTGGAATTGGCATCGCCTTCTCGTGCAGTGCGCTGCCGAGCAGTAGACGGCGTAACAGTTCCGCCGCGATACCGAGGGCGGCACTGACGGCCAGCAGCAGCAGGATGTCGATCTGTAGGGCGGGCAGGTCCTGCGACTGCGCGTCACCGAGCGTCGAGCGCCCCAATCCCGGTATGGCGAAGACCTTTTCGACGGCCACTGCGCCGCCCGTCATGGCCACCATGATCAAACCGACCTGCGACGCGAGTCCGGGGACGGCCCGGCGCAACACAGCGACGGCAATCTGCCGCCGCGAGAACCCGGCCACCGTCCACGTGATCACCCATCCCTCGGTGAAGGTCACGGCTACCGCGTCGGCGAGGAGGCGACCGATCAAGCCACCCGCTGGAAGGCCCAGTGCCAGTGCGGGCAACACCGCATATTCCGGCCCGTTCCACCCGTACGCCGGAAACGACAACCACACTGCTCCGACGACCACCAGTACCGAGGCGAGCAGGAACTCCGGCAGAGACGTCAGCGCGGCCGCAATGCTTCCGCCGGTACGTTTCGGCGTGCCGCGCAGCCCGGCCCGCATGCTCGGCAGGACGACGAGAGCGGCCGTCACGAGCGCGACGACCATCGCGAAACCCATCAGGGTCAGCGAGACGGACAGTGCCTCGAGCGCACCGGGCAGTACGGGTTTGCCGGTGTTCCAGGATGTTCCGGGATTGCCCGACGCGAGGCCGGTGAGCCAGTTCCAGAAAGTTCGTAGCGGCCCGGCGTCGAGACCGAGGTCGTTGCGGATGGCCGCGAGGGCCTCGGGCGTCGCTTCTTGCTCGGCGGAGCGTGCCCGCAGAATGCTCAGTGCGGGGTCTCGGTCGGACAACCACGGCAGCATCCCGACGAGCAGTACGACGCCAGCCACCGAGAGCAGCCGTGAGACAGTCGTTCTCACTGCCTACTCGAAAGCGGTCTGGTTGGTGATCAAGGTGCGCTCGCGTGGATCGCGGGCCACGCCGGTCACGCCCTCGGATTCTCCCTGGATGACGCGTTCGTGCAGCAGCGGTACCGCAGCGTCTTTTTCGAGGATCAGTTTTTCGGCGTCGAGGATCGCGGTGCGGCGAGCGTCGCCGGGATCGGTGGCTGCGGCGTCGGCGAGCGCGGTGTCGACCTGCGGATCGCAGAACTGCGAGATGTTGAACGATCCCTCGCAGGCGAAGTCGGAGTACATGTACGCGGCCGGGTCTCCGGAGTCGAGCACGGTGGCGCGGGAAAGGATGAACGCATCGAATGCACCGGCGAGAGCATCGGTTTCGATGAATTGATACTCGCGCACGACCTGTTCGACGACGAAGCCCTTGGCTTCGAGCTCCTGCTGCAGCAGCACCGCGACCTCCGGGAGTTCGGCTCGGTCGGTGAAGGTGGCGAGGGTGATCTTCTTGCCTGCGGCGTCGCCGGCCGGGGTCTGCGTACGCGCCGGACGGTCGGCGGCCCACGGCAATGCCGGGCCGAGCAATCCGTTTGCGGCGTCGGCACGGCCCTCGTACACCTGGTCGACCAGCCGATCCTTGTCGACCGACTCCCGCGCGGCGGCGCGCATGGCCGGGTCTGCGAAGACCCCGGACTCGGTGTTCAGGTACAGGGTGTTGGTGCGCGGCATCGGCACCTCGTGCACGAGTGCCTGATCGACGTTGGCGGCCTGAGACACCGGAATCGCCTCCACCACATCGGCTGTGCCGTTGCGTAGCGCTGCGGCGCGGGCCGTGCCGTCGGGTACGAAGTCGACGTCGATGCCGGAGACCTTCGCCGGCTCTCCCCAGTAGTTCTCGTTGCGGTCGAGAGTTGCTGTCGACGTGCCGTTCACGGCCTTCAACACGAAGGGTCCGGTGCCGGTGCCGATCGGGTTGCTGCTGCCCGTCGAGTACGCGTCGGGTGCCAGGATGGCCAGCTGCGGGCTCGACAGTCGTTGCGGTACCAGTGGATCGACGTCGGCAGTGGTCACGGCGACGCTGTCGGCGTCGGTGGCGGTCACCGTCATGTCGACGCCGTCGAGGATGCGCGGCTTGGGGGCCGACTGCGTGGCTGCGGTCAGTGCGGTGACGACGGCTGCTGCGTCGAGCGGGGCTCCGTTGTGGAACGTGACGTCCGGCCGGATGTCGAAGTTCCAGGTCCGATCGTCCACGCGGTTCCAGGCGGTGGCCAGACCCGGCTCGGCCTCACCGAGATCGTCGAGAACGATCAACGTCTCGGCGGTGGACCAGCGCGACAGCTTGAAGGCGTCGTCACTGAACTGGGACAACCCCGAACGAGGTGGCTGCAGCATTGCGACGCGCACGCGGTTCTCGCCGTCGTCGGAGGAGGCAGAACTGGACGAAAAGCACCCGGTGAGCGTCAGCGTGCCCACTGCTGCGAGCGCGCCGATGCGAAACATGTTGCTGGTCAATGTAGCTCCTGATTGTGTTACGTGAGCCGAGGAACGGCGTCGATCAGATCTCGGGTGTGCTCGTGTTGGGGCCGAGTGAGAATGCTGCGGACAGAACCGGATTCGACGATGCGACCCTCCTGCATCACCGACACGTCGCTGCAGAGTCTGGTCACGGCCGACAGGTCGTGGCTGACGATCAGCAGCGCACCCGGTAGGCCGGCAAGAACATCGAGTACCTGCTCTCGGAGGTCGGGATCGAGTCCACTGACCGGCTCGTCCGCCAACAGATAGTGCGGCGCGCAGGCCACGGCTCGGGCGATGGCGACTCGTTGTTTCTGCCCGCCGGACAGCTCGGCCGAACGGCGAGCCAGGAAGTGCGCATCGAGTCCGACGGCAGACAATGCGCCGGTGGCCATGGCTCGGTGATCACCCTCGATACCGAGCAGGCGTAGCGGAGTAGCGACGAGGTCGAGGACGCTGCGGCGCGGGTCGAGGCTGGTCGCCGGATCCTGCGGAATGTACTGCACCCGGCGGCGGAACCACCGTAGCGATCCGGCCGATCCGGGTCGGACGACTCGCCCGTCGAGCGAGATCCTTCCGCCGCTCGGGGCATCGACGGCAAGCAGCAGGCGCAGCAACGTCGTTTTACCGGAACCGGATTCACCGACGACGGCAATACGCCCGATCGGCGGCACCGCGAACGTGACGGCATCCAACGCGGTGTGCGACGTGCCGTGCCGGTCGTACTGCCGGGTGAGTGCCGTACCCACCAAACCGGCAGCCTCGTCCAGGCTCACGATGCAACCAGCTGCCGGAACGGATCAGCCGCCCGAGCGACGTCGATCATCTGTCGCGATCGATCCGAGCAAGGGTTCTTGAGTACCGTTGCAGTGGAACCGGATTCGATGATTCTGCCGGAATCGAGAACCAGCAGGTGGTCGCACAACTGCGCGGCGACGGCGATGTCGTGGGTGATCAGTAGCAACGACGACACCTGTCGCAGAGCGTCGAGAACGCGCGCCTGACTCAGGACGTCCAGTGCCGTCGTCGGTTCGTCGGCGATCACCAGCGAGCTCTCGCGCGCCAAGGCCAATGCGATGCAGACTCGTTGACGCTGACCACCCGAAAGTTCGAGTGGGTGCGAGGCCAGCACACGCGCGGTGTCGTGCAGACCCACTCGCGCGAGCAGCGCGGCGGCGTCGGGCGTGCGGAGTTGCCTGCCGACGGTGACCATCGGGTTCAGCGCCGTCGCGGAGTCCTGGAAGACCATCGCCGGGCGTGCGGTGCGCGGCCGCCGCGGGGTCGGAACACCGGCGACATCGTGGCCGTCGACGACGACGCGACCGGAACACGTGATGCCCGGCGGGAGGTATCCGACCAGAGCCGAGGCGATGGAGGACTTGCCCGAACCCGAGGCGCCCAGCAGGCCGACGCGTCGACCCGTGGGTATCTCGAACGAGACGCCGTCGACGATGCGGGTGCGTCCGGCGTCGATGCGGAGATTCTCGACGACGAGCACGACGAACTCCTGAGCCTGGAAGTGGGAATGACTTCGACAATCGTTGTCACTTGAACCATAGGCGAGCGCCGGTACGGAAACAACTCGACCTGCTTAAGCTGGACGAGTGAGCAGACCGAGGGATGCGCAGCGGTCGGCGGTGTACGACGCCGAACAGATGGTGCGGATCATGTTCGATCGAGCCGAGGAGCGCGACAACCGCGTCGTGACGGTGTTGGGCTCACAGATCACGCTGCCGATCGAGCGGAAGTTCGCCTCGTTGGAATCCGTGCAGAGCTATGTCGATGCGGTGCTGGCGCTGGACTGGATCGCGACTACGTGGCCCGACGCCGGTCGGACGGTGACCGTCCGGGCCAGATCCGGATCGGGTGCCGCCCACTACGAACGCGACGCCGCGACCATCGCGGTACCCCTGCATCAGGGCAATCGGGCCTGGGCGCTGCGCGAGCTGGTGGTGCTCCACGAACTGGCTCACCACTTCGGTGACGAGGACGAGCAACAGCACGGCGGAGCGTTCGTCGATCGCTACATCACGTTGGTCGGCGACATCGTCGGCTCCGAGGCCGGGTTCGTCCTCCGAGCGATGATGGCCGAGAGCGGAGTACGAGTCGGCTGATCTCGGTCGACGTGCATCGCGCGAAACGAGGTGCATCATGGGTGAGACAGCCCACACGACGAGGAGACGTACATGACCGTCAAGATCGGTGTTCAGCTTCAGCCCCAGCACGCGCCCGACTATCAGTTGATCCGCGACGCGGTGCTGCGGTCCGAAGACGCGGGGGTCGACATCGTCTTCAACTGGGACCACTTCTATCCGCTGTACGGCGACCTCGACGGCGCGCACTTCGAGTGCTGGACGATGCTCGGTGCCTGGGCCGAGCAGACGTCGAACGTGGAGATCGGCGCGCTCGTCACCGGAGGTGGCTACCGCAATCCCGACCTGCTGGCAGACATGGCGCGCACCGTCGACCACATCAGCGGCGGCCGACTGATTCTCGGTATCGGTGCCGGATGGAACGAGAAGGACTACGACAACTTCGGCTACGAATTCGGTACGGCCGGTTCACGTCTGGCGCTGCTCAAGGAGAGCCTCGGCAGGATTCGGCACCGCCTCGACGTCGGCAACCCGGCCCCGACGCGAGACATCCCGATCCTCATCGGCGGCGGCGGTGAGAAGAAGACCCTCAAGCTCGTGGCCGAGTATGCCCACATCTGGCACAGCTTCGCCGACCTCGATGCACTGAAGCGTAAATCCGAGATCCTCGCCGAGCACGGCACCACCGTCGGGCGGGACACCTCGGGCATCACCCGCTCGGTCTCGTGGCCCGGCGCGGACACCGCACAGGACTTCGTCGACGCCGGAGCCACGCTGTTCACCGTCGGTACCGGGGGACCGGATTACGACCTCACGGAACTGGGCGAGGCCATCGCGTGGCGGGACGCACACCGCTAGACGCGATTGAGGTGAGGGAATTTCGGGAACAAGCGGGTTGCTTCATACAACTGCAATGTGATTGTCGTGTGCCTCCATCGGCACGATAGCCTCGTTCGTCCCTCCCGATTGCACCTAGGAGCTTCATCTTGAACACACGTCGTTTACGAGGCCGTGCCATCGCAGCAGTCGCTGCGACGCTCGCACTCACGCTCGGAGCCGTCGCGTGTTCCGACGGAAGCTCGGGTGGCACCGGCGAGAACGCTCTGGCCGGTTCCGACCAGGCCTCGCTCGACAAGTACACGACCGACAGCGTCACCGCGCTCGATCAGATCGACACCGCGAACCTCGGTCTGATCAAGCCGGGGACGTTGTACGTCGGCACCCTGTCCGACGCGCCGCCGAACATCTTCATCGACGATGCAGGCAACTTCACCGGCTTCGACAACGAGCTGCTCAAAGCCGTCGCGGCCAAGCTGAACCTCACCGTCGAATTCTCGGCGACCGAGTTCTCGGGCCTGCTCGCAGCGGTCAACAACAAGGTCTACGACGCCGGCTCCTCGTCCATCTCGACCACGGATGCGCGTCGCCAGACCGTCGGCTTCACCAACGGGTACGACTTCGGTGAGATGGCACTGGTCGCGAAGAACGACTACTCGATCAAGACGATCGCCGAGTTGAACGCCGATCAGCGCATCGCCGTGGTGCAGGGCACCGTGCAGGACGACTACGTCACCAACACCCTCGGCATCGAGCCGGTGCGGTTCCCGGATTACAACACCGCGTACGCGAACGTGAAGTCCGGTCAGGTCGACGCCTGGGTCGCACCGTCGCAGCAGGCAACCGGTCAGGTCAAGACCGAGGACGGTGTCTCCATCCTGGAGAAGACCATCAACACCACCAACTTCACCGCGTACGCCGTCGCCAAGGACAATCAGCCGTTGATCGACGCGCTGAACGCCGGCCTCGATGCGGTCGTCGACGACGGCACCTGGAGCACGCTCGAGAAGCAGTGGTACCCGGACCGCGAGGTCCCCGCCGACTGGAAGCCAGGCAGCAAGGCGTCCGTTCTGCCGGCGTCGTAAGGGCACTCGTACCTCATGAGCACTCTGTCGAATCTGTACGACACGTTCTTCGATTGGGAACTGATCGGCGAGACCATTCCCAAACTGGTCACGGTCGGATTGCCGAACACCCTCATTCTGGCGGCCTCGTCGGGAGTGATCGGTACCGTGATCGGACTCGGGCTGGCGGTGGCGGGTATTTCCCGCACCCGCTGGCTCCGGTGGCCGGCGCGGGTGTACACGGACATCTTTCGTGGACTACCTGCCGCTGTGGTCATCCTGCTCATCGGCCTCGGGTTCGGCCCGACGCTGACCCAATTCACCGGCAGCAGAAGCCCGTTCCCGCTGGGCATCCTGGCGCTGTCGTTGATGGCAGCGGCCTACTTCGGTGAGATCTTCCGCTCCGGCATCCAGAGCGTCGACTCCGGGCAGCTCGAAGCCTCCCGCGCACTGGGTTTCAGCTACCGACGGTCCATGAACCTCGTGGTCGTGCCGCAGGGCATTCGGCGCGTGCTACCTGCGATCGTCAACCAGTTCATCTCGTTGATCAAGGACAGCTCGCTGATCTACTTCCTGGGTCTGCTTGCCTCGCAACGAGAATTGTTCCGCGTCGGCCAGGACACCGCCGCCCAGACCGGCAATCTCTCGCCGCTGCTGGCCGCCGGATTGTTCTATCTCATCCTGACCATCCCGCTGACGCACCTGGTCAATTACATCGACCGACGCCTACGATCCGGTAAGGCCGACACCTCGGGCACCCTCGGTCCCGTCGAAACATCCATCGTGGTGGAGAGGTAGCCGACGTGACTTCAGTTTCTCTGACCGGCAAGGACATTCACCTGTCGTTCGGTACCAACAAGGTTCTGCGTGGGGTGAGCCTGCATGTCGACGCAGGTAAGACCACCACTGTCATCGGGCCTTCGGGCTCGGGTAAGTCCACGCTGTTGCGGGCCCTCAATCGCCTGCACGAGCCCGAGCAGGGAGACATCCTGCTCGACGGCAAGTCGGTGCTGAAGGACAATCCCGACGAACTTCGTCAGCGGATCGGAATGGTGTTCCAGCACTTCAACCTGTTCCCGCACAAGACCGTCGCAGACAACATCGCGCTCGGCCCGCAGAAGCTGCTGGGGCTCAACAAGGATGCGGCGCGCGCGGCCGCGATGGAGCAGCTCGAACTGGTGGGCCTGGCCAACAAGGCGGATTCGCGTCCCGGCAACCTCTCGGGTGGCCAGCAGCAGCGCGTCGCCATCGCGCGAGCACTGGCCATGAAGCCCGAGGTGATGTTCTTCGACGAGGCCACCTCTGCACTGGACCCGGAACTGGTCAAGGGAGTGCTGGCATTGATGGCCGACCTCGCCAAGGGCGGCATGACGATGGTCGTGGTGACCCACGAAATGGGCTTCGCTCGGTCCGTGTCGAACAAGGTCCTGTTCATGGATCACGGCAGCGCCGTCGAAACCGGAACGCCGGAGCAGTTGTTCGACGATCCGCACACCGATCGACTGAAGACGTTCCTCTCGCAGGTGCTGTAGCAGCGACCAAGGGTTACCTCGTTATCCGGGACTTCACCTGAGCGTTCCTTTACTTTCGCTTTTGGGTGACAGCGTGCCGTGACATGAAGCCACTGCCCCTGTTCGCCGTTCACGACGGAAGCTCCAAACGATCATCGTTGACCTGCAAGTACAAGTGCGGCGATGCCTGTTTCCACGAGATTCCCAATACGTCGAAGGGCCAGTACTTCGGCGACATCGTCAAGACTGCGATGTCACGGCGCGGCGTCATCAAGGGCGGGGCGATGGCAGTGCTCGCCGTCGGCGCGGGTAGCGCGCTGGCCGCATGCTCGACCGACGAGCCGGCAGCCACCGGAACCTCGACCACCTCGGGCTCCGATACCCCGCCCGTCGACGGCGTGGATTTCGTTGCAGTGGAACCGAACACCGAGGACGCGGTCGTCGTTCCCGACGGCTACGAGCAGGGCATCGTCATTCGCTGGGGCGACGCCGTCGTCGCGGGCGCACCGGCCTTCGACTTCGACAAGCAGACCGGCGCGGCGCAGGAGAAGCAGTTCGGTTTCAACAACGACTTCGCCGGCCTGCTGCCGATCGAGGGCACGCCCAACGCCCACCTGCTGGTGGTCAACCACGAGTACAGCACCGAGCCGGCAATGTTCAAGGGCTACGACGCGGAGAACCCCACCCGTGAGCAGTTCGACGTAGCCCTTGCGGCACACGGCCTTTCCGTCGTGCAGGTGCAGGGCGAATCGGGCACCGGCAAGCTCACCCCCGCTATGGGCCAGTACAACCGGCGCATCACCGGCACCACCGAGTTCGTCATCACCGGGCCCGCCGCAGGCAGCGACTTCCTCAAAACCAGCGTGGACCCCACCGGCACCAAAGTGTTCGGCACGTTCAACAACTGCTCGGGCGGTCTCACGCCGTGGGGAACGGTGCTCTCCGGCGAGGAGAACTTCAACCAGTATTTCGCCAACGCCGAAAGCGTCACGGATGCGACTGTGGCCAAGCGCCTGTCGCGCTACGGCGTCGAAGGCGCCGCCAGCGAACGTAAGTGGGAGCGCTTCGACAAGCGATTCGATCTGGCGCAAGAACCCAACGAGGTCAATCGATTCGGCTACATCGTCGAGGTGAATCCGTGGGATCCGCAGTCGGCACCGATCAAGCACACCGCTCTCGGCCGGTTCAAGCACGAGGCCGCGACCATCCACGTCACCGACGACGGCACGGTGGTGGCGTACAGCGGCGACGACGAGCGCTTCGACTACATGTACAAGTTCGTCTCGAGCCGAAAGATGATGCCCGGCACCGGCCAGGCCGCGATGCGCAACAACCTGACCTTGCTCGACGCCGGCACGCTGTACGTCGCCAGCCTCACCGGTGATACGCCCGACGAGATCGACGGCTCGGGCACGCTGCCCTCCAACGGTGAATTCCGTGGCAGCGGAACGTGGATTCCCTTGCTCGAAACCGGCGAGGACGGCCGCGGCAAGTCTCTCGTCGACGGTATGTCGGCCGAGGAGGTGGCCGTGTTCACCCGTCAGGCGGGTGACTCCGTGGGCGCAACCAAGATGGACCGCCCGGAGGACTTCGAGCCGAACCCGGTGACCGGCAAGGTGTATGTAGCACTGACCAACAACTCCAACCGCGGCACCGAGGGCAAAGCGGCGGCCGACGAGGCCAATCCCCGCAACAAGAACAAGAACGGGCAGGTACTCGAACTCGACGACGACCACGCCGGGACGTCGTTCACGTGGAACCTGTTGTTGGTCTGCGGTGATCCGAACGAGGCCGACACGTATTTCGGCGGATTCGACAAGAGTCAGGTCAGCCCTATCTCGTGCCCCGACAATCTCGCGTTCGACTCGAAGGGCAACCTGTGGGTCTCGACCGACGGCAACGCCCTCGACTCCAACGACGGCCTTTTCGCCGTGGTGCTCGACGGCCCCCGTCGCGGCGAGACACGTCAATTCCTGACCGTCCCCGCCGGCGGCGAGACCTGCGGCCCCATCGTCACCGACGAGCGCGTCATGGTCTGCGTCCAGCACCCGGGTGAAAGCGACGACGCCACCGCCGACGCACCGATCTCGCACTGGCCCGACGGCGGCGACACCCAGCCACGGCCGTCCATCGTTGCGGTGTGGAAGTCCGCATAGCCCAAGCTGTTTCGAGTCAGCCACGATGCCCGTAGTCGAACCCTCGACTACGGGCGTCGGGCGGTGGTCACTGCGCCACCGACGACGCGATCAAATCCTCGACCACCGCGGCGATCGCGGCATTCGCGTGCTCGGGGTTGGTCACCACCGACACCGTCCGGGTCGGTGCATCGATGACGTCGATCATGTGCAGTCCGGGGAGGATCGACGCCAAGGACGACGGCAGCAGTGTCACACCCAACCCTGCTGCGGTGAGTTGACCGATGAGGTCGGCCGAATCGGCCTCCAGAATGCGTCCACGGGGAACCGACGAGCGGGTGAATGCATGATCGGATTGCAGTCTGGCCTCGCTGCCCGCCGGCCGGTCGATCATCGTCATCTCGGACAGGTCTGCCAGCCGGATCGAATCCCTCTGGGCCCAAGGATGATCGGGGCCGACGAACAGTGACAGTGGTTCGGTCCACAGGGCCGTGACCGACAATCCCGGATGCGGCCGTCCGGGCGCGAGTCCGATAATTCCGAGATCGAGGTCTCCGCGTGCGATGCCGTCGAGAACGTCGGCGCTCGGCCGCGGCAGCAACGTCACCGACGTGTTGGGAAATCGCTGGGAGATCCGGCCGACCACCGCGGCCAGATCGACACGGGCGAGAGGCGCAATCATGCCGATACGCAGCCGCCTGATGGCGGTCGTGGGATCGGGCGCGACGTCGGCCACCAATCGGGACACGGCACCGAGCACGCTGTGCGCGCGTTCGAGAAAGATCTGTCCGGCCGGGGTGATGGTGACGCTTCGGCTCGTGCGCGCGAACAGTTCTACGCCCAGCTCTTTTTCCAGGTCTCTGATCTGGCTGCTCAGCGCCGATTGAGCGACTCGCAGCCGAGCTGCTGCACGCCCGAAGTGCTGCTCTTCGGCGACCGCCACGGCGTACCGCATGTGTCTGAGTTCCACGTTCGCGACTCTATCTGTTTCGACGATCGATCTTTCGGAACGTTCTATTGGACAGCTGGATGTGCAACGAGCACCCTTGTTCATGTGAAGACAGCAAGCACCTCGCGCACCGGCGTGAGCACCCCCGTCGTCGCCCTGATGGCGATCGCCACCGGACTCTCGGCCGGCGGCAACTATCTCAACCAGCCGCTGCTCGACCTCATTGCCACCGAATTCGACGTGTCCGAGACAGCGGCAGCCACCTCGGTGACCGTCGCACAGATTTCCTATGCCCTCGGCCTGCTGCTCATCGTGCCTCTCGGCGACGTCGTCGATCGCCGCACGTTGAGCGTCGGGCTGATGATTCTCGCTGCGACGGGTCAGGCGATCACCGGATTCGCTCCCGGCCTCTCCTGGCTCCTCGTCGGCACGGCGATCGCTGGACTGTTCTCGGTGGCGGCGCAGGTGATCGTGCCGTTCGCCGCGTCGATGGCACACCCGGAGCAAGCGGGACGCATCGTCGGAGTGGTCATGGGCGGGTTGCTGACGGGCATCCTGCTGGCCCGCAGCATCTCGGGGCTGCTGTCGTCGGTGACGGGGTGGCAGGGCGTCTACCGCGTGGCAGCAGTGTTGATGCTGGTCGCCGCGGCCGGCCTGTGGCGGGTGCTGCCACGCAACACCGTGACGGCCGACGTCACCTACGGCTCGGCGCTGGTGTCGATGGTTCGGCTGGTACGCACCCACCCCAGGCTTCGGACTCGCGCGGTGCTCGGCGGTCTCGGCTTCGCGTCGGTGAGCACGGTGTTCGCGACGATGACGCTGTTGCTGTCGTCGAGGTTCGGTTTCGGTGCCGTCCAGATCGGACTGATCGGATTGGCCGGTGTCGGCGGCGCGTTGATGGCCTCCGTCGCGGGCCGGCTCGCAGACCGCGGACTGGTGCAATGGGCCAGCGGTACCTGTGCGGTTCTGCTGATCGCACTCTGGCCGATGTTCGCCGTCGGCGGCCACTACTGGGTGGTGTTCGTGGTCGCATTCGTACTTCTCGACCTGGCACTGCAGGGCGTGCACGTGAGCAACCAGCACATCGTCTACGCCCTGGAACCGGCTGCTCGCGCCCGAATCAACTCCGTCTACATGACGACGTACTTCGTGGGCGCCTCAGCAGGATCTGCCGTCGGGACGTTGGCGTGGAAGCATTTCGAGTGGGCAGGTGTGTGCGCTGCGGGGGCCGTGTTCGCGGTCGCCGCACTGCTGGTCTGGCTACTGGATCTGCAGGTGGACGCCCGTCGACGTCGGGAAAACACGTGCGGGACGCCCGGTGGGTCCGAGCCGACGATGGTGAACAGTCACTAATGCGTTCTGTTCCGAGACGTGGTTGAGTCGTTCTCGATGAGACGTGGGTAACACTCACGCTGCCGACGGCGACATACCCAGAGTCGGCACGAACAAACCATAGAAACACGAACTACTTCTCTTGGCTCGGAGGCGCACCCATGACTGTCGTGAACGATCGCATCCACGTGGCTCTCACGGAACTCGACCCGTCCGATTACGCGGTGCCGACCATCGCACCGATTCGTACGGCCGGCCACCTCGACCCGGTGTTCTGCATCCACCCCCTCGTCGGGCTGGTCGACTGCTACGCGGAACTCGCAGCACACGTCGACGACGCGCGTCCCATCTACGGCGTCCAGGTCCCGACGTCGGGAGAGCTCGCGGAGTCCCTCGTCACCTTGGCCTCGCAGTACGCCGACGACATCGTTCGCATCCAGACCGACGGGGCCGTACACCTGCTGGGCACGTCCTTCGGTGGAGTACTCGCGCACGCCATCGCCGTCGAGCTGCAGAGTCGCGGCGTCACGGTCGGTGCACTGACGTTGCTCGACAGCGACCCCGTTCGGTCCAGCGCCGACAGCGCCGACCTGCTCGGATCCATGGGCGACGACATCGATCGCAGCCACGCCGAAGAGTTGCTCGCCGTTGCCTCGCACAACGACGAACTCGCCCAGCGGCACCTGCCGGGCATCTACTTCGGCGACATCCTCGCCGTGTCCTCGATGGGAACCGATTCCGGTTCCGCGTGGCACCCCTTCGTCTGCGGCACGATCGCCAAGTACCTCGTGCCCGACGCCACCTCGTTCGACGTCGTCGGCCCGCTGGTCGACAGCTACCTCGGCTGACCCGGCCGGCTCATCCGAGCCAATCCAGCACGGCGGCGGCCGTCCAGGACTGCTGCATGCTGCCGAGCGGCTTGCCGGTGAACGGCTCGTAGTACTCCGCGAAGCTGCCGTCACTCGCCTGACGCAGACCCTCGTCTCGCAAAGACAGTGATCGCTCCGACCACCCGCGGCGTGCGAAAGCCCACGAGAACAGCCATGTCATCACCGGCCATACCGGTCCCCGCCAGTACTCGCGAGCACGGAAGTCCTTCGACACCGGGGACGTCGACGGCGGTACCGCGTACCGCAGATCCGGATGTCCGCAGAACCGGGTGCCCTCGAAGATCCGAATGAGATTGCGCTCCTGCTCGCGCGGCAGTCCTCCGCACAGCAGCGGCGCGAACATGGCAATGGTCTCCGTGCCGATCCACTGACCCGTCCGCAGATCGAAATCTCGTGCCCCACCCGAACGCGTGTCGGTGGTCGCGATGACTCCCTTGCGGAACTTGTCCGCCCACCCGCGCAATTCGCGCACATCCGAGCGCGGCCGCGAGTGGTCCTCCCCGATGGTGGCGAGGACGTCGCACGCGACGGCGAAGATGGCACTGACGAACACGTCCTCGACGGCGAAGCTCATCTTCGTCTTCAACGCATCGTCGTCGTAGCCGACCTGTTTCATCTCCTCCACCAACCAGATGTAGCGGTCGTACTCGACATTGCTGGGCCGCTGAGACGAGTCCGTGATGACCGCCTTGTCCTCTCGAAAATACGGATCCATCTCGCCGGCAACCACATTGGCGTAGGCCGAATCCCATCGCGGCGAATTGTCCATGCCGGACTCCCAGCCGTGGAACAGCGCAATACGTCCGTTGTCGTCGACGTCGCGGGCCTGGGCGAGCCAACGATGCCACCGCACCAGATCACCCCAGCGGCGATCCAGGAACTCCTCCGCCACCGCTCGCGTCGTGCGGCCGTGGCGTTTGGAGTGATCGAGAATGCGCTGCACGGCGATCGCGTGGACGGGCGGTTGGGTGATTCCGGAAGTTTGCGGACTCATCGGAGCGTGGGTCGCCAGCGTCCCGGTGGCCCACCGCGCAGGGCCGGGGAAGTAGCCGTCGACACCGTTGGCGAACACGATGTGCGGAATCATCCCGTTCTTCCACTGCGCCGACAGCAATGTGTCCATCTCCACGACGGCCCGCTCGACGCTCAACGGTGCCAAGCCGACGGAAACGAATGCGGCGTCCCAACTCCACATATGCGGGTACAACCTGGGTGCTGCGCTGGTCATGGTGCCCAGGTCGTTGCCTCGGAGCAGATACGCCGCACGTGCGGCCAGCTGCGTGGAAGTGAAACCGCGATCGCCCATGCAGATAGTTTGCGTCCGGCGGCCGATTTCTGCTCGGTTGGATTGCGGACCGAAGGTGTCCGCGATCGCTCCTAGTGTGAGTTTCACCAGCTACCAGGAGGAAAACAATGGCCACCGAGAACACCGACATCCAGAAAATGCTCGCCGAACAGCGCGCGAACTTTCTCATCACCGTCCGCGGCATCAGCGAGGAACAGGCACGCACCCGCACCACCGCGAGCGAGCTGACCCTCGGCGGACTGCTGCACCACGTGATCAGCAACGAGCGCCACTGGATGACAGTGATCGCAGAGCTGGACGAGACGGCCGAATTCGACATGGCCGCCGCCGGCAGCGAGTACGTGATGGCCGAGAACGAGACCGTCGCCGGACTCGTCGCCGAATGGGAAGAGGTGGCCGGTGCCACCTCGGCAGCGCTGGAAACTTTGGACCTCGACCTGTCGGTACCTGTCCCGACGGCGCCGTGGGCACCCGAACGAATCTGGCAGAGTGCACGATTCACGGTTCTGCACATCCTTCGCGAAATCTCTCAGCACGCCGGCCACGCGGACATCATTCGCGAGGAACTCGACGGCGCGAACACCACCCAGGCATGGGCATCGGAGGCGGGGATGAGCTTCTAGCTAACCTGAGTTCATGACTCGTACTGCGTTGGTGACCGGAGCAAGCCGGGGTCTCGGGGCCCATATCGCTCGATTGCTCGCTCCGGACCATCACGTGTTGCTGGGTGGTCGGTCCACCGAGTCCCTCGCCCCCATTGCGTCGGAACTGTCCGGGTCCACCCCGTGGCCGGTGGAACTGACCGATCCGGACGCGGTGGCCGCTGCCGCGTCGAACATCGATTCTCTGGATGTGTTGGTGCACAACGCCGGGGTGGCAGCACTCGGGACGGTCGAAGAGTCGACGGCGGACGATTGGCGTCGCCAGTACGAGGTGAACGTCATCGCCGTCGTCGAACTCACTCGATTGCTACTCCCTGCACTGCGCTCCGCCAAAGGCCATGTAGTGCTGATCAATTCGGGTGCCGGCATACGCGCCAACCCCGGTTGGGGTGCCTACGCGGCGAGCAAGTTCGCGCTCCGCGCCTTCGCTGATGCACTGCGCCTCGAGGAGCCGTCGTTGCGCGTCACCTCGGTGCACCCAGGACGCATCGACACCGAGATGCAGCAAGAGATCGTCGCGCACGAAGGCGGGGAGTACGACGGCTCGAAGTTCTTGCAGCCCAGCACCGTTGCCCGTGCAGTGCGCAACGCAATCGATACTCCCGCCGATGCTCATCCCACGGAATTGGTGCTCCGCACCAGGTGAGCGAAACTTCGTAGCAGGGGTCGAGTTTCCACTCACAACATGAGCTTCGTCCCCGGCGTTGTTCACAGGACCGACTGCATCTCCCTCTTCACCCTTGCCAGTGGACGAATGGAGTCTTCTCATTCACTCGGATGATCTATCGCTTACGGTCCGGGGCGGCGACTGCCAAAGAGCTCGGGAACGCATCCACAGGCTTCAGCAACGCGGACAACCTAGCTTCAGAGCTCGTCCAGTTTCACGATGCCGTCTTGCAGGGCGCGCGCGACGAGTGCAGCTTTCGTGGGAGCGGCGCGTCCGACGCGGGAGTACTTGTCGCGGATCCTCGTCAGGTGCGTGTTGACGGTGCCCAATGCGATGTGGAGGCGTGCGCCCACGTCGACCTTGGAATCGCAGTCCAGCCACGCCTTGAGCACGGTGATCTCACGCGCGGTCAGGCCCGGTGAGGTGTACACCCCCACAGCCCGCGCGGGCGCAGGGGTGGGCCTCGCTCCGCCGGGCCTGGTACCGAGTGGAGAGCGGACGCCGCTCGACACCGAGACTCGCGAATAAAGTTGGGGTCGATGACTCGTCGCTACCATCTTGGCCTCCTGATGCAATCGGCCTACGGACCGATCTGAATCTGACCACGGTTGCCGAACTCTATGCAACACAAGCTTATTCGAGGCTTTACTCCACAAAGCATGTCCGGCTACACCATGCTTTAGTTGAAACTAAACAGCAGGATCCGGACCATCCAATTGCTATAGTTCAAGATCCAACAATGCGGTGCAGGTGGACGAAGGCGGTAGTCGGTGAACCAGAAATCACTCCCACGGGAGCAGTTCCTTCAGGCCGGATATCGCCTGCTCGGTGAGATGGACACGACCGATCTTGCGCGCTCGCTCTCGATCTCGGCCGTCGTCGAACGCGCGGGGCTGTCGCACCAAACTTTCCACAACACGTACCCCGGTAACTCTCGCGGCGGCGGGTCCGGCGGCAAGGAAGCTTTCGTCGAAGACCTCCTCGACCACCTCACACTCGATTACACCGGCACGGCTGCTCCTACCGGCACGCAGGACGTGAAAGCTCCGGTGTCGGCCCTGTTCGACGACCTCACGTCCGGTCTCATGCGACGTCGCCTCGTGGCAGTGCTGCTGGCTGCCGACCACAACGGTGCCCGTAAGGCCGTCATCCCCGAGTTCGAGCGCTTCGACACCGACCTGCGATCCATCATCGGCCGAGCGGTGCAGGCTCACGGCGGATCGTTGCGTCAACCACTGTCGCTGACAAACCTCTCGGCGGTCGTCGGGGCTCTGCTCGATGGGCTGGCGCTCCGGGAGGTGCTCACGCCGGGCTCGGTGTCCTCCGACGACGTTGCATCGGCCACCAACTCGATTCTCCAGTGGGCCATAGACCCACTGCATTCTGACCGCACCGTTGCCCAACCCGATCCGGGCGAAATCTCGGATGCTCTGCGGCCCGACCTCGAGGCCGACGTGATCGCGGCGACCGAAACTCTGTTCGTCGACAACGGCTACTTCCTGGTCACCCTGGCCGACATCGCGGCGGCGGCGAAGATCCGCGTAGAAGACCTTCGACGACTGTTTCCGAGCAAGGTCGACATCATCGTTGCGGCGCTGAAGCCCGAATTCGACCGTGTGCTCCGGCTCCGTCGCGCCGACGAACGCCTCGGAGTCGACCCCGCCACCGCACTGCAACGCACGTTGGTTTCGTTGGGCGAGTTCGTCATCGACAATCGAGCCATGAGCTCGGGCATGCTGCTCGCGTTGAGCTTCGAACAGTTCCATCAACCGAGCACCATCACGACGGTCATCGAAAACCTCTACCTCCCGTCCGCTGTGGTCCCCATCCTCGAACGCGGACGTGAAAGCGGCGTGTTCAGCGACGACGCGCCGGCACTCGAAGCCGCAATCATGTTGACCAACAACGTTCTCTTCCGCTGCCTGACGCGTCCTGCGGAGTCCGCAACCGAAGTGGCGCAGGGTGTCCTGCGAATACTGATGCCCGGTGTTGCGATACGGCCGGCGTGAGGACGCTCGACTGAACTGTTGTCACCACTCCGGATGCTCGTGCTCTGCCCACTCCCTGGTCACGGCACCCTGTGTCATTCCGCGCATTGCTTCCGGGTCACGCCAGGCGTAGGTGATGTGACCGGCGACGAGTAGCCCGAATCCCAGGGCGAACCAGTCGTGTACGAAGGTCGCGCCGATGCGCCAGTCCAACGGACTCCACGACGAGAAGTACATGACGACGCCGGTACCGAGGAGTACAAGAATCGACCCGGCGCTCAGTGCACCGTTCAGCTTCTGGCCGGCGTTGAATTTCCCGACCCCCACCGCCCCGAGTCGACGTGCTTTGGAGCGCAACCACTTCCAGTCGTCGGCGACGAATCTGTTGAGACGGCCGAGGTCCGTGCGATAGCTGCGTGAGACTGCACCGAGGATCAACGGAATCGGCAACAGAAAGCCCGACCACACGTGCACGAACTCCACCACCGGACGATTGCCGACGAGTACCGCGAGTGACCCGATGTACAGAATCGCAGCGGTCACCATGCACACGATCACCAAGACCCCGACTGTCCAGTGCACGTACCGTTCGACTCGGTCGAACCGGGCGCGGTCGTCAGCTCGTGGGGTCATCTCGACGTCCGTTCGACTCGCCGACGTACGCATCGATGTCGTATCCGCGTTTCTCCCAGTATCCGGGAACCACGTTGTCCGTCAGCTCGATTCCGCCGAGCCACTTGATGCTCTTGTAGCCGTACATCGAAGCGACGAACAGCCGCACCGGACCTCCGTGATCGTGGGTGACGGGGCCGTCGAGCATGGTCAACGCAACCAGCACGTCGTCGCGACGGGCCTGCTCGAGCGTCAGGCTCTCGGTATACGTGCCGTCGAACGAGGTGAACCGCACCGACGTCGCCGACGCGGTGGGTGCGACGGCATCGAGGACATCCGCCAATCGCACTCCGCTCCAGGCAACTTCGGGTACCCGCCATCCCGTCACGCACTGGAAGTCACGTACCAACGACGTCTGCGGCATCGCGCGGAGGTCCTGCAGCGTGAACGTGCGCGGTGTGTCGACGGAACCGCCCACCGTCAGGGCATAGGAGTTCTCGTCCTTGCGCGGCGCGCCCTGCGTCACCGAATAGAACCGAAAATTGTTCCCGACGGGAATCAGTCCGATCAGTCCCGTCGGATCGTGATTTCCGAGCGGCCCGAGTACGGACGCGAGACCCTTCTGGACCGCGCCCCCACCGACGATGCCCGCGACCCCGGCCGCCACCAGGCCGAGCACGACTCGGCGACCCACGGGACTACCCGCAATCTTCGGCTCGTCGATCGGCATCCCTCCACTGTCCACGGCGGACCAGGATCAGGCCACATCGGGCGTCGAATCAGGTCTGGAACTTCGCCCGGGGAAGTCTTACGGTTGATTCATGGCACTGTCGAAGACAGAACGCGAAGAGTATCTGGCCGAATCGCATATCGCCGCCCTCTCGGTAGCGGCCGGGGCGGACCGTGGCCCGCTGACGGTACCGATCTGGTACGACTACACCCCCGGCGGTGAAGCCTGGGTGTTGACCGGTGCCACGTCCAAGAAGGCCCAATTGATCAGGACTGCAGGGCGATTCACCCTGATGATCGAGCAGTCCGATCCGACGATCCGCTACGTCAGCGTCGAGGGCCCCGTGGCGCGAGAGGAGCCGAGCACCCCGGAGCTGCTGCGCGCCATGGCAGCCCGTTACCTGCCCCCGGAGAAGGTCGACGGCTACCTCGAGATGGCCAACCGAGAGCACGAGGAGAACGTGGTGTTCTACCTGCGCCCCGAACACTGGCTGTCTGCCGATCTCGGGGCCATCTGAGAGAACTACGAAGTCGGGGTCAAGGCATTGCCGGGCGGGATCGTCACACAGTTGCTGTGCGTCGGCCCACCGCTGAACCGTTCGGTCAGGAACTGCAGGCTCTGCGCCTCGAATACCGGGAAGGCGTCGCTGTGCGTCAGGCCGTCGTACTGCGCGTACTGCACATCCACGCCCCGGCCGCAGTAGCCGTACGCCAGTCCCTGCACGTCGCCGGTGATCATGACGGTGTCGCCGATCGGATCGGCGTGACCGACGGCCAGAAACATCGGCGTCCGCGGGGTGCCCTGGCTGCCCATGATGTTGTCGTCGATCGCCGCCACCACCTCGGGTACATCCAGCAGGGAGGTGTACGGGGCCTTCACCATCGAGGCGTCGGTGAGCGTGGGGTAGTCGTCGGCGAACTGGGCGATGCACTCCTGATCGACCTGATCGATCACCTCGAAGCCGTAGTCGGAGACGAAGCTGTTCAGGTCGAGGCCGTACGCGCGGTCGTAGGCGACGATCAGTGCCGGGATGACACCCGCCCACTCTCTGTTACCGCTGACGTACGGAAGGTTGTGAGCCAGGTCGACCGGTAGCCCGCCGGCCGCCGCACCGACCAGATTCAGCTCGGGTGCGTACTCGGGGCCAACTTCGGCACCCCACTGCGTCGGGACGGATCCACCGGAGTAACCGACCATGCCGACGGGCGTGCTCGACGGAAGCTGCAGGAGGGACTGCGCGGCACGAATGCCGTCCAGAGCGGCGTAGCCCGACTGCCGCCCGATCGTCCATTCGAGCTCCTCGCCCTCGTAATCCGGCACGACGACGGTGTAGCCGGCTGCAAGGTAACCGGCAATGACCGTCTGTTCCGCGCCGGCAATGGGACTCGTGGACCCGCCGCTGAGGGTGTACGAGGGATTGCATTGCGAGCCGAGGGCGTCGTACGCCATGTGGTACGAGACGATCCGCGTCGGCCCGGGGATCAAGGGCCGCAGCACTGTGGCGACCGTGACGACGCCGTCGCCCTGCTGGTCGGTAGTCCTGTAGAGCACCTGGCTGCCTGTGATCGGCGTCGGCTGGGTGGGGGTACGGAACGTCATGGACCTCGACCGCAGCACCGTTCCCGGGGAGACGTCCAGGCCGCCGTCCCAATCGTAGAACGGATCGTCGGCAGGAATCGGTGAGCCGGGTCCCGGATCTGCTTGTGCGACAGGGACACTCACCAGAGTTACGGACCCGAGAAGCAGTACGACGGAGGCGATCAGCCTCAACGCAAACCCTCTACCAGCCAGTGACATGCAACAAATTAAACCCCCGCGAGCTCGAAGTTATGGACGGAAATCGCAAGATTTTCATCCATAACTTCGAGTTCGGCGGAGGCGGGGGTTACTTCAGAACGATGTTCACCATGCGACCAGGGATCACGATGATCTTGGTCGGGGCCTTCCCGTCCAGCAGGGCCACGATTTTCTCGTCTTCCAATGCCGTCTTCTCGACGTCGTCCTTCGTCGCATCGGCAGAGACCGTGATGCGGCTGCGGACTTTGCCGTTGACCTGGATGGGGTAGTCGACGGTATCGGCGACCAACCACTTCTTCTCCACGCGCGGGAATGGCCCGTGCGCCAACGACTTCTCGTGTCCGAGCCTGCCCCACAAGTCCTCGGCGAGGTGCGGCGCCAGGGGAGCGAGCATCAGGATCAGCGGCTCCACCACACCGCGTGGAGCACCGTCCGGGTACGCCTTGGTGATGTGGTTGGTCAGCTCGATCAACTTGGCACCGGCCGTATTGTCGCGCAGCGCAGCGTAATCCGCGTGCACACCGTCGATCACCCGGTTGAGCACTCGCAGGGTGTCCTCGGTGGGCTTGGCGTCGGTGACGCGAACCTCGCCGGTCACCTCGTCGAGCACCAGTCGCCACACGCGCTGCAGGAAGCGCTGCGCGCCGACGACGTCCTTCGTCGCCCACGGGCGTGAGGTGTCCAGCGGACCCATCGACATCTCGTAGACACGCAGGGTGTCGGCACCGTACTCGGCGAAGATCTCGTCGGGCGAGACCGAGTTCTTCAACGACTTACCCATTTTGCCGTACTCACGGTTGACGGGCTGGTCCTGGTAGAAGTAGCCGCCGTCGCGTTCGACGACCTCGGCTGCAGGTACGTAGACCCCGCGGGAATCGGTGTACGCGTAGGCCTGGATGTAACCCTGGTTGTACAGGCGTCGGTAGGGCTCGCTCGAGCTGACGTGACCCAGATCGAACAGCACCTTGTGCCAGAAGCGCGAGTACAGCAGGTGCAACACCGCATGCTCGACGCCACCGACGTAGAGATCCACTCCGCCCGGATCGTTGGGTCCGTGGATTTCGGGACGCGGCCCCACCCAGTACTTTTCGTTCTCCGGGTCTGCGAAGGCCTCGGAGTTGGTGGGGTCGACGTAGCGCAGCTGGTACCAGGAGCTGCCGGCCCACTGCGGCATCACGTTGGTGTCGCGGGTGTAGGTCTGCAGTCCGTCGCCCAGATCGAGTTCGACGTTGACCCACTCGTCGGCCTTGGCCAGCGGTGGGGACGGCTCGGAGCTGGCGTCGTCAGGATCGAACGAGACCGGGGCGTAGTTCTCGATCTCGGGAAGTTCCACCGGCAGAGCAGAATCGGGCAGTCCGTGCAGGTTGCCTTCGGAATCCCAGACGATCGGGAACGGCTCGCCCCAGTAGCGCTGGCGCGCGAACAGCCAGTCGCGCAACTTGTACTGAATGGTGCCGCGGCCCTTGCCTTCTGATTCCAGGCGTGCAATGACGGCGGCTTTGGCCTCGTCGACCGGCAGGCCGTCGAGGAAGCCGGAGTTCACCAGCGCACCGTCGCCAACGTACGCTGCCTCGGTGACGTCACCGCCCGAAATGACCTCGCGCACAGGCAGATCGAATGCCGTCGCGAACTCCCAGTCACGTGCGTCGTGGCCTGGAACGGCCATGATGGCACCGGTGCCGTACCCGGTCAGCACGTAGTCGGCGATGAACACCGGCACCTGCTCACCGTTGACCGGGTTCTCGGCGTACGCACCGATGAAGACGCCGGTCTTCTCCTTGTTCTCCTGCCGCTCGAGATCGGACTTCGCGGCGATCGACGCGCGGTATGCGGCAACGGCTTCGGCCGGTGTCGCGGCGCCGCCGGTCCACTTGTCCGAAATTCCTGCAGGCCACTGCTCGGCCACCATGCCGTCGACCAGATCGTGCTCGGGCGCGAGCACGACGTAGGTGGCACCGAACAGCGTGTCCGGACGGGTAGTGAACACCTCGATCCCGGAGAACGAGACCTGCGCTCCGCGAGAGCGTCCGATCCAGTTGCGCTGCATGGTCTTGACCTTCTCGGGCCAATCCAGGTATTCGAGGTCGTCGACCAGCCGATCGGAGTACGCAGTGATGCGCATCATCCACTGGCGCAGGTTCTTTCGGAAGACCGGGAAGTTGCCGCGATCGCTACGTCCGTCGGCGGTGACCTCCTCGTTGGCCAGCACGGTACCCAGGCCAGGGCACCAGTTGACCATCGAGTTGGACTCGTACACCAAACGGAAGCCGTCGATCACCTCGCGGCGTTCACCGACGGTCAGCGACTCCCAGGAGCGGCCGTCGTCCAAGGTCCGCTCACCCGAGGCGAATTCCGCCTCCAGCTCCGAGATGGGGCGCGCCTTGCCGAGCTCGTCGTCGAACCAGGCATTGAAGATCTGCAGGAAGATCCACTGCGTCCAGTGGTAGAAGTCGACATCCGTCGTCGCCAGGGACCGTCGACGATCGTGCCCGAGACCCAGGCGACGCAGCTGGCGTCGCATGTTGACGATGTTGTCCTCGGTGGTGCTGCGCGGATGCGTACCCGTCTGCACGGCGTACTGCTCGGCGGGCAGTCCGAAGGCGTCGTAGCCCAGTGCGTGCAGCACGTTGCGTCCCTGCATGCGGTGGTATCGCGCGAAGACATCGGTGGCGATGTAGCCCAGGGGGTGCCCGACATGCAGGCCGCTGCCCGACGGGTACGGGAACATGTCCTGGACGAAGAGCTTGTCCTTCGGGACGTCTCCGGCGAGCGCTCCGACCGGGTTGGGCGCGTCGAAGGTGCCCTGCGATTCCCACAGGTCCTGCCACTGCTCCTCGATGCGCCCGGCGAGTTCGGCTGTGTAGCGGTACTCGGGAACGGACTCGGTGGATGCTTCAACGGAATCGGTCACACATACCAGCCTAAAGTGTGACGCGGCCCGCCTGGTACCAGGACCTCGCTGCGCCGTATCCTGGCCAGGTGGTCATCGTCTCGGTTGTGTTGTTCGTGCTCGCCCTCGTCGTCGGGGCTGTCGCTGCCCTGTCGCTGCTCGGCCGGCTCCCGCGCAATCGTTTCGCCGGTGTCCGTACCCCAGAGGCAATGCGCGACGACGAGACGTTCGTCCTCGCGAACCGTGTCGCCGGCCCGACCACAGCAGCATCTGCGCTGGTACTGGCCATCGGCGGCGTAGCCGCACTCGCACTGAGCGGCATCGCAGCGGTCGTCGGAGTGGTCGTTGCCCTCACTGCAGCGCTGTTCATCGCCGCAGCCGGCGGATCCATCGGTGCCCGCGCAGCCGCGGCAGTGCCGGCACCCGCCGAGGCCGACGGATGCGGACAATCGTGCATCTCGTGCAGCCTCAAGGACGCCTGCCAGCCGAGCTGAGCGCATGAAACAGAAGAGTCTGCGCACCTTCGATCCTGCCGGAGTCGTCTTCGGCGTCGTCCTCCCGCTCGCGGTTGCCGCTCTCTGCCTCGTCCTGGCCTATCTGTGGGAGGGTCGCCTGCCGGACCAGGTGGCGACTCACTTCAGCGGAACCCAGCCGGACGACTTCTCCGATCCGCTCGCCAACGCCTGGACCGTCGCCATCGTCATCGTGTTGGTCGGCGGCGGTGTGAGCGCGGTGGCCGCCCTGGCCCGAGTGCTGCTGATCATGCGTCGGACGATGTTGATCATCGGGCTTACCGTCGTCGGGACGATCGGCGTGCTGGAGATCGCGACCCTCGCACGCGAACTCGACCTACCCACCGAGCAGAGCGTCACCATTCCCGGCTGGGCCATCGCCGTCGGTACCGTTGCCGGGTTCGCAATCGGACTGTTCGGAGCGACACGCCTGCGGGATCACCGCGAACGCGTCGTCGCCACCGCACCCCTGCACACCGACCTACCTCGGTGCGGCCTCGAACTGCCGCTGGTGGTTCCCGTCGGAGCCAGCCGCGTCGCCGCAGTCACGGTGATCGCGCTGTCTGCGGCTGGAGCCAGCGTGACGTGCTACCTCTCGAATTCGCCGTGGCCGATCTTTCTGTTCGTTCCGCTGACCATCCTGATCCTGTCCCTACTGCGATTCACCGTGCACATCGACAGCGACGGTCTCTACGTCTCGAGCCTGGGAATGGCGGCATTCGACTACGACATCGCCGAGATCACCGGTGCCTCGGTGCGGACGGTGAACCCGGCCAAGGACTTCGGCGGGTGGGGTCTTCGAGCGAAGGGCCGCGGCAACTACGCCGTCGCCACCGAAGCCGGGCCGGCGGCATTCGTCACCTTCGCCAACGGTGATCGACTGACCATCGGAACCGCAGCCGCCGACACGATCGCGGGAACGCTCAACACCCTCACCGACCGTGCCCGCACCACCACTGCGGACTGAGTGGCCGAGTGAAAGCGTTGCGGGACACCGTCCTGGATCCCTTCCTGCTGAGCATCTTCGCGGTCGCCGCGCTGGCGAGCATCTTCCCCGCGTCGGGAACCGCCGAGGACGTTCTCGGCTGGGTGACACGCGTCGCCATCGGGCTGCTGTTTCTCATCTACGGCGCGCGACTGTCCCCACGTGACGCCTGGGAAGGCGTCAAACACTGGCGCTTGCACTCGGTGATCCTGGCGTCGACGTACCTGCTGTTCCCCGCGCTCGGCCTGGCCCTGAGGGTCCTCGAACCGAGTCTGCTCAGCGAGGACCTCTACACCGGAGTGCTGTTCCTCTGCCTGGTGCCCTCGACCGTCCAATCCTCGATCGCCTTCACCTCCATCGCCCGAGGCAACGTGGCCGGTGCCGTGGTGAGCGCGTCGTTCTCCAACATCCTCGGCGTGTTCGTCACCCCGCTGCTGGTGCTCGCGCTGATGACCACCACGGGTTCGGCGAGCATAGATCCCAGCTCGATCCTCGACATCGTTGCGCAGCTGCTGCTCCCGTTCGCCGTCGGTCAGTTGCTCCGACCCTGGGTGACGGGCTGGCTGACCCGCCACAGCGCGTCGACGAAGCTCGTCGACCGGGGATCGATTCTGCTGGTCGTCTTTTCCGCCTTCAGCGCATCGATGAATCAACACGTGTGGTCCTCGGTCGCCCTGTGGCGCATCGGCATCGTCGTCGCCGTGTGCATCCTGCTGCTCGCCCTCGTTCTGACGATCACCTGGTACGCAGGCAAGTGGTTCGGTTTCTCGCTCGAGGATCGTCTGGTGCTGCTGTTCTGCGGATCCAAGAAGAGCCTGGCGAGCGGACTGCCGATGGCCGCCGTGCTGTTCGTCGGCCAACCCATCGGGTTGATCGTCCTGCCGCTGTTGCTGTTCCATCAGATCCAACTGATGGTGTGCACCGTCATCGCTCAGCATTTCGCGCGTCGACCGGAACCGAGCCCGGCGGCGGTCGTCGCGGACTAGGTTGGTGTCAGTCGAGAAATCGGAGAAGACAATGCCCAGGAAACTGCACACGGACGGCGTCGTCTCTGCCGCCTACACCGGCCGGCTCGCCACCGATCCTGTACCCGCACTGCGACTCCCCGAGAATCAACT
Source organism: Rhodococcoides fascians NBRC 12155 = LMG 3623 (assembly GCF_001894785.1). Classification (GTDB taxonomy): domain Bacteria; phylum Actinomycetota; class Actinomycetes; order Mycobacteriales; family Mycobacteriaceae; genus Rhodococcoides; species Rhodococcoides fascians. Next base: position 204,037 of record NZ_BCWW01000001.1, read on the forward strand.
CGACCCCGACGCCGCCTACCGCTACATCCACGACGAACTGATGCTCGACGGCAGCTCACGCCTCAACCTGGCGACGTTCGTCACCACCTGGATGGATCCGCAGGCCGAAAAGCTGATGGCGGAAACGTTCGACAAGAACATGATCGACAAGGACGAGTACCCGTCCACCGCGGCCATCGAAGAACGCTGCGTCAACATCGTCGCGGACCTGTTCCACGCACCCGGCCTCGACCGCAAGGACCCGTCGTCGGCCACCGGCGTGTCCACCATCGGCTCCAGTGAAGCAGTCATGCTGGCGGGGTTGGCGCTCAAGTGGCGCTGGCGGGCGAAGGGCGCCGGGACAGGAACCCCGAACCTGGTGTTGGGCAGCAATGTCCAGGTGGTGTGGGAGAAATTCTGTCGCTACTTCGACGTCGAACCCAAGTACCTGCCCGTCGAGCGCGGTCGCTACGTCATCACCCCGGAACAGGTTCGGGACGCGGTGGACGAGAACACCATCGGCGTCGTGGCGATTCTCGGCACCACGTTCACCGGTGAACTCGAACCGGTACAGGAAATCTGCGCCGTCCTCGACGAGATCGCCGGCGGCGGTGGACCCGACGTACCGGTTCACGTCGACGCGGCCAGCGGTGGTTTCGTCGTACCGTTCTTGTACCCGGAGCTCGAATGGGACTTCCGTCTGCCTCGGGTCAAGTCCATCAACGCCAGCGGACACAAGTACGGATTGACCTATCCGGGAATCGGATTCGCCATCTGGCGGACCAAGGAAGACTTGCCCGAGGATCTCGTGTTCCGCGTGAACTACCTCGGCGGCGACATGCCCACCTTCACGCTGAACTTCTCGAGGCCGGGCAATCAGGTCATCGGCCAGTACTACAATTTTCTGCGCCTGGGCCGGTCCGGCTACACCGACATCATGAGAGCACTGCGCGACACCGCAGTTCGCGTCAGCACTCATCTCGCGGGACATCCAGACATCGACGTAATCACCGACGGATCGGCCATCCCGGTCCTGTCGTTCATGTTGAAAGAGCACTGCGAGTTCACCGTGTTCGACGTGTCCCACGAACTGCGAGCCCGCGGCTGGCAGGTGCCGGCGTACACGATGCCCGACAACGCCACCGACGTCGCCGTACTCAGAATCGTCGTCCGCGAGGGCTTCAGCGCAGACCTCGGCCGCATGCTGTGCATCGCCATCGACGAGGTGATCGACGGTCTGAAATCGGGCGGACACTCGACCGCGCGGGCTTTTTCGCACTAGGTTGCGTCCTGGGTCGTGAGTGGAAACTCGACCCCTGCTACGAAGTTCCGCGCACGTGCGGCGCAGCCGCTCTCAGTTCCGTTCGACGTCGATCGGGTGGGATGCCAACAGCGCCAACGGCATCGGCTGACGACGCAGCACCTGCGCCCACAGGTCGACGCGCGGCGGACCGATCACGTCGGAAGCCAAGGCCGACAACACGATCCAGTCTTCTCGGTCCAGTTCACCTTCGAGCTGCCCGAACGTCCACCCCGAGTACCCGGCGAAGATGCGCACACCCTCCACGTACGGCGCGATGTCTGCGGGGTCGGAATCCAGATCGACCATCACCACCCGGCCGTCGACTCGGCGCAGACCGGCGACCCCGTCGATCGACGCGCCGGTGCGCAGCGTGGCCAGACACAGTGCCGAATCACGCTTGACCGGACCACCGACGTACAGGGCCCGCGGCTTCGCGGCGAGCTCGGACCAATCGGGCAGCACGTTCTGCACCGCGGTCTCACTGGGGCGATTGATCACGACGCCGAGACTGCCCGCGTCGTTGTGTTCGATGATGTAGATAACGGTGCGCCGAAACGTGGGCTCCACGAGTTCGATGGACGACACCAGCAGACTGCCGGGACGAACATCGTGCAGTGCCGACGCCGTCCGGTCCTCGGGTTCCTCCGCATGCGCTGCCACATCAGCCATTGTGGCACCGCACACCGCCGGATGTGGCACAAGCACGACGGCCAGTCCTCGGTCCTACTCGAGCCCGGCAATCTTCGTCAGAATCCCCAACTGGAACTCGAACAACGCGTCCCGGTCAGCGAACGTCGTCGCGCCGTACTGATCGAACACGTCGAAGTTGATCGCACCGAACAGTGACGCCCACACCATCACGCCCAATGCGATGAGCTCGTCGGGCAGGTCCATGTCCATCTGGGCGCGGATGTCCTCGAAACTTGCGTGCAGCGACGCCAACTCGGTGGGTGCCGATTCGATGTCCGGGCGACGGATGTCCCAGGCCGACTGCAGGACTGCTACCAATGTGGTGATCACCCGAGTCCCCGGGCCGGTGGTCTGTTCGGCGGGCGCGTGGTAACCGGGTACGGGGCTGCCGAAGAGCAGCGCGTACCGGGCCGGCTCTCGCAGTCCCCATCGACGCACCGCCCGGCTCAACGCCCGGAATTCGTCGGCGGGGCCGTCCGCTGCGTCGACAGCCGCGTCGACTTCGTCGCCCAGCTCGGAATACGCGTCGACGACGAGCAACGTCAGTAGTTCGTCCCGGCTCGAGACGTAGCGATAGACCGCCGAGGAGACGACGCCCAGATCTCGGGCGACCGCGCGAAGCGACAGGGCAGCAGCACCGTCTGCGGCCAGGTGCTCGCGTCCGATGCGGGTGATGTCGCTCAGAGTCTGGGCGCGGGCTCGGGTACGCGGAGTGCTCGCCATGCTCGCTACTGTAACTGCCGCTCTTTTCCGAGAGCAATGCTCTTGCTTTTCTCCGAGCAGAGGTGCACACTCGACACATCAGAGAGCACCGCTCTCGTTTACCGAAACGGAGTAGCCATGTCAGAACTTCACGTCGTCACCGGTGCCGGACCCGTCGGCTGGACGATCGCCGAACAGCTTGCCGCGCAGGGACATACGGTGCGGATCCTCACTCGATCCGGAAGCGGGCCACAGCATCCGAACATCGAACGGCGATCGGTCGACGTCGAGTCCGACGACCTCCGAGCGCACGTCGACGGAGCAACCGCCATCTATCACTGCACCCACGCCGCCTACGAGAACACGGTGTGGCGCGACAAGCTCGAGGCGATGGAACGACGTGTGCTCGACGCGGCCGCGGGCACGGTCGTCGTGTTCCCCGAAAGTCTCTACGCCTACGGCCGGATCGACGGGCCCATTCGCGAGGACTCGCCCAGAAATGCCACGTTCCGAAAGCTGGGTGTGCGCACCGAACTCCTGGCCGCACGCGACGCTCACTCGACCCCCACCGTCAGCATCGCGGCATCCGACTTCTACGGCCCACGGGTGCTCGTCTCGCACATGGGAGAACGTGTGGTCGCCAATGTGCTCGCCGGTAAGACCATTCGGGTGATCGGGGCCGCGAACCTACCCCATTCCTTCACGTACGTGCCGGATTTCGCAGCCGCGATGATCGTCGCAGCCGCACGACCGTCCACGTGGAACACCGTCCTGCATGCACCGACCGCCCCCGCGGTGACTCAGCGGGAGATGATCGAGATGTACTCCGCTGCAGCGGACTTGCCGACTCCGAAGATCGGTGCCGTGCCGGCTTGGGTCATGCGAGCACTGGGGCTCGTTTCCGGTCCGATGAAAGAGCTGGGGGACACCCTGTACCAATTCCGCTACCCCTACATCCTCGATTCGAGCCACAGCGAGCGCGTTCTCGGCCTCGAGCCCACCCCTCTCGCCGACGGCACGGCCGCCACGATCGCATGGTGGAAGGCAGACAAGCCCGCCGTATCGGTGTGACCGACGCGGGATAGAGTCCCGTCGGTGAACGACGCCTCCTTTCGTACCCGCCTACGTGAGTCCCCGGGCGTCGGCAAGCTCACCACTGTTCGTTTCGCCGGCCAGTTCGGTGATGGATTGTTCCAAGCCGCATTGAGCGGTGCCATCCTGTTCAATCCCGAACGCGCCACCAACCCCGCCGAGATCGCCGCCGGTTTCGCTGTTCTGCTCGTGCCCTACTCGTTGGTGGGCCCGTTCGCAGGTGCGCTGTTGGACCGCTGGGATCGTCGATCGGTTCTGTTGTGGGCCAATATCGTTCGCATCGTTCTCATCACCGCTACCGCCGGGCTTCTGTGTGCCGGGGTCGACGCCACGCCGCTGCTGCTGTTGGCTCTGGCCACCGTGGGGCTCAGTCGGTTCGTCCTGGCGGGCGCGTCGGCATCCTTGCCGCATGTGGTGCGGCAATCGTGGCTGGTGCCGATGAACTCGGTGCTGGCCACCGTCGGCTCCGGTTTCGCGGCGGCCGGTGCGGGACTGGCGGTCGCAGTGATCGGTGCCGTCGGAGCGGGGGATGTCGGTTCGGGTGTAGCCGTGGGGCTGGCCGCGACCGGCTCGGTGGTCGGTGCTGTTGCGGCCGGACGGTTCGCGCCGCGGTCTCTCGGTCCCGATACGGACGATCGGCCCGGCAACCCGCTGAAAGATGTTGCCGCCGGCCTGAAATCGGGTGCCCTGGCGGTGTGGCGGTCCCCGGGCGTGACCACCGCGATGATCGGCATCGGGGCACACCGCATCGTGTTCGGCATCAACACCCTCATCATGGTGCTGGTGCTGCGGGAGAGCACGCAGAGTTCCCTGCCCGGCGGCCTCGCCGGCTTCGGCATTGCCGTCGGAGCAACGGCCACCGGAATGTTCCTCGCCGCCGTCATCGCCCCGTTCGCCGTCCCGCGGTTCGGCCGCACCCGCACCATCGCCACGGCCCTCGTCCTGGCCATCGCCGCTCAGGTCGGTGCCGTCTCCGGCCTCACCCAGACCAGTCTGCTGCTCGGCGCATTTCTCCTCGGCATCGCCGGGCAGACCGTCAAACTCAGTGGGGACGCGGCCATGCAGATCGAGATCGACGACGCGCATCGCGGACGAGTCTTCGCGTTGCAGGACACCGTGTTCAACGTCGCGTTCGTCGGCGCCCTCGCCGCGGCCGCATTCGCCGTCGGACCCGACGCCACGGAGCTGAGCCAGGATCCCACTGCGCACGCGCTGGTGTTCGTCGGAGCAGGGATCTACGCCGTCGGCTTCGTCGCAGCGATACTCAACACGAGGCGCGCACCGCGCTGACGTGGTGTATCTTGCCGTATCGGACCGCTAGGTTTCGTCGGACAACACGGGGGCACCGCATGCATGGCCGCACGACGTCGCTCGGCTGCATCATCGCGGTTGCCGCAGGTACAGCCGTTCTTGCCGCACCCCCCGCGTACGCGGCGCCGCCACCGCCGGTGAATTCCTGTGGAGAAACCGGATTCGACCCCAAGGACTACCAACCAGAGCCCATCGGGGCCGGCAATCCGCCGCAGCTGCCGCCGTTGCCGGATCGTGTGGTGATCCCCGTGCCGTATCCGTCGATCGAACTCGTGCCGGTGCCCGACCCGCCGCCGAACAACACCCGTGTCCAGGCGGAACCGTCGACCGACCCGTGCGCGGACCCCTGCCCCGACCTCACCGACGCCACGGAGTCGCCCACCACCGGCTCTGCAGACCATCTGCCGTTCCCTCGCATCGAGATCGACCCGCAACCCGAGACCATTCCCATCCCGATTCCCGGCCCCGGTGGAACTCCGGGAACCCCGCCGCCGGCACCCGCCGTGACCGCGGCGGAGTCCGGGCCGACGACGGTACCGCCGGTGGCACCGGCCGTCGGACACGTCGAGGTGGTCTCGCAGCTGACCGGACCGGGATCGGAGAACCGCACCGACAAGCGCTGGCAGGTCGACGGCACCGACCTCGGCATCATGTGGGAGAGCAAACCGGGCGAGGTCGCCGTCGTATTCGGCGATTCCTTCGGCAGGGGTTGGGAATTCGGTGTGGTCGGCGGAGAGGATTGGCGGTCGAACGTACTGGGACTCAGCACCGACACCGACCTGTCCGACGGTATGACCCTGGACTCGATGGTGCAGGATTCCCGCTGTCACGCAGCCGAATTACTACCCTCGCGCAAGATCAAGAATTGGGAGACCACCGTCATCCCCACGTCCGGGTTCGCGATCGACGACCGGCAGTACATGTCGTACATGTCCATCCGGCGCTGGAGCACGATCCCCGGCATGTGGTGGACCAACTACGGCGGCATCGCCTACTCGGACGACAACGGATCCACCTGGGTCAAGGACGAACATGCCAAGTGGGACAATGTCTTCGGGTTTTCCAAGTTCCAGGTTTCGACGATGGTCCCGGCGGGGGAGTACGTGTACATGTTCGGCACCGTCAACGGTCGCGCCGGACAGGTCGGCCTGGCACGCGTCCCGAAAGCGGACGTACTGAACAAGACCGCCTACCAGTACTGGGTGAACGGCACCTGGGCTCCCGTCGGATCGAACGAGGCCACCCCCATCGCCGACGGTATGGCCGGGGAACTGTCGGTCCATCACGACGAGGCCCGAGACCTCTGGCAGATGACGTATCTGGATCCGTTACGCGGCGATATCGTTCTGCGCGAAGCGAATTCACCGCAGGGCCAGTGGACCGCCCCGAGCACCCTGATCGACACCGCCGAGTACCCCAAGACCTACGGCGGCTTCATTCATCCATGGTCCACGGCGAACGAGCTGTACTTCACCGTCTCGGAGTGGGACAGCTACAACGTCTATCTCGTCAAGGCCGAGCTTCGCTCGTCGTGAGTGGAAACTCGTAGTGGGCTACGAAGTTCCGCGCACGTGCGCGGGACGCGCTACTGCGTCGGCCACCACTCGAGCAGCGCCGCTTCGGCGTCCTCACGTGAGAGTGGTCCCCGATCGAGGCGCAGTTCCTTCAGGTATTTCCACGCCTTGCCCACGTCGGGACCGGCGGGGATACCGAGCAGCTCCATGATCGCGTTGCCGTCGAGGTCGGGACGAACCCGCGCCAGGTCCTCCTGCTCGGCGATGCGGGCGATGCGCTCTTCGAGATCGTCGTAAGTGGCTTGCAGGGCAGCCGCTCGACGCTTGTTCCTGGTGGTCGAATCGGCTCGAACCAGCTTGTGCAGCTTGGGCAGTAGCTCGCCGGCATCGGTGGCGTAGCGACGCACCGCCGAGTCGGTCCACTGACCCTTGCCGTACCCGTGGAATCGCAGATGCAGGAACACCAGATGCGAGACGTCCTCGATCATCTTCTTCGAGTACTTCAACGCGCGCATACGCTTTCGCACCATCTTGGCCCCGACGACCTCATGGTGGTGAAAGCTGACGCCGCCGCCGGGCTCGTTACGTTTGGTATCGGGCTTGCCGATGTCGTGCAGCAGTGCGGCCCAACGCAATACGAGATCGGGGTCGCCGTCCTCGAGGTCGATGGCCTGCTTCAGAACGGTCAACGAATGCCAGTACACGTCCTTGTGCTGATGATGCTCGTCGATTTCGAGCTTCATGTTCGGCACCTCGGGAATGATGCGCTGAGCCAGACCGGTCTCGCACATCACGTCGATGCCCTCGATCGGGTGGGCACCGAGAATCAGCTTGTCCAGCTCCACCTGAATGCGCTCGGCGGTGATGCGGTCGATCTGATCGGCCATGTCGACGATGGCGCTGTGCACCCGCGGCAGCAACGAGAAACCGAGTTGCGACACGAAACGAGCCGCGCGCAGCATCCGCAGCGGATCGTCACCGAACGACGTTTCCGGTGCCGACGGGGTATCGAGAACGCCCTCGAGCAACGCGTCCATGCCGCCGAGCGGATCGACGAACTCCTGCACGCCGTCCGCACCCAACCGCACGGCCATGGCGTTGACGGTGAAATCGCGTCGAACGAGATCTTCTTCGAGGCTGCTGCCGTACTGCACCTCGGGGTTACGCGAGACCTGGTCGTACGAATCGGTGCGGAACGTCGTGATCTCGATCTGCTGGCCGTCCTTGGCCGCACTGATCGTTCCGAACGCGATGCCCGTATCCCACTGATGGTCCGCCCACCCGGACAGCAGCGTCTGAACGACCTCCGGCCTGGCGTCGGTGGTGAAATCCAGATCGGTTCCCAAACGACCGAGAACCGCGTCCCGAACGGACCCACCGACGAGGTAGAGCTCGTGGCCCGCGGCGGCGAACAACGCGCCCAGCGGGGTCAATACCGGCGCGAGTTCACGCAACGTCACCGCAGCTGCAGCCAGCAACCTTTCCCGGCGCGCATCGGCGTGCTCGGGGGAAACGGAAGACAGGGACTGATCGGCCACGGTGGAAGAGCCTACTGGCGCAGTACCGACCGGATCGTCTCGGCCATCGGCCACGGTGCGGCAAGCCGGGGCGGGGCGCCGAGGCAACTAGTATGGATCGGGTGTCTGCTGCCGAACGTGCGAACAGGAGCCGCCGCAACCCGCGGCGGCGTCAAGCACGCGCCGACACCGAAGCACCCAAGCTGCGGACCGTCCGAGAAACCTCTGCCGGAGGCCTGGTGGTCGACGGCCTCGACGGCCCGCCTGCCACCCGCTGCGCAGCCCTGATCGGCCGCACCGACCGGCGCGGACGCCTGCTCTGGTCCCTGCCCAAAGGACACATCGAGCAGGGCGAAACCGCCGAGCAGACGGCCATGCGCGAGGTCGCCGAGGAGACCGGCATCCGCGGCACCGTGCTGGCGTCGCTGGGAAGCATCGACTACTGGTTCGTCACCGAAGGCCGCCGAGTCCACAAGACCGTTCACCACTATCTCCTCCGCTTCCTGGGCGGTGAACTGTCCGACGAGGATCTCGAGGTCACCGAAGTCGCCTGGGTACCGCTGAGCGAACTGCCGTCCCGACTCGCCTACGCCGACGAACGCAAACTCGCCGCCATCGCCACCCGACTCATCGAGGACATGAACGGCGAGCAGACAACCGGCGGCGACACGAACGCACCCACGCCCGGCGGGAAGTGATCGTGCGGGCCCGGAAGGTCGCTGCCGCCGCATTGACCTCGTTTTTCCTCGCTGCAGCGCCGGCCGTCGGCACCGCAGCACTGGGACCCCAACAGCTCCCTACTGCCGCGGCGCAGCCAGATTCCGCCGGAGACACCAGCGGTACGACCAGCGCCGTTCCCGATACCCCGATGACGCAGTCCGGCGATCCGTTCCTGACGCTGAGCATCGACACGGTCGCCCCCTCGACGGTCACCACCAGCAGCGATCCGTTCGTCACGGTTCGCGCGACAGTGAAGAACACCGGCGATCGACGCGTCGACGACGTCAGCGTTCGCCTACAGGGTGCGGCGGCCATCGACACGACGTCCGGTCTGCGGACCTCGCTCACCCTCGACCAGGAAAGGTTCGACCGCGTCGGGACTTTCGTCACGGTCGCGGAGTCGCTGGAAAAGGACCAGAGCCGCCAGTTCGATCTGTCGATGCAGCTACGAAGCAGCACCGAGCCCTCCCTCGGGATCGACGCTCCCGGTGTCTACCCCCTGCTTCTCAACGTCAACGGAACCCCCGAATACGGCGGGACGGCTCGACTCGACGACGCCCGCTTCCTGCTACCCGTCGTGGGACTGCCGCGGAATCCCGGTCAGCTCGACCCCGCAGCGCCCGACGCGATGCCGCTACCGCCCAACACCCGGAATCCCGTAGCGATGACGGTGTTGTGGCCACTCGCCGACATTCCCCGTCTCGCAGCCGGAATCCCCGGTTCCATCGACGATCGAGTGCGTTTGATCGACGACGACCTGGCGACCCAGCTCGCCGCTGGTGGTCGCCTCGATACCCTGCTCAAAGCCCTGGAATTCGCGACGCAGCCCGGTCTCGATCCCGACGGCAAACTGGCGTCGAGCCTGTGTATCGGCATCGATCCCGACCTGCTGGTCACGGTCTCGAACATGACCCGCGGCTACCTCGTCGTCGACAACCCGGCCGATCCGGCCAGCTCCGCGCGGGAGGGCTCCGGCAGCGGGGCCGCAGCCCAGTGGTTGACGCGGCTCGAGGCACTGGCGTCGAACACGTGCGTGACGGCCCTACCGTTCGCTCAGGCCGACCTCGCCGCCGTCGCCGACATCGGTGATTCCTCGCTGCTCAGCAGTGCGGTCGCCGCCCCGGCCGACATCGTCGACGGCATCCTCGGCATCAGCTCGGTACGCGGTTTCACCTGGAGTGCCACCGGCGGCGTCGACGCGGGCGCTGCCGACGCGCTGAGATCGTCGGGAACCGGGACCGTCCTCGTCGCCGACAACAGCATCAGCCCACCCACGTCGTCGCCGACGTCTCTGCTGGTGTCCACCGACACCGCGCCGACCGCCGCCGATCCGACCGGCACCTTGGCCGCCACCCACTACGACTCGGCGACCACCGCGGCACTGGCCGGCGTCGGGACGACCCCGTCGACCCCGGCCTTGACCCCGGCGAATCAACGCTTCGACCTGGGCACCGACTCTCGCACCGCACGGCTGCAGGACGCCCTCGGCGCCATCAATTTCCACGCCCTCGTCGGTGCCGATCGACCCGGCCGCACGGTGACCGTCGCACCGCCGCAGTACTGGACCGCGGGAGGAGACGAACCCTCGGCAATCCTGTCGACTGTGTCCTCGCTGTTGCGTTCGGGCCTGGCGACGCCTCGTCCGCTGCCCGGCCTGATCACCGAGCCTCCCACCGGAATCCCGGTGACCAGCATCGATGTGCCGACCGATCTCGATGCGTCCGCCATCGACACGGTGCGAACACAGAGCGCACGCGTGGACACCCTGGCGCAGTCGGTGGTCGAGGATCCCCAGTCCGCACTGACTCCGCGCCTGTACACCGCCCCGCTGCGAGAGGACATGCTCCGCGCCTTGTCGACCGCGGGTCGCGCCAGCGCCGAGGGCGAGGACGCCGCGGCCATGGCACGCACCCGTCTCACCGCGACCCGCGTCGGACTCGACACCGTCTACGGATCGGTGACCGTGCTGGCCCCGGGCGGCGTCTACACACTGGCCTCCGAGCAGAGTCCGCTGCTGCTCGTGGCCCGCAACGACCTACCGGTGCCGGTCAACGTGCTCCTCCGAGTGGACGCGCCACCGGAGATGACGATCAGCGACGTCGGTGTGACTCAACTTCCGGCGCGCGGATCGCGAACCATCACCGTGCCCGCCGAGGTGGACGACAAACGCAATCTGTCGGTCGACTTCTCCGTCACCACGCTCGACGGCACCCGGCTCGGCGAGGTATCGACGGTGTCGGTTCGATCGAACGCATACGGTCAAGCTCTCGCGATAATTACCGCCTGCGCCGGCGCGCTCCTACTGTTGCTTGCAGGCCGACGACTCTGGCACCGATTCCGAGGACAACCCGACCCGGCCGACGAAGGGTACGAGAGACCATGACAGGCAATGTGCCGTACGACGGCGACCTGCCCCGGTCACGCATGCCCGCAGCGCAGGTGTTCCGGCGCACGACGCCCCCACGCCCCGCCCCCTGGGAGCGGCAACCACGACCGGAGATGCGTTCCTATCCGGCACCGCCCCCGCTCGACGGTCAACCGGCAGCGGACGACTCCGCAACTCAGCTCATCCCACGGTTCCGGGACGAGGACTACCCACCCGCCGCGCCGTCAGGGAACATTCCTCCGCCGCAGACACCACCGGGCGGCAACGAGTCACCACCGCAGCCCGAACCCAGACCTCAGAAATCGTTGCTGGCCGCGTCGGGCTCGATCGCCGTTGCGACCCTCGTCAGCCGGATCACCGGATTCGCCAAGCAAGTAGCCATGACGGCCACCCTGGGTGCCGGCCTGGCCAGTGCGTTCACCGTCTCGACGATTCTCCCGAACATGATCTCCGAGCTGGTGCTCGGTGCCGTCCTCGGAGCGATCGTCGTTCCTGTCCTGGTACGCGCAGAACAAGAGGACGCCGACGGCGGACGTGACTTCGTCCGACGCCTGTTCACCATTGCGGTCGCGCTGCTCGGCACCGTGGCGTTGGCCGCAACCATCGCTGCGCCGCTGCTGGCGCGTCTGATGCTCAACGGTGATCCGAAGGTCAACGAGGACCTGACCATTGCCTTCACCTATCTGGTGTTGCCTGCGCTGATGTTCTACGGGCTCTCCGGCTTGCTCACCGCGGTGTTGAACACCCGACAGAACTTCAAACCCGGTGCGTGGGCACCGGTGTTCAACAACCTCGTGGTACTTGCGGTGTTCGGCATCTACTTCCTGATGCCGGGTGAGATCACCGTCAACCCGGTCGACATGACGAACCCGCAGCTGTTGATCATCGGTCTCGGCGTCACCACCGGTGTCATCACGCAGGTGCTGGCGCTGATCCCTGCGCTCCGCCGCGAGAAGATCGACCTGCGCCCACTCTGGGGATTCGACGCGCGCCTGAAGAAGTTCGGCGCGATGGCGGCCGCAATCGTGCTCTACGTCGTCATCAGTCAGATCGGTCTGATCGTCGCCACCAACATCTCGTCGGGAGCCGACGACGCGAGCCCCACGATCTATTCCCAGGCCTGGATCGTGCTGCAGTTGCCCTACGGCATCCTCGGCGTCACGGTTCTGACGGCGATCATGCCCCGACTCAGTCGTAATGCCGCCAACGGTGACACGCCCTCGGTCGTCGACGATCTCTCCGTCGCCACTCGGCTGACGATGGTCGCGATGGTCCCGATCGTCGTGTTCCTGACGTTCGCGGGGCCGTGGGTGGGCGAGGCGCTGTACGGGTTCGGCAAGTTTGCGCCCGACGCCAACCGGCTGGGTGAGGCCGTGAGCTGGTCGGCGTTCTCCCTTATCCCGTACGCGCTGGTCCTGATCCACCTGCGCGTGTTCTACGCCCGCGAGCAGGCCTGGACGCCCACCTGGATCGTCCTCGGCATCACCGCCGTCAAGATCGGCCTGTCGTTGCTCGCCCCGATCGTCGCAACCGATCCGGAACAAGTGGTGCTGCTCCTCGGCACCGCGACCGGCCTCGGCTACACGGCCGGTGCCGTCATCGGCGGATACCTGCTGCACAAGAGCCTCGGCAACCTGCGGATGGCCAACGTCGGGAAGACTGTCTGGCTGGTTCTCATCGCCTCGCTGGCCGGCGGCGCAGCCATGCTCGCCATCGACCGGATCGTCGGATTCGACGCCATGGCGAACGGCTGGATCGGCAACTTCGTGCGCGTCGCGATGGACGCCGTCATCATGCTCGGCATCACGTTCTCCATCCTGTGGTTCGGCAAGATTCCCGAAGTACTGGCCGTCACCGTCGCGTTGAGCCGGCTCGTCCGCCGGGTCCTCGGACGGTCGGCCCCGCCCGAGCCTGCGACGTCCGGTTCGGTGCCGGATCCGGCTGCCGCGGAAACCAGCGTGATTCCTGTTATTCGAACCGAGCCCACATGGGACACTGCGCGGGATCGACTCCCGTACCCTGGTCAACGGCACCCGGGGGCAAACGCCCCTGCAGGTCGACCGCTTGTAGAACAACACGGGGCATATTCGCCTGAAGGAGTAACAGTGACCGACGACGATGTTGCTGGGGGGCCGGCACAGTCTCCAGCAAACGAAGCCGACCGAACGAGCGGCGGAGTCGAAGTCGACACCCAGGACCGCACCGAGCCCGTGAAGGCCCAGTCTGCTGCGTCGTCGAAAACACCCGAGTCGAAAACACCCGAGTCGAAGACAGCGGACCCGAAAGCACCTGGTTCTTCGGAGAAGCCGAGCACACCCAGCACGCCTGAGTCGGCGGCAGCATCGAGCGCCGAGGCCACCGAGAAGAAGGAAACCAAGGCGTCCGCTCCCAAGGATCAGACGATCGCTATCTCCAAGGCCGCGCTGGCGGCCAAGCCGTCGGACAAGACCGTCTCCATCTCGAAGGCGAAGCTGCCGGTCGACGACGCGAGCAAGGCCGAGCCGAAGACCGACAGCACACCGGTGGAGGCGACGAAGAAGTCAGCTGCAGTCGACACACCAGTAGCACCGAAGCCGACGACGGACAAAGCTGCCGAAAAACCAGCCGAGGACCAGGCCACCGCGGACGCCCCCGGGCGCACCCTTCGCGGACCGACGCTGATTCCCGGCGCTTCGGTGGCCGGCGGACGCTACCGCCTGTTGGCACCGCACGGTGGAGCTCGCGGGCTCAAGTTCTGGCAGGCCCACGACGTCAAGCTCGACCGCGAGGTCGCGTTGACGTTCGTCGATGCCGATCAGCAGTCCACGGCATCACCCAACGACCGCACTCAGGGCCCGCAGGCAATCCTGTCCCGGACGCTGCGCCTCGGCCGGATCAACTCTCCCGGTCTCGCCCGGGTGCTCGACGTGGTGCGCGGTAGCTCCGGCGGCATCGTCGTCGCCGAGTGGACTCCCGGTCGCTCGCTGCGCGAGATGGCCGATACGGTTCCGGCCCCCACCGGTGCCGCCCGTGCGATCAAGGTCCTGGCCGCCGCGGCCGAGGCTGCGCACCGAAGCGGCGGCGCACTGTCGATCGACCACCCCGATCGCGTACGCATCAGTACCAGCGGCAACGCCGTCCTGGCGTTTCCCGCGACTCTGGCGGACGCCGACTCCAGTTCGGACGTCCGTGGTCTCGGTGCCATGCTCTACGCCCTGATCACTGCACGCTGGCCGTTGTCGGACACCACCGGAGAAGCCGTCGTTCCCGGTGACGCGGCATCCCTGCGCAGCGTCGGCGGCATGCGTCCGGCCGATCGGGACGACAAGGGTGCGCCGCGCGAGCCTCGCGAAATTCGCCCCGACGTTCCGTTCGAGATCTCTGCCGTCGCGGTACGAGCGCTCGAGCAGAACAGTGGCATTCGCACCGCCGCGACGGTGCAGCACGTTCTCGATCAGGCCGCGGTGGTCAACGACAAGACCGACCTGATGCCGGCACTGCGACTGGGCCAGCGTGCCCCGGGAGCCAGCGGTCACTCGCTCGCGGACCCGGAAGAGCTGGCCGCAGAGAAGGCGAAGTCGACGCGAACCAACATCGCCATCGCCGTTCTCGGCGCTCTGACGGTGCTGATTCTGGCGTTCGCCGGCTATTGGTTGTTCACCTCCATCGCGGGCGACAACACCGATGCGCCGCTGGACAGCCAGGAGTTCGGACTGACGACCCCGGCTGCCGCACCGCCGGCCGGCGACACCGCTGCGCCCCCGGCGCCGACGGGAGGGCCCGTCGCGATGAGCGATGTCAGCGTCTTCTCCCCACAGGGGTCTGCAGACAACCCGGGCACGGCATCGAACGTGATCGACAACAACCCCAGCACGGCCTGGACCACCGACTCCTACTTCCAGCAGTTCCCGGCACTGAAGAACGGTGTCGGATTGCTCGTCACCATCCCGTCGTCGACGTTGAAGAACGCGTGGATCGAATCGACGTCGCCGGGAACGGTCGTCGAGATCAGGTCCGCTCCCAACGATTCACCGAGCCTCGGCGACACCACGGTGCTCGGTGAAGCCACTCTGCAGAACGGCCGCACCGACATCGCGCTCGACGGCACCGAACCCACCGGCAACGTCCTGGTGTGGATCACCTCCCTCGGAGAGCAGGGTGGCCGCATCGCTACCTCGATCTCCGGGATCGGTTTCGACACGTAAAACCGGCGATACAGAGGCAAATCGCGTTCGTTTCGTACTTCGCGGTATCGATGGCCTAGGCTCCCCCCAATGCGTTAACACGGGGGGAGCCGTTTTCGTATGACCGAACGTATCGATTCGGCGCTGGGGGAGCGCACGGATGCGGAATTGTTGGCTGCTCATGCAGCCGGTGAGCCCACCGCATTCGCCACGTTGATCCATCGCCATCAGGAACACCTGTGGCTCACGGCACGCCGCACGAGCTACACACCCGAGGACGCATCCGACGCGTTGCAGGAGGCGTTGCTCTCCGCGCATCGAACGGCCGGGTCGTTTCGCGCGGACGCTGCAGTCCGCAGTTGGTTGCACAAGATCGTCGTCAACGCGTGCCTCGATCGCATTCGCCGAAACAAGGCACGTCCGTCGGTTCCGTTGAGCGAGAACGAGAGTCACGAACCGGTGTCGCCTCGGGACCGAATCTCCGAATCCGAGACGAGCATCCTCGTCCGACAGGCCCTGATGACGCTGCCGCCCGACCAGCGAGCGGCGGTGGTCGTCGTGGACATGGAGGGCTACTCGGTGGCCGACGCCGCAGCGTTGCTGGGGGTTCCCACCGGTACCGTGAAGAGTCGATGCGCTCGCGGCAGACTCAAGTTGTCGACGCAGCTCGCATACCTCAAGGACGCAGGGAACCGAATCTAGACCCCTCGCGTCTAAACCGTGTGAGAGGGAAAGAAGACTCGGCGAAGGGAGGCAGGAACGTGTCGTCGAACACCGACGCTCTACCCGGTGCCCCGTTCTCACCCGAGTTGCTGGCCGATCTGCATGCAGATGCGCTACCCGAGGATGTCAGCAGTCGGCTGTGGCCGTTGGTGCGTGCCGACGCCGAGGCGATGCGAATACTGGCGACACTGGACACCGTCACCGCTCGGCTGCACGAATTGGGCGAGGATCCGAAGGGCACGATGCCCGTTCCCGCCGACGTCGCCCGGCAGATCGATCGCACCCTCGAGACCCTGGCCGACACAGAGTCGGCGGACCGTACCGCCGATGTCCTTCCGCTTCGCAGACCTCCACGTAGCGCGCGTACACACCGGCACATGATCGTCGGAATCGCCGCTGCTGCAGCACTTCTCGCGGGTGGTTCGGTCACCTTCGCCGCCGTCCTGCACAGCCCGGGCACGTCGGATCCCGTCGTAGCCGAGCCGGGGACCACGCCACCCGACTCGTCCCTCGTTCTCGATTCCACCGATCTCGACTCGAACGTCGCGTTCACCGTCATCGGTAAACGAGACTCCGGCAGCCTGTCGGATCCGGCAGACCTGGCCGCGTGTCTCGACGCCAACGGCGTGGACCCCGCCGCCGCCGTTCTCGGATCCAGTCAGGTTCGAATCGACGGCCGACAGGGAACTCTCCTCGTCCTCGCCGGGGCCGGGCCGGCGCAGTTCATAGCTCTGGCAGTGGGCAACGATTGCCGCGGCGGTAATCCCGATGTCCTCACGCGTCGCGATATCGGCTGACACATCTCTCACCGGGGAACAACTGCCTCTAGGGTGGTGTTGACCAGATGTACGTCGATAGGCAGTGCTCAGTGCACTTTCGCGTCGACGCCAAGAACACGCCGCACAAGATCGGAAGGTCTGCATTGAGTACCCCCAAGGTTCACGATCTCATCATCGTCGGCTCGGGACCGGCCGGATACACCGCCGGTGTCTACGCGGCCCGCGCTGAGCTGGAGCCCATCCTGTTCGAGGGAACCCAGTTCGGCGGTGCCTTGATGACGACGACCGAGGTCGAGAACTTCCCCGGTTTCCGAGAGGGCATCATGGGCCCCGATCTGATGGAGCAGATGCGCGAGCAGGCGCAACGTTTCGGTGCCGACATCCGCACCGAGGACGTCGAGGAGCTCGAGTTGACCGGGCCGATCAAGACCGTCTCGGCGGGCGGCGAGACCTACCGTGCTCGCGCGATCATTCTCGCGATGGGCGCAGCCGCTCGCTACCTCTCCATTCCCGGTGAGGAGAAGCTCCTCGGACGCGGCGTCAGCGCATGCGCCACCTGCGACGGGTTCTTCTTCCGCGACCAGGACATCGCCGTCATCGGCGGCGGCGACTCGGCAATGGAAGAGGCAACCTTCCTCACGCGCTTCGCCCGCAGCGTGACGATCGTGCACCGCCGCAGCGAGTTCCGCGCGTCGCGCATCATGCTCGAGCGCGCCAAGAAGAACGAGAAGATTCGTTTCCTCACCGACACCAAGGTTCTCGAAGTCCTCGGCGACACCAGCGTCACCGGGCTGGCACTGGAACATGCAGTCACCGGCGAGAAGACGACTCTGGACGTCACCGGGATGTTCGTGGCGATCGGCCACGATCCTCGCAACGAGCTGGTCAAGGGCCAGGTCGAACTCGACGATGCCGGCTACGTCAAGGTCGCATCGCCCACGTCGGCCACCTCGGTCGAAGGCGTGTTCGCTGCAGGCGACCTCGTCGATCACGTCTACCAGCAGGCCATCACCGCTGCGGGTACCGGCTGCACCGCATCCATCGACGCCGAGCGTTGGCTGGCCGAGCAGGGCGACATCACCACCAACACACTCGAGCACGCCGATCAGCCGGTCGACGCCGTCAACGCCTGACCGGTAGCCCCACCACCTGTTTGCAGACCCACACCGAGGAGATACACATGTCCGACGACAAGAGCACAGTCACCATCACCGACGCGTCGTTCGTCGACGACGTTCTGACCAGCGAGAAGCCCGTTCTGGTCGACTTCTGGGCCACCTGGTGCGGCCCGTGCAAGATGGTTGCTCCCGTTCTCGAAGAGATCGCCGCCGAGCACAAGGACAAGCTGACCATCGCCAAGCTCGACATCGACGCCAACCCGCAGGCGGCTCGGGACTTCAAGGTCATGTCCATCCCGACGCTGATCCTGTTCCAGGGTGGCAAGCCGGTCAAGCAGATCGTCGGCGCAAAGGGCAAGGCCGCGCTGCTCAAGGACCTCGAAGGCGTTATCTGACTCACCCACGCTTGGTGTGGATTGCCGCAGAAGCCTGTCTTTCTGCGACAATCATCTGATGTGCCGATGCTTGCGTCGGCACATCAGCGCATCGAAGTGCGTGTTGACCGTCAGGACGATCGAGAGGGTTTTTCCAGGATGCAGGAGCTCAGTCACGGCGATTCCGGACCCGCCGTCGCCGAGGTCCGCGGCACTCTCTCGGCACTCGGTTTCCTCCACGAGGCCGTGGTTCCGCCCGGCCCGATGGACGACGGCCACTGGACGGCCCCAGGATCGGTGTTCGACCGGGCCCTCGACGGTGCCGTGCGCGCGTTCCAGCAGCATCGCGGCTTACTGGTCGACGGTGTCGTCGGACCGGCCACGTACCGTGCCCTCAAAGAAGCGTCTTACCACCTCGGTGCCCGCACGCTGATCTACCAGCTGTCCGCTCCGCTGTACGGCGACGATGTCGCTACCCTGCAGACACGCCTGCAGGACCTCGGTTTCTACAACGAGCGCGTCGACGGCTTCTTCGGTCCGAAGACGCACGAGGGCCTGTCGTCTTTTCAACGCGAGATCGGTCTGGCACCCGACGGTATCTGTGGTCCGGCGACACTGCGTTCGCTCGACCTCCTCGGAACCCGCGTCACCGGTGGATCGCCCCACGCGATGAGCGAAGAAGAACTCGTACGCAAATCCGGCCCACAGTTGACGGGTAAGCGAATCGTCATCGATCCCGATCTCGGTGGTGCCGACACCGGCCGCATCGTCGACGGCACATTCGGACGCGTCTCCGAATCGGAAATTCTGTGGGATCTGGCCAGTCGTCTGGAAGGCCGAATGGCGGCGAC
This sequence comes from Rhodococcoides fascians NBRC 12155 = LMG 3623, assembly GCF_001894785.1. Lineage (GTDB taxonomy): Bacteria > Actinomycetota > Actinomycetes > Mycobacteriales > Mycobacteriaceae > Rhodococcoides > Rhodococcoides fascians. The sequence goes on from NZ_BCWW01000001.1 coordinate 223,259, forward strand.
CGGAATGGAAACGTTCCTCTCTCGTGCACGGGGCACCAACCCGTCGGTGGCCGACCGTGCGGAGACCGCCAACGCCTGGGGCGCAGATCTGATGATCTCGCTGCGCTGCGCGTCGAGCACCAGTCCTGTGGCCAACGGAGTGGCCAGCTTCCACTTCGGTAACTCGCACGGATCCACCTCGATGATCGGCCAGGTCCTCACCAGCTACGTGCAACGCGAAATCGTTGCTCGCACACCACTTCTCGATTGCCGCAGTCACGGCCGCACATGGGATCTGTTGCGGCTCACCAACATGCCGACCATCCAGATAGACCTCGGCTACCTCACCAACGAATCCGACGTCGAAGTACTGAGCGATCCGCGATTCCGCGACATCATTGCCGAAGCAATCCTGATCGCCGTCAAGCGGTTGTACCTCCTGGGTCAGGACGACCAACCGACCGGCACGTTCACGTTCGCTGAACTACTGGCCGAGGAACTCGCCGCCGCCGACCGCCCCTGATCGACGGCGCCCCCGCGCCACCGGTCGGAGCCCGTCGTTCAGCGAGCTCCGACCGTCGACTTCTGTTCGATGTCGACCACCGAGATACTCGCCGCCACCAGCAATTGCTCGAGCGCCGATTCGACATCCTGCTTCCACCCGTGATCGCGATCCAATTCGAGGCGGAGTCTCGGGAACCTGTGATGCGGCGCCACCACCTCGAAGCCGACCTTCTGCAGAAAGTCGGCGTCGATCATGCATGTCGCAGCCGAGCACGTCGCGTGTGCCGTCGCATTGGGAATTGCCGGCGACGCGTCGTCCGCATTGTGGCGAATGCCGAAGGCCTCCAAAGCACGAACACCACGATTGACGAGATCGCCGACCACGGCCTGAATCAGGGTTGCCGAATGCAGATCCGCATCGGCCGGGGAATCGATACGAAGCTGGGTCAGTAGGACCGCGTCGGGACTGACGGGCGAAGTAGGGAAGGTCGACGCCCGAGGAACTGCGCGGGGCGGGCAGTACAGCGCACACCCGATCGTGTTGCCGTCCACGGACAACAGCTGTCCGCACGATCCCCACTCGAGCATGATCGTCGACAACCACACCTCATTTTCGAATTCGAGGTCCACCGCCGCGCCGTCGGACGTGGGATCGAGGACCCAGAAGCTACACCGCCGAGAATGTGCCGGCAGATGTTCGAACGAGCCGAGGGTCACTCCGGTCACCATCGCCGACACCGCGTACCTCAGCCTCCGTGCAGTCGTTCCACCGCTCGATTCTCGGTGGGGAGCCGATTCTCTCCTCGACCAGGATAGGCGACGGGGTCGCGCTACCTGGTGATCGGGGAAGATCCTCGAAACCTAGTGCATCACAATAGTTTTCGATCCAACTTGCCGTTTTCGGGATCAATCGTCGTCGATATACGTCACAGTGACGTTACGCCCTGGTATGACTGGTCCTGAAAAAACGCGGCTACTTTTTCTTCTGGGCTTCCATCATCTCGACGATTCTCTGAAGGTCGTCGACCGACCCGAATTCGACGACGATCTTGCCCTTTCGCTTACCCAGACTCACTGTCACCCTCGTATCGAACGAATCCGAGAGGCGATCGGCCACATCCTGAAGGCCCGGCATCTGGATCGGCTTGCGCTTCGCCGCCGGTTCGGGGGACTTACCGTCCTCGCGATTGGCCAGAGTGACGGCTTCTTCCGTCGCTCGAACCGAGAGACCCTCGGCCACGATGCGCGCAGCCAACGATTCCTGTGCATCCGATCCCGCGTCCAACGACAGCAGCGCGCGTGCATGTCCCGCCGACAGAACACCGGCTGCGACACGTCTCTGTACCGGAATCGGCAACTTCAGCAGACGGATCATGTTGGTCACGACGGGGCGTGACCGTCCGATCTTTGCCGCGAGCTCCTCGTGCGTGACATCGAATTCTTCGAGGAGCTGCTGATATGCGGCCGCCTCTTCGAGAGGATTGAGCTGCACGCGATGGATGTTTTCGAGCAGTGCGTCGCGCAGCATTGCGTCGTCTGCGGTTTCCCGGACGATCGCGGGGATCTTCTCCAGGCCCGCTTCCTGGCTCGCGCGCCACCGCCGCTCGCCCATGACGAGTTGATACTTGGCATCTCCTGCAGCTGCAGAACCGGATACGAGGCGCACCACGATCGGCTGCATGAGACCGAATTCGCGAATCGAGTGCACCAGTTCGGCAAGGGATTCGTCGTCGAAGACGTGCCTCGGCTGCTTGGGATTCGCCTCGATTCGGTCCGGCGAGATCTCCCGATACACGGCACCGACGGGGGAGAGGTCGTCCCCGTTCAGCACCGGCGGCGTCGGAGTAGGTGCCGTTGCTGTCTCTGTGGTGTCGTCGGACGCCACTGCCCGCTTGGGCTTCGTCGACGTGTCCGGCTTGTCCTTGGCGTTGCGGTCGGCACCGATGATGACGTCGGCTGCTGCATTACCGAGGCGCGGTCCGGCATCGGGGCCCGTGGGGATGAGCGACGCGAGTCCGCGCCCCAGACCGCCCTTACGTGCTTGACTCATGTCCTACTTCTTTCGTGCGTCGATGCCGGCCGAGCGAGCAGCGAGCTCTCGTCCGGCGTCCAGGTAACTCATTGCTCCACGCGAACCGGGGTCGTAATCCAACACCGTCATGCCGTACCCGGGTGCTTCGGAGACCTTCACACTGCGCGGAATCACGGCACGGAGCACGGCATCACCGAAGTGCTTCCGCACTTCCTCGGCGACCTGATCGGCCAGTTTGGTGCGGCCGTCGTACATCGTGAGGATGACGGTCGAGACGTGCAATTCAGGATTGAGATGGGACTGAACCAGCTCGATATTCCGAAGCAGCTGCCCCACACCCTCCAGTGCGTAGTACTCGCATTGAATGGGAATCAGCACCTCGGTGGCCGCCACAAGCGCGTTGACAGTCAGCAGACCGAGTGACGGTGGGCAGTCGATGAGGATGAAATCGGCGTCGAGTCCGGCCAACTCCTCGACCGACAACGCCGTCTTGAGGCGTCCTTCCCGGGCCACCATCGAGACCAATTCGATCTCCGCGCCAGCAAGGTCGATCGTTGCCGGGATGCAGAACAACCGCTCACTGTGCGGACTCTGCTGGATCGCGTCTTTGGCCTTCACTTCGCCGATGAGCACCTCGTAGCTCGACGGCACACCGGAATGATGTTCGACGCCCAGTGCCGTGCTGGCGTTGCCCTGAGGGTCCAGATCCACCACCAAGACCGTCAGGCCCTGGAGCGCGAGTGCGGCTGCGAGGTTGACCGCCGTCGTGGTCTTGCCGACGCCACCCTTCTGATTCGCAATCGTCAGCATGCGGCGCTTCGCCGGCTTGGGCAACGTCACCGATCCCGGGTGAAGGACCTGACTGGCCCGGTGCGCGGCGGCCCCGATCGGGGTGTCGTCGGTCGAAATCGAGTTGGTGTACTCGAAGCCACTCGTCACCCCCGCCTTGTTGGCGGCTGCGTTCGACGACTTCTTCTTGGACTCTGTTTCACGTGAAACAGCGGGATCCGACCCACCCGACATATGTGCTCCTTAGTGCGGAACTGAATGTGTTCTACGTTCGATACAAACGGCGCGGGGCGATTCCCGCAATCGATCATCAGTGGCGACTGAGCCGCCGCGGCTCACGGACTGCCCTGACGACGATGGTGGGTGTCGGGAGAAGACCGACACCGCACTCCACGACCTCCAGCTTGCCAGCACCCATACGGGTGAGGGAAGTCCTGTCGCGTTCGATCTCCTCACTCGCGCTGGAACCCTTCAGCGCGAGCATCCGGCCGCGTTCGTGAACGAGGGGGAGAGACCATTTGGCGAGCTTCTCCAGCGGGGCCACAGCCCTCGACGTGACGACATCCGCGCCGCCGGCTTCCTTCTTCACGCCGGGCTGCTCGGCCCGCCCACGTACAACCAACACGTTCAGATCGTGCTCGTCGATGAACTCGGCCAGATAGACGGTTCTCCGAAGAAGAGGCTCGACGAGCGTCACCCGAAGATCCGGTCGAGCGATGGCAAGAGGGATACCGGGCAGACCGGCACCGCTTCCGATGTCGACCACAGTTTCGCCCTCGTCGATGAGCTCGCCGATCGCAGCGCAATTGAGGATATGCCGCTCCCAGAGTCGCGGAACTTCGCGTGGACCGATCAGCCCCCGTTCGACTCCGGCGGTAGCCAAGAACTCGTGATATCTCCGAGCGAGATCCAGTCGATCTCCGAACATCTGCTCGGCGACGGCCATCAACTCGGTGCTATCCGACGCTTCTTGTTCCACGTGAAACATCATCCCGTGCTCGGGCACGGATCGCCAAACGACACCTCTGTAAGTTGCCGAGATCGCGAGGTTCCGGAAGTTGGAGTCCCGATTCGATGGGTCGAGCACACCCGGACCGCCGTCAGCGCGCCCGCTCCGATTTCAGAGTTCATTCTTCCCGACACTTCGCCGTTGTTGAGTACGTCGGTGTTTCACGTGAAACCGTGCCAGGGTCCGACGGCTGGGGACGCGACAGTTGCGTGTACTTCGAGCGACCGACCCACGGTCCTCAGCGCCCTCCAACGAACTCGCGCACCAAGTGATATCGACTAGGACTTCCCGTCCCGGCGATGGTGGACGAGATGCCCGTACGGCCAGACCCATCCGGTACAGGAGCCGTTCCCGTCGCCCATCCGATACAGACACGTCAGGCTGGGGACTCCAAGTACATCGCCGCCCTACGCCCACTGCCGTCGTGGGTCCTCGGCACGGGCGCGCCTTTGACCCTTGCTCCATAGGCACTCGGCGAGCTCGCCGAGGGAAGCACCCCACCGGCACACTGACCCGACCGCCATCACGGGTCCAACAGAATCCGGCGATCCGATGAGGCCACCCCAAGGACGGCGTTGAGGACTGCGTTCACTGAAGTGCATCCGTCCATCCCACCCAGGGTTTGAGCAACCACTTCGTCGAGACGAGTCGTAACTCTGATAGCCGTGTCCGTGATGTCGGGCGCGCCCCCCCGCCGTTTTACGTGAAACCGGGCAGCTCGCTCTGGTCGGACAGCGTCGGCAGATTCGTCCCCGACTGACACCGCAATCGATGTTGCCTCGACCGAGCCCACTAGGCGTCACGTTCATTCCCGGGCGCCGCCTGGCCCCACAGCACCCAGCTCGAAACCGACCCCACACCCCCTCGTTGGGACCGGATGTTGCGAGCACCCGCCGTGGCGTCGTCGGCGATCGGCGTGCCCACGCTTTCGGATACAACCGGACAGCTTCGGGCATCGTTTGACCTGTCGGAAAATGTCGCGCGGCTCGGACTGCTCCTCGCGCCCGCCTACCGCCGGCTGTCGCGAGCACCAAGCGACCGGGTGCAAGATCGACGCCCGGTTCGGACTGCTCCTCGGGCCGGGTCCGCCGATGTTAAGAGCATCGGCCGGAGCGTATTCAAAACCGTCGCACGCTTCGACGGCAGGATCGTGCCCTAGATCGTGTTTCACGTGAAACACGTTCCGACTCTCTGCGGGTTAGGTTGCCGTCGACGTGGCCGTAGTCTCGATGATCGTCAGTCCGGATCGGCACCAAGTTCCACAACGGGTCTTGCCGACGATCAGTCTGGACGTCACATTCGCAGGCGACCGTCGGGTGCCTCCGATCGGTTGGATGACTTCGCCTGTAGACGCAGTTCGGAGACGACAGCTGCACGGCGATCGAGAGCGGCGACGTCAATCCTTCCTCGAGCAATCGGGGTCGGAGGCATGGAGCGAGCCGACATCAGTCCGAGCCAGCCCAATTTCGAAAGGTGACGGCCGGCCAAGAGACCCGACTGTTTCACGTGAAACACGCACACGCGTCTGCACCCCTCGCGGGCAACCTAGGTAGGTGGTTGTCCTACCCGACCGCCGTGTAGATGACGCGACGCCGGGGCGCACTCACGATCGGTGATCCTGAGGTCGAAGACATTCGAGATCCAATGCTGGGGTAGTGAGCCCAGCTGAGCGTGACGCGACCGACGATGACTACGCACTACCGGCCGCCACACGTCACGCCATGGTGAACCAGTCATGCTCATTTGACCTAACCTGCGACATCACCGCGCCGGACACTCCGCCGTCGCGTTCCAGAACGAGGTCATCACAGAATTCACCCAGACGGATCCTGCTACGCCTCGTGCCTCTGGAAGTTCGCGCGGCAAGCACAGCACAGAGACAACCCATCGTCCGTCGATCGGCTCACGTCTTCATCCGATAGCGTCTCGGCAAGTGAGGAGCACACCTTCTCCCGGCCCGACAGCAGAGTTCGAGGTCATGAACTAGCCCGGTGTGCCCGCCCGCTACACCGAGGCCCGCCTGTCATATCGTCGCGCAAGGGGCCACGGTGACGATGTGCCCGCTGCGGGAGCGCATCGCGGCAAGCGGACCGACGGTCGTGTAGTCCGCTGTCCCACCGTGACTGATCCTTCCTCGGACTTGGACTGACCAACCACGTGCGTTGATGCCGAAAGAACTATGCAGGCGCATCCGAGCGTGTGCACGATGGGTGGTCTCGACTACTCTTAATCGGCTGGGGTCCAAGAGTTGGTTGACACCCTCGACCTCGCCGAGCCGCGAGGCATTCCTCGATCATCGGCTGTCGACCAAACGGGATCCGGTCGCATGATCGGCGTGCGTATGACCGCCACAAGGGCGAGCCACCTCGACCTATCAATCGACATCTGCCTCAGCGTTCGTTTCACGTGAAACATCGTCCGTCACGTGGAATCACGGGCAGAGCCGCCCTGCAACCACCCGTCACAGTGACGAAAGCGTCCGATACCGATGGGCCCATTATTTTTCGCTCTCGGAGCCCATCCGATCGCTAACGCCCAAGGCAAATTACATCCATGCAATTCAAGCCCGAGCTTTCGACACAAACGACGATGGCCCCCACCGAAGTGGGGGCCATCGCTTATCGAAAGTGTCGCTATGCCTTGACGACGACGACCCGTCGAGCGGGTTCGACGCCGGTGCTTTCGCTCGCAACGCCGTCGATCTTGGCAACTGCGTCGTGCACGATCTTGCGCTCGAACGGAGTCATCGGAGTCAGTTCCTCACGCTCTCCGGATTCGAGTACTCGACGTGCTGCTTCGGCACCCAGGTTCCCGAGCTCGGTGCGTCGCTTGGCACGCCACCCGGCGACGTCGAGCATCAGCTTGCTGCGCTCGCCCGTCGACTGCTGCACAGCCAGACGGGTCAGTTCCTGCAGAGCGTCGAGTACCTCGCCCTTGCGACCGACGAGCTTGGCGAGATCGTCTCCGCCGTCGATGCTGACGATCGCGCGATCACCCTCCACGTCGAGGTCGATGTCTCCGTCGAAGTCGAGCACGTCCAGAAGCTGCTCGAGGTAGTCGCCGGCGATTTCGCCTTCCTCGACCAAGTAATCCTCGTCGTCTTCGTCGTCTTCACCATCATCCGAATCCGCAGCGTCATCGACACTCGTGGGGACCGACGGAGTCTTCTGTACGGCGTCGTCGACAGTAGCTTCGTCGTCGGACTCCGTCTCGACGGCACTCACCTGATCGGTCTCGACCATCACGTCACCCACTCCATCCCCAGCTGCTGCGTTCCGTACTTCGTCGTTCTGTGCTTCTTCGGCGTGCGCTGCCATGTTCGTCCTTCTCTCGACGTGTCGGTCAGCGCCGCTTGCGCTTGGTCGACTTGTTCCTGTTCGCCTGCGGTCGCGGTTTGCTCGGGGTGGCAGACCCTGACGAAGAGTCCGTCCCGGTACTTGCAGTATCGGTAGTGGATTCGTCATCCGCCGGTGCCATCTTCGAGAGCTTCGGCCGAGCACCGGGCTTGGGCTTTGTCGTCGAGACCGGCTTCACTCCTGGCTTGGGCGCATTCTCCGAGCGCTTCTCGACGGCGGCCGCTACCTTGGCGGCCTCTTCCTTGTCGATCTTGCCGAACACCAGGTGCTGCTGCGCGTAGGTCCAGGTGTTGTTGCTGACCCAGTAGAGCAGGATGGCGACGGGCAACAGTGCACCGAACACCAGAACACCCAGCGGGAACACGTAGAGGGCGAGCTTGTTCATGATGGCGGACTGCGGGTTTGCGGCCGCGGCGGCGCTCTGCCGGGCCACGGACGCACGCGAGTTCAGGTGCGTCATGACGGCCGCAATGATCATCAGGGGAATGGACACAGCCGCGATGACCCACGTGGACGGAATGGTCGCGTCGGGACCGACGGCGAAGGCGTTGAGCTGATCCTGCGGCATGGTGATCCAGGCCGAGATGGGAGCGCCGAACAGGCGGGCATCCAGGAACGACTGAACATCGGCAACGCTGAACGCATAATTCGAGAGTTCGCGGTTCTCTTCCGGACTCAGGCCGAGCTGCCCGACACCGGTACCGGTGCGGTTGAACGAGCGAAGCACGTGGAACAGGCCGATGAACACCGGTGCCTGTGCCAGCACGGGGAGGCAGCCCATCAACGGGTTGAAGCCGTGTTCTTTTTGCAGCTTCTGCATCTCGACGGCCATTTTTTGCTTGTCTTTGCCGTACTTCTTCTGCAGCGCTTTGATCTGCGGCTGCAGTTCCTGCATCTGCCGCGTCGTGCGGACCTGCTTGACGAAGGGCTTGTACAGGATCAGCCGGAGGGTGAAGACGAGGAAGACGACGGACAATGCCCAGGCGAAGCCATTGCTGGGATCCTGGAACACAAAGCCGAACACCTTGTGCCACACCCAGAGAATCCAGGCAACCGGGTAGTAAATGAAGTCGAGCACGGCTCTATGTACTCCTCTGTTCTTCCACTCGCAGGAGATCGTGGTGTTCTTCGGTTTCGGTCAGCTCGGTGACGGTTGCGCGCCACCTACCGGGTTCGGGCACCGGGTCCCAGCCTCCAGAGTGCCAGGGAGCACATTTGAGGAGGCGGACGACTGCCAGGAGCGAGCCCTTCGGCATCCCGTGCACCTGGAGCGCCTCGATGGCGTATTCACTGCAGGTGGGGGAGAAGCGACAGGTAGGGGGCCGCATCGGGGACACATAGGTCCGGTACAACACGATGCAGTAGACGAGAGTTCGAGCAGGAATGGAACGAAGGTTGCCCATGAATGTCATGACGGCGGACCCTTCGGAGCTTCGAGTAGACCGAGCTTCTTCAAACCTGAACGCAGTTGAACGTGTAGATCTGCCGAGGATGCATGCGCAGCACCCGGAAGTGCTCGAATGACCACGTCGGTGTTCACCGCGAGCCCGTCGATCACCTCAGCACAGATATGCCGAAGCCGGCGCGCAACTCGATGACGAGTTACGGCCGGCCCGACTGCCTTGCTGACGATCAATCCGAAACGTGGACCATGAACGGTGGATGCGATGTCCTGCTCGTGACGCGCAACTGCGTGTACGACCAGGTCCGATCTACCCATTCGGCGTCCTCGACGCATCACCACGGTGAAGTCACGTGCGCGATGCAGCCGATTCGGCTCAGGAAGCATCCCGAGCTCCAAGCTTCGGACGAACGGTTATCAGGCTGTGAGTTCTTTGCGGCCCTTGCCGCGACGTGCGGAAACGATTGCACGACCCGCACGGGTACGCATACGAAGACGGAAGCCATGAACGCGCGCGCGGCGGCGATTGTTCGGCTGGAACGTCCGCTTGCCCTTGGCCACGGTCAACACTCCTCGAGATTCGAAGACGCCGATCTGTCGGCGCCTGCTGTAAAGGTTCTCAGCGAGTTCGGATGAACTCGCTAGCCTCCCGAGCGAGAAATCCGAGTGAAGACAGACTGTGAGCAGCCAGCAAGCATCGGCCACCTCGCTATTGGGTGACTGTTCGAGAGTACTGATCGAGTCACCGGTGGTCAAACTCGCTCGACATCGACCGATCCGTCGATTCATACACAGGCCACGGACGACGAGACCTCGGACGGGCCGAAGAGTCGACAATATCTGTCGTTCCGCGGCGCCGCGCAACTGGTCGTTGCTGCGATCGAACGACTGACAATGGCTATCGCCGCAGGTCAGACTGTCGTATACGTACTACCACGCCACTCGGTGACGGTTGGGCTCACATCGGTGTCGTTTATCCACACCTGTGGATAATTGTGTGGAAACACAGTTCAGGTGGCATATTCGTACCTTGCGGGGTCCACCGAAGGACCCTTGTCTCGGCCGCGGAGGCGCACGATCGACGACGCTATCCGACGACGCGGTTGCGCGGGTTCGAAACGCCGCACCGAATCGGTTGTCGGAGTCCGGCGAGACCTACAAGCTCGACGACGGAGGGATCGACGTGAACGACGATCCGGATGCGCTTGCGCGCATCTGGCCCGAGGTAGTCGCGGAGCTGACGTCCGACCGACACAGTGGGTCGCCGCTGACCAAGGGCCAGAAGGCCTGGCTCGCGCTGGTCAAACCGCTCACGTTGACTCAGGGCTTCGCTCTGCTCGCCGTCCCGTCGACCTTCGCTCAGGAAGCGATCGAACGTGACCTGCGCGAACCCATCCTGGGAGCCCTGGGGCGTCATCTGGGACAGGGTGTCGAAGGTCTCGGCGTTCGGATCTCCGCCCCCGAGGACGAGAAGCTCGAAACCGAGCGCTCGACGTATCCCGATGCCGTCAGTTCCCCGACGTACCGGCGCCGCGTCCTGACCAGCAGAGACGACGAGCCGTCGGACTCCGAGACCGCCGATTACGAGGAAGTGGACGACGAGCGGGAAGCCCTCGCCAGCGTCCAGAACTCGTGGCCGACGTACTTCACCAAACCACCGGAGTCGACGCCACCGTCGTCGGGTGCCAACAGCCTCAACTCGAAGTACACCTTCGACACGTTCGTGATCGGCGCCTCCAACCGGTTCGCGCACGCCGCCGCGGTCGCCATCGCCGAAGCACCCGCCCGGGCGTACAACCCGTTGTTCGTGTGGGGGGCATCGGGCCTGGGCAAGACGCACCTGCTGCACGCGGCCGGTCACTACGCGCAGCGCCTGTTCCCGGGCATGCGCGTGAAGTACGTCTCCACCGAAGAATTCACCAACGACTTCATCAACAGTCTCCGTGACGACCGCAAGGTGGCGTTCAAGCGCCGCTACCGCGAGACCGACGTGCTGCTGGTCGACGACATTCAGTTCATCGAGGGCAAGGAAGGTATCCAGGAAGAGTTCTTCCACACCTTCAACACGCTGCACAACGCCAACAAGCAAATCGTCGTCTCGTCCGACCGACCACCCAAACAGTTGGCGACCCTCGAGGAGCGGCTGCGTACCCGCTTCGAGTGGGGCCTGATCACCGACGTCCAGCCACCGGAGCTCGAGACGCGGATCGCCATTCTGAGCAAGAAGGCTCGGATGGATCGACTCGACGTGCCGCACGACGTCCTGGAGCTGATCGCCAGCCGCATCGAGCGCAACATCCGCGAGCTCGAAGGCGCCCTCATTCGCGTGACGGCATTCGCCTCGTTGAACGGACAGGCCCTCGACCTCACCCTCGCCGAGGTCGTCCTACGTGACCTGATTCCCGATTCGTCCAGCTTGGAAATCAACGCGGCCACGATCATGGCCGTCACCGCGGAGTACTTCGACACCTCCATCGAGGACCTGTGCGGGCCGGGTAAGGCCCGAGCGTTGGCCATGGCCAGGCAGATAGCGATGTATCTCTGCAGAGAGCTCACCGACCTGTCACTACCGAAGATCGGTCAGACGTTCGGCCGAGATCACACGACGGTGATGTACGCGGACAAGAAGATTCGCAAGGAAATGACCGAGCGTCGCAAGGTCTACGACCAGGTCCAGGAGTTGACGGCGCGTATCAAGCAGCGCTCGAAGCGATAGCTCCACAGTCCTTCGGCAACGACGGCGACGGCGCCGATTCCCATCGCGGGGGTCGGTGCCGTCGCCGTTTTCGTCGGTGATCGGTGCCGCCTCGGTTCGACTCGGGCGTCGATCGAACACGATCTCCAGTCGATTCCGGATCGAATCTGGGTCGATTCCGCGCCGATTCTGGGCCGAATCGGATGACATTTCGGAGCCGACGACCATTGATTCACACCTGTGGATAACCATGTGGACAACCGTCGACTTCTGGGGATGGAATGTGGGCGCCTGTGCACCGATGCGATTGGTCCACAGGCAGCCGTCCGTCAACCGCAGATTGGTCCCGAGTTCATCCCCACGACACCACGCCTAGCCACCAGCGTCGCGAGGGCTCCATGCACAGATTGCACAGGACCTATTAATACTTCTGTTTTCTCCTTGAAAGAACTTCTTTGAAAACAGGTGTTGGGGAACGATCCGTTCACAGCCCCCTTCCGACGACCGCATCGGTGCCCTTCGCGGCCTCGCCCGAGCTTTCAACTTCGTCTCGAAGGGCATACGGTGTGCTTGCGCTGGATGTGCCAGACTCGTCGTTGCATCGGTTGGAGCCGCGACGATCGTGGTCGCACCGCTCGACTGTGCACACGAATGCCCCGAACGAGAGGAAATGCCGAGCGATGGAGCTTGGAAGTTTGAAGTTTCGCGTTGCTCGTGAAGATTTTTCCGATTCCGTGGCGTGGGTGGCCCGCAGCCTGCCGTCCCGGCCGCCCGTTCCCGTTCTCGGTGGCGTTCTGCTTGCTGCCGACGAACAGGGTCTGACGGTCTCGGGCTTCGATTACGAGGTCTCCGCCCAGGTGAAGGTTTCGGCCGAAGTGGCCACCGCAGGACGAGTTCTGGTGTCGGGCAAGCTACTTGCCGATATCACCAAGTCGTTGCCGAACAAGCCCGTCGACGTCACCGTCGACGGGACTCGCGTTCTCGTCAACTGCGGAAGCGCAAAATTCTCGCTGCCGACGATGCCGGTCGAGGACTATCCTCAGCTACCCGAGTTGCCCAGCAACACCGGTTCGCTGGCCGGTGATGTCTTCTCCGAGGCAATTGCCCAGGTCGCCATTGCGGCGGGCAAGGACGACACGCTTCCCATGCTGACCGGTATCCGTGTCGAGATCGACGGCACCAACGTCGTGCTGGCTGCGACCGACCGATTCCGGTTGGCGGTTCGTGAGGTCGACTGGACTCCCGCCGGCGCCGACACCACCACTGCAGTGCTGATTCCGGCGAAGACCCTGTCCGAGTCGGCCAAGACTCTCGGCGGCAACGCGGGTTCGCCCGTCGAGCTCGCTCTCGGTTCGGGTTCCTCCATCGGGAGCGACGGTTTGCTCGGAATCGTCAGCGACGGGCGCCGCACGACCACGCGTCTGCTCGATGCGGAATTCCCGAAGTTCCGTCAGTTGCTCCCGGCAGAGCACACCGCCGTCGCAACACTCGAGATCGCGTCGCTGGTCGAGGCCATCAAGCGCGTGGCGTTGGTCGCCGAACGCGGTGCGCAGGTGCGCCTGGAATTCAACGCCGAAGGTGTGCTGCTCTCGGCAGGCGGCGACGATGCCGGCCGGGCCGAGGAAGCTCTGCCGGCCGACTTCCAGGGTGAGGCGCTCACCATTGCGTTCAACCCGGGGTACCTCATCGACGGCCTGTCCTCCTTGCACAGCGAAAAGGTCACGTTCGGTTTCACCACCCCGAGTCGGCCTGCAGTGCTGCGTCCGACGTCGGACGAGGAGCTGGTGCCCGACGATTCCGGCAAGTTCGCGGCGCCTCAGTCCCAATACACCTATCTGTTGATGCCGGTCAGGCTGCCGGGCTGATCCTGCCTGGTTACTGTTGAAGTTGCGGGATCGGACGAGTCGTTCCGCCGACTCCACTCCCGCTCGACCGGAATTACACCTGACACAGACAAGGACGCTTCCTCATGCAGCTGGGCTTGGTCGGTCTCGGAAAAATGGGCTTCAACATGCGCGAGCGGCTGCGCGAGCACGGCCACGAGGTCATCGGTTACGACCCGAGGCCCGAGGTGACGGACACTCCGTCGCTCGCCGGTCTCGCGGAATCCCTCACCGCTCCCCGGGTGGTGTGGGTGATGGTGCCCTCCGGCCAGATCACTCGGGACACCATCATCGGGCTCGGGGATGTTCTCGAACCGGGCGACCTGGTGATCGACGGTGGAAACTCACGTTTCACCGACGACAAGCCCAACGCAGAACTGTTGGACGCCAAGGGAATCGGTTACATCGATGCCGGAGTTTCGGGCGGTGTCTGGGGATTGAAGAACGGCTACGGCCTGATGGTCGGCGGCGACGACGAGCACGTTGCACGCGCGATGCCGATCTTCGACGCCCTGCGTCCGGAAGGGGAGCGCGCGGACGGTTTCGTCCACGCCGGCCCTGTCGGTGCCGGGCATTACTCGAAGATGGTGCACAACGGCATCGAATACGGTCTGATGCAGGCGTACGCCGAGGGCTACGAGATCCTCGAGGCCGAAGAATTGGTGCAGGACGTGCAGGGCGTACTGCGGGCCTGGAGCAAGGGCACCGTCGTGCGGTCGTGGCTGCTCGATCTGTTGGTCGAGGCACTCGGTCAGGATCCGGAGTTCAGTGAGATCTCGGGGTACACCGAGGACTCCGGCGAGGGTCGATGGACCGTCGAGGAGGCCATTCGGCATGCCGTACCAGCCCCGGTCATCTCCGCAGCTCTGTTCGCGAGATTCGCTTCGCGACAAGAAGATTCGCCTGCAATGAAGGCAGTGTCGGCGTTGCGGAACCAGTTCGGCGGGCATGCCGTCAAGAAGGCGGATGCGGACGAGACACTGCGCGCACCCGCGCCGAAGAACACCGAGTAAGTGTTCGTCCGGTCTTTGCAACTTCACGATTTCCGGTCCTGGGACGACGTCATCGTCGACCTGGGCCCGGGATCGACCGTGTTCGTCGGGCCCAACGGCCACGGTAAGACCAACCTGCTGGAATCACTCGGTTATCTGTCGACGCTGTCCTCGCACCGGGTCTCGACCGATGCGCCCATGATCAGGGCAGGTGCGTCCACCGCGTTCGTCGGCAGCGCCGTGGTCAACCACGGACGCGAGTTGATCATCGACGTCGAACTGCTCGAGGGCAAGGCGAACAAGGCGAGGATGAACAGGTCTCCGCTGCGTCGGCCACGAGAGATTCTGGGTGTGCTCCAGAGTGTGTTGTTCGCACCCGAGGACCTGTCTCTGGTGCGCGGCGACCCGAGTGAGCGCCGGCGGTATCTGGACGAGCTGCTCACCACCAGAATTCCTCGAATGGCCGCTGTGCGTTCAGATTACGACAAGGTGCTGCGTCAGCGGTCGGTACTGCTCAAGACCGCCAGCGGGGCGTTGCGCCGAGGCTCGTCGTCCACCGACGGCTCGAGCGCTCTGGCCACGCTCGATGTCTGGGACGGCCATCTTGCTGCCCACGGTGCCCGATTGCTGTCGGCCAGAATATCTTTGGTACACGAGCTGATGCCCTTCGTGCAGCAGGCCTACGAGTCGATCGCGCCGGAATCGCGGCTCGCCACGTTGTCCTATCGCTGCAGTCTCGCCGAGGCACTGCCGCCGGAATTCTCCGATGCCGGCCGAGCACCGGAGTCCGACGACGTCGACGTGCTGGAAGCTGCTTTCCTACACCAGCTTTCGGTGATGAGGCAGCGAGAGATCGAACGTGGGGTGTGTCTGGTCGGTCCCCATCGAGACGATCTGGAATTGATGCTCGGCGACCGACCCACCAAAGGCTTTGCCAGCCACGGTGAATCGTGGTCGTACGCACTCTCTCTTCGGCTCGGCTCCTTTTCGTTGCTGCGCGAGGACGGGACCGACCCCGTCCTGATGCTCGACGACGTGTTCGCCGAGCTCGACCGCAAGCGGCGCACGGCCCTGGCGGCGGTCGCGGCCGACGCGGAACAGGTACTGATCACCGCCGCGGTTCCAGAGGACGTGCCACCCGAACTCGATGCACGACGCTACGGTGTCGAGGCTCGTCAGGGATCCGATTCCGGTGCAGCAGGCCGTATTTCGACCATCACCGAGCTGTCGACGTCGGAGAGTGAGGTGTCATGAGCGACGACACGAATTCACCGGCACCGGATGAGCAGCCGGAGTTGAAGGGCGTCGACCTTGCGCGTCGGGCGCTCGAAGATGCCCGGGCTGCGGCCAAGGCGAGCGGCAAGTCGGTCGGTCAAGGTCGTTCGTCACCGACCGGGGGTGTCCGGGCACTGCGGGGGCGTCGACGACGGGGTTGGTCGGGGGCGGGCCCCGACGATCGAGATCCGCAGGCGTTCGGCGCACTGGCGAATTCGATCGCGTCCAAACGCGGTTGGTCGGCCAAGGTATCCGAGGGTGCCGTGCTGGGGCGGTGGCCCAGCGTCGTCGGTGAGGACATCTCGGCACACGCCGACCCCACCGGCCTCAAGGACGGAGTGCTCAGTATCTCCGCCGAGTCGACTGCGTGGGCGACGCAGCTTCGATTGATGCAGTCGCAGATTCTGGCGAAGATCGCGGCGGCGGTGGGCCACGGTGTGGTGACGTCGCTTCGGATCACCGGGCCGACGACGCAGAGCTGGCGAAAAGGCGAGCGCCACGTCAAAGGTCGTGGTCCGCGGGACACCTACGGATAGTGACTGTTCCCAATGCGCCTTCGACGTAGCCCCTGGTCCAGGTGATCCTCAACAGATGTTGGGGGCAGTGTTGCTGTGAGACAGTTGGTATGCGTAGCGTGATTCGGGACACGCAACGGTCGGGGGACCGAATACTGTTCCATGCGGCCATCGGACGAGGAGAAGTTGTGTCTGCACCTACGAAGAAGGCGTCGACAACGGCGGTCGACGTCGATGGGACCCCCGAAGACAGAGTGGTTCTGCACGCTCGGAACGTCGAATTCGATTGGGAAACTCTGCCGCTGCACTATATGGACGGCAATCCCCTGGCCACCCACCTGATCAACGTGATGCACCTGCTTCTGCCCGAGGGCGAGGAGTGGTTCGTGCGCACGTTCAAAGAGGCGTTGCCGCTCATCCACGACGATCAGTTGCGCGACGACGTGATCGGCTTCATCGGCCAGGAAGCCATGCATGCACAGGCCCACACCGAGGTCCACGATCAGCTTCGGGCCCACGGCATCGATGTCGATCCGTACGTCGACCAGATGAAGTTCCTGTTCGGACGCGCACTCGGCAATCGCTCGGGCCACGGCCAGAACAGCCTGGTGGAGCGGCTGGCCTTGATCGCAGCCGCCGAGCATCTGACCGCGTTCCTCGGCGACTGGGTCCTCAACGCGCGCGAGCTCGACGAAGCCGACGTCGATCCGGTCATGCTCGATCTGTTGCGGTGGCACGGCGCCGAAGAAGTGGAGCATCGTTCGGTGGCATACGAGGTGATGCGCTACTTCGACGTTCGGCCGGCCCGGCGTATCCGTACCTACGTGGTCATTGCACCCACTCTCGTCTGGTTCTGGACGCGTGGCGTGCGCTACCTCATGAGCCAGGATCCGACGTTGGCGCATCTGTCGCCGAAGGAGCGCACGCCGTCGTTCCGTGAATTCCGACGCGTCGCCAAGTCCGGTCTGTTTCCGACGCCGATGTCCATGGTCAAGGCGTCCCTGCGGTACTTCAAGAGCACATATCACCCGTCTCAGGAAGGCTCGACGGCCCAGGCCGTGCAGTATCTCGCCACCTCGCCGGCGGCGCGGTCCGCTGATCGATGACCAAACGCACGTTGCGGAGCAGGCTCGACGCGATGGCTCGAAAGGTCGACTCGTTCCGAGTAGGCCGCACGATTCCACAGAATCTGTACGGGCGTGACGAGCCGGATCAGACGGTCTCGCTGGTCACCGATGCACTGGACAAGTGGTTCGCCCTCCTCGACAACGGTGAGTACGACGCCTCGTTCGCGGCGCCTCCCGTCGCGCGTACCCGAGAACTGACACTGGTCTCCCGTGACGTTCTGTGCATCGACGAACAGGTCGTCCAGCTGACCTTCGCCGCCGCTGACGGGTCGGCTCTGCCGCCGTGGGCACCGGGAATGCACTTGGATTTCTACCTTCCCTCCGGTCGGCGTCGGCAGTACTCCCTGTGCGGATTGCCCAGCGACGACACGTACTCGATCGCAGTACGACTCGTGCCGGACGGCGGCGGCGGATCTCCGGAGATGCACGCGCTGACGGTCGGCACTGCGGTGTCGATCAGGGGGCCGCGCAACGGGTTTCCGTTCGTACCGTCCGAACAGGCAGTATTCGTCGCCGGTGGAATCGGCATCACCGCGATCATCTCGATGGTGCGCCGTGCCCGCGATCTGGGCATGGACTGGCACCTCGTCTACTGCGGCCGCTCCCGCGAGTCGATGCCGTTTCTCGACGAGATCGAGGGCTGGGATCCCGCCAGGGTTACCGTGCGCACCGACGACGTGGACGGCATGCCGTCGAGCATGGATCTGTTGGGATCGACGGCCCCCGGCGGTTCGGTCTACGTATGTGGTCCGCCGCCGATGATCGACCTCGTTCGCGCCTCGTTCGACGCCCTCCCGGCCACGCATCTGCACTTCGAGCGCTTCTCACCTCCGCCGGTGAAGAACGGGACGGAATTCGAAGTGCAGCTCGTCGATTCCGGCGAAATTCTGTCGGTCGGTGCGGAAGAGACTGCACTGCATGCCATTCGACGTATCAGGCCGGATGTCGCGTACTCGTGCCAGCAGGGTTTCTGCGGCACGTGCCGGGTGCGAGTGCTCAGCGGAACACCGCAGCATCGAGAGAATCGGCTGACGACCGAGGAGCAGCGGCACGAGATGTTGATCTGTGTCTCGCGGTCGGACGGAGAACGGATCGTCCTCGATCTGTAGCCGAATCGCCGGTTTTACCCTTCATCTTTGTCGTCCGATGTCGAGAAAATGCGCCTGTGAAGCAATCAGGGGCCTTTTAGGGGTGTCATCGTCCCCATGCTGTCGCAGCCACCCAGTACTATGGACCGGTACGACATCAAGCCCGGAACAAACGCATGGACCGAGCACGGCGGAAACGACCGTGCCGACCCTGCGGTAGCACCTACAGCAGGTGTGAGCGGGGTAGTGGACGCGTAGAAGGAGAACCAGCTAACCGTGGCTGCCCAGAAGTCAGGTAACAGTGAGAACAGCAAGGATTACGGCGCTTCGTCCATCACGGTCCTCGAGGGCCTGGAAGCAGTCCGTAAGAGGCCCGGTATGTACATCGGTTCCACCGGTGAACGAGGCCTGCACCACCTGATCTGGGAGGTCGTCGACAACTCCGTCGACGAGGCCATGGCCGGCTACGCCTCCACCGTCGACGTCACCATCCACGAAGACGGCAGCGTCGAGGTCAAGGACGACGGCCGCGGCATCCCCGTCGCCATGCACTCCTCCGGTGTTCCCACCGTCGAGGTCGTCATGACCCAGCTGCACGCCGGTGGCAAGTTCGACTCCGACTCCTACGCCGTCTCCGGCGGTCTGCACGGTGTCGGTATCTCCGTCGTGAACGCACTCTCGACCAAGGTCGAACTGCAGATCGCACGTGACGGTCACCGCTACAAGCAGACGTACGATTACGCCAAGCCCGGCCCACTCGAGACCGTCGGCGACACCACGGAGACCGGCACCACGGTGCGGTTCTGGGCCGATGGCAAGATCTTCGAGACCCTCGATTACAGCTTCGAGACCGTGCACCGTCGCCTGCAGGAGATGGCGTTCCTCAACAAGGGACTGACCATCAACTTCACCGACGAGCGAGTGGCGGCCACCGACGCGACCGAGGAAGAACTCGGCGAGACCGCCGAGGCACCGAAAACCGCCGAGGAAGAGCAGGCCGACGCGGCCAACGCGAAGCCGGCCAAGGTTCGTAAGCGGACGTACCACTACCCCGACGGTCTGGTGGACTTCGTCAAGCACATCAACCGCACCAAGACCGCGATTCACAACTCGGTCGTCGGCTTCACCGGCAAGGGCGAGGGCCACGAGGTCGAGATCGCGATGCAGTGGAACGCCGGTTACTCCGAATCGGTGCACACCTTCGCCAACACGATCAACACGCACGAGGGCGGTACCCACGAGGAGGGTTTCCGTACTGCGCTGACATCGACGGTGAACAAGTACGCCATCGAGAAGAAACTGGTCAAGGAAAAGGACGTCAAGCTCACCGGCGACGACATCCGTGAAGGCCTCGCCGCCGTCATCTCGGTGCGGGTCGGGGAGCCCCAGTTCGAGGGACAGACCAAGACCAAGCTCGGAAACACCGAGATTCGCTCGTTCGTGCAGAAGGCGTGCAACGAGCACCTCTCGCACTGGTTCGAGTCCAACCCGGCCGATGCCAAGACCATCATCAACAAGGCGGTCTCGTCCGCGCAGGCCCGCATGGCCGCGCGTAAGGCGCGAGAGTTGGTGCGGCGCAAAAGCGCAACCGATATCGGTGGCCTGCCCGGCAAGCTCGCAGACTGCCGCTCGAACGATCCGAGCAAGTCCGAGATCTACATCGTGGAGGGCGACTCCGCCGGCGGCTCGGCCAAATCCGGCCGTGACTCGATGTTCCAGGCGATCCTGCCGCTGCGCGGAAAGATCATCAACGTCGAGAAGGCCCGCATCGACCGTGTCCTCAAGAACAACGAGGTCCAGTCGATCATCACCGCGTTCGGCACCGGCATTCACGACGAGTTCGACATCGCCAAACTGCGCTATCACAAGATCGTGCTGATGGCCGACGCCGACGTCGACGGCCAGCACATCTCCACCCTGCTGATGACCCTGTTGTTCCGGTTCATGCGGCCGCTGATCGAGAACGGTCACGTCTACCTGGCCATGCCGCCGCTGTACAAGCTCAAGTGGAGCCGCGGCGAACCGGATTTCGCGTACTCCGACCGCGAGCGCGACGGTCTGCTCGAGGCCGGTATCGCCAACAAGCGCAAGATCAACGTCGAGGACGGCGTCCAGCGCTACAAAGGCCTCGGCGAGATGAACGCCAAGGAGCTGTGGGAAACCACGATGGACCCGGCAGTGCGAGTTCTTCGTCTGGTCACTCTCGACGATGCCGCGGCCGCGGACGAACTGTTCAGCGTCCTGATGGGCGAGGACGTGTCCGCCCGCCGAAGCTTCATCGCGCGTAACGCGAAAGATGTTCGCTTTCTTGACGTTTAGTCGTTTCTCGGACGCACCGCACTCAGTGTCGGTGCGTCCGACGACCGTTTTCGAGGAGATCTTTTATGTCTGACATCACCGAACCGCCGGTCGGGCCCCCGCCGGGCTCGACCACCAACGCCGAGGGCGGCGACCGGATCGATCCGGTCGACATCCAGCAGGAAATGCAGCGCAGCTACATCGATTACGCGATGAGCGTCATCGTCGGCCGCGCGCTTCCCGAGGTCCGCGACGGTCTCAAGCCGGTGCACCGACGTGTGCTGTACGCGATGTACGACTCGGGCTTCCGTCCCGACCGTAGCTACGTGAAATCCGCACGACCCGTTGCCGAAACGATGGGTAACTACCATCCCCACGGCGACACCTCGATCTACGACGCGCTCGTGCGTCTGGCTCAGCCGTGGTCGATGCGGTACCCACTGGTCGACGGCCAGGGCAACTTCGGCTCCCGCGGCAACGACGGCGCCGCCGCCATGCGATACACCGAAGCACGCCTGACTCCGCTCGCCATGGAGATGCTGCGCGACATCGACGAGGAAACCGTCGACTTCATCCCCAACTACGACGGCAAAACCCAAGAGCCGACGGTACTTCCGTCGCGTGTGCCGAACCTGTTGATGAACGGCTCCAACGGTATCGCCGTCGGTATGGCCACCAACATTCCGCCGCACAACCTGCGTGAACTCGGCGACGCGGTGTTCTGGGCTCTCGACAACTTCGAGGCCGACGAGGAAGCGACTCTCGCGGCCTGCATGGAACGCGTCAAGGGTCCCGACTTCCCCACCCACGGACTCATCGTCGGCGGCCAGGGAATTCAGGATGCGTACTCGACCGGCCGCGGTTCGATCCGCATGCGCGGCGTCGTCGAGATCGAGGAAGATTCCAACGGTCGCACGACGATCGTCATCACCGAACTGCCCTTCCAGGTCAACCCCGACAACCTGATCACCTCGATCGCCGAGCAGGTCCGTGACGGCAAGTTGTCCGGTATCTCGAAGATCGACGACGAGTCCTCGGACCGCGTCGGTATGCGCATCGTCGTGACGATCAAGCGCGACGCCGTCGCCAAGGTCGTGCTCAACAACCTCTACAAGCACTCGCAGCTGCAGACCAGCTTCGGTGCCAACATGCTCTCGATCGTCGACGGCGTGCCGCGCACCCTGCGGCTCGATCAGATGATCCGGTACTACGTCACTCACCAACTCGACGTCATCGTTCGTCGTACGCGGTACCGCCTGCGCAGAGCCGAGGAGCGGGCCCACATTCTGCGCGGTCTCGTGAAGGCGCTCGACGCGTTGGACGAGGTCATCGCCCTCATCCGTGCGTCGCAGACGGTCGATCTCGCCAAGCAGGGCTTGATCGATCTGCTCGACATCGACGAGATCCAGGCGCAGGCAATTCTCGACATGCAGCTGCGGCGCCTCGCAGCCCTCGAGCGCCAGAAGATCATCGACGAGTTGGCCGAACTCGAACGCACCATCGCCGACCTGCAGGACATTCTGGCCAAGCCGGAGCGTCAGCGTCAGATCGTGCGAGACGAACTGGCCGAGATCGTCGAGAAGTTCGGCGACGACCGTCGCACGCGCATCATCGCTGCCGACGGCGACGTCAACGACGAAGATCTGATCGCCCGGGAGAACGTGGTCGTCACGATCACCGAGACCGGATACGCCAAGCGCACCAGAACCGATCTGTACCGGTCGCAGAAGCGCGGCGGCAAGGGCGTGCAGGGAGCAGGCCTCAAGCAGGACGACATCGTCAGCAAGTTCTTCGTCTGCTCGACGCACGACTGGATCCTGTTCTTCACCACCAAGGGACGCGTCTACCGGGCCAAGGCGTACGAGCTGCCCGAGGCCAACCGCACTGCGCGCGGACAGCACGTCGCGAACCTGCTGGCGTTCCAGCCCGACGAACGCATCGCGCAAGTCATCCAGATCAAGACCTACGAAGATGCTCCCTACCTGGTGCTCGCCACCAAGGGCGGTCTGGTCAAGAAGTCGCGTCTGACCGACTTCGACTCCAACCGCAGCGGCGGCATCGTGGCCGTCAACCTCCGCGGTGAGGACGAGCTGGTCGGGGCAGTTCTGGCATCGTCCGACGACGACCTGCTGCTCGTCTCGGCTCAAGGCCAATCGATCCGATTCTCGGCCACCGACGAGGTACTGCGACCCATGGGCCGCGCCACCTCCGGTGTCCAGGGCATGCGCTTCAACGGCGAAGACGAGCTGCTCTCGCTCAACGTGGTCAGCGAGAACAAGTTCCTGCTGGTCGCGACGTCGGGCGGTTATTCCAAGCGCACCGCGATGGAGGACTACCCGCAGCAGGGCCGCGGCGGAAAGGGAGTACTGACAATCCAGTACGACCCCAAGCGTGGCACGCTGGTGGGAGCTCTCATCGTCGACGACGAGGACGAGCTGTACGCCATCACGTCCAGTGGTGGCGTCATCCGAACCGCTGCCAAGCAGGTTCGGAAAGCCGGCCGACAGACCAAGGGCGTGCGGTTGATGAATCTCGGTGAAGGCGACACACTGCTCGCGATAGCGCGCAACGCCGACGAGATCGAACCGGACGCAGCAGGTCCCGAAGACGATGCACCGAAGGAGTCGTAAGTGAGCACTCCCAACCGGCCTGGCAGCAGGCCCGGCCCCACGGGTGGACCGGACAGCAGGGACGCTGCGCAGACCGAGCAGCCATCGCGTCCGGCACCCCCCGAAGGTGCCCGACCGGGAAGTCGCCCCCAGCCGGCGACGCGTCCGGCACCCGCGGCCGGGCGAGCACCGGCACCGCAGCAGGGTGCTCGGCCACCGGCACGCCCGGCACAAGGTGGTCCGGCCGGCCCGCCTCGCCCGACGCAGGGACCGCCGCCGCAGCGCCCACCGGCACCGCAGGGTCAGCCGGCACCTCAGGGACCGGCGCCGCGAGTACCTCAGCAGGGACCGGCACCGCAGGGACCGGCTCAGTCTCGCCCGCCCCAGGCGGCCAACGGTCGGCCCGGTGAGCCGGGTACCGCAAACGCCGACGGCGGTCGCCCCGCCAACGGCCAGCCGCCGCAGGGTCAGGGACCGTCCGGTCCCGCATCGCCGCCGCGTCCCGCCAATGACGCAGCTACGGCCGCCGAGGGGTCGGCCGAGTCGAAGGCTCCGGCACCGACCCAGGCGATACCGACTCAGCGCGGAGACGGCCCGCAGGGCGGTTCCGGCACTCCGCCCTGGCAGCGCGGCCCCGGCCAGCGTCCGGCACAGCAGGGGCCCGACGACCGTCAGCAGCCCCAGAACCAACCTCAGACGAACCTGTCCGGGCGCGGCACCGCACTGCCGGCAACAGGTGAGTTCGATCGTTCGACAGTGGCAGCTGCAGCCGCCTCGGCAGCGCCGGGCCAGCGTGAATCGGGCCAGCGTGAATCGGGCGAGCGTGAATCGGGTGAGGACAAGACCGAACGACGCGAGGCAGCGCGGTCGAAGGCGGCCGTGATCGACGGGCCGACCCGGCACATCGAGCGCAAAGATCTGGCGAAGGACATGCCGGATCTGTCTGCCACCCGGCATCCCGAGCCGACGGCAGCCGATCGCGCAGCCCCCACCGCTATCACCGCGGTACCCAGCGCGGACGGCGATCCTCTGCGGGCGACGATTCAGATTCGCAAGATCGATCCCTGGTCGACGCTCAAGATCGCTCTGGTCATCGCTGTGTCGTTGTTCTTCGTGTGGATGGTGGCCGTCGGCCTGCTGTACGCCGTGCTCGACGGCATGGGTGTGTGGGACCGACTCAACAGTGCCTTCACCGAGATCGTCAACGAATCCGGCGACGGCGGACTCGTCAGCGCCGGTCAGGTGTTCGGCTACGCGGCAGTGATCGGTGTGATCAATGTCGTACTGTTCACCGCACTCACCACGATCGGTGCCTTCATCTACAACCTGTCGTCGGACTTGGTCGGCGGCGTCGAAGTGACGCTGGCAGATCGCGACTGACCAGCATGAACGACTGCCGTATCGGGCCGTTTTGGAAGACAGCGGCCCGATACGGTAATCTCATCCCTCGGTTCGAGGAGAGCAATTCTTCGGCCCGAAGCAGTATCGAGGGCCTATAGCTCAGGCGGTTAGAGCGCTTCCCTGATAAGGAAGAGGTCGGAGGTTCAAGTCCTCCTAGGCCCACACCGAACGAACGAAAAGAGGCAGGACGTGAAAATCCTTCTTCTTGTTGCTTCGGTGGTGATCGCAGTGCTGACAGTATCGAAGGTGCGCTCCACGCGCAGCTCGGAAGGCGTCTGGCACAGCATCTCCACCGGGTGACAATCGCTCGGAGAGAACGTGTAAAGTTCGTGCACGTTCGACAGCAACACCCGGGGCCTTAGCTCAGTTGGTAGAGCGCTGCCTTTGCAAGGCAGATGTCAGGAGTTCGAATCTCCTAGGCTCCACAATCAAAAGGACGTCCATTCCGATGGGCGTCCTTTTTCGTGTCCCCCCTCGACTGCCGCTCACCCCAAGTCCCCTCGACTGCCCCTCACCCCAAGTCCACTAGATGTGACATTGACCCCCGAAAAGTCCACCGAACGTGACATCGAGTCCCGGCGGAGTGTCTGGGATGCATCGACCACTGTTGTGACTCGGACCAACCGCTGTCGAGATCGGTGCCCAGATATCCAGATCATTGTTCGATTCGTTTCGCATCACGTCCGCGGTCCCTAGCGTTCTTCGGGTACAGCAGCGTCGGTTCTCGGATCGACGGGACAGGTCGCGACGGCGCACCGCAGGGGGGTGTGCCGTCGTTCGATCTCGGCGTCTCGGATCGGTCTTCGGTTCGGGCGTCTCATATTTCTCGGAGGAGCCCCACAGATGACGCGTGTTCTCGATCATGAAGAGCTGTTGACCGAACTCGACGGCACGTTGGAAGCCAACCTGAATCGCCATCTGTCGATGGCGAAGGAATGGCATCCGCATGATTACGTGCCGTGGGATCTGGGTCGCAATTTTGCGGCGATGGGCGGAGAGGACTGGTCGCTGGAGCAGTCGTCGTTGTCGGAGTTGGCTCGCACAGCGATGATCACCAATCTGTTGACCGAAGACAATCTGCCGTCGTACCACCGCGGTCTGGCCGACAACTTCTCGTTGGACGGAGCCTGGGGCACCTGGGTGGGCCGTTGGACCGCGGAGGAGAACCGTCACGGGATCGTGATGCGCGACTACTTGGTCGTCACACGCGCCGTCGACCCGGTCGAGCTGGAGCGGGCTCGGATGCACCACATGACGGTCGGTGTCGATGCCCCGATGGACGGCTCCAACTTCTTGCATTCGGTGGCGTACGTGACGTTCCAGGAGCTCGCAACACGCGTGTCCCACCGCAACACGGGTCTGGCCTGTGGTGACCCGATCGCCGATCGAATGCTGGCCCGGGTGGCCGCCGACGAGAATTTGCACATGATCTTCTACCGCAACCTCGGCGAGGCGTCGCTCGACCTGGTCCCGGACCAGATGGTGCGTGCCATCGCCGATGTCGCGACGGACTTTCAGATGCCGGGACTGAACATGCCGAA
This sequence comes from Rhodococcoides fascians NBRC 12155 = LMG 3623, assembly GCF_001894785.1. Lineage (GTDB taxonomy): Bacteria > Actinomycetota > Actinomycetes > Mycobacteriales > Mycobacteriaceae > Rhodococcoides > Rhodococcoides fascians. Next base: position 249,754 of record NZ_BCWW01000001.1, read on the forward strand.
CTTCCGCAAGAACGCCATGATCCTGGCCAAGCACGGGATCTACGATCTCCGCCAGCATCTGGACGAGGTGCTGATGCCGGTGCTGCGGAAATGGAACATCTTCGAGCGCAACGACTTCAGTGGAGAGGGCGAACGCGATCGCGATCGTCTGGCCGCATTCGTCCAGGATCTCGAGGCGAAGGCGACGAAGTTCGAGGAATCACGCGATCGCCTGTTGGCGCGGGAGGCAGCGCGGGCCGAGAAAGCGTCCTGACCTGCTACGGAATCGCTGCTGCGGGTCGTGATCGAAGCTCGGAGGTGTTAGAGTCCGGTCACGGGTGGGCTCGATGAGGCGATGGTCGTAGTGCGTGGGGAGGGCCGATGGTGCCTGGGGGGAATCGCGTGAGCGGTGGTGTCCGGTTCGTTGCGTGCCTCGGTGAGGCGTCACGCGTAGTCGACGGTGTTTGCTGGTGAGCAGATTCAGGTTCGACGAGTCCGGCCGGATGCTGGCGGTATTCGCCGCGGTGACCACGGTTCTATACATCGCGAACGGCATCGCATCGTGGTCGGACCTGTCCGGTCCGCAGCAGCTTTTCGCCGCGCTCGCAGTGGTTCTGGGGCCGGGGGCGATCGTTGTTCTCGCCCGGGCAGGAGCGCCGAGTCCCAAGCATGCGGTCGGCACCGCCACCGCTCTGTCGGTGGGCGCGCTTGCCTGTGCATTGGGCAGTAGTAACACGATGCCCGCGTTCTTGATCTGTGTGCAAGCGGCGATGTTCCTCGGTATGCACATCGGTGCGTTCTGGTCCGAGCGCGACGCTGGAATATGGGTTGCGGTGCTGGCCGTGTCTGCGGTCGTGGGTGCCGCTGTCGCCCCCTACGGCACGCCCTTCATCAGCTACATTCTGGTCGCCCTGGGCATCGTCGGCGCAACGGAAGTGTTCGGGGTGTTCGCGCGTCGAATGCGGTATTCGGCCACTCATGATGCGTTGACGGGCCTGCTCAATCGATTCGGTTTCGAGTCGAAGATCGAGAAGATGTTGCCCGCGTGCGCCGCTCGTGGTCTGACGGTGAGTCTGGCGGTGCTCGATCTCGACAACTTCAAGGAGATCAACGACGAGTACGGCCACATTGCCGGCGACGTGTTGCTCACTCGCGTCTCGAAGGCGTGGAAGGGGCAACTGACGAAACGGGATGTTCTGGGCCGGCTCGGCGGAGACGAATTCGTCCTGTTCATGCCAGGGGTTCTCGAGGCCGAAGCCTGGCAGGTCATCGACGGCTTGCGTCGATCCCATCGAGCCGAGTGGAGCGTCGGTCTGGCCTGTATGCCTGCCGGCCGCCGATGGGGTGAAATTTACCGCGCCGCAGACGCAGACCTGTACCGCGCCAAACGGAGTCGTCCCCCGAAGGCGTCTCGCCATACCGAGCCCGGCGACGGACATCGCGGGCCGGTACGCAGAATCGTGTAGCGATACACCGATGTGCCCGTTATCCCCAGATTTCATCCACAGCCTGGGGATAGATTCCTCTCTGCACCGTCTCGCTGACGTTGACTCGTCGAGTACGACGACAACTCTGCGGGGGGATTGCGATGGTCACGCTCGATGACGTCAGATCATGGGACAGTCAGGCGCTGACCGCCGTCTCGAATCGGTTCATGCACAGTTGGCGTGAATTGACCGCCGTGCACAGCTCACTGCTGGAGACCGTCGTCGACGACGGATGGCAGGGCCCCGCGGCAACGGCATACCGAGATGCCATCGGAGCTCTCCGTGCGCAGGTGGGGAACTGTGCGACGGAGCTACTGCGGGTAGCGCTGTGCACCGGTCCGGCGGCCATCGACATGGCCGGACTCGTCTCGGCGCTGACCGCTGTGGAAGCGGACGCCGCGCGCGAGCACTTCGATATCCGACGCGACGGTTCGGTGACCGACGTGCTGACGTCGTATTCGGTTGCGCAGCACGACTTGTCGTCGACCATTCGCGATCGGCGTCGCCGTTGCACCGAGTTGGCCGAACGCATCACCCAACTGATGCGAGCCGCGACCGCGTTCGACGACGATCTTGCCCGACGCCTCGCCGGCGACATCTCACCGGGAAAACTGACCACGGCAGGGGTATCGGTAGTGCCGGTCGACGGGAGCCCGGCCACGAATGCGGCGTTCTGGAGCGCTCTCTCGCCCGCCGAGCGCACTCGGCTGCTCGTCGAGCACCCGGCTCTCATCGGCAATCTCGACGGATTACCGGGTCGAATTCGGGATTCAGCGAACCGTCGGGTACTTGCCAGTGAGCGCCTCCGACTGCAGGCTGTGGCGGGTGAACTCGGAAACCAATTGCAGGACAACATTTTCGGAGGATTATTCAGTGATGCTGACGCCGGCTTGGAACAGACGCGAACACGGTTGAGTTCGCTCGACGCGATCGAGAGCACTCTGGCGCAGGGTGACAGGCAACTGTTGGCGCTCGACAATTCGACGTATGCGGAGACCACTGCCACGATTGCGATAGGTGACGTCGACACGGCAACACACGTGGCGGTGTTCGTACCCGGCCTCGGCTCGACCGTCCACGGAGACGCGGTACGTTACGACGGCGACCTGGAAGATCTCAAAACTACTGTGGAGCAGACATTGTCGGAGGATCCGACGCCCACCGTCGCAGCCGTGACGTGGATGAACTACCAGGCACCACAGCTGGGATGGGGCCTGCTCGATCCAGATCGGACCGTCGTATCCGATGCAGCAGCGCACGCAGGGGCGACGCGATTGGTGCCCTTTCTGGAGGGCCTCGACGTGGCCCGGTCGAACGATCCACATCTGTCGGTGCTCGCACACTCGTACGGATCACTGACCGCAGCCGCTGCCCTGCACGAGAGCACCGGCGTCGACGAGTTCGTGGCCCTCGGATCACCTGGCCTCGGCACCGACAGTGTGACCGACCTACAGGTTCCCGACGGTCACGTTTTCGCGGCGGAGGCGCGCGGGGACATCGTTGCCGACATCGGTGCCTTCGGTCGCGATCCCGGCACACTCGATGGAGTGACCCAACTGGCGACCGACGAGGGCGACGGGCGTCCGGGCACGACAGGTCACGGCGACTACCTCACGGACGGTTCGAGCGTCGAACACAACGTCGCGCTGGTCGTCGCCGGCCGGGGTGACGATGCAGAAAGCAGGCCCCGGCCGGGCCTGTTCGATCTACTACAGAAGCTTCTATACCTGTGACGTCGACTCGTCTTCGTAATCGACCAGGCTGGGCGGCGTATCTGCGGGCGGCGGCACCTCGTGGCGGCGACGGCTGAGGTAGAACACGACACCTCCGACGACGACAGCGGCAGCTCCGAGCGCCAGGACGCGACGCTTGTTTCCCGGTGTCCGATCAGTCGTGAGAGCTGCCTTGGTCAGATCGGCCCGGGCAATGCGCTCGGCGGTTGCCGCGCGACGCTGCGCAGCCTGCTTACGCGCCAGACCGTAGCCGCGTTTGGCGAGCAACAGGCCCACTCCGGCAGGGCCCTTGCTCACGACGGAAGCGGCACCGAGCAGCGTCGACGCCGCCGTACCGGTGGAGGAGTGAACCCGCTCGGTTTTCGTTGTGCTCGTCATGCCCACACTGTTCCACAACAGCGCCCCGATCGACCCTCCCGATACACCACCTGTGAACTACCCGGTCGCTCGAGATGGCACGATGGTGAGCGTGACTTCACCAAACAAGACCCAAACGGCAACGCTGCACACCAACCGCGGCGACATCGTCATCGAACTGTTCGGCAATCACGCCCCCAAGACCGTCGCGAACTTCGTCGGTCTCGCGGACGGGTCGAAGGAATACACGACGCAGAACGCGTCGGGTGCCAAGACCGGACCGTTCTACGACGGCGCAGTCTTCCACCGCGTCATCGACGGTTTCATGATCCAGGGCGGCGACCCGACCGGAACCGGCACCGGCGGACCGGGCTACAAGTTCGAGGACGAGTTCCACCCGGAGCTCTCCTTCGACCGCCCGTACCTGCTGGCCATGGCCAACGCAGGCCCCGGCACCAACGGCTCGCAGTTCTTCATCACCACCGGCAAGACCCCGCACCTCAACCGCAAGCACAGCATCTTCGGTGAGGTCACCGACGAGGCGTCCAAGAAGGTCGTCGACGCCATCTCGAGCACGCAGGTCGGCCGCGGCGATCGCCCGGTGGAAGAGGTCGTCATCAACAGCATCACCATCGCCTGATTCGGTTGTAGAAGGAATTACACGATGACAAACCCCGGCTGGGGTGGCGCGTACGGCGACCAGCCCAACCCACCCCAGTCGGTGTGCGTCAGACATCCCGATCGCCCGACCGGCCTGGCCTGCTCTCGATGCGGCCGGCCCGCGTGCCCACAGTGCCTGCAGCCCGCGGCCGTCGGGCAACACTGTGTCGACTGTGTTCGCGACGGCAACAAGAACGTCCGGACCGCACGTACGGTCGCCGGCGCGCCGATGACACGCACCGCCAAGACACCCCTGACCTTCGCGCTGATCGCGATCAACGTCGTGATCTTCGGCATCACCGCCGCTCAATCCGGCGACCTCATGAGCAATTTCCGCGGATCCTCGCTGGCCGACGCCTGGGCACTGAACAGTCTGCTGGTCGCGGACGGCGATGTGTGGCGCCTCCTCAGCAGCGGGTTCATCCACATAGGACCCATTCACCTGCTGGTGAACATGTTCGCCCTCTACATCATCGGCCGAGACGTCGAACTGGTGCTGGGCCGCAGCCGCTATCTCGCCGTCTACTTCCTGTCGCTGCTCGGTGGCAGTGCATCGGTCATGCTGTTCGAGAACCCTCTCGCAGCCACCGCCGGCGCGTCGGGTGCCGTATTCGGATTGCTCGGTGCGCAGGCCGTCATTCTGCTGCGACTCAAGCGCTCCCCGACCCCGGTCCTGATCGTGATCGCTCTGAACATCTTCATCAGCATCTCCATCCCCAGCATCTCGCTGTGGGGCCACATGGGCGGACTGGTCGCCGGAGCGGCAGCCACCGCCGGATTGGTGTTCCTACCCAACCGCAACAGCGCGCAGCCTCGTGCCGGGATATCCCTCGCCTGGCTCTCCGTGGCCGCAGTAGCCCTGATTGCCCTGGGTACCATCGCGGTCCGAGTCCTCGACCTCCGCGCGCAGATGGGCCTCTGAAGTCCACTAAATGTGCCATTGACCCCCGAAAAGGCCACTGAACGTCACATTGAGTACCCCGGAGGGGGTCGGGGACGGTGGGCGGTCAGTTGTTCGGCGGCACCAGACCGTAGGTGTCGAGTACCTCGAACACGTCGCGTGGGTCGGCTCCCAGGTCCCACCGACCGAAGATGATGAGTCGATCGTCGTCCTCGTCGGGTGGGCGGACGTCCAGTTCGAGCATCGGCACTCGTCGTCCCAGTCTCGGGTAGCGGACCACTTTGATTTGGACGATGTCGGCGCGCGAGTACGTACGTGTGCCGGTGAGTCGTTTCATCACCAGGGAGCCGTCGGGTGTGATGGCGAGTCGGGGGCGTTGTGCGGCCGCGAGGGCTGCCATCACCCAGGTTCCGACGGCGGCGAGTCCGACGAGGAAGGTTCCGGCGGCGTCCGAGGAGGCGAGGACGGCACCGATGGCGAGTGCGATACCGCCTGCCACCAGCGCGCCGACGGCTACGGCCGGCGTCGCCCATCGGTGTTCGTACACACCCTGTGGATGGTCGGAAAAGTTATCCACAGGGTTTATCCACATTGGGGATGAATGACATGGGTGTAACTCGGCCGCCTCTCAGCGCCATCGCATGGTCATGACGAGGCCGACGACCATGAAGCCGAATCCGATGAGGAAGTTGTACGCACCGAGGTTGCCGATGAACGAGATGTCTTCCTGGGCCAGGTAGTACACGATCAGCCACAGCAGCCCTACCAGCATGAATCCGAGCATCAGGACCACGTACCAGACCGGCGACGGGCCGGCGTTGACCTTTACCGGCGTGCGGTTGGCCGGGTTGATCGTGTAGTCGTTCTTCTTCCGTACCTTCGACTTCGGCATTGCGTCCTCTTCGTGTTCTTGACGGTCATCGGCGTGCGCCGTGCCTGTGGACAACTGACGGTGACAACCTGTGGATCGATCGGGTTGCGTGCATCCCCAGGTTATTGTCTCCCGGAGAGCCGTGGTGGTCATCCACCCGGTTTGTAGTACACGCTAACTCAGATCAGCGCAGCACCGACCTACCGAACAGTGGCGAGCACTCTGTGAGACGACGATCGACCGATTCCTCCGAGACCCGATGGTGGGTGCTCGCTGTGGCGGTGTGCGCTGTGGTCGGTCTGCTGCTCGGAACCACGAGGCATGCCTCGGACGGCAACGAGTTGCGGGGCGGCGATACGACACGGCTCGCCGATCTGGTCGATTCGGCCCAGAGAAGCAGCGACGATGCGCTGCGCAGTAGAGATGCGCTGGAGCAGCAGGTCGATCTCCTGCAGCAGCGTACGGCGGCGGGCGACTCCGAGGTGGCCGACGCGTTGGCCCGGGTCGACGCCCTCTCGGACGCGGCGGGTCGGGAGGAGGCGTCCGGCACGGGGTTGACGGTGACGATGGCCGACGCTCCACGCGGTCCCGACGGGTCGTATGCGTCCGACGCGTCTCCGGACGACCTGGTGGTTCATCAGGTCGACGTGCAGAGTGTCCTCAACGCCCTGTGGGCCGGTGGTGCGTCGGCGATGGCGATGCAGGATCAGCGTCTGGTGGCGTCGTCGGCACCGCGGTGTATCGGGAACACGCTGCTACTGGGCGGCCGGACGTACAGTCCGCCGTACGTGATGACGGCTCTCGGCGACCCGGATCGACTGCGGGCGGCGCTGGACAACGAGCCCGGGGTGCGGCTGTACGAGCAGTATGCGCTGCGCTATGGCCTCCGCTACGAGGTCGCGGCCTATCAGAACCTCTCGGTTCCGGCGTACACCGAATCGGTGCGCATGCGTTTCGCGGAGCCGCGCTGAGTACGCTGTCGACATGCGCATTCTCGTCGTCGACAACTACGACAGCTTCGTCTTCAACCTCGTCCAGTACCTGGGCCAGTTGAACGCCGAGGTCGAGGTGTGGCGCAACGACGACGAGCGACTCGCCGATCGCGACGCTGTCGCCGCGGAGTTCGACGGCATTCTGCTCAGCCCGGGCCCGGGAACCCCGCAGCGCGCCGGGGCCACGATGGACCTGGTTTCGGCGAGCGCGCGGGCCGGAACCCCGCTGCTCGGTGTGTGTCTGGGCCATCAGGCCATCGGAGCCGCGTTCGGTGCCACGGTCGAGAGGGCCCCGGAGTTGCTGCACGGTAAGACCAGCCTCGTCCATCACACCGGCGTCGGCGTCCTGGAGGGGATGGGCGAGCCGTTCACGGCCACCCGCTATCACTCGCTGACCGTCCGCGAGGACACCATCCCCGCGGAGCTCGAGATCATCGGCCGTACCGAATCCGGTCTGGTGATGGCCATGAGGCACACCGAGCTACCCATTCACGGCGTGCAGTTCCATCCGGAGTCCATCCTCACCGAGGGCGGGCACCGGATGCTGGCCAACTGGCTCGCAGTGTGCGGTATGCCCACCGATTCCGGTTTGGTGGGAACCCTGGAGGCGCAGGTCGCCGAGGCCTTCGCCTGATCGCTAACGCCCGGGGATACCCAGGGCACCGATGCTGATCGTGACTGTGTCGGACTTGCTGATCTCGGACCCTGCCGGCTGCGTCTGATTCACCACTCGCCCGACCATCAACGGATCCAGCGTCGCTTCCCTTGTCGCCGTCAGTTCCGCTGCCGTGCCCGTCCAGCCGGCCGACTGCAGCGCGGCCAACGCCTGTGCCTCGGTCAGACCGGCGAGGTCGGGCATGGGGATCTTGTCGCCGTTCGACACGCGCAGCGTGACCACGGTGTTCTCGGTGACATTGGTGCCGCCCACGGGGTCTGTGGAGACGACCTGACCCGTCGGCTGTCCCGAGTCGATGTTCTGCACCTGGACGCGCAGTCCGGCTCCCTCGACGTTCGGCTGCGCCACGTTCACGAGTTGCCCCACGACGTCGGGCATCCGCACCTGCGCCGGCCCGGTGCCCAGGGTGATGCGAACCTGCGAGTTCGCGTTCATGCTCACGCCCGAGGACGGATTCTGCTCGACGACCTTGTCGAGGTTCTCGGGTGACGACGGAGCACGGGCGACGGTGGCATCGAGCTGGAGGCCCACCTCGTTCAGTGCATCCGACGCCTGCTGCTGGGTGAGGCCGGTCAGTCGAGGAACCTGCACCTGCTGCGGTCCCGAGGACACGTCGAGCTGGATGTTCCCCGGCGATTCGGTCTGTGATCCGGCCGCCGGATTGGTGCCGATGGCCGAGCCTTCCGGAATCGCCGCGTCGGGCTTCTCCTGGATGCTCACTCGCAGGCCGGCTTCTTCGAGTTGACGCTGTGCCTCGTCTGCGGACAGTCCTACTACGGTGGGCACGGCGACGGTCTTGGGGTCGGCACCGGGACCGAGCGACCACAGGAAGGCACCGACGATAGCGACGACGATGATCGCGGCCGCCGAGATCAACGCGATCTTGAGGCCGCGGCGGTTCTTCGGTTCGTCGTAGTCCTCCGTGTGGCGTGACGACCGAGGTGCCGCGGTAGCGGCGGGCTTGTCCTTGCCGGAGAAATCGGCCTGACGGGAATCGACGGAGCCGAGGATGGTGGTTCGATCCTCGTCGTTCATCACCATGGGCGCACTCGGGCGCTGTCCACCCAGAACGCGGACCAGGTCGGTACGCATCTCGGCGGCGCTCTGGTAGCGATTGGCCGGGTTCTTGGCCATTGCCTTGAGGATGATCGAGTCGAGTTCGCGCGGGACGGTGTCGTTGACCAGCGACGGCAGCTGGGGGTCTTCACGGACGTGCTGGTAGGCGACGGCGACCGGCGAATCCCCCTTGAACGGCGGCTCGCCGGTCAGGATCTCGAACAGCACGCAGCCGAGCGAGTAGACGTCCGAACGCGCATCGACCTGTTCCCCGCGGGCCTGCTCGGGCGAGAGGTACTGCGCGGTTCCGATGACGGCGGCAGTCTGAGTCATCGGCGAGGACGAGTCGGCGATGGCACGGGCGATGCCGAAGTCCATCACCTTCACCGCGCCGGCGTTGTTGATCATGATGTTGGCGGGTTTGACGTCGCGGTGCACGATGCCGTTGCGGTGGCTGAAATCGAGCGCAGCACAGACGTCGGCGATGACCTCCATGGCCCGACGCGGCTCCATGGGTCCTTCGGCGCGCACGATGTCGCGCAGGGTGTCGCCGTCGACGTATTCCATGACGATGAACGGGAGCGGACCGGCTTCGGTCTCCGCTTCACCGGTGTCGTAGACGGCGACGATGGCGGGGTGATTGAGCGCAGCAGCGTTCTGTGCCTCACGTCGGAACCTGAGATAGAACGTGGGGTCGCGAGCGAGGTCGGCGCGCAGAACCTTGATGGCGACGTCACGATCGAGTCGGGTGTCCCGAGCGAGGTGAACCTCGGACATACCGCCGAAACCGAGTATCTCGCCCAGCTCGTAGCGAGAGGAGAGCGTACGGGGAGTCGTCATCGTTGTCCTTGTGGTGCTTGCGGGAACGGAATCTCGATCAGCGGCCTGCGAGTCGTCGTCTGGGTGGGCTGCGCCGAGGTCGTCGTGCTCTCTTCGGTGGTCGTCGGCTCCTCCGAGGTGGTGGTGGTCGTCGTGGTGGTGGTGGTCGTTTCTTCGGTGGTCGTGGTTTCTTCGGTGGTGGTCGTCGGCTCGGTGGTCGTTGTGGTCGTGGTCGTCGGCTGCGTGGTGGTCGTGGGCTGCACGAACGGTGTCGGCGAGTCGTCCCTGCCACCGGTCAGCAGTACGTAACCGCCGATCAGGATGGCCAACAGCAGCAGCGCGCCGCCGCCCCAGGCCAACGCCTTCTGTGCCGAGGACATGCCGGTCTGCTCGGGAACCGCTGCAGCTGCAGTGCCGGTAGCCGGGCCCCGGTAATCCCGTTGCGAGGTCGGCATCATCTGGGTGCTCGACGGCGGAGGCGGCTGCGGGCTGGGCACGACCCCGGGCATCATGACTCTCCCGGTTCCGGTACCGCGCGAGTTGCCGGGTGCAGGCGGCCGACGGCCGGCGCGAACTGCGGCGACGGCGTCGGCGAATTCACCGCCGTTGGCGTACCGGGCGGCCGGATCCTTGACCATCGTGATCTCGATGAGCTCACGGACGGCAGAGGGTAGGTCGACCGGCATGGGTGCCGGTGCTTCGCGGACGTGTTTCATGGCGACGGTCAAGGCGCCGTCGCCCACGAAAGGCCGTGTGCCCGCGAGTACTTCGTATCCGACGACGCCGAGTGAGTAGACGTCGGATGCCGAGGTCGCCTCTTCGCCGAGGGCTTGCTCGGGAGCGATGTACTGGGCGGTGCCCATGACCATTCCGGTCTTGGTGACCGGGGAGGCGTCGACGGCCTTGGCGATGCCGAAGTCGGTGATCTTGACCTGCCCGGTGGGGGTGATCAGGATGTTGCCGGGCTTGACGTCGCGGTGGACGACCCCTGCGGTGTGCGCGATCTGCAGTGAGCGCCCGGTTTGTTCGAGCATGTCGAGGGCATGGCCGAGCGGCAGGCGCGACATGCGACCCAGCACTGCGTTGAGGGGTTCGCCGTTGACCAGTTCCATCACCAGGTAGGCGAGCGATTCGCCTGCACCGTCGCGGGTCTCGCCGTAGTCGTACACCCCGGCGATTCCGGGGTAGTTCAGCTGAGCGGTGGTACGGGCCTCGAACCTGAAGCGCTGCAAGAACTCCGGATCCTCGGAGAACTCGGCTTTGAGTACCTTCACGGCGACACGGCGGTCGAGGCGATTGTCCATCGCCTCCCAGACCTGTCCCATGCCGCCGGTGGCGATGAGGCGCAGCAGTCTGTAGCGCTGCGCGATGACGGCTCCGTTACTCAGTGGCACCGATGCTCACCTCCCCTGCAATGCGGCGGCGATGACGGCGCGGCCGATGGGTGCTGCGACCGAACCGCCGGTGGCGGCGAGGGCTCGATCTCCGCCGTCCTCGACGATGACGGCGATGGCGACCTTGGGGTCCTTCGCCGGCGCGAAACCGATGTACCACGCATGGGGCGGGGTGTTGCGAGGATCCGAACCATGTTCTGCGGTACCGGTTTTCGACGCGATCTGCACCCCGGGGATCTTGCCTTCCCCGCTGGTGTTGTTCTCGGAACCGATCATCAGATCGGTCAGGGTCGCGGCCGTGTCGGAGCTGATCGCCTCACCCATCGATTGGGGTTGGTAGCTGGACAGGTCCGACAGGTCGGGAGATTGCAACTGCTGCACCAGGTTCGGAGCCATCCGTACACCGCCGTTGGCGACGGTCGCGGCGATGACGGCGTCCTGCAGCGGGGTGAGCGCCACGTCGCGCTGACCGATGCTGGACTGGCCGAGAGCCGCGTCGTCGTCGATGGATCCGATGGTGCTGTCGGCAACGGTGAGCGGGATGCTGGTGTCCTCTCCGATACCGAACTTGGCGGCGGTCTCGCGCATCTTGTCGGCGCCGGTGTCGATGCCGAGTTCGACGAAGGCGGTGTTGCACGACCGTGCGAACGCCTCACGTAGCGAGGCGGTCTGACCGCCTCCGCACGTCGAACCGTTGTAGTTCTCGAGCGTCGTCGACGTTCCCGGAAGGGTGATGTTCGACGCGGCCGTGAGTTGATCGTCCGGGGTGGCGCCTGCTTGGAGCGCAGCGGCGGTCGTGATCACCTTGAACGTCGATCCCGGTGGGTAGGTCTGCGAGATCGCGCGGTTCACCAGCGGCTTGCCCGGATCGTCGCTCAGGTTCTCCCAGGCGGTCGACGTGGTGCTGCCGTCGTGGCTGGCCAGCAGGTTGGGGTCGTAGCTCGGCGTGCTGGCCATGGCGAGAATGTTGCCGGTGGCGGGGTCGAGGGCCACGACGGAGCCGGTGTATCCCTTGGCGGTCAGCTGGTCGTACGCCACCTGTTGGACGACCGGGTCGATGGTGGTGACGACGTTGCCGCCGCGGGGATCCCGGCCGGAGATGAGGTCGAACAGGCGTCCGCCGAACAACCGGTCGTCGGATCCGTTGAGTACCGGGTCCTCGGCGCGTTCGAGACCGGTGCTCGAGTACAGCATCGAATAGAAGCCAGTGATCGGGGCGTTGGCCTGCGGGCTCGCGGGGGAGATCGAGTTCTGCGGGTACGTGCGCAGGTACTTGTAGCGATCGTCGGTGGCAACCGACGATGCGAGAACCTGGCCACCGGCCGAGATCTGACCGCGCTGACGTGAGTACTCGTCGAGCAGAACGCGGGAGTTCCGCGGGTCGGTGCGCAGGTCGTCGGCCTTGATGACCTGAACGTAGGTCGCGTTGGCGAGCAGGGCGACCACCATCACCATGATGGCGATGGAGACGCGGCGTAGGGGGGTGTTCATGCGCGCTTCACCATTTCGGTCGGCGCCTCGGCGATCGGGGCGGCCACAGCGGGCTTCTTCTTGGGGGTCGCAGGCTCACGCGCTGCGTCGGAGATCTTGATCAGCAAGGCCACCAACAGGTAGTTCGCCAGCAACGAGGATCCTCCGTACGACATGTACGGGGTGGTCAGACCGGTCAGCGGGATGAGTTTGGTGACGCCGCCGACGACGACGAACAGCTGCACGGCGACGGTGAACGAGAGCCCGGCGGCGAGCAACTTGCCGAAGCTGTCTCGGACGGCGAGCGCAGTACGCATTCCGCGAATGACGAACAGCAGATACAGGATCAGCACTGCGGCCAAACCGATGAGGCCGAGTTCCTCGCCGACGGTGGCGATGATGAAGTCGGTCTTGGGGAACGGAACCTGCGACGGGCGACCGCTGCCGAGGCCGGTGCCGGCGAGCCCGCCGGTGGCCAGACCGAACAGCGACTGGGAAATCTGGTAGCCGGTGTCGTTGTAGTCCGCGAACGGGTCCAGCCAGGTCAGTGTCCGCACGCGCACGTGGCTGAACGCCTGGTAGGCGAAGAAGAATCCGACCATCAGCAGACCGCTGCCGATGATGATCCAGCCGACACGTTCGGTGGCGATGTAGATCATCACCAGAACGGTGCTGAAGATCAGCAGCGACGTGCCCAGGTCCTTCTCGAACACGAGCACCGCGACCGAGACGATCCACACGACGATGATGGGCCCGAGATCGCGAGCGCGCGGGAAGTCCATGCCGAGCCAGTGTTTGCCTGCCGTGGTGAACAGTTCGCGCTTGGACACCAGCAGTGACGCGAAGAAGATCAGCAGCAGAATCTTGGCGAATTCACCGGGCTGCAAACTGAAGCCGGGCAACCGAATCCAGATCTTGGATCCGTTGACCTCGGAGAACGCCGACGGCAGCAGCGCGGGAATGGCGAGAAGGATCAAGCCGGCCAGGCCGAGGGTGTACCCGTAGCGAGCCAGGGTGCGGTAGTCGCGCAGCAGCACCAGCAGTGCCACGAAGCCGGCGATGGCCAGCGTCGTCCACAGCACCTGCTGGTTGGCGTCGGGCGAGGGAATGGGGTTGCCGAGGTACTGCGCCTGTTGCTGATCGGCCAGGTCCAGTCGATGGATCAGCACCAGGCCGAGACCGTTGAGCAGCGCGACGATCGGCAGCAGCAGCGGATCCGCATAGGGGGCGAACCGTCGTACGGCCAAGTGCGCCACCGTCACCAGTGCGAGGTAGGCCAGCGCGTACTTGGCCAGGTCCCAGGTGATCGTCTGTTCCTGGCTGGCTTCGACGAGGATCAACGAGATGGTGGTGATCAGGACCGCGGCACCGAGCAGCAGCAATTCGACATTGCGACGATTCGACTGGATCGGTGCGGGAGCGAACCCACCGGGAGGACTCGGAAAGGAGCCTCCTGCGGACGGATTGGAACTCATCGAGTACCGGTCCTGCAGTTCTGGCCTGGGATCTGCGCGACGGTCGGTGTCGGCACGGCGGTAGTGGTCGGGGCAGCTTCCGGAACGGGCTCCGGCGCGGGCGGAGGCAACGGCACTCCGGGGGGCGCGATGATCGGCGTCGTCGGGGCGGGTGCGGCCGTGGTGGTCACTGCCGGCTCGGTCTCGCAGACCTCCAGTAGGTCTCCCGAGGCCAACCGTTGCACCTGACCGCGGGCGTCGTCGAGAGAGCCCGACGGGAGTCCTGCGGTCACCTGCTCGCGCGCGGCCGGCAACAGGTCGTCGATCTCGAACGGGACGCAATCGGCCGGCGCGGCGTCGGGTGCAGTCAATGTGACGCCACCGTTGTCGTCGAGGCAGCCGATCAATTCCACGCTCTGCAACGAGTACCCGAGAACGGAACCGGGGAGACCGCGCAGCACGGTGACCTTGCTGTTGTCCGCACCGACGTAGTAATTGCCCTTGATCACCGAATTGGCAACCACTACACCGATTCCGGCCAACACGATCAGGGTCAGCGCGATCAGCGACCACCGCAGCTTGTGCGACTTCTTCTCCGGTGTCACCACGGGAGCGGTCACGCGCTTGGGCGTCGTGCGCGGGGGACGCATGGCGGCGGCGCGGCCCGCTGCAGTGTTCGGCGGCGGAGCGTCTTCTTCGTCCTCGGTGCTGGCTGCGCCGCCGAGAATCGGGTGGCTCTGGCCGTAGTCGAGGTCGATGACGTCGGCGACGACGACGGTGACGTTGTCCGGGCCACCGCTGCGCAGGGCTAGTTCGATGAGGCGGTCGGCGCACGGCCCGGTCTCGCCCTCGGCGAGGGTGTTCTCGATGGTTTCGTCGCTCACGACGTCCGACAAACCGTCGGAGCACAACAGGTAGCGGTCGCCGGCACGGACCTCGCGGACGGTGAGCGTCGGCTCGATCTCGTTACCGGTCAGCGCCCTCATGATCAGTGAGCGTTGCGGGTGCGTGTGCGCCTGTTCGGCGGTGATGCGGCCTTCGTCGACCAGTGACTGGACGAACGTATCGTCGCGGGTGATCTGAGTGAGCGAGCCGTCGCGCAGCATGTAGGCACGCGAGTCACCGATGTGCACCAGACCCATTCGCTTGCCCGCGAACAGGATTGCGGTCAGCGTGGTTCCCATGCCGTCGAGTTCGGGCTCGTCTTCCACCTGGTCGGCGATGGAGGCGTTGCCCTCGCGGGTGGCGGCTTCGAGTTTGCCGAGCAGATCCTCGCCCGGTTCGTCGTCGTCGAGGTGCGCCAGCGCGGCGATCATCAACTGCGAGGCCACTTCGCCTGCGGCGTGACCGCCCATGCCGTCGGCCAGAGCCAACAGTCGCGCACCTGCGTAGACGGAGTCCTCGTTGTTGGAGCGAACGAGACCGCGATCGCTGCGGGCGGCGTAGCGGAGAACAAGGGTCACGGGCGCAACTCGATCACGGTCTTGCCGACGCGAACCGGAGTTCCCAGTGGAACGCGTACAGCGGTGGTGACCTTGGCTCGATCGAGGTAGGTGCCGTTGGTCGAGCCCAAGTCTTCGACGTACCAATCTCCGCCGCGAGGCGAGAGGCGAGCGTGCCTGGTGGACGAATAGTCGTCTGTCAGAACGAGAGTCGAATCGTCTGCGCGTCCGATCAGAACCGGCTGAGTGCCGAGCGAGATGCGCGTGCCGGCGAGGCCGCCCTGGGTCACCACGAGGTACTTCGCCACCTTCTGCTTGTTGAACGACGGGAGCACCTTCGAGCCACCGGAGTAGCGGGCGGGCACACGCATACCGGCTGCGGCATAGATGTCACTGCGCAGCGTCCGAAGAACGGCCCAGACGAAGAACCACAACAGAAGCAGAAAACCTGCCCTGGTCAGTTGCAGAATCAATCCCTGCACGACGATTCACCTCCTCCTTCGCGATCGGACCTGCATCCCCCACAATCCGACGCGGCGGCGCGACAGACATGGTTGTCTCGCAGCATCATAGGGTGCAGTCGCTCGTGTGGACGACATACGGGTGGGCGAACCTGCGAGTCGAGGAGACGAACATCTCGGTCGGCCGGGCCACTCCGGTGATCAGACGATCCGGACCAGAATCTCGGAGTGACCGGCGCGGATCACGTCGCCGTCGGCCAGTTGCCAATCCTGGACGGGTGCACCGTTGACGGTGGTTCCGTTGGTGGATCCCAGATCGGACAGCATGGCCACTCGGCCGTCCCAGCGAATCTCGATGTGTCGGCGTGACACTCCGGTGTCGGGGAGGCGGAACTGGGCGTCCTGGCCGCGCCCGATGATGTTCTGTCCGTCCCGGAGCTGGAAGTAGCGGCCGCTGCCGTCCTCGAGCTGAAGGGTCGCGGCGAGCGCCTGGGGCTGACCTGCGTAGGAAGCCGGCTGGTCGTAGCCGTAGCCGTCCCCGCGATCACCGGCACCCTGGGGGTAGCCGCGGCCGTAGGGCGCTTGGGCAGGCGGGTAGTCGTAGGCGGGCTGCTGGTAGCCCTGCTGTGGGTAACCGGCACCCTGCGGCTCGGCATAGCGGCCGGCGGGCTCGCCGTACGCCTGCTCCTGATAGGGAGCCTCGCTGTAGGCACCGCCCTGCTCGCCACCGTTGTAGTCGTAACCGGCACCGTTGTAGCCCTGAGCGTCGTAACCCTGGGCGTTGTAGCCCTGAGCGTCGTAACCCTGGGCGTTGTAGCCCGCTCGGTCGTAGCCCTGGGCGTCGTAACCCTGCTCCTGACCGTTGGGTGCTCCGTAGGCCTGGTCGTATCCCTGCTCCTGGCCGCCGGCGGCGCTGTAGGCCTGGCCGTGCTGGGCGTACGGCTGCTCGTCGTAGCCCTGGTTCTCGTAGCCCTGGGCGTTGTACGGCTGCTGGTCGTAGCGCTGATCTCGATCGGCGGGCGCGTAACCCTGCGCGTCGTATCCGTTCTGCTCACGCGCCGCGTAGCGGGGATCCTGGCCACCGGCGTATCCGTTGCGCGCGCGCGGATCCGGACGATGTCCGTCCGCGGGGTCGCGCTGCGGGTCGTAGCCTGGGTTCTGCGTCATGTGGCCGGCTCCTGGTATCGACATCGGTGGGGCAGTCGGTCGCTGCGTGGCTGAAGGGACGGGACGGGCTGGCTGTGCCGACGCGTTCTGCTGAACAGAGCTGTTCTGCGCAGCAATCGCCGATCGTCCCACATCGGGATCGACCGAGCCACTGGCCCGGAACTGTCCGGTGTGAAGGGTGGGCGACGGTTCGAAGCGAACCACCACGTCACCGTAGGTCTGCCACCCCTGATCACGGATGTAATCGTCCAGGTGACGCGAGAAAGCCTTGACCGTGAGCTCGCGATCACCGGCAAGTTCCTCGTGATCCGAGCTGTTGATCGTGATCACGTAGTTGTTGGGTGCCAGGTAATGACCGCCGTCCAAGGGGCGAACGAGATCGGACGCCTCCTGTTGCAGCGCCGCCTCGACTTCGGCCGGTACGACGCCGCCGCCGAACACGCGGGCGAAGACGTCGCCGACAGCGCTCTGCAGCTTGCGTTCGAAACGCTGAACGATGCCCATCGTGACCCCTCCTCTCACTGTGTTCTTCCACCCTGTGGTGCCTGTTGCCTACAACGGTGCGACGGCCGCGTGTCATCACGAAGTCGCGCTGCAAGCATGATATACGGTGCGGCCGACAGCAACGCTGTGCCGCCGGTTGCTCGGGGCCGCTCGAGGCGGCGATTTTCGAGCACGGCGGGGTGCGTGTTAGTGTTCTCGCCGTCACCCGGGCGGGTGGCGGAATGGCAGACGCGCTGGCTTCAGGTGCCAGTGTCCTTCGGGACGTGGGGGTTCAAGTCCCCCTCCGCCCACCACACTGGCCGCAGCTGATCTCGATCGCTGCGGCCAGTAGTTTCTTCGAACCCCGGCGTGTGAGCGCGGGTGATGCCTTACATTCGTGTAGTTCGACAACGATGTCGACGTGTCGATGCAGAGCCGGATTCCGGACCCCGTCGATTCGGTGGAAAATCGCAGGTGAGAGCCCGAAGTAGGCTTACCTTATTTGCGAGAGCACCCTGGTACTGACTTATCGTTCGTAATTGGATCGGCCTCACCACGGCCTGATCCGTCGAGTCCTTCACTTTTCTACCACGAGCCCACCCGCCCGTGCAGAGGAAAGCGTGGAAGATCGACAGGTGCTGCTTCAACGGCGAGGACGCACCGCAGGCCGTTCGAGCAGCCGGTTACACCACACCGTCGCCGACGAGTTTCAAGGCTGGACTTATCCGAAGGCTAGGTATGAAGCACACTCCGGGCCCGCAAGGCCTCTACGATCCCGTCAACGAACACGACTCCTGTGGTGTCGCATTCGTGGTGGACATGCACGGTCGCCGCAGTCGCGACATCGTCGAGAAGGCGATCACCGCACTGGTCAACCTCGAGCACCGCGGTGCCGCGGGCTCCGAACCGAACACCGGCGACGGTGCGGGCATTCTGATCCAGGTACCGGACGCGTTCTTCCGCGCCGTCGTAGATTTCGAGCTCCCCGCACCCGGTGCCTACGCAACAGGTGTCGCATTCCTGCCGCAGGGCCGCAGCGACGCAGCACGCGCGTGCGAGGGTGTCGAGCGCATCGTCGAGAGCGAAGGCATGACCGTCCTCGGATGGCGTGAGGTCCCCACCGACGACTCCTCCTTGGGCGCGTTGGCTCGCGACGCGATGCCGACGTTCCGTCAGTTGTTCTTCTCCGCTCCCGACGCGGCGATCACCGACCTCGAACTCGAGCGTCGTGCCTTCGTCATTCGCAAGCGCGTCGAACACGAGTTGGGTGAAGAGGGCGCAGGCAAGGACGGCCCCGGTCGCGAGACGGTGTACTTCCCGTCGCTGTCCTCGCAGACGTTCGTCTACAAGGGCATGCTGACCACGCCCCAGCTCAAGGGCTTCTACCTCGACCTGCAGGACGAGCGCGTCGAAAGTGCCCTCGGACTTGTGCATTCGCGTTTCTCGACCAACACGTTCCCGTCGTGGCCGTTGGCCCACCCGTTCCGTCGGGTTGCACACAACGGTGAGATCAACACCGCGACCGGCAACGAGAACTGGATGCGCGCCCGCGAGGCCCTCATCACCTCCGACGTGTTCGGTGGCTCGGAAGCGCTCGAGAAGATCTTCCCCGTCGTCACCCACGGAGCCAGTGACACAGCACGTTTCGACGAGGTGCTCGAACTGCTGCACCTCGGCGGCCGCAGCCTGCCGCATGCCGTGCTGATGATGATTCCCGAGGCCTGGGAGCGGCACGAATCCATGGACCCCGCGCGTCGGGCGTTCTACAAGTACCACTCCTCGCTGATGGAGCCCTGGGACGGACCGGCCTCGGTGTGCTTCACCGACGGCACCGTCATCGGCGCCGTTCTGGACCGCAACGGTCTTCGCCCCAGCCGCCTGTGGGTCACCGACGACGGCTTGGTCGTCATGGCTTCCGAGGTCGGCGTGCTGGACATCGACCCGTCCAAGGTCGTCCGCAAGGTTCGCTTGCAGCCGGGCCGGATGTTCCTGGTGGACACCGCGCAGGGCCGCATCGTCTCCGACGACGAGATCAAGGACGAACTCGCCGCCGAGCACCCGTATCAGCAGTGGCTCGACGAGGGCCTGACGTCGATCGACGATCTGCCCGAGCGGCCGCACGTGCACATGCCGCACGATCGCGTGCTGATCCGCCAGCAGATCTTCGGATACACCACCGAGGAACTGAACGTGCTGGTCTCGCCGATGGCGAAGTCCGGTGCCGAGGCCATCGGTTCGATGGGTACCGATACCCCGATCGCCGTGCTGTCGGCACGTCCGCGGATGTTGTTCGACTACTTCTCGCAGCTGTTCGCCCAGGTCACCAACCCGCCGCTCGACGCGATCCGTGAAGAGATCGTCACCAGCCTCGGCGGCACCATCGGTCCCGAGGGCGATCTGCTCAACCCGGGTGCCGATGGCTGCAAGCAAATCGTGCTGCCCCAGCCGATCCTGCACAACGACGACCTCGCCAAGCTCGTCCACATCAACGACGAGGGCACGCAGGAAGAGCTGCGCTCGGTGGTCGTGCGTGGCCTGTACCCGGTTGCCGAGGGCGGTGAAGGTCTCCGAAAGGCGTTGGAGGCCATCCGCGCTCAGGTTTCCGCTGCCATCTCGGGCGGGGCGCGGATCATCGTGCTCTCCGACCGAGAGTCCAGTGAGAAGCTCGCTCCGATTCCGTCGTTGCTCCTCACCTCGGCAGTGCACCACCATCTCGTTCGTGAGAAGACGCGCACCAAGGTCGGTCTGATCATCGAAGCCGGTGACGCCCGCGAGGTGCACCACATGGCTCTGCTCATCGGATTCGGTGCGGCAGCGGTCAATCCGTACATGGCTTTCGAGTCGATCGAGGACATGATCGAGCGCGGTGCCCTCACCGGCATCGACTTCGACAAGGCCGTCGGCAACTACATCAAGGCCGCAGGCAAGGGCGTGCTGAAGGTGATGTCCAAGATGGGCATCTCGACCCTCGCGTCGTACACCGGAGCCCAGCTGTTCCAGGTCATCGGCCTGTCGCAGGAACTGGTCGACGAGTACTTCACCGGGCTAAACAGCCATCTCGGCGGTATCGATCTCGATCAGGTCGCCGACGACGTCGCAGCGCGACATGGCGTCGCGTACCTCGACAACCGTCAGGAACGCGCACACCGTGAGCTCGAGACGGGCGGCGAGTACCAGTGGCGTCGGGAAGGGGAGTACCACCTCTTCAACCCCGACACCGTCTTCAAGCTGCAGCACTCCACCCGCACCGGTCAGTACGACATCTTCAAGGAATACACGAAGATGGTCGACGACCAGTCCGAGCGGCTCGCGTCGCTGCGCGGTCTGTTCCGCTTCAAGACCGAAGAGCGACAGGCTATTTCGATCGACGAGGTCGAGCCGGCAAGCGAGATCGTCAAGCGTTTCTCCACGGGCGCGATGAGCTACGGCTCCATCTCGGCCGAGGCACACGAGACCCTCGCCATCGCGATGAACCGTCTCGGCGGACGCTCGAATTCCGGTGAGGGCGGCGAGGACGTCTCGCGCTTCGAGCCGGACGAGAACGGCGATTGGCGACGTAGTGCCATCAAGCAGGTCGCGTCGGGACGTTTCGGCGTCACCTCGCACTACTTGACGAACTGCACCGACATCCAGATCAAGATGGCGCAGGGAGCCAAGCCCGGTGAGGGCGGCCAGCTTCCGGCTCACAAGGTGTACCCGTGGGTCGCCGAGGTTCGGCACTCCACGCCGGGTGTCGGTCTGATCTCGCCGCCGCCGCACCACGACATCTACTCGATCGAGGATCTGGCGCAGCTGATCCACGACCTGAAGAACGCGAACCCGTCGGCTCGTATTCACGTCAAGCTGGTCTCCGAGGTCGGAGTCGGCACCGTTGCGGCGGGTGTGTCCAAGGCGCACGCGGACGTGGTGCTCATCTCGGGCCACGACGGCGGCACCGGCGCGACGCCGCTGACGTCGGTCAAGCACGCAGGTGGACCGTGGGAGCTCGGCTTGGCCGAGACCCAGCAGACGTTGCTGCTCAACGGTCTTCGCGATCGCATCGTCGTGCAGGTGGACGGCCAGCTCAAGACCGGCCGCGACGTCATGGTCGCTGCTCTGCTCGGCGGCGAGGAGTTCGGTTTCGCCACCGCTCCGCTCGTCGTGTCGGGCTGCATCATGATGCGCGTCTGCCACCTCGATACCTGCCCCGTCGGTGTTGCGACACAGAACCCGTTGCTGCGCAAGCGTTTTGCGGGCAAGCCCGAGTTCGTCGAGAACTTCTTCATGTTCATCGCCGAAGAGGTACGTGAGCTCATGGCCGAGCTCGGCTTCCGCACGCTCGACGAAGCCGTCGGCCAGGTCGGTCTGCTCGACACGACCGCGGCCAAGGAGCACTGGAAGGCGTCGAAGCTCGATCTGTCGCCGATCCTCGAAGAGGTCGAATCGGCGTTCATGAACCAGAACCTGTACAACACAGGCGTTCAGGATCACGGTCTCGACAAGGCCCTCGATCAGCAGCTGATTTCGGCCAGCCGCAATGCGTTGGACAAGGGCGAGAAGGTCGCGTTCGAGTCCAAGATCACCAACGTCAACCGCACCGTCGGCACGATGCTCGGACACGAGGTGACCAAGGCCTACGGCGGCGTCGGCCTCCCGGACGACACCATCGAGATCACGTTCACCGGCTCGGCCGGCAACAGTTTCGGTGCGTTCGTGCCCTCCGGTATGACGTTGCGCCTCAACGGAGACGCCAACGACTTCGTCGGCAAGGGCCTGTCCGGTGGACATCTCGTGCTGCGACCGTCGCTGAACGCTCCGAAGGGCTTCGTGGCCGAGGACAACATCATCGGCGGCAACGTGTTCCTGTTCGGTGCCACCAGCGGTGAAGCCCTGATCCGCGGCGTCGTCGGCGAGCGGTTCGCGGTTCGTAACTCCGGTGCCGTTGCTGTCGTCGAAGGCGTCGGCGATCACGGCTGCGAGTACATGACCGGCGGCAAGGTCGTCATCCTCGGCACGACGGGACGAAACTTCGGTGCCGGCATGTCCGGCGGCGTCGCGTTCATCTTCGATCCGAACAAGACGTTCGAGGCCAACCTCAACACCGAGCTGGTCGACATCGACGAGCTCGAGGGCGACGAATTCACCTGGTTGAAGGACATCGTCACTCGTCACCAGGAGCAGACCGGCTCCGAGGTGGCCGAGCGGATCCTCGCGGATTGGTCACAGCAGGTGAACCATTTCGTGAAGGTCATGCCTCGCGACTACAAGAAGGTACTGCTGGCCATCTCCGAAGCCGAGAAGAACGGCGCGGACGTGGACGAAGCGATCATGGAGGCAGCTCGTGGGTGACCCACAGGGATTTTTGAAGAACACGGTTCGCGAAGTACCCAAGCGGCGGCCCGTCGATCTGCGCCTGATGGACTGGAAAGAGGTCTACGAGGACTTCTCGAAGGACACTCTGCGCACCCAGGCCAGCCGATGCATGGACTGTGGCATTCCGTTCTGCCACAACGGTTGTCCCCTCGGGAACCTGATTCCCGAGTGGAACGACCTGGTGTTCAAGGATCGCTGGCGCGACAGCATCGATCGCCTGCACGCCACCAACAACTTTCCGGAATTCACCGGACGGTTGTGCCCCGCTCCGTGTGAGGCGGCGTGTGTCCTGGGCATCAACCAGGATCCGGTGACCATCAAGCAGGTCGAGGTCGAGATCATCGACAAGGCCTTCGAGGAAGGCTGGGTCACGCCGGTCTACCCGACGCACCTGACCGGCAAGACCGTCGCCGTCGTCGGCTCCGGACCGGCGGGACTTGCTGCTGCGCAGCAGCTCACCCGCGCCGGCCACACCGTCACCGTATTCGAGCGTGCCGATCGCATCGGCGGATTGCTGCGCTACGGCATTCCCGAGTTCAAGATGGAGAAGCGCCACATCGATCGTCGGCTCGCGCAGATGGAGGCCGAGGGCACCGTCTTCCGCACGGGTGTCGATGTGGGCGTTGACATCTCGGCCGACGAACTGCGTGAGCAGTTCGACGCCGTCGTCCTCTCCGGCGGTGCCACCGCCTGGCGCGACCTGCCCATCGAGGGCCGCGAACTCGACGGCATCTACCAGGCCATGGAGTTCCTGCCGCACGCCAACCGCGTCCAGCAGGGCGACTTCGAGCAGCCGCCGGTCAGTGCCGAGGGCAAGAAGGTCGTCATCATCGGCGGCGGCGACACCGGGGCCGACTGCTTGGGCACCTCGCACCGTCAGGGCGCGGCAAGCGTCCACCAGTTCGAGATCATGGCGCGTCCGCCCGAGGAGCGCGCCACCTCCACCCCATGGCCGACGTACCCGCTGATGTACCGCGTCGCGTCCGCACACGAGGAAGGCGGCGAGCGCGTCTTCTCCGTCAACACCGAGCGTTTCGTCGGTGAGAACGGCAAGGTCACCGCACTCGAAGCCTGCGAGGTCGAATTCAAGGCCGGCAAGTTCGAGAAGATCGAAGGCAGCGAGTTCACCCTCGAAGCCGATCTCGTGCTCCTCGCCATGGGCTTCGTCGGACCCGACAAGGGCGGTCTGCTGACCGACCTGGGCGTCGACTTCAACCAGCGCGGAAACGTCGAACGCACCAACGAGTGGGTTACCAACGTGCCCGGCGTCTTCGTCGCCGGAGACATGGGCCGCGGTCAGTCGCTCATCGTGTGGGCCATCGCCGAGGGCCGCTCCTGCGCGGCCGCCGTCGACACCTTCCTGCAGGGAGCAACGGCACTGCCGTCGCCGATCGTGCCCACCCAGGCACCGCAGCGGTAGGTAGTTTTTCGCCCGTCCCGTCGGGATCAATGTCCCTTTCTTGCACTCTGAGCGACTGAAAGCCGCATTGATCCCGACGGGGGCGCGACCGATCCCGACGGGGGCGCGACCGATCCCGACGGGGGCGCGACCGATCCCGACGGGTGGCGGCGAACCGTGTGACGCACGGTTACGTCCGTTAACCATGTGGGCATCGGATGGTCACAGGCCGCTGTCATTGTGGTGATCGAACACAAGAAGCGTTCGATCACCCAGTGAGGCCCCCTCCCCATGAGTGTCAAGAAATTCTGCGCCGGTGTCGGCGTCGCTGCAGCTGTTGCGTCCGGTCTGGTCGTCGGGGCATCGCCCGCCGTCGCCGATCCCGGCGGTTGTCCCTCGATGTACGTCGTCGCGATTCCGGGAACGTGGGAGACCAGCTCCGGTGCTGCGCCGAAGCCGGGGATGCTGACCGACGTCACCGATCGTCTCGGCGGGGACATCCTCACCGAGTACGTCTCGTATCCCGCCACCGCGTTCCCGTGGGAGGGCGAGGTGTACGGGCAGTCCCGTGCTGCTGCCGTCACCAACGCAGGCGGAATGCTGAAGGCGATGGCGGATCGCTGCGGCGCAACGAAGCTGGGCATCATCGGTTACAGCCAGGGAGCGGACGCGGCCGGTGATCTCGCCGCGTCCATCGGAACCGGTCTCGGGGTGGTTCCGGCCGACAAGGTGGTGGCGGTCGGGCTCGTCTCCGACCCGAAGCGATCGGACACCGACGCCCTGGTCGGTCCCCCTGTGGTGGGTACCGGCGTCGGTGGACCCAGGGTCGGTGGATTCGGCTACGTCAGTCCGGTGGTGCGCACGTTCTGCGCCGTCGGCGATCTGTATTGCTCGACACCCAAGGACGACTACGTGGCGCGGCTCGCGGGCTTCCTCGCCGTGTCGTCCAACCCCGCGCCCGACGTCGCAGATCAGTACACCCAGGAAGCACAATCCTTGATCGCGGACCTCGCTGCGTCCGGTGGATTACCCGTACTGCAGGGGCAGCTGTCGGATCAGGCCAATGCCCAGCGTCAGCGGGAAATCGAGGCCTTCTACCGCTCGGGCATCCACCAGGAATATCAGACCTACGACGTCGGAGGCGGAGTGTCGGCGACGCGGTGGTTGGCGCGTTACCTCGCCGACGCGGTCTGACTACGACGTACTAGCAGGAACCCGACGGAGCAGCAGGAACACGACCACGGCACTGACGAACATCAGCACGGCGCTCGTACCGGCGGCGAGGTTGAAGCCGTCGATGAAGGACGAGTGCGCGACGTCGGTCAACTGCGTTGCGAACGGCTCCGGCAGATAGTCGGCCACGGCTATTGCGCCGCCGATGGTTTCGCGGGCCGGATCGGCGATCTCGGCCGGTGTGCCCGCCGGGATGGCGTCCTCCATACGGTGTCGATAGACGGTGCTGCCGATAGTCCCTAGAATGGCAATGCCGACGGCACCGCCGAGCTCGGCCCCGGTTTCCGACAATGCCGATGCAGCCCCGGCCTTTTCGGGGGCCGCTGCGGTCAGCACGATGTCGGAGTTCAGAGTCGATGCTGCTCCGATTCCGAACGTGACCAGGGCCATTCCGGTCAGCAGCAGCGGCAGGCCGGAGTCGGATTGCACGAATATCAGTGCGACGCAGCCGAAGACGATGGACAGCAGGCCCGCCGAAATGATGGTGCCGGTGGGAATCACCTTGCTCATCGTCGGTGCGGTGACGGCACCGGCCGCCGCTGCGGCAGCGGGAATCAGCAACCACAGTCCGGCGCGGAGTGGTCCGAGTCCGAGAACCAGCTGCAGGTACTGGGAGGCGAACAGGCTGAAGCCGGTCATGGAGAAGATGACCAGAAATTGCACGACGACTGCAGCGCTGAAAGCACGTTCGGCGAAGAGCGTCACGTCGATGAGCGGGTTCGATGCCTTGCGTTGCCGGATGACGAACACGAAGCCGAGTGCCAGGCCGAGGATCGCGGTGGTGATCGTCGTGGCGTCGATACCGTCCTGGGCCCCGTGCTTGATGGCGAACACGATCGAGAGCATCGACGAGATCGCGAGGATCACGCTGATCGGGTCGAACTTTCCGGGGTCGCTGTCCTTGAACTCGGGGACCAGTAGCGGGGCCGCAACGAAGAGCACGACCATGATGGGGATGTTGATCAGGAAGACCGAACCCCACCAGAAGTGTTCCAGCAGAACGCCTCCGACAACCGGGCCCACGGCTGCGCCGCCTGCGAAACCGGCGGTCCACAGGCCGATTGCTTCCTTGCGCTGCGCAGGGTCGTGAAACATGTTGCGAATCAACGACAGTGTGCTCGGCGCAATGGTGGCTCCGCCCACTCCCAACAGAGCACGTGCGACGAGCAGCATCTCGGGGGAGGTGGAGAACGTCGCGGCGAGCGATGCCGCGCCGAAGACCACCGCGCCGACCATCAGCAGGGTCCGCCGACCGATGCGGTCGCCGAGCGAGCCCATGGTGATCAGCAGACCGGCCAGCAGAAATCCGTAGATGTCGAGGATCCACAGGGTCTGGTTGCTGGTGGGTTCGAGATCGGCGGTCATGAAGGGCAGCGCGAGATACAGCACCGACATGTCCATGGAGACCACGAGGATCGGCACCACCAGTACCGCGAGGCCGAGCCATTCCTTCTTCGTGGCGCGATCCTCGGTTGCCGTCTGATTCACTGCTTCTTCCCTTCCCGCGTGGACACCTCACCTTAGGTGGGTCGGGAGTACGTTCGGTGAGGAAGAGTGTGTCTCGCCGAACGAAGGAACCGATTCCGCATGATGAACGATCTCGAGGTAGTCGCGACGATCACCGCCAAGCCGGACGCAATCGACACCGTGCGCGACGGGCTCGTGGCTCTGGTCGCCGAGTCACGCAAGGAGAGCGGCAACGTCTCCTACAAGTTGTTCGAGTCGGCGGTCGAGCCGGGCACCTTCGTCACCATCGAGGTATGGAAGTCGCAGGAGGACCTCGACGGCCACATGCAGACCCCGCACCTGCAGCAGGCGCTAAGCGAATTCGGTGCCCATCTCGCGGCCCCGCCCGCCATCCATCCGCTCCGGCCCGTCGGTTGAGCCTGCCCGCGCGCTGACGTACACGAGTGCCGAGACGGCAAGCAGCGCCACCGTGGCACCGATCGCCAGCCACCCGGTTCCGCTCATCTCTCCCGACGCGATGATGCGGGCACCGGCGGCGGTGTAGCTCATCGGCATGAAGGCTGCGACGTCTCCCCAGATCGGTGCCGTCGATGCGTACGCGAATCCGCAGACGACGACCTGCACCACGAGGGCGACGACGTTGACGATCTGGCCCACCACAGCACCGAGCACTCGTTGAATGGCGCCTGCGGTGGCGAGATAAGCCGCGGCCGACACGATGAGGAACGTGCCGGCTCCGATCACCGGTCCGAGGGCGGCGTCGGTGGCGAAGGCGAATGCGACGGCCGCGCTGACACCCACTGCGGCGACGGCCGCTCCGACGGCGAGCCACCGCGGCTTGGTGTCCCTGCCCAGGACCCGCACGAGGCTGACGCAGCCGAGAGCTCCGAGTGCCACGAGGGCGGCGATCAGATACGGGGTGGCACCGGTACCGGTGCTCGTCGCCGTCGCTGCAACGTTCTGGTCGGAGGTGGCGTCATCGGTCGTGGCGGCCGCCTTTGTCGGGAGGGCGGCGGAGGCGTCGCGCACATTGGTGGCGATGCCGTTGACGATCCCCTCGACGGGTTTGACCGACGTCACGAGCTGATCGGTGCCGGCCTTGAGTTGCTGCCCGCCGTCGTCGAGCTGGCCGAGTCCGTCACGCAACTGCACGGTTGCGTCGCCGAGCTGCGCGGTGGCACCGAGGAACTGACTGTTGGGGTCGTTCAGTTCGGTCGACAGCTGCTGAGCTCCACCCTTGAGGGTCTGCAGTTGAGCGAGCGTATCGGGACCGAACGCCTGAGTGTTGAGGTTGTCGATCACTCCGCGGATCTCGCCGGAAATCGCGTCGGATCCCGGATGCGGGAAGCGATCGACCGTGTCTGCCGTGGCGGCGAGCTTTGCCGTGAAGTCGGCCTGCAGAGCTCCGAATCCGGCGAGCTGGTCGACGACCTGGTCGACACCCCCGCTGATCTGCGATGCGCCGTCACCGAGCTGGCCGATGCCGTCGCGGTACTGGCCGAACCCGTCGGCGAGCTGGATGGTTCCGTCGTGAGCCTGGGTGATGCCGTCGGCAAGTTGGCCGACGCCGTCGTTGAGCTGCGTTCCGCCTTCGGTCAGCTGACCGATGCCGCTGGAGAGAAAGGTGATCGGGAGCGAGGCGCTGTTGAGGCTGCTCCTGGCCTTGGACAGGGGATCGGCCGTCTGCTGTGCCTCGGCCGGGGCCTGCTGAGTGTCTGCGACAACGGCGGTCGTCGTGGTCGATTCTCCGCCCAGGTCGTAGCCGGTGCCGAGTGCGAACGCACCCACAGCCACCAGAGGGAACGCCAGTGCGACGAGAGCAACGGCAGGACGTCGGAAGATACGCATTTCACCCATGATGACTTCGAGGCTAACTGCCACCGCCGGCCGCACCGACCACTCGGAGCGATCCACACCGGCCGTTCTGCCCCTCTACCAGGGACTTTAAGAGGTCTCTGTGGATTGTCGGTTGCGCGGCAACAGGTCCCACACATGGGCGGTCTCGTTGACCGACGAGACCGATCGGGCACCGCTGCGGGAGAAGAGCACACGCGTCACCGAGCAGTAGTCGATGGGAAATCCGAGCACTTTCGGGGTCTGGAGAATGTCTTGCAACAGCATGTTGACGACGCCGCCGTGAGCGAAGAGGACGACGGTATCGGAGTGCGCGGCGGTCGAGACGATATCGGCCACTCCGGCGAGAACTCGCCGGCGGAAAGCCTGTTCGTCGACCTGCTCGGGTAGGTGACCGGCCTTGATGCGGTCGTAGGCGTCGCGAAATTCGGTCTTCGCGGCCTCGATCGGGACGTAGCCGCCGAAGTCCCGGTCGTACTCGGTCAGACGGTGGTCGGTCGTGATCTCGAGACCGAGCCGTTCGGCGAGTGGCTGCGCGGTCCGGATCGCGCGTTGCTGCGAACTCGACACGACTCGGGACACCGTGAAGCGTGCCAGCGCATCGGGCACTCTGCGGGATTGTTCGACGCCGAGTTCGTCGAGATCGGGATCGGCCGAGGACTCCGATCGTCGCGGAAGGGCGTGCCGTACCAGAACCAGTTGCATCGACTCACCTAATCACGAGTGTGCGTCCACTGCGTTGCACCATCGAGCGGAAGGCCGCCACCTGGCGGGGCATGTCCGTCCCCGGCTCCCACACCATGCCGATTCGCCTGCGCGCAGCCGGTTGGGTGAGTCCCACGTCGACCGTTCCACCCTCGGCGCCGTGTGCACGGATCCGCGGCAGGATGGCGATGCCGAGGCCGGCGCCGACGAGTCCGCGCACGGTATGGGTGTCCTGTCCCTCGAACGCGATGCGCGGGCTGAATCCGGCATCGGCCCACAGCTCGTCACAGATCGAGCGCATTCCGTATCCGTGGCCCATGGCGATGTAGTTCTCGTCGGCGGTATCGGCGAGATCGACCGTCTTCCGCGACGCGAGACGGTGATGTTCGGGTACCACCAGCATCAGCCGCTCGTCGTACAGCTGGAAGGAATTCGTGTCGGTGTGTTCGGCGCTCAGAGACACGAACGCCAGGTCGGACGCGTGATCTGCGAGGCGATCCAGGCAGCGTGCACGTGCGCCTTGGTCGAGATCGAACGTCACCGCGGGATGGTCGACGCGAAAGTGCCGGATCAGTGCGGGCACGACGTCCTCACCGAGTGTGTTCTGGAACGCGACGGCTATTCGGCCACGCGCTCGGGCGTCGTGCTCGGTCATGGCGTCGATACCGGCGTCGATGTCGCTCAGGGCTCGTTGAAGATACGGGATGAGGACGCGGCCGGTACTGGTCAGCACGATGCCGCGGCCCCGTCGTTCCACGATGTCGACGCCGAGGATCGCCGACGCGCGGGCGACCTGCCGACTGACGGTGGGTTGCGGGACTCCCAGGACGTGGGCGGCGTCAGTGATGTGCTCGGTGTCCGCCACCGCGACCAGGGTCGGCAGAAGTGGTAGCAGCTCGGTGGTCTCGCGGCGCATGGGTGAAGCATATCGCTGACGTATCGATCGTCGGTCTCTCATGCATTGGACGTATACCGTGAGCGCTTCTAACGTCTTTGACATGACTACGACGCAGCCCGAGGTCCTGGAGTGGGAGGGGCATCCCAAGGGATCGACCGAGTACCGGCGTCTCGTGTTGGCGCTGCTGTTCGCCGGAGTGGCGACGTTCGCGCAGCTCTACTCGGTACAGGGGATTCTGCCGCTGATCGCGTCCAGTCTCGACATCACCCCGTCGCAGTCCTCGCTCGCCGTCGGCCTGGCGACCGTCGGCGTCGCGGTGTCGGTCATTCCGTGGTCGGTCGCGGCCGACCGAATCGGACGCGTTCGAGCGATGACCGCCTCGATACTCGTCGCGACGACACTGGGATTGCTGGTGCCTCTGTCGCCTTCGCTCGAGGTGCTGCTGGTCCTGCGATTCTTCGAAGGTGCTGCGCTGGGGGGACTTCCGGCCATCGCGATCGCCTATCTCAGCGAGGAGGTGCACCGCAATCACACCGCGTTGGCGGCGGCAACCTACGTGTCCGGTACGACGCTCGGTGGGCTGCTGGGGCGAATAGTTTCAGGACCCGTTGCAGAACAGACCAACTGGCGAATCGGAACCCTGACCGTGTCGGTCATCGCGGCGTTGGCAGCGGGACTGTTCGTGTGGTTGGCACCGCGGCCGCGAACCACCCTCGTGCACAGCAAGATCGGTGACCTACCCGGTCGGTTGTGGGTGAATCTTCGAGAGCCGGGGATGCTGGCGCTGTACGGCCAGGGGTTCCTGCTGATGGGAGGATTCGTCGCGGTCTACAACTTCCTCGGATTCCGGCTCGAGGCAGCACCTTTCGGACTTCCACAGTCTCTGATCAGCCTGATCTTCGTGGCCTACCTCAGTGGCACGGTGTCCTCGCGAGTGGCGGGGAAGTTGGCGACGAAGCACGGCCGGTCGATCGTCCTCGCCGGATCGACCGCCACCATGATCGTCGGAGTCGCACTGACGATGGCGTCGAACCTGGCCGTGATCCTCACCGGGCTGGTGATCTTCACAATGGGATTCTTCGCCGCCCACGCCATCGCGTCGGGATGGACCGGCCAGCGAGCCGTCCACGGACGGGCGCAGGCGACATCGCTGTACAACCTGTTCTACTACGGAGGATCGTCCGTCGTGGGCTGGCTCGGCGGAGTGGTCTTTCAGTCACTCGGATGGAACGCCTTGGCGCTGTTCGTCATTGCGTTGGCAGTCATCGCCGGCCTGTGGGCCGCAGCGATGAACGGCCGACTGGCGCAGCAACCGAACTCAATACGTGGATGAATTCGAGGCTGCTATCGCGAAGATGAAAATAGCAGCCACGACGAGGACGAACAGGGCAACCGACACGTAGCCGACGATCAGACCTGCCGTCGCAAATCCTGACCCGCCCTCGCCGGTGCGCTGGATCTGGCCCTTCGCAACGTGGCCACACACCACCGCACACACCGACGCGATCAGCGGGATGAACGTCAGACCCAACACCGCCAACACGAGCGACACGATCGCCAACGTGTTCGTCGCGGGTGCCGGCCGAAAACCCGCTCCGCCATACGGGGCCTGACCGTATTGCGGCTGTCCGTATTGGGGTTGCCCGTATTGCGGTTGCCCGTACTGGGGGTTCGGGTACTGAGGATTTTGGTATTGAGGTTGTCCGTGCTGCGGGTTCTGGTAGCTCGTGTTCGGGTCCTGATACGGCGGGTACTGCTGACCCCCGTACGGCTCGTCTTTCTCGAACGCGTCGCTACCTTCACCCTGCGGATTGACCATTGCGGGAGTCTTGCACCTGAATTGGGCCGTCGCAAGCGGCAACGCGACGTCTACGAACCGACCTTGCCCCAGCCCACATACGCGTCGACAGTCACGTAACCGGTCACGCGCGGCTGATCGCGAACCGGATACCGCTCGCCGGTGTAATGCGTCGCGATGCGATCGATATCCACCAGATCCGGGTCGTCCTGCAGTTCGATCGAACCGTGCACCGTCACATGCGTATACCAACTGGCCTCGTCCATCACTGAAATCGAGACCTTGGGATTCGCCCGAATGTGCTCCAGCCGCTTACGCGAGGCATCGAAATTGAGCACGATCTTCCCGTCCTCCCACAAATACCACGTGGGCGCGGTGATCGGAGTTCCATCGGCACGAACAACCGCCATGACAGCGGGATTCGCCTTCTTCAGCAACTCGACAGCATCAACGGGCAACGGAGGCTTGGGCATGAACCAACACTACGACCCGAAAGCTGACTCGGCCAGACCCTCGGCCCACGCACCCAGCCCGCCCGAGTCCACCCGCACCCAAGTCCACCCGGCCCGAGTCCACTCGCACCCACCCCACCCCACCCGGCCCGAGTCCACTCAACGTGACATTGACTGCCGAAAAGGCCACTGAATGTCACATCGAGTGGACTGCGGATAGGTGGACTGCGGGTGGGTGTGGGCTGCGGACGGGTGGAGTGATTACAACTTCGGGAGTTTGACGACTTGTCCGGCGTAGGACAGTCCCGCACCGAAGGCGAGGAGCAGCGCTGTGTCGCCTGCTTTGGCTTTTCCGGTGCGCAGCAGTTCTTCCATTGCCAGGGGGATGGACGCAGCCGAGGTGTTGCCGGTTTCGGCGATGTCGTTGGCGACGGCGGTGCCTTCGTCCAGGTTGAGACTCTTCGCCAGCAGGTCGGTGATGCGGCTGTTGGCCTGGTGCGGGATGAAGGCGTGCAGTTCGTCGGTTTTGATGCCGGCGACGTCGAGTACCTTCTGTGCGGCCTTGCCCATCTCGAATGCAGCCCAGCGGAAGACGGAGATTCCGTTCATCCTGATCCAGGGTCGTTCCATGTTGGCTGTCGTGATGTATTCGTACCAGTCCGTGGTCTGCACGATGGCGTCGGACTGCGAGCCGTCGGACCCCCATACGGCGGGTCCGATTTCGGTTTCGTCGCTCTGTCCGACGACGACGGCTCCGGCACCGTCGGCGAAGATGAAGCGGGTGGTGCGGTCGTACGGGTCGGTGGTGACGCTGAGCTGCTCGGCTCCGATGACGAGGACATACTGCGAGGTTCCGGCCTTGACCAGGTCCGATGCGACGGCGAGTGCGTAGCAGAAGCCTGCGCATCCGGCGCAGATGTCGAACGCGGCCGGTCCTTTGGTGCCGAGTCCGTGGGCAACCTTGGCGGCTGCTTGGGGTGTCAGTTCGAGGTGTGTGGAGGTCGCGACGATGACGGTGTCGACCTGCTCGGCGGAGATGCCGCTGGCTTCGAGTGCTTTTCGGCCTGCCGAGATCGACATCTGGACGACGTTTTCTTCGGGGTCGGCGAATCGGCGGTTCTTGATGCCCGATCGCGTCTGAATCCACTCGTCACTGGAGTCGATGAACTCGCAGATCTCATCGTTGGTGACTATTCGTTCGGGGCGGTGAACGCCCAGACCGAGCATCTTCGACTGTCGACCTTGCGTTGTGCTGATCGCACCCATCTTCAATTTCCTCTCGTGCTACCGCGCCATCGCCGAGCTTCGGCTCGGGTCTTGGGCTACGGGCTCGTCGACACACGTTACGTGCGTCGACGGGAAAGGTTCACACCAGTTCGGTGATGAGCGCCGCGACCTCGGCGGGTTTGTCGATCATGGCGTGGTGATGGGCGGGTATGACGACGGTGAAATCCGCTCGCAAGTATGTGGCCAGCTTGCGCTGGGTCTTGATCCATCTGCGTCCCCACGGGGACGGGCGTCCGGTGTGGGCGGCCGCGACGATAACGGGAACAACGAGTGGCAATCGCTTCCGAAGTCGGTTCAATTCGGCCGCGAGGTCCGGGTAGACGACATCTTCGACGAGTGCAGCCGTGAGATAGGTAGGCCTGCGGTAGATGTCGTCGACCCAGTCGACGACGTCCTTCGGTGTCCCGTCGGGCGGCGTCGCCTGGTTGAGTATCGGTCGGACGCGCGGGCCGACGAGCCGCTGAAGGCCCGTGCGGCTCAGTAGCGTCGACAGGGAATGCGCTGCGCGCACTCGCAGAGCCGCCGGAAGGATGCGGCGGGGGTCGGACTCGGCGCTCGAGTCCAGGAGAAGAACACCACGTATGCGCGACGGGTACAGCCGGGCCACTGCTTCTGCGTAGAAGCCGGCAATCGAGTGACCCGCGACGACGGCCGGCTCGGTGACACCGAGCGCGTCGAGGACGCCGACGATCCTGTCGGCCTCGCCGCGGACGGTGGGAGTGGCGCCATCGGGTAGAGGGTCGCTGAGTCCGAAGCCGGGGCGGTCGAGAACCACGACATGATGTCGGGCGCTCAAGATATCGACGGTGTCGTTCCAGTCGAACCAGTTACTGCCCAGGCCGCCGCAGAGAACGATCGTGGGGCCGGTTCCCCGGACGAACAGATGCAGACGTTGGCCGTCCACTTCGACGTACCGCCCGGGAGGATGTTTCACGGGAAACAATGCCTCGCGCTCGGTTCGATTCCCGTGATCCATGTTTTCGTCCCCACCATGCATTGCCTACTCGAAGTTTGTTTATGCCTCCAGTTTCCACCATTCGCCCCGTTTTGCAACTTTCCCGTGGAGGATCGCCTCGGGAAGACCGTCATTGTCGCGGTTTGGCCAGCGGAAATGCGAGTGTCTCGCGAATGCTGCCGCCGGTGATGAGCATGACGACGCGGTCGACGCCCATTCCGAGGCCGCCGGTCGGGGGCATCCCGTGCTCGAGCGCCTGCAGGAAGTCCTCGTCCAAGCTCATCGCCTCTTCGTCGCCACCCGCAGCCAGCAACGACTGCTCGGTGAGGCGTCGACGTTGATCGACGGGATCGGTCAACTCGCTGTAGGCCGTCCCCAGTTCGACCCCCCATGCCACCAGGTCCCACTTTTCCGCGACGCCGGGGATGCTCCGATGTGGTCTCGTCAACGGCGACATCGACGTCGGGAAGTCCTTGTAGAAGGTGGGGAATTCGGTGTAGTCCTCCACCAGGTGCTCGTACATGCCCTGGGCGACGGCACCCGCGTCCCACGACTTCTCGTACGGGATGTCGTTCTCGTCGCACAGCCGCTGCAGCTCGAACAGGGGCGTCGACGGCTCGACGGGAACACCCAATTTTTCGGCGACGGCACCGTGCAGTGTCTTGACGGGCCATTCCCCGGAGATGTCGATCTCGATCATCTCGCCGTCCGGGCCGTCGGGACGCAGAATGATCTCGCGGCCGTGCGCTGCCACGGCTGCACGCTGAATCAGTTCGCGGCACAACACCATTGCGCGCTCGTAGTCACTGTGTGCCTCGTACGCTTCGAGGATCGTGAACTCCGGATTGTGCTTGAAGTCCGCTCCCTCGTTGCGGAACACTCGCCCGATCTCGAAGACCTTCTCCATGCCGCCGACGCACAGCCGTTTCAGATAGAGCTCCGGTGCGATGCGCAGGTACAGATCCAGATTGTAGGCATTGATGTGGGTGACGAACGGGGCAGCGTTCGCACCGCCGTGTACCTGCTGCAGGATCGGTGTCTCGACCTCCATGTAGCCGCGATCGCTCAGTGAATCACGAAGCGACTTCACCACATTCGAGCGTGCGAT
This sequence comes from Rhodococcoides fascians NBRC 12155 = LMG 3623, assembly GCF_001894785.1. Classification (GTDB taxonomy): domain Bacteria; phylum Actinomycetota; class Actinomycetes; order Mycobacteriales; family Mycobacteriaceae; genus Rhodococcoides; species Rhodococcoides fascians. Next base: position 285,664 of record NZ_BCWW01000001.1, read on the forward strand.
CATCAGCGCGCGCGCATCGCGGTTGATCGCCAGGTCCACGTACCGCTGCCGTACTCGCGCTTCCGGATCGGTCAGACCGCGGTACTTGTCGGGCAGAGGGTGCAGGCATTTGGCGTTCATTCGCCACTCGGTGGCGAGCAGCGACAGCTCACCACGCCTGCTGTATCCGATGGTGCCACTGACTTCGATGAGGTCACCCAGGTCGAAGTCGGCATCGAATTCCTCGATTCTGTCGCCGACGCGTTCGCGGTCGAACAGCACCTGAATATCGGCCGACCAGTCCCGGATGACGGCGAACGACACGCCGCCGTAGTCGCGAATGCGCAGTATTCGACCCGCAATTCGGACGGTCGTGCCCTGGGGCGATGCCGCCGCTTCACCGACGGTGTGTGTCGGGGGATAGGCGACGGGATAGCCCTCGATGCCGTCACTTTCGAGACGATCGAGTTTGGCCATGCGCACGCGTACCTGGTCGGGACGTTTGCGGCCGGGCACGGTGTCGTCTGCGGGAGTCTCGGGTCCGCTGCCGTCGGGATGAATGTCCTCGGCGTCGACCAACGCTGCCGGCACCGCGACGTGGGACCCGGTGTGCTTCGAGGCGCGCCGAAAGGTCGGCAGAGTCAAGAAGCCTTCGGCGATGGCCGACGCGACACCGACCTTCGGCAGCACCCGATTGTCGGCGAAGCACAGGTAGCGCGGCTCCCATTCCGGCAAGTACTTCACATTCGAGCGATACAGCGCCTCGAGCTGCCACCAGCGCGAGAAGAACACCAATACGCTGCGCCAGATTCGCAGGACCGGACCGGCCCCGATCCGACTACCCTCCTCGAACGCAGCACGGAACACCGCGAAGTTCAGCGAAATCTTGCTGACACCGAAATGATCTGCGCCGGTGGCAAGTTCGGTCACCATCAACTCGATGACACCGTTAGGTGACGCCGGATCGCGGCGCATCAGGTCCAACGACGCGCCGGTCCGACCCCACGGCACCAGCGACAGAACACCGACTATCTTCTCGCCCTGAACTGCCTGCACCAGAAGACAATCGCCGTCGAGCGGATCGCCCAACCGGCCCAGCGCCATCGAGAAACCACGCTCGGTCTCGGTATCGCGCCACGCGTCCGCGCACGCAATGATCTCGTCCATCTCCTCGGCAGAAATATCGCGATGACGACGCACGGTGACCACGACACCCGCTTTGCGAGCCCGGTTGACGGCCTGACGCACGGGACGCATCTCGCGTCCATTGAGGTTGAAATCTTTGGTTTTCAGGATTGCTTCGTCGCCGAGTTCGAGAACACTCAGGCCGGCCCGCTTGTAGGCCGTGGCCCCGATCTCGCTGGCCCCCATGACAGCTGGGGTCCAGCCGTACTTCTCGGCCAGGTCGAGCCATTCGGATATCGCATGTGGCCACGCCTCGGGGTTGCCGATCGGGTCACCACTGGCCAGACACACCCCGACCTCGACGCGATACGTCACCGCCGCCTTGCCGCTGGTGGCGAAGATGACGCCCTTGTCGCGGCGGGTCGCGAAGTAACCGAGGGAATCGTCGGCACCCCACTTGTCGAGCAGGCCGCGCAGAGCCGACTCGTCGCGGCCGGTCAACGCATTGCTCGACCGCTGCGACCGGAACAACGTCACCACGGCACCGAGCAACGCCAGCGCTCCGAACAGTCCCAACCCCGTATTGACAAAACCGTTCGGCCTACCGTCGAACTGCTCGTTGTCCACCGTCGCCAACGCCGTCACCCTGTTGAACGCCCACAGGAACGTCTGACCCTCCGGCAACGAACCCGGGAACAACGCCACCAACGCCCACCCGACAATCGTGCCGACGGCCGCTCCCAGCACGAGCACCCCGAGCGCCTTCCACACCGCACCACGCCGAACCCGCGTGTAGAACTCCTTGCGCGACGCGATCAGCAGACCCGTCACGACGACATGAACCGCCAACGCAATCCACGAACTGGCGTTCTTGTCCTCGATGCCCTCCGCGACGTTCGTGATCGCCAACAACACCAAATAGATCGTCAGCAGCCACCACGCAATACGCTTCCGACTCGCCAACGCCGCCGCCAACAACCCGACAACCAACGCCCACGACAAACTCGTATCCGGAGCATCGAAGTAATACGTGTCGACATACTCCCGCGGCGCATGAACCAGATACCGCAAAGTGGGCGACAGACTCCACAGAAACAACGCCGCCGCGAACACACCGAGCACCAGCCCCGCGATATGCGGAACCTCACTCAACCGACCGCGCTGCGGCGGCGAAAACGACCGTGGTGCCGTGGTACCCGACCGATCCGAGGGAACTGCTGTCGCCGTCATGTCTCACTCCCGAAATAAGAACGCACGAGTTGCAAGATAGACGGTATCCCCGCTGAGGTGGGTGGTTTGCCTGTTGCCGCCCCGCCGTCCACTCAATGTGACATTTGGTGGCCTTTCCGGCAGTCAATGGCACATCGAGTGGACTCGCGGCCGGTCACGAGAGCGCGCCTGGCCGTGCTCGAGTCAGAGTGTGGGCGACCCCTCCTGTATGCGTTTGTCCACAGGTATTCGGTTATCCACAGGGCTGTTGATAGTGCGACGTCGGGTGCGATCGGTGTCCGGCCGAGCGTGCAGGATCGTCTGTATGAAGAGGGGCGGCGCACGGGTCGATGCGAGGGTAATTGCGGCCGCATCGGATCGCGGGCTGGTGCGGACTGCTCATCTTCTCGAACTCGGCGTCGCGTCGAAGACGATTGTTCGGCGCACGCTGCCGGACGGTATCTGGTCACGGGCGCTACCTGGCCTGGTGTTCTTGAAGAACCGTTCGCTGACGCCCTTGGAGCGGGCGGTTGCCGCGTCCATCTACTGCGGTCGTGATGGCGTCATCAGTGGTCGGGCCGGGCTGGCGTTGCATGGTCTCGGTACATCCGGCTCGTTCGAGGAGACGTTCGTGCTCATTCCCGAGGCGCAGCACCGCAGGTCCGTGAGCTTCGCCGCGGTGGAACGTACGTGGCGGATGCCAACGGCGGAAAGTAAGTCGGGTCTTCCCGTCGCGCCGGTTGTTCGGTGTTTGTGCGACGCAATTCGCCGCATGAAGAACGCCGAGCAGTGCATGGCGCTCGTTGCCAGTGTCGTTCAGCGGGGTGCCGCAACGATCGAGGCGATCATGAAGGAACTGGACGCCGGCACCACGCGTGGAACCGCGATGCCTCGTCGAGTACTTCGCGAACTGGCCGCCGGCGCGCACTCCGTTGCCGAAGCACACGCGCAGAAGTTGTACGCACGCAGCGGTCTTCCCCCGATGACTCACAATGTCGCGGTACGCGACGAGTCGGGCAGGTTGCTACTGGTGGCCGACAATTGGCTCGACGACGTCGCCCTCGACTGGGAGATCGACTCGCTCGAATATCACCTGTCACCCGCGGCGCACCGCGCCACCGTGGAACGACGGGAGCGCGCTCAGAACGCCGGCATCATTGTCGTGACTCACCTGCCGAGCGATATTCGCGACGATCCGGAACGTGTTCTCTCCGACCTGCGGTCCCGGTACCGACAGGCGCTCGCGCGTCCGCGCCCCCACGTCACCGTCGACCCGTCCTACCGCCGATCGGGCTGATACACCCAAATCATGTGGTCTCCGGTTTCGGCCGCAGCGGCCAAAGCTCGCGGCTCGATCCTGTCGAGGACGAAACCCAGCCGCCGCGGAACGGCTCGACTCCTCGAATTGGCTGCATCACAATGAATTTCGACGCGATCGACGTCGGCGAGTTTCAATGCCTCTTGCGTGAGGGTCGCGGTGGCTTCCGAGATGATGCCGTCACCCTCGGCTGCACTGTCGAGCCAGTACCCGATTTCGATCCCACCCGGTCCGACTCGTCGGTGCAATGCAATCTTCCCCAGGAATGCGCTGGTGGATCGACCGAAAATGCCGTAGTCGTACATTTCGTCGGCGTCCCACAGCTTCCGGCTTTCCGCGATGCGGACGATCTGCGCCGACCTGTCGGCAGCGTCCTCGGTGGCCCAACCGAGCCACGGCAGCAGGCGGACCCGATTTCGCTCGATCGTTTCGGCAATGACGACAGCATCGTCTGCCGTCTCGCGTCGAACCACGAGACGGTCGGTGACAATCCGAACGGGAGGTTTGCTGAGCATTGCGACAGTCTGACTCCCTGCTAGTGCCAATTCCACTGGTTTTCGGTGCCCTCCGACCCACGTGCAGTCCACTCGATGTGCCATTGACGGTCGAAAGGGCCACCGGATGTCACATTGAGTGGTCAGACGGTAGTGGTGTCAGACGGGAGTGGTCAGCCGGGAGTGGTCAGGCGGTAGAGGTCTGGCGGTGGGGTGGGCGATGCTTGGGGGAGAGGAAGTAAAACGATCAGGAAGCGGACCACGATCTCCAGGACAGTTTGTCGATGACGATGACCGGGCCCTCGGGTCGGTTGTTCTTGTATTGGCTGTATTTCGCGACGAGGGTGTCGGTACCGACTGTGCCTTCGGCGCTGCCCGCGTCGACGATGCGGGCGTTGCCGTCGGCGCGGATCCACCAGAGTTGGGACCAGTCGTCGGAGTAGTGGTCGGCGATGAGGCTGACGGCGGGATCGGCGTGGATGTTGTCGAGTCGCTGCAGTTTCTGGGTGGTTTTGGGTTTCCAGTCGATGGCTGTGTAGATGTGATCGCCGGTGGGCGCGACAGCGAAGACGATGGGGACCAGGTGTGGGGTGCCGTTGGGGTTGATGGTGGAGAGTTGGGCGCGGGGTGCGTCGGTGAAGCGTTGAATTTCGTTGTCTATCTTCACGTTCGGTTCCTCATGCGGATTCGCTGTGGCTGCTGTGTCGGGTGATGTATTGCTCCAGTTCGGCGACGGGCATGGGTCGTCCGAGGAGGTGTCCTTGGCCGAAGGTTACGCCCATGTCGGTGCAGATTCGGAGTTGTTCGGTGGTCTCGATGCCTTCGATGACGGTGTCTTTGCCGAGGGTGGTGGTGACGTCGACGAGGGCGGTGCAGAGGGTGGTCATGGCGCGGCGTCGGTGCAGGTTGGTGCTGTCGAGGTGTTGGGTGAGGGATCTGTCGATTTTGAGGATGTCGACGGGCAGGGTGGCGAGTCGTTCGAGGGAGGAGAAGCCGGAGCCGAAGTCGTCGATGGCGATGAGGACGCCGTGGCGTTGGACGTCGCGGAGTTGGTAGTGCACGGCGTCGAGGTCGTGCAGCGTCTGCGATTCGGCGAGTTCGAGTGCGAGTCGACCGCGTTCGATGCCGTGGGTGTCGACGATGTCGATGACGTCGGTGGCCAGGGTTCCTGCGGCGAAGTGCGCGGGGCTGACGTTGACACCGACCTGGAGCATGATCGCTCGGGATTGCCAGTCGGCGATGGTTGCCGCGACGTCGGTGAGAATCCACATGCTCAGGGGGATTATCAGGTCGTTGTCTTCGGCGAGGGGGATGAAGGCGTCGGGCATCAGAAGTCCGAGTTCGGGGTGGTTCCAGCGAACGAGGGCTTCGGCTCCGACCACGGCTCCGGTCGCGAGTTCGACGATGGGTTGGTAGACCATGGTGAGCTCGCGCGCGGTCATGGCGACTCCGCGCAGTCGTTCGAGGAGCTCGAGCCGAGTGCGGTTGGTGTGGTGCAGCTCGTCGGTGAAGATGTGATGCCGGTTGCGGCCGGTGGCTTTGGCGGCGTGCATCGCGGCGGTCGCGTTGTGCACCAGCTGGGTGGCGCGATCGGTGCTCCCGGTGGTGGACGCGACACCGACGCTGGCGGTGAGGGTGAGTTGACGGCCGCCGAGCTCGAAGGGGGGCTCGAAGATGCTGGCGAATCCCGCGGCCATCGCTCGGGCTGCCAGGGAATGGCAGCCGTAGGCGACGATGACGAATTCGTCCCCGGTGAGTCGGCCGATGGTGTCGCCGGGTCGAGTCGATGCGGTGAGTCGGTCGGCGACCATGCACAGCAGCTCGTCGCCCTGGGCCGGTCCGAGCGCGTCGTTGAATTCACGGAAGCCGTCGATGTCGACGAGGAGGACGCTGAAGTGCTGGTCAGGGCCTAGGTCGACCAGCGCGGCGGTGATGGTGGCCAGGATTTCGTCCCGGTTCGCAAGCCCGGTGAGGGCGTCGAGCGTCGGGTTGGGGTCGGCACGGCGGAGCGGCGTGTCGTGTTCTCGACTCACAGTGCCCCCTAGTAGCCGGACGGCCACCGGCGATACTAGCCGAAGAGTTTGCTTAACGCCTATAAACGGGGAGCACGCCCTTTTTACTGGCCCTCACGCAGCGTGCCCGTCGACCCTCGCGTCTCGATGTTCCACACCGCGGCGTCGACGGCGTCGCTGAGACCGAGCACCCACCGGGCCGCCGATCGGCCCTGGTCGAACAACGATTGCGCGACGGTGGTCAAGTGGGCCGCCGCCGCTGCAGGGGAGTCGTCCCATCCGGTCAGTGCGACGTGGTCGGGAATGTCGATACCGGCACCCGTCGCCGCGTCGAGTGCGCCGAAGGCGAGTTCGTCGCTCATCGCGAACATCACATCGACGACGTTGTCGCGCAACAACAGTCGTGCTGCCCGTGTGCCCTCTTCGCGCGAATTGTGGGTGGTGAACAGCGTCGGTACCGTCGACCACTCGATTCCTCGACGCACGCACGCATCGCGGTAGCCCTCGAGTCGTGCGCGGGTCACCGGCATCGAGATGCCCGACGCGTCGGCGCCGTGCACCACCGTCGATTCGCGTCGCGAATCGGGTCGCAGTGCAACTATCGCGGGCCGACGCCGATTGCGCAGAGCAATGGTGGCGATCGCGTCGGCGGCCGCGCGGTCGTCGATTCCGATGGAGTGCAATCCCGGATGCTGAGGGCCGCCCTGGACGCAGGTGGGTCGACCGGTGCCGACGAGCACGTCGAGGACGGGGTCGTCGACGCCGGTGGTCCAGACGACATAGCCGTCGACCTGCGCGTCGCGAATTCTCGCAATATCGCTGTCGCGGTGCAGGTTCGGCAACATCACCAGCGCGGTGTCGGCGTCGAGACACGCGTCGGCGATGCCCGAGAGGAACCGTCGGGCCTGGGGATCCTCGAAGGCGTAGGTGAGTTTTTCACCGAGTACGACGCCGACGCTGTTGTGCTTTCCGCTGCGGAGCGAGCGTGCCGCACGGTTGGGACCTGCGTATCCGAGGGCCGCCGCCGCTGCGTGGACGCGGTCTCGGGTGGCAGGCGAGACGCGGTCGGGTTGGTTGTAGGTGTACGAGACGCTCATCGTGGAGACTCCCGCAGACGCCGCGACGTCGGCCATCGTCACCCGATTGTTCACGGGGTCACCTTAGCGTGCGTCGACGTCCTGTGTAACGATACACAGCATGTCGTCGCCCCTCCCCAAGCTGCTGGTCCTCGGTGCAGCCGCCTTCATCTATGTCACGGCCGAAACGTTGCCCGTGGGTCTGCTTCCGGAGATCTCGGGCGATCTCGGCGTCGGCGAATCCGCTGTCGGTCTGCTGCTGACCTTCTACGCATACGGCGTCGCCGTCATGACCATGCCGTTGATCAGGTTCGTACGCGACTGGCCGCGGCGACGGGTCGTCGTCATCACCGTTGCAGCACTGGCCCTTTCGCAACTGCTGTCCGCGGTGTCCGTCGGGTACCCGATGCTGGTGCTGTCGAGGATGCTGTGCGCGGCCACCCACGGAGTCTTCTGGGCCGTGGTCGCACCCGTCGCGGCGTCACTCGCACTTCCCGGTAAGCAAGGAAAAGCGATCGCCACGGTGTACGCCGGCACCTCGTTGGCGTTGGTCGCCGGAAATCCGATCACCGCGGCCATGGGTCAGTGGTTCGGGTGGCGCACTGCTGCAACGATTCTCGGTGTCGTCGCCGCCGCTATCGCGGTGGCGCTCTACTTCGTCCTCCCCGCACTACCGGTCACCCGGGCAGCTGCGGGCAACAAGAAATCACCGCGCGTGCTCGACGGCACCCTGGCGATCCTGTGTGGAGTGACGTTCCTGGCCGTCCTCGGCCATTTCGCCGCGTACACGTACTTCTCGCTTATCGTCGATCGCGCAATCGGTTCGGCCGGAACCACTTTGACGCTGATGCTGATGCTCTACGGTTTGTTCGGAGTCGTCGGTATCTGGGTGATCGGCAGAACGTACGACCGTTGGCCGCGGCCCTCCACCATCGCAGCTCTGGGTGCCGTCGCGGCCGCGACGGCGATCCTGTGGGGCACCCTCAGCGCAGCACCGGGCAGCCTGGCCGTCCTTGCTGTCGGGGCGATCGCGTTGTGGGGTCTGGCCTTCACCACACTGCCGGTCTGCATCCAGTCCGCCGTGGTTCGGGCCGCCCCTGCCGACGCCGACAAGGCGTCGGCGATCTACGTCGTCGCCTTCCAACTGGCCATTGCCACCGGGGCCCTGGTGGGAGGCGTCGTCGTCGACGCCAGAGGCATCGGGGCGGTGACCGCTGCGGCGACGATCCTGGTGGCTGTGGCACTCACAGTCGTAGTGGTCGCGCGCGGAGCCTTTCCGAGCTCGTATCCGTCGGTACCGGTCTCGACGCCGGCGCACTGACCTCTCGGCGCTCTCGCGCGATAGGGTCAGCACGCGACGAACGAGGGAATCCGGTGCAACTCCGGAGCTGGCGCGCAACGGTGACGGGTGAGAGCTCGAAGTCCGAATGCTCGGACGTCGTGATCGAACCCCACCCGCGGCTCCGCGACACGAGCCCCAAGCAGGAAGCTCTTCGATGCGTACCTCTCTCGCCGCACTAGGCGCTGTCTCCATCCTTCTGGTCTCCGGTTGTTCGACCGCGTCGACCCCCGACGCGTCCACCGACACCTCCGGGAACTATCCCCTGACCATCGAGAACTGCGGACGCGACGTCGTCGTCGACGCACCACCGCAACGGGCGGTGTCGTTGAACCAAAGCTCGACGGAAATACTGCTCTCGCTCGGCCTCGCAGACCGGATGGTGGGCACCGCGACCTGGACCGACCCGGTCCGCTCGAACCTCGAATCCGAGAACGCCAGGGTGCCGAGGCTCGCGGACAACAAGCCATCGCTCGAGGTCGTGTTGGATACCGAGCCCGATTTCGTGTCCGCGTCCTTCGGCGGCACCCTCGGACCCGGGGGAGTCGCCGATCGGAGCAGGTTCGAGCAACTCGGCGTCCCGAACTACCTCTCGCCCACCGACTGTCAGGGCAAGACCGACGAGAGCGTCAATTCCGACGGTGCTCGCACGGAGCCGTTGGTGATCGACACCGTCTATCGGGAGATTCGTGATCTCGCTGCGGTCTTCGACGTGCGAGACCGTGGCGAGCGCCTGGTCGCCGAACTGCAGGATCGGTTCGAGAAGGCCTCCGGTTCGGTCGACGCGTCGGGTGTGTCGTTGGCCTACTGGTTCGCCGACACCGATACGCCGTACATGGCCGGTTGCTGCGGATCGTCGGGCATCATCACCGACTCCGTCGGCGCCGAGAACATCTATGCCGACACCACCGACGAATGGCCACAGGTCAATTGGGAGAGTGTGCTCGATCGCAACCCGACTGCACTGGTGCTCGCAGATCTGAGTCGACGCAGTATCGCCGGGGACGCCCTGGACAGCAAAATCGGCTTCCTGGAGTCGAATTCGGTCACGAGCCGAATGCCCGCCGTCGAGAACAAGCTGTACATCGTCGTCAACGGTGCCGATCTGAACCCGTCCATTCGGACGATCGACGGTGTCGAGAAAGTTGCGGCCGCCCTGCAAGATTGGGGAATGGCGTCGCGATGAGCCGCACCGATCGCGGGGTGCTCGTCCCACTACTGCTCGCAGGATCGGCGTTGTTGGTGCTCTCGATCGGCGTCGCCGTCACCATCGGACCCGCGAACGTGTCGGTGCCCGACGTGTATCGAGTGATACTGACGCACATGGGTATCGGTAGTTCGGGAGTCGGTCGCATCCAGGACGGAATCGTCTGGGAGCTGCGCCTGCCCCGGACCTTGCTGGCCGCCGTGTGCGGCGCGGGTCTCGCGCTGTGCGGGGCGATCATGCAATCACTGCTGCGCAACCCTCTCGCCGATCCCTTCGTCCTGGGCATTTCGTCCGGTGCATCTACCGGAGCGGTCCTCGTCGCGGTTCTCGGCGTCGGCGGTGGCGCATTGTCCTTGTCCACAGGGGCATTCGCCGGTGCGCTGCTCTCGTTCGTCCTGGTGATGCTGCTGGCCGCAGGGGCAGGCGGCGGAAACGACCGCGTGGTGCTGGCCGGGGTCGCGGGGACGCAGCTGTTCTCGGCCTTGACGTCGTTCATCGTCATTTCCTCGGCCGACGCCGAACAGACACGCGGCGTGCTGTTCTGGCTCCTCGGATCGCTGAGCGGTGCCGACTGGACGGACGTGGTGCTGTGCGGATCTGTTGCGCTGCTCGGAATGGTGGTGTGTCTGTTCAACACCTCGGCCCTCGACGCCTTCACATTCGGGCACGACGCGGCCGCGTCCCTCGGTGTTCCGGTCAAGTGGGTGCGAATCCTGTTGTTGGTCATCACCGCACTGATCACGGCCTCGCTCGTCAGCGCCGCCGGAGCCATCGGGTTCGTGGGTCTCGTTCTGCCGCACGCCGCCCGTTTTCTCGTCGGCGCACGGCATCGACGACTGTTGCCGACGACGGTGGTCATCGGCGCGATCTTCATGGTGTGGGTCGACACGATCGCCCGAACGTTGTTCGCGCCGCAAGAAATACCCGTCGGAGTGGTGACCGCACTCATCGGCGTGCCGGCATTCGCGCTCATTCTGTTTCGACTCAGGAGATCCCGATGACGTTGCACGTCAACAACATCCAGTGGACCCGCGGCGGGAACCCGATTCTCGACGACATCAGCTTCGCACCGGAACCGGGCGAGACCATCGGGCTCATCGGCCCCAACGGCTCCGGCAAATCGTCGTTACTGCGCATCCTCGCCGGCATCGTGGCACCCGACAGCGGCGACGTCCTGCTCGACGGAAAGAACCTGCGCACCCAACGTCGTCGCAGCATCGCCCGCCGCGTAGCGATGGTCGACCAACACTCCGACACCGACGTCGACATCACCGTCCGCGACGTCGTACGCCTTGGCCGCATCCCCCACCACGGCATCCTCGGCGGAGACACAGCCGCCGACGACGCCGCGATCGAACAGGCACTCACCGACACCGCCATGGCGTCGAAAGCCACCCGACGCTGGCACACCCTCTCCGGTGGAGAGCGCCAACGCGCCCAGATCGCACGGGCCCTCGCTCAACAACCCACCGAACTACTGCTCGACGAGCCGACCAACCACCTCGACATCCAACACCAACTCGACATCCTCACCCTCGTCGCAGGACTACCCCTGAGCAGTTACATCGCCCTCCACGACCTCAACCTCGCCGCCATGTTCTGCAACCGCATCATCGTCCTGAACAACGGCAGCATCGTGGCATCGGGAACCCCACACGAAGTGATCACCGAACACCTGGTGCGCGAGGTGTACAACGTGCACGCCAGCGTCTCGCATACCGACGACTACCCCCAGGTGACCTATCGCCGCCCCCGACCGACCGCCCCCGGAGTCCACTCGATGTGACATTGACCCCCGAAAAGGCCACTAGATGTCACATTGAGTACCCGGGGAAGGGGCAAAACCGGGGGGAGGGGAGACCGAATCTAGAGTTGGCGCAATTTACGCTCGAATGCGTCGATGCGCGTGGTGTCCTCGAAGAAGTCCTCTTGCGAGACGATTTTGCCCCAGCTGGTGCGGACAAGGAGCACCGTTCGGTTGCTGTACAACTCGGTGCCGTCGGCTGCGTGTGCTTGGTCGTCGAAGCGGACGAGGAGGGTCATGCGCCAGGGGGCTCCGCCGCTGTAGATTTCCGTGACCTGCCCGCGGATGCCGGCGGCGACGAAGTCCTGGAAGAACTTTTCGATTGCCGGTCGTCCGCGGTGGGTGCCCGACCATCGGCTGTCACCGTCGGCGAATTTGAGCACCGCGTCTCGGTGGAACGACGAGAGCAGTGGGCGATAGTTTCCGTTGTTGAGCGCCTCGATGTCTCGCTGCAACTTGAGGGTCAGCACTCGCATCAGCAGAAGCTTGCATGCGAAGGCCGTCGAGATGCCGGCCAGAAATCTCAGTTGCATGGCTATACGTTTGCTTACCGTTCACCGACGTGTCAATCGAGTGGGACGTTTCGAGACCCGGCTTCACCCAGGTCGGTGGTGGTGCTGTTCACCATCTTTTCGAGTTCGCAGCCCGGCCGATACCGTCGATGACGACTCACATCGATATCGTGTACTTCGCTTCGGTTCAGAGAGCATCACAGAGTGAAGGTTCCAAGCGTAGGCATGCTCTGCAACGATGGACTGGTAAGGGGACGAACGTGAGCGCATGTCGCTTGTCGGTAGCTGTCCGGCCGAATTTCGGGGGGCCCAGATGGACTCCATAGCTGCGTTCTGGTGCCACGCAGATGACGGCGAGCCTGCTCTGATGCGGTCGGAGATGAATCAGTTGCTCTCGGCGACAAGGCTTTCCCGAGCACGGACACTGTTCGAACGTGCGTCGCTCGAGGATTTTCTGGGCGAAGAATCGGCTGCGATTCCGTTGTACGAGGCGGCGCTGTCGAGTGGGCTCGATTCCGTGCACGAGAGCAAGGCCAGAATTCAGCTCGCCAGTTCGCTGCGTAATGTCGGCCGACTCCAGGAGGCGTCGCGTGTGTTGGAAGACTTCGAGTTTTCCGACGAATTCTCCTCTGCGCGAGATGCATTCATTGCCCTGATCCTGTGGGATCTGGGCGATGGTGCTGGCGCGCTGAAGGCGGCACTGCAGGCAGCGAAGCCTGCGCTCGGCACATACCGTCGCGCAATCGGAACTTATGCCGACGACCTCCCTACCGACAGGCCGAGGAACAGCGGCACCGACGACCGTGTTGCCCACCATGATCGTGCCAGTTCGTTCGACGACCCCGAGGTGAAGCCATGACCAGCGGAGCATTCGATCCACACGACCTCCTCGAGCGCAGCCGACTCGGCGTACTCGCCACGATAAAAGCGAGCGGCCTGCCGCAACTGTCGCCGGTGACGCCGTTCTACGATCGCACCGAGCGAACAATCAAGATTTCGGTCACCGAAGGACGAGCGAAAACGGCCAACCTACGCCGAGACCCGCGCGCTGCACTCGAAGTGACGAGCGCCGACGGCAAGGCCTGGGCAACAGCAGAAGGAACCGTCACCCTCACCGGACCGGGCGCGAACCCGAACAGCCCCGAAATCGATGCGCTGGTCGACTACTACCGCGCCGCCGCCGGAGAGCACCCCGACTGGACCGAATACCGCGCCGCAATGGCCGCGGATCGCCGCGTACTGGTGACCATCGCCGTCGACCACGTCTACGGCGAAAGCCTCACCTGATCGCCTAGGCAGTCCACTCGATGTGCCATTGACCCCCGAAAAGGCCACTGAATGTGCCATTGAGTGCACTGGGGTCGGTGCACATCAGCCTCCGTCATGTGAGTTGGTAGACGTCCAGCTCGACGGAATTCGGTAAACGTTCACCGGTTGCCGCGAAGAGTGTTCCGTTGATCCAGCTGAGGGAGTCGGCGGACGTCGACAGTCGGGGAAAGGTGCGGAAGTAGATTCGGTCGGCGGGAACCTGCTCGCCGCGAGTCAGTGCGTCGATGTCCTGTTCGCTGCCGGTGCGCATCCCGACGTTGTGGACCGAGATCCGTTCGCCTGCGTCGGTCTCGAGTGCATATCGGGCGTCGAGTTCGGTGACAGTGGCCGATCTGAGGACCTGGTGGTCGGCGCCGCCGGCCAGGACGCGTCCTCGTATCACCGGCCCGTCGACGGTCCCACCGAGGATCGGTACGAGGCGTCGATGTCCGTCGCTGACCTGGCCGAGATCGATGGGCTTTCCGACCGTGACGGACAAGTGCGCGACGAACGTCAGGTCGGGGCGCACGTCAGTTCGTTCGGTCCGCGAAGCCGTCGGGAAGATCGCCAGGTGCGACGGACACGATGGTCTCGTCGTCGGCTCCGACGTTCTCGAAGAGCGTGATCGTGGCGAACTCGGGGACGACATAGATGGGGTAGGTCGGTCCGGCGTCGCGGTACGCATGCATTTCGTCGACGTGATCGTTCTGGTAGAGGACCGTTTTGGTTCCGTCCAATTCGATCCACTGCGGGAAGAAGATGGTTCCGTGCAGACGACGCTTGCCTGGGATGACGTTAACGACGACCGAGGTTCCGGTGGGCTCGTTCCACGAGATCTTGTAGACGTCGTCGTCGAGCTGGACGAGATCGACTTCCTGGTCCTTGACCCAGCGTCCGCCGACCATGCCGGTGTGAATTCGGTAGTCGATCGTGGTCGCGTTCTTGACATACATCTCGTACTGCCAGCTGTTCGCGTACGTGTAGATGAAGCGATGCCCGACGATGCCGCTCAGATCTTGGCTGGGGATGGGGTTCTCGACTGTGGTCATGGTCTTCATTTTGTCACAAAACTATGTTTGCGGCAAAACTATCTGTGCGATCATCGACGCATGGACTCCACCGCAACGGAATTGGGCCGACAGCTGGGGCCCCTGCGGCGATCACTGCTCCGGGCGACGCGGGATGTCGCGCAGTTGCCCGACATCGCCGACTCGCACATCGAGGTGATGCGAGCCCTTGCAGCAGAACCGTCCATGAGTCCGGGACGCCTTGCCACTCGCCTCAACCTGGCCCGATCCACCGTGAGCAACCTGATCAGAGCGATGGTCGACGCCGGCCTGGTGGAAAGATCGATCACCGCGGGTGACCTTCGAGGGGCGACACTGACCGCGTCGCCGAAGGCTGTGAAGCTCCTCGCCGAGTACGACGCGGCGAGCTCCCGAGTACTCGCGGACGCACTGGACGAACTGAGTCGACACAACCGCGAAGCCATCGCGGCAGCTCTGCCGGCCTTGGCGGAAATCACCAGCATCCTCTCCCGCCGTAGCTCCTGATTCTCGGCGGCGCACCCGCGCAGTCCACTCGATGTGCCATTGACCCCCGAAAAGGCCACCGAATGTCACATTGAGTACCGGGATGTCGTGCTCGTGCTCCCTGTTTCGATCAGCGACGCGTGTTGATGTCGAGGACAAGCCGAGGAGTGCGCATCTGACCGACTGTCGACCACCAGCGGTGTGCGGGATACGACAGTCGAACCACGAAGTAGTTGACGAATTCGACAACGGCGAACAGCCACACGACGAGCAGTGCGACGCCAATTCCGGCGCTCGACGGAAACCATACGACGACACCGATGAGCCCAGCCGCCAACAATGGAACGTTTGCGACTCGACATACGCGATAGAACGCGCGAATGACCGGTGGCATCGGGTTGAGTTCGACCCAGGATCGCGCCATTAACCAGTAGACTCCCGCCTGCACGAGGACGGCAAGCAACGGGGTGAGAGCAGACCACATGGCCAGTGAGTCCTCTCGACCGTCGAGCCGTGGTTCTGCCATGGTGAGCGCAATCGAAGCAAACACCGCTGCGGCGGACAGCTCACCCAGGCCGAGCGACAGATACCGTCGCCGCAACTCGTTCCGGCGACCACTGGACATCACGCCAGATTAGTCATGAGTTGGCACCGACACCCGCCCCACAGTCCACTGGATGTGCCATTGACCCCCGAAAAGGCCACCGAATGTCACATTGAGTGACCAGGGCGGGCGGGGAGTCATTGGTTGCGGGCAACCGGGATCCAGAGTTCTCCGGCTCCCGATGACCAGTCGGTGTTGTTCTCGGTGACGGTCAGAATTTCCGGGCCGGGGGCGATGTGGAAGGGGTGGGAGGGGAACCACTCGCTGAATGCGTCGGCCCAGAGTTGTTGTAGTGCTGGGGCGAGTGCGGTGTCGCTGCGTGTTTCGAAGACCGCCCATGTCGATGCGGGGACGCTGAGGGAGTCCAGGCCGGCCGGTTTGGGGGCTGTGGTGGCGACGGCAAAGTAGTAGTCGAAGAGACTGCCGTCGGTTCGGTCGGCCTCGAAGCCATCGCTGACGAAGAGGATGTGGGGGAGTTCGGGCAGGTCGGCGTGTCGGCGGAGTCGTTCGCCGAATCCGGTGGGCAAGGTCTGGTGGAACTGGGTCATGGCGGTGTTCTCGCCGTGGAATGTGAGGGGGATTCGCGTCGATTTGCCGATGATGTGGAATGCGGGCAGTTCGGTGATGCGGTAGTCCATGGTGCTCTTTCCTTCGATGGTCAGGTGAAATGCCAGTGGTGGTCTGGAGCGGAGGGTGGTCCCTGGCTTGCGGGCGTGGGATGGTGTGACCCCGTGCATGTCTCGGAATGCGCGAGTGAATGCGTCACCGCTGTAGCCGTACTTGGTCGCGACGTCGAGCACCCCGTTGCCGGCGAGAATGTCTGCGGCTGCCAACGACATTCGCCGTTGTCGGATGTACGCCGACAGTGGGATTCCGGCCAGTGCGGAGAACACGCGTCGAAAGTGATAGTCGGACGTGAGGGTGATGCGAGCAAGCTGTGCCGGGTCGATGTCGTGGTCGAGGTTGTCCTCGATGTAATCGAGTGCTGCATTCCATCGTTCGAGCATGTGCCGGTGGCCTTCCTTCGTTCTGGTGACAACGATAGGGAGGCGGAGGCACGGTTGGCTCGACTTTTCGAGCCCGGCTGGGTCGGGTTCAGATGGTGCGCAGATGCCGTCCGCGTCGCCGAGCACGGAGGCGACCGAGTTCGGCCAACGCGGCATGCGATTGTGCGTCGGCCGGGCGATAGACGATCAATCGAAGATCCGGGTCGCCGAGTGGAGTGAGGACGTCGAACGTCACGGTCACCGGGCCGACGAGCGGGTGCCGCATCGGCTTGTCTCCCCGGCTTCGTATCGATACTTCTCGTGATTGCCAGTATCGCGAGAATTCGGCACTGCCGTGTTGGAGTTCGTCGATCAGCAGGGCGAGGTGAGTGTCGTGTGAGTGGTCGACCCACGCGGCACGCAGATCGGCGACGGCACCGCGGACGACGTCGTCGCGTGACTCGTAGAAGCCGTCGAATGATGTGTCCAAGAAGCACATTCGGAGGACATTACGACTCTCGGCGGGCCGCTCGTCTATGTCGAGCAGCAGGGCGGCCATGGTTTCGTTGATGGCCAGGATGTCGAGTCTGTAATCGAGGACCATGGCAGGCAGGGGCTCGACGTCGTGTACCAACTGGGCGATTCCGTTGGGAATCTTTCGGTCGGTGGGCCGTTCGGGTGCACGATGCCCCGCCAACGTGAACAGGTAGCCCGTCTGGTCGCCGGACAACTTCAAGGCCCTCGACAGTGACCCCACCACCTGGGCGGACGGTCGGATATCACGGGCCTGCTCGAGCCGCACGAGATAGTCGACGCTGACACCGGCGAGCGCGGCGACCTCCTCGCGCCTGAGTCCGGGGGTCCGGGAGGCCCCGATCCGTGGCGGCAGACCGACGTCGGACGGAACGAGCGCTTCACGTCGAGACCGCAGGAAGGCCGCCAGTTCTCGGCGGGCCATCTCCGGTGGCGTCGTGGTCATTCCACACAGCGTAGGTCAATTCGGACCACTCAGCCTGGTATCGCGCGTCCCAGGATGACCCCGACCTTCCCGCTTCTCGACCGGACCGGCACTGTGAGCCGGACGGATCGATCGAGAAGGAGACACACGATGACACGGATGGACGACTATCGACTCCTGGGACGCTCGGGACTGCGCGTGGCACCGTTGTCGTTGGGGGCCATGACATTCGGGGACGCCTGGGGGTGGGGAGCCGACAAGCAGGAGTCGAAACGCATCTTCGACGCTTATCTGCACCTCGGAGGCAACATGATCGATACCGCGAACATCTACACCGACGGTCAATCGGAGCGGTATCTGGGGGAATTTCTCGAAGGTTGTCGCGACTCGGTTGTCGTATCGACCAAATATGCGGCGACGCGCGATCCGGCGGACCCGAATGCGGGTGGCGGCGGGAGAAAGAGCCTGCGTGGTTCGGTCGAGGCCAGTTTGCGGAACCTGGGCACCGACTACATCGATCTGATGTACCTGCACGCATGGGACGGTGTGACGCCGAGCGACGAGATCATGGCCGCCCTCGGTGACTTGGTGCAATCGGGAAAGGTTCTCTACCTCGGCATTTCGGATACCCCGGCCTGGGAGGTCGCGCGAATGCAGACCCTTGCGCAGCTACGCGGATGGCCACCGCTGTCCGCACTTCAGGTCGAGTACAGCCTGATCGAGCGCACTACCGAACGCGAGTTGTTACCGATGGCAGCAGATCTGGGTCTCGGTGTGGTTCCGTGGTCACCCCTCGGCGGGGGTGTGTTGACGGGCAAGTACGCCGGTGCCGACCTCGAAGGCGCGAGCTCGAATTCACCGGCGGGCAGTCGGCGCGATCACGCGAGGTCGAACCGAACACTGACCGAACGTGGGTTGCGCACAGCCGACGTCGTCGTCGAGGTGGCAGAAGAGTTGGGTGCGACTCCGGCCCAGGTGGCGTTGGCATGGACGCTGCTGCATGCCGCCGTCGTCAGTTCGTTGATCGGTGTCCGGACGGCAGAACAGTTGCAGCACAACATCGGTGCCCTCGATATCGTCTTCGACGAGACGCACTTGGCTCGACTGCAGTCGGTCAGCGCCATCGACATGGGATTTCCGCACGAATTCCTGGCGCGTCCGATGGTGCGTGGGGTCACGAGCGGGCGGACGTCGGTGCGCCCACGTCCGCCGCGGTCCTGGTGATCGGACCTGGTGAGCAGTCGAATCAGGACGACGGTGATCGACGATAGGTCAACGGATCACCGTCGTGCACGACTGTGAACCCTGCCTTCTCCAGCACTCGGCGCGACGCGGCATTGCCGCGTGCGACTGTCGCAACCATTGCGAGGTTGCCCACGGTCTCGCGTGCCAAGCCCAGCATTTGCCCAGCACAGCCGCGTCCCCAGTGGTCCGGATGCACCCAGTAGCCCACCTCGACGTGATCGGCTCGACGGATGAGGCTCAGCAGTCCGACCGGTACCGCGTCTTCGACGCCGATCGACCACATCGGCAGGTCGGGTGTATCGAGGTCCGTCGTCGCCAATGCGCGGTTGAATCGACCATCGAAATAGGTTCTTGTCCAGGGTTTTCCGTCGCCCACCCACCGCATGACGGAGGCGTCCGAGGCCATCGAGTACAGGAATTCGGCATCGGTGGCAGTTGCCCGCCGTAGCCGGGTCGACGTCACAACCGCCGACCATCGATCGGTCGAGGGTCGGCCAACCGCAGTACGATGCTCATGACCTGCAGACGATAGAGGCATCCGGATCCGACCGCCACCGAATACCCAAGGGAGCCCGATGAACCTGGCCGACTACGACGTCTTGAGCTTCGATTGCTACGGAACGCTGATCGATTGGGAGTCGGGGATCGGCGACGTGCTCGGCGCATGGGCTGCGGATGCAGGATCGCCGATGTCCGAAGACGAATTACTCGCCGCCTATGCCCCCAACGAAGCACAGGCGCAGCAGGATTCACCGTCGATGCTCTATCCCGACATCCTGGCCGACGCATTCGGACGAACAGGCGACGCGCTGGGTATACCGGTCACCCCGGACTGGTCAGGCAGACTCGCCGGCTCCGTTCCGGACTGGCCGGCGTTTCCGGACTCGGCGGACGCACTGGCATCACTCGCCGAGCACTACAAGCTGGTGATTCTGTCCAACGTGCACCGCGCGGGTTTTGCCGGTAGCAACCGTCGGCTCGGCGTTGAATTCGACGCCATCGTCACAGCCGAGGATGTGCACGCATACAAGCCGGCGGACAACCATTTCGATGCGCTCGACGCGATCCTCGACGACTTCGGTGTGCCCAAATCACGTCTGCTGCACGTGGCACAGAGCCTGTTCCACGATCACGTCCCGGCGCGGCGTCACGGCCTTGCGTCGGTGTGGATCGATCGCAGACACGATCGGCCAGGGTGGGGCGCAACACCGGAGCCGAACGGCGACTACGGTTTTGCGATGCAGTTCCCGAGCATGGCGGAGTTTGCCGACGCGGCCCGTGGGGCGCACGGCAATGCGTAGGTTGAGCACCCTGGTTGGGCTGTGTCTCGGATTGGTCGGCTCGCTCGGATACTTGCTGTGGGAGATCAGGCCGCGACGGGTCAACTACGCGTTCGTCGTGGACAGTTCGAGTTACATCCGCTCGTTGGGAATCACCTACACAACGGCGTTCGTTGTCTTCGGCCTACCCATCCTCGGCGCTGTTCTCGGCCTCGTTGTCGGTGTTCTGTTCACCAGAAAGCGACGCTGACGCTGTCGGCTACGAGCGACTGCCCTACCAGTGCCATGCGTCGCCGCCGACGTTCTCGATGGTTCCTTGCAGGACGCGGATGGTGGTCGCGAAATCGTCCTGACTGATTCCCTGCATGCGTTCGTCCTGCAGCATCCGTTGGATGTCCGCGGCGCGGGCGAATAGCCGCTCGCCCTCAGGCGTGAACTTCAGTCGTGCATGGGATTCGGTGATCAACCCCTTCTCGGTAGCGGAGTCGATTGCGTCGACGATCGCGCCAGGGGTGTCGTTGTGTCCGATCGTGTCGATCGTCCTCGCTCGATCGGCACCAGCGGGATGCAGTGAAATCTGATGCAGGAGCCACCATTCGGCCTGGGTGATGCCGATGTCGCGGAGCGCTCCGCGTGTTCGAGCGCGGACGGCCTCCCCGGCGCGGACGGTCCAGAAGCCGATGGGTTGCTTCTCGGGTGGTTGCATGGGGCGCTGTGTCGTCATGCATCGAACGGTAGAACCTGAACAATGCTCGAGGTCAAGAGACCGACTGGCCGGTAGAGTCTCGCGCGTGGACAGACCATCCGGCAAAGGGCTCGTCGCAGTGCTCGGGGGCGTCGGCGCGGCCACAGGGGCTGCGGCCGCAGTGGTGTGGCACGTTGCGATCACCGAACCGCCGGACACTCCTGGGACGGCACATCTGCGACCGAGCTGGTTCCCCGTGTCGCTGTACCTCGTTGCCGCCGGAGTGGCTCTGGCTCTGGTGGTGGCGTGGTTTCTCGTCGATTCCGGAATGCGCGTCGTCAGAGACCGTCAGTACAGTTCCGCCCACCTGTTCACGTTGCTGATCGTCGTCGGTGCCGCGCTGGGAGCGGGCAGCGCCTTCGCGTGGACCCACTGGCCGCCGCAGCAGTTGGAGAGAGCTCCAGATCCCGCAGAGGCGTGGGCTCGGTACATCGTGGTTCACAGTGGTGCAACCGAAGTCCCGCAGTCGTCGTTCGGCACCGCACCCGCGGACATATCCGACATTGGGATTCAGGACGATGAGGGTTACGTCGGAAATCTCTTCAGTTCTGATGCTGCTGTCGACGACGCGTCACCGTCGACCTTCACCCCGATCATCGGCAGTCCGTGGACGGTGTTTCCCGTCGGCGGTGTTGTCCTTGCAGCGGTTGCAGCATGGACGTTGTCGCTGAGGGATTTTCGGTTGACTGCGGTGTCGCGATCGGACCCGGATGCGCTCTAGCGAGCCCTACTCGTCCGTGCGCAGTTCGTCGACCAACGTGAACAGCCTGCCCAGGTAGTCGCTGTGAAAGACCTCGGTGGCGCGGATCTTTGCGTTTCCGTCGAGTCCGAACTGAAGGTTGACGAGTTCGACTCCGATGGCGACGCGTCGAGCATCGAGGGTCTCGAGTTCGGCGGCGAGAGCATCGACCTTGGCCAGCGGAGACAGTTCGTCGGTCATATCGGAATCGTAGAGGTCAGCCGACGGCTGCGAGGAACTCGCTGTAGAACAATCCGAGCCCCAGCGCCGACGCGATGGCCGCGAACAGCCACAGTCGGATGATGACCGTTGTTTCCGCCCAGCCACCCAACTCGAAGTGATGGTGGATCGGTGCCATCCGGAACGGCCGCTTGCCGGTGGACTTGAAGGACGCGACCTGGATGACCACCGACGCGCTCTCGGCGACGAAAAGGGCTCCGAAGACAACCGCGATCAGCTCGGTCTTGCTGACGACGGACAGGCCGGCGAGCAGACCACCGAGTGCCAGGGAGCCGGTGTCGCCCATGAAGATCTTGGCCGGTGCCGCGTTCCACCACAGGAATCCGATGCACGCTCCCGCGGCCGCCGCGCACACGACAGCGAGGTCGAGGGGATCACGCACTTGGTAGCACCCGGCCACCGAATTGGTGGCGCACGATTGCCGGTACTGCCAGAACGTCATCACCGTGTAGGCGCCGAGGACGAGGGTCATCGAGCCCGCCGCCAACCCGTCGAGCCCGTCGGTGAGGTTGACGGCATTGGACCAGGCAACGACGAGAAACACACAGAACAGCACGAAGACGATCGGAGCCATCGTGAAGAACGTCGACTGACGCACCAGTGACAGTTCGACGTTGCCCGGCGTCAGCCCGTTGCCGTTGCGAAACTGCAGAGCCAGAACCGCGAAGATCACCGCGGCACTGATCTGCCCGACGTATTTTCCGGTGGCTTTGAGGCCGAGGCTTCGCTTCATCCGGAGCTTGATGTAGTCGTCGAGGAAACCGACGATGCCGAGGGCGGTCGCGAGACCGAGGATCAACAGCGCCGATGCCGACGGCCCGTCGCCTCCCATCGCCACGAGGTGGGAACCGAGGTAACCGGCCCACAGACCCACGATGATCGCGACGCCGCCCATCGTCGGCGTTCCTCGCTTGGCTTGGTGGCTCGCCGGGCCTTCGACGCGAATCTCCTGGCCGAAGCCCTGCCGGGTGAACAGCGCGATGAGAAATGGCGTCAACAGAATCGAGACCGCCAATGCGATTCCACCGGCGACGAGAATGTTGATCATGCGTTGAAGCCCACTCTTCCTCTGTGCTGCGGTTGCCCACCGGGTGCTACCGAGCACCGCGGGATACTGTGCCAAACGAATCGGCAAAAGTCGCATTGCGTGACGAAGGTGTTACTCACAGTTGATACGTACCGGGAGACACACCGACCAGTTCGGTGAACTCGCGGGTGAAATGCGCCTGGTCGAACCATCCGTACCGCGCGGCCAGTTCCGCCAGCGACCCGCTGTATCCGTTGTCGAGATCACTGAGGGCGTCGTGAATCCGATATCGGCCCAGAACCCACTTGGGCGTCGCACCGACATAACGCTCGAACAACCGCTGTAGCCGACGAGTCCCGATGCCACATCTGTCCTCCACCTGGCCGACGCGTATCAGCGTCCGATCACCGAGCATCGTGCCGATGACATCCAAGACGATCTCGTACTCCGGCTCGACATCGTGGGCGTAGGGCTCGAGAACCGCGTCGACGACGGTTCGGCAGTGGTCGGCATCGTGCTGTGAGTCCAGTCGCGTCAACGCGGCGACGGTCTCCAGCCGGAACGGGGTGGGCGGAGCTACTGGGACGTCTCGCAGAGTTCGGGCCACGGTTCCGGTGAAGCTCGCGTAGCCGCCGGGTCGGAACTTGACGCCGAACACCCACCCGGAATCGGCGAGTTCGACGTCGAACCGTCGGGTCAGCACTCCGGTCACGACCACCGGCTCGGTGACGCCGGCGCGGGTCCAGCCGTGCTCGACGCTGAGCGTGCATGCCGGGTGGGGCAGGGTCGAGCTGCGATACGAGATGCCCGACGGCAGATCCCACCGAAGTTGCCAGTAGTTCTCGACCCACGGTTCCAACGACGCCGCACACGGCAGCCGGACCAGGTCGACATACTGCGCCAGCTGATCCGGCCGCAGGACACCGGCGTGGGTGGCTGTCGCATTTTTCCTATCCGGCACGGGCGTCAGTGTAGGAGTCTGGTCCGACACCTTCGAGAAACGATCGACGCTGTCGAGGAGAAACACCATGAACGATGCACCCGTGGCAACCCTGAAGATGGTCACGCTGGACTGCGGAGATCCCGAGGCCAGCGCGACGTTCTGGTCTGCGCTACTCGGCTGGACCGTCGTCCACGCGGAGAAGGATTACGCGATGCTGCAGGGGCCCTCCAGCGCGCTCGGATTCGGACGCGTGGAGAATTATCAGCGGCCGGAGTGGCCGAACACGAAGGGCAGCAAACAGTTTCACTTCGATCTCGCGGTCGACGATCTGGATGCGGCCGCGAAAGCCGCAGTGCAGTTGGGGGCAACTGTGCCCGACGAGCAACCGGGTGAGACCTGGCGTGTGCTGTTGGATCCGGCCGGGCATCCGTTCTGCCTGACAAATGCCGCGAACTGGGGCTGACGTGGCTACCCTTGTCCGGGTGAAACCACGTCTGGCAGGAATCGAAATCGTCGTCGCCGATATGGCAGTTGCATTGGCGTTCTACCGCGTTCTGGGACTGGACATTCCGGCCGAGGCCGATGCCGAGCAACATGTGGAGGTCGACCTCGGTGGGGTTCGGTTGTTGTTCGACCTACCCTCGACGATCACCTCGTTCGATCCGACGTGGACCGCGCCCAGCGGAGGCCACCGCGTCGCGCTGGCATTCGACTGCGGCACGGCCGCCGGAGTCGATGCCGCGTGGGCCGCAGTGACCGACGCGGGGTACACAGGGCACCTGCAGCCGTGGGATGCGTTCTGGGGGCAGCGTTATGCCGTCGTGCACGATCCCGACGGCACCACCGTCGATCTGTACGCGAACGTGTGACCGGTCAGCTCACCGGAGCGATGATCTGAATCAGGTTGCCGCAGGTGTCGTCGAACACGGCGGTGATCACCGGGCCCATCTCGGTGGGCTCCTGAGTGAACCTGACACCCAGTCCGACAAGCCGATCGTGTTCGGCTGCAACGTCTTCGACGGCGAACTGGGTGAACGGAATGCCGTCGGTGAACAGTGCCGTCTTGAACGGGCCGGTTGCCGGATGGCCGCTGGGCTCGAGCAGTAGCTCGGTGCCCTCCGGCTCCTGAGGAGATACGACCGTGAGCCAGCGATCTGTTCCGCCCATGGGAATGTCGTGCTTGACCACGAAGCCCAGTACGTCGGTGTAGAACGCCAGTGCCTTGTCTTGATCGTCGACGAACACACTGGTGATGTTGATTCTCATTGCGGCCCCTCGCCTGTGGGCCCGCCGGTCAGTTCGACGGCGACGTCGAGGTGGCCGAGATGGCGGGCGTATTCCTGCAGTACATGAAAGCAGATCCAGATCAGGGTGGGCTGTTCTTCGGTGAATCGTCCACCCAGGGTGGCCACGTCGTCCATGCGATGAGACCGCAGCACCTGCTCGGTCAGTCGAGCGCCGTCGTCGAGGCGCGCGAGCAATGCCGCCGCCGGCACGTCGGTCGGCACATGCCAGGATCCGTCCTTCTTGTCCCCCCACGGATCGTCGACGGCGCGCCCGAGGAACCCCCAGACGAACCAGCGCTGTTCCATGTACACAAGATGGATGAGCATCTCGAGGGGAGTCCACTGCGACGGCACAGCCGACGTGGCCAGCGCGTCGTCACTTAACGCGGCGATCCGCCGGGCGAGCTCACCGCGGTAGAAGCGGAGGTACTCGACGAACAGGTCGGCGGGATCGGACAAGGAGGACTCGGGCTCCGGGAACGTCGTCAGCTGTGCCATGGGTCCTTCGTATCGGGTGGTGGGCTGCGTGTCCATTCTGTGGATGCGAAATCGGGATGAGGGCCGCGATCGAGAATTGTGGACACTCAGCTCACTGCTCGCGCTCCGTCGGCGCGGCAGACTCAGCCGAACAACAGCAGCGCGGCCAGGGTGAGCATCATGATTCCGATACCGAGATCGAGGACCCGCCACGCCGTCGGCCGCGCGAACAGGGGGCTGAGCACGCGCGATCCGTATCCGAGAGCGGTGAACCAGAGCACGCTGCCCAGCACGGCACCGAGGGCGAACCACCACCGAAGCTCGCCCGGCTGCCGGTTACCGATGGACCCGAGAAATACGACGGTATCGAGGTAGACGTGCGGGTTGAGCCACGTCAACGCGAGACACGTTGCGACAGCGGCGATCAGCGAGCCCCCACCGCCGCCGTCGGTGGTCATCGCCGCTGGGGTGCGGGCGCGGTTCAGCGCCATCACTCCGTAGACGAAGAGGAACAGCGCTCCGAGCACGGTGACGACGCGTAACGCCAGCGGAAACCGGTCCACGAGGACGCCGATGCCCGCCACCCCGGCGACGATCAGCACGGCGTCGGACAGCGCGCACACCGCAACCACCGGGAACACATGGGTGCGTTGCAGGCCCTTGCGCAGGACGAACGCGTTCTGCGCACCGATGGCGACGATAAGGGACAGGCCGACTCCCAATCCGGTCAACGTCGATTGTGCTGCGGCAAGCGAGGTCATGCTGTTCACGCTAGGAGGCGACCAGCATTAGAGCCAGCGAATGTTTTTCACCATCGGTAAGTGTAACTTCATATTGTGGAGATCGAGCAGCTCAGAGCGCTGACAGCAGTAGTCGACGGTGGAACTTTCGAGGCTGCCGCACGTGCATTGCATGTGACCCCGTCGGCAGTAAGCCAGAGAATCAAGTCGCTCGAAGCGTCGTTGGGGCGCACCCTGGTGCAGCGGACGAAACCGGTGGTGGCCACCCAGTCGGGTGCCGCGGTACTACGCCTGGCTCGTCAGATCGATACGCTCACGGATCAGACGAGGGCCGAGCTCAACGACGACGGCGTCTCGGCCCCCATTTCGATTGCCGTCAATGCCGATTCGATGGCGACGTGGGTGCTGCCTGCGCTCGCGCCACTCGCCGGTACGACGACCTTCGATCTGCATCGTCAGGACCAGGACCGCACGGCCCAGCTCCTGCACGACGGAATCGTCTCTGCTGCAATCACATCGGTGTCCGAACCGGTCCGTGGGTGTACCGTCCGATCCCTCGGCGCCATGCGCTACCGGCCGTCGGCAACCGAAAAGTTCATCGAGCGATGGTTCGGTGCCGGCACGACGATCGAGGCACTGAGCACCGCACCGGTGGTGGTGTTCGATGCCGACGACCGATTGCAGGACAACTACTTACGGCACCGAGGCGTCGATTCGCATACTCCGCCCCGTCACCTCGTCCCGGCGTCCTCGGACTACGCCCGGGCGGTGGAACTCGGCTTCGGCTGGGGAATGATCCCGGACCTCCAGGACTGTGACTCGCTGACGTGCTTCGACGCCGACGGCATCGAAGACGTTCAGCTGTACTGGCAGCAGTGGTCGCTGTCGTCGCCTGCACTGCAGCGAGCGGCCGACGCCGTCGCAGCCGCGGCAGCGACCGTGCTGCGGTGAGTCACGCCGGACTGTCGTTCGGAACGATGTCGGGCTGCCCATCGCCGACGGGATCGAGAATCGCCGCCGCGCGGGCACCCCACCGCTCGTGCGCCGATTGACGAGACATGCCGACCGCCTGGCCGATGATCGCCCACGTCGCACCCTGAACGCGCAGCACCACAACGGTTTCGATGCCGTCGAGCCCCGCCGCCAGTTGCACACGAAGACTCAACAGATGCCACGCGAGGCTCCGTCGTGCAGGCAGGTCGGTCGACTGCTCTGCCTCCCATTCCGGTGTGCCCGGCAGTGGGCCGGTGCCGATGATCTCGTCGGCAATGCGACCGGCCTCGGTGGCTGCGGCCGTCACGACCGCCCGTGTTGCCGCAGTGATGTCGGCCTCGGCGGCCAGCTCGATCGGATCCATGATCCACCTCCTGTGTCAGGTTTATCCTGACAGAAGGCTGCGGCTGATGTCAAGGATTACCTGACGCGGTGGGTCAGAGCCGATTCAACACCCGATCGATGGACTCGATTGCCTGTGTCAGTTCGGCTTCGGTGACCGTCAGTGCCGGCCGGAATCGCACTGCCGCGTCGCCGCAGCCCAACGCGAGTACGTGCTCCTCGGTGCGCAACAGTTCGATCACTCGGTCGCGGGTCGTAGCGTCGGGCAGGGAGAAGGCGCACATGAGTCCGCGTCCACGAACCTCGGTGACCATCGCATGTCGAGTTGCCAACTCCTGCAACTGCTTCAGCAGCACTGTTCCGAGTCGGCCGGCGCGTTCGATGAGGTTCTCGGCTTCGACGACCTCCAATATTTTACGCGACCGCACCATGTCGGTGAGGCTGCCACCCCACGTCGAGTTGATTCTGGAGCTGACCGCGAACACGTGGTCGTCGATGTCGTCGACGCGACCGCCCGCCATCACGCCGCAGACCTGGACCTTCTTACCGAAGGCGACCACATCCGGGACGACGTCGAGCTGCTGGAAAGCCCATGCGGTGCCGGTCATTCCGGCTCCGGTCTGCACCTCGTCCATGACGAACAGTGCGTCGAACTCGTGGCAGAGTGCGCGCAGCTTCTGCAGGAAGCGGGGGCGGAAGTGGTGATCCCCGCCCTCGCCCTGGATGGGTTCGATGATGGCGCAGGCGATGTCGTGCGGATTGGCTTCGAAGGCCAGCCGCGCGGCCGTCAACGATGCGTCTTCGAGCTCGTCCATGTTCGCGTCGGATCTGATGAACGGGGACGGAATTCGGGGCCAGTCGAATTTCGGGAAGCGTGCGACCTTGTTCGGGTCGGTGTTGGTGAGGGACATCGTGTACCCGGAGCGCCCGTGGAATGCGTGCTCGAAGTGCATCACCTGCGAGCCCAGGGACGGATCGATGCCCTTGCGCTCGTTCCACCGGGACTTCCAGTCGAATGCCACCTTCAATGCGTTCTCCACTGCCAATGCACCGCCCTCGACGAAGAACAGGTGCGGTAGCCGAGCATCGCCCAGCACCCGGGCGAACGTGTCGACGAAGCGTGCCATCGGCACGGTGTAGATGTCGGAGTTGCTGGGTTTGTTCATCGCCGCCTGCAGCAGGTCGGCCCGGAAATCCGGATCGTCGGTCAGGGCGGGGTGGTTCATACCCAGGGCATTGGACGCGAAGAAGGTGAACAGATCCAGGTAGCGGGTGCCGTCTCGGGCGTCGACCAGGGTGGACCCGGTGGAGGCGTCCAGGTCCAGGACCAGCTCGAAACCGTCGGCCAATAGGTGTTCACCGATCACGCCGCGGGCGGTCGAGGCGTCGATGGGCACTCCGGTGCGCTGTAATACTTGCGTCATGATGACGAACATACGCGTTAATATTCCGTAAGCAAGACATTTAGACAGGAAATAATACGGTTGTAACCCCCGTCGGTAGGCTTATCTCCGACGGTTCGATTCTCTCCACGGAAGGTGTACGCGCATGTCTGCATCCATCACCCACGACGAGCTGAGTGTGCGTACGCGCGCCATTCTCGACCGGCTGGGTGCGACGATCGCGCTCGACGTGCCGGCCGGTCCCGACGCGATCACCGCGAGATCGCCGATCACCGGCGGAAATCTGGCGTCGCTGGCATCGACCTCTGCCGCAGACGTCGACGGTGTCATCGCGGACGCAGCTGCGGCGTTCGTCTCGTGGTCGCAGGTGCCGGCACCGGCGCGGGGTCAGGTGATCCGAGAACTCGGGGAACTGCTGCGTACGCACAAGGAGGACCTCGGCGCCCTGGTCTCCATCGAGGCCGGAAAGATCGTCTCCGAGGGGCTCGGGGAAGTGCAGGAGATGATCGACATCTGCGACTTCGCCGTCGGCCTGTCACGTCAGCTGTACGGCAACACCATTGCCACCGAACGCCCCGGGCATCGCATGATGGAGCAGTGGCATCCGCTCGGTGTCGTCGGCGTCATCACGGCGTTCAATTTCCCTGTCGCGGTGTGGAGTTGGAACACGGCGTTGGCGTTGGTGGCGGGCGACACCGTCATCTGGAAGCCGTCGGAGAAGACCCCGCTGACTGCCGTCGGCGTGCAGGCTCTGTTCGAGCGTGCTGCTGCCGCTGCAGGTGTCGATCCCAAGATCGCTCAGTTGGTGATCGGGGACCGAGCGTCCGGTGAAGCGCTGGTGGATGATTCGCGTGTTGCTCTGGTGTCGGCAACCGGTTCGACCAGGATGGGCAAGGCTGTTGCGCCGCGGGTTGCGCAGCGATTCGGGCGCGTGCTGCTCGAACTCGGCGGCAACAACGCGGCGATCGTGACGCCGTCGGCAGACCTCGATCTCACGACGCGCGGGCTGGTGTTCTCGGCTGCGGGTACGGCCGGTCAGCGGTGCACCTCGCTCCGACGCGTCATCGCGCATTCCTCGGTTGCGGACGAACTGGTGGCCAAGTTGGTCTCGGCGTACGAGACTCTGTCCATCGGATCTCCCTTGGAGAGCGACACTTTGGTGGGACCGCTCATCGACGCGGGCGCGTTCGCCGGCTATCAGAAGGCGCTCGAGGCCGCCAAGTCCGACGGTGGAACGGTGGTGGTCGGCGGTGAGCGCGTGAATGTCGTCGACGAGTATTCGTACTACGTGCAGCCCGCGATCGTGACGATGCTCGCCCAGACCGACATCGTCAGGCACGAGACGTTCGCGCCCATCCTGTACGTGCTCACCTACGACACCCTCGACGAGGCCATAGCCCTGCACAACGATGTGCCGCAGGGACTTTCGTCGTCGATCTTCACTACCGACCTGCGTGAAGCGGAACGTTTTCTGTCGGCTGCGGGATCGGACTGCGGCATCGCGAACGTCAACATCGGTCCCTCCGGTGCCGAGATCGGCGGTGCTTTCGGCGGCGAGAAGGAAACCGGTGGCGGACGCGAATCAGGTTCGGACGCATGGAAGGCCTACATGCGTCGGGCGACGAACACGGTCAACTATTCCAACGAACTGCCCCTGGCGCAGGGAGTGAAATTCGGCTGACGGCATGATCGGCAGTATGAAAGTACTGTCGATGCTCGTGGCCGGCTTCGTTCTCGGCTATGCCATCAGTGACATCGGCCCCATCGAGTCGCTGGTGAACAGCACTGCGGAATTCGGGTCGTTCTGGTCGGTTGTCAACGGGCTCACAGTCGTTGCCGTCGCTGCCTGTGGGACGGCGGTCTCCGCGGCCCGGGCCAGTGCGCCAACTGCGACCATTGTGGCGATGGCAGCGCTGCTCGTCGTGGTGTTCCAGACCGTCGGAATGGTGCCCGGGATGCTCGGGCACTGGGCCGCTGCAGTGGGCACCGGTGTGCTGCTGGGTGCGGCCGCGGTTTTGTCGGGACACCACCGTGGTGCACAGGCCGCCCTGGGTGTCTCGGTTGTGGGCGCCGGGCTGCTGGGTTGTTGGCTCGATGCGCTGTTGCAGGCGAACGACGGTCCCGTCTTCGTCTGGGATGTGGTCGGTGCCGAGGACGATGTGGCGCCCGAGCGCGCGATCGTCATGGTGATCGCTGCAGTGGCCGCGGCAGTCACGTTGTTCCTGGCACGCCATCACGAGGTGGTGCAGCCACCCGAGACCCCGCGGATTCTGCTCGTCGGCCTGTCGCTGCCCGTCGTGGCAAGCGTCCTGAGCTGGATTGCGGCAGATGCCGATACGCGGAGCGTCGAGTGGCTCGTTGCTCTCGTCGGTATGGCGGCTTCCGCGCTGCTGGCGTCGTTCCTACTTCCGGGGCGGGACGGACGGCTGCTGCTGGTGTTGTTCGCAGTGTCGGCGACGGCCCTGGGCACCTCCGGCTTCGCCGCAGGAGATGCCGTTCGGTTGTGCGCGAGCGCAGCACTGTTGGTCGTGGGAGCCGGGATCGGTTACCGGTGGCCGCAGCTGTACATCGGGCTGGGCGGCCTGTTCGTCATCGCTGCTACGAGCCTGACGGAAAACTACGTCGAGATTCCGATCGTCTCGCAGTTCGCTCTGCCGCTCGTTGCGGCCTATGTTCTGGTCTCCGCGCTGGCGACGTCGCCCGGATCTCTGGCGATCTCACTGCCGGCGGTGTTCGTCATGGCGCTGCCCGTGACCGTGGTGTCCGCCGGCTACACACCGTCGTTGTCCATGGATGAATCGGTCATCTCACGCACAAGCGAGCCCGACCACCTGGTGCTGTCGGTGGCCGGGCTCGTGGTTCTTGCTGTGGTGACGGGTGCCGCTGTTCTGCTGGCGCGTCGCTCACCCGTCGTGCGTGGAAACTCGTAGTGGGCTACGAGTTTCCACACACCTACGGGGTGGGGGCGACAGTCGTCGTCGGAGCTGCGGCCTCGGGGGTGACCGGCGTTTCCGTGGCGGGCTCGGTGACGCATACCGGCGGTGCGCCCTCGACGGGTGTCTCACCCTCGACCGGAGTCGTGCAGGCCGGTTCTGCAGGCTCGGCAGCGGGAGCGGGTGCCGGCACCTCGGCCGCGGGGGCGGGGGCAGGCGCAACGGGGGCGGCCGGGGCAGCGGGGCTGGTGGTGACCGGTGCTGTCGTCGTTGCCGTCGGAGTTGCCGTTGCCGAGGTGGTGGTCTCGGGTGTGGCGGCGATGGCCTGGATTGCTGCGCGGCCTGCCTTCTCCTGTACTTCCTTGGTCTTCACCGGCTCGCCCCGGTTGGCCTGCTCGGCCAGCTGGGTCAGCCAGGCTGCGGCGTACTGGACCGAGGTCAGTGGCTTGCCGTTGGCGGCGTCGGCGTCGCGCCAGTAGTCGAAGTGGTGTCCCGAGCCGGGCCCGAGGGTCAGGCCGTAGGGATCGTTCATGATGACCGGGATCGTGTTCTGGTTGGACGAGATGAACCCGGTGATCTCCTTGAAGATCTTCTGCGGCAGGTACACCATGTCGACCATCTGGCCGGTCTCGATCGGCTCTTCACCATCGACCTTGGCCGAGACGGGGGTCGTTGCGGTGCCGGGCTTGTAGTTGGGCTCGGACACCTTGATCAGTACGTCGAGGAAGGTCTCGTCGCTCTGCATCCAATTGGGCTGCGACGCAATGTCGTTGAAGGCGTTGACTGCGATGCGTCCCAGTGCCAGAGCCAGATCGGCTCCGGTGGCCGGGGTGAGGTTCTCGTTCTGCAGCGCGTCGGCGTTGACCTGTCGACCGACGTTGGCGGCCAGGTGGATCAGCGACGTGTTGGCGGGCAGTGCGCAGGTCAGGTCGCCGTCGGAGCAGAAGGACGCGACGCGTCCGTCGAGTGCGCCGAAGCCGCCCGACGTTCCCGGCAATGCACCTTGTCCGGGGATGGCGTTGTTGCCGTTCTGGTACTTGGTGTCGAAACCGTCCGGGTTGCTGAACGGGTTCTCGGCACCGGGGAACGGTCCCTCGCCTGCGACGCGTCCCGCGTCGGCGAAGATGACGACGCCGACGACCTGCGAGGGGTCGATGATGCCGTACTTGCCGTCCTCGGGAACGGCCTGGTTGCCGATCTCCATGGCGGTGCGGCGAGCAACGTCTGCGCCTTCGCTGTAGCCGACGATGGCGAAGCGAGTCTTGGGGCAGGACGCGGAGATTTCCTTCATGATGGTCTGCGAGTTGGTGACGCCCGTCTGCACGGCGTTCTCGTAGCTCGCGAGGTCGGCCGGGTACTCGACGTAGACCGCGGCGTAGGAGTCGGGAACCACGTTGCCGTTGTTCGGAGCTCGCACGGCCTGGTCGATCCAGTCGCTCGAGTAGTCACCGGACATCGCTGCGGGGAGGCGGGTGCCGTCGGGCTTGGTCAGCCACTTGACGCCCTCGCGTGGGGTGTCGCCGCGTCCGCCGATGGCGATGCTCACCATGTCGTAGCAGGTCGATGTCGAGACCAGCTCGACGGAGGCCTCGACACTCGTTTCCGACGCAGACCAGGGTGCTGCCACCAGCACTCCGGCACCGAGTGCGCCGATCGCAAACGCGCTGAGCGCGATGCGCACACGCTTCGACTTGCCACCATTCATGTTTTCGATCCCCATCATCCACGCCCGAACCGATCCCGACTGCAATTGCCAGTGGGTTACCCGGCATTTCGTCGCTCGGATGGTTCGCGTTACAAAACGCTTCGTTTACCGTCGTGGACATGACTTTTCACGCCCGAATGACACCGATGGAATTAGCTCTGACCGATGGATCGACCTGCGTCGTGCGTGAGGCGGTGGCGTCGGACCTCGAGTCGATCGTGGCGCTGCTGGCGGACGACCAGTTGGGCGCGACGCGCGAATCCGTCGAGAACATGGACGGATATCGCACCGCTTTCGAGGACATTTCCTCCGATCCACGGAACGTGCTGGTCGTCGTAGTGCACGGTGACGAGGTGGTGGGAACTCTGCAGTCGACGGTCATTCCGGGACTGGCGCGAGGTGGTGCGTTGCGCGCTCAGATCGAAGCCGTACGGGTGGCCGCTACCTGGCGCAGCCGCGGGCTCGGTGGCGCGTTGATCGAGTGGGCGATCGAGGGGGCCACGCGGCGAGGGTGCGCTCTGGTGCAGCTGACGTCCGACTCGCGTCGAGTGGATGCCCACCGGTTCTACACCCGTCTGGGCTTCACTGCCTCACACGTCGGCTTCAAGAAGGCGATCGGCACTACCCACTAGATACCCTGGGGGGGTAGGGTAGGGATGTGAACTCCACACGACAGGAACTCGGCACCCCGACCAAGCTCGTCGGATTCGTCGTCGGTATAGCCCTCGTCTTCTTTCTTGCCCTGTTCGTCGGCCACGCGATCGGACCCGACGCGTCGCCCAGCGAACCGACGCATTCCGACCACGAGTCGCACGACGGAACATCTGCGCTCTATCCGGACTTCCAGCATCAGGGTGTCGTCCGCACGGCCACATTCGTCATCGAGGCAGAAGGGAATCGGGGATGAGTACGGAAACCGAACTGATTCTGGGCGGCATGACCTGTGCGTCGTGCGCCAACCGCATTGAGCGCAAGCTCAACAAGCTCGACGGGGTATCGGCGACGGTCAACTACGCCACCGAGAAGGCGCGCGTCACCAGCGACGGCGTCGCCACCCAGGATCTGATCGCCGCTGTCGAAGCCGCCGGTTACACCGCCACGCTGCCCGCCGCCGAGCCACAGGACGATCTCCCTACCGATCCGCTGAAACAGCGGTTGGTCGTCTCGGTAGTGCTCAGCATTCCGGTCATCGCGATGGCCATGATTCCGGCTCTCCAGTTCACCAACTGGCAGTGGCTGTCGTTGACTCTCGCCGCGCCGGTCGTCGTCTGGGGAGCGCTGCCGTTCCACCGCGCCGCGTGGACCAACCTGAAGCACGGTACGTCGACGATGGACACCCTCGTGAGCATGGGAACCCTTGCTGCACTGGGCTGGTCGCTGTATGCGCTGTTCTTCGGTACAGCCGGCGAGCCCGGCATGACGCATCCGTTCGAGTTCACTATCGCGCGGATGGACGGGGCGAGCAATATCTATCTCGAGGCGGCTGCGGGTGTCACCACCTTCATCCTGGCCGGCCGGTGGTTCGAGAGCAGGTCCAAGAGGCAGGCCGGTGCGGCGTTGCGCGCACTGATGGACCTCGGTGCCAAGACCGTCGCCGTGGTGAAAGGCGATGAGGAGCAACAGATTCCGATCGATCAGCTCTCCGTCGGCGATCTGTTCGTCGTTCGTCCGGGTGAGAAGATCGCCACGGACGGAACCGTCGAGAGTGGATCCTCGGCCGTCGATCGGTCGATGCTGACCGGCGAGTCGGTGCCGGTAGAGGTCGGGGCCGGCGACGCGGTGACCGGAGCCACGGTGAACGTCGGTGGTCGAATCACTGTGCGCGCCAGCAGAGTCGGTGCAGACACCCAGCTCGCGCAGATGGCGAAGGCGGTGGAAGATGCGCAGACCGGCAAGGCTCAGGCCCAGCGTCTGGCCGACCGCATCTCGGGGATCTTCGTGCCGATCGTCATCGCCATCTCGGTGGCAACGCTCGGATTCTGGCTCGGCACCGGCAATTCGGTGGCCGCTGCCTTCACGGCGGCGGTAGCCGTCCTGATCATCGCGTGCCCCTGCGCACTCGGGCTGGCCACCCCCACAGCACTGATGGTCGGCACCGGACGGGCGGCGCAGCTGGGGATTCTGATCAAGGGCCCCGAAATGCTCGAATCGACCCGCCGCATCGATACCGTCGTGCTGGACAAGACCGGCACCGTCACCACCGGTGAGATGACACTGCACTCGGTGCACGTGGCCGACGGTGAGGACGAGGACGTGGTCCGTGCCGTGGCGGCAGCGTTGGAATCGGGTTCGGAGCACCCCATCGCGCGGGCCATCGCAGGCGGGGCACTGTCCCAGTCGGTCGAGGAGTTCACCAGCCTCGAGGGTCTCGGTGTCCAGGGCGTCGTCGAGGGTCGCGCCTCGGTCATCGGCCGTCGCAGCCTGCTGGCCGACTGGTCGATGCCCCTGCCACCGGAACTGGCCGATGCCTTCGACGACGCCGAACGCCAGGGACGCACCGCCGTCGCAATCGGGTGGGACGGGAAGGCTCGCGGGGTTCTGGTGGTCTCCGACTCGGTCAAGCCGACGTCGAAGCAGGCCGTCGCAGAACTGCGCGAGCTGGGCCTGACGCCGGTCATGCTCACCGGCGACAACGAGGCCGCCGCCCGAACGATCGCCGCGGAGGTAGGCATCGAGCAGGTCGTTGCCGGTGTGCTGCCGTCGGGCAAGGTCGATGCCGTTCGTGAACTGCAGGCCGCAGGCAAGGTCGTGGCGATGGTCGGCGACGGCATCAACGACGCGGCAGCGCTGGCCACCGCCGACCTGGGCCTCGCGATGGGAACCGGAACCGATGTAGCGATCGCGGCGAGCGACCTGACGCTCGTCCGCGGCGACCTACGGGCCGTCGGCGATGCGATCCGGCTCTCGCGTCGCACGCTGAGCACCATCAAGGGCAATCTGTTCTGGGCGTTCGCCTACAACGTCGCGGCGATCCCCCTCGCGGCCGCGGGCCTGCTCAACCCGATGCTCGCCGGGGCTGCAATGGCGCTGTCCTCGGTGTTCGTGGTGAGCAACAGCCTGCGGTTGCGCCGCTTCCGCGCCGCGATGTGACTCGTTGGTAGCAGCGAGCGGCCCGCTAGTACAGGATGGAGACATGTCCGATGCACACGATGTCCCCATCCGCGACGAATCGATCCGGCTGGGCCAATTCCTCAAGCTCGCCAACCTGATCGAATCCGGTGCCGAAGCCAAGGGCATCATCGCCGACGGCCTGGTCAGCGTCAACGGGGACGTGGACATCCGCCGCGGACGGCAGTTGCAGCACGGAGATGTCGTATCGGTCCAGGGTGGGCCAGCTGCCCGCGTGAGCAAGGAAGAGGCACTGTGAAGGTCGGTAAGCGCGGTCTGCCGCGAAACGAAGTTCCCGGCGCATTCGACGTCGGTGCCAAAGCGTACGACCGACTCGTCGGAGCGAACCCCGGCTACCACGAGCACCTCGTCAAGTCCGCGCAGCGCCTCCGCATTCCCGATCTCGGAAGCGGACTGCGCCTGCTCGATATCGGTTGCGGTACGGGTGCGTCCACCGCAGCGCTGCTCGAAGCGGCACCGCACGCCGAGATCGTCGCCGCCGACGCGTCCGCCGAGATGCTCGAGGTCGCCCGGAGCAAGGACTGGCCGTCGAACGTCACGTTCGTGCACTCGCGGGTGGAGGATCTGGCCGTGAACGGGGTCGACGGGCCGTTCGACGCCATCCTGGCCGCATATCTGATCAGGAACGTCGACGACCCCGACGCCGAACTCAAATCGCTACTGGCACTGCTGCGTCCGGGTTCGACGATCGCGTTCCACGAATACTCGGTGCACGATTCACTGCGTGCTCGCATCTCCTGGAACGTCGTGAGCTGGGGCATCATCATCCCGCTGGGCTGGCTCGCGACGCGAGACGCCACGTTGTATCGGCACCTGTGGCGCAGCGTCGTCACGTTCGACGGCGCATCGGCGTTCATGCGACGGATGCAGCGTGCGGGCTACAGCGGTGTCGCCCGAGAGACGATGACCGGATGGCAGAACGGTGTGGTGCACACGTTCCTGGGCTCTCGACCCGCGAAGGAAGAGCGTTGACCGATTCCAAGAAGGTCACCCATGCTGCGGTGCAAGGATATTCGGACGCAGGCCAGCTGGCCGACGTCCCGCATGTGGTGGTGGTGGGCGGCGGTATCGCGGGACTGAGCGCCGCGACCGCGCTGGCCGAACGCGGCGTCAAGGTCCATCTTGTCGAACGTGAAAGCTACCTCGGTGGCCGCGTCGGTGGCTGGGACACGACGCTGGAGGACGGCTCGCCCGCGACGATGAGCCGCGGCTTCCACGCGTTCTTCCGGCAGTACTACAACCTGCGAAACCTGCTGCGCCGCACCGACCCCGACCTGGCGCGTCTACGCCCGGTCGACGATTACCCGCTGATCGACGGCGACGGTCGTATCGACGGATTCAAGGGTCTGCCCGAGACGCCACCGCTCAATGCGTTCGCGTTCGTCAAGCGCAGTCCGACGTTCCGGTGGAAGGACCTCACCGACCTCAACGGAATCGCCGCCCTGCCACTGATGACGGTGAGCGTGCCGAAGACCTTCGACGAACTCGACACCACTCCCGCGGCGGAGTTCCTGCGTAACATCAACTTCCCCGAAGCGGCACGCCATCTGGCGTTCGGGGTGTTCTCACGCAGCTTCTTCGCCGACCCGGAGGAGATGTCGGCTGCCGAACTGGCGATGATGTTCCACATCTACTTCCTCGGCTCCTCCGAGGGTTTGATCTTCGATGTCCCCCGCGATCCCTACCCACAGGCACTGTGGAACCCGTTGGGGGAGTACCTCAGCGGTCTCGGTGTCGAGATCAGAACGTCCACTCCGTGTGGCGAGATCACCCGCGGTGGCCTGCGCAAGTTCCGCGTCGACGCCGGCGGAATCATCGACGCCGACGCGGTGGTCCTCGCTACCGACATCGCCGGATTGCAGCGGGTGCTCGAGCAATCCCCCGAGCTCGGGACGCCGGCGTGGCGCAAGCAGATCGGCGCGCTGCAGAACACCCCGCCTTTCATGGTCCACCGCGTGTGGCTGAGCAAGGCGGTGAATGCCGATCGTCCCGCGTTCATCGGCACCGGCGGTATGCCTCCGATCGACAACATCAGTGTGCTCGAGCGGTTCGAGGACGAGGCCGCGGAGTGGGCAGCGAGGACCGGAGGTTCCGTGGTCGAACTGCATGCCTACGCCGCCG
The DNA here is from genome assembly GCF_001894785.1 of Rhodococcoides fascians NBRC 12155 = LMG 3623. Taxonomy (GTDB): domain Bacteria; phylum Actinomycetota; class Actinomycetes; order Mycobacteriales; family Mycobacteriaceae; genus Rhodococcoides; species Rhodococcoides fascians. The sequence continues at coordinate 324,475 of NZ_BCWW01000001.1, forward strand.
AGGAATCCGAGGAGGTCACCCGCGCGCAGCTGATGGCTCGCATGCGCGAGATCTACCCGGAAACCGCTGCGGCAGAGGTGATCGCCGAACGATCCGAATGGCGAGACGACTGCCCGATGTTCGGCCTCGGAGCATTCGCCGAGCGGCCCACCGTGCGCACCCCCGAGCCCTCGCTGGTACTCGCGGGTGACGGCATTCGGATCGATCTGCCCGTTGCTCTCATGGAACGTGCCGCCACCACCGGACTGCAGGCAGCGAACACCCTGCTGGCGGGTTGGGGCGTCACCGGCCACGATATCGAAACCGTCCCCACGAGTGGACGATTCAAGATGTTCGACGCTTTGGAGCGGCTTCGCCGCAGGTGAGTGGTATTTCGTAGCAGGGGTCGAACTTCCACTCACGACAGGAGGTTGCATGCGTCTCGAGGTCGATGATCTGTCGCGGCCGCAAGTCGGTGCGTTGCTCGTCGAGCACCTCGCAGACATGCACGCGACGTCCCCGGCAGAGAGTGTTCACGCCCTGGACCTGTCGGGTCTGCGCGGCGCGGATATGCGGGTGTGGACGGCGTGGGAGGCCGGGGCACTGCTCGGAATTGCCGCGCTGAAGACACTCACTCCTGAACACGGTGAACTGAAGTCGATGCGCACTTCGGGTTTCGCGCGGGGCCGCGGGGTGGCGTCCGGACTGCTCGAGCACGTTCTGACGGAGGCGCGGCGGCTGGGATTCGAGCGCGTCAGCCTCGAGACGGGCACCCAGGACTACTTCGCCGCAGCCCGACGCCTCTACGAGCGACACGGATTCATCGCAGTGCCCCCGTTCGGCGTTTACGTCGTGGACCCGTCGAGCACGTTCTACTCGTTGGTCCTGTGACTTCTGGCCTTCTGACTGGTTGCTCGGTGCGGCAATGACGCAGGCCGGCACCGAATGTCGGTGCCGGCCTTGCGGTCGTTCGGATCACGCAGCGACGGGCTCTCGCGGTACGTGCGGGTAGAGGTCGTCGTCGACCGGCTCTGCACGCTGCTGATCCAGTAGATCGGCCGTGGCGCATTCCCGGATCCCGGTCCCGACCCCGAGAACCGTGCGCCACCATTGGTCACGATCGGGAGATTCCGGCCAGACCACGGTATCCGTTTCCATATGAATCACCCTCCCTGAGTAGTTCGACAGTGCTCGATGTGCTTGTGCGCGTGACGGATCAGGTCGATTGGTGTTCGATGGATCTCTGCTCGCCGGTCAGCTCTGCACGAGCGATGTCGACCTTGCGCGGCTTCGCTCGCTCGGCAAGCGGAATGGTGATCGACAGGACGCCGTTGTCGTACGACGCCGAGATTTCCTCGGTGTCGACGCCGTCGCCCAGCGAGATCTGTCGACGGAACGTTCCGGCGAACCGTTCCGATGAAACCCACTGCACGCCGGAGCTTTCCGGCACGGTTCGTTGCGCGGTGAGCGTCAATGTGCCGCGATCGACGTCGACGTCGATGGACCCCGGGTCGACGCCGGGAAGGTCGGCACTGAGTACGTAGTGATCGTCGACCTTGTACAGATCCATGGGCATGAATCGCGGTGCGCGGTCCGAACCGGTAGACGCACCCAACAATGCCGAGGTGAGCGAATCGACGTCACGGAACGGATCGAAACGAAGCACAGCAACCACCTCCTGTACCCAGATGCGCTCGCCCCTGTGGCGAGGCGCCTCCTCAACTGTGCAACACAAAAACTAGCACTCGATTGCGGCGAGTGCCAAGACCTTTACGGCACATTTTCGGAAATTTCTTCGACCCAATAGTGCTGCGGCGCAATGGGGGTGGCGTGCAGCAGTCGGTGTGACGGTCGAACGGCCGCCTCGCTCGAATGCTGCAACCTACACTCGGTCCGATGGTCACCATCGTGCCGTACGTCCCCCGGTATCGGGCCGAGTTGCTCGCGCTGTCGCTTCGCGCGTGGGAACCGGTGTTTCCGCTCGTGCAGGAGGCGGTCCCGTGGTTCGTGTACGACTCCTTCTATCCCCAGGGGTGGCAGGCGCGTCAGTACGACGATCTCGCATCCGTCGTCGACGACGAACCCGAGAGCGTGGACGTGGCCGTGGACGGTGACACGCCGGTCGGCTGGGTCTGTACCCGCCTGCACCCGAACGACGACATGGGTGAGGTGTACGTCCTGGTGGTCGACCCAGCTCAGCAGCGAGCCGGCGTCGGAAGGGCGCTCCTCGATCGGTCTTTCGCGCGAGTGAGATCCGCCGGAATGCGAATGGTAATGGTCGAGACCGGTGACGATCCCGGTCATGCGCCGGCGCGGTCGGTCTACGAGAAGAGTGGTTTCGAGCGGTGGCCCGTCGCCCGCTATTTCAAGGACCTCGCCGAGACTGATGGTTGTGGCTAGTCCGACCCGAGCCGACGATACTGTGCCCTTGCGCTAAGTATTCTCGTGGAGATACTGTGCCTTATGGCTCAGTATTCCGAGGTCCTCGACGACGTGTTCCAAGCGTTGGCCGATCCGACGCGGCGTGCAGTACTGGGCCGACTGGGGTCCGGGCCTGCCACCGTGGGGGAACTGGCCGAACCATTCGACATGACTCTGCCGTCGTTCATGAAACATATTCATGTACTCGAGCGCAGCGGATGGATTCGCACCCACAAGACCGGACGTGTACGCGCATGCACGATCGAGCGAACCAACCTGGATGCGGCCTCCACGTGGCTGGAACAGCAACGGTCCGTGTGGGAATCCAGAACCGACCGTCTCGAACAGTTCGTCACCCGATCCTCGAAAGAGAGTGAGCAGCAATGACTTCCTTCGATCCCGAACTCGACCTGAGTATCTCCCGCATCATCGCGGTTCCGCGCGAGACGGTGTGGGATGCGTGGGCCGACCCGTCGAAGTTCGAGAAATGGTGGATTCCCGCACCTACTCTGTGCCGAGTGGATGCGTGGGACTTGCAGCCCGGAGGCGCATTCCGAACGCTGATGAGTGAACCCGGAGGAGACTTCGAACCGCACATCGACGGATGCTTCCTCGCCGTCGACCCTCAGGAACGCATCGTGTTCACCAACTCCCTCGTCGAAGGTTGGCGACCTGCCCCACAACTGTTCATGACCGCGGTGATCACGTTCGCCGACCATCCCGACGGGACGGAGTACCGGGCGCACGTGATGCACCGCAACGTAGAAGACCGAAAGATGCACGAGGAGTTGGGTTTCGAAGACGGATGGGGAACCGTCATCGGCCAACTCGCCGCACTCGTCGAAAGTTAGATCACGCGCGACCCGTCGAGCGCAGTTCGTAACGACGTTCGGCGTAATCGAGGTCGTCCTTCCACAGACGTGCGGCGGTGAAATTCATCGCCGGACGCAGCAATCCCGAGACCTTGCGCGCCATCTGGAAGCCGGGTCGATCCGAGCTCGCGATCGTCGCCTCGATGACCGCCGTCCGCGGGGTGCCGTCGGGCGCAGGAGCCAGCGGAGTCGCGTGAGTCTCGACGACGCTTCCCGCCCCCTCACCGTCGAGGATGCGCATGACGATGGTGCGTGGGCCGGGGCAGACGAACTCGGCTCGAACCGGAACACCGATGCCGCGACTGACGCGGAACGTGACATCGACCAGGAAGCGATCGTCCTCCTCGGGCACATCGATGTCGGTGGGCGCGCTCACCACTTTCAACCTCGCGAACGAGTACGGATGGAACCATGCGCCGTGCCACGGATCGAGGCGATTGGCGATGATGTCGTCCGGTTCGCACTTCCCGATCAACGTGACGACACCAGGAATGGACGTCGACGCAGGGGGCCTGATCGGAACCACCGGCACCGGCGTCGGCTCCTCGCCGCCCAGCTCGTCGAGCCGGACCCACACCAGAACACCGTCGTCGAACGCAGGAACCGGCCGCCAGCCAGCCTTACCCTTCGGACCCAACGCCAGCCCATGCCACCGGCACACCAACGCGTCGCACTCGATCTTCGCGGTATCGAGCGCCGCCCCGAGATGCGGACACGCACCCGGACCGATATGCACCTTGCCCGCCGAATCCCGCCACGCAACCAACTCGGTGGTACCGACATAGCGACCGAACGGCTTGTCGGCCTTCACGTCGCGACTGGCAGCGAAAACGAACCAATTACCCGACGTCCGAGTCTTCGCACGCTTCAACGCTGACTCGATGACCTGGGGATTCGCACCCTTCCACGTCGGCTCCTGCTTGGCCCACGACTCCGACGGAAGCGGCTGAAGTGGCATCGTCTTCGGCCAACGTCGTCGTACTGCATCCAGCGCGGTCATTGCTGCTCCCCACATCGAGACATTGTGTTCATTGTCCATTGTCCCCGCCCGGGGGTACTCGATGTGACGTCGAGTGGACTTTTCGGGGGTCAATGTCACATCTAGTGGACCCAGGGTGCCGGTGAACGGGGAGCGGTGCACGAGGTCAGGTGGGTCCAGTGGGGGTCGGCGGTTCACGCTGCGCCGGTCAACTGATGTCAGCGCCCACAATTCGGCTCGAAACGCGGGATCCCGTGGATGCAGAGAAATAGTGGGCGCTCTGGTCAGTAAGCGAGGTGGCCCGGGTGGCAATGGGCTTGTTGCCGTGTCGGTAGTCCGCGAAGGGGCGATGGCTGTTACCCGTGTTCCCCATCCGATGCACTCAATGTGACATTTGGTGGACTTTTCGGGGGTCAATGTCACATCTAGTGGACTTGGGGTGCCGCGGTTCGGTCAGGCGACACCGAACCAGCGGAGGGCAGCGGTGGTCGCGGCAGCGGCGATCACGATGACGACGAAGGGTGCTTTGCGCCAGGCGAGGATTCCGGCGACGGTGACGCCGATAGGGGCTGCGAAGCCCGCGAAGTCCTTGCCCACGAGCAGGGTCGAGGTGGCGATGAGGGCCACGAATACGACGGCGACCGAGGTGGACATGACGCGGTCGATGCGGGGCGAGATGGTCATGCGCGAGCGCAGGGCCGGACCGATGAGGCGGAGCGCGAAAGTGCCGACGATCATGGCGATCAGCGGAATCGTGAGGCTCATGCGGATTCCTTGTCTGCGGCGGGCTTGGTGGACAGCAGTGCGGGCACCACGGCGATCAGCGAGAGGAGCACCGGCAGTCCGCTCGGTAGGAACATCGACGCTGCCAGGGCGATCCCTGCGCCGACGAGTGCGGCATTGCGCGTGCCCCGATCTCGGAGCGCAGGCATGATCAGTCCGAGCAGGATTGCCGGAAATGCGGCGTCGAGTCCGAGTGCGGCGGTATCGGTGATTGCGCCACCACCGAGAGTGCCGATCACCACCCCGATGTTCCAGGTGACGAACAGTCCGATTCCGCACAGCCAGAACGCGGTTCGACGCCGTCCTTCGTCTTCTTCGGCGACGCTGAATGCGACCGCTTCGTCGGTGATCAGGTGGGTGCCGAGCAGTCGCTTCCATAGCGAGACGTTGTCGAAAACGGATCCTATGGAGAATCCGAGCGGTACGAGCCGAGTGTTCGCGAGCAACGCGCTCGCCACGGCGGCGACGGGGTTGCCGCCGACGGCCAGGATGCCGACGAAGATGAATTGGGATGAGCCCGCGAAGACCACCAGGGACATCACGACCGGTAGCCACAGTGGCAGGTCGGCGGCTACGGCGATGGCACCGAACGAGGCCCCGACCAAGGCGTCGGCCAGACAAACCAACGCGATGTCGCGGATGTTGACCCCCTGCAGGGTTCGCCATGTCGAACGCATGGTCGTTATAGTGGACGATGTTAAGCTGTTCGTCAAATCAAACGAACGTACCGATGGAGTGAACGAATGGCGGACGCCGGACCACCGATCGCAGCCATCGCTGCCGCTCTGCAGCAGGAGCGGCGACGCGTCGGCCTCTCGCTGGCCGAGGTGGCGCGCCGCGCCGGAATTGCGAAATCGACTCTGTCGCAACTGGAATCGGGTACGGGGAATCCAAGTCTGGAAACTCTGTGGGCGCTCAGCGTCACCCTGGACGTGCCGTTCTCCAGACTGGTCGAGCCCGCGAAGCAGTCGGTCCGCCTGATCCGTGCGGGCGAGGGGCCAAGATTTGCATCGGACCGGGCGGACTACTCCGCGACGCTGCTGGCGTCGTCTCCGCCGAACGCGCGACGAGACATCTATCTGGTCAGTGCGGACGTGGGCGAGCCCAGGCGCTCGGACCCTCATTCCCCCGGCGTGGTCGAGCACGTGGTGCTCAGCGCCGGACGAGCGCTGGTGGGGCCGGTGGGCGAGGCAGTCGAACTGTTGCCCGGCGACTATGTCGCCTACCCCGGCGACGCGCTGCATATCTTCGAGGCGCTGGAGCCGAACACCATGGCGGTGATGATCACCGAGCACAGCTGAACGGAACGCAGTTGACGTGCGGGGAATAGTCGGCGGACGTACCCCGTTGGACTCTTTCGACGGCGTTCGCTTGGCAAGCCCCGGGCCTCACCCCATTTGTCGCTACGAGCGACCACTCGCCGAGAGGCGTTTGCAGCGGACGTCGTCCTTACTTTTGTCCGTGTAGCGAAGGGACGAGATTCATGGCAGCCAAGACGTGGTTCATCACCGGCACCTCCAAGGGATTCGGACGCGAGTGGGCTATTGCAGCCCTCGACCGCGGTGATCGAGTCGCAGCCACCGCTCGCAACACGGCGACACTGCACGATCTCGTGGAAAAATACGGCGACGCGATTCTGCCGATCGAGCTGGATGTGAACGACCGCGCTGCCGACTTCGCAGCAGTCGCTCTGGCGCACAAGACCTTCGGATCGCTCGACATCGTCGTCAACAACGCCGGCTACGGCCAGTTCGGGATGATCGAAGAGATCTCCGAGGAGGACGCCCGCGCGCAGATCGAGACCAATGTCTTCGGAGCGCTGTGGGTCACTCAGGCCGCGTTGCCGTTCATGCGTGAGCAGGGCAGCGGCCACATCCTGCAGGTGTCGTCCATCGGCGGAATCTCCGCATTCCCCAATGTCGGTGCGTACCACGCGTCCAAGTGGGCCCTCGAAGGATTCAGTCAGGCCCTGGCGCAGGAGGTCGAGGACTTCGGTATCCATGTGACGCTGATCGAACCGGGTGGGTTCTCCACCGACTGGGCCGGTCCGTCCGCCAAGAAGTCCACCGACATCGCCGCGTACGACCCGATTCGGAAGAAGGCCGCCGAACTGCGGAGTGCAAGGCAGGCGACTCCTGGCGATCCGGTAGCTACGCGTTCGGCGCTGCTCAAGGTCGTCGACGCCGAAAAGCCGCCGCTGCGAGTCTTTTTCGGCGAGGCACCGCTCCAGATCGCGACGACGGACTACGAATCACGCCTGGCGAACTGGCGCGAATGGCAGCCCGTGGCCGTCGAGGCGCACGGAGGCTGAGTCTCCACCACGCGAACCTCTAGGTGTGGCTCTAACCTGGGCGGCCTTGATCCGTCTCAGGAGGCTTGCTTGCAGCTACGCTCCGGATGCGACGAAAACGCGGGGAGGCGGGGATTCACGCCCATCGTCGGGATCCACACCTCGTCGGTGGGGTGTGCCTGACGGCTGAGGGCGCGGATCGAGTGGTGGCGTTCTCGCAGTTGCGAGCCGGTGTAGCGGCGACTGGACAACGACAACCGCGAGGTCGATGTCCAGCGAATAGTGCTGCAGGCCGTCAGTTCTCTGGAGTGAGCGCGACGATATTCGCGGCCGTTCTGCTGTCGACTTCTGCCGTCTCGTCGAAGTAGCGCCGAAACAACGTTCGCATCGAATCGATGACGTCGATGTGCTGCTGCAGTATGACGTCGAGTGACGTGTCTTTGCCCGTCGCAAGGCGAGCGAACCTGCTCTGTAGAGCCTGAGCAGACGGCAAATTCCCCCAACTCTTGGTTTCGTACAAGACCGCCGCTTTGCGCCTCATGTCGTTCAGATGCGCGAGGTAGGCGACGCAGGCCGCATCGCATTTCGAGGCGACATCGGGCGGAATGGTGAGTGTGCCGGCGTCGGCTTGACTGTTCATGTCCTGCCACTGTGCAAGGAGGTCCGGCTTCACTGGGGCCACGGTCTACGCGTCCTTCCATCGACGAAAATTCAGCTGGGTAGTACGGGATCGAGCACGGCGACCAGGGCGTTCAGTTCAATGCACGGGTCGTACCGTGGCGCGTGAACCTGACCATCGGTCAGCAGTGTCGCTCGAATCAGATGAGGGCCTGCAGTGAAGGCGAGGCCGCAATTAAGGGCCGAGTCGGAGGAGACCTGTTGATACTGGGTGGCATTACGGGTGCCCACCCGAACTGGCCGAAGCCGGTCGAAGTAGCTCGGGTCGTCAATGAAGTCCAATGTCTCGAGTCCGGAGATCAACGACACGTAGTACTGGTTGTCTGGAGGGCTTTCCTCCCAGCCGCAAATTTTGAATCCGTTTTGATCGCGGCCGAACACCCCCGATTCCTTGGAGTCGACGTTCAATCCCGCCTGCTCGATGGCGTCGTCGGGGACGGTGCATGGATCCCACGGCGTCGGTGCGGCGACGGCGGTGTTGGTCGTCGCGATGACTTCGGGGACTGCGGTACCGTCTTGGCCCGTCGAACACGCGGTGAGCAGGAGCAGACCTACTGCGATTGCCTCCCATCGACTGCTTCGATGCATGTTCGCTGTCCTTTCCCAAGAGCCCATCTACGGGTTGGACGCAACGGAGTCGGCGCTGGTTCCGTTCACCTGCTCCGGACTCGCGAGCTCCGGCTCGTAATCGAGCAACTCACGAGAACTTCAAAACCCGACCGGTCGGTCGAACTAGCGAGTCATCCCGCTGACAGATCGGCCTCGATTTGGCATGGTGGACGGATGCAGCGGCGCGTGGGCGAGAGTTGGTCCGCGGGACCGGTCTCAGGGGTAACCCCTGGGTACATATTGAGAATCGAGCACTGCGTCCGAAGCTGGTCTGCACGCTACGCGTGCTTGGCAGCTCCGAGGACGAAAGATTTCGGTCGCCGCGCACCGCTGCATTTTCTCGCTCGAGACCCGTTGGAGCGATCGACGTGAACGACCGCGAACTGTCTCCGCGCGCCGCCGCAACCCTGGCTCGTTTGGCTGCAGACGCAGAGTGGGCGCAATCGGGGCTCGAGGAGGCGTTCTCTCGGTTCATGCCGGCCAAGGCCTCGCGGTTGGCCGATCGAATCATCGACCTGTACCCGAGTCCGCCGTTCGACGAGGCGTCGATATTCGTTCTGCTGCGAGATCTTCCGTTGATTACGCAGCCGTCGAAGTCGTCACAGCGATCGCCGATACGTGGCCGTGTCGTACCCTGGCGGTTCGAGGTGCCTCGCTACGAGACGACGGGCCAGCTCGCGCAATCACTGCATCTGACCATTTCCGAAATCGAGTGGTTTGCCGACCTGCAGGGGAGGCTGCGTACTGCGCCGTTCCCATTGCAGCACTATCGATCTGCTCGTCTCGACAAACGTCAGGGCATTCGACTGCTGGAGGTGCCCAAACCGCGCCTGCGCGAGATTCAGCGAAAGATACTGCACCGCATCCTGGATCGCATTCCGCCACATCCCGCCGCGCACGGTTTTCGTAAAGGGCGCAGCCCCCGCACGTTCGCGACGCCCCACGCCGAGCGTGAGGTGGTGGTCTCGGTCGACTTACGTCGTTTCTTTCCGTCCATCGGGTTCGATCGAGTGGTGGCGATCTTCGAGGCCGTCGGCTATCCCAGAAGAGTTGCGGCGAATCTTGCCGCGCTGTGCACAACGGTCACCCCGGCCGGCGAATTGACGGGCATGGACCGCGCGACGGCGGCGAGGCTTCGCACCACCCACTTGCCGCAGGGCGCACCGACGTCGCCCGCCCTGGCCAACCTGGCTGCCCGCCAACTCGATATTCGAGCTGCCGGGCTCGCCCGCACCATGGGTGCCCGGTATACCCGCTACGCCGACGACCTGGCGTTCTCCGGTTCGGCAGACCTCGACGTCGACAAGTTGCTGTGGGTGGTGTCCCAGATCGCGAACGACGAGGGCTTCACGATTCATCCCGACAAAACCCGAGTGCGGCGCGCTCATCAACGCCAACAGCTCACCGGGCTGGTGGTCAATGCGTGGCCCGCAGTTCCGCGAGAGGAGTACGACAACCTCCGCGCGTTACTGCACAACTGCATCGGTAGCGGTGCAGCCCAACAGAATCGGGACGATCTGACCGACTTCCGTGCCCATGTGTACGGACGTATCGCGCGGATCGGCGAGACCAGCGAGACACGTCGTCGGAAATTGCTCGAGATGGCAGCCCGGGTCGATTGGGAGGGATCCGGGTAGTCGGACTGGGTACACCGACGTTTTACGAAGGAGCCGCTATGAACGACCTGACCTTCACTATCGGGCACGAGGAATTGGTGATTCGCCAGCGGTGGGAAGTTGTCAGCATCATCAACGACATTCTCGTTGCGGTCTGGTTCATCGCCGGCAGCATCCTCTTCTTTCAGGAGAGCACGACGGTCATCGGTACGTGGCTCTTCCTGCTGGGGAGTGTCGAACTGCTCATTCGTCCCGTGATTCGACTGGCGCGACGGGTGCATCTGACACGGATCGGGCGTGCACGAACCGCGTCCGAGAGCGACGACGACTTCTGACCACATCGCCGCACCCTGTTCGCTTTTGTTGACATTTGTTGCTATCTGGTGAATGTTGTGTGCATGGAATCAGGTCTGGCGATGGTGTGATGCTCGCCCATCAACGTCAGCAGAAGATTCTGGACCGGGTGCTGTCCGAGGGAGCCGTCACGGTGGCCGCGTTGGGCACTGCTCTGTCGGTGTCCGACATGACCATTCGACGTGACGTCAATGAACTGGTCGCCCAGGGCCTGGTCGAGCGAGTGCATGGCGGCATCACCGCGCCGAGTTCCGCGAGCGCGTTCGAGCCGGGTTTTCCGGTGAAGTCCGAGCAGAGCCGTGACGCCAAGGCCGCCATTGCCCGCGCCGCCGCACGATTGATCCGGCCAGGAACGACCATCGGCATCTCCGGAGGTACGACGACGCACGCGTTGGCGCGGGAACTGCTTCGTGTACCCGACATCACCGTGGTGACCAACTCCTTGCCCGTCGCCGACGTCCTTCATGCCGGCGGCAGAGCAGACCACACCGTGTTGCTCACCGGAGGCCAACGCACCCCGTCGTACGCACTCGTCGGTCCGTTGGCAGTCGGCGCGTTGCAGACGCTGCACGTCGACATTCTGTTTCTCGGCACGCATGGAGTGGACATCGATGCGGGCCTCACCTGCCCCAATCTGCTGGAGGCACAAACCAATCAGGCCTTCGTCGCCTCGGCTCGACGCGTCGCGGTCCTCGCTGATCACACCAAGTGGGGTGTTCGCGCCCTCGCAACCACCGCTGCGTTGTCGGAGGTGGACGTGATCGTCACCGATGTCGATGTGCCCGAACGTATTCGTGACGCGCTGACCGACATCGTCGACGACGTGGTCGTCGCAACCGGTCCCGCCGAGCCCCGGCCGACCACCCAGGAAGCGAGCAGTCGATGACCACGCAGTACACCACTCATCCCATGCGCAAGACCTCGACCACGTTGGCCGACGGTCGAGAATTGATCTATTACGACGACACCGAGCCCTACCTTTCCGGTGGTGCCACCCGGGAGCTCGTGGACTCACGACCGCTGCCGCCGTCGATGTCGCTCTCGCAGATGAGATTCGACGTTCTCACCGGCGAGTGGATCGTCATGGCTGCCCAGCGGATGGACCGCACGTTCTTGCCTCCCGCCGACCTGTCCCCGTTGGCCCCCAGCCGTCCGGGCCGGCCGGCGACCGAGATTCCGGCCTCGGACTACGACGTCGTGGTGTTCGAGAATCGCTTCCCGTCGTTGGCGGGAAGTGCTGCACAACAGACTCTTCCGGCAGCGGTCGACGGTGAGCCGCTGTGGCCGCTGGCGGCAGGTACCGGTCGGTGTGAGGTCGTCTGTTTCGCCAGTGATCCCGACGCATCTTTCGTCTCGCTGGAACTGTCGAGGGTCCGAACGATCATCGACGTATGGGCAGACCGGACCACCGAGCTCTCGGCGATCGATGGAGTGAAACAGGTGTTCTGCTTCGAGAATCGTGGCAAGGAGATCGGTGTCACCTTGACGCATCCGCACGGCCAAATTTACGCCTACCCCTACCTTCCTCCGCGTACCGATGCTTTGATCAGGCAGTCGCGCAGACACTTCGAGAACACCGGTCGAGTTCTGTTGGTCGATGTACTCGCCGCCGAATTGCGCTCGGGTCGACGGATAGTCGTGGATGTCGAGCATTGGGTGGCGTACGTCCCCGCGGCGTCGCGGTGGCCGCTCGAGGTGCATCTTGCTCCGCGCCGCGACGTCGCAGATCTTGCCGAACTGAACGACACGGAACGCGACGAGCTGGCCGGCGTCTACCGCGCATTGCTGCGGGGCGTCGACGCATTCTTCGAGGGCGTGGACGAGGTGCCGTACATCTCGGCGTGGCATCAGGCTCCCGTCGGATCCGATCGAGAGCTGGGACGACTTCACCTGCAACTGTTCTCGATGATGCGGTCACCGGGCCGGATGAAGTTTCTGGCCGGATCCGAGTCGGCGATGGGCGCATGGATCAACGACACGACTCCCGAGAGAATCGCAGACAGATTGCGCGAGGTGCTGGTGTGAACTGGTTGAGCGTCGTGTCCGAGCAGAGCCTCGCCGACGGTGCTTCGGAGCTGTTCGACGCCGCGTTCGGCGGTGAACCGGACGGCGTCTGGTTGGCACCAGGACGAGTCAATCTGATCGGCGAACACATCGACTACGCAGGTGGTCTGGTGCTGCCGTTCGCGCTGCCCTTCGCCACTGCAGTCGCTGTTCGGCGGCGCGAGGATGCCACGATGCGGGCGGTCTCGACGCACACCGACCAGACGTGGACGGGGCAACTCGGTGACATCGGACCGGGAAGTCCGTCGGGATGGGCCGCGTACGTCGCGGGCGTCGCGTGGGCGCTGCAGGAGCACGGGATAGGCGGAGTCGATGTTGCCGTGCACTCCTCGGTACCGGTGGGCTCGGGCCTGTCGAGTTCGGCGGCCCTCGAGTGCTCGTTCGCCTTGGCCCTGAGCGATCTGTTCGATCTGAACGTCGATCGAAAGGTACTGATCGACGCCAGCATTCGCGCCGAGAACGATGTGGCCGGCGCGTCGACCGGGGGCATGGATCAAGCCATCGCGATGCTTGCCGAACGAGGACATGCCCTGCTTCTGGACTGCCTCGACGGGTCGACCCGGCAGATCCCACTGGACGTCGCGGCGTCGGGTTCTCGCATCATGGTGATCGACACCAACGCTCCGCACCGTCTGGTGGACGGCCAGTACGGTGCCCGCCGGGCCGCCCTCGACCGGGCCTACCTGGAGCTGGGTGTGTCGACGCTGCGCGGACTCGACCCCGAGCGGGCGGTATCGGGGCTCGTCGATCAGGCTCTCGTTCCCCGAGTTCGTCACGTCACCAGCGAGATACGACGAGTTGAGCGGGCAGTAGCGTTGCTGGACGGCGGTGACATCGGTACCGAACTCGGCGACCTGATGACGGCGTCGCACGTCTCGCTTCGAGACGACTACGAGGTCAGTTCCCCCGAGCTGGACAGCGCCGTCGATGCTGCGCTGCGAGCCGGGGCATACGGGGCCCGTATGACGGGTGGGGGGTTCGGGGGTTCGGCCATTGCGTTGGTTCCGATAGCTCGGGTCGATGCAGTCGCTGAGGAAATCTTCACGAGCGCAGAGCAATCCGGGCTACCGGAACCGACTTTTCTTTCCGCAGAACCATCGGGGCCCGCGCACCGATTTCGGTGAGTCGATTCAGCTCCGTACCTGAGCGGCCGCGAACGAGGCACCCTGCGTCGTCGAGCCGTTGGTGCCGTAGGTCAGGTGAGCGAAGGTGTTGAAGCCACCGATCTGGCACACCGGGTCGCCGAAGTTGCAGAAGCTGTTGGTGCGTGAACCGTATGTGCTGCTGGCTGTTTCGATCTTCCTGCCGGTAAGCCCGAATGGGTTGCCGAACACCACAACGGCCTCGATACGGTCGGCGATCGCGGCCGGGATGACGGCACCGGTGAAGCTGCTGGGAGTGCGCAGACCCACTGCGTTGGTCACCACGGTCGCCCCCTGCGAGTAACCGCCGATCACGAATTTCGTCGACGGGCACGATGCCGCAACGGAATTGAGATGAGCCACGAGGTCGCGAGATCCGGGTCCGGCGCTGGCCTGGGTGAAGTCGGCGGCGTAGTTCACGGCGTACGTGCTGACCGAGCGATCCGAGAGTTGCGATTTGACGCTGTTAACAAAAGGAGTACCCGTGATGCCGAGGCCGGGAAGTTCCCCGGTGCCGCGAGCGAACGAGACGTCCACATCCGAACACGGCGCGGCCGAGGCCACTCCGGTGGGAAGCGCCACTGTGGTGGCGGAGATAGCAAGTGCAGCAATGGAATAGGCGATCAGGCGTCTCTTCATGGCGAGTCCTTGTGGGTTCGGGGGAGGAGCATCGAAACGAACCATAACCGCTGCGACGTCGCATTCACAGGGTCGTTCAACATTTGATTACAGACGCTCGGTCGGTTATCGAGGCGGGTCCGGGAGGCCGTATCGGGATGTGTCGGAATTTCACTGCCAAGGCTGGTTTCTCAACGCCTGTTGCGCTTTGGCGACCGCTGGGGTGCCGTAGACCTGGCGAATGGCCTGGTCCGAATTTCTGGCGACTATCAGGGAGCGCACTCGATCGATGCGACGACCGGCGAAATCGGTTGATCGGTGCGCGCAGAACGGGTCGAGCCACCGCACGGCGCGCGATACTTGACCCTCACACAGTGTGAGACGGCAGTCTCGGAGGGTCATGTTCAGTATCGGAGAGTTCGCATCGATCGGCCGGGTTTCGGTTCGCATGCTTCGGCATTACGACGAGATCGGGCTGTTGACGCCGGCACGGGTGGATCCGTTCACCGGATATCGGTCGTACGACGGTAGACAGTTCGAGGAGTTGGGACGCATCCTGATGTTCAAGGACCTGGGATTTCGGCTCGACGAGGTGAAGCAGATCGTGCATGCGCAGGTCAGCGAAGACCGATTGCGTCGGATGCTCGTCGCCAAACGTGAAGACGTCGCCCATCGACTCGATCTCGACGCCGCCCGACTGCGTCGGATCGATGCGCGCCTCCGCGCCGTAGAGGGAGAAGATTCGATGATCACCGTGGACACCAAGTCGCTGCCGGCCACCCGCGTCGCCGTCGTCACCGAGAATGCTGCCGGTTACGGGCCACAGAACATCGGCCCGGTGATCGGTCCGATGTACGCCCGGCTCGCGTCGTCTCTGGCACGAGACGGAGTCGAATTCGGACCGTCGTCGATCGCCCTGTACGAGGCCGTCGACGACGGTGACGGCACCGGCATCACGGTGCATGCCGCGTTCGAGATCACCCCCGACGTTGATGCAGGCGAGGACTACGACGTCACCGAGCTACCCGCGATCGACCTCGCGCTGACGACCGTGCACCACGGCTCGATGGCGACGATCGGGGAAACCTGGGAGCAGTTCATGGCCTGGATCGACGCCAACGGTTACGAGCTCTCCGGCATCTGCCGCGAGTACTACCTGGTCTCCGAGCCTGCGCCGCAGGAGAACTGGGTGACGGAGCTGCAGCAGCCGGTCGTCCGGCGTCAGGACGCCTGAGCGAGCTCAACCAGCGCTGTGCACTGGCAGCCGCCGGTGATCTCCTCGCACTCGAGCACCAGGAAGTGGCGAACGTACTCGAGATCCACGCAATCGGGTTCCGTGCATTCCGCACTACCGACTGCGTGGATCACGAGCGTTCCGTGGCAGGTATCGACACTGGCGGACATGGGAACCCTTTCTGTAGTCGTGTACTTCCTTGATATCACCGGCTACCGACAAGTTCGGGAAGCAAAGGGCGTGTTCGACGCCTGAGCTGGGCGAACTCACATGGACCTGCGCGCCGAGGGTAGGGCTGGCCCTACCTCACCTCGTGGGTTCGCAGTGAGGACGCCCCGGCGACTGCCCACTTAGGCTCATCCGCATGAACCAGGCATTACCGATTCCCCTCAATCCGCTCAGAGCGTGGTTTTCGCAGCAGTGGTGGTTGGCAATGGCGTCGCTGTTGGCGACGACGTTCGCCGGACTGGGCGGATGGCTGATCGTAGGTCTGCTCCTGCTCGCGGTGTTCGCGTTGCCGTTCGCCCTCAGCGGTGTGCTCGTCTTCGTGTTCACGATCGTGGTCCTTCGTTGGCTGGACATCGCGGCGCGAGCGGGCATCGACCTGACCAGTGGCATCGAGATCACGAAACCGGACACCATCGTCTATCCGACCAGTTGGCGAAAGTTGGTGTGGTGTGTTCGTGACGTCGGGCTGTGGAAGTCGCTCGTCTACTGGATCATTCGTATTCCGATCTCGGCTGCGCTGCTGTTCTTGCTGCCTGCGCTCTTCCTGGCGCTTCCGGTTCTGGCGGCCGCCCCGGTCGCGTGGTTGGTCACCGATCCCGAGGGCACCGGGTTGGAGATAGCCGAACGAGTGGACTTTCCGCTGGTTGCGGTGATCGGAGTGGCAGCTCTGGTAGTCCTGGTTGCCGGCGTTCCGCCACTGACGACCCTGATTGCCAAGCTCGATTGGTGGAGCGCTGCAGCACTTCTCGGGCAGTCGGAGTCGAGCAAGCGGGTGAACGAGCTGACCATGAGCCGTGCTCGCGTCGTCGACGCCGCCGATGCCGAGCGGCGACGCATCGAACGGGACCTGCACGACGGTGCCCAGCAACGGCTGGTCTCGGTGGCAATGTCACTGGGACAAGCGAAGTCTCGCGCGTCGGCTACGGACGACGTCGTCTTGAAGGGTTTGCTCGACGATGCACATCGGGAGGCGAAGAACGCGATCGGTGAGATCCGAACGTTGACGCGCGGACTGCATCCCCCGATCCTGACCGATCGCGGACTCGACGCGGCACTGTCGTCGGTCGCGGCGTTGTCGACAGTTCCGGTGACGATCGAGATCGACCCGGCCCTCACCGGCGAGCGACGTCTGAACGCCACCGCCGAGTCGACGGTGTACTTCGTGGTGTCCGAGGCCTTGACCAATGTCGGCAAGCACGCCCACGCCGGAAACGTGCAGGTCGATGTCGCTCGCGGCGAGTCCTCCGTCGCCGTCACCGTGGTCGACGACGGTTGTGGCGGTGCGCATTTCGAGCCCGGCGGCGGATTGGCCGGATTGGCCGACAGGCTCAGCGGAATCGACGGAACCCTGACGGTGACTTCGCCGTCGGGCGGCCCGACACGAGTGGAGGTGACCATCCCGTGCGAGTGATCATTGCCGACGACTCGGTACTGCTACGTGAGGGTGTTGCGCGTTTGTTGGTCGACTCCGGTGCCGAGGTGATCGGAAAAGTTGGTGACGCGGCGCAGCTGTTGACGCTGATGTCGTCCACCGAGCCGCTGCCCGACGTCTGCGTCATCGACGTGCGGATGCCTCCGACATTTCTCGACGAGGGTCTGCGAGCGGCACTGGTCATTCGTGAGCGTTGGCCCGATGTCGGAGTACTGGTGCTCTCGCAGTACGTGGAGGAAAGGTATGCGGCAGAACTGATTCGGCAGAGCACGGACGGCGTCGGATATCTGCTGAAGGATCGCGTCGCCGATGTGGACGAATTCTCCGACGCGGTGAAAACGGTCGCCGACGGCGGAACCGTCATCGATCCAGAAGTTGTGCAACAGATTTTGGCGCGCGCACCACGATCGGATCCACTCGACTCGCTGACACCGCGAGAGCGAGATGTGCTGACGGCGATGGCCGAAGGTAAGTCCAATGCCGGCATCGCCTCCACTCTGGTCGTAGGCCAAGCAGCCGTCGAGAAGCACATCGGAAACATCTTCGCCAAACTCGGATTGCTCGGCGACAGTGCGGATCACCGCCGGGTCATGGCAGTCCTACGATACCTGGGAGCTATTCGATGAATCGAATTCCATTGTTGCGCTACACGTTGGCGATCACCACAGCGGCCGTCGTGGTCGGTGCGGCCGGAGTAGGCACCACTGCGGCGATCGCGCTCGGTTTCTCCGTTCCGAAGACTCAGAACTACGACTACTCGGTAGATCACGCGATCGACGGCTCGCAGCTGACGGTGACGACCGGGTTCGCGCACCTGAAGTTCGTGCCCAGTCCCGATGATTCGCTGCATGTTCGAGCGCACGGGATCTACCGAGGGGACGCCCCCACGATCGACGTCGGTGCGGACGGGTCGAGCGTGGCTGTGGAATGTTCCTACGGCAGGTACAAGACGTGCGACGCCGATGTCGAATTGCAGATACCCGCAGGTCTGACCCTCACGGTGAACGGTGCGGGCGGTGATGTCGTGCTGTCGGATGTCGGTGCAGACGTATCCGTCTCGACAGCGTCGGGATCGGTGTTCGCTCGTGGATCGGCGGGAGCCATCCGGGTCGACACACGGTTCGGCGACGTGAAGATCAGTGATGCAACTGCGTCCATCGTGGATGTGAGCACGACGTTCGGCGAGATCAGCGTCGAATCGCGTACTGCACCGGAATCGGTCAAGGCGCACAACGTGATCGGCCACACGACGATCGGGCTTCCGCCCGCCGACTTCTATGCCGTCGACGCGGCATCCGACAAAGGCGACGTCGTCGTCGACGTGATCAACGACCCCAGATCGCCGAAGACGGTCTCCGCCACCAGCGAGGAAGGGCAAATCACGGTGCGGGCACGTCAGTGACTGCGCCGCCACGCACTGAACGACCGGACCGAGGATGTGGTGGGACGCGTCAGCCAGGGCCATGGATGCAATTCGACCGGGGCGATGGCGTCGGCGATGCGAGAGAAACCGGGAACAGGTGCCCAGGTGGCGGCCAGAGACCGTCCGGAAAGCTCCTCCGATACTCGGCCGCGACGTACCTCCAACGGCCGGGTCGACGCGATCTCGCCGAGAGTCTCGGCTAGGAACACCAGTCGCTTTCCGGACAGCCGAAGCTTCTGCAGGAGTGGTTCGTCGAACACGAAGACGGCGGGTCGCTCGAAATTCGCAGCCATGGCGGGGTCTGTGGTGCCGAGCGATTCGGCGGTCAGCCAGACCTGTTCTGCACCATCACCTTCCATGCTCGCAGGGCCCGCGGGTACCGGTGCCTTGTTGAGATCGGGTCCGTCGACTGCCGGTCCGAGATCGTCGTCGGGCCAATTCTCGATGGGGCAGGCGTCTTTCAGCGCGCAGTTGCGGCACAGGGATGGTGCGCGCTTGTTCACCTGCCACCGACTGAAGCCGTACACCTTGCCGCTTCCGGTACCGACCGTCCATTGCCAACCCAGTCGATTGGCCGCCCGTGAGCCGTCGAGCAAGTGGGTGAACATCTCGTCCTCGCCGTCGCGCCATGTCGCGCCGGCACGCACAGCCCATTGGGACGCCAGCCACATGCGTGTTTGGTTGACGAGCCAACCGTCACTGTGCAATTCGCCCACCACCGTGGACATGCAGTTCATCTCGTCGGGCCAGGGTTCGGAAGTCCAGTTGTGCGGTCGTGGTTGTTCACGACGAAGGGATCTCCCCAGATCGGTTCCGACGCGGGCATAGAGGTGGCGGGCGTATTCCTGCCACATGAGTTCGTCCCGGTACCGCGTGCGATCGCGCGCAGGGGCGTCCGCTACGGCGTCCCACACCTCACGGAGAGTGAGCAGACCGTGCCGGATGTACGGCGACATTCGACTGGCTCCACGACGATTCGCAGGAAGGACAGTGCTGCGGTCGCGGGCGTAGCCGGTGATGTCCAGACCGGCCAGCGCCATGTCGGCGGCCGACTGTCCGCCGCGAATGCCGCCGGCGGCAATCCCGTCCGGCCGCTCGAGCGTCAGGTCGCCCAGATGCTCGGCAACCCAGGAAACGACGTCGTCGGTGGTGAAGCCGTCGGCGATCGACGGGGGAGCGGGGAGCTGGGACATGCACCCGGACTTCCCCGTCGGCACGAAAGAGAAACGCCGAGATCAGGGACGTGGCAGGCGACGGTGGAGCGGGTTCGACGTCGTCGGGCTCGCCGCCCGCCCCTGCTGTGGGATAGACGTGACTACCGTCGGTGAGTCGGCGGTGGCCCGCGAGGCGTCGTGTGCCTTCATCGCAGCGCTGTTCCCCCTGCCGAGGGCAGGAGACGAAATCCGGCGTGCAGCTGTTTCGCCGCACTCCGGGCACGTCACCTGGGAGGGGACATCGGCCATGGAGAATCTCTGCTCGACGGGTTCGCAACGCTGTGTGCAGCGAAAGCTGTAGGTGGGCACGCACACGAGGGTAGCGTGAGATGTCGTGTCAGTGGCGTTCCGGCGCAACGTCATACAACATTTACACGTCATACCGGGCCGAATGCACCACGACGGTGCAATGATCGACGCAGGAGAATCCGCGCAACCGGAGGTGCCTCGTGCCCGAACTGCTGTTTCCGCTCGACTCGACGAAGAGTTTCACCGAACAGGAGATCGTCGGTCACAACCGATGGCATCCCGACATACCGGCCGCGGTCACAGTGAAGCCCGGTACGTCCTTTCGGGCGCATTGCCGTGAATGGTTCGACGGGGCCATCCACAACAACGATTCCGCCGAGGACATTCTGAATGCGCCGCTCAACAACGTGCACACGTTGTCCGGGCCGTTCCACATCGAGGGAGCCGAGCCCGGGGACCTGCTGATCGTCGATATTCTCGACGTCGGTCCGATCCCGCAGGAAGATTCGGGCCCACTGGCCGGTCAGGGCTGGGGATACACGGGGATCTTCGCCAAGCAGAACGGTGGCGGATTCCTCACTGATCGATTCCCCGACGCGTACAAGGCGATCTGGGACTTTTCCGGCCAGACCACCACATCTCGCCACGTTCCGCACGTGAAGTACACCGGCATCACTCATCCCGGCCTGATGGGAACCGCGCCATCGGCTGCTCTGCTGGCCAAGTGGAACGCCCGTGAAGGTGCTCTGATCGCCACCGATCCCCATCGTGTTCCGCCACTGGCTTTGGCACCCGAACTCGACGGGGCAATTCTGGGATCGTTGAGCGGCGACGAGTTCTCGCGTGTCGCAGGCGAAGCCGCACGTACGGCACCGCCACGAGAGAACGGTGGCAATCAGGACATAAAGAATCTCACCAAGGGCACTCGCGTCTTCTATCCGGTGTTCGTACCGGGGGCGAAGTTGTCGTTCGGAGACTTGCACTTCTCGCAGGGTGACGGGGAGATCACCTTCTGTGGTGCCATCGAAATGGGCGGTTTCATGGACCTGCACGTCGACCTGATCAAGGGCGGCATGGACACGTACGGGGTCAGTGAAAACGCGATCTTCATGCCAGGAAACACCGCACCGCAGTACTCGGAATGGATTGCCTTCTCGGGCATTTCGGTCACCGTCGACGGCGAGCAGAAGTATCTGGACTCCGACCTGTCCTACCAGAACGCCTGCATGCATGCGATCGACTACCTCACCAAATTCGGATACAGCCCCGAGCAGGCGTACCTGCTGCTGGGCTCGGCCCCGATCGAGGGACGCCTGTCCGGAGTGGTCGACATACCCAACTCCTGTGCCACCGTGTACATCCCCACCGCAATCTTCGATTTCCCGATAGCGCCGTCCGCCAGCGGGCCGTTCCAAATCGACCCGGGAATGGGGGCACCGAGAGCGCAGTTCTGATTGAGTTTGCTTGATATGTCGCAACTGTGGATGCTCGAGGACATGGAACCGTGGCCTGACGAGCCTGCCGTAGGCGCGGTGTTTTCTCCCACCACGTACTGGGCGTCACCCGACCAGATGGACCTGCCGGCGCAAATGTGTGCCGAGGTGCCGGCTCGGGTCGAGGCCGTCACTGTGGACGGGCGAACGGAGTGGGTAGCGCATCTCGGGAACGGCTTCACCACGATGATGGGCGACGGCGGCCTGGTCGGTGATGTGACGTTACACGGCTGCCTGGTGTGGGACAGGTATCTGTGGTTGGACTTTCGGACGCGGCCGCGAGGCACCCTCCGCATCCATGATCGGGCCGGTCTTCTCGTGCAACGACGGGAATTGATCCCGACGCGACATCCCGGCGCGTTCAGTGTGACGTACAGCGGTGCGCTGGAGTACCACGAAAGGGATTCAATACCTGCGGGATTCGGAGTTCGATGGAAAGCATCGACTGTCGAGACCGTTGCATCGACTGGTTGAGGTATCTCAGTCGATGTGCTGGTCGTAGTTCACGGTGATGATCTGGTCGACGCGGACCGGCGACGAATCGATATCTGTGAGCGCGAGAAGGTCCGCAACAGCATCCCTGCTGCCCCCGATATAGGCACAGGGGAAGTCGAAGTGCTGAGCTACACACCACGCGTGGTCGTTGGGCCACCACAGATTCGGTGACAACCCACGGAGGGTGTCCGTTGCGCGTTCGATCGGGCCCCTCAACAGGAAATAGTTGTAGCCGGCGATTTCCGCGGTCGGTGCCGTTACGCGAATGTCATCGAGTGCCGTGTTGCCTTCCCAGACGGCGAACCAGCATTCGTCGGGTGTTTTCGTGCTTCGAGCGAGAACCTCGGTGATGGATGCCAGCTGAACATGCCAGGCTGCAACGGTTTTCGCCCGCGAAAGGAGATTCGGCGTGCCGTTGCGCCCGGGATACTGGATGCGGGCATAGGCGTCGAACACAGTGGGGACCAGCGAGCCCACTGTGGTTGTGGCGACGCCGTCGAGGTTGTAGTCCACCCACTCTGCTTCCGAGACATCCTGTTGCAGATCGTTATCCGACCATTCCGCCCGATCGGTTTTCGATTCCATATACCCGACGCTACCGACATCCGGTGTGGATTGGTCGACCCATCTCGCAAGCAAAGATGGCTAGGTGACGGATCCTGCCTGCCCGCTGCGCCCAGTCCACAGCGCTGCGAGCGTTGCGCCTGTTGGGATCATGAAAGCTGCGTACGGTGCCGCAACCGCCCACTGCTCCACCGAGGACAATTCGGGGCTCCAGCTGTCCGGGTCGCGAAGGGCTGAATCGCCGACGATGGCAATAATCGAATTCAGCACCATCAACAGGTAGAAGGCCATCGCCAGCGCCAATCCAACGGTTGCATACCAGCGGGCGTGACGAAGACGGCCGGGGGAGGCAAGCTCGAAGCCTCCGTTTACGGAGAAAAAGGCAGCTGGAATGAGAATGACCAATCCGGCTGCCGTAGTGATATTCCAGGTGCTCACGACGTCGCCGACGTCGCCGATGGCGTCGTTGCCGATGCCCAGCGCGCCAGCAGCCAAGCTGAGGCACCACCAGGCGAGGGGAAGACTTCCCGCCACGATCACCGAGCGACGGACTCCGCTCGTGCGATTCGGAATCGTCAGCATGCTTTCATCCTCTACCAGTGTCACCGTGCAGATGTCCGGTTCGGGGCCCGGGGGCATTCGTCATTATGTTGTCGCACGTGCGTTCGAAAACTTGTCGGTGGGTCGCGGTAGATTCTGTTCATGCTTTCGGGGGACGGCGGATCAGGGGTGGACGGCATCGAAACGGTGCCTCCTGCCCCCGTCGTGTCCGACCCTGTCTTGGCGGGGTTGGTCGAGGCGGTGGAGTCGGCGGTTGCCGAGTTGGCGGGGCAGGCGTCGGTGTCGTGGTCGAACGCCGACCGGCGTGCGGTGATCCAACGCATGGAAGAGCTCACCAGATCGGTGACCGCCTACTCGCACACCTGGCTCAACGAGCTGATCTCACAACACGGCCTCGACGTGTATCCGGGTTCGGTGCCGTGCTCGGTGGCATGGATGCTGCGAATCACCCCGCGAACAGCCGGGGCGCGAGTACGTCTGGCCGCGGAGTTGGGTGACCGCACCGCACTGTCCGGCGAACCGCTACCGCCTTTGCTGCCACACACCGCTGCAGCGGTGCGGGCAGGGTTGCTCGATGCCCAGCACGTGCAGATGATCCGCGAATTCTTCCGGCACCTACCGTCGAGTGTGGATCCGCAGACCCGCGATCGCGCCGAACAGCAGTTGGTCGGTCTCGCCTCGACCCGACGGCCCGACGACTTCGCACCACTGGTGGCGCATCTGGACTCGATCCTCGACCCCGACGGCGACTTCGACGAGAACGAAGACGAAGACGAAGACAAGAACGCGAAGCCGAGGCCACGGAAACGGGATGCGTTCTTCTACCTCGGTGAGCAGGGTTCCGACGGAATGTCCGAGGGGAAGTTCTGCGTCGACTCGGAGCTCCGGGCCTACCTCGAAGCCCTGTTCTCGAAAGCCGCGAAGCCGGGGGTGAACAATCCTGCAGACCCGACATCGATCGTCCACGAGGATGAACGTGACGACGACAAATACGAGGCCGACGGTGATGACAACGGCGGGAACGGCAGCGCTACTACGCCGACGCCCGAGCCCTTTCCTGGCGATGCCGGGTCCAGTCATGCGGGCTTGTGGGATGAGACGAACTACTACAGTGACGACGACTGCGGTGACGAGGATTGCTGCGATGACGACTGCGGCGAGTGCGACGGTGACGACTGTGGTTGCGGCACAGGGTCCGACGGCACAGCTGCAGCCAAGGACGCAGCGGCACCCAAGGACACCAAGGACACCAACGACACCAACGACACCAACGACACCAACGACACCAACGACGATGCCGGCTCCGGCAGCGCTGCTGAACCCGGCGGCCACGCCGACGCCGACGCATCGGACACCGCTGCTCGCGACGCTGCCGCCGCGCGGGATCTACGCACCCAGAACGAACGCCGTCATGATGCCCTGAAGATGGCGCTCCGGCACACCCTCGCCTCCGGCACCCTCGGCACCCACCGCGGGCTGCCCGTCACCGCCATCGTCACCATGAGTTTGAACAATCTCGAATCAGGCTGCGGCTACGCCATGACCGCCACCGGATCACGCGTCTCGATCCGCGACGCCATCCGCATGGCCTCGCACGCCCACCACTACCTCACCATCTTCGACGACAACGGCAGAGCCCTCTACCTCGGCCGATCCAAACGCATCGCCTCCGCCGACCAACGCATCGTCCTCATCGCCCGCGACCGCGGCTGCAGCTTCCCCTCCTGCACCCGACCCGCAACCTGGTGCCAAGCGCACCACCTCGACGACTGGGTCGAGGGCGGACCCACCGACATCGACTCCCTGACCTTCGGATGCGACATGCACCACGCACTCGTCGGCACCGGACCCGGAAAGTGGGCAACCACCAAAACCACAGCAGGACATCGCTATCCGGGCCGCACCCTGTGGCATCCACCGACCGGAATGGACCCCAAGCGCCGTGGGCTGATCAACCACGCACACCACCCCGAGGAGGTGCTCTACCCACCCGACCACCACAACACCCGCGACACAGGCGACGAAGAACCACGACAACCCGCCTGACGACCCACACAAGCGTCAGGGCACAGCTCTGTCTGTTGTCAGTACATCGCGACCGCCCGCACCGGCGTGCGCGAAAAATAGGAGGGCTCCCGAGTCGGCGCCCGCGTACGGTAACCCGATGATGGTTCTCGCGAGCAGGACTGCGGAGTTGTCGCCGCCGGTCTTCTTCGTCTGGAAGGCACTGATGCGCCCAGACTTGCATCCGAAGAATCAAGGGTTCGCCTGGCCGGTGATGTTCGAGGGTGCCGCTCTGCCGCGCATCGTCGAGAGTAGTGAGTTCGACCGCGTGGTGTGGAGCTCGCCGTGGCCGAGTCTTCCCGACATCCTGGTGCAGTTCGATCTGACCGCAGCAACCCGACTTCGCTGGACGCTGTTGGCCCACACACCCGCCCCCAACCCGCAGACGGTTGAATGGCTCCGCGACCAGGTAAGCCATCTGATCAACATCGACCTACGCAATGCGACTGGACACTGAACTCTCAGCTGTTGCCGCCGTTCACCCCATACGGATAGCGCTTCCCGACTGCGAACCACAGGATCGGGCCGACGATGGGCAGGATCAGTGTCACCACTACCCATGCCAGCTTGATGAGCCAGTTGGAGCCTGTGTCACGGACGATCGACACGAGAGCAATGCCGAAGAGAGCCAATGCAATCGCGCCGCCGGCAGAAGTCATGGTCGCACCTTATGCCTGCGTCGTGGCTAGTCTTGCCCTGAGGTGAAAGGAGTCGGAAGACCATGGATGCTGACGGTAACCCGGCTCTGCCGTTATGGTTTGATCTCGCATGGATGGCTGGGATCGTGTTGTGGCTGCTACTCGTCGGTGTCGCATGGGTGTCGATTCTTCGGAGCAATCAGGCTCGTCGGGGATCCGCGTTCTGGTGGTGTCTGCTCGTGTTGCTGATGCCCATCTCAGGCGCACTGATATGGTTCGTCGCTCGCCCGCGTAAGCCCGATACAGATCAACGGTTGAGTTCGTAGCGGGCCAGCCACAGTCCCGGCAACACCTCTTGATTCTGGCTGTGCACGAAGCCGAGTGACTCGTACAGGCGACGGGCCGGGGCATTGTCTCGCCCGGTAGCCACCAGCACACGTTCTCCGGCAATGCAATTCAGTGCCGCGGTAACCAAACCGCGACCGATGCCCTGACGATGTGCGTGTGGAGCCACCACCAGACGGTCGATCTCGGATCCGGACCACGCTGCGGCACCGAGGATTTCGTCCAGATCAAGCGCGACGAGCCAGTGGACCTGTGCTGCACACAGATCATCCACCGACTCGTGCAGTAGTGGGATGCGGTCGTCGCCGATGAGCTCGGCCTCGACCGCGTACGCACTCCTCTGTACCGCGAGGATTTTCTCGGCCGACAACCGATCCGTCGACGGATCGACCTGCGCTATCTCAATACCGGCCACCAGCGGGCTCGGGCAACGTGTCGAGTGCGGCGAGGTGCTCGGAGCTCAACGTGAGCGAGGCGGCACCGGCGTTCTCGTCCAGACGTGAAGTGCGGCGAGTGCCGGGAATCGGCACCACGTGCTCTCCCTGCGCCAGCACCCATGCCAGGGCCACCTGCGCAGGCGTCGCACCGAGCTCGTCGGCGATGGCCGCGATGGCGTCGACGATGACGAGGTTCGCATCGAGGTTGTCGTGACTGAAACGCGGCAGTCGAGAGCGGAAATCATCTGCAGCGGGTGCGGTTCCGCGGAAGTTGCCCGTCAGAAACCCTCGGCCCAGCGGCGAGAACGGCACGAAGGCGGCACCGTTGTCCTTCGTCCATGGCAACGAGGTCGCCAGGTGGTCGCGTGTCCACAACGACAACTCCGACTGCACAGCGGATATCGGATGCACCCGCTGAGCCCGATCGAGCTGCTCGACGGTGAACTCCGAAACACCCAGTGCGCGAACCTTTCCGGCCTGCACGGCCTCGGCCATCGCGCCGATGCTGTCTTCGACGTCGACCTCGGGATCGGGACGGTGCAGGTAATACAGATCGATGTGGTCGACGCCCAACCGTCGGAGCGAGTCGTCGATGGCAGACCGCAGATGCTCGGGCTTGCCGTTGGGGCCGGAAATGACCGGCTCTCCGGCGTCGCCGATGTGGGAGGTCAATCCGCCCTTGGTCGCGAGCACCACTTCGTCGCGTCGACTGCCGATGGCTGCGCCGACGACTTCCTCGTTGGTGAACGGTCCGTAAACATCGGCGGTGTCGATGAAGTTCACACCCAGGTCCAGGGCGTGCCCGATGACGCGATCGGGGGACTCCGTTCGGTCGTCTGCCTTGTATGCCCAGGTCATTCCCATGCAGCCCAAGCCGATGGCACCCACCTCGGGGCCGTCGTTCCAGAGTGTGCGGGCGGGAGTGGAGCCTGCGGAACGACCGAGGGGTGGCCAGGATACTGTGCGTTCGCTCATGTACTCGACCATAGAGAAGTGAAAGCGTTGCCGCTTGGACTCACCGGGCGACTAGCATCGCCGCATGGCACTCCCGCACTCGAAGGTGTATTTCGGCGACAGACTGGTCGATGCGCAAGACGCGACACTCGGGGTCGCGACCTCGGCCGTCCTCTACGGCCTGAGTGTCTACACCGTGTTTCCGGTGCAGGTGGACGGAGATCGGCGCACCGCATTTCGGTTACTCGATCACTACCAGCGACTCGTCGAGTCCTGCAAGATCATCGGTATCGACACGTTCGCGTCACAGTGGAGTTTCGAGCGGTTCATACAGGCGACACGCGACGTGATCGCCGCCAACGCCCCGACCGACGAGGTGTACGTGCGGGCAACCGTCCACGTCGACGAGTCCATTCCCGGAACGCGGGTCCGTGGCCTGCACACAACAGTGTCGATCTTCCTCTACGACGCCAATCCCATTGTCCCGCAGGACGGCATGCGGTTGAAGACAAGTGTCTGGCGTCGCATTCCCGACTACGCCATTCCCTCCCGCGCCAAGGTGAACGGTGCGTACGTCAATTCCGTTCTGGCGAAACAGGATGCGATCGACAGCGGTTTCGACGACTGCATCTTCCTCGACATCAACGGACACGTCTGCGAGCTCAGTGCCGCCAACATCTTCCTCGTCCGAAACGGAGTGCTCATCACGCCTGACGTCACCAGCGACATTCTCGATGGCATCAACCGTCGAACCATCCTGACCCTTGCGCGCGAAGAAGGAATGACGGTTCAGGAGCGCACCGTCGACCTCACCGAGCTGTACATCGCCGACGAGGTCTTCGTGTGTGGCACGTCGGCCGGGGTTGCCCCGGTTTACGAAATCGACGGCCGCGCAATAGGAATTAAGGAGTCGGGCCCGGTGACGCTCACTCTGCGGAAGCGTCACCAGGCTGCACTCACGAGCGACGAAGTGCACGGCTGGGTGACGACCCTCTAGCTACGCCGGGCAGGTCGATGCCAGCCCGGCGATCAGGGCTTCGGATGCGGGTTCTAGCAGCGGATCGGTGCCCGGGGTCGGCGCGGCTGTGGTCCAGGCCAGTGACATCTGACGGTTGCCGTCGGGACTCGAGAACTGGAACGTGCGATATCCGAAACCGTTGCCGCGCTGGCCGAACACCAGCTCACCGGACTCCGGATTGCAGGCGTCGCCTCCCCACAGCAATCCGAGGCCGTAGCCGGAGGGGCTGACCACCTGCATGTCGTCGACCATGTTGCGAGGTAGCAGTGTGCCGTCGAACAAAGCACGAAAGAACGTGTTCATGTCCTCTACCGTGGACACCACAGCAGCACCCGAGGACCAGATACTCGCGTCGTATTCGGTGACGTCGGTGTAGATCCCGTTCTCCAGCACGTAGCCGTGCAGTGCATCGCCGGCGATATCGGCGTCGGTGGGGTAAGTGGTGTCGGTCATCTGCAGAGGTTCGAAGATCCTGTCCCGCAACGACTGTCCGACGGGCCGCCCATCGAGATCGGCCACGATCCGCCCGAGTAGAACATAGTTGGTGTTCGAGTAGCTGAACTCCTGGCCCGGTTCACTTGTCCACGGCATGGCCGATGCCTGCGAGATCAGCTCATCATCGGTGACGGAATCATCGGCGCGAGAAGCGATCTGCTGCGCCGTATCGAGTCCGGTGAGGTAGTCGGGTATTCCGCTCGTATGGTCGAGCAGTTGTCGGACGGTGACGGACTTGGACAGCAGGCCCGGAAGGAGTTCGTCGACCCGCTGATCGAGCTGCAGTTTTCCCTCGTCGACGAGCTGCAGCACCACCGCCGCGACCATCGACTTGGTGACGCTTGCAATGCGCACCGGATTGTCGGCACCCGCCGGCTCGGTGCCATCACGCTCGACGAGTCCTGCTGCTCCCGACCAGGAATCCTCGCCGTCGCGCACCTGCGCGACGGCGGCGACGGACCCTGCATCGACCAGGGCGTCCAGAGCCGCCTGGACGTCGTCGGTCCTGATGCTCCCACTCGACGTCGTCGTAGAGGTCGCTTGCACGGCTGAGGGCTCGTCGGACGACGTGCATCCACTGACCAGCAGGGCCGTCGAGACGGTGAGGGCGGCGAGGACTCGTAGCTTGCTCATGGATTCGACACTAACGTCCCGAATCGGACAATTTCAGTGTCAAATGTCAGTGATCGCGATGCCGGTCACTTCGCGCTCGAATTCAACAGAACCTCGGCCGCAGTCTTTGCTGCAGAGGCGGATTCGGCCAGTTCGGTGATGGCGGCGGTGGTTTGAGCGCCCTCGGCGAGCAGTGCGATTTGCAGACCGACGGTCGGCTCGCATCCGTCTTCGACGGCCAAGGCGGTGACGTACTCGATGAAACGTTTCTTGTGCTGATGCGCGGCGTCGGCGACCTCGGGCATGGTTGCGCCCAGTTCGCCGAAGGAGTTGATGAACGCGCACCCGCGAAAGTCGTCCTCTCGGAACCATCGATCCAGGAAGTTGAAGATGGACAACAGCTTTCCGCGCGGCGTGTCGTGTCGGTCCGCCTCGGCGCGGATCCCGTCGTTCCACTGGGCAGTGCGGCCACGGAGGACCTCGGCCACGATGGCCGTCTTGGACGGAAACAGTGTGTACATGCGTTTGAGGGAGATTCCCGCTGCGGTGCGCAGCTCATCCATGCCGACGGCCTGGATGCCGCGCGCATAGAACAGTTCGTCCGCGGCGTTCACCACCTGTGCCCGTCCGATTTCCGTACTGGTCATCGCTTACCCCTTGCCGAGAGAACCAACGTTCTCTACAGTAGTCCACACACGGAGAGAACGACCGTTCTCCCGCTCGATGCTCAGGACACAGGAAGGCAGGATCATGGCGTACATCAACGTCGGAACCGAGAACTCCACCCCCGTCGAGGTCTACTACGAGGATCACGGCTCAGGCCAGCCGGTCGTGCTCATCCACGGCTACCCGCTCGACGGCAACTCCTGGGAGCGCCAGTCGCGTGCGCTGCTCGATGCCGGCTACCGCGTCATCACGTACGACCGCCGTGGATTCGGGCAGTCGAGCAAGCCCACCGTCGGCTACGACTACGACACCTTCGCTGCAGACCTGGACAAGGTGCTCACCGAGCTCGACCTGAACGACGTCATCCTCGTCGGATTCTCCATGGGCACAGGAGAACTGGCTCGGTATGCCGCGAAGTACGGCACCGATCGCGTCGCCAAGTTCGCGTTTCTCGCCTCGCTCGAGCCGTTCCTGCTACAGACCGACGACAACCCCACCGGCGTTCCGCAGTCGGTGTTCGACGGCATCGAGACCGCAGCGCGCGAGGATCGTTTCACCTGGTTCGAGAACTTCTACAAGGACTTCTACAACCTCGACGAGAACCTCGGCAGCCGCATCAGCGAGGCCACCGTGCGCGCCAGCTGGAACACCGCCACCACCAGCGCGCCCGTCGCGGCCTATGCCGTCGTGCCCACCTGGCTCGAAGACTTTCGCGGAGACGTCGAGAAGGTCCGCGCATCGGGCAAGCCGACGCTGATCCTGCACGGCACGGCCGACAACATCCTGCCGATCGACTCCACCGGCCGCCCGTTCCACGAGGCGTTCCCGGAGGCAACGTACGTCGAGGTCGACGGCGCACCCCACGGGCTGCTGTGGACACACTTCCAGGAAGTGAACGACGCGCTTCTCGCATTCGTGAAGTAGCACCGACGTCGTACAAGACGCAACAGAAAGGGACGGCACCGCGGCCGTCCCTTTCGCGTCGGATCAGACCGCGACCACTCCATCGTGATCGCTGTAGACGATCTCGCCGGGGGTGAAGGTGACGCCGCCGAAGGTCACCGGCACGTTCTTCTCGCCTGATCCCGTCTGCGTGCTCTTGCGTGGGTTCGTCCCCAATGCCTTGACGCCGATGTCGAGGGTGCGCAGAATCGCCGAGTCCCGCACAGCGCCGTTGACGATGACGCCTGCCCAGCCGTTGTCGACACCCCGCCCGGCGATGATGTCGCCGACCAGCGCGGTGTAAATGCTGGCGTCGCCGTCGACCACGAGAACGCCGCCGTTGCCGGGCTCGCTCAACGTCTGCTTGACCAGCAAGTTGTCCTGGAAGCAGCGGATGGTGGTGATGGGTCCGGCGAACTCGGTGTGCTTGCCGAACTGGATGAACTGGGTGTCGCAGCTGCGGATGTCGGGACCGATCTCGTCGGCCAGATCAGCGGTTGCTTTGAATTCCACAGGTGAAGTCATGCGCAGAAGACTAACGTCCGATCGTCAGCCGCGGCCGTGACGTCGCTCGTAGTCGTCCCGGGTGCGGTCGACGCGGGTCTGCGCCTTGGCGTTGATCAACTGGGGATCGAGGCCGTGAATGAGCAACCGGTGCCGCCGATAGACGTTCATCAGCGCTATCGCGAAGTACACCAGCGGAATGAACAGCAACGCCATCATCGCCAGCGACATCCACAGTGGGCCGGGAATCAGCAGGAACAGCAGCAGCAACGGGATGACGGGGACCGTGAATCGGGCCAGGTAGCGCACCTGGGCACCGTTGCCGACGAGGTCGTTTCGGACCCAATCCTGCATCGACGGGGGCAGGACCCGACCGAACGAGTACCCCAAAAATTGCGCAGGACTGGGCTTCGTACGTTCGGTCGTCATCGCGCCATGCTAGTCCTACATCAGTTGGTACAAGTAACCGTTGACTGCGAATATTCTCATATGTGACGATAGCGTCAGTTCGGACCGGGTGGTGTCGACGACAAGGACGTAGACCGTGATCGACCGCAGAACCTTGCTCGGCGCGCTCGGTGCAGCCACGCTCTCGGGCGTCGCCCTGTCCGCAGCGACCGCGTCGGCGTCACCGACGCCTGCCGCCGGGGGAGTAGTGGACGTCCACTCGCACATGGTCCCCGACTTCTACCTGCGCGAAGCACTCGCGTCCGGCATCGTCTTTCCCGACGGCATGCCGAAGTGGCCGTCCTGGTCGGTGACCGAGCATCTGCAGATGATGGACCGGTGTGGGATCGACAGTGCGATCCTGTCCGTGTCGAGCCCTGGGGTGCACTTCGGGGACGACGGTAAGGCTGCCGATCTGGCCCGACGGGTCAATGACTTCGGAGTCGGAGTTGTCCAGGGTCAGCCACGCCTCGGATTCTTTGCGTCGCTGCCCCTTCCGAACGTCGTCGACTCGACGGTCGAGGCCATTCGGGCTCTCGATCAGCTCGGTGCCGACGGGGTCACCGTGATGTCGAACGCCGGCGGCATGTATCTCGGCAACGCCATGCTTACGCCGTTGCTCGCGGCGCTCGATGCACGTTCGGCGGTGGTCTTCGTGCATCCCACCTCACCGCCGAATGCAGCTGCGGTAGAGCTCGGTAGGCCCGCTCCGATGGTCGAATTCCTTTTCGACACAGCACGAACCGTCGTCGACCTGATTCTGCTGGGCGTGGTCGATCGGTTCCCTCGCATCCGTTGGGTGTTCACTCATGGCGGCGGAGTACTGCCGCTGTTGGCGGATCGGGTCGACTTCTTCCGGACGCAGGTCGGTCTCGGTACCCCGTCGACGCCGAATGTATTGCAGCGCATGTGGTTCGACCTCGCCGGTACGCCGGTTCCGAGGCAGTTGCCGGCATTGCTGTCGGCGGTCGGGCCCGATCGTCTGGTGTACGGCAGCGACTACTGCTTCACGCCGATCGCCGCTGTGCAAGAACAACTGCGATCGCTCGACGCGGGAGCCGCGGACGGTGGGCTGGAGAACTGGCGCGCCGTAACATCCGACAATGCCCGCAGTCTGTTGAGTGTCTGATCCGTACGGGAGTTCGATGAAAGCGAAAGCACTACAACCGTTCTCAGAGCACTGGGATTGGCAGATGAATGCCGCCTGCCGCTCGCGTCAGCCCTGAAGAGCAGCGTTCGCCCGGACATCTACGCCCCGGGTCGGAATCCGCACCCCCTGCAGGAGGCGCGGATTCCGAAAAGGGGTGCAGATCGAGACGCGTCAGCCCTGACGAGCGGCGTTCGCGACGATAACGTCGCGAAGGTACTGCGCCAAACCGTCGGCGATATCGTTGTAGTGCTTGGCAAATCGCTCGTCGGCGATGTACATCTCCGCCAGGTTCACCTGCATCTCGTAACCGCAGTCGTAGTACCGCTCGATCGACGCCCGATGACGTTCGGCCAGTACCCCGGCTTCGGGGGAATCCGGCGACACACCCCGCTGCATCGCGGCAGCGAGATTGGCTTCGAGGAGGTCCGTCTCTTCCTTGACGGCCTTCCAATCGTCCTTGGTGAACGACGCCGTCCGCTGCTGAGACTGCTTCCACTCGTCGGTTTCGCCCCAGCGCTGCTCGGCCTCCTCGGCGTATTCCTCGCCGGGCCAGTTGTCGCCGAAGATCTCTCGCTGCTCCTCGGGAGTCAATTGCATACCCATCTTCTTCGCCTCCATCATCTTGTCCACGGCCGCAGCCATTGCGTGCAAGTGATCGATCCGCTCGCCGAGCAGGTCGCGCTGCCGCCGTAGATGCGCCATCGCGTCGACGGCCGGGTCGTCGAGCAACGCTGCAATGACCTCGAGCGGGAACCCGAGCTCGCGGTAGGTCAATACCTGATGCAGCCGTTCGACATCGGCCGATGAATACGTCCGATAGCCCTTGGGAGTTCTCCCCGACGGCACCACCAACGCGATCTCGTCGTAGTGATGCAGCGTTCTGACGCTGACACCCACCAACTTCGAGACCGCGCCGACCTGCATGCCGACCTGGACGTCAACCGAACTGTTCGCGGACGAATCACTCACGAAGGACACTGTGCTGCCTCCCGTGGCGTGAGGGTCAAGACGAAAAAACGATTCGTTGTGGACCTCTAGCGAATCACACGTTCGCAACCCGAGGTCGGCACACCGGCCAGGCGTTGCGCCAACCAATCGTAGGCACCGGGACGGCCGTTGGTCTGGGCCAGTGAATGGTCGCCGGGCACCTCTTCCAGATGTACCGACGCTCCTGCTGCACACCACTGATCCTGCACGGCCTCGGCACCTTCTTTGGGAATGAGGAAGTCCTGCAGGCCCTGGTAGATGTACACCGGCGCGTCCGGCTTCGTCTGGCCCATGCGGTTTTCCTCGACGACGGCCGTGGTGATCGGATGCGCGAAGACGTCCGGGACGTTGCAGAGATTTCGCTGGTCCAACAGCAGTAGTCCGCTGTAGGACAACACATCCACGCATTGATCCTTCTGTGCCAGCGCCAGTCGCTTGCCGTTGTCGTTGGCGAGCTGCCGCATCTCCGGGTACTCCCGGGACAGTCCGATCGTCGCCGCAGTGAACAAGCCCGATCCGATCTGGCCGTTGAGCGACGTCTGCAGAATCTTGTAATCGGTCGGCGGGCCGCCGAACGCGACTCCGGCGATGTTCAGCTCGGGTGCGTACTCGGGGGCCAACTGGGCCGCCCAGCCCGAGGCGATCGCACCGCCGGAATATCCGGTGATGCCGATGGGTGCATCCGCGCTCACGCCTGCAGTCCGGGAGGCACGCAGACCGTCGAGCACGGTGTGCCCCGACACGAGACCGGCCGAATATGCCTGACGCGGCCCCTGATAGTCCGTCATCACCACGGTGTAACCGCGGCCGAGGAGGATCCGGACCTGATCGACCTCTTTGTTGTTGCCCCGCGGGAGGGTGTACGACGGCGCGCATTTGTTGCCGAGTGAATCCGTCGCCTCGTTGTATGCGATGACGGGGCGATCTCCACCCCCGGTCCACGGCGCAGTGGGAGTCAGCACCGTCGTCGCCGCTGCGATGGGACGATTCTTCGAATCGGTGGAGCGGAAGAGCAATTGGACGCACGAGGCCTCGGGCGTCACCGCGACATCGCGTCGAGCGAGGACAGTGCCGGGCACGAGATTCTCGTATCCCGCCGGCGGATCGAACCACGGATCGCCGAGTGACGTGGGGAGATACGCAGCCGGATCGCTCGGTGGAGCAATGAAATCTTGTACCGGATCTGCCTGCGCAGACCCCGCGAATGCCACCATCAGTGCTGCTGCTCCGGCCAGAACTAGTGCCTTGCGCATGGATTCCCCACCCTGTTGCTTCCGAACGCCCCGACGTCGGAGTAGACCACCGCCCATCGTGCCACAGGGCCAGGGAACATCGGCCCTGTGAACTGAGCCGAAGACCAGGTAGGTTGTCTGTTACTCCGAACACTACTCATCAGTAGGGATGCAAAAATGCCTGCTCCGTCCACTGCGACCTTTTCCCGGCTCGCTGATCTCATCGCCATTCCCGACGCGGACTCGCGTCCCACCAAGACGATCACCGAGGTGTTCACCGGTAAGGAGCTGGCGACCATTCCGGTCGGTACGGCTGTAGATGCTCTGGCTGCGATCGCGCGCGTCCGTACCGCTCAGGCGGCCTGGGCCAAGCGCCCGGTCTCCGAGCGCGCAGAGATCTTCCACCGCTACCGCGACCTGGTGCTCGCGCACCGCGACGAGCTCATGGACATGGCGCAGGCCGAGACGGGCAAGTCCCGCGCCGCCGCCCTCGAGGAAGTCCTCGACATCTCGATGACCTCGCGGCACTACGCACGCACGGCGGCCAAGCTGCTGGCCCCGAAGAAGGTCACCGGCATGCTTCCCGTGCTGACCAAGACTCGCGTTCGGTACCAGCCGAAGGGAGTCGTCGGAATCATCTCGCCGTGGAACTACCCGATGACTCTCGCGGTGTCCGACGCCATTCCGGCGCTGCTGGCCGGCAACGGCGTCGTGCTCAAGCCCGACAGCCAGACGCCGTACTGCGCATTGGCCTGCGTCGAGCTGCTCTACAAGGCCGGTCTGCCCCGCGACCTGTTCGCCGTGGTCCCCGGCCCCGGCTCGGTGGTGGGCACCGCGATCGTCGAGAACACCGAATACGTCATGTTCACCGGCTCCACGGCCACCGGTCAGCTCCTGGCCGAGCAGGCGGGGCGTCGACTCATCGGTTTCTCCGCCGAGCTCGGCGGCAAGAACGCCATGATCGTCGCGAAGGGCGCGAACCTGCGGGAAGTATCCGACGCGGCAGTGCGCGCCTGCTTCTCCAACTCCGGTCAGCTCTGCATCTCCATCGAGCGCATCTACGTCGAGAAGTCGATCGCCGCCGAGTTCACCGAGAAGTTCGGCCAGCGGGTACGCAACATGACCGTGGGTGCCGATTACGAGTTCGGCATCGAAATGGGCAGCCTCATCTCCGAGGACCAGATCAAGACGGTCTCGGCGCACGTCGACGACGCCAAGGTCAAGGGCGCGACGGTCGTCGCGGGCGGCAAGGCGCGTCCCGACATCGGCCCGCTGTTCTACGAGCCGACGTTGCTGACGAACGTCACCGAGGACATGGAGTGTGCGGCGACCGAGACCTTCGGGCCGCTGGTGTCGATCTACCCCGTCGCCGACGTCGACGAGGCCATTGCGAAGGCCAACGACACCGACTACGGATTGAACGCAAGTGTCTGGGCCAAGACGAAGGCTCAGGGCGAGGCCATTGCCGCACGTCTGCATGCGGGCACGGTGAACGTCGACGAGGGTTACGCGCCGACGTGGGGCACCACCGGTGCGCCGATGGGCGGAATGGGCGTCTCCGGCATGGGCCGTAGGCACGGAAACGAGGGACTGCTCAAGTACACCGAGCCGCAGACCATCGCGACGACCCGCCTGCTCAATCTCGGTGGACCGCGCGGACTTCCGCCGAAGCTGTGGGCAAAGATCATGCCTCCCTTCGTCAAAGCGCTGAAGTACATACCCGGCCGGTAGTAGTCGGTAGACGGACGAGGAAAGGCCCCGCACTCCCTTTCGGGTGTGCGGGGCCTTTCGCTGTTCTGTGGCAGATCAGTTGACGCTGTGGCCGTTCAGTCCGGCGTTGGCGTAGTGATTGTGGCTGTCGGGAATGTGGTTGTCTCCCAACACCCGAGCCACCTGCTGCTCGCTGAGTCCGAGTCGGCGGAGTCGCTCGCACACTGCATCGAAGTCGAGCATCTTGGCGTCGAGCTCCTGTTGCAGCTCGATCACCTCGGCGCGAATGGCCTCGGCCTCGTCGAGAGCGGTCAACGTGTCCTCGGGCTGGGGCAGCAGCAGCGTGAGCAGTCGATCACGGGCATCGGTGCTCAGTCCATCGAAGGGACGCTGACCCGGCTGAGCCTCGTGGCGACCTTCGTTGCGACGCTCGAAGCGCCGTTCGTTGCCGTACTGCGCTCCGACGTAATCCTGAGTCGCCCCGAAGGACGGGATCTCGGCGAGCTGTTCCCGACGCTCGGGCTGTGCCTGAGCATCAGCGTCGAGATTGTTCTGGTCCAGATCGGTAACGGGTCCCTGCGCCGGTGCCGACGCGATGTCGATCGTCTTGCGCAGCGGGCGATTCGGGATGAAGACCACTGCGATGAGCGTGACGATCGCAACGAAGCCGGCGATCATGAAGATGCGTCCGGTCGCGTCGCCGTATGCGGTGCGGATGACGCTGACGATCGGAGCAGGCAGTGCCGTGAGGTCGAGCGATCCGCCGCCTCCGGCCGAACCGTCCACACCGAGCTGCGCCAGACCGGCTGCCGACTTCTCGGCGACACGGGTTGCCAGCAGCGAACCGAGAACCGAGACGCCGATCGCTCCGCCGAAGGTTCGGAAGAAGGCAACCGTCGACGATGCTGCACCGACGTTCTGCACACTGACCGTGTTCTGCACTGCGAGAACGAGATTCTGCATCAGCATGCCGGTACCGAGACCGACGATGGTGATGAAGATGCCGACCGTCACCAGGCTGGTGGCGTGGTCGATGGTGCCCAGCAGCAGGAATCCGATGACCAGCAAGATGGAGCCGGTGACGATGAACGGCTTCCACTGACCGAACTTGGTGATCAGCTGACCGGAGCCCACGGAGGCGACGAGCATGCCGAACACCAGTGGGATGGAGAGCAATCCAGCTTCGGTGGGGGTGTAGCCGCGAGCAGTCTGGAAGTACTGGCCGAGGAACGTGGTGGCTCCGAAGAGGCCGACGCCGACCGCGATGGACGCGATGATGGCCAGGCCGGTGGTGCGCTCGGTGACGATCTTGAGCGGGATGATCGGCGACTTGTGTCGAGCCTCGACGATGATCGTCAGGACGAGCAGCGCAACTCCGCCGCCGACGAGGTACGCGGTCTCACGAGAGATCCAGGCGTAGTAGTCGGCCTTGCCTGCGAACGAAACCCACACGAGGAGAACGGACACGCCTGCGGTCAGCAGAAGTGCGCCGAGCCAGTCGATGGAGACGTTGTCCTTGCGGACGGTCTTGATGTGCAGCGTCTTCTGCAGCAGGCCGAGGGCGATGACAGCCAACGGGACGCAGACGAAGAAGCACCAGCGCCACCCGAGGGGGCTGTCGACGATGACGCCGCCGAGGATGGGGCCACCGGACATCGACACGGCCATGACGGCACCGGTGTAACCCGAGTAGCGGCCACGATCACGCGGGGAGACGATGGTTCCGATGATGGCGATGACGAGTGCCGTCAGGCCACCCATGCCGATGCCCTGCACCACACGTGCGGCGAGCAGCACCGGAACGTTGTGCGCGAAGCCGGCGATGAGCGAGCCCGCGACGAAGATCAGAATCGAGCTCTGGACCAGGACCTTCTTGTTGAACAGGTCGGCGAGCTTGCCCCAGATGGGCGTCGACGCGGCGTTGGCCAACAGGGCGGTGGTGATGACCCAGGCGTACGCGGTCTGCGAACCCTTCAGGTCACCGATGATGGTCGGCAATGCGGTCGAGACGATGGTGGTGCTCAGCAGCGCGGTGAACAGCGCGGCCAGCAGACCGGTGAGGGCTTCGAGGATCTGGCGATGCGTCATCGCATCGGGATCGGCGACTGCCTGATTCGGCGGATTCTCCGCGGATGTGGTGGTCATGTCTTATCTCGCAATCAATTCAATGCGGGCCACGTCCTGGTGCTGGGCGTGGGCGTCTTCGGTGAACGTGTCGTTGAGCTTGCGGATGGAATCGAGGGCATCGAGAGCCTCGGTTTCACTCCATTCGCTCAACATCTCTGCCAGGCGACGAGCTCGCCTGTCCCAAATCTGTTTCAGTCGAGCCTGGCCTTCGTCCGACACGCAGACCCGGGACGCTCTTCTGTCGTCCGGATCGGGATGCCGATCGATGTAGCCGAGTTCGACGAGGTCCGCGATCTGCCGGCTGAGGGCGGACTGGCTGACGCAGAGCCTGCTGGCGAGGTCGGTCTGTCTGCATTCACCCTCTGTTGCGAGGATGGCCAGAACTCCGGTCAGCGCCTGCGGCAACGGTGAATCCTCGACTCCGGTGGTCACGGCCCGCTTCAGCGTGCGCCCGAAGAGGAATACCTCTTCGACGAGCGATTCCGCTGTCGTGGATTGAACTGCCATGAGTACTCCAACGCTGAGTTCGATTTACTTGCTGTCTGCAACCATATATATACATACATGCGCTAAGCAAACAATATTCCTGTCTGGTGGGTCACAGGGTTGGAGCGAGGTGGGTCCGAGTGGGGGGTCGGCTCCCCTGATCTGGATTCCAGCCTGCGATCGGCGGCACAAATCCGAAACTGGGGAGCCGATCCCGAGCTCAGGGGTGGGCGATACAGTCCGAAGATGGACGTTGTGCGCGCGATGCCCCTGCTCACGGTCACCGATCTCGATGCGGCGCTGGACGCGTATGTCCAGGTCACCGGCATGGAGGTGGTGATGAACCACGGTTGGATCGCCACACTTGCGTCACCGGGGGACAGCACCGCGCAACTGAGTCTGATCACCGTCGACCCCACCGGCCCGGTGAATCCGTCGGCGTCTCTCGAAGTGGACGACGTCGACGCGGCTTACCGCGCCGCGGTGGATGCGAATTTCGAGATCGTGTACGAGATCACCAACGAGGAGTGGGGCGTGCGCCGATTCTTCTTCCGAGACGCGGGCGGCAACGTGGTGAACGTGCTCGCGCACATGTGAGATCAGCTGGGCTGCAGCAGGTTTCCTCGCCACACGCCTCGGACAGTTCGAGTGGCGACAGTGATCCAGGCCGTCACGAGCACGACGTACAGCAGTACGGCAAGGGCACGGACCGCGCCGAAATCGAGGGCATTGCCGATCGCGGTCGCTCCGGTGACGCAGGTGCCGATCGGGAACGTGAACGACCACCACGTCAGTGAAAAGCTCATCTTCCTCCGTGCCGCATGGACGGTCAGCGCAGTGGCCAGTGCGAACATCAGCGCGCCGAATCCGCCCATGATCAGTCCGTAGCCGATCCCGACGACGTGCAGCCCGACGGCGATCGACGATTGTGCCGCGGTGAACACCGTCGCTGCATCGGTGCCCAGCAGATTGGCCGCCGTGACCGACTGGCCGATCAACCCGAGCGTGATCCAGACCGTCGGAGCCGCGTCGACGGACGGCAGACCGCCGTGCAGCAGGCGTCCGTAGATCAACGTCATGGTGAGCATTCCGACGATCAGCGACAGCCCGAACATCGCGTAGCACGCGCACAGCAGCGCCAACCGCCACTGGCCGTCGGGCAGGTGGGGAAGCAACAATGCGCCGGTCGACGCCGAGACCATCGGCGGAACGACGGGCATCAACCACGCCGGCAATGCCGTGACCTGCTCTCGGGGACCGGCCGTAATCATGCGAAACGGCACCGCGACGCTGGTGAGCAGGCCGGTGATCGTGCCGACGACCCAAAGGACTGCGAACAGTGCCGTGGCCGCCGTGGGACCGACGAGGTCTCCGCCGAGCAGGCCGGCCCCGGCACCGACGGTCAGCATGGCCATGGGCGGTGCGCCGTAGAACTGCATCATCACCGGGTGCTGCGCGTAGTCGACTGCGCGTGCGCGGTAACCGATCCAGTGCCGCGCGAAGGCTGCGCCGATCACTACGAGCGCACCCGCAGCGAGTACCCAGACGATGACGGCGAAGACGCGCAACGCAGGAAGGTCGACGGGCAGTGTGGCGGCCGCGGTGGCGACGATGCCGGTTCCCATGACGGCGGCGAACCAGTTGGGGGTGATGTGCTCGACGGTCCGCCTGCGCGTCAGCCGGGGTGCGTACGAGACGGACTCGAGGACGGTCATGACTTCACTGTGCGCGACGCGGCCCGCGTCCGGTAGGCAGCAATTCGCGATCCAGTCATAACTGGAGGTTATGGCTGGATGGACGTCGCTACCGTCAGAAGTTCTGCGGCCGGGCCGCTGGGCTCACGGCCCGATCGCCAGATGGCGCGCAAGTCTCTGTGCAGGGACAGATCGGGGAGCGGCACTCCGATCAGACTGCCCGCCGCCAGCTCCGTCGCGACGGCCAGTGAACTGAGGACGGCACCGCCGATCCCCGCCGCCACAGCGGACTTGATGGCCGTCGTCGACGACACTTCCAGCAGAGGAGTCGTGGGCGGGCCGAAACCTGCTGCAGCAACCGCACTCTCGTACACGGACCTGGTTCCCGACCCGGCTTCGCGGGTGACCAGCGCCGTCTCGACTACCTGCGCGGTCGACGGTGCAGTGTGTGCCCACGGATGTCCGGGTGCCACGACGAGAACCAGTTCGTCGGTTGCGACGGTGCGGTACGTGAGTTCGGCCTGGACACTGGGGTTTTCGATGAACCCCAGGTCTGCGTCTCCGGCGAGCACCGTCGCGGCGACCACAGCCGAATTGCCCGAGCTCAGCGTGGGCACGATCTGGGGCAGCGTCGTGTGCAGTGTGACCAGCCATCTCGGCAGAAGATATTCGGCGACAGTCTGACTGGCCGCGATCTGCAGGTGGCCGATGCGCTCGGCGTGCAGCGTGGCGATCGCCGTCGCCAAGTCCTCGGCCGACCGGACTACCGGCGCTGCCCAACTCGCGACGAGCTCGCCGAACTCGGTCAGCACCGTTCCGCGTGCGCCCCGCTTCAACAACGGCGCTCCGACGCGACGCTCCAGCGCCCGAATGCGAGAACTTGCCGCCGGCTGCGACATGCCGTGGGCGTGTCCGGCACGGCCGATGCTGCCGAGCTCTGCCACCGACAGCAACAGATCGATGCTGGTGAGATCGGCAACGTGAGGGGGAAGCGGCACAGGTCGAGCCTACGGCGACGGGAGTCAGTAGTCGCTGAACAGGTCCAGCTCGGCGTCGGGCTCGGGTAGGTCCTCTGGGTCTCCGGGGTCGTCCGGATCCTCGGGATCGCTACGTTCGTGCAGCACCGAACCCACCAGGGCGGTGACGTCGATGGCCGCGGGATCGGGAATGGGGTGACCCTCGACGAATGCGAGTCGCTCCGCAGACAAATACGCCAGCCGCACCGCCTGCACCACCAGGACGCGTCGCAGACCCTCGGACACCTCACCGCGCTCGCGAGTGACCGCAGCCAATCGGGAGATGGTCTCCGCGCGTCGCGCGATCCGAATGTCGGGGTGCCCGCGCTCTATTCGGGTCTGCTCGGAGATCAGTGACCGCCGCAGTGACGCAGGCAGAGTGATGGGCTCGGAGACCGGCGGGATCTTCTCGTTCAGAATTGCCTTGTGACGCGACCTGTCGATGGCCTCGAGGTACGCCGTGTACTCGTGGGCGTTCAAATCGCGTTCGGCTGCGCGGAATTGTTCTGCGCCGTCGGACTTCTTGAGGTCCTCGTACTGCCAGAGCGGCCAGATCTCGATCTCCGCGACCTCGAACACGTCCAGCACTCGCATCGCGACGGCGTCGGTCCGCTGATTGGTCAGATGCCGCTGCACCCGAACGCTGAGCTTCTCCTTGGTCTGCCCCACGTAGATCGGCTCGCCGTCGTAGTCGTAGAACGCATACACGCCCCACTTGGCCGCCGACCAGACGCGCCCTCGATCGTCCTTCTCGCTCAGCACTTCTCGCAGTGCAGCTCGAAAGGACTGCACATCGTCCGCAGGCAGACTGCTCTTGCGCGGCGCGACCGCCGACGCCCGCAGCGAGGACTTACCGTGACTGGACATGCGCAGCAGTCGCATTCGGCGCGATGGAACCGAGTGTCCCGTTCACCAGGGGCATCAGGTAGTGCTCCGCCAGCCACGCGACCACCGGAACGCACACCGCATCACCGAAACCGAAGAGCGCCTGGTTGTTCCGCAGACCGCCGAGCGTGTAGTCGCCGGCGCCCATCAAGCGGGCGTACTCGAGAGGCGTCATCCAGCGCACCTGCAACCGGCCGTGGCCGATCTTGACCACCGCCTGCTTCGACGACCCGCCGCGCGCAGTACGCAGGCAGCCGGAGATGTCGTCGGGGCGGGCCTCCCACACCGCGA
Organism: Rhodococcoides fascians NBRC 12155 = LMG 3623; assembly: GCF_001894785.1. Classification (GTDB taxonomy): domain Bacteria; phylum Actinomycetota; class Actinomycetes; order Mycobacteriales; family Mycobacteriaceae; genus Rhodococcoides; species Rhodococcoides fascians. Next base: position 368,473 of record NZ_BCWW01000001.1, read on the forward strand.
CGCCATTGCGGGTACGACGGTAGGCGGTACGGTAACTGACCTTGCGCGCCTTCTTCAGAATCTCGATGCGCTGCAACTGAATCGGGGACAACGAGCGTACGAACGCCTCGGTGCGATCTGCATCCCACCAGCGCTCGTCGCGGTAATCCATTCGCTCGACCAGATCGCCGAGACCACTGGTCAACGGGATCGGCGGGCTGGGCAGCGGAGCCCGATGCGTCGACAGCGTCGAATCGCCGTAGACCGCCTGCAACCAATCCGGACGTAGTTCACTGTTGGGATCGCGGGCATCCTCCGGCGGATGTTGCGCACCGATCAGGAACAGACGAGGACGGGACTGCGGGACGAACCGTCGAGCATCGATGGTGAGGACGTCCACCGAATAGCCGAGTTCGTTGAGCTCACGGACCGCGGCCGCCAGATCGTCGCCCCCATGACTGGTGGCCAGGCCGACGACGTTCTCCAGCGCGACCACCTCGGGACGGCCGTCACCCATTTCGTCCAACACTCGAGTGAAGTGCCGAAATGTCGAGGAGTTCTTGCCCGCGAGACCGGCCCGGCCCCCGGCCAGAGACAAATCCGTGCACGGAAACGACGCCCATGCCAACGACAGACCGTCCGGCAGATCGTCGCCGCGCGTGCCGGCAACATCCCCGAGCTGAAAATGGGCCGCGTCGTCACCGAAGTGTTGGCGATACATGTGGTGCTTGTCGCGCTCGATGTCGTTGGCCCAGCACACCTCGAAACCGGCCTGCTCCAAGCCCATTCGCACCAAACCGATACCGGCGAAGAACTCGGCGACCGTGGGAATCCGATCGCGCGCGGACACCGAGGAACCACCCGGCACCACAGTCAACTTCGGCATGCACTCAGGCTAGTACAGAGCCCCGACAGACTCGCTTGTCTGGTCATTCCGCAGGCTGCACTCCGGCTCTTCCTGGTCATTCCGCAGGCTGCACTCCGGCCTTACGCCGTGGTTGCCAACGCCGCCGCCAATCCGAACGCCACCGCCAGCAGACAGACATGAGCGGCAGCTCGTCCCACCGAGTAGTCCGCCGTGGAGCGGTGCGCAGTGGCGGTCGGCAACCACGTGCGGCGGATCCGAGATGCCACGGCCACCAGGATCACGGTCATCACGACTTTGGCGAGAACGATTCGGCCGTAACCGGTCTCGATCGCAGCAGCCGGGCTCTCCAACTTCAGGACCGCGTCGAATACGCCGGTCACGGCCACCCCGACGACGCACCACAGCGCGATCCGGGAATAGGCCGGCAAAAGCGTCGCCCACGCTGTCTTGGTCCGCAGACTCAGCGCCATCGCGCCCAGCACACCGAGCCACACCGAGGCGCACACCACATGCACGGCAACGGCAATGGACCCGAATGCGAATTGCGACATGTGTCCGGTGATCGGTCGCGCGACCAGGGCCAGCGCCGCCAGCGTGACCACGGGAACCGGGGACCAGGATGCGTCTCGTCGATATCCGAGTACGCCCATGGCGCACAGAACGAGCGCGAGGAGCACCGTCGTCGCGCCGAGTCGACCGACGGAGATCGACGCGACGAAGGCCGCAAATGCACTCGGCGACAGCGCCGTGACTGCTCGGCCCTCGGCCTCGGCTGCGGCCGCTGCCAACAGGACGAACTCGGCCACCGCCCACAGACCCGACAGGAACCCGATCGACCGCCACATCACCAGCGAGTCGAGGGCGGGGCGTCGAGATGCGGAATTACCGTCCAGGACAGCGAGAATTCCGAACCCCAACACCACCGAACCCGACGCGACAGCGATGACGCGGAGCCACGACGACCCGCTGGGAAAGGTGGGGTACGCCAGCGCGAACGCTGCCGCGACCCCCACGACCGCCGAGGCTGCGGCGGCGAGCACGAGCCGAAGGCTCCTCTCGCTCACCGCAGCCACGTCGGATCTACTTCTCGCTCTTCGGCTTACGCTGGTCTTCTGGCTTACGCTGGTCTTTCGGCTTACGCTGGTCTTTTGGCTTACGCAGTGCGAATGCCAACGCTCCGCCGAAGGCGAGGACCGCAATCACGACCAGCACGATAGGTCCGTAGCCGCCGAGGAACCCGTCCTCGGACTCTTCCGAGGTGCCCGACGCATCGGCCGGTGCCCCGGGTGTTCCGGACCCTTCCTGCGTCAGCGTGAACGTGGCCGTGCCGCTTACCGGATGACCGTCTGCCGAGGTGATGCGGTAGGCGAGGGTGTACTCGCCGGCAGGGCCCAGATCACCGACGTCGACGACCACGCTCTGGCCCTCGATGCGAGCATCGCCCTTCGACCAGATGTTGCCGTCGGGGCCGACGACGTTGAGCGTTGCGAACTGCGACTGCGGCACCTCGTTGAAGGTCACCGATGCCGTCGCCGGAGATGCGTCGAGCGAGGAGCCGTCGGCCGGGCTGTACCCGGTGACCTGCGAATGAGCCGAGGCAATCGGAGCCGCGACCAGCAGTGCCAGCAAGGCCACCGCCGATACGACCACCGCTTTGGCGGACACGGTCAGCGCCCTCACGAGCGTCGGCTCCGTACGGTTGCACCGATTCCGAGGCCGGCGCCGACGGCACCGAGAACGAGCCCGGCACCGGCAATCCACCGGGCGGTGGTGTCCGAGGAGGACGTGGACGTCTGCTCGGCTGCGTCCGTCGTCTCGGCGTGGGCTCCGCCGTGCGCGTCACCGCTCGATGCTGCGAGGGTCAGTGTGGGAGCGGGCAACTCGGGCTCGCTGCCGTCCTCGGTCATCGGCTCGTTCCACTGTACGACCTCACCGTCGGTGTAGGTCTGGGTGGCCGGGAACGACACGGTTTCCTGCTCGGGCAGCGGCCCCGCGGAGAGCAGGAACTGCTGGAACTGGCCCGGACCGACCTCGGCACCGGGATTCGCCGTCCAGGTCACCGACACGGCGAGATCGGCGGAGTCCTTCTCGACGGTGGACGTCCACCCCGGAATGGGTTGGGTGCGAGCGGAATTGAGGCCGGGCAAGGTGACCTTGACCGAGTTGGTCGATGCGGTGTCGGACTCGGTGGGGACGCGGAACGTCAGGACCGAGTAGCCGCCCTGCGCGGCGTCGGGCGCGGAGACGACCACATGGGCGGAGGCTGCGCCTGCGCCGATCAGCAGTGCGCCGACGGTGGCACCCGATACGAACAAGGCACGCGGAATGGAACTCTTCATGAGTGTTGGGTCATTTCTGTGCGGAGGTGGAAAGAGGATGTCGGATCAGAGTTACGAGCTGATCGACATCGGAGGCCCACGACGAGAAATGGCCCAGTCCAGGGCAATACCGTGCACCGACGGCATCGCGACGGAGAACCGGACGCGACCGACAGCAGAACCGTCGGGCAGGGGAGTGAGGAGCGCGAGAACGGCACGAACGATCGATGTGATCGGGCCGTAGAGACGTTCGGCTGCGGCGATCAACAGCGCGGCGACCAGCGACGCGGCCGCGTGAAAGCCGATCATCGCGGCACTGGGCAGCAGCGAATGGCTGTGTGACGAGCCCGACATGCCGGCCATGTCGCTCAGGCTCAGTGCGGTATGAGCGAGGAGTTGGCCACCCATCAGGGCGGGCAACAGAACAGTCGAGCGACGCGGAACGGCAGTCATGGCACCGACGCCGAGGCTGACCACGATCAGCAGAGCCAGGCCCGATCCGCTGAGATAGCCGCCGCCCGCCATTCCGTGCGCAGCAACCGCCAGCGCGGCGGTGACCGTACCGACAGCTCCGCCGCGAAGCGGTGCAGCAGAGCCGTCGGTCATCGGATGGTCGGTGAGATCAGCGCACGCCGAGGCGAGCGAGCACGTCCGCTTCGATGCCGTCGAGCTCAGCGGAAATGGCGGCGTGGGCAGTCTTGCGGCGCGCAGGCGGCATCTGCTCGGCGGCGCGCACAGCGGTGGTCAGATCGTCGAGACGCTCGCTGATCGCGGCACCGAAACTCTTGGTCTCCGGATCCGAATGACGCGATCCGATGGTGCTCAGCGACTTCTCGGCACCGGCGATCCGGGCGCTGAGCTTGCCGCCGTGGCCCGAGTACTCGCTCAGCTGATCGGGTGCGACACCCAGCTGCTGCGCCTTACGGTTGTCGAGCTGCCCGCGAACGACGGTGGCAGCGCGGTAGGCAATCGGAGCCAGCACCGGCAGCAGAAGCCGAGCAATACCGAGATACTTACGAATCTGAGCCACGTTCAGCGTGCCGGCCGCAGCCGCCTTCTGCTGCGCCCGCAACGCCGAGACCTGCGCCTTCTCGACATTCTTCTGCGACTTCGCCTCCACCGCGCTGAGCTTGCGCTGCGCCTTGGCGATCGACTTCAGCTGCTTGCGCTCGTTCTTCGCGCCGAGCTTCGCCTCCAGAGTGGCCTTGTGCTTGAGGGCCTTCGCCTCCGCCTTGCGAGTGGCACGACCTTTGCGCTTACGGAACAGACCCATCGACAAGGCTCCTGACATGTGCTGCTAGGCGGTAACGGTGCGTTCCACACAGCCTAATAGGCAGCTGTTCTTCTTCGGCTGTCGGAGGGCTCACCTAATGTCTAGCGGTGTGAACGGTCAACGAGATGCGGCAGCGTCGCACGCACCTGTGCTGCTCGACGCCGGATCGTTGACGCGATGTCGGCACCGGCTCTATCTCGACACCGCCTACGGGGCGCTCCTGCGCGGTGAACCCGAAAATCCCGGGGTGCGGCAACGCCGAGAGGCGGCCCAGGCGCATCGCGAGAACATTCGCGCGCAGTTGGCAGCGGCCGACCCCATGCAGTGGACCGAGATCGACGAGCCCACGGCCCGTGCCGCGGCCGATGCGACCGTCGCGGCCTGCCGCGCAGGCGTCGAACGTATCTGGAATGCAGTTCTGCCACTCGAACGCGATACCGGCCGCCGCGGACGCAGCGAGCTTCTCGTGCGGGACGCGTCGGGCGGCTACATTCCGGTGATCGTCGTCAATCACAAGGTGACCGACCCCGGGCGCGGTGCGCGCACCACCCCGCTCACGCATTGGGCTCCCGCCGTCGACGAGACCCGCAAGGTGCGCAGCCAGTTGCGCGATCAGCTCCGCCTCGCGCACCTGTACCGCATGCTCGCCCACGAGGGCTTGGCCACGGCCACCCCGGTCGGGGGCGCAGTGGGTTATCGCGGAGAGTGCGTGTTGGTACACGACCTGACTGCCGTGCTCGACGAGTACGACATTCGCTTCGCGGACCGGCTTGCGGTCGCGAGCGGTGACGCGGTGACCGTTCCCTCGCAGATCAGTGAATGCCGTTCGTGTGCTTGGTGGTTCGACTGCAAGCCGCAGTTGGTGGCGGCCCGCGACGTCTCACTCGTCGCATCGGGATCTCGAGCGGACGTGCTGCGCAGCGCTGGAGTGCGGACGATCGACGAACTGGCGCAATGGACCGGTCCGGCTCCCGAGGAGTGGCCCTTCGGCAACTTCGACGACGCGGTGTCTGCGGCGCTGGCCTGGCGCGCCGACGTGCCGCTTCTGCGTCGATCGGAGACCGTGACGGTCCACCGCGCCGACGTGGAGGTGGACGTCGACATGGAGAGCTATCAGGAGCACGGCGCGTACCTGTGGGGCACGCTCCTCACCGAGGCAGGCGGACCGCCGCCGGAGTATCGCGGCTTCGTCACGTGGGATCCGCTGCCCACCGTCGACGAGGGACGCTCGTTCGCGGTGTTCTGGAACTGGTTGATGGACACGCGAGCCGATGCCGCGGCTCGCGGCAAAACCTTTGCAGCGTATTGCTATTCGAGACAAGCCGAGGACAAGTGGTTACTCGACTCGGCCCGACGCTTCGCCGACGTCCCCGGAGTGCCCACCGAGGCGCAGATACGCGAATTCATCGACAGCGAGCAGTGGGTGGATATCTATCAGGCCGTCAGTGACCAGTTCATCTGCCCGAACGGCAAGGGGCTGAAGAAGATTGCCCCGGTGGCCGGATTCTCCTGGCGCGACGAGGAAGCCGGCGGCGAGGCGTCGATGGGCTGGTACCGCGAGGCTGTCGGATACGACGCCGATCCCGATCACACCCAGCGAGAACGGCTACTCGTCTACAACGAGGACGATGTGCTCGCCACTAAAGTGTTGCGCGAGTGGATGTCCGACCGCGCCGAGCACGAGATCCCGACCGTGGCGGACCTGCGCGCTCGCGTGTGACCCCGCGCCCGAGAAGTCGGGGCCACACGCGAAAGGACTTCTAGCGCGGTGCCATCCGGATCGCGCCGTCCATGCGGATCGTTTCGCCGTTGAGATAGTCGTGCTCGGCGATCATCTGCACCAGCTGGGCGTACTCGCTGGGCTGCGCGAGACGCGACGGGAAGGGCACGGACGCCTCGAGGCCCTGACGGTATTCCTCGGTGACACCGGCGAGCATCGGGGTGTCGACGATGCCGGGGGCGATGGTGTTCACGCGGATGCCGACCTGGGCCAGGTCACGGGCCGCGGTGATGGTCATCGCGTGCACGCCGCCCTTGGAGGCGGTGTAGGCGATCTGGCCGATCTGACCCTCGAATGCGGCGACCGATGCGGTGTTGATGACAACGCCGCGCTGGCCGGCGTCGTCGACGGTGGACTGCGACTGAATGCGGTTGGCGGCCAGCCGCATCACGTTGAACGTGCCGAGCAGGTTGATGGTGATGACCGTGCGGAACAGCTCGAGATCGTGCGGTCCCTTCTTGGACAGGATGCGACCCGCCCAGCCCACGCCTGCACAGTTGACGACGATGCGCAGCGGCACACCGGACTCGACGATGGTGTCCAGCGCCGCCTCGACCTCGGCCTCACTGGTGACGTCGGCGGGAATGAGGGTCACGCCGTCCGGGACACTGTCTCCGGCGCGCTCGATGGACTGCGGCAGATCGAGACCGAACACCGTGACGCCCGCGCCTGCCAGACGTGCTGCGGTTGCTGCTCCGAGGCCCGACGCGCCACCGGTGACGAGCGCTGCTGTTCCTGAAATCTCCACGTCGTACGATCCCCTTCGTTAGCGGTGTCGGGTCGCGGCACAGGCAGCGACCACGCTGTGTTCTGCACCATAACCGGCGGGGGACCTCACCCCACTCCCAGGCACCCCGCTCTCCCGCACCCGACTCTCCCGCATCGAGGGGTCGGTCGGCCTACCGCCCTTCGAGTGACGGTGATACTCCCTACGGATTCGTGAGTCCATGCTCGTCGTCACTTCTGCGGCGAAATGTACGAAGCCCGGTCAGGATTGCGGCCGCAGCAAACAAACAAGTAGCCACCCAGGACCAGATCGAAAACTCACCGTCCTGAGTTCGACTCACGGACACAACGGCCCACAGCAGCGTCAGTGCCGACCAGAAGAAGACCCACCTTGTCCCGATCGGAACATTGATCGCCAACTCCTTGCATCCCGACGGGAGCCCGTGCCCCGTTGACACTGAATCTTGGTCGTTCCATCACATGCAGCCAACGTTATCGCCTCGGTCGGCTGCGACGGGCCTGCCTCGACGAAACCGCATCCGGCCAGGAGTAGTAGGACGGCGGCCGATGAGGGTCGGCTCCGGCCCCACACCAGGCAGGACGGAACCTCCCTCCCGTGCCCGCCGATCAGGGCAGAATGCGGCCGGAGTCGTCGTATTCGACTCGCTGAGCGCCGTCACCGAGGTCGTCGAGCAGGATCGTCGCCGCGGCCGGTCTGCCCGGAGGCAGCAAGCGAACCGTCACCGATCCCGTCACGGCACCGTCCAGACTGCTCGACGCCCCCGCCGCGATGTCGTTGCGGACCTTCTCGCTCAATGCTGTGGGGCTTCGGTCGTCGAGCATCGTGACCTCGACGCCGCGGGCGCGAGCCGAGCGTGCCGCCCTGGCCAACTCGGGCAGTACGAGCCCGCGGGCCCGCAGGGTGTCGCGGAGCTCGGCTTCGAGGAGTCGGCACGCCAGGACTTCCTCGTCGGTGAGATCGGGGCCGTCCGCGATGCGCTGCAGGAGCGGACGGGCGAGCGTATCGAGACTGGCCAGGCGGGCGTCACGTTCTTCGAGTACCGCCGCAGCGGCGGCCTGGGCGGCGATGCGGATGGTGGATTGTTCACGGAGCTCGAAGATCGCTGCACCGAGGGGTCGGATGGTGAAGGCGAAGAACGTCGCCATCAACAACGGAGCAATATTGATGGCGCTGAACGACAATCCGAACAGTGCGCCTTGACCCGTCCAGGCTGCCCAACCGACGACGACAGACATGGTGAGCGCGAGTCCGAACCACGCGGCCGGCGTGCGGCCACGGACACACATGAACGTGTAGATCACGACGGACATACCCAGAGGCCAGGACTGCAGACTGCCGGTCAGCGGCACCGGCACCACGGCGAAGACGAACGACGCGGCCACCGGCCCGGACACCGTGAGCAACGCCGTGGACCGTGGGCTCAGTGGATCCCCCGGCGCTCTGAGCAGCAGGATAACCGCGGCCGAGAACACCAGCACCGAGACGAACGGCGGCCACACCGCGGACATACCCTTCAGCGTCGCCGACGCACACACGGCGCACGCGAGGATGTAGAAGCCGGCGACGGCGTACGCGGCCCCCGACTTCATCGACAGCAGGTCGCGAACATCCTCGCCGTTCATCGCGCCCAGCTCAATCGCACAGTGGTTCCGCGGCGGGAGGTGTCGATCTCGGCCGAACCGCCGGCGAGCTGACGCATCCGCCCCTCGATGCTGACGGCGACGCCGAGTCGGTGCGGAGGCACCGAGCGTCGATCGAAGCCGATACCGTTGTCTCGCACGATGACTCGCAGTGCCGACGGGGCCAGCTCGACCGTCACCGATCTGGTCGACGCCTGAGCGTGAACGACGCTGTTGCGCAATGCTTCTGCGAGTGCGCCCGCGATCGACCGGACCGCATCGGCAGGGTAGTTCGCCGGGGAATCGGCAGGGTCCTCGCGGACCCTGAAATCGATCGATTCGTCGACCGTCGATGCGGAGGCCCGCATCAGAGCGATCGTGTCGTCGGCGGTGAAATCGTGTGTCGCAGTGTCGGTGTGTAGTCCGTCCAGATGGGCCAATGCCGAACGTGCTTGACGGGCCAGGCTGGCAGTGCGGCCCTGGCGAGCGACCGCCAGCAGTGACGACATGACCTCGTCGTGGATGAGGGCGTCGAACCGTTCCCGTTCGACTTCGCGTGCATTCGCCGCAGCCGCCCGTGCGGCATCGCCGTGGGTGGCGCTGATGGTGGCGTCGAGAATGCGACCGGTACGCAGTGCGGCCAGAGTCGCCGCGACGAACACCGTGCAGAACATCAGCCCGAAGAATATTTCGGCGATGATGTTGCTGCGAGGAAACGGCTCTCGCACAGCTTGATTGATCAGTTGCACGATCACCACCGAGACGGCCGTGTGCACGAATGCCGGGATGGGTCGCCATACGGTCGCGGCCGCGAGTGAGGCCAGGCCGGGGAATGCGGACAGGAACATTCCGCTCCGATCGAAGGTGGTCCCGTCCCAGGCCACCCACCACAGCAGGGCCATGACCGGGAACGCCAACGCTGCGATCGAACCCGCAACCTGGCTGACCCTGATGCTCGGGTGAAAGGTGAAGGCTCCGAACGCGAGACCGGTACCGAACACGACGATCACGGCGGTCGGGGTCCACCACCCGGGGACCGTAACGCTGCTGCGCGCGATGTCGGGAACGAGCAGCAGTAGATACGCCGCGTAGCCGGTACCGACGAACCGGCCGAAGATCCTGATGAGCCGATCGGTCGAACGGTGTGCCGCGTCGCTACCCGTCGCCTGCAGGTTGTCGTTCATTCACCCCTCCGCGAGGAGTGTAAACCAAGGTCAGACGTCTTCGGTGGTGCTGCGCTTCTCCACTTCCTGCGGTGCGTCGCTGCGGGAGCGTCGGACGAACGCAGCGGCGACGACGAGGGCCGAGATCGCCACCACGACTGCGGCCGCCACGTACGGTGCCGACGTACCCGGCATCAGTCCCTCGAAGAACAGGACCGCGCCGAAGACGAAGAACAGAATGGCCGCACCGTACTGAATTATGCGTTCCGGCAAGTGCTTTCCGAGAACGGCACCCAGCACGATAGCGAGGGCGTCGGCGGCGACCATGCCCACCGTCGAGCCGATCCACACTCCGACCCAGTCGTTGTCGGCGGCCAGAGTGACGGTGGCCAGCATCGTCTTGTCGCCCAGTTCGGCGAGGAAGAACGCGGACGCGATGGCCAGGAAGGCCGACTTGGTGACTCGCGACGCCTTGGCACCCTCGTCGTCGGACAACGAATCTCCGCGCAGGGTCCACAGACCGAACACGACGAACGCGAGCCCGCCGACGATCGAGATGGCTTCGGTGGGGATGGACACACCGAGGAAATGGCCGACGGCGACCGAGACCAGATGCACGACGGTCGTGGCCACGGTGATTCCGCCGATGACGACGTACCACTTGTAGCGCAAGGCGAACGTCATGGCCATCAGCTGGGATTTGTCACCCAGCTCGGCCACGAAAATGACAGCGAAACTCAACAGTAGAGCGGACAGCACAGCAGACTCCTCGGTCGTCGAACGGACCGAAGGTCTCGCCCACCGGAAGTACCGGTTCAGGTGCCGGGTCGTGGAAAACGACCAGTATGTCGACACGTTGATTGGGGGCTACTCCCCTTCGCTGCAGACGACTTTAAGTGCCGTTTCTCCAATTGTCCAATGCGCCAATAAGTTTGGGGACCCGAAAAATCGTGTACGGGGAGCGGTCAGGATGCGAGGAGCATCGCCAAAACTGCGGTGTCGGGATCGCTGATCGGATCGAGGCCGACCCGACTGATCATCGACGTCACGGTGCCGTCGGATTCTGCCTCCACCCACGCGGCCCGGTGATCGAGGCCCAGATGCGGAAGACCGGGCAGCAGAACACAACCCGACGCCGCGCCCGCGCACTCCGGCAGAGAGGGCGTCGTCTCCGACGGTGGATGCAGCATCAGCAACGCGGCCGGCTGATGGTCCGAGAACCGCCCGGGAGCCAACGCGAAATCTCCGATCACCGGTCCCTCGGCCAACACCAGGCCGACCGTCCCCGGCTCCGGATCCTCGGGCAGCTCCTCCCGCACCCCGAACACCGTCGACGTCGCCAACAGACCCGGCATCGACGCGACCCGGACGGCCAGCGCCAGGAATTGAGCCCACTCCTTGGTGGTGTCCGGCCAACGACCGGAGATCACGAACCCGCGCAGTAGACCGGCGGCGTGAAAAGGTGAGACACCGATGAGATCTCGATCGTCCATTGCGCATCCCTCCCAGACAGGTACGAGGCAGAAGCCGGGTACACGACGTTGGGTAAGGAGAAGAATGACCCGAAAACGGCTGGCACACAAGATGGGGAGAGTGCCAGCCGAAAACGTAGCCGGCCCACTGCGGCTCGGCAGCCGATACGCTGCTGCGGTGAAAAACAGAGGATCCGCCCGGCGAACCGTCGTCTCGTTGCTGTCCGTTGCGCTATTCCTGAGTGTCGCCGCATGCAGTCGGGAAGAATCGACCCCGGGCGAGACCGGCGGCGAGGTTCGCACCGTGCAGCATGCGTTCGATGAGACGAGTGTTCCCGTCGATCCACAGCGCGTGGCCGTGCTCGACGGCGACCGCACGTTGGAAGCCGTCGTCGCGTTGGGCATCCAACCCGTCGCGGCAGTGAAGCCGCCGCTCACCGGTGACTACGCACCCGTCGTCCGGGATCGGCTCACCACCGAACCGATCGACATCGGATCCGTCGACGCCGACGTCGACATCGAGGCTCTGACGGCCGCCGCACCGGACCTGATCGTCATGCGAACGACGGGTGAGGACAACCGAGCGCTGTACGAGCGGGTCGCCCCGATCGCGCCGACCGTCGTCGTGGAATACACCCCGGCCTCGTGGCAGAACACCTTGCAGCAGCTGGCGGGAATCTTCGATCGGCAGGAGATCGCCGACGGTTTGCTGGCCGACTATCGGCAGGCGGTCGACGAATCCGAGTCACGCTCACCTCGGGAAAACAGCACGTTGACCGTCGCGCGAGTGCGCACCGACTCGTTGCGGTACATGACGCAGGACGGATCGTTTCCTTACGCAGTTCTGGCCGATCTCGGCTACCGGGCGCCCGCACAGCAGGATCGCGGATCCGACGCGGTGCAGACGGTCGACGTCAGCCCGGAACTGATCGACGTGCTGGCGGCCGACGACATCCTTCTGCTCACCGATGCCGGGACGGAGGACGCCGTGGCGCAACTGCGACAGAACCCGCTCTTCACCGGTCTCGGAGCTCGGGTGACCGAGCTGCCCTCCAAGGATTTTCTCTTCGGCAACGTGCTGACCGCCCAGGCCCTGGTCGAGACCGCGACCGAAATCGGGGGCTGACGTGCCGGCATCCGAACGCTGGGTCGGCTGCGCTGCAGTGGCGCGTGAGAACGACGAATCGCTGCGCGGGACGGCTGCACGGGCACACGGCTGGGTGTTGATCGAGCATCGAGGCCCGTGGGGGCGCGAACCGTGGGGGCCGGGCGGTCCGCTCGGTCGAATCGGCACCGAACTCTCGCGTCGCTGCAAGGCCGTCGGGGTACGCCCGCAACTGGTGCGAGAAACGCACGGCAGGCGTGAACCCACCGAGACGCGACAGGTGTTTTTCGCGCACTCGGGTCGCCGCGGCCCGTGGCTGGAGAAATACACGGTCGACACCGTCGAGCAGATACTCGAACTACCGCTCGAAGCCGCCGCGGCGGGCACCCCACCTGGTATCGGGACTCGCGTCGACCAGCGGCTCTACCTCGTCTGCACGCACGGAAAGAAGGATCCGTGCTGCGCGGTGCTCGGTCGGCCGGTAGCGGCGGCCCTCGCCGGATCCAGCGGGCGGGTATGGGAATCGACGCACCTGGGCGGGGATCGATACGCAGCGGGCATGGTGGCCCTGCCCGACGGCAGCTACTACGGCAACCTCGAACCGACCAACGCGCAGGCCGTCGTGGACGACCACGACCGCGGGCATCTCACGCTGCGACACTACCGAGGCCGCTGCACCGACGACACCGTCGCCCAGATCGCCGAACACGCAGTACGAACCGAATACGGGCTCACCGGAATCGACGACGTCCGCCCGTCCGATGTCACGTCGTCCGATGTCACGTCGTCCGGCGTCGCGTCGGATGTTGTGGTGGTGACGACGTCGGGAAGCGTGCAGGTACACGTGACACCCGATCCCGAGCCCCCGCGCCGAACGACCTGCCGTTCCGAGGACGTCGCGAGACCGGACCACGGCGTCACGACCATCGGGTCGGTGCCCGCCGCCGGGAAGGCGTGACCTTCGAAATGCGGCAGGGCCACCGCGTCGAACGCGGTGGCCCTGTCTGCGATTGCGCGTCGTGCGGCAATCTCGAAACCTACGGGAAGATCAGGCCCGGGGTCTTCGACGTGGCGGCCTCGAAACGAGCCTGGACGTCGGCCCAGTTGACGACGTTCCAGAACGCCTTCACGTAATCGGCCTTGACGTTCTTGTACTGCAGGTAGAAGGCGTGCTCCCACATGTCGACCTGCAGCAGCGGAATGATGCCCAGCGGCACGTTGGCCTGCTGATCGTAGAGCTGGAAGGTGAGGAGCTTCTTGCCCAGCGAGTCGTAGCCGAGCACTGCCCAGCCGGAGCCCTGCAGGCCGTTGGCAGCAGCGGTGAACTGTGCGCGGAACTTGTCGAACGAACCGAACTGGTCGTCGATCGCGGCACCGAGTTCGCCTTCGGGCTTGTCGCCACCGTTGGGCGACAGGTTCTTCCACCAGATGGAGTGGTTGACGTGGCCACCGAGGTGGAACGCGAGGTTCTTCTCCAGCAGGAAGATGCTGCCGTGATCCTCGGCCTCGCGGGCTGCAGCCAGCTTCTCGAGCGCGGTGTTGGCACCGGCGACGTAGGTGGCGTGGTGCTTGGAGTGGTGGAGCTCGTTGATCTCGCCCGAGATGTGCGGCTCGAGGGCGGAGTAATCGAAATCAAGGTCGGGCAAGGTGTACTCGGACACGTGGTTCCCTTCTCTAACGACGCCGTGCCCATCGCGTGATGCGGGCACGTTCGTCCTACTGCGGATCTTTCGTAGGGTTCAACCCAATCTCATTCCTACCCCTTGTGCAACCGTTGTAACCGAGATGCTTTTCTCGGAATAAATCCACGTGAACAAGACAGTCGAATTCCTGGGCTGCGAAAACCTGCGATTGTCACGAAATAGTTGCGTAACAGCGCCGAATTGGTCCACACCATGAACGGAACCTAAACTCGAGGGTGTGAAAGGGGACCGTCCGAACCGAAATTCGGTCGACGAGTCCGCCGCCGCACCGCCCGTGACCGCGCCCCGCGTCCAGATGAACGGTGCCGATCTCCTGCGCGTCATCGCCGTCTGCGCCGTCCTCTACTCGCACATCTCGTTCTACCTACTCGACGACGTCGGCGGCGACTGGTGGATGCTCGACATCGTCAACCTCGTCCTCATCGACGACATCGGCCTCAACCTCCACCTCTCCTTCGTGGGCGTGAGCATGTTCATGCTGCTCACCGGACTGCTCATCACCCGATCCGCCATGCGGCAATCGCGTCGGGACTTCATGGTCGCGCGGCTCGCCCGACTCGTGCCCGCCCTCTGGTTCGCCATCGCCCTGGCCGTCGTACTCGTCAAACTCGGCGTCAACGGCATGTTCAGCGGACAACCCGGAATCAGCAACGGAGAGGCCGTACTCAGCTTCTTCCTCGGCGGCTTCTTCCTCCGACCCGAGGTCGCCGTACTGGGCGTCACCTGGACACTCGTCGTACAGATCGTGTTCTACCTCTACTGCGTCGCAATGCGCTCGGCGCTCCGAGCAAGCCCGATCACCGTGCCCCTCATCGGAGCTGCACTCTGCACACTGGTGATCCTCTGGAACCTTTACCTGCCGCAGCCGTACACCATCCCGTTCCTCACCAAAGTCGCCGGAGTACTGCCCACCCTGTTCCTCGGCCAGATCTTCTACCTCGGCTGGGCGAAACTCGTCACCTGGCGCTGGATCGTCATCGGCGTCGTCGCACAAATCGAAGTGATCCGCCTCGCCATCGACGTCCACACCTTCTGGATGGGCGAGACCTACCTGTGGTCACTGCTCGTCGTCACCGGCACCGTGCTGATCCTGGCCCGATACGACGGACCCATCACCCGCTGGCCCATCATCGGCTGGATCGGCACCCGCAGCTACGCCATCTACCTGATCCACACACTCGTGCTCTACCGCATCTACGCAGCCGTGGAACCGCACTTCGGACCCACCGCCGCCGTCCTGGCCTTCTTGACCGGCACCGCCGCACTCGCCGAAATCCTCTACCGCTGGATCGAACTGCCCGCAGCACGACATATCAGCACGCGATACCGACAACTACGCACCCGATCTGCCGCTTGACCCCAGCCCGCTGGGTAGTCACCCCCGCTGGGTAGTCACCCCCGCTGGGTAGTCAATGTGACATTTGGTGGCCTTTTCGGGGGTGAATGTCACGTTGAGTGGACTGGGGTGCCACGACTGCGCTCGATCTCCCGCCGACCCGACATCTGCGGTCGACCGACATCACCCGGGTGTCGGCCTCGCCGGCTACTCGCCCCTGCTGGGTAGTCAATGTGACATTTGGTGGCCTTTTCGGGGGTCAATGTCACGTTGAGTGGACTGGGGCGGATGGGAGGCGGGGGAGATCAGAGCTGCGGGATGACCTCGGAGGCGACCAGTTCGAGGTGATCGAGATCGGTGAGGTCGAGGGTCTGCAGGTACACGCGAGTCGCGCCGATGGCCCCGAAGCGGCCGATTTTGTCGACCAGTTCGGCGGGGCTTCCCGCGGCCCCGTTCTCGCGGAGTTCGGAGACGTCGCGGCCGATGGCGGCGGCGCGTCGGGCGATGTCCTCCTCGGTGCGGCCGCAGCACAGGACGAGTGCGTTGGAGTAGACGAGGGAGTCGGGGTCACGGTCGGCGGCGGTGCAGGCGGCGCGGACGCGTCCGAACTGCGTTTCGGTGTCGGCCAGCGAGGCGAAGGGGATGTTGAATTCGTCCGCGTATTTCGCGGCCAGGGCCGGGGTGCGCTTCTTGCCTCCGCCGCCGATGAGGATGGGTGGACGCGGCGATTGGACGGGCTTGGGGAGGGCGGGGGAATCGGTGACGGGGTAGTGGGTTCCCGGGTGCGAGAACGTCTCGCCGGCCGGTGTTTCCCACAGCCCGGTGATGACGGCGAGGGACTCTTCCAGTCGGTCGAAGCGTTCACCGAGCGCCGGGAACGGCAGGCCGTACGCCTTGTGCTCGTCCTCGAACCAGCCGGCACCCAACCCCAGGTCGACGCGGCCACCGCTCATGGCGTCGACCTGCGCGACGCTGATGGCGAGTGGGCCGGGGTAGCGGAATGTGGCGGAGGTGACGAGCGTGCCGAGCCGGATGGTCGACGTCTCACGGGCCAGGCCGGCCAGGGTGATCCACGCGTCGGTGGGGCCGGGCAACCCGTCGCCGCTCATCGCGAGGTAATGGTCGGATCGGAAGAAGGCACCGTAGCCGAATTCCTCCGCGGCTGTGGCGACCCGGAGGAGGTCGTCGTAGGTTGCGCCCTGTTGCGGTTCGGTGAAGACGCGTAGCTCGACCGAGGAGTGAGAAGTCATGTTTGCCAGGGTAATCAGCTTGGATAAACGACCGCAGACAACAGCTGTGTCAAATCACGATCGATCCACAGCCTTCGTTGGTACTCGATACACCGGCAATCAGTTGTGAGGCCGTGACCTGTGGATAGAAACCGGCACGGGCCCCGATTCTGTGCATCAACCTGTGGATATTGTGGATAACTTTGTTGAGCCAAAGTGACGTAGGTCATAGCTGGGGCCATCCATCGTCAGGCGGGCACGAGTGGCAGTCGCGATCGCACCCGTGACAAGATCGAGAGGTGTCTCACCCCGAGCAGTCACCCGCCGTCACCGTAGACCGCCTTCCGGTGCCGTTCCCGGAAGCGGCAGTGCTGCTCGACGTCCGAGAAGACGACGAGTGGCAGGCCGGACATGCACCCGGTGCCGTGCACATCCCGATGGGCGACATTCCGTCCAGAGCAGGCGAAATCGACAACCAGTCCGAGATCTACGTCGTCTGCAAAGCCGGCGGGCGCTCGGCTCGGGTCGTCGAATACCTCAATCGCGTGGGCTACGAGGCCATCAACGTCGAGGGCGGGATGCTCGACTGGCATGCCGCCGGTAGGCCGATCCAGCGCGACGACGATTCGGACGAAGCGAGAATCATCTAGATGTCGGCACCGCAGGGGCGCGCACAGGCGTTCCAGGTCTGCGCCCGCTGCAGCACTCGCTGGGCGGTCGGCGCACGGCCGGGTACGTGGTGCCCCCGCTGCCACGGCGTGCTGCTCTCGCCGGTGTCCGCTCGGGCACCGGCACAGGGCCGCCGCAATTTTCGTTGGATTGCGCGGCCTGCGTCGTCGAAGAACAAGGCCGTCGGTCTCGCCCGGGTCGCGGCACCGACCCCCACTCCGCGTTACGACTCGACGCCCACCTGGGGGCTGCGCGACACCCCACGCGACCCCGCAGCACTCAAGCCCGCCGGGCGCGTCGAGCAGTACGCAGCCAACGCGCAGACGTTCGTCTGGATCACGGCGCTGCTGCTCGGGCTGGCGGCGTTCGCCGAGTTGTTTCGCTACGGAATTCTGCTGTACAACCGCACCCGATTGCTGTCGCCGATCACGCTGGCAATTTCCGATGCGCTGGTCTATTTCGCACAGGTCGGCGCGCTCATCGTCGGTCTGCTCGCGCTGATCACGACGTCCTGCTGGCTGATTCGGCAACGCCGGCTGGCCTACGCATCGGTCGGTGCGACCGAGCCGCGGTCGGTGCGATGGATGCTGCTGCTCTCGATGCTGCCTCTTGTTCGGATCGTCATGCCCGGGGTGTACCTGACGGAGATCGTCCGCCTCCGAGCCGAAGCCGACGGCGACGTCTACCGCCAGCTCACCTTGATCCGGATCTGGTGGGCCGTCTGGGCGACGAGCAACGCGCTGGTCGTCGTGCAGGTGCTGTGGAGTCTGCGCAACACACTGCAAGCCCGCGCCGACGGCGTTCTGCTCGCCGCCGTCGTGGCGCTCGTGGCCGCAGTTTCCGCGGTGCTGACCCTGGCCGTCATGCGCCGACTCGAGGGCCGCACCCTGCGCGGTTCGGCGCTGTCTCGTCCCACCCGCTGGGTCATCGCACCCAGCGTCGAGCGAAAGACCACGCAGTCCGAGGCCACGCAGTCCGAGACCGAGCAGGCCGAGACCGAGACCGAGCCGGCCGACGCAGCTCGTGCGGACTCCGGGGCCGAGAAGGACGACCGGGCGGTGACGGTCTCGTGAGCCCGGACCGACGCGGCCCTTTGGTCGTCGCGCACCGAGGAGCATCTGCGGCGAAGAAGGAACACACGCTCGCCGCCTACGATCTCGCGTTGCGGGAGGGAGCGGACGGCGTCGAATGCGACGTCCGGCTCACGAAGGACGGCCGCATCGTGTGCGTGCACGACCGCCGCGTCGACCGAACCTCGAACGGC
This sequence comes from Rhodococcoides fascians NBRC 12155 = LMG 3623, assembly GCF_001894785.1. Classification (GTDB taxonomy): domain Bacteria; phylum Actinomycetota; class Actinomycetes; order Mycobacteriales; family Mycobacteriaceae; genus Rhodococcoides; species Rhodococcoides fascians. The sequence continues at coordinate 386,999 of NZ_BCWW01000001.1, forward strand.
ACCGGAATCGTCAGCGAGATGACCTTCGACGAGCTCGCCCGGTTGAACTACGGCGATGCTGACGAACCCGCCGAACTTCTGACGCTGCACGACCTGATCGCGCTGATTCTGGATTGGACCAGCAAGCCGGTCAAGCTCTTCATCGAAACCAAGCATCCGGTGCGCTTCGGCTCGCTGATCGAGGCCTCGGTGCTGGCCGAGCTGCACCACTTCGGCATCGGAGCGCCTGCCTCGGCGGATCATTCGCGGGCGGTCATCATGTCTTTCGCGCCCTCGGCCGTGTGGCGAGTGCGCCGCTCGGCACCGATGCTTCCGACGGTCCTCCTCGGCGACAGCTCGCACTATCTGGGCGGCGGAGCAGCGACGACCGTCGGTGCCACCGCGGTCGGTCCGTCGATCCGGGCGTTGCGTGAGCACCCGACGCTCGTCGATCGAGCAGCCGCGTCGGGCCGTGCCAGTTACGTGTGGACGGTCGACGAGAAAGAGGACGTGGACCTGTGCCGCGAACTCGGTGTCGGGTGGATCGCGACCAACCATCCCGGACGAACGCGCGCCTGGCTGGAATCGAAGAACGTGTAGGTTTTCTGGCGTGGGTAAGAGCAAAAGAAACAGCGGACCGAAGCAGGACAGCAACCGGGCGGCCAAGCTCGCGCAGCGTGAGGCCGAGCGCGCCAGCCTCGAGTCGGGGACGACGCGGCCGTTCGAGGGCCTGGCCGCAGAATGCGACCTGGTGGCGCTGCGCGAATTCGTGCCTTCGGCCACCGCCACCGCGCCGATCACGTCCGGCGGCCGCACCGTCACTCTGGCAACGGTATTGCCGGGAGCCGTCGCCGCTCTGGTACGCGAAGAGGCGGGCACTGTAGAAGGATTCGTCGGCCTGCAGGTGCAGTTGCAGTCGAAAGACGTTGCAGCAGATATCAGTAGCGCGTTGGGCTGGGTCGCCGCCGCTCCCGCAGGTGAGTCGCTCGAAGCTTCGAAGGTGGACGAGAACACCCCCGCATTGACCGATGTCCTCGACCCGTCCGCACTCCTCGAGATCACCGTGCATCAGGATTTCAATTGGTGGATCCCGGAAAGTGCCACTCCCGCAGCCGATGTGGCCGCAACCGTGGAGCGCGCGAATCAGGCGATCATGCCCTCGGCGCGGATCGAGGCGGACGGCGTCGTTGCAGCATGGTGGGTCGATGCCGGCGACAAGGCGCACATCCGGTGGGTTCGCCCGGAGAGCGAGGACGACGTCATGCTCGCCCTCGCACGGTTGCACGCTGCCGGAGACCTGAATCTCGGTGAGGGCTCGCGGTACGCAGGCTCGTTCCGTACGCACGGGTTGCTGGTGCCGGTGTTCGATCTCGATCCGGAGATGCATCCCACCGAATGGGCTGCTCCGACAAAGGAATTCGGGGAGAAGCTGAACGAGGCTCTTGCCGTCGACGCCCCGCTCACGGGAGCGCAGCTGCGTTCGCGGGACGGCCTTCGTGGCCGTCAGGTCACCCTGCGCTGAGCAGTCGAGCCCAACCGAGAGGTGCGGCGGCCCGAAAGTTGGTGCACCGAAACGCACGTCGGGTGGCCGTCGGACAAGGGCTGCTTGTCCGACGACCACCCGTATGAGCGCGAGATCTCTCGCGTTACTCGTCGATGCGTGTCGCGTGGAGCGAAATTACAGCGATCCGCCGGCGACGGTGGGTGCGCCTGCATCGGCGACGACGCTGGTGTTCATCTCGCGGGCAACGAACTGCTCGAGGTCGAACAGGTTGTGGCCGGCGCGGTCTGCGATGTTGAGCAAGGTCTTCATGCTGGCAACTTCCTCGACCTGCTCCTTGAGGAACCACTGCATGAACTGCTCGCCGAGGTAGTCGCCCTCTTCGCGGGCGGTGCTCGCCAGAGCGATGATCTGCTCGGTGACCGTCTCCTCCTGTGCCAATGCGAGGGCGATGGCCTCACGCGGGTCGGTGAACACGGACTTCGACGCGTCGACACCGGTCAGTTCGACGGTGATGTCGCGATCGAGGAAGTACTGGACGATCATCATCGCGTGGTTACGCTCTTCGACCGACTGCGCGTAGAAGTGCTTGGCCAGCTGCGGCAGGTCGACATTCGCGAAGTAGACGGCGGTGGCGATGTACTGCTGCGAGGCATTGAACTCGTTGCGGATCTGGTCGCGAAGAAGTGCGTGGAACTTGGTGTGGTTCGTTTCTTTGATGTCTGCGCTCATGGTGAGGACAATATGCCTGGTCAGAGGGCATTGTCATCCAAGTCGAGCCTTATTGAGGCGAACGTAGCCTAATACAGTGAATCCTAAATGTCCCCTCTGAGCAGGGCGTTAGTTACGCGCTTCCGGCCTCTTTGGGTGCGTTGGTGGCGCGGGTCACCGAGCCGAGCTCGCGAGCCACGTACTGCTCGATGTCGAACAGATCCGAACCTGCTCGCCGCACGATGTTGAGCAGGCTCTGCATCGCAGCTACTTCCTCGACCTGTTCGGTGAGGAACCAGTGCATGAATTGCTCCCCGATGTAATCGCCCTCGGCTCTGGCCGCCTGTGAGAGCGCGGTAATCCGATCGGTGACCGCCCCCTCCTGCGCCAACGCCAACTCCACCGGTTCGGCGACCGAATCGAACGCGGTCACCACGTCGTCGATACCCGACGCGTCCACCTCGAGTCGGTTGTCGATGAGGAATCGGATCATCATCATGGCGTGCCGACGCTCTTCGGCCGACTGGGCGTAGAAGCGGTGCGCCAACTGCGGAAGATCGTTGCGGTCGAACCAGATCGCGATGGCGACGTACTGCTGCGAGGCGGTGAACTCGTACCGAACCTGGGCGCGCAGTAGATCGTGAAACGAGGTGGCGGGCTCATGCGACGGCAATGTCATGATCCACAACGTACCGGCCGCACGCCCCCGTCAGGGGCCGCCGGTCAGCAGATCTGCCGGAATTTCTCGATCCTGAGCGATGGCGTCGAAGAATGCCGGTGCCCTGGTGCCGTCCCACACGAGGACGTTGCCGACATCGGAGTCCTGGAAGCCGCCGACCGGCACGGTCGTCGTCACCGGCCCACCGCGCATCGCCCAGGCCAACCCGGCCAGGTTCCAGATGTGGTCTCCGTCGTCGACACTCAACGACGACGCGGTATCGGACACCAACGGCCACAGTTTCAAAGGATTGAGGAAAGTGGAAGCGCTGGTTGCCTTGTCGAGCAGAGCGGACATGAAGGCCCGCTGGTTGTTCATCCGGTCGAGGTCGGCCAATGCGGTCGCGCGGGATCGCACGAAGCCGAGTGCCTCGGAACCGTCGAGATCCTGACAGCCCGCGGGAATGTTGATGCCCGCCAACGGATCGTCGATCGCGTTCTGCACACACACGTTGACTCCACCGACGGCGTCGACGATTCCGGCGAAACCACCGAAACCGATCTCGGCGTAGTGATCGATGTGTACTCCCGTCGCACCCTCGACCGTCTGCACCAATAGGGACGGCCCGCCGAATGCGAACGCCGCGTTGAGCTTGTCCTCGCCGTTGCCGGGAATCGGCACGTACGAGTCGCGGGGCAGGCTGACCATCGTCGTCGCCCCGCCGCCCTCGGGGATGTGGATCATGATGATGGTGTCGGTGCGGCTGGGGCCCACTTCGCCACCGGTCGCGAGAGATGCTTCCTGCTCCGGCGTCAGGCCGGCTCGTGAATCCGATCCGACGAGAAGCCAATTGGTGCCCGGGGTGTCGCCGATCCTGCCAGGGTACGAGGTCAGAGCGTCGACTCGCGTGAGCGAACTGTCGACGTAGTAGACGATGCCGCCGATGCCCAGAACGAGGACGAGCAGGACGATCAGGAAGCGACGGCCCCAGCGCCGACGCTTGCGCGGCTTCGCAACCTTGGGAGGACGTGAATCACGTTGTGGCCGAGCTGGTTCCGGTCGGCGTAAGGCGCGCTGCGGAGAAGCCGGTGGCTGCCTGCGCTCGTCGACGTACGGTTCCGGCTGTTGGCGCGGTGCGTACCCGGTGCGCCCGGCCTCGTCCTCGGCAGCGCGGGAGTACTGGCGCGTCGAGTTCGGTGGAACGGAACCGGCAGGGCCGGGTTCGGGTGCCTGCGACCACGCCTGTTGCGGTGGCACCGGGGCGCCGTGGCGGGGAGCGGCCGGGCGGCCGTCGCGTCTGATGAATTCGGTGCCCTCGGGTGCGGGCCCCGGACGGCGAGGGGTCCCTCGCTCCGCGGGAGGTTCCGGGTTGTACCGACGGGGGTTCGGAACCGGCGGCGGACCGGGTCGGTACTGACGTGGTGGCGGCGGTGGCTGTCCAGGGGCCCCACCGGCGCGCCGAGGCGGGGGAGGGGGCTGCTGGCCGGGTGGTCGACGCGGTGGCGGCGGCTGGCTCGGCGGCGGGGTACGCCGATTCGGCGCGCCGTGCCGTCCGTAGCGATCGTCGTCGTTCACGAATCGACTGTACCCATCAGGGCAACCACGCCAGGTGTTCGCGCAGCAGGGCGTAACCGACGAACGCGACGATGTCGATGAGTGCGTGCGCGATCAGTAGTGGCCACAGCCTCCCGGTGCGCTGCCAGTATCGGCCGAACACCAGACCCATCAGGAAGTTGCCGACGCCGCCGCCCACCCCCTGATAGAAGTGATAACTCCCGCGCAGCAGCGAGGAGCACAGCAAGGACTTGTTCTCGCTCAAGCCGAGTCGGCGGAGTCGAGAGATCAGGTAGGCGACGACGATGATCTCCTCGGCACCGGAGTTGGCCAGCGCATACAGAATCAGGGCGGGCACTCGCCACCAGTGGTCGTCGAGCGCGCTGGGGACGACGTTCAGATTGAATCCCAGGGCGTTGCCGACCAGGTAGAGCGCGAGACCCGGCAGCCCGATGAGTGCCGCCAGCCCGACGCCGTGGCCGAGATCGATCTTCAGGCGCGGTTTCGCCAGTCCGATCGCACGCGGTGCCAGATCTGCTCGCCACAGCAGGTACAGCCCCAATGCTCCCCACGCGCACAGGCGCAGGATGCTCAGCAGCTGGAACAGCAGGTCGATGACGCTGAAGCTCGATCGCGAGGAGTTCAGGGCGACCGTCTGATCGGACAGCGCTGCGGTCTGCAGGGCATCCTCGACCAGCGAGAGAATGCTGCTCATGCCACTGAGGCCGAACGTCACCAGCAGCACGATCGCGATCTCGACCTTGATGGTCGTGCGTTCGCGAGCATCGGGCGGTGGAGCGGCGCTCTCCGGCGGCGGTGGCGTCAACCAATTCCTGAAGTCGATCACGGCACGAGTGTGCCCTGTTGTGCCTCGCGGCGGCGTCAGCCCCGGGCGCGCAGACCGTTGAGGAACGGGCAACCGGCGAGGACCCGGAGGGCCCGGCTCAGGGAGATCGTGTCGTCGACGGGCGCGGCGAAGCCCAACCGGACGTCGTTGTCGCCGCACTCGCCCTCGATACGCAGACGAATGCCGTAGCGGTCGATGCCCAGCGGACGCACGCGTCCCTGCCGCAGCGACGGTGGGAGGCGTCGGGACAGTTGCGCGAGGAGGTCGGGATGGTCGGAGTCGAGGTGCTCGAGCCAGCTCGTTTCCATCTCCCAGAACGGATCGGGCTCGGCTGCCAGCAGCGAGTCGACGTCGACCGGCTCGGCTCCGGTGCTGTCCGCCACCACTGCGGAGCCGACGATCAGACGCACCAGGGAGGTGGTGTGGCCGACGTCGAGCAGAGCCGCGTGGGGATGCTCGGCGGCCACCGCGCCGGCCATCGGGCGCATCAGCGATTCCGGCACCGGGCGTAATTCTCCGCGCAGCCACACCAGTGACCGCACCGGTTCGCGCAGTGCGAGAGGTGCGTGATCGGTGAGCTCGACGACGGCAGGAACGCCGGCGCGGGAGGACTGCCACCTGATCGCGTCGTCGATGGAATCGGTGGGGACGGCCAGAATCATCTCGCCGTTGGGTCGCAAGTGGTGCAGGGACGTCACGACGGGGTCGCTGCCGTCGATCACGAGAGCTGCGCCCTCGGCGCGCATGCAGGCGCTGCGTACGCGCTCGGCGGTGGACGGTCCGGTGGTGGTGGTTGCGCCGAGCATGGGCTCCTCCGATGCGATCGGTACAGTTGAATGGCCAGTAGGTGAGGCATACCTAAGTAATGTGCCCCTAAGTTAGCCGGATGTGGCGGGTATCGCAAGGGCAAGCTGGGACTACCGTGAAGACGTGCCGATTCCGTTGACCCTCGGTGTGCCGCACCGACCAGACCCGAACGCGCTCGTCGCCGGACTGCTGCAGCCGTTCTGCGCCGATGCCCCGGCCGTGCAGGCCGCTCCACGCGCCGCCGAGTACGGCCCGCCCGTCGTGCTGGCCTCGACCCTGCTGACGCTGCCGCCCACCGAGAACCTCGGGCGCATCGTCGTGCGACTCGACATCGACCCGGACGAGCTCCGGGGCTCGAGCGCAGGCAACTACGAAGCCGTTCGATTCGAGGTCGACGCGGTCCCCGAGCATCTCGCCGACGCGCTCGGGTTGCGACTGCCCTCGCCCCTCGTCGTCTTCCCGGTGTTCGACGCGATCGACGTGGCCGAGACCGCGGAGACCATCGTTGCCGCTCATCGGACCCCCGGCATCGGTGTCGGCGACACGGCGAGGCGTATCGCCGACGTGCTCGCCGTCGTCTCGCATGCCGATGTCGGTCTGGTCGCCCGCGCCGACACCGGAGACGACGTGATCGCGATCCTCGCGGCGACGGTGGCGTCGCTGCGCGGAGACGACATCGCGTCGGCTCTGGCCGCGCCGAATGTCGACGCTCTGCGCAAGCTCATACCCGAGGCCGCCGAGGCCGTGCGGGAGGTACTGCTGGGGGTCGAGATCGCCGACGCCGTCGCCGCCCGCGCCCGGCTGGTCGACGTCGGTTTGATCGCTTCGGGGACGTCGACAACGTAACCTCGAGACGTGCCTCGCATCGCTTACTTCGGCCCATCGGGAACGTTCACGGAGATGGCGCTGGCGCAGTTCGAAACGCTCGGCGCATTCGATGGGGTCGGCCTGGTCGGGGACGTCCAGAGAGTGTCGGCCGCGAGCCCGCCCGCGGCGCTCGAGGCCGTCCGATCCGGTGCCGCCGACGCCGCAGTGGTTCCCATCGAGAGCTCCATCGAGGGGGCCGTGCCGCCGACGCTCGACGCATTGTCCGAAGGACGGCGATTGCAGATCGTCGCCGAGACCGAGATCGAGGTCGCGTTCACCATCGTCGGCGGGCCCGGTGTCACGCTCGACTCGGCCCGCACGATCAGCGCGTACCCCATCGCCCTCAGCCAGGTCCGGCAGTGGTTGCAGGCCACGATGCCCGACGCCGTCGTGCAGTCTGCGACCTCGAATGCCGGTGCGGCAGAAGATGTTGCCGCCGGCGTGGTCGACGCCGCTGTCTCGACACGGTTGGCCGGGGAGCGATTGTCTCTGCCGACGCTGGCCGACGGCATCATCGACGTCGAGGGTGCGCGCACCCGCTTCGTGCTGGTGACTCCGCCGCAGCCGGTGCCCGCCCGCACCGGTGCCGACCGCACCTCGGTGGTGCTGAAGCCGCCGAACGACCCGGGTACGCTGCCGGCAGCGTTGGCGGAGTTCGGAATTCGCAACATCGATCTGACGTTCATCGAATCACGCCCTACCCGTTCGCAATTGGGCACCTACATGTTCTTCGTCGATTGCGCCGGGCATGTGGACGATCCCCTCGTCGCCGAGGCGCTGACCGCGTTCCACCGGAAGATGCCGCTACGTTTCCTCGGATCATGGCCCACGGCAACGACATCGGGAGGTTCGGTGCCGCAACCGATCGACGAGCACGTGCAGTGGTTGTCCGAAATTCGTTCCGGTCGGGGTGATCTGTGATGGGCAAGCTCATTCTCGTTCGGCACGGGCAGACCGTCTCCAACGTCGCGAAGAAGCTGGACACAGCGCCGCCGGGAGCCGAACTCACCGAGCTCGGGCACCGGCAAGCCGAGGCGTACGCGCAGACACGGCTGGGTAATCCTCCCGCCGTGTTGGTCTCGTCGATTGCTCTGCGCGCCAAGCAGACTGCGGGCTACGTCGAGCGCGGCACCGGAGTGCCCCTCGTCGTGACCGACGGTATCCAGGAGACGTCCGCCGGAGAGCTGGAAGATCGAGACGATCCCGAGGCGCACCGACTGTTCACCGAAATCTTCTACCGGTGGCATACCGGAGATCTGGATGCAGCCGCGCCGGGCGGCGAGAGCGGGCGCGCAGTGTTGGCGCGCTACGTCCCGGTGCTCGACGAGCTGCGTGGACAGTACTTGGGTGACGACACCGCCGGAGACGTCGTCGTCGTGAGCCACGGGGCCGCAATTCGATTGGTCGCGGCGGCCCTCACCGGTGTCGACGGCACCTTCGCCGCCGACAACCATCTCGACAACACCCAGACAATCGAGCTGTTGCCGCTACCCGACGGTGGCTGGGCATGCGCCAAGTGGGGCACGTTCCTGCCGCCGTTCGAGGGCAAGGGCAGCGACAAGGCAGACAACCCGATCAGCTGATCGCTGGATTGCCGATCGCTGGGTTCGTGGTCGCTGGGTTGGTGGTCGCTGGGTCGTTGGCCGACGAGATCAGCTCTGTCAGAGCCGCTGTCACCCGGTGATCCGACGCGCCGGTCAACGAGCTCCACGAACGACCGTCCGCGGCGACAGCGGAGGTGGCGACGATCCGTCCGACGCGGGTTTCGAACAGGGCCACCGGACGCCCGGCCCCGCGCCGAGTCCCATGCCTGCGGGTCACGGCCGTGATCTCGGTCCTGCCCGCGCACGTGGCCATCGCCGAGGCCAGAGTGAGGGCCCGGTCGTCGGCGATTCCGATGCTGCGCAGACGGGAAGCGGTGCCGCCCACGTCGGACGGTGCCGCGTCCAGTGCCTCGGCCAGCAGGTCGGTGGGCGCGTTGATGCTGCCGGGATCGAACGGCGGTGCCGATCCCAGCGACGAGACGAGATCGCGAGCCGGATCCCCGGCGATGACGCGCAGGGTGACGATGTTCTCTCGCCGTACCGCCGACACCGCGATGGTGTCGTCGGATGCGATGCAGATCCGAGTCACGGGAACGGTGTCGCCCTCGAACTGTCGAGCCGAGACGTACCAGCGGGGTTGTTCCAGGACCCGCAGCCAGTGGCGAACGTCCTCGTGGACCGCGGTGCCGTCCCACAGTCCTGCCGCCGCAAGGGCCTGACGGCCGCGGTCGACAGCACGGTCGCGGGCTTTCGCGTCGTCGAAGCGCGGGAAGACGTCGAGCACGACGGGTAGTTCGGCAATCGAGAGCTCGTCGACCAGGAAATCCATCTCGTCGACACCGAGTGCGGCACTCGGCAGTGTGTGGCCCACCGGCACGGTTCCCAAGTCGATCACCGACCGTTCTCACTCGTGTTCTCGAGGGCTGGGTCCGGCAGTGCCGGGTCTGCTCCGATGACCGACGGTGCCACCGTGCGGCCGTCGGCGAAATGCTCGAACTGTTTCAGGTATTCCGGGGTGTCGTGTTCGTCGTCGTCCTGCGCTCGTGTTCCCGACGCAGGCGCAGCACCAGCTCCGGTTCCGCGCTGAGCGAGACCACCCTCGGCTGCGGTCGGTGCGCCGACCGTGGAAGCAGGAGTGCTCTGTACTGCACCCGCGAGTGCCGATCCACCGCCGAGGGGACTCGACGCCGAACCGGGCATTCCCGGTCCGCCGCCGATGCTGCCGCTGCTTCCGCCCAGTCCGCCGTATGCCACCGGACGGGTGGATGCCGGCCCGACGGCGAGAGGTCCTGAACCACCGGGTGCGAAAGAGTGGCCGATGCCGGATCCGGGTCCACTCGGCGGCGGCGTCGAGACCAAATTCGATGCCGCGGTGGCCACCGTGGATACGCCTGTTCCGGCGATCGAGGTGGCGGCACTGCCGAGCTGCCCGGCTGCGGCCGCCACGCCAGGGTTCTGCGTCGCGGCCATCAAACTGCCGACCGCAGCCTGAACGGGAGACGTCATCAGCGCACCGTTGGCGAATTTGCCGAGACCACTGCCGGATTCGGACACGATGGCGGGCGCATGATCGAACGTCGTCTTCGCGATCAGGTGCGAGGAGACCAGCTCGAATCCCTCCATGACCATGGCTGCGCGGATGTCGAGCAATCGATCTGCGACCTCGGCTGCCTCGTAACTTCCGTTCAGTGCACCGCCGGTCGACGCAGCCGTCACCTTGGCAGCTTGCACGGCACCGATCTCGACGAGCGACGGCATCGTGGCCAGTGCGACGCCGTACGAGGTTCCCGCGGCGGGGGCTTCGATCGACAGTGCCGCTGCCTTCAGTGCGGTGGCTCCGGTCCACGTGGCGAACCGGGCGAGGGCGGCCTGCGCGAGTAGGGCCGACTCACCCTCCCAGCCCGCGGTCAGGGCTGTCGTGATGGCGGCGATGCTCACCGAGGCCTCGGTGAAGGCCGCGGCCACCGAACCCCAGGCCCCGCCTGCGACGTGTAGAGGCACCGGTCCGGGCCCCAACAGTCGCGTCGAATTTCCTGTCGCAGTTCGTGGTAGCCACACCACACCTGTCACACCGAGCGTCATTGTCCAGCCCCCATGATGTTCGAGCCCCCGTGTCGTTTTCGAAACCGCTGCCGGTCGATGAGTGCGTCAGATGCCGGCGAGCCCCGGCAGGCCCCCGGCGGTGTCGTCGTCGGTCGCCAGGTAGTCCGCGGCCTGCTTGCGCAGTTCCTCGGCGGCCCGGTGTAGCTCCGAAATGCCTCGTGCTGCAGCAGGTCCGAAGGTATCGGCCGCGGTGGCGAAGAAGCGATCGGTCAAGAGCGACACCTCGTCGGTGCCCGGCGGCAACGGCCGAACAGGAAGAGCCGTGGCAGTGACGGCGGCCTGCAATCGGGCAGCGACCGCATCGAGTTCCGAGGCAGCGAGCTGCAGAGCCACCGGATCGACTTTGATGACGGTCATGAGCACGCTCCCTGCGATCGACGAACTGGGCTGTCGGTAGGTAGGACGCCGCCGTGCCCGGATCGGTTCCATCGATGCCGGAAAGAATTCAGAGAGACTTCTGTGCCACCGAATCCATCGTCCACAGCGAGCCTCGGCGATGGATCGAGGTGCGCGTCAACGGTGCGACGTCGACCCGCCAGAACGAGCTGACCGGTGCCGCCAGCACCAGCACGACCGCGGCCCTGATCACTGCGGGTGCGGTCACGGCCAGCGTGCGGCCCGGCGTCGAACCGGCCTCATCGAGCCACGTCCGGACGCGAGCGAACAACGCCTCCAGAGATTCACCGCCCGGCGGTGTGAATGCCGGGTCGCCGAGCCAGGCCATCGCGTCGGCATCGGGCAGATCGGTCATCTCGAGACCGGACCACCCGCCGTACGCGACGTCGGCCAACGCGGGTTCGACAGCGACGTCGCTGCCGAAGATGTTGGCAGTGGATCGGGACCGCAGCTCCGGGCCGGACATCACTCGGTCGGCACGCGGAAAATCGGTCACCTCGGCCAGTGCACGCACGCCCGCCTCGTCGAGTGGCTCGTCGGCAGGAAAGCGGCCCGAGCGCATCGCATCGGTCCTGGCGTGGCTCACCAACGTCAGGCGGGTCGCAGGCGCAGTCACCGCGTCATTGTGGCATCGGACGATGTTTCTCGAGGACAGTGATTGACACAGAGTCGAACGCGGTGCCACAGTGCGCAGGTAAGACGCGATGTACGCAGGTAATCCGGTGAAAATCCGGAACGGTTGCGCCACTGTGATCGACGTCGGGCAGATGTCCGAATTCGAGAGCCAGAAAACTCGTACATCGCATGGCCGTCCCTTCATCTCCGAAGGGACTACGGGACGCACAATCCCAGGAGGACACCCCCATGGCAATACTTCATGCACCCAGCAACACGACGGAATCGGCGGCCCTCGCCGTCATCGTCGCCGCGACGATACTGCTCGCGTTCGTTGTGCTCTACCTCGTCGGATTCGACCAGGGCGCGATCTCGCGCAGTGGCATGTACATGCACGAACTCATGCACGACGGCCGCCACCTGCTGGGCCTGCCATGCCACTGACCGGGACATTCGTTCAGTTGCTGGTGCGAGGTCTGCTCGCCGGTCTCGTCGCGGGACTGCTCGCCGGCGGAGTTGCCTTCGTCATCGGTGAGCCGCACATCGATTCGGCCATCTCCATCGAAGAAGCAGCAGGCGAGGCACACCACGCCGCCTCCGATGCGACTGCTGCGCATTCGCACGGCGACGAGGACGCCCTCGTCGGTCGCGACGGGCAACGCGTCGGACTCTTCCTCGCCACTGGACTCGCCGGGCTCGCACTCGGCGCGATCTTCGCATCGGTACTGCACTACGCCCGACGGTTCAGCTCGCTCCCGGGCTCGATCCTCGCACTCCTCGGAGCCGGGGCCGGATGGCTGGCAATCGAAGCGGTGCCGTTCTTCAAGTATCCGGCCAACCCACCGGCCGTCGGGGACCCGGAGACGATCACCCAGCGCACCTGGCTGTGGTTAGCCTCGGTGATTCTCGGTCTGCTGGCCGTGGGCGTCGCGATCTACGTGGCGAAGGCGGTGGCGTCGCAGTCGTCGGTGGCGGTTCGCGTCGGTGCTCCGACGGTGGCGTTCCTCGTGATCGTCGGTGTGGGTTATGCACTTCTACCGGGTGTGAACGAAGTGGGTTCGGACTTCCCGGCGACCCTGCTGTGGGAATTCCGACTCTCGTCACTGGCCACGCAGGCAACTTTGTGGCTGGCTCTGGGACTGGGCTTCGCATTCCTGACCGACCGCGCGGTGCGACCTGTTCGCCGAGAGGCTGTCTCGGCTTAACCCTGTTTTGCCCGCCCCCCCAGGTTGGGATCAATGCGCCTTTGTTGCAGTCTGACCGACTGAAACCCACATTGATCCCAACCGGGGGTGGCATTACGGGGGTGGGGGTGGCGATCGGGGGCGAGCGCGATCAGCCGAATCCCAGTTGATGCAGGCGTTCGTCGTCGATGCCGAAGTGATGGCCGATTTCGTGCGCGACGGTGATGGCGATTTCGCGTCGAGCCTCGTGTTCGTCGTCGACCATGTCGAGGATCGGCTTGCGGTAGATCGTGATGACGTCGGGCAAGTGGCCGCTGTATTCGTAGCGTTCGGTCAACGCGATTCCCTCGTACAACCCGAGGATGTCCTCGGTGGGGTGTTCCTCCTCGACGAGTACGACCACGTTGTTCATGAAGTCGGTGAGTTCTCGCGGCAGGGTGTCGAGAGCGTCGGACACCGCTTCTTCGAAATCGACGCGGGTCATGTGCGTGGGGATGTCAGCCTCCGGTGGTGATCGGAGCGGCACCGGGCAGCGGAGTCGGGAGGGCGCGGCCGTCGGGGGCTGCGGGCGGCGGTACGGGCGCGGCACCGTTGATGAGGATGTCGCCCTTCGCGCTGCCGACGATGGTCGCGAATCCGCCGGAGTCGAGTTCCTTGCCCACCGAGCAGGTCACCTGACGGCTACCGGCGAGCCAGCTCGAGACGTCGATCGTGTCCCAGAACAACGTCAACGTCTTGTCCCGCAGCGCGTTCTCCGAGCCGAGGTATCCGTTGACGGCGTCGGTGCAGGTCTTCTCCAGGTACGCGTCCTGGTCGCCTTCCGACGGATGCCCGCCGGGGAACTGCTGCGTGAGGTTGATCACCGAGGCAACCTCGAACGCGTGGGGAGTCGAGCAGTCCACCGGGTCGGCAGGCACGTTCTGGTTGATTCCGATGCACGTGCCCGTCGGCCACACCTTGGACTGGTCCTCGTCGAGGATCGAGCCGGTCATCTCGAGCAGCGCACCGGTGTTCGACGGCATCTGCACACCGCACCGCAGCGTGCGCTCGCCCTTGGCCCATCCGGCCTGGCTGGGGAACATCAGGCCGACGCCGTAGCGGCCGTTCGGGTCGAACTTGGCACCGACGTAGCCGTCGACGGCGGCGGTGCAGTGCTCGTCGCGCAGTTCGCCGAAGCGCAGCGCTCCCGGGTACGGCGCGCCAGGGCCGAATTCGATGCCGGGGTAGACGCTCATGTCGATGTCGCGGGCCACCTCGAAGCGGTGGGCGTCGGCGCACGGCACTTCGCTGAGGTCCTGACGATCGGTCTCGGGATCGTCGGTGGGCGTCCACTGCAGGCATACGCCCGGGTCGGCGGCACCGAAGGACTTCGCGGACACCGGACCTGCGGTGGCGGGGCCACTGGCCGTCGAATGCGTGGTGATCTTCTCGGGAGTCGAGAATCCGCCGGACAGGAACACTGTTGCCCCCGCGGCCAGGACTGCACCGACGGCCACCATGGCGAGGCCGCGTCGAGCAGTGGTGGCCGAGAGAGTTCTCCGACTCTCGCTCGTCGTGGGGTCTGGTTCTGTAGCGGACATCGCCCTCCATCATGCCCGAGTATGTTCGGTCGACATGAGCGACCCAACGGGTGACGACGACATCAGTGAGCTGGCCGGTCGACTGTTCGCAATGGCACGTACCGGTGACGCCGTCGGTCTGGCGAGTTACGTCGACGCCGGAGTTCCGGTGAATCTGCACAACGAGTCGGGGGACACCCTGCTCATGTTGGCCGCCTATCACGGTCACGCCGATGCGGTACGGGTGCTGGTCGAACGCGGTGCCGATGTGAACAAGGCCAACGACAAGGGTCAGAGCCCACTCGCGGGCGCTGTGTTCAAAGGCGAGGACGAGGTGGTGCGGCTGCTCGTCGACGGCGGAGCCGACCCACACGGCGGCCACCCGTCGGCGATCGACGCAGCCACGATGTTCGGACGCGAGGACTACCTGGGCTTGCTCGGCAAGTAAGGTTTGCTCTCGTGATCGACCTGAAATTGCTTCGCGAGAACCCCGACGCAGTGCGCGCCTCGCAGCGCACCCGAGGCGAGGACCCCGCTCTCGTCGACGCTCTTCTGGACGCCGACGCCTCCCGCCGCGCCGCTGTGTTGGCCGGGGATCAGCTGCGCGCTGAGCAGAAGGCGCTGGGCAAGAAGGTCGGCAAGGCTTCGGCCGAGGACCGTCCCGCGCTGCTGGCCGGGGCATCGGAACTGGCCGCGAAGGTCAAGGCGGCCCAGGCAGCCGAGGCCGAGGCCGACGCAGCTCTCGACACGGCTCACCGGGCGATATCCAACATCGTCGAGGAGGGAACGCCCGCGGGCGGCGAGGACGACTTCGTGCTGCTCGAGACCGTCGGCGACGTCCCCGAGTTCGACTTCGAGCCGAAGGACCACCTGGAACTCGGCGAGTCGCTGAACCTGATCGACATGGAACGCGGAGCCAAGGTGTCGGGCTCACGCTTCTACTTCATGACCGGCTACGGCGCGTTGCTGCAGCAGGGGCTGCTTCAGCTCGCCGCGCAGAAGGCCGTCAAGAACGGGTTCACCATGATGATCCCGCCGGTTCTCGTGCGGCCGGAGATCATGTCGGGAACCGGCTTCCTCGGCGCACACGCAGACGAGATCTACCGCCTCGAAGCCGACGACCTCTACCTCGTCGGAACCTCCGAAGTTGCTCTCGCCGGCTACCACTCGGGCGAGATCATCGACCTCGCCGACGGCCCGAAGCGCTACGCCGGTTGGTCGTCGTGCTTCCGTCGTGAAGCGGGCAGCTACGGCAAGGACACCCGCGGCATCATCCGCGTCCATCAGTTCGACAAGATCGAGATGTTCTCGTACATCAAGCCCGAGGACGCGGCGGCCGAGCACCGGAAGCTGCTGCAGTACGAGAAGGAAATGCTCGCCGCAGTCGAATTGCCCTACCGCGTCATCGACACCGCAGGCGGAGACCTCGGGTCCTCGGCCGCTCGCAAGTTCGACTGCGAAGCTTGGGTCCCCACGCAGAAGGCATACCGCGAGCTCACCTCGACCTCGAACTGCACGACCTTCCAGGCCCGACGCCTCGGCGTGCGATACCGCGACGAGAACGGCAAGCCTCAGACCGCCGCCACCCTGAACGGCACCCTCGCCACCACGCGGTGGATCGTGGCGATCCTCGAAAACCACCAGCAGGCCGACGGCACCGTCCGAGTTCCCGAGGCCCTCGTGCCTTTCGTCGGGACCGATGTCCTGAAGTAATTCAGGATCAGGCGATGTCGCCGATGCAGTAGCCCTCGCCGCCGATCGCCAGCAGGAACGTGCGATTCTGGTACACCCCCGAGGCGTCGATGATGTCCGCATTGACCTGCGTGTAGACGCCGTTCTGAGCCGTCACGAACACACTGTCGGGATCGAACGAGGTGATGCTCGGCAGAATTGCCGGGTTCTCGGCCAGAGGTGGGGAAGTAGGAGACCCGGTGCCGTTCGGATCCCACGTGCCGCGGCTGTCGCACACCAGCGGGTAGCTCTCTTCGACGTCGCCCCGATTGACGGGGATACCGGCGATGCGTCCCAGATAACGATCGACGGTGTAGACCGCGTCCGTCGCGTCGAACACCGGCGTCGTGCCGGTGGGATAGACGGTAGGGCAGGCGTAGCCCGACGCGATCTCGCTGCGCTTGATGGCGACCGTTGCCGCGGGTCCGGTCCACGTCACCGCGTACTGACCGTCGACCGCGGGAGCCGCCACCGCTGCGAGGATGGCGCCGGTGTCGAAGTACATCGTCGGAATGTCGGTCGGCGGCACAGTCCAGCACCTCGCGGTGACGACACCTATTCCGCCGCCGGTGAGATCGTTGACGAACGGCCGTAGCGCCGCGGCGGCCGCAGGATTTCCGGGGGCTTCGCCGACGGGCGGACCCGGTGGGATGGGCGGCGGTGCCGGGGTGGTGGCCGAGGGCTCTGGGGTGCTCGGCTCGGCGGCATTCGCGGACTCGGCGGTGGACTCGGCACTGCTGCTGGACGGGGCTGCGTCCTGATCGGATGGGATCCCGACCGCGGAATCGCAGGCACCGACCAGCGCAATCATCGCTATCAGCGGCAGCGCGGTTCGGCAGACTCGGCTGCGCCGCGGTGAAGCCGCTCTGTTCTTCACGTGAATTCTCTCCCCCGTAGCTTCTCGAACTGCGCACGACCCGACCGCGCTCCTGGCCGGACCTTTCTCCGACCCCGTCCACCGACTACGCTAACCGACTGTGGAACCCGTCTACCGATCAGTCATCGGCATCGCTCGCACAGTGTTCGCGTTCGAGGGCCTGAAGTTCGAGGTCGAGGGCGAGGACCACATCCCTGCTACCGGTGGAGCGGTCATCGCCGTCAACCACACCGGATACATGGACTTCACCTACGCCGGGTTGCCGCCGCGGCGAGTGAAGCGCTACATCCGCTTCATGGCCAAGAAGGAAGTCTTCGACAACAAGATCTCCGGACCCATCATGCGCGCGCTCAAGCACATCCCCGTAGATCGTGGGGCAGGTGCGGAGTCCTACAAGTCGGCCGTGCAGAGTCTGCGCAACGGCGAACTGGTGGGCGTCTACCCCGAGGCCACCATCAGCCGGAGCTTCGAGATCAAGGAATTCAAGTCCGGTGCAGCGCGGATGGCCATCGAGGCCGGCGTCCCCATCATCCCGACGGTCATCTGGGGTGCGCAGCGAGTGTGGACCAAGGGCTACCCGAAGCGATTGGGCCGCACCAACACTCCGATCTCCATTGCCGTCGGTGAACCGATTGCGCCGGTCGGGCCGCCGAACGAACTGACCGACAAGCTGCGGTCGGTCATGCAGAAGATGCTGCTCGAGCTTCAGGAGGGCTACCACCACGAGCCCGGCGCGTACTGGGTTCCGGCCCGACTCGGTGGCAGTGCCCCGACCCTGGAGGAAGCCGACAAGCTCGACGCCCAGGATCTGGCGGCGCGCGCAGCCAAGCGCGTCGAGTAGTCGGCGGGCATGAACCTCCGCGGTGAACGGGTCGTGTTGCGGCCGATCACCGCTGAGGACGTGCCGGAGCTACGCCGAATACTGCACACCCCCGAGGTGCATGCGCGGTGGGGTGACGAGGACGCCGACGAGAGCTGGCCGTTCGACAACCCTGAAGAGACCCGCCTGGTTGTCGAATTGGACTCCGCGACAGTCGGTTTGATCCAGTACGGCGAAGAGACCGACCCGATGTACCGGCACGCGTCGATCGACATCTTCCTCGATCCGGCTGTACACGGCCGCGGCGTCGGAAAGGACGCGGTAGGCACGCTGGTGCGCTACCTGACAGTCGGTCTCGGTCATCACCGCCTGGTGATCGATCCCGCCGCCGACAACGCAGTGGCCATAGCCTGTTACAGCGCAGTCGGTTTCGAGCCCGTCGGGATCATGCGCAAGTACGAGAAGGGGCCGGACGGCTGGCACGACAGCCTGCTGATGGACCTGATCGTCGACTAGCTGACATGTTCACGCGTTCAGGGGGAGAGTCAGCCGGAATCGCGCGCCCGAAGGCCCTGCGAGGCAGACGAGTTCGCCGCCGTGGGCGCGCGCCAGTGTTCGAGCGATCGACAGCCCCAGTCCGACGCCACCGGATGCTCGGTCACGGGCGGAGTTCAGCCTGACGAGTCGTTCGAAGATGCGCTCACGGTCTGCCTCTGCGACACCCGGCCCTTCGTCGTCCACGGTGATGAATGCGTGGGTGTCCCTGCCGACCGCTACCCGAATCGTGCCGCCGGACGGGGTGAAGCGACCGGCATTGTCGAGCACGTTCGACAGGATCTGTTCGATACGTCCGACGTCGATGTGAACCGGAATCGGTTGCGCGGCAGCGACATCGAACCAAATATCCGGCATGAGTAGAGCTGCTCGCTCCACTGTGCGGCGGGTGATGTCGGCGAGGTCGGTATCGGTTGCGTCGAGATCCGACGTGTTCTCCGCGCGGACGGAATCGAGCATGTCGCCCACCAACCGTGACGCCCTGCTCGATTCCCCGACCAGCAGTTCGCTCCAGCGTGCGACTCGATCGGGGCGATGCTCGGCGTCGCGCTGCAGCGACTGCGCCAACGCCGAGATCCCGGCGACGGGAGTGCGCAGCTCGTGTGCGGCGTCGGCCAGAAAGCGCCGCATGTCCTCCTCGGCGAGGCGGGCTGTGCGCGCCGCTGCTGCCTCGCGGCGCTCGGCGTCCTCGAGGGCGTCGAGCATCTCGTCCACGGCCGAGGCAGTACGGCCGAGGTCGGTGTTCGGTTTGGTGGGAAGCAGCCGTCTACCCCTGTCGCCGTTGGTTATTCGGCGCGCGACCGATGTCATCGAGTCCAGCGGGGACAGTGCTCGCCGTACGGCAAAGGTGAGTGCAGCGGCGGCCAGTAGCAGCGTCACAGCACCCGCTACCAGCATGAGGATGCGCAGTTGTCGCCGAACATCGGCGATAGCGGTGGTATCGCCGAGGAGAGACAGCGTCGAACCGTCGGGCAACGGTTCGGTGATCTCGAACGAATCGGACGGGGGCGCAGGAGGATCCGGCGGACCAGGGGGACTCGGAGTTCGCGACTGGCGCGCAGGCGGAGCCGGGGTGGCAGGCTGGATGTCCGGGCCAGGCGGTCCGCTGCCGGGAGCGCCGTACACCGTGCCGTCCGCAGCGGTGACCCGAACTCGGATGGCGTCGCCCTGCAGGGCCTGCACCAGATCCCCGGGCCCGACGCCGCTCTCCACGAGCTCGACAGCCCGAGTTGCCCGGTCCGACAACCGCGCCTCCAGATCACGCCGAAGCTGTTGACCCAGAACGACATCCACCGACGAGCCGACAATCACCAGCAGTGCCGCGAACAACACGACGACGGTGGCGACCACCCGCATCCGAAGCGACGGGGTCGGCGTCCGCTTCACTGCGGAGCCCGCAATGCATAACCCAAGCCGCGGACGGTATGGATCAACCGCGGCCCATGCGCTTCCATCTTGCGACGCAACGCACTGATGTGAACTTCCACCAGGTTACCGTCGTACGCGCCGTAGCCCCAGACCGATTCCAGGATAGAGGTTTTGGAGACGGTACGTCCGCGCTGTGCGACGAGGAACGTGGCCAAGCGGAGCTCCGTCGCCGTCAGATCGAGAACCTGACCTGCCCGAGTGACCACTCCGGCGGGCTCGTCGACCAGTAGATCACCGACCTGGACCGCGTCGGACGAACGACCGCGACGCCGCAGCACGGATTTGGCGCGGGCGACGACCTCGTCGAGTTGGAAAGGCTTGACCACGTAGTCGTCGGCGCCGTCACCTAGGCCCCGCAACCGGTCGGCCAGCTGGTCTTTCGCGGTGACCATGATGATGCCCGCGTCGCTGCTCTGCCGGACGACGTCGATGAGATCGAACCCGTCCCGTGCACCGGGCAGCATGACGTCGAGGATCACCACATCGGGACGAAAGCCTGCCATCGTGGTTTCGAAGTCGTCGCCGTCGGGCAGGGACACGGCGGTAAAACCCGCGTCCTCGAACGCGGCCACCAGCGCTTCCCTGATGGGTAACGAATCCTCCACCACCATCACCCGGGGAGCGGAACTGTATGTCATGCCTCGATTGTCACCCACCAGCTGAAGTGATCCTGAAGATGCGCTCGGCTTCAGGGTGACTTCAGCTAGCGGCGGCAGTGTCGGTGACAGACCGAAACGAACGACGCAGTCCGAACAAGGAGTGAACGTGAACGATCAGACCCAACCGATTCCCGCCGCATCGAACCCCGAGCCCACCCCGAGCGCCCAGGCAACTCGGGAGAGCAAGCCCAAGCGGTGGACGGGACGGGTACCGCTGGCCGCGACCGCAGCAGCGGGACTTGCCATCGGAGCCCTGGTGACCGCGGCTGTGTTCGCAGCCACCGGACCCGACGCCTCGCCTGGCGTGTCGACCGTGGCGTCGTCGTCTGCCCTCGGACAGCGAACCGATGGCGGCGGCGGGTCCGATGTGCCTACTGTACCGACAAGCCCCGAGGCGACGGATTCCGGCGACGGATCTACGGTCCCCGCGGTTCCGACGCCACCGGGACCCGCGGACGGAACAACTCCGGCCGTGCCGGATAACGGCGCAACTCCGCCTGCCCCGCCCGCGGGTGGTCCGGGCAAGGGCGGACCGGGCGGGCCACTGTGCGCTCCGGCCGGTGCGACGCCCCCGGCTCCGGCTGATGGTGCGACGCCTCCCGCACCGCCGACTCCGGGTGCCGAGGGTGACGGTGCCACGCCGCCTGCACCGCCCGCTCCGGCTGACGGTGCGACGCCTCCCGCACCGCCAGCAGCTCCCTCGGGTTCCTGAGCCCAATCTCTTCCAACCCCGCACCGTGTTCTCGGTGCGGGGCTGGTGTGTTTGTGTGGGGCTGGTGCGTTTGCGCGGGCCTAGGCGATGTGAGGGCCTGCTCGGGCGTGGGATTGTCTCGGTTGTCGGTAAGGGTCGACGGATGCCGGGGGTACGAACCAGGGGTGCTGATCGGTGCCGATGAACACTTCCCAGTCGGAGTGGTGAACGAGGCGGTGATGAAACCCGCACAGGAGGACGAGGTTGTCCATGTCGGTGGGTCCACCGTCGGCCCAGTGCCAGATGTGGTGACTTTCGGTCCAGGCGGCGGGTTTTCCGCAGCCGGGGAACGCGCACCCGTGATCGCGGGCAGTCAAGGCGCGTTTCTGTTTCGCGGTGACGGTGCGCGCGGTGCGGGCGAGGTTGAGTGGGTTGCCGTTCTCGTCCATGACGATGGCGGTGAGGAGGCAATCGCAGGCCAGTTGGCGGGAGGTCTCGCGGGAGAGGGGCCCCATCCAGGGCAGCCACCCGACCGAAGTGCCGTCACCGAACAGGTCACGATACGCACCACGATTCGCGCCAGGGTCACGATCTACACCCTCACCGTCACTCCGGCTATCACCCTCGTTGTCGGATTGTTCTGCAGCGCGGGTGGTTTCGTCGTCGGTGATGTCGCTGTTGTTCTGGCCGCTCTGGCTTTGGAGGTCTCGTAGTCGGATGTGCAGGTTGACGTGTGGTTTTTCGCCGCCTTCGGTGGGGCGGTCACTGGAGGCGAGGTAGCGGTCGAGGATGTGCCCGAAGGCGTCGGCTCTGCGCTTGGCGGGGCTGCGGTCGTCTGGGGTGCCGTCTGCGGCGGGTCGGGGTTCGGTCAACGGCGAAAGCGCGGTGAGCAGTTTCTCGCCGGTGATCGCATCGAAATCACCTTTCAACACCAGCCGCCCGTTCAAGGTCTTCGAGGCGAAGAGTTCGTTGCGGTCGGTGTCTTCGGCGGGCGGCTTCTTACCGGCGAAGGTGTCCTGCAACTTGGTGATGGCTGCGCGGATGCGGTGGGTACGGGCTTCGGGCCCGGTGGCGGCGGCGATCAGAGCTTTACGAGCGAGATCGCGGCCCTCTTGGGGGAGGTTCTTCGGGGGTGTTTCGGCGAAGGTGAGGATCAGGGCGGCGTGGTCGACGGTCATCACGCCGGTGTTGACGGCGTCGGCGATGTCGGGAAAGTTCTTCATGCCGCGGGCGAGGGCAACGATCTTGGTGGCTTTGGACGGTGAGAGAAGGGTGGTGGAGGTCAGCCAGCCGGCGGGTCCGGGGAAGCCGCGCTTCTCTCGGCTCACGCGGGTGTCGATGTCGGCGACCAGAGCAATCCGCCGTGCTTCCAGCAGTTGGATCCGGTGGGAGACATCAGCGGCGTCGGCGAGGAGTTCGCTCTCGCTCAGTTGCCAGATCTCCGTTGCCATGGACCAAGTGTATCGAACGGGTGTTCGATGCGCAATGATGGTGCAATCGAAAACTATTGCTGTGCATAAGGATTCGTGAATCGAAACCTGTCGGTGGCCCGTGGTAGCAGCCGGTCAAGTGCGATCTCTCGCCCTTATGGCTTGCCCACACTCCTTCCGGCGGTCGATCGCCGGAATCTCGAACGGAGAGGCAGATCAATCCGTCAGGTCGTCGGCGAATTCCGATCCGCTTCTTGCGCAACGGTTTCGAGCTCGGTTCGGTACTGTGCCCACCATGCTTCGTCGCCGTCGGCCATGTTCTCGTTGCCGTGACGCATTCCGACGGTCTGGTCGATGAGTTCGCGCACGATGTCTGCGTGCCCCGCGTGCCGGTTGGTCTCGGCAATCATCTGGACCAGGACTCGGTGCAGCGTCACTTCTTGCTTCTCCACCGGCCAGTGGAGGACGCGTCCGGCCGAGTCGAGTTCGTGGGCGTCGATGGACTTGTCGGAGTGTTCCCAGGCCTCTCGGTACAGGGCGACAATGGATTCCGACGATTCTTCGACGGTGGCCCACATGTCGGAATTCAGCCGGGCCATGCCCTCTGCTTCCAATTCCGCGAAACGAGCTGGAAACTCACGACCGAACGTGAGGCCGAAGTAGCCGTATTCGACGATGGCGAGGTGTTTGACCAACCCCAAGAGGTTGGTTCCCGTCGGCGTCATCGGTCGTCGCTTCTGGTATTCGGTGAGGCCGTCGAGCTTCCACAGCATGTTCTGGCGAGCGATCCGAAGGTATTGGTGTAGCTCGTCTTTCATGTCGTTCAGCTCGTCGATGCGTGCCACACGAGTGCTGCGGCCAGTGCGCCGAGTCCGTTCAGCGACCAGTGCAGGGCGATGGGTGCAATGAGGCTCCCGCTTCGACTGCGCAGCCAGGTGAAGACGACCCCGGCTGCGGCGGTCGCGACGACTGCGAGCGCGATCCCGACGATTTGCCCGAACAGCCCGCCGCCGAGAAATCCGCTGAGTCCCACGTTCCCGGCGGTCAGGCCGAGCGAGGACGCGATGTGCCACAGGCCGAACAGTAGGGATCCCGCCGCGAAGACTCCGCGGGCACCGTAGATGCGGCCCAACGTGCCGTGCAGCACTCCACGGAACGCGAGTTCTTCCGGGATGACCGTTTGCAGCGGGATGACTATCATCGAGGCGACCAGCGCCGCGGAGATGGTGGCATAGCGATCGGCCATGAAGAAAGGCCGCGTCATCGGCAGTAATGCACCGATGGCGATGACCGTCAGGACGATGCCGACGGCACCGAGTGCGTAGAGCGAACCAGTCTTCCACTGCTTGGGTGACAGTCCCAGCTCGGCCCATCCGAGTCCGCGACGGTTCGACAGGATCACCAGGAGAACGGCGGCGATCGGAACCGTCGCGATACTCGCCCACACCGTGGTGAAGTGTGCGATGAGGTTGGTGCCCACGAGGACGAGAACGACGATGGCGACGTCGAGATAGGCGCGGACGGCCCGTCGGGGTGCCACGCTCCCGGCTGGATTGACGGCAAGCATTGGATCGAGTGTACCGGCGTCAGCTGATGACACCCGGAGAATCGAGGCTTCTGTCGAGGCCCTTACGGTCGTAGAGAAGGGTGAACACCAGGCCGAACACGAGCCCGATGAGCAGCCCGAGGGACGTCATACCCACCGAATGCAGCAGGCCGGCGTCGGGCGAGGCGTTGAAGTACAGGATCGATCGGGTGCCGAGGAAAATCTGATGCATCGGCTCGAACTGGGCCAGCCACGTGAAAATCGGCGGGCTTGCCTCGAGAGGAATCGTGCCACCCGAGGACGGCAGGGCCAGGATGATGAAGACGACCAAGTTGACCAGCAACCCTGCTGTGCCGAATGCGGACATCACCGCCAGCGCAGTGAATCCGACGGCGGTGATCGCGAACGCGCCGTACATCCACAGGGTCCACGCATGGGTGATGGGCATACCCAGTAGATGGCTGATCAGTAGGTACAGGGCAGATACGAGCATGGCCAGAACGAACATCACCAGCCACTTGACCAACAGCGTCTGGAACCGGCTGATCCGGGTGGGTCCGCGGTGGATGTACTTCGGGCCGATTTCGGTTGGAGTGAACCCCAACAAGCCGTCGACGAGGGTGCTGACGATGGTCGCACCGGTGAATCCCGCCAGGACGAGCAGTAGCGCGTAGTAGAACGCAGACAGGCCACCGCCGGTACCGTCGGGCAGTGGATCGTGCTGGGCAACAATCACATTGATCGGCTGCGCCAACGTCAGAGCGCTCGCGCCCGCCAGGGGAGTGTCGCCGAGCTGCTGGCGAACCTGATCGGTGATCTGTTGGCCCACGGTCTGATTCACCGATTCGAATGCAGGAGTGGCCACTCCGGTCACGAGCGACATTCCGAAGCTACCCGCCCGCGGATTGGTGTAGACGGTGATGATCGGCTTCTCGATATCACCGGGAACGATGCTGCCCTCGGCCAGGATTCCCATTCTCTTGGTGAAATCACTGGGGATGACGATGGAGCCGTAGACCTCGGCCGTGGACAGCAACGATTCGGCCTGCGCCGGGCCTACCTCGCGGAAAGCGACCTTCTCGGAGTCGACGTTCTGAATCAATCCGTCGACGATGTCGTTGCCGATATTGCGTTGCTCACCCGCAAGGGTGTCGCCCTCGTCCTGGTTGACGATCGCAATGGGCAGATCGTGCAAGTTACCCCGTGGATCGAGAACGCCGCCCAGATACAGGGCCGCGAGAAACGACATGAGGGTCGAGACGACAAGGATCGGAGCGAGCCAGAAGCGCGGCGAACGAAGGACGTCGGCCATCGACCGAGGGGTTCTGTCGGAGGTCACCGGATCAGTGTCGCAAGTTCGGCTGCTACGTGCGCGGTAGTTCTACCTGTGGACCGTCGGCCGTCCGGAATGGGCGTTACGCCCACCCATGTGCATGGAACTTCGTAGCAGGCTACGAAGTTCCATGCACATGCGGCGCAGCCGCTCCTAGGCGGTTGCCCGACGCGGCAGCTTCCAGTCCGGGCGAACCCAGTGGCAGGTGTAGCCCTCGGGGTACTTCTGCAGGTAGTCCTGGTGCTCGGGCTCGGCTTCCCAGAAATCTCCTGCCGGGGTCACCTCGGTGACGACCTTGCCCGGCCACAGGCCCGACGCGTCGACATCGGCGATCGTGTCCTCGGCCACGCGCTTCTGCTCGTCGTTCAGGTAGAAGATGGCCGAGCGGTAGCTGGCTCCGATGTCGTTGCCCTGACGATTCTTCGTGGTGGGGTCGTGGATCTGGAAGAAGAACTCCAGCAGATCCCGGTACGACGTCTGGGTGGGGTCGTAGATCACTTCGAGGCCCTCGGCATGGTTGCCGTGGTTGCGGTACGTCGCGTTGGGGACTTCGCCGCCGGTGTAGCCGACGCGAGTGGAGACCACCCCGGGCAGCTTGCGGACGAGCTCCTCGGCTCCCCAGAAGCATCCTCCGGCGAGAATGGCGGTTTCGGTGGCTGCAGACATGTGCTCTCCTAGTTCTCTATCGAGCGATACGTGGGGTTCAACGAACGGGTCGTCCTCATAATTCCGAATCGTGGGTGCGTTCGCCGACCTCGAGGACGAGTTTGCCGGTATTGGCACCGTCGAACAACAGGTTGAGCGTCGATCCGAACGCTGTGATTCCGCCGATCTCGATCTGCTCGCGCGCGGTCATCTTGCCGCTGGTGAGCAGCTCCGACAGAGCGTCGACGCCTTCCTGGTAGCGGTCGAGATAGTCGAAGATGATGAACCCGGTCATCGACGCACGGTTGATCAGCAGGGACAGGTAGTGCGCGGGTCCGGGCTGCGGTTCGGTGGCGTTGTAGCCGGAGATGGCCCCGCACAACACCACTCGCGCACCCTTACGCAGGCGCGAGAGCGCCGCATCGAGAATCTCGCCGCCGACGTTGTCGAAGTAGACGTCGATGCCCTTCGGTGCGGCGGCCTTCAGGGCCTTGTACACCGACTCGTTCTTGTAGTCGATCGCCGCATCGAAACCGAGTTCCTCGGTGAGCCAGGCGCATTTCTCGGGTCCGCCGGCAATCCCGATCACGGTAGCTCCCTTGGCTTTCGCGATCTGACCCGCGATGCTGCCGACGGCACCAGCCGCCCCGGAGATGACGACGGTATCGCCCTCGGCCAGCTTGCCGACGTCCATCAACCCGAAGTAGGCCGTCAATCCCGGGAAGCCGAGGGCACCGAGCCACGTGGGTGCCGGTGCGATCGATTCGTCGACCTTCTGCACTCCCGACCCGTCCGAGATCGCATGCTCGGTGACGCCGAACGAGCCCGAAACGACCTCGCCGACAGCGTAATCCGGATGCCGGGACTCGAGGACGCGGCCGACGGCATGAGCACGCATCACCTCACCGATGCCGACGGGAGGCACATACGAGCGCGCATCGTTGAGCCAACCGCGCATGGCGGGATCGAGGGAAACGTAGTCGACGGTGACGACGAATTCGCCGTCGCCCGGGGTGGGGATGGGTTCCTCGGTGAGATCCCACGTCGACTCGTCGGGACGCCCCACGGGCCGCTGAGCCAAGCGGATCTGACGGTTCACGGATGTCATCTACCGTTCCTTCCACATCGAAGACGTGCATGTCGAAAACAGGGTCCTTCGACACTAGGGCAGAATGACGTCACGATGACCAACGCGCCGAACACCACCCGCCTCGCCCCTCGCCTCGTCGCCAGCGATGTCGACGGGACCCTGCTCGACCAGCACGAACGTGTCAGTGAACGCACCAAGCGAGCTGTCGCGGCCGTCGTAGCGGACGGAGTGCCGTTCGTGCTGTCCACCGGTAGGCCGCCGCGGTGGATCCACCCCGTCGTCGACGGTCTCGGATACGCGCCGATGTCGGTGTGCGCCAACGGTGCGGTCATCTACGACGCGGCCACCGATCGCGTTCTCAGTGCGGAGACCCTCGATGTCGAGACGTTGCAGTGGCTGGCCGACGTCGCGTACCGCGCGCTACCCGGCTGCGGTCTCGCGGCCGAGCGCGTCGGCCGATCGGCGCACGACGCGGCCACGCCGCAGTTCGTCAGCTCGCCCGGCTACGAGCACGCGTGGCTCAATCCCGACAACGTCGAGATGTCCGAGGACGACGTCGTCGACGTCCCCGCGGTGAAGCTGCTGATACGACTGTCGGGATCGACCAGCGGCCACATGGCAAACATTCTCTCGCCGCTGATCTCCGGCCGCGCCGACCTGACCTTCTCCACCGACAACGGGCTCATCGAACTGTCGGCCCCGGGCGTCACGAAGGCGTCGGGCCTGGCCAAGGTCGCCGAGACCCTGTCCGTGGACGTCGCCGATATCGTCGCCTTCGGGGACATGCCCAACGACGTCCCGATGCTGTCGATGGTCGGCCTGGGCGTCGCCATGGGCAACGCGCATCCGGCCGCCGTCGCCGCCGCGGACGAAGTGACCGTCACCAACGCAGACGACGGAGTGGCGCAGGTACTCGAACGCTGGTGGTGATTCGCTGGTAGGGCGGCGCATCGAACACGACAAGGGCCGAGTCACCACGGTGACTCGGCCCTTGTCGACTGTCCGAACTCAGCCCGCGGGTGCGGGCTCCGGTGCCGGAGCGGGCTCCGGTGCCGGAGCGGGCTCGGCAACAGGTGCCGGCTCCACCGGCGCGGCGACCGGCTTCTGCATTTCTGCGTTGTACGTGTCGTTGTACGTCTTGATCACCGTGGTGACGATTCCGGTGAGCTCGTTGAAGATCAACGAACCGTTCTCGAAGTCCGTGCGGAAGCCCTCCGGCACCTTGAACTCGTCGGTGAGCGGCAGACCGAGGACGCCGTCGACACCGCCCTGCTGCAGGTACTGCTGGAAGATCTTGCCGATGACGGCCACAGCCTGTCCGGCCATGTTGGTGATGATCTCGCCGTTCTGGAACTGCGCCTTCTCACGGCCGCCGCTCACCTGCACCAGGCCGCTCACCGGCACACCGAGTGAGCCGGTCTCGCCGCCCGAAGCCAACCACTTCTGTGCAACAGGACTGGTCGATGCGAGACGCTGCAACTCGGCGACCAGCGCCGGGATGTTCTCGCCCAGAGTCGAACTGACGTCGGTGCCCGGGCGTGACGGTGCCGGGTCGGTCACCGCGGTGTCCGGTGCGGTGGCATCGGGCGCGGTCTCGGGTGCTGCCGGTGTGACGTCGCCGCCACCGCCGAGGTTCGCGGCCGCGATGTCGCGGATCTCCCCGAGCCTGGCGTATCCGGCATCACCGGGGCATTCGGTGTTGCCGACGTCGCGGTGACCAAAGATCACCGGCAGGTCGACGCTCTTGCCTTTGCCGATGAACGTGAAATCCGTTCCCTCGGAGGTCATCGTCGTGGTCCCCTTGGGATCCAGACCTGCCTTGCCGAGTCGCCAGCCGAGGAACTTGCCGACCGAATCGACGGTCTCCTGCGACGGATCCTGAGTGGAGTAGTCGCCCATCATGGCCACTCCGACGGTGTTCTCGTTGAATCCACCGGCGTGCGCACCCTGGACCGGCTTGTCCAAGCCGCCGGCGCGACCCTCGAAGATCTGGCCGTACTTGTCGACCAGTGCGTTGTAGCCGATGTCGCACCAGCCCAGAGTCTGTGCGTGGTACGCGTAGATGGCGCGGACGATCTCGGCCGACTCGGACTTCGAGTAGTCGTTGCTGCCTGCGGTGTGGTGCACGGTGGCACCGCCGATGAAATCGTCGATTGTCGGGTTGGCGCAACGGATCGACTCGTCAGCACCCCACTGGGCTCGGGTGATGACGTTGGGACCTGCATCGCCTGCCACCGGAGTGGCGAGGTCGCTGAGTACGGAATCGGCGGGGGATGTGCCGGGGGTGATGAGCACGGCGCTGATGTCGCTCACTGCCGACGCCAACTGCTCGGCCGACACCTCAGGAGCGGCGTCGGGCGCAGCGGGCTCTATCGGTGCCGGATCCTGTTGGCGCAGCGGCTTGCTCGACGACGCGGGTGTGTAGCCCAAAGGCTGCTCCGCAACGGCGGGAGCAGGTGCAGGTGCCGTGGCATCGGAAGGCAGCGGAACCACCGGGACCTCCGGAACCGGCGGCGTTGCAAAGCTTTCGGGAGCAGCGCTGCTCGTCAGCGGAGTCAACAGCACCTGCACGGCCTTGGTGAGCCCCACGAAGATCGGTTCGGTGCCCTGCTTTTCCGCAGCGGGAACGGCGTCGCTCGCAGTGGTATCCACCGGTGCGGTCTGCAGCCACGGGCCCCAGGATCCGTCCTCGAGCTGCCGACGAACCTGCGCGCTCGCGCCGTTCAGCTGCTCGGAGGTCAACGCCACCATGCTGAACGGGGTGTCCTGCGAGATCTCCTTGACTGCGGCTCCGAGCGGCGGACCGGTGGGGTCGGCAGCCTCAGGATTGACCGGTGCCGAGGCGTCCACCCTGGGGATCGGGGCCTGCGCGGTTGCGCCACCCGGAGCCGGCGTCGTGAGACCCGGGATGTCGGGAATCTCGATCGGCGGGATCACGATGGAATCCGGCAACGGCAGGTATTTCAGATCGGAGAGCCGCAGATCGGGCAGCGGCAGGCCGGTGAGCTCCTGCAGCGGAATGACGATGTCCGGTGCTGCGCTCAGCGCGGTCTCGACGATCTTCGTCGGCACGGTGACCGGGGTTGTCTCGTTGGCCGGTCGAACTCCGGTGGTCGTGCTGTCTGTCAGCCCTGCGACCGCAAACGGGGTCGCGACGGCGAGTAGTGCGACAGCACCGAGAACGATCGACGGCTTCGTTCGACGGTTCGGCAAGGCGGTACTCCCTGGTTGGTGGTAGGTACGCGTCGTAGGATCTCTACTGCTGAACAACATGAATCACATCAGCAACATGAGTCCCATCAGACACAAGGCTAAACCTTAGCTTGACAGTTAGCCACAGCCGGGAAGTTCCAGTGGCGCGGCGCGTCGGGGCTTGCATTCCTGGGTCATTCCGCAGGCTCCACTCCCGCCTTCATGGGTCATTCCGCAGGCTCCACTCCCGCCCCCTACGCTTTCCACCTGTGACTGTGCACTTCATCGGAGCCGGACCCGGAGCGGCAGACCTGCTCACATTGCGGGCCGTCGAGTTCCTGCGATCCAGTCCGGTGTGTGTCTACGCCGGTACCTACATCGACGACGCCATCCTCGAACATTGCTCGGCCGGTACTCGCCTGGTCGACACCGCGAAGCTCGATCTCGATGCCATCACCGCCGAACTCATCGCCGCCGACCAGCGCGGGGACGACGTCGCACGCCTGTGCTCGGGTGATCCGTCCCTCTACTCCGCGATCGCAGAACAGTCGGCTCGACTCGACGCCGCGGGTGTGCCGTGGGACATCACGCCGGGAGTGCCCGCCTACGCGGCCGCTGCGGCCACGTTGGGCGTCGAGCTGACCGTTCCCGAGGTGACGCAATCGGTGGTCCTCACTCGCGCGCAGGCCCGCTCGACGGCGATGCCGGACACCGAGGCGCTGGCCAATTTCGCCGCCACTCGCGCGACGTTGGCACTGCATCTGGCCATCACTCGCACCCGCATCATCGCCGACGAACTGACGGAGTTCTACGGTCCGGAGTGCCCCGCCGCAGTCGTCTTCCACGCCAGCAAGCCGGACGAGCTGATTCTTCGCGGCACCCTGGGCGACATCGCCGACCAGGTCGAGGCCGCCGGGCTGCGGCAAGCTGCGGTGATCCTCGTCGGTCCTGCTCTGGCTCGTCGCGTCGTCGCCGAATCCCACCTGTACGACGCCTGCCGGGACCGCTCGTGAAAATCCATCTGATCGGCATCGGCGGTGGTCACCCGGATCAGGTGACGGTGCAAGCCGTCGAGAAGCTGCGGGCTGTGGACGTGTTCATCGTGGCCGACAAGGGCGCGTCCGTCGGGGATCTGGCAGCAGCCAGGCAGGAGATCCTCGAGCGCCACCACGGTGGCAGCTACCAGGTCGTCGAGGTGCCCGACCCCCCACGCGACCGGTCACCTCGGCAGTACGAGACCGCCGTCCTCGATTGGCACGACGCCCGCGCCCGGGCGTACGCCGACGTGCTCGACGGTCTCGCCGACGGCACCGTCGTCGGGTTTCTCGTCTGGGGCGACCCGGCGCTCTACGACAGCACTATCCGCGTCGTCGAGCGGATCGCCGAACTGCGCGGCGACATCGAGTTCGATGTCACACCCGGCATCTCCAGCGTGTCCATGCTGGCGGCGAGTCATCGACTCGTGCTCAATCGCATCGGGGGCCCGATCGTCATCACCACCGGCAGAAACCTGGCCGGCGACGTCGCAGCCGGGCTGGACAACCTCGTCGTCATGCTCGACGGCAACCTGGCCTGCAGTGCGCTGACCGGCGCAGGCTGGGGCATCCACTGGGGAGCCAACCTGGGTACGACCGACGAGAAGCTCGTGGCCGGGCCGCTCGACGCCGTGCTCGACGACATTCGCCGCGCCCGCGCCGAGGTCAAAGAGGCGCACGGCTGGGTGATGGATACCTACCTGCTCCGACGCCTGCCAGGTTGACACCGGACCGGCCGGGCGGTGCCTGGCGGGGTGGAGCCGTCACGATCGTCGGATACCCTGGTTGCCCGTGACTGCTGTAAGCCCCGAGACCACCTCTTCCGACGCCACCGCGACCGGCCGCTACGACCTCATCGTCGTCGGATCCGGGTTCTTCGGTCTGACCGTGGCAGAACGGGCGGCGTCCCAGCTGGGCAAGCGTGTTCTCGTTCTCGACCGGCGGCACCACCTGGGCGGCAACGCGTACTCGGAAGCCGAGCCCGAGACGGGTATCGAGATCCACAAGTACGGTGCGCACCTGTTTCACACGTCCAACAAGCGCGTGTGGGACTACGTCAACCAGTTCACCGACTTCACCGGCTACCAGCACCGCGTCTTCGCGCTGCACAACGGTCAGTCGTACCAGTTCCCGATGGGCCTGGGGCTGATCTCGCAGTTCTTCGGAAAGTTCTTCTCCCCGGCCGAGGCGCGGGCCCTGATCGAGGATCAGTCCAGTGAGTTCGACTCCAAGGACGCGCAGAACTTCGAGGAGAAGGCGATCTCGCTGATCGGACGTCCGCTCTACGAGGCGTTCATCCGGGACTACACGGCCAAGCAGTGGCAGACCGATCCGAAGGAACTGCCCGCGGGCAACATCACCCGGTTGCCGGTGCGTTACACCTTCGACAACCGCTACTTCAACGACACCTACGAGGGGCTGCCGGTCGACGGCTACACCGCGTGGCTCGAGAACATGACACGCGACGAGAAGATCGACGTTCGCCTGAACACCGACTGGTTCGATGTACGCGACGAGTTGGTCGCCGAGAGCCCGAACGCCCCGATCGTCTACACCGGGCCGCTGGACCGCTACTTCGACTACTCCGAGGGCGAACTGGGCTGGCGCACCATCGATTTCGAGACCGAGGTGCTCCCGGTCGGCGATTTCCAGGGAACGCCGGTGATGAACTACAACGACGGCGACGTGCCGTTCATTCGGATCCACGAGTTCCGGCACTTCCATCCCGAGCGTGAGTACCCGACCGACAAGACGGTCATCATGCGCGAGTTCTCACGTTTCGCCGAGAGCGGCGACGAGCCGTACTACCCGATCAACACCCCCGACGACCGGCAGAAGCTCGAGGCGTACCGCAACCGCGCGAAGGCCGAGACGGCCTCCAACGGTGTGCTGTTCGGTGGTCGACTCGGCACGTACCAGTACCTCGACATGCACATGGCCATCGCGAGCGCACTGAACATGTACGACAACACCCTGGCCCCGCACTTCGAGACCGGCACCGCTCTGGCGGGGGACAAATGACCGCCAAGCACCTGCTCGAGGACGGGGTCGCAGACGTCGCGCCGGTCCTCGGAAAATCGCTGTTGCAGCGTGTACTGCTGCCCCGTTCGGGTGAGCCGCTCGACGTGCGCACGCTGTACCTCGAAGAAGCGACCACCAATGCCAAACGCGCGCACTCGCTCTCGCGTACCTCGCTCACCATCGGCGGCGAGTCCGAGGTGTCGTTCTGTACCTACTTCAACGCATTCCCGGCGAGCTACTGGCGGCGCTACAGCATCCTGAAGTCCGTGGTGTTGCGCGTCGAGGTGTCCGGCCACTGCCGAATCGACGTCTACCGGTCCAAGGCCGATGCGTCGCGCATCCACGTCGAGGGCCGCGAGGCCGTGGACGGCGATGCGGCGCAAGAGTTTCTGATCGACCTCGGCCCGTTCGAGGACGGCGGGTGGATCTGGTTCGACATCACCTCCGACTCCGAGGTGGTCCTCGAGAGCGCGGGTTGGTACGCGCCGATCGACGCTCCCGGCGAGGCGACCGTCGCCGTCGGCATCCCCACGTTCAATCGACCCACCGACGCCGTCAAAGCGCTTGTCGCCCTTGGCTCGGACCCGTTGGTGCTCGACGTGATCCAGGCCGTCATCATGCCGGATCAGGGCACCCGCAAGGCAAAGGACGAACCCGGCTTCGACGAGGCCGCTGCTGCGCTCGGTGGCCGTCTCGCGATCCACGATCAGGCGAACCTCGGTGGGTCCGGCGGCTACAGCCGGATCATGTTCGAGGCGCTGAACAACACTGCCTGCCAACACATTCTGTTCATGGACGACGACATCGAGATCGAGCCCGACTCGATTCTGCGGGCGTTGGCGATGTCGCGTTTCGCCAAGGTGCCCACGCTCGTCGGCGGCCAGATGCTGAATCTGCAGGCGCGTAGTCACCTGCACGTCATGGGTGAAGTGATCGACCGCGGGAACTTCATGTGGACCGGCGCGCAGAACGTCGAATACGACCACGACTTCTCCGAGGACCCGCTGCGCACCAGCAAGCTGCTGCACCGCCGCATCGACGTCGATTACAACGGCTGGTGGATGTGCATGATCCCGCGCGTCGTCGCCGAGGAACTCGGGCAGCCACTGCCACTGTTCATCAAGTGGGACGACGCCGAATACGGCTTGCGCGCACGCGAAGCCGGCTACCCGACGGTGACGCTGCCGGGTGCCGCGATCTGGCACATGGCGTGGAGCGACAAGGACGACGCCATCGACTGGCAGGCGTACTTCCACCTGCGCAACCGTCTCGTTGTCGCGTCGCTGCACATGCCCGGCGACGGCAAGGGCCTGGTGCTCGACACGATCAAGGCCACCGTCAAGCACCTGCTGTGCCTCGAGTACTCGACGGTCGCCATCCAGAACCTCGCGATCCGTGACTTCCTGGCCGGTCCCGAGCACATCCTCGACATCCTGCCGACGGCACTGCCGACGGTGCACGCACTGCGCAAGGAATTCCCCGACGCCGTCGTTGTCGGCAGTTCCACGGAGTTGCCGCTCGCATCGGGTGAGGAAGTCGGAGCCGTCGGCCTGCCGACCAACCCGATCTCCAAGGTCCGTCGTCTGGCCAAGGGCTTGCTGCGCAACGTCAAGCCTGCGCACGAGCAGCACCACGAGCGTCCGCAGCTCAACGTGCCGACTCTCGACGCACGCTGGTTCCTGCTGTCCCAGGTCGACGGCGTCACCGTCACGACGGCGGACGGCCGAGGTGTCGTCTACCGCAAGCGCGACCGCGCGCAGGCGGCGGCGTTGCTGAAGGAAGCGCTGTCGTTGCGCAAGCAGTTGGCAGCCGAATTCCCTGCGCTCAAGGCTCGATACCGTGATGCCGTGCCGCACCTGACCAGTAAGGAAACGTGGGAACGTGTCTTTCGTTACCAGGCGTAAAGGCCAGACCGAGGTGCCGACCGAAGTGCGCATCCTCGAAAAGGTGCAGGCCACGGTCGGCAGCGCCCCCGGTGCGATCACCGTCGCGCGCGGGATGTCGCACTTCGGCGAACATGCCCTCGGCTGGGTGGCGATCGCAGGTATCGGCGCTGCTCTGGACGCGCCTCGGCGACGCCAGTGGGCGTCGGTGGCCGTCGGTGCCGTCGGATCACATGCCGCGTCCATCGTCATCAAGCGCATCGTGCGCAGGCCGCGTCCCCACGATCCGGCCGTCCGGATCAATGTCTCGACGCCGAGCAAGCTGAGTTTCCCGTCGTCGCATGCGACATCCACCACAGCGGCTGCGGTTCTCCTCGGCCGCGTGACCGGGCTACCGTTACCGGCGGTCCTCGTCCCACCCATGTTGCTCTCGCGCTTGGTGCTCGGAGTCCATTACCCCACCGATGTGCTGGCCGGATCTGCACTCGGCGCGTTGACGGCTGCTGCCGTCGTGAAGTTCGAAGGAGACAAATGAGCGAGGATGCCGCACCCGTAGGCGCACCGCCGAAGAATCTGGCGGACGGCATCGTCAAGGCGCTTCGCCCGCGTCAGTGGGTCAAGAACGTGCTGGTCCTGGCCGCGCCGTTGGCGGCAGGCTCGGTCACCGATCGCGACGTGCTGCTGTCCGTCGCGCTCGCGTTCATCGTGTTCTGCTTCGCCGCCTCCGGTGTCTACCTGGTCAACGACGCCATGGACGTCGAAGCCGACCGCGCGCACCCCACCAAGCGGTTCCGGCCGATCGCTGCAGGAGTCCTGCCCGTCACGATCGCCTACGCGATGGCCGTGGTGTCGCTCGGACTCGCCGTCGGCCTGTCGTTCTTCGCGAACTGGAAGCTCGCGCTGGTCATCGGCGTCTACATCGTCATCCAGCTGGCGTACTGCTTCGGCCTCAAGCACCAGGCCGTGCTCGACATCTGCATCGTCTCCTCGGGCTTCCTGCTCCGGGCGATCGCCGGTGGCGTCGCTGCCTCGATCCCGCTCTCGCAGTGGTTCCTACTGATCATGGCGTTCGGCTCGCTGTTCATGGCGGCAGGCAAGCGCTACGCCGAGCTGCAACTGGCCGAACGCACCGGGGCGAAGATCCGTAAGTCGCTCGAGAACTACACCACGACATATCTGCGCTTCGTGTGGACGCTGTCCGCGACGGCCGTCGTCATCTGCTACGGCCTGTGGGCTTTTCAACAGGACGCCGAAACGGACTCCAACTGGTTCGCCATCTCGATGATTCCGTTTACTATCGCAATCCTGCGATACGCAGTGGATGTAGACGGCGGCGAGGCAGGCGAACCCGAAGAGATCGCGTTGGGAGACAGGGTTCTCCAGCTACTCGCCATAGCGTGGATCGGAGTGGTTGGTGTCGCTGTCTACCTCGCCTGACCAGCGAGACACGCGAGAAGACACCCCGGCACCGGCGGTCTCGACCAGGGCGGTCTTCTGGGTCGGGACCGTCGTCACCGGTGCCCTGTTTCTGTGGGGTGCCTGGGAACGTCGCTGGATCGCCGACGACGGCCTGATCGTCCTGCGCACCGTCCGCAACCTGTTGGCCGGCAACGGCCCGGTGTTCAACGCGGGCGAGCGGGTCGAGACCAACACGAGCACCATCTGGACGTACCTCGTCTACGCGGGTAGCTGGCTCAGCGACGGCCGGCTCGAGTACGTGGTCCTGACGATCGCGCTCGTGCTGTCCACAGCGGCCGTCGTCATCGCGATGATCGGCACGTTCGCCCTGCGTGGGCGCACTGCGTCACGCACTCTCTTCCTCCCCGCCGGTGTACTGGTGTACATCGCGGTACCGCCGGCCCGCGACTTCGCGACGTCCGGGCTGGAGACCTGCCTGGTCATCTTCTGGCTGGCGGTTTTGTGGCTGCTGATGGTGCGCTGGGGGCAGCGCCGCGGAGGTGGCGTCGAGCTGCTGCTGCTGGCCTTCTTCGCCGGCCTGGGCCCGCTGGTGCGCCCCGAGCTGTCCATCGTGTCGGTTCTGGCACTCGCGATGATCTTCCTCGCCCCACAGACGTGGTTGTCGAGGCTGCGCGTGTTCGCATTCGCGGGCGCGGTTCCCGTGCTGTACCAAATTTGGCGCATGGGCTACTACGGCCTTCCGTACCCCAACACCGCAGTGTCCAAGGACGCCGGCGGTGCCAAGTGGTCGCAAGGGTGGGCGTATCTGACCAACCTGATGGGACCGTACCTACTGTGGCTCCCGCTGGTGCTGCTCCTGCTCGGTGCCGCCCTGTCGGTGACACGAGTGCGCCCGACGCTGCCCAGAACAGTGGGCGGCCTGCTCGCCGCGTTGCGCACGCCGACCGCTGTCGTCGTATTCGTGCTCGTCAGTGGATTGTTGCTCGCGGTCTACGCAATTCGAGTCGGTGGCGATTTCATGCACGGGCGAACATTGTTGCCCGCCCTGTTCACGCTGCTGTTGCCCATTTCAATATTGCCCGTCGCGCTCCCGCAACGATGGTCCGGTAATCGTGCGACTGCTGCTTTCGTCGCAGATGTATTCGTCTGGGGTGGGATCGTCGTCTGGGCTGTGATTGCGGCGAACACGACGGGAATGCCCCAGGGCTCGATCGTCGGACGAAGCGGAATCGTCGACGAACGAGCGTTCTATTCGCTCAACACCGGGCACGCTCATCCGATCCTGGCGTCGGACTATCTCGACTATCCGCGAATGCGGGCGATGGTTCAGGCGATCGACGACACCCCGGACGGCGGATTGCTGCTGCCGTCCGCGCAATTCACCTACTGGGATGTCGTCCCGCCGCCCCTCCCGATCCCCGAGGGTGGATTCGGTCACACCGTCTACTTCCTCAACCTGGGGATGACGAGCATGAACGTCGGCCTCGACGTGCGGGTCATCGATCAGATGGGGCTCGCGTACCCGTTGGCATCGCACACCGAACGCCTCGAGAACGGCCGTATCGGTCACGACAAGAACCTCTACCCGGACTGGGTCGTCGCCGATCTGGGACTGGTCGGCATCCATCCGTACCTGCCCTGGTACATGGACGAGGACTGGGTGACCGAAGCTCAGGTGGCGTTGACCTGCCCGGACACCCAGGAAATGCTGACGTCCTACCGAGCACCGTTGACGAAGGATCTGTTCGTCCGGAATGTGAAACGTTCGTTGTTCTATGCCGGTTATCGATTCGACCGGGTGCCGAAATACGAAATACAGCGATGTGATCTTCCGGCGCCTGTATTGAAGGCCGATAATTAGCCAGCAGAACACGAGAAGATCACCGGGTTGCGCCGATTCGGTCTCGACGCGAAGATGAGCTGTCTCGATCCTGTAACGGACGACGTACTTCGTGCGATAAGTGCGGAGGATATGTATGCGCCAGACCCTGGGTCGGGCGCGTACATGATGAACTTGCGAGATCAATCGTTGATTGCGTAACCGATGTGACGAAGCTGCTGAGAGGTCGAGTGCATGCTGGGTAGATGGAAGAGCCGGTCCGGGGACAAGCGAGCGGGCTCCTGGGGACGCCGCGCCGCAACATCCATGCTGATGGCAGTGGTGCTACCACTGGGATTGGCCGTGGCGGGCGGTGGCGCAACTGCCAACGCAGCGTTCGACGGCAATGCCATCGACGTCTGGACGGACTCGAGCATGGGCCCGATCAAGAGCCGGGTGTGGCGGGCAGCGGACGGTAACACCAACCGCGTCGTCTACCTGCTCGACGGCCTGCGCGCCACGACGGACATCTCGGGCTGGGAGCACGAGACCGACGCCGGAGCAGTTCTCGCCTCGTGGAACATCAACGTCGTCGAGCCGGTCGGTGGACAGTCGAGCTTCTACTCCGACTGGTACGCACCGTCCAACTTCAACGGTCAGAAGACCACCTACAAGTGGGAAACCTTCCTGACGCAGAACCTCCGCGAGAACCTGCGCGCGAACTACGGCTTCAACCCGAACCGCAACGGTGTCATCGGCATCTCGATGGGCGGCTCCGCAGCCCTCACGCTGGCTGCGTACCACCCGGACCAGTTCAGCTATGCCGGTTCGCTGTCGGGCTACCTGAACATCTCCGCGCCCGGCATGCGCGAGGCGATGCGCCTGGCTCTGCTGGACTCCGGCCGCTACAACATCGACGCGATGTGGGGCCCGCCGTGGGATCCGGCATGGCTGCGCAACGACCCGTTCGTCTTCGCGCCTCGCTTGCGTGACAACGGCACGCGCGTGTGGGTCTTCGCAGGCAGCGGTTTGCCCGGCGGTCTCGATCGCCCGCAGAGCTTCATCGATTACTACAACACCGCGAACGGTATGGGCCTCGAGGCCATCGCCCTGGCGAACAGCCGTGCTTTCCAGATCCGCATGGCGAGCATCGGTGCCAACAACGTCACGTATGCGTTCCCGGCCGTCGGTACCCACCAGTGGGGCTACTGGGGCGAGCAGATCCGCGTCATGGCACCGGACCTGAGCGCCAACATCGGTAACTGATCCACCCGGCAGCGTTTGCTGTCGCAGTCCCCGCTTTCGGCCCTGTAGTGATATTTCACGACTTTTCAGGGCTGTTCAGCGGGGACCGCGCAGGATAGTCTCCTGTTTCAGAAACTTGCAGAGGCGAAACTGGGACGCTGATCACAGTTTTGCCTTGGAACCGCTCGATGGAATAACCTCCATCGAGCGGTTCGCCTGTTATGCAGCAGAACCTCGACGTTTCGACACACCACAGCTTCACCCCGGCCTCATGGGCCGTCAGTCAGCCCTGTTCGATTGCCGGGGGCCGCTACGACAGCGGAGACCGCGTAGATGAGAGAGAGCACGATTCATGCGATTTGCCGGCCTCAGCAGTAACCCGAAGGCGTCATCACGCTGGCGTCAGCGCCTGCTCGGCGTGGGTGCTGCCGCACTCGTTCTGCCGATCGCAGCCGGTGTCGTCGGCGGCGCAGTCGCAGTCGCTGCCCCCACTGCCGTCGTCCATCAGACCCCGGCCGGTGGCCGCGAGGACCTGATCGTCCCGTCCGAGATGGGTCCGATCAAGGTCCAGGTCCAGTGGGCGGCACGCGGCGGAAACGCTGCTCTCTACCTGCTCGACGGCCTGCGTGCCCGCGACGATCGCAACGCCTGGACCTTCGAGACCAACGCGCAGGATCAGTTCGCCAACGACGACGTGACTCTGGTCATGCCCGTCGGTGGACAGTCCAGCTTCTACAGCGACTGGTACACCTCGTCGAACTTCAACGGCCAGGAAGTCACCTACAAGTGGGAGACGTTCCTGACGCAGGAGCTCCCGGCGTTCCTGGAGAACTACGGCGTCTCGCGCAACAACAACGGTGTTCTCGGACTGTCGATGGGTGGTTCGGCTGCCCTGACGCTCGCCGCGTACCACCGCGACCAGTTCAAGTTCGCCGGCTCGCTCTCGGGTTACCTGAACATCTCGGCCCCGGGCATGCGTGAGGCGATTCGTATCGCGATGCTCGATGCCGGCCGCTTCAACGTCGACTCCATGTGGGGACCGCCCTGGAACCCGGCGTGGCTGCGCAACGACCCGTTCGTCTTCGCACCCAGGTTGCAGGGCCTGTCGCTGTACATCTCCGCAGCCAGTGGCCTGCCCGGCCAGTTCGACCGCCCGGCCGCGCCGATCGATTTCTACAACACCGCCAACGGCATGGCGCTCGAGGCACTCTCGCTCGCCAACACCCGTGCATTCCAGATCCGCATGGGCACCCTCGGTATCCCGGCGACCTACAGCTTCCCGGCCAACGGAATTCACGCCTGGCCGTACTGGGGTGCCGAGCTGTGGAAGGCACGCACCCAGATCCTGGACGCGCTGAACGCCTGATTCGGTTCCGTAACGTGCTCTCCGACAATGCCGCCCCACGCTCTCGCGTCGGGCGGCATTGTCGGTTCGAGCGCCGGCTCTTCGAGCCTCCCCAATTCACATTCGCACCACCAGTCACAGCGAGTCTGCTGTTCGTGGCCATCGGGCACGTGTAGAAAGACATACGAAGCATGTCTCGAGACGAGACCTTCGGTCGTCACAGGAAAGAGAGTCACCATCATGCGCACTGCGCTTGTTCGGTTCGGTCGTACCCCATCGGCCGGCACACGGGCTCGGCGAGCGGCAGCAGCAGTGACTGTTGCCTCCGCGCTGATGATTCCCTTCGCGACGACGACGTTGGCCACTGCAGCCCCGGTTGCTCATGCCGCCCCGATGGCGCAGACCGGCCCCGCCTACACCCAGGCCGGTGGAGCAACCGTCACCTCGGTGGACTGGCTCTCCGATCGCCGCGTCGCACTGTGGATCCAGTCGCCCTCGATGGGAACGCCCATCCAGGTGCAGCTGCTGCTCGCGCGTGACTGGAACATCAACCCGCAGGCCACGTTCCCGCAGGTGTACATGTTGGACGGACTCCGGGCGACCGACCAGGAGAACGGCTGGACGGCCGAGACCGACGCCGAGGCGTACTTCGCCGACAAGAACGTCAACGTCGTCCTGCCGATCGGCGGACAGTCCAGCTTCTACTCCGACTGGGTCGATCAGGACAACGGCAAGAACTACCAGTGGGAGACGTTCCTGACCAAGGAGCTGCCGCCCATCCTGGCCAAGGACTGGCGCAGCACCGACAACCGCGGCGTCGTCGGGTTGTCGATGGGTGGCACGTCGGCAATGTTCCTCGCGGCCCGCAACCCCGGCTTCTTCAAGTTCGCCGGTTCGCTGTCGGGCATCCTGACCACCACCTCCCTCGGCATGCCGCAGGCCATCCAGTACGCGATGACCGACGCCGGCGGCTACAACTCCAAGGCCATGTGGGGCGCACCGTCCAACTCGCTGTGGGCTCAGCACGATCCGTACCTGCTGGCCGACAAGCTCAAGGGCGTCAGCCTGTACATCTCGAGCGGCAACGGCTCGACCGGCCCGTACGATCAGCCGTCGCCGATTCCGGGCGTCAGCACCAACTACGCGGGCATGGGCCTCGAGATCCTCTCGCGACTCACTTCCCAGACCTTCGCCACCAAGCTCAACCAGCTCGGAATCCCCGCGCAGGTCAACTACCGCCCCTCGGGAACGCACTCGTGGCCGTACTGGCAGTTCGAGTTGCACCAGCTGTGGCCGCAGCTCGCCACGGCACTCGGCGTCGAGGTCGACAAGCCCGCCTGCAGTGTCGCGGGCATGATCGGCAATGCGAGCGGCGCGAACTCGTGGCTGGGTCCCTGCCTCACCGCGGAGTACAACGTCGCCGGTGGTCGAGCTCAGGACTTCACGTTCGGTCGGGTCTTCTTCACTCCCGACACCGGGGCGCAGGTGGTTGCCGGCGCTATCGGCGGCATCTACCAGGGCAACAAGGGCCCCGAGGGTGCGCTCGGCTTCCCGAAGACCGGCGAGATCGCCACTCCCGACGGCCGCGGCCGCTTCAACGCCTTCCAGAACGGCATGGTCTACTTCACGCCGCAGACCGGAGCCCATGTGGTCAAGGGTGCCGTGCTAGACGAGTGGGCAGCCCAGGGGTACGAGGGCGGTCCTCTGGGATACCCGGTGCTCGACGAGGTGGCAACACCCAACAAGCCCGGCTCGGTGCAGGGCTTCGAGATCGGCGCGATCTACACCTCGCCCGACGCGGGCGTGCATTCTGTGCAGGGCATGATTCTCGGTAAGTACGGTGAATTGGGTTGGGAGAGTGGACCTCTCGGGTTCCCCAAGTCCAACGAGATCGGCCCCATCCGGGACGGCGGACGGTTCAATCAGTTCGAGACCGGCAACATCTACTGGAGCCCGGTCAGCGGAGCCTGGTCCATGCCGTACGGCCCGATCTTCGACGCCTGGGGATCGGTGGGCTACGAAGGTGGCCGCCTCGGCTACCCCACCAGCGATCAGTTCGACATCGACGGTGGCGGTAAGCAACAGAACTTCCAGTTCGGCATCATCACCGTCAAGGACGGCAAGGCCACGATCGCTCCGTGACCGGAGGCAGTCACGGCTTCAGAGTTCTCTCAGAGCGTGGCTGTACTCTCGCCTGCGACCCGACGACCGAAGGATTTCGATCGATGACGCGTAACTCTCTGGCCAGAACTCTGTCCCTCGGCGTGCTCGCCGTGGCGGCGAGCTCGATGCTGGTGGCGTGTGGAAGTGACGACTCGACGGCCACCGGCGCGCCGACGAGCACCACCACGGCAGCTGCGACGACGACCGAGGCGAGTTCGTCGACGTCGGCGGCCGAGAGCACCACCACTACTGTCGCTCCGACCACCAGTCCGGGCGAGGCGGCGACGGCACCGCCGGAGCAACCCCAGGCCGTGCCGGACGACTTCCCGGGGCCGACGGAGAGCCAGATCGACAACCGTGGCCAGCGTTTCCTCGACGAGCTGAAGAGCAAGGGCGTCACCCCGGCGGGCAACGGCGACATCGCGGTGTCGACGGCCAACTACATCTGTGCCGCGCAGGCGCAGGGCGTCGCAGCCGACGAAATCACGACCTACGTCACCGCGAACGTCGGCGTCGAGGCCAGTGCTGCCGGAACGCAGATGAACGAGACGCAGGCCCAGCAGGCAGCCCAGACCTACATCGCCGCCGCGCAGGCGACGTAC
The DNA here is from genome assembly GCF_001894785.1 of Rhodococcoides fascians NBRC 12155 = LMG 3623. Lineage (GTDB taxonomy): Bacteria > Actinomycetota > Actinomycetes > Mycobacteriales > Mycobacteriaceae > Rhodococcoides > Rhodococcoides fascians. The sequence goes on from NZ_BCWW01000001.1 coordinate 430,853, forward strand.
TGCACGCCGTAGTTCGCGCTGATGGCCAAACGTAAACGCAGAGTTCTGCCGGTGATCGCCTTCGCGGTGATCATCGGGCTCGTCATCGTGGCCCTGTGGTACCTCCTCGCCGGGCGTCTCGGACCCGGACCGGGACCGGTACCGCCGCCGGGGCCCGAGCAGCCGACCTCGCAACCGGCGGACTGCCCGGACGTCCAGGTCATTGCCATCCCCGGTACGTGGGAGTCGTCGTCGACCGACGACCCGTACAACCCGACCGCCAATCCGGTGTCGCTGATGCTCAACGTCACCCGGCCGCTGCAGGAGCAGTTCCCCGGATCTCGCGCGGACGTCTACACGGTTCCCTACGTCGCACAGTTCTCGAACCCCATCGCGCTGCCGCCGGACGGCCAACAGTCGTACAACAACAGCCGTACCGAAGGCAAAAACGTTGCGGTGCAGAAGATGTCGGACGTCGCAGCGCGATGCCCACTGACCAACTTCGTCATGGCCGGCTTCTCGCAGGGAGCAGTCATATCCGGCGACATCGCGGCCGACATCGGCGCAGGTAACGGACCCATCTCCGCCGATCGTGTCCTCGGCGTCACCCTCATCGCCGACGGCCGCCGCGACGGAGTGTCGGGTACCGACGTGCCGGGACCGCTCGACGGCGTCGGAGCCGAGGTCGCCCTCGGGGGACTCGACCTCCCCGGCATCACCATGACGGGGCGTCGGGACGGCGGATTCGGCGCGCTCGACGACCGGACCAATCAGATCTGTGCGCCCGGCGACCTGATCTGTGCGTCCCCGTCGGATGGACTGTCGCTGCGCAACATTCCGCAGAGCATCCAAATTCTGATCGGGGCGGCGGGCAATCCGGTGCACGCGTCGTACAACAGTTTCGTCGTCGACGGTTCCGGCACGACGGCCACCCAGTGGACGGCAGCGTGGGCGGCCGATCTGATCGAGAATGCGCCGACGCCTCCGCACTCGTGATCGGGTCGTGTGGACGACGGCGTGATCGGGGTCGTGGGTAGCGCAGTGACCGGTGTCATCGATAACGGACAGGTCACAACGCGGCGTGTCGCCAACTGGTGCAGGGCACAAACCTGTGGTCTACGACCCCCAGTCGGTGGGATCCGCTCCCGCGAGCGGCTAGAGTGACGCCTTGGACCTGCGCGGATCGGCCCCGGCCGACTGCCCCGCACGGTGTGCCCAGACCCCCGGTACCGACCACCTCAGACCCCAGGTACCGGCCGCTCCAGACCCCAGAGGAGAGCAATAGATGAGTTCCGCCGAGGCCGCGACCCCCGGGCCGCGCAAATTCCGCTTCGCTGCAGGCGGAGAGGGAAACGCGGAGGAGGGCGGGGCTCGGAAGTTCATCAAGCTGGCTCAGCAGGCCGAGGAACTGGGTTACGACAGCTTCATGATTCCCGATCATCTCGGTAATCAGGTCGGGCCGATCGCGGCGCTCGGAGCTCTCGCCGTCGCCACCGACAAGATTCGGCTCGGCACGGCGGTGCTCGCCAACGGCTTCCGCCATCCCGCGGTGCTCGCCAAGGACGCGGCAACCATCGATGTGCTCTCCGGCGGACGGCTCGAACTCGGACTCGGCGCGGGCTGGATGCGCGAGGAATACGACAAGGCCGGCATCACCTACGACCGTCCCGGCGTCCGCATCGAAAAGCTCGCGGAGACCCTCGACATTCTCGACGTGTTGCTGCGCGGCCAGGAATGCAACTACGAGGGCAAGCACTACACGATCACCGGTCTCAAGGGCAGCCCTCGTCCGCGGCAGGGACCGCGTCCGCCGATCTGCATCGGCGGCGGCGGCCCCAAGATGCTCGCGCTGGCGGCCAAGCACGCCGACATCATCTCCGTGGTGCCGAGCACCTCGAAGGAAGGCAAGTTGCTGCTGTCGGGCATGACCATCGAGAAGACTCTCGAGCGCGTCGAGCTCATCCGGGCTGCCGCAGGGGATCGGTTCGACGACATCGAGCTGAACTGGGCGATCACCACCATCGTGGTCACCGACGATCGCGAGCAGATGGCCGAGATGGCGTTGGCCGCGCTGGACAACGGTTATCCGCCCAACGTGGACGTCGACGTCAAGCTCACGGTCGAGGACATTCTGTCGTCGCCGTACCTCGCCTTCGGAACGTACGAGGAAATCGCCGATCAGATCCGTAACGTTCGCGCGCGGACGACGATGTCCTATGTCGGGGTTTTCCCCACACAAATGGAAGCATTCGCTCCGGTTGTCGACTTGCTGAAAGGCGAGTGACGCAGGCGCGTGTCGGTAGCATGGAGTCGGCCTCGAGGTCGACCGAAACCGCCACCGCTGGAGTTACCACTTAGTAACATAAAACGCTGTTCGGGGTCTGCATCGATGAACGTCGTCAATGCAAGGCCAGGTCACGCACGATGTGTGGCAGCGATTCGTGTCGGAGGAGATTGAAGAAAATGAGCCACACGTTCGATGATTTCATCGATGAGAACGGCCACATCACCATCGGTGAAGGGCAGACACTCGTCCGCCACGTCGAGGCGAACGTCGAAGAGAACGCCGACACGCTCGCGTACCGGTTCATGGACTACTCCCGGGAACGGGACGGTGAAGCGCACGAGTTGACCTGGTCACAGTTCGGCAAGCGGCTGCGCGCTGTCGCCGCCCGTCTGCAGCAGGTCACCGAGCCCGGTGACCGCGTGGCGATCCTCGCTCCCCAGGGCCTCGAGTACGTCATCGCGTTCTTCGGTGCGATCTACGCGGGCACCATCGCGGTGCCGCTGTTCGATCCCGACGAGCCCGGCCACACCGACCGCCTGCATGCCGTCCTCGGCGACTGCAAGCCCAGCGCGATCCTCACCGCCAGCAACTCCGCGGCGGGCGTTCGCGCGTTCTTCCGCGCGCTCCCCGCTGCCGAGCGGCCACGCATCATCGCCGTCGACGCCGTTCCCGACAGCGTCGGCGAGACGTGGGTCGAGCCCAAGGCAGGGTTGGACGACATCGCCTACCTGCAGTACACGTCCGGTTCGACGCGGACCCCGGCCGGCGTCGAGATCACGCACCGCGCGGTCGGCGTCAACGCGCTGCAGATGGTCGACAGCATGGAGATCAACTACGACTCGCGTGGCGTCACCTGGCTGCCGATGTTCCACGACATGGGTCTGCTCACCGTCATCCTCCCGGCCCTCGGTGGCAAATACATCACGATCATGAGCCCGCGCGCGTTCGTGCAGCGGCCGTGGCGCTGGATCAAGGAACTCGCCGCGGTCTCCGACGGAGCAGGCACGTTCGCCGCGGCACCGAACTTCGCGTTCGAGCACGCCGCCCAGCGCGGACTGCCCAAGAACGGTGAAAGTCTCGACCTGTCGAACGTCATCGGCCTGATCAACGGCAGCGAGCCCGTCACCACGTCGTCGATGAAGAAGTTCAACGAGGCCTTCGGCCCGTACGGTCTGCCGAAGTCCGCGATCAAGCCGTCCTACGGCATGGCCGAGGCCACGCTGTTCGTCTCGACGAGCAAGCACGCCGACGAGGCCAAGGTCGTCTACGTCGACCGTGTCGAGCTGAACGCAGGCAACTTCGTCGTCGTCGCACCCGACGCTCCCGGAGCCATCCCGCAGGTATCGACCGGAACCGTCGCCCGGAGTCAGTGGGCCGCGATCGTCGACTCCGAAACCGCCACCGAGGTGCCCGACGAACACGTCGGCGAGATCTGGCTGCACGGCGAGAACATCGGCAAGGGCTACTGGGGTCGCGAGACCGAGACCAGCGAAACCTTCCACAACAAGCTCGTCCACCGCGTCGCCGACGGTTCGCACGCCACGGGTGCCCCAGAGGGTGCCAACTGGATGCGCACCGGAGACTTCGGCGTCTATCACGACGGCGAGCTCTACATCACCGGCCGCGTGAAGGATCTCGTCATCGTCGACGGCCGCAATCACTACCCGCAGGACATCGAGTTCTCGGCGCAGGAAGCAAGCAAGGCTCTGCGGCCGGGCTTCGTCGCGGCATTCGCCGTCCCGCTCAACCAGCTGCCCGACGTCGTGTTCGAGTTCAGTGGTGCCGCGTTGACCAAGGATTCGGACGACAGCTCCGAACAGCTCGTCATCGTTGCCGAGCGCGCTCCCGGCTCGGGCAAGGCAGACCCGGCTCCGATCGCCGACGAGGTGCGCACCGCAGTCTCGGCGCGGCACGGCGTCACGGTCCGCGACGTCCTGCTCGTCCCGGCCGGTTCCATCCCGCGTACGTCGAGCGGCAAGATCGCCCGACGCGCGTGCAAGGCCGCCTACATCGAGGGCACCCTGCGCGGCGGTTACCAGCAGACGGCATTCCCGGACGCCGAACTACCCGACTGATCTCTGGGCCTCCCGTTCCTTCGATACATAGCTTGGTGAGTAATGGCTGAACAAGAGACAGACAAGATTCAGAGTGCCGACGGGACGGACCTCACGGTCGCCCAACTGCGGGATTGGCTACGCAACTGGGTTGCGGACGCGACGGGTCAACCCGCGTCTGCCATCTCCGACGACCGTCCGATGGAGGAATTCGGTCTGTCCTCTCGCGATGCCGTCGCGCTGAGCGGTGAGATCGAGGAGCTGGTGGGGGTCACGCTGACCGCGACCGTCGTCTACCAGCACCCCACCATCGCGTCTCTGGCCAAGATCATCATCGAGGGCGAACCCGACGAGCCGGTGGGTACCGTCGACGACGCGTTCTACACCAGCGGCGTGCAGTCGGGCGACGCCCATGACATCGCGATCGTCGGACTGTCGTCGCGCTTCCCCGGCACCGGTCACACCCCCGAGGAGATGTGGTCGCTGCTCATCGAGGGCCGCGACGGCATCACCGACCTGCCCGAGGGCCGGTGGAAGGAATTCACCTCCGATCCCGTCATCGCCGCAGCCGTCGACGCGACGGTCACCAAGGGTGGCTACCTCGACGACGTCAAGACCTTCGACGCCGAGTTCTTCGCGATGTCGCCCAACGAGGTCGTCAACGTCGACCCGCAGCAGCGCCTCGCGCTGGAACTGACCTGGGAAGCGCTCGAGCACGCACACATCCCGGCCAGCTCGGTCAAGGGCCGCCAGGTCGGCGTCTTCATCGGTAGCTCCTCCAACGACTACCAGCTCATCGCCGTCAGCGACCCGGCCGTGCACCCCTACGCACTGACCGGCACCTCCACCGCCATCGTCGCCAACCGCGTGTCGTACTTCTACGACTTCCGCGGGCCGTCGATCGCCGTCGACACTGCCTGCTCGTCGTCCCTCGTGGCCGTCCACCAGGCAGTGCGCAGCCTGCGCACCGGCGAATCCGATCTCGCCGTCGCAGGCGGGGTCAACATGCTGCTCGCCCCGCCGATCACCGTCGGCTTCGGTCAGACCGGCGTCCTCGCTCCCGACGGCCGGATCAAGGCCTTCTCCTCCGACGCAAACGGCATGATTCGCTCCGAGGGCGGCGGACTCGTCGTGCTCAAGCGACTCGAGGACGCCGAGCGAGACGGCGATCAGGTGCTCGCTGTCATCGCCGGATCCGCCATCAACCAGGACGGCCGCTCCAACGGACTCCTCGCGCCGAACCCCGACGCACAGGCCGACGCACTCCGATTCGCATACCGCGACGCCGGCATCAACCCGTCGGGCGTGGACTACATCGAAGCGCACGGCACCGGAACCATCCTGGGCGATCCCATCGAGGCCGACGCGCTGGGCCGAGTGGTCGGCCGTGGTCGCGACGCGGACAAGCCGGCATTGCTGGGCTCGGCGAAGACCAACTTCGGGCACCTCGAATCCGCCGCGGGCGCAGCAGGTTTGATCAAGGTCGTGCTGGCGATGCAGGAGAACAAGCTCCCGGCGTCACTGAACTACGTGGGCCCCAACCCGTACATCGACTTCGACAAAGCACACCTGAAGGTCATCCCGGAGGCCACCGACTGGCCGCGGTACACCGGCAAGGCCGTCGCCGGCATCTCCGGTTTCGGCTTCGGCGGCACCAACGCCCACGTCGTCGTGCGCGAGTACGTACCGGGTGAGACCTCGGCCGAATTCGACCCCGCTGCCGTGGATCCCGAAGCCGCGATGGTGGAGGGCGTCTACGAGGAGCAGCTCGATGCCGAGACGACCAGCCCGGTCGCCGAGGCCGAGACCATCCTGGCGGAGTCCGACAGTGTTCCGGAGACAGTGATTCTCGCGGTGTCGGCCGCGTTGCCGTCGCGTCGTAAGCGAGCGGCGTCGGAACTGGCCGACTGGCTCGAGACCGAAGAGGGCAGCACGACGCCTCTCGTCGATGTCGGCCGCACGTTGGCCCGCCGTAACCACGGGCGTTCGCGCGCAGTGGTTCTCGCGTCCACCACGGCCGAGGCCATCGCCGGATTGCGCGCCATCGCGGCGGGCAAGCCCGGACCGGGCGTGTTCTCCGCGGACTCGCCCGCGTCCAACGGCGCAGTGTGGGTGTTCTCCGGATTCGGCTCGCAGCACCGCAAGATGGCATCGCGGCTGTACCGAACCAACGCCGTGTTCGCCGCCGAGGTGGACAAGGTGGACGAGCTGCTCGTCGACGAAGCCGGCTACTCCATCCGCGAGATCATCCTCGACGACTCGCAGACATACGAGTTCGAGAACTCACAGGTCGCCATCTTCGTCATCCAGATCGCTTTGGCCGCAACGCTTCGCGCACACGGTGCCGAGCCGTCGGCCGTCATCGGCCACTCGATGGGTGAGGTCGCGGCAGCGTATGTCGCCGGAGGCCTCAACCTCGAAGACGCCGTCCGCATCATCTACGCCCGCTCGCGGCTGCTGGCCGAGGGCCAGGACGGCCTCGGTGCCGCCTCGCAGGGTGCCATGGCGCTGGTGGAGTACACCCCCGACGAGGTCAAGACCCTCACCGATCAGTTCCCGAACGTGGAGCCCTGCGTGTACGCCGCGCCGACGCACACCACGGTCGGTGGACCCCGCGCCGAGGTCGAAGCCCTCGTCGAAAAGGCCGAGGCCGCAGGCAAAATGGCCCGTCTGCTCGACGTCAAGGGAGCAGGTCACACCGCAGCAGTCGACGTACTGCTCGGTGAGCTCGCCGCCGAGCTCGCCGGAATCGAACCGAGCAAGCTCACTGCCGGTGTCTACTCCTCGGTCGATCGTGAGGCGCACTACCGCGTCGGACATGCGGCGATTCACGGCGTCGACTACTGGACCAAGGGAATGCGTCACCCGGTCTGGTTCACCCAGGCCGTCAATGTTGCTGTGGGAGAAGGTCACACGACGTTCGTGGAGCTCGCCCCGAACCCCGTCGCGCTGATGTCGGTTGCCGCTACCGCGTGGGCTGCCGGCCTGGCCGACGCCACGTTGATTCCGACGCTCAAGCGCAAGGAAGACGAGGCCGACACGTTCCTCGCCGCGCTGGCGCAGCTGTACGTGCACGGTCATGCGCTGGAACTGGCGACGCTGTTCGAGTCGGGTCCGTACGCTGCAATCCCGCGAACTGCGTACTTGCGCAAGGAGTTCTGGCTCAACTCGCAGGTCAGCTCCAGTGGTAACTCTCGCGTTCCCGGTGCCCGGGTGGCACTGCCCGACGGCCGCCACGTCTGGGAAGTCCAGGCCTCGGCCGTCTCGGGATTCGATGCGTTGGTCACCGCCGCTGCCTCGCAGGTGTTCTCCGATGTGGCGCTGGGTGCTTCGGTCTCGCATGCATCGGTGCCCGCGGCCGGCACGGTCGTCACCACATTGACCTCGCACCTCGGTGGGGCGTCGGTCCAGGTCCACGCACACGAGGGCTCGGCCTTCACCCTGCTGCACGAGGCCGTCGTCACCTCGGGTGATGCTCGGCCGGAACCCGTTGTGGCGGTAGAAGAGCGATCCTCGTCTCCGATGGAAGAGATGCCCGAGGTCGTCGAGACGTTCGGTGACCGCTGGGATCCCAACGGCAATCAGAAGCTCGAAGATCGGCTGGCGATCATTGTCGCCGAGTCGATGGGCTACGCACCCGAGGACTTGCCTCCCGAGGTGCCGCTGATCGAACTGGGGCTGGATTCGCTCAGCGCCGTTCGGATCAAGAACCGCGTCGAGTACGAATTCGACATCCCCACAGTGCAATTGCAGGCCGTGCGTGATGCGAACCTGCGTGAGGTGGAGAAGTACCTGCGCTACGCGATCGAGAACCGCGACGAGGTGCAGGCGCTGGCAGACAAGCAGGCCGCCGAGAAGGCTGCCGAGCAGGCTGCCGAGAGTGGCGCGACTGCACGCGACGAAGCGTTGGAGACGGCCGTCGCCGCACCGGAGACCGCGGTGCCGAGTGCGGAATACCAACCCGCACCGGTGGTCGCAGCGCAGACCGACCTGGGCGGCAAGGAAGCGTTCGCCGAGGCCGCCGGATCCGATGTGCCCCCACGTGACAACGCCGAGCGGATGACGTTCGCAACGTGGGCAGTGGTGACGAAGGAATCGGCCAAGGGCATCTTCAACACCCTGCCGATCCTCGACGACGAGACGGCCGAGAAGTTGGCCGCGCGCCTGACCGAGCGGGCCGGCGGCGAGATCACCTTCGACGACGTACTGGACTCGGAGACCATCGAGCAGCTCGCCGACAAGGTGCGCCCGCACCTTGAGGACGGCGAGATCGACGGTGTCGTGCGCAATCTTCGGGCCCGTCCCGAGGGCTCCACGGCCACACCGGTATTCGCGTTCCACTCGGCCGGTAGCTCCACCGTCGCCTACGAGCCGTTGCTGCGGAAGTTGCCGGCAGGCACGCCCATGTACGGCCTTGAGCGCGTAGAAGGACCCATTGCCAAGCGCGCCGCGGAGTACGTGCCGTTGATCAAGGCGATCCAGCCCGAGGGACCGTACGTGTTCGTCGGATGGTCGCTCGGCGGCATCCTCGCCTACGAGGTGGCGCGTCAGATGGAAGAGGAAGGCATCGAGGTCGCCTACGTGGGGCTGCTCGATACCGTCATGCCCGGCACCAAGATCCCCGACACCAAGGACGAAGTCCGCAAGCGTTGGGAGCGGTACGCGGCGTTCGCGAAGAAGACGTACAACGTCGACTACCCGATCCCGTACGACAAGTTGGTCGACTCCGACGACGAGGGCCAGATTCGAATCATCACCGATCTGGTCAAGCTCAGTGGGGCAAAGATTCCCGGCGGCATCATCGAGCATCAGCGGACGTCGTGGCTCGACAATCGGGCTATCCAGACAGCCGAGCTCAAGGAGTACGGCGGGCACGTCACGCTGTACCTGGCCGACAAGTACCACGACGACGCGATCGCCCTCGAGCCCGCATACGCCACCCGCGAAGAGCACGGTGGTTGGGGACCGGTGGTGAAGGACCTCGAGATCGTCTACGTCGGAGGCGACCATCTCGCGGTCGTCGACGAGCCGTACATTGGAAAAATTGCGGCCCATCTGTCGAAGACGCTCGAGAACATCGAGTCTGCAAGAACCGGAGCGTAGATTTTGAGTGGCACCACTGCGGAGAAGCTGGCCGAGCTACGGGCGAGGCTGGAACTGGCCAAGGAACCGGCCGGCGAGATCGGCATCGCCAAGCGCGCCAAGAAGGGCATACCCAGCGCCCGAGATCGCGTGAACTCGCTGCTCGACCCCGGCAGTTTCGTCGAGATCGGCGCGCTGGTGAAGGCCCCGAACGATCCGGGTGCCCTCTACAGCGACGGCGTCGTCACCGGGCACGGAACCGTCGACGGCCGTCCGATCGCAGTGTTCTCGCACGATCAGACCGTGTTCGGCGGAACCGTCGGCGAGATGTTCGGCCGCAAGGTCGCCGGCATCATGGACTTCGCGATCAAGATGGGCTGCCCGGTCGTCGGCATCAACGACTCCGGTGGAGCTCGCGTGCAGGACGCCGTCACCTCCCTCGCGTGGTACGCCGAACTGGGTCGACGCCATGAGGCGCTCTCCGGCCTGTGCCCGCAGATCTCGCTGATCCTCGGCAAGTGCGCCGGTGGCGCGGTGTACGCACCGATCAACACCGACATCGTCGTCGCCACCGAAGAGGCGTACATGTTCGTCACCGGGCCGGACGTCATCAAGTCCGTCACCGGCGAGGACGTCAGCCTCGACGAACTCGGCAGTGCCCGTGTCCAGGCCATCAACGGCAACGTGCACCACGTCGCTGCCGACGAGAAGGCCGCATTCGACTGGATTCGGAACTACCTGAGCTACCTGCCGTCGAGCTGCCAGGAAGAGGCACCGGTGATCAACCCGGGGCTCGAGCCGGAGATCACCGAATCCGATCGCACGCTCGACTCGTTCATGCCCGACGCCGACAACGCCGGTTACGACATGCACGACATCATCCTGCGCATCTTCGACGACGGCGAGTTCCACGAGATCGCCGCCCAGACTGCACAGAACGTCATCACCGGCTTCGCCCGCGTCGACGGTCGGCCGGTGGGAATCGTCGCCAATCAGCCGATGCACCTGTCCGGGGCACTCGACGCGAAGGCAGCGGACAAATGTGCGCGGTTCATCCGCCTCAGCGACGCCTACAACATTCCGATCATCTTCCTCGTCGACACACCCGGCTTCCTGCCCGGCGTCGACCAGGAAACCCTCGGCGTCATCCATCGCGGTGGCCGCTTCATCTTCTCGTTCGTCGAAGCGACGGTGCCGAAACTGACTGTCGTGATCCGTAAGTCGTACGGCGGCGGATACGCGGTGATGGGCTCGAAGCAGCTCGGATCCGACATCAACCTCGCCTGGCCGACCGCCCGCATCGCCGTCATGGGTGCCGAGGGCGCCATCAACATCATGAGTCGCAAGCAACTCGCCGAGGCAGGCGAAAATGCTCCGGCGCTGCGCAAGCAGCTCATCAACTTCTACAACGAGCATGTCGCAACGCCGTGGATCGCCGCCGAACGTGGCTACATCGACGCCGTCATCGAGCCCTCGCAAACGCGCCTCGAAATTCGCAAGGCCCTGCACATCCTGAAAGACAAGGAAGTGCACAAGAGTCCGCGTAAGCACTCTTTGCTGCCGATCTAGCCAAGCGCGCCCGTCCTGCGTCGGGGTCGCTTCGCTCCCTTTTGGGATCAATGTGGGTTTCAGTCGCTCTGACTGCAACAAAGCCGCATTCATTCATCTGTCTCCTCGAGCCAGAAGCGAATGAATGTGGCTTTGTTGCAGTTGGAGTGCTTGCAAGAGACATTCATCCGGTCGACGTCGCGCTCCGTCGAAGAACGAGGTTCGGACGGGGCCGCGCCAGAGCCTGTTGATAGCCGGCCCGAAGATCCGCGAGCACGCGCTGGGGGTCGTCCCGGATGTCCTGCGGCAGATGTGACACCACGATCGCGCCGTGGCGTTGCAGGAGAGCTCGGCGAGCCATCGTGTTCGCATGATCGATCGGCGAGAGGTGATGAGCGAGGGAGTCGATCTCCCACCCGAAGCAGACTGTGTCGAGGAAGCCGTCGGGGCTACCGAGGAATGTACCGTCCGAGGTGAACAGCCGGGCATTGTGAATCATTGGTGGGAGTCCGCTCGATCGGTAGAGCCGTTGAGCGTCCGCCTCGGCGACGGAGTGAGCGTTTCCTTCCAGATCCCTGATCGCCAACCGTGTCGATGCGCTGTAGCGTCTCGGCCCCTCCGCCAATTCGATTGCCAGCTCTTCGAGTGATGCCGCACCCCGTCTGATGATCTCCGCAATCAGAGCCGTGCACTGAGATCGTCCGCGTAGTGCGCGGGTCGCGTCGACGACACTCCGGGATACCGGAGCGCAGCGCGGACCGTGGTCGAACACGGCTTCGGGCATGCGCCAGGTGCGTTCGGATCGGACGAATTTGACGGATGCTCGCTGCATCTCGTTCGGGACGAGAATGTGAACTTCATTCGACGGTGGATTCGGCCCCAAGCCATGCACACTCAATGCCGCGTTCCCAGTGAGGATGCTGTGTGGACCGCCGTACGCCAGGGCAGCAGCCATTCGCTGTCGGTGAGATGGGAAGCCGTTGTGCAGCAGCACCACCCCTGGCAGCAAGTGCTGCCAGGGTCCGCCGGCTGCGCATCGGCCGGCTACCGTCCCGTCCGCGACACCGGCCGAGCGAAGCTGTGCCCTTGTCACGACGCCGTGATCGGCGACGTCCTCGAGCATCGATAGGTCTGTGGCCCAAACTCCCCGTTTCATGCCTCGACTGTCGAACGCGACACTGACACTTCGACGTCGAAAACGGCCGTTCGGGGGTTCCCTGTGGATGGTCGACGAGGTTGTGCACAAATGTCTCGAGGGCGTGTCTTGTGCACCGAAGACTGTCGGGGGTCGGTGGTAAGCCCCCGATCCATCGATCGTGCGCCAAACCCCGCTCCATCGGCCGTACGCCAACCCCGTCCGAATGAATGCGGGATTCAGTCAGTCAGAGTGCAACAAAGGGACATTGATCCCAAAAAGGAGCGGGCGACACCACGCGGAGGGCGGATGGGCGGGGCGGGCGAGGCTGGGTGGACTATTTCTCGAAGACTCGCAGCTTTCCGTCTTCGTAGAATCCCGATCGCGTGGTTTCTCCGGTTTGCAGGTCGGCGGGCACGGCGTTGGGGTAGTACTGCTCGTAGCGCTCGAGTGAGCCCCAGTCCCTGGCCCAGTCGTTTTTGAGGTAGGTGGGGACGGCAACAGGCTTGGCGAGTAGTTCGGACCATCCGAGCGGTCCGCCGTTCTCGCCGGACTGCCAGGTGTCGGTGGAGCTCACGGCCAGTGGGCGGTCGGGGAGGATGCGGTAGCCCGGTACCTCGGCGACGCCGTAGCGGTGGTCGAACGGTCGTTGGCACGGGAACTGGAGTCCGACGGCCCAGTCGAGCAGAACGGGCTGCTCACTGCCGATCATGGTGTTCAGGTTGTCCATCACCGGAACTCGCGGCGGGGTGAATGCCAGCCACTGGTCGCCGGTGAGGTTGGGGTCGTTGGCGACGATGCGGACGGCGTCGGCGTCGGGTGCGATGTCTGCCAACGGAACTCGCAGGTTGCGCCACGAGGGTGCAGGTCCGATGTCGCGAGGCAGGTAGGTGCCCTGTGCCTGGACGCTTCCGTCGGGCTGACGCTTGCCGTATTCGAGCAGCAGCGACTGGCCGTAGGTGAGGGCACCGGTGTCGTCGTAGGACCAGATACGTCCGGCCGCGGAGAACACGACAAGTGGTGCGTCGTCGCTGCGGGCGGGTAGCTGGTACCAGCTCGAGGTGGCCTCGGCCGGTTCCTGGATTCCTTCTTGGTAGGAGCCGAGGACGGGTGTGGTGGCGGGGTCGAGTCCGAAGGGCAGGGCGGCGGTGGAGCCGTTGACGCCCAGTGCGCCGGTGCCTCCTGCTGTGCCCGAGCTCTGGCCTTCCTCGAAGGCGGGGCCGACGGCTTGTTGGTCGGTATTGCCTTGTCCTGGTTTGACTTCCACGGCGTCGGCGCTGAGGTCGCTGGGGATTCCGTTGGCGGTGAAGTTGCGCAGGGTGTCACTGGCTCCGCCGAGGGGGCCTGCGACGGGATCGAATTCACCCGGCAGGGGGCTCAGTACATCAGCGTTGGGATCGGCTTCGACGAGCACGTCGTTGGCGAGTCCGCACGAATTGCCCAGTAACGATTGCACATTGGAGCGCGCGAGCGAGTAGGCGGGATATTGGGAGACGGCACCCTTGACGAGCGAGAGGACCTCGAACAGCACCATGATTCCGGCGATGACGGTCAGTGGTGCGGCAGCGAACTTGCGAATGCGTCTACCGCGGGCCGACGTCGGTTTCGGTTGTGGCGGTGCGTATCCCTCACGTAGGTATTGGAATGCCGCGACGGCGAGAACCAGTCCGAAGAGGACGAGGAACAGCGAGCCGGATTCGTTGCCACCGAGCGAGACCGTCTTGTCGAACCACGGCACGCCGTAGCTCGAGACGTACCAGTACCCGTTGATGCCCGAGAACGACAGCGCCAGAACGAACATCAGGCCGGCCGTGAACAGGGATCGATTCCGGCGTGAGCGCAGTGCGCTGGCCGAGACGGCCACTGCGGTCAGGGCAGCGAGCCCACCGGCGATTCCGGCGTAGGAACCGAAGTGGTGAGTCCACTTGGTGGGGTTGAACATCATGAAGAAGATGGTTCCGAGGACGACGCCGAGCAGTCGCCACGCAGGCCCGTTCGCGATGCCGGGAATGCGCCGGCGGCGCAGGAGCACGAACAGCGTGGTGAACAGGCACAGGAGCATCGCGAGGAACGCGAAGCGACGGGCCACGGAACCGTCGACGGTCTGGACGAAGAGGTAGTAGTACCTCAGGAAGTCTTGGTACCAAGCCTCGTTGGGGCCGATGATGGTGCGCACTCGGGTGGATTCGATGACGGTCGCGAAGGTCTGGTCGGCGAACACGACGACGAGGACGAGGACTCCGGCAGCGGCCAACGGTGCCAGCATGGCGAGGGTGCCGACCTGCCGGTGGCGTCGGACCACGATGCGAGCGATGGGCCGGGCTCCGGCGAGAAGCGCTGCCACACACATCAATCCGGTGGGCGCAGCGGCCAGGGTGAAGGCACCGATGAGGCAGGCGGCTGCGGCGGGGAGCAGTCTGCCGGTGGCGATGGAGCGTTCGATCGAGCACCAGGTCAGCAATGCGCCGAGGGCGACGATCGGCTCGGGACGCAGTCCGTTGTTGTACGGGAGCCAGAAGGCGAGGAACACCAATCCGCCGGTCCACAGCGCCACGTTCGATTTGCGCACGGCGCGTCCGAGGCGCGGCACCACCTCGCGGCTGATCACCATCCAGCACAGGACTCCGGCGATCAGGGCGGGCAGGCGCATCCACGGGCTTGCGGTCGAGATCTTGGCGAAGACGGCCAGGACGTCGTAGTACCAGCCGAACGGTGCCTCGGGGACGCCGAACCAGCGGAAGTAGTTGGCCATGTAGCCGGAATGTTCGGCCGCGCGGGCCATGGTGAGCAGATAGCCGTCGTCGGAGGTGTTGGCGCCGACGAAGTGCCAGCCGACGAGGACTCCGAGAACCGTGACGTCGACGCCGGTGAACTTCCACCAGTGCGACGGGAAGAAGCGGCGGTGCGCGCGGCGGTCGGTGCCGTCGAGCCGTGCGAGCGCGCCCATGGCCAGCAACGTGCAGGCGATCGCCAGCACCATGATCAACGACTTCAGGATGGTCGGAGTCGACGAGAAGCGGGAGTCGACGTCGACGGTGACCGACATGTCGGCCGGGGCCGCGCCACTGAGATCACTGAAGATGCCGACGACCTGCGGACGGAGGTCGCCGTCGAGCCGACCCTGGACGGGTTGGCCGCTCTCGTCGGTCAGCCCGGTGAAGGCTGCGGAGGTGTACTGGTCGTTCGAGGTGATCTCGATGGCGGCGCAGCGCGTGCTCTGGACGTCGGCGCGCGGTGCCGTCGCGACGACGACGTTGCGGTCGAGGACATCGACGTTCGACTCGCCGACGCGAACGAACAGGCTGTTGAGGGCGGCACCCTCACCTTGCGGGGGTGCGGTCGCCAGCAACAGCCCGCCCGACGCGGGTAGTGCGGCCACAGCAGAGCACGGGAGGGTGGCGGACAGTCGCAGGGGTGCCTGGGACACCAGTGGGGCGTCCACGTCCTGTAGGAGGCCGTTCTGCGGCCACTCGATACTCGCGGTGGTCTGCGTGACGGGTGCGAACGGAGTGATCAGTGCGAACAGCACGCCGAGTATGCCGGCCACCATCGCGATCAGCCGGGGAATCCGTACCTGAGCACGAAGTTCGTCCGAGGCTCCGAGCGGAGCGGGGACGGGGGGACCAGCTGATGAATCTGTCACGACGTCGGGCACGATTGTCGATGTTATGCGAGCGTGACTTCGAGGTCACACAGGCGCCGTCCCCGGATCCGATGGAGAAACAGGGAATCAGCCGGTCTTCATCGGTCCGTCGCTGGACAGTCCCGACCGAGACTGTTGCTCGACGGTGATCCGGGCGGCCGCGGCAGCCGGATCGAGTGGCGTGTATCTCTCGATCGACCCCCAATCGCGGGCGTAGTCGTCGGCCAGATACGACGGCAGAGTCTGGGCACCGAGCAGCAGTTCGGTCCACCCCAGCGGGCCGCCGCCGAACGAGTCTTGCCATGCGTTGGTGGATTCGGCTCCGGTTCGGTCGGGCAGGATGCGGTACTTCGGCACCTCGGCGACGCCGTCGCGATGATCGAACGGACGCTGGCACGGGAACGCCAGCCCGACCGCCCAGTCGAGCAGAACGGGGTCGGTGGACCCGACCAGAGAATTCAGCGTCTGAGTTTCCGGGACGCGTGGGGGAGTGACGGCCAACCACTGATCGCCGGCCATGTCGTTGTCCTCGGCGACGATGCGAACGGCGTTAGCGTCGGCGGGTAGGTCGCTCATCGGTACGCGCAGGTTGCGCCACGACGGTGCCGGGCCGATGTCGAGAGGCGTGACACGGCCGAGTGCCTGGACGTCGCCGCCGTCGCGGCGTCCGTATTCCAGTTCGACGCGTTGGCCCGGGGTGACGATGCCGTCCTTGTCCACCGAGCGAATTCGGCCTGCGGCCGCGATGGCGATCAGGTCGCCCTCTCCAGGCAGCGAATACCAACCGGAGGTCAGGGACGCGGGCTCGGTGGCACCGAAGCTGCCGAGGACCGGGGTCGTTTCGGGGTTCAATCCGAACGGCAGAGCGACTGTGCTGCCGTTGATTCCGACGTTCTCGTTGGTTCCGCCCGAGGTGCCTGCGGAGTTCGACGAGGTGGCCGACGCGCTCTCTTCGGAGTCTTCGGGGCGAATGGAGTTGGCACTGCCCTGGGCGGTGTCCTCGGAGTCGGCCGTCAGGTCTTCGGCGACGCCGTCCGGGGTGAATCCGGTGCTGCCACCTGCTCCCAGCGCGTCCGGGGCGGGGTCGATCGGCTGCAGGACGGATCCGTTGACGTCGGTCTCCACCTGCACGTCACCGGCGAGTCCGCACGAGTTGCCGGCGAGTGCGGAGAAGTTGGATCGCGCGATGGAGTACGCAGGGTATTGGGCCACAGCACCTTTGGCGAACGAGAGCACTTCGAATGCGACGACACCGCCTGCGACGATGGTCAATGCAGAGGGTGCGAAGCGTCGACGCGTGCTGGTTTCTGCTGTGCGATAAGGCAATCGGACATGTTGGTACGCCGCGTACAGCAGGGTCAGCACGGTCAGGCCGAGCAGGATGGTCGAGAAGCCCTTGCCGGCAATGGACGGCGGCTTGTCGAACCACGGAATGCCGTAGCTCGAGACGTACCACCAACCGTTCGAGCTGGTGAACGCCACCGCCGTCAGAAACAGCACTGCGGCGGTGAACAGCGTTCTGTTTCGCGGGGATCGGACGGTGGCCGCCGTGACGGCCACCGCTGCCAGTGCGCCGAGAGACGCGGCGAGACCGGCGTACACACCGAAGTGGTGGGTCCACTTGGTGGGGGTGAACATCATCAAAGCCAGTGCGCCCAGCACGATTCCGAGTATCCGACGCGATGGCCCGGTGGCGGTACCGGGGATGCGTCCGTTCTTGCGGAGCATCACCGCGATGCAGACGACGATGCACAGCAGCATCGCGAACATGCCGAATCGTCGGGCGAGCGAGCCGTCGGGGGAGATGGTCATCAACGCGTCCCAGCGCACCCGTTCCTCGAACCAGGGCACGTTGGGTCCGAGAGCCGAGCGCACCCGGGTCGCTTCGAGCACGGTACTCAGAGTTTGGTCGGCGAAGATCGCGATCACCACGGCCAGTCCCGACGCGATCAGCGGCGCGAGGACCGCGAGCAACCCCACTTGGCGGGCTCGTTTGACGATGATCATCACGATCGGGCGGAGTCCGGCGAGCAGCGCGGCGACGGCGATCAGTCCGGTGGGTCCGGCGGCGAGCGAGAAGGCGGCGATCAGTGTGCCGACCGCGGCGGGCAACAGTCGTCCGGTGGCGATCGCACGCTCGATCGAGCACCACGTGAGCAGCGCGCCCAGGGCGATGACGGGTTCCGGGCGCAATCCGTTGTCGTAGGGCAGCCAGAAGGCGAGGAACACCAGGCCTGCGGTCCACAGCGCGACGCGGTTGGTCAGTACCGCGCGCCCGAGGCGGGGGATGACCTCGCGGCTGATGACGAGCCAGCACAGCAGTGCGGCGATGGTGGCAGGCAGGCGCATCCAGATGCTGGCGGTGCTGACTTTGGCGAGGGCGGCCAGCATGTCGTAGTACGGCATGCCGAACGGTGCTTCGGGAACGCCGAACCAGCGGAAGTAGTTGGCCATGTATCCGGCGTGCTCGGAGACGCGTGCCATGTTGAGCAGGTAGCCGTCGTCGGAGGTGTTGGCACCGATGAAGTGCCACAACACCAGCACCCCGACGACGACGGCGTCGACGCCGGTCACCGACTTCCAGCGTGACGGCAGGAAGCGGCGGTGACGCCGACCGTCCACGCTGTCGAGGCGATGCAATGCGAACAGGGAGGCGACGACGGCCAGCGCGCCGACGATCATCGCCAGCAGCTTGAACGTCGTCGGGGTCGAGGAGTAACGGGAGTCGATGTCCACGCGCACGTTCAGACCGTCGACCGACGCGGTGAGGTCGGTGAAGATGCCGACGACCTGAGGTCGGACGTCGCCGTCGACAGTGGTGGCCGCGCCGCCGAGGTCGACCACCGTGCGAGCGGCGTTCGAGGAGATCGTCAGCGCGCAATCGGAGGCCAGGTCGGATACGGGAGCCTCGGCGAGAACGCGATCGCGAAGCAGCACCTGCAGTCGATCGTCGTCGACCCGCACGGTCAGTGCTCGCTGCTCGGTTTTCGCCGCTGCGATCGGAGCGGTGGACATCACCGTGCCGCCGCCGTCGAGCCGAGTGGCAGTACTGCACGGGATCGTCGCGTCCAGATCGAGCGGGGAGTAGCTCACCAGCGGAGCGTTGACACTACCGAACGAGCTCTGCGGCCACGACAGCGTGGAGACGTCCTGCTGCACCGGCAGCAGCGGAGTGGCGATGGCCAGGACGGCACCGATGATGCCGGTGACGATCGCTATCAGCCGGGCAGTCGTGATGTTCGGAGCGGTCGCAGGCACACCGGCGATGCTATTGGACGAGCGAGCGCACATCCCACACCCATACGCCGCCGGTGTATTGCGGCTGGACGTCGAGCAGCTCGGTGACCGTGCTGCGCAGGGCGACGGTGTTCTTGCTCGGCGGAAGTACCACGACGTCGGCTTCCCAGAAGCTCATGTCCTGCGCCGCCTGGCTGCGCTGATCGGCGGTGATCTCGGGGACGGTGCCGGAGTCGTAGACCGAGCCGAGCAGCAGCGCCGTCGGGCGATCGACGGCACCGTACTTGGCGACCTTCTCTTCCTGATCGCTCGGTCCGACGAAGTATCCGGCGGCAAGCGTGAAGCCCATGTCCGCGTCCATCTGCCAACGCAGCGGCCGGGCGTCCTCGGGCCGTGGGAGAGGGACGGTGACGACGGAACCGTCGTCGACGTAGTTCTGCCAATCGCCGTCGGCGAAGAACCGAGGTGTGGGGGATTTGTCGACGGTGACCAGCGGCGTCGGGATCAGCGGAACGAGGGCGAGGGCGAGTCCGGCGATCCAGAATGCCGGCAACGGCCGTAGTCCGTTGCGGAACGTCCGATCGGTGGCCAGGACGAGCAACAGAGCCAGCGCAGGGACCGCGCCGAGGGCGAAGCGGGTCTCGAGGACGGATTCGACGAGTGGGTATTCGGCGAGTTTCGTCCACGGCAGGGTGATGCCGGTGTCGTTCTTGCCGATCATCAGCGTCGCGCCGAGCGAGAGCACGCTCATGACGATGGCCGTGGCAGCCGCGGCTCTGGCGCAGGCAACACGCCACATCCACACTGCCGCCACGAGGCACAGCACGAGCAGCGGCCAGCCGAAGTAGGCGTTCTCCTCGGTGGCGTTGATCCGTACGTTCTGCCCCGGGGTGGCGACGCCACCGATGGATTGCGTCGGGAACTGGAACAGGGCTTTGGCGTCGTTGCCCATCGGGCCGTGTTCGAGGAAAGAATACGACTGCGGTCCGAAGAACTGCCACCACAGCGGCAACGCGACGATGGCCAGCGCGATGCTCGCCGACACCGCGAGTCGGGGTACGGCATTGCGGACGGCCGGCCACAGGGAACGCGGCCGGGACAGGTAGTAGACGACGGCGAAGATGGCGAACGACATCGCGAAGATCAGCAGCGGTTCCTCGCCGAGCAGGATCTGCAGCGCGACGATCAAGCCGAGTCCGACGGTGTTCTTGGTGGTTCCGCCGCCGTGTGCGATGCGGGTGACCAGCATCGCGATGACCGGGAGCAGGAACAGCACCACGAAGTTGGGGTGGCCGTTGGCATGGGAGATGGCACCGGGCGCGAAGCCGCACAGTGCGCCGCCCATCGCGGCGGCACCCTTGGACGCGTTCAGCTGACGCGAGAACAGCCAGTACCAGGCGAACGACGTGCCGGCGAGACCGGCGGTGAGGGCGATCGCCCAGGTGACGGTGGGTCCGAACAACAGCGTGATCGGAGCGAGCGGGATGGAGATGCCGAACATCGCCGTGTTCGCCATCAGATTCACCCCGAGCGGGTAATTCTGCAGGTCACTGGACAGTGGATTGTCCAGATGCGCGACGGCATGGGCAGCGACGGAGAAGAACCACTCCCACATCGTCTGGTCCTGGCCGCTGTTGTAGAGGTAGCCACCGTTCAGATTGCGCCACTGGCCCTGCAGGACGTACACGGCGGCGATCAGAAATCCGACGGCCGCCGCGAGGTCGCCACGCCCGACGCCGGAGTGTCGAGCCGGTGCCGTGGTCGGCCGCCGCTCGAGAACGCTCTGGTCGTGGGTGGTCATCGCGTCGAGGTTACAGAAAGATCACGGTCGGCGAAAACTCGAACGTGCTGGGTCACACCGGCTTGAGTGCGACGCCGCCCCACCCGTATGTACAGATCAGTCACCGATCCAGGTGGCCACGTTCGTCACGTCTGCCCGTTCGGTTCGGAACGAGTTGATCGGGTGCTCCAGGTCGGCGTATCCGAACGAGATGCCGAGCACGATGCGCCGGTGCTCCGGTATGTCGAAGTAGTCGTGCAGAAAATCGGAGTACGACGCGAGGGCGGCCTGTGGGGCGGTTGCGATGCCGAGGCTGTGTGCGCTGAGCAGAAAGGTGTTGACGTACAGACCGCAGTCGATCGCTCCGTACTCGCCGAGATCGGCCTCGGTGGTGATCACGGCGACGTGTGGCGCATCGAAGAAGTCGAAGTTGCGGAGCATCTGAGCAAGGGCACGCGGATCCCCCTTCTCGATGCCGACACTGTCGTAGAGCTGCAGTCCGCACGCACGGCGACGGTCGCGATAGTCGCCGGCGTACTGGGTGGGGAAGGGGATGTCACTCTGCACGGGGCCGCCGCCGCGGACGTGGTCCTGGAGTGTCCGGCGGAAGCGGTCTGTCCCTACCCCTTCCGTCACGATGACCTGCCACGGCTGGGTGTTGCACCACGACGGTGTGCGCTGGCTCAGCGCGAGCACACGCTCGATATCGCCGCGTGGCACTGCATCCTGCCGGAACTGTCGGCACGTCCAGCGTTCTTCGAGAATTCCGGCGAGTGCCGAGAATTGCTGCCCTCGATCGTCTGTCACAGCGTCCATGTACACCCCTGGTCTCATTTCGAGACTACAAAGTAGCAGCAATAGTCTCGTTTCGAGACTGCTGGGTAAGGTCGACGGTATGCGTCACGCGGAGCTGGCCGATGTGCCCTGCTCGATTTCGAGGTCTCTGTCCGTTCTGGGTGACCGGTGGACACTGGTGATTCTGAAGTGGTCGTTCGCAGGGGTTCGCCGTTTCAACCACTTCCAGAGCGCCATGGGGATCTCACGAAGTCGGCTGCAGGATCGACTCGACCGCCTCGTCGAGCACGACATTCTCTCCAAGGTGCAGACCGATTCCACCTACGCGGAATACCGGCTGACCCGCAAGGGTCACGACATCTATCCGATTCTGATGGCCTTCAAGGACTGGGGCGACGCGTACATGGCACCCGACGGTGTCCCCGTGCACTACACGCACCGCGACTGTGGGGGCAACGCACACGTGAGGCTCGAGTGTGACTCGTGCGGCGATGAGATCACGGCTCGTCAGGTGCTGCCGGCGCCTGCCGCGGGTAACCCGCTTGCGCCGTGACGTACTCGGCCTGCGGCCGCGGTCTCGATCCGGCGCGCGCAGCGATTATGCAGTGCGTACGACCAGTGCGAAGGGCCCGATATCGGTCACCGTGAAGCGTGGATCCTCGAACAGTGACTCGGGGAAGGTGACGGTGTAGCGCCGCACATTCGGATCGTTCGGGTAGACGTCCTCCGCCAGTCTCAAGGTGTAGCCGTCGGCGCCGCGGCGGAACAGGAAGGCGTCGGGGGCGCGCCACTGGCTGGTGTCGAGCGCCTCGATCATCTGGTCGGGAGTCTCGAGCTCGGTCCACCGCTCGATGGCGTCGGCCCGCTGATCGAACTGCGCCAGTGGATTGGCGTAGTGCGACGTCAGTCCTTGGAATCCGAAGTACGGGTAGTAGCTCAGGAACGAGGTGTCCGCAGTGAGCAAGACGGTTTCGTCGCGCGGTCGACCGGTCTGTTCGGTCAGGGCGTCGTCGACCTCGCGGTAGTACGAGACGGCGCTCGGCGGACGCATATCGGCACGGTTGCCATCACCGTCGGTGTCGGAGTACGCGACGGTGATCTCGCTCTGCAGTACCTGGGGGATGTTCTGCGCGAAGGCCATTGCGCCGATGGTCGCGACGACGACGGCAGCGATGCGGAACTTCGGGGGCTCGTTGATGGCCTGGTAGATCGCGTGGCTGCCTTCGAGGAATCCGAAAACGCCTGCGCTGCCGAGCAATACGATGAGAACCGCTTCGAGTCGGAACGAGAGCAGTGTGGTGCCCGCAGCCGTGGCTGCCATCGACAGCAACGTCCACAGGTAGACCGCCACGACGCCGACTCCGAGTGCCTGTGCTCGACGCGACGACGAGAAACGTACTGCCACCCATACCGTTCCGATGAGGCACAGAATGCCCATCATCGAGAACTCGAACATCGGGAACGGAAGCGTTGCACCGGATTCGGGCAGGTAGTGCAGTGCGGTGCCCGATGTGGACGGTGCGCCGCGGAGGAAGTCGACGAGATACGGCAGCCATACCGTCGCCGCTATGAGGCCCGAGATGACGGCGATCGCAGCCACTTTGATTGCGATGGGAATCAAGGCCCGCCAGGTCTTGCGCTCGCGGTAGGAGAGAACGGCGGCGAACAAGGCCATCAGCACGACGGTGAACGCGGCCAGACCCAGGTACAGGGTGTAGAACGTCGCGGCCAGACCGAGGAACAGGCCGGTACCGATTACCGCTCCCCAGCCGCCTGCTGCGCGTCCCCCCGTGGGGATGAATGTCCCATTCTTGCCGTCTGACCGACTGAATGCCACATTGATCCCGACGGGCCGATGCAACGCGCCCCAGGCCAGGAGCAATGCCGGGGCGAACAGCAGCACGATGACGGCGCTGTAGGCCTCGGGGGAGGCGTAGGCGACGACCAATGCAGTCGTGACAGCGCTGACGGCGACAGCCCAGTCGCTGCGGATCAGGGCCTTCCACAGTACGAAAGCGACCACCGACGTGACGGCAAGCAGTCCGATTGCGTACGGCTTGAACACTTCCCAGCCGTCCATACCCAGCAGGTTGCCGACCCGTCCACCGAGCCAGAACCAACCGGCGGGGTAGAAGGGTGGGATGTCGGCGTACGTCATGTCGCGCAACGACGCCGAATCCGTCAGACGCGTCAGGTATTCGGTGCGAAACTCCTGGTCGACGGAGATGCCGAACAGGTACAGCTTGGTTGCCGCCAAGGGCATTCCGAGGGTGACGGTGACGAAGCCGGACAGCCCGACCCACGCCGAGACTCGAGCGATCCACGGCCACTTGCGTATTCGGTACAGGCAGATCGACGACGCGAACAGAGCCGCGGCTACCACCTGGCCCAAAGTTGTCAGAGCGCGAGTGACGTTGGACGAGTTGAACGCCGGCCACTGAACCAGTGAGAAGGCGTACAGCCCGACCGTCGCCACCACGACTGCGACGAGCGCACCGAGAACGATCTCCCCGACGGCAGAGGCGGTTCTGCGAGCCGGTGCAACCCCGTCAGTCATCGAGATCAGATGGGCAGCTTGCGGAAGATCGGCCGCGGCACGTGTCGCAGCACCATCATCACCAGACGCCACGGTGCGGGAGTCCAGATGAGCGGGGTGCCCTTGCGCGATGCATTCACCGCGAGCTTCGCGATGACCTCCTTGTCGACGGTCATCGGCGCTTCCTTGACGTGGGCGCTGAACTTGGTGCGCACCATGCCCGGACGAACGACCGTGACCCGAGGACCGAACTCGCGCAACGCTTCTCCGAGTCCGAGGTAGAAACCGTCGAGACCGGCCTTGGTGGAGCCGTAGACGAAGTTCGAGCGACGGACCCGCTCGCCTGCCACCGAGGACATGACGATGATGCGGCCGTACGCCTGCGCCTTCATCTTCTCGCCCAGCAGTACGCCGACCGACACGGATGCGGTGTAGTTGATGTTCGCGGCCAGGACGGCCTTGCGCTGGTCCTGCCAGAGCTGCTCGGCATCGAAGTCGACGGCGAAGGCGACGATCGCGACGTCGACGTCACCCTTGGCCCAGGCCGCGTCGATGACCTTCGGATGCGACGCGGTGTCGAGTGCGTCGAAGTCGATGACGTCCACGGACTTCGCGCCCTTGGCGGTCAGCTGTGCAACGGCACTCTCGCGCAGCGGATCGTTGGGCAGCGCAGCGAGAACGACGCGTGCCGGAGACTTCGACAGGTACTCCTCGGTGATCGCGAGACCGATCTCGCTGGTGCCACCCAGAACGAGAATCGTCTGTGGGTTACCTACGGCGTCTATCGTCACAGCAGCTCCAGCCTTCTGGCCATATCGGAGGCGAAAACGCCTGTGGGGTCTACAGATCGACGAACCTTGATCCATTCGTCGATCCGCGGGTACATCGAGTGGAACGTCTCGGCGTCGGTGCGCGAATCCTTCGCGGTGTACAGACGACCGCCGAACTCGAGCACACGCTTGTCGAGTTCGCGGACGAACTCGTTCAGGCCCGGCTTGATCGGGAAGTCCACGCAGATGTTCCAGCCTGGAATCGGAAAGCTCAGTGGCGCTTTGTTTCCCGGCCCGAACAGCTTGAACACGTTGAGGAACGAGTAGTGCCCCGACTTCTGGATGTCGACGATGATCTTCTTGAACTCGTCGACGGCCTCCGGCGGCACCACGAACTGGTACTGCAGAAATCCCTTGGAGCCGTAGGCGCGGTTCCACTCACTGAACATGTCGAGTGGGTGGTAGAACGCTGTCAGGGACTGAACCTTGTTCCGATAGTTGCCGGCCTTGCGGTACCAGGCCTCGCCGACGGCGGAGAACGTGTACTTGTTGGCGAGCCCGTTCGGAAAGATATCGGGGAACTTCACGAGCGGCTTGGCGTTGAAGCGCAGCGGATCCTTCTGCAGCTTCTCGGGAAGCTGGTCGAGGCGCGCCAACGATCCACGTGAGAGAGCTGCGCGGCCGAGCTTGGGGGGCGGAGCGACGGCGTCGAACCAGGCGCTCGAGTAGTCGTAGTTGTTCTCACTGCCGTCGCTGTGCAGGGCAATGGTCTCGTCGAGGGTGCTGGTGACGTCGCCGTCGGCGATGAAGTAGGCCGTTTCCGTGGGCGTCATCTCGATCGTCGCGCGCAGGATGATGCCGGTCAGGCCGTTGCCGCCGACCGTCGCCCAGAAGAGCTTGGCGTTCTTGCCCGTCGGCGTCAGGTGGCGGATCTGACCGTCCGCGGTGAGCAGTTCCATCGAGCGGACGTGGTTACCGAAGCTGCCCGCGCTGTGGTGGTTCTTGCCGTGGATGTCCGTGCCGATCGCTCCACCGATGGTGACCTGACGGGTACCAGGAAGCACCGGAACCCACAGACCGAACGGCAGTGCAGCACGCATCAGTTGGTCGAGGTTGACGCCACCGTCGACGTCGACGATGCGCGTCGACGCGTCGATGCTGTGAATGCCGTTGAGGGCATTCATGTCGATGACGAGTCCGCCGGAGTTCTGCGCGTTGTCGCCGTAGGAGCGGCCGAGGCCGCGGGCGATGACGCCGCGTCGGAGGTAAGCCGGCTTGGAGTCGTTCTGCTCGGCGACCTGCTTGACCGCGTTCGCGATGAGCTCGGGGTCGGAGGTCGAGAGCACCTCGCCGGTGGAGGGCGCAGTGCGGCCCCAACCAGTGAGTGTGCGGGTCTGCGTGGGTAGCGGCGCAGTGTTCCCGGCCTGTGGTTCCAGGGGGAAGAGTGCGTCGTCGGCTGTCGTGGACATCGCTCAAGAGGGTACCCGCATTGCGATAGCAGCTAATGTCAGTCCTCGTGTCCACCCCTGATCGCTCCATCGAAGACGGCTCCGGGAACGACGACTGGTCGCCCGAGGACGACGAGCTGCAGCATCACGTCCCGCTGCCCGTCGAGCTGCCACTGACCGAGAACATCGCCGACGCGGCCCTCGATCTCAAGACGCAGGTGGTGCGGTTCTTGGCGACGGGTGTGCTGTCGGCGATCGTCGATCAAGGCGTCAATCTGATCCTGCATTTCGTGTTCGGCGTCGGGGTGACTCTGGCCAAGGCGATCGGGTTCGTGCTCGGCACCACCACGGCGTATCTGATCAACCGTCGGTGGACGTTCAACGCGGCACCGTCCCGGGCCCGGTTCCTCGCCGTCGTCGCACTGTACGGGGTCACCTTCGCCGTCCAGGTCGGCATCTACACCTGGCTCTACCAGGTTCTTCCCGACGGCTTCTGGTACGCCAACGTGGCTTTCGTCGTCGCGCAGGGAACGGCGACGGTCATCAACTTCCTGGTGCAGCGGTTCGTGATCTTCAAAATTCGGTAACTGTTGTGGGGCGCTGAGTTTCCTTGATCCCGGGCCGAAGTCCTGGTTCAATATGGCCTCAGGAGGGGAGTATCCCCCAGCAGCATCGTCGTCACCACGGCCCGGCAATCCGGGCCCGGCGAGCGGCCCACGTCGGGCGGGAGAGACCTCCAGTTCACAGAACTGGAGGTTGTCATGTCCGTTCCATTTTGGGCTTGGGTGGCAGTACTCGGCTTCATCGTCGCCATGCTTGCGGTCGATTTGTTCGCCCATCGGCGAGCACACGTCATCGGAGTGCGCGAAGCGGCTGTCTGGTCCGGTATCTGGGTCGCTTTCGGCGTTGGATTCGGAGTACTGATCTGGGCCACCGCCGGTGCCGAGTTCGGCCAGCAGTACTTCGCCGGCTACCTGATCGAGAAGTCGCTGGCGGTCGACAACGTGTTCGTGTGGGCCATCATCTTCACGTATTTCGCGGTGCCCAGGGAGTTGCAACACCGCGTCCTGTTCTTCGGCGTACTCGGTGCGCTGGTCTTTCGTGGCATCTTCATCGCCGGGGGATCTGCCCTCATCGCCAGCTTCAGCGCGGTGCTCTACCTCTTCGCTGCCTTCTTGATCTTCACCGGATACCGCATGGTGCGTCAGCGCAACGAGCATCTCGATCCCGAACAGTCTCGTACGCTGCGGTTCTTCCGTCGCTACGTTCCCATGACCGACGCGTTCTACGGGCAGAAGTTCGTGGTGCGCATCGGGGGCGTTGCGTTGGCCACTCCGCTGTTGGCGGTGCTGGTCCTCGTCGAAGTCACCGACATCGTCTTCGCTGTCGATTCCATCCCGGCGATCTTCGCCGTCACCGACATCCCCTTCCTGGTGTTCACCGCCAACGCATTCGCCATTCTCGGACTGCGGGCGATGTACTTTCTGCTCGCGGACCTGATGCACCGATTCGTGTACCTGAAGGTGGGACTGGCGTTGGTCCTCATCTGGGTCGGCATCAAGATGGCACTCAAGGTCGACGTGTTCTACATCCCCACCGCCGTCTCGCTCGGTGTCATCTCGTCGATTCTCGCGATCTCCGTGATACTCAGTTTGCGAGCCACCCGAGGGCAGGATGCGCACCCGCAGGTCGACCAGTCGGCGTCTCCGTTCCGGACGGCGACGGAAACGGAACTTGCTGCGGCTCAACCTTTGTGGAGCACGCGCGGTCGACGGAAAGACCGTCTGTAGCCTTCGCATCGGGTGTTGGGGCGACGCCGCACAACCGCGGTGTCGCCCCAACAACGACCAACTCAGAAGGTGGGCAGGTTTCCTGCTTCGAGGGCTTCGGTGAGGGTGGGGGCGGCTTTGTCTTTGGCGGAGAGCTCGTAGGTGAGAGGCGATCCGTCGCGGCCGGTGGTGGGCCAGTCGATGCCCAGGGCGGGGTCGAGGGGGTTGATGTCGCGGTCCAGTGCCGGGGTGTATTCGAGGCCGCACAGGTACATGACGGTGGAGTTGTCTTTCAACGACAAGATGGCGTGCCCGAGGCCTTCGGAGAGGAACACTGCTTTGCGGTCGATGTCGTCGATCAGCACGCTGTCCCATTGCCCGAACGTCGGGGAGCCGACGCGTAGGTCGACGATGACGTCGAGGAACGCTCCGCGGGCGCAGGTGACGTATTTCGCTTGCCCGGGTGGGTTGGTGGTGAAGTGGATTCCGCGCAGCACGCCGGCGGCGGAGACCGAGCAGTTCGCCTGCTTCAGATCCAGGGCTCGCCCGGTCGTTTCCTCGAAGAGACTCGCTTTGAACCATTCGAAGAACACGCCGCGGTCGTCGCCGAACTGGCGTGGGGTGTATTCGTAGGCGCCGGATATTTTCAGTTCACGAAAGGTCATCTGTTTCCTCGGTCGATCAGGTCGAGCAGGTAGCGGCCGTAGCCGGATTTGACGAGTGTCTCGGCGCGGGCGCGTAGTTCGTCGTCGGTGATGAATCCTCGTCGCCAGGCGACTTCTTCGGGGGATCCGATCTTGAGTCCTTGGCGTTGTTCGATGGTGCGCACGTAGTTGGAGGCGTCGAGGAGGGAGTCGAAGGTGCCGGTGTCGAGCCAGGCGGTGCCGCGGGGCAGGACTTCGACCTGGAGGCGGCCGGCGTCGAGGTAGTGGCGGTTGACGTCGGTGATCTCGTATTCGCCGCGGGCGGAGGGTTGCAGGTCGCGGGCGATGGCGATGACGTCGTTGTCGTAGAAGTACAGGCCGGGGACGGCGTAGTTCGATTTCGGGGCGGCCGGTTTCTCCTCGAGGGAGATGGCTTTGCGGTTGTCGTCGAATTCGATGACGCCGTAGGCGGTGGGGTCGGAGACCTCGTAGGCGAAGACGGCTCCGCCGTCGATGGTGTCGAAGCGTGAGAGTTGGGTGCCCAGGCCGGGGCCGTAGAAGATGTTGTCGCCGAGCACCAGGGCGGCGGAGTCGGTGCCGATGTGCTCGGCTCCGAGGACGAAGGCTTGGGCGAGGCCGTTGGGTTCGTGTTGGACCTGGTAGGTCAAGGAGATGCCGAATTGGGAGCCGTCGCCGAGCAGGCGCGTGAATTGGTCGGCGTCCTGGGGTGTGGTGATGATGAGGATCTCGCGGATGCCGGCGAGGATCAGGGTCGAGAGTGGGTAGTAGATCATCGGTTTGTCGTAGACCGGGACCAGCTGTTTGCTCACTCCCATCGTGATCGGATGAAGCCGTGAGCCCGTGCCGCCCGCCAGAATGATTCCCCGCATGAGCCCGAAGTCTTCCAGACCCTCCGATCACCCGCTCGGTTGTGTCGGCCTTCACTCCCACGGGATTCGATAGGGCTGAGACGGGGCTTCGGTCGTCGATGTCGGCCATTCCGACGGCCACACGATCAGCGGATCGGCTGTGAGCTCGTCCACCTCCGGAGGCAGCGGATTCGCGTCCACCTGGATTCGTTCCCAACTGCATTCACCCGACGCGACGCGGCGTGCGTAGTGGATCAGGTCGGCCGACGCTCGCGGTGAGGACGCCACGCGGGCCAGTAGTTCCGTTGTGACGGTCCGGGTTTTCAGGTCTGCGTTCGAGGCGCGTGTACGCATGGCTTCGAGCTCTACGCAGGTTGCCATCAGTCGGTCGTAGGCAGCGCGGGCGTGCGGAGGCAGGGACTCGATCATGCGTCCCTCCATGGTTCGTCGCCGGTGCCGACGGAGAAGTCCTCGTCCGGTGTGTCGAGTACCGGTCGGATATCCGCGGTCTTGCCCGCTTCGACGGCTTGCTTGCCGTCGTCGAGGAGGTCGTTCAGCGGTCGCAGTGTGTCGTCGATCTGCTGGCCCACCTGGCCTTCGGGGTCGCCGAGCGCGTCGAGGAACCCGCCGAAGTCGTCGACCACCTGCTCGATCTTCACAATGAGATCCTTGGTCAGATCCATTGCCGTCAAGCATATTTCGATGATGCTCTCCACCTGCCATGCAGTGCCGACCACCGGCACTTTCTTGAGCACGACCTTCAACGCACCGCGGGCGTTGTCGAGGGCCACTTCGGACTCGAGCAATTCGACGATCTTGCGGACCACTGCCAGCGCTGCGCCACGAAGTTGCTCGGCGATGGCTGTACAGATTGCGGCGATCGTTCGGCCGGCATGCCCTTCCCATCGCATTGCGGCGAGTTGTCGGTCGGCATAGTCGGTGAATGCCTGTGCGGCTGCACCGTTCCAGTGACCGTCGACGCGACGTACTCCTGCAGCCAACGACTCGGCTGCGGCTTCCATGGCGTCGCCCGCAATCTGGTACGCCTGACCGATTCGACGGATTTCGTTCCAGTTGCCGGTGACAGGAATGGTCGCTTCGCGTAGCGGACTCCACCCGGAGAGTTCGAAGATCGTTCGGTCGATCTCGCCGAGCCACTCGGAGGCATCGGCGAGCACGTCGCGGATGTCGTCGATGGCGGGATTGGTTGGAGGATAATCGATTCCGTGAGGATGACCGTAGTCAGCGGCACCGTCGAATTCGTCTACATGCCCGGCCGCGGCGTGATCCGAACTCCCGCGGTCGCTGCCGGGTAGCGGTGGCACAGATGTGTGGGCGTTGAGCAGGTCGCAATTCTTTCGATCTTGATCGGCATACAACCAGGCAGCTTTGTTCAGCTCGGCCCCCATCTCGCCGCAGTTGGCCGACAGGTGAACGTGTCGGGTGCGGGTCATCTCTTGGAAGCGCGCGATATACGGACGCAGCTTCTTCAGAATCTCTCCGACCACGTTCTCGCCGAGGCCGGCGTTGTCGAGTAGATAGTGGTGACTGGCCAGGGTATCGGCACCGATGCGATCGAGAAGATTACCGAGACCGGCGATTTCGGATGTTTTCGCCGCGAGCTGTTCGGTCATTCCGCCGAGCTCTTCCGTAGTGAGGAGATGAGGTCTTCGACGTCTTCGTCGGTCAGTGCGTTCTCGACATCACGGTCGGCAAGCACGACGAAGACCGCGACCTCTGCGGTGGCGAAACCGGTAGTCGTGACGACGTCGAATGTCGCGCGGGGAGGAGGGCAGTACGGCGAATCCGGTATGTCTTCCACCAGGGCTGTGTAATGGACAGCCGGAGCTCCGTCGATCTGCAGATACTTGGGGTCCCCGATCCGAACGGTGGGTTCCAAAGACCCATCTTCGTTGGTGAAGATCATCGACGCTTTCTGCACTTCTCGATAGGCGAGGACAGTCAAGTCACCGGCACGGCGACCGGTCATTCCGCTGATTGCCGAAGACTCGAACTCACCGCCTTCGCAATCGAATCGACCGTGAAGACCCATTGCGCCGTACGTTGCGGTCGACCCGTCCTCACCGACCCACTCCGAGAATCCGTCGTTCCAATTCTCCCAGTCAGCCGGAATGTCGTAAGTCCACCCGAACTTGGTGGCGATGGGCTGCGGCTGCCCGTCGGGTACCTCGATTTGCGGTGGCGGGCGTTCCATCGACGGAAAACCCGGCGGCAATGGCGGCGGCACTGTCGTCGAGCCCGTGGGTCTGGGTGACACCGGTGGCAGAGTCCGTACACCCTCGTACGGTTCCGGCACTTGCGGAGCCAGCTGCGGAATTGCCCACATGAGCCCGAACAGCAGCGTTATCAGTGCCGCGAGACGGACAAGAATTTTTCCCAGACCCATTGACGTACTCCCCCCGAAGTCGAACAGAAGCTAGCACGCGCGCCCGACAAGAACGGCCCGCACGACCCTCCACCGGTAAAGTGCCTGTTCATGAGAATTCTCGTCACGGGTGGGGCCGGGTTCATCGGCGCGAACTTCGTACATCAGACCCTCGCGCAGCGTCCCGACTCCCAGGTCACCGTGCTCGACAAGCTCACCTACGCCGGCAACAAGGCCTCCCTGGACCCCGTTGCCGATCGCATCGACTTCGTGCACGGCGACATCGCCGACGCCGATCTCGTCGACCGACTCGTCCGCGAGACCGATCTCGTCGTCCACTTCGCCGCCGAATCCCACAACGACAATTCGTTGACCGACCCGTGGCCGTTCGTGCACACCAACGTCATCGGCACCACCACGTTGCTCAACGCGGTCCGCGAGCACGACGTCCGCTACCACCACATCTCCACCGATGAGGTCTACGGCGACCTCGAACTCGACGATCCGGCGAGATTCACCGAATCGACCCCGTACAACCCGTCGAGCCCGTACTCCTCGACCAAGGCGTCGAGCGATCTGCTGGTCCGCGCGTGGACCCGATCGTTCGGGGTCCGTTCCACCATCTCGAACTGCTCCAACAACTACGGCCCGTATCAGCACGTGGAGAAGTTCATCCCGCGTCAGATCACCAACATCCTCAGCGGCTCACGCCCCAAGCTCTACGGCGCCGGGCAGAACGTGCGCGACTGGATCCACGTCGACGACCACAACAGCGCCGTCTGGGCCATCATCGACGGCGGCCGCATCGGCGAGACCTACCTCATCGGAGCCGACGGCGAAGCCAACAACCGCACCGTCCTCGAAGCGATCCTCGAAGAAACCGGCAACGCACCCGACGCCTTCGATTTCGTCACCGACCGCCCCGGCCACGACCTGCGCTACGCCATCGACTCCACCAAACTCCGCACCGAATTGGGTTGGACACCAACCTATGTCGACTTCCGCGCAGGGTTGAAAGCGACCGTCGACTGGTACCGCGACAACGAGCAGTGGTGGCGACCGCAGAAGGACGCCACCGAGGCCGTCTATGCGACGAAGGAGTCCGTACTGCCTTAGCTGCTGCGCGACATCCGATGTCGCAGCAGCAGGTACACGGCGCGCCGCATGAACGAGGTCATGAGTGCCTTGGCGTTGCCGATGCGAACGTCACTGTCGGACAACAACGTCGGGTCGCTCGCCTGGAGGGAGCGGTGGAAGTCGGCGGCCTGACGGGCCTGCTGGGTGGCGAGCTCGACGCTCCACTGTCCCGAGTTGATGCGAAACGACGCCAGCGGCTGGGGAATGGCAAC
This sequence comes from Rhodococcoides fascians NBRC 12155 = LMG 3623, assembly GCF_001894785.1. Taxonomy (GTDB): domain Bacteria; phylum Actinomycetota; class Actinomycetes; order Mycobacteriales; family Mycobacteriaceae; genus Rhodococcoides; species Rhodococcoides fascians. The sequence continues at coordinate 464,164 of NZ_BCWW01000001.1, forward strand.
GATGTCGCCGCGCAGCGCTACGGCGATGAAGGTGGCCTGGTCGATCAGGTACGGATGACTGTTGTCCCACAGTCCGACTGCGCGCAGTTCCGAGAGCTTCATCATGACGCCGCCGGGTTCACCGAAGATGTTGGCTCCGGCCCGAACTGCTGTTCTCGCGGCCACTCGACCCGACGTCTTTCCCTGTAGTCCGCCGAGTCCGCGCGCGGCGATGACGGTTTTGCTGTTGGCGTCGATCAACGTGCGTTGCGCGGCGACGAGTACCGCGGTCGGATGGGCGTCGAAAGCCTGTACCTGGGCGGCGAGCGCGGTGCGGTGGATGGTGTCGTCACCGCACACGAGTTTGATCAGCTCGCCCGATGCTTCCTCGGTGACGCGATTCCAGTTGGCCTGTGCCCCGCCGCCCGCGGGTGTGGTGAGGAGTCGAATGCGTGGATCGTCGTACTTCTGGGCAACGGCCAGGGTGCCGTCGGTCGACGAGTGGTCGGCAATGACCAGCTCGAAGTCCGTGAACGTCTGGGCGAGAATCGAATCGATGGTCTCGGCCAGGTATTCGGCGTTGTTGTACGCCGGGACGACGACGGATACTCGGGGTGTCATGGTGTGGGGTCCTGGCTCTTTCTGCGAAACGAGAAGTCGCGGTAGCCGAAGAAGCTGACGACTGCCATCACTGCTGTGACGACCAATTGGGAAGGGATGGGCGGGAAGTGGAACACCGAGACGGCGAGGGTCATCAGTGAGATGTTGGCGAGGAACGCTCCGAAGTTGACCACGAAGAACCGGAGCAGATCTCTGAAGAAGTGCCCGCGAACGCGAAACACGAGGTAGCGATACATCGCGAATGCGCACAGTACGTTGCAGAGATACCCGAGCACGATGGCGGCGTGGTAGCCGTATCGCTCGCCGATCAGCAACTGCCACACGATGAACCATGCGGTGCCCAGTGCGGTGTTGACGCCGCCGACGAGCAGAAATGCGATCTTCTGATTCTTGACGATGCGCATCAGTGGTCCCGGTGCACCGTTCATGCCGGCCGGAGGCGCGGGAGTCTGCGGTTCGGTCATCGGCCCACCGCCAGTGCCTGACGCGTCGCGAACAGGGTCGAGGCGATACCCGCAGGCAGTGTGCGGTGGGTGCGTCGATCGATCTGCGGCCAGACGGTCGACCGCAGTCGTAGGTCGCGTCCTTGGAACGCCGCGAGGGGAGAGGCGGCAAGCACTACGTTGGGGCGTCGACGAAAGACCGTTCGGCAGGCGCCGAGAATGGAACCGATGGTGACGGCCTCACCCGAGGCGAAGATCTTGACGGTCGGCGCGATACGTCGTTCGGCGGAGACGGCGAGGGCGTCGGCCACCATTTCGGCGGCGTCGCTGACGTAGAGGTAATCGCGCAGGGTGTCCATGGGGACGTAGATCGACACCGGTGAGGCCATCAGGTATCCGCGGCACAGGTGCGAGATCAACCCCTGAGGTTTCGCGAGATTCTGTCCCGGGCCGTAGAGGTTGGCGAACCGGCCGACGACAACGTTCACCCCGGTGCGGATGCCGAATTCGGTCGCGACCGACTCGGACTGCAGTTTCGCGAAACCGTAGTCACCCAACGGGATCGGCGGTGTTTCTTCGTCGTGGGGGGCTCCCGGTGCGCCGGCGTAGACGCCTCCGGCAGACGACGCGAGAAACACCGTTCCGGTGTCCGCGCGGTCCGCAGCGACGGACTCGACCCGGGCCAGTACGGTCCGGATCAGATCGTTCTCTTCGGCGAATTGTGCTGCGCTGGTGCCGTTCACGCCGGCTCCGGCGGCCCAGACGACGTTCCACGCGCCGGTCCGGAAGGAGTCGAAGAAGGCCGAACAGCGTTGTAGCAGAGTTTCTTCGGCCAGTGATCGGTCGGACCACGGGATTGCACTGGTGTGCACGTGATGTCCGCGTCGTCGAGCTTCCCGCGTCACCGATGCGCCGAGCAGTCCGCCGCTGCCGACGACCCAGGTGTGCGTCGCGTTCACGCCGGCGGTGCGGGATCGGTCGATGGTTCGGTGCGTCCGAGCGGCCCGTTTCCAGGGTCGGTCACGATCAGGTAGGGCGGCTTGCCCATGGCGGTCTTGACGTTGACGCCGACGTACTCGGCCACCACTCCGAGTGAGAACAGGGTGGCTCCGAAGCCGAACAGCAGGATCACCATCGTCGATGCCCAGCCTCGCACTTCGGCACCGGAATCGAAGACGAAGTACGACACCAGCACGTAGGCGACGAGAACGAGGCCCAGTAGCGCGAAGGCGATGCCGATGAAGGACACCAGTCGCAGACCTTTGGTGCCGCTGGAGAGCACCATGCGCCAGAAGTGCGACAGAAGCGTCCGCAGTCGGTATCCCGATCGACGGTCCACTTCTTCTCGCAGGGCCACCGGGCTCGTCGTGACGTCGCCTGCAATCCACCCGAGTGCGATGTCGAGGTATGCCTCGGAGCCGGCGTAGGCGGCAACGGATCGACCGACTTCGCCGAGGACCAGGCGGTAGCTCTGGTAGTCGACGGTGTTGTCTCCGGCCAGAGCCTTGGCGATGAGCCACTTCGCTCCGCGTGATGCGGCGTTGCGCCAGAGTCCGTGCGGTGCGACGTTCGTCGGCTTGGCGTAGACGACGGTGGATTGCCGGTCGAGGGCGGTATCGAGCATGCCGCCGATCGCGGCCGGGTCATGCTGGCCGTCCTCGTCCATCGTGACGATCCACTCGCCGCCGCTCGATGCCATGCCGGCGAGGGTGGCGGGGTGTTGGCCGAAGTTACGACTGAGCCACACGCCACGAACGAACGTATGCGCCTCGGTCAGCTGCCGGATCACGGCTGCGGAGTTGTCGGGTCCGTGGTCGAACACGAGGAGAACTTCTTCGACGATCATCGGCCGCCCGAGGGGCGTGTGGGTGACCTGCGTCAACGGGATGATCTCGTCCATCAGCGCGCTGAGCGTCCGTTCGCCCTGGTAGACCGGAACCACGATGGAGATGCGGTCCGGAGCAGCAGCGTCGGACGTCACGAGGTCTGACCCTATCTGCTGGACGTCGTACTGCCGAACTCCGGCGCGGAGGGGCGTCGACGTCGTCGAACATCGAGTACGACCAGGCCGATCAGCACCATCACCCCACCGGCCATGGCAGCGAGTCCGAGTCGTTCACCGGGCGGCCGGAAGGTGAGTTCCAGGTCCGCTGCGTCGGTGCCGGGCGGCAGGTCGACGTACAGGAAGATATCGGCCAGGCCCTTCGTCTGCAGCGGCTCACCGTTCAGAGTGGCGGTGTAGCCGGGCCAGGCCAACCGCGAGAAGACGACGCTGCCACCGGCGGGCGCGGAGACGGTGACGTGCTCGGAGTCCGCGTCGGACGAGATCGGGTCGGCGGAGGCGTTCACCGTCGCTACGACGCGTCCCGACGCGGCAGGAATCAATCCATCGACGCGTTCGAGGACGTAGACCTGCCGAGCGGAGTCGGGGGTGGGCGCGGTGACCCACTGCCAGCCTGCGGGCGCGGCCTCCCTCTCGGCCAGCGGATACTGCAGTTTCTGCAGTACGACGCGGTCGAGCTGCATCAGATCGGCATAGGTCTTGCCGGTGTACGGCTCGATCTCGAAGAGCCGGTCGAAGGCGTCGGTGCAGGTCGAACCCTCGTGCTCGAAGCACAGCAGGTTTGCGAAATCGAGGTAGCCGACGGGGGTGTAGGCGTTGACGTAGTCCAGGCCCATCACCTTGGCGGAGTTGCCGTAGACCTGCGAGTGCCACGGCAGTTGCGGGTCGTCGGGCCCGTCGGCTTCGGTCTCGGTCAGCGCACGACTGCCGAGCTGCAGCGTCGAGCCCTGCCACTGCGGGAACTGCGCCTTGGCCTCGGACTGCGAGGTGGGGAGCCACCATTTGGCGAACGGCGGTTGGTATCCGGCCACCTGGTACATCGCGATCGGCGCGATCGTGACCAGGATGAGCGCGGCGGTGGCCCGGGTGGAGAAGCGGTGGGCGAGCAGCAGGGCGAGTGCGCCGACCAGCAGGATCGCGAGCGCAGCAACGATGTGGCGGCCGAAGAACTCCGGACCCGACGAGCCGGCACGCAGCAGCAACACCAGCGTCAGCAGGCCGGCGGCGAGCAATCGGGGCCGCAGCTTGTCCAGAGTTCCGTATCGGCTGATCAGGGTGACGACGAGGATCAACGCGACGATGGCGACGAAGGGGAGGATGCGCGCGGGCCAGCGGATGGGGCCGATGTCGCTGGGGCCCGCGGTGAAGACCAGCGCGAACGCCAACAGAATCAGTGGTGCGGCCAGCTCACGCAAGGCCGCGGGCACCCGACGCCACGCGATGAACGCGAGCGCAGGGACGAGGAACCAGGCGATGTAGGTGACCGGGGCTTCGGTGGTCTCGCCTGCCCACGATTCGATGCTGGTCACGGCCGTCGGGATGCTGGCGGTCAACGATTCCGACCACGGTGCCGTCAGGAAGTTGTCGTTGAACGTTCCCTCGTCACCGCTGCGCCAGGTGACCGCGGAGGTCAGTACTCCCGGCAGGAAGGTGACGGCCCCGCAGGCTGCCGCGGCGATGCCGACGCTGCACACCTTCAGCGCCGGAGGCCACAGGCGCTGGAACAACCGTTCGCCGATCGCGACCGAGCCGATCATGACGCCGGCCATGACCGCGGCGTGGACGTATCCCACGCTGATGGCCAGGTAGAGGAACACGAACGGCACGACGGGACCGCTGTGGCCGCGGGCGTACTTCACCGAGCTCGCCCACGCGTTGGTGATGTACGCGGTGCCGATGAGGGCCGTCACCCACGAGGTGTTCTCGAAGAAGAGGGTGAAGCCGACGAACGGTGCGCTTGCGCCTGCGACGGCGGCCCAGTTGGCGCGTGCCCCGTAGACGAGCGCGACGCGGTACACACCCCAGGCCAGCAGGATCGAGAAGCCGAGTTTGACGACCGTCGCGAGCAGGACCAGGTTGTCGATCGAGGGCGAGACGTAGTTGATCGCCATCTGCACCGGGTTCCACAGTCCGCCCTGGCCTTCGACGGGATAGTTGCCCGCCATCCACTGATCGAGCACGAGGGACGGGAAGTGACCGTCGCGCATGATGCGCCCGAGTTGAAGCCAGTTGGGGATGGCACCGGATTCGGTGTCGTCGATGTAGAAGAAGCGAGGGTCGACGCTGAGCACCAAGAGATAGCCCAACACGACGACGGCAGCAATTGCCGCTCCCCAAACGAGGCGCTCTCGTCTGCTGTCGGGCAGGGAGCTGCTCGCGATCTGGGTATCCGTGGTGGGCAAGGGTCAACTCCGTGAGTTCGGGCAAAGACACCCGACTGTAGCTGTCGTCTTGCTCCCGAGCCGAAACGCCGACGCATGCACCACGCAGATGTCCGCAGGAAAGCGGCTATTGCGAGTGACCACTCTCTAAGTTATGGTTTCGTCATTCTATGACGGAGGTCACATGAACCCGAACATTCCTTTCGATGTCGTCATCGCCGGCGGAACCGTGTACGACGGATCCGGCGGCCCGGGAGTTCGGGCGGATGTGGGCATCGTCGACGGCGTCGTGCGGGCCGTGTCGTCCACTCCTCTCGAGCCGAGCGCGACGACCGAGGTGGTCGATGCCACCGGCAAGTGGGTCACGCCGGGCTTCGTGGACGTACACACCCATTACGACGCAGAGGTGTTGGTCGGGCCGGGTCTCGAAGAATCCGTCCGGCACGGGGTCACGACTGTTCTCCTGGGCAACTGTTCGTTGTCGACGCTCTATTCCACTCCGGTCGACATTGCGGACCTGTTCAGTCGGGTCGAGGCGCTGCCGCGCGATCATGTGCTCAAGGCAGTCGATGCGCACAAAAATTGGAACAGTCCCGACGAGTACATCGCAGCCCTCGAGCGCCTGCCTCTCGGGCCCAATATTGCTGCATTGGTGGGTCATTCGGATCTACGGGCGCATGTCATGGGGCTCGACCGCTCGACCGACCGCAGTCAGAAGCCCACCCGCGAAGAATGGCGTGCCATGTCCGACGCGCTCGAGAAGGCGCTCGATGCCGGGCTGCTCGGAATGTCGACCATGACGAACCCGTGGGACAAGTTGGACGGCGATCGATACCGGTCTCGTTCGTTGCCGTCCTCGTATGCGCGGTGGAGCGAATTCCGTTCTCTGCACAAGATTCTGCGTCGACGCGGTCGGCTGTTGCAGAGCATTCCGAACCTGAACACCAAGTACGACATGTTGTTCTTCCTCGCCTCGGCCACCGGGGTCGGCCGCACTCCGCTCAAGATCTCGCTGCTGGCGGCGGCCGATGCCAAGGCGTCGCCGTGGATCCATCGCGTCTTCGGCCCGCTCGCCCGGATGGTCAACGGCCCGGGCAAGGGGCAGTTCCGCTGGCAGCACCTCCCCACTACGTTCGACGTGTATTCCGACGGCATCGATCTCGTGGTGTTCGAGGAGTTCGGCTCGGGCCGCGCCGCGCTGCATCTGCGAGAAGAGTTGGGCCGCAACGAGTTGCTGTCCGACGAGGCGTACCGCCGCTGGTTCCGTGCCGACTTCGAGAAGAAGTTCAGCTCGCGCGTGTGGCATCGGGACTTCGCCGACGCCGAGATCACCGAGTGCCCCGACGCCTCGGTCGTCGGAAAGAACATCGCGGAGGTCGCGGCCGAACGTGGTGTGCACGTGGTGGACGCGTTCCTCGATCTGGTGGTCGAGCACGGCCGAAAGTTGCGCTGGCACACGACGGTTGCCAATCACCGCAAGCGGCAGATGGACAAGCTGATCAATCAGCCCGGGGTGACCGTTGGTTTCTCCGATGCCGGCGCTCATCTGCGCAACATGGCGTTCTACAACTTCGGCATTCGGTTGCTGCACCGCGTGCACGACGCGCGAAACGATCGCCGGCCGTTCATGACCGTCGAGAAGGCCGTGCACAAGCTCAGCGGCGAACTGGCCGACTTCTACGGTGTCGACGCCGGGCACCTGCGGGTGGGGGACCGTGCCGATATCGTCGTGATCGACCCGGAGGGCCTGAACGAGGATGTCCTGGCCTATCGCGAGGAGACCATGCCGGAATTCGGTGGCCTGAGCCGCATGGTCAATCGCAACGACCGAGCGGTCACCGCCACTCTGGTCGCGGGCCGAGTGGTGTTCTCCGGCGGCACCTTTGCGCCCTGGTTCGGTGTGTCGGAGCGGGCCGGTAGCTTCCTGCGGGCAGGCACTCCCACCGCCCCGCGACGCCGGGAGCGTGTGTGAGTGGCGAGTCAACAACAGCGCCGAACCGAGACCATCGGAAAACTGCTCGACGCGACTATCGCATCGTTGTGCGAGAAGGGTTACGCCGCAACCAGTGTCAGTGAAATCGTCAGCCGGGCCGGGGTGTCGTCCGGGGCCATGTTTCGGCATTTCGACACCAGGCTCGACCTGATCGTCGCCGCAGCCGACGAGGTTCGTCGACGTCAGTTCGAGGAGTTTCGCCGCGGCCTGTCCGGTTTCGGCAGTGCGTCCATCGAGCACTGTCTCGAACTGCTCAGAGCAGCGTGCCGCGCCCCGATCAACGGGGCCTGGTACGAGCTGTTGACCGCCGCCCGCAGCGACGACGAGCTGCGAGAGAGACTGCAGCCGTTCACCGTTCGATATCACGAGCAGATCGCCGAACTTGCTCGTGCGCTTCCCGTTGCCGGCGTGATCGATCCGCAGCATCTGGAAACGGTGGTCTTCAGTGTCGTCCACCTGCTCGACGGCGAGGCGTTGGCAGCCGTGGTTCATCCGCAGCCCGAGCAGGAAGCCATGCGGCTGAAGATGATTGCCCACCTGCTGCGCGGCGGCGCACTGCATGCCCTGACCGACGCGGGATGACCCACTGGACGGTACGCATCGCCGGTGCCGAGCTTCCCGTCTTCGAATACGGGGACCCGGCGGCTGAGTCCACAGTGCTGCTGGTGCACGGCTATCCCGACAACCGTCACGTGTTCGATCCGCTGATCACCGCGCTGGGTGACGCGGTCCGGGTGATCGCCTACGACACACGAGGCAGCGGAGCGTCCGTGCTGGAGCCCGCGGCAGACGTCGCCATCGAGCAGCTGGCGCGGGACGCCTTCGCGGTGGTCGAGTCGATTCCGGGCCTCACCGGCAAGGTGCACGTCTTCGCCCACGACTGGGGGTCGGTCCAGATGTGGGAGGCGATGGCCTCGCCTCGGGCGAGCACCGCATTCGCGTCGTACACGTCGGTGTCCGGGCCCAGTCTGGATCATCTGCGGCAGGTGGCGCGGGCGCGGTCGGTCCGGCCGCATCGGTGGCCGTCACTGGTGGGACAGTTGGCCAGGTCCTGGTACGTCTTCGGGTTTCACGTGCCCGTCCTGCGATCGCGAGTACCGGCTCTGCTGGCCCGACTGCAGGCCGAGGGCGAGCCGACCCCGACGGCGGCCGACCAACAGCGCGGCATCGCGCTGTACCGGGCCAACGTGCTGCGGCGTGTGCTCCGTGGACCCGATCCGCGGTGCTTCGTCCCGACCACCGTGGTGGTCCCGACACACGACCCGATGCTGTCGACGAACCTCACCGAGGGTCTCGATCGGTGGATCCCCGACCTGCGCGTCGTTCACGTCGAGGCGGGCCACTGGTGGCCGTACACGCACCCGGCCGACGCCGCTCGGGTGCTGCTGGAGAGGGTGCGGGAAGGGGAGTAGGTGGCGGGCAGTGCGGCGAGCGTCGGACGGATCGGCCGTGGGCTGTGCAACCATGGTCAGTGGTCTTCTTCTCGGTACGGCCACACCTGTGATCGCTCGAACTGTCACTACTCGAACTGGATGGGGTATTTCTCGGTATGGACGGCACTGCTCTCGATCGTCTCGGTTCCTCGGACGTGCCGGCTACCGCCGGCGGTGACGACACGGCCGAACTGACAGTTCAGAGGCTTCTGTTCGACGGCCCGTCGCCCCTGGTCAGCGCAGACATGTACAGCGAGGTCCGCAAGGGCAACGCCGAGCGCACCCGCACCGGTGTCCGGATCGCCAAGCGCAGCGTCGTACATACCAACAGCTACTTCGGACGGTTCCCGGCCAGCTACTGGCAGCGGTGGACCACCGTCACCGAGGTGGTGTTCCGGGCGACCGTCGCCGGTGCCGGCCGGATCGATCTGGTGGCCACGGACTACAAGGGTCACGAGCGCACGATGGCCAGCACAACGGTCGATTCCGCGAACGCGTCGACTCAGTTGGCCGTTCCCGTCGCCACCACGCAGTTCCTCGACGGCGGCGCACTGTTCGTTCGTTTCACCACGACGTCGAGCGAGCTGTCGGTACAGGACGCGGAGTGGACCGTCGCCGCTCCCGAGAAGTTGCGACCCACCTCGGTGGTGATCTGCACGTTCAACCGCGCCGACGACTGCGCCAACACCGTCGCAGCAATGGCCGACGACCCGATCGCTCTGCTCGGCGTCGACAACGTCTACGTCGTCGATCAGGGCACCGATCAGGTGCAGACGCGCGAGAAGTTCCAGCGCGTCGCGGCCGAACTGGGCGACAAGCTCGTCTACATCACGCAGCCCAACCTCGGCGGCGCGGGCGGATTCACTCGCGGGCTCTACGAGGTGCAGGGCAAGGGCGGCGATCCGGCCAACGTGATCTTCATGGACGACGACGTGCTGTGCGAGCCCGAGGCGATCGTGCGCATGAACTCGTTCGCAAACATGACCGTCGAGCCGGCGATCATCGGCGCCCAGATGCTGTACCTGCTGCACCCCGACCGCGTGCACGTCGGTGCCGAGGTGGCCAACCTGCAGAAGCTCGAGGCCGGAGTCCACGTCAAGAACGCGGTATCGGACAAGAGCGCATTCAAGCGCAAGCGTCAGCAGGACGTCCGCGTCGACGCCGGATACAACGGCTGGTGGTCGTGCCTCATCCCGTCGGAGATCGTCGGGCAGGTCGGCTACCCGTTGCCGCTGTTCTTCCAGTGGGACGACATCGAGTACGGATACCGTTCGCGCGCAAACGGATTCGCCACCGTCACGCTGCCGGGCGCAGCGGTGTGGCACGCCGACTTCGCGTGGAAGGACTGGGACGAGTGGCACCGCTACTTCAACCTGCGCAACGGCATGATCACCGCCGCCCTGCACATCGAACTCGACGGTAAGACGCTCGCCAAGCAGCTGTTCACCGACCTGCTTCGCTACCTGGTGTCGATGCAGTATGGCATGGCGTACACGCTGATCAAGTCCGTCGAGGACTTCCTGGCCGGTCCGGAACATCTGCTCGACGGCGGCATGGACGCGGCCGGTTCCATTCGGCGCGAGCGCGCAGCGTACGGAGAAACCAAGCGGCACAACGCCAACGACGTACCGGGGGTGCGTCCGGCCGACATGTTCATCACCCCGGCCGGCCCGCACCCGAAGAAGAGCATGGAATTCGCCGTGCTCGCCAAGCGCGTCCTCAACCAGTGGCGCGGCACGGTGGATCCGGGCCCCGTTTCCATCTCGGCCGACGACGCGCACTGGTGGCACGTCTCGCTGTTCTCCCACGCGATCGTCACCGACCGCTCGCAAGAGGGCGTCCGAGTTCGCAAGCGCAACAAGGCACATGCCGTCGAGCTGCTCAAGCGCGGGGTGTCGGCACTCAAGCGTCTGCGCACCGAGACACCCGCCGTGGCAGCGTCGTACCGCGCCGCCGTCCCACAGCTGACGAGCCGCGAGAACTGGGCTCGTCTCTACGGGCAGTAGCTAGTTCGACCGGACCTTGGGTGCCGTGCGAATCCGTACGACGACCTGTTCGTTGTCGGCGGTGTACCCGAGGTAGTCGAATTCGGTGCCGGTGCGTGCGACGAATTCCGTCCACGCCCGGTACTCGTGGTTGCGCCAGCCGGGGAAGTTGAAGTACTCGTCGAACACGATGACGGTGCCCACTGCGAGTCGATCGGCCACGAGGTCCAGCACGGTGACCGTCGACGAGTACAGGTCGGCGTCGAGGTGCAGGAAGGCCAATTTCTCGTGGTGGCCCTTCAGGAATCCCGGCAGCGAATCCTCGAACAGCCCCGGGACGATCTGTGCGCCGGGCACTTCGGGGATCGTGTCCTGCTCGAAGAGTCCCTTCGGAAAGCCCGTACGCCAGGTCTCGGGTAGGCCGGAGAACACGTCGAATCCGGCGACGACGGTGATGTCCTTACGCGACGCCAATTCCTCGGCGATGATCTCGAGCGTCGTCCCGCTGGCCACTCCGAACTCGAGCGCCATGCCGCGGATGGAGACCTCACCGAGTGCGAATCGCAGCGTGGCGTGCGGCCGCAGGAAGGTCGGGGCCTCCGGCATCATCTCTTCGGCGAACTCTGCGCTCTGGGCGGCGGCTTCGACGTCGGAAGCGTACGGAATGTCGCGACGCATCCGCATTTCGAGACCGCGAATGAAGGCGTGCAAATCGTCGATCTCACGTCGTTGACGTTCGAGGACGTCGAGCAATTTCGCTTGCTGATCGCTGGTCTGCTCGGCCAGCTGCGCGGTCTGCTGCGCCAGAACCTCACCGATTGCTCGTTGAAGTTTTTCTCGAGCCGACGACTTGATGCGATCCGCGAGCTTCCGAGGTTCCGTCATGGGCACACGGTAGCTGGTGAGGACGCGTTCGCAAACACGTCAGGGCTTGCGAAAGTGCTCTCGACGGCCGAGTCCGCGCAACCGGAACCACTCCGCCAGACCGCGAGGATTCCTGGTGGTGATCAGGAAGAACCAGGTGAAGCGAATCCACTCCTGCGGCAACAGCTTTCGCATACCAGGCTGCGACATCAGGTAACCGCGGTTGCGGTAGGTGAAGTACCGCTTGGTCGCATCCTCCGGGTACTGCGTGTGCATCCGCCCACCGAGGATCGGCTTGAACTCCTCGGCCCCGTTCGGGTGCACGTACGCGGCCGTGAGACACGTTCCGAACTTCAGGCCCGAGCGCTGCAATCGGCGGTGTACTTCCACCTCGTCGCCGCGCACGAACAGACGCAGATCCGGCACGCCGACCGCGTCGATCGTCGACGCCTTGAACAGTGCTCCGTTGAACAACGATGCGATGCCTTCGAGCAGATCGTCGTCCGGATTCTCCGGGTCGATCAACTCCGAGCGAAGACGACGCCACTCGACGCCGCGTCGCAGCGGAAACGCCAAGCGATCCGGATCCTCGATGTCACAGACGACGGGGGAGACCTCGTCCAGTCCGTGCGCGAGCGCGCAGTCGTAGAGGGTCTCGAGCACCTTCGGGCCCTCGGGGCGGCCGTCGTCGTCGGCGAGAAACACCCAATCCGCACCGAGCGAGAGCGCATACAGAATGCCGAGCGCGAATCCGCCTGCGCCACCCAGGTTGTGCTGCGAGCCGAGGTACGTCGTCGGCAGGGCCGTCGACCCCACCAACTCACGCACGGCCGGCTCGTTCGCATTGTCGACGACGACCAGATGATCGAGCGGACGCGTCTGGGCACCGATCACGTCCAACGACACAGCCAACAACTCACGCCGCTTGTGCGTGACGATGACCCCGACAATCTTGTCAGGCATCGGTTTGCCCATCAGGTCCGTCTTCCCGCTCGATCTCTTTCAGGATCTGCGCGACGTGGTCTCCGGCGTCGTCGCCGTCGTATGCCCTCACCACGTCCTCGATGCCGCCCTGCTGGCGAATCTGGCCGTGATCGATCCACATCGCGGTGTCGCACAGCTGAGCCAGGAATTCGTTGGAGTGGCTGGCGAACACCAGGATTCCCGAGCGCTTCACCAACTGCTGCAGTCGGTGCCGGGCCTTCTTCATGAACTCCGCGTCGACGGCACCGATGCCCTCGTCGAGCAGCAGGATTTCCGGGTCGATGCTGGTGACGACGCCCATCGCGACGCGCACCCGCATACCCGTGGAGTAGGTGCGCAACGGCATGTCGAGGTAGTCACCGAGTTCGGTGAAGTCGGCGATCTCGTCCATCTTCGCGAGCATCTGCTTGCGCGTCTGGCCGAGGAACAGGCCGCGGATGATGATGTTCTCGTAACCGGAGATCTCCGGGTCCATACCGACGCCCAGATCGAACACCGGCGCGACGCGGCCGCGAATGGTGGCGCTGCCTCGCGTCGGCTCGTAGATGCCCGAGAGCAGCCGCAGCAGCGTCGACTTGCCCGCGCCGTTGTGACCCACCAGTCCGACGCGATCGCCGTCCTTCAGGTTCATCGTGATGTTCTTGAGGGCTTCGACGACGACGACGTCGGAGGAGTTCCGGTCGATGGCACCGCCGGCTTTGCCGAGAAATGCCTTCTTCAGTGACCGCGTCTTGGCGTCGAAGATCGGGAAGTCGACGCACGCGTCATGGGTATCGATGCTGATGGACAACTGCTGACCCCTAAACCCAGTAGGGCACGCGGGCCCGGTACTTCTTGAGAGCGAGAATGGCCAGCGCCCATCCGACGACGGTGAACCCGAGCACGATGTACCAGTGGTACGCCTGCTGGTCCTCGCCGATCAGAGGGGCGCGGATGATGTCCAGGTAGTGGAAGAGCGGGTTGATCTCGACGAGCTTGGCGCGTTTCGCGGCCTCGCCGCCCATCTGCACGAGTCCCGATGTGGTCCACACGATCGGCGTCATGAAGAACATCAGCGTGACGAAGCTGCCGAGGATCGGGGCGATGTCGCGGTAGCGGGTGGCGATGATGCCGAAGAGGATCGACACCCACACCGCGTTGAGCAGAATCAGGACCAGCGCCGGAATCGCGAAAATCACGGTCCAGTGCAGTCCGCCGGGCGGCCAGAAGATCGCGATGATGATCACGTAGATCAGCAGGTTGTGGCCGAGCAGCAGGAGCTGACGCCACACCAGGCGATACACGTGCACGCTGAGCGCACTGGGCAGCTGCTTGATCAGACCCTCGTTGGCGACGAAGACGTCTCCGCCCTCGAGAATCGCGGCACTGATGAGGTTCCAGATGATCAGGCCGACCGTGACGTGCGGCAGGAACTCGCGCAGATCGATGTCGAGAAGCACCGAATACAGCAGGCCCATGGCGATGGCCTGCACGCCGGTGGCGATGGTGATCCAGAACGGGCCGATCACCGACCGTCGATAGCGCTGCTTGATGTCCTGCCAGCCGAGATGCAGCCACAGCTCACGCTGGTTGAAACCGGTCCGCAGATCGCCGAACGCGCGCCGATAAGTCTGTGAGTCCGAAACCGGAGCAGGCATCTGTTCTCCTGCCTCGCTCTCGGGATCCTTCGCTGGTGCCGACACGACGGTCGACACTACCTGCAATCGACCATGCAGCTCATTTTGCAAGCGTGTGTGTGGTGTTACAGGTACTGGCCGGTACCGCTGCCGTGGCCGCCGCCCGGTGTGGGCATGACACCGGGAGGCAATGCGCCTTGACGCATCTGCTCGAGTTGGGCCCGTGCGGCCATCTGCTGAGCGAAGAGTGCCGTCTGGATGCCGTGGAACAGTCCTTCGAGCCAGCCGACGAGCTGAGCCTGCGCGATCCGCAGTTCGGCGTCGGTGGGCACGACGTCCTCGCCGAACGGCAGCACCAGACGCTCGAGCTCGTCGCGCAGCTCCGGGGCCAAGCCCTGCTCGAGCTCCTGGATGGACGATTTGTGGATTTCCTTGAGCCGGTTGCGGCTGGCGTCGTCGAGAGGTGCCGCGCGCACTTCTTCGAGCAGCTGCTTGATCATCGTGCCGATGCGCATCACCTTGGCGGGCTGTTCCACCATCTCCGAGAGGTCCGATCCGTCGGACGACTCCTCGTTGGCCGCCGAGCCGGAAGCGCGGGCTGCAGCAGCGGTGGCTTCCTCGCGGCTCAGTGCGAGTGGCTCTCCGTTGGGGCCGATCACGACGACATGATCGCCGGGTGCATTGTTCGACTCGGATTGCGTCATGCATCCATCTTTACGCGTCGCCTGCCGTTGCGCGATCGACAGGGGCGATTATCCTGGTTCGGTCGTTCGCAACCGGGGTGTCAGGAGGATCGAAGCGTGCGTTGTTGGCTGCCGTTCCCTGGGGAAACGGGACGTGAAACACACCCTCGGCGGGTCGGCGCTTAGAGTGTCCGGCATGGGGTACGACGTCGCACGGGTCAGAGGGTCCATTCCCTCCCTCGGCGACGGGTGGATTCATTTGGACCCTCAGCTGGGAATGCTGATTCCGGATCGCGTGTCGACGGCCGTCTCCACGGCGTTCCGGCACAGTGCGTCCAATCATTCGGCCGGCAACATTGCCGCCAAGCGGAGTGCTGCTCTGCTCGAATCCGCCCGCGTCGCAATCGCAGATCTGGTCGGTGCCTATCCGTCCGGGGTGGTCATCGGACCGGACCGGGCGACGCTGCTGTCGTGGCTCGCCGATTCTCTGAGCTCCCGGCTCGGGCTGGGAACCGGCCTGGTGCTCTCGCGTCTGGACGAGGAAGCCAACGTCGCGCCGTGGCTGCGGGTCGCCAGCCGAACCGGCGCACACGTGCGCTGGGCCGAGGTCGAGATCGATACGTGCGAGCTGCCCACGTGGCAGTTCGAGGAACTCATCACCTCCACCACCCGGCTCGTCGCGGTCACCGCGGCGTCGCCGATCGTGGGTAGCGCTCCCGACGTTCGCGTCGCGGCCGATCTGGTCCACGAGGTCGGTGGACTCATCGTCGTCGATGCCGCCGGAGCAGCCCCCTACGCACACGTCGACATCAAGGAACTCGGAGCCGACGTCGTCGCGATCGACGCGGCCGCGTGGGGTGGGCCGTCGGTGGGTGCGCTGATCTTCCGCGATCCGACACTGCTCGACCAGTTGCCGTCGATGTCGCTGAACCCGTCGGCGAAGGGGCCCGAGCGGCTCGAGGTCAGTGGTCATCAGTACGCGCTGCTGGCCGGTGTCGTGTCGTCCATCGACTACCTGGCCAACCTCGACGACGCAGCGACGGGCACCCGACGTGAGCGGCTGGAGCTGTCGATCGGGTCGCTGCAGCACTATCAGGATCGGCTCTTCGAGCATCTGATGGCTGCGCTCGCCACCCTCGACCACGTCATGGTGCTCGGCACTGCGCCCACGCGTATCCCGACCGTCAGCTTCACCGTCGACGGTATGCCCGCGGTGAAGGTGTCCGAGCAACTTGCGCAGGCTCGAATCGGCAGCGTCAGCGGGGTCCACGGTGGCAGTCGTCTGCTCGACGCCCTGGGCGTCAACGACGAAGGTGGTGCCGTCACCATCGGACTCGCTCCTTACACCACCCGGTACGAGATCGATCAGCTCGTGAAAGCTCTCGCTGCGCTCGCCCTGTGAGAGCGGCTGCGCCGCACGTGCACGGAACTTCGTAGCCCACTACGAAGTTCCACGCACGACCCTCGGACGCACATCACTGCACGCGCAGGATGACCTTCCCGATCGTCTCGGCGTCGTCGAGCATCCGATGGCCTTGTGCTGCTTCGGTTATCGGGATTTCGGCATGCACGACGGCGGTGACGCGGCCCTCGGAGATCATCGGCCACAGGTGCGCGGTCATGTCGGCGACGATGTCGGCTTTGCTCGACGGTCCGGTCTCGGGGCGTCCACGCAATCCGGCCGCGTGTACCGAGCCGCGCTTGGCGAGGAGCTTGCCGAAGTTCAGCTCCCCCTTCACTCCTCCCTGCATTCCGATGGTGATGACGGTGCCGTCCATGGCGAGGGCATCGAGGTTTCGGTCGAGGTATTTTGCGCCCATGTTGTCCAGGATCAGGTCGGCTCCGTGATCGTTTGTCTGTGAACGGATTTCGGTGACGAAGTCTTGGTTCTTGTAGTCGATGAGGATGTCTGCACCGAGGTCCGCGCACATGTCCAGCTTGTACTTGGATCCGGCGGTCACGGCGACGGTGACGCCCATCTGTTTCGCGACCTGGATTGCGTGCGTACCGATTCCGCTGCCGCCGCCGTGGATCAGCAGTACTTGGCCCGAACGCATGTGCGCATCCATCACCAGGTTGGACCACACCGTGGACGCGACCTCCGGAAGTGCTGCTGCCACATGGAGATCGAGGCCCGCAGGGATCGGGAACAGCTGGGTGGCAGGCACGGCGACCTGCTCGGCGTACCCGCCACCTGCCAGAAGCGCGCAGACCCTGTCGCCGACGTTCCAGCCGCTGACGCCGTCACCGAGCTCGGAAATGATTCCCGAGCACTCGAGACCGAGGATCTCGCTGGCACCCGGGGGCGGCGGGTAGTTGCCCTGACGCTGCATCAGATCGGCACGGTTGACGGCGGTGGCGGAGACGTCGACGATCACCTGTCCGCGGGCCGGTCGTGGATCGGGAACCTCGGTCCACTCCATGACGTCGGGATCGCCGAATTCTTTCAGTGTGATTGCACGCATGCATCCATGATGCGCCACCGCTGTCGCAGGCGCTTTACAGGTCCCAGAGGTTGATGCCGAAGTCGCCGGCGTGACTGTCGATCTGTTCGAGTTCGGCGTCGGAGAAGTCCAGATTGTCCAGCGCCGCGACGTTGTTCTCGAGCTGCTCGACGCTCGATGCGCCGATCAGTACCGACGTCACTCGCCGGTCGCGCAGCGCCCAACTCAGTGCGAGCTGCGCCAGTGACTGACCGCGGGCCGACGCGATGTCGTTCAGTGCGCGAAGGTGCCCGATATGGTCGTCGGTGAGCCAGTCCGGGTTCAGTGACTTGCCCTGTGCTGCGCGCGAATCCGTGGGAATGCCGTCGAGGTACTTGTCGGTGAGCATGCCTTGGGCGAGGGGAGAGAATGCGATGACGCCTGCGCCGATCGCGTCGAGGGTGCCCAGCAGTTCGGGCTCGATCCACCGGTTGACCATCGAGTAGCTGGGCTGATGAATCAGCAACGGAACGCCGGCGTCGGCGAGCAGATCCGCCATCTTCTGCGTGCCTTCGGGCTTGTACGAGCTGATGCCCGCGTACAGGGCCTTCCCCTGTTGAACGGCGCTGATCAGCGCGCCGGCTGTTTCTTCGATGGGGGTGTCGTGGTCGGGGCGGTGGCTGTAGAAGATGTCGACGTGGTCGAGTCGCATGCGCGCCAACGATTGGTCCAGTGAGGACAGCAGGTACTTGCGGGAGCCCCCGAAGCCGTACGGGCCGGGCCACATGTCCCATCCCGCTTTGCTGGAGATGATCAGTTCGTCGCGGTAGCCGGCGAAGTCCTCGGAGAAGATGCGGCCGAAGTTCTTCTCGGCGCTTCCGTACGGCGGACCGTAGTTGTTCGCCAAGTCGAAGTGGTTGATTCCCAGATCGAAGGCGCGACGAAGAATCGAGCGCTGCTTCATCAGTGGAACGTCGTCGCCGAAGTTGTGCCACAGGCCCAGCGACACCGCCGGCAGTACCGGCCCACGCGATCCCACTCTGCGATACGACATGGATTCGTAGCGATCGGCGGCGGCAACGTACGGAGGGTCGATGTAGGGATCTGTCATAACTCGACCCTAGGTCTCATCGGCGAATCGGACCCCGAACCACGGCAAGCTACTCGTGAGTAGATTTCCTGCCTAAGATGACTCGCGTGACGGCCGAATTAGCCATTGGTCCCGGGGGGGACCCGCAGTGGCTCGACACTGCGGAAATGAGAGCTTGGCGTGCCTATGTCGACGGCGGTCAACGATTGATGGAGGTATTGAACAGGGATCTACAGGACAAGCACGACCTGTCGATGGCGGAGTACCGCATTCTGGTGATGCTGTCCGAGGCGGACGACGGCTCCATCCGCATGAGCGAGTTGGCCGACGGGGTTCTATCCTCCCGAAGTCGCCTCACCCACCAGATCAGGCGGATGGAAGTCCAGGACATGGTGCGCCGCAGTACCTGCGCGCACGACGGCCGTGGCGTCCTCGCCGTCATCACCGAGGAAGGTCGACGACGACTGACGGAGGCGGCACCCACGCACGTCCGCAGCGTCCGGCAACATCTGGTCGATCTCCTCACCCCGACCGAACTCGAGGTCCTGGGCGACATCTTCCAGAAGGTGGACGCCGCAATAGACGCATCGGCAACCCGACCCCGACGCTGACAGACCGGCAACGAGGGGCGATTGGGCCGGTGCCGCCCCGGCCGTTAAGATCGCACACGGAAGCGTGGCAGAGCGGCCCAATGCACTCGCCTTGAAAGCGAGAGACGTGTAAAAGCGTCCGGGGGTTCAAATCCCTCCGCTTCCGCCATATGTCGATTGATCGAGCCCGGTCCGCCCGCGAGGGTGGGGCCGGGTTTTATCGTGGTGCATTCCTGTCGTCTGCCTCACACGCCGAACCGACGTCAGCGCTCGGTGTATCGCCGGATCCAGCTCGATAGCCGCCCACCCCGGGTCTGCTGACGCCCATCTAAATCAACCGAAGAACGAGACAATCGATCAATGAAACACACTGCGAAAGTCCGAGTTTCGGATAGTGAGATGCGATTGGCCCAGCAAGTCTCCCTGGATTTGATCTGGCCTCCCAGCGGTGTTCCAGGATTCGTGTATTTCGGCGACGGAGGAGCACTGATCAAGACTGGAATCTCGGGAGGGTTCGTGAGCGTCGAGCTAGAAGTGCTCGGAAGTGAACCTGATCTGAATCTCGCCCCGTGGGAAGACGTCGACGAGGGTGACCTGGCAACCAAGGCCGGAGGCATACGTCTGTCAGCAGGTATGGAGGTCACGAACTGGATACCCGGAGGCAACGAGGGCCTGACGGCTCGACATCCAGCGCTCCACCGGGTTCGGGTCAGCGCCGCAGGCAGAAGCAAGAACCGCGACTTGGTGATAGTTGGCGATGGACCTGTCGAGTCGTACTCGATCGAGATCTGGCCGGTGTCATCCGTATCGGCATCGACCGTCCGCAAGCGCTCGTCGGGCTGTTAGGGCTCGGAGTATTTTGGCTCACAGCCTGGGTCGGTGTGGGACTTTTCCATCGACGCAGATGTCGAGTGCTCGCAGGAAGGCTGCCGACGGGCTGGCATCAATACCGGTTCAATGGGTACTACCTGCCAATGAGCGAAGCAGCGCGGCGCAACGACGGCGACAACGAGGGGCCTCTGGAAGAGGAGCTCGAGGAGAGTTTCGACGCTGTCGTCACCGAAGGTGGTGAGCGATTGCACCGCACCGTACGCACCGTGCTGATCACCGGACTCTTCGGCGGACTCGAGGTCGCTCTGGGGGTGATGGCGTACCTGGCGGTGCTGGACGAGACCGGCAGTCACCTGCTGGCGGGCCTGGCGTTCGGAATCGGCCTGGTGGCCATCTATCTCGCACACGGTGAGCTGTTCACCGAGGATTTCCTGATGCCGATCGCAGCGATTGCGGCCCGCAACGGCACGCCTGCGCAGCTTGCGAAGTTGTGGGTCGGGACGCTGCTCGCGAATCTGCTCGGCGGTTGGTTCGTGATGTGGTTGATCGCGCACGCGTTTCCGCAATGGCTCGAAGTGTTGTCCGAGTCGGCGCATCATTTCGTCTACGCACCCTTGGATCTTCAGTCGATCTGCCTCGCTGTTCTCGGTGGCAGCACGATGACACTGCTGACCCGCATGCAGCAGGGAACCGAATCCGACGTGGCGCGGATCATCGCCGCCATGGCGGCGGGTTTTCTGTTGGCCGGATTGCAGTTGTTCCACTCGGTCCTGGATTCCCTGCTGATCTTCGGGGCCATCCACGCAGGAGCGGATGTGAGCTACCGCGAGTGGATCGAATGGTTCGGATACACAGTGCTGTTCAACATCATCGGCGGCGTCGTGTTGGTCACGGCGCTGCGCTTGGTGCGCACGAAGGAACTCGTGAAGTCCGAGCGTGACCAGAATTCTGAGTAGTGATCGGAGCCGAGAGTCATGGACTTCAGTTCTGCACCCAACGCTCCAGGCTGCGCCGAGTCTCGAAGCGTCGTACAGCTTTCGAGATCGGGTCGATGAATTCGATTGCACTGGCGAGTAATTGGAGTGGAGCTGTGAAATCGTCGACGGCTCGGCCGGTTGCCGTCGGGTAGAGATCGTCACCCAGGATGGGGATGCCCAACGAGTTCATGTGCAGACGTAGCTGGTGGGTTCGTCCCGTCGACGGTGTCAGCCGGTACCGTCCGATGCCCTCGCGGTGGTCCAAGAGTTCGACGACGGTGTGCGCGTTGGGTTCTCCGGTCACTTCGCGTGCAGTGAACTGGCCCTTGTCCGAGACGATTCGACTGCGTACCTCGGTAGGCAGGATGAGCGACGGTTCGTAGGCCGCGATGGCCTCGTACTCCTTGCGGACCTTCCGATCCTGAAACAACGTCTGATACGCCCCGCGAAGTGTCGGATCGACGACGAACAGCACCAGGCCGGCGGTGACGCGATCGAGTCGATGAGCAGGCACCAGCTGCGGAAGGCCGAGTTCGAGGCGCAGGCGCACCAGCGCGGTCTGCAGAATATGGCCGCCGCGCGGGATCGTCGGCAGAAAGTGCGGTTTGTCGATCACCAATATGACGTCGTCCTGGTGCACGATCGAGATATCGAATGGCACAACGGTTTCCGTCGGCAGGTCGCGGTGGAACCAGACAGCCTCGCCGGGGACGTACGGCGCATCAGCGGATACAGGCCCGCCCATGTCGACGACCTCACCCGCAGCGAGCATCTCGTCGATGCGTCCCGGCGAGATCCGTTGCTCGGTCGCCGTCAGGAACTCGCGGACGGTGGGCCATTTCCCGTCCTCGGGCATTCGGACGCGTGCGGGGTCGAGACCGTAGCGCTTCGCCAGGGGCGGTTGCTGGCGTCGTCTCACCGAGCGAGCGTATCCGCCCGCCGAGATCGCACTTGTGCAGACAATCGAAAGTGATTCACCTACACAAGTGCGAACTCGCTACTCGCAGCCGATGCCGTCGTTGTCGCGGTCGAGGTGGGGGCCGTAGCCGTACTCGTCGCGGTAGACCGGTGCAGCTCCGGCGTCGCGGGCGGCGTCGCAGTTCTGGTACTGGAACCCACCGTTGGGCCGGGGCGCGGGGGCGGGTGCACCCTGCGGTGCGGGCGGGGGAGCGAAAGCAGGCGGCGGCGGAAGGATGCAGAACTGAGCCGAGCCGGCACCGCACAGGAAATCGGTGATCGGATCCGCCGAAGCGAGGGCGGGGGTGGTGACCATGGCTGCCGCAGCGATCGCGCTTCCGATGCCGATTCTGACCAGCAGATTCTTCGTCTTCATGTTGCTCCAATTCGAGGGGGTGCGATGGAGCTTCCTCGACGGATCCTTGAACTGTCAACGAAGTCATTCGCGCGACCGACAGCCGCGCTGAGCAGGGCGGCACCGAAACGCGCAGGGTCGACGCGTTTGGAAACCGTCACGAGCGCGTATTTACGAACGTATGAGCGAAAACGAGCAGGTCAACCAGAACCCCGAGAAGGATCCCGACGACTGGGTCACCGGCGACGAGCCGATGACCGGTCCGCAGAAGAGCTACCTGAGCACCCTCGCTCAGGAAGCAGGGGAGGAAGTTCCCGACGACCTGAACAAGGCGCAGGCATCGGAAATGATCGACAAGTTGCAGGGTGAAACCGGCCGCGGTTGAGCCTGCTCCGTCAGAAGTCCACTCGATGTGACATCGACCCCCGAAAAGTCCACCGAATGTCACATTGAGTGCCTTCCGAAGCACCTCCCGGTGGCAGCATCCGACCAGGTAGACCGTTATTTCTTCGGTACATGTAACAAAGGATTACGCAGACTTTTGTACCCGGGATTTCGCGGCTACTGTGAGCGGACCCACAGCCCTCGGCGTGTCTGCGTCGCGGTGGGTACGTTGTGGAACGGATGTTGTTTGTGTTGCGCCCGCGAGGGTGCGCCTGGGGAGGATGGCAGATCAGATGCACCGTCGTGTGTTGGCAGTAGCGGGGGCTGCGCTGGCTGTGTCCTTGCTGTCGTCGGGTATCGCCGGAGCGCAGCCGCTTCCGGGTACCGGCAGTGCCGATGGTGGCGGGGCGGCACCTGGCATACAGGCGCAGTCGTTGCCGACGGCAGCGGCTCGTATCGACCGAGTCGACATGTTGACTCCGCGTCGTGCGGCCGTGTGGGTCGATTCGCCGGCCATGGGTCGGGCGATTCAGGTGCAGGTTCTTCTTCCGGCCGCGCAGGCCGTGTCCCGTCCGACGCTCTACATGCTCGACGGGGTCAGTGCCGGCAAGGAATCCGATTACAAGGAAAGCACCTGGACGCAGAAGACCGACATCGTCGATTTCTTCGCCGACAAGCAGGTCAATGTGGTGTTGCCGGTCGGTGGATCGAGTAGCTACTACACCGACTGGAATGTGCCCGACCCCGTTCTGGGCGTCAACAAGTGGGAGACGTTCCTGACGGCGGAGTTGCCGCCGCTTATCGACGCGCGGTTCTCCGGTAACGGCACCAATGCCATCGGCGGTGTGTCGATGGGTGCCCAGGCCGCGATGGATCTCATCACGCGTCACCCCGATCTCTACACCGGAGTGGCCGGTTTGAGCGGGTGCTACGACAATTCGCAGAACAACCTCAAGGACGCCGTGCGCGCCACGGTCGCCACCAACGGCGGCAACGCCACCAACATGTGGGGCGAGAACGCCGACGCGAAGTGGATCGAACACGATCCGTCACGCAACGCAGAAGCCTTGCGCGGCAAGGACGTCTACGTGTCCGTCGGCACCGGCCTACCCGGCCCGTACGAGCTGGGCCCCGGCGGCGGTGGTGTGCAGGAGGCTGCGATGGGCGGACCGCTCGAAGCTGCAGCGCTGTACTGCACCACGCTCTTCGACACACGCCTGCGCTCGATCGACATACCGGCCACCTTCACCTACCGCCCGTACGGCATTCATCAGTGGCCGTACTGGCAGGACGATCTCCGTGAATCCTGGCCGACGCTCGAGCGCGCGCTAGGACTGTAGAGCGAACTTCAGAAACGCGTCGTTCTCGTGCGGGTCGCCGATGGTGACCCGCACTCCGTCGTTTCCGTAGGAACGCAACAGCACGCCCTGTTCGGCTGCGCCCGAGGCGAATTCACCCGAACGCTCGCCCAGCGGCAGCCAGATGAAATTGGACTGGGATACGCCCACGTCGTAGCCACCCGAGACCAGGGCGTCGCGTACTCGATCACGTTCGGCGATCAGCGCATCGGTCCGGGCCAGTAATTCGGCCGAGGCTTCGAGCGACGCGAGAGCCGCCTGCTGAGCGATCGTGCTGACGGCGAACGCAATTCGAACCTTCGACAGTGCCGTGATCACCTCGGGATCGGCCACGGCGTAGCCCACCCGCAGACCCGCGAGGCCGTACGCCTTCGAGAACGTCCGCAGCACGATCACGTTGCGCCGACCGCGAGCGATCTCCACCCCATCGGTGTGATTGCCTGCCGCGTCGGGCCGGGTGTACTCGAAGTAGGCCTCGTCGAGGACGACGAGGACGTTCGGCGGTACCGCGTCGAGAAAGGCCACGAGCTTGTCGCGCTGAACGACGGTTCCGCTCGGGTTGTTCGGGTTGCAGACGAAGATGAGTCGGGTGCGCTCGGTGATGGCGTCGAGCATCGCGTCGAGATCGTGCACGTGGTCCGACGTCAGCGGCACCTGAACGGGCGTCGCTCCCGTCACCCGGACGATGATCGGATAGGCCTCGAACGAGCGCCACGCGAAGACAACTTCGTCGCCGGGGCCACAGGTGATCTGGACGACCTCCTGGCACAACGCGACCGAGCCGTTTCCGGCGGCCACGTTCTCCGGAGCCACTCCGAGCTTCTTCGCCAACGACTCGACGAGCGCTGTCGCGCGGATGTCGGGGTAGCGATTGACGCCGCCGGCTGCTTCCGCGATTGCCTCACGGACACTCGGCATCGGGCCCTGTGTCGTTTCGTTACTCGCCAGCTTGATCGCACCGGGAAAGCTGCGGCCGGGTACGTAAGCGGGGATGGCGTCGAGGTCGGGGCGGATGTGCACGGTCACGTCAGTCATTATGCGCCGACCCTGTCGGTAGTCGACTTCTGCCTGTCCGCGTCAAAGCTGTGCAGGACGGCCGCGATCGTCCTATCTTCGTACAGTATGTCGGGAACTTTCAGCGACTTCGCAGTCCTTCGGTCCGCCCCCGCGCCCACAGTCGGCGCGGACGACGAGGTGGATACGGCCGCATCGAAACCCGTCTCGCAGGAGAAAGTGCCGTTGACGGCCGTCGAGCCCGATGGGTCACCGCGCGGCGGGATCGTCGTGTTGCACGAGGCCAGGGAGATACCCGAGTCGCTGAAAGATCTCCTGCGCGCGCTCGCGTTGGAAGGGTGGCTGGCGGTAGCGCCGGACCTGTTCCATCGGGGGCACGGCGACGACAAGGAAGTGTTCGGCGACGACCTCTTCGCCGATTTCGACGCCACCTCCGACTGGCTCGTCCAGCGCGGGGTGTACTCCGATTGCATCGGCGTCATCGGATTCGACGATGCCGGAACGGCCGCGTTGATCGTGGCCACCAGCCGTCCGGTCGGAGCGGCGGTCAGTGTCGCCGCAGCAGGGATCGTGGAGCCGCTCAATGCGGACGCCATCGCATTGGTCGACGCCGCGCCCAAGCTGCAGGCGCCGTGGCTCGGCCTCTACGGCGAGAACGACCCCCACACCCCACCCGAACACATCGAAGCCCTTCGCGATGCCGCCACGCGCGCCTCAGTGGCCACGAACGTCGTCAGCTACTCCGGTGTGGAGCATCGCGCCGATCATCCTCGGGAACAGCCGGGCAGCAGCGACGACACCGACCCCGCCGAGGCCGCTCTCGTCGATGCGCAGACGCGCATCTTCGACTGGTTCGACAGCTTCATGCGTTGACGAGCAACAAGCATCTTTTACGCGAACGCCGCGCGAACCTGGGGCGTCGACCAGCCGTTTTGCCTTCTGGCCCCAGCCGTGTGTAATCTCTTTCCTCGGCGGTCCGAGAGGGCCGGCAGCCTAGGAGGCGTGCCAGAGCGGCCGAATGGGAGTCACTGCTAATGACTTGACCCTTCACCGGGTCCGGAGGTTCAAATCCTCTCGCCTCCGCCACGCTGATCCGCAAGGATCGGCACGTCGGTTCTTCGGAACCGACACAACTGAACATGCGCCCGTAGCTCAACGGATAGAGCACTTGACTACGGATCAAGAGGTTAGGGGTTCGAATCCCTTCGGGCGCACAATAAAACATCCCCCCGCCAGCATAGATGCAGGTGGGGGGATGTTCTCGTTGTAGGGCAAACAGGCCCCACGACACGGAATCGACACGGAATGGATTGAGTAGCCATGACCGCAGCACAACCGAATGACCCGGTACGCACAACCGAGGGCGGCGAAGCGGGAGCAATGCGCAGCGAGGATGCCGGCGCGATCAACGTCGAGGTATTCGCTTGGGCAGCCGAGAAGAACGCAGACGGAAGCAGGGATCGCGTCATCATGCGATTTACCCCATCGCACGCGCGGAACCTCGCCGCACAGATCCTCGGCAGTGCCAAGGCCTTAGAGAAGGAAGTGCCCGGCCGCTGACGGTGGCCGGCGTCGGTCTGGGGGTGGCTCTGCGGATGAGGCCGCCCCCATCTGCCTGTCGTCCTGGTAGTCGCACGACGGTGCCGCTGATGGTTAGGCGTGGGGGTGTGACGGCGAGGTCGATGTCGGCCCAGCGGATTGCGAGTACTTCTCCGATTCGGACGCCAGTAGCGAACAGATGTCGGCGAAGTCGAGGAGGCCGGTTGTGCGGGGGCGGCCGGTGTTGGGTGCTGCTTCTCAGAGTCGGATGCGTTCGCGGAGGGCTCTGAGTTCGTCGAGGCCGATGGCTCGGACGTTCTTCTTGCTGCCGGGGATGGTGGCGATTTCTCGGACGGGGTTGGTGGGTGGGGCGTCGTGGCGGACGGCTATGCCGAGGATGCCGGCGAGGTCGACTTTGATCCGTCGGGCTTTGGCGGGGTGTTGGGTGGCGATGCTTTTGACGTGGCGGTCGATGCGGCTGGTGGTGCATTCGCGGATTCGGAGGTTGCCGATGGCGGGGGCGATTGTCTTCTCGATATCCAGGCGGTACTGCTCGATGGTTTGAGGGAAGCGTCTGGCGTCTTGGCCGATTTCGACGCTTTGGCGGGCAACGGACCTCAAACGCGCCGAACAGCCGCAGTGGCTCGCGCGCAGCCGCATTCCCGCGCCGCCACCAGCCTCCTCGTCGGCGACGAAGGCATCGGCAAGTCGCTGTTCTGGACCTGGCTCGCTGGCCACATCACCAATGGCACACCATCAGACGACTTCGGCATCCCCGCCCGAGCGCCGCAAGACGTACTCGTCATCGTCACCGAAGACGAGTGGTCCACCACCGTCCGGCCACGTCTCGAAATCGTTGGCGCAGACTTAAACCGCATCACCGTCGTCTGCGCCGACGCAGACGGCTCCGGCGCATCGGTATTACCCCGCGACATGCACGTCCTCACAGCCAGCACAATCCGGCCTGCACTCATCGTCATCGTCCCCGAGAAGGCGAACAGCGCAGGCAAGGTCGACGCCACCCGATTCCAGATCACCGCCTCTAACTACTTCGCACCCACATCCGACGAAGACGGATGCGTCCCCCAGCTGACCCCGCTCGGCGACAGCGGCCAGACCATGCGCAAACACCTCGCAGACGCACACGCTGAAGTGACAGGCGAGGACGGTGAAGATGAAAGGGCTATGCCGTGAAGTGGCTCCGCCAGTACTTGGAGCTCGAAGGACCGGAGGTTCGCTCGGCCGACGTCAAGCGTGAAGCGCGCAACGCTGGTATCCCCGAGCGCACCCTCGCGCGCGCCCGAAAAGACCTGTCAGTCAATGTCGGCTACTACGGATCTCCACCCATCACGAAGTGGTCCCTCACTGAGATGACACTGCGAAGCACGGCCTAGTGCGCACCCGGCCTGGGTTCCGAACAGTCCCGCCAAGAGTCCTACTTCTAGACGATTATCGCGCCCCTACGGCCGCTCTTCTCCTCCTCGGGTGCCGGATCTTCGACACGCAACCAGTGCCCGGGGCCGAACACCGTCACCACGACGCCTGGCTCAGTCACTATGAGCGAACCCGAGGGGTCCAGCCGGTAGACACTGTCCTCGAATACGGTGGTGCCCCACCCGCTACGACCTTGCACGGTTACTTTGAACTTCTTCTGTTCTGTAGTCATACCGCCCAGTCTGACAATGGGCACCGACAGGTAAACGGACTGTTGGCCTGCTTTTACGCTGAGTCGTGCGCCACACGGTCCGTGAGCATGTGGGTTTTTCGAGCGACGGACCTGGGCATACCAGTACTTATCGGCGGGAAGTAACGCGAAATACAGCACGGTCGATCAAATAGTTACTTAGGCTGTCGCGATTGTCGCTAGGCTTGTCGTAGTCATGACATACAGTTCCGCCACGTCACACTCACTTCGCCCGTATCCAAACTCAACACCACTACTTACTTGCACCACGTACCCAAGCGCCACGCACCCAGATCTGAGGAGGTCGATTCCATTGCCGAACGCATGTGACGTCGCCGCACACATCCTCAAGGCGCAACCTGCCGGCTCGATGTCAGCTCTTCGGTTGCAGAAGCTTGTGTACTACGCACAAGCATGGAATTTGGTGGCGCATGACGAAGCCCTCTTCGACAACCGCATCGAGGCGTGGCAGTACGGGCCGGTTGTTAACGACGTGTATCAACTGCACCGTAGGCAAAACACAGTCACGGTCGCGGACCTGGAACCATCCTGCTCTCAGGAACCGCTGAGCGAGGAACAGGCAGCGTTGGTCGACGCCGTCGTCGAATCATTCCGCGACATGTACGACTCGACCATCGTCGATGTTGTTCACGGAGAGTCCCCCTGGGCGACGGCCTGGAAGTCACGCAATGAGGGATACGACGACGTTATTACTAACGACGCCATGAAGCACTTCTACGCGCAACTCTCTGCTACACCGGCAGAGCGTCGTGGTCGGTCTCGCGTGCCCAAAATACCGTGTTCCCGCGTCACGTATGTCTCAAGCGACGAGCTGGACGCCATCGATAGTGCAGAAGAGCAAGACCTCACTGCGTTCCTGATGGCGTTGACCAGCGCGCGCAAGCGCGAATGATCCCTTGGACGGGGATCGAACCACTAGCTGATACCCATCACCTTGACGACTTCACTTGCGGTAATGGGGACATGGACAAGTGGTTTCGAGGTTCCGCCCGAGATGCTATGACGCGTGGGTCCTGCACCACCTCTGTGTTGGTCGATGACGACCGTGATGTCGTTGGGTTTTTCGCACTCGTGAACGCGACCCTTCGGACAATGGATCTAACCCGCAAGCTTGGGGGCACGGGCACGGATCCCAGCAAGTCTGACGTTCACTCCTCCTTGCTTATCGCACGACTCGGGTTACACGACAAGCACCGCAAAAAGGGCTACGGGGTGGGTGTTGTTCTTGAGGCAATCGCTATGTGCGTCCAGATCCATCAGACCGGGGCGGCGACGCGGTACATCATGATCGACGCCAAAGACGAGGGGCTGGCCGAGTGGTATGCGTCCGCCGAGATCGGCTTCACCCGTTTGAGCGCCGTACCGTTGCGCCTTGTCATGAAGATGTCTGAAGCCGTGCGTCGCGTTGAAGCCGCCCGATCGCTCTAGAAATTCTGGCCGCCCAACAAGAATGGGCTGACAATCCTCATGTCATGGCCCCACGGCCTCCCCTTCATCCCAACCGGGCCCGGCGCAACCATCATCTACGCATCCACACCGATGGCCGCAGCGATGAACCTTCTCCCCGGCGCAGCCCTCACCGGCAACCCACCCCTCATACCCACCAATCCCAGCACACCCGGCCGCATCTACTGACGAGGCACTCGACCCTCCTGAAACGCTCGCGCCTGCAATCGCTACCGCGATCGAGGCGTCAAACCATCAGCAGCGTGGGCCACCGGGAACCGCTTCCCGTGCTCCAACACCGCGAGCACCGCCTTGATCTCTCCTATCGCCCAATTCAAACGACGCTCCCGAGCCGCCAACTCAGCCTCACGCCGATCTAACGCCTCCGACTTGTCGACGGACGAAACCGACGACTGATGCAGCGTCGCCACATCAACCCCCAGAAACTCCGCCACATCCACCCGACGCCACTTCAACGGCGACGTCGGCCCACCCAACTTCAACGCCCTCGAATACAGCGGATGATCCCGATTCCCACGAATCGTCTGCGGAGCCACACACAACGAATCCCCAAGCTCCCGAATCCCCATCAACGCCGGATTCGCAGTCACCGAACCGCCAACATCGACGCCGCCCACGCCAACACGATGCCTAAGCCCAAGGACACAGGACCGGCCCATCGCACCCACGCGCTCGGTTCCTTCGCCGCCTTCGTGTACCCGATCACCTCATCGAGGCGGACCCAAGCAGCCCGAGCACGCATATCGATCTCAACCATCGGCGCGATCATCGACGCCCAAATAGGGTCACCACTCGCCAACTCCAAGGCATGCGGCCCCGCATCATCAGGAATCTCGTCGTACACCTTCGAGATCGTCCGCAGATTCCGCTCGAACACAGCATCCCGCTGGTGTGCCCTCCGCAGATCCCGCACCACCAAACCAACACCCACCAACTGGAACACCCCAGCCACGCTATACAGCCAGAACAGACCCGCGTTCGACCGCACGAGATCCCACATATCCACCACGGCACCCTTTCTCGTAGACAAGTCCGAGCGACATAGTCAGGTAACGTCCCGGAAAGACGAAACCCGGCCTGATTCCAGCAGGCCGGGTGTCGCGTCTTAGGCGAAGAGCTGGGGCCTATTTGCGGCCCTTCCGTACAAGGTCACGAGCAGCCGCATCGTTAAGCATGGCACCAGTCTGCTTCTCGTACTGACGCTTTACATCAGCCATCGCAACCGACTCACTACCACCCGACGGCACCTTCACCTCTGCCGTTTACCGCTTCTCCAAATCCCGCATCGCCTTCGCATTCAGGGTGACCTTTGGAGCCATAGCGCAACCACCTTCCGTAACCGGGCCGACTTTCTGTCGACCACCAGTTCGATACAACAGCCGAACATCGACAAACCACCCAAAGCCCCTCGGCGTGTCGCCAACCAAGCCACCAGTTGGCGCAACTGGCAAAACTGGCATAACTACAGGTCACAGAGTGATGCCAGTGGCACAACTAGAACAGAAAGAACACAACTAGCTGTGCCAAACACCGACACTTGGCACAACCCCATGACCAGCAAATATGCCAGCTGTGCCAGCTACGCCAACCAACAGACGCATGGACCGAAACCCACCGAAACCTCGGTGTCTGTTCGGGTTGCTAACGATGGTGAAATGATGCGCACGGGCTGTTGACCCGTGACATGTTTCCGACACGGAATTAACTACTTCTGTCCGAATCCAACTGAATCGTTCTGGGGCGATGATCGGGCGTTTTTCCTGGCAGAGTGCTGGATGGTAAACGTACTTGAAGTGACTCGAAGAGGCTGCTTGCTAACAAGAGGTTAGGGGTTCGAATCCCTTCGGGCGCACAGAAGAAGAAGCCCCGAATTGCAGCGATGCGGTTCGGGGCTTTTTCGTCGAGTATCCGAGCTGCGGCCGGCTCGGCATCTGGTTTGTCTAGAACTCGATCCCGAATTCTCGGATTTTTCGGTAGATCGTGGCCCGTGACATTCCGAGGGCATCGGCGGCGGCCTGTTTGTTCCCACCGTTTTCCTCGAGGCTGCGCACTATTGCGTCTCTGTTCATTGCCTCTATCGGGGTGAGGGTTCTGCGGCTCACCGCTCGGACGGACGGTGGCAGCTTGTCTGCCTCGACGACCCCTGAACGTTGACTCTGCACGACCTCCTGGAGCACGTCGCGGAGCTGTCCGACATTGCCGGGCCAGCTGTATTTGGTCAGCTGGCGGACCGCAGCCGCCGACAGTGACAGCTCCTGACCGCGACTGACTTGGCGCAGTAGGTAGGGAATCAATTTGTGGAGGTCTTCGATGCGGTGTCGAAGGGCGGGTACGTGCACGGTGTGGCCGAAGAAGGGGAGTATCAGGGCCTCGCTTCCGGCGCTCTGCGTACAGGTTCCGATGGTGGCTCCCATCCATCCGGCGTGTTCGCGCCCCTGAATCAGGCTCGCGATCTCTTGCTGGACAGAGTTCGGAACCAGGTCGAGGTCGCGAATGATGACGCTGAATTCGTCCTGTTCGATCTCGGTTTCGAGCGCCCGCATCCCTGCGTCCCCGTCGGCGAGTTCGGCTGCGGTGACGAAGTGTGTGCGACTGGAAATATGCTGTTGCGCCGCAGCTTTGAGGACCGCGAATCGGCCCGAGCCGGATTCGCCTGCCACCACGGCCCATTCGTGCCTGCGGACGCACTGCGACACGTCTCGGGTCGCGCGCCTCCACGATGCGCTGTCTCCCACGATGCCGGGCAGCGACCTGATGCCCTCGATGGCTATCGTCGCCGGACCGGCTGTGTCGTTGAGGTAGGCGTGGTACACCGCCACGCCGTGTCGAGGCGCAAGGGCGTCGTCGTGGAACGGCGACAACCTGACGGTCTGCCCACCGGGCAGGGTCAGCAGATACTTGCTGTTGTCGGTGTGGACGCTCAGATCGACTGCGTGCTCGAGCAAGGCGGCTTGGTCTTGCGGGGTGAGGGCATTGCGTAGCTTGCGATTGAGTAGGACGATGTCGTCGCCGAGTGCCAGAACTCCGACCTGTTGGGATCGCCGGCACGCTTTGAGATAGGTGTTGAGCAGAGCGGTCTGCTCCTGACTCGATTGAGACAGCAGTCGACCTTCGATCTGTGCCGTCGCCGATTGCGCAAGTGTCACCAGGAGTGGAGCTCCGTCGTCGATCCACCCGGTCACGTCGAGAACTCCGACGACGAGGCCGGATATGGGATGAACGATGGGGACGCCGGCGCACACCAACCCGCCCAAGCTCTCGACGTAGTGTTCGGCTCCGTAGACCAGAGTCGGTTTGCGAGTCTCGAGCGCTGTGCCGATGCCGTTGGTTCCGGCATATTCTTCCGAGTAGCTGAAGCCCGGTGCGAGATTGACGTTGTCCAAGTTGTCCAACAGTGGCTTGCTACCGGCCACGCGGTCCAACACCACACCGTCGGCCGAGGTGAGGATCACCGAAATCGGCTCGTCCACCAAACCTGTTGCGAGCTGGCGAAGTACGGGCGCTGCGGCGACGACGAGAGGGCTGTCCAAGTCGGGTTCGCGAACGAAGGGCAGGTGCAGAATGTCGGGTTGGATGTTCAGTGCGCGCGATCGTTCCCACGAGAACGAGATCTGGTCTCGGACCGCGTCGTCGAACTCGTTCTCTACGAAGAACTTGTCACGCGCTCTCGAGAGATCGCGTGCGCCCTGTCTTGCCAAAGCCGCCACCTACCCACAACAATCGAGGAAACTCAATTACCGCCTGCGCGTGAATGATTCGGCGTAGGTGTTCTGCGGGGATCGAGTCTACCCGTCGAAAAGCGTGGCGTCTGCGGTTTTTGACACTCGGTTGCGGCAGGCGCCTCGGGGCCGATATGAATGCCGGTCAGAACTCGCAGCACGACTCGAAGGTCGTGATCGGTCAGCTCGCCGCGCGGATCCAATGAGGACATCATGGTTGTCTCCTTGGTGCGTCTCGGGGATCGGCGTCCTCACTGCGATGCCGACCCCCGAGTAGCGTGAAACTCGTTGGGTTTCAGTAGATGTTCGAGGGGCGGACCATTCCTTCGGCGAGATCGCCGAATCCGGGGGCCATGATCGCGCCCGGGTTGCCGAATACCTCTTCCACCACTGCGGTTTCGGTGGTGATCAGCAGCGCTGCAATGGAAGCCGCACTTTCGAGCGCCGCACGCGTCACTTTGAAGGGATCGATCACTCCGTCGTCGAACATGTCTCCGTATTCGCCGGTGAGCGCATTGAAGCCATGGCCCAGTGGCAGTCCGGACACGATCTCCACGACGTCGTCGCCTTCGTAGCCGGCGTTGATGGCGATCCATCGAAGTGGTTCGGTGAGCGCTTTGCGGACCACTTCGGCACCGATCGCCTGGTCTCCGGTCAGCTCCAACTCGCCGAGGGCGCGATGGGACTGCGCCAACGCGGTACCCCCGCCGGAGACGATCCCGGATTCCAGAGCTGCTCGAGACGCTGCCAGGGCGTCCTCGACACGCAGCATGCGTTCCTTGAGCTCGACACTGGTGGCCCCGCCTACCTTGACCACGGCCACCCGGCCGGTCAGTCGTGCGATCCGCTGCTCGAGGCTGTCCCGGTCGCCGTCGATCTTGGAGCGCTCGAATTGCGACTCGAGCTGAGCCACGCGCGCGTCGAGCAGCTTGGGATCGCCCCGGCCGCCGACAATGGTGGTCGAGTGCTCGGTGACGGTGATGCGGTCGCACGAGCCCAGTTGGTCGAGCGAGACCTCGAACAGTTCGAGGCCGGTGTCCTTGGCGATGACCTGACCCCCGAGTGACACGGCCAAATCTTGGAGTTCTGCGACGCGGCGATGTCCGAAGCCCGGTGCTCGCACCACGACGGACAGCATCGTGTTGTGCATGTTCCCACCGACCAACAGCTGCAGCGCCGGTCCATCGACGTCCTCGGCGATGACGACCAGGGGACGATCTGCTCGCTTTGCGGCTTCGATGCTCGGCATGATGTCCTGGACCTGATTGATCTTCTTGTTGGTCAACAGAATGACCGGATTTTCGTGGACGGCTTCTGCACGCTCGTGATCGGTGATCATGTAGCCGGAAATGAACCCGTGATCGAACTCGATGCCGTCGACCACGTCGACCGACATCCCGAGAGTGTCGCTTTCCTCGGTGGTGACGATGCCCGACTTACCCACGTACTCCACGGCTTTGGCCACGCACTGGCCGATGGCGTCGTCGTCGCTGGCCGCCAGTGTCGCGATGCGCTCGAGGTCTGCATTGCCGACCACCTCGACGGCTTGAGCGCGCAAGGAATCGACGACGGCCGAGACTGCGGTCTCGATGCCTCGGCGCAGACGCATCGGGTTGGCACCGGCGTCCACTGCTCGCAGCCCCTCCCGCACCATCGCTTGGGCGAGCACGGTGGCAGTGGTGGTTCCGTCGCCGACCACTCCGTTCGTCTTCATCGCCACCTCTTTGACCAGCTGCGCACCCATGTTCGCAAACGGGTTGCTGAGCTGAATCTCTTTTGCGATGGTGACGCCGTCGTTGGTGATAGTCGGTGGGCCCGTGAGCTTCTCGAGCACGGCGTTGCGCCCCTTCGGGCCCAGAGTCACCTTGACCGCGTCGGCGAGTGCGTTGACGCCTTGCTCCAGTAAAGCGCGCGCCTCGGTGTTGAACCGTAGTTCTTTGGCCATGACGTATTCCCTTCGAGTGGTGTGATGTGCGGTCGGTTCGGTTCACGGGGTCAGAGCGTGGACTGTCCGGACGAATGTCGAAGCCCTCTTCGTTCTTCCGGCATCATGGGTTTGCCGCTCTCGTCCACGAAGACGCGACTGTTGGGACAGATGCTCAGCCCGAGTGCGCTCCGCCGTCGCAACAACGCTGTGGTGTGTGTTTCGCCTCTGATATCGCGGAGTGTCAGGGAACGAACACGATCGGTACCTTCTCCGGTGCGAGCCAGATGCTCAGCGATCGAACGATCCAGAACCGCGAAGTATGCTTCGAGACAGGCAGTCTCGTGTTGGTCGACGTCGGTTTCGTACATCTTCGAATCTCCCACTCGTGTCGGTTCGGGGCTGCGCATCGATGGCCGGCGCTCGATCGGCCGAAGCGAGGTCAGGGCCGTTCGGCGAGATCGAACCCGATGTACTTGGCGGCGTCCTCGGGGCTGGCGAAGAGCATCGTCTTGTCGTCGAGGTGCACCATGCGGCCGTAATGCGTCGAGCTGATCTCCTCGAAGACCGACCCGTCGAATTCCTGGCCGAGTGCATCGGTCAGCTCGTCGTAGTCGAACGAGAGGAGTTTCGTGCCGTCGACGCGGATCATCGAGGGATACTCGGTGAGCTCGACGCCGTCCTTGTCACCCATCACCTCGGCAACCACACGTCCGACCGGCGTGTTCATCAGCGTCACGCCGCACTTGTTGGAGAACTCCGTGTCCGATCCGAAATGCATGGTCATAGTGCCAACTCCTGCGGGATGTCGAGGCCGAGTGATTCGAGCAGAACGGTGAATTTGGCGATCGCCGCGTCCAAGCTGGTCGCGAACGTCACGGCCTTGTCCGCGGGCTGCGACCAGATGGGTTGCAATGCGCGTGCGGCGGCGAGACATCTCGGTACCCACAGCGACATCCACTCGCCGAACAGTGCGCGATTGGCTTCGCCGTGTTCCGGGTCGTGTGTGAGCAGCTGGAACAGCGTCCGGGTGTAGTTGAGGTCGCGGTCGTAGTCGTGCTCGCCGGTACCGACGATGGTCGGGGTGATGTAGTCGCCGTTGCGGGCGGAAATCTGCATCACCAGTTCGGTGCGGAACAGGGAGCCGACGAGCTGCTCGAAGACGATGTTGGTTGCGAAGAGCAATTCGCACCAATCCGGTACAGCCGTAAGCTGTTCCACGACCTCACGTGTCGGCTGCCACTCGGGTGCGCTCTTCCACACCTCCATGTGGGCCGAACCGTCGAAGGAGACATCGGCTTCGGACAGATCGAGATTGAACAATGCGAGATCCTGTGCGAACCGCATCTTGTGGGCGGCGTTCACCGCAACGGCCGTGTTGATCATGTTCGTCGGCCCCGAACGCTGAATGGACGTGAACACATGCAGTGCCAGTCCATTTTCCGCGTGCATCCACGCCCCGACGTTCCGCTCGATGAACTTCAGCCACGGAGTGTTCCAGCCGGCGTAGGCACGGGCCCGCTTGGCGTTGCTCAGACACAGCTCGACCTGATGCACGACCGCGGAATTGTTGCGGAAGATCGTCTGGTCCCATTCTTCGTTGGGATCGAGAAATTGGTGCCAGTTCGAGGATTTCGCGACCGTCCACTCCTGTGGGTAACCGCCCGGGCCGTCGCCGAAGCCGTAGATCCACCCTTGCGTGAGGTGCCGATCCGGGTCCGGCTGAACGTCGACGGTCACGTCCTCGTACATCGTGGCCCGACGTTTGGCCGGTGTGTAGTAGCTGTACGTACGGCTCCTCGAACTGGGGAACTCCTTGGCTCCGGCCTCGGAATCGGTGAATTCGATTGTGGGGAAGCTGCGTTGCTTCGGCTCCGTCGTGGCAGTCGAGTCTGTGGTGGCAGTCATGTCTGGCCTCTCGGTTGAGGTAGGGGCTGGTGTTCGTGGTGCGCGTGCCCGGTCTCGGCGGTGAACTAGTCGAAGGCAGGGCTGGTGAACTTGTCGAAGAAGATCTGGTCCGTCGGCGTTCCGCACACGTCGAGGAGGTCCAACGCAGCGTCGACCATCGGGGGAGGTCCGCACAGGTAGACCTCGGCTTTGGCGATGTAGGGCTCGAGACGACGTACGACGTCGGTGACGTTTCCCTCTTCGATCGACAAGGATCCCGAGGATGCGACTCCCGCTGCGTCGGATACGCACGCCACGAAAGTGAAGTCGACCAAACCTGCACCGAGGGAGATGATCTCGTCGACGTAGAACAAGTCGGCCGGGGTTCTCGCGCCGTAGTAGAAGTGCACGGGACGGGTGTTGCCGGACTCGCTCATGTGCCGGACCAGCGACAGGACGGGTGCCATGCCGGCACCACCGCCGATGCAGACCACCGGCAGGACGTGACCGTCCTTGAGGGTCGAGGAGCCGTACGGGCCGGTCAGGGAAATGCTGTCGCCGACCGAAATTCCGCCGTCCAGCAAGGCTGCGAATACGCCGCCCGGATATTTCTTGATGAGGAATTCGACCTGGTTCGGCGTAGACGGTGTCGACGCCATGGAGAAGGATCTGAACTCGTCGGTGCCGGGGATCTGCAGATCGGCGTATTGGCCGGGTTTGAACTCGAACACCTCGGGCTCGATCGGTTCGAGGCGTAGGGCCACGATGTCGGCGGTGACCGACTCGACCGAGACTACGCGGGTGGTGACGTTCTGAATCGGAATTCCACCGAGTAGTTCGTCTTCGTCAAAATTGAGCAGCTCGATGGTGCAATCACTGTAAGCCTTTGTGCGACAGAGTAGTACGAAACCCTCGTCCTGTTCTGCCTCGTTGCACGCGAAAGTGGAGTGGCCCTCCATCTGAATGTCTCCGTCGAGAACGAACGACTTGCACGCCGAGCAACGTCCTTCGCGACAGCCGTGCATCAGGTGGATTCCTTGTCGGAAGGCCGCGTCGAGAATGTGTTCGTCCTCTCGGACTTCCATCTCGATGTCGACCGGGTCGAACGTGATTCGGTGTGTGTCGGCCACGAGGGGTTCTCCTGAATCGAAAGAAAGTGATCGTGCTGGATGCGGTGGGCAGCGCCCGTGATCGGCCGCTGCCCACCGAGTCTGTGATCAGGCAGGCATGGTCGCGCCGGCTCGGTACGCGGCGATGTGTGCGTTCCGCTCCGATTCGGTCATCTGGTTCAGCAACACGTTCGGGCTCTGGAAGGTGTTCCCGCGGACATCGTCGAGTGTCCACATCTTCTTCGGATCCAGATCGAGATGTGGCTGACCGACGA
Source organism: Rhodococcoides fascians NBRC 12155 = LMG 3623 (assembly GCF_001894785.1). Classification (GTDB taxonomy): domain Bacteria; phylum Actinomycetota; class Actinomycetes; order Mycobacteriales; family Mycobacteriaceae; genus Rhodococcoides; species Rhodococcoides fascians. Next base: position 502,593 of record NZ_BCWW01000001.1, read on the forward strand.
GCGTCTTGCCGTCGTCGCGGACGTAGCCGAGATCGGAGACGATGTCGGCGAGATCCTTGCCGTGGTGCAGTGTCTCCCATTCACGGAAACCGGTGAGACGACCCATGTTCGGCGTCTCCTTGCCCTCGTACTCGCCGCGGAAGGCAACTGCGTCGGTCCAGTAGCACGTCTCCGAACAGTAAGTGCGCCACTGGTTGTCGACCTTCTCGACCACCATGTCCTCGCGGATGAGGGCCGGCACCATGCACGTCCAGCAGCGGTGCGGGTACTGGTAGCCGACGTCCTCGAATGCGATCGGCTTGTTGATCCCCGGGTACGCGAGCCGGTTGTACTCCTCCCACCACTTGCCGTACTTGCTGTACCAGCCGGGGTACTTGTGCTCGAACCACTCGAAGTCCGTGTCGGTCATGGTGTCGATGCGCCAGTAGTTGACCGGCCAACCGGTGGCGAAGAATCGCGCGACCTCGTGCACGTAGCCCTTGTTCGTGATCCGGTTCCACGCTTCTTCGACCAAGTCGTGGGGGATCGTCAGGCCGTACTTCTCGAGCGGGATCAGGTAGCTGCGGTAGTAGTCGTCGTAGATCCACCGCTGCCACATCTCGGCGTAGCTTTCGCGGTCCTTGCGTCGATCCTTGGTGCCGTACTCGATGAAGGTGCCGATGGCCGCGTCGACGACGCAGTGGTTGTTCCACCAGGCGTAACGCAGATCGCGTTCCAGGAGCGGACGATTCCGCTCGTCGGCGAGGGCCATGAGCAGAATCGAGTACCCGTTCGAGATGTGCCGTGATTCGTCGGATTGCACCGAGTGGAACACCGTCGGCAACAGGTAGTCGCCGTTGGCGGCGGCCTCGTCCGGCATGGCCACGAACAAGGTGTTGGTGAACGCCGTCTCCGCCACCACCGTCAGATAGATATTTGCCGCCGTGATGGCATCACCGGTGATGAAGCCCTCGCCGAACTGCCTGCCGATTGTGCCCGCATAGTTGTTCGCGAACGCCTTCTCGGTCATATCGAAGCCGGCCGGGTCGATGTAGTTGTTCATGTACAGCTTCTTGAGATTCATCTGAATCGTCGAGTGACGCACCTCGTCGATCATCTGAACGGCAAGACCGTTGTGGATCTCGGGGTTCGGCACGGCGTCGATCGCCATCGGCATCGCACGGGCCGCCGAAATCTCGGGGAACGGAATGATCGAGAGGAACAACTTCTGCCACTCGAGCCAGCGTTGCTGGACCTGGCGGAACATGTTGCCGCGAATGGCACCGTCCATCGCGCCGTACACGCGGTTGTCCTTCTCCTCCTCCATGGGGAAGTAGGACCGCATGATCTGCTTGAGTGGGTCCTTCTTGGGTGCTTTCTCGAACGTGTAGTCCGTGCCGAAGCGAGTAGCAGGGGTAGCGAACGTGGGTTCCCACGTCAGCTCCGAAATCTTCGCGTGTGCCTTGGTAAGGCTTTGCCTACTCAATGTGCGCCTCCTGGATGCGAGGTCGGCAGGGGTTGTCGACCTTCTCGGGAAGATGTGCACATGATTGAACACCGTGATCTACGTCTCATCCGTCTCAGTTTGAGATTTGTGGCACTCATTGTGCGGCCTGGTAGACGGCGTAGAGATCGGTCGAAAGTGCACCCATGGAAACAAACCGAACGTAAGGTGTGGTTGTCTTGCCGAGGAGGGCACGTGAGTTTTGGATCAGGCAGAACGGCGACTGTGAGCGAGTCGGATGCTCAGGCTTCGCCGTTGTTCATCCCGCTGTTGTTCATCTCGGTGCTCTTCGTCGGTGCGTTGCCGTTCTACGTTCGGCAACCGGTCGTCGGCGGTGAGTCGGTGTCGGGTCCGGCGTGGTTCGGCGGTGCGCACCTCGTAGAACCAGCAGCCGATGTCTACTGGCTGTGCGCTCTGTCGGTGTGCATCGGGGCCGTCGCGGTCTACTGCGTGTGGAGCGAACGTCGATCGGGCGTCGCCATGCATGTTCGGCTGTGGCTCGTTGCGAGTCTCGGATTGTCGAGTGCAACAGCAGTTTTCGTGCAAAACGGAATGATGTTCTACGTGGGTAACATGACGATTCGAGGATTGTTGCGCCCTTACTGGCGATATCGATCGCGGTCCTGGTGTGGGGTGTCGGCCTGCGGTCGCGGTTGCTGGTGGCAATCGGTGTTGTCGCCGTTGCTGCGAGTCTGGTGTCCAACCTCTACAACGTCGAGAATCTCGTGCCGCGGGAGTGGGCACTGGACCCCCGCTTCGGTCTGTGGCCGAACATCGTGCTGACCGCAGCGGTGTTCGCGGTCGGAGCAGTGGGGTCGGGGTTTGCCGAACGGTCCCGGCGGTAAAGCCTGCAACGCAGCGTGACCCGGGCGATGGGGGTCGTCGCCGGCGGTGGACACTGGCAGGATGGCCAGCCCAGGTGACCCGAAGTCGGTGTGGACGACAGTCTCGGTGATCGTCGGCACCGTGGCAGCAGGCGTCGTAGTCGCCGGTCTTCTCCACGATCCGCAACCCGACGCCGTGTCGATACCCGGCTGTGCGGAGGTCATTCAGCCCGAGGACATGCAGAGAATCAACTACGCCATTGTCGGACCGGATTCCGCCCCGGCGGGGTTCGACGCAGCAGCCAAGTCGGCCGCTTTGGCGCGAGCCCTTCCCGCCGGGACCACGGTAGAACCCGATGCCATGTTCCCACCGCTGACATTCGACTTCAACGCCTCTGCGTACGGGCGTATCTCGCTGGGCGGAGCCGTGGGTGACCTGAACGTGAGGCTGTCGACATCCGACCAATCTGCCGGTCCATGTTTTGCCGGTTACGTCGATGAGCGTCGGACACTGAGTGACGGCACAGTCGTCGATCTGAGATCATCCGAAAGAGGCAGTCGCGTAGAGGTATACGGGACCGACGGCAGCATCGTCGATGTATCCGCCGACCCTATGTTGACGGTCCAGCAAGTGACCGACATTGCGATGACGCCCGGTCTTCGCTGGAATTCCTAGGCCCCTTGACCGTCGTACCTTGCACGCCGGTGTCGGCACTGCCCCAACAAGTCCGACCCCGCCGCAATGTCTGCGACGGGGTAGGGCACATTCGCGTGTATCTACGCGCGGGCGACCAGCTTTCCTGCGATTCCCGACAAGATTTCGGTCGGCCTCTGCTGCTCACCCTGCTGAGCACCCAGCACCACGAGGGTTCCGGTCAGGACCGGCAATGCCCACTGGAGGTACTTCAATTGCTTCTGTGCTGCGGCGGCCTCGCGTGGGGTGCCTGCTGACGGCTCGGTTGCCGAATCGATCGAATGGCCCTGAGCCTTGGTCGTTTTCGCGCCGAGAACGCCGCTGTACGCGGTGGCGGCGAGGGCGGCCCCGGTAACGGCGATCTTCAAGTTGGTGTTGGCGGTGACACCCTGCTGATGACGAGCACGACCGCGGTTGGCCATGAGTATGCCTGCGCCGCCGATGAGATGTGCACCGATGGCCGCGGCGTTGTCCGGAGCCCATTTCGCCCACCCTGCCGCGGCAACCTGTGCGCGGTCTCGCGGATCCTGCACCGCAGTGGCAGCACCGTTGACGCCCACGGCACCCATGAGCGAGCCGCCGAACCAGGCAGCAGCACCGAGATCGTGTAGCGAACGGATGAGGGTATTTCTGTTGGACATTTGAGGATCCTTCGGTTGTGTGCGCTGCTCCGATCGCGAAACGCGCGATATAACAGAGGTTTTGGCGGCCGCGTGAACGGCTCCTTGTCCATCGGTTACCCGCGTGAGCAGTTTCCACACCTGGGCCCCGCGCCGATTCGCGTTGGAATGCTGGTCGTTCCAGCCCTATTGCTGTCGTACCGGGGGGGCTGAGGCGTGTTCAGGTTCGATGGCGCGAAAAGTTACCCGCCGATCAGAGGAGGCGGGGTGTGCTCGTACATCTCGCTGAATGTCGCGTCGTCCAATGTCATCACGTGATTCGATGCAGTGACGACCATCCAGCTACCCACGTCGGCGATCACGTGCCCGATCTCGACCGCGCCACCGTAGTTGGCCGCGTCGAGTCCCTTGGTCTCGAGCCAGGTCACGACGTCGTCGGCGTTGGTTCCATCGACGCGGACCGCCTCCACCGGAGAACCGGTGTAGGCCCGTGGAGTGGAGCCGGTTCTCCACCGTTCGTAGTTACTGTTCACCACGGATGCGCCCTCCTCGCTCTTCGGCTCCGACGGCGTTCATTGCGCGTCGTCCTCTTCCTCGCCTTCCGCCTGATCCGGTTGCGTGCCGGCGTTCTGCGTGAGGTTGGCCGGGTCCGCATCCGGATCCTGGCCGGGGTCGTATGGGTCCGTCGAATTCTGTGGACTGTTTTCACTGGTCATACTGCAGCTCTACCCGCGCGGAACGTGCTCGAGCGGCACTCGGTCGTTTGATTCGATCCGGACCGGATATCTCGATGTCGAGGTAAAGCCACCGACTTCGTCACCCGAAAGGACCGACCGTGAACGACACCGCCGATCGACTGCAAGCTCTGTACGACAGCACCCCCGATGCACGACTCGTTCTGGTGGAGGGCGAACTCGTGCTCGATGTCCCGGAAAAGTCCGGCGACGAGTCGCAGGACGACGTCGCTGTTGTTGTTGTGACCCGAGCAGCGTTGACGGAGCGTCTGCAGGACGCCGGCGGCTTCTCCCGCGCGGCGTTGGAAGACTTCGCCCCGGTCGTCGATGACATCGCTGCAAAGTTGGGCGCATGAGTTACCTGCATTCACCCCGTAGCGAGAACCGACACAGCAGGGGGTGAATTCCATGTCCGTCCTAGATCTCGCGCGACGCAGTCGAGATGCGCGGCGCGCTGACGACAGCAGATTCTCCGAACTCCGCACTGTATCGACGCACTTGCTGGGTCTGCCTTTTCGCGGCCTCTCGGCCGTGCGGAACGCCCGGGCTTTTCATCCGGACGGGGTGAGTTTCAGTGGCTCCCTCGAACGACTGTTGCCGGACCGATACGGAATCCCGTTGCGTTCCTGCGAGGTGACCGTGCGAATCTCGAAGGGGATCGGTATTCCCGCAGGCCTCCCCGATGTCGCCGGGGTAGCGATCCGGGTCCCACCGCTCGAGGTCGGGGCAACCCCGTGGGATCTGTTGCTCGCCGGCTCGGCGACCGGAGTGGTAGGACGTATGGTGCCGTGGCCGTCGACGTCGTGGAACGACGCGCATCTGTCGTCTCTGATGCCGGTGAAGTACCAGGGCAGGATGTGGTGGTTGCGTGCACGGCTGACCCGCCCGCAGATGAACGGGATGAGCGTCGCGGACGTTCGACAAGCGATCGACGACCACGGTGTGAGCCTGGTTCTCGAACATGCTTGTGGTACAGCTGCGTTCGAGCCACTGGCCGTCGTTCACTCGACGACAATTCTGCAACCGTCCGAAGAGATCGACGCGTTCGATCCGGTGATGAACAGTCCTGCGTCGGTGCGCCCCCAGCCGGAGTGGCTCCGCAACCTGAGACTGTCGGCGTATCGCAATTCTCGCGCAGGGCGAGGTGTCGACAACGTCCGCAGAGGCGACAGAGGACGTCCCACCTGAGTGAACGAAACACATCGGCAAGCCTCTGCCGATGTGTTTCGTCCTCGAACTCCCGTCAGGCGTTCAGAGCAGTGAGCCGACCAGTCCGCCGTCCAGAACGAGGCTGCTCCCCGTGCACCACGACGACTGCTGCGATGCGAAGAACGCGACCGCCGCTGCTACTTCCTCCGGTGTGCCGTAGCGCCCTTGTTTGTCGGCGATGAGGGTGTCGAACCCTCCCTCCGGTAGCCCCAGAGCTGCCTCGAATTCGGGGGCTGCCGTGGTGACCAGGGCGGTGTCGATGAACCCCGGCAGCACAGCGTTGACTCGAACACCCTGCGCTCTGAACTCCGTTGCGGCGGTTTCGGTCAGATTTCTCACCGCGGCCTTGCTGGCGGCGTAGGGCGCGAGCAGCGCCGAACCTGCCGTCGCGGTGATCGAGCTGATGGTGACGATGGAGCCGCCGCCGGATGCTGCGATCGAGGGTGCGGCATATCGGATGGTCAGGAACACGCCATCGAGGTTGACTGCGGTGGTGCGCCGCCAATCGGCGTACGACATCTGTGCGATCGCTCTGACCTCGCCGACGCCGGCATTCGGAATTGCTATGTGCAGGTTGCCGAAGTGTTCGACGGTCTGCTCGACGAGAGATCGAACCTGATGCTCGTCGGTGACGTCTGTCGCGACAGCGATCGCACCGTCGATCGACGACGCCACCTGGCGAGCGGCGTCGAGATCGATGTCGGAGACGACCACCTGTGCACCGTCGGAGGCCAGTCGCCGCGCGATGGCGGCACCGAGGCCTGCCCCGGCACCGGTGACGAGTGCGACCTTGCCGTGGAGAGATTCGTCGATTGGCATTGTGTTCGGTCCTTCCGTGGGAAAGCAGAGGTGGTGCCTTCTCGCTGACGACAGAGAAGACGAAAGGGTATTGCTGTGTCGCTGTTTCAGCGCTTAAGAAGGTCATCCAGAGCTCGTCGCGCTGCATTCAGTCCCGCCATGCCGTGTGCACCGGGTCCGGGGGGAGTTGCCGCCGAGCACAGATAGAACCCCGGCGTACCCGTGCGGTACGGGTCTCGGCCGGGCCGTGGTCCGAGGAGCAATTGTGTCGGTGACGACGTACCGCACAGAATGTCGCCGCCGACGAAATTCGCGTTTCCTTCGGCGAAGCTCTGCGGAGACGTGTTGACGGTCTCCACAATTCGCGAACGCAGGCCCGGTGCGAACTGTTCGATGCGGTCGATCACGACGTCGGTGACATCGTGGTCGAGGCCGGCGGGAACATGGGCGTATGCGTACAGCGGTACGACGTCTCCGTCCGCGCGCTGAGGATCTGCGACAAACTGCTGCCCGACGAGGACGAACGGCCGATCGGGCATTCGTCCTGCAGCAACGGCCGCCTCGGCTGCGATGGTGTCCTCGGCGCTACCTCCCACGTGCACAGTGCCGGCCTGCGCGACCCTGGGGTCGGTCCACGGGACTCCACCGCGCACCGCGAGGTCGACCTTGAACGCAGCCGGTCCGTGCCGAAACCTGTTGTAGGAGCGACGTGTACGCACCGGCAACTCTGTGCTGAGAATGTCCGACACTGCCGACGGACTCGTGTCGAAGATCGTGATGTCCGACGTCGGCAGATCTGCTCGCGAGCGCACCCTGGTCGAGGTGTGCACGACGGTGCCCAGGTCGAGGAGTGCGGAGTGCATGGCCTGTGAAATCGCTGCGGTTCCGCCCGCCGCCACCGGCCACCCGTTGTGGTGGCCGGCGGTCAGAATTCCCACTCCGATTGCGGAGGAGAACACTTCGGTCAACGGCCGCATCGCGTGTGCCGCGGCTCCGACGAACAGTGCGCGCGCCTGCGGAGTGGAGAACATCCGTGACAACAGTGCAGCGGGCAGCGCAGTCGGCGCACCGAATCTCGCCAGCAGCAGTGGGTGTCGGGGTAGGTGCACGACCGGTCCGAGTAGGTCTGCGGACAGTCTGTCGTACGACGACGACGGTTGTCCGAACAGTGCCTTCCATCGTTTGCCGTCCGCACCCAGGCCCACAGCAGTCTCGTTTACCGATTGATGGAGCAGCGCTGCCGCGTCGTCGAGAAGCGGATGTGCACAATCGATCTCGGGCCACCGCCACGTCAGTCCGTGTTGCGCGAGACCGGCGAGGGCAGGTGAACCCACCGCCATCGGATGGAAACCGGCACAGTGATCGACGAGCAGATCGACGGTGGTGAAAGGCCGGTGGCTACGGGTGCCGCCGCCGATCTCGCTCTCCGCCTCCAGCACGGTGACGTGTATGCCGTCGCGTGCCAGAGCAAGTGCAGCGGCAAGCCCGTTCGGGCCGCTGCCCACTATCGTCGCGGATCGCGTCATGATGTCGATTCTCCAGCACCGGCCGTCGCTGACGACGCCTCTGGTGCCGAGTGTCGAGCGGTTGTCGAGTCTGCGCGACGCCGCCACGTCACCGACATGGGGATGGGGCCGTCGGGTAGCCACGGCTGGGCGGACACCGCGTCGTCGACGTTCCACGTACCGGTTTCGATCACGCCGAGGGCGGCATCGATGAGTTTGTAGGACTGCGTCTTTCGATGGATGGGCTGCGATTCGACCCACGCCACCACGAGCTCGCCCGGCTCGAAGTTGCAGCGTCGCTGAATCGCTGCGATGAGGGAGGCGTCGTGCAGGTGGCCGTCGCCGAAGTTGAAGCCGAGAATCGAGTTGCAGGCGAATTCGCCTTCACGCACCGTCCATCGATCGATGTCGGGAACGTTGCGGATCAGAAGCGAGAACAATCCGCGACCCTGACTGTGCATCGAGCGCCATGCGATGGTCTGTTGCATCGTGATCTCGGCGACGGCAGGCGGGTAACCCATGGCTTCGAGCTGTCGTACCTGATTGCGGGTGGGGCGCACGATCTGATCGAGCTTGTCCTCGGCACCCGGTGCGAACGCCCACAGACCGGAGGCCCAGTTGCCCGCGTACTGGCGCATCGAGGGCGTGAAGGCCACGAGGTCCGGTCGTAGGTTGCCCAGAACCGGGAAGAAGAACAAGCACACCAGCGCTGTCGCCACGAACCACGGGGAGGCGTCGAAGATCGAGAATCCCTGTCCTGCAGGATGTCCGACGAAGAGGAACACCGCTGTGTAGGCGAACAACAGATTCCACTCCAGCGGCACCGCCAGCGGGAACGTCGAGATGATGAACAGGTGGAATGCCACCATGAGAAGTGCTCCGACGAGTGCGACGGTCGTGTTGGTGGTGAGCAGCAACACGACCGGTACTGCGATCTCGACGGTGGTGCCCAATACGTGCGCGATCAACTTGGCCGTTGCCGAGGGGCGAATGTCGTCCGGGAAATTCCGGTAGTGCTTACGCCTGGCCCAGCGCGTGGGAATGCAGGGGCTGTTCGAGACCATGGGCGGAACGACGTTGGCGAAATGCGCACCGAATTTCGAGATGCCGGCCCCGACCCACACCGAGAAGATGAGCAGTTTCAGTCCGACGACGAGGTCGACGATGGCGTTGTCACCGAGGATTCCCACGAGACCGAACAGGACTATCGCAGGACCGTACTGCTCGGCGCGGGCAGCGATGAAGATGGTCTTGTCACGAAGGCCCACAACGATGGTGAGCAAGACCGGCGCGATCGCCCAGCGTGGATCGACGAGGTTGCCGATGCCCTCGGGCAGGATCGAGGCAAATGCACCGGGCGGTGTTCCGGGCGCGATGACGGGTACGAACAGACTCACCAGGAGCGCGAGATACAGCACGACGTCCAGCGGCGTCCTGGTGTCACCCGAGGTGAACGGCACCTTGCCCGGCCACGGAGGCATCCGCACAGTCCCCGGTTTCGCCCAGAACAGGATTCCGCCTGTCATCGGCTTGAACTTGCCGGCGATCGGTCCCCATGACCCCGCGAGTCCGACGGTTTCGAGCAGCATCGTCCAGTAGACCAACTTCTGGTAGACGATCATGTCGTCCCACCACGAGTCGACGTCCCACGGCATCCCGACGCCGGAAGTCAGTGTTGCCAGAGTCAGGCCGATCCCGATGTAGAGCACCAGAAGCTTGACGACGTAGGTGGTGGGGATGACCTTCGGCGAGCCGAAGCCGTAGTCGACCCAATGCAGTGCAAGGGTTTTCACTCGTTCCAGCAGGGGCCGGTCGAGGAAGGTTTCGAGGTCGACAGGTGGAAACTGTCCGTTCTTGAATCCCATGAGTGAGCTTTCTGTAGCGAGCGCTGAGGATGAAGGAGCAGGAGTCAGCCCTTTCGCCCGAGGCTCGGGTCGCGGTGACGCAACCATCGGACTGTGTCCTGCACCACAGAAAGCTACGGGGTTCCTATCGGCGGTCCCAATGGTTCGCCGACCCGAGGCTCACCTTCGTTTTTGTGACGCCGACACAAAGTGCACACTCAAGAGAGGATCCGAGCCCCGAGCCACTGACATGCGGTGAGGGCAACCTCGACGGCGAGTCGGTCGTCGGACAGTGGCCGGGGGAGCAGCTTCTCGGCGTTGTCGACGCGGTAGCGAATCGAGTTCTTGTGCATCGTCATCACCGCAGCCGCCGCGGAGAGGCTCCGTTCGCACGCGAGGTAGATCCGCAACGTGGTGCGCAATCGTTCGGCATGTGTGGTGTCGGCGGCCAACTGCGGTCCCAACACGGTCAGGACCCAGGCCTGCAATGCCGACGGGTCGCGAGCGCACAGGTCCACCACGGCCAACCCGGGGTCGTCGTAGCGTTCGATCGTTCGTCCTCGGCCACCCAGAACGGCCACGTGATGGGCGCGCTGAGCCTGCCGGTGGGATGTGACGAACCCGGCCGCGTCGAGTCCGATGGCCCCGGCCGCCAACAGGGGTGCGTCCTCGGTCCGCGGTCGAGTGTTGATGCGATCGAGAACGACGGCGAGATCTGTGTCGTTCGATGGAATCTGAATCCATCCCCACGCGGTAGCGCCGTCGCGTCCGACCACTAGGGGAGGGGCCGGACTGTCCAAGTCCGCCGCCAGAGCGCGGATGGTGGTGGTGAACCTGCGCATCCGGTCGCCGCGAACGGCGGACTCGCCGACCCAGGCCACGACGGCCAGGTGTCGTCCGCGCAGTCGGTACCCGGTCACTCGCTCGACGACATCCACCGACCCCTTGCCGTTCAGGAGATCGAGTACCGCATCGAGTCGAGCATTCTCGCGGTCCGCCAGCCAGGACTCCCGCTCGGTCTCGTACACCGCGGCCACCCGTTGCGAGATCCAGTCGATGTAGTCGAACACCGAATCGACGATCACGCGGTGCGCTTCCATCCGGACCGGGTCCGGCGCGGCCAGCGACATCGAGGTCTCGAACGCTCGATCGAGCAGAAATTGCTGTCCGAGTCGATAGGCGCGAACCAAGGCATTGACCGGCACGCCCCACTGAGCCAGGCGGCGCGCATATTCGATGGCCGCCGCCGGCGGCTCGAATCCGGCACCGCCGATGTCGTGCTGCAGAGCGTGCAGGATGGTGTCGACGTTGCCCTCGATACTCGATCCCAGCAGCTCGATCAGCGATGGTTCGTTGTTCAGTTCCGTGATGCGCGACGCGAGTGTCGTGCGCATCTGCGCCACGACATCTGCCAGCCGGGCATTGAGGTGCGCGGCAACCGCGGCCACGTGAGTGCGCACCGCCTCGGCGGAGGCGGGCGAGATGTCGGCAGGTGTCGGCACGGGTGTTCCTTTTCGTTTCGGGCTACAAATAATCCGCGGGTTTTTGTGCTGCTGGACCGAAGTCTTTCAAATGGGCAATCCGTAACCTACGTCACATGCTGCCAATTCTCGACGCCTCCTCGCCGGTTCTGCAGGCCATGTACCGCCGGATCGACAACGACCCGGACGGCGCGTGTCTGTCCGACGACTCCACTCGGTTGAGCAATGCCGAGTTCGGGCTCGAAGTCGACTCGGTTGCCGCCGAACTCGTCGACGCAGGGGTGGGAGCGGGTGATGTGGTTGCAGTCTTGCTCCCGAATCGCATCGACATCATCACCACGATGTTCGCGGCATGGGTGCTGGGAGCAACGTTGACTCCCGTCAATCCCGCACTCACCGACGACGAGGTGCGCTATCAACTCGAGGACTCGACCGCCCGCGTGCTCGTCGGTAGCGAGCGAGCCTGCACTCTCGGACGCGCACAGGGTATTTCGTTCATCGACGTGGATTCTCGCGCCCGTCGTCCCCGGACGTCGCAGATCGACGGCACGCATCGTGGAGCGGGGCCTGCCGACAGCTCGGCCCCTGCCTTGATCGTCTACACCTCGGGAACGACGGGGCGACCGAAGGGCTGTGTGCTGACTCATCGCAACGTCGACCGGATGAGCGCCGCGATCGTGACGGCCTGCGAATTGACCGATGCCGATACGAGCCTGTTGGTACTTCCGCTTTTCCACTGCAACGGACTCGTCGTCGGCTCGGTCGCTCCGCTGCGAGCCGGCGGACGTGTGCACATCGCCCCACGTTTCTCGCCGGACACGTTCTGGGACAACGTGGAGACTGTCCGGCCCACCTACTTCTCCGCAGTGCCCACCATGTACTCACTGTTAGCGGACCGCGGATCGACCGACCGCGACATCTCGTCGCTTCGATTCGTCATCTGTGGAGCGGCGCCCATGCCTGCCGGCCTGATCGCGTCGTTCGAATCGATCTTCGGCGTGCCGGTCGTCGAAGGGTACGGCCTGTCGGAATGCACTGTGGCGGCAACGATCAACCCGCCGAACGGGATTCGAAAGCCGGGCACGGTCGGCATCGCGCTACCCGGTATCGACATTGCGATCGATACACCCGACGGTCCGAGCTCCCTTCCTGGCCGGACCGGTGAAGTGTTGGTGAGCGGCGAGACGGTCATGCAGGGATACCTGGGCCTGCCGGACGTGACCGCAAAGACCATTCGAGAGGGGTGGTTGCACACCGGCGACATCGGAGTCCTCGACGAGGACGGCTATCTCGTCTTGGTGGATCGACTCAAGGACATGATCATTCGCGGCGGCGAGAACATCGCGCCGAGCGAAATCGAACATGTCCTGCAATCCCATCCCGACGTCCTGGAAGTGGCCGTCGTCGGCGAGGCGCATCCGGTCTACGGGGAGGTGCCCGTCGCACACGTCGTGGCACGAGCCGGTCGCAGTATCTCGGTCGACGAGCTGGACGCGCACTGCGCGCGGAGCCTGGCCAAGTTCAAGCGACCGAGTCGGACAGTCGTCCACGACGCTCTACCGAAGAACTCCGTCGGAAAGATCGCGAAAAAGGAGCTCGGCGCGTAGTCCGACCCGGCCCGCCGCTACCGGGCGGGACGGTCGCGGTCACATGGACGAGGCCGCGAAGGTCAGGAACACGACGAACAATCCGATGCCACCGAGCGCCGCACCGATCACGGCGTCGCGACCGTTGGACGCGTCGCCCTCGACTGCGCGGCCGAGACCGATCCAGCCACTGACCACCGCGATCACTCCGGCCGGGATGGTCACGAAGTCTCCGACGAACGGCACGAACGCGCAGACGACTGCGACGATGCCCGCAATCAACGCCAGGTTTCCGGCTCCGTCACGGAACATCGACTGGGAAGCGGACTTACGTTTCACCGAGTCTCCAATCGAGTGCAGCGCGAACGCGGCGATCGAACCTGTCAGCGCGGGTAGACGATGATGCCGACTCCATAGTAGATACCCAACGGATCTTGGCGTCGGCAACTTGTCACCTGCTGTTTCGGTCCCTACGTGCGAAGACCGGGTCGGCTTGGGAACGGCGGGAGGTGATCCAAGACGGGTCGAGCACGTTTTCGATAGTGGTGCAGAGGGATTCGTCGAACACGACTACTCGATCGGCTATTCGCCACTCGTTGTCCCGTCTTTCGAGGCGGTCCACGTATCGGCATTTCACGGTCGTCAAGACCTGCGTCGACGATCCGATCTCGGGTTCTTGCCGCAAGTAGCACAGGCAGTAGGACTCGACGTCGGCCACCTGTTCGCAAGGTTTCAGATCGATGATGACGTTGGTTATGAAGTGCATCGAGCTGTCGATGGTTCGATGACGAAGCTCGATGTCCTCGATCAGACCGTCGATCGTGCCGATATAGCCCCCGTGGTGGTCGACGGCGTCAGGGAAATAGCACCTTCTCAGGCTCTCGAAGTCCTTGCGGTCTACAGCCCGGGCGTATCGATACAGCACCTCGGTGATCGCCACTCGGTCTTCACTCGACATCAGCAACCAGCTTTCAACTCGTTGGTAATGCGGTGGTAGATCCCGCCGGAGGTCAGGCCACCGTCGACGACAATTTCTGTGCCGGTAATGTATTGCGATGAATCCGACAGCAGGAACGCGACCGATTCTGCGATTTCTTCGGCGTCGGCGACGCGCCCCGCGGGTACCGATTGCAGGCTTGTCTCTACGAAAGCCGTTGAGCCGGAATGCAGTAATGGTGTGTCGACCAGGCCGGGGTGGATCGAGTTAACTCGAACTCCGTATTCGGCGAACTCGAGTGCTCCTACCTTCGACAGGCCACGCACCCCCCATTTGCTCGCGCCGTATCCCGCTGCGAAATAGCCGAGCATCCCGGCGATCGAGGACACGTTGACGATAGAGCCACCGCCACCCTGTTTCAGAAGTGGCGCACAGGCTTTCATTCCATAGAATACCGAGCTCAGATTTATGTTCATGACGCGGCGCCAGTCGTCGACGGTCGTCTCCTCGATCCCAGCTCGGTGACTGACACCGGCGTTGTTGACCAGTCCGTCGAGGGCACCATCGGATGTCTCGATCGATTTCGCCAGTTCGGTCCACGAGTGCGGTTCGGTAACGTCGAGCTGATAGAACTCCGCTCGGCCACCGGCATCGATGATGCCCTTCACGACGGCGTCACCTGTGGCCGTGGAGATGTCGGTGACCCAGACCTTTGCTCCCCGGGCTGCGAGCATCTCCGATTCGACGCGGCCCATGCCGCTCCCTGCACCGGTGACGACGATCGTCTTGTTCTCGAAGTTCATACGAGGGGGCCTCTCACTCGGTTTTCAGTTCGGTCCCCTTCGTCTCGGTCACGAAGAAGACCGTGGCGAAGGTGACGACGGCGCAGAACACGAAGTAGCCGGCGGGTGCGAGCGGGTTTCCGGTGAGCGAGATCAGGTACGTCGCGATGAAAGGCGCTGTGCCACCGAGCAACATGTTGGTGGTGTTGTTGCCCAATGCCAGACCGGTGTACCTCACCGATGTCTTGAGCATTTCCACGTACGTCACGTACGAGGCACCGTTGACGACGGATACCGCGATGAACAACACCGACTGTCCGACGACGGCCTGCCACAGTGTGCCGCCGGCCATCATCATGAACATGGGGACACCGAGAACGATGGCTGCGAAGCTACCCGCGAACAGAACGGGCTTCCGGCCGTACCTGTCGGCCATGTAGCCCGAGATGGGCAGGGTGATCACTCCGAGAACCAAGGCGAGCGAGGTCGACAGAAACGCTGCCTGCGAGGTCTGGCCGCCCTCGGTCCTGAGGTACGTAGCAGCATAGACCGAGGCGATGTAGTAGCCACCCGTGATGAGCGCGCCGAGCAGGATGATCTTCACGACGCTGCCGCCGGAGGTGCTCAGTAGCTCCGAGATAGGAAGCTTCTTCGTCTCTCCCTTGTCCTCGAGTTCCTTGAATTCCGGAGTGTCGTCGAGACGGTTCCTGATCCAGATGCCGACGCCGCCGATCACGAGGCTGAGAAGGAACGGGATTCGCCATGCCCAGGACAGGATCTGTTCGTCGGTGAACACCGAGTTCAGTGCCAGCGCGCAGAGTGAGGCAAGCAGGGACCCGATATATGTTCCGGTGTTGACCATCGACGTCTGGGTCGCTCGCCACCGTGTCGGCGCGGACTCGGACACGAATGCGTTCGCGCCTCCGAGTTCACCACCGGCAGCGAATCCCTGAAGGCATCTGCACAGGACGAGAACCGAGGTGGCCCAAACTCCCAGCGTGACGTACGTGGGGAGCAGTCCGATTCCGGCGGTTGCGATCACCATCAGCAGGATGGTCCAGGACAACGCATTCTTGCGGCCGTACTTGTCGCCTATGTGTCCGAAGAAGATTCCGCCTGGAACTCGCAGGAAGAAGGCGACGGCGAACGCCGCGAAGGTACCGAGAAGTGCGGCCGTCGGATCGTCGGAGACGAAGAACAGCGCGGCGATGGTGGTGGCCATGTAGCCGTAGATGCCGAAGTCGTAGTACTCGACGACGGTTCCGACGACGGCGGCTCGGATGACGGTCAAGGGAGATTGTGGCGGGTTCGTCCCGGGGGTTCGTGCGTCCGACTCGGGCTGCGCGGCGCGATCGTTCGTAGTCATCGGTGTCCTCGAGGTCAGGGGGTCAGGCCGTCAGCGGCTGAGCGTCGACGGTGTGAAGGGCAGCGTTTCGACCGGCAATCCGGCCCATGGTCAAGGCATTCGCCACAGCGTTGCCGCCACCGACGTACCGCTGCCCGAGAACTCCGGCTCCAGCCTCGCCTGCGGCGAACAGGCCGGGCACGCGGGTGCCACGTGTTGTCAACACAGCGGAATCGGAATCGATCTCCAAACCTGCATGTGTGCAGACCAATTCGGCGGGAAGGATGCGTGCGGCATAGAAGGGGGCGGTCCCGATGGGTTCGGGATTCGATGTGCTGCCCTTGTTCTTCAATGTCCGATGGCGAAGAAAGTCAGGATCCTCGCCATGGGGCAGATGAGCATTCCATCGCTCGATCGTGAAATCGAGAGCTCTGGCAGGCACGGCCATGAGCTCGGCCAGCTCCGTGAGGGTGGCTGCGCGAAGCGTTCGGCCGGAGTCTGCCTCGTCCTGGATGCGATCGGGTGCCCAATCAGCATATCCTGCAGGAAGATTCTGCCGTGCGTGATCGTCGAAGACCATCCACGCCGAGCCGCCCTGGGCCTCGATGATTCCAGTCGAGACCGCATACGAGGCGTCTTCGTCCATGAATCGACGTCCCGCGGCGTTGACGTGGATGCGTGATTTCGGGGGAAACCCGGACTGCCAGTGGTGGTAGCGCTGAAAGTAGACGGTGGGCAGCATGAGTCCCCATCCGTCACCGGTTACCGACGCGTCCACCGATTGCGCGTAGCGAAGATGGTCACCGCGACTGCCCTCGGCTGCAACGACGAAAAGTGAGGAACCCGCGCGGTTGGCAGCCGGGTAGTGAATATCGACAAGCGCTGGGTCTCGGGCAAAGCCTCCCGAGGCCACGACCACTGCCGCAGAACGGAGTTCGACGTCATCGGCAACGACTCCCACGACCCGCTCTTGCTCGATCAGTAGCGCTTGGACACGGGTGTCGAGAACAACCTCGATTCCGTGCCTGCGCCGCGCGGCGTCCAGAACCTGAACGAGGCCGAAGCCCTGGTCTTTCGGAACATGGCCTCGCCAGATGTCCTCGACGCCTGCTTGGCTCAAACCTGGTTGGTGTGCGTTGCCGGATATCCGGGCGGGAATGTCCAATCCGAGTTCGAGCAGCCACTCCAGTGTCGGTCCTGCCTGCTCGCAGAAGGTCCGGATCAGACCGGGTTTGAGCATCCACTGATTGAGATCCATGTAGTGCTGGAAGTACTTCTCGGCGCTGTCGTCGATCCCGAGTGCGCGCTGAACGCTGGTCGCTGCCGCAGTGAACAATCCGGCCGACAGGGCCGTCGATCCGCCCAGTTCCTTGCGAGCCTCGAAAAGAATGACGGATGCGCCGTTCTCGGCCGCTGTCACAGCGGCTGCGAGCCCCGCGCCGCCGCCACCGATGACGATGACGTCGTAGTCGGTGTCAGACATGACGTGATCCGCCGTCGACCGCAATGCTGTGTCCGGTCACGTAGCGAGCACTGTCCGACAGGAGGAACAGAAGCGGCCCGAAGACTTCCTCCGGTGCTCCCAGTCTGTGCAAGGGAACCGAATCGAGTGCTGTGGCGAGCGCTGCCGGATCTTCCTGCACCCACCGAGTCATTTCGGTGTCGATGTAGCCGGGTGCGATGGAGTTGACGCGAATGCCGAGGTCACCGAACTCGACGGCGAGGGACTCCGTGAGGTGAGCAACTGCTGCTTTGGACGTGCAGTAGGCGCCGCGGCCCTTGCGGACACGAAGTGCGGACACCGAGGACATGTTGACAATTGCGCCGCCCCCGCGCATGTGGCGAGCCGCTGCCTGCGAACCGAACAGCACACCTTCGACATTCACGCTGAGCGTGGCACTCATCTGCTCCGGGGTGATGTCCGCTGCGTACGCGAACGGGAAGATCCCCGCGTTGTTGATCCAGAAGTCGATCCGTCCGAATTCGGCAAGGGCAGTTCGGGCGAGGGTTTCGTGATCGTCGGAGACGGTGACGTCGGCTCGAGCGCCGATGATCGTGCCGGGCTGCTCGACCAGCGAGTCGGTGACCAGCTCCGTAGTGAGTTGCTCGGCTGTCTCCTTCATCCGAGCGTCGTTGATGTCGGCACCGACGACGTGTACACCGCGCGCCGCAAGTCCCTTGGCGAACACCGATCCCATTCCCTGGGCGGCCCCAGTGACGACAGCCACCTTGCCCGACAGTTCGGGGTAGACCGCAGTCATCGTGCGATCGACGACGCGTCCTGGATTGGGGTTGTTCATGGTGTTCTCCTCATGCAAAAGATCTCGATCGGGTTTACGAAGCGGTGTGTGGGGACACCTTGCGGTGGCCGGAATCACTGTGCGATAATCGCACGCAGTGTGCGATTCATATCGAACTGTAGGTGGTCCACCTCACACTCGTCAATAGGGGGCGACTCATGACCAATGCCGATTCAGGTCGCAGGGACGGCACGGACGCCGTGTCCATCGATTCAGGTATGTCGAAAACGCTGCACCACGGCCTCGCCGTGCTCGAGCTCCTGGCCGAACATCCGAACGGCTTGTCCATCACGGAGATCGCCGACGGAATCGGTGTGCACCGCACCGTCGCTCACCGTCTGGTCCGCACCCTCGAGGCTCATCGTCTGTGCCGGCGAGACGATTTCAAGCGAATTGCTCTCGGGGCCGGGCTCGTGGCACTCGCGGAACCTGTCGAGCAAGATCTGCGGACCGTGGCGCGCCCCGTTCTCGAAGAACTGGCAGACCAGTTGGGAGCGACTGTCCATCTCGTGGTTCGCGAAAATGCAACGGAAGTACGGGCATTGATGGTCGTAGAGCCCCGGGGCGCGAAAGTGCACGTGGCATTTCGTGGGGGGCAGGTCGATCCGATCGACCGGGGATCCGCCGGCCTGGCAATGCTCGCGTCATTGCCTGCGGCGGATGGGGAACGCGCAGAAGTGACGAAGGCACGACGCGTCGGATATGCGGTCACCCACGGCGAAGTGATTCCCTCGGTCGGCGGGGTATCCGCCGTGGTGCCGGGTCACCGCGGGGACGCCGTGGCGAGCGTGGGTGCGTCGGTGTTCGAGATCGACGACGAAGAGCAACTCGGTGCGGCCGTCGTCGCTGCGGCGGCGCGGTTGGGGCGTCTGCTTCGTTAGCCGGTGGTTGGGAGTCGTGTCAGGCGTCGTCGCGAGACACAGTCCTGTATTGGATGCGCCACCGATCGTCCACTCTTACAACACGATCCCGGACCGACGTGAATCGGAGGAGCCGGGTCTCGCCACCACGCGGTGTTGCCATAATCTGGAGGTAGCAGTCGACTGTCAGTTCGTCGACGCTCACGAGATCGACGGCAATGTTCGTGATGACGTGCCGATGCCTCTCGTTCGCCTCGGCCGCGCTGTCGAAGAAGCGTTGGGCGAAGGCGGTCAGCTGGTCGCTACCGACCTGGGGCTCGGGGTAACTGGGCGAATCGAAGACGCCGTCTGCGGTGAATGTCTCCGCCCATTCCGTCGCACGTCCGGAATCGATTGCGTGGCTCTGCCTGCCGTACAGGAGTTGAACATCGGCAACGGTTGTCGAGTCGGGATCGGGCATAGACGGCTCCTTCGGTGCGCTATTCGCACGGATGGTGCGTATAGGTGCGACGTTACGTTTCGGTCCGTTCGGCCGTCGAGTCAGGGGTGCCCTCACGCGGTGGCGACCTCGTTCGTGGCCGCCGTGGATACCACCCGTACCGCCGTGCTCGCGACCTCGAAACATATACCGGCTCCAACGAATTCGACGTCGAAGACCCAGGTGAGTGAGGTTGCCCCGGCACTCGCGAGCGCATCGGCGGTGGTGCGGGCGTGGGTGATGGAGGCGCTGCGGGTCGACACGTCAGGTTCGGTCTTTAACGGCCTGGTCACGGAGGATATCGATCTGAAGGTCGGCGAACGGGTGGTGCGGCTTCATCGAAACACGCTGAGAATGCCGAACATTAATGCCGTTCATGCCCTGAGTGGGCCAACATTCGATACTGCGAGGCTACTGAACGCGCATGGGGCAGTAGTCGATTTAACAAGGTGATGCGATTCGGCAAGGGCCCGAGGTCTTGCCCGGGGAAGTCGTTCGCGTTGTCGATGATCGCCGTTTTCGTCGCCGCGTTCCTGCGTGCGTACCCGGACGCTCACCTCGACCCGACGCAGTACGACAACCGCTACCCGATCCATACGTCCTCCGAACACGGCCTGTAAGTCGAACTTCGCACATGACCCGAATGGTCAGGGGTTGGGCGTGCTCTTGCGAACGCGGTAGTTGTGCCATGCCTGTGCCGCCAGGGGTGCCCCGATCAAGACGCAGGCGATGATCGGCAATGAAATCGGCCACGGAATCGACAGGTTGTTCGCCGCCAACAGGGCACCGGACAGCGCCATCGACGCGCCGACAGTCTCCAGTAAGTCGACCTTGCGCGGCCGGACCGGCGGGAGTCCCATCCACGGGATGCGTCGACCGGCGTTCTCTCGCGACACCCGTCGCGCCGCCGCGACGGAGAGTGCGGCTCCGACGACAAAAAGGCAGACTCCGGCGACGACGGCCCAGTCGTGACCTCCGTCGATCCACATCGACGCCAGGTACAGCGCCGGGCCGCTGATATAGGCACCCCACACCTTCCATCGAGGTGCAGCCTCGCGCTCGTCCCGTTGCACGTCGACCGGCCGCATCGGCTGCAGGGGCTCCATGTCTCGACCCTCCCATACCGCGGCTCTTGACCGGTCCCTGCGACTCACCGTACCCTGACCGACAGTTGATATATCAGAATCGCAGCGGCCCGCCGAACCGAGGAATCGAAAGTATGACCACAGCGCTCAAGATCGACGGAACCGCGGTCAGCGCGATCGTCAAGGACGATCTGCGATACCGCGTCGAACGGCTCGCCCAGCAGGGGATTCGGCCCGGTCTGGGCACGATTCTGGTGGGCGACGATCCGGGTAGCCGTTCCTATGTCGCGGCGAAGCATCGCGACTGCGCCGAGGTGGGACTGCATTCGATTCAGGTCCGGTTGCCTGCAACCGCGAGTCAGCAGGAGATCGAAGATGCCGTGCACGCTCTCAACGAGGATCCCGAGTGCACCGGGTTCATCGTTCAGTTGCCGCTGCCCTCGCACATCGACACCCATCGGGTGATCGAGCTGATCGATCCTCGCAAGGATGCCGACGGGCTGCATCCGACCAATTTGGGTCGGCTCGTACTCGGCATGGACGGGCCGCTGCCCTGCACCCCACGCGGGATATTGGAACTGCTTCGGCACCACGATGTTCCGATCACCGGTGCTCGCTTCTGCATCATCGGATGTGGAATCACGGTGGGTCGTCCGCTCGGCTTGATGCTGACGCGTCGCAGCGAACACGCCACCGTGACGATGTGTCACGAGGCGACGGTGGACACCGCCGCGCACACTCGGGCCGCCGACGTGGTCATCGCGGCAGCGGGTGTTGCGCATCTGGTGCAACCGGACTGGATCAGTGCCGGAGCCACGGTGTTGTCGGTGGGAATCACCCGTACCGTCGAGGGCATCCTCGGCGATGTGCACCCCGGCGTCGAGCACATTGCGGGGCGGCTCAGTGGAGCCACCGGCGGGGTCGGGCCGATGACCAGGGCGATGCTGTTGACGAACGTGGTGGAGTGCGCGGAGGCCGCTCAGGCCGAGGGGATGAAGGACTCCCGATAGCCCATTTTTTCGCTGATCTCGGCGGCGGCGGCCAGCACGTCTGGGACGATGGCCCGCATTCTGGTCTCGTCGAAGCGGTAGACCGGTCCCGAGATGCTCAGCGCGGCGGTCGTCTTGCCGGTGTAGTCGAGAATCGGGGCTGCGATGGCGTTGAGTCCGGTCTCGAACTCTTCGACGACGACGGCGTATCCGAGGGATACCGCAGCATCGAGTTCGGCAGTGAGACCGGCTTTGGTGGTGAGCGTGTGCTCGGTGTACCGGTGGAGGTCGAGTCCGTCCACGACGTCCTGACGCGTATCGGAGTCGAGGGCAGCCAGCAACACCTTGCCGCTCGCGGTGGCGTGCAGCGGTGTCTGCTCCCCGATCCAGTTGTGGGTTCCCACCGAACTCGGCCCGCGGGCCTGGTCCAGGTGGACCGCTGTATTGGACCGCAGCACAGCGATATTGACCGTTTCGCCGAGCTTGCCGGCGAGGCGTTCACAGACCGCGTGGCCGTATTCGGTGATCTCCAGACGCTCGGGCACGGCCGCCGCGAGCCGGAGGACTCCGAGGCTGAGCCGGTACTTGCCGCGATTGTGCGTCTGCATCACCATGTCGTGTTCTTCGAGCGACGCCAGCAGCCTCGACACCGTGGATTTGTGCACACCGATCTCGGTGGCGATGGCGCTCACGCCGGCCTCTCCGAGCCGTGCCACGACCTCGAGCACCCGAAATGCGCGGTCGACGGACTGGACGCCACCCTCGGGGGCACGTGTCGAATCGTCGCTGGCCACCCCCGCGACTATACGTAACAGGCACTTGGCCGTGGTGTTGCCCCTCGAAGCGTGGCCCGAGTCGGCGATCTAGATGACGGCGCGCACCGCGTCGTCGAACTCGGTCACGTGTGCTCGGGCGATGGTCGCGGCCTTCTCGGCATCCCCGGCCGCGATGGCGCGCAGCAGCTCGGTGTGCGTCCCCACATGGTCGGCCAGGGGAGGCAGACGATCCATGAACAACCAGAAGATTCTCGTCGCGAGATTGTTGTAGCGAATCAATGCGTCTTCGAGAACCGGGTTGGCCGCCAGCCGGTAGACGGTGCGATGCACTTCGGCGTCCCAGTTGATCAGGTCGTATTGGCTCGGCGGCGTCGCCTCGAACTTCTCGGTGCGGTCGGCCATGCCCAGCAGAACTTGGCGTTGGGTTGCGGTAGCCGCGGTGGCGGCCTTCGCTGCGGCCAGTGGCTCGAGCCGCTGGCGGATTTCGGAGATGTCGCCCAGATCGGCGACGTCGATGGCCGTGGCAAAAGTGCCGCGGCGGGCGTGCGAGATGACGAGGCGCTCGTACTCGAGCCGCTTGAGAGCTTCCCGTACCGGCGTGCGTCCAACGCCCAGCTCGGCGGACAACGCCGATTCGACGACGGCCTCACCCGGCTTGATGGTCAGCATGATCAGTTTGTCGCGGATAGCCGAGTAAGCGACGTCGGCCATCGTCGCTCCGGGTTCGCCCGGCACCCCCGACGATCCGGGGGCGCCCGGCGATGCGACCTCGACACTCATGGTTACCGATCCTATCGGCACCGAGTGCGGGGCAGCGTGCGGTCAGGCCTCGATGCGGTTCTTCAGCCAGTCGTGGAAGATGCCGATGTGGTGTTCGCTGCCCACCAGCACTCCGCCGTCGCGGTACTTACGTGAGCTCATGGCGGGCTGGCAGCGTTCGCACGCCTCGAAGTCCTGCAGATTGACGCGGTGGAACAACTCCACCGATTTCTGCAGATCCCGTCCCGATGCGACGACGCCGGGCAGGTACAGCCAATCGCATTCCACCAGAGTGCGATCGGCGGCAAGTGGATACATCCGATGGATGATCACGTGATCCGGGACGAGGTTGACGAACACCTGTGGCCGGACGGTGATGGCGTAGTAGCGCCGGTCCTGTTCGGGTGCGATTCCGGGAATGGAGTCGTGTCCCTCGGAACCGTCGAGCGTGAATCCCTTGACGGATTCCCCGAATTCGGCCCCGTGGCCCACGTAGTACTGGGCGGCGTAACCGTCGGCGAATTCGGGAAGTACCTCGGTCAGCTCGGGGTGGATGGTGGCGCAGTGGTAGCACTCCATGAAGTTCTCGATGATGAGCTTCCAGTTGGCCTTGACGTCGTAGCTCACGCGGCGGCCGAGACCGAGGTCTTCGATCTTGTAGCGGTCGATCGACTCGACGTCGCCGAGTCGATCACGGATGTCCTGCACGACAGTGGTATCGAAGGAGGCCGGATTGTCGCTGAGATTGACCCAGACGTACCCGAGCCATTCCTCGACCGACACCGACGCCAGGCCGTAGCGAACCCGATCGATATCGGGCATCTTGGTGAGATTCGGTGCTGCGATGAGCTTTCCGTCGAGATCGTAGGTCCAGGCGTGGTACGGACACTGGAACGATCGCTTGACTTCGCCCTTGTCCTCCATGCAGATTCGAGCACCGCGGTGCGCGCACACGTTCAGGTAGGCCTTGATCGCCCCGGTTCGGGTGCGCGTCACGATGACACTTTCGCGGCCGATCTGCACGGTGCGGAAGGCACCGGGCTTGTCCAGATCGGCGGCACGGACCGCGCAGATCCACAGTTCCTCGAAGATCTTCTCCTGCTCGAGCTCGAAGATGGCCGGATCGGTGTAGTAGCGACCGGGAAGGGTGGAGATGAGGCTTTCGGGCAGGGGAAGGGAGGTTGCGGGCGGCGTGGTGTCGGGAATGGTGGTCAAGGGGTCCTCCGTACGTGGCCGATCTTGTGGATCGGTGACGAGACGTCAACTGGGGTAATGGAATACGACGGGTGGAGCAGCGGCCTGGGTGATTTCAGACCGCGCGAGCGGGAGCCGAGAGCTGTCGGCGCCAGCGGGTGAACAATCGAACTTGATTGACACCGAGTACACCGACCGGAAGTCCGTCGGATCGATACACGGCGAGGAAACTCCCGAGTTCGGGCGAACCCTCTTCGATGGTGCATTCACTGTCCGGTCCGGCGGTGCCGGCGAACTGAATACGTGACCCGTACTGGTCGGACCAGAAATACGGAGGTTTGACGTGTTGGCCGCCGTAACTGCCCGAGAGCAGGGTGGCCACTGCAACGGTGGGTCGTTCGGACGCCCCGGCCCAATGCTCGACGCGTCGGTGGACGCCGGTCGAATCCAGCCATGCGGCGCAGTCGCCGACTGCGACCACTCCGGGTACGGCGGTCGCGCCGCCGCCGTCGCACAGGATTCCGTTGCCCAGCGCGAGTCCGCTGGTGCCGAGCCAGTCGATGTTCGGAATGCCGCCGATGCCGACAACCACGACGTCGGCGTCGAGGAGTCGGCCGTCCGCGAGGCGAACGCCCGTCACTCGGTCGGTGCCGGTCAGGCCGTCGACGGCGATTCCGCAGATCAACGTGGTGCCGTTGTCGCGGTGCAGATTTCCCACCGCGCTACCCAATCGTGCACCGAGTGGCCCGGCGAGCGGTGACGGGGCGGCTTCGACGATGGTGACCTCGAGGCTCAACTTCCTTGCGGTGGAAGCTACTTCGGCTCCGATGAAGCCTGCGCCGATGACGACGAGACGTGCGCCGGGCGTGAGATCTGCACGCAGCCGGTCGGCGTCGTCGATCGTACGCAATACGTGCACACCGGTGAGGTGATCGGTACCGGGAAGCGATCGCGCGCGTGAGCCGGTGGCGAGTACGACGCCGTCGGAGGTCAGCTCGGCACCGTCGTCGAGAGTGACGGTGCGACGCGATGGATCGAGGGCGGTGGCCGTGCGGCCCAGAATCCAGGTGGCGTCGAGGTTTTCGTCGTCGGGTTCGAGGGCGAGAGTGCTCACGTCCACGTCGCCGGCGAGGTATTCCTTCGACAGGGGAGGGCGGTCGTAGGGTCGATGGCTCTCGGCACCGACGATGGTGACGGAGCCGTCGAACCCGGCCGCCCGCAGTGCACGCGCGGAGCACAGGCCTGCCAGGGAGGCTCCGACGATGGTGACGCTCTTCATGAATGTCCCTCGGCGGCCAACCGGCTGCGAACGTCGGGAGGAAGATTGGGGGCCGCGGTGCTGAGCTCTACGTAGACGACGCCGTCCTCGACGACGACGGTGTGCGTGCGGACAGGCAACTTGGCGGGCGGAGCGTCGACAGCACCGGTACGCAGGTCGAAGGTGGACGCGTGGAGCGGGCATTCGACCGCGCACCCTTCGAGCCAGCCGTCGGCGAGCGACGCGTCCTGATGCGTACAGGTGTCATCGATCGCGAACAGCTCACCGTCCTCGGTGTGGAACACCGCCACGGGAGGGGTGGTGTCGACACGCAGAGCTTCGCCGCCGGGGAGATCGGCCAAGGAACACACCTTGAGCATTCGGATCCTTTCTGTATCGCTATGCGGAACACGTCTTACTTCCCGCAACAACAGTGTGAACATCGCCACAAGAGTGTGTCAATAGGTGACGGCACTTTTCATACACGCGAAACACGACGTAACCGGAACCGGACAAACCATGCGTTGTACCAGCTGAGCAGGTGGTTAGCCCGTGCAATGACATGCGTGGCCGGTGCCGCATCCGCCCGACTCGATGATGCCCCCGACGTCGGAATACGTCGAGGGCACCATGAAACAAAACGCTACCGACGGGTAAAGAGGCCCACTTTGATATATCAGAGGTGTCGAGCCGCAGCGCACGGGCTCGAGTCACCGGAAGCGGCCACCTTCTCGACCCGCAACTGCCCACTCACAGGACCACCACCGAACGCAGCACCGTGCCCTGATGCATCTTCTCGAACGCCGCCTCGATATCACCGAGACCGATCCGTTCGGTGACGAACTTCTCGAGCGGCAACCGGCCCTGCTCGTACAGATCGACCAACATCGGAAAATCCCGCTCCGGTAGGCAATCGCCGTACCACGACGACTTCAACGACCCACCCCGGGAGAAGAAATCGATCAACGGCATCTCGACGGTCATCTCCGGCGTCGGCACCCCGACGAGGACGACGGTCCCGGCGAGATCGCGGGCGTAGAACGCCTGCTTCCAGGTTTCCGGGCGGCCGACGGCATCGATGACCACATCCGCCCCGAATCCACCGGTGAGCTCTTGGATGGCCTCGACGGCATCGACCTGCGAGGCATCGACAGTGTGGGTGGCGCCGAGTTCGAGAGCCCAGTCGAGTTTTTTCTTGTCGCGGTCGACGGCGATGATCGTCGATGCCCCCGCCAGGCGGGCCCCGGCGATCGCGGCATCGCCGACACCGCCGCACCCGATCACGGCGACGGAATCCCCGCGGGAGACGTGGCCGGTGTTCATCGCCGCACCGAGTCCGGCCATCACCCCGCACCCGAGCAAACCCACGACCGCCGGATCGGAGTCCGGGTCGACTTTGGTGCACTGGCCTTCGTGGACGAGGGTCTTGTCGGCGAACGCCCCGATCCCCAACGCCGGGGAGAGTTCGGTGCCGT
This sequence comes from Rhodococcoides fascians NBRC 12155 = LMG 3623, assembly GCF_001894785.1. Classification (GTDB taxonomy): domain Bacteria; phylum Actinomycetota; class Actinomycetes; order Mycobacteriales; family Mycobacteriaceae; genus Rhodococcoides; species Rhodococcoides fascians. The sequence goes on from NZ_BCWW01000001.1 coordinate 529,609, forward strand.
CGGCGAGAGTCATCTTCTGCGACGCATTGTGGGTGTCGAAGCAGTACCAGGGGGTGCCTTTCTTGCAGGCTCGGCATTCCCCGCACACCGCACGCCAGTTCAACACCACGAAATCGCCGACCTCGACATGAGTGACAGCGTCGCCGATGGTTTCGACGGTGCCTGCGGCTTCGTGGCCGAGCAGGAACGGGAACTCGTCGTTGATGCCGCCCTCGCGGTAATGCAGATCGGTATGACACACCCCGCACGCGGCGATGGTGACCACGACATCGTTCGGGCCGGGATCGGGAATGGTGATCGTCTCGATCGAGACGGGCTCGCCTTTGCTCTTGGCGACGACGGCGCGGACCTGCTGCGGCATGGTTGGTACTCCTGAGTGAAGTGAAGGAGCGGCGTTCAAGGCCGCCGACGGTGGTGGAATAGGCTTAATATATCAGTTACCGGACAGTATCGAATGTTAAAAGCGAGTATCGAATTCGGACAACTTTTGGCATTTGAAATTGCGTAGATGCTGTTCAGAGGCGTTGTCCGTTTCGAAAATCCGTGATGAACGCGTCGAAATGACCAGCCATCTATTGACATAGACCCTGGGTCGGCTCAGTCTTGTTCGAGTCCAAACAAATCGTAGTTGCGCAGAGAGCAACGAGTCGCGCACCTATCCGACCACCCACGCTGCGTGCACGGGCGACACACCTATTCGGCGAGAGCCGGAGGGAGAACGATGTGACAACGAACAGCAAACCCCGGGGCGACAAAACTCGCGTCGATGCACCCGAGAAACATGCCCCTCATCATTACGGCCCCCTCGAGGTCTACCACCACGGAGAGGAGGGCAAGCCGCGCACCGACAAGGTGGTGTTCGGTATCACCGCCGCCATCGTGATCGCGATTCTGGCATGGGGCATCCTCGGCACCGAGAACATGAAGTCCGTCAACGCGTCGGTACTCGACTGGGTCGTGACCAACGTCGGCTGGCTGTTCATCTTCTCGGCCACCGGGTTCGTGATCTTCGCGCTGTGGCTCGCGCTCAGTCGCTACGGAAAGATTCCGCTCGGCAAAGACGGTGAGAAGCCCGAATTCAACACCGTCAGCTGGATCGCAATGATGTTCAGCGCCGGCATGGGAATCGGATTGATCTTCTGGGGAGTGGCCGAGCCCCTCACTCATTTCGTCACCCCGCCGCCCGGAATCACCGATTCCACAGTGGGAACGGCACTCTCGACGGCCATCTTCCACTGGGGACTGCACCCCTGGTCGATGTATGCGGTGGTCGGATTGTCCATCGCCTACGGCACCTACCGGATGGGCCGCAAGCAGCTCATCAGCTCCTCGTTCATTCCGCTGATCGGTCGCCGCGCCGAAGGCCCCATCGGCAAGGTCATCGACATTCTGGCGATCTTCGCCACGATGTTCGGCACCGCGGCATCCCTCGGCCTCGGCGCACTCCAGATCGGTTCCGGTATCGAGGTTCTCGGCTGGGTCAACCAAGCGGGGACGCTTCTGCTCGTGGCTGTCGTCGCCATCCTGACACTTGCGTTCGTGGCCTCGGCAGTGTCCGGGGTTTCCAAGGGAATTCAGTGGCTGTCGAACATCAACATGGTGCTGGCTCTCGTGCTTGCGATCTTCGTGTTCGTCGCGGGCCCCACGGTCCTGATCCTGAATCTGCTGCCCACCACTCTCGGCGACTACGCCGCGCACATCGCCGGCATGTCGGCGCGCTCGGCGGCATCCGGTGGCCCCGAGACCGAGTCCTGGCTTTCGTCCTGGACGATCTTCTACTGGGCCTGGTGGATCTCGTGGACCCCCTTCGTCGGTATGTTCCTCGCTCGCATCAGTCGCGGCCGCACCATCCGCCAGTTCGTCATCGGCGTCATTCTCATCCCTACGTCGGTGAGCTTGGTCTGGTTCTCGATCTTCGGTGGAGCGGCAATCGGCGAGCAGCAGAAGGGAACAGAGGATCTGGTGGCCCTGGGCAAGCCGGAGTCGCAGCTGTTCGCGGTTCTCGACCACTTCCCGTTGGCCGGCATCTCGTCGGTGTTGGTGATGGTCTTGGTGGGCATCTTCTTCGTCAGTGGTGCCGACGCTGCCTCGATCGTGATGGGCACGCTGTCGCAACGGGGCACCCTGGATCCGTCCCGTGGGGTCGTCGCCTTCTGGGGTGTCGTCACCGGCGGCATCGCGATCCTGATGCTGTGGACGGGAGGTTCGGACGCCCTCAACGGGTTGCAGACGATGACCATCATCGTGGCGGCACCGTTCGTGCTGGTGATGATCGGTACGTGTGTCTCGCTGTACAAGGACGTCACGAACGATCCGTTCATCGTCAAGAACCCCAAGGCCCCGCCGAAAGTCAAGGCCGGCAAGTGAAGTGAGCGATGGTGCGGGACGTGAAACTATGCGTCCCGCACCATCGGTATTTCGGGGGTTGACCACATCCATCCCTGCCCATACTCTTGATATATCAATCTCTGGTTAGTTGTCGTGCAGGCCGTGGACCGCTTCGGCCGAGCTCCATCTCTCCACCCCGATACGGAAGGACCACCATGGGTTCACCGAGAGTTGTCATCATCGGCGCCGGCATAGTCGGTACCAACGTGGCCGACGAGCTCACCGCACGCGGTTGGGATCGCATCACCGTGCTGGATCAGGGGCCGCTCCCTCTCACGGGTGGATCCACCTCGCACGCACCGGGTCTGGTGTTCCAGACCAATGCATCCAAGACCATGACCGAACTCGCCCGATACACGGTCGAGAAGTTCATGGGCCTCGAGGTGGACGGGCAGTGGTGCTTCAATCAGCTCGGCGGCCTCGAAGTGGCCACCACCGAGGAGCGACTGGCCGACCTGCATCGCAAGCAGGGCTGGGCCACGTCCTGGGGCATCGAAGGATCGGTCATCGACCCGTCCGAATGCGCCAAACTGCATCCGCTGATCGACCGTTCGCGAGTTCTCGGCGGTCTGTACGTCGAGACCGACGGTCTTGCCAAAGCGTCCCGTGCCGTCGTGGCACTCACCCGTCGCGCAGAATCGCGCGGAGCGGTGTTCCGTGGTTCCACCAAGGTCATCGGAATCGAACAGACGGGTGGCCGCGTCACAGGTGTGGCAACCGACAACGGCGTCATCGAGGCCGACATCGTGGTGTCCTGCGCCGGCTTCTGGGGCCCCGATGTGGGCGAACTGGTCGGCATGAAGGTGCCGCTGCTGCCCTTGGCGCACCAGTACGCCAAGACCGATCAGATCCCGGAACTGGTGGGACGCAACACCGAAGCGGCCGAGGCCGGCATGCCCATTCTTCGTCATCAGGATCAGGACCTGTACTTCCGCGAGCACGTCGACCGTCTCGGCATCGGAACCTACGCGCACCGCCCGATGCCCGTCGACACCAAGACCCTGCCCGGCGGAGACGGTGTGTCCGACGAGGCGATGCCGTCCATGCTCGACTTCACGCAGGAGGACTTCGCCCCGTCGTGGGAGCAGTCCAAGCTCCTCTTGCCCTGCCTCGAGACCGCCAAGATCGACCACGGCTTCAACGGAGTCTTCTCGTTCACCCCCGACGGCGGACCGCTGCTCGGTGAATCCCCGGACGTCAAGGGCTTCTGGATCGCCGAGGCCGTGTGGGTGACGCACTCGGCCGGAGTCGGCCGGGCCATCGCACAGTTGCTGGTCGACGGACGCTCCGAGGTGGAGCTCCACGGATGCGACGTCAACCGCTTCGAGGATTTCCAGCTCGATCCCTCGTACGTCAGCGAAACCTCGCAGCAGAACTTCGTCGAGATTTACGACGTGCTGCATCCCTCGCAGCCGCGGTTGTCCCCGCGTGACGTTCGGGTCAGTCCCTTCAACGCGCGGCAGCATCAGCTCGGTGCCGTGTTCCTCGAAGGCGGCGGGTGGGAACGCCCGCACTGGTACGAGGCCAATGCCGATCTGGTGCACCAGCTTCCCGCCGAGTGGCAGCCGCCCGAGCGCGACGAGTGGGCGTCGATGTTCCATTCGCCCATTGCCGCGGCCGAGGCGTGGAAGACCCGTACGTCCGTCGCCATGTACGACATGACCCCGCTCAAGCGGCTACGCGTACGCGGACCCGGTGCGCTGGCACTGTTGGAGGGATTGACGTCCGGCAAGATGGACAAGTCCGTCGGGGCCGTCACGTACACGCTGGCTCTCGACGAGAAGGGCGGCGTCCGAAGCGATCTCACCGTGGCGCGGTTGTCTGCCGACGAGTTCCAGGTCGGAGCCAACGGCAACCTCGACTTCGATTACCTCCGCCGTGAAGCACCGAGTGACGGCAGCGTCACCGTCGACGACATCACCGGATCCACGTGCTGCATCGGCCTGTGGGGTCCGCATGCCCGCGAGGTCGTCGAGAAGCTCACCCAGGACGACTTCTCGAACGAGAACTTCAAGTACTTCCGCTGCAAGCAGGTTCGTATCGGGGGAGTGCCCGTCACGGCGATGCGATTGTCGTACGTGGGCGAGCTCGGGTGGGAGCTGTACACCACCGCCGATTACGGCCAGCGACTGTGGGACATGTTGTGGCAGGCCGGTTCCGAGTTCGGGATCATCGCCGGCGGGCGCGCTGCATTCAACAGCCTGCGCATGGAGAAGGGCTACCGGTCGTGGGGTTCGGACATGACCACCGAGCACAATCCCTACGAGGCAGGTCTCGGCTTCGCAGTGCGCCCCCAGAAGGGCGAATTCCGCGGCCGCGACGCCGTACTCGAGATGTCCGACGACACCGTCTCCAAGAAGTTGGTCTGCCTGAAGATCGACGACGGCACGTCGGTGGTACTCGGCCACGAGCCGGTCCTGGTGGACGGCGAACCCGCCGGTTACGTCACCAGCGCCTCGTTCGGGCACACCGTCGGTGCGCCGATCGCCTACGCCTGGGTTCCTGCCGGTAGCGCAGAACCCGGTGCAGCAGTACAGATTCGATACTTCGATCGGCTCGTGTCCGCCACCGTCGTGGCCGAGCCCCTCGTCGACCCCGAGATGGCCAAGATCCGCAGCTGACGACCCACCAGTACCAGGAGATTCGATGACCGAGAACTTCACCCTCACGCTCAGCTGCGGCCAGCGGCCGGGCATCGTCCGGGCCGTCAGTGCGTTCCTCTTCGACAACGACTGCGACATCGCCGAACACCAACAGTTCGACGACTCCACGGACGGCTCGTTCTTCCTTCGCACCTCGTTCGTGGCCAGCGGTGCCACCGACATCGAGAAGCTGACGGACAGCTTCCGCGAGGTGGCCGACCGATTCGCGATGACGTACACCTTCAACGGCTGCAGCCAGCCGCGCGTGCTCGTCATGGTGTCCAAGATGGGACATTGCCTCAACGATCTCATCTTCCGTTGGCGCTCACAGAATCTCGGCGGCGAACTGGTGGCCGTGGTGAGCAATCACGAGGTGCTGCGGCCGATGGCCGAGGCTGCCGGGCTGCCGTTCGTCCACGTTCCCGTCACCCCGGGAACCAAGGCCGAGGCCGAGCAACGCCTGCTCGACCTCGTCGCCGAGTACGAGGTCGACCTGGTGGTGCTGGCCCGCTACATGCAGGTGCTCTCCGACGAGACGTGTCGAGCGCTGCACGGCAAGGCGATCAACATCCATCACTCGTTCCTGCCCGGCTTCAAGGGCGCGAAGCCCTACCACCAGGCATTCGACCGGGGCGTCAAGCAGGTCGGAGCGACGGCGCACTACGTCACCCCCGACCTGGACGAGGGCCCGATCATCGAGCAGCAGGTCATTCGTATCGACCACACTCACGACCCGTCTCGTCTGGCCACCGTCGGACAGGACGCAGAGGCACTCGCACTCTCGCGAGCGGTCCGCTGGCACTGCGAGAATCGCGTCCTGCTGCACGGACACCGGACGGTCATCTTCAGCTGAGCCGACACGCACGAGGGGCCCGTACCGAATCGGTACGGGCCCCTCGACGTTGTGTGGCGGTGGAGAAAGTTCTCGGCCTCTAGCACTCCACGAAGTTCACCGGCACGTTGATCGCGAGGCCGCCGCTGGAGGTCTCCTTGTACTTCGAGTGCATGTCGGCCCCGGTGGACCGCATCGTCTCGATCACCTGGTCCAGGCTGACGCGGTGGGTACCGTTGCCGCGCAATGCCATCCGAGCGGCGTTGATAGCCTTGCCTGCCGAGATGGCGTTGCGTTCGATGCACGGAATCTGCACCAGTCCGCCGATGGGGTCGCACGTGAGACCGAGGCTGTGCTCCATCGCGATCTCGGCGGCGTTCTCCACCTGTTCGGGTGTGCCGCCCAGTACCTCGGCCAGACCGGCTGCGGCCATCGACGCTGCCGAACCCACCTCGCCCTGGCAACCCACTTCGGCACCGGAGATCGACGCCATCTCCTTGTAGAGCGATCCGATCGCGCCGGCGGTGAGCAGAAAACGCACTGTGCTGCCGTCGGGATCGGCGACCCCTGCCGCGGTGTAGCGGGTCGCGTAGTGCAGCACGGCCGGGATGATGCCGGCTGCGCCGTTGGTGGGTGCTGTGACGATTCGTCCGCCCGACGCGTTCTCCTCGTTGACGGCGAGTGCGACGAGATTGACCCAGTCCTCGGCGAATTCGCTCGAACGGTTCGGATCCTCGGCATCGAGCCGCAGGAACCAGTCCCGTGCTCGACGCCGCACTCCCAGGGCGCCGGGAAGGTAGCCGTCGCGGGAGATGCCGCGAACCTCGCACTCGACCATGACGTCACGGATGTGCAGCAACGCGTCCCGAATCTCCTCGTGTGTGCGGCGTTCGAGCTCGACCTCGGTCATGACGTCACTGATGCTGCAGCGCCGACGTTCACAGAGCTGAAGTAGTTCCTTGGCCGACGCGAATCCGTTCGCGGAGGCGAGGGGTGCGACGGCCTCGACGCTTTCGGCCTCGGTCACCACGAAGCCGCCACCGACGGAGAAATACACCTCGCTGTGTAGTTCGGTCGAATCCGTTGCGCGGGCAGTCAGTTTCATCCCGTTGGGGTGGAACGGCAGTACCGTCAACGGACGCAGCACGATGTCGTCGACCGCCAGGTCGATCTCTCGGTGACCACCGAAGACGATTCGGCCGGTGGCCGCCATCGATGCCTGCCGTTCTTCCATGACCTCGGTCGTGATGGTCTCGGGCGCATGGCCTTCCAGCCCCAGCAGTACGGCGGTCATGGTGCCGTGGCCGGCTCCGGTCGCGGCCAACGAGCCGTACAGATCGACCGCCAGCTCTCGAACGTCGTCGAACGCAGACATGGTTCGCAGATCGTCGACGAATCGGGCGGCCGCGCGCATCGGTCCGACGGTGTGCGAACTCGAGGGGCCGACTCCGACGGAGAAGAGGTCGAACACACTGATGGTCATGAGGTCGTCCGCACTGCGCCGGTCGGCTCGCGCATGGTCAGGTCGTCGAACGACGAGGCCGCGGGAGTCAGGACCGCGAACAGCCAGCCGGCACCGAGCGGATCGGCAGCGACGAGCGACGGGTCCTCGCGCACAGCGGGGTTGACGATCGTGACCATGCCGCTCGCCGGGGCGTACACCGTGACCGAGCCGGCGGAGGTGTGGATAGTGCCGCACGCATCACCGGCGGCGAGCACGGTACGTACCGACGGAAGATCGACGCCGATAATGTCGACCGCGTCGGCCAACGCTGCCGGCGTCACCCCCACACGGCTCGGAGTCTGGGCCGGTGAACCGAACGGGTCGACGGCCATCCAACCGTGCTCGGCGCTGAAGAGCCGACGGGCGGAGGAGAGGGATGCGGTCATGAGGTGGCCTCGGCATTCGTCGTGGATTGACCTGGGTGTGAGGGCAGTACGTCGAGCGACCGCACTGCCCGCATCACGGCCAGTGCGTCGATGGTGGCGGCGACGTCGTGAACCCGCAGGAGTGACGCCCCGTTCTGGGCCGCGAAGATCGCGGCGGCGAGTGATCCGGCGAGTCGGCCGTCGACCTCTCGTCCGGTGATGGCACCGATCATGCCCTTCCGCGACAGACCCGCCATGATCGGTCGCCCGGAAGCGGTGAGCGCCCGAAGGCCCTGCAGCAGTGTCAGATTGTGCTCGAGAGTCTTTCCGAATCCGAATCCGGGATCGACCAGGATGCGGTACGCCGGGATTCCGGCTCGGATGCATTCGGCAGCCCGGTCGTCGAGGAACTCGCACACCTCTGCGGTGACGTCGCCGTAGCGAGGGGAATTCTGCATCGTCGACGGCTCGCCCAGCATGTGCGTCAGGCATACCGCAACGTCCAGTTCGGCAGCTGCGGCGAGTGCGCCCGGAAGACGAAGAGCACGAACGTCATTGATGACGCTCGCCCCGGCGCGTACAGCCTCTCGCATCACCTCTGGCCGTGAGGTGTCGACCGACAGCGGTGTCGAGGTAAGTCTGGACAGGGCGTCGATCACCGCTACGACTCGTTCGATCTCCTCGTCGACGGTGGGTGGGGTTGCCCCCGGCCGGGTCGACTCACCGCCGATGTCGAGCAGTTCGGCACCCTCGTCGACCATCGACAGCGCATGCGCCACAGCACGATCCGAGTCCAGGAACATGCCACCGTCGGAGAACGAATCCGGGGTGACGTTGACGATCCCGCAGACGACGGGATGTGAGGTCGTCAACCGGGTCAGCAGTCGGTCGCGGGCATCGGCTGACCGGGTTGCCGTGGAGACGGTCGTGAGCACTGTGGTCACCTGTTCTCTCGCGCTAGTCCAACGGGACGATCAGACGTCGGTGTATTCCTCGGCCGCGTCGGTCAGCCAGGCTGCGAGATAGCGTGCGAACGACGAGCGCACGAGGATACGATAGTCCGTTCCGGTGTCGTCACAGGCAATGAGAATCATGCCTGCCATCGCCAGCATGGTCTGTACCGTCGACCCGGCCGGGAAGACGCGAGGGTGCAGATCGATCGAGCACCCCTTCGCCAACACGTCGCGGGCCCTGGAACCGCTCAGCCGCAGACTGGTTCGCTGTGCGGACACATCGGTTGCCGCACCGCGATGCTCACGAACGGCCGAGCCGAGACGGTGTTCGAGTTCGACCGGATCGAGGCCCGCCCCGATGATCAGCCACTCCTCCGGGCCGAGCCAGATCGCGGTGGTGTTCGCGCCCTCGGCAACGCGTCCGGGGCCGGGCAGCTCCGTGCCGAGCTCGGTCGAGGCAGCGGCACCGCCCGGCCCGCTCGGGTCGACCCACAGGTCGATCCCGGCCAGGAACGGCTCCTCCACGATGCGGACAGCAGACGAGTCCGGCAGAACTGTTTCTGCGAGTGGGCTTCTGGCGGCGAGTCGGTCAGCCATCACGGCGGTTACCTTCCGGGTCGACGAGTACGGAGCCGGTGACTTCCACGGCGACGAGGGTGTCGCCCACCGGGACGTGCAGGATGTCGCCGAGTCGGTCACGCCCGGCCTCGAGCAGGGCCAGCCCGAACGGCCTGCCCAATTCTGCGCTGGCGTAACTCGACGTGACGTGGCCGAGCATCGGAACCGGAAGCTCGGGGAGGACGCCGCTCTCGGAGTGCTCGATGATCTGCGAGCCCTCGGGGAGGACGGTCTCCCGATCGACGGGCAGGAGCCCGACGAACTGCTTGCGCAACGGGTTCCGGTTCTCGGCACGGTCGAACGAGCGCTTTCCGATGAAGTCGAGCTTCTTCTTCGATACCGCCCAGCTCATACCGAGGTCCTGTGGGGTGACGGTCCCGTCGGTGTCCTGGCCGACGATCGGGTAGCCCTTCTCGGCCCGCAGCACGTGCATGGTCTCGGTGCCGTAGGGGGTGATGCCGTACTTCTCGCCCGCATCGATCAGCCGCGACCACAGTGCGTGGGCGTGCCAAGAATCGATGTTCACTTCGAAGGCCAGTTCACCGGAGAAGCTGATGCGCGCCACGCGTACCGGCACACCGTCGACCGAGGCGTCACGCCAGGCCATGAACGGGAACGCCTCGTTGGAGACGTCGAGCTCGGGGAAGATCTCGCCGACGAGGTCGCGGGAGCGCGGTCCGACGACGGGGAACGTGGCCCACTGCTCGGTCACCGACGTCAGCCGAACCGCGAGGTGCGGCCATTCGGTCTGCAGCCACTCCTCCATCCAGTCGAGCATTCCTGCTGCGCCGCCCGTGGTGGTGAACACCTGGAATCGGTCGTCCGCCAACCGCATCACGGTGCCGTCGTCGATCACCATGCCGTCGGCACCGCACATCACGCCGTAGCGAACCATGCCGACCTTCAAGTTGCTCATCATGTTCGTGTAGAACATGTCCAGCACCACACCGGCGTCGGGGCCCTGTACGTCGATCTTGCCCAGTGTCGAACCGTCGAGCATGCCGACGCTCGCACGCACGGCCGCGCACTCGCGGAGCACGGCGTCGTGCATCTCCTCGCCGGCTAGCGGGTAGTAGCGGGGCCGCTTCCACTGTCCGACGTCCTCGAAGACCGCGCCGCGGGCGACGTGCCAATCATGCACTGCAGTAACCCGTTCCGGGTCGAAGGCCATGCCGCGGTTGCGGCCGGCCAACGCCGCGAACGCCACCGGGGTGTACGGCGGTCGGAAGGTGGTGGTGCCCAGGTTCTCCACCGGCTTGTCGAGCAGCTCCGCCACGATGCCCGAGGACACCACACCGGAGGTCTTGCCCTGATCGTGCGCGGTGCCGATCGTGGTGTAGCGCTTGATGTGTTCCATCGACGACATGCCTGCACCGACGGCGCGGACCAGATCGGCCACCGTCGCGTCTCGCTGCACGTCGACGAACTGGCTGTCGGCTCCGAAGTCGTCGCGCACCCGCCACAGCACCAGTGACTCGGTGATCGGCACGGATTCGGGTGCTGGAGGCGGTGTTTCGGTGATGTCGAAGCCGAGACGGGTCAGCACACCTGCCGCGGCCGAGTTGCCGTCGCGGAGGCATCCTGCCAGATCGAACACTCCCGAGGCCGATCCGGCTACGCTGATGCCCTCGACGTCGTCCGCCGGGACGAACGCACCGAGTTCGCCGTCGTAGCGCAGCTTTCCGCGGGCCTGGCTGAACAGGTGGACGGCGGGGTTCCAGCCACCGCTGACGAGCAGTACGTCGCACGCCACGGTGTCGGTGGCACCGTCGGCACCGGTCACCAATGCATGAGTGACGCGGGTGTCGCCGCGGGTGCCGGATACGACGCTGCCGGTGCGCACCTCGATACCGCGCTCGCGGCACGGGCCGAGCCAGTGTTCCGGTGCCTCGGAGCGGGCATCGACGATGCGCGCGATGCGGACCCCGGCGTCGTGCACATCGACGGCTGCCTTGTACGCGCTGTCGTTGGTGGTGAACACCACGGCCTCGGTTCCTACCGTCACGCCGTAGCGATGCAGGAACGTACGTGCACTGTGCGCCAACATGATTCCGGGTCGGTCGTTGTCGGTGAAGACGACGGGCCGCTCGTGGGCGCCGGTGGCCACCAGGATGTGACGCGAGCGAATACGCCAGACTCGCTGACGGCTCAGCGCTGCAGGAGCTTCCAAGCCCAGGTGATCGGTGCGACGCTCGAGGGCGAGCACGAAGCCGTCGTCGTAGGAACCGAACGCGGTGGTGCGGCGCAGCAACGTCACGTCGGGGAAGGTCGACAAGTCGGCCACCGCGTCGGCAACCCAGTCCAGGGCCGGCCGTCCGTCGATGACGTCGTCGGAGCCGAGCAGGGAGCCGCCGAATTCACTCTGATCGTCGACGACGACCACGCGAGCGCCACTGCGGGCGGCGACCAGAGCGGCCGTCAGACCGGCCGGGCCGGCGCCGACGACCAACAGGTCGGCGTGGGCGTGCGTGGCGTCGTACTTGGCGGAGTCGGAGATCTCGGCGAGACGCCCCTGTCCGGGGATGCCCCGAGCGACCAGGCCGTCGTACAGCTCGATCGTCGTGGCGAGCAGCATCGGCTCGGGGAACGGCTCCTCGATCTGTACGAGTCCGCCGGTGTCCTCGGCCCATGCAGCGGTGAATCCACGGGGCCTGCCGAGCTTGATGCTGGTGGTCACCTGATGAATACCGTTGGCGAGCAACGCAGATGCCAGCGTGTCGCCCGGGTGGCCCTGCAGGGCCGAGCCGCCGAACGTGAAGTCGAAGGTGCTCGTGCGGTCGATGCGGCCGCCGGATGCGGTGCGGAATGCGGTCATGGGTTCACCGGCTTCGGGTCGTCGAGGCGATAGACACTGTGGATTCGATAGGTGGCGGTGTCCCGCACGGCGTTGAACCAACGCCGACAGCCCGCGCTGTGGCTCCACCGTTCCGCAAAGAGCCCCTTGGGGTTGTCGCGGAAGAACACGAAGTGCGCCCACTGTTCGTCGGTCAGAGCCGAGGGATCCTCGGGGTAGGCGATGTGCGCCTGGCCGCCGTAGTGGAACTCGGTCTCTTCTCGACTCCCGCACCACGGGCATTCGATCAATTGCATTGCCACTCCAAGATTTCTCGTTCGGGTGCTGCGTGTGTCGGGGCGGAGAAACTAGTGAGCCACGCCTGCGGCACCGTGCTCGTCCACCAGCGCGCCGGTGACGAATCGGTCCAGACTGAACGGTGCGATGTACTCGTGGACCTCGTCGTTGGCGATGGTGTCGGCCAGGCACCAACCGGCACCGGGGGTGGCCTTGAATCCGCCTGTACCCCAACCGCAATTGAGGAACACGTTGTCGAACGGCGTGCGTCCGACGATGGGGGAGGCATCGGGGCAGACGTCCACGATGCCGGCCCAGGTGCGCAGCAGGTGCGCGCGAGCGAAGACGGGGAACAACTCGACTGCAGCTGCCATCTGCCGTTCGATGATGTGGAACGCACCGCGCTGGCCGTAGCCGTTGTAGGAGTCGACGCCCGCACCCATCACCAGTTCGCCCTTGTGGGCCTGAGAGACGTACACGTGCACGGCATTCGACATGACGACCGTGGGATGCACGGGCTCGAGCAACTCCGAGACGAGGGCCTGCAGCGGATGGCTCTGCAGCGGAGTCTTGATGCCGAGCATGTCCGTCAGCGTCGAGGTGTGCCCGGCTGCGCACAGCGCGACCTGGCCGGTGGCGATGTCGCCACGCGTGGTCTTGACCCCGGTGACGCGGTTGCCGTCGGTGGTGAAGCCGGTGACCTCACAGTTCTGGATGATGTCGATACCGGCCGCGTCGGCGCGTCGGGCAAATCCCCAGGCGACGTAGTCGTGCTTGGCGATGCCGGCGCGTGGCTGGTACGTCGCACCGAGCACCGGGTAGCGAATGTCGCTGGAGATGTTGACGATCGGGCACAGCTTCTTGACCTCGTCGGGGTCGACCCACTGAGCGTCGATGCCGTTGAGTCGGTTGGCCTCGACGCGTCGCACGCTGTCGCGCACGTCCTGCAGACTGTGCGCGAGGTTGAGGACGCCGCGCTGGCTGAACAGGATGGGGTAGTCGAGGTCGTCGGCGAGCCCTTCCCACAGCTTCAGCGAGTGCTCGTAGATGCGCGCGCTCTCGTCCCACAGGTAGTTGGACCGGATGAGGGTGGTGTTGCGCGCCATGTTTCCGCCGGCGAGCCACCCCTTCTCCAGCACAGCCACATTGGTGATGCCGTGGTTCTTGGCGAGGTAGTGCGCGGTGGCCAGGCCGTGTCCGCCGCCGCCGATGATCACGACGTCGTACGACTTCTTCGGCTCGGGGTTGCGCCACAGGAAGTCCGGGTGGTCGGGCAGATGTGCGCCCGGAGGGGTTACGGGGGCGGTCATCGGTAGCCTTCCGTCAGGTCGGAGTAGAGGGGGAACTGCGCGGCGACGGCTTCGACCCGGATTCGCAGTGCATCGAGTCCGCGGTCGTCGGTGTCGGGACGCAACGCGTGGGCGATGACGTCGGAGACCTCGGCGAAGGCCGTGGCGTCCAGGCCGCGGGTCGCGAGGGCCGGGGTGCCGATGCGGACTCCGGAGCTCACCATGGGTGGCCGTGGATCGAACGGAACTGCGTTGCGGTTCACGGTGATTCCGACGTGATGGAGTCTGTCCTCGGCCTGCTTGCCGTCCAGTTCGGACTTGCGCAGGTCCACGAGAACGAGGTGGACGTCGGTGCCGCCCGAGACCACGTCGATGCCTGCGGCTGCTGCGTCGTCGGTCAACAGTCGATCGGCCAAGATCTTCGCGCCTTCGAGGGTGCGCTGCTGCCGTTCCCGAAAGTCCTCTTCTGCAGCAAGTTTGAAGGCGACGGCCTTGCCGGCGATGACGTGTTCGAGGGGCCCGCCCTGCTGACCGGGAAAGACCGAGGAGTTGAACTTCTTCGCCAGCGCGGCGTCGTTGGTGATGATGACGCCGCCGCGCGGTCCGCCGAGCGTCTTGTGCGTCGTCGAGGTGACCACGTGCGCGTGCGGTACCGGTGACGGGTGCAGTCCGGCGGCGACCAGGCCGGCGAAGTGCGCCATGTCCACCATCAGGTAGGCACCGACTTCGTCTGCGATGCGGCGGAATTCGGCGAAGTCGAGGTGGCGCGGGTAGGCGGACCAACCGGCCATGATCAGCTTGGGACGGTGCTCGTGGGCGAGGCGCTCCACCTCTGCCATGTCGACGAGATGGTCGTCTTCGCGGACGTGGTAGGCCGAGACGTCGTACAGCTTGCCGGAGAAGTTCAGCTTCATGCCGTGCGTGAGGTGTCCGCCGTGGGCGAGTGCGAGACCGAGAATCGAATCGCCCGGCTGCAGCAGTGCCGCCATGGCAGCGGCATTGGCCTGCGCACCGGAGTGCGGCTGCACGTTGGCGAACGACGATCCGAACAAGGCGTTGAGCCGGTCGATCGCGAGTTGCTCGATGACGTCGACGTTTTCGCATCCGCCGTAGTAGCGCCGGCCGGGGTAGCCCTCGGCGTACTTGTTCGTCAGTACCGAACCCTGCGCCTGCATGACGGCCAAGGGTGCGAAGTTCTCGCTCGCGATCATTTCGAGGGTGTTCTGCTGGCGGCCGAGCTCGGCACTGATCGCGCGGTGCACCTCGGGGTCGAGATCGGCGAGTACTCGGTTCGTCACGCCTCTCGGGTGCGGTGCCGTCGCTGTCGGTGCGAAGTCCTGCGTCAAGATGGCCGCCCTTCTGGAAGATCAATGATCTGGAACTGATATATCAAGATGCCAATAGAGTAAGATCACAAAGCAGAGCCGTCAAGGGCGGGGCGTCGACCGGGAGTGAGCAGACAAGATGACGATCGAAATTCAGCCGGTGATGGATGCAACGCAGTTTGTCGGAACCAACGCCGATCGAGCCTACGAAATAGTGCGTGAGCAGCTGATCATGTTGGAAATTCGTCCCGGTGAACCGATCAACGACGACCGCCTGGCCGAGCAATTGGGGCTGGGGCGCACACCGATTCGTGAGGGTCTGAAACGACTCGAACGTGAGCGCCTCGTCGTCGCGTATCCCCGACGCGGAACCTTCGCGACCGCCGTCGACATGACCGACCTGGCCAACATCTCGGAGATCCGCAAGCAGCTCGAGCCGGCGGCCTCGGCTCGTGCGGCGCGGACCGCGACACGGGCGGCTCGAGACCGGCTGGCCGAGCTCGCGGCCTCCATCGCGAGCATCGACGACACCGACGATTCACGCGAGGTGCTGCGCAAAGATGTTGCGGTGCATCGAGAGATCTATCGGGCGTCGGGCAATCCTCACCTCGAAGACATTCTGGTCAGCCTCGACGCGCACGCCACGCGCATCTGGTGCCTGTTTCTCGACCGACTGCCTAACGTGGCCGGCCATGTCCGTGAGCACGTCGTGTTGCTGCAGGCGATCATCGACGGCGATGCGGACACCGCGGCCGAACTGACCCTCGAACACGTCACCGGCTTCGAGAACGCCATCAGGGAACTGCTGTAGTCGCAGCTGCGATGCGCTCGGCCGCACCGCGCAATGCGGTCGAGATGGCATACATCGCCGGGGTGTACTGACGCCTGGCGAGTGACGCGATGTAGATGACGCGCGTCGGTACCCGATCCGTGTCGGGGAAGTCGATGGTGGTGACGTCGGGTCGATGGTGAATGACCGACAACCCGGGCACCATTGCGATGCCGACACCGGCAGCCACCATGGCCTCGATCTCCTGATAGTCGTGTGCCTCGTAGACGACGTCGGGCTCGAATCCTGCTACGCGACAACTGCGATAGAGAACTTCGGCAGCCGGGTGGTCGTTGCTGCGGATGATCCATCGTGCGTCACGAAGATCGTGCAGCGACACATCGTGCTGCACCCGATCGTCGTCGATCGGCAGCAGCAGCACGGTCGGGTCTTCCATCAGCGGCTCGAGTGACAGTGATCGTTCGGCCTCTTCCGTCCAGGCATAGCTCCACAGCAGCGCCAGGTCGATTTCGCTCGAATGCAGCATGTCGAGCAACTGCGGGCGCACCGCCGATCGCACGCGGACGTCCACACCGGGCCATCGTGAGTGATAGTCCTTCAGCGCGTCCGAGAGCAGCGACGCGCTGACCGTGGGAAACGAGCCGAGTCGAACCGAACCGCGTTCGAGCCCTCGGATCGCTTCGAGGTCGCCGCTCGCGGCGCGCATCTCCCGTCGAAACAGCCGGGCGCGGCTGGTGAGGATTTCGCCGGCTTCGGTGAGTTGTACGCCGCGTGGCAGGCGGGTCAACACCGGTTGTTTGATGCCGTGTTCGAGTTTGCTGATGCGTTGGGACGCCGCGGAGGGCGTCATGTTCGCTCGTTCGGCACCTGCGGTCAGTGAGCCGGCCTCGGCGATGTCGAGAAGAAGAAACAACGTCACGACGTCGAACGTGTGGTTCATACGGATATCTTTCAGCTCAGCTAAACGACCAGGTAGCAAAACGATATTGTCCTAAAAGGCCGGCGTCAATAATGTGACAGGGACAACGTTCGAGTGCGGATGTAACCGAGCACTTACCAGCCACCTGAAAGACGCCCATGACCTCCATCGAGATCCTCCCGCTCATCGCATTGGTTGCGATGTTCGTGATCGCAACCTTCTTCCCGATCAACATCGGCATCCTCGGCTTCATCGGTGCCTTCGTGGTCGGGTACTTCGCACTGGGATTCGACGACAAGGAAATCCTGAACGAGTTCCCCAGCTCGATCGTGTTGACCATCGTCGGCGTCACCTACTTCTTCGGTATGGCCAAACGCAACGGCACCATCGATCTGTTGGTCAACAGCTGCATCAGAGCGGTGCACGGCCGGGTGACGGTCGTTCCGTGGGTGTTCTTCTTCGTCGCCTCGGTCCTGACTGCACTCGGTACCTTCAGCCCCGCCGCGGTGGCGCTGATCGTGCCTGCCGCAATGGCGTTCGCAGCTCGAACCGGCATGAGCCCGCTGGTCATGGGCATCATGGTGATCAACGGTGCCCATGCAGGCGCGTTCTCCCCGATCTCCGTCTCCGGTGTACTGGTTCGCGACATCGTCGAGAACAACGGCCTCGCCCTGAACCCGTGGACGCTGTTCTTCGCCAGCTACGGCATCAACCTGCTGCTCTCGGTGCTGACGGTTGTCGGCTACGCAGCCCTGGCCCGCATGAAGGGCTTCGAGTACACCGCAACGGGGTCCACCGATCCCGCTCCCGGTAGCGGCCCCGTCGGCGGAACGCCGGTCAAGACGTCCGTCCCCACCGGCGGCGGTACCGGCGGCGGCAGCTCGGCAGGCGGCAGCACCCAGGTGCTCACTCGTCCGACCACAACTACACTGGTCGACGCCCCGGCCCCGGTCACGTTCGTCCAGAAGCTCACGCTCTTCCTCATCGGCGCACTCCTGGTACTCGTTCTCGTACTGCACCTGCCGATCAGCTTCATTGCCATCGGAGCCGGAGCGGTTCTGGCGTTCACGGATCTGAAGAAGCAGAACGAGGCCATCGCAGACATCAGCTGGTCGACGGTTCTGCTGGTCGCCGGCATGGTCACCTACATCTCCATCCTGCAAGAAGTGGGCACCATCGATCACCTGGCCGAAATGGCGATCACCATCGGTGCTCCGATCATCGTGGCCATCGTGCTCTGCTACGTCATCGGCATCACCTCGGCGTTCGCGTCCTCCACCGCTCTGCTGGCCGCCGTCATTCCGCTGGCCATGCCGCTGCTGGGAACCGGTGCACTGCCGGTCGTCGGAGTCGTCGCTGCTCTGGCCATCTCGGCCACCGTCGTCGATGTCTCGCCCTTCTCCACCAACGGTGCGCTCGTGCTGGCCAACGCGCAGAACATCGAGCGCCCGCGCTTCTACCGTCAACTGCTGCTCAATGCAGGGATCGTCGTCGCTATCGCGCCGGCCCTGTGCTGGTTGATCCTGGTGGTCGTGCCCGAGCTGTTCTGACCGGGACGCTTGCGTTAAGCGCTCCTGCACGGCCTGAACATATTTCGTAATTGTGCTTGACCATCCTCTGTCGCAGGGTGGAAGCATCGGATCCTGATCGGAAGGCACACCAGATGTTCACTCTTCGTGGAACGTGGATGCGTGGAGGCACCAGCAAGTGCTGGCTGTTCAACGCGGTCGACATCGACCCGTACATCGCCGACGCCGGCGGTCTCGACAACATCCTGACCGCGGCCTTCGGATCGGGTGACCCGCGTCAGCTCGACGGGGTCGGGGGCGGCAGCTCCACCACCTCCAAGGCCGCCATCGTGCGACGCTCCAGCGCAGCCGGTATCGATGTCGACTACCTGTTCGCTCAGGTCGCCATCGAGAACCGCACCGTGGAGTGGGGCAGCAACTGTGGAAACTGTGCGACGGCAATCGGCCTCTACGCCGTGCAGACCGGTCTCGTCGCCGTGGACGACCACGTCACCGTGGTCCGGATGCGCAACGAGAACACCGGCGCAATTCTGGCGGCGGAGATTGCGACCCCCGGCGGACGCATTCCTGCCGAGGGCGACGCGTCCGTCCCCGGCACCACGGCTCTCGGCGTCCCGGTGGGGTTGACCTTCACCGATCCGGCCTCGGATCGAGTGACGATGCTTCCCACCGGTGCCGAGGTCGATCGAGTCGCTCTCGGCGGCAACGAGTTCCGCGGAACGTTCGTTCGGGCGGGCGCACCCGCCGCATTGTTCGACGCCGCCGATTTCGGATTGACCGGGTCGGAGCCCAACGATGTCGTCGCCGCTCACGTCCCCACTCTGATCGCGCTACGCCGACAGGCCGCTCTGCGGATGGGGCTGAGCAAGCCCGAAGAACCTGTTTCGCATGCCATTCCGAAGGTCGGGATCGTCGGCCCGCCGCGGGAGTACGTGACGACGACGGGTGAGCACGTTGCCTCCGCCGACTACGACATCTCGGTACGCATGCTCTCGATGATGGCTCCGCACCCGGCGATCGGACTGACTTCCGCGGTGGCCGTGGCCGCAGCGGCGACGGTCATCGGTGGGGTCGTCACCGCCAACGCAGGGTCCGGCCGTCCAGGAACAATTCGGATCGGCACCGCCGCGGGAGTGCTCGAGGTCGACTACACGGTGGACGGCAACGGGTTACTTCAATCGGTCACCCTGCACCGCGCAGTGCGACGCATCGCCACCGCAGACCTCTTCGTAGTGCCGATGCCGGCTCTGGTCGGTGCGCACGCGTTCTGAGCAGCTTCCCTCGTGCGCGTTTTGCGTACCTGGAGGCGCGCAAAACGCGCACGACGGTAGCTACACACCACCGAGGACCGCGTCGACCAGACTTTCTGCGTAGACGCGGTCCTCGGTGTCGCCTCGATCGGCATCGGTGTGATGCGAGAAGATGACATGGCTGAGAACCGCTCCTGTCACCAGTTCGAGAATCCTGGTGGTATCGGCCGACTCGGGTAATTCGCCCCGTTTCTGGGCTCGGTGCACGATCAGCCGGGCCGCAACCAGTCGGCTTCGGTTGAGTGTGTCGATCATGTGCCCGAGTAGGTCGGGGTGCACCCGCGCATCGAGGGCGACGCGCAGGCTGACGAGACCGGCCGTTCCTCGGTAGCCCTGCAGAAGCTGCACCGCCAATTCGACGAGATCCGCCCGCAGGTTGCCGAGGTCGATCGGTGTCGCGAGCGGACTTCGAGCTTCGAGCGCATCGACGACCAAGGCCCCCTTCGATTCCCAGCGTCGGTAGAGCGCCGCCCTGCCGACGGACGCGCGGCGGGCAACGGCGTCGAGCGTGAAACCCGACCAGCCTTTCTCCCAGTAGACCTCGAGCACTGCGTCGTAGACGCGGTCCTCCAGATCAGGATCACGCGGCCTACCCCGTCGGCTCCTGGTTTTGTCGGTCACCCAGGGATTGTGACACCTACCCGGCATTGCGGACAATCTGTGTCTGTAATAGGTTCCCGGTCATGAGTTCAGTACGCCACGAGGCGTCGACGGTGGATCCGAGACGTGTTCCGGTGATCGTGGCTATCGGTGAGACAAGCGGCCGCGGCGAACCCATGGGCGTCGAACCCATGGAACTGATCACGCGCGCTGCCACCGAGGCACTCCAGGATTCGCCGACGTCGGAGCCGTGGATTCGCAGAGCGGACAGCATCACGTTCTGCCACATCGCCAGCTGGGCTTACGCCAGTCCCGCCGCTGCGCTGGCCCGTAGATTCGGTGCCACCCCCACAGATGTGTTCGACGCGCCGATCGGTGGCCAGTGGCCCGCGCGCCTTCTCGATCGCGCAGCCTCGCGCATTGCGTCCGGGGAGTCGACGGTAGCGGTGATCGCGGGCGGTGAAGCGCAGGCCTCGATGGGTGCCTTGGTCAAGGCCGGGCGAGAGCCCGTGCGGGATGGGGGATGGAGCGCGGACCCGGGAGGTCCGCCCACCTTCGACCTCGATCAACTCGGAAGTGCCGCAATGCAAGACGCCGGACTGATCACTCCGGTTCGGATCTATCCCTTGTTCGAGAGCCGCTTCAGATTCGAGGCCGGACTGGATCCGGAGTCTCGACTGGCCGAGTGCAGCGACCTGTATGCGGAGTTTTCCGTTGTCGCCCAGAAGAACCCGTACTCGTGGAACGGGCGAGTGCGGACGGCTGCCGACATCGGCACGCCGTCGCCGAAGAACCGCATCGTGTGCGAGCCGTATCCGTTGTCGATGAACGCCATGCCCTTCGTCGACCAGGCAGCGTGCATCGTGGTGACCAGCTTGGCCGAAGCCCGAGAACGCGGTGTTCCCGAGGGCGACATCGTGTTCGTCTGGGGTGGTGCGGGTGCCGAGGATTCGGTCGACATTCTCGACCGCAGCGATTTCGGCCGGTCTCCAGCGATGGAGGATGCGATGGACCGAGCCTTGCGCGCCGCAGAGATCGGAGTCGAACAACTCGACGCGGTCGACGTGTACAGCTGCTTCCCGATCGTGCCGACCCTCGCCACCCGACACCTCGGAACGCCGAAATCATTGGTACCCAGTGTGACCGGTGGTCATTCGTCCTTCGGTGGTCCCCTCAGTAGTCATTCGCTGCATTCGATCACCGCATCCGTCCGCGAGATTCGCGGCGGCAAGAACTGCGCACTGGTGCACGCGAACGGTGGCTATATGACGTATCACCACTCGGTGCTGCTCGGTGGCGACCAGCACCCACAGGGCTACGTAGGAAATCCCGAACCCGCAGTGCTGACGCCGGATTCACCGCCTCGTGCACCTGTACAGGACGGGACTCTCGTGGTGGAGACAGTGTCCGTCGAGCATTCTCGGCAGCAGGAACCGAACCAGGCGTTCCTCGTCGCGAGAGACGAACGCGGACGACGCGTCGCCGCACAGACGGCACCCGGGGACACGGCCAGCGCCCGTGCGCTGTCCCTGTATCGAACCGACCCGGCACGCGAAATCATCGGGACCACAGTCACTGTCGACACCATCGAGGGGAACATCCGTGTCCGAAGCAGCTAGCACCGAACCTGTCGTACTGACCAGGCGGGAAGGTCACGTACTCGTCGTCACCATCAACCGACCGCGAGCTGCCAACAGCATCGACGCCCGCGTGCACACGTTGCTCGGGGAGGCGTGGGAGTCCGCCGAGGCAGATCGAGACATCCGAGCCATCGTCCTGACCGGCGCGGGATCGGCGACTTTCTGTGGCGGTGCCGATCTGAAGGCCCTCGGCACCGGAGGACCCGGCGCGGTGACCCCGCCCGAGACCGAGCACTGGGGGTTCGCCGGCATTGTGCAACACCCGATCTCGGTCCCGGTCATCGCGGCCGTGAACGGGTCGGCGATGGGAGGAGGAACCGAGATCGCGCTGGTCTCGGACATGGTCGTCGCGTCGGACACGGCAGTGTTCGGCCTGCCCGAGATCCGGCGTGGTCTCATCGCTGGTGCAGGTGGCGCTTTTCGGCTGATGTCCGCGGTGCCGGAACACATTGCCCTGGAGATGATCTTGACCGGACAGCCGATCTCCGCGCAGGAAGCCGCACGGTGGGGATTGGTCAACAGAGTTGTGGCCCCGACCGAGGTCCTCGACACCGCCCTCGAACTCGCTCGGCTCTGTGCTGAAGGCGCTCCGCTGGCGGTGCGCGCATCCAAGCGTCTGGCCCGACGTATCACCGACGGTGCCATCGCGCACGAGAAAGATTCGTGGGCACAGAACCGTCAGGAATTGGATCGACTCACCACCACGCAGGACGTCGTCGAAGGAATCACCGCATTCCTACAGAAACGCGATCCGACATGGACCGCGCAGTGAACGCACGGCCGTGAGCGTGGGAAATCCAAGCTTTACTCAGGCGGTTGCAGTGCGGGAGGCACCGTCGAAAGCCGAGTGATCCTCCCGCAGTGTTCCTCTATCGGGCAGTGACCTGCTCGTGCTCGTCGCTTGTGGGATTCTCGGTCCAGGGATTGGCTTCCCAGGCGAAATTCAGTCCGAAGACGACGCCCGCACCGACCAGAACCATCGATGCGGCTCGCCAGAGCGGGATGTCCCCGCCGACGCCCCAGAGAATTGCCAGCGCGACGATGGCACCCACGACCGGGCTCAATATCGCGCGTGTGGTGGCGTTCATGAAGTGCCTCCTGATTGTTGTCGTCCGGGCGGCTCGTTCGAGGTCGATTGAGCTCTCCGTTACGTACCAGAAGTAACGATAATGGAGCCGAAGGTTCCACGCACCCGCGTGGTCGGCTTTCGCAACCAGGCGCTCGAGCCCGCGAACAGCTGCTGGGCCGAAAGCGGAATGGAAGGCCGAGGGGCCAGTAGCTACGTACCCAGGTTCTGTGATCGCATGACCCCATACGTACCTCGACATCCACCCGACTGATCACCGTGATCGCGGCGGCAACGTTGACGGCAGGCGTCGCGTGCTCCTCGACGACCACTACCGAGCCACCGCAATCCGCAGCGAGTACATCTCGGACCACGACCGATCAGGCCATGGCCGAACAGTCATATTCTCAGCTCGAGGCGAGGGACAGCGCTCGGCTCGGCGTCAGCGCACTCGATCTCACGTCCGGATCCATCCAGAGTTATCGCGGTGACGAACGTTTCGCGTTCTGCTCGACGTTCAAGGTGTACGCCGTCGGTGCCGTACTCGCTGCCGTCGACGCAGGCAGGCTGCAGCTGACCGACACCAGAACAATCGCCGCAGAGGACAAGGTGCCCGAGTCGGCCGTCGATTGGGCACCCGGCTCGGTCGTCACCCTCGCAGATCTCGCCTCCGCAGCGTTGACGAAGAGCGACAACACATCCGGCAATCTGCTGATACGTGAAGCAGGTGGCACAGCGGCGCTCACCGACTTCGCGCGATCGCTCGGCGACACCGAATTTCGCCTTGATCGCACCGAGCCGGAGTTGAACACGGCCATCCCGGACGACCCTCGGGACACCACAACTCCGAACTCGATGGCCGCCGGCTACCGGACCCTGCTCGACGGCGACGCACTGACGCAGGCATCACGACAGCAGTTGCTGGACTGGATGGCGGGCAACCAAACCTCCACGGCCCGCTTCCGCGCGGGCATTCCCCCGCAGTGGACGTCGGCCGACAAGACCGGAACCGGTAGCTACGGTGTCTCCAACGACGCGGGTCTGGTGCTAGGACCCGAAGGTCAGAAGATTCTGCTCGTCGTCCTCAGTGCTACGACGTCGGGTGCGGAGGACTCACCGGCCATGAACGCCCTTGTCGCCGATACGACTCGGACGGTCGTCGAACAGCTGGATTGACGTCAGTTCTCGGATCGGCGGACGGCGTCGACGAGGGGTACGAGGTCCGGTTCACGTGCTGCTTCGTCGAGGGCCTCACGCAGGGCCGCGTCGTTGGTCGGCCGCGCTGCCTCGAGCAGAGCCAGGCCTTCGTCACTGACGTCGGTGTAGATGCCGCGGCGGTCGGTGGGGCAGAGGTACCGGGTGAGCAGCCCGCGGTCCTCGAGGCGGGTGACCAGACGGGTCGTTGCACTATGGCTCAGGACGACGGCGTCGGCCACCTGCTTCATCTGCAGGTGTCCGCCCACCCCGTCGTGCTGACGTGCCAGGACGTCGAGCAGCCAATACTCGCGAGCGCTGAGGTTGTGGCCGGCCTGCAGAGCCTTCTCGATGCGGCTCTCGATGCGACCGTGCAGGACCGACAACGCCAGCCAGTTCTGGGCCAGCGCCGTCAGGGCGGGGTCCTTCGCCGTCATTGCTGCGCCTTCCGTGCCGATGCTCGTACAGCCACCGTACAGCGCCTGCCGTTAATCGGCGTCTGCAACTACATCGGTCGGCGGGCGACGATGCGTCGAGCATGCGCCAGCACCGGTGCGTCCACCATCTGACCTCGGAAGGCGAACACCCCGCGATTGTGCTCGACGGCGTCGAGTACGGCTGTGGCCCAGTCCATTTCCTCGACCGTGGGCGCATAGGCCTCGCGAATGACGGGGATGTGGCTGGGGTGGATGGCCACTTTGCCGTCGAAGCCCACGGCTACAGCGTCGTCGGCCTCGGAGCGCACCCCGTCGAGATCGGGGATGTCGAGGTAGACCGAATCGAGCGCGAACAGTCCCCGCGCCTTGGCGGCCAGCAATGTCTGCGATCGAACATGCTGTGCGACATCGCGGTAGCGGCCGTCGCCCAGTCGACTCGAATTCCCGCCCATCGCAGCGACCAGATCCTCGGCACCCCACATGGCACCGATGGCATTGTCGGCTGCGAGTGCGTCGAACACCGTCATCGCCCCGAGGGGGGATTCGATCAGTGCGACGACATTCAGTGAGGCCAGAGCTGTTATCTGAGCGGCAGATTCACACTTGGGCAACATGACGGTCGTGTACTCGGTGCGCTGCAACGCGTCGAGGTCGGCGGCCTGGTCCTCGGTGCCGTGTGCATTGACTCGAACGATGGTGCGCGACGGGTCCAGCGGTGTCGACACCACGGACTCGCGAGCGCCGGCTTTGTCCGCGGCACCGACAGCGTCCTCGAGATCCAGAATGACGACATCGGCTCGGGCCGCTGCCTTCTCGTATCGCTCGGGTCGATCAGCGGGACAGAACAGCCACGCCGGGCCAGGGGGAATCCAGGTCATGACGCGTCGTCCTCGGGTCGCATCCGGACGAGAGTCTTGCGGACGGCAATCGCTACGACGTCACCGTGTTGATTTCGACCGGTGTGGGTGAACGTCACGATTCCCTCGCCGGGGCGGGACTTGGATTCGCGCTTGTCCGAGATCACCGTCTCCGCGTAGAGGGTGTCGCCGTGAAACAGCGGCTTCGGGAAGGAGACCTCGGAGAAGCCGAGATTGGCGACAATCGTGCCCTGGGTCAGCTGCGTCACCGACAATCCGACGAGGGTGGACACGGTGAACATCGAATTCACCAGCCGTTGACCGAAAGATGTTGTCTCACTGTAGGCGGCATCGAGATGCAGGGCCTGGGTGTTCATCGTCTGTGTGGTGAACGATGTGTTGTCGGCCTCGGTGATGGTCCGTCCGGGGCGATGTTCGTAGACGGTACCGAGCTTCATCTCCTCGAACCACAGGCCGCGTTGCCGAATGCGCTTGTCGCTCATAGCCCCAGGCTCCGCGCGATGAGCATCAGCTGAACCTCGGTGGTGCCTTCACCGATTTCGAGGATCTTGCTGTCGCGGTAGTGACGGGCGACGACATATTCGTTCATGAACCCGTAGCCGCCGTGAATCTGCGTCGCGTCGCGGGCGTTGTCCATCGCAGCCTCGGAGGCCACGAGCTTGGCGATGGACGCGGCCTTCTTGAAAGGCTTGCCCGCCAACATCAGTGCCGCCGCGTCGTAGTACGCCGTCCGCGCGGTGTGTGCGCGTGCCTCCATGCGGGCGATCTTGAACGAGATCGCCTGATTGCGGGCAATCGGAGCGCCGAATGCCTCGCGCTCCTTGGCGTACTTGACGCTCTCGTCGACGCAACCCTGAGCCGCACCGACCGATACGGCAGCAATGGCGATCCGGCCCTCGTCGAGGATGTGCAGGAAGTTCGCGTACCCGCGGCCTTCCTGGCCGAGCAGGTTCTCCTGCGGGACTCGTACATCGGTGAAGCTGAGCGGGTGTGTGTCCGAGGCATTCCAGCCGACCTTGTTGTACGCCGCTTCGGCCACGAACCCGGGCGTGTCGGTGGGCACCAGGATCGACGAGATCTGCTTGCGTCCTGTTGTCTCGTCGACGCCGGTCACAGCGGTGACGGTCACGAGTTCGGTGATGTCGGTGCCGGAGTTGGTGATGAACTGCTTGCTGCCGTTGATGATCCAGTCACCGCCGTCGCGCTTGGCGGTGGTCTTGGTGCCGCCCGCGTCGCTACCGGCACCCGGCTCGGTCAACCCGAAGGCAGCCAGTGCCTTGCCTGCAGTGAGCTTGGGCAGCCACTGCTGCTTCTGCTCGTCGTTGCCGAAGCGGTAGACGGGCATGGCTCCGAGCGAGACGCCTGCCTCGAGTGTCACCGCGACGCTCTGATCGACCTTGCCGAGCTCTTCGAGTGCCAGGCACAGGGCGAAGTAGTCGCCGCCCATGCCGCCGTACTCCTCGGGGAAGGGCAGACCGAAGAGGCCCATCTCGGCCATCCCTGCGACCACCTCGTACGGAAAGGAGTGCTCGGCATCGTGTTTCGCCGAGACCGGCGCGACGACGGTGCGGGTGAAGTCCGCCACGGATTTGACCAGTTGCTGGTATTCGTCGGGCAGATTGGACGACGACAGATGTTCGGTCATGACTTGTCCTCTTCGGTGTCGGTGGGAACGATGCGGGCGAGGACCTGGTCGACGCGGACCTGATCTCCTACTGCGACTGTGAGTTCGACGGTGCCGTCGATGGGCGTGGTCAAGGTGTGTTCCATCTTCATCGCCTCGACGACGACGATGGCCGTGCCTGCGGTGACGGCGCTGCCGGAGGTCGTTCCGATCGCGATGATGGAACCCGGCATCGGCGAGAGGATCTCTGCGTCACCGGACTGCGTGTCGTCCTCGCGCACATTGGGTTCGGCGATTCGATCGATTCTCCAGGTGCCGCGTGAGCTGGATACCCAGGTGGACGATTCGTTTCGGGCCACGGTCATCGACTCGCGTCGATCGTCGAGAACGAGGTCGATGGAATCCTCGATAGCGGAGGCTCGCAGTCGGCGCGGTTCTTCGTCGTCGTCGACGACGACCGTCGCCGCATCGAGTGTCCCGGTGATGGACACGTGCGCGGTTCGAGTGCCGGACGTCAGCCGGAGCTGGAACGGTGCGTGCGCTCCCACCCGCCATCCCGACGGCATTCCCCAGATGTCCTGGCCCGCCTCCTGCCACGTGTCGAGCCAGGCGACGGTGGCTGCGGCGATCATCGCCTCGTCCGGGGCGTCGGCGGCAACGAAATCCTCGACGCGGCGGTCCAGTAGGCCGGTGTCGAGATTGCCGGCACGGACCTCGGTGTCGGCGAGCAGGAATCGAGCGAACTCGGTGTTGGTGACGACGCCGAGTACCGAGGTATCGGCCAGGGCACGATCCAGGCTGCGCAGCGCTGTGCTGCGATCGGGGCCGTGTGCGATGACTTTCGAGAGCATGGGGTCGTAATTGCTGCCCACCTCGGTGCCGACGGCGAGACCGGAGTCGACGCGGATGCCCGTGCCGGTGGGCTCGCGCAACCCGACGACGGTGCCGCCGGTCGGGAGGAATCCGCGGCCGGGATCCTCGGCGTAGACGCGCGCCTCGATGGCGTGTCCGGTCAGTCGAATATCGTTCTGACTCAGCGTCAGTGACTCGCCGGCGGCGATCCTGACCTGCCACTCCACGAGGTCGATGCCCGTGACCATCTCGGTCACCGGGTGTTCCACCTGTAGTCGAGTGTTCATCTCCATGAAGAAGAAGTCATCGGGGTGGTCGGCGGAGACGATGAACTCCACGGTGCCGGCACCGGAGTAGTCGACGCTGCGAGCGGTGTTGCAGGCAGCCTCGCCGATACGCGCTCGGGTCTGCGCGTCGAGCAGTGGGGACGGCGCTTCTTCGATGACCTTCTGATGGCGTCGCTGCAGGCTGCATTCGCGCTCACCGAGGTGGATGACGTTGCCGTGACCGTCGGCGAGGATCTGCACCTCGATGTGCCGGGGCCGCAACACGAATCGCTCGAGGAACAGCGTGCCGTCGCCGAACGAGGAGGCCGCCTCGCGGCGGGCACTGGCCAGCGCGGCAGGCAGATCCTCGGCGCGCTCGACCAGACGCATGCCCTTGCCGCCGCCACCCGCGGACGGTTTGACCAGGACCGGGAATCCGACGTCGGGTGCACCGGCGATCAGGTCGTCGTCGGATAGTCCCGGTCGCGAGATGCCGGGTACAACCGGGACACCGAAGGCGCTGACCGCGGCCTTGGCGGCGATCTTGTCGCCCATCACCTCGATGGCCTTCTCCGGCGGCCCGAGGAAGGCGATTCCGGCTTCGACGCAGGCCGCAGCAAAGTGGGAGTTCTCCGAGAGGAAGCCGTAGCCGGGGTGAATTCCCTGTGCGCCGGTGGCTTTCGCGGCGGCGATCACCTTGTCGATGTCGAGGTAGCTCTCGCGTGCGCTGGCAGGGCCGAGTCGTACCGCGGTATCGGCTTCGCGGACGTGCCGGGCGTCGGCGTCCGGATCGCTGTAGACGGCGACGGTCCGAATGCCCATGCGGCGCAACGTTCGAGCGACGCGTACCGCGATCTCACCGCGGTTGGCGATCAGAATGGTGTCCAACATCGTGGTCATCTCTCTCACATCCGGAAAACGCCGTAGGAGACCGGCTCGAGCGGCGCATTGGCGCATGCCGAGAGTGCCAGTCCGAGAACAGTTCTGGTGTCGGCGGGGTCGATGATGCCGTCATCCCACAGCCGGGCCGTCGAATAGTAGGGGTTGCCCTGACCTTCGTACTGATCTCGAATCGGTGCCTTGAAGGCCTCCTGGTCTTGCTCCGACCACGGATTACCCGACGCATCCAGTTGGTCACCTCGGACGGTGGCAAGGACGGACGCGGCCTGTTCACCGCCCATCACCGAGATTCGCGCGTTCGGCCACATGAACAGGAAGCGCGGGGAATACGCTCTGCCGCACATGGAGTAGTTGCCTGCACCGTACGAGCCGCCGATGACGACGGTGATCTTCGGAACGCGGGCGCAGGCCACTGCGGTGACCATCTTCGCGCCGTGCTTGGCGATGCCGCCGGCTTCGTAGTCTCGGCCGACCATGAAGCCGGTGATGTTCTGCAAGAACACCAGTGGGATGCTGCGCTTGTCGCAGAGTTCGATGAAATGCGCGCCCTTCATCGCAGATTCGGCGAACAGCACACCGTTGTTGGCGATGATCCCGACGGGATGGCCGTGGAGGCGGGCGAATCCGGTGACGAGTGTCTTGCCGTATTCGGCTTTGAACTCGTCGAATTCGCCTGCGTCGACCACCCGGGTGATCACCTCTCGCACGTCGTACGGGGTGCGTGGGTCGGTGGGGACTACGTCGTAGATCTCGCTCTGGTCGACGATCGGGTCGCGGGTGGGAACGACATCCCATGGCCGCGGCGTGCGGGGCCCGAGGGTGGAGACGATCTTCCGGGCGCGGCGCAATGCGTCGCGGTCGTCGTCTGCCAGATGGTCGGTGACTCCGGAGACCTTCGAGTGCAGGTCTCCGCCACCGAGTTCCTCGGCGGTGACGACCTCGCCGGTCGCAGCTTTCACCAGGGGCGGGCCGCCGAGGAAGATGGTTCCCTGATTCTTGACGATGATGGCCTCGTCGCTCATTGCAGGCACGTATGCCCCGCCCGCGGTGCAGGAGCCCATCACGGCGGCGATCTGCGCAATTCCCTTGGCGCTCATCGTCGCCTGGTTGAAGAAGATGCGTCCGAAGTGGTCGCGGTCAGGAAATACCTCGTCCTGACGCGGCAGGAATGCGCCACCGGAGTCGACGAGGTAGATGCACGGCAGTGTGTTCTGCAGGGCGATCTCCTGCGCGCGCAGATGCTTCTTCACCGTCATCGGGTAGTACGTGCCGCCTTTGACGGTGGCGTCGTTGGCAATGATGATGCACTCTCGACCGGCCACGCGACCGATGCCTGCGATCACGCCTGCCCCGGGGCACTCGTCGTCGTACAGGCCGTTGGCAGCCAGCGGTGCGATCTCGAGGAACGGGCTACCCGGATCCAACAGCTCGTCGACCCGGTCGCGGGGGAGCAGCTTGCCGCGGGCGATGTGCCGTTCCCGGGACTTCTCGCTACCGCCGAGTGCTGCCACGGCGAGCTTCTGGGAGAGCTGCTGCGTGAGTAGCTGATGATCTGCGCGGTTGGCAGCGGTATCGATCGCCATGAGATGCACGCCTTCAGGGGTTGGACGTCGGTGTCACACAGGGTTCAGTTAATGGTTGATAACTGACATGATAGTAAACTACGATTAACCGAGAGTCCAGGTTCGAGGGGGTGGCAGTGCAGGAGATCGAGGTCAAGCCGGCCACTGTGCGTGAGCAACGCAAAGCCGAACGTCGGCAGCAACTGCTCGATGCCGCGGCATCGCTGTTCGCCGAACGCGGGTTCGCGTCGGTGCGGCTCGAGGATCTGGGTGCAGCCGTCGGCATCAGTGGACCGGCCGTCTATCGCCACTTCCCGAACAAGGAGGCGGTGCTCGTCGAACTGATGGTCGGAATCTCGGAGTATCTGCTCGACGGCGGTCGCGAGGTGGTCGGCTCGCGGAAGGTCGATGAGGAGACGGTGTCGGCCCTGGTCGACTTCCACCTCGACTTCGCTTTCGAGACACCGGCTTTCATTCGGATTCAGGATCGCGACCTGCAGAGCCTCCCTGAGGGGGCGCGACGCAAGGTGCGCCGCATGCAGCGCGAGTACGTGGAACTGTGGGTGGCGACCCTGTGTGCCGTCGACCCGGAACTGAACGAGGCCGATGCGCGCACCACGGCGCACGCGGTGTTCGGACTCATCAACTCCACGCCCTACAGCGCGGGCCGCACGCCGTCGCGCAATGCTCGACCGGTGCTTCGAGCAATGGCATTGGCGGCATTGGGGGTATTGCACTGATCTCAGCGCCCACAATTCGACTACGTAAGCGGGATTCCGCCTGCAGATACGAATAGTGGGCGCTGAGGTCACCTCTGCGCCGCGCACAGGAAGAGCAAATCGTCGTTATCGGAGACAATGATCGACATGACGACCCAACTTTCGCCCGTCGAGATCGGCCGACGGCAGAGTCGATTCACTCGTGACGAGGTGCCGCGACTGCTGGCGATGGCCGGCTTCATCGCCGCTCTGCATGTGATCGGTTGGGGGCTGTTCACCCACTACGACTCGATTCCCAGCATCCACGGCCTCACCGGAGCCGACGGCACTCTCGTCTACGCAGGAGCCGGCGTACTGGCGTACACCCTCGGTCTCAGGCATGCGTTCGACGCCGATCACATCGCCGCCATCGACGACACCACCCGCTTTCTGCTGCAGAAGGGTAAGCGGCCGTTGGCCGTCGGGCTGTTCTTCTCGCTCGGGCATTCGACGGTCGTGTTCGTCTTCGTCGCTGCGATTGCGTTCGTCGCGTCGCAGGCGACGGCGTTTCAGGACGCGTTCGCCGGGGTCGGCGGCATCATCGGCACGTTGGTGTCGGGAACCTTCCTGTACCTCATCGCCGCGCTGAACATCGCGGTCCTCGCCGGCATCGTCGGAGTCTGGCGGCGCGCGAAACGCGGTGACGTCACCGAGGCCGGGCTCGACGAGCTGTTGGCCAAGCGCGGCTTGATGAATCGACTGTTCCGGGGCCGCTACGACAAGATGATCAACCATTCGTGGCAGATGTACCCGCTCGGCTTGCTGTTCGGACTCGGTTTCGACACCGCGACTCAGGTCGGTCTACTCGCGATCGCCGGCACCACCGCTATCGCCGGCGGGCTCCCGCCGATGGCCATCATCGCGCTGCCGGTCCTGTTTGCGGCGGGCATGACGACGATGGACACGATCGACGGCATCTTCATGTCCAAGGCGTACGGCTGGGCGTTCGTGACACCGGTCCGCAAGATCTACTACAACATGACGATGACGGGCCTGTCGGTCTTCGTTGCGTTGGTGATCGGGACGGTCCAGCTGCTGACGCTGCTTGCCGAGCAGTTCGAGCTGACCGGTGGCCTGTGGGACGCACTGGCCGTCATCGACCTCAACCTCGCGGGCCAACTCGTCGTCGGCACGTTTTTCGTTGTCTGGATCGGCGCGGTCGTGTATTACAAGGTGGCGCGCATCGACGAACGCGGTGGCGCACACTCGAACGCAACGGAGACCCAGTGATTGCTCGTCGTCGGATCGGTGCCCTTGCTGTAGTTACGGCGCTGGCGTCGAGCATGGCTTCTGGCCTGCTGACCGCCCCTGCCTCCGCAGCGCCGACGATCACCCAGAACATCGGCGATGTCGTCTCCAGTCGCGCTCTACCGCAAGAATTCTGGATCCCCGGCTCGTCCTCGGCCGAGGTGCTCACCTACGTCACCACCGACACGTTCGGCGAGAAGGCCCTGAGCACCGGCACCGTCTTCCTTCCTCAGGGCACTGCGCCCGAGGGCGGTTGGCCGGTGATCTCGTGGGCTCACGGCACCTCCGGGCTCGGTGACTCGTGCGCGCCCTCGGTCGCGGGACCGGCGCTGGCCGAACGAGATCTGCCGTACCTCGGTAACTGGCTCGCGCAGGGCTACGCCGTTGTGGCCAGTGACTATGCCGGCCTCGGCACCGAAGGATTGCAGGCATATCTGGACGGGCGGACCACGGCGCACAACGTGGTCGACATGGTGAAGGCAGGCCGCAACTACAGCGATCAACTCTCGCGCAAGTGGGTGACGGTCGGTCAGTCCCAGGGCGGCGGCGCAGCGATCTACACCGCGCGCTACGCGACCGAATTCGGTGGACCGGATCTGGACTATCGCGGCGCAGTGGGCACCGGGACTCCCGCGTACATCGAGAAGCTCGTCTCGATCGGTGGACCGGGGATGCCGCCGGTGGCGCTCCCGGCCGGTCTGACCGCGTACGTCGCGTACATCGCTGCTGCTCTTCGCTATTCGCACCCCGAGCTAGGCCTGGACAATATCCTCACTCCCGCCGGAAAGAAATACGCGGATCTGGCCGAGACGGCCTGTGTCGCGGACCTCGAGGAGCAGCTCGAGGGCGTCAAGGTCGGTGATTTCTTCACTGCGCCGTTGACCAGCCTGCCGAATTTCACCGCAGTACTCGACGACTACATGGCCATGCCCGAGGCCGGCTTCGACAAGCCGTTCTTCGTGGGCCACGGACTGCGGGACACCGACGTCCCGTTCCCGACCACCGCCGCCTACGTCGCCAGGCTCACCGCCAACGGTCAGCCGGTGACGTTCCGGCCCTACGACGCCGATCACAGCGGAGCGCTCGTCCAATCACAGGCCGACACTATTCCGTTCGTCGCAGGGCTGTTCCGCTAGGTCACCGGTTGCTTGGTGGGCAGTCCGTACGCCCGGGCGGTGAACTTCTCGAGCACGGTGCGCGGCAGCAGTCGCTGCGCCATGAACACCGCGGGAGCGTTGCTGCCGACGGAATAGAGGGGTCGAGTCTTCTTGTCCTCGACGGCTTTCAGGACCGTCTCGGCCACGGTGTCCGCGGAGATACCCTGTGCCTCTTTGGCGTCGAGGTGCGAGATCACCGTTGTGAAGTCGCGGAGGTACGGTGAATGCGGTCCGCAGTACTTCGTGCGGCGGGCGGAGAGTCCGGTGGCGATGGAGCCGGGTTCGACGGTGGTGATGTCCACCCCGTAGGGCGCGAGCTCGAAGCGGGCCGCCGTCGAGAAGCCCTTGATCGCTGCCTTGGTCGCGGCGTACGACGAGCGATAGGCCAACGGGAAGCTGGCCAGCATCGAGCCGATGTTGACGACCTTGCCCCGACGGCGTTCGCGCATCCCCGGCAGCACGGCTTGCATGAGCTCGACGGCACCGAACACGTTGAGCTGGAACAGCCGGGTGACCGCCTCGATCGGGAGTTCCTCGACGGGGCCGCACTGGCTTTCGCCCGCATTGTTGATCAGAACATCGATCTCCACGCCGGCAAGTCCGTCGACGAACGTCCGGATGGAGTCCGGGTCGGTCAGATCGAGATCTCGGTACTCGACCCCGGGGATGGGGTCGACCACGGTGGAACAACTGCGGCTCGTGCCGATGACGCGGTAGCCGCGAGCGAGCAGTAGTTCGGCGACAGCTTGGCCGATACCGGACGTGGCTCCGGTGACAAGTGCGGTGTTCATCTACGCCTCTTCGTTGCGGTGTTTCTGGTTCTCGGGGTGGCGACTGCCGCCGTGGGAGTGGTTCGATCGATTCGTCGCAACCTGGTGCTCGGAACTCGGGTGTGCAAGGCCGGCACCGACTTACCCGCCGCCATGACGGTTCGGTCCGGTCGTACGACAGCCGCTACCGCGTGACCGCGCCGTAACCACAGTCCGAGCTCGGAGGAGGCCGCGACCTCGACGACGACAGCGCCACGACGATCGACCTCGCGTCGCTGTTCGACGGTCAACGGGGTCGTCGAGACGAAGAGAAACTGTCCCGGCGCGATGCTGTCCAGTCGGGTGCCGTTGTCCAGGGAGCTGTTGGGGCACAGCGCGCCTACCACCGAACGGATCTGCGCGGCCGGACGCCGGACGAAATCGGAACGGGTGAGCGGAGGAGTGGCGCTGTCGGACACCTTCGCTCCGATGAGGGGCAGGTGGCCGAGAGCCGGTGCGAGCGTGGTGCGCAGAATTCCGGTCAGCTGACTGCCGCCGGTCATCGCCCAGCCCATGGCGACGGCCATCCGAATCATGGTTGTGGCATGGGCCTTTCGCTCGATTTCGTAACTGTCGAGTGCCGAATCGGAGACGTGCCCATCCAGGGCCCCGACGATCTTCCAGACCAGGTTGCGCGCATCGCGCAGACCCGCGCCCATTCCCTGTCCGATGAACGGTGGAGTCAAGTGCGCCGCGTCGCCGAGGACGAACACGCGTCGATCCCGCCAGCTATCGGCGACCTGCGCCCGAAATGTGTACTCGGCGCTCCGAATCAGCTCCATCGAGGGGTCGTCGACGTGCCGCAGCCACGGCGCTATGAGCGGCCGGACGGCGGCGAGATCCTCGAACTCGTCGAGGGTTTCGCCGTCGAGCATCCGAAATTCCCAGCGGTAGCGGGTGGAACCGATCCGCATGTACGTGGCGGACCGTTCGGAGTCGCACACCTGGTGAACGCCGTCCCATTGACCGAGTTCGGCATCGGTGGCGATATCGATCACCAACCACCGTTGCGCGAACCCGAGGTCCTCCATCTTCGACCCGATGGACCGGCGCACGATGCTGTTGGCACCGTCGCAGCCCAGTACGTAATCCGCGGTCACCCAGTGTGGGGTTCCGTCCTCGGTGGATGTGTACGACACTCGGGCGGCATCTTTCAGGTTCTGCACGTCGGTGATCTCGCACCCGCCGCGCATCTCGATCGTGTCGTATCGGGCGACGTGCGTGCGCATGAGGCGCTCGAGGTCCGGTTGATCGAACATGTTCGCCTGGGGGTAGCCGTGCGGTCTGTCGTCGGGATCGCGCTCGAACTCGGCCAGGGTGCGCAGATTTTTGGTGCACAGTCGCAGCCCGCGGCCGGGACGTGAGATGCCGGCGAAATCCTCCGCGACACCGATGTCGTGCAGAATTCGGTACACCTCGTCGTCGAGATGTACTGCGCGCGGCTGCGGATAGACGTCGGCCCAGCGATCGAGCACCAGGCAGGGGATGCCGTACTGCGCCAACAGCAGAGTGGCCGTCATGCCCGTCGGGCCGGATCCGACGATGACCACCGGGTGGTGGGTGCCGTCGGATCCGCGTTCGGTCATCGGTACGAGACCCGGGTGCGCTGCACTCCCAGGTCGAGGGATCCGTCGGGGGTGGAGCACGTCAGTTCGAGAACGTCGCCGTCCTGCAGGAAGTCGGGATTCTTGGCCTGCTTCTTGAAGAACACCTTCCACTTGAGCGCCGGCGGGATCAGAGATCCGATCATCTCGATCGGCTTGGCCGGAGCCTTCAGCGCAGTACCACCGGGAGTGCCGGTGAGCAGCAGATCGCCCGCGTCGAGCCGCTGGAAATTGCTCAGCGCCTTCAGCGATTCGACGGGACGGTAGATCATGTCGGCCACGGTACTGTCCTGTCGCACAGTCCCGTTGACGCGCAGTGTCAGAGTCAGCTCGCCGAACCGGTCGAATTCTCCGGCCTCGAGAAGGAGCAGTCGTGGGCCGACCGGCGTGAACGTGGGGTACGACTTGCCCTCGTAGAACTGGGTTTTCGGTAGTTGGACGTCTCGCGCAGACACGTCGTTGGTGATGACGAGTCCGGCGACGTACTCGGCCACGTTGGTGGCGTCGACCTTGGTGCCGACGGTCAGCGTCTTGCCGAACACGAGGCCGATCTCGATTTCGTAGTCGAGGAGTTTCACGTGCGTCGGCTTGACGATGTCGTCGGTGGGGCCGCTGATCGAACCGGACGTCTTCCGAAAGAACGTCAGTGGCACCGTGTCGGGGTTCATTCCCGAGTCCTTGACGTGCGAGACGAAATTGGTCATGTTCGCCACTACCCGGCACGGTGCGGTGACCGGGGAGAGGAGCGAAAGCGTCTCCACTGCAACCACATCGGTGCCGGTACGCGCTGCGTCCACAGCGGCGCGATCGGCGAGAAGCTCGGCGGTCGTGGTTGCCGACGTGTCGATGCGCGACGCCCCGGCCGGGGTCTCGACCCACCAGGCGTCGGCGGTGCGTAGTACAGCGATGCTCATGAGGAAGCCACTTTCATCAGGCCACGAAGGCGTTCGGTGTCGAACTCGTTGTCGGTGCGTAGGGAGGACAGGATCGATTTGAGCTCGTACAGAGAGGCTTTGCTCGGGGCGATACCGAGAAAGTCCTTCGATGCCGTTGGGCCCCACTGGGCGAGGCCGGATGCCGTCATCGGTGCCCAGCCAGGTTCGAGCGAGCTGTCGAACATGTCGCCGTCGCTGAAATGCTCTACCAGGAAACCGTCGGGATCACGCCAGTAGTCGAAGATCTGACTGCCCTGGATGTGTCTGCCGATGCCCCAGGAGTGCTTGTACCCACGCTCGGTGAGGAATTCGCCACCGGCGGCGATGGCGTCGATGTCGGTCACCTGGTACGCCGAGTGCACGTAGCGGTTCGACGGGCCGAGAGTCATGGCGAGAGTGTGGTGATCGGACGGGATGCTGCCCCGATCGCAGCGGATGAAGCTCATCACCGGTCCGCGGTCGCGTTGGCCGTCGTAGTAGAGGAAATCGCTGACGATCAGACCCAGGTGGTGCAGGTACCAGTTCAGGTTCTCCAGGTAGTCCACTCGCTGCAGCACCACGTGCCCGAGCCGTTGGACGCGCGCGGGCTGACGCGGGGGCCTCTGGGTGGCGTTGATCCGGTTGCGTGGATCGCCGAAGTTGTAGGTGTGCGCGTCCTGGCCCGGGAGTTCGGGATGTTCGGTGTAGCCCGACACGATCTGCACAGGCTGCCCGCCCGGATCGGTCAGAGTGACGGCGATGCCGCCGAGTGTGTCGGGTAGCCGGTGCACCTGCTGCCCGGTGGCATCGGCGAGGCGGACGACGTCGGCGTCCTCGGCGGCAGCGAACGCCGCGCCGACGAACCGCGTTCGTCTGCCGCGTCGGATGATCACGCACGGCGACCCGACGTGCGTGCCGCGCAGGTGAATCTCCTCGGACGTGCGCAGTGAGACGGTGAAACCGAACGCCACCGCGAATGCCTCGGCCTTGGCCAGGTCGGGTTTGCGGAACTCGAGCCACGCGATGTCGCGCACCTTGATGATCGGGTCGGCGGCTTTTCCCGGGTGTTCGCCTGGAAGCGCGCCCTGATCCACATGCATGTTCTTGTGGCCGTCGACGTCGTGTCCCATCAGCCCTCCCTCGTTGGTGACACTATCGTCACCTATGACTAATCGGTCAGTCAAGAGTGTTGACAAATTCGTCAGCGGTGAGGAAGGGTCAAGGCGGCGACAAATGCACTCAGGAGTAGGGACCATGACCGAAACCCCGAATCGCCTCGAGCGACGCAAAGCGCGCACGCGCGGTGCCCTGATCTCTGCCGCGCAGAGCTTCATAGCCCGCGGCGAATTGCACGTGCCGATTGCCGAGATCACTCAGGCCGCAGACGTCGGCATGGGGTCGTTCTACAACCATTTCGAGAGCCGAGAGCAGCTGTTCCAGGCTGCGGTCGACGGTGCCCTCGAGCTGTTGGGCATCTACCTGGACTCGTTGAGCGACGACGAGGACGATCCCGCAGAAGCGTTCACCCGGTCGTTCCGCATCGCAGGCCGACTGTTCCGGCAACAACCGGATCTGAGCCGAGTGCTCATCCACTCCGGGCCGGAGTTGATCACCTCGAAGCACGGTCTCGGTCCGCGGGCCTCGCGCGACATCGAAGCCGGAGTACTGACCGGGCACTTCCGCGTGCAGGACACCCAGCTGGCTCTGGCTCTGGCAGCGGGGGCACTGCTGGGCATGGGGCAACTACTGCTCGAACAGCCGGAACGTAGCGACGTCGATGCCGTCGACAACATGGCGCACAGCGTGCTGCTCGCCCTCGGAATGTCCGATGCGGATGCGCGCGAGCTGTGTTCGCGAACCCTGCCTCCGCTGGACGCGGTTCCCAGCGTCGACGCGTAAGGGGCCCGTCCGGGTGTCAGTG
The DNA here is from genome assembly GCF_001894785.1 of Rhodococcoides fascians NBRC 12155 = LMG 3623. Classification (GTDB taxonomy): domain Bacteria; phylum Actinomycetota; class Actinomycetes; order Mycobacteriales; family Mycobacteriaceae; genus Rhodococcoides; species Rhodococcoides fascians. The sequence continues at coordinate 568,573 of NZ_BCWW01000001.1, forward strand.
CGCCCGGCTGTGTTCGAGGTCGCGAATGATATCGCCGACTGCGTTGTCACGCAGTAGCTTCCACTCCAGGATCGGGTTGAGGATCCCACGGAACCAGAAGTACGGTGCCCACACTGCAGGGGCGATCAGCCGTGCTCGACGCGTACGGACCGCGTCGACCAGGAGGTCCGCCGCCCGTGGGGACGGGAGTCGACGGCTCAACGGCCAGGGGAGAAAAGCACCGATCCGCTGGCCCATCGGATCGTTGTCGAGGGTGTGGCGCGCCAGATCGGTGTCGACCACCCCGAAGTACGCCAGACCGGCCGATGCACCGACCGCGGCGAGTTCGATGCGTAGCGCGCGGCCCAGTTGTTCCACGGCGGCCTTGCTGACCATGTAGGCAGACCCGCCCATGCCGGGAGTGAATGCAGCACAGGACGATACGAGCAGAATGTGCCCACCACTGGTCACGATCTCGTCCGCCGCGGCGCGGACGATGGTGAGCACACCGCCGAAGTTGACCGCCATGACGGAGTCGAACACCGCGCGGTCGACGGTCCTGATGGTGGCAGGCGGCGGTGTGATGCCGGCGTTGGCGATCACGATGTCGATCCCGCCGAAGGCGCGCACCGTCGCCTGCACGCACTCCGTCATCGCCTCCGGATCCGTGACGTCCCCGGTCAACAGCAACACCCGTGCAGCGCCCGCCGCGTCGGTCGGGAAGCGAAGATCCACCACTGCCACGGATGCACCGGCGGCCACCAGTTTTGCTACGGTCGCGGCACCGATGCCGCGTGCACCGCCGGTCACCAGTGCGACCTTGCCGGTGAGGTCCATGTGGTTCCTCATGCGGACTCCTCGGTGACGGCGAGTGTGCCCGGCACATCGACAGTGGCACTGCGGCAGGAATAGTGGTCGAGTTCGATGGCCGACATACGACGGGTGAAGTTGCGTACCGAACCCGGCCAGTAGGTGACGTTGCGGCCCGATGGGCTCAGGTAGTAGCTGCTGCACCCACCCGAGTTCCACACCGAACCGGCCAACCGTTCGTCCGTGTAGTCCGCGAATTCCGTCTGTGCAGTGCGGGTGACGTCGATTGCGGCCAAGCTTTTGTCGTCCATCGCCCGCAGTGCTGCGAGAACGTAGTTCACCTGTGCTTCGATGGTGACGACCTGCGAGGTGTACACCACCGAGTTGGGGCCGAGCACCATGAAGAAGTTCGGAAAGCCGTGCACCGTCGTCCCTCGATACGACGACATCTCTCCGTCGGGCCAGGTCTGCGCCAACGACCGACCGCCACGACCGACGATGCGCCGAAAGCCTGAATGCCCGGCGACGGTGAAACCTGTTCCGAGAACGATGGTGTCGACCTCGTGGACCGTTCCGTCGGTCGTGACGACGCCCTCGGGCACGACGCGGGAGATGGCGGTGGTCTCGACGGTGACGTTGTCGCGGCACAGGGCGGGGTAGAACTTGTTCGAGAACGTCGGCCGCTTGCAGCCGAATGTGTAGGTGGGAGTCAGCTTCTCGCGGAGTACGGGATCCTTCACCTGTCTGCGTAGGTGAGCCCGGCCCAGTGCGGTCAACGGCGTCAGCAGGGCGCGGTGCCGAATCAGGCCGGGTACCAGAGCTTCCTGGAACAGATCGAACGTACGACGCATGGCGCGCTGAGCCGCCGGAAACTTCCTCAGCGCGGATCTGCCGGACTCGGAGATGGGACGGTCCGGGTGGGGAAGGATCCACGTGGGCGTGCGTTGAAAGAGCGTCAGATGTGCGGCCGACGGAGCGAGTCGGGGTACGAACTGCACCGCCGATGCGCCGGTGCCGATGACGGCGAGACGCTTACCCTCGGCCGAATGGTCATGGTTCCAGCGGGCCGAATGAAAGACGTTGCCTCCGAACGATTCCAGACCGTCGATACTGGGAGTGGCGGGTTCACTGAACGGGCCGAGGGCTCCGATCAGAATCCGAGAAGTCCATGTTCCGCCGCTCGTTCGCACGATCCAACGCGCCCGGTCGTCGTCCCACGTCGCGTCGAGCACCTCGTGTCCGAACCGGATTCGATTCCGGATACCGAACCGGTCGGTGCAGTCGTTGAGGTACTGCTCGATCTCGGGCTGCAGTGGATACAGGCGGGTCCAGTCCGGGTTGGGTGCGAACGAGAACGAATACAGCGCCGAGGGAATGTCGCACTGGGCGCCGGGATAGGTGTTCACGTGCCACGTCCCGCCGACCGCACTGTCACGCTCGAAGATCAAGAAGTCGCCGCGGCCTTCCTGTTCGAGCCTGATCGCAGCTCCGAGACCGCCGAAGCCGGCACCGATGATGGCGACGTCGATGTGCGCCGCGGCAGAGTCGTTGTCGGTCATGATGTGTGGCTCCTTCTACAGATCGAGAACGACGACGTCGCCGTCGACCGCGGCGCGTGACACGCACAGGGTGAGTGAGTTCTCGCGTTCGATGCTGCTCAGCACGCGATCGCGATGGTCGACGCGTCCGCCGGTGAGGCCGACGACGCAGGCACCGCAGAAACCTTGGCGGCAGGAGAACGGCTGATCGGGACGGACTCGTCGGAGGGCGTCGAGGGCGGTCTCCTGTGCGCCGACTTCGACGGTGTCGCCGGACCGTGCGAGCTTCAGCACGAACGGACGGCCGTCGACCACGGGGGCGGGCGCGAACAGCTCGGTGTGGAACTCCCGAACCGCGGTACTTCGGGTGGCCTCCTCGCGCAGCCGGCGCGAGAGTGCCGCGGGGCCGCAGACGTACAGGGCCGAGGATCCCGTCCCGAGATCGACGATGTCCGACGGACTCGGAAGTCCTTCCACGTCATCGGTTTTGATGATCACGTGACCGCGGGAGGTGAGCGCGGACTGCTGCAGTTCGGCGACGAACGGCAGGCTCGCACGAGATCTTCCGTGGTAGTAGAGGGTCCACCGTGTGCCGTCGGCGACGGCACGCTCGATCATGGACTGAATGGGCGTGATGCCGATGCCGGCCGCGACGAACAAGTAGTGCTCGGCGGCGGCCATGGGAAATGCGTTGCGGGGTCCACGGACTCGGAGGGTGTCTCCTGGAACGAGACCGTGTATCTCGGTGGAGGCCGTGCCGCCGGGGATCCTGCGGACACCGATGCGATACCGATCTCCTCCTGCCGGCCGACCTGCGAGCGAGTACTGCCGAACCGAGCCGGCCGGTGTGGTCACGTCGATGTGTGCACCGGGCAACCAGGTCGGCATTGCGCTCCCGTCGCTGCGACGCAGTAGAAGTGAGCGCACGTCCTCGGCCTCGTCGACGATCTCGTCGATGGTGGTCTCGAATTCGTATCCGATGCATCGGCGCGGTCGCGCCGGGGAGAGGGCGGTCACGACGGACGAGTCGGTGACCAGTCTTGCGTACACCCGAGACGCCGCAGCGATGGCTCGGAGGCCACGGCCGGGGTCGGTCACCGTGATCTCACCCAGATGGCTGTGCCTCGAGGCTGTTTCGGTGGTCACTGCTGTGCCGCCAGTGCCGCGGGTGACGTCGCCAGGTATCGCACGGCCTTGTCGATGTCGCCCATCTTGGATGGGTGAAAACCCGGTCGGATGTACAGGGCGAGTTGGACGAACAGAAACGACAGGCCAGGTATCAGTTGCTTGCGGGATGCTCGTGCGAAGGCGAGAGGCCAGGGGGTGCGAAGTCGGCGCTTCCCGGTGCGCGGGGTGGCTACCGAGTTCTTGTACAGGTACGCGGCGGTGCTGAACCAGAGCACGGCCAACCCCGCGCTGGCTATCACCGCGGTGCGGGCGCGGCGAAACGCACCCCCGTCGACGTACTGGAATGCGTCGAAGGCAACGTTGCGGTGTTCTAGTTCCTCGGCCCCGTGCCAGCGAAGCAGGTCCAGCATCGTCGGATCGACACCGAGGCGATCGAATTCGGTGTTGTCCAACAGCCATTCGCCCACTACTGCGGTGAAATGTTCGGCTGCGGCGTAGATCCCGAGGCGCTCGTTCAGCCACGCTTTGCCCGCGCGGCCGGTGAGGCCGTGATCGCCGAACACCACGCCCACCGCGAATCGAATGCGCTGCAGGATCGGCTCGATGTCGACTCCGTGCGCGACGAGGTACGTACGAAAGCTCTCGTGCGAGGACGCGTGCGTGGCTTCTTGTCCGACGAAACCGACGACCTCCTCGTGCAGTCTGCGGTCGTCGATGTACGGAAGCGCGAGGGCGAACACATCGGCCATCGCCCGTTCGCCCTCGGGCAGCACCAGGTGCATCACGTTCCAGAAGTGCGTGGCGTACCACTCGTGCGGAATGTACTGCAGCGGAACGCCGGTCCAGTCGAACGTCACTGCGCGGGCCACGATCGCGTAGGACTCGTCCAGGTGGCGCGCGTTCGGGTCGATCGCTCGGTCACGAGACATTCGAGCTCCATTCGTCGAAATGCTGATGAGGTGATGCTACATAGCAACAGATAGTGTTGCAATGTTGCATTCAATCATCGAGGGTGCCGTTAGGATCGGACGATGCATCCAGACGGTGACGACGGGCCGATCCTCGATGCCGCGTTGGAGTTGTTCGGCGAGGTCGGCATCCCCAGAACGACCATCGGGGACGTAGCCAAGCGCGCCAAGATCAACCGGGTGACGGTCTATCGCCGCATCGGATCCAAGGACGAGCTGGTGCGCGCGGTCATGGCACGTGAGTCGACGAGACTGTTCGTCGCGGTGGCGGCAGCGGCCGCCGAACAATCGTCTCGGGCGGATCGTGCCGCGCACGGATTCGCGACGACGATCGAGTCGGTGCGAACCAATCCCGTCCTGCTCAAGATGTTCGACTCCGAGAGTGCGTTGGTACTCGAACAGTTGACGACCAATGCGTCGACCCTGCTCGCGTCTGCAATAGACGCTGCCGCCCAGATCGCCCGGGGAGGGCTGGACTCGGACAGTTTCGCGGTACCCGACGCCCCGGAAATCGTGGTCCGCGTCGTGCATTCGATTCTGCTGACTCCGGCAGCCGGCGCTGCACTCGAGACGTACGACGATCTGCTGGCCTTCGCGCACCGGAGCATCGTGCCGTTGCTTGTCGGCGGTGACCACCGCGGCTAGAAGTTAGGCTAGGCTGCCCAGTTATGCCTCGATTCTTCGTGTTCCACGGCCGTGCAACCGGCCGGATGAGACGTTCCGCCTCTGCTGGGCTGTACACGCTCGTCGGCGCACTCTCTCTGGCTCTGGTCGGATGCTCGAGCGCCACGTCGGAACCGTCCGGTCCAGCCGAGGCCGCCGGCACCAGGACGGTGCAGGACTACTTCGGCTCGGTCGAGGTTCCCGAGCGACCCGCCCGGGTCGTCGCCGCCGACCCCATCTCACTGGCACTGATGCTGTCGCTCGAGGTGAATCCCGTGGCCGCGTCCTTCAACCCGCTGGCGCTACCCGCGCACGTCGACGAGCGCATCGGCGACATCGCGAACATTGCGGGTGAGGGTGGCGGCTTCGATCCCAACGTCGAGGGAATTCTGGCTCAGGACCCCGACCTGATCGTGGTGGTCGCCGGGTACGACGGCGAAGGCGAGAAGGCCTGGAACAAGGAGATCTACGACAAGCTCGCGGCCAGCGGAGTGCCGACCTACGGCTTCGCCTACAACGACGGGGTGTCGCTCGAGGATGTCTCGCACGGGGTAGCGGCCGTAGGGGATGCGCTCGGAAAGCAGAGCCAGGCAACGGACCTCATGCAGGGGCTGGCCGATCGCATGGCCGCGCTGAAGCAGCGGGTTGCCGACGCGGGCCTGGCCGACAAGCCGGTCTCCGCTGTTCGATTGAGCGAGCGTGGGGAGTACTCGATTCGCGTCGGCACGGGTGAGAGCATCGCCTTCCGCGGTGTGGGCATGGCGCAGCCCGAGGGCCAGCAGGATCCCAGTGTGTTCCGTATCGACATCACCGACGAGACGCTGAACATTCTGAACTCCGCCGACACCCTGTTCGTGTACACCGACCAGGGTGCCGACAGTGAACGGGACGCGATCAGTGCTGCACCGCTGTGGTCGACACTGCCTGCGGTGCAGCAGAATCGGGTGCACTGGGTCTCGGCGAGCGTGTGGAATTCGTCGGACCCGATCGGCCTGAACAGGATCATGGACGACATCGAAACGATGTTCGTCGAGCCGGCAGAGCAGAGCTGAACGCCCTGTCATGGCCGGTCGACGTGACGAGGGTGGATATCTCACCGCACGGGTAGTCCAATCGAAACGATTGTCACCGTCGCTGATTCGCGTCGTGTTCGATGCTTCCGCTGCACGCGGGTTCGAGTCGAGCGGAGTGCCCGACGAAATCGTGCACCTGTACTTTCCGGCCGACGGAGAGGACGTACCGCCCGAGATGACCCGACGCGACGGCGTTCTCGCGCACCATGACGACGTGGTTCGTGAATGCCGCAACTACACCGTCCGGTGCTGGGACGAGAACCGGATCACGATCGACTTCGTGGACCACGTCGGCGGCGTGGCCGCGGACTGGGCTCGCTCGGCCGAGCCGGGTACGGCGCTGGGGATGTGGGGAACACGGTCGTGGTACGAGCCGCCCGCCGACACGGAGTGGATGTTGTTGATCGCCGATCTACCGGGGCTACCCGCTCTGTGCCGTGCGCTCGAGCAGCTGCCTGCCGAACTGCGCGCGCATGCGATCGTCGAGGTGGCTCACGACGACGACGTGTTAGACGTTCGATCGGCGGCCTCGGTGACGATGGACTGGAGGGTGGCCGGAAACGGGCGCGCACCATCGCAACTCGACGATGCTGTGCGCACGTTCCGAGTTCCGGCAGGAAACGGGTACGTCTGGTTCGGCGGGGAGGCGTCGGCGGGTAGAGGCGTACGTAAGTACTTCCGCTGTGAGGTCGGCTTCCCTGCTAGCCGCATGGCCATCGTCGGCTACTGGCGAGACGACAAGGAAGCATGGATCGAACGCTATGAGAGAGTGGCCGATTCACTGATCGACGACTACGAGCGCATCGCGTCCGCTGGCATGGGTGAGGCCGAGGCCGAGATCCACTGGGACGAGATTCTCGAGCGCGCCGGACTGTGACTCAGGGACTCGTCGGACGAGCATTCACCGTCGCGTGATCACAGAACTGCGTCGGCCGATTCCTTGGCCACGTAGGCGTCACGCAGGTCGCGCTTGAGGATTTTGCCTGCCCCACTCATGGGGAGAGCGGTGACGAACTCGATGGTGCGCGGAGTCTTGTACCCGGCAACGTAGCTGCGGGTGTGCTCGCGCAGTTCGGCGGTAGTGGGTGAGAGCCCCTCGGCCAGAACGACACACGCATGTACGCGCTCGCCCCACTCCTCGTCGGGCACACCGATCACAGCGCAGGCCAACACTGCGGGATGCAGGCTCAACGCGCTTTCCACCTCGGCGCTGTAGACGTTCTCTCCGCCGGTGATGATCATGTCCTTGAGACGATCGACGACGAACAGGAAGCCGTCGGAGTCGAGGTAGCCGACGTCGCCGGTGTGCATCCATCCGTCACGAACGGCAGCTGCAGTCTCTTCCGGCTTGTTCCAGTAACCCAGCATCACGTGTCCACCGCGGACACAGATTTCGCCGACCGCGCCTGTGGGCATCTGCTCGTTGTCGGGTCCGAGAATCTGGATCTCGGAGTGCGGGGCCGCACGTCCGGCCGAGCCGATGCGTTTGCCCACATGGTGTTCGGGCCACAGCAGCGACGCGACCGGCGCAAGTTCCGTCATGCCGTAGGCCTGCGTGAGGCGGGCCTGTGGAAGCCTGGCGAGGGTCCGCTCGAGAACACCGGCGGAGATGGGGGATCCTCCGTAGAGCACACGGCTCAGTGACGAGGTGTCGAACTCGCTCAACGTGGGGTGGTCGACGAGCAGCTGAATCATGGTGGGAACCAGCAACACATCGGTGACGGAGTGCTGTGCGATCGCGCCCAGTACCGCTGTCGGTTCGAAGAACGGAACCATGACATGGGTGCCACCGAGCATGACCTGCCCTACCCATGCAGCCAGATCGGCGAGGTGGAACATCGGTGCGGCGTGGAGCAGTACCGACGCATCGTCGAGCAGCTGTCCGGTGGCCACCGTCCCCAGGCCGGACGTCACCAGATTCGCGTGGGAGAGCATGACGCCCTTGGGGAATCCGGTGGTGCCGCCGGTGTAGAAGAGGCCGGCCAGGGCGTCGCCGCTGCGTCGTACATCGGGGACGGGATCGTGGGATGCCACCAGGTCCTCGTACGAGACCATGCCGTCGGGGGTGGAACCGTCCCCGCAGTAGACGACGGTCGCCAAGTCGGGACACGACGCGCGTAGAGCCGGAACCATTGCGCCGAAGGTGTCGTCGACGATCAGAACCTTGGTCCGAGAGTCGTTGAGTGCATACGCAACTTCGACGGGTGACCACCGAATGTTGACGGGATTGAGCACGGCATCGGCCCACGGGACCGCAAGCAGGTACTCGGAGTAGCGGTCACTGTTGAACGCCAGCATTGCCACTCGATCGCCGCTCTGGACTCCGACGGAATGCAGACCGGCCGCGAACCTCGCCACACGATCGATCTGTTCCGAGAAGGTGCGCACGCGATCGCCGAACACCGTTGCAGCGCGATCTGGCGTGGTGACTGCGGAGCGATGGAGGCCTTGAGTGAGATACATGGCGAGGTCCCTTGTGCGAGAGGGGGCGCGGTACGCCCGAGTGAATACGGCCACAGTTCCACCTTGTTGGCGTGGTGTCAATAGCGAAGTCGTGGGTGATGGACGGGATGTGAACCGTGAAAAGGATTGCCCAGCTACCGTTCTGGGGCGTTGTCGAGAGAGCGTGCGGTGGAGAGAACGGTGACGAGCACGTCTGTCAGAAGTGTTTCCACCTGGTCCCGGGTCAGCGTGCCGCGCACCAGCCACTCGCGACCTGCCGCCTTCACCATGCCGCCGAACGCCCGCACTGCCGACGTTGCGATGCGTCTGTCGCCGCGGTGTGTCTCGAAAGCCGTTGCGTCCAAGACGCGCTCGGCGGCAAGGTCGTCCGCCTCGTCCAGAATCTGCGCCACCTGTTCGTCCACGCCCGAGCCGCTCGCCACCGACACCCACGCCGTTCCGTGTGCCTCGATGACGCCCACCAGCCAGTGCACACTCCCGCGAGCCCTCTCCTCGACCGAGCCCGTGGGCAAGTGCACGTCCTCGATCGGCGGCACGGTGACCAGGAAACGAACACACTCGAGGTACAGATCCCGTTTGCTGCCGATGTAGTGATGAATGAGCCCGCGTGCAACACCCGCAGCCGCAGCCACGTCGGCCATGGAGACCTCGGCGTACGGCTTGTCGCCGAACAAGCGAACGGCGGCGGCCAGGATCTGGGTCCGTCGCTCGTCCGGTTCCAGTCGATTCCACTTGGGTGTGCTTGCAGCCGGCATGGTTGTCATGATCGCACCGAACCGAGCGAGCGCGATCTCAGAGGTACCGCTCGGTGCGCGCTCGCAGCGATGCCGGTACGACGAACCTGTCGCCGTATCGCGCCCGCAACTCGTCGGCTCGGTGCACGAATCCCGGGAGACCGCCGTCGAACTGATTGACGAACTGCAGCACACCGCCGGTCCAGGCAGGGAAGCCGATACCCAGAATGGAACCGATATTGGCGTCGGCGACGGTTCGGAGAACGCCCTCGTCGAGGCATGCGACCGAATCCAGCGATTGGGCGACGAGCATGCGATCCATCATGTCCTCGAACGGAATTCCGTGATCAGGGCGGTGGTAGTGCTCCACCAGGCCCGGCCAGAGCCTGACCTTGCTGCCGTCCTCGGCGTACTCGTAGAACCCGCGCCCCGCCTTGCGGCCCGGACGGTCGAACTCGTCGACGAGGCGATCGACCAGGGCGTACGAATTCGAGACGATCCAGGGGCGACCGTCGGCGCGAGCGGCCTCGGCCATGCCCTCGCGGATGTGCCGCGACAGGGTCAACGAAATCTCGTCCATCAGAGCCAGTGCGCCGGACGGGTAGCCGGCCTGGAGTGCGGCCTGCTCGACGGTGGCCGGATGCACGCCCTCCGCGACCAGCGAGATCGCCTCGTCCATGAATCGGCCGATGACGCGGGTGGTGAAGAAGCCGTGACTGTCGCCGACGACGATGGGTGTCTTGCCGATCAGGCGGACGAAGTCGAATGCGCGGGCAAGAGCGGAATCACTGGTGTGTTCTCCCACCACTATCTCCACCAACGGCATCTTGTCGACGGGGGAGAAGAAGTGCGTGCCGATGAAGTCGCCGGTCCGCGAAACAGACTGCGAGAGTGCGGTGATGGGGAGGGTGGAGGTGTTCGAGCACAGCAGCGCGTCGGCGGTCAGGTACTTGTCGACGTCCTCGAAAGCACCCTGCTTGACGGCGGGATCCTCGAACACTGCCTCGACGACCAGGTCGCAACCCTCGGCGTCCGCCGCGTCGGAGCTGGGGGTGATGAGCGCGAGCACCGCATCGGCATCGACCTGGCTTGCGCGGCCTTTCGCGACAGCTTTACCGAGAACCGAACGTGCATGACTCTTCCCGCGCTCGGCGGATTCGATCGAGACATCACGGAGGATCACCGGAACCCCGGCCGAGGCGACGACGTAGGCGATGGCGGCACCCATCATTCCGGCCCCGATCACCAGCACTTTCTCGGGAACTCGATGTGGTTCGGCCGGAGGGCGGGAAGCGCCTTTGGTGATGGAGCCGAGATCGAAGAACATCGACTGGATCAGGTTGCCCGAGATCGGCCCGCAGGCGAGCGACGTGCAGTAGCGGGTTTCGACGAGCGAGGCGGCGTCGAAGTCGAGTACCGATCCTTCCACTGCCGCGGCAACCACTGCGATGGGGGCAGGCATCGGCGCGCCCTTGACCTGTTTACGCACTGTTGCCGTGAGTGCCGGCAGCTGCGCGGCCACAGCCGGTGCTGACGCCGTACCGCCGAGGATCGTGAATCCCGCCCTGTCCCAGGGCTGGAGGGCCCCGGGATTGGCGGTGATCCATGAACGTGCCTGCGCCATCATCTGCTCGTGGGTGTCGACGACCTCGTCGATGAGTCCGAGTTCGAGGGCCTGCGCCGGCCGATATCGCTGGCCCTGGCCCACCACCTGTGTCAGAGCCTTGACGATGCCGAACATCCGAACCGTTCGGGTGACGCCACCGGCCCCGGGCAGCAACCCGAGGGTCACCTCGGGCAGCCCGAAGCGAGCCTTGCTGTTGTTCAGCGCAATTCGATGGTGGCAGGCCAGGGCGATCTCGAAGCCGCCGCCGAGTGCGGTGCCGCCCAGTGCGGCCACGACCGGCTTGCCGAGCGTCTCGAGCCGCCGAAACTTGTCCTTCGTGAAATCGAGCGCACCTGCGATGGCTGCATGGTCGGACGGACCGGCGTCGCGCAGCAATTCCAGGTCGCCGCCGGAGAAGAACGAATCCTTGCCCGACGTGACGATGATGCCGTCGAACGCATCGAGGTTGGTCTCGAGCCAGTCGACGGTGCGCTCGAGCGATTCACCGAATGCCGCGTTCATGGTGTTCGTGGAATGCGCAGGATCGTCGATCGTCAGCACGACGATACGGTCTAAGCCGATCTCGCCGGTGATGGTGGAAGTGTGCAGTGCGGCTGGGCTGTTCATCGGATCCTCGGGTCGGTGCGGGTTCTACAGAGAGCGAGAGATGAGGTCTTTCATGACTTCGTTGGCACCGGCGTAGATGCGGGCGATGCGACCGTCGACGAACATGCGGGCGATGGGGTATTCCTCCATGTAGCCGTAGCCGCCGAAGAGTTGCAGGCAGCGGTCGACCACCTCGAATTGCCGATCGGTGGTCCAGTACTTGACCATCGCGGCCGTCGTCACGTCCAGTGAACCCGAAATATGTTGGGCCACTGCGTCGTCGACGAAGGTGCGGACGACGCGTCCGATGGTGGCGCATTCGGCGAGCTCGAACTTGGTGTTCTGCAGGTCGAACAGTGTCTTGCCGAACGCGTTTCGTGTCTTGGTGTAGTCGACGGTCTGCTGGACGGCGGCCTCGATCATCGCGGCCGCAGCGATACCGCAGATCAGCCGTTCCTGGGGAAGCTGCTGCATCAACTGCGCGAAGCCGCGACCTTCTTCACCCAGGAGGTTGGCAGCCGGAATACGTAGACCGTCGAAGCTGAGTTCTGCTGTGTCCTGGCCTTTCTGGCCGATCTTGTGCAGTACCCGGCCGCGGTGGAAGCCTTCGGTGTCGTCGGAGACCTCGGCCACGAGCAGCGATAGCCCACGGGCTCCGGCGGCCGGATCGGTCTTGGCGGCGATGATGATCAGATCGCAGTGAGCTCCGTTGGAGATGAACGTCTTTCCGCCCGTGACCACGTATTCGTCCCCGTCGCGCACCGCGCGGGTGGTGATGCCCTGGAGGTCGGATCCGGTGCCCGGTTCGGTCATCGCGATCGCGCCGATCCACTCGCCGGAGCACAGCTTCGGAAGCCAGCGCTGCTTCTTCTCCTCGGGCGCGTACGCAAGGATGTAATGCGGAACAATGCCGCTGTGCACACCCAACTGCATGGCCGAGTCGCCTGCGCGGACCTGCTCCTCGAACAGCACCGCCTCGTGGCGGAAGTCGCCGCCGCCTCCGCCGTACCGCTGGGGTATCGACATTCCCAGGAGTCCATGGTTGCCCGCACTCCGGTAGACCTCGCGGCTGGGGCGTCCGGCCGTCGCGAATTCCTCGCGGTGCGGCGCGACCTCCTTCTCGAAGAAGCTGCGGGCGAGCTGTCGGACGTCGGCGAGCTCGGTGGTGACGTCGTCGGTGCGGTCTGCGAGTGCAGTCATGGAGGGTCCTCGGGTCGGAGCGTACGACGCGTTGTTGGCGCTTTGCCAATAACGATGCACCGACGTGGCCACGGATGTCAACCATGTGCTGTGGCGGGTGAGTTCTCTAGCTGTCCGCGGAGCGGAGTAGCGCTACGTCCGAGACGAGGCGGATGTGCTCGGCCATCGCGCGTCCGGCCTCGATCGAATTCTGTTGTCGCACAGCGTCGGCGATGCGGCGGTGGTGTTCCAATGAAGTCTGCGGACGGTTCGACTGCGACAATGATTCGATTCGAGTTTCGCGGATCAGGCCGGCGATTTCGCCCATGAGGCGGGCGAGTAGCGGCGAGTGTGCGGCCTCGGTGATGGCGTGATGGAACAGCTCGTCGCCGGAGTCGCCGCGATTTCCGTCGGTGATCTCCGAGGCCATCACCGACAGGGCGTGGTCGATCGCCGCCATTTCGGCGTCGCTGCGGCGGATTGCGGCGAGCTCGGCGAGTTTGACCTCGAGTGCCTCACGGGCTTCGATCACCTCGGGCAGGCGATCGGCGTGCTCGCGCAGGGCGCGAATGGCCATGTCCCCCACGGGCCGTCGCACGAGTACCGCTCCGTCGCCGTGGCGCACGGCCAGTATGCCCTGTACTTCGAGTGCGACGAGGGCCTGACTCAGTGAGGCTCTGCTGACGCCGAGGTGACCCGCCAGTTCACGCTCGGGCGGGAGTCGATCGCCGGGCTTCATGTCGCGATCGGCGATGTGTTTGCACAGCTGCTCCACGATGACCTCGTACAGCCGTGGTCGGGTCACCGGGCGAATTTGCTCAGCCACTGTGTCACTCGCTCTCTGCTCCTCTGGACCCCCACCTTAACCGTCGGTAGGCAGTGGCCCGGGTCATAGCAACTGTTGACAAGTGATCCACTTCACTGGTTCAGTCTGTAAAGACTCAGTGGCTAGTCCAATTGGCCACGGAACCCGAGCGCCCGCTCGGGGGACAACCTCAGACGAACCGGAGACCTTCGATGTCGACCGAGTTGATACCCATCATTGCGCTCGTCGTCATGTTCCTCGCTGCGACCGTGTTCCCGGTGAACATGGGCGCGCTGGGGTTCGTGGCGGCGTTCTTCGTCGGAACCATTGCCGTGGGCATGGGCACCGACGACATCATCGCCGGCTTCCCGAGCAGCTTGTTCCTGACGCTCGTCGGTATCACCTACCTCTTCGCGATCGCCCAGAACAACGGCACGGTCGACCTCCTGGTCCGCGGTGCGGTGCGGCTGGTCGGTGGCCGGGTCGCCCTGATTCCGTGGGTCATGTTCGGTATCACCGGCGTGCTGACCTCAATCGGAGCGCTGGGACCGGCAGCCGTGGCGATCGTCGCACCGATCGCACTCGGCTTCGCGGCGCGGTACAAGATCAATGCCCTGCTCATGGGCATGATGGTCATTCACGGCGCACAGGCGGGCGGGTTCTCGCCGATCAGCATCTACGGCGTCACGGTCAACAACATCGCTCAGAAGGCGGGTCTGGTCAACAGCCCACTCACCTTGTTCCTGGGCAGCATGCTGTTCAACGCGGCAATCGGTGCGTTGCTGTTCATGTTCCTGGGCGGACGTGCACTTCTCGGACGTAGCGTGCACGACGAGGACGGCACCCGCCCCGAGGGAGATTCGGGCGGAGTAGGCGGGGGCGGCTCGAGAACTGTCATGCGCGGATTCGGATCGTCGACGCCCAAGCCGTCCGGTCAGACGGTCACGGTCGAGAACGCGCCACCCCTGGCCACCGCCGTCAAGGCCATCACGTTCGATCAGATCCTCACGCTCGTCGGGCTGGCCTCGCTGGCGTTGTTCTCACTCGTCCTCGATCTCGATGTCGGCTTCGTGTCGATGACGGTCGCCGTGGTCCTCGCCCTGGCGTCGCCCAAGGCTCAGAAGGGTGCGATCAACCAGATCAGCTGGTCGACGGTACTGCTCATCGGTGGCGTGCTGACGTTCGTCGGCGTGCTGCAGGAAGCCGGCACGGTCGAGTACGTCGGTGATGCGGTTGCCGGCATCGGTATTCCGCTGCTCGTGGCTCTGTTGCTGTGCTACATCGGTGCCATCGTGTCGGCGTTCGCGTCGTCGACGGCCATCCTCGGTGTCACCATCCCACTGGCCGTTCCGTTCCTGCTCGCCGGCGAGGTCGGTGCCATCGGTGTCATCGTGGCCCTGTCCATCGCCTCGACGATCGTCGATGTCAGTCCCTTCTCCACCAACGGCGCTCTGGTGCTGGCCAACGCCCAGGACATCGATCGGGACGTCTTCTACAAGCAGATCCTGAAATACAGCGCGTTGGTCGTCGTCGTCGGCCCGTTGATCGCCTGGGCGGTACTGGTCGTGCCCGGCTGGCTCTAGCTCTCGAGCTGCGCGGACGTCCGAGAACTCGATCTTGACTTCCCCGCGGATCGCTGGTCCAATGAAATTGGCTAGGCCACTGAGTCAATATGCCAATTGCCACCCCTCATCGCTTTCGACGTAAGGATCAATTCGATGCCCCTCAACACGACAGGCAGAACCGGACCGCTCGACGGCACCGTGGTGGTGGATCTGACGCGCGCCCTGGCCGGCCCGCACGCGGCGATGATGCTCGGAGATCTCGGCGCGGACATCATCAAGGTCGAGACCCCCAAGGGCGGCGACGACACCCGGGTGTGGGGCCCGCCTTTCGTCACCCCGCGTGACGCGGAGCGCGAATCGACGTACTTCCTTTCGGCCAACCGCAACAAGCGGTCGATCGCGCTCGACCTCAAAACCGACGATGGCCGAAAAGCGTTGGAGCGCATGATCGAACGCGCGGATGTTCTGCTCGAGAACTTCCGCACGGGAGTGCTCGATCGGCTCGGCTTCTCGCCCGAGCGCATCGCTGAGATCAACCCGCGCACGGTCGTGCTGTCGATCAGTGGATTCGGACACGACGGCCCCGAGGGTGGCCGGTCCGGCTACGACCAGATCGCTCAGGGCGAGGCCGGGTTGATGTCGTTCACCGGCTCCGGCCCCGACGATGTTCAGCGCGTGGGGGTTCCGATCGCGGACCTGCTGGCCGGAATGTACGGAGCCTTCGGCGTTCTCGCTGCGCTGCGCGAGCGCGACCGCACCGGCCGCGGCAAGGTGGTTCGAACGTCGTTGCTGGCCAGCGTCGTCGGGGTGCATGCATTCCAAGGCACCAAGTGGACCGTCGCAGGCGAGATCGGTGAGGCGCAGGGCAACCACCACCCGTCGATCTGTCCGTACGGCCTCTTTCCCACTTCCGATGGAGCCGTGCAGATCTCGGTAGGCAGCGAGGGTCTGTGGCATCGCTTCTGTGAGGGCTTCGGTATCGATCCCGACCTCGAGGGCATGGCGACCAACCCGCAACGCGTCGACAGTCGGGATGACGTCGTCGAACTCGTGTCCAAGATCTTCCGCACCTACGAGACCGAGCCGTTGTTGGCACTTCTCGACGAAATCGGTGTTCCCGCAGGCAAAGTGCGTAATGTGCAAGAAGTGTACGAGTGGGAGCAGACCAAGTCTCAGGGCCTGCTCATCGACGTCGAGCACGAGACGCTGGGCACGGTGACCCTGCCCGGGCCGCCGCTGCGATTCTTCGAATCCGACGGCACGGAGGTCACCGAGAACCGGCATCTGGCACCGCCGGTTCTCGGAGCCGACGACGAACTCGTCCGCGACTGGTTGAAAGAAGCGGTCCGATGACGAGGATGACCGCGCTCGAACTCCTCGATCTGGTGATCGATCCCGGAAGTTTCGAGTCGTGGGACAGCCCGGCTGCCGACTACGTCATCGACGACGAGTACGCGAACGAACTGGCTGCGGCGCGTGAGAAGACGGGTCTCGACGAATCCGTTCTCACCGGATCCGCGACCGTGCGCGGACGCACGGCGGCAATCCTGTTGGGCGAGTTCGCCTTTCTGGCTGGATCCATCGGAGTGGCCGCCGGTGAACGTTTGGTCAGCGCGGTGCACCGATCCACCGCCGAGCGGCTTCCACTGCTCGCGTTGCCGACCTCGGGTGGAACGCGCATGCAGGAGGGCACCGTCGCGTTTCTGCAGATGGTCAAGATCACCGCGGCGATCACCGCACACAAGGCGGCGAATCTGCCGTACATCGTCTATCTGCGGCACCCCACCACCGGCGGCGTCTTCGCATCCTGGGGATCGCTCGGTCACGTCACCGTTGCCGAGCCCGGTGCGCTCGTCGGATTTCTCGGCCCCCGTGTCTACGAGGCGTTGTACGACGCGAAATTCCCCGCCGGCGTGCAGACCTCGGAGAACCTGCAGGCGCACGGACTCATCGACGCCATCCGTCCGCCCGAGCAGCTCGGTGAGATCGTCGACCGGGCACTACGCATCATGACCGACGTGCCGTCGTGTCGCGTCCGGCATTCCGATGCCCTCGAGTGGGAGATCGAGGACGTGCCGGCATGGACCTCGATTCTGGCCTCGCGCAGGAGCGATCGGCCGGGGGTGCGCGAATTGCTGTTCAACACAGCGGCAGACGTGTTACCGCTCAACGGAACCGGTCAGGGCGAGTCCGATCCGGGCCTCATTCTGGCGCTCGTCCGGTTCGGCGACATGCCGTGCGTTCTGCTCGGCCAGGACCGGAGGAGCCAGACGACGAAGACGCCACTCGGCCCCGCGGCTCTGCGTGAGGCCCGACGCGGCATGCGGCTGGCGCAGGATTTGAAGCTTCCCCTCGTCACCGTCATCGATACTGCAGGCGCAGCGCTCTCCAAGGAGGCGGAGGAAGGCGGCCTGGCCGGCGAGATAGCACGGTGCATCGCAGATATGGTCGACCTCGAAACCCCCACGCTCTCCTTGCTGTTGGGGCAGGGAACCGGCGGCGGTGCCCTTGCGTTGGTGCCCGCGGATCGAGTTCTCGCTGCTCAGCACGCCTGGCTCTCGCCGTTGCCGCCCGAGGGTGCCTCGGCCATCGTGCATCGCGACACCACCCACGCCGCCGAGATGGCGACCAAGCAGGGAGTGCGCTCGCTCGATCTCTTCCGGGCCGGTGTCGTCGACATCATCGTTCCCGAGTTGCCCGACGCCGCAGACGAATCACAGCAGTTCTGCGATCGAGTGGGCGCGGTATTGCACCGAGAACTTGCCGAGCTGATCGCTCAGGACCCCTCGATGCGGATGATCGCGCGCGAAAAGCGTTTCAATCGAATCGGTTTTGCGGCTGCCGCTGTGTGATATCCGCCGAGCTCGAAGTTATGGACGGATTTCAGGCCGAATGTGTCCATAACTTCGAGTTCGGCGAGAATCAGGACTCGAGCCAGGCGGCGAAAGTAGTAGTGGACAGTTCGGCCCCATCGCCTGGAACCAGTTCACGGCCGTGCAACAGTGCGCCGAAGTACGGAGCCTGGTCGTCGGCGACGACGGTTCTGCTGTCGCCGCGTGCCTTCAGACCTCTTTCAACGAACTCGTTGAGCCCGAACGCTTCCGGGCCTCCGATCTCGATCGTCTCGTTACGCGGTGCCTCGAGAGCGACACGAGCGACAACGGTCGAAACGTCGTGTGCCGCGATCGGCTGGACGAGACCCGAGCTCAACCGGACTTCGTCGCCCGTCGTC
This sequence comes from Rhodococcoides fascians NBRC 12155 = LMG 3623, assembly GCF_001894785.1. Classification (GTDB taxonomy): domain Bacteria; phylum Actinomycetota; class Actinomycetes; order Mycobacteriales; family Mycobacteriaceae; genus Rhodococcoides; species Rhodococcoides fascians. The sequence goes on from NZ_BCWW01000001.1 coordinate 586,922, forward strand.
GCGCCCTGTGCGATGGCGGAGAAGAACTCGAAGAACTGCGTTGCGCGCACGAGGGTGTACGGAATCGACGATGCGCGAATCAGTTTCTCTTGAGCCACCTTTGCGCGCAAGTAGCCGCTGGCGGGCAGTCGGTCGTTGCCGACCACGGACAGTGCAACGTGGTGCTGCACGCCCGCACTCGCTTCGGCTGCGAGGATGTTGGTCGTCGCGCGTGTGAAGAAGTCCAACACGGCCGCGTCCTCGAACGACGGTGAATTCGAGACGTCGACAACGATATTCGCACTGACGAGAGCATCGGCCAGGCCCTCGCCGGTCAGAGTATTCACACCGGACTTGGGCGACGCCGCTATCGCATCGTGACCGTGCTCGGTCAACATGCTCACAACTGCAGAACCTATGAGGCCGGTTCCGCCGATGACAACGATCTTCATGAGAATCCTCTCTTCGCCGCAGGAGGGGTGCCTGCGAGACGAGCCGGTCAACTCTTGTCTGCTGCCGGTCGCAGTGTTGACAGGGCAGCGCTCCGATCTGTGACACCTAGCGCGGCAGCGCGTGCAGCTTGTCCGGATTCATCACCCACAGGACGGTCCCGATCCCGTCCTCGGTGGCATCGATCGTCAGCAGCGTGGTCACCGTCGACTCACGAACGATCAGTACGGCAGCCCTTCCGTTGACCTGGATGAACGACGTCGTGGTTCCTATCCAGAAATGCGAGGAGAACGCCGCAACGAATGCGGCGACTCGGCTGCGTCCGACAATGGGTATTCGGGCTGCAGCCTTCACCTTGCCGCCGCCGTCGGACAGGCTCACTACGTCCTGCGCAAGAATCTTTTCCAGAGCGGCCAGATCGCCCCCCTTGGCTGCGGCGAGAAAGGCGTCGAGCAGTCGATGATGGCGGTCGGAATCGACAGGGGTCGGACGAGCGTCGGCCACATGTCTGCGGGCGCGCGTCACCAGTTGACGCGCGTTGGCTTCGGTTGTCTCCACTATGTCGGCGATCTGGCCGTACGGATAGTCGAATGCTTCCCGGAGAACGTACGCGGCTCGCTCACGAGCCGGAAGTCGTTCCAGCACAACAAGAACGGCAAGCTCGACCGTGGCGTCGTTGTCTGCCACCGTCGCCGGATCGGCTCGGGTGTCGATCGGTTCGGGCAGCCACGGGCCGACGTACGACTCCCGCCGCACCCGCGCCGACTGCGTGACGTTGATGGCCAGGCGTGTCGTGACGGTGGTGAGGAAGGCGAGTGAATTACGGACGGTGGTGCGGTCGGTGGCGTGCCACTTCAGCCAGACATCCTGCACCACATCTTCGGCCTCGGCGGCGCTGCCCAGCATGCGATAGGCAATCCCGAACAATCGCGGGCGTGCCAGCTCGAATGCGGCGGTGCCGTCGTCGGTCATCGGCCTGGTCTCACTCTCTGTCTCGTGGGGACACTATCGTCCTTGGGGTGGCTGGCAATGCTCGGGACCCCGGAGTCTCGGTGGCTGCGCGCCTGCTGGCCCTGCTCGGTGTGTTCGACGAGAAAGCTCCGTCGCTGACCTTGACCGACCTGGCCGCCGGTGCCGACCTACCCATCGCCACTGCGCATCGGCTGGTGCGAGAACTGGTGGAGTGGGGCGCGTTGGTCCGGGGCGACGACGGGCGCTACGTCGTCGGTAGGCGGTTGTGGAAGCTGGGCTTGCTCGCACCCGATCAGTCCGATCTCCGCGATATCGCGTCACCGTTTCTGCACGACATCTACGGAGCGACCCTTGCGACGGTGCACCTGGCCATCCGCGACGGGTGCGAAGTGCTCTATCTCGACAGGTTGGCCGGCCACGCATCGGTTCCCGCGGTCAGTCGCGTCGGTGTTCGGCTGCCGCTGCACGCCACCGGCGTCGGCAAAGTCCTGCTGGCGTACGCGCCGCGGGAGGTGCAGGAGCAGGTGATGCGCTCCCTGGATCGCCTCACCCCGTACACGGTGACGCATCCTGGGCAGCTGGAGAGCGAGCTGCGTCGAGTGCGTCGCGAGGGCTTCGCGCAGACGGTCGAGGAGATGACACTCGGTGCGTGTTCGGTGGCTGTGCCGGTCCATGCCGGCGACAGTGTGGTCGCCGCATTGGGAATCGTGGTTCCCAAGCTGGGCCGCGATCGAGTGAGACTGGTTGCCGCACTTCAGGTTGCGGCCCACGGGATCGGACGAAGTCTTGGCGGGTAGTCGGCCGTTTTCACTGAGTGGAAGTGCGGTCTTGTTCGGGTCGAGATCCCGGGGTCTACTGCTTGCATGCGTACACAGGTTGCCATCATCGGTGCAGGGCCCGCGGGTCTGCTGCTGTCCCACCTGCTCGACGAGCAGGGGATCGACTCCATTCTGATCGAGTCACGTACTCAGGAATACGTGCTCTCCCGAATCCGGGCCGGAGTCCTCGAACACTCGACGGTCCAGTTGCTCGACGAACACGGGCTCGGTGAGCGTCTGCACCGCGAGGGCGACGAGCATCGAGGCATCTACCTGCAGTGGCCGGAAGAGCGGCACCACATCGACTTTCGAGATCTCGTCGACCGGAGTGTCTGGGTGTACGGGCAAACGGAGGTCACCAAGGACCTCGTGGTGGCACGCGAGAAGGCCGGCCAACAGATCTACTACGACGTCTCCGATACCGCGTTGCATGACGTCGAGTCCGACGCACCGTTCGTCACCTTCACCGATGCGTCGGGCAGCCCGGTGCGGATCGATGCCGACGTCATCGCCGGCTGCGACGGTTCCTTCGGGCCGAGCCGGGCGGCCATGCCCGATTCGGTGCGCAACACCTGGGAAAGGGTCTATCCCTACTCCTGGCTCGGGGTGCTCGCCGATGTCGCCCCCTCGACCGACGAACTGATCTATGCCTGGCACCAGGACGGCTTCGCGATGCACTCGATGCGGTCGTCGACGGTCAGCCGGCTGTATCTGCAGGTACCGAACGGAACCGATATCGACACGTGGTCCGACGACCGCATCTGGGATGCGTTGGCGTCCAGGCTCGGTCACGGTCAGGACGGGTGGACTCTGAACCCCGGACCCATCACCGAGAAGAGCGTGTTGCCGATGCGCAGCTACGTGCAGACACCGATGAGACACGGCAACCTGTACCTGGCCGGCGACGCCGCACACATCGTGCCGCCCACCGGGGCGAAGGGTCTCAATCTCGCGGTAGCCGACGTGGCTCTGCTCGCGCCTGCCCTGGCGCAGAAGCTGAAGGGGAACGATTCGCGGGCCGCAGACAGCTACAGCGACGACGCCCTTCGACGCGTCTGGCGCTGCACGCATTTCTCGTGGTGGATGACGACGATGCTGCATACCGGCGACGACCCCTTCGACGCGCAATTGCAACTCTCGCAACTGAAATGGGTGGCGTCCAGCGAGGCGGGTGCCATGGGACTGGCGGAGAACTACGCCGGATTGCCGATCGGATTCTGATCGGCGGGCGGCGTGTGTACCGCAATGATTTGATCGCTCCGACTTATCAATGAGCTGCAAATAGGTCTTTGTCATCAATGGATTGCGGGCTTACTGTGGGCAGGGTCACGCCTGAGCGTGGTACGAACCGACAGGAGGCACTCGATGGAACTGAGGCATCTTCATCAGTTCGTCGCCGTGGCCGAGACCTGTCACTTCGGTCAGGCGGCCAAACGTCTGCATCTGGCGCAGCCGGCGTTGTCTCAGTCGGTCCGACAGCTCGAGGCCGAACTGGGCGTCACCCTGCTCACCCGAACCACGCGTCAAGTGAGCCTGACTCCGGCGGGGGAGTTCTTCTACCGCGAGACCGTCCGCAACCTCGACAATCTCGAACGCAGCAACCGCGGTGTCCGACGCATCGCCGATGGCCGGTACGGGTTGGTACGTATCGGCTTCACCGGCACGGCGGCATTCGATCAGCTGCCGCCGATCGCCCGTGCGATCAAGCAGCGCCTTCCCGGGATCGCGCTCGAAATTCACGGGGATCTGTTGACCCCCGCTCAGGTGGAGGGATTGCGGTCGGAGCAGCTCGACGTCGCGGTTCTGCGGCCACCCGTGGCAGGTGACGACCTCGTCGTACGCACCATCACCACCGAGTCGCTGCTGCTTGCGGTGCCCGTCGATCACCGGTACGCCACCGAGGCAGCGCTCGGTATGGCCGACCTCATGTACGAGGACTTCGTGATGTACGCGGACACGCATTCGGTGATGAACGACGCCGTGGTGCGTAGTTGTCGCGCAGCGGGTTTCAGTCCTCGTCGTGAACACGAAGCCCCGGACACCTCGGTTCTGCTGGCGCTCGTCGCGGCCGGGTTGGGTGTGGCATTGGTTCCCGAATCCGTCCGCGCTCTGCAGTTGAACGGCGTCTTGTTCCGCGACATCGCCGGAGCGAGCACGATAGACCTGGCATTGGCGTGGCACCGCGACCGACCGTCGGCACTCGTCGATGCGCTGGTCGCAGCGTTGGAGGACGCGGGAGTGCTCCCTCCGCTCGAACTATCCGTACCGCCTGCTCAGTCGAAGGACACGTTGTGAAAATCGTTTCTGTGGAGGCTATCCCGTACTCGATTCCGTATCGAAAGCCGCTGAAGTTCGCCAGCGGCGAGGTCGATGCCGCCGACCACGTTCTCGTACGCGTTCATACCGACGACGGTGTCGTCGGAGTCGCCGACGCTCCGCCTCGGCCGTTCACGTACGGCGAGACCCAGCGCGGGGTGGTGGCGGTAATCGAGACCCTGTTCGCGCCGGCCGTCGTGGGACTGCCGCTCACCTCGAGGGAGGTGGTCAATGCCAAACTTGCTCGTACAGTGGGTAATCCGGTTGCCAAATCTGCCGTGGACATGGCCATCTGGGATGCGCTCGGGCAGACACTCGACCTACCCGTTACCGAACTCCTCGGCGGCTACACCGACCGTATGCGGGTGAGCCACATGCTCGGATTCGACACGCCTGCAGCGATGGTCGACGAGGCGAGTCGGATGCGAGAGACATACGGCATCGGAGTCTTCAAGGTCAAAGTCGGGCGAAGGCCCGTAGAGCTCGACACCGCCGTGGTCCGCGCACTGCGAGAGGGGCTCGGTGAGACGGTCGAACTGTACGTCGACGGCAATCGCGGATGGACCGCTGCCGAATCTGCGCGTGCCATGAAAGAGATGTCGGATCTGGGGCTCACTCTTGCCGAGGAACTGTGCCCGGCCGACGACGTCCTCGGGCGTCGTTGGCTGGTACAGCAACTCGATGTTCCGTTCGTTGCCGACGAATCGGCGACGACCCCGTCGGAGGTCACTCGCGAGATCCTCGGTGGGTCCGCAACGGCCGTCAGTATCAAGACCGCTCGCACCGGATTCACCCGCTCGCTCCGCACTCATCACCTGTGCGAAGGGCTCGGTGTCGACGTGGTGATGGGAAACCAGATCGACGGCCAGCTCGGCACAGCCTGCACCGTCGCCTTCGGCGCGGCCTTCGACCTCACCTCACGCCGAGCAGGCGAGCTGTCGAACTTCCTCGACATGAGCGACGACCTGCTGACCGAAAGCCTCGTCATCCGCGACGGCGAACTGCACGTACTGCCGGGCTCGGGCCTCGGCGTGCGTATCGACCCCGACAAACTCGCGAAATACCGCACCGACCACTGATCTTCAGCCCCCAAGAACGCAACTGTGAGCCAAGGAGTTCTCCATGAGCATCGACCACGCACCCTCGACGGAATCCGCTACCGAGGTGGCCACCGCAGCCGCGTCGGGGGCGAACGCCACCGAGCGTTTCACCTCCGACAAGCAGGCAGCCGCCGACACCCCGCCGGAGCGAGTCAGTCTGCTTGCTCGACAGGTCATTTCGGCAATCCATGACACGATTCGCGAACACAAGGTCACATACGACGAGTACAACGCCCTCAAGGCCTGGCTGATCAACGTCGGTCAGACCGGTGAGTGGCCGCTGTTCCTCGACGTCTGGGTAGAGCACGTCGTCGAAGAAGTTGCCGGCGAAACCCGTGAAGGCAGCAAGGGCACCATCGAAGGTCCGTACTACGTTCCAAATGCCCCGGAACTCGGGTCGGCCGCGATCCTGCCCACTCGCGACGGCGAACAGGGCACACCGCTGCTGTTCCAAGGTCAGGTCACGAGCGTCGACGGTAGCCCGCTGCCGCATGCGGTCATCGAGATCTGGCACGCCGATTCCGACGGCTTCTACTCGCAGTTCGCGCCCGGAATCCCGGAGTGGAATCTGCGCGGCACGGTCACGGCAGACGATCAGGGCAACTTCTGGATCCACACGATGAAGCCCGCCCCGTACCAGATCCCGACCGACGGGGCCTGCGGCAAGCTGATCTCCGCGGCCGGCTGGCACCCGTGGCGTCCTGCACACCTGCACCTCAAAGTTGCGGCTGCCGGGCATCAGCAGATCACCACCCAGCTCTATTTCCCGGGCGACGCACACAACGACGACGACGTCGCCAACGCCGTCAAGCCCGAACTGATCCTCGATCCTCGGGAAGTCGACGGCGGCCAAGAAGTGACGTACAACTTCGTACTCGACAAGGGCTGAGCCATATGCTTTTTGCCGTGAAGATGCACGTCGCATTGCCGCAGGACCTCGATGCGGACGTACGAGCGGACACCCTCTCCAGGGAGAAGGCGTACTCGCAGCAACTGCAGCGGGATGGGGAGTGGGTGAGCATCTGGCGCATCGTCGGCCAGTACTCCAACCTCAGCATCTTCGATGTCCGGGACAACGAGCGGCTCCACGAAATCCTGTGGAATCTCCCACTGTTCCCGTACATGACGATCGAGGTGTCCCCGCTCGCGCAACACCCGTCGGACATTTCCGCGGGGTGATCGACCCCGCCGAACTCGAAGTTGGGGACGGAATATCCGCAGAATCCGTCCCTAACTGCGAGTTCGCGGGAAGATCCGGTCGACGACGCGTTCGGCGATCAGCTCATGCGTCGACTGGTCGGGGTGCAGCCTATCCGGCAACGGGTGGTCCTCGACATCGTTGTCTCCGTACAGTTCTCGGCCGTCCAGGTAATGAAGGTGGGGGTCCGCGGTGGCGCGCTCGGACACGATGCGGGCGAGTTCCTCGCGGATCACGGTCAGAGTCAGCTTTCCGGCACGCACCTCGGCGGGATCACCCGTCGCTGCGAATTTCACCGTGCCCGATGCCAAGGCCGCCGGATCGAATGCACCTGGGCCGGGGGTGTTCTCGTGGATGGGGCACAGGAGCGCGGAGATCACGAACAGTGGGGTGTGGGGGTGACCATCGCGGATGGTGTCGAGAAATCCGTGCACCGCGGAGGTGAATGCGCGTAGCCGCATCACGTCGGAGTTGACGAGGTTGATTCCGATCTCGAGGCTGATGAGGTCGGCGGGCGCGTCCCGAATGGCCGTCGCTACGAAGTGATCGAGCAGTGCGCTTCCGCCGAAACCCAGATTGCGCAGTTGCACACCGGCTGTCGCGGCGGCGAGGGCCGTCCAGGTGGTGCTGGGCCCTGTGGCGTTGGACCCCTGACTGATGGAGCTGCCGTAGTCGATCCAGATCGGTCGGGTGTCGACGACGGGTGAGACAGCGGCGTCGGTACGCAGCGCGACCAGCTCGATGATTTCGTTGTGCGGCAACCAGATTTCGACGTGTTTGTCGGTTGCGGACAGCCCGGAGAACCGCGCGACACCAGTCGGCTCGACCTGATCGGTGACCGACCCCGTCGCCATGTCGATGGTCGTGGTGATGCCACCCGTCGTCGAAACGCGCTCGATGAGGACGCCGTCGATTCGCAGGTCGAACAGCCCGGCCGGCCGCGGCGGGAGGCCCAGGAATGTGCGACGGGTCGCCACCGCCTCGATCTCGATGATGGTGGCGGTCGTGGTGAAGACCAACCGAACTCCGGACGGCTGAGATTCCGCCATCGTGAGCTGGGGGTCGGTGAAGCGCTGACGAGCTGCGCGTGGCAGGCGATGAGGAAGCACGCCGTTGTCGGTTCGTTCCAGCTCGGCCGCGCCGTGCAGAAGTGTGTCGGAGATGTCGGTAGTGATCATGGTGGTCTCGATCTGTGGAGTGTCGGGCTGAGGTAAGGGCAGCTGGCGCACCTGCCTTCCTATATGAACCGTATATTTGCCTAATGCATTTAGGCAAACCGTTTCGCACACGGATTGGCCGCACGTAATTAAGGTGGCCACATGCGCATCGACGAGTATCGGACGTACGACGGCCTCGGGCTGGCCGAGTTGGTCTCCACAGGCGATGTCACCCCGCGTGAACTTCTCGATTGCGCACTGGAGCAGGCGAAGTCGGTGAACCCGGGTCTCAACGCGATCGTGCGCCCGATGCGCGAGGAGGCCGAGCAGCGGCTGGCCGGAACGCTGGAAGGCCCGTTCGCCGGGGTGCCGTTTCTGATCAAGGACCTGTCGCAGGATTACGCGGGGCTGCCCACGTCCAGTGGTTCGCGCGCACTCACCGAGCTGCCGATGCCCGAACACGCGACGGTGGTTCAGCGCTGGCTCGACGCCGGCCTGGTCATCTTCGGTAAGACGAACACCCCGGAGTTCGGTGCCAAGGGAATCACCGAGCCGGCAGTGTTCGGCCCGGCTCGAAACCCGTGGGACCGCAGCAGAACTCCCGGTGGTTCGTCGGGTGGCTCCGCCGCGGCGGTCGCGGCCGGGATCGCGCCGGTGGCGGGAGCGAACGACGGCGGCGGCTCGATCCGCATTCCGGCGGCCTGCTGTGGACTCGTCGGGCTCAAGCCCGGCCGCGGGCTGGTGCCGTCGGGACCGACGTTCGGCGAGCCGATGCACGGGGCCGCAGTACAGGGCGTGGTGTCGAGATCGGTCCGCGACACCGCCGCGATGCTCGATGTACTCGCCGGTGGTGAGCCGACGTCGGGATACTCGTCGACGCCGCCGCCCGACGGGTTCCTGTCTCGGATGGACACCGACCCGCGGCCGTTACGGATCGGCATGTACGCCGCGACCTCGGTGAATCCGTCTCCGGCCCCGGAGGCGATCGCTGCGATGGAATCGGCGGCAACGACGCTCGGCGAACTGGGCCATACCGTCGAACTCCTCGAGGCCCCGCCGTTCGACGACGCGGCGCTCAACCGCGAATTCCTGCTCGCCTGGTTCACGTACCTGGCGTGGGAAATGGAAGAGGTCAAGCGCAGAACCGGGTGCGGTGACGACGCATTCGAGCGGGACACCCGAATCATGGCCGCGCTCGGCCGATCCGCGAGCGGAGTCGACTACCTCGATGCGGTGGAGGGACGACACGTGCACGTGCGGGCCCTGGCCACCTACTTCGAGACGTACGACCTGCTGCTGACCCCGACTCTGGCCGAGCTGCCCCCGAAGATCGGGGCGTTCGAGCTCGCGAAGCCGCTGCAGTTGGCATCGGACTTGCTGTTGCGCAGCCGAACTGCGGGAATGCTCAAGTACACCGGCATCGTGGATCAAATGATCGACGAGAACATCTCGTGGATCCCGTACACCCAGACCGCCAACGTCACCGGGCGTCCCGCCCTGTCCGTTCCGCTGCACTGGACGAGCTCAGGTCTGCCCATGGGCGCACACTTTCTCGCCCCGCTGGGCGGGGAGGGGCTGCTCGTCCAACTCGCAGCGCAGTTGGAACGAGCAGTGCCCTGGGCTCATCGCTACAGCGACATCGGCTGACAGCTACATCAGCTGACAGACATCGACACCGGCTAGCGGGTCGCTCCGAGCTGGACCTTGCCTGCGATGCCGGACGGACGCTGTCGCACGGTGCCGTCGACGATGTCGACGACTCCGCCTGCCCAGTCGGGATCGGTGTCGGCTGCGGCCTGAGGATCGGCGTGTGCGTCCGTACCTTCCTCGGCTGCCACCGTGATGGAGCGTTCCAAGGCCTCCCGCACACTGAGCAACGTCGTATCCGGTTCTGCGAACACGTCCGTCGCGGCATTACCGCGTCGCACGACCATGTCGTGGGTCAGGCTCTCCACCAAAGAGATCACGGTGCCGGGCGGCATCGCGGTGATGACTGCGACCGCGCGGCCGACCAGCCCCGTCGGCAGCAGTGGCACCGGAATCTGTGCTCGGCGCAGACCGGCGACGCTGCCGTACGCCTGCAGGAGTTCCGGGTAGCTCATCGTCTCGGTGCCGCCGATGTCGAACGATCCGGGACGGGCTGTATCGCCGAGGGCGCGGGCGATGATGGCGACGACGTCCACGACGGCGATCGGCTGCACCTGCCTCCGCATCCACGTCGGAATCGGCGTCACCGGCAGTCGCTCGGTCATGCGTCGCACCAACTCGAACGACGTCGATCCGGAACCGAGGATGATGGCGGCCCGGAGGACGGTGGCATCGACGGAACTGTCGAGGAACGCCTCCTCGACCTGCAGCCGTGAGCGCAGGTGATCCGACAGTGGAGTGCCGTCGTCGGGAATCAGACCGGACAGGTAGACGATTCGTTGGAGCCCGTTGCGTTCCGCGGCAGCGGCCATCGACTGCGCGGCGTGGCGATCCTTCTCGACGAAATCGCCCTCGTCCATCGAGTGGACCAGGTAGACCACCGCGTCGACGTTCTCGGTAGCGGAGTCGAAGCTGTCGTGGTCGTCGAGGTCGAAGTGCACAGCCGTCACGTGCGCACCCCAGGCGAAGCGCGACTTCTTCTTGGGGTCACGCATCGCGGCGTGTACCTCGTGGCCCTGTTCGAGAAGCACGGGGATCAGCCGAGATCCGATGTATCCGGTTGCGCCGGTGACCAGCACTCGCATGAGATTCTCGTTTCTGTAGACAGGGGTCATACCCTGTCCGGGCAGTCTCACTCCCCGCTTCCGGTGCCGGATGACACACTGTGCAGGTGAGTGCGCGCATCAGGAACAACGTGAAAGTCGTCGGAGCTGCCGACGGCCCGGTCGTGATGCTGGCGCACGGCTTCGGCTGCGACCAGACGTTGTGGCGAGGCGTCACCGAGATCCTGGCTTCGCGATTCCGGATCGTCCTGTTCGACCACGTGGGGGCCGGGGCATCGGACCCGGCGGCCTGGGACGCCGAGAGATACGCCCACATGAGCACGTACGCCGCCGACATCGTCGAGATAGCGCAGGAACTCGACCTGACCGACGTCACGTTGGTCGGTCACTCGGTGGCGTCGATGATGGGGGTGCTGGCCGCCACCGCTGCGCCCGATCGATTCACCAAGCTGATTCTGCTGACTCCGTCCCCCCGGTACATCGACGACGGCGACTACCGCGGCGGCTTCAGTGCAGAGGACATCGAGGAACTGCTCGAATCGCTGGACAGCAACTACCTCGGCTGGTCCGCATCGATGGCATCGGTGGTCGTGAACGCACCCGATCGACCGGAACTCGAGAACATGTGGACCGCGAGCGTGTGCCGAACCGATCCGGCGTGCGCACGGGTGTTCGCCCGCACCACCTTTCTGTCCGACAATCGGGCGGATCTGCCTGGAGTACCGGTGCCGACGTTGATCATCGACAGTGCGCGCGACTCGCTCGCACCGCCTCAGGTCGGCCGGTTCGTGCACGAACAGATCCCGGGGAGCGTCCGCATCACGCTCGACGTCAGTGGCCATTGCCCGCAGATCACCGCACCCGAACTGACGGCCGAGACCATCGCGGACTTCGTGAGACCGTCGTGATCGATGACCTCGACGTCGAGGACCTGTACGAGAATGCGCCATGCGGGTACCTGTCCGTACGCCCCGACATGCGGATCGCGCGACTGAACTCGACGCTGGCAACCTGGCTGGGCTTCGAGGTCGACGCGCTGGTCGGCACCGACTTCGGGGAGCTGCTCACCGTCGGTGGACGCATTCACTACGAGACCCACTTCGGGCCGATGCTGTTGATGAACGGCAAGCTCGACGGCATTGCACTGGACCTGGTGACGGCGGATCGTCGACGGCTGCCGGTGTTCATCACGGCGAACGTCAAGATCGACGCAGCGGGCCGGCCGGTACTGATCCGCATCACGGCGCTCGACGCTCGCGATCGCCGTACCTACGAGCGCGAATTGCTGCAATCACGCACGCGTGCAGAACTGTTGGCCAAGACGCTGCAGCGGTCGCTGTTGCCGCCCGCACTGCTACCGCCGTCGGGGATGACCGCCGCGGCGCACTACCGGGCAGCGTCCCGCGACGAGGTGGGTGGCGACTTCTACGACCTGTTTCCGTTGTCCGACGACTGCTGGGGCTTCTTTCTCGGCGACGTCTGTGGCAAAGGTGCATCGGCGGCCGCTGTGACGTCGCTGACGCGGTACACGTTGCGCGCGGCAGCGGTGTACGACGAGAACCCCGTCGCGGTGATGCAGAATCTGGATTCTGTTCTGCGGCAAGAGTTTCGGGACGCCAATGCGCAGTTCTGCACCGCAGTCTTCGGCATTCTGAGCCGAACGGACACCGGATTCGAGGTATCGATGGCCAGTGGCGGGCACCCCCCACCGCTGGTCCTTCGTGCCGACGGAACCGCCCACTACGTGCCCATGACGGGCGGCCAGCTGATCGGAATACTTCGGCACGCTCGCTTCGTTCCGGCGACCGTCACGCTCGAAGCAGGGGACACCCTGATGCTCTACAGCGACGGTCTCACCGAAGCGCGAGTCGGCCGGGGCCGATACGACGACGACGGTGCCCTGCTGGAATTCGCGACGGCGCACGCTCCGGCGACTCCGGCAGCGATCGTCGACGATCTGCGGTTGCTGCTGCGCAGCTTCGGCGACGGGCTGGCCGACGACGCCGCCGTGATGGCGCTGGGCGTATCCCCGGGCCCCGACTCAGTCGAGAGCAGCGAGGGCTGACGCCAGGTCGGCGTGCAGGGTGAATTCCTGATCCAAGCCCATCAGCTTGATGGGCCGGCTGGTGGTCGGTCCGTCGGCGACGACCGAGAACGACAGGGACTCTCCGTGATCCTGTTGCGCCGTCGCGAGAACGGTCATGGCCGCCGAGGCCAGGAACGACACTCCGCTCAGGTCGACGATCAGTGCAGCCGGGCCGGTCGCGGTCTGTGCGGTGATGGCCTCGGACAGTGCCGGCGCGGTGGTGACGTCGAGCTCGCCCGCTACCGAGATGACGGCCGCGCGCCCGTCGTTGGAGGACTGGATCGAGAATCCTGCGGCGTTCGTGTCGACTGGCATCTGTACTCCTGAATCGTTACCCGCCGCGCTCGTCGACGGGGGATGCGGACCATTCAATCAGGCGGTGTCAGCGGAGCGTGACCTGAGTTCCTCGAAGCGCAGGCGCGCCCACCGTCGTGGTCCAGGAGGGGACGGCCTCCGGTGCGATTCCGGTGGCACCGCCGTAGATGACGGCCAGGGTCTGCTGCTCGGTGACCGAGCCCGCGTACGAGGCGGGAACAGGAGAGAGCTGCGGAGCCGAGAGCACCGGGATGTTCTGTTCGCCCGGGTTTCTGGTCGGTACCTGGTACGAGCCGTCGTTCATGGACCCACCCGGATACTGCGGGAAGTACTCGCCCGCATTGCGGTCGAGGGGGGTGTAGCAGCTCGGTCCGCGGGTCTGCTCGAACAACCGCGGCTCGTCCTGGTTCGGCAGGTATCGACCCTTCGGGTTGACGAACGGCATCGAGACGTTGATGCCGGGATACTCGTCGCCGACGCCGGTGACGATTCTGCCGCGACGGGCCCCTTCGGCGAACTGCGCGACCGTGCAACCCAGGGCGGGCGAGAACTCGGCCAGCACTTCGAGTGCCTCGCGCGAATTGGCGGCGAGACCGATCAGCTGCGTCGAGTTCGCCTCGAGAAAGCCGGCCGTCGTATTCGAGGCGGATGTCACCGACGTGTACAGCGTCGCGAGCGCGGATTGCTTCTCGACGACGGTGTTGCCGGTGGTCCGCAGATTGTCCAGAGCGCTGACCAACTCGGGAGCTGCATCGGCGTAGGTCTGGGAGAAGTCCGCCAATCCGCGTAGGTCCTGCTGGATGGCGGGGAGTTCGGTGTTCAGTCCGGAGAAGATGTTCTCCAGTCGATCGATCGTCAGGCCCAGCTGTTCTCCGCGGCCGCTGAGCCCCTGTGCCAGTGCGCCGAGGGTGTTCGAGAGATCCTGTGGCGGCACGGCTTGGAGCAACGGCAGCAGGCCGTCGAGCAATTGCCCCACCTCGATGGCATTTCCGCTGCGATCCTGCTTCAGCACGGTGCCCTCGGTGATGGGCGAACCGGGCTTGCCGTCCGGCGGAATCAACGCGACGTACCGCTCACCGAAGAGAGTCTTGGGCAGCAGGCGAGCCGTGACGTTCGAGGGGATCATCGGCGCTTTGTCCGGCTCGATCGCCAGTTCCGAGGTGACGACGCCGTCGGTGGTCGTAGCCGATCGGACCTCGCCGACGATCATGCCGCGCACCTTGACGTCGGCATTGCGGGGCAGCGCGTTGCCGACGCTGTCGGTCTCGAGGGAGACGGTCACGACGTCGACGAAGGTCTTGTTGTACGAGGTGACACTCCACCCGACGAACACCACGATGAGCACGACCAGTCCGATTCCGAGGAGACGGTTCTGCACCGGCGAAGGGGCGCCGGTCATGCGACGGTCTGTGCGACAACAGCAGTCATGACGCGAACCTTAGTGCTACATAGAGTCACACTTACTGCTCCGACGCCCCTTCTGAGATGCACCTATCAGTGCCCGGGTGATGCGATACAGATCACACACAGTCGGTGTGTCAGTCTGCGATCAGTTGCGTCGACGAGAACCAGCCGTCTCCGCCGCGTTCGCGCTGACGACCGATGACGTATCGGCCGGGTGCAATTCCGGTGGCCCCGTGTTCGGGGTGAATGAGGTAGGCGGTCTCCGAGTTGCTCAGGATGCCCAGAGCGAGGCGTCGAACGTCGTGCACCGGACTCGACCACGTGCATCCGCGGCCGTCGGCGACGAGGCTGTGCGGATTGCCGCCCGCCGCACTGCGGAGTAGTTCGATGCCGGACAACGGCACGGTCTCGTGTCGTGTCCGTTCGGTGGTGACGACGATGTCGTCGAGTACGGCGAGCGGGACGACGATCAGATCTCCCTGGGCCTGCGACCCGTTGACGACGGGCACCGATATCTCCTTGTCGAGGTAGTCGAAGACATCCAGACCGGTGCGGTCGGTGAGAGTGGACAGCGTGATGTTCGAGTTCATGGGGTCACCTGTGGTTGGTCGTTGGGGTGGGTAGTTGTGGTGTGGGTATCGATGGACTTCGTGCGGAGTCACGTACGGCGGAGGAGCCGGGCGTAGTCGGCTCCGGCCAGACCGTAGGTCCAGCCTGCCGCGTCGATGGCGGAGGTGAAGGCGGCGGGGACCCGCAGGCCGTAGCGGCGACGCCGGCCATCGCGTTCACGGGAACCGTTGACGGCGAGCAGAATTCGTCCCCCGTCCTGCCAGCCCTCCGGTGCTGCGTACAGCTCCAGGGTGCAGCCCGGGTTCCCCGGATCCTGGCCGGCGTCGACAAGACGTAGGCCCGCCTGCTCCAGATAGGTGTCCCAGCCGATTCGTTCGATGGCGCTTCGTCGCACTTCGACGTTGCGTTCGACAGTGATGCGGTCGACCGTCGGGTCGCGGATGACCCAGCTCGGAACGACGGTGCCGCTCAGTACGTGGACCGCGCTGCCGTCGGCGAACTCCACGGCCGGCCCGTCCGAATTACGCAGTCGCACTTCACCGTGCGGCGAATCGGGCAACGGTTCGACGTGTACTGCGGTGGGCCGTTCGGCCATCACTGCGATGTTCTCGAACGCCCACCACCACCCCGTCGACTCGATGAGGGCGGTTTGGACGTCGAGTAGTTCGACGTCCTCGAAAGAGAACCGGGCGAGGCCGTGGCGACGGAAAGCGTCGTAGTAGGCGACGCGATGGGCTTCTTGTTGGCCGTACCAGGTGATGGAGCCGACCGGGCGGGGAGTGGTCGTGCGGATGGCAGTGGCAATTCCGTCGAACAGGCTGGTGTGCAACGACGCACGGACGGTCCGGTCGATGATGGGATCCGGGCTGATCCCGGCGAGGGCCGCCTCGATCGGGGTACCGCGGGCGACGATGCCGCGGACTCGAAAGTCGTTGCTGCCGTTGGTTGTGCTCCACCGGTCTTCCCGCGGCCATTCGATGTGGCGGCGCTCGATGATGCGGTCCATGCGGTGTCGGGAGTCGGACAACATGGTCGCGATCGCGGCGTCCACCTCGGTGCCGGCGGTGGATATCGACGGTGTTCTCGCCAAGTGTCTGCCGGCGATGAAGGTCGCTGCAGCCCGAGGCGACGGCACCCAATGGAACTCGGGCTCGTCGAACCCGGCAGATCGATACAGTTGTGCCACAGCATGTTCCGCGACAGGTCTGTCGGCTGGGCCGGCTTTCAGTCCGTAATCGAGCCACCGGTCGCGTTGCGCACAGACCGCGCGGATGTCTTCGGCGTAGGAATCGGGATCTTCGGAGAATGTGCCTCGACGGGGGAATGTCGACGGCATCGGCACGGCGCTCACTTCGGTGAGGCGGTGTCCGCCTTTCCTGTTGTCATGAACCAAGAGTGACACGAGATTCGGCCGAGCGCAAGGGTTGCCCACGTGCGCGGAAGTTCGTAGCAGGGGTCGAGTTTCCACTCACATGGGTCAGCGCGAGCGCAACACCAATTTCGCGGCGCTGATGTCGTCGATCACCAGATCGGTGATCAGGCCACCGCGCAGTGCGGCGGTCAGGGCGTCGAGTTTGGACTCTCCCGCCACGATGGCGACTCTGCGCGGGACGGCCTTGAGTCGGTCGAGGCTCGGCCCACTCGATCTGTCGTTCAACGCAATTCGGTTGTAGCTGCCGTCGGATCGGAGGAACACCGTGGCGATGTCGCCGACGACGCCGTCACGTTGCAGCTCGGCTCTGTCCTCGCGTTCGAGATAGCCGGCGCTGTAGACGTGACTCGGAACGGCTCCGCTCATGACGCCGATGCTGAAGACAGCGAGGTTCATGCGATCCTGAAGTTCGAGCACGCGCCTGATGCTGCGCTCGCGCCACAGGTGCTGCCTCGTTTCCGGGTAGTCGAAGAATGCCGGGACCGGAAATCCCTGTGCCGCAGCCCCGTACGCGTCGGCGAACGTCCGGATGATGTCGGTGGCATACGAGACACCCGTGGTGCGCATATTGGCCGCCCCGTTCAGTTGCACCACGCTCGAGTTGTGGGTTCGTTTGGGGGCGAGCTTGCGGCTGACGGCGCTGACGGTGGTTCCCCAGGCGACGCCCATCACCATGTCCGACTCGAAGAACGATGTCAGCAGTCGGCCGGCGAAGGTCGCGACCCGATCGAGACGCTGCAGTTCGTCGACCGTCTCCGCGACCGGCACCACGTGTGCACGAATGTCGTACAGATCGGCGAATGCACGCTCGATCCGCGGTGCCTGACCGAGTGGGGTGGAGATCTTGATTTCCACCAGTCCCGACGCCCGCGCGAACGTGATGAGTCGTGAGACTGTCGAACGAGATACGCCCAGCTCACGGCCGATGGCCGCCATCGTCATGTCCTGGAAGTAGTACAGCCGCGCCGCCTGGGTGGCATGGCCGGTCCGCAGGTCGGATTCGGGAGTGATGCCGGTGTCCGTCACCGGCACCAGTGTACGACCGAATTGCACATATGTGCATCAGCTGTGAAACGCAGTGCAGGCCGTCTACCGTGGCAAATGGCACGCAATGTGGCGTGTATCACTGACTGTGTGGAGGCTGAAAGATGGCACGTAAGGAACCGGAATGGGGGCTACCGGCGCACATGGCCGCGGAGTTCGCCGGAACCATGATTCTCATTCTGTTCGGTGTCGGCGTCGTCGCTCAGGTGGTCTCGGGTGGTGAGTCCGGCAGCCTCGGCGGTCACGACTCGATCGCCTGGGCGTGGGGGCTGGGCGTGATGTTCGGTATCTATGTCGCGGGCCGTATCACCGGCGCGCACCTCAATCCCGCGGTGACCATCACGTTCGCACTCTTCCGAGGATTCAGCTGGAAGATGGTTGCGCCGTACATTCTCGCGCAGACCGCAGGTGCCTTCGTGGCCGCGCTGCTGGTGCGCTGGAACTACAACGACATGATCAACGCGGTCGACCCCGGGCACACCACCGCCACCCAGACCATCTTCTCGACACTGCCCGGTAACGGGACACTGCCGGTGAGTGTGTCCTCGGCGCTGATCGACCAGATCATCGGTACCGCCATTCTGCTGTTCCTCATCGTGGCCGTGACCGATTCGCTCGGCACCGCACCGATGGCCAACATGGCTCCCCTGATCGTGGGCCTCATCGTCGTCGCCATCGGATTCGCCTGGGCCACCAACGCCGGCTACGCGATCAACCCGGCTCGAGATTTCGGACCTCGCCTGGCGTCGTACATCACGGGCTACGGTGGAGCGTGGCGAGATCAATACGGCGGCCTGTACTTCTGGGTGCCGATCGTCGGACCTCTCGTAGGTGGACCGATAGGAGTGTTCCTGTACGACCTGTTGATCGGGAAGAACCTACGCAAACAAGAAGGTTCGACGCCCGAGCCGCCATCACGACTCCCAGCAGACACCCAGACCACAGGAGAGAAGCCATGACCGAGTTCGCAGGAAAGTACGTCGCCGCGATCGATCAGGGAACCACGTCCTCACGCTGCATGATCTTCGATCACGCGGGCACCGTCGTCGCCGTCGATCAGAAGGAACACCAGCAGATCTTCCCGCAGGCCGGTTGGGTCGAGCACGACGCGTCGGAGATCTGGGACAACGTGCGCGCCGTCGCGGCCGGTGCCATGGCCGCAGCGGATCTGACGCGCGAGGACATCGCCGCAGTCGGTATCACCAACCAGCGTGAGACGGCACTGGTGTGGGATCGCGAGACGGGCAAGCCGATCTACAACGCGATCGTCTGGCAGGACACCCGTACCGATCGCATCGCGACCGCACTCGGCGGCGGTGATGCCAACAAGTACACCGCCAAGACCGGTCTACCGTTGGCCACCTACTTCTCCGGGCCGAAGATCAAGTGGATTCTCGACAACGTCGACGGTGCACGGGCCAAAGCCGAAGCGGGAGAGCTGTGTTTCGGCAACATGGACACCTGGGTGCTGTGGAACATGACCGGCGGAACCGACGGCGGATTGCACTACACCGATCCGACCAACGCGTCGCGCACGTTGCTGATGGATCTCGACACCCTGCAGTGGGACGAGGGCATCTGCGCCGACATGGGCATTCCGATGTCGATGCTGCCCGAGATCAGGTCGAGTTCCGAGGTGTACGGCACCGGCCGTGAACGCGGACCGTTCCGCGGTGTGCCGATCTCCGGAATTCTGGGCGACCAGCAGGCGGCCACGTTCGGACAGGCCTGCCTGTCTCCCGGTGAGGCCAAGAACACCTACGGCACAGGCAATTTCGTGCTGCTCAACACCGGCACCGAGAAGGTCATGAGCAAGAACGGCCTGCTCACCACCGTCTGCTACAAGATCGGCGACCAGCCGACGGTGTACGCGCTCGAAGGCTCGATCGCGGTGACGGGTTCGCTCGTGCAGTGGCTGCGGGACAACCTCGGCATGATCTCCTCGGCTGCGGACATCGAGACCGATGCGCGTTCGGTGGACGACAACGGCGGCGCGTACTTCGTGCCCGCGTTCTCGGGTCTGTTCGCTCCGCACTGGCGTGCCGATGCTCGCGGTGCCATCGTGGGATTGACGCGATTCGTCAACAAGGGCCACCTGGCCCGTGCCGTACTCGAAGCCACCGCGTACCAGACGCGTGAGGTCATCGAGGCCATGAACGCCGACTCCGGCGTCGACCTCGAGGTGCTCAAGGTCGACGGCGGAATGGTCGTCAACGAATTGTTGATGCAGTTCCAGTCCGACATCCTGAACGTCGACGTGGTGCGGCCCGTCGTAGCCGAAACCACCGCTCTCGGAGCGGCATACGCGGCAGGCCTTGCCGTCGGGTACTGGGCGAGCGAGGACGACATTCGCCAGAACTGGGCCGAGGACAAGACATGGACACCGTCCATGGACGAAGACCAGCGGGCAAAGCTGTACGCCGGCTGGAAGAAGGCAGTGACACGTACTCTCGATTGGGTTGATGAAGAATGAGTTCCACCACAACGGCTTTGAGTCCAACCGCGCGCGCCGAGGCGATCGCACGGATGGAAGCCGAAGAGCTGGACATCCTGGTGATCGGCGGCGGCGTCGTCGGCGCGGGAACGGCTCTCGACGCGGTGACGCGTGGTCTGAAGGTCGGACTGCTCGAAGCACGCGACTATGCGGCCGGCACGTCCAGTCGCTCGAGCAAGCTGTTCCACGGCGGTCTGCGGTACCTCGAACAGTTCAACTTCTCGCTGGTGTTCGAGGCCCTCAAAGAGCGCTCGCTCGTGCTGAACACGTTGTGCCCGCACCTCGCTCGGCCGGTCCCGTTCATCTATCCGCTCGAAAAGGTGATCGACCGTCCGTACGTGGGGCTCGGTATCGGCGTGTACGACGTCATGGGTGCCGGACGCGGCGTACCAAGTCATCACAAGCATCTCGGTAAGAAGAAGACGCTCGAATCCTTCCCTTCGGGTAAGCGGTCGGCGATTCGCGGTGCGGTGAAGTTCTACGAGGGCCAGGTCGACGACGCTCGGCACACGATGATGATTGCGCGGACCGCGGCCGCCTATGGGGCGTTGTGCGCCAACAGCACTCGCGTCACGGGCTTCCTTCGGGAGGACGACAAGGTCGTCGGTGTCGTGGCGAGCGATCTGGAAACGGGTCGTTCGTTCGAGGTGCGTGCCAAGCAGGTCATCAATGCCGCGGGTGTCTGGACCGACGAGGTCCAGCAGATGGTCGGCGGGCGTGGGCAGTTCCAGGTTCGCGCATCCAAGGGCGTGCACCTGGTGGTGCCCCGCAACCGCATCAACAGCGCCACGGGCATCATCACGCGCACCGAGAAGAGCCTGCTCTTCGTCATCCCGTGGGGAAGCCATTGGGTCATCGGCACCACCGATACCGACTGGAAGCTCGATCTCGCTCACCCGGCCGCGAGCCAGAGCGACATCGACTACATCCTGGGGCACGTGAACAAGCTGCTGGCCGATCCACTGGACCGCGCCGATGTCGTCGGGGTCTACGCAGGTCTGCGGCCGTTGCTGTTCGGAGAATCCGACTCCACCAGCACGCTCTCCCGCGAGCATGCGGTGTCCAGCCCGGTGCGAGGACTGACCGTCATCGCCGGTGGCAAGTACACCACCTACCGCGTGATGGCCAAGGACGCAGTGGATGCTGCGGTGCACGGGCTCGAACGCACAGTGCCCAAGTGTGTCACCGAGAACATCCCACTCGTCGGGGCCGACGGCTACCTCGGGGCGTACAACTCCCGCAATCTGACGGCCGAACGCACCGGCATGCGGGTCTCACGCGTCGAGCATCTGTTGGGTCGGTACGGCACCTTGATGGGTGAGGTGCTGGATCTGATCGACGCCGATCCCGAACTCGGGAAGCCTCTCGACAGCGCACCGGAGTACTTGAAGGCCGAGGTCGTCTATGCCGCGAGTCACGAAGGCGCGCAGCATCTCGAGGACATCCTCACCCGGCGCACCCGCATCTCCATCGAGGTTCCCGATCGTGGTGAAGCAGCAGCCGAGGAAGTGGCTCGGCTGGTGGCTCCGATTCTCGGCTGGGACGATCAGCACCGGGCCGAGGAGATCGAGCACTACCGTCTTCGTGTTCTGGCGGAACGGGATTCACAGCAACAGCCCGATGACGAGACCGCCGACGCGGCCAGGCTCGGGGCACCGGACGTGCGTGCCGGGGTGAGCTGACCCACAGCGGTTCGGTGAGGTAGCGCCGCAGGGTCGGGATCGGTGGTTGTGTTTTCCGATCCTGCGGCCGCGTTCCTCGTCACGCTGCGCGACGAGCTGCAGTGGAACTCGTCTGTCTTCCTGGGCGCTACGAGCCGTTCATGTCGATGCTGGACGGTGAAGGGCATGCAGCTCACCCGTCGATCCCTCCTCAGATATGCCGCTCTCGGTGCCGCTGCCACGCCTGTCCTGGCGTGCAGCCCGGCGTTGGTTCGCACCCGGCCGATGCTGACACACGGCGTCGCCAGCGGTGATGTGCGTGCCGACGGAGCGCTGGTGTGGGCACGTTCCGATACTCCGGCGACGATGATCGTCGACACGTCCGCGACGGACTCGTTCTCCTCGGTGAGGACGATGCGCGGGCCACTGCTGACCCCGCAGTCGGACGGCACGGGAGTGCTGCGCCTGACCGGATTGCCTGCGGGACAGAAGGTTCATTACCGCGTCACGCTCGAGGGCGAGGACGGCGCGACGTCGGAACCCGTCACCGGAATGTTCTCCACAGCTCCTGACGGCCCATCCGACATCCGCCTGTTGTGGGGTGGCGACACCGCAGGCCAGGGTTACGGCATCAACCCCGACATCGGCGGTATGACCATCTTCTCGGCGATGGCCGACAGGCAACCGGATCTGTTCCTGCACAGCGGCGATGTGATCTATGCGGACGGCCCGCTCGAGGAGCGCGTGACACTTCCCGACGGCCGAATCTGGCGAAACACCATGAGCGAGGCCAAGTCCAAGGTCGCCGAGACGCTCGACGAGTACCGCGGCCAATACGCCTACAATCTCACCGACGACAACTACCGCCGCTTCAATTCGTCTGTCGCCCAGATGGTCCAGTGGGACGATCACGAAACCGTCAACAACTGGTATCCCGGTGAGATCCTCGACCTGGAGCAATACACGGTGAAGGATGTGGACCTGCTGTCGCAGAGAGCGTTGCAGGCGTTTCACGAGTGGTTGCCCATCGCGCCCACAGAAGCCGTCGACGGCCGGGTGTACCGCAAGATCGCCTACGGGCCGCTGCTCGACGTCTTCGTCCTCGACATGCGCACGTACAAGGATGCGAACGGTGCGAACACTGCTGCGTCAGGGGAGATCCTCGGCTCGGCGCAGCGTCAGTGGTTGATCGCGGAGCTGTCCCGCTCCACCGCGACGTGGAAGATCATCGCGAACGACCTGCCCCTCGGACTCGTCGTTCCTGACGGGAAGGACGCGCAGGAAGGCGTCGGCAACGGCGACCCCGGTGCGCCGCTGGGTCGTGAGACCGACATCGCGCAGGTGCTCACCGCGATCGACCGGAACGACGTCACCGGCACCGTCTGGCTCACCGCCGACGTGCATTACACAGCAGCGCATCACTATTCGCCGGAGCGGGCGGCCTACCAGGAATTTCGCGAGTTCTGGGAGTTCGTCAGTGGGCCGCTCAACGCCGGCGCGTTCGGCCCCAACGACTTGGACGGCACCTTCGGCCCGGAGGCAGTGTTCGTGCACGCGCCACCGGAGCCGAACGCGTCGCCACTCGACGCGTTTCAGCATTTCGGTGAGGTGCGCATCGACGGGGACTCGCGCGATCTGACCGTCAACCTCTGCGACGCGACCGGGGCCGTGCTGTTCACGAAGGTACTGCCTGCCGCCTGATCGCTCGGGTCCGTCGGGGTCAGGTCGGCGAGAGCGACTGCACTCGAACGGACATCGTCCGCCGTACCGACAGCGGCCCCGCCGTCCTCGTCCGGCCCGACGGATACATCGCGTGGGCCGGACGCTCCGAATCGGAGGAGTGGCTACAGATTCTCGAACAATGGACCGATCAGCCCTGCAGCAACGTGAACGAATGCTCGCGAATCAGAATGGACGGCCCGCCCGCCTCGTACGCCTGATCCGGATCACTCGACGTCGACTGACTCCACTTGCCCTCTGGCAGCGTGAATTCGACTGTCGCAGGTGAGGCGTTGACCATCCAGGCGAACGCAGCGTCTTTCTCGCCCGCACGCATCAGGATGAGAATGCTGTGTGCGTTGCCGTCGGACCAATCCTCGTCGACCATCTTTTGACCGTCGGCGCGGTAGAAGTCGACCGTATCGGGTCCTGCCCCGTCCTCCTCGGAATCGCTGTCGTGCCGGAACCAGGTGGGACGCAACGCCGGATGCTCGTCGCGCAGCGAGATCAGTTGGGTGGTGAAGTCGACGAGATCCTGATCGACCGTGCTCCAATCGAACCAGGAGACCTCGTTGTCCTGGCAGTACGCGTTGTTGTTGCCGTTCTGCGTTCGGCCCAGTTCGTCGCCGCCGAGGATCATCGGGACGCCGGCCGAAAGGAGCAGTGTGGCAAGGTGATTACGCTGCTGGCGGGCGCGGAGTGCGTTGACGCCCTCGTCGTCGGTCGGGCCCTCGGCGCCACATCCCCACGAACGGTTGTCGGATTCGCCGTCCTGGCTGTCCTCGCCGTTCTCCTCGTTGTGCTTCTCGTCGTAGGAATTGAGGTCGGCCAGGGTGAAGCCGTCGTGGGCGGTGATGAAGTTGACACTCGCCAAGGTTGGGCGCCGGGTGCTCTCGTACACGTCGGGGCTGCCGGTGACACGTTGCGCCAGAGCGGACAACGCGCCGTCCTCGCCGCGCCAGAAGTCACGAACGTCGTCGCGGAACTTACCGTTCCACTCCGACCACCGGGCCGGGAACCCGCCCACCTGGTAGCCCTGGGTGTCCCAGGGCTCGGCGATGAGTTTGACCGGCGCGAGCGTCGGATCCTGGTGTACGAGATCGAGGAACGCGCTGTGGACGTCGAGGCCGGAGTCCTGACGGGTCAGGGTGCTCGCGAGATCGAAACGGAATCCGTCGACGTGCATCTCCGTGACCCAGTACCGCAGCGAGTCCATGATCAGGCCCAGCGCCGCGGGATGTCCGACGTTGAGGCTGTTGCCGGTGCCCGTGGTGTCGTAGTAGGCGCTGCGGTCGTCGTCGACGAGTCGGTAGTGCGAGCCGTTGTCGATTCCTTTGAGCGACAACGTCGGTCCCAGGTGGTTGCCCTCGGCTGTGTGGTTGTAGACGACGTCGAGGATGACCTCGATACCGGCCTCGTGCATCGCCTTGACCAGTGCCTTGAATTCGTCCACCTGACCGCCGGTGTCGCCGGTGCTGGCGTACTCGTTGTGCGGGGCGAAGAAGCCGATGGAGTTGTAGCCCCAGTAGTTTCGGCGGCCCTCTTCGAGCAGGTGTGAGTCCTGGACGAACTGATGAATGGGCAACAGCTCCACTGCAGTGACGCCGATACGCTTCAAGTGCGCGATCGCGGCGGGGTGGGCCAGCCCGGCGTATGTTCCTCGAATGTCCTCGGGAACATCGGGATTGGTGGCAGTGAAGCCCTTCACGTGGACCTCGTAGACGACGGTCCGGTCCAGTGGAGTGCGCGGTGCCTCGTCGCCGGTCCAATCGAAGTTCGATTGCACTGCAACGGAATACGGCATGTGCGGTGCGGAGTCCTCGTCGTTGCGGGTCTCCGGCTCTGCATGCAGATGCGAGAACACCGACTCGTTCCAGTCGACCTGGCCGGTGACGGCCGTGGCGTACGGGTCGAGCAGTAGCTTCGCCGGGTTGTGACGCAGTCCCGAGGCGGGATCCCACGGGCCGTCGACGCGGAGACCGTATCGCGTTCCCGGCGTGACATCGGGCACCAGATCGTGGAAGACGTGACCGGTGCGAAGCGTCAACGGTGTTGTACTGCGCTCTGTTCCGTCGTCGTTCATCACGACGACGGACACCGAGTCGGCTGTTTCGGAGTAGACGGCGAGGTTGGCACCGTCGTCGGACAGACGCGAGACGCCCAGGGGATACGGGAGACTGGATGAGGTGGGCATGAGCGGTCGATTACCCCCGGCGCAGGTGAGCGAAACGCTTGCCCACCTGGCGCTCGGATAGAATCGACGAGGAGTTTGCGCCCGTCCTTGACCTACGGCCGCATGTGACTAAGGACGAGGCCATGAATCCCGCAGTACCCGATCCCGGTTCGGCTCGGCTCGACGAGCTGTTTCCCGGTGACAATGCCACCGAGGCTCGGTTTCGCGAGCTGGATTGGAGCTCCACGGAGCTGGGACCGGTGGAGCAATGGCCGTACGAATTGATCGCGGCCATCCGCACGGTCATCCCGTCGACCATCCCGATGTTGATCTGGTGGGGGCCGCACCTGGTCCAGATCTTCAACCACTCGTACACCGATTTTCTCGGTGACAAGTTTCCCGCCGCCGCAGCGCAGCCGGCCAGGGACTGCTGGGCAGAGATCTGGGACGAGATCGGCGCATTGGCCCATCAGGTCGTCGACGGCGGCACTGCGGTGCACGGTGCTCGCCAACGGTTCATGATGAATCGGTACGGGTTCCTCGAAGAGACGTACTGGACCTTCTCGTACAGTCCGATTCACGGTCCCGAGCGCGCGGTCCTCGGCGTGTTCGTCGCGACGTCGGAGGTCACCCAACAGCTGCTCGGCGAACGCCGCATGCAGGCGTTGCTGAGTCTGGGCACGCTGACGGGCAACGACACCGACGGTGCCGTGGACATCTGCCGTGCGGCAGTGGGCGTGCTCGCGGCCGAAGCGTCGGAGTTCCCCCTCGTCGCCGGTTACCTCCGCGAAGATCTGAATGCGGACGGCCCGGTGGAGTGTGTCGTGACCGGCGGCGACGCCGGGTACGACGCTGCGACGTGGGAGTGCGCCGACATCTCTCGCGTTGCCGACGGCACGGTCGCCTGCGCGACCGTGCAGGTGGACGGCAACGTTCCGCAGGCCGTCGTCGTGCCGTTGACGATGGCCGGTCGGGTACAGCCGGTCGGGGCGCTGTTGATCGGAGTGAGCAGCCATCGGGTGATCGACGATGCCTTCACCTCGTTCTGCGTCGTCGTCGCCGAACGCCTGTCCACCGCATTGACGGCCTCGCACGCGTTCGAGATGGAGCGCAGCCGGGTGGCGGCCTTGGCCGACGCCGATGCTGCGAAGACTCGGCTGCTCGAGAACGTCGGGCATGAATTCCGCACCCCGCTGACGCTGCTGACGGGCCCGCTCGATTCGGTACGCGAGAACGCTGCTTCGGTGCTGGATGCGAACGACCGCGAATCACTCGACGTCGTTCATCGCGCGTCGATGCGGCTGCGCAGGTTGGTGGACGACCTGCTCGACATCGTCAATGCCGAGGCCGGCCGACTCGTCTCTCGACTCGAGCCGGTGAACCTCGGCTCGGTGACACGCGATTGCGCGACGATGTTCTCGGCCGTCGCGTCGGCGCAGGGGCTCGAGCTCGTCGTGGATGCGGCCGAGGACGTCGTGGTCCTGACCGACGCCGAAATGTGGTCGAAGGTGGTATTCAACCTCGTCGCCAACGCCGTCAAGTACACCCCGGCCGGACGGGTGTCGGTTCGTCTGGTCGCGGACGAGACCACCGTTCGGCTCGTGGTCGCAGACACCGGACTGGGAATTCCGGCCGAGGACCTGCCTCGAATCTTCGACCGGTTCCACCGCGTCGAGAGAGAAGGCGCGCACAGCATCGAAGGGTCCGGAATCGGGCTTGCCCTGGTGACGGACTTGCTGACCGCCTTGAACGGGCGCATCGACGTCGACAGCGACGTGGGCCGGGGGACTACCTTCACCGTGCAGGTGCCGCGGTTGCCCGCAGAAGCTGCCGCTGTCGATCGACCCGGCGCTCCGGCCGATCCGATCTCGGCGATCTTCCCCTCGATCGAGCCCGTTCCCGAGACGACCGATCGCGCCGACGTCCTGCTCGTCGAGGACAACGTCGACATGCGCAACTACCTCGCGCGCCTGCTGACCGACGAAGGGTGGTCCGTCTCGACAGCGGGGGACATCGAGACCGCTCTCGATCGTGCCCGAGCGATGCTGCCGGGGCTCGTGCTCTCCGATGTCATGCTGCCGGGGCGCAGTGGTCTCGATCTGGTGGACGACATCCGCGGCGACGCCGATTTGAGGCGAGTACCGGTCATCTTGCTGACCGCTCGTGCGGGAACTGATTTTGTGCTCGACGGACTCGGACGCGGTGCCGACGATTACATCGTCAAGCCGTTCCACGACCGAGAACTCGTCGCGCGCGTTCGCGTGCACCTCGAACTGTCACGGATGCGCGAGCAGCTGATCGCCGAGAGCGGCAATCAGGCCGCGACACTGCGTACGGCGCTCGAGACCCGCGGCACGATCGGCCGAGCCGTCGGCATCCTCATGTCGGTGTACCGCATCGACGCCGACGCCGCGTTCACGCAATTGACCGAACTCTCACAGAACACCAACCGCAAGACGCGGGATCTGGCCGTCATGATCGCCGACGACTTCACCGCAGGCCTCGCCCGCGAGCACTGACCGGGCGGTCAGTGGTTGCGGCGGTAGTTCTCGCGTTCGCGTTCGAGTTCCGCCGTTTTCTTCTCGCTTTTCAGGTCGGCGGGCAGTCCGTGAATCTCGAGACGACGGGCGCGGTTCTGGTCCATGTATGCGGCGGTGTAGAACAGCGCGAGCAGCAGGGCCAACAGGACCATCGAGGCACGTAACCAGATCGCGCCGGGAAAGAGCACGAAGAACCCGATGAAGATGGGAAGGAACGGGATCATCGAGCGCAGGATGTGACGCGGTGTCGCGCCGGGGCCGACGAGGTCGCGTCGAACCCAATCCTGCATGGGGTCGGGGAGTTTGCGGCCCAGGACGGCGTAGCCCAACCATTGGCCGGCGTTCGGACGGGTGCGCTGGGGTCGTGCGCTCATGTCAGTGCTCCTGCTGCGATCGCCGCGTCGTTGACGCGAGTGAGGACGCGGCGCAACTGCTCCAGTTCGTCGAGTGACGCACCGAGTCTCGCCACGACCGCGGATGGAATCTTTTCTGCCTCGGCGCGGAGAGCGGCTCCGGCGGGGGTGAGGGATACGAGCAGAATGCGCTCGTCTTCCGTGCTGCGTGTGCGAGTGAGCAGGCCCATCGATTCCAGACGCTTCAGCAGGGGAGACAGGGTGGGCGAGTCGAGTTGCAGCGCTGAGCCGATCGCTTTGACCGACATCGGCGACTCGCCCCACAAGGCCAACATCACCAGATACTGCGGATGGGTCAGGCCCATCGGTTCGAGCAAAGGCCGATACACCGACAGCACAGCCCGGTTGGTGACGGCCAGGGCGAAGCAGACCTGGCGATCGAGCGCGAGTGGATCCTCGGTGGTGGTCACGCTGGCCAGAGTATCAGAATTGATTAGTGCACGAATTGTTCGTGTGCGACTCAAAGGGCGAAAAAGGGCGGAGGTACAGGTTCGCCACCTCGATCGGGTATCGAGTCTGCGTCAGTGGTGAAAGTTTGCCCACAACGTGTTACCGGGCGCGCAATTGTGCAATGCTGCACCTCGATTCACCCTTACCGTGATAATCCCGAGAGGATCGCCATGCGTCGCCGACGCATCTCCACCACTGTCTTCGTCGCAGCGTTGTCCCTGTCGATCGCCTCGGGAGGTATCGCATCCGCCGAGCCGGCTGCCCCCTCCGCCCGCATCGTCGACACCGTCCTGACATCCGACACGCTGCGCACGCTGAAGGTCGACTCACCCGCTATGGGGGCCGTCGTCGAAGTGCAGGTGCTCACACCCGCGGCGAAAAGCGGACCGCGTCCGACGCTGTACATGCTCAGCGGCATCGGCGAAGAGGATCCGCACAACAGCATGTGGTTGCGGAAGGGGCAGGCAGCGGAGTTCTTCGCCGACAAGAACGTCAACGTCGTCCTGCCGTTGGCCGGGCCAGGAAGCTTCTACACCGACTGGCAGCGCGACGACCCGAAACTCGGCCGCTACCAGTGGGAAACGTTTCTCACCGAGGAACTGCCTCCGCTGATCGATGCGGCCGTGGACGGCAACGGCCGCAACGCGATAGCGGGACTGTCGATGGGCGCACAATCGGCGATGATGCTCGCCGCACGTAACCCGGATGTGTACTCCGGCGTGGCGTCGTACAGCGGCTGCTTCGCGTCCGCCGAGCCGTTGGGCCAGGCCAGTATTCGAGCCATCGTCGGGGCATTCGGCGGCAATGCCGACAACATGTGGGGCGGACCCTTCGATCCTGCGTGGGCCGAACATGATTCGGTGGCCAACGCCGAAAGTCTGCGCGGTACCGATGTCTACGTGTCGGTGGGAACCGGAGCACCCGGACGACACGAAAGCTTCGACACGGCAGCGGGATGGGACAGGGTGGTGGTCGGTGGCCTCATCGAGGTCGGGTCGAACTACTGCACACACCGACTTGCGGATCGGCTCGGCCAGTTGAACATTCCTGCAACGTTCGACTTCACCGAGACCGGAACGCACTCGTGGCCGTACTGGGTGGAGCAGCTACCGAAGAGTTGGCCGACCCTCGCCGGATCCCTCGGTATCTCGGGCTGACACTCGGTATCTCGGGCCGATTGCTCAGTGGGTCCATGGGCAGTCGAGAGGCTTCGTCAGGCCGAGGTGCTTCTCGACTCGCGTCACCGACTCGTCTCGGAGACGGCCGTAGATCCGGTACGGGTCGTGCAGGGTCCGTCCCAGAACGCTTTCCATCGCCTCCGCATCGAAGGCTGCCGCGGTGTTGTCGGAATTGCGGGTGCCGTCGGATTCGAGATTGGACCTGAAGATGCCCGCCGCCGACTTGGGCAGGAAGTCCTCGTACACGATCGGGTCGGCCGCGAGAACACCCGACCTGACCAGATCGACGAGGCCACCGTCCCGGTCTGCAGCGGACGGGTTGGTCCCGGTGACTCGAAAGGTGAAGTAGGCGAGGTCTTCTGCCATCCACTGTGTCTCGTCGTCCGGCACCAGCGACGACCACAGTGCGGACGCGTCCTCAGGTTCCTCGGTATCGAGTCGATCCAGATACTCGTCGTAGCGACGTCGTCCGAGTGCGGTAGCTGCCGCGCCCCTGGCTTCGACCTCGCCGAACCGCACCCGCAGATGGCCGGGTTCGACGTTGCCGTTCTCGTCGAGAAACATCCGCTGCTCGTCCAGCGCTCGGAACGACGTCTGGCGCAACAACAATCCAGGACCGGACGTACGAGGAGGCCCCTGGATGGTGTCGATCATTGCCACCCCGCGCTCTCCCATACGGCGATGCAGAAGATCGATGTCCAGAACCCTCGGTGTCAGATGATTGATGTGGGTGGAGGAGACACCACCGATGTCGGCGGCCACCGCCGAGACTGCCTCGAGTTCGCGATACCACGCTCTGTCGACAGGGTCGGTCGACAACGCGAACGCCGCCGTCGCGAGGTCCAGAAAGGTAGCGGACTCCTCCGCTGCGAGGCCGTTGCCCCTCTCGCACGTGGCTGCCAGCTCGAGCAGTAGCGGAGGGAACAGTGTTCTGCGGTCGAGGAATTCCGTCAGGCGACGGCCGAGATCCGGGTCGAAGAACCGTCGATCCGACGCCACCAGCATCGAGGTGAAGATCCGGAACGGGTTGATCGCCAGCTCGGCCGGATCGATCGGCCGGAACGCTGTCGACACCACCGGAATCGAACTCGACGCAGTGTCACGCAGATCGTAGAAACCCACCGGATACATTCCCATGGCACCGAATATCAGTGCTACCTGCGACATCTCACGTGCATTGCCGACACGAATCGCCCCGTGTCGCTCGGCGGTGACGCGATCGATGGAGCCGAAACGTTCCGCATCGGCACCCACGTTGCGCATCGTCTCGGCATTGATCGACGCGGTGACATCCAACAGCGTCGTGTACGCGGGAACCTCCCGCCCGTACAGAGCCGACAGACGAAGGGCGAACTGCGCTCGCAATTGCGTCGGTGTCACGTTCACCACCTCATACTGCGCCTTTCGGTGCCGACACGGAACCCGTTCGGCTGTCTGCTGCCTTCTCGCGACTGTGCGCATCTACCGCACAATGTGTGCGCGATCACACAAGACCGGCACGTTCGCCCGGGAGCAGTCTGGAGCAGACATGCGAGAGGTGCCTGCACACGGCACCGAGAAGGAGCGAAAACACATGACCGCAGTACAGGAATCGGCCGCACCGTCGCTGCCGACCGGCACCGCCACCGAGCTCTACATCGCGGGGCAGTGGCACGGCGCATCCGACGCAGGCACGTTCACCGACATCGATCCGACGACGGAACAACCCCTGGCGGAGATTGCCGCAGCCACCGCGTCGGACGTGGACGCAGCAGTGCGTGCGGCCCGTGCCCAGCTCGGCGGCGAGTGGGGTGCAACGCCCGGAGCGGTCCGCGGACAGCTCCTCAATCGAGTTGCGGACCTGATCGAGCGGGACGGGGACCTGCTGGCGACGTTGGAGGCCCTCGACGTCGGGAAGCCCGTCGGGCAGCCGGCCATGCTCGACATACCCAATGCCGCAGCGACGTTCCGGCACTTCGCCGGGTGGGCCGACAAGATCACCGGAAGTTCCATCCCCACTGCGGGATACTTCGGTCAGCCCACGCACTCCTACACCGTGCGTGAGCCCGTCGGCGTGATCGGCATGATCGTCCCCTGGAACACACCGTTGATGATCGCCGCGTGGAAGCTGGCCCCGGCACTGGCCGCCGGAAACACGATGGTGGTCAAGCCGCCGGAGGATGCGCCG
Organism: Rhodococcoides fascians NBRC 12155 = LMG 3623; assembly: GCF_001894785.1. Lineage (GTDB taxonomy): Bacteria > Actinomycetota > Actinomycetes > Mycobacteriales > Mycobacteriaceae > Rhodococcoides > Rhodococcoides fascians. The sequence continues at coordinate 619,269 of NZ_BCWW01000001.1, forward strand.
CTGTCGATTCTGCATCTCGCTCGACTCATCGCCGAGGCCGGAATCCCGGCGGGGGTGGTCAATGTCGTTCCAGGACTGGGCGATGTGACCGGTGACGCTCTGGTCGGTCATCCTGATGTCGACAAGATCAGCTTCACCGGCAGCCCTCGAGTCGGCAAGCTCATCGCGAAGAAGGCCGCCGACACGTTCAAGAGGACGACGCTCGAGCTCGGCGGCAAGTCTCCGCAGATCATTCTCCAGGACGCGGACCTGGAGGCCGCGATCAACGGCACCGCGATGGGCCTGTTCTTCAACCAGGGACAGGTGTGCGCCGCCGGTACCCGTGTGCTGGTGCACCGTTCGCTGTACTCCCAGGTGGTGGACGGATTGTCGGCGGCTGCGTCCGCACAAGTTCTCGGCGACCCGTTCGATCCGTCGACGACGATGGGTGCGCTCGTCAACGCGACCCAACGCGACAGTGTGCTCGGCTACATCCAGGCCGGACGCGACGGCGGGGCTCGTGTGGCCGCTGGTGGCGGTCGACCCGACCGCGCCGGTTTCTTCGTCGAGCCGACCATCTTCGCCGATGCGAACAACGACATGAAGATCGCCCAGGAGGAGATATTCGGGCCCGTCGGAACGGTCATCCCGTTCGATACGGCGGACGAGGCCATCACGATCGCCAACGCGACGACATACGGTCTGGCCGCGTCGATCTGGACTCGTGACGTGTCGCGAGCGCATTCGTTGGCCGGGCGGGTTCGATCCGGCGCGGTGTGGGTGAACGGATGGGCGGCCATCGATCCCGCCCTGCCGTGGGGTGGCATGAAATCGAGTGGCACGGGACGGGAATTGGGTTGGGCTGGAATAGAAGCCAACACCGAAGAGAAGGTCGTCACCGTAGTTCTGTAGCCCGACTCCCGCGTGCAGCAACGAAACAGCAAGGACTGACATGCCGAAGAAATCGACCGACTACCTCGTCGTCGGAGCAGGATCAGCAGGAAGCGTCATCGCCAGGAGGCTCCTCGACGCAGGCCACACCGTCCACGTCATCGAGGCCGGTCCCGTGGACACCGATCCGGCGATCCACTCACCGCAGGGCTGGCCGACGCTGTTGGGCGGACCGCAGGACTGGGGACTGTTCACCACCCCGCAGAAGCACGCCAACGATCGGCGAATCTTCTGGCCACGCGGACGCGTTCTCGGTGGCAGCTCGTCCCTCAACGGAATGATCTACGTACGTGGGCATTCCAGCGATTACGACGGGTGGGCATCGGCCAGCGGCGACGCCGGATGGTCGTGGGAGAACGTGCTGCCGCTGTTCAAGCGTTCGGAGTCACACGAACTCGGTGCCAACGAGTTTCACGGCGGCGACGGGCCACTGCCGGTGTCGATCATGGGTACCCCGCACCCCTTGGCGGCGGCGTTCGTCGACGCGGCCGTCGAACATGGTCACAAACTGATCGACGACTTCAACGCCGACGAGATGGTCGGTGCCGGCTACAACCACACCACCACGCGCGACGGTGAGCGGATGAGCGCCTGGAAGAGCTTCGTCGGCCCGGTGCTCGACAATCCCGACTTGACGGTGACCACCGGTGCTCTCGTGCACCGAGTGGTGCTCGAGAACGGCCGAGCGGTGGGCATCGAATACAGCCGCGGAGATGGCGAGCTGGAGCGAGCGTTCGCCGATCACGAGGTCATCCTGTGCGGCGGAGCCCTCGGCTCTCCGAAGACCCTGCTGCTCAGTGGAATCGGGCCGTCCAGACATTTGGCTGAACTGGGAATCGACACCGTCGTCGACCTGCCGGGCGTCGGCGAGAACCTGCACGACCATTTGCTGCTCAGCAACATCTACGAGTCCCTCGAGCCGCTCGCAGCCGGTACCAACAACCTGCTCGAAGCGCAGCTGTACGCCCGCAGTACCGGATGGGCCGGCGCTGCACCCGATTTGCAGCCCCTGTTCATGCACATCCCCTACCCCGCCGACGGATACCCGGTGCCGGAGAACGGCTACACGATCGCTCCGGGAATCGTGGCTCCGCGTTCACGCGGCACGCTGCGATTGGCGTCCTCGGATCCGAATGAATTGCCGCTGGCGGATCCGAACATCCTGGCCGATCCGTACGACCTCGAAGCGATGGTCGACGCGGTGGAGATCTGCCGGGAGATCGGTGCCTCCGATGTCTTCGCGCCGTGGCGTAAAGCGGAGGTGGTACCGGGACCGAGCGCCCGCACCCGCGACGACCTGCGGGCGTACGTCCGACAGACTGCCGGTACGTACCACCACCAGGTCGGAACCTGCAAGATGGGAGCCGAGTCGGACTCCGATGCCGTTGTCGGAGCCGACCTTCGGGTCCGCGGGGTCGATGGATTGCGGGTGGCGGACGCGTCGATCATGCCCACGGTGCCGTCGGGCAACACCAACGCGCCGTCCATCATGGTCGGTGAGCGGGCCTCGGATCTGATCCTCGGAAAGTAGTTCGTGGTCGGGTGAGGGCGGCGTGCGCTCTCACCCGGCGCGGTACTCCCGCGGCGACATGCCGTACGTCTCCTTGAACAGCTTCGAGAAGTTCGAGGAATCGATCAAACCGTGACGCGCACAGACGGTTCCGATACTGTCTGCGGCGAAACGAGGGTCACGCAGGTCGCGGTGGCACCTCTCCAGACGCCTGGATCTGATCCAGCCGGCCACCGTGCGACCGTCCTGCTCGAAGAGCTTCTGCAAGTAACGCGTCGAAATATGCAGGTGCGCAGCGAGAGACGCCGTGGACAGTGTCGGATCGGACAGCTGAGATTCGACGAGACTCTTGGCCTCGATCAGGAGTGTGGATCCCGGCGCATCGTGGGGAGCCGCGTCGTCGAGAGCGGCGCAGAGCAAATCGAGGACGGCGTTCTCGAGCATCGGTGTCGTCGGCAATGTGCCGTCGGCGGCGTTGCGACGCAAATTGAACAGGAACGGCGACACCAGCGCGCCGACGCCGTGATCGCCCTCGATGCGACGCGCGGCAACGGTCGTCAAGTCACGGGAATCGATGCGGAGCGCGTCGCGTGGAAACATCACCACGAACATCTCGAAGTCCCCGGCGAAGTGCAGATCGTAAGGGGCACTGGTGTCGTAGACCGCGAAGTCGCCAGGATGGAGCACGGCCTCGCGCTCGTTCTGGACGATCGTGCCGCACCCCGTCAGTTGCAGACCCACCTTGATCGATCCGGGGTCGGACCGCCGGATGGTCGCGCGTGTGCGCCTGACGTCGACCTCCCGGCCGGTCACCTCGCTCAGTTGCAGCGCCCCGAGCGTCGACGACACCAGCGTGCCCTGGAACGACGACGGCCCGGTGGACACAGCGTCGAGCGGCACGAACGCCGTCGAGACGTTCTCGCGCCATTGCTCGAAATCCTGTGCCACCGGGCTCATGTCATACGGTCGGACGGTTGTCGATCAGACGACGGGCCTTACCGATGGAACGCTCGAGGGCCGCCGGTGCAACGACGTCGACCGCGACGCTGACGCCGATCCGGTCCTTGACCAGCTTCTTCAGCGTTGCTGCGGCAATCGGATGCGTGTCGAGCGCGGCATCGGGTCGGGCTTCGACGAGGACGGTCAGTGAGTCCATGCGTCCGGCTCGCTCGAGCACGCACTGGAACTGCGGTGCCAGAACGGGAACCGTCAGGATCAGCTCCTCGATCTGCGTCGGGAAGAGATTGACTCCGCGCAGAATGATCATGTCGTCGGTGCGGCCGGTGACCTTCTGCATCCGACGCATCGTGCGAGCCGTGCCCGGTAGCAGTCGCGTCAGATCGCGCGTGCGGTAGCGGATGATCGGCATCGCTTCCTTGGACAGGGACGTGAACACCAATTCACCCTCCTCGCCGTCGGGCAGAACCTCGCCGGTCACCGGGTCGATGACCTCCGGGTAGAAATGATCCTCCCAGATGTGAAGTCCGTCCTTGGTTTCGACGCATTCCATCGCGACGCCCGGTCCCATGACCTCGGACAGGCCGTAGATGTCGACGGCGTCCATGTCGAGAGTCTTCTCGATCTCCTTGCGCATCTCCTCGGTCCAGGGCTCAGCGCCGAAGACGCCGGTTTTCAGCGAGGTCTTCGCCGGGTCGATGCCCTTCTTGACCATCGCGTCGACAATCGTGAGCATGTACGACGGCGTGACCATGATGGCGTCGGGCTCGAAGTCCTCGATGAGCTGGATCTGACGATCGGTCATGCCACCGGACATCGGAATCACCGTGCAGCCCAGTCGTTCTGCGCCGTAGTGCGCGCCGAGTCCGCCCGTGAAGAGACCGTAGCCGTAGGCCACGTGCACCTTGTCCGAGGGCTTGACACCACCGGCCCGAAGGCTGCGCGCGATGAGGTCGGCCCAGTTGCTGATGTCGTTCGCGGTGTATCCGACGACGGTGGGACGGCCGGTGGTGCCCGAGGACGCGTGGATGCGCGAGACCTTGTCCTGCGGCACCGCGAACATGCCGAACGGGTAGTTCTCCCGCAGGTCCTTCTTGGCGGTGAACGGGAACTTCGCCAGATCCGACAGATCTTTCAGATCGGTCGGATGCACCCCGGCGTCGTCGAATGCCTTCGTGTAGTGCGGAACGTTGTCGTACGCGTGCTGCAGCGACCATCGCAGGCGCTCCAACTGCAGCGTGGAAATGCGGTCCCGAGAGGCGAACTCGATGTCGGGGGTATCGGTGGGGGCGGACAGCACACTGGTCATGATCGGTCTCTCGTGGTCTCAGGCGTCGAAGTCGACGGTGACGGTGTCGCTGAGTGGGAAGGTTTGGCAGGTGAGCACGAAGCCGGCATCGACCTCGTTGTCTTCCAATGCATAGTTACGACGCATGTCGACCTCTCCGAAGGTCACCTTCGCGCGGCAGGTGCCGCACACTCCGCCCTTGCATGCGAAGGGGAGGTCCGAGCGCAGCTGCTCGGCCGAATCGAGAATCGACTCGTCCTGCGGCAAAGCGCCTTTCACCTCGCGGCCATCGAGGATGATCGTGACCTCACTGCTGGGGCCGGTGATACCGGGCTCGCGGTGCTGCTCCTGCGGCGGCGGTACGTCGTCGACGTAGAACAGTTCGTGGTGAATGCTGCTCTTCGCGACGCCGAGTTCCTTCAGAACGTCCTGGGCATCGTTCACCATCCCGAACGGACCGCACAACCAGAAGTGGTCGATGTCCGGGGTTGCGACGACGGTGTCGAGTATCTCGCGTAGCCGGCCGGCATCGAGCCTGCCGCTGAACAATTCGACTTCCCGTGGCTCGCGAGACAGCACGTGAATGACGTCGAATCGACTGCCGTACTGATCCTTCAGGTCGGCGATCTCCTCGGCGAACATCACCGTTCGCGTCCGTCGATTGCCGTACAGCAGAACCACTTCGGAGTCGGGATTCGCCAGAACGGACGCCGCAATCGACAACATCGGGGTGATACCGGAACCGGCGGCGATGAGCACGTGCCTGCCGGCCTGGGCCGGATCGGCGTGAAAGGTGCCGCTCGGGCCCTGCACGTCGATGCGGTCGCCTGCTTTGACGTCGTGAACGAGCCAGGAGGAGAACAGACCGTCGGACACCTCACGGACACCGACGCGGGGACGCGCACCCGCCGGGGCGCAGATGGAGTAGGAGCGGCGGTGCTGGACGCCGTCGACGGTGCGGCTGAGCATCAGTGACTGGCCCGGTCGAAAGTCGAACTCTTCGCGCAATTCTTCCGGGACGTCGAACGTGACGGCAACGGCGTCGTCGCAGAGCGATTCCACGTCGGCAACGGTCAGTGAATGAAAAGGTTTGTTGCGTACATTCTTCTGAACGGGCTCGGCGGTGACGGTCATCAGATTTCCTTCACGTGGTCGAAGGGCTCCAGGCAGTCGTCGCACCGGTACTGGGCTTTGCAGAGGGTGGCGCCGAACTCGGACGTGAGCCGGGTGTTGCGCGAGCTGCACTGCGGGCAGGTGAGCTGACGGGGTTTGACGGTCAAGGTCAGCGGCACCGGGCCGGATGTACGTTCCGGGGCCGGACCCGGAGTGGAGTAGCCGGTCTCGCGCAGCTTGCGCAGGCCCTCCTCGGAGATCCAGTCGGTACTCCATGCCGGCGTCAGGCTGGTGACGATCTCGACATCCGCGTAGCCGTGGTCCTGAAGCTTGTGAGCGATGTCGTCCCGCATCGTCGCCATGGCGGGGCAGCCGGAGTACGTCGGAGTGATCGTGACGAGCACGCTGCCGTTCTCGCGTACCTCGACGTCGCGCAGGACGCCGAGGTCGTCGAGGGTGAGCAGCGGCATCTCCGGATCCATGACGGTAGCTGCGATTTCGCGTGCGGTTCGTTGAAGTGTGGTCACCAGACTCCCTCCGGATGGGCCCTCGCCACGACCTGCATCTCGGCGATCAGTGGACCGAAGGCCTCGGTGTGAATGCCGCGACGACCACCGCGGCCGCCGATGGTGCCCACGGACTTGCCCTCGGGTGCCTCCAGCTCCGCGGCGTGCAGCACCTGTGCGAGAACCGAATCGAACTCGTCGCGAACATCGCGAGGGTCGACGGCGACACCGACCTTCGCGAGTGCGATCTCCTCGTCCGTCGGGATGAACAATTCCGAGACGTACGGCCAGATCCGAGTCACGGCGTCGCGGACGCGTCGCTTCGATTCGTCCGTGCCGCAGCCCAGGGTGACGACCCAGCGTGCCGCGTAATCGCGATGGTACGTCAGCTCTTTGACGCCCTTGTTCGCAACTGCGGCAAGGACGGGATCACGGGATTCCTGCAGGCGGGTGAAGACGGCGAGCCGCCACGTCGAGAACACCAGCAGCCGAACCAGCGACTTCGCGAAGTCGCCGTTGTCGAGCTCGGTGAGCCGAACGTTGCGGAAGTCGGCCTCGTCGCGAAAGAACGCCAGCGCATCCTCGGCGGGTGCGGGTGAAGTGTCCGAGATGAACGGCACCACCGTCGGATCGGCTTTCGCGGCGCGGGCCAGTAGCAGCCGGGCCTGGCCGAGGAGATCGAGGCCGACGTTCGCCAGCGCCACCTCTTCTTCCAGTTCCGGTGCGCGAGTGCTCCATTCGGCGAGGCGCTGGGAGCTGATCAGCGCATCGTCACCGAGCATGAGGCAGTACGCGGCAAGGGCTTTCAGGTCGACGTCGTCGGGAACGGTGGTATCGACGCCGGCGAGTGGGTCGTCGAAACTCGTCCCGAATGCCCACTGCCCGTGCGAGTCCTCGTCGACGAGGCCCTCGTAGGCGCTGTCGTGATCGGTCATGAGTGCTTGTCCTCTGGGAGTGTGGGTCTCACATGTGGGGAACGTTGTCGGGGATCTCGTAGAACGTCGGGTGGCGGTAGACCTTGTCGCCACTCGGCGCAAAGAACGGATCCTTCTCCGACGGTGAGGACGCGACGATCGAGTTGGACGGAACCACCCAGATGCTGACGCCTTCGTTGCGGCGGGTGTAGACGTCGCGAGCATGCCGCAGGGCCATGTGGTCGTCGGCGGCGTGGAGTGATCCGACGTGTACGTGGTTCAGGCCGCGCTTGCCGCGGAGGAACACCTCGTACAACGGCCAATCGGCTTTGACCGCTTCCCTTTTCGGCTCGACCGGAACACCCTCGGTGGGCACTGCGCCGTGGCCGCCCTCGGCGGTGAACTGGGCCTCTTCAGGGCGTGTCATGATGCTGCGTTCCTTTCGGCGAATGCGGTTGCGGCCTCACGGACCCAGGCTCCGCCGTCGTGGGCTGCTCGACGGTTCGCGATGCGCTCGACGTTGGAGGCGCCGTTGCCCTTGATCACCTGCATGAATTCGGACCAGTCGGGCTCACCGAAATCGTGTGACTTGCGCTCCTCGTTCCACTTCAGGTCGGGGTCGGGGAACGTGACTCCGAGTGCCTTCGCCTGCGGGATCGACATGTCGACGAAGCGTTGGCGCAGTTCGTCGTTGGTGTGGCGCTTGATGCCCCACTTCATGGACTGCTCGGTGTTGGGGGACTCGTCGTCCGGCGGGCCGAACATCATCAGTGCCGGCCACCACCATCGGTTGACGGATTCCTGGACCATGGCACGCTGTTCGTCGGTGCCGCGCATCATCGTGGCCAGCAGCTCGTAGCCCTGACGCTGGTGGAAGGATTCTTCCTTGCAGACACGGATCATCGCGCGCGCGTAGGGCCCGAAGCTGCTGCGGCACAGCGGAACCTGGTTGCAGATCGCTGCGCCGTCGACCAGCCAGCCGATGGTGCCCACGTCGGCGTACGTCAGGGTGGGGTAGTTGAAGATCGAGGAGTACTTCTGCTTGCCCTCGATGAGCTTGACCGTCAGGTCGGCGCGGTCCGCTCCGAGGGTTTCGGCAGCAGAGTAGAGGTAGAGGCCGTGACCGGCTTCGTCCTGCACCTTGGCCATCAGGATCGCCTTGCGGCGCAACGACGGTGCGCGGGTGAGCCAGTTGCCCTCCGGCTGCATGCCGATGATCTCGGAGTGCGCATGCTGGGCGATCTGGCGGATGAGCGACTTGCGGTAGCCGTCCGGCATCCAGTCGCGGGGCTCGACGCGCTGCTCGTGGGCAATGGTCTCGTCGAACCCGTCCTGCAGCGTTTCGGTGGACAGGGTGTTTGACGTGGTCATAAGTCCTACTTTCATTACCGAATGATCGGTTGGTAACCAGTATGCATCGAAGTGACCCCGGGCACAAGAGCGGCTTCGCCGCACGTGCGTGAAAGTTCGTAGCAGGGGTCGAGTTTCCACTCACATGCCGACGAAGGAGGCTCTCTTCTTCGCGAGGAAAGCATCGACGGCGGCCTTGTGGTCGGCGGTCTGTCCCAGAGCGGTCTGCGCCTGCGCCTCGCGGTCCAGGGCGTCGGACAGTCCGGACCGCGCGATCAGTGATTTGACCTGCTTGTACGCCAGGGTGGGTCCCGCAGCGAGCGTTGTGGCCAGCGTGCGCGCGGTCTCGAGAACGTCGGCATCGTCGACGACGCGATGCACCAGACCCCAGTCGAGAGCCTGCGCAGCGGTGACCTTGTCTCCGAGCAGCATCAGTCCCGCGGCCCGGCTCGCGCCCAGTGCGTCGACCAACGTGTAGCTCAACCCCGAGTCGCTGGCCAATCCGATGCCGGTGAACGCCGTGGCGAACGACGACTTGGTGCCGGCGACGCGGATGTCTCCGGCGAGTGCGATCCCGAGACCCGCACCGACACACGCGCCGGGGATGGCCACGACGATCGGCACCTCGAGCGCTGCGAGCCCTCGGATGACCGGGTTGTAATGCTCACCGACGGTATCCATCGCCGTGGCCGGGTCGGCTTCGAGCGCGGTGACGTGCTCGCCGAGGTCCTGGCCGACGCAGAAGTTCTTGCCCTCCGCGGTGATGAGCACCGCGCGCACACTGGGTGCGGCGGCGTTCTGCACTGCAGACATCAGGCCGACTTTCGTCATGACGTCGAGGGCGTTGTGTGCCTCGGAGCGCGCGAGGGTGATGGTCGCCAGGCCGTCGGTGACGTCGAACCGTACCGTCATGCGTTCGTCCAATCGTGAAAGCCGCGACCGGACTTGCGTCCGATGTCGCCGCGAGCAACCATGTCTCGCAACAACTGCGGGGGAGTGAACCTGTCGCCGAGGGTCGACGCCAGGTGTTCTGCGATGGCGAGCCGAACGTCCAACCCGACAAGGTCGGTGGACCGCAACGGCCCCATCGGATGCTTGTAGCCGAGTTCCACGGCGCGGTCGATCGATTCGGCGTCGGCGACGCCTTCCTCCAACATCCGGATGGCCTCGAGCCCGAGGCAGACGCCGAGCCGCGAGGTCGCGAAGCCGGGGGAGTCGTTGACAAGAACCTCGGTTTTGCCGAGCAGCGACACCCACTGTTGCACTCGCTGCACGACGTCTGCAGAGGTGGCCGGGGCGCGCACGATCTCGACGAGGGTCGACGCCGGAACCGGGTTGAAGAAGTGCATCCCGATGAAGCGGCTCGGATCGCTCAATGCTGCGCCGAGTTCCGCGATGGAGATCGAGCTCGTGTTCGACGCGATGACCGTGTCGGGCCCGGCGATCTTGTCGACGAGAGCCAGTACCTCGACCTTGAGCGACGGAATCTCGGGCACCGCTTCGACCACCAGGTCCAGGTCGGCAGGAAGATCCGAGGGGCCGGCGACGGTGGAGACCCGGGCGAGAATCGCAGCGGGGTCCTCGCCGAGCTTGCCGCGCTCGTGCGCCCGGTCCAGCCCGGTCGAGACTCGTCCGAGGGCTGCAGTCTGGTCGGCTGCTTCGGCGATGACGACGCTCGAGCCGAGGGCCGCGAACACCTGGGCAATACCTGCACCCATGCGGCCACCACCGACAACAGCTACTTTCACAGGAACTGTCATTTCTTCTTCTCCAGAAATGCCGTCATCCGGCGTTGTTTGTCTTCGGTCTCGAACAGAACAGCCTGCGCGATGTCGTCGGCCCACGGGTGCGAACCGGGTGCATCGAGAATCCTTTTCGTCAGCTTCAGGGCCAGTGGGGCTTGTCTCGCAATGCGATCCGCGAGGGAATGCGCTGCAGTCAACGGCTCGTCGACGACGTCCAGCACCAGGCCGCACCGAAGTGCCACCTCTGCGTCCAGTGTCCGGCCACCGAGAAGCACCTGCTTCGCTACGGACACGCCCACCAGCGTCGGTAACCGGTAGCTGGCCCCGGCGGCAGCCATGATGCCCAGTCCCGGTTCGGGATTGCCGAACACGGCCGTCGGCGACGCGATGCGAATGTCGCAGGCGTAGGACAGTTCGGCTCCGCCGCCGAGCGCGTATCCGCGGACGGCTGCAATCGTCGGCAGGGGGAGTGCGGCGATGCGATCGAACAGGTTTCGGTTGATGCCGCGCAGTGCGTCGTCGCGAGTGCGGGCCCGCAACTGGTTGATGTCGGCACCGCCGGCAAAATGCTCGCCTGCTCCGGTCAGGATCACGATCCTGGGATCCTGCTCCACGAGCGCGCACACCTCGTGCAGCTCGCCGATCATGTCGGAATCGATCGCATTGCGCTGCTTCTCGCGACTCAGGGTGACAACAACGCGGTCCGCTAATTCCTCCACGACAAGCGTATTCACGGTGCCTCGATCAACATCGACACGCCTTGCCCGACGCCGACGCACAGTGTCGCGAGCCCACGGGAGGCCTTCTCGCGTTCCATCCGGCCCAACAGCGTCAACAGAATTCGAGCACCCGACGAGCCGAGAGGGTGTCCGAGGGCGATGGCCCCGCCGTCGGCATTGACGATGTTCTCGTCGAGCTTCAGCTGGCGGATGACGCCGAGGGACTGTGCGGCGAAGGCCTCGTTGAGTTCGACGGCACCGAGGTCGTCGATCGACCATCCCGCGCGAGTGAGCGCCTTCTGCGTGGACGGGACCGGCCCGAGTCCCATGATGTGGGGCGCGATGCCGGCGCTCGCGCTGGTGACGATGCGTCCGCGCATCTCGAGGCCATACTTGTTCACGGCTTCTTCCGAGGCCACCACCAATGCCGATGCCCCGTCTGTGAATGGCGACGAGGTGCCGGCGGTGACGATGCCGTCCTTGCGGAAGACGGTCTTCAGGGTGCCGAGCTTGTTCAGAGTGGTTCCGCGGCGCGGCGTCTCGTCCTCGGTGACATCGCCGTTCTTGGTCGTGACGGGCACGATCTCGTCGGCGAAGCGTCCGGCATCCTGGGCGGCGACGGCACGCTGCTGACTGCGGAAGGCGAAGGCGTCGGACTCTTCACGGGTGATGCCCTCGCTGAGCGCGACCTCTTCGGCGGTCTCGCCCATCGACAGGGTGATCTTGGGGTCGGTGCCCGCGTCGTGCGCTGCGAAGGTCGGGTTGGTGAATCGCCAGCCGAGGGAGGTATCGAAGATCTCGCCGGGCTTGGCCCACGCCGTCCCGGGCTTGGCCATGACCCATGGCGCGCGCGTCATGGACTCGACGCCACCGGCGACGATGATGTCGGCCTCACCGCTGCGAATGGTGCTCGCGGCGTTGGCCACTGCGGTCAGTCCGCTCGCGCACAGGCGATTGACGGTATATCCCGGCACCGACTGGGGCAGACCTGCGAGCAGAACCGCCATTCTGGCCACATCGCGATTGTCCTCGCCTGCCTGGTTGGCCGCACCCAGAATCACCTCGTCGATTCGATCGACGGGTACGCCCGCTCTGCGGACCGCTTCGGCCACGACCAGCCCGGCGAGATCGTCGGGGCGCACCGAGGCCAGGGCACCGCCGTAGCGCCCGTGCGGGGTACGTGCGCCGGCCACGAGAAATACTTCGCCCACTTCGAAACTCCTTCGTCGGTTGCGTCATTAATAACCGAACATTCGGTCGTTTGGCAAGGTCTGCTGCCCGTGGTGCTGTGGAATCGTCCGCCGACTGCGAAGATGTGGCAATGACAACCGCACGCGTGCCGCGCAAGACCGGACAGCCAGGGCGGCCGGGATACGACCTGGATTCCCTCTTGGCCGTGGCGGTCAAGGTCTTCAACGACCGTGGGTACGACGGCACCAGCATGGAGATTCTGGCGAAGCGGCTCGGTATCACCAAGTCGTCGATCTACCACCACGTATCGGGCAAGTCCGAGTTGCTCGAACTCGCGCTGTCGCGGGCTCTCAATGCGCTGTTCGCCGTGACGACCGAGGATCGGGCGACCACCGGGCGGTACATCGACCGGCTCGAATACCTGGTGCGTCGCAGCGTCGACATCTTGTGCGCGGAGTTGCCCTACGTGACGCTGCTGCTGCGGGTGCGGGGCAACACCGACGTCGAGCGGCGCGCTCTCGCCCGCAGGCGCGAATTCGACACGTTCGTCACCGGGCTCGTCGTCGCCGCCGCCGAGGAGGGCGACCTGCGTCCCGGTGTCGACCCGGCTCTGGCGTCCAAGCTCGTCTTCGGCACGGTCAACTCGCTCATCGAGTGGTACCGCCCGCGCACCGGCGGATCCGTCGAGGAATTGGCCGACGCCGTGGTCGCGCTGACCTTCGACGGCTTGCGCCGCACGTAGCAACGCAAGTCTTGACTTCTCGGCGTTCGGCGGCGATGGTAATTACCGACCGAACGTACGGTGAGATGGAGGCGTTGTGAGCAGACTTCTGGAAAGCTATGCCCAGGGCACGTGGTATTCCGCGACCGACGAGGGAACGCCGCTGATGAGCGCCGTCGACGGCAGTGAGATCGCCCGGGTGTCGTCCAGTGGTCTCGACGTCGCAGGCATGGTCGACTACGCCCGCACCGTCGGAGGGCCCGCGCTCGCAGCCCTGACGTTCCACGAGCGTGCAGCCCTGCTCAAGCAACTGGGGCTGACGCTGCTGGCCGGCAAGGAGGAGTTCTACCAACTCTCCCGGCACACCGGAGCCACCACCCGCGATTCCGGCGTGGACATCGACGGCGGTTTCGGCACCGTGCTGAGCTATGCGAGCAAGGCTCGACGTGAACTCCCCAACGAGACGGTCTACCTCGACGGCGCCATCGAGCAGCTCGGCAAGAAGGGCACTTTCCTCGGTCAGCACATCTACACCTCCCGGCGCGGCGTCGCCGTGCAGATCAACGCGTACAACTTCCCCGTCTGGGGCTTCCTCGAAAAGCTGGCACCCGCGTTCATCGCGGGCGTGCCCTCGATCGTCAAGCCCGCCAGTCAAACTGCGTACCTGACCGAGCTTGTCTTCCGTCGGATCATCGAGTCGGGGTTGCTGCCCGAGGGGTCGGTTCAGTTGCTGTGTGGCAGTGCCCGCGGTGTCCTCGACCACCTCGGCGGCCAGGACTCGGTGGCCTTCACCGGATCGGCCGATACCGCTGCAACCCTGCGCTCACACCCCAACGTCGTCGGCGAGGGACTCCATTTCACGGCGGAAGCCGATTCTCTCAACGCGTCCATCCTGGGTTCCGATGTGTCACAGAGTGATCCGGAGTTCGATCTGTTCGTCAAAGGTGTCTTCACCGAGATGACATCCAAAGCCGGCCAGAAGTGCACGGCCATCCGCCGCGTGCTGGTGCCGCAGGACTCGGTCGAACCCGTCATCGAGGCGCTCAAGGCCAAGCTCGACAAGGTCGTCGTCGGTGACCCGCAGGACGACGGCGTCACCATGGGTGCACTCGCCAGCATCGACCAGCGCGACGAGGTCCTCAAATCCATTCGTGGACTGATCAAGTCAGCCACCGTCGTCTTCGGTGATCCCGAGACCGTGGATTCACGGCCCGGTGCCTTCATGGCACCGGTCCTGTTAAAGGCCGGCGACAAGAGCGCACCCGAACCGCACGAGATCGAGGCATTCGGGCCCGTCTCCACCGTCATCGGTTACGACAGCACCGCAGACCTGCTCGACCTCGTCGCCCGCGGAAAGGGCTCTCTGGTCGCATCTCTGGTGACCAAAGATTCGGCCATCGCGCGCGAGATCGTCCTGGGCATCGCTCCGTACCACGGGCGCATCCTGGTCCTGAATTCCGAGGACGCCAAGGAATCGACCGGTCACGGTTCGCCGCTACCGGTACTGGTGCACGGCGGACCCGGCCGCGCAGGCGGTGGTGAAGAACTCGGCGGTATCCGCGGCGTCCTGCACCACATGCAGCGCACCGCAATTCAGGGAACCCCGGACGTTCTGACGGCCATCGGCAACAAGTGGGTGACCGGCGCGAAGCAGACGACCGGCGACGTGCACCCGTTCCGCAAGAACCTGGGCGAGCTGAAACTGGGCGACACCATCATCGGTGGCCCACGACAGGTCACCCGCGCCGACATCGATCACTTCGCGGAATTCACCGGCGACACCTTCTATGCACACACCGATCCCGAAGCGGCAGCCGCCAATCCACTGTTCGGCGGCATTGTCGCGCACGGTTACCTGGTGGTTTCGCTGGCCGCAGGGTTGTTCGTCGACCCGGCCCCTGGCCCCGTCCTGGCGAACTTCGGCGTCGACAGTCTGCGCTTCCTGACGCCGGTCAAGGCCGAGGATTCGTTGACTGTGACGCTGACCGCCAAGCTCATCACTCCGCGTCAGAGTGCCGATTACGGCGAGGTGCGGTGGGATGCAGTGGTCGTCAACCAGGACGGCGATCCCGTAGCAACCTACGACGTGCTCACCCTGGTCGCGAAGCCCGAGGCCGCGTCATGAGCGTACGAGTAGCCGTCTGTTACGGGATGCCCGAGGACACTGCCGCATTCGATCGTCACTACGCAGAGGTGCACGTGCCCCTCGCGCGTGCAGTCCCCGGTTTGGTCGATTTCACCTGGGGCACCCTCGATTCGCTCGCCGATTCACCGCCGCCGTACTACGCGATCGCCAGCCTGTACTTCGCGGACGAGGCGTCGCTGAAGGCAGGATTGGCTTCGCTCGAGATGAAAGCGGCAGGCAAGGACCTGCGGAACTTCGCAACCGGCGGCGTCACAATGTTCACCCAGAACGAGCAGTCGGTGCTGCAGCCGTGAGCGATTCGCCTATTGCGCGGGAGATGTTCGAGGTCGACGCCGCGTCCCGCAAGCTCGGTATCGAACTGATCGAGCTGTCACCCGGTCACGCGAGAATGTCGATGGTCGTGACCGAGGACATGGTCAACGGTTACGCCATCACACACGGCGGATACGTCTTCCTGCTTGCGGATACGACGTTCGCTATGTCCTGCAACTCGCACGAGGATTCGGCCGTCGCTGCCCGATGCGACATCCGGTACCTCCGTCCCACGAAGGTCGGTGACGTCCTCGTCGCCGACGCCGTCGAGCGTGCGAGGTTCGGCCGCAACGGTATCTACGACGTGTCGGTGACGTGCCGAGACGAGCTGATCGCCGAATTCCGAGGCGACAGTCGCACGATAGCGCGCTAGCGATCCGGCACGTGGAAGTACTGTGAGTCGGTGACCACTGCAGACCTGTCGGCGCTGGCAGACGCCACCGCCACTGCGGTGGGTGGTGCTGTGTCGGTGATGGATCCGCAGGGCTATGTGGTGGCGTATTCGTCGGTGCCGGGGCAGCCGATCGACGACGTGCGACGCGACGGCATTCTGGGCAAGCAGGTCCCGGCTCGATACATGGTGCATCACATCGATCCGGACTTCCGGCGCAGCTCGACCGTGCACGTCGTCGATGTGGCCGGTGCGCTACCGCGTCTGGCAGTGGCGGTTTCGGTCGACAGGGAGTACCTCGGCTCCATCTGGTGCATTGCGTCCGGTGTCGGCATCCGTCCGCCGGCCCCTGCGGCAGTGGCTGCATTGACGCGTGCGGCCGCAGCTGCAGTGCCGTTGTTGTCGGCTCGACATCATCCGGCCGATGCCGACAATCCCAGGGTGCGTGCGTTACTGACCGATCCCGAGGTCGTCACTACGCCGGGAAAGCGCTACGCCGTTCTGGCCGCAGAAGTGGAGTCGCCGCGAGCGCAGAAAATGTTGGTGCAGCTCGCTGGTCTGCTGCAGCTCACGTTCGGCAACGCGGGCGACTCCGGATGCATCGTCGACGGGAACACCGTCCTGCTGGTGGTGGAGTCCGACGACGAACGCGCATTCGCTGCGGAGGCAGAGGAGGTTCGACGACGCGCAGAGGCGGCCTTCGGTGCTGCGGTGAGCTTCGCGATCGGTGGCCCGGACGCCCGTCCCGCGATAGCGCTCAAGCATGCTCACTGGGTACTCGACGCGATCGAAACGGGCGCACAGACAACGACATTCGAGCATAATCGCGTATCGGTCACTCTTCGGAGAGCGGGTGAGGCGCTGTCCGAGGTGTCGCTCGCCTTGCCTGCCGTCGAACGGATGCTGTCCTGCGATGCCTCGGAAGGTACGGAATACGCTGCGACGGTGCTGGCGTTGTTGGCACACGAATCCAACGTCGCTGCCGCGTCTGCGTCGCTGTACCTGCACCCCAATACCTTTCGCTACCGACTCCGGCGTACCAAGGAGTTGTTCGGTCTCGATCTCGACGACGTGGACACCCGTTTACTGGTGTGGATGTCGCTGCGGCTCACGATCGGGCGGTGAGGACCTTCCCTGGGTTGAGCAGGTAATGCGGGTCGAGCAGTTCCTTGATGCCGCGCTGCAGTTCCGCTGCAACAGAATCGAGTTCGGTCTCGAGAAGATCGCGTTTGAGCAGGCCGACGCCGTGCTCACCGGTAATGGTCCCGCCCAGAGAGAGGGCGAATGCCGCGATCTCGTCGAACGCGCGGTGTGCCTTGACCAACGATGACGGGTCCATCGGGTCGACGATGACTGTCGGATGGATGTTGCCGTCCCCTGCGTGGCCGACGACGCCGATGACGATGCCGATGCGCTCGGCGATGCGTCCCACCTCGTCGATCATCGTGGCGAGCTGCGAAATAGGAACGGACACATCGTCGACCAACGGTGAGCCGAGACGCTCGAGTGCCGGGTACGCCAGTCGACGGGCCTGCACGAGCTGCTCCGATTCGACCTCGTCCTCGGCAACGGCTACATCGGTTGCCCCGGCTGCGGTGCACAGTGCGGCGATGGCTTCGAGCTCCTGCACAGAGCCTGCGCCGATATCGGACTGAGCGATCAGCACGGCCGCGGCGTCGGTGCCGAAGTCCATCCGGGCGTACGCGTCGATCGCGGCGATGGTGGTGCGGTCCAGCAACTCGAACAGGCTCGGAGTGATACCGGCGGCCCGGATCTGCGTCACCGCTTCACCGGCCGCGACAGTCGACGGGAAGGTCGCGGCCATGGTCAGCGGAGTGGCAGCCGGAAAGTCGAGTCCTACGGTTGCTTCGGTGATGATTCCGAGTGTGCCTTCGGATCCGACGAACAGTTCGGCCAGGGAAAGCCCGGCCACGCCTTTGACGGTGCGTCGACCGACGAACGTGGCGCGCCCGTCGGCGAGTACGACGCGCAGACCACGGACGAACCGTGCTGTGACGCCGTATTTCACGCAGCACAGACCGCCGGCGTTGGTGGCGATGTTGCCGCCGATGGTCGACGCCTCCCAGCTGGACGGGTCGGGGAGGTACGTCAATCCCTGCTGCAGGGCAGCATCTTTCAGCTCTTTGTTCGTGACACCGGGTTGCACGACGGCGGTGCGGTTGACGACGTCCAACTCGACGATCTTGTTCATCCGCCGGGTGTTGAGGGCAATGGCTCCGACGCTGGCGTTCGCGGCTCCCGCCAGGCCGGTCAATGCGCCTTGCGGTACCACGGGAATGCGATGTGCCGATGCGATTTTCATGATCGCCTGTACGTCCGATTCGGTGCTCGGTAGCACTGCCGCCAGGGGTAGGGCGGATTCGCACAGAGCGGCGGCGTCGTGCCGGAAGCTTTGCAGGATGTCCGGGTCGGTCACCACCGCGTCGGCGCCGAGGGCGCGCATCAGTTCGTCGATGACCGGCGAATGGAGAACGAGGGTGGTCGGAGCAGCCATGGATTCGAGTATGTCGGGTGGCGCTGTCGATGTCTGCGTCGTTTCGGACGAAGCACGAGGTCTCGATCGGTAGTTTCCGACGAAGTGTGGGCAGGGCCTTGTTATGCACGCGACCACCTTGACAAACTACGGTGGCGCCGGTCACAGTAATTACCGACCGAATGGACGGTGAGTTTTATCCGGTTCGTCGGTTACCTGAATCCGCCGCTGTTCATACCCCACGTCACTCCGAACTGTCGCTCGCTCTCACGAGCGCCGGAGCCCGAACGAAACGAGATCGTCGATGACAACACAGGTCGAGACGCCCACCGGGGTGTCGCGTGAGCATCGCCGCGCCGCGATGGCCAGCATGGTCGGAACCACCGTCGAGTGGTACGACTTCTTCATCTACGCGCAGGCCGCGTCGTTGATCTTCGCTCAGCTGTTCTTCGCGCCCATGGGCTCGTCCGGACAGCTGGTCGCCTACGTGACCATCGGTATCAGCTTCGTGTTCCGTCCTCTCGGGGCCATCGTCGCGGGGTACTTCGGCGACAAGATCGGTCGCAAGAAGGTCCTCATCGCGACCCTCACCCTCATGGGCGCGGCCACCGTCGGAATGGGACTGCTGCCCACGTACGCGACCATCGGCATCTGGGCTCCGATCATCCTGATCGTGTTGCGCATCCTGCAGGGATTCTCGACCGGCGGCGAATGGGGCGGCGCGGCATTGATGGCCGTCGAGCACGCGCCGAAGGGCAAGCGTGGAATCTACGGTGCGGCAACCCAGATGGGTGTTCCTCTCGGCATGCTCATTGCGGTGGGAACGTTGGCACTGTGCACCGGTTTGCTCAGCGAAGAGCAGTTCGAGGCCTGGGGCTGGCGTATCCCGTTCCTCATCAGCTTCGTGCTGATCCTGGTCGGCTTCTACATCCGACGCCGCGTCGAAGAGACCCCGGTGTTCAAGGAGCTCGCAGAACGCAAGGAGCGCAACCACACTCCCGTTCGTGCACTGTGGCGTACCAACAAGAAGCAGGTCATGCTCGCCGCGCTGTCGTTCGTCGGCAACAACGGCAACGGTTACATCATCGTCGGTGGCTTCATCGTCGCGTACTCGACGAGGGAGCACGGGCTCGCACGTGTGGACGTGTTGGTGGCCAGTCTGTTCGCGGCTCTCGTGTGGGGTGTGTTCACCCTGCTCGGTGCGTATCTGTCCGACCGCTACTCCCGGACCGCCATCATGAACCTGGGCAACGCGTCGATGGTGTTGTGTGCCATCCCGTTCTTCCTGCTCGTCGATACCGGTGAGCTGCAGTGGATCTACGTGGCCCTCGGACTCTTCGCCGTCGGACTCGGCCTCGCCTACGGACCACAGCCGGCGCTGTACGCCGAAATGTTCCCCGCAGCAGTCCGATTCAGTGGAGCATCCATCGGCTACGCCATCGGCACCGTGCTCGGTGGAGCCTTCGTCCCGACGATCTCCGAGGCACTGTTCAAGGGAACCGGTACCTCGATGTCGATCTCGATCTACCTGATGATCCTGGCGGCGATCTCGTTCATCGCGACCTCGCGCATCAAGAACCGACGCGACGAGGATCTGAACGTCTGACCCAACGACGACGACAGCCCCGCAACCAGCCGAGTTGCGGGGCTGTCGTCGCGTATGTGGCCCAGACGGTGTTCGCTCCGCGTGAGCTCAACTGACCTGTGGTGCAGCCTCTTTGCCCCATTGCTCGAGTGCGACAATTGCGTCACGCAGGGCGAGACCTCTTTCGGTCAGCGCGTACGCGCGAGTGTTGTGCCGAAGGGGGAGACGGGTCAACACTCCTGCCGTTTCGAGTTCGCGCAGCCGGGTAGCGAGCATGTTCGTCGGCACTCCGAGGTCGCGCTGCAGATCGCCGTACCGTTGCGGTTCCTCGAGCAGTCGCTCGACAATAAGAAGTGCCCACCGGGCACCGACGATGTCGAGGGCGGCGGCGAGGTCGCTCATTCGGCCGTATCGGTGTCCGGCTTCATCCAGAACGGCGAGTAGTGGTAGCCGTCGAGGTCGTCGAACTGCCGTTGATACATGAAGGCGTAGTCATCGATGTCTCCGATGCGTCCACCGGCAGCACCGGCCCGCTCGGTGAGCTCGTCGACCGCCTCGCGACTACCGAGGTCGAACGAGACGGTGACCTTCGACGGGGTGTCGGGTCCGCCGATCAGCTCCTCGGTGCCACCCACGCTCGCATACATCTCGCGGCTTCCGAGCATGACGTACTGCCCCGGTGTGATGGCGAAGCACGACACGTTGTGGTCGGACATCTCGGGGTTGAGCGTCCAGCCGAGGGCTGTGTAGAAGGCGGTTGCGCGCTCGACATTCTCGACGGGACAGGTGATGAACAGGCTCATGCAGTGATACTTGCAAAATGCAAGCTGGCAGTCAAGGGTCGTGCCCGCTGACCGTTTGGCATGTCACCGTGTTGGCCTCGAGTAATCGATGATGCAGTTTCAGTGGGAGAGAGTGAGTACGGCTTTCCCTCCGGGCAATTCGCGTCGCCTCATCAGTTCGATGACATGAATGAGTTCCGACCAGTCGACGCTGTACCCGGGTGTCGGATCGAGGCGGCCGTCGGCGGCCAAGCCCACGAGCAATTCGAGGTCCTCGCGTTCGGGGTACGCGACTGCATACGACATGTAGTTGGTGATCGTTGCGCCCTCGTGACCCATGAACGAGAACACATCGAGCTCGGCCTTGCTACCAGAACTGTTGCCGATCATTACCAGCGTGCCACGGGGTGCCAGCACGGACAGTGCCGCTTCGAGTACTGCGCCGCCAACTGATTCGATAATCAGATCGAAGGGACCTGATGCATCCGACGGTGTAGTAGTGACCTCGGTTGCTCCGAGTTCGATCAGTTCGCTGGCTTCGTTCTCGCCGGCTGTCGTGGTCGCTGTGACCGACGCACCTGCGGCACTTGCCAATTGGATCTGAAATCGACCCACGCCGCCGTTGGCGCCGGTGATCAGGACCTTGCGTCCCAGGAGGTCGCCACCCATACGCACAGTGCGTAGCGCGGTCAGCCCCGCCATTGGTAGAGCGGCAGCGATGTTGGTGCCCAACGTATCCGGGAGGACTGCCATTCGGTCGGTGCGCACGGCTGCGAGTTCGGACCATCCGGCTCCGTCGACCATTCCGACAATGGGTGTGCCTGCTTTGGGTCCGCTCCCGTCTGCGGCCGCATCGATCACGACGCCACTGATGTCCTGGCCGGGTCGCCAGCCGTGGCCCCTCGCGGCCATGAGGGAGAGTTCCCCGCGGTTGACAGAGAACGAATGGATCTGCACGAGAGCCTCATCGGCGGCCGGCTTCGGATCTTCGGCTTCGAGGCGTTGGATGGGAGTATCAGAGTCAGGGGTGTTGATCGTCGTGTACATCGGCGTATCCGATCTCGTCGTGTGGTCACACCGCGAGGGTGTGAATCTGTACGACGACGAGTCAACGCCGATCCGTCGGTGTGAACCAGAATCAATTCGTGCACTCAGCGTTCACGAAAAACAATCGGAGGTCAGATGCGGGCGCACGCTTCGGCCAGGGCGTCGACGAGTGTGGTCCGTTCTCGTACCGCCAACCACATCTGCACGGCCATGCCAGGATCGGTCACGGGCCGGAAGGTGACGCGTTCGGTCGACAGCGCTTGTGCTGAGCCCTCGTACATCGCTGTCCACGATGGTGGTCCCGAGCCGAGTTCGAGCACTGTCGCTTGTAGATCTCGGAATGGAACTCCCGTGGCCGGCTCGAACCCGGCGTCCGCACAAGCACGGAGCACGGTGGCGGCGAAGGCGGGGTTCTGCTCGGACGGAATCAGACGCAGCGGAAGGTCCGCCAGATCAGATAGCGTGAGATCGGGTTTGGAAGCCAGTGGGTGGCGCGTGGGAATCGCAACGACGATCCGGTCGAACCACGCCGGAGTCATCTCCAGATCGTGATCGTTCCTGGGCAGGCGAACAAGTGCGGCGTCGAGTGCTCCCGAACGAACAGCGTCGAGTTGCTCCCACACCTGCCCGATTTCCAGTGTGACGAGCAGATCGGGAAACTGAGTTCCAAGGTGGTCCAGCACCAGATCGACGCGAGTGCCCGAGCCTCCAGCTATCCCCAGTCGCAGGTGTGGTGGCCCGTCCGGCTCATCGGAGCGAGATTGCACAGTCGCCGCGGCGTGTGCCACCGCGTCGAGCACTGCATGAGCCTCCGGGACCAGCCTGCACCCGGCGGGGGTGAGTGTCACCTGACGTTTGGACCGGTCGAACAACGGCTGACCCAGCTCGTGTTCGAGTCTTCGAATCTGTTGACTGACCACGGCCTGGACCACGTGCAATCGTTCCGCCGAACGGGCGAAATGCAGTTCCTCGGCGACCACTAGAAAGTATCTGAGCTGCTTGATCTCCATGTCGAAACCGCCCCCTGCTCGGACCCCGCGTTCATAGAACCTACCGATCAGTATCCATTGTGTCCTGCTCGTCCGCCGGATGGAAAGACATCGACCACCAATGCTCAGCTATGCGCGTGCAACGGCCTACCCGAGAGCGCCATCATTGCCTCACCGAATGCTTCGTTCTGAGTGGGGTGGGCGTGCACGAAGCTACCGACCTCCGATGGCAGTGCTTCCCATGCCACCGCGAGTTGTGCCTCGCCGATCAATTCGCCCACGCGGTCACCGACGAGGTGGACACCCACAACAGGGCCGTCCTCACGTGCGCGAATAACCTTGACTCCGCCCGCGGTGGCGAGGATGCGGCTCTTGCCGTTGCCGCCGAGGTCGTAGACCACAGAGGTCACGGTGCCGTACTTTTCCTCCGCGGCCTTCTCGGTGAGACCGACCGACGCCACCTCCGGATGCGAATAGGTCACGCGCGGAACGAGATCGCCGTCGATACGTGCCGGCGCAAGTCCGCCAATGTGTTCGGCAACGAACATGCCGTGCTGGAATCCGCGGTGAGCCAACTGATATCCGGCCACGATGTCGCCGACGGCATAGACGCCGTCTGCGGTGGTGAGCAGATTGTCGTCGACAGAGACGAAGCCGCGTTCGGTGGCGATGCCTTGCTCGGCCAGCCCGAGGCCATCGGTGCGGGGGCCGCGTCCGACGGAGACGAGCACGAGATCCGCCGAGAGGGTGTCTCCGGAGGACAGCGACACCGCGACGTCGTCGGACGACTCGGTGACTGTCTCGACCTTGGTGCCGGTACGAATGTCGATGCCGCGCTTGCGCAGAGCCTTGGTGAGCTGCTTCGAGGACCATTCGTCCTCACCCGGAACGATGCGATCGAGTGCCTCGACGACGGTGACCTTGGCTCCGAAAGATGCCCAGATACTGGCGAATTCGATACCGATGACACCGCCGCCGAGCACGACGACAGACTCGGGGATACGGTCGAGCGACAGTGCACTGTCACTGGTGAGCACACGTGGGCCCAGTTCCATACCGGGGATGGTGCGCGAATACGACCCGGTGGCGAGAACCAGTGAAGCCCCGGTGATGCGTCGCCCATCGACTTCGACGGTGCGAGGACCGACCAGCTGACCACGGCCCGAGACGATCTCGATTCCCGGACGTTTCAACAAGCCTTGCAGTCCGGAATACAAGCCTGCGACCACACTGCGCTGATAGCCCAGTGCCGCAGGCATATCCACACCTGTGAGCGATGCCGTGACGCCTACGTGCGCCGCACCGCGGACCGCGTCGGCCACCTCGGCGGTGTGCAGCAGAGCCTTGGTGGGGATACATCCACGGTGCAGGCATGTGCCGCCGAGCTTGTCCTCCTCGACCAATGCGACCGTCAGGCCGAGTTGCTCGGCGCGCAGGGCGCAGGAGTACCCACCTGATCCGCCACCGAGGATGAGAACGTCGACGTCGCTCATCGGACGGATCCCAATGCAACGACGGGGTTCTCGACGAAATCGGCCACGGTGCGCAAGAAACCACCGGCCACTCCGCCGTCGCACACGCGGTGATCGAACGCCAATGACAGCTGCGCAACCTTGCGGACGGCCAATTGGCCGTCGACCACCCACGGGCGGTCGATGATGCGTCCGATGCCAAGGATCGCGGCTTCGGGATGGTTGATGATCGCGGCCGAGCCGTCGACCCCGAAAACTCCGTAGTTATTCAGCGTGAATGTTCCACCGCTCAGCCGGGCTGCGGGCAGGGAGCCGGTTCGCGCGAGTTCGGTCAGCTCGGCCAGCCGCTCGGAGAGTTCCTTCAGGTCGGCCTTGTCGGCCTGCGGCACAACGGGAACCATGAGTCCACGATCGGTCTGCGCGGCAATGCCGAGTCCGACGTTCTCGTACCGCAGGATCTCGCCCGCGGCGGTGTCGACGGTGCTGTTGAGCTCGGGGAACTTGGACAGCGCGATCATCGTCAGCTTTGCCAGCACCGCTAGCAGCGTCACCTTCACGCCGTCGATGGATGCGTCGAGGTCACGTCGGGCTTGCAGCAGAGCCGTCGCGTCGACGTCGACCCAGACGGTCGCCTCGGGAATTTCCGCACGACTGCGAGAGAGTTTATCGGCGATGGTCTTACGAATCCCGGTGATCGGGATTCGAGTGACGCCCTCGGCGCTGGGAGTGCTCGAGGACAGTGCCCGTTCCACGTCCGCGCGGGTGATGACCCCATGACTGCCGGCGACATCGATAGACGCCAGATCCAACCCACCTTGCAGCGCCATGCTGCGAACGATGGGGGAGAGCACCTTCGGTGCATGTGAGTGGAAATTCGTAGCCTGGGTCGAGTTTCCACTCACGTGCGGAGCTCTTTTTCGACGGCCGGTCGGGCCGTGTCCCGTGCCGTAGCCGATCAGCACATTGCCCGAACCGGCGCGTTCTTCCTCGCGGTAACGCTCGTGGGCAGCAGGCGTATCGGCGACGGCACCGCCGGTGATGCTGATCAAGGGTGCGCCGACGGCGAGTGAGGTGCCCTCGGCCGCATGCAGTTCGCCGACAACACCCTCGAAGGGGCAGGGTACCTCCACGGACGCTTTGGCCGTCTCTACTTCGACGACGACCTGATCGATGGTGACGGTATCGCCGGGCTTGACCTTCCACTCCACGATCTCGGCCTCGGTCAGTCCTTCACCGAGGTCGGGGAGCAGGAATACCTGCATGCTCATACCGTGACCGCCTTGCTGAGGTCGGGCGCGTCGTTCCACTGCAGTCGGTCGATGGCATCGAGAACACGGTCGGCGGACGGCAGGTGAAAGTGCTCGAGTTTCGGTGCCGGGTAGGGAATGTCGAGTCCGGTCACCCGTAGTACCGGCGCGTGCAGGTGGTGGAAGCAGCGCTCGGAGACGCGCGAGGCGATCTCCGCGGCGACGCCGGAAAACCCCTGCGCTTCCTGAATCACGATGCAGCGTCCGGTCTTCCGTACCGAGGCTGCGACGGTTTCGTCGTCGAACGGATTGATCGACCGCAGATCGATCACCTCGACGCTCCGGCCGTCCTCGGCTGCGAACTCTGCGGCCTGCATGGCCACCGACACGGTGGGTCCGTAGGCGAGAAGCGTGACGTCGGTACCGGCACGACGCACGACGGCGGTGCCGATCGGCTCGGTCTTGGTCAGCTCGATGTCGTCCTTGGAGAAGTACAGCCGCTTCGGTTCGAGAAAGATCACCGGATCCGGATCGGCGATGGCATCACGCATCAGCGAGTACGCGTCGGCGACGGTGGACGGCGAGACGACTTTCAGGCCCGGGGTGTGGGCGTAGTACGCCTCGGACGAGTCGCAGTGATGTTCGACGCCGCCGATACCTCCCGCGAACGGGATGCGGATGACCATCGGCGCGGTGAGTAATCCGCGAGTTCTGTTGCGCAGCTTGGCAACATGGGACACGATCTGCTCGAAAGCTGGGTAGGCGAAGGCGTCGAACTGCATCTCGACGACGGGCTTGTAGCCCGACATCGCCATCCCGATCGCGAATCCGACGATGCCCGACTCCGCGAGCGGGGTGTCGAAGCAACGATCGTCACCGAAGTCTCGGGTCAGTCCGTCGGTGACGCGAAAGACGCCGCCGAGCGTGCCGACATCCTCGCCGAAGACGACGACCTTCTCGTCCTCGGTCAACGCGTCGCGCAGGGCGGCGTTCAGGGCTCCGGCCATGGTCATCGTGGTCATGACAGTTCTCCTGCTGCGATCTCGGCGGCGACCCGGTTTCGCTGTTCGATCAGGCCGGGGGTGGGGGAGGAGTAGACGAACCGGAACAGATCCTCGGGGTCGACGTCCTGCTCGACGTTCATGCCCGCGCGAAGTGCCGCGGCATCGGCGTCGGCCGATACCGTCATCTGTTCGCGCAGATCGTCGGTGAGCAGACCCTGGGCTTCGAGGTAAGATTCGAGGCGCGAGAGCGGATCTCGGGCCAACCACCCTTCCACCTCGTCTGCCTTGCGGTAGCGCGTGGCGTCGTCGGCATTGGTGTGGGCGTCCATGCGGTAGGTGTGCGCCTCGACGACCACCGGTCCTTTGCCTGCTCGGACGTACTTCACTGCCTCGTCCATCACGGCCATCATGGCGATCGGGTCGTTGCCGTCGACCTGCTCGCTGCCGATGCCGTAGCCGACACCCTTGTGCGACAACGACGGAGCTGCAGTCTGACGCGCGAGGGGAACGCTGATGGCGAAGCCGTTGTTCTGCACCAGGAAGATCACCGGAGCACGAAACACCGCGGCGAAGTTCAGGGCCTCGTGGAAGTCGCCCTCACTGGTCGCTCCGTCGCCGCAGAACGCGAGGGCGATGGTGTCTCGTCCCTGCTTGGCCTCGGCGTAGGCGAAGCCGGTCGCGTGCAGCAATTGTGTTGCCAGAGGCGTGCATTGCGGGGCGACCTTGTAGGCGGTGGGGTCGTAACCGCAGTGCCAGTAGCCGGCGAGCATACCGAGCAACTCCACCTGGTCGACGCCTCGCGCGGCGAGAGCCATCGAGTCACGGTACGTCGGAAACATCCAGTCCTGCTCACCCAGGCAGAGGGCGGCCGCGATCTGGCAGGCCTCCTGTCCGCGCGAGGACGGGTACACCGCGAGCCGACCCTGCTTGGTCAATGCCGTTGCCTGCTGGTCGAATCGGCGACCGTGGACCATCGATCGGTACATCTCGAGCAAGCGTTCGTTCGACGGGTGTGCGTAGCGGGCGGCACTGTCCACGCCCGTCCCATCGGGTGCGAGGTACTGCACGGGACGATCGGCAGGCATGAACTGTTGGTAGGACGTTGCCGGAACCTTCTCGACGGTCGTCATGGGGCACTCTCCTGAGATCGGCTTGTAGGGCGATTCTGGCCGATTCGGTGAGGAAGAAGTCCGCTGGTCGTAGAATTGCAGACACATGGCTACCGATCGCGACGTAGACATGAAATGTGTCCGACCGGCGCACTGAACCACGAGGTAGGAGCGGACGAATGGACGACGTCTCGAGACGTGTGGAATTGGACGACACGGATCGTCGCATCCTCGCCGAGCTGACTGCCGACGGGCGGGTCTCGATGCGGGTGCTGGCCGATCGTTTGAATCTCTCTCGGGCACATACCTATACACGGGTGGACAGGCTCAAGGATGCGGGTGTCATCGAACGGTTCACCGTGCAGGTGGATCACGCGGCGTCCGGGCTAGGGACCTCGGCGTTCATCGCGTTGTCGATCCGTCAGGATTCGTGGCGCAGTGTGTCCGAGGGGTTGCGGTCGATGGAATTCGTCGACCACTTCAGTTTGCTCGGAGGGGATTTCGACGTGCTGGTACTCATCAGGACTCCCGACAACGAGAGTCTGCGGCAAGTCGTGCTGGAGGGCCTGCAATCGCTCGACGGCGTCCGGGCGACGCGCACGTGGTTGATCTTCGACGAGGACCGAGGTGGTCTGGGACGAACTGCGCCGCCCACCGAACGCTGACAGTGGGCGGCGTCGTTCGGGGTACGGGTCAGAAGTTGCCGCGAGCGTCCTGCTCACGTTCGATGGCCTCGAACAGTGCCTTGAAGTTTCCGATGCCGAAGCCGAGCGAGCCGTGGCGTTCGATCATCTCGAAGAACACCGTCGGGCGATCGACCAGCGGCTTGGTGAAGATCTGCAGTAGGTACCCGTCCTCGTCTCGGTCGACGAGAATTCCGCGCTTCTGCAACTCTTCGATCGGCACTCGGACCTTACCGATACGGGCTCGCAGTGCGGGATCCTCGTAGTACGAATCAGGAGTGGCGAGAAATTCGACGCCCGCCGCGCGCAGCGCATCGACCGAAGACAGGATGTCGTTGGTCGCCAGCGCCAGATGCTGTGCGCCCGGGCCGCGGTAGAAATCCAGGTACTCGTCGATCTGTGAGCGCTTCTTCGCGATGGCCGGCTCGTTCAGCGGGAACTTCACTCGGTGGTTGCCGTTGGAGACGACCTTGCTCATCAAGGCCGAGTAATCGGTGGCGATGTCGGCCCCGACGAACTCGGCCATGTTCGTGAAGCCCATGACGCGGTGGTAGAAGTCGACCCACTCGTCCATTTTACCGAGCTCGACATTGCCGACCACGTGATCGAGAGCCTGGAAGATGCGCTTGGGAGCGCCTTCCGGTCGCTGCAACGTCGACGTGCGTGGCGCATAACCGGGTAGGTAGGTGCCGGTATAGCGGGAGCGGTCGACCAACGTGTGTCGGGTGTCGCCGTAGGTCGCGATGGCCGCGGTGCGGACCGTGCCGTGCTCGTCGGACATGTCGGTCGGCTCTTGTAGGACGCGCGCGCCCTGGGCTCGCGCATGCTCGATGCATCGGTCGACATCGGGTACGGCCAGCGCGATGTCGATGACGCCGTCGCCGTGGCGCGTGTGGTGTGCCACCAGTTCGCTGTCGGGGTCGACGGCTCCCTTGATGACGAAACGCACTGCGCCGGACTTGAGCACGTACGCGTGGTGGTCACGTTGGCCGGTCGTCGGGCCCGAGTACGCAACGAGCTCCATGCCGAAGGCGGACTGGAAGAAGTGCGCGGTCTGCGTCGCGTTGCCGACCACCCACACGATCGCGTCCCAGCCACTGACCGGGAAGGGGTCGCGCTTGTCGTCGTACTCCACGAGTCCGACGAGCTGTCGAAGCTGATCGGCGTCGAGATCGGCGAGCTTCTCGTCGTCGTTGAGGATGTTGTCGAGGCTCATGAAAGCTCCTGGTTGGTCCGAGTGAGGCACACTGTTCCGCCCAGCCCAACATCGCGGTGCAGGGGAGTCAATCGACGCCTGAATAGCTGTCCGTGCTGTGCAGATAGGGCAGGTTGTTCCGCACTTTGCTATACGATTCGTATAGCAAAGTGGAGGTGCGTCATGGAATCGACGTTGGACGAATTGGACCGGGCGATGCTCGCTGCGCTGCACGACAATTCGCGGATCGGCGTGCTCGAGCTGTCGCGAACGCTCGGTGTTGCACGTGCGACTGTGTCGGCCCGCCTGCAGCGATTGGAGGACAGCGGTGTCATCACCGGCTATCAGCCTCGAATCGGTTTGGCAGCAGCCGGTTACGGCGTGCAGGCGTTCGTCACATTGGAGATTGCCCAGGGTGCACTCGGTGACGTCGTCGCCGTCCTGGAGCAGATACCCGGAGTGTTGGAGGCATTCGCGACAACCGGCGTCGGCGATGTGTTGTGCCGGGTCGCCGCGGCGTCTCATGACGATCTGCAGCGGACGTTGATCGCGCTCAATCAATCTCGCACGATCGCGCGGTCGACCAGTGTTGTCGTACTCTCGGAATTGGTCGAGTTCCGGGCACTGCCACTGCTCAACAGCGCCGAGTCCGATCGAACCCCCAGAGCCCCCGCATACAGACGGACGCGCGAGTGATAGGCCTCAGGCCGGAACGATCCGGCCACGTACGTCGCCGAACCCGATGCGCGCACCGTTCGGCCCCGGAGCGCTGGCGGCGATAATGACGTCGTCGCCGTCCTCGAGGAACGTCCGGGTCTCCGATCCGAGTGACACCGGTTCCTTACCACCCCAGGTGAGTTCGATGAAGGCACCGCGCTGATTCTTCTCGGGTCCCGAGATGGTGCCCGACGCGAACAGGTCACCGGTTCGGGATGTCGCGCCGTTGCTGGTCTCGTGAGCCAGCATCTGGGCCGGCGACCAATGCATCGAACTGTACGGCGGACGGGATACGACGTGGCCGTTCCACGTGACGGACAGATCGATATCGAGTGCCCAGGAACGAGATTCGCGGAGGTGTTCGAGTGGCGCGGGGTCCTGAGTCGGCGTCGACACCCGAGCCTGTTCCAACGCGAGCAAGGGGACCACCCACGGTGAGATGGACGTCGCGAAACTTTTGCCGAGGTTCGGGCCCAGCGGCACGTACTCCCAGGCCTGGATGTCGCGAGCAGACCAGTCGTTGACGATGACGGCACCGAACACGTGCTCGGAGAAGTGATCCGGCGAGATGGGGCCATCTGCCGGAATGCCGACGACGAAGCCCATCTCGGCTTCGATGTCCAGTCGCCGACTCGGACCGAACGTGGGTGACGCCTCGTCGGGTGCCTTGCGTTGACCGTTCGGACGCTTGACATCTGTACCGGACACGACAACCGTCCCTGCCCGGCCGTGATACGCCACGGGCAGGTGCTTCCAATTCGGTAGCAGCGGTTCGGCATCGGGACGAAAGAGTCGACCGAGATTGGACGCGTGGTGCTCGGACGCGTAGAAGTCCACGTAGTCCGCAACTTCGAACGGCAGGTGCATCGTGACGTCGGAAACCGAGACGATCGCTTCCGCGGTGGTCGTGTCACTGACGATCATGGCGGTGACGGACTCGCGGACCTCGACCCACCGACTGCGGCCGCGCGCCATGAAAGCATTGAGGCTGGGCGAGGCGAAATCCGAATCGTTCAGAGCGACAAACAGATCGATCACATTGTCGCCGTAGCGGACTCCGACTCGAGCGTCCGAACCAGGAGTACTGAAAATGCCGTAAGGAAGGTTGTCGATTCCGAACTCGGAGTCGGCGGGGATGTCGATGTGCGTCATGAACGGCGCGCTCCTTGGTTCACTGAGGTGGGACGAGTCCGAGGCGGACGAGGTCGTCCAGGGGTTCGCGGATGCTGCAGGTGCCGAACGATGCGAAGGCGCGTTGACCCTCGATCCCGGCGACGAGACCGGCGAGGACGTCGGCGTCCCGGATTGCCAGGATCTTCTCGAGCTCACCGACGCGTGCGCCGCTGTGTGCGGTCTGCGCCGCGAGGATCACGTTGAGGAAGCCGTGTTGCTCGAAACCGTTGTGGGGATCGGTGTTACGGGCGGCATGGTGCAGACCCGCGGTGGCTTTGAAGTGGACCTCGCGTTGTGCCGCCTCGTAGATGGACGCGGCAAGCTCCCGCTCGTCCGGGTACTCGTCGGCCGTGACGCCGCCGGTCCTGAATTTGGCGCGATACCCGAACTCGTCGACTGCGTCGAAGATGTCGTCTCGTCGGGAGTCTCGGGGGATTTCGACATAGATGTCGATGTCCTGAGTGATGTTGCGCAAGGCGTCGATGTTCGTGCCGTCGGGTACGGCCACTTCGACGGCAACGACCGTCACGCCGGCGGTGCGGTCGGCGACCCGCAGGCCTGCCTCTACGCTGCCCGGGCCTGCAGGTGCGGTCAGCGCGACCTCCATCCGAGCGCCCAGGACGAGCTCGTTCACCCGGTCCATCGGAACGACCAACGGGCCGACGAGGTCTGCGAAAGAACTCGCCCGGTACTCGAGATGTTGTGCTGCAGCAACATCGAGTGGTGCATTGCCGGGAGGGAAGGCAGCGGCGTCGTCGCACAGGCGATGGAAGAACTTCGGGATCATCGGTTCGGCCCCCGGCCTGCCCACGTCCACGCGTACCCGGTGTCCTCGCACGCGAGCGCTCCTTCACCGAGTTCGAGGGGGCGGAAGGTATCGACCATGACGGCCAGTTCGTCGAAGAACTCGGCACCGATACTGCGTTCGTAGGCACCGGGTTGCGGACCGTGAGCATGACCGCCCGGATGCACCGAGATCGATCCCTGGCCGATTCCGGAACCCTTGCGGGCCTCGTAGTCGCCGCCGACGTAGAACATGATCTCGTCGGAGTCGACGTTGGAGTGGTAGTACGGCACCGGAATTGCTAGCGGGTGGTAGTCGACCTTGCGCGGAACGAAATTACAGATCACGAAGTTGGCCCCCTCGAATGCCTGATGCGCAGGCGGCGGTTGATGCACACGGCCGGTGATCGGTTCGTAGTCGGAGATGTTGAACGTGTACGGATACAGGCAGCCGTCCCACCCCACTACGTCGAACGGGTGTTGCGGGTAGACGTAGCGGGTTCCGACGATGCCCGTCGAACCACGGTGCTTGACAAGCACTTCGATGTCTTCGCCGTCGGCGAGTAGAGGCTCGGTGGGGCCGTGCAGATCGCGTTCGCAGTAGGGAGCGTTCTCGAGCAACTGGCCGTACTTCGACAGGAACCGCTTCGGTGGAGCGATGTGACTATTGGCCTCGATGGCGTAGGCGCGCAGGGTGCCGTCGGGAATCCAACGGTGCGTCGTCGCGCGCGGAATGAGCACGTAGTCACCCTGCCGTGCCTGCAGCGCCCCGAACACCGTTTCGACGGTGGCAGAACCGGATTCGACGTAGACCATCTCGTCACCGATCGAATTGCGATACAGCGGAGAGGCTTTCGAGGCGACCACATACGAGAGTCGAACATCGGCGTTGCCCAGAACGAGGCGTCGGCCGGTGGCGACGTCGGTGTCCGCCACCGTGGATTCGGGAAACAGCTCGTGCAACTTCAGGTGCCGCGGCACGAGCGGATGGTTGGGCGTCGTCGATTGATCGGGGAGGTCCCAGACCGTGGCATCGACGATGGCCGACGGTATGTGGCGGTGGTACAGCAGAGACGAGTCCGAGGAGAAGCCCTCTTCGCCCATCAGCTCCTCGTAATAGAGGTTGCCGTCGGGAGTTCGGTGCTGGGTGTGCCGCTTCGGCGGAACCGATCCGAGCTGCCGGTAGTAGGCCACGTGCTCTCTCCTGAGTTCTGTCACCGCTTGTAGTAAAGACATTAACTACTTTGACGTGATCTACGCAACCTTCAGTTGCGCCCCCGTACGTCGAACTGGCTGCGGTTGGTGATCAGTTTGGTCAACAGCATCACCAGGATTCGCTGTTCGGGTTCGGTGAGTGCGCTGGCCCATGCGTTCTCCCGTTCGTTCTGTTCGGCGAACGCCGCGACCATCTCATCGTGCCCCAGCGCGGTCAGGGCGAGGCGCACCGAACGTCCGTCCTTCTCGTCGGGCGTGCTGGCGAGCAGGCCGCCGGAGATGAGTGTCTTGGACAGGTTCGACACTGCGGCGCGGCTCATGCCGGTCAGTTCGGCTGCTCGTCGCGGCTCGATCGGGCCGGCGAGCCACGTGACGAACATCAGCCGAAACGATGACCACGACCAGCCTCTGGGGCGATGAACCGTCGACTCGAGGTCGTACGTGACGATGTTCGACGCTCGGTTCAGTGTCAGCAGAACCTCGGTGGCCAGCTGATGCTCGAACCCGTACTCCCGGGCCAGTGTGTTGTTGGCAGTGTCGATGAACGACCAGAAATCGGGCTCGGGTGCGTCGGTCACGGATTCACTGTAGCCACGATCTCATCTGATCAATACCTGTATCACTTCAGTATGCGCAATTCATGTCTCATCCCGGAGGGGTCATGATGGACCCATGAGCTCGAAGAACCTGTTCGGCGGCCCCCGCACCCTGCTGATCGTGGCAGCAGTGGTCATCGTGATCGCACTCGTCGCTGCCGCCGCGACCCTGATCGTCCGCGCCGTGCTCGGACCGCCTGAGGGGGAGAACAAGTTCGAGATCCAGGGTTACTCTCTCGTACAGGTCGATCCCCAGGTCAGCGAGCTCGCGCTCGCCACACGCTAGCCGACTCTGCACCGACCTGCGGGTCGTGTGTCTGCTGAAAATTTCGCCCGCCGCGCGCGAATGTGCGCAGCGGGTACCTCGTGTTCGGGAACAGGCTCGCCGATCCACTCGCAGTCCCGTACGAAGATCATGTTCGACGCCACCGCGTCGGCGCTGTGATCTTCCCGCAGTGGGCCGGAAATTCGGCCGAGGAAGTACTCGCCGTGCTCGGTTCGTGTCCAGACGAAAGATCCGTCCGCGACCTGCTCGAAACGCTCGACCCGTCGTAGCGAGCGTTCGTCGTTCGCCGACATGCCGCAGAGTCCGTAGGTGAGGGCACGCTCGACGCCATTCGGCATCGGGGCGCGATAGACGGCGTCCGGCATACAGCCGAGAGTATCGATGCTGGCCGGAATGCCCAATGGGTGCTAAGTTGAAGATTCAACTTAGGTACTTCGAAGGACCCGCCATGACTTCTGTGATGAACCCGCCCGTCGCGGGTGCCGCATTCGATGCGTTTCTCGCCGACGCAGCACCCGCGAGCCGGTCGCAGCAGATGTGGACCCCACACGACGGGCCGATGCCCGCGCTGTACATCAGTCACGGTGCACCCCCGGTGTTCGACGACGCGCTCTGGATGAACGAACTCTTCACCTGGTCGCAGTCGATGCCCAAGCCGAAGGCGATCCTGATCGTCAGCGCACACTGGGAAGAGGCCCCGTTGAGCCTGTCCGCGACGGCTGCGGCGACACCACTCGTCTACGACTTCGGTGGATTTGCCCAGCGTTACTACTCGATGGAATACCGGACTCCCGACGCTCAGGCGCTGGCTGCACGGGTGGCCGCGGCCATTCCGGCGTCGGAGAACCTGCATCGGCACACCGCGCGCGGACTCGATCACGGTGCCTGGGTGCCGCTGAAGGTCATGTATCCCTACGCCGATGTCCCGGTTCTGCAATTGAGCCTGCCGACGCACGCCCCCGATCGGCTGATGGCGATAGGCGCTGCGCTGAAGGAACTTCGGGCCGAGGGTGTGTTGGTCATCGGTTCCGGGTTCATGACCCACGGACTGCCGTTCCTGTCCCGGGAGAATTTCGCTACGAACACCGTGCCGACGTGGTCCGAGGACTTCGACCTCTGGGCTGCCGACGCCTTGTCTCGCGGTGACGTCGGGACTCTCGCCGACTTCCGCAGTGCCGCACCGGGAATGCCGTACGCGCACCCCACTGTCGAACATTTCACGCCGTTGTTCGTCACCCTCGGTGCCGCCGAGAATCCGGAAGCTCCGGTGACGACGGCCATCACCGGCTTCCAGTTCGGTTTGGCGAAGCGATCTTTCGCCGTCGCGTGACGAACGGGAACTAATCCGTGCAATTGGGCTCGATTCAGTTCTGAATCTTTTTCGGTTTGGGGATTGTTATCCACGCCACTTCGCTCTACAGTTCTGAGCACCATCTCGGACATCGGTGTCCAAGATTGTCGGATGCGCTGTACGAAATGTCGCCGGGCGCGCGTCCTGTGGACCCCGTTGTCCGGCGCGAAGGAGTACAGCCGTGTCTTCTGCCCGATCTTGGACGCTGCGGGTAGCGATCGGTGTGGCGACCGTAGCCGCCGCCGTTGCCGCTACGACCAGCCCCGCTTCCGCTGCACCCGATTCCAGCGGTCCGGCCGGTGTGGAGGTTCAGCCGCCTCTGCCGCCGCTCACGTGGCCGAAGATTCCCGAGTTCGACACCGACTTCTACCTTCCTTCCTCCGACGTGGTGGCAGCGGCCGCGCCGGGCCAGATCATCGCCGCACGGCCCGTCGAGCTGGCTACTCTGAACGTGATTCCCACGCAGGTCGACGCCTGGCAATTGTCGTTCCGGTCCAACAACGGGCGCGACGAGCCGATTGCCGCCGTGACCACGGTCATCAAGCCGCGGGGAGTGCCTGCGGCACCGCGTCCGTTGATCTCCATCCAGGTAGCCGAGGATTCTCTCGCGGCCTACTGCGCTCCGTCGTACGCGATGCGAGCGGGTGCCATCCCCTGGCCGGTGACCGGCGCGGTGACGTCGGGCGCTCAATTCCTCGAAGTGCAGGCGGCGTTGGCGCAAGGATGGGCGGTGTCGGTACCCGATCATCAAGGCCCGAACAATTCGTTCGCCGCCGGGCCGGTCGCCGGTCGGATCACACTCGACGGCATCCGAGCTGCCGAGAATTTCGCGCCGATGCAGTTGGCCGGGGAGGCCACCAAGGTGGGGATGAGCGGCTACTCCGGTGGCGCGATCGCCACCGGGCACGCAGCAGAACTGGCCGAAAACTACGCCCCTGAGCTCGATATCGTCGGAGTCACCGAGGGCGGCACCCCGGCCGAACTCGGGGCATTGGTCGACAACGCGAACAACACCCTGGGATCGGGCATCGTCGCCGCCGGCATCATCGGTGCCAGCCGCGAGAGTCCCGAGTTGGCCGCCTTCATCGACGAACACGTCGACCCGTTCGGTAGAACGTTGTTCGCGGCCAAGGACAACCTTTGTGTCGGCTACTCGTCGGCGCTGCTGCCGTTCGTCAACCTGAAAGGCTTGCTGCACACCGACGGCGACCCGATCCAGCAACCGGTGGTGAAGAAGGCCCTGTCCGCGATGCAGCTCGGCCGCACCACTCCGAACATGCCGCTCTACGTCTACCATTCCAACCCGGACTGGCTGGTGCCGATCGGGCCGGTCAACGCGATGGTCGAGTCGTACTGCAGCCGTCTGGGTGCCGACGTCACGTACACCCGCGATCATTTCAGTGAGCACATCAGCTTGGAGCTGATCGCTTTTCCGAGTGCGGTGTTGTGGATGCGCGACCGATTTGCCGGTGTTCCGGTGGAACCGGGTTGCCGGACGAACGATGTCGGCTCGATGGCGCTCGACACGCGTGCACACCCGACGTTCGTCGCGGCCGTCGGCGAGAAAATCGCCGGATTGTTCGGGAAGCCGATCGGGTCGTGATGGAACCGATCAGCGGGGCTGCGAGCGGTGCGTCGCCTGTAGACTCCCTCGGTGACTGTCGCCGATGATCAGGGCCGCATCTACGCCGGACGATCCTCCGCTGTTCGGAAAGCCGATCGACGAGCTCGGTTCTTGCACGCGGCTATCGAGGTCATCGGGGGACGCGGGTACGCCGCCACCTCGGTGGCGGACATCTGCGCCGCGGCCGGCCTCGCGCGCAGTCAGTTCTACAGTGAGTTCGCCAACCGTGAGGCGCTGCTCGTGGACGTCTACGACCTGATCCAAGACGACGCGCTGGCCGCCGTCGTCGCCGCACTCGACGAGCAGGTCGACCGCGACCGTCGCTCTCTGGTCGTCGCAGCGATGACGGCCCTGGTCGGATCGATCGGTGGTGACCCACGTCGGGCGCGCATCTCTTATCTGGAGATGCTGGGTGTCAGCGATGCCGTCGAACAGCATCGGACGCGCCGTCGTGCGCAGTGGGTGGAGTTCTTCGAGAACACCCTGCGCTCGGAAGTCGGTTCCGATTTCGTTCCCCCGGGTGGATACCGCTTGGCCGCAACGGCATTCCTCGGTGCGCTCACCGAGATCGTCTCCGACTGGTCCCGCACTGCTCCGCCTCGTCCACCTATCGAGCAGATCGTGGACACGATGGTTGCCGTCCTGGCAGCGTTCGTTCCGGACCTGAACTGAACTGCAGCCGGCCGCGCAATACAGTGGACCGATGACAGACGCCACCGGTCCGCTCGCAGGCCTCGTGGTCGCGGACTTCTCTCGTGTGCTCGCCGGACCGTACGCGACGATGATGCTCGGCGACATGGGCGCAGACGTGATCAAGATCGAGCGGCCCGGCAGCGGCGACGACACCCGATTGTGGGGTCCGCCGTACGATTCTGCCGGTACCGCAACGTATTTCAACTCGGTCAATCGGAACAAGACGTCTCGGTTCATCGACCTGCAGTCCGAGAGCGGTGTGGCCGAGGCCCGTGAGATCGTCGCGGGCGCAGACATCGTGATCGAGAACTTCCGCGCCGGAACGATGGACCGGCTCGGTCTCGGCTATTCGGCTGTCGCGCAGACGAACCCTGGCCTGATCTACTGCTCGATCACCGGTTTCGGTACCGGCGGCGGTGCTGCTCTTCCTGGATACGATCTGGTGGTCCAAGCCGTCGGCGGGCTGATGAGCGTCACCGGCCCCGACGCATCCACGCCGACGAAAGTGGGCGTGGCGATGGTCGATATCGTCACCGGTCTGCACGCGCTGAGCGGAATCCTTGCCGCACTGCATCATCGATCGAACACCGGTGCGGGTCAGCGGGTGCACACCTCGCTGATGGCGTCGGTACTGTCCGCACTCAGCAATCAGTCGGCGGCCTACCTCGGGGCGGGCACCGTGCCGGTTCCAATGGGCAACAAGCATCCGTCGTTGGTGCCGTACGAGGTGTTCGAGACCGCCGATCGACCGCTTGCGTTGGCCGTGGGCAACGATCGGCAATTTCAGGCGCTGGTCGACGTGCTGGGTACCCCGGATGTGGCTGCGGATCAACGCTTCTCGTCCAATTCTGCTCGCGTCGAACATCGAGATCAGTTGGTCGACATCCTGAACTCGGCGTTGCGGACGCGTACTGCGGACGAATGGTATCGAGAACTGATGGCCCGCAACGTTCCCGCCGGGCCGGTCAATTCCATCGAGGAGGCATTCGCGTTCGCGCAGTCGTTGGGTCTCGAACCACGCATCGAGGTTCCCGGGGCAGTGGCCGAGGGCGTCCGAAATCCAGTGGATTTCTCGGCGACCCCGGTGAACTACCGGCTGCCGCCCCCGCCGGCCGGCTGAGCCCGTGCGTGGTGGTCCTGCAACTTGTGCTCCACTCCAGGGCTCGAGTCGGCGAATCCCCGGCATGCAACCTCTTCAGTGGAGCAATAGTTGCAGAGGCAGTAACTCGCTGCGCTAGTTCAGCGCCCACTTCACCGACACGGACACGCTGACGGTCTGCTGTCCCGGTTCGATGGGCACTGCCGTGTCGAACGAAGCGGAGTCGCGAAAGCTCGTCGGCTGTTCCTGACCGGTGATCGACTCGGTGATCGACAGAACGTCACCGAGTTCGCCGCCTGCGAGCGACGCATACTGCTCGGCGCGATCGCGGGCGTCGGCGAACGCCCTGGACCGGGCATCGGTGATCAGCTCGGAATCGTCGTCGATCTTGAACGAGACCCCGGAGATTCGGGTCGCGTTGCCACCGGCGGAGGTGGCGTCGCCCAGGACTGCAGACGCCTTCGACAGGTCGCGCACCGTGACCTGCAACGTGTTGGTGGCCTGATATCCGGAGATCGCCGAGGTGCCGCCCGGCAGAGCTCCGGAGTACTGCGGATCGATCGACACCTGCTGCGTCTGAATGTCCTCGCGTGCGACGCCGGCGGCAATCACTGCGTCGGTCACCTCGGTAACCGCAGCATTGGCCTGTTCGATGGCGGCAGTGACGTCCTCGGCTGTGGCCTGAACGCCGATCTGAGTCGTCAACGTGTCCGGTGCACCCTGGACTTCGCCCACTCCGTTGACGTTCACTCCGGGAGGTCCGTCCGGGGACGTGGCCGCTGGACTGCTGCAGCCTGCGGTCAGGGCCACGGCCAACACCAGGGCCGATGCGCACGATCCGATCGTCCATCGATTTCGGTTCACCGCCGTAGTGTCCACCATTGCAGGTGAATTGGGAAGGCTCAGGTCTTGCGATACTCGGCGTCGAACGTCACGGTCACCTCGTCTGCCACCTTCATGGCTCCGAACATCTGCGAATACGGCGTGATCTTGTAATCCGTTTGACGCACAGTAGTTTCGGAACCGATCTGCCATCTGTCGCCGGAGTCGGTGACGTCCACGTCCACGGTGATCTCCTTCGAGACACCGTGTATCTCGACTGTTCCGGCCAACCGATATCCGGCGGCGACGGCAGTGATCTCCTCCGAACGAAATCGAATTGTCGGGTATCGGTTGGCATCGAAGGTCTTGAGTGCGTTGGCTTTTGCCACGATCTTCTCCGGCCCGATCAGCGGTGTCAGTCCGCCCTCACCGTGGATCACCTCGAGTGAGCCGACCTCGGCGGTCAGTGACACCGCGGTGGGGGCGTCCCCGGACCACTCGACCGTCGCGGTCCAGGAGGTCACCGCAATCGTGAGTCGATGCCCCATCTTGGATGCCCTTCCGGTGACATCCGTCCTAACAGCCAACTGCCCGCCGTCCGATGCGTCGAAAGCCCAGGTCTCGGTGGTCATCTTCGCGACTGTAGACGCGCGGCGGCCCGGCAGCTCACCGAAGCCGACAATGGAGGCTTAGTGTGAAGGAATGTTCTCCAATTCTCCTCGAACATTCGTCGCCGACGCCCTCCGCGGCTTCGTGGCCGCCACCGACGACGTCACCTGGCACGCCGATCCCGGATTCCTCACCCGTCGCTATCGCATCTCCGACGGTCAAGTCGCGCTGCTGTCCGGTGGCGGATCGGGCCACGAGCCGATGCATGCCGGATTCATCGGTCGCGGCATGCTCACCGGCGCGTGCCCCGGCCTGGTGTTCACGTCACCGAACGCCCTCCAAGTACACGAGGCATCCAAGGCCGTGGACTCCGGCGGCGGAGTGGTGCACATCGTGAAGAACTACACCGGCGACGTGATGAACTTCAAGATCGCCCGAGAGTTGTTGCAGGAAGACGGTATTGCGGCCGATGTTGTTCTCGTCGATGACGACGTGGCCAGCGAGAGCGAGGACGGCCCGGGTCGCCGTGGCACTGCCGCGACCATCGTCGTCGAAAAGGTGTGCGGCGCAGCGGCAGAACGCGGCGACAGCCTGCAGGCGGTGGTCGCGCTGGGGCGTCGAACAGCGGAGAACGCGCGCAGTATGGCGGTCGCATTGAACCCGCCGACGCTACCGGGTGCCGACGGGCCGTCGTTCGAATTGCCCAAGGAGGAAATCGAACTCGGCATCG
Source organism: Rhodococcoides fascians NBRC 12155 = LMG 3623 (assembly GCF_001894785.1). Classification (GTDB taxonomy): domain Bacteria; phylum Actinomycetota; class Actinomycetes; order Mycobacteriales; family Mycobacteriaceae; genus Rhodococcoides; species Rhodococcoides fascians. Next base: position 660,367 of record NZ_BCWW01000001.1, read on the forward strand.
GTATCCACGGTGAGCGCGGCACCGACCGGGTGTCCCGGCTGCCTGCTCAGGAGGTCGTCGAGAAGCTGACCGACCCTATCGTGAGCTCGCTCGGATTGAACTCGGGCGAATCGGTGATCGCCATCGTCAACGGGCTCGGCGCAACGCATCCGCTCGAACTGCATCTGCTGTTCGGGGAACTCTCGGAGTACCTCGCGGGTAAGGGCATCGAGATAACCCGCTCACTCGTCGGAAGTTTTGTCACCGCGCTCAACATGGGCGGAGCGTCCATCACTCTGGTGCGCGCCGACGACGAGATGCTCGAACTCTGGGACGCCCCCACCGATGCGCCCGGTTGGCCCAACGCACAGAGCCAAGGCGCGAAACCGGTGGGCGAGCGCGGCGCATTCGGGCCGACGTTCTCGCCGTCCGACACCGGAGAGAAGTCGGCATTCGTCTCGGAGTGGATCGGGTCGTGGGCCCAGCGGGTACTCGACGAGGAGCCCGCGCTGACCGAATTGGATCGCAAAGCGGGCGACGGCGACTTCGGAACCAACATGGTGGCCGCACTGGAACAACTCGACCTCGACGCGATCAAGGAAACCTACTCGGCAGCAACGGTATTCGAAGCCGTGAGCGAGGCCTACCTCGGCCACGCTGGCGGTACGTCCGGCGCACTGTTCGGTATCTGGTTCCGCCAGTTCTACCGAACGATGCTCGAATCCGAGTCATCTGCCGCGGCCGTCGCAGCGGCCGCGCGGGCCGGACTGGACAGCATCACCGAACTCGGTGGAGCCCGCGTGGGCGACAAGACGATGATCGACGCCATTGCCCCGGCTGTCGACGCGCTCGAGAAGGACGGCGGCACCCTGCAGGATGCCGCCGACGCCGCGAATACCGGAGCCGAATCGACCAAGGACATCACCGCCAACCGGGGCCGCGCCAGCTATGTCGGTGAGGCCGCGCGAGGCGTCGTCGACCCCGGTGCGTTGGTCATGGCCTGGTTCTTCGAGGCAGCAGCTAGTTCTACTCCAGCGAGCTGAGAAACACCGCCGCGATCGCTTCGAGGCCGGCCTGATCGTCGGCGTCGAAGCGATCGGGTATCGGGCTGTCCAGATCGAAGACACCGATCAGTTTCTCGCCCTGGTACAGCGGAACGACGACCTCGGAGCGAGTGTTGGCATCGCACGCGATGTGGCCGGGAAAGGCATGAACGTCGGCCACTCGCTGTGTCTCGCGGGTGGTCGCGGCAGCGCCGCAGACCCCTTTGCTCAGCGCGATCCGAACACAGGCAGGCTGGCCCTGGAACGGGCCGACCACCAGTTCGGTGCCGTCGAACAGGTAGAAGCCGACCCAATTGACCTCGGGCAGAGCGTGATAGACCAACGCGGAAAGATTGGCGGCGTTGGCGATCAGGTTGGATTCCTCGTAGACGAGGCCCCTGGCCTGCTCGGCGAGCTGCTGGTACTGCTCTGCCTTGGACCCGTTCAGTGCTGTCGCGGTGAAGGACATGCGCCGAGTCTAAGCGCACACCCCAGCACCACCAGATACGCCGACATCCCGCCCACCTGCACCCGCTGAGCGATGCCGAGGCCGTGATCGCCAGGAAGGTTGTCGGCGATCATCAGCCACGCCGTGGCCAGGGCCGTGACGGCCAGCACCGCGACACCGAGCGTCCGAAGCAGGGGATAGGCCCGATAGCGGAATGCGGCGAGCGTGAACGCGATCATGACCGTGAAAATCGCGAACACCGCGATGGTGCTCGTCAGAGCGTGAAGATGATGAAGCTGTGGGAACAACCCGCTGGGCTCGATCGGACAGCTCGGATCATCGGCGGCCACACACTCGAGTGGCAGTTTCGCGTCGGCGATGGTGGCGATACCGAAGATGCCCGACGCCACCCAGCCGGTGACGACGAGCCGTCGGCGAGGGCTGACGAGGAAACCGAGCACGGCGGCGAGGATCATCAGCGAACCCGTGACCACGTCTGCGGTGGAGAAGAATTCACGATACGGCTGATCGCGGGCATCGAGTTCGCTGAGGAACGACCGGGCCGGGTCGAGCCCGGTGTCGAGGAAGAATTCGGCCACCCACGCGGAGTACAGCACCCCGGCGAGGATCAGAAACACCACCGCGATTACTCGGCGGATATCCACACCTTCGGTTTTCGAGCGCACCGACCAAGGCTAACCAGTGAGCTCGTCGGCAGCTGCCACCGCCAGCGCGACGGCGGAGTCGCAGTCGTCCGCCATGACGGACAGCTCGGGAACCGTGCGGGCGTAACGCGCGGCCGAGTCCTCGTTATCGGGCAGGCCGAGAACGGGGTTGCCCAACACGATGTCGGCCGAACACACCGAATCCGAGTCGCGAGTCTCGACGGTGTAACCGCCCTGCCGGATCTTCTCGCGATCTGTCGAACGCAAGTCGCTGTCGTCGTAGGTGAGCGCGACGTCGAGCAGTACCAGGTTGTCCTCGAACGTTGCCGACGACGCCTCGAAGTGGCAGCCGTACGGATCCGCGGCAGGGTTCCAGCGGTCGACCGTCCAGGTCTCGGGCAGATGCTCCAGAACGCTGCACGGATCCTTCGTGGCCAACGGCAGGTTGTACCTGGAATCGGCACGTAGTGGTGGATCGCTCACGAGGCCGAGTGCGGTCTCGGTGACGGATTTCGCTGCACTGCAGGCGTCTCCGTCAGCAAGATAGACGTCGATCGTGGCGAAACTACGACCCGATTCGGTGAGCACATCGTCCATGGGCCCGGAGGTGGTGCCATCGAACTCGTCGCGAAGCGGGAAGCTGACGCGACACGTCCCTCGGGAGGCGTCGTCGAGGTACACCTGTTCGTCTCCGATCGTGACTTGCTCGAAGTTCGGGTCGGCCGGCGTCGGCTGGTATCCGTTCAGCTTGATCGACACGGAGTCCGTGGCGTCCGATCGCCCAGGGTTGACTTCTGCCGAGCAGCTACTCAGTTCGCCGTCCGGTCGGAGCTGCACCACGGTGCCGAGGGCGGTGAGGTCGTCCTCGGTGAGGAAGCCGCAGGGATCGAGGCTGCGGACGAAGGCCGCCGAGTCGGCCAGATAGCGGTCTGCCTCCGACATCTCGAATCCGTACCGGTTCTGCTCCGTCGGCGACGCACTGCCGGCGGGGAACGCGCTGCCGAGCAACACCACCGCGCATCCACTGGTCGATACCGACATCGCCGCTGCCATCGCCGCAAGCACCCAACTTTTACGCACTGTCCTCATCCCCCGACTCGAATCGACCGATCATCAGGTTGGACGCGCGGGGAGTGCTGTGGGTTTCAGTCGGTCACTATCGGATCTACAGCAAGATCATCGACGACGCGTTGGGCGGCGACGACCGGGTCCTCGTGTTCCCAGATCCGCACGACGCGCCAGCCTTCCTCGATCAGGCGGGTGTCGGTGTCGCGGTCGCGGGCCACGTTGGCAGCCAGCTTGTCGGCCCACCACTGGGCGTTGTTGCGTGGTTTCGTCGCGTGGACGGGGCAACTGTGCCAGAAGCAGCCGTCGACGTAGACCGCCACTTTGCGTCGGGGAAACACCAGATCTGCTCGACGCCGCATGCCCTTCAGCGGAGCACGGTCGACGAAATAGCGCAGTCCTCGTCGGTGCAACTCACGACGCAGCGCCACTTCCGGTTTGGTGTCGCGGCGACGCTGCTTACTGAGCCGTGCACTGGTTTTCGCGTCGGTGACGAGACGTGTCGCGCTCACACCGACACTCGTTGCGTGTACCCACCCATGCGCTCGAGGTGGGCGTCGAGGTCGTCGAGAAAGCCGTCGGCGAAGCGGAGGTTGCCGGCTCGCGCGCGCTTGAGGAACCCGGCCGTGGCTCGCGCCGACAGCAGGGTGGAGTCGTCCAGGAAGTCGATCAGGTCCTCGGGCGGTTCGTGCACCGGTATGGTCGACACGGTCACCTTGAAGCTCGCGCGGTCTCGGCCCCACGCGGCCGCGGGCCAGGCCTGACCGGGCAGCAATGCGGTGTCGCCTGCGACGTCGTAGGGCTTCGGGTCGTCGAGTGCACCGGCCACCCACGACGCCATCCGCACACTGACGGCATTGCCGACGAGCTTCCAGCGATGCCCGGTACGCACTCCGGCGCGCTCGACCGCGGGCAGCGTCCAGTCCGGATCGAACCCCTGCAGCCGCTCGGCCCCGATGATGCCGGGCGTGACGATCTCCCCGGACGGCAACCGCACGGCCGGCGGACTGGCGATGCCGAGGGACGAACCGCCCTTGAGGGTGGGGACGGCGTTGACGGCCCAGCCCAGTCCGCGGGTGCCCTCGGTCCAGTAGAAGCCGCAGGGCGCAGTACTCGGATCGCCGTCGGGCAACGGCCCGGCATCCTGCGAGAACAGCACCTCACGCGGATCGTCGGTGCGCGAGGCCAGCATCACCACGCGCTGTCGACGCTGCGGCAACCCGAACGCACGGGCGTCGACGACGCGGTAGGCCCACATGTAGCCGAGGTCCTCTAGCGCGTCGGTGATGTGTCGCATCGCTGCGCCACGTCCGAGTTGCAGCATGAACGGCACGTTCTCCATCAACAGCCACCGCGGGCCGCGGCGACGTGAGACCAGCCGGAACACCTCGTCGACCAGCCCGGAGCGAGCCCCGGTGATGCCTGCGGTCCGTCCGGCCTGGGAGAGGTCCTGGCAGGGGAAGCCGGCAGCAACGAGCTCGGTGCCGGTGGGCAGGCTGCGCAGCGTGGTGACGTCGGTGTGCAGCGGAACGTTCGGCATGCGCGCCGACAGCACCGCGCCGGCACCCGGATCGATCTCGCACAACAGCTGAGTCGTCCACCCTGCCTCGGCCAACCCCAGCTCGAGCCCGCCGATACCGGCGAACAACCCGACCATCGACCGTGTGCTCACGTGTGCCCTTCTCTCGCCCGACGGGTTCACGTTACTCGAGACTCGGTGTGCTGAGCGTCGGTCGAACTTGACCTCGACCGTGCTCGAGGTTCCACACTGGAATGCGCGCCGCCGAAAATCGGTTGGAAACTGAGCCTGAGCAATGAAATCATTCGGGCACCGCAATAAGGAGAACAACACGTGTCCACGGGTGTGCTCGACCCCGAAGCCCCAACCGTCGTTGAGTCGAACCCGAATGCTGCGCGGACACCCACGTCGCTGCAGCGTTTCGCGCCGTTCCTGGCCCCGTACAAGTGGTTCTACATCGGCTCCATCGTGGTCTCGCTCATCGCTACCCTGACCGGCCTCGTCATTCCGCTGGTGATGCAACGCGTCATCGACGGGCCCATCGCCGACCGCAACTTTTCCGCGGTGTGGTGGCCCGCGGCGCTGATCCTGCTGCTCGGCACCATCGACGCGGCCGGCATCTGGGTGCGTCGATACCTGGTGTCCCGCCCGTCGAGCCAATTCGAGATCAGTGCTCGGGCAACGGTATTCGACAAGCTGCAACGGCTGTCGGTCGCGGCGCACGAGAGTTGGGAATCGGGTCAGCTGCTCTCCCGTGCCATCGCCGATCTCGGGTCGCTGCGCCGGTTCATGGCGTTCATCGGCCCGTTCATCATCATCAATGCCGTCACGCTCGTCGTGGGTATCGGCGTATTGCTCGTTCAAGCATGGCAATTGGGTCTGATCATGTTGGTGACATCGATTCCGTTGGTGATCGCCTGCACCAGGTTCGAGACGCTGTACCGCGTCGTCGCGCGTGATGCTCAGGACCAAGCGGGTGACGTGACGACAACGGTCGAGGAGTCCATCCAGGGCATCCGTGTTCTGAAGGCGTTCGGGCGAAGTGCGCACTTGGGCAAGCAGTTTCTGCGTCAGGCCTACACTCTTCGCGGCACCGAGCTGAAGAAGGTGCGCTATCTCGCGATCATCTGGGCGGTGATCGTCGGACTGCAGCCGATCACCATCGGCGCGATTCTGGCCGTGGGGACCTACTCGATCGTGCAGGGCACGATGACGGTCGGCACGCTCGTCGCTGCCATCGCCATCGTCACGTTCCTGCTGTGGCCGATCGAATCCTTCGGATACCTGCTGGCGGAGTTGAACAACGCGCGGACCGCGGCGGATCGTTACTGGGAGATCATCGACACCCCGGAGACCGTGACGGATCCGGACAACCCCGTCGAATTGCCCGACAAGATCCGTGGCCGAGTGCAGTTCGACCGCGTCGGATTCACCTTTCCCGACGCGTCCTCGCCGCTGCTCACCGATGTCAGTTTCGTCGTCGAGCCGGGGGAAACCGTTGCGCTCGTCGGCAACACCGGCAGCGGAAAGACGGCACTGACGAACCTCGTTCCTCGTTTGTTCGACGCCACCGAGGGCACCATTTCGATCGACGGTATCGACGTGGCGTCGATGCGGCTGGCCGATCTGCGCTCGATCGTGTCGGTGGCGTTCGAGGATCCGGTGCTGTTCTCGGCCAGTGCGCGAGAGAACATCGCGCTCGGCTCTCCCGATGCATCCGATGCCGAGGTCACCGAGGCGCTGGAGATCGCGCACGCAACGGAATTCGTCGACCGGCTGCCGTGGGGCCTGGCCACGCGCATCGGTGAGCAGGGTATGAGTTTGTCGGGCGGGCAGCGGCAGCGACTCGCATTGGCCCGTGCGGTGCTGGGCAAGCCGCGGGTGCTGGTGCTCGACGACCCGCTCTCGGCACTCGACGTGGACACCGAAGCGAAAGTGCAGAAGGAATTGCGGCGCGTGTTGGCGCATTCGACGACGTTGCTGGTGGCTCACCGACCGTCGACTGCAGCGTTGGCCGACCGGGTGCTGTATCTGGAGAACGGAAGAATTGTGGAGCAGGGAACGCACGAGGGACTGCTGGCGTCGTCGCCGCGGTACCGCGACGTCATGGGGTCGATCCATGGCTGAGCAGACCGCAACCGCAGACTGGCGGGGAGTGGGCGGCGAGGACTCGGAGGTCGACGCCACCGGAAACCTGGTGCTGGCCGGACGTTCTCGGCGGTTGCTCGCCTCGCTGGTGCGCCCGTACAAGAAGCAGGCCCTGCTGTCTTTCGTCATCATCCTGATCGACAACATCACCTATGTGGCCGGCCCGCTGTTCGTCGCCTACGCCCTCGATAGCGGCGTCGGTGCTGCCGGACAGGGTGATTGGGGTCCGCTGCTGTGGGCCGTGGGCGGATACACCGGCTTCGGCCTGCTCGGAATGTTCACCACCTACGCGTTTCTCACCGTCTCGGGCCGGCTCAGTCAGAACATTCTCTACGACCTGCGTGGACGCGTGTTCGACCACGCGCAGAAACTCAGTCTGTCGTTCCACGAGAAATACACGTCGGGACGGTTGATCTCGCGGTTGACCAGTGACGTGGAGTCGTTGCAGACACTGCTCGAAAGTGCGCTCAACGACGCGTTGACGGCCATCCTGTCGATGGTCTCGATTGCCGTCATCCTCGTGTATCTCGATGTTCCGATGGCGATGATCGTGCTCGCCGGCTTCGTACCGCTGGTGCTCGTCACCCGGTGGTCACAGCGACGCCAACGCCAGGGATACCGTCGAACACGGGTGGCGATCGCGCGTGTGGTGGTTCATTTCGTGGAGTCGATGGGCGGAATCCGTGCCGTACAGGTCTTTCGGCGTGAAGGTCGCAACGACGCGATTCTCGAGACCGAGGACTCGGAGTACCGGGACGCCACCACCGCGGCCCTGCGCGGCATGGCGAGCTACACCGGAATCGTTCGGTGGATCGGCAACGTCACTCTGGCGATCATCCTGGTGTTCGGTAGCTGGCGAGTGATCAACGGCCACATGGACGTCGGCGTGCTCGCCGCGTACGTGCTGTACCTTCGCCGGTTCTACGGCCCACTCGACGAGCTGGCGATGGTGTTCAACGCCTACCAGTCGGCCGCGGCTGCGCTGGAGAAGATCTCCGGCGTACTCGAGGAAGAGTCGTCGGTGGTTGCCCCGAAGAACCCGGTGTCGATCGGAACGGTGAAGGGAGACATCACGTTCGACGACGTGCACTTCTCCTACGGCACCGAGCGCGTCGTGCTGCCGGAGTTCTCGCTGCACGTGCCGGCGGGTCAGGTGGTTGCCATGGTCGGTGCGACCGGAGCCGGAAAGTCGACGTTGGCAAAGCTGTTGGCGCGCTTCTACGATCCGACCGCCGGATCCGTGCGACTCGACGGCATCGACATGCGCGACATCTCCGACGAGGACCTGCGCCGCAACGTCGTCATGGTGACACAGGAATCGTTCCTGTTCTCCGGCTCGGTGGCCGACAACATCCGCCTCGGACGTCCCGACGCGACGGACGCCGAGGTCCGCGCTGCCGCCGAGGCCGTCGGACTGACCGAGTTCATCGCCTCGCTCCCCGAAGGGATCGATACCGACGTGCGTAAGCGCGGAGGCCGATTGTCCTCGGGCCAAAGGCAATTGGTGGCCTTTGCGAGGGTGTTCCTCGCTGCGCCGTCGGTGATCGTGCTCGACGAGGCGACGTCGAGTCTCGACATCCCGAGCGAGCGGTTGGTGCAGCGCGCACTCGAAACGATTCTGCAGGGCCGGACGGCGTTGATCATCGCGCACCGCTTGTCGACGGTGGCCATCGCGGACCGCGTCCTCGTCATGGCGGACGGCAACATCGTCGAGGACGGAACCCCGGCGGACCTCATTGCGGGAGAGGGCCGCTTCGCACACCTGCACGAGGCGTGGGAGGACTCGCTCGTCTAGGTCCAGGGGGTGATCGGCGGCTTGACCCACATGATCTTCTCGTCGGCGTGCTGGGGCGTCGCCCCGTCGTGACCCGGGTGCTCGGCCGCCCAGGCGGATTTGCGGTCGAGCAACTCGGCCACGATGGTCCACGTTTCCATCGTGCTCGGTGGATGCAGGTCCGCTGCGCGGGCCAGTTTTCGACGGGTGGCGTCGGGAAGATCGAGCAGTTCCGCGCCGCTGATGCCGCGCTCCCAGACGTAGCGCGCCAGAGCGGTGGCCTTGTCCTGTCGGCTCTTCGCGGCCTGCTCGGAATGCGCGAAATCGAACTGGCCGCCGCCTGGGTTCCCTGTCGTCACGGCCATCACCTTAGTAATCGTGAGCGAAATCGACAGGGCCCGGCCGCTGTAAGGCGTCGCACACGGTGGCGGGCCAGAAGTCGACGTCGACGGGGGTCAGCCGAGGCCGAGCGCAGCATGAACGGCCGGGTCGGTGCAAAGAAAAGTCGCGTCCGCTTGTTCTACAGGGGGCCCTGTCGCATACCGTAGGACCCGTGATCACTCAAGCATCGGGTGCAGAGCACGTCTCCGTTCCCGCAACCGCCACCACCGACGCGAAATCCTGGCCCTCGATCCTGACGTGGCGAGCGCACGACGTTCCCCGCATGGAGTCCGTGCGGGTCCAGCTTTCCGGCAACCGCATCAAAGCTGCCGGACGCATCATCGGTGCCGCCTGCAGTGATCATCCCGCGTTCAGTGCGTCGTACGACCTGGTGACCGACGAATACGGCGTCACCAAGAGGCTCTCGGTGCGCACCTCGCTCGCGTCGGGCGACCGGCAGGCCTCGGTCAGCCGCGACGACGAGGGCTACTGGATGGTGGAGAACTCCGCCAACCACCAGCGCTCGACCTACAGCGGTGCCCTCGACGTCGACATGGTGCTCAGCCCGTTCTTCAACACCCTGCCGATCCGACGATTCGGTCTGCACACCCAGGTCCAGGACCTCGAGGTGCCGACGGTCTACGTCAACCTCCTCGATCTGAGCATCCAGGAAGCGACCTTGACCTACAGCAGCGGCGCGCACGGTATCCACGTCATCTCGCCGGTCTCGACATCGTCGGTGACGGTCGACGCCGACGGCTTCGTCGTCGACTACCCCGGACTCGCCGAGCGGATTTGACGCACGACGCCACCGCGTCGCCCCGCGTCCTGCAGGTTCTCGCGCCACCCCGGCTCGCCCGGGGTGACGTCGGTGATGTCGAATCGCTGATGCTGCTCGTACTGCAGTCGCGCCGCATGTCCGGCGTCGACCAGCGTTTCGGTCGAGTGCTGGTCCAATTTTTCGCGCGCTGCGGTGAGCGCATGCAGCGCCTCGTCGAGCGCGGTCCGTAGCGCGGTCGAGTTGCCCTCGGTCATCGCACGGACGAGAGTCGGTGCCGAGGACGCCACCCGGGTGCCGTCTCGAAACGACCCCGCGGCGAGCCCGAGCGCCAACGGCCCGCCCGCGGCCCCGACGATCGCTAACGCCTCGGCCAGCAGATGCGGTAGGTGCGAGATGCGGGCGACGGCACTGTCGTGCTCGACGCTGCCGGCCGGAACGACCACCGAACCGCAGTCCAGGGCCAGCTGGGCCACCCGCACCCACACGTCCGCGTCGACACCGGGGTCCGTGGACACCACCCAGACAGCGTCGGCGAACAGTGCCGGGTCCGTCGCCGACCAGCCCGAGTGGTTGGTACCCGCCATCGGATGGCCGCCGACATAGCGGGCCCGTAGTCCGCGAGCAGCGACGGCCGCGGCAACCTCGGCCTTGACACTCACCACGTCGGTGATCGGGGCGGCGGGTGCGTGCTCGGCGATGGCCTGCAGCACGGAGTCGACGGCAGGCATCGGAACGGCGATGACGATCAGCGCATCCTCATCTGCAGCCCTGGTCAGAACGGTTGTCAGATCGGTGCCGACGTCATAGCCATCGTCCGCAGCCCCGGCAATCGCGTCGGCCGATCGGTTCCAGCCCCACACCCGGCGACCGGCGTCGTGCGCCGCCCGCAGAATCGACCCACCGATCAGTCCCAGACCGAGAACGCACACCGAAGAAGAAGTCACCCGATCAGATTGGCACAGGTGGGTGACTTCCAAGGGAGGTGGACTTCGAATACCGGCACCTACCGGACTACCGTTGCGCACATGGCCGCACAGCGCGCGAACAACAACCGTGCCTCCGCATCGGAGTACGACGACCTCGAAGGATTCGGCGTTGCAGTTGTCCGAGAGGACGGCAAGTGGACCGTGACGCCACTGTCCGACGACGCACTGACCAGCCTGTCGGCAGCAGAGACCGAATTGCGTGAACTACGCAGCTCGGGAGCGGTGTTCGGACTGCTCGACGTGGACGAGGAATTCTTCGTCATCCTGCGTCCCGCACCCAACGGCACCCGCCTACTGCTGTCCGACGCGGTCGCCGCCGTCGACTACGAAATCGCCGCCGATGTCCTCGACGCACTCAACATCGAGATCCCCGACGTCGACCCCGACGAACTCGACGACATCGAACCCTACGAGGAAGGCGACCTCGCTCTCCTCGCCGACCTGGGCCTGCCCGAGGCAGTCCTGGGCATCATCGTCGCCGAGACCGACGACTACCCGGACGAACAACTGCAATCGATCGCCGAGCGGCTGGGCTTCGAGGACGAATTCGCCGCAGCGGTGAACAAGCTGCGGCGGTAACCGATGCCGCTGCCCGACGCGGACATGATCCGCGCAGCGCTGTCGGCCGCAGCCGAGTCATCGGACGCCGACGTCCCCGTCGGAGCCGTCGTGTACGACGCGTCGGGACGTGAGATCGCGCGAGCCTGCAATGCGCGGGAGGCGTCGGGCGACCCCACTGCGCACGCCGAAGTGCTCGCATTGCGTCGAGCAGCCGCCGTCCACGGAGATGGCTGGCGACTCGAAAACTGCACTCTTGCAGTCACTTTGGAACCCTGCACGATGTGCGCCGGTGCCCTCGTTGCTGCCCGCGTCGGCACCGTGGTGTTCGGAGCCTGGGAACCGAAAACCGGGGCCGTCGGCTCGCTGTGGGACGTTGTCCGAGACCGTCGACTCACCCACCGCCCACAGGTGCGCGGGGGAGTGTTGGAAGCCGAGTGCGCCGAAGTGCTGACGCAATTCTTCGCCCGTCAGAGATAACGATCTCGTCACGGGGTGGCCGGAACGTCCAACATTGGGGAGGGTGGAGGGCAGGGCGCAACGCTGCGCTCCGAACTTGCGAAGGAGACACTCATGGGACTCGACGACAAGATCTCGAACAAGACCGAAGACCTCGGCGGCAAGGCAAAAGAAGCCGCAGGTTCGGCAACCGGAGACAGGGACCTCGAAGCAGAGGGCAAGGGCGATCAGACCTCCGCCGCATTCAAAGACGGTGCCGAGAAGGTCAAGGACGCGGCCTCGAACATCAAGGATAAGCTCACCGGCAAGTAGTTGCCGGAGTGCAGCCTGCGGAATGACCCAATGGATGCGCTCTGAGCAGGCGATTTAGCCTCAGGCCGTCATTCCGGTACAGTCTTCTGCGGTGGCGTGTCCGAGCGGCCTAAGGAGCACGCCTCGAAAGCGTGTGAGGGTTCACCCCCTCCGAGGGTTCAAATCCCTCCGCCACCGCCAAAACTCCCCACCCGATCCGTCGGGTGGGGAGTTTTTTTGTGCGCGGGGTGGGGTGGCTGGGTGTTGCTCAACAAACGCGTGCGCATTTGTCAGACGCGAGCGTATTTGCCACCGATTCGGGGTCTACTTCGCGCGCACCTGGCAAACGCGCGCGCGTTTGCGGGATCACCAGGGCCCGGGCGGGGTGGGGTGGCTGGGTGTTGCTCGGCAAACGCGCGCGCATTTGTCAGACGCGAGCGAATTTGCCATCGATTCGGGGTCTATTTCGCGCGCACCTAGCAAACGCGCGCGCGTTTGCGGCGGTAGAGGGGCGGCGACCGACTCAGACGCTCAGCATTGCCCCGCGCCCGCGGCGTCGAGTCCCCGCAGAATTTCGCCTTGATCGGCCTCGGGCACCGTGGACCAACTCGGCGCGGTGGTCATTTCGCTGCGCAGACCCTCGACCGACTTCGCGCGATCGGAGATCCCGGTTTGTTCGAGTGCATCGATGGACGGCAGAAACTGGGTGCAGGTCTGCTGGTACAGCGCTTCGCCGGTGACGCCCGAGGTTGGGGCATCGGGTTCAGCGGCAGGCGGAGCCTCGGGGATCGGAGTGTCGGCAGGAGCGGGTGCCGGTGCGTCGAGTGTGGTGCTGGCGGGGACTGTTGTGGAAGCCGCGGCAGACGTCGTCGTGCTGGCCTGAACGGACGTGGTCGACGCGTTCTCGGTCGACGCGTCGTCGCCGCATCCGGCTACCGAGGTGGCCACGATCAGCCCGAGCAATCCGGTCGCGATCTTTCGTTTCATCGCCACTGTGTACCACCTGCGGCTCAGAGCAGTGTCTGCGCGCGCCCGGTGATGGTGCTCAGTGCGGTGGACCAGGCGATGTGCTTGGGGTCCAGGAACGCTCCGTGTCCGGCTCCGGGCAGTACGACCAGCTCGGGGTCCGTGCTACCTGCGCGGGTGGCGGCGTCGACGTACACGCGGCTCTGGTTCACCGACACGGTCTGGTCCGCATCACCGTGCAGCGCGGTCAACGGGACGTCGAGCGGGAGGTATTCGATGGGGGAGGCGATCTTGTATCGACCGGGAACGTCGTTGGGCATGCCGCCGAGGAATGCGGGCACGAACTTGTCGTTGCCGATGTTCGCCGCCCGTTTCATGTCGAACACCCCGGCCATGATGGTGGCACTGCGCGGTCGGATTCTGGGGTCCGCTCCCGGCGCGTCGATCGGCATCAGGTGACGCGCAGCGACCCACGCGGCCAGCTGTCCGCCGGCCGAATGTCCGGCGACATGCACTCGATCGAGGTCGAGTCGCCCGTCGGCGGCGTTCTGTACGACGGTTGCCAGTGCCTCGGTGGCGTCGTCGACGTCGGTGAGGGTGTTGGCCCAATTGTTCGGACCGCGCCGATACTCGACGTTCCACACGGCGATGCCTTGGTCTGCGATGGCCTTGGACATCTGCTGGAAGTACGACAGATCGAGGTTCTCCTGCCATCCACCGCCGTGGATCATCACCACCACAGGCAGTGACGTCGCAGTGTTGGCAGGGAGATACAGGTCTCCGATGTTGTCGGGTTGGTACCCGTACTTCAGCCGGATCGGATCTCCGGTCGGTCCCGAAACAGGTTGCAGTGCAGCCGAATACGTCTCTGCTGTGCTCGGTGAGGATTTGGTGTCCGTGGAACTGCAGCCGACCAGCGTGACAGCGAGCAGGCCGGACAGGAAGTGGCGACGATTCACGTGCCCTGAGCCGTCCAATCGAGCAGCTCGGACAGCGACCAGGTGTTGATGACGCGATCGGCGGGAACGCCTTGGGCTTCGGCGCGGACACAGCCGTAGCCCTGCCAGTCGAGCTGGCCCGGTGCGTGTGCGTCGGTATCGATGGAGAAGAGGCAGTCGCGTTCGAGGGCGATGTCGATCAGGCGCTCGGGCGGGTCCTGGCGTTCGGGCCTGGCGTTGATCTCCACCGCGGTGCCGAACTGTCGGCATCCCTCGAACACCACCGGGGCGTCGAACGTCGACTCTGGCCGCTTTCCCCGGCCGCCCTCGACCAGTCGGCCGGTGCAGTGACCGAGTACGTCGACGTGCGGATTCGCGATGGCGGTGACCATGCGTTTCGTCATCGCCACAGAATCGGCCCGCAGATTCGAGTGCACGCTGGCCACCACCACGTCCAGCTCGGCGAGCAATCCCTCGTCCTGATCCAGCGAGCCGTCGTCGAGGATGTCCACTTCGATTCCGGTGAGGATGCGGAACGGCGCGAGTTGCTCGTTGAGCTCGGCGATGATGTCGAGTTGTTTTCGCAGACGCTCAGCGCTGAGCCCGTTGGCGACCTTGAGCCGCGGTGAATGATCGGTCAGCGCGCAGTACTCGTGCCCGAGGTTCTTGGCGGTGCGCATCATCTCGTCGATGGGGCTGCCGCCGTCGGACCAATTGGAGTGGGTGTGCAGGTCGCCTTTGAGCGCTGCCCGTAGTGCGTTGTTGCCGATGGGTTCTGCGGCATCGCGTTGCTCCGCCAGGTAGTCCGGAACGTCCTGGGTCAGCGCCTGCCGGATGATCAGCGAGGTCTTGGCACCGATTCCGGCCAACGACGACCAGCTGTCCGCCTTCTGGTGCTCGGATCGTTGTGAAGGAGAGAGTGATTCGACGACATCGGCGGCTCGGCGGTAGGCCTTGACGCGATGGGTGTCCGAGCGCGAACGCTCGAGCCAGAAGCCGATCTCACGAAGTGCCTCCACCGGATCCATGAACTCCATTGTGCCTGGCACCACCGACACCTGCGCACGGGGTAATCGGACAAAATTCTCAGGGAGTTGCCAGGTCGCTCACTCCCCATGGGCTTGAAGCTGCAACTATCATCGTCGGTCATGACCAAGAAATGGTGGACAGTCGGCGTCGTGGTCGTAGTGCTCGTGGCCCTCGGGCTGTATCTCGGCCCCAAGATCTACGCGTCCTTCCAGGAGGACGACGCTCCGGCGGCGACCGTCGACACCTCCGGTGCGCAGGCCGCCACCACCGACGATCTGAACGGCACCTGGACGGTGACGGCAGGCGATGCGTCGAACAAGACCGCGGCCGGCTACACCGTCGACGAGGTGCTCAACGGATCGGACGTGACCGTCGTCGGGTCGACGCCCGAGGTGAGCGGCTCGGTGACCGTGGCAGATAATTCGTTGACCGCCGGTGAGGTTGTGGTGCAGACCAATTCGATCACCACCGACAGTGACCGTCGAGACGGTCAGTTCCGCGGCAACATCTTCGACACCGCGACATATCCGACGGCGACGTTCACCATCGACCAGCCCGTCGACCTCTCGTCGTTGCCCAAGGACGGCACCACCCAAACCGTCACGGCGGAAGGCACATTGACGCTCAAGGATCAGACGCGTCCGGTGTCGGTCGAGATGGAGGTGCTGCAGTCCGGTGACACGCTCATCGCGTCGGGCGCAATCCCGACGACGTGGTCGGACTACGGCATCGAGCCGCCGTCGCTCGGATTCGTGACCGTCGAGGGCTCGGGAACCGTCGACTTCCTGATCAATCTGAGTCGGCAGTAGCCCGTTCTCGTGGGGCCGCCGGTGTCCATCCCGGCGGTCCGACGACGTATCCGACGCGTTCCCTCCATGACCTCGATGCCGCGACATCTCGTGCGATGTTGCGGTATTCGTGTGTTTGGAGCGTCCAGATGTTGAACGTGTCGACGGGTTTGGTCAGTCCGTAATTCGGTCGCTGCACTTCGTCGGCGTAGCTGCCGAACAGGCGGTCCCAGACGATGAGGATGCCGCCGTAGTTCTTGTCGAGGTACTGCGGATCGCGACCGTGATGAACGCGGTGGTGAGAAGGCGTGTTGAAGACGAACTCGAACGGTCGCGGCAACTTGTCGATCCGCTCGGTGTGTACCCAGAACTGGTAGACGAGATTGATCGAGAAGCCCACGAACACCATCCACGGTGGCATCCCCAGCAGCGGCAGCGGCAGCCACATGATGATCTCGCCGCTGTTGTTCCACTTCTGCCGCAGCGCCGCGGCGAAGTTGAAGTACTCGCTCGAATGGTGAGCCTGATGGGTCGCCCAGATCAGTCGGGTTCGGTGTGCGATGCGGTGGTAGCCGTAGAACAGCAGATCGACGCCCAGGATCAGGATGACCCACGTGTACCAGGCATCGGCGGGTAGATGCCACGGCGCGATGTAGACGTAGATGGCCGTGTAGCCGATCAGGGCCAGCGCTTTCCACGCAGTCGTGGTTGCGATCGAAACCAAACCCATGCTCAGGCTCGCCCGTGCGTCCCGGGCCGAATAAGCGCCGGGGGTTCCGTCTTCGAGTTTCTTCGCCGCGATCCACTCGATCGTCAGCAGTAGAGCGAACGCGGGGACGGCCAGGGCAACCGGATCCCGCAGCGGTTCGGGTAGCGAGTTCCACGCCGATGCGAGTTGGTCCCTCATGTGACGGCCTTCCGTGCGTGACACTGCTGGTCGAAGTGTAACGCCAGTATGGTGATCGTAGTCTCGAGACGTGAAAATTCGTAGCCGCCGTTCCGGGGATATGGCGTTCTGTGTTTCCGTGTTGGCCGCCGTGCACGAGGCAGACGGGTATCCCGCACTGTGGCCCGAGGATCCGGCCGCCTGGTTGCACTCGGCAACGCAGGTCGCCGCATGGGTAGCGGAGTCGAATGACCGGATCGTCGGCCACCTGGCACTCGACCTGGTCGACGACGGGCTGATGGTCTCGCGATTGTTCGTTCGTCCCGAGTGCCGGGGCACGGGCGCAGCCGCGGCCTTGTTGGACGCCGCAGTGGCGTATGCGGCAGAACGGTCCGTTGCTATCGAACTGGACGTGGAGCAGGGCTCGGCTGCGGCGATTGCGTTCTACGAGAAGTCGGGTTGGATCAGGACCGGTACCGCGCCCGCGGACTGGGTGTTGCCCGACGGGCGCAGAGCCGTCGAACATCGGTACGTACCCGGTCGCTAATTTCCTATCGAAATGATAGGAATTGAATCGTGCACATCACGGCGAAAGCGGACTACGCGGTGCGGACTCTCGTCGAGCTCGCCGCGGTCGGCGGCCGAGCACCCGCCAAGGCCGAGGCGCTTGCCGCCGCTCAAGGGATACCGCACAAATTTCTCGAGTCGGTGCTCTCCGACCTGCGTCGCGCCGAGTTGGTGCGAAGTAGAAGGGGACCCGACGGCGGATACTGGCTCGCGCGGGAGGCGTCGAACATTTCCGTCGCGGACGTGATGCGTGCCGTCGAGGGGCCGCTCGCATCGGTGCGCGGGCAACGGCCCGAGGATGCGCAGTACGCCGGTCCCGCCGAGCCGTTGACGCGGGTGTGGCTGGCCGTCCGGGTCAATCTGCGTGCGGTTCTCGAATCCGTATCGCTGGCGGACATCGTCGACGACGACCTCCCGGATTTCGTCGGAGAGCTGATCAGCGAGCCGACCGCATGGTCCCGTCGATGACCTGAGTCACAGTCGGCCGCAGATGTGGCGCGGTCGTCAATATTGCACAGCTCTGCAAACTTGCCGAGCTGTGCAACTTCCGTATGTTGGACAGGGTGACCACCCCGACCGGCCTTCGCGATCAGAAGAAGGCAGCCACCCGCGACGCCCTCGGCATTGCCGCAGTCCGTCTGGGAAAAGAGCACGGACTCGATGCCGTGACGGCCGACGCCATCGCACACGAAGCCGGAGTGTCGACCCGAACGTTCCACAACTACTTCTCCAACAAGGAAGAAGCGGTACTCCACAACATCGAGGCCTCGGCTCTGGAATGGTTCGAGCTGCTCCGCGCCAGACCCGAAGCCGAACCCATCTGGGATTCGTTGCAGCACATCGCCGTCAACCTCGTCGCCGACCCCGGCCGCGACCTCGACGACACATTCGCCGCAGCACGACTCATCGAGGCCAACCCGGCGCTGATGGCACGCAAGCTCGAAATGCACCACTCGCTCACCCGCAAACTCGGCGAGGCAATCGCTGAGCGCACCGGAACCGATATCGATTCCGACCTCTACCCCAACCTGCTGCAAATGGCAGTCGGCGGTGCCGTGACCGCCGCACTGAACCTGTGGATCAACGACCCCGGCGGAGAGAACACTCCGAAAGCGCTTGTGGAGAACGCATTTCAACAACTCCGCGCCGGAATCCCCGAGCCTGTGGGTCATTCCGCAGGCTCCACTCCCGCGCCCGAATCTCGCCAGCACGTATCCGATAACAACCGAGGAGCCTGACAGTGGCCACCTATCTGTACCGAATCGGCAGATTCGCCTACCGCCGCAAGGGGGTCGTCCTCGGCCTCTGGCTCGTCATTCTGATCCTGGCCGGAGTGGGCGCAGCCACGCTGTCCGCGCCTACCGTCAACTCGTTCAGTATCCCCGGAACGCCTGCTCAGGCTGCATTGGATCTGCAGAAGGAACGATTCGGCGGAGCCGAGGATCCCCTTCAGGCCGTCAACGCCGAGTACGTGTTCCAGGCACCCGACGGTCAGTCGCTCGATACCCCGCAGTACACCTCGGCCATCGACGCCACGATCGCCGAGATCGAGAAGGTCGATGCGGCCAAGCCGGCGGAAGGTGCTCCGCCGCTTGCCGATCCGGTCGAGGCGAACAAGGCCATCGTGCAGCAGTACACCGACGCAGCCGCCGAGGCAGGAACGCCGGCCGACAAGGTGGCAGCCGACGCGGCAGCCACGTCGCCGTTGAGCCCCAACGGCAACGTCGGCACCGTCACGGTTCCGATCAACGTCGAGCTGGCCGACGTCACCGACGCGATTCGCAGCGATCTCGATGCCGCGGCGCAACCCGCGCGTGACGCAGGACTGACCGTCATCCTCGGTGGCACCGTCGCCCAGGAGAACCCGTCGCCCGGTGGAAGTTCGGAGATCGTCGGTCTGGCCGTCGCCGCCATCGTGCTTCTCATCATGTTCGGCTCGGCCGCCGCTGCCAGCCTGCCGCTGATCACCGCGATCGTCGGTATCGGTATTTCGAGTCTGGCCATCACGACGGCCTCCGGGTTCGCGAGCCTGTCCTCGTTCACGCCGATTCTCGCGATCATGATCGGTCTTGCCGTCGCGATCGACTACTCGCTCTTCATCCTCGCGCGGTACCGGCACGAGCTCACGCTCACCGACAACCGCGAAGAAGCAGTCGGTCGAGCGGTCGGTACCGCCGGATCGGCCGTCGTGTTCGCCGGCGCGACCGTGCTCATCGCCCTCGTCGCCCTGCGCGTCGTCGGCATCCCGTTCCTGTCGCAGATGGGTCTGGCAGCAGGCTTCGCGGTGTTCATCGCGGTACTCATCGCCCTGACGTTCCTGCCTGCCATGCTGGGCGTCTACAAGGGCAAGGCCTTCGCGGGCAAGCTCAAGTTCGTCAACACCACCGACCCGGAGGACCCGAACGCAACCCCCACCAACGGTCTTCGGTGGGCACGGTTCCTGGTCAAGAAGCCGATCCTCGGCCTCGTCGGAGGCATCGTGCTGCTCGGTGTCATTGCGGGCCCGACCACCGGGCTGTCTCTGGCTCTCCCGTCGATCGCCACCTCGGACCCGTCCACGCCTGCCCGTCAGGCCTACGACATCACCGAAAAGGCATTCGGGCCGGGACGTAACGGACCGCTGCTCGTCATCGCCGACGCGTCCGACGTCGCCGAGGCAGACCGCACCGCGTCCTTCGGCAAGGTCATCGAGACGATCACCGCACAATCCGACGTCACGAATGCGCAGATCGTCGCCGTCAACCCGGCGGGTGACACCGCGCAGATACTCGTCACCCCGTCGAGCACACCCAACAGTGACCAGACGAAGGCGCTCGTGACCAACCTGCGCGATGCCGAGAGCGGATTGCAGGAAAGCTCGGGCGTCTCCTACGGAGTGACGGGCGAAACCGCGATCGGGATCGACATCTCGGAGCGGCTGCAGAGCGCGCTGATTCCGTATCTGGCCGTGGTCGTCGGACTGGCGTTCGTGCTGCTGATGCTGGTGTTCCGCTCGATTCTGGTGCCGCTGACGGCAACGGTCGGGTTCCTGCTCAGCGTGCTCGCCACCTTCGGTGCGACGGTGTTCATCTTCCAAGAGGGCGGGCTCGGCATCATTTCCAACCCGCAGCCGATCGTCAGCTTCATGCCGATCTTCCTCATCGGTGTGGTGTTCGGCCTCGCGATGGACTACCAGGTGTTCCTCGTCTCGCGCATGCGTGAGGAGTTCGTGCACGGCGCGGCCGCCAAGGACGCCGTCGTCAACGGCTTCAAGTACGGCGCACGCGTGGTCACCTCGGCAGCGGTCATCATGATCTCGGTGTTCGCCGCGTTCATCGCCGAGCCGGACTCGTTCATCAAGTCCATCGGCTTCGCATTGGCCGCGGCCGTCTTCTTCGACGCGTTCGTCGTGCGTATGGTGCTGATTCCGTCGGTGATGGCGCTACTGGGCGACAAAGCCTGGTGGTTGCCGAAGTGGCTGGACAAGATCCTGCCCAACGTCGACATCGAAGGGGCCAAGCTGAAGACGGCCCCGGAGAAGCGCGCGTAGTACTCGCGTCGCAGCTGAGAGGCCGAAGATTGCTCGTAATACTCGAAACGGAGAGACTGTTATCCATGTGTACGAGTAATCTTCGGTCATCATGCTGATCCCCCTTCTGCGTAGGTTTCTCGCCCCGTACAAGCTGCCGATTCTCTGCTTGGTGCTGCTGCAGCTGATCGCCACCCTCGCCGCGTTGTTCCTCCCGAGTCTCAACGCGGACATCATCGACAACGGTGTGACCGTCGGCGACACCGGCTACATCCTGTCCGCCGGCGGCGTCATGCTGTTGATCTCGGCAGTACAGATCATCAGCTCTGCCGCAGCGGTGTTCCTCGGTGCACGCACGGCCATGAGTGTCGGACGCGACCTTCGCGGAGCAATCCTCGAACGCGTCGGGACGTTCTCCGCCCGCGAGGTCGGAAAATTCGGTGCTCCGTCACTGATCACGCGCAACACCAACGACGTGCAGCAGGTGCAGTTGGTGATCATCATGGGATTCACCATCGTGGTGATGGCTCCCATCATGTGCATCGGCGGCATCGTGATGTCGCTACGCGAGGACATCGGCCTGTCGTGGATCCTGCTCATCGCCGTGCCCGGCCTCGCACTCGCGATGGGCCTGATCATCGTTCGTATGGTGCCGGCCTTCCGCTCCATGCAGAAGCGCATCGACGCGGTCAATCGCGTACTACGCGAACAGATCACCGGTATTCGCGTCGTGCGGGCGTTCGTTCGCGAACAGTTCGAGGTCGACCGTTTCGGCGCAGCCAACACCTCGTTGACCGAGACGGCACTCAAGGTCGGCCGGCTGATGGCCCTGATGTTTCCGACCGTCATGCTCATCAGCAACGTCACCAGTGTCGCCGTCATCTGGTTCGGTGGTCATGCCATCGACAACGGCACGATGCAGATCGGTTCGCTCACTGCGCTTCTGAGCTACATCATGCTCATCCTGATGTCGGTGATGATGGCGTCGTTCATCGCGATGATGGTGCCGCGCGCATCGGTCTGCGCCGATCGCATCAGCGAGGTTCTGGCCACCGAATCCTCGGTGGTGTTGCCCGAGAATCCCCGGACGTTCGTGTCCTCACCGGGCACGGTCGAGCTCGTCGGGGCCGAATTCTCCTATCCCGGAGCCGAATACCCGGTGCTGTGCGGGGTGAATCTGACTGCCGAGGCAGGCAAGGTCACCGCCATCATCGGCGGCACCGGATCGGGTAAATCGACTCTCGTCAATCTGATTCCACGGCTGATGGACGTCACCGGCGGCCAGGTGCGGGTCGGCGGTGTCGACATTCGCGAACTCGATCTGGACCTGCTGCGATCCGAGATCGGATTCGTGCCGCAGAAGCCGTACCTGTTCTCCGGCACCATCGCCAGCAATCTGCGGTACGGCAAGGCCGACGCCACCGACGCGGAACTGTGGGAGGCGCTCGAGATCGCCCAGGGAGCCGACTTCGTGCGCGCGATGCCCGACGGCCTCGAGACTGCCGTCGCGCAGGGCGGCACCACCGTGTCGGGCGGGCAGCGTCAACGACTGGCCATTGCCCGGGCGCTGGTACGCAAACCCAAGATCTACTTGTTCGACGATTCCTTCTCCGCTCTCGACCTCACTACCGACGCGAAACTGCGTGCGGCGCTGCGGCCGGTGACGCGAGATGCATGCATGATCGTTGTGGCTCAACGGGTGTCGACCATCGTCGACGCCGACCAGATACTCGTGCTCGACGACGGAAAGCCGGTGGGCGTGGGTAACCACGAGCAACTGATGGCCACCTGCCCCACCTACGCCGAGATCGTCGACTCGCAGCGGCAAGTTGCAGGTGCACTGTGACCGACACCGACACCACCAAGGATTCCGCAGCCAAGCCCTCTTTGGAGAAGAAGAAGGGCGGCCGCGTCGCGAAGGCACTGCCGGCCACGAAAGCCAAGAACTTCAAGGGCTCGTTCAAACGCGTCATCGGTTTGCTCGCTCCGGAACGATTCCTGCTGAGCCTCATGCTCGTGCTGGGAATCGTCAGCGTCGTCCTCAGCGTCGCTGCGCCGACCGTCCTCGGGCATGCGACCAACCTCATCTTCAACGGAGTCGTCGGCGGAGATCTCGAACCGGGGCAGACGAAAGAACAAGCGGTCGACGGCCTTCGGGCCGCCGGTAACGACACCGTCGCCGATCTCGTCTCGGGCATGGACGTGACGCCCGGTGCGGGAATCGATTTCGGTGCCGTCGGAACGGTGTTGCTCTGGGTTCTCGCACTGTACGTAGTGTCTGCACTGCTGGCATGGGCTCAGGGCTACATCCTCAACATCGCGCTGCAGCGTCGAATTCTGTTGCTGCGCGGCAGCGTCGAGGCCAAGGTGCATCGCCTGCCGCTGCAGTACTTCGACAACAATGCCCGAGGCGAGACGCTCAGCCGCGTCACCAACGACATCGACAACGTCTCGACCAGCCTGCAGCAGACACTGAGCCAGCTCATCACCGGCATCCTGACCGTGCTCGGCATCCTCGGCGTGATGATCTGGATCTCGCCGTTGCTCGCTCTGGTTGCGCTGCTGACGATCCCGGCCTCGTTCCTGGTGACCGCGCTGATCGCCAAGAGGTCGCAGCCGCACTTCGTGGCGCAGTGGAAGCACACCGGCAAGCTCAACGCGCAGATCGAAGAGACCTACACCGGCCACGAGATCGTCAAGGCGTTCGGCCGCCAGGCGGAGGTGGAACGCGAGTTCGGTGACCGCAACGAGAAGCTCTTCCAAGCGGGCTTCCGGGCGCAGTTCATCTCCGGTCTGATCATGCCGATCATCATGTTCCTCGGAAACATCAACTACGTCGTCGTCGCCGTCGTGGGCGGTCTTCGCGTGGCGTCGGGAACACTGAGCCTCGGCGAAGTGCAGGCGTTCATTCAGTATTCGCGGCAGTTCACGCAGCCGCTGTCGCAGGTCGGCGCGATGATCAACCTGATTCAGTCCGGAGTCGCGTCCGCCGAACGCATCTTCGAGGTGCTCGACGCCGACGAGGAAGACCCCGACGTCGTTCCTGCGTCCAGCCCGACGGAGCGCCGCGGACGCGTCGTGTTCGACGACGTCTCGTTCAGTTACTCGCCGGAGCAGCCGCTCATCCAGAATCTGTCGCTCACCGCGGATCCGGGACATCTGGTGGCGATCGTCGGACCGACCGGTGCCGGCAAGACCACACTGGTCAACCTGATCATGCGGTTCTACGAGATCGATTCCGGCCGAATCACACTCGATGGCGTCGACACCCGCAAGATGACGCGCGACGAGTTGCGTTCACGAACCGGCATGGTGTTGCAGGACACCTGGTTGTTCGGCGGCACCATCCGCGACAACATCGCCTACGGTGACCCGACCGCCAGCGAGGAAGAGATCCTCGAGGCGGCTCGGGTGAGCTACGTCGACAAGTTCGTGCATTCGCTGCCCGACGGATACGACACGATCATCGACGAGGAGGGCAACAACGTCAGCGCCGGTGAGAAGCAGCTCATCACCATCGCCCGTGCCTTCCTGGCCAAGCCGCTGATCCTGATCCTCGACGAGGCCACCAGCTCGGTGGACACTCGCACCGAGCTGTTGGTGCAGAAGGCGACGGCAGCGCTGCGCAACGACCGCACCAGTTTTGTTATCGCGCATCGTCTCTCGACCATCCGTGACGCCGACACCATCGTCGTGATGGAAAACGGCAGCATCGTCGAGCAGGGCAATCACGAGGAATTGCTCGAGGCCAAGGGTGCGTATTACCGGCTTTACAGCAGTTAGGCGGCTGGCGCCGCACGTGAGTGGAAAATCGTAGTGGGCTACGAATTTCCACTCACAAGCGGCGAAGCCGCATACTGACGCGGTGAGTTCTTCCAATTTCGGCTTCGATATCGGCACCCGGCTCGACGGTGAGCTCGGCCGCACCGGCACCATCCACACCCCGCACGGCGACATCGCCACCCCGGCGTTCATTGCGGTGGGGACGAAGGCGACCGTCAAAGCAGTGCTGCCGGAGGCGATGAAGGAACTCGGCGCTCAGGCGGTACTGGCCAACGCGTATCACCTGTACCTGCAGCCGGGCTCGGACATCGTCGACGAGGCCGGCGGCCTGGGCAAATTCATGAACTGGGACGGGCCCACGTTCACCGACAGCGGCGGCTTCCAGGTGATGTCCCTCGGTGTCGGGTTCAAGAAGGTCATCTCGATGGACGCCTCACGGGTGGAGTCCGACGACGTCATCGCCGAGGGCAAGGAGCGATTGGCCCACGTCGACGACGACGGAGTCACGTTCAAGTCCCATCTCGACGGCTCGAAGCATCGATTCACTCCCGAGGTGTCGATGCAGATTCAGCATCGGCTCGGCGCCGACATCATGTTCGCGTTCGACGAGCTGACCACGCTGATGAATACCCGCGGGTATCAGGAGAAGTCGGTCGACCGCACCCAGGCATGGGCGAAGCGATGCGTCCTCGAACACGAACGCCTCACCGTCGAACGTGCCGACAAGCCGTACCAGGCGCTGTTCGGAGTGGTGCAGGGAGCGCAGTACGAGGACCTGCGACGCAAAGCCGCGCACGACCTCGAGACCATCACGGGGGACACGGGCCGTGGGTTCGACGGCTACGGAATCGGCGGCGCACTCGAGAAGCAGAACCTCGGCACCATCACTCGGTGGGTGAACGAGGAACTGCCCGAACACAAGCCGCGGCACATGCTCGGTATCAGCGAGCCGGACGATTTCTTTACCGCCATCGAGAACGGCGCCGACACCTTCGATTGCGTCAATCCCTCACGGGTAGCGCGCAATGCGGCGATCTACGTGCCGACGGGCCGCTTCAACATCAACACCGCCAAGCATCGGCGCGACTTCACCCCGATCGACGAGAACTGCGACTGCTACACCTGCGCGCACTACACCAAGGCGTACATCCACCACTTGTTCAAGGCCAAGGAGATGCTCGCCTCGACGCTGTGCACGATTCACAACGAGCGATTCACGGTCAAGCTGGTCGACGACATCCGTGCTTCTATCGAGCAGCAGCGATTCACCGAGTTCAAGACGGAGTATCTGGGCCGGTTCTATGCGTCGAAGACTGCCTGAGCTGATCCTCCAGCTCCGAAATGCGCTGCAGTAGTTCGGTTTCCCGCTCGGCAGCTTTGCGCTGGTACACCTCGGACAGGTCCGCGAGATACGCCGCGTCGTAGCGCGGGATGATGCTGCGCGTGCAGTTCCAGTCGAATGCCTCGACATCGATGACGACGCTGCGTTCGCAGGTGGCGGCGACGGTCAGGTCACCGATCTTTTTGAGTCGCTCCAGTAGTTCGGGATCGTCCGCGGCCTCGATCGTACGTGCCCGTCCGTAGAGCTTGAGTCGTTGCCGCAGAGGGTAATTCACGAGGAAGATCGCGACGCGGTCGTCATGGTCCAGATTGGCTGCCGTCACGTACTGATGGTTGCCGGCGAAATCGGCGAAACCGAGAGTGTGGTCGTCGAGTACCTGCAGGAACCCCTTCGGCCCACTTCGGTACTGGATGTAGGGCCACCCGGACTCGGTGACGGTGGCGATCTGGAACTGATCCAGGGCTCGGATCATCGCTTTCTCGCGATCGTCGAGCGGCATCGGGCCGTCGTCGGGTCGCTCGGTCTGCGAGCCGTAGGCGGTGTAACTGCCGTCGACCTGCTGCCGCGCAATCGCGGCAGGTCCGAACATCAAGTGGTGATAGTGGTTGTTCGGCGGCACGTACCGACCCTACGACAATCCGGCCTGTGTGCCCCTCGTGGGAATCGACGTGTCAGAGGCCGCCGCAATAATCCGATACGCCTGATGTTGGGGAATCACGCACAATGGACCAGTGTCCATACAAGACTTACGTGGCAGGAGGTGATGACGACGACCACTCAGTTCGAGTTTCGTTTGAAGAACATCGACGCACCCGAGGGCGAGATGGACGCCGACCAGCTGATCGCACTTGTTCAAAGTCTGAAAGCGGTCGCAATGAACATCGGTCGGATCGAGACCGATGCCGACCGACTGGGGCGCGCGCCCGCACGAGTTCATCGCGTCGCGAATTTGGTCGTCGGGCTGGCTCCCGGCAGCACAAGACTGCTTGTTCGTCGAGCAGGCGCTGGTTCGACCGCATTGGAGTTCGATCTGGCGGATGAGAGAGCTTTCGACGACGAGTTCGAGAGATTGGTCATGTCGATCGGCTTGGATGAGCGACCGGATTGGGTGAATGACTCCCTGTCGAATGCGGCGGGCGCGTTGGCTGCGGCGCTTCGACACGCCGCCCCAGAAGTTGAGTTCAAGGCCGATGGGCAACTGCGCCAAGCGTTCACTACCGCTGAATTGCGTTCTGCCACGTGGGAACTCCCTACAGAAGTATCCTCCGCGCCCACTGTTTTCGTCGGTCGCCTGTACTCCGCGAATCTCCACACGCATCGTCTGCAGGTGCAGGACGATGTCGGCAATCAAATCGCGCTTCCTGGCGTGGCTGAGGATGAAGAAGTCGGTCCGCTGCTCGGCAGATACGTAATGGTGACCGGTTCCCCGGAATCCGGTGCGGATGGACGAGTAGGAAGGCTGCTGAACGCGACGATTATTGCACTTCCTGATCCGATCGCTCCGGGGTTGCCCGAACCGGCATCTCTAGGAGAGATACTCGTTGGTGCTGCCGGCCTGGAACCCGGCGGAATCGACGGCGTGAGCGACGACGAAGCTGATGCGTTCTTCGGCGCAATTGGCCTATGACACTTCCGTCGGGTTCGGGAACCGTACTGATCGATACCGATGTGTTCAGCATCTTGTTCATCGACCCGACTAGAGCTGCGAATCGTGGTCTTCCTGTCGATAGACTGCGCGCGCGACTGGCAGGGCTCCAGATCGTCATCGCGTTTCAGACGCGGGCGGAGGTGCTCGCTGGTGCTTTGTCGGCGAACTGGGGTGAACGCAAGATCGCCGGCGTCGAGGCAAAACTCGATTCAGCCCCTACCGTCTCCATCGACCGCGAGGTCGTCAACGCGTATGCAGCTCTGACGGCTGAGTGCAAGCGGACGGGCCACGCGCTTCACGC
Source organism: Rhodococcoides fascians NBRC 12155 = LMG 3623 (assembly GCF_001894785.1). Taxonomy (GTDB): domain Bacteria; phylum Actinomycetota; class Actinomycetes; order Mycobacteriales; family Mycobacteriaceae; genus Rhodococcoides; species Rhodococcoides fascians. The sequence goes on from NZ_BCWW01000001.1 coordinate 688,220, forward strand.
CAAAGTTCACACCGGCGATCGCTGGATTGCTGCGTGTGCAATATCGAAGGGTGCGCCGTTGCTCAGCCTCGACGGGATCTATTCGGGGGCTCCGAACTTGTCCGTTCTCAGTCCATGAGGCTCGGCTCCCACGAAAGTCCTGCCTGCTCGTTGCCTCCCGCCTGAAAGGCAAGATCCTCCACTATCCCGCAGCCTCGAGAATGTCGGTCAACGCGTCGATCAGGGCCACGATTCGGGCCGACGGCGGCCTACCGCGCATCGTGTGAATTTCGGCCCGGCGCTGAGCGAACACCGGATGCACGAGGGGGATGTACGTCAGGCCCGATTTGCGGTCACCACCCAGGTCGCTGACGAGTGCGACGCCGTCGCTCGAGCGAGCGAACTCCAGTATCGGAGCCAGCCGTTCGCATTGCAGACCGACGTGGGGTGAGAGTCCCTCCAGACGGATTCCGGCGTCGAACAATTCGCGTTGACTCGATCCGGTGGTCGACAGAGCGAGGGGATACGTGCAGATATCGGCCAGATCGACGCTGGCTCGGTCGCTGAGCGGGTGGCCGGGCGCGACGACGGCGCAGATGGGCACGGTGACGGAATGTTCGACCGTCACGTCGGTTCGGCGACCCAGCGAGAAGGTGACCGCGACGTCCGCGCGGGCATCGACCACCCGTCGGCTGGCCTCGTCCGGCCCGACCACGTCGAGGGTGAACGTGACCGACGGGCGAGTCCGATGGACCGACGCCATGGCCCGTGGGACGACGGACTGCGAGAAACCTTCGGTGCAGGCGACGGTGACGCTGCCGTGTTCGGTGGCGTCGACGCTGCGTATTTCGGCGATGAGAGTGGACGATTCCACTTCGTGTCTGCGCGCGTGGGCGAGGAGCCGATGGCCCGCTTCGGTGAGCGTCATTCCCCGGGCATGTCGTGCGAAGAGTGGCACTCCGATGTCACGTTCGAGCTTGGCGATCTGTCTGCTGACCGCCGACGCGGCCAGATGTTGCGTTGCGGCCGCCTCGGTGACGGACCCGGTTCGCGCTACTTCGCAGAAGTACGTCAGCGCAGAGGGCATCAGATGCAACGACATCACCCCTTCTTTCACAGCACTGTCACGGCGGTGACACGCGATTGTCATGGAGCTCATGTCGGTCCTAGCGTTGCTTCTGAGGCAACGCAGGGAGCGTCAATCGGCAATGGTGTAGACGGTATCGGGCTCGCTACTGTCAGGCGAACACCAGGCCGACGACGAGGGAGATTCGATGAACCGCGAGCATGTGATCGCGCAGGCCCAGGACTTCTACGATTCGGGTGCGTTCCATCGTGAACTCTCCGAGCTCGTGTCCGTCCCCTCGGAAAGTCAGTCGACGGCCGGCCGAGTTGCGTTGTCGGCATATCTCCAGGATCTGCTCGTGCCGAGGCTCGAGGCACTCGGGTGTGCAGTCGAGACCTATCCCAATCCGGTCGAGGAGGGTGGTCCCTTCCTGATCGCCACCCGTCACGAGGCCCCCGAACTGCCGACCGTGCTCTGTTACGGCCACGCCGACGTGGTTCTGGGCATGGCCGAGGACTGGTCGGACGGATTGTCGCCGTGGACTCTCGTCGAGCGGGACGGCCGGCTCTACGGGCGCGGAACGGCCGACAACAAGGGTCAGCATCTGGTGAACCTCGCGGCACTGCGGACGATTCTCGACGTCCGCGGATCGTTGGGATTCAACCTGACGCTGTTGTTCGAGACCGGTGAGGAGATCGGCTCACCCGGACTCGAGCAATTCGTGTCGGATCACCGAGGCGAACTCGCTGCCGACGTGCTGATCGCCTCGGACGGACCACGCCTCGACGCCCAGACGCCCACACTGTTTCTCGGTGCCCGTGGGGGCGTGGACTTCGACCTCGTCGTCGACCTACGTGAGCGCGGCTACCATTCGGGCAACTGGGGCGGACTGCTCCGCAACCCCGCGACCACCCTGGCCGGTGCTATCGGGACGCTTGTCGACGGACACGGCCGTATCCAGCTCGACAGCCTCGTGCCCGAGCACATTCCCGAGTCCGTCGTCGATGCGCTCAGAAGTATCGAGGTCGGACGCACCCCGGGTGATCCGGTGGTCGACTCCGGCTGGTCGGTGACCGAATTGTCGCCTGCAGAGCGGGTTTTCGGGTGGAACACTCTCGAAGTGATCGCTATGAACGCTGGCAACATTCTCGAACCGGTCAATGCGATTCCGGGCCAGGCGCGAGCGCGGTTGCAGCTGCGGTACGTAGTCGGGACCGACCTCGACGATCTCGGCGTGCGGCTACGACGACACCTCGACGCGCATGGTTACCCGATGGTCGCCGTTGAACTCGGCATCTCGTTTCCTGCGAGCCGAACGGACCCGAACGACCCCTGGGTTCGCACGGTCGCCCAGTCGGTCGAGCGCACAGTCGGTTCCCCAGTCACCGTGCTGCCCAACATCGGTGGGTCCCTGCCCAATCACGTGTTCACCGACACCCTCGGAATTCCGACGGTCTGGATGCCGCACTCCTACCCGGGATGCCGTCAACATGCACCCGACGAACACATGCTGGCTTCCATCGCTCGTGAAGGTCTCGCGATGGCCGCCGGCCTGTTTTACGACATCGGCAATGTCGCCGGTGGTCATGACGCACCGCTCGAATCCGCCAGCGCCTCGCGCTCCTGAACACCACCGGAGAAACCGACATGTCCACTGCACACGTTCATCGAACTCCCGATCGTGACGACGCGGGTGAAGCCGTTGTGTCCGTGAAGAATCCGGTCCGCGCCATCGCTGCCGCGACCATCGGCAACGCTCTCGAGTGGTTCGACATCGCCATCTATGCGCTGTTCGCCATCTACATCGGGCAGAACTTCTTTCCCTCCGCGGACCCCGGCGTGCAATTGGTGCAGACGTTCGCGGTCTTCGGGGTCTCGTATCTGATTCGCCCCCTCGGCGGACTGATCCTCGGCTCCTACGCAGACCGGAAAGGGCGAAAGAAGGCTCTGGTGATGAGCATTCGCCTGATGGTGCTCGGCACCGCGTTGATCGCCTTCATGCCCAACTACGACGACATCGGCATCCTCGCCCCGATCGGCATCATCGTCGCGCGCCTGATTCAGGGTTTCGCTGCGGGCGGCGAATTCGGCGCGGCCACATCCTTTCTCGTCGAACAGAACGGCAAGCGCCGCGGATTCTTCGGCAGCTTCCAGTTCGCCAGCCAGGGACTGGCTACGCTGATGGCGGCCTCGTTCGCCGCCGGATTGACCGCGGTGTTGTCCGAGGCCAGCATGGTCGACTGGGGTTGGCGAGTGCCGTTCGTCTTCGGGCTCATGGTGGGCCCAGTGGGATGGTTCATCCGACGCCACGTCGACGAATCACCGGCCGTCGTCGCCGCGTCGGACACCCCGAAATCGCCTGTGCGCGATCTGTTTCGGAATCAGTGGGGCGGGATTCTCATCGCCGGCGGTGTGCTGGTGGTGTCCACTGCGCTGAACTTCATCCTGCAGTACCTGCCGACCTTCGGTATCAAGCAACTGGGACTGAACAATTCGCTGTCGTTCGTCGCACTGATGATTACCGGCGTCATCCTGACGGTGGTGACACCGTTCGTCGGCCAGCTGTCCGACAAGGTGGGACGCATCAAGATCATGTTGCCGTCGGCGATCGCGATCGGCGTCAGCGTCGTCCCGCTCTTCATGTGGCTCATCGCGGTGCCGTCGTTCCTCACCCTGGCGCTCGTCATGACCGTGCTCGGATTGCTGAAGGCGCTGTACTTCGGTGCGCTGCCGTCGGTGATGTCCGACGCGTTCCCGGTCCATTCGCGGGCCACCGGCCTGTCGTTCGGATACAACGTCACCACGGCGATCTTCGGTGGATTCACTCCGACCATCGCGGCCGCTCTGGTGGCCGCGACCGGTCAGGCGGTGTCCCCGGGCTACTACATCCTGGCGGTGTCTCTGGTCAGCATCGCTGCGCTGATCGGTGCCGTACGGATTCGCGGCATTCGCTAGCTTACAGATGTCTAGCGGTCGGCATGTTGATGTAATACGCTGATCTCATCAGCCCACCACCTCGAGGACGATCCATGAGCGTCGAAGCGAACACCCGGAAGATCGAGAAGAGCGTCGTCACCGATTTCAGTGACCGCATGAGCTACGGGTCCTACCTCGACCTCGATACGCTGCTCAGCGCTCAGAAGCCGGTGAGCACCCCCGAGCATCACGACGAACTGCTGTTCATCATCCAGCACCAGACCACCGAGCTGTGGCTCAAGCTGGTGCTGCACGAGACCCTCGCCGCGCGAGCCGCATTCGATGCCGACGACATCGGTACCGCACTCAAATGCGTGGCCCGGGTGAAGCACATCCAGAAGACGCTGACCGAGCAGTGGTCGGTACTGGCCACTCTGACGCCGACGGAGTACTCGCAGTTCCGCGACTTCCTCGGCAACTCCTCGGGGTTCCAGTCGTATCAGTACCGGGCCGTGGAGTTCGTGCTGGGCAACAAGAACGCGGGCATGCTGACGGTCTTCGAGTCCGATCCTGCTGCGCATGAGCTGCTTTCGACCCTGTTGCGCGAGCCCAGCCTGTACGACGCCTTCTGGCGGTCGTTGGCGCGGCAGGGGTACGACGTACCGGCATCGGCCCTCGACCGTGACGTCACTGCGGCGTACACGTTCAACGAGGACCTGATGCCGCTGATCAAGTTCGTCTACGAGAACCACACCGAACATTGGGCGGTGTACGAGGCATTCGAGGAGCTCGTCGACCTGGAGGAGAACTTTCAGCTCTGGCGCTTCCGCCACATGCGCACGGTGCTACGCACCATCGGAATGAAGAGCGGGACGGGAGGGTCGAGCGGTGTCGGGTTCTTACAGAAAGCACTCGAACTCACGTTCTTCCCCGAATTGCTCGCTGTGAGAACGGAGATCGGTCGATGATGGAACGTGCAGTCGAACTCGATAACAAGGACCCGCTCCGGAGCTATCGCGACAAGTTCCTCGGTAGTGACGACCCGTCGATCACCGCATATCTCGACGGAAACTCGCTGGGCCGGCCCACCAAGGCGAGCGTCGAACGCATCAATGCCTTCATGACCGACGCCTGGGGTGGACGCCTGATCCGCGGCTGGGACGAGCAGTGGTTCGATCTCCCCGTCACCATCGGCGACGCCCTGGCCGACGCCACCCTCGGGGCAGCGCCCGGGCAGACCACCATCGGCGATTCGACGACGGTACTGCTGTACAAGCTGGCGCGGGCGGCGATCGCCATGCGGCCCGGCCGCACCGAGATCGTCATCGACCGCGACAACTTCCCGACCGACCGATACCTGCTCGAAGGTATTGCGGCCGAGATGAATATGACCCTGCGATGGATCGAGACGGACCGCCGCGGAGGCATCGAACCGGAACAACTCGCCAAGGTGGTGGGGGAGAACACCGCCCTGGTGGTGATCACCCACGTCGCCTACCGCTCCGGCTTCCTTGTCGACGTGGCCGAGGCGACGCGTATCACGCACGAAGCCGGCGCACTGATGCTGTTGGACGTGTGCCATTCCGTCGGTTCGGTGCCGCTCGAATTCGATTCGTGGGGAGTCGATCTGGCAGTCGGGTGCACCTACAAGTACCTCAACGGAGGTCCGGGATCGCCGGCCTTCGCGTACGTGCGCAGTGATCTTCTGGCCGACTTCGTGCAGCCGATCTGGGGCTGGATGGGCCGGGCCGATCCGTTCGAGATGGCGCAGGGTTACGTTCCGGCACAGGGTATTCGACGCGTCATCAGCGGCACGCCATCGGTGTTCGGGATGATCGCGATGCAGGACACCATCGAGATGATCGCCGAGGTGGGTATGGACGCGATCCGTGCGAAGTCCGTTGCGCTCACCGAGTACGCCCTCGAACTCGTGCGCGAGATGCTGGTACCGCTCGGGGTGGAGATCGCCTCACCCGAGGATTCGAATCGGCGCGGTGGTCACGTCACCATCGACCATCCCGAGTTCAAGGCCATCACTGCTCGGATGTGGGAGCAGGGTGTCATCCCGGATTACCGAGCGCCACACGGTATTCGGCTGGGGTTGAGCCCGCTGAGTACCTCCTATCGAGAGGTGTACCTGGGTATCGTGGCGATTCGTGACGAACTCCGCGCCTAGCACCGCCGGGGCCATCCTCGACGACTTCGAGTCTCGTCCAGGTAGCGCCACCTCTTTGGTGCGCACGGTGCTCGGAGCCTACGTTCGGCCTCTCGGCGGGTGGTTCGCCATCGCCGATTTCGTCGTCTGGATGGACACGCTGGGAGTGCCACCGGAGAGCACGCGCATTGCGGTGACGAGGTTGAAGAAGAAGGGCGTCGTCGAATCCGCCAATCGTGAGGGCCGCACCGGCTATCGGATCACCGAGCAGGCCGACGCAATGTTCGCTCGGGGAGACGGCCGGATCTTCGGCTTCCGGCGGATGGCCGACGGCGATCCATTTCGGTTGATCTCGTTCACCATTCCCGAGACGCAACGGGCGGCTCGGCACCAGCTGAGGCGTCGGCTCACGTCGATAGGTTGTGGGACCGTCTCACCAGGATTGTGGATCGCGCCCGAATATCTCGCGGCGGAGGCCATTGCCATCGTCGAGGCGTTGGAGTTGTCGCAGTACGTCACGACGTTCGTCGCGTCCGAGGTCGCGCCTCCCGGCACGCTGCGCGAAAGTGCTGAGCAGTGGTGGGATCTCGCCGGAATTGCCAATCGGCATCGGGCATTTCTCGACGCTTTCGACGGCGGGTCGCCGGCGCGGAACCCGCGCGACGCGTTTGTCACATTCGTGCCGTTGCTCGACGAATGGCGCGTCATTCCCTACGTCGACCCGGGTCTTCCGCCGTGCATGACGCCGGAGGACTGGCCGGGCACCCGGGCCGTCGCCACGTTCGAGACGGCCCGGGAGCGCTACTTCGATCTGAGTATGGAATGGGTCGCGTTCTAGCGATCCTGGTACGACGGCTCGCGCTTTTTGATGTACGAGATGACGCGGTACGTGATGGGCATGACGATGACCTCGGCCAGCGTCTTCCACAGGAATCCGACGATGACGTAATTGATGAAGTCGGTCCACGTGGTGATGCCGATGACTCCGGCGGCGATGGAGCAGAAGATCAGGGTGTCGAAGAATTCGCCGACGATGGTCGAGCCGATCAGTCGCGCCCACAGGTGCTTTTCCTTGGTGCGTTCCTTGATCTTGACCAGCACGACGGAGTTGAGGAGCTGCCCGACGGTGTACCCGGCGAGACCGGCGAGGACCAGTCGGGGGACGACGCCGACGACGCTTTCGAGCGCGGCCTGGTTCTCGTAGAACGAGGCAGCGGGAAGTTCGATGGCGATCCAGAAGCACACGGACGTGAGCAACAGGGAGCCGAATCCGAGGTAGATCGCGCGGCGCGTGGCTTTGAAGCCGTAGACCTCGCTGAGCACGTCGCCGAGGATGTAGGCGAGGGGGAACAGAAAGAATGCGCCGTCGGTGTTGATCGGCAGGATTTGGAACGGTCCGAGCATGACGTCGGACGAGGCGAAGAAGGCGACACCTTTGCTGGCGGCCACATTCGAGATCAGCAGCGTCGCGACGAACAAAGCGACGATGGTGGGGTAGTAACCCCGGCTGATGTGAGCGAACGTGGCCTGCCCAGACTCGGCGCCGCCCTCAGGGGCGGTGTGTTGGGTAGTAGTCACCTGACAATCCAAGCACCGAGACGACGATGGGCGCGAATCCCAGGGTGGGGGATTCGCGCCCATCGAGGCGGATTACAGGTCAGGCGACGTTGCCACGCACCGTGACGCGGTAGGCGTAGGTACCGGCGATGATCGTGATCGGAATGCTCGCCAGCAGGCCGATGCCGAGGAGGAGACCGCCGACGATGTTGATGCCGACCAGGGCGAGTGCGAGCACGAAAAGGGTCCCACCGTTCGAGGCAATCGCCTGAGCGCTCGCCTTGATAGCGGGAATCGGCTCGTCGCCGCGGTCGATGACGAACTGGAAGGTCCACCACGTGAAGAACGTGATGACGATGCCGGGGATGATCAGCAGGACGAAGCCGATGCTGGTTGCAATGCCGACGAGGATGCCGGCGATGATGACGGCGGCAACATTGCCGAACTGGAAGAAGGACCCGAACGCGGGCTTGACCCCGTCCACCTCATGCAGCGCGCCGCGAACGAGTGCCGCCTGGATGAGGAGTGAGACGACACCGATGATGACGCTGAAGATCAAGCTGAAGACGATGTTGTTGGAGCTCAACACGTAGTTCAGTACGACCTGGATGACCGCGGCGATCAGGACGATGCCGACCCAGACGAGTGCGTTCTGCTTGAACTTCTCGAATCCGTAGCCGATGGCCGTTCCCACGGACAGCTGCGTCGGCATCGGCGAGTTACCGAACGACGGAGGCGGCGGGTAGTTGCCCTGTGGGGGCGGTGGGTAGCCGCCGGGTGGCGGATAGCCGCCTTGCTGGGGATAGTCGCCGGGAGGAGGCGGGTAGTTCCCGGGCGGTGGGTAGTTGCCTTGCGCGGGTGGTGGGTAGTTGCCGGGTGGTGGATAGCCGCCGCCCTGCGGCGGGGGATAACCACCGGGGTTCTGTGGATCCTTGTCGGGGTCGTAGCCGCCTGAGGTCATGGTGTCCTTCTCCCTCGGGATAAGTTTGTCGCGGTCACTGTACGTCCGATTCGTGCGCAGTTGGGTTCTGTGGCGTTGCGACGTGATCTCGATTTTGTCAGGGCGTTCAGAGATTCGAGGGGTCGAACACCCACGGTTCGCGCGGTACCAGCCTCGGCTTCCACCGCTCCAGCAGTTCCTCGGCGTTCTTCACGTCCGGTACACCGAGGGAAGCGGTGATGAGCGCCCACGCATCGGGCCGTTCGCGCAGTGTGACCGCGCCGTCCCGTTTGGCCAGACGCTTGCCCTCGACGTTCAGTGCGAGGGGGACGTGGACGTACGTCGCGGGTGTCAGGCCCAGGAGTTGAGCGAGGTAGCCCTGCCGTGGCGCGGACGTGAGAAGGTCGTCTCCGCGCACGATCTGGTCTACGCCCTGCGCGCCATCGTCGACGACGACGGCGAGGTTGTAGGCGGGCACACCGTCGGATCGACGCAGGACGAAGTCGTCGACCTGGCCTCGAAACAGGCCGTGCAGCTGGTCGACGATGGTGAATTCGGTTGTCTGCGAACGCAATCGGATGGCGGGTGGGCGGTCCTTCGCTGCTCTCTGGTCGGCGGTCAGATTTCGACACGTGCCGGGATATGCGCCGTCGGGAGCATGGGGCGCGGATGCGGCCTGCAGGATTTCCCGACGCGTACAGAAGCATTCGTACGTCAGCCCGGCGGCGGTGAGCGTGCGAATCGTGGCGTCGTAGCTTTCCCGACGCTCGGATTGCCGCATGATGGGCCCGTCCCAGTCGATGCCGATTGCCGCGAGGTCGTCGAGTTGACGTTGCTCCGAGCCGGCTTTCACCCGATCGAGGTCTTCGACGCGCATCACGAAGCGCCGGTCGCTGGAGCGGGCGAAGAGCCAGGCCAGCAGTCCTGTGCGGAGATTGCCGAGATGGAGATCGCCGGAGGGACTGGGAGCGAAGCGTCCGGCGGGCATGGGAACAGCTTAGTTTCAGGGTGTTCATAACTGACCAACCGATTGCGGTATCGGGGTATCGGCCGCGAAGACTTCGGTAGGTGCGGGGCGGCAGTGGCTGACGGGCCCAGGTCGGCTGGGTTGGACCCATGGTCGAGGCTTGCCGGTTCCGCGGTTCTTTCGGCGGCCTTGGTTCGGGTAGGGCGTCGACTTCGGCGTCGACCGATTGTATTGTGCCGGTTGCTTTTTGTCTGCCCCGGATCACGTAGCGGTACACGTATGCAGTGTCGCAACCTTGACAACCCTGACCGAGCGTCGGATGATGCGGGAGTCGATCGACAACGACAATCATGTTCAACAATGGAAGAAGGTATGCGTAATGTCCAACTTCACCGCAACCGATATCGCAGGCGCTCCCACGACGAGCGCACTGCAGGGTGCGACCACGAACTCGATCGTGCACAATCCGTTCGCCTTCGAGGAGATCGAGTCGTCGGCTGCGCAGAGCGCCCCGCAGAGCCCGACCACCAATTCGATCGTGCACAATCCGTTCGCCTTCGAGGACTGACACACGTTCGTGGACAACTGAACTGACACCGAACTACTCACGCCTGTGATCGCGGGCCCACTCTGACGGAGCTTGTCATGCCAAGTATTGCCGCCGGACATCATCTGTATCCGGCTGTCGACGGCACCTGGTTGTGCTCGAGACCGGGAGATCGCTTCGTCCGCCTCAGCGGGCCACCTCATGTGGTGAAACTCCTGCAGGAGTCGGCTCACATGGGGAGGGAAATCGATTTCGACTCGCTCGGCGACGATGCCGACCTGACTCGGCAGCTCATCGCACTACTGGATGAGCGCGGCATTCTTGCGGAGGAGTCGACAGCTTCATCTGTATCGACGGCGTCGTCTGTTCTCGTCGACGGAGACACTCCGATCGCCGAGGCGGTGGCTTCTCTGCTCGAGGACTGCGGCGATGTGACGGTGGGGATTGCAGACGAGGGCTCGGTGTCGACGGCGGACGTCGTGGTCAGCTGCGCTACATGGCTGCCCGACGCCCGCTGGTCGCAATTGCAGAACTGGTGCACTGCCCACCGAACGGCATGGCACCGCTGCCACGCCGAAGGCGAACGCTTCTTCATCGGTCCGCTGTGGTCACCGGCATCGAACAATGCCGACTACCACGACGTCCGGGGTCGCCGTCTCGCCGCGTCCGGTGTCGCCGACCAACTCCTCGATCATTGGCGCTACCTCGACGATCCCCACTCGATCCTGCCTCCCGTTCGGTGGCCCCACCGCAGCGGTATCGCCGTCGTCGCCGGTGTCATCGCCGCCGAGGTGCGCGCATACCTCGCAACGGGCGACACTGCGATCGGCTCGGTGCAACTCGACGTCGACCCGGCATCGGCGCACATCGTTCATCATCCCGTTCTGCCCATCCCGTTTCGGCGCAGCACCGCTACGCTGTGACGAACAGTCCACGATCGCAGCACAACCTGCGCGTGTCGAACGGCGACGGAACGTGTTGCGTCGCAGACATCTACCTTCCCGAGCCAGGATGTTTCCCGGCCACCGCTGTCATCACACGCACGATGTACGGACGATCGCACCACCGCTCCGAAGGCCTCGGCTGGGCGCGCAACGGCTTCGCCTACGTCGTCGCCGACGTACGCGGACGGTACGACTCCGACGGAACCTTCACTCCCTACCACTCGGAACGAGACGACGGCGCAGCACTGGTCGACTTCGTATGCGGTCAACCATGGGCGAACGGCGGCGTCGTCGCATACGGCGGCTCCTACTCCGCCTACACCGCATGGGCGATGGCCGTAGAACGCCCGATCGCGGTCCGGGCGGTGGTGAGCCTGTGTCCCTCGATGGAACTCGCTCGCACCAAATTCGACCCGTCCGGCATTCTGCGCCTGTACGAGCACCTGGGGTGGTGGCTGCAGCACGGCGACGCCCGGGTGAGCCGAACGGACATGCCGGGCAATGCTTTACCCGACCTCGAGTCGTATCTCGCACTTCCGGTCAAGCAGCTACCCGACACCACCGGGGTGCACCTCCCGACGTGGGGCGGGGTACTCGATCGAGGCCCGGACCATCTCGACGACCAACGCATCACCGACAACGAACTGGCTGAATTGACGGTGCCTTCGTTTCACGTCGGAGGGTGGTACGACCTGGTGACCGAGACGTCGATCGCCCATTTCGACCTTGTCGGTTCCAACGTCGAACCCCGCCCGGCCCGGCGGCTGATGATCGGGCCGTGGACCCACGAGCTGTTCGTCGATCCTTCCGGCCGCCACGGCCCGGTCGCGTCGATCGAGTGGGGGAAGATATGCGTGCAGTGGCTGCATTCGGTCCTCGGGCACCGCGCCGCCGAATCCAGATCGGCGTCCGTGTCGATCTTTCACCGGGGGGTCGATACGTGGATCGACAACGAGACACGCGCAGAACCGGAATCGTCGATCCTGCTGTACGCACACGACCGTCGCCGGCTCGAACCCGCGCCCCAGTCCGGCTCAGCCGCACTGTCTTTCGAGTACAACCCCGACGACCCGTACCCCACCATCCCCGCCCACCACGACCGCAGTGCTGTCGTCCGCAGTGACTTCGTCGACTTCACGACCGGCCCGCTGGCAGCCGACCTGCACATCGACGGCATCCCAGAAGCACACCTGACCGCATCGACCACAGCACCGGAAGCCGACTGGGTCGTGCGGCTGCTCCACCGCAGCGCCGGCGGTTCGCTGCACCAAATCGGCTACGCCGTCGCGGTGACCGGTGCCAGCGCCGACGCCGTGCGCGTTCCTCTCTCTCGCACGGCTGTACATCTCGAACGCGGGTCGGAGCTGATCCTGCACATCACCGGCAGCGACTTCCCCGCCCTCACGCGGAACTTGAACAGCGGCAACCGCTACATCGGCACGACAATCGAAAAGGCAACGCAAACAGTGCATGTCGGTGCCACCCGTGCCTTCGTGCGTCTCCCTATCCGACAGGAAAAGCAATGAGCGTTCACGGATCGAGCCTTCATGGATCCCGGCTCGGCGTCCTCACCGGTGTGGGTCCGCTCGAACGAGATGTCGAGCTGCCCAGTGCGTGGGTGGGCTACCGCGCCCATGTCGCATGCATGGATCGGGTCGTCGACTGGGTCGCCGACCCGATCGGCTTCGGTGCCTCGTTCGGAGATCACGGAGCGGCACGTGGTGCCGCGATAGGGGAAGCCGTCGAACGGTACTGCGGCAATGCTGTTCCCCCGCATCTCGACCGTGCGAGCTACCGCGAACTGCGCGCCCGCGGAATCGACGCGCTCGATCCCGGCACCTTCGCGTTGTACTCACCCGAGCAATACGCAAGCCGTGGTTTCCCGTTCGTACCGTTCACGGCCGATACCCCTGTCGAATGGGTCGAAGGCGTTGACATGCACGACGGCCGGGCCGTACGAGCCCCGGCAGGATCGGTCTATCTCAACTACATTCGTGGCTCCCGCACGTTGGAGCCGCCGCTGCACTCGTTGATGTACTCCGGTATCGCCACCGGTACGAGCCGGCAGCGGGCCGAGCAATCCGCCATCGAGGAGCTGCTCGAGCGCGATGCCACAACGATCTGGTGGGCCAGCGGTACCGACGCTCACCGACTCGACGACGGGGGACGGGTCATAGGCCAGATGGGCTGCCCCGCCGAAGGATTCGACCTCGACGTGACTTTGATTCACATCCCGTCGCAATTCGGTGTGCCCGTCGTCGGGGCACTGGTCCGCGACCGTGCCCGCGAACTCGTCGCCTTCGGCAGCGCCTGCCGCGCCACCCCGCATGCCGCTGCGACGAAAGCGCTCGTCGAAGCGCTGGGATCGATGCAACTCTCCCGTCAACTCGCCGACCCGGACAGTGAGACCTGGCAGTCCGTCCGTACCGGCGCGATGCCAGACCACGTCTTCCTTCCGTACCGCGCGGATCGCAACTACCTCGACGCGGCCGGAAAGAACTTCCGCAACCTGGTCGACCTACCCGCCGTCGCACAGCTCTACCAGGACCGGCGCATGCAGGCCGGCACCGCGCTCCTTCGCCTCGAACCTCGCGACCGGGTCGCGATGGACGAGATCCCCGCGGTCACGGGCTCGGTGCGGGAAACCTACCTCGCTGCGCTCGCACGCCACGGCATCGACGCGGTCGTCGTCGATCTCACCACCGACGACATCGCGCAATCCGGTCTGACGGTGGTTCGAGTGCTGACACCCCAACTGGTCGGCAACGGCCCGCCGGCATTCCCGCTCCACGGGTCGCCGCGTCTACTCGAGGTACCCACCGCTCTCGGGTGGAACGTGCACCCGCGCAACAGCTCTGACCTGGTCAGAGTCCCCCTACCGCTTGCCTAGTATTGCTTGCCCTGTGACCGACTGCAACGAGAAGGAAGACATGTACGACGCGTTGGTCGACCCCCGGTTCGGAGTTCTCACCCGACTGGACCCCCGCTGCATTCCCGAGCACTTTCCCTCCTCCTTCGCCCTGACCCACTCCCGTATCAGCGACATCAGCCGATTCAGCGACTGGCCGGCGGACAATTCCGGAGCCGGCTACGGCTTCGGCTCCCCGGACCGCGTGCTGGGCGCAGCAATCGGCGAAGGCGTCGAACGGTACTGCGGCAACCTCGTTCCGGACGGCCTCCGCCGCGGCAGCTACCTCTCTCTGACCGCCGAGGGTGTCGACGCTCTCGACCCCGCCACGGTGTGCCTGTACTCCGCCGAACAGCATGCGGCACCGCGCTTCCCTGCATCCGAGTTCACCGGAAGCCTCGACGTCGAATGGATCGACGGCACCGACCTCTCGACCGGGAGCTCGGTGTGGGTGCCGGCGTCACTGGTGTGGCCCTCGTACTTCGGATCGCGCACACGCCCGGTGGACGAGGACCGCCCGCTGACGAACCCGATCGTCCAGGCAGGTCTCGCCGCGGGCCCCAGCAGTGAATTCGCCTGCTGGGGCGCACTATGCGAAATACTCGAACGTGATGCGATGACACTGTCCTGGTACGGCGGACAAGGCGTTCACGAAGTGTCCGTACCGACGTGGCTACGCCAGTTCGCGAGGGGGCCACAGGGGCGACTCGACACTCGTTTCTATTCGTTCACCACCGAATTCGGCATTCCGGTACTCGGGTCTTTGGTGCATGACCGCTCGACGGAATTTCTGACGCTCGGGATGGGTGTGGGAACAGACGCGGTGCGCGCTGCGGAAAAGGCATACGCCGAAGCCCTGCAACTCCAACTGTTCGTCTCCGAATACGACGACCCGACCTCGGCTTATATGCAGGCAGCGCAGTCACCGACCAGCCCGCTCAAACCCTGGCGCGCTGACCGCGCCTACGGAATGTCCTATCGAAGCGATCGGCGCGATCTGGTCGACTACGTCTGCCACCTCCAGATACACCTCGATCCCGAAGTGCAAGAACAGTTCCGTCGTGAACTTGCCGCCGCCACAATCGGTTCGGTCGACCTGTCGGACCTCGACACGGCCGACGCCGCACCGACAACCGACCGAATCGCGGCATTGGTCAAGGTCTTGAACAGCGCTGGGCACCGTGTCGTCGAAGTCGATGTCACCACCGCGGACGTGAGAGCGGCCGGACTACACGTAGTTCGGGTCGTTGCCACCGGGCTGTATTCGAGCTCGCCGATCGGCCTTCCGTTCCTCGGCGGGAGCCGTATGCCTGCTGCTGTCGCCGCCGCAGCCGCCGCGGGCACCACGCTGCCGACTACGCCCCTCCCACACTGAGACCAACTCCTACACCGACGATTCTTCCAGCCCGGTGATGCGCGGCGGCCCAACAGCCACCAGCATCGTCACTATCGCCGCAGCATCGAGTCCGAGCACCGATTCCGCCGCCGGATCGGAAAAACCCGAGACTGCGCAGCACGCCATGCCCATCGCTGTGGCGGTCAAATACAGATTCTGGACCCCGATGCCGGCATCGACGTGCACCGTGCGGTAGTGGCGCGGTGGGTATTTGGCCAGCGCGACATCCAGCCTTGCAGTCAGAGCGAGGCTCGCCGCCGGCAACGCCGCGAACTCGCTCTGGGCGTACAGCTCGGCCAGTGCAACGGCAGGGTCCACCGCGGACACGAGCTGCAAAGAGTGATCGGCCATGTCGTATCGGTAGATTCCCGGCCGGATGCCGGCGATGCGGGTTGCGAACAGGAACGTGTCGCGGGTGCGGAGGCCGCCTGCGGTCGGTGCCACGCTCAGCGGGTATTCGCGGTCGCCGTAGGCCTCGATCCGGCGTCCGAGTCCGAGCGCAGTACCGAGCAGGGTTCCGACCGAATCCACGCTCAGTTCGCCACTCGGGTCGAAGTCGTACCGCGAACGCCGGGCGTGGACCAGCGCTGTGAACGGCGAGTCGAGTGTGCGTGGCTTCGGGAGGTGAATCCAGGCACCGTTTCGATTCATGGGTCTCTGAGTCGGCGCAGGATCGACTGCGCCGTTGAGCCGATCGTGAATCTCCCTGAGAGAGGCGATCTCCGTGTGCATCAGGGTCGGCTCCTTCACCAGTACGCACAGCCCGAGGTGTCGTCTCCGCACTGTGTTCGCTACAGTATCGACACTGATTGTCATTAACAACTAGCTGTCGGGATGTAGACCTGATGAAACGATCGCCGGCCACTGCGGTGCGCAGCACGGGCGCACCGCCCTTCGCCTCGCCCCAACGCTTTCGCGTGTTGCTGGCGATCTCGGGCTTCGCCATCGTGGTCATCGCGGTGGCGTCGGTCAGCATCGGCGCTGTCACCATCGGACTCGGAGACATCTGGGGTTCGGTCGCCCAACACCTCGGCATGGCGGGCACGCACACCTCGACACCGGTCAACGATCAGATCGTCTGGCAGGTCCGCGTCCCGCGCACAATTCTCGCCATCGTCGTCGGCGCGGGTCTGGCGATAGCGGGCGTGGTCATCCAAGTCGTTGTGCGTAACCCGTTGGGCGACCCCTACCTGATCGGGATCGTGCCGGGCGCGAGCCTGGGCGCAGTTATCGTCATCGTCTTCGGCGCCGGGGTACTCGGCGGCGTATCGCTGTCCGCGGCTGCCTTCATCGGCGGCCTCCTGGCGTTCGCGCTGGTGTTCGTCCTCGCCCGCCGCGGAGGGCAATGGCCACCGACCCGGCTCGTGCTGGCAGGGGTCGCCGTCGGGTACCTCGTCTCCTCGTTCACGTTCTTCTTTCAAACCATCGCCACTCCCAATCAATCTCAGCGCGTGCTGTTCTGGAGTCTCGGTTCGATCGCCGGAGCATCGTGGGCGAGCCTGCTGCTGCCCGCGATCGTCATTGCGGCGGCCACGACGTGGCTGATGTGGAACAGTGCCCGTCTGAACGCCCTGGCTTCCGGCACCGACCT
Source organism: Rhodococcoides fascians NBRC 12155 = LMG 3623 (assembly GCF_001894785.1). GTDB lineage: Bacteria > Actinomycetota > Actinomycetes > Mycobacteriales > Mycobacteriaceae > Rhodococcoides > Rhodococcoides fascians. The sequence goes on from NZ_BCWW01000001.1 coordinate 705,186, forward strand.
CGGCTACTCCCTCGGCATCGACGTCGCGCGATTCCAAATGACGCTGATGGTGGTGGTGTCGGTCCTGACAGGCGTCATCGTTGCCGAAGTAGGCGGTATCGGGTTCGTCGGCCTGGTCATCCCGCACATAGCGCGACTGCTCGTCGGTGCCGATCACCGCCGCGTCGTCGTCACCGCAACACTGCTCGGCGCATGCTTCCTACCGCTCTCGGACATCGCCGCCCGCGTGCTCCGCGCCCCCGCCGAACTTCCGATCGGGGTGGTCACCTCGGCCATCGGCGCTCCGTTCTTCCTGTACCTGCTGGTCTCCTCCGGGCGGACGGCGAGGGCTCGATGAAACTCGACGCACAGGGCGTCGCCGTCGCCATCGACGGCACCAAGATTCTCACCGACGGCGTAATACACGCCGAATCAGGCTCGATTGTAGGACTTCTCGGACCGAACGGCAGCGGAAAGTCGACGCTGCTACGCACGCTCTACCGGGCCCTCATACCCTCAGGTGGAACGATCGTGCTGGGCGAGGACGACCTTCGCCGCCTCAGCGCTCGTGAATCGGCGACCAGGACTGCGGTTGTCCTGCAGGACGATTCACCGGAATTCGAGTTCACCGCACGGGAGATCATCGAACTCGGACGCATCCCGCACAACACCGGTCTGCGACGCTTCGGCGCGGTCGATGTCGCCGCAGTGGACGCCGCCGTGATGGCCGCCGGGATCGCGCACCTCGTCGACCGTCAGATCTCGACCCTGTCCGGCGGCGAGCGGCAACGCGTCTTCGTAGCTCGGGCCCTCGCGCAACAAGCTCCGATACTGATCCTCGACGAACCCACCAACCACCTCGACATCTCGGCGCAGCTCGACCTCCTCGAACTGCTCACCGCAACCGAAGCCACCGTTGTCGTCGCATTACACGACATCGACCTCGCTGCCGCCTACTGCGACAGCCTGTTCGTCATGAAATCCGGTGCCCTCGTCACCCACGGAACTCCCACCGACGTCTTGACAACGGACATGCTTCGCGAGGTCTACGGCGTCGACTCGGTCATCGCCGTCAACCCGATCACCGGCCGACCCTGCGTCCATTTCGGACCCGCCACCTCGCACCGCCCATCCACCGCGAGCTGCACCGCTACTCAACCCAATTTCGACACCCGCACCGAAAGTAGCCAACCATGAAGATCGCCGTACGAACCGGAACTTGCGTCGCCGCAACCGTTCTCCTACTGTCCGCCTGCTCGAGCGGACAGGCCGAACCCACTGCCGCAGGCACCGAGACCGACAGCGGCACCTCGGCATACCCGGTGACCGTGGCCAGTTGCGGCGTCGACTACACCTACGACGCCCCACCCGAGCGGGTACTCCTCGGAGCTCCGGGAGTCATCGCCACGCTCGATGCACTCGGCGTCGCCGACAGCGCGATCGGATACACCAACGGCAGTTACGCATTCGACGGACTCGACCGATTCTCGGGCCTGACCTCCAACACCGACGACTATGCACCCTCACGCGAATTCCTTATCGGGGCCTCACCGGATCTGTTCCTGTCCAACGACCAAGGGCAACTCGGCGGCCAAGGATCGGCGAGCTCCGATGACCTGACCACTGCAGGCGGCAACCTTTACGTCCTCGGCGAATACTGCCAGAACACGCCCGCGCCCACGACAATCGACGCGGTCTACACCGACGTGGACAACCTCGGCACCATCTACGGCGTCCCGGACAAAGCCGCAGAGGTCGTGACCTCGCTGCGCGATCGCGTCACCGCAGCACGAGCGAAGAACACCGACAGTGCGCCGCTGTCGGCAGCAGTTGTCCAGAGCTTCGACGGTAAGCTCTATGCCTTGAGTGGGTCTTACTACAGCGCAGTGGTCGACGCACTCGGCATGACCAACGAATTCGCCGACATCGACGGCAATTTTGCCGAAATCACTCCCGAAGCAGCCTTGAGCGCTGCACCCGACGTCGTCCTGGTGCAGTACGCCGGATCGGAAGCGGACGCCGCGGCCGCCGTGACAGATATATCGGCTCTGCTCGCGAACTCACCAGCGGTGCGGAACTCCCGGGTGTACCCGCAGAACGAAGCCGACTTCCAGGCTGCCGGAGTCCGCATCGTCGACGCCATCGAGAACACCGCGGACAACGTGTTCGGCAAGTGAGCTCGACGACCGCTCGGACGTCGCTGGGGGCCGCGTTCCGGCTGATGGTGCTCGCGCGCACCGTCGCATGGTTCGGAACTGCCGTCGCGTTGGTCGCCTTCCCGCTCGTCATCTACCGCACCACCGGAAGTGCCGCGGCCACTGCGCTTCTCACCGCTGTCGAATCGGCACCGTACCTGCTGTTCGGGCTGTTCGCCGGTGCCGTTGCCGACCGCTGGCGGCGTCGCCCGACGATGGTCGTCACCGCGCTAGCCGCATGCGCTGCAACGGCATCCATACCGACTGCGTATTGGATGGCGACTCTGTCGACGGCACACGTGTTCGTTGCAGCGTTCGTCAGCGCCGCCGCTATGGTGTTCTTCGACGCCGCCGGCTTCGGTTTGCTGCCCTCACTGGTGCCACGCGCTCGACTGGCCGACGCGGTCGGGCGACAAACTGCGATGGCAACTGTCATCACTATGGCCGGGCCCGCATTGGGTGGTGTGCTTATTGCCGCATCCTCGCCGTTCGCCGCGCTGGCCCTCAACGCGGCCACGTTCGCAGTGACCGCGATCCTGCTTCTGTGGGTACGTGAACCCACATCAGCGCCGCGGACGGAACAACCCCAATTGTGGCGCGATATCGCCAACGGGGTGCGCTTCGTCTACGGTCACCCACTTGTCCGCCTGCTCACCCTGATCGGGACCGGCAACAGTGTGGCCGGCGGCATCATGACCGGCCTGCTCGTCGTCACCGCCGTCGAGCGGTACGGTGTCGACGAGGACGGCGGCGAGTTGGGTCTGTTCTTCGCAGCCCTCGGAGTTGGAACCCTGATCTCGACAGTATTACTACCGCGCCTGTCCCGAAAGTTCACAGCTGGGACGATCGCCATCGCCGGTTTGCTCGTACAAGCAGGCGCGATCAGCGTGTGGATTCTGGCCACCGAACCGGTGCTGGGAGTGTGCGCGTTGGTGATCTTCCAAGCAGCAGCATCGACGGTGATCATCAACGGCATCACCGTCCGCCACCTGGTGACCCCGGACGAACTTCAGGGCCGCGTCAACACCACGGCCCGAATGCTGGCGTGGGGCGGACAACCCATCGGTGCCGGCCTCGCCGGAGCCCTCGTGGGTCCGATCGGCCTGCCCGCAACGCTGTCGCTGGCAGTCGGCGTCATTGCGGCCAACGCCCTGTTCGCGTACCTGTCCTCGCTACGAGCCGTCAGCACACAACTCCACTCGAACAGCCGTTGAGGACCGGACAGGCAGAAAGACGGCTGTGAGAACGGTCAGACCTCGATCGCGAGCCCTGACGACCGGGTTCGAAGACCCGGCCTGCGACACGTCGGATCGAACACCACAAGGGGTAGCTATTTCACCTTACGGCGACCGGTGCGCCCGATCTGCCGACCATCTCAGCGGTATGGGGACTTCGGCCGGCCCCGGACTGCGAGAACTGCGAACAGCCACATCTTCGACCTCAACCCGTGACAAACCTCGCCCCACCCGGAATCTGCAATCCCACGGCGTCCCCGACCCGCACAGCAGATCCCGCCGCCAGCTCCACCTTCAGCACTGTCGATCCCACCGTCACATCGGCGATGCTGCGAAATCCGGTAGGCCTCGAGGCAGAAACAACCCCACGAATCCCGTTGTCATTCAATGTGATCAACTCATGTCGAAGCAGTAGCACGGCACGCCCAGCCGGCAAAGAAACTCCTTCGACCTCCAGCTCCCCGAGCTCGGAGCGATGCACCCCAACCCCGTCCCACTGCCCCTCGATTTCGTTCATCCCACCCATCAGTCGCGACACTGCGAGCGTGCTCGGACGCGTGTAGGCCGTCGCGATATCGGAGTGATGTTCCAGTCGGCCGTCGATGAGTACTGCGACCGAATCGGCCAGCACCGCCGCTTCCTGCTGATCATGGGTGACGAGCAGCAGAGTCTGATCCAACGTCGAACGCAATTCGCGCACCAGGTCGTGCATTTCGGTGCGCAACACCGGGTCGAGCGCACTGAAGGGCTCGTCCAGCAACAACACTCGCGGTGAACCGGCGAGCGAACGCGCCAACGCCACCCGCTGGGCCTGCCCACCCGATACCTCGGACACCGCACGATCTCCAATGTCGCCCAGATGCACCAGGTCGAGGTACTCCCGGGCCCGCTCGCGCGACCGCTTGCGACTCTCCCCGGCAGCGCGGTAGGCGAAGCCGATGTTGTCGAGAACAGACATGTGCGGGAACAACATCGGACGTTGAAACACCATCCCGACGCCGCGGTTCTCGGCCGCAACGCCGTTCACCTCGCGGCCGTCGATGCGCACCGTGCCGGCAGTGGGTGAATCCAGTCCCGCGATGATCCGCAGTGCCGTGCTCTTGCCCGAACCCGACGGCCCCAGAATCGCCGTGCAGGATCCTGGCGGCACGGTGAGATCCAACGAATCCAGAGCCGCAACCGATTGACCGGCATGCACTTTCGTGAGTTCGTGAACGGACAGTTCGACGCTCATCGTGCACTCCTACGACGCAACCGGGCCAGCATGAGCACCAGCAACAGCGGCGGCACCACGGCGGCGACCGACAATGCAGCCACCACCGAATCGTTACCGGTGCCGGCAGCGAAGGAGGCGACGAGAATGGGCACAGTGACCAGTCTGCCGCCACCGATCAACAACGTGATCACGTAGTCGCTCCACGCGACGAGGAACGCGAGCAACGCCGCACCCGCCAACGCCGGAGCCAACAGCGGAATGCGAATACGCCGCAGCACCATGGCATTCGACGCACCGAGAGTGCGTGCCTCCTCCTCGTAGCCGATGTCGTACGCGCCGAACGCCACTCGCATCAGATACGTCGTGTACGGAATGGCCGCGACGGTCAGCAACGCGATCACTGCCACCGTGCTCGGAATGCGCGAGCGCAGCACCAGAACATCGAGCCCCAATGCCACGGCGAACGGGGGCAGGGCCAGCGGTGCGAAGAGAATGCCGGCCACCACAGCGGGGAAGCGCACAGTCCCGTTCACCAGGGCACGAGCGGCCAACGCGCCCAATGGTGTTGCAATGGCGGCGACGGCGAGAGCGAGCAGGGTCGACCGCACGAAAGCATCGACGCCCCCGGCACCGAGGGCGCTGCGGACGCCGTCGAATCCCCATTCCTGCGGAACCGAACCGGGAAACGACCAGCGGTTGCTGACGGCCCACAAGACAATCGGAATCAGCGGCAGCAGGAACCACAGGACCAGGACGGACCTGCCGACAGCGGGAAGAACCCTGTTCACTTCCACCTTGTTCATTTCCACGCTGCCGATCTGCGCAGATAGTGCAGTGCCACCGCGGCCACGACCACCGTGAGAGCGGTGGCGATCGTCGCGGCAGCAGCTGCCTGCGGACGCGTCTGAAGATCGATCGACGTGAACAGGCGAATCGCCATCACCGACAACGGTTCCGGATACGGGCGACCCAGTATGCGGGCCACCTCGTACGAGCCAACCGTGTAGGCGAACGCGATGGCCGCCGACGCGATCAGTGCGGGCCGAGCCAACGGCAGCGTGACCAAACGGAGCCGAGCCCACCGGCCGGCGCCCAAGGTCGCGGCCGTCTCGTCGAATGCCGCTACACGGGTGGCGAGAGTCCCGGCCACGACAACGGCCACGAAAGCCGATTCTTTCCAGGCATATTCGGCGACGACGGCGATCCACCACTTCCCACCGACCAACTCCGGCCAGCCGCCGTCGGTCATGCCGAGAATGCGGGGCAGCATGCCCGAATCCGCCAACAGCAATGCCATCGCGGCGGCACCGATCAGGTGCGGCACCGTGATCGTCAACCCGGCAGCGACCAACGCGGCGCGTCCACCCGACAAGGCCGTCAGTGCCGCGGCAAGCCCGATCACCGTGGCCAATGCCGTCGAGACGATGGCAATCGACAGCGTCAGCACCACCGAGCGCCATAGGTCACCGCCCAGAGCGGAGTACGCGTCGACCGATAGTTCGGGGGTTCCGACCAAAGGCATCAGACCCAGGCTCTGCAGCACCACCGTTCCGAGACCGCCGCCGACGACGACAACGACCAAGACGACGGCGGGGAGGACCGCCGCTGTGCCGCGAAAGCTCCTCGTGGACGCGCTCACTGACCGGCGAGCACGCTTCGACGCCAACCCTCGTCGACCGGCGAGACCCAGTCGGCTGACAGTTCTGGATGCGCGTTGGCCGACAGCTCTTCGTAGGACGGCAGAACCGTCGAACTCGGCAACGCCTCGAACCTGGCGCGGGCGTCATCGGGCAATCGGTCGATATCGAGCACGGTGAACTGGCCCCACACTTCCGGCGTCGCCTTTGCGAGTTGTTGCTCGGGCGACAACGCGAGATTGGCAACCACCTGCGCCGCGGCCGACTTCCCCGACGTCGACGGAATGGCAAGGAAACTCGCATTCCCGACGGTTCCCTCGTCGAGAGTCAGGACGCGGGTCTCCGGCGGGAAGGTGCCGTCGGCGACGAGTTTCGGGAGGGTCGCGGGGCCGTACGTCATAGTCATGTCGACCTGACCTCCGGCGTAGAGGGCGTCGAGCTCGGACGAGGACTGCGGATACGTCGTTCCTTCGCGCCACAATGACGGGGCGAGCTCGTTCAACTGATCGAACAAAGCCGGGGCCAGGCGATCGTAGGAGTCCTGATCGAACTGAGCGGGAACCTCGTCGACGCCGCCGGATTCGTTGACCAGTGCCTCGCGCACAAACACCGAGCCGGTGAAGTCCGGGGGAGCGGGATAGGTGAAGCGGCCCGGGTTCGCGCGCGCCCAGTCGAGGACGCCGTCGAATGTCGTTGGCGGATCGGGGATGGCTGCCGCGTTGTAGACCAGGGTGAATTGCGCTTTGTGCCAGGGTGATTCGCAGTTCTCGACCGGGGTGCCGAAGTCGTCGAGCAACAGCGGATCCTCGGGATCGGTCAGTTCCATGTTCGGCAGATTCTGCGTCCAGCCGCACAGCCATGCCCCGGCCTGCTTGCCGGTGCCGAAGTTCGCGCCGTTGACCCACACCAGGTCCACCTCGCCGTCGGTGACCCCGGCCTGCCGCTCGGACAGGATGCGATTGACGGCATCGGTCGTCGATTCCACCGGCACGCGACGCAATGTGACGCCCTCCGCGGCGGCCGCGGGGGTGAGCACGTCGTCGACGTAGGCATTGCCCTGCTCGTCGCCGCCGTACATCCACAGCGAGACGGTCTGTCCTTGCGCCTGCTGTTCGATCTCGCTCCACGACTGCGCCTCGGCAATCGGTGCTTCCGAATCCGGCGCAGCACAGGAGGTAAGCAGCAGCCCTGCGCTCGCCGCAATCGCCACTGCGCACCGTACTGAACGAATCACCCGGGGGCCTCCAGATCAACCGAAGCAGCCGTCGTCGACGCTGCCCTCACCACCGTAATCGGTCGAATGCGACAACCGCTGAACACGCGGGCACACCGGCCGTGTGCACAATGGATCGTGAACCGTCGGACGAGAGGCACACACCGTGACGCAGGACCGCCCGACGCGTAGTCGCCGCGGCACGACCCTGAAATTGCTCGCGGCTGCCGTGATCGTCATCGCTGTGGTGATCGTGCTGAGCACCGTCGATCTTCCCGATCCGTCGTTCATCCGCGATCGCGTGGCGTCGGCCGGGCCCTGGGGCATCGCGTTGTTCGTCGTGCTCTATGCCGTCCTGTCGGCTACCCCGTTCCCCGCCAGCACGTTGACCATCGCGTCGGGACTGCTGTTCGGGTTGGCGGTGGGCGCGACCGTCGTGGTGTTCGCTGCCACCGCGGGGGCATATCTCGGGTACTGGGGAGCGCGGGCGCTCGGCCGTGGACAGGTGGCCTGCACCGAATGGGACAGGCTTCGCCGGCTCGACGCCATGCTCGGGCGACGGGGACTGCTGTCAGTACTGCTCGTGCGACTGGTGCCGCTGCCGTTCTCCCTGGTCAACTACGCGGCCGGAGTCAGTGCCGTGGGGCAACGTGACTACGTGGTGGGCACCATGATCGGCATCGTGCCCGCGACCGTCGCCTACACCGCGCTCGGTGCCTACGGAACCTCACCGCTGTCGTGGCCGTTCGCCATCGCACTGCTCGCGGTGCTGGCGATCGCGGCCGGCTCGGCCCTGTTGGCACGCCGTCTGGGACTCACCGGTGCAGCCGAATGATCGACAGCTTTCTGCGCCGACACCTCGAAGGCCCACTCGATCGCTGTGCCCGCGCACTCGACCGCCCCGCGATCACACCCGACCGCATCACCGCCGCAGGACTCGTATTGGGCCTGGGTAGCGCACTCGCCGCGGGCCTGCAATTCTGGTTGCTCGCGTTGGTGTTGTGGATCGTCTCCCGAATCGCCGACGGGCTGGACGGGCCTCTCGCGCGTAGGCGTTCCACTACGGGCGGTGCCGGCGGATTCTTCGACATCACCGCCGATTTCGTGGTCTACGGAACGACCGTGGTGGGCGTTGCGGTCGGTGCCTCGGCCGCGTACGACGCCCCCTGGTGGCCGTTCCTGCTGGTGCTGTTGGCGTACTACATCAACGGCACCGCATTTCTTGCGTTCTCCTCGATCGCCGAACGCACCGGTCGCACCATCGACGACGGCCGTTCGCTGTCGTTCCTCGGAGGGTTGGCCGAGGGAGCCGAAACCATTGCAGTACATAGTCTGTGGCTGCTGTTGCCCGGCATCTCGTGGCAGATTGCGGTGGTCTGGGCGGCGGTGGTCGCGGTGAGCTCCACCCAACGGATCATCGCCGGGTATCGCGCCCTCTCCTGATCCACCTGCCCCGGACCTTCGCCAGTGCGGCCGTTGCTCGGGAAATCACCGGAGAACCCAACTGCGCCTTCACGTCCGCGATCGCTGCGTTCCACGGCCCGTCGTTGTACGTCGGATACGGATGGGTGGCCCCGGCGATATCGCGGGTACGCAGGCCCTGCTCGATGGCGATGATCAGCTCCCCGATCGTCTCGCCCGCTCGCGGTCCCACCACGCAGGCCCCGACGATGCGACGCTTGGCGTCGAGCACCAGCGTCGTCGATCCGTTCGTTGCACTCTCGGTGACGGCGCGATCGACGTGGTGGTGGTCGAGTGTCTGCAGCCGCAACCCCCGCTGACGCGCAGTCCGCACATCGATTCCGGCCGAGGCGATCTCGGGATCGGTGAACGTCACCCGCGGAGTCCCCGTCGTACTCACTTTTCGGTTCAGGCCGAGCGCCGCGTTGCTCGCGGCCAGGCTGCCGTGCACACCGGCAGTGTGGGTGAACTGCGGATGGCCGGTGAGATCTCCGGCTGCCCAGATGCGTGGGTTGGTGGTCCGCAGATGCTCGTCGACCCGCACGAATCCGTCGTCGTCCACTTCCACACCGGCCCTGTCCAGCCCGAGCGAAGCGGTTTGTGGGGTCCGTCCGGTGGCGACAAGCACTCGGTCGAAGTCGAGCTCGACACCCGAGTCGGTAGTAGCCGAACCGTCGTCGATGCGCACGACGGCGGTGGAGGTCAGGACGCGCACGCCCTCGTCGGTCAGGGCCTGCGTCAGTATCGACGAGGCCTCAGGGTGCTCGCGGGGAAGGATCGTCGCTGACCGTCCTACAAGGGTGACGTCGGATCCGAGACGCGAGAATGCTTGCGCCATCTCGCAACCCACCGACCCGGCACCGACGATCAGCAGTCGCTGCGGTAAGTCCGTCAGTTCCCACAGGGTGTCGCTGGTCAGGTAGTCCAAGTGCTCGATGCCGTCGATCGCCGGTACTGTGGGATGCGCGCCGGTGGTCACGATCGCCTGGCCGAAATGCAGTAACCGCGCACCGACGCTCACCGTGTTCGGCCCGGTGAAGATCGCGTCGCCGTGGATCACATGTACTCCGGCCTCGGTGAGTGCCTCCGGTGAATCGATCGGCGCGATCTCGGCGATCGACCCGTGCACGTGCTGCATCACGCGTGCAAAATCCACGCGCGGTGGCTCGGTGACGATGCCGAACCGGGACGCGGATCGAACCGTCTGTGCCACCGAGGCCGCCGCGAGCAGGGCCTTCGACGGCACGCATCCGGTCCAGAGGCAGTCGCCGCCGGTGCGGTCCCGCTCGATCAATACGACGCGAACGCCGAAGCCGGCCGCGGTCTTCGCTGCCACGATGCCGGCGGTGCCGCCACCCACCACGACCACATCGGCGCGGCTCTCGGGCACACTCGAAGACGAACGACGAATTCCCATACCTCCCACTATGCCCGCGCCTTGGAGACACCCGAGATGAGACGACCGACCAAGTACACCTTCTCGGCGCGCCTGTACGACGTGATCTCCGCCGAATGGCCGGTGTATCGAGCCGGACGGGAGGCGGCGTTCGAGCTGATGAATCTGCCTGTGGGGAGCCATGTTCTGGATCTCGGCTGCGGGACGGGGCTGAACTTCGCAGGATTGCAGCGGATGATCGGCCCGACCGGATCGATCACCGGAATCGACGCCAGCCCGCAGATGCTCGAACAGGCCCGGCTTCGAGCTGCCCGCGCGGGGTGGATGAATGTCACATTGATCCCCGCCGACGCCACCGCCCTGACGTCCGCCGATCTGGGGGAGCAGGCCCCGTTCGATGCGGCCCTGAGCACTTACGCGCTGTCACTGATGACGCCATGGCAGGCGGCCCTCGAATCGATGATCTCGGCTACACGGGTGGGCGGCGTCGTGGCCGTCGTCGACATGCAGCGGCCCGTCGGACGAGCAACTGCGTGGACGCCGCTCGCGAAGCTTGCGTGTCGACTCGGAGGGGCGGATATCGAGGCGCATCCGTGGACAGCGATGACGCCACTGCTGCAGGATCTTTCGGCCCGCGCTGTCCGCGGAGGCCATATCCAGATTCGCGTCGGGACTGTCAACTCTGGCTCGGCAGAGCCGAGTTCATGAACGGTGGCGTCGAACGGCTCCTCGTCGCGCGAGGTCTGCCTCGTCGAACGGCGATCGAGTCAATTAGTGCGGCCATACCACCAGCGTCCGCGCATCGGGTGCATCGTCACCCGGATATCCGATCGAGCCACTCGGCCAACAACTGCCGCTCCGAATCGCTCAGTACGTCGATGTCGGAAATCGAGGCTCGCAAGGCAATCGCTGCACCGTGCGCAGAGCTTTCGGGATACCGAGGTGTGTCGACGACGATGTGGCGCATGACTGCATCGAACAGCTCGTCGGCGAGTCCGACGTCTCGGCGATCGTGCTGTGTGCCGAGGATGGTCAGGACAGCACCCGTACCCGCGGCATGAATGAGCTCCACCGCGCGCTGCTCGGTGACCCGAAGTCGGCCGGTGCGGGCTATCCGGCGAATCCGTGCCGCGAGAACGGCTTCTCCTTCCCGGACCGCGGGAGAATCGGGCACTCGAGCAGGGTCGCTGAGCAGAGCGAACAAGGTTGGGTTGGCGATCCCGAACTCGATCTGTGCGCGCCATCCGGTTCTCAGATCCTCCACGGGGTCACCGTTCTCGGCGAGCTCATTGTCTGCGATCTCGGACTTCGTGGACACATAGGTGGCCATGACATGTTCGGCGACGGCGTCGAGCAGACCATTCTTATCCCCGAACAATCGGTAGATGGCCGGTGCTTGAACCCCGGCCGACTCGGCGACGCCGCGTGTGGTCACCGCCCCAGGGCCGTTTTCTTGCAGAAGCCGAGCTGCGGCATCGACGATTCGTCGACGTGTGCTGTCTCTGGTGCTCGTCGACGAATCCTTCACGTATCGACGATAACGCACTGTTGCTATCGTTGTGTTTCCGGTGTTAGCTTTTATCTAATTCCATTGATAACAGGAGGTCGTCATGATCGTCATCACCGGAGCTACCGGGGCATTGAACGGTGCCACCGTCGACCATCTACTCGAACTCGTTCACCCCTCGGAGATCGCCGTCGCGGTTCGCGATGTGGCTCGGGCGCAGCGCTTTGCGGATCGTGGCGTGCAGGTGCGTCGAGGCGATTATGACGATTCGGACTCGCTGACGACGGCGTTCGACGGGGCAGACCAGGTGTTGCTCGTCTCGTCCAGCGATCCCGGGGCCGACGCGACAGCGTTGCATCGCAACGCGATCGACGCGGCGGTCGCCGCCGGTGCCGGGCGCATTCTCTATACGAGTCACCAGGGCTCGGGGCTCGACAGTCCGTTCAAGCCTGCGCGCGATCATGCTGCGACCGAGCAGATGTTGGCCGACAGCGGTGTGGCGTGGACGTCGTTACGCAACGGCTTCTACGCACACAGCCTCGATTTCGTCATGGGCGATTGGCGCGAGACCGGCGTTGTATCCATACCCGTGGACGGCCCTGTTTCGTGGACCGACAGAGCGGATTCGGCGGAAGCTGCCGCCGCGATACTCACGTCGGATGGCGCATACGAGGGCCCCACGGTGTTGACGGCCCGCGATGCTCCGACAATGACCGAGGTAGCGGCCATCGCGTCGACAGTCGTGGGTCGAAAGATCGAGGTATCGATCGTGGGTGAGGAGCAGTGGGTCGCCGATCGCGTGGCTGCAGGTGCGAACGAGTTCATGGCTCGCTTCACCCTTGGCATCTTTCTCGCCGCCCACGACGGCCGATTCGCCGGTACCGACCCGCTGTTGGGCGAACTGCTCGGTCGCGAACCACGAACTACGCGTGACTTTCTCGTGTCGAGTGAACGCGCGACGTGACATAGCCGTGCCCGCCGCCGTTGCCTTCAGTTTATCGCTGAGTTGGGGGCTTGCGGCAAGACCCAGTCGGTGGTGCACACTCTTCCGGCTACCGACACGGAGGAATTTCTATGGCAGACATGGCCGACACACCGGAGCGATTTCGCGTGCACGAGTCCGGTGCCTACTTTCATGGCACGAAGGCCGATCTGAAGGCCGGCGATTTCTTGTCTCCCGGCTATCGCTCCAATTACCGTCCCGAGCACATCTCGAACTACATCTACATGACCAAGGTGCTGGACGGTGCCGTGCTCGCGGCCGAGATGGCCGTCGGCGAGGGGCGTCCTCGGGTCTACATCGTCCAGCCGACCGGCAGTGTCGAGGACGATCCGAACGTGACGGACAAGAAGTTCCCCGGCAATCCGACTCATTCCTACCGCAGCGCGGAACCGGTACGCATCGTCGAAGAGACGTCCGAGTGGGTCGGGCATTCGCCCGAATATCTGAACCGGTTTCGTGAAGGTTTGGAGAAGTTGAGGCAGACGGAAACTGCGGTTCTCTACGACTAGCCGGTGAGTTTTCGCTCGTACCGGGGTCCACCCCAGCATGACGACACAGACAGTTTCCGTTCCCGGTGCGACCCTGACGTACGACGTGATCGGCGAACTCGAGCCCGGGGTCACTCCCTTGGTGCTGATCGGCTCACCGATGGATGCGAGCGGGTTCGGGACGTTGGCATCGCACTTCCGCGACCGAGTGGTCGTCACGTACGACCCGAGAAATGTCGGACGCAGTCGACGAGACGACACGACCGCCGCGGTCACCTTCGGCCAGCATGCCGACGACCTGCACGCAGTGCTCACCGCCGTCGGCCATGGGCCGGTCGATGTATTCGCCTCGAGCGGGGGTGCGGTCAATGCGCTGGTACTCGTCAGCAGATACCCGTCCGACGTTCGGATGTTGGTGGCCCACGAACCACCCGCCGGAGGCACCCTGCCGGACCGCGAGAACATCGCGACCGTGTGCGCAAAACATGGTGGCCGCATACGACGCTCACGGCCGCGGTCCGGCCATGGCCCAGTTCATGGCGTTGCTCATGCACGCAGGCCCCATCGACAACACGTTCTTCGATCGCCCGGCACCGGACCCGGCGCAGTTCGGCCTCTCGGCCGAGGACGACGGAACCCGCGACGACGCCCTGCTGTCCAACATGCGAGGCGGCGGAGTCGATTTCGCGCCCGACGTCGACGCAATGCGTGCTGCTCCCACCACGGTCGTGATCGGAGTCGGCGAAGAATCCGGCGGTCCCGAGGACGGTCACATCGCCGCTCGCGCAGCATATTCCACTGCATCGACCCTCGGATCGGAGCCGATCGTCTTTCCCGGTGGCCACTCGGGCTTCCTCGGCGGTGAATTCGGTCAGATGGGAAAGCCGACCGAATTTGCCGAAAAACTTCGGAAAGTATTGAGCTGAAGAAGCTTTCGTCCTACAGAACCAGGAGCAATCATGGGCCTCATCACGTTGGAGCTGTTCGCCACCCTCGACCTCGTCGCGCAATCACCCGGAAGCCCAGAGGAAGACCCCGAGAACTTTCCCTTCGGCGGCTGGCAGGCTCCTCTGCTCGACCAGGTTTCGGGGGCGCAGGTCGCCGCCGCTTACGAGGGCACGGATGCGCTCCTGCTCGGGCGGCGCACCTACGACATCTTCGCCGCGTACTGGCCGCACCAACACGATTCGTTCGCAACGTTGTTCAACACGATCCCGAAATACGTGGCCTCCCGCGGCACACCCGATCTGCTGTGGAACGGTTCGACCCAGCTCGGACCGGACCTGGCCGGAGCCGTGCGTGAGATCCGAGATCGACACGACAATATCAAGGTGGTCGGAAGTCTCGATCTGGTGCAGACCCTGTTGCGCGAGAAGCTCTTCGATCGACTCGATCTGTGGGTGCATCCCATCCTTCTCGGAGTGGGAAAGAAGGTGTTCGCCGACGGCACCGTGCCCAGCAATCTGACGCTGCTCGAGCCACCGGCCGTCGACGGCAAGGGCACCGTCTACCTGCGGTACGGCCTCGACACCGGGACCCCGGACGTCGGCAACATGGACGACGTACTGACCGACTAGATCGGAGGGCAATTCACTTCTTCTGCCGTCGGCTCCCGCCGTGCCAATCCTGTTGCACGCCAACCTCGTCCTCCGTCACCCCCAGTGCCTTCAACTGGGGGAGTTCACGCATGCTGCGCTTCATCTCGGCAAATCCAGGGAATCGTGCGAGTCCGATCACGTTGTCCCACAGCGGTACTGCTTCTTCGTCGCTGGGTAGTCGGCTGATCACCGGGCCGAAGAATGCGACACCGTCCGGCGGCTCGAAAGCGATGATGGGTGTGCCGACGTCCTTTCCGGTCAGCGACAGTGCATGATCGGTTTCGCCCCGGATCTCGTCGTCGATCGTCGAATCATCCAGTGCTGCAGTGTGATGGGTGGGCAGCCCGACTTCCTCGAGGATCGGCCCGAGGAATGCCGCGGTGCCGCGATGTCCGTGGCTCGCTGCGTCGTCGGGCACGATCTCGGTATCGAATATGTGGGTGCCGAGCGCCTCGTACAGCGGCCCGACAGCGTCCGACCCATGCTCACGACGAACAGAGGCAGCGGCCCGCAACAGTCGCAGACCCGCGGTGTGGCCGGCCTCGTACTCGGGTGGGAAATGGGCGTCGTAGTCGATATGGGAGTTGAGCAGGCGAAGCGAGATGAACCGCCAGTCGACGGTGTAGTCGCGCTGGGCCTGAACCTTGCGAACCCATTTGCTGGTCATCCACGCGAACGGGCATACCGGATCGAAATAGAAATCGATATCGGACATCAGGGGACTCTCCTTGTGGGGCGTAGGTTCCGTGCGTTCATTTCTCACCCAGCAGAGCCGAGCGTTGTTCGGTGACCACCGCACGAATTGCGTCGATCACCGCCGACACTTCGGGTCGTCTGAGAGTTTCGGTGCGGGTGACGAGCCAGTAGGTCAGGGTCACCGCGATGGCGTCGGGCAGGATTCGTTGCAGGTCGGGGTGTCGGTCGGCCATGAAACACGGCAACAATCCGATGCCCGCCGAGGCTCGGGTGGCCTCGACGTGGACGAAGACGTTGGTCGACGTCACCGATTCGCGCATCGTCGGAGTGAAGTTGGGGGCCAGATCCAGATCGTCGACGTGCAGCATCGAGTCGATGAAATAGATGAACGGATGCGCGGCGAGGTCGGCCGGCACCTGCGGTGTGCCGTGCTCGTCCACGTAGGTCTGCGACGCGTACAGACCCAGCACGTAGTCGCCGAGTCTGATGGCCTCCGCCCGATGCACCTGCGGTTGTCCGACGACGATCTCGATGTCCAATCCGGACCGTTGCCTCGACGCACGTCTGGTGGTCGCGACGATCTCCACCGACACCAGCGGATGGGTGCGTTGCACGCGAGCAGCCGCGGGAGCTGCGATGTAGGCACTGAAACCGTCCGTGGCCGAAATGCGTACGACGCCCTTCAGCGCACCCGCGTCGCTCGAGACCAGCGTCTGCAGCGCGTTTTCGACGGCCTCGGCAGCGGCGAGTGCGCCGTGCCCCAGTTGGGTCAGTTCCCAACCTCCGCCGGCGCGGGTGAGCACTCGTCCGCCGAGTGTGTCCTCGAGTGCGGCGATGCGTCGGGAGATGGTCGTGTGGTTGATGCCGAGGTCGTCGGCAGCGGAGCTGTAGCGTCCGGTTCGACTGACGGCGAGCAGGACCAGCAGGTCGTCGGCACTGGGAACCTTCCCGTCACCGCGTGTCATGTGTGCAGTTTTGCAGATCGAACCTGCGTCCATGCCTCTTGCGCAGAAAAAGATCTGCACCAATACTCAGACCAACCCCGCTACATGTGTGGTCTGTCACAAACACGAGCACGCAGTGCCGAGCAACACAGGAGAAGCTATGAGCGTCGACCGACCGCTGGCAGAAAGGTCCGAGCCGGACCCCGATGCCACCCCCACGGGCCTGAAGAAGGTCGTCGGAGCATCGATGGCCGGCACCATCGTCGAATGGTACGAGTTCTTTCTCTACGGAACCGCCGCCACACTGGTGTTCAGCAAGATTTTCTTCGCGGCCGGAACCAGTGAGCTCGACGCCATTCTCGCGGCCTTCGTCACCTACGCCGTCGGCTTCGTCGCACGACCCTTGGGCGGCATCGTCTTCGGACACTACGGCGACAAGTACGGCCGAAAGAAGCTGCTGCAGTTCAGCCTCGTCCTCGTCGGTGGTGCCACGTTCCTCATGGGCTGCCTACCGACATTCGAGGCCATCGGCTACTGGGCACCGGCACTGCTGGTCACCCTGCGATTCATTCAGGGCTTCGCCGTCGGCGGCGAATGGGGCGGCGCGGTTCTCCTTGTCGCAGAACATAGTCCGAACAAGAGCCGCGGATTCTGGGCCAGCTGGCCGCAGGCAGGCGTGCCCGCCGGTAACCTCCTCGCCACCGTCGCACTGCTCGTCCTGACGACAACCCTGTCCGACGAAGCGTTCCTCAGCTGGGGCTGGCGCGTCGCGTTCTGGCTCTCTGCCGTCATCGTTTTCGTCGGCTACTACATCCGTACCAAGGTCTCCGACGCCCCGATCTTCCTCGAGGCACACAAGCAGGCCGAGGTCATCAAGGCCGCGTCGTACGGCGTCTTCGAGGTCGTGAAGCGTTACCCGCGTGGCGTATTCACCGCGATGGGTCTGCGCTTCGGTGAGAACGTCATGTACTACCTCGTCGTCACCTTCTCCATCACCTACCTCAAGGTGGAGGTCGGCACCGACACCAGCACGATCCTGTGGTGGATGCTCATCGCCCACGCGATCCACTTCTGCACGATTCCGTTGGTGGGCAGGCTCGCCGACCGCATCGGCCGCCGTCCGGTGTACTTCGCCGGTGCCCTCACCGCGGCAACGTGGGGCTTCTTCGCCTTCCCGATGATGAACAGCGGCCATAACGTCGTCATCCTGCTGGCCATCATCATCGGCCTGATGTTCCACGCCTTCATGTACGCCACGCAGCCGGCCATCATGGCCGAGATGTTCCCGACGCGGATGCGGTATTCCGGTGTGTCCCTCGGCTATCAGGTCACCTCGATCGTCGCCGGCTCGCTGGCCCCGATCATCGCGGTGAAGCTGCTCGACATTTACGGCTCGTCCGTCCCGATCGCGGTGTACCTGGCCGTGGCCTGCGCGATCACCGTGGTTGCCGTCGTCGTAGCCAGGGAGACAAAGGGACTGGCGCTCGAAAGCATCGACATCGCCGACGCCAAGAACTTGGCCACCGAAGCCGAGCTGGCCAAGGCCGGTCTGCTCGATCCGAGTGTAAAGCGGTGACCGACCTGACCGGACGCTCCGCCCTCGTCACCGGGGGAGCGTCCGGTATCGGGGCCGCCTGCGCGCGTGAGCTCGCCGGCCGCGGTGCCCGCGTCACCATCGCCGACGTGAACGACGTCGCAGCAAAGGAATTGGCAGCCGAGCTCGAAGGCGAGGTGTGGTCGGTCGATCTGCTCGACACCGCCGCACTGGACGACCTTCGGCTCGACGTCGACATCCTCGTCAACAATGCGGGTATCCAAACCGTCGCACCGATCGTCGACTTCGACCCCGGCGCGTTCCGCCGCATTCAGACGCTGATGGTGGAGGCACCGTTCCTGCTGATTCGTGCGGCGCTGCCTGGGATGTATGCACGCCGGTTCGGCCGAGTCATCAATCTGTCGTCGGTGCACGGACTGCGGGCATCGGAATTCAAGGTCGCCTACGTCACCGCCAAACACGCACTCGAAGGACTGTCGAAGGTGACAGCCCTCGAAGGTGCCGCGCATGGCGTGACGAGCAACTGCGTCAACCCCGGATACGTCCGCACACCGCTGGTCGAAAAACAGATCGCCGATCAGGCCAAGGCGCACGGGATTCCCGAGAACGAGGTACTGGAGAAAGTTTTGCTGACCGAGGCCGCCATCAAGAGACTCGTCGAACCGGCCGAAGTCGCCTCGCTGGTGGGATGGCTGACGTCCAAGAACGCAGGCATGGTCACCGGGGCGTCGTACACCATGGACGGTGGTTGGTCGGCTCGTTGAATTCGGTGCCGCCCGTCTGCTGCGCCCCCCACTTTGGGATCAATGTGGGTTTCAGTCGCTCAGATTGCAACAAAGTCGCATTCATCCGGATCGGGTCGCCGCACCCCACCGGATGAATGCGGCTTTGTTGCACTCAGACGGACTCGAACGCCCATTGATCCGGAGACGGGTGGGCTGATCGGGAGACGGGTGGGCGCGAGCCGGAGCACCCCTCCCCGAACAGCAAGAAGCCCCCGTGACGTGTCACGGGGGCTTCTTTGGCGGAGGATAGGGGATTTGAACCCCTGAGGGCGTTAACCCAACCCGCGTTCCAGGCGAGCGCCATAGGCCACTAGGCGAATCCTCCGTGGGGGAGCTTACCCGGTTACCCCCACCAACTCCCAAATCGGGAGGCGCGAAGGGTGGTGATGCGTTGCTCGACGGGAGGCGGCTACACTTCCTAACGGATCCCGCGCGGCGCGCATCCTGTGAACTCCCCCAGGGCCGGAAGGCAGCAAGGGTCAATGGGCTCTGCCGGGTGCGCGGGGTCCCCTTTATTTCAGTGACATAGACACTGTCCGGGGAACCCAGTCACCGAGAGGCCGCTCCGCATGCCAGCGCAAACCCAGTTGGGTCTGATGAACCATGAGGAGCTCGCCTCCGAGCACGAGCGGCAGAGCGCGAAGTACACGCAGCTCAAAGCCGAGAATCTGAAGCTGGATCTCACCCGCGGCAAGCCGTCGCCCGAGCAGCTCGATCTCGCTGCCGAGCTGCTGACGCTCCCCGGCGCGGACTACAAGGACGGCAACGGCACCGATTGCCGCAACTACGGTGGCCTTGCGGGTCTGCCGGAATTGCGTGCCATCTTCGGTGAACTGCTCGGCATCCCGGTGAAGAACCTGGTGGCCGGTAACAACGCCAGCCTCGAAATCATGCAGGACCTCGTGGTCTGGGCTCTGCTGCACGGGCTGTCGGATTCGCCACGCCCGTGGTCGGCGGAGCCGAACGTTCGCTTCCTGTGCCCGGCCCCCGGCTACGACCGTCACTTCGCGATCACCGAGAGCTTCGGCATCGAGATGATTACGGTGCCGATGGGTCCCGACGGACCGGACGTGCACGAGATCGCCAACCTGGTGGCGTCGGATCCGCAGATCAAGGGCATGTGGGTGGTGCCGAACTACGCCAACCCCACCGGAGCCGTCTACTCGGAGGAAGTCGTTCGCGCGCTGGCCACCATGCCTGCTGCTGCGCCTGATTTCCGTCTGTTCTGGGACAACGCCTACGCGGTGCATCCGCTGACCGAGGAGTTCGCGCCGTCCTATGACGTCATCGGGATGGCGGCGGAGGCAGGTTTCCCCAATCGTGCGTTCGTGTTCGCGTCGACCTCGAAGGTCACGTTCGCCGGTGCCGGGGTCAGCTTCTTCGGCAGTTCCGAGGAGAACCTCGCGTGGTATCAGAAGCACCTCGGTAAGAAGAGCATCGGCCCGGACAAGCTCAACCAGCTGCGGCACCTGCGTTTCTTCGGTGACGCGGAGGGGGTGCGGGCTCACATGGCCAAGCATCGCGAGATTCTGAAGCCCAAGTTCGCGCTGGTGCAGCAGATCCTCGAGGACCGGCTCGGTGCGTCGAAGATCGCGTCGTGGACCGAGCCCAAGGGCGGCTACTTCATCAGTCTCGATGTGCTCGAAGGCACGGCTGCGCGGTCGATCGCGCTGGCCAAGGATGCCGGAATCGCTCTGACGGCCGCCGGCTCGGCCTTCCCGTACGGAAAAGATCCGGAAGACAAGAACATTCGCCTGGCCCCGAGCTTCCCGTCGCTCGGTGAGCTGGAGAAGTCGATGGACGGCGTCGCAACCTGCGTTCTGCTGGCCGCGACGGAGAAGCTGCTCGAAGGCTGAACGCATGTGAGTGGAAACTCGTAGCAGGCTACGCGGTTCCACTCACATGCGGCGAAGCCGCTCTCAGTGCCGGACGACAACCGCACCTTCGGGGGCCGAGGGCAACGGCCCCTTCTTCAGGAGCGTGGCCGAGAGCACCGCGCCGAGCAGGAAGATGCCCGACGCCCACCAGAAGGTGGTCGTGTAGCTGGCGATCTCGGCATTGGCCTGCAGCAGAGCCGCATCGGTTGCCGTTGCCATGTTGGTGCTGACGTAGCTGGTCGCGGCGTTGGCTGCCACGGTGCTCAGCAGTGCGGTACCGATCGAGCCGCCCACCTGCTGCATGGTGTTCACCGTCGCCGACGCCACACCGGAGTCGTCTGGGGCGACGCCCGAGATTGCGCCCTGCATGGCCGGTGCCATGGTGGCACCGAGTCCGAGACCCATGATGATCAGGCCGGGCAGGATGTGCGTGACGTAGCTGCTGTCCAGATCGATCTGGGTGAGCAGTCCCATACCGATCGACGCGACGACCAGGCCGGTTGTCATCAGGATGCGCGGTCCGAACCGGGGGAGGATCAGTGCCGTCGACAGTGTCGCGGTGAGGATCAGCGACGCGATCATCGGCATGAACGCGAACCCGGTGGTGATCGGGGTGTACTTCAGGGTGCTCTGCAGGTAGTAGGTCAAGAACAGGAACACCGCGAACATGCCTGCTCCGGTGACGAACACCGCGAGGAAGGATCCGGCCCGGGTGCGGTCCAGAACGATGCGCAGCGGCAGCAGAGGGTGTTCGACGCGATTCTGGATGGTCACGAAGACGGCGAGAAGAACGACACCTGCCGCGAGGAAGCCGAGGGTGACGGGGTTGCTCCAGCCGTCGGACTCGGCGTGGGCGAAGCCGTAGACGATCGAGAACAGCGCAGCGGAGACGGCGATCGTTCCGGGGATGTCGAGCTTGGGTCGGACGTCGACCTTGTGCTTGGCCAGGAACAGGAAGGCTCCGACGAAGGCGAGCGCAGCGAAGATCAGGTTGACGTACAGGCTCCAGCGCCAGTTGGCCCACTCGGTGAGCATGCCGCCGAGCAGTAGACCGAGTGCGCCGCCGCCGCCGGCGATGGCACCGAAGATGCCGAAGGCCTTGGCGCGTTCCTTGGTGTCGGTGAAGGTGGTGGCCAACAGTGACAGGGCCGCGGGTGCCAGCAGTGCACCGAAGACGCCCTGACCGGCGCGGGCTGCGACGAGCATGCCGAAGTTGACGGCCGCACCGCCCACTGCCGACATCAGCGCGAAGCCGACAAGGCCGATGAGGAAGGTGTTACGTCGACCGAAGAGGTCGCTCAAGCGTCCACCGAGGAGCAACAGGCTGCCGAACGCGAGTGCGTAGGCGGTGACGACCCAGGAGCGGTCGGCGTTGTCGAAGCCCAGATCGAGCTGGGCGGCGGGGAGTGCGATATTCACGATGGTCGCGTCGAGCACGACCATGAGCTGGGCCAGTCCGAGAGTGGCGAGAATCAACCAGCGATTCCGGTGCGCACGCTCGTCCGCCGGCGTCGTGGTCGACGTTGCGCCGTCCACGTTCTCCGATGAAAGGGTGGTCATGGTGTCCTCGGTTCGACTATGCGGAGGTGTATCCTCCGGTTGTAGGGCAAAGGTAGCAGCTAAGTGGAGGAATGTCCTCCGCTTATCGGGTGAAACGGACATCGAATGAGTGTGAGAGCGGACACAGCGGCATCGAAGCCCCTACGGGCGGATGCCGAACGCAACCGACGCCGCATCGTGGACGCGGCTCGCGAGCTGTTCGCTTCCCGCGGTATCGACATCACGCTCGACGACGTCGCCGCACACGCCAAGGTGGGCGTCGGCACCGTCTATCGCCGCTTCTCGTGCAAGGAAGAGCTCATCGACGGCGTCTTCGAGCAGCGCCTCGAAGGAATGCTCGCCAGTGCCGAACGCGCCCTCGAAGCGGAGGATCCCTGGAGTGGGTTGGTGGGCTTTCTCTCGGACGTATGCGAGGAAATGGCCTCCGACCGCGGGCTCGGTGATGTGGTCCTCGGGTCGGACGAGGGGTGCCGCGGCATCGCGGAGATGCGCCGACGGATCGATCCGTTCTTCGCGAAAATCGTCGATCGCGCCCTCGAATCCGGTCAGCTGCGTCCCGATGTGGCCGTCACCGACTTCTATCCGGTGCTGGGGATGATCGGCTCGACCGTCGAGTTCTCCAGTCATGTCGATCCCGCGAACTGGCGTCGGTACTTCACGGTGCTGCTCGACGGCCTGCGCGGTGATTCGGTACCCCGATCGGAGCTCCCCGGACGTCCCTTCACCGACGACGAAGTGGATACGGCGAAGGCGGCCATGCACGGTCGCCGCCGCTGACTGGTGATTCGTCCAACTTCGGTCTGTACGTTGTGTGCGCCGTCACGTAAGGTGCGTCACGGTAAGTGCTACGCGGGGTAGCGCACACCTGGCAGCAGGTGTTCAGACGTTGGGGGTTCGATTTGCGTTCGACGCGTGTCTTCGGTTCGGCCGTGGCAGTGATGGCAGTGTTCATGGGGGTGACTGCGCCGGCCGTGTCGGCAGCACCGTCGACGGGTTCGACCGTCGAATCCGACTTCTACATTCCGCCGAGCCCGCTGCCTGCCGGCGCGGCGGGCGACGTGATTCGTTCCGAGCCTTCGCATCTCGCGCTGTCGGTGCCGGGCATCGGCGGCACCCTGCCGGGTGAGGCAACCCGAATCATGTACCGCAGCACCGATTCCAACGACGACGCCAACGCTGTCACGGGTACCTACATCGACCCGGCCGCGCCGTGGACCGGTCCGGGGCCGCGCCCGCTCGTGGTGTTGGCACCGGGAACGCAGGGGCAGGGCGATCAGTGCGCGCCGTCCAAGATGCTCAACAACGTCATCACCTACACCCCGCCGCTCGGATTCATGGTCGAGTACGAGGTACTGGCCGCGTATTCGCTTCTCTCCCAGGGCTATGGCGTCGTGATCACCGATTACGAGGGTCTCGGCACGCCGGGCGCGCACACCTATGTGAACCGCGCGTCCGAGGCTCATGCCGTGCTCGACGCGGCCCGCGCAGCTCAGCAGCTGCAGGGCACCAAGATCTCCGGCGACGGCCCGGTCGCGGCCTACGGCTACTCGCAGGGCGGCGGAGCTGCCGCAGCGGCGGCCGAGATCGCCGACGAATACGCCCCGGAACTCGATCTGGTCGGCACCTACGCAGGAGCACCGCCCGCGGATCTGAAGGCGACCCTCGAGCAGGTAGACGGCACCATCCTCACCGGCGTGATCGGCTACACCCTCAACGGCCTGCTCAATTCCGACCCCGGTCTGCAGCCGATCGTCGACGAGAACATCAACGACGCAGGCAAGGCCATGCTCAACCTGGTCGCGAATCAGTGTGTCGGAGAGACGATTCTGAACGTCGGGCTGCACCGCACCAACGAGTACACCAAGACCGGCGAGCCGCTGTCGGTCGTGCTGGACAGGTTGCCCGTCGCGCAGGAAATCCTGGCCAAGAACAAGATCGGCGAACGTACGCCGAATGCCCCGGTGCTGATCCAGTCCGGTACCTCCGACGACATCGTGCCCCACGGTCAGGCCGTCGAACTGGCCGGCGACTGGTGCGGCAAGGGTGCAACAGTGCAGCTCAGTTCCGCGCAGGTCCCGGCTATCGTGCCGGGTTCCGGTGCCGGGCATCTGATCCCGGACATCCTCGGTCTCGGCGAAGCTCAGAGCTGGATCAAGGATCGCTTCTACGGAGTGCCCGCCCCGTCGAATTGCTGATCGGCAACCGATGATGGAACGGCCCGCGCTCACCGAGCGCGGGCCGTTCGGCGTTCCCTCCCATGTCGGCCATCGGTTCGTGTTCAGCAGGCATGACCGACGTCACACCGTCGAGTTCTCCAACGAGCCCACAGCGGTGTGAGGGTGTAGAAGGATGCGCAGCAGGGTACTGCCCTGCAATGCCCTGAGGTTGGGCTGTCGAGCGGTTGGGGTGAGTGAACATGCGGGACAGTTACACGGAGGCGCTCGACACGTTGGCGTCGGAGCTGTCCGAAATGTCGAGAATCGCGGAACGAGCGATGGCTGACGCCACGCGCGCGCTGCTCACCGCCGACATCGTGCTCGCCGAGCAGACGATCGAGTACCGCGAAGAGATCGACACTCTCGCCGTCGAATGGGAACACGAGGCCTTCGCCTTCCTCGCTCGACAGTCACCGGTTGCTCACGATCTGCGCCGTGTCGTATCCGGGATCAACATCGTGGCCGACCTCCAGCGCATGGGTGGACTTGCGGTGCACATCGCCGAGTTGGCCCGCCGCCGTCACCCCGCACATGTGCTGCCGCCCGAGGTCGAGGGCGTGTTCACCGAGATGGGTCGGGTAGCCATCGCTCAAGCGGAGGCGACCCAACGAGTGCTCGAGACGCGGGACGCCGAACTCGCCGCGAGTCTGCGAACGCAGGACGAGGAGATGGACGCACTGCACCGCAGCCTGTTCATGTTGACCTCCGCGCCCGACTGGCCGCACGGTGTACCGGCCGCCGTCGACATCACGTTGCTCGGCCGCTTCTACGAGCGGTATTCCGACCACACCGTCGAGGTCGCGAAACGGGTCATCTTCCTGGTGACCGGAGCTCGCCCCACCGACGAGTCTTAGTCTGCGAGAACCGCTCGGAGATGGCAGGATCGGCACGATGAAACGTGACGTCTCCGCGTACCTCGATGTCGATGTGACCGAGGCCAGCACCCTCGAGTTCCAGATCGCGATCGCGCCGCATCCAGGAACCGAAGTGTGGGAAGCACTCTCGTTCACACTCGACGGCCAGCCCGTCGAAGCGCAGGAAATCAGCGGCGCGCACGGCACCCGCATCCACAAGCTGCACGCCGACGTCGGCAAGCTCGAAGCGTCGTACTCGGCGACGATCTACGGCAACACCGACCCGGCACCGGTGTCCGATTACGACCTGTCGCTGTATCTGCGGCCGAGCCGCTACGCCGAGGCAGACAAGTTCTTCGGTTTCGCAGCAACGGAATTCGGCTCGTACCCGCCGTCGGAGAAGCTGCTCGCCGAGGTGTCGTCCTGGGTGGGAGCTCGGCTGAGCTACGTTCCCGGAAGCAGCGACCCCATCGACGGCGCCGTCGACACCCTCCTCGCCGGTGCCGGAGTGTGCCGCGACTACACCCACCTCGTCGTCGCACTGCTCCGCGCAGTGAACGTGCCCGCTCGACTTGTGGCCGTGTACGCGCCGGGCTGCGATCCGATGGACTTCCACGCAGTTGCCGAAGCCTTCGTCGAAGGACAATGGCGAGTGGTCGACGCCACCTGCCTCGCGCCGCGATCGACCCTGGTGCGCATCGCAACCGGACGCGACGCAGCCGATACCGCATTCCTCGACAATCACGGCGGATCGATCATCCTCAACAGCGCCGTCGTCGGAGCCGTCGTGGATGGGCCGCTGCCCTTCGACGACATCACCCAATTGGTGTCCATCACCTGATCGGGTCGCTACTGCCGGACATGGCAGGATCGAGCCCATGTCTCGCACTCTGAACCTCGTCGGCGATCCGGAGGCCGATGCATTGCTCGCCGAGGATCCGTTCGCGCTGTTGATCGGCATGCTTCTAGATCAGCAGGTGCCGATGGAATCCGCCTTCGCCGGGCCGAAGAAGCTCGTCGACCGCCTCGGTGATCTGAAAGTCGATACCGTCGCCGACGCCGATCCGGACGACTTCGCCGCATTGTGCGCGCAGACCCCGGCCGTGCATCGTTTTCCCGGCTCGATGGCCAAGCGCATCCAGGGACTCGCCGCATTTCTCGTCGAGAACTACGACGGCAAGCCGCAGGAAATCTGGACCCGCGACGACCCCGACGGTGCCGAGGTTCTGAAGCGTCTCAAAGCACTTCCCGGCTATGGCGACCAGAAGGCGCGCATCTTCCTCGCGCTGCTCGGCAAGCAGATGGGCGTGACGCCCGACGGGTGGCGAAAGGCTGCCGGAGCGTACGGCGACGAGGGTGCACGTCGATCCATCGCCGATGTCGTCGACGAGAAGTCCCTGCTCGAGGTACGCGAATTCAAGAAGGCAGCGAAAGCGGCAGCCAAGAACAAATAAGTCTGTCGGTGCCCGTCGGTACGTTGTGGCAGAACTTGCACCGGGGGGACGAGATGACCGAGACGATCGGGACGTACGAGGGGTGGCTGGCCTCGCTCGACGAGGACGCACTGACGGATCTGCTGCGACGTCGACCGGACGTGGCAACCGACCCGCCACCCCGCTCGTTCGGGTTGCTCGCGCAACTGCTCGGCTCGCCCTGGCGGGTGGCGGCGTTACCTCGAAAACTCGACAGAGGTGCGCTCGACCTGCTCGAGTTGTTCGCGCTCATGGAGGATCTCAGCCGCGCCGAGATCGGCCACTGGACGGGCGAGGGAATCTCGAACGAGACGGCGCATATCGATACGGCCCTGAACACGCTGATGGCCTACGGCCTGATCTGGCCGCACACGGCAGAGGGCTCGGACGCGGTCGAGTACCGCCCCGTCGATCTGTCCGGCGTGTTCTCGCACCCATTCGGTCTTGCCCGTAGGCAGCGAAAGTTGTTCTTGCACTGCGCCGTCGAGCAGGACCGACCTGCTTTGTTGACCCGCCTTGGAGTCGACTCCTCGCTCGATCGAGCCGAACGCGCCGACGCCGTCGCGGCCGCGATGACCCCCGAACGTATCCGAGCCTTGTTCGACGACGGCCCGCCCGAGATGCGAGAGATGTTGTCTCGCTTCGTCGATGGACAACCGGCGTCATTGATCTTCGATGTGCCGCCGACCGCAGGTACCGCCGCCTTCGAGCGCGGATTGCTGTATCGATTGGACGGGCATCGCGTCGAGATGCCGTTGGAAGTGAGCATCGCGCTGCGAGGAGACGGGTGGCGATTGCCCATCGAGCTCAGGCCGCCGGAATTCGCCACTCGTGTTCTGTCGCACAATGACTCGCGGCGAGCGCGCTCCATCGCCTTGCTGCAGTTCTGTGAGCACACGCAGGCGTTGTTGACGGCAATCGACACCGATGGCCTGGCAATGATGAAGACCGGTGGCATCAGCACCAAAGAACTCCGTGCGCTGACTTCTCGTCTGGGATTCGCCGACGAGCATCACACCGCGTTGATGCTGATGCTGGCGCGCGAAGCCGGGTTGCTCGCCGACCGGGGAAAGACCGGCGTCGCATTGACCTCGACCTACGAAACCTGGTCGACGAGCTCGCGATCCGAACAGGCGGCAGCATTGTTGGCCGCGTGGTGGTGCTCGCCCTTCACGCCGACCCACCGGGTGCCTCGATCCTCCCAGAAGACCGCGCCGGTACTCAAGAAGATGCTCGACGATCCCGCGGCCGCAGACGTGCGTTCGACTGCCTTGGCGGCTCTTCTGCGCCTCGGCGGATCCGACAGCCCGACGCCGGTGTTGTCCGATCCCGACGAATTCGCCCGCTACCTCGAGTGGCATATTCCGGTCGTCTCGACGAGCGCCGGGTTTGGCCACGTGCGCGCACTCTGGGCCGAGGCCACCCGCCTCGGAGTTCTGGTCGACGGCGCACCGACCGATCTGTGCGCCACCCTGACGGACTTCCGAGTGGGCCGAGACGGCGATCCGCGCCAGATCGCCTCCGCGCTGGCAACGCAGCTACAAGATATGGCCGAATGGGTGCCGTTCTCGGTGCGCCTGTTGCCCGATTCGACCGCAGTGGTCACCGGGCCGCCGAGCACCGAGGTGGCGTCGATACTCGGTGCGGCCGCGCAACCCGAGTCGCGGGAAGTGGCGTCGGTCTGGCGCTTCACGCCGGCGACGATCCGCAACTTCTTCGACACCGGTGGTACCGGTGAGGAGTTGATCGACGCCCTCGCCGAGATGGCCGACACCGACGTTCCCCAAGCCCTGGCCTATACGATCCGAGACTGTTGGCGCACCTACGGCGCACTGGCCGTGCGCAAGATCCCGTGCGCCATCGTCTCCGAGGACGTCGTACTGCTGACGAACATCGAGACGGACGAGGCATTGGCGGTGCTGCAGTTCCAGCGGCTCGCGCCGACAGTCCTGATCAGTTCTGCCACACCCATCGACACTCTCGCGGTGCTGCGCAGGCACGGATACTCCCCGGTGCGGCACTCCGACACCGGTCGGCTCGAGCTGGACAGCGCGACCAGGGTCCGCGCCAACACCACCCGCATCTCGCACCCCGCACCCGCAGCACCACGTCGACGCGAATCACGCGAGCTCGCACGGCTGCTGCAAGCAGGCGACCCCGGCACCGTCGACGACGCACGGGTGCGTTCCGCGCTCAGCCGGCACAGCAGACTGCTGCCACGGGAGCTCGATGCGCTGACCGACGCCGCAGCGCGCGGCGCACCCGTCTCGATCGACTATCAGAACTCCAAAGGCGCAATCGTGCGGCACGCGATCTCGGACGCGCTGCAGGACGGCAACTGGCTACTCGCGCTGTCGACGTCCACCGGCAGCCGGGAAAGCTTCGCGATCATGAACATCAGAGCGGTGTCCGCCGGTCCGCACTGATGCACGATGCAACTCTGTCGTCGGTCGCCGGTACCCTTTCGGGCGTGGCCCTCTACCGGAAGTACCGTCCCGCGACGTTCGCCGAAGTCGTCGGTCAGGAGCACGTCACCGAACCGATCAGCGTGGCGCTCGATTCCAACAGAATCAACCACGCCTATCTCTTCTCAGGCCCTCGTGGCTGCGGAAAGACGTCCTCGGCACGCATCCTCGCCCGATCGCTGAACTGCGCCGAAGGACCGACCTCCACCCCCTGCGGTGTGTGCAACTCCTGCGTCGCACTGGCACCGGGCGGGCCCGGCAACTTCGACGTCGTCGAGATGGACGCAGCCAGCCACGGTGGCGTCGACGATGCACGCGATCTTCGAGACAAAGCCGTGTACGCCCCGGCCGAGTCGCGCTACGTCATCTTCATCATCGACGAGGCGCACATGGTCACCCCGGCCGGCTTCAACGCGCTGCTCAAGGTCGTCGAGGAACCGCCGGAGCACCTGGTCTTCATCTTCGCGACCACCGAGCCCGAGAAGGTGCTCCCCACCATCCGCTCGCGAACCCACCACTACCCGTTCCGACTGCTCGCGCCGTCGACGATGCGCGGCCTGCTCGAGAAGATCTGTGGTCAGGAACAGGTACCGGTCGAGGACGCGGTCTATCCACTCGTTATCCGCGCGGGTGGCGGTTCTCCGCGTGACTCGCTGTCGGTCATGGACCAGTTGCTGGCCGGAGCCGGACCGGAAGGCGTCACCTACCCGCGAGCTCTGTCGCTGCTCGGCGTCACCGACGTCGCGCTGATCGACGAGGCCGTCGACGCCCTGGCCGCGGGAGACGGCGGCGCACTGTTCGGCACCGTCGACAAGGTGATGGACGCGGGCCACGACCCACGTCGCTTCGCCATCGACCTCCTCGATCGCATGCGAGACCTGATCCTGATGAAGGCCGTACCCGACGCCGGTGAACGTGGCCTGGTCGACGTGCCGGGCGACGTCCTCGAACGGCTCCGCGACGAGGCGGACCTGCTCGGCTCGGCGACGCTGACTCGCTACGCCGAAATCGTGCACTCGGGCCTCGGCGAAATGCGAGGGGCCACCGCGCCGCGCCTGCTGCTCGAAGTGATGTGCGCACGGATGCTGCTGCCCTCGGCTTCCGATGCGGAATCGGCGGTGCTGCAGAGGCTCGAACGCGTCGAACGTCGCCTGGACGTCACCCTTCCTGCCGGTGAGCAGGCGGCAGTGGCACAGGCAGCCGCAGACCCGACACGACCACAGCTGCCCGCGACCGACGAGCCTGCACCCTCCGGCCCGCCCCCGGTGAACAAATTCCAGCGACCGTCCCAGCGACAGCCGGCCGCCGAGTCCGCACCCGCGGCACCAGCATCGGCCCCGGCTCCGGCACCTGCGCCTGCGCCTGTCGCGGCACCCGAACCCATGGCGGTCCCGGAAACGTCTCCGGTGCCCGAGCCTGCAGCTCCTGAGCCAGCTCCCGCACCCGAGCCAGCTCCCGCACCCGAGCCGGCTCCGACACCCGAACCAGCTCCGACACCCGAACCAGCTCCGACACCCGAACCGGCTCCGACACCCGAACCGGCTCCAACACCCGAGCCAGCTCCGACACCCGAGCCAGCTCCGACACCCGAACCGGCACCCACACCCGAACCGGCGCGCGAGCCCGCACCGGTCACGACTTCCGCTGCAGCGCAACAGCATTCGGAAACTTCGCTGTCCCATGAGGATTTTCCGCCGGAGCCCGAGGACGAGTACGGACCGGAGCCCGAGCCGGTGTACGAATCCGAGCCCGAGCCTGTCGCGGCACCCGCGGCGGCCTCCAACGAGCCGGATGCGGCGGCCGTCCGCGCGGTGTGGTCCGAGGTGCGAACCAAGGTACGAGAGCGAAGCAGGACCGTCGAGGTGATGTTGTCCGGTGCGTCGGTACGCACCGTCGAGAACGGCACCATCACACTGGGCCACGATTCGGCACCGCTCGCGAAGCGACTCGAAGAACCCCGCAACGCCGACGTCATTCGGGACGCGTTGCGTGACGTGTTCGGCGTCGAATGGTCGGTGGTCTGTCTGGTGGGTGCTGCGGCACCACCGGAACCGTCATCAGCAAAAAAAGATGAACCGGCAGCGAAACCCGCGTCGCTGCCGAAGTTCTCGAGGCCGAGCCAGGCAGGGGCTCCCCGTCCGACGTCGGACGGTTTCGGTTCAGCGGGCGATGGATCGGACGCAGATATTCCGATGCCCGAGGCCCCGGACTATCCCGATGATCCCGAGCCGGTAGGTCCGCCGCCTCCGGAGACGCCGGAGGACGAGGAAGAACTGCTCAAGGCCGCGGCCGAACCCGCGGACCCGTCGGTTCGTCGGGACCCGGAAACGGTCGCCATGGAGCTGCTGGTGAGCGAACTCGGAGCGGTACCGCTCAAGGAGATCTGAGGCTCAGGCGAGCGTGAGATCGTCGGTGTCGACGAATACCAGTCGGCCGCTGTCGAGAGCGACGGCCCAACGCTTGGCGACGGCCCAGTCCCGCGAGGTGCTGTCGGTCGCTTGGACTCCGAAGTCGTCGACGATAGCGCCGGTCTCGTAGGCGTCGGATCCAGAACTGTCGGCTCCGGACTTGTCGTCGTTGCGAGTGCGTACCTTGACGCGAGCGCCCACGGTCGGTTCGTTGTCGGTTTCCATGGTCGGTCTTCTTTCGCCTTCGGTCGATCTGACGCATCGTAATTTCCCATGACGGGGTCGTTCAAACCTGAACCGCATCGTGGGTCATGCGAAACGCTCGTTTCGGTCCTTATGTCGGATCGGTATGCCAACTTACTGTGGCATGAGCTGAGGTCTGTCATGGCCTCGCACCGACGCGATCGGCCGGCACGGCGATCGCGACAAGATCGAGTATGTGGAAGGAACTGCGCGCTGTGACTACAGAGGCATTCATTTACGAGGCCATCAGGACTCCCCGAGGTAAAGGAAAGAACGGCTCCCTGCATTCGGTGAAGCCGATTTCCTTGGTGACCGGGCTGATCGACGAGCTCCGTCGACGTTTCCCCGACATGGACGAGAACCGAATCTCCGACCTCATCCTGGGCGTGGTCTCGCCCGTCGGAGATCAGGGTGCCGACATCGCCCGCACGGCCGTGCTCGCAGCCAAGATGCCCGACACCGTCGGCGGCTTCCAGCTCAACCGCTTCTGCGCGTCGGGCCTCGAGGCCGTCAACCTGGCCGCGCAGAAGGTGCGCTCGGGCTGGGACGAACTGGTCGTTGCCGGCGGCGTCGAGTCGATGTCTCGCGTGCCGATGGGCAGTGACGGCGGCGCATGGGCCATGGACCCGGCCACCAACTACGACACCTACTTCGCCCCGCAGGGCATCGGTGCCGACCTGATCGCCACCATCGAAGGATTCACCCGCGAGGACGTCGACGCGTATGCCGTCCAGTCCCAGGAGCGCGCCGCAGCGGCGTGGTCCGGTGGCTACTTCGCCAAGTCCGTCGTTCCGGTCACCGACCAGAACGGTCTGCTGATCCTCGATCAGGACGAGCACATGCGTCCGGGCAGTACCGTCGAGTCGCTCGGCAAGCTGAACCCGGCATTCACCGGTATCGCGGCCATGGGCGGATTCGACGACGTGGCGCTGCAGAAGTACCACTGGATCGAGAAGATCGATCACGTCCACACCGGCGGAAACAGCTCCGGCATCGTCGACGGCGCAGCCCTCGTCCTCGTCGGCAGCGAGCAGGCGGGCAAGGACCTGAACATGGTCCCGCGCGCCCGCATCGTCGCGACGGCCACCAGTGGTGCCGATACGACGATCATGCTGACCGGACCGACCCCGGCGTCGAAGAAGGTTCTCGCCACCGCCGGCCTGACCGTCGACGACATCGATCTGTTCGAGCTCAACGAGGCGTTCGCTTCCGTGGTGCTGCGTTTCCAGAAGGATCTGAAGATCCCGAACGAGAAGCTCAACGTCAACGGCGGCGCCATCGCCATGGGCCACCCGCTCGGTGCCACCGGAGCCATGATCACCGGCACCGTGCTCGACGAGCTCGAGCGCCGCGGCGGCCGGTACGCCTTGATCACCCTGTGCATCGGCGGCGGCATGGGCGTTGCCACCATCATCGAGCGAGTCTGAGGTAGAACGATGTCTGACAACATGATTCAGTGGGACCAGGACGCCGACGGCATCGTCGTTCTGACGATGGACGACCCCAACCAGGGCGCCAACACGATGAACCAGCTGTACAAGGACTCGATGGGCGCGACGGTCGACCGCCTCGAGGCCGAGAAGGACAGCATCACCGGAGTCGTGCTGACCTCCGCCAAGAAGACGTTCTTCGCCGGCGGCGATCTGCACACCCTCATCGAAGCCAAGCCCGAGGACGCCCAGCGGGTGTTCGACGAGGTCCAGG
Organism: Rhodococcoides fascians NBRC 12155 = LMG 3623; assembly: GCF_001894785.1. Taxonomy (GTDB): domain Bacteria; phylum Actinomycetota; class Actinomycetes; order Mycobacteriales; family Mycobacteriaceae; genus Rhodococcoides; species Rhodococcoides fascians. Next base: position 738,893 of record NZ_BCWW01000001.1, read on the forward strand.
AAGTCAAGGGACAGCTGCGTCGGCTCGAGAAGCTCGGCAAGCCGGTCGTGTCCGCCATCAACGGTGCGGCACTCGGCGGCGGACTCGAGATCGCTCTCGCAACGCATCACCGCATCGCGGCCGATGTTCCCGGCGTGCAGATCGGTCTGCCCGAGGTCTCGCTCGGCCTCCTGCCCGGCGGCGGCGGCGTTGCCCGCATCACGCGACTGCTCGGCATCCAGACCGGCTTCATGACGGTCCTCGCTCAGGGCACTCGGTTCCGTCCGGCCAAGGCTCTCGAAATCGGTCTGGTTCACGAATTGGTCGGCAGCATCGACGAATTGGTGCCCACCGCCAAGGCATGGATCAAGGCCAACCCCGAGGGTGGCGTCGCACCGTGGGACGTCAAGGGTTACAAGATCCCCGGCGGCACGCCGTCGAACCCGAAGCTCGCGCAGATCCTGCCTGCCTTCCCGTCCAACCTGCGCAAGCAGATCAAGGGCGCACCGATGCCGGCTCCGCGCGCGATTCTCGCTGCGGCGGTGGAGGGTGCGCAGGTCGACTTCGACAATGCGTGCACCATCGAGTCGCGGTACTTCACCGAGTTGGTCACCGGTCTGGTGTCCAAGAACATGATTCAGGCGTTCTTCTTCGACCTGCAGGCGATCAACGCCGGTAAGTCTCGTCCCGACGGCATCGAGAAGACCACCTTCACCAAGGTCGCGGTTCTCGGCGCAGGCATGATGGGCGCGGGCATCGCGTACGTGTGTGCCAAGGCCGGAATCGACGTGGTGCTCAAGGACGTTGCGATCGAGTCGGCGCAGAAGGGCAAGGCGTACTCCGAGGCCATCGAGGCCAAGGCACTCTCGCGTGGCAAGACCACCCAGGAGAAGTCGGACGCTCTGCTCGCACGCATCCACCCGACCGCCGATGCCAAGGACGTCGAAGGTGCCGACCTCGTCATCGAGGCCGTCTTCGAGTCGGAAGAGTTGAAGCAGAAGGTCTTCCAGGAGATCGAGGACCTCGTCGATCCGACGGCGCTGCTCGGTTCCAACACCTCGACGCTGCCCATCACGAGCCTCGCTCAGGGCATCAAGCGTCAGGAAGACTTCATCGGCATCCACTTCTTCTCACCCGTCGACAAGATGCCGCTGGTGGAGATCATTCGCGGCGAGAAGACGTCGGATGCGGCCTTGGCCAAGGCATTCGACCTGGTGCAGCTCATCAAGAAGACGCCGATCGTCGTCAACGACAGTCGTGGATTCTTCACCTCTCGCGTGATCGGTACGTTCATCAACGAGGCCATTGCGATGCTGGGCGAGGGCGTCGAGCCGTCGACCATCGAGCAGGCCGGTCTGCAGGCCGGTTACCCGGCTGCGCCGCTGCAGCTTTCGGACGAGCTCACGCTCAACCTGATGCAGAAGATCCGCAAGGAAACCTACGACGCCATCAAGGCTGCCGGTGGAACGCCTCCGGAGGATCCGGCCGGCGAGGTCATCGACAAGATGGTCGACGAGTTCGAGCGTCCGTCGAAGGCCAAGGGTGCGGGCTTCTACGAGTACGAAGACGGCAAGCGCGCCGGCCTGTGGCCCGGACTGCGTGATGCGTTCAAGTCGGGTTCGGCGGACATCCCGTTCGAGGACCTCAAGGAACGCATGCTGTTCATCGAGGCCATCGAGACGCAGAAGTGCTTCGACGAGGGTGTCCTGAATACCACCGCCGACGCCAACATCGGTTCGATCTTCGGCATCGGCTTCCCGGCATGGACGGGTGGCGTGCACCAGTACGTCGTCGGCTACCCGGGTGGTCAGGCCGGATTCGTCGCTCGCGCGGACGAATTGGCCAAGAAGTACGGAGAGCGCTTCCAGGTTCCGGCCTCGCTGCGCTGACCCCATGTGAGTGGAAACGCGTAGCAGGCTACGAGTTTCCACTCACGTGCGCGTAGCGCTGTCACCCGCGATGCGCGATCAACCTCTCGGCGCCGTCTGTGAATTGTTGCTTCATCAATTCGCAGGCGGCGTCGATGTCGTTTCGAATCAGGGCCGCGATCAGCTCCTCGTGATTGCGCACGGCTGCTCGGCCCCAGTCACGGTCGGTGGCGTAGAGACGGGTCGGGGTATAGCGGGTGGCGTTGTTGAGAAACCACGCCAACTTGGCCGACTCGGCCAGACGGTTCAGCACACGATGGAACTCGAACTCGATGTTCTCGACGTCCTCGGCCTTGCCGTTCTCGACGGCGACCGACAGTGCGTCGGTGAGCTCGGTGAGTCGATCCAGTTCGACCTCGGTGATCTTCGGTGCCGCCCGGCGCACGAGTTCGACCGCGATCTCACCCTGCAGCCAGAAGATGTCGACGATGTCGCTCGGCGTCAGCGCAGACACCACATAGCCGCGGTGGGGGACGAGCTCGACGATGCCCTCACCGCGCAAGGTCAGTAGCGCCTCACGCACCGGGGTGACGCTGACGCCCAGCTGGGCTGCGGTCTCGTCGAGCCGGATGAAGTCTCCCGGACTCACCTCTCCGGACATCACCAGGTGCCGGACGTGGCTGGCGACTTCCTCGGACAACTGCGGCCGTCGCCTCAGAGCCGTCCGCTTGTCTGCCATGTCGAAAAGCCAATCACACCGCGGGCTTGGTCCGGAGCACAACCTTCGCGACGGGTTCGACGACGCGGGCAGCAATCGGCCCCAGGATGGCCATCAGCAGCACGTACGCCGTCGCCAGGGCCGCCAGTTCGCCTTCGACAGCTCCCGCGGCGACGGCCAGTCCGGCGATGACGATGGAGAACTCTCCGCGCGCCACCAGAGCCGCACCGGCGCGTAGTCGTCCCGGCCTGCCGATTCCCTGCCGACCTGCTGCCCACCAGCCCGTCGCGATCTTGGTCGCGGCGGTGGTGACGGCGAGTACGACGGCCCAGCCCAACACGGGCGGGATGGTCGACGGGTCGGTGCCCAGACCGAACACGACGAAGAACATCGCAGCGAACAGGTCGCGTAGGGGTTCGAGGACGCGGGTCGCGTTGTCGGCCGTCGACCCGGAGATCGCGATTCCCAGCAGGAACGCACCGACGGCCGCCGAGACCTGCAGTTCCGACGCGATGCCGGCCACCAGCAGGGCGGACCCGAGGACTTTGAGCAGCATGACCTCACGGTCGGGACTGTCGACGATCGCCGAGACGAATCTGCCGTATTTCAGCGCGACGACCAACACGAAGGTGATGACGAACAGTGAGATGCCGAGGGCTTCGAGTCCGCCGAGGAAGCTGACTCCGCTCAGGACGGCGGTGAGGATCGGGAGGTAGATGGCCATGGCCAGGTCCTCGAACACCAGGATCGACAGCACGACCGGGGTTTCGCGGTTTCCCAGTCGGCCCAGGTCGGTGAGAACTTTGGCAATGATGCCCGACGACGAGATGTACGTGACGCCGCCCATCACGAGCGCCCCGACTCCGCCCCAGCCGAGCAGCAGCGCGACGACGGCACCGGGCGCGAAGTTGAGGACGATGTCGACCAGACCGGCCATCCACGATCGACGCAGGCCGGTGACGAGCTCGGTTGCGGTGTATTCGAGGCCGAGCAGCAGCAACAGCAGGATGACGCCGATTTCGCTGGCGATCTCGCTGAACTCGTCGATGCCGCCGAGGTTGACGAATCCGCCGTTGCCGAAGGCCAGTCCGCCGAGCAGGTAGAACGGGATGGGGGAGACGCCGATCCGGCCGGCGAGACGAGCGAGAAGTCCGAGAACGAAGAACACGGCACCCAGCTCGGTGAGGGCGAGCGCGCTCTCGGCCACGGGTCAGCCCCGACTGATCTCAGGCATTGCCGAGCAACTTGGCTGCTGCGTCCAGTCCGTCCGCGGTGCCGACGGCGACCAGCAGGTCACCTGCGGCGAGCGTGAAGTCGGGGGTGGGTGACGGTTGTACCTGGCCGGCGCGCATGACAGCGACGACGGATACTCCGGTCTTGGTGCGCATGGCGGTGTCGCCGAGTGTGCGGCTGACGAACCGTGAATTCGCGCGAATGGGGAGCTGACGAGTGTTGATTCCGGGGAGATCGCGATGCTCTTCCCCGAGCTGAGCAATGAGTTGCGGCGACCCGAGCAGATTGCCCAGGGCCGCCGCTTCCTCATTGCTCAGGGTGATGGACGCCTGCGTCGCATCGGGGTCGTCCTTGCGCGAAACGATCAACTCGTTCGCGCCGTCCTTGCGGGTGATGACGCCGATGCGGCGCCCGGAAGCGAGGGCAAAATCTTTCCGCACCCCGATTCCGGGCAGCAGGGTCACTTCGACGTTCATGGTCGAAATGCTAGCCCTGCAGGCAACGCGTTATCGCAGGATCAGGCGTGGAGCCTGCAGGAACGACCCGTGAAAATGTGAATCAGGATGCGACGGCAGCGAGCAGCGCTTCGCGCTGGTTTGCGCCGAGGCCGCCGATGCGGCGCGTATCTGCGATGGACAGCTGCTCGAGCAGCTGTGCGGCGCGCACGGATCCAACGCCCGGCAGGGCCTTGATCAGCGCGGACACCTTGGTCTTCTTGACGATCTCGTCGTTCTCCGCCTTGGCGAGGACGTCAGCGACGCTCAGTTCGCCGGACTTGACGGATGCGAGCAGCTTCGACCGCGCAGTGCGTGCCTCGGCCGCCTTGGCCAGCGCCGCGGTGCGCTGTTCCGGTGTCAATACTGGTAAAGCCATGGCCTGTTCTCCTCGATTGTGGTGACCCGTCGCTCGTTGACAGGTCTCGACCCTCTTGCATCGTGCCTGGTGGCTCTTCCAATCTAACCGAACAACACGGGTGTCATTCACGGTCGAACCACCGAACCTCCCTCGCCAGGCTACGTCCTATCCGATTCGGGGTGTGCCCCGACCAGCACTTCGGCCTTCCGGAGCCGGTGTGTGCTGGGTGTTCGACGCCTCGAGCCGGCTCGGTCGGGAGCGGTCGCGTGCGTTTTTCGATGGGCGACGTCGAGTGCCGTGCCGCGGGTTACGGGCAGCGTACCCATATCCGAACGGTCGGTCGGATTGTTATTCTGGCGGCATGATGCGCACCCGAGGACTGCTGGCCGGACTGGCCGCGTCGATGCTCCTGCTCGTCGGCGCGGGTACCGCGGCCGCTGCTCCGATCAACGTTCCGTGGTCACCCGACGACGCGCTCGATTCGGAGGTCAGCTTCGAGTCCGGCGGCGTCACCTTCTACGGCAGCCTCCGCATGCCGGTCGGCGACACCCGCGGCGTGGCCTTGGTGCTGCCGGGCAGCGGGCCGACCGATCGCAACGGGAACTCGGGTGATCTGCACCTGAACACGACCGCATACGTCGCCGACGAGTTGTCCCGACGCGGTATTGCGAGCCTGCGGTTCGACAAGCTCGGGAGCGGCCGCACCGGGCTGGCCGGGGTGGATCCGAACAACCCGCCCGGCTTCGATGCGCAGGTCGACAATGCCGCGGACGCACTGGCTTTCCTGCAGCAGCGCACCGGTGTCGGGGCGGATCGCACGACGGTGATCGGGCACAGCGAGGGCGCACTGACGGCACTGCGCCTGGCCGATGCCGACAGTGCGGCGTTCACCCATGTCGGCCTGCTCGAGCCGTTGTCCATCCGCTACCTCGACCTGCTGACCGCGCAGGTCGATCGCAACATCGGCGAGGCCGTGGCGGTCGGCCAGTTCACCGAGGAGCAGGCCGCGTCGTCGCGGGATCGCTTCGCCCAGGCCGTCGCCGATATTCGCGCGGGACAACCGCTGTCTGCCGAGCCCGACCCGATCGTCGACGGTCTGGGACTGCGGCAGAGCGCCACCTTCCTGCGGGAAGCGGATGCCACGGACCCGGCGGATCTGGCTGCCGCGCTACCGGACTCGTACTCCTCGTTCCTGACCTGCTCGGACAAGGACCTGAACGTGTCCTGCGGCCAGGTCGAGAACGTGCGAGTGGCCCTGGGCCACACCGACCTCCACTTCGCGCACTTCGCCAACAGCTCGCACATGCTGGGCGAGCTCGGCCCGCTGCCCGCCGATCCGAACACTGCCCTGGCACCGCTGCCGCTCTCGGGGGAGTTTCGCGATGCGTTCGGGCGGTGGGTGGACGGACTCTGACCCGTCGAGTTGGCAGTTACGTCGTCGCTACCGGACAACCGCGAATCGGTGATGCGGCCTGGGTGCCCAGATCTTTCGGGCTGTACCCGACGGGATAGCCGGGGTAGGTCTTGTTGCCCGCGTCGGCTGTCGTGCGTGAGTGTTTTCTCGAGGGCAGGAAACGCTCCACGCGGGCCTTGGTCCGCAGCGCCCGCACCGCGGCCCGTTCCAGCGTGGGTGAGCCGGCGGGGAAGCCGAATGCGTTCGCCATCCGATCGTCGAGCAACGCGAACACGCCCTGCCGGACGGCCGGGGTGAGCGCGGCGGGAAACCACGAGCAGTAGAGATCGAGGGTGTAGGTGCCGATGCGACGGTTGTCCTCGCTGAAGCGGAACGTTCGTTCTTCGTAATCGAGCTTGAACTGTGCGAACTCGGTATACGACTCTGGAATGTCCTTGATGCCCATGCGTTTACCCACTTCGCTGTAGAAGTGGAAGGTCGCGAGCCGCTCGTGGGGATGCAGACGACGCCACCCGTAGGTGTCGATCCATTCGATGGGCTCGTAGATGAACGTCGTGAGCACGTACAGCATGTCGTCGTTGGAAATGTCGTACTGGGCGTGCATTCGATTGACCGTCCGCAGTGACTGACGACCTCGTTCGGAGTCGTATCCGTGCTCGACCATTTCCGACATCAGCAGCGAGGTGTCGTCGTACCGCTTCTGCGGTCGCTTCTCGAACTCGCCGGTCCGGGCCAGCAGAGCGGAGATCGTCGGCACGCAATACGTTCGGAACAAGGCGAATTCGAGGGCCCGCTGATAATCCCAGGGGAACTCGTACCCCGCGGTGATCCGGTGAATGGTGTGACAGTCGCGGACCGGGTCGAGTTCCTCGACGCGGCGCAACCACCCGTATCGACCCCGACCCGGCGCGATGTCCATGGTCAGCCTCGTCCGTGGCGAAGTTTGAGCGCCAGCACCGAGAGCTTCATGTTTCGTGCTTTGCGCTTCATCGTCAGCAGATCGATCGGTGCCGCGAAGCCCTGCACAGTCAGTGATTTGACGGTGCTGAATTCACGAAGACCGTCGTCGCCGTGGATGCGCCCGAAGCCCGAGTCGCCCGTTCCGCCGAACGGTAGGGCCGGGACGCCGGCGAAGCCCAGCACCGAATTGACCGTCACGACACCACAATCGAGCTTCTCGGCGGCGCGTCGCCCGACCGCGGTGTCCTTGGTGAACACCGATGCACCCAGACCGTAGGAGGACGCGTTGGCACGGGCGATGGCCTCGTCCAGGTCGCGGACCTTGTTGACGACGACGGTGGGCCCGAACGTCTCCTCGGTGATCGCGGTCGAATCCTCGGGAACGTCGGTGAGGACGACGGGGTCGATGTACGGCCCGTGCAGTGAGTCGAGACCTCCCACCAATGCCGTGCCGCCCTTGGCCAACGCATCCTCGATCTGGCCGCGGACGATGTCGCTCTGCTTGCCCAGCGTCATCGGGCCGTAGGACGAGGTCTTCGATCCACCGGGCTTCAATTCCTTGACCGCCCTGGTGAATTCGACGACGAACCGGTCGTACACCGGGGCGGCGACGTAGATACGTTCGACTCCGGCGCAGGTCTGCCCGGCATTGCCCATCGCGCCGAACGTCGCGAACTCCACGGCCGCAGGGATATCGGCGTCGGCGTCGACGAGCATCGCGTCCTTACCGCCGCACTCGGCGATCAGTGGCGTCAACGACTTCGCGCAGGTGGCCATGACTTTCTTGGCCGTCGCGGTCGAGCCGGTGAACGCGATCTTGTCGACGCCGGCTTCGACCAGGGCGGTGCCGGTGGAACCGTCGCCGGTGATCGTCTGGAACACCGGGTGGGGAGCGGCGAGCGACTGCCACTTCTCGGCCAACCAGACCCCGACACCCGGAGTGAGTTCGCTGGGCTTGAAGACGACGGTGTTGCCTGCGGCGAGGGCGTACGCGATCGACCCCATCGGCGTGTAGAGCGGGTAGTTCCACGGCCCGATGACGCCGACGACGCCGAACGGGCGGTAGCTGACGTAGGCCTTCTGGTTGATGGCGAGCAGACCCGATCCGACCCTGCGCTGTTTCAGGGTCTTGCCGGCGTGGCGCGCCGCCCAATCGATGTGTTCGACGCCCAACATGACTTCCAGCAGGGAGTCCTCGTCCGGCTTGCCGGTTTCGGCGGCGATGACGGCGGCGAGGCTCGCGGCGTCGCGGGCGATCGCGGTCTTGAATTCGAGGAGCCACCGCTTGCGGCCCTCGAATCCCTGCGCGTCCCACCACCGGGCGGCCGAGCGGGCGCGGGCCACGGCGATCTCGACCTCGGCGCCGTCGGCGATCGGGTACGTGGCGAGTGCGAGACCCGTTCTGGGATCGAGGCTTTCGAAGGTGCTCTCGTTCGTTCGTTCGATCTGGTCCGTCACGGGCTCTATCCTCCAGCAGATCGCATCACATATATTTGATGTGATTCAATGTTGTCCAGGACACACTATGCGCCCGCCACCGTTGCAACAACCCCCGCAGCCCCGCTGTGCAGGAGATGTGGAATGAGCCTCGATCTCACACGCACGGCGTCTTCGAAACAGCCGATTGCGCGACGACCGCAGCTGTCCGAGGACGTCGCAGTGAGCATCAGCCGAAGGATCGTCGCCGGTGCGCTGAAGCCGGGGGCGTTCGTCCGCATCGACGAGACCGCAGCCGAGTTGGGAGTCAGTGCCACCCCGGTACGCGAGGCGCTGGTGTCGTTGCGCGGCGAAGGGTTGCTCGAATCGGTCCCGCATCGGGGCTACCGCGTTGTCGAACTGACACGGCAGGACATCGACGACATCTTCTGGTTGCAGGGCACGATCGCCGCGGCCTTGGCCGAGCGGGCATCCCGCCGGGTCACCGCGGAGCATCTCCAGCAGTTGACCACCCTCAACGACGACCTACGCGACGCCGTGACACGCACCGACGCCGATGCCGTCGAACGGTGCGAGTTCGAGTTTCACCGCGCCATCAACAAGATCGCAGGCGGCACCACATTGGCGTGGTTTCTGCTCGGTGCCGTCAAGTACACCCCGACGCATCTACATGCGTCCGACACCGACTGGGGACGACGGGCGGTACGCGGCCACGAGGAATTGATCGAGGCGATGCGTCGAGCCGATCACCGGGCCGCCGGTGAACTGATGCGACATCAGTTCACCGACGCAGCGACCCTGGTTCGATCGTTCAGCTGAGTCCGCTCAGCTCAGGTGATGCGGCTGGGGGTGCGACTTGTGCCCCTCGTCCGAGCCCTCGTTGTCCTGATGACCGTTCGACGTGCCCTGCGCTCCTGTTCCCGCCGGAACCATCGAGATGATCACCGACTTCGAAGTAGGGCAGTTGCTCTGCAGCGCAGTCGAATCCAACGGAATCAGCGGATTGGTCTCGGGGTAGTACGCAGCAGCCGACCCACGCGGGGTGTCGTACTCGACGATGCGGAACGACGGCGCGCACCGTTCCACGTCGTCGTCGTCCCACTTGGTGACGAGATCGACCATGTCGCCGTCGCGGAAGCCGAGCGTCGAGATGTCTTCTCGGTGCACGAAGATGACGCGTCGGCCGTTCTCGATTCCGCGGTAGCGATCGCTGAGGCCGTAGATCGTCGTGTTGAACTGATCGTGGCTGCGCAGCGTCTGCAGAATCAGATGGCCGGACGGAACCTGCAGCACGTCGATCGGCGAGACGGCGAATTCGCCCTTGCCGCTCTTGGTTTCGAACGTCCTGCTGTCGCGAGGGGGATGCGGAAGGACGAAGCCGCCGGGTCGTCGAACATTGACCTCGTACCCTTCGCAACCGGCGACGACGCGCGAGATGTGCGTGCGAATGTTGCGGTAGTCGTCGCGGAAACCCTTCCAATCGAGACCGTATCGATCACCGAGTGTCGCCTCGGCGATTCCGCTGACGATCGCGACCTCCGAGCGCAGGTACGGGCTCGCGGGCTTCAGCGGTCCTCGTGACGAGTGCACCGAGCAGGTGGAGTCCTCCACCGAAATCCATTGCTCACCACTGGCTTGCACGTCCTTCTCGGTGCGTCCGAGGGTCGGCAGAATGAGAGCCGTCTCGCCGCACACGAGATGCGAACGGTTGATCTTCGTGGAGATCTGCACGGTCATGCGCATCTTGCGCAGCGCCTCGAACGTGACGTCGCTGTCGGGCGTCGCCTGTACGAAGTTGCCGCCGAGGCCGAGGAAGAAATGGGCCTTGCCGTCGCGCATGGCGCGGATCGAGTCGACGGTGTCCAAGCCGTGCTCACGGGGCGGCTCGAAGTCGAACTCCGCCGCCATGGCGTCGAGGAAGGCCACCGGAGGGCGCTCCCAGATGCCCATCGTTCGGTCGCCCTGCACGTTCGAGTGGCCACGGACGGGAAGCAAACCGGCACCGGCCTTACCGATGTTTCCTTGCGCGAACGCGAGATTGGTGACTTCCTTGATGGTGGCGACGGCATTGCGATGCTGCGTCAGACCCATCGCCCAGCAGAAGACGGTGGCCTTGGAGTCGCGCAGCATCTCGGCGGCCTCGGTGATCTGCTGCATCGACAGACCGGTGACCTCGGTGACGAGATCGAAATCGACCTCGGCAACGTGTGCCTTCCACTCGTCGAATCCGACGGTGTATTCGCCGAGGAATTCGTGATCGAGGGCGTCCCACTTCACCAACAGCGCCCCGAGGGCCTGGAACAGAGCGAGGTCGCCGTTGAGCTTGATCGGCAGGTGCAGATCCGACAGATCGGTACCGGGACCGACCATGCCGCGCGGGGTCTGGGGGTTCTTGAAGTTCAGCAGTCCCGCTTCGCGAAGGGGATTGATGGACAGAATCTTTGCGCCGTTCTGCTTCGCCAGCTCGAGGGCGGAGAGCATACGCGGGTGATTCGTGCCGGGATTCTGGCCGGCCAGGATGATCAGTTCGGCGTTGTGAACGTCGTCGAGCGTGACGCTGGCCTTGCCGATGCCGATGGATTCCTGCAGCGCGATGGACGTCGACTCGTGACACATGTTGGAGCAGTCGGGCATGTTGTTGGTGCCGAACGACCGAGCGAACAACTGGTAGATGAACGCGGACTCGTTGGACGCACGACCCGAGGTGTAGAAGATGGCCTCGTCCGGGCTGGCCAGGCTCTTCAACTCGTCGCCGATCAGACGGAACGCATCGTCCCATTCGATGGGCTCGTAGTGGCTGCCGCCGGGGAGCTTGATCATCGGATGCGTGATGCGGCCTTGCTGACCCAACCAGTGTTCGGTGTGCGCATCGAGCTCGGCAATGCTGTGCTGCGCGAAGAACTCCGGAGTGGCTCGCGTCGTCGTCGCCTCCTCGGCGACGGCCTTGGCACCGTTCTCGCAGAACTCGGCGGCGTGCCGATGACCCGGATCGGGATCGGGCCACGCGCAGCTCATGCAGTCGAAGCCCTCGGCCTGGTTCAGCTTGAGGAGCGTCTGCGCGGTGCGCTTGGGACCCATGTGTCCCAGCGCGCGCTTCATCGACACCGCGACGGCGGTGGCACCTGCCGCATGGGTCTTCGGCTTCTCGATGTCGAGCTCGGCCTCGTCGACGTCGCTGTCGGTGCGTCTCATGCGGGTCCCTTCGTTGCGTTACCCCCGCCCTCGACCATAGCCGTAGGCTCAGCCGGCGAGGAGTGCGGTCACCAAATCCACGTACTGCTGTTTCGCCGAATCCTGGCTCGTGCCTTCGAGCTTCGCCCAGGCATCGAACTTTGCGCGGTTCACCATGTCCAGCCGTCCGGGACGCTTACCCGTCACGTCTCCGATCGAACCTTGCTTGAAGAGCGAGTACAGGCGCAGCAGATCGTCGTTGCTCGGCTTGGACGTGAGCTTCTTGACGTCAACCTGCGCATCGGCGAACGACTGGTCGAGATCGGACATGAACGAGCTCCTTCGGCTGTAGGTGCCGTCATCCTTGCACGGCGGCCTGCTCGAGGATGCGTATACAGTGCGCGACCAGAGCGTCGCGAGTGGCGTCGAGGGTGCCGTCCAGAAAACCGATGAACAGAGCCGTCAACGCGCCGACGGTTCCGACGGCGACGAGCTGCCGGTCGGCGGACTCGGGTAGCCGGGCACGAACCAGTTCGACGAACCCGGGCAGCAGGTCGAGTCCGCGTCGGCTCAGCGCAGGTTCGGCCAACGGAGCGATCAGCAGCACTCGTCCCATCCGAGGCTCGTCGACGACGATTTCGACGAACGCCCGGACGGGCGCGGCCACGGCGTCCTCCGGTGATGCTCCGGCGACGGCGTCCTCCAGGGCCTCCTGCGCTCGGGCCCCTACCCAGGCGTAGACCGCGCGAACGAACGTGTCGCGATCGGTGAAGCTCTCGTAGAAGTAGCGCTCGGTGAGTCCGGCTGCGCGGCACACGGCGCGGACGTTGACCGCGGGTCCCTCCTGCGCGCCGAGGAGTTCGATCCCGGCGTCGAGCAACGCGTCGTATCGCTTGGATCTGCGCTCTTCCAACTGTTGACTACGCATGTTGTCGAGGCTACTCTGACAACATGCGTAGTCAGTTCGATCGACCCGTCCCACTCGGTCCCGACTCGCTCACCTGGAAGTACTTCGGTGACTGGCGCGGGATGTTGCAGGGCGTGTGGGCGGGGTCGATGCAGAACATGCACCCGGGCCTCGGAGCGGGCGTCGAACAGCATTCGACGTTCTTCGACGAGCGATGGCAGCGCCTCTACCGATCCCTGTATCCGATCGGGGGAGTGGTGTTCGACGGCGACCGCGCCGAGGAAACCGCCCGCCAGGTTCGCGGCTACCACAACGACATCAAGGGAATCGACTCGAAAGGGCGCACGTATCACGCCCTCGATCCCGACACCTTCTATTGGGCACACGCGACGTTCTTCATGGGCACGGTGCTCACCGCCGACCGTTTCATGGGCGGACTGACCGAAACGCAGAAAGTGCAATTGTTCGACGAGCACGTGCAGTGGTATCGGCTCTACGGCATGAGCATGCGATCGGTGCCCGAGACCTGGGCCGAATTCCAGAAGTACTGGGAGCACATGTGCACACACGTGCTGGAAGACAACATGGCTGCACGTGGAGTACTGGATCTGTCCGCGCTCGGCCCGCCGCCGTATGCCTCCTGGCTGCCGGAACGAGGGTGGGCCGTGCTGCGCAGACCGGTGGCATCGTTGTTCGTCTGGATCACCGTCGGGCTCTACGACCCGCCCGTCCGGGAGCTACTGGGATACACGTGGTCGGAGCGGGACGCACGACGGTTCGCGGTGTTCGGCAGGGCGGTGAACCTGGCGTTCGGGCTGGTGCCGCGTCGTCGCCGACTCCATCCGCGCGCCCGAGCCGGCTGGGATCGTGTCGCGGGCCGCAGGCCGGAATCGGCTCCTCTGGTGCACACGCCTGCCCGCAATCTGCCGCCGGCGCAGCGTCGCTCGCACCCGTCGCACTACAGCCCGAAAGTGTAAGTTTCCGGTCTCCGGGTACGACGCGGGTATGTACAACGTCAGAACTGGCAGCGGGTCGCCGCTGGTCCTCGTCCACGGGCTCGGGTCCTCGTACCGCAACTGGGATCCGATCGTCCCGGCACTCGCGGAGCACCGCGAGGTCATCGCCCTCGATCTCCCCGGGTTCGGACGGACACCGCCGCTGGCCGACGTGTCCATCGCGTCGTTGACCGATGCCCTGCGCGCGTACCTCGACAGCGAGGGATTGTCCGACGCCGATCTCGTCGGCAGCTCGATGGGCGCGCGGATGGTCGTCGAGCTGGCTCGGCGGGGTCACCGGGGGTCGATGGTGGCCCTCGATCCGGGCGGCTTCTGGAACGACCGTCAGGTCAAGGTGTTCGGGGCGACCATCACCGCATCGCTGGCGTTGATGAAGCGGGCGCAAGCGCTGGTGCCCTTCCTGGCCGGGAACCCGATCACCAGAACCGCTGCACTGGCGCAGTTCTCGGCCGCGCCGTGGAAATTGCCGAGCGGACTGGTCGAACGGGAGCTGAAGGGCTTCTCTGCCAAGACTTCACCCTCGCTCGACGCCGCTCGCAAGGCACTGATCCACGGGCCCAAGCAGCAGGGTGCCCCGAAAGGTTCCCTGCAGGGGTCGCTGCTCATCGGCTGGGGCCGTCAGGACAAGGTGACGACGCCCAGCCAGGCAGAGGTGGCAATGCAGCGTTTCCCCGACGCCACCCTGCACTGGTTCGACAAATGCGGACACTTCCCGCACTGGGACCAGCCGACCGAAACCGTCCGAGTCATCCTGCGGGCGACCGGTCGCTAGCTCCCATGTGAGTGGAACTTCGACCCCTGCTACGAAGTTCCACTCACAAGGCTCAGCCGTTCCACCACGGACGCAGAGGTACGTCGGCTTGACCTATCGGTCCCAGCTTGACCGCTAGAACCTGGTGCAGCTGAACGACATTGCGCTCGAATCCCAGACGGGACCCGGCCATGTACAGGCCCCAGACACGGGCTGTTCCCTCGCCGGCCTCGGCGACGCACGCATCCCAGTTGTCCACCAGGTTCTGGCACCACCCGGCGAGGGTCAGCGCGTAGTGCTCGCGGAGGTTCTCCTCGTGCCGGACCTCGAGGCCGACGTCCTGGATCTCGGTGATGATGTGACCCGATCCGGTCAGCTCCCCGTCGGGAAAGACGTACCGGTCGATGAAGCTGCCTGCCTTGGCGTGCGCGCGGTTGTCGGGCCGGGTGATCGAGTGGTTCAGCAGTCGACCACCGTCACGCAGCTTGGACTGGATGAACGTGAAGTACGCCGGGTAGTTGCCGACACCGATGTGCTCGGTCAGCCCGATCGACGAGATCGCGTCGAAATTCGTCTCGGGCACGTCGCGGTAATCGGAGAAGCGAACCTCGGCGAGGTCCGACAGCCCCTCGTCTTCGATGGCCTTCTGTGCCCACGAGGCCTGCTCCTGCGAGAGAGTCACACCGATGACCTGAACTCCGCGTCGCGCTGCGTAGCGCACCATCGAACCCCAGCCGCACCCGATGTCGAGCAGCCGATCACCGGGCTGCAGACCCAGTTTGTCGAACACCAACCGATACTTGTTCTCCTGCGCGGCCTCCAGAGACTGCTCGATGTTCTCGAATGCCGCACAGGTGTACGTCATCGAGGGACCGAGGACCATCTCGTAGAACCTGTTGGACACGTCGTAGTGGTGGTGGATCGCTTCGGCATCGCGTGTCTTGGAATGCCGCAGACCCTCCGCGATGCGACGCCACCGTGGAATCGCCTCCTGGGGCGGAGGAGCGATGGGACGCAGCACGTCCCAGCCGAGCGACCGAGCGATCGAGGTCAAGGTCATGGCCGATGGGCGGCGGAAATGGAGCTCGTCGCCCATCAGCGCGAGCAGTTCGTAGGGATCACCGGGATGAACACCGGTGGCCTCCAGGTCGCCGGAGACATAGGCGCGGGCCATGCCGAGATCGCCGGGAGCTGTTGCGAGATAAGTGGTTCCGCGTGGGCTCTTGAGGTTGAGGCCGATCTTGGCATCCTCGGGGCCGGCCACGCTGCCGTCGTACGCGGTGAAACGCAGGGGAATGTTGCCGTCGGAGATCAGCTCGAGGATCTCGGAGATCTTGAGTTTCTGTGGCCCGTTCACCGTGCGATTGCCGGAGTCCTTGAACGTCGTCATTTGCGCTGCACCGCCTTCGAGTACAAATCCAGCAATCGGGATTCGGGATCGTATTTTTTCTTCAGTTCTCTGTATTTCTCGCCGCCGTAGAGAACGGCGAATTCATCCTCGGTGTAGTAAGCGTCCGAGTACAGCGATTTATGCCCCTCGAACTCGGTGACCTTCTTCTCGATGGCGCGGTTCGCGGCACCCTCGGGTCGACCGGGCACGATCGGCACCGACGACCAGAAGCCGATGTTGACGTAGGTGCGCTTGGGCTCGAGCGGGTACAGCGGCCACGGCCGGGATGGATCGGCTCCGGGGGCGGCCGGTTCGCGAAGACGCAAGGGGCACAACCACAACGGCTCGATCGGAATCTCGTCGAGAAACCAGCGTACGAATCCGGCGGTGTGTTCGATGGGAACCTCGACGTCCTGTACGACGCGTTCGCGCGGCGGATTTCCCTTGCGCTTCTCGAGTCGATCGGCGATGTCGTACTTGCGATCGAGGCCGATCAACTTCCAGTAGAAGCTGCTGCGGCGGTACTTGCGCGGCCAGAAGCGTCGGATCCGGGGGTTCTGGGTTCCGAACGCACGCGAGCACCAGAACCAGTCGGTGTCCCACCGCCATAGGTAATCGTGGATGGTGAGCCGATCGGTCTTCGGAGTGTCCGACGAATGCTGGATCGAGCGGTAGAAGATGTCGGCACCGGTGTAGTCGCTGACGGGGCCGGGCTCATCGGTCTGGACCCCGAGAGTGAGGTAGCTTTCGTCGGCGCTGAAGACGACGCCGTCCAGGTACTGAACTTCGATGCCGTCGTACTCACGCCGAGCGACGATGGTGTCCATCGTCGTTTGAAGCGTGTCCAGATCGTGGAATCGCAAGTGGCGCAGGGCAACGAACGGAAGTACCGGCTCGAGTTCGATCTTCAGCCGCGTCGAGTAGCCGAGAGTGCCGTACGAGTTGGGAAAGCCCCAGTACAGGTCCGCGTGCTCGCCCTCGGGTGTTGCCGTGAGGATCTCACCGCTACCGGTGAGGACGTCGATCTCGAGTACCGACTCGTGCGGAAGCCCGCTGCGGAACGACGTCGACTCGATGCCGAGTCCGGTGACCGCGCCGCCGAGGGTGATCGTCTTGAGCTGCGGAACGACGAGAGGGGCGAGGCCGTAGGGCAGCGTCGCGTCGACCAGATCCTCGTACGTGCACATCCCCGCCACGTCGGCGGTGCTAGCCGCGGCATCGACGGTGACGACCTTGCTCAATCCCGAGACGTCGAGTCCCGGCGTCTTCGAGGTCGTCCTGGCCCGAAACAGGTTGGACGTCTTCTTCGCCAGACGCACCGTCGCGTCGGTCGGTATTGCGCGATAGCTGCGAAGCAACTTCTCGACACCCGACCGATGCGCTGCGTAACCGCTCTCCCTCGGTTCTGGCCGTCGTCCGAGAAGAGCATTCACTGAAGCCACGAGTAGACGCTATATCTCGTACTGCTCGGTATCCACCGAAGCTGCCGACGGTCCGGTGAAACTTCACGCAACTGTTGTCGAATCGGCCGGCTAAAACAGAACTATTCGGACAAATGGTTGCATCATGCATGTGTTTTTCGATGACGATTGATCGTATGTGAACCACCTCACACACCCTCGGCGGCAGTGCCGACATCGGGAGCGACGCGAGGCAGGATGGACAACGCAACCCCAATCGACTCGAAGGAGAACGTTCTCGTGGCTCAGGTCAGCGCATCCAGTTCCGCCACCATCGCCACCACACCCGATCAGGTGCTCGCCGCGCTCGCCGACTACGAAACCGTGCGGCCCCGCATCCTTCCCGAGCAGTATCGCGACTACCGGGTGGTGCAGGGCGGACAAGGCGGCGGCACCGTGGCCGAATGGACCCTGCAGGCCACCGAGAAGCGAGTGCGCAACGTGAGCGCCTCCGTCACGGTCTCCGGCTCGACCATCACCGAACGCGACGCCAACTCCTCGATGGTCACCACCTGGACCGTCGCCCCCGAAGGCAACGGGTCCGTCGTCACCACGACGACCGAGTGGGCGGGTGCCGGAGGAATCGGCGGATTCTTCGAGAAGACGTTCGCGCCCCTCGGATTGAAGAAGATCCAGGCCGCGACCCTCGACAACCTGCGCCGCGAGTTGATCTAGACCCGCTCGAAATCCGGCTCTTCGATCAACGCCAACGTGCCGACCACCACGGTGCGCATCGACCACAGAAACATCCCGTCGGGTCCACGGTCGATCGTGTCGTAGGCCCCCGGCAGGGTGTCGAGGTCGGTGCGCGCCGCGATCGCGTCGTCGTACTCACGGTCGCGGCGATCGGCGTTGTACACCATCTGCGCCAACGCAAGTGCATGTTCGCTGACGGTGATGACGGCCCACGTCGCCTGCTTGGAAGTCAGTTCGTAGCGCACTCGATATCGGGTCTGCACGGTGTCGGCCATGCGCAGCGCGTCGACGGAACTGGGAGTCAGTCCGATCAGATACTCGGCGATGCCCGGGTTCTCGAGTACGAGCACCCGCAACGCGGACGAGAGTCCCAGCAACGCGTCGTGCATCGACTCGTCGTCTCCGGGGAGCGGCGGCGACCAGCGTCGCAGGATCTCCTCGGCGACCAGGGCCTTGAGCGCGGTCGGGCCGTCGATGTTGTTGTAGATCGCGACGATCGATACGCCCAGCGCGTCGGCGACCGACTTCACCGTCACCTTGGGCAGCGTCAGCGCGATGCCTGCCTCTGCCATGGTTTCGGGAGTCACTCGGCGCTTGCGAGGGGTCGAGCTCGCCGGCGCGTTCATGCCCTCAGGCTACGTCGGCTCAGAACTGACGGAACGTCAGTCGAGTGTCGAACCCGATCGTGCGGCCGAACGTCTTCCGACACCGTGCGACTACGCTGGAGCTCGCTTCGACCCACGCGAGAGGACGGCACAGTGCAACCCGGTGAACAGCCCGACATGGCCTCGATTCTGCAGCAGGCTCAGCAGATGCAGCAGCAACTGATGGCAGCACAGGCGGAGATCGCCGAAACCGAGGTCACCGGTCAGGCCGGCGGCGGACTCGTCGTGGCGACCGTCAAGGGAACGGGCGAAGTGGTCGGACTAACCATCGACCCCAAGATCGTGGATCCCGACGACGTCGAGACACTGCAGGACCTGGTGATCGGTGCCATCGCCGACGCGTCGAAGGCAGCGCAGAACGTAGCGAGCGAGAAGCTCGGCCCCCTCGCAGGCGGTCTCGGCGGCGGCTCCCTCGGACTACCCGGCTTCTAGGCGAGACGAGTGTACGAAGGTCCCGTACAGGATCTGATCGACGAGCTGGGAAAGTTCCCCGGAGTCGGTCCGAAGAGCGCTCAGCGCATAGCATTTCACCTCCTGGCCGTCGAGCCACCCGAGGTCGATCGCCTCATGCGCGCGCTGCAGCGCATCCGCGACGGCGTGCAGTTCTGCATCGTCTGCGGGACCGTATCGGACAAGGAACTGTGCCGAATCTGCGCCGACTCCCGACGCGACAGGTCCATGATCTGCGTCGTCGAAGAGCCCAAAGACGTTCAGGCCGTGGAACGTACGCGCGAATTCAAAGGCCGGTACCACGTACTCGGCGGAGCGCTCGACCCACTCAACGGAGTGGGCCCCGACCAGCTGCGCATCCGAGAGTTGTTGACCCGCGTGGGAACTCAGGACGACGGCGTCGACGTCACCGAGGTCATCATTGCCACCGACCCCAACACCGAGGGCGAAGCAACGGCTACGTATTTGGTGCGGATGATGCGCGATTTCCCCGGTCTCGCCATCACCCGTCTCGCCTCCGGCCTGCCGATGGGCGGAGACCTCGAATTCGCCGACGAACTGACACTCGGCCGAGCTCTCACCGGCAGGCGTCGTATGTGAGAGCGGCTTCGCCGCACGTGCGTGGAAGTTCGTAGCAGGGGTCGAGTTTCCACTCACGACCCCGTCTATCCACAGCCTGTGGATAGATTCTGACGCGGTCACCGTAAACCGGCCATCCTGAGATACATGAGGACGAGACCGGCGGGTGCCTGGCAGCGACTACTGGACGATCAGCACGGAATCATCACCACGAAACAAATGCACGAGAACGGGGTCAACA
Organism: Rhodococcoides fascians NBRC 12155 = LMG 3623; assembly: GCF_001894785.1. GTDB lineage: Bacteria > Actinomycetota > Actinomycetes > Mycobacteriales > Mycobacteriaceae > Rhodococcoides > Rhodococcoides fascians. Next base: position 758,683 of record NZ_BCWW01000001.1, read on the forward strand.
AGGACTCCATCGACCACTGTGTGGAAACCGGGCAGTGGCTCCGGGTGTTTCGTGGAGTCATATCGGTGACCAACGGACCGCTGACTCGTGAGATGCAGCTGTCGGCGGCATTGTTGTTCGCGGGCCGGGGAGCGTTGCTCAGCCACACCACCGCCGCTGAGGAGTGGGGGTGGCGGCGGGTCAGTTCTGGGCCGGTTCATCTCACCGTTCCCTACGGGTGCTCGGCAATCAGCAGGCCGCCGACAATGCGACACGCCAAGCAGAACTTCACGTCGGAGAGCAATGAACAAATTCATCCCGGCGTGATCGTGCACCGTTCCCGAGCCATGAGCCACATCGGCGTCGAGACGAATCCGGCGCGAACGAGCGCTGCCGACACGGTGCTGGATCTGACAGTCGCGGAACCGTCGTCGAGGCAGGCGGTGATCACGCTGGTTTCAGCGATGTCATCGGGCGGCGTGAACGTCGCGGCAATGACGCGCAAGATCGAGGTCCGACGGCCGATGCGCTACCTGAAGGCGATTCTGCATACATTGGCTCTCATGCGCGACGGGGTCCATTCTGCGCTGGAGCACCGCTACGTGCTCGATGTCGAACAGGCGCACGGACTTCCGGCCGGGAAGCGACAGGCACCGGTCTTCGTCGACGGCCGTCAACTCTTCGAGGACATTCGTTACGAAATATGCGACCTCATCGTCAGGCTGGACGGCCAGGCTTTCCACTCCGCCAAGCAGCGGCGTTTTCGCGATCGACGACGCGACAATGCCGCGGAATTACGAAACCTGCCGCGGCTGATGTACGGCTGGCACGAAGTGACCGAAGACCCGTGCGGTGTGTACCGCGAAGTCCGCGAGGTGCTGGTCAGAGAGGGATGGAACGACGCGTCGTACCCCTGTGAACGGTGCACGTCGTGAGTGGAAAATCGTAGTGGGCTACGAAGTTTCACTCACGTGCGGCGGAGCCGCTCCCTGCGGAGTTGCGTGACCTCGGGGAGGTCGAGGGGAGCGAGAGTAGTGCCCAGCGCCCGACCGAGTAGGTAGTCCGCCAACTCCGGGTTTCGGGCGAGTACCGGCCCGTGCATGTACGTGCCCAGCACCGAACCCTGTACGACGCCTTCACGTCCGTCGCCGACACCGTTACCCACCCCGTGCGTGACCTTGGCGAGCGGTGCGGCATCAGGCCCGAGTGTCGTTCCGCCGCGATGATTCTCGAATCCACTGAGCTTCTGGGTGAGACCGTCGAGCGTGGGTTCGGTGACGACTTCACCGATGGATCGGGTGGCCTGGGGCGCGGTGGTCACGTCGAAGAGAGAGATGCCGTCTACGCGTTCGCCTGCGGAGGTCTCGTACCAGTGCCCGAGCACCTGGATCGCGGCGCAGATCGCGAGTACCGGCACACCGCGAGCAGCTGCGTTCTGCAGGCCCGGGTATCGGGTGAGGTGACGCGTCGCGAGGCGCTGAGCCGAATCCTCCGCTCCACCAAGGGTGTACACGTCCAACGAATCCGGGACCGGATCGTTGAGCGTGATGTGCACGACCTCGGCGTCGATGTCGCGCATCCGCAGTCGCTGGCGGAGAACGAGGGCATTGCCGTTGTCGCCGTACGTGCCCATGACGTCGGGCAGAACGAGGCCGATCCGAACGGTGGACTCAGACATCCTTGGTCTCCCGTGCCAGTGCGCGACCGAGATCGCGGAACGCGGTGTAGTTGGCCAGCACTTCGACGCGTCCCGGCGGGCAGGATGCGATGGCCTGCAACGGATCTGCGATGGTGGTGTGCTGCGAACCGGCATACAGCAGGCGGACGCCCAGGTCGGTCGCGCGTTCACCGGCCGCGACGACAGCGACGTCCTCGAAGTGCTCGAAACGCACGTCCCACAGCCACGACAGGTCTTCACCGTCGGGAATCTGCCCGTTGACGGCGATGACGAGACCGTCGCACGTGGGATCGATCATCGACAGTGCTTCCTGCCAACCGGCAGGATTCTTGGCCAGAAGCATTCGGACGGAATGCGATCCGTACTGGACGGTGGAGTAACGCCCGGCCACCTCGTCGACTCCCGATGCGGCAGCGACGGCGTCGGCAGGCGTTGCGCCGAGAGTGACGGCTGCAGCCACGGCCTGAGCTGCGTTGCCGCGGTTGGCCTTCCCCGGCAGCGCCAATGTCATCGGTAGAACGAGCCCATCGGGGCCGTAGAGATTCTCGTCGTCGAGCCACCAATCCGGCGTCGGACGCTTGAAATCGCTTCCGGTGCTGTACCAGTGCTCGCCGTCCCAGACGATGGGTTCGCCGGTACGCGGGCAGCTGACGGAGTCGCCGGCCCAGCCGCCGCCCGCGGCGACCCACACGACGTTCGGCGCATCGAATGCCGCCGAGGTGACGAGGACGTCGTCGCAGTTGGCAATGACGACGGTGTCGGGATGACGGGCCAACCCGGCGCGCAGGGCTCGCTCGATCATGTTGATCTCGCCGACACGGTCGAGCTGGTCGCGGCTGAGATTCAGCAGAACGATCGCCGCGGGATCGACGGCGTCGGATACGTGGGGGACGTGGAGTTCGTCGACCTCCAGGGCCGCCAGCTCCGCGTCGAAATGAGCGTGCAATGCCGCGACGATGCCGGCATCCATGTTGGCTCCGTCGGCCTGGGTGGCGACGTCGCCGAGAGTGGCCAGTGCGGCTGCCGTCATCCGCGTCGTGGTCGATTTGCCGTTGGTGCCGGTGACGATGACGGTGCGTCGCCCACGGCCAAGGCCGCCCAGAATGGTCGGATCGATCTTGAGCGCGACCAGACCACCGATCATCGAGCCTTTGCCTCGGCCCGCCTTGCGGGACGCCCACGTCGCCAGCTCCGCCGCGCGTAATGCCACGCGGCCGCGGGCGCCGATACGTCTGCGCTCACCCAGTTCAGCCATCCGCCGAGTCTGGCACAGAAGAGCGTGCAGTTTCACGTCGACGCTTGCTACCCCTCGCTCATTCCGCACGCTCCACTCCCGCCCTCATACCGGTACTTTCTCCAGAACTGGGGTCGGCTTCCTGGCAGCCATTCCGCCCAGGCAGCCGCCGATGACGATCGCTCCGCCGAGCAGGGCCAACAGCGACGGGGTTTCGTCGAGGAACGCCCAGGCACCCGCGATACCGACGACGGGAACCAGCAGCGAGAACGGTGCGACGAGACCGGCCGGGTTGCGGCTCATCAGGATGCTCCACAGGCCGCTTCCCATGATCGTGGCGGGAATCACGATGTACGCCAACGCGACCAGACCGGGCCAGCCCTGCGATCCGAACGAGTCGGCCAGCGCGTGCCAGCCCGTGCTCGGGCCCTCGACGACCGCCGACAGCGCCAACATCGGCACCGGCGGGATGACGGTCATCCACAGCATCAGTGTCATCGGGGAGTTGGATTTGGCCAGTCGGTTTCCGAGATTGCCGAAGGCCCAGCCCAGACCGGCGAGCAGGGTGAGGACGACAGGCAGCAGGGTGGCGTTCTGGGCGCGATCCCACCCGATGAGGACCATGCCGAGGACGGCCACACCGATGCCGATTGCCTGCCTGCGGCTCACGTGTTCGCGTAACAGCAGCGCGCCGAGAATGACGGTGAACGGAGCGGACGACTGCAGGACGAGCGACGCCAATCCGGTGGGCATGCCTGCCGCCATCGCCGCGAACAGGAAGGCGAACTGCAGGAAACCGAAGCCGAAGCCGTAGAGCAACAACCATTTCAGGGGCACCTTCGGTCGCGGAACGAACATCACGACCGGAACTGCGATGACCAGAAAGCGCAGTGCCGCGAAGAAGAAGGGCGGAAAGTGGTCGAGCCCGACGCGGATGGCGAGGAAGTTCAGTCCCCACAGAACGGCGACAGTCAGTCCGAGGAGGCGGTCGCGTGTGGTCATGCCATTTATCGTGACGGGTGCAAACAATCAGCACAATCGAATATATCCGCACCAACAGTTAAGATTTTCTGTATGAATGTGGAGCGGCTCCGGATCCTCGCTGAGCTTGCCGACCGCGGGACCGTTGCATCGGTCGCCGAGGCGATGTCGATGACTCCGTCGGCGGTGTCTCAACAGCTCAAGTTGCTGGCGCGCGAGGCCGGCGTGACATTGCTCGAACCGGACGGGCGCCGGCTGCGCCTCACCGACGCCGGGCGGGCACTGGTACTCAGAACCGACGAGGTTCTCGCTGCCCTCGCCCGCGCCACAGCAGAAATGGATCGTTATCGAGCGTCTCCGCGGGGACGCGTCCGAGTTGCCCTGTTCCCGTCGGGTGCGGCACTGCTGCTGCCCGGGGTCCTGACGCGGTTGGCGGACTCGGACGTCGACATCGATGCGCGCGACGAGGACCTGCCCGCATCCTCGGTGCCCGAGCTACTCGCCGATTACGACGTGGTGCTCACCCACCGAGACGACAGGGCTCCGTCGACGGCGGGTCCACGGATCGAGGTGACGACCCTGATGCGCGAGCCCATCGATCTGGTGTTGCCTCTCGATCACGCACTGGCGCAGCAAGGCTCGATCGATCTGCGAGACCTGATCGACGAGCGGTGGATCAGCGTTCGCGGCGGTTTTCCGGTCGACGACGTGTTGCTTTCCGTGGCCTCGGTGACCGGAGTTCAGCCGCGAGTTGTCCAACGCATCAACGACTTTCGAGTGACCGAAACACTCGTCGCGGCCGGGCACGGAGTGGCGTTGATGCCGCGCTACGCCGTTGTGCATCCGGGCCTGGTACGTCGAGAGCTCGCCGGCGTTCGAGCCGGGCGAATCTACGAACTCGCGACGAGGATGGATGCGCGGCGACTACCCGCGATCGCCGCTGTGCTCGATGCGTTCGGAGCGGAAGCGACGTTCAGGACAGCGCTTTGGCCTTGAGCGTCGTGAACTCGTCCTGATCGATGGTTCCGTTGTCCAGCAACGCCTTTGCGTGTGCGATCTCTTCGGACGCAGATCGACCGGCGACGTGCTTGATGTACTCCTCCTGCTGGTCCTGTGCGTGCTGCAGGGCGGCAACCTGACGCTTGGCCATGTTGCTGCCGTTCACGATGAGGTAGACCAGCGCGGTGAGGAACGGCGCAACGATGAGGAAGAGCACCCACAGGGCTTTGACGAACCCGGATGTCTTGTGGTCCCGAAAAAGATCTCCGATGATCGAGAACATCACCATGAGGTAGGCCACGAAGGCGAACCCGACGATGAGAAGCCAAAGAAAATCCCAGAAAGAATCCATGGCGAACTTCCATTCTCTAAGGTGCCCCGGCGGCTGATTCAGTGTGGCATTTGCGGCACCCCGTGCACACGGGTCTTTGGTCCCTTTCGTCGACCGGAAATCCCAGTGAGCCCCACGTCGACCGCGCCCGCTTTCTTTTCGTGAGGGCCCCACAACGCAACACGCCGCCCACCCCGAAAGGTGAGCGGCGTGTCGTCGAGCAGCGAAGTTACTTCAGCGCGCGGTTCACGGCCGAGACCACAGCGCGCAGTGACGCTGTGGTGATCGAGGTCGCGATGCCGACGCCCCAGACTGTGGTGGCGACACCTGCAGCCGAGGTGACCGAGGCTTCGACGTAGGCGGCGGCCTGGGCGTCGTCGCCTGCGGACAGTGCGTGCTCGGAGTAGTCGAGGACGCTGACGTCGTAACCGATGGTGGACAGCGCGTCGACGAACGAGGCGAGTGGTCCGTTGCCGGAGCCGGAGATTTCCTGCTCGACGCCGTCGACCTTGACCGTGGCGGTGATGGTGTCGGTTCCGCCGTCGATCTCGGCAGCCTGTACCGACTGCTTGATGCGCTCGAGCGGACGGATCGGCGTCAGGTACTCCTCGGCGAAGACGTCCCACATCTCCTTCGGCGAGACCTCGCCGCCCTCACCGTCGGTGATGCGCTGGACTGCCTGGGAGAACTCGATCTGCAGGCGACGCGGCAGGTTCAGCCCGTGATCGGACTTCATGATGTACGCGACGCCGCCCTTGCCGGACTGCGAGTTGACACGGATGACGGCCTCGTAGGTGCGGCCGACATCCTTGGGGTCGATGGGCAGGTACGGCACCTGCCAGGTGATGTCGCCGATGTCCGAACCCTGTTCGTCTGCCGTGACCTTCATGGCATCGAGGCCCTTGTTGATCGCGTCCTGATGGCTGCCCGAGAACGCGGTGTACACCAGGTCGCCGCCGTAGGGGTGGCGCTCGGCGACGGGCAGCTGGTTGCAGTACTCGACCGTGCGGCGAATCTCGTCGATGTTGGAGAAGTCGATCTGCGGATCGACGCCGCGGGTGAACAGGTTCAGGCCGAGCGTGACCAGGCAGACGTTGCCGGTGCGCTCACCGTTGCCGAACAGGCATCCCTCGATGCGATCGGCACCGGCCTGGTAGCCCAGTTCGGCTGCGGCAACACCGGTTCCGCGGTCGTTGTGCGGGTGCAGAGACAGCACGATGCTGTCGCGACGATCGAGGTTGCGGCTCATCCACTCGATCGAGTCGGCGTAGACGTTCGGCGTCGCCATCTCGACGGTGGCCGGCAGGTTCAGGATCAGAGGCTTCTCGGGCGTCGGGTCGATGACGGCGGTGACCGCGTCGCACACCTCTTTGGCGTAGCTGAGTTCGGTGCCGGTGTAGGACTCGGGGGAGTACTCGTAGCGCCAGTCGGTATCGGGGAACTTGGCTGCTTCTTCGAGTACCTTGCGAGCACCGTCGGTCGCGATCTTCTTGATGACGTCACGATCGGCCCGGAACACCACTTTGCGCTGCAGGATCGACGTCGAGTTGTAGAAGTGCACGATGACGCTGCGAGCGCCCTCGCACGCGACGAACGTGCGCTCGATCAGTTCGGGACGGCACTGCGTCAGAACCTGGATGGTGACGTCGTCGGGAATCGCGCCGTCTTCGATGATTTCGCGGACGAAGTCGAAGTCGGTCTGGCTGGCGGACGGGAAGCCGACCTCGATCTGCTTGTAGCCCATCCGGACCAGCAGGTCGAACATCCGGCGCTTGCGCGCGGGGCTCATCGGATCGATCAGTGCCTGGTTGCCGTCGCGCAGATCGACGGCACACCACTGCGGCGTCCGGTCGATGATCTTGTCCGGCCAGGTGCGGTCGGGGAGGGTGACGGGCTCCACTTCCTCGGCGAACGGCCGATAACGGAACGTGGGCATCGAGGAGTTCTTCTGGGTGTTCCACGCAGGCTGGTCGCTGGGCGCGGGCCGTGAGGGCGGGGTGATGGTGCGGGATCCCGAGGTGAATGCGTCGGCTGGTGACATGGTCTTCGTCTCTCCGTACAGATCAGAGCAATGGTGTTCGACCGGCGCAACGAACCCCGCGACGGGAAGCCAGTCTGGTCTCAGACCCCGTCGCGGCTGTTAAGAAGGAGAGCTCGCAGCATGGGGTGAGTGTACTACCGCAGACCGACCGCCTACCCCAGGGTTCGGGAGTCGAATTTTCCGGTCACGGTGTCGTGCCTGCGCTGCCACTGATCGATGTCGTTCGGTCGTCCGACATCGTCCCCGGTCCAACACCGTGCGAGCAGTTCGTATCCGAGATGATCGACCTCTGCATGCCGATCCCAGACTCGATGCGCCCAGCGGCGATCGTTGTGCGCCGCTTCGGCTCCCGCGAGCGCGGCACCGACCAGCTCGAACTGGACATCTCGTCGTAGCTCCATAGTGGCTGACGCCGAAGCTTTTTCGGTTCGGAGGGCCGTCAACAATCGGTCGGTCAACTCCAGAACCCGCCGATCGGACCACAGCAGCGCGCGCCGAAAAGCGCCCGGTAACAACAACCACAGCGCCGCGAAGGCAAGGGCGACGCCCACCGCGGTCTCCACCACCCGATCGACGACGATGCCGCCGAGCGGAGCGCCCGGATGCGAGATGGTGCCCATCAGTAACGCGAGTGGGGTGATGAACGTGACGGCGAGACCGTAATTGCGCGCCACACTGATCTCGATCGCGAACTGCAGCACCATCAACACCACGATCACCGCGAGACCGGTCAGCGGCGAAAGATAGATCGCCGAGAACAGCACCACTCCGGCCAGCGTTCCGCCGAGCCGCTGCATGCCGCGGTACGTCCCGTGCACACGATCCGGCCCCTGCTGGAGCACCAGGACCGCGCCGAGGATCGCCCAATCCGGCCTGCTCAAACCCAGCGCCACACTGATCCCGCCGGCACCTGCCGCCGCGCAGAACACCCGGATCGCCGTGGACGCCGCGTGCGAATCTCGATGCAACGACCGCCTCAACCGATACCCGATGCCCGGACGAGCCAGCGGCAGCTGATCTCGTGGCGATTCCACCGCACTTTCCGGATCCGGGACTGCACCGGCGCGCGCCCTCGTGGCAGCCGCAAACGCGAGATGGGCGTCGAACAGGGTCTGTACCAGCGCGGGGCGCGAGGTCCCGCGCGTCGACCCGGCCTCGTACACCGCGGCCCACGCCGCGTGCAGACGCGAGGCGGCGGTGTGCCGATCGACGACGGACGCCGTCGGCGATGTCGTGTACTTCTCGATCGCCGCCACGGCCGCACCGACGGCGGCCCGTTCGGGACCCCTCGGGTCACGCACCATCCCGGACATCGCGACCACCAGAGCCGACGCCACCCCGATCGCCGCGCACACGGCACCGCGGGTCGCGCTGATGTCGGCGGCAGGGAGGTACGACGCCACCGCGCACACCAGCACGAAGAAGAAGGCTCCGGGCGGGCCGAGTCGCAGCGCTGCCACGACGTAGACCGCGACGAGAGCGAGAACCGACAACACGGTCACCGGGATCATCCGCGCCCACCCGGTCTCGCCGAAGTCGAGGGCGAGCCGACCGGCCGTCGCGCCCAGCCACACCGAGGCCACCAGGGCGGCCCCTGCGGTCAGGACTACCCACCAGCGCGATCGATAGGGGCGGCCTTCGCCGTAGATCACCGCAAAACTGCCGGAGACCACCAGTAGTGCCTCGGTGTGGAATCCGAGCAGCCACGCCAGGATCGCCGGAACACCGAACGCCAGCGCCGAACGCAGTCCACCGGGCCAGCGCCGGCCGACGGCGGGGAGCCCGAAGAGCACCTTCAGGCCTCGAGCCGGCGGTGGTGGGAGATGTTCGGGAACGGTCACTCGAACATGTTAAGGCAGGCGAGAGGCCCTAAAGTCCCAGCTCGGAGCTACCCGGCCCACTGCTCGGGGCATTCGCTCGGTAAGGTGACCCGCGGACAATCGAACGATTGTCGGCTATCCAGCGGAGGTAAAACGCGTGGCTCTCATCGTCCAGAAGTACGGTGGATCGTCGGTGGGGACCGCCGAACGTATCCGACGCGTCGCTGAACGAATCGTCGAGACCAAGAAGGCGGGCAACGACGTTGTCGTCGTCGTATCGGCGATGGGCGACACCACCGACGAACTGCTCGACCTGGCACAGCAGGTGTGCCCGGCCCCGCCTGCTCGCGAGATGGACATGCTGCTCACCTCGGGTGAACGCATCTCCAACGCGCTGGTCGCGATGGCCATCCACTCGCTCGGCGCCGAGGCACGGTCGTTCACCGGTTCCCAGGCAGGCGTCGTCACCACCAGCGTGCACGGCAACGCCAAGATCATCGACGTCACCCCCGGCCGCGTCCGCAGCGCACTCGACGAGGGGTCGATCGTGCTCGTCGCCGGCTTCCAGGGCGTCAGTCAGGACAGCAAGGACGTCACCACGCTCGGTCGTGGTGGGTCCGACACCACCGCCGTCGCGCTCGCCGCGGCCTTGAACGCCGACGTCTGCGAGATCTACACCGACGTCGACGGCATCTTCACCGCAGACCCGCGCATCGTTCCCAACGCACGCCACCTCGAGACCGTCTCGTTCGAGGAGATGCTCGAAATGGCAGCCTGCGGCGCGAAGGTGCTCATGCTGCGCTGCGTCGAATATGCCCGTCGCTACAACGTTCCCGTTCACGTGCGCTCGTCGTACACCACCAAACCCGGAACGATCGTCTCCGGATCTATGGAGGACATTCCAGTGGAAGAAGCAATTCTCACCGGCGTCGCACACGATCGCAGCGAGGCGAAGGTCACCGTCGTCGGTCTGCCCGACACACCGGGCTACGCCGCCAAGGTCTTTCGCGCCGTGGCCGACTCCGAGATCAACATCGACATGGTGTTGCAGAACGTCTCCAAGATCGACACCGGCAAGACCGACATCACCTTCACCTGCCCCAAGGCCGACGGTCCGACGGCCGTGGAGAAGCTCACCAAGCTGCAGGCCGATATCGGCTTCGCGCAGGTGCTCTACGACGACCACATCGGCAAGGTCTCGCTCGTCGGTGCCGGTATGAAGAGCCACCCCGGCGTCACCGCGACGTTCTGTGAGGCCCTCGCCGACGCCGGCATCAACATCGATCTCATCAGCACCTCCGAGATCCGTATCTCGGTGCTGTGCAGCGACACTCAGCTCGACGACGCCGTGCGCGCACTGCACGCCGCCTTCGATCTCGGCGGCGACGAAGAAGCCGTCGTGCACGCAGGAACAGGACGATAGCCATGACCACAGTTGCAGTCGTAGGAGCCACCGGCCAGGTCGGTGCCGTTATGCGAACCCTGTTGGAGGAGCGCAACTTTCCCGCCGACACCGTTCGATTCTTCGCCTCCGCACGCTCGGCGGGCAAGAAGCTGCCGTTCCGCGGCGAGGAGATCATCGTCGAGGACGCGTCCACCGCGGACCTCACCGGTATCGACATCGCTCTGTTCTCGGCCGGTGCCACGCTTTCGCGTGAGCAGGCACCGCGATTCGCTGCCGCAGGCGCCACCGTCATCGACAACTCGTCGGCGTTCCGCAAGGACTCCGATGTGCCGCTGGTGGTCAGCGAGGTCAACCCCGAGGCCGCGAAGAACCCGCCCCGCGGCATCATCGCCAACCCCAACTGCACCACCATGGCCGCCATGCCGGTGCTCAAGGTGTTGCACGACGAAGCCGGCTTGCAGCGGTTGATCGTCTCGAGTTACCAGGCGGTGTCCGGTAGCGGACTCGCCGGCGTCGACGAGCTCGCCACGCAGGCACGCGCCGTCATCGACGACGTCGAAAAACTGGTGCACGACGGTTCGTCGGTCGATTTCCCGGCCCCGAACAAGTACGTCGCGCCCATCGCTTTCAACGTTCTGCCGCTGGCCGGCGCGTTGGTGGACGACGGATCCGGCGAGACCGACGAGGACCAGAAGCTGCGCAACGAATCGCGCAAGATCCTCGGACTGCCCGACCTGCTGGTCAGCGGAACGTGCGTGCGTGTACCGGTCTTCACCGGGCACTCGCTGTCGATCAACGCCGAGTTCGCTTCACCGCTGTCAGTGGAACGCGCTCGTGAACTGCTGGCCTCCGCACCGGGTGTCTCGCTGGTCGACGTACCGACGCCGCTGGAAGCTGCAGGCAAGGACGACTCCCTCGTCGGCCGCATCCGCCAGGATCCGGGCGTCCCCGAGGGCCGCGGACTCGCGCTGTTCGTCTCGGGCGACAACCTGCGTAAGGGTGCCGCGCTCAACACTATTCAGATCGCCGAGCTCCTGGTCTGAGGTCGTGCGCGTTGTGTGTCCCCAGGGGTACGCACAACGCGCACGACGGTCAGTTCAGGCGGTGACCTTCGGCGGAGGCGTCGAAGATGTGCGCATGGGCTTCGTCGATGCGGACGTGAACGCGGTCGCCCTTCTCGGGCGGGCTGCGCCAATCGGCCCGAGCGACAATGGTTTCGGTCCGGCCGTTGATGTCCGCGCGGCCGAACACGAAGGCCTCGGAACCGAGCTCTTCGACGACGTCGATCTCGAGAGCTATTCCGCTGCTTGCGATCTCGATGTGCTCGGGACGAATGCCGAACATCACCTCGGTCGCGGAACCGAGCGTCTGACGTGGGACCGGGACTACCTGATCGGCCAGGCGGACGCCGCCGTCGGTGACCGGAGCGCGGAACAGATTCATCGACGGTGAGCCCATGAACCCGGCGACGAATGCGTTGACCGGGGTTCGGTAGAGCTCACGCGGGGTGGCGCACTGTTGCAGCACACCACCTTTCAGGACGGCGACGCGATCACCCATCGTCATGGCCTCGACCTGATCGTGCGTGACGTAGACCGTCGTCGTGCCGAGCCGACGCTGCAACTGAGCGATCTGCGTCCGCGTCTGAACCCTCAATTTGGCGTCGAGATTGGACAGCGGCTCGTCCATCAAAAACACCTGGGGCTGCCGAACAATGGCGCGCCCCATGGCAACTCGCTGCCGCTGGCCGCCGGAGAGCGCCTTGGGCTTGCGGTCCAGGTACGGCTCGAGGTCGAGTAGCTTGGCGGCCTCCTCGACGCGAGTGCGAATGTCCTCCTTGTTCGCCTTCGCCAGCTTGAGCGCGAACCCCATGTTCTCCGCGACGGTCATGTGGGGGTACAGCGCGTAGTTCTGGAACACCATCGCGATGTCGCGATCCTTGGGTTCGGAATTGGTGACGTCCTTGCCGCCGATGAGGATGCGTCCCGAGTTGACCTCCTCGAGCCCGGCGAGCATCCGGAGCGACGTCGACTTGCCGCACCCGGAGGGGCCGACCAGAACGAGGAACTCACCGTCCTCGATGTGCAGATCGAGCTCGTTCACCGCGGGGGTGTCGGAGCCGGGAAAAAGCCTGGTCGTGCGCTCGAAAGAGATTGTTGCCATGACGAAATAGATCCCTCCACCGGCAGGAACGTGCCGGACGATCCGAGTGTGGGGTGACGGCGGGAGCCGACCAGCACATAGTATGGGCCCCATCACAACCAGGAGGAAGGTGGCCGGGTGAGCGGCTCCGTGTCCAGACGCACCGCCCTACGTGGGCTGGCGGCGGCCGCAGTGGCAGCCGGAGCAGCAGCGATACCCGTGGCGTCGACGACGCGTCGAGCACTGGCCGACGACTTCCTCCGCGGGCAGAGCCCACTGCTGTTCCATTCGCCGCCGCTGACGCCGTTCCGTGACGAGCTACCGCGGTTGCCGCTGATCAGCGGTACCGAGATCTCCCTGGACGCGCACAGCGCCACCCACTCGTTCCACGCCGATCTCAGGCCCGCGCCTACGTTCGGCTACGGCCAGTGCGACTACCTCGGGCCCACCATCGAATCGCAGCAGGGCCAGCCGTGGACGCTGAAGTACTCCAACACCACCGCAGGCAACCCACTCGCCGCCGACGTAGACACCTCGCTGCACGGCATGAGCGAGATGGATCGCACGATGACGCCGACGGCACTGCACCTGCACGGTGCCGTCACCGAACCCGCGAGCGACGGGCACTCCGAGATGCTGGTGCGCCCGGGTGAGTCGATGACGCACAACTTCTCGGGTCTGAACGACGCCGCCGGACTCTGGTACCACGACCACGCCATGTCCATGACACGTATCAACGTGTACGCGGGCCTGCTCGGGATGAACCTCGTCCGTGATCGGTGGGACACCGGCACATCCGACAACGCCCTCGGTCTGCCCTCGGGCGAATTCGAGTTGCCGTTGGTGCTGCAGGAAAAGATCATGAATCCAGACGGCAGCATGAGTATCCGCTCCAATATCACTGTGCCGCAGGGTAAGTGGGAGGGCGGCGGTACCGGCGACGTCGGCGTCGTCAACGGCAAGATCTGGCCGACGATGGAAGTGGCCCGGGGCATGTACCGGCTGCGGCTCGTCAACGCCGGGTCGTACAGCGTGTGGAACCTCTTCTTCACCAACAAGTTACGATTCTGGGTCATCGGAAACGACGGTGGATTACTCGACGCACCGGTGGAGACCACCAGCATCCGGCTCGCACCCGCCGAGCGCGCCGACATCCTCGTCGACTTCGGAGCCGTCGAGGCAGGGGCGTTGGTCGAGTTGCTCAACGACGAGCCGCCGCCGGCGCAGGCCGCGTCGCTCGGAGCCGTCCCGATGCCGATGTTCTGCCAGTTCCGCGTCGCGTCCGCGGTGGGGTTCCGGGGTGGCATGCCGTCGTTGCTGCGCGGGGGAAAGGGGCAGCCGGATCTGTTGCCCGCGTTGCCGACACCCACTTTCTCGCGCACCGTCACCGTCAACCAGCCCTCCGGTGGGCTGAACCTCGACATGACGCTGATGAACCTGAACAACCTGCGGTACTCCGACCCGGACATCGAGATGCCCAAGCAGGGCACCGTGGAGATGTGGAACATCGTCAACACGACGGTCGAGCCGCACCCAATTCACCTGCACCTGGCGCACTTCCGGACGCTGGGACGCATTCCCATCGACCTCGCGGCATACCAACGAGACTTCCCCCGGCCGACGTTCGGCACCAAATGGGCTCCGCCGGTGGAAAAGTTCCTCACCGGCCCCTCGGTGCCGCCGGCCACCTGGGAAGCCGGGTGGAAAGACACCGTCAACACGTACCCGGGCACCGTCACCCAGATTCTGGTCCGATTCCCGACGGCGGACGAACTCGGCTTCGATCCCGACGCCACGTTCGCTGGACCGGCCGCACACCACGGCGGTCACGATATGAGCGGTCACGACATGCCGGCTGCGGGTCCGTCCGAACTGCAGGGGTACATGTGGCACTGCCACATGCTCGACCACGAGGACCACGAAATGATGCTGCGGTACCGCACCGTCGCTCCGTGACGCACGACCCCGAACGTGGTTAGGGTCGCGAGTTGGTTGTGTTCGCCGTCAGGTCGGCCCACACTGACCGTGCCGTGTAAGGCAATGACCGTGCTCGGTCGGTCTTTCTGCCCGTCGGCTGACTGCGACGACTGAACGGACCCAGGCCATGACCAGCGGAACGAAATCCGACCCGTGGGCTCTCACCACCGCCCCCGGCACCTCGGCGTACACCATGTACCGTGATCCCGACCACGAGCCACCTGCCCTCGTGTGCCAGGTGGGGTCGACGACTCTTCGATACCGCATCGAGGCAATCGAAGACCTGCACGGTTGGCTCACCGAACGTGGCGACTGGGTGTTACTCGGTGCCGCTGACGAGAAGAAGCCGGCAGCGCCGGACACGGTCGAAGCGTGGGGGCGCTCGCCGGACAACCCGGTCGGTGGTTGGTACGGGCTCAGGAACGGATACCGCGGCCGCTTCGGCATGTATCTGCCACCGCTACTCGAAGAGCTCGGCCTTGCAGAGCTCACCCACAATGCGCGGAACAACAGCATGCGCGCCTTGTAAGGGGCTCGTTGAAAAAGTCTGTCGGTGGGTGGGTATAGCTTTCGTGGTGTGAAGACATGGGGGGATGTGTTCGAGCTCGGGGACCAGGAATTGGTCTCCGAGCTCGCCGATGTGACCTCCCTCGAAAACGCTCTCGCAGCAAAGAGATTGACGTTGCTCGCCGAGATCGACCGACGCGGCTTGGCGATGAAACTCGGGCACTCGTCCGTCACCCGCTGGTACGCCCGATCGATACGGATCACCGACGGATCCGCCGCCCGCCAGAACGCACTGGGGTACTGGCTGTTCGATCACCCCACCGTGCTCGACGCCCTCGCCGACGGCCGCATCCATGCCGCACACGCCGCCGCCATCGCCGAGGGATACGACGTCGCGCTGGTGGCCGACCCGACGTTGGATCAGGAGCGCCGCGACGGAATTGTCGCCGAACTCCTCGACACCGCGATGCGCAACACCGCGGGGCAGGTGACCTCCCGCGCGCAGGCTTTGGCGCATGCGGCCGCGGACGACGCCCGAGCACGACACGCGGAAGCCGAGAAACAACGCCGAGAGAAAGAACAGCAGGAACAGGAGCGTCGCGCCGCCGACACCGCCACGTCCTCCGACCGACACGGCGACCCGACACCGGATCCGGAACCGCCTGCGCCCGAGCCTGTTCCGCCGACACCTGCACCGCGACCGGTGTCGGAGAACTCGGCACTGAACCGGTTCGACCTGCACCCGCTGGCCAACGGCCGCTTCCAGGTCGGTGGCGACATCGACCTGTTGCTCGCCGAGAAGCTGCTCACCGCTCTGTCGCCGTTGACGGCACCGCGACCAGGTCCCGGCGGGGAGCGCGACCCACGCAGCCCGTCGAAGCGCCGGGCCGATGCACTCGATCAGATCCTCGACCGACACCTCCGCGGCAGCACTCGTGGGTCGGCGGGCGGGTCGCGGGCGTCGGTGCACCTGATCGTTCCCCTGCGGGACTTGCTCGCCCACGGCGCAAACAAGCAAACGGTCAGCACCGCAACGGAATCGGGCGACACCGGTACGGGCGCGGGGAGCTCCTCGAACGGCGGCGACAGCAACGGCTCGCGTCCGCATGGAGTGGCTCGAGGGGATATCGCTGCTCACGGCGAAGCGGCATCCGGATGTGGTGGTGCCGTGCAGAAATGTGTCCCCGAGCCGGGCGACGCGGACTGGCCGTTCCACCTCGACTGGACCGGGCCCATCAGTCGCTTCCTCGCCGAGCTGGTCACCTGCGACGCCGACCTGACCCCCGTCATCGTCGACCACCACGGCGTACCACTCGCGCTCGGACGAACCACCAGACTCGCCTCCGACGACCAACGCATCGCCCTGACCATCCGCGACACCTGCTGCGTCATGTGCGGCCGCCCCGCACAGTGGTGCCAAGCCCACCACATCAGATTCTGGGAACACGGCGGCCCCACCGACATCGACAACCTCGCGCTCGTCTGCGGAGAATGCCACCGCCTCGTCCACCACGGCGACTGGCAGCTGCTGATGGGCGACGACGGACACCCCTACGCCATCCCACCCGAATCCGTCGACCCCAGACAGGAACCCCTCCCCAGCTACCACCGACGAAAACAACGAGCAGCCTGACTCCACGCCGACAGCGGTCCAGCCGATCTATCGGACGGGAGGTACAACCGTGCGGTAGTGCGCCGCGATGTCGCCGGGGGTGGTGAACCAGACGCCGTCGTTGTTGGCGGTCAGGTGCTCGAGTGCAGCACGGAACCGTCGCAGTCGGTAGGGCTGTCCCGTCAGGAAGGTGTGCACGGAGATCGCGAGCACCACCGGTTGCCTTGCCGAGTTCTCCTTCAGCTCGTCGAAGCTTCCGATGATGTTGTGCTCGAACGCTTCTGCGGTCTGATGGTGATGGACGAACATCGGCAGATCGTTGATCTCGTGGGGATACGGGACGCTGAGCAGTGGGCCGCCGCGGGTCTGTAGCCACACCGGTTGGTCGTCGACGGGCCAGTCCAAGGTGTACTGGTAACCGCGCTCCGCGAGGAGGTCCTCGGTGACGCGGCTCGGGTTGGCGCCGGGGCTCATCCATCCTCGGGGCGGCGCTCCCTCGTGTCGCTCGATCGCGGCGGTGACATCCTCGATAGAGCGGCGTTCGGCGTCCTCGTCCTGATCGTTCGGTTGCACGGCATTCGTTCGGCCGTGTGCGACGACCTCGGCGTCGAGTGCTCGGAACGCCGCGGTCAGCTGCGGAGCGTGCTCGTACACCTCGGTGTTGACCAGCAGTGTCGGCCGAATTCCGTACTGCTGCAATGTCTCTGCGATGCGGAAGCCGCCGACGCGATTGCCGTATTCGCGCCAGCCCCAGTTGTACGTGTTGGGTTGGTCCATCGCGGGCGTGTAACCCAGGCCGGGCTGCCCGTCGTCATACGGAAAGTGCTCGCAGTTGACCGCGACATACACCGCGAGACGTGCGCCGCCCGGCCACTCGAACCGAGGCCGATCGACGATGGGGGAGTACTCGAAGCGGCCATGCGAGGGGAGAGCCATGGCCGGGGTATTGCCCGCGGCGAGTCGGCACAAACTGTCGGTCAGTCGGTGTGAGTCGCGACGTCCACCAGGTGGGCGATCTGCGGGTCCCGTGGCTCGAACACTCCGATTGCCGCCAGCTGCGGTGCCAGCTCTTTCAGCGTCGCGATCAGTTCGTCGTGAGCCTCGGTCCCGGGTTCCACGTCGCGGAGCGCGTGCGCATTCGCGACGAACGCCGCCACGGTGCCTTTCCTAATCCGGAGTCCGTCGAACGAGGATCATTCGTTTGAAGTGCGTCCTGGGGACGCACCGAATTGCCGGTCACGGTGGATCTCTTCCGTCGACGTGAGACGTGCCCGCCCCCCCCTGGAACGTGGGTGTGCCCGATATCCGCGCGACGATTGGCTCTCGCGATGGCGGGGTCTTCGCTCGAGATCGGAGTGATGAGCGCAGTTGCGACAAAACTTAAAGTCAGGCTGGACTGTTTGTTGTTTTGACGCTACTGTGCGAAGTGTGACTACCGACACAGAGCTCAGCGACGGCGCGCCTACCCCGCGCCGCACGCAGGCCGAACGCACCGCGGGGACCCGCGCAAAGTTGCTCGATGCAGCCATCGAGTGCCTCGTCGAGCTGGGTTTCTCGAAGACCAGCACGCAGGAGATCGCGCGGCGTGCCGGAGTATCCCGTGGAGCGCAGCTGCACCACTTCCCGACCAAGGAGACGTTGGTGACCGCTGCCGTCGAGCATCTCGTCGACCGCCGCCTGTCCGAGATTCTGGAAGCCGAGCCCGATCCGGAACGCGGACCCGAGATCCTCGTCGACGCGTTCTCGGGCCCGCTGTTCTATGCCGCGCTCGAGCTGTGGGTCGCGGCACGTACCGATCCGGCTCTGCACGAGGCAATGGTTCCGCTCGAGCGCCGCGTCGCCGAGGCCATCCAGAGCGGCGCTCAGATCGTCATGGGTAGCCGCATGTCCACCGAGTCCATCGAGCTCAGCGTCGAGCTGGCACGCGGGCTCGCTGTATCGGCTCTGTTCCGTACCCCCGAAGCCGACGCGCAGCTGCGCGGACGGCTCCTCCCCGTCTGGTCCGAAAAGGTGATGGACTCGTGAATTCTGCACTGCCCCAACAAGTCGACGTGCTCGTCGTCGGAGCCGGTTTCGCCGGCCTCGCCGCGGTGGCGAAGATCCTCGCCGCCGATCCGAGTGCCGACGTGACCGTCATCGAGCGAGCGTCGGAGGTGGGCGGCACATGGCGGGACAACACCTACCCCGGGTGTGCGTGCGATGTCCCGACGTCGTTGTACTCGTTCTCGTTCGCGCCGAGCCCGAAGTGGAGTCACACCTTCGCGCGCCAACCGGAGCTGTTCGACTACCTCCAATCGGTGGTCGAGCGGCTGAACGTGCGGGATCGCATCGTCACCGATTGCGAACTGCTGTCGGCCGATTGGAGTGACGCGGACCAGCGGTGGACCGTGCAGACCTCGAAGGGCGCGGCGAGCGTCAGAGTTCTCATAGCTGCCACCGGCGCACTGTCGACGCCGAAGATCCCGGACGTCCCGGGCATCGACACATTCCAGGGAACTGTGTTCCACTCCGCGACGTGGAACCACGAGCACGATCTCACCGGAGAGCGCGTCGCCGTGATCGGCACTGGAGCGTCGGCGGTGCAGTTCGTGCCCGAGATCGTCGACAAGGCCCAGCGGCTCACCGTCTTTCAGCGCACACCCGCCTGGGTAATCCCACGTCTGGACCGCACCATCGGCCGGGTCGAGCGGACTCTGTACGAGAAGGTCCCCGCGGCTCATCGCGCGGTTCGCGGCATCATCTACGGGTACCGCGAGGCATACGTGACCGTGCTGGCCGACAACCCGTGGATGTTGCCCGCCGTCAAGGCATTCGCGAAGGCCAATCTGAAGCGTCAGGTCAAGAACCCGACGAAGAGGGCGGCTCTGACCCCCGACTACGCACCCGGCTGCAAACGTCTTCTGCTGTCCAACGATTGGCTGCGGACGCTGGATCGACCCGACGTCGACTTGGTGACATCGGGCCTGACGTCGGTGACCGAGAACGGCGTCGTCGACGCGTCGGGCCGCAACTACGAGGTGGACACCATCATCTTCGCGACGGGGTTCACCCCGACCGAACCGCCGGTGTCGCATCTGTTGCGCGGCAGCGATGGTCGTACTCTCGCGGAGCGCTGGGGCGGTAGCCCGCAGGCCCACCTGGGTACCACCGTCGCCGGGTTCCCGAATCTCTTCCTGATGTACGGCCCCAACACCAATCTCGGGCACAGTTCGATCGTCTACATGCTCGAGTCGCAGGCCAATTACGTCGTCTCGGCGCTCAGCGAGATGCGGGACCATCATGCAACCGCCGTCGAGGTATCCGAATCCGCTCAGCAGCAGCACAACTCGTGGGTCGACTCTTCTCTCGACGGCACAGTCTGGAATGCCGGCGGCTGCTCGAGCTGGTACCTCGACGCCAACGGACGCAACTCGACGATGTGGCCCACGTACACGTTCCGGTTCCGCAACAAGACGCGAACGTTCGACACCTCGAATTACCGACTCGTCTCCGACACCCGTGAATCAGACAAGAAGGCGGTTTCCGCATGAGCGACTACGACGTACTGATCATCGGCTCCGGGTTCGGCGGGAGCGTCGCCGCGCTGCGGGCCGTCGAGAAGGGCTACCGGGTGGCGGTGCTGGAATCCGGCCGACGGTTCGCCGATCACGAATTGCCCAAGACCAGTTGGCGTTTGCGTAAGTACCTGTGGGCTCCGGCGCTCGGCTGCTACGGCGTCCAACGTATCCATCTGTTGCCCGACGTGCTGGTGATGGCGGGGGCAGGCGTCGGCGGAGGCTCGCTCAACTACGCCAACACGCTGTACCAGCCGCCGACGAAGTTCTTCGAGGACCCGCAGTGGGGTGCCATCACGGACTGGAAGCGTGAACTGAATCCGTACTACGACCAGGCGCGTCGGATGCTCGGGGTCGAGACGAACCCGACGATCACTGCCTCGGACAAGGTCATGAAGGAGGTCGCCGAGGACATGGGCGTGGGCGACACGTTCACCTCTACTCCGGTGGGCGTCTACTTCGGTGACCGTGGCAAGACTGCACCCGACCCGTTCTTCGGTGGTGCCGGCCCGGAGCGGACCGGGTGCACCGAGTGTGGTTCGTGCATGACGGGTTGCCGCGTCGGCGCGAAGAACACCCTCGTCAAGAATTACCTCTACCTCGCCGAACGTGCAGGCGCACACATCCTTCCGCTGACGACCGTCGTGGACGTCCGCCCGAACGGCAGCGGCTACGACGTCGTGACGCGCCGCACCGGCGGCAAGCTGCGCCGCAAGGAGAAGACGATCACCGCCGATCAGGTGGTCTTCTCGGCCGGCACCTACGGAACGCAGAAGCTCATGCTCGCCGCGAAGGAGAAGGGCTCGTTGCCGCGGCTGTCGAACAAGATCGGTTCGTTGGTACGTACCAACTCCGAGGCCGTACTGGCCGCAACGGCGCGCGGACGCGAGGTCGACTACCACGAGGGAGTGGCGATCACCTCGTCGTTCCACCCGGACGATCACACGCACATCGAACCGGTGCGATACGGCAAGGGCAGCAACGCGATCGGGCTGCTGCAAACCGTTCTCAGTGACGGCGGCGGCAAGGTGCCGCGGATTCTCAAGACGCTCGGAGTGGCGCTGCGTCACCCCGGCGCGGCGGCCCGCAGTCTGTCGGTCCACAGGTGGTCCGAACGCACCGTCATCGCTCTGGTGATGCAGACCGACGACAACTCCCTCGAGCTGGGCTCGAAGAAGGGGCCGTTCGGGCGTCGACTGACGAGTCGGCCCGGGGCGGGCGATCCCCCGCCGCAGTGGATTCCGCAGGGGCACACGGCCATCAGGTTGCTCGCCGACAAGATCGGCGGCGATCCGGGCGGGTCGATCGCCGAGATCGTCAACATTCCGATGACCGCGCACTTCCTCGGCGGCTGCGCCATCGGTGATTCACCGAACACCGGTGTGATCGACGGCTACCAGCGGGTGTACGGGTACGAGGGCTTGCACGTGCTCGACGGGTCTGCCGTCAGCGCCAACCTCGGCGTCAATCCGTCTCTGACCATCACCGCGCAGGCCGAGCGGGCAATGGCGTTGTGGCCCAACAAGGGTGAGCCGGACCGTAGGCCTGCCGTCGGCTCGGGTTATGTCGAGGTGGCACCGGTTCAGCCGTCCAACCCGGTGGTGCCGGTGACCGCGCCGGGCGCGCTGCGCCTGCCGCTGACCGTCGTGGGGAGGGACTCCTGATGTGGAGCGTCGCCGAGTCGGAGACCGAGCGCACCGATTGGCCGGTCAGCCCCGCAGCGCCGTGGCCGGCGAACGTCCGGGCCACGATCTGGTGGCATCGCGCCCGGTCGTCGGATTTCGCTCCCGCCGGCGCGAAGACGTTGCCGATCACGATGTGCATGGTCGTCGACTACATGACGTCACCCGTCGGTCCCTACCGCGAGATACTGGCGAGCCCGGTGTTGCGCCGGGACGTCGGAAAGATTCCGCGCATGTCGGTGCCGTTCATCGCCGTCGATTCCGCGACGTCGGTGCACGGCGGCAGGACCAACTGGCATCTGCCCAAGGTGCTGGCCGAGTTCGACGGCGACGTGCTGAACAAGGCCGGGGTCAGCGGTGGGGACTGGTCGGTGCGGACCGGCTCCCGCGGCTTCGGGCCCGCATTTCCGATGCGCGGATCGATCGGGTTCGCGCAGCCGGTGCCCGGCGGATCGGCTCTGGGCGTCGCGAGCTTGAAGGGGAAAGCCAGGTTGGCCCGAGTGCAGGTGGATGCGTCGGGGCCGACGCTCGATCGCTGGATGCCGTCGGGCACGTATTTCGGGTTGCAGATCGTGTCGGGTTCGATGCGGACGGGTGAGGCGCGGCTGGTGCCCTGACGGCAATCCTTTTCTTGACTTAGTACAGATTGATGGCATGCTGGTGGTCGAGCTCGAGGGTTTATGCCGCGTGAGTACGGGCATTCCCCATGAGAATCCGGCCGCGCCCTCGGCCGCACAGATTTCGTCCGGGACAGCCCTCTCGGACTCGATACAGCCATCAGGAGGCTTCGTATGACCAAGCCGACCACCAGCAAGCCCACCACCAGTAACTCGGGAATCCCCGTAGCCAGCGACGATCAGTCGCTCACCGCCGGCGCACAGGGCCCGATCCTGCTGCACGATCACTACCTGATCGAGAAGATGGCGCAGTTCAACCGCGAGCGAGTCCCGGAGCGCGTCGTGCATGCCAAGGGCGCGGGCGCGTTCGGCGAGCTCGAGATCACCGGTGACATCAGCAAGTACACCAAGGCGAAGGCGTTGCAGCCCGGCGCGAAGACCGAGATGCTGGCACGGTTCTCCACCGTCGCCGGCGAGCAGGGTAGCCCCGACACCTGGCGTGATCCGCGCGGCTTCTCGCTGAAGTTCTACACCGAGGAAGGCAACTGGGACCTCGTCGGCAACAACACGCCGATCTTCTTCGTCAAGGATCCGATCAAGTTCCAGGACTTCATCCGCAGCCAGAAGCGCATGCCCGACTCCGGTCTGCGTGACAACAACATGCAGTGGGACTTCTGGACCCTCTCGCCCGAGTCGGCGCACCAGGTCACGTGGCTCATGGGTGACCGCGGCATCCCGAAGTCGTTCCGCCACATGGACGGTTTCGGTTCGCACACGTACCAGCTCATCGCCGAGGACGGAACGAAGACCTGGGTGAAGTTCCACTTCAAGACCGATCAGGGCATCGACTTCCTGACGCAGGACAAGGCCGACGAGGTTGCGGGTACGTCACCCGACCACCACCGTCAGGACCTGTTCGGGTCCATCAAGAACGGCGACTTCCCCAGCTGGACCCTCAAGGTCCAGCTCATGCCGTACGACGAGGCCGAAAACTACAAGTACAACCCGTTCGATCTCACCAAGGTCTGGTCGCAGAAGGATTACCCGCTCATCGAGGTCGGCAAGATGACCTTGAACCGGAACCCGGAGAACTTCTTCGCACAGATCGAGCAGAGCTCGTTCGAGCCGTCCAACACCGTGCCCGGCATCGGCTTCAGCCCCGACAAGATGCTGCTCGGCCGCGTGTTCTCCTACGCGGACGCGCATCGTTACCGCATCGGAGCGAACTATGCGCAGCTGCCGGTCAACGCCCCGAAGTCCGAGGTCAACTCGTACTCCAAGGACGGCAACATGCGGTACTCGTTCAACTCTCCGGAGACGCCCGTCTACGCGCCGAACTCCTTCGGCGGTCCGTCGGCGGACACGAACAAGTACGGCGACGACGGAGCGTGGGACTTCGAGCCTCGCTTCGTCCGCACCGGCTACATCGAGCACCCCGAGGACGGCGACTTCGTCCAAGCTGGAGCCCTCGTCCGCGAGGTCATGGACGATGCGCAGCGCGAGCGTCTGGTCGGGAACATCGTCGGACACGTCCTCAACGGCGTCAGCGAGCCGGTTCTGAGCCGAGTGTTCGAGTACTGGACCAACGTCGACCCCGAGCTCGGCAAGAAGGTCGAGGAAGGTGTTCGGTCGCAGCAGAACGAGACCGCTCCCACCACCGGTGCCGGCGCGATCGACGATCCTGCCGACGAGGCCGCCAAGGTCTGATCCGGACGTTCCTAGGATCGGCGTCACAACGACGCCGATCCCGGAACAACCGGCGCGGCGCCGCCGTTGTGCAATACAGACGGAAGCACAATAATGGCGTGCGATGCACACCGTCGTACAACGGCAGGGAGGCCACATCATGACGAACCCCATCACCAGCACCCTCGACGCAGGTCAGCAGAAGATCGCGGGCGACGCTCTGCAGGGCACCGTCGTCGACCTGATCGATCTCTCGCTCATCGCGAAGCAGGCGCACTGGAACGTGATCGGCAAGAACTTCCGGTCCGTGCACCTCGAGCTCGACGAACTGGTCACTGCTGCACGTGAATTCACCGATCAGGCGGCCGAGCGCGCCACCGCGATCGGTGTCAGCCCGGACGGCCGGGCAGCCACCGTCTCCTCGACGGCCGGAACCAAGGGCTTCGGTGCCGGGTGGACCCAGGACAGCGAAGTGGTGCCGGCCATCGTCGACAACATCGCTGCCGTCGTCGACCGGCTGCGTGGAC
The DNA here is from genome assembly GCF_001894785.1 of Rhodococcoides fascians NBRC 12155 = LMG 3623. GTDB lineage: Bacteria > Actinomycetota > Actinomycetes > Mycobacteriales > Mycobacteriaceae > Rhodococcoides > Rhodococcoides fascians. The sequence continues at coordinate 783,455 of NZ_BCWW01000001.1, forward strand.
GCGTCGCCGATACCGCGGAAGCCGACCCGGTGACGCAGGACCTGCTCATCGCCATCACTGCTCGGCTCGAGCAGCTGCACTGGATGTGGCAGGCCCAGGCCAGCTGAAACCTGAATTCGATGCGGGCCCCTCACCGGTGGTGAGGGGCCCGTTTTGTTTGCGTGTACAGCCCATGGGTATTCGTACGCCCATGTCTGAAAGTGCTCCGAAGGTCGACGCGGTGTTGTTCGATATCGACGGCACGCTCGTCGATTCCAATTACGTCCATGTCGACGCGTGGTCCCGCGCGTTCCGCGATGCCGGGCACGAGGTGTCGTCGTGGCGCATTCATCGCAGTATCGGGATGGACGGGTCGAAGTTGCTGGAGGCGTTGGTCGGTTCGTCCGACAGCGCGCTCGCGCAGGAAGCGAAAACCCTGCACGGGGAGTACTACGCGGCCGCGTCGCAGACCTTGGAAATTCTGCCGGGTGCACGGGAGCTGTTGGCAGAGCTGAACACTCGCGAGGTCACCGTGGTGCTCGCGACGTCCGCTCCGGAGTCCGAGCTGTCGACGTTGCGTGATCTGCTCGAGGTCGAGGATTCGGTAGCGGTGGTGACATCCGGCGAGGACGCCGAGGTGGCAAAGCCGGAGCCCGACATCATCGGTGTTGCGCTCGAGCGCGCCGGCGTCGACGCCGAACACGCGATCATGGTGGGAGACAGCGTGTGGGACATCGAATCCGCGGGCCGGGCAGGGGTGCGGGCCATCGGCGTGCTGAGCGGCGGTATCTCACGCGCAGAGCTGCTCGACGCGGGTGCGGTGGCAGTGTTCGACGACCCGGCCGATCTGCTGGAACACCTCGCCGAGAGCCCGATCCTTGCCGGCAAGGCAAGTGCTTGAGCAACTTCCGAAAGCCTTGTCCGAGGGTCGACGGGTACGTCCCCATCGAAAGTTACGGCGCGATCGGTGACGGCCGGACCGTCGCGATGATCGCCGACGACGGCCGCATCGATTGGTTCCCGGTACCGAATCTCGATTCGCCACCGCCGTTCGCCTCGCTGCTCGACGCCCCGCACGGTGGGTACATCGAACTGACGCCCAGAGGCGAGTTCACCGTCGAGCGCGAATTCGTGCCCGGCACAAACGTTCTGACCACCACGTTCCGCACCGACGGCGGTACGGTCCGAATCACCGACTCGCTCAACACAGGTGTGGCCGGGCGATTGCCGTGGGTGGAGTTGGCGCGCCGCATCGACGGACTGGACGGAACAGTGGACATGACGTGGTCCGTCGCACCGGGGACGATGCTCGGTATCGCGTCGCCGTGGGCGTACGACACCGAGCACGGAACCGTCCTGCGCGTCGACGGATTGACGCTGGCAGTCCGGACTTTGGGGATCGAAGACGTGCAGCTCGCGGATCGCGACATCAGCGGCATCTTCACCACGCGCTCGGGTTCGCGTCACGTCATCGGTGTGGTCGGAACCGAGAACGAGCCACTGCCTCTGCCGGATCCTCAACACCTCGACGAGGGCATCGACCGGACCATCGACAATTGGCGCGTCTGGTCGGACGAGTTCTCGTACGAGGGCCCGTGGGCGAAGCACGTCGCTCGCAGCGCGTTGGCGTTGAAGCTGTTGCTGCATAGCCCATCCGGTGCTATCGCGGCGGCAGCGACCACGTCACTGCCCGAGAATCGCACCGGTGGCAAGAACTGGGACTACCGCTACGCCTGGGTTCGCGACGCCGCGTACACCATTCGGGCGCTGCAACGGTTCGGTCTGCGTGAGGAAATCCATGCGGCGGTCGCGTGGCTGTTGAAGGTCATTCGAGTCAACGATCCGTTGGTGAACGTGTTCTACACCCTCGGCGGCGAATTGCCGGGCGGCACAGAGCAGCCCGACGTGCCCGGCTGGCGCGGCATCGGACCGGTGGTCAACGGCAACGCCGCGGCGGACCAACTCCAGCTGATGATCTTCGGAGACCTGTTCTCGATCATTCGGCAGTACGTGGACGCGGGCAACATTCTCGACGCGCAAACCGGTCGGCTGTTGGCGACCATCGCGGACGAGGCCTGCGACTCGTGGCAGCGCAAGGATGCCGGTATCTGGGAGCTCGAGGTGGAGCAGCACTACACGAGCTCGAAGCTGGGGTGCTGGCAGGCACTGGACTGCGCGGTGCACCTGGCCGAAGCCGGGGAGATCCCGGGCATACCGGATCGGTGGAAAGCCGAGAAGGAGTGCATACGGCGGTACATCGAAACCGAGTGCTGGTCCGAGGAGCGGCAGACATACCTCGCGTACCCGGGAGCCGACGGGCTCGACGCGTCGGTGCTGTTGGCAGCGGAGATGAATTTCGATCGCGGAGAACGTATTTCGGCCACGATCGATGCGCTCGGCGAGGAGCTCGGTGCCGGGCCGTTGATGTACCGCTACAGCGGAGTGGCCGAGGAAGAGGTCACGTTCGTGGCCTGCGCGTTTTGGCGAGTGTCGGCGCTGTCGTGCGTCGGCCGAGACGACGAGGCCACGGCCCTGATGGACCAGTTGGTGGAAATGTCCAACGACGTCGGGCTGTACAGCGAGATGATCGATGCTTCGGATGGGTCGTTTCTGGGTAACTTCCCGCAGGGCTTGAGCCACCTGGCCCTGGTGAATGCGGCGTTGACCATCGCGCGTTCGCACGACGCCACAGCCTGACAACCGACCTCTAGCGCAAAGTGGGATCGAATGGATTTGGGAATCGACGGTAGAGCCGCACTGGTGACCGGAGCCGACTCCGGCATCGGGTGGCACACTGCGAAGCTGCTGCTGGCCGAGGGCGTCCGTGTGGTCGTCAGCGACAAGGACCAGAGTTCGCTGGACGAAGCCGCCGCGAAACTCGGTGCAGCGGAAGGACAGCTGTTCGCGTTCGCCGCGGACGTGACCGACACCGAGGCCGTCGAGAACCTGGCAGTGCGCACGCAGCAGGCCGTGGGCGACATCGACATTCTGGTGCAGTCCTCCGGCGTCACCGGCGCTCAGGGGCTGTTCCACGAGATCGACGAGGAAGGGTGGCGCTCCACCCTCGACATCGACCTCATGGGCCCGGTCCGCCTACTGCGCGCGTTTCTCCCCGCCCTCCGGCGCGGTGGATGGGGGCGCATCGTGCTGTTGACGTCCGAGGACGCCGTGCAGCCGTACGACGACGAATTGCCCTACTGCTCGGCCAAAGCCGGAGTTCTGGCTCTGGCCAAGGGGCTTTCGCGCAGCTATGCGTCGGAGGGCCTGCTGGTCAACGCGGTCTCCCCGGCATTCATTCACACCCCGATGACCGACGCGATGATGGACAAGCGAGCCGAAGAGAAGGGCACCGACAGAGACGGTGCCATCGAGAGCTTCCTCGACGAGGAGCGCCCGTACATGGAACTGGGACGCCGCGGCGAACCCGAGGAAGTGGCCTCGGTGATCACGTTCCTGTGCTCGGACCGCGCGTCCTTCGTCAACGGATCCAACTACCGAGTCGACGCCGGTTCCGTCGCAACAATTTAGGAGAACAGCATGACCAATTTCGGATACACGTTGATGACCGAGCAGAGCGGTCCCAAAGAGCTGGTGAAGTACGCCGTCGGAGCCGAGAAGGTCGGCTTCGACTTCGAGGTCAGCAGTGACCACTACTCGCCGTGGCTCTCGTCCATGGGCCACTCTCCTTACGCGTGGACCACTTTGGGTGCGGTCGCGCAGGCCACCGAGCGCGTCGAGTTGATGACGTACGTGACGTGCCCGATCATCCGGTACCACCCGGCCGTCGTCGCCCAGAAGGCGGCGACATTGCAGATCCTGGCCGACGGACGTTTCACCCTCGGCCTCGGCAGCGGCGAGAACCTCAACGAGCACGTCGTGGGTGAAGGCTGGCCGTCCATCGACAAGCGACAGGACATGTTCGTCGAGGCACTCGAGATCATCCGCGCACTGCACGCCGGTGGCCTGGTCACCTACGAGGGCAAGCACTTTCGCGTCGACTCGGCTCGGATCTGGGACCTGCCCGAGGGCGGCGTCCCGATCGGCATCGCAGCCGGCGGCGAGAAGGCCGTGGCGAGGTTCACCGAGTACGGCGATCACCTCATCGCCACCGAGCCGGATGCGGATCTCGTCAAGGCGTGGTCGGACAACCACGAGGGCCCGGCGCGCTCCATCGGCCAGATCCCCATTTCGTGGGATCCCGACAAGGATGCCGCCATCGATCGCGCACACGACCGCTTCCGCTGGTTCGCCGGCGGCTGGGCCGTCAACGCGGATCTGCCGACGACGGCCGGTTTCGCCGGTGCGACGAAGTTCGTCAGGAAAGAGGATGTGGCCGACACGATCCCGTGTGGACCGGACCTGGACGCCATCGTCGAGGCCGTGAAGCCGTACTGGGAGGCCGGTTACACCGACATCGCGCTGGTCCAGGTGGGCGACGAAACTCAGGAGCGCTTCCTGGCCGAGGCGGCCGGCCCGCTGTTGGAGAAGCTGCGCGCTGCGTCCAGCTGAGCACACACGAGAAGACCCCGATCGAGACCATCGATCGGGGTCTTGTCGTTGTGCGGCAGTGCTACCGAGCCAAGCGCGGCAGGTTCTTCGAGATGCTCGACGTCAACGCCTTGCCGACGATCGCGGCGAGACCGGGGATCGGGGCGTCGAATCCGATTGTGTAGTCGAGTTCGGTACCGCCGTCAGTGGTGGGGGTCAGCTTCTGCACACCCCAATGACCGCGTAGCGGGCCACCTTTGGTGATGCGGTACTCGATGAGGGTGTTCGGCTCGGAGACGGTTGTGGTCTCCTCGAACGCGGGGAGTGGCCCCAGCTTCAGGCTACGAGCCGATCCGACGCCGTTGCGTGAGGTGTCTCCATCGCGCACCCGGCGGATCTTGGCCAGGAACAACGGGCCGAGGTTCTCGTGTTCGGACAGCGCCGCGAAGACGACGTCGGGAGACGAAGCGAACCGATGGGTGACATGAACGCGGGTGGGGGTCGGCATGCCTCACAGTAGCGCCGATCAGGCAAAGAAAAGGGACCCGCTCGACTGAATCGAGTGGGTCCCTTTTCGTGGTCCAACTGTCGGGGTGGCGGGATTCGAACCCACGACCTCTTCGTCCCGAACGAAGCGCGCTACCAAGCTGCGCCACACCCCGTGTACCGCTGGAGAAGTCTAACTCACGACTGCCTCAGAACGCGAAACGCCCTCGTCGGAGACGTCCTTCGGGCCCTTTCTGGGGGCAGGAGTGAGCGTGATCAGGGTTGCTTCGGGGCGGCAGCAGAAGCGGGCAGGCGCGTACGGCGATGTCCCGAGACCGGCCGACACGTGGAGCTGCGTGTGCGCACCCCACTTGGACGGACCCTTGACCCGGGAGCGATCGATCTCGCAGTTCGTCACCAGCGCACCGTAGAACGGCAGGCACAGCTGGCCGCCGTGGGTGTGCCCGGCGAGGACGAGGTCGTAACCGTCCTGCGCGAACTTGTCCAACACCCGGGGCTCGGGGGAGTGGGTAATGCCGAGGCGCAAATCCGCCAACGGGTTCGGCTGGCCCGCGATGGTGTCGTAGCGATCGCGCTTCAGGTGCGGATCGTCGACGCCCGCCGATGCGATCCGGACTCCGGCGACCTCGAGTTCGCGGCGGACATGCGTCACGTCGAGCCAACCGCGTTCGGAGAACGCAGCCCGCAGATCACGCCACGGCAGCGACTCGCCCGTCGTGCGCTTGTGGTTCTTGTCGAAGTACCTGAAGGGGTTCTTCGGCTTGGGTGCGAAGTAGTCGTTGCTGCCGAACACGAACAGCCCTGGACGCGACAGCAGCGGCCCGAGAGCCTGCACGACGCTGGGAACGGCGCGTTGGTGCGACAGATTGTCGCCGGTGTTGACCACGAGGTCGGGTTCGAGGCGGTCCAGTTCGCGGAGCCAGTTCTGCTTCATCCGCTGGCCCGGCATCATGTGCAGGTCGCTGATGTGCAGTACTCGCAGCGTCGCGGAGCCGGGTTCGAGCACCGCCATCGACGTCTCACGGAGCGTGAACGCGTTGCGCTCGACGAGGGTGGCGTAGCCGATGCCCAAGGCCGCAGCACCCGCCGTCCCGATCACCGAGCTCTTGAGCGGTGCCGCTCTGACGACGTCGCGCGTGTGCTCGGCAACCGACCGCAGTTGCGTGGAAGCGCTGCGCAGTTGCGCCGAGGTTGGCAGTAACGAGGAACTGAAGTGAACGGCCACCCAGTCCACGATACGGCAGCAAGCCGATATGGACGCGCGAGCCGACGGCTGGGCCGCGTAGCGTTTCTGCCATGTCCGAACTCAAGGCCCGTATCCGAACCGACCTGACCACAGCGATGAAAGCGAAGGACAAGCTCCGGCTGGCAACGCTGCGCATGATCCTCGCCGCCATTCAGACCGAGGAGGTCTCCGGCAAGGAGGCCCACGAACTGACCGACGACGACGTCCTGAAGGTGCTGGCAAAGGAATCGAAGAAGCGCGGCGAATCGGCCGAGATCTACACGCAGAACGGCCGCGGCGAACTCGCCGCCAACGAGCACGCCGAGGCGCAGATCATCAACGAGTATCTGCCCACTCCGCTGACCGACGAGGAACTGGCCACCATCGTCGATACCGCCATCGCCCAGGTCGCCGAAGTATTGGGCGAGCGACCGGCCATGAAGCAGATGGGCCAGGTCATGAAGATCGCGTCGGGACTCGCTGCCGGTAAGGCCGATGGATCCCGCCTGTCGAAGGCCGTCAAAGACCGCCTGTAGTGCGCTCCGCGCAGTGGTGCGGTTATGTGCCCCAGGAGGGCCGTAACCACACCACTGCCGCAGGCACTAGCGAGGAGCGGTGAGCCCGGGGATCGCCGGTATCTGGATACCCGGCGGCAGGTCCGGTATCTGGATACCCGGCGGCAGGGCAGGGGCCGGAGCCGGTGCCGGGCGAACCGATCCGTCACTGACGTAGATCGTGATGTTCGATCCGGGAACCGCACTGCCCGACGGTGACGTCGACACCACGGTTCCGCGCGCAGCCTGATCGGCCGTCGTCACCGCTGTCACCTGGAAGCCCGCACCCTGCAGCGTGGACGTCGCGGACGACTGGCTCTGGCCGGTGACGTCGGGTACCTGTCCGTTGGCCGAACCGCGGACGTACTTCTGATCGACCGGTGGAAGTTGGACGGGCCCGTAGTTGGTGGCGATCGGGCTCATCGCGTCGAACCAGGTTCTCGCGGGTTCGTTACCGCCGTACAGGTTTCCCGAACCGCAGGGCCGAAGCGGGAACGAGCAGATCTCGCTGGGCGTCGGTGAGTCGCCGTAGGTGTACACGGCGGCGGCGTAATTGTTGGTGAACCCGAGGAAGCCCGAGGATCGGTTCGACTCGGTGGTACCGGTCTTGCCGGACATCGGCAGGTTCCAGCCGGCCGAGGCAGCGGCGGACGCGGACGTGCCACCTGCCTGGTCGTCCTTGCTCATAGCGTTGGCGAGGGTGTTCGCCAGACCGGGTTCGACGACCTGCTCGCAGGCCTGGTGAGCGACGGGGACGGGCTTGCCGTCGCGGTCGAAGATCGAGTCGATCGGGGTCGGCGGGCACCATTTGCCACCGGAAGCCAAGGTCGCGGCCACGTTGGACAGCTCCAGCGGGTTCACCCAGGTGGGTCCGAGGGTGAACGAGCCGAGGTTCTGACTCTTCTGGAAATCGGCCATCGACTGCTCGGCACCCGAGGAACCCGGGTCCGTGTACGAGCGCAGGCCGAGACGGACGGCCATGTCGACCGTCGGCGTGACGCCGACGGACTCGATCAGCTTGACGAAGGCCGTGTTGGGGGACTGAGCCAGCGCGTCGGTTATGGACAGCGCGGGTGGGTAGTTGCCCGCGTTTTCCACGCAGTAGGTGGAGGCCGGGCAGTTACGAGCACCACCGTCGCCGACGCCCTTGACCTCCACGCGCTTGGGGACCTGCAGCGTTGCGCTGGTGCCCAGTCCGCGTTCCATGGCGGCGGCCGTGGTGAAGATCTTGAAAATGGAGCCGGCTCCGTTACCCACGAGGGAGTGCGGTTGCGGCTGCACGGTCTCGTCGGCGTCGGCGTTGAGGCCGTAGGTGCGGCTGCTGCCCATCGCCAGGACGCGGTGCTGGTCCTGGCCCGGGGCGACGACGTTCATCACCGTCGCCACGCCGTCGAGCGAGGGGCTGGTGTTGCTGACCAGGGCGGACTTGGTGGAGTTCTGGACCGCGGGGTCGAGCGTCGTGCGGATGAGATACCCGCCCTTGTCGATCTGCTCCTGGCTGATTCCGGCCTGAGCGAGGTACTGCAACGCGTAGTCGCAGAAGAATCCTCGGTCTCCTGCCGCGATACAGCCGCGGGGCAGGGTCTGGGGGACCGGTAGCACGCCGAGGGGCTCGGCCTTGAGTGCGGTGAGCTCGGCCGCACGCTCGGGGAGGTTCTGGATCATCGTGTCGAGCACGGTGTTCCTGCGCTCGATCACACCCTCTTCGTTGGTGTACGGGTTGAGGGCGGAGCTGGACTGGACCATGCCGGCGAGCATCGCGGCCTGGACGGCGCTGAGCTGGCTGGCATCGATGCCGAAGTACGTCTGAGCCGCGTCCTGGATGCCGAACGAGGCATTACCGAACGGCACCAGGTTGAGGTAGCGGGTGAGGATCTCGTCCTTGGTCAGTTCCTTGTCGAGGGTCAACGCCATCCGGATCTCGCGGATCTTGCGGGCGGGCGTCGTTTCGATGGCGGCGCGTCGCTCGGCGTCGGTCTTCGCCACGACCAGCAGCTGGTAGTTCTTCACGTACTGCTGGTCGATGGTCGATGCACCCTGCTGGACCTGGCCGCTGGTGGTGTTGGTCAGGAACGCGCGCAGCGTGCCCTGCCAGTCGACGCCCTGGTGCTCCGCGAAGCGCCGGTCCTCGATGGAGACGATGGCCAGCTTCATCTCGTTGGAGATCTTGTCGCTCGGTACCTCGAAGCGGCGCTGTTCGTACAGCCACGCGATCGGGTTGCCGTTGACGTCGGTCATCGTCGAAACAGCAGGTACGGCACCCTCGACCAACTCGGCCGAGACGTTGTCGACGGTATCGGCGGCGCGGTTGGACGCGAACCCGAACCCGCCGGCCAAGGGGAACATCACGCCGGCGAGCAATGCACCGGCGAGTGCTGAACATCCGGCGAGCTTCGCCACGGTTTTTCCAACTGACACAGAGCACAGCGTACGTGTGCCTCGTTCGGATCGGCAGTGCCCCGCATGCGTTGTGCGCTGCGCCCCTGCTCGGGACGCCCGTACCAGAAATGTGACCTCACCGTCTTGCATTCGGGGCCGGGTTTACCTAAATTATGAGCACAGTGTGATTCGCATAACACTTGATAATGAATGTGGGGCAGCTCCTAGAATTTGTGCTTCGACACCGAGGTACAAACTGCTCGGAGCCTCCAGGACGCCCAGTGAGGGCGACCGAGACGTAAAGGGGATCCGCCATGCACACGACAACCGCGCCGACGCGACTCGATGTAGAGGAAGCAGAAGCACGTATCGCTTGGGTGTCACACGCTCGGTGCAAGGGCACGGATCCGGACCAGCTGTTCGTCCGGGGTGCAGCGCAGCGCAAGGCCGCGACCATTTGCCGGCACTGCCCGGTTCTGATGCAGTGCGGTGCGGATGCCCTCGACAATCGCGTCGAGTTCGGTGTGTGGGGTGGCATGACCGAGCGTCAGCGCAGGGCACTGCTCAAGCAGCACCCCGAGGTCGACTCGTGGTCCGAATTCTTCGAGACCCAGCGTCAGCAGCAGGCGGCGATCTGACCGCCTGCCGAAACGGCCGATCAGCCTCTGCGGGTCAGCTGGTCGGCCACCGCGCGTAGTGCGGCGAGGTCGGAGACCTCGAACGGCAGGGACGGAACACCGACGATGGGCACGCGGGGGTGCGCGCCGGTGAAGCGTTTGAGCAACCGCACCTCGCGCGCCGCCGTCACCGCGCGTTGAGCGTGGATACGCAGCACCGCAGCAGTCAGTTCGGCACCGGGGTCGTCGATTCTGTCCAGGAGATCGGCGGCAGTGGCCGCGTGATCGGCCTGCACCGACGACAACGTCGGATGCGTCCGATTTACCACCAGTCCGGCCAGCGGCATGTTCTCGGCGGAGAGTCGCTCGACGAAGAACGCGGCCTCGCGCAATGCGTCGGGCTCGGCGGCAGCGACGACGAGGAAACTGGTGCCGTCCTCGCGGAGCAATTGGTATGTGCGCGTAGCGCGTTCGCGGAACCCGCCGAACATCGAATCCAGCGATTGCACGAAAGCCGAAGCGTCGGACAGCATTTGGCTGCCGATGACGGTCGAGACGCCGCGCATCGCCAGGCTCATCGCGCTGGTGACGACGCGGGTGATTCCTCGTCCGGGAGCGGTCAACAGCCGGATGAAACGACCGTCGAGAAACGACCCGAGCCGTTGCGGAGCGTCGAGGAAATCCAACGCGTTGCGCGACGGCGGAGTGTCCACCACGATCAGATCCCACGACGCGTCGAGGGACAGCTGCCCCAGCTTCTCCATCGCCATGTACTCCTGCGTGCCCGAAAAGGACGACGCCACAGTCTGATAGAACGGGTTGGCCAGAACCTGCGCCGCCTTTTCCGGCGTCGAATGTTCGATGACCATCTCGTCGAACGTGCGCCGCATGTTCAGCATCATCGCGTGCAGTTCGCCCTTGGCGTCGGCACCCAATTTCACCGGCTGCGGGCTGTTGTCGAGGTCGCCGAGCCCGAGGGCCTGGGCCAGCCGGCGAGCCGGATCGATGGTCAGCACGACGACACGCCTGCCCTGTTCGGCGGCACGCAGAGCCATCGCCGCTGCGGTGGTGGTCTTCCCGACACCGCCTGCGCCGCAGACCACGACGATTCGTGACGCGGGGTCGGTGAGGATGCGGTCGACGTCGAGTTCGGTTGCTGCTGGTCGAGTCATCGGACACCCTGTTCTGCGAGCGTGGCGGCGAGCTCGTACAAGCCGCCGAGGTCGACGCCGTCGGCCAACATCGGCAGCGTCATGCGTGCGACGTCGAGTTCGTCGAGTTGTGTTGCGCTCTCCACCTGAGCGGACAGCGTCGACGCGTGCTCGATCGATTCGGTCAGGAGACCGGCGAAGTCGGCCTCGGACAACGTGATTCCGGTCTTGGCCAGACCCTCCTGAATTGCGACGGCATCGATCTCGCCCTCGGCGATGGGTTCGAGGGAGTCGGCAGGCAGGTACGTCGGCTCGGTGCGGTTGACGATCACCGTGCCCAGGCGGAGGTCGGCTGCTTCGAGCTCGCGTACCGCATCTGCCGTCTCCTGCACCGGCAATGCTTCGAGCAGGGTGACCAGGTGCACGACGGTGTCCGACGAATGCAGCAACCGCACCACGCCCTCGCTCTGCGAGCGGACCGGGCCGCCCTTGGCCAGGTCGGCCATGGCCTTGGTGACGTCGAGGAAGTTTCCGATGCGGCCGGTGGGCGGCGAGTCGACGACCACCTCGTCGTACGCGCGGTTGCCCTTCTTGTCGGTGCGCACCACGCACTCCTTGACCTTTCCGGTCAGCAGTACGTCACGCAGGCCGGGCGCGATGGTCGTCGCGAACTCGATGGCACCGATCTTGCGCATCGCGCGGCCGGCGAAACCGAGGTTGTAGAACATGTCGAGATACTCGAGGAACGCGGTCTCGATGTCGATCGCCAGCGCGTAGACCTCGCCGCCGCCGTCCGCCGAGGCGACGCGGGTCTCCACCGGCGGGAGCTGCGGCACGTCGAACAGCTGCGCGATGCCCTGCCTGCCCTCGACCTCCACCAACAACACTCGCCGGCCACCCGCGGCCAGCGCCAACGCCAGCGCGGCAGCGACCGTCGACTTACCGGTACCGCCCTTGCCGGACACGAAATGCAGCCGCGCGGCATCCGCCTTCGCCGGCCATCCCTCTTGCTTCGATGTACCCACGCCTCGACCATATAGAGACGCGATGCCGGTCGTCCGACAGAACCGAGAATCACCCGATCGCAGTGACGCACCCCTCGTACTCCGGTGGGCGATAGGCTTCGAGTCATGAGCGAAAAGATCATCTGGGAGTACTTCACCGCACCGGTGCTGATTCACGCCACCAAGCAGATTCTCGACAACTACGGCTCCGAGGGCTGGGAGCTCGTGACGATCATGGCGGGACCGAACGGCGGCGACACACTGGTCGCGTACTTCAAGCGTCCGAAGGGCTGACGCCGTGGCGAACTGGAGCGAACGCCTCTCCGAGCTGGGCATCGAGCTGCCCGACGTCGTTCCGCCGCTGGCCGCGTACGTCCCCGCCGTACAGGTGGGTTCGCTCGTCTACACCTCCGGTCAACTGCCGATCGTGGACGGAAACCTGACGTCCGTGGGCAAGGTGGGTGCCGACGTGTCGGCCGAGGACGCCACGGCAGCTGCGCGGATCTGTGCGTTGAACGCGCTGGCCGCGGTGCATGCGCTGGTCGGTATCGATTCGGTCGCACGCGTGATCAAGGCCGTCGGCTTCGTCGCTTCCGCGGAGGGCTTCACCGGTCAGCCCGGTGTCGTCAACGGAGCCTCGAACGTCATCGGCGAGATTTTCGGTGACGCAGGCAAGCACGCCCGCTCGGCCGTGGGTGTCGCCGAACTTCCGCTCGGTGCGTCGGTGGAAGTGGAGCTCATCGTCGAACTGCAGTAGTCGACGTCCCATGAAGTGCACCGCAGGTCTCGTCGACTGCGGAACGCAGCAGGTCGGCATACACGGCGTGATCGGGGACCGTCGTCGGGCAGGCCGTCACACAGACGGTGACGACGTCCCCGTATCCGTACACGGCGTGGGTGATGCTGCAGCCCGGGCTCAGCGATGCGACCCCCGCGCACAGGGTTGCCCGGCTCGACCCCAACTCGAGGTCCAGACCGGTTCGATTGACGCTCGTCACCACGGTATGGCTGGTGACACGCTCGGGCGTACCGCTGCGAGGCGCGACGAGCCGAGCGCGGCGACCGAAGCCGAGCAGTAGAGCGGCGGGGTAGAGCTCGGCCGACCGGGTGGCGTCGATGTGGCGGCGATCGTTCACGCGTTCACGCTGCAGGTTGAGCGCGTGCGCCACTGCCGATGCTCGGTCGGGCACGTCGGTGAGCTCGGGATGCAGATCGACGGCAGCCGGGACGGTTCGGTTGACGGCAGGCCAGGCCGCCGACGTCTCGATCGCGGTGGGCACTGTGGCGCGGATGCGGGTGCCGACCCTCTCTCCGTGCGCCGCGAGATACGTCGACAACGCCGCTCCGACGGCGGTGAGTGCGGTAGCCGTGACGGTGGCCGGCCCGCCCGTCCACTGCGACTTCGGGAACTGCAGGACGTGCACCGCTCTCGTTTCGTCGGGATGGGCGTTGACGCGCGTGGGTTCGACCGGTGCGGGGGCAACCAGCTCCCCGGTCCGCACTGCGTCGAGATACGTCTGCTGTGCCCGCCCCATCCGCCGCTGCGACCGCGCCCAGCGGTAGGGCAGGAGCGCCGTCGCAACGACCGCATCTCGCACGCGACGTGGACGAGAGACGGCAGGGTCGTCGGGGAACGTGACGTTGTCGGTCGGCTCGTCCGGTCCGAAGAGAGCTCGAACGATGCGGGTACCGACCGACCCGTCGGACAATGCGTGGCTGACCTGAACGATCACGACGGTGGCCGCACCGCGGATACCGTCGACGCCCGACAGGCCCCGGCCGACGTGCACGGTCCATGCCCGCGTCGTCGCATCGACCGGAACGCACGCGCGTTCGGCCAGAAACGAATTCAGTGTGTGACGACCGTCGGAGAGATCGTGGTCGACCACGTGGTCACGAGGCGGCGTCGGGTCCCTGATCCATCGGGGGTACTCCAACAGACCCACCGCATCGCCGATGCGAATCTGCAGTCTCGGAACGAATCGAGCGCGTCTCTCGACGTGGGCCACGACGTCGTCGAACGTCGGTGGCTCGTGGTCCCCCGAGTCGAAGACGAACGTCGTGTACTGGTCCATCGAGCGATGCGGGGCCGAGGTGTAGTGGAACATCGCATCTTTGACGTCCATGGTGGTCACACGATCAGGGTGCCCACTCCCGCGCCCGATCAATCACCCTCTGCAAGTGCAGTCCTCGGTGCACCGAGCATTCGTGGTCGACACCCGATTCCACCGATTCGAGGAACTCGTCCAGCAGTACGGCGTAGCAGTCGGTCGACGACGTGGATCGGTCGGTGAAGGTGTCGACCCCGGCGGGTCCGGACAGCTCGATCCGCATGAGCGACGGCATGACCGGTGTCCGCAGCGACAATTGGACGGTGCTACGCGCGCCGCCCTCGTGTTCGAGCAGAACGGTCCAACTGTCCGACGCCACGTCGCGGTGCGAGTAGGCAACGCGCGCAATGGTTCCCAGTGCCGCGTCGAGGAGATCGAAGACGTGTGGCCCGATGTCGAGGATCGCCCCGTCGTCGTGTCGCCACTGCGATTCCGAGTACGCCCCGCCGAGAGTGGCGCCGGAGAACCAGGTTCCGGAGCCGGCTGCCCAGGGGCGGCCCGCTGTCGAGGCGAGGAATTGCCTTGTCTCCGGGGCGAATCGGAGTGTCAGAGTCACCATCGAACGAACTCCGGCGGTGGTGACGGCCTCGGCCAGTTCCTCGGCCTCTGCCACGGTGGCGGCAATGGGCTTGTCCAGCAACACATGCTTGCCTGCTCGCGCGGCGCGGAGGGCGAACCCGGCTTGCACAGCCGGTGGAACCGCGAACGCCACCGCGTCGACGGCATCGAGCAGGGCGTCGAAGGACTCGCAGACCGGTGCACCCAACTCGGCCGCGGCGTCCGGTCTGCGTGCCCACACTCCGGTGAAGTCCACTCCCGGATGAGCGAGCAGCGAGGGGGCCTGAGTCTTGCGAGCCCAGGGGCCGGCACCGACGAGTCCGATCTTCATATGCGTCGACGTTAGTCGTCGTCACCGGTCCTGTTCCACCTCGAGAACAGTGGGCGTCCTACAGTGTTTCAATGGCCGACTCGAACTTGACGCATCCCGCCTACGGACTGGTCCGGCACGTGACGCCCACGGCGTCGGTTCTACTCGCGGAGAACCCGGGCAAGATGACGCTCGACGGAACGAACACGTGGATTCTGCGGGCACCGGGTTCCGAGGAATGTATCGTCGTCGACCCGGGTCCGAAGGACAAGGCCCATCTCGACGCCGTCGCCGCGTCGGGCACGGTGGTGCTGACCCTGGTGACCCATCGCCATGCCGATCACACGGCGGGGTTGAAGCGGTTTCACCGCAAGACAGGGGCACCGGTGCGGGCGGTGGGGGAGAAGTTCCTGCACGGCGGCGGTGAGCGGTTGGCCGACGGCGAGGTCATCGATGCGGCGGGTCTACGGATCCGGGTGCTCCACACACCCGGCCACACGGCGGATTCGGTGAGCTTCGTGCTCGACGACGCGGTCCTGACGGGAGATACGATCCTCGGCCGCGGCACCACGGTGCTCGACCCGAAGGACGGCTCGCTCGCGGACTATCTGAATTCGCTCGATCGACTCGAGGCCGCCGGTGCGGGCAAGACGGTGTTGCCGGGGCACGGGGCCGATGTTCCGGATACCGCCGAGGTGGCGCGACTGTATCGCGCTCACCGTCGGCAGCGGCTGGATCAGGTGCGGGCGGCGTTGGCCGAGATCGGAGACGACGCCAAACCGATGCAGGTGGTGCGCCACGTCTACTCGGACGTGGACAAGAAGTTGTGGCCGGCTGCGCGGATGTCGGTCAAGACGCAGCTGGCCTACCTCAGGGAGAACTAGCTAGCGAGCTCGGCGAGCCAGGCGCTCGGAGTCCGAGATCAGTACGGACTTGCCCTCGAGGCGCAGCCATCCGCGGTGTGCGAAGTCGGCCAGTGCCTTGTTGACGGTCTCGCGCGACGCTCCGACGAGCTGAGCGATCTCTTCCTGCGTCAGGTCGTGGGTGACGCGCAGCGATCCCGCTTCCTGGGTGCCGAAGCGCTGGGCAAGCTGAAGCAGCGCCTTGGCCACGCGTCCGGGGACGTCGGTGAAGATGAGGTCGGCCAGGTTGTTGTTGGTGCGACGCAACCGGCGAGCCAGGACGCGCAGCAGCTGCTCGGCGATCTCGGGGCGCTGATCGATCCAGTCCTTGAGAGCCGCGCGGTCCATGCTGACCGCGCGCACCTCGGTGACCGTGGTGGCCGAGGACGTGCGAGGGCCGGGGTCGAAGATGGAGAGCTCGCCGAACATGTCCGACGGTCCCATGATCGTCAGCAAGTTCTCGCGGCCGTCGGGGGAGCGTCGCCCGAGCTTGATCTTGCCGGAAACGATGATGTAGAGCCGGTCTCCGGGCTCACCCTCGTTGAACACCACGTGTCCCCGGGGGAAATCGACAGGCTGCAGCTGCTTCGTCAGTGCCGCAACCGCAGAGGGTTCGACTCCTTGGAAGATGCCGGCCCGTGCCAGGACGTCGTCCACTTGCGCTCCTTTTGGGATGTCGGCGATGCGGTGACCCGCACCCCCGAAGGCGTCTGTACACACTCGTCTCACCACCGAATCGCGCTGCGATTCAGGCGTCGATGCCGATGCAATGTTCAAACACAACAATTACCTCAGGGGAGTCTACTTCGACTCGGCCGAAACCGAGTGATCGACGCCACCACAGGTTGCCAGAGGAACGGTACGTCTGTTCGCGTTCACCGTAAATTCATCCGAATGCGGACAAATGGGTGCTCAACTGGCCCGTTGGTCGACCATGCCGTCGCGCGTGTCGATCGTGCGCGGAGGAGTCTGGTGACGCTTGCGGGTGTTGAACCGAGCCAGGGCGTGGGGGAAGCCCTCGTTCGCCAGTGTGGCGACCTCGGACTTGCTCGCCTGATCGAGGAATTCCTCTACTTCGTGCTCCCGGACGCCGAGCTTGCTGAGCCGGAACTCGACGCGCTCCATCGCGAGTGCGAAGAGCATGAGTAGTACCGGAAAGAGCACCACGGCGAGTCCTTGCATACCGGCCAGTTAACACCGAAAAGGTCTCGATACAAACACAGCTCGGCGCGCTCGCGTAGTTCGTTACGCATTCTTGTCCGTACAGTTGTGGCGTGGAATCGACAGCCCCGAAACGCCCCGACGTGCGCAAACGCGAGGAGACGCGACTCGGCCTCGTGCGGCGGGCCCGGCGGATGAACCGAACGCTCGGGGTCGCGTTTCCGCACGTCTACTGCGAACTCGACTTCACCACGCCCCTCGAACTCGCCGTCGCGACCATCCTCTCGGCGCAGTGCACCGACAAGCGCGTCAACATGGTGACTCCGGCCCTGTTCGTGAGATACCGCACAGCTCGCGACTATGCCGAAGCCGACCGCACCGAGCTCGAGGAGTTCATCCGAACCACCGGCTTCTACCGCAACAAGGCCAACTCGCTGATCGGGCTCGGGCAGAAGTTACTCGAGAACTTCGACGGCGAAGTCCCCGCATCGTTGAAGGACCTGGTGACGTTGCCCGGCATCGGCCGCAAGACGGCCAACGTCGTGCTCGGCAACGCGTTCGACGTTCCCGGCATCACCGTCGACACCCACTTCGGTCGGTTGGTACGGCGCTGGCAGTGGACCGAAGAAGAGGACCCGGTCAAGGTGGAGCACGCCGTCGGCGCGCTGATCGAGCGGAAAGAGTGGACCGTGCTCTCCCATCGCGTCATCTTTCACGGTCGACGCGTCTGCCACTCCCGCACGCCGGCGTGCGGGGTGTGCGTCCTCGCCAAGGACTGCCCGTCGTTCGGCCTCGGCCCGACCGATCCAGCGACCGCTGCCGCCCTGGTGAGAGGTCCCGAGACCGATCATCTGCTCGCTCTCGCCGGAATCGTGTCGTGAACAAGGCTGCACTCCGCTGGTCTCTGGTCGCGCTCATTCTCGTCGTCGGGATGGTCTATGCCCTCTGGCCACGCAATGAATCTCCGGCAACGCAGCGCGCCGATGGTCCCGGTCTGGGGCAGCAAGGACCGTCGACGGCCGAGCGTCGGGCCGCCGATACTCCCGAGGCTCTGGCACCGCTGCGGCAGACCGCCGGTCTCGACGCATGTCCGACGCCGTCGGGCGCTGCAGCAGGACCGTTGACGGGCATCACCCTCGAATGCATCGGCGACGGCTCGTCGATCGACCTCGGCCAGGCTCTGGCCGGGCGACCCGCACTGCTCAACATCTGGGCCTACTGGTGCGGCCCGTGCGCGAAGGAGTTGCCTTACCTGCAGCAATACGCGCAGCGGGCGGGTGATGCAGTCACGGTGTTGACTGTCCACAACGATGCCAACGAGTCCAACGGGCTGACCCGTCTGGCCGAGTACGGCGTCACGCTGCCCGGCGTTCAGGACGGTGCCGGACGCGTCGCCGCGGCGACGGAAGCGCCGAACGTGTTGCCCGTATCCGTTTTGATATCTGCGGATGGCACTGTCGCCAAGGTGCTGACCGAACCCTTCACAAGCGTCGACGACATCGCCGACGCAGTCCGCGAGAACCTCGGAGTCGCGTCGTGAGCGCACCCGAGTGGCTCGGGCGCATGCTCGACGTCGCCGGCAGCGAAAACGGACTGACCGACACCACCGGCATCAACCCGGTGCTGCAACGACAGGCGCAGCCGGCCGATCGAACCCGCTCGGCGGCGGTGTTGGTGCTGTTCGGTGGTCCGGCTGCCGCCGATCCGACCGCGCCCGGTGGGCTGCCCGCCGAGGCCGACGTTCTGCTGACCCAGCGGGCGTCGACCTTGCGCGACCACAGTGGGCAGATCGCCTTCCCCGGCGGTGCCACCGACCCGGGTGACGACGGGCCCATCGGAACGGCGCTGCGCGAGGCCCAGGAAGAAACCGGTCTCGACCCGGCCGGCGTCGTACCGCTCGCGACGATGCCCGGCATCTACGTGCCGCCGTCTCGATTCGATGTGGTTCCCGTGCTCTCGTACTGGCGGAGTCCAACCCCGGTCCGCGTCGTCGACGCCGGCGAAACCGAGCGCGTGGTGCGAGTTCCCCTGCGCGAGTTGCTCGATCCGGCCAACCGATTCCAGGTGCGTCACCCCGCCGGCTACCAGGGCCCGGCCTTCTCGGTGCAGGGAATGCTGGTGTGGGGATTCACGGGCGGTATTCTGGCGGGCCTGCTCGCTGTGTCGGGCTGGGAGTCCGAATGGGACACGGGGGATATACGCGATCTGGAGGCCAGCTTGACTGCGGTAGGAGCGAGGCTCGATCGGTGACGGGTTCAGGGTGGGTCGATATCGCGGTGCTCGCCGTCGCGCTGCTGGCGGCGACGTCGGGATGGCGACAGGGGGCGGTGGCGTCGGCGCTGGCGTTTCTGGGAGTCGTTCTGGGTGCCGTCGCCGGAATTCTGGTGGCACCGCACGTGCTCGAACACGTCGACGGATCACGCACGAGGGTGTTCGTCGGTATCGCGTTGATCGTGGTGTTGGTGATCGTCGGTGAGGTGGCCGGCATGGTTCTGGGTCGTGCGTTGCGCAGCGGAATACATTCGCGCTCAGCCAGATCCGTGGACAGCACGATCGGGGCAGGTCTGCAGGCCGCGGCCGTGCTCGCTGCCGCATGGTTGCTCGCCATTCCGCTGACGTCCTCGTCGCAGCCCGAGGTGGCCAGTGCCGTGCGTGGCTCGACGGTCCTGGGCAAGGTCGACGAGGTGGCACCCGAGTGGCTGCGTCAGGTGCCCAAGGAATTCTCGGCGCTGCTCGACACGTCCGGGCTGCCGGACGTCATCGGTCCGTTCGGACGCACTCCGGTCGCCGACGTCGCTGCTCCCGACTCCGGGATCGCCGCAGGCCCCGTCCCGATAGCGTTGCAGGCGAGCGTCATCAAGATCAACGGAATCGCCCCGAGTTGCCAGAAGGCGCTCGAGGGTTCGGGTTTCGTCGTCGGGCCGGATCTGGTGATGACCAACGCCCACGTGGTGGCCGGTACCTCCGAGGTGACCGTCGATTCTCCGGACGGCCCTCTCGACGCCGACGTCGTCCTCTTCGATCCCGAAGAAGATGTTGCTGTGCTTCGTGTTTCGCAGCTGCAAGCTCCGGTGTTGCCGTTCGCGCCGAACCCTGCCGAATCCGGATCCGACGCCATCGTGCTCGGCTACCCGGGTGGCGGTCCTTACACGGCGAGCCCAGCGCGCATTCGCGAGATCATCAACCTCAGCGGACCGGACATCTACCGCACCGGAACTGTTCAACGCGAGGTCTACACGGTTCGTGGATCGGTGCGGCAGGGCAATTCCGGTGGGCCACTGGTCAATTCGAACGGTGAGGTACTCGGTGTGGTGTTCGGTGCCGCCGTCGACGACCCCGATACCGGATTCGTCCTGACCGCAACCGAGATCTCGGACGAGCTTGCCCGCAGCTTCGATGCGCCGGTCAGTGTGGGGACCGGCGACTGCATCGTCTAGCGACGGGACGTCAGCTTTTCAGCGCGACGCGCAGGATTTCCTCGGACACCACGTCGGGGGCCTCCTGGTGCACGTAGTGCCCGATGTCCCGCACTGTTCGACGCGTCAGCCCCGGTGCCCAGTGCCGATCGCGATCGAGGGTGGTGGGTAGGACGTACGGATCGAGGTCACCGCTGATCTGCGCGACGGGGATCGAGGTCTTCACGTCGACGGCGTCCATGAAGCGTCGGCCCTCGGCGCGGAACTGGCTACGGAACGCCCAGCGCTGATATTCGAGGGCGCTGTGCGCGGCCCCGGGAATCCGGATGGCCGAGCGCATCTTGCCTGCGGTATCGGCGAAATCGTCGGTGCGCTGCCACTGCGACCCGGCGCGGCTGCGCATCAATTCCTCCACTGCCGCGCCCCCTCGGCGCGTCAGCAGCTTCTCGGGGCGCAGCGGAACTTGATACCGAACGAAGTGCGGCAGCAGAGCACCGCGCTGTTCGGAATCCTTCAGCACGGCGCGGCGCAACGAGATCGGGTGCGGTGCATTGATCAGGACCATCGAGCGGACCATTCGCGGATGCAGAGCCGAACTCGCCCAGCACACCAGGCCGCCGTCCGCATGGCCGACGAACGTCGCATGTGGGTACCCCAGTGCGCGAACGAGACCGACGATGTCGCCGGCCAGGGTCCATCCGTCGTAACCACGTGGGGGCTTGTCGGAGTCGCCGTAGCCGCGGAGGTCGACTGCGACCGCTCGCACTCCGGAACTCGCGAGCGCGTCGAGCTGGTGATGCCAGGAGTACCAGAAGTCGGCGAAGCCGTGCAGCAGCACCACCAGTGGGGCGTCGGGAGCATGCTCGCCGACCTCCACGGTGTGGAACCGGATTCCATTGGCATGGATGTCGCGATGGATCCACTGTCCCGGGTAACGGACCGTGGACGGATCGGGATGATTCATACTGCTCGACTCGCCGGGCGTCGTCTACTTCTTGTAGCCGGGGATTCCGGGAATGCTGTCGTGCTGGTTGGGCAGCACGGTCGACGCCTGCTTGAGGGAGTCGATGGTCTTCTCGGGCTTGCGCAGTTTCTTGACCCTGCGGTAGCCGAGGAACCCGAACAGGCCGGCGACCAGCACCATGAACACGAAGACGATGAGGAACGAGGCCCATCGGTAGAGCCACACGTCGAGGAGCTCGGCGGCGAAGAAGAAGAAGAAGAACGAGCTGAACAGCAGCACCGTCAGCGCGACGATGAAGAAGACGCTGCCCTGCAGACCCTTCTTGACCTCGCCGGTGACCTCGGCCTTGGCGAGGGCAACCTCGGCACGCACCAGCGTCGAGACCTGAGTCGTGGCGTCCTTGACGAGGTTTCCGATGCTCGCGCTACCGGGTGTGCGGGCATCGACATCGGTGAGAGGTATCGACGAAATCGTGTTCGGGACGCCGTTGCCGTATCCCTTGTCATTGCTGACGCTCAACTCTCGACCCCTTGTAATCGCTGTGCTCGGTATTGCGGTGATCGCTCTGCTCGGTGTTGCGGAAGATCGTATCGACAGTAGTGCCTAAGTAGCAGATTATCTGTCCCGCGGCGGCTGAGCGACGCTCGGCCCGTCGTCGGTTACCTCTCCGCCCGTCGCGACAAACACGGGAATGTTGCACGAATCGGCAACGAACGGCCCGGGGGCGTGAAATTCTCAGGTGTTCATCAGGTAATTTTCAGGGAACTTTCCCCTTCAGGAGCACTCGTGAGTTCACCCCACGCCGTCACGGACGACGGCGCAATTCCCGCACCTCAGGTGCCTCGGTCCCGAATCGTCATCGCCTCGATGGTCGGTACGTCCATCGAGTTCTTCGACTTCTATATCTATGCAACGGCCGCAGTGCTCGTCTTCCCCCGCCTGTTCTTCCCCGCGGGCAACGACACGACCGCGCTGCTGGCGTCGTTCGCGACGTTCGGTTTGGCGTTCGTCGCGCGACCCATCGGCTCGATTCTGTTCGGCCACTTCGGTGATCGCATCGGACGCAAGGCCACCCTCGTCGGGTCCCTGCTGACGATGGGTGTCGCGACGTTCGCGATCGGGCTCCTGCCGACCTACGCCGCGGCGGGTCTGTGGGCACCGGCCCTGCTGGCGCTCATGCGCTTCACTCAGGGCGTCGGCCTCGGCGGCGAATGGAGTGGTGCGGCGTTGCTGGCCACCGAAACCGCGAAGCCGGGCAAGCGAGCCTGGGCGGCGATGTATCCGCAGTTGGGTGCGCCGATCGGCTTCTTCTTCGCCAACGGCATATTCCTGCTCATCGTCATCGCGACCGGCTACGACTCCGCGAACTCCGGCACCGACCATGCGTTCCTCACGTGGGGCTGGCGCATCCCGTTCCTGCTCAGCGCGATCATGGTGATCATCGGCCTGTACGTCCGCCTCAAGCTCGAGGAGACGCCGGTGTTCAAGCTGGCAGTCGAGCGCGGCCAGAAGGTCAAGACCCCGTTGGCCCAGGTGTTCAAGACGAGCTGGCGTCAACTGATCATCGGCACGTTCGTCATGCTCGCCACGTACACGCTCTTCTACATCATGACGACGTGGGTGGTCAGTTACGGAACAGGCAAGGTGGCCGACGTCAACGGGCCCAAGCTCGCGATTCCGTACACGGACTTCCTGGAGCTCCAGCTCATCGCGGTGCTGTTCTTCGCGGCGCTGATCCCGGTCGCCGGGCTGCTCGCCGACAAGTACGGCCGCCGCCCCACGCTCATCGTCATCACCGCGGCGATCGTGCTGTTCGGTCTGTCGTTCCACTGGTTCGCCGACCCGTCGTCCGCGTCGGCAGGCAAGATGCTGGTGTTCATGTGCGTCGGCCTGGGACTGATGGGCCTGACGTTCGGGCCCATGAGTGCCGTTCTGCCGGAACTGTTTCCGACGAACGTGCGCTACACGGGCTCGGGAATTTCGTACAACACCGCGTCGATCCTCGGTGCCGCAGTGGCTCCGTTCATCGCAACCTGGCTGGTGAGTTCCTACGGCGTCGGCTGGGTGGGCGTCTATCTCGCCATCGCCGCTGCGCTGACCCTGATCTCGCTGATCATCATGAAGGAAACGCGAGACCAGTCGCTCGACAGCGTCTGAGCGGCTGCGCCGCATGTGAGTGGAACCTCGTAGTGGGCTACGAGGTTCCACTCACATGGGAGCGCTAGCGACCCTTCTTGATCGCCTCGAACACCTTCGGGTCGACGAGAGTGGAGACGTCACCGAGTTCGCGGCCCTCGGCCACGTCACGGAGCAGGCGGCGCATGATCTTGCCCGACCTGGTCTTCGGCAACTCCGGCACGATGGAAATCTCTCGTGGCCGCGCGATCGGCGAAATCTCCTTGGAGACTTGAGCTTTGAGTTCGGCGATCAATGCGTCGCCGGTGTTCTCCTCGCCGCCGCGCAGGATGACGAACGCGACGATGCCCTGACCGGTGGTCTCGTCGGCGGCACCGACGACGGCAGCCTCGGCGACACTGTGATGACTGACCAGTGCCGACTCCACTTCCGACGTGGAGATGCGGTGGCCCGAGACGTTCATGACGTCGTCGACGCGGCCGAGGACCCACAGGGCACCGTCTTCGTCGTACTTGGCACCGTCACCGGCGAAGTACCAGCCTTCTTCGGCGTAGCGGGACCAGTAGGTGTCCTTGTAGCGGTCCATGTCGCCCCAGATCCCGCGGAGCATCGCCGGCCACGGCTCGGAGAGAACGAGGTATCCGTTGCCGCCGTTGCCCAGTGGCTTGGCGTCGTCGTCGACGATCTTGGCCGAGATACCGGGCAGCGGAGTCATGGCCGAGCCGGGCTTGGTGGATGTGACGCCGGGGAGCGGAGAAATCATGATCGCGCCGGTCTCGGTCTGCCACCAGGTGTCGACGATCGGTGCGCTGCCGCCGCCGACGACGTCGCGGAACCAGCGCCAAGCCTCGGGGTTGATGGGCTCGCCGACGGACCCGAGCAGGCGGATCGAGGACAGATCGTGTGCCTCGGGAATCTCCTTGCCCCACTTCATGAATGTACGAACTAGGGTGGGGGAGGTGTAGTAGATCGACACCTTGTACTTCTCGATGACGTTCCAGTGCCGGTGCTCGTCGGGCGAATTGGGCGTGCCCTCGTAGACGACCTGGGTGGCGCGGTTGGAGAGCGGTCCGTAGACGATGTAGGAGTGCCCGGTGACCCAACCGATGTCGGCGGTGCACCAGTAGACGTCCGTGCCGGCCTTGTGGTCGAAGACGTTGTGGTGGGTGTACGAGGTCTGTGTCAGGTAGCCGCCGGAGGTGTGGATGATGCCCTTGGGCTTACCCGTCGTACCCGAGGTGTAGAGGATGAACAGGGGGTGCTCGGCCGGGAACGGCTGCGCCTCATGCTCTTTCGACGCTTTCGCGACGGTCTCGTGCCACCACAGGTCGCGTCCCTCGGTCCAGGCGACGTCGGAGTCGGTGCGCTTGACGACCAGAACGTTCCGGATGGAGGCGGCTCCGTCGACGGCTTCGTCGACGGTGTCCTTGATGGGGGCTGGCTTGCCGCGTCGCCACTGGCCGTCGGTGGTGATGACGAGTTTGGCTTCGGCGTCGTCGATGCGCGAGCGCAGTGCGGTGGCCGAGAACCCGGCGAAGACGACCGAATGGGTCAGGCCGAGGCGTGCACAGGCGAGGATCGAGACGATGGCCTCGGGGATCATCGGCATGTAGATCGCGACGCGGTCGCCGGAGACGAGGCCGAGTTCGGTCAGGGTGTTGGCCGCCTGGCTGACGTCGGCGAGCAGATCGGAGTAGGTGATGTCGCGGCTGTCGCCGGGTTCACCTTCCCAGTGGATGGCGACCTGGTCGCCGTGGCCGTCGAGGACGTGGCGGTCGACGCAGTTGTAGGCGACGTTGAGCTCGCCGTCGGCGAACCATTTCGCGACGGGGGCGTCGGACCAGTCGAGTACCTCGGTGAACGGGGTGTGCCAGTGCAGCCGGCGGGCCTGCTCCGCCCAGAACGCGAGCCGGTCCTTCTCCGCGGCGGCGTACAGATCTGCCTGAGCGTTCGCCTGCGCCGCGAACTCGGCCGAGGGTGCGTAGGAGGCAACCGCGGTCTCGTCGGTTCCGGAGGTACTGGTCGTCATCTCGAATAGCTCTCTTTCGTCCGATGCTTTTCGCCCATGAAACGGCACTCACTAGCCGGTCTCGAGCCCCTAGTGAGGGTAGTCACATGTGATGGCGATCGCACCGTTGCAATCGGCTGCAACCCCTTGATCTGCGGTGATCGGTTGTTTCCGCACGATGGACGGTCATCGCCGTCGTCGGCGGGAGGCTGTCTCGGCGGCTCTGCCCGCACTGTGGGAAATCGACTTGCCGAAACGTTTCGATCATGTTTCCGACTTACTCGCCGGTCAACAAAACCCGGGGGAGTTCACATGTTCGTTTCAGGATGTGTCTAAAGTTCGTTCCATCAGATCGTTGGTACGGCTCACAGGCCGTGTCTTGCGGTCGCCCACGAATCCCCGGGCGTCGCGCCCGAGGAACTGAGCACGGACGACCCCGTGTTCACATCTGGATGGAGGATTTCCTTGCGTAAAACACGCATCGCGTCAGCTGCAATCGCAGTTGTCGTCGGAGCGGCGCTGGTGACGGCGTGCTCTTCGAGCGATTCGACCGGCGGCGGAGGGTCAGGAGACGGCTCCGGCATCATCAACGCCTGGAGCGGTGAGCCGCAGAACCCCTTGGTGCCCACCAATACGAGCGAGAACACCGGCGGACGTGTCGTCGACTCGATCTTCGCCGGCCTGGTGTCCTACACCCCCGAGGGCGGTGTAGAGAACGAGGTCGCGGACTCGATCGATACCACCGACGGCCAGAACTACACCGTCACGTTGAAGGACGGCTGGCAGTTCACCGACGGCACGCCGGTCACGGCCAAGTCGTTCGTCGATGCCTGGAACTACGGCGCACTGTCGACCAATGCGCAGCTGCAGGGATCGTTCTTCGATCCGATTCAGGGCTACGACGAGGTCGCAGCCGAGAACCCGACGGTGCAGACCATGTCCGGTCTCAAGGTCGTCGACGACAAGACGTTCACCATCGAGCTCAAGCAGCCCGAGGCAGCGTTCCCCGATCGTCTCGGCTTCGCCGCGTACTACCCGCTGCCCGAGGTTGCGTACCAGGACATCGCCGCGTTCGGCGAGAACCCGATCGGCAACGGCCCGTACAAGTTCGCCCAGGAGGGCGCTTGGCAGCACAACGTGCGGATCGACCTGGTCACGAACCCCGACTACGCCGGTAACCGCAAGCCCGCCAACGGCGGCGTGAGCTTCATTCTGTACAGCAACCTCGACACCGCATACACGGACCTGCTGTCGAACAACGTCGACGTTCTCGACAACGTTCCGGCCTCGGCCGTCACCACCTTCGAGTCCGATCTTCCCGACCGCACGGTGAACCAGCCGTCCGCGTCGATCGAGACGTTCACGATTCCGGGCCGCCTCGCGCACTTCGGTGGTGAAGAGGGTGTGCTGCGTCGTCAGGCGATCTCCAAGGCGATCAACCGCGACCAGATCACCGAGCAGATCTTCAACAAGACCCGTACCCCGGCCAAGGACTTCACCAGCCCGGCCATCGACGGCTGGACCGGCGATCTCTCCGACGTCGGAAACGTCGAGTACGACCCCGAGGGTGCCAAGGCTCTGTGGGCCCAGGCCGATGCCATCGCGCCGTGGTCCGGAACGTTCTCCATCGCGTACAACTCCGACGGTGGACACCAGGAATGGGTGGATGCGGTCAGCAACAGCATCCGCAACACGCTCGGCATCGAGGCGCAGGGTGCGCCGTACCCGACGTTCGCTCAGCTGCGTACCGAAGCCACCAACCGCACCATCGCGACCGCCTTCCGGTCGGGCTGGCAGGGTGACTACCCGCAGCAGTACGGCTTCCTGGCACAGAACTACCAGACCGGTGGCAGCTCCAACGACGGTGAGTACTCCAACCCCGAGTTCGACCGTCTGCTCCGCGAGTCCGCAGGTGAGACCGACAAGACCAAGGCGCAGGAGCTGACCAACCAGGCTCAGGAAATCCTGCTCAACGACCTGCCCGCAGTGCCGACCTGGTACCGCAACGCAGCGAGTGGTTGGTCGGAGAACGTCACCAACGTCAAGATCGGTTGGGACGGAATCCCCATCTACAACCAGATCGAGAAGAACTGATCACGTTCGCTCCACTGCTGTAGAGACCGAGAAGGGCGGTAGGTCTTCCACCTACCGCCCTTCTCGTGTGCTCGCTCACTCCCGTATCTACGTTCGACGCCCCGCTGCAGCTGATCCTTGCGCCTCTGCGGTGACGTCCACCTTCCTCCAAAGGAGGTGATCCGATGCTCTGGTACATCGGACGCCGATTACTTCAGATGATCCCCGTGTTCATCGGGGCGACATTCTTGATCTATGCCATGGTCTTCTTGCTGCCAGGAGACCCCATCGCGGCATTGGCCGGAGACAAGGCGATCAGTCCCGCCGTCGCCGACCAACTGCGCGCCCGCTACAACCTCGACCAGCCGTTCATCGTGCAGTACCTGCTGTACCTCAAGGGCATTTTCACGTTCGACTTCGGTATGTCCTTCTCGGGCCGCCCGGTCAGTGAAGTTCTCGTACAAGCGTTTCCGATCACCGCGAAGCTCGCCTCGATGGCCCTCGTGATCGAGGCCGTGTTCGGCATCGGCTTCGGTCTCATCGCGGGTCTGCGCAAGGGCAAGCTGTTCGACTCGACGGTCCTCGTCGTCAGCCTCGTCATCATCGCCGTGCCGATCTTCGTCATCGGCTTTCTCGCGCAGTTCTTCATCGGTATCAAGTGGGGTTGGGTGCCGCCGACAGTGGGAGGCAACACCAGCTTCACCAACCTGTTGCTGCCGGCATTCGTACTCGGAGCCGTCTCGTTCGCCTACGTGGTGCGGTTGACGCGCACGTCGGTGGCCGAGAATCTCAGTGCGGACTTCGTGCGGACGGCGACGGCCAAGGGGCTCTCGCGTAACCGGGTCGTCAACGTGCACGTGTTGCGTAACTCGCTGATTCCCGTCGTGACGTTCCTCGGTGCAGATCTGGCCAGCCTCATGGGCGGCGCGATCATCACCGAAGGAATCTTCAACATCAACGGAGTCGGCGGCACCATCTACCAAGCCGTCATCCGCGGTGAGGCACCGACCGTCGTGTCTTTCGTGACCGTGCTGATCGTCGTCTATCTGGTCGCCAATCTCATCGTCGACCTTCTCTATGCCGCGCTCGACCCGAGGATTCGCTATGTCTGATCCCATCACCCCGAAGAGCGTCGACGCCGATCGCGCTACTCGCCAAGCACGTTTCGTCGAGGCCGACGAGGTCATCGACGTGTCGCAGACCGACGCTGTCGTCATCGACGACGCACCCGCCAGCATCTGGTCGGATGCGTGGCGGAACCTGCGCACGCGTCCGATGTTCATCGTCTCGGCCATCATCATCCTGGCCGTCATCGTGGTCGCAGCCGTGCCTGGCCTGTTCACCAGTACCGATCCGCGCTTCTGCGATCTGCAGTTCAGCATGCAGGGCCCGGGATCCGGACACTGGTTCGGTTACGACCGACAGGGCTGCGACATCTACTCCCGGGTGCTGTTCGGTGCTCGGGCGTCCGTGCTGACCGGAGTCGGGGTCACGTTCCTCGTGCTGGTCATCGGCGTCGTGTTCGGTGCTCTGGCCGGCTTCTACGGCGGCATCGCGGACTCGTTGCTCTCACGGATCACCGACATCTTCTTCGGCGTTCCGCTGATTCTGGCGGCCATCGTCCTCATGCAGCTGTTCACCGATCGCACGATCTTCACGGTGATTCTGGTGTTGGCGTTGTTCGGCTGGCCTCAGATGGCTCGCATCACTCGCGGTGCAGTGCTGTCGGCGAAGGGCAACGACTATGTAATGGCCTCGCAGGCTTTGGGTTTGACGCGACTGCGAACTCTGATCAGGCACGTACTGCCGAACGCGATGGCACCGATCATCGTCATCACGACGATTTCACTCGGTACGTTCATCGTGGCCGAGGCGACGCTGTCGTTCCTCGGCATCGGACTGCCTCCCACCGAGGTCTCCTGGGGCGGCGACATCAGTGCCGCTCAGGTCACCCTGCGACAGGGCTCGACCATTCTCCTCTATCCTGCTGCAGCGCTGGCAATCACGGTGCTCGGCTTCATCATGATGGGTGACGCCCTGCGCGACGCCCTCGACCCGAAGGCGAGGAAGCGATGACGGATCCAGCACGCATCGCAGTGGAGCAGCCCCTGCTCGACATCCAAGATCTCGAG
Source organism: Rhodococcoides fascians NBRC 12155 = LMG 3623 (assembly GCF_001894785.1). Lineage (GTDB taxonomy): Bacteria > Actinomycetota > Actinomycetes > Mycobacteriales > Mycobacteriaceae > Rhodococcoides > Rhodococcoides fascians. Next base: position 813,130 of record NZ_BCWW01000001.1, read on the forward strand.
GTCTCGTTCCGGTCCAACTCCGGTGCGGTCCCGGCTGTTCGCGGAGTATCGCTGACGGTCTACCCGGGGCAGACCGTTGCGATCGTGGGCGAATCCGGTTCCGGTAAGTCGACCACCGCGCACTCGATCATCAACCTGCTTCCCGGAACCGGCACGGTGACGGCGGGGCGCATCCTGTTCGAGGGCCGTGACTTGGCGCAGGCCAAGGAGAAGGATTTCGTCGACATCCGCGGCAGCCAGATCGGCCTGGTTCCTCAGGACCCGATGTCCAACTTGAACCCGGTGTGGAAGATCGGCTTCCAGATCGAGGAGGCCCTCGCTGCCAACGGCATCGCCAAGGGTAAGGCGGCGCGTGTTCGGGCAGCCGAGCTGCTCGAAGAAGCGGGCCTCAGCGATTCGGAGAAGCGGGTCAATCAGTACCCGCACGAGTTCTCGGGCGGTATGCGTCAGCGCGCGCTCATCGCGATCGGGCTTTCGGCACGTCCGAAACTACTGATTGCCGACGAGCCGACGTCCGCTCTCGACGTGACCGTGCAGCGTCAGATTCTCGATCATCTCGAAGGTTTGACGAAGGAACTCGGCACCGCGGTTCTGCTGATCACCCACGATCTGGGCCTGGCTGCCGAACGAGCCGAGCACCTCGTCGTCATGAGCAAGGGACGGATCGTGGAATCCGGTCCGGCACTGGAGATCCTGCAGGACCCTCAGCATCCGTACACGCGCAAGCTCGTCTCCGCCGCGCCGTCTCTGGCGTCGCAGCGACTGAAGTCGTCGGTGGTGCGCAAGGACATCGTCGAGCATGCCAAGCAGGTGGCGGTCGAGGCCGTCACCGAGGAGACCGACTCGGCATTCGAGCCGGCCGCGGACACTGTGCTCGTGGTCGAGGGGCTGACCAAGGAATTCAAGCTCCGGGGCGGCAACCCGTTCAAGTCGTCCGTGTTCACGGCCGTCAAGGATGTGTCGTTCGGAGTCGCACGCGGTACCACCACTGCGATCGTCGGCGAATCGGGTTCTGGCAAGTCGACTGTGGCACAGATGGTTCTGGGACTTCTCGAGCCCACTGCAGGTTCGGTGAAGTTCGACGGCCGCGATGTGTCGGGGTTGAACAACAAGGACGCGTTCGCGTTTCGTCGTCGAGTGCAGCCGATCTTCCAGAATCCGTACGGGACGCTGGACCCGATGTATTCGATCTTCAGCACCATCGAGGAGCCTCTGCGCACCCACAAGGTGGGGTCGAAGTCCGAGCGGGAAGCCAGAGTCCGTGACCTGCTGGACAAGGTGGCACTGCCGTCGTCGGTGATGCGCAGGTTCCCCAACGAGCTGTCCGGCGGCCAGCGGCAACGTGTCGCAATCGCTCGTGCGTTGGCCCTCGAGCCCGAAATGGTCATCTGCGACGAGGCAGTGTCGGCTCTGGATGTGTTGGTGCAGGCGCAGATCCTGTCTCTGCTCAACGACCTGCAGGCCGAGCTCGGGTTGACGTACCTGTTCATCACGCACGACCTCGCGGTGGTCCGTCAGATTGCTGACGACGTGCTCGTGATGCGCAGCGGCGAGATCGTCGAGGCGGCGTCGACCGATGCCGTCTTCGACAATCCGCAGCAGGAGTACACCCAGAAGCTGCTCGCAGCCATTCCGGGTGGCTCGGTGCGGCAGGGGCGAAGTAGAGCGTGAGGTGAGGGGGTACCGTCGTCTGTCGTGACGGACCCCCTCGCCCCGCTGCTGGAATTGCCCGGAGTTGTCGATTCCGCCGAACGGGCACGCGATGCCCTCGGTGCCGTGCATCGGCACAAGGCCAATCGTCGTGGGTGGCCGGCGACCGCGGCCGAGGCCGCTGTTCGGGCGGCTCGTTCGTCCTCTGCGCTGGAGGGCGGTTCGATGGATTTCCCTCGCGAAGGCGAGGAGGGCGACCCGATTCTGGCGGGTGCGCTGCGAGTGGCCGCTGCTCTCGACGGTGACGCCCTGCAGAACACGTTGTCGACGTGGAAGCGCGCCCCACTGCAGACGCTGGCCCGCCTACATCTGTTGGCCGCCGCGGATCTCGTCGACGACGCTTCCTCGCTCGGTCGGCCGCGCACGGACGCGGGCATCGGCGAGCGGCTCGATCTGCTTGCGCAGTTGGTGACGGGTGGAACTTCCGCGCCGGCTCCGGTGATCGCGGCAGTCGTGCACGGTGAACTGTTGACGCTGCGGCCTTTCGGAACTGCCGACGGCATCGTGGCGCGTGCTGCATCGAGGTTGGTGGCCGCATCGTCGGGATTCGATCCGCACAACCTGGGCGTGCCCGAGGTGAGCTGGATGCGTCGAGCGAACGCGTACCGGGATGGAGCTGCCGGGTTCGCCGAGGGTACGGCGACGGGAGTCGGCAGTTGGGTGATCCTCTGCCTAGGAGCATTCGAAGCTGGTGCGGCAGAAGCGACTTCGATTGCCGAAGCTGCACAGTAGGAGTTGTGCACACGTAAAAGGGCGGCGATGCCGACTTGCGTCGACGTCGCCGCCCGTTAGCACGGAGCGCCTGGTTACCAAGCGTGCACAGGTGGGCTGTGATGGACTACCACGTGGCCTCGGCGAGAACTCGACGGTGATGAGGTCATCCCTGCAACCGGTGCAGGGTTCTTGCTGATCACCCACGAATATCGCAGGCCCACAGCGCTTCTGCCATTAGGTGGCAAGCTCCGCGTGGGTGCCGGTGTCCGTGCTGGGAATCGCGGTCGGGAGAAGCGAACCTTCTCTTCCGGTTCGTTCTTGGCCTTCCGTTCTTCCGTACGTCATTTGTACCCCGTGACGCCGCTCACATCAAGGGTTTGGGCTCATCGTTTTCTGCGGAGTAGTCCGTAGGTGATCGCGCCGGCCGCTATTGCGCTGAAACCTGCTGCAGCACTGGCTACTACGGTCTTCCCGGACGGATTCGGAATGCGGGAGCGCAGTGAAACGGGGTTCGAGAATGTCAGAATCGGCCAGCCGAGGGACGAGGCCTCTTTGCGGAGTGCGCGGTCGGGATTGACGGCGGTGGGGTGGCCGACCGCCCGCAGCATCGGCACGTCGGTGATCGAATCCGAGTAGGCGTAGCTCTTGGATAGGTCGTAATCATGTTGTGCCGCCAGGGACTTCATGGCGTCGACCTTGCCCTCGCCGTAGCAGTAGAAGTCGACCTCGCCGATGTACTTGCCGTCGACGGTCACCATCGTCGTGGCCATGCTGTGGTCGGCGCCCAGCAGTTCGGCGATGGGATGCACGATCTCGTCACCCGACGCCGAGACGACCACCACGTCGTGTCCGCGGAGCTTGTGGTCCGCGATCAGATCGGCCGCTTCGGCGAAGACGAGGGGGTCGACGATGTCGTGCAGGGTTTCGGCCACCACTGCTCGCACCTGTTCGACGTCCCACCCGGCGGTCATACCGGCGATGTGTGCGCGCATGCGTTCCATCTGGTCGTGATCGGCACCGGAGAGCAGGAACAGGAACTGCGCATAGCTGCTCTTGAGTACCGCTCGCCGGTTGATCAGACCTTGGTCGAAGAACGGCTTGCTGAAGGCCAGAGTGCTGGACTTCGCGATGATCGTTTTGTCGAGGTCGAAGAAGGCGGCGACGCGCGCTGCGCGTCGGCCGGCGGGGGCGTCGTCGGTGTCTGCGCTGAGGGTCACGATTGTCACCATAGTGGCCGGTGGTGACCGGTGGATGTCGCGCAACTTCTCTTCTCGACTCGCTCCGAACAAGTCCACAAATTGAGACGGTTGAACTTGCAAACAAGGACGTCCACGGGTGTAGTATTTTCCACGAGCCCGGTTCATTCCGGGCGGTGTTCAGCCCGACCCCCCGGGGCTGAACCAGACGACCCTCGCCTCCTCCCCCCCCCCTGGCGAGGGTCGTCCTCTTTTTCGGGGTAGGCCGAAAACTGGTACCGCGGTACCGGTATTCATCCACAGGGGCCGATCTATCCACATTTCCCCAAGTCGCGCGCCGCGCGAGCGGATTCTCGCGCACGCTTGGGTCCATGAAAACGGATCCGATTTCACGGCGGACGAATGCGAACGCGTCGATGTCGATCGACCATCACGGACTGCGTCAGGACGTGTATCGAATCGCCGCAGCCGCGGATTGTGTTGTGGAAGAGCAGAACTTACTGGTCGGTATCGGATCGGCGCGCCCGATTTGGGAATTCCCAGGAATTATTTTGATCGATTTTTCTTCTGCCGAGTCGGCGCTCGCAGGCGGATTTCCGCGGCGGCCCGGCGTCATTCTGGTCACGGCCGCCTCGCCGACACTCGACGATTGGCGGACGGCCACAGCGCTCGGTGCCGAACACGTGGTCTCGTTACCCTCGGACGAGGACACGCTCGTTCGCATTCTCGGTGAACCCGTCGCCACATCGCCGGGCGGCGGTGGCGTCATCGTGGTCGTCGGTGCCCGCGGAGGTGCGGGTGCCTCCACGTTTGCGGCGGCGCTGGGCCTGTGCAGCAGTCGCACGGGGCAACGCACGCTCGTAGTAGAAGCCGACCGGTACGGCAGCGGCCTCGATCTGCTGCTCGGCTGGGAGAACGCCCCAGGTTTGCGATGGTCCGGCCTCGTCGTCGAGGGCGGGCGAGTATCCGGGGACGCACTCCACGGCGCGCTGCCGTCGAAGAACGGATTGTCGGTACTGGCACTCGGGCGAACCGACGACCGGCGAACCGGACTCTCGGCCGTCGCCGCGGCGGCTGTGCTCGACGCAGGGCGCGCTGGAGGCGATCTCGTGGTGTGCGACGCCCCGCGCCAATCCGGTGACCTCTCGGACGCCCTGTACGCCGCAGCCGACCTCGTCGTACTGGTGCTGCCTGCGGAATTGCGGGCCGTGACGTCGGCAGAAGCAGTAGCGGACGAGATCTCGAGTCGCAATGCGAACGTCGGATTGGTCGTTCGTGGGCCGGCACCCGGGGGACTACGGGCCGCGGACATCGCCGCCGCCCTTGACCTGTCGCTGCTGACGTCCATGCGGGCCGAGCCTGGATTGGCCGAGCGTCTCGAGCGTGGCGGGCTTGCTCTCGGCCGCCGCTCACCGCTGGCGGCGGCGGCCACCGTGGTCCTCGATACCTTCGCGCACAAGCCCGGTGGTCAGCGGTGGGCCGCATGAACGCAGTCGTCACCGCCGAATTGCTCGACCGCGTACGAGAACGGCTCGCTGCTTCGGCACAGTCTCCGGTGCCCGCCACCGTTGCCGCGGCCATCCGCACCGAGGCAGGGGGAGTCATCGGTGACACCGATATGCTTGCGGCACTGCGTATTCTGCAGACAGAGCTCACCGGCGCAGGCCCGTTGGAGCCGCTTCTGTCCGAGCCAGGGGTGACCGATGTGCTGGTCACGGCGCCGGATCAGGTGTGGATCGATCGCGGTAGAGGCCTGGAACGCACCGGAGTCCAGTTCGCCGACGAAGCCGCGGTCAGGCGGCTGGCGCAACGGCTCGCTCTCTCGGCCGGTCGGCGATTGGACGATGCGCAGCCGTGGGTCGATGGCCGATTACCCGGCGTCGGACAGGGAGTCTTCGGGGTCCGTCTGCACGCGGTGCTGGCACCGGTGGCGAGCGGTGGAACCTGCCTGTCGTTGCGAGTGCTCCGCCCGGCCACCCAGGGACTCGCCGCGCTCCGGGCGTCCGGTGCGGTGACCGAGGAGGGCTACGATCTGCTCGCGCGGATTGTGCTCGCGCGCTTGGCGTTTCTGGTCGTCGGAGGTACCGGTGCCGGGAAGACCACTCTTCTGGCTGCTCTGCTGGGCGAGGTCGACCCAGCCGAACGAATCGTCTGTGTGGAGGATGCGGCCGAGTTGGCTCCGGCGCATCCCCATGTGGTGCGTCTGGTGGCCCGTGCTCCGAACGTCGAAGGTGTGGGCGAGGTGTCTGTTCGGCAATTGGTTCGCCAGGCACTACGGATGCGACCCGATCGGCTCGTCGTCGGTGAGGTGCGCGGGGCCGAGGTGATCGACCTGATGACGGCGCTCAACACCGGGCACGACGGCGGTGCCGGAACCATCCATGCCAATTCGCCCTCGGAAGTACCCGCTCGGCTCGAAGCCCTTGCCGCACTGGGCGGAATGGGTCGCGACGCCTTGCACAGTCAACTCGCGGCGGCCGTCCAGGTCGTCCTGCACGTCCACCGGAGCGCCGACGGCACGCGCAGATTGCGGGAGATCGGACTGGTGGAGGTGGATTCGACGGGTCGTGTTCATATCGTGCCGGCATGGTCCGCTGATTCCGACGCCGTGCCCGGGCAGCGCGGGCTGCACGAACTGCTCGCTCGGCGCTGTGGCGAGATGCGATGACGGCTGCACTGTGTGTCCTGGCCGCTGCATTTACGCTGTGGCCCAGCCGCTCTCGCCGACTACCGCGCCGCGGTCGAGTTGCCGTCGGCGTTCCTGGGTGGGCGTTCCCTGTGGCTGTAGCGTCGGTGTTGGCCGTGGGCATGTTCTGGATCGGCGGTCCGTGGGGCGCGGCGGCTCTGTTCGTGGCGGGCGGTACCGGATGGTACCGACATGGCCGTCGCACCGTACGCGCCCGTCGGACGGCCGAATTGGATTGGTTGGCAACCGGAGTCGAAGTGGTCATCGGTGAACTGCGGGTCGGTGCGCACACGGCGACGGCCGGCGAGGTGGCTGCGGACGAGTGCAGCGGGATCGCCTCGGAGGCGCTGCGCGGTGCTGCGTCCAGATCGCGACTCGGTGGACGCGCTGCCGACGGGATAGCCGCGTCGGATCCACTGTTGAACCCCGAACTGGACCGTTTGGCGGCGGCGTGGCGGGTGGCCGACGAACACGGCCTCGCACTCGCCGAGTTGCTCGACGCCGTGCGCGAGGACCTGCTCGGACGTCGGCGATTCCGGGAACGAACCGAGGCGTCGCTGGCAGGGGCCCGCGCTACTGCATTGGTGTTGGCTGGACTGCCCGTCCTCGGGGTCGCGCTCGGACAACTGATGGGGGCCGATCCGCTGCGCATACTGCTGGGCGGCGGGCTGGGCGGAATTCTGCTCCTCATCGGCACCGCACTCGGCTGCGCAGGTCTGCTGTGGACCGATGCGATCACCGGCAAGGTGACGACATGACGTGGGCGATCGCACTATGTCTGGCAACGGCATTGGTCGTCGTCCCCGCTGCCCGTGGTGGTTTGTCGCGGGTGGAGGTTGCGGGGCTGTCGACGGTAAAAGCGGTCGACGACTCCGGACCCGATCCGCTCGCGGTGGCGACGACGTTCGACCTTCTCGCTGCGTGTCTGCGTTCCGGACTCCCGATCTCGACTGCCGCGGCGGCCGCAGCCCACTCCGCTCCGCCCGCATTCGGTGTCGCTCTGCGCAAGGCCGCCGATCTGCTCGAGCTGGGGGCCGATGCAGCGACGGCGTGGGACGCAGTGGCGAAGGATCCTGAGACCGAGGCGCTGGCACGGATGGCGCGACGATCCGCCCGGGCCGGGTCGTCCATGGCGTCGGCGATGACGGAACTGGCTGCCACCCAACGAACTCGGGCCGAGGACGCGTCGGCGGCAGCGGCCGAACGGGCCGGTGTGCTGATCAGCGGACCGCTGGGCCTGTGCTTTCTGCCGGCCTTCATCTGCCTGGGCATCGTCCCCGTGGTGATCGGCCTTGCGGGCAATGTTCTGGGCGGCGGTCTGATGTGACCGCCGAACAACGAATCGTCCGGTGCGGACACGCCGCGCCGGAATACTGGGAGGGGAAGCGTCATGATGGGGAATGCACTGCAGCAGATCAAGACTCGAATCGCATTGTTCGGTGTGGAGGACGACGGTATGTCGACCGCGGAGTACGCGATCGGCACCATCGCCGCCGCGGCATTCGGCGCGGTGCTCTACACGGTGGTGACGGGGGACAGTATCGTGACCGCGCTGACGGGGATCATCGATCGAGCGCTCAACACAGCCGTCTGATTCCGGGCGGTGAGGACGGGGCTGTGACGGTGGAGGCGGCGATTGCCGTCGCGTCCATCGTCGCAGTGATCGTGGTGTGTATCGGTGCGATCGTGTCGGTGACGATGCACATCGGGTGTGTCGATGCCGCGCGGGAAGCGGCTCGATTGGCGGCGAGAGGCGATGCGACCAGGGCTGTGTCGGTAGGGGAGCGGGTTGCGCCGGAGGGTGCTCGGATCACGGTGCGCGAAGACGGTGAATTCTTCGTCGCGCGGGTGGAGGTGGAGAGTCCGCTCCCGGGACTGACGTTGTCGGCGGAGGCGGTTGCTGCTGCGGAACCGGTTGCAGCGGAATGAAACCAGGTGTGCGTGATGACGAGGGTGGGGCGACGGTGTTGGCGGCACTGGCGATGTCGGCGTTGATCGCCGTCGTGGTGATGGTGATGCACGTCGGGTCGGCGGTTGGCGCTCGTCATCAGGCGCAGTCGGCTGCTGATCTCGCTGCATTGGCCGGTGCGGGGGCCCTCGATCGTGGGGTGGCCGATGCGTGTGAGACGGCGCGGACATTGGCGGCGCGAATGGGAACGGAGTTGCGAGAGTGCATGATCGAGGAGTGGGACGTGATCGTGACGGTGGGGCAGCCGGTGTTCCTCGGGCGCTTCGGAATGTCCGACGCCATCGCGACGGCGCGGGCGGGGCCGGAGTGACCGGACGCCCGCCCGCCGGCCGCCCGCCGCCCGCCCGCCCGCCCGAATCCGCAAACGCGCGCGCGTTTGTCAGGTGCGAGCGGAATCGCCCCGTTCGAGCCGGCGAATTCGCGCGCGTTCAGCGAATGCGCGCGCGTTTGCGGTGAAACCCGGCCTCGACCCCCGTCCGAGGACCCGAACCCGTGGCCGATACGTCGCCCCCGGCCTCGAACCCCGGCATCGACGGTCCGTCCGCAGCGGTCAGCGCGGCGTGAATGCGGCGGCACCGGACTGCAGAGGGGCCAACCGAGTGAGTTGCGTGACGTGTTCCGGGGTCAGTTCCGCGAGTGAATTGACCTGCAGCAGTTGCATGGTGCGGATGATCTCCTCCCGCAGGATGTCGATCATGCGGTCGACGCCCGCGCGGCCACCGGCCATCAGGCCGTACAGATAGGCCCGGCCGACGAGCGTGAACGATGCTCCCATTGCGATGGAGGCGACGATGTCGGAACCGTGCATGATGCCCGTGTCGACGGCCACCTCGAAGTCGGAGCCGACCTCGCGGACGACCTGCGGCAGCAGGTGGAAGGGGACGGGAGCCCGATCGAGTTGTCGGCCTCCGTGATTGGACAGAACGATGCCGTCCACACCCAGTTCGGCCAGACGCGCCGAATCCGCCACCGATTGAACACCTTTGACGACCAGCTTGCCAGGCCAGATTTCGCGGATGACGTCGAGGTCCTCGAACGAGATGGAGGGATCCATCGCTGAATCGACCAGCTCTCCGACCGTGCCGCCGGTCGAGGTCAGCGACGCGAATTCCAGCTTGGGCGTGGTGAGGAAGTCCCACCACCACCATGGACGAGGAATGGCGTTGGCGATGGTCGACGCGGTCAACTGCGGCGGAATGGAGAACCCGTTGCGTTTGTCTCGCAGGCGAGCTCCGGCGACCGGTGTGTCGACCGTGAACAGGAGGGTGTCGAAGCCAGCTTTCGCGGCGCGTTCGACCAGACCGAACGAGATGTCGCGGTTACGCATGACGTAGAGCTGGAACCAGTTTCGGCCGTTCGGGTTGGTGGCCTTCACGTCCTCGATCGACGTGGTGCCCAGAGTCGAGAGGCAGAACGGGATTCCCGCAGCGCCGGCGGCAGCAGAACCGGCGTATTCACCCTCGGTCTGCATCAGGCGAGTGAAGCCCGTCGGTGCAATGCCGAACGGGAGCGCGGACGGCCCGCCGAACACCGTCGTCGAGGTGTCGACGTGGGAGACGTCTCGCAGGATCGAGGGGTGGAATTCGACGTCGCGGAAGGCCTGCCGGGCCCGGGACTGCGAGATCTCGGCGTCGGCGGCACCATCGGTGTAGTCGAATGCCGCGCGCGGGGTGCGGCGACGGGCGATGGTGCGGAGATCGTCGATGGTCAGTGCCGCGCTGAGGCGTCGTCGACGCAGGTTCAGATCGGGCTTCTTGAACGAGAGCACCTCGCGCAGGTCGGTGGCTTTCGGTATCTGCCGGGCAATGGGCATGCGTTGTCTCGATTCTGTGGGCTGATCCTCTCCCCACCACACTACCCGAGGTGTTAGCAACGACAAGCAGGGTGGCGCACCAGTTCGATCCAAGCCTTGAACGCGCGCGCGTTTGCGAAAAATGACTGGTAGTCCCCGCGAAACCCTGGCAATTTTGCGCGCGCATGGCAAGTGCGCGCGCGTTTGCGGCGAACCCCACTCGGTACCCAGCCACCAGGTTCCTGACTGCGAGATCGGCCGGCTCATCCCTCGCGAGTGACGGCCGCCAACACTGCGGTCAGCACTCGAACGGCACCCTCTTTGTCCAGGGGGTCGTTACCGTTTCCGCATTTCGGTGATTGCACACAGGACGGGCAACCGGTCTGACATTCGCAGGAGACGATCGCGTCCTTGGTGGCGGCGAGCCAGTCGGCGATGGCCACGTGTCCGCGGTCTGCGAAACCCGCTCCGCCGTCGTATCCGTCGTAAACGAAGACGGTCGGGAGCCCGGTGTCGGGGTGTAATGCCGTCGACACTCCACCGATGTCCCATCGATCGCAGGTCGCGACCAACGGCAGCAAGCCGATGGCGGCGTGCTCGGCGGCATGCAGTGATCCGGGGAATCGCTCGAACGGAACACCGCTGTGCTCCAACAACTCCGGGGTGATGGTGTACATGACGGCGCGGGTGTCGAGGGTCTGGGCCGGCATGTCGAGTTCGATGGAATCGAGGACCTCTCCCGACGGGAGGCGTCGAAGATATCCCACCACCTGATGGGTGACGTTCACCTGCACCAGCGCGACGCGGACCTCGCCGTAGTCGACGGATTCGTGCACCGCCGTGATGGCGATGTCGGTGATCTCGCGGGCCGAGGTGTTCCACTCGGGTTGTTCGGCATGCACCAGCGCGAGGCCGGCCTCGAGATCGAGCTCGTCGACCACGAAGGACTCGCCCTGATGAATGTGCACCGCACCGGGATGTGCAGTGGCAGGGGCACGTCCGCCGTCGACTGTGCCGAGCATGCGGCCGGACTCGCCGTCGACGATGGCGACCTGCACGCCCGTGCCGCCGCGAATGTTGACCGCACCGTGTGGAGACAGCTGCTGCCCCTCGGGGGTGATGAACCACCCGTGAGGACGCTTACGCACGTAGCCCTTCAGCTCGAGCTCTTCGAGTACCGATTCCGCGCTCAACGCCTCGGCCTCGGCTAGGGTGATCGGTAGTTCGACTGCAGCGCAAAGTAATTGGGGAGCAAGAATATACGGATTGGTCGGGTCGGTGACGGTTGCCTCGACCGGCTTGTCCAGCAGGGCCGCCGGGTGATGCACCAAGTAGGTATCCAACGGATCGTCGCGCGCGACGAGTACCAGTAGTGAGCCCTCCCCGCGTCGTCCGGCACGCCCACCCTGCTGCCAGAACGAGGCGACGGTGCCCGGGAAACCGGCGACGATCACCGCGTCCAGACCGGCGATGTCGACGCCGAGTTCGAGGGCGTTGGTGGTGGCCACTCCCAGCAGGGTGCCGTCGGAGAGGTCGCGTTCGAGTTTGCGACGATCCTCGGCCAAATAGCCTGCGCGATAAGCGGCGACGCGTCGGACCAGTTGCGGATCGACGTCGGCGAGAATTCTCTGGGTCCCCAACGCAGTGACTTCGGCTCCGCGCCTGGACCGTACGAACGCGAGTGTCCGTGCACCCTCGATCAACAGATCCGCCATGATGCGCGACGCCTCGGCCCCCGCCGATTTGCGTACCGGCGCACCGTTCTCGCCGGTGATCTCCTTGAGCAGCGGCGGTTCCCAGAGTGCGACGGTACGCGCTCCGTGGGGCGAGCCGTCTTCGGTGATCTCCTCGCAGGGCGCTCCGATGAGTCGACTGGCTGCGCGTCCCGGCTCCGAGGTGGTGGCACTGGCGAGAACGAACACTGGAGACGCTCCGTAGCGCGCGCAGAGGCGTCGCAACCGACGGAGTACCAGGGCGACGTTGGAGCCGAAAACACCACGGTAGTAATGGCATTCGTCGACTACCACGTAGCGCAGGTTGCGCAGGAAACGCGACCATCGTTCGTGCGCACCGAGAATGCCTACATGCAACATGTCGGGATTGGTGAAGATCCAGCGCGCATTGGTTCTGGCCCACTGCCGAATCTCGATCGGGGTATCGCCGTCGTACGAGCTGGGAAACACCTCGGCGAGATCGTCTGACAGCGAACGTAACTCGTCGGTGATCGAGATGGTGGTGCGTAACTGATCGGCTCCGAGGGCCTTGGTCGGTGCGAGATACAGAGCCGTCGCCCGGGCGTCGGCGGCCAGCGTCGTCAGGATGGGCAGCTGATAGGCCAACGATTTGCCCGACGCGGTACTCGTCGAGAGCACCACATGACTGCCCTCGGCGGCGAGCGTCGCGGCCCGGGCCTGATGCGTCCACGGTTGTGCGATGCCCCGAGAGGTGATCACCTGCACCACTTCCGGGCCGACCCACGACGGCCATGGTGCAAAGCTGGACGATCGAGCCGGCAACTCGGCGACGTGCGTGACGGGGCCGTCGTCGGCGGGGGTACCGGCCAACACTCGATCCAGCAGCCGCTGCCCGTAACTCCGGACATCCGCACCGTCGTGCGGATGCTTCTCGCTCACTGCCGGTCTCCATACATTCGTTCGATCTACTGGCCGCCCATTCGGGCTTACTGGGTCGTTCCGCAGGCTCCACTCCTGCCTAGGCGCGACCTGGGGTCCTCATGCTATCGCGGACCCGAAACGAGCGGCTCGAGCCCTGGTGAGAGCCGCATTCCACCCGTCCGGCGTTGTGTGTTGTTACAAGACGGGCAATTTGTTCGAAAAGGGTCGGTTTTCGACTGTTGCGAACGCGGAGTTCATGGTTCACTTGACGCGGTCGCAGCTTCTGTGTTCGTTCTACGCTTCGCAGGATCTTATGTTGCGGGCGCGGTACTGGGAGAGCTCGTCCATCAGGGGGAATCCTGAGGGGGATTCGTACAAGTGCAGCGGTCGGAACCGGCCCGATGGATCGAAAGTGCGCTCCATCGAATCCGGTGTTAGAAAGAGAAGGAAAAGCATGGCACAGGGAACTGTGAAGTGGTTCAACGCCGAAAAGGGCTTTGGATTCATCGCACCAGAAGACGGCTCCGCTGACGTTTTCGTTCACTACTCCGAGATCCAGGGCAGCGGCTTCCGCACCCTCGAGGAGAACCAGCGCGTCGAGTTCGAGGTCGGCCAGGGCACCAAGGGTCCTCAGGCAACGGGCGTTCGCGCAGTCTGATTCTTTTCTCTTCGGAGACGAGAACCTTCATCCCCCTTTCTCGATCGGCCGTGAAAAGCCGTTCGAGAAAGGGGGATGTTTCGTTCGTGGCGAACCACCAGGAAGAGTCGAAAGCAGTGTCTGCCGGTGTCGATGTCCTAATGTCCATGCTGTGAACCAGCTGTCCTTCTTCTCTGCCGAGTCGTTGCCGCCCGCGGTGACCGATCTCAGCGGACTGCTGGCTGCCACCGGCCATGTCGTCACGTCCTCGGGATCGGCACGCATCTCTGTCGTCGTCGACGCGCAGTGGCGAGCCGATGCCATTGCCGAGTTGATCGAACAGTGTGGTCTGTCGGCAGAGCTGGGGCGGTCCGAAGAAGACCGTCCTCTCGTGCGCACCGCGTCGGTTCCGGAACTGTCCGCGTTGGCGTCGTTGTGGACCAAGGGCGCGGTGAAGGCCGTGCCTCCCGGGTGGGTGCCCGGTTCTCGGGAGTTGCGGGCATGGGTGCTCGCGTCGGGGCGTCCCGAGGCGGAGGGGGAACGCTACGTACTCGGCCTCGATCCGCACGCGCCGGAGACTCATGCGGTCCTCGCTCAATCGTTGATGCGCGCGGGCATCGCGCCGACTCTGATCGGCACCCGCGGGTCCAATCCCGGCCTTCGAATCACCGGCCGACGTCGGCTGTTGCGCCTCACCGAGAACGTCGGCGAGGCTCCTGCGAATGTGGACGCACGTACCAATTGGCCCCACGCTGAGTAGGAAGATGAATGACTGATCTGCGAGTATTTGCTCGACGTATGTCAGTCTGTTAGGAGTGGGGCAGGCAAATCTGCTTGTGAAAACGCACTAGGGAAGGTTCGGCAGCAAGGTGGCAGCACGTAACAACGGCTCGGGGGACAGCTCCGCCGAGCCGCGTCGTCTGGTCATCGTCGAGTCTCCGACCAAGGCCAAAAAGATCGCTCCCTACCTCGGGAGCAACTATGTCGTCGAGGCCTCCGTCGGCCATATCCGCGACCTTCCTCGTGGTGCTGCCGACGTGCCCGCCAAGTACAAGGGCGAGCCCTGGGCACGTCTGGGCGTGGACGTCGACCACGACTTCGAGGCCCTCTACGTCGTCTCGCCCGAGAAGAAGGGCAAGGTCGCAGAGCTCAAGAGCCTGCTCAAGGACGCCGACGAGCTGTATCTCGCCACTGACCCCGACCGCGAGGGTGAGGCCATCGCCTGGCATCTCCTCGAGACCCTGAACCCCAAAGTCCCGGTTCGACGCATGGTCTTCCACGAGATCACCAAGCCGGCGATCCTCGCGGCCGCCGCCGATACTCGCGACCTGGACCAAGACCTCGTCGACGCACAGGAAACCCGCCGCATCCTCGACCGTCTCTACGGCTACGAGGTCAGCCCGGTGCTGTGGAAGAAGGTCATGCCGAAGCTGTCGGCAGGCCGTGTGCAGTCCGTGGCCACCCGCATCATCGTCCAGCGTGAACGCGAGCGGATGGCATTCCGTAGCGCCGAGTACTGGGATATTTCTGCCACCCTCGACGCCGGGGCCGAGGCGAGCCCGCGGAGTTTCGGAGCTCGGCTGGTCAACGTCGACGGCAATCGCGTCGCCGCCGGCCGCGACTTCGGTCCCGACGGCAAGCTCAAGACCGAGTCGGTCACCGTTCTCGACGAACCGCATGCCCGACGCCTCGCCGACGCTCTCGAAGGCGTCGACCTCACCGTCGCGTCCGCCGAGGACAAGCCGTACACGCGTAAGCCGTACCCGCCGTTCATGACGTCGACGCTGCAGCAGGAGGCCGGCCGCAAGCTGCGGTTCAGTTCCGAGCGGACCATGCGTGTCGCGCAGCGTCTGTACGAGAACGGCTACATCACCTACATGCGTACCGACTCGACGTCGCTGTCCGCGTCTGCGGTCTCCGCGGCACGGGCGCAGGCGACCGAGCTGTACGGCCCGGAGTACGTGCACCCCACTCCGCGGCAGTACACCCGCAAGGTCAAGAACGCGCAGGAGGCGCACGAGGCCATCCGCCCCTCGGGTGACGTGTTCCAGACTCCCGGTCAGCTGCATTCGGCGCTGCAGACCGACGAGTTCCGGCTCTACGAGCTGATCTGGCAGCGCACGGTCGCGTCGCAGATGGCAGATCTGCGCGGCACCACGCTGACGCTGCGCATCACCGGAACCGCCGGTACCGGCGAGGAGTGCACGTTCTCCGCGTCGGGTCGCACCATCACGTTCGCGGGCTTCCTCAAGGCCTACGTCGAGAGCGTCGACGACGAGGCAGGCGGTCAGACCGACGACGCCGAGTCGCGTCTGCCCGCGTTGAAGACCGGCCAAGCAGTGACGGCCACCAAGCTCGATCCCGACGGTCACACGACCAACCCGCCTGCTCGATTCACCGAGGCGTCGCTCATCAAGACGCTCGAAGAGTTGGGAATCGGTCGGCCGTCGACGTATTCGTCGATCATCAAGACGATCCTCGACCGCGGTTACGTCTACAAGCGTGGCAGCGCTCTCGTGCCGTCGTGGGTGGCGTTCTCGGTGATTGCGTTGCTGGAAGCGCACTTCGGGCGTCTGGTGGACTTCGACTTCACCGCAGGCATGGAAGACGACCTCGACGCGATCGCGGGAGGCCGTGAGCGGCGCGGAGATTGGCTGCAGAGCTTCTACTTCGGCGGCGAGACCGGTGCCGAAGGTTCGGTGGCGCGCTCGGGTGGCCTGAAGAAGATGGTGGGCCAGAACCTCGAAGACATCGATGCGCGCACCATCAACTCGATTCGTCTGTTCGACGACTCCGAAGGACGCGAAATCCATGTGCGCGTGGGCCGTTACGGTCCGTACCTCGAGCGCATGGTCAAGAACGACGATGATCCGGACGGCGATCCGATCAGCCAGCGCGCCAACCTGCCCGACGACTTGCCGCCGGACGAGCTGACGATCGATTTCGCCGAAAAGCTGTTCGCCACACCACAAGAGGGCCGCAAGCTCGGTGTGGATCCGCTGACCGGCCACGACATCGTGGCGAAGGAAGGCCGTTTCGGGCCCTACGTCACCGAGATCCTGCCCGAGCCGGAACCCGAACCCACGCCCCCCGAGCCCGACATCGTCCCGGTGCCGTCCGGCAACGACGGTGATGGCGGCGGTGGCGTCAAGACTGCGGTGAAGAAGGCCGCGGCCAAGAAGGCACCGGCCAAGAAGGCTGCCGCGAAGAAGGCCACCGGCCCCAAGCCGCGCACCGGTTCGTTGCTCAAGTCGATGGATCTGGCGACGATCACGCTCGAGGATGCGCTCAAGCTGCTGTCGTTGCCGCGCGTCGTCGGTGTCGATCCCGAGTCCAAGGAAGAGATCACCGCGCAGAACGGCCGCTACGGCCCGTATCTGAAGAAGGGCACCGACTCTCGCTCGCTCGCCGACGAGGATCAGATGTTCACGGTCAGTCTCGAAGAGGCTCTGAAGATCTACGCCGAGCCCAAGCGTCGAGGCCGTCAGGGTGAGGCCAAGCCGCCGCTGCGGGAACTGGGCGTCGACCCGATCAGTGAGAAGCCGATGGTGATCAAGGACGGTCGATTCGGACCGTACGTCACCGACGGCGAGACCAACGCAAGTCTGCGCAAGGACGACGAGGTCGAGACGATCACCGACGATCGCGCGTCGGAGTTGTTGGCGGACAGGCGTGCTCGTGGCCCAGTAAAGAAGAAGGCACCGGCCAAGAAGGCCGCTGCGAAGAAGGCTCCGGCCAAGAAGGCTGCTGCGAAGAAGGCTCCGGCCAAGAAGGCTGCAGCCAAGAAGACCGCCACGAAG
Source organism: Rhodococcoides fascians NBRC 12155 = LMG 3623 (assembly GCF_001894785.1). Taxonomy (GTDB): domain Bacteria; phylum Actinomycetota; class Actinomycetes; order Mycobacteriales; family Mycobacteriaceae; genus Rhodococcoides; species Rhodococcoides fascians. The sequence continues at coordinate 830,249 of NZ_BCWW01000001.1, forward strand.
ACGACGGCGGCCAAGACGACGACGAAGAAGGCTGCTGCCAAGAAGGCACCGGCGAAGAAGACCGACGGCGAGTAGCTCTCGAACTCGAAGTTGTGGATGGAATCGGCAGCAATTACGCCCATAGCTTCGAGTTCGGCACTGTCCGGGAACAGTGCGCCGGGAACAGTCGGTCCCAACCGTTAGGGTTGCCAGCATGGCGGGTGTGTTCGATCGTTTGGTCGGTCAGGAAGATGTCGAGGCCGATCTGACGGCTGCAGCGGTGGCTGCTCGTACGGGCGTCGACTCGTCGGCGATGACGCATTCGTGGCTCTTCACCGGCCCTCCCGGGTCCGGGCGTTCCATCGCCGCCCTGTGCTTCGCTGCGGCGTTGCAGTGCACCACCGAGGGCACTCCGGGGTGTGGGCATTGTCAGGCGTGTTCGACGACGATGGCAGGCACTCACGGCGATGTGCGACGCGTCATCCCGGAGGGTCTGAGCATCAGTACCAAGGAGATGCGAGACATCGTCTCGGTCGCGTCGCGTCGGCCGAGCACCGGTCTGTGGCAGGTGGTCGTCGTCGAGGATGCCGATCGACTCACCGAGGGTGCCGGAAACGTGCTGCTCAAGGTCGTCGAGGAGCCGCCCGCTCGGACGGTGTTCCTGTTGTGCGCTCCGTCGGTCGATCCGCAGGACATCTCGGTGACGCTGCGCTCGCGCTGCCGGCACGTCTCGTTGGTGACGCCCACAGTTCCGGCCATCGCGCAGGTGCTGCAGACCCGCGACAAGCTCGACGCCGAGACGGCGGAATGGGCCGCGTCGATCAGCGGCGGCCATGTGGGCAGAGCACGCCGACTCGCGACCGACGAGGACGCGCGGGCGCGACGCAAGCGGGCACTTGCCCTGGCGTCGGCCGCGGCCCGTCCCAATCAGGCGTACCTCGCAGCCGAGGAACTGGTGAAGGCCGCCGAGGACGAGGCCAAGGAAATGAGTGCCACTCGTGACGAGGCCGAGACCGAGGAGTTGCGCACGGCCCTCGGAGCCGGAGGCACAGGTAAGGGCGCAGCCGGAGCATTGCGTGGCTCGGCCGGAGTGCTGAAGGACCTGGAGAAGCGGCAGAAGTCTCGCGCCACCAGAACCGGCCGCGACTCGCTCGACCGCGCGTTGATGGACCTGGTGGGCCTGTACCGCGACGCGCTCGCGCGTTCGTACGGCTCGACCGCGACGGCTACGCACCCCGACATGGCCGAGCAGGTCGAGCGAATGGCGAAAGCCGTACCGCCCGAGGCTCTGCTGAAAAGCATCGAGGCGATCCTCGAATGCCGAGAGTCGTTGGCTGTCAACGCAAAACCGAAATTTGCCATCTATGCGATGGTGGCGACGCTCGGCGACGTGCTGCGTTAGTCCTTCGCTTTTTTCCGCGCTCGCGAAGCGCGAAGATTGGCGACATTGCCGCACGTCTTCACGTCGTGCCAGACGCCGCTGTTGTTGCGGGAGCGGTCGTAGAAGGCAGATCCGCATGCCTCGTTCTTGCATCGCTTGAGTCGTCGCCACGTGTCCGCTTGTTGGGCGAGAAGCACTTCGGACCACATCTTCGACGCGATGTAGTCGGCCCCGGTGCCGGTCGGCATCAGTCGTACGGTGCCGTCGTCGCCCGGTACGAGTTCTGCTCGGACGGCCGGACGCGTGGGCAGGTCGCCGGCAATGGCCGCTTCGACATCCGAGCGCAGAGCTCGCAGCGTGGCCGCATCGTCGTCCGACAGCGTGGTCTCCCATACGAGCGATGCTTCCTTCCCGTCCGCTAGGAGGTCGGGGAGGCCGTACGCGTCGATGGCTCGCGTGTTGAGCAGATTCTGAACCACCTGCAGTCCGTCGGGTGCCGGTGCGAGGTGAAAGCGCTCCGTCGGCGACTGTGACATAAGTGAACAATATTTGACTATGTCGGACTGGTCAACTACTACTGACAGAGTCAAAAGCATTTAACATCTGTCGTAAGGGTGAGTTCGATGGTGTCTGTTTCGGGAGCAACGGTATTGGTGACCGGCGGTCAGCGCGGTCTGGGCAAGGCGACGGTCGACGCATTGCTCGAGCGTGGGGCAACGAAGGTGTACGCGACTGCGAGGAGCCCGCGAGAGGACTCGGATCCTCGGGTGGTTCCCGTTGCTCTCGATGTCACCGACGCGGATTCCGTTGCCGCACTTGCCGATATCGCATCCGATGTGTCGATCGTCTTCAACAACGCCGGCGCTCCCGGAACGACACCGTTGCTGACGACGTCGATCGACGACATTCGCGCGGTGTTCGAGACCAATGTCTTCGGCGCGCTGCGAATCGCGCAAGAATTCGCTCCGATACTGAAGGCAAACGGCGGCGGGGCGTTGGTCGACATTCACTCGGTGCTGTCGTGGCTCGGCGGTGCAGGTGCCTACGGGGCATCGAAGGCGGCGATCTGGTCGGCCACCAACTCGCTCCGGCTCGAGCTCGCACCGCAGGGAACCCTCGTTGTCGGGGTGCATCTCGGGTACACCGACACCGACATGATCGCCGAACTCGACGTCCCGAAGAACGACCCACGCGACGTGGTGCGCCAGGTGCTCGACGCCCTGGAGGCCGGGGAGACCGAAGTGCTCGCCGACGACCTGACCAGGCACGTCAAGACGATCCTCAGCGGGCCTGCGGAAGGACTCGGCCTCGCGGGCTGACCGTCAGGGAGGGCGATTTTCGTTTCGACCCGATGCTCCGTTAGACTCACCAACGCCGAAAGGCACGCCGCCTTAGCTCAGTCGGTAGAGCATTTCACTCGTAATGAAAAGGTCAAGAGTTCGATTCTCTTAGGCGGCTCAGACTCAGCCCCTCACCGATACAAATCTGTGAGGGGCTTTTTCGTATCCCGCTCCGGTGAGCATCGGACCCGTCAGCCTCGCGGACCCCGCGACATCCATCACCGAACGAACAGGAACACCCACATGATCGACGCCGTCATTTTCACCAACTACTCCGACACCGAAACCCCCGTCCGAATCAGCACCATCGACGGACACCAGCATGTCGGCAAGATCGGGGCCGTGGACAACAACGATGAGGACGGTGGCTTCATCACCGTCGCCCTCACCGAGGTCCCCACAGGGTCCCCCTACGTCACCGTCGTCATCGCTGTCGACGCGATCACCGCCATCGAAAGCTGAACCGCAGACACCCTGGCCTTCCGCACCACCGTCGACGGGCACACTGGACGAGGTGTTCGCCTCCCTCGCCCCGGCTCGTCGTCGTCTTATGTACGTCGTACTCGCTCTCGTCCTGATCGGTCTCGTCGTAGCCGTGGCGGCCTTCGTCGCATCACGCCTCACGAGCGACCCCGTTGCGAGCGTCGACCAGTCCGTTCCCGGCCCGGTGCTGCTGGTCCCCGGGTTCGGCGGATCCACCGATGCTCTCGAGGTGCTCGCGGCGGAACTACGGGAGAACGGCCGCGACGCCACCGTCGTGGCTCTGCCCGATGGTGGCGTCGGCGACCTGACCGCACAGGCGCAGACCCTGCGCGACGACGTCGACGCGGCTCTGACTCGGACGGGAGCGACCTCGGTCGACGTCGTCGGGTACTCCGCCGGCGGGGTGGTGGCCCGGATCTGGGCCGCTGACCTGGGCGGTGCCGAGCAGGCTCGACGCATCGTGACCCTGGGCTCCCCGCACCACGGCACCCAGGTGGCGGGTCTGGCTGCCCAGGTCCTACCCGACCGGTGCCCGATCGCCTGCCAACAGCTGGCCCCGAACAGCTCCGTGCTGGCCGGCTTGAACTCGGGCGACGAGACGCCGGACGGGCCGCAGTGGGTGTCGATCTGGACCGAACTGGATCAGGTGGTGACCCCGCCGAACTCGGCCCAACTCGACGGCGCGATCGACATCCCCGTCCAGAGCGTGTGCGCGGACTCGGCCGTCGACCACGGAAACCTGCCCCGTGATCCTCTCGTCGGCGCGATGGTCTCGGCCCAGTTGGACGGCAGCTCTACCGTCGAGCTCGGCGCAGCCGACTGCAGCCGTCTCAGCTCGTGATGTCCTTGGTCGTGAAATTCGCCCACGCGGCCCCCAGGAGCACGACGACGTAGACGCCCTGCAACCCGACGCCGCGCACCAGGTCCCGCGTCGGCACCGGGTCGCGGAAGAGATCGACGAAGGCCAGCCAGTACCGCGTCGGAAGGTACGGCGCGATGGCGTCGGCGGCGTCCAGCGTCAGCAGTAGCGAGCTGGCGATGAGGAAGGCCAACGCGCCCAGCGTCGCCGCGAGTGGCGAGTCGGTCAGGGTCGACAGGAACAGCCCCATAGCGGCAACTCCGAGCATCGACAGGGTCACGTAGAGCACGGCGATGACAGTGCGCACGGCGACCTGTTCGTCGGTCAGTACCGTGCCGGACACGCTCGAGACGCCGGCCAACGATGTGGTGTCGAACAGCGTCGTGCCGACGAAGTATGCGACGGCTGCCACGATGACGACGGCCAGCAGCACGAACGCGGCCACCGAGATCAGCTTCGCGACCAACAGCTTCGTTCGTCCCACCGGGCGGGCCAGCAGGTAGCGGAGGGTGCCGGCCTGGGCCTCCCCGGCGACGGAATCGCCGGCGATGACCGACACCGCGACGGGCAGGAACAGCGGGAGCACGATGGCGAGAGCGGCGAGTGGGAAGAGCTGGCCGTTCGTGGTCACCGCGGACAGGAAGGCAGGTCCGTCGCCGGGGCGCGGACCGACGTCGGTGAGTGCCAGCAGGCCCGCGACGATGGTGGGCAGCAGGTTCAGCAGGAGGATGACGACCCAGGTGCGGGGTCGGCGAAGCATCGCGCGCAGTTCGACGCCGATCATGCGGTCACCTCCGATCGGACGGAACCGTCGCGAGGGCCAGCAGGACCGTCGATTCGGTCCGCGCTGGCACCGGTGACCGCCAGCACCGACTGCTCGAGGCTCATCTGCTGCGGGCTCAACTCGCTCACCCGGACGCCGCCTTCGACGAGCAGTTGATTGAGCAAGGCCGGATCAGGGTGTTCGATCACGAGCTGTTGCCCGTCGCGCTCGAGCACGGTGGCGTCCTCCACATCGGACAGGACCGTCACCGCGTCGGCGGGGTCGGGGGTACGCACGAGCACTCGGCCGGTGGGTTGTTGGAATGCAGAGAGCTGATCCTGCAGAACGAGGCGACCTCGATCGAGTACTCCCACGCGGTCGCACAATTGCTCCACTTCGGCCAGCAGGTGGCTCGAGAGGAACACGGTTGTGCCCCGGGAATGCAAGTCCAGCAACAACTCTCGAATCTCGAGGATCCCCTGTGGATCGAGGCCATTGGTCGGCTCGTCGAGTATCAGCAGCTCGGGGGTGCGCATGAGCGCCGCGGCCAAGCCGAGGCGTTGCCGCATGCCGAGCGAGTACTGCTTGACCGGCCTGCGTCCGACCCCGGCGAGGCCCACCTGCTCGAGGGCCTCGCCGACGCGGGCGGTCCTGGTACGCCGGGAACCACCGGGGCCGGCCGCGTCGAGCAGCGTGAGGTTCCGGCGTCCGGAGAGGTTGGGGTAGGCGGCGGGGTTCTCGATCAGCGCACCCACCCGCGGCAGCACGCTCCTGCGTCGTCGCGGCATCTCCTCGCCGAGCACCTGCATCTGCCCGGAGGTGGCCAGGACCAGCCCGAGCAGCATCCGCACGGTCGTCGTCTTGCCGGAGCCGTTCGCGCCCACGAAGCCGTAGATGTCGCCGGCGCGTACGTCGAGGTCGACGCCGTCGACGGCCCGCACCGATCCGTAACGCTTGGTGAGGCCGGTCGTGCGGATCATGTGGCTGCTCCTTCGAGCTGCTGGGCGGCGGTGGCCAAGGTTTCTGCGGTGACGGTGCCGGAGAGCAGATATCGGCGGCGGTCTCCGGCGGGCTCGGTGATCAGGACGTTCAGCGGTCCGATCGACAGCGCCACGCTGTCGCCGGTCACGACGGCGCCGGGAGCGGCCCGCAACTGGTCGACGAGCCCGCGCGCGGCGCGACGCGGCAGCGGAGCGGCGATCAGCTCGGTCACGCCACGGCCGTAGATCCCGACGGAACCCGGTCCGTCGCGGTCCCGCAGATCCAGTCCGGACAGAGTCGACGGAAGACGGGGAGAGTCGATCCCGTCGGCGAACGAGGCGATGTCGAGACCGTCCTGCTGCTGCACATCGGTACCCGGGGGCGGGACGAATCGGACGGTGTCGGCATCGGGCATCTCGGGTGAGAAGTCCAGGAACGCGGTGCTGACAACAGGGCGAGCGGCCCCGCCGGCGAGCACGTCGACCTGCAGTGGCAGCCCGCTGTCGGGGTCGGCCCACACGTCGACCTCGGTGATGGTGCTCTGAGACTCGGCGGGGACGAGCCGCAGGCCAGGGGCGTCCCGGCCGGCGATTCGGCGGGTCGGCAGCCGGGTGACCTCGTCGGTGGTCGCCTCACTGAGCAACCGCTGCCCGAGCTCCGGCGGCAGTAGGTCGGCCTCGCGCGGCAGACGCAGGCTCGGTTCGGGGACCGGGTTTGCCACGGCCGTGTTCTGTTCGTAGTCCCATCTCCACAGCAGAGCCGGGGACCGGTAGAGACCGCGTTCACCGGCGAGGCGGACGGTGTCGACGCGAAAGCTGTCCGGGGCGCGGTACCAGGCGCGCAGGGTCGTGGTGTCGCCCAGCAGATCCGGTAGGCCGCCGAGTCCGTCGGTGACCGGCAGGGTGACGCCGCCAACGGCCTGGGCGTAGCCCGAATACGGTGTTGCGGTGGAGGACTGGACCCGAGACAGCAGTTCCGCCGCACCGATGTCCGACGCGGCGACGGGCAGGCGCTCGATCACCGAGGGCGCGGCGACGAGCACGGCGATGCCGAGCACCACCGCCAGCCACCGCCACTGTCCACGCACCTCATCGACCGTACGGACGTAGCCGATGTGCCGCATGTGCGTGGTACAAAACTCGCGGCTAGCGGACGAGCACGAACTCCGCGAGACCGTAACTCACACCGTTGATCTGGAGCTCGATCGAGTGCGGGCCGGGGTAGTACTTGCGTGTGGTCAACGTTCTGAACGAGTGTCGGCGCACTACCTCGATGCTCTCTCCGGGCGCGACTGTCTTGGTCGTCAGCTTGAACGTTTTCCCTGTCACTCCGCCGTTCGCTTTGGTGTGGTGCACGACGTAGTCGATCGCGATCTTTGCGGGCTCGACGCCGACGTTGCGAATTTTCGCGGTGAATCCCAGGCTCTCGCCGATCTGCAACTCGGTCACGTCCACGGCAGGGCCCGTCACCTCGAGTTCGGCCGGGGAGAAACCCAATAACGCGAGCGCGTCGGTGTTCCCCTTCTTGATCACCGTCCGAAGCGCATGGCGCGCAAGCCGGTCGGTGTTGGCGTCCGGCTCGCCCAGCCACCGTGCCGCGGTCCCGACGACGACATCCGGGATGTCTCGGCTGAAGTCGTTGAGGTGGTTGGCAACCGACCGCCGAACGTAGTCGCTGTCGTCTCGGTACAGCCTGTCCAGAATCGGCACGGTCACGCCGGGGCGCGCAAGTATTTCGGGCACTCTCACCGACCACGGCAAGTACGGTCGAGTGCCTTCCGACGCGAGGCGGCGAACGTGTTCGTCCGGTGATTGCGTCCACTCGGCCGCGATGGCGAGAGCCCGATCCAGATCGGTTCGGAGGAAGGTCCGGATGGCGAATTCGGAGGTCAGTCGGCCGGTGAGCTCGGCGAGCAAGGACATCCCGTCGTCGAACGCGGTCGCAGTGCGCTCGTCGACGGCCTTCGATGCGACGGCGCTGGTCACGGGCCAGACCGACCAGCCTCGAAAGTCGGGATCCGCAGCGGCCAGTCGGATGGTCCGAGCGAACTGGGCGTAGTCGCCCGGCAGCCCTGTCAGTAGCGCGTCACGCAGCAGGTCGGCGCGGGCTCGGAGTGCGAGTGGAGCCAACCCGTCCGACGACTCTCGAAGCAACGACAAATCCGCTTTCGGAGCAGCCGTACGAATGGTCCGAAACAGCGTGTGGGCTGCGTCCGGACCGAGTAGTTCATCGGCGAAGGGCATGGGAGCTTCTTACCCGACGCATCGCGTTCGTTCGGAGGCGGACCGAAGGTCCGGATTATTCGGCGAAACACCCGATTCTCGACTGCCTGAACGGCAGCAGTGTAAAAAGAACTGCGATTACCTTCGCGAAACACAATGTGCTGAAACGCTGGTCAATGCGGGTTTTCGGTGGTGAAGTATCGAATTCCGGTCTCGGTCCGATCATTCTGTGCAACGCGCTACGAACCTGGGGGGTCGCATCGTGCTCGTCGTCGACTCGAACCGACTCGTGAGCCCGGTGTACCGAGCCGATGAGCGATCGCGGTGAGCGGGTGGCTCTGGGTGGTGATCCTCAACGGGATCACCGCTGCTGCGTACTCGGGGATCGTGCTGCTCATCGTCCGAGGGCTGTTGCGAACCGGGCAGTTTCGTAACAACCGGCTCGCGGTCGCCACCGCCGCGATCTTCACGACGTGTGCCGCCCACCATTTGATCCATGCGTGGCATCTGACGGCCGGGCTCGGCACTCACGCATCGCATCTCGGTACCGATTCCGGCATGGGACCCCTGGACGCGATGCGGGAGTCGATGGGCGGGACCGTCGACGTGATGGTGGCGGCCTCGACGGCACTCGCCGGCGTCGTCTACCTGGGGATGCGCCGCTTCTACGGACCGTTGCTCCGCTCACCTGCGATGTTCGACGACGCGAGCGAGGCCCGGTATCGGCAGCTGGCGGCGAACCTCCCGCACACGTCGGTGCTGGTCGTCGATCGCGACCTGCGATTCATTCTCGTCGAAGGTGCCGGACTGCTGGCGGAAGGATACGACCCGCGGCGGATGGAGGGGCAGCTGCTGCAAGACACTGTCCCGCCGGAGGTCAATGCCCGGCTGAAGCCGTTCTACACAGCGGCCATCGATGGGGAGGAGTCGTCCTTCGACTCCGTAGGTTCCCGGACGGGTGCGATCTTCGCCGTGAAGACCAGACCTCTGCGCGATGACACAGGTCGAATCGTCGGCGCGATGGTGCTGTCCGAGGACGTCACTGCCGAGCGTGAGGCGCGCGCCGAGCTCGAGCAGGCGCGCGCGTTCCGTGATGCGGTGCTGACGGCATCGCCGGACGTCACCATCGTCACCGATGTCGAGACCGGGACCGTGAAGTGGGCCTCGCGCAACGTCAGGTCGTTGTTGACCGGGCCGAACCAGGACGGCTCACCCGGCGACACCGCCGCCCCCGAGGACGGGTTGGAGTCGGTGGTGCCCGAGGACATCGACGTCGTCCGGGCAGCGGACCGGGACGCTGCCTCCCTGCCGGATGGGGAGAGCGTCAGCATCCGGTACCGGGTGCGTGCGGCGGACGGCTCGCACCGGCGCTGCCGCGGCGGTGCTGTTCTGCGATTTGGACGGGTTCAAACGAATCAACGACACCGGCGGCCATGCGGCCGGTGACGCCGTGCTGGTCGAGGTCGCTCGCCGATTGCGTTCGGTGCTGCGGGCCGAGGACTCGATCGCCCGCGTCGGCGGCGACGAGTTCGTTCTGGTCCTCGATGCGTTGCCTGCGGAGAACGGGACAGGCAAGCCTGCGGGCGGCGCGCTTGCCGCACAGGTCGCCGAACGAATCCGGACGGTACTCGCAGCGCCCATCGCGTACGGAGGCCGTGAGTACGTGGTGTCGGCAAGCGTCGGGATGGTGTTGGTCCGCCGGGGCGTCAGTGCTCAGGAAGCGCTGCGCGATGCGGACTCCGCGATGTACCGGGCGAAGCAATTGGGCAAGGACCGAATCGAACTGTTCGACGACGCGCTGCGGGTGCACGCGATCGAGCGTGCGTACATCGAACAGACCCTGAGGGACGCGCTCGATCCTGATCGGGTCGGTTCCGCGACGTTCGGTGTGGCCTACCAACCGGTCTACGATCTCGGCAGTCGTCGACTGGTCAGTTTCGAGGCGCTCGCTCGCCTGCGGGACAGCACGGGCACAGCGATTTCACCCGACAGATTCATCCCGGTGGCCGAGGACACGGGACTCATTTCCGATCTGGGTGAGCGCGTGCTCGACGACGCTCTCGGCACCCTCGCGCGGTGGCGATCCGAGAACCCGCCTACCTCCGCGTCCGACGCGCCCGTCACGATGGCCGTGAATCTCAGTGCCCGACAGGCTCAACACGTCGACATTTGTGCGGCAGTGGAAACAGCCCTCGAGCGGCATCGCATGGCTCCGGGGGACCTCGTTCTCGAGCTCACCGAGTCCGTGTTGCTCGATTCCGGCTCGTCGGTCCTGCGTCAGCTCGGCTAATTACGCACACTGGGTGTGGGAATCGCCATCGACGACTTCGGAACGGGCTTCGCGAGCCTGCGATACCTCGCTACGCTGCCGGTGAGCGCTGTGAAGTTAGACCGGTCCTTCACGTCCAGCATTACCAGTGACGCGACGAGCAGCAGCATCGTCGGAGCAATCATCAATCTGGCCCGCGATCTGAAACTGGGCTGCGTGGTCGAGGGCATCGAAACTCTCGACCAACTCGAAGCGCTGCCCAATTCTGTTCAGGGACAGGGCTATCTGCTGGGCAGGCCTGCCGAGATCGCGTCGGATACCTGGAATCCCTGAGCCTCACCGCGGGGTTGCCGAGGCCCGTCGAGCCAGGGTTGCCACTCCCAGTAGAAGTACCAGCACCAAGGCCGCAAGTCCGGTCATGGCTGCGGTTGCGGACATCGAGAGGGTGGCGATTCCGATTCCCACGGCCGGAATGCCCAGGCCGAGGTATGCGATCAGGAACAGTCCGGCCAAGGCCTCGCTTCGTTCGGCCGGTGCCGCCATCGCGGCGACGGCTCCCACTGCGGCCTTGAACAGGACGCCCGCCCCGATTCCGGCCACGACGCCGCCGACCAGGAATGTCGGCAGGCTCAGGGTGTGCATTCCGATCACCAACGCGATCAGACCGAGGGCTTCGGCCGAGATGCCGAGTGAGAGTTTCGCTGTGCTCGACATGCGACTGGTCATCGTCTGCGCGAGCGCTGCCGTGCCGAACACCGCGAACACGGTGGCACCGCTGAGGGCGCGGGACGGATGGTCGAGTGTGCCCGCCACGAATCCCGGTGCCACCGAGGTGAACACACCGAACACTGCGAACGACGCGAAACCGGCTGCGGCAGCGGCGAAGTACCCGGCGCGATCACCGTGATCGGCACTGATTCGCTGCGGGCGATAGGCGGGCCGCTCCGGCATTTCGGCCACGGTCTCGGGTACCAGCGCGACACCGACGACAGCGACGACGATCAGTACCGCGAACACGAGATACGGGGTGTGCAGGGGAGCCGCGACGAACTGCGCCAGGAACCCGGCTACCAACGGCCCGACGCCGAGTCCGCCGATGTTCGCTGCGGTGGAGACCTTCTCGAATCGCTGGCCGGACGCGGTCGGCCGGTGCGTGGAATGCAGCTCGTGCAGGTAGGCCGTAGCGGTCGCGGTGAGTGCTCCGACGCCGAGTCCGGTGATGAGCCGTGCGACGAGCAGTAGAGGAAGTGCAGTGCCGCTGAGGAACATGACCGCAGCCACCAATTCGAGCAGCAACGCGGCGATCAAGACCTTCTTCCGGCCCACCCAGTCCGAGACATGTCCGGCCAGAACAAGACTGACGATCACGCCGACGGCGTAGGCCGCGAACACGATCGTGACCATGAACGTCGAGAAGCCGTCACGCACCTGATAGAGCGGGTACAGCGGGCTGGGCACGGTGGAGAACGCCATCGCGGTGAGGAATGCCGCCGCAACCACCCAGAAGCCGACGCCGTGTCGACGAGTCGAGGTCGGTGAGTGAGTCTGTTCCGGCGGAGCGGCGGGCAGGGTGTCGTGGGACATGTCGTTCTCCGAAGTCGGTGTTGTTCGTTCGGATACGACTGTCCTCGGACTCGACGATCACGTCCAACGAAGAAAAACGCTGACAACTATCTCGATATGCGATCATCGACGGATGGAGCTGCGCCACCTCGAATACTTCGTCGCGGTCAGTGAAGAACAGAACTTCACCCGTGCCGCTGCCCGTCTGCATATCGTTCAATCTGCGGTTTCGGCGGCGATCAAGTCCCTCGAACGAGAACTGGGTGCATCGCTGCTCGATCGCAACTCCAAGCGTGTGCTGCTGACCGAGGCCGGCCGGGCTCTGCTTCCCCGTGCTCGGGTGGTACTCGATGCCGCTCGCGATGCCCGTGATGCGGTCGACGACGTTCGAGGCGGCCTGCGCGGCACCGTCAGAATCGGCACGTTGACCTCGATCAAGCTGATCGACCTTCCCGGTCTGCTGGGCGAGTACCACCGCCGGTTTCCGCACGTCCAGCTCATCACCGGCGCAGCGCCGTCGGGCACTCAGGGGTTACTCGAATCGGTGGCAGACGGCCGACTGGACCTCGCGTTCGTCTCCGACTCCGGCCGACGGCCCGCCGGGATCGACGTGCGAGAACTCGCGTCGTCGGTATTGGATCTGGTGCTCCCGTCGGACCACCCCCTGGCCGAACGAGAGTCCTTGACGCTGGACGACATTGCACCGTACGACTTCATCGACTCGCCGATCGGCTTCGGAAATCGCGCGGTGGCCGACCGCGCGTTCGCCGACGCGGGATTGCAACGACGCGTGAGCATCGAAATCACCGATATCTCCACCGGCGTTGCCTACGTCCGCAACGGCCTCGGGATATCGCTGCTACCCCGGTTCGTCCTGACCGAGCGGAGCGGTGTGGTCGTCACCACGGTGTCGAAAGTGGATCTGACGTGGCCGCTCGCGGTTGCGACCTCGTCGACTCGCGCTCCGAGCGCGGCGGTACGTGCCCTGCTGGGCGTGCTCGACGAATTTCTCGCCTGAGCTGCGGTAACCGGGAAGCATTGCACGCTGCGACGCGTTCAACACGAGTAATGGATGATCTTCTGGTTGCCCCCACTCGACTCTGGACACCCTCGCGTGTCCTGGTCACCAAGTCTGCGTCCGAGTTACCCCACACCGCGGAAATTCTCCGTCGGTGCGAAGCAGCAGGCGTCGCCGACATCGACATTCTGTCCGGTGACCGCCTCACCGGACTGCGTGGTGAGTCCGAGCGCGAGACCTACGCACGAGCCAAGTCGACGATGGCCGTGGTGGTCGCTCCGCCGAGTGTGCTGAAACCGCAACCGATTCCGCCGAGCGCGGACTGGCGGATCGACCTGGCGAAAGGATGCCCGGCGCATTGCCAGTACTGCTATCTCGCCGGCTCGTTGTCTGGTCCGCCGATCACCAGGGTCTTCGCCAACCTCGACGACGTGTTGGCCGGTATCGGCACTCACGCAGGCCGCGGTTCCATCACCTCCGGCACCGATGAGCGCGGGCACGAAGGCACCACATTCGAGTTATCCTGCTACACCGATCCTTTGGGGATCGAACACGTGACGGGCTCTCTTGCCGAGGCCGTTCGCAGAGTGGGCGCGGGCGTGTACGGGGACGACGTATCGCTGCGTTTCACCACCAAGTTCGACGACGTCCGCGAGTTGGTGACGCTCGACCACGGCCGCCGAACGCGAGTTCGGCTGTCGGTCAACGCCGATGACATCGCTCACCGCTTCGAGGGCGGCACGGCACGTATGCCGGCTCGGATAGAAGCTCTGCGGCAGTTGGCACTGGCCGGTTACCGAGTGGGGTTGACGATCGCGCCGATCATGCCGATCCCGCAGTGGCGCGAGCAGTACGGTCGATTGCTCGCGAACGTCGCCGACGCGTTGCGCGATGTGCCCGATCTCGATCTGACCGCCGAAATCATCACTCACCGCTTCACGCCGTCGAGCAAGGATGTGTTGTTGAGCTGGTATCCGGGAACGAAACTGGAGATGGACGAGGGCGCGCGCACAGCGAAGAGAAACAAGTTCGGCGGCGTGAAATACGTCTATCCGAAGGACACGATGGCCGAGATGCGCAGCTGGTTCGTCGACGAACTTCGCGACGTTCTGCCCGACGCGCAGCTGCTGTACTGGACGTGAACCGTCACAGGGCATCGAATCGGTCTCGCGCTCGGTCGATGTCGTCCATGTGCGTGCTTGCCCACGCCAGCAGGACGTCGACGGGAGTTCGAAGTGTTTTGCCCAGGGGAGTGATTCGATATTCCACTGCCACCGGGCGGGTGCTCAGCACCGTGCGTTCGATGATTCCGTTGCGTTCGAGCTTCCGCAGCGTTGCGGTGAGGGACTTCTGAGTCACCTCGGGAATCCCGCGGCGGAGATCGTTGAATCGGCAGGGGCGCTCGCACAATTCGTTGAGTACTTGCAGTGACCATTTGTCGAGCACCTGATCCAACAATTCGCGGTGCGGGGCAGTGATCGTGAGTTCTGCGGTGCCGTCGGCGGTATCGGTCATGAAACCAGGTTCCCTTGAAGTGTCCTTTGTGTACCAGGTATCAACGTTATACCTGAATTTCTACGACGAAGGACCAACCATGAGCGTCACTCGATTCACCCCGCCCGGAATGATGCAACCCACCCCGTATCACCACGTGGCGGTGGGTCAGGGTTCTCGACACATCCACGTCAGCGGTCAGATCGCCCGGAACGAGGACGGGTCGGCCATCGATACCGACGACCTCGCCGGTCAGGTTGCGCAGGCGCTGCGCAATACCGCGATCGGATTGACCGGTGCAGGAGCAACATTCGAGGACGTACTGCGGCTGACGTTCTACGTCACGCACTGGGCTCCCGAGCTGATCGGTGAGTTCATGGACGGCGTCACGCGCGTCGCCGACGAGATCGGACTGCCGACTCCCATGCCGCCGGCGTCGTTGATCGGAGTGGATTACCTCTTCGAACCGGACGTGCGGGTAGAGGTGGAAGCAACCGCGATTCTGGACTGAATCCGCGGATAGGCCGGTGACTTCTCGGCGGTGCAGAGGTCGATACCGGCAAACCCACCCGACCTCTGGAGTGACATGGCGATTCTGACCTACAACCTGCATGTTTCCCTCGACGGCTACATCGAGGATCCCGACGGCAGCCTCGACTACTCGATGCCCGACGAGGAATCGCATCGGTTCTCGAATCGACAGACCGTGGAGACGAGCGTCTTTCTGTTCGGACGGCGGCTGTACGAGGCCATGGAGGACTACTGGACCGACCCGGAACGGGCGGCCGGCGACCCCGTCGAAGCCGAATTCGCCGAGCTGTACAAGGCAACTCCCCGGGTGGTCTTCTCGGACACCCTCACTTCCGTGCCCGACGGTTGCCGGCTGGTCCGTAGTGCCGACGCCGTCGCGGAGGTGGAGCGAATGAAACGGGAGACCGAGGGCACGTTGGCCGTCGCCGGCGCGTCGTTGGCCGCATCGTTGTTCGACTCGATCGACCAGTTCGAGCTCATTGTCGTCCCGACAATCCTGGGTGGTGGAAAGCCGTACTTCCCCGTGGGGCACCGACTGAACCTGGTGCTGGAAGAGCAGAGGCACTTCCCTACGTCGGGCTGGATGTATCTGCGGTACAGGGTGGTTCGGTAAGCGGACCTGTCGTCCGGCCCGATCGCGCAGAATGGGCTCATGACATCCGGTGATCGTCGTCAGTGGTGGACCTTGCCCGCGCACCAGCGGTGGCTCGACACAGAATCGGCTCGGCTCCTCCGGTTCGGTAGCTCGCTCGAGCATCCTGCCGGGGGAGCGGCGTGGTTGAACGACCGCGGACATCCGGACCTGAGACATCCGGCCCTGACCTACATCACTGCTCGGATGGCGCACGTGCATTTCCTGGCCTCGATGCAGGGGTATCCCGGGTCTCGTAGGAAAGCCGATCGAGTGTTCGACGGTCTACTGACGACGTTGCGGGACAGCACGAACGGCGGGTGGTTCGAGTCCAGCGCCGACGCCTCGTCCCCCGACGCGACGAAGACGGCCTACACGCATGCCTTCGTGGTGTTGGCGGCAGCCGCAGCCGCAGCGGCGGGACACCCCAGTGGACGGGGGCTTCTCGACGAAGCCCTCGAGGTCGTGGATCGGCGATTCTGGGACGAGAACCACGGCATGTGCGCAGACACCTGGAATGCGAGCTGGACCGCGCTCGACGGTTATCGCGGTATCAACGCCAACATGCACATGGTCGAGGCACTGCTGGCGGCGGCCGATGCGGGTGCGCCCGAGGTCTGGCGGAGCAGGGCAGTACGCATCTGCGACAACGTGATCGGCTGGTCACAGTCGAACGAGAATCGCATTCCCGAGCATTTCACTGCGGAATGGCAGCCGATGCTCGAGTACAACAGCGGCGACACCGCAAACCAGTTCAAGCCGTACGGAGCAACGGTGGGGCACGGTTTCGAGTGGGCTCGGCTGCTCGTGCAGGCGAGTCTCGTGGCCTACAGCCCTTGTGGCCACGATTACATTGCCGCCGCCGCGTCGCTGTATCACCGCGCGGCGCAGGACGGATGGCAACCCGGCCCGTCGCCCGGCTTCGTCTACACCACCGACTGGACCGGGCGACCGGTAGAGACAGAGCGTCTGCACTGGGTGTTGTGCGAGGCGATCGCGGCCGCCGCGACACTGGGTCGTCGGACCGGAGAAGAGCGCTACGACAACGACTATCGCACTTGGTGGGACATTGCCGCCGACTCCTTCATCGACCTCGTCGACGGCTCCTGGCATCACGAACTCGACGCGGACAACAGGCCCGCAGCCACGGTGTGGAGTGGAAAGCCGGACCTGTACCACGCTGTGCAGGCGACATGGATCAGCCGAGGTGTGAACAGCTCGAGTATGGTGGCGGCGCTGCTGGCGGACTCGGCCTGAATGGCCGCATCGGACCAAAACCGTCCGTTGGGTATGTAGTGTCGTCTCGTGCGCGAAGGAAGAAGACACAACGCCGTCATCGACGTATCGGTCATCGTCACGGTGGTCGCACTCGGTGTCGTTGCGGCCGGACTGCTGCATTCGCCGGAAAGTGAACTGCCGCCCGGAAATGCCGTGTCATCCGGGGAGGCCGCGCGCGACGGTGACTACTCCATCGTCTCCGAGCCCGTCGAGTATCCGGTCGACATTCCGGGGTGCTCCGAGGTCGAGCCGCCCCCGCCCAGTGAGGATGGGCGCCTCATCTCGGTCATCGGGAGTCAGGCTCGGTCCTACGACAATCCTGCCTACCCGTGGTTGACCGCGAGCAAGGCAGGAGCGATGACCGACGCCCTCGTGGGCGCACTTCCAGCGGATGTCACCGTGAAGTTGGCCGCCCCATCCCAGTCGCTGACCTTCCAACCGGTGGACGACTTCGGCGGTAATGTGCCGGAGGGCCTCGAGGCAAGCACCAGTGCCCGCGGCGACCTGACTCGCGCGGGGGTGTCTGCGTTTGCCAGCGTCGATGTTCGACCGTCGTCGACGGGGATTCCGGCCTGTGTCGCAGGCGTTCTCGACGCCCGCACCACCGAGCCCGACGGAACGGTGGTCGATACCGACGACAGTTGGTACGAGATCGGTGGTGACCGCACGAACAGTCGCAGAGCGACGGCGTATCACCCGGACGGAACTCTGGTCACCGCGAATCTGAGTACTACCGTTGGTCCCGAATTTCCCTTGGACACATCCGAGTTGACCCGAATCGCGGCGCTGCCGGGCCTCCGAGTCGCTTCGCCTGCACCGGCGGGAAGCGCTGCGCCGCGCCAGGATTGCTCGGTCTCGCTCGCAGGGGAGGCGACAGCGGTGGATATCGACGAGGTGTCCTTGGACGCCGCGAACGAGGCGTTGACGACAACCTGGCAGGCGCTACCCGATGCGCCCGTCCTGAACCGGCCGATCGGGTCGCTGGTACCCGATCGCACGGGCAGGGGTGCCTGTACGGACATCGACGTAGTGAACTCCGATGTAGCGCTGTCGATTTCCGTATCCTCCGGCGCGGCACTCCCGGTGGCGAGGGACCCCTACGATCCGGAGAATGCGTACGGTCCGGTTGTGGAGCTGCGAACATTGCCCGACGGTTCGGTGCTCGAATCGTACGACGTCGATCTGTCGAGCAGTATGACCGCGGAGGACGGAACCATGCGGTTGGCGAGGTCGGTCACGCTGACGCGACCGTCCGGCGTGCAGGTGTCGGTTCGGTCGACGGCGGATTTCGTTCCTGGCGGGGGCCGTTCGACACGGCCGGAACCGCTGCCACTCGAGCTACTGGATGCAGTGGCCCAAGCTCCGATCACGGAGTGGCCGTGAAGGATTCGACGACACGCACTGTTCTCGCTGCAGCCGCGGTGATGGTGGCAGTGGTATCCGTCGCCGCGGCTGCGGTCGTGCTGGTGAATGTGGACGTGTCCGTAAAGCCGTCGATGGACGATGCAACGACGTCGGCGTTCGACGAGATGCCGACGTTCTCGGAGGAGACGGAGACAATTGAGGCGCCGGCTGGGCCGGCGCTCGAGCCCAGCTGGCGGATCGACGCAGAGACCGTCTACGGTAGGCAATTCGCTGCATTCCGTTCGCCGACCGCAAGTTTGACGTTCGATCTCGGGGTCACGGGCGTGATCGACGCCGGCGATGTTCTCGTCACCGCAATGGGCCTGCCGAATCCACGGTCGTCTTCGCTCGATGCAGTCGAGTTCGTGGCCCTCGATGCCGACGACGGCAGTGTGCGATGGAAGGCGTCGCCCGGAACAGTCGACGTATGCGCGAGCGTTCCCGTTCAGAGCGAGATCGTCTGTCTCGACACGTATTCCGATGTGCAGTCCCTCGTCACTATCGGTACGAACGACGGGGTGGTGAAGCGGATACCGGTCCCCGAGGACTGGTACGTCTACGCGATCGAGAGCGACGGGACATCGGTGCTGTTGTTGGAAGGCAGCCCTGAGGATGGCGAATCCGTGTTGCACGGCGGGTCGGTGAATGCACTCGACCGAATGTGGACGCTACCGATCACCACATCCATGGGGTGGGAGGGCCTGAGTGGCACAGTGATTCACACGGCCGACGGGCGAGGCGTCGTCACGATGGGCGGGGAGGCGACATTTTTCGATCCGACCACCGGAGCACCCGTCGGGGGTCTCGACATGACCTCGGATGACACCGTCGTCGACTCCACCGGCGCTACTGTGTGGGAGTTGCCGGATCCGTTCGATACGGACAAGGTCATCGGCAACACTCGTTATTCGATCGACGGTCCGGCGTATGTCGCAACCACGGATTCCGGTGACGTGCGGTGGCATTGGACCATCCCGGCTGGGTCCGATGGGTTCACCGACAGCGGCACTATCGCCCAGACGCTATCGGGTGTGTTCTTCCTCGGAACCGATTCGATGGTTCGTCTCGAATCGGTTCCGAGTTGACGCCGAGCAGCACTACCGTGCGGCAGTGCTATTCCCGGTGCGGAGTGCGCTCACCGGTGTTCGGGTCCACGTCGAACAGTTGATCGGTGTTGTCGGGGGAGTAGACGACGGTGTCGACTTCCCGCGCGCGTCGTCGGGCACCGTCGCGAACGGCGAAGAACGCTGCTGCGAACAGTACGACCACGGTGATGCCGGCGACGATCGCCCATCCCTCGAAGCCGCCCGCCAGAGCCGCGATCAGACCGCCCGCGGATGCGATTCCGGCGAAGATCAAGATGACGGCCAGCATGTTCTCGACTGCACGTGCCCAGCTCGTTTTCGAAGGCCTTTTCTCGACCATGGGGATGTTCCTCTCGCTAAGTTCCGTCGCCGAATACCCGAAACCCGGTCGTCTAAGCCCTGCGGTGCTACTGGGCCTTGCGTGCGCGGTACGCGGCGACCGCCGCGCGGTTGCCGCAGGTGGTGCTGCAGAAGCGGCGAGAGCGGTTTCGGGAGAGGTCGAGAACCAGCCCGTTGCAGTCCGGATCGGCGCAGACGTCGAAACGAGAGAGCTCGTCGGCTCGGATGACGTCGATCATGGCCATCGCGGTCTCGACGACGATGCGGGTTGCCAGTGGACTGTCGTCGGCGACGGCATGGACGTGCCAGTCGAGAGTGTCGTGCCGGACCAGTCGGGGCAGGGCCGAGGATTCGGCAAGCAAGCGGTTCACCTCGAGCACGGCATCGTCTCGACTGCTGGTGAGCAGTGATCGCACGGTCGGACGCAGTGCCCGCACCGCCTCGAGCTCGGCGTCGTCGCCGTCGAACCGTCCGGAGTAGCCCTGGTCGGTGAAGAACTCGGCCAGCTCCTCGCGGGTGGTCAGCGTGTCCGGGTCTTCGGCGGAATTGACCAATGCCACGGCGGACAGAAGCGACAGTTCTGCGTCATGAGCAAAAAGCATGTTGACACCTTACCAATTCACTCCCTACTGTCACATGTCATGACGGCTTACACTCATGACGCGCTGGTGGATCGCGCAGCTGCACACGACGCTGCGGCACGGTCGCGTCGACTCTCGGGGCTCGGGTTCGCGCTCCTGTCCGCGGCATCGTTCGGGCTCTCCGGCTCACTGGCCAAAGGCCTGCTCGATGCCGGCTGGACCGCCGGTGCCGCCGTGACTGCGCGCATCCTGCTCGCGGCAGCGGTGTTGCTGATTCCGTCGATTCTCGCGCTGCGTGGACGCTGGGGCCTGTTGGTCAAGAATTGGAAGCTGCTCGTGGCCTACGGTGCCTTCGCGGTGGCCGGTTGTCAGCTCGCGTTCTTCAACGCCGTCGGCCGAATGGACGTGGGTGTCGCACTGCTCATCGAATTCACCTCGCCCGTAGCCGTCATCGGCTGGATGTGGTTTCGGCACCAGCAGCGTCCGGGCCGGCTGACGCTGGTCGGTGCGCTGTTGGCCGCAATGGGGCTGGTACTCGTTCTCGACCTGATCTCCGGCGCGGACGTCGACAGCGTCGGCGTGCTGTGGGCGCTCGGTGCGATGGCGGGAGCCGCCGTCTACTGGGTGCTCTCCGCCGACGAGAGCAACGGCTTGCCGCCGATCGTGCTCGCCGGGGGCGGTCTGCTGGCAGGTGGACTCATTCTGCTCGCCGCTGGGCTGGTCGGCATCGTCCCGTTCGCGGCTCCGCTGACCGACGTCACGTTCGTCGATGCCGTTGTGCCATGGTGGGTTCCGATCATCGGTCTCGGTGTGGTGACCGCCGCTCTGGCGTACGTGCTCGGAATTGCAGCCGGTCGACGCCTCGGCTCGCGGCTGGCGTCGTTCATGGGTCTGATGGAAGTTGTTGCGGCGCTTGTGTTCGCGTGGCTGTTGCTCGGCCAGGCTCCGGGACCGATCCAATTGGCCGGTGGCGCACTGATTCTGCTCGGTGTCGTCGTCGTCAAATCAGGTGAACGCGTCACCTCGGACGAACCTGTGGAGCCGCTGCAGAGCAGAGCATGACAGCTGCTCAGCCGTCGACGCGTCCGAATACGACGGCGGCCAGAATGGTGTGCGCGCTGGCGATCACGGAGTCGAGAGGTTCGCGTTCGGGGGACAGCAACCATTGCTGAGCAATGGTGAGTACCGCGCCCACCAGGCCCATCGCCAGCGTTTTACGGTTCGGCCCGGCCAGGCCACGGCTGGACCCTACGGTGTCGGCGACCTGTAGCACCGTCGCCGAGAACGAGGTGGTGGTCTTGCGGTACAACGCGTCGACGGTGGGGGATACGCCGAGGATTTCGACGAAGGCGATACGAGCGGATTTCGGCTGCTCGGCGACGAACGTGAAGAATCCGGTCAGGGCTCCTCGGAGCACCTGTTCGCTGGACTCCGTTTCCGACGCCGCTCCGGCGAGGATGCTCTCGCGCATCGCGTCGGTAGCGCGGGCGTAGGTGGCCATCAGCAGGTCTTCGCTGTTGGTGAAGGACTCGTAGAAGTAGCGCTTGGTCAGGCCCGCTTCGGTGCAGACTTTCTCCACGGTCGCCGTTCGGTACCCGGTGGTGCCGAACACTTCGACGGCGGCATCGAGCAGGCGGGTTCGACGCTCCTGCTGCCGCTGCTGCGGGGGAGCTCCGCGATACGTCCTGCCGACGTCACTGTGATGGGTAGTCACAGACAGATCTTGACACCGCTCGGTATCAGATGCAAAGTGTTCGCAGGAATGCATCTCGATCGAGGGGGAGACATGGCGTCATCGACGCTCCGGAACAAGGTCGTTCTGATCACCGGCGCGGCACGAGGAATCGGTGCCGAGACCGCACGTGCGTTGGCAGGTCGTGGAGCCAAGTTGGTACTCGTCGACGTCGACGAGGCCCCGCTGCGGGAGGTCGCGACGCAGCTGAAGGCCGAGGCGTTCGTCGCCGACGTCCGAAATCTGGACGACATGCAGCGCGCCGTCGACGGCGGCATCGCGGCCTACGGGGGCATCGATCTGGTGCTCGCCAATGCGGGAATCGCCAGCTACGGATCCATCCTGCAGGTGGACCCGGCCACGTTCCAGCGCGTCATGGACATCAACGTGATGGGCGTGTTCAACACCGTCCGCGCGGCCTTGCCGTCGCTGATCGAACGCAACGGCTACATCCTCGTCGTCTCCTCGCTGGCCGCGTTCACCCCGTGCCCCGGCTTGGCCGCGTACAACGCCAGCAAGGCCGCAGCCGAGCATTTCGCCAATGCGCTTCGGCTGGAAGTGAACTACCGAGGAGTCGACGTCGGCTCGGCCCACATGGCCTGGATCGATACCCCGATGGTCCAGGACGCGAAGTCCGATCTCACGGCCTTCCAGGATTTGCTCGCGGTACTGCCCGGCCCCCTCGGGAAGACGATGACCGTCGAGCAGTGCGTGGATGCGTTCGTCGACGGCCTGGCCAAGCGCAAGCGCCGCGTCTACGTACCGCGGTGGGTTGGTGCGGCGTCCTGGTTCAAGGCCGTCATCACCTCGCGCGTCGGCGATCGCAGCATGTTGGCGCACGTGCCGACGATCCTGCCCAAGATGGACGAAGAAGTAGCGCGTCTCGGTAGGTCCGAGAGCGCACGCAACAAAATCAGCTGACCCCCCACCGAAGGAATCGTTGCTCATGACTGCCGTACTGACCACCCCCGAGGTCGATGTCCTCATCATCGGTGCCGGCCTGTCCGGGATCGGTGCCGCGCGTCACCTCGGCCACGATCTGCCCGGGAAGACGTACACCATCCTCGAAAGCCGCGGGGCGATCGGTGGCACCTGGGATCTGTTCCGCTATCCCGGTATTCGCTCCGATTCCGACATGTACACCCTCGGGTACAGCTTCAGGCCGTGGACAGGAGAGAAGTCCATCGCCGACGGTTCCGACATCCGTAACTACATCGTCGAAACCGCACGAGAAGCGGGTGTGGACAAGCACATTCGATACCACCACAAGGTCGTCGCCCTCGAATGGTCGTCCGAGCAGCAGTTCTGGACGGTCACGGCGCAGCGCAGCGACACGAACGAGACCGTCACGATCACCGCGTCGTTCGTGTTCTCCTGCAGTGGTTACTACAACTACGACAAGGGTTTCAGCCCGGAGTTCGTCGGCCAGGAGAACTTCGGTGGGCAGGTGATCCACCCGCAGCACTGGCCCGAGGATCTGGATTACGCGGGCAAGAAGGTCGTCGTCATCGGCAGCGGTGCAACGGCGATCACGTTGGCTCCCAACCTCGCTCGTGAGGCCGAGCACGTGACGTTGCTGCAGCGCTCGCCGAGCTACATCCTTTCGCTCCCCTCGAAGGATCCGATTGCGCAGACACTGCGGAAGCGTCTGCCGAAGAAGTTGGCGTACAGCGTGACTCGGCTCAAGAACGTGTCGATGGCCATGTTGATCTTCACGTTGAGCCAGAAGTACCCGGAATTCATGAAGAAGCGGATCCGGAAGATGCAGGAGGGCTGGCTGCCGAAGGGGTACGACCTGGACACCCACTTCACCCCGTCGTACAACCCGTGGGATCAGCGCCTGTGCCTGGTGCCCGACAACGATCTGTTCCGCTCGATCCGCAAGGACGAGGTCTCGATCGTCACCGATCACATCGACAGCTTCACCGAGACCGGCCTGAAGTTGAAGTCCGGCCAGCACCTCGACGCCGATATCGTTGTCACGGCAACGGGATTGAACCTGTCCGCACTCGGTGGCGCGACCTTCCGCGTCGACGGTAGAGACGTGGATCTGCCCAGCACCATGGCGTACAAGGGCATGATGCTCACCGGAATCCCCAACTTCGCTTTTGTCGTCGGGTACACCAACGCGTCGTGGACGCTCAAAGCCGACATGGTCTCGAACTACGTCATGCGCCTGCTCGCCCACATGGACGAGAACGGGTACAGCACCGTCGAGCTCGAACGCGACCCGTCCGTGGACGAAGAGCCGTTCCTCGATTTCGCCGCCGGCTACGTGCTGCGGGCCGTGGACAACTTCCCGAGGCAGGGCAGTGAAACTCCGTGGAAGCTGCGGATGAATTACTTCCGCGACCTGCCGGTTCTGCGGTACGGCAAGCTCGTCGACAAGGCGATGAAGTTCGGGCGGCCTCGATCGAAGGTCGCGGTCGCTTCCTGACGGGAATAGATCGAGTCCCTGATCGTTTGTTCCGGACATGAAAATTGGCATCATCGGAAGTGGATTCATCGGTGGAACGCTCGTGCGCCGGTTGACGGCGCTCGGTCACGAGGTTCGGTTCTCGAACTCACGAGACCCGGAGACTCTGGCGGAGCTGGCGTCGGAAACCGGAGCGACGGCGGTGTGGGCAGCGGACGCGGCGCAGGATGCGGACCTGGTCATCCTCAGCATCCCGCAGAAGAACGTGCCCGACCTCGCCGCCGGTATCGCCGGCGCACGCAAGCCCGGAGCGCCGATCATCGAAACGAACAACTACTACCCGCAGCAGCGCGACGGTCTGATCGAAGACATCGAAGGCGGCACACCCGAGAGCGTATGGGTGTCGCAGCAGCTCGGTGAGCCGGTGATCAAGGCGTTCAACGGAATTTGGTACAAGCACCTGCTCGAGAAGGGTGTTCCTGCCGGAACCGACAAGCGCATCGCACTGCCGATCGCCGGGGACGACGCAGAGTCGAAGAAGTTGGTGTTCTCGGTGATCGACGAGCTCGGCTTCGACCCGGTCGATGCCGGTTCTCTCGCCGAGTCCTGGCGTCAGCAACCGGGAACCCCGGTGTACGGCAAGGACTTCGGCGTCGACGACACGGTGAAGGCGTTGGCCGAGGCGTCCCCGGAACGCTCCGCGGAATGGAAAGCTTGAGCCGAGCTGCTGAACTACCTGACGCGACCCTCGCGGAGTGTGCGCTCCGCGAGGTCGCGTAGCGGCCCGGTCAGGGCCGAATCGCCGACCCGGCACGATTGCTCGCCCACCGACACGTTCCACACGAAGGTGTCGCGGGCCTGCGACTCGGCCGGCTCGGGTGGGGGCGGCTCAGCCAGGTACGGGCGCGCAGCCTCGACCAGCGACTGCCATTCCGGCTCGTCGGTCTCGACCACTCCGCGCTTGGACATTCCGGCGATCCCGCCGGTTCGCAGTACCTCGATGCGCAGGCTCATGCCCCTCGATCACACCCGATCGTCGCTCGGCTCCCGTGTTGACTGAACTCCCACGGTAGACCAACCGGTGGCCACGGCCCGTGCGACGTCGGAATCGGCACCGAATCGCTTCTGCGCTGCGAGCAGCGTCGCCGCGGAGAAACCCGCGAAGTCGACCGTCGGTGCCAGACCCCCGACAGTCATGGTGTCGAACCAGACCTGCCCGACGCGGTCCCACGCCGGGCCACCCAAGGTGGTTGCGGCGACGGCGAACGCGCGGTTGGGAATGCCCGAGTTGATGTGCACACCGCCGTCGTCCTCGGTGGTGACGACGAAGTCGTCCATGCTCGCCGGCTGTGGGTCTTTGCCGAGTACATCGTCGTCGTACGCGGTACCGGGCTCGAGGAGCGAGCGCAGCGCCTTGCCCTGCACCGCAGGCAGGAACAGACCTTCGCCGATCAACCACGACGCGTCCTCGGCGTTCTGCTTCGCGGTGTACTGCTCCACGAGTGCACCGAACACGTCCGAGATGGATTCGTTCAGTGCGCCGGCCTGGTCCTTGTATTCGAGCGGGGTGGTGTACTGCGTGAAACCGTGCGCGAGCTCGTGTGCAATGACGCCCAGAGAAACGGTGAAGCGGGCGAACACCTCTCCGTCACCGTCGCCGAACACCATGCGAGAGCCGTCCCAGAACGCGTTGTCGTAGTCCCGGCCGTAATGGACCGTCGCATCGAGGGGCAGGCCGCTGCCGTCGAGACTCGAGTAGCCGTACACCTCGTCGAAGAACGCATACGTGGCACCGAGGCCGTCGTATGCCTCGTCGGTCGCAGCATCGCCGGTGGGATCCTCACCCTCGGCGCGAACCTGCTGACCCGGGAGGTCGCGGGTCGCTTTCGCATCGGAGATGGTGCGTTCGAGGGTGCCGCCGGTCCGCGGTGCGATGGCGGTACGTGCCTGGACGACCTCTCTGCCCGCCCGCATCTCGCGGTCGGCCAGCAGAGTCGCGCGGGCACCGGCTCCCTGCAGACGCTCGAGCAGAAACGGTGGAACTACGCCATGCGAGTGGAGCCTGCGGAACGATCCGGAATCGGTATCTGTCGTCATGTGCGGTGACCCCCTAGGTCCGTTGCATGTGCGGTGATGATTCCCAGTGTGCCCGAGGGCACCGACACAATCGGCTCCACCGCACCGAGCTCACTCACGCAGCGTCGACAGATCGATGCTGTCCACCTCGCTCGGGGGACGCAGCGCGGTGACGGTCGCCCAGTTCCGGGCCAGCAGGGAGGCGTCGGAGTCGTCGTCCTCCGCGTGGATCTCGTCGAACCGGACGGTGACGAAATCTTCTCCGCGATCGCCTATTTCGGCCTGCACCGCGCCGTACCGGGCCAGCGAGGCCGGAACGATCCCGGCGAAATCCGACCGTGGAACGTCGGGAATGTTGACGTTGACGACGGCATCGACGGTCAGGTGCGAAATCATCCATGTCACCGCCAGATGCGCGACGTGTTCGGCGGTGTCCCAGTGCGACGGCCGGGTGGCGAGCGAGGACAGCGCCATGGCGGGAACCCCGTGCGTCAACGCGGTCAGCGCCGCGCCCACCGTGCCCGAATGTAGAACGGCCGCACCGGTATTGGGGCCGTGATTGATACCGGAGAGGACCACGTCGGGTGGATCGCCGAAGGCCCCTCGGGTGGCGAGGAACGCGATGAGGGCCGGTGAGGCCTGTACCGCATAGACCTCGACGCCGCGCAGCCCCTCGATCTCGGTTCGCTCGATACCCAGGTGATCGTCGACGCCCATCCCCGTCAGCGATGCACTGGCACCGCTGCGTTCCTCGTGGGGTGCGGCCACCACGACGTCGAGGCCGGCGTCGAGCGCGACCCGCGCCAGCAGTGCGATGCCTGCGCTGTCCACGCCGTCGTCGTTGGTGATCAGCGCCCTCATTTCTTGCCCGCCTTGCCGTACGGACGCACGTCGACCGATTCGGTGAGTCCGAGAACCAGGTCTTTTCGGCCGCTACCGAGGCCGCGGCGGGTGACGTTGGCAGTGCCCGCGCCGCCGCCCAGGCGGAGCGCCTCCGGCATCGACATCCCCTGAGCAATTCCGGCGGCGATGCCGGCGCTCATCGAATCGCCTGCGCCGTGGTGGTCGACCATCTGCAGACCCGGGGTGACGATCTCCAGCACGTCGCCGTCGACCAGCGCCAGGGCGGGGTCTCCCGCTCGGGAGATCACGACCACCTCGGCACCGTCGTCGTGCATCTTTCGCATGGCATCGATCAGGTGCTTCGGGTCCTCGGTCTCGGCTCCGCCGTCGGCGATCAGATCCTCGTGGCTGACCTTGAGAACTGTGAGGCCGCCGGCGAGGGCGGCCAGCATGGTGGGGCCCGACAGGTCCGCCACCACCGGGACGTCGAGCGCACGTAGGTCTGCGCACAGTCGCTCGTAGACCTCGGGCGGCACGATGTTGTCGGCGTGCGGACCGCCGAGAATTGCCACGTCGCTGCGGGCGCCGGTGGCAAGTGCCGCGCCGAACAGGTCGTCGAGCGCGTGCCTGGCCAGCGGCGGCGGATCGACCGTGGCCAGTACCTCGCGCTCTCCGCTTCGGCGATCGTGCACGTAGGAGCCGCTTTCCTGGCCGATGTCGACGGAGACGACGGAGATGCCCTCACTCTCGACGATGCCGCGCAGTACGGCACCGATCTCGCCGCCGAACACCCCGGCGAGTGTGACATCGAGACCCAGCACCGACGCCATCCTGGCGATCCAGTGGCCTTGCCCGCCCGCGTGCACGTGCAGTTCGGTACTGCCGTTGGGGGCAGCGTCGAGGGTCACCGTCAGTAGTGGGGACGGCGCGAAGACGAGCGCGCTGGGCGCGCGGGAGGAGGTGGACATCGTGAGCGAATGCCCGATATGTCAGGTCCGAAACAGCTACAACTCGAAAACGTGGACTCAGAATCGACGACGCAGGCGCATCCCGATGGGGCGTCCGTCGGGGTCGACGAACAGCCGGTAGGCGAGTGCGGCGAGTCGCTGCTGCCAGACGGGCGGCACCGTGATCTCGTGCATTCGCAGACGGCCGACGGGCCGGGGCTTCGCGGACGGGTTGCGGTGCCAGTTGTCCAGGGCCGTCGCGCTCGCCGAGACCACGTCGAAGAACTGCTGCGGGTCGACGAGGTCGGCGTCGTCGCCGTCGGCCCGCCCGAGGTGTTCGCGGATCAGTTCGAGTCTCAGGTTGCGCGCGTGGGTTCTGGCACCGTCGCCGAGGCCCGCTGGGTCGAGCGGTGCCCGATCGTCGCGCTGCTCGTCGACGATGGCCGCGGTCAGCTCCGAATCATGGGTCCAGGAGCGGCGATTGAAGTTGTCCGACCCCACTGCCGCCCAGACGTCGTCGATGATGCAGACCTTCGAGTGCACGTATACCGGTATGCCACGGTCGTTTTCGATGTCGAGTACCAGTACGCGGTCACCGCCGGCTGCGCGGATGACCCCGAGCGCCGCCGAGTGTCCCAGCAGCGCAGAGGGAATGGTCAAGTTACTGTCGTCGTCGAGGTGCTTGGGGACCACCACCACCAGCCGCAGGTTCGGCTTGCGGCGCAGTGCCGCGGCGAACACGCGCGCGACGTCGACGGACCACAGATATTGGTCCTCGATGTAGATCAGCTCGGTGGCACGGTCCAGGGCTTTGGCGTATGCGCGGGCAGCGCTGCGCTCGCCTCTCGTCGCGAACGGGTAGGCGGGGCGTCGACGCGGGTAGGTACGCAGCAGCTGAACCGAGCACGTGCCCTGCGGCTCCGGGGCGGCGGCAGCGGGTGGCAACTCCGACGGTTCACGCCTGACTCCGCGCAGGAAATCGGGAATGGCGTGCCACGGTAGACGCGAGAGCGCCGCGGGATCTTCCCAGCGTTCCCGGAAGACGTCCTCCACATCCCGGACTGCGGGCCCCTCGATCTGCACCTGAACGTCGTGCCACGCCGGAATCTCGCCGTACTCGGGAGGGAAGGGCCGCGAGACGGGATCGCCGAAGTGATCGGCGTCGTCGCGTCGAGCACGTGCCAGATCGATACCGCCCACGAAAGCGACGTCGGGCAAATCAGTCCTGCCGTACCGCACGACCACGAACTTCTGATGGTGGCTTCCGGTGACCAGCACGCGCTGGTCCAGAATGACCTCGCCGCCCGCCTCTTCCAGCCGCAGCGCGAGCTTGCGGTTCTTCGGACCGGTGAAACCGAGGGTTTCCATGTGGGAGCGCCACACCATGCCCTTGACGACGCCACCGCGGTGCGCGACGGCGGCCAGGGCATCCTCGACGGTCACGCCGTCGTCGGTGAGCAGCTGCTCCGGGTCCCCGCGCCAATCGGTGAAGAGCACCAGATCGTCGCGCTCGGTCTGCTCGAGGGCCCGTGCGAGTGCCGCGAAGTACGTCTTGCCGTGCACGAGGTTCTCGACGCGATTGCCCTCGGTCCAGGCCGAAATTCGGGTGTCGTCGTTGCCTCGCTCGGGCGCGGTGAGGAACCATGGGTGCCCCGGATCGAAACTGCGCTCGGGAGCTGTCAGAGCAGAGGTGGACCGACCGAATTTCTCGGCAACTCCGTCTACGACGCGCCGGATGCGCTGCACTATCACGATGGCATTGTTCCACCCGGTTTGAAGGCCACAGTGGGCGGGCACCCCGGCGATATGACTCAGGTACCCAACGTCACGCTCAGAAACGGCAAGCAGATTCCCCAGCTCGGTTTCGGCGTCTTTCAGATCGACGCCGACGAGACCGCGAAGGCCGTCGAAACGGCGCTCGAGATCGGCTACCGACACATCGACACCGCGCAGATGTACGGCAACGAGAAGCAGGTCGGCGAGGGCATTCGCAGCTCCGGCATCGACCGCGAATCGGTGTTCGTCACCAGCAAGCTCAACAACGGTTTCCACCGGCCCGACGACGCGCGCTCGGCGTTCGACAAGACGCTCAGCGACCTCGGGACCGACTACGTCGATCTCTTCCTCATCCACTGGCCGCTGCCCACCCGGTACGACGGCGACTTCGTCTCCACGTGGAAGACGTTGGAGGAGTTCGCCGCCGACGGCCGGGCCCGCAACATCGGCGTCTCGAACTTTCAGCCCGCTCACCTCGATCGCCTCGCCGAAGAGACCGAGACGGTCCCCGCGGTGAACCAGATCGAGGTGCACCCGTACTTCGTCAACCACGACGTGTGGGCCTACGGCCGCGAACATGCCATCCCCACCGAGGCGTGGTCGCCGATCGCTCAGGGCAACGTTCTCGACGACGCGGAACTGAAGCGAATCGCCGACGCCGCAGGCAAATCGGTTGCGCAGGTGGTGCTCCGCTGGCACATTCAGCGTGGCAACATCATCTTCCCGAAGTCGGTGACTCCGGAGCGCGTGAAGGCCAACTTCGACATCTTCGACTTCGAGCTGAGCTCGGCCGACGTCGATGCGATCACTGCACTCGACAAGGGCGAGGAAGGCCGGAACGGTCCGAATCCGGACACGTTCGACATGATTCCGGACTAGAACGTAACACTGTGGGCCCGAGCGTCTTCGGACGTTCGGGCCCACAGTGCTGTTCGGACGGCTGTCAGTGCTTCAGTGCTTCAGGGTTGATCCGGTGGCGGCGACGACCTGTTCGGTGGTCACCCCGGGTGCAAGTTCCACGAGCTCGAGCGTGCCGTCGCCGACGACGTCGATGACGGCCAGGTTGGTGATGATGCGGTCGACGACGCCCTGGCCGGTCAGCGGCAGGGTGCACGCGTCGAGGATCTTCGGATTGCCGTCGCGGTCGGTGTGTTCCATGACCACGATGACGCGTCGAGCCCCGTGCACCAGGTCCATCGCCCCGCCCATGCCCTTGACCATCTTGCCGGGGACCATCCAGTTGGCGAGGTCGCCGTTACGGGAGACCTGCATGCCGCCGAGAACGGCTGTGTCGATGTGGCCGCCTCGGATCATGCCGAAGCTCAGCGACGAATCGAAGTACGACGCACCGGGATTGACGGTGACGGTCTCCTTTCCGGCATTGATGAGGTTGGCGTCGACCTCGTCCTCGGTCGGGTAGGGGCCGGTGCCGAGGATGCCGTTCTCCGAATGCAGAGTGACGTTCACCTTGTCGGTGAGGTAGCCCGGGATCAGCGTCGGCAAGCCGATGCCGAGGTTGACGTATTCGCCGTCGACCATCTCGGCCGCTGCACGCTCGGCCATCCGGTCTCGGGTCCATCCTGCGGTCATGCTCGAACTCCTGAACTGACGGTACGCTTTTCGATGCGCTTGTTCTGTGGACCGGTATGTACGACACGTTGGACGAACACTCCGGGAAGATGCACCTGGGCCGGGTCGATTTCGCCCGGCTCGACGAGCTTTTCCACCTGAGCGATGGTGATCCTGCCCGCCATCGCTGCCAGCGGATTGAAGTTCATCGCTGTCTTGTCGAACACGAGATTGCCTGCGGTGTCGCCGATCTCGGCGTGCACCAGAGCGAAGTCGGCGTTGATCGCCTCCTCGAGCACGTAGCGTTTGTTGCCGAACACCCGTGTTTCCTTGGGCGGTGACTCGATCGAGACGGAACCGTCGACGTTGTAGCGCCACGGCATTCCGCCGTCGGCGATGGGGCTGCCGACCCCGGCGGGGGTGAAGAAAGCGGGAATGCCGGTGCCGCCGGCGCGGAGACGTTCGGCGAGCGTGCCCTGCGGTGTCAGTTCCACTTCGAGTTCGCCGGCGAGGTACTGCCGGGCGAACTCTTTGTTCTCGCCGACGTACGACGCAGTGACACGGCGAATACGTCCGGCTGCCAACAGAATTCCCAATCCGTAGCCGTCGACGCCGCAGTTGTTGGAGAACACCTCCAATTCGTCCGCGTCGGTGTCGGCGATGGCCTCGATGAGGGCATCGGGGATGCCGCACAGGCCGAAGCCGCCGACCGCGATGGTCGCTCCTCTACCGATGTCCGCCACCGCGTCGGCTGCGGAGTCGTAGGTCTTTCCTGTCACGTGAACTCCTGATGTGTTCGTTGAGCAAACGATGGGTCCAGTGAACTCGACCAGCGCGCATCGCGGCTGTTTTACGAAATTCTGCTCGAATGTCGAACATGAAGTGCGTCGGCGTTCACTCAGTGGACGTACAGTGGTGCGGTGACTGTGCTCGACGCCAACGCCGGCGTCATCGCCAAAGTGTGTGCTCTGCTGCGTGCCGCCAGTGCGGCGGAGGCGACCGGTACCTCGACCACCGAGTTGGCGAGGTTTGCTGGAGTTGCGCGCCCGACGGCTCATCGGCTGTTGACGGAACTGGCCGACGAGGGATTCGTCGACCGCGATACGGGAACCGGACGGTGGGCACTGGGACCGGAAATCTATCTCCTCGGCTCCATGGCCGCATTGCGCTACGACGTCACCGATCAGGCCCGAGATATCGTGCAGGACTTGGCAATGCGGAGTGGCGAGAGCGCGTTCCTGTCCGCGCGTCGAGGTGGCGAGACGGTGTGTCTGCTTCGGGTGGAGGGCAGCTTCCCGCTTCGGTCGCATGTGCTGTACGAGGGCATTCGATTACCGCTGGGTGTGGCCTCCGCAGGCTTGGCCGTTCTCGCTCATCTCCCGGACCGCGAGGTCGACGACTACCTCGACGGCGTCGATCTGGTGCCCGAGTGGGGAACCGATCATTCGGAGTCGGCGATTCGCCACCGAATCGAGCTGACGCGGTCCTCGGGCTACGCCGTCAACCCGGCGTTGCTCGTGGAAGGCAGCTGGGGACTGGGAGCAGCGGTGTTCGACCGCGGCCGCAGGCCGGCATGGGCGTTGAGTCTGACCGGTGTGGAAACGAGGTTTCGAGAGGACAGACGTCGGGAGTTGGGAAAGATGCTGCTCGACGCCGCGCACCGGCTCACCCTGCAGGTGGGCACCCGTCCCGATCCGATCTAGCCGTCCAGTTCTTCGAGAATGTCTGCGGCATCCTGACTTCCGCCGGCTGCCAGTCGCCGCAGTTCGTCGCGGTCCTCGCGCTCTCCGGCGCGTTCGACGAGCATGTCGACGGCGTCGCTGTTGCCGGCTGCGGCAATTGAACGCAGATCGTCGACGGTGCCCTGCTCCACCAATTCGTCGATCGCGTCCTGGTCACCGCCCGCAGCCCGTGCACGTAGCGCGGTCAGGTCGGATGGCGTGGGTTCGGTCATGTTCGGAGTCTAGGTCGCCGGTGCGAGGCGAGGAACGATCCTGACGTACGCGATCATGCCGATCAGCTCCACCAACGTCTGCGTCACCACGACCACTGCGGCGAGAGAAAGGGCCGGCGGCAGCGCGAGCGCCAGAGGCAGCACCACCAGCGAGTTCCGGGTCGCACCGGAGAAGATCAAAGCCCGGGTCGCGGGCACGTCCTGGCGGGTGACCCGAGCCGTCGCGAGTCCGACGACGGCCATGACGACCAGAAACGCGACGAAGATCGGCACTGCTGCTATCAGCTGAGATGCCTCGCTGCGGACTGCGTCGACCTGAGATGCGACGACGACTGCGAGGGTCGCCATCATGATCGGCACCATCGCCGCTGCCATGGCGTCCATGATGTGAGTGCCGAGGCGTGTGCGTCGTGCCGACCACTGCGTTGCCGCAGCCGATGTCAGTGGCAGCGCGATCAGTAGGACGAACGCCTCGACGAACGGTGCGACGTCGATGATCTTCACCAGGTCGGGTCCGACGAACAACCAGAGATACAGCGGCAAGAACGCGATCTGCAGCAGCATCAGCAACGGAGCAGCGGCGAGAAGTCGTTCCGATGCCGCCCCGGCCAACCCGCTGAAAACGATGACGTAGTCGATGCACGGAGCCAACAGCACCAGAAGTATCCCGACGAGCACCGCTTCGTTACTCGCAACGAACCGGGTCAGTGCGAACACGACGATCGGAACGAGCACGAAATTGAGCACCACGACGCTGAGCAAGAAATTCGTGTCGCGCAGCGATACACCGATGGCGGAGAACGGAACTGCGAGGAACGTCGCGTAGAGCAAGACGATCAGCACCGGATTGATGGCGATTTCGAATGCGGGAGCCGATGCCGGTGCCGCCAACCCGACAACAACTCCGACGGCCAACGCCAATAGGTACAGCGGGATCTGGAACTTCTCCAGCCACGCCACTGCCGAACCGGTCACGTGGTACTCGTCGGTGAAGTGTAGAGGGTGGGCACGTACCGAGGATAGGCGTTGTCGAGTATTCGGGGGATGTGGCTCGGGTGCGCGATCATCGCCGCGTCGGTCCGACGACCTGGGGTTCGACGGGTCCGGCGTTCTTGTCGGTGGGTCGGGATACTCTTCTTGCAGTTCGAACATGCGTTCTTGTTTCGATTCACTGGGGGGTGAAGAGATGGCGATACCGACAGTCTCGTTGGATGCGTTGACCGCCGCTGCGCGAGAAGAGAATCGGCTGGCGGCTCGCAAGATTTCCGCGTGCTACTACGTCCATCGGAGCTGGATCACTCTCGACACCAAGCACAAGCACTACAGCCGGTATGGGCGCACCGAGATGGCGGTGGCGTTGGGGTGTTCGGCGACGGTCGCCGAGGCGTATGTCTCGGTCGGGGTCGCCCTGCACACTCGACTGCCGCTGGTGAAGAAGGCATTCGAGGCTGGGGAGATCGACCTCCCGCGAGTGAGGGTGGTGTGCCGGATCCTCGACAACCTCTCCGACGACATCGTGAAGTCGGTCGAGGACGAGATCGTCGAAGCAGCCCGACGGTCGTCACCGGGGCCGCTGGAGAAGGAGATCTGGGACATTCTTCTGCGGGTCGCGCCGGAGGAAGCAGCTGCACTACGCGAGTTCGCGAAGAGGTTCCGCAATGTTTCCTACGCCCCGGCTGGGGAGTTGGCGCGGATCCGAGCAGAATTGACCGCCCCCGAAGCCGCGGCCGCATGGCAGCTCCTGGAGGAAATGGCCGACACGCTCTGCCCGAAAGACCCACGCGGCAAACAAGATCGGCTGTGTGACGCCTTCATGGCGCGGATGCACGGAGAACCCCGGCTGGTATGCCTGTGTCAACGAGCGGACTGCCCGAAGAAAGACGCAGAGCTGCCGGATCGTCGGGTGCCGTTGACGATGGTCACTGTCGATATCGCGACGCTGATCGGACTGTTGGCGAATCCGGCGTACCTGGCCGGGCACGGATCCATCGATCCTGATCTGGCGCGGGAGTTGGCCCGCAACAGTCAGTGGCAGATCCTGCTCACCGAAGCGGTGACGCTGGCAGAGAAACTCGGACTGGCAGTGCAGAACCCGGAAACCGGGGACTGGGAACAACGCTCGTCAGAAACAACAGCCGAGCCGAGTGCGACAGAGCCTGACGCGACACAAACCAACGCGGCAGAGCCCGACGCGACACAATCCAACGCGGAACCGAATTCAGCGAAACCGGATACGCGAGTATCGCGGACGGATACTGGCACTGGCACTGGCACTGGCCCTGGCACCGCAACGAACACAGCAGCGCCGCTACCGTCGATACCGCCACCTTCGGTACCGCCACCGTCGCTACCGGACCCAGGACCGCATCCCGGCGCAGGGCCGGGCCGGGGTTCGGGTTCGGGTTCGGGTTCGGTTGCAGCAGAATCGCATTCGACGCCAGACCCGACACCGCCTGAGCCGACCGAATACGACGAGACCCAGCACCGGCAACGACGTCGGAGTGCCTTGGCGTCCTCTGCAGCCCTGTTCTGTACTCACACACCCGTCGGCAGGGGCACACGGCACAGCTCTGCCCTCGATCTATCCTTGGCGTTCCGCCCCAACAACCCGACGCTGCGCCCCGCAGGCTGTACCGCACAGCGGACTTCCTCCGGCATTTACCTCGGCAATGCATCCCTTGCCGCAGCTCTGGAAGCCGCCATCGCCGCCGACCCCACTCTCGGCAAGTCCGTCGGGCGCGACCCCCTCACCGACCGAGCCCTGATCTACCGACCCGACGCCCTCACCACCACCGCCGTACGACTACGCGACCGCCACTGCCGCTTCCCCGGCTGCCACAGACCTGCCGAACGCTGCCAACTCGACCACATCATTGCCTTCGATCACGCCAATCCCCTCGGCGGCGGCTGGACGACGGTCAACAACCTCCAATGCCTCTGCGAATACCACCACAGCGTCAAGACCGCCGGCTATTGGAAAGCGGTCATGCTCCCCGGTGGTGCCATCCTATGGACCTCCACCTCGAAGACCACCCGAATCACCCTGCCCGCCAACGGAACAGCCGTACCCATCATCGGGAACGACCTCCGGCCGTACATACCCACCAAACCCAAACGATCCGGCATCGTCGCCTACCCCGACCCACCGGACAACCCGACACCGACACCGCAGCCGGAGCCGAACGACGAGGAAGACGACACAGCACCACCGTTCTAGGCGCGTGCCCAAAACGATGGTGCCGGTGCGAGATGACGTGGTGGAGCTGTAAGCGCTAGACCAGGTTCCGAATGTGGTCGCGCGTGAATTCGATGCGCTCGTCGACGCGGCCGTCGCCGACCTTGTTCACCCACTCCGGATCGGAGAGCAGCGCGCGTCCGACGGCCACCAGATCGAACTCGCCGTCCTGGAACTGGCCCGCCAGCGCGTCCAATCCCGTCACACCGGAGGCCGCGTCCTCCGACCATGCCGAGGTGAACACCGAATCGAGGCCCACGGAGCCGACGGTGATGGTCGGAACGCCGGTGAGCTTGCGCGTCCAACCGGCCAGACCGAGCTTGCCGTCCACTCCGTCCAGTTCGGGGAATGCCGGATCCCAGTGCCGACGAGTCGAAGCATGCAGTACGTCCACGCCTGCGTCGACCAGCGGCGTGAGGACGCGATCGAGTTCGGCCGGGTTCTCTGCGAGTCGAGCGTCGAAGTGGTTGCTCTTCCACTGCGAGAAGCGGTACACGATGGCAAAGTCCTCACCCACCGCGGCGCGGATCGCAGCGACAACCTGTGCGGGGAAGCGGGTGCGGGCCTCCAGAGATCCGCCGAATTCGTCGTCACGCACATTGGTTGTTGCCCAGAGGAATTCGTCGAGAAGGTAACCGTGAGCACCGTGCAGTTCCAGGCCGTCGAAGCCGGTGTTCTTCGCGTTGACGGCAGCCTGAACCCAGTGCGAGGTCAGTTCGTCGAGATCGGCGTCGGTGAAGGCGCGCCCGACCGAGGAGCCGTCGAGAGCGATGCCGGACGGGCTGACGGTGGTGACGTCGGGGAACAGGCGTGGCTCGGTGCCGCGCTCGACCCCCAGGTGCCACAGCTGGGGGATGATCGCGCTGCCCTCGGCGTGGACCGCATCGACGACGCCCTTCCATCCTTCGAGGCTGGCGTCGCCGTAGATCCTCGGTACGCGGGTGTGCGGTCCTGCGGCGGGGTCGGGGATGTACGTACCCTCGGTGATGATGAGGCCGGTGCCGCCTGCTGCACGTTTGCGGTAGTACTCCGCCACGTCCGGGCCGGGGATGCCGTCGGGCGAGAACGCCCTCGTCATCGGCGCCATGGCGAAGCGGTTACGCAGCTTCAGCGACTTGACCTCGAACGGCTCGAAGAGCCCGGCGGTGGACAGGTGCGGTGTTGTCGTTGCAGTTTCGGTCACGCCTGCGCACAACCTGGTCGGACTCCGAGCTATTCCCCCTCCCGGACTGTAGCGTCGAAACACTATGAGCCAGTCGCCGCTGATATCAGCTTCCGAATTGCACGGTCTGTTCGAGATGGGTCGCGGCCCAGTGGTCCTGGACATTCGGTGGACTCTCCAGAACGGTAGCGACAGAGCAGGTTACGAGGCGGGGCACATCCCGACCGCGCAATTCGTCGATCTCGGTACGGAACTGGCGGCACCGCCGGACGACGGGAGTGGAGCCAGCAGGAACGACCCAGACGATCGTGGTCGCCATCCGCTGCCTGATGCGGACACGTTCGTCGCGGCGATGCGGGGAGCCGGAGTCGGCGACGATTCCGCGGTGGTGGTCTACGACGCGGGCCCGGCAACTGCGGCTGCGCGGGCCTGGTGGTTGCTCCGCTACTTCGGCCACCGGGATGTGCGCGTCCTCGACGGCGGGTTCGCGCGATGGGTCGACGAGGGCTATTCCGTCGGCACCGAGCCCTCGATCGTGGCGGCCGGATCGTTCACGGCGCGGCCACCGCTGGCCCGGGTCCTCGAGGTCGAGGACGTGCTGGCCTTCGCCCGCGAGAACGTCCTGCTCGACGCCCGCGCACCCGAGCGATTCCGCGGCGAGGTCGAGCCAGTCGATCCTGTGGCCGGCCACATCCCCGGGGCGGTCAACAGGCCGACGACCGACAATGTCGATTCCGACGGGCGCTTCCTGCCCCCGGAGGTACTCGACGGCGCATTCGGTGGACTCGTACCGAAGGGAAAGGACGTCGCCGTCTACTGCGGCTCGGGCGTAACCGCTGCACATCAGGTTCTCGCACTGGAGTTGGCAGGCATCGACGCGGCGTTGTATCCCGGCTCGTGGTCGGGTTGGATCACCGATCCGACGCGGCCGAGGGCATGACACACCGGCGCTGAGCTGGCAGTTCATCCAATCAGGGTTGAACTTGAATCTGACTTCAACTATACCTGGGGAATGAAGGTTGCAGGCAAGGTCGCCATCGTCACCGGAGGTGGTGGCGGAATCGGCGGAGCCATCGCCGCCAGACTCACCGAACACGGAGCCCGCGTCGTCGTCTCCGATGTGGACGAGTCCACGGCCCGATCCGTGGTCGACGCCATCGAGCGGGACCGGCCGGGCACAGCCGTCGCTGCCGCGGCCGACGCGTCGGACATCGGAGATATCGAGCGGCTGATCGCGGTCGCCGAAGAGTCGTTCGGTCCGGTCGATCTGTATTTCGCCAACGCCGGCATCAGCGGCGCCCCCGGGCTCGACGCCAGCGAACAGGACTGGGACCTGTCTTTCGACGTCAACGTGCGCGCACACATCCGCGCTGCGCAGCTGTTGGTGCCGGGTTGGCTCGAACGTGGTGAGGGCTACTTCGTCAGTACGGCCTCCGCAGCCGGCTTGCTCACCCAGATCGGTTCCGCCACATACGCGACGACCAAGCATGCTGCGGTGGGGTTCGCCGAATGGCTCAACGTCACCTACGGCAATCGAGGCATTCGCGTCAGCTGCCTGTGCCCGATGGGCGTCAACACCAAATTGCTCTACGAAGGCCGCGAATCGGGAGATGCCTTGGGAGCGGCCGCAACTGCTGCGGTACTGAGCGCGGGTGCTGTGCTCGAACCGCTCGACGTCGCCGACGTGGTGCTCGACGCGATGGACCGGGAGCAGTTCCTGATCCTGCCCCACGAGAACGTACTGGACATGTACCGCAACAAAGGTGCCGATTACGACCGGTGGTTGCGCGGCATGCGCCGCTACCAGGACAGCTTGCTCGACAACCAACAGGGGAACTGAACGTGGCATTTTTCGAGACCAGCGACCGCGCAAAGAAGTACGAGTCGGATCTGTTGGAGTTCATGGACTCTCACGTCTATCCGGCGGAGGCGGTGTACGAGCAACAGATGCTCGACGCCGGTGACCCGCACTTCCATCCCCCGATTCTCGAGGACCTGAAGAAGGAAGCGCGCTCGCGTGGACTGTGGAATCTGTTCCACCCGCACCCCGAGTGGGGCCCCGGCCTGACCAACCTCGAATACGCTCCGCTGGCCGAGATCATGGGCCGCAGCCTGCTCGCCCCCGAAGCCTGCAACTGCAACGCACCCGATACCGGCAACATGGAGGTGTTCACCCTCTTCGGTACCGACGAGCACAAAGAGAAGTACCTGAAGCCGTTGCTGGACGGTAAGATTCGTTCGGCCTTCGCGATGACCGAGCCCGACGTCGCCAGTTCCGATGCCACCAACATCGCAATGAAGATGGACCGCGACGGCGACGACTTCATCCTGAACGGGCGCAAATGGTGGACGTCGAACGCGATGCACAAGAACTGCAAGGTTCTGATCGTCATGGGCAAGACCGATCCCGAGGCAGCAACGCACCGGCAGCAGTCGATGCTCGTCGTGCCCATCGATGCGCCCGGCGTCACCGTGCTGCGCAACCTGCCCGTCTTCGGCTACGTCGACCGCGAAGGGCACGCCGAGGTGCTCTTCGAGGACGTGCGGGTGCCGGCGAAGGACGTGCTGAAGGGGCCGGGTGAGGGGTTTGCGATCAGTCAGGCTCGACTGGGGCCCGGCCGCATCCACCACGCGATGCGGACCATCGGTGTTGCGGAGCGAGCGCTCGAATTGCTCTGTCGCCGTGCGGTTTCACGGGTGACCTTCGGCAAGCCGGTCGCCATGCGTGCGAACATCCAGGACTGGATCGCCGAGGCGCGCATCGAGATCGAGAAGACGCGGCTGCTGACGTTCAAGGCCGCCTACCTGATGGACACCGTCGGAAACAAGGAAGCACGCACCGAGATCGCCGCGATCAAGGTCGCTGCGCCCGAGATGGCGCTGAAGATCATCGACCGCGCCATTCAGGTGCACGGCGGCGGCGGAGTCAGCAACGACTTCCCGCTGGCGATGATGTACGCACACGTGCGGACGCTGCGGCTCGCCGACGGTCCCGACGAGGTGCACAAGATGTCCATCGCGAAGATGGAGTTGCGCAAGTACATGTGAACGTAGCCACCTCAGGAAGGCCAGCGTCGGTCTGGGAGCCGTGGCTGGCTAGTTGTCGGGCGGCCAGGACGGGTCGCGTCCGATGAAGGCCATCAACCTGTCCTGGGCGGACGCGTTGTCGTCGACGTCGACGGCGGGGCCGAACTGCCCGCTCTCGCGGAGCACGCGGTCCATCGGTTTCATGGCGATCAGCGCTGCGGCGCAACGCTCTTCGCCGAGATCGGGTTCGCGTCCCAGGGCTTTGGCCAAGTCCCAGGTGTGCATCCACACATCAGCGGTATAGAACCGGTCGATCGCGTCTTCGACCGGCATGTCGCCGATGTGCGGGTTGCTCAGGATGCGGCCCGCGGGGGCGTCGAGGATGGCTTGGATGTCGGCGACGTGTCGCGCCCACCCGGCGGCAGGGTCGCGCGCCACGTCGAGCTCGGAGAGTTCGACACCCTCGACACCGCCGAGGAAACCACGTGACCAACCGACGAGATGTTCGACGACACCCAGCGCGTTCCACTCCGGTACCGGACTGGGCCGAGACCACGCGTCCCCGGAAACGGAATCGACCAACGCCGTGAACGCGGCAGCGTCCCGTGCATGCTGTGCAGCCGGTCCCGTCAACAGTGCATCGAGTTTCTCGTAACCCTCCCTGACTCCCACATCCATTCCGCTGGAGAGCATCCCGTCTCGGGTTGCGAAGTCGGACAGGACGCTCAACACCCTCAATCGCGTACCGCCGTCGTCGCGGGCCCCGAAAGCCATGGTCTCGAGGGCGACCGAATCCGGATCGCCTTCGTAGGTGAAGGTCCACACGATCCGCTCGTTCGCGCGAACCTCGTGGAAGCTGCCGAAGAACGACGCGATCTCTTCGCCGTCGCGGTCGTTCGCGAACGACCATGCGCCGCCGGTTCGTGCGTCCCACGCGATGATTCGCGTCGTCACCGACCGTGGGCCTACCCACTGCCGATACAGATCGGGGTCGACGTGTGCGCGGAACACCTGCTCGGGCGACGCGTCGAACTGCCTGATGATCTCGATGGTGGGTACTTTGTCGTCCGCTACTATCTCGGTTTCGTGCTCGGTCATGACACGTCCTTCTGAGAGTCGTCTTGTGTTACAACGTGATCCAGCAGGTCGTCGAGTCGGCGGTAGCGCTGCTCGGCCTCCTGGCGATAACGCTCGATCCACTTCGCCATCAGGCCGAACAC
Organism: Rhodococcoides fascians NBRC 12155 = LMG 3623; assembly: GCF_001894785.1. GTDB lineage: Bacteria > Actinomycetota > Actinomycetes > Mycobacteriales > Mycobacteriaceae > Rhodococcoides > Rhodococcoides fascians. Next base: position 872,407 of record NZ_BCWW01000001.1, read on the forward strand.
CTCCGCATCCAAGTGCACCGGTCTGCGCTGGGCGTCTTTGCTGCGCGTCACCAGCCCGGCATCCTCGAGCACCTTCACGTGCTTGGAGACTGCCTGCAGGCTCATGTCGTACGGCTCGGCCAGTTCGCTGACGTTGGCGTCGGCACCCGCAAGCCGAGCAACCATGTCACGCCGGGTGGGGTCCGCCAACGCTGCAAAGGTTCGATTGAGCTGCTCGATCCGGTCGTCCATGGTCACTCACCTCCTCGGATACAGCAAAGATATGCCCCTCGAGCTGTGTAGTCAACCAATTGGTTTATAAAGGATGATTCGGTGCCCTACGCTCGACTCATGAGCTTGGGTGACGATGTGGTGTCCGATCTTGTGTCTCTCGACCCGGGTCATCCGGTGCGTGTGGCGGTCGATGGGGTGACGGCATCGGGAAAGTCGACGTGTGCTCGGTGGCTGGCCGAAGCCGTTGTGGCGCAGGGTCGATCTGCCTTGCATGTCACCATGGACGGCTTTCATCACCGGCGAGCCCATCGGTATCGGCAGGGTCGAGCATCTGCTGCGGGCTACTACGAAGACGCATACGACTTCGGGGCGCTGATTTCCCATGTGTTGGATCCTCTTGGGCCGAACGGGAGTGGGTGTATTCGGCGTCGAGTGATCGATCTGGCGTCTGACGAATTGGTCGAGGACGCCCCTGAGTACGTTCCCTCGGATGCAATTCTCGTCGTCGATGGAACGTTCTTGCATCGGCCACCGCTACCGGACTATTGGGATTACTCGATCTTCGTCGACACGCCCTTCGATGTCGCGAGGTTGCGCGGAATTGCGCGTGACGCCGATGCGCTGGGTGGTGCACAAGCGGCCGGCGACGCGTTCGATCAGCGCTATCACGCTGCTTGCCGGATCTACTTGCGCGAGGTGGGACCTCGTGAAAAAGCAACGCGAGTGATCCCCGGGATTGACAGCCTGTTGTCAAAAGCGAATGATTGACAGCATACTGTCAATCGACGTGAGGACCGTTCCATGATCACCGTTGCGCTGTATGCCACCGACACCATGGCTGATTGGGAGTACGGCTACCTCATCGCCGGGCTCGCGATGGCCCGCGAGCAGAATCCCGACGCCAACCGGTTGCTCGTCGCATCGGAGTCGGGGGAGGCGGTGACGACGATGGGCGGCCTGAGGATTACCCCCGACGTCGCGTTGGCCGATCTTCCGTCCGTCGACGCGCTGATTCTGCCCGGTGCCGGCACGTGGGAATCCGCTAACGATGCAGCTTTGGAGTTGGCCGCCGAACTCGTGGCAGCGGGCACCCCGGTCGCAGCAATCTGCGGGGCAACCTACGGGCTTGCTCGGACCGGCCTGCTCGACGGCCGGCCACATACCTCGAATGCCGCCGAATTCCTCACTCAGGCTGCGGAATACCGCGGAGCGGAGCATTACCGTGAGGAGAAGGCAGTGTCCGACGGCACCGTCATCACCGCGGGAGCGACCGCACCGATCGAGTTCGCCAAGCTGGTGTTCGAGCGCCTGGACGTGTTCCCGCAGCCCATCATCGACGCTTGGTACGGGCTCTACACAACGGGGGAGCGCAGATTCTACGACCAGCTGACGGGCGCATGAGCGGACGAACGCCGGAGGGGGACGCGCTCACCGAGGTGGTCCTGCCGGTCTTCGAGCTCAACGGCGAATTCCTCGCTGCCGCACAGGGCATCACCGAACCGACAGGATTGACGCCGGCCTGGTGGCAGGTTCTCGGGGCCACTCTCGACGAGCCGCTCTCGGTGGCCGATATAGCGCGACGCGTCGGTCTGGGTTTGGCGCGGCAAAGTGTGCAACGAACCGCAAACCTGTTGGTGGACAAGGGCTGGGCCGTCTACATCGAGAATCCGAACCACAAGCGAGCGAAGCTCCTCGAGCCCACCCCGAAGGGACGCGAGACCGTAGCCGCTCTGCGAGATGCTCAACACGCGTGGTCGGACGCGGTGGGCGCCGCGGTGGGTGAGGACGAATTGCGTGCTTTTGCACAGACTTTGGAGAAAATTGTTGCGGCATCCCGCGCCTACCGTGGTGGCCGTGCATAATTCGGGGATGTCAGCGCTCGCGATCGTTCTTTCCGGACTCCTGGCCGGTTTGCTCTCGCAATCCGACGGGGTCGATATCTTCGGCGACACCAGCGTCGGGGGTGTGGTGTTCTCCAGCGGCGGAGGGGGAGTCGCCGTTGCAGTGATTCTGGCGTCGGGTCTGGCTATGCTCGTCCGTCGGCGCAGTATTCTGGCCGGTCTGTCCATCGCTGCGGCCATTTGCGCCGGGGTGACGGCCCTGCTGATGCCCTCCGACATCGCCGAGGTGGTGGCAGGCGGAGTTCTGTTGGGATGCACTGTAGTACGGGCGAACGGTGTACGAGCTCGGCAAGCACTGTCGATCGGGTCGTTCCTCGTCGGACTACTCAGTGCAGGCGCGGTCGAGGCCTTGCAGCATCCGAGTATCCCGCGTCGCTACGCCGACTACCTCACCGAATCCGATATCGGCCCGCCGGTTGTCGTTCCGGTGCTGTGCGTACTGGTCGTAATTGCAGTGGCCTCGGCAGCTCGTGTCGACCGCAGCGACGACCATGCGCCACCGGAACGGAGCATCCGACCGGTCGGGGCGATACTACTGATCTCGATCGGTGGCTTGCTGCTCAATATGTTGTTCGTGCAGATGCTGTTTCGAGCTGAAGACGGCTTCGGTGGAAGCTGGTTCTTCGGCCTCGTCGTCGTACCAGTGTTGTTCGGTGCCGCCGCTCTGCTACCGGGTCGCGGAGGCATTCTTGTGCTCGCCGGGACAGCCGTGTTGCTCACCTCGACCACCACCGCTGGGGTGGGCATCGATGTGTCGGACGGTATCTGGGTGCTCGGGCTCGTGGCAATCACGGCAGTTGCGGTGACAGTGGGCGCGGCACTCGGGCTGCGCTGGGGTCGACCGATCGTCGGCTTCGCGACCCTGGCGGTGGTGTGTACGACCGCGCTGTTCGAGCGCCCCCCGTGGGACAACGTGCACTACGCGGCAAGTCTGGTGATCTTCCCGGCCGCTGCGGCCTATCTGTACGTGGCGTGCACGCCGGCTACTCCCACTCCCTCGCCCCCACGCCCTTGACCATCGGCCTCGCGGTACCGGTGGCGATCACGGTGCCGATGGTCGTCACCTACGGTTGGACTGCGTACACGCCGCTCACATCCGCCCTCCACCACTCGACGTGGCCCAGTGCCGAGCTGTGGCTCTCGACGGGCGCGGCAGTGCTAGCGGTGGTCCTGGCGGGTATCGGAACCCGGTTCCTCGGCCGTCGGCCACTTGTGAATTGATCACCGGAGTACCGTTTTCTCACATGGCTTACAGATACCTCGGAAACAGTGGACTGAAGATTTCGGAGATCACGTACGGCAATTGGTTGACCCATGGTTCGCAGGTGGAGAACGACATCGCGACCCAGTGCGTGCGTGCGGCTCTCGATGCAGGCATCACCACATTCGATACCGCCGATGTCTACGCCAACGGGGCTGCGGAAACGGTCCTCGGTGACGCATTGAAGGGCGAGCGTCGCGAATCGCTGGAGATCTTCACCAAGGTCTACTTCCCCGTCGGACCCAAGGGCCCCAACGACACCGGTCTGTCCCGCAAACACATCTTCGAAGGCATCGATGCCTCGCTGCGTCGCCTCGGTACCGACTACGTCGATCTCTACCAGGCCCACCGCTATGACGTCGAGACCCCGCTCGAAGAGACCATCGCCGCGTTCGGCGACGTCGTCCGTCAGGGCAAGGCCCTCTACATCGGCGTCTCGGAGTGGACGGCAGATCAGCTCCGCGCCGGCCAGGAACTGGCACGGCAGAACGGGTTCTCGATCATCTCGAACCAGCCGCAGTACTCGGCCTTGTGGCGCGTCATCGAGGATCAGGTGATCCCGACGTCCAAGGAACTGGGCATCTCGCAGATCGTCTGGTCACCCATCGCTCAGGGCGTGCTCACCGGCAAGTACCTACCCGGACAACCGCTGCCCGACGGTTCGCGCGCCAAGGACGACAAGGGCGGCGACAAGATGATCGCGCGCTACCTCGACGATCAGACGCTCACCCGGGTGCAGGCACTCAAGCCGATCGCCGACGGTCTCGGAATCACCATGGCGCAGTTGGCTGTTGCTTGGGTTCTGGCCAACGACAACATTTCCGCCGCGCTGGTCGGGGCATCGCGTCCTGAGCAGATCGCCGAGAACATCAAGGCGTCCGAGGTCACCCTGGACGCGGATGTACTCGCCAAGATCGACGAAGCCCTCGGCGATTCGGTTGAGCGTGATGCGGGCAAGACCGGCTCCCCGGAAGCCCGGTTGGTCTAGAGATTCGTCGCCCGGTCCACGTTTGACGGGGCGGAGCTGCGGTACTCGGCGTTAATGTGGACCATGCGCTCACCACTCCGTAATCGCAGCACCGCCCCGGCTCCCGCATCCCCAGCCCGGGTGGTGGTGGTCGGCGGCGGGTTCGGCGGCTTCTACGCACTGCGCAAGATGCAGAAGCTGTTGGGCCCGGACCGCGCCTCGTTCACCCTCGTCGCGCCCAACGACTACCTGCTCTACAGCCCGTTGCTGCCCGAGGTAGCGACCGGCGTGCTTGATCCGCGGGACATCGCAGTGTCGACACGACAGACGTTGCGGCGCACCAAGTTGGTGCTGGGGCACGTCACGTCCGTCGACTTCGAGAATCGACGCGTTCGTGTCGCCGGCCCCGACGGTGATTCGGAACTGGCCTGGGACAAGCTGATTCTGGCCCCGGGTTCGGTGACGAGGCAGTTCGACATCCCCGGTGTCGCCGAGCACGCACACGGTCTCAAGACCCTGAGCGAAGCGGTGTTCATTCGCAACCACGTGTTGAAGCAGTTGGATGCAGCCGACGAACTGCCCGACACGCCGGAGGGCCGCGCCGAACGCAAGGAACGGCTCACCGTCGTCGCTGTGGGAGCCGGCTATACGGGCACCGAATTCGTTGCGCAGATGCAGAATTGGATTCGCGGTATCGCTACCCGGTGGGCGACGGTCGACCCGTCGGACATTCGGTGGTTGCTCATCGACCTCGCGCCTGCGGTGCTGCCGGAACTGGGCGAGCGACTCGGCAAGGAAGCAATGGAAGTCCTCGCGGCTCGCGGCGTCGAGGTGCGTCTCGGGGTGTCGGTGGAATCGGCCACGGCGAACGCGGTGACGCTGACGGACGGCGACGTCGTACCGACACGCACCCTTGTGTGGGGAGCGGGCGTGGCTGCGAGCCCCCTCATCGCGCAACTCGATTTGCCGACCGAAAAGGGCCGGCTTGTGGTCAACCCCGACCTCACGGTCCCCGGCGTGGACGACGTCTGGGCCATCGGTGACGCGGCCGCGGTGCCCGATATCGCCGCCGACCCGTCGAAGCCGACGCCGCCCACCGCTCAACACGCGCAGCGGCAGGGCACAGCGGTGGCCAAGAACGTCGCCGCGTCCCTCGGTGTCGGCACTGCTCGACCGTACCGACACAAGGATCTGGGACTGGTCGCCGACCTGGGCGGATTCGACGGTGTGGCAAAGCCTTTGGGAGTGCCCCTCACCGGAGCCGTCGCGAAGTTCGTCGCCCGCGGTTATCACCTCTATGCCCTGCCCACCGCCTCCGCCCGGGTGCGCGTGGCCACCGATTGGCTGTACTCGACGGTGCTGTCCACCCGCGTGGTCAACCTCGATCAGGTGCGCTCCGAGGATGCGTTGATCGCCAAGGCGCAGGGGACCGGCGTGTACGACTAGGCAGCCATGTGCGCGGAAACTCGTAGCCCACTACGAGTTTCCGCGCACGACCGTCACCGAAGGTGATGCACCTCCTGCAGCCCGTAGACCGGGGTGTCGATGCCCTCGTAACGGGCCTTGATCTGCAGCGCCAGGTACAGCGAATAGTGGCGTGACTGATGCAGATTGCCGCCGTGGAACCAGAAGTTCTCCTGCTGCGTCGGCTTCCACATGTTCCGCTGTTCGCCCTCCCACGGACCGGGATCCTTGGTGGTGTCCGAGCCCAGACCCCAGCACTTGCCCACCTTGTCGGCGGTCTCCTGGTCGATGAGATCGGCGACCCAGCCGTTCATCGAGCCGTAGCCGGTGGCGTAGACGATGAGGTCCGCCGGTAGTTCGGTCCCGTCCTCGAGTACGACGCCGGTCTTGCTGATCCGCTCCACCTGTCCGGCAACGAGTTTGATCTTGCCGTCCGCGACGAGCTCGGATGCGCCGACGTCGATGTAGTAGCCCGAGCCGCGGCGCAGGTACTTCATGAACAGGCCGGAACCGTCGTCACCGAAGTCGTGCTGGAAGCCCGCCTGCTCTAGGCGATCGTAGAAGTCCTTGTCCTGCTCTGCGATCTGCTGATACACCGGGATCTGGAACTCGTGCATGATCCGGTACGGCAGCGACGCGAACGTGAGATCGGCTTTGGCCGTGGTCATTCCGGACTCCACCGCGCGCTCCGAGTAGAGATCGCCGAGAGCGATCTCGCACAACGAGTCCGACTTGACGATGTGTGTGGACGAGCGCTGCAGCATCGTGACGTCGACGCCCGTCTCGTACAGCGCCTTGCAGATGTCGTGCGCCGAGTTGTTGGAACCGACGACCACCACGCGCTTGCCGACATAGGCGTCGGGACCGGGGTGTTCGCTGGAATGGTGCTGCTCGCCCTCGAATTCGTCCATGCCGGGGAAGTTCGGCACGTTCTTCTTGCCCGACATTCCGGTGGCCATCACCAACTGCTTGGGCCGCAGGATCACTTCCTCGCCGTCGCGGTCGACGACGACGGTCCACTCCTTCGCGGTCTCGTCGTAGGTCGCGGACTTCGCGGTCGTCTTGCTCCAGTACGGAACCTCCATGACCTTGGTGTACATCTCGAGCCAGTCGCCGATCTTGTCCTTCGGCGCGAACACCGGCCAGTTCGGCGGGAACGGCAGGTAGGGCAGATGGTCGTACCAGACCGGGTCGTGCAGGCACAGTGACTTGTAGCGTCCCCGCCACTGATCTCCGGGGCGCTCGGCACGGTCGACGACGATCGCCGGGACGCCGAGTTGACGGAACCGAGCACCGAGAGCAATGCCGCCCTGCCCGCCGCCGACGACGAGGACGTACGGCTGCACGCTGTAGCCGAGCTCCTTCTCTTCCATCTCCTTCTTCTCGGCCCAGTTCTGGGTGTCGGCATTCGAGCCGTGCACGGCACCCTTGATGCGGGACTTGCCCTGCCGCTCCTCGTATCCCTTGAGTTCTTGCATCGTCGTCAGCAGCGTCCACGCCACGTCGTCACCGGTCTCGGCGTCCGTCGTCAAACGCAGATGTCCCTTGCCGCGGCTCGTCGCCGTCTCGAATGCGATCCACACCGAGACGACGCCGTCTGCTTCGTCGGGGGTCTCGGTGGTGTGAAATCCCGTCGGGTCGGTATCGGCGAGCCTTTCACCGAGCATGTCGGCGACGCCGTCCCGGCCCTCGACCGTCTTGAGGTTCCAGGTGAACGTGACGAGATCGCGCCAGAAGCTGCTGACGGCGAACATGCCGGCAACACGAGGAATATCTCGGGCGACCAGGGCGTCCTCGAACTTCGACAACCAGGCGTCGACCCGTTCCTGCGGGGTGTGCGTGCGGGTGATCGAGTCGGGCTCGATGGTCTGGGTCATGAAAACTCCTTGCGATGAAGAGGTGCCGTGTATGTGACCCAGCACACTCTCTTCGGAGAGCCGGGTCGAGAGTTGCAATGCGTTGCAGCGGCTCATGCCGGTGACAGCTTCTTCAACCCCAACGACTGGAATCCGACGACGTAGATCAACGTCCACAGCACTAACCAGTCGACGAAGCCCAGTGCGTTGCCGGAGATGCCGGCCGCGACGACGGGCTCGTGGAGCATGTGCTCGGCAAGAACGTAGTAGTAGGCCAGGAACGTGCCGATGGCCAGCGCGAAAGTCAGTACTGCGCGTCCCGCCGCCGGGAAGCGATTACCGAAGCCGTTCGCCCAAAAGATCATCCAGAATGCCCAGCAGACTCCGATCTGTGCCGGGAACTGGTTGATCACCGTACCGAGTTCTGCGGTCGCTTCCGAGCCGACGAGTAGCTTCGCGAGCGGAACCATCAGGAAGTAGATCGCCGTGCCGAGCGCAGCGTTGCCGACGGTGGCCGCCAGTGCGGTCCGTCCGCCGCCGCCGGCCAATTTCCAGGGCCAGTTGTCCAGGGTTTGGCCGGTCAGGATCACCGAGACGACGATCGAGTAGAACCAGCCGAGTGCGGTGTCCACGGACATCAGGGGATCGGTGGCCGAGAGCGAGACCGACGGCAGTCCGAACACGAAGTACAACGCGAGGGTCGGGACGGCGACGAATGCGATCTCGCACAGCCCGATCAGCGGCTGCTTCATGCTCAGCACGGTCCACGGCCAGTGCTGCCAGTTGAGGACCACCATGACCCACGTGCCGAACCCGAACAGCACGAACAGTGCGCCTGCGAAGTAGCCGAGCCCCCCTTCGCGGGAACCGGCGAAATCCGGATACAGCGCCCCGAGGCCGCTGCCGAGGAGCCAGGTGACGGCGACGGCGAACACCGCCGTCGAGCTCAGGATCGCGAGCCCGCGCATCGGTTGTTTCAGAGAGTCGAATCCGGCGAATTCACAATCGAATCCGATGAACACGATGAAGAGAATGGCCCAGAACAGCGCGGCGTTGAACGGCAGCGGATAGGCGTTCCAGGGACTGGTGGTGGGATCGGCGAGCACATACCAGGTCGCCAGCGACACGGCCATGACCACGGCGAGGTTGGCCAGTCCGAATATGAGCCAGTTGCCCTGTGCTGACGCCGTTTTCGGCTCGTCGAGGGGTCGGTCTGCGGTTGCGGTCATGGGGGTCTCTTCTCGGTGGGTCGACAGGGTCGCCGTCACTATGAGCTGAATCACAGCCCACCCGTCAGGGTTGCGGGAGGTTGCAGTGCGACCGATTCGATGCAACGCACTGCAACCCTGTCGGAAGTGGTCGTCGTCACATAAACCTGTGTGCATCCAATTCAGTCAGGAGTGAGAACCGATGCGTGCAGCTGTGTATTACGGCCCGAACAAGGTGGAGATCACCGACGTACCCGAGCCGAATCCCGGTGCGGGGCAGGTCAAGGTCAAGGTCGGGTTCAACGGAATCTGCGGAACCGACCTGCACGAGTACTACGCAGGCCCAATCTTCATCCCCACCTCGCCGCATCCGCTGACCGGCCAGGAGATGCCCCTGGTGCTCGGACACGAGTTCTCGGGCACGGTCACCGAGCTCGGCACGGGTGTCACCGGCATCTCGGTCGGCGATCGCGTGGCCATCGAACCGCTCTACCGCTGTGGACACTGCGGACCCTGCCGGGCAGGAAACTACAACATCTGCGCGCAGATCGGCTTCCACGGACTGATGTCCGACGGCGGAATGGCCGAATACACCGTGGTCCCCACGGACATGATTCACGCCCTACCCGACAACGTCTCTCTCGAACTCGGTGCCCTCGTCGAACCGATGTCGGTTGCCTATCACGCTGCGACACTGGGCGATCCGAAACCCGAGGACACCGCGATGGTGTTCGGTGCCGGCCCCATCGGTATCGGCCTGTGGTTCGCGTTGCGCGGTAAGGGACTCGACAACGTCTACGTCGTCGAACCGTCGCCGACGCGTCGCGCCTCGATCGAAGCGCTCGGTGCCAAGACCCTCGACCCGACGGCAGTCGATGTCCCCGCGTTCATCGCCGATCTGACCGACGGCAACGGGGCCGACGCCATCTACGACGCGGCCGGTGTGCAACCGGCCGTCGAGACCGCGCTGGGCTGCATCGGTGCTCGCAAACCGCTCGTCAGCGTCGCTATCTACGAAAAGCCGCTCACCACACCGCTGCAGAAGCTCGTCATGAACGAATCCCGCATCCAGGGATCGCTCTGCTACACCTCCGCCGATTACGAGGCCGTCATCGATCTGATGAGCCAGGGCCACTACGACACGACGGGCTGGGTGGACAAGATCACGCTCGACGGCGTCATCGACGACGGATTCGAGGCGCTGCATGCAGGCACGAAGATGAAAGTTTTGGTCGACCCCTCGACGGGTGCACCCGCATGAGCGCCGTGTTAGTGACGGGAGCCGGTCAGGGAATCGGACGGGCGATCGCGTTGCGGTTGGCCAACGACGGGCACGACATCGCGTTGGTCGACCTGGCCGAGGACAAGATCACCGGCGTGGCCGACGAGGTGCGTCGAACAGGCTCGAAGGCAACGACATTCGTCGCCGACGTCAGTGATCGCGATCAAGTGTTCGCGGCCGTCGAACATACCCAGCAAGCGCTCGGCGGATTCGACGTCATCGTCAACAATGCCGGTATCGCACAGGTCGCGCCGCTCGACGACGTCCGCCCGGAAGACACGAAGAAGATCTGGGCCGTCAACGTCGACGGGGTGCTGTGGGGGATTCAAGCTGCGGCAGCCACATTCAAGGCGCTCGGCCAGAAGGGCAAGATCATCAACGCTTCCTCGATCGCAGGCCACGACGGGTTCGCGATGCTCGGGGTCTACAGCGCAACGAAATTCGCAGTCCGGGCATTGACCCAGGCTGCGGCCAAGGAGTACGCCTCGGACGGCATCACCGTCAACGCGTACTGCCCCGGCGTTGTCGGCACCGACATGTGGGTGACCATCGACAAACGATTCGCCGAGCTGACCGGTGCCGCGGAAGGCGAGACCTACGACAAGTTCGTCGGCGGTATCGCTCTCGGTCGGGCGCAGACTCCCGAGGACGTCGCCGCGTTCGTCTCGTATCTCGCCGGACCCGACTCGGACTACATGACCGGCCAGGCACCGCTGATCGATGGTGGCTTGGTCTACCGGTGACCCCGCATGAACCCGCTTTGTGAGCTGGAGCACAATTGACAGCGATGACGCAGTCGACAGGCCCCGAACCTGCGCTGGCGGCCGGCGAAGACCCGCGCCGCTACGCGCAGATTCTCACTGCCGTGTACGACGCGACCATGACCGGCGGGAAGTCTCCCGCGCGTCCCCGCGAGGTCATCGGTGACTCCTGGCGGCGGTTGCAGACCCTCGGTATCGACCCGGAACTGGGCAACCCTGCCGAGAGACAGATGGACGCGTCCGATCTCGAGTTCAGTCGACGGGAATCGGGGTTGTTCGACATTCTGGACGACCTCGCCCGTGGCCTGGAATCGGTGGTGCAGGACGGCGACAACATTCTCGTCGTCGCCGATCGGAACGGTCGAGTGCTGTGGCGCAGCGGATCGACGTCGGTGCTCGACCGCGCCGACGGCCTCGGATTCGTCGAAGGGGCCAACTGGGCCGAGGATTCGGTGGGCACCAATGCCATCGGGACAGCATTGGTCTCACGCCGCGCTGTGCAGATCTTCTCGGCCGAACACTATGTGCGCAGCCATCATTCGTGGACCTGCGCCGGAGCCCCCATTCGCGATCCGCGCACCGGCCAGGTGCTCGGAGCCATCGACGTCAGTGGCCCGGCCAAAACGGTGCACCCCACCACCATCGCCCTGGTCGACGCCGTGGCGAGGTTGGCGGAATCGCAGTTGCGCGAGATTCACCGAACCACCCTGGATCGACTGCGTTCGGTGGCCGCACCGATGCTGGCGCGCCTGCAGTCCCCGGCGCTGGCCGTCGACGCGAACGGGTGGGTCGCGGCCGTCGAATCGGTGGCACTGCGCAATCGCATCCTGCTGCCCGAGGACCTCGCGACGGGACGCTTCTGGCTGCCGAGCCTCGGGGTGTGCGACTTCGAACCCCTGCCCGGTGGATGGCTGGTGCGACCCACTTCTCATGGTCGTTCCGCCGGCTCCACTCCTGGCGACTCGGCGGACTCGTTCGTCGCGGAGTCCGGTAACACGACGACGATTCGCATCGACCTGCGCGATTCGCAGAAGCCTCGTATCGAGGTGCGCAGCGAGGTGGGGGAGTGGACCCACGAGCCGACGCCCCGGCACGCCGAGATTCTGTACCTGCTGGCTATCCACCGGCAGGGACGCACCGCGTCGCAGATGGCTGCCGACCTCTTCGGCGACGACGGCCGCGCGATCACCGTGCGGGCCGAGATGTCGCGCCTGCGCAAGCACCTCGCCGGCATCATCTCCACCCAGCCCTATCGGCTGGACGAGTCGGCGACGGTCGACGTGATCACGCCGGCGGACATGAACAGGCTGCTACCGCATTCGTCGGCCCCCGCTATCCGGGCCGCACGGGGCTGAGCCGTAGCGCAGAATCGGGGAATGAACCGCCTCGCCCGCATCCTCGACGCGTCGGATCCCGGGCAGTTACGGCTGCGCGGTGCCTCGGCGACGACGCTGACGGTGTTGCTCGCGATGGTGGTCCTGCTGCTCGGTACTCGCGCCATCGGCCAGCCGGTGACCGTGGCGATGCTCGGCACCGTGGTGGCGATGCAGGCGTCGGCGTCGGTCAAGGACAAAGACCAGCACAGCCGGCTCGTCACCACCGCCCTGATGGTGCTTCCCTCCTCGGCGGCAGTGACGGTCGCGGCGCTGCTCTCGCGGCTCGGCGCGGTGGCCGACGTCGGATTCATCGCGGTGTTGTTCGCGGCCGTATGGGTGCGCAGATTCGGACCCCGTGGCACCGCGCTCGGCATGGTCGCGTTCATCTCGTACTTCTTCGCGTTGTTCCTTCAGGCGACCCCGGGGCAAGTGCCGATGCTGATCGCGGCGATCGTCGGCGGAGTGCTCATCGCTCTGTTCGTACGGGCGGTGGTCTTTCCGGACCGACCGATCGTGGAGGTGCGGCGGCTGCTCTACGCCATGCGAGCGGTATCGGAATCGGTGCTCGCGGCGGCATCGGCGCGTGAGGACCGTGATCTGGAACTGTTGCGGCGCAGGCTCGATCGGCTCGGAAACACCGCCCTGATGATCGACGACTGGCTCGACCGTCACGACGCGGGACAACTGCTCAGCGTGACGAGTACCGATCTGTCGCTTCGTGTGTTCGACGCCCAGATCGCCACCGAACAACTCGTCAGCTCACTGTGGGCTCTCGATCCGGCCAAGCCGTGGCCGACCGCACTGGGGCAAGCGACCACCGCGCTGGGATCGTGCCTGCAGAACGCCCCGTCCGCCGAGCAACTCAAGGCCGCCCGACGGTTGGCCGCCACGGCGGCCGAGCGCGCCGACCCGTCGACCCCCGCCGGTATCGCGACGGTGTCCGCGCAACGAGCGCTGCAGGCACACATCGCCATTCATCACATCACCACCAATGCGGTGGCTGTCACGTCGAGCCCTCGACAGGCTGCTGCCGAGCCGTCGGACAAGGACGAGCCTGCCGGCCTGAACCCCAGCACCAAGGCGGCAATCCAGGTTGCTGTCGCGACCAGCGCGGCAACGGTATTGGGGGAGTTGGTTTCGCCGGACCGCTGGTACTGGGCCGTGCTGACGGCGTTCCTGGTGTTCACCGGGGCGTCGACGCGCGGCGAGATTCTGACCAGAGCCGGCCAACGCATCCTCGGCACGATGGCGGGAGTGCTTGCGGGAGTGGTGATCGCGGCACTCGTCGGCAATCACCAATCCGTTCAGTTGGTGCTCATCGTCGTCTGTGTCTTCTTCGCGTTCTACCTGGTGACCGTCGCGTATGCGCTGCTGTCGTTCTTCGTCACCATTCTGCTCGCGATGCTCTACGGGCTGCTCGGCACGTTCAGTATCGAGGTTCTCGAACTACGAATCATCGAGACTGCAGTCGGTGGAGCCGTCGGTATTGCGTCCGCCTACTTCATCTTCTCGACCGGAACGCGAAAGACATTGGTGGACAAAGTCGATACGTATCTCGACCAATTGGACGCCCTGATCGACACCAGCGTCGAATCGGTGATCACTCCGGGAAATGCCACCGACCTCGTGGCGTCGACGCGCACGCTCGACAATGCGCTGAAGGAGGTCGTGACGGCGGGGAAGCCGCTCGTGCTCGGGCCGACGACCCGCAGCCGGCGAGGGGCGAAGCGATTACTGCGGGTGCTGACCGTCAGCGGCCGATCCGCCCACGCACTCGCGCGAGCCGGAGTGCTGGCGTCGCGTGCCGAACCGGAGTCGGCACCCTCGGCCGATACGGCCCACGCCCTGCGCGACGCTGCGGCGCTGGTGCGTGAGACCGCCCGGCACGTGGAGGCCGCGATCGCGGGCAAGCGGGTGGATCAGCCCGAGAAGGTCACCGACACAACGGTGTTGGACGTGTTGCTCACCAGTGCGAACTCGCCCGGGCCGGTGCGGGTCGCGGTGCGGGCGCTGAACATCATGAATCGGACGCTCGCGGACGTCCTGAGCCGGGCTTGACCTTCACACGGTGACAAGGTCTTGGCTGACGGCCATGATCGACTCACTTCGGCACCAGAACTCTTCTGTGCGGCTTCGGGCTGCGCTCGACATCGGAATATCGAAGAACCCAGAACTCCTCGACGCGCTGCTCGAGCGTTGCGCCGCCGAACCGGATTTTCAGGTTCGAGAGATGTTGACGTGGGCATTGATTCGTCTCCCCGCTGCGTCGACGGTGCCCAGGCTGATGCATGAAGTGCGCACCGGCGGCGCACAGGCTCGCAGTCAGGCGTTGCACACGTTGTCGAAGGTCAAGGACCGGTCGGCCTGGCCGGTGATCACCGAGCCGCTCATCTCCGACTCCGACGACGAGGTGGCCCGGAGCGCGTGGCGGGCGGCGGTCGTCCTGGTCCCCGGCGGCAGCGAGCAGTGGTTGGCGACGACGCTGTCCACTCAGCTGGGACGAGGCGGGCGGGAGTTGCAGCGCAGCCTCAGCCGCGCACTGGTGGAACTCGGGTCGGTGATCGAGCCGATGGTGCGCGCAGCCGCGTCGAGCAAGGATGTTGCTGTTCGCGCGCACGCACTGGCGACGGAGTCGCTGCTCCGAGACCCCGACAGCGGATGGGCACTGTTCGAGGCCCGGCGCGTCGATGCACTTGGCGCAGCCGACCCGACGGGGTGAAATAGGCAGATGTTGATCGGTGAGGTGGCGCGGCGGTCCGGGGTCAGCGCGCGCATGCTTCGGCACTACGACCGGCTCGGGCTCGTGCAGCCGACCTCGCGGACTGGCACCGGCTACCGCGAATACTCCCCGGCCGACGTTCGTCGCTTGTTCCACGTCGAATCGCTCCGGTCGCTCGGGTTGTCCCTGCACGACGTCGGACGCGCGCTGGACGATCCGAGTTTCGCGGCGACGGGACTCGTCGACGAGCTGGCTACCCGAGCCGAAGAGCGCATCGCGCGAGATAGCGAGCTACTGACACGTTTGCGCCGCATCGGAAGCGCCCGACCGGAGGACTGGGAGGACGTCCTCGGTGTCATTGGCATGCTCGGAGACCTGGACTCGGTGAGCGCGGGGAAGCGACAGTCGGCAGCGTTGTCCTCCGTCGGGGATCGCCCCATCCCGGCCGAGGCTCTGGCCGAGGCGGTGCTGCGCGAGCCCGCCACCAACGTCGCCGGCGCGCTGCGATGGGCACTCGCGCAGACCGGGAGCGACGCCGTCTCGGCGCTGCGGGAGGGCCTCGACTCACCGGATCCCGAGGTGCGTCGCCGCGCCGTCGATACCGTCGTCGAGATTCCGCATCCCGACGCCACCGAGGTGCTGCGGGAGGCGCTGGGCCACGAGGACGGGCAGATCAGACGCGTCGCGGCGCTGGAACTGGGTGCCCGAGGAATCGTCGACGCGATTGCGGTGCTGATCGAGATGGTCCACGAGGGTACGAACGATGTGGACGCGGCAGACGTGCTCGGTGAGCTCGGCTACGAAGACTCTACGGTCGCGGACCTCATGGGCGGGCCGAAAGAGGTCGCGGCACGACTACGGGTGACCCAGGCGCTGGCCAGCATTCCGGGTCCGGCGGCGGCGCAGGCTCTGCGCGAGCTGACTCAGGATGAGGACCGCTCGATCGCGCTGACGGCGACCTACCTGCTGGATCGGAGAGAGCGAGCCGCTTCGGTACCGTCGACGTCATGAAGGCACTCGGATTGCTCGCGGCACTGTCGATCACATTGGCCGCGACTGCCTGCTCCACCTCGACCACCCCGGCCGCACCCGCCGAGCCCGCTGCCGAGAACCAGGTGACCGTCGCCGACCGGATGTTCACACCGCAGTCTCTGACGATCACTGCGGGCGAGACCGTGACGTGGGTGTTCGCCGACCGCGCGATGGCACACAACGTCGTCGCCGACGACAAGTCGTTCCGCAGCGAACTGATGCAGTCGGGGCAGTTCACCCATACCTTCGACACCGCGGGCACCTACACCTACCACTGCACCCCGCACCCCGACATGACCGCGACGATCATCGTCGAACCGTGATGGACTGCTAGTCATGGCAACCCGGACGCGCTGCATCGCCGCACCTCTCGGCGTCGGCCTGGCCGCAGTCGGCGGTGCTGTGCTGCTGCACGTCCGCGATCCCCGAACCTCGACGTACCTGCCGTGCCCGTTCCACGCCCTCACCGGACTGTGGTGCCCAGGATGCGGTGCGACCAGGGCTTTCGGCGACCTCACTCGCGGAGACATCGCGGCTGCCGCGTCGAGCAACGTCGTGGCGGTGGTGCTCGGTGTCGTCGCGATCGGTGTCTGGGCCGCGTGGCTGCGAGCACGATGGACGCAGACGCCACTGACGCTGCCTCGTCCCAATCGCCCGACCGTCGTCGTCGGGGTTGCCCTATTGGTCTTGTTCACCGTGGTGCGCAACACTGCGTTGGGCTCCGCCCTCGCCCCGACCTCACATCCCTAGGAGGCTGCTGTGCTGCTGCAAATCTTCTCGATCATCGTGTTGCTGGGCGTGCTCATTGCGCTCATCCCCACGGCCCGACGCGTCTTCAAGAAGGGTGACGACGAATGAGCGACTCACTGCGAGATCGGGTGCGGGCGAAGCTGCTCGCCCAGATCGCCGACGACGGAGGCACGGCCGCCGAGCAGGCAGAGGGCGACGACCCCCGCCTGAACGCACTGCGCGACGACCTCGAAGCACTGGACGCAGCCCCCGACGGAGACCCGGTGATCGACGACATCGCCGCCAGACACTGGGTGCCCTGACCGCTGTCTCCCTCGCGACTCCCCTCGGGGAGTCAATGTGACATGTGGTGGCCTTTTCGACGGTCAATGTCACGTTGAGTGGACCGTCGGGATAGGTCGAGTTGGGTGGACTGCTGAGGCGCATCTAGTATCTATGTTGTGTCCGAGACGAGATCCGCAGCCGATACGGCGTACCTGACTGTCAAGGAGCTCGTCATTTCGGGGGAACTTCCCGGTGGTGAGCTCGTCAGTGAAGGGGAGATCGCGACGCGGCTCGAGATCAGCCGCACACCGGTCCGCGAGGCGTTCCTTCGCCTCCAGGTCGAGGGATGGATGCGCCTTTATCCCAAGCGCGGGGCGCTGGTCGTCCCCATCGCGGTGGGTGAGGCGGAGAGCGTCGTCGACGCGAGGCGATTGGTCGAGGCCGGCAGTGTTCGCGCCTTCGTCGGCGATGCGGATGCCCGCGCACGAGTGGTCGAGGCGCTACGCGACAACCTGCGAATCCAGGACAAGCTCGCAGTCGACGGCACCGCAGCGGAGTTCAGTGCCGCCGACGCAGATTTCCATCGGACCGTCGTCCGCGCCGGCAACAACCCGTTGCTCGACGCGTTCTACGACGGACTTCGCGAGCGACAGCGGCGGATGACCGCGGCATCCCTGACCCGTGATCCGGGTCAGATCTCCCGCATCGTCGACGACCATCGCAGACTCGCCGACCTGATCGAAGCCGGGGACGCAGACGAATTCGAGCGAGCCGTCGAACAACACATGCTCAGGGTGCACGGCTTGCGCACAGACAGAGGGGGAACACGATGACCGAGGCCATGATCGACGACGACGTCCGACAGACGACGGCCAGACGCTGGCTGTTGGTTGCCGTCGGCATGTTCGCCGTCGCCTGGGGCGGCAACGAATTCACACCGCTTTTGGTGATGTATCGACTCGACCACGGCTTCTCTGCCGTGGTGGTCGACACGTTCCTGTTCGCATACGTTCTGGGCATCATTCCGGCGATGCTGATCTGTGGTCCGTTGTCCGATCGACTCGGCCGACGCCCGATCATGTTGCCCGCGCCTGCAATTGCCGCGGCCGGGTCCATTCTGATCGCCCTCGGACCCGACAACGCCTACATGCTCTTCGGCGGGCGGGTGCTCAGCGGCATCGCGCTCGGAATCGGTATGGCCGTCGGCGGTAGCTGGGTCAAAGAACTCTCCGGTCACGACGCCACCGCCAAGCCCGGTGCCGGAGCGCGCCGCGCCGCGATGTCGTTGACGGCGGGCTTCGCCCTGGGAGCCGGCGTCGCCGGTGTGCTGGCGCAGTGGGCACCCTGGCCGACGCACCTCGCGTACAGCGTGCACGTGCTGATCTGCATCGCCGCGTTCGTCGGCATGCTGTCGGTCCCGGAAACACGCAGCGCCGCAGCCTCATCGGGGCGGAAAAGTCTTTTCGATGATCTCAGAATTCCGTCGGCGTCGCATCGACGCTTCCTGTTCGTCGTGTTGCCCTTGGCCCCATGGGTTTTCGGTGCGGCCAGCGTCGCCTATGCGGTGCTGCCGTCTCTGATGGCCGACGCGTTGGCCGACGAGCCCGGTGGCGGTTACCCCGTCGCCCTGTCCGCGGCGATGGCGGTGATCGCCCTCGGTTCCGGATTCGCGATCCAGGCTGTCGGGCGTCGGATCGACACACCCGCCAATGCCCGCGGCGCTTTGGTTGCGCTGTCTCTGTTGGTGGTCGGCATGGCTGTTGCGGCGTGGGCGGCGTCGGTGCTCACCATCGCCGCGGCATTGATCGCAGCAGCGGTGCTCGGGTGCGGGTACGGCATGGCACTCGTCTCGGGTCTGCAAGAGGTGCAACGCATTGCGGGCCCCGACGATCTCGCCGGCCTCACCGCTGTGTTCTATTCGCTGACGTATCTCGGCTTTGCGGTGCCCGCTGTGCTGTCGGCGCTGACCGAGACCTGGCCAGGGGTGGTCACGTATCCCATCATCTTCGGATTCGGCGCGGTGATGGCGGCACTGTGTGGCCTGGTGGTGCGATCGAAGACGTCCGCTCACCTGCCCTAGGGTCGTGCGCGTTGTGCGTACCTGGAGGGACGCACAACGCGCACGAGGGAGGGCAGGTGCTCATCCCGTTTGGTCCGACCCAGCTCGGGGTAGCCCTCAGCGCATGAATACGAACGGACGTGCTCCCGCCCGTCGGCGTCGTCGTGTCGGCTCCGATTCGATTATCGCTGCATGTGCGGCTCTTGCTACCGTCGGCGCTCTGGCCGGCTGCTCGAACGACCCGGTCATCGCGCAAGATACCGGCGCAGCAGAGGAGGCCGGCAGTATCGAGTTGCAAAGCGTCACCGTGCAAGCAGAGCTCACCGGTGCCACGCCCGACAGTTCCGCCTCGGCGTACGGAAACGCGAACCTGGAGTTCACAGCGGTGAACACTGCCGGGACAGGGACGGATCGCTTACTTGGAATAACTTCTTCCGCGGCGTCTGCGGTGACTATCGACGCCACCGCCGACCAACTCGTTATCGAACCCGCGACGTCTATCGCGGCCGGCCAACCGGTGGAAAACCTGGATGGTGGAGACGACGGAACCGACCAGCCGTTCACCGTGACTCTCGAGTTGACCGACGGAGAACTCGCGCCGGGAACTTCGATTCCTGTGACCTTCGAGTTCGAGCGCGCCGGTTCTCTATCTGTGGACGCCCCCTTCGATGTGTACGAGCCAGGAGAGCTGAGCGACACGGCACGGCCGCTACCTCCTGAGGTCACCCCCGCGCCGTGACGCACGCCGGTCGGAACCGAGCGGATCGCTGCGAGTCGGCCGGTTCGGCCCTAGGATCAGCGCCATCATGTTGCAGTCCTCGCGCACGGTCCCGCCGTATCGGGTGCCCCCGACAGCTTTGGTAGCTGTTGCCACGGTCTGGAATCGACGCGAAGCGTACTGGTTTCTCGTCGCGGTGATCGTGCCTGCCGCGTGCTGGTCGAGGTATCCCGCGCTGGTGCCGTACATGTTCGCGATCGTTCTGTTCGGGGCTCTGGTGTTTCGCTACCGACGGATCGCGTCGTGGGTGTCGATGCTGCGCTGGGGAGTGATCGCACACGTCGAGACCGTGGACACGGCACTGCGCGGCGATCGCAACCTCCGACTCGCACACGCCACCGGGTGGAATGTCCAACGGCGTTGGTACACAGGACCATTGACGGAATCCACGGTGCGCTATCGAGCGGGGGATGCGCGCGGGCACCTGTTCGTTCGGGGACTGCCGTTCACCACCGGTGTGGTGCTCGCGCACTCGAAACAACCGGCTTCAGCGATGGTCATCAGCGACTTCCCCTGCGATCTGCAACTGGACGGCACGGGACACTGGGCGGCAACGTTCCCGCAAGGATTCTGGCGACAGGCATCGGTGACGGTCGCGCTGTACGGCTACGCCGTGGCAGGCCTCGCGGTCTCGCTCGGGTATCGCTGACGACAATCGGCTCCCCAGACTCGGAAATATGCCTCTGATCGGAGGCACATTTCCGAAACCGGGGAGCCGATTGCCCGCCGGACCTACGGCAACGACGGCAATTGCGTGTCCACAAGCCATGCGTCCCACAGGGTTCGGGGGCAACCGAAGCGAGAGGCGAGGTCGGTGAAGTCGGCGGTCGCCACGGTGGAGTAGCGGTACTTGGAGGTCCATTCCTGGATCAGGCCGAAGAATCGTTCGTCGCCGATGGTGCGTCGCAGTGCGTGCAGGGCCAGAGCGCCCCGCTTGTAGACGCGGTCGTCGAAGATGCGGGCGGGCCCGGGATCGGTGAGCTGCAGATCCATCGCGAGCCCTCGCTGAATGGTGTGAGCTCGCTTGGCCTTGTCGTGAGCCGTTGCGCCGCCGGAGTTCTCGGCCCAGATCCATTCCGAGTAGCAAGCGAATCCTTCGTGCAGCCAGATATCTGCCCACTTGCCGAGGGTGAGGGAATTGCCGAACCACTGGTGCGCCAATTCGTGTGCAACCAGACGCTCGTAGTACCGGGAACCCGAACAGTGGTTCGCACCGAAGATGGACAGGCCCTGCGCCTCGACCGGGATTTCGAGATCGTCGTCGGTCACCACCACGGTGTACGCCGCGAAAGGGTAAGGGCCGTAGAGCCGTACGAAGGTATCCATCATCTGCGGTTGACGGCCGAAGTCGTGATCGAACTGCGCTCGTAGCCGCGGGGGCGTGATCGCGTTCATGGGCACCGGTCCCGGGCTCACGACGCGATGCTCGTACGGCCCGATCTGAATGGTCGCGAGATAACTCGCCATCGGCTCGGGCTGCTCGTACACCCACGTGGTCCGGCTGGCCCGGGTCTGCTTGCGTACCAACGTGCCGTTGGCCACCGCGTAGTACGGCGAATCGGTGGTGATGGTGATGCCGTAGCTGGCCTTGGACACCGGGTGGTCGTCACACGGAAACCACGACGCGGCACCGTTCGGCTGACTCGCGACGATCGATCCCTCGGTGAGCTCCTCCCAGCCGACCTCACCCCAGAAACCGTTGATGGGCTTGGGTGTTCCGCCGTACGCCACCGTGACCACCAGTGCCGCTCCGGACGCGATGGGCTTGGCGGGAGTGATCTTCAGCTTGCCCCGCTGGTGGCTGAACTTCACCGAACGTGACCCGTTGACCGACACCTTCGACACGTTCATCGCCGGGCCGAGATCCAACGCGAATTTCGACACCGTCGCCGTGGTGACCGCGGTGATCTTCGCTTTGCCCGTCAATCGGTTGCTCTCGACCTTGTACTCGAGGTCGAGTTCGTAGCGCGAGACGCGATAGCCGCGATTGCCGTTCTGCGGAAGATACGTATCGATCGGATTGTCACTGGAGTCGACGTCGAACACCGGTGCCACGAGCCTGTCCGGCATTGAAGATCACCCCTCGTTTCGGTCGTCGCGAATCCGCGGAAAGGGATCACCCTTGGCCCACGGCGCGATCGGATTGCCCTGCCAACGAGTATGCGCGGGAACCGTATCGCCGCGCATCACCAGAGAGGCAGGCCCCACCGTCGCACCATCACCTATACCCGATGCAGGCAAAGCGACACAGTGCGGTCCCAGGGTTGCGCCTCTGCCGAGATCGACGGTGTCCATGGACATGATCCGATCATGGAACAGGTGCGTCTGCACAACGCACCCTCGGTTCACCGTCGCACCGTCGGCCAACGTCACCAGGTCTGCCTCGGGGAGCCAGTACGTCTCGCACCACACACCTCGACCGATGTCCGCCCCGAGCCACCGCAGCCACATGTTGAGCACCGCGGTGCCCTCGGCAGCGCGCGCGAACCACGGTGCGGCGACGGTCTCGACGAACGTGTCGGCCACCTCGTTGCGCCAGACGAACGAACTCCACAGCGGATGATCGGTCTTGCCGATCCGGCCGACCCACAGCCACTTCGCGGCCGCCGACACAGCTGCAGCCACGAAGCCGGCGACGAGCAACACGACACCGCTGAGCGCGGCAGCGAGCCAGTAGCCGATCGAGTCGGCAATCGCGGTCAGTCCGAACAACACGCCGAGCCCGATACCGAACGTCACGACGACGGGAATCAGCCGGCACGTCTCTACGAGTGAACGGGCGATCTTCAACTTCCGAGGCGGGTCGAACGTGCGCGACGAGTCGGCACTGCCTGCCGCGCGGCGCAACCGGACCGGCGGACTACCGAGCCATGACGAGCCCGACTTCGCCTTGTCCGGAGTTGCCGACAGCACCGCAACGAGACCGTTCTTCGGGACGGTCCGCCCCGGTCCCGTCATGCCGGAGTTTCCGAGGAACGCCCGCTTGCCCACCTTGGCGTCGCCCAGGTGCATCCAGCCGCCGCCGAGTTCGTAGCTCGCGACCATGGTGTCGTCGGCGAGGAACGCGCCGTCGGCCACGGTGGTGAATTTGGGAATCATCAGCACGGTCGACGCCTCGACGTCCTTGCCGATCTTCGCGCCCAGCAACCGGAGCCAATGTGGTGTCAGCAGCGACGCGTAGAGCGGGAACAGGAAGGTGCGCGCCGAATCCATCAGGCGTTCGGTGGCCCACACCTGCCAGCCGATGCGGCTGCGCACGGGGTGGTAGCCGCCGACGAGCCCGATGCCGAGCAACCGCACCGCGACGAGGGTGATCAGCGCGAACACCGCCAACGACACCAGAGTGGCGACGGGCAGCATCACCAAGCCGCGCTCGAAGGCCCCCAGCACGGAGTCCGCGGTGTGAATCCACCAGCCCATCAGCACCAGGCTGACGCCGATGGAGAACAGGGCCATGCCGGAGAGGAACAGCGACGCGACGCCGTAGGCGAACACCCACTTGGTGGCGCGCGGCGGGGTCTCCGCCGGCCACGGATGATCGGCCTTGCCCACTTTCTGCGCGGGCGAGCCGGACCACATCTGGCCGGCCTTGACTCGTCCGACGACGGCGGAGCCGGCCGTCACGACCGCGTTCTTGCCGACCTTGGTGCCGGGCAGCAGCGTGGAGCGGGCACCGACAGTGGCACCCGCACCGATCTCGATGCCGCCGATGTAGACGAGGTCGCCGTCGATCCAATGACCGGACAGGTCGACTTCGGGTTCGATGGAGCAGCCGTCGCCGAGTTCGAGCATGCCGGTGACGGGCGGCAGGGTGTGCAGGTCGACGCCCTTACCGATCTTCGAGCCGAGAGCGCGCGCGTAGTAGACCATCCACGGTGCACCCGAGAGGTTGGACGCGCCACTGGCATCGGTCAATCTCGTTGCCGCCCAAAGCCTTATGTGCATGCTGCCGCCGCGTCGATATGCGCCGGGTTTCAACCCCGCCAGCAGTATTCGCGAGCCGATCACCGAGATGGCCATGCGCCCGACCGGGGTGATGAACAGGACGAACGCGAGAAGAATCCACCACCACGACAACGTCGGAGCCCACGGCACGTCGTCGAACCAGGCCATGACGTTGAACAGCAGGCCGAGCCAGGTGACCCACTGCAACCCGGTCAGCGTCGTCAACGGCACGGTCGCCAGAATCTGCGCCCACTGCGCGGTGCGGGACGTCGGTGCCACGTCGCGGGGGATTGCCTCCACGACAGGCTTCAGGTCGTCCAGATACTGTGCCAGAGAACCCAACCGCGGGTGATCGTAGAGCTGCGCGACGGTGATCTCGGGGAACCGCTCGCGCAGTGCCGTCACCAGCTGAGCGGCCGACAGTGATCCGCCACCGTTGGCGAAGAAGTCGGCGTTCTCGTCGTTGACCTGAGCGCCGAGGATGTTGGTCCACAACTCGGCCACCCACCCCGCGGTACCTCCGAGCGCCGACGCGCCCGCCATGCCGGGCAGCGGCCACGGGAGCGCATTGCGGTCGACCTTGCCCGAGGTACGTGTGGGCATCTCGTCGACCAGCGCGAGCCGCGGTACGAGCGCCGACGGCAACTGCTCGGCCAACAAGGCGCGCGCGGCCTCCAGGTCGAAGTCGGGATTGGTACTGGCGAGATATCCCACCAGAACCGAGTTGCCCGCAGCGGTCTTGCGGACTGCCGCGGCCGCGCCGCCGACGCCCGGAAGTGCTTGCAGCGCATTGTCTATCTCGCCCAGCTCGATGCGTCGCCCGCCGAGCTTGACCTGGTCGTCGGCGCGGCCCTGGAACAGCAGTCCTTCGAGCTCGAGCTTCACCAGATCGCCGCTGCGATACGCCCGGTCCCACCCGAGAGACGGCATGGGCGCGTACTTCTCGGCGTCCTTGGCCGGATCGAGATACCGGGCGAGGCCGACGCCGCCGATGACGAGCTCGCCCACTTCGCCGACCGCCACCGGAGTGCCCGAGGCGTCGACGACCGCCAGATCCCAACCGTCCAGCGGTAATCCGATGCGGACCGGACCTTTACCGTCCATGATGGACGCGCACGCGACAACCGTCGCCTCGGTGGGGCCGTAGGTGTTCCAGACTTCCCGGCCTTCGACGGCCAGCCGCTCGGCCAGCTCGGGTGGGCATGCTTCGCCGCCGAAGATCAACAGCCGCACCGCTTCCAGTGCCACGGCGGGCCACAGTGACGCCAGCGTGGGTACCGTCGAGACGACGCTGATGTCTCGGGAGACGAGCCACGGACCGAGGTCGAAGCCGGATCGCACCAGAGAGCGCGGGGCGGGTACCAGGCAGGCACCGTGCCGCCACGCCAGCCACATCTCCTCGCAGGAGGCGTCGAACGCGACCGACAGGCCGGCGAGCACTCGGTCTCCCGGCCCCAGCGGATCCTTCTGCAGGAACATCCGCGCCTCGGCGTCGACGAATGCCGCGGCGTTACGGTGGCTGACTGCAACACCTTTGGGGGTTCCGGTCGAACCCGAGGTGAAGATCACCCACGCGTCGTCCTCGGGTGTGGGCAGCTCGGGCACCGGAGTACCGGCACCCAGTTCGGGCGCATTCTGTTTCGGCGCGGTGCCGGCAGCGATTCCGCCCGCAGTGACGATGGCCGTCACCTGCGCCTCACCGAAGACCAATTCGGCGCGCTCTTCCGGATCGTCGGCGTCGACGGGTACGTACGCAGCCCCGACATCGAGGATCGACAGAATCGCGACATATAGCGAGAAGGACCCCGACGGCATCCTGATGCCGACGCGGTCGCCGCGCCGGACACCGGCGTCGGCGAGCCACTGGGCACCCTCGGCGATGTCGTCCAGCAGTTCGGCGTAGCTGACCGACACCGTCCCGTCGTCGATCGCGGGTGCATCCGGGAAGCGATCGGCGGTCTCCTGCAGTACGTCGATCAGTGTGCGGGCCGGCGGGGCAAGGGGCGAGCGGAGAAACGCGGCCGGAGCAGGTGCGATATCCGTGCTCGAACCCGGCAGATCGTTCTCTTGGTGCACAGGCAACCGGGTGTCCTTCTCGTTCGTTGGCAGATGACTCTTGTGGTGCTGGGGAAAGCAGCGCCGTTGGTTATCTCACGTTCTGTTTGCCAGCAGGTGAACGAGCGCGCCTTCCCACCGCGGAAATCCTACTGCTGTGTCGGAGCGATCCCCGGCTTGACAAAACCGTGGCGGGTTTGCCAGTGTCTTGACCACGGTCACGAGTACCAGCATCGAGCCCCGGCTTGCTGGTCGGCAACCCTCCTTCGCGGTGGGGTGCTCCGGGTGACGACCAGGCTGACACCGAACAATCGGTGCGGCAAGCGCGGACTCGTTCACGAATATCTTCCGTTGCGGGTCCCTCGAACGTGAGGGCTTGATCTGTCATGACGTCTGTACTTTCCCGTCCCTGCACTCCTTTTGCCCCTGTTTCCGGCACGGAGTTGCAGGTTCCGTTGGTTCACGGCGGCACGTGCACCTACGCCAATTTCGATTACGCGGCCAGCGCGCCTGCGCTGTCCGCAGTGACCGATCGGATCGCGGAGTTGCTGCCGTTCTATTCGAGCGTGCACCGCGGGGCCGGCTACGCGTCCCGGGTGTGCACCGCGGCGTACGAGAAGGCGCGTGAGACCGTGGCTGGATTCGTTGGTGCACAGACGAATTCAGTGGTCGTGTTCACACGCAACACCACCGATTCGCTCAATCTGTTGGCCGCGTGCGTGCCAGGGGATACCGTGGTGCTCGATATCGAACACCACGCCAACCTCCTGCCGTGGCGTAATCGCCGAGTGGTGGTCGCAGCATCGACGTTGGCCGAGACGCTCGCCCGGCTCGACGCCGAACTGGCTGCGAAACCTGCTGCGCTACTGGCCATCACGGGTGCATCGAACGTCACCGGCGAAGTGCTCCCCATCGAGCAACTGGCCGATCTCGCGCATCGCCACGGTGCCCGGATCGTCGTCGACGGCGCACAGCTCGTTCCGCACCGTCGAGTGGACATCGCCGCACTCGGTGTGGACTATCTGGCGTTCTCCGGTCACAAGCTCTACGCCCCGTTCGGCGCGGGTGTGCTTGTGGGAAGCCGTGATTGGCTCGACGCGGGCGAGCCCCACCTGGCCGGCGGCGGTGCCGTGCGCAGTGTGACGATCGAGCACACCGACTGGGCTCCCGCACCGCAGCGTCACGAGGCGGGAACGCCCAACGTGCTCGGTGTCGTCGCGCTGGCGGCGGCGTGCGAGGCCATCGCGTCGTTCGACGAGGACGCCGCGACGACACACGAGCGGGAATTGTCCACCCGATTGCGGGACGGGTTGGGCGCACTGAAGGGTGTCGAACTGCTGCAGGTGTGGGCCGACGCGCCCGACGTCGTCGGCATCGTCACGTTCACTGTCGCCGGCCACGACCCCGGTGAAGTGGCGGCGTACCTGTCGGCCGAACACGGCATCGGAGTGCGCGACGGAAAGTTCTGCGCCCACCCGCTGCTGCGCCGGCTGGGTCACGCCGACGGTGCCGTGCGGGCCAGTATCGGTCTCGGCAGTTCCTCGGCCGACGTGGACCGACTCGTCGACGCGTTGGCAGCGTTCGTCGAGTCCGGGCCGACATGGGCTTACGCCGAAGAAGCCGGGTGGTGGAACCCCGTACCGGACCCTCGTCCCTTCCCCGCCCTGGCCGACGGGGCCGCCGGGGTTGGATCCCCGTGCAGCCCCACAGGCAGTTAGCATGGCGTCATGACCGTGAGTGTCGTGTCGCGTGGCAATCGCCACTGGTGCAACAGGTATGTCGATCTGTGCCGCACTGCGTCCGGGTCGTGTTCGAGTTCGGCTCCGCTCCGACCGCATGCGCATCCCGACCGACGAATCAGGACCACCACTCATGTCGCACAATCACACCCGCATAGCCATCGAATCCGCTGACGTCTGGACCGAGCTGACCGCCGGGCCCGAGGTGAACACCATCAGAATCGTTGCCTCGGACCTGCGGGAAGCTCAGCAGCAACGCGCCCGGTTGCACGCAGAAGCCGTCGAGCGCGGTGAATCGGCCGACAATCTCGCGGTCTTCCTCGATCTCGAGATCTACATCGCTGCCGACGCCAGGACGGCCCGTCGGGAATTCGCCGCACTCGACGCGCCGGCAAGCCCGTCGTCCATCCGCTACGTCGGTACCCCGTCGGGACTGGCGAGTTTGATCTCCGACGTCACCGCGGCCGATGTCGCCGACGGCGTGACGCTGCAGGTACACGGCGAGATCGAGCGGCAGTCGACGTTCCTGGCCGCGGGAGTGTTGCCGCTCCTCGAATCGCGCGGCACCCGCCTCGACACCGACGTCGTCGACGCGATCCTCGGCGCACCCCGAATTGCCCCGACCCTTGCTTCCTAGGTCGTTCGAGCTCAGGTGACGTCGATCGCCAGACCTGCGGTGATGCGCAGCAACTCGGTGTACGACGAGCGGAAGATCGTGTCGATGTGCCCGGCCGCGGCCCACAGTTCGGGGTGGGCCGCCAGGTCCTGATCGACGAACGTATCCAAATTCGTCGGATGGCCCACCGGAGCGATTCCCCCGATCGGCTGGCCGGTGGCGTGCTTGGCGGTACGCAGATCGGCCCGGGCGAGCGTGCCGCCGAGACGCTCACCGGTGTGCTCGAGATGAACATTGTGAGCCCCGGACACCAGGAGCAACACCGGCTCGTCGTCGAGCAGAAACACCATCGACTTCACGATCGCACCCACATCGACGCCCAACGCAGCTGCGGCGTCGGCGGCGGTGTGGGTGCCCTCGGGACTGTTCACCACCACCCCGTGATGACCACGAGAAATCAGGGTGTCGGCAACGTGGGCTGCATTCGGATGAAGTAGCCGGGACATGCCCCAACCCTATTGCCACACGACCGTTTACGCAGACAGCTTGCCCAACCGGGTCATTCCGCAGGCTCCACTTCTGCCTCAGTGGGTCATTCCGCAGGCTCCACTCCCGCGAGATCACCGAACAATCTCAATCGCGCCATTCCCCCGTCGGGGAAGATGTCCATTCGCACCTCCGACACCGGGGCGTCGTGGTCCAGAACGAAGCGATGCCGAGTGTCGGGCTGCAGTGTCGTTCGCGGCAGGAGTTCGATCCAGTCGCCGTCGCCCAGTCGCCCTTGCAGGGATGCCGCGCCGGGGGCGTTGCCCAGGAAGCAACTGGTGTCCAGCTCGGCCAGCCGGATTCGGCCCGTGCCGGCGAGCTGCACCTGCACCCAGTCGTTGGCGTCGTTGCGTCGACGCGAGGTCTCCCAGCCTTCGCCCATCGAGCGCGGCGGGCCGGGGAACAGCAGATTGTTGGGGGAGCTGTAGAACATGTTGGAGCAGGCCGAGACGTATGCGCCGTTCTCGAGCGCGGCCAGGTCGACGGGCCCGACGGCGAGGAACTTCGGGTCCGGGACGCCGCGGCCCAGTACTCGCAGCCGAGCGACGCCGCCGTCCGGGTAGATGGACAGCTTGACGTGCGTCCACCGGGCGTCGGACGCGACCTCGAATCGGTTCTCGCTGTCGCCGTCGACGGCACTACGGGCAACGATGGTCGTCCATTCCGTGGCGTACAGCTCGGTCGGTGACGGGAATCCGGTCACCTCGGCGGCCTCGACCGAAATTTCCGGCGGGTAGTTGCCGGTGAACCAGGACGTGTCGACGATGACGGCCGATACGATGCCGGCAGCTCCGAGTCGCACGATCGCCTCGTCGTGGCCGGCCTCGCGTCGGCGCCGCGTCTCCCACCCGTCGTAGATCTGCCCCTTGTGCCCGAACGTCGCGGTCGAGTAGTCGGCTTTGCCCGGTGTGATCAGATTTTCCTTCTCGGCGAACGTCTCGTCGTTGGCCCACACCACTGCGCCACCGAGTGTGCGGACAGCGAGATCGGGCATCGGCAGAGGGAAGGTGGCAGTCATGGGATGCCACTTTACTGGCTCGGCATCGATTCACCGGCGCTGCGACGACGGCGCAGAACCGCTGCCGCAGCCATCAGCAGCACGCCGATCAGGATGTAGAGACCCAGTCCGAGTGCCGGCTGCCCGACCCCCGCACCCGAGAAGTACACGATGCTGCGCACTCCTTCGGTGCCGATGCCCGGGGTGATCCACCGGCCGATCGACGCGTACACATGCGGCAGTACGTTGGCCCCGAAAGCGCCTCCAGCGCTGGGATTTCCGAGGATGACGAACAGCACGATCGCCGCCGGTACCGCAGCCACTCCGATCAGGGCTCGCAGGCCCATCGTGAACAGTCCGGTGGCGAAGACGACCCCGGTGCCCAGCACGGTGAGCGGAAACCAGTGTCCGGCAAAGGTTCCGAGTACGTGGGTGGTCAGCAGTGCTCCCAGTGCGCCCGAGGCAATCGAGTACGCGGCGAGAATGCCGACGTGGACACAGGTTTCGCGTCGGGTCGTCGGTGCCCCGATGAGCAGACCGAAGGCGGCCGCGAGGAGGTAGCCGCCGACGACCCAGCCCACCGACAGGTAGAAGCCGGACAATCCACGGTTGTCATGCACGCCGACCGGGATTTCGTCACGCACCACGAATTGGCGTCCCTGAGCGGCATCGACCTCGGTGAAGATCGATTCGAGGGCGGTCGCCACCGAGCTGCCGGCAGCGCTCGCGGTGATCAGTGTGTCGGTGCCGCTCGAGCCGACGACGTAGGCGCCGAGGATGTCCCGATCGCGGAGCAGGGTGCGAACCTCGGCGGTGTCCACTGCCGTACGCGCGTCGAGCGGCGCACCGTCGATGGCGTCGAGGCGGTCGGCGGTCTGCTGGTCCAGGCCGGCGGGAAGCCCGGCCTCGGTCACCACGGCGATCGGAATCGCGTGGGGAGTCGGCTGATGGAACGCCGACACGTAGCTGAGGATGAAGCCGAGTTGCAGCACCAGCACTGCGGCGGCGAGTAGTGACATCTTGCGCATGAAAAGTGCTCCTGAACATGTCGAGACTCGAAGACCTTGTCGATACCCGAGGTATTCAATACTCTAGGTATCGTGAATGCCGAGCAGCAAGAAGAGTGGCGATCGACACAGCCACAGCGCAGGCCGCAGCGCACCGATGTGCGAGAGAGACTGCTCGCCGCAGCGGCCGACGAGTTCACCGAGCGCGGATACGCGGCGGCCAAGCTCACCGACATAGCCGATCGGGCCGGCTTCACGAAGGGGGCCGTGTACTCCAACTTCGATTCCAAGCAAGGGCTGTTCGCCGAACTGCTGGCACAGCGCTCACTCGATCTCGCCGCCCGAGTACTCGCTCACGTGTCCGACCTGGACCCGCAGGCGGCTGCGGGAGCCGGCGGCGGCGAAATCGCGTCCTGGGTGGTCGCCGAGCCGCGGTGGCCACTACTGACCGTCGAATTCGGGATTCTTGCGGGCCGTGACCCGGTGATTGCCGAGCGCTACCGCACCGACCGTCGTGCCCTCCGCTCCGAGCTCGAACGACTCATCGCCGATCGAGCGGTGCAGTGGGGTGTGGGGGAGGCGTTCGATGCTCGACGCCTCGCGATGTCCTTGGCTGCGTTGATCTCCGGATTGGCCGTGGAACATTCGGTGGATCCGGAGGAGATCGACCGGTCCGTCATCGCCGATGCCGTGTCGGAACTGTTCGCCGGAGCGATAGCCAGAGCACAGCTCGATTGAGGGCTGCGCTACCGGGTACTCCGGGTTCATGACTGCTCAGAATCCAGAACCCGATGAGACTGCCGGCCTCGAAGCGGGCGGTAGCGTGACGCCGGGCGATACTCCTCCAGCCGAGACAGCAGTCGGTGGGCCCAACCACGAACCGCCGCAGCGCAGTCGCGTGATGCCGATCGTCGTCATCGTTCTGGTGGCATTGTTGGCAATCGTGATCGCCGGTGGCCTGATCGGCCGAGTCGTCGGCCTCTTCGGCTGACCTCGCGGTATCAGTACGGCGGCCAGCCGCCTTCGGGACCCAACAGTCGGCCGAGGCGACGGTGATCGATCTCGACCAACTCCCTGCGCATGACCAGCCGTTCGGTCGGTTCGTCGTTGTCGAGTCGATGGCCGAGCTCCATCAGCACGTCCCTGGGTTCGAAACCGTCGGGAGCCATCATCAGGTTCGAGACGTACCGCCAGCCGAATTTCGATTCGTACGCGCGCGCTGCGGTGCCCAGGGCGCTACGTGAGTCTGCGTCCATGGTCGTGCACATCTTGTTCGGCTCGGGCAGCGTCGCGGCCAAGGCGTCGATGACGTTGTCGGACAACTCGTTCAGCTCGGCGGCCGCCGCGGTGAACAACTCGTCCCGCGACCGGTACGGGCGGCCGTCGGCGAGACGTGAGGCCCAGGCAACCGAGCAACAGCACTCGTAGAGCGCGTGTACCGCCTTGCGACGCGGCAGATCGTTGAATGTCTCGAGACCCAACCCCTGATGCATCAACATGCATGAATGATGGGGGACCGGAGTCGGTCATTGCCATAGCTGAGCAGGCTCTTAGCGCAGACGTTACTCGGCGTAACACGCCCTGTGGGTACTGCTGCGTCTGCCGCTAGGCTCGCAGCATGACCGAACGGAACTGGACCGCATTCTCTGTGGAGATCGCAGACCACATCGCGCACGTGACACTTCTCGGGCCGAACAAGGGCAACGCCATGGGCCCTGATTTCTGGAGCGAATGCCCAGAACTGTTCGACCGACTCGATGCCGATCCAGAGGTACGGGCCGTGGTTCTCGCGGGCTCCGGAAGGAACTTCACCTACGGTCTCGACCTGCCGGCCATGGCCGGAACGTTCGGGCCGCTGATGGCCGACCAAGCACTCGCCGGACCCAGGACCACGTTTCACGACACCATCAAGACGATGCAGAAGGCCGTCAACGCCGTGGCGGACTGCCGCAAGCCCGTCGTCGCCGCAGTGCAGGGTTGGTGCATCGGTGGCGGCGTCGACCTCATCACCGCCGCCGACGTGCGGTACGCCAGCGCCGACGCGAAGTTCAGCGTCCGCGAGGTGCGTGTCGCGATCGTCGCCGACATGGGATCTCTCGCTCGACTCCCCGCGATCATCGGCGACGGCCACCTGCGTGAGCTCGCGTTGACCGGCAAGGACATCGACGCGGTGCGCGCCGAGAAGATCGGCCTGGTCAACGACGTGTTCGAGGACCACGATGCCGTCCTCGCGGCCGCCCGTGAGTGCGCCGCGGCCATTGCTGCGAACCCGCCCCTGGTGGTGCAGGGCATCAAGACCGTCCTCGACCATTCCCGGTCGGCGAGCGTCGACGACTCGCTGAGATTCGTCGCGGCCTGGAACGCGGCTTTCCTCGCCTCGCACGATCTCACCGAGGCCATCACCTCGGTGTTCGAGAAGCGTCCGGCCCAATTCACCGGTAGCTGACGTGGTCGAATACGCCGAAGAGCTGGGTACACAGCTGGTTCGGCTGCAGCGGATTCGGGAGCGCAACATCGCGCAGATCTCGTCCTCGGGCGGCGTCGACGGTGCCGCCTACGTATGCCTGTTCCGCCTGCTGCGCGACGGACCGATGCGGTCCAGCGAGCTCGCCGCGATGGTCAACTCGGACCCGTCCACGGTCAGCAGGCAGGTAGGCCAGCTGGTCGAGCGAGGACATGTCGCTCGGGTACCCGACGAACGTGACGGGCGGGCATTCGTTCTGGCCGTCACCCCGTCCGGCGAGGAAGCTGCAGCCGCCATCCAGCAACGCCGTACCGAGAACCTCGGACGAGTCATCGAAGGATGGGCCGAGGAGGATCGGGCGACGCTGGTCGGACTGCTGGACCGATTCTTGACCGATTACGAGACCATCAGACCGGACCTGCCCACTCAACGCCCGGGTAACGTCTGAGCCTCGGACTCCGAGAACTCGGTGCCGACGGTCGAGTCGTTTCGTACGCTCGAGCCCTACCTCGACGGCCGGGGCGCGACGCCGTCGTACCCGGATGCTCGGACTGCTCGGAACGGACGGAGGGGACGCGATGCCAACCGATCACGACGTACCCTCCCCGTCGTCCGAGATCGGACCCCGATCGGGCTCGATCCGGCTCGAGCGTCGCGTGGCCAGGGGTATCGCAGTGCTCGTCCCGTCGTTCGGCGTGATCGGCGCGATCATCATGCTGTCGGACGACGGTCCGGTGGGTACGACGGCCGTGCTGATCTGCACGATCGTGCTGCTCTCCACCCTGCCAGTGGGAGCGTGGTGGTGGTTACGGTCGGTGGACGCCTCGCACATGCCCGGATGGTTCGTGATCTATGCGGACGTGGGGGTGTCGGGGCTACTGCTGACCTTTGCGGACCGGGACCTGGCTCTGTACGGGGCTGCCCTGTTCTCGGTGATCGGCACCTACATCGCGTACTTCTCCCGCCGCAACGTACTGAAATTTCATACGGCGTTCGTCAACGCCGTCATTCTGCTGCTCGCGGTTCTGGCCGTCCTCGAACGCCCGGACGACCCGGCCTCGATCGTCGCGCGCGCTCTCGTCACGGTGCTTGTGGTCAACTCGGTGCTCGCCTTTCGCGCCGTCATCCAACGCCAGCTCGACCTCGCCAACACCGACTCCTTGACGGGCCTGCTCAATCGGCGCGGTCTGGAACTGC
This sequence comes from Rhodococcoides fascians NBRC 12155 = LMG 3623, assembly GCF_001894785.1. Classification (GTDB taxonomy): domain Bacteria; phylum Actinomycetota; class Actinomycetes; order Mycobacteriales; family Mycobacteriaceae; genus Rhodococcoides; species Rhodococcoides fascians. The sequence goes on from NZ_BCWW01000001.1 coordinate 906,864, forward strand.
GGCTCGAGCGGATGCTGGGCAGATTGGCCGACACTGAATCCGTGGCGTTGATGGTGGTCGATCTGGACCAGTTCAAGCGGGTCAACGACACCTTCGGCCACGCGATGGGTGACCGGGTTCTTCGTCGGACAGCGCGGCGGCTGAGCGCTGTCACCGGTAGACGTCCGTGCGTGGCGCGGACCGGAGGTGAAGAGTTCACGATTGCCGTTCCGGTCGACGCCGACTCCGCGAAACACCTGGCCGACGACATTCGCGAGGCGGTGCACGATCCAGGCGACGACGTGCCGGTGACGGTCAGCATCGGGGTCGCGATACTCGATGCCGGCCAGTGGCGGTCGGCCGATTCGACCTACGAGTCGGCCGAGTTGATGCACAACGGACTGCTCGACGCCGACGCAGCGATGTACGAGTCGAAACACGCGGGTGGAAACAAAGCAACGGTGTACACCGGCACCTGACATGCCGATGTACACCGTTGGTCGTTCCCGGGAAACGTTCTGGGGAGAACGATTCGAGCCTTCAGCGCAGAGCGCTCTTCGGGTCGTTCCACAGCTGGTCGGTGAAATCCTCCAACGCGACGAGCACGATGGTGTCCTCGGTGCGCCGAAGAATCGACTTGCTGGCCCGCACCTGAACGATGTCGCCGGTCTTGTCGGTCATCCGCCACAGGGAGTCCGCACGGGTGGCGACGGTGGTCAGGAACATCTCCGCGACGTTCACGCCCTCCGGAGCTCGATCCGGGAAGATGTCGTGCAGGTGAAAGTCCTCTCGTTCTGTCCGGTCGAGTCCGAACAGATCGTCGAAGGCCTCGTTCGCGAACACGATGGCACCGGTGGGATCGACAGCCAGAATCGGTACCGGGATCCGGTCGAGAACGACGGTCACCGGCAGATCGGGGAACTGGGTCGGGTCCGATATCGGCCGCGACTCCAGATTGCGCCGATCACCGGCGGTGCCGTTGGAAGTGCTGTCGGTCATACGTCTCCCCAAACTGTGGTTCGTCGGCACACGGCCGAAACGAGGTGTTGTGATGCCGAAAGGATCAGTGACCCGGATTGTCCGTCAAACGCTTGAAGGACGCAGCGATTTCGGCCTCGGCTTCTGCGCGACCCACCCAGTCTGCACCGGTGACGTGCTTGTTGGGTTCGAGATCCTTGTAATGGACGAAGAAATGCTTGATCGCGTCGAGCTCGAAGGTCGAGACGTCGCTCAGATCCTGGATGTGATCCCAGCGGGTGTCGCCGGCCGGCACACACAGCACCTTGTCGTCGCCGCCTGCTTCGTCGACCATCTTGAACATGGCCACCGGGCGGGCCTCGACGATGACACCGGGGTACACCGACTCGGGCAGCAGCACCAGCGCGTCGAGCGGATCGCCGTCCTCGCCCAGAGTGTTCTCGATGAAGCCGTAGTCGGCCGGATACGCCATCGCGGTGTAGAGGTAGCGGTCGAGGCGAACACGTCCGGTGACGTGGTCGACCTCGTACTTGTTGCGCTGCCCCTTGGGGATCTCGATGGTGACGTCGAACGACACGTGCAGTCCTCACTGTCTTGGTTCGAGCCCGAGCGGGCTCGAGTGGTTTGCGAATGTCTCTATGGTGGCGGCGCAAGGCTACCGGACCCGAGGATACTGTTGACTCGATGATCATGGGTACGACCACGGCAATGACGGAGGAACGGTGGCGGGGCTGACACGGCGATTCCTCGGTCCCATGGCGGGGCGCAGACGCAGGAAGAAGCGGTTGATCCTCACGCTGTGCGCGGTGTTCGTCGTGGTCCTTGCCGTCACGACCGCCGCTCTGGTGCTGCCCAGGGTCTCCGAGAGTGCCGACGCCGCGATCGCACCCCCACCCGAGACGGTGCTGCCGAACCCGTCGATCACCGCGTTCCCGGACTCCGCCCCGGTGCCGAGCGCAGCCGGTCTCGCAGGCGCGCTCGCACCCGTCGTGGACGACGCCGCGCTCGGCACCTTCACCGGCACCGTGGCCGACGCGCAGACCGGCCAGATCCTGTGGTCGCAGAATCCCGACACGCCCATGACTCCCGCATCGACGACCAAGGTGCTCACGGCAGCGGCCGCAATGCTCGCGCTTCCGTCCGACCACCGCGTCGCGACCCGGGTGGTCCAGGGCAGCGGTGAGGGCAACATCGTGCTGATCGCCGGCGGCGACCCCACGCTCACCGCCCTGCCGGTGGGTACGACCGGGTTCTATCCGGGAGCGGCACGCATCGACGACCTGGTGGAGCAGATCCGTCGCAGCGGAACCGCAGTGCGCAGCATCAGCGTCGACACGTCCATCTACTCCGGCGACACGATGGCCCAGGGCTGGTTCCCGGCCGACATCGCCGCCGGATCCATTGCCCCGATCGAACCGATCATGCTCGACGGCGGCCGCTCGAACCCCCTCGTCGACGAATCGCCGCGCAGCACCACGCCTGCCCTCGATGCCGGCCGCGCCCTCGCCGCGGGACTCGGCGTCGACCCCGCTGCGGTGACGACGGGCAAGGCGGCGGAGGGTGCAGATCAGATCGCATCGGTGCAGTCGGCCCCGTTGCGGGATCGGCTGCAGCAGATGATCTATCGGTCCGACAACGTGCTGGCCGAAGCGGTGGGCCGAGAACTCTCGCTCGAGATGAACACGGCGGCAAGCTTTTCCGGGGCGGTGGCGTCCATCGGCCAGACCCTGTTCTCGGCCGGCTTCGACATGGCCGGTCTGGCGTTGCAGGACGCGAGCGGACTGTCGGTCGACGGCAGGATTCCCGCGCGCCTGCTCGATCAGGTGCTGACGTCGGCAGCCGGGAGCGGTCAACCGGCACTGCGGCCCATGCTCGACTACCTACCGGTCGCCGGTGCCACCGGAACGCTGTCCGATCGGTACGCCTCGGGTGATCGTACCGGTGCCGGCTGGGTTCGCGCGAAGACCGGAACTCTCTCCGCTGCAAGCGCTTTGGCCGGATACGTCGTCGACGTCGACGGCCGGATCCTGACGTTCGCCCTGATGTCCAACGACCGGCCACCCGATGTCAGTCGACCCGCCCTCGATGCCGTCGCATCGACCCTGAGAATGTGTGGTTGCCGATGAGCACCGAAACAGCAACCGCCGACGACAACGACGCCACGTCCCGGTTCGCCGGCGCAGTCGACTGGGCGGTGGCCGCGAAGGCCGGAGCGAGATTGGCCCGCCCGGGGCCGGCCACCTCGCGATACACCGCCGCCGCAGCCGTGGAAGAGCTTGCCGCAGCATCGCTTCGGGCCGAGGGGCCGGTACGGGAGACGACAGGCCTGGCCGACGGTCTGCCGGTGCCCGACGCCCAGGTGGTCGATCGAGCAGGATGGATCGCAGCGGCGGCTGCGTCGATGAAGCACCTCACCGGGGACGAGAACGAGGCACCCCCGTCCGGTCTGCTCGGCGGCAAGCCCGCCGGGTTGCAGGCCGGTGCCATGCTCGCGTTCCTGTCCAGTGCCATTCTGGGACAGTACGATCCGTTCACCGGTGAGAGCGGCACCCTGCTGCTGGTCGCACCCAACGTGATCGCCGTCGAACGTGCACTTCGCGTCTCACCCAGTGATTTTCGGCTCTGGGTATGCCTGCACGAGGTGACCCACCGAGTGCAGTTCTCCTCCGCGCCGTGGCTCGGGCAGTACATGCGGGACAACGTCGGATTGCTCTCCGACGGCACCGACGAGCCGATGTCCGATGTCCTCACTCGGCTGAGCGGCGCTCTGAAGGCCAGGAAGAATCCCGGCGGATCCGCCGAGGACGCCGGCATCATCGGTCTGCTCCGCGCGACCCAGCCCGAGCCGCAGCGGCAGGCGATCGACCGTCTCCTCGTTCTCGGAACACTGCTCGAAGGTCACGCCGACCACGTCATGGACGCCGTCGGACCGGCCGTCGTGCCGTCGGTGGTGCAGATCCGCCGCGCGTTCGATCGGCGACGCCAACGCAAGGTCAACCCCGTCCAACGCGTCGTGCGCACGCTGCTCGGGATGGACGCGAAGATGGCGCAATACGTACGCGGCAAGGCATTCGTGGATCACGTCGTCGGCTCGGTGGGAATGGAACGCTTCAACACAGTGTGGACCGGGCCGGACACTCTGCCGTTGCTGTCGGAGATCGAGGACCCGGATGCGTGGGTCGCGCGAGTCCTTGGCTGAGCCTGCGAAACGACCCATGCTGCCCGAGTCTCCGGCGTTGCTGGAGGTTCGGCGAGCGGTGCGGGGTTGGTTGGCGGCGCATCCCGGCCCGGTAGCGGTGGCGCTGTCCGGTGGCGCGGATTCTTTGGCGCTCACTGCGGCGACGGCAGCCGAGGCTTCGAACGTGACGGCGCTGATCGTCGATCATGGGCTGCAGGCGGGATCGGCCGAGGTGGCTGCCGTTGCCGCCGAGCGTGCCCGGTTGCTGGGCGTCGATGACGCCCGAGTGCTGACAGTGACCGTGGCCGGTTCGGGCGGGATGGAAGCTGCCGCTCGCCGAGCCCGATACGACGCGTTGGACGCCGCGCGCGGTGATGCCTCGGTGCTGGTGGCGCACACTCTCGACGACCAGGCCGAGACGGTGCTGTTAGGCCTCGGTCGGGGCTCGGGGCCTCGGTCCATCGCCGGAATGGCAGCGTTCGACGACCCGTGGGGTCGGCCGCTCCTCGGGGTGCGACGCGCTGTGACGCGGGCCGCGTGCGCAGAGCTGGGGCTCGAACCGTTCGAGGATCCGCACAACACCGATCCCGACTTCACCCGGGTGCGACTACGCCACGAGGTGCTGCCGTTGCTCGAGGACGTGCTCGGTGGGGGCGTCGCTCCGGCTCTGGCCCGCACGGCCGAGCAGCTGCAGGAGGACGGCCGGGCGCTCGACGCCATCGCCGCGGCCGTCGTCGATCCGAACACGCGCGAGCTGGACGTCTCGGCGATCGAATCGTCCGACCCTGCGATCCGCCGCCGAGTGGTGCGCCGCTGGCTCCTCGGCCGGGGTGTGACGTCGTTGTCGGACCGTCAGATCCGCGCTGTCGATGCGCTCGTCGTGCGCTGGACCGGGCAGGGCGGAGTTGCGCTGCCTGGGGGAACGCCGGAGGCGAGGTTGGTGTGCTCGCGTCGGCATGGCAGGCTGAGCGTCGGCCTGGAGAACGAATGAAGGGAAACCCCGTGTACGAGGGCGACATCGAATCGGTTCTCATTTCCGAGGAACAGATCAAAACACGGACCGCGGAACTCGCAGAGGAAATTGCCAAGCGGTATCCCGAGGGTGCTCCCGAAGGCGACTTGCTGCTGGTCGGCGTTCTCAAGGGCGCGATCATGTTCATGACCGACTTCGCGCGGGCCCTGCCCATCCCGGCGCAGCTCGAGTTCATGGCGGTGAGCTCCTACGGCTCGTCGACGTCGTCCTCCGGCGTCGTCCGGATTCTCAAGGACCTCGACCGCGACATCACCGGACGCCACGTGCTGATCGTCGAGGACATCATCGACTCCGGTCTGACGCTGAGCTGGCTCAAGCGCAACCTGGCGACCCGGTCGCCCGCCTCGCTGTCGGTGGTGACGTTGCTGCGTAAGCCCGACGCGATCAAGGTCGACGTCGAGGTCGCGAACGTGGGCTTCGACATCCCCAACGAGTTCGTCGTCGGCTACGGCCTCGATTACAACGAGCGATACCGCGATCTGCCGTACATCGGTCTGCTGGACCCGAAGGTGTACAGCTGATCCGAGTTCTTTCGGTTCCGCCCGTGTCGCTGCGCTGGACCGTCCGTCAATGGACCATTGCCGCGCCGAGACGTATGCAATGGTCCATCGATCCGGATAGTGTGCGGCGATACACGGGGAACTGCCGGGGGAGTGCAGTCGTTGGAGGGGAAGAAGCGTCGACGCCGACAGGCGCGTGGACGCAGAGCGCCAGGTAAGAGCGAGTCCGATGTCCGAGTCTCGCGGTAGCCTGGAGTATCCGGCGGGCAGGGAGCAGCCAGCGCGCGGGAGCGGACTGAAAGGACACGGCCGAGTCGGCTGAAGCTGTATGAATCGGAAGACAGTAATACGAAATCTCGCCATCGTTTTCGGCATTCTGTTGGTGATCTATGCCTTCAGCTACTTCGGTAACGACACGCGGAACTGGACGTCGGTCGACACCTCGGTGGCGATCGCCCAGCTCGACGACCGCAATGTCGAGTCCGCGCAGATCGACGACCGTGAGCAGCAGATTCGGCTGACCCTCAAAGAGGCCTCCGACGCCACGGACAACGAGAAGCAGATCATCGCGAAGTATCCGGACTCGGCGTCCGAGCAGATCTTCGACAAGGTCGACTCGCAGGGCTTGAACAGCTACAACACCACCGTCACCCAGGAGAGCTGGTTCAGCTCGTTCCTGCTGCTCATCCTCCCGATGGTGTTGATCCTCGGCGTGATCATCTTCGTGATGAGCCGTATGCAGGGCGGCGGCCGCGGCGGTGTCATGGGCTTCGGGAAGTCCAAAGCCAAGCAGCTGACGAAAGATATGCCGAAGACCACGTTCGCCGATGTCGCGGGCGCGGACGAGGCTGTCGAAGAGCTCTACGAGATCAAGGACTTCCTGCAGAACCCGGCGCGCTACCAGGCCCTCGGTGCCAAGATTCCGCGCGGCGTCCTGCTGTACGGCCCTCCCGGAACCGGCAAGACGCTGCTGGCGCGCGCCGTCGCAGGCGAGGCGGGCGTCCCGTTCTTCACCATCTCCGGCTCCGACTTCGTCGAGATGTTCGTCGGCGTCGGTGCATCCCGCGTGCGCGACCTGTTCGAGCAGGCCAAGCAGAACAGCCCCTGCATCATCTTCGTCGACGAGATCGACGCCGTCGGCCGCCAGCGCGGCGCAGGCATGGGCGGCGGACACGACGAGCGCGAGCAGACGCTCAACCAGCTGCTCGTCGAAATGGACGGCTTCGGTGAGCGCACCGGCGTCATCCTCATCGCCGCCACCAACCGGCCCGACATCCTCGACCCGGCCCTGCTGCGTCCGGGCCGTTTCGACCGTCAGATCCCGGTCGGTGCCCCCGACCTGGCCGGCCGTCGAGCGATCCTGAAGGTGCACTCGGCCGGAAAGCCCGTCGCGCAGGATGCAGACCTCGAAGGTCTGGCCAAGCGAACCGTCGGAATGTCGGGTGCAGACCTGGCCAACGTCATCAACGAAGCGGCACTGCTCACCGCTCGTGAGAACGGCACCGTCATCACCGAGGCGTCGCTCGAAGAATCCGTCGACCGCGTCGTCGGTGGTCCGCGCCGCAAGAGCCGCATCATCAGCGAGCACGAGCGCAAGATCACCGCGTACCACGAGGGTGGCCACACTCTCGCGGCATGGGCGATGCCCGACATCGAGCCCGTGTACAAGGTGACCATCCTCGCGCGCGGTCGCACCGGCGGCCACGCGATGACGGTCCCCGAGGACGACAAGGGCCTGATGACGCGGTCGGAGATGATCGCACGCCTGGTGATGGCCATGGGTGGACGCGCCGCGGAAGAGCTTGTGTTCCACGAGCCGACCACCGGAGCGTCCTCGGACATCGACCAGGCCACCAAGATCGCCCGCGCTATGGTCACCGAGTACGGCATGAGCAGCAAGCTCGGTGCCGTTCGCTACGGACAGGAACAGGGCGACCCGTTCCTCGGTCGTTCGATGGGACAGCAGTCGGACTTCTCGCACGAGGTCGCACGCGAAATCGACGAGGAGGTGCGCAAGCTCATCGAAGCCGCGCACACCGAGGCGTGGGCCATCCTCAACGAGTACCGCGACCTGCTCGACACCCTTGCCTCCGAGCTGCTCGAACGTGAGACGCTGACCCGCAAGGACCTCGAGAAGATCTTCCACAGCGTCACCAAGCGCCCGCGCATCACGCTGTTCAACGACTTCGGTGACCGTAAGCCGTCGGACAAGCCGCCGGTCAAGACTCCTCGCGAGCTCGCAGCCGAGCGCGGCGAGCCGTGGCCTCCGGTACCACCGGCGCCGAAACAGCTTCCGCCACAACAGTTTCCGCAGCCCAGCTACGCCGGGTCGCCGCAGCTGACCAAGGGTGGGCAGCAGAACGGCAGCAACGGTTACAACGGCGCACCCAGCAACGGCGCACCCGGCACCGGCGAGCTCGGACCGAACACGGGTGCCGGTCGACGTAGCGCGCCTGCCCCCGGCGACTACAACGGCAGTAGCAACAACGGCGGCGGCTACAACGGGGCTACCAACGGTGGCGGCTGCAACGGCGCTACCAACGGCGGTCCTGCCAACGGAAGCTACGGCGGGCCGACCACAGGCGGCGGATACTCCGAGGGCTATCGCCGGCCCGAGCCCCGATCGGGTCCCAATGGTTCGGGCCCCGATTACGGCGCTCCCGCCGGCTGGTCGGCACCCGGCTGGCCGCCGCGCGATCAGCCACAGGTGCCGCGCTACCAAGGCCCGTCCACGCCGCCGGCTCAGTACCAGCCTCCGCGTGAACAGGACTCGGATCAGGGCTACCACCAGCATCCGACGTATCAGCAGCCGCAGTCCTACCAGCCTCCCCAGCCGCAGCAGTCGTACGACCCGCAGCAGCCGCAGCAGTCGTATCAGCCGCCGCAGTACCAGCCGGATCCGTTCCGGCCGGACGCCGGGGAGCACGGTCGCACGTCCCGGCACGAGCCTCCCTACGGCGAGAATTCCGAGGGCGCGCCAGAGTCGACTCCCACATGGGAGGTTCCGGAAAGCTCGCACAACTACCCGCTGCCCGGAGACGATCGACCCGCTCATGGTTCGTCGGAGGAGTCGCAACAGGGTGAGCGCGGCGACGGTCACGGAAACGACGACGGCGACGCCGGCCCACGCACCCAACGGTGGGAAGGACCGGGCGGCTCACACCGCTAGTCCGATCATTAGGCTGACTGGGTCGACCGTCACGGTCGACCCAGTGAGTCGTTTCGAACCCGTGCTGTTGTCCGTCGGCGAGCCGTTCACACCGAGCAGCACGCCCGCCCAGCTGCCACATTCGCGGAGCCCAACCGGAGGTACGTTCTCGTGTCAGTCAACAGGACCGACGAGTCGACAGGCGACTCGGCAGAAGTCCCAGCAGCCGTGCAATCCGTCGTCCCGCAGCAGGGAATCGCGGAGACGGTGGCCTATGCCACGGGCGCGGTGTTCGACCAGCCCCGCGCGGAGGCCGCGGTACGCGAGTTGCTCATCGCCGTCGGTGAGGATCCCGATCGCCCGGGCCTGCTCGATACCCCGGCTCGTGTCGCCCGGTCCTACCGCGAGATCTTCGCCGGCCTCTACACCGATCCGGACACCGCGCTGAACACGACCTTCGACGAAGGCCATCAAGAACTGGTTCTGGTTCGCGACATCCCCATGTACTCCACGTGCGAGCACCACCTGGTCTCGTTCCACGGCGTCGCCCACGTGGGATACATCCCCGGCAAGAGCGGCAAGGTGACCGGTCTGTCGAAGCTGGCCCGCGTGGTGGACATGTACGCCAAGCGTCCCCAGGTGCAGGAGCGGTTGACCAGCCAGATCGCCGACGCGTTGATGCGGAAGCTCGACCCGCGCGGTGCGATCGTCGTGATCGAGGCCGAGCATCTCTGCATGGCGATGCGCGGTATCCGCAAGCCCGGTGCCAGCACCACCACCTCGGCGGTCCGGGGTCTGCTGCAGTCCAGCGCGGCATCGCGTTCGGAAGCCTTGGACCTGATCCTCCGGAAATGACGGTTCCGGTCCGATCACGATGAATGTCGCGCGCTCCGTTCCCGCTGCGCCCATCGTCATGGGCGTTCTCAACGTGACGGCCGATTCGTTCTCCGACGGCGGTCGCTACCTCGACGTCGACGCGGCCGTCGAACACGGTCTGGCGATGCATCGGCTGGGAGTCGACATCGTCGACGTCGGCGGGGAATCCACGCGCCCCGGGGCGGACCGCGTCGACCCGTCGGTCGAGGTGCAGCGCGTCGTACCGGTCATCTCGGCCTTGGCCGCCGAAGGCGTGAGCACCAGCGTCGACACGATGCGCGCACACGTCGCCGCTGCGGCGATCGAGGCCGGGGTGTCGATCGTCAACGACGTCTCGGGCGGTCGAGCCGACCCCGCGATGGCCGGCGTGGTCGCGCAAGGCGGGCTGCCGTGGATCCTGATGCACTGGCGGGCCGCCGACTCGGCGTTCCGGCACACCGGTCCGGCCGATCACTACGACGACGTGGTCGCCGACGTCCGCCGCGAACTGCTCGAGCAGGTCGACCACGCAGTGAGCGCCGGGGTCGACGCGTCGCGGATCGTGCTGGACCCGGGCCTCGGATTCGCCAAGAACGCAGAGCACAACTGGCAGCTGCTGCGCGGACTGCCCACCCTGGTGGAATCCGGTTTCCCGGTTCTGGTGGGTGCGTCCCGCAAACGTTTTCTGGGCTCGCTCCTCGCCGAACCCGACGGTTCACCGCGTCCACCGGACGGCCGGGAGATCGCGACGGCCGTCGTCTCGGCCCTCGCCGTCGCCGGCGGCGCGTGGGGAGTGCGGGTGCACGACGTCCGGTCGTCACTCGACGCGGTGGCCGTCGTGCGGGCATGGCAGGGTGGTCGCGCATGAGCGAGATCAACAGTGCCGCTGCAGGGACTCGTCGCGGTGACCGCATCGAATTGCGCGGGCTGACCGTCCGCGGCAATCACGGGGTCTTCGACTTCGAGAAGCGAGACGGCCAGGACTTCGTCGTCGACATCACCGTCTGGATGGATCTCTCGCCCGCGGCCGAGACCGACGATCTGACTCGGACGTTGCACTACGGCGAGCTGGCCGAACATGCCGCGGCGGTCGTAGCGGGCCCGTCCCGGGATCTGATCGAGACGGTCTCCGCCGAGATCGCCGAGGTGGTGCTCGGTTACGACTCCCGAGTCGACGCGGTGGAGGTGGTGCTGCACAAGCCGTCGGCTCCCATTCCCCTGACGTTCGGCGACGTTGCCGTGGTGGCCTATCGGGAGCGAAAGTGAGCCGTGCAGTGCTGTCGATCGGCAGCAACATCGGCGACTCGATGAGCCACTTGCGTTCTGTCACAACCGAATTGGGTTCGCGCGTGGTGGCGTGCTCGGCCGTGCATCGATCTGCTCCGTGGGGCGGCGTCGAGCAACAGGACTTCTTCAACGCGATCGTGGTGGCCGAGGACGAGGCCTACGGCCCGTGGGACTGGTTGCGTCTGGGGCAGCAACTCGAGGAGGCAGCGGACCGCGTTCGAGTGCAGCGTTGGGGACCGCGCAGCCTCGACGTCGACGTGATCGTGTGCGACGACGTCATCAGTGACGACCCGCGCCTGATTCTTCCCCATCCCCGTGCACACGAGCGCGCGTTCGTGCTGCTGCCGTGGCTGGACGTCGAGCCCGACGCCACTCTTCGGGTCGACGGGACGGACGTGCCGATATCCGAGCTGCTCGAGCGTCTGAGTACGGACGAGCGAGCGGGAGTCGTCCGTCTCGACGACGACGGTGATCGACTGTGGTGACCAATCCCACCAAGATCTGGGATGTCTTGGGTTTGTTTCTGATCGCCGCAGTGGGCACGTGGCTGCTGGTGCGGGTTTTCTACGGTTCGTTTCCGCCGATCCCGGTGTACGCCGGAGCGTCGCTGTATCTGGTCGCGGTAGTGGAAGTGGTGACCGCGGTGATCGTCCGCAATCGCATCGCCGAGCATCGAGTGGGCACCGGTCTGCACGACCTGCATCCGTTGACGGTCTTCCGGGCGCTGGTGTTGGCGAAGGCGTCGTTGCTGGTGGGAACCGCTCTGGTGGGGGTGTGCGTCGGCTTCCTGGTGTACGTATTGCCACGTGCGGCAACGGTGCGAGCGGCGTCCGCTGACCGAGCCGGAGCGATCGTGGCCCTCGTCGCGGGCCTTGCTGTCGTGGCCGCCGCGGTGTGGCTGGAGCAGTGCTGCCGCACCCCGGAAGATCGGGACGACGAGCGCTCCCGATAACGTATCCGTCCCTCGATCGTTACCTTCGTTGTGTACGTGATCGGTCGGGGATGACCAGATGCGACCGACAGGCCGGTTACCCTTGAGAACATGACAGATCAGACTCGCGCCAAGAAGGGACGCCGAAAGCGGCGTAGTGCGAGCCAGCTGTTCCTCGCGGCGCTCGTCGTGTTCGGCATCGTCGCCAGTGTGCTGTTGTTGTTCAGCGAAAGCGTTCAGTGGATGCGCGTCGGGGTGCTCTCGGCGCTGTGGGCCGCGGTGATCGGTGCGTTCGCGATGACGAAGTACCGCAGGGAAGCGGCCGCGGATCAGACCAAGGCCAAGGACTTACAGACCGTCTACGAACTGCAGCTCGCCCGCGAGATCTCGGCCCGACGCGAGTACGAGATGAGCGTCGAAGCCCGGGTGCGCAACGAGACGCGGTTGGAATCGGACGAGGTCGCTGCGCTGCGTAACGAACTGGCCGCGCTGCGCCAGAACCTGCAGGTGCTCTTCGAGGGCAATCTACCGACCGAACGGGTCGCACTGCGCGCCGAGGCGATGCGGATGCAGGAACTCGGTGGCCGTGGCTACGACAGCTATCAGCCCGCACCGTCCGGGTTGTACGTACGGGGTGGCGGCAACGGCAACGGACCCGCAGGCCCCGGCTTCAACGGCGTGGGTACGCCCTACGACGAGCCGGTCACCGCCGAGACGTCGGTGGTCTACCCCGAGGATCCGGACGAAATGCCCCGTGCGACGGCGGCACCGGACCCCGATTCCCGGTACGCACAGGACGCGTCTGCCGAGCAGGGTTCTGCACCGGAGGGTTCCGACGACGTCACCGACGCCGGGCAGAACGACCGCACCGAGCCGCCGGCCGCGCAGTCACGCCCCTACGGGGCACCGAGGCCGGCCGGGCGGGTGAGCCCGCCCACCTCGCCGTTCACCGCATACAACTTCGAGCAGACGCGTCGACCTGCGGCCGAATCCGAACCGGCCGAATCAGCAGCGGCCGAGGACGCCGAACCTGTCGAGGAGGCCCTGGCTCAACAGGCCCCCGAGCCCGAATCGGCCGAAGAAGCGGCCACGTACCCGGAGTCTCGCCGCTCTCTGCGAGATTCGGCCGATGCGTTCTTCGCAGCCGACCGCGTCGACGACACGCCTGCCGAGGAGACGGCGGATGCACCGCGACGCGGACGCAGGCGCGCCGAATCCCCCGAGGAGGCGTCCGGCGCGCACTCCAACGGCCGTTCCGTCGCCGAGATCATGGCCGGGCTGGCAGGCGGCGATTCGGCCGACACGACGACCACCGACGCAGGCACGCGTCGCCGTCGCCGTCGCGCAGACTGAGAACCAGATCACACCGGTTTCCCATGGCACGTTCGGTGCCGCTGTCGCTATTGTTCCCTGCAGGACGTCTGGTACCCGCCGAGCGGGACTGGAACGAACGAGAGGAAAATTTCGGTGACCTCATCAGGGTTCACTGGTGGTCTGTCTCCGGCTCGCTTGACCGTGGGTGTCGTCTCCGCCGGTCGTGTCGGTACGGCATTCGGTGAGGCGCTCGAACGCGTCGGACACGTTGTCGTCGGTGCCGCCGCGGTATCGGACGCATCCATCGAGCGAGTACGTGATCGATTGCCCGAGTCGCAGATTCTGCCTGTCGACGAGGTTGCCCGTCGCGCCGAACTGCTGATTCTGGCGGTGCCGGACTACGAACTGGCCTCGATCGTCGCCGGTCTCGCCGCGACCGGGGCGGTCGCGCCGGGCAAGTTGGTGGCCCACACCTCCGGCGCGAACGGCGTCGCGGTACTGGAGCCGTTGGCTGCCCTTGGCGCGGTTCCGTTGGCGATACATCCGGCCATGACATTCAGCGGCGGACCCGAGGACACCGACCGGATGACGGCCGCGTGCTTCGGCATCACTGCGGGCGACGAGATCGGTTACGCGGTAGCCCAAGCCCTCGTCCTCGAGATCGGTGGCGAGCCGGTGCACGTGCCCGAGAACAACCGGGCGCTCTACCACGCGGCGTTGGCTCACGGCAGCAATCACCTCGTGACGTTGGTCGTCGACGCGGTCGAGGCACTGCGAGTTGCGTTGGCCGGTCCGGGTTTTCCTGGATCCGATGCCGAACGTGGTGTGCCCGAGCGCGTTCTGGCTCCGCTGCTCGAAGCTGCACTGGACAATGCGCTGCGCAACGGACAATCCGCACTGACCGGCCCGGTGGCCCGAGGCGATACCGCGGCTGTGGGCAAACACCTCGAAGTGCTCGAGGCCGTCGATCCACGGATCGCCGCCGGTTACCGTGCGCTGTCGCTGCGGTCCGCCCAACGTATCGGTGCCGCAGCCGAACTGATCGAGATTCTGGAAGGGAAGCGATGACCCTCGCGGGCAGCTACACGAAGGGGCAGTTGACGGTTCACCACGATCCCGCGGTGATCACGTCGGTGTCCAAGGCCCTACGTGGCGTCGGCAAGCAGGTCGCTCTGGTGCCGACCATGGGCGCATTGCATGCCGGCCACCTGCAGTTGGTGCGCCAGGCGAAGCTCACCGGCGCGGTCGTGATCGTGTCGATTTTCGTCAATCCACTGCAGTTCGGCGTGGGGGAGGACCTCGACGCCTATCCGCGGACCCTCGACGCCGATGTCGAACTGCTCCGCGGCGAGGGCGTGGAATTAGTCTTCGCGCCGTCCGCATCGGACATGTACCCGTCCGGGCCGCGCACCACGGTCCATCCCGGTCCGCTCGGTAGTGAACTCGAAGGTGCCAGCAGACCAACGCATTTCGCAGGAATGCTCACCGTCGTGGCCAAGCTGCTGCAGATAGCCGCTCCGCATCGGGCGTACTTCGGGGAGAAGGACTACCAGCAGCTGACGTTGATCCGGCAGATGGTGCGAGACCTGAACTTCGACGTCGCGGTCATCGGAGTCCCGACGGTCCGTGAGCAGGACGGTCTGGCGCTGTCCTCGCGCAACAGGTATCTCGATGCCGAACAGCGTGACGCTGCAATGGCGTTGTCGGCTGCACTCGTGGCCGGGGCGCATGCCGCTGCCGGTGGTCCGGAGGCGATCATCGCCACCGCGCGTGCCGTGCTCGACCAGGTGCCGTTGGTGCAGGTCGACTACCTCGAAGTGCGCGACCCGCATCTCGGCCCGGCTCCCGAACGTGGGGACGGCAGACTGCTCGTGGCGGCCAAGGTGGGTACCACGAGATTGATCGACAACGTCGGTGTCGCAGTCGGCACGGGCTTTCTCGAATACCCCGACGATCCCAAAAGTGGAGAGTGACACGATGTTTCGTACCATGATGAAGTCCAAGATCCATCGCGCCACCGTCACGCACGCGGACCTGCACTATGTGGGCTCGGTGACCGTCGATCAGGAGCTGATGGAAGCAGCCGATCTGCTCGAAGGCGAGCAGGTCACCATTGTCGACATCGACAACGGTGCGCGGCTGGAGACCTACGTGATCACCGGCGAGCGGGGCAGTGGTGTCATCGGAATCAATGGGGCCGCAGCGCATTTGGTGAATCCGGGTGATCTGGTCATCCTGATCGCCTACGGGGTCATGAACGAGCAGGAGGTTGCCGACTACGCACCCCGGGTGGTGTTCGTCGACGACAAGAACCGGCCGGTCGAGCTCGGCAGCGACCCGGCTCATGCGCCCGCCGGTTCGGGTCTGATCACGCCGCGCGATCTGCGGGCCGACTCCGTGCTGGTCTGACTCGATGCTTCTCGCAATCGATGTACGCAACACCAGCACGGTGGTCGGGCTCTTCACCGGCACCGGGGATCACTCGAAACTGCTGCGCGACTGGCGTATTCGAACCGACCCCCATGTGACGGCCGACGAGCTGGCGTTCATGCTGCGGGGGTTGTTGGGCGAACAGGCCGAGCAAATCACCGGGGTGACGGCTCTGTCCACGGTGCCGTCCGTGCTGCGCGAGATGCGGACGATGCTCGTGCGCTACTGGGATCACGTAGTGCACGTGGTGGTCGAACCCGGTGTGCGGACCGGGGTTCCGCTGCTGGTCGACAATCCCAAAGAGGTCGGGGCCGATCGCATCGTCAATACCCTTGCCGCACATGATCTGTACGACTCGGCGTGCATCGTGGTGGATTTCGGCACCACCACGTGTGTCGACGTCGTCTCGGCCAAGGGCGAGTTCCTCGGCGGAGCGATCGCGCCCGGTCTCGAAATTTCGGCCTCGGCCATGTCGACTCGCACCGCGACGCTGCGTGAGGTCGAGATGGTGCGGCCGCGATCGGTGCTGGGAAAGAACACCGTCGAGTGCATCCAGGCGGGCACCATCTTCGGTTTCGCCGGCCTGGTGGACGGGCTCGTCGGACGCATCAGACGTGAGGTGCCGGAGGTCAAAGGCGCCGACGTCGCGGTCATCGGTACCGGAGACATCGCTGCGCTGATCCTGCCCGAGTCGACGACCATCGAGCATCACGAACCCGACCTGACGCTGGAGGGTCTGCGACTGGTCTACGAACGCAACATGGCAAAGCGGCGGCCACGCTGAATGTTTCAGCGGCGGCCACGCTGAGTGTTTCGGTGAAGCGGGGTAGCGCGTCGGGCGTTCGTGTGTCAGAATCGTCGGCGTGATGACGTGCATGGCCACCCAGGAGTGTTGTCGAGGCTGACCGCTGCCTCGTTCGTTACACACCCCTGGAGTAGAGCTTCATGCTTTCCACACCTGTATTTTCTGCACCCACCCGACCCCGTTCGACCTCGCGGTCGGTCTCGACATTGCCGACTCGGCTGCGTCCTCCCGACCTGCTTCGGATCACCGATCAGGGCGCATCGGACGTCCTCGAGGGTCGCTTCGACCACCTGCTTCCCGGCGGTGGACAGTGGCCTACCGACGAGCGTTGGGCCACTCGCCTGCACTCCGACGACGATCTCGACGTCTGGTTGATCAGCTGGGTTCCCGAGCGATCCACCGAACTGCACGATCACGCCGGATCGCTCGGTGCATTGACCGTCCTGAGTGGTTCTTTGCTCGAATACCGTTGGGCGGGAACCGAACTGAAGGAACGTCATCTCGATGCGGGAGATCAGGCAGCCTTTCCGCTGGGATGGGTGCACGACGTGATGCACGATCCGGCGTCGAGCACGACCGGGCCCACCCTCAGCGTGCACGCCTACTCACCGCCGCTGACGGCGATGTCGTACTACGAAGTGACCGAGCGCGCCACGCTGCGCCGGACCCGCAGCGAGCTCACCGCCGAACCCGAGAAGGCCACGAGATGACCATCGTCGAAATGCTCGAATCCGCTCGCGAGACCATCGATCGCATGACCGTCTTCGAACTCCGTGACGCTGTCGACCGCGGCGCGGTCGTCGTCGACATTCGCCCGCAGGCGCAGCGCGCAGTCGAGGGCACCCTGCCCGGTGCGTTGGCCATCGAACGCAACGTCCTCGAATGGCGTCTCGATCCCACCAGTGACGCGCGGCTGGCGATCGCCACCGACCACGACGTCGAGTGGATCGTCATCTGCTCCGAGGGCTACACCTCCTCGCTCGCGGCCGCGTCGCTCAAGCTGCTGGGTCTGCACAAGGCCACCGATCTGGTCGGCGGCTATCAGGCACTGAAGTCGGCCGGGCTGCTCGGGGTGTTGACGCAGGCCAAGCACTGCGTTCGCGAGGCCGAGGCCGTCGCAGCGCACTGATCGTCCCGACAGTCTCGGACTGTAAAGTGTGTGCGCGTGAGTGATACAGCTTCTACCCAGCCGGCCGACGACACCCCGGAGCAGCTACGGATTCGTCGCGCCAAGCGCGCTTCGTTGCTCGAGCGCGGGGTCGAGGCGTACCCGGTGTCGGTTCCGCGGACCCATTCGCTGCTCGAGATCCGCACCCAGTTCCCCGAGCTCGACGCCGACACGACAACCGGCCTGATCGTCGGGGTCGTCGGGCGCGTCATCTTCGTCCGCAACACCGGCAAGCTGTGCTTCGCCACGCTGCAGGAGGGCGACGGTACCCAACTCCAAGCCATGATCAGCCTGGCAGGCGTCGGGGAGGTCGCCCTCGCAGCCTGGAAGTCCGATGTCGATCTCGGTGACTTCGTGTTCGTGCACGGCGAGGTCATCAGTTCTCGTCGCGGTGAGCTGTCGGTCATGGCAGATGCGTGGCAGATCGCGTCGAAGTCGTTGCGGCCGTTGCCCGTCGCGCACAAGGAACTCAGCGAAGAGACCCGTATCAGGCAGCGGTACCTGGATCTGATCACGCGTCCGGAGGCCCGAGAGACCGCCCGCAAGCGCATCGCCGTCGTTCGTGAACTGCGTAACGCACTCGAGCGTCGCGGCTTCCTCGAGGTCGAGACCCCGATGCTCCAGACGCTGCACGGCGGTGCCGCGGCCCGGCCGTTCGTCACCCACTCCAATGCGATGGACACGGACCTGTACCTGCGCATCGCGCCGGAGCTGTTCCTCAAGCGGTGCGTCGTCGGCGGCATCGAGAAGGTTTTCGAGATCAACCGCAACTTCCGCAACGAAGGTGCCGACTCCTCGCACTCGCCGGAGTTCGCGATGCTCGAGACCTACGAGGCCTACGGCACGTACGACGACTCGGCGAAGATGACGCGGGAACTCGTCCAGGAAGTGGCGGTGGCCGCACTCGGATCCACCGTGGTCACTCTGCCCGACGGCACCTCCTACGATCTCGGCGGCGAATGGACGACGCTCGAGATGTACCCGTCGTTGTCGGAGTCGCTCGGATTCGACGTCACCCCCGACACCACCGTCGACGAACTGCTCGCGATCGCCGACAAGGTCGGGCTGGATGTCCCCCGCAAGGACGGCGTCCCGATCTACGGCCACGGCAAGCTCGTCGAGGAACTGTGGGAACACCAGGTGGGCGACGCGTTGACCGAACCGACGTTCGTTCGTGACTTCCCCGTCGAGACGTCGCCGTTGACGCGTCAGCACCGCAGCAAGCCGGGCGTCACCGAGAAGTGGGATCTCTACGTTCGTGGATTCGAGCTGGCGACCGGCTACTCGGAGCTGATCGACCCGATCATCCAGCGCGAGCGCTTCGAGGACCAGGCGCGTCAGGCTGCCGCAGGCGACGACGAGGCGATGGTGCTCGACGAGGACTTCCTGGCGGCCATGGAACAGGGAATGCCGCCGACCACCGGAACCGGTATGGGAATCGACCGTCTGCTGATGGCGTTGACCGGGCTGGGTATCCGAGAAACGATCCTGTTTCCGATCGTCAAGCCGTCGCAGGCCTGATCGGGAGGTATGTCCGCTGTTCGCCAGCAGCGGACATCGAATGGGAAACGTTTTGCAAAGTGCCTGCGTTATGAACAGTAAGCAGGCAGCAGTGAAGTATCCGCTGGGGGTTGCGCAGCATTTCAGGGGTGGAGGGTCGGCGTTCGTCACGTCGGCCAACTACAGTGAGAATCAGTCTTACCTTCAAATGCACAAGCGACCTCAGCGTATGGACACTGCGGAGCTGGAAGAACTGGTGGGCGAGCTACCACCCACCAAGAAGTGAGGGAGAGCGATGTTCGAGAGGTTCACCGATCGCGCGCGGCGTGTTGTCGTCCTGGCTCAAGAAGAAGCCCGGATGCTCAACCACAACTACATCGGCACGGAGCACATTCTGCTCGGCCTCATTCACGAGGGCGAAGGCGTCGCAGCCAAGTCTCTCGAGTCGCTGGGCATCTCCCTCGAAGGAGTACGCAGCCAGGTCGAGGAGATTATCGGCCAGGGCCAGCAGGCTCCGTCCGGTCACATTCCGTTCACTCCGCGCGCCAAGAAAGTACTCGAGCTCAGCCTGCGTGAAGCACTGCAGCTCGGCCACAACTACATCGGCACCGAGCACATCCTGCTCGGCCTGATCCGCGAAGGCGAAGGCGTCGCAGCTCAGGTTCTGGTCAAGCTCGGAGCCGACCTCAACCGCGTGCGCCAGCAGGTCATCCAGCTGCTGTCGGGCTACCAGGGCAAGGAGCCGTCCGAGAGCGGCAGCGGCCGCGGCGAGGCGGGCACCCCGTCGACGTCACTGGTTCTCGACCAGTTCGGACGCAACCTCACCCAGGCCGCGCTCGAAGGCAAGCTCGACCCGGTCATCGGCCGCGCGAAGGAAATCGAGCGCGTCATGCAGGTGCTGTCGCGTCGTACCAAGAACAACCCTGTTCTCATCGGCGAGCCCGGTGTCGGCAAGACCGCAGTCGTCGAAGGCCTGGCTCAGGCCATCGTCAACGGCGAGGTTCCCGAGACGCTCAAGGACAAGCAGCTCTACACCCTCGACCTCGGCTCGCTCGTGGCCGGCAGCCGTTACCGCGGTGACTTCGAGGAGCGCCTGAAGAAGGTGCTCAAGGAGATCAACACCCGCGGCGACATCATCCTGTTCATCGACGAGCTGCACACGCTCGTCGGCGCAGGTGCCGCCGAAGGTGCCATCGACGCAGCGTCGATCCTCAAGCCGAAGCTGGCTCGTGGCGAACTGCAGACCATCGGTGCCACCACGCTCGACGAGTACCGCAAGTACATCGAGAAGGACGCCGCTCTCGAGCGTCGTTTCCAGCCCGTCCAGGTCGGCGAGCCGACCGTCGAGCACACCATCGAGATCCTCAAGGGTCTGCGCGATCGCTACGAGGCACACCACCGCGTCTCGATCACCGACGGTGCACTCGTCGCTGCCGCCACTCTGGCCGACCGGTACATCAACGATCGGTTCTTGCCCGACAAGGCAATCGACCTCATCGACGAGGCGGGCGCGCGGATGCGCATCCGCCGGATGACCGCGCCGCCAGACCTGCGTGAGTTCGACGACAAGATCGCCGACGCACGCCGGGAGAAGGAATCGGCCATCGACGCACAGGACTTCGAGAAGGCTGCGAACCTGCGCGACAAGGAGAAGACCCTCGTCGGTCAGCGTGCCGAGCGGGAGAAGCAGTGGCGCTCCGGTGACCTCGACGTCATCGCCGAGGTCGACGACGAGCAGATCGCCGAGGTTCTGGGCAACTGGACCGGCATCCCCGTCTTCAAGCTCACCGAGGAGGAGACCACCCGTCTGCTCCGCATGGAAGACGAGCTGCACAAGCGGATCATCGGCCAGGTCGAGGCAGTCAAGGCCGTCTCCAAGGCGATCCGTCGTACCCGTGCAGGTCTGAAGGACCCGAAGCGCCCGTCGGGCTCGTTCATCTTCGCCGGCCCGTCAGGTGTCGGTAAGACCGAGCTGTCGAAGGCACTCGCGAACTTCCTCTTCGGCGAGGACGACGCGCTCATCCAGATCGACATGGGCGAGTTCCACGACCGCTTCACCGCGTCGCGTCTGTTCGGTGCTCCTCCCGGATACGTCGGCTACGAAGAGGGTGGCCAGCTCACCGAGAAGGTCCGCCGCAAGCCGTTCTCTGTCGTGCTGTTCGACGAGATCGAGAAGGCACACCAGGAGATCTACAACACCCTCCTGCAGGTGCTCGAAGACGGCCGTCTCACCGACGGCCAGGGACGCACGGTCGACTTCAAGAACACCGTGCTGATCTTCACCTCGAACCTCGGTACCTCGGACATCTCGAAGGCAGTCGGCCTCGGCTTCTCCTCGGGCGAAGGCACCGGATCGAACTACGAGCGGATGAAGCTCAAGGTCAACGACGAGCTGAAGAAGCACTTCCGCCCCGAGTTCCTGAACCGCATCGACGACATCGTCGTGTTCCACCAGCTCACCAAGGACGAGATCATCCAGATGGTCGATCTCATGCTCAACCGAGTCGAAGGTGCGCTCAAGAACAAGGACATGGCGATCGAGGTCACCGAGAAGGCGAAGTCTCTGCTCGCCAAGCGCGGATTCGACCCCGTCCTGGGTGCGCGGCCACTGCGTCGCACCATCCAGCGCGAGATCGAGGACCAGCTGTCGGAGAAGATCCTCTTCGGCGAAATCGAAGCCGGCCAGATCATCCTGGTCGACGTCGAGAACTGGGACGGCGAAGGCGCTGGCGAGGACGCGAAGTTCACGTTCCGCGGTGAGAAGAAAGCCATCATCGTCCCCGACGAGGTCCCGGTCGACCTGGCCAAGGCCGCCGGAGACAGCGACAGCGAGTAAGTTTCACAGCTCCACACAACGGGCGATCCTCTTCGGAGGGTCGCCCGTTGTCGTATGTCCACAAGCCAACCAACACCCGCCCCCCGCCCCCGTTCGCGTCAATGGACCCCTGCAGCGCTCAGACGCATGCAATGGTTCATTCACGCAAATCACCTCCGTGGGTGAATGGGCCGTTGCACCGTTCAGACGTGTGTGCAGGGGTCCATTGACGGAGGGTGCGAACAGCGAGAGCAACGGCGATGACGGCAAGTTCCGACAGCACGAGCCAGAACAGCACTGTCACGTCGGGAGCCCAACGGCCCAGGGTGGAGATGGGTACACCGGTGAGCGTCGGTGTCGCGAAGTACAGCACTCCTCCGGCAGCAACAGCGATGAGGACGTGCGCAGGTGCCCACCGGCCGGGCGCGGTTTGCCGGCGAAGCAGAATGCGGATCGCGCACACGGCGAGCAGCACGGCGACAGCGGTCGAGCCGATCAACAGCATGGCGTACAGGCCCGGGCCGGTGCTGCGGGGCTCGTCGAATCCGAGTCGAGTGAGAACCAGTGCGCGGGCCGCCGAGGCCAACTGTTCGGCTTCGAGTTCGCCGTATCGGTTGGTCGCGAACACTACGGCCATGTGGCGGTCCGGGATGAGCGCGACGTGGGTGAAGTAGCCGGGAACGGCCCCCGAGTGCCAGCGCATCTCGGTACCGTCGGGCAGGGTTTCGACGTACCAGCCGAATCCATAGGACAGTCCCGACCCCGTGGGCACCGCATCTCGACCGGTCGACGCCACAGTGGTGAGTTGGCTCGATGCGTAGCGTGAGAGTTCGTCGATGGATCCGGCGAGGTAGCCGTAGCCCAACCCGGCGTTGTCGATTCCGGTGTCGATGCGTCGAGGGAAGGTGAAGAACGGGACGTGACCGGGTGGCACTGCTTCGCTGGTGTGCACACCGGTTTCACGGGCGACGACGTCGGCGAACGGTTCGTCGGTGATTTTCTCGACGATTGCTTGCAGCAGTAGGTAGTCGAGGCTGGAGTAGCGGAACGAACCCGGGTCGTCGGGTGTGAGCCGCAGGGTGGGCACCACGTCGAGGGCTCGTTCTGTTCTCCCCCACACGTCCAACGCGGTGACGTCGTGGGGTAGCCCGCCGGTGTGGTGGATCAGGTCTGCAACGGTGGCGTCGGCCGAGATGATCGAATTCGATTCGGGCAAAACATCTTCGACGAGATCGGTCAGGTCGAGACGGTGCTGGGCCACGAGCGCCTGCACCGTTGCTGCCGTCACCGATTTCGATACCGAACCCCACACGAAGGGTGTGCCGTCGTCGATCGGGGAACCGTTTCCGTCCATCCCGACCGTCACGTCCTCGGTGACCTCGCCTTCGGAGACGACGCGAAGCGCCACTCCGGGCAGACCCAACACGTCGGCGACGTGCTCGACGTCCGACCGGGCGTCGGTGTCGGGTGGAACAGGAGAGATCGAGGCAAGGATGGCTGCCACGGTCAACAGTGTGTGCACGATGCGCATGAATGGGCGTCCCTCGGTCGGCGAACTGCGTTGCCGCACGAGTGAATCAAGGAACTCCCCGCGATCGCCTCGGTGAAGACCCTGATTTCGGTGCTGAGATCAGGCCTCGGTTCTGTGAACGAGGTCGGCGATCCAGGGCAGTATGTCGGCGTATGCGGCCAGGGCTCCGGGTGCATGGTTCGCGCCGGTGATCGGGACGACCGGAAAGTCGTATTCGCGGTAGGTGACGTCGGCGCCGAGGTCCTGCCAGCGTTCGAGCAGAGCCCGGGATTGCTCGATCGGTACGACGTCGTCCGCGACGCCGTGCGACAGGTAGACCGGCATGCTCGGTGCAATTCGGCCGACGGTGTTCGCATCGATCACGTCGACGATTCCGGGGTCGTTCAGGTGTTCGGTGAGTGGGCGTCCGTTGCGGGTGAGTTCGCTGGTGTCGATAGCGTCGTTCGCTGCGCGGTCGGTGCTGCACCAATTCTGCGCGGCGTCGAGCAGCGCGGTGCCGTCGGCGTCGAACACGCTTCGGATCTCGTCGGCACGTTCGGGGTAGGCGTTGATCATGCCGTCGACCGCGAACAGGATGGCGCTGCCGAGTGTGGTGCCGTCGAGGGGCTCGATGTTGAGCGTCGGATCTGCCGGTGGCGCACCGACATAGGCGCCGACGATGTTGAGCTCGGGGGCATACCCATTGGCGAGTTCGGCCGCCGAGGCCGAGGCGAACCCACCCTCCGAGTACCCGTACAGCACCACCGGCGCGTCATCGTCGGCGGTTCTGGCTACGTCGAGCAACGCGTGTCCCGAGGCCAGACGGTTCAGATACGTGTGCCCGCCCGGAGTGCCGAGTCCCTGGTAGTCGGTCGCTACGATGCGATAGCCGGCCAGCAGTAGCGGCAGGATGGCGGGGGACGACCCGACGGTACCGAGTACCGCCGATCCGGCACAGCGATCTGCCATCCCGGATGTGCCGGGCGCGTAGGCGATCACCGGTCGCGGTCCGGGACCGGGCCACGGCGCGGTGGGGGTCATCGTGTACCCGGAGACGGTCATGGGTTCGCCGTGCGTATCGATGGAGGTGTACAGGATTCGTTCGATGTCGAAGCCGAGTCCGAAACCTTTGGGCGAGTTCATCGGTCGTACTCGCACCACATCGCCGGGCGAATGTCCCGTCGATTCCACCGGCAGGTCGTAGAAGTCCGACAGGGGATCGGCGACGACGGGTGCCGACAGCGTGACACCCCAGACGAGCGCCGCCGCCACGATCATCGCTGTTCGCCGCAGGCAACTGGTGGCTCGCTCGTTCGTCATGTCGAGATCTCCGCACTCGATGGCCCGGTCACCCCGCCGACGTTAGCCTGAGTATCGGCCCTATGAAGGGTCGACGACGAAAGGACTCGGTTCGATGCCAACACGTACCTCACGCACCGCATGGAATGGAACTCTCGAACAAGGTTCCGGCCAGGTGGAGCTGTCCAGTTCTGGTGCAGCGACGTTCGACGTGTCGTTTCCCAAGCGTGCCGCCGAGAACGCCGACGGCACCACCAGCCCGGAGGAACTGATCGCAGCGGCTCATTCGAGCTGTTACGCGATGCAATTGTCGGCGCTGATCGCAGAAGCGGGCGGTACTCCGCAGAGTCTCGAAGTCACCGCTGATGTCTCGCTCGGTCCGGATCAGCCCGGTTTCAAGCTCACCGGTATCAAATTGACCGTCCGCGGCGAGGTGGACGGTCTCGACGCCGACGGGTTTGCGAAGGCGGCGCAGGCAGCGAAAGAGACCTGCCCGGTCAGCAAGGCTCTCACCGGTGTCGAGATCACGCTGGACGCCGCGCTCGAAGGCTGATCGAACGGATCACCCGATGTGAGACTGGCGAACAGTCGTCAGGTTTGAAATAGTTCGTGAATCGACCCATCCACGGATGGTTCGGTGCCGAATCGAGGTCAAGCATCGGGTTAGATCGGCTGTTGCATACCTTTGGGGAATGTAACGACCAGCCTAGGAAGGATGTGCCCACCATGTTGTGGACGCGCTTCCTAGGCCTGGGTGCCCTCGCAGTCGCAGCGCACGCGGCAGCCCCGCACGGATTACCCCGCGACATCGTCTATGCAATCGTGGTCCTGGCCACAATGGCGGCATTCGTCTATCGGTACCTGCGCGAGCACGGTCCGGATCGGCGCACATGGAAGTACATGGCCCTCGGTGTCGGCTGTTGGGGCGTGGGGGACGGCTTGGTCGCCCTGATGCAGTACGGGGGCGGTCGGGTCTCGACTTTCTCGGCCGCGGACGTGCTGTTTCTGGCCGGGTACGTGATCATCGCTGTGGGGTTCGCGCGTGCGGCCGACGAGAACGGGCTCGTTTTCGGTTTGGAAGAGCTGCTCGAATGTCTGGTGGTCGCAGTGGGCGTCGGTCTGGCCGCGTGGATGTTCGTCGTTCCCGGCGACTGGACGGGGCCGCTGGCCTCGATGCTCTCGTTCCTGCCTGCGACCGTCTACCTGACCATCGACGCGTTCTTGCTCACTCTCATCGGCAGTCTCTATCTGTTGACGCGTTCGACCGGAATCCCGGTCGTGGCTGCCACCATCGGCACAGTGCTTCTCACCGTGTCCGACTTCGCCACCTACTCTCGGCTCGACGATGTCGAGCTCTACCGCTCGCTGATCCCGAACACGCTGTGGCTGGCGGCCTACGTGTGCTTCGGAGTCGTTGCGCTGTTCGTGCCGGAGCGGGCGGTCGCACGGATCGAGCGGCCCAGTCCGTTCAGGTTCGGGCGAGCACGATTCGTCGGTCTGGGTCTCGCGGTTGCCGTCACCCCGGCGGCCATGGCCGTGCAACTGGCTCGCGGAGTGCCCGTCGCGCAGTGGGGTTGGGTGATCGTGCTGTCCTCTGCGTTGGTCATATCCCTGGTCGGCGGCAGGATGGCCTGCTTCCTCGGAACGCTGCGCAGGCAGGCTTCGGTGCTCGAGAACGTGGCACGAACGGATGCCGTTACCGGACTGGGGAACCGCAGGCTGCTTCGGGAGCGCCTCGACACGATGCTCGCCACGCGCGGCGAATCGGACGTCTTCACGCTCGTGGTCGACATCGACCGTTTCGCTCAGATCAACGAGACGTTCGGGTACAGCGTGGGCGACAGCGTGCTCCGCGAGATCGGCCATCGCCTCGTCGCCTCGGTGCGGTCCGACGATCTGGTGGGGCGGCTGGGAGGCGATCAGTTCGTCGTGGCGATGCGTCGGATGCCGGGCAGGACCGATATTTTCGACATGGCACATCGGCTCCAATTCGCGGTCAGCAGAACGATGTTCGTGCACGACATCAACGTCGCCCTCGACGCGGCGGTAGGGATAGCGGCGTTCGAGGAGTGTTCGGGGGCGTCCGAGACGAACGGCGTCGACGGCGAGGCGATGTTGCAGCGAGCTCATGTGGCATTGACGTCCGCGAAGGCAGGCCATGCTCGCATCGGTCTGTACGAGCCCGACATGGACCGAAACCGACACGATCAGATGCGACTGTTGGGCGAGCTCGACACGGCGATCCGTGACCATCAGCTCCGGGTGTTCTTCCAGCCGTGTCTCGATCTCGAGTCGGGCAGCGTCGACCGGGTCGAGGCTCTGCTGCGGTGGCTGCACCCTCGCGAGGGACTGATCGGGCCGTCGACGTTTCTCCCCGATGCCGAGCGCACCGGCATGTTGCCCGCCATCACCGCACTGGTACTGGACGAGGCACTCGCGCAGTGCAGCGCACTACGACGGCGAGGCATCACTCTGTCTGTCTCGGTGAACCTTTCGGTTCGGAATCTTCTCGACGAGACACTCACCGAACAGGTCGCCGCGGCACTGGCGAAACACTCCGTACCGGCGCACGCCCTGGAGTTCGAGGTCACCGAAACGACAGCCATGACCGACCCGGTGCGATCGGTGGCTGCGTTGACCGCGTTGCGCAACCTGGGGGTGACTCTGGCCATCGACGATTACGGGACCGGCTACAGTTCGCTGGCGTACCTGCAGACCTTGCCGGTGCAGACCCTCAAGATCGACCGCTCGTTCGTCTCGAAGATGAACTCCGACGACACCGACGCGTCCATCGTTCGCTCGACCATCGACCTGGCCCGCAGTCTGGGTGTGCGAATCATGGCCGAGGGCGTCGAGGATGCAGGCACCCTCGACGCCCTTCGTCGGCTGGGTTGCGATGCAGCACAAGGCTTTTACCTCGGTCGCCCGATGCCTGCCGAGCTGTTGTTCGACGCCGTGCACAAACTCGATTCCGATACGCCCACCAGACTGGAGTGGGAGCTCGCCCGTCAGCCCATCTGACGGGCGAACTGCGTCGTCACGAGGTGGCGGGCACGTCCAGCACGACCTCGAACTCCAACAGTGACGCGCCCGACGCGACCGGCTTGCTCTCGCCGGAACCGGCGTGCGCCTGCCGTGACGGGCCACCGGACCAGGCCTGGAACGACTCCTCGTCCTCCCACTGGGTGACGACGAAATAGCGTGTCTCGCCCTTGACCGGACGGAGCAACTGGAACCCGAGGAAACCGGGCGAACCGTCGACCGTTCCGGCACGCGCGGCGAAGCGCTTCTCGAGCTCGGGGCCTGCGCCCTCGGGTACGTCGATCGCGTTGATCTTCACAATGGCCATTCTGGGGAGACTACCCCGCCGATATGCTCGGCGGTGATGCTCTACGACGAGGGTGGATCCGGCCGTTCGATACTGCTGCTGCACGGGCTGATGGGCAGTGCGGCGACGTGGCGACGCCAGATTCCGTGGCTCCGAGAATTCGGGCGGGTGCACACCTACGACGCCCCGGGCCACCGTCGGCCTCCGCCGCCCGAACTGACGACAGAGGCGTTCGTGGACGACCTGATCGAGCACCTCGAAACGGTGGGTCCCAGTGTGCTGGTCGGTCATTCGATGGGAGCGCTGCACGGCTGGTGTGCGGCTGCGCGGCGACCGGATCTGGTCACCGCGCTCGTCGTAGAAGACATCGCGCCGGACTTTCGCGGTCGAACGGCGGACGGCTGGGCGGCGATGATCCGGGCGTGGCCGCAACCGTTCCCGGACGCCGACGCGGTACGCACCTTCTTCGGAGATGTTGCCGGACAGTACTTTTTGGATTCGTTCGAGCTCAGCGACGACGGCTGGCGACTGCACGGTGACGTCGATACGTTCGAGGCCATTTCGCAGGAGTGGGGGACGCGGCACTTCTGGAACGAATGGGATGCCGTCCGTGCTCCGGTTCTGTTGATCGAAGGTGAGCACACCATCACGCCGGCCGGCCAGATGAGCCGAATGCACTCGGCCAAGCCCGGATCGGTGTACGTCCGAGTCGAGGGTGCGGCGCATCTCGTTCACGACGAAGCCCCGGAGCGGTATCGCGACGCCGTCGAGGGGTTCCTGCGCACACTAGGATCATCCGAATGCCGCTCGCACAGCTCAACGGAATCGACCTGAACTACGACGTCACCGGTGACGGACCGCTCGTGGTTCTGGTGATGGGAACGGGAAGCCCGGGCCGCGTCTGGCGAACCCATCAGGTTCCCGCGCTGGTGAAGAGCGGATATCGCGTGGTCACATTCGACAATCGCGGTATCGCACCGTCGTCCGAGTGTGCGCGCGGGATGACGCTCGACGACCTGGTCGCAGACACCGCCGCCTTGATCGAACATCTCGGCGGCGGAAAGGTGCGCGTCGTCGGCACGTCGATGGGCGCACGCGTCACCCAGGAATTGGCGTTGGCGCGGCCGGATCTGGTGTCGCACGCAGTGATGATGGCCACCTACGGCAAAAACACCACGATGCGTCAGCAGTTGACGAAGGGCGAGAAAGATCTGTTCGACGCCGGAGTCGAACTTCCGGCCTCGTACCGGGCGGCGATGACTGCGATGCAGAACTTCTCGCCCAAGACTTTGGCCGACGAGGCAGCGATCGGCGACTGGCTGGCGGTGCTCGAATACTCCGGCGGCAAGAAGACGGCCGGTATGCGGGCGCAGATCGGACTCGAAATGCGTGCCGGCACAGACAGATTGATAGCGTATCGCCGAATTTCGGCCAAGTCGCTCGTCGTCGGATTTGCCGACGACCGGCTCATTCCGGTGCAGCAGTGCCGCGAAGTGGCTGCGGCGATACCCGGTGCGCGCTACGTCGAAATCGCCGATACGGGCCACTTCGGCTACCTCGAACGACCCGACGCGGTCAATGCGACTCTGGTGGAGTTTCTGGCGTCCTAGCTGTCCGAACCCTCACCAGCCAGCGCGAACAAACCCGATTCGGTCTGCTCGATCAAGCCGTCGGTCAACAGTGAGTCCAACGCGCGGTCACGCTGGGTTGGGTCGGTGGGCCAGACGATGTCGAGCTGAGCCCGCTCCACCGGCCCCGTGCTCTCTCGCAGGACCGACATCAGTTTACCGCGTACCTGTCGATCGGTTCCGGCGAACTTCTGCACCTTCTTCGCCGGGCCGGTGTGCGCAGGCCGCCCGGCCTCGATCCAGGCGCACTCGGGAAGTGGGCAAAGCAGGCACGCCGGATTCTTTGCGGTGCAGATGAGCGCACCGAGCTCCATCAACGCCGCCGAATACCGGGCGGCGCGGGGCACGCTCTTTGGAAGCAGTTGTTCGACGTCGGCCAAATCCCTTGCCGTCGAGGGATTTCCAGGCTCGGCGTTGCCGTGCAACGCACGCGCGACGACGCGTCGAACATTGGTGTCCACCACCGGAACTCGCTGGCCGTACGCGAAAGTCGCCACCGCCCTGGCCGTATAGGCCCCGATGCCGGGCAGGCCGAGCAAGGTATCGACGTCCTGCGGAACCTCGTCGCCGTAGTCCTCGGCGAGCACCCGAGAACACTCGTGCAGACGCAATGCGCGACGCGGGTACCCCAGCTTCCCCCACGCCCGCAGCACCTCGGCCTGCGACGACGCGGCCATCGCCGAGGGGACCGGCCACCGCTGCACCCACTGCTCCCAGATGGGAGCCACCCGCACGACGGGCGTCTGCTGCAGCATGATCTCGCTCATCAGGATCTGCCATGCGGTCACTCCCGGACGACGCCACGGCAGGTCGCGTCCGTCGGTATCGAACCATCCGAGCAGGGCCTCGGGATCGATCGGCAACTGTGCGCCCTTCTTCTCGTGTCTGTGACGGGTACCAACAGTAGTGAACCCGACTCGCCGGTAACCCTCTGCGCGTGCACCCGACTCGCCGGTAACCCGCTGCGCGTGCACAATGAGAGCTATGCCTGCTTCGAATCCGATCGCTGCCTGGAAGTCACTCAAGGAAGGCAACCAACGGTTCGTCTCCGGAGAGGTCCTGCATCCGTCGCAGGGTATCGAGGACCGCGCCCGGCTCGAGAGCGCTCAGCACCCCGGGGCCATCCTGTTCGGCTGCGCCGACTCACGCGTCGCCGCTGAGATCATCTTCGATCAGGGGCTCGGCGACATGTTCGTCGTTCGTACCGCCGGCCACGTCGTCGATTCCGCTGTTCTGGGCTCCATCGAGTACGGCGTCGCGGTGCTCAATGCTCCGCTGATCGTCGTGCTCGGACACGACCACTGCGGTGCCGTCCAGGCGACCGTCGACGCACTCGAGAGCGGTGACGTGCCCGGCGGCTACATCCGCGACGTCGTCGAGCGCGTCACCCCGTCGGTGCTCTCGGCCCGACGCGACGGCCACGAAGCCGTCGACGAGTTCGAGGCGCGCCACGTCCAGGAAACCGGCAACCTGCTGATGCAGCGTTCGCGCATCGTCGCCGAGAAGGTCGAAGCCGGCGAGCTGGCGATCGTCGGACTCACGTACCAGCTGTCCAAGGGGCGTGCGCAGCTTCGCGAGGTCATCGGCGACATCGGCGAACAGCCCGCCTGAACGGTCGAGCAGCCCGCCTGACGGTCCGGCAGCCCCCGAAAGCCCGTTCGCCGGTGCGACACGCCGCGTGGGCTCAGGGATAGCCAGGCTTCGGCCGCATACGGTTGATTCGTGTTGGAACCGACCGGGCCATTGCCTCCCGAAATCTATTGGCGACGCCGCGCACTCGCCATCGGTGCGGCCGTTGTCGTCCTCGGCTTGATCGTGTGGTTCATCGCCTCGCTCAGCGGTCGTTCCGACGACCCCGAGGCCGCTCCGGCCGGGGTCGCAGCTCCGGCGACCACGTCCGCCCTGCCGTCGCCCAGCTCGTCTGCCACGCCCGGTGGTTCGGGTGGCTCCGGTGGTTCGGGTGAGGGATCGGGCGGTTCCGGTGGGTCCGGTGGTTCGGGCGGCGGTACCGACTCCGCGGCCGGCGGTGGCACGACAGCAGCAACGACCAGTGGTGCGCCCGCTCCGGCGATCGCCAACCAGTGCCCGGATCAGTCCCTCGCGATCAAGGTGACGCCCGAGAAGGCCACCTATCGCCTCGGCGAAGAGCCCGTGTTCACCGTCGTGATCACCAACATCGGGTCAGCGGAGTGCCAGCGCGACGTCGGTGCCGGGTTGCAGCAGGCACTCGTCTACACGCTCGACAATCAGCGCATCTGGTCCAACATCGACTGCTTCCCGAACGCTGCGTCGGATCTGCGAACCTTCAAGCCCGGTGAGCAGGCCGGCTTCACGGTGAAGTGGTCGGGCACCAACTCGGTTCCCGGTTGCGGTGAAGAGCGCGTCCCGGTCGGCGTCGGTGCATACCAGGCCATCGCGCAGCTCGGCGAGCTCAAGAGCGTGCCGGAACCGTTCAACATCACCGGCTGAGTACGGTCGAATCTCATGACCACCCCGACAGCGCTTGCCCGAGCGGCCTACACGACGCTCGAACCCTTCCATGTGACCGCGTACTTCAATCCGGAACTCGGATCTGCGTACGAGGACACCGGACTCGACGGACATGCCTGGTACGTGGGCGCACGGGCCGCGCCGATGGGTCCGTGCGCGCCCAGCGTCGTCGCGGCTGCGTTCTACAACTTCAACCCGGTGTTGATCGAGCAGGCGTGGCCGGCCGCTGTGGCCGTCGGTCTGGATGCGGTGTCCGATCGTCGGTGGGCACTGCTCGACTCCGTCCTCGGCGCAGCCTTGGGTTCCTTGGCCTCCGAGCCCGATCTCGCGACCATCGCGGAGCGATTACGCAGCATCGGCGACGCGGCGTCCTTCGCCGGCCGTCCTCTCGCAGCAGCATGGCATTCCACCGAACGACCCGACGTGCCTCATCTCGCCCTGTGGCATTCGATCACCGTGCTGCGTGAATGGCGGGGCGACGGCCACCTCGCCGCGTTGATCGACGCGGAACTCGACCCCGCGGAAGCAGCGGTATTTCACGAAGCCGTCCGCCCGACACCACAGCCCGGGCGTCGAGCGCTCGGCAAGCGCATCACACAGCTGACGCGACAGTGGTCCGAGACCGAATGGGATTCGGCTGCAGAACGACTCGCCGTCCGGGGACTGCTCACCACTTCTGCCGAGGGGGAGACGTTGACCGAGGCCGGCACCGCTCTCGATCGGCACATCGAGGAGCGCACCGACGCCATGGCTTCGGCAGTGTGGAAGACCGTTCCGGATGCGGAGCAGCTGATCACGAGCGCACGGCCCTACGTGAAAGCCGTGATCGACGCTGGTTTCCTCCCGGGGACCAAGAAGCGGTAGGGGTTACCGGTTCTCCCAGTGGTCCCGGGTAGGGTCGTAGCGCTTCCTAGTCGTAGGGCCCGGAGATCGAGGCCTCTGCCAAGCGGGACAGTCCCTCACGAATGTGTCTGGCCCACAGGCCGCCGATGCCGTCGACCGACTGCAGATCGGCGGCGGTTGCGGCCAGCAGGCCCTGCAAAGTGCCGAATGCGCCCACGAGTCGGTGAATCTGGCTGAACTGCAACCGCGGCACTCGCGTCAGTACGCGATAACCGCGCGGACTCATCGGGGTGTCCAACGCTTCGATGGTCGCGGGATAACCGAATGCCCGGGACAGAGTCGTCAGGTCCAACAGGTCGACATCGGTCAGCTTGTCCAGCGCCGCGAGCGCTTTCTCCACACCGGTGGTGCTCGACGGTTCGTTGCCGGCGAGATAGTCGCGCACGATCAGTTGACGGTCGATGTCGTTGTCGCCCAACAACTCTTCGAGCTGAAGAGCGAGCTGACGGCCGTCGGTGCCGAGTTCGAGGACGTTCTGCTCGATTTCCACCGACACCCGTCGCACCATCTCGAGGCGCTGGGCGACGGTCAACGCGTCGCGCAGGGTCACGAAATCTTCGATCTCCACGACCGAGAGCTGACGCGTGTTCTCGTCGAGCCGGGCCTTGTATCGCTCGAGCGTGGCGACGGCCTGATTGGCGCGCGAGAGGATGGTGGCTGAGCCCTCGACGACGTGCCTGATGCCGCTGATGTAGACACTGACGATGCTCATCGACTGGCTCACGGAGACAACGGGATACCCGGTCTGCATCGCGGTTCGCTCGGCCGCGCGGTGTCGGGTGCCGGATTCGACGGTAGGAATCTTGTGGTCGGGGACGAGCTGAACATTGGCCCGAACGATGCGCTGCCCGTCGGTCGAAAGCACTACTGCGCCATCCATTTTCGACAGCTCGCGCAGTCGTGTCGGCGCGAACTCGACATCGAGCTCGAACCCGCCGTCGCAGATGGCCTCGACCTCTTCGTCGTAGCCCAGGACGATCAATCCGCCGGTGCGGCCGCGCAGGATTCGTTCGAGACCGTCCCGCAGGGCGGTGCCCGGTGCCAGTCGAGCGATGGTCTCGCGTAACGCCGGGGACTGCGCGGCGCCTTCCATGGCCAACCCCCTCGTGTCGTAACGGCATGCGGCAGATCTGGAGCTCGTGCCCAACAAAGACTAACGCGCCGCCGAATGCGGGCCACGCCGTTGCACACGGGCAGCGCCGTAAAGGGTACCGCCCGGTGTCATACCGGCCGCATACGCGTGTACGTCAGGGCCTCGCCGACGTTGGTGACGGTTTTGACCTTGATGCCGGGCGGGATGGGGCCCGCGTCCTCGGGGACGATGGCGTAGTTGAACCCCAGTCTGGCTGCCTCGGCGAGGCGGCGCCCGAGCCCGGCGACGCGTCGTACCTCGCCGGCGAGCCCTACTTCCCCCAGAATCACCATTCCTGCGGGCAACGGTTGATCACGCACCGCCGACGCCACCGCAGCTGCCAGAGCCAGATCTGCGGACGGCTCACTCGTGCGCATCCCGCCGACCGTCGCGGCATAGACCTCGGCCTTGGACACCTTCACGCCGCACCGGCGTTCCAGGACGGCCAGAATCATCGCGACACGGGCGTGATCGAGTCCGCTGACCGCGCGTCGCGGTGACGGCATCGCGGTGTCGACGATCAGTGCCTGCAACTCGGCCAGCAGCGGTCGCTTGCCGTCCATCGTGACGGTGACGGCGGTCCCGGGGACGGCGTCGTTGCGGTGATGCAGGAACAGCCCGGACGGGTCACTGATGCCGACGATTCCGGTCTCCCGCAATTCGAAGCAGCCCACCTCGTCCGAGGCGCCGAACCGGTTCTTGACGCCGCGAATCATGCGCAGCGTGGAGTGCTTGTCGCCCTCGAAATTGAGGACGACGTCGACGAGGTGTTCGAGCGAGCGTGGACCTGCCACCGCGCCTTCCTTCGTCACGTGCCCCACGAGCAGAACGGCGACTCCGGTGGTCTTGGCCAGCGTGGTCAACGCACTGGTGATGGCGCGGACCTGAGTGACACCGCCGATGACGCCGTCGACGTCGGCGGCGAGCATCGTCTGCACCGAATCGACGATCAACAGGCTGGGCTTGACCTGTTCCACATGTCCGAACACGGTTGCCAGATCGGACTCGGCGGCGAGAAAGACGCGCTCGTGCACCGCGCCGGTACGGTCTGCCCGCAGCCGAACCTGCCCTGCCGATTCCTCGCCGGTGACGTAGAGCGCGCGGCGATCGGGAGCCGAACGCGCCCACCGATGCACCACCTCGAGCAGCAGCGTCGACTTGCCGACGCCCGGCTCACCGGCCAGCAGAACGACCGAACCGGGGACCAGACCGCCGCCGAGGACACGATCGAACTCGTCGATGCCGGTGGTGTTCGCCTGCGAGGTTGCGCTGCTGATGGTCGTCAGTGCAGCTGCGGGCGTCGTCGGGATCATGGCACCGCCGCCCGAGCGGAGCGCCGATGCACCTGCGCGCGACGTGAGCGGTGCCGCGGTGGCCTGGACCTCGTCCATCGAGCCCCAGTCGCCGCATTCGGGACACCGACCGACCCACTTGGAGACCGAATGATGACACGCGGAGCAGCGGTAGCTCGACTTCAGTTTGACCACGTCGGAAGCCTAACGATCGGCACCGACAGGTCCGGTGACCTCGTGCGGAGGGGTCAGTGCCCGCCGCTGTGCTCGGAGACTGCCTCTTCGGAGCGCTCGAGTTCGTGACCGGCGTCGACGGGGACGTTGACGACAACATCGCCCGCATTGGCGAACTCGAAGGTGACCGGCAGCGTCAGGCCCGGGCGCACGTTCTCGCTGATGTCGGCCATCTCGACCTTGATGAGCTGGATCGGAAGCAGAGGATCGTCCAGCTGCGTGTCGGCGGGTGATCCGGCACCGAGCGCGGTCAGCGGAGCGATCTCGGTGCTGCCCGGTTCTGCCTCGTCGACGATGGTGACCTGAGCCTCGGGAGAGGAGATCCCGGTCAGCTCGTCCGCCACGGCGGGGTTGGCGTTGATGGCCGTGAACCCGAGCTCGACGGTGCCGCCGGGCTCGATGCTGTACTCCTCGGAGGAGGGGTACACGACGTGCACGTTGCGAAGCTGAATGTCTCCGACGTCGACGGAATTGCCGTTGACCGCCGCGACCTGAGTGGCCGTCTGCGAGATCTGACCTGCGCCGCAGGCGGTGAGCACGAGGGTGCCACCAGCGAGAAGCGCGAGGGCGGCGGCCGTTCTGCGATGGCGGCCAAGCGGTGTCGCAGCGTCGATTGCAGTCACTTCGGTCGTCCTCCATGTGGTGCCGGGCCGGCTCGGTCCATCTCGTCCACTAGGCAGAGTAGTAGTTCTCGTCCACCGACCGCTCGTGGGGTCCGCCACTGCTCACGATGCGCCAGGTAGGGCAGCCTTCCGCACGGAACGGGGGTGTTACGACCGCGGCCGAAATGTGGCATCGGATACACGTCGAACGGTCTGTGTCAACCCCTGATTCGGCAGCACTGTGCCCCTGACCTGCGCCGTTGATATTGGGCGTGGTATTCTGGATAAATCGAAAGGGGCACTTGTCACATGATTTTCAAGGTCGGAGACACCGTCGTTTACCCCCATCACGGAGCGGCGCTGATCGAAGCGATAGAGACACGCACCATCAAGGGTGAACCGAGAGAGTACTTGGTTCTCAAGGTCGCGCAAGGCGACCTCACCGTTCGAGTCCCCGCGGACAATGCCGAGTACGTCGGCGTTCGCGATGTCGTCGGGCAAGAAGGCCTCGACAAAGTCTTTCAGGTGCTGCGCGCACCGCACACCGAAGAGCCCACCAACTGGTCGCGTCGCTACAAGGCCAACTTGGAGAAGCTGGCTTCCGGTGACGTGAACAAGGTGGCAGAGGTCGTTCGTGATCTATGGCGTCGCGAACAGGATCGTGGATTGTCGGCAGGCGAGAAGCGGATGCTCGCCAAGGCGCGTCAGATCCTCGTCGGCGAGTTGGCACTGGCCGAGGGAACCGACCAGGCCAAGGCCGACACCATGCTCGACGAAGTTCTCGCCACCGCTTCGTAGAGTGAGCAGCTTCGCAGAATGAGCAGCTTCGTAGCGTGAACGGTACCGCCGGCGACGTTGTCGCCCTGGTACCCGCAGCAGGTAAAGGCCTTCGGCTCGGACACGACGAGCCGAAGGCTTTCGTCTGTCTGGGTACCGACTCTCTTCTCGCGCGGTCCGTGGACGGACTGCGTGCCTCGGGTGCCGTCGACCGCATCGTCGTCATCGTGCCCGTCGATCTGCTCGACGCGGCCCGCGGGCTCGTCGGCGACGACGTCATCGTCGTGGCAGGCGGCCGCGAACGCACCGATTCGGTGCGCGCCGGTCTCGCCGTCGTCGGAGACGCTTCGGTCGTGCTCGTCCACGACGCCGCTCGCGCTCTCACCCCGCCCGGGTTGATCGCCCGCGTCGTCGCCGAGGTCCGAGCCGGACGACCAGCGGTCATCCCGGTGCTGCCCGTCGTCGACACCGTCAAGGAAGTCGACCTCATGGGCGCTGTGGTCGGCACGCCCGATCGCGCGAGTCTGCGTGCGGTCCAGACCCCGCAGGGCTTCGACGCCGACGTCCTGCGTCGCGCCTATGCCGCCGCTACCGACATCTCCACCGACGATGCGGGACTGGTCGAGCGCATCGGCGAGACGGTGCACACCATCGTCGGCGACGCGCTCGCATTCAAGATCACCACTCCGCACGACCTACTACTGGCAGAGGCGCTCCTATGAGAGTCGGCATCGGCACCGACGTCCACCCCATCGCTCCCGGCCGACCCTGCTGGCTGGCCGGACTGCTCTTCGAGGACGCGGACGGTCTCGAGGGCCACTCCGACGGCGACGTCGCCGCGCACGCGCTGTGTGACGCCCTGCTGTCCGCTGCGGGCCTGGGCGATCTGGGGTCGGTCTTCGGTACCGGGCGTCCGGAGTGGGACGGGGTCAGTGGAGCCGCGATGCTGACCGAGGTACGACGGTTGCTCGACGCCGACGGGTTTGCGGTCGGCAACGCTGCGGTGCAGATCATCGGTAATCGGCCCAAGATCGGACCGCGCCGCGTCGAGGCGCAGGACGTTCTCTCGGGTGTGCTCGGTGCACCGGTGTCGGTGTCCGCGACCACCACCGATGGGCTCGGGCTGACCGGTCGCGGCGAAGGAATCGCGGCCGTCGCGACCGCACTTGTCATGACGAGGTAAAACCACCGGTAGCATTGCTGGTCGTGACCCTTCACCTACACGACACCGAGACGAGGGCCCTGCGGGAATTCACCCCCTTGGTCCCTGGCCATGTATCGGTGTACCTGTGTGGGGCAACGGTGCAGGGTGAGCCTCACGTCGGCCACGTACGCAGCGGAGTGGCGTTCGACGTCCTGCGCCGCTGGCTGTTGGCACACGACTACGACGTCGCTTTCGTTCGCAACGTGACGGACATCGACGACAAGATCCTGAACAAGGCGCGCGACGCCGGTCGTCCGTGGTGGGAGTGGGCGGCAACGTACGAGCGTTCGTTCACCTGGGCCTACGACCGACTCGGTGTGCTGCCGCCGTCCGCCGAACCGCGTGCGACGGGCCACATCACTCAGATGGTTCAGATGATCGAGCGGCTGATCGAGCGTGGGCACGCGTATGCCGATTCGTGCGGAGACGTGTACTTCGACGTACAGAGTTTCCCGAGTTACGGCGCGTTGTCCGGTCACAAGCTCGACGACGTACACCAGGGCGAGAGCGTTGCCGAGGGCAAGCGCGATCCTCGCGACTTCACACTGTGGAAGGGTGCCAAGCCCGGCGAGCCCTCGTGGCCGACGCCGTGGGGTCCAGGCCGTCCCGGCTGGCATCTCGAGTGCTCGGCGATGGCGGAGACGTACCTCGGCGCGGACTTCGACATCCATTGTGGCGGACTCGATCTGGTGTTTCCGCATCACGAGAACGAGCGGGCTCAATCCATGGCGGCCGGCGACGGCTTCTCGCGCTACTGGCTGCACAACGGCTGGGTGACGATGGGCGGCGAGAAGATGTCCAAGTCTCTCGGCAACGTCCTCTCGGTACCCAACGTGCTCAAAAAGGTTCGGCCGCAAGAACTTCGGTTCTACCTCGGTGGCGCGCACTATCGCTCGATGCTGGAATACTCCGACACTGCGCTCGAGACCGCGGCGGTGACGTACCGGGGCATCGAAGGGTTCGTCCGGCGAGCCGTCGAACGTGCCGGTGACGTACCGATGGGCAAGTGGACCGCCGGGTTTGCCGCGGCTCTCGACGACGATCTCGGTGTGCCCAAAGCGTTGGCCGAGATTCACGCCACCGTCACCCTCGGCAACACCGCCCTCGAGTCCGGTGATCTACCGGCAGCCGTGGAGCATGCGGGCAGCGTGCGGGCGATGCTCGACATCCTCGGTGTCGACCCCCTCGATCCGCACTGGTCGAGCGACAGTGGTTCGGACGCAGGAGCTCTCGGTGCACTCGGCGTTCTCGTCGAGGCCGAGCTGGAGCGTCGAGCAACGGCGAAGGCGACCAAGGACTGGGCCGTCGCCGACGAGATACGCGATCGACTGGCGCAAGCCGGAGTCGATGTGACAGATACACCCAACGGGCCCGAATGGTCGCTGGGTACGAGCAAGACCGACGAAGCAGGTTTGTGATGGCAGGCAATTCGAGTAGGCGCGGCGCAATCCGCAAGGACGGCACCAAGAAGGGTCAGGTCGCCGGATCCGGAGGCAAGCGTCGTAAGGGCCTCGAGGGCCGCGGCGCAACACCCCCCGCCTCCGAGCGCACCAAGCATCCCGCAGCGCGTCGGGCCAAGCTCGCCGAGAAGTCCGCGCAGAACCGTGGCGGTACCACCGGAGGACGCGCGGGTGGACGTCCGGCCGGACGCAAGGCAGAAGACGGTCCCGAGGTGGTACTCGGGCGCAACCCGGTCGTCGAGTGCCTGCGTGCAGGCGTGCCCGCCACCGCCCTGTGGGTTGCCGTCGGCACCGACAGCGACGATCGACTCAAGGAAGCCGTGCAACGCGCAGGCGACGCACGGATCTCCATCCTCGAAGTTCCCCGCTCCGATCTGGACAAGCTCAGCGCCAACGGACTGCACCAGGGCCTCGCCCTGCAGGTGCCGCCGTACCGCTACGCGCACCCCGACGATCTGATCTCGAACGCGCGCACGCACCAGGAACCCGCACTGCTCGTGGCGCTCGACAACATTACCGACCCGCGTAACCTCGGTGCCGTCGTGCGTTCGGTGGCCGCGTTCGGTGGCCACGGCGTCGTGATTCCGCAGCGTCGCAGCGCCAGCGTGTCGGCCGTGGCGTGGCGCACCAGCGCCGGTGCCGCAGCCCGACTGCCCATCGCGCGGGCGGTCAATCTGACTCGTACACTGAAGGATTGGCAGTCCAAGGGCGTCACCGTCGTCGGCCTCGACGCAGGCGGCGACACCGACCTCGACACCTTCGACGGTAAGGGACCGGTCGTCATCGTCGTCGGATCCGAGGGCAAG
Organism: Rhodococcoides fascians NBRC 12155 = LMG 3623; assembly: GCF_001894785.1. Taxonomy (GTDB): domain Bacteria; phylum Actinomycetota; class Actinomycetes; order Mycobacteriales; family Mycobacteriaceae; genus Rhodococcoides; species Rhodococcoides fascians. Next base: position 947,450 of record NZ_BCWW01000001.1, read on the forward strand.
GGCCTCTCGCGTCTGGTCAGCGAGACCTGCGACCACATCCTGTCGATCCCGATGGCCGGGCCGGTGGAATCGCTCAACGCATCCGTCGCTGCGGGCGTCGTGCTGGCCGACATCGCGCGTCAGCGTCGAGGCTGAGGTTGCGCAGGGTCGGGATCAGCCGACAGCGCGGAACTGGATTCGCGTTCCGGGGGTCAGTTGCGCGGCGGCGGACACATCGTTCGCGGTGACGACGGCGATCACCGGATAGCCGCCCGTGACGGGATGGTCGGCGAGAAACAACACCGGCTGTCCTGATGGTGGCACCTGTAGTGCCCCGAGAACCATTCCCTCGCTGGGCAATTCGTCGTCGACCGCGCGGGTCAAGGGCTCCACGCCGTCGAGCCTGATGCCGACGCGATCCGAATCCTGCGTGACCGTCCATGGCTGCTGCACCAGAACCGATCGGGCATGCTCGGTGAACCAGTCCTCGCGCGGGCCGAACGTGATGTGCAGTGTCTGCTCGAGCGGGTTCGGTACTACGAAATCCGTTGCAGGCCACTGGTCTGTGGCGTCGCCGACCGGGAGCACCGTCCCGGGGGAGAGTCGATCGGGCCCGAGGCCCGACATCGTGTCCGTCGATCTGCTGCCGAGAACCGGAGGGACGTCGATGCCTCCCCGGACGGCGAGGTAGCTGCGCAGACCCGATGTGGGCGGCGACAGAGTCAACTCCTGCCCGGCTCGGACCACGAGCGTCGAATGCAGTCCCTGCACGGTGCCGTCCACGCGGCAGATCACGTGCGCTCCGGTGACGGCCATGACGGCGTCGAACTCGGCTCGGACCTGCAGGCCACCGAACGTCACTTCCAGGGTGGCGGCCCCGAAGTCGTTGCCCACCAGACGGTTTGCCGCATCGTGTGAACGCAGATCCGCTGCACCGGACCGTCCGACGCCCACCGCCGCGTGGCCACGTCGTCCACGATCCTGGACGGTGCACAGCGGTCCCGTCTGCAGGACGGTCAGGGTCTTCATGTCGACTCGAATCGGACGGTGGTGCCGGGTGTGAGCAGTGCCGGTGGAGTGCGCTCACTGTCCCACAGCGTCACGTCGCTGCGGCCGATCAGCTGCCATCCCCCGGGTGAGGATCGCGGGTAGATGCCGGAGAACTCGCCGGCCAGACCCACTGCGCCTGCCGGGACGCTGGTGCGCGGTGAATCACGCCGCGGCACGTGCAGTCGGGTGTCGGTGCCGACGAGGTAGCCGAAGCCGGGCGCGAAGCCGCCGAACGCGACCGTCCAGGTCTGTTGCGTATGCGCTGCAACCACTTCGGCGACGGACAGGCCCGTCAGGCGGGCGACGTCGTCGAGATCTGCGCCGTCGTAGGAGACGGGAATCGTGACCGCCTCGGATGCGGCAGTGGGGTCGTCGACAGCGGGTTCCAGCGCCGCGACCCACTCGAGTATCGGTGCCGGTGCCCCGTCGAAGATCACCAGCACGGTGCGGGCGGCAGGGACCAGATCGACGACCGCGTCCGGCCGTTCGCGGACCATGGACCGGTGGTACGACATGGTCTCGGGCAGGTCGGCGAACTCGATCAGCAGCGCGTTCTCGCCTGCGGGTAGGAGGCGCATCAGACGAAGGGTGTGATGTCGACAGCGTTGACGCGCAACAGATCCCGCACGGCATCCGCCATCGCCACCGCGCCGGGGGAGTCGCCGTGCAAGCAGATCGATTCGGCGCGGACTTCGACCGTTGTGCCGTCCACTGCTTCGACCGTACCGTCGGTGATCATCGTCAGTACCCGCTTGGCGACCGCCTCCGGGTCGCCGAGCACGGCTCCCGGTTCCGAGCGCGAGACCAGAGTTCCCTGTGGGGTGTAGGCGCGATCGGCGAAAGCCTCTGCGACCGTGCGTAACCCGACGCGTTCGGCTTCGTCGAGGAATGCCGAACCGGGCAGTCCGAGTACCGGCAGGTGCGGGTCGTACGCGGCGACTGCCTCGGCGACGGCTTTCGCTTGCTCGCGGTGATGCACGATCGCGTTGTACAGCGCACCGTGCGGTTTGACGTACGTGACGGCCGAACCGGCAACTCGGGCAAGGCCGTCGAGGGCACCGATCTGATAGATGACGTCGGCGGTGAGATCTGCGGGGGTGACGTCGAGAAAGCGTCGACCGAATCCGGCGAGGTCCTGATAGCCGACCTGAGCCCCGATCCGCACGCCTGCGTTCGCAGCCGAGCGACACGTGCGCAGCAGAGTGGTCGGATCACCGGCGTGAAAGCCGCACGCGACGTTGGCACTGGACACCACTGCGAGCATCGCGTCGTCGTCGCCCAGAGTCCACGCACCGTAGCTTTCGCCGAGATCGGCGTTGAGATCGATGGCCGTCACCTTGGACAGTCTAGGCGGCGACGAGCCGTCCGGAATTGGCCTTGCGGGTTGCCCCGATGCCGCGGCACACGAGGTAGATGACGAACGAGATGGTCGTGACGAAAGTCGAGACCGGGAGGCCAGGGGCGAGCGAGAGCAAGATGCCACCGACAGCGGCGATCTCGGCGAAGAGGATGGACAGCAGCGTCGCCTTCAGCGGGCTGGCCGTGACCCGCGCGGCGGCCGCGGCAGGGGTGATGAGCAGCGAGAGCACCAGCAGCGCGCCGACGATCTGCACGCCGAGTGCGCAGGCAACCCCGACGAGTACGGCGAACACGACCGAGAGTGCGCGAACGGGGACGCCGCGCGCCAGGGCCACCTCGGGGTCGGTGCTGGCGAACAGCAGCGGGCGATAGACCACGGTGAGCACGATCAGCACGAGAACGGCGCACACCAGCAGCAGCTGGATTCCGCTCTGCCCGACGCCGACGATCTGGCCGATGAGCAACGAGAAGCTGGTGCCGGTTCGGCCCGGGTACAGCCAGATGAACAGCACCGACAGGCCGAGGCCGAACGACATGATGACGCCGATGACCGAGTCGCGGTCGCGGGCCTTGTTGCCGAGGAGGGCGAACATCACCGCGGCGACGACGGAACCGACGATGGCCCCGAGCCCGACGGTGATACCGACGAGCAGTGCAGCGGACGCACCGGTGAGGGAGAGTTCACTCGATCCGTGTACCGCGAAGGCCCACTGCCTACTGACGATGAGCGGTCCGAGCGCGCCGGCGAGCAATCCGAGAATGGCAGCGGCGATCAACGCCTGCTGAACGAAGTCGTAGCTCAGCAGATTCGCCGTGGTGTCGAAGTCGAGCATTTTCGAGAATGCGTCGAGAACCTTCTCGTTCATGCCTTGTCTTCTCCGTCGTGCGGTACGGGTGGGTGGTGGGCGCCGGCCGAGCCGAGCGCATCGATCGAGTCGCCGGTTCCGACGACGACGAGCCGACCGCGAACCTTCAACACCTCGACCTCGGTGCCGTACAGCTCGGACAACACCTCGGTGGTCATGACGTCCTCGGGAGTCCCGATCCGGAACCGGCCGTCGACGATGTAGACGACGCGGTCGACGAGCGGAAGGATCGGGTTGATCTCGTGCGTCACGAACAACACGGCTGTGTCGTGCTCCCGCCGTCGGCGATCGATGAGGCCGGAGACCAACGATTGGTTGGCGAGGTCGAGGCTGAGCAGGGGCTCGTCGCACAGCAGTACCGACGGATCTCCGACGAGTGCCTGGGCGATCCGCAGTCGCTGCTGTTCACCACCGGACATCGAGCCGACCGGTGCGCCGGCGAAGGAATTGGCGTCGACCTGATCGATGGCGCGCTGCACCGTCTCCTTGCGCTGCCGCATGCCGCGCAGTCCCATGCCCCATTTGTGGCCGTCCCAGCCCAGACCGACGAGATCGCGTCCGCGCAGCGGCAGATCGTCGTCGATGTTGCGTTGCTGTGGGACGTACCCCACGCCCGACTGGCCGCGGCGAACGGGACTGCCGCCGATCGACGCGGTGCCGGACGTGAGGTGGTTCTGACCGAGCAGCACCTTGAGCAACGACGTCTTGCCCGACCCGTTGGGGCCGAGGACGGCGACGAACTCGCCCGCCGCGACGGACAGATCCAGGTTCTGCCAGAGTGTGCGGTCGCCGAAGGCCAGTCCGGCATCGCGCAGTTCTACAGCAGGCATGCGTTACAGCTTTCCATCAGCTGCCCACCGATCGGGAGGCGGATCGGCTCACGGGTTGGTGCTGAGCGCGGCCTGCAGGTCCGTCGCGGCCTTGGTCTGCCACTCGATGAACGTCATCCCGGCGGGCAGAGTTTCGGTGACCTCGACGACGGGGATGCCCGCAGCCTCGCTGGTGGTGCGAATGTCCTGTGTGACAGCGTCTTCGGTCTGAGTGTTGTAGACCAGCGCGCGGACGGACTTGGACGTGAACAGATCCCGTGTCGCGGCGATCGATGCGGGCGACGGGTCGTTGCCCTCCTCGATGGCGTCCTTGAAGTCCTCGGGAGTGCGGTCGTCGAGATCGGATTCCTCGAGGAGGTAGTGCGCGATCGGTTCGGTTTGGGCCACCGGTGCGTTCGGGAACTCGGCGGCGATCCGGTCCGTCACGTCGGTGATGGCGTGGATCTGCTCGTGGAACGCGTCGGCGTTGGCGGTGTACTGCGCGGCGTTGTCCGGGTCGAGCTGACCGAGCTTGTCGGCGATCTCCTCGGCGGTGTGCGCTGCGACCTCGGCGTTGTACCAGACGTGTTCGTTGACCTCACCGTGCGAGTGGCCGTCTTCGGTCGCGGGCTCGGTTGCGGGCTCGGTTGCTGCCTCGGACGTCGTCTCGGAGTCGTGATCGTGGTCCGCGTCGAGCAACGTGAAGGCATCGACGGACGGCACGTCCTTGCCCTCGGAGCCGAGGATGTCCTCGATGAACTGGTCGTAGCCACCGCCGTTGTAGACCACCAAGGACGCCTCGGCAACCGCGGCGGCGTCACCGGGGCTCGCCTCGTACGAGTGTGGATCTGCCGACGGGTCGGCGATGATCGACTTCACGGTGGCCAGGTCGCCCGCAACGGCCTCGGCAACGCTGCCCCACACGTTCGTGGACGCGACGATCGTGATCGGACCGTCGACGGGGTTGGCCGGTGCGGACTCGGTGCTCGTCGGCTCGTTGGAGCTGCAGGCGGTCAGTGCCAGCGCGGCAGCGCAGGTCAGGCCGATGAGGGCCGAGCTCTTGACCCGAGACGGGCGGTGGAAGGACGACATCGATGTACTCCTGAAGGCAGTGCTTGACGCTAATGGAAACCGTTACCGTTGTACTCTAGCTCTCGGGCGGGCTCGGTATCGAATCGGACGAGCCCAACCTCGATTTTCACTGCAGCGTGGTGTGGGACTAACGTCCCGGTTATGGCCAGGTCAAGCGAGCCCCGACGTCAAGCGACGTTGGCGTCGATCGCAGCCGAGCTGAAGGTATCGCGAACCACCGTCTCGAACGCCTACAACCGACCCGATCAACTCTCGCCCGAACTGCGCGAACGCGTTCTCCAGGCAGCCAAGCGACGCGGTTACGCAGGCCCGGACCCGGTCGCGCGATCGCTGCGCACCCGCAAAGCCGGAGCCATCGGACTACTGCTCACCGAAGCCCTCAGCTACTCCTTCCGCGACCCCGCCGCCATGAGCTTCCTCGCCGGTCTCGCCGAATCCTGCGAGGCCGCAGGACAAGGGCTGCTGCTCATCCCCGCCGGAGCCGAACGCGACGACGTCCAAGCCGCAGCCGTCGTCCAACAAGCAGGAGTCGACGGATTCGTCGTCTACTCCGTCGCCGACGACGACCCCTACCTGGCCGCAGTGCGCGAACGACACCTACCCATCGTCGTGTGCGACCAACCCCGCAACATCCCCGAGGCCGCCCTCGTCGCAATCGACGACCGCGTCGCCATGAAAATGCTCGCCGCACATCTGATCTCGCTGGGACACGAACATCTTGCAGTGCTGTGCATGCGGCTCGGACGCGACCGCCGCGATGGCGTCGTACCCCCGGGGCGGCTGGCCGACAGTCACTTCCACGTCCAACGTGAACGCATCGCCGGAGTCCAGGCCGCCATGATCGACGCCGGACTCGACCCCGACACCCTCACCGTCGTCGAACGATTCGACCACACCGTGCGCTCCGGCCACTCCGCCGCAGCCCAGGCACTACAGGCCAACCGCGAGACCACCGCACTGCTCTGCACCACCGACGTCATCGCCCTCGGTGCACTCAACTTCGCCAGAGTCTCGGGAATCGATGTGCCGAGCCAACTCTCGGTCACCGGATTCGACGGCATCTCCGACGCCATTCGCGAGAACCTGACCACCGTGCGCCAGGACGCCGAGGAAAAAGGCCGCCGCGCAGGCAAACTGGTGCTCTCGTCCTCGCACTCGGGCATCGTCGCCGCCGAAACCCTCCCGACCGAACTCTTCCGCGGCCGCACCGCAGCACCGCCGCCGGCTCAGCCGCCCGCAATTGCCTGACCAGCTGCCCTCGCGCGCTCACTCCAGATCTGCGCCCCTTTTGGGATCAATGTGGGTTTCAGTCACTCAGAGTGCAACAAAGCCACATTCATTCAGTGTCGGCTGGAACCCCGTTCGGGATGAATGTGGGTTTCAGTCAGTCTGAGTGCAACAAAGGCGCATTGATCCCAACTGGGGAGGAGTGAACCGGGTGCGCGAGGCGGGGCGGGGGGTCATGCAGGCTGAGCGCTGAGCAATCTCGCGCAGCGCAGCAGACCAAGGTGACTGTAGGCCTGGGGGTGGTTGCCAAGCGATCGTTCGGCAATCGGGTCGTATTCCTCACTGAGCAGTCCGGTCGGTCCGGCGGCGCTGACGAGTTGAGCGAACAGAGCCTCGGCCTCGGCGCGTTGGCCCACCAGCAGGTATGCCTCGACGAGCCACGCTGCGCAGAGGTGGAATCCGCCCTCGCCGCCGGGAAGGCCGTCGTCGTGGCGGTAGCGGTAGACCGTCGATCCGCTGCGCAGTTCGGCTTCGGTTGCGGTAACGGTGGCTGCGAAACGCGGGTCCGACGGCTCGATCAGTCCGGACAGGCCGATGTACAGCGTCGCGGCGTCGAGGTCGGTGCCGTCGTATGCGGCGGTGAAGGACTGCACTTCGTCGTTCCAACCGTTGGCGAGCACTTCTTCTCGGATGGTGTCACGAAGCTCGGACCAGCTCGATTCGGCTGTGCGGCCGAAGGTTTCGGCCAGACCGATGGCGCGGTCCACCGTCGTCCAGCCCATCACCTTCGAGTAGACATGGTGGCGGGGATTGTCTCGGATCTCCCAGATGCCGTGATCGGGTTCGAACCAGCGTCGCTCGACGGCTTCGACCATCGCGCGGACGAGGTCCCAGTCGTCGTCGGAGAGGCCGTTCTCGGACCCCGCGGCCTTGCGGGCGTGTGCGAGGGCGGACACCAATTCGACGATGGGCCCGAAGACGTCGAGCTGAACCTGTTGGTTGGCAGCGTTTCCCACGCGGACCGGACGTGAACCCGCGTAGCCGGGCAGCTCGTCGATGACGGCCTCGGGTGGCAGGCCCAGGCCCCAGATGGTGTAGAGCGGGTGCAGGCGTTCGGGTCCCGACACCGATTCGAGTACCCCGTGGATCCACGACAGGTAGTTCTCGGCCTCGGCTGTCGATCCGACGTCGACCAGTGCGGTCGCGGTCAATGCTGCGTCGCGCAGCCAGCAGTATCGGTAGTCCCAGTTGCGCACTCCACCAATGTCTTCGGGCAGCGAGGTGGTGGCGGCAGCCATGATCGAACCGGACTCGGAGTGCACGAGGCCACGCAAGGTCAGGGCCGATCGCTTCATCAGGTCGCGCTTGAGCGGCGGCAGATTCAGGCCGTCGGCCCAGTCCTTCCAGTACGACTCCGATGCTCGACGCCGTTCGACCTCGGGCCACGGGTGCTCGCTCAGATCGTCTGTGCCGAGCCGCAATTCGAGAACTATCGGCCCGTTCGACGGGTCGACCTCGGCGTGGGCGGACTGCTGGGATCCGTCGGAGACGATGTTCCAGGTGACGCCGGGGCTCCGCAGGACCATCGGGTCCGCGGTGCCGAGGATGCGCAGTCCGTCCACGTCGGGTTCCAGTGATGCCCACGCCTTTCCGAACTCCGGACGCGGCGCGAACGTGACGATGGCCGATGCCTTGCCGGTGATGACGCGGGTCAGCGCGGTCTGGCCCTGGCCGATGTCGTGCGGGAGGTAGTCGGTGACCTGCAGGCTGGCCCACTTGGTCTGCACGGTCATCGTGCCGTCCACGTACTGCTGGCTCAACGGAAGCGATGCGCGGACGGGTCCGATGCTGAAGTGTCCGGCCTGATCGCCGCCGAGCAGGTGTGCGAACACCGCTGCCGAATCGGGCTCGGGGTGACAGAGCCAGGTGACGTCGGCATCGGGAGTGAGCAGCGCGACGGCGTTGGGGCTGGCCAACATCGTCAGTCGTTCGATGCGCGGGGCGTCGGCTCCGGAGAGCCACTGCCGACGCTCCTCGAGCAGGAACGCCAAGGCCAGTGCCACGTGCTCGGTGCTGTCGATGCGGAATTCGGCGAGAGTATCGCCCGGTCCGATCTTGACCCCGATGTCGGGTCCGTGCAGGTGGCCGAATGCCTTCTCGTCGGTGACGTCGTCGCCGAAAAAGACTGCGGCAGTGGAGGCTTCCTGATGTCTGAGGATATCGAGGGCGACGCCCTTGTCGGTGATGATGACGGCCAGCTCGATGACGGACTTGCCTTCGGTCACCTGGACGCCGTCGCGTGCGGCAGCACCGGAACGCACGGCGGCCAGGGCTTCCTCGCCCGCGGCGGGCTCGGCGTTGCGCACGTGCAGTGCGACGCTGGCCGGCTTGGTTTCGATACTCACGCCCGGATGGGCGTCGGCGATGGCTTGGAGCTCGCCGGTGATGACGGTGAGGAGCTTCTTGGCGTCGTCGTCGATGGCGTTGACGAACCCGGCGTCGAACTCGCTGCCGTGGCTGCCCACGAGCTGCACCTCGGACGGCAATCGCGAGAGGATCGCGAGATCGCGGAGGGCGCGGCCGGAGATGACCGCAGCGTTGGTGCCGGCGAGGGAGGCGAGCCCGCGCATGGCGCTGACGGACTCGGGGTGCGGGAAGGCCTTTTGCGGGTCGGAGACGATCGGAGCCATGGTTCCGTCGTAATCGGACGCGACGAGCAAACGCGGAGTCCGAGCGACTCCGACGAGTGCGCGGCGAAGTTCGAGCGGCAATTCGAGAGCAGTCACGCGTCGAATCTAGGCGATGAACCTCGTCTCGGCGTACCTGGCTTCGTGCGTCCGGTGCATCACTGCTGGTCGGGAACCAGACCGGGCGACGGCGTCACACCGGAAGCAGCCGACATCGACCTCGCGGATTTGGTGACGATGGCCAACATCGCTCGTTGTGCGGCGTCGGCGTCACCGGACTGGATCGAGGACGCGACCACTCCGTGCAACCGGATGGCCTCGGGGTCTGCTTGCCGCGACATCAAGGCATGGCGGGTGCGTCCGGCGAGTACCTCGACGACGATGTCCGACATCGACCGCAACATGGGATTGCCCGACGCCTCCAGCAGCGTGCGGTGAAAGTTGCAGTCGTGTTCGAGGTAGGCCTCCGAGTCCGCGGACCGCGACGTCGAGGACATTCCGATGACGGCAGCGGTGAGCGCCCCGCAGTGCTCGGGGGTGGCTCGGTGGGCAGCGAGTTTGGCTGCCAAAGGTTCGATACCCGACCGCAGTTCGCTGAGCAGCAGCAGCTGCTCGGCGCGGGCAGGCCCGGCCAGTTGCCAGCGGATGACCACCGGGTCGAGGGAGTTCCAGTTCTGCGAACCCAGCACCGTGATGCCGACGCGTCGCCGAACGGTGAGCAGGCCCAGTGACTCGAGAACACGAACGACTTCTCGCACCACGGTTCGCGATACGGCGAACCGCACGGCGACGTCGTCGGCCGAGATTCGGGTGCCACTCGGGATCGCGCCACTCACGATGTCGCGCCCGAGCTCGTCGAGCACCGAATCGTGGAGTTGGCGAAAATCGTTGGTCTCGGTCATGTCCGATCGATCGTCCCACGGGTTGCCCGGTTTCTCGCGTCTGTCCGATCCCGATGCACCGGATGGAGCAGTATCGAGTCATGGCAGCAGAGAAGACAGGCAGAGCGCACCATCCGGTTCTCGTGGTGATGGGGGTATCCGGATCGGGCAAATCCACCGTGGCAGGCATCCTCGCCGGAGCCTTGAAATGGGACCTCCAAGAGGGCGACGACCTGCACCCGGACGCCAACGTCGCGAAGATGGCGTCGGGTCAGCCCCTGACCGACGAGGACCGATGGCCCTGGCTCGACATCATCGCCGAGTGGATCACCGACCACACCAGCACAGGACGATCGGGAATCGTGACGTGCTCGGCACTCAAACGGTCGTATCGGGACGTACTGAGCGCAGGGGCGAAGGACGGGGCGCCGGTGATCTTCGTGCACCTGGCCGGAACCAAGGACCGAATCAGCGGGCGTCTGAATGCACGGATGGACCACTTCATGCCGTCCTCGCTGCTCGACACCCAGATCTCGACCCTGGAACCCCTCGGCGACGACGAGAACGCCATCGTCGTCGACATCGGCCCGCCGCCCACCAAAATCGCCGAACACGTCCTCGTCGAACTCGAAAAACGCGCAGGAATGTCCGAAAGCCACTGAGTGCTGCCTGCCTCTGCCCTCTTGCTCCCCACCCGGGTTCGGATCAATGCGGGATTCAGTCGGTCAGAGTGCGGCAATGGGACATTGATCCACACCCGGGGGCCGAAACAGGGCAGAGGTCCGGGGCGGAGTGTCCGGTAAGTGCATATTCCAAGCAAGCGCGCTTGATTTTAAGTACTACGAATGACCGAAAGGACTTGTAAAAGTACGACGAATGCGAGAAGGTGAGCTTGTTCACTTTTCAGTGAGGAGACAGCTCATGGTGCGAGGCGCACCCGCCAGGCCGGTCCAACTTCCCGTTCCCAATGCAGATGTCTGGGACTGGCAACTCGACGGTCTGTGTCGTGGTCTCGACTCGTCCGTGTTCTTCCATCCCGAGGGGGAGCGAGGCCGTGCCCGCGCCACGCGGGAGAGAACCGCCAAGCAGGTCTGCGGTCGCTGCCCGGTGCTCGAGCAATGCCGTCAGCACGCACTCGAGGCGAACGAGCCGTACGGCGTGTGGGGCGGAATGTCTGCACACGATCGCGCAGACTTCTACCGCGGAGCGGTTCGTACCGCTTGATCCTGCAGTACCGGTGCTGCAGAGGCTTCGTAGACGATCTCCAGGCCGTCCTCGTCATCCCATTGCTCACCCACTTCGATGAACCCGAAGCTCTCGATGAGGGCCAGCGAGGGCGTGTTGTTCGGGCTGACTGTGGCGCGCACACTACGCACGTCCTTGTGTTGCCGTGCAACAGCGAGAAGGGTTTCTACCGAACGTCGGGCATGGCCTCGTCGACGAAACTCAGGATCGACTCGGTACCCGATCTCCACCATCCCCGTCTCGTCGGGAGCTCCGTGGAAGCCGGCCACGCCGACTGCCATGGCGACGTTCGGGTCGACCATCAGCCGCGTGATCCACGATGCATCGCCGGGGATGTCGATGATCTGCTTGCTTCTCCTCCGCCACAGGCTGCGGCATTCGACCCCGGCGAGATAGGGCGAAACACGGTGGTGTGATGCGGGAATCGACTGTCCCTTTGCCAAGGCATGCAGCATCTCCGCGGGAATTGCGTCCAGGTGAAGTCGTGACAGCTGGGGCTGGGGATGACGCCACGGGGCGCTTGTCATAGTCATTGGCGAGACCTTTCCACTCTTTCCGGCCGATCAGCCTTCCTCGATGAGATCGAGCACAACGCCGCTCGAGTCGAAGCCGAAACGGGAGTTGAGCGGCAAGCGATGTGCTTCAGGTTTCAAACTTTCGATACCTTGGCGAACTATTTTGGCTCAAACCCTTGTCTTGGACGTATGTGCCGTTTTATGTTCGAAGCGTCCAGAAGCACGAAACAACTCATGTTTCTCGAGGAGTAAACATGCAGGTCAGACGAGCTATCGGGGGAGTATTAATCGGGGTTGCCGTTCCCGCACTGGCCATGGCGGGAGTGCAATGAGCCTCGGCTGAACCTATTCAGCCGCAACCGCAAACGCCCGCTTCTGTCGCCAGGCGCATTCGCCTTCCACTCCACGAAATCGGTTGCGTGGTGGGCAATGACAACGGCCGATGTGTTGGCGGCGGGGTGTACAAGCGAGAGGATGCGAGATAGCAGCACCACTGATCAATTCATCGCAAATTCCTGCCCCGATCAAGGTCGGGTCGCGGATACCACAAGGCACCTCGATAGATCGCATCATTGCTGCGCTGGAGCCTCTGGACGGGAAAGTGACGCGTGTGAGCGAGACGTCAGCCCGGATCGACGCCGGCAACATAGCCGTTTACCGAATGTTGGGAACATCGCTAGCGCTCGGGCGGCGAAACTTGCCAATTGCCGTCTCGATCGATGTCAGGGACCAAAAGCCCTCAGTTTCAGTGACATTGAGAGACACGATTGCCGTGGTACTCCGTGTGCGGAGTGAGGGTGATGCGCTGAATGAACGCGTCGCGGAGATCAACGAGCTTCTCAATGTTGTATGACTTCCGATTCCGCGGTACTGCGAGCTACTGATCTCACAATATCGGTGGCGGATCGCGCACTAGGGCAGTGTCTCCATTGCGTTGCTCGACGCTCAGTCGCAGGGGTCCATCCCGGCGTTGTGCTCCTTGGTGGCCATAATGGTTCTGCTTCCAGCTGGATACATGGTCCGAATGTGAAAAGGTGGGGCGACGGAGGCGCAGACTGGAAGCGGATTGCCTCGTTATCATCGAGCGTTCACTCGTCCGAGCCGTGATCGGAAGTATCGAGGTGGAGTGCAGCACACGGTGCCGGACGTGACCTGCGCACTGGATTCGGGGCCACCAGCGTGCTCGTCGCCGAACCTGTCGGTGGGCTCGTGTTTCATGACGACCCATGAACAAGGTCCTGCGTGCGACGCTCGTCAGTGCGGTCGTCATCACCACCGTCATCGGAATTGCGTCGTTCGTGCTGAGTTTTGCCGCACTGTGGGATCTCGCCACGATGGCGGGCGTCCCGCGTTCGCTGTCGTGGCTGTGGCCCGTGATCGTCGACGGCACCATCCTGCAGGCCACGATCTCCGTCATCGCGCTTGCTCAATTCGAGGAACAACGCAGTGGTCGACGCTTTTTCTGGGGCGTGTTGATCACGGCAGCTCTGGTCAGTATCGGCGCAAATGCCATGCACGCCTTCATTTCCGACGCCGGAACACTGCATCCGGCGCTGTCGGCGGCCATCGCGACGGTCGCCCCGGTCAGTCTGTTGGCCGCGACCCACGGACTCGGCATCCTGGTCCGAGTGCCGGCCGAACTGCCGAACAATCCAGAGATCCCGGACGACGCCCGAAGCCTCACGCAGGCAGACGACGACACCGTGGCCGCCGACGTGGTGCCGCTGCAGACCGGGATCGAACCGAGACCGGAACTGGCTGAGCCCGCGTCTGCTGTGTCATCCACCCCGGTACCGGCCGCACCCGTCGAGGACGTTCGTCGCGAGGTGCCGGCGCGCGATATTCCGTTCACGTCCGTGCGCACGGTCGAACCATTGGACGACGTCGATCGCTGGATTCTCGACGAAGAACGGGTGGACGATCTCTATCCCGTCGACGCTCCGTGACATCCGGTGGCACCATCGAGTGATGAGCCAGAATCTGCCGAGATCCGTAGTTCCCGAGAAGCCGAAGCCGGGTCAGGAGTCGGTGTGGGATTACCCCCGTCCACCGAAGCTCGAGTCCTCCAACCGTTCGCTGGTCGTCCGGCTCGGCGGCGAGGTGGTCGCGCGCACCACCGCCGCGTACCGAGTGCTCGAAACCAGCCATCCGCCCACCTGGTACATCTCGCCCGCAGACGTGGTTCCGGGTGCGTTGACGCCGTCCGAGGCCCGGTCGACGCATTGCGAATGGAAAGGCGCGGCGACGTACTGGGACGTGCACGGCGGCGACGCCGTCGCCCCGGCCGCGGGGTGGAGCTACGAGAACCCGACACCGCGGTTCGCCGAGATCGCCGGCTACCTCGCGTTCTCACCCAGCCGACTCGACTGCGAAATCGACGGCGAGGCGGTCCGGCCGCAAGAAGGCGGTTTCTACGAGGGCTGGATCACCGACGACGTGGTCGGCCCGTTCAAGGGCATTCCAGGCTCCTACGGCTGGTGATCACTCACCCCGCGGGTAGCTCGGCGCGGGGGATGATCTGAATCGAACTCGTTGCGCCGGGGTCGCTGCCGGTCACCAGAACGTCCCCGGTGCGCGGGTCCACGGCAACAGAGTTGGCCTGTGTCACGGTCGGGACGTCGCCCAGGATTCGCGGTGCGGAGACGTCCGAAACATCTACCACGCGCAACAGATTCGACGCGGTCAACGTCACGAACAGCAGTGCCCGGTCGCGGTCGACGGCAAGTCCATACGGATTACCCGGGGCCTCGATCGACGCGGTCTGGCGGATACTCCCCGCAGCGTCGACCGAAGCGAGAAGAACGGTCCCGCCGTCGGTATCGGCGAACCCGGCTGTTGTCTCGTTCACCGTCACGGCGTGGGTCAGCTTGACGCCGATCGGGGCCTGCGCCACCTCCCGCTGGGTCGCGCCGTCGTAGACCCACACACCGTTGCCCTGCACGTCTGCGACGGCGGCGTACGGGCCGAGAGCGGCAGCGCCACCGGGCTGGACCGGGCCCGGCGGTAGCTCCGACACGACCGATCCCTCGCGCAGGAAGATCACCCCGCCGCCCATCTCGTTGGTGGCCACGATCGTGCCGCCGGAGGTGAGCACCGCGTCGTGCGGCTGCCGTCCGACACCCGTGGCCGTGGACAGGATCGCGCCGTCGTTGAGCGCCACTTCGAGTAGTTCGTCACTGCCTTCGAGCGGGGCCAGGACCGGGCCGTCGGGACCTGCCAGCGAAAGATGCCGGGGTGCGCCCGTCGTCGGGACCATCTGCCGGACGGCACCCGTCGCCGCGTCGAACAGCACCACGCCGTCGGGCTCGCGTACTCCGGCGGCGGCGATGCCCGACGTCCCCACGACGATGCCCTCGGGAGCCCCGGGGAGCGGAACGACAGTTCCGACGGGATCGGCAGAATCGGGTGCCTGGGCGGGTTCGGCTGCCGGAGTTGTTGCCGGCGTGGTTGCGGGCGAGGGGGATTCGTCAGGGGCAGAAGAGCACCCCACGAGCAGGAGGCACGTGACCGTCGCCGCGGCGAGAGCGGTTTTCACGATCGGCGGTACTGCTCGAAGTGCAGGGCATCGTCCAGTGGACGCCCCGTGCGCCAGCCGAATCGCTCGAGATCCGGTACCTCCTGGAACGACTCGACCGGGCCCACACACAACCATGCGATCGGACGCACCGGGGCGGGGATGTCGAGCAGTTCGGTGAGGTACGCCTCGTCGTAGAACGACACCCAGCCGACCCCGACGTTCTCGGCTATCGCTGCGAGCCAGAGGTTTTCGATGGCCAGTACTGCCGAGAACAATCCGGTGTCGTCGACGGTGTCGCGGCCGAGGACGTGCGGGCCTCCCCGGTTCGGGTCGTACGTGACCACCACTCCGGTGCCGCTGGTCTCGATCCCTTCGATACGGATGGGGTCGAACGTCTGTCGGCGCTCGGAGTCGAGCTTGTTCGCGAAGTCCTGTCGGCAGTCGGCGACGTGTGCGGCGAAGGCGCTCAACGTGTCGGGTTTGCGGACCACTATGAAATCCCAGGGCTGGGTGTTACCGACGCTCGGTGCCTGATGCGCTGCGCCGAGGATGCGGCGCAAGGTGTCGTCGTCGACGACGGTTCCGTCGAACTCGGCTCGCACGTCGCGGCGAGATCGAATGGCCGCGTATACCGACAGTGTGGCTTCGGTCATGATATCCGTTCTCCGATAACAGTTTTCAGGTTCTCGTTCAGTTCGTCGACGAGGGCGGGCAGGTGCTCGCCGGGGGTGGGGCGGCCCAGATGGAAGCCCTGCGCCCGTCCGCATCGCAGCTCACGCAACACCGATACCGTCCTTTCGTCCTCCACGCCCTCTGCGGTCACCGACAGCCCCAGTGTGCGCGCCAGTTCGATGGTCGAGCGAACGATGGCGGCGTGAGTGGCGTTGTGCGACATTCCGCTGACGAACGTTCGATCTATCTTGAGTTCCTGGACCGGGAGGCGCTCGATGTAGGCCAGAGAACTGTAGCCCGTGCCGTAATCGTCGATGGCGACCTGCACTCCCATGGCGTGCAGACCGGCCAGCACCTCGGTGGCACCGGCGGGGTCGGTCATCGCGGAGCTCTCGGTCACCTCCAAGGTCAACTGCTCAGCAGGACAATCGAACTCGGACAGGACCCGGGACACGTGGAAGATCAGGCTGTCGTCGAACAGGTTTCGGGTGGAGATGTTGACGGCCATGCGCAGGTGCAGGCCCGATGCCGCCCATCGCTGTCGTTCCGCCAGGGCTTGCTCGAGAACGTAGCGGGTCAGTGGGCGGATCAGTCCGGTGTGCTCGGCCGTGGGCAGAAATGCGCTGGGAGAGAGAATGTCTCCGCTCGGGTGGTGCCAACGCAGCAGGGCTTCGACCCCCACCACGGTCATCGAGTCCAGGTCGACCTGGGGCTGATAGCGCAGTCTCAGTTGATCCGACGCGAGGGCGGCGGTGAGCTCGCCCAGCATGATCAACTGCTCGCTCTTGTCCCGGTCCATGGACCGGTCGTAGTACGCGACGCGCGATTGCACGGTCTTCGCGGCCTGCACGGCGAGGTCGGCGCGTTGCACCAGACGGTCGGGTGTGGCGTCGTCCTCGGCGACGCGCGCCGGGGCGTTCGTCGCTACCCCCACGCTCGCTTCGATGAGCAACGACATGTTGCCCACCTCGAACGGCGTCGAGAATTGTTCCAGTATGTCGCGGGCGAGGGCCGCGGGATCCATCGAATCCGACTCACCGCACAGCGCGAATTCGTCACCGGCCAAGCGTGCCAACAGGATCGCGTCATCGCCCACCGTGCGCAGACGGGTGGCGACGGCGGCCAGCACCTGATCTCCGAGGCCCCGTCCGAACGTGTCGTTGATTTCGGTGAAGCGGTCGATGTCGACCGTCAGCAATGTCGATTCACCGGCGTTGCCGTAGATCCGGTGTTCGAGGGCGCGCAGATTGGCCAGCCCGGTGAGGTGGTCGGTGTCGGCGACGGCGCGGAGCTGAACGGTCTGGATGTGCAGCAGCCGCAGCAGGTCGGTGATGCGCAGGATCACCAGGACCACCAGAATGCCCGCGCACAGCATGACCGCCCATCCCCATTGTGCGATCGGCTTCTCGCGCACGACTTCGACGACCATCACGGCGGGGGCGGTGAGCGTGGCGGCGGTCAGCACGACGACGGACGGTGTGGTGAACGACGCCATCAGGTGGGCGTCGGATTCGATGGTGGGGCTGGTGATTCTCCGCATCGACGGGTGGAGTGCGGCGACGCCGATGAGCACGTAGGACAGCGTCCACCCCGCGTCGAGCAGCGAGCGGTCGGCCGAGGAATCGGACACGATGGAGAAGTTGTTGGCGGTGTCGGTGACGACGAGCAGGACCACCGCCGCGGTGAGCAGTCGGTAGGACAGTGCCCGCCACTGACGAGAGCCGACGAAGTGGGCGAGCAACCCGAGCAGAAAGATGTCCATCGCGGGATAGGCGACGTCGACCAGCCCGGCAACGCCGGAGATACCGTCCCCGTCCAGCGATGGTTGGACCGCAAAAACCCAGGTGAGCAGTGCGAATGCGACCATGACGATAGCGCTGTTGGCGATGTGGCCGCGTTCGCTCGCCCGCCACTTGTGCCGGACCAGCAGGAACAGTCCGAAACCGTAGATCGGGTAGCCGACGAGGTAGAGCGCGTCGGCGAGGGACGGATAAGGCACGACGCCCCCGCCGGCGTGAAGCCACTCGTAGACGATGTCGCCGAGCACCCACACCGCGGTGCCCGCGGCGATGCTCCACCAGGCGGTTCGGTTGCGCGGACGGTTCAGTCTCGTTCCCACGATCGTGGCGGCGACGGCGGACGCCCCGACCACGACGAAGATCGATTGCGACCAGACGGAGTCGGGCACCGCGAAGTAGGCGATGCAGCCGAGTACGCCGAGTGCTCCGTACCACCGCCACCAGGCCGTCACAGTTGTCTCCAGCCGTTCGCGTGATCCGACGACTCAACAATGGCACATCAGGTGACCTGGGTCACTTTCTCGGGGTGTTTTTCGGGCTCGATGCAGGTAACGGGGATGTCGGTGCCTCGTGGGAGCATGAAAAACGTGGAGTCGAGCGCCGAAAAGGCGAAGAGCGGGGAAGCGAGCATCATGCATGCCGATCTCGACTCCTTCTATGCCTCGGTGGAGCAGCGAGACGACCCGCGGCTGCGGGGAAAACCGGTGATCGTCGGCGGGGGAGTGGTACTCGCGGCCAGCTACGAGGCCAAGGCCTTCGGGGTACGCACCGCGATGAGCGGTGGGCAGGCGCGGGCGGTCTGTCCGCAGGCGATCGTCGTGCCGCCGCGTATGGAGGCGTACTCCCAGGCGAGCAAGGACGTGTTCGACGTCTTTCACGACACGACGCCGCTCGTCGAGGGAATCTCCATCGACGAGGCCTTTCTCGACGTCGGAGGCCTGCGCAAGATAGCGGGCAGCGCCCTCGACATAGGGCAGCAACTGCGCCGCGACGTCGCCGAACAGGTCGGGCTCCCGATCACCGTCGGGATTGCCACCACCAAGTTCCTGGCGAAGGTGGCCAGTGCTTTCGCCAAACCCGACGGGCTGCTGTTGGTGCCACCCGGTGGTGAACTCGACTTCCTGCACCCGCTGAACATCGAAAGGTTGTGGGGCGTCGGCAAGGTCACCGCCGAGAAGCTGCACGTACTCGACATCAGAACCGTGGGAGACATCGCGGCCTACGGCGAGAGATCGCTGGCCTCGGTGTTGGGAAAGGGCGCAGGAGCGCACCTGTACGCACTGGCCATGGGACGAGATCCGCGCCGCGTGCAGCCCGGAAAGTCGCGCAGTTCTATCGGTGCCCAGCGGGCCCTGGGCCGCGGGCGGCACGACGCGGCCGAGGTGGAGGCGTCGTTGATCGGCCTCGTCGATCGCGTCACGCACCGAATGCGGGGCGCGCAGCGGACCGGCCGAACCGTGATGTTGCGCTTGCGGTTTGCCGATTTCACTCGGGCCACCCGATCGCACACCCTCGATCGCGCCACCGCCGACACCCGGGACATCCTCGATGCCGCACTCGAGCTGCTGCACGAGGCGGCTCCGCTGATCGCGGAGAAGGGCATCACGCTGGTCGGGGTGACGGTCTCGAGCATCGACAGGGGTGGAGCCGAGCAACTGGAACTGCAGTTCGACGCCCCCTCGGTACGCAGACCACCCGAGGCGTCGGCTCTCGACCGTGCGTTGGACGGGGTGCACAAGAAGTTCGGGTCGACGTCGCTGACGCGCGGGGTACTGCTCGGACGAGACCCGGGGGTATCGGTACCGCTGCTGCCGGACTGACTACGTGCGCACCGTGGGCTGCACCCGAAAGCCCTCGGGCATCATGGTCAGCCGCTCCGTGACTTTAAGCCGATACGACGGGTCGGCCTGCAGGTCGAAGCGTTGCAGAACGGTTCCGAGAACCAGTACGGCCTCATGGATGGCGAATTGCCTTCCGATGCATGCTCTTTCACCCGTCCCGAATGGCTTGTACACGTGCGCCGGCCGGGCTTTGATACGAGCGGGCAGGAAGTTGTCGGGGTCGAATTTCTCCGGCCGATCGCCCCACACCGGATCTCGATGCAGTGCCGTCGCGAGCACGATCGCCCAGTCTCCTGCCGCCATGGGGTAGCCGTCGCCGATGACGGTGTCGGCTCGTGCGCCGCGTCCGAACGCGGGAACCGTCGGCCACAGACGCAGTGATTCGTCCAGGACTCGGCGAACGTACCGGAGTTTGGGGACCTGGCCGAACTCCGGTTTGTCGGTGCCCCAGATCTCGTCCACCTCGGCCCGGGCACGTTCGAAGACCTCGGGGTGGGTGGCCAGGAAGTACAGCGCGAAAGACAATGCACCAGAGGTGGTCTCGTGCCCGGCGATCAAGAACGTCAGAATCTGGTGGCCGATGTTGGCTTCGCTCAATGCATTCGGGTTGTCGGCCTCGCGCGCCGCGTCCATCATGATCTGCAGTAGGTCGGTGAAGTCCCCGTCGGACTGTCGACGAGTACGTACGACGTCGGTGAGTACCTCGGCCAGGTACTTCTTGTTCTGCTCGTATCGGCGGTCCGATCGGGCGAACAGCGGCGCGGCGAACGCCGGGATCGATACCAACGCCCGCCGTTGGTTGTACGTCAGTGCGCCGACCATCGCGGACACGAACGGGTGTGGTTCGGCGCGGGTGAACGAGCCGAAGCTGTAGCTGAATCCGGTGCGTCCGATGGTCTCGAGCGTCAGCTTCGTCATGTCCGAGGACACATCGGTCGTCGACGCGTCGCGCGAACGCTCGGTCCAGTGCTCGATCAGATCGTCCGCGACGTTCACCATGATGTCGTGGTAGCCCCGCATGGCTCCGGCGGTGAACGCCGGCCGCAGCAGATCGTGGGCCCGTTGCCAATTGGGCTCGTGGTTGTAGGCGGTGAACAGGCCGTCGGCACCGATGTCGCGGAGGCGCTCGACGCCCGGCGGCAGGAACTTCTCGAAGCGGCGTTCGTCGCACAGATCGCCGACCACGTCGGCACCCGAGGCGAAGACGAAGCGTTTGCCGAGGATGTGGCGCTCGAACATCGGTCCGAGCCGGGCGGCCAGAGCGGTCGAATCCTGGATCGGCGAGCGCGGGTCGACGCCGATGACGTCGCCCAGTATCGGCAACCGATACGGCGGATGCGGTAGTACGCCGTCTCGTAGTGCGAATTCCGTCGACATGGCCGCTCCTCAGTCCCCGAACCGACTCGTTGAACCGGTGTCAAATAGTGACCGTACTCACCGTTGAACTCGTGTCAAGTAAGGTTCGAAACCCCATGACCACACCTCGAAAACGCATGACACCGGAGCAGCGGCGTGCGCAGCTGATCGAGATCGGGTCGACCCTGTTCGCCGAACGTCCCTACGAGGACGTGTGGATCGAGGAAGTGGCAGACCTGGCCGGGGTCTCACGGGGTCTGATGTACCACTACTTCCCGTCCAAACGGGAGTTCTTCGTCGAGATCGTGCGCACCGAATCCGAGCGCAACCTCGCCGTCACCGCCCCGGACCCGTCGTTGCCGGTCCTCGAGCAAATAGCCGCCGGACTCGACGCCTACATCGCCTACACCGACGAGCATGCGCACGGCGTCCGAGCGGTCAATCGAGGCGCGCTGCTCGGAGACGACCGCATCAACGACATTCTGACGCGCGAGTTCGACATCCAGCAGCAACGCATTCTCGACGCGCTGCCGGACGAGTTCCACGACGACGAGACGATCCGGGCCGCGCTCCGCGGGTGGGTGGCATTCGTCCGCGCGGTCTGTCACGACTGGGTGGAGCGCAGGACTCTGAAGAGGGAACAGGTTCGCGAGCTGTGTCTGAAGGCGATCGCAGGTCTTCTCGAGGTGTGACCTGCGGGTCTATCGTCGGGGAATGTGCCGAAACATCACCACCCTGCGGGGATTGGAACCACACGCCACCGACGACGAGATCGAGGCTGCGGCGCGTCAGTACGCCCGCAAGATCAGCGGAGTGCAGAAGACGTCCGACGCCACCCGTGACGCGTTCGAGACGGCAGTCGCCGAGGTGACGGCCACGACGCATCGGCTGCTCGACGCCCTGCCGGACCGGCGGCAGCCACCTCCGACGGTGCCTCCGCTCAGGCGTCCGGAAGTGCAGGCGCGGATTGCCGCCAAGGCGGCTGCCGGGGCCTGACGCGCGCTAGCAGACCACTGCATCGAATGGATGGTTTTCCGCAGAATCGGACGCGCGATCGGGGTCGAGGGTGGCAAACTGGTCGAGTCAGGCGAAGGGGGTGACGATGACCGATCGACGACGACGACGCACGTTCGATTCCCGAGACGGTGACGCCGAGGTCGCCGAGCCGCTGCTGCGAGCGGTGTTGTCCTACGCGCCCCGCGACGAGTCCCCGATGCCCCATCCTTCCGAGGGCATCACCTTGCGGGCCGAGAACGGATCCGGTTCGATCCGCCTGGAATTGGCCATCGCCGACGATCTCGGGGTAGGCGTACCGGGACCGTTCGGATCCAGATTCTACGAATGTGGATCGTTCGAAGTAGTTGTGCCGCAACGAGACCCACGCGAGGGTGCGTTGTTGATGATTCACCTGCTCGAAGCCAAGGCTCCGCATCGATTCGAGTTCACCGCATCCATGCCTGCGTGCTGGGCGTTACGGCTCGAGCGAGACGGTTCCGTATCGGTGCTCGACAGCACCGGCGACGCAGTGATATTCATCGGCCGCCCTTGGGCTTTCGACTCCGACCTGCACCCGGTGCACGTGTACTACACCATCGAGAACGGCCTGTTGGTGCAGAATGTCGGAGCTACCTCCGACACCGGATACCCCATCCTCGTCGACCCCGATCCCGAGGCGATCATCACCGGAGACGGCAGACTCGTCACCGAGAGCTGGACACCGCGGCTGGTCGTCGGTGGCATCGTCGAGGACCTCCCGCCGCGGTCGATCTCCGGTCGAAAGATCATTCCCGGCTGAAAAGTGTTGTAGCGCAGTCAGAACGGATCGTGCTGAATGTGCTCCATCGGCGTACCGACCTTGCGCAGTGCATACAGCGTGGTGCGCACCATCGACGGCGATCCACAGATCTGAATCTGCCGATCGGCCCACGAGCCGAACCGGGTCACCACCTTGCCCACCGGGCCGTGCAGCCGATGATGCATGCCCCACGGGAGTTCGCGCGTCGGACCCGAGTGCCACCACGGATCCTCGAGCTCCTCGGTCACCGGCACCACCGTCAACCACGGATTCGACAACGACAGCTGCCACAGCGTGTCCAAGTCGTAGAGATCGCACGGATACGTCCCACTGACGAACAGGTGCACCCGCGGATTGGTGCTGCGCTGGGCCATCTCCATCACCTGCGCGCGCAACGGTGCCAAACCGGTGCCCCCGGCGATCATCAGCACGTCCTCGCCGATCGTGCGATCGACGTGCATGCCGCCCAGCGGCGGGCTGATCAGCCAACGGTCGCCGACAGTCGTTTCGGTGACCATCGCCGGTGATACCCAGCCCCCGGATACGCGTCGAACATGGAACTCGATCTCGCCGTAGGGGTTGCTGGGAATGGCAGGGGACAGGTAGCGCCACAGTTTGGGCCGCTGCGGAATCTGCACACTGACGTACTGGCCGGGGAAGTACGGAATCTCCCCGTCGGTCTTCAGTCGCACCACGGCCAGGTCGTCGAGCAGGCGGTGATGTTCGACGACCGTCGCGCTCCAATACGGGGGCAGTTCGTCGTTGTCGGCGGCGGCGGCCATTGCGTTGCTGACCACGGTGAGGGCATCTCGCCAGGCGGTCTCGACCTCGTCGGTCCACATCTCGGTGCCGGCGAAGCTCCGGAAGGCGCTGATCAGCGCCGAACTCCCCGCCCGGAAATGTGCCCCGGAAATTCCGTGCTTGCGGTGGTCCCGGCCCAGCTGTTCGAGGAACGGCTCGACGCGGTCGGCGTCGTCCAGATTGTCGAAGATGTACCCCAGTGCCAGGACGAAATGCTCGCGCAATGCGTCCATCGATGCCGGGAACAGGGAACGGAAGTCGGGATACTCGGCGAAAAGGTGAGCGTAGAACGACCGGGACAGCCGTTCGGGACCGTTCGGTGCAGCCGCTACCGACTTGAATCCGGTGCGGACCAGGGAGACCGTGCGTGCGTCGAGCAACCTCCACCCCCACCGATTGACACCTTCGACCGTCACCAAAGTAGACCGATCGAGACTTTCGCGCATCAGGGCATTGCGTACGAAAAGAATCAAGGTTGAGCGGAACAGACTCAACTTGTCTATGGTTGTACCCAGCGACACGCTCGAACCCCACACTGGAAAGAAGGTGACCGGTGGACAGTTTCACTCCCACCACGAAGTCGCAGGCAGCACTTTCGGCTGCCCTGCAGGCCGCATCCGCGGCCGGTAACCCGGATATTCGTCCGGCACATTTGTTGGTGGCGTTGCTCGATCAGACCGACGGCATCGCCACACCATTGCTGAAGGCCGTCGGCGTCGACCCCGCAACGGTGCGTCGAGAAGCGCAGAACCTCGTCGATCGCCTGCCCTCGGCATCCGGTTCGACCACCACTCCGCAACTCGGCCGTGAAACCCTCGCCGCGATCACCGCAGCGCAGCACCTGGCCACCGAACTGGACGACGAGTTCGTCTCCACCGAACACCTCATGGTGGGTCTCGCGACCGGAAACGACGACGTCGCCAAGCTCCTGTCCGGCCATGGTGCAGGAGCCAACGAGCTGCGCGACGCGTTCCAGGCGGTCCGCGGCAGTGCCCGCGTCACCAGCGCGGATCCGGAGAACACCTACCAGGCGCTGGAGAAGTACAGCACCGACCTGACGGCGCTCGCCCGAGAAGGCAAGCTCGATCCCGTCATCGGTCGCGACACCGAAATCAGGCGTGTCGTCCAGGTGCTGTCCCGGCGAACCAAGAACAACCCCGTTCTGATCGGTGAACCCGGTGTCGGCAAGACCGCCATCGTCGAAGGACTCGCGCAACGCGTCATCGCCGGCGACGTACCCGAAAGCCTGCGAGGCAAGACCGTCGTATCCCTCGATCTCGGTTCGATGGTCGCCGGCGCGAAGTTCCGCGGTGAGTTCGAGGAGCGGCTCAAGGCCGTGCTCGACGACATCAAGAACTCCGCCGGTCAGGTCATCACGTTCATCGACGAGCTGCACACCATCGTGGGCGCGGGAGCCACCGGCGACTCGGCGATGGACGCGGGCAACATGATCAAGCCGATGCTTGCTCGCGGCGAGCTCCGACTCGTCGGCGCGACCACCCTCAAGGAGTACCGCAAGTACATCGAGAAGGACGCCGCCCTCGAACGCCGCTTCCAGCAGGTCTACGTCGGGGAGCCGTCGGTCGAAGACACCGTCGGCATCCTGCGCGGACTCAAGGAACGCTACGAGGTGCACCACGGCGTCCGCATCACGGACTCCGCCCTGGTGGCCGCCGCGACCCTCAGCGACCGGTACATCACGGCCCGGTTCCTGCCGGACAAGGCCATCGACCTCGTCGACGAGGCTGCATCACGTCTGCGCATGGAGATCGACTCGCGCCCCGTCGAGATCGACGAGGTGGAACGAGCCGTCCGTCGCCTCGAGATCGAGGAGATGGCCCTGGCCAAGGAGACCGACGACGCATCGAAGGCCCGGCTGGACAAGCTGCGTCAGGAACTCGCCGACCTACGGGAGAAGCTGGCCGAACTCAGCACGCGGTGGCAGAACGAGAAGAACGCCATCGACTCGGTGCGGGCGCTCAAGGAAGAACTCGAGAACCTGCGCGGAGAATCCGATCGTGCCGAACGCGACGGTGATCTCGGCAAGGCCGCCGAACTGAGGTACGGCCGGATCCCGACCCTGGAGAAGGAACTCGCGGCCAAGACCGAGGACTCACCTGCCCAGGGCGACGTGATGCTCAAGGAGGAGGTAGGCCCGGACGACGTCGCCGACGTGGTGGCGGCGTGGACCGGAATTCCGGCCGGCCGAATGCTGGAAGGCGAGACCGCCAAGCTGCTGCGGATGGAAGACGAACTCGGCAAGCGAGTCGTCGGACAGAAAGATGCAGTGCAAGCGGTGTCCGACGCCGTCCGACGGGCCCGCGCCGGGGTGGCCGACCCGAACCGTCCGACGGGCTCGTTCCTGTTCCTCGGACCCACCGGCGTCGGTAAGACCGAGCTCGCGAAAGCGTTGGCGGAGTTCCTCTTCGACGACGAACGCGCGATGGTGCGCATCGACATGAGTGAGTACAGCGAGAAGCACGCCGTGGCCAGACTCGTCGGTGCCCCTCCGGGCTACGTCGGCTACGAGGCCGGCGGCCAGCTGACCGAGGCGGTACGCAGGCGTCCGTACACGGTGGTGCTTTTCGACGAGGTGGAGAAGGCACACCCGGATGTGTTCGACATCCTGCTGGCCGTGCTCGACGAGGGCAGGCTCACCGACGGCCAGGGCCGCACGGTCGACTTCCGCAACACGATCCTGATCCTCACCTCGAACCTCGGTGCCGGCGGTACCAAGGACGAAGTGATGGACGCGGTGCGGCGCTCGTTCAAGCCCGAGTTCGTCAACCGGCTCGACGACGTCGTCGTGTTCGACGCACTGTCGGAGGACCAGCTCGAGTCGATCGTCGACATCCAGCTCGGCTTCCTCGCGAACCGTCTGGCAGCTCGTCGACTGACTCTCGACGTGTCGTCGCCGGCCAAGATGTGGCTGGCCGTACGCGGTTACGACCCGCTGTACGGTGCTCGACCGCTTCGCCGACTGATTCAGCAGGCAATCGGCGACCAGCTGGCGAAGCTCCTCCTCGCCGGTGACGTGCACGACGGCGACGTGGTGCCCGTGAACGTCAGCCCCGACGGCGAACGGCTCATCCTCGGCTAGCGCCCGAGCCGGCAACCAGCCCGAGCAGGCCCGCACGAACGTCTCGTGCGGGCCTGCTGTCGGTAGCCACTGTCGACGTTCTCGGCGTGGGTACCCTCGTGGAATGACAGATCCGGACGACCCGCGAGCACCTAGAGATCGCGATCAGGACGCGGCGCAGCAGCCGGAGTCATCCCAGCCGACCCAGGACTATGGGCACCCAGGTGCCCAGCAGTACCCGGACGCCCAGCAGTACCCGGACGCCCAGCAGTACCCGGATGCCCAGCAGTATCCGGGCGCTCAGCCGACGGAGGCGTATCCGACCCAGGCCTACGGCAACCCCGACCCGCAGGCGTACCCACCGGGCTACCAGCCGACGCAGGCGTTCCCGCCCTTCGACCCGGCGCAGCAGGCGGCCGCGAACCAGGCCTACGGACAGGCCCCGGGATACGACACCCAGCAATACGGTCACACCCAGCAGTACGGTCACACCCTGCAGTTCGGACAACCACAGCAGTTCGGGGGCACCCAGCAGTTCGGGGGTGCGCCGCCGCCGCAGGAGCCGAACAGCGTCGATTCCGGCAGTAAGGGGCCCCGTCCGTGGGTTCTGGCGCTGATCGGGCTCGTTGTGCTCGTCATCGTCGTCTCGTTCGGGATTGCGTTTCTGAGCGGAGGGCGCGACGAACCGGGCACCACCGCCGCGGCACCGTCCACCTCCATCCGGCCCTCGCCGTCCAGCGCGCCCACGACCACGCCGCGGCCCACGGAATCGGGTGCGACAACCACACCCGAGCTCATCCCGGGCGGCATTCCCGAGATCCTCGGCCAGCTCGGCTCGTCGGTGGGAACGATCAACGCCAACGACGGTTCGACTCTGACGCTCGACGGCCTCGACGGCGCTCCGGTCACAGTGCAGACCACACCGCAGACCCAGATAATTTCGTTGTCCGGTCGCGATCTCGCGTCGTTGGCCGTCGGCGCTTTCGTCGTGGTGCAGGGCGAGGCCGTCGAGAACGGAATCATCCGTGCGAACGTCATCATCGAGACCCCCAAGCTCGGAGGGTAAGGCGGGAGTGGAGCCTGCGGAATGACCCGCAGCTCTCCGTGCGGCTCCTATGACCGTTCACAGGAGTCGGCGGCCGTGGACGGGCGCGAGGTGGAAGTCGATTAAGGTGGTTCGCGATGACGGCAATGTGGTTCGGCCTGGCGGTAATTGCACTCGTGGGCGCAGCAGCGCTGCTCTACATCGACCGATCCAAGCGAGATCGATCCGGTCGGGTACGGCAGATGTGGGCCAAGGCCCAGGGGTACGAGTACCGACCCCACGACCGAGAGCTGGTCACCCAGTTCTCGCGCGCCGCGCTGTCCAAGCCCGAGTTCGATGTGGCTCTCGGCG
The DNA here is from genome assembly GCF_001894785.1 of Rhodococcoides fascians NBRC 12155 = LMG 3623. Classification (GTDB taxonomy): domain Bacteria; phylum Actinomycetota; class Actinomycetes; order Mycobacteriales; family Mycobacteriaceae; genus Rhodococcoides; species Rhodococcoides fascians. Next base: position 975,416 of record NZ_BCWW01000001.1, read on the forward strand.
TCGTCACCGGAGTTCGGCGTGGTGAGGAGTTCGTACTCTTCGACGTCGAGGAGACGGGCACCATCGTGGCCGTGCAGCGTTCTGTCGGCTCCGACGTCGATATCGACCTGAGGCCCCGCTCGACGCCACCTCCGCGCGACGAGGACATGCAACTGCTCGGGTCCATCGGACCGCGAGTGGTGTTCGCCACCGACGTCGACATCGCTCGTCGTGTCTGTGACCAGCGGATGGCGGCGTTCACCGAGTCGATTCCCGAGAATCTGCAGCTGTTGTGGAGTGAACAGGACTGGACTCTCGGATCGATGCCCCTGACCAGCTCGGGGCGCGATTGGGATGCCGCGATCGATGCGGTGGCGCGACTGTCGGGGATGCTGCACGTTCTGCCGCCGGTCCGCGGTAGCGCCGTGTACGGCTCGCGTCCGGGCGGCGGCGAGTCCGTTCGTGATCGAAGCGATCCGGGTCGACCGTTGGTGCAGGAACCGCGCGTCGGGCCGCCCCGCAACCAGCAGTCCGGGAACGTCCCGCCGCGCGGTGTGGAGCCGCGCAGTGTCGAGCCTCGCGGTGTGGAGACGAGAAGTCCTGCTGCCGATTCTCGTCCGCAGGAGGCGACTCGACGGCCGAGTCCACCGAGGCCGGATCAGAGCGGACCGCAGGCCACGCGATCGGTGAATCCGGTGCGACCGGTGCCGCGTCCGCCCGTGTCCCGTCCGATTCCGTTCGATGCGGATCGGCGACGCAACCAACCCTGATCATTCTCGGGCGTGCCTACCGGCCTCGGCGGCTGGGCACCGTTAAATTCGTACCTCGTGACGGTTTTCTCGGGCGTTGTGGTCCTCGTGCTGGTACTCGTCGTTCTCGGTTACGTCCTGAGTGTGGTGCGCCGCCTCGCGCGGTACCGCGGTCTGGCCGAGCAGAGCGCACGGCTCGTCGACATCGAGCTCGAGCGTCGATACGAGCAACTGCAACCGTTTCTGACTGCGGCCGAGTCGGCGGACCTGTCGGGCGACCTGCTGCGTCAGCTCGCCGGAGCGCGTTCGTGGTCCAAGGCAGTCCGTGATCGCGGACTGGGCCTGCAGGCGCAGGCTGCCGCCGAGAACGCTCTGTCCGCCGCCTTCCATGCGGTTCTCGACGACGCCGAAGCGCGCCGCAGTGTCGTCGGCAACTGGGCGTTCCAGGGGCCGGCCGGCGACCTGACGGTCACCGAGAAGCGGATTGCCGGCGCGGTGCGGGTGTACAACGACACGGCGTATCAGCTGTCCGAGGCCGTCGGATCGTTCCCCTCGTCGCTGGTCGCGAAGGCTCGATCGGTGACCGCGCCCGAACCGTTCGTCGAAACCAAGGAGTCCCTGGACGAGCACCGCGCCGCCGAGGTCGCCGCGTAGGGGAGCGCTGCGCCCAGTACCCGGGTGCGGGTGGTCGAGAATCTCGGTGGGTAAGTTCGTACCGACCCGACCGCCTCATGGCACGACGAGAGGAACCCGAACATGGCTGACAGCGCTGCGAATTCGGACAGGCAGGAACTGGCCGATCTGGTGAAAGAGCTCGCCGTCGTGCACGGGAAGGTGACGTTGTCCTCGGGCAAGGAAGCCGACTACTACGTGGATCTGCGTCGGGCGACCCTCCATCATCGCGCAGGTGCATTGATCGGTTCGCTGATGCGCGAACTCGTCGCCGACTGGGATTTCGCGTCGGTCGGCGGTTTGACGATGGGCGCAGATCCCGTCGCGATGGCGATCATGCACGCGCAGGGCCGGCCGATCGACGCATTCGTGGTGCGCAAGGCAGCGAAGGCGCACGGCATGCAGCGTCAGATCGAGGGACCGGACATCGTCGGCAAACGTGTTCTCGTAGTGGAAGATACGACGACGACCGGCAATTCGCCCCTGACCGCAGTTCGAGCCCTGCGCGACGCGGGCGCGACGGTGGTCGGGGTCGCCACAGTCGTGGATCGGGCGACGGGTGCGGACGATGTCATCGCCGCCGAAGGGCTGGTATACCGATCACTGCTGGGCTTGGCAGACCTCGGTCTGTAGCCACTGTCGCGGCCGGACCGGGGGCCCGGCCGCGACAGTGATTGTCTACAAGCCTGTTTCAGCGAATCAACTGCGCGACGACGACGAAGTTGTCGTCGGTCGGCTCGCCGCCTTGAACGTCGCAGTTGGCCAGGATCAATCGACCGGGCACCGATTTGCGGAGTTCGTTGTCCGCCAACAGTGATCCCTTCGGCAGGGGTCCTACGGTTTCGACTGCGTACTCCACAGTGCCGTTGGCCGTGCGTAATACGACGGTGTCTCCCGGTGCCACCACCCGGAGTGCCTTGAACGGGGCGTCCCGCTTCGAATAGTTGTGTCCGGCAACAACTACCGTCTGCTCGGTCGAGGTGCCCGGCATGCCACTCTCGGCCCACCAGGCCGGTAGTTCGTCCACCGGGTTCAGCACCTGCCCGCTTTCCCCGCCGCGATAGAGGGGGTCCGGATGAATGGGACTGCTCAGATAGGTCGACCCGTCCGCCGAGCGCAGCTCGATGTACTCCGGTCGAGAGGGGGCGACATCGCCCGTCGGTGCAGCCCCCGAGATCTGTGACTGCACCGGCGAACGATCGGGTGCGGCGATCCCGACTTCGTCACTCGCACAACCTGATACGAGAAGAACGAACGTCAGGATCGCCGTCCACAGCCAGCGGGTGTTACGAGGTGGCATCGGTGGAGCTGCGGCGACGCAGGTAGAACGCGCCACCGGCAGCTGCGACGACGACCACGCCGACACCGGCCAGGATCACCGGGGTGTTCGACGAGCTGTCCGAAGCGCCCGACGCCTCGTTCGAGGAATCGCCGAGTGCCAGATCGACCGGCGGGAGCTCTCCGGCCACGCTGACGACGCCGTTGTCGTCGGTGGTGAAGTAGTCCGCGACGGTGAAGGATCCGTCCTCGTTCTTCACGCCGACGAGCGAGACTCCGGTCTTGTCGACGACGACGGTGTTCTCGTCGACCTCGGTGACGGGTACGTCTTCCTTCACGGTGTTGCCGAGGTTGATGGTCCACTCGAACTTCGGTCCGCTGGCTGCCAATTCGGCTGCCTCGGCCTTGAGATCGGCCTCGGCCTTCGCCTTGGCGTCGGCTTCGGTCTTGGCGGCCGTTGCGGCGTCCTGAGCCGTCTTCAGCGTGGCTGCTGCCTCCGTGGCCTTGGTCTTGGCGGTCGCGGCTGCGTCGGTCTTGGCCTGCAGGTCGGCGTTCGCCGTCTCGACGGCCGTATTCGCCGTCACCAGTGCCGCTGCGGCTGCGTCGGCCTTGGCCTGCAACTCAGCGACATCGGCGTCCGACGGCGCGGAATCGAGTGCAGCCTGGGCAGCGGTTGCCGCCTCGGCCTTGGCGTCGGCGTCGGCCTTCGCTGCGTCGGCGGCAGTGCGGGCGTCGGCTGCGGCCTTCTCGGATGCAGTGTCTTCACCTGCGGCGGCCTCGGCTGCGGCTTCGAGGTTCTTCGCGTTCTGCTCGGCCACTGCGGCCACTGCGGCAGCGGTCTGAGCCTCGATGTTCAGTGCCAGCGACTTCGCGGCAGTGGCAGCGGCAGCGCGAACTGCAGCGGTCACCTTGGCGAGGTTGAAGTTCTTGAACGAATCCTGAACAGCGGTAACGGAATCCGCGAGCGCCTTGTTCGATGCGTCGGCTTCGACCTTGGCGGTGGCGGCGAGTTCGGCCTTCGCGTCGGCGTCTGCGCGAGCCGCCTCGGCTGCGGCGGTGGCCTCGGGGTCGCCCGAGACGGCTGCGGCTTCGAGCTCCTTCGCCTTCGCCTCTGCCTCGGCTGCGACTGTTGCAGCGCTGTCGGCGGCGGCCTTGGTTTCGTCGGCCTTGGTCTTCAGTTCGGCAGCGGTGTTCTTCGCTGCGGTGACCGCTGCGCTCGCTGCTGCGCTCTCGACCTTGGCGTTCGAGGCGGCCGTGACGGCGGCCTTGGCCTTGACGTCTGCCTCGGCAGCAGCAACCTCTGCCTTGGTGGCGTCGGTGCTCGCGGTGGCCTCGGCTGCCTTGGCCGTCTCGAGTCGTACCTGGGCGGCAGCCGATGCGGCTGCGGCTTCCTTGCTGGCGGCCTCGGCGTCGGCGATCGCCTTCTTCTCGGCGTCGGACAACTGCGGAATGACGTCGAGATTGACTGTGGCCGTGCCGTCTTCGTTGAACACGACGCCGCCGGTGATCTGCGGCAGTGGACGAACGGCGGAGGGGGCTTCGGGTGTCGGGACTGCGGCTGCGGCGGCCGCGGCTGCGTCCTCGGACGTGACGGCCGGGACAGGAGCGTCGATCTGTCCTTCGGCTGTTGCGGTGCCCGATCCTTCTACTGCGGCACCCTGTTGGCCTGTGGGAGCGGCGGGTTCGACGCCTTCGGATTCTTCGCCCGCCGGTGCTTGAACCTCGGAGCTTTCCGGCGTACTGGGATCCTGAGCACTGGCGATTCCCGGTGCGGCGATGGACAGGGACAGTGCCATGGCGGCCCCGGCTGCGGCGAGGCGCGCCTTCTTGGACCTGGCGATCGACTTCTGCGACATGGAGATTGTGGCCCTTCGGTCAGTGGCAGCAGTGAGCTGCGCGCACCCGTCCTCCCACGCGGAACGAGTGTTGTTGGTGAGTCACACGAACAACCGTGATGACGTGACCGTAAACCAACCGGACGGTACATCGAACCGAAAAGTCCTTTACTGAGGTATTGGTTACCAAAGTGTTACTGATGAGACGGATGTGACGAATGAGGCCATTGATACACGCCGACGGCCGAAAGCGATGCTCTCGGCCGTCGGATCCAGCGGTTGATCGAAAGGCTCAGTCGCCTACTGTCACCGCGCGGGCCTCGTCGATGCTGTGCGGTGCCGGCTCGTGTTCGTCCACGTGAGCGAGGACTTTCCGGCCGCTCGCAAGGACGACGATGGCCAGGGCCGTGCAGGCCGCGCCGACCCAGAACGGGACGTGCATGTTGGATTCACCGAGCTTGCCGGCCAGGTAGGGAGCGGCGGCACCGCCGGTGAAGCGGACGAAGCTGTAGGCCGCCGACGCGGTCGAGCGCTCCACCGGCGCCGAGATCATGACGGTCTCGGTGATCAGAGTGTTGTTGACGCCCAGGAAGAGGCCGGCCACGACGGTTCCGACGATCAGGACGGTCTTGTTCTCGGTGAACATCGCCATGACGCCGAGGTCGACGGCGAAGAGCAGGAGCGAGAGCATCATCATGTTCAGCGTTCCGTAGGCCCGCTGGAGTCTCGGTGCGATGAACACCGATGCCACGGCCAGGCAGAGGCCCCAGCCGAAGAAGATGAAACCGATCGAGTAGGTACCCATGTCCAGGGGGAACGGGGTGTACGCCAGCAGGGTGAAGAAGCCGTAGTTGTAGAGCAGTGCGGTGATGCCGACGGTCAGCAGTCCGCGGTGTCGCAGTGCCCGGAACGGATCGAGGATCGACGTGGTGTGCGCGGGCTTGGGGGTGTCCGGGAGCATGACGATCAGCAGGATGAATGCGATGGCCATCAGTACCGCGACGCCGAAGAACGGTCCGCGCCAGCTGAATCCGCCGAGTAGGCCGCCGACCAGCGGGCCGGTTGCGATTCCGATGCCCAGTGCGGCCTCGTAGAGGATGATCGCGCGGGCGACGCCGCCGGATGCTGCGCCGACGATGGTCGAGAGCGCCGTGGCGATGAACAGGGCGTTGCCCAGTCCCCAGCCGGCGCGGAATCCGATGATCTCGCCGACGGAACCGGACATGCCGGCGAGGGCGGCGAAGACCACGATGACGGCCAGGCCGGCCAGCAGTGTGCGCTTGGGCCCGAATCGGCTGGACACGACGCCGGTTATCAGCATCGCGACGCCGGTGACGAGCATGTAGCTGGTGAACAGCAGCGACACCTGGGACGGCGAGGCGTGCAGTTGTTCGCCGATCGGCTTGAGGATCGGGTCGACCAGACCGATGCCCATGAAGGCGATGACGCTGGCGAACGCGACGGCCCACACGGCGCGCGGTTGCTTCAGCAGGCTGTCGGGGGAGGTGCTGGTGGTCACGAAAGAGTTCCTCTCTTTTCGCGATCGACGGGTTCGAGGATGCTGCGAAGCTCGCTCAGGCCGTCGGTCAATTTCTGGATTTGTTCCGGGTCTCGGTCGGACAGGTACGGGACGAGTCCGTCGACGATGTGACGGCGACTCGCGGCGAGCCACCGATGGCCGGCCTCGGTCATCTCGACAAGCACGGCCCGCGAGTCGTCGGGGTCGGACGTCTTGGTCACCAGGCCGTTCTTGCCCAACTTCGCGAGCAGTGCCGTGGCCGAGGGCTGCGAGCATCGGTCCAACTCGGCGAAGGTGCTGATGCGCAGGGGCTGATACTCCTCGAGCAGCGACAGTGCCCGCATCCACGCTCTGGGCCATTCGTCGCTGCCGAATCGGGCAGCCAAGCGAACGAAGCGTGACGAACTGGTGACCAGCTCCGAGACCAGATCTTTGAGGTCGTCGTGGGAATGGCTCACCGGTTTATTGTTGCATACACTAACTATATATCGCAATGCGAGGCTCACCTGCCGTTGAAATCGGGTGGGGTGAGCTCGGGGAGTGAGAGCGGATCAGTGTCGACTCAGTAGATCGGCGATCTCGCGATCCCACTCGGCGTTTCGGCGCCCGTCATATCGGAAGCGCATGACGTAGTAGAAGCCGATCAGCGCAGTGGCCGCCAGGATCCAACTTCCGACAGCACTGAAGATCGCGGCAGCGACGACATCCGACGAGGTCAGTGGCCGCAGGCTCAGCTCGCCGGCGTCGTTCACCCAGATCTGAGCGGTCGTACCGACCGGCGACCCGGTGTCGACGCTGACGCGGCCGGTGTGCTCGACGCCTCGGTAGACCCACTGCGAGGGAACGGCCGTCACGGCGGCACCGTTGGTGGAGTCGAAGCTGGTCGCGGCAGTCGGTGCCACGGTTGCGACATCGGTCGTGGTGGCCGTCACCTGGTGGATCGACGTGCGCTGCTCGTCGAGTCGTTGCTGCTGCTCGGAGTAGGCACCGGTGCCGATCCACAGCGAGAACGGCACCATGACGATCAACAGGGTGACGACCCAGCGCTTGATCTGTGCCTGGCGGAGGTCGCAGTCGCGGAGAAGCGGATTGGGGTAGCCGGCGACCTCGTCACCTGCGATGCGAGTGTGCCCGGTGAGTTTGCGGCGCATGATGGTCCCCAGTGCTTTCGAAAATGATCCGACCGACCTGTCCACGATGCCCACGCTCACTGCGAGTATCAAGCGATAGGGGTCAGGGTCACATGTGACGGTCGTTATGACGGATTCGCCCCGGAAAGGTCGGAAGTGAACATCGATCGGGTGGGATATGCCCGCGTTGCCGCGTCGGTAGCAGGTGCGGTGACAGTGCTCGGGGCGTGGACGGGCTCGGCACGGCTGCAGAAGATTGCCAAGCCGCTGATCGTTCCTGCATTGGCCACCGCTCTCGATCCAGCACACGACCGGGTGCTGGCGACGGGTCTGGTCGCAGCCACCATCGGCGACGTGCTGTTGATCGACCCGGACGACGACTCGGCGCTCGAACTCGGTGCCACGGCATTCGGAGTTATGCAGAGTTGCTACACGTTTCTGCTGTGGCGTCGTGGTGCGCGACCGGTTCTGCTGGACGCCGTTCCGCGATACGCGGGCTGGCTGGCCGCGTCGATCCTGCTGGCTCGACGCCAACCGGCGGTCGCCCCGACCCTGTCGGCCTACGGCGGCGTGCTCGCGACGACGTCGACGTTGTCTGCGCGGTCGGTCTCGCGTGGGGGTGACCGCAGGCTCGTCGTGGGCGGCATCCTGTTCACGGTGTCCGACGCGCTGATCGTCCACCGACGGTTGTTCCTCACCGACGAACGGCAGCGCCGCACGGCGGAGGCGGTGATCCTGTCCACGTACGTGGCCGCTCAGATGTTGCTCGTCGACGCCCTGGCCACTACTCGTCGACGCCGTGACGGGGAAGCAGCAGAACCCGCTCTCGATGGGCCGGGTCCACTCGAACGGCGATGACCGTGCCCGGCTCGAAGTGTGCGGTGTCGGCTCGGGGAATGCCGTAGACGATCTTGCCGAAGTAGCTGCTCGAGCCCGGCACGGTGAACTCCAGGTCCAGCTCGGCGGTGTCGTCGTCGATGCGCCGGATCGCGTCCACCGTCGCCCACCCCTCGACGCCGTGTTCGATCAGATCCTTCTGCTCGCGCGTGGGGCGTCCGGCGATCATCATGGCCAGGCCGAGGGCCGCGCCGAATCCGGCCACCAGGGCTGCCAACTGGTACGGCAATGTGCCGGGCGGGGTCTTGTCCACGAGCCAGCCGATCCAGACTGTCAGCACTATCGAATAGCCGATCGCCACGACGACGACGGCTCGCACGATCCTCGAGTCGTTCACTTCGGTACTCCTGTGCCGTCGGGAGACGGCGTTCGATCGATCGGAGATTGGGGGTTACTCGTAAGTAGGGTTACATGTACGGTGATCGATGTGACTCGACCAACTGTCTTCATCTCAGGTGCCGCGGCCGGCATCGGCCGTGCAACGGCACTCAAGTTCGCTGCCAACGGTTACCTCGTCGGTGCGTACGACATCGACGAGACCGGTTTGGCGTCACTCGGCAAGGAAGCTGCTTCGCTCAGCGGTCGGGTGTTCACCGGTACTTTGGATGTAACCAACTCCGACCAGTGGGAAACCCGGTTGAAGGAGTTCGTTGCCGAGGGTGACGGTCGACTCGACATCCTGATCAACAATGCCGGGATCCTCGCTGCAGGGGCCTTCGAAGACATGCCGCTCTCGGTACATCGCCGCCAGATCGATATCAACGTCAACGGCGTCGTCTACGGCACCCACGCTGCATTCCCATACCTCAGGGACACCCCGGGCGCGCAGGTCGTCAACCTGTGCTCGGCCTCGGCCATCTACGGTCAGCCCGAGTTGGTGACGTACGGCGCATCCAAATTCGCGGTACGTGGCATCACCGAGGCGTTGGATCTCGAATGGAGCAAGTACGACATCGCGGTCAAGGCCATGTGGCCGCTGTTCGTCCAGACGGCGATGACCGAGAAGATCTCGACGGGCACCACGAGTTCGTTGGGCATCAAGCTCACCGTCAAAGATGTGTCCGACGCGATCTTCGACGCCACCCGTCCGGTGAAGCGTCGGTTGCACAAGGTGCATTTCCCGGTCGGACTGCCCTCCAAGGCACTCTCGCTCGGTTCACGGTTCTCGCCTGCGTGGCTCACCCGTGAAGTCAACCGCCGTCTGAGCCACACCTAGAACGCCGCACCGGACGATGCCGGCGCTGCGCCGGTATCGTCTGTCTTTCGAGCAGTAGGTGTCGAAAGGTGGGTCGGGTTTTCTTCATGCTGAGCACGGTGCGGTCGAGCAGGACAAGACAATTCGGGACAGTGCGATTCGGAACGGTGCGGGCGTGGGCGGTCGCTGTCGGGATCGGGTCGGCGCTCGTACTCACCGGCTGCAGTAGCGAGTCGGCTGCGCAAGCGCCGCCTCCGTCGTCGACCACCACCCCCGTGCCGACCACCACGACGACGGCGCCGACCACGACTCCGCCGCCGGTGACGACCACGTCGGAAGCGCCGCCGCCCCCGCCGGTCGAACCACCCCCACCGGTCGCGGAGCCGCAGACGACCTATGCCGCGATCGGCGGGGCCTATTACTTCACCTCGCCCGACGGACTGTTCCAATGCGGCATCGTGCCGCTGTCGAGTCGCACCGAGGCCGGGTGTCAAGGTACGACCACCCCGGTCCCGCCGCGGCCCGACGACTGCATGATCAACTGGGGCAACGGTATTCGCGTGACCAACGACGGTCCCGCGGCATTCATGTGTTCCGGGGGAGTGGTGTACACCTCGGGTGGCGAGTCGATGGATCCGCCGCTGGCTGTCGGTGCGACCATCGCCGAGGGTGGCTACACCTGCACCTCGGCCGAGAACGGAATCTCGTGCGCGAACGACGCCACCGGTCACGGATTCCGGATCGCGCCCGACAGTAACGAAATCTATTGAGCGAGAACGAGATCGATGGCCAACCGGCCGAAGCCGGTCCCACCGAATGGGGTGAGAACCCGAACGGCGTCGGCCCGTGGTCGGACACCCACGACCAGCCGCCGCCCGACGACCCGCGACTGGACCCCGAACTGCTCGCCGCCGGTGATCGACGCAATGTCGTCGACGCATATCGATACTGGCGACGCGAGGCCATAGTCGCCGACATCGACACGCGCCGTCATTCACTGCACGTCGCCATCGAGAACTTCGCGAACGACGCGAACATCGGCACGGTGGTGCGCACGGCCAACGCCTTCGCCGCGCAGGCGGTGCACATCGTCGGGCGGCGTCGATGGAACCGTCGCGGCGCGATGGTCACCGACCGGTACCAACACATTCACCACCACGATTCGGTGGAGGCGCTGATGGCGTTCGCCGAGGACCAGGGACTCGTCGTCGTCGCCGTCGACAACACCCCGGGCTCGGTGCCGATCGAAACGGCAGAATTGCCGCGCAACTGCCTGCTGCTGTTCGGTCAGGAGGGTCCCGGCGTCTCCGATAGTGCGCGGGAGTCCGCGTCCATGACGGTCTCGATCGCGCAGTTCGGGTCGACACGCAGCATCAATGCCGGTGTTGCGGCCGGGATTGCGATGCACTCGTGGATTCGTCGCCACGCCGATCTCGATACCGCATGGTGAGGACAGGGCATTACCAGGACGGGATGTAACGGTTCGGCAACGGTAGTGGCAGGATTGCGGGTATGCAGGAGTTGTGGTCGCAGCGTGCCGACGCTGCGGAGGGGGCCGTCGTCGCACGGCACATGCGTCGGCTGTGGGGACTGCCCGGTACGGCGCTCGGAGTCGTCGCGTGGCCGCCCGTCAAGCATGAGCGTGCCTTCCTGCGCTGGCACTACTGGTGGCAGGCACACCTGCTCGACTGCGCAGTGGATGCCGCCGACCGCGAACTCACCACAAAACGTCGACGACGCCTGACGAAGATCACCCGCGCGCACCGCACCCGAAACCTCACCGGCTGGACCAACAACTACTACGACGACATGGCCTGGCTCGGGTTGGCCCTGGAACGTGCGCAGCGTCAGCACTTCGTCGGAAATCGCAGCGGCATCCAGCAGATAGAGATGGAACTGTTCGACGCCTGGGCTCCGGCCGAAGGCGGCGGCATCCCGTGGCGCAAGAAATCCGACTTCTACAACGCGCCTGCCAACGGCCCGGCCGCGATCATGCTCGCCCGCACCGGTCGGCTCTGGCGGGCCCAGGAGATGTCGGACTGGATGGACCGCACCCTGCGTGACTCGCGCACCGGATTGATCCTCGACGGCATGCATTCCACCCGCGCCCTCGTCGACGCGGGCAAGTCCGGCGAGGTCGAACGCGCGATCTACAGCTACTGCCAGGGCGTCGCACTCGGCCTGGAAACCGAACTCGCACTCCGTCTCGGCGAGCCGAGGCACGCGCAGCGCGTCCACGCGCTGGTCGACGCCGTCGAGAACCACCTCACCCGCAACCTCGTCATCACCGGCGGCGGCGGGGGAGACGGGGGCCTGTTCAACCCGATTCTCGCGCGCTACCTCGCATTGGTGGCCACCGAACTACCCGGCGACACCGACGCCGACGACCGGGCACGAGAGGTCGCCGCTGCAATCGTCCTCGCCTCGGCCGAGGCCGCGTGGGAGAACAGACTCGAAGTGGAGGACAACCCACTGTTCGGTGCCGACTGGACCCGCGAAGCACGATTCCCGGGGCAGGGCCTGCACATCGCTACCTTCGCCGAGGGAACGGTCCGACCGTCCGAGGTGCCCGAACGCGACCTGTCCGTGCAACTCGGTGGCTGGATGCTCATGGAAGCGGCCTACCGCGTCTGTGCTGCTGGATTCTAGGTCGTTCCGCAGGCTGCACTCCCGCGGTTTCTAGGTCGTTCCGCAGGCTGCACTCCCGCTGGTTTTTAAATCGCTCCGGGCTACTACTCGACAACCTCGTCGACGACGATCGTCTCTTCGGGACGCGCCATTTCCTTGCGGTATTGCCAGATGCCCAGACCCGTTCCGACGACCAGCAGCACGATCATGCTGATCAGCACCGCGGGCATCAGCCACGGGATGCGTTGGATGAACGAGCCGAAGTAGAAGCCGACGAGCAGCAGCACCGGTGCCCAGATGATTGCGCCCAGAGTGCTGGCGATGGTGTAGCGACGGTGATCCATCTTCGCCGCCCCGGCGACCATCGGGCACAGCGTGCGCACCCACGGGATCCAACGTGCGACGAGAACCGCCCAGAATCCGTGCTTTTCCAGCAGCAGATTGACCTTGTGCAGGTTCTTGGTGTTGAGGTACTTGCCGTTCTTGCGGGCCACCAGCGTCGAACCGGTTCGGTGGCCGATCATGTATCCCACCTGGTTGCCCGCGATCGCCGCAACCATCGCACCGACCGAGAGAGCCCAGATGTGGCCGGTGCCCGACGCGTGCGTCGCCATGACGATGCCCGCCGTGATAAGCATCGAGTCACCGGGTAGGAACAGGCCGATGATCACCGCGCATTCGATGAACACGAATGCCATCACGATCACCCACACGACCAGCGGACCTGCCGACTGCAGCGGTCCGAAACTGCCGACGGCCTCGGTGGACACGGTCTGCAGTGCGGTGGCGGTCAATGCTGTGGCGCTCAGTGACACGGGCTCGATCGCTTTCGGAATTTCTCGATCAGGACTTGGAGTCCGGGGCGTCGGCTTCGATCGCGTCGGCTGCTTCCCCGAGTGGAGTCTTGCGGGCCTTGATCATGCGCTTGCCGACCTCGATCACGATGGGCAGTACGGACACGGCGACGATCAGCAGGAAGATGATGTCGACGTGGTCGCGGATGAACGCGATCTGTCCGAGCAGGTACCCCAGAACCGTGACACCCGCGCCCCACAGGATGCCGCCGACGACGTTGTACGTCAGGAACAGCGAGTACTTCATGTGCGACGCACCGGCGACGACCGGCGCGAACGTCCGCACGATGGGTACGAATCTCGCCAGGATGATCGTGATCGGGCCGTGCTTCTCGAAGAAGACGTGCGACTCGTCGATGTACTTCTTCTTGAAGAACCGGGCGTCGTTGCTCTTGAAAAGGGCAGCACCGCCCTTGGTGCCGATGAGGAAACCGACCTGGTCGCCGAGGATCGCCGCGATGGGAATCAGGATGACCAGCGTCCAGATGGACGCGAACGGCTCGATCTCGGTGGACTTCGACGCCGCGATCAGGCCGGCTGTGAAGAGCAACGAGTCGCCGGGCAGCAGCGGGAACAGCAGGCCCGACTCGATGAACACCACCAGCAGCAGACCGATCAGGACCCAGTGACCGAAGGAATTGAGCAGGTTCACCGGATCGAGGAAACCGGGCAACAGGGCCAGATTCGTCGTCACCGATTCCGAAGCAGCAAGAAGACTCACCGCGCCCACACTACCGGCCGAAACCGGCAACTCCTGAACAGTCGGTGTCGGCCGACCGTGAACTCGATGGCCTGTTCGGCACCCCTCGACGGACAACCACCCGGGAGGGACGTGAGCGGGTACGCACGACACCGAGCCCGGAGGTTGCCATACTGCACAGGACACAATCGAACTTTCAATGGAGGAATGACGCCGTGCCTATCGCAACTCCCGAGGTCTACGCCGAGATGCTGGGCCGGGCGAAGGAACACAAGTTCGCCTTCCCGGCAATCAACTGTGTGGGTTCCGAGTCCATCAACGCCGCCATCAAAGGCTTCGCCGACGCGGGTAGCGACGGCATCATCCAGTTCTCGACCGGCGGCGCAGAATTCGGCTCCGGCCTGGGTGTGAAGAGCATGGTCACCGGCGCTGTCGCTCTCGCCGAGTTCGCCCACGTCGTGGCCGCCGAATACGACGTCACGATCGCGCTGCACACCGACCACTGCCCCAAGGACAAGCTGGACACCTACGTGCGTCCGCTGCTCGCGATCTCGCAGGAGCGCGTCGACGCCGGCAAGAACCCGCTGTTCCAGTCGCACATGTGGGACGGATCGGCTGTGCCGATCGACGAGAACCTGGAGATTGCGAAGGATCTGCTGGCTCGTGCTGCGGCCGCGAAGATCATCCTGGAGATCGAAATCGGTGTCGTCGGCGGCGAGGAAGACGGCGTCGAGGCAGAAATCAACGACAAGCTGTACACGTCGAACGAGGACTTCCTCAAGACCGTCGAGGCACTCGGTGCCGGAGACGCCGGCTCGCGCTACCTGCTGGCGGCGACGTTCGGCAACGTGCACGGCGTCTACAAGCCGGGCAACGTCAAGCTCAAGCCGTCCGTTCTCGCCGACGGTCAGCGTGTGGCCAGCGAGAAGCTCGGCCTGGCATCGGGCTCGAAGCCGTTCGACTTCGTCTTCCACGGCGGATCGGGCTCGGCGAAGAGCGAAATCGAAGAGGCGCTCGAGTACGGAACGGTGAAGATGAACGTCGACACCGATACCCAGTACGCATTCAGCCGCCCGATCGCCGGACACTTCTTCTCCAACTACGACGGTGTGCTCAAGATCGACGGCGAGGTGGGCAACAAGAAGGCCTACGACCCGCGCAGCTACCTCAAGAAGGCAGAAGCCGGAATGACGGCCCGTGTGATCGAGGCCTGCAACGACCTGAAGTCGGCCGGACGCAGCGTCAGCGCCGGATAAGCGGCTGCGCCCCATGTGAGCGGAACCTCGTAGCCCACTACGAAGTTCCACTCACATGGGTACTCAGCTGCACACCTTCCACTGATCGCCGTCGAGGCTCAGGTCGAAGGTGCGCGGCGAGCGATCGTTCGGGTTGGCGTCCGTGTGGGCGATGACCTGAGCGATCGCCGTGGTGTCGTCGGTGACCTGGATGGCGTCGATGCTGTCGACGGTCGGGATGTTGCCCTGCTCCACGGACACCCGATGCACGTCGGCGAACTCCGTGTCCGGGATGTCGCGATAGAACGTCGCCAGGTCTCCGCAGGACGTGCTGCGCAGCGTGGCCAGATCTCCAGCGGCCAGCGCCCTGGTGAACGACTCGACCGTCGTGCGAATCTGCGCTTCCGGGGAGTCCTCGACGCTCGTGCGGTCGATCAGCAGGTACGCACCGGCGGCCACTGCCGCGATCACGACTACCGCGGCCACCAGAGCCGCCCACCACTTCTTGTGACTCGGTTTGTTCGGTTCCGCAGCCGGCGGTCCGACGCGGCGTGGTCCGACCTGCTGCGGCCGAGCCTGCTGCGGTTCGATCTTTCTGGGCGCGATCTTCTGAGGCGCAATCTTCTGGGGCTCGGCTTTTCGAGGCGCAGCTACCGGCGAATCGGCTTCAGGTGCAGCGATCTTCTCGGTGGGGGCGTCCGTCGATTCGTCGGCCGGCTTCTTCTTGTTCAGGTCGATCTTGGTCGTGTCGGCCTCGGGGGTCGCATTGTTCTTCTCGTCCGACATGCGTTCTCCCTCGTTCACCGAATTCCTCGAAAGCTGTAAGGCCGAAATTTCGTCAGCTGGCAGCCTATCGACCGCGTGTGCAGCGCAGCGTGAGCGCCGCCGGGGGTGTTCGGACACGATTGGGTGACGTAGGGGCACAATGAGCGCCATGACTTCTTTCGGTGATCTGCTCGGACCTCAACCAACGCTGTTGCCCGGCGACGACGAGGCCGAATCCGCACTGCTGAATCACGAGGCTCCCGAGACGGTTGCTGCGGCCCATCCGACGGCGTCGATCGCGTGGGCGTATCTCGCCGAGGCCGCTCTCGAACCGGGTGCCACCATCACCGCGTACGCCTATGCGCGTACCGGTTATCACCGAGGTCTGGACCAGTTGCGTCGTAACGGATGGAAGGGATTCGGGCCGGTCCCGTACAGCCATGAGCCCAACCGCGGATTCCTCCGATGCGTCGCAGTCCTCGCCAAAGCCGCCCGCGACATCGGCGAGCACGACGAGTACGCCCGCTGCCTCGACCTCCTCGAAGACTGTGACCCCAAAGCAGCGGAAGCGCTCGGCCTGGGCTGATCGGGCCCGCGCGAGCCGGGCGCGTGGCCGAACCCGGATGAAGGCGGGCACCGAGCGGCTGCGGTTGTCGCTGTTGCCCATCGTGCAGTGCGCGTTGGCGGCCGGGGTCGCGTGGTTCGTCGCCACGGATCTCGTCGGTCACGAACGTCCGTTCTTTGCGCCCATTGCGGCCGTCGTCTCGCTCGGTGTGTCCCTCGGGGCGCGGTTGCGTCGATCGGCCGAGTTGGTGGCCGGCGTGACGGTCGGCATCGGCGTCGGCGATCTGTTGATCTCCCTGATCGGCAGTGGGCCGTGGCAGATCGCGCTGGTGGTCGTGTTGGCGATGTCGGCCGCGGTGTTCCTCGACGGCGGCCCCATCATCGCGATGCAGGCCGGATCGTCCGCGGTGCTGGTGGCGACCCTCATTCCTCCTGGCAACATGGGTGGCCCCAACCGCATGGTCGACGCGTTGGTCGGTGGTCTGGTGGGCATCGCGATCGTGGCGTTGATTCCGACGCATCCGGTGTGGCGGGCGCGTAAGGATGCGGCGAACGTGTTGGCGACGGCGGCGAGTGTGTTGCAGAAAGTGGCCGACGGGTTGGTGGCCAACGACCCGAAGCCCATCGAGGATGCGTTGCGCAAGGCTCGGGCGACGCAGTCCGGAATCGATGCTCTGCGGACCGATCTCAAGGGCGGCCGGGAGATCGCGCGCATTTCTCCGATGTACTGGAATCATCGCACTCGGTTGGCGGCCCTGGCGGCGACAGCCGACCCCATCGACAACGCTGTTCGCAATATTCGGGTGCTGGCACGGCGGTCGTTGACCTTGGTGCGCGACGACGAAATTCTGGACCCGCGGGTGGTCGACGAGGTGGAGAAGCTGGCGCATGCGGTGGAAGTCCTACGCCAGATGATTCTCGCCGATCCGGGGCAGAAGCCGGATGCGGCGGAGGCCGCGCGGGTGTTGCGGTCGGTTGCTGCCGGAGCGAAGCCGGAACTGATCTCGAACGCCGGGTTGTCGGCGACGGTGGTGCTCGCTCAGTTGCGGTCGATCATCGTCGATCTGTTGCAGGTCGCCGGGCTCAAGCGCATCTCTGCGCTGGCGACTCTGCCGCCGACGGTCAAGCATCCGCACGTCCCGCCGGAGTTGTGACCCGAGCACACCATTGCATATATGCGTATGTACGCATATGGTGACTGCCTGAAGTCGTTGCAGTCACGAGGGGGAGTCATGGGCGCGGGTCACGGACACAGCCACGGCGTGGGTGGTCATTCGCCCGACGGCGCGGGACCGCCCAGATCTCGGGTTCGCAAGATGATCGTGGCGTTGGCCGTTCTGGTGGTGTTCCTGGTGGTCGAACTGACCGTGGCGCTGGCCATCGGCTCGCTCGGTCTGCTGGCCGATGCCGGCCACATGCTCACCGACGTACTCGGGATGTCGATGGGCTTGATCGCTCTCGTCCTTGCGCGAAAGGGAAGTGCCGCAGCGGCAAGGACATTCGGTTGGCACCGTGCCGAGGTGCTCACCGCGATCGCGAATGCTGTTCTGCTGCTGGGCGTTGCGGCGTTCATCATGTACGAGGCGATATCGCGCATCGGCGATGCGCCCGAGATCCCCGGTCTTCCGTTGATTCTCACCGCTGCGGCCGGTCTTGCCGCGAACATCGTCGTCATGATGCTCATCCGCGGCGATGCGAAGGACTCCCTCGCCGTTCGCGGTGCCTACATGGAGGTGCTGGCCGACGCAGTCGGCAGCGTCGGTGTGTTGGTGGGCGGTGTGCTCATGCTGGTGTTCGGGTGGACCTGGGTCGACATCGTCGTCGGCGTGCTCATCTCGCTGTGGGTGGTTCCGCGTGCGATCAAGCTCGCCGGGTCGGCACTGCGCATCCTCACTCAGGCGAGTCCTGCCGACGTCGACGTGGACGCGTTGACCGGAGATCTGAGCGCCCTTCCCGGAGTGACGGGAGTGCACGACTTGCATGTGTGGACCCTGACCACCGGAATGGACGTGGCCACGGTGCATCTGGAGTGCGAGGGGTCGTCGTCGATGGTGCTCGATCGAGCGCGCTCGCTGCTGTCGACCTACGGACTCGACCATGCCACCGTGCAGGTCGAGCCGACCGCACACGGCCGAACCTGCAAGGAAGAGCTCACCTGGTGACGGTGCGTACCTTGGTTCCCGGACGCCAGATGTCGATCTGCATGTGATCGTCCACCAGTGACGTCAGTACCACTTCGCCGATGTCGAGATCGAACACGTGATACGGCACGAGTTCGCCGGGAGTCGCGTCGAATATCGGTTGCAGCACAGCAGGATCGGTGATTTCTGCGGCGATTCCGCTGATCTTTGCGTCGCCGCCCTCCATGGAGTGATGGCCGGGATTGCTGTGCAGTGCGAACCGGCCGTCGCGCTGAAGATCTCGCGCTTTGGCGGCATCGAGCATCGAGCCGAGTCGCAGCACCCCGGTGTCCACGAACTCCACCTCGGTTCCGCTCACGCGCGGTGAGCCGTCCGCTCGTAGCGTCGCAAGAACATGGTGCTTGTGCGCGGTGAATCGAGCACGCACCGCGGACGCGAGTATCGGGGCCGCTGCCGAGAATTCGTTCCACGTCGTCATGCGCACATTATGCGACCCGGCACCGACAGTGTTGGGAAAGAATGCACGGAACCCGCCCGAACAGAAGGAATTCCGCCGATTGCGTTCGATATCGCGCACTCTTTCCCGCTGGACCTGTCAGATCCAGAATCGCATCAGGTAGTTGCCGTTGCCGGCGAAGAACTCGGGGACCCCCGACAATCCGAACAAGGTGTAGATCGCACCGAAGAAGGCGGCGTTGACGGCCGGCACGAAAAGCAACGCAACGAGGACGAGGATCCCGTATCCCTTGAACTGGTTCAGTGACGCTCGGGTGGTGGGTGAGAGCGAGGGTTCGAGGGCGGCGTAGCCGTCGAGTCCGGGCACCGGGATCAGGTTGAGGATCGTGGCCATGATCTGCAGGAACGCCAGAAAGCTGAGCCCGTACCAGAAGGCGGCGTTGGTGCCGTCGGTGCCGAACAGTCTGATGACCACCAGAAGAACAACGGCGAGAACGGCATTGGCGAACGGGCCGGCCAGGGCGATGCGCCGCTGGGTCGACGCCGAGAACTGGCCGGTGCGCAGGTACACGGCACCGCCCGGCAGGCCGATCCCACCGATCGCGATGAACACCACCGGGAGAACGATGGACAGCAGCGGGTGGGTGTACTTCAGCGGGTTCAGGGTCAGGTAGCCGCGGAGCTCGACTTCGCGATCACCGGCTCGAAACGCGGTGTAGGCGTGTCCGAATTCGTGCAGGCACACCGACGCGATCCACCCGGCGAGAACGAGTACGAACACTCCGATGCGCGCGGCGACGGACGTGACGTCTTCTGCCGTCCAGGCAAGAGCACCGCCGATTCCGGCGATGGCGAGTACCGCGACGAAGATCGGACTGGGCAGGACGGGACCGCGCCGCACCGGAACGGTCATCGGACCAGCAACCACTCCTGATGGTGGCGGTAGAAGGTCGACCGCTTCACTGCCTTGCCGCCGGCGATGCCGTCGCGGGTCAGTTCGGCGGCGGGGGAGCCGAGTTGCATGGCGCGGCCGCTCACCCAGCGGCGCGGCAGAAATCGGCGACGGCCGACCACGCGTGCACGGAGGCCGGGCATGTCCGGGGTGGGGGCCACCTCGACTCCGGGGACGACGCCGGAGAACAACCGGGTGTCGTCGACGTAGGCCTCGCCTTCGAGGTCGGTTCCGTCGGCACCGCCGAGCAGAGCCCTCCCGACGACGGCCTTGCCTGCATCGTCGCGGATGAGGGGTGTGCTCGACGCAGTGCCCGTCAAGGCGACCTTGGCGGCACGTGACCCGGTGCCCAGCTTGTAGATGTGAGCGGCATCGGTTGCGTTCTCCGGCACGAACGCGACTTCGACGTGCAGCCGTTCGGTGCGCATCAGGCGCGTCAGCAGCGCGGCGAGGGACGCATCGTCGCCCAGGACGATGATGCGTGGCTCGGGGGCGGATTCGATGTCGGAGAAGATCGCG
Organism: Rhodococcoides fascians NBRC 12155 = LMG 3623; assembly: GCF_001894785.1. Taxonomy (GTDB): domain Bacteria; phylum Actinomycetota; class Actinomycetes; order Mycobacteriales; family Mycobacteriaceae; genus Rhodococcoides; species Rhodococcoides fascians. Next base: position 995,484 of record NZ_BCWW01000001.1, read on the forward strand.
CTGCAATCGTCGTCGGTCGGTACTGCGTCGGCGTTGCGCAGTGGGACGTCGGTCAGCGTGATCGGCAGCAGCGGGTTGCCGCACTGCAGAACGAACGGTGTCACGGCGCTCCTAGATCTTCCGATGAATCCTCGTCACGACCATAGTGCCCTCGTTCGGCGTCGACCGTAGCGGCATGCGGGCCAGCTCACCGCCTCGGCTAGACTGTTCCCCCGGCCACTGTCGCGCCTGCGACGAATGGTGACTGCTGCATTCGCTCGAGTACATCTGCAGCACGTCCTTGCACGAAAGCAACGTAGGAGAGCACATGCCGGCGATAGTCCTGATCGGCGCCCAGTGGGGCGACGAAGGCAAAGGCAAAGCCACCGACCTGTTCGGCGAACGACTTCAGTGGGTGGTTCGCTACCAAGGCGGCAACAACGCCGGCCACACCGTCGTTCTTCCCAATGGAGACAAGTTCGCACTGCACCTGATCCCGTCGGGAATTCTCACGCCGGGCGTCAAGAACGTCATCGGCAACGGTGTCGTCGTCGATCCGGGTGTGCTGCTCACCGAGCTCGACGGCCTCGAGAAGCGCGATGTCGATACGTCGAATCTGCTGCTCAGCGCCGATGCGCACCTGATCATGCCGTACCACGTGGCCATCGACAAGGTCACCGAGCGGTTCCTCGGAGCCAAGAAGATCGGCACCACCGGGCGCGGCATCGGCCCGTGCTACCAGGACAAGCTCGCCCGCGTGGGTGTGCGTGCGGCGGATGTGCTCGACGAGAAGATCCTGACCCAAAAGGTCGAGGCCGCACTGGAATTCAAGAACCAGGTGCTCTCGAAGATCTACAACCGCCGGGCGTTGGATCCACAGCAGGTCGTCGACGAGGTGCTCGAGCAGGCCGAAGGATTCAAGCACCGCATCACCGATACGCGCCTGCAGCTCAACCTCGCGCTCGAGCGCGGCGACACGATTCTGCTCGAGGGATCGCAGGGCACGTTGCTCGACGTCGACCACGGCACCTATCCGTACGTGACGTCGTCGAACCCGACGGCAGGCGGCGCGTCCGTCGGCTCGGGCATCGGCCCGAACAAGATCACCACGGTGCTCGGCATCCTCAAGGCGTACACGACGCGTGTGGGATCCGGTCCGTTCCCGACCGAGCTGTTCGACAACCACGGTGAGTACCTGGCCAAGCAGGGCGGCGAGGTGGGCGTCACCACCGGTCGCGCCCGACGTACGGGCTGGTTCGACGCGGTCATCGCTCGGTACGCCACCCGCGTCAACGGCATCACCGACTACTTCCTGACCAAGCTCGACGTGTTGTCCAGCCTGGACACCGTGCCCATCTGCGTCGCCTACGACGTCGACGGCGTCCGCCACGACGAAATGCCGATGACGCAGACCGGTTTCCACCACGCGAAGCCGATCTACGAAGAAATGCCCGGTTGGTGGGAGGACATCTCCGGTGCCCGGACATTCGAGGAACTGCCGATCAACGCGCAGAACTACGTCTTGCGTCTCGAGGAACTGTCGGGTGCGTACATGTCGTGCATCGGTGTGGGACCGGGCCGCGACGAAACCATCGTCCGTCGAGACATCCTGCGGTAGCCGAACCCGTCACCGAAAAGCCCCGAGGCACTCTGCTTCGGGGCTTTTTGCTGTCTCCGTGCGGACCGATAGACCCAGGATCGTCTGTGTCGATGAAACAGGCTGCGCTCTCGTAGACCGGCTGTAAACAACCATTCCGACGGGTATTCGCCTCAAAACGGCCGAGGTTAGGTGTCCGATTCGACCGATTCCGGATAGGGCTCCGCTTTACAGATGATTGCGACATGTAAACGCAGAGTTCGAAACGAGCGGCCGAAAAGACTCCTGGACTTTTACTCTCACTTGGGTAACAGGCCAGGTAGACGTGGCGAAACAATGAGCATCGCACCAATTGCGGAGGCCTCTTCGGATGGCCGACGATCCGATCGGATCACCCCCCTCGGCCAATGAGGCCACCGAAGAAAGTAGAACGAATGAACAAGGCAACCAAGGGTGCACTCGCCGGTGGTGCAGCGGTAGTGCTGCTGCTGGGCGGCGCGGGCTCGTATGCGCTGTGGAGTGACACCGAGACGATCGCCGGTGGCGGTGCAATTTCGACGGGCATTTTGAAGCTGGAGCCAGTGGGAGTCGGGACTTGGACCGACATTTCCCCGAGTGCCCCTGTTACTCCCGGCGATCTGGATATCGCGGCGTTCAACATGGTGCCGGGCGACGTCTTGGCCTACGACGTGACGTTTCGTGTAGACGCCGAAGGCGACAATTTGCAAGCGACTTTGATTCCGAACCAGGCATCGATCACCTACGGTGCCGGCGTCACCGCGAGTGAAATTACGGTGGCAACAGACACCCGGGACGCTGGCACTGGAGCGGCCATCCCTCCGCTCCTGACCGAAGCCAACGACGGCCAAGAGATCGACGTTCGGGTTGTGGTCACCTTCAATGCAGGCACGACTACGAACGTCGGTCAGAACTCGTCCGTCAACTTGGCCGGGTTTCAGGTCGTGCTCCAGCAAACTCGTGCATGATCCGGTCGTCTGCCTGACTTGACGCTGAGAATGACCTCCAACCGGAAGCTTGTCGGAGCGGCTCTTGCGATCGCGGTGACTGTGCTGGCCCTCGGGTCGGTGCAGTCCACCGCGGCTTTGTGGCGCACCGATGCGACCGTGCCGGGGACGGGGCCGGTGAATACGGGCACGCTGGTGCTGACGGCGGGTTCCGGCGGGTCGACGCAGTCGACTTCTTTCCAATTCGACGAGCTGAAGCCGTCAGGCTTGATTCAAACGGGTGACTTCGTTCAGCGGCCCTTGATCATTGCCAATGGAGGGACAATCCCCCTGAAGTTTCGCTTGGGCACAGTCGGGGTTCCGTCGTCGTCTGCGGGAATTGCCACGGTCCATGTCGACGCTCGACGAGTTGAGTCGACTGCGGACTGTCCGACGACCGGCTCGGTACCTGGCGGCGTCGCCACGCTTGCTGATGTCAGCGTACAAACCAAGGGCTCAGCCAGTGGGGTAGCGGGTTGGACCAATATCCCACGCAATACCAGCGCCACGGTGTGTATTCGCTCGACCTTGCTCGTTGCACCCGCGGCGGCTGTGGCGTATCGGCATGTGTTCACCTTCGATGCCCAGCAACTGAAGAACAACCCATGACATCAGTAGGCGAGCACAGAGCAGCCAGTAAATCTACCGGCGTCCGTTGGTGGATAGGACATGTGCTGTCGTGGACAGCGCTGTTATTCGTCGTTGCTGTACTTTTGGCTTCGATCGTGGTTCCCAAGTTGGGTAACGCGATGCCCCTCACCGTCTTGACGTCGTCGATGGAGCCGACGTACCCGCCGGGAACGCTGATAGTCGTCCGACAGACCGATGTAGAAAATCTGGGTGTCGGCGAGGCAATTACCTATCAGATCAAATCGGGTGAACCGGGTGTGATAACCCACCGCATTGTCGGCACCACGTTCGACAAGGACGGGAAGCAGCTTTACATCACGCAGGGCGACAACAATTCTGCTCCTGATCAGGACCCGGTGAGGCCCGTCCAGGTTCGCGGAACAGTGTGGTACAGCATCCCGTACTTGGGATATGTGAACAACTGGATCACAGGTGAGCGTCGGTCGGTGTTCGTCGGCGTCGTCGTCGCTGGATTACTCGCTTTCGCTCTGTATCAATTCGTCGGAGCCGGCCTCGACAGTAAACGAGCCAGAAAGAAGACCGATCTCTGATGGGCGCGCATGCGGTTCCCACAACGCTTTTCGCACGCGTACTGCGCCTCGTAGGAAGTGCGCGGGTTCGCGCGTTGCTGTCGCTTGGAATGGTGCTGGGGTTGGGTGCCGTCGGAACTCTCGCAGTGTGGTCGACAAGTGCCACGGCAACATCTGGTGAGTTCGCCACCGGATCGGTCGACATTCGACTCGACGGCAGTGAAGGTCCTGTGACGCAACCTTACGAATTCGCGCTCGCGCCAACGTCACTCCTGCCCGGTAATAGCACGGCGGCCGTCATAGCGGTACAAAACCGTGGAAGCCTCCCGTTCCGGTACGGCGTCTCCGTCGTCGGGTCCGGCTCGCTGTCTTCTGTGCTTACGGTGTCGGCGATGCCATCGGGATCCGTGTTCACGAACGGATCCAACAAAACGTGCACCGGCGGTACTGCACAGACTGCTGTAGTCCCCAGTGCTAGTTCAGCAGTGATGGTTCCGAATGCATCGGTTGGGCCCGTCGCCGCTACGACAGGCAACGCGAATCTTTGTATTCAGGCTACCTTGTCATCCGGCGCGGCCGCCAATCTGCAAGGTACGCAAGCGAATTTGACGCTACTGTTCACAGCGACTGGAGCGACCGGTGTCTAACACATCGACGACACCCTTGGGGACGCTTCGCGAGCTCGCACTGTCTGTTGGGGCGGTCATGGGGCTGCTCTGTATTTCTGCCAGCATGTGCGCCGTCTTTTTCGCTGTGACTCCGCTTGTATTCAGGTCGGGTTCGATGGCACCAGCCATCGACACCGGGTCCGTCGCGCTGGCTCGAATGGTCCCAGCTGCTGAATTACAGGTCGGCGACGTCGTGAGTGTAGATCTTGCGGACGGGACGAAGATAACCCACCGCATCACCGAGATCGTTGGCCTCGTTGGCAATTCCGCAGAGCTCGTGCTCAAGGGCGACGCAAACGATGTCGTTGATCCGGAGACCTATGTGGTCACCGAAGCGCAGCGTGTATTTGCAGACGTTCCGTACGCCGGCTATTTCGTCTCATGGCTCAGCACGCCCTTTGCGTGGGGAATCGGTGCAGTGCTGTCGACTTCGCTGATTGCGATCGCCTGGCAGCCGAGCGAGCGCAAGAATGAGCGGCCCAGACACTCGTCCGGAAAGCACGTGGCCGTGTCTTCTGTTGCAATTGTCACGGTGGCCGCGACTGTGACCGGGGTGGGTGTCTCACGAAGTGAGATGACCCTGGCGGCTAGCACTGATGTTGCCTACGCCACGACGACACTGACAGCTGGAACTGTCGCGCTGCCCGCAAGTTTTACATGCGAGGGCGGTGGACTTTTGACTCCCGTCACCTTCAAATGGCCGAATACAAATGCCGCGTACACCTATACCCTTGACTTCGGCCCGGTCGGTGGGTCTCCCGTAGCTCAATTCGAGGTTGCGCCTTCGGCAGTGAACCCATCGACTTTCAGCTCGGCCAGCATTGGTGGCCTCTTGGCCCTTGGTACTTACCAACTGACGTTGAAAGCAAAAGTAGGAACCTTCTTGGCCACAGGCTCACGCACGCATACGTTCTCCCGTCTCAATCTCGTGCTCGGTGTGACCAGCAGTTGCGGATCTCCATCGTCCACCACCGCGGGCGTCGCTGCCCGAAGTGCTCCCGCCCCAGCGACGCCGACAACCGAATCCGTGCCACCGGTCACATCGACAACGGTCGCAACTGTTCCTCTGACGACGACTACGACTGTTCCTCCGACCACGACAACGACCGCACCCCCGACTACCACGACGACTGTTCCTCCGACTACAACGACCACGACCGTCCCGGTACCTCCGCCGCCGGTAACGACAACCACGACCGCACCCGTGGCGCTTGCGTCCCCGCAGACGTCCCCATCCGGCACATCGACTGCTCAGGTTGTCGACATCGACGGCTCTCCGACGCTGCAGATCGTCGACACCGCAGGCATCGTTCAGTACAGCGCTCCTGCTACCTCCAGCGAGGCGTACGGCTATGGCGTCAACTGGGCGGCCGGGGATCAGCTGTGGTTGCTCGGACCGGATCAGTTGGTTCGGCTGGACGCGTCGGGTGGAAGCTGGTCTCGAACGGTGGTCGACCCCGCAGCGACGGATGAGATCCCCGCCGAGATTCTCGCCCTTCTCCAATAGCGCAGACGTCACATATATCTCCGAATCGAAGTGCGCGTCTACGAATCGGGTGGATAATCGAGGCCAAGTAAAGCGACGGAGGGCCGGTCGATGACTGAAAATTACAATGGCTTGGAAGTTTTCAGCTACCAATTCGATCGGTTTGCTTACGAACACTCGTGGATCGGGGCGCAGACTGGCGAATTCATGCTCGGTCCGCAAGGGGGCGGCATGTTGGAGTTCACCCACGCGATGGTGTTCGCCCTCCCCGAGGGTGGTGCGCACGAAGTACACGGACCCATCCTGGAGTGGTACCTCTCGCACGGCGGACCCTATGGCGCACTTGGCTATCCGATCAGCAACGAGCGCCCGACGCCCACCGGTTCCGGACGCTACAACCTGTTCCAGCGCGGAGCGATCGGCTGGCTTCCGGATACGGGCGCATTCACCATCGGCGGTAGAGAAGAGGATTCTGATGTCAGTCCGGGTCCCGACGCCGCGACGGTCTCCGTTGTCGACGCCTCGATGTCTTCGGCCGGCATACCTGGCTGAAAAGCCAACTTCAGTCCTGTTTTTTATCGCTTTATTCGGTCGAGAAGTATCTTCAGCGATTGCCGATGAATTCAGAACAGCGTCGGCTCGTCGAATCCGGCGACGCCTTCGATGCCGAGAATTCGTTGTTTCGTATTCGCCCCGCCGGGAGCGGAGAAGCCGCCTACCTCTCGGCCCGCGCCCAGCACGCGATGACACGGAACGATGATCGGTACCGGGTTTCGGCCCAGTGCCCCGCCCACCGCCTGGGCCGCGCCCGGCAGCCCGAGACGACGCGCGATGTCTCCGTACGTCAGCGTTGCGCCCCGGGGAATCGCGCTGCACACGGTGTAGACCGAGGCGTCGAACGCCGAAACCTCGAGCACCAACGGGATCGGGCTCATGTCCACGGCGCGCCCGGCGAGGAGCGCCACGATTCGATCGATCGCGTCCTCGGCGAGAGCGTCGACCGGACCTAGGTCAGCGGCGAAGCCGGCCAGGTAATCGAGCATCGCCTCGTCCGACGGCTCGGGTAGTGCCACGGCCATCACGCCGTCCGCGCTCCAGGCAAGACCGCATCGCCCGATGGCCGTGTCGAAGAGGGTGCTGCTCGGCATGGGTCGAGTATCCACCGGACGTCGACAGGCAGTCCAGTCGAACGCCCAATGGACTTGAAAGTTCGATGCCAGTGGGTGAATATGGGCTGTATGCCCTCCAGAGTGCTCAATGCAACGTCGCTGGCACGAGATCTTGGAAGCTGGCGCGGCGACGCGTCGGCCGATGGATCCGGCAGGCGCAAGGCCTCCCGTCCCACGTACAGGGCTCTCGCGGACGGAGTTCGACTGCTCATTCACGACGGCCGCATCCCGTTGGGTGTCGGGTTGCCGAGTGAACGCGATCTGTCTGCTGCTCTCGACCTGAGTCGCACCACGATCACCTCGTCGTATTCGGTGCTGCGCGACGAGGGCTATCTCATCAGCAAGCAGGGATCGCGCAGCACCGTGGCGTTGCCTGCTGCGCCGACCCCCAACGGCATGTTGATTCAGTCGACGTCGTCGTCGGGTCCGGTGGTGGACATGAGTCATGCGGCCATGTCGGCGGCCGACGGAACCATGACGGCAGCGTACGAGTCTGCGCTGCAAGCGCTTCCGACGTATCTGCCGACTCACGGTATGGAGCCCATCGGACTCGCAGTGCTGCGGGAGGCCATCGCGCAGCGTTTCGTCGAACGCGGATTGCCCACCACTGCCGATCAGATCATGGTCACTTCCGGTGCGCAGCAAGCGGTTCGGTTGTTGTTGGGTACGCTGACCTCGCCCGGTGATCGCGTCCTGATCGATCACCCGACGTATCCCAATGCACTCGAAGCCATCAGGCGCGTCGGTGCCCGACCGGTGCCGGTACCGGTTCGTCCCGTCGAAGGAGATTGGGATCTCGACGGAATCCGGAGTGCAGCAAGACAAACCGCCGCCAAGGTGGCGTACTTGATTCCGGACTTCCACAACCCCACCGGGCAAGTGCTCGACGCGGAGGGGCGCGCCGAGCTCGCACGCATCACCCGAGACACCCGAATGACGCTCATCGTCGACGAAACCATGGTGGACCTGTGGCTCGATGCGCCACCGCCGCCACCGGTCGCATCGTTCGGACGGGTGTCCGGTTCGGATATCGTCACGATCGGTTCGGCGTCCAAGTCGTTCTGGGGCGGTCTGCGCATCGGGTGGATCAGAGCGCATCCTTCGCTCGTCTCGCAGCTCGCCGGCTCGCGAGCAGCACACGACCTCGGTACCTCGATCGTCGATCAACTGGCGTCGTCGTTCCTGCTGCAGGACGCCGAACCCGCGCTGGAGGTCCGTCGATCCCAACTGCGGGAGCGTCGAGATGTGCTCGAAGATGCTCTGGCCGAACATGTTCCGGAATGGAAATACCGACGTTCGGAGGGCGGGATGTCGCTGTGGCTTCAGCTCCCCGCACCGGTGTCGAGTGCGCTCGCCGCTACTGCGCCTGCATTCGGGGCAGTGTTGGCCGCGGGCCCACGGTTCGGAGTCGAGGGTGCGTTCGAGCGTTACCTTCGGCTGCCGTACACCCGTGAGCCGCAAGAGCTTCGGGCCGCAGTTGCGGCCACTGCCGCGGCGTATCGAGCCTTGGCCCCGAGCGTCGAATCCGAACAGCCGGCCCTGGTGTTCTGACCGCGAGCTCGACGTTATGGACGAGAATCAGCCGAAAGGCGTCCATAACCTCGAGTTCGGCGCAAAGAATTACGCCCAGACGGATGCGATGTCGGTCGCCGTGGACGGCGGTGGCGTCGGGACTCCGTTTTCGGTGCGGGAGAACCGCGGTGCCGGACGGTGCTGCGTCACGCCGCCGATGTCGATGAGCGAGTCTCGGTCCTTCATATGTGGGTGGTTCGGGGCCTCGGCGAAGGTGAGGACGGGGGAGACGCAGGCGTCGGTGCCGTCGAAGATCGCCGCCCATTCGTCGCGGGTCTTGGTCAGGAATGTCGCGGTGAACTTCTCGCGCAGCTCCGGCCAGCGCGGCTTGTCCATCTGTGACGGTAGGTCTGCATCGGCGAGGCCGAGACCGGTCACGAGCTGAGCGTAGAACTGTGGTTCGAGGGACCCGACCGCCATGTACTTGCCGTCCGACGTCTCGTACGTGTCGTAGAACGGTGCGCCGGTATCGAGCAGGTTGACGCCGCGGTCGTCGCTCCATGCTCCGACGCCTCGCCAGGCCCAGATCATGTGCGACAGTGCTGCGGTGCCGTCGACCATGGCTGCGTCGACGACCTGTCCCTGTCCCGAATTCTGTCGTTCGTAGAGCGCCGCCATGATGCCGAAGACGAGGAACATCGATCCGCCGCCGAAGTCGCCGACCATGTTCATCGGTGGCACCGGTCGTTCGCCGTCGCGGCCGATGGCGTTGAGGACGCCGGTGACGGAGATGTAGTTGATGTCGTGGCCGGCGGTCTGTGCCCAGGGGCCTTCCTGCCCCCAGCCCGTCATGCGGCCGTAGACCAGGCGCGGGTTTCGGGCGAGGGCGTCGTCGGGCCCGAGTCCGAGTCGTTCGGTGACGCCGGGGCGGAAGCCCTCGATGAGGACGTCGGCGCGTTCGATCAGGCCGAGGACCTTCTCGATGTCGGCGGGATCCTTGAGGTTCGCTTCGACGATGGTGCGGCTGCGCAGCTGGTGGTCGTGTGGAGAGACCTGTCCGGCGCGCTGGACGCGGACGACGTCTGCGCCGAGGTCGGCGAGCAGTAGCGCTGCGTGCGGACCGGGCCCGATCCCGGCGAGTTCGACGACGCGGAGCCCTGCGAGCGGTCCACCAGTGTTAGCCACGTTTGTTGCCTCGTTCCGACTCGTCAGCTGCGATTGTGAATGGAGACTAACTTGTACTAGGGCGTCCAAGTGATGTGGGTGTGGATAATAGGGCTGTGACTGCCCCAGAACCCGTCCGCATCGGTACTCCACTCACGCCCGGTGCCACCCGGGTCATGCTCCTCGGGGCAGGTGAGCTGGGCAAAGAGGTCATCATCGCGTTCCAGCGCCTCGGTGTCGAGGTGATTGCCGTCGACCGTTACGACAATGCCCCGGGCCATCAAGTGGCGCATCACGCGTACACGATCGACATGAGCAACCCCGAAGAGCTGCTGGCCCTGATCGACGCTCAGCAACCGGACTTCGTCGTCCCGGAGATCGAGGCCATTGCCACCGATGCGCTCGCCGAGGTGGAGGCCAAAGGACGCTCCGTGGTCATTCCGACCGCGCGCGCAACACAATTGACGATGAATCGCGAAGGAATCAGGCGGCTCGCGGCCGAGGAGCTCGGTCTGCCGACCTCGCCGTACGCGTTCGCCGATTCGTTGGACGAGGTGCGACAAGCGTTGTCCCACATCGGCTTCCCCGCTGTCATCAAGCCGGTGATGTCCTCGTCCGGCAAGGGGCAGTCGGTGGTACGGACCGAAGCCGACGCCGAGACGGCGTGGGACTACGCGTTGAAGGGCGGTCGAGTCGACCTGGGCCGCGTCATCGTCGAGGGATTCGTCGATTTCGATTACGAGATAACACTTCTCACCGTGCGCGCCACCGACGGGACGTCGTTCTGCGAGCCGATCGGCCATCTGCAGGAGTCGGGCGACTACATCGAATCCTGGCAGCCGCAACCGATGTCCGACGCGGCACTCGCGTCGGCACGCGAAGTGGCCGAGAGAATCACGACGGCGCTCGGTGGTCGGGGACTGTTCGGCGTGGAGCTGTTCGTGCAGGGCGACAACGTGTACTTCTCCGAGGTCAGCCCCCGGCCGCACGACACCGGCCTGGTAACGCTTCGTACGCAACGGTTCTCGGAGTTCGAGCTGCATGCCCGCGCCGTTCTCGGGCTACCCATCGACACGACACTGCTCTCGCCGGGAGCGTCGGCGGTCATCTACGGCGGTGTCGATGCGGACGGCATCGCATTCGAAGGCGTCGCCGATGCCCTCGCGGTTCCCGAAACCGATCTCCGGCTGTTCGGCAAGCCCGCCAGCTTCGTCCGGCGGCGAATGGGTGTTGCGGTGTCTACGGCGTCGGACATCGAGACTGCGCGGGCTCGGGCCCGCGAGGCAGCAGGCAAGGTTCGACCGACCGTCTAGATTGCGGCCACCACCGCTGCGGTAGCAACGGCGTTGTTCATCGTGTGCAGTGCGATGCCCGGAATCAACGATCGGTGCAGTCGAACCAGCAGGGCCGCAGCAGAGCCTATGCAGACCATGATCAGCGCGATGGCGGGCAGCACGTGGACGGCCCCGAAGCACACCGCGGATCCGAGAACCGCGATCTGCCATCGTGTTCGGGTGTCGAACCACCCGAAGATCACCCGACGGAAGAGAATTTCCTCAAGTATCGGTGCGATCAGCACAGTGCAGACGATGGTGAGGGTTCCGGCGACCACACCCACGTCGAGTGCATCGAGTGTCGACGCGCTTCCGCCGGCATCGGAGGCGGGAGCTATGTCGACAGCGCCGGCGAGTGCAATACCGACGCCCATGGCGGCGATCCACGCGACGGGCACTTCCCACAGCAGGTGCCACAGTGAGCGTGGACCCGACGTGAGCTGCAGATCCTTCCACGTCCAGCCGCGGCGACTCAGCGACTGCCACAAGGCAACTGCGAACACCGCCGTCGCCAGCGGAATGGCGTAGCCGAGTACCCAATTCAGGTCGAACACACCGACGAGAAGCACGACCGCGGCCACCACAGCGATGGCACCGATGAGCAGGCTGCCGATGGACAGCAGGGCGTCGCCGCCGGAAACAGGACGTTCGAAAGTCGCGGTTCGGGGCACAGGCGTCAACTTACCGGCGATCGGCGTGCACACTTGACCACCATGAGCGCTCTCGGAGAAATACTGGTCGGCCTGGTGATTCTGGTCGGACTCGTCGGCATCGTCGTGCCCGTTCTGCCGGGCACCATCTTGATCTTCGCTGCTGTTGCGGTGTGGGCGTGGGTTACCGGCGGCACGGCCGCGTGGACGGTGTTCGGCATCGCGGCGGTGCTACTGGTTCTGAGCGGCGTCGTGAAATACACCTGGCCGGGCCGCCGGATGCGGGAGGCCGGAGTGCCGATGCGGTCGCTGATCGTCGGCGGCCTGCTCGGCATCGTCGGCTTCTTCGTCATCCCGGTCGTCGGGCTCTTCATCGGCTTCATCGCCGGCGTCTACGTGGCCGAACTACCCAGGCACCGCAACCATTCCGAGGCCTGGCGATCGACCGTGCACGCCACCAAGGCGGCCGGGCTGTCCATCCTGGTGGAGCTGTTCGGCGCGTTGCTCGCCTCGGCCGTGTGGCTCGGGGGAGCGGTACTGATCTAAGGCACCCGATACCAAGTCCGGGCATTACCGTCGAGCACAGCGGGGAGGTCGCCGCCGACGGCCCCGGAGATGATGTCGATGTCGGTCTCGGAGAACGGCCGTGGGGCTCGCGTACCGGGCAGGTCGGTGCCGAACAGCAGTGCCTCCGGGTTCACGCGGTGGATCTGCTGCAGGGTATCGACGATGTCGAGGTCCACGCGGCCGAATCCCGTTGCCTTGACGCGTACTCCGCGGTCGACGAGGTTCAACAGATAGGGAAGTCCCTGCGTCGACAGTCCCAGATGGTCGATGCTCACCGCCGGTAGTTTCGCGAGGATCGGCTCGAGCGAGAGCAGCAACGACGCGTCGACGTACAGCTCGGCGTGCCAGCCCACCAGTTCGTGCACGCGTCGGGCCTGCGTGGTGAGCATCTCGACGTCGGTTTCACCGCGTTTGAGGTTGAATCGCATCGCCCGCACGCCTGCCTCGTCGAGGGCGACGATCTCCTCGTCCGTGCACTCCGGATCGAGCTGAGCCACCCCCACCCAGCCGCGTCCGAGCGTCTCCAGTGCGGCCAACAGATAGCTCTGATCGGTGCCTTGGAACGATGCGGTGACCACGGCACCGCCGGTGATCCCGAGCCCGTCGACGTCGTAGAGATAGTTCGAGACGGTGTACGGATCCGGCGTGTATCCCTGGTTCTCGATCAGCGGAAATCTGGGGTCGATGATGTGTAGGTGGGCGTCGAACACGGGTCCCAGCATGCCAGCTCGCCGATTCGCCGTCGCGGCGACCTGGCTCGGTGTTTGAATGCGAAATATGAAACCGGAGACCACCGTCGTTCTCGACGGATACACGTATTTCGAATGTCCACGCTGGCACGACGGGAGGATCTGGGTATCGGACTTCTACAGTCATCGCGTCGTATCCGCCCTCGAGGACGGTTCCGATGTGCGAGTCGAGGCCGAGGTGCCCAATCAGCCGTCGGGCCTGGGCTGGTTACCCGACGGCCGGCTGTTGATCGTCTCGATGCGCGATTACAAACTGCTACTACGCGAGCACGATGGTTCGCTGACCGTCCATGCCGATCTGTCGACGTACGTGAAGGCGAACCTCAACGACATGCTCGTCGACGCGCAGGGGCGCGCGTACATCGGCAATTTCGGGTTCGATCTGATGAACTTCGCGCCCGTCGAGACGGCAGATCTGATTCGCGTCGACCCGGACGGGTCCGCGCACGTCGTGGCCTCGGACCTGTACTTCCCCAACGGAATGGCGTTCACCGATTCCGGTGAACTGCTCGTCGACGAGACGGTCGGGAACCGGGTCAGTGCCTTCGACATCGCCGAGGACGGATCACTGGGGGAGCGGCGTGATTGGGCGACGTTCGGTGAACTGCCGTCGTCGACGGACATGGCAACGGCCATGAGTGAGGTGAAGGTGGCTGCCGACGGCTGCTGCATCGACACCGACGGCACGATGTGGATCGCCGACGCACTCGGTCAGCGCGTGTTGCACGTCGCGCCGGGCGGAGAGGTTCTCGAGCAGCTCGACTTCGATCTCGGAGTGTTCGCGTGCGGACTCGGCGGATCCGACGGCCGCACGCTGTTCGTGTGCGCTGCACCCGATTTCAACGAGCATCAACGCAAGATCGAAACCGAGGGAAAGCTGCTGGCGGTTCGGGTGTAGAGCGCTTCGCGCATGTGAGTGGAAACTCGTAGCCTGCTACGCGTTTCCACTCACATGCGGCGCCAGCCGCTCTAGGCCTTGTCAGGCTCGGAGGCCTTCAGCATGTCCTCACGCTCGACGACCTTGACGCGCTCGCGGCCTTCTTCTTCGCCGAGGGAGCGTTCGTGGGCGTCGAGGCGGTACCAGCCGTCCCAGGTGGTGAACGGAACCTGCTTGCCTTCGAGGAACGAGGTGACGGCCTCGAGGTCCGGCTCGGCCGCACCGGCGAAGCTCGGCGCATCCTCGAGCAGGTTCGCGACTGTTTCGTTGGCGTCGCCCTTGGTGTGACCGATGAGGCCGACGGGTCCGCGCTTGATCCAGCCGGTGACGTACGTGGCGGGAACGGGCGTGGTGGAGTGCGGCGATTCGACGACGCGTCCGGCCTCGTTGGGGATGGTGCCTGCCTGCTCGTCGAACGGGAGCTGGCTGATGTTCTGGCTGAGGTAGCCCACGGCGCGGTAGACGGCCTGGACGTCCCAGTCGTTGTACTTTCCGGTGCCGCGGACGTTGCCGGTGCCGTCGAGTTCGGTGCGTTCGGTACGCAGACCGACGACCTTGCCGTCCTCGCCGAGTACCTCGTGCGGGGACTCGAAGAAGTGCAGGAACAGCTTGTGCGGGCGAGCGCCGACGTCGCGAATGGCCCAGTCCTGCAGGGTGTTGGCGACCATGTCGATCTGCTTGGAGCTGCGGCGAGCCTGCTCGGAGCCTTCGTCGTAGTCGATGTCCTCGGGGGCGACGATGACCTCGATGTTGGGCGAGTGGTCGAGCTCGCGCAGTTCGAGCGGGGTGAACTTGGCCTGAGCCGGGCCGCGACGTCCGAAGACGTGCACCTCGAGTGCCTTGTTGGCCTTGAGGCCTTCGTAGACGTTGGCGGGGATTTCGGTGGGGAGCAGTTCGTCGCCGGTCTTGGCGAGAACGCGTGCGACGTCGAGGGCGACGTTGCCGACGCCGAGGACGGCGACCTTCTCGGCCTCGAGGGGCCAGGTGCGGGGGACGTCGGGGTGGCCGTCGTACCAGGAGACGAAGTCGGCGGCACCGTAGCTGCCGTCGAGGTCGATGCCGGGGATGTTCAGTGCGCGGTCCGCGTTGGCTCCGGTGGAGAAGATGACGGCGTCGTAGAAGCGACGCAGGTCGTCGAGGTTGATGTCGGTGCCGTAGTCGATGTTGCCGAGCAGGCGAACCTGAGGCTTGTCGAGCACCTTGTGCAGGGCGGTGATGATGCCCTTGATGCGTGGGTGGTCAGGGGCAACGCCGTAGCGAATGAGCCCGAACGGGGCCGGCATCCGCTCGAAGAGGTCGATGCTCACGCCCGGTCCGCTGACATTGTGGTCGGACTTCATGAGCGCGTCGGCGGCGTAGATGCCTGCCGGTCCGGCACCGACGATGGCGACGCGGAGTGGACGAGTCTGATCAGTCATGTGCAGCGAGCTACCTTCTTCGAGGGAAGTGCGGACACCCCAGCATAAATTAAGGACAACCTGAGCTGGGGCAGTGGGCAACTTGCCGTATTCCCCGGGTTCCGGTAGGAATTGACCCGTGCAGACGACATACCTGGTCCGACGGTTCACCGTCGACTTCTGTCGCACCTGCACCAACATGTGTTGTCGGTGACCTGACCCGACGCCCAATCCCTGTTCCCCGACGTCGTCGGGACGGGATCCCTCCCTCGACGGCCGTGCCGCGACCAGTAGGCGCACCGCTGTCTCTCGGATTCGAGGACACATGACCACTCTGGAACAGACAGTTTCGCTCACTCTCGACAAGCTCGGCCCGTCGTTCGGTGCCGAAGTCATCGGTCTCGATGTCGCGTCGGCCTCCGATGCGCAGATCCACGCCGTCCGCCGAGCTCTCGTCGAGCACAAGGTTCTCGTGCTCCGAGGTCAGTCGATCGACGACGCAGGCCACATCGAGTTCGGCCGCCGACTCGGTGACCTCACCGCCGGGCACCCCGTGCACGACAGTGGTCACGTCGCCCCCGAGGTCTATGCCCTCGACAGCCAGGACAACGGTTTCGCCGACGTGTGGCACACCGACGTGACATTCATGGAGCGCCCACCGATGGGGTCTATCCTGCGGCCCGTCGTACTGCCTCCGCACGGCGGCGACACCAACTGGGCCGACAGTCAACTCGCCTACGAGTCCCTGTCCGCGCCGGTTCGCCCAATGATCGACGGGCTCACCGCAATTCACGACGGTAACCGTGAGTTCGGCTACTACCTCGCGCAGAAGCGCGGCGGTAAGGGCAACGTGTGGGACGGCAAGGAAGTGACCGCGCTGGTCCCCGTCGAACATCCCGTCGTGCGGGTGCATCCGGAAACCGGCCGCAAGGGGCTGTTCGTCAATCCGGGTTTCACCGCCCACATCGTGGGCGTCTCGGAGGCGGAGAGCCGCGGAATCCTGGATCTGCTGTACGCGCACCTCACCAAGCCCGAGCACATCGTGCGCCACCGTTGGCGTCTGGGTGATCTGGTGCTGTGGGACAACCGCAGCACCTCGCACTACGCCAACCGCGATTACGGCACCGAGCACCGCAAGATGCACCGCATCACGTTGAAGGGCGACATCCCCGTCGGGCCCACTCGCTGAAGGACCCACTCACTACGAGGACCCACACACTCCAGGACCCAGCTGAACGCAGACCCGTCGGATCGAGGAAGATTGCCTACATGGCGTCGTGGAGTGAACGTAGGCAGCAGTGGGTCGACAGTCGTGAGGAAGCGCGCAACAACGCATCCAAAGCGGCCGCCGACTCCGGTGAGCAGCGTCCGCCCACCGCGTGGCCGTTCATCATCGCTGCGGGCATCGTCGTCGTGCTGCTCGTCGGCATCTTCGCGGCGTCCAAGTTCGCCCCCGCGGAGGACAACGTGACACAGGCGCAGTTGCTCACCGACGCCGTCGACGGTTTCCTCGAAGCACAGAACACCGGTGACGCGGATCTGCTGCGTGCGAACACGTGCGCCGATCAGGTCGAGCGCCTGATTCCCGGCGACGACGCCCAGTACCGCACCGACCGCGCAGGCGACGTGGAACGCAACGGCGAGACGTCGATCGACGGAGTGCCCACGGGGTACGAGGTCAACGGCGACCGCGGCGTCGTCACGGTACCGCTGAAGGAAGAGAAATCCGGAGCGCAGACCGACGACAAATGGAAGTTCGTGCGGGTGAACGACACCTGGTTGGTGTGCAATGTCTGATCTCGGTATGTGTGTCGTAACAGCAAGTGACGGAAGGCTGATCCAGTGACCTACGCAGGTGACATAACCCCGCAGGCGGCGTGGGAGTTGTTGCAGAGCAACCCCGATGCCGTTCTCGTCGACGTCCGCACGCACGCCGAGTGGCAGTACGTCGGCGTACCCGACACCTCCGGCATCGATCGCCCGACCCACCTGATCGAGTGGGTGAGCTACCCCGACGGCGCTCGCAACACCGGCTTCGTCGACGAGCTGAAAGCCGCAGGCGTGGACGGCGATCGGCCGGTGGTGTTCCTGTGCCGCTCCGGTCAGCGATCCATCGGTGCGGCCGAGGCCGCCACGGCTGCGGGAATCGGCCCGTCCTACAACGTGCTCGACGGTTTCGAAGGTGCCACCGATGCTGACGGCCACCGCGGTGCCGTGGGGTGGCGTGCGGTCGGGTTGCCCTGGAGGCAGTCGTGACGAACATTCCCAGAGGCGGGGGTTTTCAGAAGCCGCTACCCGACGGTGTGGGTCAGGGAACGCTGGGAGTTCGCGGCGGTCTGATGCGATCGGGCTTCGATGAAAACGCCGAAGCGCTGTATCTCACCTCGGGTTTCGTCTACGAGAGTGCCGGTGCCGCCGAGCGGGCGTTCACCGGTGACATCGATCATTTCGTGTACTCGCGCTACGGCAACCCGACGGTCAAGATGTTCGAGGAGCGGTTGCGGCTGATCGAGGGTGCCGAGGCGTGCTTCGGCACGTCGAGTGGAATGTCGGCAGTGTTCACCGCGCTCGGCGCACTGTTGAAGGCCGGCGATCGATTGGTCGCTGCGCGTAGCCTTTTCGGTTCCTGCTTCGTGGTGTGCAACGAGATTCTGCCGCGCTGGGGCGTCGAGACCGTCTTCGTCGACGGCGAGGACCTCGAGCAGTGGGAGCAGGCGCTGTCGGTGCCGACGACCGCGGTGTTCTTCGAGACCCCGTCCAATCCGATGCAGTCGCTCGTCGATGTCAGGCGGGTGTCCGAGATGGCGCACGCCGCCGGCGCAACGGTGGTGTTGGACAACGTGTTCGCGACGCCTCTGCTGCAGCGCAGTCTCGAACTCGGTGCCGACGTGGTGGTGTATTCCGGTACCAAGCACATCGACGGTCAGGGCCGGGTGCTCGGCGGCGCGATCCTGGGATCGAAGGAGTACATCGACGGTCCGGTACAGACGTTGATGCGGCACACCGGACCTGCCCTGAGCCCGTTCAACGCCTGGACCTTGCTCAAGGGGCTCGAGACAATGCCGGTGCGTGTGCGGCATTCGGTGAACTCCGCGCTGCAGATCGCCGAATTCCTCGAAGGGCATTCGGCGGTGCGGTGGGTCAAATACCCGTTCCTGCCATCACATCCGCAGTACGAGCTGGCGACGTCGCAGATGTCGGGCGGCGGCACGGTCGTCACGTTCGAGCTCGATGCCCCCGAGGGCGCAGGCAAGCAGCGTGCTTTCGAGTTGCTCGACGGCCTGAAGATCGTGGACATCTCGAACAACCTCGGCGATTCCAAGACGCTCATCACCCACCCGGCCACCACCACACACCGCGCGATGGGGCCGGAAGGTCGTGCCGCAGTGGGCATCACCGATGGCGTCGTGCGGATCTCCATCGGTCTCGAAGACACCGAGGACCTGATCGGGGATCTGGACCAGGCGTTGAAGTAGCTGGGTCAGTTCTCGAAGACGCTGAGTACCGTTCTGAACTTTGCCGTGGTTTCGTCCAGCTCGGCGTCGGGGTCCGAGTCGGCGACGATGCCGCCGCCGGCTGTGGCGGTACCGGACAGGCCGTCCGCGGTGAGTTCGATGCACCGGATCGCGACCATCCATTCACCGTCCCCGCTGCCGTCGGTCCATCCGAGCGCCCCGGCATAGAAGCCGCGGGATCCCTCGATCTCGGTGATCGCTCGCATGGCGGCGGCGCGGGGAACACCGGCGACGGCAGCGGTGGGATGCAGCGCCAGTGCGAGGTCGAGGGCCGACGTCGACGGGTCGGCCAACGTACCGACGATCGGCGTGGACAGGTGCCACAGCTGCGGAGTGCTGCTCAGCTGAGGTGTCGCGGGTACGTCCAGTGTTTCGCAGAACGGTGCCAGTGCTGCCTTGATCTCGTCGACGACGAAGCGATGCTCGGCCTGGTCTTTCGCGCTGGCCGCCAGTGCCGCCGAGATACGCGCGTCCTCGTCGGGGTCGGTGGATCGCGCGGCCGTCCCGGCGAAGGGATGGCAGCTGACGACGTTGCCGCGTTTGCGCACCAGCAGTTCGGGGCTTGCGCCGACGAGATGTCTACCGGGCACGTCTGTGGGCGAGAGGTCCGCGAGAAATCCGTTTCCCATCGGATCGCGAGTCACCAACGCGCTCAACACCGCTGACGGATCGATGGGCGACTCGGCGGCCAGTTCGATCGCTCGTGCGAGCACGATCTTCTCGGCGACACCGGCTTTCACACGCCGCACGACCTCGCGTACCCGTTCGACGTGCACGTCCGGCTCGGGGATCTGGCGTTCGACGGTGACGGACGGAAGTGGCGGCTGTGCGTCCGGTACCGCCCACGCACCGGCGCGTCGGTAGAACTCCGCCGGCTCGATCAGCGCGGTGGCGTCGGACATGTCGAAAGGCAATACCCCGACGACGTTTCGGCCTTGCTGTACCGCCGCGACTGCGTCGGCGACGTCCGGAAACTGTTGCTGCACTCCCAAGCCGACGACGTGATGATCCTGCCGAGACAGAACGAATCGGAGCTTCATCAGAACGGGTTCTGTGTGCGGCCCACCAGGTCTGCGACGGAATCGAGCACTTTCGTCGGACGGTACGGGTACTGCTCGACGGACTGTACGGTCGAAATACCGGTCAACACCAGAATGGTCTGCAATCCCGCTTCCAGGCCGGACAGCACGTCGGTGTCCATCCTGTCGCCGATCATCAGAGTGTTCTCGGAGTGCCCGCCGATGGCGCGTAGAGCCGAACGCATCATCAACGCGTTGGGCTTGCCCACGTAGTACGGCTCTTTGCCGGTGGCCTTGGTGATGAGTGCGGCGACCGAACCGGTCGCGGGCAGCGAACCCTCGCGCGACGGACCGGTCGCGTCGGGGTTGGTGGCGATGAAGCGCGAACCCTTCTCGACGAGACGAATGGCGGTGGTGATGGCCTCGAACGAGTACGTTCGGGTCTCCCCGAGCACCACGTAGTCGGGGCTGGAGTCGGTGAGGGTGTAACCGATGTCGTGCAGCGCGGTGGTCAGACCGGACTCGCCGACGACATACGCACTGCCGCCGGGCCGCTGATTGCCGAGGAAGGTGGCGGTGGCGAGAGCCGAGGTCCAGATCGACTTCTCCGGAATGTCCAAGCCGGTGAATGCGAGACGTGCGCGCAGGTCACGTGGGGTGCGGATCGAGTTGTTCGTCAACACGATGAACGGGATCTCGTTGGCCTGCAGCTCGGCGAGGAACGTGTCGGCACCGGGGATCAGGTGATCCTCGTGGACCAGAACTCCGTCCATGTCCATCAGGTACGTCCACGGCAGGGGCTTCTCGATATCGGTCACCCCTCCATTGTGGACCATCCGGCGACCTGCGGACCATCTTCTGGTCGCGGCCTAACTTGCCCGCCGCTCGTGGTCGCGTCGCGAGTTGGCCCGATGCACCAGCCGTTCGCGGGCCGTCATGCCGCCCCACACTCCGAACGGTTCGTTGGCCGCCAACGCGAACCGCTTGCAGGCGTCGAGCACTCCGCAGCCTGCGCACACCTGCTTGGCGCGATCCTCGCGTTGGCGACGCGCCGTTCGCCCCTCACCCGAGGGGGAGAAGAAGATCTCCGAGTCCTGACCCCGGCACAGTGCGTCGAGCTGCCAGTCCCAGGATTCGGCGGCAGACGAGGAAATCCTGCGTTCGATCATTGCAATTGCGGTGTTCTTCGGTGGGGCAGATTCGTTCGGCATCGTGGCGACCCATTCCTTTCGTCGACGCTGCGCGAGACTGCTCCCGCACAAGGCCATTCGCCAGGAACTCTCGCCGCGTCGCGGGCGCGAGGCAAGGGTTGGAATCAGGGTGATTCGAGGTCGCGGGTTCAGGACACGTCGGGGGTGTACCGATAGAGGGCGTTCACTCAGTCGTCCAGCATGAACAGCGGAAGGATCACAGCCTGGATCGCGGCGATCACAGCAGGGAGATAGTCGCCTGCGACGACACACACGAGACTGCCGAGACCGAACAGAATCAGCGTCGTACGGGGAAGGAGCCACGTCGGCTTTCGGTCAGTTCGCCTGAGCGCGTAAAGAATTGCGGCTGCGATCGCCACTTGGATGGCGCTGTGAGTGGCCAGACGTATCGAATCGGACGTGTCGACTGCCTGGAATGTGCCGATCACGACCAGCGAACCGAGAAAGACGACACTCGCTGCGTTCAGCTGCCGATAGCGCGGCGTCCTTCGAAAGCCATCGTCACCGATCCTGGCTTTCCACACGTGCATGGGTCGAATTCTCGCACGAGGGTGGTGGAGTTCGTCGACCCTCTACAGATCCAACCCGGGGGCGGTTGCGCCGGTGGCAAGGGTTGAAATCATCGTGATTGTAACCGAATGCGCACGTGCACTTGACGCTTCGATAGATTGTTCTGTACGTTCCTGTCACCATCCAGAGCGACCGAGAGACCTTGGCTCGATGACGTCGCAGCAACCCCGCCTTACGGCGTGTGGGTGCTACCGCCAGGACCGATGGAGGCACGACCGATGAACATCTGCATCTGTACGCACGCTTGACCATCGGCGTACTCACAGCACGAAATCTTCGAAAGGCAACCCAGCGATGATCGCTGCCCATCCGGCCCGGCGGTTCCGGTGACTCAACTCGACTCTCGTCCGGTTGTGGATACGACGGACGACATTCCCGACGAACAGCTCGTCGTTGCACGCACGTGGCACCCGTGGCGCTGGGTGATCGCGGTCGCAACGCTGATAGTGGTCGGTCAGTTCCTGCACGGCTTCGTCACCAACCCCGGCTGGGATTGGGGCACCTTCGCGCAGTACTTCACTGCAGCATCGGTGATGTCGGCGCTGTGGTTGACCATCCAGCTCACCTTCTGGGGAACGCTGATCGGTTTCGCCATCGGTATCGGCCTGGCGGTGGCCCGGCTGTCCGACAATCCTGTGCTGCAGGTTATTTCCTGGTTCTACATCTGGGCCTTCCGTTCCATCCCGTTGATCGTGCAGCTTCTGTTCTGGTTCAATATTGCGTACCTGTACCAGACTCTGTCTTTGGGAATTCCGTTCGGTCCCAGCTTCTTTCAATTCGACGTCAACAGCGTCATCAGTGGATCGACGGCGGCCATCATCGGCCTGGCCCTGCACCAAGCGGCCTACTCCGCCGAGATCGTTCGGGCCGGCATCATCTCCGTGGACCAGGGGCAACTCGAAGCTGCAGCAGCGCTGGGTATTCCGAAAAGGCGGGAGTTCTTCAAGATCGTTCTGCCGCAGGCGATGCGAGGGATTCTCCCCAACGCGGCCAACGAGGTGATCAGTCTGTTCAAAGGCACGTCGATCGTGTCGGTGATGGCCATTGCCGAATTGTTCTATCAGGTGCAAGTCATATACGGACGCAACGGGCGCGTGGTTCCGCTGCTCATGGTCGCGACCGTCTGGTACATCATTCTGACGTCGGTACTGTCGATCGTGCAGTTCTACGTCGAGCGGCACTACGCCAAGGGCGCGGTACGCAACATTCCGCTGACGCCGATCCAGCAGATTCGCCACAAGCTCTCCAACGTCACCTTCGCGCCGAGAGGGGCAACCCGATGACCACTCTCGATGCCTCCACATCCACTGCCGCAACGAGATACGCGGTCGAGGTGCGCGGCGTCCACAAGTCCTACGGCGGGCTCGAGGTGCTCAAAGGCGTCGACCTCCTCGTACGTCCCGGTGAGGTGACCGCGATTATCGGCCCCTCGGGTTCGGGCAAGTCGACCCTGCTGCGCGCTCTGAACCATCTGGAGAAGGTGGATCAGGGCACCGTCCGGATCGACGGTGATCTGGTGGGATATCGGCGCAAAGGCAACAAACTGCACGAACTCAGCAACAAGGAGATTCTGCGGCAGCGTTCCCAGATCGGTTTCGTGTTTCAGAACTTCAATCTGTTTCCTCACCTGACGGTCCTCAAGAATGTCATCGAAGCCCCGATCTCTGCGCAGAAGCGCACGCGTTCCGACGTCGAACCCGAGGCGCTGGCTCTCCTCGAACGAGTCGGGGTGCACGCGAAAGCCCATGATTATCCGCGACGACTCTCCGGCGGACAACAGCAGCGGGTCGCCATCGCGCGTGCACTTGCCCTGCGTCCCACAGTCATTCTGTTCGACGAGCCGACGTCAGCGCTCGACCCCGAATTGGTGGGAGAGGTTCTCGAGGTCATCCGCGGCCTGGCACGCGATGGTGCCACCCTGGTGATCGTCACGCACGAGGTCGGGTTCGCCCGCGAGATCGCCGACACCGTCGTCTTCATGGATGGCGGCGTCATCGTCGAACAAGGCTCTCCTGCAGAGCTTCTCGATTCACCCCAGGAGGAACGCACCAAGTCGTTCCTCGCTCACGTTCTCTAGTTCTCACTCATGCTTCACCTGCACCCACGAACGGGGAAAGTCATGTCCGGATCATCTCGTAGGCTCGCGGTAGTAGCGTCGGCATTCGCTGTCCTGGCACTCACTGCGACAGCATGCAGCGAGCCCACTGCCGAATCTCGGGTCGTCACCGAGGACGGCGGATCGTTCGATCTTTCACCCGAGCAGGCCGACCGCGTTCGCGCCGAGAAGGTCGACGACATCGCAGCCGAAGTGCCGCAAGCGATTCGTGATCGCGGCACGCTGATCGTCACCGGGGCGGGCGGTACCGCGCCACCGCTGCGTTTCTACGCGACCGACGACACCACCATCGTGGGGTCCGAGGTGGACTTCTCGTACCTGATCGCCGACATTCTCGGTCTCGACGTCGATCTTCAGGTCGCAGATTGGTCGCAGAACTTCGTGAAGATCGACTCCGGCGAGAACGACGTGTTCATCTCCAATGTCACCGTCACCGAGGAGCGCAAGGACAAGTACGACTTCGCGACCTATCGACTGGACAACCTCGCTTTCGAGGCGCAGAAGGACACCGATTGGACAGTCGAGAAGCGTCAGGACATCGCAGGCAAGAAGATCGGTGTCGGCTCCGGTACCAACCAAGAGCAGTTGCTGGTCGACTGGAACGAGCAGAACGTAGCCGAGGGTCTGGCTCCAGCCGAGATCGCTTATTACCAGAACACCTCCGATTACTACCTGGCGCTCGGGTCAGGCCGTATCGACGGGTACCTGGGACCCAATCCGTCCGCGGTTTATCACGCGGCAACCGGTGGTGAAACCAAGATCATCGGCACGTTCTCGGGTGCCGGAGATGCGCTGCAGGGTGAAATAGCAGTACTGACCAAGAAGGACAATGGGCTCATCGACGCCGTGCAGGACGCAGTGAACCACGCCATCGAGGACGGCAGCTATCAGAAGGTGATCGATCGTTGGGGCCTGCAGTCCGAGGCAGTGACCGAGTCCGTCATCAACCCGCCCGGGCTACCCCGCAAGGAAGGTTAGACAACTGAGCAGAGTTGACGTCGGCCGGGAAGCTGATCTGGTCGACAGTTAATCGAGACAGGAAGCACATGAGCGCGACGTTCGATGTCAACATTCGCACTGGTGACACGGGTCCAGGACGCGTGGACTTCGTCGAGGTCGATCAGCACGATCGGCTGGCGATGCCCCTGCTGCAAGAACTGGCGATCGAATATTCGTCCCGATACGGCCGGAGCCCCGGTGTCCAATACGAGGAACTGAAGTCCTATCCCGCCCGGGAGTTCGCACCGCCGGGTGGTGTGTTGGTAATTGCCTTGGCCGATGGCGTTCCTGTTGCCGGAGGTGCGTACCGGAAATACGACTCGGAAACCGCAGAGCTGAAACGTATTTGGACATCGAAAGAGCACCGCGGCAGGGGATTCGGCAGACTCGTCGTGGCCGAGCTGGAACGCAGCGCACGTGATCGCGGATATCGCAGGGTCTACCTGACGACTGGCTGGAATCAGCCCGAGGCCGTTGCGCTGTACCTGGCAGCTGGATACACCCCGCTCTACGACCGAAGTCTGCCGTCCAGAACAGTCGGATCGCACCCCTTCGAGAAGAGTCTCGAATGAGCCCGGTTCAGTGATGCCCGACTACGGCCCGGGTGGGGTGCGGTATCGCCGAGCAATGTTTGTCAGCCCTACGTGTCGGCGTGGTGTTCCAGAGCTGCACCGACCCAGAACTGCAGTGCCTGTTCGCTTGTCAGCGCTTCTGCATCGACGGTAATCCAGCCTTCACCCATCGACCGCCCCTTGCCCATGGCGGCATGGTGGGCCCCATCGAGCTGGAGGTATTCGGGTTCGCGTACCCCGTCCACACGAACAAGCAAGGCACGGTTTTCGGTGCCGACACACACCACCATTCTGTCTCGCACCATGAACGCCAGACCGCCGAACATCTTCTGCTCACGCAGACTCTCCTGGCCCGAGAGAGCGTCGCGGATGCGGTCCGCAAGAAGCTCGTCGTACGCTATGCGCTCGTACTCCTCCTGTGATGGTTGTATCGATGGAACCCCCTGGTCGTGTCGAGCGCAACTGTGGGTCGACGCAATGGGGATTCGGTATCTGCGTTGCAGTCCTGCCGGAGGCAGGGCTGTGTCGATGGCCGGGTGGTGCGACAGGCAGAGCTGTGCCGTGGTGGTGGTGTGGGTCGTCAGGCGGGTTGTCGTGGTTCTTCGTCGCCGGTGTCGCGGGTGTTGTCGTTGTGGTGGTCGGGTGGGTAGAGGACTTCTTCTGGGTGGTGTGCGTGGTTGATCAGCCCACGGCGTGTGGGGTCCATCCCGGTGGGTGGGTGCCACAGGGTGCGGCCCGGATAGCGGTGTCCTGCTGTGGTTTTGGTGGTGGCCCACTTTCCGGGTCCGGTGCCGACGTGTGCGTGGTGCATGTCGCAGGCGAAGGTGAGGGAGTCGATGTCGGTGGGTCCGCCCTCGACCCAGTCGTCGAGGTGGTGGGCTTGGCACCAGGTTGCGGGGCGGGTGCAGGAGGGGAAGCTGCAGCCGCGGTCGCGGGCGATGAGGACGATGCGTTGGTCGGCGGAGGCGATGCGTTTGGATCGGCCGAGGTAGAGGGCTCTGCCGTTGTCGTCGAAGATGGTGAGGTAGTGGTGGGCGTGCGAGGCCATGCGGATGGCGTCGCGGATCGAGACTCGGGATCCGGTGGCGGTCATGGCGTATCCGCAGCCGGCGTCGAGGTCTTTCAAACTCATGGTGACGATGGCGGTGACGGGTAGGCCGCGGTGGGTGCCGAGGGTGCCGGAGGCGAGGGTGTGCCGGAGCGCCATTTTCAGGGCGTCGTGGCGGCGTTCGTTCTGGGTGCGTCGATCCCGTGCGGCGGCAGCGTCGCGAGCAGCGGTGTCCGATGCGTCGGCGTCGGCTTGGCCGCCGGGTTCAGCAGCGCTGTCGGAGCCGGCACCGTCGTTGGTGTCGTTGGGTGCCGCTGCGTCCTTGGCTGCAGCTGTGCCGTTGGACCCTGTGCCGCAACCACAGTCGTCACCGTCGCACTCGCCGCAGTCGCCTTCGCAGCAGTCCTCGTCACCGCAGTCGTCGTCACTGCAGTCACTGTCCCCGTTGCGGGTCGTCCCATCCCACAGGCCTGCATCGCTCGACCCGGCATCACCGGACGACGGCTCGGACGTCGGCTCGGGCTGCTCTGCAGTGGACTTGCTGTCAGCTTCATCGTCGTGGACGACCGACGTCGGGTCGGCAGGATTGTTGACTCCTGGTTTCGCGGCTTTCGAGAACAGGGCTTCGAGGTAGGCCCGCAGTTCGGAGTCGACGCAGAACTTCCCTTCGGACATTCCGTCGGACCCCTGCTCACCGAGGTAGAAGAACGCATCCCGTTTCCGTGGCCTCGGCTTCGCGTTCTTGTCTTCGTCTTCGTTCTCGTCGAAGTCGCCGTCGGGGCTGAGGATCGAGTCCAGGTGCGCCACCAACGGAGCGAAGTCGTCGGGCCGCCTCGTCGAGGCGAGACCCACCAACTGCTGCTCGGCGCGATCGCGTGTCTGCGGATCCACAGTCGCCGGCAGATGCTTGAAGAATTCGCGGATCATCTGCACGTGCTTGGCATCGAGCAACCCTGCCCGCACCGCTGCAGCGGTGTGCGGCAACAAAGGCGGTAGCGGTTCGCCGGACAGTGCGGTGCGGTCACCCAACTCCGCGGCCAGACGTACCCGCGCACCGGCCGCTCGTGGGGTGATTCGCAGCATCCATGCCACCGAGCACGGCACCGAACCCGGATACACATCGAGGCCTTGTTGTGCGATCAGCTCGTTGAGCCAGGTGTGCGAGTACGCCGTCACGGACCGCGACACAGTTTCCATGCGTTGGATCACCGCACGTCGGTCGGCGTTCGACCATGCCACCGATGCCTGCCCCGCCAACTCGGCGACCGCCGACTCCACCGCGTCGACCAACCCAGCCAAGTCGGGGTCGGACACGTCAGGGGCTGGCGGCACCGTGTCGATGCCGTCCACCCCTGATCCGCCGTCCCCCGAAAGCATGAACAGAATCTACCGCGACCCACCGACAAGTATTCGAACGTACGTTCCCGCATCATTTGGCTGTCGCTGCGGCCCAGCTGGAGTCGGAGCACGGCACTATGCGGCCAATTACATATGGACCAAAAGTGTGACGTTGTCGGTTTTGTACAACCACGAGTCGCGAAGATGCTGGTGGCGGCGTTCAATATCCCCCAAGGCGGACGTAACGACCACAGCAGCGTTGCTTGCATCGGTGACGAAAGCCACTGCTCGACGGTATCTCCGAATGCGACTGTCGAGCCGGTGACCAATGTTGTGTGTTGACCCAGTGGGGATGATCGACATGAACGACTCGTGTGGCTCCGCGCTTTCGTGCAGTTCGCCCAAGGACATGATCACCCGTCTCCAGTTCGGCACCGCCGACCTGTGGCCAGAGGACGCGGCGCTTCCTGCCCGCTGGCGCTACATGGCCGATCTGGTCGACTCCGATCGCGGCATTCTCGCTGAGCTCCACGGTTCGGTGTCGGCGCCGGTGGCGGATGCTCTCGCTGCGGCTGCGGAACTGTGCAGACAATCGGCCGATGAGCCTGTGACCGCCGGAGACTGGGCGCTACTCGGACGAGCACTGGCGTGGCTCGGCCCCGGCGGTTCCGATATCGATCGCGCGTTGCTTGCTGTGGGAGAAGAATTGACACTGATCGGTCTCGACGGTGCGGAACAGGACTTCTCGGTCGCGACTTGGCTCTGCATGGACGTCCTCGTCCGATTCGCTCATGCCGGCGAAGCGATCGACTACTGGGTGCACCGCGTGAATGCGCCAGAGTTGAACAAATTTGCGTCGCATGATGATTCGAGATCTTGCGCGAGTGGGAGCGCTGGACTGGCGCTGGCCGTCTGAACGGTAGGCGTCGGTCCGACCGCGCTTCTCGCGTCTGTTTTCGGCGGGTTTTCCTACCCCGGTTGGCAACCGGGGCGATGCTCTCGTAGTATCGGAAACTGTAGGACCATCCAGAGCGACCGAGAGACCTGGCTCTATGACGTCGCAGCAACCCCCCGCTCGTCGGGTGAGGGTGCTACCGCCGGGACCGATGGAGGATTGCACGTGAACACCCGAGTTGCCGCAGGCTTCGTCAACGGTTGCCGCCGTCTCCATGTCGATCTGTGCCGCCTCAACGGTTCGACCTGTCGCAGCTGACATTTCGTCACAACTCGTACTTCACACCTCACCTCATCATCTGCGCGCACTCCTTCCTGGGCACACCCAGCTCGGATGCGGGATCGTGCGCGCGATCGACCAGATATCGGAGACACCTACGTGTCCACTCGTCCTGCATTCCTGGTGGCCGGCCTGATCGCCACTACGGCCACAGTCCTCGCCGGATGCGCCGGTGGTGCCGCCACCACGGCCGCCGACGCCGGTCCGGCCCAGCCCGGCGGAACTCTGCGTTACGGCTTGTCCGGGGCCCCGACCTGCTCGGATCCTGCCCAGTCCGGCACCAACCAGACCATCTACGTCACCCGTCAGGTCGTCGATTCACTCACCGATCAGAACCCCGAAACCGGTGAGATCGAACCGTGGCTGGCCGAGCGGTGGGACGTGGGTCCCGATGCGAAATCCTTCACATTCACGCTGAAGGACGGCGTCACCTTCAGTGACGGCACGGTGCTCGACGCGGCGGCGGTGAAGGCGAATTTCGACGCGATCATCGGCCTCGGCGCAGCGAAGGCACCGTTGGCGGCGAGCTATCTGACCGGTTATCAGAGCGCCACGGTGGTCGACCCCTCGACGGTGCGCATCGACTTCGCAGCACCGAATGCGCAGTTCCTGCAGGCGAGTTCGACACCTCAGCTCGGAATTCAATCCATCGCGACCTCGGCGCAGTCGGCCGAGTCGCGGTGCTTGGGTACCAATATCGGATCGGGACCGTTCACCTACGCGGATTACCAGCAGGACCGTTCAGTGACTCTGGCCAAGCGAAGCGGATACAACTGGGGTTCAGCGGTATTCGGTCATACCGGCGAGGCCTATCTCGATCGCATCGATTTCACCATCGTGCCCGAGTCGGGCGTTCGTACAGGAAGCTTGTCCTCCGATCAGCTCGACGCCGTCAGCGACGCGTTGCCGCAGGACGCTCCGCAGATCGAAGCGACCGGCGGCCGAATTCTGACCACCTCGAACCCGGGAGTCCCGTTCGGCATTCAGCCCAACGTCACTCGCGGTGCGCTACAAGACCCCGCCGTCCGGAAGGCCCTGGTACCGGCGATTAACCGTCAGGAACTCGTCGATACCGTCCTCGGACCCGACTTCCGCACGGCGACAAGCACGTTGGCCAGCGCCACCCCAGGATACGTCGAACTCGCCGATGTCACCTACGATCCCGAGAAGTCGAAATCGCTGCTCGACGACGCCGGCTGGGTTCCCGGTGCCGACGGGATCCGTGAAAAGGACGGGCAGAGGCTGAGTTTCGAGGTCATGTACTCCGCAGTGTTCGCTGGCAACCAGGCGATCCTGGAGTTGACGCAGCAGCAGCTACGTGCGGTGGGCGTCGACCTGCAGCTCGAGTTGGTCTCGACGTCCGAGGCGACAGCACGTCAGGGCACCAAGGACTACGACTCCACGTACTACAACAGCACCCGCGCCGACGGCGACATTCTGCGCACCACGTTCGCCGTCGACGGACGTAACCTGAACGCGCGCAACCTGATTCCCGATCTGGATGCATCGCTGACCGATCAGCTCTCGACCACCGATGCAACGGCGCGCAACGACATCCTCGCCACCGCGCAGCAGCAGGTGCTCGACAACGGACTGTGGATCCCCACCATCGAGCTGTCGCAGGCCGTCGGCGCGGCGTCGAAAGTGCAGGACCTGAAGTTCGAGGCCTCCGCTCGACTGCAGTTCTTCGATACCTGGCTGAGCGCATGATCCGGTACCTCGGGCAGCGCGTACTGCAGGCAGTGGCAGTGCTGTGGGCCGCGTTCACCATCTCGTTCGGCGTGCTGTTCCTGCTGCCCTCGGACCCGGTCAGTCTCGCTGTCGACTCTGCCGGTTCGGGCACACCGGTCGACGCGGCGGCCGTCGCAGAATTGCAGGCCCGCTACGGTTTGGACCAGCCGGTGTGGGTGCAGTACTGGCATTCGCTGTCTGGGGCTGTGCAGGGCGATTTCGGATTGTCCATCGCCACCGGACAGCCGGTGACGACGGCGATCCTCGATGCCGTGCCGAGCACGCTCGGCCTCGCAGGCACCGCACTGGTATTGGCAGTCGTGTTCGGGTCGGCACTGGCGTACGCCGCGACGTACACCCGAACGCCGTGGCTCAAGAATCTGTTGTTCGCACTCCCGCCGCTCGGGGTGGCTGTACCGACCTTCTGGGTGGGACTGCTGTTGTTGCAACTGTTCTCGTTCCAGTTGAGGTGGTTCCCGGCCTTCGGTGACGCCGGAGCGGCTGCACTGGTGTTGCCTGCGGTCACGTTGGCATTGCCGACCGGTGCGGTCATCGCTCAGGTGTTGGCCACCAGCATGTCGACTACCTGGAAGCAGCCGTTCGTCGATGTCGCTCGCGCCAAGGGCGTTTCGCGGCTACGGGTGCAGACGCGGCATATAGCGCGGCTGTCGTCCATCCCGGCTTTCACGATCGCGGGTGTGTTGGTGGGGACGCTGCTCGCCGGATCGGTCGTCGTCGAGACGGTGTTTTCGAGGGCTGGAGTGGGACGGCTGACCCAGACCTCGGTATTGGCCCAGGACATTCCGGTGGTACAGGGCATCGTGGTGCTGACCTCGCTGGTGTTCGTTGTGGTGAACCTGGCCGTGGACCTGCTGTATCCGCTGATAGACCCGCGCATCGTGCGCGAGTACAAGCCTGCGCGCGCAGTCGCGGAACCGGAGAAAGCTCATGTCTGACATTCTGATTCGTGACCGCGAGGTTCGGGCAGAGGCGTTGCTCGAGGCAGAGCCGGTGCCGTCGACAGCTCGGCGTCGCCGGGTTCTGACGGACGCCCTGAAGCACGTGTGGCTTGCCTTGTCCGCGCTCGTGCTGCTGCTCGCGCTGGGATTCGCACTCTTCCCCTCCGTGTTCGCGAGCGGAGACCCGTTGGTGGGCATGCCCGCCGACAAGCTCCAGGCCCCCAGTACGGCACATTGGTTCGGCACCGACAACATCGGCCGTGACGTCTTCACCCGCGTGGTGCACGGCTCCGGTCTGTCGTTGACCGCGACACTGCTCGCCGTCGGGATCGCACTGGTCGTCGGATCGCTCGTCGGCCTGATCTCCGGGGCAGTCGGGGGCCTCGTCGACGCCGTGCTGATGCGCATCGTCGATGTGCTGCTCTCGATTCCGACGCTGTTGCTGTCGCTGGCACTGGTCACAGCGCTCGGCTTCGGAACCGTCAACGTCGCCATCGCCGTGGGGGTCACCCTCATCGCCAACTTCGCCCGGGTCATGCGGTCGGAGGTGTTGCGTGTGCGTCGATCGCTGTATGTCGAGGCGGCGTACGCCTCGGGTGTGCGATGGTTCGACGTCTTTCGCCGACACATCCTCCGCAACTCGTACGGTCCCGTGATTGCCCTCGCAGCAGTCGAATTCGGTATGGCGGTCCTGGCGGTCTCGGCGTTGAGCTTCCTGGGATTCGGCGCTGTTCCGCCTACACCGGAGTGGGGATCGCTGATCTCCGAGGGTCGGAACTTCCTCGCCACCGCGTGGTGGATGGCCACCTTACCGGGCCTGGTGATCGTGGCAGTCGTGCTGTCCGCGCACCGTCTCGGGCACGCACTCGAGAGGCGATCCGAATGAGCCCCATCCTCGAAGTCGACAACCTCTCGGTCGGCTACGGCACGACGACGGCCGTGCGCGGAATTTCGTTCACCGTCGAACGCGGCGAGGTACTGGCCGTCGTAGGCGAATCCGGTTCGGGAAAATCCACCACGGCCCACGCGGTCATCGGCTTGCTGGCCGGCAACGGTCGGATCCGAAGTGGCTCGGTGACCTTCGACGGCCGGCGCCTGGACACCGCGTCGGACAACACACTGAATCGCTTGCGCGGTCGGCATATCGGGCTCGTCCCGCAGGATCCGACCACCTCACTGAACCCCGTCGTACGCGTCGGAGACCAGGTGGCCGAGGTGCTGCGTGTGCACGGGTTGGCAGATCGGCGTACCGCGAAGCTCGAGGCGATCCGCATTCTCACCGACGCGGGCCTCGACAACCCCGAGGTGCGGGCACGCCAGTACCCGCAGGACCTGTCCGGTGGGCAGCGGCAGCGGGTACTGATCGGTATCGCTCTCGCGTGCCGCCCCGAACTGGTGATCGCCGACGAACCGACCAGCGCCCTGGACGTCACCGTGCAACGACGCATCCTCGACCATCTGGACGCCCGAATTACCGAGACGGGTGCCGCAGTTCTGTTGATCACGCACGATCTGGGCGTTGCGGCCGATCGCGCCGACCGGCTGGTCGTCATGAGTGGTGGTGAGATCGTCGAAACCGGTCCGACTGCAGAGGTGTTGGCGAACCCCACCCATCCCTACACACAGAAGCTGCTCGCGGCCGCGCCGTCTCTGAACTCGACGCTCCGTCCGGCCAGGACGGGTGCGGGCGATCCAATTCTGTCCGTCTCGTCGGTGTCGAAGCGTTTCGCCATCGGACGAGGCGTTCACCTGGATGCGGTGCGAGACGCCACGATCACGGTCGAGCGGGGTCGAACCGTCTCTGTCGTCGGCGAATCCGGTTCGGGGAAGTCCACCCTGGCGCGTATCGCGATCGGCCTGGAAACACCCTCCGCGGGCACGGTCACGTTCGACGGAATCGATGTCACCGGCCTTCGTGGCACGGCGAGGCGGGAGCTGCGGCGTCGAGTCCAGATCGTCTATCAGAACCCGTACGCATCACTGAACCCGAAGTTGCGCGTCGGCGAGATCGTGCGAGAACCGCTGGACGCGTTCAAGATCGGGACGTCCCGAGAACGCTCGGCGCGTGCCGCGGAATTGCTCGACCAAGTGGCTCTGAGCAGTGACCACCTGGCGCGTCGCCCGGCCGAGTTGTCCGGCGGTCAGCGTCAACGCGTCGCAATCGCTCGGGCACTGGCGTTGGCACCGGAGGTGGTGGTGCTCGACGAGCCCGTATCGGCCCTGGACGTCTCGGTGCAAGCGCAAATTCTCTCGCTGCTCGGCGACCTGCAATCCGAGTTCGGTCTGAGCTATCTGTTCATCTCGCACGACCTGGCCGTGGTGCGCCAGATCAGCGACACCGTGGCTGTGATGCAGTCGGGTGTGATCGTCGAATACGGCAGCGCAGCTTCGATATTCGACAACCCCCAGCAGGAGTACACCCGCGAGTTGCTCGCGGCCATCCCAGGAACAGCGACACAGAGAGTGGGTACCGGTGTCTGACAAGCTTTTCGTCACCGCAATCGAACCGAGGGGAACCGGCGCACATCCACAGGCGTGGCGGCGACAGGATTCTCGCGCCGAGGAAGTGTTCACCGCGGCATTCTGGATCGATCAGTTCCGCGCGGCCGACCGGGCCGGGATCGATCTGGTATTCCTCGCAGACTCCTTCGCTTCCCGGACCCTCGAGGCGGTTGCCGTGGCAGCCCGGGCTGCTGCGCTCACCGAACGTATCGGTTTGATCCCGACGGTCACCGTCACCCACACCGAGCCGTTCCACATCTCCAAGCAGATCGCGAGTCTGGACTTCGCCTCACACGGTCGCGCAGGTTGGCAGGTCGAGGTGTCCGGCGGCGCGGAGCAGGCAGCACTGTTCGGGCGTAAGGGCGAGCAGGACGAAGAGAGCCTGTGGCAGGAGGCCGACGAGGCCATCGAGGTCGTCGCTCGGCTGTGGGACAGCTGGGAGGACGACGCCGAGATTCGAGACGCTGCGACGGGTCGGTTCGTCGACCGAGACAAGTTGCACTACATCGACTTTCAGGGTGAGCACTTCTCGGTGAAAGGGCCGTCCATCACGCCGAGGTCACCTCAAGGACAGCCACTGGTAGCAGTGCGCGCCCACTCCGCCGAATCCACCGCGGTAGCGGCCGCCAGAGCGGACATCGTGCGGATTGCTGCAGACTCGATCGAGGGCGCAGCTGCCCTCGCGGCGCGTGTTCGACGGGCCGTCGTGGCCGAGGGCCGCGACCCGGTGGACGTGTTCGTACTACTCGACGTCGAGACCTTGGTGTCGGAGACCGCGGCCGAAGAATTGGCGCAGCTCGACAACTGGGCAGGTCGGGTACGTACGCCGCAATCGCTGCAGTACGTGGGCGACGTCGCCGGGCTCAACTTGCTTCTCGGAGCGGCCGAATCCGCGGGACTGGACGGGGTCACTCTCGTGCCGCTCGCGCTTCCGTCGGGAGTGAAGACACTCCCGGCCACGGACAGCAGAACCGGAGCGACGGTGCGTGAGCGCCTCGGCCTGGCTCGTCCGACAAATCGTTTTGCAGCACCCGAAAGGAACAGTCGGTGACGATCTCGAAGCGGACCAAGAAGCAGATCCACCTAGGCGCGCATTTCCCTGGCGTCAACAACACCACCGTCTGGACCGACCCGGCGTCGAAGAGCCAGATCGAATTCGATTCGTTCGTCCACCTGGCCGAGTCCGCAGAGCGTGGGCTGTTCGACTTCTTCTTCCTCGCCGAAGGTCTCCGATTACGCGAGCATCGCAACAAGATTCACGATCTCGACGTCGTCGGCCGCCCGGACACGCTCACGGTGTTGAACGCGTTGGCATCGGTGACGACGAAGCTCGGACTCGCCGGGACGATCAACACCACGTTCAACGAGCCCTTCGAGCTCGCCAAGCAGTTCTCTTCGCTGGACCACCTGTCCGACGGGCGCGCGGCGTGGAACATGGTGACCTCGTCCGACGCGTTCACCGGAGAGAACTTCCGACGCGGTGGCTACCTCGACCGGGCCGACCGCTACGTGCGAGCGAACGAGATCATCGACGTCGCCCGAGAGTTCTGGGATTCGTGGCAGTCCGATGCGTTCGTCGTCGATCGGGATCGAGGTGTCTTCGGCCGAGAATCCGAGATCCGCACGGTCTCGCATTCGGGTCCGCAATTCGATGTGACGGGCCGCTTCACGCTGCCGCGCAGCCCGCAGGGACACCCGGTGTTGTTGCAGGCCGGCGATTCCGATGAAGGTCGTGAGTTCGGTGCGGCCAAGGCGGATGCGATCTTCACCATCCACGGAACGCTGGAGGACGGGCAGAAGTTCTACGCCGACGTCAAGGGAAGGTTGGCCAAGTACGGCCGCGAGCACGCAGACCTGAAGGTGCTGCCCGCCGCGACGTTCGTCCTCGGGGACTCGGCCCAGGATGCAGCCGAGAAGGCCGACCATATTCGGCACCAGCAGGTCAGCGGCAAGACTGCCATCTCGTTTCTGGAGCAGGTGTGGGGACGAGACCTGTCCGAGTACGACCCGGACGGACCGCTGCCCGACGTCGAGCCGAGCGGTGACGTGAGCATCACCCGTGGTCGCGCTCGCCACGGTGACCCGAGAACCCTTGCGCAGCAGTACCGTGAGCGTGCCGAGGCCGAGAATCTGAGCATTCGGGAGCTCATCATCGCGGTGACGACCCGGCAGCAGTTCGTCGGAACGCCGGCACAGGTAGCCGAGGACATCGACAGCTACGTCCAGAACGATGCGTGCGACGGGTTCATTCTCGTCCCGCACATCACACCGGCCGGGCTCGACGAGTTCGTCGACAAAGTCGTCCCACAACTGCAGGATCGCGGTAGTTTCCGTACCGAGTACACCGGGAACACGCTGCGTGATCACCTC
Organism: Rhodococcoides fascians NBRC 12155 = LMG 3623; assembly: GCF_001894785.1. Classification (GTDB taxonomy): domain Bacteria; phylum Actinomycetota; class Actinomycetes; order Mycobacteriales; family Mycobacteriaceae; genus Rhodococcoides; species Rhodococcoides fascians. The sequence goes on from NZ_BCWW01000001.1 coordinate 1,032,041, forward strand.
GGTCTGCGTCACCCGTACCAACAGCGTGAAGGAGTACGAGCATCGTGAGTGAATTCGAGCAGGACTGGAAGCAGTGGCACGCGGACCGGGAAGCGTCCTACGGCGATCCATTGGGATGGTTATCGCTGACCGGATTGTATTGGCTCACCGACGAGTTCGAGATCGTTGCCGATCTGCCCGGCCGATGGCGGGCCGATGCGGACTCGGTGACCGTCGAGGGAGTGGACGGGGTGACGACTCTGAATCCGGTGGAGGGTGCGCCCGGGATCCTCGTCGACGACGGTGAACGCCGTATCGAGGTCATCCGCCGCACCGGCGCGGTGGCGTTGCGGGTCCACGATCCGAAAGCCTCGACCCTGCAGTCCTACAACGGAATACCGGCCTACGAACCCAGCGAGGAGTTCGTGGCCCGCGCCACGTTCACGCCCTACGACGCCCCGGTCACCGTGACGACAGGTGCCGTGGTCGAGGGTCTCGAACACCACCACACTGCGGTGGGCACCCTCGATTTCGAGCTGGCCGGTACAGCCCAGCAGTTGGTTGCGTTCGGCGGCAACGACACTGGTCTGAAGGTTCTGTTCACCGATGCCACGAGCGGGGTCACCACGTACCCGGCAGCGCGGATCCTTGCTGTGGCGGAACCCGAGGGTGGCTCCGTGGCACTCGATTTCAACCGAGCGGCGAACCTGCCGTGCGCGTTCACCGACTACGCGACGTGCCCGGTCGCGCCGGCGGAGAACCGGCTGACGGTGGCTGTCGAAGCAGGGGAGAAGACGCCCGGATGACGCGCGTGCCGCTGTCCGTTCTCGACCTGGCACCGATCAGCGCTGGGTCGAGCACTGCTCAGGCGCTCCGAAATTCGCTCGATCTGGCACGACAGGCCGAAGAGTGGGGCTACGAGCGCTACTGGGTTGCCGAGCATCACTTCGTCGCTGCGGCCAGTTCTGCGCCTGCCGTACTGGTGGGTTTGATTGCGGCTGCCACCAACCGCATTCGTGTCGGATCGGCTGCGGTCCAGCTCGGTTTCACGACAGCTGCTGCCGTAGTGGAGTCCTTCGGAACGGTGGACGCGCTGTATCCGGGTCGTATCGATCTTGGTGTGGGTCGATCCGGACAGCGCAGAGCAGCAGCCCTGACCGGTGCACAGCAGGCTGCGCCCGAGCACGCGGTGTCATCGGAACACGGTGGACTGTTCCCAGTGGCGCCCGCTGCGGCGACCCCGCGAACGACCCCGCTGCTGGCTGCGTCTCTGGCTGCGCTGCAGCAGCCGCACGCTGAGGTCCCGGAATTCGTCGATCAACTCGACGACCTTGTTGCGCTGCTTGCCGGTAGCTACGAGCGCGACGGGGTGCCGTTGACGGCACGCCCGGGTGTCGGGGCCGATGTGGCGCTGTGGCTGTTCGGCAGCAGCGCTGGGCCGACGGCCCGTGAGGCCGGTGCCCGCGGTCTGCCGTTCGCGGCGAGCTATCACTTCAGCCCGGGGACGACTCTCGAGGCGATCGACGAGTATCGCCGTGCTTTTCTGCCGTCGGCCCGGCTGTCCTCGCCGTACGTGGCGGTGTCGGCCGATGTGGTTGTTGCAGAAACGGATTCGCAGGCCCGTGAGCTGGCAGAGTCTTTTCCGCAATGGGTGCACAGCATTCGCAGCGGTCGAGGTGCGATCGAGTACCCGGATCCGAAGAACGTGGCACCGCTGACCGGCGAGCAATACGAGCTCGTCGCTGATCGAGTGGACACTCAGATCGTCGGATCTGCGGCGACGGTCGCGGTGAAGCTCGACGCCCTGCAGGAAGCGACCGATGCGGACGAACTCGTGCTCACCTCGGTCACATACGACCATGCGGACCGGCTGCGCTCGTACGAATTGCTCGGTAGGGAATGGGGACTGCCGCGCCTGCGGATCTGAGCGGAACATTTGCGTCGTGGTGACCGTTGTACCGCGCATGACACGAGTTGCAGTTGCAGCGTCCTACGGTGGACCGGACGTCATCGAGATCGTCGAACGAGAGCTGCCTGAACCGTCCGAGGGCCAGGTTCTGGTCGAGGTCAAGGCGATCGGCGTCAACCCCTTCGACTACAAGAGCTACAGCGGCGCCTTCGGTACCGACGGGTCGAAGCTTCCGATTGCGTTGGGCAGCGAGGCGTCGGGCATCGTGGTGGCGGTCGGAGGAACCGTCGAGGGCCCGGTCGGTCCTGTCGCCGTCGGCGACGCGGTGGTTGTCTCCGGCCAGAACGGTACGTACGCCGAGCGAATTCTGGTTCCCGCGCGGTTCGTGTTTCCGAAGCCTGAAGCCCTGGACTGGAACGTTGCTGCGGGTGTACTCGCCGTGGCTGGAACGGCCTACGACGCACTGGAATCCGTCGGTGTCGAGAGCGGAGACACCGTTCTCGTGCACGGGGCGGCGGGCGGCGTCGGGTCCGTGGTGGCTCAGCTCGCTCTGGAGCGCGGGGCCACCGTCATCGGGACTGCGCGCCACCAGAACCACGATGCACTCCGGGCCTACGGTGTCGAGCCCGTCGAATACGGCGACGGACTGATCGACCGGGTACGAGCAGCCGCACCGAATGGGGTGGATGCGGCAATCGACACGGTGGGCACCGACGAGGCCGTCGACGTCTCTCTCGAATTACTGACGGACAGAGCGAGATTGGTCAGCACGGCCGCCTTCGGACGAGCTTTGGCAGACGGGTTCCTCACCGTCGGTGGGCCGGTCAGTATGGAGCGTCGACGCCTCGCATCCCCGGTGCTGCTGGAGCAGGCGGGTGCAGGCGTATTCGAGGTCACGGTTGCCAAGACCTTCCCGCTCGAGGACGTCGCGAAGGCGCATGCCGAACTGCAGTCGACGCACCCGCGTGGAAAGTTCGTTCTGGTTCCGTGAGGACAAGGCCCGGCGCACGGGTTCTTACGAGCGACCGATGAACTCCTCGGTCACTCTCTGCGCGATGCCGTCGGGATAGGGGCCGGGGAGGATGAGAACGACATGATCGAATCCGGCGGCCACCGCGTCGCCGATGTCGTTTCTCGTTCTCTCGGGTTCTTCGAACGACACCCCGAGAGCGATCGATCGGGTGATCGCCCCTGGATCGCGCCCGATCTCGGCGCGGTACCGGTCGAGTAGTCTGCCTCTGTCCAGTGCGTCGGCCAGGTCCCCACCGGGAATGTTCCATACGTCGGCGTGTTCGGCGACGAGGCGCAGCACTCCTGCTGCCCGGCCGCCGATCACGATCGGCGGGCCCGGTCGCTGAATCGGTTTCGGATTCTGGAACGCCCCGACGAGGTCGACGTGGCTGCCGTGAAAGTCGAAGGGTTCGCTCTCGGTCCAGAGCCTACGAATCACCGTGAGCGATTCACCCAGTCGCGCAACAGCGTTCGCAGCGTCGCTGTAGGGCAGCCCGCTCCCGTCGCACTCCCGTCTCGCCATCGGCACGCTCGGCCGTGATCCGGCACCGATGCCGAAGTCCAGCCGCCCGTCCGAGACCGTGTCGACCGTGACGGCGATCTTCGCGAGAATCGCGGGCGGACGGATCCGATTGCTGGTGACCATGATTCCCAATCGCAACCGCTCGGTACGAGCGGCCAATGCGGACAGCATGGTCCAGCCTTCGAGATCGGGCCGTCGAGGTCACCGCCGATGGGCATGAGGTGATCGAACAGCCACGCGTGCTCGATTTCCGGAATGCCGTCTGCCTCGCGCCACACCCGGAGCAGGTCGGCGTAGGAGACGTTCTGGGGAGGAGTCATGATCCCGTAGCTGACCATGTCAGCGTCTCCGCAGGGAGGCGTCGAGCAGTGCCGGCGGAGTGTCGAACTTGTCGTCCGGCGCGAGATCGACTCCTGGAGCCACGATCTCGTCGATTCTGTCGAGGACATCGGCCGGGAGGACGGTGTCGGCGGCAGCGAGCTGCGAGTGTAGGTGCTCGACGGTACGCGGCCCGACGATCGCGCTGGTGACTCCCGGATGAGCCGTCACGAAACCGAGTGCGAGTTGGATCAGTGTCAGTCCGGCTTCGTCGGCAACGCCGACCAGTTTCTCGACGGCGTCGAGTTTGGCCCGTCCCGTGGGAGTGTCCGTGCCGAATCGCTCGGGCATCATCGCCGCGCGGTTGGTGGTGGTCTCTCGCCCGGCCCGGATGGCTCCGGAGAGGAAGCCGCCCGCCAGGGGACTCCACGCGAGAACGCCCATTCCGTACTCCTGCGCGACCGGAAGGACGTGGGATTCGATGCCGCGCTGCAGGATCGAGTACGGCGGCTGCTCGGTGACGAACCGCCCGAGACGGTGCTCCCGTGCGGTCCACTGCGATTGCACGATTCGGTAAGCCGGGTAGGTGGAGGAGCCGAAGTATCGAATCTTCCCGGCACGCTGCAGATCTGTCAGCGCCGAGAGGGTTTCCTCGTCGCTCGTGGTGGGGTCCCAGCGGTGTATCTGGTAGAGGTCGACGTGATCGGTACCGAGTCGGCGCAGACTGTTCTCCAGTTCGGTGACGATCCAGCGGCGGGAGCTGCCCTGATGATTGCGTTCGTCGCCCATGGGGTTGAACACTTTGGTGGCCAGCACGATGTTCTCGCGCCGACCTTGGATCGCCTTGCCGACCATTTCCTCGGATTGTCCCTGGCTGTACATGTCCGCGGTGTCGATGAGGTTGATACCGCCCTCGAGTGCGGCGTCGACGATCGCGGTTGCCTCGTCTTGCGTGGTGCGTCCGATGGCACCGAAGTTCATCGCGCCGAGCGAGAGAGTGCTGACCTGGACGCCGGTGCGTCCCAGTGTGCGGTACTGCATGGGGATCTCCTTGTGGCCTCTGGAGGGGTTACTCTGCGAGTAAGCGGAACAACGTTCCGTAAACAAACATACGGAACGTTGTTCCGTTTGTCGATGGCTGGAGGAACAGTGACCGAGGCCGAAGCCGAGCAGCCCAGAAAGCGGGCGGATGCGAGGCGCAACGAAGCGACCCTGCTCGACGCGGCGGCGGCTGCGTTCGTCGAGTCGGGAGTAGAAGTGCCGGTGCGCGATATCGCCAGGCGGGCCGGCGTCGGCGTGGGAACCATCTACCGGCACTTCCCGACGCGGGGCGACCTCGTCGTCGCCGTCTTCCGGCATCAGGTGGAGGCCTGCGCCGTCGCCGGTCAGGAGCTTCTCGCCGGCCGCGAATCACCGCACGCGGCGTTGGTGCTCTGGATCGATCGGTTCGTCGACTTCCTGGTCACCAAACACGGTCTGGCCGAGGCCATGCAGTCGGACAGCGCCGGATTCGAGACCTTGCACAGCTACTTCCTGAACCGGCTGGTTCCGGTGTGCGAGTCGTTGCTCGACGCCGCTGCGGACTCGGGGGAGATCGCCCCGGGGCAGACCGCATTGGAGTTGATGCGGGCGGTCGGCAACCTGTGCATCGGTGCCACGGACAGCCGCTACGACCCGCGCAAGATGGCGCGGGTGCTGATCGCCGGACTGCGCATCGCGCCGTGATCCGGTCCGTTGTTCGGCCGACCGACGGTTCAGCGGCTGTGCCGCAGTAGTTCTGCCGCGAGCTGGTCGTTGTGTCGGAAGAACCCGGCGTTGGTCCTCGGCCGCGGAAAGGCGCTCGACCACGTGTGTCCGGCGACCCACGGACCCACCGCGTAGCGGTTCTCGGCCGCCTCTCCCGACGCGGTGATCAATCGAGAGCGCCCGTCGACTGCTACTTTCGCTGCGCTGTGCTCGGTGGCGCGGATGTCGGTGATGTCGCCGCGCGTATGCAGGGTGCGTAGCAATTCGTCTCCGGCGGCGGCGATCGATGCGACGGGTAAGCGCGCGTCGATCAGAGTGTCGGCGTGCACCACCACATCGTGTGCAGAGCTACGGGCGAGGAACGACCCGTTCTCCGGGGAGAAGGTGACATCGGGGCCGAGGAAGTGAACGATGTTCGCCCGGCTGAGGGCCAGGAGTTGTTCGAGTCGTTCCGGTGGCGGACCGCTCGCGATGAAACTGAAGAACGAGTGCAGCCACCCTTCCACATCGCCTGCGACCGACTGCGCCGGAATGCGCCCGCGTCGCAACAACTCTCCGATGGTCATGTACACCGAGAGCAGCGCCGAGAAGACGGCGGCATCCGAGCTGTAGTAGGGATCTGCTCGACGACGAAGGTCGGTCTCGATGTAGGTCTGCAGCTCGGTACGTACCTCGTCGAGTCCATCGAAACGCCGTCCGGCAAGGGGTTTGTCGAGCCGTGCCAGATCGATGCGGTCCTCGTCCTTCGGAACGAATTGCTCCACGAAGGCGGTGAGTTCCTGCGATCCCCAGGTGATCTCGCTCAATCCGATCTCGAACTCCGGCCAGGAGCCGACTGTTCGCTCGGGGTGGGCCGTGAACAACTCGTAGTAATGAGCCCAGGCCAGTTCTTTGGATGCGAGCGGCCAGATTTCGTCGCGGAAGTGCAGGGGGCCGTGGCCGGGGAAGGCGTCGGCGGTGAAGAACTTCGGGAGGGGCGGGCGCGCCGCGGCGATGTCGTAGGAGATCTTCGCGTGGTACGGAACTCCGCGCCGCGAACCCGCATAGAGAATCGGTTCGCGGCCGGAGGCGGTGTACTCGAGCACGCCGTCCGCGTTGCGGGCGAACGATCCACCGCGAGTTTCCGCGAGCAACACCATCCAGTCGATGAATGCCAATCCGAGCCCGGCAATCAGCACCGGTTCTCCCGCAGGCACTCGGCTGGGATCGAGATCTGCGGTGTATCCGGGGCCGATGTACGTCAGCCCATGGGTTCGGGAGAACTCATCGAGCTGTGATTCACGGTGCGATGCAAGCGCATCCGGATGTCCCTGGGCCAAGAGCACGGCATCGGTGCGGATGGTCGATCCGTCGTCGAGTAGCAGTACCTGGTCGGCGGTCAGGTCCGTCACCCGTGCTCGATGAACGTGAACGTGCGTGTCGGTGTCGGCAACGGCGTGCTCGAACACCCAGCTGAGGTAGCGACTCTGTAGAGTCCGCGACGCGAAGGAATGCGGACCGAAATCGCGCAGTTCGTCGCGCAATTCGGGTCCTGGCGCAGGGTGTGGGCATGTTCCAGAACCCACTGCGCCAGCGTCGGACCGGGGCGGATCGGACCGTCGACGACGGTGGTGTCGTCGGTGAACATGGTGACGTCGGCGGCCACCGAATTCATCCACAGCAGCGGTGGTTGACTGCTACGCCAGATGCGACCGGCCCCCGGAGGGAACGGATCGACGACGTGGATGTGCAGCTCCGCATCGGACCGGCGCGCCAGCAGTCGTTCGAGTACGCCGGTGCCGCGCGGACCCGCACCCACAATGGCGATAGTGAACGATTTCACCGGCGGCCCTCCATCTGACACTGTCCCACTACGAGAAGTATGCACACGCCGAAAGTCGTTGCTGCAGGGGCAAAAAATCACGGTGAGCGAATGTCTTGCGTCCTGGCGGTCGGCTACTCTTGCTTCATGAACTCGTCCGCGGACCACTTGGTCGAGCAGTACCTCGATGCACTTCGACGGGCCGACGTCGATGCGGTCCTGACTCTGTTCGCACCCGGTGCGGTTGTGCACTCGCCGCTGTACGGACCGACGCCCGCATCCGACTTCTATCGCGCGCTTTTCGCGGACACCTCGGGTGCGACGCTGACCTCGAAGGGCGTCGCCGAAGGTCGTACGTCCGAAGGCGCTCGACTCGTCACGTTCTGGTTTCATTTCGACTGGAGACTGCCCTCGGGTGTGGCGGCCCCGTTCGACGTGGTCGACGTCGCCGAACTCGACGAGGACGGACGCATTTCTGCACTGTCCATCGTCTATGACACCGTGGATGTGCGGCCGGTCTTCGAGCGTGAAACCGGGTCCTCGTGGAGGTCGACGTAGGTCGCACGACCTGATCGGTGACAGTAGAGAGGTGGTCCGGGCCCGCGAGAGCGGTGACCTCGTGCTGACACTGCGCGTCTACGTACCGGCATCTACGTCCTTCGAATCAGCGTGATCGCAACGGGTGTGCTCTACAGCTGATGAACCTAGGGTCCACGTATGACCTGGCTGAAAGCACTGGCAGCGGCGTTGATCGATCGACTCGGAGCTCACCCTGCCTGCACCGCCGCGGCGCTGGACTTCGGAACTCGTGGTTGAGCCGTCCGGTGAAGATCGTCGGTACAGGAAGCAGTAACACGATGAGCGCGAAGGGCTGAACCGAGGATGACCGAGACGTTGTACTTCGCCGTCGAACTCGACGGGTTCGACGAGACACCCGCGCTCCTGAAGCAGAACGTCGCCGACGCCGAACGCGCCGGCTTCACCCTCGTCACCTTCGGTGATTCGCTGGTCTCCTCACGCGAGCGCCTCGATGCAGGTACTCGTGCGGCATTCGTCGCCTCCACCACGTCCACCCTCGGCCTGGCTCCCACGGTCCACACTCTGACGACCGAACCGTTCTTTCTCGCAACACAACTCGCGAGTGTGGACCACGCATCGCACGGCCGCGGGGCCTGGGTGGTCGGCACCGACAACAGCGCGGACACTCACGCGGCTGTCGGATCCGAGGTCCGCTCCGAGACCACCGCCGAAGTGCGTGACGTCATCGACGTGGCTCGGCGGCTGTGGGATTCGTGGGAAGACGACGCCGTCGTTCGAGACGCGGAGTCCGGCCGGTATCTCGATCCCGCTCGAGTGCATCACGTGCGCTTCGAGGGCGAATTCTTCGACGTCGTAGGGCCACTGATCACTCCTCGTCCGCCGCAGGGGCAGGTGGTCGTCATCGGCGACGCCGACCTGGGAGTCACCGATCTGCTCGATGTCGCACTCGTACGCGGGGACGGCATCGGCGAGCAGGCCGACACCGCTCGCCGCGACGGGGCCGCGCTGGTGTTCGCCGATATCGACCACCTGTCGAAGGCCGAGGCCCTCGCCGGTGTCGTCGACGGCGTCCGGCTGCACCTCGGTGGTGCGGCGTTGAAAGAGCTTGCCGTTCCGGCACATCTGATTCGTCGACCGACGCCGGGACTGTCGCTGCGGGAGAACCTGGGGTTGCCGCGTCCGGTCAGCCGCTACGCCGCGGCTGCGCACGAGTAGAGAAGAGCTGTCATGGGCATCATCGACCATCACCCGGACACCGGCGCACCGTTCGACCCGAACGCGCAGATTCATCTGGGCGTGTTCTATCCAGGGATCGGCGCGCAGACGGTCTGGGAGGATTCGCACGCCCCCGATCAAGTGGCCACCGACACGTTCGTCGAGGTCGCCGTCACACTCGAACGCGGTTTGTTCGACGCGTTCTTTCTCGGGGACGGTCAACGTATCCGAGAGAACCGTGGCGACATTCTCTCCACCGACATCGCCGGCAGGCCCGACGCCATCACGCAACTGGCGGCTCTGGCGTCGGTGACCGAGCGCATCGGACTTGTCGCGACCCAGAACACCACGTACAGCATCCCGGTGGAGTTGGCTCGTCGTTTGGCCAGCCTGGACGCGCTGTCGGACGGGCGCGCCGGATGGAACATCGTCACCACCGACAACGCCTGGACGGGTGAAAATTTCAGGCGCGGAGGGTGGTTGGAGCACGAACGCCGTTACGAGCGCGCCACCCAGGTGGTCGAACTGGCGAAGCAGTATTGGGCAGGTTCTCCTGTGGAGTTCCACACCGATCTGCTCGAAGCGGTTGCGGCACCCAACGTTCGGTCCAGTGTGCAAGGTGGGCCGGTGCTGTTCCAGGCCGGCGATTCGCCGGGAGGACGGGACCTCGCAGCCCGGCACGCCGACGTCGTCTTCTCGGCCAACAACGCCTACGACGCAGCGGTGGCCTATGCCAAAGATCTTCGTGCCCGGACGGTCGCCTACGGCCGACCCGCCGATGCAGTGAAGATCTTGCCCGGGGTGACCGTCGTACTCGGTGATACCGAAGCCGAGGCCGAAGAAAAGGTTCGGTGGCTTCGATCCAACGCGCACAACGGTGTTCGAGCCATCGCCTTTCTCGAGCACTACTGGGGCAAGGACCTCTCGGCGTACGACCCGGAGGGCCCACTACCCGACATCGATCCGGTGGACGCCGAGCTGGATCCTTCACGCGGCACGCTGTCCATCGACGCTCGGACCGGCAAACTGACTCAGATCGCGCAATGGCGAGCCCTCTCGGAAGAGAAAGGGCTGTCCATCCGAGAGTTGGTGCTCGAAGTGTCGCCGGCGTCGCGCTTACACTCGGGAACCCCTGCGGCAGTGGCAGACCACTGGGCAGCCCTCGTGCGTCACCGTGTGGTCGACGGCTTCAACATCAACCCGTACCACTTGCGCGACGCCATCGGCGATCTGGTCGACAAATTGGTCCCGGCATTGCAGGAGCGAGGGGTGTTCCGTACCGAATACACCTCGACGACGTTGCGGGGACACCTGGGCCTCGACGGTGACGATGCTTCGGAGCGTGCACGGGCGTCGTAGCGGGCTGGGCACATCCCCATCTAACGATCAGGTCTCGGGTGAGGTCGTACGAGGTGTTCGACGCTCTACCATGGGCCTATGACTGCTGACCCGACCACGCCTGCACCGTCGACCAGCTCGGCGAATTGGAAGCGGCGCGGCATCCTGCTCGGTGCCGGCGTCGTTCTTCTGTTGATCGCCTACTTCGTCCTGGCGGCGTTCCTGCCCCGGTGGTGGAGCCTGCGCGTCGAGAGCCTGGCTGATCGCACGTTCACCAAGGGAATTCTGTGGGGCCTGCTGTTCGGAATCGTGTGCACGTTCGCGCCACTGATGTTCTTCTGGAGTGCGTGGTCGGTCCGAAAGAGTAGGGCGGGAAAGCAGTTGGCGATCGGATCGGTGATTCTCGCAGTCGTCACCGCCATCCCGAACCTGCTGACTCTGACCATCGTTCTGGGTACCAGCAATGCCGCCCACGCCGGCGAACGCACCCTCGATACCAGCGCACCCGGCTTCCGCGGCGCGACGGCACTGGGCGCGATCATCGCGGTGGTTCTGGTCGCGTTGCTCGTGTTCGTGGTGGTACGTCGGAACCGTCGACGTCGAACAGCAGCACTGACGCGATAGTCGTGTAACTGATCTCAGGCGCTGCGCAGCACCGACGGCTCGGTGATGACGCGAATCCCGGGCTCGGGGTCGAATCGGTAGCCGGTGCCGCGGACCGTCGTGATCAGTCGGCCGTACTGCCCGAGTTTGGTTCGCACCCTGGAGAGATGGACGTCGACACTGCGGCCGCCGTTCGAGTCACTCAGCTCGGATCTGTTCACCACGACACGAGGATGCTGGGCGAGATAGGCGAAGATCTCGAACTCGGTGTGGCTGAACCGAACGCTCTTGCCGGCGAGAACCACATCGCGCGCGGGTAGGTCGATGACGAGGGGAGCGTTGAGTTCGTTCACCCGGACGTCGAAACGCGTCAGGATCTTGGCATGTGGTGCATAGCTTTTGGCGGCGACGCGGAGAGCATCGGCGAGGGCGTGCAATTGCGGTCGGGTCAATCCCTGCAAGGATGACGTCCCGGAATCGGAGATGCGAAGAACGACGGTCGCTTCGGTGCTCATGGCTGTGGCTCCTGTGACAAGTGTCGACTGTGACAAGTGCTGTCGACGGTGGGGAGGTCGGATGGTCAGCGTGGGCAGCGACAGTTCGTGTTCACGCTGTCACAGTGCACGACGACGACTGGCCGCACCAGCGATAAACTCACCGTGATTGCAGCGGTTGACGGCGGCCCGTAACGCGTGGTCCGATCGAGCGTGACCGATGTAGCGCAGTCCCGAACAGACCTCGTCACCCGCGCCGTCGACTGGAACCACCCCGACGCCGAATCGCTCCGTGCCGCAATGGCATCGGAGGTGGGTCCCCGATACGCGGACCGAGCGGCCTTGATGGCGAAGACGCAGGCCAATGCCGTGAACGAAGGCGACGTGCATCGCACGTTCGTCGTCTATCGGTGCGATGCGCAGAACGTCGAGCAGGCCGTCGGGCATGCCGCTCTGCGGTGGAACGGCCCCGACCTCGAACTGAAGAGAATGTTCGTTCATCCTGATCACCGTGGGTCGGGAGTCTCCACCGCGCTGCTGCAGGCGTCCGAGAATGCGGCCCGCGACCAGGGATTGCGGCGTTTGATTCTGCAGACCGGTGATCGTCAGCCCGACGCGGTGCGGCTGTACGAGAAGAGCGGCTACACCCGCATCCCGGTGTTTTCGCCGTACGAACTGCTGCCGTTCTCCAACACTTTCGAGAAGCGTTTGTGACTCCTTACCGACGCAGAATCACGAACGTAGGGTCATGATTTCGGCCCCGCTGTCGGTGATGACGACGGTGTGCTCGCTGTGCGCGGTGCGGCAACCGGTGGTGCTACGCAACGTCCACCCGTCGGGGTCGGTGACCAGCTCATCGGTATCCGCCATCACCCAGGGCTCGAGTGCCAACATCAGGCCGGGGCGAAGGCCGTAGCCGCGACCGGGCCTGCCGGTATTGGATACGTGCGGATCCTGATGCATCGTCGATCCGATTCCGTGACCACCGAACTGAACGTTGATGGGATAGCCGGCTTCACGAAGAACCGTCCCGATGGCGTGGGAGATATCGCCGATCTTGTTGCCCGGACGTGCCGCGGCGATACCCGCGGCCAACGCTCGTTCGGTGGCATCGATCATCGCCAGGCTCTCTGCCGGCTTGTTCTCGCCGACGACGAAACTGATGGCCGAGTCCGATGCCACGCCGCCGAGGATCACGGCAAGATCGAGGGTCAGCAGATCGCCGTCGGCCAGGTTGTAGTCGTGCGGCAAACCGTGCAGCACAGCGTCGTTGACCGACGTGCAGATGTAGTGGCCGAAGGGTCCGCGCCCGAAGGACGGCGCGTAATCGACGTAGCACGACGTCGCCCCCGCCCCGAGGATGATGTCCTTGGACCATTCGTCGATCTCGAGCAGATTGGTGCCGACGGTCGCGCGTTCGCGGACGGTCTCGAGAATTTCGGCGACGAGTGCACCGGTTTCACGGGCAAGGGGAAGCTTGCTCGGGGGCAGGATTTCGATCACGGAATGCCTTTCGGTTCGATGCGAATAACTATACCGGTATAAGTATTGGTGACGGAGTGGGTCGTGAGCAACTGACCGAGCCCGACATGGGACGCTGACCGACGTGTCTGTTCACCCTCTCGACGATCCCATTCGTACCTCCCTCGGGGGTCCGCTGTCGCGGTTTGCGATCACGCGCGGCCGAGTGATTCGCGCTGATCCCCAGGTCTCGCCTTTTCTGGCGCATCCCGACGTTCTGCAGCCACGGGACTGGGACGACATCGCAGTGCTGTTCGGGCCGCGAAGCATCGTGGGATTGCGGGGGCCGGTGCTGGATGTGCCCGAGGGGTGGTCCGTGGTCGACAGCTTCGGAATCGTTCAACTCGTGGGCACCGAACTCGAGACTCGGCCGTTGGCCGAGGCGGTAGAACTGACAGCCGACGACGTGCCCGAGATGCTCGATCTCGTGCGACGCACCGAGCCGGGCCCGTTCCTTCCTCGCACCCGCGAACTCGGCACGTATCTCGGTATCCGACGGGGCGGCGCACTGATCGCGATGGCAGGGGAGCGCATGCGTCCGCCGGGGTGGACCGAGATCAGCGCAGTGTGTACCGACCCGGCTCATCGCGGACAGGGCTTGGCCACCGAGCTGGTCCGCGCGGTCGGTCACGGCATCAGGGCCCGAGGCGACGAGCCGTTCCTGCATGCCGCCGCGACGAACATCCGCGCTATCGAGCTGTACCTCTCCATCGGATTCGCGCTGCGCCAGACGTCGCAGCTGACGCTGGTGAGAACACCGGAACGAGCGGCCGACGTCTGAGGTCAGAAGGGCGGCTCCTCGTCTTCTTCGTTGGTCGATTCTGGTTCGGGGGTCGGGTTGTCTGGTGGGTCGGGGTAGGCGATGACGCCGGATCGTCTGGGTTGGGTGGGGATGTGTGGCCGGAGGTCGTTGCCGATGATGGGTACGGCTGTTCCGTTGGCGGGCAGGGTGATTCGGGAGGTCTTCGAGGTGGAGGTCCACAGGATGGCACCGCCTGGGAGCATGACGGCGGTCCAGTAGCCTGCGGTTTTGACGCTGTGGTGGTATTCGCAGAGGCATTGGAGGTTGTTGACTGTCGTCCAGCCGCCGCCGAGGGGATTGGCGTGATCGAAGGCGATGATGTGGTCGAGTTGGCAGCGTTCGGCGGGTCGGTGGCAGCCGGGAAAGCGGCAGTGGCGGTCGCGTAGTCGTACGGCGGCGGTGGTGAGGGCGTCGGGTCTGTAGATCAGGGCTCGGTCGGTCAGGGGGTTACGCGGGGGAGGTCGATGTCGCCGGCCTCGAATGCGGTTTTCAGCAAAGGAAGCCGGGTGTGCAGTGCCACGCCGACGGACACGTACGCCTCCGCGACGGTGGCGGAGCAGCTCAACGCGAGTGCCATCTCGGTGCGTCCGTACCGGCTGTACTGCCGATGATTCGCATCCTGCGCGATGCAGGTGAGGTGGAAGTCGTAGCAGGCAGCGATCTTTCGGGCCGCATGCCGATTCTCTTCCCGCGCGGCAGTGATCAACGCATCCAACGACACCACTGGTGCAGCCATTTTTCACCCCCCGGTGACCCCCAGTTCAGAACATGCGTTCGAACTGAAGGAAGAGTATGTCGACCCACCGACAGGTTTCGAGATCACGGTTGCGAGAGCGTGCAGAGCAGGCCTACCGTTAACTATGCGAACAACATCCACGGTCCACTACGACGACGGTCTCGTGCGCGTGGACGACAGCGGGGTCACTTTGCGGCACTACTACTTTCCGTTCGCGATCGAGAAGTTCGTTCCCTACTGCGACATTCGCGCCGTCGACACCGCCGTGCTGGGCAACTGGAACGGACGCTGGCGACTGTGGGGAGCATCGTGGATCGACCAGTGGCTCCCGCTGGACGTCATGCGTCCGAAGAAGGACACTGCAGTGGTGCTCACCATCCGCCGCGTCTCGCCGGTCTTCACCCCCGACGATCCTGAACTCGTTGCCCGACTCATCCGCGAACGCATCACCGCTCCAGCGTGACGCGCCCCGACGAACGGTTCACCCTCGCCAGTGAACGCACCTTTCTTGCCTGGCTGAGAACCTCGCTCGGGTTGCTCGCCGGCGGGATCGCAATCGTTCACCTGGTTCCTGGGTTCAGCACCGGCTGGGTTCGCACTGCACTCGGCCTGATTCTCATCGGCCTCGCGGCCGCCGCACCCGTCATCGGACTGCGAAGGTGGATGCGAGTGCGCGCCGCCCTCGAGAGCGGAGCGCCCATGCCCGAGTCCCGGGACCTGTGGATCTTCGCGGTCGGCATCGGCGCAGTAGCAGTATTGGCTGCGGTGGTCACTGTTCTGGGGATCCAGTAGCACACCGCCAATCGCCGCAGGTGCACAATCGAAGTACTAGACGACCAACGACAGGAGTTCGGCGTGGCGCAGGGTCTCAAGCTCGGGTACAAAGCATCGGCGGAGCAGTTCGGGCCGCGGGAGCTCGTCGAACTCGGTGTTCTCGCCGAGCAACACGGTATGGACTCCGCGACTGTCAGTGACCACTTTCAACCGTGGCGTCACGAGGGCGGTCACGCCCCGTTCTCGCTGGCCTGGATGACGGCCGTCGGCGAGCGCACGAAGACGATCCAGCTCGGGACGTCCGTTCTGACGCCGACGTTCCGCTACAACCCGTCGGTCATCGCGCAGGCGTTCGCCACGATGGGCTGCCTCTACCCCGGGCGCATCATGCTCGGAGTGGGAACCGGTGAGGCGCTCAACGAGATCGCCACCGGGTTCACCGGCGAATGGCCGGAGTTCAAGGAGCGTTTCGCACGACTGCGGGAGTCGGTTCGCTTGATGCGCGAGCTGTGGCTGGGAGATCGCGTCGATTTCGAGGGTGAGTACTACACGACCAAGGGCGCGTCGATCTACGACGTCCCGGAGGGCGGCATCCCCGTCTACATCGCGGCCGGCGGACCCGTCGTCGCGCGATATGCGGGACGCGCGGGCGACGGTTTCATCTGCACGTCGGGCAAGGGCATGGAGCTCTACACCGACAAGCTCCTCCCGGCCGTCGAAGAGGGCGCAGGCAAGGCAGAGCGTGACGCCGGCGAGATCGACAAGATGATCGAGATCAAGATCAGTTACGACACCGATCCCGAACTGGCACTGGAGAATTGCCGTTTCTGGGCTCCGCTGTCTCTGACGCCGGAGCAGAAGCACTCCATCGACGACCCGATGGAGATGGAGAAGGCCGCCGACGAGCTGCCGATCGAGCAGGTCGCCAAGCGTTGGATCGTGGCTTCGGACCCGGACGAGGCCGTCGAGAAGGTCAAGCAGTACACCGACGCCGGCCTGAACCACCTGGTGTTCCACGCGCCCGGACACGACCAGAAGCGCTTCCTCGAGCTGTTCGAGAAGGATCTGGCACCGCGCCTGCGCAAGCTCGGCTAGTTACGTCGAAGTGCGGGGATCGGCCGAGAGTGCGAACAATCGCATGTCTCGGTCGGTCCTTGTTTCGTACTCGCCGTAGACCTCCACCATCGCGTCGAACTGTCGGTAGATGCGGGCCTTCTCGTCGCCGGTGATTCGGGTAGCTGTGACCGGTATCTTCCTGCCGCCGATAGTGACGACGGCCTTCGGATCGGCCAGAAGATTCGACGTCCATGCCGGATGGTGTCGTTGGCCGAAATTGGATCCGACGACGAAAATCCGATCACCCTCCCGGTAGTACAACAGCGGACTCGTCCTCGGCTTACCGGATTTGCGTCCGGTGGTGGTCAACAACACCACCGGAGCAGCGATCGGTCCGAGGACGGTGAATCGGCCGTTCGACTTGGTCAACAACCAGCGGTCGACGCCTGCGAGGTTCCTGATCACCCACGAACCGGGCTTGGTCGACGCGAACTTGACGGCGGGCTTGCGGATGAACGATGTCTCGCTGCCCCAACGAACATCCGGAAACGGTGATTCGGCCATGGCTCATGGGACAACCCGACTGTGCTCGGTGTCAACACCCCAACCATTAAGCTGGCGGGCATGGCTGAGTCCACCGGTGCCGAGACGGCTGACATGTATCCCTCGAGTATTTATGTCGCGTCACCGGAAGGCGACTCCGGCAAGTCCACGATTGCGTTGGGTGTGCTGCAGATGCTCGCCGCGACGACGGCCCGGGTGGGTGTGTTTCGGCCCATCGCCCGCTCGACGGACGAGCCGGATTACATTCTCGAACTTCTCGTCGAGCACACGACCGCCGATCTGAGTTACGAGCAGTCTCTCGGAGTCACCTACGAGCAGGTGCATTCCGATCAGGATGCGGCGCTGAGCGAGATCGTCAGTCGGTATCACGAGGTGGCTGCTCAGTGCGACGCCGTGGTGATCGTGGGTAGCGATTACACCGACGTCGGCAGTCCCAGCGAACTCGGGTTCAATGCGCGCATCGCGGTCAATCTCGGTGCCCCCGTGCTCCTCGCGCTGCGTGGCTCCGATCGAACTCCCGACGAGATCGCTCAATTGGCAGCGTTGTGCCAGGCCGAACTGCGGCAGCATCACGCCCATCTCGCCGCGATCGTGGCGAACCGGTGCGATCCGGATCAGCTGGACGCCGTCACCGACGCGTTGGCGTCGGTGGACGTTCCGGCGTGGAGCCTGCCGGAGATTCCCTTGCTCGTCGCTCCGACCATGGCGGAGTTGCTCGACGCGGTGGACGGAACGCTCTACAGCGGCGACTCGTCGTTGCTGCAGCGAGAAGCGATGCGGGTGATGGTCGGCGGTATGACGGCCGAGCACATTCTGGAGCGGCTCACCGAAGGCGTCGTCGTCATCGCGCCGGCAGACCGGTCCGACGTACTGCTCGCACTCGTCAATGCCCATGAGGCGAACGGTTTTCCGTCTCTCGCCGGCATCATCATGAACGGCGGAATCGAGCCGCACCCGGCGATCGCACGTCTTGTCGCAGGTCTCGGACCGAGACTGCCGATTCTGACGACCGAGCTCGGAACCTTCGACACCGCTTCGGCTGCGGCGCAGACGCGCGGCCGCGTTGCCGTCGGTTCTCAGCGCAAGGTCGACACCGCGCTGGGCCTGATGGAGCAGCGGGTGGACGCCAAAACCCTTCTGGGGCGGCTCGATATCGCCATCCCGACCATCACGACGCCGCAGATGTTCGAATACCAGCTCATTCATCGAGCGCGTGCCGATCGCAAGCACATCGTGCTCCCCGAGGGCGGCGACGACCGGATTCTGCGGGCCGCAGGGAGGCTGCTGCAACGTCAGGTCGCGGACCTGACGATCCTCGGCGAAGAAGGCCCCATTCGACGTCGTGCATCGGAACTGGGAGTGGATCTGGACTCGGCGACCATCCTCGACCCCAAGAACTGCGACTACACCGAGGAATTCGCGCAGGAGTACACCGAACTGCGCAAGCACAAGGGGATGACGATAGAGCGTGCCCGCGAGACCATGGCCGACATCTCTTACTTCGGAACCATGATGGTGCACAAGGGCATTGCCGACGGCATGGTGTCGGGCGCAGCGCACACGACCGCGCACACCATCAAGCCGTCGTTCGAGATCATCAAGACCACCGAGGGCGTGTCGACGGTATCGTCGATCTTCCTGATGTGTCTGTCCGATCGCGTACTGGCCTACGGCGACTGCGCCGTCGTGCCGGACCCGACGGCCGAGCAACTTGCCGACATTGCCATCTCCTCGGCGCAGACCTCGGCTCAGTTCGGTATAGAACCGCGGGTGGCGATGCTGTCGTACTCCACCGGCGAATCCGGCTCGGGAGCCGACGTCGACAAGGTGCGGCAAGCGACGGCCATCGTGCGCGAACGAAACCCGGAACTGTTGGTGGAGGGTCCGATTCAGTACGACGCGGCCATCGAACCGTCGGTCGCGAAATCGAAGCTGCCGGATTCCGACGTCGCAGGCCGCGCAACGGTATTCATCTTCCCCGACCTCAACACCGGCAACAACACCTACAAGGCCGTCCAGCGCAGCGCCGGTGCCGTCGCGGTCGGGCCGGTACTGCAGGGCCTTCGCAAGCCCGTCAACGACCTCTCGCGTGGGGCATTGGTCGAGGACATCGTCAACACCGTCGCCATCACCGCGATTCAGGCGCAGGGTATCTCCCAGCAGGAGGCACAGGCGTGAGCATCCTCGTCGTCAACTCGGGTTCGTCCTCCGTCAAGTTTCAACTGGTCGATCCCGATTCGGGCGAATCGCTGGCCAGTGGCCTCGTCGAGCGCATCGGAGAATCCGACGGGCGCGTCGAGCTGGACTACCGCGGCGAGAGCGCCGAGCGAACCCAGCACATCGATGACCACGGGGACGGGTTGGCTCTCGCGTTCGAGATGCTGTCCGACGCCGGCATCGAACTGGGGTCCGACGTGACCGCCGTCGGGCATCGCGTCGTACACGGTGGCACGGTGTTCTATCGCCCCACGATCATCGACGACACTGTCGTGCAGCAGATTTCGGACCTGAGCAATCTGGCACCGCTGCACAATCCGCCCAACGTCCTCGGTATCGAAGTGGCGCGGAAGCAACTGCCGAACGTGCCGCACGTGGCCGTGTTCGACACGGCGTTCTTCCATTCGCTGCCCGACGCTGCTGCGACGTACGCGATCGACGCCGCCGTCGCAGCCGAACACGACATCAGGCGCTACGGCTTTCACGGCACCTCGCACCGCTACGTGTCCGAACAGGTTGCCCGGTTCCTGGAACGCGATCTCGCGGAACTCAAGCAGATCGTGCTGCATCTGGGCAACGGTGCGTCGGCATCGGCGGTCGACGGGGGGCGCGCGGTCGATACGTCGATGGGTCTGACCCCGCTCGAGGGACTGGTGATGGGCACCCGCAGTGGGGATATCGACCCCGGTGTGATCATGCATCTGCGTCGTAGCGCCGGGATGAGTGTCGACGACATCGACACTCTCCTCAACCGCCGGTCGGGTCTGATCGGACTGTCCGGGGTCAACGACTTCCGGGAACTGCAACAACGCATCGACGACGGCGACGCGTCGGCCCGGTTGGCCTACGACGTGTACATCCACCGGCTCCGTAAGTACATCGGCGCGTACATGATCGGGCTCGGGCGGCTCGATGTCATCACGTTCACCGCGGGCGTCGGCGAGAACGCTGCTGCCGTGCGCACCGACGCGCTGGCGAACCTGGAGCACTTCGGCATTCGGATCGACCCCGAACGTAATGCTGTGCGCAGCAAGCAGGCTCGCGTGATCTCCGCCGAATCCTCGGCCGTCACGGTGCTGGTGGTGCCGACGAACGAGGAGCTGGCGATCGCCCGGGCGACGGACGATCTGGTTCGCTCCTGACGTACCGCTAGAACAGCGAACGCGGACGGATCGCATTCGCCAGGTCCACCAACGAGAACCGGTGCGCACGATCGGTCGCGCTGCGGGCCAGGGCCCGCAGACCCTTCTCGGTGCCGCGCCGCAAACCGTCCTCGGTGAACGGCACGCTGAGTATCGGTTCGCGTTCTGCCGTGGACGCGTGACCGGAGACGATCCAGTCCAGGGCCATCGCCAGGACCAACGTCCGCATCTGCAGTGCTCGGCTCTCCGCCTTGGGGAGCAGCGCCACTCGCCTTGCGGCAGAACGAAAGTCGGCCTCGGACAGCTCGGCGCGCGAGCGATCCATCAGCAAGGTCAGCACACTGGTCATCCGCGCCATCGAGTAGTGCCGCGAGCTGATCGGAACCTGGTCCAGTGCCGCGATGGCACCGGTCTGATCACCGCGGCGCTGCAGCTGCCGGGCCAGACCGAACGCCGAACTGACGATGCCCCTGTTGGTGCGCCACACAGCGCGGTACAGTCCCTCGGCTCTGGCTCGCCACTTCTCGGCGTCCTCGTCGTTGCCGAGCGCGACATGCCCCAACAATTCCGACGTGGCACCGAGCGCCAGTTTGGGCGCGAGCTCGCCGGGCATCGCTCCGAGCACGTTGTCGAAACTCGTGAACGCAGAATCGTATTCGTGGTGCAGCAACGCGATCAATCCGGCGTACCACTGCACCCGCCACGGGTCGGCCGCGTGATCCTCGGATTGCACCTTCGACAGGATGTCGGTGGCCTCCACGACGTGGCCCAGATCGAGGTGCGCCTTGACCTCGGCGAGGGTGATCTCCAGGCTCGCTCCCGCGGGCGCGGAACCGGTGGCACCTGACGTACCGGCCGACACCCGCTCGATGCCGTTCCGCTTGGCGTGCTGGAGCGAGTCCAGAGTCTGCTGAGCTTCGACGTGTACGGCGGCGGCCAGCAGGGGAGCGCTCGGATCGTTGGGATCGACCAGTGGAACCGGAAGTGCGGCAACCACTTCGGCTGCCGTCATGCGCTCGTGGCGTACCTTGCCGTCGACGTAGGTATCGGTACGACCCACCGACTGCTCCGTGCCGAATGTCGTACGCGGCGGGCTGAACACCGCGGACAGGCCGGGCCGCTCGACGCCCGTCCGGATGGCCAGGATCTCGCGCAGCACGCCGGTTGCCTGCCCCGCGAATTCGTCGGCGGACCGGAACCGCCGAGTCGGGTCTGCGTTGGTGGCTCGAAGCAGCAGGCGATGCAGCGACGGGAACTGCTGCAGCACGTCCGATTCTGCGACCGAGGGCAGGCCGTCGAGGTACTTGCCGTTCTTCGACGGCATGTCCAGCGTCAGCACCGCGAGGGTGCGGCCGACGGTGTAGATGTCCGACGCCACTGTCGGCCCGGTCTTCACGATCTCCGGTGCCTGGTACCCCACCGTGCCGTACAGGTAGCCGTAATCCTCGATGCCCGCGACCGCGCCGAGGTCGATCAGCTTGATCTGGTCCTCGGAGACCATGATGTTCTCGGGCTTGAGATCGTTGTAGACCAGCCCGATCGAATGCAGATAACCCAGTGCCGGAAGCACTTCGAGAACGTAGGCGAGCGCCTGCTCGACCGGCATGCGGGCGTCGTCGCCGCACGCAGTCAGGATGTCGCGCAGCGAACGACCACCCACGTACTCCATGACGATGAAGCCGACGGAGGTGCCGTCGCCGCGGGGTTGTTCGACGAAGTTGTAGATCTTGACGACGCCGGGATGCGCTACCTCGGCCAGGAATTGACGCTCGGCAACCGCGACCGCATGGGCTTCCTCGTCGCCGAAATGCAGTAGGCCTTTGAGCACCACCCAGCGGTCGCTGACGTTACGGTCGATGGCCAGGTAGATCCACCCCAGACCGCCGTGCGCGATGCAGCCCTGAACGTCGTACTGGCCCACCACCCGATCACCCGGCTCGAGCAGCGGCGTGAAATCGAAGGTGGTGCCGCAGTGCGGGCACACGCCCACCGAGATGTCGGGCTCGCCCGGTTCGCTGCGCCCGACCTTGGCGTTGCACTTCCAGCAGAACCGTTTGTGCTGCGGCACCGTGGGATCCGACATCACCGCGGTCGCCGGATCGATCGGCTCCACCCGCGGAACCTCCACCAGGCCGCCGCCCAGACGACGCCGAATACCGGTGCTGCGGGAACGACCGGACCGAGATCGACCGGTTCTGGCCCGAGTGGATGCACTCTGCGACATGCTGGATCTGACGGCTGCGGATTTGGCAACCGGAGATTTCGAGTTGCCGTCGCCTACCGGCGAATTCGGCCCCGGAGTCGGTGCGGTTCGATCGTCGATCGGCGACCGGGACACCGCTTGCGTGCGTTCGACGCCGTCCGTCGGCGTGGCTTCCGGCCGCGAGACCGCCTGCGTGCGTTCGACGCCGTCCGTCGATGTGAGCTGATCCCGTGACACCGCCTGCGTGCGTTGCGCGGGAGCGGTGGGTTGCTGTTCGTCCTCGTCCATGACGTGCGCCTCTAATCGCTGTACGACGCGGTGGGTGGACCGGGGGAGGGGCCGAGCACCGTCAGCCATTTGTTGTAGATGCGGTTCCAGGTGCCGTCGGACCTGATGCGTGCCAACGTTCCGTTGACGAAGCGCACGAGATCCTCGTTCTTCTTGTTGATGCCCACGCCGTACGGTTCCGGGCTCAGACTGTCGCCGACGATCTCGAGGTACGGGTCCTGTGCGGCCAGTCCGGCCAGGATGGCGTCGTCGGTGCTGATGGCGTCGACCTGTCGTTGTTGCAATACCACCAGGCAATCCGACCACATGGGCACCGTCACCACGGTTGCCGCCGGTTGCACCCGCTGCAGGCGACGCAGCGACGTGGTGCCCTCCACCGCGCACACCCGCTTGCCCGCCAGATCCCCGACCCCACGGATACCCGAGCCCTGCACCACCAGAACTCGGTGCTGCGCTTGGAAGTACACGGTGGAGAACTGGACGTCCTTACGCCGGGCGCACGTGATCGTCATGGTTTTCACCACGATGTCCACCGTCGAGTCCTGCAAAGCTTCGAGGCGCTGTGCGGACGTCAGAATTCGGAAGTCCAACCGGTTCGGGTCTCCGAACAGGTCGCGTGAGATCTCCCGAGCGATGTCGACGTCGAACCCGACCAGCTGCCCGGTCATGGGGTCGCGAAAGCTGAAAAGGTTACTGCCCGTGTCGAGGCCGACGACGAGGCGACCCTTGGCGCGGAGTGCATCGATGGTCGGCTGCGGAGGCAGTGGCACGTCGGTGCCGGTCGGTAGCGGCCGCAGACTGGCCGTGGGGCGGGCGCACTCGTCGTCCGCCGGTGTTTCGGTGGGCCGAGCTGCGACGGCGGCACCGTCGGGTAGAGGGGGTTCGGTGAACGTCGTATCGGTCTGTGCCGCAATTCTTTCCGGCGGTGAGCACCCGACGAGCAGGGCAGTCGCGACGAGGCCGGCGGCGAGCAGACGTTTCACAGGTACTCACGCAACCTCGGGAACAGGCCGACACCGAACGCCACCGACGCCACGACCGTCAGCACGTACGCGCCGTTCGACAAACCCGACAGGACCCAGACCGATCGGTCGATGTTGGAGCGCAGTTCGCTTCTTGCACTGTCGATCCCGTCGACCAGCACACTGTCGAGAGCATTGAACGCGGCCGCCGAATCCGAATCACCCGATCCGGTCGCTATCGACACCGCACCGTTGAAGTCGCCCACCTCGAGCGCCGAATCGATCCGCGCATGCGAGGCCGACCAGTTGTTCAGGGCCTCGGTCACCTCGGGGTCGCCCTCGAACATGTCCGCGAGCCGAGAGACGTTGCCGGCGAACGACTGTCCGTAATCCTGACTGCCACCGCGGCGGGCCAGGTCGAGTGTCTCGTCCGCCCTGGCCTGCTGGGCCAGAATGAAACCCGTCGTGTAGGACTTCAGCGGTGCCACCCCGCGGTCGATAGCGCGGTCGGTGGCGATCGACGAGATCAATCCCACCACCAACATCCACCCGAGCAAGCCGGCCAGCGCGGCCGTGGCACCGAGAAAACCGACATTCAGTGTCCGACGCGTCGTCCGGGACAGGTACCACTGAGCGAGACCGGTCATCAGCAACAGGAACACCACCGACCCGATCGCGAAGTACGGGGGACTGGTGAACCTCTCCTGATCGGCCGAGACGCGGGAGGCCTGCTCGGTGTACAACTTCTCGGCCAGCGGCAACAGGCTGGACTGCATCATCGTCGACGCCTCGCCGAGATATGCCGCACCCACCGGGTTCCCGCTGCGATTGTTCGCTCGCGCTGTCTCGACCAGCCCGCTGTACACCGGCAACCCGGTAGCGATCTGCGTCAGCACCGCGCTGGTGGCCTCGTCCTTGTCGGTGACCCCGGCGGACGCGGCGATCAATTCCGACGACGCCTCACCCAATGCCTGCGAGTACCGGTCACGTACTTCGGGTTGCTCGAGCCCACCGGCGATGAAGGCCGACGCGGCCGCCGCGTCGGCCACCGACAGGGCACCGTAGAGATTCTGAGCCGAGTTGGCGAACGGCTCGGTGCGCACCAGCAGTGTCCCGAGAGTGTCGACTCGATCGGTCACCGCCGTGGACGCGAGATTTCCGACGGTCAGCGCCAAGACGACCAGCGCGGTACCCATCGCGACCAACCGCGCAGGCGTCGAACGCATCGTGTATCGAACCGGTGGCTTGCCTGCAGCGGCACCGACGTGGGGTGCCGTTGTCGGGGGGACGGCAGCAGAGGGAGTAATGCCGGCCGCGATCACGCATCGAGCATATAAGCAGGCGGACCGCACTGCAGCCACTACAGCACAGTCACTACGACGAGGCGGTTCACCTAGGGTGGGGAGCATGCGCGGTGACGGGGACGGTTGGGTGATCGGTGAGAACGGTTCTCGGCACTGGGGCAAGCACGGTGCCGCCGGTCTGCTGCTCCGTGCGCCCTCCGATGCGGGCGAACCGATGGTGTTGCTGCAGCACCGCGCGTTGTGGAGTCATCAGGGCGGAACGTGGGCCCTGCCGGGCGGGGCTCGCGATTCGCACGAGAGCACCGAGCACGCGGCGGTCCGCGAGGCGCACGAGGAAGCCGGTATCTCGGCCGAACAGTTGAGCGTGCGCAGCGAGCGTGTCACCGCCGCAGTCCCGAGCGGTTGGTCGTACACCACGGTCATCGCCGACACCGATCACCCGCTGGCCACCGTCCCGAACGGCGAGAGCACGGAACTGCGGTGGGTGCCGGAGTCCATCGTCGGCGAGCTGCCACTGCATCCGGGTTTCGCGTCGAGCTGGCCGTCGCTGCGTACCGAGCCGCTGCGCGTGCTGCTCGACACCGCCAACGTCCTCGGCTCCCGGCCCGACGGCTGGTGGAAGGACCGCGCCGGCTCGACCGGCGCACTGTTGACGTCGCTGGCCGCGACACTGCCGCGCACGGTGGAACTACCCAGCGGCCAGTACGGCTGGCTCACCCGCATCGAGGCCGTGCTCGAGGGGCAAGCGCGCGACGCCGTTGTCGACGATCCGCGCATCCCGGTGATCCTCGCGGACGGCACCGGCGACGACACCCTCACCGATCAGGCCCACCGATCGACAGACCTGACCGCACTGGTCACCGCCGACCGCGGACTCCAGAATCGACTGCCCGGCGCGGTGCACGTGCTCTCGCCGTCTGCCGTGCTCGCCTGGCTGTGACGTCAGTTCTGTAGAGCTTGTACCAGCGCGCGTGCGGCTGCCTGCGGATCGCGTGCTTCGGTGATCGCCCGAACGACCACGATGCGCTCGGCTCCCGCCGCTCGAACCTGATCCACATTGGTCGCGTCGACGCCGCCGATGGCGAACCACGGCCGCTCCGGCAACGCATCCGCGGTAGCCCGCAGAGTTTCCAGGCCGGCGGCCGAGCGGTTGGGCTTGGTGGGCGTCGGCCACACCGGCCCGACGGCGAAGTAGTCGACGCCGTCCTCGATCGCGGCGAGCGAGGACTGCGCGCGGTTCTGCGTCGAGCGTCCGATCACCACATCCGGGCCGAGGATCTGGCGCGCGTAGTGCACGGGCAGGTCGCCCTGGCCCAGATGCAGGACATCGGCACCGGACGCCAGCGCCAGATCCGCGCGGTCGTTGACGGCCAGCAAGGCGCCGTGGCGCTTGGTGGCCGCGAGCAGAATCGCCAGCGCAGCGAGCTCGTCCTTGGCCTCGAGCGGCCCGAACTGGCGCTCACCGGCGGAGTTCTTGTCGCGCAGCTGGATGATGTCGACGCCACCGGACAACGCGGCCTCGGCGAACTGCGCGAGATCGCCCTTGTCGCGTCGGGCATCGGTACACAGGTAGAGGCGAGCGGACGCAAGACGCTCGCGAGGAGTCTGGTTGCGGACGGTCTGAGTTGGGTGCACGAAACGAACTGTATTCTCATGGCAGCCGCGACCGACGACGGAGTGGCCGACATATCGCGGGAGTCCCGGGGATCGTGGGGCTGAGAGTGGGTTCGCCGCCCTTACCGTCAATACCTGAACCCGATCATGCGGGCGCAGGGAGTGAGGACGTGAATCGCGTGCATATCGTCGTTATCGGCGGAGGCGTCATCGGGCTGTCGACGGCACTACGACTGGCGGAGGACGGCCATCGGGTGGTGGTGCACGATCCTGCGCTGGGTCGAGGCGCGTCGTGGGTCGCCGGGGGCATGCTGGCCCCGCTGTCCGAGGGGTGGCCCGGTGAACACGAACTCCTACGGCTCGGTGCCGCGTCGCTCGGGCGGTGGCCGGACTTCGCCGGACGCCTTCCCGGCCCGTCGGTGTTCTCGGCCACCGGATCGATGACCGTCGCCCTCGACTCCGCCGACGCCACCGACCTGCGCACGATCGCCGAATGGGTGGGCGAGCAGGGACACGAGCTCGAGATTCTCGGCCGCGCGCAGGTGCGTGAACTCGAACCTGCATTGGCGCAGAACATTCGGCTCGCGTTGTTGGCACCGACCGAGCTGTCCGTCGACAATCGGGCCCTGGTTACCGCGCTCGAGCAGGGATGTCTCGACGCCGGAGTGGAGTTCGTGGCAACCTCGGTCGACGCAATTCCCGACGCCGATCAGGTGGTCCTGGCCGCCGGTTCGCGCTGCGCCGCACTGTGGCCGACACTGCCCGTCCGGCCGGTGAAAGGCGAGATCCTGCGGCTGCGTCGCCGACCCAGCGCCGCACCGCCACCGCACCGCACCATCCGCGGAACCGTGCACGGCCGACCCGTGTACCTGGTGCCACGCGGCGACGGATTGGTCGTCGGCGCAACACAATACGAATCCGGTGAGGACACCCAGGTCACCGTGGCGGGGGTACGAGACCTGATCGCCGACGCCGAACGACTCATGCCGAGTATCGGCGAGTACGAACTGTACGAAACCGCTGCAGGTTTACGGCCGATGAGCCCCGACGGACTGCCGATGATCGGCAGACTCGCCGACAACGTGATCGTCGCTACCGGGCACGGCCGCAACGGCATTCTGCTCGCGCCGATCACCGCCGACGCCGTCGCCGCGCTGATATCGGGCGACACGCTGCCCGAGGCGAAAGCCGCCACACCCGAACGCTTCTCACAGATCGAAAGGACACCATGACCCAGGTTGCCATCGGGATCACCGTCAACGGCGAGGATCACCTGCTCACCGAGGACATGACCATGCGTCGGCTGCTCGAATTTCTGGGCCTGCCCGAGAAAGGTATAGCCGTCGCCGTCGACGGTGCCGTGCTGCCCAAGAGCCAATGGGACACCACCGACGTCCAAAAGGGTTGGACCATCGACGTTCTCACGGCGGTTCAGGGTGGCTAGCGCACTCACCATCGCCGATCGCACCTTCACGTCCCGGCTCATCACCGGCACCGGGGGAGCGGCCAACCTCGCCGTCCTCGAGGAAGCCCTCGTCGCGTCGGGAACCGAACTGACCACCGTCGCGATGCGCCGCGTCGACGCCGCGGGTGGAACGGGAGTGCTCGATCTGCTGCGGCGGTTGAACATCGCCCCGCTGCCGAACACCGCGGGGTGTCGGGGAGCAGCCGAGGCCGTGCTCACCGCGCAGCTCGGCCGCGAGGCGCTCGAGACCGACTGGGTGAAACTCGAAGTGATCGCCGACGAGCGAACCCTGCTGCCCGACGCCATCGAATTGGTCAAGGCCGCAGAGCAACTCGTCGACGACGGTTTCCAGGTGCTGCCGTACACCACCGACGACCCGGTACTGGCCAAGCGTCTCGAAGACATCGGCTGCGTTGCCGTCATGCCGCTCGGCTCACCCATCGGCACCGGCCTCGGCATCGCCAATCCGCACAACATCGAGATGATCGTCGAGGCCGCAGGGGTACCGGTGATCCTCGACGCGGGCATCGGCACCGCCAGCGACGCCACCCTCGCGATGGAACTCGGCTGCGACGCAGTGCTGCTCGCCACCGCGGTGACCCGCGCGAAGGACCCGGCGCTGATGGCGTCGGCGATGAGACATGCGGTGGCGGCGGGTTACCAGGCCCGACATGCAGGCCGCATCCCGAAACGATTCTGGGCGCAGGCAAGCTCACCGATGTAGCGGCTGCATTCACATGAGCGGCTGCGTCGGCGGCGCAGCCCTTTGTGTGGTGCTGCGTATTTCGCAAACGCGAGCGCGTTTGCGAAACGCGCGCAGAATAGTGGCGAAAATGAGGGCGAATCCCCGCGCATCTGGCAGACGCGCGCGCATT
This sequence comes from Rhodococcoides fascians NBRC 12155 = LMG 3623, assembly GCF_001894785.1. Lineage (GTDB taxonomy): Bacteria > Actinomycetota > Actinomycetes > Mycobacteriales > Mycobacteriaceae > Rhodococcoides > Rhodococcoides fascians. The sequence continues at coordinate 1,061,041 of NZ_BCWW01000001.1, forward strand.
TGCGGCCGCGCTCAGGCGACCGCGTGCCCCAGCCAGGCCTCGGCTGTCTCAGGGTCTGTGTCATCCAAAAGGATGATGCAAGTCGCGACTGTGGGGCGATGTGGACACGCCGTCGATCGGGGACAGTTGTCCCATGATCGAAGTGACAGGACTGACCAAGCAGTACGGAGCGGTGACGGCGGTCGACAACCTCACCTTCACCATCAAACCCGGCATCGTGACCGGCTTTCTCGGACCGAACGGTGCGGGTAAGTCCACCACGATGCGAATGATTCTCGGGCTCGACCGCCCCACCTCGGGGACGGCGACCATCGAGGGCAAGAGCTACAGCCACCTGAAGCAGCCACTGCGTACCGTCGGCGCTCTGCTCGACGCCAAGTGGGTGCACCCCAACCGATCTGCGCGTGCGCACCTGGAATGGATGGCCGCGTCCAACGGCATCCCCAAGTCCCGCGTCGACGAGGTGCTGCGGCTGGTGGGCCTGTCCGAGGTAGCGAAGAAGAATGCGGGCGGATTCTCGCTCGGCATGTCGCAGCGGCTCGGTCTCGCCGGCGCTCTTCTCGGTGACCCCAAGGTGTTGTTGTTCGACGAGCCGGTCAACGGACTCGATCCCGAGGGCATCGTCTGGATCCGAAAGTTCATGCAGCGCTTAGCAGCCGAGGGCCGCACGGTCCTGGTGTCGAGCCACCTGCTCTCGGAGATGGCGCAGACGGCCGAACACCTCATCGTCATCGGACGCGGCAAGCTGATCTCGGATTCCTCGGTGCAGGAATTCATCGACCATGCCTCCGAGGCCTCGGTACGCGTGCGCAGCCCACAGCTCGACGGCCTACGTCAGGTGCTGACCACCGCCGGCCTCACGGTGCGTGAGCCGGACAAGTCCGACGAACTGCAGCCCTCGCTCGTCGTGCTGAACTCCACCACCGACGCGATCGGCGACCTCGCCGGCCGGGCCGGAATCACATTGCACGAGTTGGCCTCTCAGCGCGGCTCGCTCGAGGAAGCATTCATGAAACTCACCGGAGACACAGTGCAATATCACGGCTCGGGAGCCGAAGACCAGAACACTCAGCAAGCAATGGGCGGTGCACTCTGATGGGCGTCTTGGCAGCAGAAAGAATCAAGTTCACCTCGACCAAGTCGCCGTGGTGGTGCAGCGCGATCGTGGTGGTCTTCGGCCTCGGGTTCGGAGCCATCCTGGGTTGGGCCGCAAAGACCGCCGTCGGCCCGGATGCGCCGGAAGGTCTGCCACCGACCACCGCATACGACGTCGTCGGCAGCGGCGTCGGCGGACTCGGCATCATGGTGCTGATGATCCTCGGTGCACTCACCGTCACCAGCGAATACCGCTTCGGCCTGATCCGAACCACGTTCCAGGCGATCACCAACCGGGCCTCGGTGCTCGGTGCGAAGGCACTGATCGTCGGCGTGTACGGGGCCGTGCTGTCGTTGGTTCTGGCCTTCGGCGCGTTGTTCCTGGCCAAATCCATCGCCGGTGAGGAAGCCGGGGCTCTGTTGAGCTTCGACGTCGACGGCACCTGGCGCGTCGTCTACGGCACCGCGGTCCTGGCGTTCGTGCAGATCGTTCTGGCCGTTGCCGTGGGTGCGCTGATTCGTCAGTCCGCCGGAGCAATCGCCGTGTTGTTGTTGTGGCCGTTGCTCATCGAGAGCCTCGTCGGGATCATCCCGAAGGTCGGCGAGAAGATCCAGCCGTTCCTGCCGTTCAAGAACGCCGACCATTTCCTCGGCGGAAGTGCGGGAACGGACTTCCACTGGGGACCGATCGGCAGCCTGATCTACTTCGTCGTCTTCACCGCGGTGATCTTCGGAGTGGCAGTGTTCGTCGTCAATCGCCGGGACGCCTGACACCTGCCTGGGTAGGGTGTCCGCTATGCGGATTTCCTTGCTTGCAGGTAGCGCCGTCACTGTCCTGATTCTGGCCGGTTGCTCGTCCTCCTCCGGTACGGGGGACGAGGAACCGGCCAGAGTTTTCGCGACACCCGACGGGGCCGGCCTGTCGGAAGCGGTCACCGAGGATGCCCTCGTCGGGCACCTGCAGGAATTAGAGAACATCGCCGCCGCGCACGACGGTAACCGCGCGGCCGGCACTGCCGGATACGACGCAAGTGTCGATTACGTTGTCTCCCAACTCGAATCGGCCGGATTCGACGTCACCACTCCCGAATTCGATTTCGACACCTTCGAAGCGCAGACGCAAACCCTCTCGCTCGCGGGCACCGAGATTCCGGTGTTCGCGCTCAGCTACTCGCCCACCACGTCCGCCGAGGGGATCACCGCACGCGTCGTCGGCGCTCCCGCCGGGGCAGACGGGTGTGAGGCAACCGATTACGCCGGTCTCGACCTGACGGGAGCGGTGGCAGTCGTGCCGCGAGGGGTGTGCCCGTTCGGTGCGAAGCAGACCGTCGCCGCCGAATTGGGTGCGGCAGCAGCGATCATCGTCAACAACGAACCCGGACCACTGGATTCGGGAACGCTCGGTGATTCCGAGACCGCGAAGATTCCGACCGGCGGTGTCAGCCAGGAGGACGGGGCAGCGGTCCTCGCGGCCCCCGAGGTCACGTTGACTCTCGTCACGACGACCGAGTCGACCACGAGCCGCAACATCATCGCGCAGACCACGACCGGCTCGACCGAGAACGTGGTGGTCGCGGGTGCCCACCTCGACAGCGTCCCCGAGGGCCCGGGCGTCAACGACAACGGTACCGGCACCTCCGCCGTGCTCGAGACTGCTCTGCAGATGGGCAGTGCGCCCGAGGTGACCAACGCGGTCCGGTTCGCATTCTGGGGTGCCGAGGAGAACGGGCTCGTCGGTTCGACCAAGTACGTCGAGGGCCTGTCCGACGAGGACAAGCGAAACATCGCGCTGTACTTGAACTTCGACATGATCGGCTCGCACAACCCCGGCTACCTCGCCTACGACGGCGACGACTCCGACCAGGTCGGTGAGCCCGCGGGACCGGCGGGATCCGACGCCATCGAGCGCACGTTCGTCGAGCACTTGGCGGCCGACGGTATCGCCGTCGACGGTACGGATTTCGACGGTCGATCCGACTACGGGCCGTTCATCGAGGTCGGCATCCCCGCAGGCGGTGTCTTCAGCGGCGCGGACGAGAACAAGACCGCCGAGCAGGCCGCGAAGTGGGGTGGCACGGCCGATCAGACGTTCGACGAGAATTACCACACCGATCAGGACACCCTGGCGAACGTCGACCGCGCGGCGCTGGCGAAGAACGGTGCCGCCGTGGCGTACGGCATCGGTGTCTACGCGCAGTCGGTGGAAGGCCCCAATGGAGTACCGGTCGGGGCTGCGCGCGAGGCCGCACGCGCCGAAGGGTAAGGGAAGTATGTGTAACCGTGAGTTACGCTCGATCCTGTGAACGCAGTCGTCTCCTCGGTGGTGGAGTGGGTCCGCACCACCAACCGAGCGCCCACCGTCGTCGGGGCGGTTCGGCGTGTGCGTCGCGCATTACCCGGTGACCCCACGTTCGGTGATCCGCTGTCGATCGACGGTCCGGGACGCGCACTGGCCGTCGCGCGCGTGGCGGATCGGTTCCTGGCAGCGAACGGACTCGACGACGAACCGGGCGCCTCCCGCGAACTCGGCCTCGGTGCCCTCCAGGTGTGGCAGGCCGTCCTCGAGCGAGCCGGCCGGGGCCGCGGCGACGAGGACGTCACGATCGTCTTCACCGATCTCGTCGGATTCTCGTCGTGGTCACTGCGCGCCGGCGATACCGCCACATTGACGTTGCTCCGCAAAGTCTCCAAAGCCGTCGAACCCGAGGTCGTGTTCCGCGGCGGTCACGTCGTGAAAAGGCTGGGCGACGGCATCATGGCCGTGTTCGCCGATGCGGGCAAGGCGGTCGACGCCGTGTTCGCGGCGCGCGAGGCCCTCACCAGCGTGAACGTCGACGGCTACACCCCGACGATGCGAGTCGGAATACACACCGGAAGCCCGCGTCAGGTCGGTTCCGACTGGCTCGGTGTCGACGTCACCGTCGCAGCGCGGGTCATGCAGACCGGCGGAAACGGCAACATCATGATCTCGGCCGCCGCACTCGACGCCGTGTCAGCGGAGGTGCTCGACGCGTTGCACGTGGTCGCCAAGCCTTATCGGCGCAGCTTCTTCGCTCCGAAGATCAAGGGCGCACCCGACGACCTACGCATTCTCCGACTCGTGCAGTCGCCACAGCGGTGACACCGGGCCGTGGCCCGCACCGAGGTCGTAGGACGCGGCCAGGCAACGGGTGACCCATTCCTTACCGAACGCTACCGCGTCGGGCATCGAGTATCCGTGGGCCAGCGCCGACGCGATCGAGGCCGCGAGGGTGTCGCCGCCGCCGTGATCGTTGCCGGTGTCGATGCGTTCGCTGGTGAATTCGAGGAAGGTGTCGCCGTCGAACAGTAGATCGGTGCTGTGGGTCGAGGTGCGGAGGTGACCGCCCTTGACCAGGGCCCATTGCGCGCCCAATCCGTGCAGCGCCTCGGCGGCGCGACGCGCGCCGGCGTCGTCGACGACATCGATGCCGGTGATCAACCGAACCTCGTCGAGGTTGGGAGTCACCAGCGAGGCGATGGGAAACAGCGTGTGCCGGATGGCGTCGAGCGCCTCGGCGTGCAGTAGGGGGTCACCGTGCATGGACGCGCACACCGGGTCGACGACGAGCGGAACCGGTTGGTCGCGGCCGATACCCACCTCGGTGCACACGGCCGTGACCGCCTCGATGATCGCGGTGGACGCCAGCATCCCGGTCTTCGCTGCGCCGACGCCGATGTCCGATACCACCGAGCGAACCTGAGCCGCGACGATCTCCGGCGGGATCTCGTGGAAGCCCGTCACGCCGACGGTGTTCTGGACCGTCACCGCCGCGACGGCAACACATGCGTGCACGCCCAACATGGCCATCGTGCGACTGTCCGCCTGAATTCCGGCACCGCCGCCGGAGTCGGTTCCGGCGATCGTCAGCGCGCGGACGGGAGTCTCGCCGTTGGGCGTGAGCGGTAGGAACTTCACGAGAGACGACAGTACCGGCGGGCCGCGATCGGCAGGGTCTCGGCAGGCGAGACGCCGGAGGTGAATGTTGGTGAAAACATGGTGACACTTTGAATGTTGTTGTATCACAACGCCGCACGGGGACACTTATGAGCTGTACCAGCATCCGGTTCGGGATCGATGGACAAACCTACGCATCCGAAGGTTTGTTGGTAGAAAAGGTGACAGACCCACCTCGCGCATGTTTAATAGTGGTGCACGTCACATACCGTCTCGGTTCCGAAGTTCCTCCACCACTCCACACCCAGCAAAGGAGGCGTCCATGCTTGCGAGTTCTCCCAGTGCTGATGTCTCGATCAACAAAGACCAGAATCGCTTCGAGCTTCGACTGAACGGCGACCTCGTCGGCATCGTCGGATTCTTCGAAGTCGAAGGAAACGGAGCCCGTGCGACACGCACGCATGTCGTCTCCTTCATGCACACCGTCGTCACCGAGGACTTCGGTCATCAAGGCTTGGCCGGCATTCTGGTTCGCCGCGCCCTCGACAGCGCGCGGTCCTACGGCTGGAAGGTCAAGCCGGTCTGCACCTACGTCCAGCGCTTCGCGGCAGCCAACCCCGAGTACAACGACATGCTCGTCGCTCTCTGAGTACTCGCACTGCCCGGCCGGTCACACCAGGGCTGGTTACGTAAAGGACTCGACTCGGCGTCGATCGGTGCACTTTCCCCGCGACACTCGAGCAACTCTGGTCTCATAAGTGACATGAGTCACATCCTTCACCGCCGCTCCGACGCGGCGATTCCGGTCGAGCGCCCCTCGGTCCGCATCGAGGACAACGCCGATCACAACAGATTCGATCTGTTCGTCGACGACGATCTCGTCGGCATCCTCGGCTATCGGTTCGGCGATGGCGACGATGCAGCCGGCGACGAATCGGTTGTCGCCCTGATGCACACGGTCGCCAAAGAGGAATACGGCGACCGCGGCTGGGCAGGAGTGCTCGTGCGCGCATCGCTGAACACCGCGCGCGACCGCGACTGGCGCATCGTGCCGATCTGCACCTACGTCCGTCGCTACCTGGCGCAGCACCCGGAGTTCTTGGACCTGGTCGTCGAATAGCAGAGCACTGCTCTTGCCTGGAGTGTGTCGAGGGTGAATACTGCTCCCTGTAGAGAGCGCCGCTCTCGAAAGGTTGGGTACTCCCGATGCGTGCAGCTCTGTATGTCTTCGTCGGCCTCATGTTCGGCCTCTACCCCGTATTGCGCCCCTACTCGGACGAGATGAGCAGTGCAGGAGCGGACGCCTTCGCATCCTCGAGTTGGGTGACGGCCCATACCTTCGCGATGCTCGGCTTCATCGCACTCGGACTGGTTGTGCTCTACGGCGGTCGACGGTCCGATCCGGCAGTGGTCACTACCTGGATCGGCGTCGGACTGCTTCTGCCGTACTACGGTGCGGAGACGTTCGCGCTGCACGCGCTGGGCATCGACGCCGCCGCGAACTCGAACCCCGGGCTGCTAGACCTTGTCGATCCGATTCGCTACTCGATCGTGCAAACGGTCATGTTCGGCCTCGGACTGGTGTCGATCGCCGTCGGGCTGGTGATGTTCGCTCTACGGAACCGCTATGCGATGGTGCTGGCCGCCGGATTCGTGTTGTATCTCCCGCAGTTCTACACCCCACCGGCCGTGCGGATCGCCCACGGAATCTTGATTGTCGTGGGAGCGATCATCGCTGCGCGAGCGGTGGCCGGCAGTTCGGTCCGCCCTACTCAGCCGATCTCCACGATCACCGGAGCATGATCGCTGGCACCCTTGCCCTTGCGCTCCTCGCGATCGATCGATGCGCCGGTCACGCGAGTCGTCAGAGCAGGTGAGGTCAACGCCATGTCGATGCGCAGACCTTGTTTCTTCGGAAATCTCAGCTGGGTGTAGTCCCAGTACGTGAACGTCCTGGGCTCGGGAGTGAACTGCCGCGTCACCTCGGTGAAACCGGCCTCGGAGAATGCCGCGAAGGCATCACGCTCCGGCTGCGAGGTGTGAGTCTTGCCCTCGAACAGGGCGGGATCCCACACGTCGTCGTCGGTGGGAGCGATGTTCCAGTCGCCGACGAGCGCGATCTGCGCCTGCGGGTCCGCCGCCACCCACGCCTGCGCGTCGGCCTTCAGTGCCGCGAGCCACTCGAGCTTGTAGGTGTAGTGCGGGTCGGCAAGCTCGCGGCCGTTCGGCACGTACAGGCTCCAGATACGCACCCCGTTGCAGGTCGCTCCGATGGCGCGGGCCTCGTCTGCCGCCTCGACCTCGGGATCCTTGCTGAACCCGGGCTGGTCCTCGAAGCCGACCTGCACGTCGTCCAAGCCGACGCGCGACGCGATCGCCACGCCGTTCCACTGACTGAGCCCGACGTGGGCAACCTCGTAGCCGATCTCGGTGAACCGCTCGTACGGAAACTGTGCGTCCTTGCACTTGGTTTCCTGCATCGCCAGCACGTCGACGTCGGATCGCTGCAACCAATCGACGATTCGATCCTGCCGAGAGCGGACGGAGTTCACATTCCAGGTAGCAAAGCGCACGGGAAGGAACCCTATAGAACGCGTCCGACAGGCTCGCGGCCGATCGTGTCGTCCGGGCGCGCGTAGCGATAGCGGTGATGCTCGCCGAATCCCAGATCGCGGTAGAGCGCCTGGGCATCGGTGTTGTCGACGGCCACCTGAAGGTATGCGTGCGTGGCGCCGTTCTCGCGTCCCCACCGCACCAGCTCGCCGCACATCAGCGTGCCGAGACCGTTGCGGCGATGCTCGGGGGACACCCAGAGCGCGGTCAGACCCACCCACGACCGACCGTCCGGGGCCGCGGTGACGGCCGCTCGGCCCACTGCGATCGATCCGACTCCTGCGTTCCCGATCGCGCCGAAACCGAGGGTTCCGTTGCGCACCGCCGAGACCACCTCGGCAGCACCCGTCGTCGCCTCTCGGCCTTGGTAGCGCAGAGAACTCAACCAGTCGGCGGTCGGTTCGGGAGAGACGGTGACAGGCGAGTCGCCCTCGCGTAGAACCAGATTCGAGATATCCGCCGCCATGACGACGGTCTCGTTGAACGTCGACCAACCGGCCGGTGCGGTCGCGAGACGGTCGGGGAGGGCGAGGATCGGCGTCAGTCCTCGTGCGTCGTATCGGGCGGAGATCGCGGCCACCGTCTCGGAATCTGCTGCTGCGCCGGGCTCGAGAGGCACCGCCGAATTGGCGCGCCCGGTGAAGCCGTGCCCGAAACGCAACTGCCAGCCGGTGATCCACTCCTGTTCGACACCCGGCCACCCGTCGGCCGCGGCCGCCTCCAGAGCCCGAATCTCCGAGGTGCGAACAGGTTTGGGGCCCAACGGCTTCAAGGCCACTATGCGATCGGCGGCCACCTGCACCAGAGCGCCGTCCTTGGCGCGGACCGACACCGCGACCGCGTCGGCCGACACCAATTCCCCGATGACGTCCGTCATCGGATGGGTGTGGCCGGGTGGCAGTCGGTACCGCAGCATCACCCGCGTCCCCGGCGGAACGGTCACGGCAGCGATCAGTCCTCGTCCTCGTCGTCGTGGCCGAAGGGGTCGTCGACGGTGCCCGGCACCCAGCTGAGGCCGGGGACGCCCCACCCGGAGCGCTTGATCGCCTTCTTCGCCGCTCGCGCGTGGCGACCGATGAGCACATCGGTGTAGAGGAAGCCGTCGAGGTGACCCACCTCGTGCTGCAACATCCGGGCGAAGAACCCGCGGCCCTCGATGTCCACCGGATCGCCGTTGGCGTCGGTACCGGTCACTCGCGCCCAGTCGGCCCGACCGGTGGGGTACTGCTCACCGGGGACCGAGAGGCACCCCTCGTCGTCATCGTCGGGGTCGGGCATCGTCTCGGGAACTTCGGACGTCTCGAGCACCGGGTTGACGACCTCTCCGCGGCGGCGGAAAACCTTGCCGTCCGCGCCCTGGTCGGGGCAGTCGTAGATGAACAGACGCTTACCGACGCCCACCTGGTTCGCCGCCAGTCCGACGCCGTTGGCAGCCGCCAACGTCTCGTACATGTCGGCGATCAGCTCGGCGAGCTCGGCCGGCGACTCGGTGACGGGATCGGTCGCAGTGTGGAGCACCGGATCGCCGACGATCCGGATGGGAAGAATTGCCATGGTCGACAAGGATAGTGGGTGACGCCCGGCCCACCCACCGGCCCGTCGGGAGCGGAGCCGGTGGACGAGTGTCGCACCGACGGTTCGGTCGTCGACGAACACGCCACGCGCGAGTACCTCGCGGGAGCCGGGTCCGGGCGGTCGAACGTGGTTGAATGATCCCCGAAGTACAACTGTGTAATTCGCTCGAAGTTCGGTCGGTACTCGTACGGGTGCCGGCAGCACTGGGGGAAGCAGATTTCCTCGGGGTCGGTTGTCGCACGGGCCCAGGGGAGTCGAGAAGTCGAGGAGTGGGATGGACGGCGCAGCAGCGCGTGACTCGAACCAGTCTCAGCAACCGGGATCGGACGGCTCTCACGATCCGAACGAAGTCGGTGCGGACGGCTTGAGCCGACGAGAGCACGACATCCTGTCCTTCGAGCGCCAGTGGTGGAAGTACGCCGGGGCCAAGGAAGAGGCGATCAAGGAACTCTTCTCCATGTCGGCAACCCGCTACTACCAGATCCTCAACGCGTTGGTGGATCGTCCCGAAGCCCTTGCTGCAGACCCGATGCTGGTCAAGCGACTGCGCCGTTTGCGTGCGAGCAGGCAGAAGGCCCGCGCCGCACGTCGGCTCGGTTTCGACGTCTGATCCTCCGCGTCGGGTTTCGACTCTGCCGAGAGATGTTGCTCCGTGGGGAAGGCGCAAGCTCCGTTGAAAAGGTCTCGATCGACGGTCGGCTAGGGTCGAGTACGTGAGCAGCCCCAACCCGGAACAGACCGGGCCACCCCTCCGTGCCCTGGCCATGGTGCTGATCTCGCTCGCGATCCTGTTCGCAGCGATCGGTGCACTGTCTCTGACCGGCTCCGATTCCGAGGATGCCGCCGCAGAGGCGCCCGCTGCCGCGACGACGACGGCTGCCGCTCCGGTGGCGCAAGCTCCCGGTACCCAAGCTCCCGCCGCGCAGGCTCCTGCCGCGTCGTCGACCACGTCCTCCGCGGCAACCACCTCTCGCGCCGCCGCCGATGTCGAGGTGCGCGTGCTCAACAACTCCAACGTCTCCGGGCTCGCCGCCGGCACTGCGAGCACACTCACCGCCGAGGGCTGGACGGTCGCCGAGACCGGCAACTTCAGCGAAGCTCAGTTCGCCCAGACCGCGGTGTACTACGGCACCGACACCGGTGAGCAGCAGGCAGCGCAGACGATCGCCACCCAACTCGGCATTCCGGCCGAGCCCAAACCGAGTTCACTCGAATCCACCGCGGGTGTCGTCGTCATCGTGACGCAGTAACTCGCCGGCATGACAACCTGTCCGGTTCGGCCGAATCGGTCGGCACGTTATGATTTTGCAAGCCCTTCACCCTGCCCGAAAGAGGAGCACTCTTCGATGGACCTGTTCAAGCGACGCACTGCTGCGACCCGCTCTTTGCGTTACGTGGCCCCGGTCCTCGCGATCGCCGCTCTCGGGCTCTCTGCCTGCAGCAACGGCGAGGTCGCGTCCGACACACCCGGCACGGTGCCGCCGGTGTGGACCGGTGAAGCAGACCCGTCCGCGGCCGCAGTCGCCGGTGACGGTCGGGCAGAGAGTGGCTCGGAAGGCAGCTCCGAGAACATGATCGAGGGCGTGCTCCGCAACGCGTCCGGTGCCGAGGTGGGCACCGTGTCGTTCGCGTCGGAGGGCGAGAAGCTCACCGTCACGGCCGAGGTCGAGAACATGACGCCGGGCTTCCACGGCTTCCACGTCCACACCGTCGGGGCCTGCGAGCCGAACTCGGTGGCACCTACCGGCGGTGAGCCGGGCAACTTCCTCTCTGCGGGTGGTCACCTGCAGGTCGACGGACGCACCGAACACCCCTCCAGCGGCGACCTGTCGTCGATCCAGGTGGGCGAGGACGGCACGGGCCGCCTGGTCACCACCACCGATGCGATCACGCTGGACGACCTGCGCGCCGGTGGTGCCGGAACGTCGGTCATCGTGCACGAGGGTGCCGACAACTTCGCCAACATCCCGCCGCGGTACACGTTGCCCGACGGTGCTGCGGTACCCGACATGGCGACCCTGATGACCGGTGATGCCGGTGCTCGGGCGGCGTGCGCGGTACTGAAGTAGTTTGAACGCTCCCCGGATCGACTTCGCGAGTTCTCCGCGACCCACGCTCGGCGTGGAGTGGGAAATTGCGCTGGTCGACAAGAGCACGCGGGATCTCGTCAACTCCGCCGAGGCAGTCATGGACGGCGTTCGTGACCTCGCCGGAGACACGCCTCGGGTGACGAAGGAACTGCTGCGCAACACCGTCGAACTCGTCACCGGAGTGTGCGAGAACGTCGGGGAGGCCATGGAGGACCTCGGCGGCTCGTTGGACCTGGTGCGCCGAGCCGCGGATCCTCTGGGGATCGATCTGTTCTCGGCCGGGACGCACCCGTTCGCGGAATGGTCGACGCAGCAGCTGACCAGCTCCCCGAGCTACGACGAGCTCATCGCGCGTACCCAGTGGTGGGGCCGACAGATGCTCATCTGGGGCGTGCACGTCCACGTCGGGGTGTCCTCTCCCGACAAGGTCTTTCCCATCCTCAACTCGTTGCTGCTGCAATACCCGCATCTGTTGGCACTGTCGGCGTCGTCGCCGATCTGGGCGGGCAACGACACCGGATACGCCAGCAACCGAGCACTGATGTTTCAACAGTTGCCGACGGCCGGTCTGCCGTTTCAGTTCGACGACTGGTCGCAGTTCGAGGGATTCGTTCGTGATCAGCTCAAGACCGGCGTCATCGAGCAGCTCGGGGGCATGCACTGGGACATCCGCCCGGCTCCGAAGTGGGGAACCATCGAGGTTCGGGTGTGCGACGGCGCATCGACCAAGCGTGAACTCGCGGCCCTCGTCGCGTTGACGCACTGCCTGATCGTGCATCTCGACGAACGACTCGAAGCAGGCGAGACCCTGCCGACGATCCCGCCGTGGCACGTCCAGGAGAACAAGTGGCGAGCTGCCCGGTACGGCCTCGACGCCGAGATCATTCTCGACGCCGACAGCAACGAGCGGCTGGTCACCGATGATCTGCACGACTTACTGGAGAAGTTGACTCCGACGGCGGTCCGGTTGAATTGCGTCGACGAGCTTGCCGCGGTGGCCGACATTCCCCGCCTCGGTGCCTCGTATCAACGCCAGCGTGCAGTGGCCGCGAAATCCGGCGGCGATCTACGTGCCGTCGTGGAGTCGTTGGTCACCGATCTCCAATCGTGACCCTCTGTATTTAATTTTGTGTTCACTCAGCGTTTACGATCAACGGCGTGCTGCAGGGGGACGTCGAGAGCGTCGAGGTCGATGCGACACGTGAGGACTCTGTTCGTCCTCTGATCGTCGGTGCGGTCCTTGTCGCAGCGTTTCTGCTGACGCTGCAGGTCGTCGCGTGGAAATGGAACTTCCCCGGCCCGTTGCCGAGCATGTGGAACGACATGTTCGGAACACCGAAGTCGATGTCGCTGCCGTGGGCGGCGCTCGTCCTGGCCACGGTAGGTCTGAACAGCTCGTCCCGCCTGCGCGTACTGGCCGTCGCTGCCGCGCTCGATGCCGTCGTACTGGGCGGCCGGTATCTGTTCGATGTGCCACCGACCGTCGGGAACGGGCCGTCGCTGGTGCTGGTCGCGCTCGCGTTCCATGTCGTCCGGCGCCATGACGCTCGGGCGATGCGCGGCGTCGCCCTCGGCGCACTGTTGCTGCTCGCGACCAAGGCCGGCGATGCCTGGTTGCACATCACGACCTTGGTCCGGCCCTACGTTCTCGACGAATACGCATACGCCGCCGATCATGCGCTGGGAAATCCGTCCTGGGTGCTCGGCAGCATTCTGGACCGACTCGGCCCGGTCGCCGAGGGAACGCTGCACTGGATCTACATTCAGCTCCCCGTCGCGGCGATCATTGTTGCGCTGTACCAACTGCGTGGGGTCGCCGCGGGCTCAGCGTGGCCGAGACACTTCCTGTTCCGCACGTTCCTGCTCATCGGACTCGTCGGACCGGTGTTCTACCTGCTGTTCCCGGTGGTGGGCCCGATGTTCGCGTTCGAGTCGTGGCCGACGCAGTCGGTTCCGCTCTTGGGCAGCCTCGGCGAGATCCCGTTCGACTCGCAGACGCCGCGCAACTGCATGCCGAGCCTGCACACCGCGTGGGCTCTGAGCATCTTCATCCATTCCCGACGCGGCCCCTGGTGGCTGCGCACCGGCGGCACACTGTGGCTGTTGGGAACACTGGCTGCGACGCTCGGATTCGGTTACCACTACGGCGTCGACCTGGTGGCGGGCGCGGTCCTGTGCCTCACCATCGAATCGTTGCTGCGCGACCCGGAACGGGGATGGGACCGCGACCGGATCACGCTGGTGACCTACGGTTGCGTCGCGATGGCCGCCCTACTGCTGAGCTACCGCTACCTCGCCGAGGAATTCGCCGCGAACCCACTGGTGTTCGGTCCGCTCGTGCTCGGAATCCTGATCGGTATGGCGTTCGGATTCCATACCGCGTTCTTCGCAGATCGCTCGCGCTTCACTGATCGGGTTCGTTCGGTTCCATCTCGTTGACGATGAGCAGGCCGTCGCGCCCGCGCTGTTCCCGGTAGGCGACGCGTCCCACGGTGTGCGCAATCACCGGAGCAGTGACGAGAGTGAAGATGCCGACCAGCACCAGCATCCAGATGTCGACATTGCCGCGCAGGCTGATGATCGCGCCGACCAACACCATGATCAACCCGACCACCTGCGGTTTGGTGGCCGCGTGCATGCGCGAGAGCGTGTCGGGGAAACGCACGATGCCCACGGCGGCCGTGAAGGCGAACAGCGCTCCCAACAGGATGAAGACAGATGCAATCCACTGGGCTGCGGTCATCGTTCGCCCCTCACTGTGTCGTTCATTCGTCCCTCACTCTGAACCGTGCGATGCTGACCGACCCGACGAAGCTGACCAGGGACAGCGCAACGATGGCAGGCACCAGCGTGGTGTCGCGGCTGTAGACGGCCCACACACCGAGCCCACACATCGACACGGCAAGGATCGTGTCCATCGCGACCAAGCGGTCCAACGTGCTCGGGCCGTCGAGCAACCGGAATGCGGTGAGGATCGCGGCGGCGATCAGCAGCGCGCCTGCGATCGCCAGTACTACGGTCACGACCAGTCCCCCTTCCTCTTGTCGTCGGTCATCTTGTCGTCGCGCGGAGTATCGAGATCGCCCGATTCGGGATCGTCACCCAGAACCCCGTGGTACTGCTCGTATTCCTGGTAATGCAGGGGGCTCGGCTTCCAATCGGAGTCGCGCTCGAATCCCGCGATGAACAGCTTCTCGAGGTTCCGAACGTACGTGTAGAACCCGTCGACTGCCTTCTGCGTGCCCATGTCCAGCACATGCACGTACAACAGGCGTCGGGTGCGATCGATCTCGAGGACCATCGTGCCCGGGACGAGATTCATCGCGTCGACGAAGAGGGTGAGCACCAGATCGGACTTGATGGCGATGCGGCAGCGCAGCACACCGGTGACCGGCGGTGCCTTCGGGCGGATCGCCAACCACGCCACACTGACACTGGATTCGGCTGCGTAATAGAGGAATACGACTGCGAGCTTGACGAGCGAGAACACGTGGATGCGTCCCTCGACCGGCACCCGCGGCAACGGCAACAGCACCATGATGAGCAGGCCGACCGCGAGTCCGCCGAGGATGTTGGCCGCAGAGACGTTGCCCCACAACAGAACCCAGATGGCCGTCAACCATCCCAGTGTCCAGATCCGCAGCAGGAAGGAACGGTTCATCTTCATCGGGTGCCCTCCTCGTCTGCGCGTGCCTGTTCGTAGGCCTGATCGCCGACGAACTCGGCTCCCCGCACGGCGTCGATGTACACCGAGCGATCCCGCAGATCCGCCGCCGCCCGATCGCTGATGTCGATGATGCGCCCGGCGAACACCGTCATCGCCAAACCGACGACGACGAGGCCGATCGTCGGGATCAACATGAAGGCGGGCATCCGGCCCACATCCTCGCGGTCACCGAACTGGATGTCCGAGGAATCGTCGAGCAGAGCAGAGGGGCTGTTGTCCGCGAGGTCACCTTCCGGTGCGTCGGCGCGGGCTCGCCAGAACGCCTTGGTCCAGACACGAGCAACCACGTAGAGGGTCAGCAGGCTGGTGACGGTGCCGCCGGCCACGAGCAACCAGGCCAGTACGCTGCCCTGATCGCTGCCGGCCTGCAGCAGGGCGACCTTGCCGATGAACCCCGAGAACGGCGGAATACCACCGAGATTGAGGGCCGGCACCAGGAAGACGATGGCCAGCACCGGGCTGGCCGCGGCCAATCCTCCGAGCCGTCGCAGTGACGACGAACCGGCCTGACGTTCGATCAGGCCGACGACGAGGAACAGGGTCGTCTGCACCAGAATGTGGTGGGCCACATAGTAGATCGAGCCGGACAGTCCCGATTGAGTCGACAGCGCGACGCCGAAGATCATGTAACCGATGTGGCTCACCAGAGTGAACGAGAGCAGTCGTTTGATGTCGCTCTGTGCGATGGAGCCGAGGATGCCGACGAGCATCGTCAGCAGGCCACAGACCATCAGCACGTTGTCGAGCGAGCCGTCCGGGAACAGCAGCGTGTGCGCGCGAATGATCGCGTAGACACCGACTTTCGTCAGCAAGCCGGCGAACACCGCGGTGACCGGAGCCGGGGCCGTGGGGTACGAGTCGGGCAGCCACGTGGACAGCGGGAACACCGCGGCCTTGATGCCGAACGCAACGAGCAGCACCGCGAAGATGGCCGTACGAGTGCCGGACGGGATGTCGTCCATCCGCACGGCGATGTGGGCCAAATTCAGTGTTCCGGTGGCACCGTAGACCAATGCGATGCCGATCAGGAAGATCAGCGAGGAGACCATCGAGACCATCACGTAGGACACGCCGGCGCGGACCCGGTCGGCACTTGCCCCGAGAGTGAGGAGGACGAACGACGCCGCGAGCAACACCTCGAATCCGACGAACAGATTGAACAGGTCGCCGGCCAGAAACGCGTTGCAGACGCCTGCGGTCAAGGCCAGATAGGTGGGCAGGAAGATCGAGACCGGCTGATTCTCACTGCCGTCGCGAATACCCTGGCCGATCGAGTACACCATGACGGCCAGCAGCACGATCGACGAGACGACGAGCATCATCGCCGACAGCCGGTCCACCACCAGCGAAATGCCCAGTGGTGAATCCCAGCCGCCGACCTGCAGCGCGCTGGTCCCATCGCGATCGGCGAGGTAGAGCATCATCGACGAAATCGCGACCACCGCGGTCAGCGCGGCGAGAGTGATGAAACGCTGCGCGCGGGGGCGACGTCCCAGCACCAGCGTCAATGCCGCGGCGAGCATCGGGATGAGCACGGGCAGCGGCGTCAGGGCATCGATCACGCCCGGGGAGATCGTCACTTGTCGTCTCCCTTCGTGTCGTCGGAGCTGGAGTCGTCGGAGCTGGTGTCGTCAGGCCTGGAGTCGGCAGTGTTGGGGTGCTCCGGTCGGCTGTCGTCTTTCTCGGCCGTGTCGAGTCCGTCGAGACCGCGGAGCTGGGGGTTGTCGTCGTCGTTGTCGAAGTCGCCGTCGTGCAGATCCTCGTAGCACTCCAGGTCTTCGAGGTTCCTGATCTGCTCGAGCGGAATCGGATTGCCCTTCGAGTCGAAAGCGTCGCCGCCGAAGCTCGGCTCACCGGTGACCGGGTCGTCGGAACGGTCGCGGTCCGGTGCTTCGGCCATCGAACGGCGCTGGGAGACCTTGGTGTCCTCGGGGTCGTTCTCGAGGTCGTCCTTGGTGTTGAGCGTGAACGATCGATACGCCAGCGCGAGCACGAAGGCGGCGATACCCATGGTGATGACGATCGCCGTCAGGATCATGGCCTGAGCCAGCGGATCGGCCATGTTCTGGTGCAGCGAGTTGTCTCGACCGACGATAGGCGGGGTACCTGCCGGGCCACCGACGGTGAGCAGCAACAGATTGACTCCGTTGCCGAACAGCAGCAGACCGAGCAGCATCTTGGTGATGCTGCGTTCGAGCAGCAGGTACACACCCGATGCGACGAGAACGCCGACGATGACGAGCATTCCGACATCTGCGGTCATCGGGCACTCACTCGGCCTTGGCTCTGCATTTCCACCTGTGCGTCGAGACGCGCGCCGAGACTGCGGAGCACGTCGAGTACCAACCCGACCACGATGAGATAGACACCGAGGTCGAAGAACAATGCGGTGACCAGCTTGATGTCACCGAGAATCGGCAGTGTCACTTCCAACGTCGCCGACGACAGTGCCGGAGCGCCGAGGAACATCGACGCCACCGCCGTGCCGGCCGCGAAGATCAACCCGAGACCCAGGATCTTGCCTGCGTCGATCGGGACCGCTTCGCCGAGCTCGTACCGGCCACCGGCGAGATACCGCAGCACCAGCGCGAGGCCCGCCGTCAGACCACCGGCGAAACCGCCGCCGGGGGCATTGTGTCCGGAGAAGAAGAAGTAGATCGACAGCACCATGATCGTCGGGAAGATCAACCGCGTCGTGACTTCGAGAATCAACGAACGATGCCGCGGATCGATCAGATCGCCGCCGAGCAGCCACGTCGTCTCCGCCGCGTCGTTCGTGTCCGACGACGATGCGGGGGCGTCGGACACCCGCGGAGCGCTGCCGAACCGCCGGTTGCGGAACACCAGGCTGGCCACGCCCGTCGCGGCGACGAGGAGTACGCAGATTTCGCCGAGCGTGTCCCAGGCGCGGATGTCGACGAGGATCACGTTGACGATGTTCTTGCCGTCGCCGAGCTCGTACGCGGCCTCGGGGAACTGCAGTGAGACCGGCGCGGCACTGCGGGCGTTCATAGCGAACGCGCCGAGCACGCTGACGGTCGCTCCGACGGCGACGGCGAGTGCGGCGCGGGGGCCACGCGAACCTGCCGAGCCCCGGTCGTCGACCTCGGCGGGCAGTTTGCGCAGTACCAGGACGAACACCACGAGGGTCAGCGTCTCGACGAGGAACTGAGTCAGGGCGAGGTCGGGAGCGCCATGGATGGCGAAGATGACGCCGCAGCCGTACCCGGTGAGTCCGACCAAAATGACACTGGCCAGACGGTTGCGCATCACTGTCGCGCCGAGGCCACCCGCGATCATGATCACTCCGATGACCAGCTGCAGCGGGGTGTTCCACAGCGTGTAATCCAGGCCGGGTTCTTGGCCGACGATCAACACGATGATCGGCAGCAGCACCAGCGTCAGCAGGATCGTGCCCTGAGTGAGGGGGAGCGAACCACGCTGCGTGGTGCCGGTCAAGCGAATGGACAGGGTGTCCATGGACTTGAGCACGTTGTCGTAGATGCGGTCTGCGTTACCGAGCGGCGGATGCTCGAATTTGAGTCGGTTGACCACCCGGTGTGCGATGAACAGCCCGACGCCGCCGGTGACGACGACGACGGTCAGCGCCAGCGGCAGGTTGAACCCGTGCCACAACGCCAGGTGGTAAGGCTCCTGCCCGTACGACGGCAGGGTTCGGGCGTAGGGACTGACGATGTGGTCGACGACCGAGGACGTGAATCCGGCGATCAGACCCAGAACGGCGAGGAACGCGGGCGCGGCGAGGAACAATGCGGAGGGTGCATGCATGGCCCTGACGGACGGGCTCGGACGCTTGAGCTGTTTGCGGGCGAACGCGCCCCAGACGAACCGAATGCTGTAGGTGACCGTCAGAATCGAGCCGATCACCAGGCCCGCGACGACGACAGCCGCGACCGTGGGGTCGAGCGTCGGCGTGCTGATCACGGCCGACAGGGCTGTTTCCTTGCCGACGAAGCCGATCATCGGTGGTAGTCCGGCCATGCTCGCCGCCGCGAGCGCTGCAATGGCGGCGAGCCACGGGGCCTTCTTGCCCAGGTGGGCGAGCTTACGAATGTCTCGGGTGCCGGTGGTGTGGTCGATGATGCCGACCACCATGAACAGCGTGGCCTTGAACATCGCGTGCGCGATCACCATCGTCAGACCGGCCAACATGGCCTTCTCGGATCCGATGCCGACCAGGACCATCAGGAAGCCCAGCTGGCTGACCGTGCCGAACGCCAGAATCAGTTTCAGGTCGAATGCACGCAGTGCTCGCCACCCGGCCAGAATCATCGACAGCAAGCCGAGGCTGATGACCGTGGCGCGCCACGGACCGGAGTCCGCGAAACCCGGAGCGAGGCGCGCGACCAGGTAGATACCGGCCTTGACCATCGCGGCGGCGTGCAGGTAACCACTGACCGGCGTCGGCGCGGCCATGGCACCGGGCAGCCAGAAGTGCATCGGCACGATGGCCGATTTGCTCAGTGCGCCGATGAGGATCAACACGATCGCCACTCCGGGCAGCCAGCCGCCCGGGGCGTTCGCGACGACGTCGGACAGGTTGTACGACCCAGCGGCCTGGCCGAGGACGATGATGCCCACCAGCATCGCCAGACCACCTGCGGTGGTGACGAGCAGAGCCTGCGTCGCGGCGCGCCGACTCGACGCGCGTTCTGCATAGTGGCCGACCAGCAGGAACGACAACACCGTCGTGATTTCCCAGAAGATGTAGAGCACGAGCATGTTGTCGCTGGTGATCAGACCGAACATGGCTCCGGAGAACGCGACCATCTCGGCGGCGAACAGGCCCAGCCTGGGCTCGTCGTCCTCGAAGTAGCGGGCGCAGTACAGCAGGATCAGCGAACCGATGCCCAGAACGAGCAACGACATGATGGCGGCGAGCGAATCGAAGCGCATGTCGATGTCCATCGACAGGCCGGGAACCCATTCGATGTGCAGCTTCTGGTCGGTGTTCCAGTTGCCGAACACCCAGATCAGGCTGAGCAGTGGCACCAGGGCCAAAGGGAAGAATGCAGTACGTCCCCACCACCGGACGAGAAGCGGCGCGAGCAGCGCGGCGGCGGCGTGCGCAAGAAGAATAGCGAGCAAAAATCACTCCGTCGTCTCGGTCGCCTCGGCTTTCGGGCCGGGGCGGTGGTCGTAGGGCGGCGATGAGTAGGGTCGTGAAATTGTGTGTGAAATCGACCTGGGTCTCCGAAGACTCGGCCTTTGAGAAATAGCGGACCGACCACCGAACGGTGGCGGGCACGTTTGTCGGTTTCCATCCTACTTTGCGTGGTCGACGGCGTGCCATGCGGTACAAACCGGACGTTTCCGATAGAGAGAGTCGATCGTCGATGAGTGAACCGAGACCCATTCGCACCGCCGGTCTTGCGTACGTTCGCCACCGCCGCATGCTTCAGACGCGGTCGACGGGCAAATCTGCCTTCTACATGGCCGGCGGCAAGATCGATCCCGGCGAGTCGCCCGAGCAGGCGCTGCACCGCGAGATCAGGGAAGAACTCGACGCCGCGGTCATCGACGTTCGGCTGCTCGGAGTGTTCGAGTGCCAGGCCTGGGGCCATCCGATGGGCACCCCGCTCGAGATCACGTGTTTTCTCGCCGATCTTGCCGACGAGCCGACGCCGACCAGCGAGATCGCCGAGATTCGGTACTTCACTCGCGACGAGTACGCCGCCATGCCCGATGTCGCCCCGGGGTCGTTGATGGTGTTCGACCGAATGAAGGCCCTCGATTTGATCGACTGAATCGCGTATGTTGGATGTGGGAGAACGTACGTTCTCCACAACCGCCGCGAAGGAGTCTCCATGACCGACCTGTCCCAGAAGGCCACCACCCTGCTCGAGCTGCACCAGCCGGGCAACCCGGTCGTCCTGCCGACCGTATGGGACGCCTGGTCCGCCAACCTCGCCGTGTCCGCCGGCTTCACTGCACTGACCGTCGGCAGCCACCCCGTCTCCGACTCCATCGGCAAGCCCGACAACGAGGGCATCACCTTCGACGAACTGCTCACCCGCATCTCCCAGATCTCCGCCGCCGTGGACGCACCGCTCTCGGTCGACATCGAATCCGGCTACGGAGAAGACCCCAAGCGCCTGATCGACGGACTGATCTCCGCCGGAGCCGTCGGCCTCAACATCGAGGACACCGTCCACAGCGAGGGCGGCCGACTTCGCGAAGCACAGGAACACGCCGACTTCGTCGGAGCCCTCCGCGCGGCATCTGACGCCACCGACGTCCACGTCGTCATCAACGCCCGCACCGACCTGTTCGTCAAGCAGATCGGTGACGAGAACGATCGCGTCGACCGCGCCATCGCACGCCTGAAACTGGCCGCCGCTGCCGGTGCCGACTCGCTCTACCCCGTCGGCTTCCACAACGACGACGACTACAAGCGTCTCGCCGAAGAACTCCCGCTGCCCATCAACGCCATCGCCAACCCCGCCGAGGGCGACCTCTCGCACTTCGCTTCCCTCGGCGTCGGTCGCATCAGCTTCGGCCCGATCTTCCAGATGGTGCTCGCCAAGCGCGCCGAAGAAGTTCTGGCCCGCTGGAAGTAAGTGCTGCGCAGTGGTGTGGTTATGTGCCGCGGAGGGCGCATAACCACACCACTGCCGCTAGGCACTCCCGTAAGCCCGCAGATGCGCCACCTGCTCGGGATCGAGTGACGGTTTGACCGTCGCCCGAGCGGTGGCGACATCCTCGGCGGTGACGTCTGCTGCGTCCATCGACCGACGCATCGCCGTCAGTGCGGCCTCGCGCAGCAGGGCCGCGCAGTCCGCGGCGGAGTAGCCGTCGAGATCGCGTGCGAGGGCTTCGAGATCGACATCCTCGGCGAGCGGGATCGACTTGCCCGACGCCTTCAGGATGTCCACTCGCGCATCGGCATCCGGCGGCGGGACGAAGACCAGGCGCTCGAGCCTGCCGGGCCGCAGTAGAGCCGGGTCGATCAGATCGGGCCGGTTCGTTGCGCCGAGAACGACGACGTCGCGCAGTGGTTCGACGCCGTCGAGCTCGGTCAGCAGTGCCGCGACCACTCGGTCGCCGACACCGGAATCCGAACTCTGCCCGCGACGCGGTACGAGGGCGTCTACTTCGTCGAGAAAGATGAGCGAGGGGGCGGAGTCGCGGGCGCGCTGAAACAGTTCGCGCACAGCCTTTTCCGAGGACCCGACCCATTTGTCCATCAGTTCCGCGCCCTTGACCGAGTGCACGCTGAGCTGGCCCGAACTGGCCAGGGCGCGCACCAGAAACGTCTTGCCGCATCCGGGTGGGCCGTACAGTAGAACTCCGCGCGGTGGCTCGATGCCCAAGCGCGCGAACGAATCCGGATGACGCAGCGGCCACAGGACGGCCTCGGTCAGGGCCTGCTTGGTCTCGACCATGTCTCCCACGTCCTCGAGGGAGAGGCTGCCGATCGCCAATTCCTCGGCACCCGAGCGCGACAACGGCCGAATCACCTGCAACGCGCCGATCAGGTCGTCGTGCATCAGTGAGGCGGCCGTGGCATCGTTCGATGCCCGCGCAGCCGCTCGTAGCGCCGCTTCGCGCACCAGGGCAGCGAGATCGGCGACAACGAAACCTGGTGTCCGTGAGGCTATTTCGACAAGGTCGACATCACCCTGAGGGACCTTCTTCAGTAGATGCTCCAGTAACGCTCTGCGACCGGCGGCATCGGGGAGAGTGAGGGTCAGTTCGCGATCGCACAGATCCTGCCCACGCACTCTGGCGTCGGTGGCCTCGGGATGTGCAGTCGTGACGATCAGAGCGAAGCCCGGAGTGTCCACGGCACGGCGCAGCACATCGAGGACGAACGTCGACGCA
The DNA here is from genome assembly GCF_001894785.1 of Rhodococcoides fascians NBRC 12155 = LMG 3623. Lineage (GTDB taxonomy): Bacteria > Actinomycetota > Actinomycetes > Mycobacteriales > Mycobacteriaceae > Rhodococcoides > Rhodococcoides fascians. Next base: position 1,083,902 of record NZ_BCWW01000001.1, read on the forward strand.
GGCTCCGGATCGGACGGCAGCAACGCGTCGACATCGGTGATCAGCAGCACCCCCGCGCCGGTCAGTTCGTCGACCGCAGCAGTGACGCGTTCGACGCGAGCCGACGCCTCCAATGCGCCGATCGACGGCCCGTCCAGCACGACGCATCGCCGTTCGCCGATGACGGCGCGTGCCAACGTCGTCTTGCCCACTCCGCCGGGGCCGGTGATCAGCACACCCAGATGCGGAGATGCGCCGAGGGTGGCGAGCAGTTCCGACTCGTCGAGCGCCAGTCGTAGCCACTCGGTGAGTTTGGCCTGTGCAGTGCTTACACCCACCAGGTCGGCCGCGCTTACGCGTGGCGGGGCCGCAGCTCCGGGCGTCGGAACCGATGTGGCCGAGGCCGATTCGGGTGATCCCGAGGCGACCGTGCCGCGCCCCCAGCTCACCGCAGAATTGGGTTGCACGCTCACGGGACCGCCGGAGGGTTCGACGGCCGAGACCGTCAACAGTTCGGTCGTCCACGCCACCCCGAACGTTCGCGACAGTGCCTGCGTGGCCGTCGACGTCGATGTGCCGGGCCCCAGATCGCGGGGGAGGAGCGACACGGTGTCGCCCACGGTGAGGACCTTGCCGAGTAGCGCTTGGCGCAGGGTGGCGTCGGAAATGGAACCGGTGGCCAGGGCCGACCCGGTGACCGTGACGGTTCTCGCCCCGTAGACCGTCACGGGAGCGACTGCCACAGAGGCATTTTCGCGTAGTCCGGCGTTGGAGAGCGTGACGTCGTCGAGTAGCGCGGTACCCTGCGGGATTCCGTTGGGAGCCTCGGCAACCACCGCAGCCGTACGCCGAGAACCGATGAGCGAGACGGCATCCCATTCCCGCAGACCGAGCGCCGCCAAGACCTCGGGATGGAGTCGGACGACGCCTCGCCTGGCGTCGGCGGCCGAGGTGTTCAATCGGGTGGTGAGAACGAGCTCGGGGGTTCGGGATTCGGTCACACGTCCAACCTAATGGGGTCGTCAGCTGCGCGGTCGGCGAAGTCCCAGACGCGCCTGCGACCGGCGCGCGTTGCCGGGCGACCGTCGAATGGCGCGGCGTTCCGCGCGACGCTCGGCCGGCTTCGCATCCCACGTGTACGGGCGTGCAGCCGTCCAGCGCTGCGAGCGCACCGCGAACGGAATGTGCACGAGGTAGGCGAACACCAATCCCATCAGCAGGACCAGCGGGAAGGTGATGAGCGCGGCAGCGAGCAGCGCGACCAACACCAGCAAACCGGCGGCCAAGCGCGGTGGCACCGAGACCGTCTTGAGCGCGAGAGTGGGGATGGTGCTCACGATCAGACCAGCGGTGAGGATCGACCAGCCGGCGACGACGTAGAACGAGGCCCACCAGCCGTCGCCGAATTCCTCGAATGCAGCGATCGGGGCGAGCGCGATGAGTGCACCTGCGGGTGCGGGGACCCCGGTGAAGAACTCGCGGGCGTACGCCGGGGTGTCGTCCTCGTCGAGCAGGGTGTTGAACCGGGCGAGTCGGAGCACGATGCTCACGGCGTACACCAGTGCGACGATCCAACCGCCACTACTGCCCTCGAGCAGAGTCACGTAGAGCACCAAGGCGGGCGCGACGCCGAACGAGATTGCATCGGACAGAGAATCCAGTTCGGCACCGATCTTGCTGGTGGCGTCGAGCAGACGAGCGATGCGGCCGTCCAGTGCGTCGAGGATCGCAGCGGCACCGATCATCGCGAGTGCGGTTCCGAGTTGACCGTCGAGAGCGAACTTGACTGCCGACAACCCGGAGCACAACGCGAGAATGGTGACGACCGACGGAAGCAGACGGATAGCAGCAGGCGGCTTGGCGCTCCTGGTGATCATGTCGTTTCTACTGGGGGAGCTCGGCGAGTACCGTCTCGGCACCGACTGCTCGTTGGCCGCGTTCGACGAGGAGCGTCGTCCCGGCCGGGAAGTAGGTGTCGACGCGGGAGCCGAATCGGATCAGGCCGTACGTGTCGCCGATGGAGAGCACGTCTCCGACCTTCGCGTTGTTGACGATGCGTCGAGCGATGAGACCGGCGATCTGCACCACGCCGACGTGGTGACCGGAATCGGTCTCGATGTGCATGCTGTTGCGCTCGTTGACCTCACTGGCCTCGGCCAGGTCTGCGGACTTGAACTGACCGCGGCGATGTACGACCTCGACCACGCGTCCGCCGACGGGAACACGCTGCACGTGCACGTCCAGAACGGACAGGAAGATGCTCACTCGCGGCACGGGCTGTGCACCGAGATCGAGCTCGGCGGGCGGGACGGCGGTGTCGACGAGGGTGACCAAACCGTCGGCGGGAGCGACGACGACGCCGGGGCGGTTCGGCGGCACGCGCGACGGGTGGCGGAAGAAGGTGGCGCAGGCTCCTGCGGCGACGAGCCCGGCATTGCGGACCCACTTCGACCGACGGCCGAGCACTGCGACGGCCAGGGGACCACCGACGAAGGGCAGTCCGGCGGGGTGTAGCGGTGGAACCGTTTCGCGAACCAGGTCGACGATGTGAGCCACTCCCGTGCGGGGTGGTTGATCAATCGGGGCGGGACGGCGTGCCACGGTCTCCTCTTACTGTCGGGCGAGCTCGGATGCGGGCAGGGATTGGACGCCGGGAGCTGATCGGACGGCGAACAAAACGACTGCCGGGGCCCTCACAGAGTACGTGAGCGGCCCCGGCAGTCGGGAAGTGCGAGTGAAATCAGACGCGGCTGCGACCGGTCACGAGCTTGACCAGGAACAGCAGGATGCATGCACCGAGGATGCAGGTGATGAAGCTGAAGATCAGGCCGCCACCTTCGACGTCGACGCCGAAGACCTTGAGCAGGTATCCACCGATGAGGCCGCCGATGATGCCGACGACGATGTTCAGGATGATGCCCATCTGAGCATCGGTCTTCATGATCTTGCTGCCGATCCAGCCGGCGAGACCGCCGATGATGATCCAGCCGATGATTCCGAGACCCAACATGTGTTGCCCCCACTTTCCGTGTGTATCGATTGCTTGTCGAAACCATGGATGCCCAGGGGTAACAAACCTGAAACCTTCCTGAGAAAAGTTATTTTCGGCTCGACTTTTCGCTTTCGGTCTTGATGCGTCGGAGCGTGCTGTTCATGCCTTCGACCAGCTCGACATCGAACTCGTCGATCCCGCCGAGGATCCGCTTGACCAGCAACGACGACACGGCCGAGGTGCCGCTGGGGGCTTCCCGCTTCTCGACGACGGTGGTTCCGGTTGCCGTCGGAGTGAGCGTGTACGACCAGATCGTCTTGTTCTCGACGATGCGGAACGCCAGTGCCTTGTTCGGCTCGAAGGTGACGACCTTGGCGCTGGTCGGCCACACGAGCAGGCCCTTGCGGTTGATGTTGAGCGTTCGGGTGCCCTTGCCGACGGGTCCGCCGAAGACCTTCATCTTCTTGCACTGCGGACTCCACTCGCCCATGCGCTGTAGGTCCGAGACGACCGACCACACGGCCTGCGGACTGGCATCGATGTCGATCGTGGCTTCGAGGGTCTTGCTCAACGTGGGCCTCCGGGTTGTAGGAATAGCTGCAACTGATCGTCACACCAATCGTGTGCATCCTATGTGGCCGTGACCACACTCGGCCACCATGTGAGTGGAACCTCGTAGCCCACTACGGGCGGATTCGAGCGGTGGTTGCAACGTGCCTGATCATTAGGGATGTTTGCGATGGTTCACCCGGGTTTCTCACATCAGGTTCGGATGACGCTCTGGTCACTGCGGAGCAGTGGCGTGACGATCAAGGACGCTGCCCTCGCAGTCGGTATCAGCGAGGGCAGCGGCTGGAACTGGGTGTACGAACGTGGTGGTGTGCGTCCACGCTCGACACCGGAGCCGACGGGCCGTTTCCTCTCACTGGAGGAACGCGAGTTCATCGCCGACGGTGTCCGGGACGGCTGGACGATGACCGCGATCGCGACATGCCTGGGGCGAGCGGTGTCGACGATCAGTCGAGAACTCAAGCGGCACAAGTACTTCCGCGGACAGTACAAGCCACATCAGGCCGAGCGTGATGCCCGAAAGGCAGCCAAACGCCCGAAGAAGGGCAAGCTCGAGCTCACGCCGTTGCTGCGCGATCGGGTGCAGGCGCTGCTCGAGTTGGACTACTCGCCCGAGCAGATCTCGGCGACACTGAGGAAGGAATTTCCTCACTCGCCGGAGATGCATGTGTCGCACGAAACGATCTATCAGACCCTCTACGTTCAGAGCAAAGGTGGCCTGACCAAGGAGCTGACCAGGCATCTTCGGACTGGCCGGCCGGTGCGGCTGGCGCACCGCCGCACCACCGAACGGCGATCGAAAATCCGCGGGATGATCAACATCTCCGAACGGCCCGCCGAGGTCGCCGACCGCAACGTTCCCGGCCATTGGGAGGGTGATCTGATCATCGGCACCAAGGGCGGGTCGGCGATCGGGACGCTGGTCGAGCGGACCTCGCGGTTGGTGATGCTGCTGCATCTGCCCATCGATCATTCGGCGGCGTCGGTGGCCGAGGCGATGACGAAGAAGATCGCGGAACTGCCTGCGGCACTGATGCGTTCGATCACCTGGGATCAAGGTGGCGAGATGGCCAAGCATGCCGAGATCACCGTCGCCACAGGGGTGCAGATCTACTTCTGTGATCCGCACTCCCCGTGGCAGCGGGGCACCAACGAGAACACCAACGGTCTGCTCCGTCAGTACTTCAAGAAGGGCACCGACTTGTCGGTGCACGGTCCCGAACGGCTCGACGAGGTCGCCGCTCTACTGAACAACCGCCCCAGAAAGACCCTGGGATGGGATACTCCACTCGAGGAGTACAACAAACGACTGCTCGTTGCGACGACCACGTGAACCCGTCACGAACTTCCACTCACATGCGAGCGAAGCGAGCTCCACTCCTGCTCACATGCGAGCGCGGCGAGCCAGAATGAATGCATACAGGCCGTACAGAGCGATTCCCACGCCGGCGAGGATCAACAGAACCTGCCCGTACGGCTGGGCTCCCAGGGTCTTGACGGCACCGTCGATTCCGGTGGCCTTCGACGGGTCCGACTGCAGTACCGCTACGACGACGAGGATTCCCGCCCCCACGAGCGCCGTGCCCTTGGCCGCGTATCCGGCGATGCCAAGTTTCACGACCGCTCCGCTCTGACTGCCTTCGAGGTCGTCGAGGAAATTCTTCGAGACGCCCTTGTAGACGTGGTATCCGCCGACGCCGATGACGATCAGGGCGATGACGATCAAAACGAGCTTGCCGCCACCGGATTCCATCAGTCGCGCCGAGTAGCCGGCGTTCTGTTGCCCACTGGACTTACCGGATCCGGTCGCGAAACCGTAGGTAGAGAATGCGAAGGCGATGTAGACGACGGCCAGCGCTGCCGCCTTCAGTCGATCCATCGCGCTGCCCTCGTCGGAATCGGACTTCTTGCCGACGATGGCCTCGACGATGCGCCACAGGGCCAGTGCCACGAACGCGACGACGGCAACCCACAGTGCGATCTTGCCGCCGGGCTTCTCGGCCAGTTCTGCGAGTGCTCCGGACTGGTCGGCGTTACCGCCCTGACCGAACGCCAATCGGATGGCGATGTACCCGATCAGGATGTGCAGCACTCCGCTGACGAAGTGGCCGGCCCGGGCCGCCTTCTCGAATGCACCGTTGTCCTGAACCGAATTGGCCAGTGATTTTCCTGTTCCCGAATGTCCCGACGTGGATTTTCCCGACGTGTTCACGAACGTTCCCCGATCAGTTGATGTGGGCCGATGTTTACCCCACGTAGAGCGGGGAGAAACGGTCTTTCGGCGCGAAACGCCGTACGAGATCCCAGCCCGGCGTTAACGCCGGGCGGACACTGATCGATGTAGCAAGCGGAGTGTCGGGACCAACGAAGAAATTGTTCGGAGTGATCCACCGTGAAATTACAGTCGATAATGCGTCGTACAAGCAGTGATCTGCCCCTGTTGAAGACCGCCAGGATGAGCGGCAGTCCGCGTACCTGGCCTGCCGAGAAGCTCGAGCGGCTGCTCACCCCGCAGGAGATCGATCTGATCAGGCGCGGCCGAATCTGACCCTGCTGTTCCCAGGCTCGACGCCGTCACTCACCTCCCATAGGGGGTCCGGTGGTGGCATGCTCATGAGGTTGACGAGCACCAGTCCTGGAGGGTCATGAAACCGGTCATTCTCAGCGTCGACGACGATCCCGGAGTATCGCGTTCGGTCGCCCGCGACCTGCGCCGCCGGTACGGCGAGCAGTACCGCATCGTGCGCGCGGAATCCGGTGCCGGGGCGCTCGATGCCCTCAAGGAACTGACGTTGCGCGGCACTCCGGTCGCGATTCTGTTGGCCGACTACCGCATGCCGAACATGAGCGGCATGGAATTTCTCGAACAGGCCATGGATCTGTTCCCGACGGCGCGGCGAATCCTGCTCACCGCCTATGCCGACACCGACGCTGCGATCGACGCCATCAACGTCATCGATCTCGACTACTACCTGCTCAAGCCGTGGGATCCACCCGAGGAAAAGCTCTACCCCGTCCTCGACGCTCAGCTCGAAGCCTGGTGCGCGTACGACCACCGGGCCGTGGAGGACACCAAGATCGTCGGCCACCGCTGGTCTGCGCGGTCCTCGGAGATCAGGGAGTTTCTCGCCCGCAATCAACTGCCGTACCGCTGGTACATGTCCGACGAATCGGAGGGTGCGCGGCTGTTGGCCGCGGCCGGAGTGGCCGACGACCGCCTCCCGGTGGTCATCACCACCGAAGGTGACGCGCTGATCGAGCCGTCCGATGCCGAACTCGGCAACCGCCTGGGGCTGACGGTCTCACCGTCGGAAGAGTTCTACGACCTCGTTGTCATCGGCGGCGGCCCGGCCGGTCTCGGCGCTGCGCTCTACGGCGCGTCCGAGGGCCTGCGCACCACGTTGATCGAGCGCACCGCGACCGGCGGGCAGGCCGGGCAGAGTTCACGCATCGAGAACTACCTCGGCTTTCCCGACGGCGTCTCGGGCGCACAACTCGCGGAGCGGGCTCGGCGGCAGGCGCTGAAGTTCGGTGCCGAGGTGGTCACCACGCAGGACGTCGTGGCCCTGGAGACCAACGGCGCTGCGCGGACCGTGCGGTTCGCCGACGGCCGCAGCATCAGTGCCCAGACGATCATCCTGTCCACCGGCGTCGCCTACCGCCGGTTGGAGGCCCCCGGAATCGACGACTTCACCGGTCGCGGAGTGTTCTACGGCTCGGCGATGACCGAGGCAGCTCGCTGCGCCGAACAGGACGTCTTCATCGTCGGCGGCGCGAACTCGGCCGGCCAGGCGGCGGTCTATCTCTCGCGGGGCGCGAGGTCGGTGACGATCCTTATTCGCGCGGCGTCCCTAGAGGCATCGATGTCGTACTACCTCATCAAGCAGATCGAGGAGAACCCGAAGATCAGCGTTCGGCCGTGCACCGAGGTCGTCGGCGTCTCTGGTGACGGGCACCTCGAGCAGATCACGCTGCACAACAGGGCAACCGACGAGACGACGACGGTGGACGCGCAGTACCTGTTCCTGTTCATCGGCGCGGCACCGCGCACCGATTGGCTCGAGGGCGTGCTCGTTCGTGACGATCATGGATTCGTGGTGACGGGCCCCGATCTGGTCGTCGACGGCCGCGGTCCTGCCGGGTGGACCCCCGCGCGGCTGCCGCATCACCTCGAGACGAGCGTGCCGGGAGTGTTCGCGGCCGGGGACGTCCGGTCGGACTCGGCCAAGCGGGTTGCCTCGGCAGTGGGAGAAGGAGCGATGGCCGTGATGTTGGTGCACAGATACCTGGCAAATCCGTGAACGCGCCCCTGTGCGATCCGGAGGAGTTGCGGACGCTGTTCTTGTTCGAGCAGCTCACCGACGCACAGCTCGCCGAGCTGTGTCGAGACGGCCGTATCGAAACGATCGAGCCGGGGCCGGTGTACGCGGAGGGCGACCCAGCGACGTGCTTCTACGTGTTGATCGAGGGCTCGGTGGTGCTTTCGAAGCTCTCGGGCGGGGAAGACCTGGTGGTCAATCGCACCTCGCAGCGCGGGGTGTATGCCGGTGCGTGGCAGGCGTATCTGGGCGATCGAGTACCGCAGACCTATCAGGGTTCGATGCGGGTGACCGCGCAGTCCCGGTTCTTCGTCCTCGATGCCGACTGCTTCGCCTCGATCGTGCGCGAGTGGTTCCCGATGGCGTTGCATCTGCTCGAGGGATTGTTCTTCGGAAACCAGAACACCAAGCAGGTCGTCGAGCAACGAGAACGCTTGTTGGCGTTGGGTTCTCTGTCGGCCGGGTTGACGCACGAGCTGAACAATCCGGCCGCGGCCGCGGTGCGGGCGACGTCCGCGTTGCGGAATCGGGTGGCGCACATGCGGCAGAAATTGGCAATGATTGCCGGCGGGACTCTCGATCGCTCGAGCTTGTCGCATCTGGTCGGACTGCAGAACGAGGCCGTGGAGTTGGTGGCCAAGGCGCCCAAGTTGACGGCCATGGAGGCGTCGGACCGGGAGGACGAGCTCGGAGAGTGGTTCGACGACAACGGAATCGACGGGGGATGGGATCTGGCCCCCACTTTCGTCTCGGCGGGTCTCGACGTGCCGTGGCTGGATCGGGTGTCGGCGACGGTGGGGGATCCGGCCATGCTCGAAGGGGCGATCAGGTGGCTCAACTACACGGTGGAAACCGAGTTGTTGATGAACGAGATTTCGGATTCGACCACTCGGATCTCCACTCTGGTCGGCGCGGCCAAGCAGTATTCGCAGATGGATCGAGCGCCATATCAGACGGTGGATGTTCGGGAACTGCTCGACAGTACGCTGATCATGTTGGGGCGCAAGATCGGTGACGATATCCGCGTGGTGAAGGAATACGACCCGTCGGTACCGCCCATTCCTGCGTATGCCGCCGAGCTCAATCAGGTGTGGACCAATCTGATCGACAATGCGGTGCAGGCCATGGAGGGCCGCGGCACGCTCACCGTTCGCACACTTCTCGACGACGATCAGGTGCAGATCGAGGTGTGCGATACCGGACCCGGTGTGCCGGAAGACATTCGGTCGCGAATATTCGAGCCGTTCTTCACCACCAAGGCCGTCGGTGAGGGCACGGGGCTCGGTCTGGACATCTCGTGGCGGATCGTGGTGAAGAAACATCAGGGCGATCTGCGAGTGGTGTCCCAGCCGGGGGACACCCGATTCATCGTGCGGCTGCCCGTTCATCCAGCAATCGAGGAGGCATCATGACAATCGACGGTATCGATCCGACAGTCTCGCCGTCCGGCCCGGGCTGCGTGGAGTGCACGCAGACGCAGGGGTGGTGGGTGCATCTGCGGCGGTGTGCGCAGTGCGGGCACATCGGGTGCTGTGATTCGTCTCCGTCGCAGCACGCCAGCAAGCATGCCGAATCCACTCGGCACCAGTTCGTGCGCAGCTTCGAGCCCGGCGAGGACTGGTTCTACAACTACGAGGACGAGCAGATGTACGACGGGCCCGAACTTGCTCCGCCGCAACATCATCCGCTCGACCAGACGGTTCCGGGCCCTCGTGAACGGGTGCCCTCGAATTGGCAGAGTCTGATCAACTGAATGGGCGGGGCCGACTGAACAGTCGATTTCGCGCGGATGAACACCGCAAATCGAGTGCGCACTGTGGGTAATCTCGCAGCATGACCTTGATTGCGGAGGACCTGCTGCTGTTGTTGCTCGACGACGAATCGGGCAAGCCATCGGCCGATTCCACCAAGTTGCCCCGTGTTCTCGCGGGTGCGCTGGTCGTCGAGCTCGCCCTGGGCGGGTCGCTCCGCATCACCGGTCCCGGTGAGCAGACCAAGAAGGACCACGTCGTCGTCGCGGGAGATCCGCCCGCGGACCCGTTGCTGCGCCGGGTGTTCGATCTGGTGGCAACGGCGTCGCGGTCGATGAAGCCGCAGAAGGTGATCGAGAAGTCGCAGAAGAATCTGGCGAAGGAACTGGCTGCGCGTCTGGTCGCGCAGGGCTTCGTCACCGAGAAGCAGGACAAGGTCTGGGGGCTTTTCCCGACGACGACGTGGCCGGCTCGCGACACCTCGCGGGAGAAGGTGCTGCGGGATGCACTGCGGAGTGCTCTCGTCGACGGCACGACGCCGACGCCGCACTCGGCTGCTCTGATCTCACTGATCTCGGCAGTCGATCTGACGCACAAGGTCATCGTCGATGCCGACAAGAAGGTGCTGAAGACGAGGGCCAAACAGATCGCCGAGGGTGAGTGGGCGGGTGCAGCCGTCCGCAAAGCGGTCTCGGACGTCAATGCCGCGGTGACGGCAGCGATCATGGTGCCCGTCATCGTTTCGACCACGAGCAGCTGAGGCGAAAATGAGAAGTATTGCGATTCTGTTGTTCGACGACGTCGAGGTGCTCGATGCCTGCGGGCCGTTCGAGGTGTTCTCGGTGGCCAATCGGGTGGCCCAACGTGCCGGTAGCGCGGTGCCTTTCGACGTGACGCTCGTCGGGCTCGACGATGCAGCGGTACGCGCGCGAGGTGGGATGAGGATCGGCGTCGACACTACGATCGACGATCCACGGACCTACGACCTCGTCCTGGTTCCCGGCGGTGTCGTCGACGCGATCGAAGCGGACGGCCGAGTTCTTCAGTGGCTGCAGCGACTTCGACCCACCGCAGAAGTTGTCGCATCGGTGTGCACCGGTGCTTTCGTTCTCGCCGCGGCGGGCCTGCTCGATTCGCGTCCGGTCACCACGCACTGGGAGGACCTCGACCTGTTGCGCACCCGCTGGCCCGCGCTGGCCGTGCACGAGGGAGTTCGATACATCGACCACGGTGATCTGGCGACGTCGGCCGGTATCAGTGCAGGCCTGGACCTTGCGCTGCATCTGGTCGCGCGGTGGACGAGCGCCGATCAGGCTCTCGCCACCGCGGGCCAGATGGACTACGACTGGTCAGGCGCTGAGCACCCGTAGGACCAGGGCAACGACGGCGAACACGGCCAGGCCTGCCGCCGGACCGAATTCCTTGTCCTTGATGCGCAGGTGCGCGACGACTGCTCCGACGAAGTACGCGATGACGCCGATGGCTGCCGCGACTCCGATCGGCCATGCGAACAGGCCGACGAGCAGGCCGACGGCACCGAGGATCTCCGCGTAGGCCAACCACGGAATCTTGTCGGCGGGCACGCCCACCTGCTCGAGCATCGGGACGACGGAGGGGTTGCGCGTCAGCTTCCCGACGGCGGAGAACGTGAGTGCCACGGCCAGCAGCACCGACACGACGACTGTTGCGATGAACATGAGCCCTGCTTTCATTTCTGAGGCCACTAGTGAATCAGAAGTGGCAAGGCAGACAGTAGCACTTCGGTACGGTGGGGTCATGGCCGCGAACGAACCCACTCACGAACCTCGTGCCTGCGACGGAGCCCTGACCAAAGCGTTCGGCTTCCTCGGCAAGCGATGGAACGGAATTCTGCTGGCCACCCTGATGAACGGGTCGATGGGATTCGCGGACCTACGCCGGGCCGTCGGTGGCATCAGCGATTCGGTCCTGTCCGAGCGGCTCGGGGAGCTCGGCAAAGCCGGCCTGGTCCAGCGAACAGTGGACAACGGACCGCCGCTCTCGGTGCGGTACAGCTTGACGCAGTCCGGAGCGGCGCTGCTGCCGTCCCTGCAAGCACTGACCGACTGGGCTTCGAAAAACCTCTGACCCCCGCGAACGTGTCGCGAGGGCCAGAGATCGGTGGGTGAGAAGGTGTTCAGTCGCCGTTCTTGACGTTCTGGCCTTCGGCCGAATCTGCGAACTCCTGGGTGTCGAACACTTCGCCGCCCAGGGGATCGACCGGTGCGTTGTCACCGGAGTACTCGACCGCACCCGTCTCGGGGTGAATCTCGAGTTGTTCGGTGGGCACCTCGTGCACCGCCAGTACGACGCTGCCGTCCGTGCGCGGCGGCGTCACCCCTTCCCGGGACGGTGCCAAGCCGGAGAATGTCGACGAAATCCCGGCACTCACTCGCTTGCGTGCCGCCGGTGACACCGGTGCCGCCTCGGGCTCGTCCTCCCCGACATCGGGTGTCGCGGTGACGCGCAAGTACCGCGGGGTGGTGGCGACGTCGTAGCGGAAGGCCTTGAGCATCGACACGCATGCCAGCACCAATACGATCGAGAACGGTACTGCCGTGGCTATCGACATCGTCTGCAGAGCAGTCAGAGAACTGGTTCCTCCGATCAGCAGCAGCACGGCCGCAGCCACGCCCTGCAGGACGGCCCAGTAGACCCGCGTGATCTTCGGGGTTTCCAGCTCGCCGCCGGTCGCGAGGATGTCGATCACCAGCGAGCCGGAGTCCGAGGACGTCACGAAGAAGAACACGATCACAGCAATGGCGATGACGCTGGTCAACGCCGCAATCGGCAGACCGTCGAGCACCTGGAACAGACTGGTGTTGGTGTTCACGGCCCCTTCGGCGTCGAGCAGATCGCCGTCGTTGCGCTGACGCAGAATGCCCGTGTCGCCGAAGATCGTGAACCACAGCGAACCGACGATGGTCGGTGCAAGCAGTACGCCGAAGACGAATTCACGGATGGTGCGACCGCGCGAGATGCGGGCGATGAACATGCCGACGAAGGGTGCCCAGCTCATCCACCAGCCCCAGTAGAAGATGGTCCAGCCGCCGGCCCAACCGTCGTCGGAGAACGGAGAGGTGCGTAGCGCCAACTCGGGCAGGGCCTGGACGTAACCGCCGAGATTCTGCACCCAGGACTGCATCAGGAACAGCGTCGGACCGAGGAGCAGCACGAACAGGGCGAGCGCAGCTGCCAGACCCATGTTGATGTTGGACAGCCACTTGAGGCCCTTGGACACTCCACTGACCACCGAGAAGGTGGCGATGCCGGTGATGGCGGCGATGAGCAGGATGACGAACCAGTTGGTGGTCTCCACCCAGCCCAGGTATTCCAGCCCCGCCGAAATCTGCTGCACACCGAATCCGAGCGAGGTCGCCACACCGAACAGGGTGCCGACGATGGCGACCGTATCGATGGTGTGCCCGATTGCGCCCTCGATGCGCTTGCGGCCCAGCAGTGGCTCGAGCAGCCAACGCACGGTCAGCGGGCGACCCTTGCGGTAGGTCATGTACGCCATACCGAGGCCGACGACCACGTAGATGGCCCATGCGTGCAGACCCCAGTGGAAGAGCGTCAGCTCCATCGCCTGGCGTGCGGACGCGTCGGTGCTGCCGGGGATGCCTCCGGCCTCGGGTGGTGTCACGTAGTGCGAGAGGGGCTCGGCGACGCCGTAGAACACCAGGCCGATGCCCATGCCGGCGCTGAAGAGCATCGCGAACCAGGACAGGACGCCGAACTCCGGCTTCTCGTCGTCTCGGCCCAGGCGAATATTGCCGACCCTACTGAGGCCGCAGTACAACGCGAACAGTACGAAGCCGGTCGCGGCGAGGATGTACCACCAGCCGACGCCGGACGTGATCGCCTTGTTGAGTGTGTCGAACGAATCCGCCGCGGTGCTCGAATAGACCACGGAGAAGGCGATCATGACGAAGATGATGACGGACGCGGGCACGAAGACCGGTTTGAGCAGTCCTCCCCACGCTTCCTTCACAGCTTTCATTTACTTGACTTCCTTTGAACTCGAGTCACGGTGATCGGCTGACCACTATCGGTATGCCGCTATATTTCTCTTGTTTCGGTCAAGTACCGGTAAACACCATAAGCGACATCGGCGCTGGTGGCGAAACTGCCGCACGCCCCGGCGGCACCACCGAGTCGCCGGAATGTGCCCCGCGGACTACAGTTCTGTCGATGCTGCGGCCTCGTCCGATCGTCCCTCTCGTGAGCCTGTGGGCTGTGAGTGAGGCTGCGCAGCAGGTGATTCCATGACGCCCGGCCAGCTGCAGCCGGGTTCGGAGTTCGCCGGCTTCCGGGTGCAGCGTCGCCTCGGGGTCGGCGGCATGAGTGAGGTGTACCTCGTACTCGGCCGCGGACACGATCGGCTCGAAGCTCTGAAGATCCTCGACCGCGACGCCTCGCGCTCGCCGCGACTGCGCACCAAATTTCGGACCGAGGCCACGGTGGCCGAGCTGCTGGTGCATCCGAACATCGTGTCGGTGCACGAACACGGTGAGTTCGAGGGCCAGTTGTGGATGTCGATGCACTACGTCGACGGGTACAGCGCGGCGCGGTTGGTCGCTCGCGGTCAGATCGCTCTCGACGTCTCCCGCGTGGCACGCATCGTCGCCGAGGTGGCCAAGGGCCTCGACTACGCCCACTCGAACGGCGTCCTGCACCGCGACGTCAAGCCGTCGAACATCCTCATCTCCACCGAGCGGGTGGACGGGTACGAGCAGGTGTTGTTGTCCGACTGGGGAATTGCGCGTCTGGTCGACGACTCGACGCCGCTGGTCGTCGGCGGAACTGTACTGGCGTCCATCCACTACGCGGCACCGGAACTGCTTCGCGGGGGAGTGCTGAGCGCGCAGACCGACGTCTACGCATTGGGGGCGACGCTGGTCGAATTGCTGACCGGGCGAACGCCGTACCCGTTGGCCACGCCGCTCGCGATCACGGCCGCCCATCTGTCGGCCGAACCGCCTGCGGTGACGAGGCGTCGGCGATCACTGCCGCGGGGTCTCGACGCGGTGGTCGCACGCGCGTTGGCCAAGGACCCGGCAGATCGATTCCAGACCTGCGTGGAGCTTGCCGATGCCGTGGCTGCTGCTGTTTCTGCCGGAGTGCCGGAGCCGCCGGCGCGACGCTCACCGTTCACCCGCTCGCGATGGCTCAGGTTTTCGTGACTCCATGAGCAGGGCCCCGCATCGGGTCGATGCGGGGCCCTGGCTCGAGAGGGGGTTGGGAAGGGTCACTCCTCCGGTTCGGTCGGACGGTTGGCCACCACCGGGTACTGGCCGGTGTAGCCCATTCGTTCTTCGGCCACCGAGAGCACCTTGGTGCGCACCAGGAACCAGCCGCCGATCAGTGCGGGGATGATGACGACGAGGGTCGCGATGGTCCACGAGCCGATCGGGGCATCGAAGGCCATCAGGACCAGCACGCCGAACAGGAAGACCAGCGTCGCGTAGCTCGTGTACGGCGCACCGAACAGACGGAACTTGGGCCGCTTCAGGATGCCCTTCTTGGACCAGCGGTACAGCTGGATCTGGCACAGCACGATGGTTGCCCAGCTGGCGATGATGCCCAGTGCGGACATGTTCAGCACGATCTCGAACGCTTCGCCCGGGGCGATGGCGTTGAGGGCGACACCGAACAGTGTGATGAAGCAGGTCAGCAGAATGCCGCCGAACGGTACTCCGCCCTTGGTCATCTTCTTGGTGAATTCCGGTGCGCTGCCGTTCATCGCCATCGACCGCAGAATTCGGCCGGTCGAGTAGAGACCGGCGTTGAGGCTGGACAGCGCCGCGGTGAGCACCACGATGTTCATGATGGTGCCCGCGCCGCCGAGGCCGATGCTCGAGAAGAACGTCACGAACGGCGAGGTACCGGCCTGATATGCGGTGTACGGCAACAGTAGTGCGAGCAGTACCAGCGAGCCGACGTAGAACAGTGCGATACGGGCGATGACCGAGTTGATCGCCCGCGGCATGATCTTCTCCGGGTTCTCGGTCTCACCGGCCGCGGTACCCACCAGTTCCACTGCGGCATAAGCGAACACGACGCCCGAGATGACGATGACCAGGGGCCACGCGCCGGACGGGAACAGGCCGCCGTTGTCGGTGATCAGGCTGATTCCGGGCATCTCGGAACCGACGGGGATGCGGCCGGCCAGGAAGACGATGCCGACGATCAAGAAGGTCACCAGCGCGATGACCTTGATCATGGCCGCCCAGAACTCCATTTCACCGAACCACTTGACCGACACCAGGTTCAGGCTCATCACCAGAACCAGTGCGACCAGCGCGATGGCCCACTGCGGAATCACCTCGAAACTTCCCCAGTAATGCATGTAGGTCGCGATGGCCGTGACGTCGACGATGGCCGTCATCGCCCAGTTGAGGAAGTACATCCACCCGGCGACGAATGCGGCCTTCTCGCCGAAGAACTCGCGAGCGTACGAGACGAAGCTGCCCGACGACGGGCGGTGCAACACCAATTCGCCGAGGGCACGGAGAATGAAGAAGACGAAAATTCCACAGAGGGCGTAGGCGAGGAACAGGCCGGGGCCGGCACTGGCGAGGCGTCCGCCCGCGCCGAGGAACAGGCCGGTGCCGATTGCGCCACCGATCGCGATCATCTGCAACTGTCGAGGTTTGAGGCCCTTGTGGTAGCCCTCTTCCTCGTGGTCCATCGCCGAGTTGTCGTACGACGTGTCGACCGTATCGGACATATTCGATCCTCACTGTCGCTTTTGCGGGGGTTTGTCCGAATTTTTCGGGTGTCGAAACCGTTGTCGCTCAACGGTATTAGCGTCGCGGGTCCGATGCACAGTATTCGGATGTTAACAATGCGTACCGGTGTGAACAGTGTGTGACAGATATCGGCTCGGCCGAGCATCTGCTCGGCACCTGCGTCCCGCGGTGGCGTCGAGCATGGGGGGTGCGGCGGTTCGCCGGCGGCGGACGACCTTGCACTCACCATGGGCGAGTGCTAGAAATGCAGTTGGCACTCTCGACACGTGAGTGCCAGGTCGGGACACGGTGAGGCCGGGGAATCAACGACACCCCTGGTCGTCCGTCGCGGGCACCGAGCTCGGCCAGCAATGTGTCACCCCCAATCCGGAGGATCACTTCGCAATGGCCAAGATCATCGCGTTCGACGAAGAGGCACGCCGTGGCCTCGAGCGAGGCCTCAATGCCCTCGCCGACGCAGTAAAGGTGACGTTGGGCCCCAAGGGTCGCAACGTCGTACTCGAGAAGAAGTGGGGAGCTCCCACGATCACCAACGATGGTGTTTCCATCGCCAAGGAGATCGAGCTCGAAGATCCCTACGAGAAGATCGGTGCCGAGCTCGTCAAGGAGGTCGCCAAGAAGACCGACGACGTCGCAGGCGACGGCACCACCACCGCTACCGTTCTCGCTCAGGCACTCGTCCGTGAAGGCCTGCGCAACGTCGCAGCCGGCGCGAACCCGCTCGGCCTCAAGCGCGGCATCGAGAAGGCTGTTGCAGCCGTCACCGAGTCGCTGCTCGCGTCCGCCAAGGAGATCGACACCAAGGAGCAGATCGCTGCTACCGCTGGCATCTCCGCAGGCGACCCGTCCATCGGCGAGCTCATCGCCGAGGCAATGGACAAGGTCGGCAAGGAAGGCGTCATCACGGTCGAGGAGTCCAACACCTTCGGCCTGCAGCTCGAGCTCACCGAGGGCATGCGCTTCGACAAGGGCTACATCTCGGCGTACTTCGCCACCGATGCAGAGCGTCAGGAAGCCGTCCTCGAAGACGCGTACATCCTGCTCGTCAGCTCCAAGATCAGCACCGTCAAGGACCTGCTGCCGCTGCTGGAGAAGGTCATCCAGTCCGGCAAGCCGCTCGTCATCATCGCCGAGGACGTCGAGGGCGAAGCTCTCTCCACCCTCGTGGTGAACAAGATCCGTGGCACCTTCAAGTCCGTCGCCGTCAAGGCTCCCGGATTCGGTGACCGTCGCAAGGCGCAGCTCGCCGACATCGCCATCCTCACCGGTGGCGAGGTCATCAGCGAAGAGGTCGGCCTCTCCCTGGAGACCGCCGGACTCGAGCTGCTCGGTCAGGCACGCAAGGTCGTCATCACCAAGGACGAGACCACCATCGTCGAGGGCTCGGGAGATTCCGACGCCATCGCCGGTCGCGTCAACCAGATCCGCGCCGAGATCGAGAACTCCGATTCCGACTACGACCGCGAGAAGCTGCAGGAGCGCCTGGCCAAGCTGGCCGGTGGCGTTGCAGTCATCAAGGCCGGAGCGGCAACCGAGGTCGAGCTCAAGGAGCGCAAGCACCGCATCGAAGATGCCGTGCGTAACGCCAAGGCAGCCGTCGAAGAAGGCATCGTCGCCGGTGGCGGCGTGGCACTGCTCCAGGCAGCGCCCGCACTCGACAACCTCAAGCTCGACGGTGACGAGGCAACCGGCGTGAACATCGTTCGCGTCGCACTGTCCGCCCCGCTCAAGCAGATCGCATTCAACGCAGGCCTCGAGCCCGGCGTTGTTGCGGACAAGGTCTCCAACCTGCCCGCAGGTCACGGCCTCAACGCCGCGACCAACGAGTACGAGGACCTGCTCGCTGCAGGCATCAACGACCCGGTCAAGGTCACCCGCTCGGCACTGCAGAACGCAGCGTCCATCGCGGCTCTGTTCCTCACCACCGAGGCCGTCGTCGCCGACAAGCCCGAGAAGGCCGGAGCGCCCGCTGGCGATCCGACCGGTGGCATGGGCGGCATGGACTTCTGAGTCCCGTCTTGCACTGAAGAAGCCCGGCACCTTTCGAGGTGCCGGGCTTTTTCACGTTCGAATCGGGTGCAACAGCCGCGCTCAGCGCGGTCGGCCGCACCCGATTCTCGGTGATACTCGTCGGGTTCGTGGTTAGTGTGGGGCATGACGCGAATCCGCTCGATGACGGTCGCACTCGCTCTGGCAGCGGCCCTCGCGGGCTGCTCCACCTCCGGAACTGCCACGCCCGTATCGGCACCGACCACAACCGATGTCACCGCCACCACCGAGCGCGCCGAGCCGACGTCTACAACGCCAACCACTACCTCGAGTGCCGCCGAGCCGTACGTCGTCGGCAGTACGCGCATCACCGGATCGACAGCGCGTGCGACCTACGACGTCGCGATTCCACAGCTGAGCGGCGGCAATCCGGCCGTGACAGCCGAATTCAACGAGTCGATGCGCGCGGCGTTGCAGGACCAGATCGATCGCGATTACGGGAACGACTTCGCTCTCAGCGACGGCTATTCGAAGGGGCAGACCCACGTCGGTCGACGCGTGATCAGTGCCGAACAGATCACGAGTTGGATCGCCGTGCCGCCCGGAGCACACGGTAATTCACTGCTTGCGACCGTGACGATCGACGCCGATACCGCACAGCCGATCACCCTCGGTGATGCCTTCACCGACCTCGATGCCGGCCTGTCTCGACTGTCCGATCGAGCAGCGGCAATTCTCCCGTCCACCCGCGCGGGCGCGAGCTTCGAGCGCTCGGGCATCGAACCGACGGTGGCCAACTTCGGGAACTGGACGGCATCGCCGGAAGGTATGAACATTCACTTCGGTGACGACCAGGTGGGGGCCTACGGCATCGGCCTCGTCACGATCACGATCCCCTGGACCGACCTGTCGGATGTCCTCGCTCCCGGCATGGAGGACGTGCTGAGCAGCTGACCCTCAGCCCGGCAATGCGAGCATGGACCCATGATGATTCGCGCAGGGGTGCTGGAGGTTGCGTACGACCGCGTCGGTGATCCGTCGGGCCGATCGGTGGTGCTGATGCACGGGTTTCCGTACGACCCGCGCAGTTACGACGACGTCGCCAGGCTGCTCGCTCAGTCCGGCTACGACGTGGTGGTGCCCTACCTGCGCGGCTTCGGACCGACTCGCTTCGTCGACGCCGGCACGATGCGCTCGGGTGAACAGGCTGCGATCGGCCACGACCTCCGCGAGCTGATCCTGGCCCTGGAGCTGAACGACCCCATCGTCGCCGGCTACGACTGGGGTGGCCGAGCGGCGTGCGTCGTCGCCGCGCTGTGGCCGGAATTGGTGTCCGGTCTGGTGAGCGTGTCCGGGTACCTCGTGCAGGACATCGAGGCGGCGGTGTCCACGCCCGTGCTGCCGCACCTCGAGAAGCGGTATTGGTATCAGTACTACCTGCACTCCGAGCGCGGCCGGGACGGGCTCGCGGCCTACCGCACCGAAATCGCCCAGACTCTGTGGACGGATTGGTCGCCGACATGGCGGTTCGGGGACTCCGAATTCGCGGCCACCGCGCCCTCGTTCGACAACCCCGACTTCGTGGACGTGTCCGTGCATTCCTATCGGCACCGATACGGCATCGAGGCGGGCGACGCCGCTTACGCCGCGACGCAGGAGTTGCTGACACGGCAACCGGCGATCACGGTGCCCACGGTCGTGATCGATCCGACCGAGGACACCGTCGCCTCGCTGTACGGCCGCCCGGACCACGCGGCGCACTTCAGCGACCTGATCGATGTTCGTCAGGTCGAGTGCGGCCACAACCCGCCCCAGGAGTTGCCGGGGCAGTTCGCCGACGCCGTCATGACGCTCGGCCAGGTGATCCGGGATCGCGAAAGGAACTAGTCGACCGCGAGTTCGCCCAGTTCGTTCCAGTCGGTGCCGTCGACTTCCTGGCTGATGATCTTCGGCGTCTCCACCAGGTACGGCGGAAGATCCTTCTGGGCCTGCTTGAAGTGATCCGAATTCACATGGGCGGCACCGGCATCCGGATCCTTGAACGCCTCCACGAGGACGTACTCGGTGGGGTCGTCGAGGGTGCGCGACCAGAAGTACCAGAGGCATCCTTCCTCGGCCTGGCAGGCTTCGGTGAAATCGCGTGAGATCTCGGGCCAGTTGTCGGCGTGCTCGGGCTTCACCTTGAACTTGGCGGTGATGAAGATCAACGTTGCTCCCTGTGGTTGTAGTGACGAATCTGGGTTGTACCCGATTTCACGGTACGAGAATCGCGCGGCCGCGAACCCGACCGTTGTCGAGGTCGTCGATGGCGCTCTGGAAGTCGTCCAGTGCGTATGTCTGCGTGTGCAGGTTGACGGCACCACGGGCGGCGAGGGACATCAGATCGCACAGGTCGTTGTAGGACCCGACGAGATTGCCGACGATGTTCTTCTCCGCCGACACCAGGTCGATGGTCGGCACGTCGACGTTCTCTCCGTACCCGATGACGTGATAGTCGCCGGCCCGCCTCGTCATGGCCAATCCCTCTGCGGTGGAGCCGTTCTCGCCGACGAAGTCGAGTACCACCTCGGCTCCGAAGCCGCCGGTGAGTTCCATGACCTGATCGACCTGACTGCCGTCGGCGACCACCGCATGATCGGCCCCCAAGGTGAGCGCGAGTTTCACGGCGTCGGCATTGCGGTCGATGACGATCAGCTCGGCGGGGGAGAGTGCCTCGAGTACCTGAATGCCGATGTGGCCGAGGCCGCCTGCTCCGATGACGACACACTTGTCGCGTGGAGTCAGACGCCGGGCCGCCTTCGCGGCCGCGTGATAGGCCGTCAGTCCGGCATCGGCAAGTGCAGCGACTGCGGACGGTTCGAGTGAATCATCGATCTTGACGACGGTTCGCGCATTGGTCCGTAGGTAATCGGCGTATCCACCGTTGGTGTCGATACCCGGGAAATCGCTCGTCTCGCAGTGGACGTCGTCGCCCGAGCGGCACGCCCGACACAACCCGCACGTGACGAGTGGATGCAGAATCACCTTGTCGCCCTCGCGGACGTTGGTGACGGCCGAGCCGACGGCGTGGACCCACCCGGCGTTCTCGTGGCCGATCGTGTAAGGCAGTGTGACGCCGGACTTCTCGGCCCACTGGCCTTCGAGAATGTGCAGATCGGTACGGCACACGCCGGCACCGCCGATCCTGACGATGACGTCGAGTGGGCCCTGTACTTCCGGAATCGGAACCTCGGTCATCTCCAGATTCTTGTGATATCCGACGACCTGGACGGCGCGCATCGAACTCATGAAACATGCTCCTGTGTAGTGCGGAGGGGGACAGTGAGAGTGGTGAGAGGAACGAACGCGCCCTCCTCGCGAGGGACTTGCTGTTCCTCTGCGCCGGGGTAGCGGGTCTGCAGCAATCCGCGGCAGAAGTGCGCATTACCGTCGATCGAAACGCGGGTGGCGCGGGCGCGTCGCATCACCATCGTCAGGTCGCCGGTGTGTGGACGACCCGCATGATCGACCAATGCCGGTGCCGCCGGATCGGTCCGCAGGCCGAGAGCCTCGCGTCGGCGAAGCAGCGCGGTCGAGGTGCGATCATCCGGTAGATCTCCGAGAACCACTGCGGCCAAGTCGTTCTCGGTCGAGTCGGGATTGGCGCGCAACCACGCCATGAGCGACCGTTCCATCGCCGCCACGTACGCCTTGCGACGGAACGTCGCGCGTAGTTCGTCGAGATCCTCCTCGGCCTCGTGTCCGAAGGTGCCGCGGTAGCCGGCGTCGGCGGCGAGGCCGGCATTGATCTTGTCCGAGTCGTGGTGATCGTCGAGTTCGACGAGAACGTGCTCGGTCCACGGCAACGCCGTCAACACGTCCTTGGAGTCTCCCGCCATCAAATACGCGAAATTCGGTGAGCAGAACGACGTGGGCAGTCGAAGATGAACGTGCACTGTGCCGTCATCGACCTCGAGGGATCGCACGAACCCGAGATCGGTGATGGGCTCGTCCAATTCGGGATCCAGGACGACGCCGAGCGCGGTGTACGCCTCGTCCTTCCTGGTGGTCACAGCAGTCGTCACGTCACACCGCCGCAAGGTCGGCGCGTTCGGGCTGACGCGGTCCGGTCTCGGTTTCGTTCGCGTCGGGCAACTGCAGTTCGGCCGGCACCGGGATGTCGTAGAGCTTGGCGGCGTTCAGTCCGAGCACCTTCTTCTTCTGTTCGAGCGTGATCGGTGCGTATTCGTCGAGGGACTCGTGGATCTGGAAGTCGACGAACCCTTCGACCAACCACTTGGGCGTCCACAGCGCGTAGTCCGAGGAGAAGAAGATGCGGTCCTCGCCGAGCCAGTAGAGCAGCTCGCCCATGATCTGACCGAAGTACTTCGGGCGCGTGTGCATGAACGGGATGGCGACCGCGAGGCCGGCGTACACGTTGGGCTCCTGGGTGGCGATCCAGCAGAAGTCCTCCAGGCGCGGCAGTCCGCAGTGTTCGACGACGAAGTTCAGATCGGTGAAGTCGGTGGCCACGTGGTCGACGTCTGCGACGTCGAACGCATCGCGATCGAGCGGACGGATGGTGGGTCCCTTGTGCACGTGGATGTTCTTGATGCCGACCTCGCGGCACACGTCGAGGTAACGCCGAGTCCAGTCGTCGTCGAGCTTGTAGCCACGAGAATCGCCGTGCCAGTCGGCGGTGTAGAGCTTGACGCCCTTGAGCCCGAAGCGTTCTGCGTCGGCACGTAGCTGGTCCAGGCCACGCTCGCCGTTGCGTGGGTCGAAGTGATGGTTGTAGGTCAGCTTGTCCGGGTGAGCTGCAGCGAGCGCCGATGCCTCGTCGGTCTGGCCGAACCCGCGGTGATAGAACTCGCCCAGGTGAGCGGGCTGGAAGATGGCGTGGTCGACGTATCCGATCTCGAACAGGTCGCGCATCAACCGATCGCCGCCCTGGTAGAGGTACTCCTCGTAACTCCACAGCTCGCTCTCGGGGGAGAGGTTGCGGTGGTAGTCGTAGAAGCAGTCGATGAACTGCTTGCCGTGGATGTTGCGTTGGTTCTCCTGCCGCGCATCCCAGAGCGCGACGTGGGCGTCCACGATGAAGTAGTTCTCGCCGTTCTTGCTGTACATGGCTGACCTCCAGAGACTGTGCGTGACGTCTGTCACAAGCGATCTGTCGATGACGGTAGGCGCGGCGGGAGCTCGGCGAGGTGGCGTGATGTCTCAATTCGAGACGCTGGTTTCGGATCCATGGCGACCAGCGAATGTAACCTGAATCACATGGCAGATCCCGAGGGTCTCGTACGAGCCCGCTTGCACTCGGAGCCCCTCGCTGCCGTGTCGCATCGGTTGCTCGCATCGTGGCACCGAAGCCAGGAATTCGGAGTGCCACTCGAAGACGTCGTACCTGCATTTTCGGGCACCTACGACGGCGAATCGCTGTTCTACCGATGTGGGCGCGAGGTGCTCGACGGACTGCGCGACACGTTGGCGAACGAGCCGGTGTCGATGATGCTGACCGACGCCGACGGTCTGGTGCTCGATCGAGTGAGTGCGGACCGTGAGCTGTTGGCCGCGCTCGACCGTGTGCATCTGGCCCCCGGCTTCTCGTACGGCGAGAACCAGGCGGGCACCAACGGCCTCGCCCTCGCGCTCGCCGATCGAATTCCGGCAGTGGTGCGCGCCTCGGAGCACTACTCGCTCTCGCTCACCGGATACACCTGCGCCGCGGCACCGGTGCTGAACCCGATGACGGGCACCGTGGAGGGCTGCGTCAACCTCACCACGTGGTCGGAGTCGTCGACGGATCTGCTGCTGGCCCTTGCTCAGTCGGCGGCAGGGAACACTGCGGCGATGATGCTCGCGCGAGCGCAGGGACAGCACGCGCGTCCGGCTCCACGTGGGACGGTCTTTCGCGTCGAGGCGTCATCGGGTCGGCCGGGTGCGGGCAGCGTCCCGACGCTGTCGACGCGGTGGAATCAGGCTCTCGCATCCTCCGAAACAGCTCTGAGTCAACATGATTCGGTCCTGTTGGTAGGAGAACCGGGAACCGGACGTGCCACGATTCTGGCCCGAGCGCTGCGTACCATCCGCCCACGGGGTCGAATTCTGAGTGCCGGTGTTCCGGCGGCGCGCGACGTCGACGCCTGGCTGGACTTGTGGACTCCCGAGCTGCCCAAGCCGGACACCGCAGTCATCGTCCGCGACGTGGACCGTCTTCCGGCGCGAGGGGCAGACGCGTTGGCGGAACTGATCTCTCGTGTCGGTGACGGCGTGCCCGTCACCCTGACGGCCTCCGATTACGACGCTGTTCCCGCTGCCCTGGCGCAGCTGGTGCGTTCGGTCGTCGAGGTCCCGCCGCTGCGCGATCGGCCCGAGGACATCGCTCCGCTCGCTCGGCATCTGGCATTGCGGGCACGTGGACGCGAGGTCAGCCTGACCGGGGACGCCGAACGAGCCCTCGTCGGATATTCGTGGCCGGGAAACGTCACCGAGCTGGCGACGGTGATGCACGAGGCGGCGGTCCGCGCCGACGTCGTCGGCGTCAATCACCTGCCGCCCGAGCTGCTTTCGCGGACCACCCAACGTCTGACACGAATCGAGACGTTCGAGCGCGACGAGATGATTCGAGTACTCAGCCGGCCCGGCATCACGATGAACCAGGCGGGCGAGGAACTGGGAATGAGTCGGGCCACGATCTACCGCAAGCGAGACCGCTACGGCATCACGCTGCGTTCCCACACGTAGCTCCGGTGGACCTGCGAGAAAATCTCCGACTTCCGAGCGCGCGCGGCCGCGGGTACATCTAGTGTCGCTGGTATGGCATCTCCGGCAATAGAACTCGAGGTGGGCACGCGCACGGTGCGCATTTCCAACCCCGATCGGGTGTATTTCCCCGAGAGCGGTGCCACGAAGCTGGACCTGGTGAACTACTACCTGAGCGTCGGCGACGGCATCGTCCGCGCGTTGCGGGAGCGGCCGTGCATGATGCATCGCTTCCCCAAGGGCCTCGCCGGTGAGAAAGTGCACCAGAAGCGCGTGCCGCACGGAGCCCCGCCGTGGCTGGAGACCGTCGAGGTGACGTTCCCCCGCTACAACCGCACCGCGGACGAGCTGTGCGTGACCGAATTGGCGCACGTGGCGTGGGCGGTGCAGATGTCGACGGTGGAGTTCCATCCGTGGAACTCGCGCCGCGCCGACGTCGAGATGCCCGACGAATGGCGCATCGACCTCGATCCGATGCCCGACTGCCCCTTCGATCGGGTGCAACGCGTCGCCGGTGTCGTGCAGGAGGTGCTGAGTGATCTCGGGGCCGTCGGCTGGCCCAAAACCTCCGGCGGCCATGGTCTGCACATCTACGTTCGGATCGACCCGGCCTACGGCTTCAAGGACTTACGAAGGGCCGCACTGGCATTCGCGCGGGAGGTGGAGCGCCGCGCACCCGAGGACGTGACGACGACGTGGTGGCGCAAGGATCGCGACCCGTCGAAGTTGTTCGTCGATTACAACCAGAATGCGCGCGACCACACGATCGCCAGCGCCTATTCGGTGCGGGGAAACCCGGAAGCGACTGTGTCGACGCCCATTTCGTGGGCCGAGGTACCCGACGTCGATCCACGCGAGTTCACGATCTTCACGGTGCCGGCCAGATTCGCCGAACTGGGCGACCTACATGCGGGTATCGACGACGCGGTGTTCGCCATCGACGAGCTACTCGAGTGGGCGGAGCGCGACGAGCATCAGGGCCTGACGGAGCCCGAGGAGTAGCCGAACTCGAAGTTATGGACGGAAATCGGCAGAAATCCGTCCATAACTTCGAGTTCGGCAGCCAGAAGTCAGTCGGTACCGGACTCGATTGCGGCGTGGTCGAGGGCTGCGGAGTCCACGGAGTTCTCGGCGCTGCTGGCGGCGATGGCGTCGGCTCCACCGGGGGCGAGTTCGCCGATCAGGTCGCCCCAGGCGGTCAGCTGATCCTGGGCGGCGTACTGCTCGAGTTTGCTGCGCGAATCCGCGATGTCGAGGTTGCGCATCGTCAACTGGCCGATGCGGTCGCCGGGGAAGAAGGCCTGGCCCTGGCTGCGTTCCATCGACAGTTTCTCGGGGTGGTAGCTGAAGTTGCTGCCCTGGGTGTCGACGATGGTGAAGTCCTGACCGCGGCGCAGGCGAACCGTCACGCTGCCGGTGACGACGTTGCCGACCCAGCGCTGCAGGCCCTCGCGCAGCATGAGTGCCTGCGGATCGAACCAGCGGCCCTCGTAGAGCAGGCGTCCGAGTCGGCGGCCCTCGTTGTGGTACGAGGCGATGGTGTCCTCGTTGTGGACGGCGTTGACGAGCCGCTCGTAGGTGATGTGCAGCAGTGCCATGCCCGGGGCCTCGTAGATGCCGCGACTCTTGGCCTCGATGATCCGGTTCTCGATCTGGTCGGACATGCCGAGTCCGTGGCGGCCGCCGATGGCGTTGGCTTCCATCACCAGGTCGACGGCACTGTCGAAGGACTTGCCGTTGATCCGAACGGGACGGCCACGCTCGAAGTCGACGGTGACGTCCTCGGCTGCGATCTCGACCTCGGGGTCCCAGAAGCGGACACCCATGATGGGCGAGACGATCTCGAGGGATGTGTCGAGGTATTCGAGACGCTTCGCCTCATGGGTGGCACCCCAGATGTTGGCGTCGGTGGAGTACGCCTTCTCGGCCGAGTCACGGTAGGGGAGGGTGCGCTGGGTGAGCCACTGCGACATCTCGTGCCTGCCGCCGAGCTCGGCGACGAATGCCTCGTCGAGCCACGGCTTGTAGATGCGCAACTCGGGGTTGGCGAGCAGGCCGTAGCGGTAGAACCGCTCGATGTCGTTGCCCTTGTACGTCGAGCCGTCGCCCCAGATCGAGACGCCGTCCTCCTGCATCGCGCGCACCAGCAGCGTGCCGGTCACCGCGCGGCCGAGGGGAGTGGTGTTGAAGTACGTCTGCAGCGACGATCGGATGTGGAATGCGCCGCAGGTCAGTGCCGCGAGGCCTTCCTCGACCAGCGGTTCGCGGCAGTCGATCAGCCGGGCCTGCTCGGCGCCGTACGCAAGGCCGCGGGCGGGTACGTCGGACAGATCCGGCTCGTCGTACTGGCCGATGTCGGCGGTGTAGGCAAACGGGATCGCGCCGTGCTCGCGCATCCACGCCACGGCCACCGAGGTGTCGAGACCACCGGAGAATGCAATGCCGATTCGTTCACCGACCGGGAGAGAGTTCAATACCTTCGTCACGGCCCGCAGCTTAGTCGTACGGTCAGCTGGGCCGATCGGCGAGCGACTCCACTGCACCACGGACGGCATCGAGGTGGGCGGTCATGGCGCGGGCTGCTGCGTCGTAATCGCCGGATCGGATACCGGCGACGATGGCGTCGTGCTCGACGTTGGACTGCTGCTGCCGGTGGGCGACGAGGTTCAACGTTTCGGACTGCCGCGTCAACGCGTCCCGGATGTCGACGACGATCGACTCGAACACGCGGTTTCTGCTGGCCCGCGCGATGGCGGTGTGGAACTGCGCGTCCAACAGGACCCAGGCCTCGTGGTCGTCCTCGGAACGCATCTCGTCGGCCAAGCCGGAGAGAATCGCCAACTCGTCGCCGGTGTGTCGTTCGGCCGCCCACCCGGCTGCGGGTACCTCGACGTGGGGTCGGGCCTCCATGAGTTCACGGGCCTCGTAATTGCCGATGTCGAGGTCGCTACCCACTCGATCGCGGACGACGAAGGTGCCGAGGCCCGTCTTGGTTTCGGTCAGACCGAGCGCGTGGCACGAGCGCAGAGCTTCGCGGATGACGGAACGACTGACGCTGTGCCTCGCGGCCAGCGCCGCCTCGGACGGGAGCTTCTGCCCGACGGGGAGCTTTCCCGACGAGATCGCGGCACGCAGGTCGGCGAAGACTGCCTCGGCGGCGCTCATGCGGGCATTGGTGGGCGCACTGACTGCCCAGCTGTCCGACAGGTTCATGTAGTGATCCTATCCCGGGGTTGACCGACGAGGTGTTCTACGCCACACTCTACCTGTCAGACAGCCGGACAGCTGGACACCCCTTGAAGGAGCGCACCCACCGTGGCCGATACCCGCATCGAGAAAGACCTTCTCGGCGAACGCGAGATTCCGATGACCGTCTACTGGGGAATCCATACCCTGCGCGCGCTGGAGAACTTTCCCATCACGGGGCGGCCGATCTCCACCAACGCCCACCTCGTCCGCGGGCTCGCAGCCGTGAAGTGGGCGGCCGCGGCGGCCAATCAGGACCTCGGAATTCTCGACGCCACCCGCGGGGAAGCGATCCGGGCCGCGTGCCAGGAAATCCTCGACGGCCAGTGGCACGAGCAGTTCGTCGTCGACGTCATTCAGGGTGGCGCGGGGACGTCGACCAACATGAACGCCAACGAGGTCATCGCCAATCGTGCCCTGGAAATCCTCGGCCACGCGCACGGTGACTACTCGATGCTGCACCCCAACGAGCATGTGAACGCCTCGCAGTCCACCAACGACGTGTATCCGACGTCGGTGAACATCGCGACCATCTTCGCGGTGCACGAGCTGATCGCATCGATGAAGGTCCTGCAAGATTCGTTCTCCCGCAAAGCAAGCGAGTTCGCCACCGTCGTCAAGATGGGCCGCACCCAGCTGCAGGACGCGGTGCCGATGACACTCGGTCAGGAGTTCGGCACCTACGCGATCATGATCGACGAGGACTGCTCACGGCTCGAGGAAGCCGCGTTGCTGGTGCACGAGATCAACCTCGGGGCCACGGCCATCGGCACCGGGCTCAATGCTCCTGCCGGATACACCGAGTCGGCCGTCGCGCACCTGCGCACCATCACCGGCCTGCCGTTGGTCACCGCAACGGACCTCATCGAGGCAACGCAGGACGTCGGTCAGTTCGTGCACCTGTCGGGTGTGCTCAAGCGCGTCGCAGTGAAACTGTCGAAGATCTGCAACGATCTCCGGCTGCTGTCCTCCGGGCCGCGCGCGGGCTTCAACGAGATCAATCTGCCTCCGATGCAGGCGGGTTCGTCGATCATGCCCGGCAAGGTCAACCCCGTCATTCCCGAGGTTCTCAATCAGGTTGCCTACGAGGTGATCGGTCACGACGTCACCATCACGATGGCCGCCGAGGCAGGGCAGTTGCAGCTCAACGCTTTCGAGCCGATCATCGTCAAATCCCTGTCCGACGGTATGGCGCATCTGAGTGCGGCCTGCCGGACCGTCGCGCATCGGTGCGTCGACGGCATCACCGCAAACGTCGATCTGCTGCGTGAGCGGGTGGAGAACTCGATCGGTCTGGTCACCGCGCTCAGCCCGTACCTCGGGTACGTGGAGTCGACGGCCATTGCGCAGGAAGCGCTGGTCACCGGTCGCAATGTCGTCGACCTGGTGCTCGAGAAGGGCCTGCTGGCGCGAGAAGAGCTGGATCGATTGCTGAGCCCCGAGCATCTCGCGAACCTGCGGGTGGCTCCCACCGAGCATTCCGTTGCTCCCGAGACGTCGACGAGGTAATGCGATGAGCACCGAGAACCCGACCCAGAAGCAGGCCTTCAGCGAAGAGGAGCTGGGGTATCGAAAAGAACTGGCTCCGCGCCAGATTCAGATGATCGCCATCGGCGGCGCGATCGGCACCGGCCTGTTCATGGGTGCCGGCGGAAGATTGCGTGACGCCGGGCCCGCGTTGGTTCTGGTCTACGCACTGTGCGGCTTCTTCGCATTCCTGATCCTGCGCGCGCTGGGTGAGTTGGTGATGCACCGCCCGTCGTCCGGATCGTTCGTCTCGTACTCCCGCGAGTTCTTCGGTGAGAAGGTCGCGTTCGCGGCCGGGTGGTTGTACTGG
Organism: Rhodococcoides fascians NBRC 12155 = LMG 3623; assembly: GCF_001894785.1. Taxonomy (GTDB): domain Bacteria; phylum Actinomycetota; class Actinomycetes; order Mycobacteriales; family Mycobacteriaceae; genus Rhodococcoides; species Rhodococcoides fascians. The sequence continues at coordinate 1,114,102 of NZ_BCWW01000001.1, forward strand.
ATGAACTGGGCGATGACGGCCGTCGTGGACGTGACGGCAGTGGCGCTGTACATGAACTTCTTCAAGAAGTACTGGGCACCGCTGGGCAACGTGGATCAGTGGGTGTTCGCGCTGGCCGGCCTGGTGTTGGTTCTCGGTCTGAACCTGGTGTCGGTCAAGGTGTTCGGTGAGCTCGAATTCTGGTTCGCGCTCATCAAGGTCGTGGCCCTGGTGACGTTCCTCGCGATCGGCACCTACTACGTCATCTTCGGTACCCCCATCGACGGTCAGGCTCCGGGTCTGAGCGTCCTCACCGACAACGGCGGTCTCATCCCCAACGGACTGCTTCCGGCGATCGTCGTGATCCAGGGCGTCGTATTCGCCTATGCCTCCATCGAATTGGTCGGAACCGCCGCCGGAGAGACGCAGAACCCCGAGAAGGTCATCCCCAAGGCGATCAACACCGTCATCGTCCGCATCGTCGTCTTCTACGTCGGCTCGGTGCTGCTGCTCTCGCTGTTGCTGCCGTACACCGCGTATCAGGCCGGGGAGAGCCCGTTCGTCACATTCTTCGGAGCGATCGACGTCGAGGGTGCCGACGCGATCATGAACCTCGTCGTGCTCACCGCGGCGCTGTCGTCTCTCAACGCCGGGCTGTACTCCACCGGTCGGATCCTGCATTCGATGGCGGTAGCCGGTTCGGCACCGAAATTCGCGGCCCGCATGAACAAGCAGGGAGTTCCGTACGGCGGCATCGCGCTGACGTCGGTGGTGACGCTGCTCGGGGTCGTCCTCAACGCAGTCGTCCCGGCGCAGGCGTTCGAGATCGTGCTGAACCTCGCTGCGCTCGGCATCATCAGCGCGTGGGCCGTCATCGTGGCGTGCCAGCTGAAGTTCTGGTCTCTGTCCAAGACCGGCGCGGTCACCCGGCCTGCGTTCCGGTTGTTCGGTGCCCCGTACACCGGCTACGCAACGCTAGGCTTTCTGGCGTGTGTACTGGTGCTGATGGCCTTCGACAAACCCGTCGGTACGTGGACCGTCGCGTCCATCCTGCTCATCGCGCCGATGCTGATCGCCGGATGGTACATGTGCCGCAACAGAATTCGAGAGGTAGCCGCCCGTAATGACTGAGGAGTGGAGCCTGCCGGAACGACCCGACAGTGCTGAGTTCGTCGCATTGTTGACCACCGGTGGGACGATCGCCAGTAGTCGCGACGAGCACGGGGTTTCTCGGCCGGTCGCAGGCGTCGGCGTCGACATGGACGGCGTGGTGGTGCGCGAGGTGATGTCGAAGGACAGCTCCGCCCTGGACCTCGCCGATCTCGACGCCATTCGCACTGCCGTGGTCGACGCGTTGGCCGAGGACGGCTGCGCCGGAGTGGTGGTGTTGCACGGCACCGACACCATGGAGGAGTCGGCGTTGTACGTCGACCTGTTCCACGACGACGCGCGTGCGGTGGTGTTCACCGGGGCCCAACGCACCGCCGATCATCCGGACCCGGACGGCCCCGGCAACATCGCCGCCGCGGTGACGGCGGCGCGGTCCGAGCAGGGGGTGCTGATCGCGTTCGGCGGACGAGTACTGCCGGCCCGCGGGGCGATCAAGAAGCACACTTCCGAACTCGACGCCTTTCGGTCGGCAGCAGTGCCGAGGCCGGACCCGCTGCGGTGGCAGCCCGTCGCGGGAGTGCGCGTGGACGTCGTGGCCCTGTACCCGGGCGCGGACGGGGTGCAGATCGATGCCTGTCGCGAAGCCGGGGCGTCGGGCATCGTGCTCGAGGCGTTGGGCTCGGGTAACACCAACGCTCTGGTGGTGCACGCGGTGAAAGAGGCCGTTGCTGCTGGGCTGCACGTGGTCGTCACGACGCGGGTGCCGTTCGGTGAGACCTCGCCGACGTACGGCGGCGGAGGTGGCGGCCACGATCTGCTCGACGCCGGTGCGGTCTTCTCCCGCGAACTCCGGGCCGGACAGGCGCGCATCCAGTTGGCGGCGCTGGTTGCCACCGGAGCGAGTGACGTAGTTGTCCACAATTCGTTCGCATAGATCCCGCCTGCGGAGCAAAATAGTGGACACTCAGCGCGCTACACTCGCTATACCGTTACTCTAGGTAACCATGAGCGCGATCGAGATCGAATTCGCTCCACATTGGGTGAACGCGTCCTTGGTGCGCACGCTGACGCGGCCGTTCGTGACGATCGACGGCGTGGAGCATCGCCAGTCGTGGTCGGAACCGTCGACCTACGAGCTGGCACCGGGTGGCCACGAGCTCACCGCATTCATTCGTTACCGCGGCACGACATCCGCACTCGGCACCGGGCGGCGACGCGTCGAACTCGGTGCAGAACAGCACCTTCGGCTGCGAGCTCGAAACGGGTGGGCGAACCACATGCCGTTCGAGTTACAGCTCCGACTCGCCCCAGGTCTCGACGCGTAGTTCGTCCCCGACCGAGATGGTTCCTTCCTCGATCACCGAGAATTTCGAACCGAAGGCGACGCCCTTCTGCCGGGCCCGGCGGTAGGTGCCGAGAGTGCGCAGAGGTTCGGGTCCGGTGCGAACACCGGTGCTCTGCTCCACCGTGGTGACGGCGCAGCGGATCGCCAGCTTCGTGTACGCCAATCGTGCGTCGCCGATCGAGATGTCGCGCACTTCGTCCTCGACATGAGCGTCCTGCGAGCCGTCGACGACGATGTTGGGCCGAAATCGGTCGATCGGCAGCGGGGCGTCGAGGCGGGAGTTCAGACCGGCCAGCGTGGCGGTCGAGAGGATGTGGACGGCGGCGCTGTCGGCGAAATGGGCCGAGCCGGGACGGATTCCGTCGGTGACGCGGCCGTGATCGCGGGGCGCGGCGACGAGGCGTGAGGGCTCGCCGATGACGTCGGTGAGCCAGGCGGCGATGTCGTCGCCCTGGTCGATGCCCCGCAGCGGCGCGCCGAACATCGTGACCTCGCGGCCCGCGGAATCACGATCGACGACGGCGGTGACGCTTCCTGCGCTCTCGTGGCGCAGTGTCAGTGAGCCGTTTTCCACCGAGCATCGAACGACGGCCAGCACGGGATCGGTGCGTTGGCTGCGGAACGAGCCGTCCGCGTCGACGATCATGAACGCTCGATCGTGTTCGAGACCGGCTGCGCTCACCCGGGCCGAGTCCAGCGCCGTACCGGCACATCCTTTGACGGGATAGGTCACCAGAGACGACACGCGCACCCGTCGAGGATACTGGGACACATGACTCGTGCTCTGTTGGTAGTCGATGTTCAGAACGATTTCACCGAGGGTGGTGCTCTGGCCGTGGTCGGCGGTGGGGAGGTGGCGCGCAGGATCAGCGCGTACCTCGCCCGGAGCGGCGACGACTACGACCTCGTGGTGTCCTCACGCGACTGGCACGACGGCGACAGCGACAACGGTGGACATTTCGCCACCGACGCTGCCCCGGATTTCGTCACCACGTGGCCCGTGCACTGCGTCGCGGGAACGGTCGGCGCGGAATATCACCCGGATTACCGAACCGGCAGCGTCGACGTGCATGTCTACAAGGGGCAGGGCAGACCGTCGTATTCGGCGTTCGAAGGCGTCACCGAGGATGGAACATCTCTGTCCGAGATCCTGACCGCCAACGAGGTGACGGCCGTCGACATCGTCGGTCTCGCCACCGATTACTGCGTGCTGGCGTCGGCGAAAGATGCAGTGGCACAGCACCTGGACGTTCGGGTTCTCACCGATCTGGTGGCCGGGGTCGCTCCCGAGACCTCCGCAGCGGCTCTCGACGAACTCCGCGAAGTCGGAGCAGCAGTGGTGTGAAACAGAAGTGGTCTACGAGTCGATCGTGGTGGTGATGGACGTGACCGACGGTGCCGCGGGGGTGCTGCCGAAACCGAACGTCACCGGGGGAGTGACGGGCGTCAGCGAGCCCAGGTCGTCTCCTTGCCAGGATGCGACGACGTCGACGACGCGGTGCTGGTGCCTGGCTCCGTAGTATTCGCGCCTGCCTCCGCCGGCGCTGCCGCGAGTTCGCACTCCGCGCAGTATCACTCGGGCGATGGGGTCGCTGATCGTGCAGAACCACGGTGCGGTGGACACGGCGTCGGGGACGAGGCTCAGGGCGCGGCCGAGAACCGTCGGTCCGGCCACTCGGATGCGTACCGACAGATCCCCGGCCACGACGGACCGCCACCCGTCGGGCTGTTCGGAGAAGGTGACCGGTACCAGCTCGGTGGAATCGAACGAGTATGTCGCCGTGACGAATTCACGTACTGCCTCGTTCGGTGCCACGAGTAGGCGTCGACCGTCCGCGAATTGGACCATCACATCGGTGAATTCGCCGAGGGGCGAGCGCGTCCAGTGTCCGACGACGATGCGCACTCCCGACGTCGTACCTACCCCGTAGATCTCTCCGTGAAACCGTGATCTGGTCATCTTCGTGCACTCTCACCTAGGTAGCACTATGCGGTGCATAGTGGAGGTCATGGCGTCCTCGCAACCCACTGTATTCGTCCTGTTCGGCGCGACCGGAGACCTCGCGAAGCGAATGGTTCTGCCGTCGTTCTACCAACTCCACGTCGAAGGCCTGCTGCCGGAGAAATGGATCCTGATCGGCAACGGTCGCAAGGATTCGTCCGACGACGAGTTCCGCGACCACGTGAAAGATGTGCTCGACGAGTTCGCCGAGAACGTGGCCGACGACGATTGGTCGGCGTTCTCGAAGCGAATCCGTTTCGCGGGCAACGGCTTCACCGTCGACGATCCCGGCAAGCTCCCCGACGTCGTCGCCGACGCCAGGAAAGAGATCGGTGACGACGCACAGCTGGTGCACTACATCGCGCTGCCGCCGAGCACGTTCGTCGACTACACGAAGGCCCTCGGTGCACACGATCTCGCCGAGGGTTCCCGAGTGGTGTACGAGAAGCCCTTCGGCACCTCGCAGCACAACTTCGAGGAACTCGACAAGGCCGTGCACGAGGTCGTGAAGGAGGAACAGGTCTATCGCATCGACCATTTCCTCGGTAAGGAAGCAACGCAGAACCTGCACGTGTTGCGGTTCGCCAACGGCATGATCAGCGGCATCTGGAACTCCGAGCACGTGGAGCATGTGCAGATCGACGTGCCCGAGACACTCGACATCGACGACCGCGCCGAGTTCTACGACGAGACCGGTGCCGTTCTGGACATGCTGGTGACCCATCTGTTCCAGGTGGCCGCCGAGGTGGCCATGGAACCCCCTGCGTCGTTGAAGGCCGAGGATCTGCAGTCGGCTCGCGAAACGGTGATCGGGCAGTTCCGTCCACTCGACACCGACGAGGTGGTTCTGGGGCAGTACGACGGCTACCGCGACGTCGACGGCGTTGCCGAGGATTCGACGGTCGACACGTTCGTGGCCGCGAAGCTGTGGGTGGATACCGATCGCTGGCGTGGGGTGCCGTTCCTGCTTCGTACCGGCAAGATGCTCGGTGCCGGAGCGCAGCGGGTATCGCTGGTGTTCCGCAAGCCCGCCGACAGTCCACTGTCGACGCTGCCCGAAGACGGCGCGGTGCTCTCGTTCGACCTGTCCGGTGACGGCAGCATCGATATCGCCATGACGGTCAAGGAACCGGGACCGGATTTCGACCTGTCCGTCGGGCATCTGTCGTTGCCGCTGAAATCGGTGCCCGACGCGGAGCCGTTGAGCCCGTACTCCCGTCTGATCCTCGATGTACTGAACGGGGACCGATCGCTGTTCACCAGACCCGACGGCCTGGCCCACGTGTGGGAGGTGGCGGCGCCGCTGTTGAACGATCCGCCCGCGGTGAAGAACTATGCGCCGGGCTCGATGGGACCGACGGAAGCCGACGAGCTGGCTGCGCCCTGCGGTTGGTTGATCACCGGGAAAACCGAGGACTGATCACCGGAACGGTGAAGAACCGGGTCGGCTTTCGAGCCCCGAAACAGCCGGTGGGTCCTTTTTGTCCGAAACAATGGAATGGATCGCGTCTGGAACGTTATGTTCCTGTGGCCTGGTCACCCTCCGACTCGGGCCACGACGTGTCTTTCGAAAGGCTTACCCATGCTCCTCGATCTCCTCACCGGCCTCCTGCCCATCCTCGGCGGCGGCGAAGACGGTGGCATCACCGGACCCATCACCGGTGGCCTCACCGATGGTCTCGGTGAACTTCTCGACGGACTGCTCGGCGGAAGCACCGGTAGCTTCGGCTCCAGCTAGGCCCCATTCCGCGAAGTCCGACGGCAAGGCCCCGTTCCTCCACCGGCGAGGATGCGGGGCCTTTCCGCGGTCGCGGGAGCTCACGGGCGGCGCGGCATCAGCATCAGGGCCGCCAGGTAGATCAGCACGACTGTGCCACCGCTCAGCACTGCACCGGCGACGGTGGCGACGCGAACGAGGTTGACGTCCCAACCGAAGTAGTCGGCTATACCGCCGCAGACGCCTCCGATCATCTTCTGCGAGTTGGACAGGGTGAATTCTCTGGGGGAATTGCTCTCGAATGTCATGGTGAGAAGTCTGCGTCGCCGACGCCTGTGGGCACATCGGGGCTTTCACCCATATCGACCCGGAGAATCGAACGATCGAGAAACGGGTCGATATGCAAGTTCGGTGACTTTTACGACGCAGACGCTCGACCTGTTGTCGGCGCGAGGATTACGGTCGGATGTGTCGGTCGCTTCCGGTCCGTCCCCCTTGCAGACCGGAAGCGTGTCCGATGCGTCCGGTTGCGCTCGGTGTTCACCGAATCGCCATGGACCGGTCACCGATGAGCACTAACTTTCGGCGCATGACCGACTTCGATCTCCGCAACGGCGTGGCTGCACGCAAGAATCTCAGCGACGTGCGGGACATCACGACCGCCGTGGATCTTGCCGATACTTCGGGGTTCGTCGTCGACGACTCCGATGACGACGACCCGGTGCTGCTGACGGTACCGGGCGGTCACGTCGTCGACACGTGGCGGGAGAACTACCCCTACGACGAGCGTATGACCCGCGCCGAGTACGAACTCGAAAAGCGGCTGCTGCAAATCGAACTGCTCAAGCTGCAGATGTGGTCCAAGGACACCGGACGACGCCACGTCATCATCTTCGAGGGTCGCGACGCCGCCGGTAAGGGCGGCACGATCAAGCGGTTCATGGAGCACCTCAATCCCCGCGGCGCACGCGTCGTCGCGTTGGAGAAGCCGTCGGTGCGGGAGTCGACGGAGTGGTATTTCCAGCGGTACATCGGGCATCTGCCTGCGGCCGGCGAAATTGTGATGTTCGACAGGTCTTGGTACAACCGTGCCGGTGTCGAACGGGTCATGGGGTTCTGCACCGAGGAGCAGCATGCACAATTCGTTCGGCAGGCACCGCTGTTCGAGCAGATGTTGGTGGACGAGGGCATCAGCTTGACCAAGTTCTGGTTCTCGGTGTCGCAGCACGAGCAGCGCACTCGCTTCGCGATCCGGCAGGTGGATCCGGTACGGCAGTGGAAACTGTCGCCGATGGATCTTGCGTCACTGGACAAGTGGGATGCGTACACCGCTGCGAAGGAAGAGAACTTCCGCGCCACCGATACCGACGTAGCACCGTGGACCGTGGTGAAGAGCAACGACAAGAAGCGCGCGCGGATCAACGCGATGCGGTTCGTGCTCAACAAGTTCGACTACGCCAACAAGGACTCCGAGATCGTGGGCGAAACAGACCCGCTGCTCGTCGGACGCGCGAAAGACGTGCTCGGAGAATAATTCTGGGCTACATACCGGGGTCTGCTCGGTGAACGTCCTGCGTCGCTTCGGTATCCGCGCAGCGAGTTCGTGCCGCGTTGTGCACCGCGCCGGTGGTTGCGGTAGGAAAGTGGTAGGCCGTATTACCTACGGCTGTACGAAGAGACGAGCATCAGGAGTTCTCATGGGTTCAGCTGCGCAGTTCATCACCGACATTGCAACCGGAGTCTACGACGGCATCGTCGACGCGATCGTCGAGCAGATCGTCGGCGTGCTGACGTCGGGTAGCGCCGCGTAATTCGTCGGTCCACGAGTCGCGGTCGCTGTCGGGGGCGGCCGCGACTTTCCGTCTCCGTGACCGTTTTGTGACAGCTCACCAAGATTTCTGACTTTTCGATGCCAATGCGTGTACGAAACGTTATCCGTTCGGGTAGAAATCTTCATGCAGAGGTAATCGAGTGACGACCGTCACGTTCGATCTGCACATCCCTCGAACAACAAGGAGCCTGTCGCATGTCCGCTGAACTCGGTGACCTCTTGGCAATCTTCATCCAGCTCTTCTCGGGTATCAGTTCTTCCTCCGACTGACATCCCGGCTCCGCGCCGTAGGCCTCGGCCAGGACGGCCGACCGGAGCCGAATCGATGAACAGTAAGGCTCGCGACGCCGCGTCGGCGGCGAATCCCCCTCTCTCGAAGGAGTTTTGATGGAATTTCTCTCGCTGTTGCTGCAGTTGCTCGCTGTCGGCAGCTCCGAAGGAACAGGTTCGGTCGTCAACATCCCCGGCACGCTCCCCAGCTGAAGCGCGACCCCGAAACCGGGCCCGACTACCGTCGGGCCCGGTTTTCGTGGTTTCGAAGTGTCATTCGTTCGACCGAAATATCCTCCAGCGGTCGATGATTCGCCGCCGACCGGGTAGACCTGAACCTCATCCTCGATGCGCTCGGTATCGACGGTAATAGAGGTGGTGCCATGCTCGAAGCCGTAGTCGGATTCATCAACAGTCAATTGTTCTGGTTCAGCTGGTCGACCGGTAGCTACCACCCGATCATCCTGTGAGGTAGTGCCCTGGGGAAGGTGCGGTCGCACCGTCATAGGGTTGGCCGATGCAGACGGTTCCGATTCAGATGCCCGACGGTTCGACGGTGCCGGTGACGCTGTTTCCGAGTGAGGGCCGAGACGATGCGCCCGTCATCGTCGTTCTCCCGGGTCTCGGCATACCCGGCGGTTACTACCGGCTGTTCGCCGAAGCGCTCGTCGCACGCGGATTTCATGCTGCGATCGGCGATCTTCGGGGCCAGGGGGACAGTAAGCCGAAGCCGAGTTCGTCTAGCAGGTACGGATATCAGGAATTGGTGTCGGTCGACTTTCCGGCGATCTTCGAGGTGGTGCGCGAGCAGTTCCCCGCCGCAACCCCGTATCTGCTCGGCCACAGTATGGGCGGACAACTGGGCGCGATGTACGCAGCCCGAATTCGAGGCAGGCTCGGTGGCTTGATCCTGGTGGCATCCGGGTCGCCGTACCACCGCGGTTTCGGCACCACTCGCGGGGTCCCGCTGTACTTCGGCGCGGCGGCGATGGCGATCACCAGCAACATCGCCGGATTCTGGCCGGGGGACCGCATCGGGGTCGGCGGATTCGGTCGTCAATCACGAGTGTTGATCGACGACTGGTCGAGGTTCGCCCGAACGGGCTCGATCGAGCCGGCCGGTGCCGACATCGACTACGAGGAACGGATGGGCCGGCTGACCCTACCGGTGCTGGCAGTGACCATCGAGGGCGACGATCTGGCCCCCAAGGGTTCGATGGAGAATCTGACGGCCAAGCTTGCCAACGCCGACATCACCACCGAACACATCGACGAGCCGCTGGGCCACAACGGGTGGATCCGCAATCCCACCGCGGTGGCCGACCTGGTCGAGCGGTGGATGCACCGCTGACACAACCCCGTGCCGAACGATACGGTCGTTTGGACTAATTCATGCGATAAGTTCCAACTCCGCGCCCGTTCTGGTGTACAACGCTAGTGACTCAACTTCTGTTCTGCCGAAGATAGCGAGCACGTGTATGAACGGCCTGGGGGCTACAGCTCGTCGGATCGGTAGGGGTGTGCTCGTGGCCGCGTGTATCGCTGCGTCGGCCGCGCAGGGCACGGCCCTCGCCGCGCCCGACGCGTCGACGTCGTACGTGGTGCGCACGGAGGAGACCGACGCCGTCGCCATGACGGCGTTCGTGCATTCGGCCGCGATGGAGCGGACCATCCCGCTGAAGATTCTCCGCTCTCCGGACCGCGCGAAACCGAGCCCTACCGTGTACCTGCTCAACGGCGCGGGCGGTGGGGTGGACGGTATGGACTGGTACACCCAGACCGATGTCGTGTCGTTCTTCGCGGACAAGAACGACAATGTGGTCACTCCCGTCGGCGGCGCCTATTCCTACTACACGGACTGGCAGCACGACGATCGCGTGCTCGGCCGCAACAAGTGGGAGACCTTCCTGACCCGCGAACTGCCTCCACTCGTCGACCAGCTGCTGAAGACCAACGGCCGCAACGTCATTGCCGGGATCTCGATGGCTGCGACGTCGGTGCTCAATCTGGCGGCGCACAACCCCGGTCTCTTCCGGGCGGTCGGCTCCTACAGCGGCTGCGCCTCGACCACCGATCCGTTGGGCCGCGCGTACGTCAAGACCGTCGTATCGATGGCGCTCGGAACCGACGTGAAGAACATGTGGGGCCCGGACGGCGACCCCGACTGGGTGCACAACGACGCTGTCGTCAACGCCGACAAGTTGCGCGGCACCGCGCTGTACATCTCCAACGGCAGTGGCCTGGCGGGGGCATCGGACACCTTCGACGGAACCAACCCCAACGGCCCCGGTTTCGTGCTGCTGAACCAGATGGTGGTGGGCGGTGCCATCGAGGTCGCGACCGGCGACTGTACCCGTCGACTGAAGAGCGCGCTCGAAAAGCTGGATATTCCAGCTCATTTCGAGCTACGGGAACGCGGCACGCACTCCTGGGGATACTGGCAGGACGATCTCCACAATTCCTGGCCGATGTTCGAGCAGGCTCTGGCCGACTGACATCACCGGCTCTCGAGCTGCCGCCACAGGAACTCGTACGTCAGTGCGGTCTTGAAGGCCAGCTGCGCATTGTCCGACGCCCCGCCGTGGCCGCCCTCGATGTTCTCGTAGTAACTCACGTCCTGACCGAGCTCGGCCAGCCGCGCAGCCATCTTGCGCGCGTGTCCGGGATGGACTCGATCGTCTCGGGTGGACGTGGCGATGAGTATCGGTGGGTACTTCCGCTCGGACGCGGCCACGACGTTCTGGTACGGGGAGTACTGCGAGATGAACTCCCATTCGGCGGGGTCGTCGGGGTTCCCGTACTCGGCCACCCAGGACGCTCCCGCGAGCAACAGGTGGTACCGCTTCATGTCCAGTAGCGGGACCTGACATACCAACGCCCCGAACAGTTCCGGGTACTTCGTTTCCATGATGCCCATCAGCAGGCCACCGTTGCTGCCGCCCTGGGCGGCCAAGCGATCGGCGGTGGTGATCCCTCGGGCCACCAGGTCGCGGGCGACCGCGGCGAAGTCCTCGTGGACCAGATGCCGGCCCGCTCGCAACACCTGGGTGTGCCAGGACGGTCCGTACTCGCCGCCGCCGCGGATGTTGGCGACGACGTAGGTGCCGCCGCGCTCGAGCCACGTTCGACCCATCGCTCCGCTGTAGCCGGGCGTCATCGAGATCTCGAAGCCGCCGTAGCCGTACAGCAGTGTGGGGCCGGGGCCTGCGTCGCCGCGTCGGACTACGAAGTAGGGGATCGCGGTGCCGTCGTCCGACTCCGCGAAGAACTGTTGCACGGTCATGCCGTCCGCGTCGAAGAAAGCGGGAGCCTGCTTGAGTACCTCGAGCGCGCCGCCGACCGTGCCGACCAGCAGCGTGGCCGGGGTGAGGTAACCCGAGGAGCCGAGGAAGAACTCGTCCCCGTTCTCCTCGGCGTCCGTACCGATGATCTCGGTCGACGCCAACTCCGACAGCCCGTCGACGGTGGTCGTATCCCACTCCGTCGTGCGCGTTTTGCGCCCCTCCAGGTACGCAAAACGCGCACGAGGGGTGAGCACATGCAGACGAGTCCGGACATCCTGCAGCGTCACCAGCAGCAGATGATTCTCGGTCCAGGCGTACTGATGCAGGGATGTGTGCTCGTCGGGAGTGAACAGAACCGTCAGAGATGCTGTGCCGCTCATGAATTCGTCGAAGTCGGCCGCGAGCAGCGCGCCCGCCGGATGGGTGACACCGTCGTAGGTCCACTCGGTCATCGTCCGAACCAGCAGCCAGTTCTCGTGGACCGACGTCGATGCGTCCGTCGGCGTCGGAATGCGGGTCACCGCCGTACCGTCGAGCACGTAGGTCTCGGAGTTGTAGAAGTCGGTGGACCGCTGCACGAAGTCGCGCTCGAATCCCGGCGTGCGGTCGTGCCACGCGGAGATCGAGATGTCCCGCGATTCGCCCTCGTAGACGGTCTCCGCGTCGGCGAGCGGGGTGCCTCGGTGCCATCTCTTGGTGATCCGCGGATAGCCGGATTCGGTCAAGGACCCCGGTCCGAAATCGGTGCCGACGAACACGGTGTCGGCGTCGATCCAGCCGATGTCGGTCTTGGCCTCGGGCAGCGTGAAACCGCCGTCCTCCGCAGCGCGGAACGTGCGGGAGTCGAGATCGAACTCGCGTACCACCGTCGCGTCGGCACCGCCTCGGGACAGCGTCACCAGAGCGCGCAGCTGGTCGGGGCGCAGTACCTGAGCGCCGCCCCATACCCAGTTCTCGCCCTCGTCGGCGGCCAGGGCATCGAGATCGAGCAGGACGTCCCATGCGGGTTCGTCCGTGCGGTACTCGTTCATCGTGGTGCGCCGCCACACCCCGCGGATGTGCTCGGCGTCGCGCCAGAAGTTGTAGAGGAACTGCCCGCGCCTGCGTGCGTACGGGATCCGCGCATCGGTGTCGAGAATCTCGCGTACACCCGCCACGGTGGCGTCGAAACGCTCGCCTGCCAGCGCCTGGATCGTCACCTCGTTCTTCTCGCGTACCCACGCGAGTGCGTCGTCGCCGGTGACGTCTTCGAGCCAGAGGTACGGGTCGTCCGAGAAAGCCATGGCACAGTTCTAGCAGCACACGTGCGGTCGGGTGCAGGACGCGTGCGAGGCTACCGGCTGGTAACGAAGACCAGGTCGAGACAGTGTCGGAGGGCACGACTACGCTGGGGACTCGTGACCTCACACTATGACGTCGTTGTCCTCGGAGCCGGTCCCGGTGGGTACGTCGCTGCTATCCGCGCGGCACAACTCGGACTCAGCACTGCCATCATCGAGAAGAAGTACTGGGGCGGTGTGTGCCTCAACGTGGGCTGCATCCCCTCGAAGGCGCTTCTCCGTAACGCCGAGCTGGCGCACCTCTTCACCAAGGAGGCCAAGCTGTTCGGTATCTCGGGTGAAGCATCCTTCGACTTCGGCGCAGCATTCGACCGCAGCCGCAAGGTCGCGGACGGACGCGTCAAGGGCATCCACTTCTTGATGAAGAAGAACAAGATCCCCGAGTACGACGGCCAGGGCACGTTCACCGATGCCAACACCATCGAGGTCGAACTGTCCAAGGGCGGCACCGAGACGATCACGTTCGACAACGCGATCATCGCGACCGGCAGCACCACCAAGCTGCTCCCGGGAACCGAGCTCAGCAAGAACGTCGTCACGTACGAAGAGCAGATCATGACCAAGGATCTGCCGGGATCGATCCTCATCGTCGGCGCGGGCGCCATCGGTATGGAGTTCGGGTACGTCCTGAAGAACTACGGAGTCGACGTCACCATCGTAGAGTTCCTCGATCGCGCGCTCCCCAACGAGGACAAGGACGTCTCGAAGGAGATCGAGAAGCAGTACAAGAAGCTCGGCGTCAAGGTCATCACCGGCGCGGGTGTGCAGAGCATCGACGACGACGGCTCCAAGGTCACCGTCGAGATCAAGCACAACAAGTCCGGTGAGAGCGAGACCTTCACCGTCGACAAGGTGATGCAGTCCGTCGGATTCGCTCCTCGCGTCGAGGGCTTCGGTCTCGAGAAGACCGGTGTCGAGCTCACCGATCGCGGTGCCATCGGCATCACGAACACGATGCAGACCAACGTCCCGCACATCTACGCCATCGGCGACGTCACCGCCAAGCTCCAGCTCGCCCACGTGGCGGAGGCGCAGGCCGTGGTGGCTGCCGAAACCATCGGCGGCGCAGAGACATTGCCGATCGACGACTACCGCATGATGCCGCGCGCCACGTTCTGCCAGCCGCAGGTCGCGAGCTTCGGTCTCACCGAGGACCAGGCCCGCGAAGAAGCGCAGGCTCGTGGATCCGACATCAAGGTCGCGAACTTCCCGTTCGCCGCCAACGGCAAGGCACACGGCCTGGGCGACGCGACGGGCTTCGTCAAGCTCATCGCCGACACCGAGCACGGTGAGCTGCTCGGTGGCCACCTCATCGGACCGGACGTCTCGGAGCTGCTGCCGGAGCTGACCCTGGCCCAGAAGTGGGACCTGACGGTCAACGAGCTGGCCCGCAACGTCCACACGCACCCGACGCTGTCGGAGGCACTGCAGGAAGCGATCCACGGCCTCGCAGGCCACATGATCAACTTCTGATCTCTGCTGTAGAACGACGAACGGCGGCGACCACCTCGGTGGTCGCCGCCGTTCGCTTAGTTCTGGGGTGCTAGGACTTTCGCCAGTGATCGAACCTGCCCTTGATGTCCGACGCCACGTCGCCGATTCCGTTGCCGACGGCGTCGACGGCACCGGTGAAGCCGCTGCCGATGTCGCGGACCGTCTTGATCAGCGGGTCCTCCGACGTGTCGAAGTTGTTTTTGTACGTGCGGGCCGCGTTACGGAACTCCTCCGACACCTTGGCCTCGTGGTCGGTGAACCGGCGTGGGTAGTCGCCACGAAGGACCGCCGCGTACTCGCCGGTGTCGACCCACTTCTTCAGTTCCGCAGCTCGCAGCACCGAGAACGGGTGCGAGAGGAGTTCGAGATTGAGCAGCTTGAGCACGCCGTCGCGCAGATCTCCACTGGCCTCGTACTCGGCGGCCTGAGCGAGGAAGGCGTCGACGTCGATTTCGCTGATACGTGCGCCGCCCGCCAACTTGAGCTGCACGCTGATCGCGGTGTGCACATCCTGTCCGCACAGCAAACCTGCTCTGTCGCCGGATAATTCGGATTTGCGCTGCCATTCCATCAGCCCCGCGATGACCGCGCGCAAGGCCCAGCCGCCCACCGGAACCCAGCCGACCGTGCCGGCGAGGCGCATCAGGTGCATGAGAACGGTGCGGTACACCGCGTGGCCGGACAGGGCGTGGCCCAGTTCGTGGCCGACGACGAATCGCTGTTCCTCGTAGGTCATTATGTCGAGCATGCCGGTGGTCAGGACGATGAACGGTCGATCCATCCCGATGGTGAACGCGTTGACCATCGGCGACTGAACCACGAACAGCTCCGGAGTTTCCTCCGCGCCGAGAATCTGCACACAATCGGCTCGAAGATCGTTCAGATCCTTGAACTGGCGTTCGTCGACGCGCACCGCGGTGGCCAAGTACATCAGGCGATGCTGTCTCTCGCGCAGCAGTCCGGACAGCGTTCGCAGCACCGTGTCGAAGCCCTTGAGGGTGCGAAGAGTGACCAAGGCTGCTCGGTCCGAAGGGTGTTCCCAAGTGCGAGAAGAGATATCGGGAAACTCGATACGAGTACGGTCCGGTGCGTGTGTCACTGTGTGGCTCCCAGTCTGATCGGTCTGTTTGCCAAAGTATCAGTAAAAAGCCCTTCCGGTTCGTTCTTGACCACGGTCAGGTCTCGCTCTGCCGGGGGTACAGCAGGGTCGGTAGCGCTAATTCTTGGTGGCACTGACGAATTGGGCGAGACCGCGGATGTCCTGCTCGATGTCGGTCATGCCCGCAGCGGCGAACATCTCGGTGAACTGCCCCTTCGGGAACATGCGTACCCCGACGGCGGCAGATCCCAGGCCGACGACGGTACGCAGCGGTGCCAGGCCCAGTTGACAGCTGGTCATGATGGCGATGCGTCCACCCGGTCGCAGGACGCGGATGAGCTCGTCGACCACCTGCAGTGGATGTGGCACGAGATACAGTGCGGCATAACAGCATACGGCGTCGAATGTCGCATCGGCGTACGGGAGTTCGGCCGCATCGCCGCGAACGTATGCCGCACGCGGCCCCCGATTGTCGCGCACTGCGCGAGCGATCATGGCCTCGGAGATATCGAAGCCGACGGCGATACCGTCCTCGGTCAGCTGCTCCGACAGGAACCTGGTGAAGTTGCCGGGGCCGCAGGCGACGTCCAGGACTCGCTGTGGCCCGTGTAACCGCAAGTCGGCGACGGCCTTGGCGCGTTCGGCGGACATGGGCAGCCCGCCGATTCCCATCATCGATACGCCGAACGGTCGCCAGATGTTCTCGTAGATCGCCGCGACACCGCGGTTGTTCATCGCTCGGCTGGCCATCGTCGGATTGGGGGCCTTGGCGTCGTCCATGAGTTCGACGTAGTCGCCGTCGATCCGGGCGCTCGTGCGGACCGACTCCGGTTCGATCATCGCCAGAGCGCGGCGCAGTGCAGTCTCGGGTGTCTCGTTCATCGTCGTGGCGGCCGGTCGCCGTAGTCGCGTTCGACGCGGAGGGTGCCCAGTGTGGTTGCGAGCCCGTCGTATTGGGTGACCAGCAAGACGAATTCGATGAGGCGACGTTCGTCGAACTGGGTCGCCAGTTCGGACCACGTGGCGTCGGTGAGCGTCTTGGTCTCGATCAGCTCGTCGACGGCAGTGAGGATGGTGCGGTAGCGAGTCGACAGCCCAGGGGCGTGCGGGCCGGTCATGATCAGCTCGAGCAGGTCTCGGTCGATGCCGGCTCGACGGCCCAGGCGAATGTGGTGGTCCATCTCGTATGCGGATTCGCGCAGGTGCGCCACCCGGAGAATCACCATTTCCGATTCCTTGCGGGAGATCTTTCCGCCCGGCATCAGATGGCCGCTGTAGAACAGCCACGCCCGGTACAGGCCGCCGGTTCGACCGAGAGTGGTGAACAGGTGGGGGTTGGGTACTCCCGCGCCCTTTGCGATGACCTTGCAGATGACCCAGTTGACGGGGCCGAGAGTGCGGGCGGTACCGGACGGAATGCGAGGAGTGGTCACGATCACATCTTACCGACTGGTAGCTCCGCCGTCCGGGGACGCGGTTCGCAACGCCTTGCAGGGTAGGCTAACCTCTTTTGTGTCTCGCATTGTTCTACCCGGAGGTCCCTCGAAGTGGTGCAGTTCAAGCTCGGTCTGACAGCGTTGGCCATCACCGCGCTCGCGGTGGCGGCAGGAGCGACGGCATGCTCGTCGGCCGATACCGCCGACGGGTCCGCCGGCGAAGCGACTCGAACGGTCGAGACCGTTCGAGGCTCGATCGACGTTCCCGACAATCCTCTGCGGGTCGTCACCCTGGAACCGGTGGAACTCGACACCACGGTCGCGCTCGGCATCGTGCCCGTCGGCACGGCGGTGCTCAGCGAAACCGCCGGTGTGCCGCCCTATCTCGGTACGGAAGCGGCCGGCATCGCCACGGTCGGCACCGTGGCCGAACCGACCATCGAGGACATCGCGGCCGCGCAACCCGACCTCATTCTCGGGACGGAGACTCGGCACGCGCAGTACTACGACCAACTCTCCGCCATCGCGCCGACGGTGTTCATCGCCTCCCAGTCCGATCCGTGGCGCGACAGTGTCCGATTCGTCGGGCGCGTTCTCGGCAAGGAGGCGAAGGCAGAGGAACTGCTCACCGCATACGACGACCGGTGCGCCGAGATCGCCGAAGAGCACGACACCGCCGGGAAGACAGCGCAACTGATCAGGCCGCGCAGTGGTGAGCTGACCCTGTACGGGCCGTCGTCGTTCGCCGGAAGCACGCTCGAATGCGCCGGATTCACCACCCCGCCGCGGCCGGAATGGGCCGACGAGATCTCGGTCGACCTCTCGCCCGAGCTCGCGGCTCAGGCGGCAGCGGACCTAATCGTCGTCACCGCCGACAACCCGTCGGACCCCGCCGCCATCCCGTCGTCGATCACCGACAACGCTGCGACACTGCCCAATCCGCATGCGGTGGACCTGTCGTACTGGATCACCGGCGTCGGGCCCATGGGCGGACAGACCGTGCTCGACGACATCGATCGTATTCTGTCGGATGCCTAGTGACGCGTCAGATTCGGACCGCGCCGGCCAGTGCCGCGGCCTGACGGGCGCGCTCGACCACTCGGTCGCGGGACGAATCGATATGTGCGACAAGCGTATCCAGCGCCGTGTCCAGCTGCCCGGCCAGTAGGTGCTCGACGATCGCGAGATGTTCATCGATCGCCGAGACCACGGCCGAGGCGTCGAGACCACCGAGAATACGCACGGGCCGCACCTTGGCGTTGACGGCGCACAGGGCCTCGGTCAGAGCCGCATTGCCCGACGCGGCCGACAACGCGACATGGAACTGCTCGTCCATGGCGACCATGTCGTCGGTGGTCTCCGGTGGGTGCGCACGCAACCCGGCCCACGTCACCGCCAACGCCGACAAGGCCGCCCGATCGAAGGACTGCGGCGTCGAGCGAGTGATTCCGCGGGACTCGAGAGTCGACCGCAGTTCGTACAGATCCGGTAGGTCGCCGAGCCGGGGACGATAGGGATGCAGACCGGCCTCGTCGCGCACGACCAGACCGTCGGCTTGCAGACGTGCCAGCGCCTCCCGCACAGGAGTGCGCGAGACGCCGTACAGCTCGGCGAGACGCTCCTCGCCGAGCCGTTCCGTGGAGCCGATCGCACCGGAGATCAGATCCCGGCGCAGTGACGAATAGACCTTCTCGCGAAGGTCCTTGCGCGGCACGATAAGCCCGGTCAGATCGCCATGGCTGCGCGCACGTCGGCTTCGGAATCGGATCCGCCCACACCGGTGGACGTGATCCGGCCGGCCTCGAGAATGTAGTACTTCTGGGCAGATTCCAATGCGAAGCCGATGTGCTGCTCCACCAACAGCACTCCGAGACCGCCGCGGCGGGTGAGCTCGATGACGGTGCGCTCGATCTCGGCGACGACAGACGGCTGAATGCCCTCGGTCGGCTCGTCGAGAATCAGCATCCGCGGTTCGGTGATCAAGGCTCTTGCGATGGCGAGCTGTTGGCGCTGGCCGCCGGACAGCAGGCCGGCTCTGCGATTCAGCAATTCCTTCAGCGCCGGAAAGAGGTCGAGTGCCTCGTCGATCAGTGCCTTGCCGCGCTTGCGCCCGTCGGCCACCACCTGCAGGTTCTCCGCTGTCGTCAACTGACCGAACGACTGCTGGCCCTGTGGCACGTAGGCCAGTCCGCGGGCGACGCGGGCGCTGGGCCGCAACGCACTGACGTCCTCACCGTCGAACATGACCTTGCCCGAGTTCACTTTCAACAGCCCGACCGCCGCGCGCAGCAGCGTCGTCTTGCCCGCACCGTTGTGGCCCATCACCGCCGCGACACCGTCGGCGGGAACCGTCAGCGACGCACCGTGAACGACCTCGCTGCGGCCGTAACCTGTTCTGACGTCGACCAGTTCAAGCATGATCGGCTCCCTCTTCTGCGATGTGCTCGAGTTCCTCGCCCGCCGCGGCGGTGCCGAGGTAGACCTGCTGAACCTTCGGATCGGCCTGCACCTCGGCCACGGTGCCCTCGGCCAGAACGCGTCCGGCCGCCAGTACTGTCACCGAGGTCGCGAACATCCGCATGAAGTCCATGTCGTGCTCCACCACCACCACGGTCCGTTCACCGCCGATGCGTTGCAGCAGCTGGCCCGTCTCCTCACGTTCCTCGTGGCTCATGCCGGCGACCGGCTCGTCTAGCAGAAGCACATCGGCGTTCTGCACCAACAACATTCCGATCTCGAGCCACTGCTTCTGGCCGTGCGCCAGAATTCCTGCGGCCTTGTCTCTCTGGGCCGTCAGACCGATCGTCTCGAGGGCCTCCTCGATCTGCGGCAGAACCGATGCCCGACGGCGCAACATCGTCAGTACCGACCGGCCGGACCCGGCGGCGATATCCAGGTTCTGCAATACCGTCAGATTCTCGAAGATGCTGGCCGTCTGAAAGGTTCGACCGATACCGAGCCGGGCGATCTGATGCACCTTCTTGCCCAGCAGTTCCACTCCGGACTTGGTGACCGAGCCGGTGGCCGGAACGAGACCGGTGATGGCGTCGATCAGCGTGGTCTTGCCGGCTCCGTTCGGGCCGATGAGGAAGCGAAGATCGCCCTGCATCAGCGTCAGATCGACGTTGGTGTTGGCCTTGAAGCCGTCGAAACTGACTGTCAGATCACGGACTTCGAGGTACTGACTGGACATGCCGGCGTTGCCGCCGAACGTGGGCTGCGGGCCTTCGACATGGATCATCGTGCGAGCTCTTTCTCTGGTTCCGCGCTGGCCTCGGGGACCGATTCGGGCTCCTTCTTTCGCTTGCGCAGTGCGAAGAGTCCGGCGATGCCGGCGGGGAAGAATCCGACGACCACGACGAACAGCAGGCCCTGCGCATACGTCCAACCGGACGGGAACTGCTCGGACAGCGTGGTCTGCGCCCACGCGACTCCGAGCGCGCCGAGAACCGGGCCGAGCAGGGTGGTGCGGCCGCCGATGGCGACGCCGATGAGAAACGCGATGGACGGAACGATGCCGACGTCGTTGGGGGAGATGATGCCGACGATCGGGACGAACAGCGCACCGGCGAGACCGGCGAAGAACGCTGCGGCGACGTACGCGACGATCTTGACGTTCGCCGGGTCGTAGCCGAGGAAGCGCACTCGCTCTTCCTGATCGCGGACGGCGACCAGTAGTTCGCCGTAGCGCGAGTACATCAGCTGGCGCGTGATGGCGACGACGACGAGCAGTACGCCGGCAGCGATGAAGAACAGCATCTGCTTGTTGGCGGGGTCGTTGAGGTTGAACCCGAAGAACGTGCGGAACCTGTTGAGCCCGTTGGATCCACCGGTGGTCTGCTGTCCGATGAGCAGGATCGCGAAGGCGGCGGCCAGTGCCTGACTGAGGATCGCGAAGTACGCGCCCTTGACGCGACGCTTGAACACGCCGAGGCCGAGCACCAGCGCCACCAGTGCCGGCACGAACAGGATGCCCAGAATCGTCGTGATGGGCGAGGTGAACGGCAGCCAGTACGAGGGCAATTCACGGATACCGGCGATGGACATGAAGTCCGGTACCGCGTCGCCCCGCAGATCGGCGTCGGAAATCTTCAGATGCATGGCCATGATGTAGGCACCGATGCCGAAGAAGACACCCTGGCCGAGGGTCAGCATTCCGCCTCGGCCCCAGGCCAATCCGATACCGACGGCCACAATTGCGTAGCAGATGAACTTGCCCAGCAGATTCAACCGGAAGTCGCTGAGGACGGCGGGAGCCACAGCGAACAACAGGATTGCGGCGAGCGCGAAACCCAGCAGAGCGCCGCGCTTGGCGATGAACTCGCTCATACCAGGCTCCTTGTCTTGACGGCGAACAAGCCCTGTGGGCGGGCCTGCAGGAAGATCACGATGAGGACGAACACGATGACCTTGGCGATCGAGGCCGTGGTGCTGTATTCGATGAACGAGTTGAGGATTCCGAGGGCGAAGGCGGCGATCACCGCGCCCTTGATCTGGCCGAGTCCACCGACGACGACCACCAGGAAGGCGTCGATCAGATAGCTCTGTCCCACAGTGGAACTCGTGGATCCGATCAGAGTCAGTGCCACGCCCGCGACACCCGCCAAACCGGAGCCGAGGAAGAACGTCGAGATGTCGGTCCGGCGGCTCGAGATGCCCGACGTTTCCGCGAGATCGCGGTTCTGCACCACCGCGCGGATGCGTCGACCCATGGCGGTCTTCTTCAGCGCGATCGACAGTGCGACAACGGCGACGACCGCCAGCACCAGAATGAAGATTCGGGTCTTGGGCACCACGGCACCGAGGATGTCGACGCCGCCGCTCAGCCATTCCGGCGAGACGACGTTGACCGCCGGGGCACCGAAGATGTCACGAGCGAGCTGCTGCAGGATGAGCCCGACGCCGAACGTGACGAGCAGGGTGTCCAGTGGACGGTGGTACATGCGCTGGATCAGCGTCACCTCGAGCAGCACACCCATTGCGCCGCCGACGAGGAAGCCGACGATGAGCGAGATGAACAGTGATGCGCCGCCGGTCGAGACGATCTGCTGCACTACGTAAGCCGTGTACGAGCCGGCCATGATGAACTCGCCGTGTGCCATGTTGATGACGCCCATCTGACCGAACGTCAGTGAGAGCCCGAGGGCGGCGAGCAAGAGAATGGATCCGATCGACAGGCCGGTGAACAACTGTCCGATCACGACGTCCATGGGGGAGCTCCTTCGGAGCATGTGAGTGGAACTTCGTAGCAGGCTACGAAGTTCCACTCACATGGGTGGTGGTCAGTTGAGGTCGGAGGCCCAGTCGTAGGTCTCGAGGAACGGGTCGGGAGCGATGGCCTCGGGGGACTCCCACACCGTGTAGATCAAGCCGTCGGGCCGGATCTCACCGATGCGGGCGGTCTTGGAGATGTGGTGGTTGTCGCCGTCGATGACGACCTCGCCCTCGGGAGCGGCGAAGCTGACACCGTCGGCTGCGGCCTGAATGTCGGCCACCGCGAACGAATTTGCCTTCTCGACGGTGTTCTTCCACAGGTATACCGAGGTGTACGCGGCTTCCATGGGGTCCGAGGTGGGCTTGTCGGCACCGTACTTCGCCTTGTAGTCGGCGACGAACTTGGTGTTCTCCGGGCTGTCGACGGTCTGGTAGTAGTTCCAGGCAGTCAGCTGGCCCGCGATGTTCGCGGCTCCGATGCCCGCCACCTCTTCCTCGGCGATGGACACCGAGATGACCGGCATGTCAGCAGCTTTCAGGCCGGCGTTGGTGTACTCACGGAAGAATGCAACGTTGGAATCACCGTTGAGCGTGTTGAACACGGCATCGGCGTCGGCGGAGCGCACCTTGTTGACGATGGTGGAGAAGTCCGTCGAACCGAGCGGGGTGTAATCCTCGCCCTTTATCTCGATACCGTTGGCGGCCGCATACGCCTTGATCTCGCGGTTGGCGGTCTGCGGGAACACGTAGTCGCTGCCCACCAGGTAGAGGGACTTGACGCCCTTCTCCTTCAGGTAGTCCAGGGCCGGGATGATCTGCTGGTTGGTGGTGGCTCCGGTGTAGAAGATGTTCTTCGACGCCTCGAGGCCCTCGTACTGCACGGGGTAGTAGAGGAGTGCGTCGTTGTCCTCGAACACCGGCAGCATCGCCTTGCGCGACGATGACGTCCAGCCACCGAAAACTGCTGCGACACAGTCGCTGCTGATGAGTTTCTCGGCCTTCTCGGCGAACACGGTCGGCTCGGATGCGCCGTCCTCTGCGACGACCTCGATCTGCTTTCCGTTGACGCCACCGGCCGCGTTGATCTGCTCGACGGCCAGTGCGATCGAATCACGCACTGTCACTTCGCTGATCGCCATCGTGCCGGACAGGGAGTTGAGCGAGCCGACCTTGATGGTGTCACCGGAGGTGTCCACACACGAGGTGGACGAGCCTCCGCCGCCCTCGGCGGTGGTGGTGTCGCTCGCCTTGCTACCGCAGGCAGTGGCAACCAGGCTCAATGCAGCCAGTGCTGCGGGAACGACCATGACGCGCTTGACGGACATGCGCTTCGAGACAGCAGGCATCTACGGCCCTTTCGGAAAGTGTGTATACGGAGATGTATTCGCGATTGCGAACAGTAAAGGCAACTTATTGCGTTGGTATTTTCTGCGGTGACGAGTCTGTTTCTCGCGTTACGAGTAGGTAAAGGCGAGCGAATGACAAGACTGCTTGACATTTCATGACAAGCAGAGTTGACTTCTTGTCATGCCCGGATCCAACAACGTTCGCGCGCATCGCAAACAGGCACGCATCACGCAGGCCGAACTCGGCACCATCTGTGGAGTCAGCCGGCAGAGCATCGTCTCCGTCGAGGGCGGCGACTACGCACCGAGCGTGTACCTGGCACTGCGACTGGCCCGAGCACTCGACACGACAGTCGAAACACTGTTCGGCGAAGACGAAGGGAAACGAACATGAGCGCATTCACCAAAGCTGCCCGCTTCGTGGGAGACCTGGACGACGACTTCTACGCCGACGAACTACAACGCGACATCTGGAATGAGGCCTCGGCCGTCGGATTCCAATCCCTGCTGTGGATCGGAATGATCGTCGGCGCTGTACTGCCCTTCGCGGCGGGTGTCACCGGGGCCTGGGTGGCATTGGGAATCTTCGTGGCTCTGACGGCCGTCGCGAACGTGGTGTTGGCATACGCCCGCGCGCGGGGGATCGACATGTACACCTCGCAGGAACTCCGGCGCGCTCGAATCGCATTGGCGGGCGTGCTGCTTTTTCTCACCGGCGGCGGCGCAATGATTCGTCTGCTTGCTCATTACGGTGGCGGTGACCTCGGGTCTGTCGCGATCGGAGCCGCAATAGGTGCACCCGTGGGCCTGGCTGCCGTAGTCGTGGGTGTGAAGATGCATCAGCTCCGGCAGCGAAAGGCCGAGCATGCTGCGGAGCTGGCCGAGCAGCGGGCTTTCGATACGGACGAATGAATTGGGTCTCGAATGTGTCGCACGATCTGTTACAGGGTGCAAGGATGCGTAAAGGCTTCGGTTGGACCGTCTCCGTTTCGCAGATTTGCAGGCCGGAGGGTATGTTCTGACCGATGACATCGCGATTTCCCGGTGTTGCGGCTGTAGGGGTGCTGTTCGGCGGCGGTTTCGGTAACGCGGACGGATGCACGTTCGATGTAAAGGGAGGCTCGGGTGGACGGCGATGACGACGTGTAATACCAATCCGTCCTCCGTCGCGCCACGAAGTAACAACGAGACCGTGTCGGGCGTCCACCTTCCGGTGGAGCATGCAAACAGGGAAGTCGAGACCGTGCGCAGAGAAAAGAGCTACCTCAGACTCGTAGGGTCGAGCACTCCCACGATCGAGGTTCTGGGCGGCCCCAGAACCATCACCGTCGATGTGGACAACGTTTTTCCGGGTCAGGTATGCGAGGTCCTGCACAACGGCATGCTGTCGCTGAGCCCACGCGTCGTTGTGGAAGACAACGCGACAAGCATCTCCATCACCACGTTCGCGCTCAAGCCGGGTGAGTACAACGTCTCGCTGCGTCTGGACGGACGCCTGGATTGCGTCACCGAATCGCAGACTGCTGTCGTCGGCGAGCAGTTCGAGGTCCGACGTAGTTCGTAGGCCGGACACAGCTCCTAGGCGGGACGCAAGGCCCGGTCATTTCAACACAGCGAAGCGGCGCGTAGCTCAGGTGAGCTACGCGCCGCTTCGCTTCGTTGTCGGTCCTCGCTGCCGTCAGGTCGCGCCAGTCAGTGACAGGTGCTGCCGGGATCGGTGTGGCAGTGCTTCGGCTCCGATGGTGCGACGTCGAGCGAGGGGTTGCGGTCGAAGAAGCCGAAAGGCTTGAGCCAGAACGAGACGGTGTCGGACGGCATCACCGGCCAGTCCTCGGGCCTGGTGATGTGATGGATGCCGAAGGTGTACCAGACCACCACATCGGTGTTCTCGATCGAACGGTTCTTCTCGGTCCACTCGGGGAGGCCATGGTCGACGCCACTCTGATTGACGAACTCGCCACTGGGCCAACGCTCGTCGGGTGAATTGGGCGTGACCCATACGGTGTGACCGATCACCTGGGAACGCTGGAAGATCGGCGACGCCGGATCGAACATCGCCGGAATCGCCGAGCCGGGCACCAACTTGTACGCGGGCCGGGTGCCGAGACCGTTGGTGACGTTGTCGTTGACCACCTTCCATGCCTTCTGCGTGTTCCAGTCGTAATCCTGCTTGCCCTCGGACTCGGTGGTGAGCGGGGTGTTCACTTGCGTCAGGGCCAGGCCGTACGGATTGTCGGGACCCATCGGAACCATTTGGGTCTGGCTGGAATAGACGGTGTTCTCGGTGCCGTCGATGTCCAGATCGAGCCGGGCGACCAGGAAGTGCTGGTGGTACGGCGCATACGTGCGATTGTCGATCAGCGTGCCCGACGGATGGGTGCCGCCCTCCTCGAAGTGGGTGACGACCATGATGCCGGTGGCGCGCACCTCGCACTCGATGTTGCCGTCCTGATAGAAGCACCAGTAGACGAGATACTCGTAGTTGGCGACGGTGGCGTGGAAGCTGACGGTGAGACGGCGCATCCGACGCACCTCTGCCCCGGCGTCGTGATCGACGTGCTTCCACAGCACCGCGTTGTCTTCCTCGTGGATGCAGATCGCGTTGGTGATCGTGTACGGCTCGCCTTTGCTGTTGTGCAGCACGGCATCGAGGTACCGGATCTCACCGAGGCAATCGCAGCCGAGCTCGAGCGAGGTGGTCATGAAGCCCAGGCCCCACTCGCCGATGTCGAATGCGGTGCGCCGATAGTGGTCCTCGGTGTGGTCACGATACGGAACGACCATCTCCGCGAACGACATTCGGTTCGCGACGGATCGCGTGTTCCCGTTGTCGTCGTAGGTGACCGCGTGCAGCGTCATGCCCTCGCGGTAGTTGAACCCCACACGCAGCGACCAGTTCTGCCACGTCAGCTTGTTGCCGTCCAGCTCGAACGACGGGCCGTCCGGCTGGGTGATCTCGAGCGGCTTCAGCGGCGGACGGCTGCTGGCGTTACGGATGCGCTCCGGAATATGGCGGGGTACATACTCGCCCATGATCTCCGGCCGCTCGACGCGGTAGGTGTCCTCGATTTCGAGCAGTTCCATCGTGTTGGCGTCGATGACGCAGTGGAAGCCGCCCACCGGCCCCGCGTACGGATTGGCACCCTCTGCGGCTTTGACCCACGTGTCGGACCAGCCCAGGCGTCGACCCTTGTACTTCTCGGGCGTCACCGCCTCGCCGTACGTCCAGGTGTCCATGAACACCAGATCGAGATCGGTGATCCCGCGATCGGCAAGCGCGGCAATCACATCGGGGTGTGCACGCAGCGCCGCGTCGGCCTCTTCCCACTCGTCGACGGTGAAGTTGGGCTGCACGTCCGGGATGTGGGTCCAGGATTCGGTGCTCCTGTTGTCCAGTGACACCACGGCTTTGAACGTGCTGTTCTCGGCGCGGTTCAACACCACCGAGACTGCGCGACGGGCGGGGACGGTACCGTCCGCATCGAACGCGGCGACCTCGGACTTGGACGGTTCGATCATCTCGATCGAGGCGAATCGCCACCCGTCGCCGACACCGTGTTCCCGGCCCAGAACCTCGGCGACGGTAGAGAATTCGTCGCTCGAGAGTGGGTCCAGGGGATGGAATGTCATGCGATGGTCTCCGTCGAGCTCATCACGTGCTTGATGCGGGTGTAATCGTCCACGCCGTAGGCCGAGAGGTCCTTGCCGTAACCGGAGTACTTGAAGCCGCCGTGCGGCATCTCGGCCACCAACGGGATGTGGCAGTTGACCCAGACGGCACCGAAGTCCAGAGCCGCCGAAATGCGAAGCGTGCGAGCATGATCGGACGTCCAGACGCTCGACGCGAGACCGAAGTCGACGTCGTTGGCCAGCTCGATCGCCTCTGCCTCGTCGGAGAATTTCTGCACCGTCAGCACGGGGCCGAACGTCTCCTCCTGCACGATGGGATCGGCTTGCTGCACGCCCGTGATGATCGTGGGCTCGTAGAAGAATCCCTTGTCGCCGATGCGCTTTCCGCCGGTGACGATGGTGGCGTGCGCGCCGATACCGTCGACCTTGGAGCTGACCTGGCCGAAGTGGTTGACGTTGTTCAACGGGCCGAGGAAGGTGTCGGGGTCGTCGGGCAATCCGACCTTCAGTGTCTTCGCCTTGGCGACGAGTGCGTCGACGAGCGAGTCGTGTACCGACTCGTGTACCAACACGCGAGTGACCGCCGTGCAGTCCTGGCCGGCGTTGAAGAACGCGGCCTCGGCGATGCCGTCGGCGGCCTTGGTGATGTCGACGTCGTCGAACACGATGGCCGGTGCCTTGCCGCCCAGTTCGAGGTGCGCGCGCTTGAGCTGCTTGGCAGCGGCGACGGCGACGGCGATGCCTGCCCGCACCGAACCGGTGATCGAGACCAGGCCGGGCGTCTTGTGTTCGACGATGGCTGCGCCGGTGCCGCCGTTGCCGAGCACGATGTTCAGCACGCCGTCGGGGACGATGCCCTTCGACAATTTCGCCAGCACCAGGGTGCTCTCGGGGGTGGTGTCGCTCGGCTTGAGAACGACGGTGTTGCCGGCCGCGAGGGCAGGCCCGATCTTCCAGATCGCCATCATGAACGGGTAGTTCCATGGAGTCACCTGCCCCACGACGCCGATCGGCTCGCGGCGTACGTACGAGGTGAACCCGTCCATGTACTCGCCGGCCGACTTGCCTTCGAGCATCCGAGCAGCCCCGGCGAAGAACCGAATCTGATCTGCTCCGACGGTGACTTCCTCGGCGGCGATGGTGGCCTTCGGCTGACCGGTGTTGCGACTCTGCGCCTCGACGATCTCGTCGCTGTGGGCCTCGATGGCATCGGCGAGCTTCAGCAGTACCTTCTGCCGCTCACTCGGAGTCGTCTTGCCCCAGGTCTCGAACGCTTTGGCGGCAGCCGACATTGCGGCGTCGACATCGGCAGCATCGGAAATCGGCGCTCGAGCGACCACCGACTCGTCCACCGGACTGACGACATCGAGCATCTCGGTACCGGAGGGCGTCACGAATGCCCCGTCGATGTAGTTCTGCAGGACAGGCACCGTCATCACAACCCCTAGCGTCGACTATTTCGGTTCTGCAAAGCCTGCACCCGCGGACGAGACTTTGCCACCCGACAAGATGTACACGACGATGCGAGTAATCAGGACGAAACGTCAGTCTCCTCGGCCAGGGCCCTGATACCGGCGATGTAGGTGTTCAGCCCGAGCTTCTCGAACGCCGTCCGCGCGCTGACGTCGCTCAGATGCGAGGCTGCGGCGAGGATATTGGGAAACTCGTCGGGATGGAGGGAGTCCATCGTTTTCGCCACCTCGTGTTCGACGTGTGCCCGACGCTCCGGCTCGACTTCGACACCCGTGAACAGCGGCTCCGTGATCAACGAAATGGCGACTCGAACGCCGTGACGGGCCAGCTGGGTGGCGTCGGACAGGGAGAAGCCGGCCTCGCCGAGAAGTTTCAGGCTGAGCTCCATCGCCGCTCTGCTGTTGGGGGAGAACAGCATTCGTGGAACGACGATGGTCGCTGCTCCGGGATGTGCGCGCAAGGCGCGCATGAAGTCCTCGAGCACGGTGCGCAGTTGCTCCCACCACGTCGCCGTGGGATCGACGGTGATCTCGAGATCCTGGCAGACGCGGTCGCCCATGGCGTCGAGCAGTTCGTCCTTGTTCTTCACATGCCAGTAGATCGCCATGGGAGAGACACCGAGTTCGGTGGCGATCTTGCGGATGGTGAGCGAGTCGAGTCCGCGTCGGTACGCGACTTCGAGCGCGGCGTCGACGACGGCAGTCCTGGTCAAGCGAGGCACCGGCAGAACTATACAGGCGTACGAGTCGGTGTTGGCGTGACTTGTACTTAGTACGAGAGAGGGGTGCACGATGGATGACGTCATCCTCGTCGGCGGTGGGGTGATGAGCGCGACGCTCGGCACGCTGCTGCAACGTGTGGAGCCGACCTGGTCGATTAAGGTCCTCGAACGATTGCCCGAGGTAGCGATGGAAGCCTCCGACGGGTGGAACAATGCCGGGACCGGCCACGCCGGCCTGTGCGAAACCAACTACACGACGGAGAGAGTCGACGGCTCCGTCGATATCGACCGGGCCGTCGCGATCGCCGAGCAGTTCGCCGTGACGCGACGCTTCTGGTCGACGCTGGCCGACACCAGCTTCGTACGTTCGGTGCCGCACATGACTCTGGTGCAGGGGGCGGAGAACGTCCGATCGCTGCAGGCAAGGCATCGAGCGTTGACCGCGCATCCGCTGTTTCGAGCCATGGAGTACACCGAAGATGCTGCGGTACTGGACGAGTGGGCACCGCTGGTGTCGGCGGGACGAACAGGCGACTGGGCCGCCACCCGAGATGCGACCGGAACCGACGTCGACTTCGGTGCACTGACGCGGCAGTTGCTGGGGGACATGAGTGGACGTGGTGCGCGCGTGGAGACCGGGCGGGAGGTGACCGGGATGAGTCAGGAACGGGACGGATCCTGGTCCCTGCGAGTGCGCGGTGGCCGATCGATCGAGCGCGCGCGCTTCGTGTTCGTCGGTGCCGGTGGCTGGGCTCTGAAGCTGTTGCGCACAGCAGGGATTCCCGAGGCCCGCGGTTACGGACTACTACCGATCAGCGGGCAGTTCTTGCGTTGTGATCGGCCCGAGGTGGTCGACAGACACGACGCGAAGGTCTATGGAACTCCGCCCATCGGAGCGCCTCCGATGTCGGTGCCCCATCTCGACACCCGCATCGTCGACGGGCGGCGGTCCATACTCTTCGGACCGTACGCCGGCGCGAATCCTCGGTTTCTGAAACACGGATCGTGGCTCGACTTCCCGACGTCGATCGACCGGCACAACATCGGGTCACTGCTGTCGATGGCAGGCAACAACACGCCGTTGATAGGTCTGCTGCTGTCGGAATTGACGGCCACCCGAGCCAAGAAGATCGCTGCGTTGCGCCAATTCGTACCGAATGCCGGTCCGTCGGACTGGTCCGTGGTCCCCGCCGGACAGCGCGCCCAGATCGTCGTGAACGGGCAATTGCGTTTCGGCACGGAGGTGATCGCGTCGCAGGACGGCTCCATCGCCGCCGTGCTCGGCGCATCGCCCGGCGCCTCCACCGCTGTTCCCATCATGCTGGAGGTATTGGGTCGATGTTTTCCGGAGCGCCAGTGGAATGGTCGACTGCAGGAGATGCTCAGCGGATAGCCTGTGGCAGTGCGAAACACCGAGGTGGGATACCAGCAGATCGCCGACGACACCTGGGCCTTCATGCGTCCACCGGGAAGTTGGGGTCAGACCAACACCGGGCTCGTCGTGGCACCCGGTTCGGCGTCGATGCTGATCGACACCGTCTGGGACGTGAACTGGGCCGGGCGGGTTGCCGCCGACACCGCCGAGTTGGCTGCCGCCGCACCGATCACCGAGGTCCTCAACACGCATTCGGACGGTGATCACTGGTGGGGAAACGACAGCGTGCCCGCCTCCGCACGCATCACCACCAGTGCGGCGTCGCTGCACGCGATGAAGGAGGAGACCCCGCCGAAGGGAGTAGCCGCATTCGCGTCCTTAGGCAAGGCGGTCGGCTGGGTGCCGGGACCGATCGGTGCGATGGGCTCCTACATGGACCGTGTTCGCGGCGATGCGCTGTTTCCGTCGGCGCTGCCCCGGCTGCCTGATCACACCTTCGAAACCACCGAAACCATCGATGTCGCAGGACGACTGGTTCACCTGCGCTACCTCGGTCCGGCGCACACCGAAGGCGATCTCATCGCTCACCTCCCGGACGTGGGGGTCGTGTTCGCGGGCGACCTGCTCTTCATCGACGCCACCCCGGTGCTGTGGCACGGCCCGCTGCAAAACTGGATCGACGCCCTCGACCACCTCCTCGAACTCGACGCCGACGTGTACGTTCCCGGCCACGGCCCCCTGTGCGGCACCGACGAAATACGCGCCGTGCGCAGCTACTGGACCTGGGTCGGCGAGGCCGGACGAGCGTGCTTCGACGCGGGCCTCGGCTCCACCGAGGCCGCCCTGAACCTGCTCAAATCACCCGAATTCGGGCACTATGCGCACTGGGATTCGCCCGAGCGACTCATCCTCAGCATGAGCACGCTCTACCGCCTGTGGCGAGGCGAACCCGCTGCGCCACCCACGCTGACGCGTCGAGCACGCGCATTCGCCGACGCGGGACGGTATCTGCGGGAGCGCTAGTGTCAGCCTTTCGGTGAGGCTGCTGGTTACTGGGCTCCGAACTCCTTTGTCAAGGACGCGGCGTGCGCGAACAGTGGGGTCGGATCCGGTTGTTCTGCAGTCGGTTCCAGTACGACAGTTGTCGCGCCCGCATCGATCCAGCGCTGCAGATTGCTCATGGCGGCATCGGAATCGGATCCGACGGCGACATAGACGACGATGTCGTGACCCGGCCCCGCGGCGATATGCCCGACGGCAGTCCGCAGCTGATCCGGGTCCGTCTCGCTCGTGAGAATGGTGCCGACACTCCTGCGGCCGCTCAGAGCAAGGGTTTTCGGGCCCGTGGCCCCGACGAGCAGTGGAGGTGCCTGCAGCGGAGGCCA
Source organism: Rhodococcoides fascians NBRC 12155 = LMG 3623 (assembly GCF_001894785.1). Classification (GTDB taxonomy): domain Bacteria; phylum Actinomycetota; class Actinomycetes; order Mycobacteriales; family Mycobacteriaceae; genus Rhodococcoides; species Rhodococcoides fascians. The sequence continues at coordinate 1,146,153 of NZ_BCWW01000001.1, forward strand.
ATCGAGCTGCACATTGTCGAGCGAGACGTACCGACCCTGCGTGGTGACGCTCTCGCCCGCGAGGAGAGCGGTGAGGGCTGTCATCTGCTCGTCGAGCAACGTCAGCGGAGACTGCACTCGTGCGCCGATCTGGCCCATCCACGACTGGACGCCGTGGCCGAGTCCCACGCGGAGCCGGCCCGGATGGACCCGAGCGACGGTCGCGATCTCCATGGCCGTCGACGCCACGTTCCGCATCGGAGTGGGCAACACCCCGATGCCGACGTTCACGCGATCGGTGCTCGCGAGAATCAGTGCAGCAGTGGACAGCCCGCCGGAGAAGAAGCAGTCTTCCCACAGCCAGACCTCGTCGACGCCCGCAGCATCGGCTGCGCGAGCCGCGTCGACCAGCGCCTCCGGGGCGATCTCGGGCCGGAGTACAACGCCGATTCGGGTCATGGGAATTCTCTTTCTACTCAGCGAACGAGGTACGGGGACACCGAGCTTCGGTGCTCGTCTATGTCGAGATCCTTGCCCAGCGGCGGAAACGCACGCTGCGGGCAGTTCGAGCGTTCGCAGACCCGGCAACCCGCTCCGATTGGAGTTGCGACCGCCGAGCCCTGCACGTCCAATCCATCGGCATAGACGAGCCGTCCGGCATGGCGCAGTTCGCAACCGAGGCCGATGGCAAAAGTCTTGCCGGGCTGACCGTATCGAGCGGCGCGGCGTTCCACCGTCCGCGCGATCCACAGGTAGTTTCGGCCGTCGGGCATCTCGGCGATCTGCGTCATGATCTTGCCGGGATACGCGAACGTCTCGTACACGTTCCACAGCGGGCAGGTGCCGCCGCTGGAGGAGAAGTGAAAGCCGGTGGCGGACTGTCGTTTCGACATGTTGCCGGCGCGATCGACCCGGACGAACGAGAACGGAACACCGCGCATCTCGGGGCGCTGCAGCGTGGAGAGTCGGTGGCAGATGGTCTCGTAACTCACCGAGAAGAAGGCCGACAGCCGCTCGATGTCGTATCGGAAATCCTCGGCGACGTCGTGGAACTGGTGATACGGCAACACCGTCGCGGCCGCGAAATAGTTGGCGAACCCGAGCACCGCCAGTTTCTTCGACGCCTCGCTCGTGAAGTTTCCCTCGTCGGCCATCTTGTTCAACAGATCACCGCATTCGAGATACGCGAGCTCGGCGGCGAACTTGAACACCTTCTGCCCGCCGGAGAGGTGAGGAGAAATCTCCAACACCCGCGTCTGCGGGTCGAACCGATGCAGCACGTTCTCACCGAGGTCGATGCGATTGACGATCTGCACGTCGTGCACCGTGCGCAACCGCTTCGCGATCTCACCGCCCACATCGGCGCGATGGAACCGAATTCTCGACGTCAATGCCTCTGCGGCGGTATCCAATTCGTGCAGATAGTTCTGTCGTTGATAGAAGTAGTCGCGCACCTCTTCGTGCGGCTTGCTGATCGAGCCGCTGCCACTGCCGTCGGAGAATCGTTCCTCGGTCGCTGCCAACAGCTGAGCCGTCGTATTGCGGTATCGGCGATGCATATTGACCATTGCCCGAGCCAGCTGTGGGTGCGAGCTGACCATCTGCGCGATCTCGTGCGGATCGGCATCGATGCCCATGTCCTGATCGAGTGCGACTTCGCGCAACTCGGCAACCAACCTGGTGTCGTCCTCCGAGGAGAAGAACGAGGTGTCGACGCCGAAGACCTCCGAGATCCGCAGCAGTACCGGAACCGTCAACGGGCGTACGTCGTGCTCGATCTGGTTGAGATAGCTGGCCGAGATACCGAGCTTCTGCGCCAGAGATACCTGGCTCATGCTGCGTTCGCTGCGGAGCTGCCGAAGGCGAACGCCGACGAAAGTCTTGGACACGGTTGCCAGGCTACGCCTGCGAAGAATTGCCTTAACACCGTTCGCAACTAGCTGCTGGGTCACGATTCGGTGACCGTTGGGAACATTAGCCGAAGTAAAGGCGTATACCGATATACGAGCTATTCACCACGCACCTCGAGGAGCGGTCATGTCCAATCGTCAGCGCACATCGGAAATCGTCAGGGACGTCGTCGTCTTCGTCACCGGAGCCGTTCTGGTCGCCTCCACCGTCTGGCTTCCCGTCCAGGGCGACCAAGAAGTCACCGGAGCCATCCTGGTGCTCGGCATCCTTGCGGCATCGTCGGCGCTCTGGGCCATCGGATCCGCGTCCAGGCAGAGTCACTGGACTCACGTCGGCCTCGGTGTGTTGCTCGCCGTCTCACCCGCGCTGATGGTCTTCCCCTCCGGATTGCTGGCCGCGGACCTGTTCGCCATCGTCGGCGGACTCGTGATCGCTGCAATGGGTGCGCTGGGGGTCATTGCGTCGCGCCGGGCGCCGGTCACCTCGCGAGTAGTGGCCTCCAGCAACGAGCGCACCGGCGTTCGCATCTGAGGCTTCTCTGCAACTGATGCTCCACTTCCCGGGACAGGCGCGATGAATCCCGTGTGCGGCCCAGCGAGTGGAGCATTGTGTGCAGTCATCGCCGCGATGCCCGGCGCCGCCTGACAACCGACGCGATTTCGCCCGCAACGCGATCGGGTGCAGTGAGCACATCGAATGCCGAGTAGCGCAGCACCAACCAACCATCGAGGATCAGCGCGTTCTGTCGTCGGCGATCCTTGCTGAATACGGCTGCTGCACTGTGGAATTTGCGACCGTCGACTTCGATGATCGTTCGGCTGCGGCGGTCGACGAAATCACACACGAACGGACCGACTGCAGCGTTCATCTCCAGGCGCAGGCCGAGTCGATGCACTGCGCGGCCCAGGGCGCGCTCGGGCTCCGACGCAAATCTCGATACCGCGAGCCGCACCTGACGAGCCAGCTCGACGTTCCCGTGCCGACCCGGGAATCGGTCGAGTAGGCAGAGCAGCGAAGCCGGGTCCATTCCGAACTTCATGCGCTCGTCGATCAGCAACTCGGCATCGGGGCGGGGGAGTAGCGCCAGGCAGTCGAGCATCGTCTGCGCAGAGATGGTGCAGGGCAGCGCTGCGACCTCGTCGACGAGCGTGGAGTCCATCTCGCGACGGTGCAGCCGAAGCCACGACGGAGGTCTCAGCCGCGCAGTTCGGGGGACGGTGGCGTCGAGCATTGTCGGTTCGGTGGTCCAGCCGCGCAGGTACGCGGCCGATCGATGACTGAGGACGGCGTCGGGTCGCCACAGCGTGATCGCCCGACAACGGTCCCTCGTCGACGGCTCCCCGCGCATATGGACCGTCGGCAGGACGCGCGTGAAGCGACGCGAGATGGTGCTGGGGTGAATCCCTCCGGCGACGAGGTCCCCCAAGGTGGTGGGGGTGGAGCCTGCGGGGGTGGGGGTGGAGCCTGCGGGGGTGGGGGTGGAGCCTGCGGAATGACCTGCGGGGTTCTGGTATGTCATGGCTGCAGCATCGGCGCGTCGTTGTGGGGCGTTGATCGGTCGACCTGGGGAAATGGAATGGCCTGTGCATGGCCGATGGCTTGTGGATGGTGCAATTCCTGCTCCACTCGACGCACTCGCACGGGGGATTCTCCGACGAGAGATCGCGAGTGGAGCACCTTGTGCAGCGTCCACATCGTGAGACGAAGCGAGTGTGACGTCCATCACTAACGAGTCGCTTTCTGACTCGATTCAGACGCTCGATTCAAACCGTACAAGCGTCCCGTAAAGAATTTTGTTCATTCCGTTCACCAACTGGGGATTCGTCGCTACCGACGAGTAACCACGCTGCCCGATCGGCGAGGTATGCGAGCCCCGAAAATTCGCAGACTTAGCAAAGGGCTCTGGAAAGCTAGCCAAGATTGGCACTAACAACTGGTAGACGCCTGTTTTCGGGTGTGCCATTGTTTTGGAGTACACCAGAAGGGCCTGGCAACGATGTGAAGATTCGTCTCGCGGCAGGCCGAGAAGCAGAGAAGAGACTGGAGCTCCGATGTCGACCACCGGCACCCCGAAGACCACCGCCGAGATTCAGCAGGATTGGGACACCAACCCGCGCTGGAAGGGCGTCACCCGTAACTTCACCGCGCAGCAGGTCTCCGACCTCCAGGGCACTGTGGTCGAAGAAGCCACACTCGCTCGCCGCGGCAGCGAGATCCTGTGGGATCTCGTCAACAACGAGGACTACATCAACTCGCTCGGTGCCCTCACCGGCAACCAGGCCGTGCAGCAGATTCGCGCCGGCCTCCAGGCGATCTACCTCTCCGGCTGGCAGGTCGCCGGCGACGCCAACCTCTCGGGCCACACCTACCCGGACCAGAGCCTCTACCCGGCCAACTCGGTTCCGTCGGTCGTCCGTCGCATCAACAACGCGCTCCTGCGCGCCGACGAGATCGCCAAGATCGAGGGCGACACGTCCGTCAAGAACTGGGTTGCACCCATCGTGGCCGACGCCGAAGCAGGCTTCGGTGGCGCACTGAACGCCTACGAGCTGCAGAAGGCCATGATCGTGGCCGGCGCTGCCGGTGTGCACTGGGAAGACCAGCTCGCATCGGAGAAGAAGTGCGGCCACCTCGGTGGCAAGGTGCTCATCCCCACCCAGCAGCACATCCGCACCCTGACCTCCGCCCGTCTGGCCTCGGACGTCGCCGACGTCCCCTCGGTCATCATCGCCCGCACCGACGCCGAGGCAGCCACGCTGATCACCTCCGACGTCGACGAGCGTGACCGCGAGTTCCTCGACGGAACCCGCACCGCAGAAGGCTTCTTCGGCGTCAAGAACGGCATCGAGCCCTGCATCGCTCGCGCCAAGGCCTACGCACCGTACGCAGACCTCATCTGGATGGAGACCGGCGTCCCGGACCTCGAGGTCGCCAAGAAGTTCTCCGAGTCGGTTCGCAGCGAATTCCCGGACCAGCTGCTGGCCTACAACTGCTCGCCTTCGTTCAACTGGAAGGCACACCTGGACGACGCCACCATCGCGAAGTTCCAGAAGGAACTCGGCGCCATGGGCTTCAAGTTCCAGTTCATCACCCTCGCGGGCTTCCACTCGCTCAACTACGGCATGTTCGACCTGGCACACGGCTACGCCCGCGAAGGCATGACCGCGTTCGTCGACCTGCAGGAGCGCGAGTTCAAGGCTGCCGAAGAGCGTGGCTTCACCGCCATCAAGCACCAGCGTGAGGTCGGCGCCGGCTACTTCGACCGCATCGCCACCACCGTCGACCCCAACACCTCGACGGCTGCACTGAAGGGATCCACCGAAGAAGGCCAGTTCCACTGAGCTAGCCCGCCTCCCCGGAACTTCAGCGCACTAGTCAGGCGGCCCCAGCGTTTCGCTGCGGGCCGCCTGATTTGTATCGCCTGGGTTCTGGGCGTACCCCGGAAGGGTTACCCTCATCTCGCTTTAAGCTGTTGTGGTGCAACATTATTCGCTAGGAGTTTGCTGTGACGGTGGAGAGGGTGGGGATCGTCGGAGCCGGACAGATGGGTGCGGGAATCGCAGAGGTCTGCGCCCGCGCGCACGTCGACGTGGCGGTCTACGAACAGACTCGCGAACTGGCGACGGCCGGCCGCAGCCGCATCCTGCAATCACTGAACCGCGGAGTGAGCAGCGGCAAGATCACCGAGCGCGAACGAGAACACGCCGCCTCCCGGTTGCGGTTCACCTGCGACCTCGGGGACTTCGCAGACCGCCAACTCGTCGTCGAAGCAGTCCTCGAGGACGAAGAGATCAAGGCGGCAATATTCGCAGAACTCGACGCGGTGGTGTCCGACGCGAATGCCGTGCTCGCGTCCAACACCTCGTCCATTCCGATCACGACGCTCGCGTCGGCCACCACGGCACCGCAACGCGTCGTCGGACTTCATTTCTTCAATCCGGTTCCGGTATTGCCGCTCGTCGAGCTGGTCACCACGAGCACAACGTCCGATGCGGTGGCCGACCGCGCCGAAGCCTTCGCCGGAGATGTTCTCGGCAAGCAGGTGGTGAGATCCGCGGATCGCTCGGGCTTCGTCGTCAACGCACTTCTCGTTCCGTATCTGCTCTCGGCGATCCGCATGGTCGAGTCGGGATTCGCCACCAAGGAAGACGTCGACAAAGCGACGGTTCTGGGTTTGGCGCACCCGATGGGACCGCTCGCGCTCGCGGATCTCGTAGGCCTCGACACCGTCAAGTCCATTGCCGACTCCATGTATTCGGAATTCGACGAGCCGCTGTTCGCGGCACCGCCGTTGTTGCTGCGCATGGTCGAGGCGGGGCAGACGGGCAAGAAGACCGGGGCCGGGTTCTACCGCTACGAGAACGGCCGCGTAGCAAAGTAGTGGGCGTCTCGGGCGGGTCGCCGCGCAGCGGCCTGCCGAGCGCTATTGTCGGTCTGCCGGTGCAAATCCATCGATCCCAGGGAGCATGTCAGTGAGCAAGTCCAAGAAGTCGAACGGTCTGGTGCCCAAGGCATTCGGAATCGGGTTGGCCGCTACAGGCGCGGCCCATTTCGTCGTGCCGGAGGCCTTCGAGGGAATCACCAAGCTTCCGTTCCCCAAGGACACTCGAACCTGGATCAGTCGTAACGGGGCCACAGAACTGGCCGTCGGCGTGGCGATCGCGTACCCCAAGACCCGCAAGATCGGACTGGTCGGTCTGGCAACGTATGTTGGATGGCTCGGCGTCAATATCGCCAAGAACAGCTGACGTTACTGTTGCGAACGACTCGTTCGGAGCAGGAATAGCCTGGTCGCAGCGGTAGCTGTGTTGCGCTTACACAGATGCGTAGGTAGCAATGTAGATATGACTTCAGCTACCGCTTACCAGGCCACCGCTCCGGACGCTCCGCTCGAGAAGGCGACGATCGAGCGACGCGCAGTCGGACCGCACGACATCCTCATCGACGTCAAGTTCGCGGGCATCTGCCACTCCGACATCCACACCGCCCGAAACGAGTGGGGCGGCACCACGTACCCCGTTGTTCCCGGACACGAGATCGCCGGCATCGTGGCCGAGGTCGGCTCCGAGGTGACCACCCGCAAGGTCGGCGACCGCGTGGGCGTCGGCTGCTTCGTCGACTCCTGCGGCAAGTGCGAGGCATGTCTCGACGGCGACGAGCAGTACTGCACCAAGGGCGTCGTCCAGACGTACAACTCCACCACCTACGAGGGTGAGTTCACCAACGGCGGCTACTCCACCCAGATCGTCGTCACCGAGAAGTTCGTCCTCGGAATCCCGGAAGGCGTCGAACTCGACGTCGCCGCGCCGCTGCTGTGTGCCGGCATCACGCTGTACTCGCCCCTCAAGCACTGGGGAGCCGGCCCCGACAAGAAGGTCGCCATCATCGGAATGGGCGGCCTCGGACACATCGGCGTCAAGATCGCTCACGCCATGGGCGCGCACGTCACCGTGCTGAGCCAGACGGATGCGAAAGAAGCTGACGGCAAGGCCTACGGTGCCGACGAGTACTACGCCACCAAGGACACCACCGCGCTCAAGGATCTGCAGGGCAAGTTCGACCTGATCCTCAACACCGTCTCGGCCAACCTGCCCATGGGCAAGTACCTGGGACTGCTGGCCCGCAACGGAACCCTCGTCGAGCTCGGTGTTCCCGAGAAGCCCCTCGAGGTGCCTGCATTCAACCTGCTGGCCAACCGTCGCTCGTTCGCCGGTTCCATGGTCGGCGGCATCGCCGAGACCCAGGAAATGCTGGACTTCTGCGCCGAGCACCACATCGGTGCCGAGATCGAGGTCATTCCGGCCGAGAAGATCAACGAGGCATACGACCGCGTCGTCAAGTCCGACGTGCGCTACCGCTTCGTGATCGACGCAGCCACGCTGTAACTGTCTCCTTGGACGCGTGAATGGTCCATCGACCTGCCCAGACGGGGGTCGATGGACCATTCACGCCTTCGAAGGGGGTTCAGCTTTCGGCGAGTCGCTGCTTCTCGTGTTCGACATCGAAATCGGCTGCGGGCCAATCGAGATCGAGCTTTTCGAGCGCGTCGATGAGAATTTCCGTGACGGCCAGTCTGCTGTACCACTTGCGGTCGGCCGGCACGACGTACCACGGTGCATGATCGAAGTCCGTACGATCCAGCACTCGCTGATACGCGGCCCGGTACTGCGGCAGGAAGCCACGCTCGGTGACGTCACCCGGGTTGTACTTCCAGTGCTTCTCGGGTCGATCCAGCCGTTCCTGCAGTCGCTTCTTCTGTTCGTCGGCCGAGACGAACAAGGCCACCTTGACGACGACCGTGTCCTCGTCGACCAACTCTTTCTCGAAAGCGTTGATCTCGTCGAATCGCTTCTCCCACACCTGCCGTGGCACGAGGTCGTGGACCGCGACGACGAGAACGTCCTCGTAATGGGACCGATCGAACACCCCGATCCGGCCTGCGCGCGGAAGAGCTTTGCGGATGCGCCACAGGTAGTGGTGTTGCTTCTCCTCCTGGGTCGGCACCCCGAACGACGCGAGGTCGACGCCTTGAGGATCGACCATCCCGATGACGTGCTTGACCATGCCGCCCTTGCCTGCAGTGTCCATGCCCTGCAGCACGAGCAGAACCGACTTGGTGCCGCCTGTGCGCCCGTGGGCATAGAGCTTTTCCTGGAGCGCCGCCAGCACCGCACCGCGCTGCTCGAGGACGTCGTTGCCGTGCGCTTTCGCGCCGTCGAACCCCGGAGTGGCGGTGAAATCGATGTCCTCCACACGAGGAGAGGCACTGGCGCGCAGCACATCGACGGGAGAGAGCGTCCACAGTTTCGACTTGTCGGCCATAGGCGGAAGACTACTTCTCTACCATGGGATTCATGGCCCCTACCATCGCAAAAGCCGAGACTGTGTCGCGTGAGCAACTGCTCGAATTCGTCTCTCCGCGGCACCACCACACCCTGATCACGCGTAAGCGCGACGACGGTCTGCAGGTCTCCCCGGTGTCCGCAGGCGTGGACTCGGAAGGCCGCATCGTCATCGCCACCTACCCCGAGCGCGCCAAGGTGCACAACATCCGCCGCACGCCGGCCGTCACCGTGTTGGTACACAGCGACGACTGGAACGGCGACTACGTTCAGGTCGACGGGACGGCCGAGATCATCGATCTCCCCGACGCCGTCGAGCCTCTGGTGGAGTACTTCCGCAGCATCGCCGGCGAGCACTCGGACTGGGACGAATACCGCGCAGCGATGGTGAAGCAGGGAAAGTCGTTGATCCGCATCACGATCGACACCTGGGGCCCGATCGCCGCGGGTGGATTTCCCCCGGGAAGAATATGACAAGCCCGCCCGGGAGAGTGTGACAAGCCCCCGGGCAGGGTGTGACAAGCCCGCCCGGGAGGGTGTGAGCTAAGCCTTCAGTGGTGCTGCGAACAGTGGCACTGCGTTGTCGAGTGCGTATCGGGTTCCCGCGACCGAGGCGGCCGAGAATGCGTTGGACAGGTCGGTGTCACCGAGCACGACGAGGCGTCCGTCGCGGGCCGACGGGAGTCCCTGGATGAGCGGGTTCTCGGTGATGACCTCGGGTCCGCTGCCGATGGGGAACATGACCGTCAGGTCGGCGTCGAGGTTCGCGATGTTCTCCTCGGAGAGGTCGACGCTGAACTTCCCGGGTTGGGCGAGGTCCTGGATGGCCGGGGCGTTCGTCAGTCCGAGTGCTTCGAGGAAGTCGACTCGGGTGTCGCCGCGTACGTAGGCCCCGCTCTGGCCGCTGTACAGCGTGCCGACGGCGACGGACTTGCCGGCGAATTCCGGGTTGGCAGCCACGGTCTCGGCGAATTGGGTCTTGGTGTCGTCGATCAGCTTTTTGCCTTCGTCGACTTTTCCGAGTGCCTTGGCGACGATCTCGGTCTGCCCGTCCCATGTGGTGCCGTAGGCGACGTCGGTTCCCGGAGGGGCCGCGACAGTGGGGGCGATGTCGGACAGCTGGTCGTACACGGCCTTGTCGTTGGTGCTCCGGGTCCACAGGATCAGGTCCGGTGCCAGGGCGGCGACCGATTCGACGTCGATGTCGTAGGTGGCCAGGATCGTCGGGTCGGTGTCGTACTTTTCGGTGACCCAAGGGCCGAGGCCGTTGCCTCCGACGCCGAGCCAGTCACTGGCTCCGACGGGCTGCACGCCGAGAGCCAGTGCGGTTTCGGCGTCGGACCAGCCGAGCGCAACTACTCGCTGGGGATCGGCCGGCACCTCGACCTCCCCGAACATGTCGGTGACTACCGTGCCCGCAGCAGCCGAGTCGGCCGAGTCACCGCCGTCGGAACTATCGGATCCGCACGCGGTCAGGGTCAGAGCGAGGGCCACGGCTGCCGCAGGCAGGGCCAGAGATCGAGAAATGCGCATAGGGCACGCTAACCTATCAAGCGCGGAAGTGCTCCACGATCTTCGCGCAGAAGGCCGGCAGGTCGTCGGGGTTGCGGCTCGACACCAGGTTGCCGTCCACGACCACTTCCTCGTCGACGACAGTCGCACCGGCGTTACGAAGGTCGGTCCGAATGCTCGGGTAGGACGTCAGCGTGCGGCCTTTCAGTACGTCTGCTTCGACCAACGTCCACGCGCCGTGGCAGATGACTCCGACCGGTTTGCGCGCCTGAACGAACGCACGCACGAACTCCACTGCGTCCGCATCCACGCGCAATTGATCGGGATTCGTGGTGCCGCCGGGCAGGATCAACGCGTCGAAGTCGTCGACCGATACCTCACCCGCGATCTTATCGACACTGAACGTGTCGCCTGCGTTCACGTCGCTGTTCATGGCTTGGATGTCGCCGTGATCGAGCGAAACCAATGTGACTGTGCCACCGGCATTTTCGACGGCTTCACGGGGCTGCACCAATTCGACCTGCTCGACACCGTCGGTGGCGAGAACGGCAATTCGGCGTCCGGACAATGTTTCGTTGTTCATGTTCGTTCGGATTACCGGCGCGATCGAGTTTCAAACGAGAACCGTGTGCGCGGCAGTGGTACGAATGGACACATGAGCGAATCACCGATCGAATCTCCGACCGAGGATCGCGTCGAGCAGAATCTGCCGATCGCGGACGAACCGGACGAGCCGGATGCGGGCGATCTCCCCGTCGAGGCCGACGCCACGGACGTCATCGAACAACGCACCGAAGTTCCGCTCGACGACGAATACGACGAGCGCTAGGACTTACCCGGCTCGTCGTCCACCAGAGGATGCGGCTGCGACTTGAACTTGGCCGGTGAGCCGTCGGCCATGGCCACGCCGTGGATGCCGCCCCACATCATCATGCAGAGGTAGTCGATCAGGTCGTCGGCGGACATGGACTTGTTCGAGATCCACCAGTGCGTGGCCAACTGGACTGCGCCGACGATGGCGAACGCCCACGGCACCGAGCCGCCCGAATCCATCTCACGTTGGCGCAGCCGCTCACCCAACACGGTGGAGAGGAGTTCGGCGATCATGCGCTCGGACTCGGCCACCACGTCCCGGTTGTTGCCGGCGTTGTTGGCCATCACGTAGAGGTACACCTCGGGATCGGTGGCCACCGTCTCGACGTAGGCGGTCACTACCACCCGGGTCAGCTCGTACTCGTCGAGCTCGTGGGAGATCGCGGAGTAGATGCGCGGCGCGAGGGTGGTTTCGACGTACCGGGACATCGTCGCGCTGGTCAGATCGTTCTTGTCGGTGAAATACCGATAGAGCACCGTCTTCGAGATACCGATCTCCGACGCGATCTCGTCCATCCCGATCTCGCGACCACGCAGCCGGATCGCGGCCAACGTACCGTCGACGAGCTCCTCGCGTCGGGCAATCTTGTGCTCTCGCCATCGACGCTTGCGGCCGTCCGGCTTCTCGATCTTGGGCTTGTCCGCGTCCGCCTCGGGGGCGTCCTCCGAGGCTGCCGCCGCACTATTTTTCACCACGTCACCCACCTTATGCGTCGGGTACGACACAGGAGGGGGCCGTGCCCGGTTGATCGGTTGCGATTCTGGGCACAATGTCGGGTGTGCAGCTCATGAACTTCGACGACGAGACCAAGCGTCGCGACCTCCGCAAGATGAAAACCGTCGCGACGGGATTCCTCGTCTTCGCCTCGATCGTCTATCTTTTCTGCCGCTGGCAGGAATCCACCGGGGCCGGGGCATGGGTGGGGTACGTCCGAGCGGCGTCGGAGGCAGGCATGGTGGGCGCGCTGGCGGACTGGTTCGCGGTGACGGCCCTGTTCAAGCATCCGCTGGGCATTCCGATTCCGCACACGGCCCTGATCAAGAAGAAGAAGGACCAGCTCGGTGCCAGCCTGAGCTCGTTCGTCGGTAGCAACTTCCTCGCGCCCGAGGTCGTCTCGGAGAAGGTCGCGTCGGCCCAGGTGCCGTTGCGACTCGGCACCTGGCTCGCCCAACCCGACAATGCGGAACGGGTGGCGGCCGAGGCGGCAACGGTGCTGCACGGCGTGGTCGACGTGCTCAACGACGAGGACATCACCGCCGTCATCGACAGCACCATCGTGCGCCGACTGGCCGATCCGCAATGGGGGCCGCCGATCGGCCGCATCCTCGACGAGCTGCTTCGCGAGAATCGTCAGCTCCCGCTGATCGACATGCTGGCCGAGCGCGCTCATCAGTGGGCACTGGGCAGCCAGGAAATGATCGATCGTGTCGTCGCCCGGGACTCGCCCAACTGGTCGCCGAAGTTCGTCGACACGCTGCTGGGGGAGAAGGTCTACAAGGAACTCGTCGAGTTCACGTGGAAGATCCGCTCCAATCCCGAACACGAGGTGCGCCTGGCGGCGAACAAGTTCCTCGTCGACTACGCCAACGATCTGCAGAACGATCCGGCCACCATCGAGAAGGCCGAGAAGCTCAAGGCACAGATCATGGGCCGCGAGGAGATCACCGGGCTCGCCGCGTCGACGTGGAAGGTGGCAAAGCGTCTGATCACCGAGTCGGTGGACGATCCGACGAGTACTTTGCGCAACAAGATCAAGGAGAACACGGCCAACTTCGGCATTCGACTGCGCGACGACGACGAATTGCGCGGAAAAGCGGACGGTTGGCTGCTGGGTGGGGCCCGTTACATCGCTGCCAACTACGCAGACGAGATCACGACGATCATCGGCGACACCGTCGCGCGCTGGGACGCCGAGGAAGCGAGCAGGAAGATCGAACTGCAGGTCGGACGAGACCTGCAGTTCATCCGGATTAACGGCACCGTCGTCGGTTCCATCGCAGGCCTGGCGATCTACACCGTCTCCGATCTGATCTTCGGGCACTAGTGCTAGCAGGGTGCTTGCAATAGTTAGCACCCTTCGGTACCGTCCAGTAGGACACCGAAACCAGGAGGCCGAGATGGCCGAGAACGAGGGGGATCTGGTCGCCAAAGCGACCGAGGCGACGCAGGTGGTCGCCGAGGCCGGAGACCTTGTCGCCGCAGTCGTCACGACTGCAGCCCAGGACATCGGAAGCTACATCCGGTCCCAGCGAGAAGCCGCACAAGTATCCATGCGGCAGCTCGCGAGCAGGGCCGGAGTGAGCAACCCGTATCTGAGCCAGATCGAACGCGGACTACGCAATCCGTCCGCAGAAGTGCTTGCGCAGATAGCCAAGGGTCTGCGCGTCTCCTCCGAGGTGCTGTACGTCCGGGCCGGGATCTTGGAAGCGCGTCCCCACGGTCCGGTGCGCGAAGCTCTGCTCGGCGATGAGCACATCACCGAACGGCAGAAGCAAGTGCTGATCGAGATCTACGACTCGTTCTGTCGTGAGAACGAGTCGACGCAAGAGCCCGAAACCGACGAACAGGAGACACCAGATGTCTGATTCCAAGAATTTCGAGAACGTCAAGACTCCGATCTACGCAGCTGTCGGTGCCGGCGACGCAGTCGTCCAGGCCGTCGCAGATGTCGTGGCACAGGTGCGCTCGCGCGCCGAGAGCCGGACCAGCGAGGTCAACGCCCGCATCGCAGACCTCTCCGACGAGGTCACCGAGGGCGTCGAGTCGCTCCGCGAGCGCCTGACGAACCTGCCCGCAGAGCTGCCCGACGAGATCGCCGAGCTCCGCGAGCGCTTCACCCCGGACGAGCTTCGCAAGGTAGCCGAGGCGTACCTCAAGGTCGCGTCCGACCTGTACACCTCGCTCGCCGAGCGCGGCGAAGAGACCGTCGAGCGCATCCGCCGCACCCCGGCAGTCGAAGAAGGCCTCGAACGCGCCAACTCCGCCGCCAACGACGTCGTCGACCTCACCGAGCACGCTCTCGGAACTGTCGCATCGCAGACCCGCGCAGTCGGCGAGCGCGCCGCAGCTCTGGCCGGCATCGCGTCGGACAAGGTTCGCGAAGGTGCCGACGAGATCTCCGAGGCCGCCGACGAGCTCGCCGAGAACATCGACGAAGCCGGCGACGAAGCCAAGGACAAGGCCGTCGAGGCGTCCGACAAGGTGAGCGGTGTGGCAGGCAAGGTCGAATCCAAGACCCGCGGCACCGCCGACGCACCGATCAAGAAGGCTGCTCCGGCACCGGCCAAGAAGACCGCACCGGCACCGGCCGCCAAGAAGACCGCACCGGCACCGGCTGCCAAGAAGGCTCCGGCCAAGAAGACCACCAGCTAAAGCACTCGTAAAGAAAACGACCCCTGCACCGCACGGTGCAGGGGTCGTTTCTCGTACACTGTCGCCTGTGAGCATCGCAGGCAGTTTCAGCTTCTATATCCTGACCTTCCTCCAGCTACTCGGAGTGGCAGGAGCGGCCTACGCGATTTTCCACGCACTACGTCAGCGCTCGGACGCTTTTCCGGCCGTGGACAAGCTGACCAAGAATGCCTGGCTCGCAATCCTGTTCGTCGGTCTGCTGCTGATCCTTGTCTCGGGCGTCATCGGCTTCCTGGGCATCATCGGTGTCGTCGCAGTCTGCGTGTACCTGGTGGACGTGCGTCCCAAGCTCGACGGCATTCAGCGCGGACCGCGCTGGTAGAGGGGCTTGAAGCACCCGTTCGGCGCTGGGCGTAACCTCTACCGCACCCGCTCGGGGGTCACAGGTAGAGGGGAATATCAGTGGTTTCACGCAAGGTAATCGAACGTTCGCTGCTCGGAGTCGGAGGCATCGCCGCTGCCGCGAGCATCGGGGCCTTCGTCGTTCGGCGACGTCGACTGCATTCGTTCACCAAGACCACGGACGTGCAGCCGGACGAGTTGCTGCAGCATCCCACGGCCGAGCCGACCGTCACCGAAGTCGTCACCGACGACGGCGCACACCTGCACGTGCGCAGCTACGGTGACCCCGATGCCGAACCCGTCCTGTTCAGTCACGGTTGGACCTGCTCGGCCGATTACTGGTTTCCGCAGATCAATGCGCTCGCAGGTCGCTACCGCGTCATCGTCTACGACCAGCGCGGACACGGGCGCAGCGACGTCGGAACGCGTCCGCTGAGCCCCGACGTACTGGCCGACGACCTGTCGGCCGTTCTCTCGGCCACCGTCACCGAGGACAACAAGACCGTCCTGGTGGGGCACAGTATGGGCGGCATGTCGATCATGGCGTGGGCCGGAAATTACCCCGATCAGGTCGACCGCCTGGTCAGCGCCGTGCTGCTCGCCAGCACGGCGACGGATTCCCTCGTCCGAGAGACCACCGTCATCCCGTTGCCGCAGCGCTTCCCACGGGTACCCGCTCCGGTGGGACGCGCTGTGCTGAGCTCGGCGCTACCGCTACGGCCGTCCCCGGTGACCCGCCAAGCCATCAAGTACATCTCGATGGCCCCCGGTGCCACGCCCGCCGAGGTGGCGTTCTGCGAGAAGATCGTGCTCGAGTGCGCGCCGCGTACCCGGGGTATCTGGGGCGCTGCGTTGAGCGACCTCGACATCCGCGAGGCGCTCGAGAACATGTCCGTGCCCACCAGCGTGCTCGTCGGATCTGCGGATCGACTGACCCCGCCCGTGCACGCGCGCAAGCTCGCCCGAGCACTCGACGACCACGATCACCTGAGCCGACTGATCGTGATCCCCGGAATCGGCCACATGAGCTCGGTGGAAGCGATCGACGACTTCAACGCCGAAGTGGTTCGCCTGCGGAACCTGTGACCCTAACGGTCTAGCTGAACACCACGGTCTTGCGTCCGTGCACCAGGACGCGATCCTCGAGGTGCCAGCGCAGGCCGCGGGAGAGCACCAGCTTCTCGATGTCGCGCCCCTGACGCACCATGTCGGTCACCTCGTCGGAGTGGTCGACGCGGATGACGTCCTGCTCGATGATGGGACCCGCGTCGAGCTCGGCCGTCACGTAATGGCACGTCGCGCCGATGAGCTTGACGCCACGGGCGAACGCCTGGTGGTACGGCCGAGCACCGACGAACGACGGCAGGAAGCTGTGGTGGATGTTGATGGCGCGACCGGCCCAGTGCTCGCAGAGCGACTCGGGCAGCACCTGCATGAAGCGCGCCAACACCACTGCGTGCGGGTCGTAGGAGTCGACGAGCGAGCGGACTTCCTCGAAAGCCGGTCCGCGCTCGGACGGGTCCTTCGCGAACTCGACGTGATGGAAGGGTGTTCCGTGCGCCGCAGCGACGGGCTCGAGCGACCTGTGGTTGCCGATCACCGCCGAGATCTGAGCGGGTAGCTCCCCGCCGGCCGCGCGGCCCAGGAGGTCGTGCAAGCAATGTGCTTCCTTGCTCACCAGCAGTACGACTCGCTTGGGTGCGCCCGAATCATGCAGTGCCCATTCGGTTTCCGGGCCGAGCTCGGCAGCCACCTCGGCGAAGCGGGCACGCAGATCCTCGACGCTCATGCTCACCGACGAGGCCCGCACGGCCTGACGCGTGAAGAACCAACCGGTATCGGGATCGGCGTGATAGGCGGCCTCGACGATCCAGCCGCCGACCTCGGCGAGAAACGTGGAGATACGGGCGACGATGCCCGTCTTGTCTGGGCAACCGAGGGACAGAACGTAGCGGCGATCCTCGGACACGGAAGAACTCATGGGGGCAATTCTCTCAGGGCGCTCGCAACCCGGTTGCCACCAGTGTCCCGAGATCGATCGAATCGATGCCGCGCTCGGTCAGCGACGCGAACAAGTCCGCTCGAATCCGCCCGACGGCTGCGTCGTCGAACGGGGTGAGGGCACCGCGCAGAGCACTGCCCAACACGAAGCTCCACACGAACGACTCCGTGGCGGGTACATGATTGCTCAGCTCGGATACCCGGACGTCCGTCGTACCGGCCGCCGCGAGCCACGTACCGAGCAGATCGGCCGTCTCCATGCGCCGGATCGGGTGCTTGTCGTACCCCTCCTGCGCGAGGCGGCCCACCTGCTCCGTGGACGGAGAATGTGCTGCGATCACCTCGAAATACGCACGGGAGAACGCCTCGATCGCGCCCTGACGCCACACCGTCACCCCGACGCCGCCACCAGGCCGGACCAGCGACACCAGACGCGAGAAGTCCCGCTCGGGATCCGGCAGGAAGAAGATGCCGTACGAACACGCCAGGGCGTCGTATCCGGCGTCGGGAACGGTCGACGGCGGTTCCCAGGCCGTGGCGTCGGCGACGACGAAGTCGATGTTGCGCAGGGCGCGCTCGGTGGCTTTCACCCGGCCCACCTCCAGCAGGTCGTCGGCGAGGTCGACGGCATGGACCAGGCCGTCCGGGCCGACTGCTGCTGCGGCGGGGAGCGCGGACGCTCCCGTGCCGGAACACACGTCCAGTACGGCGTCGCCGGATCGCAGCCCCAGAGCGAACGTCAGCGACTGCCCGGCCGGGCCCCAGACCAGCGGCGTCACCGCGTCGAACTCTCTGCTGGTGGCGTTGAACGTGTCGGCGAGCGAGGCTGCGTCCATAGCCGAGAATGGTAGACCGACAGGGCCGCGACATGCGGTGCTGTGAAAAGCTGGGTTCATGACACTCACCCGCGCCGCCCTCGCCGGAATGGTCGATCACACCCTGCTCAAGCCGGAGGCCACGGCCGCCGACGTGGAGGCCCTCATCGAGGAAGGCCGCGAGCTGGGAGTGCTCGCCGTGTGCGTCTCCCCGTCGATGCTGCCGATTCGCGCCGAGGGAATGCTCACCGCTGTGGTGGCCGGATTCCCGTCGGGTAAGCATCATTCGTTGATCAAGGGATCAGAGGCGCGACTGGCCGTGCAGCAGGGGGCCGACGAGGTCGACATGGTGATCGACGTCGGCGCGGCCGTCGCCGGGGACTACAACGCCGTGCTGGCCGACATCGTGACCGTCCGCGAAGGCATCGGCGACGCGGTACTCAAGGTGATCATCGAATCGGCAGCGCTGTCCGACGAGGCGATCGTCGAAGTGTGCCGCGCCGCGGAGAAGGCCGGAGCTCACTTCGTCAAGACATCCACCGGATTCCATCCCGCTGGCGGCGCGAGCGTCGAGGCGGTGCGGCTGATGGCCGAGACCATCGGCGGACGTTTGGGCGTCAAAGCCAGCGGCGGCATCCGCACCACGGACGCTGCCCTGGCCATGATCGACGCCGGTGCCACGCGGTTGGGGCTATCGGGTACCCGTGCGGTGCTGGACGGGCTGAACTAGAGCGACTGCGTCGCACGTGCACGGAAACTCGTAGTGGGCTACGAGTTTCCGCTCACGTGGGTTACGCGACCAGGGAGCAACCCTCGGGCGTCTGCTGATTCTGGTTCTGCTGGGTGGCCGGGATGGTGTACTGGCCGCCTTCGAGGGCGAGTTCGATGCCGGAGTCGGTGACGGTCAGCGACGTCGGAGCCATGTCCAGCGGGTACGCCTGCAGGCTGTCAGTGAGCACGCCGACGACGGAATCGACCAGATCGGTGGGGATTCCCAGGCCCAGAATCGATGCGTCGACGGTTTGGACGTCGACCTTGCCGCCCGTGACCTGCGGCTTGACGGTCAGCTTCGCAAGCGCGCCGACGGCGAACTCCAGGGTGCCCGCCGACGCGTCGGACGTGACCCCGGAGACGATGGCACCGATGCCCTGGCTCTGCAGGGTGCGGGTGATGCCGTCGGTCGACCACGAGATGTCGGCACTCGAGCTACCGATGGTGCCGCCCGAGTCGGCGCTTTGGGTCAGGTTCAGATCGTTCGCCTCGGCGTGCACGACCATGCCCTCGGCCGGGCCGAATCGAGCATCGTCGCTGTCGACGGTCACCGACGAGACCTTCTTGTCGACCAAGGACAGCAAGACCGGCTTGAAGCCGAGACCCACCTCCACCTGGCTGCCCAGCTCGGACTCGAGCTGGCCGGCGAGGCAGGATTTGATCTGCTGCCGAACGAACAGTTCTCCGCCGATGACGGCGACGAGGAGGACGACAACAACGGAGACTGCGATCAGCGGTACTGTGCTGCGCCTGGCTGAGGATGTCATTCCCGGCAGTCTTCCCGAAGTTTCTGAGCAAGCTCTGTGAAACTCGCCGAGTCCGGGGATTCGATTCGAAAGTTTGTGATGTGTAACACATTCTGACGTACTCTTGCTGCATGAGCACGATAGGACCGAGTGTGCAGGAGCTGCACTCGCTCGCTACCCGGCAGGACGGCTACTTCACCGCCGAACAGGCCGGTGAACTCGGCTTCGACTCTGCGATGGTGCGCGTCAACCTGGCCACGTCCACGTGGACTCGCGTCGAGCGCAACCTGTTTCGGCTCGGACAGTGGCCGCACAGCGAACTCGAAGTGTTCGCCATGTGGTGCGCGTGGTTCGGCGGCGAGGCAGTGATCTCACACCAGAGCGCCGCCGAATTGCACGGTTTCGGACACCTGCACCCGCAGTTCGTACATCTCTGCGCGTTCGGCGACCTAAGACTCACCGACACTCGCCTGGCAGTGCACCGACTGCGGCTCGAGCCGCGTGACGTCGAATCGGCCGGCACGTTCAACATCACCACTCCCGTACGCACGGTCCTCGACCTCGCCGCAGGCGGTATCTCGCAGATCACCCTCGACGAGGTGGTGGGCGACGCCGTGGCCATCGGTCGCGTCGACCCGCAGGCGCTGTACTCCGAGGCCGGCAGCAGCACCGATCGAGTGGCCGAACGCGTCGAACTGGCGCTGTCCGCCTGTACGTGATCGCTAGCCCGCGTGCACGATGCGGGTGCGGGTGACGACGAAGCCTGCGCGCTCGAAGGCTGCTCGCATGGGTGCGTTTGCTGCATCGGTGGTTCCGACTATGCGGTGCTGCCCGTCGTCGTGGTGTATCCGGACCATCTCGGACAGTAGATCGTCGACATAGCCCTGACCACGATGCTCGGGGAACACCCCGAGATAGCTAATGGCCGCGTCGTAGGCATTTCTGGTCGGGACGACGAAGCCCACCGTCGTGCCGTCGAGTCGGCCGGCGATCTGCCAGGACTCCCGCCGCCCCGGTAGCGAACCATAGAAGACGAGATCGTCCGCGGCGAGTGTGGCGACGCCGTGCTCGGCGACCATCTCTCGAGTATGGGAGTCGAGGCTTCCGGCTGCGACGGCTTCGAACACCTCGAGGAATTCTGCATCGGTGCCCGCCGAGAAGTGCAGTCGGGTCGACGTCTCGGGCGGCGGGGCGTCAGCCGTCCGGGCGAACGAGACGCGTTCGGTCGTGCGGGTGAATCCGCCTCCGTACGCAGCCGATGCGCGCCACGCCAACGCCCGCGGCAGGGAATCGTCCATCGAGTTCCCTACCGGCACATCGACATTGAACTCCAATGCGATGCTGTGATCGAACGCTGCACGGGCGGCACCGACCAGTGCAGCGCCGACGTCGTCCGGTCTCTCCTCGTCCGGGGCGACCGACAAGCAGTCGAGGGTGACCGGGCTCGTTGCGTCGGAACGGCCCCACCACACCGCGCGCCCGACCGGACGGCCGGCGCGTTCGGCCAGCCATGTCCACTCGAACCGGTAATTGCCCGACGCCATGTCCTCGTGGAGGCGAGTCGAATCGACCCACTCGACTGGCTCCACAGTGCGCCACTGCTCGAGTATTTCGAGGTCGTCGCGCACACACGGCCTCACCGTGAGAGCGTCAGGTGTGTTCATGCGCATTTCCTTCGCAGCAGGATCGGTCACGTCGGGGCGACCGTCGACCAGGGCACTGTGAGCACGTTGTCTCGCATGCGGCGGCGGGGGAGTGCGACCGGGAGTCCTTGCTCTGCAAGCACTTTCAATGCCGCCCGCCAACGCAACCGGGGGCCGAACGGGGCCAGTGGTGCCGAGACCGACCACGCGCGGTCGGCGCGGCGCAGCACATCGTGGATCAGCTCGCCCTCGATGTTGCGGTGTATCAACACTTTCGGAAGCCGCTCCGCGATGTCCGACGGCATCTCGACATCGAACGGGTCCCAGGCCAGAGTCAGAGATCGTGGCCCATCGGCGTCGAGCAGCACCCACGCGCAGCGTCGACCGAGTTCGTCGCAGGTGCCGTCGACCAACAGGCCGCCGGGTGCCAGGCCCGACAGAATGCGGTGCCAGGCACCGGGAACCGCGTCCTCGGGATATTGCCGCAGCACGTTGAAGGCCCGCACCAGATTCGGTCGCAGTCCGGCCAACTCGAAGCCGCCACGGGCGAATTCGACGCCGCCGCTTCCTTCGACCACCCGCGCGGGATCGATTTCCAGACCGGTGACTCGGAGATCGGGCCTGACGGTTCGAAGTCGGCCCGCGAGTTCGAGAGTCGTGTTCGGCATCGCCCCGTACCCGAGGTCGACGACGAGGGGGTCCGGTGATTCGCGCAGGACGCGTCGGACATCGGGATCGTGCATCAACCACCGGTCGCTGCGACGCAACCGGTTGATGCCGGTGGTGCCGCGGGTGATGACACCCTCAGGGGCAGGAGTGGAGCCTGCGGAACGACCCGGGTGGGGAGTGGAGCCTGCGGAACGACCCCTGTTCGGACTGTTCAGGGCTAGGCGTTCTTCTCGAGCCAGTCGGCGGTCACTTCGCCCTCGCCGCGCCACAGGTCGATGAGGTTGACGAGCATCAGTTGCTCGAGTTTGCCGCCGATGAACGGCAGGAACACCTTGGCCTCGGAGGACGTGCGCAGCGTCGAGCCACCGTTGGTGGGGAACAGTGACGTGGTGCCCTTCAGTGAGCCGGGTCCGGCCGGAATCGACGCGTCGTAGTGCCCCGCCGTGGTTTCCCCGTACGCGTCGAAATGCACGTTGCGGGTGATGACCATGTCTTTCTTCATCACCGTCTGTGCGATGTCGGGCAACTCGGTACGGGGGATGACGTGGTGCATCACGATGTCGATTCCGGCGTCGGACACCTCGAAGCTCTTCAGCTCGTTCTCCGAATACTTACGCATCTCCTCGATGCGCGCGTCCCAGTGCTCGCGACTGGACAGCGCTGCATAGACCTGCTGCGTCGAGTGGGTGAACCGGGCGGAGTAGTTCATTCGGCGAGCCATAGTGCGCCAGGTTACCCAGGAGTGGAGCCTGCGGAACGACCAGGCTCAGCTGCTTGCTTGCGCGGCGATCCAGTTACCGGTGAAGTCCTGCTCGTTGTCGATGAGGGCGAGGACCTGCTCACTGATCATCGCTTCGATCTTCCCGCCGAAGATGGGGACCTTGACCTCGGTGGTGCCGGCCAGCGCGACGGTGGTCGTCTCGCCCTTGCCGTCGAGGCTGGTGGTGCCGGTGATGCGCGCGGGTGCTCCTTCGACGGTGGCTCCGAAGGTGCCCGCGGCGTGGGTGCCGTCGAACTGTCCCCAGCTCTCGGTTCGTTCGATGATGAGGTCGCCCTTCTTGAAGGCTGTGACCGCGGACGGCAGCTCTTCTTCGGGGACCGACTGGGTCATGACGACGTCGATGGTGCCGTCGCCGACGGTGACGCTCTTCAAGCTGGCACCGGGGCCGCCGATCTGCTCGATGCGGTCCTTCCAGTACTGCTCGGACGTCAGCGCTGCGTGGACCTTGTCGGCGGAGGCGGGCACAGTCGAGCTGTGCTCAATAGGGCGAGGCATCCCCGCAGGTTACCGGGTGACTGAGGACGTTCGTGCGCGACCGGTAGCGTGAGAGTCCGTGCCTACTGCAATTTCCGAACTCACCACCATCCGGGTGGGCGGCCCAGCCCGTGAATTCACCGTCGCGACGAACGCTGACGAGTTGGTCTCCCTGGTGCGTGACGCGGACCGTGCAGGGACGGATGTGCTGGTCATCGGCGGCGGATCCAACCTGGTCGTCGGCGACGGCGGGTTCGACGGCCGGGTGGTTCGGGTGACCGGCTCGCGGTTGGAGATCGACGGCGAGCGGGTGACCGTCGACGCTGGTGTCGAGTGGGATGCCGTCGTACAAGCGACGATCGATGCCGGGCTGTCCGGGATGGAAGCGCTGTCGGGGATTCCCGGAACGACGGGCGCGACGCCCATTCAGAACGTCGGCGCGTACGGCGCGTCGACGTCGGAATTGCTGCACAGCCTCACCGTCTACGACCGGCAGACGCAGGAAACGTCGGTGTGGACGCCCGAGCAGTGCGGATTCGGAACGCATCGGTCGTCGGTGTTCAAGCGATCGTCGCGTTACGTGATTCTGGACGTGACGTTCGCGCTGAAGAAGACCACCGAATCGCTGCCGGTGCGCTACGCGGCGTTGTCCGAGCGGCTCGATGTGCAGATCGGCGACGTCGTTCCGGTACCGGACGTACGCGCAGCAGTGCTCGCGCTGCGCGGTGAGCGTGGAATGGTGCTGGATGCGGCCGATCACGACACGTGGAGCGTGGGGTCGTTCTTCCTCAACCCGGTGTTGCCGGAGGTGCCGGAGCAGGCAACCCACGCGCCGAGCTTCCCCGATCCGGCCGGCACGAAGATTCCGGCCGCCTGGCTCATTCAGAACTCGGGATTCCCGCGCGGCTACGGCACCGAGTTCGGCCGCGGTACCGCGGCCCTGTCGACCAAACATGTACTCGCGATCACCAACCGGGGCGGGGCCACCGCGTCGGACATCATGGCTCTTGCCGCGAACGTCCGAGACGGTGTGCGAGAGAAGTTCGGGGTCACGCTGACCCCCGAGTGTGACCTCGTCAACTGCGCTCTGGGTTAGGGACGCTCGAAACGGCGCATACGATGGAGATTCGAGAGTTCGGCTCGTAGGAGGTAAGTCAGTGCAGGTCACCAGCGTGGGGCACGCGGGATTCCATATTCGGACCGAGGCGGGGAGCATCCTGTGCGATCCGTGGGTGAACCCGTCCTTCTACGCGTCGTGGTTCCCTTTCCCCGACAACTCGGGCCTGGACTGGGACGAGTTGGGTGATTGCGATTACCTCTACGTCTCGCACCTGCACAAGGACCACTTCGATCCGAAGAACCTGGCCGAACACGTCAACAAGGACGCGACGGTGTTGCTGCCGGACTACCCGGTGCTCGATCTCAAGCACGAGCTGGAGAAGCTCGGCTTCCACAAGTTCTACGAGACCACCGACTCGGTCAAGCACACGTTGACCGGGCCCAAGGGTGATCTCGACATCATGATCATCGCGCTTCGCGCGCCTGCCGACGGCCCGATCGGCGACTCCGGCCTGGTGGTGTCCGACGGGAAGACCGTCGCGTTCAACATGAACGACGCGCGGCCGGTGGACCTGGACATGATGACCGAGCAGTTCGGTCCCGTCGACGTCCACATGCTGCAGTATTCGGGCGCGATCTGGTACCCGATGGTCTACGACATGGTCTCGCGTGCGAAGCGGAATTTCGGTATCCAGAAGCGTCAGCGACAGATGGATCGTGCGCGTCAGTATATCGAGCAGGTCGGCTCCACGTGGGTCATTCCGTCGGCGGGCCCGCCGTGTTTCCTCGACGACGAACTGCGCTCGCTCAACGACGTCTACGGCGACCCGGCCAACGTGTTCCCGGACCAGATGGTGTTTCTCGAGCAGATGCGACTGCACGGGCACGACAAGGGTCTGCTGATGATTCCGGGCACGACGGCCACATTCGAGGGTTCGGATCTGAAGTCCCACGAGCATCCCATCCCCACGGCCGACGCCGAAGCCATCTTCACCACCGGCAAAGCCGACTACATCGAGGCCTACGCCCAGCGTCAGGCGTCGGTCATCGCAGCCGAGAAGGCCGGCTGGGCACCGGCCGAGGGTGAGTCGCTGCTCGAGCCGCTGCGCGGACTGTTCGAGCCGATCATGGCTCAGACGGATCTGATCTGTGATGGCATCGGCTACCCCGTCGGGATCACGATGGGTGACGAGACGGTTGTGCTGGACTTCCCGAAAAGGATTGTTCGAGAGCCTATCTCGAACGAGAAGTTCCGATACAGCTTCACGATCCCGCCGGAACTCGTACGCACCGCAGTGCGTGATCAGGAGCCGGACTGGGTCAACTCGATCTTCCTGTCCACCCGGTTCCGGGCCCGACGCGTCGGCGGGTACAACGAATTCCTCTACACGTTCTTCAAGTGCCTCACCGACGAACGCATCGCCTACGCCGACGGCTGGTTCTCAGAGGCGCACGACGACACGGCCACCATCACGATGGGCGGCTACGAAATTCAACGTCGCTGCCCGCACCTGAAGGCGGACCTGACGAAGTTCGGCATCGTCGAGGGCAACAAGCTCACCTGCAACCTGCACGGCTGGGACTGGAACCTGGACTCGGGCCGGTGCCTGACGTCGAAGGGACACGAGCTGCGCTCGCAGAAGCTCTGACTCGTCGTCGACGGTTCGCTGTGAGACTGCCCCCAAAAACAATGGGAAATGTGGGGTAGTTCGCAGACGCAGGTACGTTGGACAACGTGCATGAGCAGGTAGAACAGACAAAACGGACGCGCATGGTGTGGTTGGTCACCGTGCTTGTCGCACTGATTGCGTTAGTAGCCGGCTGCACCGTCGGATCGGGCGACAAAGGCCCCGGTGCTTCGGCACCGACGACCGAGGCAGCGCCCGTCGCGCAGATCACGCAGAACCCGGCCGAAGGTGCCACCGACGTCAGCCCGGTGGCACCGATCTCGGTGTCGGTGACGAACGGAACGCTCACCCAGGTCGAGTTGACGAACCCGGACGGCAAGATCGTTCAGGGTGCGCTGGCACCCGACAAGGCGTCCTACGCCGTCACCGAGCCACTCGGGTACGGGGTGAAATACACGTGGTCCGGTTCCGCCGTCGGCGCGGACAACAAGACCGTGCCGATCGAGGGCAGCTTCACCACCGTCGAACCGGACAGCCGCACCTCGGTGAGCACCAACATCGGCGACGGCCAGGAAGTCGGCATTGCAGCGCCGATCATCCTGCAGTTCGACTCGGCGATCGAGGACAAGGCAGCCGTCGAGAAGGCGCTGACCGTCACCACCAATCCGCCGACGCCCGGTGCCTGGGCGTGGTTCCCCGACGACAACGGCTCGCGCATCCACTGGCGTCCCACCAACTACTGGACGCCCGGCACGACGGTCTCGGTGAACGCCAAGCTCTACGGCGTGAACTACGGCGACGGTGCCTACGGGGCCGACGACGTCACCCTGAACTTCAGTATCGGACGCAGCCAGGTCGTCGTCGCCGACGCCACCAGCCACCGCATGCAGGTGGTGCGTGACGGCGCGACGATCATGGACATTCCCGTCAGCTACGGCGAGGGCAACGAGGATCGCAACGTCACCCGCAGCGGCATCCACGTCGTCACCGAGAAGCACGAGGACTTCCTGATGTCGAACCCGCCGTTCTACGAGAACGTGCGCGAACGCTGGGCGGTGCGCATCTCCAACAATGGCGAGTTCATTCACGCCAACCCGCTGACCACCGGCGTGCAGGGCGCATCGAACGTCACGAACGGATGTATCAACCTCTCGACGGAGGACGCGCAGCAGTACTTCGGCACGGCGATGTACGGCGATCCGGTGGAGGTCACCGGCACCCGCATCGACCTCTCCGCAGCGGACGGCGACCTGTACGACTGGGCCATCGACTGGCAGACGTGGGAGTCGATGTCGGCGCTCCCTGCCGGCGGGGCACCAGCGACGACGACGCCTGCGACAACGGCACCCGCGACGACAACGGCACCTGCGCCCGCTGGGTAGAGCGCTGCGCGCATGTGAGTGGAACCTCGTAGCCCACTACGAAGTTCCACTCACATGGGTTACTTGCGGGAGAAGCGCCCCGGACCGGCCTGATCGCGTGGCTTGATGATGATCTGGTCGAGATTGACGTGCGACGGGCGGGAGGCGACGAAGCCGATCACCTCGGCGATGTCGCTCGCGACCAACGGCGTGATGCCCTGGTAGACCGCGTCGGCCTTGGCCGCGTCGCCGTCGAAGCGAACCAGTGAGAATTCGGTTTCCACGGCACCCGGTGCAACCTCGGTCAGCCGCACCGGCTTGCCGAGCAGCTCGCCGCGCAGCGTCCGATGCAGTACGGCCTGAGCATGTTTGGCGGAGGTGTATCCCGAGCCGTTATCGTAGGCCTCGAATGCCGCGACGGAGGTGATGGTGACGATAAGGCCGTCTCCGGAATCGATCAGCTTGGGCAGCAACGCTTTCGTGACGCGGAGTGTGCCGAGAACGTTGGTCTCCCACATCCAGCGCCAGTCGTCGAGGTCGGCGTCGATCACCGGGGCCAATCCCTTTGCGCCACCGGCATTGTTGATCAGGACGTCGACGCGGGGGATGACGGCGGTGAAGGCGGCCACCGAATCCTCGTCCGTCACATCGAGTTCCAGGGCGGTGCCGCCGATCTCCGAGGCCAGTTCTTCGAGGCGGTCGAGCCTGCGTGCGCCGATGACGACGTGGAATCCGTCGGCGGCGAGTTGGCGCGCAGTGGCCGCGCCGATGCCGGAACTCGCTCCGGTGACGACGGCGATGCGGGTTTCGGGTGCGATGTGTTCGGGCGAGGTCATGGAGAAATTCTAGTTCGGGAGAAACAGCGCATCCGGACGGGCCCGATTGGACAATCGGGCTTCGAGTGCTAATTTTGGGTTCATGTCCGCCAGCGAGACCACCGCGATGCGGGTCACCTATGTGACCGCGTCCCTCGGGTCTCGCCTCCCGCTTCCTCGGGAATTGTGTTGTCTCGGCCAAGGAACCTGTCTCTAGCCTTCTCGCGCTACGGGCAGTCGATTCGCGTGACGTGGACCTCTCCGGTCCGCCTCACCCCTTGACCTGCATCACTTCGCTCTTTCGTCGACGTTGCACACGAGACGAGAGTTTTCCACTGCTGAGGAACACGACGGATGTCCGTATCCACGCTGCACCACCACTCTCGCCCCACCGCGCTGCGCTCGCCGGCGCGGTCCACCTCCCACACCCCGCTGCGATCGCGGGTCCAGCTCGTCGCGCCCGATCTTCGGATTGCCGACAGTCCCGCGGCGTCGGTACTGCGGGTCGCATGCGTCGAGGGCCCGGTCTCGCGTGACAGTGCGGCGCGCACAACGGGTTTGAGCATTGCCACGGTCAATCGTCAGGTCTCTGCTCTGCTCGGCGTCGGATTGCTGCGCGAGCGCGCGGACCTCACGGCCGCCGGTGCGATCGGACGACCCCGCGTGCCGTTCGAGGTCAATCACGAGCCGTTCTCGACCATCGGGATCCATATCGGTGCCGTCGTCACCGGGATCATCGTCAGTGACCCGCGCGGAAAGATCCTTGGGGCTGTGGAGATTCCCACGCCGAGCGGGTCCGCCGATGCGGCGCTCGCTTCGATCACCCGCAGCGCCGGGGCCTTCGCCGGCAGATGGCATCGGCGCACCCCACTGTGGGTGGGGGTTGCCCTCGGCGGCCGTGTCGACACGACGACGGGCACCGTCGATCATCCGCGTCTGGGCTGGGAGAATGCCCAGGTGGCGGGTGTCATCGGCGGTGGGTTGGGGCTACCGATCTCTGTTTCCGGCCACGTCGAAGCGATGGCGGCGTCGGAACTTCTGCTCGCGCCCCGCGTATCGGACGCCGCTGCTCCGCCGAGCAGCACCGGCACCTCGCTCTACTTCTATGCACGCGAAAGCGCAGGCATGGCGCTGACGATCGACGGCCGCGTGCACACTCCGTCCAGCGGACCCGGGTCGATCGCTCACCTGCCCACCGGCTCGTCGGTGCTGTGCAGCTGCGGCAACCGGGGCTGCCTCGAAGCGGCCGTCAGCGATCGCGCGATCGTGACCGCGGCGATCGACCGCAAAATTTTCGCGAGCGTAGCCCGCGGAGCCCGGCCGACTATCTCCGCCGTGTACCGAGCCGCGACCGACGGCTCGGAGGCGGCCCGGGACTTGCTCGTCGAACGGGCCGTCACGTTGGGTCGGACGGTCGCCCTGTTACGCGACATGTTCAATCCGGATCGAGTGGTACTCGGTGGCCAGGCGTTCACGGCGTACCCCGCCGGGATTCCGCACGTGGGGGAGGCCTTCGCCGCCAATTCGATGTTGCCGCGCAGGGACATTCGGGTCACCGGATTCGGCGACAGGGTGCAGGAGTTCGCCGCAACGGTGGTTTCGCTCAGTTCCCTGTACTCGGATCCACTGGCCTCGATGCGCCGAGCAGCCGCGTAAGTTGACCCCACATGAGCACCCCTGCAGCAGGACCGGTTCGGCAGGCCACCGGCATCGACGGAACGAACATCGTCTATCGCGTCACCGGTGACCCGGCGGCGAGACCGCTGGTTCTGCTGCACGGGTGGGCGCAGAGTTCGGCGTGCTGGGGCGACGGGCTGCTGGCCGATCTGTCCTCGCGCTACCGCGTCGTCGCCGTCGACCTGCGTGGCCACGGCTACTCCGATGCCCCCGAGGCCGGATACGACGACTCGGAGATCTGGGCCGGGGACGTGGCCGCGGTGCTGGACGCCGAGAACATCACGGCGGGCGCAGTGCTGCTGGGGTGGTCGTACGGCGGGCTGGTGATCTGCGATTATCTCGCGACACACGGCTCGGACGCGATCGCGGGCATCGTGCTCGTGGGCGCGATCACGAGTATCGGCAGAGGCGAGGCAGGCGGACGGGTGGGCACGGCCATGCGGGCGGCGATCCCCGGGGCGATGGCGGAAGAACCGCGTATCGCCATCAAGGCGCTGGGTAGTTTCGGTAATGCGTTGACAGGCCCCGTCGAGGGAAAGGGCACCGAAGCGCAGGCCCTGTTCGGGCTGACCCTGTCCACCCGGCCGAGGGTTCGCGCCGCATTGTTCGATCGCACCGTCGGCCACGACGAGCTGCTGCGCAACCTCGATGTCCCCGCCTTCGTGCTGCACGGAACCGACGACACCGTCGTCGATGTCTCGGCCGGTCGGCACGCCGCGGACCTCATTCCCGGAGCCGGCGCGTCGTACTGGGACGGCGTCGACCACGGCCCGTTCGTGGCCGATCCGCAGCGCTTTCTCGGCGAGGTGAGCGAATTCGTCGACGGTCTGGACGGGTGAGCAAAAGCGCAGGCCGTGCGAAGCGGAAGACGTGGCGACGTAATGTGGAGGCGTGCACGCTGAAGAAGTGACTGGACGCCGGCTGAACAGGGTCGCTGTGTTGTCCTTGCATACCTCCCCGCTGGCGCAGCCCGGAACGGGCGATGCCGGGGGAATGAACGTCTACGTACTGCAGAGCGCCAAGCAGTTGGCCGAACGCGGCGTCGAGGTCGAGATATTCACCCGCGCGACGTCGTCGAGCGATGCGCCGGTCGTCGAGGCCGCTCCCGGGGTGCTGGTACGCAACATCGTCGCGGGGCCGTTCGAGGGTCTGGACAAACACGACCTGCCCACTCAACTGTGTGCGTTCGCGGCCGGGGTGCTCCGCGAGGAAGCTCGGCACGAGCCCGGCTACTACGACCTGGTTCATTCGCACTACTGGCTGTCGGGTCAGGTGGGGTGGTTGGCACGTGACCGCTGGGGAGTGCCGTTGGTGCACACGGCGCACACCCTCGCCGCCGTCAAGAACGCGTCCCTGGCTCAGGGCGACGCACCCGAGCCCGCGGCCCGTCAGATCGGTGAGCAGCAGGTGGTCGCCGAGGCCGATCGGCTGATCGCCAACACCACCGAGGAAGCGAAATCGCTCGTCGAGATCTACGGGGCTCGGCAGGAGTCGATCGACGTGGTTGCCCCGGGAGCCGATCTGGCGCAATACAATCCGGGAGACAAGCGGGCTGCACGTGCCGCACTCGGACTCTCGCAGGACGAGGCCGTCGTCGCGTTCGTCGGGCGGATCCAACCGCTCAAGGCCCCCGACGTTCTGGTCGCTGCGGCTGCCGAAGTGCTGCAACGACATCCGAGCATGCCGCTGCGGATCCTGATCGTCGGCGGACCGTCCGGTAGCGGGTTGGACCGACCCGACAGTCTGATCGATCTGGCCGATACGCTCGGGATCACCCCGCACGTCACGTTCATGCCGCCGCAGCCGTCCGCGCGCCTGGCGCAGGTGTACCGAGCCGCCGATCTCGTGGCGGTGCCGAGCTACAACGAATCGTTCGGTCTGGTGGCGATCGAAGCCCAGGCCTGTGGAACACCGGTTCTCGCAGCAGATGTCGGCGGGCTCGGTGTCGCGGTGCGATCCGGTGAAACCGGGCGACTGGTGCAGGGACACCGCATCACGGACTGGGCCGACGCCTTGGCGTCGATGCTCGTCGATCGAGCGGCGTTGTCCGAGATGGCAATTGCCGCACCGCTCCATGCGCGAAACTTCTCGTGGGAACACACCGCGGACGGCCTGATCGAGAGCTACCGGCAGGCCCGATTCCACTTCGATCGAGGCGAGGCACCCAGTGAATTCTCGCCGCGACGAGTCCGAGGATTGTCGAAATTGCGCAGATCGGGAGCAGTGACTGCATGAGCGAAACCGCCGAACTGATCGACCGGGTCCTGAAGGATCGCGAACTGGACTACACGCGGCGCGGCGAGGTGTTCACCGTCGAACTGCCCGGGGAACGCAAACTGAAGACGACGACGATGTTGACCGTCGGACACCACGGGGTGCGCATCGAGGCGTTCGTCTGCCGCAAGCCCGACGAGAACTTCGAGGGCGTCTACAAATACCTGCTGCGTCGCAACCGTCGGCTGTACGGAGTGCATTACACGATCGACAAGGTCGGTGACATCTACCTGGTGGGCCGAATGTCGTTGCGCGCCGTCGACGGTGACGAACTCGATCGGATCTTCGGTCAGACCCTCGAGGCCGCCGACGGCGACTTCAACGTGTTGCTCGAGCTGGGTTTCGCGGAGTCGATCAAGCGCGAATGGGCCTGGCGTGTGTCACGCGGTGAATCGCTCGCGAATCTGAAGGCGTTCGAGCACCTGGTGGCCAGTGGCAGCAGCGACGAGCCGGAACATCCGTAACTCGCCGGAAACGGCTGGGTATTGCCCTCGGTAACGTCCGGTTCCTAGCCTGAGGTCATGACCAGGCCCGAGGACACTCGCCCGCCGCTGCTGCAGATGTTCGGCTACGGCATGCAGCACATTCTGTCCATGTTCGGCGGTGTCATCGCCGTCCCGATCATCGTGGGCGGAGCAGCGGGCCTGTCCGGGGCCGATCAAGCGCTGCTCATCTCGTGCGCGCTGTTCGTCAGTGGCGTCGCGACCGTGCTGCAGACCGTCGGAGTGCCCTTCTTCGGCTCGCAACTGCCGCTGGTGCAAGGCATCTCGTTTGCATCGGTGTCGACGGTGCTGACCATCATCGGCAGCGCCGAGGACGGTAGAACCGGGCTCCGCACGGTCCTCGGGGCCGTCCTGGTGGCCGCGCTGATCGGTTTGGCCATCGCCCCGTTCTTCTCGAAGATCGTCCGCTTCTTCCCACCCCTGGTGACCGGAAGCATCATCACCGTCATCGGGCTGTCGCTGATGCCGGTCGCCGCACGCTGGATCACCGGCCAGGAGATGGTGGGCGGTGCGCCGAACCCCCTGTACCTGGACCCCGGCAACATCGGACTGGCGATGTTCACCCTTCTCGCGGTGCTGGTGATGACCAAGATCAAGGTGCTCTCGCGCCTGTCCATCCTGCTCGGGCTCGTCGTCGGGACGATCGCAGCACTGATCGTGGGCAAGACGGACTTCGGCGGCGTCGGGGACGCCGCGGTGGTCGCGGTGCCCACCCCGTTCGCCTTCGGCTCGCCGATCTTCGCCGTCGGTGCGATCGTGTCGATGACGATCGTGATCCTGGTGGTGATGGTGGAGACCACGGCCGACATCCTGGCCGTGGGAGAGGTCGTCGGAACCGACGTCGACTCCCGACGTGTAGGCGACGGATTGCGCGCAGACATGGTCTCCTCGGCCGTCGCCCCCATCTTCAACACGTTCCCGGCGACGGCGTTCGCACAGAACGTGGGACTGGTTGCGATGACCGGCATCAAGAGCCGCTTCGTCGTCGCCCTGGGCGGCGGCGTGCTTGCGCTGCTGGGTCTTTCGCCGGTTCTCGCTGCGGTGGTCGGCGTGGTTCCGCTGCCCGTGCTCGGCGGTGCCGGAATCGCCCTGTTCGGAACCGTCGCCGCCAGTGGAATCCGCACCCTCGGCAAGGTGAACTACGACAACAACGCCAACGTCGTCATCGTGGCGGTGACCTTGGCTTTCGGTCTCATTCCTGTTGTTGCGAGCGACTTCTGGGACGAGTTCCCGGACTGGTTCGTCACGGTGTTCCATTCCGGAATCAGTGCCGCAAGCATTGTCGCAGTGGTGCTCAACGTATTCTTCAACGTATTCAAGCCCGGTACGCCGTCGAATCCATCGGTGGTCGCCGCGGGCCCGGCAGTGATGGTGCGCGAGGACGAAGCACGGGTACTCGGCAAAGGCGGAACCTTGACCGGCAAGGTCGCGCCCGACACCGATACCTGAGTGAAATCCTGCGCACCCAGGTTCGCGCGAGTACCGTCCCGAAACAGACGAAACACACATCGATATTGGAGGACATCTTGTCATTCGTTACCCGCACGAGTACGCGGAAGGCAGCACTCGGCGGCGTCGCGTCGCTCGGTGCCATCGCCCTCATCGCAGGCTGTGGATCCGCACCCGAGAACGAAGGATCGGGCGGGGGCGGCTCGAGTGACTTCCTGCCCTGCATGGTCTCCGACAGTGGCGGATTCGACGACAAGTCGTTCAACCAGCTCGGATTCGAGGGACTCACCGAGGCTGCTGGCGAGCTCGGCGTCGAGCCGCGCACCGTCGAGTCCACGTCGCCCACCGACTACGCCCCCAACATCAACAACCTCGTCGATCAGGGCTGCAACCTGATCGTCACCGTCGGATTCGACCTGGCCGACGCCACCAAGGTCGCGGCCGAGGCCAACACCGACATCGATTTCGCGATCATCGACGACTCCTCGATCGATCTGCCGAACGTCAAGCCGCTGACCTACGACGCGTCGCAGTCGGCATTCCTGGCCGGTTACGCCGCCGCCAGCTACAGCAAAACCGGAGTCGTCGGCACCTTCGGCGGCTCGCAGCTGCCGACCGTCACCATCTTCATGGATGGTTTCGCCGACGGTGTGAACTACTTCAACGAGCAGAAGGGCAAGGCAGTCCGCGTCATCGGCTGGGACGTGCCTTCCCAGAACGGCTCGTTCACCGGTGGATTCACCGCCAACGAGGTCGCCAAGAACACCGCCCAGGGCCTGATCGACCAGAACGCCGACGTCATCTTCCCGGTCGGTGGACCCATCTATCAGAGTGCGGCGCAGGCCATTCGGGACTCCTCTCGTCCGGTCGCACTGATCGGTGCGGACGCCGACGTCTTCGAGTCGGACCCGTCGGTCGGCGACCTGCTGCTCACCTCGGTGACCAAGGGCCTCAAGACCAGTGTCGACGAGGTAGTGGCCAACTCCGGTGCAGACAAGTTCGACAACAGCCCGTACGTGGGCACCCTCGAGAACGACGGCGTCGGCATCGCGCCGTTCCACGACTTCGAGTCCCAGGTCGACCCCGCGCTGCAGGGCGAACTGGACACGATCAAGGCCGGCATCGTCGACGGGTCCATCACCGTCGAATCGCCGTCGGCACCCAAGTAGCCCCGGTCGTAAAGGGATATGAAGCTCGAACTTCGCGGTATAACCAAACGATTCGGCTCGTTGATCGCCAACGATCACATCGATCTGACGGTCGAATCCGGCGAGATCCACTGCCTCCTCGGTGAGAACGGTGCAGGCAAGTCTACGTTGATGAACGTGCTCAGCGGCCTGTACCGCGCCGAGGAGGGCCAGATCCTGCTCGACGACGTCGAGCAGAACTTCGCCGGACCGGGCGAGGCGATGACTGCAGGAATCGGCATGGTGCATCAGCACTTCATGCTGATTCCGGTGTTCACCGTGGCCGAGAACATCGTGCTCGGCAACGAAACCACCTCGCTCGGTGGACGACTCGACCTCGTGGCAGCACGAAAGCTGGTACGAGAGATATCCGCGAGGTTCGGCTTCGACCTCGACCCCGATGCTCTCGTCGACGATCTCCCCGTCGGCGTGCAGCAGCGGGTCGAGATCGTCAAGGCGCTCTCTCGAGAAGCCAAGGTGCTCGTGTTCGACGAGCCGACGGCCGTGCTGACGCCGCAGGAAACCGACGATCTGATGCGGATCATGCGGGAACTTGCGGCGTCGGGCACCACCATCGTGTTCATCACCCACAAGCTCCGTGAGGTACGCGAAGTAGCAGACAAGATCACCGTTATCCGGCTCGGCAAGGTCGTCGGCGAAGCGAAGCCGACGGCAGGCAACACCGAACTCGCCGCGTTGATGGTGGGACGTGATGTGCAGCTGACCGTTTCGAAGGAACCGGCCGAGCCGGGTGCTGCAGCATTGGTCGTCGAGAACCTGTCGGTGTTCGACGCCCAGGGCAACAAGACCGTCGACGACATCAGTCTCGAGGTCGCCGCGGGAGAAATCCTCGCCATCGCCGGCGTGCAGGGCAACGGCCAGACCGAATTCGTCGAGGCGCTACTCGGCTTGCAGGAGAACGTATCCGGAAAGATCGCCCTCGACGGCCGCTCGCTCGTCGGGGCGACAGTTCAGCAGGTGCTCGACGCCGGCGTGGGGTTCGTGCCCGAGGACCGGACCGTCGACGGCCTGGTGGGGGAGTTCTCGATTGCCGAGAACCTGATGCTCGACCGCTCCATCAGCGAGCCGTTCGTGCGGCGCGGAGCGGTACAGCGGGAGTATCTCGACACGTTCGCGTCGGAGAAACTGACCGAATTCGACGTGCGGGCACCGGGAATCGGAACCGCCGTCGGACGCCTGTCCGGTGGTAACCAGCAGAAGGTGGTACTCGCACGCGAACTGAGCCGCGATCTGCGACTGTTCGTCGCCGCGCAGCCCACTCGCGGAATCGACGTGGGATCCATCGAATTCGTACACAAGCGCATCGTCGCCACCCGGGATTCGGGGATCCCGGTCATCGTGGTGTCGAGCGAACTGGACGAGGTCGCCGCACTGGCCGACCGCATAGCCGTCATGTATCGAGGAGCAATCGTGGGAATCGTCCCCGGGGATACGTCCCGCGAAACACTCGGATTGATGATGGGCGGCGAGCGCGGTGAGTGAGACCGAGCAGCCGTCGAAAGCTCATGTCGTACTTCGGCAGATCTTCACCGGCAGTGCGATCATCTCGGTTCTCGCGGTGTTGCTTGCGCTGATCGTCGGTGCCGTCCTCATTGCCGCGACCAACTCCGGCGTCCAGGAATCGGCCGGCTACTTCTTCTCCCGTCCGTCGGACATGCTGACGGCGATCTGGGATTCGGTGTCCGGCGCGTATTCGTCGCTGTTCCAGGGGTCGGTGTACAACTTCCGTCGTCCGGGGTTCGAGAACGGGATCCGGCCGTTGACCGAGACGTTGACGTTCGCGACGCCGCTCATCGTCGCCGGACTCGGTGTGGCCCTTGCCTTTCGGGTCGGTATGTTCAATATCGGTGGTCGTGGCCAGATGCTGATCGCCGCCGCATGTGCGGGCTGGGTCGGTTTCGGGGTGAGCCTGCCTGCCGGCATTCATCTGCTGGTGGCCGTTGTCGCAGGCGTTGTCGGCGGCGCGGTCTGGGGCGGCATCGCCGGATTTCTCAAGGCCCGCACCGGTGCTCACGAGGTGATCGTCACGATCATGCTCAATTACGTTGCGTTCTATCTCATCTCGTACCTGCTGCGTACTCCCGGTGCGTTGCAGGCACCGGGATCGAACAATCCGAAGACGGCCCCCATCGAATCGACGGCCGTGTTCCCGAAGCTGTTCGGCGACAAGTACAACCTGCATCTCGGGTTCGTGCTGGTCATCCTCGTGACGGTCGCGGTGTGGTGGCTGCTCGAACGATCGAGCCTCGGATTCCGATTCCGTGCCGTCGGTGAGAACCCGCACGCGTCACGCGTCGCCGGCATGAACGTCAACCGCATCTACCTCTACGCGATGATCCTGTCCGGAGCTCTCGTCGGCCTGGCCGGCGTGGCTCAGGTGCTCGGTACGGTCACCACCGGCTTCAGTGCCGACATCGACGCCGGTATCGGATTCGACGCCATCACCGTGGCCCTGCTCGGGCGATCCAAACCGTGGGGCGTCTTCTTCGCGGGAATCCTGTTCGGCGCGTTCAAGGCCGGCGGGTTCGCCATGCAGGCGGCCGAGGGCGTACCCATCGACATCGTGCTCGTCGTGCAGTCGGTGATCGTGCTGTTCATCGCCGCACCGCCGTTGGTGCGAGCGGTGTTCCGATTGCCCAAACCCGGTGAAGAGAAACTCGCCAAAGCCGAGACCGCGAAGGTGGGTGCACTGTGACCACCTCCGTCGACGCCCCCGCCGGGGTAGTACTCGGCCGCAGCTGGAAAGCGCCGTCGATCCTCGGGGTCGTGACACTGCTGGCGTTGGTGCTGTTCGTGGTCCGAAAGGGCTCGGGCACAAGTACATTCGCGCTGGCCTCGGAAGACGACTTCTTCGCACTGCCCGCCGTCGGCGTACCGTCGTACGGTGCCGGCCTGGTCGTGGTGGTACTACTGGCCGTCATCACCGGCTACGCGGCCCTGTTGGCGTCGCGTTACCGGTCGACGCCGTTGTGGCTGCTCGCCGTGTTCGCAGTGCTGTTCGTGTTCGGATTCCTCGCGTGGGCCGCGGACGGGGAGACGATCCCCGTGCCCGGATTGCTCATCGGCGCGGTCGCTTTGAGCACACCGCTGATCTTCGGTGCGATGGGCGGAGTGATCTCCGAGCGTGTCGGCGTCATCAACATCGCCATCGAAGGGCAGCTGCTGGCAGGGGCTTTCGTCAGCGCCGTCGTCGCGTCGATCACCGGTTCGACCTACGTGGCGTTGCTCGCCGCTCTGGTCGCCGGCGCACTGACGGCGTCTCTGCTGGCCGTGTTCTCGATTCGCTACTTCGTCAATCAGGTCATCGTCGGTGTGGTGCTCAACGTGCTCGTCGTGGGACTGACGAGCTTCCTGTACTCGGTGGTGCTCACCAAGAACGCCGAAACGCTCAACTCACCACCGCGCTTCGCGCGCATCGACATTCCGGTGCTCTCGCAGATTCCGATCCTCGGGCCGGTGCTCTTTCGGCAGACGCTCATCGTGTACCTGATGTACATCGCCGTGGCCCTGGTGTTCTTCGGTCTGTTTCACACCAAATGGGGTCTGCGACTACGTGCCGTCGGTGAGCATCCGCAAGCCGCCGACACCGTCGGGATCAACGTGGCCCGAACGCGGTTCTGGAACGTCTGCCTCGCCGGTGCCATCGCCGGGCTCGGCGGTGCGTATTTCACGCTCGGGTCCGTCGGAGCCTTCGGCAAGGAGATGACCGCAGGTGCCGGCTACATCGCACTCGCCGCGGTCATCTTCGGCCGATGGGATCCGGTGCGGGCCACCCTGGCCGCATTGCTGTTCGGCTTCGCGTCGAATCTGCAGAACGTACTGGGCATCATCGGGTCCCCGGTGCCGAGCGAGTTCATGCTGATGCTGCCGTACGTGGTCACCATTTTCGCCGTGGCCGGCCTGGTGGGCCACGTGCGAGGACCGGCCGCGGCGGGCAAACCGTACGCGTCCAGGAGTTGACGGTTTCGCCATCTGACTCAGCGGTAGGGTCGTAAGTCCGATGTGACCGCTTTCACTGTAAGGTTCGATCATTGTTGCCGCAGTTTTTCGAAGGAGAGCCATGAGCTTCCGCAGTCCCTTTCCCGACGTCGAGATCCCGAATCTGAGCGTCTACGACTTCCTGTTCGGGTCCATCGCCGAGTCCGATCTGGACAAGCCTGCGCTCATCGACGGCACGTCGGGTGACGTCACCACCTACAAGAGCCTGATCGGCCAGGTCGACGCGATCGCCGGGGCGCTCGCTGCCCGTGGGCTCGAGGTCGGCGACGTCGTCGGACTGCATTCGCCGAACGTCCCCGCATTCGCATCGGTGCTGCACGGCATTCTGCGTGCCGGCGGAACTGCGACGACGATCAACGCGCTGTACACCGCCGAGGACATCGCCAAGCAGCTCACCGGCTCGGGCGCGAAGTTCCTGTTCACCGTCTCCCCGCTGTACCCGCAGGCCAAGGCCGCCGCGGACAAGGTGGGTATCGACGCCGATCACGTCATCGTGCTCGACGGCGCCGAGGGCCACCCGAGTCTGCGGGATCTGCTCACCCAGGGCGCGCCTGCTCCCGAGGTCTCGTTCGATCCGGCGACGCACGTTGCCGTGCTGCCGTACTCGTCCGGCACGACGGGTGTGCCCAAGGGCGTCATCCTCACGCACCGCAACCTCGTCGCCAACGTGGCCCAGATGGAACCGCGCGTGGGCATCGACAGCAACGACGCGATCCTGGCGCTGCTGCCGTTCTTCCACATCTACGGACTGACGGTGCTGCTCAACATCGCCCTCAAGTTGCGCGCGCACCTGGTCACGATGCCGAAGTTCGACCTCGTCGAGTTCCTGCGCATCATTCAGGACCAGAAGCTGACCTACCTGTTCATCGCCCCGCCGGTGGCCGTCGCGCTCGCCAAGCACCCGATGATCGATCAGTACGACCTCTCGAGCGTGCACACCATCTTCTCCGGCGCTGCACCGTTGGACGAGGAGCTCGGTAAGGCCGTCGCCAAGCGCTTGAACACGCGGGTGCGTCAGGGCTACGGCATGAGCGAGCTCAGCCCGGTCAGCCACGCGATCCCGTTCGATCGCGACGACATGCCGCTCAGCTCGGTGGGCCAGCCACTGGCCAACACCGAGAACAAGCTCGTCGACCCGGGCACGCTCGAGGAAATCGAGCTGCCCACAGAGGGATTGAGCAAGCCGGGCGAGCTGTGGGTCAAGGGACCGAACGTGATGGCGGGATACCTGAACAATCCTTCCGCCACCGCGGAGACCCTCGACTCCGACGGTTACCTACACACCGGCGACATCGCCGTCGCCGACCACGAGGGTGTCGTCTACATCGTCGACCGCCTCAAGGAACTGATCAAGTACAAGGGCTACCAGGTGCCCCCGGCGGAGCTCGAGGCGCTGCTGCTCACGCACGAGGAAATCGCCGACGCGGCCGTCATCGGTGTTCTCGACGACGAGGGCGAGGAAATCCCCAAGGCGTTCGTCGTCCGCCAGCAGGGTGCCACGATCGACGAAGAGGGCATCATCGCGTTCGTCGCCGAGCGCGTCTCCCCGCACAAGAAGGTCCGACGCGTCGAGTTCATCGACATCGTGCCGAAGTCTGCGGCCGGCAAGATTCTTCGTAAGGATCTGCGGGCCGCGGAGGCCGGAAAGTAATACTCCGTTCCATGACAACACCCCGTCCCACACTCAGTGGGGCGGGGTGTTGTGTTGTGGCGCAGACGTTTCGATAGTGCGCACCCATTTTTCCGACCGCGCGACCCTCCTCGGGCGCAAACATGGGCGCTCAGTCGGTAGCAGGGGTGTGAGGTTGTCGTGGAACCGCGCTCGAATCAGCCGGGTGCACTCATCGCCGGGCATCGGGTGAGGCGGTTGTATTCGTCCAGGGTGGTCAGTGGGGGACGGTCGACGAGAGACAACGGTGCCACGCTCATCGAGAGCTGAGTTCCGGTGGTGGAGAACGTGGTGAACCCGGCTCCGGAATCGCTCAGACCCAGGCGCGAGAACATCGTGGCGATGATCTGCCGACTCATGACAGCCAACTCGGACGTCGGCCGATTTCGATGCCGTCGGGTTCCCAGTCCGACCTGGCCGATCGCGCCGATACCCAACCGGTCGCACGTATCGAGCAGTACACCGATCTCGACTCCGTAGCCGGGGGCGAACGGAAGTGCTTCCAGGAGGCGACGAGTCGCGGCGTATTCCCCGCCCAAGGGTTGGAAGACGCCGGCGAGTTCGGGCCGAAGCGCCGTCAGCAGAGGACGTACCGTCAGCTGCGTGACGCGGCCGCCGCCGTCCTCATCGGTGGTGTCACCGATCGTCAGCGGCCGACGGTAGAAGCCTTTGACCAACTCGACGTCGTCGGACATGACCAGTGGACCGACGAGGGAGGGAACGAAGTGCGAACCGGGATCGACCAGATCGGAGTCGACGAACACCACGAGGTCGCCCGAGGTGGCGGCCACTCCGCGCCACAGCGCTTCACCCTTGCCGCGAACCACGGGTGTGCCGGGTAGGGCGTCCTCCCTGGAGACGACGGTGGCACCGGCGCAGCGGGCCCGCGCCGCGGTGCGGTCGGTCGATCCCGAATCCAGCACCACCAGCTCGTCGATCAGGCTGCCCAGATGGGGAGTCATCGAGGCGATGACGCCGGCGACGGTCTCTTCCTCGTCGAGAGCGGGCAGCACGACCGAGACGGTCCGGCCACGTTTGGCCCGGATGATGTCTGCCAGTGGCCACGGTGAGCGGGCCCAGGTGGCAGCCAGAGCCGGAGTGCCCGCAACGTCGGTTCGGTTCATCGCTTTTCCTTCGTCATCGCTCGAGGAGTGCACGGCTCAGGACGGGCCGGTCGGCAGCCCCAACGACGGTGCGATCACCGACCACGAATCGTGCAGATCCTGTTGCCAGTAGGCCCAGGAATGGGTCCCGTTGGGTCGGAAGTTGTAGGTGGCCTCGATGTTCAACTCCTGCAACCGTTTCTGCATCTGTTGCGAGCACACATCGGTCGTCGCTTCGATCACTGCGCCGACGGCGAGTTGTTGGGCGAGCTTGCCGTAATCGCTGCCGATACCGGGGCCGCCCGGCACGTCGAACGCACCGGGCGCTCCCGTTCCGGACGAGATGTAGACGGCCATGCCGCGCAGCCCCTCGGCATTGACGTAGGGGTCGTTGGCAATCCAGTCGGCGCTGCCCTGTGGTCCCCACATGTTGGCGGTCGACCCACCGCCGCGGGCCTCGACGACGGACCTGACGTACATCGCGCCCACCGGGTCGCTGGTGCGTGCGCATCCACTGAACGCGGCGACGGATCGATACACCGAGGGATGGGCGATGGCCAACTGCAGAACGGACGTGCCTGCCATCGATATACCGGCGACCGCATTGGCCCCGTTGCCGTCGAGCAGAGCATCCATCACCGGAGGAAGTTCGCGACCGAGAAAGGTGGACCACATGTTTCGGCCCAGTACCGGATCGTCGTGCAACCAGTCGGTGTAATAGCTCGCAGCGCCGCCCCGCGGAACCACCACGTTGACGTTCTTGTCTCCGAAGAAGCCGGCGATGTCGGTCTGATCGAACCAGCTGCTTCCCCCGTCACCGCCCGCCGCTCCGTTGAGTAGATAGAGCGTGGGTGAACCGGGCTGCGCCGACCGAAATACGTCGAGCTGGATATCGCGGTCCATGGCTGCCGAATGCACCCATACGATGTCTCGTCGGTCGGCAACTCCCTCGACGCCGACCACCGACGAGACGGTGTCGGCGGAAGCCGACCCCGCCGTAGTCGATAGGAGAACGACGACGGTAGCGAGCACACTCAGCGCCGACAAGGTCGCCTGACCGAGGCGAAATCGACTGGGCATCAACGGTTCCTGACATTGTGGGAGCCACGCACGACTAACCTCCGGCGAGCGCGATGTGCCTTTGGACGGTAATGCGAATCACTGGTGCCGACAACAATGTTGACGATCCTTCAGTTCTGACACAGATATCCCGCGAATCGTTGTCAATTTTCCAAAATGCTCGTCGACGGGGTTTCTCGGCCTCTGCCCGGGTGATGCACTGGCCCCTCCGACGCACCTCGCCGCGTCGAATCGCTCTGTCTCCTTCGAAAGGTTGTGTCGTGGTCGCATTCGGACTCATCGACGAGTGGAAGCCCGCTCCAGGACCGCTCACCACGTGGTCACCCACCGTCGCCTCACGAGCTGCTGCCGCGGCTGCGCCCGTTCACCCGGCACCGCCCTCGCACATCCAGCAGGCGTATCTCGAAGCCGCCTACCGCAACCGGGGATCGTCGTTCCGATTCTCCCGGCTGTGCCTGGTGACGTTCAAGATCGAAGGCGCACTGGACCGCACCGCG
This sequence comes from Rhodococcoides fascians NBRC 12155 = LMG 3623, assembly GCF_001894785.1. GTDB lineage: Bacteria > Actinomycetota > Actinomycetes > Mycobacteriales > Mycobacteriaceae > Rhodococcoides > Rhodococcoides fascians. Next base: position 1,189,246 of record NZ_BCWW01000001.1, read on the forward strand.
ATGGGACGAGCATTCAACACGTTCGTCACCCGACACGATTCGTTCCGTAGCTGGTTCTCGACGACGGCCGAGGGTTCGACGCGCCACCTCGTCGACGTCGCCGACATCGCGCTCGAAGCGACCGATTTCGGAACGCCTGCGGACTCCGAGGCCATTCGGAGTCACGTGCAGGACAGCACGCCCGGCCCCGAGAGCTGGGACTGCTTCTCGTTCGGAACGATCGAACACGACGATCACTTCGTGGTGTACGCGGCGGTCGATCACCTCGACACCGACGGCATCTCGCAGGCCCTGACCTACTACGAACTGCGCCAGCTCTATCGCAACGCGGTGACGGGGGAGTCCGACGGCCTGTTCACCCCGGGCAGCTACCTCGAGTACTGCCAGCGCGAACGCCTCGAGAGCGACGCGACGACTCTCGAGAGCCCTGCGGTTCGGACCTGGATCGACTTGGTCACCGACAACGGGGGCGATCTGCCGACGTTCCCACTTCCGTTGGGACGCAACAGCGCCGACTACACGCGGACCTCGCACAGTTCGTTCCCGTTGTTCGACGGTGCCACCGCGCAGGCAGTCGACGAGGCGTGTGCAGCCGTGGGAGTCAAGTTCATCGGCGGAATCTTCGCCGCCGCAGCTCTGGCGGAGTACGAGCTCGCCGGCCGGGGCAGCTACCTCGGTCTGACGCCCAAGAGCACTCGGGCGACCCCGGGCGAATTCGCGTCGATCGGGTGGTATTCGAGCCTGATTCCGGTGCAATTCGACCTCGGTGAGCAGCCGACGTTCCGTACCCTCGCAGTGCTCGCACAGGCAGCATTCGACTCAGGAAAGTTGCTGGCGAACACCTCGTACCACCGGGTGCTCGAGCTGGCCTTGCCGGAACACGGAATCACGACGCAGCCGGGATGGACCGCGCCGATGATCTCGTACGTCGACGTTCGCAAGTTGCCGGGCGAAGCCGAATTGGATGCGGCGGGAGCGGGTCTCTACGGCAACCGCGGCAGTTCCGAGGAAGTCTTCATGTGGATCAACCGCTTCGAGGACCACACCGGCGTCGAGTTCCTGTACCCGGGCACCGACGAGGCCGATCGTTCGATCGACCTGTACTTCTCCAAGATCTCCGAAATCTACGCCGCCGTGGTCGACAAGGGCGACTACATCCCACAGCCACCCGAGGCTCACGTGTTGGCCCACGAGCTTCCGGACGTCAGCAGGGTATGACGCTCCCTCGCCGCGGGTCGTGGCTGACGCTGGGTGCCTGCCTGCTGGCCGTCACGATGCAGATGATCGACGTCACCGCCGTCACCGTGGCGTTGCCGACGATCGCGCGTGACCTCGACGCGTCGGGCACCCAGCAGGTCTGGATCCCGACGGCGTATCTGCTCGCCGTCGCCTGCGCGCTGCTCACGATGGCGCGCGCAGGTGAGGTGTTCGGGCGCAGAACGGTATTCGGCACGGGCACTGCACTGTTCGCGGTGACGTCGGTGCTCTGCGCTTACGCGCCCACCGTCGAACTGCTCGTCCTCGCTCGCGTGCTCCAGGGGCTCGCGGGAGCGGCGATGTCGGCGCAGACGGTGGCGATCGTGACAGCGGCCTACTCCGGCACGCGGCGCACCACCGCGTTCGCGCTGTACGGTGGCACCGCGGGGCTGGCCGGACTCGCCGGGCCGTCCATCGGCGCAGCGCTGCTGCACCTCGATATCCTCGGAACCGGTTGGCGAGCACTGTTTCTGATCAACGTCCCGATCGCGGCGGCGGCGATCGTTCTCGGCCGTAGGTTCGTGGCATCGGGTACCGAGCAGGTCCCGGCCGGACACGGCGGACGGTTCGACCCGGTCGGTGCCGTCCTGTGGTCGATCGGGTCCCTGCTGATCGTCTGTCCCGTCATGATCAGCTCGAGTGTCGCCGCAGCGTTGCCCGCGGTTGCGCTCGGTCTGACGACACTCGCCGGGTTCGCGATGTGGGAGCGTCGTCGACGTGCTGCAGGAGCACACGTCATGGTGAACATCGGCGTCTTCGGTGAGCGAGGATTCCCCGTGGGATGCGCGGTATCGGCTCTCGTGTACGGGACCTTCACCGGGTTCGTTCTGACGATGTCGGTGACACTGCAATCCGGACTGGGTGAGAGCGCGTCGACGGTGGGAGTGATCACTGTTCCCTTCGCTCTCGGGGCGGTGCTCGCGTCGGTGGCCGCACCGATCTCGTACCACCACTGGGATTCTCGCGTCGTTGCGGCCGGCGCGGCTGCCATGGGACTGGCTCTGCTCGTTCTCGGAGTCACCACCGAATATCTGAACCGTGCAGGCTTTCCCTGGTGGGCGGTCGTGCCGCTCGGGATACTCGGCGCGGGTCTCGGGTCGGTGATCGCGCCGTTGCAGAGCACCATCGTCGCGGGGGTGGCCCCGCACGCCATCGGCTCGGCCTCGGGAATTCTGCCGACCGTCCAACAAGTGGGATCGGCTGTGGGAACCGCGGTGACCGGGGCCCTGTACTTCGGTCTGCTTCCTGCGGAGCCGGTTGCCGCGGACTATCTGGCGTCTCAGCGGACGGTGTTGTTCGGGCTGGCCGCGACCATGGTGGTGGCCACCGCAGTCGCGGCCGCGCTGCCCCGCGGCGTCATCGAACGCAGCTCGTCGATGGTTTCCCAGGGTGTGCCGTGAATATTTCTAAGTGATTGTCCCGCAACAGTATCCGTCAATATCTCACCCGGACCAGGAGTTCGGGCCGATCGAAATCGAGAAGAGTTACACCATGCTTCGCACCCTCGTGACCTCGACACTCGTCGTCGGGCTGATGTCGCTGTTGTTCGTAGCTGCTCCCCATGCGTCGGCCGCGCCCGGTGATCCGGCCCCGGTACCCGGCACGTTGTATGCGGCGGCTGCGGACCTGAACGGGAAGAACAACGGCGATGTCGTTGCCAGTCGGCGGTTTTCGAGCCCCCTGTATCCCGGTGCCGACATCTGGCAGCTCCAGTACCGGTCGTCCGATTCCCGAGGCGACGCCATCGCCGCAGTGACAACCGTTCTGGCACCGACGAACCGCGCACCCGGTGGGCCTCTACTGTCGTATCAGCCGTTCGTCAACGCGCTCGGGTTGCAGTGCGCACCGTCGGAGTCCCTGTTCGGTGCCGACCCGACGACCGGTGTGCAGGAACGCGAATTCCTCAACCTCGCGCTGATGCGTGGATGGACCGTGACGGTACCGGACCACCTCGGGCCGAAAAGTGCGTACGGCGCAGCCAAGTTGGGCGGACAGATCACGCTCGACGGCGTCCGCGCCGCACAGCGCGTGCCGGAACTCGGTTTGGCAGCGAGCCCGGTAGGCATGGCCGGTTACTCCGGCGGCGGTATGGCGACGGCGTGGGCCGCGGCGCTCGCTCCCAGCTATGCACCCGAGCTGAACATCGTGGGTGCCGCAGCCGGAGGTGTGCCTGCGGATCTGGACAACATCGCTCGCGCCTTGGGTTTTCAGCCCCATCAGGCATTCGGTCTCGCGTTCGCGGCCGCCCTCGGACTCGAACGTGAATACCCGGATCGTTTGCCGATCACCGCGCAGCTCAATCCCACCGGTCTGGCGTTGAAGGATCAGGTGTCGAATGCGTGCACGCCGGTGATCCTTGCGACCGGAGCCTTCAAGAGCGCGCTGGCGGTCTCGACCACTACGTCGTTGGTGGACAGCCCCGAGGCGCAGCAGATCATCGACGAGAACAGTCTGGTCAAGTACGCGGGTGTGCCGACGGCACCCACACTGCTGTGGGGAAGCGACAACGATCCGCTCATTCCGATCGGTGCGTTGCGTGACACTGCTGCTCGGTACTGCGCGAGTGGTGCCACCTTGCAGTTCGACGTCGTCCATGCACCGCAGCACATCCAGGCGGCGTTCGAGGGTCTTCCCGCGGCACTGACATTCCTGGACAACAGGTTCCGGGGTGCCGCGCCGCCGACGAACTGCCTCCGATGAGAAGACTGGCAGCCGTCATCGCTGCTGTGACGACGACTCTGGTCGCGGCTTCCGCGCCCGGATATGCAGCGGAGCTTCCGGTCCTGGCACCGCAGACGCTCGGCGACTTCTCGGTGCAGACTCGGTACTTCGACGTCGCAGTGGGGCCCGAACACGACCAGCACTGCACCGTCGTCGGGGATGTGTACGTTCCTGTCGGGCTAGGACCGGACCATCGAGCCCCAGCCATTCTGACCAGCAACGGTTTCGGCGGATCCAAGGACGACCAGGCCGGTGCCGCTGCCAGATTCGCCACTCACGGCTACGTGGTTCTGACGTACTCGGCTCTGGGTTTCGGCGGCTCGACGTGCAAGATCTACTTCGCCGATCCCGATTACGACGGCATGGCCGCATCGGCTCTGATCGGCTATCTCGCCGGTGAGAGCGGCGGGGTGTTCACCGATCCCGCACGGACGGTTGCCGCCCCGGCACTGGATGTGGTTCGACTCGACGCACCGGGTGACCCGCGCGTCGGCTACCTCGGCGGTTCCTATGCCGGCGCAACGGGATTGGCGACGGCGTCGGTCGATCCACGATTGGACACCGTCGCGTCGATGATCACCTGGAACGATCTGGCGCGGTCGTTGGCACCGGACGGGGCCGGCCGCAGATCCGTCGGGCCGGTCAAGAGCGTGTTCGGTTCGGCATTTCTGGCCGCCGGTGCCGTTCTGACCGGACCGGGCGGATACGCCGTCGATCCGGCACGGGCACAGGGGTGCCCGAACTACGCCCAGTGGGTGTGCGACGCCGCGTCCGCCTTCACGGTCAACCGCGAACCCGACCCGGGAACTCTGGCGGCGATGCGTCATGTCTCACCGGTGGACTATCTCGATCGAGTCGATGTGCCGGTGTTGCTCACGCAGGGGCAGAAAGATTCGCTGTTCAGTCTCGACGAGGCCGCAGCTACGTTCGAGACGCTGCGGGCGCGGGGAGTGGAGACGTCCATGGTCTGGCACTCGTGGGGACACAACGATCGCAAGGGTTATCCGGGTGAGTTCGACATCAAGGCCCCCGACCCGTTCACTCAGCACGAAGCGGCACTGGTGGGCAATTGGCTCGACCGACACCTCAAGGATCGTGACGTCGACCCAGGAACGGCTTTCACCTACTTCCGGGACTGGGTGCCCTATACCGGTGTCGCGTCGCCGGCCTACGTCGAATCCGAGACATTTCCCGTCGGTGCTCGCCGCACGTTCCGTTTGTCGAATGGATCACTGGCGGAGGGGGATTCGTCGAACGAAGTGTGGACGCAGACGATTCGGGGTGCAGGTGCGTCGATGCCCACCACGTTCGGACTGCCGAATCTCGCGGCCGAGTTGCCCGTGCCGCGGGTCTCGCTACCCGGCTCTGCCGCGAACTGGACGACGCCGCCACTGACCGAACCCATCGACGTCGTCGGCTCACCGACATTGTCCATCGGTCCCACGGTGTCCGGTCCCGCGACCGTCTTCGTCACCGTGCTCGACGTAGCACCCGACGGTGCGCGGAGCCCGATTCACGGACTCCTTGCACCCGCCGTACTCACCGGATCCGGTGAACCGGTGACCATCTCGCTACCCAGCATCGTCCATCGATTCGACCGCGGTCATCGCGTCGCCGTCGAGATCACCGCGTCGGATCCGTCCTTCGCAGGTGGGCCGGGCCCAGCGGACGTCACCGTGTCCTCGACGGATCCGATCAATCAGTTCTCTCTTCCCGTAGTCCCGTGATCTTCGATTTTGCTCACCCGAAAGGCTCGCTGTGATCCGAAAGTTCTTTACCCTGGGGTCCATCCTGGTGGCACTCTGCGCGTCCCTGTTCGCAGTGGGCACAACAGCTTCGGCGGCTCCCGCGCCGACGGCCCCGGATCCGGACGTCTTCTACGCGGCACCGGCCGACATCGCCGATCACGCGCCAGGTGACATCCTGGCCAGCCGACGGGCCGACGCCTGGATGTACCCCAACACCGACATCTGGCAACTCAAATATCGGTCCACCAACTCCGCAGGCGCACCCGTCGCCGCGGTGACGACCGTGCTGATGCCGCGAGGCAAGGGCGCGGGAACCCCACTGGTGTCCTATCAAGCCGTCATCAATGCCCTGGGCGTCAAATGTGCACCGTCACATGGTCTTTTCACATACGAGATCGGTGAAGCGCCGAGCCTGTACGTCGGTATGGTCGCCCGCGGTTGGGCGGTTGCGGTGCCGGATTACCTCGGCCCGACCGGAGCCTACGGAGCTGCGGAGTACGAAGGTCGTTTGACGCTCGACGGTGTGCGGGCCGTGCAAAACTTCGAGCAGTTGCCGCTGAAGGACAGTCCCGTTGCACTGCTGGGTTACTCGGGAGGCGCCTTGGCGACCTCGTGGGCCGGTGCCATGGCACCCACCTACGCGCCGGAGCTGAACATCGTGGCCAGCGTGCACGGTGGAACCCCGGCCGACCTGGGATTGATCGCACAGAACCTGGGCTACAGCGCGATTCCGCACCCCGCCTTCGGAATGGCACTCGCGGCATCACTCGGACTCGAACGTGAATACCCGACCGAATTCCCCGTCTCGGAGAACCTGAATGCAGCGGGCCTGGCCCTGCGAGATCGCGTGAGCAACGAATGCAGGCGCCCCATCATCGTCGGCGGAGCGTTCAAGAGCGCGAGAGATCTGTCGAACGTCGACATCGCGTCCCTTCCCTCTGCGCAGGCGGTACTGAAGAAGAACAGTCTCGTCGACTACGACGGCGTCCCCACGGCCCCGGTGTACATCTGGCATGGAATCAACGACTTCATCACCCCCTACGCACCGGTGAAGGAGACGGTCGACCGCTACTGCGCAGCCGGGGCGACCGTGCAGTTCCGGGCGTATCCACTCGCCGAGCACTTCAGCGGATCGATCGTCGGACTGCCCGAGGCCTACGCCTACGTGGACGCACGATTCCGGGGAGAGCCGGCACCGTCGAACTGCGGCTGATGCCCGCTTGGTGGTGACCTCACACCGCATTTGTCGACTGCGCGCCCTTGCTCTCGAGTGAGCGGGGGCGCGCAGTCGGTAGTAAGGGTGTGAGGTTGCCGGGGAACCGAGTCGGGGCTCGCCGCGTCCAACCAGTTGTGAGAGCAACAGGGCGCTGGGTGACGGGTGTGGTCGGACTGATGATGCTGGTCGCCGGATGTGGTGAGTCGACGCCGAGTGCACCGAATGCTGCGTTGCCGACGTCGACCAGCGTTGCGCCGATCGCCACCGAGCCCTGGGATCCATGCACCATCCCGGACAATGCCGTCGAGGCCGCGGGATTGGATGTGGGGAGCAAGACCACGAATTTGTTCGGAGACGCCCCCCTGTCGAACGACTGGAAGACGTGTATCTGGACAGACCCTGACCCTGGGTCGTGGTACTTCCTGGGTGTGTTCTCATCGACCCACGACCTCGAGTATGTGAAAGCGAACGACCAGTTCGACAGCTTCACTGCCGCTGACGAGAACGGGTTCGTGCAATTTCGACGTACCGCGAAGTACGACGAAGTCAGTTGCGGCACCGCTTATGACGTTGCCGGGGGAATCGTGTATTTCATTCTCGACGGCAGGGCTGGGCGCGAACCGTTGGGTGATCCGTGTTTTGAAGTCGGTCGGGTCACGAAATCGCTTCAGGCCAGCCTGCCTGCACGGGCACGATAGAAGACGGGCAACTAATCAATGGTTTCTGCAAACGGTGATCTGTTCGATTCGATGAAGTATTGGCAGGATCTCTCGGAGCGCGCTGAGGCTGGGCTGATGGAAATTCCTCCGGGCGTCGCTTCCCAGTGCGACCAGGTCTGCGCCGAATACATCGACCACTTGGCTGGGATGTTGGGGAAAACGAAATTTCTCGTCGACCTCGACGCATTCGGAACGCTTCCTTCAGCTCAACAGCTGGGTCGCAAGTTCAAGCGACTGGCCGATGGTGAGGAACGGTCGGCGGCTGTTGCGATCAGGCAACACATCGAGGTCATCGAATTGATGCGCTCGGTGTTTCGGCGCTATTTCGTCGACACCGAAGAGGTTGATCAAAGCGTGGGCGCTCGGGTCGGCGAGATCGGAGCAGCGCTGGGGGAGTAGTCGAGCAACCTCACACCCTTTCTCCGGACCTCGCACCCCCGCTATGCGGGGAACCCCGGCGCGCGGTCGTCACAAAGGGTGGGAGGTTCCGTAAATCGCCAACGCCATACCGTCGACCCTGCCCGAAATGTCCGTAAAGGCAACTACGGCAACGCAATCACGACAACATTCGCGAATCGGATGCCTTACTCTGCCTTCGTGAATCTTTCCACGGCCCGGCTGGTACAGATGCGTCCGCGCGATCCGAACGAACCGCATCGCGCGGCGAGTCCACTCGAATTGTTCTTCGACCTCGTCTTCGTCGTGGCCGTCAGTATCGCGGCGGTGCAACTCCATCACGCGCTCACCGAGAACCACGTCGCCGACGGTCTGCTCAGCTACGCCCTCGTGTTCTTCGCGATCTGGTGGGCGTGGATGAACTTCACGTGGTTCGCCACCTCCTTCGATACCGACGACTGGCTGTATCGAACGCTGACCGTCGTGCAGATGGCCGGTGTGCTGGTGCTCGCCGCCGGAGTCGAATCGGCGTTCGTGGACAAGGATTTTGCGGTCGTAGTGCTCGGCTACGTCGTGATGCGCGTGGCGATGGTGACGCAATGGGTTCGAGCGTCTCGGACCGGTGACTACAAGAAGACCGCACTGACATACGCGACAGGCATTGCAGGAGTTCAAGTTCTCTGGATTCTCTGGCTGGTGCTGTTCGACGGCACAGCCGCCGTCGTCTTGTTCTTCGTGTTGGCAGCCGCGGAAATGGCGGTTCCACTGATCGCCGAACGCAGCGGGTCGACGCCATGGCACCCGCATCACATCACCGAACGCTATGGGCTGTTCACGCTGATACTGCTCGGCGAGAGTCTGCTCGCATCGGCCAACGCCATCATCGAAGCGCTGCACGACGAGACGGCTCTGGCACCGTTGATCTCGATTTCCGTCCTCACCCTCGTCGTCACCGCGAGTCTGTGGTGGATCTACTTCTGGCCGCCGCACCACCGGGCCATCGGAAAGTTCGGCAACTCGCTGATCTACGGCTACGCGCACTACTTCATCTTCGCCGCGGCGGGCGCGTTCTCGGCCGGCATCGAGGTCGAGATCGATGTGCTCACCGAACACAGCAAGCTCGGCGACGTCGCAGCGTCGTTCACCGTCACGGTTCCGATTGCGATATTCGTCCTCGGCGTCTGGCTGATCGCCATCCGCGCCCACGCGGATCGCGTCGTCAACATCGCAGTTCCGGTCGGTGCCGTGCTCGTGTTGTTCGACCCGATCATTCCCATCCCGATCACCCTCACCGCGGTCGTCATGATCGTCGTCGTCGGCGTGCTCGTCGCACGCGGGCCACGACCCCCAGCGTTAGGTCGTTCCGCGGGCTCCACTCCCCAGCGTCCCGCATGAGAAACTGACCACATGAGTATCGGAACCCTGATTCTGCTTCGTCACGGCGAGAGCGAATGGAACGCGTCCAACCAGTTCACCGGCTGGGTCGACGTGCGACTGACCGAGAAGGGCGAGGCCGAGGGCAAGCGCGCCGGCCAGCTCCTCGCCGAGGCGGGCGTACTGCCCGACCTGCTGTACACCTCGCTGCTGCGCCGCGCGATCAGCACCGCGAACCTCGCGCTCGACGCGGCCGAGCGGCATTGGATCCCCGTCGTGCGCGATTGGCGTCTGAACGAGCGGCACTACGGCGCACTGCAGGGCTTGAACAAGGCCGAGACCAAGGACAAGTACGGCAACGAGCAGTTCATGCTGTGGCGTCGTAGCTACGACACTCCGCCACCCGCCATCGAGGTCGGCAGCGAATTCAGCCAGGATGCCGATCCCCGCTACGCCGACCTGGACAGCGTTCCGCTGACCGAATGTCTCGCCGACGTCGTCGAACGGCTCATCCCGTACTTCGAGGAGACGATCGTCGCCGATCTGAAGGCCGGCAAGAACGTGCTCGTCGCCGCACACGGCAACTCGCTGCGTGCACTCGTGAAGTACCTCGACGAGATCTCCGACGCGGACATCGCCGAACTGAACATCCCCACCGGCATCCCACTGCAATACGACCTCACCGAGGTCGACGGCAAGCTGAAGCCGACCAATCCGGGTGGCACCTACCTGGATCCGGAAGCAGCGGCTGCGGGTGCGGCTGCCGTGGCAAACCAGGGCGGTAAGTAACTCCGCCACGCACAAACCGGCAGTTTGTCGAAACTGCAGGTGAACGAACGAAGAACACTGCCGACGAGGGCTATGACGACCAGGGAAATGCCTGCACCCTGCGTATGTGAGCCGTCCATCGAACGTACGATTCCGGTGTGAGTGTTGCATCGGCCGTACTACTGGCAATTGCCGCGGCCTTCGTGGGATACCTCGTCGGCGGTGTTCTGATCCCGTACCTCAACACTCGACACTCGGAGCGCCGCCGCGCCACCTCCGGATTGACGATGTCGCAGGTACTGGACCTGATCGTGCTGGCGTCGGAGAGCGGTATCGCCGTCGTCGATCAATTTCACGACGTGGTGCTGTCGAATCCTCGGGCCGAGGAGCTCGGTCTGGTGCGTAACCGTTCCATCGACGAGCGGGCGTGGGCCGCGGCGACGAAAGTGCTGTCCGACGGCAATCCCGTCGAAGTCGATCTCAGTGCCAAGGCCCCCCGGCCCGGCCGCGACAAGATCGCCGTCCGGTGCGTCGCGAGACTGCTCAGCAAAGAAGACCGACGGTTCGTCGTTCTCTTCGCCGACGACGATTCCGAGCAGGTACGGATGGAGGCCACGCGTCGTGACTTCGTGGCCAACGTCAGTCACGAACTCAAGACACCGGTCGGTGCCATGAGCCTGCTGGCCGAGGCGCTGCTCGAATCCGCCGACGATCCCGACTCCGTCCGGCACTTCGGCGGCAAGGTCGTCGCCGAATCCAAGCGCCTGGGCAACATGGTGACCGAGCTGATCGCGCTGTCGCGTCTGCAGGGGGCCGAGAAACTGCCCGACCTGGAAGTGGTGGACGTGGACACCGTCGTCAACGAGGCGATGGACCGGTCCAAACTCGCTGCCGAGAACGCGGGCATCTCCGTCACCACCGACCACCCGAGCGGGCTCGAAGTACTCGGCGACCAGGCGCTACTGGTGACGGCGCTCGCCAATCTCATCCAGAACGCGATCGCGTACTCCTCCGACGGTTCGCCCGTTTCGGTCAGTAGGGCATTGCGCGGCTCCAACGTCGCGTTCGCCGTCACCGACCGAGGAATCGGTATCGCCAAGGCGGACCAGGAACGCGTCTTCGAGAGATTCTTCCGCGTCGACAAAGCTCGGTCGCGGGCCACCGGCGGGACAGGCCTCGGCCTTGCCATCGCCAAACACGTCGCAGCCAACCACAACGGCAGCATCTCGCTGTGGAGCAAGCTGGGCACCGGATCCACCTTCACCCTCCAGATCCCCGCGTACTTCGAAGAAGAAGACGACGCCGCGGTTACAGAAAGAGAGAATCAGTGACCAACGTTCTGATCGTGGAAGACGAAGAGTCGTTGGCCGATCCACTGGCCTTCCTGCTCCGCAAAGAGGGGTTCGAGGCCACCGTCGTCGGCGACGGACCGTCGGCTCTGGCCGAATTCGATCGTGCCGGCGCGGACATCGTGCTGCTCGACCTGATGCTTCCCGGAATGAGCGGCACCGACGTGTGCAAGCAATTGCGTTCGCGCTCAGGCGTTCCCGTGATCATGGTGACCGCGCGTGACAGTGAGATCGACAAGGTCGTCGGGCTCGAACTCGGTGCCGACGACTACGTCACCAAGCCGTATTCGGCCCGTGAGCTGATCGCTCGTATCCGCGCCGTACTGCGCCGCGGCAGTGACGCCGAGGTCGATGGCGGCACCGACACCGGAGTGCTCGAGGCCGGGCCGGTGCGGATGGACGTCGAACGTCACGTGGTGATGGTCGGATCCGATCAGATCACGTTGCCGCTCAAGGAGTTCGACCTGCTCGAATACCTGCTGCGCAACTCCGGCCGGGTCCTGACCAGGGGCCAGTTGATCGACCGAGTCTGGGGTGCGGACTACGTGGGCGACACGAAGACTCTTGACGTGCACGTCAAACGACTGCGGTCGAAAATCGAGACCGACCCGGCCAAGCCGGAGCATCTCGTCACCGTGCGCGGTCTGGGCTACAAGCTCGAGGGGTAGAGCCTGCGGCATGTGAGTGGAAACGCGTAGTCGGCTACC
>NZ_BCWW01000002.1 GCF_001894785.1 Rhodococcoides fascians NBRC 12155 = LMG 3623
AACACGACCCCTGCTACGAAGTTCCACTCACATAGGTTGGTCTGCGTGACGGCACCAGTTGGGGCCGCGTTCACCATTCGTTAGCCGCGACTGAGCACAGTCCTCGCGGTGAGTGCAACAACCGAACGAGTGCTGCCCACGGCAGGCAAGAAGAGCTTCTTCTCGCGGCCGTGGACCGATTACGCACTGTTCCTGATTCTCGTGGGACCCAACCTGGTTCTGTTGGCGGTCTTCACGTACCGCCCGTTGGTGGAGAACTTCCAGTTCTCGTTCTTCGACTGGAACCTGTCCTCGCCCACGTCCACGTTCGTCGGATTCGAGAACTACCGCGAGTGGGCCGCCCGTGACGACACGTGGCAGATAGTCGGCAACACTGTCGTGTTCACCGTGGCCGCCGTCGTCGGCTCGCTGGTGCTCGGTCTGATACTTGCGCTGCTGCTCGATCGTAAACTGCGGGGCCGCAACTTCGTTCGCTCCGCAGTGTTCGCGCCGTACGTGATCTCCGGTGCCGCGATCGGTATCGCATTCCAGTTCGTCTTCGATCCCAACTTCGGACTCGTCCAGGACCTGATGCGCAGATTCGGCCTCGGTGCGGTCCCGGATTTCTATCAGGATCCGAAATGGGCGATGGTCATGATCACCGTCACCTACTTGTGGAAGAACCTGGGCTACACCTTCGTCATCTATCTCGCGGCGCTGCAGGGTGTGCGCAAGGAATTGATGGAAGCGGCCGAGATCGACCAGGCCGGCCGCTGGACCACGTTCCGCAAAGTGCTTCTGCCGCAACTGCGTCCGACGACGTTCTTCCTCTCGATCACGGTGTTGCTCAACTCCCTTCAGGTCTTCGACATCATCAATGTCATGACGCGCGGTGGCCCACTGGGCACCGGAACCACCACGATGGTCTACCAGGTCTACGAGGAAACGTTCCGCAACTTCCGGGCCGGCTACGGGGCGACCGTCGCGACCATCCTGTTCCTCGTGCTGTTGATCGTCACTCTCGTACAGGTACGAATCATGGATCGGGACGATCAGCGATGACCTTGGTGAGCAAGCCCGATGCTGCAGTCCCGGAAAAGCCTTCGCTCGGTCGGGACCCGCAGCGCACGCGTCGCAGCGCGAATGTCCTCGGCTACGCGGCGATGGTTGCCGTCCTGCTGATGATCGGCCTGCCGCTGTTCTGGATTCTGGTCACCTCGTTCAAGGACCGCCCGGACATCTACGTTCAGCCGGTCACGTGGTGGCCCAGCAGTTTTCATCCGCAGAACTACAACGAGGCGACGACGGAGGTGCCGTTCTTCACGTACCTGCGCAACTCGATCGTCATCACCACGGCGGTCGCGTCGATCAAGTTCGTCCTCGGTGTGCTCAGTGCGTACGGCCTGGTGTTCCTGCGCTTTCCGGGCAAGAACATCGTCTTCCTCGTCATCATTGCCGCGCTGATGGTGCCCAACCAGATCACCGTCATCTCCAACTACTCGCTCATCTCCGAGCTCGGTTGGCGAAATTCGTTTCAGGGCATCATCATTCCGCTGGCAGGCGTTGCATTCGGTACCTTCCTGATGCGTAACCACTTCCTGTCGCTGCCACCGGAGATCATCGAGGCCGCGCGCATGGACGGCGCGGGCCCGGTGCGGTTGATGTTCCGCGTCATCCTGCCGCTGTCGGGTCCGACGATGGTGGCGTTCGCGATCATCACCATCGTCACCGAATGGAACGAATACCTCTGGCCGTTCCTGATGTCCGACGACTCGTCGGTTGCTCCGCTCCCGGTCGGCCTGACGCTGCTCCAGAACAGCGAGGGCTACACCAACTGGGGAGCGGTCATGGCCGCGACAGTGCTCACCATTCTGCCGATTCTTCTCGTCTTCCTCGTCCTGCAGCGCCACATGATCAAGGGCCTCACCTCCGGTGCGGTCAAGGGCTGATCCACCTCACTATCAGGAGTCGAACACCATGGCACACATCATCAATCGGCGTGGCTTCCTCACGCTCACCGGTGCGGCTGCGGCCGCTGCAGCCCTCGCGGCGTGCAGCGGTCCCGGATCGGGATCGTCCGGCGGCGGCGGCGTCGAAGGCGATGCGAACACCATCAACTTCTGGTCGAACCACCCGGGCAAGTCCCAGGAATTCGAGAAGGAGCTGATCTCGCGGTTCCAGGCGCAGAACCCCGGACTGACGGTCAATCTCATCGACGGCGGCAAGAACTACGAGGAGGTGTCGCAGAAGTTCAATGCGGCATTGTCCGGCAACGATGTGCCCGACGTAGTCGTACTCTCGGATGTCTGGTGGTTCAACTACGCACTGACCGGGGCGATCGAGCCCCTCGACAAGCACTTCTCTGCGGCCGGGGTCGACCAGTCCGATTACGTGGATTCGCTGCTGGCCGACTACAACTGGAACGGGAGCCACTGGGCTCTGCCGTACGCTCGCTCCACTCCGCTGTTCTACTACAACAAGGCCGTCTGGTCGGCAGCCGGCCTGCCCGATCGCGGACCGGCCACGTGGCAGGAATTCGACGAGTGGGGCCCGCGCATCCAGGCCGTCGTCGGAAACGGCAAGCTCGCCCACGGCTGGGGCAATGCCGTCGACTATCTCGGGTGGACGTTCGAGGGACCGATCTGGACCTTCGGCGGATCGTACTCCGATCAGTTCGAGCTGAAGTTCGACGACCCCAATACCATTGCGGCAGGCAAGTTCCTGCAGGACATGATCCACACCAAGAAGTACGCGGCGGTCTCCAACGACATCGCCAACGACTTCGCCGCGGGCATCCTCGCATCCACGATCGCCTCCACCGGAGACCTGTCCACCATCACCAAGGGTGCCGCGTTCGAGTTCGGTACGGCCTTCCTGCCGGCCACCGACGGCGCGCCCGGATGCCCCACCGGCGGCGCGGGTCTGGCCATCCCGGCCAAGATCTCCGACGAGCGCAAGGTGAACGCACTCAAGTTCATCGATTTCGTGACCAACGGTGCCAACACTGCGTACTTCTCGCAGAACACCGGGTACATGCCGGTCCGCAAGTCGGCGCAGCAGGACCCGTCGGAAATCGCGTTCCTCGAGGCCAACCCGAACGCGAAGACGGCCGTCGACCAGTTGGCGCGTACCCGCTCCCAGGACGCTGCCCGCGTGTTCGTGCCCGGCGGCGACAAGATCATCGGTAGCGGTCTCGAGCAGATCGCTCTGCAGAATGCAGACGTCGCAACGACATTCGCGTCCGTCTCGGATCAATTACAACAGATCATCGACCGCCAGATCACCCCGAAGCTGCCGAAGTAATGGCGACCGTTCACTATGCGGGTGTCTCGCACAGGTACCCGGGCGCGGACTCTCTCGCCGTCGACACGCTCGAACTCGACATAGCGGACGGCGAGTTCATCGTGCTGGTGGGACCGTCCGGATGTGGAAAGTCGACGAGTCTGCGGATGCTGGCCGGCCTCGAATCCGTCGAGAGCGGCCACATCGACATCGGCGGAGTGGACGTCACCTCGCTCGCCCCACGGGCGAGGGACGTCGCGATGGTGTTCCAGAACTACGCGCTGTACCCCAACATGACCGTCGGCGACAACATGGGCTTCGCATTGCGAAACGCGGGAATGAGCAAGGCCGACACTGCGGCTCGCGTACTGGACGCCGCGAGGATGCTCGAACTCGAGCCGCTGCTGGGTCGCAAGCCCGGCAAGCTCTCCGGTGGGCAGCGGCAGCGAGTGGCCATGGGGCGAGCCATCGTTCGTCAACCCAAGGTGTTCTGCATGGACGAGCCGCTGTCCAACCTCGACGCCAAATTGCGAGTGTCGACGAGGGCCCAGATCGCCGGACTGCAGAAGCGATTGGGTACCACCACCGTGTACGTCACCCATGATCAGGTCGAGGCGATGACGATGGGTGACCGGGTTGCGGTGTTGCGGGACGGCAAGTTACAGCAGATCGCCGCTCCGCGGGAGCTGTACGACAACCCCGTCAACACCTTCGTCGCCGGGTTCATCGGGTCTCCCGGCATGAACCTCGTCGACGCTCCCGTGCACGAGGGCGCTGCGGTCCTCGGAGACGTTCGGATCCCTGTTCCGTCGTCGGCGGGCCACCGCGTCGTCGTCGGGGTTCGGCCGGAATCGTGGGAGCTCGTCGGCGAACATGCGGGCGGACTCCGACTCACCGTCGAATTGATCGAGGAATTGGGTGCGGAGTCGTTCGTGTACGCCTCGGCACCCAACGCCGACGGTCAGTGGACGACGCCCTCTGGACGTATCTCGGTGAGGGTGGACCGCAAGCTGTCGGTCGCCCTCGCCGAGACCGTCCGGTTGAAGCCGGTGCTCGACGAACTGTTCTTCTTCGACGCCGCTACCGGCCTGCGGTTGTCCTGACGGGTTCGCCCAGATCCACCGGAAGTGTTGCCCACCCGTGCAATACGCGCGTGTCGCGACGGGTTCCCTCGCCTGCAGAACGTAGGTGGGGGAACCTGTCGAACAACGTCTTCAGACCCACCTCCGACTCTGCCTTCGCCAGCGCTGCGCCCAGGCAGTAGTGGCGTCCGCCGGAGAACGACAGGTGCTTACCCGCGTTGTCGCGGGTGACGTCGAACCGGTCGGGGTCCTCGAATACCAGCGGATCGCGGTTGGCACCGGCCAGCACGAGGACGACCAGTGAGTCCTTCGTGATCGGCACACCCTCCACGACGACGTCGTGCTTGGCCGCCCGAGCCGTCAGCTGAACGGGAGATTCCATCCGCAACATCTCGTCGATCGCGGTGGGCCAGTGCGATGGATCCTGTTGCAGTACAGCCAGTTGATCCGGATGATCGAGCAGGAGTCGGATGCCGCTGCCGAGCAGATTGACGGTTGTCTCGAACCCGGCCGCCAATACCAATCCTGCTGTGGCCCTGAGCTCTTCGTCGTTCAGGCCGATGCCCTCGTCCTCGGCGGCGATCAGTTGGCTCATCAGGTCGTCGCCGGGGTTGCGGCGAAGTTCGGCGATGTGCTGCGAGAGCCACGCGTCGAAACCGATGAGGCCACGCTCCACCTGCTTGAACTGGCTCCACGAGATACCGATGTCGAGGCTGGGTGCCGCCATTTCGCCGAATTCGAGGACGCGCTGATTGTCCTTCTCCGGAACGCCGAGGATGCGGCCGATGACTGCGACGGGAAGGCGAGCGCAGTATCGGTCGACGATGTCGACGACAGGGCTGCCGTCGGTCAGTTCGTCGAGTAGCGCGTCCGCGGTTTCCTGCACCTGATCTCGCATCTGCGCGACCGCCCGGGCGGTGAAGACCGAGGACACCAGCTTGCGGTAGCGGGTGTGATCGGGTGGCTCGACCGACAGCAGGGACGGCGGAAGGATCGGATGCAGGGCACCGGAGCGGGTGTGGCGTTCCACCCACTTCAGCGGTGCCGGCAGCGTGCCGCCCAGCTGGGTGACCCGAAAATCGTCGGAGCGCAGCAGCGCGAACGCCACCCGGTGATGCACGGTGATGTTGGAGATTCGGGTCTTCACCAGCGGTGCCGTCGCCCGCAGTTCCTCGTACACCGGCGTCGGATTTGCCCGTGTCGCCGGATCGGCGACCAGCATGGCCTGCCGGTCACCGGCGGCCGCAGCACGCTTGGCCCCGAACCTGATGACCCCGTGTGCCGCGATCCACCGTACGAATTCCCTCATCCGACTGTCCTCCCCGTTGTCCCGCCCTATGTGAGTGGTTTCTCGTAGCAGACTACGAAGTTCCACTCACGTGCTACCAGATCTTGACGCGCTTCCCCGGGTCCAAGTACAGCGCATCACCGGGCTGTACGTCGAACGCTTCGTGAAAACTGTCCAGATTGCGCACGACTCCGTTGCACCGGAACTCCGGCGGTGAGTGCGGATCGACGGCGAGGCGGCGAAGTGCTTCGGCGTCTCGTGCCTTGGTGCGCCACACCTGCGACCAGCCGAAGAACACGCGCTGCAACCCGGTCAGGCCGTCGAGCACCGGTGCGTCCTTGCCCTCGAGCGAGATTTCGTATGCGGCGACGGCGATGGACAGGCCACCCAGATCGCCGATGTTCTCACCGATGGTGAATTCGCCGTTGACCTTGTGGCCGGGCAGTGCCTTCGGCTCGAATTCGTTGTACTGCTCGATCAGGGCTGTGGTGCGCTTACCGAATTCGGTGCGGTCGCTGTCGGTCCACCAATCCACCATGTTGCCGTCGCCGTCGTACTTGGCACCCTGGTCGTCGAATCCGTGCCCGATCTCGTGACCGATGACGGCTCCGATCCCGCCGTAGTTGGCTGCGTCGTCGGCCTCGGCGTCGAAGAACGGCGGCTGCAGAATGGCTGCGGGAAAGACGATTTCGTTCATCCCGGGGTTGTAGTACGCGTTGACGGTCTGCGGCGTCATGAACCATTCGTCGCGATCGACCGGACCGCCGAGCTTGTCGAGATCACGCTGATAGTCGGCCTCGTAACCGCGGCGGTAGTTGCCGAGCAGATCGTCGGCGGCGATGACGACGCTCGAGTAGTCGCGCCAGCGGTCGGGGTAGCCGATCTTGGGAGTGAACTTGTCCAGCTTGTCCAAGGCCTTGCGGCGCGTCTCCGGGCTCATCCATTCGAGCTCGGAGATGTTGCGGCGGTAGGCCTCGGCGAGGTTGTCGACGAGCACCTGCATGCGTGCCTTCGAGTCCGCCGGGAAGTGGCGTTCGACGTAGAGCTTGCCGACGGCCTCGCCGAGGACGTCCTGTACGAGCGAGACGCCGCGCTTCCAGCGCTCGCGGTTCTCCTCGGTTCCGGTCAGCGTCGTTCCGTAGAACGCGAAGTTCTCGTCGACGAGTGCGCTGGTCAGGAACGGAGCCCGGGCATGGACGACGCGCCACGCGAGCCACGCCTTCCACGTCTCGATGTCCTCCGACGTCCACAGGGACACGAACGTGTTGACGAACGGTGGCTGGCGCACGACGATCTCGGCGAACTGTTCGGTGGTGCCGCCGAGGCCGGAAATCCATGCGGTCCAATTGAATCCGGGCTCGTTCTGCACCAGAGTGTCGAACTGGACGAGGTTGTAGCTCTTCTCGGCGTCGCGCCGGGCGACGACGTCCCAGTGGCCCGCGGCGATCTTTCGCTCGAGATCGAACACCGTCTGCGCGTCGTACTCGACGCCGCTGAGCGCGAACATCTTCGCGATGTGCGCGATGTAGCTCGTGCGGATGTCGGCGTATTCGTCCTGACGGTAGTACGACTCGTCGGGCAAGCCGATTCCCGACTGGCTGAAGTGCACCAGGTAGCGGTCGGATCGCTTGGCGTCGGTGTCGACGTAGTGAGCGATACCGCCGCCGACTCCGGTGCGTTGCAGAGAACCGAGAACGCCTGCGAGCGTGACCAAGTCGGTCGCATCGGCAACCGCGGCGAGCTCGTCGGCGATCGGGGTGGTGCCGAGCTGTTCGGCCCGGTCGGCGTCCATGAAGCTCGAGAACAGGTCGCCGATCTTCTGTGCGTCGCTACCGGCGGGCGGATTCGCGGCCGCCGATTCTTCGATGATGGTCTGTACGTCGACCTCGGCGCGGTCGTACAACGTCCGGAACGCACCGTCGACGGCGCGGTCGGCGGGAATGCTGTAGTCCTCCAGCCATTTGCCGTTGACGTGCACGAAGAGGTCGTCCTGCGCGCGTGTGTTCTCGTCCTGGTAGCTGAGATCGATGCCCGAGTTCACTACTGAAGTCATGTATCCATCTTTACACTCTTGCGCTCGATTGAACGGGTGTTTAATGTGCTGTACATGCGTTCAGCATCGGAGGATCTGACCACTCGCGCGCGGATCCGCGACACCGCGATCGACGTCTTCGGCATGCAGGGTTTCACCGCCGGTGTGCGGTCCATCGCCAGCGCCGCCGGCGTCTCACCCGGGCTGCTCAACCACCACTTCGGGTCCAAGGACGGACTTCGGGCAGCGTGCGACGAGTACGTCCTGCGCACGATCCGCGAATCGAAGGCCGGTACTACCGGGGTGATGGAACAGCTTGCTCGCATCGACGAGTACGCACCGCTCGTCGCCTACATCGTGCGGAGCTTCTCCTCGGGCGGAGCGCTGGCCCGAGAGTTATTCGAGCACATGGTCGACGACGCGGTCCGGTACCTCGACGACGGAGTACGCGACGGCCGATTCACACCCAGCCGCGACCCCGCGGCGCGCGCCCGGTTCCTGACGCGCCAGAACGTGGGCGGTCTGCTGTTGTACGTGCAGATGGCCGGCCCGGACGTCGATTTCCGTGCGGCTCTCAGCGCGCTCGGTGACGAGGTCATGTTGCCGGCACTCGAGCTGTACACCGATGGATTGTTCACCGATTCCCGAATCTTGGACACCTATCTGGAGGCCGAGCAATGACCGACGCCATCGCAGTCGACGATCTGGTGAAGACGTTCGGTTCGGTCCGGGCCCTCGACGGCCTGAACCTGCACGTCGAGACCGGTGATGTGCACGGCTTTCTCGGCCCCAACGGGTCGGGTAAATCCACCACGATCCGCGTGCTGCTCGGTCTCGTGCGCGCGACGTCGGGGACGGTCCGGTTGCTCGGCGGTGATCCGTGGGCCGACGGCGTCGCACTGCATCGACGGCTGGCCTACGTTCCCGGAGATGTGACGCTGTGGCCGTCGTTGACCGGCGGGGAGGTGATCGATCTGCTCGCCAGGATGCGCGGCGGTATCGATTCCGGCCGCCGGGCCGAGCTGATCGAACGGTTCTCCCTCGACCCAGGAAAGCGGAGTCGCACCTATTCGAAGGGCAATCGCCAGAAGGTCGCTCTGATCTCGGCCCTGGCATCGAACGTGGAGCTGCTGCTCCTCGACGAGCCCACTTCCGGTCTCGATCCCCTGATGGAGCAGCAGTTCGCCGAATGCGTGAAAGATGCTGCGCGACGCGGAGTCACGGTGCTGCTGTCCTCGCACATCCTGTCCGAGGTGGATGCGTTGTGCAGTTCGGTCACCATCGTCCGGGACGGGCGCACGGTGGACACCGGGACCCTGGCGTCGATGCGGCACCTCACCCGCACGACGATGACCATCACTGTGGATCGAGTACCCGGCGATCTCGACAGGCTCACCGGGGTCAGCGGGGTGACCGTGGACGGGTCCACGATTACCTGCACGGTGGAGAACGAGGCGCTCGCTGCGGTGATGCACGTCCTGGCCGACGCAGGCGTGCAGAGCATGATCAGCTCCGCGCCGACTCTCGAAGAGCTGTTCCTGAGGTACTACGCATGAACAGCCTGAGCGGCACAGTGGCATTGCTGCGGTTGTATCTACGCCGCGACCGACTCGTGTTGCCGATCTGGGTCGTTCTGCTCGGAGCGCTCCCGCTGCTGTACGCGGTCAGCTTCGAGGGGCTGTATCCGACGGCGGCAGACCGTCGAGCGTTCTATCTCAGCACCGAGGCAGTGCCGGCGCAAGCGGCTCTCGTAGGGCCGATCTTCGGTAGCGACCTCGGTGCCCTGGTGTCGTGGCGCGCCGGACTGATGCTGACCCTCGTTCCGTTGGCGGCGATCCTCACTGTCGTTCGGCATACCCGCGGTGAGGAGGACGCGGGTCGTGTCGAGCTGGTCGGGTCGACTGCAGTGGGCAGATTTGCAGGGTTGACAGCGGCCGTGCTCCTGGCGGGCGGCGGTGTGATGGCGACGGGAATGCTGACGTCCGTCTCGCTGTGGGCGTTCGGTCTGCCGGTGGCCGGGAGCGTCGCGTTCGGTGCCTCGATCGTCGTCGTCGGTGCGGTGTTCGTCGGCTGCGCGGGGCTGGCAGCACAGGTGGCGTCCGGGGCTCGCGCGGATCGCGGCTATGCCCTCGGCGTGTTGGCCGCAGCGTTCGTTCTCAGAGCGATCGGCGACATCGGTTCGGGAACCCTGTCGTGGTTCTCGCCGATCGGGTGGTCGGCGCAGGTGCCACCGTTCGCCGACGAACGGTGGTGGCCGCTGTTGCTGTCGCTGGCGACCGCGACGGTGTTCGTCGCCGCAGCGTTCGTGGCAGCGAATCGACGCGATCTCGGCAGTGGTCTGCGGGCCGAACGCCGCGGCCGGGTGGCTGCCGTTCCGTCACTGTCCGGTCCCGTCGCCCTCGCGTGGCGACTGTCCCGCGGAACCACCGTCGTCTGGACCGTCGGCCTCGCCCTGTTCGGTATCGCGATCGGATCGTCGACGGACGGCATCGGCGATCAACTCGGCAGCAGCGCCGCCATCAGCGACGCACTGGGCAAGTTCGGCGGCACCACGATCCAACAGTCGTTCATCGCCGTCGTGCTGAGCATGGTCGGCATCATGGTGGCGGCCTATTCCTCGTCGGCCGTGCTACGTCTGCACAGCGAGGAAGAGTCGGGTCTGGCCGAGATCGTGCTGGCCACCGGTATCTCGCGCCCTCGGTGGGCGGCGGGGTATCTACTCTTCGCCGTCCTCGGCCCGGCGTGGCTACTGCTGGTCGTCGGCCTCACCATCGGGCTGACGTACGGGTCGGCAACCGGCGACATGTCGCGCGAACTGCCGTCCGCCGTGGTCGGCGCTCTGGCTCAGCTCCCGGCCGTGTGGGTGGTGACGGCCATCGGCGTGGCATTGTTCGGCGCTGTCCCTCGATTCGCAACCGTCGTGTGGGCCGTCCTCGGCGGCTTCGTTGCCCTAGGGCAGATCGGGGCGGTAGTTGGGCTGCCCCAATGGTTGCAAGACATCTCGCCGTTCACCCACCTGCCCAAGCTGCCAGGTGGGGAGTTCTCGGTGGTGCCCTTGCTGTGGCTCGTCGCTGTCGCCGCCGCCGCAGGCGGTGCCGGAAGCATCGCGCTGCGTCGACGGGACGTCCGCGGCTGAATGAGTCGGCCGCGACTCAGTTCGGTGTCGAGTCGTCGTACTGGTTCTCGACGTTCTGCTTGAATTCGTCGGCGCATTGCTGTTGCGCTGCAGTATCGCTGCCTGCGTTGGTCATGCAGTCGGTGAAGTCCTGTCCACCGACTGCGTTGAACAGGCCGACGCCGACGACGACGAGAACGATCGACAAAGCCGCCGCCACGAAACCGAGGATGATCGCGATGAGAGACACGGTGCCGTTGGTGGCGACGCGCTTCTTGTACCTCGACCGACCGATGAAGCCGAGGACGATCGCGATCAGGCCGAGAACAATGCCGCCGACGATCGTCCAGGAGAACAACACGCCGAGAATCGCGAGAACCAGAGCCACTGTGCCGATGGTGTTCTTCGGCGCTACCGGCTGTTGCTCGTATCCACCCTGCTGATATCCACCCTGCTGATATCCGCCCTGCTGGGGGTACTCGCCGGGTGAAGGATAGTTTCCGGGCGGGGGATAGTCATTCGACACGTCTGATACCTCCGAGATCGGCGATCGTGAACGCTCGGAGTGTATGCAGATCTCTGTCGTGCGCGCAGACGCCACGTGCCCCCGTGATCAACTTGTCATCGAGCGTGCCTGTCAGCCGCCCAGTCGCGAGTGCATCTCCCAGATCAGGATCTCGGCTGGCTCCGAGGCCGTAATTCGCTGTCCGCCAGTGGAACTCATGCGTACCGCGTCACCCTCGTACAGTTCTCCGACACCCTCCATCGAGACGGTGCCGCGGACCACGAACACGTGCACGAACGGTGCGTCGGGAACGGTCACGGTCGAATCCGGTGTCAGTCGCGCAGCGTGCAACGCGGCCGACTTCTGGCCGATGCCGATGGCCGCCTGACCACGGTGTCGGTTCATTCCCGACGCGACGGTGACGAGTCCGCCGCGCAGCAGTTCGTCGTCGATCTCGAGTTGCTCGTAGCCCGGTGCGGTGCCGGGACTGTCGGGTATCACCCACATCTGTACGAAGCGGACGGGTTCGGTGTGCCGATTGCCGTCGATACTCCAGGAGTCGTTCTTCTCCGAGTGCATGATGCCTTCGCCCGCACTCATCCGTTGCGCCAGTCCGGGATAGATGATGCCGGAGTGCCCGATCGAATCCTGATGCACCAGAGAGCCCTGCACCACCCACGTGATGATCTCCGTGTCGCGGTGCGGATGCGTTTCGAATCCCTGCCCGGCAGTGACGATGTCGTCGTTGTTCACCAACAACAGGCCGTGGTGGGTGTTCTCGGGGTCGTAGTGCTGACCGAAAGAGAACGAGTGCTTCGAGTCGAGCCAGGACACACGGGTTTTCAGTCGATCACCGGCACGATGCACGTCGATGTGGGCGGTCAGTGGAGCGGACATGTCCCCACTGTACGAGCATGTCGATGCACCGGCGTACGACCTGCATAACGTTCGGGTGTCTTTGCCGCCGGGGTGTGACGGCGGCCCCGAGTGGGTAGGTTCGGACACGGTACGGTCACACGCTCTGCAACTCCCCGAAGGCGGCGAGAGATACTCATGGTCGGTTCCAGCTCGAGCGCGGCACACGCTGTTCGACACCTGCTCGAGGACGCACTGGTGTCGTGGTTGCCAGGTCAACGATGGTTCGGCGCAAAGGGTTCGACGGTGGGTGCCGTACGGATCGTCGCTCGGGACGTACTGCACGACGAGCCGCATTTCGCCGCCGAGCACCTGCTCGTCGAGGTGGACCTCGTCCAAGACGGCACGTCGGTGACCCAGACCTATCAGGTGCCCCTCGGTTTCCGCACCGAGGTACCCGAGGAACTACGCCCGTGGCTGTTGCCGGTGCCCGGTGAGGTGGCAGTGTTCGACGGGTTACGTGATCCGGAGATCATCGCCCTGTACGGTGATGCGTTCTCCGATGAGAACCCTACGGGCAGTATCGAATTCAAGGTCGTCGACGGTTCGAGCGTGCCGCAGGGCATGCGCGGTCGGGTTCTGGGTGCAGAGCAGTCCAACACGTCGGTGATCCTCGGTGATCTGCTGCTGCTCAAGCTGTTTCGTCAGGTACCGCCCGGAATCAGTCCGGACGTCGAGTTGCACCGTGCGCTGGCCGAGGCCGGCAGCGTCAACGTGGCACCGCTGCGAGGGTGGCTCGAAGCGCAGGTCGGCGGTGAGACCACCACGCTGGGGATGATCCAGGACTTCGCCGCGAATTCTGCCGAGGGATGGACCACTGCGCTGGCCAGCGTGCGCGAGGTGTTCGATTCCCCCGACACACCGATCGAGGATTTGTCCGCCGATTTCGCTCCCCACGCGTATCGACTCGGCGCTGCCGTCGCGCAGGTACACCACGACCTGGCCTCGGTCTTGGGGACCGCCGAACGGTCCGTGGAATCGACGGCCGTCGAAGAGATCCTCGAGCGCATCTCCGGAGTAGCGCGAGTGGTTCCGGAGATCGCCCAGTACATCCCCGCCGCGACGGCCCTGATCTCACGGGCCGAGGCGTCGAGCAGTACCACCGTCCAACGCATTCACGGCGATCTGCATCTGGGGCAGGTATTGGGGACCCCCGAACGGTGGCTGCTCATCGATTTCGAGGGAGAGCCGGCCAAGACGCTGGACGAGCGCAGACAAATGGACAGTGCTTTGCGCGACGTCGCGGGAATGCTGCGGTCGTTCGACTATGCCGCCAACCACCTCCTCGTCGACCTGCCGGAGGACCCGGCTAGACGGGAACGCGCCGAGCAGTGGGCTGCGCGGAGCATCACGGCCTTCTTCGATGGGTACGCATCGGTGGCCGGCCACGATCCACGCGACGAAGCCGATCTGCTGCGCGCATACGAACTGGACAAAGCGGTCTACGAGGTTCTGTACGAAGCGCGCAATCGACCGACCTGGCTGTCTCTGCCGATGCGCGCGGTCGAACGGTTGGTCAGCTGACGGCCGGGAAACGGGCTGTAGGGGCGGGCGTGGACCGGCCCGTCTACGACAAGTACCGTATTGCCTGACACGGGAGGCAGGACATGAACGGTATTTTGGCAATTTTCGGCATCGCGGTGGTAGTCATCACCATCGTCGTGGTGGTCGTGCTCGTCGCGGTGTTGTTCGTCGCGTCGATCAAGCCCGACAAGCTGAACATCGACCTCGGTCGCAAGAAGCGTGAACGGGAAGAAAGTTCCTCGAAGGTCTGAGACCTCGGTCACCTCTGGCACCGATTCGCGCAGACGCGGAGTTGTATCGATTCGAAGCGTCGGTCGACGCTTCCGGTTCTACAACTGGAGACCTCGTGAGCACAGCACTGTCAGCGCCTACGGAGCCCGACTGCAGGGCGCGCCTGTTCGGTGAGACTGTGCCGGCCCAGTTCGCTCGTTTCGTGATCGTCGGGGTATCGAGCAACGGCGTCTATGCACTGCTGTTCGTCGCTCTCGCGTCGTTCGGGTCTTTCCCCGCCAATCTTGCGGGAGCGTCGGCGAGCACCGTTCTCGCCAACGAGTTGCACCGTCGCCACACCTTCCACGCCGCCGACCGCGTCGGCTGGTTCCAGACCCAGTGGGAAGCGGGAGGACTCGCCCTGATCGGGCTGGGTCTGAGTACCGCCGCGCTGGCCGCAGTCCACCTCCTTGTTCCCGCCGCCGCCACGTACGTGCAAGTTCTGGCTGTGATCGCCGTCAGCGGTCTGGTCGGTGCCGCTCGATTCCTCGCCCTTCGCGGATGGGTATTCCGTTCGCCGAGCCTCCCCGGGATGGAAGCGGCTCACTCGTGATGCTGTGACAGAGCACGACCGGTCTCGAAGATCGGTTGCTACCTGTAACAGAGTTTCGGCGAGGCTTCGTGATAGTCGCCCGTATCGACCTAGGCTCGTGAGCTGACGTCAATGCGAGGAGGCATGTCGAATGGCCAGGGATCTGACACAGCTCGAGCTTCTGCAGGAGCTGGTGCCCACTGCCGAGGACAATGTGAACCGTCATATTTCGATGGCGCGCGAATGGCATCCCCACGACTACGTGCCGTGGGACGAAGGCCGCAACTTCGCCGCGCTCGGCGGCACGGACTACGACCCGGAGCAGTCCAAGCTCTCCGACGTCGCGCAGGCCGCGATGATCACCAACCTGCTCACCGAGGACAATCTGCCGTCCTACCACCGTGAGATCGCCGAGAACTTCTCCCAGGACGGTGCCTGGGGAACCTGGGTCGGCCGGTGGACCGCCGAGGAGAACCGCCACGGCATCGTCATGCGCGACTACCTCGTCGTCACCCGCGGTGTCGATCCCGTCGCCCTCGAAGAAGCCCGCATGATTCACATGACCAACGGGTACGCGTCGCCCGCCGGCGCAGGGGTCGGTCTGTTGCACTCGGTCGCGTACGTGACGTTCCAGGAACTGGCGACCCGCGTCTCGCACCGCAACACCGGCAAGGTCTGTGACGACCCGATCGCCGACCGCATGCTCCAGCGCATCGCCGCCGACGAGAACCTGCACATGATCTTCTACCGCAACATCACCGGCGCAGCGATGGACATCTCGCCGGATCAGACGTTGCAGGCCGTCTCGGACATCGTGACGAACTTCGTCATGCCCGGTGCCGGCATGCCGAACTTCCGCCGCAACGGTGTGTTGATGGCCAAGCACGGCATCTACGACCTGCGTCAGCACCTCGAAGACGTCGTCTGGCCCGTGCTGCGCAAATGGCAGGTCTTCGAGCGCAACGACTTCACCGCACGCGGTGAGAACAAGCGTGAAGAACTCGCCGCGTTCCTCGAAGACCTCGAACGTCAGGCCACCAAGTTCGAGGAGATGCGAGATCGCTCGCTGGCCCGCGAACGGGCCAAGGCCGAGGCGCGCGCGTCCTGAGGTGACCCATGTGAGCGGAACTTCGTAGTCTGCTACGAAGTTCCGCTCACATAGGGTGTGGTGTGAACGAATTCTGGGACCGCATTTCCGCGGTGAGTCCTGATCCACCCGTGTGGATCGTCCAAGTGGCTGCCCTGGCGGCGCTCGTCATCGTCGTGTTGCCGCAGACCTGGCGGATTGCACGCAACGTGGTGACCATCGCGCACGAGGGTGCGCATCTGTTCGTCGCGTTGATCACCGGGCGTCAGTTGATGGGTCTTCGGCTGCATTCGGATACTTCCGGCGTCGCGATCTCCAAGGGCAAGCCCACCGGTCTCGGTGTCATCGCCATGACTTTTGCGGGCTACGTCGGGCCGTCGCTTCTCGGACTCGGAGCCGCTCTGGTACTGGGTACACAGCGAGCGTCGGCCGTGCTGTGGATCGGCATCATCTCGATTGCGTTGATGCTGTTGATGATTCGAAATATCTACGGACTGCTGTCTCTCGTCACCGTCGGTGGGCTGCTGTTCGTCGTGTCCTGGTGGGGTACCGGGGAACAACAGGTCGCTGCGGCGTACTTCATCACGTTCTTCCTGCTGATCGCCGGTCCGCGCCCCGTTCTCGAACTGCAGAAATCCCGAAGCGCCGGACGGGCGCGGGACTCCGACGCCGATCAACTGGCTCGGCTCACATTCCTGCCCGGCATCGTCTGGGTCGGACTGTTTCTCGTCGTCACCGTCGGCGCACTCGCACTGGGGGCGTGGAGAATCCTGGTTCCGGTGCAGTGACGGCGGCATGGATGAGGCGCTAGAACACCACCCACAGCAGCGACGCGAGGGCGAAGATAGCCAGTCCCAGTGTCGTTTCCATGACCGTCCAGGTCTTGAGGGTGGTTTTTTCGTCCATGCCGAAGAAGCGGCTGACGAGCCAGAAGCCGGAGTCGTTGACGTGGGAGAGCACGGTGGCTCCGGCGGCCAGTGCGAACACCAACAGCGCGATCTTGAAATTGCTCAGATCGAGCTCGGCGACCTGGACCGAGATCAGCCCGGCGGTGGTGGTCAAGGCGACGGTGGCCGAACCCTGCGCCACGCGTAGCGCGGTGGCGATCAGGAAGGCCTGCAACAGGATCGGCAGTCCGAGATCGGACAACGAGGCGGTCAGAGACTGGCCGATGCCACTGGCCCGAAGTACTCCGCCGAACATGCCGCCGGCACCGGTGATCAGGATGATCGAGCAGATCGGACCGAGGGCCTGGTCCATGTACTTGGCACCGTCGGCGACGGGGAATCGTCCGGGCGCGAGGATGAACAGGGCCAACAGCAAGGTGATGAGCAGCGCGATGGGCGTCTGCCCGATGAGAGTCAGGGCCGCTGCCCAGGTCTCGTCTCCGGTCAGCACACCCGAGGTGGTCAGAGTGTTGACCACGGTGTTGAGCGAGATCAGTACGAGCGGTGTCAACAGAATGAACAGCACCGCACCGAACTTGGGGGCCGGGTCGCGGAGGCCGGCCATCTCTTTGTCGTGTTCTTCGGAGTTGGCTGCGCCGTCGGCGAAGAGGTCGGCAGGCGCGGTGACGAATCGTTTGCCGAGCTGGGTACCGACCAGGTAGGAGCCGACGAACCAGGAGACGACTGCGACGGGGACGCCGACGAGAAG
The DNA here is from genome assembly GCF_001894785.1 of Rhodococcoides fascians NBRC 12155 = LMG 3623. Lineage (GTDB taxonomy): Bacteria > Actinomycetota > Actinomycetes > Mycobacteriales > Mycobacteriaceae > Rhodococcoides > Rhodococcoides fascians. The sequence continues at coordinate 17,268 of NZ_BCWW01000002.1, forward strand.
CACCGAACCGATATCTCCGCCGAGGAGTTCCGTGGCGGCGACGGGACCGGGGTGCGGGGGAACGATGGCGTGCATCGCGGCGAACGCGCCTGCGGTCGGCAGTGCGTACAGCAGCACCGACCCGCCGAAACGCCTGGCAACTGTGAAGATGATCGGTAGGAAGACGACGAGTCCGGCGTCGAAGAAGATGGGGAAGCCGAAGATCAGCGCGGCGACACCGAGGGCGAGCGGTGCGCGCTTGGCTCCGAATCGGTTGATCAGAGTATCGGCCAATACTTGAGCGCCACCGGTGATTTCGAGCAGTCGGCCGACCATCACGCCCAGGGCGACGAGTAGAGCGACCGAACCGAGGGTGGAACTGAAGCCCGAGAGCAATGCCGACGGCACGTCTGCCAGTGGGATCCCCGCTGCGACGGCGGTGACGGCGCTGACCAGAACCAGCGAGACGAAGGCGTGCAGTTTCACCTTCATGATCAGGAACAGCAGAACTGCGACGGCTGCTGCGGCGATCAGGAGTAGGGGAGTCGTCCCGTACGCCGGTTCGATCGGATCCATCTGTGTACCTCGTTCACTCGGCTGGAGATTCGACCATAACGGACAGCTCAGTGCCCGCGCGGGGATACCGAGCACGGCCGTCGGACCTGGAGTTCGTGGTGGAGTACCGTGCGAGTATGAGTGATGGGGATCACGTAGTGGGTGGGGACAGCTCCGACAAGCCTTCGAAGGACGCTCTACGCGAGCAAGCGCAGCGCTATGCCGCAGCGGCCCGGCTGAAGATGAAGGAGCGACGCGCGAAGGCGTCGGGTGGCCTCGGGTCCGTGGTCGCCGACCGCGCAGGAGATTGGGATCTCGACGATCAGAACACCGTGGCGATGGACCGTCAGCAGAAGCTCTGGAACGGGGTCATGGATCGCTACTTCCGAATGGAGATCGATGGGTGGGAGACGATTCCCGAGTCGCCGGTTCTCGTCGTCGGAGTGCATTCGGGTGCGCCGTTCGTGTGGGACGCGTGGACGGTGGGTGCGCAGTGGTGGCGACACTTCGGCGACAAGCGCATCCTGCACGGCACTGCGCACGACGCGCTGATGGCATTTCCGTTGATCGGCAAAGTCTTTCGGTCCATGGGAGTGTTACCGGCGGCTCCGGACTCGATGTCGACCGCGTTGGCCGAGGGCCGAGACGTGATCGTGTGGCCCGGTGGTGAGGTCGATTCGCTGCGGCCGTGGAGCAAGCGTGACGAGGCGACACTGGGTGGTCGTACCGGTTTCGTCAAGCTTGCGATCCGGATGGGTGTGCCCATCGTGCCGGTGGCGACCGTGGGCGGGGCCGACGCCATGCCGGTGCTCATTCGAGGCGACAAGCTCGCAAAAGCGCTCGGACTGGACAGGTTTGCGCGCCTGAAGGTCTTTCCCATCGCCATCTCGCTGCCGTGGATCATCGCGCCTGCCGCGCTGCCGCAGATTCCGTTGCCCGCCAAGATCCGAACCCGGTTCATGCCTCCGGTCGAGCTGGACCACGATCCGTCGCGCTGTGACGACGAGGCCTACGTCGACGCGAAATACGACGAGGTCCGGGCCAGTATTCAGGCCGGCATGGACGAGCTCGCCAGCAAGCGCAAGTTCCCGGTGTTCGGCTAGTTCGCTCGCGCCGGGCATCGCGGACCGTAGCTGACCGCGATCGTTTCTAGCGTCTCCTCTCGTACGGATTCACCGATACGACGAGGGGCGCACGAGATGATCGAAACATCGGGATTGACCAAGACTTTTCGGCAGGGCAAGAAGACCGTGGAGGCGGTGCGCGGCATCGATCTGACGATTGGTGAGGGAGAACTGGTCGCTCTCCTCGGCCCCAACGGTGCGGGCAAGTCGACCACGCTGCGAATGCTGACCACACTGCTGGCACCGACGTCGGGTTCGGCCCGGATCGCGGGGTTCGACGTGGGCAGGGACCGGGACAGTGTCCGGCGCAGTCTCGGCTACGTGGGGCAGGGAAACGGCGCGGGACACAACCAGCGCGTGCGAGACGAACTCGTCGTGCAGGGCCTGTGCTACGGCATGACTCGTCAGCGATCACGAACTCGCGCAGACGAATTGATCGACGCACTCGAACTCGGTGAACTGCGCCCGCGCACCGTCTCGACGCTCTCCGGCGGACAGCGTCGTCGACTCGATATCGCCCTGGGGCTGGTGCACCGACCGGCACTGTTGTTCCTCGACGAGCCGACCACCGGGATGGACCCGCAGAGTCGGGCCAACCTGTGGGATCACATCCTCCGGCTGCGACGCGAGATGGGCACGACCATCGTTCTGACCACCCACTACCTCGACGAGGCCGATTCGATGGCCGAGCGGGTCATCGTCGTCGACCACGGAACCGTCATCGCCGACGACACCGCCGCGTCGCTGAAATCGGAACTGGCAGGCGATCTGATCGTTCTCACCGTGTCCGACGCGTCGGCGCTTCTTCCGCTTCTCGACGGCATCGACGGCATCAGAGACGTCACGAGATCGGGTTCGCGCCTGAACCTGCGTGTCGGACGCGCCGAAGTCGTTCTCCCGGAAGTGCTGCGGCGGTGCGAGTTACACGCTATCCGCGTCCATACTGCGGACATGACCCGACCGACTCTCGACGACGTGTTCCTCGGACTGACCGGCCGTAGTCTTCGAGAAAGTGCCGCAGCGCTCGACAACGCTAGCGTGGCAGGAGAACTCCGATGAACGTTCTCTCCGGAAGCACTCTGGTGATGGGTCGGGAATTGCGGCCGATGGTGCGCGATCCGTTCACCGTCATCTTCAGTCTCGTCCAACCGCTGATCCTGCTCGCTCTGTTCGGCCCACTGCTCGCCGATGTCCCCGGTCTCGGCGACGGAAGTGTCTGGGACTGGTTCGTGCCGGGTGTTCTCGCCATGATCACCATCTTCGGCACTTCCATGACGGGCTCGAATCTGCTGGCCGAATTGCAACAGGGTTCTCACGAGCGAATGTTGGTGACCCCGTTGCCGCGATCTGCTCTGCTCGTCGGGCGGGCGTTCAAAGAAATGGTGCCGCTCGCTGCGCAGGCCGTGTTGATCGTTCTGGTCGCATTGCCGCTGGGGTTGTCCGTGAATCCGATCGGTGCCGCTGTGGGAATCGTGCTGCTCGGGGTGTTCGGCGTCGGGCTCGGCGCGCTGTCCTACGCGTTGGCTTTGGCTGTGCGCGGACAGGATTGGGTGTTCTGGTCCATCCAGCAGACGTTGATGTTCCCGCTGCTGATCCTCTCCGGCACGATGTTGCCGCTGACGGCCGCACCGGGGTGGATGCAGTTCCTGGTGAACATCAACCCGCTCGGATATCTCGTCGACGCCGAACGTGCACTCTTCGCCGGAGACTTCGCGAGTTCGACGGTGATGGCAGGTGTCGTCGCAGCCGCGGCCACTGCGGCGGTCGGGTTGATCGTCGGCATCCGGGCTATGGGCTCCTCGCGCGAGTGAGGCTAAGCTCGCGTCATGGATCGGCCTGCGGTAATTCTCGAGAACGACGAGACGGTGTACGACTTCTATCTGCGGCATCAGCAGAATCGTCAGGTTGCGAGGCTGGCGTATGCCGCCCTCGCCCGGCGCTTCCGCCCGCGGGTGTCGTATTCCGACGGTGCCCGGGAGGAGCTGCGGCGTCTGGTGTACGACAACACGCGTCTGCTCATCGCGGTCAATCACCTCACCGAGAGTGATCCGTACACCCTCGCAGCGGCGGCCTGGGCGTCGCCGCTGCGTCCGGTGATCGGGCGCACCAGAGTGCTCGCGAAGGACGAATTGTTCCAGGACCCCAAGCAGCGCAAGCGAATCGACATGATGGGTGGCATTCCCGTCTTTCGCGGTAAGAATCACGGGATGCGGGCAGTCAGTGCGGCAGGCAACCGCATGATGGACATCAGTGCCGAAAGAATGAAGCGCGGCGACGACCTCGCAGTGTTCCCGGAAGGCACCTGCAACCTCGAGGACCCGACGACGGTGCAACACGTCGGCAGCGGAATCGGCCACATCGCGATGCGGGCCCGCAAACTCGGCGTCGAGCCGACGTTGATCTGCATCGGACTGAGTTACGGCCCCGGCTCGGCGAAAGTGAAGCAGGCGAGCGTCTACTTCGATACTCCCATCACCGATCTGCCCCAGAAACCGATCGACATCACCCGGGTGGTGGCAGAGGGAATGCAGAAAGCACTCGACGGAGCGGTGGCTGCGTACTGACTGCGCCGCCGGGGTTGGTAGAAACAGATGACAGGTAATTCGATTCGGCGTTGTGTCAGGAGATATTCGTGAGTGATCAGATCAAGACGGCCATCGTCACCGGTAGTGCCCGGGGCATCGGTGCAGCAGTGGCCAAGCGACTGGCCAAGGACGGTTTCGGCGTCGCGGTGGTCGACCTCGACGAGGCCGCATGCAGCGACACCGTCGGCGCGATCGAGTCCGCAGGCGGGCAGGCCGTGGCCATCGGCGCAAACGTGGCCGACGAGGAGTCGGTGCAGACTGCAGTCGACCGCATCGCGAGCGAGTTCGGTGCACCGACCGTACTGATCAACAACGCAGGCATCACCCGCGACAACCTGCTGTTCAAGATGACGGTGCAGGACTGGGATTCCGTGCTCGGCGTACACCTGCGCGGCTCGTTCCTGATGACGCGTGCGGTGCAGAAGCACATGATCGACGCCAAGTGGGGTCGCATCGTCAACCTGTCGAGCACCTCGGCCCTGGGCAACCGCGGCCAGGCGAACTACTCCGCGGCCAAGGCCGGCATGCAGGGATTCACCAAGACTCTCGCCATCGAGCTCGGCAAGTTCGGCGTCACCGCCAACGCCATCGCCCCCGGATTCATCGAAACCGAGATGACGGCAGCCACCGCCGAGCGGGTCGGAATGTCGTTCGACGACTTCAAAGCTGCTGCGGCGTCGCAGATCCCGGTTAACCGCGTCGGACATCCCGACGACATCGCCCACCTGGCGTCGTTCTTCGTCAGCGAGGGTGCCGGATTCATCTCGGGTCAGGTCGTTTACGCAGCCGGTGGCCCGAAGGACTGACGTCTCCCGCATGCGTGCATGGACCATTCACGAGCCCAGACGGGTGTGAATGGTCCATTCACGCAGAGCGCGGAGCGCACAGCGACTACGGCGTCGGCATTCCGCCGTTGACGTTGAGGGTGTCTCCGGTGACGTATCCCGATTCCGCTGAGGACAGGTACACGTACGCGCCGGCGATCTCGGCCGGCTGACCTGCCCGGCCCAGTGGGGTTTCCTTGCCGAATTCCGGCAGTGCCGACGTCGGCTGCCCGCCCGCGGCCTGCAGCGGAGTCCAGAACGGACCGGGCGCAACGACATTGACGCGAATTCCCTTCGGTGCCAACTGCTGCGCGAGTGCCTTGCTGATGGTGTTGATGGCCATCTTCGTCGTCGCGTAGTCCACCAGACCGGGCGAGGGCGTGTACGCCTGGATGGAGCTGGTGTTCACGATCGTCGAGCCGGCAGGCATGTGCGGCACGGCTTCCTGAATGATCCAGAACAGTGCGTACACATTGGTTTTGAAGGTCTGGTCGAACTGCTCCGACGTGAGATCCGCCAGATCCTCGACGAACTGTTGCTTGCCTGCAACGTTGATCAACAGGTCCAGGCCGCCGAGCTCGTCGACGGCGGTATGCACGAGGGCACGCGCAGCTTTCTCGTCGGTGAGATCTGCCGGTGCCAGGACGGCGGTGCGACCGGCGTCGCGAACCAGCTGGGCGACGTCCTGCGCGTCCTTCTCCTCCGACGGCAGATAGTTCAGGACTACGTCGGCACCCTCGCGGGCGATGGCGATTGCGGCCGCACGCCCGATGCCGGAGTCGGCACCGGTGATCAGGGCCTTACGGCCGGTCAGCCGTCCGGACCCGCGGTACGTCTGCTCGCCGTGGTCGGCCAGGGGTTGTAGATCGGCAGCGAGACCGGGCGGATCCTGGTGCTGCTCAGGGAATCCGTCCTGGCGGTACTGCGTGACGGGATTGGTGAAGGTGTACTGATCACTCACGATGGGGTCGTCTCCGAACCTGGTATTCATTGCGTGGGGAACCTGCTGCTCGATTCCGTCTCCACGCCGAATGCCCAGAGTCGCCCGCAAACAAACTGAGTCGGGTCTCTCCCTGGCTCACGCCATCCCCCAAGTTCACACCATCCCCGCCAACGGATGAATGCGGCATTCAGCTACTTGGAGTAGCTGAATGCCGCATTGATCCAGAAGGGGGCGGCGTGCCGGAAAAGCAAGGCAGCGGGCTAGGAGTACGTGTAGAAACCCTTGCCGCTCTTGCGACCCAGCATTCCCGCGTCCACCATGCGCTGCAGCAGCGGGGGCGGAGCGTAATGCGGCTCGCGGAATTCGGCGTACAGCGATTCTGCGACCGCGAGGGTGACGTCGAGGCCGACGGTGTCGGTCAGACGCAACGGTCCCATGGGGTGGGCGCAACCGTTGACCATGCCGTCGTCGATGTCCTCGGCGCTGGCGAAGCCGGATTCGAGCATCCGGATGGCCGAGACCATGTACGGGATGAGCAGCGCGTTGACGATGAATCCCGCACGGTCGCCCGCACGAATCGTCTTCTTGCCCAATGTGTTCGCCGCGTAATCGGTGACGGCGTCGACGGTCTCTTCGCTGGTGAGGAGGCTGACGACGATTTCGACCAACGGCAGTACCGGCACCGGGTTGAAGAAGTGCACTCCGACGACCTGGTCGGGTCGCTTCGTCGCGTTGGCCATCTTGATGACGGGGATCGACGAGGTGTTCGTCGCCAGGATTCCTTCGGGCTTGACGATGGAATCGAGCTTGCCGAACAGATCCAGCTTCAGCGATTCGATCTCCGGTGCCGCCTCGATCACGAGGTCGCGGTCCGCGAAATCGTTGATGTCGAGCGTCAACGAGATTGCGGCGCGGGCTTTCTCGGCCGCGTCGGCGTCGATGCGGCCGGACTTGACGGCCCGTGCGAACGACTTGTCCAGGCGTGCTTCGGCGGCGTCGGCGGTGCCCTGGGTGGTTTCCAGGATCAGCACCGAGCTACCGGAGCGGGCGCACATTTCGGCGATACCGGCACCCATGGTGCCGCCGCCGATGACACCTACGAGTTCGATGGTGCTCATTTGAGCAGCGCCCGCGACATGACGACACGCTGAATCTGGTTGGTGCCCTCGTAGATCTGCGTGATCTTGGCGTCGCGCATCATGCGCTCGACGGGGAAGTCGGTGGTGTAGCCGGCACCGCCGAAGAGCTGGACGGCGTCGGTGGTGACCTCCATGGCCACGTCGGAGGCGAAGCACTTCGCTGCGGCAGAGATGAATCCGAGGTTCTTTTCGCCGCGCTCGGCGCGTGCCGCGGAGCTGTAGACCATCAGGCGGGCGGCTTCGACCTTCATTGCCATGTCGGCGAGCATGAACTGCACGGCCTGGAAGCTCGAGATCGACGTGCCGAACTGCTTGCGGTCCTTGGTGTATGCGATGGCTGCGTCGAGAGCGCCCTGAGCGAGGCCGACGGCCTGTGCACCGATGGTGGGCCGGGTGTGGTCGAGAGTCTCGAGCGCGGTCTTGAACCCGGTACCGGGCTCACCGATAATGCGGTCTCCGGGGATCTTGCAGTTCTCGAAGTAGAGCTCGGCGGTGGGCGAACCCTTGATGCCGAGCTTCTTCTCCTTGGGGCCGACGACGAATCCTTCGTCGTCCTTGTGCACGATGAACGAGCTGATGCCGTTGGCACCCTTGTCGGGATCCGTGACGGCCATGACGGTGTACCAGTCGGACTTGCCGCCGTTGGTGATCCAACACTTGGAGCCGTTGAGGATCCAGTCGTCTCCGTCGGCCTTCGCGCGGGTCCGCATGCTGGCGGCGTCGGAGCCGGCTTCGCGTTCGGACAGTGCGTACGACGCCATCGCGCCGCCTGCGAGCGAGGGCAGAACCTGCTTCTTGAGCTCCTCGGAGCCCTTGAGGATGAGGCCCATCGTGCCGAGCTTGTTGACGGCGGGAATCAGTGAGGACGAGCCGCAGACGCGGGCGACCTCTTCGATGACGATGCAGGCGGCAACCGAGTCGGCACCCTGACCGTCGTATTCCTCGGGTACGTGCACGGCGTTGAAGCCGGAGGCGTTGAGGGCATCGAGTGCCTCCTGCGGGAAGCGCGAGTCCTCGTCGACCTCCTTGGCGTACGGGGCGATCTCCTTCTCCGACAGGGCCCGGATCGCTGCGCGCAGCTCCTCGTGCTCCTCGGGTGACTGGTAGAGATCGAAGTCGGGATTTCCGGCCATGTCGGCCACGCTCCTCGCGATGTCGGGGGTACAGCACTGCCCAGAAAGGGCACTCAGTGCCAAGCTTCATCCCAGTGTACGACCGGACCGGCCTCGATTCAAGGGTGGGGCTCGCCGAGACGGCACTGAGTGCCATCTCGGGTGGGTGTCACTCGGGGAGGTGGCGGGCCAACGCGTCGGCGACGGTGTTCACGGACGTGCCCCGCGGGAATGTCGCGACCACGACGTCTCCCGAGGACTGGGCGCGGACCTGCGCCAACGCTGCGCGCAAGTCGGTGACGGACGTCGGCAGGCCGTCGCGAATCATCCGTCGTAGAAAGTAGTTGTGGGTCGCGGTCACCGAGGCGGAGAACTGCAGGATCTCCAGATGAGGGTGGTCGGGAAGCGCCCGCTGCAGGTATTCGACGAAGAGACGGTCGTAGCGGAACACGGTGACGATCTCGCGATCGCGCAGGGCGGGAATTCGATGCACCACCTGATATCGCAGCCGCGACATCTCTTTCCAGTCCGAGAATCGCTCGTACACCAACTGGGCGGCATCGCAGACGGCCTGCCATGGGTCGCCGGTGTTGGACGCGAGCAAAGCGCCGACCTGTTCGAGCAGAATCTCGTGATCGGCGAAGACGACGTCTTCCTTGGCGCGGAACTGCCGGAAGAACGTTCGACGCGAGATTCCGGCCGCCACCGCGATGTCGTCCACCGTCGTCGAGTCGTAGCCCTTGACCGAGAACAGATCCAGGGCCGCGGTGGCCACGGTCAGCCTGAAGTCGGTGGATTCCTCGGGTTCTCCGCGCATGCCAGTGAAGGTAGCGGAGTTTCGGCAGGGGCACTGAGGTCGTCCTTCTCGGTGGCTGATTGCTAGTGTTCGCAAGTAGCCTGCTTCGCAGTGCTCGGCGAAGCGGAAGGACGTCATGGCCACGGATTCGAGTCGACCGCTGTACAGAATGAAGGCCGACTTCTTCAAGACGTTGGCTCATCCCGCGCGTATTCGAGTGCTGGAACTGTTGAGCGAACGCGAACACGCAGTGTCCGAGATGCTGCCCGAGGTGGGCATCGAGCCGGCGAATCTGTCACAGCAGCTGTCGATTCTGCGTCGCGCGGGTCTCATCGAGGGCACTCGGGAGGGGTTGTCGGTGTCGTACACGCTGACGTCGCCGAAAGTGGCGGACCTCCTCGTGGTGGCCCGGGAGATATTGACCGGCGTGGTGGCCAACCAGGTAGAACTGCTGGACGGCGAGTCCGGATCGCGCACCTGAGCTGACCGTCGAGGGAGGTGTGCAGTATCTCGCGGCGACTTGATTCATTACTTGCTAAACTTAGCAATCAACTGGATCAAGAACGATGAGCTTTCAGGAAGCGTCGCATGTCCGAACCGACGAAACGCACCCGCACGAACGACGCCCTGAGGGCGGTTTCCGCCCTTCTACCCAGATGGAGCGAGTGGAAGCCCGCGCTGCGCGCACCCGGTTCGGATCTTCTCGCCGGCCTCATCGTGGCGCTGGTGGCGCTGCCCCTCGCGCTCGGATTCGGAGTCAGCACCGGGCTGGGTGCAGCGGCGGGACTGACCACCGCCATCATCGCGGGAGTCGTGGCAGCGGTATTCGGTGGCTCACGGTTTCAGGTATCGGGTCCGACCGGTGCGATGACGGTGGTGCTGGTCCCGATCGTCGCCGAATTCGGGCCGACGGGAGTGCTCGCGGTCGGGCTGCTGGCCGGGATAATTCTGTTGGTGCTCGCGGTAGCAGGAATCGGCCGAGCTGTGCGGTACATGCCCGCGCCCGTCATCGAAGGATTCACCGCGGGCATCGCCGTTGTCATTGCACTGCAACAGGTTCCGTCGGCGCTGGGTATCACGGACGCCGAAGGTGACAAGGTCTGGCAGTCCGCGTTCGATGCCGCCCGTTCGTTTGTCGCGCATGCGAGCATCCTCACCCCCGCTGTGGCGATCGCCGTCGCGATCGTCATGCTCGTCGGCGGCCGCCTGGCACCGAAGATCCCGTTCTCGTTGGTCGCGGTTGCTGCCGCTACCGTGGCCACCCAGCTGTTCGATCTGGACATCGCCCGCATCGGCACCATTCCGTCGTCGTTGTCCGCCCCGAGCCTGGGCTTTTTCCACCTGGGTGACGTGACGGCGTTGCTGGCCCCGGCGTGTGCCGTCGCAGCTCTGGCTGCCCTGGAATCGTTGCTGTCCGCCACCGCCGCGGACTCGATGGGCGTCGGCGCTCGCCACAACCCCGACCGGGAATTGTTCGGACAGGGCCTTGCGAACATCGCCGCACCCCTGTTCGGGGGCATTCCCGCCACAGGTGCGATCGCCCGGACAGCAGTCAACGTTCGATCCGGTGCCCGCACCAGGCTTGCGGCCCTCACCCACGCGGTGATCCTCGCCGTCATCATGTACTCCGCGGCCGGGTTGGTCGCCGATATCCCGCTTGCAGCCCTGGCCGGAGTGCTGCTCGCAACCACCGTGCGGATGGTCGAGACCGCGTCCATCCGGGCGATCACCCGCGCCGGCCGCGGGGACACCGTGGTGATGGCGGCGACCTTCCTCGTCACGGTGGTCTTCGATCTCGTGACGGCGGTGGCGGTCGGCGTCGGGTTCGCTGCCGTCCTGGCTCTCCGGGCCGTTGCGCGATCGGCCACGGTCGAGCAGGTCCCCCTGAACACACTCGATGCGGTCTCGAAGGAAGAAGGAGACCTGCTGCGGGAACACATCGTCGCGTACCGCATCGACGGTGCGCTGTTTTTCGGTGCCGCGCACAGCTTCCTGCTCGAACTCGCCGACGTCTCGGACGTGAAGGTGGTGATCCTGCGCATGTCCCGAGTCACCACGATCGACGCCACCGGCGCCATGGTTCTCAAGGACACCATCACCGAACTCGAACACCGACACATCACCGTCCTGATCTCCGGTGCCAAGCCCGAGCACCTGCGTCCCCTCGCAGCCCTGGGCGTGTTCACCACCAAGGACGACGACGCTCGACACGTCTTCGACACCACCCCGCAGGCCATCGCCTGTGCACGCACGCTGGTGACCGAGGCGACCACGCCCCGCGGGTAGGGTCGTAGGTCACACTTGCGTACGAAAGGACCAGCTCATCGTGGCTCTCGTTGCCGGAATCGACTCTTCCACCCAATCGTGCAAGGTTTTCGTTCGCGATGCCGACACCGGGGAGTTGGTGCGTCACGGCCGTGCCGGTCATCCCGACGGCACCGAGATCGACCCGCAGCGGTGGAAAGAAGCACTCGACGAGGCCGTCGACGCCGCCGGCGGGCTGGACGATGTCGCTGCGGTGTCGGTCGGCGCGCAACAACACGGCATGGTCTGCCTCGACGACAACGGATCCGTGGTCCGTAAAGCATTGCTGTGGAACGACACTCGATCGGCCCAGGCGGCAGAGGATCTGATCGCGGAGCTCGGCGAGAAGACCGGTGGCGACGGCGGTCAGGCCTGGGCCGACGCGGTCGGCGTGGTTCCGTTGGCCTCGATCACCGTCGCCAAGCTGCGGTGGCTCGCCGACAACGAGCCCGACAACGCCGATCGCACTGCGGCGGTGTGCCTTCCGCACGATTGGATCGGCTGGCAGCTCGGTGGCGCGTCGGGGCTCGACGCCTTGGCCACCGATCGCGGCGATGCGAGCGGCACCGGATACTTCTCGGCGGCCACGAACGAGTATCGAACGGATCTGTTGCAGTTGGGCTTTCGTGGCCGCAACCCACTGCTGCCCCGCGTGGCTGCGCCGAATGAGGCGATAGGCCACACTGCCGCCGGGGCGCTGATCGGCCCGGGTACCGGAGACAATGCCGCGGCGGCGCTTGCCCTCGACGCACAGCCCGGTGATGTGGTGGTCTCGATAGGCACGTCCGGCGTCGTCTCGGCGGTGACCACCGCAGCCGCGGCCGACGGTTCGGGCCTGGTCGCCGGATTCGCCGACGCCACCGGGCGTCAGCTGCCGTTGGTGTGCACGCTCAACGCGGCTCGCGTCCTCGATGCGACGGCGCGAATGCTGGGCGTCGATCACGACGAGTTGTCGCGGTTGGCTCTGTCGACGACGAGCGACGGTGTGGTGATGGTGCCGTACTTCGAGGGCGAGCGGACGCCCAATCTCCCCGATGCGTCCGGTGCGATTCATGGACTACGACTGAACAATTCGACTCCGGGCCACCTGGCTCGCGCTGCCGTCGAAGGACTGCTGTGCGGACTGGCCGACGGTATCGACTACCTGCGTGCACAGGGAGTGGACGTGCAGCGAGTACTGCTCATCGGCGGCGGTGCGAAGTCCGCGGCGCTCCGAGCCTTGGCCCCGGCAATTCTCGGGGTGCCGGTGGCCGTACCCGAGCCCGGTGAATACGTCGCCGACGGGGCAGCGCGCCAGGCAGCATGGACTTTGGCCGGGACCAGTGAACCGCCGACCTGGGCGCAGGCCACCTCGAAGACATACGAGGCAGACCCCACGCCGGCGGTGCGAGAGCGCTACGCGCATGTGAGTGGAAACTCGTAGCAGGGGTCGAGTTTCCACGCACATGCGGCGCAGCCGCTCAGGGAATCAGACGTGCATCTCGGTAACGCTGAATCACCGAGGCGATGGCATCGGGCGTGGATCGGAAGCCCAAGAAGCCGGCCTTCTTGGACTTGTTCATGTCCGTCAGGCATTCCATGTCGCGGCCGAGGTCACCGTCGGTGTGCCACCACGACGCCAGCCGTGAGACGTCGCTCTCCACCAGATCGTGCTTCTCGGCGATCCGCTTCCACGTCGCGGCCGCGTCGGACATGCGGGGTTCGAGGGGACGCGGCTCGGTGTCGAAGCCCTCGGGCTCGACGCCGAAGTGCTCGGCGAACTGCGGCCACAGCCAGCGCCAGCGAAAGACGTCACCGTTGGCGATGTTGAACGCCTCGTTGCGCGCGTTGTCGTCGGTTGCCGCCCAAATCATCTGCTCGGCGAGCAAGTCGGCGTCGGTGAGGTCGGTCAAGCCGTTCCACTGGGTTTCGGAGCCGGGGAAGACGAACTTCTCGCCCAGTTCTTTGCAGATCGACGCGTAGACGGACAGCGTCAGCATCATGTTCATCGCGTTGCCCACGGCAAAACCGGAGACGGTGTGTGCGCGGTGCACGCTCCACCCGAATCCGAGTTTCTCTGCGCCGGCGAACAGTTCGTCTTCCTGCGCGTAGTAGAAGTTCGGCGTGTCGAGGCGGTCCTCGGTTTCGTGGAACGGCGTCTCGGCCATCACGGCCTCACCGTATGCATCGAACGGGCCGAGGTAGTGCTTGAGTCCGGTCATCAGCGCGACGTGCTTCACCGAATCGAGGGGACCGAGAACGTTCAGCACGTTGCGGAGGGTCGCCGAGTTGACCTCGATGTTCTCCTGCTCGGAGTCCTTCTTCATCCACGCGGTGAAGAACACGACCTCGGGGCGGACGTCCTTCAGCGCGTCCTCGAGGGACTGCGGGTCCAGCAGATCCGCCGCGACCGGCACGACGCCGTCGACGGGGGTACTGCCGCTCCGACTCAGTCCGTAGGTGGTCCAGCCTGCATCGAGTGCTGCGCGGCACAGCGCCTGCCCGGAAATGCCGGTGGCACCGACGATCAACGCGCGCGTGGTGTTCGTAGTCATCGAATCCGGTTACCCACTGGAGCCGATGCAACACGTGACGCTTCACTCACGTCAGGGCCAGTACTTGCTGGACCACCAGCACGATCGCGCCCACGGCCGAGACGGCGATTGCCGTGATACGTAGGCGTCGCCGATCGAGAACTCGGTTGATCACCCGAGAGAGCAGGAACCCCAGAACTGTCGCCGGGGCCAGGAACGCGAACAGCGTGGCGGTGTGGCTGTTCACCGCTCCGGCCACCGTCAACACCGCGATGGAAATGATCGAGCCGACGAGGAAGAAGCAACTCATGGTGCTGCGGAGTTCGGCTCCGGAGTTGCCTTGCCACACCAGAGCCATCGGTGGCCCACCGATGGAGGTGGCGGTTCCCAGAACTCCCGACGCGGCCCCGGCGACGACGAGATTACGTCTGTGCGGCAACGGAACCCAGCCGAACGACGTCAGCGCGACGCCGCCCAGGACCACGAGTGCCAACAGTATCGCCAGCCCGCGTTCGGGCAACAGGACCAGTAGCAGCGCACCCACCACCGAGCCGGGGAGTCGTCCGGCGAGTGCCCACCCGGCTCCCGAGAGATCGAGAGCCGTCCGGTCGCGTACCAGTACGAGCACGCTGACCACGACCGCGAGCATGATCAGCGTTCCCGGTACCAGTCCGGGGTCGACGATGGCCACGATGGGGGCGGCCAGCATGCCCATGCCGAAGCCGATCGACGCCTGCATCGCGGATGCGAAGAAGATCGCGAGCGCGACGACGACGAAGCCGGTGACACTCAGGTGCGTGAGTGTCATGTTCCGGCGGCGACGAGACCGAGATTTCCTGCCACGAGCGGATAATGGCATTCGGCAACATGATCGGCCTCGTCGGCGTCGTGTGCGACGGGTGGTGCGTCGCTCGCGCACAGGTCGGTCGCCTTCCAGCAGCGAGTACGGAAACGGCATCCCGACGGCGGATTCAGTGGCGACGGCACCTCGCCTTTCAGCAGAATCTTGTCCCCGCGGCTCGACGCGTCGAGTGTGGGTGCGGCCGACATCAACGCTGCGGTGTAGGGGTGGGCGGGCCGATCGAATACTGCCTCGGTGGCTCCGGATTCGACGATGCGGCCCAGGTACATCACCGCGACTCGGTCGGCGACGTGCCGGACCACCGAGAGATCGTGCGAGATGAAGACGTAGGAGATGCTGAGTTGCTTCTGCAGATCGTTGAGCAGGTTGAGCACCTGGGCCTGGACCGAGAGATCGAGAGCCGACACCGGCTCGTCGCAGATGATGACGTCGGGGTTCAGTGCCAGAGCTCGCGCGATGCCGAGGCGCTGGCGCTGACCGCCGGAGAACTCCTGTGGGAACCGGTTCTCGTCGCTCGGCCGCAAGCCCACCAGATGCAGCAGCTCACGCACCCGCGCGGAGCGGTCACGCCGAGTCTTGTACAGGCCCTTGTGGGTTCGCCACGGCTCGCCGATGATGTCACCTGCCGTCATGCGCGAGTTCAGTGAACCGTACGGGTCCTGGAAGACCATCTGTACTCGTCGACGCCACGCGAGGAGGTCCTTGCCGCGCAGCGCGAACGGATCGATGCCGTCGAAGGCGACGGTGCCCGAGTCGGGTCGTTCGAGCATCATCAGGGTGCGAGCGAGAGTGGACTTGCCGCAGCCGGATTCGCCCACGAGGCCGAGGGTCTCGCCACGTCGTAGATCGAGGTCGATGGCGTCGAGGGCCCGGAGCTTCCCGCGGCCGACGTCGAAGGTCTTGTTCAGGCCGCGCACGGTCAGCAGTTGCTCAGACATGGCTGGGTACCTCGTTCGGGAAGTGGCAGGCCGACATCCGGCCGGTGCCGACGGATTCGAGCGGCGGTCGAGTGCTGATGCAGATCTCGCGGGCGAGAGGGCAGCGGGCCTGATAGACGCATCCGCTGGGAATGGAATGCAGATCCGGTGGGGTGCCGCCGATGGATTTGAGATCCTCGCCGCGGACGGCGTGCACGGGTACCGAGTCGAGCAGACCCTTGGTGTAGGGGTGGCGCGGCGATCCGAACACCTCCGAAACCAACCCGGTTTCGACGACGTTGCCCGCGTACATGATTGCCACTCGATCGGCTTCTTCGGCCACCAGAGCGAGGTCGTGGGTGATGAGTACGACGGCCATGTCGTGCTCGGTGCGCAATTCCTTGAGCAGTGCCATGATCTGCGCCTGCACGGTCACGTCGAGGGCGGTGGTCGGTTCGTCGGCCAGCAGTACCGACGGACTCAGGGCCACGGCCATCGCGATCAGCAGGCGCTGCCGCATGCCGCCGGAGAACTGGTGCGGGTAGGAGTCGGCGCGTGATTCGGGCTCGGGGATACCGACGCGGGCCATCAGGGCGATGGCCTCGACTCGCGCCTGCTTGGCCGACATACCCCGGTGGATCCGAAACGGCTCGGCCAGTTGAGTTCCCACGGTATAGACGGGATTGAGTGCGGTCAGTGCATCCTGGAAGACGATGGCCAGTTCGGTGGCCGCGATCGTGCGTCGCACCTTGGTCTTGGCGGTGACCAAATCGACGTCGCCCATCTCCACCGAGCCGCCGGTGATGTCGGCGATCGGCTCGAGCAACCCGACGATGGCCTGTGCCGTCATCGACTTGCCGCAGCCGGATTCACCGAGCAGAGCCAGGGTTTCACCGCGGCGAGCGCTGAAGGTGACGTTGTCGACGGCGCGGATGACACCCGACGGCGTTCGCAGGTCGACGGTCAGTCCGCGTACGTCCAGGGCGACACTGCCGGTGTCGGGTCGCGCCGACGGTGCGCTGGTTGCCGGTGCGCTCATGAGACGACCTTTCGTGCGGGGATCAGGCGAGACCGCTTGGAGCGGGGGACATTGAGTCGCCACCGCTGCGCGGGATCGGTGGCGATGCGGGCCCAGGCGGCGAGAACGGTGGCCGAGACGGTCGTCAACACGATCGCGAGGCCGGGGAAGAAGGAGAGCCACCAGGCGGTCTGCAGGTAGGTGCGGCCCTGCGAGACCATCAGGCCCCAGGAGACGTCGGGCGGCTGAATGCCGATGCCCAGGAAGCTCAGTGACGACTCGGCCAGGATGACGAAGCAGAAGTCCAGGGTTGCGACGGTCAGCAGAGTCGGCAGCAGAATCGGTGCCACGTGACGCCGGATCACCGATCCGCTCTTCGCGCCGAACGTACGGGCAGCGTCCACGAACAACCGACTCTGCAGTTCTGCGGACTCGGCGCGGGCGGTACGCAGGTAGATCGGGATACGCGTGACCGTCAGGACCAGAACGATGTTCGCGGCACTGGGCGAGAAGACGTAGAGCACGACGACGGCCATCAGCAGGGACGGAAAGCTGAGGATGACGTCGGCGACGCGCATCGCCGCGGTCTCGCGCCAGCCGCGATGGAAACCGGCCCACATACCGATGAACGAGCCGATGATCGCCGAAAGGATCACTGCTGGAATGGCCACCGAGAGTGTGGTTCTGCTGGCGACGATCAGCCGTGCCAACATGCTGCGTCCCAGTGGATCCGTGCCGAAGATGTTCATCCAGCCGGTGTCGAGGGTGAACGGTGGCAGGTTGGAGCGGTCGAGATCCTGATCGGTGGCGGCGTCACCGACCAGCATCGGGCCGAAGATTGCGGTGAGGAAGACCAGCACCAGGATTGCGGCAGCGACGGTGGCCACCCTGTCTCGCAGGAGTAGCTTCCACAGCGGGGCCGACGTCTTGCGGGCTTCCACCGGAGCCGTCGGTGGAACATCCTCCGGCTCGGATGTTTTCGGTGCTTCGAAGTCGAGTGACATGTTCTTAGACCTTCACCTTGTCGCGAACCCGGGCATCGAGCAGTGCATA
Source organism: Rhodococcoides fascians NBRC 12155 = LMG 3623 (assembly GCF_001894785.1). Lineage (GTDB taxonomy): Bacteria > Actinomycetota > Actinomycetes > Mycobacteriales > Mycobacteriaceae > Rhodococcoides > Rhodococcoides fascians. The sequence continues at coordinate 34,992 of NZ_BCWW01000002.1, forward strand.
GCAGGCATCGATGACGATGTTGAGCACGAAGATGCTCACCGCCGTCAACAGCACGGCCGCCTGCAGAACAGCGAAGTCGCGCTGCAGGATGGCGTCGATCATCAGTTTTCCGATACCGGGCCAGCCGAAGATGGCCTCGACCACCACTGCGCCGTTGACGAGCCCGACCATCAGGTCGCCTGCGACAGTCAACGCCGGTGCCGCGGCGTTGCGCAGAGCGTGGTGGGTGACGACCCGAAGGTCGCCTGCCCCTTTGCTTCTCGCCAATCGAACGTATGGTGCCGACAGCGCCGAGACCATCGCGCCACGGACGACCTGTGTCAGGACTCCGAGCGGTCGAATGAGCAGTGTGGCAATCGGCAACACCCAGGAGAGCATTCCGCTGTCCACGCCGGAGGTGGGCAGCCAACCGAACAGGATGGCGAAGACGTAGACGCCCATGATGGCGAACCAGAAGTCGGGAATGGATGCGGCCGTCATCGACAGCAGGCTCGAGATGCGATCGGCGAGCGAGTTCGGCCGGTATGCGGCCCAGCAGCCGATGATCACCGCACCGAGGATGGCGAGGAACATCGTTGCGAACGCCAGCTGCAGCGTTGCGGGGAAGGCGCGTAAGGCCATCGCCGACGCGTCCTCACCGGTGCGGAGCGACTGCCCGAAATCGAGTTGTACGACACCTTTGAAGTAGTCAAGCAACTGAGTCAGCACCGGCTGATCGAAGCCGTTGGTGGCACGGAATGCTTCGCGTTGGGCCTGGGTCGCGGATTCGGGGAGGTACAGGCTGGTGGGGTCGCCGGTGAGCCGGGCGAGAAAGAAGACGCCCAGCAGAACGACGAACAGCGGGATCAAGCTGGTGTAGATCCGTCGGCGCAGAAATCTGAACATGTCAGGGCCTCTCGGTCTCGGCGCGGGTCATCGCGGCCAGATGCATTTCGTCGACCGTGGCCGAGTCCGGCGTGTAGTCGACCGAGGCGGCCTTGGCGAGCACCCCGTTCATGTGTGCGATATAGGCCATCTGCATGATGTCCTTCGGTTCGTCCGCGAATACCTGCGCGTACGCGGCCTGCCTGTCTTCTCCGGTGAGTGCACCGGCGGCGGCGATCTCCTTGTCGAAGTCCGCTGTGCCGTAAGCGCTCTGGAACCCGTCACTGGTGAAGTACTGATCGACGGTGAAGGCGGAGTCGCCGGCCTGGTTGCCGTGCTGAATCACCAGTAGATACGGCCCGACGTTCGGGAACGGACGTTCCTGGTATTCGGCCGTACCTGCGGCGTCCATCATTTCGATCTTGACGTTCATGCCGATCTTGGACAGCGAGTTCTGGATTACCTCCACTGTCTCGTTGATCTTGGGGAACTGTCCGGTGCGTCCGATCAGGCGGATCTCTGTGTCCACCGGTACCCCGTCTGCCCGCGCCTCGTCGATCAGCGTGCGTGCCTGGTCCATGTCGTAGGGCCACGGCGTCAGGTCCTCGTTGTAGCCGACGACACCCTCGGAGATGAGCTGTGCTGCAGGGGAACCGAGTCCACGGAAGAGCGCCTTGACGATGCCGTCGCGGTTGATGGCGTAATTGATCGCCTGCCGCACCCGCATGTCGTCCAGTGGCGGTTGCGCGGCCTGCATGCGCAGTGCCGTGGTCTCGTTGTTGGGATAGGCCACGCCGAGGTCGCCTGCACCGTCCTCCGGTCCGACCGACGTGGCGATCTCGGCCTCGCCGTTGGTCACCATCGACGCGCGGACACTGCCCTCGCTGCGCCACTGGTATTCGGCCCTGGCGTATTCGGGCTTCGGACCCCAGTAGGTCTCGTTGCGTACCAGCGAGAGCTTCTGGCCGTAGTCCCACCGCTCGATCGCGAACGGGCCGGTGCCGATCGGCTCGCGCACCCGCTCGGTGTAGCTCGCAGTGCGCGGAACCATCTCCACGAACGAGAGCCGCAGCGGCAGAATGGGATCGGGCTCGGGTGACTGCACCGTCAGCGTCAACGGGTCGACGGCTTTCACCACCAGATCGGCGTCGCCGAAGACATATCCCTCGACGTTGCATCCCAGTTCGGAGTTGACGGTGCGGTCGATGGAGAACGCTGCATCCTCGGCTTCGAAGGGGCTGCCGTCGCTGAACGTCACGCCGGGGTGAATGGCGAACGTCCACTCGGTGTCCGAGGTCTGCTCCCAGGAGTCCGCCAACTTCGGTTCGAGATCACCGGTACTCGGATTGCGCTCCATCAGCGGCTCGGTGATGTTCGAGCGCGTGACCACTCCGACCGACGTCAGCGATACGTCGCAGGCTTCGAGGGTGGGCGGTTCCTGAGGCAGAACGATGCGCAGGGTGTCTGCGCGGGCTGCGGTTCCGTTGCTCGAGTTCGCGACGGTGCAGCCGCTTGCGATCAATGAAAGTGATAGTGCGCCAACAGCAATAGCGGCGACGCGATGGGTCCGTCCCTGCTGCACGGACAGTGCAGGGCTCATGGTGGCCTCCAGTGGGAAAAGGGATACGCGTCATCGAGCCGCATTCGGATCTGTGACGGTAGACACACGGTAGGAGTGGGTGATCTCCACCGTCAACCGGACGAAAGCGACGTTTCGGCCCGTTATCCACGTCACAATCGTGCTGGATCAGTGCGGATGCTCGCAGTTCAGCGCCTCTGAGCAGGTCGAACGTCCAAACGGGTTAGGTCTACCTGCATGCTGAGGGTCATGTTCATGCCGTTTGGGTATCGGTCCATGTTATTTGCGTGTTGGACAGGTATCCGAGAAGCGGCATACCGTACAGGAAACGCGCACGCTCCACCACATCGCGAGGAGAACAACGGTGACCACCGGTCAACAGGAAAAGTCTGTGTTGCAACAAGATTCACGCCCAGGGGGCCGCGTGCTCCGAGTCGGGCCGCTGAAGCCGTCCCTGATGGACACTCTGGTTGCCGACTACGACGCGCTGACCTTGCCCGACGGGGACGAGCGTGAGCAGTTCCTGGCCGAGCACGGCCCGTCGATCACCGCCGTCGTCACCTCCGGCCGAACCGGCGTCGACGCAGCGCTGATGGAGCGGTTGCCGCAGCTCGGAGCCGTCGTGAACTTCGGAGTCGGATACGACACCACCGACGTCGACGCGGCCACCGAGCGTGGCATCGGGGTCAGCAACACCCCGGACGTGCTCACCGACTGCGTCGCGGATCTCGCTGTCGGCCTGGTGATCGACACCGTGCGTGGGCTCTCGTCCGCGGAGCGATTCGTACGGGCCGGCCGCTGGCCGGCCGAGGGCAACACTCCGCTGACCCGTCAGGTCACCGGCAAACGAGTCGGGATCATCGGGCTCGGCCGGATCGGATCTGCAATCGCGGACCGGCTCACCGCATTCCGATGCCCCATCTCGTACCACAACCGGAACGAGATCGACGGTTCACCGTATGTGTACGCGGCCAGTCCTGTAGCGCTCGCCGAGAGCGTCGACGTACTGATCGTCGCCGCTTCGGGCGGTTCGGGAACGGCCCATCTGGTCGATCGCGCGGTGCTCGACGCGCTGGGGCCGCAGGGCTATCTGATCAACGTGGCCCGCGGAAGCGTCGTCGACGAGGAGGCGCTGATCGAACTGCTCGCCTCCGGGCAGCTCGCCGGTGCGGGTCTGGACGTGTTCGCCCACGAACCGAACGTGCCCGACTCTCTGCTCGCGATGGACAACGTGGTGCTGCTGCCGCACGTGGGCAGCGCAACGGTGGAGACTCGCGCGGCCATGGAAGCACTGACACTGGAGAACCTCGATCGATTCCTGGCCGACGGCTCCCTCGTCACGCCGGTGACGAAGTGACCGTCGTCGTCGGCTACTCGCCGACCACCGAAGGAAAAGGCGCGCTGCCCTTCGCATTTCGCGAGGCCCAGATGCGCGGAACGGATCTGCTCATCGTCGCCGAGGACAACAGCGCGGCAGACGCCGAGTTCGCTGCCACCGTCGAATCGGCTCGCGAGGAGGCGTCGGCGGTCGGTGTCACGACGAAGATTCACGACAACGAGGCCGGCCGCTCGCACGCCGACAACCTGATCGACCTGTCGTTCGACGAGCAGGCTCAGCTGGTCGTCATCGGCATCCGACGTCGATCGCCCGTCGGAAAGTTGTTCATGGGCAGCATCTCTCAGCGCGTACTGCTCGAGGCGCACTGCCCGGTGACGGCCGTCAAGCCGCCGGTGGGGACGCCGCGGTAGTCGTCACGCCCACTCGCGCGTCGGCAGCACGTCGGTCATGAAGCGGTGCAGTGCCGGGTTGTCGTTGTCGACGCGCCAGGCAGCGTCGAGTTCGACGGGGCGTTCCTTTACGGTCCGAACCGGCCGGAACACAACGCCTTCCGGCCGCATGGTCGACGCCGACTCGGGTACCAGGGCCAGTCCGATTCCCGAGCGAACGAGCACCAGCATCGTGTGCACCTGCGTCACGTACTGCACGTAGCGCGGTGAGACCCCGACGATGGTGAAGGTGCTGATCAGCAGTTCGTGGAAGTACCGCGCGTCGACGGGCGAGTACATGATGATCGGCTGCTCGTCGAAGTCCTCTACCGACAGTTCGTCCTTCTCGGCCAGCGGGTGTTCTTCGGGCATCGCCGCGATCAACGACTCGTGCAGCACCGGCCGGGACGCGATGCCCGGTCGCTTGAGCGGGGGTCTGGCCAACCCGAGATCCAGATCGCCGATGGCCAGAGACTCCATCTGTACCGCCGAGACCATCTCGCGTAGAACGATTTTCACGTCCGGTAGCTTCTCGCGCGCGGCGTCGAGCAGCTGCGGGAGCACCGCATGCGCCGATGCCCCGGTGAAGCCCACGATCACTGTCCCCAAGTCTCCGGTGGGAACGCGTCGCACCGTCAGCAGTGCGCCCTCGGCGAGGTCGAGGATGCGTCGGGCCTCGGGTAGGAAGGCCAATCCCGCGGCCGTCAGGGTCACCGACCGGCTCGTGCGGTCGATCAGCTGCACGCCGACTTCGCTCTCGAGTTGTTGGATCTGTCTGCTGAGCGGCGGCTGCGTCATGTGGAGACGTTCGGCGGCGCGGCCGAAGTGCAATTCCTCGGCGACGGCGATGAAGCAGGACAGCCTGTTGAGCGAGAACATCGATTCATTCCTTGCATCGCGCTGGGAGTTCCGGCGTGCCTTTTCGTATAAATCTAGCGCACGTCGTCCGTGCTTCAGTGATTGGTAACCTTCCCTCCGGTAAGAGTAGAGTTGCTCGCGGAGTGGACGCCCATCCCGGTTGTCGTCCCTCGTAACCATCGAACGGAGTCGTCGTGTCTCGAGCTGCCCAGGTGCCCGGCACCGCCGTCGAAGACGTCTCGGTGCTGGGTGCGTTGCGCTCACCGAGGCGACTGAAGACCGAGGTTCTTGCCGGGCTGGTGGTGGCGCTGGCGTTGATCCCGGAAGCCATTTCGTTCTCGATCATCGCCGGTGTCGATCCACGCGTCGGCCTGTTCGCGTCGTTCACGATGGCCGTCACCATCTCCATCGTCGGGGGTCGACCGGCGATGATCTCCGCGGCCACCGGAGCGATCGCCCTGGTGGTCGCCCCCTTGGCTCGCGAGTACGGCCTCGACTACCTCATTGCCGCGGTCATCCTCGGCGGAGTGCTGCAGATCGTGTTGAGCGTCCTCGGTGTCGCCAAGTTGATGCGATTCATCCCGCGCAGTGTCATGGTCGGATTCGTCAACGCCCTGGCTATCCTGATCTTCACCTCACAGGTGCCGTACCTGATCGGGGTGCCGTGGTTGGTCTACCCGATGGTGGCCGTCGGACTGCTCATCATGTTCTTCTTGCCGAAGCTCACCTCTGTCGTGCCTGCACCTCTGATCGCCATCGTGATCCTCACCGCCGTCACGCTCGTCTTCGCGCTGGCCGTCCCGGACGTGGGCGACGAGGGTGAACTGCCGTCCTCGCTGCCGTCGTTCCTGATCCCGGACGTACCGTTCACGTTCGACACCCTGTCGATCATCGCGCCGTTCGCTCTGGCCATTGCCCTGGTCGGTCTGCTCGAATCACTGATGACGGCCAAGCTCGTCGACGACATCACCGACTCGCACTCCAACAAGACTCGTGAGGGCTGGGGCCAGGGCGTGGCGAATCTGGTCACCGGATTCACCGGCGGTATGGGCGGCTGCGCGATGATCGGCCAGACCATGATCAACGTGAAGGTCTCCGGTGCCCGCACCCGTATCTCCACGTTCCTCGCCGGCACCTTCCTGCTGATCCTGGTGGTCGGTCTCGGCGACATCGTCGCGCTCATTCCGATGGCCGCATTGGTCGCCGTGATGATCATGGTGTCGGTCGGCACCTTCGACTGGCACAGCATTCACCCGAAGACGTTGCGGCGCATGCCCAAGAGCGAAACTCTCGTCATGGTGGCCACCGTCGCTGTCACCGTGGTCACCCACAACCTCGCGTACGGCGTCGTGGTCGGAGTGATCACCGCGATGGTCTTGTTCGCCAGGCGGGTTGCACACCTGACCGAGGTTGTCGACGTCGCACATCCCGACGACGACACCCGCGTCTACGCCGTCAAGGGCGAGTTGTTCTTCGCGTCGAGCAACGATCTGATCTACCAGTTCGACTACGTCGGAGATCCGAAGAACGTCGTCATCGACATGTCCGAGTCGCACATCTGGGACGCGTCGACCGTGGCGACCCTGGACGCCATCACCACCAAGTACGCCGCCAAGGGCAAGACGGTGGAGATCGTGGGCCTGAACGCGCCGTCGACCGAGCGGCACGATCGTCTCAGTGGGAACCTGGGTGCCGAGCACTGACTAGGGTGGTTGGTCGGGCGAAGAGAGGCGGCACATGACAGACGACGGCGTACACATGCAGATCGGGCAGGTAGCTCAGCGAACCGAGCTGTCGATTCGCACGGTTCGTCATTACGACGATGTCGGTCTGGTCACGCCCTCTGCTCGGACCGTCGGCGGCTTCCGGCTCTACACCGAGTCCGACGTCGAAAGACTGCTCGTCATTCGCCGGATGAAGCCACTCGACTTCACGTTGGCCGAAATGAAACAGCTACTGGAATCCCTCGACATTCTCGGCGACGAGAACGCGACCGACGACGCGAGGTCGTCGGCCGCGGCCTTCGTTCGTGAGTGCCACACCAAGGCCGAGGAAAGCTGCCGCACGTTGCGGCGGCAGCTCGCCTACGCCGAGGAGCTGACCGAGGTGCTGTCCACCCGTGGTGCGGCAGCTCAGATCTGACCGGACCGGCTTTAGCCGTCCACGACCACCGGGACGATGAGGGGCTGGCGGCCCAGGGTCTGCTTGGCCCAGCGGGCCGATTCCTGCACGATGCGCTTCTCAATGTTTTCGCGCGAGGCAACCTTGACGTCGCTCTCGCGTGTGAGGGTCTTGCCGATCGCCTTGGCCAACGAGTCGAAAGCGTTTGCCTCGTGGGCGAATCCGCGTCCGATGAAGTCGACGTCGTCGACCAGCAGCCCGGTGTCGGGATCGACGATGGCGATGACGGTCAGCACGCCCTCGTTCGCGAGGAGGCGACGCTCGGCCAGTGAATCCTCCGTCACGCCACCGACGGCACTGCCGTCGACGTAGATCAGTTCGATGGGGACGGAGCCGGTGATCTGCGCGACGCCGTCGTACAGGTCGATGACGCTTCCGTTCTCGGCGATGATCACGCGATCGCGAGGAACACCGGTCCTGATGGCGAGATCGGCATTGGCACGCAGGTGCCGCGACTCACCGTGTACGGGAAGCACATTGGCGGGTTCGAGGATGTTGTAGCAGTAGACGAGCTCGCCGGCGCTGGCGTGACCGGAGACGTGCACCTTCGCATTTCCCTTGTGCACCACGCGTGCACCCTTGTCGACGAGGCCGTTGATGACGCGGTAGATCGCGTTCTCGTTGCCGGGGATCAGGCTGCTCGCCATCAGCACGGTGTCGCCGTCGCCGACCTTGATCTGATGCTCGCCCGACGCCATCCGCGACAGCGCCGCGAGGGGCTCGCCCTGGGAGCCGGTGCAGATCAGGGTGATCTTGTTGGCCGGGAGCCGGTTGAGCTTCGGGAGGTCCACGACGAGGCCGTCGGGAACGTCGAGGTAGCTCAGGTCGGTCGCAATCTTCATGTTGCGCACCATCGATCGGCCGACGAACGCAACCTTGCGGCCCTGCGCATGTGCGGCGTCGAGTACCTGTTGAATGCGGTGCACGTGACTGGCGAAGCTCGAAACGATCACGCGTCCCGTCGTTTCGCGGAACACCTTCTCGATGGCCGGGACCAGGTCGCGTTCGGAGACCATGAACCCGGGCACTTCGGCGTTGGTGGAGTCGACGAGGAGTAGATCGAGCCCCTCCTCGCCGAGGCGTGCGAAGCTCCGGAGGTCGGTGATCCGACCGTCCAGCGGGAACTGTTCCATCTTGAAGTCACCGGTGTGCAGCACCAGCCCGGCGTCGGTACGAATGGCGATGGCCAGACCGTCGGGAATCGAGTGGTTGACGGCGATGAACTCGAGCTCGAACGGGCCTTCCTGCCGGGTTTGCCCCGCCTCGACCTCGATCAGCGTCGTCGAGACCTTGAACTCCTCGAACTTGGCAGCCAGGAAATGCAGCGTCAGCCGCGACGAGATGACGGGAATGTCGCCACGCTCGCGCAGCAGATACGGGACGCCGCCGATGTGGTCCTCGTGTCCGTGCGTCAGAACGATGGCGACGACGTCGTCGAGGCGATCCCGGATGCAACTCCAGTCGGGGAGGATGACGTCGACGCCGGGCTGATGCTCCTCGGGAAACAGCACGCCGCAGTCGACGATGAGCAGCTTTCCGTCGAATTCGAAGACGGTCATGTTCCGGCCGATCTCGCCGAGACCGCCCGTCGCGATCACGCGAAGGTGCCCTGCCGACAGCGCTGAGGAGGATCGCTTTCGAGGTGCGGCGGGGGATCTGCGGTTCCGTGGTGATCTCGACATGCCTCTTACGCTACGGGGGCCGCCCGACCTGGCTTCGACCCCGGTCCGAAGATCCACGCATTGCTCGCCGTCGAGGGTGGAATGCCGACCGTGTCATGGCCGTCCTCGAGCCATGGGACAGCTCGTCGTCCACGTCGATCTCGCGGCCGGCGCTCGTGTCGTCAGGGGGTGCAGAGTGAACGCGATGCAGCAACCAAGGCTGCAGCGTGCACGATGTCGCTGTCGTGGGCGGTGTTCGTGGCAACGACCGCTTGGACGAGGTCCGTGTAGCACGTCGGTGATCGAAGGGCTTGCGCGTTCGAGGCAAGCTGGGTGACCACCGCAGAACTGAGTGCGGTGATGCGTTCCCGGATCGGCGCGAGGTCCGCGGGCGCATCGGGAGCCCCGGCCGGATCGGCGTGCCACTGGGCCAGGCGGAGCGATTGGATCGCCTTGCCCACCTCGATCTGGTCGCGAACCACAGTCCCTGCGCGTTCTGGTGCAAGTCCGAGCCCGATGGCAGCGTTCTGCGCCGCATCGATCACCTGGGCCTCGCGCTCGGGATCGCTGACGGGGCCGCCTGTCTTCCACTTCACCGCGGCCACGCTGTCTGCGGTGGCCAGACGGTCTGCAAGAACGTCGGTCAGAGATTGCAGATTCTCGGCAGGCGTCTCGGCCGCGCTCGTCGCCGCCGTCGGTAACAGGACCAGCGGTACGACCGCTGAGATCACGGCAATTCTGGCGATGCGACGCAGCCGCGACGCGTTTGCCGGTAAGGACACCTCAGGAGACATCTCACGCACCTTTCGTTCGACGGTTCGACGCCGATAGTGACCGACGACGGTGAACAACAAGGGAACCGCCATTGCGGAATCACGCGTCATCACTTTAATGTGATGACACGCAACATCGGATTGCGTCTTGTGCTGGAGGGGTTCGTCGATATGCGTATTCACACCGTGGTGATCATCGGTAGTGGCTTCGGAGGTCAATGCGCCGCCAAAGCCCTGCTCGACCGCGGTATCGACGACCTCGTCATTCTCGAGCGAAGGCCCTTTCTCGGTGGAACCTGGAAGCAGAATCGCTACCCGGGCGCGGCAGTCGACGTGCAGAGTCCCCTGTACTCCATTGCCTCCGAGCCGTTCCAGTGGTCGCGCATGTTCGCCGAGCGGGAGGAACTCGAGCGCTACACCCAGCACGTGCTCGAGTCCAACGGTCTGCCGCAACGCACACATGCCGACACCGACGTTCAGAAGATCCAATGGGTCGGCGATCACTGGCTGATCACCACGTCGCGCGGTGACTACGCAGCGAAGTTCGTCGTCAATGCGTCCGGGCCGCTCAGCACCCCGGTGATCCCTCCGTTCTCGGGCCGAGAGAAGTTCCGCGGCAAGCAGTTCCACACCAACGACTGGGACACTTCCTACGATCACGCCGGAAAACGGGTAGCCATCGTCGGTAGCGGTGCCAGCGCCGCACAGGTGATCCCCGCGATCCAGCCCGACGTCGAAGCGTTGCACGTCTTCCAGCGCACGCCACACTGGGTGATGCCGCGTCACGATCGCGAATTCACGCCGCTGCAACGAAAGTTGCTGCGATTCGAGCCCATTCGACGGCTGGTGCGAGCCGGCATCTACTGGAGTCTCGAGACCCGCATCATCGGATTCAAGTACTCGCGGCAGATGCTGAAAGCCGTGGCCCAGCGGACTGCCCTGAAGCACATCGAGTCTCAGGTTCCGGACTCCCAGCTTCGGGCGAAAGTCACCCCCGACTACACCATCGGGTGCAAGCGGGTGCTGCTGTCCAACACGCTGTATCCCGCACTGGGGCAGCCGAACGTGACCCTGCACGACAAGAACGACGGCATCGCCGAGATCACCGAAACCGGGATCGTGACCACCTCGGGGGAACACGTCGACGTCGACCTGCTGGTGTGGTCGACCGGATACGACGCCACCGACGGGGTCATCTCGTATCCGGTGATCGGGCGGGACGGCCGGGCGCTGTCCGAGGTCTGGGATCCCTACCCCCGCGCTTACCTCGGCACCACGATTCCCGGTTTCCCCAACCTGTTCGTGGTCACCGGGCCGAACACCGGAATCGGGCACACCTCCGCCATCTTCCTCATCGAGGCGCAGATGGAATACATCGTTCGAGCCGTCGACGCAGTTCAGCGCGCGGGTGCAACCGCCATCGAGGTCACTGCCGCCGCCGAGCAGGAGTACACCGACACGATTCACCGCGAGATGGACGGCACCGTCTGGAAGGACGGCGGCTGCCACAGCTGGTACCAGTCGAAATCCGGGCATGTCGTCGCCATGTTCCCCGGCTTCAGCTTCACGTTCCGACGGTGGGCCAAGCGTTTTCGGCCGGAAGCCCATCACATCCATCGGTCGTCCACCGACGTGACGACGAAGGACGAGGTATCGGCATGAAGAATCATTCGGGCCAGGTAGCGCTGATAACCGGTGCGGCAGGCGGTATCGGCTCTGCTGTGGCGGCAGCACTGCATCGGCGCGGTGCCTCGATCGTTCTGGTCGACATGGCGTCGACCGATCTTGAGTCGGTAGCAGCGAAGCTGGGCAACCAGCGCGTAGCGATCGCCTATGCCGACGTCACCGTGCGAGAGCAACTCGACGCGGCGGTCGCCACCGCGATCGACACCTTCGGCTCGCTCGACATCGTGATGGCCAACGCCGGAATCTCCAGCGGTGCACTGGCATCGACGATCCGTTCCGTCGACGATGGTGTTTTCGAGAGAGTCATCGGGGTCAACCTCGTCGGCGTGTGGAACACGGTGCGAGCGGCGCTGCCGCACATCGTCGAGTCCGGGGGCTACGTGCTGCTCACCTCCTCGACGTACGCCTATCTCAACGGTCTGGCGAACGCACCGTACGCGGCCTCGAAGGCGGCGGTGGAACAACTCGGTCGCGCTCTGCGTGCGGAACTCGCGGGCACGAAAGCGACAGCGGGAGTGCTGTATCCGGGGTGGGTGGCGACGCCGATCGCCGACGTTGCGTTCGGCGGCGACACCGTCGCTACGGCGATGACTGCCCGCGCCTTTCCCTCGCCACTGCTCCGCCCGATCACACCGGACAAGCTGGCCCGCGTGGCCGTACGAGGCATCGGACGCCGGGCGGCGCGCATCGCCGTGCCCGGTCGCTGGATCCCGATCTCGATATTGCGCGGCATCGTCAACCCGATCATGGACGCCGCGATGGAGCGGGATGCCGAATTGATCCGTCTGACTGCCGAACTGGATGCCCGGCGGTCATGAGCACCGTGTCCGAAGCGGCCGGCCGCGCCTACGGCGGTGAAAGCGCGGCCGACCGCGACGATCGCAGGCGGCGACAGCTGCTGGACGCGGGACTGCGGGTGTTCGGCAGCGTCGGGTACCGCGCTGCGACCGTCCGTGGACTGTGCCGCGAGGCCAAGATCGCCGACCGGCACTTCTATCAGTATTTCGACAAGACCGAGGATCTTCTGCTCGCCGTCTATGCCGAATGCATTGCACGCCTGACCGATTCGGTGTCCGACGCAATTGTGCAGGTGAATCGGGACGGTGATCTGAGGGCTGTCACCGAGCAGTTGCTCGACCCGTTCTTCCGGGTCGTCGAGGACCCGCACCTGGCCCGCGTGGTGTGGATGGAGGTGCTCGGCGTCAGCCCTCGCGTGGAGCAGACGTATCTGACGGTGATGCAGCAATTCGGCACCCTGCTGCTCGGCTACCTCCGCACGTTCGCCGGCGAGGTGCCGTCGGGCCCGGAGCTCGACGTGGACCTGCTCGCCACCGCTGCCATCGGTGCCATCAGCCACACCGCCATGACCTGGTACCAGAGCGACTACGCCGCGGATCGACGCATCGTCGTCGCCACGATCGCGACCATGCTCGCCAATATCGTCGCGCCGCTGCAGACGTAGAGTCCGATCACCAACGCGGGCAGGTGTTCTCGAAGCGCGGATCGATGCTCTGCATGTATCCGGTGTCGTCGCGGTCACGAATTCCGCAGTCCAGGTACTGCTGATGCAGTGCCGCGAGCGCGTCCTCGTCGATCTCGATGCCCAGACCGGGTCCGGTGGGAACGGCCACTGCGCCGTCGACGAAGTTCAACACCCCCGGCACGACGACATCCTCGTTCTTCCAGGGCCAATGCGTGTCGCAGGCATAGGTCAAGTTCGGTGTCGCCGCTGCGAGATGAACCATGGCGGCCAGACTGATTCCGAGGTGGCTGTTCGAGTGCATCGACAGTCCCATCTCGAACGTCTCGCAGATTCCGGCGAGCAACCTCGATCGCTGCAGTCCACCCCAATAGTGATGGTCTGACAACACCACCTGCACCGAATCCTTCACCACGGCAGGCTTCAGGTGATCGAAGGCAACGACACACATGTTCGTCGCCAGCGGCATCTTGGCTTCGCGCGCGACCTCGGCCATCCCGTCGAGCCCGGGCGTGGGATCTTCGAGATATTCGACGATGCCGTCGAGTTCGGCGGCTACCCGGATGGATGTGTCGACAGTCCAGGCGGCGTTGGGATCCAACCGCAACGGTAGCTCCGGGAACGCCTCACGAAGAGCCTTGATTCCGGCGATCTCCTCGTCGGGTGGAAAGACGCCGCCCTTGACCTTGACGGCCCCGAAGCCGTACTCGTCGATCATCTTTCGGGCCTGACGAACCAATCCGTCCGGATCGATCGCCTCACCCCATTCGTCGGGCTCCTGGCCGGGATGAGCTGCCCACTTGTAGAACAGATACGCACTGAACGGAACGGAGTCCCGAACCTTGCCGCCGAGCAGGTCGGACACCGGTCGACCCAGGACCTTGCCCTGCACGTCCAGGCACGCGATCTCGAACGGGGAGAACACCCGATCGGTGGTGCTGGCCGTGGTGATCATGCCTGCGACGCCGTCTCCGCCGGTGATCGACAGGGTTCCCAGAACGGCATCGATGGCATCTCGGATCTCGTTGAGCGCGAACACGTCCAGACCGGAGATGGCGGTGGAGGCCGCTTCCAGTCGAGCCAGATGAGCAGTGTCGGCGTACGTTTCACCGAGTCCGACGACACCGGCGTCGGTGTCCAGCTGAATTATCGCGCGGAGCGCATACGGCTGATGTACGCCGACGGTGTTGAGCAACGGAGGATCGACGAAGGCGATCGGTGTGATTCGAGCGCCGGTGATCAGGACCGGTTCTTGCATCAGTGCACCGCAAGCTCGTCTGCCAGCACGGCCCGGCCGGCGGCAACGATTGCGGTGAGTTCCTCGAGGTGCGGTGCGCTGATGTCCACCAGGGGTGGGCGAACCGGCCCTGCTTCGATGCCCTCCATCGTCACGCCGGCCTTGATGAGGGAGACGGCGTAGCCGGGAACCTTGTCGCGCAAGCGCACGAGCGGGTGGAAGAACTCGCGGAGCAATGCGGCAGTGAGCTTTTCGTTTCCGCTGTCGAGAGAGCGGTAGAACGCCAGTGCCAGTTCGGGTGCGAACGCGAATGTCGCGGAGGAGTACAGCGTGACACCGATCGCTCGGTACGCCTGCTGGGAGACCTCGGCGGTCGGTAGTCCGTTGAAGAACTGGAAGGGCTTGCCCGACGGCTCCAGAGCGTCCAGTACCGCGCGGACGATGCGGCCGACCTGGTCGAGATCGCCGGTGCCATCCTTGAATCCGACGACCGTGGGAAGCTGCGCAACCTCGACGGCGGACTCCTCGGTGAAGCGAGCGTTGCCGCGGTTGTAGACGATCAGCGGCAGATCCGATGCGGCGGCAACGGCCTTGGTGTAGTTGACGAGACCGGCTTGCGGCATCGTCACCAGGTACGGCGGCAGCAACAGGATGCCGTCGGCTCCGTTGGCCTTCGCCGCGTGTGCGAATGCCTTTGCCTGCGCGACGGATCCGCCTGCACCGGCGTAGACAGGAACGCGGCCTGCGACGCTGTCGACTGCGGCACGGACGATCTTGCCGAACTCCTCGAGTTCGAGGGCGTGGAATTCGCCGGTGCCGCAGGCAATGAACACTCCACCGGGTCCCGCGTCGACACCCTTCGTGATGTGAGCGGCCAGGAGGTCGTAATCGACCTCACCGGATGCGGTGAACGGGGTGACGGGGAAGAACAGAACTCCGTCGAGCATGGGGGTCTCCTCGAGAACTAGGTGGGGTGTGTCAGTCTTGGGTGAGCTGGCCGTCGATGCGGCGGAAGATGCCGTCCGGATTTCCGTCTGCGATGGCGTTGGGCAACAACGATTTCGGTACGTCCTGGTACGCGACCGGGCGCAGGAAGCGTTCGATCGCGAGCGATCCGACCGACGTGGTGCGGGAGTCCGAGGTCGCGGGGAACGGCCCGCCGTGCACCATGGCATGGCCGACCTCGACTCCGGTGGGCCATCCGTCGAACAGGATCCGGCCGGCCTTGAGTTCGAGCACCGAGAGCAGCTTTCCGGCCTCGGAATGATCGGATTCGTCGGCATGAATGGTGGCGGTGAGCTGACCTTCGAGCTGTGCCGCCACCTGCCGAACCTGCTGGGAATCTGCACAGCGCACGACGAGGCTCGACGCGCCGAACACCTCGGCCTGCGCTGCCTCCGAGGTGAGGAACGTGTCCGCATCGGTGTCGAACAGCGCTGCGCGGCACGCATTCGGGGCGTCGGTGTCGGATCCCCGCGCTACCACCGTCACCGCGTCGGACAGTGTTCGCACACCCTCGGCGTAGCTCGAGGCGATGTTCGGCGTCAGCATCGTGGAGGGAGCGGATTCTTGCACGGCGGCGGCAGCGGCGTCGATGAACGACTGCAAGCCCGGGCCGTCGACGGCAATGACCAGACCGGGGTTGGTGCAGAACTGACCCGAGCCCATCGTCAGCGATGCGACGAACGCGCGGCCCAATTCGGCTCCACGGGTGGCGAGTGCACCGTCCATGACGAACACCGGATTGATGGAACTCATCTCGGCGTACACCGGGATGGGCTCACGGCGACCCGCCGCCGCGGCGACGAGAGCTGTTCCACCCGAACGCGATCCGGTGAATCCGACGGCCTTGATGCGAGGGTCGGTCACCAGAGCGGTGCCGAGTCCGCGACCGGAGCCGAAGAGCAACGAGAATGTGCCGGAGGGCATTCCGGTGGAGACAACCGCGTCGGTGATGGCGCGGGCGACCAGCTCGGACGTTCCTGGATGGGCGTCGTGTGCCTTGACGATCACCGGGCAGCCGGCAGCGAGGGCGGACGCGGTGTCGCCGCCTGCGACGGAGAAGGCGAGGGGGAAGTTGCTGGCACCGAACACGGCAACCGGCCCGAGGGGGATCTTGCGCTGGCGGATGTCCGCCCGCGGCAGCGGGCTGCGCTCGGGCTGGGCCGGATCGATGCGGGCTCCGTTCCAACTGCCCTCGCGCAGAACCGAAGCGAACAGACGGAGTTGACCGGTGGTGCGGCCGACCTCGCCGGTGATGCGTGCCAGCGGCAGACCGGACTCGGCGACCGTACGCTCGATGAGCGTGTCGCCCAGGGCCGCGATGTTGTCGGCGATGGTCTCGAGAAACCGTGCGCGAGTGTCCGACGAGGTAGCGCGGTAGTCGGCGAAGGCGTCGGCCGCTGCGGCACAGGCCCGCTCGACATCCGAGTCGTCGCCGTGGCCGTAAGCGGGTTCGAGATTCTCTCCGGTACCGGGATCGATTCCGTGAATCTGCGTCCCGGCACCGAAAACCGGAACGCCGGCGATGATCATCCGACCGGTGAGGTCGGTGGACTGTGTCGTCGACGCTGTCATGGGGTGACTCCTAAGGCTGTGGTGCGGTACGTGCAGTGACGCCGAGGCCGTGACCTGGCTCATAACTCACCACGGTAGGAGCTGGATCGATACATGTCCAAGTCTAAAAATGTTGTGTTTGATGCAGTCTCGGTATCGCCTGGCTGACCGTCTACTCGAGCGTGGATGCCGATCCTCGATACCTCGACTGCATCAGTCGATGCGCAGATGGTGTTGGACGGGAATCGATAGCTGGCCCTACTGTCGTCTGTGAGCCGAATCACCAGAGGTATGCGAGAAAGGTCGGGCATGGTCGTCCACACCAGCACCCCCGTCGTCGCCGAAATGCGTGTCATTCCCATTGCCGGTCACGACGACATGTTGCTGAACCTCAGCGGCGCGCACGCGCCGTATTTCACCCGCAATCTGGTGGTGCTCACCGACTCGGACGGGCGCACCGGCGTCGGCGAAGTGCCGGGCGGGGAGCCGATTCGGCAGACGCTCGAAGACGCGCGCGTGCTGGTCGAGGGGCAGAACATCGGCCGGTACAACGCGGTGCTGGCCGCCATGCGTCGCGCGTTCGCAGATCGTGATGCCGGTGGCCGCGGCGCGCAGACGTTCGATCTGCGGATCGCCATTCATGCGGTAACGGCAGTGGAATCGGCGTTGTTGGATCTGCTCGGTCAGCATCTCGGCGTCAGCGTCGCGGCGTTGCTGGGCGAAGGACAGCAGCGCGAGAAGGTGCAGGCGCTGGGCTACCTGTTCTTCGTCGCCGATCGCAACAAGACCGATCTCGCATACCGGAGCAGCGCCGACGAGGCGGCCGGAGCCGACGACTGGCTGCGGATCAGGCACGAGGAGGCGATGGATCCGGAGTCGATCGTGCGCCTCGCCGAGGCTGCGCAGGCACGCTACGGCTTCCAAGATTTCAAGCTCAAGGGTGGTGCACTGCCGGCAGCCGAGGAGGCCGCCGCTGTTCGTGCTCTGGCCGAGCGCTTTCCCGAGGCGCGAATCACGTTGGATCCCAACGGCGGCTGGTTGCTGAAGGATGCGATCGAGACCTGCCGAGGGCTGCGTGACGTGCTGGCGTACGCCGAGGATCCCGTCGGCCCCGAGGGTGGTTTCTCGGGCCGCGAGGTGATGACGGAGTTCAAGCGGGCCACCGGGTTACAGACCGCGACCAACATGATCGCGACGGACTGGCGCGAGATGGGCCACACCGTCCGGTCCGGTGCCGTGGACATCCCGCTGGCCGATCCACACTTCTGGACGATGGCCGGGTCCGTGCGCGTCGCGCAGCTCTGCGACGCGTGGGGCTTGACGTGGGGATCGCACTCCAACAACCACTTCGACGTCTCCCTGGCGATGTTCACGCACGTCGCTGCTGCAGCTCCCGGGAACATCACCGCCATCGACACCCACTGGATCTGGCAGGACGGGCAGCGAGTGACCAAGGAGCCGTTCACGATCGAGGATGGCTACCTCACGGTGCCCGACAAGCCGGGTCTGGGTGTCGAACTCGACTTCGAGCAGATCGATGCGGCGCACGAGCTGTACCAGAAGGAAGGACTGGGTGCCCGAGACGACGCCATCGGCATGCAGTACCTGATCGAGGGCTGGACATTCGACAGCAAGCGCCCGGCCCTCGTTCGATGAGTTCTGGTTCGAAAAGTTCTGGTGCGTCGATGAAGATCGTCGTCGGTGACCGCAACGTCGTGCCGCATCGCGAGCAGTTCGAGGCGGGTCTACCGGCGAACGCCGAGGTGGTGTGGAGCGTTCCCTTCGACGAGCAGGACGTGATCGCCCATCTCCACGACGCCGACGTCTATGTCGGCGGCAAGTTCAGTGCGGCCATGGGCGCGGCTGCCCCGAGGCTGCGGATGGTTCACGTTGCCGGCGCCGGTACCGACAACGTGGATCGATCCGGAATGCGGCCCGATGTGCAGGTGTGCAACACCTTTCACCACGAGCAGTCGATTGCCGAATACGTCGTCGCGGCAACGGTGATGTTGCGACGAAAGTTCCTGGAGCAAGACCGCGCCCTCCGCTCGGGATTGTTTGCCACGTCCGTGTACGACCCGACCATCCCGCAGCCGTTGTCGCTGAGCGGTGCGCGGATCGGGTTCGTCGGGTTCGGACATATCGGCCGGCAGACCTGGCAGCTTTTTCGGGCATACGGGGCAACCGGTGCTGCCGTCACCGGGAGCGGTCGGGCTTCGGACGAGGGGCTCGAATGGGTTTCGGATGCAAAGGATTTGGGAAAGCTTGCCGAGTTCGCCGATGTACTCGTGGTTTCCGCACCGCTGAACGAGCACACCCGCGGCATGATCGGTGCCGAGGAACTGCGCAGGCTGGGAAGCGGAGGGATAGTCGTCAACGTCGGTCGAGGCCCGCTGATTCAGGAACAACCACTGTTCGACGCTCTGTCTCGCAACGAGATTGCCGCCGCCGCCATCGATGTCTGGTACAGCTACCCGGGGCCGGACGGGCGTGGTGAGCCCAGTTCCCTGCCGTTCCGCGAGCTGGAGAACGTGCTGATGACGCCGCACTCGTCGGGCGTCACGCATCACACGTTCGTCGGCCGGGTCGCCGACATCGCGTCGAACATCAATGCACTTGCCGTATCGATGGCCCGCTGAATTGTGTTGGACGCGTAAGGAACCCGAATTAGGCTGTGAGGCAACGCCCTTCGCAAACACAGGAGATGTGAGATGACAACGTACATCGACAAGCCCTCGAGCGGACTCACCGCGCCCGATGCGGCGATTCGGGCCCTCGCATCCGGTGACGCGTCCGTCGACAGCATCTCCGAGGTGACGCTGTCCTCGATCGTGCTGCCGCTGCGCAATCCGATCAGCGACGCCAAGGTTCTCACCGGTCGACAGAAGGCGATGACCGAGGTGGTGTTTCTGTTCGTCGAGATCCGTACCGAACAGGGCCATGAGGGAATCGGTTTCAGCTATTCGAAGCGGGCGGGTGGGCCTGCCCAGTTCGCGCACGCCCAGGAGATCGCGCCGGTGCTCATCGGTGAGGACCCGAACGATATCGGCAAGGTCTGGACCAAGTTGGTGTGGGCCGGAGCGTCGGTCGGCCGCAGTGGCGTTGCGACACAGGCCATCGCTGCGATCGATATTGCCCTGTGGGATCTCAAAGCCAAGCGCGCCGGGTTACCGCTGGCGAAGCTGATCGGCGCGTCCCGCGATTCGGTGCAGACGTACAACACCTCCGGTGGATTTCTGCATACTCCGATCGAGGAGGTCATGGACAACGCGGCCGGGTCGCTCGCGAACGGAATCGGCGGTATCAAACTGAAGGTGGGCCAACCTGATTGGCGCACCGACATCTCCCGCGTCACCGCGGTACGCGAGTTTCTCGGTGACGACGTCCCGCTGATGGTCGACGCGAATCAACAGTGGGATCGTCCGACGGCGAACCGCATGTGCCGCATCCTCGAGCAGTTCGACCTCGTCTGGATCGAAGAACCGCTCGATGCCTACGACGCCGAGGGGCATGCGATGCTGGCCAGGAATTTCGACACCTCCATTGCGACGGGGGAGATGCTGGCCAGCGTCGGCGAGCATGTCCGTCTCCTCGAGGCCGGCGCGGTCGACATCCTGCAGCCCGACGCACCCCGCATCGGCGGCATCACCCAGTTCCTGAAATTGGCCGGGCTGGCCGAACACCACAACGTGCAGCTCGCCCCGCACTTTGCGATGGAGATTCATCTGCACCTCGCAGCGGTGTACCCACTGCAGACCTGGGTGGAGCACTTCGACTGGTTGGACCCATTGTTCGACGAGCACCTCGAGACGCGGGACGGCCGGATGCACCTGTCCGCTCGCCCGGGGCTGGGATTCACATTGAGCGAGCAGGGCCGGGCCTGGACGGTGGCGAAGGCAGTGGTGCGCTGACGTGGAGCCCAGACGTGGAGCGCTGACGTGCGCGGAAACTCGACCCCTGCTACGAAGTTCCGCGCACGTGCCGCGAAGCGGCTTTACCGCACTCCCTCGGCTCGCAGTTCTCGGGCCCAGGCCGCAGCATGGTCGGTGAGGACGCCCGCGATGCGTTCGAGTTCGCCCGGGTACGACGCGACTTCGGCAGGCATGGAGACGCTGAGTGCGTCGGTGGCCGGAATTCGGTACGGCACCACGGTCGCGATGCAGACGACGCCGGGGGTGCCCTGCTCCTGCTCCAGTGACCAGCCGCGGCGGCGAACCTGCGCGAGTTCGGCGATCAGGGCATCACGGTCGACGATGGTGTTCTCGGTGTACCGCTCGAGTTTCTTCGGCAGCAGCTGTGTCACCTCGTCGGTCGTGAGTTCGGCGAGCAGTGCTTGGCCGAGGGCGGTGACGTGGCACGGCAGCTTGCGTCCGACACGGTGCATGCGCCGCACCTCGAGCTTGGAACCGCGGCTGGCGAGGTAGATGACGCAATCCTCGTCGCGCCGGGCGAAGTGGACGGTGTGCCGGACGTCCGAGCGCAACGTCTCCAGTACCGCTGCGGCCCGACCGACGACGGAATCCTTGTCCAGGTAGGACGTGCCCGTGAGTAGCGCGTGAGTCCCGATGCCATATCGCGAACCGGATTCGTCGGCCTCGATCCAGCGGAGGTCTTTCAGCGTCCTGAGCAGTGCATGCAGACTCGACCGCGGATACCCGCAGGCCTCCTGGAGCTCGCCGAGACTCATGCGGGCGGGAGACGCGGCCAGGGTCTCGAGGATGTGGATCGTGCGTTCGGCGGACTTCACCGGCTGGCTCTCCGGCGCAGCTGTTGCCGTGACATCGTTCACCATGGAGACAGTGTCCCCCATGATGAACGACGGCTCATACGCGGACACGAATTTTGTGGACGGACATCAGTACTCGGCGACCAGATTGTTCGAGATGTACTCGAGGTCGATGTCCTCGCCCAGGCCCGGGCGGGTGGGCATCTGGACCATCCCGTTCGCGTCGATCGGATCGACGATGGACTTCAGATGCGGCGGCACCCAGTCGTAGTCCACCAGCGGATGCAGCAGGCCGCGCTCGTACCACTGGATGTTCGGAGCACCGCCGACGAGCGCGAGGTTGGGTGCGCCGTTGCCGTGGATCTCGCAGTCGAGTCCGAAGCCGTCGGCCATGTGCACCGTCTTGAGTGCAGGCGTGATGCCGCCGCCGTTCATCGCACCGACGCGCAGGATGTCGCAGGCATCGCTCGCAATCCAGTCCGCTCGCGAACGATGCCGACCTGGTGTGGTTTCGGGACCGATGACGGGTGTGGCGATCTGATCCGCCAGCCACTTGTAGGAGCGCATCGAGAATTCGTCCATGGGCTCCTCGAACCAATCGAACTTCAGCGCATCGAGTTCGCGGCCGAGCTTGAGAGCGTCGGTGCGGGAGTACCAGTGATAGCCGTCGAGCATCAACGAAAACCCGGGCCCGACGGCATCTCGTACCGCGGCGCAGGCCTCGATGTCCCGAGTCAGGTTCGGAGCCCCCTCCAGGGGTGGCATCCAGGTGTGCAGTTTGATTCCCTGATAGCCCTGATTCTTCAGTGCAACAGCAAAATCCGCGTACTCCTGGGGACTCGAAAGGCCGCCCTCGATGGTGTCTCCGCACATGGTGCTCGCGTAGGCCTTGACTTCACTTCGGGCTCCGCCCAGCAGCTTCCACACCGGGGTGTCGAATCGGTTGCCGGCCAGATCCCACAGGGCCTGATCGAGGTAGCTGCAGGTGTGTTCGGGAAGCTCGACGGCCCTGGTGCGTTGTCGAATCGCGAACTTGCGATCCATCTCCTCGCGATGCAGCGGGTCGGTACCGATCAGCACCGGCCGAAAGTGCTGCTCCACTTGATCTTCACGCAGATAGTTGGTCTTGCCCAGCACGTGCCCGCTGACTCCGTCGGAATCGGTGATGCGCAGCAAAGCCTGGGTTGTGGGTATCGACGGTCCGGGGTGTCGATGTCCGTAGGAGTCGACGGCGGTACGGGCCTCGGTCTTGAAGACCTGGACGGCAATCTCGGTGATGACGCTGGACATAGTAGTGGAACCCCTATTTACCCTGTCGGGCATCGTATTTGGCCTTGGAACGGTTGAGCTTCTCGGCGAAGTCGTCGGCGAAATCCTGGGCGCTGAGCTGTCCGATGAGCACCTTCTGCCACTGCCCGAGCATCTGAACCTGCACGATCTTTCCGAAATCGGGTAGATAGTCCGGCGGGGTGACCAGCACGGTCTTCGGATCGTCGAGGGCGGACTGGGCCGCCTGGACCGATGGCATCGTCTGGAAGGACGGTGCGGATCTGGCGGTGGCATTGACCGGGATTTGGCCGACGTTCTCGTTCCAATAGGCCTGCGAATCCGGCGAGGTCATGAACTCGAGGAACTTCCAGGCCGCTGCCTGGTGCTGGCTACTCTTGAACACTGTGTAGGAGGGGAACGGATCGGTCATCACCGTGCGGACGCCGTTGTCCGCGAGTGGAAGCGCAACGGCACCGACTTTGTCGCCGAGTGCCTTGCGGTGGTTGCTCAGTGATCCGAGGTTGTGCTGCATCATCGCAACCGAACCACCGCCGAAGCTGGCGACCATCTGTGGAAAACCGTTGTTGACGTCGGCGGTAGGTGTGTCGACGTCGTAGAGGGCCGCAAAACGTTCGATGGCGTCCACCATCTCGGGCCGGTTGACGGTGGATTCGCTACCGTCGAAGAAGTTGTCGATGCCGGTGGTGGCGAACATGTGCTGCAACAACGGGTAGATCGAGCCGGCACCGCCTCGGATGGTGAACCCGTAACGACCCGCGGACTTGTCGGTCAGTTCGTCTGCGGCTTCGTAGAATTCGTCCCAGGTATCCGGTGGCTCGATGCCGGCCTCCGCGAACCAGTCGGCTCGGTACCACAGCGTGGCGTTGTTACTGGTGAACGGCAGACCGTACAGGTTCTCGCCGCCTCCGGACTCCATCGCCGACTCGATGATCTTCGGGTCGTACTGGTCCTTCTGCGGAAAGGCTGCCATGAAGTCGTCGAGCGGAATCACGGCACTCTGGGCAACGAGCGGTGCGAGGTACGCGGTGGATACGATGCCCAGATCGGGAGCCGACCCACCGGCGAGGGCTGTCTGATACTTCTGCTGGGCACTGTCGGACGGTAGACCGACGTATTCGATGTCGATGCCTGGGTTGATGTTCTCGAAGCGTCGAATCAGTTCCTCGTACAACGGGGTTCGATCAGGCCCGGCGTTGTTGTCCCAGAACGTGAGGGTTCCGCTGTTCGGATCGCCGAGGGCACCGTCGGGCAGGGAGGTCTCGGAACTGCAGGATGCCAGCACGAGCGTGGCCACCGCACCGACGAGGGTGGTGCGCAGCAGGGTGCGTCGATTCATGTCGATTCTCTTTCCGTACGTCATGATCAGCCCTTCACCGCACCGGCGCTGAGGCCTTGGACGAGGTACTTCTGGATGACGGCGAAGACCGCGACCACGGGCACTGCGGCGATCAGACCGCCGGCCGCGAGGACGCCGAAGTCGACGTTGTAGGAGCCGATCGTGTAGCTCAAACCGACTGGGAGAGTGAACTTGTCCTGGCTACTGATGAACATCAGACCGAACAGGAAGTTGTTCCAGCTGCCGATGAATGCGAAGGAACCGACGGCGATCAACCCGGGCCGCAGAAGCGGGAGCATGATGATTCGGAAGGCTTTCAGACGCGAGCAGCCATCGACCATCGCGGCCTCTTCGAGTTCGACGGGGATCTGAGAGATGAAGCCTGCCATCAGCATTGCTGCAAGTGGTAGTTGGAAGACGGTATCGGCGACGATGAGACCGAAGAGGTTGTTCACCAGGCCCATTTCGCGGAAAACCTGGAACAGCGGAATGAGCAGCATCGCGCCGGGGACGAACTGGCTGCACAGCAGAGCCATCACGAGGGGAATCTTGGCGCGGAATTTGAAGCGTGCCAACGCATAGCCGGTCGCCAGCGCGACGAAGGTGGTGAGCACGAGAGACAGGCCGGCCACGATGAGGCTGTTCTTGAAGAAGAAGCTGAAGCCGAGGGTGTTCCAGACGGTGTCGAAATGGTCGAGCGTGATAGGCCAGGGGAGCATCGAATTGGACCCGGCAGGCCGGAACGCGAAGACGATCATCCAGTAGAACGGGACGAGGGTGAAGAGCAGGTAGACGGCCAACGGAAGGCCGACGCTGAACACGCGGGGCTTTGCGCGATGCACGCGCACCTTCTCGGAGTGGTCCTGCGGCGGAGTGGTCACGACGGGACGGTCTGCGGTAGTGGTCATGTGCGTCAGGCCTTATCGCTGTTGAATTTGCTGAGGCGCAAGTAGAGGATCGAGCAGAAGAGCAGGATCACGAAGGCCACGGTGGTCAGAGCCGATCCGTACCCGAAGTCCTGCGCGGTGGTTGCGAGCTGAGAGACGTAGAGCGGCAACGTGGTTGTCACGTCGGCCGGTCCGCCCGCAGTGAGGGTGTAGAGAAGATCGACGTTGTTGAACTCCCAGACCCCGCGCAGCAGGGTGGACAGAATAATCACGGCTTTGAGGTGTGGCAGCGTCACGAACCGGAAGCGTTGCCAGCGGTTCGCGCCGTCCACGTTCGCGGCCTCGTACAGATCCTTGGGCGCACTCTGCAGTTCGGCCAGGATGAGAATGGCGAAGAACGGAACTCCGCGCCAGAGCTCGGCAACGCTGGTGGCCCAGAACGCGGTGTCCGGATCGGCGATCGGCGCGGCGGTACCGTCGCCGATGCCCATGTTGCCCAGCAGTTTGAACAATCCCGTCGACGGGTTGTAGATGAGCAGCCAGATGCCGGTGGTGAGCACCCCGGAGACGGCCCAGGGAGAGAACACCAGGGCACGGGCCAGGCCGCGTCCGCGGAACACCTCGTTGACCAGCAGGGCCAGTCCGAGGCCGAGGATCAGCTGGAACACGACCTGCACGCCCACCCACTTGGCGGTGACGACGAGGCTGTTCCAGAACAGGTCGTCGGCGAACATCAGCTTGAAGTTCTCCAGGCCCGCAAAGCCGTTGTCCCACGGCGTCGTCGGGTTGTAGAACTGCAGGCTGTAGTAGAAGACGCTGCCGACCGGGTAGAAGATGAACACTGCCAGCAGGATGACGACGGGCGCGATCAGGATGTACGGGGCCGAGATGCGGCGCTTGCGTTTCGGTCGAACGGGAGGGATGGCCGCGCTGGACGCGCGGGTACCTCCCGACCGGGGTGGTGTGGTGGTGACCATGGGGACGCTCCGAAGCGTTCGGGGCCGGATGGAAAGCCGGCGAGCGGGTCTGGCGGGATGTCTTCCGACCCTGAGTGAGCCGGGTCGTGCAAGTTTTGTCTGTTCACATATCTGAACGAGCGTCTTCTATGTGAATTTCTGGACCAACTATGACGGCAGTCACAAGCGCTGTCAAGCATTCCCGGTCACACGTGCAGGCTCAACCAGCCGGCCGCCGCGTCCTGCATGGTCGTGGTGAATCGATGCGGTTCCGAAAACCATTGTGTGAACAGTGTTTCCGATTCTCCGTAGTCGCGGCGCAATGATGCCTCGGCGTCGCGCATGCCGGGGATGCCGAAATGGGAGTCCAGCTCAGCGAATTGGACCAACAATGGGGTCGGGGCTGCTGCCCCGGCGATCTCCGGCCAGTCGCACACCGCAGGCAGGCCCGGGGTGATCATCAACCAGGTGGTGTCGTCCGCGTGACCGTTCGCGATATCGGCGAACGTGCTCATCGATGCCGTAATCACTCCTGCCCGCAGGCGATCGCTGCACGCCAGTAGATGTGCGACGCGCACTCCGCCACCGGAGAAGCCGGCAGTGGCGATGCGGTGTGCGTCCACCTCGGGGCACTCCGTCATTACCTGCAGCGCGATCAGGTCCTCGCTCAGCACCTGCCCGGCCAATGAACTGCCCCGTAGCGCTGCCATTTTTGCGAGTCCGTGCTCGTGCTCGCGTGCGGCGGCCTCGTATCTCGGCAGCCCTTCCAGTTGGGCACCGGCACGTCGAGCCCGCTCGGGGAGGTCCTCCCACGGCACCCGGCGACTGCCCCACGGGAACACGTCGTGGACCAGGACTGCGAAACCCGCTGCAACCAGACGGGCGGCGGGCGCGCTGCCGCCGTATCCGCGCCTGCGCAACTCCTCGAGGTCGGGTGCCATGCCGTCAGGGCCCTCTGCCACCTTCTCCTTGCCGTAGAACTTCATCCCGTCGTGACCGTGCATGAGCAGGATCGCGGGCAGTGGAGTCTTTGCGTCCGGGGGCGTCAGCAGCCATGCGGACGTGTCATCCCAGTTCAGCTCCACGCCGGAGATGCCATCGCGTGTCCAGGTCCGACCGCGGGTCACGTGCGGACGCGAAGGATCGTCGAATGCCCCCAGGGCTCGCCGGATCTCTGCTCGTCGCGTGAATCGTGGACAGTTGGGCTCGAATTGTGTTCCCATGTGTGAACTCAGTTCTCTCTATCGAACAAATCAGCCATCGAAGGATGATCTTCATGACCGTCGACCGCATCGTCGCGCACGCCTACCCCTGGGACGTCCTGGGCGATCCGCATTTCGTCGAACGCGCCAACACACTCGGGGTGCACGAGATCTCGCTTGCCGCGACGTACCACTCCACCAGAGCGGCAACCCCGCTGCATCCGCAGCACAAAGTGGTCGACGCCCACCACGCAGCGCTGTATCGACCGGTTCGTCCCGACGCTTGGGCCGGGCACACGATCACTGCGCGGACGGCCGCCTGGGGCGGTGCCGAGGACGCGTTCGGCGAGGCAGCGGGTGTGCTGCGGGAGGCCGGATTCCTGGTGAACGCGTGGATCGTGCTGACACACAGCACAATTCTCGGCCACGCCCATCCCGAGGCGACCGTCGTCAACTGTTTCGGAGATGCCTATCGCTATGCCCTCGCACCAGGGCATCCCGACATCGTGCGTTACAGCGCCACGCTCGCGGCCGAAGCGATCCGCGGCGTCGAAGTACACGGGGTGTCCGTCGAGGCCTGCGGGCAGCTGGGCTTCGCTCATGTCGGACCACACGAGAAGACGGACGGCGCGTTCCCTGGCATCGGCGACACGCTGATGTCGATCAGCTGCACACAGCGCGAGCTCGACGCCTGGAGCGAACGAGGCGTCGACTCGGGGAAGGTGACGCACAAGCTGCGCGACGGTGTCGACGCCCTGTCGGCCGGAACCTTGCCTGCCGGTGCGGCGATCACGGACGTGTTGGCCGCCGACGAGATCGACGCGGTGCTCGCCGTCCGGCACGCCGACGCCGATCACCTTCGCGCGGAAGTGCTTGCCGCCGTGCGTGAACAGGCGCCGTCGGCACGCGTGACGCTGCACGGTCACCCGGATCCATGGAAGACCGGGCCTTCGCCTGCGTTGACCGCCTCCGCGCCCGCCGATGTCGATGCGGTGCTCGTGTCGGCCTGGCCGGGAACGGCCGAGACGGTGTCGGTGGTGCAGGCAACCCGCGCGGCCGTCGGCGACGGGGTGGACGTCGGTGCCTACGTATCGGTACTGCCGCCGAAGAAGCTGGACGAGGTCGCTGCGCATGTGGCCGCGACCCTCGACGCGGGGGCGAACGAGCTGCACCTCTATCACCTCGGTCTCGTCAATCGACCCCAGCTCGATGCGCTGGGGTCGATCGTCACAACGTATTCGTAGGGGTCGACAACGGGTGCTCCACTCGACCGGCCTCGGCGCGGAATCCCGCAGTCCGGGTGGTCGAGTGGAGCAGAGGGTGCATCACCGCATCCGTTGGCCGAGCGGGTGATCACAGAACGCGCCGCCGACTCGCTGCAGGATCGGATCGCTGAACGTCCACTCGTGTTCGGCCAGGAATTGCTCGGCGAACTGTTCCGCGTCGTCGCGAGGCAGGTATCCGATCTCCGCACCCTCGTTGCCCGACCACCATGCGCGCGAGTTCTTCGAGATTCCCCACACGGTGTGAAAACCTTTGGCGCTGTCCGACAGTGAGGCCTCGATCAGTCGCGCAGTGTCGGCGGGCGACATCCAGGTGGCCAGGCCGCGGTAGTTGGGCGGCGCGGCGAAGCTCGAACCGATACGCAGATTGACGACGTCGATACCGAAGCGGTCGTGGTACATCCGGCCGAGGGCTTCGACCGCTGCCTTGCTCCACCCGTAGAATCCGTCGGGTCGCGGAACGGCGTCGCCCGGAAGTGGCGAGTCGCCTGCCTCGTCGTGCGTCCAGAATCCGACTGCGTGATTGCTCGACGCCACCACTATCCGAGAAACCCCCTGCGCCACAGCGGCTTCGAAGACTGCCTGAGTGCCGTCGACGTTCACCGACAGAATGTTGGCCCACGAGTCCTCGGTGCTCAATCCCCCAAGGTGCAGGATTGCATCGACACCGTCCACCGCGGCGGCCACGGCAGCGCGATCGGTGACCGAACCCTGTACGAATTCCTCTGTGGCCGAATCGATGTCGGTGATCTCGGCGATATCGAACAGGCGCAGCGTGCGGCCGGGAGTCGCCAGTAGAGGCCTGAGCATCGCCCCCATGTTGCCTGCGGCCCCGGTGATGAGCACTCGTGAAACGGTGTCGGTCATTCTTCTCGAACTCCTTCGATGGAAACCTTGTAATGGGCATCACAGTAATACATACTTCTAAACGAAGTCAGCATTCTGGCATCCATTCACATACATGAATCTCACTCGGATCGTCCGGCACGTTCCTGCCGGTGAAGGGACCACCATCATGGCCACCGTTGCATTTCAGGGCGTCACCAAACTGTTTCCCGGCGGCGACAAGGCTGCAGTCGACCAGCTCGATCTCGACATCCAGGACGGTGAATTCCTCGTCCTCGTGGGCCCGTCCGGCTGCGGAAAGTCGACGTCGCTGCGCATGCTCGCCGGTCTCGAAGAAGTCGACAGGGGAACCATCACCATCGGCGGCAAGGACGTCACCGACCATCAGCCCAAGGATCGAGACATTGCGATGGTCTTCCAGAACTACGCCCTGTATCCGCACATGACGGTCGGCGAGAACATGGGATTCGGACTTCGCATCGCCGGCGAGGACAAGGCCGAGATCAAGCGCCGCGTCGAGGACGCTGCCAAGATCCTCGATCTCACCAAATTCCTCGACCGCAAACCCAAAGCGCTCTCCGGCGGCCAGCGTCAGCGAGTCGCCATGGGCCGCGCCATCGTTCGCAAACCCCAGGTGTTCCTCATGGATGAGCCGCTGTCCAACCTCGACGCCAAGCTTCGAGTGCAGACCCGCGCGCAGATCTCTGCACTGCAACGCAGGCTCGCCACGACGACCGTGTACGTCACCCACGATCAGGTCGAGGCCATGACGATGGGCGATCGCGTGGCCGTCCTCAAAGACGGTGTGCTGCAGCAGTGTGACTCGCCGAGGCGCATGTACGAACACCCGAACAACGTGTTCGTCGCCGGCTTCATCGGATCGCCTGCAATGAATCTGCTCGAGCTACCGCTCGTCGACGGCGGCGTCCGCTTCGGCGGTGAAGTGGTTCCGGTTCCCCGCTCCGCCATCGCCGGAATCGGCGAGAACACAGTGACGCTCGGTGTGCGGCCCGAGGACCTGCAGATCACCACCGGGGCAGGCCTCGAAGTGACCATCGACGTCGTCGAAGAACTCGGAGCCGACGCCTACGTCTACGGCCAGGCCGATATCAACGGCACGCGTCAGCCCATCGTCGTCCGCGCCGACGGCCGCATCCCACCGGAACGCGGATCGACGATCACGCTCTCCTACGCCGCCGAGCGCACCCACCTGTTCTCCACTGTGACCGGGGAGCGCTTGGTCGACTGATGCCGTAGGCGGTGGAGCGCTGACGCGCATGTGCGCGGGAGTGGAGCCTGCGGAATGACCCAGGTGCGCGGAAACTCGACCCCTGCTACGAAGTTCCGCGCACGTGCCGCGAAGCGGCTCGTCCCACCGGTACTGTCTGCCGGGTGACAGACGCTCACCAGGCATCACGACGGTTCGCGCTCTTCAGGCCGACGCCGGTCAGAGTGATGGCAACGGGTTTCGCGGTGGCCATACTCCTCGGTGCGGGCATCCTGATGGTTCCGGCGGCCACCGTGCCTGGAAACGACACCGGGATTCTGCAGGCGCTGTTCACGTCGACCTCGGCGGTGAGCCTGACGGGCCTGATCGTGGTGGACACCCCGGTGTACTGGTCGGGTCTCGGCCAGGGCGTCATTCTCGGCCTGATTCAGATCGGCGGGTTCGGGATCATGACGATCGCGTCCTTGGTCGGGTTGCTCCTGGCGGATCGGATCGGTCTTCGGGGCAGGTTGAATGCGGCAGCCGAGGTACGCACATCCGGGCTGGGCGACGTTCGAAGCGTCGTCGTGGGTGTGTTTCGTACCAGTCTGATCATCGAGGGCGTCGTCGCGCTCTGTCTGGCGGCGCGCTTCTTCTTCGGATACGACGAGCCCCTCGGCCGCGCGATCTGGCTGGGGATCTTCCATTCCGTGTCGGCGTTCAACAACGCAGGATTCGCGCTCTTCAGCGACAACATGATCGGGTTCGCCACCGACCCATGGATCTGTGTGCCGTTGTTGATCGCGGTCGTGTTGGGCGGCATCGGGTTTCCGGTTCTGTTCGAGATCGCCCGTCGTGCCCGATCGCGTGCCCGCGGCGTTCGTTCTCGCAAGCGCTGGACCTTGCACACCCGGATGACGTTGTCCGTCACCGCCGTTCTGTTGGTTCTCGGCCCGACGGTGGTGTTGCTTTTCGAGTGGTCGAGAACCCTGGGCGGATTCGGGTTCTGGGACAAGATGCTCGTCGCGACGTTCCAGGGCGTCATGCCCCGCACCGCAGGCTTCAACAGTGTCGAATACGCGGATGTGGATAACGCGACCCTCTTGATCACCGATGTCCTGATGTTCATCGGTGGTGGCAGCGGCGGTACGGCAGGCGGCATCAAGGTCACCACATTTGCCTTGCTGCTGTTCGTCATCGTGGCCGAAATCCGCGGTGACCGCGAGGTGACGGTGTTCGACCGTCGAATAGATCCTCGGGTGCAACGTCAGGCATTGACCGTCGCGTTGATCGGGGTGGCCCTCATCATGCTGCCGGTGGTGGCGCTGTTGGCCGGTACGAACTTCGACCTCGACGTGCTTCTCTTCGAGGTCGTCTCGGCATTCGCGACGGTGGGCCTGTCCACCGGAATCACCGCACAGTTGCCCGGCTGGGGCCAGATGATTCTGATCGTCCTGATGTATCTGGGCCGCATCGGTTCCATCACTCTGGTCAGTGCTCTCGCCGCCCGCGACCGCGGTCGGCGCTACATGCTTCCCACGGAAAGGCCGTTCATTGGCTAGCAAACCGTCCTCCGACGTCGTCGTCGTTCTCGGTCTCGGCCGCTTCGGTAAGTCGCTGGCGCTGGAACTGATGAGCCAGGGAGTCGAGGTGCTCGGCGTCGACAGCGACGAGGCCGTAGTGCAACGCGTGGCAGACCGTTTGACGCATGCTGTGGTGGCCGATACCACCGACGAGGAGTCGTTGCGACAACTTTCGGTACACGAGTACGACCGCGCCGTCGTGGGCATCGGTTCCAATCTCGAAGCGAGCCTGCTCACCGCATCGGCTCTGGTGAATCTGTCGATGTCGACCATCTGGGCCAAGGCTCTGAGCAACGCGCACGCCAAGATTCTCAGCCAGATCGGCGTCCACCACGTTGTCAGGCCCGAGCACGACATGGGTAAGCGAGTAGCTCACCTGGTACGTGGTCGGATGATGGACTACATCGAGTTCGACGACGGCTTTGCCATGGCGAAGACGTCGCCCCCGGCCTCGCTGCTAGGAAAAACTCTGGGCGAGAGTGGAATTCGCACCAAGCACGGAGTAACCGTCGTTGCAGTCAAGCGTCCGGGTGAAGGGTTCACCTACGCCACGGCCGACACGGTGATCGGCGCAGGCGATACCGTCATCGTCTCCGGCCAGGTTCGAGACACCGAAAAATTCAGCGAGTCGACCTGAGCGCCTCCAGGGTCGCGCGCGCACCCTTCTCCTGAAGTGATGTCAGCTGTTTCGTGTACTCGGCGACGAAACGGTCGTTGTCGATCAGATCGCCGAACACTGCGCGATTGGCGATGAAGGCCGTCGGATTCTCTCGCTGACTCTGCGCGATCGGAACGAGTGAATCCTTCAGTTGATCGACGATGTCGATGGGCTCACCGGCCTCGTCGACTGCCTCGGCGTAGCGTGCCCAACTGGCAACGACTGCGGTGGAGCGAGTGATCTCACCGCCGCTCTCGAGATTCTTGCGGATGACGGGCAAGAGCCACTTGGGAATTCGATCCGAGGACTCGGCGCACAGGCGTGCGACGGTGTCGCGGATTTCCGGGTTGGAGAACCGTTCGATGAGCGTGTGCTTGTATTCAGCGAGGTCGATGCCGGGAACGGGTTGCAATGTGGGCGTTGCTTCCTCGTCCATGTACGCGAGCAGGAACGCGGCGAACTGCGGGTCCTGACAGACTTCGTGCACCAGTCGAAATCCGCTGAGGTAGCCGAAATACGCGAGCGCCTGATGGCTGGCGTTGAGCAGCCGTAACTTCATCAGCTCGTACGGCGTGACGTCGTCGACAACCTGAACTCCGACGTCCTCGAGAGGCGGGCGCCCCAGCGTGAAGTTGTCCTCGAGCACCCACTGTGTGAACGGCTCACCGGCTACGGGCCACTGATCGTCGATGGCGTAGCGGGCAGAGAGTTCCTCGATCACTTCCGGTGTCGTGACCGGAGTGATGCGGTCGACCATGGAGTTGGGGAACGCCCCTTCTGCGGCGATCCACTCTGCGAGAGCTGGATCCTTCAGGCGGGCAAAGGTGGTGAATGTCGATTGTGCGATGTGGCCGTTGCCTTCGATGTTGTCGCACGACATGATCGTGAACGGCTTCAGTCCGCGTTCCTTGCGCCGTGACAATGCCTCCACGACGAGCCCGAATGTGGTTGCCGGAACGGCCCCGTCCTCGAGATCGGCGACGATGGCGGGGTTCTCGACGTCGAACTCGCCCGTCGTCGCGGAGAAGTTGTAGCCGCCCTCGGTGATCGTGAGAGAGACGATCCTCGTGGTCTCCGCGGCCATCTTCTCGATGACGGCTTCTGCGTCGTCGGGCGCGAAGAGATATTCGACGATGGATCCGATGACGCGGGTGTC
Organism: Rhodococcoides fascians NBRC 12155 = LMG 3623; assembly: GCF_001894785.1. GTDB lineage: Bacteria > Actinomycetota > Actinomycetes > Mycobacteriales > Mycobacteriaceae > Rhodococcoides > Rhodococcoides fascians. The sequence goes on from NZ_BCWW01000002.1 coordinate 68,764, forward strand.
CCACGTGCCGTCGGAATGCTTGAGCGCCAACGTGTACAGGCAGTTCTGCGCCTCCATCACGTCCTTCATCCGGCGGTCTCCGGGAAGTACGCCCACTCCGCAGATGCCCCACTCGGACCCTTGCCCCTGTTGCAACAACCGGTCGATGTACATCGCCTGATGTGCTCGATGGAAGCCGCCGACACCGAAATGCACGATGCCCACGGTGACGTCGGAACGGTCGTAGGTGGGAACGGACACGTCCTCGATGAAGTCGTCGAGATTGCGCGAGTTCAACTTCATACGTTCGTCTCCTTCGATGGGCTCTGGGAAAGACCTGGAATCACAACGGCTTTGATGCTGCCGGGTTGCTTGTCTGCATTCAAGGCATCCTCGACGCGATCGAGGCCGAAACGCGCGGTGACCATAGCATCGAGGTCGACGCGACCGGCCAGGACGAGCTCGCGCGCGATCGGCCACGTGTTGGCGTAGCGAAACACGCCGGTGAGAACCAGTTCTCGGTTCTGAATCAGTGAGATGGGAAGCGGGTAATCCGAACCGCCCATGCCCACCAGTACGACGGTACCCGCCGGCCGCACAGCATGAATGCCGTCGACGACGGCCCGAGCAGCACCCGATGCGTCGATGAACGCGTCCACTTCCAGCGCACGTACGTCGTCCACTGCTGGATCGAGCACCCGCGTCGCACCGAGCTTCGCGGCATTGTCACGTCGCGGTGCGTCGATGTCACTGACGATCACCTCGGTGGCACCGAAAGCACGGGCCACCTGGGCGGTGACGATGCCGACCGGGCCTGCACCGGCGATGAGCACGCTGGATCCGGCGGTGATTCCGGCCTTCTGCGCCGACGCGATACCGACCGACAGCGGCTCGAACAGTGCTGCGGCCTCGTCGGAGATCGAGTCGGGGACGTCGTGGGCGAACACCGACTGGATCAGTACGTACTCTGCCAGCGCGCCGTCGATCGGCGGCGTGGCGAAGAATTCCATGGCCGGGCACAGGTTGTAGCGGCCGGCGCGCGACTGGGCGCTGGTGGGATCGGGACGCTGCGGTTCGATGGACACCCGCTGCCCGACGCGGGCGTCGGACACATCGGAGCCGACCGCGACGATCACACCGGCCGCCTCGTGACCGAGGACCAGCGGGCCGTCGACCACGTACTCGCCGATGCGTCCCTCCCGGTAGTAATGCGCATCGGACCCGCACACGCCGACGGCGGTGACCTGGACCAGTACCTCGTCGTGGGCTGGGGTCGGCACCGGCCGGTCTTCCATTCGTATCTCGTGCACGCCGGTGAGCACGCTGGCCTGCATGGACTGTGGCACGGGCCGCTGGATGCGAGGGGGTGTTGTGTAGATCACACCTTAATGTTAGCTTAGTGAGCAGATGAACACGAGCTGAGCATTTGCTCACTGGTCAGGGAGGCGTCATGGACGGATCGGAGCCCGGCGGGGCGAAGTCCGCGCGGTCGGGAGAAGATCTCCGGCTGGCTCTGCGCGCCGCCACCATGTACCACCTCGAAGGTGCGACGCAGGCCGAGATCGCCGTGAAGCTGGGCGTCTCGCGCCCGACTGCAGGACGGTTGGTCGCGCGGGCTCGTTCCCAAGGGCTCGTGACGATCGAGATCAACGTCCCCGACGATCTGCAGGGCACCGTGCATGCGGACGTCGAGCGTGAGCTCGAAGCGAAGTTCGGACTCACCGAGGTGTTGGTCGTCTCGGACGTCATCGACGGCACGGACACCGGCTACGGATCCCTCGGCCGAGCGGCAGCGACGTTGCTCTCGCGTCGACTCAAGGATCGCGACGTCCTGGGGTTCACCTGGGGCCCCGAAACGGTGGCGGTGGCGAGCTCGCTGAAGACCCGATCCACCAAATGTGCTGCGGTGGTGCAACTCGACGGCTCCATCACCTCGGCCGACTATCAGACCGGTGTCGAGTACACACTCGGACGGTGCGCTGCGTACCTGCAAGCGACACCCATCAGGCTCAACGCGCCGCTGTACGCCGATCAGGCGACAGTCGTTGCGTTGGAGCAGGATTCCGTGATCTCTCGCGCCCTCAAAGCCGGGACCGATGCCGATGTGATGATGTACGGCATCGGTCCCGTTTCCACGTCCACCACCTTGTTCGAGGGCAGCTTCATCGACCTCGACGTGCTCGAAGAATTGCGCCGCCTCGGTGCAGTCGGCGAGATCGGCGGACGGTTCTACGACGCCGACGGCATCGATACCGGAGGATCACTCCCCGGCCGAACCGTGTCGGTGGGGCTCGACGCCATCAGGGCGTGTGATCGGGCTGTGCTCGTCACCGGTGGGCAACGTAAACACGAGGCGCTCCTCGGTGCTCTGCGCGGCGGACTGGCCTCGATCCTGGTGACCGACATCGAAAGTGCACGCTGGCTCGTTGCGCAAGCTCCTGCAACGGCGACCTCCAATGGAAAGGTATTTCAGTGAGGGTTTTACCGAAAGTGGCTGTCGCGGCATCGCTTGCGACAACCTTGGTGCTGTCCGGCTGCGCCGGAGCCGGCTCGTTCGGTGGTGACGGTGACGGCAAGACGATCACCGTCGCGATCGTCTCCAATTCACAGATGTCCGACGCCATTTCGCTCGCTCCGGAGTTCGAGGCGGAGAACCCCGGCATCAATCTGAAGTTCGTGTCGCTGTCGGAGAACGAGGCGCGGGCCAAGATCACCGCCTCGGTCGCCACCGGCGGCGGCGAGTTCGACGTGGTGATGATCAGCAACTTCGAGACCCCGCAGTGGGCCGAGAACGGCTGGCTGACCAACCTGTCCGAGTACGCCGACGCAACACCGGGCTACGACGAGGACGACTTCATTCCCACCCTGAAGGAGTCGCTGTCGTACGAGGGGAGCATGTACTCGGTGCCGTTCTACGGCGAATCCTCCTTCCTGATGTACCGGAAGGACCTGATGGAGGCTGCCGGCATCACCATGCCGGAGGAGCCCACCTGGCAGGAGGTCGCCGACGCGGCCGCGAAGCTCGACAGCCCGGACGTATCGGGAATCTGCTTGCGCGGCAAGCCCGGTTGGGGTGAAGTACTCGCCCCGTTGGATACCGTCATCAACGCATTCGGTGGTCGGTGGTTCGACGAGAACTGGAACGCACAGCTCAACAGCCCAGAGGTGGAACAGGCCGTTCAGTTCTACGTCGACCTGGTACGTGAGCACGGTCAGGCAGGCGCAGCGACGAGCGGTTTCAGCGAATGCGGAACGCAACTGTCGCAGGGAAATACGGCAATGTGGTACGACGCCACATCTGCAGTGTCGGTCCTCGAAGACCCGACGTCGTCGAACGTCGTCGGAAAGATCGGATACGCCAAGGCACCGTCGGCCGCCAAGGGCGACAACGGGTGGCTGTACTCCTGGGCCCTCGGTATCCCGAAGACGTCCGAGAATCCGGACGACGCCTGGAAGTTCGTCTCGTGGATGACCAGCAAGGAATACCTGAACAAGGTCGGCAACGAATTGGGTTGGGAGCGAGTGCCTCCCGGCAGCCGTCTGTCGACCTACCAGATTCCCGAATACGAGGAGGCGTCCGCTGCGTACGGTCAGGTCACCCTCGATTCGATCAACGGCGCGGATCCGAACAATCCCACTGTGGATCCGGTTCCGTACACCGGAGTGCAGTTCCTGACCATCCCCGAGTTCCAGGACCTCGGAACCCGCGTCAGTCAACAGATCAGCGCCGCAGTAGCAGGACGAATCAGCGTCCACGACGCGCTCGAACAAGCGCAGCAATACGCCGAAGTGGTCGGTAAGACGTACCAGGAGGACCAGGGATGACCACCACCGCAACACGATCGGCGCAGGCCGATTCCGAGGAGTTCGTACCGAGACCGAGGACGATCTCCAAGGCCGAAGGGTGGCGTCGCCGCGGCCCGCTGCTGCCGGCCATGGTGTTCGCCATTCTCGTCACCCAGGTTCCGTTCCTGTTCACGTTGTACTACTCGACGCAGTCGTGGAACCTCGTGCGACCGGGTTCGCAGAAGTTCAACTGGCTCAACAACTACGTCGCGGTGTTCCAGGACAGCCAGTTCCGTGAGGTCGCCCTCAACACGGTGATCATGATCGTCGGAACCGTCATCATCTCGGTGGTTCTCGGGTTGTTCCTGGCTCTGCTGTTGGACCGGAAGTTCATCGGCCGCAGCCTGATTCGCACCCTACTGATCACCCCGTTCCTCATCACCCCGGTAGCCGGCGCGTTGATCTGGAAGACCACGATGTTCGATCCCGTCTTCGGCCTGATCAACTTCGCGCTGAGCCCGTTCGGTGTCGATCAGATCGACTGGGTCTCGCGCTACCCATTGCCCGCCGTCATGGCGAACCTGATCTGGCAGTGGACTCCGTTCATGATGCTGCTGATCCTGGCCGGCCTGCAGTCGATGCCGAAGGACATTGCCGAGGCGGCACGGGTCGACGGGGCAGGGCCGGTCAAGCTCTTCCGTGAGCTGACCCTCCCGCATCTGCGCCGATTCATCGAGCTCGGCGCGGTGCTCGGGGCCATCTATCTGGTCAACACCTTCGACGCGGTCTACATGATGACCTCCGGCGGACCGGGTGTGGCGAGCGCGAACCTGCCGTTCTACATCTACCAGCGAGCGTTCCTCGGCTTCGACATCGGCCAGGCCGCGGCCATGGGCGTCGTCACCGTCGTGGCCACCATCATCGTCAGCACCCTGGCGCTGAGACTGATCTTCAAGAGCTTCAGCGGAACCGAGGAGGCTGCGTGATGAGTACCGCAACTGTGGACAAGACAACTACTTCCGCGCCGATCAAGCGCAAGAGCAAGTGGGGCCCGGGGTCCATCTGGTCCTTCGTCGCCTGGGTCGCAGGCATCGCGTTCTTCTTCCCGGTGCTGTGGATGGTCCTCACCGGTTTCAAGCAGGAGGCCGACGCCTACTCCGACCCGCCCAAGCTGTTCTTCACACCGACCCTCGATCAGTATCGAGGGGTCCTGGAGAGCGGCATCGGCACGACGTTGCTGAACTCGGCGTTCGCGACCGTCGTCTCGACGATCTTCGTTCTGCTGCTGGGTGTTCCGGCTGCCTTCGCGCTGTCGCTGCGACCGGTCAAGAAGACGAAGGACGTGCTGTTCTTCTTCATCTCCACCAAGATGCTGCCCGTCGTCGCCGCGATCGTCCCGCTGTACGTCATCGTCGGTGACATCGGAATGCTCGACAACATCTGGACTTTGGTCGTGCTGTACACCGCGATGAATCTTCCGATCGCCGTGTGGATGATGCGATCGTTCTTCCTCGAAGTGCCGAGCGAGCTGCTCGAAGCCGCGAGTATGGACGGCGCGTCACTGTGGACCTCGGTACGTGAGGTGATCCTGCCGCTGGTCTCGCCCGGCATCGCGGCCACGTCGTTGATCTGCGTCATCTTCTCGTGGAACGAATTCTTCTTCGCAGTCAACCTCACTGCCGTTCAGGCCCAGACGATTCCGGTGTACCTCGTCGGATTCATCACCGGTCAGGGCCTGTACTGGGCCCAGCTTTCCGCAGCTGCGACGTTCGCAGCACTTCCCGTCGTCCTTGCCGGATGGTTCGCGCAGAACAAGCTCGTGCGCGGCCTGTCCTTCGGCGCAATCAAGTAGGAGAAAGTCTTATGGCTGCAATCACGTACAAGAAGGCATCCTGCGTCTACGAAGGTGCCGACAAGCTCGCCGTCGATTCACTCGACCTCGACATCCAGGACGGCGAATTCGTCGTGCTGGTCGGGCCTTCCGGCTCCGGCAAGTCCACTGCTCTGCGGATGCTCGCCGGTCTCGAGGAGATCGACGGTGGTGCCATCGAGATCGGTGGCAAGAACATGGTGGGGGTGCCGTCGAAGGACCGCGACATCGCGATGGTGTTCCAGAACTACGCCCTGTACCCCAACAAGACCGTCGGGGAGAACATGGGTTTCGCCCTGAAGATGCGTGGTGTGTCCCTCGAGGAGCGCACGAAGAAGGTGGCCGAGGCCGCAAAGATCCTCGACCTCACCGAGTACCTGGATCGCAAGCCCGGCAAGCTCTCGGGTGGTCAGCGTCAGCGAGTTGCCATGGGGCGTGCCATCGTTCGTGAGCCGCAGGTGTTCTGCATGGACGAGCCCCTGTCCAACCTCGACGCGAAACTGCGAGTCCAGACGCGAACGCAGATCGCGGCGTTGCAGCGTCGACTCGGCACCACGACGGTCTACGTCACGCACGACCAGGTCGAGGCCATGACGATGGGTGATCGCGTTGCCGTGTTGCGCGGTGGCAAGCTGCAGCAGTTCGCCTCTCCCACAGATCTGTACGACAACCCCGTCAACGCATTCGTCGCCGGCTTCATCGGTTCGCCTGCAATGAACCTGATGACGGTTCCCATCGGCTCGGGTGGCGTGCAGATCGGCTCGTTCCTGCTTCCGCTCGAACGCGACGAGCTGACCAAGCTTGCGAGCCTCGGCCTCGACAACGTCACCGTCGGGCTACGCCCGGAGCAGCTCGGCATCGTGCAGGGCGGCGGCGAAGGCTTCGAGGGCAAGGTGGATCTGATCGAGGAACTCGGCAGCGAGTCCTACCTCTACGCACACCTCGACGACCCGAAGGTCAAGGGGCTCGACGGCGGGCCGGTCTCACTCGTCGCCCGCTCGGCCGTTCGAGCTCCGGCCAAGATCGGCGAGAGCATCGGGCTGACGCGACTCGACGGTGCGATCCACCTCTTCCACCCTGAGACGGGGGAGCGCATCTAACGCGGTTGGTACGGGGCTTTTCTCGACAGGATCAGTGCCGTCAGAAGCGCTGCGCCCCAGAGCAGGAAGATTCCGTCGAAGAACAGGTGACCGTACTTGACCGATCGGTTCTCGTCCGAGACGACCAACCCGATCACCGCTCCGATGAACGACGCACCGCCCCAGACAATCAGCAGTACCGAGCCGGGCCAGGATATGCCGAAGATCAACGACGGCACCCTCGTCCGGTTCTGTGCTGCCAGGCGCGGCCGGTTCAGATAAGCGAGGGCCGGAAGAATTGCTGCGGCGAGTTTGACGAGGGCAAGCACCAGCAGTGCCGTTCGTGCCGTTGCCGGTTCGGAGTCGGCCCACTCCGTGGCGAAGGCACCGACGGTGTCGAGCATCCATCGACCGCCTGCAGCCCAATAGGCGGAGAACGCGGCGTGAATGATCCCCAGTACGCACGCGGTCGCAAAGAATCGGATCGCCACGGTGATCGAGGTTAGCCGAGTTGCCACCCCCGTTCAGGGGTAGCGAGGAATTGTTCATCTCCCCTACCGTGGCGGTGATGGGCATCACAGGCGCAGGAGGAAACATGGTCGACTCGGCATATACGGCATTCAGAAACGCACGCGATCTTCTGCTCGACACCTACGGCGACTACGACCGTGCGGTAGCGACTTTCGAATGGCCGTCGTTCGGCGAGACGTTCAACTGGGCCATCGACTGGTTCGACGCGATTGCCCGTGGCAACGACGGCACCGCGCTGTGGATCGTCGAAGAGGACGGCAGCGAGGCCAAATACAGTTTCGACGACATGGCGCGTCGCTCCGATCAGGTGGCTCGTTGGCTCGAATTGCAGGGAATCGGCCGCGGCGACTCGGTGATCCTGATGCTGGGCAACCAGGTGGAACTCTGGGAGTCGATGCTCGCGGTGATGAAGCTCGGAGCGGTCTTGATGCCGACGACCACGGCCATCGGGCCCGCCGACCTGACCGACCGAGTGGTGCGCGGCAATGCTCGCGCCGTGATCGTGAACCCCTCGGACACCGGCAAATTCGACGACGTGCCCGGAGACTATCTGCGAATCGCCACTACCGCCCACGACGGTTGGGTCGACTATTCGGATGCCCGCTCCGTCGAGGCCAGGCCGTTCGAGTCCGTCACCGCACCCACCGACCGCCTGCTGATGTACTTCACCTCCGGTACCACCAGCAAGCCGAAACTCGTCGAGCACACTCAGATCTCCTATCCCGCTGGGCATCTGAGCACGATGTACTTCCTCGGACTACGCCCGGGCGACGTGCACCTGAACATCAGCTCGCCGGGCTGGGCCAAGCATGCGTGGAGCTGCTTCTTCGCACCGTGGATCGCCGAGGCGACCATCTTCATCTACAACTACGGCAAGTTCGACGCGAAGGCATTGCTCGAGCAGATCCGCCGGGCCGAGGTGACGACGTTCTGCGCGCCACCGACCGTGTGGCGCATGCTGATTCAGGCAGACCTTGCCGGCGGAGGTGGTTCACTGCGTGAGGCAATCGGTGCCGGTGAGCCGCTCAACCCAGAGGTGATCTCGCGGGTGCAGCAGGACTGGGGCCTGAACATCAGGGACGGCTTCGGCCAGACCGAAACCACTGCGCTGGTTGCCAATACGCCGGGTGCGGTGCTGAAGTCCGGATCGATGGGCCTGCCACTGCCCGGTGTCCCCGTGGTGATCGTCGACCCCACCACCGGCGAACTGGCCGACGAGGGCGAAATCTGCCTCGACCTGGCGCAGCAGCCGTTCAACCTGATGACCGGCTATCTCGGCGACCCCGAACGCAACGCTGCCGTCATGGCCGACGGTTACTACCACACCGGCGACGTCGCATCGCGGGATTCCGAGGGCTACATCACCTACGTCGGCCGCACCGACGACGTCTTCAAGGCCTCGGATTACAAGATCTCCCCGTTCGAGCTCGAAAGCGTGCTGATCGAACACCCCGCGGTGGCCGAGGCGGCCGTCGTTCCGGCTCCCGACGAGACGCGGTTGGCCGTCCCCAAGGCGTACGTTGCGCTCGCAGCTGGCTGGGAACCCAACGAAGACACGGCATTCGAGATCCTGAAGTACGCCCGCGAGCACCTGGCCCCGTTCCTGCGAGTTCGGCGTATCGAGTTCTTCGAGCTACCCAAAACTATTTCGGGCAAGATCCGCCGCGTGGAGTTGCGCGCCCGCGAGGACGCAGCCGTCGGACCACTGGACAGCGAGTGGCGTGACGACCAGTTCCCTGCGCTGAAGAGGTGACGTGAGCGCCCACTATTGGCTGCTGGAGGCGGGATCCCGATTCTGGACGGGAATTGTGGGCGCTGAGCTCAGTGGTGGGTGGGGCCGGCGGGTCGGTTGTCGTAGGTGATGTGAGCGCCCACTGTTGGCTGCTCGAGGCGGGATCCCGATTCTGGACGGGAATTGTGGACGCTCAGATCAGTTGTGGGTGGGGCTGGCAGGGTCGGTTGTCGTAGGTGACGTGAGCGCCCATTATTGGCTGCTCGCGGCGGGATCCCGATTCTCGACGCGAATTGTGGGCGCTCAGATCAGTTGCTCCAGAACCGCTCGAGGAATTCGAGCACCTCGTCCGATGCGGCCATCGTCGTCGCATGGTCGAATCCGCGAACGATGTGCAGTTCGGAGTCGGGCACCAGGGCGGCAGCGGCACGGGTGTCGTCGAGCCGGGTTCGATCCTCGCTGCCGACGTAGAACAGCGACGGTGGGGTGAAGTGCTGCAGGACGTCGTCGGGTAGACCGGGATCGGCGTCGCATGCTCGGATGTACGCGGCCATGGCCTGAGCATCGTTGGCGGAGAACACCGCTCGTGTTCCCAGGTCGATGGGAAACATGCGGTGCGCGTTCCACGCCTCGAGGAACCCGTCCATGCCGCTGCGCTCCAACACGTCCGCGCAGCCCGGGAAGAAGAGCCTGTCGAACGCTCCCGCCTGAGCGCCGTGACTACCGCCGCCCACCGCGAGTGAACGCACGCGTTCGGGCCTCGCCGCCGTCAATGCGAGACCGGCCCGCGCACCGAACGAATAGCCGAGATAGTCGACGGTCGGAGCGCCGACCGCGTCGAGAACCGCCGTCAGATCTCCGACGATATTGGCCATGGCATAGGCGTCGGGAGTATGGGGCTTCTCGCTGCGGCCATGACCGCGACTGTCGACCAGTATGAGCTGCCGAGTCCCGCGCAACGCCTTCACATATCCGAACGTCCGCCAAATCGTGTGCGTCAGGAAACTGCCGTGCACCATCAACAACGGCGGCCCGGACCCCACCACCGTGTACGCGATCTGCGTCCCATCATCTGCATTCGAGGCGTATTCCACCTTCCGATTCTGACCCTGGACGTCCACTCAACGTGACATTGACCCCCGAAAAGGCCACCGAACGTCACATTGACTCCTCCCGGGTGGGTGTTTCCGCGGCCGACTCGGCCGACTCGGCCGACTCGGTGGGCTGGGCGATCGGCGTCAGGTCGATGGTGCGGGTAGGGGCGATCGCGTCGAGGAACGGGCGATCGTGGCTGGCGATGATCAGTGCACCCTCGAATGTGTTCAGTGCGTCGATGAGGTGTTGGCGGCTGGTGATGTCGAGGTTGTTGGTGGGCTCGTCGAGCATCAGTAGTTTCGGTGCAGGCTCGGACAGCAGGATTCGTGCCAGTGCGGCTCGCAGTCGCTCGCCTCCGGAGAGGGTGGCGACGACGGCATCGGCGTCGGATCCGCGGAAGAGGAATCGGGCCAGTTGGCCACGGATCTGTTCGGCGGTGGCGTGCGGTGCCACGTCGGCGATGTTCTCGGCAACGGTGCGTGTTTCGTCGAAGATGTCGAGGCGTTGCGGAAGGTATTTCCACGGCACTTCGGCGTCGGCGGCGTCGAGACTGCGCAGCAGGGTGGTCTTACCGCTTCCGTTCGGCCCGACGAGTGCGATGCGTTCGGGACCGACGATGTGAACGTCGTCATGAGTCAGAACTACCTGTCCCGGATGGACTTTCGTTGCGGGCAGGTCGACGCGTATCTCGCGATCGTCGCGCAGGAGATCCTCGGCGGCAGACAGTGACGTCCGGGCATCGTCGACGCGATCGCTGTGGGTACCGCGTAGTTTGCCGGCCGATTCCTGTGCGGCCCGCTTGCGTCGGCCCGCAAGGACCGGCGGTACGCGCTTCTGCTCCGCCATCTTCTTGCCGTAGCGCAACCTGCGATCCAGTTTGATTTGTGTGTCGACCAATTCGCGTTCCTGCTTGCGCACGTCGTTCTTGGCGTCTCGGATGCTCGCCCGCGCGGCTTCCTGCTCGGCGTCGATCACCGATCGGTAGTGCGTGTAGTTTCCACCGAACATGCGTACTCGGGAGGTGCCGCTGCGTTCGGCGCGGACCTCGGCGATGGTATCGACACGCTCGAGCAATTCGAGGTCGTGGCTGCAGACGACGAGTACCCCCGAGTATCCGTCCACGGCCGCATACAGTCGTTCTCGTGCAACGAGATCCAGGTTGTTGGTCGGCTCGTCCAACAGCAGTACGTCTGGTTCGGCGAGCAATTGCGCGGTGAGAGCCAGCAGCATCGCTTCGCCACCGGACAGCGTGCCGACCGGTCGATCCAGGTCGTCGAGGGAGCCGACGAAGCCGCCCAGACCGAGCTTGTTCAGCAACGCCAGCGCGCGCTCCTCGACGTCCCAGGCCGATCCGACGATGGCGAAATCGTCCTCGGAAGATGTACCGGATTCGATGCGATGCAATGCCTTTCGGACCGAATCGATGGCCAGCACGCGATCCACCGGGAGCTCGGGGTCGAGTGCGATGTCCTGACGGAGATAACCCAGGACGCCGGGCATCGAGATCGAACCGCGCTGCGGTGTCACTTCTCCGGCGAGCAATCTCAGGAGGGTCGACTTTCCGGCACCGTTCGATCCGACGAGACCTGTTGTGCCGCTGGGGAAGATGGCCGACAACGCGTCGAACACGGGGTCGCCGTCGGGCCAGGAGAACGTCAGATCGGAGACAGAGAGGGAAGATGAATGAGGCATGGATGCTCCAAAGGTGTGCGTGCGGTCGAACTGCAGGCGTCTAGAACCTTTGGAAGAGCAATGGCCTCTCCGAATCTGTGGGCAACAAGGCGATCTCCACGCTAATGCCGAACGTGGGCAATCCGCAAGCGATTTAGACCGAGGGCCCCTTCTTGCGTAGTTCGTCCACTGTCGACATGGCTCCGCGCAGTTCGTCCAACCAGTCCTGCGTGTGCTCGCCGACCAACTTCACGGCCCACGACAGAGCGTCTGCACGAGACCGCGCGACTCCGGCATCGACGAGGGTGTCGAGGACGCGTCGTTCGGGCTGACGCAGGCGGGTCATGACCGGGACGGCCAGGTGGGTGAACAGGACTACCTCGGAATCGGTCCGAACGCCCCAGGCGACCTTGCGTCCGTAGCGCTTCTCGGCCTCGTCGGCAATCTGCATGCGCTCGGCCCGTGTGCCTTCTCGGAATCGGGCGATGCGGCCTTCGGTGGCGGCAGGTGAACTGCCCTCCTCGGTGGGCAACGTCCCGACCACAACGATCTCTTCGCGATCCACCTCGACCGACGCGGTGCCCTCGAACCAGCTGTCGGGCAATCTGCCGCCGAACCAGTCGCCGGCATCGGTGGCGTCGGGAACATCTGCGTGCTGCCAGCCACCGGGGCGACCGAACGAGCGTCCACTGGGTTTCATGGTGACTCCTCTGTAGGTTCAGTAATACTGATTACATGATTACACCCCATCTCGGGTTCGCGCCACCGCCGATTCGTCGGAGGCCTGGGGCATGATCGACTCCGTGCGCACAACGAGAAGACCGACGACTCTGGCCGCAATCGTGTCCGTGCTGGCCCTGGTGGTCGCTGCCTGCGGAAACAGTGGGCCCGATCAGCCGCAGACGGTCGCCGAGCAGTTCGCGGCCGCCGTCAGCAGCTCGAACATCGATCAGGCAGCCGCGCTGACGACCGATCCCGCGGGCGCGGGCGCCGCGCTCACCCAGCTGTACGACGGGCTGTCCGGCGGCGGAACGGTGACGGCCACTCCCGATTTCGAGGCTGTCGACGCGAACGAGGATGCGGGCACGTTCACGCTGAACGCCGGCTGGCGCTTCTCGACCACCACCGACGGCACGGCGGAACCGGACGGCCAGCCGAAAGAGTGGAACTACACGACGTCTGCGACCGCAGCAGAGACTCCGCAAGGGTGGAAGATCACCTGGGACCCGGCCATCTTGGTCCCCGGACTGACGGCCGATTCCTCGGTCCGATTCACCCCGACCGACGCGCTGGTCGCGCCCAGGGTTTTCGATGCCAACGGCGGCGAGCTCATGTCGCAGCAGGTCGTCACCCTCGTCAACGTCGATGCGACGGCCGATCCGGTGGCCGTCGCCGCTCTCGTCGGATCCATCGTTCCGGGGATCACCGCCCAGTCTGTTGCGTCGTCTGTTGCTGCTGCACAGGGTAATTCGGCGACCGTAGTCTCGCTCCGTCAGGCGGATATCGATCCCATCGGCGCGCAGCTCGCAGCCGTTCCGGGAGTCACCCTGGCGCCACAGACTCGGCTGCTGGCCACCGATCGCAATCTTGTCTCGCCGGTTCTCAGCGACCTGACGACGCTGTGGGAACAGGAGCAGGCGGCCAATCGAGGCTGGGCGATCCAGTCGGTCGCTGCCGACAACACCGTCACCCAGCTTGCCGGTCGCGATGCCTCCACCGGTGACGACATCGCGACCACCGTCGACTCGGCGTTGCAGATCAAGGCCGAGAACGCCCTGGCGTCGGTGCCGCAGCAGGCTGCGATCGTCGCGCTTCGGCCGTCCAGCGGAGAGGTTCTCGCCGTCGCACAGAACGCCGCGGCGGATGCGGAAGGCCCGATTGCTCTGACCGGTCTCTACCCGCCCGGGTCGACCTTCAAGACGGTCACCACCTCGGCTGCTCTGCAATCCGGTGCCGTCACCCCCGACACGGTGTTGCCGTGCCCGGCGACGGAAAACATCGAGGGACGTCAGATTCCCAACGACGACAACTTCGCGCTCGGCGACGTTCCGTTGCACACTGCCTTCGCGAAATCGTGCAACACGACGATGGGCCGACTCGGCGTCGCCCTGCCGCCGAACGGTCTGACCGACGCGGCCGCGCAGTACGGCCTCGGCGTCGACTACGTGACCCCGGGCCTGACGACCGTCACCGGTTCGGTGCCGTCGGCCGACACCCCGGCGCAGCGCGTCGAATCCGCCATCGGCCAAGGGCAGGTGACTGCGTCGCCGTTCGGTATGGCGCTGGTCGCGTCGTCGATCGCGAACAACGGATTGCTCCCGCCGACGGTCGTCTCGGGTAAGCCCGGCGTGGGAAACATGCAGCCGGCAGCGGTGAACCCACAGGTCACCGAGCAGATCAAGGCCATGATGCGCGATACCATCACCGGTGGTACGGCCACGGCACTGAACGACATTCCGGGGCTGCTCGGCAAGACCGGAACCGCCGAATTCGGGCCGAACAACGAAGGAGCGCACGGCTGGTTCGTCGGGATCTCCGGGGATCTCGCGTTCGCGGTCTTCGTGAACAACGCGGGAAGTTCGGCGCCCGCCATCGAGGCTGCAGGACGCTTTCTGAGGTAACAGCCCGAGGTAAACGGACCACTCCGTATCTCAATCGTGACCGGCTTGTATGAATCTCGTGCTTGTTACTCGTGTGACTACAGTGAATATTGTGACTCATGAGTTCTATGAGTCGTGTCCGTCGTGGCCCGCGCAAGGTCCGCGGTCGCTACCTCGTCGCAGTTGCAGCATCGGCGACGCTGTCGGTCTCGGCCGTGTTCTGGATGGTCGACCGCCCACCGAGCGAGGCCGAGGTATTGGTCTCCAAATTCGTCGACGCGCTGGACAACCGCGATGTCGCGGCGGCGGCAGCACTGACGACGTACCCGAACGCCGCGACGGCAGCTCTGAATCAGATGTTCGACGGTTTGTCGGCCGACGGTAGATCGACGGGCGACTTCGACCTGACTCAGTACATGGATCTCTCCGACGAGAGCGGATTCTTCACGCTCGCGTCCGCCTGGAATTTCGGCGAGGGCAAGGACTGGAAGTACAGCGCTCAGGGCGCAACCAAGAAGCTCAGTGTCGGCTGGCGTATCGCGTGGGATCCGGCCACGCTCGTTCCGGATCTGACCTCGGGCGGGTCGGTTCGCTACACCCGCACCGACGCCGCTCCGCCGTTGATCTTCGATTCCGCGAACAACGTGCTGATGAGCGAGCGGACCATCAACGCCATCTCTCTCGACCCCGCCCAGATGAGTGATCCGGCGGCGTCGGCTCAGCAACTCGCCGATGTCATCGACGTCGTCGCGCCGCTGATCACCTCCGAATCGCTACTGAAGGAACTCGATTCGGCCCACGGAGCTCCGATCACCGCAGTGACACTGCGCGACGACGACTTCGCCGTTCTCGAAGACGATCTGCGAGCGGTGCCGGGAGTGGTGGTCGCCCCGCAGCCGAAGCTCATCGTCGACGACCGTCGAATCACCTCCCCGGTGCTCGACTCCCTGCGCGCCGCGTGGCAATCCGGCCGCGACGCCACCGCAGGCTGGGCCGTCGACACCTACACCGTCGACGGAACCGGTGAACGACGCGTGGGATTCCAGGGACCGGGCGGACCGGACTTGCACGCAACACTCGATCCGCGCGTCCAACTGGCGGCCGAGAACGCTGTGGTGATGGCGGGTACGTCCGCGTCGATCGTGGCGGTGTCCACGTCGACCGGTGCGATTCTCGGTGCGGCACAGAACAGTTACGCCAACGAGCAGGGCGACGTGGTGTTCGCCGGCTCCTATCCGGCCGGCACCGCGTCGGAGTTGATCAAAGCCGTACAGGCCGATCGCGGCGACGACAGTGCGGAAGACGCGGCAGCACGATTGGGTCTGGGAATCCACTATGCGATGCCCGGTCTCGACGCCTACACCGGCACCCCCGCCGACAGCCGGAGCGCGATCGACGGTATTCGGAACGTCTCCACCGCATCCGGAGCCGAGGCGACGGTGACACCGTTCGGGCTTGCCCAGATGGCAGCAGCGATCTCCCGCGGCAGCGCGCCAACGCCGGCCATCGTCGCCGGGCAGACTGCAGTGGCAGACCGCGCAGCCGAGCCCATGGGCCCTGACGCTGCAGCCCGCCTGCGTGAGATCGTGGCCGCATCGTCGAACAGCAGTGGTCTCGATACGTTCGACGGCGTGCAGGGATTTGCAGGAGAGAGCGGCGATGATCGCTTCGTGCTCGCGACCAGCGGCGATGTCGCCTTCGCCGTCTACATCGAGGACGCCGACGGTGGGGATCAGGCAGTGCGGATGACGAGCCGCTTGCTGCAGGAGATGGCGAACCCCGTCGAATAGGGGCTCGATCGTTAGGCACGGTAGTTTTGTTCGGTGACTGTGCTCGATTTCGGACTACTGGTGGTGGCCGGGTTCTTCGCCGGCCTCATCGGGTTCGTCACCGGGCTCGCATCCCTCGTGTCCTATCCGGCGCTGTTGGCGGTAGGGCTTCCCGCGGTCTCGGCGAACGTCACCAACACCGTCGCGCTGGTCGCTGCCGGAGTGGGTGCCACTACGAGCTCGTCGGCCGAACTCGCCAAGGACGGCAAACAGCTGATTCGCTACGCCGTCTACTCGGCGCTCGGCGGGACCACCGGGGCCATCCTGTTGCTCGTCACTCCGGAGGGATCGTTCGAGGTCATCGTGCCGTTCCTGGTCGCGATGGCTGCGATTGCACTGCTGCTGCAGCCGAAAATCCGAACGCTGTCCGGCGGCAAGCAATTTCCGGCGCTGTACCCGCTGGCGCTGTTCGCCGTCGCCATCTACGGGGGCTACTTCGGAGCCGGTGCCGGGGTTATCTTCCTGGCCCTGGCGCTGATCTGTACGTCCGATACGTTCTGGCGCGCAAGCATTCTGAAGAGCTTCTTCCTCGGCATCGCCAATCTCATTGCGGCGATCATCTTCTCGTTCTCCGGTCACGTGAACTGGTGGGCCGCTCTGGCTCTCGCAATCGGCTGCTTCGTCGGCGGTGCCTGCGGGCCACCGACCGTCAAGGTGATCTCGGCGATCGTGCTCCGCGTCGGCGTCGGAATTCTGGGACTCGGCCTCGCCGGCTGGTTGGGGTACCAGGCATTCGGCTGACGTCGTAGGTGATCTGAGTGTCCACCATTTCAGCCGGGAGGCGCGATCCCGCTTCTGGAACGAAATAGTGGACACTCAGATCAGTTGTGCCTCAGCTTCTGGGGAGACACCGCAGCATCCACTGGTCGTGGGGGCGTCGGGCTCGTCGAACAGGCCGGCTCCACCGCAGACGCCCGTGTCGGGCAACGTCAGCTCCACCTTTCGCGCGCCCTCGTGATCGCCCGCCAGTTCGGCGGCGATGCTGCGCACCTGCTCGTATCCGGTCATCGCCAGAAACGTCGGCGCACGTCCGTAGCTCTTCATGCCAACCAGGTACAGGCCGGGCTCGGGCTGAGTGAGCTCCTCGACTCCGTGTGGTGACACCGAGCCGCAGGAGTGGATGTTCGGATCCACCAGCTCGGCGACGAACTTCGGTGCCTG
The DNA here is from genome assembly GCF_001894785.1 of Rhodococcoides fascians NBRC 12155 = LMG 3623. GTDB lineage: Bacteria > Actinomycetota > Actinomycetes > Mycobacteriales > Mycobacteriaceae > Rhodococcoides > Rhodococcoides fascians. The sequence goes on from NZ_BCWW01000002.1 coordinate 86,097, forward strand.
CAGAGTGGGATCGAGATCGAGGCGCACTTCGGACAACCACGACAAGTCCGGACGGAACCCGGTCAGTGCGACGACGCGGTCGACGTTCTCGATACGGGTGCCGCCGTCGCCCACGAGGGTGAGCCGATCACCCTGCACCGCAACGGCTTCGGTGCGAAATCCGGAGACCACGGTGAGGTAACCGTCGTCGACGGCCTTCTTCGCGCGTTGGCCGAGTGCGCCGCGCGCCGCGAGTTCGTCGGCCGCGCCGCCGCCGAAGACCTCCGCGGTGACGCCTCGACGCACGGCCCAGGTGAGCGTCGTGCCGGGCTCGTCGGCGGCGAGCTCTGCGAAGGTGATGATGGCGGTCAGCGCGGAGTGACCGCTACCGGCGATGACGGTGTGCTTGCCCGCGAACTGAGAGCGAATCGCCGGATCGGCCAGATCGGGGACTCGGTAGTCGATGCGGTCGGCGGCGGCCTTCTCGCCGATGGCCGGAAGTCCCTCGCTGCCCAATGGATTCGGTGATCCCCAGGTGCCCGACGCGTCGACCACGGCGCGAGCGAGGATGCGTTCCTCGCTGCCGTCGGAGTGGCGAACATGCACCGACAGTGGTTCGGTGTCGCGTCCGGCGTCGACGACGCGGTCGCGTCCCCGGCGGGCAACGCCGACCACTTCGCAGTCGACTCGGACGGTATCGCCGAGCACAGCAGCGAGGGGCGCGAGATAGTGCTCCACCCATTCGCGTCCGGTGGCGTAGGTGTCGCCGTCCGGTGGAGTCCAACCGGTGGGTTCGAGCAGTCGGGCGGCAGCCGGGTCGACGACCTCGGACCACGGAGAGAACAGCCGCACGTGATTCCATTCGGACACCGCCGATCCGGCCGACGGTCCACGTTCGAGAACGATGACGGCAGAACCGGTTTCGGTCAGGTGCGCCGCGGCAGCGAGACCGATGGGGCCTGCGCCGACCACCACTACGGGGTATTCGTTCATGTCTGATCTACCTTTCCTCGTCGAACTAGAGTGTCCACTGCTGCACGTGCCGTCCGGCCGACGCCGATGAGCGTCGCCGAGGCCGGGCCGGTCCAGTCGCCGTAGCCCAGGAACACCAGCGTCGGTTCGCCGCGAACGTGAGTGCCGTCCAATACGATTCCCGATCCTTCGGTCTGCAGGTGCAGCGGCTGCAGATGCCGCAGTGCGGGTCGGAATCCGGTGCACCAGAGGATTACATCCAGCTTCTCCGTCGTATGTCCGTCGGTGACGCCGTCGGTGGTGATCGCGGTGAACATCGGCCGGGCGTGCAGCACTCCGCGATCCCTGGCCTCCCGCACCGACGGGACCATGACGATGTCGCCCAGACCGGCGACCCCGCCGGTATCGGGACCGCCTGCCGCCAGAGTGCGGGACCGATCGCTGGCGACATCGAACAGCACCCGACCATCGACGTCGTCGGGGAGAAACTTGGGCTCGCGGTTGGTGAACCACAGGGTCTGCGCGACCGTGGATATCTCGGCAAGTATCTGAGCAGCCGAGTTTCCGCCGCCGACGATTCCCACTCGCTTGCCCACGAACTGACCCGGCGTTCGGTAGTCAGCGGCATGCAGCTGGGTTCCACCGAACTCACGCATACCCGGGTAGCTCGGCCAGAACGGCCGAGACCACGTTCCCGTCGCATTGACGATTGCTGCGGCACCGTACGACTCGCCGTCGGTGTCGACTCGATAGCCCTCGGTCGTACGATGCACGGACTTCACGTCGACGGGCCTGTGCACCGGCAAGTCGTACTTCTTCTCGTACGCCCGCAGGTAGTCCACGACGTGCGATGCCGGAGGAAAGCCGCTGTGCCACGGCGGCATCGGCCAACCGGGTAGTCGCGAGTACTCGGCCGGCGAGAACAGATGTAGCGACGGCCAGTAGTCCTGCCAGGACCCGCCGGCGTGCGTCTGATTGTCGAGGATGACGAAGTCCAGCCCGGCTCGTCGCAGGTAGTAGCCGGCGGCCAGTCCTGCCTGACCACCGCCGATCACCACCACCTCGGTGTTCATTCGAATCAGGTTTCCGCGCTGCGCAATCGGGATGCCAGTTCTCCGACGCGGCCCGCGATGTCGTCACGCACCAGACGCATCCGCTCGATGCCGTCGATACCGCGTTCGGACGGTTCGTCGGTGTCCCAGTTCTCGAATCTGGGGCCGTCGACCACGTCTACCTTCGCCTCACCGCCGAGGGTGACGACGTAGTCCATCCGGGCGAGCAGAGCGGGGTCGATCGGTTTCGGTACTTCACCCGACAGATCGACGCCGACTTCGAGGAGCGCCTCGGCCGAGAGTGCATTGACCTTTCCGCCCGGCTTCGTTCCGGCAGAGTGCACTTCGACCGAATCGCCGACGGCCTTGCGCATCAGGCCGGCCGCCATCTGTGATTTGCCGCCGTTCTTGACGCAGACGAACAGCACGCTGGGTGTCGTCATGATGCCGAACTCTGCTTCGCTGGAACCAGTTCGGCGATCAATTCTTCGATTCGACGCTTGATCTCATCGCGAATCGGGCGGACTGCCTCGACGCCTTTTCCTGCCGGATCGGCCAGTGCCCAGTCGCGGTAGCTCACGCCAGGGAACACCGGGCACGCGTCGCCACAGCCCATGGTGATGACGACGTCGGACGTCTCGACGGCCTCGGTGGTCAGGATCTTCGGCGACTGCGACGAGATGTCGATACCGACCTCGGCCATGGCCTCGACCGCTGCCGAGTTGATGGTGTCCGCGGGAGCGCTACCGGCAGAACGTACCTCGACGGTATCACCGGCGAGATGGGTCAGAAATCCGGCGGCCATCTGAGAGCGGCCGGCGTTGTGGACGCAGACGAACAGGACGCTGGGTGTGTCGGACATCAGGAATCCTTCGATGACGTGGTCGTGGAAAGGCTGGGGGAGAACCGCTTCCGTAGGGCGAGGGAGACATAGACGAGGCCGACCAGGACCGGCACCTCGATGAGCGGGCCGACGACCCCGGCGAGTGCCTGCCCGGACGTTGCGCCGTAGGTGGCGATGGCGACGGCGATGGCGAGCTCGAAGTTGTTGCCCGCAGCGGTGAATGCGAGGGTGGTAGTGCGTTCGTAGCCCAGGCCCATGGCGGCACCGAGTGCGTAACCGCCGCCCCACATCACCGCGAAGTAGACCAGCAGAGGCAGCGCGATGCGCACCACGTCCCAGGGCTGTGAGGTGATCCGATCACCCTGCAGCGCAAAGAGAACGACGATGGTGAACAACAGCCCGTAGAGAGCCCACGGGGCGATCCTGGGGATGAACTTCTCCTCGTACCACGCACGACCCTTGGCGCGTTCACCGAAGAAGCGCGATGCAAATCCGGCTATCAGCGGGATTCCGAGGAAGATCAGCACCGACTTCGCGATCTGCCACGGCGACGCTTCGATCGTGGTCTGCTCCAGGCCGAGCCAGCCGGGCAGTACCGAGAGGTAGAACCATCCGAGGACGGCGAACATGAAGACCTGGAACACCGAGTTGATCGCCACCAGCACGGCCGCGGCCTCACGGTCTCCGCAGGCGAGGTCGTTCCAGATGATGACCATCGCGATGCATCGAGCGAGGCCGACGATGATCAGGCCGGTCCGGTACTCGGGCAGGTCGGGCAGGAAAAGCCATGCGAGAGCGAACATCAGCGCCGGTCCGAGGACCCAGTTGAGAACGAGCGATCCGATCAGCAGTCGCCTGTCGCCGGTGACGGTGTCGAGGCGGTCGTAGCGGACCTTGGCCAGTACCGGATACATCATGATGAGCAGGCCGACGGCGATCGGCAGCGACACCCCGTCGACGGAGATGGACGACAACGCGTCGTTCAGCCCGGGGACCATGCGCCCCAGGATCAGGCCGACGACCATGGCGACACCGATCCACACCGGGAGGAACCGATCGAGCGTGGAGAGTTTGCCGACGACGGCGGTGTCCGTGGTGGTGCTCATACCGCGACCACCGTGGGGTCCGCGGCGGTGAGTACCGACGACAGTTGTTGCAAAGCAGCTGGAACGACCCAGTAGTAGACCCAGGTTCCGCGTCGCTCACAGTCGAGCAGCCCGGCTTCGCGGAGCACCTTGAGGTGGTGGGAGATCGTCGGTTGCGACAGGTCGAAAGCGGGGGAGATGTCACACACGCACGCTTCGCCGCCGGCATGGCTGGCGACGAGGCTGAGCAACCGCAGGCGCACAGGATCGCCCAACGCCTTGAACATGCGGGCCAGATCCCCGGCCCAGTCCACGGTCAGCGGTTCGTGGACGAGCGGCGAACAGCATGCGCCGGCCGAGGAGGTCAGGTCTTGATTCGACATTGGTCTATATTGACCCTTGTCGAATCAGCCGTCAAGTGAACAGTCGCTGAACCCGGACCAGACGGTAGAGGACGCCGAGCAGTGTCACAACGGTGCCGATCGCGATCGACGACAAGGGCAGCGTGGCAATGAGAACCAGGCATCCGAGCGCTCCGAGCGCCTGCAGGGGGCGCGGATAGCGTCGGTGTTCGGTGCCCTGGGTGTACGCGCTGACGTTGGCGACGAGGTAGTACAGCAGCACTCCGAAGGACGAGAAGCCGATGGCGTCACGAAGATCCACTAGCAGGATTGCGGCACTGACGATCGCCGCCAGAGTGATCTCGGCCCGGTGCGGCACCGAGTAACGAGGGTGGACCGCAGTCAGATACGACGGCAGATCATGGTGGCGGGCCATCGCCAACGACGTGCGTCCGATACCGGCGATCAAGGCCAGCAACGCTCCGAGCGCGGCCAGTCCGGCACCGATGCGCATGACAGGTGATGCCCACGAATACCCGGACGTCACAACGAGATCGACCAGCGGAGCCGACGACGAGGCCAGTAGGTCCGGGCCCAATACCGTCAACAATGTCACGGCAACCGCTGCATAGATCAGCAACGCGATGCCGAGTGCAGAGACGATGGCCCGTGGAATGGTGCGCTCGGGCCGCACCACTTCCTCGCCGAGGGTGGCGATGCGCGCGTAGCCGGCGAAGGCGAAGAACAGCAATCCCGCGGACTGCAGAATTCCGTACCAGCCGTCCCCGGTGAGGGATCCCGAAGCGCCGATGCCGTTGCCCGGCGAGCCGGCGAAGCCCAGAACCACCCCGATGACGAGGATGGCGAGCACCGCGGTGACGAGGATCTTCGTCAGCAGCGCCGTGCGAGTGATACCGAAGTAGTTCACCACCGTCAACGCGACAATGGCAAGAATCGCAACGACTTTCGTATAGCCGGAAGGGGCGACGTAGGCCGCGAACACCATCGCCATGGCCGCCGAGCTTGCGGTCTTGCCGATGACGAAGGTCCAGCCGGCGAGGAAGCCGGGCCACTCACCGAGTTGTTCGCGACCGTAGATGTACGTCCCGCCCGACGTCGGATACTGGGCGGCGAGTTGCGCGGACGACGTCGCGTTGCAGAACGCGACGACAGCCGCGATGGCGAGACCGATCAGCAAGCCGGCACCCGCTGCGGCCGACGCGGGAGCGAACGATGCGAACACTCCCGCCCCGACCATCGAGCCGACACCGATGACGACTGCATCGACAAGGCCCAGTCGACGGGCCAGCGGCTGTGGGTCGGTCATGCCTGGACCCGGATGTCGATCACGGCGACAACTGTAGAGGCCCCTTACCAGTGGCAACAGACCAGATGTCGGCCGCGGTCTACTTCTTCTGCTGGTACACGTCCGGAATTCCGTCGTGGTCGTCGTCGCGGGTCTCTTCGATGTGGAAGTCCCGGTACGCCTTGTTGCGGGTACGCAGAATGATCGACGCGATGGTTGCGGCAACGATCGAACCGGTCAGCACACCGACCTTCACGTGATCGTCGCGCTCTGTTCCTTCACCGAATGCCAGATCGCCGATCAGCAGCGACACCGTGAAACCGATACCGGCGAGCATCGCGACGCCGAAGACGTCGAGCCATTTCAAGCCGGCATCGAGGGTGGCCCGGGTGAAGCGCGAGACCAGGTAGGTGGTGCCGAAGATGCCGATGGCCTTGCCGATGACGAGGCCGGCGATGATGCCGATGGCAATCGGGTCGGTCAGGGCGCTGGCCAGGCCGGAGAAGCCGCCGACAGTCACACCGGCTGCACAGAAGGCGAACAGCGGAACCGCGATACCCGCGGAGATGGGTCGGATCTTGTGCTCGAAATGCTCGGCGAGACCGGGGCCCGCATCGGGGCCGCCGTTCGCCTTGCTCCGGATCACCGGGACGGCGAAGCCGAGCAGAACGCCTGCGACGGTGGCGTGGACACCCGACTCGTGCATGAGCACCCACGTCACCACGGCCAGCGGGATGAGCACCCACCACGAGCGGACGCGCATCTGCACGGCGACGGCGAACAGCGCGAGCGGGATCAGCGTCAGGCCGAGCGCAATGAAGTTGATGTCGTCGGTGTAGAAGATCGCGATGACGCTGACGGCCAAAAGGTCGTCGACCACGGCCAGAGTCAGCAGGAAGGTTCGCAGCGCTGTCGGCAGATGCGTGCTGATCACAGCGAGAACGGCCACGGCGAACGCGATGTCGGTCGCGGTGGGAATGGCCCAGCCGAGCAGAGCGCCATCCCCGGTGCCGAGGTTGAACAGCACGAAAATGACTGCGGGAACTACCATTCCGCCGATCGCCGCGGCCACCGGAAGTGCCGCCCGTGCCGGATCGCGCAGATCACCGGCAACGAACTCGCGTTTGAGTTCGAGTCCGACGACGAAGAAGAAGATGGCCAACAGCCCGTCGGCGGCCCACGTCGACAGAGTCAGATCGAGATGCAGAGCCGACGGCCCGACGCGAGTGCTCATCAATGTGTCGTAGGCGGCGGACCACGGTGAGTTGGCCCACACGAGCGCGACCACGGTGGCAACGAGAAGCAATGCGCCGCCGACGGTCTCTTTGCGCAAGACCTGTGCGATGCGGTCGGCCTCGGACCAGGAACCGCGAGAGAACAGCGGCAATCTCTCTTTGGGAATCGGTGAATCAGACACGGGAACAACGCCTTTCGGTAGCAACGTCGTGCCGAGCGCGTCCGCCGAGTCGACGGACATGTGCGCAGCACAGAACTATTGCCGACCAGACTTCCCGGCGCACCGTGAATGATCCTATCGCGAAAAGGTCCCTGTCACCGAACCGAGGGAATGAATCTGGCGATCGCGCGCCAGCCGAGCAGCAGAACCGCGGTGGAAATCGTCGCAACGATGATGAACGCGGTAGCGGTTCCCTGTCCTGTCGCCGTGCGCAGGATCATGCCTCCGACGACCGTGGTGACCCACACCAAAATGCCCGTCGGAACGACGAGGAACGCGTCGAACTTGTTGCGGTACAGAGCGAACGCAGCGATCCAGCCGACAGCGGCACCGACGACGAACGGCCACGCGGTGCGGAAGAGGCCGGACAGCGCGGTGGCTTCGTCGTGACTGCGACGGCCGATCGCGGCGAAGAGCACGATCATGACGAGATCGAGGACGGCAGCGACGGCCGGGGAACGAAACTTCACGGGCCCACTGTAGGACACCGACGCGAACGGCCCGCGCCTACGAGTGCAGGTGCGGGCCGTTCGATGCCACTGGATCTCGCCCCCCAGGTCCGGATCAATGTGGGTTTCAGTCGGTTGGACTGCAACAAAGGCGCATTGATCCGGAAGGGGAGGGGTGAATCCGGAAGGGGAGGGGTGAATCCGGAAGGGGAGGGGTGAATCCGGAAGGGGAGGGGTGAATCCGGAAGGCGGGGGTGAAACTTACGCCTGGAGGCCGGCCTCGATGTCGAGGTTCAGGGCGATCTTGTCGCCGACGACTGCGCCGCCGCCTTCGAGGGGCATGTCGATGCTGATGCCGAAGTCCTTGCGGTTGATGGTGGTGCTGGCTTCGAAGCCTGCGACCGGTCCGTTGCCCATGCCGGCGTTGACGCCGTTGAACTCGAGCTTGAGGTCGATGGACTTGGTGACGCCGTGGAGGGTGAAGTCTCCGGTGACGACGAAGTCTCCGCCGTCGGCCTTGACCGAGGTGGACTTGAACGTCGCGGTCGGGAACTTCTCGACCTCGAAGAAGTCGGCGGTCTTGAGGTGGCCGTCGCGCTGCTCGTTGTCGGTGGTGATCGAGGTGACGTCGATCTCGGCGTCGACGGACGGGGTGCCGTCGGCGGCGACGGTGACGGTGCCGCTGAAGTTCTGGAAACGGCCGCGGACCTTGCTGACCACCAGGTGGCGGACGGTGAATCCGACGGTGGAGTGGGTGGGATCGATGGCCCAGGTGCCTGCGGTGAGCTCGGGAAGCGCGATGGCGGTGGTCATGAGGACTCCTTGTTGGGTTGAAGTTTCAAACTCATAGTACACAAGCGGACCGGGGTCCGTATATATTCCGGGTGAACGGACAGTGACGGATGCCATACCGAACAGCACGGGGCTAGGCGGTCTCCGGATCGCCTTTGGAGTCGCGATCGTGCTCGGCGGCTCGGCCGAGATCGGAGGTCTCCTGCCGCTCGAGGGCGATGTCGAATTCGAGATCGGCGTGCTGGTGCTTACGGAACAGGACGAGGAACACGATCCACCCGACGATGGCGACCAAGATGAAGCTGACCCCGCGATAGACCAAGGCCGACGCCACTGCCTGAGATGCGGTGATGGACGCGGCGCTGGTCAGGAACGCGATGAGGGTGGCGTCGACGACCACCAGGCCACCGGGTGCGAGCGGAACGGATCCGACGGCCTTACCCGCCGCGAATGCGATGAACAGCCCGGACAGTCGTGGATCTGCGCCGACGGCGAAGCACGCGAACGCCAGGCACGCGACGTCCGCGAGCCGGTGCACGGCCGACCAGGACAGTGTGAGCGCGCCGTCCCGCTTGCCGAGCTGTACGGATTGGATCTGGCCGATGACCTTGTCGATGGCCTCGGCTCCGGCGTCGAGATCGTGGTTGCGGAACGCGTTGTACTTGCGCAGACCCCAGCGGGCGAACTGTTTGATGGACTCCGGGTGGTTCGAGATGTATCGGACAGCGGCCACGATCGCGATGACGCCGATGATCGGGAGCACCACGGTGAAGGTGTTGAACGAACTACCGACAACCAGTCCGCCGGCAACGCCGAGCACCGCCAACCCGGCCGCGGCGATGACGCCGGAGATGGCGAGCTGCCAGGAGGCGACAACCGGACTCGCACCCCAGCGTCGGGTCTCGCGGTAGGTGAAGGCCGTCGAGAACACCTGGCCGGCGGGCAGAGTGAGCGACATTGCGGTGCTGCCGTAGATGACGGCCACGGACTTGCGTTGACGCACCTGTACGCCGCCCGCGTCGAGCAGCTGCTTCTGGACTCGGCCGAACGCGCTGAGCGACACGGCTTGGGCAAATACGCACGCAGCCAGCCAGCCCCAGTGGATTTCTCGTACTGCTGTCCAGGATTCGTGCAGCCGTGGCCACAGGTAGATTGCCTCGCCCACCAGCAGAGCGACCAGGGCAATTGCGGCGATCCACTTGACCCATCTCAGCCGGTTTCGCGGGCGCCGCGCTGCGGGTCCGCTGGTCGAGCTGGGGTCGGGCATCCTGTCAGACTAACCGTCACTCGAGGAGGAGTCGGGATACTCCACCGGCCAGGCCAGGTGGGTTGCCCGTCGTCGGCCACGCAGTTGCACCTGGTCGCCCAACTCCCACTGTTCCTGCTCCTCGTCGTCGGCGAAGTACAGGGCCGAGGTGGATGCCAGAACGCGTCCGGGCCGCAGTTTCGCCAGTTCGGTGAGCCGCGACGCCTCGTTGACCGGGTCTCCGATGACCGTGTACTCGAAGCGCTCGGACGCGCCGATGTTGCCGGCGACGGCCAGTCCCGCGGACACCCCGATGCCGATGTCGAGTCCGGTGATCTCGTCCAGAGCGAAACGCAGTTCACGCGCCGCGGCCAAGGCCGCGGTGGGAGCGTCGGGACGGTCGAGTGGTGCCCCGAAGATCGCCAGCGCCGCGTCGCCCATGAATTTGTTGACGAAGCCGTGGTGGCGTCCGACGACGTCGACGACCACCCGGAAGAACTCGTTGAGCAACACCACGACCTCACTCGGCGGGCGTTCCGACGCGGTGGCGGTGGATCCGACCATGTCGACGAACAGCACGGCGACGAACCGTGTCTCGCCGCCCAGTTCGGTACCGAACTGCAGTGCTCGACGCGCCACGTCCTCGCCGACGTGCTGGCCGAACAGCTGACGCAGGACGCGTCGCTCGGCGGATTCCTCCATCATGCGGTTGAAGCCGACCTGGAGTCGACCGATCTCGCTGCCGTCGAACACGTCGACCTCGACGTCGGTCTCGCCGCGTTGCACGCGTTCGATGGCGTTGTGCAGTTGGCTGATCGGGTCGGAGATCTGGCTCGCCGTGAGCATCGACAGGACGAAGGCCTGCACGATGGCCAGCACGCTGAGCAGGATGATGGCCACGGCCAGTGCGTTCGGCGAGAACACCAGGTCGGTCGTCAGCTGGGTGGCACACAGCAAGATGATGCCGATGACGGGCATCAACGTGCCCAGTCCCCACGTCATGGCCATGCGGGTACCGACGCCGGGCGTCATCGTGCGGTCGAAACGGCCTTCGCTCAGTGCCAGTGCTGCGACCGGGCGCAGGATGCGTTCGCCGAGCATGTAGGTGAAACCGAAGGTGACGGTGGCGGCCATGCCGACGGTGACGATGACGGCGATGGACAGCGACGGCATCTCCGCGATGGTCAGCAGCACGAAGATGATGCCGCCGATGATCCACAGAATCAGGTGCACGATGGCCTGACGCAGCGGCGCGTGCAGCGTCGTCATCTGTTCCTTGCGGGTGGGCGGGCCGCCGCGGAGCTGCCACCTGATGACCGAGCGCAGCAGTGTGTACGCGTAGATAAGGCTGACCACCAGGGCAACACCCAGATACGCACCGAAGATGTACACGTTGCGGACGCGGTCGGCGACGATCGATTGCGACTCCGGAATGGGCAGACCGTAGCGAACGAAGGCGAAGACCAGAACTGCGCCGAAGACGTTGGCGATGAGCATCGAGAGCATATAGAGCGGCCAGCGACTCTTCAGGGTGAGCGAGACCGCTCGGAAAGATGCCAGCACAGGTTAAATTTAGCGGGTGAGCACCGACGAGTTGCGGGCGCAAGGTACGGGGGCGTCCCCGCGCCTCACTTCGGCCGCAGATTCGGTGCATCCGCTGGTACGGGTTGGGGCGGAATGGACGTGGCGACTGCTGGTCCTGTTTGCCGGATTCATCACTTTTGCGTATGTGATCGCCAAATTGAGCACGGTGGTCATCCCGCTGGGTCTGGCGCTGCTGGCGGCCGCTCTCCTGGTGCCGATCGTCGATTGGATGCAGCGCCGAGGAGTGCCGCGTGTCGCTGCGGTGATCATCGTGATCATCGCAAGCATCGGCGTCGTCGCCGGAATCATGACGTTCATCGTCGAGCAGTTCATCGAGGGGCTTCCACAGGTGGGCGATCAGTTCACCCAATCGATCAACAGCGTCGAGGAGTGGCTCAGCAACGGGCCGCTGCACATCAGCGAAGACCAGATTCGGCAAGCGACCGACAATCTGGTCAAGGTCATCCAGGACAACCAGGAGGCCGTCACCAGTGGGGCGTTGACCACGGCGACGGTGATCGGCGAAATTCTGACCGGGGCGCTGCTGACGCTGTTCACGCTGATCTTCTTCCTGTACGGCGGTGATCAGATCTGGCAGTTCGTTACCCGGCTGGCACCGACGAAGGCGCGCAAGAAGATTCGCACAGCCGGCATCCAAGGTTTCGGGTCGCTCGTGGGATACGTCCGCGCGACGGTGGCCGTCGCCGCAGCCGACGCGGTGGGCATCGGAGCCGGGCTCGCCATTCTCGGTGTACCGCTGGCACTTCCGTTGGCCTCGCTGGTGTTCATCGGCGCATTCATCCCGATCATCGGTGCCGTGCTGACCGGATTCGTCGCAGTGTTCATCGCCCTGGTGACGAAGGGGCTCATCACCGCCGTCATCACCCTGGGCATCGTGATCGCGGTCATGCAGCTCGAAGGCCATGTGCTGCAGCCACTTCTGCTCGGCCGCGCCGTTCGGCTGCACCCACTGGCCGTCGTCCTGTCCATCACCGTCGGCATTCTGCTCGCGGGCATCGTGGGCGGCTTGCTGGCGGTTCCGATCGTCGCGGTGCTCAACACCGCCGTCCGGTCGCTGCTCGCCGACGACCCCGACGAGGTGTACGAGGAACTCGATGTCAGCGACACGCTGTACTCGGCCGAACCCAGCGACCCGGACACTCCTCCCGGTTCGTCCGAGCCCGATCGACTTGCCAAGGGGGAGCTGAACACTGCAGACCCGAAGACCGATGCGGACGACTGACCGAGTGCGGCCGACGCTGAACTCGGCCGATCCCGACAGCCCGCTGTGGCGGGCCTCGCAGGCCTTCCGTCTGGTCACTCTCGTGTACGCCGTCAGCTATCAGGCCGCGACCGTCGACAACTACACCAACCCGCGGCTGAGTTGGGCGTTGGTCGCCCTGATGGCCGTATGGTCCGGAGCTTCGGCACTCCTGCTCTCGCGGGCCACCCTGCCGCGCTGGCAGGTGGTGCTCGCAGATCAGATCATCGTGATCGCCCTGATGGCGTCGACGCGGTTGGTGGCCGACTACGACTGGTACAGCACCCGCCAGACCCTGCCCACCACCCTGTGGGCCACCAACGCCGTCATCTCCGCCGCAATTCTGTTGGGGCCCAAGGGTGGTATCGCCTCGGGCGTGGTGATGTCGTTGGTCAGTGCCCTGGTACGGGACCGGTTCGACACCGACCTGTGGTCCGACGCCACCGCCCCGGTGCTGCTGTCGGCCGGGCTCGCGTTGGGATTGGCGTCGAACACAGCCCGGCGCGCCCACGAGGAATTGCGCAGTGCGGCACGGTTGGCGGCGATCACCGAGGAGCGTGAGCGACTGGCCCGACAGGTGCACGACGGGGTTCTGCAGGTGCTGGCCCTCGTCCGCCGTCGAGGTCTCGAGATAGGCGGGCCGGCAGCCGAACTCGCGGAGCTCGCCGGTGAGCAGGAAGTCGCTCTGCGCGTGCTGATCTCCGAACAGTCGGCTCCGCGCGACGATCACACCGGATCGATCGTCGACGTGCGCGCTCTGCTGCGTACTCAGGCCGGCACGTCGATCTCGGTGTCGACTCCCGCCGACCCGGTGCTCGTCGAATCCGACGTTGCCGAGGAACTCGCTGCCGTCGTGACCACTGCGCTGTCCAACGTCGAGCTTCACGCAGGTGCCGATGCGAAGGCCTACGTACTGCTCGAAGACGTCGACGGAGAGCTGATCCTGAGCATTCGTGACGACGGCCGCGGAATACCCGCCGGACGGCTCGCCGCCGCCGAGGCCGAGGGCCGGATGGGCGTCTCGAAGTCCATCCTCGGCCGGGTCGAATCTCTCGGCGGTACTGCGATACTCGACACCGGAGAGGGCGAGGGCACCGAATGGGAAATTCGGGTTCCGCGAACGAGAGGAGCGAGATGACCGGCGACGAGAATCCGAACGCCGAGATCGCGGTGATGGTCGTCGACGATCACCCCATGTGGCGAGACGGCGTCGCCCGGGATCTCGAGGCCGCCGGATTTCGGGTGGTCGCCACCGCGGACGGAGTAGCCGCGGCCGGACGCCGCGCCCGAGCGACCACTCCCGACGTCGTCCTCATGGACATGCATCTGCCCGACGGGAACGGTGCCGATGCCACCGTCGCAGTGCTGGACGCGTCCCCGAAATCCACGATTCTGGTGCTCTCGGCATCGGCGGAACGCAGCGACGTGCTCGACGCGATCAAAGCTGGTGCGACGGGTTACCTGGTCAAGAGCGCATCGGCGGAGGAGCTGTTCGACGCCGTCCGCGCCACCGCAGCCGGACAAGCGGTGTTCACCCCGGGTCTGGCTGGTTTGGTTCTCGGCGAATTCCGGCGGATGTCGTCGTCACCGGAGCCGGAGTCCGATACCCGCCCCACGTTGACCGAGCGCGAGACCGAGGTGCTCAGACTGGTAGCAAAAGGGCTCAGCGCCAAGCAGATTGCGACCCGTTTGACGCTCAGCCACCGGACGGTCGAGAACCACGTGCAGGCGACACTGCGAAAACTGCAGCTGGCCAACCGCGTCGAATTGACCCGGTACGCCATCGAAAAGGGTCTGTAGGGGTTTGCGACCCGGCCCGACGGGCACTCTTGACCCCATGACCGACAACGAAGCAGTGGACACGACAGTCGATCCGGCCGAGCACACGAAGGGCGTCGACGCCGACCAGGATCAGACCGGTGACGAGCGCGCCGAGGCCATCGACGAATTCGACGGCCATCTGGACGGGTCGGGCGAGGAGTCCGAGCTGCCGACGCCCGAGCCGACCGAGGTGGCCGACAAGAGCGACGAGAAGACCGTCACCCGGTCCGAGTAGCCCCTACTGGGCACACAGCCTGCCGAGCGCGAACTTGGCGATCGGCAGGTAGGGCAGCACCAGCGGCAGCGGGCCGTCGATGGTGATCCACGCCCGGGTTCCGCTGGGTCGTGAGACGACTCCGTGTGTCAGATCCACGCCGATGGCCCTGTTCTGGAACCATGCCGACCACGCCCACGTCCACGAGTGTTCGTCCACCGAGTGCACCTCGAAGTCGATCGGCACCCCCAACGGCCCCAGCACTCGGCCGGAGGTATCGGAGTCGAGGCGTTCACCGCGGTATTCGACGCCCATGATCTGCGGAGCCCAGGTCTTCCAGACCGTCGGGTCCATGTAACGCTCCCAGACCTCGGGTGCCGGGGCGTCTCCGGTGGATTGCAGTGTCACTCGCATAGCCCTCACCTACCCGCTGGTAGCCGTCTCCACACGGATATTCGCCGAACGTTCGGTCACCATCCACCGCCGGGGCATCGGGTGGACGTCCGGCTGGAGAGACTGAGCAGGTGCGCATCGTTCAACTGGCGAACTTCTACGGGCCGCGGTCTGGCGGTCTGCGGACGGCCGTCGATCAGCTGGGATCGGGCTACGTGGCCGCTGGTCACGACGTCACGTTGATCGTGCCGGGTGCCCGGTGGAGTGAGACGACGCTGCAGTCGGGAGTGACGCGCGTCGAGGTGCCGGCGCCGAAAGTTCCGTTCACCGGCGGCTACCGTGTGGCCGATCCGCGACGAGTGGCCTCGATCGCGTCGGGTCTACGTCCGGACGTGATCGAAGTGTCGGACCGGCTGACCCTGCGCGGAATGGGCAGGTGGGCGTCGCGGCGCGACATCCGCAGCGTGATGATCTCCCACGAGCGCCTCGATCGGCTGCTGGCTCAGACGATGCCGATGCGATACGCCCGGCCCCTCGCCGACGCGGCCAACCGACGCACTGCCGAGTCGTACGACGCCGTCGTCTGCACCACCGAGTTCGCACAGCAGGAATTCGATCGAATCGGAACACTTAACGTCCATCGAGTCCCGCTCGGCGTCGATCTCGAGCTGTTTCATCCCCGACGACGCCGAGCCGGCGCGCGCTCGGCATGGCTGGGCAGTGCCGACCGGCTGCTGGTCCACTGCGGCCGACTGTCGGTGGAAAAGCATGTCGAGACCAGCATCGATTCGCTTGCTGCGCTCTGCGATTCGGGTATGCGGGCTCGGTTGGTCATCGCCGGCGACGGCCCCCGACGAGCGGGCCTCGAACGACGTGCCCGAGGACTGCCCGTCGACTTCCTCGGCTTCGTCGACGGCAGGTCGGCCGTCGCCGAGCTGCTCGCCTCGGCAGACATCGCCCTCGCGCCGGGACCGCACGAGACATTCGGCCTCGCGGCACTGGAATCACTCGCCGCGGGCACACCCGTCGTCGTCTCCGAAACCTCGGCACTGGCCCAGATCATCACCCCGCAATGCGGTGGATCCTCGATCAACACCGCCGACGGCTTCGCAGCGGAAATCCAACGGCTGCTTCGACTTCCGGCCGGCGGACGCCGGATCGCGGCGAGAGTACGCGCCGAAGAGTTCGGCTGGCCCGCATCGGTACACGGAATGTTGTCGGTTCTCCGCGGGCACGCCGCCTGAGAACTTCGCTACCCTGGGCCCATGGAGGCAAGGGATCTGCGAGTGTCCGATGCCGAACGCGAGCACGTCGGGCAGCTGCTGCAACGAGCAGTCGGCCAAGGCATGTTGTCGCTCGGTGAGTTCACCGAAAGAATGGACACCGCTCTGGCGTCGAAGACCCGGGGCGAGCTGAACTCGGTGCTCGCCGATCTACCGGGCATGCAGATCGCCGGCGAGCACCTCCCGTCGCCGAAACCCTTCGCCGATCCCACCCCACAACCGACGCCGCGCCGCGTCGTGCAGGAGCACTGGGGACACGGCGGCGGTACCCCGGACACGGTGCGCGGCAGCATGTCCACCATCACCCGCAAAGGCCCGTGGAACGTACCGCGCCGACTGAACGTGGTGACGCGGCTGTCGTCGGTCACACTCGACTTCACGCAGGCCGTCATGGTCAGCCAGGTCGTCGACATCCACGTCGACGACTACTGCAGCTCGGTCACGTTGATCCTCCCGACCGAAGCCACCGCCGACGTCAACGGTGCCGAGGCCGTCGCAGGTACCGTCACCAACAAGGTGCGCACCGGCCCGCCGTACGGACCGCTGCACGTGGTGCTCACCGGGAAGGTCCGCTTCGGTTCCCTCACCGTCAAGCACCCCTTCGGCAGCTCGTTCCGTAAAATTTTCGGATAGTCGGGCTGGACTACTCGAGGGATCCGAGTAGCACTACTCAGGCTATCGAGCCGCGCGGCCCGCAGGATCTACCCCATGACTTCTTCCCAGAACTCCGGGCTGGACCCGCAACTCGTCGCGCGCCTGTCCAGCCGCTTCGATTCCCTGGGCGACCACATGCGTCAGGTGGCCGTCGACCTGCATACATTGCAGTCGCAGCTCGGTACCGCACCCACTTCCGTGCCCGTTTCGGCTCCCGCCAGGCCACAGCCGGTGCCGCGGTCGTCTGCGCCGACCGTCCCTCCGCAGACGTTCTCGCCGCCCCAGATGCCTGCACCGCAGCAGCCCTATGCCGCGCGCGGCCCGGTGTCGGCACCTCCGTTCACGCCGCCTCCTGCGGTCGGCCGGTCCATGGCAGCCCCGCCGTTGCGAGGGCCGGTGGTCGCGCCACGGCCCCCCGCTCCGCCCCGTGAGCCGTGGTGGCAACGAGACGGCGTCATCAGTCGCCTGCTCGCCGTCGCGGGCGCAGGTGTCACGCTCGTCGGCGTCGTGATGCTGCTGGTTCTGGCCGCACAGGCCGGCTGGTTCGGGCCGCCTCTGCGCGTCGCCGCAGGCGGGGTGTTCTCCCTCGCACTGATCGGTGCCGGCGTGCGAGTGTTCGGTCGCTCCGGAGGACGCGTCGGCGGAATTGCTCTGGCCGCTACGGGTATTGCGGGTCTGTACCTCGACGTTCTGGCGACGTCCGTCCTGTACGGCTGGCTCGATCCGGTGATCGGGTTGATTGCTGCATTCGGAATTGCCGCTGCGGGAACAGCTCTCGCAGTGCAGTGGAAGTCGCAGCCGATGGCGGTATTGATTCTCGCCGGAGTCGCGGCGTGCGGGCCCATCCTGACCGACGGTCCGACCCTGGCCCTGATCGCGTTCTTCATCGCCACTTACATTGCGAGCTTCCCGGCTCAGATCGGCCGTGATTGGCCGCTGCTGCAGATCGTCCGGACCCTTCCCCTCGTCGGCACGGTCCTGATAGCGCTGGTCGGAACCGACCTGTCCGAACCGACCGACTACCGACTGCTTCTCGTCGTCGTCCTGGTGGCCGCGTCCGGAATGGGTATGTCTCTGGAACTGCTGCGCCGCAACGTCTCCGACGTGGTGGCCACCGTCATGACCGCTCTGGCTGCGCTGCCGCTGCTGATCTCGGCGAGCGTGTTCGATCGGTGGACCACCGTGACCGTGCAACTGGTTCTGGTGGCCGCGGCACTGGCGATCGTGCTGCTGGTGCACTGGCTGCCGGCGCATGCCCGCATCGCCGTCTCGATCATCGGTGCCGTGGCAATGCTGCAGGCCGCAGTCGGATCGACGACGGTCGACGTGCGTCCGGTCGTGCTGTTCGCGGTTGCCCTGGCGCTGTTCGCCGCGGCCCACCGCACCCGCTCGTCGTTGGCCTACCTGATCGGAAGCGCGTTCGGTGTGATCGGTGCGTTGACCTTCGTCTCGATCTCCCCGCCGGAGGCTCTCCTGGACTCCGATCACGCTGCCGGGAATGCGGGCAGCATCATCGGCGGAATACTGCTCGCTGCAACAACATTCGCGTTCGCCTATGTCCTGACCGAACTGAAACTCCTCGACGACGGAATGCAGACCCTCGCCATCGTCTCCGGAGTGCTCGCCCTGTACGGCCTCACCTCGGCCACCGTGAGCCTGGGAACCTCGATCGGCGGCAACACCACCGGATTCACCGCCGGGCACACCGCCGCCACGATCGAGTGGATGATCGCAGCATTCGCCCTGCTGGCCTTCGGCTTACGGAGTATTGCCCACGTTCACCTGGCACTGCTGGCCGGACTTTCGCTGACCGCCGCCTCCATCGCCAAACTGTTCCTGTTCGACCTCGTCGCCCTGGACGGCCTCTTCCGCGTCATCGCCTTCATCGCAGTCGGCTTGTTGCTGCTGATCGCGGGGACCCGATACGCCAAGGTATTCGCGGACCGAGAGGGCGCGGTCACCTCCTGACCCCAGCTGCCTCCTGATCCCAGCTGAGTGAATGGACCACTGCACACGTCTCGACGGTGTGCAGTGGTCCATTCACGCGTTGCGGGGGAGGGGTGGCTCCCGGCTGTGACGGCTCGCGTCAGCGGTTGCGCTCCCGAGCCAACAGTTCGCTGACACTGAGCACCTGGCGGTTGTCGCCGCCGCGGTGGCGGCCACTGTCGCCGCCTTCGGTGGACGGAGCGACACGACGACCGGACGGCTTCTCCTCGCGATCCGATTCCGAACTGGCCCCGACACCGTTGCCGTTGCTTTCGGTGTCATGTCGTTCCGAGGTGCGGTGGTCGGAACCACTGCTGTTGGAACCACTGCTGTCCGAACCGTTGCGGTCGATGCCGTTTCCGTTCGAGCCACGGCGTTCGGACCCGTTGTCGGCGTTGCCGTTTCGCCCGGAACCGTTGCGTCCGGCAGCTGTGCCGCCGTGGGTGCCGGTATGCGAGCCGTTGGTGCCGTGCTCGTCGGCTCCGTTCGAAGCTGCTCCGTTCGAAGCTGCTCCGTTGGTAGCAGCCCCGTTGGTAGCAGCCCCGTTGGCGGTCGAGCCGTTGGACGACGACCCGTTGGCACCGGTGCCGTGACCGTTCGAGCCGTGACCATTCGAGGTGTGGCTGTCAGAACCGTGGGAGCCGTTGGTGAGCGACTCGCTTCGCGGAGTGCTCGGCCGTGGTGCCTGCGATGCGCTCGGGGCTCGCAGATCGGCCAGCCAACTTTCGATGGATCGCGAATCCGGCTCCTCGGCCCGTCCCGCTCGCGTGCTACGGGTGCGGCTCGGGGGTGCACTCGGCGGTTGAGGCGACTGTGCTGGTGCCGGTGCGGGTGCGGCACTCGGGGGAGCGGGTCGAACGACGTCCGCTGCCTGAGTCGGTTCGGGTTCGACGTGCGGACGCGGCGGAACCTGCTGCGCCCGAGTCGGCCCGGATACGGGTGGGCGCGGTTCGGCAGGACGCGGCGGAGTGGGACGCGCCGCGGGTGCCTGCGGCGAGTAAGCCTGCGACGGGCGAGCCTGGGGCGAGTAGGCCTGCGACGAGTACGGCTGCACCGAATCGGGCTGGGGCTCAGCCTGCTTCGGGGGAGTGGTCGGTGCCGCGCGGGTCGGCTCGGGTGGCGTCGCCGGCCGGCCGGTCACACTTCGACGCGACTCTTCCTTCGCGGCGTGCGTGGCACGGATCGGTCCGCCTCCGTGCGGTGCCACCACCGGGATGGGTTCGGTGAGGGGCTCACCGCGGCGCGGTGTCGGACGCATCGGGGGTGCGACGGTCGACGAGGGTGCGCCGCCCGCGAGGGCGAGTTCGGGCACGTCTCCGGTGGGCAGCAGCTCGTCTTCGAGGATGGTCTCGCCGAGGCCGAGCTTGCGCTGAATGCGCTTCATCCACTGCGGAGCCCACCAGCAGTCGTCGCCGAGCAGCTTCATCGTGGCGGGCACGAGGAACATGCGAATCAGCGTCGCGTCGATGATGAGAGCGGCGATCATGCCGTAGGCGATGTACTTCATCATCACCAGATCGGAGAACGCGAACGCGCCGGTGACGACGATGAGGATCAGTGCCGCCGCGGTGATGATGCGTCCGGTATGCGAGGTTCCGATGCGGATGGCTTCGCTTGTGCTGGCACCCTTTTCGCGTGCCTCGACCATTCTGGAGAGTAGGAACACCTCGTAGTCCGTGGACAGGCCGAACACAATCGAGATGATCAGCACCAGCACCGGAGCCATGATCGGCCCCGGGGTGAAGTTCATCAGCCCCGCCCCGTGACCCTCGATGAAGATCCACGTCAGGATGCCCATGGTGGCACCGAGGCCGAGGACGGTCATCAGCACCGCCTTGATCGGCAGCACCAGCGATCCGAACGTCAGGAACATCAGCATCGTCACGATGAACACCACCAGCACGGCCATCAGTGGCAGCTTGTCGATGAGTGCGCTGATCGAGTCCTGCTCGATTGCCGGGGTACCTCCGATCATGACCGTCGCGCCGTCGGGCACGTCGATGCTGCGGAGGAAGTCGATGGCCGGTTTCGAGTCGTTGCGATCGGTCAACCCGGCCTTGAAGACGATGACGCCGTCCTTGCTGGCACCGACGGGAGTGAATTTCTCGATCAATCCGGGAGCGTTGTTCGCCTGCGTGGTGATCGCGCCGAGCGTCGGACCCTGCGCGCCCTCGATGACCATCTTGATGGGTTCGGTGCGCTGGCCGGGGAACAGGCTGTCGAACTCTCCCTGCGCGACGCGGGTGACGTTGTCCGGCGGTAGGTACGTCTCGTTGATGCCACCGAATTTGATGTTGCCGACGGGCAGCGTCAGAAGGACCAATCCGAGCACGATGGGCACGGTGACCTTGACGGGGTTGCGCATCACCCAGCGGGTGAGCTTGCCCCACATGCCGTTCTCGATCTCTTCGCTCGACTTGGTCTTGCGCATGAACTTCAGACCGAGGGCGTCGACGCGTGGGCCGAGGATGGCGAGCATCGCGGGCAGGATCGTGATGGCCGTCAGCGCTGCGAGCGCGACGGTGGCGATGGATCCGTATGCGACCGATTTCAGGAAGCCCTGCGGAAACAGCAGCAGGCCACCGAGGGAAGCGACGATCATCGTCGCGGAGAACACCACGGTGCGACCCGCCGTCATGACGGTACGGCGCACGGCCTGTGGCGTCGTATGTCCGTCACCGAGTTCCTCGCGGAATCTGGAGACGATGAAGAGTCCGTAGTCGATGGCCAACCCGAGTCCGACGAGCGAGACCACGGGCGCGACGAACGAGTTGACCTCGGTGAAGTTGGTGAACACCTTGACGATGCCGTTGGCTCCGACGACCGTCAGACCGCCGATGATCAGCGGGAGTGCCGCGGCGACGACGCCGCCGAAAATGAAGAACAGCAGGACTGCGACGGCGGGAATCGCCAACAGTTCCATGCGGTGAATGTCGCCTGCCATCGTCGACTGCAGTGCGCCGGCCACGGCCTGAAGACCGGTCACCTGCACGTCGACGCCGTCGATGTAGAAGGCGTCCTTGACGGCCTGGAAGTTGTTGGTCAGTTCGGTGTCGTCGGCACCCTTCATCGCGATGCTGGCGATGGCATGTTGCTTGTCGTTGGTACCGAGAGCTGCGAGGTTGGGTGCGCCGGGCACCTTGAAGTAGGTGCCGTTGACCTTCTCGATCTGGTCGGGATGGTCGACGGGGAGCGATTCGAGGCTCGAGACGACCTTCGACTGGAATTCCGGATCGTCGATCGACGACCCCTCGGGCGCGGTGTAGAGGACGATGACGTCACCCTGCTTGTCGCGTCCGAACGTCGTGTCCGCCAGACGGGCAGCCTGGGCCGATTCCGAGGTCGGATCGTCCCAACCGCTCTGACTGAGATGGCTGTTGAGATCGAGACCGTAGGCAGCGAAGCCCAACAGCCCGGCCACCATGACACCGATAACGGTGTACCGCAGGCGGTAGACGATGTCTCCCCATCTGGCGAACACTTAAGAAACTCCTTGGCGCCCGACGAGCAGGGCGGACAGCGGTCGGAAGGGCTGCAGCCACGCGCCCTCGTCGGGGAGCGAATCGAGACTCACCCGAGGCAGTGGCTCACGGAAGACGCCGGGAATGTCCTCGAGGTCGAGGAATTCCAGGATGTCCGACGTGACAGCCCAGCTTGCGTGCTCCCGGAATCCCAGTACCTGAACGGGTACTCCGGTTGCTGCGATGGCCTCCAACGGCCCCTTGAACGCCTGACCGTCGGCGGACGCGACCATGACACCGGCGAGGCCGCCGTCACGGTTGCGGAAGTCGATGTGGTCGAGCATGTCGGCGTCGACATCACTGTCTTCGTCGACCTTGGGCTTGGCGAACACCGCGAAGCCCACGTTACGCAATGCTTCGACCCAGGGGCGGACGACGTCGGCGCTGCCGGGTGCAATATTGGTGAACACCGTTGCCTCGGGCTCGAGCGTCGCGGTGCCCGAGGTGGACAGTTCGGCGGTGCGGCTGAGCAGCCATCGGCCCAGCGCATCGAATCGTGGGCGGTAGGCGGCGGTGGGCCGGCCACCCAGGATCGCGCCGAGACCCATGTCCAGGTTGGGTGCATCCCACACGAGCAGGACTCGCTTGCTGTGGCGGGACTCACCGATCGCCCCGAGCTCGGCGGGATCGATCACGGTGTCGGGCATGTCCGTACTGACGCTCATGCTGTCTTCTTTCCCCAGATCAATTCCGTCACCGAGCTGCCCACCTGCTGGGCCTTGCCCTCGAACTTGGTCACCGGCCGCTCGTGCGTCATGGGCGACTCCCAATCGAGAACGGTCAGACCGGGCTCGGCGTTCCCGGCCTCGGCAATCCACTCAGCGTATTCGGCGTGATCGGTGGCCACGTGCAGAACGCCGCCCGGCTTCAGGCGATCCGCGATCATCGCGAACGTGGGGCCCTGCAGGAGACGACGCTTGTGGTGGCGCACCTTGGGCCACGGGTCGGGGAAGAAGACGCGAACGCCGGTCAAGGACTCCGAGGTCAGCATGTTCTCGAGGACGTCCATCGCGTCGCCGCGGAACAACCTGACGTTCTCGATGTTCTCGCGCTCGATCTGCTGCAGAGTCTGCGCGAGCCCGGGTCGGTAGACCTCGACGGCCATGAGGTTGACGTGCGGCTCGGCCATCGCCATCGCCGTGGTGGCCGTGCCCGTGCCCGACCCGATCTCGAGAATCGCCGGACCGCTGCGCCCGAACCAGGCGTCGATGTCGATCTGCTCGTCGGCGACATCGCGGCCGATGCGTGGCCACAGGTTGTCCCAGGTGCTCTGCTGAGCGTCGGTCAGCGCTCCGCGGCGGGAGCGGAAACTGGTCACTCTGGGGTACAGCCGCGAGCCCCGTTCCTGGGTCTGCACCGAGTTGTCTCCGGTGTCGGCAGAGGTGTCCTGTGGCTCGTTCACCGGTCCATTGTCGCGCATCGGCGGAGTGTGTGACAGGTGGGTCTCGAGTTGAAGTTGAGACTTGCCGTTCCATCGCTGATCAGCGGTAGGGCCGCGTCCTATAACTACAACGGTGTAATTCTCGACGGCCCGTCCGGAACGGCCGTCGTGTGCC
Organism: Rhodococcoides fascians NBRC 12155 = LMG 3623; assembly: GCF_001894785.1. Classification (GTDB taxonomy): domain Bacteria; phylum Actinomycetota; class Actinomycetes; order Mycobacteriales; family Mycobacteriaceae; genus Rhodococcoides; species Rhodococcoides fascians. The sequence goes on from NZ_BCWW01000002.1 coordinate 109,892, forward strand.
AGAATCGGTGCCGCAGCAGGGGGCTGCGGGCCACGTGGCCGATCGTGCTCGACGAGCCGATCGCACATCTCGATGTGGCCGTTCGGTGGGTCGTTTCCGGGGGGATCGATGATGGACGGTGCCGAGGCAGGTCTGGGTCGATTGCGTGTGCGCTCGGAAGAGGTGGACGCGGCCGGGGCCGGCGCAGGCCGGAAGGCTGTCGAGAATGCTGTCGAGCGGCGTCTGCGGCCGCTGGAGGTGCACGTTTCCGGCCGCGTCGGAGTCGGGAAGTCGGTGATTGTCTCGGTGCTCGATGCCGCGCGACTGCATACCGACGGGTTCGAGGTCCGGTTGCACGAGAGCGGATGGGCCGATATCCCGCGTGCCGCGGAGGTGCAGCAGAGGCGCACCGCATCCGATGTCGACGTGCTCGTCCACGTGCTGGCCGGTGCCGTGTCCCCGGACGACATCACCTTCCTCTCCGCTCGACCCGGCGGACCGCCGGCACACACCGTGATCCTGCTGAACAAGGCCGACACTCTCGACGAACCTGCGGCGACGGCCGCAGCGGCATCCGAGCAACTGGGGCGACGAGTGCTGCCGGTGATGGGATCTGTTGCAGCGGGCCTGGGCGGCGCGGCCCGAGGCTTCGCTGTGGACATGGCCGATGTGCGGGCCGTGGCGGCCGGTGCGCTGCGTACTGGGGATCTGATGACGGTCGATCGGTTTCGGAGTGCTGATATTCCGCTCTCGACGCCGCGCCGAGAGGCACTGCTGGACCGGGTGGAATTACGCGGTCTCGCCCTACTCGTCGATGCGCTCCGGCGGCGTAGCGAAGTGTCCGACGCGGATGTACTGCGTGAGCTGTGGGAGGCCACCGGCGTCGACGCCGTGACGACGGTGGTGTCCGACACTGTCTCGGCTGCTGCGACGGCCCGCGACGACGACCTGCACGAACAACTGCTGCAGATATCCGCCCGTCACCGTGACGTTCGAGGGGCCGTCGAATCCTATCTGGCTTCGGACGAGGCGGTGGCTGCCGATATGCGCTGTGCTGCAGCGCGATTGGCGGTGCCGATCGAGACGGGCTCGGAGCAGGCCCTGCTGGAGCAGGCATCGGTGTGGAAGCGGTGTGCCGCCACCTCGGAGGACGACGACGTCCGGCGCTCCGCCCTGGCCCTGTGCCGCGGCTATGTGCGGATGCTCCGACCGTGACCGATCCGAACCGGTTCCCGCTGCCGGACGATCTGAAAGGTGTTCTGCGTCGACGGAACTCGGAATCCCTCGTACGCATCGACCGTGCACGCAGCAGCCGACCTGCAGGCATTCACGTCACCGGCACCGCAGCATCCGGCAAGACCGAGATATGCCATCTGCTCACCCGGCGCGACGGCGCGGAGATCGGGTTCGCCGACTCGGTCGAGGAGGCCGCGGTGGTCGTGATCGTCGTCGACGCGTCGGCTCCGGTCGGCCGTGCCGACGTCGAGCGCTGGCGTCCTGCCTTCGAGTCGACACCGGTTGTGTTGGTGGTCAACAAGATCGATGTGCATCGCCGGTGGCGCGAGGTGGTCGACGCCGATATCGAGATCGTCGCCGAGCGTGTGCCGCGTGCGGTGGAACACTCCGTTCATCCGGTCTCGGCACGGTTGGCACGAGCCGGTAGGGAGATTGGCGATGCTGCCGTGTTCGCGGAGTCGGGTTTCGGGGCGGTCGCCGACAGAATCGACGCGTTGCTGATGCAGGCCGCGGCGGTAGGGGCACAGCGCAAATACGTTGCTGCAGTGCAGGAATCTGCCGCAGAGGCGAAGGCCGCCATCGTGGCCGAAGCTCGCGCAGTGACCGGAGGTGGTGACACCGCCCCTCTGCGTGCCAGGCGGGCGCGGCTGCTCGATGAACGAGAACGTCTCGGTGGTGACCGACGAGCATTGCTGCACAACCGTATTCAACGGGTTCGGGTCGACTGTATTCACGCTGCGGTCGAGGACGTTCGGATGCTCGGCGCGCAGGTACGGCAGACGATAGAGGGATCGCGGCGGGCCGAACTCGGCCATCTGCCCGGGCACCTCGCCGAATCCGTACAGGCAGTTCGAGCACGCGCCGACGCTGCCTTGTCCACCGGTCTCCGCGCCGTGGAAGTCGAACTCGGGCTCGCCGGCACGGTGCCCGAATCCGGTACTGCAGGCGGTGAGATCGACATCGGCGAACCGACCAGGCGACGCGGGATCGAGGACGTCCTGATGGTCGCACTGGGGGCCTCGGCAGGGGTGGGACTGGGTCGGCTCGTAGTTTCGCCCCTGGCTCTGATTCCTACCTTGGCCGTCGCCAACACGATCGTCTCACTGGCCATCGGTGCCGCGATCGCGTGGTGGTTGACCCGCTCACGCGCACTCGTCGCCGACCGTGCGCACCTTCGCGGCTGGACCCAGGAAAGTCTGGCTCGCGTGAAATCGGACGTGGAACAGCGGCTGCTCTCTCGCATTCTCGACGCCGAGTCCGCACTCGCGTCGGCGTTGACCTCGGCGGACCGGGAGGCGGCGGCACGTATCGATCTGTCGCTGGCCGAGATCGACGCCGAACTTCGCACGCTCGCCGATCACAGATCGGCGCTGCTCTCGGCCTGCGATCGGGATCTGGCTGCACTCGAGCGCGGGCTGGAGCGATTTCGCGGGTCCGGGCGCGACTCGGTCGCGCCGTCGAAGCCCGTCGAATTCTCTCCCGGCGATCCGGAACCGATCGGCGCGTCGATGCGTCGAAGCGGGTAGGTGCACGTCCGAACAGGTTCGCAGGCGGCGAACAGGCACCCGACAGTGAGGAGCGTCGATGATCGCGGTGGATGGCTTCGCAGTGGGCGGTTTCGAGACGAACGAGCCGGCCGAGGACGCGTCGGACGACGGTGGCGGATACGTCTCGACGGACTGGTTCGATCTCGACGGCGACGGTCGTCACGAGACTTCCGTTCGGACGACGGAGGCCGGAACGACGGTGGGAACGGATGTCGATGGAGATGGTGTGACAGACAAGTTCACCGCCTTCGACCGTGACGGGCACTACGAATCCTGGGAGATTTTTCGGGAAGCGAACGGTTTCGGGCAGGGCAGATCGTCCGAATCCGGCCGACTGTAGGCCATTCGGTCTGATTTACATCGGCGCTGGTGGATGGCTTCTTGCGTCGGTCTTTCCCTATCTGAATCGGTCTTGTGACCAATCGGACAACACCCTGTTTCTGGAATCACGTCGCTCGGCGTTAACCTGATGAACAGGACATCCGGCGCTCGGTCCTCAGCTTGCTGTATCCAGTAACATGGTGTACTGCAGCTCGAACGGCCGAGCAGCGCCCCGCCGAGAGGGGAAAACCGAGATCTACTCGTGCGTGCTTGCCCACAGCGATCGTGCGAATTCTTCCCGGTTCCGGCTAACCCCAGGAGAGTTAGATGACCTCAGCGACCATTCCCGGTTTGAGCGGCACCGACAGCGTGCCGACTCGACACAAAGAACTGCTTGCCTGGGTTGCTCAGGTAGCCGAACTGACCGAACCGGACTCCGTGGTGTTCGCTGACGGATCCGACGCCGAATGGGAGCGCCTGACCGACAAGCTGGTCGAGGCAGGAACCTTCACCCGTCTCAACGACGAGAAGAAGCCCAACTCGTTCCTCGGCAACTCCGATCCGTCGGACGTGGCCCGCGTCGAGTCGCGCACGTACATCTGTTCCAAGGAAGAGATCGACGCCGGTCCCACCAACAACTGGATGGACCCGTCGGAGATGCGGTCGTTGATGACCGAGCTGTACCGCGGTTGCATGCGCGGACGGACCATGTACGTCGTTCCGTTCTGCATGGGACCGTTGGACGCTGCCGATCCCAAGTTGGGCGTCGAGCTCACCGATTCGGAGTACGTCGTCATCTCCATGCGTGTGATGACCCGCATGGGTCAGGCCGCTCTGGACAAGATCGGCGACGACGGGTTCTACGTGAAGGCGCTGCACTCGCTCGGTGCTCCGCTGGCCGAGGGTCAGGCCGACGTGCCGTGGCCGTGCAACGACACCAAATACATCACCCACTTCCCCGAGGACCGCGAGATCTGGAGCTACGGATCCGGTTACGGCGGCAACGCGCTGCTGGGCAAGAAGTGCTACTCGCTGCGTATCGCGTCGGCCATGGCCCACGACGAGGGCTGGCTCGCCGAGCACATGCTGATCCTCAAGCTGATCTCCCCCGAGGACAAGGCGTACTACATCGCGGCGGCATTCCCGTCCGCGTGCGGTAAGACCAACCTCGCGATGATTCAGCCGACCATTCCGGGCTGGCGTGCCGAGACCATCGGTGACGACATCGCGTGGATGCGCTTCGGTGAGGACGGTCGTCTCTACGCCGTCAACCCGGAGTTCGGTTTCTTCGGTGTCGCTCCGGGCACCAACTGGGATTCCAACCCGAACGCGATGAAGACCATCGATCAGGGCAACTCGGTGTTCACCAACGTCGGCCTGACCGACGACGGCGACGTGTGGTGGGAAGGCCTCGAAGGCAAGCCCGATCACCTGATCGACTGGAAGGGCAACGACTGGACGCCCGAGTCCGGAACCGATGCCGCACATCCGAACTCGCGGTACTGCGTGCCGATGGCTCAGTGCCCGTCGATGGCTCCCGAGTGGGACGACCCGCAGGGTGTGCCGATCTCCGCAATCCTGTTCGGCGGACGACGCAAGACCACCGTTCCGTTGGTGACCGAGGCCCGCGACTGGCAGCACGGAGTGTTCATGGGAGCCACCGTCGGCTCCGAGCAGACCGCTGCCGCCGAGGGCACCGTCGGTACCGTCCGACGCGACCCGATGGCCATGCTGCCGTTCCTCGGCTACAACGTGGGCGACTACTTCCAGCACTGGATCGACCTCGGCAAGAACGCCGACGAGTCCAAGCTGCCGAAGGTGTTCTACGTCAACTGGTTCCGTCGCGGCGACGACAAGCGCTTCCTGTGGCCCGGATTCGGTGAGAACTCGCGCGTGCTCAAGTGGATCGTCGAGCGCATCGAGCACAAGGCCGCGGGCGTCGAGACCCCGATCGGTGTCGTCCCCACGGCCGAGGCACTCGACATCGACGGCCTCGACACCACCGTCGACGACGTCGCCGAGGCACTCGCGGTGAACACCGACGAGTGGAAGGCCGAGATCCCGCTGATCCAGGAGTGGTTCGACTTCGTCGGCGAGAAACTGCCCACCGGAATTCAGGACGAATTCGACGCCCTCAAGCAGCGTCTGGGCGCGTAGTATTCACGAGACAGAACGGGGCTCACCGAGGGGTGGGCCCCGTTCTGGCTTTCGAAGTATGCGAGATCAGGCAGTGAGAGCGGCCGCGCCGTGCAGGGTGCCGAGTCCGCTCAACGCAGCCGGCACCACCTGCAGGCCGTCGAGGAACTTCAGGCGCGCGTGCAAGGCGATCGACTCCCGGATCGGATCCCACAGCGGCGGGCCGGCCTGAGCGAAGCCGCCGCCGATCACCACCATCCGGACGTCCACCAGTGCGACCGCCGAGGCGATGGCCTGACCGAGCGCCACTCCGGCACGTTGCAATGCGGTGACGGCGAGCGGTTCGCCCGCGGCGGCATCCGTAGCCAGTTCGACACCGGTGTTCCCCGGCCAGCCCTGCTCCCGAGCCCACCGCACCGCCGAGGGGCCGCTGGAGACGGTCTCGACGCACCCGATTCCGCCGCACGCGCAGGGCGTCGTCGAACCGGGGACGACGATGTGGCCGATGTGCCCGGCATTGCCACTGGCCCCGGCAACGATTTTCCCGCCCAGCACCAGGCCCCCGCCGATGCCGGTGGACACCACGAGGCTGAGCACGTCCGGTATCCCGACAGCGGCACCGAATCGATGCTCACCCAATGCCGCTGCGCTGCCGTCCATGGCCAGAAGTACCTCGGCGTCGGGCAGTGCGGCGGAAATGTGTTCGCGCAGGCCGAATCCGTTCTTCCACTCGTCGACATTGATCGGCGCGACCGACCCGGTGACGAGGTCGACCGGACCGGAACACGCGACCCCGACCCGCGTCACGTCGACGCTTCCGACGACCCCGTGCAGCAGTTCGGCACAGGCCTCCCACACGCCGGTGGCCGGTGTCGGAACTGTCTCCGGGTGCTGCGGACGTCCGTCGTCGCCGACGAGTGCCGCTGTCATCTTGGTGCCGCCGATGTCGAGCGCGAGTGCCGTCATCGATCCAGGTTATGCGGGAGTGGAGCCTGCGGAATGCCCCATTGGGTATGCGTTCGGTTTCAGGACCAGGACGAGGTTGCTGCCGAGGAACTCACGGAGTATCGGTATACGCATCATCCACCATGCCCAGCGCGGGTGATAGCGCGGAAACGCGGCCAGTAGCGTTGCGTTGGGAGTGCTTCGCGCCCAACGTAATCCGTCTGCCGCGCTGATGTCGAACAGGGATTCGCCGAATCGGTTCTTGGGTTCGTGCCCGGTGGTGCGGGCGTAGCGTCGGGCCGCGTATTCGCCGCCGAGATAGTGCCACGGCCGGGTCTCGTGGCCGCCGAACGGGCCGAACCAGATGGTGTACGAGAGCACCGTGAGGCCGCCGGGTTTGGTGACGCGCAACATTTCCTCGGCCATGGTCCACGGCTCGCGGACGTGTTCGGCGACGTTCGACGAGAAGCAGATGTCGACGCTGTCGTCGAGGAAGGGCAACGCCATGCCGGAGCCGCGAACCGAACCGGGGATCTGCAGTCCGGCGGCGTGCATTTCCGAGGCGTCGGGTTCGACGGGCAGATAGCGCGTGCAACTCGCGCCGAAGACCTCGGCGAAGTATCCCGGTCCGCCGCCGACGTCGAGCACGGTCGCTGCCGACATGTCGGTGCCGGTCAGGCCGCGGTACAGGTCTCCGATCAGTTCGACCGAATCACGGGCCAGGGCACCGTAGAAGATGTCCGGAGAACTCTGCTCGTGCCCGAAGTCCTTCAGGAGTTTCACCGAGCGACGCAGTGTCGCGCGAGAGGCGAACAGTCGTGTCACGGCGGAAGTCACGAAAACGAACCCTAGCGGTTAGTGTGGCAGCGGTATTCGACGACGGTCGAGAAGCGAGCACGGTGGATGGGGTGAAGCGAGCGGTGCGCGAGGTTCTGTTGCTGTGCTGGCGCGATACCGGGCATCCGCAGGGCGGTGGCAGCGAGCGCTACCTCGAGCAAGTAGGCGCGGGCCTGGCTCGACGCGGTGTCCGCGTCACGCTGCGGACGGCGTCCTATCCCGGTGCTCCGGCCGAGGAGATCGTCGACGGCATCCGGATCAGTCGCGGTGGTGGTCGCCTGTCGGTGTATCCCCGCGCTCTGGCCGCCATCGCCGCCGGTCGGCTCGGTTTCGGGCCGCTCAAAGGGATCTCCCCGGATGCCGTGATCGACACCCAGAACGGCATTCCGTTCTTCTCCCGCGCAGTACTCGGTGTGCCGGTGACGCTGCTGGTGCATCACTGTCACCGCGAGCAGTGGCCGGTGGCGGGCCCGATGATGGCAAAGCTCGGCTGGTGGCTCGAGTCGACGATCTCACCGAAGGTGCACCGCCGCAATCAGTACCTGACGGTGTCGTTGCCTTCTGCAGACGAGCTGATCGCTCTCGGTGTCGACCGGGAGCGCATCGCCGTGGTCCGCAACGGTGCCGACGACATCCCACTGTCTGTACCGGAAGGCGGCGAGGACACCCGCACGCCCCACCCGTCCTTGTCCGTGCTGTCGAGGCTGGTTCCACACAAGCAGATCGAGGACGCGATCGACGTCGTGGCTGCACTGCGCGGCAGCATTCCCGACATCCATCTCGACGTCATCGGCGGCGGGTGGTGGGAACGGAATCTTCGCGAGTACGTCACGAGCCTGGGCGTCGATCGATACGTCACCTTCCACGGTCACGTCGACGAGGAGCGCAAGCATGCACTGCTCGGTCGGTCGTGGGTGCATGTGATGCCCTCCCGAAAGGAGGGCTGGGGCCTCGCCGTCGTCGAAGCTGCCCAGCACGGTGTTCCCACGGTGGGCTATCGCAGCTCCAAGGGGCTGACCGATTCGATCATCGACGGCGTCACCGGTGTTCTCGTGGGTGGTTCGACATCCGGAGCGGAGGACCGCGATGTGTCCGCGCTGACCGGTGCCGTCGCCGAACTGCTGCAGGATGCCGAGGCCCGCACTCGCCTCGGTGAGAAGGCACGAGTCCGCGCGGGTGAGTTCTCCTGGGGCCAGTGCGCCGACGGCGTGTTCTCGGTGCTCGACGGGACGACGCGCGGCACCTGGTCGTCAGGCCTGGTGGGGGCGGCCGACGCGCACACGCCTGCCGAATCGGCTCAGGAGTCCTACCGCTAGTCCGCCGAGCAACAGCAGTGCCCACGCCAGATGTGCGAGCACAACGGCTGTTGCCGAACGACTTTCGAGCATCGCCGGATCCGGCACCCGATAGAGGCTCAGTTCCTCGTCGGAGTACACGGCGTCGAGTCGGTCCAACGTCTGCTGCGCATTGCCGAGCTCGCCCGGAGTCGTGCTCTCCACCAGTACCCAGCCGACCCCCAGGGCCGCCAGAGTGTCCGCGGAGTCGCCTGCGAGCAGGGCGTTCTGCACGTCCGTCGCCCGTTTTCCTTCCCCGCGGACCGTGCCGCCTGCGACGAGGAGTTCACCGGTCTGCAGCACGTCGACCGGCAGCATGCGGGGTGCGGGATCGAGAACGGGTGCTGAGCCGCTGTAGGGAAAGCGGCGAAACATTCCGGCGGGAAGGACGGCCACGTCGCCGTCCTGGTCGGCGAGTTCCGCCGACACCGCTTGCCACGACTGCGGGTACGTCACCGGTTTCAGTGCGCTGCCGACGCCCCAGCCGAGGTCGGGGAGCGCAACGAGCAACGCCAGCACGGCAACGCCCCCCGGGAGCCACGCGTTGCCGAATCGGGTGCGTCGGGACGCCAACCAGCTGATACCGGCCGCAGCGGCGAGGGCGTACATCGGCATGGCCAGCGCGACCCACTTCTGCGAATCGCGGAGCAGACCGGCCCCGGGGACGGTGTCGCCCAGTACGCGAGCCGCCGCCAACCCCGGTCCGGTTGCTGCCAGCGCAGGAAGCACGATGGCAGCGAGTGCAACGACACCCAGGCCCACGATCACCGGATTGCGTCGACGGCGATACAGCGGCCGTATCCCGAGAGCGACGACGGTCAGCAACAGGACCGTCCCCATGACAGCGAAAAGTCCTGTCCGAGAACCGGGTACGGCGTCTGAGTTCCAGATGCCGCCGAGACCGGCCAGACTACCCACCGTGCCCAGACCCGGTTCGGCGCGTGCTGCGAACGCGGCCCAACCCGCCGGATCCGCCGGTTCGACGCCACCGCCCGACACCATCGTCGCCGCCAGCCACGGCACCGACGCGACGGCGGCGATCGCGAGGGTGGCGACCACGCGCAGGCCGCGTCGGGCACCCCCGGGGAGGGCGACGACGAGTAGCGCGACGGTTGCCGCCAGCAACGCACCGGTAGGGGTGAGCCCGGCCGCGGCCAGGCAGACGGCGAGGGCCCACCAGGAGCGACCGGACCTGACTGCGAGTGCGGCGACCACCGTCCACGGGAGGGCGGCGTAGCCGACGAGCAGACTCCAATGTCCCTGCAGCAGGCGTTCGGCGACATAGGGGTTCCACACGGCCACCGTCGACGCGACGAGCAGCGCAGGCAGTGGTGCGGTGGGCAGCATCTTCTGCGCCATCACCGCCGCGCCCCAGCCGGCCGTCCACAACGCCAGCAGCAGAACGGCCTTGACCACAAGGCCGCCGTCGAACACCGTGGTCAGGGCCGCGATCGCGGCATCCTGCGGCACTGCCCGCGCGGCCGCGTCGGCGATTCCCCAGGCGGAGTCGGTGAAGTAGGAACGGGGGGTGCTGACGGCGTCGCGAAGCAGGAGATATCCAGGGCCGAGCAGTGGTCCGAGAACGACGAGCGAGAGCAGCAGGCTGTAGAGCGGCGGCGTCCACCTCGACCTCGACCACGCCATGATCGGCACCCTATACCGTGGACGCATGTCGTTTCGCGCCTCGTCCGAGGCAGACCACCCGGCGGGTGCGTCCGTCGCCGGGATGGGGATGGTGACGGCCGGCTCGATGTTCGCCAATGTCGTGGCGTATCTGCTACAGGTGCTCGCGAGTCGCATGCTCGGCGTCGAGGGTTACGGCGAGTTCGCGAGTCTTCTTGCGGTGCAATTGGTTCTGGCGGTCCCGGCGTTGGCGTTGCAGTCCGTCGTCGCGCGCGAGGTGGTGCGCGGCCGCAGTTCGCGCGAGCTGCGTGGCGTCGGCTACCGCTGTGCGGCGGTCGCGGGTGTGCTGGCTCTCGCTGTGTCCCCGGCTTTGTCGGCGGCCATGGACGTCTCGGCAGCGGCGACGGTGTCGGCCGTGATCGCTGCGCCGGTGCTGGTGTTGTTGGCCGCGGAGCAGGGGCTGCTGCAAGGACGCGGCCGGTTCGGCGCACTGAGCGTGGTGTTGGCGGCGGCCGGTTTCGGCAAGGTGGCGCCGGCGGTGGTCGTGTTGCTGCTCGGCGGCGGCCCGGGTTCGGTGCTGCTGGCCACGGCGGCCGGTATCGGCGTGGTGGCCGTCGGCGCGCGGTCGGCCGCCGGAGCGCCGGTGAACGCGGTGTCGGAAACCAGGGTGACCGTTCTGACGGTGCTGCAGGCCTCGCAGGTGCAGTTGGTGCTGATCGCGATGTCCGCATTGGATCTGGTGCTGGCTCGGTCGTTGCTCAGCAGTACCGAAGCCGGGCTGTATGCGGTCGGTGCCGTCGCGTCCAAAGCGGCGTTCTGGCTGCCGCAGGCGGTCGGAGTGGTGTTGTATCCGCGCATGGCGAACCCGCTGCACTCGGCTGCCGCAGTGCGATCGGCGCTGACCGTCGTCGCCGGACTCGGCACGGTACTGGTACTCGGGGGCGCGCTGGCGTCGCCGCTACTTCCTTTGGTTGTCGGTGACACGTATTCCGGTGTGCAGCAATACGTGTGGCTCTTCGTGCTGCAGGGGGCGTGTCTGGCGGTACTGCAGAGCGCACTGCTGTGGGCAATCGCGGGGGAGCGCACCCACCTGGCCCTCGTCGCCTGGTTCGCCCTCGCGGTCGAGGTGCTGCTGTTGCTGTTCGTGGCCTCCACCCTGGCCCAGTTCGTCACCGTCGCAGCCGTTACCGCCGCGGTCACGATGGCCGTCGTGTGCGGCGTTGTCCTGTTCGGCGACAGAATCAGTCGCGCGCGGGCCGGATCTCGCCGATGATCTCGAAGTCGACAGCACCGGCCAACGCCAGATAGATCGGTTGCGAGACGTGGCCGTCGGACAGAAACAGGTGCCCACGGGCACCGGTGAACGACACCGAATCGGATACGGATTCGATGATGCGAACATCTGCTGTGCCTGCCCTGTTCACCAGCGCGCCCAGCAGTTTGATGCCCTCGTAGCACGACTGTCCCAGTGCGCCGACGATCGGCGCATCGACCCCGAATGAACGAGCGAAACGAGCCGAGAATCCCAAACTTGCTTCGGTGGCGAGGGTTTCGAAATAGCCGGACGCGACGTACAGCCCGTGGGTGTTCTCGCCGCCGGCCGCCAGCAACATGTTCTCGTCCATCAGTGGACTGAGACGGATGCAGTGCCCGTCCAGCCCGGCCCCGGCGAATTGCTGATGAAAATGGACTGCGTCGTCGCCGATGAGGAGGACCACGGTCGCGTCGGCACCCGACCGCTCGATCGCGGTGACGGTCCTTGCGAAGTCGCTCGTGCCGACCGGTGCGAACTCCGCGTGCACCACCGATGCGCCCAGCCCACGGAGCCGAGTTGCCGTGATGGAAGCGCTCTTTCGGGGCCAGACGTAGTCGTTTCCGACGATTGCCCAGCGGCGTCGTCCGAATTCGCGAACGAGGAACTCCAGCGCCGGGACCAGTTGGTTGGCAGGGGTCTCACCGGTGATGAACAGTCCCGGGTAGCGGTCGCCGCCCTCGTACATGGAGGTGTACACGTACGGAATCCGTCCGAGCGTCACCGGAATGACGGCTCGCCGTACCGCCGAAGTGTGCATCCCCGCCACCGCATCGAGGGCACCGGCATCGAGCAGCGTCGCGACCTCGTGGGCCACCGTCACCGGATCGCGGCCGCCGTCGATGGACATCAACTCGACGCGGCGGCCCAACACGCCGGCCGAGGCGTTGAGTTCGTCCCTGGCCAGCTGGGCCGACAGCTCGCTCGAGGGTCCGATGATGCCGAACGGTCCGGACATCGGAAAGATCAGGCCGACGCGAAACGTGTCGAACCGATCGCTGTTCATCGTGCCGTCCGTCCGCTCGGTGTCTCTTCGCGGTTCGCTTCACCATAGAATCGCTGAGGGAGACTGTAGCGCCGACGCAGTAACCGAGCAGGGGGACGATCACGTGGATCACCAGGATGCTGCGTCGGCAGCGCGTTTGCTCACCGTGGTCGAGCGGGCCGTGTCGGATCGATTGCGCGCCTCCCTCGTGCCGTGGGAATTGGACCTCGAAGAATGGCGAGTGCTGTCGCTGTTGTCCGACGGTGAGGGACACACGATGGCCGAGACGGCGGAGTTCGCATTGCTCTCGCCGCCGACGTTGACCAAGGCGGTCAACCGGCTGGTGTCCAACAATCTGGTGCACCGCCGTACCGGCACCGTCGATCGTCGGCAGGTGCTGATCCGCTTGACGGCCCGTGGGAAAGCAAAGCACGACGCGGCCGCCCCGATGATGAACGACGCCGCGGCGATGGTCTTCCCGTCGGAGTCGGATCGTGAGCTGTTGCAGTCTCTGCTCCGGGCCCTCGAGACCAACGCGAAGACGGCCTCGATCACCCACTGACCTTTCTCGGCGTCCGGTCTCGGACGCGGTCTCCGCCGTAACCTGCCAGGTCGGCCGCTTTCGTGATCTCTTTTTAACATGTTTCACATTGCAATAGTGTCCACGGAAAGTATTGTTCCGATGCAGCGCAGCCAGCGCTCTCGCCGCGAACCGAAGTGGACACCCGTTCATGAACATGAAGAAATACTTCGAGGGGCCAGCGACCAGCCTCGACGATCAGATCGAAAGCTACGCAACCTCCCGAGTGCCCGACGACCAACGCTGGCGGCGGCCGGCGATCCTGCTGGTCCTCACCGGCAACGTGACCGCGATGTTCTGGTTCGCCCTCGGCGGCCAGATCGGGTTTCTGGTGGGATGGCCGATGTTCCTGATCCCCGTGGCGTACATGGTGATCGGTGCGACGCTCGTCGGCAGCCTCATCATGCGTATCGCCAGCCAAGAGGGTCTGTCGCTGCCACTGCTCACCCGCGGGCTCGGGTTCGGAACCAAGGGTTCTGCCGTCGCCTCGCTCGTCTACGCGGTCAACTACGTGTTCTACTTCATCTTCGAGGGCAGCATCGTCTCGCACGGGCTCAGTGAGCTCGCGGGGATCGAGATCGACTCCGCCTGGGCCACAGTGGTATTCGCGCTGGTCGCACTCGTGGCGCTGTTCTTCTCCTGGCGCGGTACGCACTCGATGAACATTCTGCAGCGCTTCGGGATGCCGATCTTCCTGATCCTGTTCGCCGTCGGTATGTACATGCTCGCCAGCGGTTACGTACTCGTCGGGCCCGGCGAATGGGAAGCGACCGGTGGATTCACCGCCACCGCACTGTGGCAGGCGTTCAGCCTCGCGAACGGGCAGGTCGTGTTCCAAGCACTCATCGCCACCGACTACGGACGGTTCGTCAAGAAGAGCGTCAGCTATGTCGGAACGGCCGGACTGATGCTGGCAGAACTGCTGATGATCGTCGTCGTGATGATTCTCGGTGTGTTCCTCGGTTTCACGATGCTGCGTCATTTCACCGGAACCACTGCAACACCGGAACTCTCGGCCACCGACCCGGGACTGTACTTCGCCATCGTCATGGGTCTGCTCGGCGTGATCTTCGCGGTGGTCACCCAGGTTCGCATCAACGTCATGAACCTGTATTCAGGATCCCTCGCCCTGTCCAACGCGTGGGATGTGCTCTCGCCCAGGAAGGTCGGGCGTCAATGGTGGATGGTGGCGCTACTGGTGGTGGGCGTGCTGTGCTACCCCGTCAACATTCTGCAGTACACCGACAAGTTCCTGGCCGTCACCGGCATCATGACCAACACCTGGATCTTCATTCTGCTCGCGGACTACTTCGTATGCAGAAGACTGCTCGGCCTGGCACCCCGCGACAACATCGAGTTCCGCGAAGGGCGAGTGCGCAATTGGAACCCCTGCGGCATCGTCGCCATGGCAGCGGGCGTCGCGGTGGGCGGGCTCGGCGTGTTCGGACTCTACCCGTCGTATTACGCGTCGTTCATCGCCATGCTTCTCGGTCCTCTTCTCTACGTTCCGCTCACGATGGCAACCCGCGGACAGTTCTACGAACCACCGAAATCGAACGATACCCTCATCGCCGAAAGGATTGTGGCGTCATGACATTCACTGCAGCAGCCGTACAATTCGAGCCCACGCTGTTCGCGAAGGAATCGAACGTCACCGCTCTGAGCGATCTCGTGGAGAAGGCGGCGTCGGACGGGGCGCGCCTGATCACGACACCCGAGATGGCAACCACCGGCTACTGCTTCCACGACACCGAGGAAGCGGCAACCGTCGTCGAACAGATCCCCGGCCCCACCACCGAGACGTTCGCCGAGATCGCGTCCCGTCGTAACTGCTACATCGTCGTGGGCATGCCCGAAGTCGATGCGACGAGCGGATTGTTCTACAACAGTGCAGTTCTCATCGGTCCCGAGGGAATCGTCGGCACACACCGCAAGACGCATCCGTACATCGCCGAGCCCAAATGGGCGGCCCCGGGCGATCTCGGGCACCAGGTGTTCGAGACCCCGCTCGGTCGCATCGCACTGCTCATCTGCATGGATCTGCACTTCCTGGAGACGGCGCGAGTGGCTGCGCTTCAGGGTGCCGACGTGATCTGCCACATCAGCAACTGGCTCGCCGAACGCACTCCCGCCCCCTACTGGATCAGTCGGGCCTTCGAGAACAACTGCTACGTCATCGAGAGCAACCGCTGGGGTCTCGAACGAACCGTTCAGTTCAGCGGCGGCACCTGCATCATCGAACCCGACGGAAACGTGGCCGGCCGCCTCGACGTCGGTGACGGTATTGTCCTCGGCGACATCGACATTCGTCGCACACGAGAGGCCGGGCCCGTGCGCAGGCCGAATCTGTACCGTGAACTGCAGACCAACACGTACGCGTGGAACCCGCTCGATTTCTTCACCCTCTACGGCCACTCGCCCTTACCGGCCGGGCGGACTTCGTCGGTGAGCGTCGTGCAATGCACTCCGGGGACGTCGATCGACGGCAATCTCGACGACATCGAGCAGTGGGCCGCCGGCCTTGCAGGCGCGAGCGATCTCATCGTGTTTCCCGAACTGTCCGTCACCGGGCCGGTCTCCGCGGATCGCCCGCCGCGCGAGGTCGGGGAGTCGATCGACGGGACGTCGCTCTCACGCGTCGTCGATATCGCTGCCCGGCATGGTGTTTCGATGGTCGTCGGTGTGGCCGAGCACGACATCGGTTCCGATCGGGTGTACAACTCCGCAGTGCTGGTTCAGCCGGACGGAACCTGCACGGCGTACCGCCAGATCCATCTGTCCGTCGAACACACCTCGCTGTTCGACGCGGGCGACCGCTGGACCGTCGTCGACCTTCCCGTCGGGAGAGTGGGAATGCTCGTCGGTCACGATGCACTGGTGCCGGAGGCCGGCCGAATTCTGGCGCTGCGTGGTTGTGATCTGATCGTTTGCCCGGCCGCACTCGCAGGCACCTTCGTCGGCTCCCATCCGGGAACCGACATCCCCCATGCAGCAGAGATTCCCACCGGAGCCGATCCCACGCACTGGCATCACATGCGCGTCCGGGCAGGCGAGAACAACGTGTACTTCGCGTTCGCCAACACGATCGACACCGACCGCGGAATTGCCGGACACAGCGGAGTATTCGGGCCCGACACCTTCGCCTTCCCCCGAACCGAAGCCCTCGTCGAGAGCGACGCGCCGGGCCGCGCGACCTGCGTCGTGGACACCACGAGCCTGGGTGGGGCGTACCCCACCAACGTCGTGCGCCGCAAAGACCTCGTGCTGATGCGGCAACCACACCAGTACGGAATCCTCTCGACGGCCTGAGTGGCCGAAAACGCCAGTGGCGTGGTCATGTCCCCGCTGGGGCACACAACCACGCCACTGGCTATCTGGTCGTTCCGCAGGCTCTACTCCTGCATAGGCACTTACTCCTTGGAGAGGTTCGTCCTCGGAATCTCTTCCGTGCGATCGGTCGTCCAGTCGCGGTTCGGTGCGGTGCCGCCACTGGGGGTCGGGCGGGGACCGGTGTCGGTGCGGGCCGGCTGACGGTGTCCACCGTTGCCGCCGCCGCGCAGCAGCAGAACGACTCCGGCGATCAGCGAGATGACACCGAGGATGCCGGCGACGATCGGAACGGTGCGGCCGAAGAGCGACAGCTTGTCCTGGCCGTCCTTCGCCTGCTGGATCTGGTACTCGACGGTGTTCTCGTCGAACGTGATCGGGGCCTTCAGCACGTCGACCTCGGGACGGCCTGCCTCACGGCCGTAGTACTGGTGGATCTGCTCTTCGCCCTTGACGACGACGCCGGTCTCGGGCTCGACCCACAGGGTGCGGGTGTTCTCGTACCAGCGGGTCATCGTCACCGGTGCGGTTCCACCTTCGACGCCCCAGGTGTCGGCGGGCAGCGTGACCTTGTTGGTCGGCAGGTTCACCACGGTCGACAGGTCGACCGGTCCGACGGTCTGCTGGTACTGGTACACCGGCGTGCCGTTGATTTCGGTTTCCTCGACGAAGTCGATGTCCTTCGAGGCGCGCGCGTTGACGTCGAAGTACGGGTAGCTCTTCTGCTCGGCGTTGAACGGGAACTTGTACTGCAGACCGGTGTGGGCCACTTCCTCGGCCGGCTTGTCGCCTGCCACCTGAATGGTGCCGATCGGGCTTTCGACGGGCATCGAGGTCTTGCGGTCGATGCTCACGCGGTCGACCGTGGCGGTCAGCAGGCCGGTGTCGGCCTGCTTGTCGGTGCGGCGCAACGTCTGTCCGGCCTGAAGAGTCATGATGTCGGCGTCGGAGGGATCCTCGACGGTGACGAATCGCTGTGAGGTCAGCGGAACGTTCTGATCGACCACGGCGCGACCGGCTGCCAGCGACCGCGCGTCGAGGACGCTTCCGGTGCCGGTGGAGACTGTGGTGACCTCGAGGTCGAGTGGAGTCTTCTCGAGCGCCGAGACGGTGTAGGTGGGGATGAGGATGGCGGCAACCACCAGAAATGCGCCCAAGCCGATGAGGAAAAGGGCCAATATCCGGCTCGGCCCTGAGCGCTCCGCCATGCTGAATCTCCTTAGTCGACCGCTTCACTGGAAGACACCGCAGGCGGGATCGTACGAATTCCCCGATGCGCTGCCCGATTTCTTACGACACGTCGCAGGTGACAGTAACAGTCGACAGTGGCACCGGTCTCGTCCATGCCGGTTCGACACGGCACACTTGAGCCACCATGAGCACTCGAGTCCACTCGGCGTCCGTCGTACCGTTGCGTGCCTTCGTGCCCGCTCTGGAGGGGATGCGGGCAGTTGCCGCGCTCGGCATCGTCGTCACCCACGTCGCATTCCAGACCGGGGCCGCCAATTCCCCGCTGATGGGCCGAGTCTGGGGCCGGTTCGATCTCACGGTGGCGATCTTCTTCGCGCTGTCGGGATTTCTGCTGTGGCGCCCGCATGCCGCGCAGGCCCGCGGACTCACGCAGGCGCAGCCCACTCGCCGCTACTTCTGGTCTCGCGCAGTGCGCATCCTGCCCGCCTACTGGGTGGTCACGGTGCTCGTCCTGCTGTTTCTGCCGCACGCAGGCGGGGACTATCGGGTGTGGCTGGCCAACCTGTCGCTGACCCAGGTGTTCGTACCGTTGACGCTGACCGAGGGCATGACGCAGATGTGGTCACTGTCGGTGGAGGTGGCGTTCTATCTGTTGCTGCCGCTGTTCGCCTGGCTGATGATCCGGCTTCGGGGATCGTCGGCGAGGTACCGGGTGTGGGTTCTGCTCGCTGCGTCCGCGGTGACGCTTTCCTGGGCGTTCATTCCGATCGCGACACCGGAAGCCATCCATCACGACAACTGGTTGCCCGGCTACTTCCCGTGGTTCGCCGCCGGCATGGTGCTTGCCGAAGTATCGGTCGGTCCGCAGATGTGGGTGCATCGTTGGGCGCGTCGCACATGGGTGATGCCCGCGATCGCGGTGACGGCATTCGTTCTGTCGGCGACGCCGCTGGCGGGCCCACAGGGATTGGTGCGGCCCGAGCCGTGGCAGTTCGAGCTCAAGATCGTCTTCGGTGCCGTGCTGGCGTTCGCGATGCTCTCGCCGTTGGTGCTGGCCGATTCCGGCCGCAGGCATCGGGTGTTCGAGCATCCGGTGATGCTGACCCTCGGCCGCTGGTCGTACGGGATCTTCATCTGGCACCTGGCCGTGCTCGCCGTCGTGTTCCCGGTGTTCGGCATCGTCCCCTTCTCCGGCGGCATGTGGTTCGTGCTGACGGTGACCCTGGCACTGTCGATTCCGGTCGCTGCCGCGAGCTATGCGTTGGTGGAAGAGCCGGCCCGGCGCAGGTTCGCGCCGAAGAAGGCGGTTACGGCTTCCGCATCGCGCTGACGGCCAACGCGACGATGCCGATCAACGAGGCCAGCTGCACCGCGTAGGACCCGCCCACGTATCCGTCGGCCGACCGCCACGGTCCGAGTGAGAGCAGCGCTGCCCCCAGCAGGGCGAATCCTCCTGCTGCGCACACCGATACGCGAGACGTGAGCTCCGACCCGTAACGGCGGTTCAGCAGCGCCGAGCCGACACCGAGAACCAGCACCGAGATCGCTCCGACGACGCCTGCCAGCACGATCGCCGCGCCGAGCAGCGCCGCGAACGCCACCGGAGTGCTACGCCAGGGCCTGGGCGCGGGGCCTGGATCGACGACGCCGCGGGGCCGTCGCACCGCCGCGATCAGAAACGGAATCAAGAGCAGTAGTCCGCCGAAGATCCCGAGTCGGTACCAGCGGTCGGTGGTGAAATCCAACGACACCGTGCCCGACGCCCCGGCCGGGACGATCCAGGCCTGCTGCCAGCCGTCGACGACCACCGGAGTCAGTTCGGTCCCTCCGGGTGTCGTTGCCCGCCAGCCGTTGTTGTTGCTTTCGGGGATGACGAGCAGGCGATCCGAGGTGCTCGAGGTAAGGGTCACTTCGCGGTGATCGGGGCTCCATGCTGTGGTGCGCGCCGCCTGCGGTGCAGACGTGTCCGGCCACAACGCCGGAATGGGCATGGTGCGCAGTCGAAGCCCGTCGACGAAGAACGACGCTCCGGGTTCGACGACGATGTCCTGGCGTCCCTCGGGGAGCGACACGGGATTGACGAACTTTTCGTTGACCGGGATGTCCGCGTCGCAGACCGATGCGGGTAGAGCTGCGCCGGAACGGAATTGGTCTGCGGTCGCCGTCACCGAGGTGCGCACCGTCTGCCCCGCGATGGACACCAGGGGTCCGTCGAAGCAGTCGACCGTGATCTGCCGGTCACCGTCGTACGGCGGCCCGATCGGCTCACCGGCGGACAACGGTGTGACCTCGGCAAATCCGGGCGGTTGAGATTGGATGAAGCCCAACGAGTTTCGGTCGAGTACGCCGTCCCAGTCGACGATGGAGAGCACGATCCTGTCGGTCACGTACGGTGCCAACGCGAGTGTCGTCGAACCCTCGGTATCCACATCGCGCACCATCGGACCGTTGCCCAGGTTCACTGCCACCCGCGTGGGGTGGGCAGGCAATGCGCCGAGGCTGGGGCTCAGCTCGAGCCCGTCCACCAGTGTCGGAGCGGGCAATTGGATGGTGAGAGTGGGGTCGGTGCCGGCTCGATCGGTGATCGACTTCTCCGGTGCCGTCCACGACGTACGCGGGTCGCCGTCGGTGGCGGCGAAGGCCGAACCGTCGAGGTCCGCGACGTCGGACGCCCCACTCGCCAACGGCCGGCCGGGTTGAGCCAGCAGGGCCTCGAGCTCGGGGGACTGCCGCGTGCGTACCGTCAGCTCGGGGATCACCGCGGTGCCCATCGGGACGTCGATCGTGCGCGAGAAGCGGCCCAGTTCCTCCGGCGACTTGGACAGTCCACTGCTGCACCGGATTCGATCGTCGGTGTCCAGGCAACCGGAGCGGCCCGGAAATTCTTGGCCCAGCTCCCACGCGTCGACGCTCGCGCCCGCAGGAGTGGGCGGCAACACCGCGCGATGCACGATGGAGACCGGCTTCGGGTTGTCCCGGTCGGAGTAGTCGTCCACCGACACCTCGCTGATGCCGAACTGACTGCCCCGGGTGCCGTCGACCGTCGACTTCGCGGTGATGCGCAGCCACGGAGTTTCCCCACCGGGCAGCGACACCGTCATCGGGTCTCCCGGCTTGTCCACCCGGGCCGCCGTCGAGCCGTTCGGAGTGGTGACCTCGACCCACTTGACCGGGTCTCCGATCGTTCCCGGGCTGGTCCGCATGTGCAGCAGCCCGCCGCGCACCGGAGTATCGAAATCGAGTTGAAGCCATTGCCCCACAGCGCGTTCGATGCCGTTGCTGATCCAACCGGTGGCCAGGTCACCGTCCACTGCGGCCGCGACCCCGCTGCCGGGCACACTGCCCCCGATCTGAGTCGCGTCCGACGCCGAACTCGACGCGGTCAACGTCGCGCCTTCCCACTCCGCGTCCACGGTCTGCGCCCCGTACACCGGATAATCGGGAACCTCGTTGAGCGAACGGCGGGGCTCGTCGGCGGCCCGCAACGCGGAGTTGTGATTGTCCACCTGACCGAAGTCGGTCTCGCGATTCATCGGTGTGTCGGTCACCGTCACCGAATCGACGGGCAGGCCCGCAGCAGCTGCATCCGACGCCAACAGCGTCGGCCCGGCCGGAACGGGCAGGCGAACACCGTTGTTGCGCAACTCGTTCGATCGCAGAATCGACTCGGGCCCGCCCTGCACCACCGGCACCCGATCCACATCGACCGTGTACGGACCGGAGGCAGGTACGTCCGCTGCGGCATCGACCGCGTAGATCTCTACGGCCGGATACGGAGGCCGTAGATCGCCGTCCAGAACCACCCCGTCCACCTGACCCGGTGCCACGTCCTCGCCGAACTCTGCCACCTTCTCGAGCCCCGGCGAACCGTCGAGCACGCGGTGGACGGACGCCGGTCGGGTGGACCGCGAATCCTCCGGATCCAGGTCGTTGCGCACGACGACGTAGCTGATGCCCTGTCCCACAAGGGTATCGGCCAAGCCGGTCGACGGCCTGCCGTCGGCGAAGAGTCGTTGCACCGAGTCGAGGGCGCGAATGGCACCGGGCGGCGTGAGCGGCACCGCATCTCGGACGGCCCAGGGCGTGGTCGCGAGAGCCTGCAACGGCTCGTCGCGCGTCAGGCCCCAGGTCTGCAGAGCGAACGGTGCGCCGGGCACGATCAGTGCACGCTGCGCGTCGGAACCGTCGGGACTCGAGCCGGAGGCATGGTCGGTGAGCCAGTCCGCGGCGTCGTGCCAGTACTGCGGCACGGCCTCGTACGCACCGCGCGGCGCGAGCTTGCCCGTCCATGCCAGCGCCGTCGAGAGCGTCAGCGCCACCAGGACCAGCGCGGTCACCGCCATCATCGGGTGCTTTTCGGGATGCGCGACGGCCGCTCGCCACGTCGGCCGTGGAACCGAACCCGGCAGTGGAACCCGGGCCAGCAGATGAGCGAGGCCGAGTACCAACGGGATTCGGATGACCGGCTCGAGTTTGTGAATGTTGCGCAGAGGTGCGCCCGCGGAATCGAGGAACACTCGCACGGTTGCCGCGAACGGACCGTCGAGATCGCCGACGAACCCTGCGCCCAGGCCAACGAGGCCGACGAACAACATGATCGTCAACCGGCCGCGGGCCGGCATCGAGCGCATCGCCAGCCCCGCAATGCCAGCGGCCGCGATCAAGCCGGTCGCGATCACGGCAGCAGGCTGAGTCACCAGCACGGCGCCCGCCACCCGTTCGGGAGAGACGAACGGGGTCCAGCTGCCGGTACCGCGTAGTACCTCGGTCAGCGACGTCCACTGGGTCGTCGTGCCGGACGATTCGATGTAGTCGAGGAACGGCGGAGAGACCTTGCCCAGCAACAGCAGTGGGACGATCCACCACAGTGTCGCCAGCACCAGAAAGCCGGTCCACCAGGCCGCGAATACCAGCCAGCGGCGGTTCGGCCGATGGCACAGCAGCCAGATGACGGCAACGAGAACGGCGGCGGCGGTGGCGACGGCATTGACCGCGCCCATCAACGCCACGGCCAGTGCCGATTGTGCCGCCGCACGCCGAACCGTGTTCGTTGCGGACCGACTGTTCAGGTAACGAACGATGGGAACGAGCACCCACGGCGCGAGCATCATGGGCATCGTCTCCGAGGAGATCGACGCCAGAGTGGTGATCACCCTGGGGGACAGCACGAATGCTGTCGCTGCGATCAGACGGGAAGTGCGACTGCCGACACCGAGTGCCTCGGCGAGCCGGACGATTCCCCAGAAGCCGGCGACGAGTAGCAGCGCCCACCAGATGCGTTGCGTGATCCACGGTGGGATCGACAGCAGATCACCGCCGGCGAAGAACGCCCCGTGCGGGAAGAAGTAGCCGTAGGCCTGATTCTGCACCTGGCCCAGCGGTGCTGCGCTGTTCCACTGATGCGAGGCGCGTTCGAGAAATCCGAGAGGGTTCTGCGCCAGGTCGTACTTGGTATCGGCGACGGTGAAGCCCGGGACCTGCAGAAATGTGAGCAGGAATGCGAGAGCGGAGACTCCGAAGAGCCAAATCCGACCGAGCGGCTCGGCCGAGATCAACGATCCACGTGAGCGACCAGCGTCAGCGGCTGCCGTACTCAACCTGGTTCAGCAAGGACGAGTCGGCGTTTCCGGTGCGATCGATGTCCGGCCGAGAGTTGTCTGCTGCACCGGCGGTGACTCCGAATACGACGCCGGCACCCAGTACGGCTCCGACGACGGCGGCAATGACACCCGGGACAGCGAACTTCATCTCGGTTCTCCAGTCAGTCGGCTCAGTGAAGCAGTGGGCGAGGTTGTCCCCCACGCGGGCATCACGGTATCACCTGCACCCTGTGAACCGGCCGGTGGACGCGTTACTTTCCGGGAGGAACGATCAGCACGGGTCGATGGCTGTGCCGCAGCACGTGCTCGGCCACCGAGCTCTGCAGTAGGGCCCGCAGCCCCGTGGTGCCTCTGGTGCCGGTGACGATGATGTCGACGTTCATCTCGTCGGCCTTCTCCACGATCGCGCTCCAGATGGCGGTGGTGCATTCGGTGCACTGGCCTTCCACCTTCAGGCCTGCGGCCTCGGCCAGGGCGACGCCCTCGCTGTTGGTCACCTTCGCGTCGGTGAGAGCGACGTCCTCGGCCTCGTCGTCCGGCACCCACTCGGGCTGCATGACGCCCGACAGACCTGACATCCGCGCTGCTTGACGCACCATCGGTTCCCAGGCCGTGACGACGATCGCGCGAGAGGTGGTGAGAAACCGTCCCGCATAGTCGATGGCTCGTTTGGCGTTGTCGGAACCGTCGTAGGCAATGAGTATGAGGTCAGCAGTCATGGTGGTGATTCTCCTCATGTCGCTTTCGTCCAGATTACCCCGCCCCCGCCCCGGATCAATGTGGGTTTCGGTCGCTCGGAGTGCAACAAAGTCGCATTGATCCCAACCGGAGGGCGGTCAGCAACACGCAACTTCTCGGCTACCGTCGTATTCCATGCGACTTCGGTTTTCGGTTCGGTCCGCTGCAGCAGTGACGGTCGGGGTGGGGTTGCTCGTCTCGTGTTCCAGTGAATCGTCGCAGGTGGCCTCGACGCAGTCGGCTCCGTCCTCGACGACGACCGCTCCGCAGACGACGGTCCCGCAGTCGACGCCTCCGCCGGCCGACGCGTGTGTCACCTTCGTCGACGGTCTGACCGAGCGACAACGTCTCGCTCAATTGCTCACCGTGGGCGTCACCGGAACGCAGGACGCGATTCGGATCATGTCCACCGAGCAGGTGGGCGGGATCTTCGTCGGCAGCTGGACCGACGAGTCGATGCTCGGTAACCGTGAGGTTCCGCAGGTGCTCGACGCGTCCGCGGTGGCACCGATGGTGACGATCGACGAAGAAGGCGGACGCGTGTCGCGGGTTGCCGATCTGTTGGGTGCGGCACCGTCGGCGCGGGAACTGGCGCAGACGATGTCGGTGGACGAGGCGTATCAGGAGGCCTTGACGCGAGGCCGGGGACTGAAGGATCTCGGCGTCACCGTCGACTTCGCGCCGGTTGTCGACGTCAGTGCTCAGCCCGATGATTCCGTCATCGGCGACCGCTCGTTCTCCGACGATCCGCAGGTCGTCATCGAGTACGCGGGGGCGTACGCGAAGGGGTTGAAGGATGCGGGTGTCGAGCCGGTCATCAAGCACTTTCCCGGGCACGGCTCGGGTTCGGGTGACTCGCACACCGGGGCCGTCACCACGCCGCCGCTCGACGAGCTGAAAGCCAAGGATCTGCTGCCGTTCGCCGCGCTCGACACTACCGGAGTGGGCGTCATGGTCGGCCACCTCGACGTGCCAGGACTGACCGACCCCGGTGTTCCCGCCAGCATCAGCCCTGCGGCCATGGCGTTGCTGCGCGACGGCGTCGGATACGGAGCGAAGCCCTTCGACGGTCCGATCTTCACCGACGACCTCAGTGGCATGGCGGCGATCACGGCCCGGCTCGGGATCGTCGACGCGGTCGAGTCGGCGTTGGTGGCCGGAGCCGATGTGGCGTTGTGGCTGACCACCGATCAGGTGCCGGCGGTGTTGGACAATCTGGAGGACGCAGTGGCGACGGGGCGCCTTCCCGCAGCCCAGGTGGACGAGGCGGCGGCGACGGTTGCCCGGTTCAAAGGGGCGTGCGGAGCCTGATCGGTCGTCGCTCGACCTTACTGTGGAGTAACGTCTAGTGCTTCGTACGTATTGGAGGATCCATGGCTGGCGGCACCAAGAGACTGCCCCGCGCCGTCCGCGAGCAGCAGATGCTCGACGCGGCAGTGGATGTGTTCTCCGACAACGGGTTTCACGAGACATCGATGGATTCGATCGCCAAGAAGGCGGCCATCTCGAAGCCGATGCTCTATCTGTACTACGGCTCGAAAGACGAGCTGTTCGCTGCGTGCATTCATCGTGAGGGCCTCAAGTTCGTCGAGGCCCTGACGCCCGCTGCAGACCCGACCCTGACGCCGCGCGAACAACTGCGCCGTGCGCTGGTCGGTTTTCTCGGCTTCGTCGGCGAGAACCGAAAGTCGTGGATGGTGCTCTACCGCCAGGCGATCGGTCAGCAGGCTTTCGCCTCGCAGGTGCAGAGCAGCCGAGACCGGTTGATCGAGCTGACCGCAGGTCTGCTGGCGATGAGTACCCGAGACCCGGAACAGTCACAGAACTTCGGGCTGATGGCCGTAGCGCTGGTCGGGGCCGGTGAGGCCGTGGCCGACCGCGTGGCAGGCGGAGAAATCGAGGTCGACGCGGCAGCGGACCTCCTGGAAAACCTGGCGTGGCGCGGACTCGCCGGCAAGAAAACTGCCACAACCTAGCTGGCCGCCCGGGTCGTTCCGCAGGCTCCACTCCTGCCGCCACCTACACAGCCGAACTCGAAGTTATGGACGGAAATCCGAGGAAATCCGTCCATAACTTCGAGTTCGAGCCAACTCAGCGCAGGGTTCCCGTCAGATGCGGGTAACCCTTCTTCGGGTTCTTCAGTGACAGGTCCCAGCCGGTACCGACGGCATCGGCGTAGGCATTGATCGTCGCGGGCAGGATGATCGGCTTGCCGAATCGGATGCTGTACTTCACGGCCTCCGGGATGCGGCCTTCGACCGTCTGCAGTACCGCTGCAGCACTCCACATTCCGTGTGCGATGGTCTTCGGGAAGCCGAAAGCCTTTGCACCGAGCGAGGATACGTGGATCGGGTTGCGGTCTCCGGAGATGGCCGCGTACCGGCTGATGATCCGCTGATCGACGCGCAGGGTGCGGGTCGGGGGCGGCGGTACCTCGTCTGCAGGCGGTGTTTCACGGGGTCCACCCGAGAGCGAGGTCTTCTGCAGGCTCAGGAAGCTCGAGGTCTGCTTCCAGACCAGTTCGCGTCCCACCTTGACCTCGCTGATCAGGTCGACCAGCAAGCCCTTGCGGTGCTCGCGCAGATTCTCCGCGTGCACTCGAATATCCAGCGGCTCCGATGCCGAGATGCCGCGGAACTGCTCGATGACGTTCTCGGCGTGCACCGAACCGATGGCGGCGAACGGAAAGCCCTTGGACACCATCAGTTTCATCACTGTCGGGAACACAAGCGTGAACGGGTAGGTGATCGGGAGTTGATCGCCGAATCGCAGCCCCGTCGCGCGGCAGTAGCCGGCCAGGTTGTCCTGGTCCACTCGCAGGCCCTTGAGCTCGAACACGGTGCTGGGCACCGTCTTCGACTTGGACCCGAGGAAGGGCAAGGCACCCAGTGCAGCCGAGGTGTAGATCTGGGACGTCTTCGGCTGCTCGGTGAGCGTGACGGTGCTCATGCGCCGAGGAGGCTCTGGCCGCACACGCGCACGACCTGCCCGGTGACGGCGTTGGATGCGGGAGAAGCGAAGTAGGAGACCAACTCCGCGACGTCGACGGTCTCGCCGCCCTGCAGCAGCGAGCTCATGCGCCGTCCGGCCTCGCGGGTGGCGAACGGGATGGCCGCCGTCATCGCGGTCTCGATGAAGCCGGGAGCAACCGCGTTGATGGTGATGTTCTTCTTCGCGAGCACCGGTGCGGAGGCGTGCACCAGGCCGATGACGCCGGCCTTGGAGGTGCCGTAGTTGGTCTGGCCGCGGTTGCCCGCGATACCGGCGATGGAGGAGACGTCGACGACGCGGCCGCCGTCCTTGAGCGCGCCGGATGCCACCAGCTCGTCGGTGATACGCTGCGGCGCAGCGAGATTGACGCCGATGACGGAGTTCCAGCGGGCGTCGTCCATGTTCGCGAGGGTCTTGTCGCGGGTGATGCCGGCGTTGTGCACGATGATGTCGGCACCGCCGTGGCGCTCGAGCAGGTGCTTCGAGAGGACCTGGCCGGCGTCGGGCGAGGTGACGTCGAGGGCCAGCGAGGTACCGCCGACCTTGTTGGCCGTCTGCGAGAGTGCTTCTCCCGCTGCGGGAATGTCCGCGGCGATGACGGTGGCTCCGTCACGGGCGAGAACCTCGGCGATGGTGGCACCGATGCCGCGGGCAGCGCCGGTGACGACGGCGACCTTGCCGGCGAGCGGCTTGTCCCACGAGGCCGGCGCCTGCGAGTCGGCGTCGCCGACGACGATGACCTGGCCGTCGACGAAGGCGGACTTGGCCGACAGCAGGAAGCGCAGGGTGGATTCGAGGCCGGAGAGTCCGGTCGACGCGTTGGGGGAGATGTAGACGAGCTGAGCCGTCGCGCCGCGCTTGACCTCTTTGCCCACGCTGCGGGTGAAGCCTTCGAGGGCGCGCTGCGCGATGTGCTCGTCGACGCTCGACGTTTCTTCGGGGGTGGTGCCGATGACGACGACGCGAGCGGACGGTGCCAGGTTGCGGATGACCGGCTGGAAGAACTTGAAGAGCTGCTCGAGCTCGGCGACGTTACCGATGCCGGTGGCGTCGAACACCAGTCCGCCGTGCTTGTCGTCGTGCGGCTGCGACTGCGGGTAGTCCGAGAGCAGCTCACGCAGCGGCTCGACGAGGCGGCCGTTGCCGCCGATCAGGACCGGTCCGGCCAGTGGCGGCTCGCCTGCCTTGTAGCGGCGCAGCTTCTCGGGCTGCGGCAGGCCGGCCTGCTTGGCGATGAAGGCTCCCGGCGCGGACGCGAGGAACGTTGAGTAGAGATCTGGGGCTCCCTTGGAGGCTGCCACTGTCGTACCTTTCATTCAGCGCTGCTCGCTCTGAGGGCGAGGCGCACGACCGGGTGTCGACAACCAACTTACTCGCCAGTAAGATGAAACTCCACCAGGGCCATTCCCCACATGCTGGGGACGATGTTTGGAGACGTCAGTGACAAGCAAGCAGCTACGACCGGTCGCAATCGTCGGTGGCAACCGCATTCCGTTCGCGCGTTCGGACAAGAAGTACGCGCTGGCGTCCAACCAGGACATGCTCACCGCCACCATCGACGGTCTCGTCGCCCGTTTCGGTCTGCAGGGCGAGCGTCTCGGCCTCGTCGCAGCCGGTGCCGTGCTCAAGCACTCCCGGGACTTCAACCTCACCCGTGAGGTCGTGCTCGGCAGCGCGCTGAGCCCGTACACCCCGGCCTTCGACATCCAGCAGGCCTGCGGTACCGGTCTACAGTCGATCATCGCCGTCGGCGACGCCATCGCCTCGGGCCGGATCGACGCCGGTATCGGCGGCGGCGTGGACACGACGTCCGACGCTCCGATCGGTGTCAACGACGAACTGCGCGAGTTCCTGCTCTCGCTGAACCGGGCGAAGAGCACCACCGCTCGCCTCAAGCTGCTCGGCAACGTCCGTCCCGGCATGCTCGGCATCGAGATCCCCCGCAACGGTGAGCCGCGTACAGGCCTGTCGATGGGTGATCATGCCGCCATCACCGCGAAGGAATTCGGTGTCCGCCGCGAGGACCAGGACGAACTGGCCGCAGCGAGCCACCACAACATGGCGGCTGCGTACGATCGCGGATTCTTCGACGACCTGGTGACGCCGTTCCTCGGCCTGACTCGCGACGACAACCTGCGTCCGGGATCGACCGTCGAGAAGCTGGCCACCCTCAAGCCGGTCTTCGGAACCAAGCTGGGCGACGCCACCATGACGGCCGGCAACTCGACTCCGCTGACCGACGGCGCGTCGGCTGCGCTGCTGTCGAGCGACGAATGGGCTGCCGAGCGCAACCTGCCGGTGCTGGCGCACCTCGTCGATTCCGAGACCGCCGCCGTCGATTACATCCACGGCAACGGATCGTTCAAGGACGGACTGCTAATGGCCCCGACGTACGCGATTCCGCGTCTGCTCGCCCGCAACGGTCTGACTTTGCAGGACTTCGACTACTACGAGATCCACGAGGCGTTCGCTTCGGTGGTGCTCGCGACGCTGCAGGCGTTCGAGAGCGACGCGTACTGCAAGGAGCGTCTGGGACTCGACGGTGCGCTCGGTTCCATCGACCGCAGCAAGCTCAACGTCAACGGGTCCTCGCTCGCCGCGGGCCATCCGTTCGCCGCGACCGGTGGACGCATCGTCGCGTCGCTGGCGAAGATGCTGGCCGAAAAGGGTTCGGGCCGCGGCCTGATCTCGATCTGCGCGGCCGGTGGCCAGGGCGTCACCGCCATCATCGAGCGCTGATCACCGCAGCTTCGGCTGCTCCCCGATACGGGGACACGATCTGGGGGTCACAGGGTCGGCGGATCCGGCAAACGAGGGGTTTTCGGATCTGCTGATCACAACGTCGAAAAGGCACGCAGAGCTCGCTCTGCGTGCCTTTTCGTATCCGGTCAGCCGGGTATGCCGCTTTCCGGCGGAGTCGATTCGTCCCCGGTGTATTCCTCCACTGCCGAGTCTCCGATGTCGGTCTGCAACACGGCAGTCAGGTACTCGGGTACACCTCCACGGATCTGGAAGACACTGGCTCCGGAGATTCCGAGGTGGCTTTCGTCGGAGTATCGGAACGGGGCCAGCTGCGGGCCTTGGAAGTCCATTCCGCCGTCCTGGATCGCGGAGACGATGCCCTCACGGGTGGGATTCTCGCCGGCCGCCTGAAGTGCCTGTACGAACGCGTACGCCTGGCTGAGTCCGTAGATGCGGTAGTTGGTCAGTGGGTCACCTGTTCCGTTCTGAGCCCAGACCTTCTGCCACAGTTGCGTCCACGGATTCTCGGGGGAGTCGACGCCGGGGATGTATTCGAGCGAAATCATGCCTTCGAGGGACTGGGCACCGTTGGTGACCGCGCCCTGGGAGAAGCGTCCGAGCAGAGAACCGACCAGGTCGACGTCGGAGCCGATCGAACTGTAGAACCACTCGGGATCGTAGTTGAGCCGCATCGCGGTCAGTTGGCTCAGTGCGGTGTACGACGGGACGTTGAAGCCGAGCACGAGGTCGGCTCCGGCACCCTGTAGAGCGGCGATCTGTGGTGCGACATCGGTGTTGCCGGAGGTGTAGCGCACGACCTCGACGATCTGGTCGTCGAGATACTGGCGTACCGCGGCTTCGCTGTCCCTGCCGAGATCGTCGTCCTGGAGGAACAGCCCGACCTTGGCGTCGGGCCGGTTCTTCGTCACCCAGTCGCCGATGATCTTGCCCTCGACCTGGTAGTCGGGCTGCCAGCCGAAGGTATTCGGGTACTTCTCGGGGTCGTTGCCCCACATGATCGCGCCGGAGGAGACGAAGAGATCCGGCACACCCTCCTCGTTCAGGAAGTCGATGACTGCGCTGTGCGTCGCTGTGCCGAGTCCACCGACGACGGCGAACACTTCGTCCTGGAGGACGAGTTCGTTGACGACCTGGGTGGTGGTCGTCGGATCGTAGGAGTCGTCACGAACGACGTACTCGATCTGCCTGCCATTGACGCCGCCCGCGGCATTGACGTAGTCGAAGTAAGCCTTTGCGCCCGTGGGTATTTCGCTGTAGCCCGGTGCTGCGACCCCGGTCAGGGGGAAGTGGGCTCCGATCTTCACCGAGGTGTCGGTGATGCCGATCGTCGAGCCTTCCGAGGATTCTGTTGCCTCGTCTCTACCGCCTGCACCGCACGCTGCGGCCAACGAGACGACGGCGACGAGTGCGGTCGTTCTGACCGCCACCGATCCGAACTTCTTCATTTCATCTCTTTTCTGGTTGAACGCAACCTTCGAAACGTGCCCACCAGACCCAGTGGGGCGAACAGGATGACCAGGACGGTGAAGATGCCGGTCACCAGTGGTGCGAGTTCGGCGGATTGCAGACTGCTCAGCCCCAGATCGAGTCCGAGGTTGGTGACCACCGGTGGGATGTAGGTGAGCAGCAACGCCCCGATCAGTGCCCCGGACAGAGTGCCGAGCCCGCCGATGACGACGGCGGAGAGCAATGTCAGGGAGAGCGTCAGAGTGAACCCGCTCGGGGCCGCGATCCGCGCCGACATCGCGAGGACGGCACCTCCGGCACCCGCGCATGCGGCGCTGACGACGAACGCCAGGATGCGTGCCCGCCCGAGGGCGATTCCGGACAGCTCGGCGGCTACTTCGTCGTCCCGAACGGCCCGCCAGCGACGGCCGATCCGGCTCGACGAGACGTTCGCCAACAGGAAGAACACGACGACGAGCAGCACCCAGCTGACGTAGGCGACGAATTTGGTTCCGCTGAGCTCGTTTCCGGTGACGAAGAACATCATGTCGTCGATCAGCTCCGGCACTTTCGGGGCCGGGACGACGAGACCCTGTTCACCGCCGAGGTAGTCCGAGAAGTACAGGGCCAGTCCCGGTACGGCGACGGCCAGAGCCAGCGTCGCGCCGGCCAGGTACGGGCCGTGCAGTCGGGCGGCGGCCACTCCCACGACCACGCCCACCAGGGCAGAGATCACGGTGGCGGCCAGCAGTACGAGGGGCACCGACCATCCGGAATCGTTGGCCCGCAGCATCAATGCCGCGGTGTACGCACCGACGGCCATGAACGCACCGTGCCCGAGCGAGAGCTGCCCGCTCAGACCGGTCAGCACGGTCAATCCGCCGGCTGCGATCGCCAGGTACGCGACCGACGTCAGCTGACTCTGACGGAAGGTGCTCAGTGATTCGAGCGCCAGCACGATGACGACGAGTCCGATAACAGCGCAGAGGAAGTGGCGTCGTACCGGGGTGGCCGTGATTCGAGTGAGAGTTGAGTTCACGTCATACCCTCCTGGCTGCTGCGCTGGCGAACAACCCGCTCGGACGGACGAGGAGAACGACGATCAGAATGATCAACGCCGCGCTCGACACGAGGTCCTGGCCGAGGTAGCCGCTGACGAAACTGAGCCCGACGCCCATCAGCAGGCCTCCGACCACTGCGCCTGCCGGGCTGTCGAGACCGCCGAGAACGGCTGCGACGAAGCCGAAGACGACGATCGAGTCCATGTACCCGGGGTGCACCAGAGAGCCGCCGGCAATGAGCAGCCCGGCCAGCGATCCGACAACTGCGGCCAAAGCCCAACCGAGCGTGAGCATTCGACTCACCCGGACTCCGAGCAGCTTCGCCACCTCCTGCTCGAATGCGCTGGCGCGCATCTTCAGTCCCAGATCGGTGAACCGGAACAGCAGAATCAGCAAGCCCAGGACCACGAGAACGGCGACGATCTTGAACACGTCGTATCCGGTCAGGGCCACGTTGATCTCCCCGACCTTCTGGCCGGTGAGACCGAACGGTGCTGGGAACGAACGAAATTGGTTCCCGAAGATGATGGCCGCAACCGCGTGGATGATGATGAACAACCCGAGCGTCAGAATCACCGGGTTGATGTGCGAGGAGCTGTCGACGAACCGAATGACGAGTCGTTCGATCAACGCTCCCAACAGCAGTCCGCTGAGCAGCGCGACTCCGAAGCCCAACCAGTACGAGTAACCGGCGTCGATGACGACCAATGCGACGTACGTGGTGATCATGGCCATCGGTGCCTGGGCGAAGTTGACGATGCGGGTCGATCGCCAGATGAGGACGAGAGCGAGGGCGAACGCGGCATAGACCATGCCTGTCGTCACGCCGTTGATGAGGATGGTGAGCAGTTGTTGCACTGTGGCTGGCGTCCTTTCGGCTTGCTCTAGAACCCGAGATAGGCGTGTCGGAGGGCGTCGTCCCCGGCCAAGGTGTCGGCCGGGCCTTCCACCGCGACCTTGCCCAGATCGAGGACGACGGCATGTTCGGCGATGGACAGTGCACTTCGTGCGTTCTGTTCGACGAGCACGACCGTCATCGATTCGGAATCGACGAGTGCGCGCAGCGTTTCGAAGATCTGAGCGGCGACTTTCGGCGCCAACCCGAGCGACGGTTCGTCGAGCAGGAGAACCGACGGCGTTGCCATCAGTGCTCGACCGATCACCAGCATCTGCCGTTCTCCGCCCGACAGCATGTGCGCCGACGAGGTTCGGCGTCCGGTCAGCGGCGGGAACATGTCGTAGATCCGATCGAGGGTCACGGCGTCGTGACTTCTGTTGCGTCCCAACGCACCGAGGCGAAGGTTCTCGTCGACGGTCAATTCGGCTATCACGCCCCGGCCTTCGGGCACGTGTGCAAGCCCTTTGCGGGACATGCGATCCGGAGGTATGCCGACGATGTCGACGCCGGCGAGCTCGATACGTCCCGACGTCGGCTTCAGGAGGCCGGAGACAGTGCGCAGCAGCGTGGTCTTTCCGGCACCGTTCGCTCCGAGTACGGCGGTGATCGTGCCCGCGGTGACGGTCATCGACACCGAATCGAGGGCGGTGACCGGCCCGTAGTGCACGGTGAGGTCGGTGATCTTCAGGTGTGTCGCGTCAGTTGTCATGTGCCACCTCGTTTCCGAGATATGCGGCCAGTACGGCCGGATCCTCCCGAATCTGATCCGGTGTGCCTTGGGCGATGACCTTGCCGAAGTCGAGGACGTAGATCCGGTCGCACACGGTCATGACGAGGTCCATGTGGTGTTCGACGAGCATGACCGATGTTGCCGGTCGGTCCGGGTGGGAATCCTTGTTTGCTGATGTGAGAGAGCGGATTTCGTCACCGAGTTCGCTCATTTCGTCGTTGGACAGGCCCGAGGCGGGTTCGTCGAGCAGGATCAACGACGGTTCGCTTACCAGTGCGCGCGCGAGGGCCACGCGTTTGCGCACCGCGTAGGGCAGGCTCGGTGGCAGCCGGTGCGCGTAGCCGTCGATGCGCAGTCGTTCCAGGGTGTTCATTGCGGTCGAGCGGACCGCCGCGTCGTCGGCCGCGCTCGAGGGAAGGCCGAGGAGGCCGCTGAGGATTCCGGTGCGTGCCGTTCGGTCGGCCCCGACCATGACGTTGTCCAGCACGGTCATTCGATCGAACAGTCCCAGTCCCTGCAGCGTTCGGCTCATGCCGAGCCGGGGCAGGTCGTGTGGGCGCAGGCGGCTCAAGGTTTCGCCGTGTCGGCCCAGGGTTCCCGATTGGGGTCGAACGAGACCGCACGCAACGTTGAACAGTGTGGTTTTGCCTGCCCCATTGGGTCCGATGACGCCGAGGACTTCGCCGGGGCGTACCTCGATGGTCACTCCGGAGAGCGCGACGATGCCGCCGAAGGACACGTCGACGTCCGTCATGGTGAGGACCGGATCCATCGTGTCGAGAGAGTTCAAGTGATGCACCTCACAATCTGTTGGGTCCACTATGGGGCGTCCAGCACAACGCGCGGTATGGGCGCTCCGCACAGAATGTTTGGGTGTCTGGGCACCAGTAACGGTCAAATCACCCTGTGATGTGGGCTCTGTGCGCAAAAATGGGCGGATGGCTTCTCCCGGGGTGCGTCGCGCGACGTCGCGATCCGCTGCGCGCGGCGCTGTGAAGCCCTCCGAACAGGAGAAGATTCGCGGTGCGTGGGCCGCGCTGTTGCCGCGGGCGGATGCGATTGCCGACTCGATCACGCTGGCGCTGATAGAGCAGGAACCCGCGTACCTGGCAAGCACCACTCCTGACATCGCCGGCGAAATTCGTCGCAGTACTCGCGCGCATATCAGCCAGGGCCTACGCACGCTGTCCGGTCTTGCGGCCGCGGGCGACAACGCCCGAGAGGTATGGCGTCGCACCGGGAGAGAGCGTGCGCGCCAAGGCATTCCGATGGAGTTGGTGCTGAAGGCGTATACGCTCGGGAGTCGGACGCTGTGGGAAGAGTTGATGCTCGAGCGTGAACAGTGCAGATCCGTGATCGACGAGCATCTACTGCTCGTCGCCGGCCAGCAGTTGTGGAGAGCGCTGGACAGTCAGTACGAAACTCTCGTCGAGGCGTACCGCCAGGAGAGCGCGCGTATGCAGCAGCGCGATCTCGCCAATGTGCTGGTGATCTTGGACGGTCTCCGGTCGGGCCGAGGCGGCGATCCGGCTTTCGTGATCGAGGCCCGCGCGACCCTTGGCCTTTCGGCCTCACAGCAGATCGCCTGCGTGGTCGGCCCGCTCGACGATCAGGGGTCGCCTCCGCTCCCCGCGCCCGAGGACGCGATGGACCAGATCGGCGCAGTGTCCCACTGGAACACTCGGGACGGGCACCAATTCGCGCTCGTGGCACTCGGGACCGGATCGTGGAGATCGGTCATCGACGCCCTAGCCGCGCGGGCGGTCGGCCCGGTCGGTGTGGCGCATTCGCCCGAGGGCGTGGCGTCGTTCGCGGCGGCGTATCGCCTGGCGGCACTGACGGCCGAGACCATCACCGAAGACAGTGGCGTCGCGTTGGCGACGGACCGACTACCGAGGGTGATCATGGCCGCCGATGATCAGTCGTCGGAACTGTTGGTTCGCCATGCGCTCGGCGCTCTGTTCACGCATCCGGAGCCCCACCGAGAAACGTTGCTCGACACGTTGGCGCACATGCTCGCTTCGGACGGTTCGCCCACCAACGCTGCGAAGGCGCTCTACTGCCATCGCAACACCGTCATCTACAGGGTGCGTCGAATCGAGGAGTTGACCGGGCGTGACTTGACCGATGCACGCGACCGGCTTCTGCTCACTCTTGCGCTGGTCAGGACGGGGCATTGGGCGCGGGCCGTGGAGCGGGACGACGGTTCGACGACCCACGGTTCATTCAATCGAATGAAATGACGATGGCAATTCCGAACTCGCTGTAACGAGTGGTTGAAGTCTGCATATATTCCGTGTGGCTCCGTACTGCTGCCTGACCCCCGACCCGGCAGCAGTGCGGGGCCTTTTGCGTGCGGCGCGTGCGAGGGTCTCAGAACGAGCGGTGCTGTGCGGTTTGCGTAAGCTCGTCCGCGGGGTACGCCGCGCAGCAGGCCGGAATATGAATCGACGGTCCTGGAAGGGTCGAATGTGAGCGAGGGCAACAGTAGGTCGGGTGACGCGCCGAAGGGTGCCGAGCCCCGCCCCGACGTACCGCCGTACGACACGCCGACCGAGGTGTTCGGGGCCATCCGCGACGACGCCGAGGAGCCGAAGCACGCAGAGCAGCCGGTCTCCGAGGGCCAGGACGCCACGGAATCCGATGCGAACAAAGCCGAATCGAACGATGCCGAGCCGACGCTGGCCGAGGGAACCGAAGCCGATGGCACCGCCGAGATCGACCGATCCGAGCCGGTTGCCGACCTCGATACCGCCGGAGATCCGGACGTCGACCAAATCGGCGAGGCCGAGTCTGCTGCACCCGGCGCGAACGCGCAGCCCGCACCGGTGGCAGACGAATCGCCGACGGTGGCGCAGCCCGTTGTTCTACCGTCCTCTTCCTCTGACGCCGGGCAACCTCAGCCACCGGCCGAACCTCCCTCTACTCGTCCTGAGAACGGTCCGTCGGAGCACGACGGATCCGGGTCCACGCCGCCGTGGAAGAAGATTGCCATCGGTACCGGCGCGGTGGTTGCCGTCCTCGGGTTGCTGTACGCGGCGGACTGGATTGCTTCCAGCGATCGGGTTCCGCGCGGTGTGACCGTCGCCGGTATCGAGGTGGGCGGCAAGAGTCATTCCGACGCCGAGGCCGTACTGCGTGCCGAATTGGGACCTCGGGCGGAGGAGCCGATTCAGGTGGGCATCGACGACCGGCAGGTCGAGGTGTTGCCTGCCGCGGCCGGGCTGGGAGTCGATTGGAACGCGACGCTCGATCGCGCGGGGACGCAGCCCATCAACCCGATCACGCGTCTGACGTCGCTGTTCGGAAGCCGGGAGATCGGCGTCGTCTCGACCACCGACGAGCAGGCACTCTCGGTAGCCATCGACGGCCTGCGAGCGGAGACGGACCGTGCGCCCGTCGAAGGCGACGTCGTCTTCGAAGGTGCCACCCCGGTAGCCGTCGAACCGCTGGCCGGGCGAGTTCTGGACGCCGACGGGACGCGTCGAAATCTGCAGACCGAGTGGTCGACGGGTGCGACCGAGGTCGTGTACGAATCCACCCCTGTCACCGTGACGCAGGATGCGGTCGATCAGGCTCTGTCCAACGTCGCGGCCCCCGCGGTCTCTGAGCCGGTGGTCATCGAAGGTCGACAGAACGTGGATGCAACGTTGCCGGTGGACCGTGTGGGTGAGGTGCTGCGCTTCGACCCGGACGGGCAGGGCGGTCTCACGCCGATCTACGACACCGGTATCGCCACCGGCATTCTTGCTCCGCAACTGGTCCGCACCGAAGTTCCGCCCAAGGACGCGTCGTTCACGTTCTCCGGCGGAGCTCCCACCGTCGTTCCCGGAGTGATGGGTGAGCTGGTCGAGTGGAACAAGACCCTCGAGCAGCTTCCCGCCCTGCTGGCTGCGGACGGTCCGCGCTCGACCGAGGCCGTCTACGAACCGGCACCGCCTGCCCTGACCACCGAAGCGGCTGAGAATCTCGGCGTGCGAGAGGTGGTCGCGGAGTACACGACCGGAGGTTTCGAGTACGCGTCGGGCGTGAACATCGGGCTCACCGCGCAGATCGTCAACGGCGCGCTGGTCAAGCCGAAGGAGACGTTCTCGCTCAACGGGTACACCGGTCCGCGCGGGACCGCTCAGGGCTTCGTCGAATCGGGAATCATCGACAACGGTCGACCCGATCGTGCCGTCGGCGGCGGCATCAGCCAATTCGCGACGACTCTGTACAACGCGTCGTACTTCGCGGGCATGGAAGACACCGACCACACCGAGCACAGCTACTACATCAGTCGATACCCCGAGGCCCGGGAGGCGACGGTCTTCGAAGGTGCCATCGACCTGAAGTTCACCAACCCCAACGACACCGGCGTGGTGATCGAGTCGTTCGCGGATTCGTCCAGCGTCACCGTCCGGCTGTGGGGCACCAAAACCGTCGACGTCGAATCGATCACCGGGCCCCGGACGCGGCCCACCTCGCCCAATACCGTGACATTGCCGGCCGGTGCCGGCTGCGTCGCATCCGGCGGGGGACCGGGATTCACCGCCAGTGACACCCGGGTGATCAGCGACGCCGCGTCGGGCAGGGAGATCTCGCGCAACACCAGAACCGTGAAATACGACCCCATCCCGATCGTGAAATGCGTCCAGCCCGATCGTCCGGCTCCGACCCCCGAACCCGACGACCCCCCGCGCCCGAACGACGACGAGTGACGTCCTGTGCTCGACGTGTCACTTCGAATCACGCGGATTCGGACTGTGGCGTCGACGCTCGATCGGGTGTTTGCTGGATGTAGACGTATGCCCGGAACGAATGCCGCCGCGACGAGGTTGCAACAGTAGAGGTGCGCTCGGCACCGCACGATCGAAAGGGAGCATCCTCCATGACGCTCACACGCACCGTCCTCGATCAACAGACACTTCGTGAGGCGTACGCGCAGTTCCCCAGCGGCGTCGTGGCGATCGCTGCGAAAATCGACGGTGCCCTGGTGGGCTTGGCGGCCAGTAGCTTCGTGTCGGTGTCGATCGATCCACCGTTGGTAGCGGTGTGCATCCAGAACACGTCGACCACGTGGCCGAAGCTGGAAGTTGCGCCGAACATCGGCGTCAGCGTGCTCGGGGAAGCACACAACGATGCCGTCCGCACTCTGGCTGCGAAGACCGGTGACCGCTTCGCCGGTCTCGACCTCACCGTCACCGACGGGGGCGCGGCCTTCATCGTCGGTGCCACCGCCTGGCTCGACACCACCGTCGAGCAACAAATTCCAGCGGGCGATCACGCAATAGTGTTGCTACGCATCCATTCCCTCGAAGTGCAGAGTGAAGTGAATCCAATCGTGTTCCACGGCAGCAAGTTCCGCAAACTTCAGCAGTAACCGCTGTTCGACTTGGTTCGGCCCCCTTCAGCCTGTTCGGCCCGCCCACGGGTTCGGCCCTGTCCGCCCACCTTCGGCCTGTTCGGTTCGCCCACCGGTTCGGCCCTGTCCGCCCACCTTCGGCTTGTTCGGTTCGCCCTCCGGTTTTCGCAAACGCGCGCGCACTTGCTGAACGCGCGCGAAATAGTAGCCCAATCACGGGCAATTCTGCGCGCATCTGACAAATGCGCGCGCGTTTGTCAGGTCGGTCTCGTGAAGTCGGCCGGCGACGCTTTGCCGAGCCGGTTCTCCTGGTGGTGCAGCTGCGCTTCGCTCGGTGCGGCCTCGTTTGCTCGTCCACCTGTTTCGGCTCCGTCTGCTTCGCAAACGCGCGCGCACGTGCTGAACGCGCGCGACATAGTGGCCGAATAGTCGACAATTCTGCGCGCACCTGACAAATGCGCGCGCGTTTGCGGGACTGACAGCTAGGCGAACTGGTACGCCGGTACCTGTATTCATCCACAAGCCCGGAGTTGTGCACAGTCGTCAGCTTTCGAGCTCGACTCCGTCGACGCATGGCCGAGACTCGGAGCATGAAGGACGACCGAATGATTCGACGCTCCGAGGCGCTGGCAGACGGGAGCGCCGATCACGAGTTGCGCGCAATGTATGAGCGGGGTGGCTGGGAGCGTTTTGTGAATGGCGTCTACGTTCCGTCGTCGAGATTGGCCGGGCTGACAGAACAGGAGCGGCACAGACTGTTGATCGATGCGGTTTTGCCGATCTTGTCCGGTGGTTACGTCGTCAGTCACCGTTCGGCTGCACTGCTGCACGGTTTACCCTTACCCACTGGCGGATTGGACAAGGTTCACGTCACCCGACACCGCCGCGGCGGCGGTCGTACGAATACGGCTGTGACCGTGCACTGTGCACCGTCCTTATCGAGCGTGACGGTCGACGGTGTCTCGGCGACCTCTCTGGCTCGGACAGTGGTCGACCTTGCTCGAACCGAGACGCTGCTGTCTGCGGTAATCGCAGGTGACGTGGCGTTGAAGTGCTGTGACGAGAGTGAGCTCGACGCGGAGTTGCAGCGGGCTAGGGGCTGGAAAGGTGTGGCGCAGGCGCGACGAGCGGTGAACCTCATGGACGGGCGCAGTGAAAACCCCGGGGAATCGCAGAGTCGAATCATATTGCGCGAGGCTGGATTCGACGTCGAGTCTCAGGTGGAGATCCTGGATCCAAGTGGGCGATCGGTGGCACGGATCGATTGGATGGTCAATGGCCTCGTCGTATGCGAGTTCGACGGTAAAGCCAAGTACACGAAATACTTACGACAGGATGAGAACCCCGGCGACGTGGTGTTCAGGGAGAAGGTACGGGAGGACGCGGTGCGCGATCTCGGATATCCGGTGGTGCGCTGGACCTGGGCGGACCTGGCGAATCCAGCAGAGTTGGTGGCTCGCGTTGCCCGAGCTGTAGAACGGGCCGCTGCCTTGCCGCCACCGCGAGGCAGCGTGCGAATTGCATCGAGTCGGGAGCAAACGCGCACGCATTTGCCGAACGCGCGCGAAATCGCCTAACTATTCCGCAGAATTCGCGCGCATCTGACAAACGCGCGCGCGTTTGCGCCGGGGCCGGGGGAAGCGTCGCCAGGGCTAGGGGGAAGCCTTTACCGGGGGAGCGTCTACGTGGGTCGGGTTCGGTGTCCGTGGCGCGTGAAGTCCATCGGCCCCGGCTAGGTCGCAAACGCGCGCGCATTTGCCGAACGCGCGCGAAATCGCCTAAGTATTCCGCAGAATTCGCGCGCATCTGACAAACGCGCGCGCGTTTGCGCCGCTACGTAGGCCGTCAACCAACCCACACCCGGCGCACATAGAACAACGGCCGCACCCGATGAACAGGTGCGGCCGTCGAAGGTTTCAGGGAATCAGAATGCTGCTTCGTCCAGTTCCATGATGTCGTTGTCGATGTTGGTGAGGATGGCGCGCGTGGCGGTGAGCTGCGGCAGGATGTTCTTGGCGAAGAACGAGGCCACTGCGATCTTGCCCTCGTAGAACGCCTTGTCCTTGCCCTCTGCGCCGTTGTCCAGTGCGGCGATGGCGATTTCGGACTGACGCAGCAGCAGCCAGCCGATGAGCAGGTCGCCGAAGCCCATGAGGAAGCGCACCGATGCCAGGCCGACCTTGTACAGCTCGGTGGGCTGGTCCTGTGCGCCCATGAGGTGCTGGGTCATCGAGGTGACGATGGCCTGGACGTCCTCGAGGGCGGTGGCGAGCAGTGCGCGCTCGGCCTTGAGGCGTCCGTTGCCTGCTTCGCTGTCGATGAACGACTTGATCTGTCCGGCAACGTGAGCCAGGGCTACGCCGCGGTCGCGGGCGATCTTGCGGAAGAAGAAGTCCTGCGCCTGGATGGCGGTGGTGCCCTCGTACAGCGAGTCGATCTTGGCGTCGCGGATGTACTGCTCGACGGGGTAGTCCTGCAGGAAGCCGGAGCCACCGAAGGTCTGCAGCGATTCGGCGAGCACCTGGTAGGCGATCTCCGAGCCGACGCCCTTGACGATGGGCAGCAGCAGGTCGTTGACGCGGTAGGCGATGTCTTCGTCGGCGTCCGAGACCTGCTTGGCGGTGATCGGGTCCTGGTGTGCGGCGGTGTAGAGGTACACCGCGCGCAGGCCCTCGGAGTACGCCTTTTGCATCATG
This sequence comes from Rhodococcoides fascians NBRC 12155 = LMG 3623, assembly GCF_001894785.1. GTDB lineage: Bacteria > Actinomycetota > Actinomycetes > Mycobacteriales > Mycobacteriaceae > Rhodococcoides > Rhodococcoides fascians. The sequence continues at coordinate 151,512 of NZ_BCWW01000002.1, forward strand.
AGGCTGCGGCGCACGTCGGGGTGGTGCGTGATGGTGACGCGCGGTGCGGTCTTGTCGGTCATCTGCGTCAGGTCGGCGCCCTGGACGCGTTCCTTGGCGTACTCGAGTGCGTTGAGGTAGCCGGTGGAGAGGGTGCCGATTGCCTTGGTGCCGACCATCATTCGAGCGTGCTCGATGACGTCGAACATCTGCGCGATGCCCTTGTGGACCTCGCCGACGAGCCAGCCCTTGGCGGGGACGCCGTGGCCACCGAAGGTGAGCTCACAGGTGGCGGAGGCCTTGAGGCCCATCTTGTGCTCGACGCCGGTGACGAAGGCGCCGTTGCGCTCTCCCAGTTCACCCTTCTCGAAGTCGAAGAGGATGGACGGAACGAAGAACAGGCTCAGGCCCTTGGTGCCGGGTCCGGCACCTTCGGGGCGGGCGAGCACGAGGTGGAAGATGTTCTCGAAGAGGTCGTCGGAGACGGCCGAGGTGATGAAGCGCTTGACGCCCTCGATGTGCCAGGAGCCGTCGTCCTGCTTGATCGCCTTGGTGCGTCCTGCGCCGACGTCGGATCCGGCGTCGGGCTCGGTGAGGACCATGGTGGCACCCCACTGGCGCTCGACGGCGACCTTGGCCCATTCCTTCTGCTCGTCGGTTCCGTTGTGGTACAGGATGTTTGCGAAGCCGGGGCCTGCGGAGTACATGAAGGCGGCGGGCTGCGAGCCGAGGAGCATCTCGTTGATGCCCCACAAGAGGTTGCGAGGCGCTGCCATGCCGCCGACCTCTTCGTCGAGGCCGACACGCCACCACTCACCGTCGGCGAGGGCCTTGTAGGACTTTTTGAAGGATTCGGGCAGCTTCAGGCTGTGGGTCTCGGGATCGAAGACCGGGGGGTTGCGGTCGGCGTCCGCGAAGGATTCCGCCAGGGGGCCCTCGGCCAGGCGTACTACCTCGCGCAGCATGTCACGGGCTACTTCACCGTCCATGTCGCCGAAGTTGTCGCCCTCGAGGGTCTCGTCGAGTCCGAACAGCTCGAAGAGATTGAATTCGAGGTCCCGGAGGTTGCTCTTGTAATGGCCCATTGCTCGTTCGCTCTCCAGTCGGTGGTGCGGTCTCGTGAGTACCGCCCAAGTTAGCTACTCGTCGGTAACTTAACGGATATTACCCCCGATCGGTTCCGCTGCCAAGGGCGGACCTACTCGCCAGTAATAGAGCGTCGATCGCTGTGCCGCCGGTCACGTCTCGATACCGGTTCTCGGCCGTGGTGACGGTGAGTCGGTCCCCGATGTCTGTCACCAAATCCTCTGGCGTGTACAGGATCTCGGGTTCCTGTGGACCGCCGACGCCGTCGGTGATGTTCGACGAGTGATGGCCGAGAATCATGAGGATTCCGTCAGGTTTCAACGCGGACATCGCAGCCGATACGGCTCGGCGTCGCTCGTCCGGAGGTGAATGGAGGTAGAACATGAGCACCAGGTCATAGTTGGGCTCGGTTGCCAGCTTCGTCACATCGGCGTGTATCCAGGTCAGGCGCTCGCGCACCGACCGCGGGGCCGACTCGGCCACTCGACTCGCCCGCGTCAATGCCACCGACGAGAAGTCGACGGCGTCCACGATCCAGCCGCGCGTCGCGAGCCAGATGGCGTTGCGGCCTTGGCCGGCCGCCAGATCGAGGGCTCGACCGCGCGGGATTGTCGTCGCGACTTCGACCAACGTGGCGTTCGGAGCCTCGCCGTAGACGAGTTCTCGGCGTTCGTACTTGCGATCCCATTCGGCAGCGTCCACGCCGGAAGCCTAATGGGAACTGCTACAGCGTGGCCCGCAGCAACAGCACGTTGTAGTTCTGGAACACCGTCGCCAAGAAGTAGAGGTCGCGGCCCGTCGAGAACGGGTGGATGTACGGGGCGTAGATCGAGCTGATCTCGCGAGTGTCGACCAGTACCTCGGGTGGGCTCCACGGTCCGACGGGCGATGAATAACGCCGCAGCACAATGGAATTGGCGTTGTCGGTGGTCATCATCAGGTACTGGCCCACCGCAGCGTTGTATGCAACCGACAGTTCGCCGACGCCGTCGACGATGGGGGCGGCCGCAGCAGGGTCGCCCTTCTTCCAATCCTTACCCGTCCAATATTCGTATTCGCCGAGCCTCGTGATGTCCGCATCTCTGACGCGAGCGACGTGGCCGAGTGTGGAGCGACCCGGCGGTGTGCCGTACTGGTAGATGTATCCGTTGTCCTTCAGGTAGGCGCTTTGCTGGAAGTTTCGATCTCCGCCAGCGCTCGGCCTGTGGGTCTCGGGTAGTGCGGCCCAGTTCTCTCCGTTGTCGGTCGAGGCGGCGAGGCCGGAGAAGTTGGTGTCCCAGGTACCTGCGGGTCCCCAGTTCTTGACCGACATGAGGTTGAGGTACTGGGTGTCGCCCACGGCGACTCCGGCGGTGGGGATTCGGCTGATTTCGACGAAGGGGATCTTGGGGCTGGGGACGACTTCTTTGGTCTGTCCGACGGCGTCCTTGACGACACTGTCGAAGTTCATGCCATCGGCGAGGTTTCGGTCGCTGCTGCGGACGATGGCGTTGCTGCGCCAGGACCAGAGGCTGCCTTGCAGGAGGTTGGGGACGCCGACGCCTGCGGTGTCGCCGAAGGCGGTCAGGACCTCGCCTCGGCCGTTGTCCCACATGATGCCGAGGTCGGTGCCGATCATGTTGACGTTCTGGGTCATGTTCGGGCTCGACATTCCGGTCACCTGGGCGACGGCCTGTGCGCGGCCGTGCAGTTGCGGCAATCCGAATGTTCCGTTCAGACCGGCGATGGGGTTGATTGCGTTGGGGTCGGCGAGGGCCGTTTGGCCTGTGACCAGCATCGATGCCGTCACCGTCAGTGCTGCGACTGTCAAGAGTCTGGATCCCACGCGTGTCAAAACTGCCCCGTTTCATGGTGTTTCCCCGATAACACCTCGCAACCATGGCAGCGGTTTGTTATGGGCAAGTTCAATCAACTCGTAGCCTGTTTCGCGAATCGGGCGAATGCCCCTCGGTGTCGTAATCTGGACACGTGAGTGATCTACCCGATTCCCAGCTGGCGCGGGATCTGTCCGTCAGTGCGATGCGGCTGAATCGGAGACTGCGTCTGCGGCATTCGAGCGACCGGTTGCCGGTGGCTCAGTTGTCGATTCTGACGACGTTGCTTCGTGAGGGGCCGATGACTACCGGTGAACTGGCTTCTCGGGAGCGAATCAAGCCGCCGTCGGTGTCGCGGTCGTCGCATCAGTTGGTCGAGGCCGGCCTGATTGTCCGTGAGCCGCACCCGACCGACGGCCGGCAGGTGGTGCTGCAGTTGACCGAGGCGGGCGTTGCGACTGCTCGCGACGAGGTGGCGTCTCGCGAAATCGCTCTTGCCGAACAGCTGGACGAGTTGTCGGCTCGGCAGCGGGAAACGTTGGCCGCAGCGTCGGCAATCCTGATCGAATTGGTCGATCGAGTCGACTGAGACCGTCAGTTCTCGTGTTGAACTTCGCGATCGAGACCGTCGATATTCCACTCGATGGTGGATCCGAGTTCCTCGGAATCTCCTCGGTGCGCGACGCGGCCGAGGACGGTGGCGACTATTGCAGCGCACACCATCCAGACGACTACGCCTATCAGCAACCCGGTCATGGACACTTTGTAGCACTGATGTCTGAGAAATCGCCGTGAAACGGTGGTTATGAAGTGTTGCTGTTCGATATACATCGCGTGCGGTCCGGCAAATGCGACAAAGTGAAGCTTCTTGTTCCCCAACAGATGTGGAGACCCGACGGATTGTTTTCGTGTCCTTCTCGAAAACAAAAATCAATGAGTTTTGCGTAATTGTTCGACGACTCGGCGAAAGCGACTGTTCGGTGTGCACATATGCGACACCACATCGAGATCGGACTCGAAATCCACATCTCGCAATTGCGACACCATGGTGACCTCGGCTCCCGCAGCGGTCAGTGCCACCCGAGTGTCGTCGCCCGTCGACGGTGCCGACATCGGTACGTCCAGCAATGCCCGGGCCTGAGCAGGATTCCGTAGACCCAGGATCCACCAACCGCCGTCCTCGGCGGCACCGAGTAGATCGGTGTCGGCCAGCAGCGCGGCTGCGTCGCTGAGCAGTCGCCCGGTGACCTGCGGGGTGTCCATTCCGATCTGAAGTACCGCACCCGCGGGTGCGGCGTCGGCGTGCGCATTCGCCAGCCGTTCGCCCAGTCCGTCGCCGCGCTGCGGGATCACGGTGAACGACGCGAGGGCTCGGGTGAGTTCCTCGGCGCGGGCCGCGTCGTGAAGATGGCCGGTGAGGGCCACGACGCGGTGGTCGACGTCCGCTGCCGCGACGGCGTCGAGGGTGTCCAGCAGCGCGGCAGCTGCCACTTCGGCGGCGGCCGCGTCGCCGATCGTGGCGGCGAGGCGAGTCTTGGCAAGTCCTGGAACGGGTGCTTTGGCCACGACGAGGGCGGTGACGGTCACGAGAGCACCTTCCAGAAGTCGCGCACGGCCACGATGGTGCCGCGGACCGAGCCGGAGACCTTGGATGTGCCTGCGGTTCGTGGTCGGTAGTCCACGTCGTGTTCGACGACGGTCCAGCCGGCCTCGGCCGCGAGCACGAGTAGCTGCAGCGGGTAGCCGGAGCGTCGGTCGGTGACTTCGAGGTCGAGTAGTGCTTGTCGGCGGACCGCTCGGATGGCACCGAGGTCGTGTACGGGCAACTTGTACTTGGTCCGAAGTCGAAGAGACAGAACGGCATTGCCGATTTTTGCGTGCAGCGGGGAACTTCCCTTGGCGGGCCGGCGACGGCCGACGGCCAGGTCTGCGCTGTCCAGTGCAGCAACCAGGGTGGGTAGGTCGCGCGGGTCCATCGAGCCGTCTCCGTCGAGCACGCAGACGATATCGGTGTCGGCGGCGAGGACGCCCGCGTGCACGGCAGCTCCGTATCCGGGCACGATTTCCGCTACCACTGCCGCGCCGTGGGCGGCTGCCACCGCGGCGGTGGCGTCGGTCGAATTGTTGTCCACGACGATCGTTCGATATCCCGGCGGGATCGAATCCAGCACGGCTGGAAGCGATTCGGCTTCGTTCATGCAGGGAATGACGACGGTGACCGATCCGGGCTCAGACACGGGGTGGGCCCGTTCCCTCGGCGTCGCGCAACGGTGCGTCGGCGAACGCGGTGAGACCGTCCTGCGGCAGGATCTGCGCGCGAAATCCCAGAACCTCTTCTGCCCGCTGTGGACTGGCGACGATGTGCCGTACGTCCCCGGCTCGGTACTGGCCGGTGATTTCGGGCGCTGGTCCACCCCTCGCGTCGGCGAGAACGGACGCCACCTCTCCGATGGTGATCGGATGACCCGAGCACACGTTGAGCGCGGTGAAGCCGTCCAGTTCGGCGGAGATGGACGCGATGTTCGCTGCTGCCACGTCGTGCACGTGGACGAAATCGCGGGCCTGCTTGCCGTCCTCGTAGACCGTGGGCGGCTTCCCGAGTTCGAGCGAGGACCGGAACATTGCCGCCACACCGGAATACGGGGTGTTGCGCGGCATGTGCGGGCCGTACACGTTGTGGTAGCGCAGCGCGACGACGGAACCACCGGTCGACAGTGCCCACGCGGAGGCGTAGTTCTCCTGCGCCAGCTTGCTCGCTGCGTAGGTGCTGCGCGGTTGCAGCGGTGAATCCTCCTCGACCAGTAGCCAATCGAGTGGCTCGCCGGACGCAGGGTCGCGGTTGTCGAACAGCCCGGCGTCCAGATCGGCCCGGGTACGCGGTCGCGGCACGACGGTCTCGCCGGAGGAATTGAGGTAGCGCCCTTCGCCGTAGACCACCATCGACGATGCCAGTACCAGGCGGGAACACCCTGCCTCGTACATCGCCGCGAGCAGGACTGCAGTTCCGAAGTCGTTGTGACTGGCGTATGCCGGTGCGTCCGCGGCGTCGACGCCTGCGCCGACGACAGCAGCCTGATGGCACACGACATCCACACCGCGTAACGCTTCGACGAGTGAATCCTTGTCTCGCACATCCAGATCGGTGATGCCCTCGGCTGTCGCGCCGGGTCCGTGAGCGGAACCCAACATGGCGTCGACGGCGACCATCTCCAGATCGGTGTCGCGCGCTGCGTCGAGAATGTGGCCCCCGATGAATCCGGCTGCGCCGGTGAGCAGTACGCGAGTCATGGCAGCTCGACCGGCAGTGTGACTCCGGCGTGCACCCGGCAGTGCGGGCACTCGCCGGTCGGCGCGTCGCGCACCGCGGATCGGACGAGCGCCTTGAGCGGTTCGATGTTCTTCTGGAATTCGGCGAACACGTCCACTGCTTTGACTCCCTGACCGGATTCGATCCCGGCGTCGAGGTCGGTCACCAACGCTATCGGCGCGTAACAGAGTTCGAGCTCGCGGGCCAGGACGGCCTCGGGGTGACCGGTCATGTTCACCAGTGTCCAACCTTGGCGCGCGAACCATTGGCTTTCGGCGCGAGTGGAGAACCGGGGACCCTCGACGACCACCATGACACCGCCGTCGACCGCGGACCCCTGGACGGCCGCGCTGCGTAACTCCGCGCAGTAGGGATCGGCGAATTCGACGTGGATGCCGCCGTTGTCGAAGTAGGTCTGGGTGCGGCCAGACGTCCGATCGACGAGTTGATCCGGAATCACGACGGTTCCCGGACCGTATTCGGCCACCAACGATCCCACGGCGCACGGGGCGAACACGCGGCTGACACCGAGCATGCGCAGCGCCCACATGTTGGCCCGATACGGCAGGGTGTGCGGCGAGTATTCGTGAGCGCGGCCGTGTCGAGGTAGAAAGGCAACTCGTCGTCCTTCCACCTCCCCGACGGTGATCGGTGCGCTCGGTGATCCGTAGGGCGTGTCCAGCTCGATCTCTTCGGCGTCGTCGGCGAAGAACGAGTAGAAGCCACTGCCGCCGATCACCGCGATCTCGGCCTGTAACCCCGCTTGCGTGTTCATCTACCCATCCTCCATCACCGTCGGTCGATATGCTGGTCCGAAACCGTGTTCGTCTTCAAGTCCGCAGGGAGAAAACACTATCCGTTACTGGAGAGAAGCCGTCGCCGGTGCGCTGGCCGTCGTGCTCGTTGCCGTCGCGTTCGTCGTTCCGTATCTGGGCAACGAGATCGTCACCCCGATCATCAACAGAACACCGCAGCAGGTGCGCGATTTCGCCGACGCCGCACCGCTGTTCGGTTTTCGTGAGGTTCATGTCGGATGGGGAACGCCGTTCGCCGTCCTCATCGCGGTGGCGACCGTGCTGTGGGGACCGACCGTGGCTCGACGCCTGTCCTGGACGCGGCTGTTGTTCGTCGTCTGGGGTGCGTCGGCGGCGTGGACGATGGCGCTGGCGATGGTCGACGGTTGGAAGCGTGGGTTCGTCGACCGATTGGCCTCGACGGACGAGTACCTGCACGAGGTGCCCGGCATCACCGACATCCCCGCGACACTGCGCGGATTCTCCGAGCGCATTCTGGATTACCAGACGGATTCGTGGACCACTCACGTCTCGGGCCATCCGCCCGGTGCGCTGCTGACGTTCGTCTGGCTCGACCGTCTCGGTCTGAGCGGCGGGGCCTGGGCGGCAACGCTGTGCGTGTTGGTGGGAACCAGTGCCGCAGTTGCCGTGGTTCTCACGCTCGGTGTTCTGGGCGACGAGGACATGGCCAGGCGCGCAGCACCGTTCGTGGCGATCGCACCGGCAGCGATCTGGATCGCCGTCTCCGCCGACGCGTTCTATGCCGGGGTCGCGGCGTGGGGTATCGCGCTGCTGGCGGTCTCGACGAAGCGCTGGCTGTGGCCCGCATCCATCGGTGCGGGAGTGCTTCTCGGATTCGGAATCTATTTGAACTACGGCCTGGTGTTGATGGGTCTGCCCGCGGTCGCGGTGCTGATAGCGGGCCGAAAGGTTCTGCCGTTCCTCGGCGCGGTGATCGGTGCCCTGCTCGTTGCGGGAATCTTCACGGCGTACGGATTCTGGTGGTACGACGGGTACGAGCTGGTGCAGGAGCGGTACTACCAGGGCATCGCCAAGGATCGTCCGTTCGAGTACTGGGGCTGGGCGAACTTCGCTGCACTGTTCTGCGCGCTCGGCGTCGCTGTGCCGGCGGCCTTCCCACGCATCGCCGCGCGGGTGCAGCCGATCAACCTGTTGGTGCTCGGCGGCCTCGCGGCGGTGGTGATGGCCGATCTGAGTCAGCTGAGCAAAGCGGAGACGGAGCGAATCTGGCTGCCGTTCGCGATGTGGATGTTGATCGCCCCGGCGGTGCTGCCGCGTCGAACACATCGATTCTGGTTGGCGCTGCAGGTGATCGGGGCCTTGGCCGTCAATCATCTGCTGTTCACGAATTGGTGAGTGGAGCCGGAGTCATCTGCGCGAACCAGCGGCCGTCGATCGGAGCCACGTCCACCATCTGCAAGCCGGCGGCGCGGGCGAGGTCGGCGGTGGCGTCGGCGCTGACACTCGACCAGGCGAACCAATCGCCGACCATGGTGTCGGTTTCCCAGCGAACGGTGCGGTGCCGAATACCGGAGTCACTCGGTTCGTCCACCTCGGCGATGATGGCTCCGTGTGGTGCCAGCAGATCGGCGGCTCGGCGTAGCAGGCGCACCGGATCCCCGCCGATGCCGATGTTGCCGTCGGCGAGCAGCACACACGACCACGTGCCGGTGCCGGGCAGAGGCTCGAAGAGGTCACGGAGAACGGCGTTTCCGCCGCGGCCGATGGTCAGGTCGACGGCAGCCTTCGACGTGTCGACGCCGAGCGCCGAGAGTCCACGTCGGGCAAGAGCTTCGGTCAGCCGGCCGGGTCCGCATCCGAGATCGATGGTGGACCCGGTACATCGGCTGATCATGGCGTGGTCGGCTCGGCGATCCTCTTCCGAGGATGCGCTTCCGCCCATCCAGCGGGCCGTGGGCAGACGTTCTCTCGAGCCGTCGGAATCGCCGATCCAGCAAGGCAATCCAGCGGCGGCGCGGTGGAAAAGGGTGTCTGCGGTGACGCTCATGTTCGGCTCCGTACCACGGTGAAGCGAATGAAGTAGACGACGGCGCTGGCGGCGAACAACACCGTTGTCAGAACCAGCCATCGTTCCAAGAAGGGGTCTTGGGTCAAACCTGTTGCCGCACGATAGGTCTCCGCGCCCTGGGACAGTATTCCGGGGAAGAACATCAAGAACGTCAGTGCTGTGCCGAGGGCCGGGACGCGAATGTAGTTGATGGGCGAGACGGTCAGCTGCAGTCGTCCGAGCCCGGTGAGAAGGCGATCGGCCGCCGAGTACAGCGGGAACAGAACCGCGTCGTGCAGCAGTACCGATCCGAAGAACCAGACGGCAATGGAATGCCACCAGATGTCGCTGTTCCACAACGTTTTCGGTCCGGCGATGTGGACGACGTAGCCGACCAGAGCGAAAGAGAGCAGCAGGCCGACGGCATGCAGAGGGTGGCCACCGTAGATCCGTCGGAAGGCTCTCATTCCCGGTCCCCTGTCGCGTTTTACGAAACGTCTGTGAAAGCACCAGAGCGCGAGCAGCACCGACGTCGTCGGTGACTGCCCGCGCACGGGTTCAGGAGCTGATTATGCGGCAGTCTTGACCGTGATGGTCGCAACGCCGACGAGCAGTCCCGGGGTGACAGCGTCGGTCTTGAACGTGTCGTTGAGCAGTCCGGCTGCGGTCTCCGAGATCTTCACCTGCGTGCCCTGCAGGATGGCGGTGTTCTCGGGGCCGGTTGCCAACGGCTGCAGGGTGCGGCCGTCGAGGTCGAACAGCACGGCGTCGGCAGCAGCCTCTTCGCCGTTGACCGTGACGTCACCGGTGAGCAGCGACGTGCCCGGGTCGATGTCGAAGTTGGTCAGCTCGACCACGGTCTCGCCTGCGGTCAGCGACAATCCGCTGCCGTCGTGGTTGATCTCGCCCTGCACGTAGGGGTCGACCGTGCCGGGCTCCCAGTACTTGACGTCGCCACCGGTGATCGGGAAGCGAATGGAACCGTCTGCGAGAGTTGCGGTTCCGACTACGCCCGGCGTGAGGCCGAGGGTGGTCAGTGCGCCCAGGAAGCCGGGGTCGAGAGCAACTGCGGTGTCGACGCCGTTGCTGAGGTCGGCGACCTCGGCTGCGGGCTCGGGAGTGCTCTCGGTGGTCTCCATGGCCGACGATTCCGAGGAGGTGGCTGCGTCGGTGGTGCTGGATGCGTCGTCGCTGGAGCACGCGGCGAGCGGGACGATGGTGAGTGCACCGATTGCGGTGGCGGCCAAAGCTTTACGAACAGTGAACATGTCGGTCAACCTTCCGTGCTCGTCTCTCGAGCGTTGTGGGTTATTCGGCGCTGCTTGCCGATCGGATGGGTCTTCATCGCGATGCCTGCATTGAAGCGGTGCCGACCTGTTACCCCACGGTGTGAACGGTCAAACCAGACATGTTCACGTTCGGCTCAGCCCAGGATCAGATCCGCGGCTCGTTCGCCGATGATCACCGACGGTGCATGGGTGTGGCCGCGGATGATGCTGGGCATGATCGATGCGTCGGCGACCCGGAGTCGGTCGACACCCCGAACCCGCAGCGCGGCATCGACGACGCTGCCGGCATCGCTGCCCATCCGCGCGGTGCCCACCGGGTGGTACAGAGTGTGCGCGTTCTGCTCGAGGGCCTCGGTGAGCAGATCCGCCGGGGAGATGTTCGACGCCACCCTGGGGCGTACGACGTCCCCGAGCTGGCCCTTCAAGGACGGGGTTTCCGACAGCGCGACGCATACGCGCAGTCCCTCGATCATGGCCTTGCGGTCCATGCCGTCGGGGTCGCTGAGGTAACGCGGCTCGACGATGGGCTTGGCCAGAGGGTCGGCGGACCGGAGCGTGATCTCGCCTCTGCTCTTGGGTTGCAGCAGGACGGTGCCGATGACCGCGGCGTGTGCGTCGGCGGCGATCAGGCCTTCGTCGAAGAACGGGGCCGGTCCGAAGATGAGTTCGAGGTCCGGCAGCGGCAGATCTTCGCGACTCCGGATGAAGCCGTATGCCTCCGCGACGTTGGAGGTGAGCATGCCGCGTCGGCGCGCGAGATAGTTGATGAGTTCGGGAATCTTCTCGGCATGGAAGAGGGAGTCCTTCTCGGTCTTCCATCCGATGAGGGCGGCCAGGTGGTCGAGGAGGTTCTGCCCGACGTCCGGCGAGTGGTGCCGGACGGTGATGCCGTGGGCTGCGAGCTGCTCCTTGTCTCCGATGCCGGAGAGCATCAGCAGCTGCGGTGTGTTGATGGCTCCGCCGGACAGAACGACTTCCTTGTGTGCGCGCACCGTATGGGTGACGCCGTCGGAGGTGTATTCGACGCCGACGGCGGCGCTGCCCTCGAAGAGAACCCGGGTGGCCTGTGCCTCGGTGAGGACGGTGAGGTTGGTGCGCTTCTTGGCCGGGCGAAGGTAGGCGTCGGCGGTGCTCCAGCGGGCGCCGCGTTTCTGGTTGACCATGGTGCGGCTGAAGCCCGTGGGTTCGGGCAGGTTGGGGGTTTCCACCGAGTAGCCGGCTTCCTCGACGGCGGAGAGGAAGGACGAGGTGAGCGGGCGTGAGCTGCGCTGGTGGGAGACGATCAGCGGCCCGCCGGTTCCGGCGTCCAGTTCTGTTGTGCCCTCGATGTTCTCGATCTTGCGGAAGTATCCGACGAGGTTGCGGAACGACCACGAGTCGTCGGAATTGGCCGCCCACTCGTCGTAGTCGGCGGCGAATCCGCGTACCCACATCATGGCGTTCATCGACGACGAGCCGCCGAGCATCTTGCCGCGCGGCCAGTAGATGCTGCGGTCGCGTAGCCCCGGCTGCGGTTCGGTGAGGTAGTCCCAATCGACCTCGGTACGAAAGAGTTTGGAGAACGCGGCGGGGATGTGGGCGAACTTGTTCTTGTCTTCCGGGCCTGCCTCGAGCAGGATCACGCTGTTGCGGGGATCGGCGCTGAGCCGGTTGGCCACCACTGCGCCGGCCGAGCCCGCGCCCACGACGATGTAGTCGGCGGTTGTGTTCTGTGTGCTCATGATTGTCCTTCGGGTTCGTCGGCAGCTGTCGTTGGACGCTGCTCAGCCGCGCAGGGCGGAGGCGAATATTGCCGGAAGTTTGGTCCAGGACGGTGCTCCGGCGAATGCGGTAAGCAGTTTCCCGGTCGATGCTGCGGTTTTGTTGGTGACGAACCACGGCGGCTTGGGGGAGATGGACATCTCTCCGCTGATCAGCGACCTCGACAGTGGGCGGAAGGGTCCGCGTACCACGGTCCGTTCGGCACCGTCGATCAGTAATGCGTTGTGCACGATGCCGATTCCGCTCTGCACATCGTCGACGGTGTGGCCGGGGAACGCGCCCCAGGTGGCCGATGCGGTGAGGAATCCGAGGGCGGTCCAGGCATTGACGGCAATGGTGCCGTACCGCAGGTCTGCAAGCATGGAGTCGAACTTCTCACCGAGTTCCTTGATGGTGCTCGGCGTGCCGATGATGTTGATGCCGAGGGTGCCGGTGAACTCCTCGTTGGCCGTCTGGACGGCCTTGGCGGCGAATGCTGCTCCGCTGTAGGGCAACTCGATGACGCCCATCACGGGTGCGAAATACTCGGTCTGCAGAAGCGGTGCGTACTCGCCGGGATCGAGGTCGGTGATGAGCACCCGGCCACCGCCGTCGCCGAGCCGTTCGGCCGACGGGTACGTGGCGGTGGCGTCGGACACCCGTCTGTCGCTGCCCGGGTAGTAGGGGGCGCGGGCCGGTGCCCGGTCGAGTGCGGCGCGCAGGGCTGCGATGAACTCGTCGCGCTGCTTCCATTCGGAGGACAGCACGACGACCTGCGAAGCGACACAGTTGTATCCGCTGTTGTGCAGTCGCTGGGTGGCTACGTGTTCGGCTTGGAACTCGATGTCCGCGCGGCTCCACTCGCCCGGCAGCACGATGGTGGGCGAGACGCCACCGAGTTCACTGGAGATCTCCTTGGTCAGGATCGGCCGGTTCGCCGCCTTACGGGCGGCACCGTCGGGTCCCGGGCCGAAGACGATGGCGTCGTGGGTGATTGCGCTGCCCGTCATGTGGACGTGGTCGACGCGATCGTGGTTGACCAGGTAGGTGCCGACGTCGGCTCCACCGGTGAGCAGACGCAGCGCGCCGATGTCCACCAATGGGGCGAGGATCTTCTCGAAGACCGGCAGCAGTGGGTCCATGATGGGGTTGAGCTTGAGCGCGACGACCCGGTTGAAGGCGATCAGTTCGTACAGGGCGTCGAGCGGGGCGATCGAGGTGATGTTGCCCGCGCCCAAGACGACGCCGACGCCCGCGGTGCGCGTCGGGTCGAGTTGGGCGAGGCCTGCGGTGCGCTGTGCGGTGGCACGGTCGATTCCCGGCCGGAGCCACACCTCGGCACTGAACCCGTTGAGCAGTAGCTTCTCGAAGTTGTTGAGCGGCAACACCGATACGGTCGTTCGTCCGCCCGGGGCTGTTCCGAACTTCGCTCCGGCCAGCGGGCTGCCGCCTGCCTCGAGCGCCGAGAGGGTGTGCGCGAGCGTGCCGAGACCGCCGAGAAGCGAGTACGGGCCGGAGAGCCATTCCTCACCGAGCAGGTTGGACGAGGGGTCGAGGCCTTTGACCGACGCGGCGGCGGTCACCCATTCCTGCGCATGCGTCGTGGTGAGGGCGTGCATGCGCTCGAGCAGCGTCCGGCGGTCGGCCAGGCCGAGCCTGCCCCAGGTCTGCTCGCCTGCGTCGAGGTCGGCAAGAGCGGTATCGACCGCCAGGGAGGCGTCCGGTCCGTTCGTCGGTACAGGCTGCAGATGCGGGGTGACTTCGCTGGTCAACTTTTCGTCTCCACTCGTCGTTCGGATACACGGCTTCGAGTGTGATTCTGGTCGCATTCGGGGCGGCAGGCTATGGGCCGCCGCTGTCAATCGAGCGCAGCGGATTGTGCCGTCGCACAGTTTGGGTGTGGCGTGGCTTACATCGGCCGGGCTATGGTTCAGTCATGACCACCACCGAGTCCGCTCTGCATCCGTCACCGACCGAGCTGGCGGCGGCGATGCTCGACGACGTCGACGAGCTGGCGAGCGAACTGGTCCGGCGCATCCTGGGAGCCGAGCACGCGTATCTGGAGGCGACGCTGCTCACCGCGGATCAACTTCACGAAGCGTCTCGCAGCAATCTGGCCTCGATGTTGGGCAAGCTGTCCGGGCGTGCGCCGGTTCGGCTCGAGTCGGCGCAGCAGGCGGGCAGGCTCAAGGCCGAGCAAGGTGTACCGCTGGCGGCATTGCTGCACGCGTTCCGGCTCGGTGGTCGGCTGGTCTGGGACGAGTTGATGGTGCGTTCGCACGGCCGGGCCAGCCACGCGCTGCTGGACATGGCGGCGCAGGTGTGGGCATTGGTCGACGTGTATTCCGACGAGGCGGCCGAGGCGTATCGAGAGAGCGCCGATATGCGAGCCCGCGAGAGCGCCGAAGCCCGCGGCCGGCTGATTCGGGTGCTGTTCGCCGATCACGCCGCGAATCCGGCCGCGGCGGCGGATGCCCTGCGTGCGTTCCGAATTCCGGATCGCGGCTTTTTTGCGGTGGTATCCCAGGAACCCTCGTCGACGGGACTCGGTATCGAAGGCGTCGTCGCTCGGTTGCGGGCCGCGGGAACCGAGTCGGTGTGGGATGCCGAGGTGGACGGCAGCATCGGATTGTTCTGTGCCGCTCGGGAATCCGACATCGATACGGCACTGGTCACTTTCGGAGAACTGTGCCCGGGGCGGATCGGTGTCAGTTCGGTGTTCCGGTCGCCGTCGGGAATCGGTGACGCCGTGGGGCAGGCCCGTCTGGCCCGGTCGTGCAGCTTTCCCGATTCTGTGCCGTCGACGCCGGTGCGCTACGACTCGGTCCCGGTGCCGTTACTGCTCGCGCGCGACCCGAAATCCGGCCGTATCGCGGCTCGTCAGATCCTCGGCGATCTGTTGGCGTTGCCCCGCGCCGAGCGGACGAGTCTGCTCGCCACTCTCGATGCGTGGTTCTCGTGCGGTGGCTCCACCAAGGATGCCGCGGAACAGCTGCACTACCACCGCAATACGGTGTTGTACCGATTGCGGCGTATCGCCGAACTCACCGGTCGCGACTTTCGTGATCCCGTGCAGGCCGCCGAACTCTATGTCGGGCTTCGAGCCCATCAGCTACTGACCTGACGGGTCAGTGGCTGGCCAGCACGACGTCGAGGATTCCCGTTCCCAGCGGTACCGGAACGCAGGACGGCTGACGCGCATTCGCGGGGTCGAGTGCGTTGAGCGCCAGACGCAGCGCGGTCGGGTCGTAGGTGAACGTGAAGTGGGCGACCTCGGTGTCGGGGCACACGTCCTGGATCACGATGTTGTGCGCTCCCGGATCTCGCAGCAGCGCATTGGTATACGGCTGAATCACCTCGTCGACCTTGGTGGCGATCGAGGTGTAGTCGACGCCGGGGACGGTGTCGCCGCCGGCGTTGAGGTTCTCGAGAAAGTCCGATCCGGCCATCAACTGGGCGAGGCCCGGTCCGAATTCGTCGGCCACCAGACCGGTCGCGCCGGGCACGGCTTGTACGACGGGGGCGACTCCGTACATGGTGCCGCCGTAGGTCGGTGACGCGATTCCCACCCATCGGTCGACGACATCGGCCCCGCCGAGCCGGTTGACGAAGTATCGGGCGACGGCAGCACCCTGCGAGTAGCCCACCACGTCCACCGCCGCGGCACCGGTCGCGTCGAGGATGGTCGCCGTCATCGATTTCAGTTGTGCTGCACTGTCTTCGATGACGCCGTAGCCGTTGGACTTACCGTCCGGTGAAGTGCCGTAATTGATCGCGAAGACACAGAAGCCTGCGGCGCGCAGGATGGGTGAGAAGCCGGCCCAATCGGAGTAGGCGGTGGCGTCGGTGCCGTGGACGAGAACGACAGGATTGGGGTGCTCGGCAGAGGGCACGCAGCTCATGTCGTTGGCCCCGGGCGGGGCGGCGTCGCGGTTGGTCGACGCGTACCGAATGGCATCGGCGTGGTCGGGTTGAGGCGGTGCAGCGGCGATGGGCATGAGTGGGCCGGCATGTGCGAGTGGTGCCGCTTGGGTCGACAAGGCCGACAGTGCAGCGGTGAGTGCGACGACGAGAAGAATCAGACTTCGGCGTGGTCCGCGCATGATCACACGGTATTCCTGCAGTTGTGAAATGTCCCTACGAATTCGGACATGAACGCATAAAAGTCACAACAATAGTTCTGTAGCGATTTTTGTGTCGCATGCCGATTGCCGACCGAGCTACCGGTGACGGCGAGGGTGCAGACGCAGGGATCGATCGAAAGACGGGTTTACCGCCGACAAGGGGAACGTGGAGCCGGTGACGGGAATCGAACCCGCCTCTCAACCTTGGGAAGGTCGCGTTCTACCAATGAACTACACCGGCGTGTGGTGCGGCGTCCAGATTAGCAGGGTGGCCCGACGTCGATGCGTACACCGTGCAGCAGGGCCTGGGCGTCCTCGGCCGGCACCGGTTCGGAGAAGAGGTAGCCCTGAGCGCGGGTGCAGCCCAAGGCCACCAATGTGCTCCTGGCACTCTCGGTTTCGACGCCCTCGGCGATGATGCTCAGGCCGAAGGCGTGCGCGAGCCCGATGATCGACTGGACGATCGCGAGGTCGTCGGTCGCCCCTGATCCGAGGTCGGTGACGAACGCGCGGTCGATCTTGAGCGCGTCGACGGGCAGTTCCTTGAGGTGTGACAGCGAGCTGTATCCGGTACCGAAGTCGTCGATCGCCACCTGCACGCCGAGGTCCCGCAGTTCTCGGAGCGTCACTCGAGTACGCGAAAGATCCTGTACGACGGCCACTTCGGTGATCTCCAGGCACAGGTTGCAACCCGCGATCGAGAATTCGTCGAGGGCGCTCGCCACGGTGGCCGCAAAGCCGGTGGTGACCAGCTGTACGGGCGAGATGTTCACGCGCATCACGATGTCGAGGCCGGGGATGTCCCGTTGCCACGCCGCCAAGGTCCGGCACGCGTAGTCGAGAACCCACCGACCGAGCTCGCCGGCGAGGTTCGTCTCCTCCGCCACCGGAATGAAGGCCGACGGTGGTAGCAGCCCGCGGGTGGGGTGACGCCACCGAACCAGTGCCTCCACCGCAGTGATGCGCCCGGTGACGAGGTCGACCTCGGGTTGGAAGTGCAACGTCAGCGAGTCGCCTGCAATGGCGTCACGCAGATGGATCTCGACGTCGTTGCGGAGTTCGGATTGCGCGTGCATCTCGTCGGTGAACAGCGAGATATGATGTCCACCAGCACGCTTGGCCACCAGAGCGGCTTGCCCTGCTTGCCGGAGCAGAGAGTCGGCGGTGTGGGTGCCGGGCTCGCCGAAGGCGATTCCGATGCTGGCGCTGCGACCGATTCTCTCGACACCGAGAGTGACCGGTGCCTGTATCGACTCGGCGATCGTGCGGGCACGGTCGGTGGCGACGCGGTGCGAGCACGGGCCGGCCAGGACCACGACGAACTCGTCGCCGCTCAGGCGGGCCGCGAGACTCGCCGATTCGTCGACGAACGCCTGCAGGCGTTCGGCGACAGCCTGTAGGTACTGGTCGCCGGCGAGGTGTCCGAGGAAGTCGTTCAGCGCCTTGGTGCGGTCCAGGTCGATGTGCAACACCGCCACCGGACCGGGCATCGACGGATCGAGTCGGTCACGGAGGTGCTGCGTGAGTGCGGTGCGGTTCGGGAGTGAGGTGAGACCGTCGTGCAAGGCCGAGAACCTGATCTGTTCCTCGGCACTGACTCGCGCCTGCAACTGCGACAGCAGAGCAGCAATTGCTTTGAGGGCGTTCAGTTCTGCCTGGGACCAACTTCGGTCTCCCACTTTGATGAAGCCCAGAATCCCGGTGGTGCGTTCGGAGTGCAGCAGCGGCACGACGGCCATCGAGGTGGCGCTCAATCCCGAGGCGGTCTCGACGCGTCGGCGATAGTCCTCCTGCTCCGGGTCGGGCCGAAACACTGCCGGTTCGGACAGTGTTTCGGCCATCGCGAAGACCGAGTCGGCCTCGTCGAAGTAGACGACGGCCAGGGGGTCGGGATCGGGCACGCTCAGGCGCGGTGGCCATTCCGCGGTGAGTCTGGTTGCCCGGGCATCGAAATCGTGGTGCCGGAGAAAGCTGAAATCGATGCCGAGGTAGTCCACGAGCTGACGCAGTACCGACAGGTATGCTTCTCGCACCGTCGCCGCGTCGACGCCCATGAGTTCGGTGGCGACGCCGGTGACGAGGACCTCGAGTGTCCGACTGTTCTCCAGGGCCCTACTCCCGCCTCTCGTCGACGCGGTCTCGTGAACCGCTCCTGTAGACGCAGTGCAGGACTGTTCCCCCTGGTCTATGCCGGACTCTACCCCGGTAAGGACGCCGAAACCGCGACTCTGCGACTGTATATCGCGCCTCGTGGCGCAGTGCCGAGCCGCAACACCAGAGCGATCGACTCGGCCTCGTCCAGTTCCGCCAACGTCCGCAGCTCGAAGTTCAACTGCTGCAACGTCTCTGCGTGGGTCGGAGACAATTCTCGGTGCTCGTCCATCGTGCGCGCGTAGAGGAACGGTGGTGAGACGGGTTGAACTGCCAGTGCGTGCAGATGTGAAGTCACCCAAACGTTCTCCGTTGCAAATCCACCCCGGATGTAATGCGCTGGAGTCGATCCGGGCACCACGATCACTGCGAGCGCGGAGCTCGCCGATACCCGATCGCGCATGTCGGTGGCCAGAGCAGCGCCTGCGTTCCAGGCAGACACGAGCGCCATGACGTCGGGCCGCCCGATGATGTCCAGCGTGGACAGGTCTGCGGCGTCGATGCCGAGGCTGGCGACGTCGATGCCCCGATCCGGGTCCGGATCGCCTGCCCAGCGCAGTTCGGAGAACATCTCTCGGTGCAGATGCGGCGTGAGATACCGAATCCGGTCGGCGGCCGCGAGAATGTCCGCTGCCGCGGTGATGGACTCGCGCGCCGTCAACAGCACGGCACGTCCGCCTTCGGCGGCTGCGGCCGCAACGAGATCGGCGACCACCGCATCGTCCAGCGTCGACGGTGACCCGAGCTCGCGGTCCGTGGATCGGGTGAGCACGGCGTCGAGGAGGCGTCGATCGGTGATCGGCCCGGCGGTACCGTCGCGCAACGACAGCTCGACCGCCTCGTCGGTGATCTCGATGCCGGCGAGCGTGCCCTGGGCGTCGGCGGCTACGCGCGCGTTGAATCCGGCTGCGCCCACAGCGACGAAGCTGCCGCGGTACGCGATATCGAGAGTGGACGTTCGGGATCGATCGACGTCGACCCGGAAGGTCGGCCCGTTCGAGGAGAAGGTCCACGGCTGACTGTTTCCACCGGAAGGCGCTCGGCGTGCTGCTTCGAGTATCGAGTCATGAGAATCCACGCTCTGCGGACCGGCCGCATCACCCGAGTCGACCTGTCTGCGGGTGGGGGCCGGCGTGTTCAGCCCGTCGAGGTGCACCTCGAGATCGATGCGGATACGGCCGGACGGTAGGTGCGCTCCGGTCCCGAAGCGTCGGACCGCCGCGGCGATGGTGGCACCCCCGAGTTGGACGTCGCCGCCCAGCTGGGGCCATGTCTCGATCGTTTCGCCCACCTCCACCATCGAGGCCGCCATCCGAGCCGAGAGCAGGGAGGCGTCGAGCTGATCGAGGACGATGGGAATCTTGTCGCGGGTTCCGAGTCCGTGCAGGCCGGCGGACTCGATGTCGCCGAGTACTCCATGAAACACCGGCCGCTGTGGTTCGAGGTCGAATCGCTCGACGTCCAGCAGACCTCGATCGGAGGTCTCCATCAGTACGGGGATTCGACGCGACCTGGCCGCCTCTCGTGCGCGGACCTTGATGTCGAGGGAGTCGCATTCCTCGACGAGCAGGTCGAGTCCGTCGAAGAACTCGTCGATCGTGGTCTCGTCGATCCCGTTCCGAAAGACCTCCACCGTCAGGTACGGATCTATTTCGGCGATTCGCCGGGCGGCGACGATCGCTTTGTTGACACCCAGATCGATGATCGACGCCGGAATCCTGTTGAGGTTCGACAGTTCTATCTCGTCGAAATCCGCGAGGCGAAGAGTTCCGCAGATTCCCTCGAGTGCAAGAGTGTGCGCAATGGCGTGTCCGACGCTCAAACCGATGACGCCGATCGTGAGATCTCCCAATTTCTGCTGTTCCTCGAGAGTTATCTTGTTTCTGTTTCGGTCCAGTCGGAGGTGCCGATACGAATTCGGACCGAGAACGGCGACGACGGTATCGCGCCACGGGAAATAGACCCACCTGTCGCTTTCGTCGAGAAGGCTCTGCTCAGGGCTCGGCAACAATGCATGCAGTCCGGCTCGCTGAGTGGCGCGTTCGTCGAGAACGGTGATCGAGGTGTCACCCCGTAGCTCGTCCAGGGCGGCTCGCTGTGTGGCGACCGTCTCGTCGAATATCACAGGCTGCCAGCTGTATTCGGCAGTGTTCGGAATCGTCACGACGCCACCGCCGAGTGCAGGTTCTTCGACGTGCCGTGCTGCGCGAGCAGCGAGACCGTGTTGCGTTTCATGCGCCGCCACGTCTCGAGTTCGGCATCGAACGCGAGAGTCGTTCGGTCCCACCAGAACACCTCGGTTCGGTATCGGTCGTCGGGGTAGGGCACCGGTTCGATGTGCGTTGCGATCGCTGCTCCGGTGCGCAGCCACGCGGCGCGGACGTGGGAGGCGGCAGTGGCCAGCGCGTAACGAGCGCCCAGCAGTGCTGTGCTGTACGCCGGTGACTGCGCGATCATGGTGGTGACGGCGCGGCCGCGGGGTGCTCCCGGGGCAACCCACGCCGACTTGATCTCGACGACCCCGTCCTCGATGCGGCTGTCGAGCATCGCGCGAACGCGGTGTCGGCCCTCGGGATGCGCGGCGAATTCGACGAGTGCGTGTGATTGATCGGCCGAAGAATACGGCCCTTGAACGCGAACTCCGCCGAGGATCGTTCCGGTTCGGTCGAGAGCGGCGAAGAACAATGCGGTGGTCCCGCCGTCGCGAATTGCCGATATCTCGAGCGCTGGTGTCACGTCGTGGCGTCGATAGCTTTCTTCGGCACCGTCGAGAAATTGCGTCCACAAAGCGGGACTTCGGGTGGGAGTCGTGGCCAGAATGTGGCACTGGGAGGGATGATCGAAGTACGAAGGAACGTCGATTCGAATGCGCTTGGGTCGAATGTACATAGGGGCTCTTCCTGAGGGAGTGTCACCGAATGTGAGAGGTGTGACCGATCGATTGTCCGACTGTTCGGTCCGCACGTACCTGTGGAAGTGGTCACTCGGGTGCTTCGCGTAAGGCCCGTGAGGACCAGTAGCCTGCAGTGGTGCTGCTCTCCGACCGTGACATTCGTGCCGAAGTGACCCTGGGCAACCTGGCGATCGATCCCTTCGATCCGTCGATGGTGCAGCCGTCGAGCGTCGATGTGCGACTCGACAAGCTGTTCCGGGTGTTCAACAACACCCGGTACACCCACATCGATCCGTCCCAGCAGCAGGACGAGCTGACGACGTTGGTGGAGCCACGAGCGGGTGAGCCGTTCGTTCTTCATCCGGGGGAATTCGTCCTCGGTTCCACTCTCGAACTGACGACGTTGCCGGATTATCTGGCGGGTCGACTCGAGGGGAAGAGCTCTCTGGGCCGGCTGGGACTGCTCACCCACTCGACGGCAGGATTCATCGACCCGGGATTCAGCGGCCACATCACGTTGGAGTTGTCCAACGTCGCCAACCTGCCGATCACGCTGTGGCCGGGAATGAAGATCGGGCAGCTGTGCCTGTTCCGGCTGTCGTCACCCTCGGAGAATCCGTACGGCAGCGCTGCGGTCGGCTCCAAGTATCAGGGGCAGCGTGGTCCCACTCCGTCGAAGGCGTATCTGAACTTCATCCAGTCGGACGTGACATAGACCAACGTTCGGTCTGTTTTCTTGGACGAAACCTGGTGAGTTCCCGGTTGTAGCGGTATTCTGGTGCTCGAACGTGGGTTGGGGCCTACCAGAATGAGGTTTCTCGTGTCCGCGGTACCCGATCCGTCCGTGCTCGGCGCTTCCTTGGGGTCGAGTGGCGTCCGCAGTGTGATCAGCGACAGCTCGGGTGTCGACACGGTGCTCCACGTCCTCGAACCGGTCGCCACCGGGCCTGCGCCCAACGGTCTCGCCCCGGATCCTTGGGATGCCGTCGTCGCCTCGGTGCACAGCACGGCAGACGAATACGCGTCCGCTCGCCACTACCCGGTGCTCGCCCTTCGGGAGAGCGATCCCGACACGGCCTTCCGCGAGGACTTCTCCGACGGCATCGTGCTCGTATCCGAACTGGGTGCGCAGCTGGGCGCGTTACGAGAAACCGGAGTGCTCGCCGGCGAGCGTTGCGTCGCGCTGTTCGACGTCGGCGCATCCGGCACCAGCGTGTCGGTGGTCGACGTCGAGTCCGGTCGCGTCCTGGCCTCGCATCGCACCGAAGAACTCCGCGGCGACGACTGCGACCGTGTGCTCAGCGACCACCTGATCGAGACGTTCGGCGCGGCGGAGGCGTTGACGGTGGCAGCTCGTCGACATCTTGTGCACGACGTGCGAGACGGCAAACACCAGCTGTCGATCCTGCGCAGCGTCTCTGTCGTCGGGCCGTTCGTCGGCGGTCGCGCCTCGTTGTGGCGACACGACCTCGACGAGCTCATCGGCGACGCCGTTCGTGCAGCAGTCTGCGCTGCTGTCGACGTGCTCGAGTCCGTCGCCGCGAGCGGCGTTCACGTGGAGGCGATCGTCGCAGTCGGCGGCGGTGCCAACATGCAGATCGTTCGGCAGACACTGTTCGACGCCCTGTCGTTGCCCGTCTACGTTCCGGAACGGCCGGAATTGTTGGCTGCCCGTGGGGCGGCCGGGATCGCGCGGACCGTGGGAGCCAGGCCTGCACCGGCCCCTGCCGTGACCGCCGTGACCGCCGTGACCGCCGTGCCCTCCCGTCGTCCGCGGCACAGCGGCAGCCCGTCTCGGCGAATGGCCAGGGCCGCGAAGTCCCGCCGCGTCGGGGGCGCACTCGCCGCGCTCGTTGCGGTGTGCGTGGCCGGAACCGTGGTCGCGGCAGCGGCCCGGACCACCGACGACACCCCCGAACCGTCGATCGCGACCTCCCAGAACGCGTCGCCCTCCGCCCGATCGCAGGTTGTGATGCCGGCGGTGGACGGCTCACCGTCCGTGTCGACGCCGCCCTCGGTGCCGGCCACGGACGTGGCCGCGTCGTCCTCGACGTCTCCGACATCTGGAGTCTCGACGTCCTCTCCTGCACCCACCTCGCCGAACAGTGCCGAGTCACCGCCTCCAACCCGCACGATTCCTGACGTCACTGTCCTTCGGCCCGCGCGTGAGGGCACTCGAGTTCCGACGACGACCACGGCTCGGACCACCACGACGGCTCCGATTCACCCCACGACCACCACTGTGCCGACCACCACTGTGCCGACCACCACTGTGCCGACCACCACTGCGCCGACAACCACTGCGCCGACCAGAACGACGTTGCCGCACACCACCACTCGCGCCTCGACCCCGACGAAACCCACGATCACCACGCCTCGGCGACCGTAGACACCGCCGTTCGATTCGCCGTGGCGGCGATAGATCTACGGTTTCGACCGCCACGGGGCAGCGTCCTCGAGGCAGGATGGTCGGTATGGAGTCACAGACCGAGCGCGAAGACAAGTTCGATGTCGATGCAGACTTCGAGTTCCCCTCCCTCACCTCGCTCGTTCCTGCCGACGGCGCGGCGGTGGAGACCGACACCGAACTGGTCAGCGAGTACTTCGACACCACCGGTCACGATCTGCTGCGTCGGGGAATCACCCTTCGGCGACGCACCGGAGACTCCGACAACGGTTGGCACGCAAAGGTTCCTGCGGAGAAGGCGCGAACCGAGATCAGGCTTCCGCTCGGCCACGGCGACCCGCAGGTCGTGCCCGACGAGCTGGCCGACGTACTGCGCGGGGCGGTCATGGGCAAGCAGTTGTCGGCTGTCGCCACCCTGACGACGCGTCGGAAGATTCGTACCGTCACCGATGCAACCGGAGCCGTCGTGGCCGAATTCGCCGACGACGCGGTGTCGGTCGTCCTGATCGGCGGCGCGACCGGGCCGCAGTGGCGTGAGGTGGAGGTCGAGCTCGGGCCCGCCGGCTCGGAATCGTTCCTGAAGAAGGCGAGCAAGGTGCTTCGCGCGTCGGGTGCGACGCCGTCGGCACATCCGTCCAAGTTGAACCGTGCGCTGTCGGTGATTCGGGAGGAGCCGGCGCACGACGGGCTTCGGTTGCTCGTCGATTATCTCGACGAGCAGGCGCAGGCCATCGTGGCCGGCGACGTGTATCTGCGCCGCGGACTGGATCCGATTCACTCCACGCGGGTGGCCATCAGGCGCTATCGCAGTACGCTTCGCGTCTTCGGTAGCGTGTTCGAGGACGAGCCCGCGGCCGCACTCGAAGCCGAATTATCTTGGTATGCAAGCCTGCTCGGCGAGGTGCGGGATCGGCAGGTGCAGCGGGCGCGGTTTGCAGCGGCGCTGCGAGACCTTCCGTCGGAACTAGTTCTGGGCCCGGTGGCGTCGCGTATCGAGAACGACCTGCTGGCCGAGCAGATCCGACACCGCGAAGCCGCGATGGCCGAGCTCGACGGCGAGCGCTACCGAGAGTTGCTCACGACCGTGGCTGCCTGGTCGAGGGGATTGCCGATCGATGGCGAGGTGAGTGAGCGGTTGCTGATCAAGCTGGCGCGCAAGGCCGGTAAGAAGGCCGTAGACCGCACCGAGAAGGCTGTGCGAGGCACCGACGACGAGGAACTGCACCGCGCGAGGAAGGCCTCGAAGCGGGCTCGGTACGCGGCCGAGTTGGTGGCACCCGTCGTGGACAAGAAGGTGTCCAAGTCGAATATCAAGAGATACAAGCAGATTCAAGAAGTTCTGGGCGAGCATCAGGATGCCGTCATCGCGGCGGAGATTCTGCGCACCCTCGGGGCTCGAGCGGGAACCACCTCCGGCGAGAACGGGTTCACGTTCGGACTCCTCTTCGAGCGTGAGCGCCGTGCAGCCGAACTAGCTCGTGACGAGGCGAGCAAGCTGGAGTTCTGACCCCGCACACAAACCGTCGTTTTCCCCGTTTGTGCCCTCGAAGTGTACTGTGAGGCCGAATCGAGTAGGGGGGTCGACGGGTATGTCCGTTGCGTTGGGCGTTCACGTCGGAACCGACGAGATCTCGGCCGTCTTGGTCGAAACCGATCTGCCCGGTCTGGGCCCGGTCACCTCGCGACCCGTGTCGATCGCCGCTGCCCCCGGCGGAATCGGTGACGCCGTTGCGACGGTTCTCGGAATCATGCGTGTACAGGCAGCTCAACGAGACCTGATCGTCGACGGTGCCGCCGTGGTCTGCGACAACCTTCTGCACGGCGAGATCGTTCGGGCCGCGCTGGCCGACCACCGCGTCGTCGACGTCGAGGTCTTGGCGATGGACGATCCGCGGTTGCCCGACGAGTACCCGTTGGACGTGGCCGCCGCCGTCGTCGGTGCCGCGTCCAGGACGGGCCGCCCGACGGGTGACGAGATCGCTGCGGGGCAACCCGGCTTGGACGATCGGGCCGGAGAATTCGATGCTGCGTCGCGGGGATCTCGATGGACCATGGTCGGATTGGGTGTGGCCGTGCTGGCTGCTCTGAGTGGGGCAACCGTGTGGGCGTTCTCCTCGCCCGCGCCGACTCAGGACGCAGTACTCGATACCGCAGATTCCAGCATCGCCCCATCGGCGCCCGGTCGGCCGGCGTCGAACGCCGGGCCGGTTGTTCCTGTGGCTGGGCCGTCCGCGGTTCCACCGATCGGCGCGGGTGTTCTGGATGTGTCGACCGTCGGCTCCGGGTCGGGCGACATCTGGATCGACGCGGTCCCGGCGGCCCCGAGTGCGACGTCGAACGCACCGAGTTCGTCGTCGACGGGACGGGGCAACTCGGGTGGCGGCAATTCCGCCCCCGGCGGTCGGGATACGAAAACAGAGATCTCGAAGCCCGAGACCGAGACTCCGCCGACCGACGACGAAACCACAGCTCCCACCGATACGGACGTCCCCGATCCCACGGAACCGGGTCCGACCGAGCCCACGGAGCCGACGGAGCCCACGGGGCCGACCGAGCCCGTGGAGCCCACGGAGCCGACCGAACCCACGGACCCTTCGGGGCCGACGGATCCCGCGCCTCGGACGGAGGAACCACCTGTCATCGATCCGGCCGAGTGACGATTTTGTCGATAATCCGTTGTGAGCGAGCGGGTTCGCTACTTCGAAAAGTCCGTGGTGTGACAGGTGTGTGAATTCGACTCGGACACCTGAACTTCTGCTCGAGCCTGGCTACCATCGGGTGATCGACCAGTAGACGGTGAGTTCTCGGTGACCGACAAATCCGCAGTAGAACCGGTGACGCGCACGACCATCGACAGGGCGGTGGGTGTCCTCATTGCCTTGCGCGGCTGCAGTCCGGATGAGGCGTTCGCCGAATTGGCAGCGCACAGTTTCCGTTTCGATGTTTCTCTCGTGCAGTCGGCTCGATCCATCGTCACTGCGGCACGAGGAATGGACTCCGACAACGGCGTGGGCTGTGCCGCGATGTCGTCGGCGCAGGAGGAGTGGGGCTCGTTGCTCGCCGACCGTCGGGACGGATTCGGGCACGTCGCCTGACCCAACTCGTCGCCCGAGTGGTTGTAACGAATCCCAAAACAAACCGAAAGTTGAATAGAACAGGGCATTTACCGACTCCTCGACGGTTCGAGGCGCTACGATCGCCAGGTCGGAGTAGCTAGGCGAGTCGAGGGAACATGAGATCTGTCCTTGGTGTCTCGGTGGGTTCAGCCATTGCCCGGGGTGTAGCCCTGGATGCGTCGGACGAGTCGGTACGTTCTGCGCACGTCGTGCGATCGTTCGATCCCGACGACCATCTGCAGGTCGCGCTCGATCTGTTGGATTCGATGTCGCGGGATCAGATGGTGGATCGACCGGACATCGTTCTCGCCGTTCCGGACGATCCCGGTGCGCGCGGACGCACGTCGGCGTATTCCACGTACGAGGCCGATCGTCTGCTGGTGGCGTCGGAGCTCGGGGCACAACTTCGGTATCTACGCGGCACGGGGATGCTCGAGGGTGCGCGCACCGTGGCCGTATGCGACATCGGAGCGTCGGGAACCACCGTGTCCATTGCCGACCCTGCCACGGGAGCGGTGCACAGTTCGGTCCGCACCACGTTGTTCGGCGGGATCGGGTGTGACGCCCAGATCTCGCGTTACCTTCTGTCCGTCTACGGGGCAGACGAATTGGCCTCGGAACGGGCCCGCGCGGAGTTGCTGGTGTCCGTTCGCACGGCACGCGAACAGCTGTCACGCCTGCGGGTGGCCGAGGTCGCCGGGCCGTTCGTCGGCGGACCGGTCCGGTTGTGGCGCAACACGTTCGACGATGTTCTCGAGCGCAGTATCCGATCGCTGGAAGATTGGGTGGCCAGCATCATCGTCGACGCACCCTGCGCCGTGAATGCGTTGGTGATGGTGGGCGGATGCGCCAACCTGCCGTCGCTTCGTCGGATGTTTCGACGCGATCTGATGTTGCCCGTCATCGCGCCTGCCAATCCCGAGTCCCTCACTGCGCACGGGGCTGCCCTGATGGCGATCGATGCGGTCGCGTCGCGCCAACACCGTCCGCGCGGCGCGATGAGCAGTGCGTCGGTGCTGACGCAGCCGGCCGCGATGGTGGGCATGGTGGGGTACCGGGACGCCCCGCGGCACCGTTCTGCCTGAGCCCCTTCCTGGCCAACGTGCGTCGTCGTTGGGTAGGTTGCTCGGGTAATGATGAACAGTAGGGACGAGACGGTGGGGCAACAGTGGCAGAGCAGGTAGCGGAGTCCGGCGCAGCAGCATCCGATGCGGGAGCATTCGATCCGGCGGAGCACGCGCGCAGCATGGTCGGGTATCACTACCGCACCGAGGACTACTACGAGGTGGGCCGCGAGAAGGTTCGCGAGTACGCCCGTGCCGTTCAGGATTTCCACCCCGCCCACTGGGACGGCGATGCCGCAGCAGCGCTGGGCCACAGCGCTCTGGTGGCCCCGCTGACGTTCATGTCGTTGGTCGGCACTCTGGCGCAGAAGAAGCTGTTGCAGTCCATCGCCGAGGGCTACGACCTCAGCCAGATTCTGCAGACCGATCAGGTACTGGTGTTCCAGAAGCCGATTCTGGCCGGTGACCAGTTGACCTGCGATGTCTCCCTCGACGCGTTCAAGACGGTCATGGGTCGAGACATGATGATCACCAAGAACGTCGTGTCCAACCAGAAGAACGAACTGGTGCAGACCACGTACACCACGCTGCTCGTGGGGCGATCCGGCGAGATCGATCCGGCCATCTCCGAGGCGGCTCGCAACATCGTGATGTTCGGTGCGACGACCGACACCAGCAGTGCCGAGGCGAGTGAGCACGACACCCTGTCCACTCCGCAGGAACACGAGCCGCTCATCGTCGAGGAGTACCGGGGTCAGCCCACTCGGAAGTTCGACGAGGTGAATGTCGGCGACGAGTTGCCCTCGCGCACTGTGCGTTTGACTCGCGGAGATCTGGTGAACTACGCCGGCGTCGCCGGTGACGCGAACCCGATTCACTGGGACGAGAAGTTCGCCAAGATGATCGATCTCGAGAACGTCCTGGCGCACGGGATGCTCACCATGGGTGTCGGCGGCGGATTCATCAGCGAGTGGCTCGGCGATCCAGGCGCGGTGAAGGACTACACCGTTCGATTCACCACCCCGATCCCGGTGGACACACACAAGCCGGCCGAAATCGTTTTCGGCGGCAAGATCAAGTCGAAGGACGAGGAGTCCCGTACGGCCGTCATCTCGATCGGCGCGACCTTCGAGGGCAAGCGAATCTTCGGCCACCGCGCTACTGCGACAGTGCAATTGGGCTGAGCCTGTTGCCGCGTATCGGCTCCTCGGTTTCGGATTTCTGACTCCGATCGGCGTCGGGTTTCCGAATGTGGGGAGCTGATGTGTGGGTGGGGGCGTGGATGTGTGGGTGGGGGTTGCAATCTACGCCCCGGTTCGGAATTTACGCCCCATGCGGGGGGCGTGGATTGCTGCTGGGGGCGTAAATGTGTCGGCTGAGCCACGCCGTCGAAGCGGTGTGACCCGAAGAAGGCACTTGCGCAAATCAGCGAACGATGTCCATGCTCGGGTCGTTCTTGGGTTTGTGGTCCCAAATGGAGGTGTCGGACTCGAGGGTCTGGCCCTCATGGGTGGGTTCCACCGGCTCCGGTAGTTGTCGCCACTGTGCCCGCGGGGCGTGCTGAGGTTCGATGCTCGATTCATCGTCCATGGTGGTCAAGCTACCCGCCGTAGCGGCGCAGCCGCACTCATTCCCAGCTGGAGACAACCTTGCGCGTCGGGCGTTCGTTGCTGTTGGAGAACAGGTGTGGGCTTTTGCTCTTGATGTATTCGACGTCGGCGAACACGGCGCGCAGGTGCT
The DNA here is from genome assembly GCF_001894785.1 of Rhodococcoides fascians NBRC 12155 = LMG 3623. Taxonomy (GTDB): domain Bacteria; phylum Actinomycetota; class Actinomycetes; order Mycobacteriales; family Mycobacteriaceae; genus Rhodococcoides; species Rhodococcoides fascians. The sequence continues at coordinate 181,045 of NZ_BCWW01000002.1, forward strand.
CGCGCATCGACTGGGCGGCGGCCTCGAAGTCTCGGGCTTCGAGGCCGTCGACTATTGCGGTGTGTTGTTCGATGAGGTCGGGGATGGGACGGGTGTCGCGCAGTCCGAGTCGTCGGGCCCGGTCCAGATGAGCTTTCGCGGATTCGACGGATCGCCATGCGGCGGAATGTCCTCCGGCTGCGAGGAGTAGCTGGTGGAATTGCTCGTCCAACTCGAAGAATTGGTCCATGTCGATTCCCGGCTCGGCCTGCGCTGCCAGATTGGCGCGCAACGCAGCGAGGTCCTCGTTCGAGCGAGAGGTGACTGCATCTTTCAAAGACGCGGTTTCGATTGCCTCCCGGACGAATTGGGCATCGGCAACACGGTCGGTGTCGACCCGCGAGACGAAGGTGCCGAGTTGTGGGAAGACCTGAACCAGACCCTCTTCGGCCAAGAGGATCAGGCTTTCGCGGACGGGCGTGCGGCTCACGGACATTTGCTCGGCGAGGTCGTTCTCCGACAGCGGGCTACCCGGGGGGAGCGTCAGCGACACGATGCGTAGGCGCAATTCTCGGTACGCCCGCTCCCGTGCGGTGACTTTCCTGCTGCTCTGTGTGCTCACCGGTCAAGACTAACGTGACCTCGTGGGTGACCCACAGGGCCGAAGCCTTGACGAAGTGCTGGCCGTCACTAGTATGGTAGTACTGATATTCAAGGCACTACGGCGGAGGCTCTACAGCGATGGCAGTGATCAGCGGCAACGACGAGGCAGCCGTCCTACACGGTCCACGTGACCTGCGGGTCGAGAAGATCGACCGTATGCAGGTCGGCGACGGCCAGGTCAGGGTGGAGGTACACGGCGTGAGCCTGTGTGGCTCCGACCTGCACTACTACGCCGACGGCCGCAACGGCTCCAACTCGCTGACGCAGCCCACCGTCTTGGGTCACGAGGGATTCGGGGTCGTCACCGAGGTCGGCGCGGGCGTGCCCCAGGACCGGATCGGCCAGCGAGTGGCCATCGAACCCGCGATTCCGAACGGCACCTCACCGCTGAGCCTGAGCGGTCACTACAACGTCTGCCCCAGCGTTGTCTGTTTCGGATCCCCACCGAACCACGGACTGCTGCGGCAATCCGTCGTTCTCGCAGCCGAATTCGCGCACCCACTCCCGGATTCGATCGGCGACGACGTCGCTGCGCTGATCGAGCCCCTGGCCGTCGCAGCGTGGGCTGCCGCACGGGTCGGGTCGGTGCTGGGCAAGCGCATCGCGATCACCGGTGCCGGGCCCATCGGTCTGTTGGTTCTGCAGACGGTCATCGCCCTGGGCGCGTCGGAGACGACCATCACCGACGTCGCACCAGCTCGACTCGAGGTCGCGGCAGCGCTGGGTGCCACCACGACAATGCGTTCCGGCGAAGACGCACTGCCGGAAGGCGCTTTCGACATCGCCTTCGACTGCTCGGGACATCCCGGAGCCATTGCCGACGCGGCACGCTCACTCGGCCCGGCAGGCATTCTGGCGCTCGTCGGCGTGCCCGGACGCGCGTCTGCCGAATTCCCCATCGGAGCAGTGCAACGCTGGGAGCTCGACATCCGCGGGTGCTTCCGTTACGGCCCCTCGGCATTCGCCGACGCGATCGCACTCGCCGGATCGGCGCGAGTGGACCTCGCGGCACTCGTCACATCGACGTACCCGTTGGCCGAATCTGCCGCAGCGCTCGAGGCCGCGCTCGCCGACCCCACCCAGCTCAAGATCGTCATCGACACCACTTCGCAAGGACCGCAATGAAAATCATCGACGCCACCGTCATCGTGACGGCTCCGGGCCGCAACTACGTCACGCTCAAGATCACTACCGACGAGGGCATCGTCGGGTGGGGTGATGCGACGCTGAACGGACGCGAGCTCGCAGTCGAGTCGTACTTGAAGGACCACATTGCGCCACTCCTGATCGGACGCGATCCCCATCGGATCGAAGACATCTGGCAGTACCTGTACAAGGGTGCCTACTGGCGACGTGGGCCGGTGACCATGACGGCCATCGCAGCCGTCGACGTCGCACTGTGGGACATCAAGGGCAAGGCCGCCGATATGCCGGTCTACCAGCTCCTCGGTGGTGCTGCACGAGACGGGATCATGGTCTACGGGCACGCCAGCGGCGGTAGCATCGAAGAGATGCTCGACGACGTCCAAGCGCATCTCGACAAGGGCTACAAAGCAATTCGTGCCCAGTCGGCCATTCCCGGTCTCAAGAAGACCTACGGAATTCCGGTCGACGGCTTCTACGAACCCGCATCCGGCGCTGCGCCGCAGGAAGATTCGTGGGATACCGCCCCGTACATGCGGTTCGCACCGCAGATGCTCGGTGCCGTGCGCGAACGTCACGGGTTCGACTTCCATCTCCTGCACGACGTGCATCACCGTCTGAGTCCGATCGAGGCCGGACGCCTGGGTCGCGACCTCGAAGAGATGCGGATGTTCTGGATCGAGGATCCCACTCCAGCCGAGGATCAGAGCGCCTTCGCCACCATTCGCCAACACACGACCACCCCCATCGCCGTCGGCGAGATCTTCAACTCGATCTGGGACTGCCAGGATCTGATCACCAACCGGTGGATCGACTACATCCGAGCGTCGGTCTCACACGCCGGCGGCATCACCCATCTGCGCAGAATCTTCTCGTTGGCGGATCTCTACGGCGTTCGGTCCGGATCTCATGGTGCGGGCGATCTTTCGCCCGTCTCCCTCGCAGCCGCATTGCATGTCGATCTGTCGATCCCGAACTTCGGCGTGCAGGAGTACATGGGTCACGTCGACCCGACCGGCGATGTGTTCCAGACCAGCTACACCTTCACCGACGGTTTCATGCACCCGGGAAACAAGCCGGGCATCGGCGTCGAGGTGAACGAAGAGGCCGCCGCGAAGTACCCGTACAACCCCAAGTATCTGCCCGTCAATCGCCGTCTCGACGGCAGCATGCACGATTGGTGAAGCGCCACATGACCACAACGCAATTCGATGTCGTCCTGCTCGGCGAGCCCCTCGTCGAGGTCTCGACCACCGAGGCCTTCCGACACGGAGCGCACGGGGTGCTCGGGGTGTCGGGAGATGTCGTCAACGCAGGTGCCGCTGCCGCGGCCGCGGGTGCCTCGGTCGCGCTGATCGCGCGGGTATCCGACGACGAGCTCGGCGACGCCGTCTGTCGGCGAATTCGTGAACTCGGTATCGACGACACCTACATTCGGCGAGTTCCCGGACAGCAGGGTGTCTATTTCCTGCACATCGATCCGGAGGGGAATCGCCAGTTCTCCTATGCCCGAGCCGGATCGGTGGGCAGTCAGCTCGATGTGGCAGACCTGCCCGAGGGTGTGATCGAGCAGGCGGGTGCCGTGCTGGGCGGCGGAATCGCTGCGGCACTGTCGCCGACGCTCGCCCGCACGATGCTGCACGCGGCGCAGCGCTCGGGCAGATTCGTCTACGACCCCAACTTTCGCCCCAGGTTGACCACGGCCGACGAGGCCCGCGCATTCCTGCAGAGCGTTGCTCCCTGTACCGAGGTGATGGTGCCATCGGCACCGAGCGAGATCGAATTGCTCCTGGGCACAACCGAACCGGAGGCTGCTGCAGCTTTCCTGATGGGCTGGGGTGCACGTTCCGTGGTGGTCACGCGAGGGTCCGAAGGGTCCAGCATCTTCACCGCTGCGGGGACGTCGCACCAGCCGGTGATCCCCGCGCTCGAGGTCATCGATCAGACCGGTGCCGGTGATGTGTTCGCCGGCACCCTGACGGCGCGTCTCGCTCTCGGCGACGATCTTCGCGAGGCGGCGGCCATGGCAGCTGCTGCGGCATCGCTGAGCGTCGGCGGGCGGGGCGGCACCGGTCTCATCGCACCGCTGTCCGAAATCCGACGTCACAGAGAACGAGTGACGACATGACGGTGGCCACGCGATTGTCCGATGCGACCGCCGAGGTCGTTCGTCCCACCGCCAGCGGAATCGTGCATCTCGGCGTCGGGGCATTCCATCGGGCGCATCAGGCCGCGTTCACCTACGAGGCGGCGCTGCTGACCGGTGAGACCAATTGGGGCATCACCGGTTTCACTCAGCGCAGTAACACCGTGGTGGAACAGCTTGCCCCACAGGACGGGTTGTTCACCCTGGTGCAGAAGGGAACCGAGGAGACGACGGCGACCGTCGTCGGTTCGATGCTCGACGTACGGAACGCGGCCGCTGACCCCGGCGCGGTTGTCGAGGCCATCGCCGATCCCGCAACGCACATCGTCACGCTGACGGTCACCGAGAAGGGGTATCGACTCGACCCCGCGTCGGGTCGATTGCGCCTGGACGATCCGGAGATCGCGGCGGATCTGGCCGGCAGGCCGCCGCGCACCGTTGCCGGACAGTTGGTGGCGGGCTTGGCTCGACGCATGGCGGGCGATGCGCCTCTCACGGTGTTGTGTTGCGACAACCTACCGTCGAACGGGCGGATTCTGTCCGAACTCGTCAGTGCTTTCGTCGAGGCACGCGGCATGAACGACGGCCTGGCCGAATGGATCTCGCGTCGAGTCACATTCCCCAGCAGCATGGTCGATCGAATCGTGCCGGCTACCACCGATGAGGACAGGGCGGACAACGAACGAAGAACGGGCCTGCGCGACGACGCCCTGGTGGTGTGCGAACCCTTTCGGCAGTGGGTGATCGAGGACGATTTCGCGGGTCCGCGACCGGCGTGGGAACGAGTGGGCGTGCAGTTCGTCGACGACGTGGAGCCGTGGGAGACCATGAAGTTGCGCGTCCTCAATGCCACTCATTCGGTGTTGGCCTACCTCGGAATTCTGCGTGGACACAACACCATCGCGGAGGCGGTCCAGGATCCGGAGCTCGACGAGATATGCCGGGCCATGGTTCTCCGAGATGTTGCGCCGACGACGGCCGGCGGAATGGACGCTGTCGGGTACGGCAACGAGGTACGCACGAGATTCGGCAATCCGGCGCTGAAACACACCACCCGGCAGGTGGCGATGGACGGATCGCAGAAGCTCGGACCGCGCCTACTCGGAACCGTGCGGGACGCCACAGACGCCGGTGGTTCGACGGACATGCTCGCCCTTGCCGTCGCAGCCTGGTGCGCCTTCGTTCTCGCCGAGACGGAAGCCGGACGTGCACTAGACGATCCGTTGTCGGCGCAGTTGACCCGGGCCGGGTCGGCGTCGGACCTGCTCGCTGTCGAGTCCATCTTCGGGTCCGATCTCGGGCCCACGTCACCGTTCGGCACGCAGGTCGTTGCGTGGACCGACTTCCTACGGACCAACTCGCTCGGCGAGTGGAAACGAGTACTCGTATGACCTTCGAACCCACTATTTCTGGCGAAAGCCTTACCGCTCGCGACGTATTGCGCGTGAGCCCGGTGATTCCTGTGGTGGTCATCGATCGGGTCGAGGACGCAGTGCCGCTGGCGCGTGCACTCTATGCGGGCGGTATCGGCATCATCGAGATGACGTTGCGGTCCGAGGCCGGGCTCGGTGCCATTGCGGCGATCGCTGCGGACGTGCCGGAAGTGGTCATCGGCGCGGGAACGGTGTTGAACCGCGACGATGCCATGAGATCGGTGGATGCCGGCTCTAGGTTCCTGGTCTCACCCGGATCGTCGAAGGGTCTTCTCGACGCGGTACGCACGCTACCGGTGCCTGCTCTGTCAGGCGTGTCGACTGCGACCGAGGCGATGACCGTTGCCGAGGCCGGATCGACCGAGATGAAGTTCTTCCCGGCCGAGTTCTCGGGTGGCGCAGCGGCACTGGGCGCGCTGGCAGGCCCGTTGCCGCACTTGACGTTCTGCCCCACCGGCGGGATCACTCCGCAGAACGCTGTCGACTACCTGGCATTGCCGAATGTGGTGTGCGTCGGCGGTAGCTGGCTCACGCCGCGCTCACTGGTGCAGGCGGGGGACTGGGCCGCGATAGAGGAACTGGCCCGTTCTGCGAGTGCGCTCGGCACCGCGTAGTTCGGTTCGCGAAGGGTCATTGACGTATTGGTATAACAGTGCTTGTATATCACTGTGGCGAGCGCCACCAACCCTCCTCGATGAGGCACAGGTCTCGCGGAGGCCGCGGCGAACTCGCATCATGAACTCATCGATCATCACCAGCAATGGAGCTTCGGATGTCACAGGACACCAACGAGTCGACGGACGATCGCGGTAACACCGCCGTCCCGACTCGCAGCACTAAAGACCTCACCAAGGCGGCGATGTCCGGTTGGCTGGGTACGGCAATGGAGTTCATGGACTTCCAGCTGTATTCGCTCGCCGCCGCGATCGTTTTCAATCGCATCTTCTTCCCCGACGTGAGCCCGGCGATCGGCTTGATCGCGGCCATGGCCACTTATGGAGTCGGCTACGTGGCCCGCCTGGTCGGTGCCATCTACTTCGGCCGGATGGGCGATCGGATCGGTCGAAAGAAGGTCCTGTTCATCACCATTGCGATGATGGGCGCATCCACCACCCTCATCGGCGCACTGCCGACGTACGACGCGATCGGCATCATGGCACCGATCCTGCTCGTTGCCCTCCGCCTGATCCAGGGATTCGGTGCCGGAGCCGAAATCGCCGGTGCGACGGTCATGTTGGTCGAGTACGCACCGGACAAGCGTCGAGGCCTCATCGCATCGCTGGTCTCTCTGGGAACCAACTCCGGAACCCTTGCGGCCTCGGCTATCTGGGCCCTGCTGCTCGCTGTCCTGTCCGAGGATCAGTTGCTGAGCTGGGGCTGGCGAGTGCCGTTCCTCGCGAGCTTCTTCCTGATGATCTTCGCAGTGTGGTTGCGCTCGAACCTGAAGGAAAGCCCGGTCTTCGAGGAGCGTGCCGACGTGGTCGACGGTGTGGCTCTCTCGCGCGACGAGATCGAGAAGACCGACGAGGACGTGAAGGTCAGCGTTCTCGAGTCCGGTCTCAAGCAGAAGAAGGGGCGCGCGTTCTTCATCGCGCTGGGTCTGCGGTTCGGTCAGGCGGGCAACTCCGGACTGATTCAGACGTTCCTGGTCGGTTACATCGCGTCGACGCTGCTGATCGATCGTTCCATCGCCACCAGCGCGATCGTCTACGGCTCGCTCATCGGATTCGCCACCATTCCGCTCATCGGAATCCTGGGCGACAAGTTCGGCCGCCGTCCGATGTACATGGTGCTCAGCGCCCTCACCATGATTCTGGCGTTCCCGCTGATGCTGATGGTCACCAGCGGCAACACCGTAGCCCTCGTCGTCGCAATGGTTCTTGCTCTGAACCTCGGTGTGCTGGGCCTGTTCTCGCTCGAAAGCGTGACGATGGCGGAGCTGTTCGGCGCACGTACCCGCTTCACGCAGCTCGCGCTGTCCAAGGAGATCGGCGGCATCCTCGCCACTGCCATCGGACCGCTGCTCGCGGCCAGTCTCACCGCGTGGACCGGTAGCTGGTGGCCCATCGCGGCAATGCTCGTGATCTACTCCGCGATCACCCTGGTGTCGGCCTACCTGGCACCGGAAACCAAGGGGCGCGATCTCGTCAGACTGGCCGACGCAGCCTGAGATGTCCGCAGTGGTGCAGTTGAGCCCACAGCTGCACCACTGCAACACAATTGGACACAAAAAAATCGAACTACCCTATTGGCACTCTCCGGTGGAGAGTGCTAATTTGGGTTCTGCACAGTGAAGGGCGGCCCGCCACAGGGGCGGACGCTTCGTCGTACAGGAGGTGGTTGCTGTGCTTCGCTTCGATCCGTTCCGTGACCTCGACTCGATTGCTGCCGGCATGCTCGGCGCGACCAGTGGTTCGGACCGTGCGCCCAGATTCATGCCGATGGATCTGTACAAGCTCGACGACCATTACGTACTCAACGCCGACCTACCCGGCGTCGATCCCGGCTCCATCGACGTCGACATCGACCGCGGCACCCTCACTCTGACGGCACATCGCACCGCTCCGAGTAGTGATGGTGTGCAGTGGCTTTCGTCGGAGCGGTTCGCCGGAACGTACCGTCGGCAACTCTCCTTGGGAGACGGCGTCGACGCGGAGAAGATCTCGGCCTCCTACGACAACGGGGTCCTGACGGTCACCATCCCGCTGGCGGAGCGGGCGAAGCCGCGCAAGATCGAGATCGCTCACGACAACACGCAGAAGACCATCGAGCCGCAGAAGAGCTGAGTGCGCTTCGCGCAGTGGTGCGGCAATGCGCCGCCCAGGGCACATAACCGCACCACTGCCGCAGGCACTCACACTGCGTTGTGAAATTTGTTCTCGGCGGCCAGCATCCCCTCGAACCACCTGTCGAGTGTCTCGTCGTCCACGGCGGCCATCCGGTCGACTTCTCGGGCCAGAGCGTCGACCTGAGCGGCAAACGCTGATCGAGTGTGCATCGCAATCCATTCTTGAAGTGCCGGTTCGCGTTCGGTGGAGAACCTCATCGCAGTTCGGCACCACGACAAGTACAGAGTCTCGGCGGCGAACATCGCTACCAGAGCGGCACTTCTACCTTCTCGCTGCGTGAGTCCGAAGGCATAGTCCGACAGCGCCGAGGAACTCGCGATCAACTCTTCGGTATTGCCGTCGAACGGAAACTTCTCGCGGAGACCGGCGAAGTACGCTCGCTGTTCTCCGACGAGGTTCGACATCGACATCACATGATCCGACGCGTCGTCCAATGACGTCGACTCCGCGACGACCAGCCCCAGAATGCGGACTGCAGTGAGTACGAACGCCTCCTCGATCACCAGGTACCTTCGAAAGTCCTCATCGGAGAGTGATCCGTCCGTCGATTGCACGATGAACCGAACTTGCTGAGCAGCAGCGAGGTTGGGCTGTTGACGCTCGACGAGTTGCTGCGAGCGGGTCACGCGCCGGCAACCCACGTGATCAAGCCGTCGAACAGGTCGGTGTAACCGGGCCATAGTTCGCAGAACTCGGGCGGGGCCCAGTGCGGCGAGCAATCGGAGGTGAAGACCGCGGATCGGCCCGAGCCGTATTCGCCGACCGCGACGAGCGGATCTCCATTGATGGTGGCGGGCACGGCAGCGCCCTCCTTCGGTACCACTCGGTTGTAACCGAGCAAGGCGGGCCACTGTGTTCCGCTGGCACCCAGTGCGGCGTGCGTGCTGTCGACGACATCGGGAACCATTCCGCCGGGAGCCTCGACTCGGTCGTCTTCGGCCAGCAGTGTCACCGGCAATACGTCGGCGAGCACAGTCTGCCGATACGCGGCGCGCGCTTGGAAACCGGAGAACGACAGGTACCCGCCGATCATGATCAGTCCTCCTCCGCTGCTCACCCACTCACGCAGTGCGGCAAGCCTGTCGTCGCCGGCCTGGAAGCGGTCGAACACGTTGGGCGCGAGCTGAATCGAATTGGCTCCGATATCCGACAGCACGATTACGTCGAACTCGGACAGGGCCTCGGCCGTGCCGGGGAATTGTGTGGGAACGAGGTGCGCGGGCATGTGAACCACTTCGTGCCCGCGCGAGGTGAGTGCGTCACGCAGGGGTCCGACCCCTTCGACGTAGGAATGGACGGTGAATTCGTCGACGCCTTTGACGTGGGTGGACGAGGTCATCCAGCTTTCGCCGGCGATCAGAACTTTCTTACCCATGGTGGTTCTCTATCCTTTTCCGGCGCTCTCGAAGAGCGACCTGGGGTTGTCCTGCATGAGCGAGGAGACGTGGTGTGCGTCCATTCCGCTGCGGACCAGCCGCGCTGCGAAAGAGACTGGAACGTAGGCCAATCCGTTGCCACCGAACTTGCGGAGCATCGACTTGAGAAAGAGATCGTGACTGAGCAGCAACTGGGATCGATAGCCGCCACCGACGAGGCCGCAGATCGCGAACGCCGTATCGGCGGGCGACGGCGACTGGCCCTCGCCTGCGAACTCGAAGGGCATGCCGATCATGTCGAACTCGAGGAAGACTCCGCGATCGGCGAGGGCGCACTGATAGTCGGGGTCGTCGCCCGAGGGGTCCATGTGGCAGAGCACCACAGCTGCCGGGTCGACACCCATCTCGTCCACGACGATGTCGAGGACTTGATGCCCTCTGCGTTGCCAGCCCGGGAGATGGACGAACAAGGGTACGTAGGTTTCTCTTTGGGCGATGCAGGCGGCTCTCAGCGCTTTGGCCTCGGCGTCGGTGAACGACGGCGAAACGCCGATCTCACCGATCACCCCCGGCCGCGGCCCGTCGCCGGTGAATTCGGCGATGAGCCGGGCCGCGAGGTTGTCGATACCGAGCGCGGTGACCTCGGGCGGGTGCGTGGGTTCGAGATACCAGCCCGAACCCATGACGACGCGTACTCCGGTCTCGCGTGAGTAGTGCTCGAGGATCTCGGGTCGCCGCCCGATGCCCGGCGGCGTGAGGTCGACGACCGTGGTACCGCCGTTGTCCGCGAACACTTTCAGGTCGTCGAGTACGGCCGCCGCGTCGTCCACTCGGCAGTTGTCTGCGCTGTGGTACGGGTTGTCGTGCAGCAGCCAGGCGCGGTCCGCCGATACCGGACCGGACAGCAACTGCGCCAGAGCCGGGTCGGCAGCTTCGGAATACGCGGTCGAGGCGTCGTTGTGCAGATGCTCGTGCGGTAGCACCAGTCCCAGTTCGCTGGAGTCGATCGGCCCGGTGACGGTCTGGACGATCATTGCTTACCCGGTGCGCTCTGCAGGTGCTTGAACAGCGAAGCCAGAGAGTGCCCGCGCATGTTGATCCAGATGGCAACGAGCAGAACGACACCGGTGATGATCGGTGTCAGGAACGGGCTCACACCGAGTAGCGTCAGACCGTTGGCGATGATGCCGGTCAACACTGCACCGATGACGGTGCCGATGACCGTTCCCCGGCCGCCGAACAGGTTGGTGCCTCCCAACACCACTGCGGTGATGACGGTGAGCTCGAAACCATTGGCGGAGTTGGCCGATCCCGAACCGAGTCGTGCAGCGATCAATAGGCCCGCGATGCCCGCGGCGAGCCCGGTGAAGACCAGGGTCATCATCAGCACGCGACGGGTGTTGACGCCGGAGCGTCGGACGGATTCGACGTTCGAGCCGATTCCGGTGACGTAGCGGCCGAATCGTGTGCGATTGAGCGCAACAGCGCCGACGATCACGACGGCCAGAGCGATCCAAGCGCTTGCCGAAAAGCCCAGCCACGACGCCGTACCCAGTTTCGCGAAGGCGGTACCGGGAGTGATCGGCACCGAGAAGCCCTCGGTCCTGTACAACGCGATGCCGCGGATGATGGACAGGGTTGCCAGGGTGACGATGAACGGCGGAATGCCCTGATACGCGGCGAGCCAGCCGTTGACCAGGCCCCATGCTGCGCCCATCAGTGGTGCCGCGACGAACACCACCGAGGAGTCGACGCCGGCTTGGATGAGTTCGGCACTCATCGCGGCGACGAAGGCAACGGTCGCTCCGACCGACAGATCGATCTGACCGGTGGTGATCACGAACGTCATGGCAACGGCGATGATGAGCACCGGAGCAATCTGCGTCGCGAGATTCGAGATGTTGGTGAAGGTCAAGAACGAGGACGTCGTCACCGAGAACACCAGGGCCACTGCGACGGTGACCGCCAGCATGGCCAGGGTGGGTTTGTTGGTCTGCTGCCACAGAGTCGGGCGAGCCGCGAGTTTCTCCACGGTCGGCTGGGCTTTCTTGTCCACGGTGATCATGGGCGGCCTTCCGGCGAGGAGGGTGAACGCTGGGGAACCGGCGTGCGCGTGATCAATCCGACGAGCGACTCGATGTTCAGATCGCCGATCGGAACATCGTCGACGCTCTGCCCCTCGTACATGACGGTGATGCGGTCGCAGACCCGGAACAGGTCCTGTAGGCGGTGCGTCACCAGGATGACTCCGACGCCTTGGGCTGCGACGTCGGTGATGAGCTTCAGAACCGATTCCACCTCTGCCACAGCAAGAGCGGCGGTGGGTTCGTCCAGAATCAACACGTCCGGTCGAAACGAGACCGCGCGTGCGATGGCTACCGTCTGGCGTTGCCCACCGGAGAGTTGCCCGATCTCCTGGTAGGTCGACTTCACCTTCACGTGCAGGTCCGCCAGAATCTTGGCGGAACGTTCGTGCATCCCGTGGCGATCGAGGAACGGCCCCTTGCGTGGCTCGCGGCCGAGGAACAGATTGCTTGCGACGTCCAGGGTGTCGCACAGGGCGAGGTCTTGGTAGACGATGCCGATTTTCTTCTGTTGTGCGTCCAGCGGTGTCGAGAAGCGCACGGGTTCTCCGTTGACGCGCATCTCGCCACCGTCGTGTTGGACGGCACCGGCAAGGATTTTCATGAGCGTCGACTTGCCGGCGCCGTTGTCTCCGACGACGCCGAGTACTTCGCCGCGGGCGAGTCGAAGGTCGACTCCGCGAAGCGATTTCACCGGGCCGTACGATTTGGTGATTCCCGAGAGTTCGATCAGTGGCGCGACCGTCAGGTCTTGTTGTGCCATAGGGCTACTTCTCCAGGTAGTACATGTAGTCGCCGACGTTCTCCGGAGTGACGATCTGGGTCGGTACCGGGATGTCAGCGAGTGCGGTCCGTCCGCAGCCGAGGTCGATGGCGGCATTCATGGCCTCGTAGCCGAACTCGAAGGTGTTCTGCTGCACGACGCCTTTCAGCCACCCTGCGTTGAGAGCGGAGACGGCCTGATCGGACAGATCCCAGCCGACGGCCTGAATTCGGTCCTGCGCGTTCTGACTGTTCACGGCGGCGACCAACCCGATCAGAGCAGGCTCCCCGGTGGCGTACACGTACTGCATGTCCGGGTTGCCGGTGAGCAGGTTCTCGGCTGCGGTCTGCGCGTTCTCCTGGATGTTGCGGCCGTCGACCACGGTGCCGACGGTCATCCCGGCCGCCGAGACGGTATCGGTGAAGCCCTTCTGACGTTCGAGCTGGATGGTGCTGTTGAGTGCGCCGACGATTCCTACGGTGCCGGTGTTGTTCGCCAACGCAGTGAGGGTGTCGCCGATCTGAACGCCGCCTTCGGCGTTGGCGGTGCCGACCTGCGTGTCCACGGCAGGATCGTCGACGGTCGCGTCGACTGCGACGACCGGAATGCCCGCAGCATCGGCCTTGACGATCGAGGGCTTGATGCCGTCCGTGTCGATGGCATCGACGATGATCGCGTCGACGCCCGAGGCGATGAGATTGTCGAAAGCGTTGGCCTGGCTGACCGAGTCGTCGTTACCGCTGATGATCTGCAGCTCTACGCCGGTCTGGTCCGCGATCTTCTGGGCAGCATTGTTGATCTGATTGAAGAACAGCGCCTGGAGGTTGATGGTGACGAGGCCGACCTTGAGGGCACCGTTCTTACCGTCGCACGAATCGGCGACGCGGCTCGGATCCGGGATGCTCGACGCGGCTGCGTCGGTTCCGCCCGCGGTGTCGCTGCTGGATGCGGAGTCGCACGAGGTGAGGGTGAGCGCGAGTGCGGCACCGAGAACGAGGGGGAGTGCGCGTTTGATCATCGGGTCTCCTGAAGGTCGACAGTGGCGAGCGTGGTCGTGAAGTCGGTGAGTTCGGTCGGCGTGGGGCATCCGCGTGGTCCGGCTGTGGCGCAGGCGAGTGCTGCCGAGATTCCCGCCATTCGGGCTGCGTGGATCGGGGGTTCGCCCGCGTCGATGAAGGCGATGTAGGTGCCGCAGAAGCAGTCTCCGGCTCCGACGGCATCTATGACGTCGACCGGTACTGCCGGTTCGGTGATGGTCTCACCCGAGGGTGTGACCAGGGTCCACCCGCGTTCGCCGTCGGTGACGACGAGGTGGGTGTCGTGCTCGGCGGTCAGTATCGGCCACCGTTCGGCTGGGATGCCGAAGCTGTTCTGCCACAGACTGCGTCCGACGATGACGTGGTCGGCAAGGGCGAATGCGTGCAGTGCGGCGTCGAGGTCGTCACAGCCGTCGAGGTCGATGGCGAGGCCTACGTTGTCGGGGAGTGTGGGTGGGAGCATCGATGCGCGGTAGCCGTCGAGGAACACGCGTCCGCCGTCGACAGAGAGCTTGTCGAGGACCGTGCGTAGTCTGCCTGCGTCGTTGGCGTCGTCTTGGCTGATGATCGATCGGTCCCCGCCGTCGGCGATGAGAACCACTGCGGTGGAGAGGAATGCGTCGCGCGGTGCCCAGCTGGTGTCGACTCCGTCGCGTTCGAGGGCCGCGAGGAATTCGGAGGATCGGATGTCCGGGCCCACCGCGCCGGCGAACGCGACGCGGGCTCCCATGCGGGCTGCCGACACTGCGGCGTTGGCATTCATGCCGCCGTCGATCGACTCGATCGTCGTGGCCTGCACCCTCTCTCCGAGGGTCGGAACATGCGGAACATGAACCGTCACATCGTTGTTGGCGTAGCCGAAAAATACGATCATCGTCTACTTCCCGGCTGCGCGGGACACGTCGCGAACCTTCTCGCCGGAGACCCGGCCCCACCAGCGTGCGTTCTCCTTCACCGAAGAAGCGATGATGGCACCGTCGCATTCGTTCATCAGGTCGGCGACGTTGGCCGCCGTGATTCCCGATCCGATGATGACGGGGAGGACCGTGTTGTTCTTGATGACCGACACCTCGTCGACCGAGGCGGCGTCACCGGTTCTCGAGCCGGTTGCGATGAGCACGTCTGCGTCGAAGAATTCTGCGTCCTCGGTCTGTTCGGCGATGGTGCGATCGGCAACGATGGCGTGGGCACCGTGCTTGACGTGCACGTCGGCGAAGATCTTGACCGGGTCGGCACCGATGCGATGGCGAAAGCGGGTGGTCTTGGCTGCCTGGCCTTCGATGAATCCCTCGTTGGCGATGTAGGCGTTTGCCCACTGGTTGACCCGCACGAAGCTCGCTCCGGCGGCCCACGCTGCGGCCACGCCGCATTCGCCCGCGTTGGACAGGATTGATACTCCGACTCTGCTGCCGAACTCACCGACGACGGAGGCGGTGACGACGCCCATGCTGGCCGCTGTTTCGTATCCGTGCTCTCCGGGCTTGAGGAAGGGTATGTCCCAATGATTTTCGACGATGACGCCATCGAATCCGTTGTCGATGTACGCGTGCGCCTCCTCCACGGCGAAGCCTGCGATCTCGGAGACGGGCTGGCCCTTGTAGTGCGGGCTGCCCGGCAGTGCGGGTAGGTGGATCGCGCCGATGAGTGCGGGTGCGGAGGTGAACATCTCGGCCAGCGCCGACGGCTTTGTCGGAAATACCCCCAGCGAAGCTGAGGGGTTCGGATCCGACGGGGACGTACTCACGTAAGGAGCTCCTCTGGTGTGGGCGTCGACCAAGGCGATGTAATCGATTGCCTCGTATGTATGCACCGTAGGCGATCGGCACCGGGTCGTGTCAAGGAATTCTTGAGTCGTTTATGTAAACGATTACCTCTACTGTGTAAACAGCATCGCAAGCGACCGTGCGGTTCGCTAGCCTCGGTTCACACGCGAGAGTAGGAGTTGGATGCGCAAAGCAACCATTCGTGACGTCGCGGAGCGCGCGGGCGTCTCGACAGCCACGGTGTCTCGGGCGCTCTCGGGGTCACGTCCGGTGTCGGACGACGTTGCCGCGAGTATTCGGCAGGCGGCGGCCGATCTCGGCTATTCGGGCAACATCATCGCCAGTTCGCTGCGCCGCAACCGCACGGACACGGTTGGGATGGTGGTGCCCAGTATTGCCAACCCGTTCTTCACCTCGCTCGTCGTCAACGTCGAACATGTTCTCTCGCAGCGTGGACTGCAGTTGTTCCTGTGCGATTCGCGATCGGATCCGGAAGTCGAGGCGCAACGGCTGCGTAGTCTGGTCTCGCGTCAGGTCGACGGCATCATCATCAGCCCGTGCCATGGAGAACGTTCTGCCGAGGCGGTTCGTGCGTCGGCCCGTGCGATCCCCGTGGTCCAGCTCGACCGCTTCGCTCTCGATACTCATACCGATTGGGTCGGCGTCGATGATGATGCCGCTCAGGGCCTGATCATGGATCACCTTGCTGCACAGGGTGTTCGGAGTGCCGCGTTCATCAGTTCCGAGCTGACCAATTCGTCGACGGAGTTGCGGCGGGCCGGCTTCTTCCGCCATGCCGAGCGCGTGGGGATTCGGACGCGGGACGAGTGGACGTTGTTGGGTGATTATTCGATCGACTGGGGGCGTGAGTCGTCGCGCTCGATCCTCGCTTCTCCCACGCGGCCCGATGCGGTGGTGGGTGCGGACGACCTGATCGCCCTCGGGGTGCTGCAGAGCTGCCAGGCTCTGGGATTGTCGGTCCCGGGCGATGTGATGGTCACCGGGTTCGACGACATTCCGTTCTC
Source organism: Rhodococcoides fascians NBRC 12155 = LMG 3623 (assembly GCF_001894785.1). GTDB lineage: Bacteria > Actinomycetota > Actinomycetes > Mycobacteriales > Mycobacteriaceae > Rhodococcoides > Rhodococcoides fascians. The sequence continues at coordinate 197,306 of NZ_BCWW01000002.1, forward strand.
TGCATTGAGCAATCCGCCGCTGACCACCATCCGGCAACCGCAGGAACGAATCGCTGAAGAGGCCACTCGCCTACTGGATCAGGCCATGAACAGCGATCACACCGGCACTGCGCACATCGCGTTGCAGCCGGAGTTGGTGGTCCGTCAGTCGACGGTCGGCCACGCACGCGTCGCCGCGGTGTAGGCCACGATCGCCGCATCGAGTTCGTCGAGCGTGACGGTTTCGTCGGCGGCGTGCATCAGTGCCGGCGTCCCCGGCCCCCACACGACAATAGGGGCACCGGGGGCAGCGGATCCGATGATGGACGCGTCGGTGAAGTACGTGACCGGTTCTGTAGCAACGGTATGCGGAAGGCCATCCACCCATCGGTCGCCTTGGGGTGTGCGAACTCCGGGCAGATCGATGCGAGCGTCGGCGTGATCGACCTCGGGTTGATCGCGCCACCAGGACAGCAGTGCCGAACCGTCCCCGACGGTGCGATGGTCGACGACGACGTGTGCGGTGTCAGGAACGATGTTGGGTGCCGAGCCGCCGTCGATCAATCCCACGTTGAACGTTTCGGCGCCCAGGAACTGATCCGTAGACAGCGGGAGCTCGGTGCGGGCTCGTGCCAACACGTCGACCAGTTTCATGATTGCACTCTCACCCCGATGCGGAGTACTTCCATGTGCTGCAATGCCTTTGGTGGTCACATCGACCCACAACGCACCTCGATGCCCCAGATGGACGCGATTTCCCGTTGCCTCGGGAACCACGACCGCTCCTACGGCGCACTCGGCGACGGCGTGGCGAGCGGCACGCGCACCGAGTGACCCGATCTCTTCGTCGCTGGTGAGCAACAGGGCGGCAGGAACCCCGTTGTCGAAGGCGTCCATCACCGCAGCGGTGGCGGCAACAAGCCCGGCCTTCATGTCCGAGGTGCCGCGGCCACGGAGAACACCGTGTTCGATATCTGCAGCGAAGGGATCGAACTGCCAATTCGACAGATCACCCGCCGGCACGGTGTCCACGTGGCACGCGAACATCAACCGCGTCGACGTCGGCGGGGAGGGATTGGTGATCAACAGCCATGGGTGGGGACCATCCGGATCGCCGTCGATGGCAAGGTCACCGACGCGGGCCCTGAGCACGGACACGATTTCGTCCATCGACGAGCGCTGGGGGCGGGGATCACCCGACACAGTGGGCTGGGTGACCAGTTCGGTGAGAAGTCCGACGGAATCCATGACTCCAGTATGCCCGTGGTGCCTGCGGCAGTGGTGCGGCAGAGCGCCGCAGAGGGCACATAACCGCACCACTGCCGCAGGCATCTATGAGGCGTTGGCGATGATTGCCTGCGCGGCTTCGGTCGGTGCCTGAGTCGGGATCCAATGTGTCACTCCGGCAAGCACAGTCAGGGTGTAGCGGGCATCGACGTACTGTTGTGCGCGTTCGATGGCCGAGCGGCCGATGAAGGTGTCGCCGTCACTCCACACCATCGATGTCGGGACTGTGATGCGCAGACGGCCGATACCAGGGTTGGAGAACGGCAGTCCGCGATACCAAGTGACAGCGAAGGGAAGTGCGCCGTAGTCGACGACGTCCCTGCGCGTGCGCTCCAGGTCGTCCGCATTCATACCGCTTTTCTCATACCACTTTTCGGCCCTCTGGCCAGGCCGTGTCATCCATTTCTCGGGGAGCACCGGCAGTTGGAAGAATGCGAAGTACCAGGAGTGCAGAATTTGTCGTGAGGTGAGCAGAGCCGTCATGAACGACCCGGGATGCGGGACGGAGAATGCCGTCAGCGACGACACCAGATCGGGGCGTCGGCCTGCGGTGACCCACGCGATCATCGCTCCCCAGTCGTGGCCGACCACATGCACCGGGGCACCGATTTCGTCGATGAGGGCCACGACGTCGTTGACGAGCGCACCGACGCGATAGTCGCGTCGGCGTTTGGGTCGGGCACCCGGCGAGTACCCGCGTTGATCGGGCGCGATTGTTCGGAACCCCGCCTCGTTCAGCTCGTTCATCACGGCGGACCACGACGCGGCACGTTCGGGAAAGCCGTGCAGCAGCAACACAATCGGTCCGTCCAGAGGTCCCTGGTCGAGGACGTCGAACTCGAGTCCGTCATGGGTGTAGCGTGCGATCCTCCCGCTCACCGAAGAATCCTTTCGTTGGTCAGCACGTGCTGGGAACCGATGCACCGGCGAATTCGGCGGCGAGGAATTGCATGGCCGAGTCGTCGCTCACGTTGTGTCCCTGCTCTGTTTGTTCCTGAGCGACGACCCGATCGCCGAGCGCACACGCTGCGCGGACGGCGTCGGCCGTCCACTGCGGTAGCACGATGTCGTCGCGCGCACCGTAGGCGACGAACATCGGCACGGTGGTTCGTACCTGAGGGAGGGTGTAGCGGCCGATCAGATCGAACAGCTTCTGTTCTGCCTCGGGGGATCTCGGCGCGAACTCCGTCGGTGCCATCTCGCTGACAGCGCGCTCCTTGGTTGCGGTGTTCGTGCCCTGGCACGCGAGTAGTAGTTCTGTGTTGGTCTGAGCGACCGTGCCGCTGTAGTCCCGAGGGTCGAGGGTGGGATCGACCTGTTGCGCCCCGTAGAGCAGGTACGGCAGCAGCCCTTTCTGCGGTGTGGTCAGGGTGCCGTCCCTGGCGGCACGCGCAAGCGGTGCCAGATCCGTGGGCGGGGACAGTGAGACCGAGGCGATCAGTTCCAGCCCTTGCCCATAGCTGGAGTTCAATTCGTTTGCGGCCCAGGCTGCTTGCCCGCCCTGCGACAGTCCGACGGCTGCCCACCGAGCAGAGGTCTCGGGCAGGGCGTTGTGGACGGCGCGAGCCGCGTCGATCATGTTGTGGCCCGCAGTGCGCGGCTCCAGGTACGGGTGGGTGCCGTCTCCGCTGCCGAGTCCTTGATAGTCGGGTAGCACCGTGACGTAGCCGAGTTCGGTGAAAGCCTCGACCGTGGAGTCCAATCCGAGTAGGTCGGGGTACAGGGAGGGCCCGCAGTCGGCTTGTACGCCGGTGGTGCCGTGGCCGTAGACGACGATCGGCCATCCACCTGCCGGAGGTGTACCGGGCGGAACAGCGGCGACGCCGGAGACCGCCGTCGCAGAATCATCGACACCGGATGTCGATTCGTACACGAAGCGATAGACGGTCGCACCTGTCGCAGTGAGCCTGGCCGACCGGGACCCGAAATCCTCCGATTCGAGCAGCGTCCCCGCAGTGCCCGTCAGCTCGTACTGCGACTGTGCTGCAGACGTACTTGCGGGCGCGGGCGAGTCGGGTCCAGCGGGCGACGAACTGCATCCGACGGCCGTCAGCAGCGTGAGCCCGCACGCAATTGCGAAGACTCGGCGAGACGGCAGGGCAATGGATGCGGGCATATCGCGTGTCTACCAGAACGCAGCCAACAACTCGTCGGTCGCCTGCAGCGGCGCATACCCGTCGGGAATGGCGCGACGGCATCCGTCGAGTTCGATGGTGAAATTGCGAATGTTCGACGGCCATCCAGCAGCATATGTCGTCACCGCCGTCCGCGTCGCAGACATCGTGCAGGGTCCGGCGGGTGCCAAGTCCTCGATCGATATCCCGATCTCGCCGGTGACTCCGGTGAATTCGGTGCCGGAGAACAAGCAGTACGTGTAGCCGATGGTCAGACCCGCTGCGCGCTCACTGCCGAGGAGAACCTCGGAGTAGTGAGGGGAGCAGCTCGAGACTCGTTGCCGGTCGTAGCTGATCACCGATACGTCGTGTTCGAATTCGGTAACCATATCGAGTGCCCGAATTTCGGCGATGGCGCTGTAATTCAGCAGCCCGCATTCCCCAGTAGGGAGAGTCGGTTCCATTGCGCGCCCTCGGTTGTCGACGAGCCATATCTGCGGCGGCTCGACGACGCTGTATGTCGGGCAATAGCCGCGGATCAGCGTGCTTTCGGACGGCGCGTTGAGTAGGCGGATCACCTCGGTGAGGTCACCTTCGTATCTGTGCTCGCGGTAGGGCACGGTGTCGGGGGCGACCCCCTCGTCGATTTGGTCGCAGACGATCGCCGCGACTGGAACGAAATCGTCCGGCACCGTCCCAGGTGTGGGCCGAGGGAATCTCGGCCGCGGCTCGTCTATCTGGGGCCCTCGGTCGCACCGAAATGCCTCTGCAGATCCGATTTCGGCGACGACCCGGTGGGGACTCAGCGACGCCGGCGACGCACAGGTGACCGCGGTGATGGCGACGAGCATCAGTCCCACCGTCCATCGCCATGTCATCAGCACAACGTAGCGGCATTGCAGTTCAGGGTTTGTCGCTTCTGTTTTTCGGGGACTATCGCAGCCATGAGGATTGGCGTCGTTGTCAGTGCGGTCGTTGCGGTTGTGGTGTCGTTTCTCGGCTCCGGCGCGTGGATAGGGACGCCCATTGCCGAGGCGGTCGGCGGGGCGCTCAGTGCGACGTCGACGCTGGTGGCTCCCGCTGGTCCCGCGTTCTCGATCTGGTCGGTGATTTACACCGGTCTCGTCGTCTATGCCGTCTGGCAGTTCCTACCCGGTCGAACTGCCCGTCATGACGCCTTGCGGGCACCGGTCATCGCGTCGATGTTGCTCAATCCGGCGTGGATTCTCGCGATTCAGTTCGGGCAGGTGTGGCTCAGCGTGGTGGTCATCGTCGCGCTGTTGGCCGCTCTCGTGCGAGTCTTCGTACTCCTGCAACAGCAGCGCCCGGAATCCGTGGTCGACGCGGTGATCACCGACGGCACGATGGGTCTCTATCTCGGGTGGGTGTGCGTGGCCACCATCGCGAACATCTCGGCGTGGCTGGTCGATCTCGGAGTCACCGGTGGCGCGACGGTCTGGGCGGTCGTTGTACTGGCCGTCGCAGCACTGGTCGGGGTGACTCTGGCGCGTTACTCGAACGGAGCGATCGCTCCGATGTTCGCCATCGTGTGGGGACTGGGATGGCTGGCACAGGGGCGCCTCGGCGGCGAGCTGACGAACGCCATGGTCGGATGGACGGCAGTATCTGCCGCAGTGATCGTCGCCGTCGTGACGGTGGGAATCAGGCTCCGATCACGGCGGTCGACGGTCCGTCAGGCGGCGTAGTACTTCCTCCAGTGCGTTTCGAGGAAGTCGGACAGCGAACTCCCCGAATCGTTGGTACGCCAGGCGACGTGACCGTCGGGTCGGACGAGTACTGCTCCGGACTCACCTACCTCGTACAGCGATATCAGTTCGTTGCGATCGACGCCGACGGGTGCGTCCAGTACGACGAGCGACATACCCGGGCGTACATCACGCATACCAGCAATCAACGGTTCCCACGCAGAACCGTCGAAGGTGAACAGCGTCAACATGTTCGGGTCCAGCACGTCGTGCGGCGAGACGAGTTGCCCGTCGACCGAGACGAGCGCGTGAGGCAATCGCGCACCGGGGTACGTGGTGGGCACGTAATCGACAACATCTTCCACGGGCTTCGTCGACGCGTCTTGGGCGATCAGTGGACTGTCGTAGAGGAAGCCGAATTGCAGGCCGGTGGAGACGAAATGCTCCAACTGCAGTGGAATCGCGGCTGCGATTTCGGCGCGCAGTTCCGCCGACCCGGGGGCATCCGGGCGCAGGCTTCGTGATCGGCTCATCTGCTTGCGGGTTGCTGCAGCCGCGATGGGCGCGATCAGTCGGCCCGGAAGTTTGTTCAGTGGTGCCCGCCCCATGGCCTGAGTTGCCTTGGCCAGCATGGCGTTGGTGATCCCGATCCGCTTGCCGATGTCGTCCATGCGGAAGTGGTTGGCCACGCTCTGTTCGGCGAACTTCTCCACCACCGGGCGGCGCTCGGTGTCGTAGGTGTCCAGCAGCTCCGGGCCTGCCGCACCGGAGAGCACGGCATCGAGCTTCCACGCGAGGTTGTGGGCATCCTGCACTCCGGAATTGAGCCCGAAGCCGCCGGTATGCGGAAAGCGGTGAGCGGCATCGCCCAGCAACAGGAGCCGATCGTGGCGGAAGGTGTCGGCCGTCTGAGACGTCATCACCCACGTGCCCGTCGACTCAAGCGTGAAGTCGTTCGTACCCAACGCCTTCGGTAGCGTCTTCTCCCAGAATCGGCGGCCATTCCTGGCGATCTCCTGCGCTGGGTGCAGATAGGCCGTCATCAGGATGTAGCGGTGATACGCGTGCGAGATGAGCACTCCGCACAGGTCCGGGGTGTAGATCCAACTCAACAGCGGACGCGCGTCGTCAGGAAACAGTGTGTTCGACGTGAAGAACGCACTGCCCATGTTGGCGAGTACCGGTCCGGTCAGCGATATCCCGGCTGCGTCGCGGGTCGCGCTGTTGGCACCGTCGCAAGCGAGGACGTACGGCGCACGTACTTCGGCGGCGTCACCAGTGAGGCTGCGGAAGGCGACGCGCGCGTCACCGGAGTTCGATTCGACCGATTCGACGGAGACTCCGCGGCGAAATTCGATCAGCGGTTCGGCGTCCACGGCGTCCCACAGCACGGGCATCAGAATGTGCTGGCCGATGTGCGACACCATGTACGGGCTCTGGCTTTCCACGATGGCTTTGCGTTCGGGATCGGACAGCAGATCGATCGACCCGATGGCGTCACCGGCCAGGTCGCCGTACCAGCTGATCAGATTCACCTGTTCGTGCGGAGGCGACATCGCCGCTATCGACTTGGCCAGTTCGGGGCTGTACTCGTTCCAGATCTCCAGTGTCCGAGCATTGATCACGTGAGCCGCCGGATGGAACAGTGGACTGGTTCGACGCTCGAGCATTACCGTTCGAATACCCCTGCGCGCCAGCAGAAGCGCTGCAGTGGTACCCGCCGGGCCGGCACCGATGATGACGACGGGAGTGCTCATCGGACGACGGTTTCCTGGGTCCCCAGGTCGATCGACCCGTCCGGAGTGCGAATGGTGGCAGTGACGACGTCGTCGACCGAAAGGTACTTCGGGTTCTTGGCTTGGCGTGCGAAGAAGAACTTCCACTTCAGCGCAGGCGGGATGAGTTCACCGATCTTCTGGATCGCTTTGGGCGGCGCGGAGATTGCCGTGCCGATCGGAGTTCCGGTCAACAGGACGTCGCCTGCGGTCATGTTCTGAAAACGGGCCAGTCTGGTGAAGGCCTCGGCGGGCGGCGTGATGAGGTCGTCGCCGACGGTCTGGTCCTGACGGATCTCCCCGTTGACCGCCAGTGTCATGCGTAGCTCTGGCAGTCGTCGCAGCTCGTCGTTGTCGAGCAGCACCAGCCGAGGGCCGAGTGGAGTGAAGGTGGGATACGACTTGCTCTCGTACACCTGCACTTTCGTCAACTGGATCTCCCGAGCCGACACATCGTTGGCCACGACGAAGCCGGCCACGTAGGACGCGAGGTTGTCGTCGGTGACGGTTGTCCCGATGGGGATATCGGCACCGACCACCACGCCCAGCTCGATCTCGTAGTCGAGCAGGGCTACCTCCGGCGGTTGCCGAATGTGATCGTTCGGGCCGCTGATCGACGCGGACGACTTACGAAAGAACGTCGGCTGCAGGGTCTTCGGGTCCGAGCCGGCGTCGATCGCATGGGATCGGTAATTGAGCAACTGCGCCACCACTCGGCACGGTGCGGTGATAGGTGAGAGGAGTTCGAGCTCGGCGACATTCGTGCCTGTCCCCGATGCGGCGTCGATGGCCGACCGGTCGGCCAGTAGCTGATGGGTGGTCTGCGCAGTGGTGTCGATCCTGACGGCCTGGTCGCCGTCGAGACGCCACCAGCCGTCCGTGGTTCGAATGATGTTGATGGGCATAGCTTTCGATCCCCCCTAGCAATCGGTCACAGAGTTTTCGGTGTGATGGTCTTCTTGTTGGCGATCACCGGCCGGCCGGGCCTGGTTCCGGCCTCACGCTGCCGCAGTTCCTCGTGGGTCGCTCCGTTGCGGAGTCGGCTGAGGAGGTAGTCGGGGTCGATGTTGACGCCGATGGGATTGCGCGCGAATTCCTCGGTGAAGAAGAAGGCCGCAGTGTGGTCGGAATCGAAGTTCTCCACTTGGAACTCGAGCCGAATACCGTCCGGGTCCTCGTAGTACAGCGAGATCGTCGGCCCGTGGTTGATGGACCACACCGGAAGGATGCCCTGGCGCTTGAGCCGCACGTAGTTCTCCAGCAGTCGTTCCAGCGATCGGAACGTCAGGGCGATGTGATCGATGCCGTAGGCCTTGCGCCGCAGCTTGGCGAAGGGGAACAGGAACTTCACCGGCTTGGGCACGGCGATGATCGCGAGTCGATGCGACTCGTCGTCCCAGGTCAAGAACGTGATCTCGTCGTCCTGGTAGGCGATCTCGGCCCCGAACACCGTGCCGTACCAGCGCACCATCTCCTCGGTTCGCGCAGATTTGACGACCCAATGCGCGATGTAGTCGGGCGCGACCCGTTGCGTCTCGATCGTCGGTGCATCGTGCGTTGCGCTCATGAATCGACCTTTCGTCGCGATCGGAGTGTGATCCAGATTAAGTGCAGTTTGACTGTCAGTCAATAATTTGACTGATGGTCAGTCGAAAATCCGGAATGGGTGCGGTGCCGAGCGTGTCGTTGTAACAGAGCATTTGCTCTGTTACGGTCACGTCATGCCCCGCCCACGCGTGCACGATCTCGATCACCTACTGGATGTGGCCGAGGCGTTGGCCGTCGAGTCGGGCCCGGCCGCGGTCACCATTCGCGCGTTGTCTGAGCTGACCTCGGTGTCCAACGGGGCGATCTACCACGCGTTCGGGTCGCGGGCCGGACTCCTCGGCCGAGTGTGGTTGCGCGGCGCGCAGCGCATGCTCACCGTGCAGCGAGGGTCCGTGGACGACGCATTGGCGACGGGCACCGCGGTGGACGCAATAGTGGCTGCTGCGGATGCGCCGGCGCGCTTTCTACTCGATCATCCGACGGCCGGGCAGTTTCTCATGATTGTGTCGCGTCGAGAGTTGTTGGGCTCGAACGATATTCCGGACGCGCTTGCCGACGACCTTCGTATGCTCGATTCGACGCTCGTCGAGTTGTTCGTGCGGTTGTCGACCGAGATGTGGAACCGAGCGGATCGCACGGCCGTAGCCGTGATCAAGGATTGCACCGTCGAGCTCCCTGCCGCGTTGCTCCTGCGGGGTCGCCGTGCGCCAGACGCATCGGTGCGCGAACGACTCGCTGCCGCCGTGCGCGGCGTCCTCACTCTTCCTCCGCCCCCTCCACCGCCGAAGTCTTCATAGCCTCGGCACCCTCGAAAGGTAGCTCACGATGACTCCTACGCTAGAAATTCGCAGTGACATAGCGATTTTGACGCTCGGCTCGGACGAGAATCGATTCTCACCGGACTGGCTCGATGCGGTCGACGCCCACTTGGACCAGATAGAGCGGTCGGCGCGCGGGCTGATCACGGTAGGAGCGGGCAAGTTCTACTCCAACGGACTGGACCTCGACTGGCTGATGGCCCATGGTGATCGCGCCGATTGGTACGTCGATCGAGTGCAGACGCTGTTCGCCCGAATACTCACGTTTTCGATACCCACCGCCGCGGCGGTCAACGGGCACAGTTTCGGTGCCGGAGCGATGTTCGCCATTGCCCATGACTACCGCTTCATGCGCGAGGATCGTGGCTACTACTGCTTTCCGGAAGCGGATATCAACATCCCTTTCACTCCCGGCATGTCCGCTCTGATTCAGGCGAAGCTCTCTCCGCAGACGGCCATGGTCGCAATGACCACGGGACATCGGTACGGGAGCGCGGAGGCCCTCACTGCAGGTCTCGTCGACGGCGTAGCGGCCGAGGACTCGGTGATCGATGCTGCGCTGGAGCGGCTCTCGGCAATTGCCGGTAAGGACAAAGCCACCATCGGAGCCATCAAGACGACCATGTTCGCGTCGGTCACCGCTGCGCTGCGTCACGGCCGACAGTGACGTCGTAGTCGGTCGCGTCGCGCCGCGCAGGCGGGATCAGAAGGTGAATACGGCCGACGAGGGTCAGAGCCGTGTCGGCGTCGGCACCGTCGAACACCGCTGTGTGGATGCCGCGCATGGCACCCGTGAGCAGTCGGGCTGAGGCAGGGAGGTCTGTGGCACTGTCGATCTGCCCTGCTTCGGCAGCGGCGCGGAGTAGTTCGGTGATGGCATCGACGAAGCTGTCGTGCCAACGCTCGGCTGTGCCTTCGGATTTGGGGACTCCGAGATTGCGGAACAGCACGTGCGTGCGCGGTGTCTCGTAGATGCTCTCGGCAGCTATTCGCAGAAATGTCTGCAGCTGCTCGAGTGGGGTGCTCGGCCAGCCGGCGTCCGCAGACCGTTCACGGATGCGTTCGATCAGAACGGTGGCGGCGTCGTCGACGGCGGCGTGAAAGAGTTGGCGTTTGTTGGGGAAGTGGTGGAAGGCCGTTCGGGGTGCCAGACCGCATTGCGCAGCGACACTTTCGATCGTGATGTCTGCGTAGTCGGCGTGCCGAAGCAGCTCCTGGGTGGCCTCGATGAGGCGTGTCGGTGCGGGCCCGGGTTCGTCAGTGGTGGACGACCCGGCCCAGCGGTACAGCGTGGTGGTGTGGATGCCCAAGTCCGTGGCTACGGCTGTCGGGCTTTCGGAACCCCCGAATGCCCGTGCCACCGCCTCTCGGCGATCGGCGAGTGTGAATCTCGAGACCCTGGCCATGATCGTGACAGTCTAGTGCAGCATTCGTGCGAGGGCCGGGAGTAAAACTCGTGCGGGGACGATACCCGCCATCGCCGCCTGCAGAGCATTGCGGCGACCCGAAATGACATGTGGCCGTGACCGTTTGGCGTCGAGTTCCTTCATGGCGGTGGCGACGACGTCGGCCGGTGTCTGGTAGGTACCGGTGGCTGTGGCCGAATCGCCTATGACGTCGAAGAATTCGGTGTGGGTGGGGCCGGGGTTGAGTGCGAACACTCTGACTCCGTGTTGCGCTGCTTCGTACCACAGCGACTGGCTGAAGCTCAGCACGAAGGCTTTGGCGGCCGCATACACGGCAAGAGTCGGGACAGGTTGGAATGCCGTCGTGCTGGCCACATTGACGATGGTGCCTGCTGTGCGGGCGATCATGTCCGGCAGGAACGCCGAGCAGATGTCCACGACCGCGCGGATGTCGACGGCGACGAGCCGCTCGAAATCGTCGGCGTCGCCGTCGACGAACGGTCCCTGGACCGCAAATCCTGCGTTGTTGACGATGAGGTCGATGCGCTCGGGAACGATGGCGCGGAGCCGGCGACCACTGGCCTCCTCCGACAAGTCCCAGGGCACTGTTCGGCAGCGCACACCGTAGGTCGATTCGACCTCGTCCGCCAGCGCTGTCAGACGATCTTCCCGTCGGGCGACGAGCACCAGATCGGAGCCGCGGGCGGCCAGCACGCGCGCGAACTCGGCGCCTATTCCGGAACTCGCGCCGGTGACCAGCGAGCGGCCTGGACTGTAGCGAAAAGCCCTGCGGCTCATCGTTCCGTGCGTCCGAGTTCAGCGGCCGAGCGCCGGGCGAACTGTTCGTACGAGGTGGGTGTGCGTCCGAGCAGAGTCGGAAGAACCGTCAGGTCACCTGCGGGTAGGCCATGGCCGTCGTAGTGGGTCATCATCGTGCGGTACGCCTGACGTGCATCTTCCGGCCAGTTCTTCATATCGCGGGGATTCGACGCGGCCTGCGCGCCGCGAACGATATGTCCGAGCGAACGCAGCTTCGTCGATCGCACGGCGTGACCGATGACGGCAGGAAGTGCAGGCACCACATCGAGGGTATTCGTCAGCGACGAGGGCGGGATTCGGATGGCGGTCACCGGATGCCCCAGCACGCGTGACCAGATCTCGGCCATCTGGTGTCGGGTGAGTTCGACCGCGGACAGGTCGTAGGTGCGGCCGGTGTGCGGCGACGGGTCGATCAGTACGTTCGCCGCGGCCTCGGCGACGTCGGCGAGATCGACGACACCCATCACACTGTCCGGCGACACCGGGTACGGCATGACGCCCGCCTGCAGGAACTCCCACACTTCCAGGTAGTTCTGCATGTAGTGCGACGGCCTGAGCACCGTGGTGGGGATCCCGCTGTTTCGGAGCAGACCCTCGGCGATGTCCTTCTGGTGATGGTGTGTCAGCTGATGCAGGTCCGGATGGATGACCGAGTGAAACACGATGTGCTGCAATCCACTTGCCGGAGTCGTCGCGATCAGGTGCTCGATGATCGGTCTTTCGTCGATGACCTGGGTCGGTGCCGCGTGATAGAGCACGTCGGCTCCGGCCAGAGCTCTGTCGAGCGTGTCGGGCGACCGCAGATCGCCCACGACGACCTCGGCTGCCCCGTCTCGACGGGTGGTCGCAGCCTGACTGTCGTTCTTCACGACAGCGCGGACGGGCATCTTCTGCGCGGTCAGCTGCCGGACGAGCAACCGTCCGATCCCGCCTGCGGCACTGGTCACTGTGATCATCGGACCTCCTCGATGGTGAGCGCGGCAACTCCGGCTCGGTTGCATATATTGCAGATGAGCCGCAAATAACGCAAGAGGTCGACGCAAATGCCGGCTCGATCTGCATTAGTCTCGGACGGTGCCCTCGAACGACGTCGACGATGCAGAGCAGTCGCGGCGTGCCCGCCCACGTCGCGATCGCCGTCAGGCGTTGATCGACGCCGCGATCGAGATGATCTCCGAAGGTGCCAGCGCAGACATCAGTGCGGCGGCGATCTCGCGCAGAGCGGGTGTGGCGCACGGGTTGCTCTTCTACTACTTCACCGACAAGCAGGGCCTGGTGCAGGCTGCGCTGGCCGACGTTCTGGGCAAGTTGTCCGACGCGCAGGGGCCGCAGTCCGAAGAGCGGACCGTCCGAGCGCGGCTGGAAGGATTCGTCCGACGGCACATCGAGTTTCTGCGGGATCACCGAGCGCTCTACTTGCGCGTGGTGCGGGAGGAGGAGTTCGGTGAGGCAGGCGTCGAGAGCGCCCTCCGGCAGGCTCGCGCCGAGGGTGAGCGTCAGGTCGCGGCCCTGGCCGAACTTCCGGATCCGTTGCCGCCGCTGGTCGCTGTTGCGATTTCGGGGTGGACAGGCTTTCTCGATCGAACCGCCGATGCCTTCTTCGAGACGGCGGATCTCGATCTGGACGAGTCGGTCGCGCTGATCGTCGACGCATTCGAAGCTGTCATCGATTCCGCGACTCGCCGAGGTGCCGGGCCGCGGTGATCAGGTCGACCAGAAACCGCAAAGGCCGATTCCGAAAATTGCGCAGATTGCTCAATGTCGATGACTTCTATTGCGCAGCCCGCCGGGTTCTGGTCGACTGACGCCGGTTGCATCACAGACGCGACTGACTCGGCGCTTCGCAATCCGAACGCTTGCCTCATGGAGTGACGGGACCCATCCGGTCCCGCCACGTCCACTCGATGCAATCTTTCGTCGCCTATTTCAGGAGTGCTCGCCATGACCAGCCTCAGCTCGACCTCCGGCAATTCGACCGACGGTGATTCGGTCACCGGAGGGCGCGAAACCCTGCACGACATTTCCGAGCGGGTGCTGTGGCTGTCGACGTCGATGATCCATCACGCCAACCGAATCCGACCCAATCCGACGGGTCTCAAGGTGGGCGGTCATCAGGCGTCGTGCGCGTCGATGGTCACCATCATGACCTCGCTGTGGTTCGAGCAGCTCGAAGCGGGCGACCGAGTGTCGGTCAAGCCGCACGCGTCGCCGGTGCTGCACGCCATCAACTACCTTCTCGGTGAGTTGGACGAGAAGTATTTGACGACGCTGCGCTCGTACGGTGGGCTGCAGTCCTACCCGTCGCGCGCCAAGGATCCCGATACCGTCGACTACTCCACGGGGTCGGTGGGTATCGGTGCGACGGCACCTATTTGGGGCGCGATGTCGCGTCGTTTCGTCGACTCCGCATTTTCCGCGGACACCCCGAGTGGGTTTCGCGGCCGGCAGTATTCGCTCGTCGGAGACGCCGAGCTCGACGAGGGTGCCGTGTGGGAAGCCGTCATCGATCCGGGCATCGGTGAGTTGGGCGAGATCGTTTGGATCGTCGACCTCAACCGGCAGTCCCTCGACCGAGTGGTGCCGAACATCGCCGCGCGTCGCCTCGAGAAGATGTTCGACGCGGCAGGCTGGCAGGTCATCACCGTGCGTTTCGGTCGGCTGCTCGAGAACCTGTTCGCGCGTACCGGTGGTGACGCCTTGCGGCGTCGCATTCTCGACATGCCCAATCCCGAGTATCAGCGGCTGTTGCGGTGCTCGGCGTCCGAATTGCGTGATCGGCTGCCCGGCAACGGTTCCGATGCCGCGGCGATCACCGCGCTCATCGGTGACCTCGACGATCTGATTCTCACCGAGTCGATTCGCAATCTCGGCGGCCATGATCTCGACGCGCTGCGCGAGGCCTACGCGCAGATCGACGACACCCGGCCCACAGTGATCATCGCCTACACGGTCAAAGGCTTCGGGCTCCCTACACAAGGGCACCCGCAGAACCATTCCTCCCTGTTGACGATCGAGGAATATGCCTCACTCGCAGAGACTCTCGGCACGGATGCAGACTCGCCCTGGGGCCGCTTCGACGACGCCACAGCTGCCGGGCAGTTGTGCGCCGATGTCGCCGAACGGCTGCGCCGCGAGCCGGTGCCCGTCTCGGCACCGCCTGCAGTTCCCGCCGACATCGGTCGTACTCCCAAGGGCACGGCCACGACGCAGGCCGCGCTCGGCCGCACCCTGATCGACCTGACGCGTGAGGCCCCGGATGCGGCGCGGCGCGTGGTCACGGTCAGTCCCGACGTCAGCTCCACCACCAATCTCGGCGGTTGGGTCAACAAGGTCGGTGTCTGGTCGTCGTCGGAGCGGCACGATTGGTTCGGCGACGATGCCGAAACCATCATGCACTGGCGTGAGGGTCCCACCGGTCAACACATGGAACTCGGTATCGCAGAGACCAATCTGGTCGGATTGATGGGTGAGCTCGGGGCGACGTGGAGCCGGTGGGGAGAGCCGCTGTTCCCCATCGGGGTGATGTACGACCCGTTCGTCGAACGCGCTCTCGAACCGTGGTCGTACGGCATCTACGCGGGTGGTCAGTCGATTCTGGTCGGTACGCCGTCGGGTGTCACGTTGGCCGCGGAAGGTGGTGCGCACCAGTCGATCAAGACTCCGTCGATCGGTCTGGAGCAGCCCGGGTGCATCTCGTACGAGCCGGCGTTCGCCATCGACGTCGAGTGGACGCTCCTCGCCAGCATCGCCAAGTTGGGTCGTCCCGACGGCACCTCGGCATACCTGCGCCTGTCGACCCGTCCGGTCGATCAGACGTTGGCCGACGTGCCCAGCGATCCGGCGGCCCGCGAACGAAGGCGCAAGCAGGTGGTGGCCGGCGGCTACCCGCTCGTCCGACGTGACGGTGCCACCGTCACCATCGCGGCGATGGGTGCGCTCATGCCCGAAGCTCTCGACGCCGCAGCACGATTGGAACGCATCGGCATTCATGCGGACGTCCTGTGCATCACGAGTCCGGGCCAGCTCTATCGAGCCGTCCAGGCTCGACAGGGACACGGCGACGCGGAGTCGTGGATTCTCGATCAGCTGTTGCCGGCCGATCGGGCGACACCGATGGTGACCGTCCTCGACGGCCATCCGCACACGCTGGCGTTCCTGGCCACGGTGAACCGTGTGGCGTCGACGTCGTTGGGCGTCAGCAACTTCGGTCAGGTGGGCTCTCTGGACGAGGTGTACAAGCATCATCACGTCGACACCGATTCGATCGTCGGTGCCGCTCTGGATGTCACCGGGCAGTAGTGCCGCGGGTGCTCATTCGTCCACCCATTCCAGGAGGTCTCCGGGTTGGCAGTGCAGCACCCGGCACATGGCGTCGAGGGTGCTCAGTCGTACGGCTTTGGCCCGTCCGTTCTTGAGGACTGCGATGTTGGCGGGCGTCAGCCCCACGCGTTCGGCAAACTCGCCGACGCTCATCTTTTGCTTGGCCAACTGAACATCGATGCGCACCACGATGGCCATCAGATGACCGCGTCCATGTCGCTGCGCAGTTCCGTGGCCTGACTGAGCAGGGTCCTCATGACGACCATCAACAATGCGGCGACGGCGACGATGACGACGAGCAGGAAGAGCAGTAGCGGCAGGCCTGGGTCGTCGGCTCCGAATCCGACGTAAAGGAATACCGCGACCAGCACCACCCAGGCCGCGACGATCGACCACGTGATCGTGTCGACCCACACCAACGAGGTGCGGGTGAAGATGGCATTGCGGTTCACCATCGTCAGCAGCTTCCATGTCGCGACCACGACCACCTGAATGCACAGCACCCAGAAGATCGACACGATGGTCAGCGGCCATCGCAGGTACGCGGATTCGGGAGATTCCTGGGCCATGTGGGCGAACTGGCCGGGCAACGACATGACTTGCATCAGCACCAGCACCGCGAACAACGCGGCGAGAAACAGGCGAAGCAACAGGACTACCGCTCGATATCCACTCAGCATGGAGCGAGTATCGACAGTAATCTATCGAAAGTCAATAGATCAATGTGGTGTCCGATTCATCCAGTTCGGGTTGACAGCGGGCGTACGGTTGTAACATTCGGTGAAGGTCATCACCGCTGACAGGCCTCGTGCACGCCAACAGGTGTAATGACTGCACCATCTGGGACGCGATCTACTTGACCGATTCCACATCCAACGGCCCCAAACGAAGTGCCGCTACCGAAGCCACGGCTGCAGCCGCATTCGACGAAGAAATTTCGGCTGCTCTGCCTGTCCGGCGACGTCGGTATGCAGGCGAAGACTATTTTGCCGAGGACACCTTCGATGCTCTCGACATATTTCGCGGAATACTGCTCGAACACAAACGTTTTGACACCCTCTTGCAGGGCCTGTGTGAACAGGTGGTCGCTGCCATTCCGTGGGCTGACATGGCGGGAGTGACTTTGCTCCGACATGATTCCGACAATCCCGCGACGGCGGCATGTTCGGATGCGCGTGTGATCGATGTCGACACCGATCAGTACGCCGCAGACGAGGGCCCGTGTCTCGAAGCGGCGAGAACCAACCAGATCGTCAGTGTTCGGATCGACGAGGTCGTAACCCGCTGGCCGACTTTCGCGTCTGCAGCCGCCGCGATCGGAGTGAAAAGTTATCTGTCTGCTCCGCTGGCTGTCGACTCGGGTCATGCCGGTTCGCTGAATCTGTACGGATTCGACTGCGAGGGCTTCAGCGATGTCGACGAGGTTCTCGTCAAGATGTTCGTCACGTCGGTCGAAGCTGCGGTGTGGAATTCGCGACATGCAGCAGAAGCGAGAACGGAAGCGGCCGGTCTTCGTGAGGCGATGAAGACCCGTGGAACAATCGAGCAGGCCAAAGGAATCTTGATAGCCTTGCGCGGCATCTCGCCCGAAGCGGCATTCGCGGTTCTGGCGGAGCAGTCGCAGCGTGAGAACGTCCGTGTTGCCGTACTGGCAGCTCGGGTGGTGAACTCGGCGGTCTCGCAGGCCGTAGGGTCGCATTGACGCCATCAACTCCTCTCCCACTATGGTTCAGCGAAGCCGAACCGACCTGCGTTATCGAAGGTCGAGAAGGTCAAGGCCTATGACGGACACACCGATTCACGACGAACTTCAGCATTTTCTCGACATCGATACCGGCGGCGGGAGCCGGAAGGCTGCGGCCGTCGATCGGGCGGTCCCGGCCCCGGTACCCACGCATGTCCGGCCCCGGCATCACAGGGCCTGACGACGTGGCCACAGCCCGAGAGAAACAAGACGTAGCCCTCGCCGACTATCGACGCGCGAAGGAACACGAGCAAGGGCTCGCGGATGTGCGTGGGCAGACCGACGCCGATGTTCCCCTGGTTGTCGACGTCGACGATGCCGAATTGCAGGTCGCGGTCGATGCCGACGTGTCGGCACAGGAGGCTCTCAGTGTGGCTCTGAGGGCCGTCGACGACTAGAGCTGGACGCGATCAGCTTTCGTTGCCGTGCCGGACGGACGCAGTGGGTGCGACGGCCGCGTGGACGTCGCCGCTGTAGGACGCAGGCAAGGGACTACTGCACAGTGTGCGTGCCTCGTCGGTCGAAATGCCGAGTGCGCGGAGCACTCGCTCGGTGGTGCCGTCGACCGTCGCCGCTTCGTCGCGGTCGGGCTGTGCAAGGAGCAGACGGCCCATGGAGAGCAGCGAACCGGCGACGATCGCGAGCGCGAGATCCGGGTCGTCGACGTCGAATCTCCCTTGCGCTGCGGCCGATTCGATATCGCGACGCGACCGTGGTGCCAGGCCACCGGCCGCGGCGAACGCGGCGGCCTCGGAGTTGAGCAGGACGCGGCTCAATTGCGGTTCGAGGCGGAACAGGCGTCCGGACAGTCTGAACGATTGGGTGAACTTCTCGACCGGATCCTCGAACCCGACGGTGAGCGAATCGAGGTAGTCGCCGACGGACTCGAGAGCGGCGTCGATGGCGGCCTGCCACAGTTCTTCTTTGCTCTCGAAGTAGTTGTAGAACGATCCGTTGCTGACGTCGGCGGCCTGCGTTATTTCGAGCACGGGTGCGTTGGTGTTCCCGTTGGCGAGTAACCCTTGGGCGGCCTGGATCAGCGCGGCTCTGGTGCGTGCCTTGCGGCGCTCGACGCGGTTGCCTTCGGTCACGATCTGCTCCTGCTCTGCGTGGTCCGTGCAGCCTATCGCGAATCAATGATGACGAATTCGTCAAAAAGCCTTGACGTACAGCCGTGCCATGAGTGACGATATCGTCAACACCTTGCGACGGCAGGGGAATCGACTTCCGGCGGCACACCGAAGGACCTCATGACGACGAACGCGACGATCCCGCAGTACCGCACCGATCTGTACTCCACCGATGCGATTCTCGATCCGTACCCCCACTACGCCCGGCTACGCGCCCTCGGCCCGGTGGTGTGGCTGCCGCGCCAGCAGGTGTTCGCCGTCTCGCGTTACGCGGATTGCAAGGCGGTGCTGCTCGACGACGAGACCTTCATCTCGGGGGACGGCGTGGCACTCAATCCCGTCGCCAATCGGCTCGGCCGCGGAACGACACTGAACAGTGACGGCGACGAGCATGCGACCAAGCGATCGGTGCTGGCGCATCGACTCACGCCGAAGGCCGTCCGAAAGATGAAGGCGGCGGTGGAGGAGAAAGCCGAGACCATCGTCGACGCGGCACTGAAGAAACAATTTGTCGACGGCGTGGACGATCTCGCGACAGCGCTGCCGATGTCGATCGTGCCCGATCTCGTCGGGTGGCCGGAGGACGGCCGCGAGGATCTACTCCGCTGGGCTGGTGCGACATTCGACTCCCTCGGCCCCGTGAATCGACACTCGATCACCGCTGTCAAGGGTGCCGCAGAGATGCTTGCGTTCTCGCGGCGCGTGGTGCGAGATCGATCGGTGATTCCCGGGAGCATGGGCGACGACGTTCTGAAGGCCGCCGACGACAACAAGATTGAGAAGTCGACGTGTCCTGCGCTGATGATCGACTACCTCGGTCCCTCGCTCGATACCACCATCGGAGCGATTTCCGGTGCCCTCGACCTGTTCGCGCGGCACCCCGAGCAGTGGCAGGCGATCAGGCAGGACCCGGACCTGATACCCAATGCGATCAACGAGGTCGTTCGATACGAGTCGCCGATCAGAGCATTCTCGCGTCGAGCGGTCCGTGACGTCGAGATCGACGGATCACGAATCCCGAAAGGTGCTCGCGCACTGGTGGTCTACGCGTCGGCGAACCGCGACGAGCGTGAATGGGACAACCCCGATGCCTTCGACATCACCCGTGACGCGGCGCGTCAACTCGGCTTCGGTTCCGGCGTGCACGGGTGCGCCGGCCAGGGGCTTGCTCGTCTGGAAGCCCAGACCATGCTCCGAGTGCTGGCGCAGCGGGTAGAGAAGTTCGTTCCCGCAGGTACACCCGTACGCGCTGTCAACAACGTCATTCATCGATACGAACGGTTGCCGCTCAAATTGGTGGCAGCAGAAGGGGCACAGCCATGAGGATCGACGTCGATTGGGATCGCTGCGAGGGCCACGGCATCTGTGCCGAACAGGCACCCAAGGTGTTCAGCCTCGATGACGAGGGTGAACTGCACTACGCCTTCGATGGCAACGACATTCCCGACGACCTCGCGGCCTCGGCCCGGTCTGCGGTCGGCGTGTGTCCGGTGGCGGCACTGCGAGAACAGGCGTGAGCTCTCTCGAGAGCAGGATCGTCGTCGTCGGAGACTCCATAGCCGCGTGCACCGCTGTCCGCGAACTGCGGGCCCGCGGACACGAAGGTCCGCTGACGATGATCGGGGCCGATGCCGACGGTTGCTACGCGCGGCCGCCGTTGTCCAAGCACGTGCTCAAAGGCGAAGCAGCCGAGGCAGAAACGTGGGATCTGTCGGACCTCGGGATCGAGGCGATCGGCGATCGGGCCGTATCGGTGAATGTCGAGGCCCACACAGTCACGACCGCCGCCGGTACCGATGTTCCGTACGATCGGTTGATCGTCGCCACCGGAGCGGCTGCACGTCGCATCGCGGATCCCGGGCAAAGGGGCGAGACGGTGCTGCGGACCTTCGACGATGTTCGGGCACTGCGTCCGAAACTCGATGCGGCGCAAACGGCGATCGTCGTCGGTGCCGGATTTCTCGGCATGGAGTTAGCCAGTGCGTGCGTCTCGCGCGGAATCGCAGTCACTGTCGTGGACGTCGACCCTCCGTTGAAACGCCTACTGGGTACTTACCTGTCCGACGCGATTTCCGCGCGTGCCGAGGCCGCGTCGGTCGAGTTTCTCCGCGCGGACAGCCCGGTTACGTTGACGGGCAACCCCGTTACCGGGATCCAGTTCGCGGGCCGCACCCTCGACGCCGATGTGGTGGTCACCTGTGCCGGTGATGTGCCCGAGACCGAGTGGTTGAACGGCACCGGAATTGCCGACGATCGAGGTGTTGCCATCGACGAGCGCTGCGCCACAGCAGTTCCCGACGTGTTTGGCGCAGGCGACGTCGCGTATTCACGTGCCGGTTCCGGTCGAGCGCCGTTCTGGTCCAATGCCGTCGCGCAGGGCAAGGTCGCAGCGGCCTCCGCGCTCGGTCTCGAACCCACCTGTGCGCCCGCCGACGACTACTTCTGGACCGAGATTCTGGGACTGTCCATCAAGGTCGCCGGTCCTCTTCCGCTGCTGGGTAATCCGACCGTGCTCGAGGGTTCCGTCGACGACGGATCGGCGCTGCTGCAGTGGAACCACGAGGACGGCCGCACGACCATCGTTGCCTACGGCATGAAGAAGGCCGTCGGACTGCTCCGACGGCTTGCTCGCGACTCCGCTGTTCCCACTACGTAAGGAATTTCATGGCTTTCGGCTCTGCGTCCGGTCTGGTTCGTCGTCTTCCCGAGGCGGTCGGGCTCGGCCGGGCCGCGATCGGCATCGCCCACATGGTTGCGCCCACTCGCGCCAACGAACTCCTCGCTGGGCCCGACGCGGCGGTGGCGACGACGCGAGCTGCGGCTCGCACCTTCGGAATTCGTGAAATCTACATCGGCGGCGGCCTGTATGCGGCAACTCGGTACGCGCCGAAGGCCGTGCGCACTCTGCTGCGAGCAGGTGTGGCCGTCGACGTCTGGGACACCGCGGCGTTCGCGCTCACCGCTCACCTGCCGCAACGAACGAGAACAGCCGGCTGTGCAATTGCCGGAGGCTTCGTGATCGCCGGAGCGCTGGCAGACCTGCAACTGGACCGGTAGTCGGCGGTGGACAACATCGCTCGAGTCGTTCGCGCGGCGAGCATCAGTGCTGTTCGCCTCTACAATCGACTGGAAGTGACGGTAGCGCAACCGGTTCCGGATACCCCGGTGCTGTTCGTCGCCAACCACGGGTTCGGCGGAGTCATCGATCTCAATGGCTTCGCATTCTCGGCCGCATACGACGAGCTCGGTATCGACCGCGAGCTGATCACGTTGACCCACCAGATCGCGTGGACTCTGCATGCCGAGAAGCTGATCGAACCCTTCGGTGCCAGGCCCGCCGGGCGACATACGGCCCTGGACGCTTTTGCGGAGGGTAGCAATGTCCTGGTCTTCCCGGGCGGTGACGTCGATGCATTGAAATCGTGGCGGCATCGCAACGACATAGTGTTCTCGGGTCGGACCGGGTTCGCCCGGTTGGCAATCGAGGCGGGGGTGCCGGTCGTCCCCGTCGTCACAGCAGGAGCGGGGGAGTCCCTGCTGGTACTCAGCAGTGGTAAGCGGTGGGCGAAGGCGCTGAGGTTGGACAAGGTGCTGCGGCTCAAAACTTTTCCGCTGTCGGTGTCCATACCGTGGGGCGTCAATCTCGGTCTGGTTGGGCTTCTTCCGTACCTGCCGCTTCCCACCAAACTCGAGACCTCGGTGCTCGCTCCCATGCACGCCGAGGCCGACGAGACGGCGGAGGAGTTCGCGGGGCGGGTGCACGGGGCGATGCAGGCCGAGCTCGAAAAATTGACAAAGAATCGGCGGCCTCTCATCGGATGACTCGCCGAGCCGGCGATGCAGTCATACTCGGACCATGCGCTCGAAGCAGAAGATTCTCGACGCCACCCTCGGGCTCATCGTCCAGGGTGGGTTCGAGGATGTCACCATTGCCGCGGCTGCGCGGGCTGCGGGCGTGACGCGCCAGACGGTGTATTCGATCTTCAGCACGCGCGAGGACATGATTTCGGAGGCCATGGTCGGCCTTGTCGTCGGCATCATCGGTGGCATCCGAGAGGAGGCCGATCGAGCCGAAACGCCATCGGAGTTCATCGTCGAGATGATCGTGTCCGCACGCAACCTCGTTCGCAGCGAGCCTGTGCTCAACTCGCTGCTACGTTCCGGCAACGCAAATCCGTTGTTCGATCCGGACGTCGTGGATCGGGCCGAGCCGGTGGCGCGTCAATTCCTCGATGGCTACATCGAACGGAACCCACAATTCGATTCGACTCGGTTTGAAGGTATCGAGCGAGTGCTGGTTCGAGTGGCGCTGTCCGTCATCCTGTTCGACGACGCGCAGATCCACGACGACGACGGTTTGCGGTCATACCTGCGGCGCTGGCTGATTCCGCTCCTGTTCTGACGGACCCCCAAAAACTTGACACCATAAGCCGCATCTGTCTAGTTTTGCTTCGCACGTGCACGTGACACAGGTCTCGTGCGCGCTGCTGCACACCATTGGGGGGTACGTGTCGAATTTGAATCGCCGGTCGTTTCTCGGCGCGACTGCGGTTGCGGGATTGGCCGCACTATCGGGCCCGGGAGTGGCGCGAGCAGCGGGCGGGCGACGCGTCCAGATCCCGCTGACCCGCGAGGATCATCGTGTGGTGATCATCGGATCGGGGTTCGGCGGTGGCGTCGCCGCATTGCGCCTGGCCGAAGCCGGGGTGCCGGTTCTGGTGCTCGAGCGCGGAAGACGTTGGAACACAGGACCGAACGCAGACACGTTTCCCGATGCCACGTCACCGGACAAGCGAATGCTGTGGCACGGTTCGAGTCCCAACCTGTTCGGCAGGCCAGTTCCGTTCGATCCGTACGTCGGCCTCCTCGAGGCGGTGCCCGGAGACAACATGACTGCGCTGTGCGCGGCCGGTGTCGGAGGCGGATCCCTGATCTACCAGGGAATGACACTGCAGCCATCGCAGCCGGTGTTCGAGGAACACTTTCCGGCCGGACTGGATTGGCCGACTCTGAATCGGGTGCACTACCCACGCGTGGCGCGGATGTTGCAGCTCCAGCAGGCCCCCGACGAGTTGATCGGTACGCCCAATTATCAAGCAGCACGGGTGTTTGCGGCCAATGCTCGTCGAGCGGGTCTGCCGGTGTCCAAGATCCCGATGCCGATCGACTGGAACTTCGCCCTCGACGAGACGCGCGGGGTGATGGCACCGTCGTACACCGATGGGTCCGGTGCATTCGGAGTCAACAACGGCGGCAAGCACTCCGTGGACGTCACCTACATCGCCGCCGCCGAGGCGACGGGACTGGCCACGGTCGCGACGCAGCACGATGTCACGAGTGTCGAGCGGCGTGCCGACGGCCGTTGGACGGTCTATGTCGATCGAATCGATTCCGACGGAACGGTTCTGGAGAACAAGGTTCTGACCGCCGGCACGCTGATCATGGCAGCCGGAAGCCTGAACACCACCAAACTGCTCGTACGCGCCGGAGCGACCGGAGGCATTCCCGATCTCCCGAACGAGTTGGGGCAGGGCTGGGGCACCAATGCCGATCGCATCTACGTGTGGTCGAGCATCGAGCAGCAATTCGGTGCACCCCAAGGCGGACCGGTGGTGTTCGGCAGCCTGAACTGGGACGACCCGAACACTGCACACACCGTCATCCAGGCCTCGATACCGCCGTTGTCGTTCGATGCCCACAGCACAATGCTCGTCGGGTACGGAGTCAGCAGCGGCCGCGGCCATTTCGGCTACGACTCCTCCATGGACCAGGTGCGACTACATTGGCCGGCCAACGGCGACAGCCTGATTCAGGACGGTTCGATCGATCCGACGGTGCGTCGTATCGCCGGATCGGGCAGTGTTCTCACCGATACCAATGCACTGTTCCCGTCCACCTGGCATCCGTTGGGTGGGGCCAACATGGGCGCAGTATGTGATCTTGACGGTCGTGTCCACGGCCAGCGAGGACTGTATGTCCTCGACGGGGCACTCATGCCCGGCACCACCGCAGCGTGCAACCCATCCATGACCATCGCCGCACTGGCCGAACGTGCGCTGGACAACATCGTTGCCGACGACATCGGCACCGTTATCTGACCCCCACCAGAAAGAGACCGATGCATCTGTACCGCAACATGATCGGCGTCGCAGTCACCGCCGTGCTCGCGTCTTCCCTGACCGTGCTTGGAGGCTCGGCAGCGAATGCCGACCCCGTCGACGACTTCTACGTCCCTCCGGCTCAGGTCGTCGACGACCCGGGGGCCGTGTTGCGGACGCAGCCGATGTCACTGTTCGCGGCTCTGCCCGGTGCGGACGGTGCCTACCCCGTTCAGGCGCAGCGGGTGCTGTACACGTCACGGACGCAGGACGATACGCCGGTGGGCGTGTCGGGCACGTTCATCGAGACCGAGGTGCCCTGGCGTGGTGCAGGCCCGCGGCCGACCATCGTCGTCGCGCCCGGCACGGTGGGTCAAGCCGATCAGTGCGCTCCTTCTCGTGCGTTTCCGACGACTGTCAACGCTGTGACACAACCATTGTCGATCTCGTTCAATCAGGAGTTGTTGTCTTCCACTCTGTGGGGATCGATGGGTGCCAACGTGTTCGTGACCGACTACATCGGGTTGGGAACGCCCGGTGTGCACACCTATGTCAATCGTGTCGAGCAGGCTCATGCGGTGCTCGACGGTGCTCGTGCCGCGAACGAGCTTCTCGGTGATACCGATGCACCCGTTGGTATCTGGGGGTACTCCCAGGGCGGTGGGGCGGCAGCCGCGGCGGCCGAACTCGCCTCGGAGTACGCACCAGGTCTGAATGTGAAGGGTACGTGGGCCGGTGCTCCCACAGCGGACTTGCTCGAGGTGTTGAAGACCGTCGACGGGACGCTGATCGGAGGGGTGATCGGCTATGCCCTCAACGGGTTCGTAGAGCGGGATCCGAGCTTGCTGCCGCTCGTCGAAGAGCGACTCACCGATCACGGCAAGGCAGTGCTGAACGATCTGTCGACGCAGTGCATCGGCGACACCATTCTGAAGTACCCGTTCCTGCGAACCGAATCGTTGACCGCGGACGGCAAGTCGATGCTCGAGAACTTGGGCACCATTCCGCAGGCGGGTCGCATCCTCGAGGCTCAGCGGATCGGTCGCAGTACTCCGAACGCACCGGTGATGATCACCAGCGGACTCAACGACGACACCGTGCCGTACGGTCAGGCCCGGCAGTTGGCTCAGGATTGGTGTGGGCGAGGTGCCACGGTCGAGTTCCGAACCAACCCGTTGCCGCCGATCCTGCAGGGTGCGGTGTTGCCCAACCACTTCGGGCCACAGCTGATCGACGGGTACGGCGGCGCCGCTGCAGCGTTCCTGATGGATCGGTTCGCCGACGTCCCCATGGCACCATGCTCCATGGGTTGATCGGCGGCCGCAGGCGCTGGCGGCTGGTGCGAGGATTTGTACTGCGAAATCGTTGTCCCGCAGCCTCGACCGTCGAGCAGCGTGCCCATGACTATGTGGCGATAGCAGACGCGTTCGGGCTGTGCTGGCCGCCGGATGGACAGCGTGCCAGGGCACTGCTGACCAGTTTCGGCGACCGGGATCCGGATGCCGTCCTTGCCACGATGCGCCCGGTTGCGGCTCCTGTTCGGCTCCACCCGGTGGTTCGGGTGTGGAATCGTGCCGTTGGCTAGGGCCGCGTCGACACCGCTGCGCTCGACACTGCTGCGGTCGCGGCGTCGGGTGGAGGTTGTCATTGCCGGCGGTGGTCCGGACATTGTCTTTCAGCCGATCGTCCGTGCACGCGATGGGGTCGTCGAGGGATACGAGGCCCTGTCGCGTTTCCCGGCGGGCGGCGGTGACACCGAGGCGTGGTTCGCGGATGCAGCGCAGTGCGGCCTCGGTCCTGCTCTGGACAGATCTGCGGCCGTCAAGGCATTGGGCGAATCAGCGCGTCTGCCGGATGGTTGCTTCGTTGCGGTGAACCTCAGTGCTGCAACGCTACTGGTCGATGCCGCCCTCGTGGATGTGCTGCTCGACTTCGGCCGACGACGGTCACTGGTAATCGAGCTCACCGAACATGCCGCCCAGGACGACGAGGATGCGGTGATCGCAGTGTTGGCCGAACTTCGACGCGGCGGCGTCGCTGTCGCAGTGGACGATGTGGGATCCGGATACGCAGGTATGCGGCAGCTCGTCGTGCTCGAGCCGCAGATCGTCAAACTCGACGCGTTCGTCGTTCACGGCATGAAAGGCAATCGCGTGAAGTCGGCCTTGGCCGAACTGGTCCTCGAGTTCGCGCGAAAAACGGAGGCCAGGTGCGTGTTCGAGGGCATCGAGACCGACGACGACCTCGAAGCGGCCACGTCGATCGGGGCCGACCTGCTGCAGGGCTTCCGAGTGGGCCGTCCTGCGACGGTGTGATCCGATCTGACCAGCAGGTTGAGTACCGCCCAACTGTGGGTATGCGGCGGATTAGGAACGAGACGAGTTCCGAAGGCCGATGCGGTCGAACGGGAGACACGCGGCACCACCACCGAGGGTGAATCGAAGGAGACGGATCGATGGCCGATGACGACAGTGACATCAAGACGGAGTTCGATGACCTCGTCAACATGACGGCGAAGGAACTCGACGAGTTTCTCGGCACCGACGACTCGAAGGACGTCGGGCAAAAGAAGGACGGCGGCGAGTCGACGGGCCACGAGAGCGGCCGCCGCATCGTCGAAATCCTGAAGACGAAGAAGGCGGACCTGTCCGACGACGACTACGAGCACATGCGAAAGGTCGTCGGCTACTGCAAACGACACCTTGCGCAGCGGCCCGACGGGGACATCACCGACACCAAATGGCGCTACTCACTGATGAACTGGGGCCACGACCCGAAGAAGAAATGATCTCGCTTCGCTGGCGGGAGGTCTGCTCCACTCGGGGCCCCGGCTGCGGGAATCCCGCCACCGGGGCTCAGGAGTGGAGCAGACATTGCTCACGCCGTGGAGGACCTGGCTAGCGCATCTACGGCGAGAAGCTCGCTCGCTTCGAGGCCTCGCGCGCCACCACTTCCTCGGCCGCGACGATGACGTCGTCCACATCGGCACTCTTGACGACGACCACTCCGTCGGCGTCGGCGACGATGAGGTCACCGGGAGAGACGACGACTCCTCCGAGCGCGACCGGCTCGTTCAGTCGGCCCGGCCCGTTCTTGTAGGGACCCGCCGGTGTGACACCGCGTGCGAATACGGGCAGACCCAACTCGGCCAAGGCGTCGGCATCGCGCACGGCACCGTCGATGACGAAGCCGGCGATGCCGAGCGATTTGGCGCGAATACCGATGAGATCGCCGATGAGGGCGCGTGTGTCGTCACCTGAGCCGTTGACCACGATGACGTCGCCGGGGCGGGCGTCGTCGAGAGCCTTGTGAATGTAAAGGTTGTCGCCCGATCGAGTCCAGACGGTGTACGCCCGGCCGGTGACTGCTGCTCCGGCCCAGATGGGCCGCAGTCCGGCGATGATGCCGAAGCGCTCCTGGGCATCGCCTACGTTGGCTGCGGGCACTCGAGAGAAGCGTTCGATCATGTCGTCGGATACGGCAGTAGCGGAATAGGTTTCGGTACTCATGAGATCAATGCCTTTCGGGTGACTTATTGCTGGTCGGCGAGCAGTTCGGCGATGATCGGTTCGATCTCGGTTTCACGCTGTTCCCACAAGGTCGCGACGTCTGCACCGGAGACCCAATCGGGCTGCGTCGCTGCGCCGGTCAGCTTCTCAGCGACCGCCGGATCGGCCAGTGCAGTCTCGAGGGCATTCTGCAGCGTGGTCATCGTCGCGTCCGGGGTGCCCGCGGGAGCGCTGATGGCGAAGTTGTTGGTCATGAACGGGGCGTCGTATCCCTCGCTCGCCAGCGTCGGTACCTCGGGGATGAGCTTGTTCTGCTCCTCGGTGAGTACCGAGAGGATGTTCACCTCCCCCGAGGCGAACTGGCCGTAGAAGCTCGAGACTCCGCCGAGGGCGAAGTCGGTCTCACCCGAGACCAGGGCCGAGATCTTGTCGGCACCACTGTTGTAGTGGACGATGTTGAAGTCCAGGCCGAGGGTGTCTTCGAGGGTGCGGAGGTTGACGTGGTCGTCGCCGGCCCTGGAATCGGTGCCCACGGTGATGGACCCCGGGTTGGCCTTCACGGCGTCGAAGAGCTCGGCAATGTCTTTGTACGGGCTGGACTTGTTGACCCCGATCACGATGTCGTTCGATGCGAACGACCCGATGGGCGAGAAGCTTTCGCGATCGAACCCGGCTTTCTTGCTCGGGTCGAGGTATCGCCCGAGGATCGACGGGATGTTGGTGAAGCCGATGGTCTCACCGTCCGGCTTGGCGTTGGCCAGGTAGTTCAGTCCGACGACCTGGCTGCCGCCCTCCTTGTTGACGACCTTGACCGGCACGCCAAGTTCGTTCTCCATGGCGGGGGCCATGATTCGGGCCAGGATGTCGTTGCCTGCGCCTGCGGCGGACGGGACGACCCATTCGACGGTGGCACCGTTCCGTGGGAACGGCGCTCCGGAATCGGTTGTGCTCGAGCCGCATCCGGCAATCAGGGCGGCAGCGGAGATGGCCGCGACCAGGGTGGGCAGTGTTCTCATGAGACGGGCTCCTTGATGGGCTGGGTTCGGGTGGCGCGGCGGGAGAGGATGCGAGCGAGGACGGGGCGCAGCATTCCGAACAGAACGGCTGCGATGAAGACGAGCAGGAGAACCTTGTTGATGGGACCTTCGACGAAGACGCCGTAGTCCCCGCGAGACAGCGAGAGTGAACGCTGAAAGTTCTCCTCGAGCAGAGGCCCGAGGATCAGGGCCAGCACCAGTGGAGTCAGTGGAATCTTGGTGAGGTGGAACAGGTATCCGATGACGCCTGCGCCGAGCATGATGAAGATGTCGAAGACGCTGCCGTTGATGCTGTAGACGCCCAGGAACATGAAGGCCAGGATCATCGCCATCAGGTAGTGGAACGGGATCTTCAGTACGGCAATCCACAGGCGAACCAGTGGCACGTTGAGAATCAGCAGGATGATGTTGCCGACGAGGAAGCTGGCGATGATGGTCCAGGCCACTTCAGGGTTGTCGCGGAACAACAGTGGGCCGGGGATCAGACCGTTGATGGTGAAGGCGCTGGCCATGATGGCTACGGTCGCGGAGGTGGGGATGCCGAGGGTGAACAGTGGAATCATCGACGACAGTGCGAGTGCGTTGTTGGCCGATTCCGGTCCGGCGACACCCTCGACGGCACCCTTACCGAATTGCCCGGGACGCTTGGTGAGCTTCTTCTCCATCGCATAGGACGCCAATGAGGTTGCAGCACCCGGAGATCCGGGGAGCAGGCCCATGAAGAAGCCGATAACGGAGCCGCGCATCGTGGGGCCTGCAGACCTGGTGATGTCGGTCTTGGTGGGCAGCAGCTTACCGACGGCGAGTGGTCGTCGGCCGGCACCGCCTGCCGAGCGGGCTTGGATTAGGATTTCGGTGAGGCCGAAGCAGCCCATCACGACGGCCACGAGTGCGACGCCGTCGAACAGTTCCGGCATGCCGAACGTGAATCGCTGGATGCCTTGGCCGGAGTCGATACCCACCGACGCGATGGCCAGGCCGAGCCCGACGCTGATCAGTGCTTTCGCGGGGTTGTTGCCCGAGAAGCTGGTGATCAGGGCCATGCCGAGTAGTGCGACGAGAAACAGTTCGGGAGCACCGAATTCGAGTGCGAATCGGCTGAACGGGGCGACGACGACGAATCCGACGACGCCGACCAGTCCGCCGACGAACGACGCGAGTGCGGCAACGACGAGGGCGGGACCGCCGCGTCCGCTCTTGGCCATCTCGTAGCCGTCGAGTGTCGTTGCAATGGACGACGCCTCACCGGGAATGCGCAGTAGGACCGCGGTGACAGTGCCGCCGAATGCTGCGCCGTAGAGGATGGCGGCGAGCATGATCAGCGCCGTGGTGGCGTCGAGGCCGAAGGTGATCGGGATCAGCAGCGACACCGCAGCGGCGGGGCCGAACCCAGGGAGGACGCCGACGAGCATGCCCAGTACGCAGCCGAGGAGTGCGAAGAGCAGATGCGTCGGAGTGAGGACGTTGACGAAACCTGCCATCAGATCGGGAAATCCCATGACTCACAACCCCCAATCGGCGAGGAACGGAATGGAGGAAGCCGGCAGTGCGGTGCCGAGCCAGACGTCGAACACCAGTCGGGTGGCGAGTGTGGTGGCCACTGCGACGCCGATGGCAACCACTGGGGTGCGCTTCCCGACGAACGTCAACACGACGGCGAGCATCAGCGCCATCGAGAGCGTGTAGCCGAGGGTGGGGAGGACCAGTGCCGCGCCGGCAATCGCGGCGACGACCACTCCGATTCTGATCCAGCCTGCGCGGTCGGGGAGTTCGGTCTCGTCGGCGTCCTCCTCGTTGTCGCTGGAGAGGAACGCGACGGCCGCAGAGGTGGCGGGTTCTAGCTCCAGTTCCGGTTCGGGTGCCGTCACCCGCGGCGCTCGGACGAGCTGTATCGCCCACATCGCGCCGCCGAGGATCATTCCGAGGCCGCCCACCAAAGGCAGGAAGCCCGCCCCGACGCCGGGTTCGGCGGCGATGCCGTACCCGGTTGCCATGGTGACCGTCGCCAAGCCGACGACCAGCGTCGCGCCGAGCACGATCCATTCGATCGTGTGTTGTGTGCCGAGCAGTATCTTCACGGCCGGCTGCCTTTCTGACGATATGTTCGATGTGGCCTGGAGGGGTCGGCCGGATTGCTGTGCTTCACGTCACTTGCAATCTTGCACAGGTTTACAGGATTGTGGTTGAGTGTGTCAACAGACACAGTGGAAAGTGGAGGGTATGAGCTTCCGAACAGTGGTTGCCAGCAGCGGGAAATCGCTCAGCGCATCCGAAAAACGTGTCATCGCAGTACTTCTCGGTGAGCCCGAACCGTCGAGTCTGCGGGCGGCCCCGGTCGCAGCCCGTGCGCAGACGCATGAGTCGACGGTAGTGCGTCTTGCGCAGAAGCTCGGTTACAGCGGCTTCCCCGACCTTCGTGCCGACCTGGAGCGCGACAGCCTCGAACCGGTTGCGGCATCGGCACTGATGAGGAGCGACACCGGTCACGAGCTTGCCGTGTTCGCTCGCGACGAAGCGCGTGCTCTCGAACGATTGTCGAGTTTCATCCCACAGGAGCAGTTGGTGGAGGTGGCTACAGCCATTCACCGTTCGCGGGTGGTCTACCTGTTTTCCAAGGCCGACGAGCGGCCCGCGTTGGACATGCTGGCACGACGGCTCCGCAGACTCGGCCTGGTGGTCGTCGAGCTCGGGCTCGGAGGGAAGGACCTCGCCGAGCGGTTCGTCAGCTTCACCGAGGGCTCCGTTCTTATCGCATTCGCACTGCGCGAGGCACCGTCGCAGCTGCCTGCGCTGGTCCGGGAAGCGGAACGACGCGGCGGCACGTCGATTCTGATCAGCGACGCGCCGGGATATCACTTTCGCCCCGCGCCGACGCATCTGCTCGTCGCCCAACGTGGTGACGATTCGGAATACAACACCCTCATCATTCCCATTGCCATTGCGTACGCGCTGCAGTTGGCCATCTTCCACCTCGATCCCGATCGGTACGGGGCGGTGCGCGACGACATCAACGACGTGTCGAGGTTGGTCGGAGGAACCGACGAAATTCCCTTGCGCTGATGCCTTCTCGTGACTCCATTGCTCTGACCGTTCAGGCGACGACTGCGCAGGCCGGGTGGGTCGGGGTGCGGTTGATGATCGGCTATCGGGCGATCGCCGAGGGTGCCGACACTCGAACGCTTGCGGTGATTGCGGCACTCTTCGCTGCGCCCGCAGTATTGGCGGCCCTGCCGATCGGGCGCATCGCCGACAGGTTCGGCGGGCCGGTGGTGATCGTTTCGGGAATCGTGTTGTGCTCGATCGCAACCGGTGTACTCGTCACGTTTTCGGCAATGTGGGCGTTGCTCGTGTGCACGGCTGCGTTCGGACTGGGCAATCTGCTCATCATGATCGGGCAGCAGGCGTTCGTTGCACACGTCCACGTCGACGGCAAGAACGAAAGTGCCTTCGGCGCACTGACTGCCGCCGCGTCGATGGGTCAGTTGGTGGGGCCGCTCGCCGTGACGGCCGTCGCGTCGAGATTTGGCGGCGCGAGCATCGAGAGCCCGAACACGACGGCAGGCATCCTCACTGCCGGTGCCTTCACCGCGGTCGCGCTCCCCACCGCACTGTTCTTGATGCTCGGCCGCAACCACATTCGTGCCGAGAAGCCTGCCGAAGGGGAAGCGTCGGGGCTGAAATTGCTGAAGCTGCCGGGTATGTGGCAATCGTTGACGGTCAGCGGCGCGGTGCTCGTGACGGTCGATCTGCTCTATGCCTTCGTGCCCGCGTGGGCCGTCGAGCGTGGGGTGTCGGTGACGACGGTGGGGTGGCTGCTGGCGTTGCGTGCCGGGGTGTCGGTGGTCAGCCGAGTGGGGCTGGGCAGACTCGACGCGAAGTTCGGTCGCACTGTGCTGCTGAATGTTTCGCTGGCGGCGGGCGCGACCGCTCTCGCCGTGCTGCCATTCGTACAGGCCGTCGGAGCCATCGGAGTCATGATTGCACTCGGCATCGCGTTGGGTATTCCGCAGCCACTGACCATGTCGTGGGTGGTGTCGATCGTGCCGAAATCCACGCAGGGAGAGGCGTTGGGATTGCGGATGTCGGCCAACAGATCGGCCCAGATCCTCATCCCACTGACGGTCGGCGCACTCGCCGGCCCGTTCGGGGTGACGGGCATTCTGCTCGGCAATGCACTGGTGCTCGGGGGATCGATCGTCGCGGCCTCGCACCCACGGAGCCGACCCTGAGCAATTGACGCTCCACTCGACGCCTCGGTCGCGAGGATTCCCCGACTCGGGGCACAGAGTGGAGCACAAGTTGCACACGAACCGACACTGGGCTGATTCAGCTGGGATGGGTGGACATCTTCACGTGCGGGATTCCCGCTTCCAGGTATTGCTCTCCCACTCGAGTGAATCCGAATCGGCCGTACCATTTTTCGAGGTGTGCTTGCGCGGACATCTCGACCACCCCGGGGTATGCCTCGAGGGCGGCCTCGACGAGCTGTCCGGCATATCCGCGGCCACGGCCGGCAGTCGCGGTCGCGACGCGGCCGATGTGGACCGTGTCGTCGACGAGCACTCGGAGAGTGGCCAACACCTCGCTGTTCTCGTCCTGGATCCAGAACAGTTCGGTCGTCGGAAGTAGGTCCGCGCCATCGAGTTCGGCCTCGTCGACGATCTTCTGTTCGTGTACGAATACCGCGACTCGAAGGGCCAAGATGCGGTACAGAGTGCTCGGATCGACGCGTGAGAGCGGTGCGTGATGGAGGGTGGTCATCGGGTCCTTTTCGTGGTTTCGGTTTCGCGATTCACACCGCGAGCGGCACAACGGTTCCCGGCGGTACGTCGTTGTATCGGGCCGTGATCTTGTTCAGTTCCAGCTGGTAGTACAGGGACTGCAGGCCGAAGACGAACGTGAGCAGAAGTCCGACGACCGAGCTGCACGTCGGCTGAAGGCCGGCCGCGCGTTGGGCGTCGGCGATGCGGTTTCCTGTGTTGTAGTAGCTGATCAACGGCGCGATGATGGTCCAGCCGAGGAGGAGTAGAACCAGCAGTGGTCCGACGACCGGCGGGTCGACCTTGCGTCGGTCGAAGTCCGCCATCTCACGGTGGATGAGGTAGTACCAGACGAAGTGGTAGATGCCGAGAGTGATGAGCGGCAACAGGATCCACACGACAACGGGGTTTCGCCGCTTCATCGCACTACCTTGAGCAACCGGACCGGTCATGATGCTCCCCCCAACCTTGTCGGACGCGACAGACGCCGCATGTCCGTGGACCACACGATTCTCCCACGTCGTTGGGTCCGTACGCGAGGTCTCGCTCCGTGCACGGCACTCACGCAGTCGCTGGTAGCACGTCGAACCCCATCCCGCACAACACCGTCCGGAGGTGTGAGTCGTAGAGCGCGTCCACACTCGAGACCAGGCGTGGCAAATTGCCGAACTGTTCGGAGACGAGAAAACCCAAGATCGACGCCCAGGCGTTGAGTCCTACCGCCGCTATGCGCAGAAGATGTTGGCGATCGATATCTTTCGCCAGAGCGGTCTCCTGCAAATCGAGTAAGTAGGCCCCGAGATCTCCGGGCGCGAGCAGTTCGGGGATCTGACACCGAGTCAGGTCTGCCGATCCGTTCTCGACCGCAGCGAGATAGACCACCATCGGTGAAAGTAGTGCGCGGCTTGCTGCCGGGCCGGTCACTGCGGCGTCGGCGTGAAAGCCGGCGATGGGGGTGCCGAAGATCAGCGCGAAATCGTGGGGGTGTGCGAGCGTCCACTGTCTGATTGCGTGGCCCATGGCCCACCACTGGGCCTGCAGATCATGTGAGTCTACGTCGGTTCGAGCGGCGTCGATGGCGTCGCCCAGCGCGGTGTATGCGTCGATGCAGAGCGCTCCGATCAAGGCCGATTGGTTGTCGAAGTACCGGTAGATCGCCGCCGAGGACATTCCCATTTCCCGTGCGACAGCACGTAGGGACAACCCGCCTGGCCCGTGTTCGGCCAGATGCGTACGAGCCCGCGTCTTGATCTCGTCGACGGTCTCCCGACGCCGTGCTTCTCGACGCGATGGTGCAGCTGCTCCGCCCACTGTGACCACTCCTCCCGATCCTGTCTTCCCGTGCCCCGTTGACAGTCTAGGCAGGCAGCGCCTACTGTGCGATCACCGATCAAAATGTTATCGGTGATTACATTTCGCTTCACATCGATCGAAGGAAGTGGCGAACATGGAAGCTCAACCCGGTCGGCACACCGATGCAGTGCCCCCTTTCCGTAAACGCACGTTCACTGCGGCCGCCATGACGCGTGATGTCGGCACTCTGCTCAGGCGCGGACGCAGCCTTGTCACCGTCTGGACACCGACCCGCGTCGATCCGCTGCTGCGTGAGCAGGTCATGTTCGCCGTTGCGATGGTCAACGACTGCAAGTTCTGCGCTTTCATGCACGACGACGCCGCGATCACCTCCGGTGCCGACCGCGACGGATTGGCGCGGCTGGTCGGCTTGGATCCGGCCGACGCGACCGACGATGTCTTGATCGCGGTGGTGTGGGCGCAGAGCAGAGCGGCGAACGGTCTCGGTCGTGCCGACGAGGTGCTCGAACGTCGGATGGAAAACCGGTACAGCCCACAGCAAATCCGTGACCTCGATACCGTCGTTCGATTCATGACGCTGCTGAACGTATCCGGCAACACCGCAGAAGCGCTGATTCGCCGGATGCGCGGGCACTCGGTACCGGGAAGTCGCGTGGTCGACGAACTGATTGTCGGGGGAACCTACTTGGTCGGGGCCGTTGTCTCGGCGTTGTCGTTGGCACTGCGACGGCGGGTGTCCCCGAAGAAGGTGTGGCACGAGTTCGATCGATTCGACGGTCGTGCTCTCACCGCGCAGGGCAGCGTGAACGGTCGTGTGGGTTCATGACGAAGCCCACGTGGGACGCCATAGTCGTCGGGTCTGGATTCGGCGGTGCGGTCACTGCAGCACGACTGGCAGAAGGCGGCCACCGGGTTCTGATTCTCGAACGTGGGGCATGGTGGGATGGCGACCGGGTTCCCACATCGGGTCGGACGGGCCCATTGCATATGGTGCGAGGGATCCGATATTCCACTCGGTCACGCAGTATGTCTGTCGGAGTCCGCCGTCACGGACTGTACGAGCTACATCAGTTCGACCGGTTGACCTGTGTGGTGTCCAGCGGGGTCGGCGGCGGATCTCTCGTCTACACCGACATGCAGGTGCCACCACCGGACGCCTACCTCGACGCTTTCCCCGACTGCATCGACGCAGCCGAGATGCGGCCACATATCGACGCGGTCCGAACAATGCTCGCCCCACGTCCGGTTGCGCCGATTCCGCAGAAGGCGCGCGCATTCGACCGCGCCGTGACCGCAGCGGGACTGGGCCCGGTGCATTTTCCCGATCTGGCTCTCACGAGCCATCCCCATGGCAAACCGAGTAGGGCGACGATGGGAACGACCTATCTGCCGATGGCGCTGCGTCACGGAGCCGAGTTGCGGGCCATGAGTGAGGTCGTCGCCATGTCGCAGACACCCGACGGCGGATGGCAGGTGCGGTACCGAGACCACGAACGCGGTCGCAGCTATGTCGAATCTGCACCTCGATTGATCCTGTCGGCGGGAACGCTGGGAACGATGCGGCTCCTGTTCGACGCTCGCGACCGGCTCGGAACGCTGCCCCTTGTCAGCTCCGCCCTGGGACGTGGCTTCACCCCCAACGGGGACATGGTGACCGTGGTTCATCGGACCGCGCAGCGAGTCGATTCCGTTGCAGGACCGCCGATCACTGCGTATCTGACCGCGGAGGGCCGACGTGATTTCCTCACTGCCGAGGTGGGGCTTCGCCTGCACCACATGGCCCCGTCCGCCGCGGTGGCGAGATTGCTGCCACGAACTGCCCTGCTGATCGGTATGGGCGCGGACCGTATCGCGTCGGAGGCCACCTACGACGGGCGCAATCTTCACCTCGGCACCAACCGCGACGACGATTCCGAATTGTTCGAGAGACTCGCCGAGCACGCCACGGCGATCGCGTCGGGCTACCGGGCGAAACGCACGATCGTCAATGCGCCTTTCGGTCGCGGCAGCACGCGTCTGGCTTCGGTCCACCCACTCGGTGGAGTACCGATGGCCGAGTCGCCGACGAACGGCGTGGTCGACACCTCCGGGCAGGTTCACAACTATCCCGGACTTTTCGTCGCCGACGGGTCGATACTGCCGTCCGCGCCGGGCATTCCGCCCGCCATGACCATCGCCGCAATGGCCGAACGCATCAGCCACCAGATCCACCGATGCCCAGAAACCTCTGGGCTCTAGAACACCTGTCAGGAGAATCCGATGAAAGACAACACAATTCGCTTGCACAGCCTCGTCGACGCCACTGCTCCGATACCGACATCTCGTGACGGTCTCGGCTTCGCCGATCTGGCGTCGCTGATGAACGCCTCGCCGTCACCCGTCGTCCTTGCCGGCGACTACACCGGAAGAATAGTGTCTTTGATTGCTCTGCAACGACTTCCGGGCATGCTGCGCACTCCGATCACCTCCATCGTCGCGATGCTCGCGCGCCCGATATGGCGCGGCAAGAGATTCGACGGCAACACTGGAACCAACCTGTGGATCGGTCGCCGACGACCCCGCACATTCGGTGACTTCGCGATCACGACCGCCCAGGACGGGCACCACGCAGCACTGGACTACGACCAGCGTACGAACCCTCGGCCGGTTCGGCTCATCACCGGCGAAGCAGCTGCGATGGGGCCCGGGGTGTTCATTGCCGCGATGTACCTCACTGTCATGCGGCGACGCATCACGCTGATGTACTTCACTTTGGACCGGTGACCACGATGCGTGCCGTTCACCGTCGACTTGGATCGGACGATGCCTCGGTTGAATCTCGTCGCTCGGGGAATCATGTGTTGGTGGACGACGACGATGTTCTGGCTGTGTTTCGGCATGCATTCGACTGCGCGCGCAGCGGTGACGCTTCGTGGTTGCAGTCGTTTTTCGAGGCCGGAGGGTCCGTCGACCTGACCAACGACAAGGGCGACACACTGTTGATTCTGGCGGCGTATCACGTACAACCAGGTGCGGTGAGCATGCTTCTGACGCTGGGGGCTGCGGTGGATCGCGTGAACGACAACAGCCAAACAGCGTTGGCGGCCGCGGTTTTTCGTCGGTCGACGTCCATTGTGAGGATGCTGCTGGAGGCAGGCGCAGACCCCGCAGCCGGAGCTCGATCGGCACACGCAATCGCCCAGTACTTCGAGTTGGACGACATGGCAGCGATGCTGACCGAGCCCCAGCCGGGCTAGCCCTACTTCTTGGCCTTGGCTGCCCGCTTACGAGCAGGCTTGTCGGGGACCGAAGGCGGGATGTTCGAGGCCATCACCGCGGGGGCACGATCCCAGGCCCGGTGCAATCCGACCGCAGCGAGCAACGCGTCGTTGAACGCTTTCACCGCTGTCTCGCCGATGACGACGCCTGCGTCGTCGGCACCGATTCCGGCCTGCTCGAGCAGTGCCGCTCCGTCGCCCCAGGCACCCATCGCTTTGCAATGACGGAATGCTTCCTGTAGCAGCAGGATCAGCTTGATGTCGTTCGTCGGTGTTGTTCCGCCCGCGACGACGAAGGCGTCGAACTCGATCGAACGAACTGTCAGGAATGTTCGCTCGACCACCTGAGTGCGCATGCCCTTGCCGAGGATGCCGCCGGCCGCAGCGATGACGTGCACTGTGGCACCGCGGCGCGCGGCTGCCGTCCGTAGCTTGCCGATTCCGGACAGGTCCGATCCGGCGTCGGCGATGACGCCCATCTTTCGTCCGGCAATCGGTCCCGGAGCCTCGACGATTTGAGACAGTGCGGGGGAGAGCAATACGTCCTCAGCGGGTGTGCCGACGGGTGCAGGCAGGCCGAGGCCGGCGGCGACGCGCTCGCACAGATCGGCGTCGACGTTCGAGAGAACCTCGAGCTCACGTTCTTTGATCGATTGCTCGAACACTTTGCCCAACTCGAACGTGAATGCCTCGACGAGGTGATCCTGCTCGACGGCACTGAGGCTGCGATAGAACATGGTGGGCTGGGTGAAGTGATCGTCGAAGGATGCGGGATTCGCTCGTACTGCGCGGCCCTCGATGAGGCGTTCGGTTTGCACGTAACCGTGGTCCTTCTCACCTGCTACCGATGGTTCTCCGTCGTCGACGGAGTTGCTGAGGTACGGGGCAAGGCCGGTGTGAACGGCGGTCTGGTGCATACCGTCTCGCAGCATGTCGTTGACAGGTGCATGCGGTCGATTGATCGGCAGTTGCGAAAAATTGGGGCCGCCGAGACGCGTGATCTGGGTGTCCAGGTAGGAGAACAGACGCGCCTGCATCAGCGGGTCGTTGGTGACTTCGATGCCCGGCACCAGGTGGCCCGTGTGGAACGCGACCTGCTCGGTTTCGGCGAAGTAGTTCGTGGGGTTCGCGTCGAGGGTGAGCTTGCCGATGGGTTGCACCGGAACCAGTTCTTCGGGAACGATTTTCGTGGGATCGAGCAGATCGATGCCCTCGTAGGTCTCGGTGCCGTCGTCGGGCATGACCTGGATTCCGAATTCGTATTCCAGTGGGGCACCGGCCTTGATGCCGTCGGACATGTCGCGTCGATGGAAGTCCGGATCGACGCCGGCTGCGATCTGGGCTTCCTCCCACACCAGCGAGTGCACTCCGGCAAGCGGCTTCCAATGAAATTTGACGAGCCTGGTCTCGCCGTTCTCGGCGACGAGGCGGAACGTGTGGACGCCGAAGCCTTCCATCGTGCGATACGAGCGCGGGATTCCTCGATCGCTCATGTTCCACATGACGTGGTGAGTTGCCTCGGTGTGCAGCGAGACGAAGTCCCAGAACGAGTCGTGTGCCGACTGCGCTTGCGGCAGTTCGATATCGGGCTGCGGTTTGCCGGCGTGAATGATGTCCGGGAACTTGATGCCGTCCTGGATGAAGAAGACGGGCATGTTGTTCCCGACCAGGTCGAAGGTTCCTTCGTCGGTGTAGAACTTGACCGCGAAACCGCGGGTGTCGCGGACCGTGTCGGCGGAACCACGCGATCCGAGAACGGTCGAGAATCGCACGAAAACCGGTGTCCGCTTACCCTTCTGGGCGAGAAATCCTGCCTTGGTCACGGTCTTCGCCGACCCGTAGGACTCGAACGTTCCATGTGCGGCGGCACCGCGTGCGTGCACGACGCGCTCCGGAATTCGCTCGTGATCGAAGTGGGTGATCTTCTCGCGGAGGTGGAAGTCCTCGAGCAACGTC
Organism: Rhodococcoides fascians NBRC 12155 = LMG 3623; assembly: GCF_001894785.1. Taxonomy (GTDB): domain Bacteria; phylum Actinomycetota; class Actinomycetes; order Mycobacteriales; family Mycobacteriaceae; genus Rhodococcoides; species Rhodococcoides fascians. The sequence continues at coordinate 237,883 of NZ_BCWW01000002.1, forward strand.
GGGCCGCGATCGCCCGCCTTGAGCGAATGATCGGTGTCGGGGAGACGTACGCCTTGCGCAGTCGTCAGGAAATCACCGGTCTGGGCTCTCGTATCGCGAGCTCCGGTCGGGCCGTTGGGTGCCGGCGACGATTGATCCGGGCGAGGGATGGGTGGCATGTTCGGCCTTCTTTCGTTGTTGGAGCTGTCAACTCGGACGTTCGTGGTCGATGGACGGTGGGCTTCGATGTCACGCGCTCCCCGGGTCGTCGTAGAACAGGCCGTCCCCGCGGACGATGTCGAACGCGAGGGCGGAGATCGAGCGGGCGTCGGCGTAGGCACGGGCACGCAGCCGCGCGGTTGCCTCGTCGAGCGACACATGCAGACGTTCGGCCAACACACCGACTGCGATGTTGATGTCGGACTGAGCGAAGCGGAATGGGCCGTCGGGTGGGCGAAGTGTCGACTCGTCGAAGAAGTCCGGTCGGGCTGCGACTTCACTGACGACGATGTCACCGAGGGTCGAGGCTGCGGCCTGGGCAGCAGTGATCTGTTGTGCCGTCATAGTTCCGGACTTCTGGGTGTAGAGCTCGAGGACCCCGAGTCGAGCACCGCCACTGAACAATGGGAACGCATACACCCCGTGCACGCCGAGCTCCTGAAGAACTTCCGACGCGAACGATGGCCATCCCGTGGTATCGGGCCGATTACCGATGTCCGGGTGCAGTTGCGGCACCCCGGTGACGAAGGCATCGATACAGGGGCCCTCGCCGGTGGTGAATTGGAGCTCGTCGATGCGGGCAGCTTCGGAATTCGTGGCGTACAGCAGATCCCGAGCATCGGCATCGTCGGTGAGGATGGCGACCGCGGCTCCGTCCACGCCAGCGTCGGTCACACACCTCTTGCTGACTCGTGCAACCCCCTCCAGATGGTGTCCGTACATCGATGCGCTGAAGCTATCGGAGTCCGGGGCGTGGGCGCGTCGGGACTCTTCCGTATTTTCTTCCTCGGCCACGTTGCCTTGCCTCTCTGTGTCATTCGCACCGCCACACCGGATCAGCGCACCACGCGGATCTGTTTCATCGATCGGTCGGTGGCGTCCGGGATGTTCACGGAGTCCGGTTGTGTTCCTCCCGCAATTTGCGACCCTCTTCGACAGCCTGCGCATCCTTTTCGTCGTTCTTGTCCGATACCCGGGTATCGCGGGGCGGCAGTTGCAGGCGTTCTTCGGCGACGATTCCGGCCTGGAGCTGGCGGCCGCGTTCGAGTTCGGAATCCAGTTCGGCACCGAACAGCAAGGCCAAGTTGGTGATCCACAGCCACAGCAAGAACACGATGGCTCCGGCAAGGGAGCCGTAGGTCTTGTTGTAGCTGGAGAAGTTGGCGACGTAGAAGCCGAACGCGACGGTGGCGAGAATCCATACGATGATGCCGACCGCGGCACCGGAACTGATCCATTTGAACTTGGGCTGCTGCACATTCGGTGTTGCGTAGTACAGAATCGCGACCGCGAGTACCACCACGATCAGGACCAGCGGCCAGCGTGCGATGTTCCAGATCGTCAGTGCGGTGTCGCCCAGTCCGACGGCGTCGCCCACAGCTTTGGCCACTGGGCCACTGATGGCCAGCATGACCGCGGCGAGCGCAATCAGGGTCAGGGCGATGAGCGTGACCAGAAGCATCACGGGGCGCAGCTTCCAGATGGGCCGTCCCTCGTCCACCTCGTACATGCGGTTCATCGCGCGGCCGAATGCGCCGACGTAGCCGGATGCAGACCACAGTGCGCCTGCGACACCGATGATCAACGCGAATCCGGCAGTGGGCGCTTGGACCAGCTGTTCGATGGTGGGACGCAACGTGTCGACAGCGGATTGCGGGCCGAGATCGCCGACGATCTGCAGCACGCCGTCGACCGTGGCCTGTCCCTGGCCGAACACACCCAGCAACGACACGATGGCCAGGATGGCGGGGAAGAGCGAGAGCACGGCGTAGTAGGTCAAAGCAGCTGCAAGGTCGGTGCACTGATCCCGGGAGAACTCACGGGCGGTTTTCTTCAGTACATAGATCCACGACGGCTTGGTCAGATCGGCGGGTGAATCCGCTTTGCGCGGATCGTCCGGATCTGCCTCGGTGGGTGCGGGTGATGCTGCTGAATCGGCCATGGCGATCGCATACCCGGGGTTTTTCGGTGGAAACCGGGAAATGCGACCGCCATGACGGTCGTTCGATTCGGCCGTCAGTTCACTTCGTTGCGCTCGTGCTCGGTACGCGCGTCGAGGTCGCCGTCGTCGAGATGCTTCGGCGTCTTGGCGTGCTCTTTGTGGTCGGGGTGAGCTTCCTCGGTGGGGATCATGACGTCGTCGAGGGTCGGTTCGTTGTTTTCACTCATGGTGATTCGATGCCCGGGAGAATGGCGGCTCAAACTCCTGAGCCGGTGTGGTTTCGATCGATGTGCAGGGGGCACTTCGACTGTGGTCGATTTTCGGAGGTAGAGATGCGAACTGTAGTGATCGGCGCGACCGGCAATGTCGGCACCGCCCTGCTACGAAGGCTCACCGACGAGCATCCGGGCAATTCCATTCTCGCCGTAGCGAGGCGTCCGCCGAGCCTCAATCCTTTTGCCGAGCAGGTCGACTGGGTTCCGCTGGATCTCACCGGCGAACACGCACCGTACGAGCTACGCGCGTTGTGCCGCGGCGCAGACGCAGTGGTTCATCTGGCCATCGCCTTCCAGCCGATGCGTGATCGCGATTATCTGCGGGCAGTCAATGTCGACGCAGTGCGCACGGTGGCAACTGCCTGTGCGGACGCCGGAGTTCCTCATCTGGTGCACATGTCTTCCGGCGGGGTGTACGCACCGGGGTCGTACGGCGAGAAGGTGGACGAGTCGTGGCCGAGAACGGGGGTGTCTTCGTCGACCTACAGCATGGACAAGGCCGCCGCCGAGGATGTGCTCGACGAGTTCGAGGCAGCGCATCCCGATGTCGCGGTCGCTCGAATCAGGCCGGGCCTGATCGGGCAGTACGAGTTCGGAAGTGCGCTGTTGCGTTACGCCCTACCCGATCTCGTGCCGTCGGCAATCGTCGATCATCTTCCGATCCTGCCCATCGACAGGTCGTTCGCCGTTCCCGCCGCCCACAGCGACGATGTCGCCGATGCCATCGTGCGAGTGCTGGATAGGCGTGCAACCGGGCCCTACAACCTCGGCGGCCCGACGCCCGTGCGAGCCCACGACGTGGCCGACGCGTTCGGTGCGCGCATCGTGCCCGTGCCCTCTCGGGTGTTGTCTGCTGCTGCGCGCCTCGGCTTCGAGACCCACGTGTCCGCAGTCCATCACGGTTGGGTCGATCTCGCGTTCGCCACCCCGATGTTGAACACCGACCGCGCTCGACGGGACCTGGACTGGACTCCGCGAATCGATGGTCCGGACGTGGCCCGAGAGGTCATTCAGGGTATGCGCGACAACGCGGGTGCGTCCACCACGTCCCTGCGCTCGCGTACTGCGAAGGACCGCCTGCGAGCCTTCGGTCGACGGGGATTCATTTCTCGCGCGAAAAGGCCGTGAACACGACATGTCCGACGCCGGGGCAGGTGTAAATTCCCGCCCATGGCATGTCGAATCAGTGAACTCGTACTCGAAGGCCGCGATCCCGAGGCCTTGGCGACGTTCTGGTGTGAGGTGTTGGACTTCGTCGTATTGGACAGGGAGGGTGACGGTTCCGTCGAGATCGGTGCGCGCGACGGTTTCGGCGGCTCGCAGCCGACCATCATCTTCATCCCTAGCGAGAATCCCGAGCCGGCGAAACCTCGACTGCACATCGACGTCAATGCAACCGATCGAGATCAGGACGCCGAGCTCGAACGACTGCTCACCCTCGGTGCCAGACGAGTGGATATCGGCCAAACCGGCCAGGAATCGTGGCACGTGCTGGCGGATCCGGAAGGCAACGAATTCTGTTTGCTGCGTCCAAGACTCAGTCCTGTGTGACGGTACTGTCCTGGCGGTGATCGGCACCCGTCGACCGTCTGGACCAGTAGCTGGCCAGCAGCGATCCGGATACGTTGTGCCACACCGAGAAGATCGCCGCGGGGAGTGCTGCAGCGGGTGAGAAGTGTACCGAGGCCAGTGCCGCTGCCAAGCCCGAGTTCTGCATACCGACTTCGATGCTGATCGCGCGGCGGCTGGCCACATCGAGTCCGCATGCTCTGCCGATTCCGTAACCCACCGCGAGCCCGAGCGAGTTGTGCAGCACGACGGCAACGACGATGAGGGCACCGATCGACAGCAGGGTCGGCGCGCTGGCGGACACCACGAGGACAACCACAGCGGTGATTCCGGCGACCGAGACGAGCGGCAAGGCGTCGAGCATACGATCGATGATCCTCGGGAACAGAAGTCGCAGTACAACTCCCAGTACGACGGGCACCAGCACGATCTGCAGGATCGAGACGAACAATCCGCCTGCATCGACCGGCAGGTATTCGCCCGCGAGCCATAGAACCAGCAGTGGTGTGAGTATGGGCGCGAGGAGTGTGGACACCGATGTCATCGCCACCGACAGTGCGGTGTCACCCTTGGCGAGGTAGACCATCACGTTCGACGCCGTACCTCCGGGGGCGGAGCCGACGAGCACCATCCCGGCAGTGAGCGCAGCGGACAGACCCAGGACATTCGCGATACCGAGACCGAGGAGCGGCATCGCGACGAACTGCGCTGCGACGCCGAGCAGCAGTGCCCACGGGCGACGTGCCACCACGGCGAAGTCGGAGAGCCGCAACGTCATTCCCATGCCGAGCATGATGATCGACAACAACCACGGAACCGCGGGTGTCCCGCCGCTGAACGTGTCGGGGGTGATCAAGGCCAGAGCCCCCGCCGCGACGACGATCAGGGCAAACCATTTGCCGGTGAATTCGCTGACGGACTTCAGCTGGGGCATGTGGAGACTCCAAAGGTGGTGGTCGAGGCGTCGGAAGTCTAGCCCGATTCTGTACTCGGACTGTTCCAGTAACCGAAAAGCCTTGACCGGCCGGTGCTCACGTCGGTGGAGCGATGGTCGTCGACAACTCCCGCAGATGTGTGCGGGTGAGCGTGTGTGCGCGGTGCTCATCTCGTGCGGCGATAGCCTCGACGACGTGTGTGTGGGCGTCGTGGTCTGCGTCCTCTCCGAACACGCCCTTGATCTTCAGCATGTCGATCATGGCGGTCCGTAGCCGCGGAGCCATGGAGTCGAAGAGTTCGAGCAGGATGTCGTTGTGCGACGCGACCACGATGGAGCGGTGAAAAGCCATGTCCGCCTCCACCAGATCGACCGCGTCGGCGCGGGCGGTGTTGCGTAGCTCGAGTGAGCGACGGATCGCGTCGAGGTCGGTGGGGGTGCGTCGGGCCGCGGCGAGAGCTGCCGCCTCACCTTCGATGGCGAGGCGGGCTTCGAGGACAGCGGTGATGTGAACCCGCTGCAACACTCGGTCCCATTCCGTCCGAGCCTCATCGAGTGATTCGACGAAGACTCCTGATCCCTGCCGGGTGACGAGAATTCCACGCCCCGCCAGTTGCCTGATGGCCTCGCGCATCGTCGATCGCCCGACGTCGAACATGGGGGCAAGGGTGGTTTCACCTGGCAGTTTGGTGCCGACCGGCCACTCGCCGGACTGAATTTTGGCAAGCAGCAGTTCGGCGGCCTGATCGGCCAAGGATGTTCGGCGTATTGCGGTCACACCGGAACACTACTCCTCAGCTTGTCTGAGGAGTAGTGCTACATTGCTCGCATGCGCACAGATTTCCCCACTCTGTCCACTCCCGCCGGACCCGTTCCCGTCGGCGCGCCCACCTGGAATCGGCAGCGGCACTCCCAGATGCCGTCGCATCGTTACCGTGACGTCTACGCCAAGGTCGACATTCCGCTGACCCGGCGTCGCTGGCCGGAGCGACGGTTGACCGAGGCGCCGCTGTGGGTGCCGGTCGATCTGCGCGACGGCAACCAAGCGTTGCCCGAGCCGATGGATCCTGCCCGCAAAAAACAGTTCTTCGAGTTGATGGTCGCGATGGGATACAAGGAAATCGAAGTCGGGTATCCCTCGGCATCGCAGACCGATTTCGATTTCGTGCGGCTGCTGGCACACACCGATCTGGCACCCGACGACGTCACCGTGGTCGTCTTCACCCCGGCTCGACGCGACCTGATCGAGCGAACCGTGGAGTCGATCCGCGGAATCACCAACGACGTCGTGATCCACATGTACACCGCCACGGCTCCGACGTGGCGCGAGGTCGTGCTCGGCAGGGAAGCCAACGAGCTTCGCTCACTCATACTTTCGGGCGCAGCCGACGTTCTCGAACTCGCCGGCGACCTGCCCAACGTGCGATTCGAGTTCTCACCCGAGGTCTTCAATCTCACCGAACCCGACTACGTCCTCGATGTCTGCGATGCAGTGACGACTCTGTGGGACGCGACGCAGCAGCGGCCGGTCATCCTGAATTTGCCTGCCACAGTGGAGGTCGCGACGCCGAATGTCTATGCGGACCAGATCGAGTACATGAACGACAACCTTGCGCGACGAGACAGCGTGATCCTGTCGGTGCATCCACACAACGACCGCGGGACGGGCATTGCCTGCGCCGAGCTGGCCGTCCTGGCCGGAGCACAGCGGGTGGAGGGCTGCGTATTCGGCAACGGCGAGCGCACCGGAAACGTCGACATCGCCACTCTCGCATTGAATTTGCACGCTCAGGGTGTCGATCCGATGATCGACTTCTCCGACATCGATCAGATTCGACGCACCGTCGAATACTGCAACCAGCTCGAGATTCACCCGCGGCATCCGTATGTCGGCGACCTCGTACACACCGCCTTCAGCGGTACGCACCAGGACGCCATCAAGAAGGGTTTCGTCGAGCATCGCACTCGGGCGCTGAGCGAAGGCCGTTCCGAGCGGGACATCGAATGGCGGGTGCCGTACCTGCCGATCGACCCCGACGACATCGGTCGCTCGTACGACGCGGTCATTCGCGTCAATTCGCAATCGGGCAAGGGCGGAATCGCGTATCTCCTCGAAACCAACTACGGCATCGAACTTCCGCGTCGCCTGCAGATCGACCTCGCCCGGCACGTGCAGGCCCGCACGGATTCGATCGGTACCGAACTGACGGCCGAGCAACTCTGGGACATCTTCGAGCAGGTGTACATCGGTGCCGCCGAACCCGACGTAACCCTGATCGGTTTCGACTCTCACGACGACGACGGGTCCGCCGACACCTGCATCACGTTGAAGATCGACGGCACGTCCTTCGAGACTTCACACACGGGAGTCGGACCCGTCGAGGCGCTCGTCGACGCGTTGTCTGCTCATGGCAGGCACGTGGACATCCTCGGTCTGACGCAGACGAGTGTGCGAGCCGGCAACGACAGTGATGCGGTGTCGATGCTCGAATATCGCACTGCCACCGGGTCTCGATGGGCGGCAGGGATCGATCGCTCCGTTCTGTCCGCCACCCTCGACGCAGTCCTTCGTGCCGCCGGCTCGGCGACCCAGCGGGACTACGTGCTCGGTAGCGATCGGCGTCCGCCGCATGTCGGTGGCTGATCAGTGCAGCATGTCGAGTATTCGAGGTAGGGCGTCGTCGACGGTTGCGGCAATGACGTCGTAATGAGTGGCACCGGGCACGGGCAGGTAGGCCACGTCGCGGACGCCCTGTGCCACCAGTTCCGCAGCGAGGGCGGTCGTCAGAGCCGGCGGCACAACGGTATCGGCCAGCCCCTGCTCGATGGTCACCGGCCGTGTGTAACCGGTGGTCGGCACGGATAGGTAGTCGCGGATAGCCGAGGTCATGGCGGGGTCGGAGAGCGATCGAGCGAGGAGCTGTTGTGGTGCAACGGCACTGGCCTTCTGTCGTAGGTCGCTGATGCAATTGTCCTCTGCATGCGCCAGGTAGTCGCGCCCCAGTTCGCTGAGATAGCTGTTCACGTCGAGATCCGGCCGAGAATCCCTGAGCCCGTGCAGGACGTAGATCAGGGTGGCCGTGATGTTGTCGAGAGGTGCGATTCGGGGAGTGGTGGGTGAGAGCAGTGGAAGGACGGCTTCGAGGTTCGACGACGGTGCAAACGACATCACCCCGCGAAAATCCGACCGTTCTCCGTAGATGTCGGCGCGAGCCCCGGTGGTGAGTGCTGCTGCGCCGCCCTGAGAGTGTCCGGCGGCAACCCAGGTGCGCGACAGCTCGGGAAGTTCGTCTGCGGCAGCGCTGACGATGTCGGTGACGGCGTTCGCCTCCGAAATGCTGTTCAGGTAGTGGTGAACGTCGGTGGTTCCGAGTCCGATGTAATCCGTCGAGACAACGGCCGTGCCGCTTCGTAGCAGCTGGGTGAGCAGGGGCTTGGACAGCTCGACGGCCATGGGGTCCTCGGCGGCACCGTCGTCGAGTGCTGTGCTCAGGGCGCATGAATCACCCACGCCGACGGTCCCTTTGGCCCACGACACGACCGGCCATCCTCCCGGTGGTGGTGTGCCGGAGGGGAGGTAGACCTGTCCGCGGGCAACCGCGGCGCGCCCGTGCTCGTCGGTGGTTGCGTAGGACAGTGCGTAACCCGCTGCGGCACCGTCGATCAGCCGCGGAAGCACATCGATGGACGTTGCCGGTGCCGCGTCGGCGATGGGCGTGAGAATGCTTGTGGCAGCGAGCAGTCCGGCAGCCAGCGTCGTAATCGCAGCGGATCGAGTCGTCATGTCTTCCTGAAGGTGCTCGGTGAGTGTTGTGGTGAGTCTGCCGGTCGAGGGGTATCGAATGGAGTCACGGATCTTCCGTACTGATCGAGGCGATCAATGTGGCGGCGATGTCGGCGACTTTGATGTTGCTGCTCTGGGATTGTTCGGACAGAAATGCGAAGGCTTGTTCAGCGTCGATACCACGCATGGCCATGATGATTCCTTTGGCCTGTTCGATCTGTGCACGGGTCTTCATCGCGGTCAGGAGCCCGTCGACTTCCACTTCTGCATGTCGCGCTCGTCGAGATATCGTCACGGCGGTTTCGATCGAGCTGACGAACAGCCCTACCAGGGCCTCGTCTATTTCGCTGAAGCCGTGCGGGTCGTAACTGTAGATGTTCAGGGCCCCGAGGTGGCGGTCGTCGACAGTCAGAGGGGCCGACAGATAGCTCTCGACGCCGAGACCGGACACGTTGTTCGCAAACTGCGGCCAGCGATCTTCGACATCGCTGACCAACAGCCGGACCATCTGTTGGGTGCGTGCCGACTCCAGGCACGGTCCCTCGTTGCTGCGGTACTGATCGGCGTCGACGTCGTTGACGCGGGGATCTGTGGACGCGACTGTCTCCGGATGGCCGCCGTCCTCGTCGACCAGTGTGATTCCGGCGAGGTCCGCCGTGGTCAGGGCCTGAACCACTTCGGTGCACATGGCCTGCAGGATCTCGGACAGGTCCATCCGGGCCATCAGCTTCGATCTCAAATTCTCCAGCGCGTGTGCGTAGCCTGCGACCTCGGACGAGACGGCCGCTGCGTCGCGCAAGTGTGCGGGCTCGCTGCTGCTACCTCGATCTACCGATTCGGTTGTCATCACGCACCACTCACTTCCGTAGACCGACGCCACCGATGGTGATCGCACGGCCAAACGCGGCGCGGGCTCGGCCGTTCCCGCAAATTTACTTCGATACAAACCCAGCGGCAATCCCGCAGCGATAACCGTGCGCAGCGGCATTGCGTCGATCAACGGACCCGGTAGCCGTGGGCTGCAGTAGAAGAACAAGACCGATCGGCCCGATTCTGGCAGAATCAACGACCATACGTGCGGGCCCGTCACAACTCGGGTCGACGCTGCTCCCGCGACCGAAGGACGACGAACGATGACGTCACCGTGAACAAGCTTTCGACGGTGGCACTGCTGATCCTGTTGGGTGCAGCCGGAACGTTCAATGGAATGTCGTTGACCTCCGACCCCACCGGGCGGTCACTGGGCTTGGATGTCGACATGCTCCCTGCGTGGCATACCTGGGACTACCGCATCTCCGGGCTGTTCGTGTTGATTTTTCTCGGACTCGGATCGTTGATCTCGGTTGCTGCTGTGCTCGTCGATGCGTACGACGCTCCGACGTGTGTCGTGTTCGTGGGGTTGGTGACCATCGGGTGGGTGGTGTGGCAGATCCTCGTACTCGATATCGACGCGCCCAGCGCCCAAATCCCTCTCACCCTGTTGGGGGTCGCGTTGACCATCCTCGCGATCGGCCAATTCCGCGCGCGTGCCCGCGACCGCGGCCGGCAGTAGTTACACGCCGACTGATCCGAGGAGCGCGTCTCCCGGATCGACGACCGCCACGACGGCAGCGACGAAAAGCAGCGCCATCCCGATCGTCATCAGCGCGCCGAGTGAACCGAGGGTGACGAACATTCGACGGTGAGCAGCGTCTGTCGTGTCCGTCGCCGCGTACCGACGGAACGCGATCACGGTTCCGGCACCGACAACGGCGATCACCACACCCGTCGCGACGATCACCGCCCAGTTGTAGTGCTCGACCTGCGTGAGCAGCTCGAGCAGAGGCGGCCTCGTATCTCCGCTCCGCACACCGTTGTCGATCAGTGACTGCGCCGCCTTGCCGTCCGCGTTGTCGTCGGAGAGCATCGGAAGCAGCGCGACGACGGGAGCGACCGTCGACTGGATGTTGATGACGGCCACGAACACCGAAAACAGCGACAGCACGGTCGAAGTACTCGCAGCGATCACGTAACCCATGCCGGCAGCCAGGGATCGCCTCCACAGCGTCGCCGCCAGCAGGCCCAGAACGGCGGTCAGCAGTACCGAGATGACGATCTTGATGGCGTGCCACGCGAACCAGTAGTCCACCATCTCCGCCAACCCGGGAGGAAAGGTGCGAACACCGCTGCCCCAGTACTCGACCAATCCACGGCCGAGCAGCTCGCTCATGGCGGACTGATCCTGGAACTGGGGATAACTTCCGCGCAGCAGAGCAGCCGGTTCGAGAATGAACGCGGCTACCAATAGTGCCCCTGCACATGCCAACAGAACGATCGACCAGCGGCCGCGGTGGATGGGCTTACTCATTGGGTGACTCACGGACGAGAGTCAATCATCGAGGGGCCGGGCGCACATCACTCTGTAGGACTGGATCGAGGAGCAGCGAGCCACCGATTGTCCCGAACTCCACCGAAACGGCGGCCTGTGGTCCATACTCTCGCTATGGTCAATGTAAGTGTGACGACGGGTAACGTCATTGCTCAGTCGGAAAGCGGAGGCGCGGCGCTGGACCAGGTCTTCGGTATGACGGCAGCCGCGGCCGTCGTGTCGTTATTTCTGCTGTACCTGGCATTCATGCACCGCACTCGCCGCATCACGTGGTTGGCGAGGCTGGCGGACTACGCGGGATCGAAACTGAACTTGCCCGGCTGGGCTGCGCTGCCTTTGGTCCTGTTCGTCTCGACGATCCTGACGGCATTCTTCGGGTTCATCTGGGACGTCAGCCTGCACATCGGACGAGGGCGCGACGAGGGACCACTGGCCAACCCGGCCCACTACTTCATCCTGGTCGGCTTGTTCTTCCTGTTCATCGCGGGCGCGCTGGCGATCATTCTGCCGCTCGACGAGAAGCCCGGTCGCGCGGCCGTCAAGATCACCCGCACCTGGTACGCGCCCACGGGCGGTCTGCTGATCGCGGGCAGTGGACTGTATGCGCTCATCGGTTTTCCGTTGGACGACATCTGGCACCGCATCTTCGGCCAGGACGTCACGCTGTGGGGGCCGACTCACCTGATGCTCATCGGCGGTGCCGGACTGTCTCTCATCGGAGTCCTGCTGCTCGAGCACGAAGGCAGACTGGCGCTCGCCGCCGCACAGCAGACGTCCCCCGACGAGGTGGACGAGACTGCGCAGGGGCCCAGACGCTCGGTGTTGTCCTGGATTCTCAAGGCCAGCGCCTTCGGTGGTCTCCTCATCGGACTGTCGGTGTTCCAGATCGAATTCGACTTCGGAGTCGAGCAGTTCCGGTTGGTGTTCCAACCGATGCTCATCGTCGGTGCCGGCGCGTTCGCACTCGTCGCCGCACGACTGGTCGTGGGACGGGGCGCGACTCTGTTCGTCGTCGCATTCGCCGCCGTCATTCGTGAGCTGACGGCATTCGTCGTCGGTCCCGTTCTGGGTGAACCGCACAACGTCTTCGCGCTGTTCCTCGGGATCGCGGTGGTGGTCGAACTCGTCGGTCTCACTCCGCTCGTGGTGCACAGACTTCGATTCGGAATGCTCGCTGGATTCGCTGCCGCAACCGTGGGCCTGTGGCTCGAATCATTGTGGATCGACGCGGTATTCGTGTATCCGTGGCCGACGTCGATGTGGGTCGAGGCGCTTGCGATGGCAGTACCCGTCGGCGTCATGTGTGGGCTGACGGCGGGACTGTTCGCGCAACTGCTCAGCGGTGACGGGCTGCCGGCACCTGCCGTCCGGCGCACGATCGTCGTCGCGTTGGTACTCGTACTCGGCGGCGCGACAGCCAACGGTTTGATGATCGATGTACCGGAAAATGCAACGGCGACGGTCACTCTCGCCGATGCCGCGCCGCAGGACGGTGGCCGGATGGTGACGGCGACGGTCCGTCTCGATCCAGCCGATCTGGTGTCCGACGACCCCGAGTGGGTGGCAATCCTGGCATGGCAGGGAGCCGGTGACACTCTGCGTGGTCTGGTCGTCGATCGTCTCGAACGGACCGGGCCCGGCATGTATCAGTCGACCCGTCCGGTACCGGCGCACGGAACGTGGAAGACGTTCCTGCGTATCCAGGACGGTCGAACGTTGACGGGAACACCGATCTTCATGGCGGCCGATCCCGGCATCGGCGCATCCGAGGTCTCGGCCGACGCCCAGTTCACACGGCAGCTGCAGAGCGAGACCGCGCTGCTGCAGCGGGAGCGGAGCTTCGATCACCCGGCGTGGCTGTTCGGTGCCGCATCACTGGTTGTGCTCGTCTGCACTCTGGCATTGATCTGGGCTCTGTCATGGGGCGCAGTGCGCATCAGTACCGAGACCCCGGGAGCGTCGGTGTCACGCAGGACGCTGGATTCGAGCTCCGTATGACGGCAGCATCCGACGTCGTCTATCTCGCCGATCATTCTGTGGTGCTGGCCATTCCGGCGGTCGCGCCTGCGTTGATCATCGTGGCCGCGGTGCTGTACGTCGTCAGGAAGGACCGCCGGGCGGAGCGCGCAGAGAAACTCGAACAAGAAGGAGAGCACTGACATGGGACCGTCGCGACTGCGGGCAGCGATCATCGGGTGTGCAACGGTGGCGCTGGTGGCCGGCTGCGGATCGTCGTCCGGCGGTACCTCGCCCACCGCGGCAGAACCGGTGCCCAGCACCGACTCCACCGCGTCTGTGTCCGCGCAGCCCGATACCCTGCGGATGAATCTGTCGATCAATGGCGGGACGGTCGAACCGACCAATCAACGCCTCGACGCCTCTGTGGGGCAATTGATTTCGATGTCGATCAGCAGTGATATCACCGACGAACTGCACGTGCATTCGGTTCCCGAGCACACCTTCGAGATCGAGCCAGGCAAAGATCAGGTGTTCACGTTCACCGTCGATGTACCCGGACAGGTGGATATCGAACTGCACCACAGCGATCGCACTGTCGCCACGCTCGTCGTTCGTCCGTGATTCTCGCCCACGGCCTCGGCGGGTCGACCGATCTGCCGATTCCTGTCACCTACGCCCTGATCGGAGGGGCGTGGGCGCTGGCGGCGTCGTTCGTGCTGCTGTTGTTCGCGTGGCGTCGCCCCAGGCTCGACCCCACGACCGTCGTCGTGGCGTTGCCGCGGACGACGGTGGTGGCCGATTCGGCGATCGTCCGGGGTCTCGTCGGGACCTTGTCGGTGCTGCTGGCGGGCACTGTCGCCGCAGCATCGGTGTGGGGGCCACAGGATTCCAGCAACGCGTTGCTCGGCACCTTCTACGTTCTGGTGTGGGTGGGCATCGTTCCAGCATCGCTGGTGTTCGGGCCGTTCTGGCGAATCGTGTCTCCGATGCGGGCACTACACCGCGTCGTGTGCGGACTGTTGCGTCGTCCGACGTCGGCGGCGATAGTCGCCTACCGTCGTGAATGGGGCTGCGTACCAGCCGTTGTCGGACTCTTCGCGTTCGTCTGGCTCGAACTGGCTTCACCCGACTCGGGCTCGGTATCGGCTGTTCGTCTGTGGTGCGGGGTGTACGTCGTGGTGATGGCAGTCGGTGCGGCGATCTTCGGCGACGAATGGTTCTCTCGTGCAGACCCTTTCGAGGTGTACAGCGACACCGTATCTCGGTTGTCTCCACTCACCCGAGATGCCGCGTCCGGCCTGCTGGCGCTGCGGTATCCGCTCGACGGTGCGGTGAGCCTGCCGGTGCAGCGGGGCACGGTGGCCGTGCTCGCCGTTCTGCTCGGGTCCACCGCCTTCGACAGCATCGGGCAGATACCGGCATGGCGTTCGTTGGTCGACGATTCCGCTCTCGGATCGGTGCCGACGAGAACTCTCGGGTTGATTGCCGTGATCTGCGTTGTCGGAGTGGCGTTCTGGAGCGCGGCCCGTGCCACCGGGGGAGTGTCGCGTTCCCGACGTACCGCGCTTCCAGGGCTTCTGGCCCATTCCCTGATCCCGATCGTGGTGGGTTACATGACGGCTCACTACCTCACGTACTTCGTCGAAAAGGGCCAGCAGACAGTCATTTCGCTGTCGGATCCACTCGGCAATGGCGCGAATGTGCTGGGGCTGCGGGATGCATCGGTCTCCTACGTCCTGTCCAACCACCCGTCGGTCGTCGCCGGCATCGCCGTCCTGGCGGTCGTGGTGGGGCACCTGGTGGGCATCACCCTCGCCCACGACGCCTCGCTGCGAACTTTGCCGAAAGAACACGCGGCTACCGGTCAACTCGCCATGATGGTCGTGATGGTGCTCTACACATTCGGTGGACTGTTCCTGCTGTTCGGTGCGTGATCGGGCCGCCTGCGCCGGACCCTGACAATCGTCACTGCTGCCAACACCAACCCGGCGAGTGTGAGGAAGTCGGACTCGGTGAGACCTCTCTCTGCGTCGACCACGTACAAAGTTCTGCCTTCGATGGGGGCGTTGAAGAACAGCCACAGCACCGAGACGACTCCCAGTGATATCGCCGCGGGCCAGGACGGCCTGGCCAGAGACCATGCTGCTGAGGCGAATACGGCGTTCATCAGAACGAGGGCGTGGAACGGATCGACAGATGGCACCGGTACATCGTGGCAGACTCCCGATGCTCGGTTGGCATCTACGCCGGGCCGACAAACGTCAGTCGGCGGTCACGGCCATCGGGTATGGGTGGTCGGCGTCGGACTCGTAGCAGATTGCGAAGGGCTTGTTGGTGACGAACAAGAAGGTGACGTCGTTGTGCTCCGTCGCACCGTGTTCCATCCAGCCGCCCTCTGGAAACCACACCCAATTGCCCGGCCCGTATTCGCCTTCGTGGGTCTTCAGGATGCCGTCCAGGACGTACATTCCGTGTGCGCACGGGTGCGTGTGCCAGGTATTGGTGAAACCGGCGGCATAGCGTAGGAGCATCACTTGCATGCCCGTGTCGGGATCCGCAAACAGTGACTTGAAAGGAATTTCCGCACCGATCTGCGAGACCGTCAGTGTCTCCCATGACATTCGATTGGAGTCGGCAACTTCGAGAGATACCTTGTTCGTCGGCTGTGTCATATGTTCCCCATGGTCAATAGTTGAGTCTGGTTCCCGCATTCGATCGCCACGAAAGACAGGTGGTGCTCACGGTCCAGCTAGCAAGGAATCTACGACCACCTTGTTGCTGGTTGGTTTCAGGCGGAATATAGGAAATCGCGCCGCGTAACCACTTGGTTAACCTCGATTCGGCGGAGGATTCGGCCCGGTCCGAGACGGAGGGGACCGCACCGACCGTCGCGCCAGTAGTGTCGACGTTCGTGACGATCAACCCTGGAGTCGGTGGTGCGTCGGCGCGAGGTCGGCTACGAGACCTTCCGTCGGTGGTCAAGCTCGTGTTGGCATCGATGGTGTTGTTCAATGTCGGCTTCTATCTGGTGGTTCCGTTTCTCGCGGTGCATCTGTCCGAGGAGCTCGGATTCGCGAGTTGGGTCGTCGGTCTCGTGTTGGGTCTGCGCACGTTCAGTCAGCAGGGCATGTTCTTTCTCGGCGGCAGTATCGCCGATCGGTTCGGTCGTCGACCGGTCATTCTGTGGGGCATAGCTATACGCATCGTCGGGTTCGTTGTGCTGGCGCTTGCGAGCAGCCTCCCTGCGGTGATAGTCGGGATTCTGCTGATCGGTTTCGCCGCAGCGCTGTTCGCGCCCGCGGTAGAATCGGCCAACGCCGATATCGGGCGACAGCTCGAAGACTCGGGCGTCATCAAACGCACCGAACTGTTCGGCTACGAACAGATGAGTAGCCGGCTCGGCACCGTCCTCGGACCCGCATTGGGGGCGGTGCTCCTGATCTTTCCGTTCTCGGCATCGGCTGCCGTGGCCGCAATGCTGTTCGCCGGCATGTGGATCGGGTTCTACTTCCTGTTCCCCAGGACGATCGAAACCGGCAGTGTCGTCGGCACTTCCATAACCCGGGTCTGGCGTGTGGTGTTGGGCAATCGACGCTACGTCGTCCTGGCCACGCTGTGCAGCGCACAGTTCGTCGCACTCGCTCAGCTGTATCTGATGCTGCCCGAGCAACTTTCGCTGCGCATCGGCTCTCAGGATCTGCTCGGCTGGTTCTACGTGGGGGCAGCGGTACTGGTGATCGTCGGTCAGCGGCCGATGGTGGCAGTCGCCGCACGGATGGGATCGCGAGCCGCAACAACCAGCGGCTTGGCCGTGATGTCGGCGTCGTTCGTCATTCCGGCGCTAGGGCCAGGCACCATCACAGACTCGGTGTGGCCGTACGTGCAGATCGGAGCGTGGATTGCACTACTGCATCTGGGGCAGATGTTGATGGTGCCCTCGATGCGAGACACCCTCGCCCGAATTGCCGGAGAACGTTATCTGGGAGCACATTTCGGACTGCTCAACACCATCGGTGGATGTCTGTCGTTGATCGGCACGATCGGCGTCGGGTATCTCTACGATCGACTCGACGACGGCAGCGTTGCAGCGGCGACCCCATGGTTGGTGGTCGCCGGCTGCATCGCCGCGCCTGCCGTCGTGCTCGGTGTGTGGTCGTCGATGTCCGACGCTATCTGGCCGCGTCGACAGCCTTGATGTCGTCGATGAACGCAGACAGCACAAACGGGATGGTCAACGGATTCGGCATCGACACTGCGTCGGAGACAATCGGATCCAGCGCGATCAATCCACCGTTGCGCACGACGTCCAGATTGGTGAAGGTCTCCTGCGATTCCATGGACTCGCGGTGGAGTTCGTAATTGTCGAAGAAGAGGTAGTCGCAGTCGAGCAAGCTGTAGCTCTCGGCCGAGAGTTCGGTATTCAGCTTGCCTTCGAATTGGGACGCCAATGCGGCGGGTGCTTCGAAGCCGAGTGCGGTCAACAGCTGGGCCCGCGCCGAGTCGGGACTGAACGCCCGTAGCTTGCCGTCACTCCACCTGATGACCAATGCAGCCGTCTTGCCGACGAACTGCGGATTGTCGGTTCGAGCCTGCGCCACAAGCGCTTCGACGCGGTCGACCTCGGCCTGCGCGGCATTCGGCAAACCCACGGAGCGTCCGATTCTGGTGGTCACCTCCTGCCACGGCAGCACCCAGTCGGTCTGACCCGCAGCGTGCAGTACCGTCGGCGCAATCGCACTGAGCTGCGAGTAGACGTCTTCGTCGATGGCGTTGTTGACGGCGATGATCAGATCGGGGGCAGCGGCCGCAATGGTCTCCACATCGAACTCGGTCGTCGCATTCGCCAGTGCTACCGGTTCGTCACCCTTGACGGTCGGTTCGGCCCAGATGCCGATGCCGTCGTCGGTCGAGCCCTTCCACACCGGCACCAGTACGGGCGTCAGACCCAGCGAGAGCAGCACGTCGGAGTCGCCGATGCCCACCGCGGCGATACGGGTGGGAGCGGAGTCGATGGTTGTGGAACCGAGCTTGTGCTCGATCGTCACGGGGAACGCACCGCTCTCGACGTTCGCCGTCGAACTCGAACCATCCGAACGTTGCGCCGAGCCGTTGGCGCAGCCGGCAACAACGAGACCGGCGACCGACACGAACGTCATCGACAACGCAGTCCGCCGATTCACCACGGGATTCATCGAGTCTCCTTCGAGCGTAGTTTGGATGCCCTAATCTAAACCACCCTCGCCCGATTGTGCTGTCCTACGTTCTGCGGTCGATACCTTCTCGAGTGGCTACGGAACGTAGAACGTCGCGAATCCCGGCACGGTGGTCGCAGAAGTCGGTAGTCCGACGAGTACCACTTGCCCTGGCCCGCTGTACACAATTGCCTCGTGCGGGGATCCGAAGAGGGCGTCGGACAATCGGGCGTTGCCACTGGCCCCGGTAGTCAGGTTCACCCAGCGCACGTCGGAAATGAGGTAGCACCCGGTGTTCGCGTTCGGGACGTCGGTGACCTTGGCGATCCCGGGTTGCTCGCCGACCACCACGGCACAATTGCTCGGGGGTGAATCGACACTGCCCCTGGGGTTTCCGTAGGGCGCTGGGTTGAATTGAAACGGGATCGTCACCTCCGCGGACGCCACTGCAGTTGACGCGAACGCCGCACCGACCATCACCGCACCGCACACTGCAAGCCGCTGAACGAGTCTTGCCATGACAACCTCCACTGGTTTCGGAATCCGGCGATGGCCCCATCCTCTCTCCTATTCGAGGCGAGATGGTGGCAAACGAGCTATCGAGACGCCATCGACACTGGGTACGGGAGAGGGTCAGGTGTACGGTCCGGTGATGCAGGACGACATCGAAAGACGCGTAGCCGACGCCACTCTCGTGATCGTCGGCGAGAGTCTGTCGTCGATGACGGAAATCCTCAGGGGCCTGGGTGACGAGCTGGCCAACACCACACCGGATCTGCCGGGTGCCAACAGTCCGTACGCCATCGTCTTCCACTGTGTCGCTGTGATAGAGCACTGGGGAGGCTCGGTGATCGCCGGCCTGAAACTTCCGCGGGACCGCGCCACCGAATTCACGGCCACCGGCCGGGTAGATGACCTGATCACACGGGTCGACGACGTTCGTACGCGTCTGCCCGAGTGGGTGGATATGGCATTGCGCGAAGGGATTCGTGATCGGACCGTCATGGGTTCCACGCGCCCGGAACTTGCAACCGCCACCCCGGAATGGGTGTTGACACACCTGGTGCGCGAGCTGTCCCAACACCTCGGCCAGCTCGAGCTCACACGCGACGTCCTTCGCCGGGCGTGACAACTGCCGACGTTTCTGTTGTCCGCGTTCTCGATGAACGAAGGTACGAATCATCACGTCCTCTGCCGCCGGAGCCCGGGGGAGTGCCACATGGGGGGGTCGCCCACTGCAACGGCGACCGTTGTCGTTGTGGCTATGCGAATCTTGGTGTGAAGTAGGTGCGATGAAGAGTCGGTGGTCGGCAGTGTCCAGCCTCGGTGCCGTGCTGGTGCTCCTGGCGTTGGTGCTCGCAGGGTGCACACACAGCGGCACCGCTGGCGAGTCGGTTGAAACGGTCGATCGGCAGGACCCGGCAGCGGTGGTCCGAGGTTGGGTCGATGCGGTCAACGCCAGCGATTCGTCGACGGGTGAGTCCTTGGTCGCGGACGAGGGGTGGCAGGGGATGCAGGGCTGGTTCAACGCACCTCGGGCACACCTGGACAACCTCGAGATCGTCAGAGTTACCGAGGAAGACCCGACCCCGGGTACAGCCGCCGAAGGCTATCGATTCGAGGCCTGGGTGTCGGTGCGCTTCGATCTCACCGGCGGCGACGGGTCCATGCACGAAGGGGCAACAACCTGGGGATACATCCTCGCACGGCAGGAATCGTCGGATCCGTGGTCGATCGTGAGCAACGGCATGTAGCACCCCTGCACCCGCAGCCACCTGACCATTCATCGCCAGCGCGGAAACGCGCTCGGCGACAAGTGATCACGACCGCACGTGCAAGGCGAAACTCGACTGCCCGGGTTCTTCGAGGCCCTCTTTGAGACGAAGGGACGGCATCTCGTAATCGCCGAAGTTCTGCTTCCTGAACGCTATCGGTTCGGTCGTCTCGAGTTCGAGTAGTTGCCGTTCCCAGTTCTTCGCTGCAACCGCGTACTCCTCGGCCGTCAATCGATCGGATCCGTGGACGACGAACGCAGGCAAAACATCGATGCCCGGGTAGTAGAGGATGCCGTGGTGGATGGGGAACAACAGGTCGTCGATAGGGCCGTTGATGCCACGATCGGAGTAGTGGGCTTCCGGGCCGCCCACGGTGACCGACAGCAGTGCTCGCTTGCCGGCGAGGGTTCCTTCGCCGTAGCGCTCACCGTACTTCGTGTCGCTGTGTTCGCCGACGCCATAAGCGAAGTGGTAGGTGAACACTCGATCGACCCACCCTTTCAGGATCGCGGGCATCGAGTACCACCACAGCGGGAACTGGAAGATGATGGTGTCGGCCCACAGCAACTTCTCCTGCTCGGCGCGGACGTCGGAGGTGAGGGTGCCGGTGTCGAAAGCCCGTCCGGAATCTGCAGCCACCCGCAGTGGCGAGGACGCGGCAGGGCCGTAGTCCGAGGCGTCGAGTGCAGCTTTCCACTTCGATCCGTACAGATCGGTCACCTGCACTTCGTGGCCTGCGGCTTCCAACGTGGTGACGGCCAGATCTTTGAGGGAGTGGTTGAGCGACTGTGGTTCTGGGTGGGCATAGACGATGAGCGTCTTCACGGGTGCTCCCTGTTGTCGAGTTGTGTTCGAGTGACGCCTTCACCCTGTCTCGTTCTGCCCGTCTCGTTCAGGGGCGCGATGTCCTGTGGTCGGTGTTCCTGGTATCGGCGGTACCACTCTCGACCGACGAATCCGGGGGATACTTCAGGTGTGGACGATTTGGCGAACTTCTTGAGAATTCGGCGGTCCCGTGTCGATCCGGCGTCGGTCGGAATTCCCGTCGACCGGTATCGCCGCGTCGACGGGCTGCGGCGCGAGGAGGTCGCTCACCTGTCGGGTGTCAGCATCGATTACTACGTTCGTCTCGAACAGGGCCGTGCCACACAGCCGTCCGAGCAGATTCTCGATGCGCTGGCGCGGGTGTTCGCTCTTGACGACACCGAGCGGGCGCACCTGGATCGGCTTGCCCGTCGACGTCGTCGACCTGCGAAGACCCCGAAGGGGCGCGTGCGCCCCGAACTTCTACGCGTGCTCGATCTGGTCGAGGGAGCGCCTGCGTTCATCATGGATCACCGTATGAATGTGCTTGCGGGCAACCGACTTGCGCGGGTGCTGTACGGCCAGCCGATCCCGGGGTTGAACACTGCGCGCCACATCTTTCTCGAGGAAGCCGAGCGGGGGCTGTACGACGACTGGAACACCTGCACCATGGATGTGGTCGGACACCTTCGGCTCGCTGCGGGGCAGTACCCGGACGACGCGCAGTTGGCGTCACTGATCGGTGAATTGTCCATGAGGAGTGACCGATTCCGTCGACTGTGGGCCCGCGCTGATGTGTGCGCTCGAACCCACGGGCGCAAGGCCTACCGTCACCCGCTGGTGGGTTTGTTGGAGCTTCATCAGGAGAACTTCGCTCTGCCGGGTGAGCCGGGAATGGAGATGATCGTCCTGAGCGCCGCGGCCGGCAGTGCCAGCGAGGACGGCCTGCGGCTGCTTGCAGCCCTTGCGCTCGATACGGCGTCGGACAGTGAATCTGTTACTGCGAGAGACGATCACCCGAGCTCACAGGGGTGACGCCGGTGATCAGATCGATCATTCCGAACGGGGAGCGTTCCCCGAGGCAGAGGTCGAGCGTTTCGTGTGACTGGATGGCCACCGCTTCACTTCGGATGAACATGGCCTTCTCGTAGACGGACACGGCTGCATCGATGTTGCCGCGGTGATCGGCGATGGCGCGAGCGAGTTCTGCGCCGTCGAACATCGCCAGATTGGCGCCGTCTCCGGAGGGAGGCATCAGGTGCGCGGCATCGCCCACGAGGGTCACTCCCGGCGTGTGATCCCAGCGGTGGTCGTTGGGTAGCGTGAAGATCTTTCGGGGAACCAGAGCGGTCTCGCCGTCGGTGATCAACGCCGTCAATTCCGGTGCCCATCCATCGAATTCGGCTGCGACCGTCGCTTTGGCCGAGGCGGCGTCGGTGAAGTCGATCGCGTCGATCCAGTCGACGCTGCGATTGAGCTGAACGTACGTGTGCAGGATGTCGCCGGCCTCGCGGTGCACGGAGATTCCCTTACCCGGGGTGAGGGCGAACATCGCACCGCCGCCGACTGCGCGGGCGGTGGCGGGGTGACGTGCGTCGACATCGTGGAGATAGGTCTCGACGAAGACGGTGCCCACGTAGTCGGGTTGGGCAGCCGAGAGCAGGGATCGGACTCGTGACCACGCGCCGTCGGCACCGACGAGCAGATCGTTGACCGCGATGGTTCCGTTCGCGAACTCGAGTGCGTGTTGCCCATTGCCCAAGGGACGGACGGAGGTGAGCTTGTGCCCCCACTGAACGGTGTCGGCCGGCAGTGAGTCGAGCAGAATGCGTCGCAGGTCGCCGCGCAGCACTTCCGGTCGACCGCCGGTGCCGTCGTCGGCTTCGTCGAGCAGAGCCTCGCCGTTCGGACGCAGGACGCGAGTCGCTTCGCCTCCCTCGTGAATGATGGCGCGGAACTGTTCTGTGAGCCCGGCTGCGGCGAGGGCGACCTGCCCGTCCTCCTCGTGGATGTCGAGCTGCCCGCCTTGAGTGCGCACATCGGCCGTGGCGTCGGCCTCGTACACCGTGGCGGCGATTCCGTGAACGTGCAGTACTCGTGCCAGCACCAGGCCGCCGAGTCCTGCACCGATGATCGAGATGGATGTCTTCATGAATGTCTCCGCTCATTGTTGGAACGTTGTTCCAAGTAAGAATGGAACACTGTTCCAACGCTGTCAAGTAGGCGGACGACCTCGGTCGCCTTTCGCGTTTGACCTGTCCCCTGGGGGCCGGGTTTACGGTACGGAGATGGACGACCTGCTGAGTGTTGGAGATGTGACCCGCGAGACCGGTGCCTCGTCGAAGGCGTTGCGTGGCTACGAGGCACTGAATCTCGTTGTCCCCGAACGGGCAACCAACGGCTACCGCATGTACGACCGCCACCAGGTTCGAGTCGTCGCGCAGATCCACCGGCTGAATGCACTCGGAATTCCGCTCGCGGACATGCACCCGTTCGTCGACTGCCTGAACGCCGGAAGTCTGCACGCGGACACCTGCCCCGCCTCGCTGTCGGGGTATCGCCGGGCGATCCAGCGGGTCGAACAGGCCATCGACGACCTCGATCGCCAACGCGTCGCGCTGGTCGCCAACCTCGCCGAGGCAAGCGCACGGATGGCCGACGAGTGGGCCACCGCCGATGCGCACAATCCCGATCTCGCCCCGCTGCCGGCCGACCTCGACGTTCCACACGACGACGGAGCGACCGATCATCTGCGCGGGGTGGCAATGCCGACGACCCGGTTGCCGTCCACCGACGGTGGTCACGTCGACCTCGCCGCTCTCGGAACGGGCCGTGTCCTGGTCTATGTATTTCCGATGACCGGTGCACCAGGGCACGACATGCCCGACGGTTGGGACGCCATCCCCGGTGCCCGCGGATGCAGCCCGCACAACTGCGACATGCGTAATCACTATGCAGAGCTGGTGCAGGCCGGGATCAGCGCGGTCTATGGACTGTCGAGTCAACCCGTCGAATATCAATCGGAACTGGTTGGGGCACTGCGACTTCCCTATCCGCTGCTCACCGACAGAGAACTGATTCTGCACGACGTGATCGGACTACCGACGTTCAGCGCAGACGATCTCACGGTCTACCGACGACTTGCTCTCGTCATCACCGGGGGAAGCATCGAGCACGTGTTCTACCCTGTGTTCCCACCGGACCGCCACGCGCAGACCGTCCTCGACTGGCTCGATCAACACCCCCGGCAGACGGCACCGACGCGGATCGCATCGCGCACTGTCGACGGCGGCGGGCAGTGATCGGCATCGCCGATCTCGCGCTGTTCGCCGGAGTGTTCGCGGCATCGGCTGCCACCCCCGGCCCCGAAGTTGTTGCGGTGATGGCTCGATCCCTCGACTCCGGGTTCCGGGGCGTTCCTGGACTGGCGGCCGGCATCGTCGTCGGAAAGTTGACTCTCCTCGGCATGGCCATGGCAGGACTCGCCGCGGCGACGGCGGCCTACGAGCCGATCCTTCGCGTCCTCACCTGGGCCGGCGCTGGGTATCTCTGTTACCTCGCCGCGAAGAAGTGGAGGACAGCCGGAGCGCCGGCGCTATCAGTGCCCACACTCGACACGCCCCGCCGAGCTCACAGTGTCGGCCTCGGAATAGTGCTCACCATGTCCAATCCCGTGGCCATCGGCTTCTACGTTGCGCTACTTCCCAGCGTCATCGACCTCACACAAGTGCACCTCGACGACTATCTGTTGCTCGGACTCACCCTCACCACGGTCATGGCGGTGATCATCGGGCTCTACGGTCTCGCTGGATTGCGCCTTCGGCGCTTCTTCGACCGCGGCGGTCAACGCATAGTGGACCGAACCACCGCCGGAGTATTTCTCCTGTGCGCTGTCTTCATCGTCTTGCGCTAGTTCGGTCGATGCCGGCCAGGATGATGTCGACACCGGCCTGAAACTGTTCTCTATCATCATGTTCGGCGAATTGTGACGCGATTCGGGTCAGGAACGGATAGTCGCCGGTATCCGTCACCGCCGAGCGTGTGGAGTCGAGAAATGTCGCGCGGTCCGTCACCGTGGCGGCTAGTTGCCTCCCGGCATTGCGCTGGCTCGCAGCCCCGAGAGCGTGGTACATGAGCACGGACGCGGCGTCGAACTGCTCATTCTCCGGAATTCCGCGGACGTCCAGTTCGGTTCCGATGCGGTCGAACAGATGCATGACGGCCGGCTGCCACGGTGCGCCGGCGAGTTGCGTCGCCACCCATGGCCGCGTGGTGATCATGTCGAACACCCTCATCATCACGCCGCGAACGCCCTGCTCTGTCGACTCGATCTCGGGCGAGGATTCCAACACTGACGCCATGACGGCTTTGGCCGCTGCCGCGAGCAGATCTTCCCTGTTCCCGACGTGGTGATAGAGCGCTCCGGCGCCCGTGGACAGGTGTGCGGCGAGAGTGCGGAACGTCAAAGCATCGGTGCCACCCTCGTCGAGCATCTCGATCGCTGCCTGCACGATGCGCCCTTTGGACAGGGCGTCGGAACGTCGCGCGGGTGTCGGCTTCTTCTCTGGCATGGGCCGATCCTGTCACAACTGGAACGTCGTTCCATGCCTGAATGCGGGCTATCGTCAGCATTTCTATGCTGTTCGGCATGGCTATCGATTTCCGAGTCCGCTTCGACGTGGATGATGTCCAGCTATCGCAGCTCCATCACGATGCGTTCGGGGGGAACTACGAGTTGGTGCCGTGGGGATCTCGGTTGCAGCGCCACAGCAAATCGTGGGTTGGTGCCTTCCATGGCACTGTGCTGTGCGGATTCGTGAACGCAGCATGGGACGGTGGCAAACACGCGTTCCTGTTCGACACCGCAGTTGCTACGGAATGGCGACACCAGGCGATCGGCACCAGGCTCGTCTCCCATGTCGTTTCCGATCTACGTGCAACCGATATCGAGTGGCTGCACGTCGATTACGAGGCACATCTAGCCGAATTCTACTCTGTGGCATGTGGATTCGATTCAACCTCCGCTGGAGTGCTGCGGCTGAAGTGACTGTCGACCGTGAATTCGAGCCTACGGGGAAGGCGATTACCCGATCTGACCGCGGTTTCGCCGGTAGTTCAGGTCCCGGCAGCGCTGTGGGTGACGCGGGAATCGATCGATTAGAACAGAACAGATCTCATCCACGACAGGTGATCGTTACCGAAGTAGTCGACGCACGAGCAGAACAGAACCGCCGGCGACGACAATCACCATTGCGACCACACCCAGAAGAATCGTCCCCGCCCCGTCGTCACCCGTGCTGCCGTCGTCGACCATGTCACCTTCGATCGCCAACGGTGTCTCACTACCGGTAGGCGCGGCAGTGGAACTCGTCGACGTCGTCGGCCATTGGTCGGCGAATGCTGGACTCAGCTCGTCGAGAGCTGCTGTCGGGCTGCACGCACCGTCCGCGTAGGAAGCCAAACGAGTGAGATCGCCGCTCCCGGAGTCCTCGCCCGACGCGAACGGAGCGAGGAAGTATCGTTTGCCGATATCGAAAGTGCGTGCATTCGAATTGTCCTGAGGTGCAGCAACCTTCACAATCTCGTTAGCTTCTACACCCTTGATGCCAGTGTCGATGGCGAACGTGTACACGGCCACCGGAAGTCCACCCGACGGAGGGCGAGGGGTCGTCTCCACAGCAGTCGGAGTCGCTATCGCAGCTATCGCAGCTCGATCGCGGGCGAAGGTCACCCGTTCTGTTTCCGATCCGAATCCCACACAGTCCGCAGAGGCTGTGGGTGCAACCAGGACACCGAGCGACACTGTCATCAGCACAGTCAACACCGCTCGGCAAACCCTTCGGTGGGTCGGGAAACACCGCATCGGTTACTCCTTCATGAGGGATCGACCGTCACGCTTTTCTCACCGACGTAAACCCAACGGTTTGTTCCAGGATGGCAAGTAAACCCTGGTGCAATCCCTGGCACAAGTAAACGAGCAACACAATTTTCCAAAAGCCGGATCCCCGCTTCCTGCCGAGGATGATGCTCGACGCTACCGCGACACCGAGCCTGGCCGATCTCAGTCTCTCCCGCACAATCACCTCTCTAAAATCGTCCCCACCTGGAGGTGATCACTTCAGGTGCCCGACGACGTTCGAGGCGAGGCTGACAATCACCCGCCGTTGGTGTGGCTTTGGTGGGATGGCCACCTCGTCCGTCGCGGACACTCCGGCCGCTGATTGAGACACGTATCTGCGAAAGAGTCGCTACTTAGAGGAATGCCGGCGGAGCCGTCCACCCAGTCGGGGCACTTCGACGGAAGGGACTCTGTGACAGCACAACCGCAAGCGGTGTGGATCGGTATCGACATCGGTAAGACTCACCATCAGGCCGCGGCGATCGACAACACCGGCCGGCAACTGTGGTCGGTCCGCGTCCACAACGACCAACACAGCATCGAACGTCTCCTCGACAAGGCGCGCACGACTGACGGCTCACCCGTGATCCGGTGGGCGGTGGATCTGACATCACCCGAATCAGCTCTGCTTCTCGCTGTCCTCGTCGCAGCCGACCAGACGGTCACCTACGTGCCTGGGCGAGTCGTCAACCGCATGACCGGTGCCTTCCCCGGTGAAGGCAAAACCGACGCCAAAGACGCCGTGGTCATCGCCGAAACGGCTCGCCTACGCCGCGACCTGACCACGATCACGACCCCGGACGACGTTGTCGCCGAACTCGGACTATTGACCGCCTACCGGGCGGATCTGATGGGGGAGTGGGTTTCCCGCATCAACCGACTCCGTGCACTTCTACTGCGGATCTTCCCTGAACTCGAGCGTGCCTTCGACTACACCACCCGCACCGGACTGGCCCTGCTCACTCGCTACTGCACTCCAGCCGCGATCCGCACCGCTGGCACCGACGAGATCGGTACCCATCTCCGCGAACTCGGTGTCCGACGGCCGACAATCCCCGGTATGGTCACCAAAGCGCTCGCCGCCGCCGAGGCGCAAACCGTTGCAGTACAAGCAGAATCGACCACCGAACAACTCGTCATCGTCTCGCCGAGCAGCTGCTCGACCTAGACCACGAGATCAAAGCTCTCGACAAACAGATCGTCGAACGCTTCCGCAGTCACCACCAGGCCCACATCATCGAGAGCGTCCCCGGTATCGGCGCGCGCCTGGGAGCCGAGTTCCTTGCCATCACCGCGGGTGACCTCGCCGCATTCGGCACCGCCGCCAAGCTGGCCGCCTACGCAGGGCTTGCTCCCGTTCCCAACGATTCCGGAACCCGCACCGGAATCCTGCACCGTCCCAAGCGCTACCACCGACGACTACGACACGTCCTCTTCATGGCGGCCTTCAGCAGTGCGCAAAGAGAAGGACCGTCACGAGAGTTCTACCAACGTAAACGCGCCGAACACCAACGACACGTCCAGGCCACCATCGCACTCGCTCGCAGACTGGTCGACGTTCTCTGGGCATTACTGCGTGACCAACGTGAATGGCGGCCAAGTGGCCCGCTCGGGGTTGCATCTGTGGCTGCATAGATGCAACCGCGAGCGAGTGGGCACATTCGCAGGAGTGAGGACGAGTCGTCGCTAACCGAAAGGGACGATGGATCGGACTCCACCCGAATAGGTTTGCTGCTCGCATTCTGCGCCGCAGCCCGCCCATGCGGACTTTTAAGTGAGCGTCAGGAGGCCGCGAGTTGGTTGATGTGGGCCGTGGCCAACACATGACGGGGCATGCCGCCGCCTGCGGTTCGGATCATCGCGTGACCCAGTTGCAGGCTCGTGGTGACGTAGCGTGGGGCGATTCGCCGCAGCACGGGGTAGAGCGGGCCGAGCACCTTGTACAGCACGACGTACAACGCAGTCTTCGATGTTGTACCGGGCGGAGGGAGGACGAACGCGGGGCGGAACATGTATGCGCGTGGTGACAGTGCCAGCAGAGCGTTCTCCGTCTCGCCCTTGACGCGCGCCCACATCATGCGGGTCGTGCCGGTGCTGTCGGTGCCGACGCCGGAGACGTAGGTGAAGACGAGATCGGGATCGGTGGTCAGCAGTGCCCGGGCGGCGGCCAGGGGGAAGTCGTAGGAGACCCGGCGGTACTGCGTCTCACTCATCTTGAAGGCAGAGGTGCCCAGACAGTAGAAGCAGGCGTCGAACCCGACCAGATCGTTCTGAACGGTGGTGAAGTCGGCGAAGTCATCGTGGGGAAGTTCGCGGAGCTTGAGGTGGGCGCGACCGGTGGGTGTACGGCCTACGGCGAGAACATCGGTGACCTGCTCGTCACGCAGGCAGGCTTCCAGTACTCCTTGCCCGATCATGCCGGTGGCTCCGAAGATGACAATGCGCACAATGGATCCTTTTCCTACGGTCAGCGGTGGTGTCGGCTCGGTTGCTGTGGATGGTTTCGGGCATGGGAACCCGATGCCGGTGAGCCGGCGGATTCGAGCTCAGGCGTTGATCTCTTCGTAGAACTCGATCCTGAGAGGTGCGGCGAGTAGTTCGCCGAATTGCGCCATGACCTCGCCGCCGGTCTCGGCTCGCCATGCGGCATAGGCCTCTTGGTCGCGTTTGTCGTCCCATTGCTCGATCAGTGCGAATGCGGTGTCGTCGTCGGCGCTGCGCACCACCCGTACGCCGATGCAGCCGGGCCGTGAGCGGGTGGCGGCCAAGGTCTCGCGGTAGAAGTCGACGACATCGTGACTGCGGCCGGGTTTGGCTTGGGCGTGCAGGATGACAGTGAAGGCCATGGGGAACTCCGATTGTTCGGTGAGCTGGATGGATGACCGTCAGGCGCGCTGTGTGCCTGCCCGCCGCAGCTCGAATCGGCGAGAAGTGGGTCCTGTCCAGTCTGACGTCAAGACTTTGGATTGTGAATCATCGAGACGCCGCAACACCTTCGCCAGAGTCCTAGATTGTGTGTATGGATCTCATGTCCGATCTTCTCCGGATCTCCCACGCGCGATGCGTGCTGTCCGGCGGTATCTCCGGATCAGGTGCGTGGGCAGTACGGTCCCCGGCCCCGGGACGGATCAAAATTCTGGGGGTCATCCGCGGGTCCCTGTGGTTTCGGCTCGACTCCGAACCAGCAGACCTGAGGGTCGACGCGGGCGAGGTTCTGGTGGTGGACGGCCGCACGTCTTTCGACATGGGAAGCGATCTGCATGAATCGCCGGTACAGCTGCGGGAGAACGACCCGGTTCATCCGGTCGATCGCGACGCCGACCACGTTTGCGTCACCGCGCACATCGAGTTGTTCGACGCCGCCGACGACTTCCTTCGAGACGCAATCCCACCCGTCCTGCATCTACACGGTCGAGCGCGCGAGGCGACGACTGCGGCCTGGGTCCTCGAGGAGCTCTTCGACGAATTCGCCCACGAACGCGCTGGTCGCACGGCTGCCTCGGCTCAGCTGACGCAGTTGCTGTTGGTGCAGGTTCTTCGGGCATGGGTGGCAGCGGCGGATGAGCTGCCATCAGGGTGGGTCCGTGCCGCCGCCGATGACCGGTTGCGTCCGGCATTGCAGCTCATGCACGCCGATGTGGGCAGAGATTGGCATATCTCCGAACTTGCTGCGGCGTGCGCGATGTCGCGGAGCAGCTTCGCCCACCGGTTCACCACGACCGCCGGCGTTCCTCCTCTCACCTATCTGTTCAGGTGGCGAATGCGCTTGGCCGAACGGTCGCTGGACGATGGATCGTCATCGGTAACCGAACTCGCAACGCAGCTCGGTTACCGGTCCGAGAGTGCTTTCAGTGTCGCGTTCAAACGTTGGTCCGGGCTCGCGCCGAGTCGATTCCGGCAACGCGACCCGCGATCGGACCTGTCCTGAGCCGGTCTCGATCCAAATGTCGTTGGCTGACAGGCGAAGCCACGACCTGCGACAGCGAAGGTCGTCGTCATGGCCGCGATCAGTGCCGCCCGAGGCGATGCTCACTCAGGCGAGTTCAACCGGCGTAGGACACCGGAATATGCATGGCACGCCTACACCGTCATCGCACTCGGCTGCAGACATGCGATGTCTAGGCGCGCCACGCGGCTCCTCACAGTTCGTCGGCACCGCGTTCTGTGCGGATACGGCTCGATGCAGAGCCAATGAGTGCGCCGAGATCTGCCCAAATCATCGCGGCTGCTTTGACACTCGCGCCAAAACTCCGAGATTTGCTGCGACGCTAGTAGCTATCCATCGGCATTGGAGTTTCCCGGTGGCTGCAAGTTCCAGCGTGCCATCATCCATTTGCTTCCCGCATTGAGATCCGACCATCTTGACGGCCGGGAGGTGGCCACCCCACCGGCGTCGGCCAACGGTCTTACATCCCGCCTGCGGGCAGTGCCGGCCTCCCCACGGACGTACCCCGAATGGAACGCCGCGGCGCTCCACGCCGTCGACGCTGTGATCGATCTACTTCGGTCGAGCTTGCTAGCCTGTCGGGGTGATCGACACTCATCAGGCTTGGTGGTGGCTGCGCTAGCAGCCCGGTCGACCATGTCCTGCGGGCTGTATCTCAGCCCGCTGATCTTTCGTACGGACCAGACGCGCGGCTGATGCAGCCCGCTCCGTTCGTGCAGAGAGGTCTTCGAATGAGCACCCACACCTACATCTCCAGTGTCGAGCGCAGCAACGTGCTCGCCACGAATGTCGCGGCCGATCCGGGCCGGTATCGCACGTTGACCGGGGAAAGGCCCACCGGGCCACTGCATCTCGGGCACCTGTTCGGGACGATCCGAGAACGCGTGCGACTGCAAGATCTCCGTGTCGAGACGATGATCGTCTTGGCCGACTACCAGGTGATTACGGACCGCGATGCAATCGGGCACGTGCGACGGCACGTGCACGACGCGGCCTTGGACAACATGGCGGCGGGGATCGATCCCGACAGGTCGACGATCTTCACACATTCGGCGGTACCCGCCCTCAATCAACTCGTGTTGCCGTTCCTGAGCTTGGTGACCGAGGCCGAACTTCACCGAAACCCGACGGTGAAAGCCGAATTGGCCGCCAGTGGCCGCGCCCTGGGCGGTCTGTTGCTGACGTATCCGGTGCACCAGGCGGCGGATATCTTGTTCTGCAAGGCCAACGTAGTCCCCGTCGGTAAGGACCAACTCCCTCACATCGAGATGGCGAGGGTCATCGCACGGCGCTTCAACGACCGATACGCCGCGGTGTTCGACGAACCACAAGCACTGCTGACCTCGAGTCCCGACGTTCCAGGCCTCGATGGGCGCAAGATGTCGAAAAGTTTCGGCAACGCGATCACGCTGTCGATGACACCGGACCAGACAGCTCAGGTGGTACGTCGAACGGCCACGGACTCTGAGCGACACATCTCCTATGATCCGCAGACGCGACCGGGAGTGTCAGCACTGCTCAACGTCGCGGGCCTGTGCACGGGCAGGGAACCGGACGCGATAGCTGCTGAAATCGGCTCCGCAGGGGCTGGCGCATTGAAAACCCTTGTGACCGAGGCGGTGAACTCGTACCTTGCAGAACATCGCCGTCGACGGGCAAAGCTCGCCGCCGACCCCGGCTACGTGCAGTCGGTAGTGCGCCAGGGAAACCAGCGCGCCAATGCGATTGCAGAGCAGACCCTGGACGAAGTCCGCACCGTCATGGGTACCTACTACTGAGCGAGGCGCGCCGCTTTCCCCGCACAATCATCTCTGACATCGTCGCCCACCTAGAGGTGATCACTTTGAGCTTCCCGTCGGCGGGCCGAAGCGGCAATCACGCGATCCGCCGCTACTGGAGAGGCTGCCCGACGTCAATTCGATTCCCGTCCGGGTCGCAGAAAACGAAGCCACGAAGTCCGTAGTCGGCGTCGCGCAGACGTTTGACGATGCGCACCTGGTGTTCGACCAGGTGCTCGTAGAGGCCCACTGCGTCTTCGACCATCAGGTGCGCAACGTTGTAGGTTCCAGCTCGGTGTCCGCTCACCAAGGTCAGGTGCAGTTCGGCGGCATCTCGCCGGATGATGACGAATCCGGGCGGGCTGCCGTTGGTGAAGGTCACGGTCATGCCGAGCACGTCGCGATAGAACTCGATCGAGTGCTGTATGTCGGTGACGGGAATCGTGGCTGCGATGCGGCCGAAGCCCACGGTGGTTGCGCTCATTATCGATCTCCTTGCACAGAGTTCGGGCGGCGAGGCGGTGCTCGCATCAACCCTGTCTCTGGGCGCGGTGGCCCCTGCTCGAAGTGTATTCAACGGGAGCACTATTCGCGTCACCGACATCCACGTATTCGATCATCGGGCGTCTCCGCCCACCTTGTGCTCTCGCATTGAGACCCTTCACGTTGTAGGGGTCTGAGGTGCCCGCTTCAGGCGCTCGTCGGCGGTGGTTGAGTGACGGTTCGGCAATCGAAGGCGAACGCGGGCGGTAAGTCCGTGGTCAGCCGAGCCGAGGCGAGCGGTCCGTGAAGATGGCATGTTCGGTTGCTGCTGACCCGATCGCCTGCTAATTTGACTGCACCGGAAGTAAAAGCGCTGGCTGTCAGCCGCGTTCGCACGCCGCTCTATCGAGCCGCCACTTCTCCCTTGACCGGAGAGGTGCCATGAGCCCGAAAAAAGAGCGAGCTACAAACAATACTGACGAGGCGCACGTCCCCTCGCCGCGGCACCGTCCGCACACCTTGAAAGCCGCGGCGGTAGCTCTAGCCGGCCTTTCGGCTGTGTTCCTGTTCGAGATGCTCGACAACTCCATCCTCAACGTTGCTCTTCCCGCCATCGGGCGTGAACTCGACGCGTCGACCACCGCGCTCCAGTGGGTCACCGGTGCCTACGCGGTCGTATTCGGCGGAC
This sequence comes from Rhodococcoides fascians NBRC 12155 = LMG 3623, assembly GCF_001894785.1. Taxonomy (GTDB): domain Bacteria; phylum Actinomycetota; class Actinomycetes; order Mycobacteriales; family Mycobacteriaceae; genus Rhodococcoides; species Rhodococcoides fascians. Next base: position 271,477 of record NZ_BCWW01000002.1, read on the forward strand.
TGATGCTGCTGTTCAGCGCCATCGCAGACCAATTCGGCCGACGCCGTGTGATGCTGCTCGGACTGACGCTGCTGGCCGTCGCCAGCGCTGCCATCGTCCTCGTCACAACACCCGAGCAACTCGTCGCAGTCCGTGCCGTCATGGGTGTCGCTGCGGCGATGACCACCCCCGGTTCCATGGCGCTGGCTTTCCGACTCTTCGATGAGGAGCCGCTACGCGTGAGGGCGCTCAGCCTCATCTCGACGGTCGGCCTGGTGGGACTGGCGGTCGGGCCGACCGTCGGCGGATTCGTTCTGGCCTTCGCACCCTGGCAGGTTTTACTCTTGATGAACGTACCCATCGCGATCCTTGCATTCATCGGAATCCGCATGGGCGTAGCCGAAGACCTCCCCGAGGAGTTGCACCGCGACCCTCTCGACGTTGTGGGGGCACTCCTCGGCACGGCCACCATCGTCCTGGCGCTCGTAGCGCCGACCCTGCTCGTCGAACAGAGCGCAGGTTCGTGGATGCCATGGGCGTCAACTGCCGGTGCCGTGGCAGCGGCAGTCCTCTTCGTCGTCCGCGCACGCACCGCTACGTTCCCGCTCCTGGACCTCGAACTCGTGGCCCTCCCACTCGTGTCCAGCGGCCTCGCTTACAAAGCCGCTTCCGGTCTGGCAATCGCAGGCCTCGGCTACATGGTCACCCTTCAGCTGCAGTTCGCATGGGGCTGGTCGCCGGCTCTCGCATCGATAGGGATGCTCCCTCAGGTCATCGTGTTGCTCTTCAGCGGCCGACTCGTCGCACCATTCCTGCGCAGGGTGGGGATGAACCACGCAGCCTGGATCAGCGCGGCGGCGGTCGTTCTGGGCCTCGCCGTCTTCGCCGGGGGTAGCCGTTTCGGCTATATCTGGATCGCGCTCGCCCTCGTTCTCGTCGCCGTCGGGATGCGCATCGTCGGCGTCGTCGCAGGTACCAATGTCATGACCGGCCTTCCGGAGAACCGCACGACAATCGGTGCCGCCATGGTCGATACGTCGAGCCAGGTCGCCACCGGCATCGGGATCGCTGTCACCGGCACCATCCTTGCGGCGCTCTTCACGGGCAACATCTCGTCTACAACGTGGAGTGCCGACGAAGCGGCCTCGTTCCAAACCGGAGTCACCGTAGCGGGGTTCGCCATCACCGCGGTAGCCGCAGCGCTCGTGTTGCTCGGCATGATCCGGGCGCGGTCAGATCGCGGCGCCGCCGTCGAAGCTCGAGTGCGACACCCGCTGCACCGATCCCGCCGGCCGATCGAGCAATTCACGAAGTAGGGATGATCCGACGCGACGCATGCAGAAAGGGTCGTCGCACAGAACGCTCCACTCGACGGTTCTGCAGCCGGGATTCCGCGACATAGGGCCCAGAGTGGAGCGCGAGTTGCAGCGCTACGACCCCCGCACCACGTCGAATGCCGGCTTGTGGGTGAAGTCGGCCCGCAGCAGTCCGAAATTCTGCTCGGAGTCGGCGGGATCGGTTCCGGAGTCACGCAGCGAGTGCACGAAGACCGGCCCGATGTAGGGCAGGGTCGACGCCTTGTTCAGGCTCGATCCAATGATGGCTGCTTGCGCGTCCTCGGACACGGCCATGGGGCCGTTGCCGGTGGGTGCGCCCAGCTCGGTGATCCAGATCTTCTTGCCGCCGTCACCGTTGGCGGCCATGGTGGCGTAGGCCTGATCCACCTGCGCCCATTGGCCGTTGGGATCGTTCTCGACGGTGAAGGGGAACGTATAGGGATGCAGCGCAACGGCATCCATGAATCCGGCTGCACCTGCGGCGTACATCTGCCGCAGGAACGTCACCGGGGCGACGGTCCACGACCCGAAGTCCATGGTGGTTGCCAATCCGGCGCTCAGCACCGTCGCGTCGGCGTCGGCGTTGTGAATTGCGGGGTAGGCAGCACGCAGCAGACCGGTGTAACGAGCGGCGTCGACAGGTGCGAAGAACGTGGGAATGTTCGGCTCGTTCCACACCTCGTAGCTGTCGACGCGATTGCCCAGATGGGCGGCTGCGGCTCCGGCGAACGCACCGAAGGCGTTGGAGTCGAGGGGAACTGCACCGGGCAGCGGTGACGCGACGCCGCCCTGAGCCCATCCGGGCGTACCGCCGAGGACTGCGAGTACCGAATAGCCCAGCGCTGTTGCAGCATTGATCACGCGATCGGTGTTGCCCCAATCGAACACACCCGGTGCGGCTTCGATTGCCGCCCAGTTGACGACCACTCGTACCCACGAGGCACCTATCTCACGGCCGGCACCGAACTCGTTGTTCAACGTGGCGTCGTCGAGGCCGAGAAAAGCTGCACCGCTGGTGAACCCGAGACCCGCAGGCGGGCCGGCATGGGCGGCGGGAGCCGAGAGCCCGACGGCGACAACAGCGGCCGCGGCAACGGTCAGCACGCGGGAGCGAAAAGTCATGCGGTCATCCTCTGGTCGTTGTCAGCGGCGCGCTGATCAGGGCTTCGACTGTCGTATGGGGGACGCGGTCGTGCCAGCGGGCGGTATTGAGTTCGTAGATGCGTTCGCCCGCCTTGACCGCAGCGGTGCGGTCGAGCAAGTAGTGGCGACACTCGGCGATGAACTGCTCTGTGTCGTCGAACGTGGGGAGCTCGAAGATGGAATCGAGCGACCCGACGGCCGCCGACGTACCGACGACGGGCAGGCCCTTGCTCGCCGCGTCGAGAATCTTGACGCGAACCCCGCCGCCGGTGGCGACCGGCGCGATCAGAGCACGGCACGTGCCGAGGAATTCCTGCAGGTCGTCGACGAAGCCGAGGTCTCGCACACCCGCCGGGTAGACAGGATCCTTGGCACCCGGGGCCTTCGCACCGATGATGCACAGTTCGGCACCCTCGATGCCTGCGGAGATCGCCGGCCAGTAGTCGAGCGCGATCTTGAAGGCATCCTGGTTCGGTGGCCAGTCACGAGTCCCCATGAACACCAGACGTTTCGCGGTCTCGGACAAGTCGAGCTGCGGCGCGGGTTCGAGGGTGAGATCGATCCACCGAGCATCCCGTACCCCGTGGTCACGGTACATCTGTGCTTCGTCGGCATCGTAGGTTCCGACGGCATCCGCGGCACGGGCGACGCGAATCTCGTCACGCAGGATGCGGGGTGCCTCGACTCGGCCGATCGACCCGCGGGTCACCTTCCACACCTGGGATTCGGTGTTGACGGTGTTGATCGCGAACGGTGATCCGAACTTGGCCGACCGCAGAAACGACTCGGCCATGTAACTGTGTTCGGCCACATACACATCCGACTCGGAAGCGTCGATGGCGTCGCGGAGGGCGTCGATGTCGTAGCGTCCGTGGACAACCGATCGGGTCGGCCGCAGGGACTTCAGCAGCAACCGGGCGTCGACCTTCGGCTTGGGTACGCGGACCACGTCGGCGACGACATCGGTTTCCTTCGACAGGCAGATCGAGCGAACCTCGAACGCCTCCCGCGCGAGTTGCATCATCAACCGCGACAGTGCGATGTCGCCGCCGTGCTCCGTAACGGGGTCCTTGGACAGCAAGAATGTTGCGCGTCTCATTGCCGCACCTCTTCTTTCACCGGATCGAGATACAGGGCGCGCATGAACCAGACGAGCAGAACGGCGTCGGTGATCACCGACGCGATGGCCGCACCGATGGCACCGAGGGGGAACAGACACACCACGAGCAGCATCTTCAGCGGTGCCAATGTCGCGGCAGCCAACACTCGGGTGCGGTCTCGATGCTGGAGGTAGAGCACGGTGGTGAAGACGTGGTTGAGCACGCGCATCACGACGAACAACGACATGACCATCAGTGCACCTGCCACCTGAGGGGAGGCCGGGGTGAAGAGCAGTACGGTGCCCGCCGCCAGCAGCAGCGATCCCGCGGCGCAGCCGAGCATCGTCGTGTGCTTCAACGCCGGACCGGCAGTGACCGATCCGTCTGCTGCACGCAGCTTCTCGTGGAAGGTGTGGCCGAAGGCCTGACCGACGAACGCCACTGCCCAGGCCGTCACCGAGGCGACGGAGTAGTAACCCGCGACGGTGGAGTCGGTGAGGAAGCCGAGCAGTAACACGTCACCCTGGATGTAGACGGCGTTGGCGAGGTTCTCCGAGAACAACATCGACATTTCGCGCCACGAACCGGGCAGCCGCGGCGCTGCCCCACGGGTCCGCAGTGCGGAGAGTACGGCGATGACGAAATACGGTGCCGCGTACAGAAGACTGGTCACGACCAACGTCGGCTCAGGGGCCACAAACAGATACGCCGTGGCGAGTGCGATGGACGTTGCCTGACGCGTGGTGTCCATGCGCTGGGTGAGATCGGGGCGGCCGTCGCGTAGGGCTTGGCTTTTGTAGGCATTGAAGACCAGTTCGCCGCCGCCGATGACGAGTGCAAACCAGGCGATGTAGCTCACCGGAATCAGGCACAACCCGGCCACGATCAGAGCGGTACCGGTGAGAACGCGAGTGGTGCGCTCGCCCAGAAACTCTCGCTCTGCCACGCGTATGGATCGCACGGTGAACGGATGATCCAGCGGCGCTGCGAGTATCGCGGCGAGCGCGAACGCCATCGCGTACTGGCCGTAATCGGAGATGCCAAGCTTGGCGATCAGGGCGATGGTCCACAACAGGCCGATGCCGCGGCCCCCGTACGTCCACAGTGCCGCGACCCCGGCCTTGAGCAGATTGCCATTCACTTCGACCACACCGCTACGAAGTTCTCGGCCACGAGATGAGGAGCATTGGCGCTGCGTAGGGTCTCCACTTCGCGGCGCAGCCGGGTCAGAGCCGCGCGGTCGGTGACGAGGCGGGCGGTGGCGTCGGCGATCTCGTCGGTCCCGCCGGCGACAACCAGGGCGCCACCGTCGGTTTCGGACAGTGCGCCTTCCTCTAGACACACCATCGGAGTTCCGTAGGCCACGGCGCGGCTCACCGATCCCGACGCGGGGAAGGCATCGCCGTAGACGGACCGCTTGCCGTAGGGGACCACCAGGGCACGGATGGAGCCGAAGAATGCATCCTCGTCCGGTCCGTTCACCTCGCCGAGAATCTCGACCCCGTCGACCGGCGCGAGTAGTTCGGTCCCACGACCGGCGATGCGGATGGCGATCTCTTTCGGCAGGCGATCCCGAAGCTGTTGCAGCTGATCGAATCCCTTACCCCGGTACACGAATCCGAACAGCCCGACGGCCAGCGGTCGGTCCTCGGCGGGAGTCAGGTCGGGGCGTTCGGGAACGAAATGCATGACGGCCTCGGCCGTGACGTCCGGGTAGGCGCGCTCGAGTGAATCGGCCCCGGAGCGGGTGAGTGCGAACAGGGTCCGACTGCCCACCACGCTGCGTTCGAGGCGACGCCACGCCTTCCGAAGTGGATAGTGCAGGCCGTGATTGAGCACCTTCTTGCTCGCCAGGAACTTGGTGCGGGCCGGCCACCAGACGATGCCGGGCGGATCGTGCACGGTGGCCGTCACCATGGGATTTCCCGTGAGCCCCGCCGTGGCCCAGAACGGCATCACCGAGCCGCCGCTGAACTCGCAGTGCACGATCGTCCGCTCGGGGTCGGCGTCGACGAGCTCTCGAATTGCTCTGCGGTGCCGCAGAATATCGCGCACCGAGTGCGATCCGGGCCCGTCGTGGCGGTACTCGACCACCTCACCGAAGTGCGGTCGCACGGCCGCGGCGAAGTCGTCGGCATAGTCGCCCACACCGCCGACCCCGGAGCGGGGAGCGATGTAGACGAGTCGGCAGTCGCGCAGGATCATCAGTAGAACAGGGGCCGATACTTCGGGCGGTACGCGAGAGCCTTCGGGTCTCGCATGGCCCGCACCTTGGCCGGCACGCCGGCAACGACTTCGAGTTCGCCGACGTCGCCGCGGACCATCGAGCAACCGCCGACGACGGCACCGCGACCCAGCGTGACTCCGCTCAACAGCGTGCTGCGACTGGCGATCCACACGTAGTCGCCGATGACGCAGGGTTCGAGGATCGGGGTGAACTCGGGGGAGTTATGGTCGTGGTAGCCGCCGATGATGTGCGTGTCACTGGCGATGACGACGTTGCTGCCGATCGTGATGCCGCCTCGGGCGTCGAGCATGCACCGGAACCCGATGGAGCAGGCGTCACCGATGGTGAGGCCCTCGGGATCGAGGATGGTGGTACCGCGGAAGATCGACACGTCCTTGCCGATGGTCGCACCGAACGCGCGCAGGAAGTTCTGCCGAATCCAGTGGGACGGAATGAAGGTGACGATCATGTTGAAGCCGAGGGTGCCGACGCGATTGCGTAGCTTCCGCTTGAACGTGATGTCCTGCATCTTGTAGTTCGACACCTCGAAGATCTCGGGCTCGGTGTCCGTCGGACGTTCCACCGCTGTCATGCTGCCATCTCCTCGGTCATGTCGAATTCGACCATCGCACGGACGATTTGGTCGAAGTCCTTGGTCGGTGCCCAGCCCAGCAGAGTTCGGGCCTTGGTGGCGTCGCCCACCATCCTGGCCGAATCGGCGGGTCTGAGCATCTCGGAATCGCTCCGGACGTAGTCGCGCCAGTTGTCGATGTTCACGGCCGCGAAGGCCGCGGCCACGAAATCGGCGACGCTGTGCGCCCGGCCTGTCGCCACGACGAAGTCGTCGCCCTTGCCGTACTCGGCCATCGCCGCCATCGCGTCCACGTAGTCCGGTGCCCAACCCCAGTCGCGGACCGAGGTGAGATTGCCGAGCTCGAGAAAGTCGAGACTGCCGCGGGCGATGGACGCGGCGGCCTTGGTGATCTTGCGGGTGACGAAACTGTCGGGCCTACGGGGTGATTCGTGATTGAACAGAATCGCGTTGGTCGCCTCCAGTCCCCGCGAGCGATACACCTCGACCATGTTGTGGCTCAGCGCTTTCGACGCACCGTACGGTGACGTCGGTGCCACCCGGGTGGATTCGTTCTGCAGGCTCACGCCCGATCCGGCGAAGATCTCGGCACTGGAGGCGTTGATCATCACCACGCGTCTGCCCGACGCCTCCTGCTGGGTGAAGCACGCGTCCAGCAGGGCGGCCGCGGAGACTCCGTTGACTCGGGTGGTGAGCACCGGGTCGTTCCAGGATCGCCACACCGACGAGATGCCCGCGAGGTGGAAGACGTAGTCGGGTGCGACGTCGCGAATCAGTGCGCGTGTGACCCCGTGATCGCTCAGTTCGACGTCGTGTCGCGTCACGCCTGTACCGACCGTGTCGGGTGTCGCGCCGGGCTTGGCGACGCCGTGTACCGACCAGCCGCGTTCGAGGAGCAACTCCGACAGGTAGCTGCCGTCCTGGCCGCCCACCCCGGTGATCAGTGCGGTGGGGCACTGCCCGGGTTTCACGCGATTGCAGCCGTGTCGGGTGATTGCTCGGCGAGGTCGTTCTGCACCATCATCGCAACCAGTTCGGGGAAGGCAACTTTCGGCTTCCAGCCCAGTGCCGCGTGTGCCTTGGCGGAGTCGCCGACCAATAGGTCGACCTCGGCCGGCCGGAAGTAGCGTGGGTCGATCTTGACGTAGGGCTCCCAGTCGACGATGTTCACGGCCGCGAAGGCGTGATCGAGCAGTTCTCGAATCGAGTGGGTCTCGCCGGTGGAGATGACGTAGTCGTCGGCCTCGTCCTGCTGCAGCATCAGATACATGGCTTCGACGTAATCGCCGGCGAAGCCCCAGTCGCGCTTGGCGTCGAGGTTGCCCAGTGAGATCTCGCTCTGCAACCCCAGGGCGATGCGAGCGACGGCCTGCGAGATCTTGCGGGTGACGAATTCCGGCCCACGGCGGGGCGATTCGTGATTGAACAGGATGCCCGAGCTGGCGTGCATGCCGTAGGACTCGCGGTAGTTGATGGTCATGTAGTGGCCGTAGACCTTGGCGACTCCGTACGGGGAGCGCGGCCACAGCAACGTCTCCTCGCGCTGCGGTACCTGCTGCACCTTGCCGAACATCTCACTGCTCGACGCCTGGTAGAACCGCACCTGCTTGCCGGCGACCTGCTCGTACAGCCGCGTCGACTCGAGCATGTTGAGCACTCCGCCGCCGGTGACGTCGGTGGTCAGGCGGGCGTTCTCCCAGGAGTACGCCACGAACGACACCGCTCCCAGGTTGTAGACCTCGTCGGGGTCCGCCACGGCGAAGGCCCGCATCAGTGCCGAGAGATCGAGCAGGTCGCCGTGCAGGATCTCGACCTGCGGCAGAACCTGCTCGAGCATCGTCGCTTTCGGATTGTTCTGTCCGCGTAGCAGACCGAACACCCTGTAGCCCTTGCTCAGTAGCAGCTCGGCAAGGTAGAGGCCGTCTTGTCCAGTGATTCCGGTGATCAATGCGCGCTTGGTCACGACGCCGCCCTCTCGATGGTTCCCGTGTGGAGCTCGGTTACTGCAGCGTTCAGTTCGGCAGCGAAGGTGTCCTCGCCGAACTGTTCGACGTGTTCCTTGATTTTCGACGGCTCCCAGGTGGTCGCTTCGAGTTCGGTGACGGCTCGTCGGATCGAATCGGGCTGTGGCTCATCGAAGTACACACCGGACACGCCTTCTTCGACGGTGTCGAGAAAGCCGCCCCAACGAAGCACAGCACTGGGCTTGCCGTGGTAACCCGCTTCGATGGGGGTCAGTCCGTAATCTTCATAGCTGGCGGCGATCAATCCGTTACAGCCCTGGTAGAGCCACGTCATTTGACCGGACGTCAGATCGCTGAGCATGAGGACGTTGTCGGACTTGAGTTTTCGCAGTCTGTCCGCCTCGGGGCCGCGGCCGACGACGATCAGTGTGCGGTCGGTGCCGTCGAACGCGGCCATCACCTTGTCGACGTTCTTGTACGGCAGCAGGCGCGAGATGCACAGGTAGTAGCCGGAACCGTCGAGCCAGGAGGCGGCGTCGGGTATCGGCTCCGCAGGTGCTGTCTCGACGGTGAACGGGGCGGGCACCACCGTGGACGTGATGCCGTAGGCATCGGCGATTCGCCGCTGCACCACGGTGGAGATCGCGAGATAACGGTCGGCCGTGAACGCGGCCTTGCGGTCCCATCTGCGCAGTGGCCACGAGAGCGTCTTGAGCGCAACACGTTTTGTGGGGCTACGGGATTCGCCCAGATACATGTCGGACTCGTAGAGCCACCGCGCGGGGGAGTAGCAGTAGATCAACTTGCGGCCCGAGGTGTGGAATCCGTGCGCCCAGCCGCTGGTGCTGGCGAGCACCACGTCGGCGTCGATTTCGATGGAGCTCGATGCGAAGGGGAGCAGGGGAAGCGCGGCGCGGTGGTTCTTGCGGAGGAACCCGACTCGGTTCAACGTCGAGGGCCGAACGTCCAGCCCCGAGAACTCCGGGAAGGTGGTCGACGGCTCGAACAGCGTTGTGTAGATGGGGGCCTCGGGAAACGCTCGAGCCATGGCCAGAACGACCTTCTCCGCCCCGCCGCGTTGTGTCAGGTAATCGTGCGCGATCGCGACACGGACGCCATCGGTGTCGGTCATGCCGAGTCCGCGTGTTCACGTGGCCGAAAAGGTTGCGAATCAGCATTATTGGTCTTCATCTACAAACCCATCGTTGCAAACCGATCTCGAATGGAGCTAGGGCGCGTCAGACGCCGAATGGACACCCGTCGTGCGCCGATGCACGGTGGGCGTCGAATTCAGAGTGTCCCCCGACGAGACTGCGAACGAATGGACACGATCCTGCCACGAAGGGTCATTCGTTCGTTGTCTATGAATATCCGGTTTACGGACAAATAGAAAGCGTTAAGTGAGGTGGTTCACAACGCAAAATAACTCGGCGGCGTAGCGGAAACCGCACCTTCGCCCAGAGTTAACGCGGACGCAATAGAGGCATCGAGAAATGATCGGTGAGAACGTATTTCACCATTCATCGGATAGATGAATTGTTGATCGAACGGGCGAGAAATTCACCGAGTGACGGTGGTGCCGACCCATGGTGTCCAGGTGATGGCTCCGTACTGGAACGTCACCCGCACTCCTCCGCCGTACTGCGGAATCTCGTCGCTCGTCGCCGGGCCCAGCGTGGGGTCCCAGGCGGCGAAGATGCCGCCGCCGATGTTGTGGGTACCGCCGACGGCGGTGGAGAACACCCGCAGGCCGTAGGGGCTGTCGAAGTCCTGGTACGTGCCGTTGAACGGAGTGGTGGGCAGGAACCCGGTCGGGCGCACCGCTTCTGCGACAGCGCGCGGTACGGCGACGAATCCGTTGGCCCGCTCGTACAGCACCGCGTCCTGGCGGTACTGCGCCCAGGTGTCGCGGACGGGGAACACCGGGCCGAGAACGGCACCGGAGTTGTTCGGCGCGGCCGCGAAGCGGGTGTATTCGGCCGTACGGGGAATGTTGTTCTGCAGCAGGTTCATCAGACCCCACAGTGCGGGCTTGGCCGACCAGTCGGTGTGCAGCAGGCCGAAGGTCATCTCCGGGTCGTTGCTACCGGTCTGCTTGTCGCGCAGCTGGTACAGGAAGATCGGCCCCGCATAGGGCAGCTCCCGCCATTTGGTGACGAAGTCCGTGATCATCGCGTTCTGTTGGTCCTCGGTCGCTACCGAGGTGGGCACCCCGTATTCGGTGGCCCAGATCTTCTTGTTGCCGTCGCCGTTGGCGACCATGGCCGCGCGCATGTCGAGCACCTGGCGGGCCGGGGCGTGGTCGACGTACGGGCCCTCGGAGAACTTCAGCGAATACTGATACGGGTGGTAGGAGAGGGCGTCGAACGAGCCTGCGGCACCGGCGGAATACATCTGGTTGGTGAACGTGACGGGGTTGACGTTGCCGTACCCGTCCTCGGTGGCACCGAGGACGCCGCCGACGACGGTGGCTGCGGAGTCTGCCGCCTTGATCTTCGGATACGCGGCTTTGAGCAGGGCGGTGTACCCGGCCGGGTCGGGCTGCGGCGCATAGAACATCGAGCCGTTGGGTTCGTTCCAGATCTCGTAGTCGGCCACCTTGCCCTTGTACCGGGCTGCGACTTTGCCGGCGAAATCACCGAAGGCGGCCGGCGACGCGGGACGGGTACTGATGGTCTGGTTCACCGGGGAGGTCGCCCACGGCGGGGTGTACGCGATGATGCCCAGCATCGAGATGTTGGCGGCGCGCAGCCTGTTCACGACGCGGTCCACAGCCGTCCAGTCGAGCTGGTTCTTGGTGTATTCGACGGTCGACCACGGGATGGCCACGCGCATCGATTTGATGCCCGCGGCGGTCACGAATTGCACGGTGGTGTCGAGTTCGGCGTCCGTCGCCCACAGCAGTCCGCCGCCGTCGGAGATGCCGACACCGGGCGGCGTCGGGGCAGCCTCCGCGCGTGACTGTCCGCCGACGAGGTGGTCGGGTGGCGTCAGTACCGAGGTCGCTCCGGACGCAAGGCCGGCAGCGACGATCAGAACGGCTGCTGCCGTGATCGCTGTGCGAATGCGGCCGCGAATATGAACCATCTCGAATTCTTTCCACCAGGGGGTCCGTACCAACAATTCGACGGGCCGGTGTGCTGAATCATTGCACTACGAACACGCTTTCGTGCAAATCGAAACGTGACGGTGAATTCTTATGAAACCGCTGGTCGAGTGTCGTGTGCCGAAAACAAGCCTTTCGAACCGATACGCGTACCGGCCGCGGCATCGATCTCGGTTTCCGACGACTTTTCCCATGCGTGGACGAGGAATGCGTACATCACCGAAAACGCCATTGTGGTGGCCGGGATGGTGACCACGGGGAAGTCGAGCTGCAACGCGACGACCGCGAATCCGATCATTCCGCCGCCGTAGAACCCGTCTTCCCAGCGTCGTGACCGCAGTAGCCGGTAGCCCACGATCGCGATGACGACGAGGATGGCGACGAAGGCAATTCCGGCTACGAGGCCGCCGCGGTAGATGGTCAGCAGCGGGGTGTTGGCGACGTAGTTCACCTCGAAAGCGACCGTGGGGTCTTTGAATTCTGCACGGCCCCAGCCGAGTCCGAACATCCAGTGACCCTGCATGTGCCCGGGGAACTCGACCAACGCGTCACCGCGTGCGCTCGATCCGGCGTCTTCGTTGCCGAACGAGGAGAAGACGCGGCTCCGCACACTGGGAACCGCGAGAGCCCCGACGAAGGCCGCGGCGAAGGCTCCGACGATGGCCAGCCGCTCACGGGTGCGCAGCTGCTGGAACAGCAGCATCAGCACCACCCCGAACACCACCGAGAACAGTGCGGCCCTCGAGAGCGTCAGCACGATCGACAGAAACAGCAGTGCCGCAAGCACAGTCCGCAGCTGTCCCCGCAGGAGCAGGATGCACAGCATCAACGCGAGCACGAAACCGATGCCGGCTGCGTTGGGGTCGATGTACGTCCCGGCCAGGCGAACGGTGGTGGCACCCGAGCTGCTGTAGACGAACCGAGTGCTTTCCTCCTCGACTCCGTAGCCGAATATCGACAGATAGCGAATGAGTTTTCCGGCGGGATCGGCGACGAAGACGATCAGAGCGAATGCGGCAGCGGCCGAGGCCGCGTAGACGTAAATTCTGCCGAACAGCGCCAATTCCTCACGCGGCAAGCGCAAGAGGCAGATCACGACGAGGGTCGAGACGAGCCATTGGCCGAATTCGACGTAATCGACCAGCGCACCACTCGTCGCGAACAACGACAAGGCCGAAAGAATTATCAGCGCGATCATCGGTATTTCGGGCCATGTGATGCGGCTCACCACTGTGCGGTGAATCACTGTCGCGAGAACGACGGCGATACCCAACGCGAACACCAACGGTACGTGAACGCCGGGCACGTAGCCGAACGGCAGGGCCCCGAGCGAGAAGGCAAGCGCACGAGACAAATACAGCGGATGACGTAGGCCTATGTACACGCCGACGGCCAGTACGACGAGGGCGAACACACCCACGGTGGCCGCGGTTCCGCCCACGATCATGGCGGCAGTGACGACCACTGGAACGGCCACGATGGCTGCCGCGTGAAGTCGTGGCGTGATGCTCATGGGCTCTGATGTTGTCACGGTTTCATTCGCTCGCAACACGTACGCCGTGCCGAATCCTTCGCTGCGCTTTATTCTTTGCCACTACCGAAGGTTTTCGATGGGAGATCGCGTGGAGATTCGAGAATACGGCCGCATTCTTCGCGCGGGTTGGTGGATCGTGGCACTGGCGACGGTCCTCGGCATCGCCGCGGGATGGGCCTACACACTCTTCACGACGCCGCAGTATCAAGCTTGCGCCCGATTGTTCGTCACCACCGAAGGCGGCAGCTCGGTCGGTGAGGCCTACCAGAACAACCTGTTCTCGCAGGAACGGGTGACGTCCTACGCCGGATTGGCCACCAGCGCACAGGTTGCCCAGCGAGCGGTGGATCAATTGCAGTTGCAGATGTCCGCCGACGACCTCCGCTCGCGCGTCACCGCAACACCCATCGAGAAGACCGTGCTGCTCGATCTGTGCGCCACCGACCCCGACCCCGCGGTCGCCCAGGTGTTGACCAACGCAGTCGCCGGGCAGCTCACCCAGGTGATTCAAGAACTCGAAACCTCGCAACGAGGGGGCAGCGCCGCGGCCGGCGCGACCATCGTCGACCAGGGCGACGTGCCGTCCACGCCCATCGGCATGGGGCTACCCACCGCACTCGGACTCGGCGGTGCCATCGGGTTCGTCCTCGGGGTGGCGCTCGCGCTGCTGCGCGGGCTGCTCGATCGCTCGATTCGCGATCGGACTCGGGCAGAGGAGATCTCGGGCAAGGCCGTGCTGGGCGGACTTCCGGTCGACACGACGCGACCCGGTTCTGCAGTGGCCTCGATGACCGAGCTGGGGGAGCCGCTTCGCGCTCTGCGCACCAACATTCGATTCCTGGGCGGTGGGTCCCCGCCCCGGGTCATCGCCGTCACCAGTGCCTCCTCCGGGGAGGGCCGCACCAGTACGGCCATCGATCTCTCGGCGATCCTCGCCGAGGCGGGACACACCGTGTTGCTCGTCGGCGGCGATCTGCGCGACGCTGCCCTGGGCTCCCGGTTGGGTCTGAACCAGGACAGGGGCCTGTCGACGGTGCTCTCCGGTGAACACCACGTCGAGGACGCCATCGTTCCCGGCGCGTTCGGTGGCGTGTCGGTGTTGCCGTCGGGCCCGGTACCGCCGAACCCCAGCGAACTCCTCGGATCGGATCGAGCGCAGCTGCTGCTGGAGTCGCTGCGCGGCGACTACCGCTACGTCATCGTCGACACCCCACCCCTGCTCGACGCCACCGACGGCGCGATTCTCACCGCATTGGCCGACGGCGCACTGGTTCTGGCGCGGACGGGCCGCACCACCCGAGACAAGCTCCGACGTGCAATCAAGGTGCTCGACGGCGTCGGCGGCACCGTGCTGGGTGTGGTGACCACGTTCGAGCCCTCGACGCGACGGTCGTCGAAGACCGCACCCCCCGCGGCCACCGACGAAAGTACCTCGACTGCAACGTCATCCGCGAAGCCCTACTCCACCGCACGTCGGCATGCCGCGGCAACGAGCGATTCTGCGAGCCCGTCGGCGAGCAGAGGCTAACTCGATGTCACCGAGGTTCGCGGTGCGGATCGGTGTCGTCCTGACCGCCGCGGCAGTATCGATCTCCTGCTCTCAGCAGCCGTCGGTGGTGCTCCCTCCCGATGCCCCCACGGCTCCCGTCACCGCGCAGGCGCGCGCGTCGGAACCACCGCCACCGTCGAACTTCGGTGGTACGGAGCCAGGGTCGTTGATCTCGGCCGAGCCGATTCGAGACATCGCCGTCGACATCAGCGAACTGGGTGCGACGGCAACCCGGGTGGTCTATCGGTCGACGTCGGGCGTCACCGGCCAGCCGACGGAGGTCTCGGGAACCGTCGTCGTTCCGGCCGGCACTGCTCCCGAGGGCGGGTGGCCGGTGGTGTCGTTCGGGCACGGCACCACGGGAGTTCTCAGCGCGTGCGGCCCTTCCCTGTATGCGAACCTGCTCGGCAACGCACCCATCGTGGCCGCGCTCGTCCTCAACGGCTTCGCCGTCACGATGAGCGACTATCAGGGTCTCGGGCTCGAGGGCTCGTACCATCCCTACCTCGATGCGAAGACGTTCGGCTACAACATGATCGACGCGGTACGGGCCGCCAGGAACTTCCTGCCCACTCTGAGTTCACGGTGGTCGGCGTACGGCGTCTCGCTCGGCGGGATGGCCGCATGGGCGGCGAGTGATCGCAATGCCGAGTACGGCGGTGGGCTCGAGCTGGTCGGCACCGCGGCCATGGTGCCGGTCTCGGACATGACGGGCCTGGCCGACGCCGCCGCCAACGAGACTCTCACCCGGGCTCAGTACCCACTGCTGATGTACGCCCTGCATTCGTTGGCGATCTCGCATCCCGAGATGAACCTGGACGACTATCGATCCGGCTTCGCCCGGGAGCGATGGGACGACCTGATGGAGTGCGTCCCGCCCGGGTCGTTGGACGTTCCGGACCTGCAGACGCGGGTGCAGGCTGCGGATCTGAAGCCGGTGAGCGTCGAGGCGACCGATCGTCTACGCGGATACCTCTCGGATATGGCACTGCCGCAGCAGGGTTCGAGCACACCGCTGCTGGTGATGTACGGCAGCGAGGACGATCTGATTCTTCAGCCGTGGACGGAGAAGGCGCTGCAGCGAGCGTGCGCGTCGGGCGACGTCGTCGAATACGAGCTGCATCAGGGAGAGGGCCACGGTGATCTGGACAGCAGTAGGTCGCTGCCGTGGGTCAAGAGCATGTTCGCTGGACAGCGCCCCGTCGATACGTGCGAGTTGAATCGATGATCGCTCCTGCCGGCGTGCCGAGACTCAAGGACTACGGCCGAATGCTGTTGTCCGGCTGGGCACTGATCCTCGCGGCCGCCGTGTTGTCGGCCGGTGCCGCGTGGCTGGCGACGTATCTGGTGGAGCCGTCGTACACCGCCACCTCGCGAGTGTTCGTCACTGCGCCGGGCCCGGTGTCACCGAAGAACTCGCTCGACGGCAACCGAAGCTCGTTGGTTCGGGTGGAATCGTATGTGCAGCTGGCCACCGGTGAGCAGGTGTTGCGACGGGTCATTGCCTCGCAGGGCTTACCGGTGGAACCGGCGGACCTGAAGAACGACATCACCGTGGTGCCGAGCCCCGGTTCGGCGCTCATCGACATCTCGGTGGTGAACGCCGATGCGGAGCGTGCGCGCGACATCGCCAATTCGGTTGCAGTACAGCTCATCAAGCTCGTGGAGGAGATCGATCTGGGGAACAACGGGCCGGTATCGGCGGTGACTTTGGTCGACGCGGCCACCACACCGAGCTCGGCGTCGTCGCCGATCGTGGGCAACAACGTGATGCTGGGGGCCGTCGCGGGGATCATGGTGTCCGGCGTGCTCGTGCTGGCGCGGGGCATCTCGGGGGATTCGATTGTCCACCGCGATCAGGTGGAGGACATCGTGAAGCAGAGCATGGGGGAGAGACTGTGACGAAGGATCGAATACCGCTGTTGCGCAGAGCCACCGGGGCGGGTGCGCTGGCACTGATGCTGGCGGCGTCGGGCTGCTCGTCGGACGCACCCGCGGTGGACCCGGAATCGGCGGCATTCGGTGCGTCGCTGACGGCCGATTTCAGCGAGGACGGCCCAGGATCTCTCGACAGCGCGGAGGAGCTGCTCACCATCGACCGACGGTTGAGCGGTATCTCCTCCGTCGCGGCGCGGGTGGTCTACGAGTCCACCTCGGGCGTCGACGGTTCGACGCAGCGGGTATCGGGCACCATCTTCGCCCCGGAAGGCACTGCACCCGAGGGTGGTTGGCCGATCATCGCCTACGGTCACGGCACCACGGGCGTGTTGCCCGATTGCGGCCCGTCGACGGATCCGGAACTGCTCGGGAGTTCGCAGATCGTCGCCGCGCTGGTGCGTTCCGGTCACGTGGTGGCGGTATCGGACTATCAGGGTCTCGGGCTCGACGGCTCGTACCATCCTTACTTGGACGCACGGACCGTTGGAAACAACCTGATCGATTCGGTACGTGCCGCGCGCAAGCTGGTACCGAACACCTCGACGCGGTGGGCGTCGTTCGGCGGCTCGCAGGGTGGCCAAGCAGCCTGGGCAGCAAACGAACTCGCGTCCACCTACGGAGCCGGCCTGGACATGGTCGGGTCGGTCAGCCTGGTACCCGCAGCAGACATCACCGGGCTGGCGGCGGCCGCAGCGAACGGCACACTCACTGCAGACCAGAAGCCGCTGCTGCAGTGGGTGTTGGTGGGCCTGTCGAAGTCCTATCCGGAGCTCGATCTGGACGACTACCGCAGGGGCATCGTCGCCGAGAAGTGGGAAGAGTTCTCCGCGTGCGGCGGAGCGCTCGCTGCAGATCGGACCTCGCTCGCCGCGCAGATCGACGACGACGATCTGCGCCCGGCAACGCCGGAAGCCACCGCGGTGCTCCAGGGCTACCTCCGCGAGATGAGCCTGCCGAAGTCTCCTGCTGCGGCACCGATGCTGGTGATCTACGGTGGTCAGGACACGTTGATCTCGCAGCCGTGGACCGATGCCGCAATCGCGGCCGGGTGTGGCAGCGGCGACACCATTCAATCTGTACTACAACCCAATTCCGGTCACGCAGACATCGACGGTGCTGCTGCGTTCGGATGGCTGAACGACCGGTTCGCCGGTACTCCGGCCGTCAACTTCTGCCCGGCTTCACCGCCGGCACCGTGACCTCGAAGTAGGTACCCATGACCGCCACGCCAGACAGCACCGCAGCCGCAGCCGTCGATCCAGTAGCGACAACGCCGGCCACCCCACAGGTCGATGCGCCGAAGCGTCCGGCACGCATTCTCGGTCTCGACGGACCTCGCGGTTTCGCGTGCCTGTGCGTGCTCGCCGTGCACGTCGGCGGCCATTACTCACCACAGACCGTGGCGACGTACAAGCTTGGGCTGTTGGGGCAGGGGCTCATCTTCTTCTTCGCCCTGTCGGGATTCCTGATCTTCCTGCCGATGGTGCGAAAGTTGTTCGACAACAAGCCGATGCCGAACAACGTCAGTTACGCGCTGCATCGCCTGCTTCGCGTGTTTCCGGCGTATCTGTTCATCTTCCTGTTCGCGAACTTCGTGATGCGGGCGGTGTTCGTGGAGAACGCGGCCGTGGCCGAGCGTCACTTCACCGACAACGGCCTGGGTGTGCTCACCGATCCGTTGACGCTGCTGGCCAACCTGACGTTGGTGCACTCCTACATTCCGAGCATGCTGCAGACCGGCATCAACCCGTCGTGGTCGCTGTCGCTCGAGTTCGCGTTCTACATTGCACTGCCGCTGCTGACCGGTATCGCATTCTTCCTCCGCAAGCGCACCTCGATACCGGCACCGGTACTCGCGATGATTCCGGTGGTGGTGATGTTCGTCGTCGGCGTCACCGGCAAGCTCTACACCGCCTCACGCGTCGGGCCGTCGGGCATCACCGATCCGAAGCTGCTCGACTGGGGTCCCAACGAGATTGCGGTACTGAGTCGGAGCTTCTGGTCTCTGGCAGACAACTTCACGTACGGAATGCTCGCGGCCGTCGTCTTCGTAGCGATCGACACCGGCATGCTGAGGGGCGCGCTCGCCACCAGAATGCGGTGGTGGACCGGTATCGCGATGATCCCGACGGCGGTGATCTCGTTGAAGCTGATCGACGACAACTCGCGCTGGCAGAGCTCCACTGTCGCCTTCGGTTCCGCGCTGCTCATCCTGTTCATCATCGTGCCGCTCGCGCGTGGGGAGAAGTCCGCACTGGCCGAGCGGGCGGACTGGGCACCGCTGAGCTATGTCGGCATGATCTCGCTGAGCGTGTACCTGTGGCACTTCCCGGTGCTGATCATGATCGGGCGCTTCGGGTGGTTGGCCGGCGACAGCGTGCCGGGCATGGCCTGGAACTTCCTCGTCATAGCCGTAGTGAGCATCGCGTTCGGTTCGTTGACGTACCGGTTCATCGAGAAGCCGGCGTTGTCGTATGCACGTAGATTCAAGGCCAGCAAGTAGATCCATGCGCATCCCACGTCGCGCGGTAGCAGCGCTGCTGGTGCTGCCGCTGCTCGGCGGATGCGCCGCCGCGGTGCCGATCGGCGCTCAGGTCCAGGGAGCAGTGGCCGCTGCAGTACGGGGATCGGACCCGGAACCGCTGGTGATCGCCGATCCCGGTACGGGTAGCGGCTCCGTCGTCAGTGCCGAGACCATGCCCAATCTGCCGGTGCAGGTGCGCCTTTCGGGTGTACACGCAGCACGCGTGGTGTACCGGTCGTCGCAGACCGATGCAGGGGAGCGGGAAGTATCGGGCACGGTCTTCACCCCCGACGGCGATGCCCCCGACGGCGGGTGGCCGATCATCTCCTACGCCCACGGCACGACGGGCATCGAGCAGGAGTGCGCTCCGTCGAGGTCGGGCTCTCTGCTCGGTGCCTCGGCCCTCGTACAGGGTTTCACCGCAGCAGGATTCGCAGTGGCTATCACCGACTACGAGGGACTGGGCCACGCCGGACATCATGCGTACCTGGACAACATCACCGCCGGATACGACGTCATCGACGCGGTGCGTGCCCTGCGCACTGTGTTCCCGAGCGTCGGAACGCGATGGGCCGCATTCGGTGGATCGCAGGGCGGCGGCGCAGCATGGGCGGCGAACGAACTCGCCGCGACGTATGCGCCCGAACTGGACCTGGTGGGGGCTGCGGCTCTGGCCCCGGCAGCGAACATGGTGGGTCTGGTGGACAAGGCCGCCGCGGGTACGTTGACGACGGACCAGGGGCCGTTGCTGCAGTGGGTACTCGAATCGTGGGCTCGACGTGACCCGCGCGTGAATCTCGACGACTATCGCAGCGGCACTGCGGCTCAGGACTGGACCGCGCTCTCGGGATGCACGCCGGACCGGGCCGGTGCCCGAGACGATGCAGTGAAACAACTGGGCAACAACGACTTTGCGCCGACGTCTCCGGCGGCCGCCGCCACGCTGCGGGACGAGCTGGCGTCGATGGCTGTGCCCCAGGGACCGGCGTCGGCACCGATGTTGGTGGCCTATGGCGATTCCGACACCTACATCGACGCGGCGTGGACGGACGACGCACTGGCGCGCGCCTGTGCGTTGGGAGACGTGATCACCATCGACCGGCAGGCGGGGCGGGGACATGGAGATGTGAACGGCGACGCCGTCACTCAGTGGCTCGCCGATCGATTCGCCGGAACGTCGGCACACAACGATTGCGGGTGAGGGGGACTCATGGGGTTACGACAGGACCTGGTGGTTCGCGCGAAGGATGTCGTCAAAAGACGTCTCGGTCGTGGCATCCCGGTGGAGGTGTTCGACGAGCCGTATCTGGTGGTCGCGGTACTGGGGCAGTCCAATGCCCACGGGGCTGGGGTGGGGCTGGATCGCGACGGGCTCGACGCCCTGCATCCGCGGGTGCATCAGTGGGCGGCCTCGGGTAGGTCGAAGAACACCGTCGTCGCGGGAAGTAACCCGCTGTTCCACGAAGTGCCCTCCAAAGCAGTCGGATTCGGGCCAACCTTCGCAGGACATCTCGCCGATGCAACCGGCGGGCCGGTGTTGTTGGTGCCGTACGCGCGTGGTGATTCCGGGTTCGCTCGCATTCACGGTATCTCGTGGGATCCCTCGGACACCGGAGCCCGGATCAATCTGTTCCACAATGCGATGACGCGCATTCGCTCGGGTCTGAATATCGCGCCCGGCAACGAGCTGGCCGCGGTGCTGTGGCATCAGGGTGAGAGCGACGTGCCGCTGCTGACGGGGCCGGCGTATGCGGAGAAGCTCGATTTGCTGATCGACACGGTACGGGCGTATTTCGGGGAGGTGCCGTTCGTACTGGGTCAGATGGTGCCCGAGGAGATCGAGGGAGGGCACGCGAACTATTCCGTGATCGACGCGGTGCATGCTGATACCCCGCGGCGTCGGGCATCGGTGGCATACGTCCCCGGGCCGAGGGATCTCTACAACAGCGAGACCGAAAAGATTCACTACAACGCGGCCGGTCAGCGGGAGTTGGGCCGGCGGATGTGGGACGCCTTTGTGGGCATGCAATCGAATGTCCGACGTTCGACCGACACGGCTTGACATCGGCAACGAATGCCAGTCTTAATGAGCCGAGGGGAGGGCTCTCACACCACATCGGGCGGCGTGCGCAATGCCGTGGACGCGTGTAGTTAATACGAGAGAAAAATGTAACGACCTGGGGATTCTGTTCGATCAACACACAGGATCTCAAGGCTGTTACCAAGTGACACAGCAAGTATCCAACGATAGGCTTCACGACGGGGTGGCACGGTGCAGTGTCGATCACGCAGGGGTTCGGCAACGCAGAAGTACCAAGGGGAAGAAACGTGTCGATCAGCGAAATGGGAATGCAGAGTTCCGTCGTGTCGCGCCGTGATGCCAGACGGCTGAGCAAGGTGACGTCGCGTCGCGAGTGGGAAACGCAGTACACCGAAGGCCTTCGGGTTACCGACACTTTGGTTGTGCTCGGCGCGGTGACTGTCGCGCAGATCATTCGGTTCGGTGAGATCGACTTCCGTAGCCCGTGGTCGATCGCCGGCTACATCGGTGTCTCGGGTGTGCTGGCAATTCTGTGGCTGGCGTTTCTCGCCATCTTCCGTACTCGCTCGCCGCGAGTGATCGGCAACGGTTCCGAGGAATACCGTCGTATCGTCTCGGCCGCGTTCCGACTGTTCGGCACAGTCGCGATCCTGTCCTTGCTGTTCCGCTTCGATATCGCACGTCTCTATCTCGCCATCGCGTTCCCCGTCGGCTTGATCGGACTGCTGCTGAGCCGGTGGGCGTGGCGGAAAGTAGTGTCGCGTAGGCGTTCTCGTGGTGGCTATCAGACGTCGGTGCTCATCGTGGGTAGTCGCAGTTCTGCGCTGTCCATGGCGCAGTCGTTCGAGCGTTCACCCGAGTCCGGCTACAGCGTGGTGGGCATCTGCTTACCCAACTTCGAACCCGGCAACGACACCTCGTTCACCATCGACGGCGTCGAGATCCCGGTACTGGGCGACGAGCACAGCGTGGTCGAGGCCATCGAGGTTTCCGGAGCAGACACCGTGGCGGTGACGGCCACCGAGCACATCGGCCATCACGGGCTGCGAAAGATGGTGTGGGACCTCGAGAAGAAGAAGGTGGACCTCGTCGTCTCGCCCGGTGTGGTCGATGTGGCCGGCCCCCGTCTGGTGATGCGTCCGGTGGCGAATTTCCCGCTGATCCACGTCGAGAAGCCGCAGTACAACGGGGCCAAGCGGTTCAGCAAGACGGCGTTCGACTTCCTGTTCGCCACGTCGGTCCTGCTGCTCATCTCGCCGATCCTGATCACGCTCGCCGTGATCATCAAGTTCACCAGCAAGGGCTCGATCTTCTACAAGTCCGAGCGAATGGGCATGGACGGCAGGCCCTTCCAGATGATCAAGTTCCGCAGCATGGTCCAGGACGCAGACCAAAGGGTGCAGGAACTCGCTGCCCTCAACGAGGGTGCGGGCGGGGTGCTGTTCAAGATGCGCGACGACCCCCGCGTCACTCGCGTGGGCAAGGTGATGCGCAAGTTCAGCCTCGACGAGCTCCCGCAGTTCGTCAACGTTCTCAGACGCGAGATGAGTGTGGTGGGTCCGCGGCCGCCGTTGCGCAGCGAGGTCGAAACGTACGACGGCGAAGTACGGCGACGGTTGCTGGTCAAGCCGGGCATCACCGGACTGTGGCAGGTGAGCGGCCGATCGGATCTCTCGTGGGAAGAGAGCGTGCGTCTGGACCTCTCGTACGTCGAGAATTGGTCCATGACAGGCGATTTGCTCATCATCGCAAAGACGGCGGTGGCGGTGCTGGGCAGCGAAGGGGCGTACTGACCGCTCCGGCAGTATTCACCCTGCAGTGGGTCGGTTCTATTCGTATCATTCGGCAATGACCACTGTTTCGGAGAACGGACGTGATGCAGCCATGGCGCAGAATTCATTTCACGATTTTCTGGCCGATCGCATCGACCGAATAGCGCGGGTTCATCTGAACAGGTCGACGTCGTTGCACGCAGTGATCTCGGACAGCGTCGATGCCTACACCGCGGCGTTCGCCGAATATCACGGCACCGATTCTCCGTTGGATCTACTCGACCCGGAGGTCCGCGCCGAGCTCAGCGATTTCATCCACCGCTGCGCCGAGGCCGTCGAGGAGCCGGAGAACCCGCAGTTCCCTGTCCGACGATAGTGCCTTCCCTCCGCTGCTGACGTAGTCTGGCCGGGCCTGGCGAGTCACTCAGTTTGGCTCCCCGACTCCCGGGTACCTCCTCAACGCTCATTTGTCATTCAGCCGGAATTGTCCGGAAGTTGTCTTTGGGCGCTCACAATGTCGACCCGATACTGCGGAACCGTCAGGGTTGCGTTCGAGACCGAGGAGATTGCCGACGTATGCGCATCACAGTGTTCGGAACCGGGTACCTGGGCGCTACCCACGCGGCGTGTATGGCAGAGCTGGGACACGACGTACTCGGAGTCGACGTCGACGAGTCCAAACTCCGCAAGCTGGAATCCGGTGAGGTGCCATTCTGGGAGCCCGGGTTGACAGAGGTTCTGCAGCGCAACATCGCGGCGGGCCGTCTTCGCTTCACCGCGTCGTACGCGGAAGCTGCCGAGTTCGCCGAGGTGCACTTCCTGGGTGTGGGAACTCCTCAGCGAAGGGGCGAGTACGCCGCCGACATGAAGTACGTCGACTCAGTTATCGAGACGCTCGCACCGTTGCTCACCAAGCCCGCCGTGATCTTCGGCAAGTCCACCGTTCCCGTCGGCACCGCCCAGCGGCTCGGCAGCATGGCCCGCGAACTAGCGCCGGCAGGCGACAGCGTCGAGGTTGCCTGGAACCCCGAGTTCCTTCGCGAAGGCTATGCCGTCAAAGACACGCTCCGCCCTGACCGCCTGGTGCTGGGTGTCGATCGTGAGCGGCCGGGCAGGGCAGAGGAGCTGGCCCGCGAGGTCTACGCGCAGCTGCTCGAGGAGCAGATACCGTTCCTGGTGACCGATCTGGCCACGGCCGAGCTGGTCAAAGCCTCGGCCAATGCGTTCCTGGCCACCAAGATTTCGTTCATCAACGCCATCGCAGAGGTGTGCGAGGCGGCCGGAGCAGACGTCACCGTCCTCGCCGACGCCATCGGCCACGACGAGCGCATCGGTCGAAAGTTCCTGAACGCCGGCATCGGTTTCGGCGGCGGCTGCCTACCCAAGGACATCCGGGCGTTCATGGCCCGTGCCGGGGAGCTCGGTGCCGATCAGGCGCTGACGTTCCTCCGCGAGGTCGACAACATCAACATGCGACGACGCACCCGCATGGTCGAGTTGGCACGTGAGGCGTGCGGCTCGCTACTCGGTGCGCGGGTGGCTGTGCTGGGCGCGGCCTTCAAGCCCGACTCCGACGACGTTCGTGATTCACCGGCCCTCAACGTGGCCGGTCAGATCCAGCTCCAGGGTGCAACGGTCAACGTGTACGACCCGAAGGCGATGGAGAACTCCAGGGCGCTGTTCCCCACGCTGGCCTACAACAACACCGCTCTCGAGGCCTGCGAGGGTGCCGATGTGGTGTTGGTTCTGACGGAGTGGAAAGAGTTCAAGGCCCTGGTTCCCGGCGACCTGGACGGCGTGGTGCGCAGCAAGAAGCTGATCGATGGCCGCAACTGCTTGGACCCGGAGCAGTGGCGGGCGGCGGGTTGGAACTACCGCGGCTTGGGTCGGCCCTGAGTGCGAGCAGGCACATCGATCGCGCAATTCATTCGATGGAATGGATTGTCGGCCTGTTGTGCTTGCTGATATCTGTAATCCGCGTTAACGCACACTGCCTTAAAAGGCAAACGTCTTGCTTTGCACTCGTCGACAAGTGCTGATGTTCGTTAAAAGCGGTCGACGCCGCGATTGACGGGTAAATCACCCGATAAACAGCGCTGAACACTGTGAGTGGTCACCAAGGTGCGTTGATCGTGCTCGTGTGTAACGGTTTTGGACCTCGCGGCGGTTACGCCTTGGAAGTCCTAGTGATCCGTTTCGCCTCGTCAGCGCATGTGTGGTAAACCGAACCAACGCTGTTATTTGTTTGTGATCTGCGCCGCTCGCGTGGTGCTTCGCATAACAGCGTGGGACTATTCCATTTCGATACCAGTCGCATTCCGGATTGGTTCGTATCAGACCAGCGTCCACCGGAGGTGGTCGCAGAAGCGCAGAAGGAGGGGAGCAGGTGGCATCTGTCGGGGCTGCACCACGCTCACTCTGGGGATCCCCGCGGTCCGGGGAGTTGAAGACTCGCAAGCTCACGTCGCGGCACGTGTGGGAACGTCAGTACATCGCCCGCCTTCGGGTGACCGACGTGCTGGCTGTGGTCCTGTCCGTGGCCCTCGCCCAGATCGTTCGCTTCGGAGGGGTCGAAACCACCGGACTGACCAACTCGGTGATCTATACCGGTGTGTCCATCGCTGTGGCGAGTGTGTGGATTGCGTTTCTGGCTATTTTCCGAACGCGGTCGACGAGGGTGATCGGCAACGGTGCCGAGGAGTATCGCCGCATCGTCTCAGCCACCTTCCGTCTCTTCGGTGTCATCGCCATCGTCTCACTGCTGTTCCGTATCGACTTTGCGCGCCTGTATCTCGCCATCGCGCTGCCTGTCGGGTTGGTGGCGTTACTTGTCAGCCGCTGGCTGTGGCGCAAAGTGGTCACTCGGCTCCGCAGCGAGGACAAGTACAAGACATCGGTGCTGATCGTCGGAAGCCGCGCAGCTGCGGTCTCGATGGCAGAGTCCTTCGAGCGTTCGCCGTCCTCGGGCTATGCGGTGGTGGGTATGTGTATGCCCGGCTACGAGGTGCCGAGTGATGGGATCGTTCACGTCGAGGGAGCCGACATCCCGGTACTCGGTAGTGAGAGAGACGTCCTCGCCGCGATCGACGAGTGCGGTGCCGACACTGTCGCAGTCACCGCGACCGAACACCTCGGCCACAAGGGCATTCGCAAGATGATCTGGGATCTCGAGAAGAAGGATGTCGACCTCGTGGTCGCGCCTGGCGTTGTCGACGTGGCCGGCCCACGTTTGGTGATGCGGCCTGTTGCTGGATTCCCTTTGATTCACGTAGAGAAGCCGCAGTACAACGGCGCGACGCGATTCAGCAAGACTGCGTTCGATCTGACATTCGCTGCGCTGGTTCTGATACTGATTTCGCCAGTACTGCTGGCGGTGGGGATCGCAGTGAAAGCGACGAGTCGCGGACCGGTGTTCTACAAGTCGGAGCGGATGGGTATCGACGGTAAACCGTTCTCAATGATCAAGTTCCGCAGCATGACGGTGGATGCGGACCAGCAGGTCACCCATCTTCTCAACCGCAACGAGGGTGCCGGCGGCGTGTTGTTCAAGATGCGTGACGATCCGCGGGTCACGCCGGTGGGCAGGGTGCTGCGACGCTACAGCCTCGATGAGCTTCCGCAGTTCATCAACGTCCTACGGCGTGAGATGAGCGTCGTGGGCCCGAGGCCGCCACTGCGGCGTGAGGTCGAGACCTACAACGGCGAGGTTCGTCGACGCCTTCTGGTGAAGCCTGGTGTCACCGGGCTGTGGCAGGTCAGCGGAAGGTCTGACCTGTCGTGGGAAGAGACGGTTCGGCTGGATCTCTCGTACGTCGAGAACTGGTCGATGGTCGGCGATTTGCTGATTATCGCCAAGACCATGAAGGCAGTAGCTGGGACCGACGGGGCGTACTGATCGGAGCAACATCGATGGTTCGTCGCACGGTTCACATGTCGGAAGGGTCATACGTTCAATGAGTAAGTCAGTTGCGATAATCGGTACCCGCGGATATCCGAGCTACTACGGTGGCTTCGAGACCCTGATCAGGCGACTGGGCCCATACCTGGTCGAAACAGGCTGGGACGTAACCGTGTACGGACGCCCCGGCGCAGTCAAGACCGACGATCCTCTGCTTGATCGACGGGTGTCGTCCGTGATGTCGAAAGGTTTCGAGACCAAGTCGCTCAGCACACTCAGTTACGGGCTGACGTCGACGCTCGACGCCGCGCGGCGCAAACCAGATGTCGCGTTGATCATGAATGTGGCCAACGGGTACTGGCTTCCGCTACTTCGTTCTCGTGGCATTCCGACGGTGGTCAACGTCGATGGCATCGAATGGGAGCGAGCTAAATGGGGAACTAATGCTAGACGTGTCTTTCGTGGCGGAGCTCGGCTGACCGCGAAGTATGCGTCCGAGCTGGTATGCGACTCCCACGAGATACGACGGCGTTGGCAGCTAGGCTTCGGACGTGATGGAGTTTTCATACCGTATGGCGGTGATGCGCCTGATGAACTCCCGGTAGTCGACGGTCTCAAGTCTAGGGAGTACGTCCTTCTTGTTGCACGGTTTGTACCCGAAAACACGGTGCCAGAATTCCTTGAGGCCGCCCGAGAGCTGGGCAAGAAGTGGAACGTAGTGATCGTCGGTTCGTCGGGCTACGGCGGCGAGTTCGACCTTGCAGCGCAAAAGTTGGACGAAGAGTCTCCCCGCGTGCAGTGGTTGGGCCACGTCAGCGACGACAGAAAGCTGTTCTCCCTGTGGCAGCATGCGGGTGCCTACTTCCATGGGCACAGCGTTGGCGGTACAAATCCCGCGTTGGTTCAGGCAATGGCCTGTGGAGCTCCAACCGTTGCCCGAGACACGGTCTACAACCGCGAGGTGCTAGGTCCTGCTGGCGTCTTTTGCCAACCCACACCGTCGAGTATTACGCAGGCCGTCATGAGTCTGATGGCCGACTCCCGGCTCCAAGAACAGCTCAGCTGCAGATCCATCGAGCGAGCAAAGGCCAGCTACTCGTGGAACGACATTTGCGCCGACTACGATCGCTCGATTCGTAGTCTAGTCAACCCGTCAGAGTCTGCGGGTGGCTCAAAGTGAGTGTAGCTTCTGCGCTGGCAAATTCCGTGATTTCGCGCTCGAAAGGGGCCGACTATAAAGTCGACCCAGAAATCGATTCGCGGTACGTAATTGCGATAATGGTCAAACGGGCAGTCATGAAGTTCACCGGTATCATCAAATTCAGGAAACTCCAAACAAGCCCTTTTGTGGGACGATCCGTAAAAATTCGCGCTAAGCGGTGCCTTAAATTGGGGCGAGGCGT
This sequence comes from Rhodococcoides fascians NBRC 12155 = LMG 3623, assembly GCF_001894785.1. Taxonomy (GTDB): domain Bacteria; phylum Actinomycetota; class Actinomycetes; order Mycobacteriales; family Mycobacteriaceae; genus Rhodococcoides; species Rhodococcoides fascians. The sequence continues at coordinate 299,584 of NZ_BCWW01000002.1, forward strand.
CACGCTTGACGATGGCAGTTACATCGATGCAATGTCCTCAGGCGGTGTAAGCATCGGCTCGAACAGTTCAGTCGGAAAAAATACAAGGATTGAGTGCGTCGGTAGCCTTAAGCATCTGGGCAAAGGCTTAACAGTAGGCAGCAATGTCGGGCTAGGCACGGACTCCCTTTATGGCTGCGCAGGCGGAATATCCGTTGGGGACAACACTATTGTAGGTAATTTCTGCTCCTTCCATTCCGAGAACCATGTCTCCACCAGTCTCTCAGTTCCGATACGTGATCAGGGCGTCACGCATCAGGGAATAGCCATTGGTGAAAATTGCTGGATAGGCTCAAGGGTTACCGTGCTCGACGGAGCAAACATTGGAAATGGCTGCATTATTGCGGCCGGTGCTGTCGTCGCAGCCGGCGAGTACTTGCCCAACGCCGTGTACGGGGGAGTCCCAGCGCGCTTTCTCAAGGAGCGGTGACTGTTGCCATGAAGACGCACTCTGTTTTGATCTCACACCCCTCACCGGACCTCTACGGCTCAGACCTCCAGTTGCTTGAATCGGTGACTGCTCTCGTTGAATCCGGTATCGCGGTGCACGTCATTCTTCCTCGAACGGGTCCACTTGAAGAGCTCCTGAAGGATCGCGGTGCAAAAACCGAAACTATCCCATTTCCGGTTAGCCGCAAATCGGTGTTGAACTTACGATCTTTGCCGCAGTACGTCGCGGAGACAGTAATCGCCACGGTTCATGCAGTACGGCTGATCAGACGGGTGCGACCAGACGTTTTGTATGCGAATACTATAACGGCACCTGTCTGGATCCTGGCTGGATTCCTAACGGGAACTCCATCACTCTGTCACGTGCATGAGGCGGAGGAAACAGGGAATCGCTTTCTGCAAATACTTCTCGCCTCACCCCTTCTCTTGTGCGATACCATCATCGTAAACAGCAAAGCTTCGCGGGAAGTAATTGATCAGTCGTTGGCAAGACTAGGCGGCAGGATCGAACTTATTTACAATGGTGTACCCGAACCTATGTCGACTTCCGAAGAACCCAATCCATCAGTAGTAGGCGGATTGCGTATTGTGCTTGTTGGAAGGTTGTCGCCCCGCAAGGGTACAGACGTCGCGTTGGAAGCGTTGGCCGAACTAGCCAAGACCGGACTTGACGTCTCCATTTCGATTTGCGGAGACTCTTATCCTGGTTATGAGTGGTTCGATAGCGCTCTACGCGAACGGGCGCTAAAGAGCGATCTTAAAGGGCGAGTGCAATTTTGTGGTTACATTAGAAACGTGCATCAGTACCTCGCGCAGGCCCATATTGTAATTGTTCCGTCGATTGCCGAACCATTTGGTAACGTAGCAGTCGAGGCGCAACTTGCGGCAAGGCCGGTGGTCGCATCGAATGTTCAGGGACTCGCGGAGATCATAGATCACGGTCGGACGGGCCTTTTGTGCCCTCCTGGTGACCATGTTGCGATCGCACAGGCCGTCTTACGACTTGTTGACGATCCGGCTTGGGCCGAAGAAATAGCGCAAGCGGGCTACGATTCGGCCGTGCATAGATTTGGTGTAGGGCGGTACCGCGAGTCAATTGTCAACGTAGTCGAGAACTTGACCGTTGGTCCAAGCCGATTCCGTCACTTAACTGGCCAGTCGAAAGGTCGCCGCAAATGACCATACCCCCCGGTTATCAGCAGCAAGAACAGAATCGGGATGTGGATTTACTCTCTGTTATTGTTGTAACTTACAATAGTAAACAGATAGTCGGTTCATGCATCAAGCCCCTGCAGAATATACTCGACATCGAAATAATTGTCGTAGACAATGCGTCAACCGACGGGACTGCTGAATTTGTTCGTACAGCATTTCCGTCAGTTAAGGTAATCGAGAGCGGAGGTAACCTGGGTTTCGCAAAGGGGGTGAACCTTGGCGCATCGTACGCGTCAGGTGGCGTGCTTATATTACTGAATCCAGATGCTTTAGTGAGCAATACTAGTCTGCGCGCTCTCCATGCTGCTCTAGCAGACGATCCCGGAATCGGAGTTATTGCCCCTCTGTTAGACCATCCTGGGCGGGGGTTGTCGGTACGCGAAGGCGGGATGGCGCCTACTATTTGGCATATCTTCTGCCATTATTATGGACTGTCGCGGCTATTCCGCAGATATCAAGCATTTCGTGGAATGTATGTTCTACGTTCGGAAAGTTTTGACAGCATTGATGTTGACTGGGTCTCGGGGGCATGCATGGCCGTGCCCCTTGCTGTATGGCAAGCTAATGATGGTTTATCTGAACGGTGGTTCATGTATGCCGAAGATGTGGAATTCTGCCTGCGTGTACGCAAGGCGGGTAAGCGGGTCGTGATCTGTGGAGGCGCAAACGGAACCCACGGCCTTGGGGAAAGCTCCACTAATGCGCCAGCAGAGCCCACGAACGCCCTCTGGCTTACAAATCTATACGATCTTTACAAGCTGGAGATATCGCCTAGTCGACTGCATAATGCGTTGTGGAAATTCGTGTTCACAGGTGGCTTAGCCATAAGGTCCATTGCTACTGGCGCAAAAATGGTACTCAACGGCCATCCGCCCAGTCGCAGTCCAGACTACAGAAGGTTCAACTTCTACATTCGGGAGTTGTCGAAACAAGACAGTCTGCGGGGCAGCAAATGACAAAAGTGTCTGCACTAGCACACAATCGCGGTCAAGTTTTTGCAGGCCTATCAATAGCCCTCGCAGTGTGCGTCGTAGCGGTAATAGCACCGGCCATGGTCGGAAGCGTGTACGTAGTTGCAGCTCTACTTGCCCTCCTACTGTTCTTCGCCTCCGTTGCACATCCCAAACTTGCGGTTGTCTTATGGCTGACGTCGGTATGTTTCCTTCCATTCTGGGTTGGCGTCGACAACCCGTTCTATTTACCAGCAAGTTCGCTAGCTGGGCTGGTGGTCCTAGGGGGAGCGTTCGTAAAAAATCCGTGGCGTATTGGTCGAACTGATGTTGCGGTATTGCTGTTCTGTGCCCTATGCCTCGTGTGCGGCGTTGTCGGGCTATCGCGACCAGGCGACGTAACTAACGTCGTGACGCAGTGGCTACTTTCTTTCCTGATAGGCCGTCTGTTGGTTCAGAGGGCCGGTCTTTCGTTCACCTACCGCGCGATAGCGTACATATTCACAGCTGCTGCTATTTGCGCGATGATCGAATTTTTCTTGGACTGGAATCCGTACTACACCTGGGTGATAGACAATACCCAGTACCTTGCCTGGGGTCATGAACAGGATCGAGGGGGCATCGTGCGCGCGGAATGGGCGTTCGGTCATTCAATTGCCTTGGGTTGCAGTTTGGCGATGGCAATCCCGATCGTTCTCGCATGCAACTTCCGATCTGCGGTTCGGACGGGATTGATCGCACTGTTACTCGGGGGTACGGTTGTGTCCTTCAGTCGATCTGGAATGATCAGTGCAGTTTTCGCCCTGTTGCTCTCGCTGCTGTTCTTTTCTAGTAAAGAAAAGACACGCGGGAGGCTGGCGGTGGTGCTGACGCTTGGCCTAATAGCTTGGTTCGCAATACCAAAAATATTGGCCGTTTTTGCTGAGGAAGGCCGTCGAGCCACAATTTCGGCAGATTACCGCATTACACTCATCGATCTAATTCCGTCGATGAACCCTTTGGGTCTAGCCAAAGGCTATACAGAGCCAAGCAGGGGTGAATTTTACTTCCAGGGGTTTAAGTCCATCGACAGCACTTTTGTGCTGCTGGGAGTCAGCTTCGGGTATCTTGTTGCGCTTCTGGCTTTAGCGGCAGTGGCGTGGCTGGCTTGGCAGGTGATACGACGGACTACGTCCGCCCCAGCGATCAGCATTCTTGCTGTTGTCCCGGCGCTCTTTACGGTGGCTCTAATAACGCAGTTTGGCTCCGTATTCTGGTTTTTCCTAGGGATGCTGTCCCTACACGATAGTGTGGTCGCGCAACGAAAGGCAGAACATCAACCGAAGGGTGTCCTTCGAACAATCGACGCGAGAACGGTCGATTCCGAGTCATCGGCAGGAAGCGGCAAGATAGGTGTGGTGGGAGATGTCTAGTTTGGATGTTCCTAATGTACTAGTTCTATGGGCTGATTCCTCAGCGGAGAATCTCGGACTGCAAGCGCTTGCCGCAGGGGTACAGAGCGTTGCAGAGCGCAGTTGGGGTCGATGTTCGGTAACCTTTCATTCGCACAACACTGCCGGGACGCCCTTGCGGAGAGTGCGAGTTCTGCAGGACCTAGGTCGGCGGTCGGGACCGGTCGTCGAATACCTTCGCCAGTTTGATGTGGTGATGGATACCGGTGGCGGCGACAGTTTTACGGATATTTACGGCGTTCAGCGCTTGCTGTTGATGGCTTACATCCAGCACGCCTGTAGGAAGGCCGGAGTCCCCTTGGTAATGACTCCTCAAACAATTGGCCCGTTCCGAACGCGAGCTGGCCGTATGGTCGCGAGGTCCTTGCTATCAAAAGTAGACGTTCTGTATACACGTGACCCGGTAAGCTCACAGGTCGCCACAGAAATGGGGCGGACACCGAATCTGCTCGCGACCGATATGGCTTTCGCACTACCGCGTCCCTCTCGGGCGCAGGAACGCGATGTGGTCTTGAACGTGTCGGGTCTATTGTGGCAAAGTAACCCGCACGTCGATTTTGCCGAATACAGAGCGAACGTTGGCGGTCTAATCACTGGTCTGCTTGCCGCAGATAGGCGTGTTACTTTGCTTGCGCATGTGCTGGATTCTCCAGTGCCTGACAACGATGTTCCGGCAGTACACGCAGCAGCAGCTGCTGCAGGGGCGGCTGGCGGCGACGTAGAAATCGTTATACCTAAAGATCTTCGGGAAGTCCGCGAAGTCCTTTCTGGTTGTCGCGTTCTGGTGGGATCTAGAATGCACTCTGCCATCAATGCGCTATCTGTGGGAGTTCCTGCGATTTCTTGGTCGTACTCGAGAAAATTTGGCCCCCTTATGGACGCTCTCGGTTGGCAGTACACGATAGACCTCACTGCTGGTGGAGACCCGGTTTCGGAGACGCTTAAGTTAATAAATACTGACTCGTTCGATGTGCTCAAAGCCGAAGCGCCAGGAGTAGCGACCTCTGCTGAGGGAAGGATCGATTCGATTGTAGCGGCGCTGAAGTCGGAGAAATTGTTCTCGCTATCTCATACGGGTCCGGCGATATGAGGGCATTGCAAGGTGGCGGGGTCATGAGTCGTAGGCTGGTGAGTCGCCTGATTGGTCACTACTATAAGCGTCTTCCTGCAGGTGGGCGGGCACTCGCGCTAGCGACCCGGTTTGAGGGTGGCCAGATGTTTTCTCTCACTTTGAGAAGGGTTTTGTTGCGCGATTATGGTGTCGAAGTAGGCTCGTACAGCTATGGCTCCTTGTTGCAACCAGGTTGGGCCGACGTCGGCACAGTTGTTGGCCGGTATGTCTCGATCGGCCCTGGAGTTCGACGCATTGGGGCTGCGCACCCAATAGGCAAAGTCAGCATGCATCCGCTTTGGTATAACCCTGCTCTGGGCATGGTAGGCAAGGAGTCCGATGTCGAGCGGACCGGTTGCGTCATCGAACACGATTGCTGGATTGGAGCGAATTCGCTCATTTTGCCGGGGTGTCGGCGGATTGGGATTGGTGCGGTAATCGGCGCAGGTTCGGTGGTGACCCGTGATATTCCAGACTTCGCCATTGCCGTCGGTAATCCCGCGAGAGTTGTTCGTCTACGGCTGGATGGTGCCGACGCCGAGCGTGTACGTGACTCACGTTACTGGGAGCTTGAGCCAGCGGAAGTTCGAGAGTTTCTAGCATCGTTTCGATTTAGTGATAGGGCGGTTGGGTGACGCCATGACCCTGTCGTGCTCCCGCGTAATAGCAAGGCTCAATTCTCCACTTTTGATCTCCTTGAGCCGCATTGGCATTATGCTTATCGCGCTCGGGACGGCACCCATAATCTCGCGTGAGCTGGGGCCTTCAGGTCGAGGTCTATACGCAACTTGTCTGGCGGCTCTTGGTCTTACGCCCGTCATAATCGGCTTGGGTATTCCAATGGCGGTTCGGCGGCTAGCTTCGGTTTCCGACCATCGGCCGGTCGTCCGAAGTTCGTACAGAATTGTAGTTGCCATAATTTGGCCGGCGTTCGGCCTGGGCATCCTCGTCTCATTCTTGCTTGTGCCGAGTTTGACCAACTTTCAGCGCATCTGCTTCTTGGCTGCAATGTCGACTACCGCGTTCTTCGTGTTGGTTCTCTGTGCACAAAGCGTCCTCATCGCAGCCCACCGGTTTGCTGAGATTGCGCTACTGCATTTCATCCAGCCTTCAGTCACTGCAGCCGTAGCGATTGCGTTCTGGATGTTTTCGGATCTCACTTTGGAGGTGCTCTTGTGGGGCTACGTCGCGGGAACTTGTCTCGCTGCGTCGACGGCTTTTGTGATGCTAAGTGTGAGTGTGCGCGGACCGCACATGCCTATAGTTCGTCTAGGTCAACAGGGTTTTAAATATGCGGGGAGTCAGATCGCCGAGACGGCGGCGAGCACTGTCGTGCTCCTTTTAGCGGTCGTTTCTATGGGCTCCTATCAGGCTGGCCTGCTTGCTGTCTCTGTTACGCTCGCCACCCTTCCGCTGGCGCTTGGCTACGCGATCGGGTCTGCGGTCTTTGGAGGGGTCGCGTCTGCCAGTTCAAGTGACCTGCCGCAGGCCCGGGTGATGGCGATCCGTGCGGCGCTGATCGTTGGCCTTGCTGGCACCGTCACATTACTAATTGTTACTCCTTTCGGGTTGCCATTCTTGTTCGGCGACGCGTTCGCGCCGGCCGTCCCTGCCGCCTTAGTTCTCGTTTCCACCTCGGTGCTGCTGGTAGTGAATTACGTCGCAACACAGGTTCTGGGAGCCGAAGGCCGTGGTTCTGCCATGGCATTGTGGCAGGTGGCAGGGCTGATTGTTGGAGTGGTGGGCCTTTTGCTTCTATCAGGCGGATTGGGTGCGATTGGTGCAGCTGTTGCGATGGCCCTGGGCTGGCTAGTGACGACAATTGGTTGTTTGACCGCCTTGCGGGTCGGACCGGCCGTGGTTGCCATCCGCCCGGCCGACCTAAAGTCGTGCTTCCATCTGTGTGTGCGAGGACGGTTTGATCTGCCGGGTTAGATTCTTTACTTGCCGCTCTGGCGTGTTCGAACAAAGGTGCCTGCTGCTGCTCGAAAGCTTCGTCTGGTAGTTGCCGCGAGTCTCGTGAGCCCATACCCGGAGTATCGTGGGGTTCGTTTGCCGGCCAACATCCGTCCAAGCATTCTTGCGGCTAGGGTGCGTTTTCTGTCGACTTGTAGGGGCTGAACGGCAGCTACTAGCTTCAGGTCGAGTGGCGACATTGCGAGCACTCCGTCATTGGCGGCGTCCCTGAGTAGTCTGTGTCCCCGTGGGGTCCGTGCGATAACAACTGATCTCCCGTCCGCGTTTTCGAAGACGGGATAGCCTCTACTGTCCACCTCCCAGTAATCACCAACTGCGATATCCGCGTGACCTCCTGTTCCGTCGACGCACAATTTGCAACGCCATTGCACCGTTCGGCCTAAGTGGGTTCCCCATGATTTGTCGTATGACATTGTTTTGGATTCACCCGTGTTAAGAGTGACTTTGAACTTTCCGGGCCAACCGTCACCTCGATATTTAAGGGAAGTGATTTGATCGGATGGGGCGTCGAGTAAGTCTGTGAGTGCATCAGTAGCCGACTGGCGCGGGGTGCCGGCGCAAAAGAATGAGATGGTAATAGGTCGATCTTCATCGGGGATTTTAAGTGTGTTGCTTAGCTGTGCTAGCGCGGTCGCTTCGCAGGGTTTACCTACTATCGCTTGTTTGGCGAAGTTGGACGCGCTGACCGCGGAGAGGTTGGCGACCGGAGCGTATCGTGACCCCGCTGCTCTAATTGCATCCTCTCGCGAAGTGAGTTTCAGGGGTATGGTTCTTCGAGGGTTTTTTGGGTCTTCTTGGCTCGCGACAACAACGGTCGATCGTCGTGTTTCAATAAGCCAATTGGTAAAGGCAGTAATGACGCCCGCACTGCTCCCGGCATGGCGAATCTCGGGGTCAGTTGCCCAGCTTACCCATGCGGACAAGTAGGGCCCGAACGTTTCGTCATTCTTCTGGTTCGGTATTCGGGGTGCCGCCACACGAATTCCTGGGCACATCGCCTTGAAGATTTTGGCCTCGGCCATTGCCTCGGCTCTAGTTTCTTGAACTCTGGGCGGTGCTAGGGTCGGGCGCATGTAGCTGTTTTCTGATAACCCGATCGTGATTCGATCGGAGACGAGTGCGCATCCGCCGCATCCACTGCAATTATCGTTGCCGAGAACCTGGTCGACAGCACGTCGTAGCGGATCGGTACGCAAGATTCAGACTCCTTTTGGGCGATGATTGTTGTAAGCGAAAGCATAGTGCGGCAGCAGCTCTGCGTCGTTTGTGTGAGGTTCCGACAGGATGTCAGGGCGGCGGACGTGCGTCTACGCGTGGCCGTGTCAGTTTTATCCCTGACCCCGCGACCTTCTTCGCTACTAAGGCGCGTGCCCAGGCCCTCATGAGGGCTATTCCGAACTGTTGATGCACGCAACCGAGTTACGTCTGGAAGACTTCGGGCTCATGCGGGGAATCATTCTGGCGGGCGGCACGGGCTCACGGCTTCATCCGATCACGATGGGAGTGAGCAAACAGCTGGTCCCGGTCTACGACAAACCGATGATCTACTACCCCCTCTCGACCCTGATCCTCGCCGGCATCCGCGAGATCCTCATCATCACCACACCCCAGGACGCCGACCAGTTCGCACGCCTGCTCGGCGACGGCTCCCAATTCGGCATCTCCTTGACCTACCAGGTCCAACACGAACCCAACGGCCTCGCCCAAGCCTTCGTCCTGGGAGCCGATCACATCGGCACCGACTCCGCCGCCCTGGTGCTCGGCGACAACATCTTCTACGGCCCCGGCCTGGGCACCCAACTCTCACGCTTCGACACCATCGACGGCGGAGCCGTCTTCGCCTACGAGGTCTCCGACCCCACCGCCTACGGCGTCATCGAATTCGACGACAACCGAAAAGCCGTGTCGTTGGAAGAAAAGCCCGCCGCCCCGAAATCGAACTACGCCGTCCCGGGCCTGTACTTCTACGACAACGACGTCATCGCCATCGCCCGCGACCTCCAGCCCTCCGCCCGCGGGGAATACGAGATCACCGACGTCAACCGCCACTACCTCGACGCCGGCCGCCTCCAGGTCGAAGTCCTCCCCCGCGGCACCGCCTGGCTCGACACCGGCACCTTCGACTCCCTCCTCGACGCCTCCAACTACGTGCGCACCATCGAACAACGCCAAGGACTCAAGATCGGATCCCCCGAAGAAGTCGCCTGGCGACGAGGATTCATCACCGACGACGAACTACGCACCCGCGCCGAGACACTCGTCAAATCCGGCTACGGCCGCTACCTGCTGGACCTGATCGACCGAGGAAACCGATGACCTTTCGTGAACTGACAATATCCGGCGCCTACGAATACACCCCACGCCAGTTCGGCGACGACCGCGGCGTGTTCTTCGAATGGTTCAAAGCAAGCCTGTTCGAGGAAACCACCGGGCGAGCGTTGGATCTGAAGCAGGCGAACTGCTCGGTCTCCGCCGCCGGAGTGCTGCGCGGAATCCACTTCACCACCAACCCACCCGGGCAAGCGAAATACGTCACCTGCGCCCGCGGAGCGTTCCTCGACGTCATCGTCGACCTGCGCGTCGGCTCCCCGACGTTCGGGCAATGGGACAGCGTGCTGATCGACGACATCGACCGCAAAGCAGTGTTCCTCTCCGAAGGCCTCGGGCACGCCATCTTGTCGTTGGAAGACAACTCCACCGTCATGTACCTGTGCGGCCTCGAATACACCCCGGCACTGGACCGCGACATCAACCCCCTCGACCCCGCCCTGGGCATCGACTGGCCCACCACCGGCCGCGACGGATCGCCTCTGACCTACGAGCTCTCCGCCAAAGACAAAGCCGCCCCCACCCTCACCGAAGCCCTCGAAGCAGGAAACCTGCCCACCTTCTGAGTAAGTGTTCTCGCTATCGTTTTTAGCGTCTAGGACGAGGCTTGCGAGGAAATTGTTGCTGCCGGATGCACTTGGGTCGGCAATGGGCATTGCTGAAAAATGATGCGCACGAGTCGTTTCGACGATGTTGTGCCGGTTCTCGGCACGCTTGTACTGTATGAAAGTCTACTCAGAGTAACCCGATTCTTCGGACGTGCGTAGGCGACTTTTCATCTCGAACATCTAGTGAGTGATGCGGCCGCGCTGGCCGGTCGTCGCTGGGACTTAATTCGTTTCAGCATTTTCTGCGAATTTTCGTCATTGCTGGCCTCAAGCATCGCAAAGACCGCTGCCTCGAAGATCGATGCGTTGCAGGCACTTAGGAGCGAGCAGGTGCCAAAGACGGGCGTCAGAATGTCGAGCAACCCGAGGTGCCTACGGCACCGACCGAGCCAACGCTGGCGATGAAGCTCGCGGTTGGCGCAATGACGGACTTACTCACCGGACTGCCGGGCGGTGCTTGAGATGTCCTGTAGATCGGACTTTTTGGATACATCGGAGCCGGTGTCGAAAGTCACTTACGTGGGCTGGAGTACCTAGTCTCCTTTGTCGTTTCTACCCGAGCTGGTTGGAACGCGCCCGGTATTTTCGCTTGATTGTATCCACTGGCGTCGAAAATGGGGACGCGGATCGTCGTGACACCTCACAACGGGGAATTAGCCGATAAAGCGTTGTGAATCGAACTAATGAGTGACGGGGTTCATGCTCGGTGCGCATCCGGTGCACGGAGATCAAATACTTATGTAACGATTGAGCGACACGGTAGCCCGTTGCAGGGTGGTACGAACGGACGAGGAGCTCGAAGCATGGAGATACAGGATTATCTGAAAATCCTGAAGGCGAGATGGATCATCATCGCCGTAACCGTGGTCGTAGCGATCCTTGGTGCCCTGGGTGCGTCCCTACTGACGACGCCGCTGTACGAGTCGAGCGCCAGGATGTTCGTCTCTACCTCTGGTGGCGCGACGGTGAGTGAGACCTACCAGGGCAACCTGACCTCGCAGCAACTAGTGGCGTCGTACTCGGAATTGGCGACCAGCGACGCGTTGGCGGCACGGGTCCTCAACGTACTTCCGCTCGGGGGTATGAGCGCGGCCCAGCTGGCATCGAAGGTGAAGGCGTCGTCGACTCCCGACACTGTTCTGTTCAATCTGACGGTCACCGATCCATCGCCTGAACGGGCTCGCGATATCGCCAATGCGATGGCGACCGAGCTGACCGAGCAAGTCCGAGAACTGGAGACGCCCGCCAATGGCGGTGACCCCGCAGCTGGCGTCAAGACGTTCCAACAGGCTGAGGCGTCGTCAACGCCTGTCAGCCCTAAGACCAAGCGCAACCTCGCCCTGGGTGCGGCTGTCGGACTTTTGCTCGGAATTGCCCTCGCGGTTCTGCGCGACCGGCTCGACAACACCATCAAGGGTCGTCGCGAGATCGAGTCGATCTCCGGCAAGGCGCTCGTCGGCACAATTCCGTTCGACAAAGAGCGTAAGACGCATCCGGCAGTGGACTTCCAGGATCTCAGTCAGTCCGCGAGTGCCGAGGCATTCCGTGAGCTTCGCACCAACTTGCAGTTCCTCGAGGTCGACCATCCTCCGCGGGTCATCGTCGTCACGAGTGCGATTCCCAGTGAAGGCAAGACGACCACCGCAGTGAATCTCGCTGTGGCCCTTGCCGAAGCAGGTCACCATGTGGCTCTCGTGGAAGGCGATCTGCGTCGTCCGCGGGTGTCGAAGTACATGGGCCTCATCGGCTCGGTGGGACTGAGTACCGTTCTCGCCGGCCAAGCAACGGTCGAGGAGGTGCTGCAGCCGACCAAGTACGAAGGCCTGCAGGCCATGGCATCGGGCCCCATCCCGCCCAACCCGTCGGAGCTGTTGGGCTCCGAAGCCTCGCGTGCTCTGTTGGTCGAACTGCGTTCGAGGTTCGACTACGTGATCGTCGACGGTGCCCCGTTGCTGCCCGTCACCGACTCGGCCGTCCTCACCACCCATGCTGACGGTGCCCTGCTCGTCACGCGCTACGGACACACGAAGTCCAACGAACTCGCGCGAGCCATCAGCAACCTCGAGACCATCGGCGCACATGTTCTCGGCGTGGTGCTGGCGTTGACCCCGCAAAAGAAGGGGGACATGTACAGCTACTCGTACAACTACACCGCAGACACAAACCTGCCGCGTCAGGTTGTGCCCCCGGTTCCCGCACCGGCACCCCAAGGTCCGGTCCAGCATCCGACGCCGGCCGCTGCACCCACTCCGCCGCAAGCTGCCTCGGCATACCCCGGATCGGCGCAGCCTGCGCCTTCGGCACCGACCGAGACCGCACGCACGGCTGCCAGCGCGGCTCCGTACGCACGGGCACGCCGGCCCGAGGTACACACCGACCCGTCGACGAACGGCACCGACAACCCCCGTTTTCGTAAATAGTCGGTTCCGCCAAAACAAGAGCAGTTAGCGTCGTGATTTATCACGGTCGCAGCAGACAATGCCCCGCCACATTCACAGTGGCGGGGCATAGTCGATTGCTGGAAGCTAGACGCGACCCTCGAATTCCGCGACCACGAACAGCACGATCAGTGCAAGCGTCAGGACTATCAACACGATCCAAACAAATGGATGCGCATTTTCTGGTGGCCTGACTCGGTCCCTACGTCGTTTTCCGAACACGAAGCGAACTGTAAGTCAGTCGGAGAACAACCGCAGCCCCGTCGCGCCCTCTGTGACGAAGACGCGCGGGGCTGTGGTCATCTGGCTTTCAACTCCAGGACATCATCACCGGGCAATCAGCACTGCGGAACGTCGATGCTGACCGTCGGCTGATCGACCAAGGGCTGCACGGGCACCGTCGCCTCACCCGGAGTCGAGGGCTCCTCGAGCTCCCAGGTCACCGTCTGCGACTTCCCTGGCGGGATGGTGAGATACGCGGCCTGCACGGGGCGACCCAATTCGGTGCCGGCCTGGATGGAGAATCCGGAAACACCGTTCACCTTCATGGACGTGATTTTCGCGCCCTGAGTGCCGTACAGATAGACGATCGACTCGTTGGTGCCGTACGGGACGTTGGGCTGAAATGTGCTCGCCACGTACGACGTCAGGCCGTTCGGATCCACGTTGTTGGTCAGTGTCGCCGTCACTGTCGACTTACGCGTACCGGCGGTGCAGGATTCTGCCGAATATTTGATATCGCGGGCCAGGTAGTAATCGAGCTTGTTGCCACCGGCATTGTTGACCACCACATTGGCGTAGGGAGCCGGGCTGTCCGGCAACACGTGACCCACCTTGGTTCCGGCCAGAATTGCCTCCTCGGCCGGATCTGCGCTCCACACCGAAATGCGGCCCTCACTGCCGGCGCGGCCCACCGCGTCGAGCAAAGATCTGGTCGGGGCAGCGCCTGTCGTCATCTTCCCCACCACCGCAGACGCAATCTGCTGCAGATACGCCTTGCGTGCCAACTGGTCGTCGCCGAACCTCGAATAGGCTGTGCTGAGGGTGATTTCGACGACGTTGTCTGCGGTGATCTGCTCTCCGTCGGCCAGTGTGACCGGCCCGGTGGCACCGAGGATGTAACTCAATGCAATCGGATCGGTGGCGATGGCACCGTTGAGCACCTCGCCGGTCTGCTCCGTCCACATCGACGACCAGATCTGGCCGGCATACGGAAAGTGTGGGCTCGCATTCGAGTTACGGAAGTCGGTCGTGGTGTTACGCGGTGCCCACAGTGCGTTGTACTCGGGGCCCAGGTCGATGGGCTGCTTCGCGAATTCGAGTTCGTTGTTGGCACCGAGAGTGTCGACACGGGCAGTGCCGTTCTCGGCGCGAATGATGCCGTAACCACCGAGCAGGCCGCCGGTGCCGCGGGCCTCCGCGTTGGTCTGGAACGCGAGAAAGTAACTGCGCGGGCCGTTGTCGCCGAGCATCGACGGCATTAGCTGACTGGCGATGCGCGTGTTGGTGAGCAGGCCTGCGAGGTCGTGTGTTTGATCGATCAACGACGTACGTGCGTCGCTGACGACGCCGAGGAATGCGGGCTCGTCCACTTGCTGGGCTTGGAGGCTCAATTCCTCGGCTGCGGCGGCGGTCTGCTCCAGCACAGGTTGTGCGTCCCGGAGAGCGGCGGTATCGACCTTGCCGCCACCTTCGACGAGGCTGCTCGGGTTCAGGCTTTCGCCCGCCGTCGATGCGGGAGTGAGGACGTCCACGGCCAAACCGTGCACCACGTCGGTGATCTGAGCTACCGATTTCAGCGGACTACCAAGGTAAGGAACGGCTTTCGCGATCGAAAACGGGATGGACGTCGTTGCCGACGCCGCGTCGTCCGCCGATTCCGAGGCCCGAGCGGCCGCGGCCTCGGCACCGGCCGCATCACCTTCGAGCAGAGCATCTTTCGCCTGCGTAGCGGAGTCTCGCGTGGCGTTCAGGCTGGACTGCGCGGTGTAGGCCTCGTAGCCCAGCCACACCAGAAATGCGACGAGAACGACCAGCAACACCCCTACCGTCAAGAGAATCGGCCGCTTCTTGCCGGATCGAGAACCACGAACATCGGTGGAACTGGTCGCCATTGTCGGTGGCCTCTCGGTCATAGGAAGTCGGTCGAGTGCTTAGCCTAAAGGGGAGCGGCGGTTCCGGCGTACCTGTCGTCCGATCCGGGTAGAGCATTCACAATGGGTCGACTAGGTTTGTCACGGGCGATGTAGATCGACGTTGCTGGGCGGCACGTCAGCCGAAAATTCACGCCGTCGAAGCATATGCGTTGAGGAGGTCATCGAGTGTCGCCAGAGGTTGGTGAGCTGTTCGAGGATGGCCGCTTCCCTTTGTCCGCTGCACAGATGAATATCTATCTCGCCCAGCAGCTGGCACCGGACGTGCCGTTCACCATTGCTCAATACGTCGAAATTCGTGGCGATATCGATCCGGCCGTATTGATCCGAGCCACGGACATCGCCTGCAGGCAACTCGAATCGCCCGCAGTGCGGATCGGACTGCACGACGGTCATCCGTACCAGTGGCGAGACCTCCGGGTGCCGTACGCGATGATCTATCGCGATTTCCGAGACCGCGAGAATCCCGTCGAGGATGCCCAGCGCTACATGGACGAGCAGTACCGTCGCCCCGTCGATCTCGTTCGCGATCAGTTGATCGCCTCCGAGATCATTCAGGTGAATGAGGCGCACTACTACTGGTACAGCCGCGCCCACCACATCGTCATGGACGGTCTCGGCGCGATCTCCGTCCAGGAACGCACCGCAGCGGTGTACACCGCGTTGACCGAGGGCACCGAGATACCCAAGACGCGCGCCATCGGCGTCCGTGAGATCTACGACTACGAGGCTGCCTACCCCAACTCCTCCCGCTACGACACCGACCGCCAGTACTGGCTCGGCCGACTCGACGGCCACCTCGACGCACCCCGACTGGCAGGCAACACGTACACGCGCGCGGCACCGAGCGGCGTGACGGTCAGTGTCGGTGCCGTGCTGGACGCAGACCTCACCGAAGCCGTGGCGGCCGTGGCACATCGGTACAACAGCTCCGACGTGCCCGTCGTGCTCGCCACGTTCGCGCTGTACCTAGCGCGCATGACCGACACCGACGACGTGATGCTCAGCCTGCCGGTATCGGGCCGAGCCACCACCAAACTGCGGGAATCCTCCGGGATGATGTCCAACGTCGTGCCCCTGCGCATCGGCGTCGAACAGGGCGTGACGGTCGAAGAACTCCTGCGACGCATTCAGGTGGAACTCACCGGCGCGCTGCGCCATCAGCGATTCCGCGTCGAGGACATGCAGCGCGAGACCGGCGACGGCACCGGCAGCGCTGCCGCGGGACGCGGAGTGTTCGGCCCCACGGTCAACATCATGATGTACAACAGCACAATTCGGCTCGGCGACGTCATCGGCGAATACCGCGTGCTCTCCAGCGGCCCCATCGACGACATGATGGTCAACGTCTACCCCGGAGTCGCAGGCACCAGCACCCGCGTCGACTTCCTCGGCAACCCGGCTCTCTACTCCACCGACGAGCTCGCAGCCCATCACCGCCGGTTCCTGGTTCTGCTGCGTGCGGTGGTCAATGCCCCTGAGGGCCTTGCCGTATCGGAACTGGACGTGCTCGACGCCGACGACGAATCAGCGTTGCTGAATGCACGTCCAGCGGACAGGGTGACGCCGGCACCGCTGCCGTCGCTGCTGCGACGCGGTGCGGTGGTGCGTGCCGCGGGTGTCGATCAGTCCAGTGAGGACTTCACCCGGGTCGCAGAACACATTGCAGCGCAACTGGTCTCGCTCGGTGCGGGCATCGAGAAGCGCATCGCCGTGGCGATGGAACGCTCCTACGAATCCCTGCTTGCCTCGTGGTCGATCTCCACGGCCGGGTCGTCGTTCGTTCCGGTCGACCCCGCCGAGCCCACCGAGCGGCTGGCGACTGTGCTGACCGGCGCAGACATCGAATTCGGTATCACCACCAAGGATGTGCTGGAACAACTTCCGAACACGATCGAATGGTTCGACATCGAGGATCTGCTCGACGCGAACGAGCGTGACCTCGTGCCGCAGGCGCTGCACGTCGACAACGAGGCATACGTCATCCACACGTCGGGCTCGACCGGAAAACCCAAGGCCGTCAGCGTCACTCATCGCGGCCTGGCGCAACTGGCCGACAACGTCGTCGATCGGTATGCCGTCACCGCCGACTCACGAGTACTGCACCTGGCCTCGCCCGTGTTCGACGCCTCCATCCAGGAGGTTCTCGCGGCATTCGCGGCGGGTGCCACCCTGGTGATCGCCCCGGCCGATGTCTACGCCGGGCCAGCCCTCGCCGAGTTCCTGGCCAGCGAGAAGATTACCCATCTGATCACCTCACCGACGGTGCTGGCGACACTCGACCCGGGAGATCTGCACTCCATCGAGGTCTTCGACGTCGGCGGCGAAGAGTGCCCACCCACGTTGCGTGACCGGTTCGCTTCTCCTGAACGAACGATGTTCGACGCCTACGGCCCCACCGAGGCAACGGTATTGGCGACTCTGTCTGCCCCGATGGTCGTCGGCGAACGGGTCACGATCGGTGCGCCGCTGCCGGGTGTTCGCGCACTGGTACTGGATTCACACCTGCGGCCCACACCCCACGGCGGCGTCGGCGAGCTGTATCTCGGCGGCGACGGACTCGCCCGCGGATACGACGGCCAACCCGGTTCGACGGCGACGCGGTTCGTTGCCGACCCGGGCGTGGCGGGTGCGCGGCTGTACCGGACGGGTGACATCGTCCGATGGTCGTTCGACGGGTCCTCGCTCGAATACCTGGGCCGTTCCGACCAGCAGATACAACTGCACGGGCGTCGACTCGAACTCGGTGAGATCGACGCCGCAGCAACCTCATTCGCTGGAGTGACCGCGGCGGTGGCCGTCGTTCGCGACGACCGACTGGCCCTGTACGTCACCGGTGTGGCCGACGGGCTCGACGGCCATCTCCGGAACCGGTTGCCGGCATGGATGATTCCCCGTCACATCGTGGTTCTGGATGCACTGCCGATGACGGCGGGCGGCAAGGTCGACCGCCGGGCACTACCGACCCCCACCGCGCCGGCGGACACCGAGTACGTACCGCCGCAGACCGAGAACGAACGCGCAGTCGCCGCTGCCTTCGCCGACGTCCTCGGCGTCGAGGAGGTGGGGCGTGAGCACTCCTTCTTCGAGCTCGGCGGTGATTCGCTCAGTGCCACCCGAGTTCTCGCTCGCCTCGGCTCGGGAGTCTCGCTCACCGCGTTGTTCGCCGACCCCACCGTCCGCGCCGTCGCGGCCGCCATCGATTCCTCGGCCGAGCGTGAAGTCTCGCTCGAACTGCTCGATACCGTTCTGCCCGAGCATGTCCCGTTGTCGTATGCGCAGCAGCGCCTGTGGTTCCTCAATCAGTTCGACCCCACATCGCCCGCGTACAACATGCCCATCGCCATCCGGGTCGCAGCGGGTAGCGATGCGTCACTGGTTCTGACGGCACTGCGCGACGTCGCCGAACGACACGAAGCACTGCGCACCTACTACCCGGACGACGGCGACGGTCCGCGGCAGGTGGTGCGGCCCACCGACACCGTCCTGGTCGACGTACCGGCGCGCACTGTGCCCGAGCATCACCTCGACGACGCCGTCGCGGCTATTGCCGGGCAGGGATTCGACGTCGCTGCCGACGTCCCCATCCGGGCAGCGCTGCTGAGCGTGGAGGAGTCCGGCGATACGGTGGTCGCCGTGGTGGTGCACCACATCTCGATGGACGGATGGTCCCTCGACCCACTCGTGCGCGACTTCGCGTTGGCCCACGCATCACGCACGGCCGGTCATGCACCGACGTGGCCACGCTTACGCGCGCAGTACGGCCAGTACTCGGTGTGGAACCGAGCGACGGTGGATGCGGTTGCCGACGAACAACTCTCGTTCTGGACCTCGGTGCTGGGGCAGCGCGACACCGCGTTGGCGGAATTGCCGTCCGACTTCCCCCGGCCTGCCGTGCAATCCATGATCACCGACGCGGTTCCGTTCGAGATCGGACCGGACCTGCATGCGGGAATCCGTGAGCTGGCGCGGTCGAACAACGCGACCACGTTCATGGTGGTCCACGCCGCGGTGGCTGCGGCCCTGAGTCGATTCGGAACGTCGAACCGCGTGGTGGTCGGATCGCCGACGGCCGGGCGAGGCCACGAAGCCCTCGACGAGATGGTCGGAATGTTCGTCGGAACCCTCCCTCTCGCAGTCACAGTGGACCCGGCCGGCAGTTTCGCCGACCTGCTGGGTGCCGTCCGTTCCGCAGACCTCGACGCCTTCTCTCACTCGGACGTGCCGTTCGAGCGCATCGTCGACGCCGTGACCACCGATCGATCGCTGGACCGGCACCCGCTGTTCCAGGTGATGCTGGCATTCGACAACGCACCGCACCGAGCGGTCGACGACCTACCGTTCTCGGTGTTGGAGATACCCACTCGTACCTCGGAGTTCGACCTCAATCTCGTGCTGGAGGAATCGTCCGCCGGGCATGCCGAGTCGGACGGTCTCGTGGGGCAGATCGAATATGCGCTCGACCTGTATCAGCGGGCCACCGTCGAACAGTTCGCGTCGGCGGTGACGGCACTCCTGCATGCGGCGGTGTCGGACTCCGCATTTGTCGTCGGCAATCTTGCTCTCGCCGATGCGCCGACGCAGCCGGCCGAATCCGGCACTGGCACGTTCCTCGATGTGTTGGTCGGTGGCACAGCCGATTCGGTGGCTATCGATGGTCTGGAATCGCTGACGTACTCCGAACTCGATCGCCGATCCAACCGGATTGCGAGACTGTTGATCGCCCACGGCGTCGGACCGGAAACCCTCGTTGCGTTGTCGCTCGAGCGCTCGGCCGAGTACATCGTGGCGCTGTGGTCCGTGGTGAAGGCCGGCGGCGCATTCGTACCGGTGGATCCCCGCTACCCGGCGGCCCGTCGGGAGCAGATGCTGGGGCCCATCGAGATCGGCTTCGGCGGAACGGAACCGGGAGTGGGGTGGGTCGAGGAGAGCCACGCGCAGACGTTCAGCGACGCACCACTGACCGACGAAGACCGACTGGCGATCCTCCGACCCGCGCACCCCGCCTACGTGATCCATACGTCCGGTTCCACCGGCACACCCAAGCCCGTCGTCGTGACGCATCTGGGTGTGTATTCACTGGCGCAGCAGGTTGTTTCGCGCTACGGAGTCGAAGCGACGTCGCGAGTGTTGCACGGATACTCGGTGAACTTCGATGCCGCGGTGCTCGAGCTTGTGCTCGCATTCGGGGCCGGAGCGACCATGGTGATCGCGCCACGTGATCTCCTCGGCGGTGAGGAGATGGCTGCCTTCCTCGCTCAGCACCGGGTGACCCACTACCTGTCCACGCCCGCGGTACTCGCGACGGTACCGCCGGTGGACGGCGTCGAGACCGTCGCCGTCGGCGGAGATGTGCTGGGTGCCGGGGTTGTCGACGCGTGGTCGGCCGGACGCTCGATGCTCAACGCCTACGGACCCAGCGAAGCCACGGTGGTGGCCACCCTGGCCGAATCCCTGCGCGCTGGAGGGCCCGTCACGATCGGCCGACCGTTGGACCACGTCGGAGCATTCGTGCTCGACGACCGGTTGCAGCCGGTGCCACTCGGAGGCGTCGGAGAGCTGTATCTCGCGGGGTCCGGCGTGGCCCGCGGCTACCGAGCCGATTCGGCCGCGACTGCCGCGCGCTTCGTCGCAACCGCCGGCGGTGCCCGGATGTACCGGACCGGCGATCTTGTTCGACGTGAGCTCTCGGGACTGCTCGACTACCGCGGTCGGCGCGACGATCAGGTGCAGATCAACGGTGTGCGCATCGAACTGGGCGACATCGAGAGCGCACTGACGGCACATCCCGACGTCAGCGCGGCGACAGCACTGGTGGTCGACAGCAGAATTCACGCCTGGGTGGTGGGAACCAGCGAGTTCGATGCGGCCCAGTGGCTCCTGGACCGGCTGCCGTTGGCGATGCAGCCGGCCGTCATCACGTCGATCGATCGTATTCCGTTGACCGGCAACGGAAAGGTGGACAAGGCGGCCTTGATTCCAGCGATAGCGTCGGACTCCGAGTCGGGTGTCGGACGTACGTTGACGCAGGACGTCATTCTCGGAATCTTCGCCGACACGTTGGGAATCGATGCCCCCGCGGTCGACAGCAATTTCTTCGTCCTCGGCGGCGACTCCCTCGCGGCCACCCGCGTCGCCACACGCATCAGCGCGGTGCTCGGCGTTCGGGTTCCGGTGCGGACAGTATTCGAGGCTCCCACCGCGACACAGCTCGCGTCGGCGGTCGAGTTGCTGTCCGACAACTACACGGCGCTCCCCGCGCTGGCGCACCGCGCCGATGCGCGCTCCTACTCCGGTCTTGCGCCGGCCGAGCGACGCATTTGGCTGCAGAATCGATACGACCCGACATCGGCGGCATACAACATCGCCTTCGAGGTGACGCTCCCGGAAGGCCTCGACCTCGAGGTACTGCGCGCTGCGATTGCCGATGTGTTGGAACGGCATACGCCGCTCCGCACGGTGTACCCGTCGACGGGCGATGGGCCTGTGACCGTCGTGCTCGATCCGCAGATCGTGCTCTCGACACTGGACGACGCCCATGCGGGCATCGGAGGGGTGGCACAACAGGGCTTCGACCTGACCGTCGAGGCACCGCTACGACTCATGCTTGCCGAACGTCGCGGTGAGCGCGTGCTGACCGTCGTCGCCCACCACATCGCGATCGACGGCTTGTCGCTACGTCCACTGAGCCGCGATATCGAGACGGCTCTGCTGGCTCGAACGGCCGGAGCTGCACCGCAGTTCACTCCACTCGCCGTCGACTATCCGGACTACCGCGTGTGGCAACGCGACGTCCTGGACGCGGTGGCGTCCGACCAACTCGACTTCTGGCACCGCACGCTGGCCGGCCTGCCGGAGTTCCTCGACCTGCCCACCGGCACTCCTGACGCCGAGCAGGAGGCGTCGGGAGTCCAGTTTGCCGTCGATGCAGACACTCTCGCGAGTCTGCGGTCGCTCGCGCATCGACTGGGCGCGACGGTCTTCGTCGTCGTCCATGCGGCGCTGGCGGCCGTACTTGCCGAGGCCAGCGGAACTCGGGACATCGCCATCGGAACTCCGGTGTCGGGCCGAGCAGATCCGGCGCTCGACCACCTCGTCGGCATGTTCGTCGGCACCGTCGTCCTGCGGACCGACGTGGATCCGGCGTCGACGTTCGAGGACTTCGTCACCGAGGTGCGCAACCGAGACCTCGATGCCTTCGCGAACTCGGACGTCCCGTTCGAGTGGGTAGTGGACGCGGTACAACCCACCCGCGCCGTCGATACGCACCCGCTGTTCCAGGTGCTTCTGGCCTTCGGTGACATCAGCACGCCCACAATCGAATTGGGCCCGAGCGCCGTCAATCCGCGTCGAGTGGATATCACGGCGACGCAATTCGACCTGGAATTCGTCGTCGAAGAATCCGATGCCGGGCTGCTGGGCACTCTCGCGTACTCCGCCGGCCGGTTCTCCCGGGCGGTCGTTACCGGACTGGCAGAACGTCTGACCACGGTGTTGAACACGGTCGCAGCGGCGCCTGACCTTCGGCTCGGTAGCGCAGAATTCGGTCAGGGCGGATCGGCTGTCGTGTCCCGTCGAGACGGTACGGCCGATCAGTCCACACTGGCGCAGGTATTCATGCGGGCGGCGAGTGGCTGGCCCGACAACATCGCTGTGATCGACGATGCACGATCGGTGACCTACCACGAGCTGGACAGGCAATCGAATGCACTGGCCGACAACCTCGTTCGGGCCGGAGCCGAGCCGGGATCTCTGGTGGCGATCGCCCTGCCACGGTCTGTCGAGTACCTCACCGCGATCTGGGCCGTGGCCAAGACCGGTGCCGGCTTCTTGCCGATCGATCCGTCGCAGCCCGCTGCGCGAGTGCGGGAGATTCTCGACCGCGCGGCCCCCGTCACGGGAATTGCGTCCGTGGACTTCCACTCGGCCGGAAACGACTGGCTGACGGCCGATGGTGACGAGCTCGACCACTTCCAGTTACGCGAAGCAAGCGTCGACAGCACGGCGTACGTCGTCTACACCTCGGGATCGACCGGGGCACCGAAGGGTGTTCGGGTGACGCACCGCGGTATTGCCAATCTCGTTCAGAGCCAACGAGACTTGTTCGACGTCGAGCCGACATCACGCGTGCTGCAGTTCGCGTCACCGAGTTTCGACGCGTCGATCTTCGAGACCCTGATGGCCGTCGGTGCCGGTGCGAGTGTGGTGATCGTGCCGCCCGACGTGCACGGAGGACGCGAGCTCGAAGCACTCATCGACCGGCACCAGGTGACCCACGCCTGCCTTACCCCGACCGTGCTGCAGGTGACGGACTCCGCGTCCCTGCCTTCCCTCCGGGTGGTCGTCATGGCCGGCGAGGCCGCCAATTCGGCACTGCTGCAGCGCTGGTCGCAGGATCGCTCGGTGTTCAATGCGTACGGGCCCACCGAGGGAACCGTCATGAGCACCTGCACCACGCATCAGCGAGACTGGGCATCGGCTGCGGTGACCATCGGCGAACCGACCCTCGGATTCGACACGGTGGTTCTCGACGCCCGTCTGCGACCGGTGGGCACCGACGTCGTGGGGGAGCTGTACCTGGGCGGGGCCGGTCTGGCCGAAGGGTACGTGGGCGACGCCGCGTTGACGGCGAGCAGCTTCGTCGCCAATCCCTTCGGTGACGGCAGGCTCTATCGCACCGGCGATCTGGTGCGGTGGGTGGCGCGCGAGACCGGACGCGAACTCGAATACCTGGGCCGAGTCGATTCACAGGTGAAGATCCGCGGCCATCGCGTCGAACTCGCCGAGGTCGAGGCGGCATTGCTGCGTCACCCCACTGTGCGTCAAGCCAGCGTGATCGGGCATGCGAACTCCTTGGCTGCCTACGTGGTGGGTGCCGTCGAGCCGCGAGAGGTACGTGACTTGCTGGCGAGAACAGTGCCCGCCTACATGGTGCCCAGCACGGTGACCGTCGTGGATGCACTGCCGATGACGTTGTCGGGCAAGGTCGATACGAGCAGGCTGCCCGAGCCCACAGTGATGTCGACCGAACGACGCGCGCCGGTCTCGTCCACCGAAGTACTCGTACACACCGTGTTCTCCGAAGTGCTGCACCTCGCTGCCGACGATATCGGTATCGACGACAATTTCTTCGACCTCGGCGGGCACTCCCTCTCGGCGGTGCAGGTGATGGACGCGCTGGGCGACAAGCTGAGCCGTCGAATCCCGATCAGTGCATTGCTCGAGCACCCGACGATCACAGCATTGGCTGCGCGCCTCGACATGGACGACGGGGATGCCGAATCGAGTGGCGCGTTCGATGTGCTGCTGCCGCTGCGGACCGACGGCGTGGGCGCACCCCTGTTCTGTGTGCACCCGGCCATCGGAATTGCTTGGAGCTACCTGTCGTTGCTCGGGGAGACGGACCGCCCGGTGTACGGGCTGCAGGATCCGGGCATCTCGAACCGTGACGCTGCGCCGTCGTCGATCGAGGAGTTTGCTTTCGCCTACGTGCGGATGATTCGAGATGTGCAGCCGCACGGGCCTTACCACCTGCTGGGGTGGTCGCTCGGCGGTGTGATCGCCCACGCGGTGGCCGTGCAGTTGCAGTCTGAAGGCGAGGACGTCGCGCTGTTGGCCCTCGTCGATGCGCAGCTCGCGGCACCCGACGACGCCGAGGAATTCGGCGTCGACGATCTGGCTCGTCAGCTCGGGGTCGAGGCGACGTCTTTCGAGGACATCGTTGCCGAATTGCGGAGTACGCGAACCGAACTGGCGTTCCTCACCGAGGACGATCTACGCGCCATGTATCGGCCGGTTGTCTCTGCGCCCAGCTGGGTCGCGTCGTACGAGCCGGCGGTGTACGCGGGCGATGTTCACTACTTCGCTGCTCGTGGCTCGGACGGCGCGAAGCACTGGACGGGCCTCGTCGACGGGCGGATCTCGGTGAAAGAGGTCGATGTGGAACACGAAGACATGCTGGGCGAGCAGGGCGCCCGTGCACTAGGCCGAGTGATCGGCGCCGATTCTGTGGGGAAGGGTGTGGCGTGATGAACCAACAACTGGAGCCGTTCGTCGATGATGTGCGGGCGCATTACGACCTGTCGGACGATTTCTTCGCGCTGTTCCTCGATCCGAGCATGACGTACAGCTGTGCCTACTTCGAGCGTGACGACATGACGTTGGAGGAAGCGCAGACGGCCAAGATCGACCTGGCGCTGGGCAAGCTCGATCTGAAGCCGGGCATGACACTGCTCGATATCGGTTGCGGCTGGGGAGCTCTCGTCAAACGGGCGGTGGAGAAATACGACGTCAATGTAATCGGTCTGACGTTGAGTCGAAACCAGTACGACCGTGGCCGCGCGCTCGTCGCCGACCTCCCGACCGAACGCAACGTCGACATCCGGTTGCAGGGGTGGGAGGAATTCGACGAGCCCGTCGACCGGATCGTGTCCATCGGTGCGTTCGAGCACTTCCGACGTCAGCGTTATTCGGCGTTCTTCGCGAAGTGCCGTTCGGTGTTGCAGCCGGGTGGGCGAATGCTGTTGCACACTATCGTCATTACCCCGCCCGACCCGGCTTCCGGGGGTGGACTCACGCGCGAGGATGC
Organism: Rhodococcoides fascians NBRC 12155 = LMG 3623; assembly: GCF_001894785.1. Classification (GTDB taxonomy): domain Bacteria; phylum Actinomycetota; class Actinomycetes; order Mycobacteriales; family Mycobacteriaceae; genus Rhodococcoides; species Rhodococcoides fascians. The sequence goes on from NZ_BCWW01000002.1 coordinate 324,892, forward strand.
ACACTTCTCCCGCTTCATCCTGCGCGACATCTTCCCCGGTGGCCAGTTGACGTTGGTCAAGGTGGTGAAGGCGAAAGCGGCCGAGGCGGGATTCGAGTTGCTCCGCGAGCATGCACTGGGACCGCACTATGCACGGACACTCGACACGTGGGCCGAGAAGTTGATCGCGTCCAAGGACGAGGCCATCGCACTGTCGTCGGAAGCGACCTACGACAAATACGTGCAGTACCTCACCGGGTCGTCGGAGCGATTCAAGAACCAGCGCATCAACGTCGTACAGTTCACCCTCGAAGCGGGAGACACGCCTGCCGAGTGATGTTGAGACCGCGCTCGTACTCCCAGGTCAGATTTCCAGCATCAGTGCGCGGTGATCGGAAACCTCGGGCTCGGCCACGATCTCGAAATTACGCACAGCCGCGGTGGACGAGACCAGAACATAGCTGGCATGACGTACCGGTTTGGTGTAGCTCGATGCCCGGGTATCGGCGTTGCCGACGAGGTCGACCATCCCGTGTTCCCTCAGCACGTGGAACGTCGTGCTCGACGGAAGGAGATTAAGGTCGCCGCAGAGAACTGCGACATCACTTGTGCCACAGGCTTCTTCAACGATCGCCGCTAGTCTGCGGGCCTGCTCGGCGCGGGCTGGGGTGTCCTGTTTACCCGCCGGATCTCGAAGGCCGTGCAGCTGGATTACGGAGACTGTCTTCCCACCGAGACGGTCTCGGACTGTCACCGTGAGTGCTGAGCGAGGTCGGTCCTCGGCATCCCAGTCCGTGTAGTCGACGAACTGCGAGTGCACGAATCGGGCGTCGAGCCCGATAACGGGAATGTCGTCTCGAACCCATGTTGCGATGCCGAAGTCCTGTCGCAGCCGAACGCCTTCGTCGTCGGTCACCGGACCTGCGTCGTTCGCAACGAAATATGGGGTGTGTCCGGGCAGTGCGGAGGACACGTCATCGAAGAGGTTCAACCGTTGCGGGAGCGTCCTCTCACCGTCGGCGAAGGTAGCCCATCCCGACCTCTGTGGAGTGCGCGTAACTTCTTGCAAGCAGACGATGTCGCCATCGACGGCGCGCAGCCAGGGTAAGAGCTCGTCGTACATCGCTCCACCCCAAGCGTTGACCGACACCACTCTCACAGACCAAAAGTACCCCAGCGGGTGGTCGAAGCGAATCGAAAATTTGCGCAGCAACTCTTGACTGCACTTTCAACTATGTACTCTGGCTAACGACAATGGTCGTGTGCATCTCGTTTTCGTCGTCCGGTCCGAGTGAATCTGCTTCTGATGTCGGAGGATCCATGCAGACAGTTTTCTGGGCACCGCGTTTTGCGGCTGTGTATTTCCTCGCGGCTCTCGCGTCGCTGGTCCTGTTCACTACCATCGGCGCGAACATGGCGATAGCGGCACCGCTGATCCTGGCCCTCGTAGGGATGGGAATCGCTGTGTTGATTCGTAGTCGCACCGGTTCGTCCGTGACGCGTTCCTGAAGCCGGCTTGCAGAGCCGGGACTCACACCGCTGGATTACGCGGCGTCTTTTTCAGGTGGTGGTTCGCAAGTTGTTCGGCCCGGTGACTCGTCGGCGGACTCCTCGACATCCGCTCGACGGATGCCACGACCGATCCACACGGCGGCGAGCGCGCCGATCAGCAACCACACGGCAACGAAGCCGAGAACCCACCACACGAGCCGCATTCGTTGCCGGGCACTGGTTGGATGGGTGCGAGTTTCGGCCGAAGTCGTAGCGCTCGCGGCAACGTTCACCCAAACCGCAGCTGCGCCATTCCGGCGGTCATCGGCTCCGCTGTTGGAATCATGGCGACCGAGGTCGCGACGACTCCATACGGCCAGACAGTGGGCTGAGGGTTTACGCTCGCTGACCCGAAAGAGGAACTAGACAAACGTTATGCGCCCGCAGTGGCACCAGTAAGTTCGAGGATCAATGCGCTGGTCCGGGTGGTCATCGGGCCGCCCCAGCTAGTGGAATGGCCATGACATTCCGGTTGACGGTTGGTGCATAACGCGAGAAATGCTCCTCCTCGTGTGGGCCCGCAGAGATGGGTTGGTCGTGTGCAAGGCTTTCGCAGCGCGCGTGCACGTGTCATCTGTGCCACGATCGAGCCGCGAAGAGGTGCCCCGCCCCAAATGTTCGTCGACGAGGAATGCCCACCATGAAGATTGCTCGACTCGGTGTTGTCAGTGGACTGTTCACCGCCCTGGCTCTCGCGTTCACTGCGACGTCCACCGGCACCGCAACCGCAGCGCCACTTCCGGTCGTCGGCCCCGGTAGTGGTTTCGTCACCACCGGTGGCCTCGACGACCTCACCGTCTGTTCCATCGCGGCCGTCGGCTACGACGACGCGGGCCGACTCGTCGCCCTCACCGCCGGCCACTGCATCCTTCGATCGGGACTCCCCGTCACGCTCGTCGGATCGCCCGCGGCCCCGGTCGGCACTACCGCCGTCGGACATTGGGGGCCGGATTACGGCGTCATCGTTCTGGACCCCACCAAGGTGACACCCGTCAATAGCCTCGGCGGAATCACCGTCACCGACATCGGTACCGCATCGGTGGGGCAGCCTGTCTGCAAGACCGGGCTCGGCAGCGGAGTGACCTGCGGAAGCATCGTCGACGCGCGCGGCAGCGACCTGATGTCCGACGCGCTCACTGTCTGGTCCGACTCCGGTGGACCTCTGGTCGTCGGCACCACCCTCGTCGGCATCACGAGCCACGCCTCCGGGGTGCCGCTGCTCAGTCCCACCGCGTACGCGTCGGCAGCGGAATCCGTTCGGCTGCTGAATCAATCGGGAGAGCCGGGAGCCGGCTTCCGTCCAGTGTGAGCCGGGTTGGCCGGCCGATCGCTGCGCGCAACAGCGCGTAGTGAACTACCGTCCGATAGGTGGACTTGGGAAAAACCGGATTCGGAGATCGAATCAACAGGCTGTTGACGCACCATGCCGACAGGGCCGGCGAGTCCCTCAACACCTACGCACGTCGGGCAATCATCACTCGGCTCGTCACCGAACTCGAACGAGAGTCCTCACCGGAAGTGGCCGCCGTGCTCGCGGACGCCCGTAGTTTCGAGTACGAGAACATCGAGTTGTCCGATCCCGATTCGACGTCACTTCCGCAGACGTACTTACAGATCGGCGACGTCGACCGTCTCGCCGCGGTACGAGCTACCGGCATGATCGGCAGTTCTCGTGACGAGCAGTTCGACAAACTGGCCCGGATGACATTGCGAGCCATGGGAGCACAGGGTGCGTCGATCTCGTTCGTCGACGATCACACACAATTCATCAAAGCCAGCGTCGGAACATCGGGAACGGCAGCGCAGCCACAGACCGTAGCGGTGGAACGGTCGGCATGCCGTGTCGTGGTGGAAGCCGGCGAAACGCTGGTGGCGCAGGACATTCGAGAGCACGCGCTATTGAGGGATCACGCGACTGCGGATCTGATCGCCTATATGGCAGCGCCGATCAAGTCCGACGCTGGGTTCACCGTCGGAATGCTGGATGTGTGGGACTACCGACCACGTAAATGGACGTCGGGCCACGTGAAGACCCTCGAAGACATCGCCTGGCTCATTCAGCAGCGAATTCGTTGACAGCGGCCCTGTTTCGACAGTGACAATGCTTGCGTTGCACGCCGGATGAAGGTGAAGGGTGATATGTCTTCGGTGTACGAAATGTCGACTGCCGAACGGCGTCACCGCTCTGAGGACATGAAATTTGGAAGGACCGGATATCGAGTCGAACTCGCGCGGATCGACGATGACGATATCGACACCGCAGTCAGTGAAAGCCCGCTTCGGGAGGAACGTATCGGATCGAATACGGAGCAACCCTGTTCGTACGATCCTCACCGTTCTCTTCGACGTGCTCGCCGCCGCCATCGGCGTAGCCGAAGGTGTCCACTGGAGCTCCGGCAGCGTCGCTGCGTTGGGTTGGTACCCATGGTTGTTCGTGCCCACGGTCATTGTGCTGCTCGCGTTGAGAAAGCTCTACCGACGTGGGCTTCGACGAAACTTCATCGATGAAATCGGCCCGGTTCAATCCGCCGTCGCTTTCGCGACCCTGATCACGCTCGCTTTCATACTGGCCATCGAGACTCCCTATCGCCCAGGTGTGGTCATGGTCCGTGTGTGGCTGTGCGCAGCTGTTGCGCTCGCGATCGCGTGCCTGGCACGGGCATGGGGGCAGCGCTGGCTTCGCGCGAAACACCATGCGAGTGCACCGACGGTCATCGTCGGAAGTGGTCCCGTCACAGAGCAACTGGCGCGCAGAATGAAGCAGTCCTCCGAGTACGGGATGGATCTCGTCGGGACAGTCGACTCTGTGTCCGTCGTCGATCCATTAGTGCAACAGGAGCTCTCGTATCTGGGACCGCTCACCGACCTGACTCGAATAGTCCGAGCGCATCGGGTGGAAGAGGTGGTGATCGCGTTCGCGTCGGCTCCGCACGAACAAATAGTCGACGCGATCCGTGCAGCACAACATGCCGGTGCCCGCGTCTGGCTCGTACCCCGCATGTTCGACACCGTGCGGAATGCACGCGCGCATAGAGCATCTGGGCGGGCTGCCCCTGATGGTGTTGCGGCATGTCGATCCGAGGGGGTGGCAGTTCGTCCTCAAGGGCGCACTGGACCGGGTCGCTGCCGGACTGGCTCTGCTGCTGCTGTCGCCGGTGTTCCTTGTGCTCACCGTGCTGGTACGGGCGAGTTCCCCCGGGCCCATCTTTTTCGCGCAAGAACGAATCGGCCGAGACGGAGTTCCGTTCGACTGCTTGAAGTTCCGATCCATGCGGCCACCACGTGACTCCGATGCAGACTTCGTCCGGACCGAGGGAGCGGCACCCGGCGGTGTGGAAGGTGTGGATCGACGCACCAGGATCGGCAAGATCATGCGGCAGACCTCGCTCGACGAGCTGCCGCAACTCATCAACGTGCTGCGCGGCGACATGAGCTTGGTAGGCCCCCGTCCCGAGCGGCCGGAATACGTCGACCTGTTCGCAGCGCAGATCAGACGCTACGGAGAGCGACATCGCGTCAAAGCGGGTCTCACCGGATGGGCTCAGGTGAACGGACTACGCGGTCAGACCCCCATCGCGGATCGTGCGGAATGGGACAACTACTACATCGAGAACTGGTCCCTCCGGCTCGACATCAAGATCGTCTTTCTGACGTGCATCGCCGTGCTGAAGAGGTCGGAAGACTGACCCAAGCGTCCGTCATCGGCCTTCCGCCGCGCGTACGCGTGCGGCCTCGCGGACCGCGCCGACATTCGCCTTGCCCTGCCGCGATCCGGCGAGCTTGGCGGCGATGTGATCGCGTACCGACACCGGCTCGTAGGGCAGGCCGGAATCCGCGTCCAGGTGCGACGGCAACGTGGAGATCACCGCGTCGACATTGCCGTCGTGGAAGAACGCTGCAGACCGCCGACGCACGATGGTGCCGTCGACGACGGGTGGCTTGACGCGATGCAGAGTGGACAGCCACCGGTCGTTGGTCAATCGCGCAGTGAGGTCTCCCAGGTTCACCAACAGCGCTCCGTCACGAGGAGCGACGTCGTGCCACACGCGGTCGGTACCCAGCACCTGAAGACCGGCCACCTGGTCGGCCCACAACACCGTCACGATCCCGAAATCGGTGTGCTCGCCCATCCCGGTGAGGTCACCGTCGAGGGTGACCATGCCCTCGGGCAGGGCGTAGTTGTTCATCCGCAGCACGTCGATCGAGTGGTCGGTGAGCGTGTCGAAGAAGTCGACCGGGAGTTCGAGCGCCGCAGCGAAGATTCCGGTGAGAGTGCGGGCGACCCGAGACGCCTCGGCGAAATAGCTGTCGACGTCGCGTCGGAAATCAGGCAGCTCGTCGGGCCACACGTTGATTCCGTAATCCGACTCGTCCAGTTCGAGGGAGTCGAAGGACCGCGCTTCGACCCCGACATTGAACGCCTCGAAGAAGTCGTTCATCCGCGACGCAGACTCGACTCCCACACTGAGGCTCAATGATTCGCTCTTGGGCGGGCTGTATCCGCGATTCGCGTCGGGTATCCGGTACTCGTTCTTGGTCGCAAGCGGCAAAGCGAAGAACGAGTCGATGGACCGCGCCAGACCGTCGAGCACCTCGTCTCCGATGCCGTGCCCGACGATTTGCATGAATCCGGAACGGGTGCAGGCATCGTCGATCTCGGCCACCACACGAGCTCGGGCTGCCGCATCGGCCGTACTGCCCGAGGCGAAGGGGCCGATGTCGATCGTGGGGATCTCGAACTCGTGTGCACGGTGATCGGACATCGGCGTTCACTCTCCTGGAGTCCTGGCTGCTGAGCCGACAATTTACCGCCTCAGCACGCACTTTCGCGCGTCGATGTCTCGGCAGCGATCCGGCGTGGGTCGTTCTCGGGCAGTGACTCGATGAGCACGCGACGCGGATGCGATGACGGTCCGGTGATCAGATACTTCTGACCGGGTCGCACTCGGGCGGCCTCTGCGACCAGTTCCGGATCGGTCGGCGTCCCCGTGTCGTTCTCTCGCAGTGCGTCGGCGACGATGCGGCGTGGGTCGTACTGCCTGAGATCCAACGACTCCCACTCGCTGCGGCGCAGCGGGACGCCCATCTCGGCCTCCGCTGTGCTGCGGGTGCTGTCGACGAAGTGCCGCAGCGTGCGCACCGCCCGTCCGAGTCGGTGGGCGTAGTCAGGCAGTCGTTGCGGGCCGAGGACGAACCCCGCAATGATCGCGACGAGCAACAATTTCTCGAATGTCAGGCCGAACATGATGAATTCTCCTGTGCAATAGCACGTCTGGACGATCGTCTGTCGTGTATCTCGGTGATCGCGAGAGCCGCGCCGAACAGGGTGACCATCGGCAGCGCGACGAGGAACATGGACAGCACGTCTGCCGCGGGGGTGACCAGAGCGCTGAACAGGGCGATCGCCACCACGCTGACACGCCAACTGCTGCGCAGCCTGTCTGCGGAGACGATGCCGAGGCAGTTCAGCATCACCAACACTGCCGGCAGGACGAAGGCGATACCGGTTGCCAACACGATCTTCATGACGAAATCCACGTAGTACGACGCGTTGAGGATGGTGCTGTCCTCGTCGGACGAGAAGCCCGCGAGCACGCTCACCATACGAGGAAAGATGGTGAACCCGAATGCGCAGCCGGCGACGAACAGTGGGGTAGCGGCCGCAGAGAAGCCGAGAACGTACTTCTTCTCGCGACGGGTCAGTCCTGGAGTGAGATAAGCGAAGATCTCCCGCAACCACACCGGACTCGACACGATGACGCCGGTGAACAGTGCGATCCGCAGCTGGAGATCGAATGCGCCCGTGACGGTCTCGAAGTTGAGGCTGGCCTGGCGGGACAGCGCCAGTTCCTCGACGGGGCCGCGGAGGACGTCGAGAATCCGATCGGAGGTCGCGAAGCCGATCACGACGCCGACGAGCAGCGACACCGCCGCACGGATCGCACGGCGACGTGCCTCGCGCATGTGCCCGGCAAGGGGCATCGCACCCCGCACGGCGGTGGCTGCGGTCATGAGGCGTGTCGGTATGGAACCGGGACCGAGACGTCATCGGGCGTCGTCGATGTCTTCGTTTTGTCATCACGCACTTCGTCTTTGAGGATGCGCATCGACTGGCCCACACCCTTGGCGAGCGAGGGGAGTTTGGTCGATCCGAACACGAGCAGAACGATGGCGAGAACGACGAGGGCGTGCCATCCAGTGAGGTTGTGCAACATGATGTTTCCTTCGGTGGGTAAGGTCGGGGAGGGTCAGTTGGTGGGAGCGGTTCCGGCAGGTCCGCCGGCCGGGGGTGTGCCGCCCATCGGCGGTTGTCCGCCCCCGCCGCCCGCACCGCCGCCGGAAGGCGCTGCGCTCATGGCGGGTTCGGTGGTGGTGTCGATCGCGACTGCCAGCGAGCCGACGTAGCCGCTCGTGGGGTCGCCGGTGAAGGTGCCCATCTCCAGGTCGTAGCCGTCGCCGAACACGTTGTCGTTGTCGAGACTGCCGAGCTGGGCGAGGTTGCTCGCGGAGCCCGGATAGGTGTCGAGCTGGTAGATGTCGTTCAGAATCTCCTGCGGAAAGGCGACCTGCGACGTGGCAATTGCGTTCTCCGCGTTGGTTGCCGACGCTGCGTCGGGGTAGACCTCGAAGTGCATGTGCGTCCAGCGGCCGGAGTAGCAGCCGGGCACGATGGTGTCGAAGGTGGCGCTCCCGCTCGCATCGGCCGTCTGCACACCGCGCAGGTACGTCTCGTCCTCGGCACCCTCGGAGTACATCGAGTACTTGCCGTTCGCGTCGCACTGCCACAGGTACACCGCTGCCCCCTCGAAGGGGCGGTTGTCGTTTGCCATGTCGGTGAGGGTGAACGTGAACGACAGTGGCACACCGCTGACGGTGGTGCCACCGTCGAGGCTCGACGTCACGTCGCGGCGAACGATTCCCGATTCTTCGAGAACGTTGACGCCGTTGGTGCCGTCGGCGGGATACGGGCCGTTGGTCTCCTGCGGAATCTCGCTCGTGGCCGAGGCAGCGGTCGCCGTCGTGGATGCAGCTGTGGTGGTGGTACTTCCGGCGTTCGACGTGCTCGAGCACGCCGCGAGGGCGAGTGCGCCGGCACCGGCTCCGACGATGCTCAGAACGCGGCGGCGGGTCAGAAGGGTGGTGATGTCGAACGCGGCACCCTGATCGACCACCTCCTCGTCGGGACGGTCGAGCAGTCGACCTTCGTATGCGGGTCCGTCGGGGGTGTTCATGGGTTCGGGAATACGAGGCATCGTGCTCTGTCTCCTTCGATGTGGCACTGGATGTTTCGGTAGTGCCAATACTCTGCGGAGATCCGGGGAGAACCCTGGGCTCCGGCTGGGAGGTTCCTGGGAGGCCGATTTCGCAGTTCAGGGAAGCTAAGGCTAACCTCTAGTCACTACCCCGACATACAGGACTTTTCATGACTCATCGTGTACTGACCAGCCTCGCTGCCGCGGTGCTCACCTCGCTCGCCCTGGTGAGCTGCAGCTCGTCCGATGCCGACGACGCTTCCGCCCCCGCCGCGTCGTCCACCGACTCGTTTCCGTTGACCGTGCAGCACATGTACGGCGAGACCACACTCGACGTCGTGCCCGAGCGTATTGCCACGTGGGGCTTCGGCACCACCGACGCCGTGCTCGCACTGGGCGTGGTGCCGGTGGCCATGCCGTCGGCCGAATACGGCGGCGGGGACGACCTGATCTATCCGTGGATCTCCGACGCCATCGACGCGAGCGGTGGCCCCGCTCCGACGTTGCTGGACAACGTGACCGACGCATTGACGGTCGAGAAGGTGCTCGCTGCCGACCCCGACGTTCTGCTCGCCCCGCATTCGGGTCTGACCCAGGCCGAGTACGACGCGGTGACCGACGCCGGAATTCCCGTCATCGCACCGCCGGAAGAGCTGTGGTCGACGCCGTGGCGCGATGTCATCACCACCACGGGCGACGTGCTGGGCGTGCCGGATCGGGCTCGTCAACTCGTGGCCGATCTGGACAAGCAGGTCACCGACGCAGGCTCGCAACATCCCGAGTTCGAGGGCCGCACAATCGCTTACGTGTCCGAGGCCGCAGATGTCTACTACCTGCTGCTGCCGTCCGACCCGCGAGTGGAGTTGCTCGAGAATCTCGGCTTCACCTCGGACCCGTCGGTGACGGCCCTGGCGAGTGGCGACTCGACGTTCTCTACCACCGTCTCGGCGGAGAACATCTCGAAAATCGACGCCGACGTGGTGTTCACTCAGGTCGACACCGACGCTGCACTGGCCGAATTCACGGGTTCACCGGTGACGCGGCAGATCCCGGCCGTCGCCGGGGGAGCAGTGGCAGGATTCGTCGGCCAGGAAGCCGGGGCCGCAGTAGGCCCGACGGCACTGTCGATTCCGTACTTCCTGCCGACCCTCGTCGACGGACTCGCTCGGGCTACCGCGGTAGCCGGGAGCTGACGCGGCAGCGATGCGGGTAGGGATTTGGTTTGGCGGCGTGGGGATTCCCCCCATGACACCGACTCCTCAAGGGCGTTCTCGGCGAACATGTTTGACGCCGTACAGATTTTCGTCCGCGCGGGCGAGGATGTCCGAGACAGACTCCTGCGGATCCGTGGACTGAGCTGTTCCGACGCTGGCGTAGGGCAACGACTCGGTGGTGATCCGGGCGAACTCGTCGACCGCATCACGGCTGTGCCCTGTCAGGAGCGCCGCGAACTCGTCACCACCCAGACGAGCGATCACGGCGTCGGAGGGAGCTGCGCGGGTCCAGGACTGCGCCAGATCGATCAGCAGTTCGTCACCCGCACGATGTCCGCCCGAATCGTTGACGGCCTTGAAATTGTCCACGTCGACGATCACCACCGCGACCGGAAGCTCCGCAGTCCTGCTGCCTGCCACCTCGGCCGCGGCCATCTCCCATCCCGCCCGGTTGAACACTCCGGTCAGAGGATCGGTGCACGACGCCACGATGAGAGCCTTGGTCACCACACCGAACGCCTCGCCTGCGGCAATCACCGCGACGCCGAAGATCAGGTACGAAATTGGATACATCGGAGCAGGAGAAACCCACACCGCAGACAGCACACTCACCACGAGCACGCCGACCAGCACTCTGCCGGGTCCGTCCCGATGGAACGCACGGATGTACATCGCCAGAAACATCGCCGCGATCAGACACTGGCTCTGTGCCGCCGCGAGCCGATGGAACGCCATCACCGCGGGTGTCGCCACCATCGCCGCGGCCAGGGCAAGCCGAAGCGCCACCGCGGTACCGGGTCGAACCCACAGCACCACCACGCCGGCCGCTCCCAGACCGACAGCTACGACACCACCGGTGACATCGGACGTCACCCGGTCGCCGTGAGGCAGCAACGTCAAGATCACCCCTACTGCATAGAGACCGGTTGTGGCCAGCAGAAAGTACATCAACAGCCGCGTCCGTAGACCCGCCGTACCGTGCACCGAACTCGGATGCGGAACGTGAGGGAACGAGGGCATGGCCAATACCCTGCCAGGGCGCACGGCACCTGTCTCGACCACGACCCCGCCGTTCCGTTGCCTGCGATGATTTTCGCAACGGACGAGCTCATCGGCGGCGGTGAATGCCGCCACAGCGTGCCCGCTTTTTCGGCTGATCGTGTTGCTGGTGCAGGAAAAGTACGGGGCAGTCCGGTAACGCCAGCGGGTAGGCGGCGATGATGAGCTGTGTCCCCACGGCGAAACAGGCAGCCGGCGAGCGCGGGGTCGGTGGTGATCGACTCGCGTCGCCGCGTTCTGTCGTCCCTGCTCGCTGTACAGCTGGTGCTCTATTCGGCCGCGTTCATCGCATCCTGGGCCGACACGAACGGTGCCGGGGCCATGGGTGAGATGTGGGCCGCAGTGGTCGCTGCGGTGGGATTCGTCGCGATCCTGTCTCGTCGACCAGGCCCGGTGCGGCAGGGGATCGCCATTGCGTGTGCGGCACTGGCTCCAGCGCTGACGATGCTGACCCATCAGAATCTCGCTGCCCAGGTGTGGGCGTTGATTCCAGCTATGTTTCTGGCGCTCTACCTGCGCGCGACGTATCCCGTCGTCGTGGCACGGGTCCTGTGTGTGGCGTTGGCTCTGCTGTCGGCCACGGCACTGCTGCTCGCGCCTGCCCCGGCACCGATGCTGTGGGGCGCGCTCTATGTCGTGTGCATTCTCGCTGCCGCCGAGGTGTTCGGTGCTCTCGGTGCCGCCCTCATCGCCGGCGCTCTCCGTGACCCGCTCACCGGGGTGTTCAACCGCGCCGGTGCCGTCGACGCGGCGACAAATCTCGCTGCCCGAGCGGCTCGTCGATCAGAGAACATCGCCGCGATCGTGTTCGATGTCGACCACTTCAAAGCCGTCAACGACAGGGACGGCCACGCTGCGGGCGACCGCATCCTGATCGGGCTCGCCGACACGCTGACGGAGAAAACACCGGCCGGAAGTGTGATCGCCCGGCTCGGCGGCGACGAGTTCATCGTCCTCGTCGCCGGACTCGACACGGCGCAGATCGACACTCTCGCGCAGGAACTCGTCGACGGGCATGTCGTCTCGGTCACGTACGGTATCGCCGTCGGTTCCCCCGGACCCGACGCACTCGAGGCGCTGACCCAGGTTGCCGACGCCGACATGTACCGCCGAAAGATGCTGCGCCGCAGCCGCTGACAGTGCTCGGTCAGGGCAGGATGGAATCGACGTAACCGCCGTCGACCCGCAGAGCGCCACCGGTGGTGGCCGACGCCTGATCCGAGCTCAAGTAGACGATCATGTTGCCGACTTCCTCGGGCTCGATCAGTCTGCCTATCAACGAGTTCGGGCGATGGTTCTTCATGAAGGTCGCCTGAGCCTCGTCCCACGGGAGGTCGTCGCCGACGAGCTCGGCCACGAAATCCTCCACCCCGCCGGTATGGGTGGGGCCGACGATGACGGAATTGACCGTAACTCCGGTCCCGGCAGCAGCTTTGGCGAATCCGCGACTCACGGCCAGCAACGCGGTCTTCGTCATGCCGTAGTGGATCATCTCCTCGGGAATGACCACGGCGGAGTCGCTACAGATGTTCTGCACTCGGCCCCAACCGAATTCCATCATCCCGGGCAGGTAGGTGCGGATCAGGCGGACGGCCGAGAGCACGTTGACCTCGAAGTAGCGACGCCATTCGTCGTCGTCGATCTCGAGGGCGGGCTTGGATCCGAAGATGCCGAGGTTGTTGACGAGGATGTCGACCGCGGGGACGCGCGCGGTGAGTAGCTCGACGCCCTCGGCGGTGGCGAGGTCGGCGGCGACGCCGATGACACGCGCGCCCGGAACGGTGTCGAGTATCTGCTGCTCGGCTGTGTCCACGGTGGCCTGCGAGCGCCCGTTGATCACCACCCGGGCACCCGACTGAGCAAGCGCCGTAGCGATCGCCAAGCCGATTCCCTGCGTGGAGCCGGACACCAGGGCGGTACGTCCGTCGAGATCGATGTGCATGGATCCTCCTCGTCGTGTCCGTTGTGAGCCTACGCCGTTATAGCGCGTATGCAACTAATTTGGGATTAGCACTCTCGGGCGTCGGGTGCCAAAATGGAGAGGCATACTTTCGTGCAACAAACCCCAGCTCAGCGAGCCTGAGGAAGGAGAGAACAGTGACAGTGACATCCCCCGATTTCGACGCTCACGACATGGATGACGTGCCGCCGCGGTGGTGGAATCGACATATTCGCACCCGAACGCAGGTGACCGAGATCGCCGTGATGTTCGGCGCTCTGTCGATCGTGTCGTTCTGGGCAGCCGGCCTCGGCATCGCAGCCGGCCTGATCGCCATCGTGTCCGCGCTGTGGGCGGATCGAAGCCCGGATCTCTCCGGGCCGCGCGCCGAACGCAGCGATACCGCGCTCGCCATCGGCACCGGAGCGGTCGGCGTTCTCATCGGTCTCGGCTTCCTGTTGATGGTGCTGCCGCACTGGTGAGGTGAGGGTTCGTGGCGAGAGCCGGTCGACGACGCGTCGGCCGGCTCTCGCCGTCTTCGGCAACATTTCGGCAAGTATCTGCGACGGTCCGTTGCACTAACGGGATTTGTATGTGACGCTCTGTAGCGTAAAGATTGTTCGGGACGCAGGCGGAAGGACCACCATGACTGCAGTCGACGACGCACGAACGCACTACCGAGACACCTTGCACTCCTTGTCGACGGCATCGGTGCATCAGCACTTCGACGCCTTCCTCGACATTCCCTGGGACGAGCCCGAATACGCGATCGTTCCCAACGATCCCCGGTGGGTACTCCCGGACGAGGATCCGCTCGGACACACGGACTGGTACAAGTCGCTTCCCCTGGATCGGCAGATCCACATCGGTATGTATCGCCAGGCCAGCATGGTCAAGGTGGGACTGCAGTTCGAGCAGATCCTCATCAGCGGCCTCATGCAGTACGCCCTCACGCTGCCCAACGACTCGCCGGAATTCCGGTACTCGACGCACGAGGCCACCGAAGAGTGCCACCACACCCAGATGTTCCAGGAGTTGGTGAACCGCATCGGCATCGACGTGCCGGGCGGACCCGGATGGTTCCGCAAGATCGTGCCGATGCTCACGGTGTTCGCCAGTCGCTCGGCACCGTTCGGATTCTTCGTCGGCGTCCTCGCGGGCGAAGAGCCGATCGACCACATGCAGAAGGGCGTTCTGCGCGGGGGCGCAGTCGGCCACCCGTTGGTCCAGCGCGTGATGCAGATCCACATCGCCGAGGAAGCCCGCCACATCGGCTTCGCGCATCAGTACCTGCGGTACAAGGCTCCTCGCCTCGGCCCCGTCGAGAAGGCGTCGATCTCGATCCTGACGCCCGTGATCATGCGGCTGCTGTGCGACGTCATCATGAAGCCGAGCAAGCAGATGCGACGCGAACTCGACATCCCCGACGAGGTCGTCGACGCCGTGTGGTGGAACAGCGAGCCGTCACGAAAGGCATTGCGGGACACGTTCGGTGACGTGCGGATGCTCGCCGGTGAACTGGGACTGATGAACCGCGTCTCCAAGCGCGTGTGGCGCGCCCTCGGAATCGACGGACGGCCGTCGCGCTACCGCAGTGAGCCCTCGTTCGGCTGAGCTGCCTGGGGGCCGGTGACAGATTCGAGAGGGACTTGGGGTATCGCGATTCCGCGGGATGCCCCAAGTCCTTTGACCTGCAGCCAGATGGTGTCGGCCAGGAACGTCGCGAAATGATCCAGGCCGGTGCGTGATTCGGTTTGCGCGCTCCAGCTGCGCACCGCGCCCATGCATCCGGAGACCAGTCCCGCGACCCACGGGCGTACCAGCGACCAATCCTCCGGCGACAGATCCGCATTCACCAACGCGAGGAACGCCGCGACGCTGACCTCCAGCTGCTCGGCGAGCAGGGCATTGGTCTCCTCGAGCGGACTGGGCGACTCGGCACTGACATCCTGCTCGACGAAACGCGTCCACGCGGGGTGCTCGGCGACCCAGCGGACGTAGGTACTCACCACACGATGCACCACATCGCGTGGTGTGCCGGTCAACGCGAACGAGGCGACCAGCGCAGCGCTCAACTGCTTGCAGATGGCACGTTGAATCGCGGTGTCGAGATCGGTGCGATCGTTGAAATAGCGGTAGAGGCCGGTGCGATGAACGCCCGCCTCGGCCGAGATCTGTGCAGTGGTCAGACGCTCCCCGGGAGCGATGTCACGGGCCAGTACCGTCATCGCGGCCTCGATGATGTGGCGTCGACGATCGGTGTTGTGCTGTTCCCACCGCCGCTTGCGGCCATCGGCCTTCGGTCGTGCGCCACCGTCACTCATGCTGCATGGTCTCATGTTCCACGGGCTGCTGTGGGCGCGTTGGGGTTCGGAGGTCACTCGTGCGGGGGTTCACCGGTGACCTTGTGGTCGGCAAAATTGAGGCCCTCACGCACCAGCCGAGCGAGGTGCCCGTCGACCAGGTTGTAGATGACGTTGCGCCCGTCGCGGCGAGTCTCGACCAGGCCGGTGAACCGGAGCTTGGCCAGATGTTGGCTGACGGCAGTGCGGGACGTGCCGGTGGCCGCGGTGAGCTCGCTGACGTCGGCGGGGCCGCGATCGAGTAGCCAGAGTATGTGCAGCCGAGTGGGATCGGACAGCATCCGGAACGTGTCGGTTGCTGTCGCCAGTCGCGCGGAGTCGGGTTGTGCCTCGTGATGGAGACTGATGCGCTGTTCCTTCTTCGGTGGCATCGAGGTGTCTCCTTTGTGGACGGCGTCTCCTCATGCGGAGGCGGCGACCGGGATTCGGGAGCGACTCCACAGGCGTGCTGCGGACAGTGCCGCAAGTGTAGCCAAGGCCGTGAGCACCGTCGCCGCGGCGAGCAGTCCGAACTGCGCCCCGACCCAACCGGCCAACGGATACGTGAGCAGAAACGCCGCATGGGACAGGGAGAACTGAGCGGCGAAGATCGAGGTTCGGCTGTGTTCGTCCGACTCTCGTCGCAAGATCCTCGCCGACGGCGTGTTGATCAGCGAGGTGCCGATACCCAGGATCGACCACGTGATCGCCAGGGTGGTCCACGCGGTCGGTCCGCCGCCGAGAGTGGCCACGAGTGCTGCGGCTGCGGTGCCGACGACAGCGACGGCGGCACCGGCGAGCATGAGGCGATGGTCGGAGATCCGCTCGAGGGCTTTCGGAACGAGCAGCGCCGCCGCCATCGACCCCGCACCGAAACAGCCGAGTGCGACAGCCAATTGGGTGCTCGAGCCGCCGAACAGATCACGAACGTAGACAACGGTATTGACGAGTACGAGAGCCGTGGCTGCGGCGACCACGATGTTCAGTGCCAGCAGACCCTGGAGTTCCCGCTGCCGGACGAACGCCGCTATGCCGTCGAGCGGTTTCTTGTGTTGTGGTGCAGCGTATCTGGGAAGGGCTGTGCCGATCACCATCGCTGCGGAGGCGACGAACCCCACCGCCGTCCCGACGAACAGGGTGTGGAAGGTGACGACCGTCAGCAGTGCGGCGGCGATCAGCGGGCTCACCAGGGACTCGAGGTCGTAGGCCAGGCGGGAGAGCGTGAGCGCGCGGGTGTACTGCTGTGCGTCCGGCACGACGGACGGGATGACGGCCTGAAAGGTGGGTGTGAACGTGGCCGACGCCGCCTGCAGCACGAATATCAGGACGTAGACCTGCCACACCTGATCGACGAAGGGCAGCGCCAGCGCGGTGAGCGCTCGAATGGCGTCCGCGATGACGAGGACGAGCTTGCGCGGCACTGAGCCGGTCAGTGACGAAACAACCGGCGCAACAACCACATACGAGATCATCTTGATCGCCAATGCGGTGCCGAGGACGGCTCCGGCGGCGCTGCCGGCGATGTCGTAGGCCAAGAGCCCGAGCGCCACCGTCAACAACCCGGTGCCCACGAGTGCGACCACCTGTGCGGTGAACAGGCGTCGGAAAGTGTGATTGTGCCGAAGCATGCGTTCACTGTACATATGCGTGCGCACTTGCGCACTCATATGTTTTATTGAAGATGCACCGACGAACGCCCCACGAAGGGGCTATTTTCTGTAGCGTTGTCGGTTGTCGGCTCAACGAATATCCAGGGGTGGTCAATGGCCGATCAGCGCACGTATCCAGTGGGGCAACTGGCACGCGCCATCGACCAGCTGCCGTCGATGATCGGCTACTGGGACAGCTCGGAGCGCAACGTCTTCGCCAACAAGGTCTATGCCGACTACTTCGGCATCGAGCCGGCGCGCCTGGTCGGTATGCACATCAGCGAGCTCCTCGGTGAGGGGCTGTACGAACTGAACAGGCCCTACATTTCCGGAGCTCTCGCCGGCGAGCAACAACAGTTCGACCGCACACTCATCGACGTCAACGGCGTCGTACGCGTCACCCAGGCCACCTACGTTTCCGACTTCGTCGACGGCGTCGTCGTCGGGTTCACGGAAATGGTCGTCGACGTCAGCGCCCGAGCCGAAGCCGAACGTGAACGCGACCGCGCCGTGCGCCTCTTCCAGATCGCGATGGAGTACGCACCAATTGGCAAAGCGCTACTGACAACCGACGGCCGCTGGCTGCAAGTGAACAAAGCGCTGTGCGATCTCCTCGGATACACCTCGGAAGAACTGCTGCAGAAAACTTTTCGAGACCTCACGCATCCCGACGACATCGCGATGGCAGACCACCACCTTGCCGGTTTGGCCGACGGGACGCTCACCAGCGTGGCATCGGAGAAGAGATACATCCGCAAGGACGGAGCCACCATCTGGGTCCAGCGGAACGCCACCGTGGTACGAGACAACGACGACGGCGACATCATCATCGCGCAGATCCAGGACATCACCGCACGCAAAACTGCCGAGGCGGCACTCGAGCGCCAACTGTTGATCGACGACCTGACCGGCCTGGCCAATCGCCGACGGTTGATGGCAGAACTTCAGGCCCTCAAGGAAGCCGCCGACGAGAACCCGGTCGGAATCCTGTTCGTCGACATCGACTCCTTCAAATCCGTCAACGATCGATACGGCCACGCAGTAGGCGACCGACTGCTCGCCGCCATCGGAGCCCGCATCCGCGCCAACCTCCGCGCCGGAGACATCGCCTGCCGCACCGGAGGCGACGAATTCGTCGCTCTGCTGCGTAGCTCCCGATCGGCCGACAGCGTCGAACGCCTCGCCGCACGAGTGCGGGTGCTACTGGCCGGCCCGTACCTCATCGACGGTGTTCCGGTACCCGCATCGGTCAGCGTCGGATGGAGCTGGGACAAACCCGTCAGCCCCGAAAAATTACTGCACATCGCGGACGAACGCATGTACTCGTCGAAACGACGCTGACCCCTCGTGCGGCTCCCCGACGTTCGGCTGACCCCTCGCCATGGCGGATCAATGTGGCTTGCAGTCGCTTGGAGTGCAACAAAGTCGCATTGATCCGCCGGTAGGGGGTGAGCGGGGCGGCGGGGATGCGGGGACCGGATTGTTCGCGTCTGCGTCGTCTGCACGGCGTCGACCCGCCCGAAGGGGTGCGGACTACGCGAGCACCACTTCCACGCCACTGTCACGGAAGGCCTCGATCT
Source organism: Rhodococcoides fascians NBRC 12155 = LMG 3623 (assembly GCF_001894785.1). Taxonomy (GTDB): domain Bacteria; phylum Actinomycetota; class Actinomycetes; order Mycobacteriales; family Mycobacteriaceae; genus Rhodococcoides; species Rhodococcoides fascians. Next base: position 343,458 of record NZ_BCWW01000002.1, read on the forward strand.
GCTCCGGCGCGGCATCGGAATCGGTGATGAGCGTGGTGCCCGGCGGAATCGGGGCCCAGGCGTGAAAGGGCTTCTGGCCGAGCTTGGTCGAATGCGCCAGGATGTACGTCGTCGTGGCACGTTCCATCATCAACTCCTTGAGTTGAGTCTGCTCGTAACCCGCTTCGCAGATCCCGAAATCGGCGGCGACGGCGTCGGCACCGAGGAACGCCCGATCGAAGGACACTCGTCGCAGCGACGCCTCGGCGAGAGGACCGACGAAACCCTGGCTCAGGTGCCGTAATGTGCCGCCGATGCACTCGACGTGCACCTCGTCGGCGTCGGCCAACGCCTCGAGCGCCGTCAATCCAGCCGCGATGACGGTGAGGTCGACGGCATGACGCAGATATTCCGCCATGGCACCGACCGTCGTTCCCGCGTCGAGCAGGACGGTTTCCCCGGGCTGCACGCACTCCGCGGCCTTGGCCGCGATGAGCCGCTTGGCCTCGTATCCCTCGAGGGAGCGTTGCTTCACCGACGCCTCGTGACGGCTGCCGATGGCAATGGCCCCGCCGTAGGTGCGGGCCAGAAGCCCCTGCTTGGTGAGGTGATCGAGATCGCGCCTGATGGTCGAGGCCGTCACCTGGAACAGTGACGACAGCTCGTCGACGCTGGTGAGGCCACCGGACTTGGCCAGCCGGACGATCTCGCCGCGCCGCGCTTCCGATGCTCGCACCTACTACCCCCTCGTCAGCCCAGTAATGCTGGGCTCGTTGCCAATTCGGCGGCCTGCCGCAGGGCTTCGACCATGCTACCGGCTTCGGCGATGCCCTTACCTGCAATATCGAACGCAGTGCCGTGATCGACGGAGGTGCGGATGACCGGCAGGCCGACGGTGATGTTGACGCCTGCCTCGATTCCGAGCACCTTGACCGGGCCGTGACCCTGGTCGTGGTACATCGCGACGATCAAGTCGTAATCGCCTCGGCCGGCCAGGAAGAACGCGGTGTCGGCGGGCAGCGGGCCCACCGCATCGATGCCGTCGGCCTTCAACTTCTCGACGGCAGGCACGATCTTGAGGTCCTCCTCGCCGTAGCCGAACAAGCCGTTCTCGCCGGCATGCGGATTGATGCCACACACACCGATTTTCGGGTTCGGAGTGCCCGAGCGGACGAGGGCCTCATGTCCGCGTCGGATCGTTCGCTCGACGAGTCCCGGCTCGATCTTCGCGACGGCGTCGAGCAGACCGATGTGCGTGGTGACGTGAATGACCTTGAGCTTGGGGGTGGACAGCATCATCGACACCTCCTCGGTGCCGGTCAGGTGGGCCAGCAGCTCGGTGTGGCCCGGGAAGATGTGCCCGGCGGCGTGCAAGGCCTCCTTGTTGAGCGGGGCGGTGCAGATGGCCTGGACTTCACCTCTCACGGCGAGTTCGCTTGCAACGCGGATGTAGTGGAACGCGGCGTCGCCTGCCACGGCCGACAACTGCCCCCACTGGAGGTCGTCGGGAAGCAGGCCGAGATCGATCACGTTGATGCGCCGCGGGCTGAACTGTGCGGCATCGACGGTGTCGATCGTGACGATGTCGACGTCCACCCCGAGAACCTGAGCGGCCAGGCGCAGCCGCGGAGCATCGCCGATGACGACAGGCTTGCACCGTTCGAGCGTTGCCGGATCGATCATGGCGGGCACGATGACCTCGGGGCCGATGCCCGCGCCGTCGCCCATGGTTACCGCGATGTACGGCCGAAGTGCTGTGGTCATGTCAAAGCCTCACTGTGAGAAGAAGAAAGCGTACGAGCAGTGCCGTGTAGGTACGCGGCCATTGCGACGAGACTGTCCGGGCCGCCGAAGCTCCCGGGGCGGGTGGCGACGTATTCGCCTGCGGGTGTGCGGGATACGACCGCCCCGTGATGGATTTCGGCAACCGGACGAAGGGCGGTGACACCCAGGCCGTCGAGCACCCGGCGGGCGGTTTCCCCGCCGGTGAGTACGAGACTCACCGAGAGCCCGCGAACAGCCTCGGCGACCGTGCCGGCGAGCGCCTGGGATATGTCGGCCGAGCGCGACGCGTCCACCGGCCCCGCCAGGGACAGCACCACCGTTCCGTCGGACAGGGCGCTGCGCACCCTGTCTGCGCAGGCGTGGGTCTGCGGCAACTCGTCGACGTGGACGGCGACGTGCGTTGCACCGGCCTCGACCAACTCCGATACTTGCTGCATCGCAACCGATTCGGCGGTTCCGACGACGACGAGAACCGAATCCTGGGTCACTGCCGCAGCGTCGCGATATCGAGGATCGAGGGTACGCGCCACGGCCGCCGCCAGCGCCGAGGTGCCGACGAGTCGGACACCCGGAATGTTCGCCGACACCGCCACGATGGCGTCGAGGTCTGCATCGGACCGGACGTCGAACACTGCCACTGCGCCGGAATCGACTGCAGCACGAAGTGCTTCGGGGCCGTCGTCGGATGCGACGGTGACAGTGGGGACTCGTCCGAAGAGCTCGGTGATCGAGGACGGAGCCTCGGTGGGCTCCATGGCCCACCGGCCGCTGAGATGCAGCGGAACGCCGTCGATGTGAGGGACGCCGTTCTCGACGGTGCGGCCGAGAGCGGGAAGCCCGGCGGCGAACACGACGGGGCCGGTGGCGAGCAGCGATTCGACCTCGGCGGCAATGTGTCCGCGCAGCATCGAATCGATCTTCTTCACGACCGTGACGTGCGACGGCAGTAGTGCGATGGACTCACGTACGCGGGCCGCGGCCTCGTCGGGGGACATGACTCGGGTGCCGAGATCGACGACGCAGACGTCGGTGTCGGTCCCGTCGTCGATGCTGCCGATGTCGATTCGCAGTGACACGTCACGATCGAGGAACAGTGCGGCCGATTCTGCTGCACCCGACAGGTCGTCGGCGAGAATTGCGATTGCGGGGCGCTGCGGGATGGTCATCGTGCGCTCACCCCTTCAATTCTGCGCTGTGTGCGCACTTCAAGGTAGCACTATTGCGTGTTTCACGCAGCTTCATAGCGACGTTCCTGCGCACTGGACGATCGTCTGCCCGGTGATGCTGCGTCCGTGCGGGGAGAGCAGGAACGCGACAGTCTCGGCGACTTCCTCCGGAGCGATGAAATGACCCAACGGCGGCGTGATCGGAGGGGTGGAGACGCGTCCGGGATCGTTGAGCATCGGTGTGTCCGTCGGGCCCGGCGCGACAACGTTGACGGTGATTCCGCGCGAGACCAACTCCATGGCCCACGATCGGGCCATGCCCGTCAACGCGGACTTGGTGGCGACGTACTGGCTCTTGCCTGCCACCCCGGTCATCGTCCTGCTGCCGATCATGACCACTCGACCGCCGTCGACCATCCGAGGCACCAGCCCGTTCACCAGAATCTCGGCCGCTGCCACGTGCACCCGCCACATCACCTCGCTGTGCGCGGGATCGAGCGCGCCGAGCCGCCCCGAACGCTGGACTCCCGCGGCATGGACGATCGAATGGGGGTCGGGCAGTCGGTCGACGACGGCAGATACCGCCGCACTGTCGGCCAGATCCACGCCGATCCACCGATGTGGGCCGCCGTCCTCGAAGCCGGTCGCAGGTCGAGAACGGCTCAGGCCGGTCACCTGCCAGCCGCGGTCGGACAGCGTCCGAGCGATCGATGCACCGATGCCGCTGCTCACTCCGGTCACGACGGCATGCAATGGGGATGTCACCGGCCGTCACCGATCCAGGTCGGCTCGAGCCGAACGTACTTGATGGCCTGGCGAAAGTACGTGTACGCAACGTGAATTCGGCCGTCGGGGCCGTACACGATCGACGGGTACGAGAACTCGCGGTTCGACCCATCCCTGGAGTTGTTGGTCAAGCAGTAACCATCGCCCTCGTCGAGGTTGCGCCGAACCGGCCAGGTCACGCCACCGTCGGACGAGAGTGCCAGCGTCATCGGGGCACGCGGTGCACCCCAGAATGCGGCGCGGTCGTCACCGTCGTCGAGAGGACTCTCGGAGGTGTCGGTGCCCTCGGCCAGTCCGTCGTCGTCGATCTCGTCGTAGAGCGATACTCGGCGGGCGGTGGCGTCGAGCGCGGAAGAGTGGTTGTACACGAGCGCGAGGGTTCCGTCGCCGTGCCCGACGACCTGAATGGAGGAGTTGTTGTTCGGCAGCTCGGTGGCGACCGGGGCGCTCCACGTCTCGGCGTCGTCGGTCGAGACGCTTCGGTAGATGTGATCGGCCCAGCGGCTGCGGTACAACGCCACCAGCGAACCGTCCTGTTGCACAACGATGTTCATGTGGACGCATCCGAGGCTGCCTGGCACGACGACCTCACGCCACGTCGCACCGTCGTCGTCGGAGATCAGGACCCCGCTGTAGTCGCGATCGCCCACCCACTTCCGTCCGTCGATCTTGACGCAGTGAAAGACCGGCAGCAACAGGCGTCCCTTTGCCAGCTGTACGACGGGCTGCCGGACGAACACGCCACCCGCGTCGGTCTCGGGAACCAACACGTGCGTCTCGCCCCACGTCGACCCGCCGTCGGACGAGATGCGACGCAGTACCCGTGCGGTGTCCTGATTGCCGGCGTGCTGAGAAGTCCACAGCAACCAGACCTCGCCCGAATCACGAACGAACAGAACGGGGTTCTGCTCGGAACGGGTGCCGTCGTCGGACAGCTGGATCGGGGTGCTCCACTGCTGTTGTTCGGCATCGAGGCGCGAGAACCAGACACTGATGTCGGGAACACCCTCCTGCGTGCCGGCGAACCACACACATGCCAGGGCCCCGTCGGGCAGGATCGCCAGATTCGCCGCATGATTCTGCACCTGCGGGGCAGGGAGGAACGCGTCGGATCGACCGGGCTCGGACGTCGCACGCAGGGTGCCGTCGGCGAGGAGGTCGCCGGGGGTGAGGAAGCTCGTGTTGCTCATGTTCTACCTCTTCTCTCTCAGGAAGTGAGAGTGACCGAAGCCATGTCGTAGGAGTTGGTGGGCCGCAGATCGATTCCGTCGATGCGATTGCGTCGGGCGATGACCGTCTTGGGTACGAACGACCACAGGCACGGCCACGTCTCCCAGATCTGACGCTGCGCCTGCGCGAGTGTCTCGTTGCGGGTGACGCTGTCGGCATCCTCGGAAGCCTTGGCGATCAGTGCGGTGATCTCGGGAAAGATGTAGCCGTGATACGTATCTCGGGTCTCTTCCTTCGCAGCAGTGCCCGCGTACATACCCTGCATGATGGTGACCGCGAGTCCGGTGGGGCTGGGGAAACCGTTGCCGAGAATGTCCCAGTCGCCCGCCTTGCCCTGACGCCACGTCGAGATGTCGCCGCCCGGCTCGAACTGCTGCAGGGTCGCACGGACGCCGACTGCGGACAGCATCTGCAGAACCGACTCCATGATGTCGGTGTCGGCGGCGAATTCACCTGTCTCCCAAATGATCTTCACTTCCAGGTCTTGCACTCCGAGCGCGTCGAGCTCCTGGCGTGCGCGCTGTGGATCGTAGACGTACTCACCGGTCTCGATCGCGCCGGTCAGAATGCCGGGGACCACGCCGCGGGACGGAGTTGCCGCGCCCTGCATCACCTGGTCGATCAACGCATTCCCGTTGATCGCGTAGCTCAGTGCTCTACGGACGCGCGGATCGGCCAGTGGGTGCCCGGCCGGTTTGCGGAAGTTGTAGAAGAGCTGGTTGAGGCGCACCCCGTCGGTGCGTTCTACCGTGACGCCGGCCAGGCCCGAGAGCTGATCGGCGGCATCCGGGGTGATGGCGTCGATGACATCGACTTCGCCGCTGCGCAGAGAGACGACGCGATTGGACTCGTCGGGGACGAAACGTACGTTGACCGAATCGACCGAAGCCGGCGTGCCCCAGTACTTCTCGTTACGCGCCAGCGAGTAGTTGCCGGTACCGCGGTCTGCGTCGGTGACCACGAACGGCCCGGTACCGACGCCACCCTGAAGATCCTCGGGGACGTTGTCCTCAGCGGGAGTGATCAGAATGTTCGACATCAGGTAGTCCAGGACCGGGATGGGGCGCTGCGTGTCGAGCGTGAACGTCGAGTCGTCGATCTTGCCGACGGTGGGCCACTCGGGGAAGAAGGTGCCCACGAACCCACCGGTGACCTGGCTGTACATGCGCAGTGCCGTGTCGACATCCTCCACCCGAACCGGCCGACCGTCGGAATAGGCGATACCCGGTCGCAGATGCACCAGCCATCGCGTCGGTGCGACCAGCTCGAAGCTGTCGGCCAGGACGAGCTGCACTGCCAGCGCAGAATCGATGGTGGTCAGGGCCTGGCGGATCGAGCGCTGAACGGTCAGAGCGGCATCGAACTGCAGAAGCTTGTTGTCCAGGCTCACCATGGATCGGTTCATCGCGAGGCTGACGGTGTCGGGGCCGGGACGACCGGTAGGAGTTGCGCAGGCGCTCACGCCGCCGAGCGAAAGCCCGGCTCCGAGTATCAGACTCGTGCGGAACAGTGACCGTCGTGAAAAGCGCTGGTTGGCAAAGCTTTCGGTCATCGTTGACCTCTCGGGACTGTCACATCGAAATGTGGATGTCGGTTCGGGTCTCGTAGACCCGCGTCGACGAAAGTGATCGTGGACACAACCGGACTGTACTACGAAATGCTTGAAATGCGCAGAAAAATATTGCCAGTTGCGCAAAACGCGCATGAGTGCAATTGTGAGCTGAGTTACAACAAGGCAGTGTTATCGAAAGGTCGACGATGACCCAGGTAAGACCACAATCGCAGGTGGGTCGATGACTCAGCTCACCGCCAGCCCGCCGAGTGTGCCGAAGGCCAAGGCCGATTCCGTGCTGCCCGCATTTCTCGCTGCGCCCATGGCGCGCTACGTGGTGCGGCGACTCGGGCAGAGCCTGCTCACCATCTTCCTGACGCTCACCACGGTGTTCGTGCTCATTCGCATGGCTCCCGGCGACCCGGCCTACTCCATGGCCGGCCCGCTCGCCAGTACGGAAGACCTCGCGCAGATCCGCACCAATCTGGGCCTGGACCAGTCGATCTTCACTCAGTACGCGCTATACCTGAAGGGCCTGTTCACACTCGACCTCGGTACCTCGTACTCCTTCCAGGCACCGGCACTCGACGTGGTTCTGCAGCGCATTCCGTACACGATCACCCTGGCCTTCGCCGCCATCCTGCTGACCACCGTGGTGTCGATTCCCCTGGGCATCTGGATGGCTCGCCGCGCCGACACCCGACGCGAACTCGGCGCGAACGTCGTGACGATCGCCGGTCAGTCGATGCCGGACTTCTGGACCGGCCTGATGCTGCTGACGTTCTTCGCCGTATTGGTTCCCGTACTCCCCGCAGCCGGATTCACCAGCTGGTCCTCGCTGATCCTGCCCGCCGTCACCGTGGCCATCCTGCAGATCGCCCTGATCTCCCGCATGGTCCGACGCGAGATGGTCAACGCCTACGCCTCCCCGTACGTCACCGTCGCCCGATCGAGAGGCGTCACCGAACGCGAGATCACCTGGCGCTACGCCCTGCGGAACTCGTCGATCCCCGTCGTCACCGCACTGGGCACCAGATTCGCGTCGATGCTCAACGGCGTCGTCGTGGTCGAGGTGGTCTTCGCATGGCCGGGCGTCGGTTCACTCGTGGTTCGCGCCCTCGAAACCAGGGACTACCCGCTGATCCAAGCCACCGTTCTGGTCACCGCAGTGCTCGCTGTTCTGGTGCAACTGGCCGTCGACCTCTGCTATCCGCTCCTCGATCCACGCGTTCGCCTCGGGAAGGCAGCAAACTGATGACAGTCGTCGACAAGCCAACGGACACTCCACGTCCCAGCGCCGTCACCGCGAAGGACTTCGCATCGGCGGGTGCCACCCGTCGCCGACGCGACAGCCGCGTGAAGATCTGGATCGGCACCGCGTGTGCACTCGTGGTCATCCTCCCGGTCGCCTTCGCGCGGGTGCTGCCCCTCGACTCGCCCGATGCCACCGACCTCGGTCAACGCCGGCTCGCGCCGCTGACCGACGGACATCTGTTCGGCACCGATCAACTCGGCCGAGATCTGCTGGCGCGCGTGCTCTACGGCGGACAGGTCTCGCTCACCGTGGGAATTCTGGCCGTCATCGTCTCCGGTCTCATCGGACTGACCCTGGGATCACTGGCGGGCTTTCTCGGCGGCTGGGTGGACGCGACAGTCTCCCGCCTGCTCGAAGCTCAGCTGTCACTGCCACTTCTGATGATGCTGCTGCTCGTCGTCGCCCTGTTCGGTCCGTCGATTCCGGTCATCACCTTCGTCATCGCCATCGCGCAGTGGCCCGAAATCGCCCGTCTCACGCGATCACTGGTGCTCGTGGAGCGGGAGAAGCCCTACATTGCCGCGGCTCGGGTGCTCGGCCTCGGCCGCATCGCCATCCTGCTTCGCCACGTCGTTCCCAACATCATCAAGCAGGCGTCGCTCGTGGTTCTGCTGTTACTGGCGCAGGCCGTGCTGCTCGAAAGCGCGTTGAGCTACCTCGGTGCCGGGCCGCAACGTCCGTTCGCCACCTGGGGTCGCATCATCTCCGACGGCCAGGACTACATCACCACCTCGTGGTGGCTCGTCACCTTGCCCGGCCTGGTCATCGTGCTCCTCGTCGTGGGAGTCAACCTGCTCGGCGACGGACTTCGAGACCGCCCCGCCGGATCGGGCCTGCTGCGAATGTTCTCCCGCACGAACAAGAAAGGGCGTGCCTGAGAGATGGGCAATCTACTGAAGGTCGACGAACTGCAGATCGAGTTGGTCACCGACAAGGGCCTCATCAGAGCCGTCGACGGTGTCTCGTTCTGCATCGAAGCAGGAGAGACGGTGACCATCATCGGTGAATCGGGCTCCGGCAAGTCCACGACAGCAATGGGCATCCTCGGGTTGCTGCCGTCCGATCTGGCGGTGCTGTCCGGATCGGTGACGTTCAAGGACACCGAGATACTCGGAAAAGACAAGGAACTCTGCGGAATCCGGGGCAAGCACATCGCGCTGATCCCGCAGGATCCGATGACGGCTCTGAGCCCGGTGCACACCATCGGCAGTCAGCTGCGCGAAGCCGTTCGGCACAGTGGGGTATCGGGTCGATCCGAACAGACCAAGCGCTGCATCGAACTGCTCGAACAGGTCCGCATACCCGACCCCGCAACACAATTGGACAAATACCCACACCAGTTGTCCGGCGGCATGCTGCAACGAGTACTGATCGCGGGCGCATTGGCCTCCGGGCCGGAGCTCATCGTCGCGGACGAGCCGACCAGTGCGCTCGACGTCACCGTGCAGGCAAGCATCCTCGATCTGCTGCTCGAACTACAGGAGCGCACCGGCATCGGCATGCTCGTCATCACCCACGACCTGGGCGTGGCTCGGCTGATGTCCGATCGTATCTACGTCATGAAAAGCGGCGTGTTCGTGGAGAACGGTGGAGCCGAGGAGCTCGTCAACGCTCCCAAGAGCCCGTACACGAAGAATCTGCTCGACGCGATCCCGCAGTTGGGGCCCTGGAACGAGAAGGTGGAGGCCGCGGTATGAGCGCACCATTGTTGTCGGTGGAGAACCTCGTCGTCGAATACCCGGTCGGTAACGGCGTGTTCAGAGCCGTCGACTCGGTGAGTTTCTCGGTGGAGAGGGGCAAAACCGTTGCTGTAGTGGGTGAATCGGGCTGCGGCAAATCGACGATCGCCAAGTCGATCGTGCGGTTGTTGACGCCCACGTCGGGATCGATCATGGTCGACGGCACGGACATCGCGCAGATGTCCGAAAAAGCACTGCGACCCTTCCGGTCTCGCGTCCAGATGGTCTTCCAGGATCCGTACGGTTCACTGGATCCGCACCTCACCGCAGTCGATATCGTCGGAGAACCGCTTCGGCTCAAAGGTATTCGGAGCAAGTCCGAACGCGCGGCCAGAGCAGCAGAACTGATCGACCGCGTCGGGTTGCCGAGCACTGCCCTGACTCGTCGACCAGCGGAGTTCTCGGGCGGACAGCGTCAACGAATCGGTATCGCCCGCGCACTGGCGTCGGGACCGGAGATCCTCGTGTGCGACGAGGCCACCAGCGCGTTGGACGTCTCCGTTCAGGCCCAGGTGCTGGAATTGCTGCGCGAGATCCAGCAGCAGACGGGACTGACCTACGTGTTCATCTCGCACAACCTCGGCGTCGTGCGCGAAATCAGTGAGACGGTAGTCGTCATGTCCAAGGGACGCATCGTCGAACGCGGTGACACCGAGGAAGTACTCGCGCGACCGAAGCAGCCGTACACCCGCGCGCTGCGAGCGGCAGCTCTCGACCCCTCGACGATGACAGGAACCAAACCGCGACATATCGTTTCGCGGCTCGCCAAGACTGGAGTAACCGCATGACCGCGCTGGATATCTCACCCCTCGTCCTGGGAACGATGACGTTCGGCGATACCGTCGACGCATCCGGGGCGGCCAAGATGGTGGACGCTGCCCTGGACGCCGGCATCACCCATATCGATACCGCGAACGGCTACGCGGGCGGTGAATCGGAGCGGATTCTCGCTGACCTTCTCGCCACTCGCCGTGATCGCGTCACGCTCGCCACCAAGGCCGGTATGCCGCACCCCGACGCCGATGGCAACAGCCCGCTGTCTCCGAAAGGGTTGCGACTCAGCATCGATGCCAGCCTGTCGCGGTTGGGCACCGACTACGTGGACCTGTTCTATCTGCATCAACCCGATCGTGCGACTCCTCTGTCCGACACTCTTGTTGCGGTCGCCGAGCTGGTGTCCGAAGGAAAGATCAGGGCACTGGGTGTCTCGAACTTCGCTGCCTGGCAGATCGGTGAAGTCAATCGGGTAGCGGACGACGTGGGTGCGCCCCGACCCGTTGTGGCGCAGCAGTTGTACAACCTGCTCGCCCGTCGGATCGAAGAAGAGTACGTGGAGTTCGCGGCCGTCACGGGCCTGATCACGATGGTCTACAACCCGCTCGGCGGCGGGCTCCTCACCGGCAAACACGCTGCGGGAGTGCAACCGACCGACGGCCGATTCGGAGATTCGCGCCTGGCCACGATGTACCGCGAACGGTACTGGAACACTGCAATATTCGACGCCATCGCCCAGCTCGGTATCGTGGCAGACAACGCCGGAATGCCGCTGACCGAGCTGGCTCTACGATGGCTGGTGTCCAAGCCCGCGACCGGACCGGTGTTGCTCGGCGGCTCCAAAGTGGAGCATCTCGAATCGAACATCGCCGCCCTCGGCCGCGGGCCGCTCCCCGACGACGTGGTCGCAGCATGCGATGAGGTCGGCGCGGCTCTGCGCGGACCGATGCCGAACTACAACCGCTGAGAGGCTTTTCAATGACTGCACAGGAATTCGCCGCCCGCGTACGCAACCGCGAACAGATCCTCGGGTATTGGTCGGTCATCGACAGCCCCGTCTCCACCGAATGGCTCGCCCATGTGGGGTGGGACTACATCGCACTCGATCTGCAGCACGGCCTGATCGGATACTCGGGCATGCTGGCAGGAATCACCGCTATCGACGCCGCACAGGGACCGGCCGCTCTGGTGCGCGTCGAAGCCAACAACGCCACGGTGATCGGCCGGGCCCTCGACGCCGGTGCAGCGGGAGTCATCGTGCCCCTCATCGACACTGCCGAAGACGCTGCCGCCGCGGTAGCGGCAGCTACCTACCCGCCCGAAGGCATCAGGTCCTACGGTCCGATGCGCTCCCAACTACGCATCGGGCCCAACCCCGCCGATGCCAACCGCGATACCGTCGTCCTCGCGATGATCGAGACACCTCAGGGCCTGGCCAACGTCGAAGAGATCTGTGCCGTCCCTGGTCTGGACGGCGTCTACGTAGGGCCATCGGACCTACGCCTGGCCGTCGGAGGGTCCTCGCCGAGCGACCCATCAGTGGACGAAGAATTCGACGCCGCCATCGTCCGAGTCCAGAAGGCCGCCGCGGCAGCGGGCATCACCGCAGGGATTCATACCGCATCGGGAAGCATTGCTGCGCAACGACTTGCCCAGGGCTACACGTTGGCCACCGTTGCATCCGACCTGACGCACCTCAAAGCCGTGTCGGCCGAGCACCTAGCGGCGGCGCGGGGATAGGCCCACGCTTCTTGCGCGAATCCACCCGATACGCGAGATAGAGATACAGAAAGCCGGTAACGGTGCCGCCGAGACATCCTGCTGCAATATCGAGGGCGGTGGATCCCGAGTTGATCGTGAAGTGGAGCAGGAGGAACCCTATTGCGACGGCCGGGACGAGTGCCAGGGCGTTGATGTAATCGGCGCGAGTTGCGCCGCACTTCTTGCTCAACGCGCCGGTCATGACCCACTCGCGAAATGGCTTCTGCATCTCAGGCTCCTCGTATGGGTCTGATTTGTCCCGTTCAGCCAGGATACCGGAGAGTTGGTTTAGGTAGGGTTCGAGTTATGCGCGCTGTTGTCTTCCTCGCTGTACTCGCGATCATCTACAAGTGGCCGGTGTTCGGAGACAGCCCTGGCCACTGGTCGGCCCTGAGTCAGGGAATCATGTTCGGCGCGATCATCAGCACCGTCGCTACTCCTGCGGGATGGAAGGCTATCCGCCGCATAGACGGACGGATGCGGTCTTAGGTCGATGCCCGTGGGGCGGCGTTGGTCCGGATTGCGCCGCAAACGCGAGCGCATTCGTCAGGTGCGCGCGGATTCGTCGCCAATTTCGACCGCCAGAGAGGGCCATTCGACAAAAGCGCGCGCGTTTGCGGCGGGGTTCAGTCCCGTTTCGTGACTCGGCCGGAGCAGTTCGGCGTGGGCACCCGTTGCCTCCCAATCCACCTGAATCGGGTGCAGATAGCCGGTCAGCGCGGTCAGCTGCACCCGATTCGAGGGTGGTGAGGCCATGTGTTTGGGTGAGTCCCATGGACTGGGTCGGCAGAGAGCTGTGCGTGGCCGCGGGGAGCGGGGCAGTCACGTCGGCGGTACTCATCGCACCGGTCATCGATGGCAACTGGTGGGACCTGACTCTCCCAGCCGTACTCGGTGCAATCGGTGGACTGCTGGTGGGATTCGCGGCGGTGGTCGGCGGCAAGTACGCACTGAAGACTGCGGTGCCGTGGCCACCGAGCGGTCGCACACAATGGCGACACCGATTTGCCCTGTGCACTGCGGCAGTGGTGACACTGTTCGTTTCCGGGCTCTTGGTATGGGCGAGCGCTTCCTCGGCGATGGTCGCGTCGGACAGCGCGGAGCCGCCGATACAGTTGATGGTGACAATTGCGATGACTGCAATCAGTTACGTGTTCGCGTACTTCCTTGCGCCCGAGGTCAACTGACTCCGGCTGGAGCGGTTCAGTTCGATTCAGTGAGCGAGCCGCAGGTCAGCCTCATTTGCAGGCCTCGTGATCGTCGAACGCGCCCACGAATCTGCAGGCAACATCACGCGGGACTCTCCACTGGTTGTCGTATCGGATAAAGGGAATCGGTCCGACGGGGTAACCCTCCATGCTTCGGACCATCCCGACACCCATGGCCTCGACCGAATCGGGACCGGTCGAAGCGACGGTTGTGAATTCGATGTGTTGCGGATCCGGCTGAGCGCCCCAGGCGCGTGCGAGCCGCACGTTGTTCTCGGCCGGCCCGTCGAACAATCGAGCTCGATCTTCTTCGCGAATCGAGTAGTCCACACTCGCTGCGAACAGAGCCGTCAACTGGGCTGCGGTCGGCACATCGTCGGTGATGGGCGTTGGCGGAGGGGCGAATTGCGTCGGGCTGATCGATGCGACCGGCGACTTCGGCTCGTCCACCTCGACGGGGGAGCAGGCGCAGGCAAGGAACACCACGGCGACCGCGCTCACTCCGACAAGTTTCACCGGCCCAGTATGGACCGAAACAGTGTGGCGGGTAGGTGAATAGCCTTCAGATACCCGACGTCTTCAGGCGTCGGTTGTGTTGCGCGGTGATCACCAGTACCGGCACGGCGATCGGCAGAATGAGGGCCGCCGCTGGAAGAACGAGGGCAGCAGGAGCAGTCGTCAGGTCCCACACCGCTCCAGCCACTATCCACGCGCTCGCGACCGCTACGGCCTGCGCGCCTACTCGGAGGGTCGTCACTTTCCACGGGGAACGAACCTCGAACGTGCCTATGGTCATCGGCAGATAGTGGCCCTCGTTCACCTGTGACAGCCGCAGCGTCGCGACACTCATCATGGCTGCGCTGATGGCAGCGAGCAGGAGGCCGAGAAACAACATGCTCAGTACGATACGCAAACTTGTGGCCCTAGGCTGCTGGTATGACTGCCGCTGCGAATTCCGATGCGACCCGTCGTAGGGTGCCGTCCTGGTTAAGGGAGTTGACGGTTCTGGTCGTGGTCGCATTGTTACTGAGTGTGCTGCTGCAAACATTTGTCGGCCGTGTCTATCTCATCCCGTCGCAGTCCATGGAACCCACGCTGCACGGCTGTCCCGGTTGTACCGGTGATCGAATCGTGGTGGACAAGATGACGTTTCGATTCGGCGATCCGCAGCCGGGTGACGTGGTGGTGTTCAAGGCTCCGACGGAGTCGTGGAACAGGGGATACACGTCGAGCCGATCGAGCAACGCAGGAGCGAAGGCGTTGCAGGACGTGGGATCGTGGGCCGGACTCGTCGCGCCCGACGAGAACGACCTGGTGAAACGAGTGATCGCAACAGGCGGGCAAACCGTCCAGTGCTGCGATGTGCAAGGAAGAGTCGAGGTCGACGGGCAGCCGCTCGACGAGCCCTACATCGCGTTCGACTTCCCCTACGACGCGGACACACTCACCTGCGCAACAGTTCCGCAGTCCGGTCGCTGTTTCGGGCCGGTGACCGTACCGTCCGGCAATCTGTGGATGATGGGCGACAATCGAAGCGGCTCAGCCGATTCGAGGGCACACTCCCGTGACGAACTGGGCGGAACGGTCCCTATCGGGAATGTGATCGGCAAGGCCAGATTCATAGTGCTGCCACCGTCGAGATGGGGAGCCATCGAATCGCCTGCGATACAGCGCTGATCGAGCGCATTCCCACGATCCCGTCGAGTAGCGGCGTCTTCAGAACCCGAGATCGCGTTTACGACGCTCGCGTTCGATGCGCCGCTGTTCCTCGGCGCGTTCGCGGCATTGCCGGAGGAATTCGGCGTCCGCATCCGGATTCTGGGCGGCCTGACGTCCCGGCCGCGTCTCGTACTCGGGGTACGCGGAGTTGCTCGCGCGACCGTAACCGGACCCGCCGGCACCTCCCCAAATCCCGGCACCGACGGGTCGGCCCGCAACGAGCCAGGCCAACGACCCGGCAAAGGGGAGGAAGACGATGAGCAGAATCCAAACGATCTTGGGCAGGTAGCGGATGCCGCCCTCGTCTGCGGTGATCGCGTCGATCAGACAGAACACCCACAGCAGCATGACCAGCAAACCGAAATACGGCATTGTGTCCCTCCATGTCCAAGACCGCTCGGTCCGTTGTATCGAAGATCGTAGCGCTGTCCTCGCGATTTCGACAGACGAGTCGGTTTGGAAATCTTGGTGGGGCTCGGACACGGCCGGATGTTGCGTCAATGTCCTTGGCAGTAGATGTACAGAGATGATCGCTGACCATCTTTGGTGAGCAGGACGGTCACCGGATCTGTCGTGCTCTTCGCCCCGACAGAGGTGGTCAGCATCTCCGACTCACACGTGAAATTCACCCTCGCCCAGCTTCCCGGGGGCACCGTCTGGCACGCGAAGGGCTGAAGCGGAGGATAAGACGGGTTGGCCGCCGACAGCGTGAGTCCGTCACCGAGTTCGTCCGGTGCGTCGAATCGAGCCGACCAGGCGGGCTGACCCGAGAACTCCGAATGTGTCGCACCCTGCGCGAACTCGAAGCCATCCGGAACTGTGAACGCTATGCGTTGCAGATTGTGCGTTACTTCATCGCTGTCCATGGACCTGGGCTTGCCGATCTCGCTGGCGCACGAGGCCGTGAGGAGAACAAGAATTGCCGATGCGCAGAGGGCCTTGCGTGAATTGGTCATGGACGCAGCGAGATCGGGCGGACGCGTGTGCGCCTATTGCCGAGCATTGTCATGGCCCGCAATGGGCCTGGTCCTCAGACCGACGAGAACAACGACAAGGGTCGTCAGAAACACCGCGGGATAGGTGAATTGGACGGCGAACTCGAAGGCGGGGGAGCCCTCGAACATGAAGATTCCGATGGCCTTGATGCCGCGGTAGTCGGTGAAGTACCAGGCAATCATCGGCGTGGTCACGGCGATCGGGGCCAGCCAACTCCACCAGGTTCGGTGTCGGTTGGCGTAGTCGAGGGCGAGGACGGTCAACGGAATGCACCACACCCAGTGATGGCCCCACGCGAAAGGCGAGACCATCGGCGTCGCAATTCCACATATCGTCAGGGCCAGCAACGTTTTTCCGGCTGCCTGCGCGCGTGCCGCCACCCACAGCGCCAGAGCGGCGACGATGACGGCGAGCACCAGCCACACGGCGAAAGGAGGTGTATTGCCCGGCCACAGTCGAGCCAATGCGCCATGGATCGACTGGTTGGCGGGTGAGGCCAGTGCACCGATTCGTTCCGAGTCGATCATCGTCGACGTCCAGAATCTCCACGAATCGGCGGGAATGACGATCAGTCCGGCAAGCACGGTTGCTGTGAACGCAGCGATCGCAGTAACGGCTGCCCGCCACTGTCTCTGTGCCAGTAGATGAAGCACGAAGAATGCGGGCGTCAGTTTCAGTCCCGCAGCAATGCCGACACCCACGCCGCGGAGACGACTGCCCTCGCCGCGGGTGAGGTCGAGCAGAACGAGAACCAGCAAGAGCAAATTGATCTGACCGAGCCAGATGGTCATGCGAACCGGCTCGAGCCACGTCAGTGCCACTGCCAATCCGACACTGACGAGATACATTGTTGCGCTTCGATATCCGAGCGCGCGCCAGCTCGCGACCACGGCCACGTAGATCAGCAACAGGTTGATCGCCTGGACCACCGTCACAGCGCTCGTGACCGAGAGGAGGGCGAGCGGGGCGAAGGCCAACGCTGCGAAGGGCGGGTAGGTGAACGGTAGGCCGATGTCGAACAATGCGAACTCGTACAGCGGTTCGCCATGCTGAACGACGTACGCACCGTGTCGATAGACGATGGTGTCGATTCCGTTGCCGAACAGACCGAAGGGGGTCGTCCATCCCAAGAAGTAGGCGTGCGCCACGACCGCGACGCACGCGGCGATGGCCGACGCGAGGAACCAGCGCCAACCGAGCCGGCCGACCCCCGTTGCATGCACTTCCGGTTGCGTCTCCCGGATGGCCGTCTCCTGGCCGTTCTCTACGCGCACGTCCGAGTCTGACCGCGCGTAGAGCGGCCGAAAACTGGACGTCGTCATGGCCTACACGATAGATCGTTGTACCTGATACAAGGAACCCGACACGGACAGACCGGTACGTTTTTGTCAGCGTCTGGCTCGGACTCCTCTCCATCCTCCCGCTGTCCGTACTACTGATCTACGAACTCGCGACGCGATAGTTCGACGAAAATCCCGGGCCGCAACTCGACCCGGGATTTTCGCTGTCCCGATCGGCACCGGATAGGTTGGTGTCCATGGATATCCGGGTGGCCGACCTTCGTCGACCTGCACTCATCGTCGTCGACGTGCAGGCCGGTTTCGAAAATTCGGAATTCTGGGGTCCGCGGGACAACTCGCAGTGCGAGAGCAATATTGTCGATCTCGTTGAGTTCTGGCGGTCCAGGGCTTGGCCGGTGGTATTCGTTCAGCATGATTCCGACAATCCACAGTCGCCGTTGTCGCCGACGCAGGACGGGCATCGCTTCAAGGACATGCTCGACGGGATTCCGGATCTGCTCGTCCACAAACGCGTCAATTCGAGCTTCTACGGCACTCCCGATCTGGACGCATGGCTGCGCGGCGAGGACATCGACCAGGTGGTCATCTGCGGAATCACCACCAACCACTGCTGCGAGACCACCGCGAGGATGGCTGGGAACCTCGGCTACGACACCTACTTCGTCATTGACGCGACGCACACCTTCGATCGCGTCGCGCCCGACGGGACTGTCGTACCCGCCGCAACACTGTCGGCCATCACGGCCACCAACCTGCACGGCGAGTTCGCGACGGTGATCGAAACGAAAGACATAACTTTCCACTGACGTCGCCCAATTTGATACCGTTCGGTATGGCCGATCGGGGAGCAGTAGCAGGGCTCGCGGGACCCATTGTGCTGCTGTATCTGGGGTACTTCGCGTCGATCCCGACTCTCTCGTCGCTGGTCCACGGGGTCTTCGACCCTCGAATAGATTGGGCCGACGCGGGTTTCGGTGAAGTGTTGCTGTTCTCGTTCCTGGTCGTGGGCGGTCTCGCCGCGTGTGTTGCGGCAGTTCGCACACTGGCCGACTCACCGAAGTTCCCCGGAATCGTCGTCACACCGGGGTCGTCGATCGGGCGGAAAGTCGACGCGGTGGTGGTGACACTGATCGCGTACGCCGTCGTTGTTCTGGTGTTCGCGACCGCTACCGCATCAGCCGGATTCCTGGTGCCGCTCATTGCGGCGTGGGCTTGCTCCAACACGATTCGGAACTATCGCGAACTGAAGAGTCGACGTCGAGCGTCCGCAACATAGCCCATGAACACCGTGCTGATACTGATGCTGATGCTCTGGTTCGTCGCGTTTGCGTACGCGGCATCCGTCGGATTCCGTTGCAGGGCAACGCATCCCGACTAATACCGTGCACGAGTGTCGGACACGGTGAAATCGACACCCCGACTGCGTGCACGAGCCAATCGATCGGTCGGGATCTGGTGCACGGTCAGTTCCATGATGGCTGTGGTGCCAATCGTATGGATCGGCTCCGAGTCTACCGTGAAAGAACGACTTGGGAGCTGGCCGGTCTGGCTGTTTACGTCGTCGTCGTCGTCGTGGTGGTGGGGGGGTTACCCGCTGGAGAAGATCAAGAAGTCGTGACGTTCGGAAGGTCCAACAACGCGAATGCGGCCTTCAATTGTGCTCGGGCTGCGTCGACTTCGGAGGTGTTGCCCGCAAGATGGCGGAGCAAGGCGCGTTGGAAGATCCCGTCGAGCAGGATGTAGGCGGAGGGGCGGTCGAGGGCCGATTCGGTGCCGCGTAGTTCGCAGTACTTCGTCACCACGCGCCGGATCATGTCTTCTCGACGTTGCTCGATGTCCGGGACGTCGAGTGACGCTGTTCCTCGCCTCGGACCGCGCAACATGGATCACGGGCAGTCACTACATTCTGGACGGCGGCCTCTCGGCGTCCCTGGTGTAGAGCTCGGAGCTCCCCGTCAGCCGAGGGCGACGGGGAGCAGGCCGGGTCGCGTCCGAGATGCGATGTCGGCCAACGCACCCTCCAGCGTCGGGTATCGGAAGTCGAACCCACTGTCGGTCAACACCTGCGGCTCGACCCACCGACTCTTGAGGACCAGCTCGGGTTCGGTTCGGATCACCCGTGCGCCCAGCTTCAGCAGCCATGCCGGCGTCGCCAGTCCGTGATCGCGACCGAGAGCAGACCGAACCTGGTGCATCAGAACCTCGTTGGTCACCGGGAACGGTGTCGCCACGTTGACAGGTCCGACGATGTTCGAAGTGGCGTACAGGTGGTCGAGAGTCCGAGCGACATCATCGACGTGCACCCAGCTGAACATCTGGCCACCATCGCCCATGCGGCCACCCAATCCCACTCGCGCTAGATCGATGATCGGATTGATCGCCCCACCGCCCGCGCCCAACACGATCGACAACCGCAGTGCCACTCTGCGGATCGACACATCGGCGTCGAACAGTTCGCGTTCCCACGATCTGGCCACCTCGACCGAGAAGCCCGATCCCAGTTCGCCGTCCCGTTCGCTCATCGACCTGTCGCGGGCATCGCGATAGATGGTTCCGGTGCTCGCGTTGACCCACAGCGCCGGCGGATTCTGCGCTTGTGCCAAGGCACGCCCGAGCTGGGCTGTCGTCTGAATTCGCGACGACATGATCGCGTCGGCGTTGGCCTTGTTGTAGCGACAGCTTACCGAGCGGCCGGCGAGGTTGACCACCAGATCGGACCCGTTCAGGACCTCGACGAGGCCGCGATGGTCGGACCATGGTGCATCGCTGGACGATCCGCGTCCGACCGTCCTGACGCCGATGCCGCGGTCCTCGTAATAGCTACGCAGATACCCGCCGATGTAGCCGGAGGCACCGCACAGGACGACGGTCGATGGTGAATCGGTCATCGACTCAACCCTTCTGGTGAGGTCATTCGTTTCAGGAGACCGGCGACATCGGCTACCAGGCCGCGCGCTACCGGGAGTCGGGCGAGACGAACCGCCTTGGATACGACGGGCACGAGCCCGTCGACCAGAGTGCGGGTGCGAGCCTGGTTGTCGGACGAATCGGTGACCCAGTGCAGCGTGACGCCCATGTAGATCATCCAGAGCAGCAGCGGGAGTGCATCGTTCAGCGACGCGGGTACCTTCTGCTTCGATGCATCCAACGTGGTGCGCATCAGATCGATGGCCATGGCTCTGGCGTCGGAGGATTCCTCGGAGAACGGACTGGAGCTGGACCTCGTCGGCAGCGCCAGCTGGAGGAACGCGCCGCCGAACGCGTGATACGGCGTCAGGACGTCCAAGCCGGAATGCAGAACCGCGGCCAGGTTCTCCGACAGTGACCCGCCCTGGGTGATGACCTGCTCCGCACGTTCGCGGTGATCGCGCTGGATCACCACATACAACTCGTTGACCAGTTCGTCCTTGCCGGCGAAGTAGTAGTACGCATTGCCGAGCGACACGCCGGCCTCGTCGGCTATCCGG
Organism: Rhodococcoides fascians NBRC 12155 = LMG 3623; assembly: GCF_001894785.1. Lineage (GTDB taxonomy): Bacteria > Actinomycetota > Actinomycetes > Mycobacteriales > Mycobacteriaceae > Rhodococcoides > Rhodococcoides fascians. Next base: position 364,236 of record NZ_BCWW01000002.1, read on the forward strand.
CGCATGGTGGTGGCCTGGAACCCCTCTTCGCGAAACAGCCGAAGAGCCACTTCGACCAGCTTGTCGCGCGTCTCGGATGTGCGGGCCATGCAGTCACCTCATTTTCTGAACGTGTTCAAAAAGAACGCTAGACCAATTTTTGAACATGTTCAAGCGCAATGGTCGGGCACTGACCTGGATACTCGACGCATGCTCAGACGAATGGGAACCTCGCTGATCGGAGGCAAGGGGGCTCAATGGGTACAAGCGCTGAACGCGCGGCATCCGTGGAGTCACAACGACTACTTCCACAGCTGGATTCTCGCCAACCTGCCGAGCCGGCGACGCGAGGCAGTCGACGTGGGTTGTGGCCGTGGCGGTCTCGTGCACTCTCTCGCACCGTATTTCGATCACGTCACCGGCGTCGACATCGACTCCGACATGCGCCGCCGCACAGGTCTTGCGTGCTCCGATGTCACCAATGTGACTGTCTCCGAACGCCAACTCGACTCGTGGGCGCACGAATCCGTCGATCTGATCACGATGATCGCCGTTCTCCACCACCTCGACATCGACGACACGCTTCGCCAGGTCGAGCGTGTTCTCGCGCCGAACGGCCGGCTGCTCGTCGTGGGTATGGCTGCGCCACGAAGTCCCCGGGATCTGCTGTGGGACGCCGTATCCATCGTGACCAACCCGCTGATCGGCTTCGTCGGCCATCCCTGGCCGAGCTCAGCGGGAAAGCAACCGGCACCCTTCCCGGTCAAGGACCCGGTGCTCAGTTTCGACGAAGTGAAGCGGTCGGTCGACGCGATACTGCCCGGGGCAACGATGCGACATCGCGTCGGATTCAGGCACACCATCGAATGGACGAAGCCTGAGTGACCGGAAGGTTCTCTGCTCTGAGCAGAATCGCCGCCCCTCCATAGCATCGAGGCTTAGGCTCCGATCATGGGCGAGGTCATACGAATCGATGAGCGCCGAGCAGCGCGCGCAGTGGAACCGCTGTGGCGTGAGGTGGTCGGCCGCCGGCTGCGCGAGCGCAGACACTCCCGCGGCGACACACTCGCCGACGCAGCAGCGCGCGCAGGGATTGCACCGCAGTATCTTTCGGAGCTCGAACGCGGCCGCAAGGACCCGTCGAGTGAGATCCTTGCGGCCGTCGTCGGGGCACTCGGCACCTCGATGGCCGAAATTTCAGGCCTGGCGCATCACGACCTGTCCCGCGGCAATGCGACGTTGATGGCTGCCTGACGTCGTCCCTCGAGCACCTGGTCGACGAGGCCGTACTGCAGCGCCGATGGAGCCGTCAACACCAGGTCACGGTCGGTATCGTGCCGAATCTTCGCGGCATCGCGTCCGGTGTGTTTCGCCAGAATCATCTCCATCTCGGCGCGCACCCGGACGATCTCGTCGGCAGCGAGAATGAGATCGGGAATGGTGCCTCGCCCTTGCCCCGCAGGCTGATGCAACACCACCCGGCTGTGCGTCAACGCCGAACGTCGACCCGGCGCACCTGCGGCGAGCAGCACCGCGCCGGCCGCCACCGCCTGCCCCACACATGTTGTGGCGACAGGGGATCCGATGAACTGCATCGTGTCGTAGATCGCCAACATGGCCGCAGTATCGCCGCCCTCGCAGTTGATGTACATCGAGATTTCCTGATCGGGGGAGTCGGCTTCGAGATGCAACAGCTGCGCGATCATCGCATTCGCAACACCGGCATCCAGTGCAGTACCGAGGTACACGATGCGTTCGCTGAGCAGATGCGAATACACGTCGACGACGCGTTCGCCGCGCGAATCACGGGTGACGACATTGGGAATGGTGTACGTACTCATCGGGCCATCTCCATCCCGAACGACACCCGACGCGCAGGCATGACCTGATCGAACGAACTGACGATGGCGTCGACGAACCCGTAGTCACGCGCGGCGTCCGCGGTGAACCAACGATCGTGCAAGGAGTCGTCGAATATTTGTTCTCGTGTCTGCCCGGTGTCGTCGGCGATGAGGCCGAGCACCGTATCGCGGGTATGACGAAGATCGTTGGCCTGCACCTCCACTTCGACAGCAGAACCACCGATACCGGACGAGCCCTGGTGCATCAGAATCCGCGAATGCGGTAGCGCGTAGCGCTTTCCGTGTGTTCCCGACGACAGCAGGAATTGACCGGCGCTGCAGGCCAATCCGAGTGCCAACGTCGAGACGTCGCAGGGAATCAGGTGCATCACGTCACGGATCGCGAGCATGGCAGGCACCGATCCGCCAGGGGAGTGAATCCACAGGGCGATATCGGCCGACGGATTCTCGGCCGCCATCGTCAACAGGTGGGTGGTGAGGACGGTGCCGTTGTCGTCGTCGAGTGGGCCGTCGAGCACGAGGATTCGATGACGCAGCAGTCGGTCACGCAGTTCGGGTGGGAACATTCGGGGTGTCTCGCTCATGATTCGAGTGTGATCACGAATAGCGCTGCATGCCAACGATTCTGCTGTCGGCAGCGACGCTGCTCAGAGCTGCGCGACGCTCGAGGGACAATGGAGGCATGACCACACTCGAATTCTCCGATTCCGTCGTCGTCGCCGCATCCACCGAGGATGTCTATGCCGTCGTATCGGACGTCACCCGAACAGGTGAATGGAGCCCGATCTGCCAGGAATGCCGGTGGAACGAACCCGACGGCGGCGGTGTGGGATCGACGTTCACCGGACGCAACGTCACTCCCGACCGCACCTGGGAAACGGTCTCGACCGTCGCAGCGGCCGAGCCCGGACGCGAATTCGCGTGGGTCGTCGGCGACAACTTCGTGCGCTGGGGATACACACTCGAAGCTGTGGACGGCGGCACCCGGCTGACCGAGAATTGGAACTTCCTGCCCGACGGCATCGCTCTCTTCCACCGCAAATTCGGAGACTCCGCGCATGAGCAGATCGACACCCGCAGCAAGGCTGCACTCGACGGCATTCCGCGCACCCTGGCGGCCATCAAGCGCATCATCGAATCGGAGTCCTGACAGGTAGGTGCGCTGGCTGTCCCCTTTTCGCGTCGGCGCGCGGGATTCCGCCCGTCGACGCGAATTGTGGACACTCAGCTCTGTAGTCGCGCCTATTCTGTGCCGATGACGTCCACGGTTCTTCAACTGACCACGGTCCTCGAGCCTCGCGGCCCAGCGGCTGCGATCGTGCTGACCGACGCCCAGGTCGCGTCACTCGGCAGCACCAAGACGCCGCCGGTGCGGTTCACGATCGGTGGGCAGACGGTGGCAGGACGCATCGGGCGCATGGGCGGGGAGAACCTGCTGGGCCTCAACAAGAGTGTGCGCACGACGCTCGGAGTCGAGGCCGGCGACACCGTCGACGTGACCATCGAACTCGACGACGAACCGCGCACCGTCGAGCTACCGGGCGAGCTCGCCACTGCACTCAACGCCGACCCCGCGGTGCGCGCAGCATTCGACGTGCTGTCTCCGTCGAAGAGGAAAGAACACGCACGATCGGTCGCCGACGCCAAGCGCGCCGACACCCGTGACCGTCGCATCGCGTCGATCGTCGAGGCTCTTCGACCCTGACGTACTACCCGGAAAGGGGGCGCGGGTGCCAGCGTCGACGGTGGCAGTGCGCGCTCACACCACGGTCGCGGGCCTGTTCGATGGGACGACCTCCGTCGACCTATCCGCCGTAGACAGGCGCGCGAGAATATCCACAGCCGAGGTGATGTCGGGAAGTGAACGAGTGAAGGGGATGCGTTGACGGTCGTCGAAGGCATATCCCGTCCCGAATCGTAGTCCGGGTGCCAGCAGCACGCCGTGCGACTGAGCTTCGGCGACAAGGACACTGGATCGAAGACCGTCGGGCAGGGAACACCACAACGCCAGCCCGCCGTCCGGAACGCGAAAGTGCCAATCAGGCAATCGATCCCGCATCAGAGCAACGGTGTGATCACGTGCGACTCTCGATATGTCGGCGCGCACTCGGCGTACCTCGTCGTATTTGCCCATCAATTCGACCGCAGCGAGTTGATCGAGAATGGACGTCGAAAGTTGGCGTCGCGCATATGTGGCGGCAATTCTCGCCAGTAACCCTGCCTCGGCGCGAACCCACCCGACTCGCAGCCCACCCCACACCGTCTTGCTCGTCGACCCGATCGTCACCGTCGCAACATCCGGCGTTGCCGCCCCGAAGGGTTCGATGTCGGGCGACCCGTCGAGGGACAGGTCCGCTGCTACCTCGTCGACGATGGTCAGTACTGCGTGGCGGTGCATCGTTGCGGACAGCTGTCGGCGGGTGCCGAGGGGGAGTCGAGCTCCCGACGGATTGGAGAAGTCGGGCATGAAATAGGCCAGGGTCGGTGCGCTTTGACGTGCGGCACGGTCTGCTGCCGGCACGAACGCCTCGGTGTCGTCCGGGTCGATGGGCACCGGGATGCATCGGCCGCCGAGTGAGTGGACGAGTTCGACGACACCCGGATACGTCGGGTGCTCGACCAACACGCGGGCACCCGGCTCGGTAAATGTCGCCAACACCGCATGGATGGCGTCGGTCGCACCGGAGGTGACGAGGACGTTCTCGGCCGTGGTCGGCACTCCGCGCCCACGGTAGTAGGCGGCGATCGATTCGCGGAGCTCGAACAGCCCGAGTGGTGCATAGCCGCCGGACGCGAATCGGCCCTGAATCCTTTCGGCCGCGGTTCTGTACGCATCGGCCAAGAGTGGAGAAGCCGACGGTGACGCGTTGACCAATTCCACTGTGGCACTGTCACGGTCGCCGGCGAGGGAACTCCACGCCGGCATCGACCCCGTCGGGGAAACGTATGTGCCCGAGCCCCGTTGGGCGCTGATCCAGCCACCTTCACGGAGGTGGCGATAGGCCGACGCCACCGTGACCCGACTGACGTCCAGACTGATCGAGAGTGCCCGCTCGGCGGGTAGCCGCGTCTGAGCCGACACCTCGCCGTTCTCGATCAGCCGCCGCAACTCGTCGGCGATCTCGAGGTAGAGCGGACCACCGGATCTGTTGCGCAGCGTCGACGGGCCGATACGTGCTGCCAACTCCGGGGCCGAGATCGCGGTGGCGTCGAACAAGTCCATGCAGTCCACTGTCGCACACTGGACTGAACTATTCACGGTAAAACCAGTCCATTGTTGTCGCATGATCGCAATTGGAGCTGTATTGGCCTTGTCATTGGTCGGCGCGGGATGGACTGTGGTCGCCCTGCGGGAGGGAGGGAGAAGCGCGCCTGCTGGTCCGCCGCGCAGTCGTGTGAACGTCGACTGATGTGGCTGAGCTGCAGCAAACGCGCGCGCATTCGTCAGACGCGTCCGAGTTCGCTACCGATTCGGGGCCTATTTCGCTCGCACCTGGCAAACGCGCGCGCGTTTGCGAGATCTGCGGGGGTGGGTGCGAGATCTGTGGGGGTGGTGCGAGAACTGGGGGTGGGTGCGAACTATGGGCGCCGAGTTCAGTTGCCGTCGGCGATGGAGTCGATGAACGGCGTCAGCAGCAGGGCGAGATCGTCTGCGGCAGAGACGACATCGTCGGGCGGCTCGGGAATGTAGCTCAGGGCCAGGCGCACGATGGACTTGCTGATGACGTCGGCCTGTCGTGGACTTGCGCCCACCCATCCACGCTGAAATGTCTCCGCCAGACGCTCGCCCGCACGGTCGATCAGCACCTCACTGTCGGTGGTGATCAGGCGCAGAAGATCCTCCGGCGCGTCGCCGCTGTGCAGAGATCGGACGAGTGGATCCAGACCGCTCAGCTCGAAGAACGACGAAAAGCCCTGTCTCAGAGCGGCCGACGCATCGTTCTCGTGTTGGTACAGCGCGGTCTCGCACATCGCGACGAACGCGTCCGTCAATCTGATGGCATACCCCTGTGCGACGCCGCGTCGCGAACCGAACTCGTTGTACAGACTCTGCCTGCTCAACCCCGCGGCCTTGGCGATGTGGCTCATCGTGACGTTGCGCCAGTTGCGCTCGTGCAACAACTCGCGCAGCGCATCGAGCGCCACATCGCGCGCCAGAGTGGACGCGGCTTCACGGTATCGACCGGGAGTCGACGTCTGTTCGGCGGCGGGCATGAACACGACTCTATCGAACGACCGCATGTGGCCTGTCCAGCCAACCTTCTTCGAGACTGTTCCGATCGACGGGGTCCGCGCTCGCGATGAGGGTGCGGACCTGCCGGATGTCCTTGGGATGACCTACCCCGATTGCCCCGACGAGCCTGTCGCCGCGCACCGCGCAGGCCGTGAACCGACGGCTTTCGATGGAGCCGCGCACCACGACGTACTCGTCGTGTGCATCGGTCCACCCCGCGAATTGCAGGTTGACGCCGTGCTGCATGGACCATCCCCACGGGACATCGAGAGCACCGACGTCGAGACCGAGGATGGATCGCGCCACCCGGGTGGCTTGATCGACGGCTCCGTTCCAGTGCTCACTCCGATACGTCCCGCCGAGTACCGAGTTGGGAACTTCGGCGACGTCGCCCGCGGCGTAGATGTTCGGTCTCGACGTGCGCATGCCAGCGTCCACCAGGATTCCCGACGCGGTCTCGAGGCCCAGGTCTGCCCCGAGCTCGGTGTTCGCGACCGAGCCGACGGAAACCAGCACGGTGCCGGCGGACCATGAACGACCGTCCGCGGAGGTTGCGAGAACGGTGCCGTCGGCCAGCTTCTCCAGGCCGGTGACGGCGACGTCGGTGTGCATCGTGACGCCGTTGTCGGAATGCAGGTCTCGGTACATCTGCGAGATCACGGCCGGTGCGATCCGGTTCAGCGGAGCCGATGCCGCCTCCAACACCGTGACCTCGGCGCCGAGCGATCGTGCCGCTGCCGCCGCCTCGCACCCGATCAGGCCGCCGCCGATCACCAGCAGTGATCTCGTTCGGACGATCTCGGCCTGCAGCGGGGCGACATCGGCTGCGGTGCGAAGGGTGAACACATGCTCGGCACCCGGTAGGTCGAGTTGCCGTGCACGAGAACCCGTTGCCAGCAGCAGGGCGTCGTACGGGACCGGAGCTCCCTCGTCCAGGTGCACCTCGGAATCGGTGACGGCGGTGGCCGTGACGCCTGCGCGAACATCGACCCCGTCGATGGCTGCACCGAGCTGAACCTGATCGACCGATTTCGTACCCAGCAGCAGTTCCTTGGAGACAGTCGGTCGACGGTACGTGGTCTCCGGTTCGCTACCGACGATCGTGATGGATCCGGTGAAGCCCTCGGCGCGAAGCACTTTGGCGGCGGTGTATCCGGCGGCCCCGGTGCCGACGATCACGACGTTGCCGGGTTGGCGAGCGGTCACCCGCGCTCGACCTCGACCATCTCGAAATCGGCCTTGGCCGCACCGCAGTCGGGGCACGACCAGTCGTCGGGAATGTCGTCCCAACGCGTGCCGGGTTCGATGCCGTCCTCGGGCCAGCCGAGCTCTTCGTCGTACTCGAATCCGCACTGCACACAGCGGTAAAGCTTCATTGCTTGCTCCTGAAGTCGATTTTTTCTCGGACGCCGCAGTCGGGGCACGGCCACTCGTCGGGTACCTCGGACCACGGAGTTCCGGCCGGGAAGCCCTCGCGTGGTGCGCCCGCGGTCTCGTCGTAGACGAACTCGCACACCGGGCACTCGTAGGCAGCCATCACTTCGCTCCGTATGCGGCGAGGATCTTCTCCCGCTTGGACGGCTGGATGTTGACGCGAGTGATGTCGCCGTCGTAGTGATCGAGAACGCGGTGATCCATCACCTTGCGCCACACGGGCGGGAAGTAGGCCAGCGAGATCATGCTTGCGTAACCGCTCGGCAGGTTGGGTGCTCCGTCCATGCTGCGCAGAGTCTGGTAGCGCCGGGTGGGGTTGGCATGGTGATCACTGTGTCGCTGAAGGTGATACAGGAAGATGTTTGTCACGATGTGATCGGAGTTCCAGCTGTGCTCGGGGGTGCATCGCTCGTAGCGGCCGTTGTCCTTCTTCTGGCGCTGCAGGCCGTAGTGCTCGAGGTAGTTGACCGTTTCGAGCAGCGAAAAGCCGTAGATTGCCTGAACGACCAAGAACGGCAACACGATCGGGCCGAACACAACGGCAAGGACCGTGTAGAGGACGACGGACATCAGCCACGCGTTGAGTACGTCGTTGTGAATACTCCACGTGCTCTTGCCCAGTCGCTCCATGCGAGTCTTCTCGAGTTCCCAGGACGACCGCAGGCTTCCCCACACGCTGCGGGGGAGGAAGGCCCAGAAGCTCTCACCGAACTTGGAGCTCGCCGGATCCTCGGGAGTGGCGACGCGCACATGGTGACCGCGGTTGTGTTCGATGTAGAAGTGGCCGTAGAACGTCTGTGCCAGTGTGATTTTCGACAGCCAGCGCTCGAGGTCGTCCTTCTTGTGACCGAGCTCGTGCGCGGTGTTGATGCCCACGCCGCCCATGACACCGATGCTGATGGCCAGGCCGATCTTCGAGAGCAGCCCCAGGCCGCCGTCGATGCCGAGCCACGAGAGGTTGTCGGCGGACCAGAGGTAGCAGGCGAACACCAGGCTGGCGAGCTGGAACGGAATGTAGGCGTACGTGCAGTAGCGGTAGTACTTGTCTTCCTCGAGCGCCTTCATCACCTCGTCGGGCGGGTTGTCGCCGTCCGGTCCGAAGAACCTGTCGAGGATCGGGAGCAACCCGTAGACGAGTAGCGCACCGATCCACCACCAGACCGGTGCCACGGCGTTCCAGCCGAGCTGGTTGAAAGCCCACACCAGGCCGGTTGCCAGAAACACCGCCGTCGGCGGGATCAGGCCCATCAGCCAGAGGTATCGCTTGCGGTCGTGCCACTCGTCGACGGGCGCCTGTGCCTGATCGTCGACATTCGATGCCGTCATCGTCACTCCTCGTGTAGGGCGGATCACTGTGCTGTGGACAATACGCGCATTTTGTATCCGGTGTGTACAAATCAAGATATTTGTACATCAGACAAAGGGATTGTTGCGGCAGTCACAGCGTCACCGATTGGACGAATCGGCCTGCTACCTTCCGACTCGTTGTGATCGGTCACGAATGGTCACGGCACTCGCAGGTCCGTCTGTATCCCGTCGGGGGTACTTCACATCAGGAGTAGTTATGGACGCATTCATCGCCAAGATCATCGTCGACGTCATCCTCGGGCTCATCGGCAGCGGAAGTGCCGAGAGCGGCAGCACCGCAGTGAGCGCAATCCTCGGATCCTGACCCGAAGGGGCTGCGTCGGCCAGAATGCCGGCGCAGCCCGCGGAGCGTCAGTGGCGAAGCGGTAGGAGTGAACGCGGGGCATCGCCGCACACGCTCGATGGCGAACAGCTAGAAGCGGCCCTCGGCGATGGCGAGTACGACAAGAGCGATCGCCGCGATAATGAGTATTGCTAAGAGTGCCAACTGGATTGGGCTGGTCGAGCCTGGCGGCCGAACGCCGTTCGGACCCCTTTTCTGGAGCATGGCACAGACTGTAGGTCACTTCTCGGGTTTGTGCACAAGCTGGATGGTACAAACCGGCGAATGTGCCGATATGATTCGCACACGTGTTCGATCAGGAGTAGAGTTCGAGTCGGTGGAGCGAGGAGGGAAGCCTTGCTCCACCGCTCCTACATATGACACCCGAGCGAGTGGACGGTGACGGCGATGGACGACGTGTTGCGCAAGGTAGCGGAGCTCAAAGCGCTGGTCGCCGAGCTCGAGGCCCTCGACCGCCAACGCGTCGGGATGGGGGACCGGCTGGTCGATCTCGAACATTACTTTCGCCGAGCGGGTTGCCCCGAGTTGTCGCAGCAGGCACTCGACGCGTTCGTCGGCACCTATGCCGGCCGAGTGCTCGAATTGGCGGACGGCATGCGCGGCTGACGCCTGCCGAAGACATCTGCCGTTCGCGTACCAGGCGGTATCTTCTGTGGTTCACTGGTTCATCCAAGTCGGGACACGAGGAAAGCCGCTCGAGATACGTGAACAGTCTGCGCGAATGGTGGGCGCTTCCAGTCGACTACGGATGGAACGTTGCCTTCGCGCGCTCGCAGCAGGCGCTCGAGATCACGAAGATCCTCATCGGCCTCTGGTGTTGGCTGTTCGGCGCGGCGGCGGCCATCGGATTGGTGGTGCCGGGCCTAGCCGAAGGCAGTCTGGGTACGGCTGCACTGTGGTTCACCGTCGCTACGACAGTCCCGGTCGGGGTCGCCTGGTGGGTCGGTGGCTGGCCGAGCTGGCAGATGTCGATCGCCTTCGTCTTCTACGCCGACGTCGTCCTCGCGGCCGTGGTGCTCACCATCGGTGTTCCCACGACGGTTCTGCCGACCGCCGCCCTGTTCACCGTCATCGGCAGTTACGTCGTCGGGTTCCACGGTCCCAAGCTGCTCACTGCCCACTACGGTTTCGCCTTGGTCACGACCGCGGTGCTGTACGGCTCGGCCTTGGTGGCCGAACCCGAACTACGATTACTGGCCACGGTCTACCTGGTGATCTTGATACTGGTGATGTTCTCGGCGCCGCTGATCGTGCACACGTTCATGATGATGCTGCGACGCGATGCCACCGGCGCGTTCTACGACCCCCTCACCGGATTGCAGAACAGGCGGGGATTCGACGCTGCGATCGGGAACCTGCGACTACGGCCGGGATCGGCAACCGGAATGACGGCCGTGGTGATGGACATCGACAACTTCAAGGCCGTCAACGACCGATACGGCCATCTGCAGGGAGACGCCGTGATCCGGCTGGCGGCCTCCCGCATCCTCGACGTGTTTCCGGCACCCGCCATCACCGTCCGGCTCGGCGGCGAAGAGTTCGCCATTGTTGCCCTCGATGACCGTGACTCGGTTGTCGCCAGCGCTGAGGTACTACGAATCCGACTGTGCAACGCCACCGATCGGTCCCCGCTGACCGCCTCGATAGGCGTCGCGCATGCGGTTGTCGACGCGCGAGAGATCGGTACCGCAGTGGAAGAGTTGCTGGGTCGCGCGGACCGGGCGATGTACCGGGCCAAGGGGCTCGGCGGCGACCGCGTCGCCCTGTCGGAGGGCGAGCCTCGATCGCCGCGGCCGGCCGGCGAGCCGCACTGACGAGCGACGGCGTCG
>NZ_BCWW01000003.1 GCF_001894785.1 Rhodococcoides fascians NBRC 12155 = LMG 3623
AAAGATGTTGCTACAGAGCAACCTTGGACGCGATGGCCTGCTGCGTTCCGACGTCGAAGACCGGGTTGGTCAGGTGCACGTCGAGGGTGTTGTTGGGGCCGGCGATGAGACCGTTGAGCAACGAGGTGTACGTGCCGCAGTTCTGGAACTGCGGAATCGTGTACGTGCCCTTCACATGGGTGTCGGCCTCGTTGTTCTGAATCAGATCGATCGCGTCGAGGGCACCGGTCAGATTGGCGGTGGTCTCGCTGGTGACACAGTTGCTGCCCGGGGGAATCAGGTCGAGTGCCGCCGACCCGGACGATCCGGTGCCGCCGATGCCGAGGGGCTTGACGGAGTCGATGCGAATCTTGAAACTCTGCGCGACATTCAGCTCCAGTTGCGGTGCCTCGGCGGGACCGCCGGCTGCAATGGTGCCGGAGACCGGAGTGGCGTCGACGATCGAGATGGTGAAGTTGGCGAGCGTCGCCGGGCCGAGCTTGAGATCGGCCGACGCCTGCGGCAAGGCAAGAGTGCCGGTCACCGTTCCGCCGACGAGGTCGACGTCGGTGGACAGAGCGGTGGTCGGGAAGACCACCGGCTGGCCGGTCTTGGCGATCAAGGTCGTGGTGTCGGCCTGGAACGTGATGGGAAGGGTGTCGGCAGCGTTGGCCGGGCCGGCGACCAAGGTCGCCAGAGCGACACTCGACGCCAAGGCCGTCGCGGTGACGACGGCTTTGTTACGGATCTTCACGTGCTCTCCTGAATATTGTTGTTGTGCTGGAAAGGGATTGGCGATCAGGACAAGGTGAATGCCGGGTTCGGCTGCACCGACAGGCTGTTCACCGTGCAGTTGCCCGACATCGGTTGGTTGCTCGACGTCAGAGTGTTGGTCATGTTGTCGAACGAACCTGCGAGCGTTGCGGGCCCGCAGTTGTAGCCCAGAAGCGAGAAGCCGACGTTCGAGACCTCACCGGTGGTGGAGCTGGTGGGAGTGAGGGTCCACGGCAGGTTCTTCAGCTGCGGCAGGCCGCAGAGGCGGTTCGATCCGCTGATCTTCGCGTCGGTGATCGACGCCGACGAGCCGTCCGCGCTGGTGGATCCGGACAGGGTGATCGAGCAGCTGACGGGTACCCCGAACGAGGCCGGTGTGGTGACGACGATCGTGCCGGGTGCGGTGAAGGCGGTATTCGCCGGTGAGATGGTGGCGGCAGCGGCACTTCCGGCACCGAGGGTGGCCCCGGCAATCGCGACTGCAGCAGCGACAGTGGTGAACGTTCGGGTACGGGACGGCAGGTTGAGCGTCATCGATCCTCCAAGTCCGAGCAGCTTCCGGCTCCCAGACGGGCATCCGGTGGCACCGGTGCTCCGGCAGCCGAAACGAACATTAGGACGACGAAATGGATGTCGGATATGTTCTTTTGCAAGACAGTGACAAGTCACAATCCGGTCGGTATGTTTGTTGTAAGTCTTGGTATTGATTTCGGTCGGCACCTCGGAAGGTATGCGCTTCATGGGTTTTCGGCCCGTTTTTCCTGGGGGAGTCGGCATGGTGGGCGCGTCGAACACCCATCTGCGGCGTTATCGAACCGTTATGGTTCGTTACCGAAACGAGACGCGCCGTATTGCTTCGGCGACACCTGAGTCGTTCAAGCTGGCGTCAGCGAGAAAAGACGACCCGAAGAGGTTTGAAACAGATAGCAACCCCTGGGTGACGGGGGTGGTTTTTCCATGTCAAACTGTGGTGTGACGTTCGCGCTGGCCGAAGTAGGTTCAACAGTCGACACGGACACGGGAGAGTTGACGGTGCAGCCGTATTTCGCCCCGGTCTGTCGACTGGACAACGGTGCGCTGGCGGCAATCGAAGTACAACTGCGCGGCCCGAAGGATGGGCCACTCGCCTCCGCCGATGCACTGAAGCGCGCTGCTCGCGCCATGGACGCCAAGCGTGAACTCGATGTTCTCGCGTGGGGAGTGGCCCGGCTGGAAAGCGCCGTTCGGCTGCCGATGCTGGTCTCGATGGATGTCGACTCGCTTGCAGCACTCGACGAAGCCACCGAAGAACAGTTGCGTCGCGACATCGTCGTCGTCACCGAGGCGGCACTCGTGGACAGCCCGGCGCGCACACTGGCCGCGATCGACAAGGCACGTCGCGACGGAAAAGTGGTTGCCGTCGACGACGTCGGTCGCCGACCGCAGTCCCTGACGCTGCTGCCGCTCATCGAACCCGATGTCATCATTCTGTCTTCCTCCATGGTCTCCACCCGGCCCGATCTGGCCACCGCCCGTACGGCGCACGCGGTGTCGGCTCAGGTGGAGCGAACCGGTGCCGTGGTCGTGGCCAGCGGAGTCGACACCGCTGTGCACCGCAGCCGGGCACTCGGTCTCGGTGCCACCTACGGAGTGGGCGAGCTGTACCCGGCTGCTCAGACGACCGAAGAGTTGCCGGCCGACGCCGCGGAGATCATGCCGCCGTTCCCCACCTGGAGCACCCCCGCCACCGCGCTGGAGTCGCCGTACGCAATTGCCGCCGCAGGCAAGGTCGCGACGCGGAGCACCAAGCGTCTGTTGGTGGCCATGAGCACGTCCCTGGAGATGCAGGCATCGGCGTCGGGCCCGGAAACATTGGTACTCGGCACCTTTCAGCGGGCCGAGCATTTCACACCGACCAGCCGTGCGCGGTGGGTGTCGATGGCGGAGCAGATCTCGTATGCCGGCGTCTACGGCGTGGGGATGGGCTACGTGCAAGAGGGCGGCATCGTGCACGCCCCGCTCGACCCGACGGACTCACTCGTCGAGGAATGGAACGTTGTAGTTCTCGGCCCGCATTTCTGCGGAGTGCTCGCTGCCATCGACCTACACCGGGGCGAAGCCGATGCGGATCGTGAATTCGACTATGTGATGTCGTACGACCGCGCCACCGTAGTCCGTTGCGCCCGTGCAATTCTCGCGCGCTTCTGAACCATCGAGTCGGCGGTGTGCGTACTGGATGTTTCGGGCAGCCACGGCAGGGCATACGGCACAACAGGTGATGAAGTAGTCCGGACTGCCACATTGCTCAGACCCCGTACGTTGAAAACACAGCGTGCGGGGTCGACTTGTCGGTCAGGGCAACTCGGACATCTCGTGCACGAAATCCAGAGCGATGTCGTGCACTTTGCGATTGGCACGTTGCGACCTTTCGACCAACAAAGCGAACGCCTCGTCGGCAGTGATGCGGTGCACCGCCATCAGGATTCCCTTTGCCTGTTCGATAGGCGCGCGACGCGCCAACGCGTCCTGGAGATCGAGCGGGCCCTCGATCCTCGTCACGTGCGCTGTGCTCATGCAGTCATTGTTGCGCACCTGACGTCCATGCAGGTCAGAGACAGAAAGACACGCGGTGAAAGCGACAGACCGTGCCGTAGCCGTTACCGGTGGCGTAGCGTTCCGTAACCGCCTCGTTATCAGGCAGCCGGGTTGGCCAGAGGTCTCCCGATCAGAAGTTCGAGGGTGCGGTAGGCATCCGTTCGCCGACCGTTGCTGGCATTGTCGTGATACGCCGCGCCGGCGACGACCACGCCGACCGGAATTCGACCCGACTCGATATCGCGAGCCGTCTGCTCGGCGCAGTTCCGCAACACCGGGCAGTCGGCGCACAGCCGCCATGCCTTCTCTGCGCGTTTGCGTCCGTGCCGAGGAAGTTGTTGCGAGTCGTATGCATCCATGTCTTCGATGCACGCACCCTTGAGGCGCCAGACCTGGTCATCCGTCATCGTCGTGATCCGTTTCGCGTCGTGCCGATCGTTCCACAACGCTTATTCCCCATCCCTGGAGACTCGAAACAACCAAATGCCTTGCGGCGCCGAAGACCCGCCGTTGAGCCGCGCAGTTCTGGCCCACCGCTCAGGCAGGACGACGAGCAGCAGACCGAGATATGACGGCCGCCGCCGCGATGGTCACCAGTGCGCCGAGCACGATGGCGGGGCCTTCACCGGGTGCCAGCACGCTGCTCTGCTCCCCGAGAGTCACGGCCGAAACCGGAACGCCCAGTTGGGCGGCCGCGAGTATCCCAAGCCCGACGGGCTGGCCTGTCGCGCGCATCGCACCGTGCACCGCGATTGCACCCAGACCCAACACGAGCCCCAGCACGATCATGCTCGGGTGGCCACCCAGTGCACGCAGGTCGAGTGACGCGCCGAGCCAGACGAAGTACGGCGGACCCAGGAAACCTTCGGTGATGGCGAACAGCTGTTTCGCCAGACGTCGCGGTTCTCCGATCGCAGCGATGGCCAGTCCGAAGCCGAAGCCGGCCAGCATCACCGACGCATGAGTGTGGACCGCGAGGGCCGCGAGGCCGAACAGCAGAACCAGGTTGAGTCGCAATTCGAGAGCGAACTTACGCTGGGCAGATACATGGTGGATTCGGCGACGCAGTCCGGTGAGGTCGAAGTGTCGCCGGATGTGGCCGTCTTGCTGGATTCGACTATGGGCATGATGACCGCGGCCGAGGACGATGCCATCAACGCCGCGTAGAGACCGGGGTGCGGTGGATCGAACGCAGTGGAGACGGCCCAGCCGAGTGCGGTAGCCAGCAGCCCGACGGCCACAGCCCGCGCAGCGCCCACCCGGAGGCCGACCCGCAGTCGAGGATCGCGAATCGGTACCTGATTGCCCGCCACGAACATCACGAGCGCAAACCCGACCTGCGCCAGAAAACTCAGTGTCTGCTCACTCGGATCGATGACGCCGAAGCCTGTGTGACCGATGACAATTCCAGCGACGAGTTCTCCGATGACGACCGGTATCCGAAGCCCACGCGGAAGCGCCAGAAGTGGGCCGAACAAACCCACCGCGGCACACAGGGCGAGCGTCTCGAAGGTCATACGACGCCGCCGACGTCAGGCAGAGTTCAGCGTCGGGTGCATGTTCGGCGGCAGCGCCGACGCAACGAGATCACGAGGGTGCAGCACGCCTTGCTCGGCCATCATCAGTCTCATCAGCTGCTCGACAACACGCAGCTGCGCCGTCAGAGGGCTGCGCATGAGTTTGCGCTCGTAGTCGATGCGGGCGGACCGATATTCGGTGTCGAGATCGCTCATGTCATTGTCTCCTCGAACGGTGGATGCTCGACGGCTCTACCGCGAGGGGTGGTTTCGCGCCTGCAGGAAGTCTTTCCAGTCGCTGTCCCAACGCCGCATGCGAACTCGATCACCGGCCACGGTGGTGAGATAGACCAGGAATCCGACCAAGACCGCGCCGAGAACCCACACGAACACGGCTGTGGAGGCCCCGTTGATGACGGCACCGACTTCGCTGACGGGCGCACGCGCGAGGGTTCCGTTCGCGTCGCACCAAATCGGAGTGGTCTCACCGATGTGGACGTCCGAGGGAACCTCGGTCGATTCCGAGCGAATCGACCCGTCCGGTGCACTCCATTGCACCGTTGCGACACCGGTGGCGAGCGTGGTGCTGTCGCTGCCGGTACTCGTGGACTGCGCGGTGTCGATCACTCGGGCGTCGACCTGAACGTAGTGTGCCCGTTGCTGACGTGACCGCGTCGACAGGTCGCTGTAGGTCACCGAACCGATCGTCGCGGCGACGGGTATCAGCAACAGAAGGACCGCGACACCGACGACGTAGGCCGTTCGTTCGATCCTGTCGGGCAGTCGCATCAGCGGATTGGAACACCAAGGAGTTCGACGCCACCACCGGTGCGCGAGTTCTGCGAGCATGCGGTCACCTACCCCTCACCGCCGTGTGTTCGGCGTCGATTACGAGTCTCCGACGCCGTGCACTCGTAAGTAAGGGCACAAGGTCCCGATACGGCGGGGGCGGTGGACGGTTCAGTCACGAAGTGGAGAGAAGTCCTCGTGGCGGCGGACCTTGTGCCCTAGCTCCCGGATTGTTCGGCAGCCACGCTGAGCTCATGATGTCGACTACGCGAGCGCTCACCACGAAAGACCGACGATGGCCGTGGCTGGGCGCAGTGTGCGCCGGAATTTCCATCAACGCTTTCGGTGGCGCGATCGGTTTGGCCTCGGGCGCCATCGATCTGAGCACCGAGGCGCACGCACGCCTACCGCTGTCGAATACGGCGCTCGCCGGCCTCGCGTTGGTTCTGGTCGTCGGAGTGCCGATGGGACTGGCGGCGGCGTCGGCTCTGGCGGGTGGCGGCAAGACCGGCCCCATCGCCCACACGGCGGGCGTACTGCTCGCTGCCTGGATAGTGGTCCAACCGCTTGTGATCGGCGAAACGAGTTGGCTGCAGGGCATGTTCGGCGTACTGGGAGTTCTCGTCGCCCTCCGAGGGTGGCGGATCACGGCGTACACGAACCGCCTCGCACGTCGCATCGCATGAGAATCCTGGTCTCGACCGCCGGACGGCACGGAGCGACGAACTCGCTCGGGCAGGAGATGGCCCGTGTGTTCCGGCACGGGGGAGCCGAGGTCGACGTCTGCGCTCCGGATTCCGTCGTCGATATCAGTGGCTACGACGCCCTGGTCATCGGAAGTGCCGTCTATTCCGATCGGTGGGTCCCCACCGCCAAGCGGCTCGTCGAGCGGGTCTCCGGGTCTGCGCACCCACCCGTGTGGCTGTTCTCCTGCGGGCCATTGCATTCGAGCGACCGACCGGTCAACGACACCGCCGACGCCGCACGCGCGGTATCGATGTTGGATGCATCCTCGCATCGAACATTTCCCTGTCGGCTCGACGCGGAACGGCTCTCGGTGGGCGAACGTCAGATCTTCGACAACTCCGGCGCGGTTGCCGGAGACTTCCGGGACTGGGTTCATGTGTGCAATTGGGCCCGAGAGATCCTTGCCTGTCTCACGGCTGGGACACCGGGCTCGTGACCTTCGTGAACGTGCCTGCACCGACACGCCGAGCGGACGGGCAGACGTGCTCGTGAATCTCTGCCGCCAATTGTGCCACCGATTCGGTCAAGACGGTATTCGCTTCGATCATGTCCTGCAGCAGTGCGGTATTCGAAAGTGTATGTACGGCAACCTCACTGCTCACCGAGTCCGCGCGCTTGGCCGAGATCAGCAGAATGGCGCCCTGCAGTCCTGCGATCATCGACAGGAACAGGTTGAGCAGGATGAAAGGGTACGGATCGAACCCGTCGTTCTGGTTGTACGCGGCCCACAGCGCCATCACGCCCAGGAACAGGAATACGAACGGCCAGGAGCCCATTCCGTTTCGGACGTAATCCGCCGCACGCTCACCCGTGGTCAGTGCATCACCGGTTCGAACGCCCGGATGTCTTCTCCACAGGTTCATCGTTCGCAAGTCTTCGAATCGGAGGGTGCAGAAGTGTCCATGGTGCCTAGTGTGGCCCCTGATCGCCAGAGTCACCAGGGACGAAAGTCCATGACTGCTGTGCCTTTTGCCTCCCCACGCGCACCTCGGGAGACGTCCCGACCGGTCGATGACTTCCGGCCCTACGTGCCCGCCGCCGCAGCGCCGATCATCGACGGTGTGCATTGCTCGACGGTCGAGAACGGCACCGGTTTCTGATGTTGGAGGAAGTTCACGATGAAAGCAGCTGTTGTCACCGAGTTCGGCGGGCCCCTAATAGTCAAGGACATCCCGATACCGCAGCCCGCGCCCGAACAGGTGCTGGTGAAGATGGAGACGTGCGGTGTGTGTCACACCGATATCCATGCTGCGCAGGGGGATTGGCCGGCCAAGCCGACCTTGCCCTTCGTCCCCGGGCACGAGGGCATCGGAGTGATCGAGGCGGTCGGGTCGCAGGTGTCGAAGGACAGAATCGGTGAGCGAGTCGCCATCGCGTGGCTCGGTTCGGCATGTGGCGAATGCGATCACTGTGTCTCGGGTTGGGAGACGCTGTGCGAGACGCAACAGAACAGCGGCTACTCGATCGACGGTGCGTACGCCGAATACGCTGTCGCCCATGCGAAGTATGTCGTCCATGTTCCCGACGGGATCTCCTCGTTCGACGCTGCCCCACTGACCTGTGCCGGCGTGACCACGTACAAGGCTGTCAAGGTCGGTGGCGTCACCCCGGCGCAGCGCGTGGCCATCTTCGGTGTCGGCGGGCTCGGTCATATGGCGGTGCAGTACGCCAAGATCGCCGGCGGCTTCGTCACCGCGGTCGATATCGAGGACGAAAAACTCGACCTCGCACGAGAACTCGGCGCAGACCACACCGTCAACTCGGTGACGACCGATCCGGTGGAGGCAATTCAGGCGCTCGGTGGAGCCGATGTCGCGATCGTCCTGGCCGTCATCCCGAGTGTGTTCGATCAGGCCTTCCGGTCGCTACGCCGCGGAGGACGTCTGGTGTGCGTGTCGATGCCGGCGCACGGCGTGTTCCCGATCCCGATCTTCGAGACGGTGGTCGGCGGAATCTCCGTACTCGGCTCGATCGTCGGCACCAGGACAGATCTGCGTGAAGTGTTCGCACTGCACGAGGCCGGACGAACGACGGTATCGGCGGTCTCGCGCAAACTCGACGAGGTCAACGACTGCTTCGACGACCTGATGGCCGGACGCGTCACCGCTCGTCAGGTCTTGGAGTTCTGAGGGGCTCTCCGATCTCGATGAGTGTTCCCCTTCGGCTCGATTCGCCGTAAGGTTCCTTGTGGGCAGACACGCGCTGGACCAGCGCGTGTGCTCACAAGGAATCGAGCAGTGATGAATGCAGCGATTCAGGTGCAGAATGCGCGCGCGCTGGACAATGCCGTACAGCTGACCGAGCAGCTCGAGAAGGCGTTGGGTAGTCGGGCTGCGATCGATCAGGCCATCGGCATACTGATCAGTAGAACCGGGTGCAGCGACGCGGAAGGGTACGACACACTGCGGTCCATCGGTCGGACCGAGCAAAAGAGGACCGCTGTGGTCGCACAAGCGATGGTGGCGGAGTCGAGGAATGCTGCACGGCCGCGTCACCGGCACACCTGGATCGGGTGAGCGCAAGCGCGTAGCGTCGAGGTTGCGGGTGAATCCGAGGCTGGGAGTCCGACTCGGGCCTCACACTCGAACCGGACGGTGGAGTACCACCGTGGCAGGACCTGAAAGAACCGAACAGGCGGTCGGGCCGCCCGGGGATCCTCTATGGAACTACACACTCGTCCGCTCGCCGATCTGGCGCGCTTGACCACGGCACTCGACTGCTCCACGGTCGACCTCGCACAGTCGGTCGACCGGCTGTTGTCGGACATCGATGCGGCCGTGCCGGCCGTCGTCTCGGTAACCCTCACCGTGATCGTCGACGGCGAATACTTCGAGGTGTCGGCGTCGACGGGAGGCAGCGCCGACCGCATGCCCGCGTCGTCGCTCAGAGTCACCCTCGCTGACCCGCACCGCACCGGTACACGGAAGTACCTGCTCATTCTGTCCGGCACCGCAGGCGCTCTCACGGACTTCGCCGCAGACGTGAGCCGGTCGATAGGGCTCGGCGTCGAGTCCGCAGTTCTGGACAGACACCTGCGCGGTGCCGACGGGTCGGGATCGACCGAGTCCGGTACCCATGCTCTCGCTTCGGTGAGCGAGGTGAATCAGGCGATCGGCGTGCTCATCGCGGGCGGGCGCAGCGCGGTGGAAGGCCGGGCCGAACTGCATCGGTTGGCCGCGCAATCAGGAACGCCGACAGCGGAAGTGGCGCGACGGACCCTGCGTGATGCCCGCGGATGGTTTCCTCCGCAGGCACCCTGATCGGCCTTGTAGCCGTCATCGGGGGCTCGAGGTCCGGGCGACCACGGC
The DNA here is from genome assembly GCF_001894785.1 of Rhodococcoides fascians NBRC 12155 = LMG 3623. GTDB lineage: Bacteria > Actinomycetota > Actinomycetes > Mycobacteriales > Mycobacteriaceae > Rhodococcoides > Rhodococcoides fascians. The sequence continues at coordinate 9,689 of NZ_BCWW01000003.1, forward strand.
TGCGCAGATGGCACCGGCCCACTCGTCGACCTCCGCCCGTGATCTGTCGTCCCCGTTGTCGGCATTGATCATCTTCACCACTGCGCGCTCGAATCTCGACAACATCGATCGGTCCAGCTTGCCGCCGAACACCTTGTGCTCGATCGCCCAGGACGCCTCGTTCCATTTCGATCTTGTCGCTGCGGGTGTATCACTCCCGATCGGCCCGCTGGAGAACAACCACACCGGCCTGGTCTCGAGCTCGGATTGTTCACGGGCAACCAGTGATCGGGCATCGCGGAGCCAACGCCCCATGTAGACGCCGCTTCCGATGACGACGGCGTCGTACTCGGCGATGCTGTCCACATCGGCGGCATCACGGACATCGACCGTCGCCGGTACCGCGGAATTCGCCAGCCTCGCCGAAATCGACGAACCCAGCCACTGCCCGAGTTCACGGGTGGAACCATGACGGCTTGCCGTCGCGATCAGGATGCGCATGATGTCTTCTTCTTTCTCTTTCTGGGCTCGGCGTTTGGCCGGTAATGAAGTTGAGCTGCCAAGAGATTCACGGATGCGCGGTACTGAGCGAAGTCGATCTCGCCACGTGCGTACCGCGCGGCGAACAACTCCTCCAACGTGTCGGGCCCGGCCGCGGTGTGGGGCCTCGCCCACGCTGGAGTCCGAAAACCGGACCGCAGCAACCCGAAACACAATGCCGTGACCGCCAGAGCGAGGGTGAGGGAGAGTGTCATGCCGATCGATCCTGTCGGTTGCGCGTGAACATCACTGACGATGACTCTGCCGGGCCGGAGCATCGGACAACAGGGACTTATGACCCACACCGATCGCCGAAGGTGTTCGGCCGAGCGAGCATTTCTCGCCCGACGCACGGTCGGCTGCCCCGACGGTTCCCACCGAGAAGGGCCCGTCATGACACGTGCAACACCGCTCGGCACAGAGCAAGGGGATTGCGGGTCGTCTCCTACTCACGACAGGGAGCCTGGACACGATGTTGCCACGAGGCTAGATCTGTTGCGCCGCAGCCGCATTTGCCGCGATGGTCCGCAACATCTTTCTGCTCATGACGAACCCGATGGGTTCGATGAAGTAGCGACCGAAGATGACGCGGCTCTTCAGTGACGTCGAATGCGAGTATCTTCCGCGTTCGATCAGTCGCGCCCTTCCCCCTGGCAGGGCGCGCAGATGAAACGACCACAGTGCCCGGTCGGCCGAGTCGGGGTCTGCGCCCAACAACACGAACGCCCTCCCGTCGTCGACCATGGTCACCGTCAGCGGTGGTGACTGCGGATGCAGGAGCACGGAGTCGCCGACCGCGAGGGTCTGGAACCCAGGGTCGATTCCCGTCGCCGACGTGATGTTGCAGCCGACCATGTTCTCCAAGCCTCGATAGCTGTAGAAGCCCGCCCGCTGCTGACCGAGCTGAATCAGCCATGGCCACACATGATCCGGTGTCGTGTCGATCTCGATCGCATGGGTGTATCCCCAGGCCGGGTGCGGCACGCTCTCGTCACCGGGCAGTGTTTCGTCGACCTCGGCCGGCGTCGCGCCCCACGTCGTGCGCCACTTGCGCAGGGGCACCGAGGCCAGGACATGGAACGCGATCAGGATTGCGCCACCGGCAGACTCGGCGATCTCCGCCCCGGACTCACGCATCGCGTCGGCGCAGGAGATAGGCCGCGAGTGCGAGCAGCAGGACGGTCCACAGCGCGGCGACTCCGAATCCCTGCCAAGGAGTGAGCAAGTCGCTGGGGGCTTGCCGAGGTGAGGCGATCAGGCTGCCGGCCTGCGAGGGTAGGTACGCCTGAATGTGTCGGCCGACAGTGCCGGGGATCAGCTGTGTCAGCGGGGCCAGTACGAGGACGAATCCGATGACGCCGGTGATGGCACCCGCGGTGTGACGAACGATGGCACCGACGGCCACCGCCATGGCACCGAGCAACGCGAGGTACAAGCCGGCACCGATCACCGCTCGCAGCACACCCGGATCGGTCAGCGACACCGAGGCCCGCGAATCCATGATGGCCGAGCCGAGGAAGAATGTTGGAAAGGCCGTGATCTCACCGATCACGAGTACAACGGCCATGAACACGCCGGTCTTGGCTGCCAACACAGGGATTCGTGCGGGAACCGCCAGCAGGCTGGCTCTGATCGTGCCGCTCGCGTACTCACTGGTGACCACCAGAACGCCGAGAACGCACACCGCCAGCTGCCCGAGCTGAAACCCCGCGCCGAGAATCTGACGTGCAGGGTCGGCAACGATCTGCGACTGCGAGACGGGATCGACCCTGTCCCAGTACGCAACTGTGAACCAGGTGAACAGTCCGGTGAAGCCGAGGGTCACGACCACGAGCGCCACGAGAGACCAGACCGTCGATCTGAGTGATCTGAGCTTTGTCCACTCCGACGCCAGCAGTCCTGGAACATCCATGCGCAGACGCTCGCGCTCGAGGGGAGCCGGTGCGGTGATGCTCATGGTGTCGCCTGTCCGCGTGAGTGAGTGAGTGACGAGATGTCGGTCGTGCTCGATGTCGTCGAGGTGGGTGAGGGTCATGAACGCTTCCTCCAGCGATGCCTGTTGCGGGGTCAGCTGATAGATCGCGATGTTCTGCTGCTGGGCGAGTTCCCCCACTCGATGCGCCGAGAGATCACTGACGGTGAGTCGATCGTCGTCGAGGGCAACGGCGGTACCCCCGGTTGCCTCGATGGCTGTTGCCAGCCGCGCAGAATCGGACGACGACACCAGCACCGAGGCCCGACTGCTGCGGGCAATCAGCTCGGCGGGAGTGCATTCGGCAATGAGCTTGCCGTGATCGATGACGACGAGATGGTCTGCGGTCTGGGCCATCTCACCCATCAGATGGCTGGAGACGAAGACCGTTCGCCCTTCTCCCGCCAGGTTCTTCATGAGGTTGCGCATCCAGTAGATGCCGTCCGGATCCAACCCGTTGATCGGCTCGTCCAAGATCAGCACAGCGGGGTCGCCGAGCAGGGCCGCGGCGATTCCGAGTCGTTTTCTCATGCCGAGCGAGAACGACCCGGCACGTTCGCCACTGACGTCGCATAGACCGACCAGCTCCAGTACGTCGATGATGCGTGTGACCGGGATACGTTGAGTCTGAGCCAGATACAACAAGTGGTCGTATGCGGTCCGGCCCGGGTGGACGGCCTCGGAATCCAGCAAGGTGCCGACCGTGAGTAGTGGGCGGTGCAGCTGCGCGTACTCGACGCCCCCGATCAGTGCGGTGCCCGCGCTGGGGCGATCCAATCCGACGATCAATCGCATCGTGGTGGACTTACCCGATCCGTTGGGGCCGAGAAAGCCTGTGACGGTGCCGGGTTCGACGACGAACGACAGGTCTTCGATGACGAGCTTCCCGCCGTAGCTCTTGCTCAGTGCGCGTACTTCGATGGCGTAGGCGGCGGTGTCCGGTCGGCTCATGGACACAGCGTGCTCGGCTCGGCTCGGCCGTCGTAGGGCATTAGGACCCTCGTAGGTCGACGAACGGCATTGTCCGGTCGGGGACAGTCACATGATGGGCCGGTGGGTGACAGCGGCGAGGCGACCGGGCGACGGCACGACGGTGACCGGGCAGTGCGCTCGCGTCAGCACCGACCGGCTGGTCGAGCCGAGCATCATCTCCGCGTAGCCGCCGCGTCCGTGACTACCGATCACCACCAGCTGAGCACCTTGGGCGTGATCGAGAAGTGCCTGCACCGGTTTGTCCTTGACCACCACGGACCGCACCGACACCGTCGGATGGAGTCGAGTGTGCGGTTCGAGCAGCCGCGCCAAGTGATCTGCAGCCGCGCGTCGGTTGTCCGGCCACTCCATTCCTCGAATCGGGAAGCCGATCGACAGATCCGTGTCCGACCAGGAGTGCACCGCAGTCAGTGGTGCCGATCGAACATCCGCCTCCTCGAACGCCGACGTCATTGCGGCAGCGCTCGCCTTGGTGCCGTCCACGCCCACGACCACCGGTTGGCTCGCGTGGTCGATACTGCCGTCGGTCCAGCCACGCACCACGGTGACCGGGCAGCGAGCATGAGTGGTGACGGCGAACCCGATCGAGCCGAGTGACCGCTGCTCGGTGCCACTGAGCCCCCGCGTGGCAATGACCACCATGCGAGCTGTCTCGGACAGTTCGAGCAATGTGGACACCGCAGAGGCTTCGGACGAGACGGTATCGACGGTGACTGTCGCCGTCCCACGAGTCGCAGTCTCCCGGGCCTCGCTGAGAATTCGGTCGGTTTCCGATCTGGCCTGGTGCACCACGGTATCGGGAAGGACGCCCAACCCGGTCAAGACCTTGGGCAGCGACATCGCTGAGACGACAAGGAGATCGGACAGGTGCAATCGTGCGTCGAGAGCGGCCCAACGCACCGCGTCCAGAGCCGCCGCCGAACCGTCGACCCCGACGATGGTCGGAAGTGGACCCATCGATTTCCTCCTCGGTCGTGGTGTCGAACATCCATCAGACGCCGCGCACAGCCTCGGGCGCGGCAGGACAACAACACCTGGACCGAGGACTTTGGTCCTCTGTTTCGGTGACGAAAGGTCGGACCACCGCCGCCCGTCCCCCGTAGGCTCAGAAATCGAGGCGTTCGACATGGACGCAGGTAGAGGGGTGTCGACGTGGTCACGGTGTTCTTGGTGGACGATCACGAAATCGTGCGGCGCGGTCTGATCGACCTCATCGACTCCGATCCCGATCTCGAGGTCATCGGCGAGGCAGGCAGTTGCGCGCAGGCGCTGGCCCGAATTCCGGCCCTGCAGCCCGACGTCGCGGTGCTCGACGTGCGGCTACCCGACGGCAACGGCATCGAACTGTGCCGTGAGCTTCTCGATCGACTGCCGAACCTCAAGACCATGATGCTGACCTCGTTCACCGAGGACCAGGCCATGCTCGACGCGATACTCGCGGGCGCGAGCGGCTATGTCGTCAAGGACATCACCGGCATGGAACTGACCCGAGCGATCAAGGACGTCGGTTCCGGCCGGTCGCTGCTCGACAACCGTGCAGCCGCGGCGTTGATGGACAAATTGCGAGCCGGGACGGCGTCATCGGGCCCTATCGATCACCTCACGCCCCAGGAGCGCACCCTGCTGGATCTGCTGGGAGAGGGCCTGACCAACAGACAGATCGCGGCCAGGATGTTCCTGGCGGAGAAGACGGTGAAGAACTACGTGTCTCGGCTGCTCGCCAAGCTCGGGATGGAACGCCGCACCCAAGCTGCGGTGTATGCGTCGAAGCTCGCCGACGGCGATCCGCCTGCCCACCGGAAACCGGGGTCCCGGGATGGATGACCAGCACGGGGAAACCCGGTCTTCGCTACCGCAACTCCGGCTCGGGGAGCTGCTTGCCGAGGTGCAGGATCGTATCGGTCGCATCGCCGATGCGAGGATTCAAGCCGACGGTCTGCTCGACGCGATGCTCGTCATCACCTCGGGACTCGATTTGGAGGTGACGCTGCGTTCGATCGTGGAATCGGCCGTCAAGCTCGTCGACGCCCAGTACGGTGCGCTCGGCGTGCGCGGAGAAGGCCACGGATTGAGTGCGTTCATCAACTACGGCATGGACGAGGACACCCGGGTGGCCATCGGCCCGCTCCCCACCGGCCGCGGGGTACTCGGACTGTTGATCGACCAACCGAAAGTGCTACGTCTGGACGATCTGACATCGCACCCGGAATCGGTGGGTTTCCCGCCCAACCATCCCCCGATGAAAACCTTTCTCGGAGTGCCGATTCGGGTTCGCGACGAGATCTTCGGCAATCTCTATCTCACCGAGAAGAAGGGCGGCAAGCAGTTCACCGAGGACGACGAAGTCGTCACCAAGGCGTTGGCGTCCGCCGCCGGCATCGCCATCGACAACTCGAGGCTGTACGAGGACTCGCGGGTGCGTCAGGCGTGGATGGAGGCAACGCGGGACATCGGCACCGAGCTCCTTTCCGGGACGGACATCGACGAAGTGCTGCAGATGGTGGCGCGTAAGTCGTTGCACCTGACCGGGTCCGATGCGGCGTTCATCGCGGTACCCGAGGACGCAGACCAAGCCTTCGGGGATGTCACGCAACTCGTCGTCACGGTCAGCGAGGGACTCGGGGCCGATCGAATGATCGGGGCAGTCGTTCCGATCGAGGGCTCGAGCTCGGGAGTAGCCTTTCGGCGTCGAACAGCGTTGCGGAAGGAGCGACTCGACTACGGGGTCAAGGAACTGGGCTCTGCTTTCGGACCCGCAATGATTTCACCTTTCCGCGTGGCGGAGGGCGTCAGTGGAGTCCTGGTGGTACTTCGCACAGAGGGCCGGGGACCGTTCGTCGAGACCCAACTCGAACTGGTCTCGAACTTCGCCAACCAGGCCGCGCTGGTGATGCAGATCGCGGACGCCAGCCGGCGAATGCATCAACTCGACGTGTTGTCCGACCGGGATCGTATTGCCCGTGACCTGCACGATCACGTGATTCAGAGGATCTTCGCTGCAGGATTGGCGCTGCAGAGCACTTTGCAGCGCACCGAGTCCCCGGACCTACGGCAGCGTCTGTCCAGAACGATCGACGACCTGCAGGACACGGTGCAGGACATCAGGACGACCATTTTCGACCTGCAGAGCACATCCCACTCCGCAACACGGTTGCGGCAACGTATCAACAGCGCGGTACTCGAACTCACCGAGAACGTCGATATCCGTGCCGTCGTGCGGATGTTCGGACCACTGTCGGTCGTCGACACCAAACTCGCCGATCATGCCGTTGCCGTTGTCCGCGAGACTGTCAGCAACGTCGTTCATCACGCCCAGGGCGACACTGTGACCGTTACTCTGTCGGTGGGGAACGAGCTCGAAATCGTGGTGTCCGACAACGGGGTCGGTATGCCCGACAACACCACCACCAGTGGGTTGTCCAACCTGGGGGCCCGTGCGGCCGAGTGCGGCGGGACCATGACCGTTTGCCCCGGTGCCTCCGGCAGCGGCACCGATGTTACGTGGGCGGTACCACTGCCCTGACGGCTCCAGTCGTTGGTCACCTCTTTCGATGACCTCCGGCCGTTACCGCGAGTGGCGATGAGCTCGTAGCGTTTTCGGTGACGGTGCTGATCCTGCGTCGCACCACCGAGAGGAACCCGATGAACATCTCACACACCACCGGACCCGTTCTGGTCGGAATCGACGGATCGACGGCCGCGCTCGATGCAGTGCGCTTCGCAGTGCGTGAGGCGCGAGGCCGAGGAACATCACTGCGACTGGTACATGTGATCGAACCCCAGATTCAGCGTGAAACGGTATACGGAGCACCCGACGTGGACGGTGACTATGCGCGAACCGTCTTGGACCAGGCCGCGATCATAGCGAGGGCGAGCGACCCGACCGTCATCGTGGAAGCTGTTGTTCTACAGGGTGTCCCGGAAACGGTGATGCTGTCCGAAGCAGCGTCTGCGTGCCTGATCGTATTGGGTGCCAAGACCGAGAATTCGATCGCTGCACGGGTTCTCGGATCCATGGTGCGCACGGTGGTCGAATGCTCACCGAACCCCGTGGCGATCGTGCACACCTTCGATTCCGAGCGCGACGGCGCGGTCGTCGCCGCTCTGGGAGACGCGAAGGTTTCGGCATCGGACCTCGTTGTGGCGCAGGCATTCCACGAAGCGTCGATGCGCGGGGCCAGCGTGTTGGCCGTGCACACCCAGACTGTCTCGACCATTCTGGCCAGCGCCATCGGCGGTCCGGTCGACCATCTGCACCCCGAGTCGGCAATGGACGTCCGGTTGGAACCCTTCAGCGCCGATTATCCTTCGGTGCGGGTCGCGTCGGTCTACGCCGAGGCCGATGCGGGTTCGGAACTGATCGCGGTGTCCGACACTGCACAGCTGCTGGTGGTGGGGCACGAGCGCGATCGCGTGCCGGGAAGCACGTTGACGAAAGTCTTGCGGCACGCCGAATGCCCCGTCCTCGTTGTGCCGCACGCATGAGTACCGTGAACTCGAAGGCGATCGTCGTCGGCGTCGACGGATCCGGTTCGTCACTCGACGCGGTCGGCTGGGCCGCACGCGAAGCCGAATTACGCGGAGCACCGTTGAAGCTGGTGTCCGCGTACCAAATCAGGGCCCTCTACACCAGTTTCGTCGCACTCCCGTCGCACCTCGGCTCCGAGGAGAATGCACGTGCTGATTCGATTCTGACGTCGGCATCCCTCGTCGCGCGGCGGTCGGTCGAGAAACCCGACGCGCTGACGATCATGATCGAACCGATTGTCGGACCGACTGTTCAGGCGCTGATCGAAGAGTCCGCCACCGCGTCGATGATGGTGGTCGGCTCACGCGGCAACGGCGAGTACTTCGCCGAGCTGCTCGGCTCTGTGAGCACGGCGGTGGCTGTGCAGGCGCGCTGTCCGGTAGTCATCGTGCCGCGCAGCGTGGAATTACATTCGGCACGGGGACCGGTCGTCCTCGGAGTCGACGCCTCGGCGCACAACCAGGAGGCCGTCCGGCTGGCCTTCGAGGAGGCCTCGCTTCGGGGCACTGGCCTTGTTGCAGTCCACGTGTCGACGGACCGACTCGTCTCGTCACCCGACGCGTCGACGTCGGACAAGTCCGAGGCAATTGTGTCCACCGGCCGAACCGTGTTGGCCGAGAACCTGTCCGGGTGGAGCGAGCTGTATCCCGACGTGGTGGTGAAGCAGACAGTGCTGCGCGGCGACGTCGTCGAACGCATCCTGGGCGCGGCGGTGCGCGCAGAGGCCGTGGTGGTCGGTTCGAGCGGACGCACCGGTTTCAGTGGCCAGCTGCTCGGATCCACCGTTCGGTCACTGGCCCACCGCGTCGACTGTCCGCTGATCATCGCTCGCGGATAGCAACCGATCCGTCACGACCACCGCCATTCGCGAATCTCGGGTAGATCCTCGAAGTGTTTCCGGATGTAGGCGTCGTGCCGGGTCAGTTGGTCCCGGCAGTGCTGCCGCAGTTCCTCGGCACCGGCCGGCACCGTGTGTGCTCGGTCGAGTGCTTCGATCGCCAGGTGGTAGCGACTGATCTTGTTGAGCACCACCATGTCGAACGGTGTTGTCGTGGTACCTTGTTCGATGAAGCTGCGGACGTGGAATCTCTGCGCGTTCGGACGGCCGTGCAGCAGCTGGTGCACCGCCCGGGGGTAGCCGTGGAAAGCGAAGACGACATCGACCGAGTCGGTGAACAGATCGGCGAACTGATCCTCCGAGAACCCGTGTGGATGATCGGCGACGGGTAGTAGCGCCATCAGGTCGATGACGTTGACCACGCGCACCTGCAACTCGGGAGTCCAGTTACGCAACAGGTCCGCTGCAGCGAGAGTCTCCTCGGTCGGAACGTCGCCGGCGCAGGCCAGCACGATCTCAGGATCGCGCGGAGTAGCGGTGTTCTCGGTACCGGCCCAGTCCCACCGCGAGGCACCGGCTGCTGCGTGTGCGCGAGCCTCAGTGAGCGTCAGATACTGGGGATGGCTCTGTTTGTCGACCACCAGCACGTTGACGTGTCCGCGGCTCCGAAAGCAGTGGTCGGCAACGGCGAGAAGAGTATTGGAGTCCGGTGGCAGCCACACGCGCACCACATCCGGTGCCAGAGGAATCACCGCGTCGATCAGTCCGGGCCCCTGATGACTGAACCCGTTGTGGTCGTTGCGCCAGCACGTGCTGGTGAGCAGCACGTTCAACGAGGCGACGGGTGCTCGCCAGGCCAGAGTGGCCGCATGCTGCAGCCACTTGGTGTGCTGGATCAGCATCGACACGCTCACCATCGCGAAAGCCTCGTAGCTCGCGAACAATCCGTGTCGGCCCGACAACAGGTACGCCTCGAGCCAGCCCTCACACAGATGCTCGCTGAGCACCTCCATGACGCGACCGTCGGCGGCCAGATTGTCGTCGAACTCGGTGGTCGGCAGCTGCCAGCATCGGTCGGTGGCCTCGAACACGGCCTGCAGACGGTTGCTGGCGGTCTCGTCGGGGCAGAACAGGCGGAAAGTGCCACCGCCGTCGGGTCGTGCGTTGTCGAGGTAGATATCCCGCATCATCTCCCCGAGTACGGTGGTCGTCTCGTGTGAGACGCGTCCCGGGGAGTCGATCGTAAGAGCGTAGTTCTCGAGCTCGCGAATGACCAAGGGCTGCAACAGCACACCGCCGTTGGCGTGGGGAGTGGCCCCGAGCCTCTTGTCTCCCGTCGGAGTGAGTTCACGGATGTGCGCCGCGGGTACGCCGTTGTCGTCGAAGAGGGATCTCGGATCGTAGGAGAGCAACCACTGCTCGAGCTGCGCCAGATGCGACGGATTCTCGCGGACGCCGGACAGCGGGACCTGGTGGGCCCAGTGCGTTCCCTCGATCAGCTTGCCGTCCACCTCGTGTGGCCCGGTCCAGCCCTTCGGGGTGCGCAAGACGATTGCAGGCCATGCACTTCCGTGGTGCGACTCGCCGCCGCGGGCCGCACGCTGGATTCTCCGAATATCGTCGTGGGCGCGGGTGAGAGCGAACTGCAAGGCCGGGAACACCTCTCGCGGATCGTCGCCCTCGACGAAGATCGGTGCCCAACCCTGACCGCCGAGGTAGTCGGCAATCGCTTGATCGGTGCTGCGCCCGAGCACTGTCGGGCCGGAGATCTTGGCGTCGTTGAGATGCAGAATGGGCAGCACTGCGCCGTCACGAACCGGATTCAGGAACGCCGGGATCTTCCACGAACCCGACAGCGGACCGGTTTCGGCCTCTCCGTCGCCGACGACACAGGCGACCACCAGATCGGGGTTGTCGAATGCCGCGCCCGCTGCGTGGATCAGGGCATACCCCAGCTCGCCACCCTCGTGGATACTGCCGGGGTTCTGCACGCTCACATGGCTCGGAATGCCACCGGGAGTGGAGAATTGGCGACACAGACGACGCACACCGTCGCTGTCGAGCGAGATGTCGGGATAGATTTCGCTGTACGTGCCTTCGAGATAGGTGTTCGCGACCAACGCCGGGCCACCATGACCGGGACCGGTGACATACAGCCAATCCGAACCGGTTCGGCAGATGAGGCGATTGAGCAGCGTGTAGATCATCGACAGACCGGGGCTGGTGCCCCAGTGCCCGAGCAGTCGGGGCTTGATGTGTTCCACCCTCAGTGGTTGCCGTAGCAATACATTGTCCTGCAGATAGATCTGGCCGACCGTCAGGTAGTTCGCGGCAGCCCAGTAGCGCAGATCGGCGTCGAGTTCATCGGAGCTGTAGGTGGTCTCGGTGGTGGACGCGGTCATCGGTTCGTGGGTACGACAACGACGGGAACATCGACCGAATGCAGCACTGCGCGGGACGTCGATCCGAGCAGCATCGAGGCGAAGCCGCCCCGGCCGCGGCTACCGACCACGATCAGCTGCGCGCTCTCGGAGGCGCGGACCAGTTCGCGAACGGGTCTGTCCTGAACCACTACCCGGCGGATGGTGACGTCGGGGTAGTCCTCCGACCATCCGGCCAGGCTCTCGGCCAGCGAAGTCTTCTCTGCCAGTTCGGAATCGGCCCACGGACCTTCTTCGTCGCGGGTCAGCACGCTCCCGAGCTCGAGGTCGCTCCACGCGTGTACGGCAACGAGGTCGACACCTCGCATCGACGCCTCGCGCAACGCGAATCCGATGGCCGGCTGGCTGTTGGACGTGCAATCCACACCCACGACCACCGGCCCGTCGCTGACCGTGTTCGACTTGATCACTGCAACAGGGCACTTGGCGTGTGACACGACGGCGGTACTGACCGACCCGACCAATCCACCGGTGAACTCACCGAGGCCTCTCGAACCGACGACGATCAAGGCAGGGGCGACGTCGAAGTGCGTCAGATTGCGTGCAGCCGAGCCATGTTCGAGACGAGTGTCGAGAATCAGCGAATTGCCTGCCGCGGTCTTGTGTGCAACGTCGACCGCAGCGGTCAGGACCCGCTTGGCCTCGACGTCCGGATCTGCGAACGCGCCGATCCGGAGGCTGATGGCATCGCCGTAGGTTCCCGGTGCGAACAGTGACGACGTGACCAACTCGAGCGGGGCGTGGCGTCGTATCGCCTCGCGCGTTGCCCAAAGGACCGCGTCGAGCGATGTGGCAGATCCGTCGACTCCGACGACGACCCGACTCGATGCATTCATGTTGTATTCCCGTTCGTTGACTGTCGTGTTCAGGTACACCTCGAGCATGGCCGGTTCGCTGGAGCGCAGACAGAGTCGGAAGTCCCTCGGCTCGAGCCGGAATGCCCTGACCGCTACCCCTGGGGGGTATGTCTTGCTATCGTCGGTGACATGTATTCAGTGATCCGACGCCGTCGTCCGGGCTTTGCCTCGGCGACCGGATTGCTGATCGCGCTGACGATCCTCGGGGTACTGCTGATGCATTCGGTGACACCGACCACGTCGGCACAAAGCGAGCATGCGGCCATGGCGTCGGCGACCCACCACGAGGACCCGGTTCAGGTGGCAGTCGGTGAGCACGACTGCCCGTCGGCACATCAGATGATGCATCCGTGCGCGGGAACCACCGTGTCGTGGGCTGCGCTGTCGGTCCCGGTGACGAGCGTCGATGGCGTCCACTCGGTCATCCCGGAGGACGGGATCGGTGGGCGCGTCCATTCCATATCGGAGCGTGCGCCGCCGTGGACTCTGTGGGAGTTGGACAGATCGGTGACCTTGCGAGTGTGACAGGCGGCCCGGTGGACGCACGACCACCGGCGGATCGGCATACCTAGAGCCCTGTTTTGCACACTTGTTCAAGGAGATTCACATGCGTACAACACTCGTCGCTTCGCTGGCTGCCGCCACCGTGAGCGCATTCCTCGTCGCTGGCTGCAGTAGCGACACCACGTCGGATTCGTCGACGACGACTACCTCATCGGCTTCCGTTCAGGATTCGGCATCGGCATCGGCATCGGCATCGGCATCGGCGGAGTTCAACGACGCCGACGTCATGTTCGCGCGGATGATGTACCCGCACCACGCGCAGGCGGTCGACATGGCTGACATGGTCCAAGGTCGCACCGACAATCCGGACGTCGTGGCACTGGCGTCGGCGATCCAAGCCGCGCAGCAACCGGAAATGGACCGGATGACGGCCTGGCTCGCCGAATGGGGTCAGCCCGCACCCCCGTCGGACATGGGTGAGATGAGCGGAATGGACCACAGCTCGGGTATGGGCATGATGTCCCAGCAGGACATGGACGCCCTGACCGGTCTGTCGGGCCCGGAGTTCGACCGTCAGTGGCTGACGATGATGATCGAGCATCACGAGGGCGCGATCGAGATGGCGAACAACGAGATTGCGGACGGCTCGAACCCCGACGCGCAGGAGATGGCCCGCACGATCGTGGCCACGCAACAGCAGGAAATCGACACGATGCAGCGGATGCTCGGCTGATCCGTTGTCGGTACGTTGCCGGGCCGCACCCCAGACCGGGGCGCGGCCCGGCGGGGGACGGCTGCACGCCGTTGCCCTCGAGTACGCTGTGACGCGCGAGGAATTGTGTTCTGCGGGTCGGATCGAGGGAGAGTATCGACGATGTCACGTCCACGGGTCCTGGTCCTCGGCGGCGGCTTCGGCGGGTTGTATGCAACCCGCCGGCTGCACGGTTCGGATGTCGACATCACCGTTCTCGAACGAGGCACCTCTCACGTCTTTCAGCCGCTGCTCTACCAGTGCGCAACCGGCCTCCTCTCCGAGGGCTCGATCGCCAGCCCGTTGCGGCACCTGTTGCGCAAGCAGAAGAACGTGAAGGTGGCGCTCGGTGAAGCGACCTCGGTGACAACCGTGGGCGATGGCGGAGTGGTGACGGCGAGCCGCTTCGACGGGTCGACGTTCGAGTTGCCGTACGACTATCTCGTGGTTGCCGTCGGAATGCAGCAGGCGTATCACGGCCACGACGAATACGTGCAGTGGGCACCGGGCATGAAGACCCTCGACGACGCCTTGGCGATCAGGCGAAAACTGATCTCGGCATTCGAGATGGCCGAGTCCCTGCCCACCCCCGAAGAGCGTCGCCCCTGGCTCACCTTCGCCGTCGCCGGTGGAGGGCCCACCGGAGTCGAATTGGCCGGGCAGATAAGGGAACTCGCCACCCGGGCGCTGGCGAAGGAGTTCGATTCGATCCACCCGTCGGAAGCGCGCGTTCTGCTGTTCCACGGCGGTGACCGAGTGCTCGAATCGTTCCCCGACTCCCTGACGAAGAAGGCTCAGCGCACCCTCGACACGGTCGGAGTCGAAACGCATCTCGGCGTTCACGTCACCGACGTCACGGCCACCGACGTCGAGGTGACGGCCAAGGCCGAACCGAAGACCGTCACACGCCACGACACTCGCACCGTGCTGTGGACCGCAGGCGTCGAAGCGGTTCCGTTCGTGAAGCACCTGGCCGACGCCCTGGGCGTCGAGCAGGACAGGTCCGGACGGATCGCTGTGCAGCCCGACCTGTCCGTGCCGGGTCACCGCAACGTGTTCGTCGTCGGCGACATCATGGCATTGAACGGTCTCGCCGGTGTCGCCGAAGTGGCGATGCAGGGTGGACGGGCAGCGGGCGCAGCAATCGCAGCAGATGTATCCGGTTCTTCGCGTTCGGATTTCAAGTATCGAGACCTGGGCACTGCCGCCTACATCGCCCGCGGACACGCACTGGTGCAGGCCGGGCCGCTGAAGATGTCGGGATTCCTGGGCTGGTTGTCGTGGGGCGTCATCCACATCGCATTCCTGGCCGGTAAACGCAACCGAGCCGGGACGCTGATCAACTGGGGCGCAACACTTCTCAGCGGAACACGACGTGAACGGGCAATCACCTACGGCGACCCGGAAACGGCGCGCAAACCGTACAACTGACCTGAGCGCCCACTATTTTCACCCTCGTACGGAATCCCGCTTTCGAGGGCGAATTGTGGACACTCAGATCAGTTGCCGGTGTCGACGGGATGCCCCGCCGAAAGTACGGCACCTGGGTTCAGGATTCCGGCCGGGTCGAGAGACTCTTTCAACGCCCGTTGCACCGAAATCGACACTTCATCGTGCTCGACAGTCAGCCACCTGCTCTTCAGCCTGCCCACACCGTGCTCACCGGTGATGGTTCCGCCGAGTGCGAGGGCGCGACGGGTGATCGCATCGAACGCGGACACCGCTGCGGCGCTACTGGCCGGATCGGCGGCGTCGTAGATGATGGTCGGATGCAGGTTGCCGTCGCCCGCGTGCCCGAAGACGCCGATGGTCAGATCGTGTTCGGCAGCAATCTCTTCCACTGAGGTGATCAGATCGGTGATGGCAGAGCAGGGAACAGCGACATCGTCCAGTAACCAGTCGCCGAGACGTTCGAGCGCAGGGAGTGCGAGTCGACGGGCTTCGAGCAGCATCGCCGCCTCCACGGGATCGGAGCCGACGACCACATCCTCGGCCCCGAACTCGGTACAGATGGTTTCCAGAACGGTCATAACGGATTCGGCATCAGCGTCGTCGCTCTGAATCAGCAGTAGCGCTGCGGTGGTGTCGCCGATTCCCATCTTCGTCATCTCGTCGACTGCCTTCACCGTGGTGCGATCGAGGATTTCGAGCATCGATGGGGTGATTCCTGCGGAGGCAATCTTCGATACTGCCGAACCTGCCCCTTCGAGAGTGGGAAAGGCGGCGACAAGGGTGTGCGGGGCACGCGGTGCAGGCAATAACCGAACGGTGATTTCGGTGATGATGCCGAGGGTGCCTTCCGAGCCGATGAGTAGATGCGTCAGATCATATCCCGCAACACCTTTCACGGTGCGCCGGCCAGTTCGTAGGACCCGCCCATCGGCCAGCACCACTTCGAGACCGAGGACAAAATCGCCGGTGACGCCGTACTTGACGCAGCACATTCCGCCCGCATTGGTCGCGACGTTACCGCCGATGGTGCTGAAGGTGACGCTGCCTGGATCCGGCGGATAGAACAGACCGGCCTCCGATGCCGTGGTGCGCAGATCGGAAGTGATGACCCCCGGTTCGACGACGGCGAGGCGGTTGACCCTGTCCAGTTCACGTATTCGGGTCATCCGATGCAGACTCAGCACAACCGAGTGGGCAGAGGCGTTGGCTCCGCCGCTCAGTCCACTCCCTGCACCGCGTGGTATCACTGCGATCGAATGCTTGCTTGCCGCCGCCATGCAGGCCACGACATCAGCGGTGGTGCGGGGCATGAGCACCGCTGCCGGAACCTCGCTGTGGGTGAACTGGGACTGATCCCGGGCATACCCGGCCACGATATCTGGGTCCACGACGACGATGTCGGCGGGCAGGGCATCGACGAGAGCTGCGATGTCGGTGGTCGCCGGCGCATTCATCGGAGATCCTCGATAGCTGCCCGATGTTCTCGAGCAAGTTCGACGTAGTGGTGGGCATTGGTGCCGTTCGCCTCAACAGTCTCCGCATCGAGCATGCGCCGGATCTTGCCGGGAACACCCGCAACCAACGACCCGGCTGGAATCACGGTGTGCTCGGTGACCACAGCCCCTGCGGCGATCAACGACCCGGCACCGACGACGGCTCCGTTCATGATCACTGCACCCATTCCGACGAGGACGCCGTCCTCGACGGTGCAACCGTGAAGGATCGCACCGTGACCGACGGACACGCTGTTGCCGACAAGAACCGGCATTCCAGGGTCCGTGTGGATGACACAGTTGTCCTGAATATTGGTTCCTGCGCCGATGGTGATGGGTTCGGCGTCGGCGCGCAGCGAGGCTCCATACCAAACACTCGTGTTCTCCTCGAGTGTCACCGCGCCGACGACGGATGCGTTCGGGGCAATCCAGGTCGACTGTGCGACAACAGGTCGCTTCGATCCGAGGGGCACAACAACACCTGTCTTCGGGGTGGTCACAGTGCCCGCACCGCCAATCCGCCGTCGACAGGCAAGCAGACACCATTGATGTAGGCCGATTCGTCCGAAGCGAGGAACACTGCGGCGTTCGCGACGTCCCACGGTGAGCCCATCCGGCCGGTCGGACTGCTGGCATGTCGAGCCGCCATTGCCTCGGCTGCAGCGTTCGGGTCCACCAATTGGCCTGTCACCAAGGGAGTGTCGATCAGACCGGGGAGAACCGCGTTGACCCTGACGCCCTGGGTCGCATATTGCAGGGCCAGTGCGACGGTCAGCTGATTGACGGCCCCCTTCGTTGCGCTGTAACTCGGGTAGTTGAAGCCGGTGTAGCGAATGCTGGCGGTGGAAGAGACATTGACGATCGAGCCGCCGCCGTGCGCGAGCATCGCAGGCAGGACGTGCTTGCAGGTCAGGAAGACTCCGGTCATGTTGACGGCTACCGATCTGTTCCACTGTGCAAGATCGAGTTCGGTGATGTCTCCGACGCCCGCTGCGCCGACGTTGTTGTGCAACACGGTCGGTGGGCCCAGCGCCTCGATGGCCTCTGCCACTACCGATCGAACTTGCTGCTCGTCGGTCACATCGGCAACCAAAGCCACCGCGCTGCCTCCTGCGGCGGTGATCTCCGCGGCGGTCAACTGGGCTTCGGCGTGGTTGCGGTCGATTGCGGCAACGGTTGCACCTTCGCGGGCGAACGCAAGCGCAGCAGCGCGGCCGTTGCTCAACGCCGCGCCGCTCGAACCGGCACCGAACACCAGCGCAACCTTGCCTTCGAGTCGGCCGGTCATCCCGAGATCTCCTCAACCAGAAGCTCGAATGTCACCGCGACGAGATTGCCGCGCTCGGCCAGTTCGCCGGTGTGCACAGTCCCGTGGCGATCGATGGCGCAGACCGACACGTGCGCCTCGGAGAGCCGGTCACCGTCGACGCTCGCGTGGCCGGCGATAGTCACTTCCGTTGCCGGCCCGTCGGCGACAGCGGTGCCGTCGCCGCGAATCAGCGTGGCCCCGACAAGGCTGCCCAGGCTGCCGCGGACCGATGCGGTCTGCATTCCCGCGTCGATCATGACGCGTCGGATGGCGTCGTGTATTTCGACGCCTGGCCGGACGCGCGTCATGACAGCACGGTGAGAACTGCTGAGCGACACAGCTGTCGGCGACGGAGTGAACACCGGCATTGCGGTCTCGTCGTCCGCGCCGCTGGTGAGAGCAACCGAATCGAAAGCATGCACAATTGCCTCCACCGGAGTGGCACCGACGATAGTGTCCGGCCAGAGATGACCGCCGCGAAGGACACCGTCCGCGTCGAACCAAGCTGCATGGCAATGCATGAAGCGTTCGCCGTCCCGGCGACCTACCGTTGCACTCCCCGCGACGATGGTGGCAGGCGCTGCGGTCTCGAACGTCTCGCTGTACCAGGCTGCGCGGGAACCGTCGGTGCACAGTGCGGGGATGCAATAGGAGACGCGGGACAATGGTCCACCGAGTAGTTCCACCTGCGCCGAATCGGCACCCAGGCGCGTCAGTGCCTCGTCGATCGCGTCGACAAGGCGGCGGCCGGGAGTCAGCGACAACCGTTCGACCGCGGTCCCCGTGGTAACGGACTCGAGTCGTTGCACCGCTTGTTCACCCGGGTGCACAAGCGGTTTCAGTACCGTGGAGGCGGTCATGATGCCGTCTCCAGGTTCTTTGCGTACGGGCCCCACTGCTGCTCGGCAAGTTCGTCACGAATCGTTCGCTTGACGATTTTGCCGTAACCGGACTTGGGCAGCGAGTCGCGGAACAGGATGTAGCGCGGAACCTTGTAGCGAGCCATTCGCTCACCGAGCCAGGCTGTGAGTTCCTCGGCCGTCACTGTTCGGTCGGTGCTCCGAACACACACTGCAACACCGACTTCACCCCACTTCGGGTCCGGTACACCGAGCACCGCGACCTCGTCGATCGCGTCATGGGTGAGGATCTTCTCCTCGATGTCGCGCGGGTGAATGTTGGAACCACCCGAGATGAACATGTCCGACGACCGGCCGGTGACGTAGACGAACCCGTCCGTATCCATGACGCCGAGGTCGCCGGTACGAAACCAACCGTCCCTGAATGCCTTTGCGTTCGCGTCGTCGTTGTCGAGGTAACCGGCGAAGACGGCGGGTCCGGCGACACACAGTTCACCGATGTCGCCGGGCGGAACCTCGTGACCGGTTTCGTCCTGGACACTGACCAGCATGCCGGTACGCGGATAACCGCACGTGGACGCGGCGAGCCCGGCGGGTATCGGCCGTCCGTGCTCGGCACTGGGGAGGACGGTGATGTTGCCGGTCACCTCGGCGAGGCCGTAATACTGAACCAGGACCTCGCCGAGTACCGCGCGCGCTCGCTGCTGATCCGGGGCGTACATCGGAGCGCCGGCGTAAATCACATGCTGGAGCGAAGAGTGGTCGTGCCGGTCCACTGCAGCGTCGTCGACGAGAACCTTCAGAATCGTCGGCACGGTGAACATGTTGGTCACTCGCTCCGATTCGACCAGGCTCCACACGTCTTCGGGAACCAGGCTTGCCGACGAAGGCAGAACCGTCGCGGCACCGCGTGCAACCTGTGGCAACATGTGCACACCTGCTCCGTGGGACAGCGGCGCGACGACGAGTGATACGTCGTGGCGGTCGGTGGTCGGCATCAGATCTGCGAGGTGATTGTTGATGACGAAACCGAGCTGATCGTGCGTCAGAATTGCGGCCTTCGGGGTGCCACTGGTGCCGGATGTGAAGAAGTACCAGGCCGGATCTCCCTCCCAGGTGGCCAGGGTTTCGGGCACCGTCGTCGACGACGCGATGTCCGCGACGGAGCCGGCATTCTCGCTCTCGATCCACAGGACTCCCGCGGGCAGACCGTGCGCGGCCTGGACTGCATCGACGTGCGAGGCGGTCGACGCATGTCCGATCATCACACTGGGCCTGCACACCCCTGCAATGACCACGACGTCGTCATCATGCAGCCGCGAATTGACCGGTGCCAAAACAGCACCCACGCGCCACGTTGCGAACATCGCTTGGATGAACTCGGGATGGTTGGGGCTGTCGAGCATGACGACATCGCCCCTCTGGACGTCACGGCGCTGCAGATCTGCGGCCAATGCGTCGACACGTCGATCCAGATCCTGCCAGGTCCACCTCGTGGTGCCGTGCACGACGGCGGTACTGCCGGGGAGGCGCCGAGCGGTTTGCTTCAATATCTCTGCCAGATTCGCAGCACGTCTCGGCATGCTCATCGGACTCCCTCCAGAACGGTGGCGTAGTTCGCGACTGCTGCTCCGCCCATATTGAAGACCGCGGCCCGATGCGCGTTTGGCAACTGCATGTCTCCGGCCTCGCCGGTCAATTGCATTGCCGCCATGACGTGTTGGGACACGCCCGTAGCCCCGAGTGGATGCCCCTTCGCCTTCAGGCCGCCGGATCGATTGACCGGCAGCAGCCCGTCGGCCTCGGTGCGGCCCTCGGTCAGTACCTCGCCGCCCTTACCGGGCTCGGCAAGTCCGAATGCCTCGTACTGCAGAAGCTCCGCGATGGTGAAGCAGTCGTGCGTCTCGATCAGGTCCAGGTCCGCGAGGGTGACCCCAGCCGCGGCGAGGGCTCCGCGGAATGCGCGGGCACCACCGTCGAACGCAAGCACGTCATTGCGTCGGGCCAACGCGAGGTGATCGTTGGCTTGATGACGACCGAGAATTCGGACCGAACGGCGCGAAGTGCTGGCAACCTCCGGCAACGCGACGACCATGGCGGCGGCACCGTCGGACACCAGGGAACAGTCGGTACGCAGTAGCCTGCCCACGACAGCAGGGTTCTTGTCCGACGGTGTCGCGCAGAAATCGAACCCGAGATCGCGTCGTAGATGCGCGTAGGGGTTGTCTACACCGTTGCGGTGGTTCTTGGCTGCGATGCGGGACATCGCCTCCCGCGGATCACCGTAGCGATCGGCGTATTCATCGGCGAGAGAGGCGAATACACCAGCAAAGCTGCCCATGTGCTCCTCGGTTGCCCGATGAGAACCAGAAAGGAGAATGTCGTTGATGGCGTCGTTCGAGGTGGCCGTCATCTTCTCGGCACCCACGATCAATGCGACTCGGCCTCGCCCTGCCTGCAGATAGTCGAGCCCCGTGTAGAGGGCGGCGCTGCCGGTGGAGCACGCATTCTCCACGTGCACAGCAGGAACGAGAGCCAGATCGGGCTGACCGGCACCGACGAGTGCGCCCTCGAAACCCTGCCGGGAAAAGCCGTTGTTGAACACGCCGACGGTGATGATGTCGACGTCCGCGGCGTCGAGTCCTGCGTCGGCGAGAGCGCTGACCGACACCTCGGCGATCAGCGACTCGACGTCCGGGCTCTCGCTTTTCCCGAATCGGGTATGTGCCCAGCCGATGATGTGCGGTGCGCTCACGTCTGTCCTCTCGTCATGTCGCATGAGGCGGATCACGTCCCCACGCCCTGTCATGGTCGTCGTACGCCACGTTGCGGTGCACCGTCGCAGGACGAGAGGACTTGCGGCGAATTCCTCTCGTTGTCGAATGCCGCTGTTGCGACAGCGGGAGGAAAGCTGGACTCGTTTCCCCTCTCTCGGCTCGATGATCGGGGATGGCTGCCGCAACAGACTGGGTGCACATCGACACAGAATGAGGGGCTGACGTGCGCGCAGTGCTCAAGACCGAACCTGCTCCGGGCTTCGACCTGGTGAACGACTACCGCGAGCGAGACCTGGAGCGTGGACACGTCCGCATCGAAGTCGGTGCAGTGTCGGTGTGCGGGACCGACCGTGAGACGTACGAGTACGGTCCGGCAGTCCGCGACCTCGGCTTGCGGTTGCCGGTGGTCACGGGGCACGAATGCGCAGGCACCGTGATCGAGGTTGCCGCCGATGTATCCACATTGCGCGTGGGAGATCGCGTTGCTGTCGAGACTCATGTCGGGTGCTTGACCTGCTACCAGTGCACACGCGGCAATGCCCACAATTGCCTGCGGATGGACCTTCTCGGTCTGACGATGGACGGCGCATTCGCCGAGCGAGTGGTACTCCCGGCGTCGACGTGTTTCCGTCTACCGGACGAGCTGACACTCGAAACGGCTGCTCTCCTCGAACCTGCGGGGAGCGCGATGCACGCTGTGCAACGGAGCGGGCTGAACCTGGACGGCGCGCACGTCCTGGTCAGTGGTGCCGGGCCCGTCGGTCTGGCCGCGCTGCAGATTGCTCGCGCGAAGGGAGCCGAAGTGCTTGTGGTCGAACCGAACTCGCACCGCGCCGCAATGGCAGTCGAACTGGGTGGATCGCTGGTGGCGTCGGGTGAACACCTTGTGGAGCGGGTGTGGGAAAGGACCGGCGCGGCGCAAGGCGTCGACTTGGTTCTCGAATGTTCCGGAGCCCTCCCTGCGCTTGCGGCTGGGTTCGACGTCGTCCGCCGCGAGGGCACCATCGTGAGCGTCGGGTTGACCAACCGACCTCTCGAACTGAACGCGACACGGCAGTTGATCAGCCGGGGACTGACCCTGCGCGGCAGTTTCGGTCGTCGGATCTGGGATTCGTGGACGGAACTTGCCGGCCTCGTGGCATCGGGAAGCGTTGATCTTTCCCGTCTGGTCTCGCACCGCATGGAACTCGAAGATGTGGAAACGGCCATCGGGATGCTGTCCGGTGACGCATGCAAAGTGGTCCTCTATCCGCAGGGAGTGCCGGCGGAACTTCGTGATTCGGCCGTGTCGCTCAACGCCCTGTGAGGGGCGGGAACGGATCGAATCCCTCGGCTCTCATGGCGTCGGCGACGCGTAATCCGAGGTGCAGGTGCAGACGAACGGTGCCGTCGTCGAGGTCGATGTCGACCGCGTCGCGGATGCGGTCGAGTCGGTAGTACAACGTGGTTCGGTGAATGAAGAGGGCCTCCGCGGCTCCCGGGCCCGATCCAGCGTGGTCGAGGAAAGCCCGCAACGTATCGAGCAATCGGCCGGACGGGTCCACCTCGGCGAGGCGGCGTAGTTCCTGTGGAACCGCGGTGATGTCGAATTCCTGTGTCGGGATCCTGGCCAGCACGCCGAGGACCCCGGCACGTTCCCAGCTGACGACCGAGTCCTCACCGAATCGGCGCGCGATTGTGGCTGCGAGGCCGGCCTGCCGTGCGGACAACCACGCCTCGTTCATCGCAGGTACGAGCGCCCCGATTCCGGCTTCGACACTCGTGCCGCGGCCCGCCACGTCTGCTGCGTCGCGCACCATCGTTCGGGCCTCGGCGACGACGGTGTCCAGGTCGCGTGCGGCAGTCGCCAGGTACACGAGATGCCCGGCGGCGCCGTCCACACTGTGCAGCGCATCGCCGCGACTGCGGGAACGAGCGGCGACCAGTGCATGCCGCAGCGCAATCGCAGTCAGGTCGTTGTCCTTACCCTGCCGCAAGGCCAGGGTGACTACGCGTACACCTCCGGGTATGACAGCCAGTTCCGCGAGGGCACCCTCGCGCGCGGACTTTTCAGGCCCGAGTGCCGCAGTCACCAGGGCCTCGGAACGACCCGAATCGAGTGGCATTCGGTCTGCCACCATCAACGGGGCGACCTCGTTCGCCACCTCACCGATTCGAGCCAGATCGGCATCGGTGACAGTTTTCTCGGCATCGATCACAAGGATCATGCCCAGTGTCTCGCCGCGCCAGCGAATGGGCACGCCTGCACGGGCGTGAAGACCGAGCGCTTCGGACCCGTCGATCCTGCCGGGCTTGGTCCATTGACCGATGCCGCTGGACAGCAGAAAACCGATGGCCTCGCTGCCTGCATCGCGGTTCAGAATAGCTCTGATCCGAACGGGGTCCTCATCGCCGAAGTGGCGGCTGGCGAACAGCATTCGTACTTCGGGGTCGTTGACGACGACCGATCTGCCGAGCTCATCGGCGAAGCGGTCGACCACAGCTTGGACGCTGTCTCTCGACATGGGCCGAGCGTACGCGTGGTGAATTCGGCTCGAAGGGGCCCTATACGGTGCGTTCGACAAAGAGAGGAAACTAGGAGCTCGAGGTTCGTCAGTAAACGGTCGTGACTCAGGTCACTGCGGGAGCACAGTGTGTAAGCCCGCCTCATGTGGTGGGTCTCGGATCGAAGACTGGAGCGATAGATGACGTCACGCACCCACCTGCCCGGCGCTGCGACGCCGGACAACGAGATGGCCAACCGCGTGATGCGCAAAGTCGCACTGCGCCTGATTCCGTTTCTCGGGCTC
This sequence comes from Rhodococcoides fascians NBRC 12155 = LMG 3623, assembly GCF_001894785.1. Taxonomy (GTDB): domain Bacteria; phylum Actinomycetota; class Actinomycetes; order Mycobacteriales; family Mycobacteriaceae; genus Rhodococcoides; species Rhodococcoides fascians. The sequence goes on from NZ_BCWW01000003.1 coordinate 33,772, forward strand.
GCCTATTTCCTGAACTACATCGACCGGACGAACATCTCGTTCGCCAAGTTGACGATGAGTGAGGATCTCGGCCTGACCGAGACAATGTACGGACTCGCCAGCGGCTTGTTCTTCGTCGGATACATCCTGTTGGAAGTGCCGAGCAACCTGGCTCTGCACAAGTTCGGTGCGCGTCGTTGGATTGCTCGAATCCTGGTGTCTTGGGGACTTATTGCGGCGCTGATGGCATTTGTACCCAACGCGACCTGGCTGAACATCGCCCGCGTTGCGCTCGGTATCGCCGAGGCCGGCTTCTTCCCCGGCATCATGCTTTACCTGACGTTCTGGTTCCCCAGGGCAGTGCGAGTCCGACTCGTAGGCGTGTTCATGGTTGCGCTACCACTGTCCAGCGCGTTCGGTGCACCGATTTCCGCGGCGATCATCCAGTACTGGCACGGGCTGTTCGGCCTGGAGGGATGGCGAGTGATGTTCCTCGTCGAAGGCATCCCCACGATCCTGCTCGGCATCGCAGCATGGTTCTACCTCACCGACCGGCCGCGTGAAGCGAAGTGGCTCAGCGCAGATGAACGCACCTGGCTCGACACGCGTATGAATTCCGAGCACTCCGAGAAGGCCGAGTCCGGCCACGGGTCCGTTCGTGATTCACTGCGTAACCCGACGGTGTGGCTACTCGGCGTGACGTACTTCGGCATCGGCTACGGGTTGTTCGCGATCAGCTTCTTCCTGCCGACGATCGTGGCCGGATTTGCCGAGCAGTTCGACACCACCTTCTCGATCGCCGAGAACGGAATGATCGTAGCGGTGCCGTTCTTTATCGCCTCGGTTGCGATGATCCTGTGGTCCAGACGATCCGACCGCCGCAAAGAGCGGATGTGGCACCTCATTGCCCCGACTGCCCTTGCTGCAGTGAGTGTTCCGATCGCCATGTACATGAGCTCGCCGTTCCTCACGATGGTGTTCATCACGCTCACCGCAGTGGGTATCTTCTCCGCACTGCCGATCTTCTGGTACTTGCCGACTACCTTCCTCACCGGGGCTGGAGCCGCAGCGGGCATCGCACTGGTGAACACCATCGGTGCATCGGCAGGACTTGCAGCGCCCTACATGACGGGTTGGCTGCTCGACACCACCGGAACCTCGAAAGCCGGCCTCTGGGTGGTGGGTGCCTTCATGGCCATGGCGGTGGGACTGCTGTTCGTGGTGCGAGCGCGCTTGGCCAAGCTCGATCGAGAACTGGTGTGATGCAGTCCTAGTCGGGCACCAGGGTCAGCCGATGCCGGGGATGTAACCGGGGTAGACGAAGTGCCGTGGACCGCCGCCGGGGAGCAAGTGGCCCGTCGAACCCGGGTAATTCATGTTCAGCGGAATGAGCTTGTGCGGGTTGCCGTTCGAGTCGGCCTGCCAGCACTCCAGCAGTACGCCATGGAATCCGGTGCACACGATGCGAGTGCTGTTGCCGTAGGGCGAGGTCAGTCGATTCTCGCTGACGAAGGGATTCCAGTAGTCCGGGTCCTGAGGAGTGAGGAACACTCCGGTGACGTCCTGCGGAGCAGTCGGGCTCGGGTACGGCGGCGCGACGGGCCATTCGTCGGCGTCGGCGGTACCGACTCCGAGTGCGGCGGCACCTGCGACGACAGCAACCGTGACGGCGATACGACGAAACATGGCGCACTCCTGACGTTGGGTTCGCGTCGAATAGACCACACATGGCCGTCGATTGGGAAGCCCTCTACATTGAACGCGTGATTGCAGCGGATCGCGTCTTGCCCGTAGTGGTCACGGCCATCGGCGGATTCGTGGCCGGATATTCGATTCGTGAATCCCTCGGCCAGGATGTGTTCCACATCGAGTCGACGGGGAAGTGGTACGGAGCGTTCGTCACCGCGCAATGGGCTGGCTCTATCACTGTTTTGATGGCGGTGCTCGTGCTCGTGGCGGTCCATCGCCGTCGCCCCCGGATATCGGCTGCCGTAGCAACCGTTCTCGGCTCGCTGCTGGTGGCGCTGCCGTCCTTCGTACCGATCGCGGCCAACCAAGCGGTGACGACCAATGCGCTCGGTGCCGGCGCTCTGGTCGGCATCTGCGGATTCATCGCCGGTGGACGCAGGCTCCCGTCGGGCGGCCTTGCAGGAGGACTGCTGGGCTCGATGTTGTTCTACAGCGCGATCTCCCGGCTACGCGGACCGCGTGAGGGTCGGTGGATGGACGGGCTGGGGCCGTATCTGGTGGAATCCACGGTCCCGCTACTCCTCCTTCTCGCAACCACTGTCGTGCTGCTCGTGGCCGTCCGGCGGGCATCCGTGGGCCGACTCGAAACCTCCGACGCAGTAGCCGCTCTCGTGCTGGGATTCGTCTGTCTCGTGGTCTACATCTATCTGGGCAATACGACGTCGACGGCGGCCACGTGGATGTTCGCCGTCGCCATCGTCGTCTTGGTGGCATACGGTGTTGCGTTCGACCTCGGTGGCCTCGACGGCCGATACGTGATGTCGGGCTTGGCGATAGCGGCATCAGGAGTCAATGCGCTCGGGTGGGGCGACGCGTCGTGGTGGGTACTCGTCGTGGCCGCGGTGTTGTTCGTCGGAGCGGTGGGAGTGGGCCTGCGACGCGATCTCACCACCGCCGCGTGTGCACTGCTGACCGTTGTGACGGCCACCGGTCTACTGCCCATCGGAGACGACTCGATCAATACCGTTGGGACTGTGTGCTATTGCGTGCTGCATCCCATCGCTGTCGGATTGCTCGTCGGATCGGCACGAGTGACGCGCACGGTGGCGTCGACCATCGGTCCGCTCGTACCGTTCGCACTGACGCTGTTCTCGGTGTCGGCACCGGTACCGCCGCGGGTGTTCGGTTGGACGGATGGGACATCCGACGACTATGTGCCGCCCATTGTCTGGCTGTATTCGCCACTTCCCGTCGGTGTTGTCGTGGCGGTGATCGTCATCCTGGTGTGTCTCGTCCTCGGTTCGAGGGCCGAGCGCGAGCATCACGATCGCGTCTCGGATTCGTCCGGTCCATAACGCTCGGGACGTTTGCTCGAGGTAACGTCACCTCATCTTCGGCCGATGTAGAAACTCGACCGGTGTAACTCGACGAAAAGGTGAAACAGCGTGCCACGATCTCGACGACACGGCTTCCAGCGATTCGGTTCGGCTGCGGCCGTCGCCCTCGCAGTGGCGATTCTTCCGACCGCGCTGATGACGCCCGTCGCGTCCGCGGACGAACTGCCCGCGGCAACGACTCAGTCGAGCAACGGCTCGCGAATCGAATCGGTGAACACCCTCGACGGCCGCCAGGTTCAGCTCCAGGTGTACTCCGCGTCGATGAACCGCACCATTCCGGTAACGGTGCAGCGTCCCGCCGACGAGAGCGTGTCGCGTCCGGTGCTGTACCTGCTCAACGGTGCAGGTGGCGGCGAGGATGCCGCATCGTGGCAGTCGCAGACCGACGCCGAGGCCTTCCTGTCGGACAAGAACGCCTACATCGTGACTCCGCAGAAGGGCAAGTGGTCTTACTACACCGACTGGCTGCAGGACGATCCGAAGCTCGGCAGCAACAAGTGGAGCACCTTCCTCGGTGAAGAACTGCCTCCGCTGATCGACGCCCAGTTCGACACCAACGGTCGCCAGTCGCTGGCAGCGTTGTCCATGACGGGCACGTCGGTTCTCAACATCGCAATCAAGTACCCGGGCAAGTTCACCGGTGTCGCGGCATACAGCGGTTGCGCGCAGACCTCGGACCCGATCGGGCAGCAGTTCGTCAAGCTCGTCGTCGAGACGTACGGCGGCGGAAACGTCGAGAACATGTGGGGCCCGCTCGACGGCCCCGTGTGGCGCGAGAACGATCCGCTACTCAACGCCGAGAAGCTGCGCGGCACCCAGATCTACATGAGCACCGGCAGCGGACTGCCCGGCATCCCGAACGACACCTTCGCCAACCCGCGCCTGAAGAACGACCCGGCGACGCTCGCCAACCAGGTCATCGTCGGCGGCGGCATCGAGCTGGCCACCAACTTCTGCACGTCCAACCTGGCCAAGCGTCTCGACCAGCTGGGAATTCCGGCAACTGTCGACTTCCGTCCGGTCGGCAACCACTCCTGGGGCTACTGGCAGGACGACCTGCACAAGTCCTGGCCGTTCCTGGCAGGATCGCTCGGCATCTGATTCCTTCTTATCGAAGACGGCCACCCGCACCTCGTGTGCGGGTGGCCGTTTCTCGTTGCGGGGACAGGTATGACTGCGATCGAATCGAACGTATGATCGAACGATGGCACGACGCGCTCAACCTCGACCCGCGTCTGCCGTGCGTCCGTTCAAGATGCTCAGACCACCACTCAAGGTGTGGATCGATCTGAACGTCCTCTACCCGCTACCGCCACATCACGCGTCGAAGTTCAATCCGGAAGGCTTCGATGTTCGACGCGTGGTCCCGGGGGATCTGGTCGAATGGTCCATCACCGTCGACGGCGATTGGTTGGGTCGCGTCACCTACGAACTGATGTCGCGAGACCGGAGCGAAACCGTCACACACTGGGTGCCCAGCCGGGCGCTGAAACCGCTGTAGAACGAGCGAAAGCCCCGCCCGAAAACGAGGCGGGGCTTTCGGGTGATCACCTTCAGAAGCTGTGCTTACGCGCCTTCTTGGCGAGCTTGCGGGTGGTGCGCTTCGACGGAACGAACAAGTGTGCAGCGCTGCGTCGACGGTTGCGGCGACGGATCAGCACGAATGCGACGGCACCGGCGGCGGCTGCAATGGCAGCGATGATCGGAGTGCCGATCTTGGCGGCCTCGGCCACATCCTCGCTGTCGATGTTGCGGACCGTGGTCTTCACGTCGTCGGCGACGGCGGAGGCCTTCTCGGCTGCCTTGTCGGCGACCTGGGAGGCCTTCTCCTTCACGTCGTCGACGTCGACGTTCTCGACCTTGTCCTGGACGGCGCTCTTGACGTCTGCGGCGGTCTCGGCTGCCTTGTCGGCAACGTCTGCAGCCGCGTGCTTGGCCTGCTTGGTAGCGCCGGCCGCGGAGTCGGCAACGCTCTCGGCGGCGTCGGAAACCTTGTCGGCAGCCTGCTGAGTGTTGGCCTTGGCCTGGTCGGTGGCCCCTTCGGCGCGAAGGCTGTCGTCACCGGTGGCCTCACCGGCCTTCTCCTTCGCAGTCCCGGCCAGTTCTTCTGCCTTGTGCTGAGCCTTGTCGATGAAGTCGGCCATCGGTATCCCTCTTTCGTGTAGGTCGTCTCCGGAAACCGGAGCGGTGACGTCGCGGACGACGCCGGTAAGTATGAGTCGAACTCGACGGTCCGAAACATACGTCCGACCACGGGTGTTTCGGGTCACTACGACGAGTAGCCGTATTTGTGCTGCTCGGCGTGCTGTGACTACTTCGTCGAACGCGGCCACCACGTTCGACGGCGTGCGCGCGTCGCACGTGCTGAGTAGGCCGTCGACAACGAGCGCCGGTCGAAGTCCAGTCCCGACCCTCTCGACGTGAGCAGGATCAGCGCGATGACTCCCGCAGCCCCGACCGCCACGGGAGTCATCGGCTACTGGTTCCGGTTGCGTTGGGTGTACACCCAGCGAAGAGAGTGCGGTCCATGGCAGCTCCTGTCTGTGTTGTCACCAAGGCTGCCATTGACACCGCCACCAGTCAATGGCACATTATGTGATGTTAGTCGCGGTGTCGCTGCTCGGTCGGCGTCCGGGCGATGGTGTTCGGTGAGACAGCGAGGCGCGTCGATGAATGCAGATACCTGGCCCGAGGTCGACGGTTCGACCCACGACAACTTCAGGGACGTGCTCATCATCGGTGCGGGAATCTCGGGAGTCGGAGCCGCGTATCGACTGCAGGAGATGGCACCGGAGCTCAGCTACGCGATCCTCGAAGGGCGCGAGCGAGCAGGCGGTACCTGGGACCTGTTCCGGTACCCGGGAATTCGTTCGGACAGCGACATCTTCACGTTCTCGTTTCCGCACACGCCGTGGCAGGGAAACACCCTGCTTGCCCATGGCGAAGACATTCGCAACTACATCGTCGATACCGCTCACACCAACGGCATAGACGAGCACACGCACTTCTCGACCTCCGTCGTTGCGGCGAACTGGGATTCGTCGACCGACCTGTGGACCGTCGACACGCTGTCCGACGGCGTTCCGCGGACGTATCGAAGTCGATTCGTGTTCTTGTGTACCGGCTACTTCGACTACTCGGGTGGGTACACCCCTGACCTTCCCGGGATGGAGAAGTTCACCGGGCAGGTGGTGCACCCCCAGCAGTGGCCGGAAGATCTCGACCACACCGGCAAGCGCGTCGTCGTGATCGGAAGTGGCGCGACCGCAATCACTTTGGTGCCTTCGCTTGCGGTCGATGCTGCGTCGGTGACGATGCTGCAGCGTTCACCCACGTACATTGCGTCCCTGCCGATGACCGATCCGTTCACCACACTCACTCAGCGTGTGCTGCCGGACTCCCTCGCGCACACTGCACTGCGGTGGCGCAATGCGCTGTTGATGGTCGGCTCGTATCAGCTGTGTCGACGTGCCCCGAAGACGGCCCGCAGGGTGTTCCGAGCAATGACGAAGGCGCAGCTCCCGCGTGGATACGATGTCGACAAGCACTTCAAGCCGACGTATGCCCCGTGGGATCAGCGGCTGTGCGTCGTGCCGGACGGCGATCTCTTCAAGGCCATTCGCTCCGGCCGCGCGACCGTGGTGACCGACCGGATAGCCGAGATCACCGCCGACGGGATCCGGTTGGAATCCGGTGACGAGATCCCCGCCGACATCATCGTCACCGCAACCGGATTGAAGCTCCAGGCGTTCGGGGGTATCGAATTGTCTCTGGACGGTGAGCGGCTCGAAGTGCACGACAAGTTCGTCTACAAGGGTCACATGCTCGAGGACGTACCCAACGTTGCATGGTCCATCGGGTACACGAATGCATCGTGGACGCTCAAGGCCGACATGACGGCGCAGGCAGTAGGAAAATTGTTGGTGTACATGCGGTCTCACGGCTACACCCATGCAATCCCGGACCGGCAGGGCAAGGCCGTCGACTCTCGTCCGGTCGTCGACCTCGCCTCCGGATACGTCACGCGTTCCCTGAACGAGCTACCCAAATCAGGGACCGAACGTCCCTGGTCGGTGCGGCAGAACTACATTCTCGACAGGATCGACGCACAATTCGACGATCTGACGGAATCGATGACATTCGGCCGAGCCGACAACGCACGTGTGGCGGGGGCGGATATCGCGCCCGTGCACCGCATCTGGCCGAGAAAGGTCGGCACGCAGTGACTTCCGACATCGACGGTCTGACCCTTGCGCACACGATCCGGGGTGAGGGCCCTACATTGGTGCTCATTCACGGCATCGTGCACCGACAACATGCGTGGGACAGTGTCGTCGACATACTGGCGCGGCATCGACGAGTAGTGACGGTGGACCTGCCCGGCCACGGCGCGTCACCGGACTTGCCCACCGAGGAATTCGATCTGGGGCCGTGGATCGTGGCCGAGTTGGAGCGATTCCTCGAGCACGTGGCGGTGGACGGCGAGAAGCCGCACGTGGCCGGAAATTCGCTGGGCGGTTACTTTGCGCTCGAACTGGCTGCCCGCGGGTCGGTCGCCTCGGCGACCGCCCTGTCACCGGCCGGATTCTTTCGCGGACACTGGGATCAGACCCGGGCGCTCCTCGTGTTCCGACTGTTGCGAGCGTTGTCTCGAGTGATCAGCCCGATCGCACCTACCGTCATGCGTTCGGTCGTCGGCCGCACGATCGCCAACGGCGTGTTCTACGCCAAGCCGTGGCGAGTTCCCGCAGCGACGGCCACGATCGACGCACTCAGCATCACCACCAACCGTGCGATCGACGCAGCCGGAAATGCAGTGCCGCGCTTCAGCATTCCGGTCGACGAGACCGTTCCCGTCACCGTCGCGTGGGGCCGTCGTGACTTGGTTCTGCCGGTCTATCAGGCACCGCTCGTGCGTCGAACCTTTCCGCAGGCCGAAGTGACGACGTACCCGGGTCTCGGGCACGTTCCGATGTCGGACGATCCGCAGCTGGTGGCGTCGATTCTGCTGAGGGGATCACGAGCGGTACCGCAGTCGGCATGAGCGCGGTGGTCAAGGTGGACGGGCGAAGCGACCGGTGGCGCGACCACAGAATCACCCGGCGACGTGAACTGCTCGATCGAACACTGGCAGCGATTCGTGAGCATGGACACGACGTGGGTATGGATGCCATCGCCGCAGCGAACGGTGTCTCGAAAACCGTTCTGTACAAACACTTCGCGGACAAAAAGGGTCTCGCCGACGCTGCGATGGCTCGATACGTCGAGACTGCACTGGTGCCGCGGATCCAGGACGCGATGTCCGAGGACCTCGATGAGTATCACCTCACTCGCGCAGTGATTTCCGCCTACGTCACGACGGTTGCCACAGATCCCGAGATCTACATCTACGTGCATGCGAACAATGCGGTCGGTGGCAACCAGGACATCGTCACCGCATCGGAAGAACTGATCGCAGAGTTGCTGACGACCGTCATCGCCGACAGATTTCGAGAGCGGGAGTTCTCGACGGCCGGCTCGACGCCCTTCGCTTTCGCCATGATCGGTGCGGTCCGGTTGGCGTCGCACTGGTGGATGTTCGACCGGACCATGACGGTCGACGAGCTCATCGACTACCTCACCATGATGGTCTGGGGCGGTATCGCGGGGATTGCACGAGCCTCCGGCTCCGCCGCGGCGTTCGCCTCGAAGCCGCATTCGTTGACGCTCGAGGGCTGAGCGCCCTCCTCCGGGATCAGCGGTCGAACACCGCACGAACGCTCGTGGAATCGGGCACGGACTGGCAGGCCAGTCGGACGCCGTGCTGCAGTTCGTGTTCGTCGAGCGTCTCGTTGGCGAGCATGTTCACCGTGCCCTCGGTGAGGGTGTACGCACAACCGCCGCAGGTTCCTTCGCGGCATACGTACGGCGGGTCGAGACCCAGCTCGAGAAGTCGGTCGAGCAGCTTCGTGTCTGCATTCCAGGTGAACTCGGTCTCCATTCCGTCGATCTCGACATGAGCGGCCACGGAGTTCGCGCCGGGTTCGTCGGAAATCGACGCGCCCCTGGCCTGAAACGGATTCGAGTCGAATGAGGAGAACACCTCGCGGTGTGTTCTGTGCGCCGTCGTACCGGTGCGAGCGAGCCACTCCTCGGCGACGTTCATGTATTGCGTCGGTCCACAGAGGAAGGCCTCGCAGTCGGACGGAGTCGTCACGTTCATCGAGGCCAGTCCGGCAGCGGTGGGTAACCCCGATTCCGAGGTGTACCAGTGGTGAACGTCGAGTCGTTCGGGGAAGCGCGACTGCAGTTCGGTCAGTCGCTCTGCGAAGATCACCGAGTCGCGATTCTGGTTGGCGTAGACGAGGGTGATCCGATTCTCGTGCTGCACCAGGGCGGTCTCGAGTATCGACATGATCGGGGTGATGCCGCTGCCGGCGGCCAGCAGGACGAAATGGTCGTCCCAGCTCTTGGGTCCGAACATGCCCGACGGCTTCAGCGCCTTGAGTCGCATCCCACGAACAGCGTTGTCGTGCAACCAGTGTGATGCCAGACCGTCCTGAATGCGCTTGACGGTCACAGTGGGGAACGGGGCCCGGACCGGAGAGCTGGAGAAGGAGTAGCACCGGGCCACCGATCCGCCGTCCGTGCACGGAATCTCCAGGGTGAGGAATTGTCCCGGCTCGTACCGAAACTGCGCTTCCCGATGCTCGGGAACCAGAAAGCCGAGGGAGATCGCATCTTCGGTCTCGCGGGTCACCTCGGCGATCTCCAACTCGAAGATCCTGTCCTCGGGACCGATGGCAGACGCATCCAGTTCCGCCGGTGGATTACTCCTGAACATCGTCACGTGTGCTCGCTCCCTTGCGCTTTCGGTGTTGGACGCCACTGTCGCACACTTCACCACTAAATAATAGGCCATTGACAAATGGCGAATAGCGGGTGAGGGTGATGACGTGACTCCGACCACCGACGACGACTACCTGCCTCGCGGCGCTTTCAGGGCCGGGTCTCGGCGAACCCGTCTGGCTGCCTTGATGACTCGGCTGATTCTGCGTCCGATGACGAACCTGCTGCCGACCTCACGCGGCGGCATCGAGTTCTCTCGACGCCTCGTCGCCACCTCGATGAACCTGTGCGGTCCGGTCCCGAAAGGAACGGCAGTGGACCTCGTGGCCGAAGGCCCGGTTCGCGGTGAGTGGGTGCGAGCGCCCGGCCTGTCGCCGGGGCCACGCGTGATCCTCTACATCCACGGCAGTGCATACGTCATCTGCTCGGCGCGGACGCACCGTGGTCTCACCGCACGATTGTCCAGGGCGACGAGCCTGCCGGTGTTCACGGTCGACTACCGGCTCGCCCCGGAACACCCATTTCCCGCCGCAGCCGACGACCTCGAAGCCGCGTACCGCTGGCTGCTGGGCCAGGGGTACGACGCATCGAACATCGTCATCGCCGGGGACTCCGCCGGCGGACACCTGGCCGCTGACCTGATCATCGAGAACGACCGAACCGGGACGCCGCAGCCGGGAGCATTGGTGTTGTTCTCGCCGTTGATCGATCTCGACTTCGAGCTATCGGCGCGCATGGAACGCACGCGCAAGGACCCGATGATTTCGGCGAAGGCAGCGCGAGGACTCGTGGCGCTGTACACCGACGGCCACGATGCGGATCTCCCGCGTCTCCGGCTCGATCTCGGACGTGTGCGAGAGCTGCCACCGACGCTGATCCAGGTGGGCGGAGCCGAGATGCTCCGGGGCGACGCTCGGCACCTGCACACGATGATCACCGCGGCAGGCGGACGGAGCGAACTAGAGATCTGGCCCGATCAGATGCACGTGTTCCACGCTCTCCCGAGGCTGATCCCCGAGGCAGCGCATGCACTCGAGCATGCAGCCAAGTTCATCGAACATGCACTCGAAACCACTGTTGTACAACAAGAGTCGAAGGAGCAGGTAAGTCGATGAGAAGCAAGACCGGAAAACCCTCGTACGGTTCGAGAGCGGTGGTGACCGGCGCGGGTAGCGGGATCGGCCGTGCTTTCGCACTCGAACTGGCTGGCCGCGGAGGCGTCGTGATGTGCGCTGACATCTCGTTGCCGCGCGCGCAAGAGACAGTAGCGATGGTGAACGCCCTCGGTGCCACCGGATACGCCGTCGAGTGCGATGTGTCGGTACGTGAGAACGTCGAGGAACTGGCGCTTCGTGCCGGCATCGAATTCGACGGACCGACCACGGTGCTGATCAACAACGCAGGTGTCGGAATCGGTGGAAAACCCATTGGAGACATCGGGTTCGAGGACTGGAACTGGGCACTGGGGATCAACCTGTGGGGCGTGATCCACGGCTGTGAGGCGTTCACTCCTGCGCTTCGAGCCGCCGGTGAGGGCGGAATCATCAACGTCGCGTCCGCCGCGGGCTTCGCTGCCGCGCCGCTGATGGGTCCGTACAACGTCGGGAAGGCCGCGGTGATGAGCCTGTCGGAAACGATGGCTGCGGAACTGTCGGGTACCGGTGTGCGCGTGTCGGTTCTGTGCCCCACGTTCGTCAAGACCAACGTGGCCGTCGACGGGCGAATCACCGTGAGTTCGTCCAGGCTCGCCGAGTTCGCGATGCGCTGGACCGGACGGTCTCCCGACAAGATCGCTGCCAGAACGCTCGATGCATTCGACCGGGGCCGGCTCTACGTCGTGCCCCAGTTCGACGCCAAAGCCGTCTGGCGGTTCAAGAGATTGCTGCCCGCCGTGTACGTGCGCTTTCTCGGCTTGCTCAATCGTGTGCTGCCCGCCGAGCAGCAGCCGGCGAAGAACGAATCCCTCACCTCGACAACCACAGGAGCCTGACATGGCAATGGACTTCGAAGACATGTTGACCAAGATCAAGGACCGTCAGTGGGCATTGGCGGACATCGACTGGGACGGCCCGGGAGCCGAGACCATCAGCCCCGAACTGCACGCCAAACTCAAGCCCTTCATGTCCGATCTGATGTGGATCGAGAACGTGGGCGCTCGCGGCTTCGCGGCGATGGCGCTCAAGGCACCGAACGAGACTCTCGCGGAGATCTATCGCTACTTCCACGCGGAAGAGCAGAAGCACGCCAACGCCGAGCTCGCTCTCATGCGTCGTTGGGGCATGCTCGACGGTGACCGGATGCCCGAGCCGAACGTCAACGTCAAGCTCGTCATCGACTGGCTCGACAAGCATTCCGACGGGCTGTCTCTGACCGTGCTGGGCACCGTCATACCGATGCTCGAGGTGGCCCTGGACGGCGCGCTGGTGAAGTTCATCATGGACGAGATCGACGATCCGGTGTGTCAGGCCGTGTTCAAGAAGATCAACTCCGACGAATCTCGGCATCTGGCGGTCGATTTCGCGGTCATCGAATTGCTCGGGCATTCCCGGATGCGCAAGCTGGTGGTCGAGACCATCGGTGCTTGGATGAACCCGGCCCTCATCGTCGGATTGCTGCGCTACATCCCACTGCTGAACAAGATGCGCGACAACATCGTCGAGATGGGTGTCGACGAGGAGCGGCTCTACACCGCGATGAAGCGATTCCGCAGTGTGGGGGAGCGTAGCCCCGAGGCGCTCCGCGTGCCGATGTATCGATTCGTGCAGTGGCACAGCAGCATTGTCATCAACCGCAAGCATCCATACCACCGCGTTGCGGATGGCCTGGTGAAGCTCACTCGCCGGTACCCGACCAAGACTCTCAATTCCGAGCCCACCTGGGCCAAGGAACTGACCTACGAGCCCGTCGCATGAGCGATTTCGATGTGCGCGACGGTGTACTCGACGCCGTGATCGTCGGTGCGGGATTCGCCGGAATCGGTACCGCTATCCGACTGCGCAACAGTGGAATCGAGAATGTCGCGATCCTCGAACGCGGCAGCGCCGTCGGTGGAACCTGGCGCGACAACACTTACCCGGGCGCAGCCTGCGACATACCGTCGAGGCTGTATTCGTACAGTTTCGCGCCCAATCCCAACTGGTCGCACACCTATTCCGGTAGTGGTGAGATTCTCGATTACATCCACACAATGGTGCGTGAGTTCGACATCGGATCGCGTATTCGATTCGGACACAACGTAGTCGACATCATCTGGAACGAGGCGGCCGGGCATTGGCACGTGAGCATCGACGGGCACCCCGATGTTCGGGCGCGCACGGTGGTGATGGCGTCGGGGCCGCTCGCCAATGCCAGCCTGCCGAACATTCGAGGCATCGATACCTACGAGGGACACAAGATCCACAGTGCACGGTGGGATCACGACTACGACTTCGAGGGTAAGAAGGTCGCGGTCGTGGGAACCGGGGCGAGCGCGGTACAGATCGTGCCCGAACTGGTGAAGATCGCCGATACGGTCAAGGTGTTCCAACGCACCCCGGGTTGGACGCTGCCCAGGATCAATCGAAAGGTGCAGGCAGGCACCAAGCATCGATACGCCCGGTACCCGCAGACGCAGGCCCTGGCGCGGTCGCTGTGGTTCTGGGGGCACGAGTCCGTTGCCCTCGGTGTCGTGTGGAAGACCCCGTTGACGCGCATCGTCGAACTGGTCGGGCGCGCGCATCTGCGTCAGCAGGTTCGCGATCCGTGGCTGCGGCGACAGCTGACACCCCGATTCCGGGCCGGCTGCAAGCGATTGCTGATGACCAGCGACTACTACCCGGCCCTGCAGAAGCCGAACTGCACGTTGGTGACCTGGCCGATCGCGACGCTCTCACCCAAGGGCATTCGAACCGTGGAAGGCGTCGAGCATCAGTTCGACGCCATCGTCTTCGCGACCGGGTTCGACGTGTCCAACACCGGAACACCCATTCCGATCACCGGACGCGACAGCCGCGTGCTGGCCGACGAATGGAGCGCGGGAGCCAAGGCGTACAAGAGCATTGCAGTATCGGGCTATCCGAACATGTATTTCACCTTCGGGCCGAATTCCGGCCCGGGACACAGTTCGGCATTGGTGTACATGGAGGCGCAGATCGACTACATCGTCGAGGCGATCTCTCTGGTACTCGAAGGAGATCTGCACAGCGCCGATGTGCGCCAGGACGTCCAGGATGCCTACAACGAGGACATGCAGCGCAAACTGGCGAAGACGACCTGGAATTCCGGTTGCAGCAGTTGGTATCTCACCGAGGACGGCTTCAACGCGACCATGTTCCCGGGTTTCGCCACCCAGTACGTCAACCAACTCAGAGGTGTCGAACAGGGCGATTTCACCATGGTTCCGCGCCGCGTCGACCTGCCGCAGGAACCGGCACAGGTCGTCGCCCACTCCTGAATCGCTCGAGAGCACGCTTGTCGTTTCGATGACGGTCGGATTCGGCTCTTCCTTCCGCCGCGTGGTCGACGTATATCCTGAAGGTCGACGCGCGGCGGAGGTAAGGAGCTCGGTGGAGTATCGAATCGACGACTTGGCCCGAGAGGCCAAGACGACCACTCGCAACGTGCGGGCGTACCAGGAACGCGGGCTGCTGCCGCCGCCCACGCTCCGAGGACGAGTAGGTATTTACAACGACGATCACCTGACTCGATTGAAGGTGATCGACTCGCTGCTTCAGCGGGGGTTCACCTCGGCGCACATAGCCGATTTCCTGTCGGGTTGGGAGCAGGGCAAAGACCTGGAAGAAATCCTGGGCCTGCAGGAAATCGTGACTCGCAAGTGGTCGTCGGCCGAGACCACGGTCATTCCCGTCGAACTGATTGCGCAATTTCTCGGTGAGGACAACGACGACATCGTTGCCCGACTGATCGAAGCGAAACTGATCAGAATCGACGGTGACCAGTGCGAGATTCTCGATCCGACCCTCCTCGAGGTGTTCGTCGACCTGAGTCAGTACGGCTTCACATTGGAACGTCTGCTCGACCAGCACGAGCGGACCGCGTCGAAAATGAACGAAATCGCCGAGTCGATGGTCGGGAGCGTGACCGACCATCTGGCCGCGAAACACGGGCCAGGTTGGCTGCCCAAGTCCGGAGAGGTAGCCGAGACCACCGAGATGTTCGAGAAGATGCGCAGCCTTGCCATGAAATCGGCACAGGCAGAACTGGCCCGCGCCCTGGACCGGGTACAGGAACGCGCCCTCAACGATTATCTGTCGGAGACTCTGTCGAAGCGCACGTGACGTGGTTTGAAGCCTGCCACAATCGGACATACCTGCCCTTCGACAGCCGAACGGCGGCTGACCGCCTAAGGGGGCACCAATGAGGTTCGTAACGTTGATCGTTCTGGTTTGGCTGATCATCGGCGCATTCGCGTCGTATCAGCGCGGAGACTTCGAGAACGCGCCCGAGAACTGTGCAGGTGCGGGCACCATCGCCCTGACCGTCGTCGCAGGTCCGCTCAACTACTTCGGAATCAACCCCGAGGTCACGGACTGCAACGTCACCGTGCCGCAGCCCAGCGAGTGATCTGAGTCGCTGACCGCGCGCTCGCGGAGCGCCTTCCCTAACCTGGTGAGGTGTTCCGCGGACGCTGGTTGCTGTTTCTCGCCCTGGCGATCCCGGTTGTCTTGGTGTCGTCGGTAGGTGTCGGCGGCTACCTCGCGTTCACCAAAGCTCGGGTGGATCCGCTCGTTGCCGCCGACGCCATCGTGGTGCTCGGCGGCGAACACGACGGACGTGAGGCCTACGGCATCTCGCTCGCCCAACAAGGCCTGGCCACGACAGTGGTGCTGTCCGATCCCTACGGTTCCAGCGATCCGACGATGAAGAAAGCCTGCGCGGCGTCCACGTCGCAGTTCGAGGTGTTGTGCATTCCGCCGTCGCCCTCGACCACCCGTGGCGAAGCCATGTTCACCGAAACCCTTGCCCGCGAACGCGGCTGGAACCACGTCATCGTCGTCACGTGGCGATACCACCTCCCGCGGGCTCGATTCGTCTTCGATCAGTGCTTCGACGGAACCGTCACGATGCGTCCGACGCCTCGCTCATACGACTTCTCACTCGTCGAATGGGAATTCACGTACCTGTACCAGATTGCAGGGTTCGTCAAGGCCGGAGTGCAGGGCTCCTGCCAGGATTCGGGAACCGACTGACCGGATTCGGTCACAGAATCTTGTGATAGAGCGTCACACCGGACTTCCACGCCAGGAACCCGAACATCACCGCGGCGATTCCACCCACCACGTTCGCGCCGAAGAACAGTGCTGCCGAGCGATACCGACGATCTCGCGCAAGCCCGATCGTCGCCAGTGTCGTCCCCGCCAGCGGAGCCACCGACGCCAGAAACCCGACCGCCACCACGGAGCGAACAGCATTCGGCGGATCGAGTGCGAACACCAACCCCAGCGCGGCACACGCCACCAGATTCAATGCCGTCGCCCGTCGCCTCGACCGCAGGGCGAACGAGAACACGAACTGGCCCAGAGCCGCGAGTCCGCCGCCGGCCGCCACCAGAATCAACGTCGTCACAGCGTCTGGCTCGTTCGTGCCGGTCTCGTGATCGCAGCCCCGACGGCCATCGCGATCAACGCGAACACCGGCGTCGCCACCAGATAGATCACCGAATTCCACGCCCCGCGATGGGTGACCGCCTGAAACGCGTACAGACCGAAAGTCGTCAGACCGCACGCAAGACCGAACAGCCCGGCCCGAGTCACCGGAGCCCGACGACCGGACAGATACCCCAACGCAGCGCCGACGAGCAGACAGCCGAACACATTCACGCCGAACGTGGACAACAACTGCCACCGCGGCGTCGCCCGCCACGTCCACACCTCGTACCGAAGCGCCGCACCGACCGCGCCGCCCACAACGACCGCGACGTACTCCCCGAGCGAGCGACGACGCAGACCGCGACCGTCCATGGAATGCAGGCCCTCGATCACCTGGACGAGCCTAATGCGATCGATACCCCTCGGCTGAGTGAGCCGACGGCGGCAAACCAACCCGAAGCCGACCCCGAGGGGACTCAATGTCACGTTCGGTGGTCCGGAGTGGAGCCTGCGGAACGACCATCGACACTTTTCGGGGGTCAATGTCACGTTGAGTGGACCTGCCGGGGGTCGATGTCACGTCGAGTGGACTTCGGCGGCGGTGGCGGGGCGGGGGAGCGAGGTAAAGTCTTCGTGTGACTGCGGACGAATCGGGGCTCGGACCCCAGCATTTCGATGTGATTGTTGAATGGCGTGATCAGGATGTTGTTCTGTCGGTGTCGGGTGAGTTGGATTTGGTGACGGCTCCTGATCTGTCCGAGTCCGTGGCTCTGGTGCTCGAGAAGTCGCCGTCGGCTGTGGTCATCGATCTCAGCGATGTGGGTTTCCTCGCATCGGCAGGCATGTCGCTGCTGGCTTCGACGCATCAGCAACTGGGCGGTAGTGCCGGGTTTGCCGTGGTGGCGGACGGTCCGGCGACGGGGCGTCCGTTGACTTTGGTCGGGCTCGACGAGGTGTTCGGCATCTATGCGACGGTCGACGAGGCGCTCGTTGCGATTCATGCGGGTAGATCCTGAAGTTTTGGGTAGACGGGACTCATGATGGCGACTCTCTTCGGAGGTGACGACTCACGTACCGACAGTTCGATCTCGACGGCAGGTGCGCGAATGGAAGAACTGCTGTTCACCGACGAGCCTGCCGATCCGGATCGAGCGTCGGAGCTTCGGCGTGAACTCGGTGACTGGTTGAACGAGTTGGGCGTCGACCCGGATCGCGCGTACGACGTCGTGTTGGCGACGTACGAGGCGATAGCGAACAGTGTCGAACATGCGTATCGCGATCACACCGACCGAGGAACCCTCGACATTCGAGTGTTGTGCGGTGCGCAGGGCCGGATCGATGTGAAGGTGACCGACCGCGGCGATTGGGCGACCCGCAATTCCGATCCCAACCGAGGTCGAGGCGTCCCACTGATGCGGGCTCTGGCCGATACGGCGGCGGTGACGTCGGACCAGAACGGCACCACGGTCCACATGATCTGGGACGCGATCGGTACCAGCTGATCGTTGCTGCACACTGACTACATGGTCGATGTGCAGATCGCGACAGCCGAGAAGAAGAAAATAACGGTACCCAACCTACGGGTGTTGTGGCAGTTCGTGCGGCCTCATCGGCGCACCCTGATCCTGGGCATGATGCTCGGCCTGATCGGTACCGGAACGGCGTTGGCTACGCCGATGGTCGCCAAGGGTGTGCTCGACGGACTCGGCACCGACGCGTCGCTGATCGTTCCCGTCGTCGTTCTGGTGGCCCTGTTGGTCGTCGGCTCGGCCGTTCTGTATCTGCAGTGGATCGTGCTCGGGGTGTTGGCCGAGCGGATCGTGCTCGACGCACGCAAGTCGATCGTGCGGAAGTATTTCGGTGCCACGGTCGGCAGCCTGAACACTCGGCCCACCGGTGAGTTGGTCACCCGCGTCACCTCGGACACCGTGCTGCTGCGTGAGGCGACATCGAATGCGCTGGTGGCCATAGTCAACAGCGTCGTGGGTCTGGTGGGCGCATTGATCCTGATGGCGGTTCTGGATCTGGTATTGCTGGGCGCGATCGCGGTGGCCATCGTGGCGATCGCAGTGTTGTTCGCCCGGCTGATGCCTCCGATCGCCATCGCGCAGAGGCAATCACAGGAAGCGATCGGACGACTCGGCGGCATTCTCGACGGCACCCTGCGGGCCATCCGAACGGTCAAGTCCAGCAGAGCCGAGACTCGCGAATCCGAACGCGTCATCGCGGAGGCGCGGACCTCCGCTCGGCACAGCGTGCACGCCGTCAAGATCTCGGCACTGGCGTGGACCTTCGCGGGTGGCGGCGTGCAATTGGCCATCATCGGCATTCTCGGCCTCGGTGGCTACCGCGTCAGCACCGGGGATCTTGCGGTATCCAGCTTGATCGCGTTTCTGCTCTATGCATTTCAGGTCATGAGCCCGGTCTCCACCCTCGCCACCAACATCACCGCGTTGCAGGCGGGTATGGCCGCGGCGGCGCGGATACGTCAGATCGACGACCTCGTCGTCGAAGTGGGGGAGGAAGGTGCCCCCGCGCCGACCCAATCCGTTGACGACGCTGCTCCGGCGCTCGAATTCCGGAGTGTGACAGCACGTTACGGTCCGGGACGAGATCCGGCCGTGCGAGGAATCGACCTGGACGTCCCCGCGCGTGGCCACACAGCGATCGTCGGTCCCTCCGGTGCAGGCAAGACCAGCGTGTTCTCGCTGATCCTGCGGTTCCTGACGCCCGAGAGCGGCGAGATACGGCTCGGCGGAACGCCGTACAGCGAGCTCACGATCGACGAGGTGCGCTCTCGACTGTCCTACGTGGAGCAGGAGACGCCGGTGATCCCCGGTTCTGTGCGGGAGAACCTGTTGTTCAGTCACCCGGACGCCAGTGAGGGTGACATCTGGGCGGCGCTCGAGTCGGTGCACCTGGATTCGACCATCCGCGCTCTGGACGAGGGATTGGACACCGACCTGATCGGCTCGACGGTGTCCGGTGGGCAGCGGCAACGAATCGCGTTGGCGCGGGCCATCGTTCGACGCCCACAGATCCTGCTGCTCGACGAGGCGACGGCTCAGGTCGACGGACGCACCGAGGCGGCGATCCACGAGGTGATCCGTTCCATCGCCGAGGATGCTGCCGTCGTCACCATCGCGCATCGGTTGTCCACCGTGCTCGACGCCGACACCATCCTGGTGATGGACGACGGGGTGGTTCGCGCACGTGGAACGCATGCGGAGCTCATGGCGTCGGACGAGCTGTATCGAGAACTTGTGGCCGCGTTGAGAATCGGAGACAGCGCGCCCGATCTGACAGCGGGCCGTCCGTGAGATCTACCGGCCCGACTCGGTGGTCGTGGGCTCGTCGGTCGTCGGCTCGTCGGTCGAGTCCTCGTCGGTGGTGGTCGTGGTAGTTCGGTCCGACCGCTTGGTGGTTGTTCGGGGCGTCCGCGTCGTCGTCTGAGGCCGCTCCGGCGTCGTCGTCGGCGGCTTGGCGGTGGTGGGCACCGCGACCTGCCAGGTGGGAGACGGCGGAACCACGACGATTGCGGACGTCGGAGACGCCTGGACCGAACTGAGGGAGTCCGACTTCAGCGCAGGCGGCCTGACGTCCTGGCTCGAATCGTCGAACGCGCCACCGAGGGCACCGATGACCAGACCCACGGTGACGGCGACTCCGGCACTCGCCACTGCTGCCAACGCGATGACCTTGTCGCGCATGAACAGACCCTAACGCCGTGGCCGCACCCGGGTGGTCGGCAATGATGCGAGAACGTTACCGCAGCGTGCGAATTCGTGGTGGGTCGAAGGTTACGGCTGCGCCAGTCGGAGAACATTCGGCAACGATGCTGCGATCAGCTCGCCGGCTTCCTCGTACACGGACGGGTCGCGCCGGTACGGGTCGCCGATATCCAGCGTCTCGACGCTGTGGACGGCCCGCGCGTCGGCGAGGGCAGCAACCGATCGTGCGCCCGACGCCGCGGCCAGGCTCGACGCCTCGAGCAAGGTGAAGGTGCGACGCATGTGCCTCGGCGACAGCGCGAGCACGGCGTCGCGATGCGACGCGGTCATCGTCAGAACGAGTTCGGCGTCGGCGGTGATCGCCGGAGTGAGGCGTCGAGCCACGAAGCCCTCGGGATCGCCGCCGAGTTGCGACAACACCAACGCTGCCGTCGGGTCCATCGCGTGCCCGGTCAGTCCCTGTGTCCCGGCACTGCTGGCGGTCAGCTCGAATCCGCCCTCACGGGCGAAGGCGACCGCAAGGCGCTCGGCAGTCGGAGATCGGCAGATGTTGCCGGTGCAGACGAACAGAACTCGCATGCCGCAACTGTAGTGGTGTGGCTGGGTGCCCCAGGGGGCACCTGAACGCACCACTGCGGCGCAGCCGCACCGACGCGCTACAGTGATCAATTGGGGGGATCGAGACTGGTTCGTGACATGAAGTCTCGGCGTGTGTTGACGGGGAAATCGACAAGAGGCAGGTAATGACCGAAGTTCTCGGTGTGTCGGTGGGGGCCAGCGCGGTGCGCATGGCTCGACCCGACCTGCGCCCTCAGGATTCGGGACGCCTCGACTTCCACCACGACACCGTCGACGCCTACTGGGACCGGGCCGAGGAACTGGCCGCCGAGTCCATCGGCGTGGTGCTCTCGCAACCGGGCAACGGTGGCCCAGTGCAGGCAACCGGCGTGGCGTATCGCGACCAGCAGCAGTTCGGTGAGATCCAGCAGGCCATGGCCGGTCAGCGGCTGTACAACTATCGACTCGTTCCCGAGGCTCGGGCTGCGCTGCAGTACCTCGAAGCGTCGGGCGAGCTGGGGCATTTCGGCACCATCGCGTTGTACGACCTGGGCAGTTCGGGTCTGACGATCAGCGTGATCGACCGCGGTACAGGCCAAGTTCTGCTGGCAGAACGCACCATCGACATCAGCGGCGACGACTTCGATCGCCTGATCGCCGACAACCAGTTGGCCAAGCAGGGCGTCGACATTGCCGACAACCAAGAACTGAGCGCGTTCACCGCGCGGTGCCGGGTCGCCAAGGAACAATTGTCGACCAGCGGCGCTGTATGTCTTCCGGGCGACGGCGGTGTCATCCTGATCTCCCGCGAGGCATTCGAGTCACTGGTGACCGTCCCGATCGAGTACTCCGCTCGCCTGGTTCGAGACGTCATCGGGCGTTCTCCCAAACATGTCGACGCGCTGTTCCTGATCGGCGGCGGCGCCCGAATACCGCTGGTCGGAGCCATACTCGATGCTTGGGTCGGGTTACCCGTCGTCACTCCGGCAGACCCCGAATCGGTTGCGGCCCGAGGAGCGGCACTGCTCGCCACACCGGTCGTCGAGGCACCGCACCAGCCGGTTCCCCAACCGAATGCGCAGTCCAACCCCCAGTCGAATCCGCAGTCGGGCGGGCGACAGCCCGCGGCCGACCCGGCGTCGCTGACCGGTGCACCCGATTGGTTGACTCCGGAACCCCACTCCGACAAGCCAGCGGATTCGAAGCGCAAGGTGCGCGGTGCGGTACTGGTCGCGGGTGGTCTCGTCGCGGTCGCCGCCCTCGGCTTGTCTCTCGGATACGGGGGTGGGTCGCCGGCCCCGACCAGTGCACCGGCAGATTCACCGGTGCCGATCACTGCAGGTCCCACGACGACCCGGGTCACCCCGACGCCGACGACGCCACCGCCGACCACAACGCCGCCGCCCACGTCCGAGCCCGTTCAGGCTCCGGCTCAGACGTATTCCGAGCCCGAGTACGTGCCGCCCGCGGCACCGGCTCCTGCGCCTGCCCCGGCACCGCTGATCCCCGGTCTGCCGCAGATCCAGCTTCCACAGATCCAGCTGCCGCCGCCTCCGGTCATTCAGCTTCCACGCTTCTAGCCGGGGACGGTCACAGCAACTGCACCGTTGCGAGCACCGCCAGATGATCGCTCTCCGGGATCGGTAACGGCTGCACCGACCGCGCGCGGACGCTGTCACTGGTCACGACATGGTCCAACCGCGCCAACGGACGTTCGGACGGGAAGGTGCGGAACAGTCCTGCCCCCGCAGCGTCGGCCGCGTCGGAGAACGGAGCCGAAGCCAACCTGCGGAATTGCCGGTGATCGTTGGTGGCATTGAAGTCGCCCGCGACGATGGCAGTGTTGTCGTAGGTATCCATGATGGCCCGCATCCTCGCCAGGTCTGCGTCCCACTGGGTGGTGTGGCGCGGCGTCGCGGGAGACATCGAATGGAACGAGACGAGGGTCAGCGTCGTGCCGTCGACGACGGTGTTCGCCTGCACCGGTACGAAGCCGAAGTCGTCCAGTCGGGTGCCGTCGGTCAAGGGTGTTCGGCTCCACAATCCGGTGCCGTCGGCCACGGGCAGTGCGGCGGTGAAGGAGAACGGCAGCAGGTCGTCCAGACCTGCACCCCTCAGGTCGGTCACTTCCTCGGGCGTGAGTTCCTGGACGGCGAGCACGTCGACGTCGTGATCACGGACCGCGTCGACGATTGCGCCGGCATCGGCATCCCCGTGCGCCACGTTGACCGTCAACACGGACAGGTCCGGTCCGGAGTTGTCCGGTCCGTCGGCCAGGAACATCGGCACCTGGACGCCCACGACGGCGACGGTGACCACGGCTGCGACCGCCGATCCGATACGTGAGCGGGCGGCGGCGAAGAGCAGGAGCGCCGCGACGGTGGCGACTCCGAGGTACGGAGTTCCGACCACCAAAGCGACGAAAGTGATCTCGGTCACGCCGACCTGTCGGACGGCAAACATTCCGAGAGCTACGGCGAGGAGGCACCACCCCACGACCAGCGCTGCGCTGCGAACGAAACGGCGCATCGCGCTCGTGCCTCCTCGTGTCCGCCCGAGATGGGCATGGATGTTGCAGGTGTTGTCTACACTCGGCATGTGCCCAGCTCAGAGCGGATATGCAAGTGTCGACACGAACAAGCTGCGCATCAGCATTACCGCCGCGGAACCAACTGTTCGTTGTGTGATTGCCCGCGTTTTCGGGTTCCTGTTGTACAGACGCTCAAACGGTGGATCAGTAAGTAGCAGTTGCGTCGAAAACAATCCTACCGCCGGATCGGAAGCGTAGAACAAACCGATTCGCTACGATGAGTGGCCTGGATGCAGGCAATATGGACAAATGCGGCTCGGGGACCGTCCGACATTGTTCCGGTAGGAGAGGCGCGTCATGTCGAACGATGCAGTGCTGGAGAGGCTCGGTACCGGCCTCCGGGTTCTCGAACTCGACCCCATCAGCTACCGGCCTCATCCCATCCACAACCACGACCGCATCTGGACCGAGACCAACTGCTACGTCGATCTGTGGATCGAGGTACTGCACTCGCTCGGTGCCGATCCCACCCCGGCGCTCGCATTCGTGCTCAGCGCCGGCTGTGACGGACGGCAGTGGGACTTCGTGAAAATTCTGCCCGAGGATCTGCGCGCGCTCTACGGCATCGGCGTGGCCGAGATGAACGTATGGCGACCCGTTCTCGAGCACGTCGTCGAAGGGCTGCTCGACGGCACCCACGTCACGGTGGAGGTCGACGGCTTCTGGCTTCCCGACACCGCAGGCACCAGCTACCGGAATCAGCACACCAAGACCACCATCGTGCCGAATCTCGTCAACCGAGACGACAAGGTGATGGGCTACTTCCACAACCGTGGTTACTTCGAGCTGACCGGGGCGGACTTCGACGGGGTGTTCAATCTCGCGCCCGAGCCTCACGCCGAGGTGTTGCTGCCGTACGTCGAACAGGTTCGAGTCGACGCGGCAGTGCTCGACGCGGGGGTCGGTGACCGCGACCTCGACGTCGCCCGGGCACATCTGTCCAGAAGGGCACCGGGCAATCCCGTCGATGCCCTCGCTCGGCGCATCGTGGCCGACATCCCGCTCGTCCAGACGTCCGGGCCCGACGCCTTTCATCTGTGGTCGTTCGGATTGCTCCGACAATTCGGTGCCACCGCAGAGCTTGCCGCCAACTACGTGCAGTACCTCGAGAGCCGCGGGATACGTGGAGCCGGCGACGCGGCGCAGCATTTCCTCGACGCAGCGTCCGGCGCGAAGGCCGTGCAGTTCCGGATGGCGCGAGCAGCGCGTGGCCGCGCCGTGGTGCTCGACGAACCGCTGAACGACATGAGCAAGAACTGGGCGGCAGCGATGGATATCGTCGTGGGTGCATTGAGCGCGTGATCGATCTGCTCGACGGCGTGCCGTGGCGGCTGGCCCGAACCGACGCCGGATCCATCCTCGACCCCGCTGATCTGCCTGCCGACCTCGAGTGGCTCGACGCCGTCGTGCCCGGCACGGTGGCGAGCGCGCTCGGTGACACCGATTGTGCTCCGGACGAACACGATTGGTGGTACGCGACCACCGTCCCGACCGGCGAATACCCCGAGGTGCGGCTGACCTTCGGCGGAATCGCGACTCGGGCCCAGATCTGGGTGGACGGTGTACATCGGCGAACGGTCACGTCCATGTTCGTGCCCGAGACTGTCGATCTGACCGGTTGCGGGCCGACCGTCACCATTGCAGTTCATATCGAATCCCTTGCCGCACATCTGAAGACCCGACGGCCACGTGGTCGGTGGCGATCCTCGATGATCGCTGCGCAGGGTCTGCGGCACGAGCGTACGACGATGCTGGGCCGGGCACCGGTGTACGGGCCTGTGCCTGTTCCGGTGGGTCCGTGGCGGCCGGTGTCGATGACGCCGATGTCGAGCCCTCGTGGCGTCGGTCTGTCGACGACGGTCCGCGGCACCGACGGTATCGTCACGGTCCACGCCGAGCTGGATTCCGCGTCGGCGACGCGAATCCTGATCGGGGGCAGCGTGTTCGAGATCGGAACGGTCGATCGTATCGATACGACTCTGACGCTGCCGGACGTCGAGCTGTGGTGGCCGCACACGCACGGACGGCCCAGGACCTACCGCGTGGCGTTGGACGTGAACGGGGTGGAATACCCGTTGGGCGACATCGGTTTTCGCGCCGTCGTACTCGATCGCTCCGGCGGCGGCGCGCAGTTGGTGGTCAACGGTAGCCCGATCTTCTGTCGCGGTGGTACGTGGACTCCACTCGATCCGGTGCGACTGTGGTCGTCGGAGCAGGACCTGCGTGCAGCGTTGGTGCAGCTGCAGTCGGCGGGCGTGAACATGGTGCGCGTGGTCGGCACGCTGGTGTACGAGCAGGCCGAATTCTGGTCTCTGTGTGCGGAACTCGGCATCATGGTGTGGCAGGACGTCATGTTGGGAACCGTCGACCCGCCCACCGACGAGGTGTACACGGCGGCGGTCACCGGAGAGCTGCACGCGTTCGCGGACATCGTCTGCGCCAATCCGGCGCTGATGGTCGTCAGCGGCGGAAGCGAAACGCAGCAGCAACCGACGATGCTGGGTCTCGCGGCCGAGGATCAGCGAATGGATATGCTGGACACCATCGTTCCTGATTTCCTCGCCGATCGTCTGCCGGACGTCGCATACGTGACGTCGTCTCCGTCCAGCTCGTCCGGCGAATTGCACACCCACGTGGGCGACGGTATCGCCCATTACTTCGGGGTGGGTGGTTACCTGCGGCCACTGTCCGATATTCGTACCGCGGGTGTGCGATTCGCTGCGGAATGCCTGGCCTTCTCCGTTCCTCCCGAACGTGCGCAGGTCGACAGGTTCTTCGGATCTGCTGCGGTGGCAGGGCACCACCCCGAGTGGAAATCCGCGGTCCCCCGCGATCGCGGTTCGTCGTGGGATTTCGAGGACGTCCGCGATCACTACGTACGCACTGTCTTCGGTGTCGACCCGCACCTGATTCGGCGGGACGACGCCGAGCTCTACCTGGACTACGGCAGGGCGGTGCTCGTCGAGGCTTTCGAGGAAGCGTTCGGTCGGTGGCGTCGGGCGTCTTCCGGATGTGCGGGCGCGCTCGTGTTGACGTTACGAGACACCGTGCCCGGTGCCGGGTGGGGTATCACCGACGCCACCGGTGCACCGAAGGCACCGTTCTACGCGCTCGCGAGGGCCAGCTCGCCGACCGCAGTGCTGTTGTGCGACAACGGTCTCGACGGTTATTCGGTGGAGCTCGTCAACGACGGCCCGGCCCGATCGGGCACACTGCGCGTGGCACTGCACACCGCGCGGGGCGTGCAGCAGTTCGAGCGGGCGGTATCGGTCGACTCGAACGGCTCGACCGAATTGACGGTGGACTCCATCGTGGGGTCGTTCACCGATGCCAATCACGCCTACCGTTTCGGGAGTCGGACGTACTCGGCGATCACAGTGGTGTTCGCGGGTGACGACGGAGTCGAGATAGCCCGGAACACCGCGCTCGTCGGGGCGCAGAGTCGGCAGAACACCGTGGGCCTGAGCGCGAGTGTCGTCATTACCGGAGCCGGGACGTGGGAGCTCACAGTGTCTTCGGAGTGGGCAGCGCAGTACGTCTGCGTCGATGTCGACGGCTTCGACGCGTCCGATTCGTGGTTCCATCTCGCGCCGAACGAACCGCGCACCATCGCACTCGTCAACCGAGGCACCGGTAAACCCAGGGGACACGTTCGGGCCCTGAATTCCGTGGAACGGGCGTCGGTGGCACCGAGGGTCGTGAGTGGAAGTTCGTAGTGGGCTACGAAGTTCCGTGCACGTGCCGCTAGCGGCTCACGCTGAATTTGCCTCGGACATAACCGACTCCCGCGGCCCCGACGCTGGCCACCACAGCCATTGCGCCCCACGCCCGCGCGGGGTTGCCGCGAGCAGCCGCGCTCGTCTCACGGCCGACAGCACGCGGCAGAACCTTGGCGGTGTACGCACGCTCGGACGAGAGTGCGTCGCCCGCACCGATCAGGCGCGCGATCGCTGCCTTGGACACACCCTCGGCGTAGCTGCGGGTGATCAGGTAGCGGGGTCGCGTCCGATCGGCACTGACGGTGTGATCGACGACGATCGAGGGATCGAACACGATCTGCGCGTCGGGATGCGTCTGGCGCAGGCGAATACACAGTTCCGTCTCCTCGCACCCGAGCGGAACGCGTCCGATCCGGCCGATTCCGGAGACGAAGCCGCCGAGTTCGACGACTGGCGCGCGGCGAAAAGACATGTTCGCGCCCATGAGATTACGGACCTGAGCGGTTTCCGTCGGCTGCCCGCGGTAGGTGCACCCGACGACCCAATCGAGTTCGCCGGGTTCACCCACTACCTCGGCCGGTAAGAAGGCCGGACGCTTGTCCGGCCATACCGGGTATGCAGAGCCCCCAACGGCGTACACGGCATCATCCGAGTAATGGGACAGAATGGCGTCGAGCCATTCGGTCGTGCGTGGGGACGCGTCGTCGTCCAAGAAGACGACGATGTCACCCGTGGCGAGGTCGAGGGAGGTGTTCCGTGCCCCCGACAGTCCTCGTGGGTGGCTGTTCTCGACCACGTTCACGGTCTCGCTCAGCGGCAGGAATTCCGCTCGAGCGCGCTCGGCCAGCTGCTGATTGTGGTCGACGACGAGAATCAGCTCGTCGGCAGCGACGCTCTGATCGAGAACTGCACGCACGGCAGTGCACAGTTCGGACCATCGAGCCAACGTGTACGCGCAAATGACGACCGAGGAAGTCGGCAGACTCACGCCGTTCTCTCGCGGAGCTCGATGACCTCGCCGAACGACTCCATGACCTCGAACTCGAGGTCCATGTCGGTGCGGGCATCGATCGACTCACGCGACGGACGAGCGATGTGCTTGCGGGAGATTCTGCGGGCGCGCATGCGCTCGGTCATCAAGGTGCGCAGCACCCGGAAGCCGTCGGAGAAGGTGCGTAGGTTGCTCTGGCCGTAGATGCGCGCCAGCTCGACACTCGGCACTTCTTCGATCCGTACGGACGCCTCGGCGAAGCGGCAGTTGATGATGGTCTCGATCTCGAATCCGTCACCCCACAGCATCATTCCCTCGCTGCCCGGCTGATCGACCACGGGCAGATCCAGGACCGGCACCAGATCTCGCCAGAAGGCGTTGTAGCCGTAGCACAGATCCGAGAAACGGGTGCCGAAGAGCGTGTTGGCCACCAGGTGCAGACCACCGTTGCCGGCGCGGCGCAGCGGCGTGATGTCGTGGCTGCCGCCGCCCTCGCAGAACCGGCTGCCCTTGGCGAAGTCGGCACCGGCGATCAGGGCATCGACGAACCGGGGGATCTCGGCCGCGTCGGCAGAGCCGTCCGCGTCGAACATGACGATGATGTCGCCGGTGGCAGCTTCGAAGCCGCAAGCGAGCGCGTTGCCCTTACCCTTGCGGGTCTGTTGAATGACGCGGATGTCGCTGCGAATCTCGCGTGCGGCTTCGATGGTTCCGTCGGTGGATCCGCCGTCGACCAGTACGAGCTCGAATTCGTGGGACAGCAAGGGGAGGACATGGCGAAGGTTCGCGGCCTCGTTGAGAGTCGGGATGACGACACTGACGCGGGGATTCTGACGATTCAACATATCCATTCCAGATGTTCGAGTTCGGTGGGCACTAGCTGATCGAGCTACTGCAGCTGTATCTGACCGATGCGACACGACCCCCGCCGAGTTCGCACGTAGGTTTCGGCGGGATTGATCTACCCGTCGAACCCACTGTCTTTTCCTGACTAGAAGCTTAAAAGAAGCCATGAGATTGTCAAGCTGCGTATAAACGTACTCGAAGAATGTTTGCGGTGCCAGCTAACGAGAGTGATGTCGGTTACGCTCGTACGCTGTGCTCACGACCCGTCGCCTGCGACGTGGATTCGTCGCGCGGATCGAGAGCCGGCGCGGCATGCTCGGCACCAGCGCCGCCGGACAGGTCCCCGATCCACCTGATGAGGGGCACCAACAGAACCACGGCACCGAAGGCTTCGGCCGCCAGATAAGACCAGCCGATGCCCGCGATGCCCAAGCTCGGTGACAACGTCAGCGACCCGGTGACGATGATGATGGTGGCCGCGATCTGGACGAGCACCGCAAGCCGCATACGACGACGGACCCTGGCCAGACCGTCGTACAGGGCCCCGATGACGGACAGCGGGATGGTGACGGCAGCGAGATGGACGATGATGGTCCCGTTCTCGCGGTAGTCGGGGCCGACGATACCGAGTCCGAACGGTGCGACGACCGCCAGAAAGAACGATCCGCCCACGGCGACGATGCACAGCAGGCCGATGAAGCGTTTGGCGAGCTTGGAGAACTGTTCGGGATGTGCAGCCGCCTCCGCCACGAAGGGGCCGACCAGTACCCCGATCAACACGTAGATGGCGCTCACGATGGACCAGGTGAGCGAGAAGTAGGCATTCTGCTCGGCACCGAGCGTGCTCACCACGATGATCGGGATCATCAGGGGTGCCAAGGTTCCCAGGGCAGTGATGCCGTACGCCGACCCGAAGTACGACCACAGCTCTTTACGGGGCGGCAGGTTCGGTGTGAGCTGGTAACGCGGATCGGTGCCGAGCTTCTTCCCGAACGCGCGAAACAGCACTATCGCCGCGATGGCCGCCGGTACCGCCCACGCCGCGATGATGGTGAAACTACGGCCGGTCTCGTACGTGACGGCCAGGACCGCCAACTTCACGACCGCGTGGAAGACGTTCTTGGCCGCCGCCCACCGCGCGAAGCCCAGCCCGGACGACGTCTGATCCTGCAGCGCGAACACGGCCAGTACGCCGACGAAAATCGGGAACGTCGCGATCTCGGTCGTGGTGGTGAACAACTCGTCCACCGGTGCCACGACCAAGAACGCGCATCCCAGGACCAGCGCCAGCGACAGCACGGCAGCGTAGCCGCGAAGCACATAGGACTTGGCCTTCACGCCCGCGGTCGGCAGGAACCGCTCGTACATCGAGCCGAGACTCAGGTTGGACAGCGTCGCGATCATCACCGCCGACGCGATCACCGCCGATGCACTGCCGACTTCTTCGACGGGGAACAGCCGGCCCGCCACGGCCCAGAAGGCCAGACCGAGCGCGCCGGTGGCAATGGTGGAGAACATCATCGCGAACGAGTTCAGTGCGAGATTGCGGCCGGCGGGCTTGGAGCCTGCAACCGCCGTGCCCGACGCCTCGGCCGCGGTGAACATCGGGTCCCAGTCGGGGATCGAATCGGCCGCAGACAGCTGTCCGGCGGGTTGCGATGCCGCGACCGCGAACTCGGGCGGCACCGCGTGAAAAGGCACGGTGCGGCTGTTGAAGCCCATGTCCCATCGGACCTGCTCGACAGGGTAGTAGGTGATCTTGTCGAGTCGGCCGTGATCGGGCGGGGGTACCCGGCGAGCGCGATGTTTCACAACGGCGTCCAGTTCACCTTCACAGGTGGGTCCTGCGGTTCGATGTGGACTCCGAGCGCAGCACCGATCGTCTGCAGCATCTCGGCCCTGACCGTGTCGCGAACATCGCGTCCGAAGAGGGTGTGATCTCCGTCCGTGAACGCCTTCACCACGGGTGGGTGCTCGGGCTCGGCCCGGCGGCGCAACCGATGCAGGCTCTCGGGGCCGCGGTTGTCGAGGAACCACTGCTTGTCGTCCGGGACGAGCAGCACGGACGCGTCGACTCCCTTGCGCTGCAGTTCTCCCAACGAGATTTCGGGAACCTGGATCCAGCCACGACGGCCGAGCGCGAGCCACAGTCGGTACGGCATCCGGGGTTGCGACCAGTTCTTGAAGCGAACGGCGGCCGTGTGTGCGCGGTCGAGTGCGATCGCGGTCAATCCCTGCTTCTGGGCGATCGTGGATCTCTTGGTGAAATCGACACGCCGCGTTGTCCATTCGCGCATATTGATCAGGATTGCGGTGTTCAGGCCCTCCCGGTGGGCGGCGTAACCGGCATACCACGCACCCGAGCACAGACCTGCCGAGACGATCTTGTCGGGCGCTGTTCCCACGGATCGAACGGCGCACAGTGCGTCGTCGTCGCCGAGTTCGCTGTAGAGCGTGGGTGCGTCGTCGGCACCGACGTCTCCACTCTCTCCCGTACCGCGACGGTCGAAACGGACCGAGGTGATGCCCGCCGTCGCGAGGGTGCGGGCCAACTCGACCCACAGCCGTACCGGTCCGACCCGGTGCTCGTACGCGGTGCCGTACATGACCACAGCAGGACCGCCGGCCGTCGTGGCCACCGCGGTGGTGCGGATGGAGAACAGCTCGTCGTCACCGAGCCGCTCGATGGTTTCGACGACGTCGCCCCGGGGAGTCGAGACCACGGCGGAACGTCGGATCGGAACGGTGACCGGCGTGGTCGTCGACGCGAACGTGGCCTGTACCCAGCGCGCGATCACGTCGATGTCCGGACGCGGAATGACCACGTCCCAGGCAGGTGGCTCGAGGAATGCGTCGTGATCGCGGAGTGTGTGCTCGTCCGCCTGCTGCGCGGACACGAGTCTGCGGACGGGCGTGGCGTCGGCGCGTTCGCTGCGGGTGGCAACCAGTACCGGGCAGTCGAGCCGTTCCAGCTTCGAGGAATCCAGGGTCGAGAATTCGGCGGCCACTCCGGCATGCAGGACTGCGCCGACGATGGACACTCGCGGGTCCGACTCGTCGTCTCGCGCGACGGTCATCGAATACAGGGCGCGCTGTTCCCGAAGATACGAGCGGCCACTGACGACCGGATCCCAGAACACCATTCCCGTCAGAGGGCCGCACCGATCCGCCACGGATGCGGCGAGCAGCGAGCCGGCTCGCAGACCCACGACCGCAACATCGCGAACACCGCACTGCCGAACGAAATCGACCGCCGTGACGACGCTGCGTTGCCACTGCTCGACGATGCCGTCGTCGTCCTGTGCACCGGACGAGTCGCCCGTTCCCGGGTAGTCGAAGCGCAGTACGAGCAGGCCCCGAGCGCAGAGGCGCTGGGCCAGGAGGACCAGACCGCGGTACGAGTCGACCTGCTCCTTGCCGAGCGGCGGTGCCAGTACGACGGCACCGCGGGCAACCGATCCCTCGGGAACGTGCACGGCACCGAGGAGTGGCGATGTTGCCGACCCGAACCAGGTGGACTGTCTGCCCGGTACGCCTGCCTCGGTGATCAGCAGCTGTTCGAGCTCGTCGGTACGGTTGTCGGCGGACTCGGATGTCGCCGTATTCGTGGTGTTCACAGCGCGCTCCGATCGCTGGTAGGGATATCGACGTCGGCTACCGACGTCACGAACGAAGCGACCTCGGCCACTTGTCGCGGTCGATACCGTGGGTCCGCAACAGCGCCAGCGCAATACGCTCCATGCCGAAGCCGACGCACGCACTGTGTGCAGGTTCGCCGTCGGCGGTGCTGATGTCGAAGGTGTGGCCGAAGTGATCGCGATGGCAGTTGCACGAGACCACGGCCGTGCCGTCGTCCAGGTCTCCGTACAGCCGCACGACCAACTCGGTCTTGAGGTTCTCGTTGCGTTGATTGGCCGCGAGCATGCGACCTGCCCGACCGAAGAACGGATCGTTGGCGATCACCGCTTCTGCCTCGAGACCCAGATCGGCCAGTACCTCCAGGCCGCGCTGCACCCACCTCTCGCGGTGGGCGACGGCGTCGTCCGGAGTGCCGACCCGCACGATCTCGTGCATGCGGAAGGCCTGCATGCGAGCAGGGTCGACGGCAGGCTCGTGCCGAAAGCAGTACCCGTAGATGTCGTACGTCGTCCCGCCGGACGGGAGTACGGACGGCAACATCGAGTACGACGGGTGACATGCCGCGGACACCAGCATCGTCCCGGCCGACTCGAGGTGGTGATCCCAGTCCTTGCCCTCGGACCGATCGGCGAGCAGCGCGGCATGGGCCTTGTTGTCGCCGTCGAACGTGTTGATGGCACCGGTGAGATTGGGGAACGACGCGATGTAGTCGGTCTTCTCGAATGCTTCCCGCGGGAAGACCGGTGGGAATCGGAACCTGGGCACAGCCGTTCCGTGTTCCGACGCGCTCGCGGCCACGACCCGACGGTCGATCGATTCGATGATGTCCTCGAACTCGCCGGACCGGCCGTACAGACCGAGCACCGACGACGGGATCAGCAAGCCGGCGTCGACGAGCTCTTGCCTGAATTCGCTTCGCGCCGAATCCAGTTCGGAGGTCTTGTCCTGTGTCTGGGTCATCATTTGCCTTTGTAGAGAAGCGCGAGTTGAGAGTTGTGCGCGAGGATACGTTCGTTGCTGACCATGATCGCCGAGCCGTGCGCGTCGCGGAGGTGCCGTCCGATGCTGAAGTCGCCGTCTTCTCGATACCCGGAGATGCCGCAGATCTGCATCGCCTTGCCGACGATGTCGATGACGAGAGTCGACGCCGTCACCTTGACGTTGTTGATCTTGACGGCGAAACCGATGGAACCGAGCTCCTCGGGGGAATCTGCGATGGCCTCGAACTTCGCCGCTGCGCCGAACACGGTGTCGACGAGTTGTTCGTGGGCCACGAACAACTCGGCCAGCCGCAGGGCGGAGGGAGGAGTGACGCCGGGGCTCTTGCTCGCTGCCTTGCGGACGAACTTGCGGGACTTGGACACGGCTGCGTCGGCGATACCGAGCCAGGCCGAGGCCCACAGCACATGGGCCACCGGAAGCATTGTCTGCGAGGAGATCTCGCCGTAGTTGTCGCGCAGAATGCTCGAGCGGTCGGCAACGGCGTCGAGCTGGAAGCCCGGGCTGCAGGTGCCACGAAACCCGAGAGTGTCCCAGTTGCTGGTGCGTTCGAGAGTGACGTCGGGCTTCTGGCACACCACCAGAACCTGATCGCTCGGCGGGCTGTCCACCGTGCGCCGCGCCGTCGCGAGAACGATCTCGGCGTATTCGCCGTACGAGATCACCGGTGCGGTCTTGGCCAGGTGGATGCGGTCTCCGTCGTACTCGACCGCGCAGCTGCTCGAACGCACGTCGCCGCCGATGTTGATCTCCGTCGTCGCCGACGCGACGAGCGGTTGGTCGGCTGCGATGCGGCGCAGCAACGCGTCGGATGTGGGAGTGCCGCCGTGCCTGACGATGCTCAGGATCTGAGACTGGTGCATGACGAAAATCATCGCCGTCGATGCACATTCGGCACCGAGATCGCGTGCGACCCGGGCGAGCTCGGTGAGGGACAGGCCACCGCCGCCGAGCGCCGTCGGTATCGCGGCGGCGAACAGATTTGCCGAGCGCAGAGCGTCGACGGACTCGGCGGGAAACCTGCCCTCGCGGTCGACCTCGGCCGCGAACGTGCGGAGGGTCTTGAGGACGTCGGTGAGGGGCAGTTGCGCGGGGCGACTGTCGGACGAGACCGTCATGGTCGTCAGCCTGCGAGTTGTGCGACAGCAGCTGCGATCGCGTCGATGCTCGCGAACGTGGACTTCTGCAGCATCGAGTCCGGGAATTCGATGTCGAATTCGTCCTCGAGGCCGATCATGACGTTGACACTCGCGTGCGAGGTCAACCCACTGTCGTAGAGGTCGGAAGCAGAGTCGATGTCCGACGCGGCGACCGGCATCTTGCCGAGCTTGTCCAGCACGTCCCGAATGCGTGCGTCGAACTGCGTACTGAGTGTTTCCATCGTGACGGACCTCCACCGATCGCTTGGGTGCGAGACCGGGCGGCCTCGCAAGTCGTACGGGCCGACGGAAAATATTTCGACCCGCAGTCTCCCCAGACCCGGGTAAACAATATCTCAGATTGTTTGAAGCCGATACCGCATACCGAGTGCAAGTTTCGTGACCTACGTCCCGCATGTCGGTTTTCGGCCCGTTTGCTCGTTTCGGCCACACCGAGCGTGCGTACGATAGGTTCCGATCGTCTGTTCATACGGCAAGCAATCGAAGGACAACACTCGATGGGACCAGTCTGCGGCGTGGCCGTGGAGTCGGACGCCCTGCGCATCGCCTACACCGATGGTGACCGCCGCGTCGTCGAGTCCGTCGATCTCGAGCTCACCGATCCGGACCGCGCGATGCACGACCTGTCCGACCGAATCGGAGCGCGCGGCCCCTTCGACTCCGTCGTCATCACCGGGCGCGAGGCTCGCACCCTGCGCTACTCGGATTTCCCGACGTCGGCAGGCCTGGCTGCATCCGTCGAGACGGTCGACGAGCACTACGCGCTGCTCGCGTTCGTGCGTTCGCTCGACACCCTCGCCGACGCGACGAATGTGCTGGTGCTCGACCTCGGCAGGCGCGGGACGTCGGCCTTGGTTCTGAACACCGCCGAAGAAACCGTCGAATGGCACGACCGAACGGAGTCGTTCGGCGGCGAACGCCTCGACGACGTGGTGCAGGGCCTGGTGATGACCAAGGGGATCCTGCCGGAACCGGAAGGGCCCGAGGGTGTCGCGTCCTATCGCACGTTCTTCCGAGAGCTTCGGGAGCTACTGACCACGTCGGCCGGTGTGCGCGCACCCAACAACGGCCCGATGATCCTCGAACGCGACGAGTTCGAGGCGGTCGCCACCCCACTGATCGACGACATGATCGAGTGGGTCGGTCCCCAGACCCCCGACGCGATCGTGTTGCTGGGAGGAGTGGCCAACAGCCCCCTCGTCCAGCGGCGGGTTCGCGCCACCTGGCCGGTGCCGCTCACCGTCCACGACTCGGTGTCGCCGGTTGCCGAGGGCGCGCTGATCAGGGCTGAAATCGGGTCGAAACAGGTCCCCGATCCGGTAGTGGAACCGTCGCCTGTAGCGGAGGTAGTGGAATCGGAGTCGCCGTCCGAGGTCGAGTCGACGACGCAACCCGAAGCGGAACCGGAACTCGCTCGGGAAGACCCATCGCCACACAAAGCCCGTGGTGTCGGTCGCCGCGGGGTCGCTGCGATTCCTATGTCGTACCTGTCGACTTTTTCGGACCGGCAGTGGACTCGGCAGGCGGTACTCAAGATCGGTGCCGTGGCGGTGTCGGTCGGAGTCGTGGTTGTCGCGCTGATGTTCGCGCTCTTCGCCGATTTCGACAATGCGCCCAGATCCGTGATCAATACCGACCCCGGTTTCGAGGCGACTCTCGCCGAGATCGCACCCCCGGTCACCGACACGCCTCCACCGGACCAACCGGCTGCGGCGGGACCGACCACTCTGACGTACGAGCAGCTCTACGTCGAGCAATATTCGTACACCGGTGAGATGTACCAGCCTCCCGGCGAGGCGTCCGACATCGGTTTCAGCTTCACCGACACCGAAGCCGAACAAGCAGGCCCGTAGGCACCCTTTAGTGCAGCTCGCCGCGAGACGGTACCGTGTGCGGGTGGACTCCCGATGGGGCGTTCACCGAAACCGCCGAACGAAGTGAGGCCGACGATCGTGACTGTGCTGCTTGGGGTGTCCATGGGGACCCGAGCCGTGCGCACGGCGCAGCCCAGAGCCGACCAGTTCGGAGCCTCCGGCGACACCTCGTCCGCCCTGGTCACCGACGTCGAGAGGCCACTGTTCTTTCGCAACGAACTGATCGACAGTGCCACCGGGGACCTCCCGCACCTGGCCGCCGAATCGATCGGTGCCGCTGCCGAGGTCGAACCCGAACTGTCCACCGGCATCGCCTACCGGGATCCGCGTCAGGCCGATGCACTGCGCGCCGCCTTCGCCGGTGCTCACCTGAACAACTACCACCTGGTCCCCGAGGTCGAGGCCGTCATCGAATACCTCGCCGTCACCGGTGAGGCGCGAGGTGCCGGCTCTGTCGCCCTGTTCGACCTCGGTAGTTCGGGATTGACGGTCAGCGTCGTCGACCTGACGGCGCGCACGGTGACGGCATCTCAGCGCTCCGGCTCCTACAGCGGTGATCTGGTCGACGCCTACGTGCGCAACAATCAGCTCCAGCGCCTCGGCAAGCCGGCGACCGACCCCGACATTGCGCTGTTCGAGAAGCGCTGCCGCATCGCCAAGGAACGCCTGTCCACCCAGGACGCCGTGTGCCTGCCCGACGCGAGCGGGATGATCCTGCTGTCTCGGGAGAATTTCGAACTGCTGATCACAGACCTGCTCGACGAGGCGATCGAGTTCGCCCGCGAGGTCATGATCGGTGCCAACGTGCCGATCGACGCGGTCGTGTTGATCGGTGGTGGTGCCCGCATGCCCATCGTCCAGCAGCGCGTGGGCCCACTGCTCGAACTGCCCTCCATCGTCCCGACCGAGCCCGAGACGGTGGCCGCACGCGGAGCAGCACTGGCCGCGCGGCCGAATTCGCGCACCAGAACCGCTCCGGACCGTACTGCGCACGACGCGCAGGCAAGCGTGCCGAGACGTCGACACACGGACAGCGCTGCTGTTGTCCCGCCGGCTCCGGTGGCACCGCCTGTGCCTGTGGTGCCACCTGCGCCCGAGCCGCTGATGCCGGCGCGTTCGGAGTCGCAGCATGCCGCACCGCCGGTGGCGACGCCGAGGTCAACTCGTCCCGTGCCCGCACGTCCGTGGATCGCCGCCGCTTCGATTACCGAATCTGCTTCTGCAGCAACCGGTTTCGAATCATCGAAGTTCGCCGACGCGCCCGCCGATATTCCTGAGTCGTCCACCGCGGATGCTCAGCCTTCGTCGGAATCGACTGCGGTGCACGAGTTTTCCGAGAACGGCGTGGGTGAAGTCTCTGCTCTCGCCGTGGAAGCGCCTGCAGTACAGCCGGTGTCGCAGGCATCCGCAACCGATGCTGCCGCCGACACCGTCGAGGACGGTAAGCCCGTTCCGTTCCAGCTGAAGAACATCTACTGGCTCGACGCCGATTACGACGACGACGACGGTGAAGACGATCGCACTCGCGCACGGCGCAGGCTGCGGACCGGCGGAGTGCTCGCGTTCTGCGCGGCAGCGGTGGTCGCCGTGTCCGGCTTCATGTTCACCCACCAGAACTCTCCGCAGGTAGTGGACACCTCGGTCAGTCGCGACCAAACCGATACTCCGGTGGTCACGACGGTGCCGACGACGACGCCCGCTCCCGTTCTGTTGCCGCCACCGCCTGCGCCGGAACCGACCACCACTGTGGAGCCGACGACCGAGCAGCCGGAAACCACGTGGGAACAGCCGGTCACGACCACCGAGACCACGACGGTCGAGCCGCCACCGGCACCGGTCGAGTCCGTTCCGCCCATCACGACGCAGCAGCCGCCGCCGCTGATTCCGGGCTTCCCGGACTTCACGTTGCCGGGCTTCCCCCCGATCGTGCCGCCGGCACCCTGATCGGTTCTATTTGTCCGCGTTCGTGTTTCGCGGCCTGATGTGCTCGAAGATCAAGATGGTCTCGGTCGCTGCGACGGCAGGGTCGGCACTGAGATTCTCGACGACGAAATCGCGCAGGGTGGCCGTGTCGACCGTCGCCACATGCACCAGGAAGTCGTCGGCCCCGGCAATGAAGTAGATGTTCAGCGTCTCCTTGCGGGACGCGATCTTCGAACCGAATTCGCTGATCCGCCGTCGAGCATCCGCTTGCAGCCGAACCGAGATCATGGCCTGAATGCCCTGCCCGAGGGCCTCGGGGTCGATGTCGGCGTGGAAGCCGCGGATGACGCCGCGTTCGACGAGCGCCCGAACTCGGGTGAGGGCAGTGGACGGCGCGATCCCTGCTGCGGCCGCCAGCGCATTGTTCGGTGTGCGTGCGTCTCGACGCAGTTCGTCGAGCAGAATGTGGTCGATTCGGTCCAGGGCGACGGACCGAACATCATTCGATCGAGCCCCCTCATCGACCGGCTGAAATGAACTATCTGCATCCATGGCCCGACGATACAGAATTTTGTTCACATCCATTGCAGCAATTCCGCACATAATTCATAGTTGGCGTACCCACGGAGCGTCGCTTCGGTCACCGCCACTGCAGGAGGACGTCATGAAAATCGGAATTCCACGCGAGATCAAGAACCACGAATACCGGGTGGCCATCACCCCGGCAGGCGTGCACGAACTTGTCTCGCGAGGACACGAAGTGATCATCGAAACCGAAGCCGGCGCCGGTTCGTCGTTCACCGATACCGATTACAAAGCCGCAGGCGCGCAAATTTTCACCGACGCGGTTGCCGTCTGTGACGCGGCCGATCTCTTGCTCAAGGTCAAAGAACCCATCGCCGAGGAGTATTCACGCCTGCGCAAGGGTCAGGTGCTGTTCACCTACCTGCATCTTGCGGCGTCAAAGGCCTGCACCGACGCGTTGCTGGCGTCGGGCACCACGTCCATTGCCTACGAAACCGTCACGGCCGCAGACGGATCGCTGCCCCTGCTCGCGCCGATGAGCGAAGTTGCCGGCCGTTTGGCACCGCAGGCCGGTGCCTACCACCTGATGTCGAGTGAAGGTGGCCGCGGCGTACTGATGGGTGGCGTACCGGGAGTGCGTCCCGCCAACGTTGTCGTGATCGGAGCCGGCGTCTCCGGAAAGAACGCCACCGCAATCGCTTTCGGTATGCACGCCGACGTCACCGTACTAGATCTCGATGTCCGAGCGCTGCGCGCGATCGACGATCAGTACCGCGGTGCCGTCAAGACAGTGGTGTCGAACGCATACGAACTCGAACAGGCCGTGCTGGCCGCCGATCTGGTCATCGGAGCCGTACTCGTCCCCGGAGCGAAAGCGCCGAAGCTCGTGTCGAACAGCTCGGTTCAGCGCATGAAGCCGGGATCGGTTCTGGTCGACATCGCCATCGATCAGGGCGGCTGCTTCGAGGACTCGGTGGCCACCACCCAC
Source organism: Rhodococcoides fascians NBRC 12155 = LMG 3623 (assembly GCF_001894785.1). GTDB lineage: Bacteria > Actinomycetota > Actinomycetes > Mycobacteriales > Mycobacteriaceae > Rhodococcoides > Rhodococcoides fascians. The sequence continues at coordinate 73,795 of NZ_BCWW01000003.1, forward strand.
GCCGATCCCACCTACAAGGTGCACGAATCCGTTTTCTACTGCGTGGCCAACATGCCCGGAGCCGTGCCCCGTACCTCGACGTACGCGCTAACCAACGCCACCCTGCCCTACGTGGTTGCCCTGGCCGACAAGGGTTGGGAAGCCGCCTGCGCCGCGGACCCCGGTCTGAAAGCGGGCCTGAGCACCCATGAGGGTGAGCTGCTGTCCGCGACCGTTGCGGCTGCGTTCGCCTGACCGAGCGGCTTCGCCGCACGTGCGCGAAAGATCGGTGCCTGCTACGAGTTTCCACTCACCTGCGGCGAAGCCGCTCTACGCGCTGTGGCGGCCCGAGCCCCGCGATCGTGTGGGCTTGGCCTGCCGCGGCGAAGAGGGCATCCGCGACGAGGTGAGCGGCCGAGCCAGCAGGACGGCAATGGCAGTGGTGAGCGGTACCGACAGGGCCAGCGCGACGCCACCGACGGACGACCGCACGATTTCGATCGCCACCGCGTCACCGGTCAACACGTCCTGGATCGACCGGTCGGCGACGCTGAAGAGCAGCAGCAGCGGCAGCGCACCACCGGCGTACGCGAGTACCAGGGTGTAGACGGTACTGGCGATGTGATCGCGCCCCACCCGCATCGCGGCGGTGAAGATCTCGCGCCGCGACGCCGTCTCGTCCACCGATGCCAACTCGAAGGCCGCCGAGGCCTGGGTGATCGTCACGTCGTTGAGCACACCGAGCGAGCCGATGATGAAGCCGGCCAACAGCAGACCGGTGACGCTGACACTGCCGATGTACGTCTGCACCGCAGTGTTCTGTTCCTCCGACAACCCGGTGAGGTGCGTCATCCGAATCGCGACGTAGGACAGCACTGCGGCAACGCCCATCGAGGTCAGCGTGCCCAGGAGCGCCGAGCTGGTCCGGAGGTTGACGCCGTGCGCCAGATACAGCACGGCGTAGAGAATGATCGCGCCGGCGACCAGCGCGACCGGAATGGCCGGAGCGCCGTCGAGCAGCGCGGGCAGCATGAACACCACGAGGACGGCGAACGCGATGAGCAGGCCCACCAGCGCGCGGAATCCTCGCCAGCGGGCCACGACGCAGATGACCACGGCGAACACGCCGACGATCAACCCCAGCGGAAGCCCGCGGGAATAGTCGTTGAAGGAGTATCGGACTCCACCGGAGGGGTCTGTCTGCAGAACCAGCCGGATGTCCCCACCGGCGCTCAGAGTCGGTTGGCCGGGACCCGGCGCGATCTCGAGTACCGTCCTTTTGCCTGCGTCCTCACCGGTGGTGATGTCGACGATGCTGCGCTGACATTCGTACGAGTCGTTGACCGCAGGGGTCGGGTTGCCGGTGAATGCTCGACCTGCGTCGGGACTCCCGCAGGGCCCGATGCTCTGCGAGGTGATGGTGCCCGCCTCGGTGGACACTGCACCGCCACCCGAGGTCTGGAACGGCAGCGGGATGTCGATGCTCTGTTTGCTGGGCCAGAGCGCGAAGGCCCCGGCGATGACGGCTATGCCAATAGCGATCAGCAATCCGACGACGACCTTGGCTGCCACCGGTCCCAACGGCACCGGGAAGTCGCTGTGGCCGTGACCGTGACCCACATGGGAAGAGGAGCCCGGCGAGATGCCGTCCGAGGGTTGCGTGCCGTGTGGTTCCACGGTGCAAGGCTAGTACGGGGCCGGATCGTTACCGGCCGGGTACTCGGCCGAGGCGAGGAGCTCGGTGGCGGGGAGCAGGGGGGGCGTCCCCCGCCACCACCTGATCGACCCGGGGGGGATGGGTACGAACAGGGCTCGCGGGCACTGAAGTGCCGTCCGCCAATGTACAGATGATTCGCGGCGGAGGCGGGATCACCCCGGTGTTTTGTCCATCACTTTCAACTACTTGTCGGTAACTTCGAGCCTCACTGTTTGTACGAGGACAGGAAGTTGCCGAACCTCTCGATCGCGACGGCCAGATCGCGGGCCCACGGCAGCGTCACGATCCGCACGTGATCGTGCCCGGGCCAGTTGAATCCGGTTCCCTGCACAACCAGGATCTTTTCCTGCAGCAGCAGGTCCTGTACGAGCTTCTCGTCGTCGTAGATCTCGTGCACCTCGGGATCGAGTCGCGGGAATGCGTACAGCGCACCGCGCGGCTTGACGCACGAGACCCCGTGAATGGCGTTGAGCTTCTCCCACGCGACATCTCGCTGCTCGAGCAGCCGCCCGCCGGGCAGGATCAGATCCTCGATGCTCTGATACCCACCCAGAGCAACCTGAATGGCGTGCTGGGCAGGCACATTGGGGCACAGACGCGTCGACGCGAGCAGGTCGATGCCTTCGATGAACCCCGCGGCGTGCTTCTTCGGGCCGGTGATCGCGAGCCATCCGGCACGGTAGCCGGCCACGCGATACGCCTTGGACAGACCGTTGTACGTCAGGCACAGCAGATCCGGAGCCAGGCTCGCCAGTGAGGTGTGCTCGGCGTCGTCGTAGAGAATCCGGTCGTAGATCTCGTCGGCGAGCAACAGCAGCTGATGCTTGCGCGCCAGATCGACGATGCCCTGCAGGACCTCCTTGGAGTACACCGCACCCGTCGGATTGTTGGGATTGATCACCAGCAGCGCGACGGTCTTCGGGGTGATCTTCGACTCGATGTCGGCGAGATCGGGATTCCACCCGTTCTCCTCGTCGCACATGTAGTGCACCGCCTTGCCGCCGGACAGCGTCGTCATCGCCGTCCACAGCGGGTAGTCCGGGGCCGGGATCAAGACCTCGTCGCCGTCGTCCAACAGCGCTTGCATCGTCATCGTGATGAGCTCGGAGACGCCGTTACCGAGGTAGATGTCGTCGACGTCGAGATCGGGGAAGCCCGGTTCGAGTTCGTAGCGCGTGACGATGGCACGTCGAGCCGACAGGATGCCCTTCGACTCCGAGTAGCCCTGGGCCACCGGTAGCGCCGCGATCATGTCTCGCACGATCACGTCCGGAGCCTCGAAGCCGAACGGGGCCGGATTGCCGATGTTGAGCTTCAGGATGCGATGGCCCTCGGCCTCGAGCCGGGCCGCATGCGCGTGTACCGGTCCGCGGATCTCGTACAGCACGTTCTGCAGCTTGGTCGACTGCTGCAACGTGCGATAACGCGGCTGTGGGTGGATCTGCGGAGTGCTCACCCGTCACATCGTGCCAGGTGAGTGCCGTGGGAATCCACGAGGTTGTCGTTCGGGCACCGCTGTTTCACTGGGCCGTGTCGGTGGCAGGTGGAACAATCTCGTTCCATGTGCGGACGGTATGCCAGTACCCGGAGTGACAGCGACCTGCAGGCGGTCTTCGAGATCGCCGAGACAGTGGGCGACGAGGTGCCGCCGTCGTACAACGTGGCCCCGACTCAGACCATCAGGACGGTGCTCGAACGCGCGCCCAAGGACGAACCCGAGTCCGACGCAGTGCGCCAATTGCGTTCGGTGCGATGGGGATTGATTCCGTCGTGGGCGAAGGACGCGAAGATCGGCTCCCGGCTCATCAACGCCAGGTCCGAAACGATCACCGAGAAGCCGTCGTTCAAGAAGGCCGCAAGCCGTCGGCGCTGCATCATTCCGGCCGACGGGTACTACGAGTGGGAAAAGCGCGACGGTGCCAAAGTGCCGTACTTCCTGCACGAGCAGGGCGTGCTGGCGATGGCGGGTCTGTACGAGCTGTGGCGAGACCCCACCAAGGCCGACGACGACGAGGACCGCTGGGTCTGGTCGGCCACCGTGCTCACCTCGCCTGCTGCGGACGCCCTCGGGCACATCCACGATCGATCACCGGTTGTGCTGCCCCCCGATCTGCGGGCGAGTTGGCTGGATCCGACGCTCACGGACCTGAGCGACGTGTCCGAGCTGCTGGCCGCGATACCGGAGCCACGGCTCGAGCCCTACGAGGTGAGTACCGCGGTGAACAGTGTGAAGAACAACAGCCCCGAGCTGCTGACTCCGGTCTAGCCCTGACCGTCGGTGCGGTGCCGGCAGATATCGAGCATCGCGGCTCGCTCGCTCGCAGTCAGGTCGTCGGCCACCGGGGATTCGAGGATGCGCTCGAGTCGCCGGAAGTAGGTGGACGCATCGACCCCGAACGCCACATAGATGTCCTCGGCACTGCCGCCGCCGTACCCATGCCAGGTACGACCGAACGTCAGAATCTCGTGGTCGACGGAGTGGGTGGTGGTCCGGCGCATGATCTCTCCCTCGTGCTGCGTCCCACCATCATCTGTGTCGCGGTTGAAGGTGCGATGAACAGCGCGTTACGTGCGTGTGGAGTTCACTAGGGTGGAGCAGGTGACCGCTCTCGCGTACGGATCCTGGCCCTCGCCCATCACCGCAGCCGACCTGTCGTCGGCCGGCCACCCCGTCGAGGGTGGACGATTCGTCGGACACGAGATCTGGTGGTCCGAGGTGCGGCCCACCGAACAGGGCCGAACCGCGATCTGCCGCCACGTCGACGGACAGGTCGAGGCAATCCTGCCGGCACCGTTCAATGCCCGCACCCGCGTTCACGAATACGGCGGCGGCGCATGGACGGCAACGCCGAACGGGGATCTGGTGTTCGCCGAATTCTCGGATCAGCGCATCTACCGACTCACCCCCGGCGACGCACCGCTACCGCTCACCCCGGCCCCGGCTGTGGCGTCGAGCATTCGGTACGGGGAGCTGTCGGTGGTCGGTACCGACGTGATCGCCGTCCGCGAGACGCACGACGCCGGAGCTGTCACCCGAGACATCGTCGCGATCGACCTCGGCGGCGGCGGAGTGCGCTCACTGGTCTCGGGATCGAATTTCCTTGCCTACCCCAGGCTTTCACCCGACGGCAGCCGCATCGCGTGGATCGCCTGGAACCATCCGCAGATGCCCTGGGACGGAACAGAACTGCGGGTCGCATCGCTGGCGGATCCGTCGTCGTGGACTGTGTTGGCGGGTTTGACCGAGGAATCGGTGTTGCAGCCGGAATGGATCGACGACGAGTCGCTGTACGTCATCAGCGACCGAAGTGGTTGGTGGAACCTGTATTCGGTCATGCTGGACGGCGCAGCGACGCCGGTGTCGACCCTCGATGCAGACTTCGGTGCCCCGCTCTGGCAACTCGGAGCCCGCTGGTACGACGTTCTCGACGACGGCACGCTGCTGACCGTTCGCACCGTCGGGACCGATACGCTCGCCGTTCTCGACCCCGCCACCGGCACCCTCGACGACATCGAACTCGACGGAGTGACTTCGGTGGGGCTCGGGGGACGGCTCGGATCTACAGTTCTGCTCCGGGGCGGCGGCGCTCAGGTGCCGTCGGGACTGTTCGCAGTCGACCTGGCCACCCGCGAATTACGCAGTGTGCGTTCGAGTTTCGAGTCGATACCGGATGTCGAATACCTTCCCGCGGGGCGTCAGGTCACCTTCCAGGGACCGGATCGCGAAGTGCATGCCATCGCGTACGCGCCACGTAACCCGTCGTACGAGGGGCTCGACGGCGAACTACCGCCGTACGTCGCGTTCGTGCACGGCGGTCCTACGGCACACGTGGCGCCGGCGTTGAACCCGGTGTTCGCATACTTCACCAGCCGCGGCATCGGCGTCGTCGATGTGAACTACGGCGGATCCAGTGGGTACGGGCGCGAATACCGTAACCGGTTGCGTGGGCAATGGGGCGTGGTCGACGTCGAAGACACCATCGCCGCGGTCCGTGGATTGGCTGACGCCGGCCTCGCCGACCCGAACCGGCTGGCCATCGAAGGTGGTTCGGCAGGTGGCTGGACGGTATTGGCCGCGCTCACATCGTCCGACGTATTCGCTTGCGGTGCTTCGTACTTCGGCGTCGCCGAACTGGAGATGTTCGTCGCCGAGACGCACGATTTCGAGTCCCGCTACATCGACGGGCTCATCGGGCCGCTGCCCGAGGCCATCGACCTGTATCGCACTCGCGCGCCGGTGAACAACGTCGCCGGACTCTCGTGCCCGGTACTGCTGCTGCAGGGTCTCGACGATCCCATCGTGCCGCCCTCGCAGGCCGAACGATTCCGAGACGCCATGGTGGAGAAGGGAATACCGTACGCCTACCTCACGTACGCCGGTGAGTCGCACGGATTCCGCAAACTCGAAACACAGGTGAACGCCCGAGAATCGGAACTGTCGTTCTACGGTCAGGTCATGGGATTCACCCCACCCGGAATCCCCGAACTGGAGCTGTGGCGACCGTCTAGCTGAGTGGTGGGTGTGCGCGCTTCGCCTCGAGAAATTCGAGCAGCGCGCTGGGGATCGCGCAGTACTTGCTGTTGCCGACGGACAGTTTGCTGCCCGCCTCGAACGCCGCCTTCGACGGGCCGTTGTGCTCGATCACCAATGCACAGAGGCGCTCGTCGGTGCGGCCGGACTCGCAGCACTTCTCGACATGCGCTCGATCGTCGGGCGAGAGCGCCGTCCACCACTCGTCGTAGCGGCGAAAGAGCTTGTCCGCGTCGTCGGTCATGCCTGCTCCTACTTTTTCGGGTATGCAGTTCGGTTCCGACCATACTCACGATGTCCGATTCGTCCACCGCCGCGGGGGTCCAGCAGGGACTTCACACCCCTACCGACGACTGCGCGCCCCTGCTCTGAAGTGAGCAGGGGCGCGCAGTCGGTAAAAAGGGTGTGAGGTTACTTCCGGCGACCCGGAACCTTTGCACCCGGAGCGAATCCGAGTCCACCGGCCTTCGGCTTGGGCGGGGTGCGATCATCCGAACCGTTGGATGTGGTCTCGGCCGCAGTGTCCGACGCTTCTGCCTTCGGAGCCTCTGCTTCCGGTACCTCGGCCTCTGGGGCTTCGGTGATCGGTGCTTCCGTGACCGGTGCCTCTGCTTCCGGTGTCGGCTCGGCCTTTTCGGGCTCTGCTGCAGCCGGCTCGGCTGGTGCTGCGGCAGGTGCAGCGGCGGCCGCACCCGGTGTCCGCGCGCCCGGCTTCTTGAATCCGGACTTCACGGCCAGACCCTTGGGCTGGACGGTCGGCTTGGACTCTGCTGCTACGGATTCGGTTGCAGCAGGCTCCGTTGCAGCAGCCTCGGTGGCGGATGCCTCGGACGCCGTGGCCTCGGTAGCCGGTGCCTCAGCAGTAGGAGCCTCGGACGCAGGGGCTTCGGTAGCAGGCTTGCCCGGTGCCTTGGCTCCCGGCTTCTTGAATCCGGACTTGACGGCCAGACCCTTGGGCTGGACGGTCGGCTTGGATTCTGTGGCTACGGATTCAGTTGCAGCAGAAGGTGATTCCGCTGCATCATCGGCCGCTTCCGGGGCGGGTGTCGACGCCGCAGGAGCAGCGTCGGCGGGCTTGCCGGGTGCCTTCGCGCCGGGCTTCTTGAATCCGGACTTGACGGCCAGACCCTTGGGTTTGACGGTTGGAGTCGACTCGGAGGCCTCTGCGGGAGCAGGTGCTTCGGTTGCCGCAGGAGCGTCGGCAGGTGCCGGGGCAGCCGCCTTCGCGCCGGGTGCCTTGCCCTTCATCTGCAGACCCTTGCCACCGGGTGCCTTGCCACCGGCCAAACCGAGGCCCTTGGGCTTCGATGCGTCCGCGGCAGTATCGGCCGAGTGCCCCGACGTCTTGTCGGCTTCGGCGTTGGCGGGCGCAGAACCGGGTGCTTTGGCTCCGGGAGCTTTCGCAAGTCCCTTCATCTTCAGGCCACCAGCAGCCTTGGCCGGCTGCGCCTTCTTCGTCTCGGCTTCGGGATCGCCGCCTTCGGCTGCGACCTCGATCTCCTCGACGCGCCCCTTCTCCTCGACGGCTGCGACCTTTTCGGTGGCCAGCTTCTCTTCGGGAGTCTGCTCGCGGGGGATGACCTTGATGTTCTCGGCCAATACCGAGGACTCGACGCGGGTGATCGATTCGAGCATCAACTGCGCGACGTCGACGACCTCGACGCCCTCGTGTGCGCCGCCTTCCTGCCGTGCGGTGACACCGTCGGTGAGCATGACGCGGCAGAACGGGCAGCCCGTGGCGATCTTCTTCGGGTTGGTCGCAAGCGCTTCGTCGACCCGGTCGATGTTGATGCGCTTGCCGATGTTCTCTTCCATCCACATACGAGCGCCACCGGCACCACAGCACATGGACCGCTCACCGTGACGCGGCATCTCCTTGAGGTTGGAGCCCGACGCGGCCATCAGCTCACGCGGGGCGTCGTACACCTTGTTGTGCCGGCCGAGGTAGCACGGATCGTGGTAGGTGATGTCCTGGCTGACCGAGGCCACCGGGATCAGCTTCTTCTGCCGCACGAGACGGTTGAGCAGCTGCGTGTGGTGGACCACCTCGTAGTCACCGCCGACCTGCGGGTACTCGTTGCCGAGTGCGTTGAAGCAGTGGGCGCAGGTGACGACGATCTTGCGCTTGCTCTGCTCGACGCCGTCGAACACGTTGTTCAGTGTCTCGATGTTCTGCATGGCGAGCTGCTGGAACAGGAACTCGTTGCCTGCGCGGCGAGCGGAGTCGCCGGTGCAGGTCTCGTCGGCACCGAGCACCATGAACTTCACGCCTGCGGTGGCGAGCAGCTCGGCGACGGCCTTCGTGGTCTTCTTGGCGCGGTCCTCGTAGGCTCCGGCGCAGCCGACCCAGAAGAGGTACTCGTAGTCCTGGAACGAATCGGCGTCCTGGCCGAAGACCGGGATGTCGAAGTCCATCTCGTTGATCCAGTTGAGGCGGTCCTTGGAGTTCTGGCCCCACGGGTTGCCCTTGTTCTCCAGGTTCTTGAACAAGCCGGCGAGCTCGGACGGGAACTCGGACTCGATCAGCACCTGGTAGCGACGCATGTCGATGATGTGGTCGACGTGTTCGATGTCCACCGGGCACTGCTCGACGCACGCACCGCAGGTGGTGCAGCTCCACAGCACCTCGGGGTCGATGATGCCGCCCTCGATGGCGTCGGCGACGAGCTTGCGATCGGCTTCGTCGCGAGCATTCTGCGGAATGGCGTCGAGCGCCTTCTGGTCGACGTTGCCCTCGGCATCGACGAGTCCGACCTCGTCGCCCGCCATGTCCTTCTTGCCGCCGGCCAGCAGGTACGGGGCCTTGGCGTGGCTGTGATCGCGCAGCGACATGATCAGCAGCTTGGGGGAGAGGGGCTTGCCGGTGTTCCAGGCGGGGCACTGCGACTGGCAGCGGCCGCACTCGGTGCAGGTGGTGAAGTCGAGCCAGCCCTTCCAGCTGAAGTCTTCAATTTTGCCTGCGCCGAACGCGTCGACGTCGGGATCGGCCTCTTCCATCTCGAGGACTTTGCCGCCGGACATCATCGGCTTGGCGGCACCGAGGGCGACGGTGCCGTCGTCCATACGCTTGAAGTAGATGTTGGGGAAGGCCGTGAAGCGGTGCCACGCGACGCCCCAGTTGATGCGGGTGCCCACGATGTAGAGCCAGATCATGCCGGACATCAGCTTGATCAGAGCAAAGATCGACACCATGTTGGAGTTGGCCGGCAACAGCTCGGCGAGGCGCATCGTGAAGAAGTCGGTGTAGGGGTTCGCGTGTCCGTAGGTGGCGATCTTGCCCGCCTTGACGAACACCATGCCCAGGCCCTCGATGAGGACAACGGCCTCGACGAAGTAGGCGGCCTTGAACCCGGAGCCGGCGAAGCGTGACTGACGCTCGGGCTTACGCGGGTGGTTGAGCTGGCGAATGATGATCAGCGTGGTGATGCCGATGACGGTGCCGAGCCCGAGAATCTCGTCCATCAGGTGGTAGACGGCGGTGTCGCCGACGATGGGCCAGTGGAACTCGGGGTTGAACGTCTGTCCGTAGGCCTCGAACCAGAACACGGACCCGACCATGAAGCCGATCATCACCAGCCAGTGCGCCCAGCCGACGGTGCGGAACTTGACCATCTTGGTGTGCGCGGCGAACTCGATGATCATCTGCTTGAAGCGGGGGACGATCGGTCGCCAACGGTCGGGTGCCGGCTGACCCAGCCTCACGATGTTGAACATGCGCAGGGCGCCACGAATGAAGGCGTACCAACACACGAGGCTGAGCAGAGCACCGACTGTGCCCAACGTGATCGTCAGGGCGTTCATGTCGCGGCCTTTCGTTCAGTGGCAGCTGGAGCAGCTACCGCGGGTCCAGCCCGTCGAGAGGAATACAGCGATGTTACCTGCCAGTAGATCGCGAAATCTACCGACGGGTAACTTAGGTCAGAATCGCCTGGAGCGACGCTGGTGGTTGCGCGCACGAGACCGTCCGACGGGTGGGCTGAACTCGTCAGTAGGTTGTCGCCCGCATCACGTTAGGCGTACGGGCTTGTGACTCCTGCGAGAAGGCAGACCTAACCCGGCCGAATCGGCCCGATGCCCGAGGTTTACCGCCGGCTGCGCCGTGGAAGAAAAGTCCCGCGAAACCGAACGAAAGTGCGGTCTTTCTGTCCGATTCGGGCGTTGTGATTGTTCATAACTTTTCGGACACGGTAAAGGGTCGGTAGCACAACGACCGGTCTGATTGATGGTTTACACTGCCTGTGGACCAGAGGTGCGAGGACGTCATTCGGGGTGATGTCGCGTTCGACGGTTTGCCGCCAAAAGCACTGCAGCACATGCACAGAAACGGAACACAACACCACATGAAACTCAGCAAACTGGTCGTCACCTCGGCTCTCGTAGCAGTTGCTACGGGTCTGGCCAGCGGAACCGCCTACGCGCAGCCCGACACCAGCGCCACGACCCCCGACACGAACTACTCCGTCGAGCTCGAAGACCGCACCATCGTCACCACCATCGATGCGGGCGTCTTCAAGGTTGCCGACGACGGCAAGACCGTCGACGTCCTCGACGCCGCCGACAACACACTCGTCACCCTCCCGCTGTCGTTCAACCTCGGCGGACTGAACTTCCCGTACGAGCAGAACGTCGACGACAACGGCAAGACCCTGCGTCTGGTGCCGCAGCTCGACTTGACGAAGGCCTCGGCCAACTCGCGCAGCATCGGCGCGACGACGGTCGCCTCGCCCGAGGAAAACCTCAAGGCGCAGCAGAACTTCTCGTCGCAGCTCGGAATTGCTACTGCGATTGGAACCCTGACCGGTTCCGCAATCGGTGCGGTGATCGGTTGCATTGTGACTCTCCCCGCAGGCTGCATCCCCGGCTTGGTGACCGGTGCGGGAGCAGGTGGAATCATCGGCACCATCGCTGTCGGCGGGCCCGGCTTGGTCGTTGCCGGAATCGATCTGCTCAACACGTTGAACGCTGCTCCCGGAACGTCGGTCTGGGCCAAGTAGTCACAGCGCATTCTTCGAAAGAACCCACGATCTCGTCGAGGTCGTGGGTTCTTTTGTGTTGTCAGGCAGTAGGATTGGTGGCGACGGGCGCAGTCGAAGCGGCGGCTTCGAGGAATGCGATGGGCGTCGAGCAGGCGGCGCGCAGTGCCCGTCGGATGGTGTCGGCATCGACGACGTGCGAGTGGAACGACGCGGCGACGCGAATGGAGTCGCGTAGCCGTGCGGTCGTCAGGGTGATGTGTCCGTGGCTCGCGGGTGCCACCATGACTCGGTACGAACCCTGTGTCTCGCCGACGAAGGCGATGTCGTTCAATCGCCCATGCCGGCCCATGTCGGACAAGGCCAGACGGATGGTGTCGGGTGCGGTGGGCGGCGGGGTGTCGGTCGCGCGGGCGGAGCGCAACCTGGCCAGTTTCGAGCGAAGTGCGACCAGCATCAGGTTTGCGATCGGGTGCCCGCATTCGATGATTCGTCGCCATTGGCGGGACAGGAGAACGGTGTCGGTCGTGTCGGGGAGGTAGACGTCGATACCGGCCGACAGGTTCGCAAGGGTGGTCAGCTCGGGTGGTAGGTACCGGCGAACGTCGAACAGCACTTTGGCGGCATCGTCGACGGCCAGTCCTTCGGCGCGCAGTGCGGCATCGAGGGCGGCGAAGAACAGGATCGAGATCGACTGTCCGGGTCGGTGTTCGTCTCGCCACCTCGCCAGTTCTCGGGTGCACTCGATCGTGGCGGCCGCGGCCACCACCTCGACGGGTGAGCCTGCGGCGGTCGACGCCGCCTGTGTAGATGCCGTCTGTCTCGACCCGTGACCGGCCGACCCGCCATCTGCAGGCTTGCGGCCGCACACGCTGATACCCGGGAGAACGCGCGAGCGCAGTAGCCGCGCAACTCGCCTGGGATCGGTTCCGAAACAGCGCATCGCTGCGACGGCGAGCGGGTGATGCGTCTGCGCTGATGTCGCCCAGCGGGGCACGATGCCGTTGCGAGCGTCGGCATCAGCGAGTGTGTGGGAGAGGTTGATGATCATCTGACCGTCGCCGAGCCCGTGATCCATGTAGAACACCACGTGGTCGCCGCGCACCGTGATGGACAGTGGCTCGGCGGGGTCGTGCGTGGCCAGTAGCTGCGACATCGCGGTGTCGTAGTCGTCCTCGGTGATCGCGGAGTCTTCCCGGACGGCGTGCAGTGGAGCATCGGGATCGTATCGCCAGCGACGGGTGCCGGAATCTGGACGTAGGCCCACTCGCGCGGCCGGGCCGATGCTCATCGTCGTGCGTAGCGCCCGGCGGATCCCGTCGACGCCACCATGATCGACAGGACCGAAAGCCACCACGGTCCAGTTACCCGCAAGCGCGACATCGGTCTCGTGAACCGTGACGTGCGAGGGAAAGACCACGTTCATCGCGTAGGTCCCTTCCGATAGACGGCTTTACTTCTTGTTTATGAAAGCCTCAGAATCAGTATGAACTCAAATGGGTATTCCAGCCAACTCTGAGTACGATGTAATGGAGTCAAACAAACTATTGGACAGGAAACTGGAGTTGTGGACGGAGTCAGCGAAGTGCACGTACTCGCGGTCTCGCTGTCGACATCGGTGGGCGGAACCGATCACAGTCTGCGAAACGTGGCGCTGGCATTACAGCCTCTGGGCGTGAACGTCACGCTGGGCGCACCCGGTGGCAGCGACACCGAACAGTGGTGGCGTGCCGCCGGCCTGCCGTTCCTGCCACTCGACCTGCCGCAACGCATCGGAATCCATCGTCAGGGCGAGAACTCTCTGCATCCCCTCGGCGGGCTCGCGGCGCAGGTGCCGAAGAGCGCACGCACGGTGTCGATACTTCGGCGAGCTGCCCGCGACTTCGACGTCGTGCATTCCAACCATCTGCTGCTGCATCCCGACGCGGTGCTCGCGTCCCGACTCGCACGCACCCCGGTCGTCGTCGAATTTCACGACATCGTCCCCGCCGGACCGGGGCGCACACTGCTCGCCGCGATCGCGGCGACGGCAACCCACACGGTGGCCGTCAGCACAGCTGCAGCACAGCAACTCCCGACGCGTGCGCGTGGACGGGTGAGCGTGGTGCACCAGGGAATCGACACCACGGCCTTCGCGCCGGGTGCCGGTGACCCGGCTCTGCGGGCCGACATGACCGCCGACCCCGATGCTCCACTGATCGCAGCCGTCGGCCGGATCGATCGCGAGAAGAAGCTCGACGTACTGATCGACGCCGTGGCGCGGGTGCGTCGGTCCGGAGTCGACGCGCATCTGGCGATCGTCGGCGCGCCCAGCGAGGACGACGGTGGCTACCTCGTCGAGTTGCAGCAGGCCGCGGAACGGTTGCTGCCCGGTGCGCATCGTTTCCTCGGCCGCACAGACGCGGTGGCGTCGACGTTGCGTGCCGTGGATGTGTTGGCCTGCCCGTCACAGGACGAGCCCTTCGGGCTCATCGCCCTCGAGGCACAGGCCTGTGCGGTGCCGGTCGTGGTGAGCGACACCGGGGGCCTGGTCGACTTCGTCTCGCACGAGCACACCGGCCTCGTTGCCCGAACCGGCGACGTCGACTCGCTGGCCACGCAGTTGTGCAGGATGCTGACCGATCGCGGCCTGGCCGCCACCCTCGCCGAGGCCGCGCGAGGGCAAGCAGTCGCGCGATTCGATTCCCAACATCGCGCGAAGCATTTCGCCGACATCTACAGTTCAGCAATCGGGAAGAAGCGCATCACATGACGTGACGCATCGGCTCTGCAGCGGAGCTGACGACGCAACCCAGCCGTGCGGATGTCGGGGCATCCGCACGCACACGCTCGTACCGAATCGGAGTTCTTGATGCTCGACCACATGGCCCCCGGCGTCCCGCGCCGCCGCACCCCGCAGCGGGTCGGCGTTGCCGTTCTGGCCGCGACTGCGACCGCGACCCTGGCCGGGGCCGGCTGGGTCCTCGCACCCAGACGGTCGCCGGAACCCCTGCGGGCGGCAGAGCCGTTCGTCGACGGCGACCTCATCACCGTCGTCGTGGGAACCGTGGGCAGGCCGTCGCTGCATGGCACGGTCGAGGCCGTGCTCGCGCAGTCCTACCCGGCCGTGGAGATCGTGGTGGTGGACAACGCACCCACGTCGGGACGGGTGGACGACGCGTTGAGGTCGATCGACGATCCCCGCTGCATCGTCGTCCGTGAGCTGCGCCGCGGGGTCTCGCGAGCCAGAAACACAGGTGCCCGGCACGCGTCGGGCCGCGTGATCGCCTTCACCGACGACGACGCCGAACCGGATTCGCAGTGGCTCGCCGCCGTGGCGCAGGTGTACGCGGCAGACCGAGACGGTGTCGTGGCCGGGGTGACCGGACGGGTCGTCGGACTGGCGGTCGAGACCGATCAGCAGCGGTGGTTCGAGGAATCGGGGCTGTTCGAGAAGGGATCGACGCGCACGGTCTGGACCCTCGCGCCGACCGGATCGATCGACGAAGAACTGGGTGCACGCGGCACCGCAGCGCTGTTCCCCTATACGGCCGGGGAGATGGGCAGCGGCAACAACATGTCGTTCCGAAAGAGCGCCTTCGACTCGCTCGGAGGATTCGACGAGAGGATCGGACCGGGCACGCCCACCAAAGGCGGTGAGGACCTCGAGCTCTTCCGGCGTGCAGTGCTGCGCGGGGGAACGATCGTCTACGACCCGACGGCCGTCGTCGGCCATCATCATCGAGCCGATCACGAAGCGTTGCGCGAGCAGATGTTCGGGTACGGAAGCGGAATGGCCGCCATCGTCACCAAACTCTTCCTCGACGGCGGAGCTCCGGCCCGCGCACTGCTCGGCCGGCTCCCGACCGCATTCCGCATGCTTCTCGCACCCGAGGAGAACCGCTTCGCGGACGGGGCTCCGCCGATGCCTCGCGACCTCAAGCTCACCGAGCTCTACGGCTACCTGTGCGGGCCGTTCCTGTACGTCAAGGCCATCACGGTTCGCGGCACCGGGATCAATTCGTGACGATCACCGACACCACCGACGCACCCGAGGACGCGGTAGGTCGAGCCGATCCGACGCGACCCGACTCGAGCTACCGCGGGGCGCAGGCGCTGCTGTTCGCTGCCGCAGCGGTCGCCATCGCGTCGACGCTGCTGGCCATCCTCGCCGGATCCGATCACGCGGGTGCGGTACCCAACGGGCTGCGGGTCGCCGTGGTCGTCGCCGCCGTGACCCTGTTGCCCGGGGCACCCATCGCGGTGCTGCTGCGCCTCCGACAGCCGGCACTGGTCGGTTCGGTGACGGTCTCGATCTCGTTCGCGACGATGCTGATCATCGCGCAGGCCGAGGTCGTCACCGGGAATCTGCGTCCGGTGACGGTGCAGCTCTACATCTGTGCGGTGTCCGCCGCGCTCATTCTGTGGGCGTCGCGAACGTTGGTGCCTGCGGTGCCTCGACCGCGCCCGGACCGGACTGCGGTGGTGACCCGGTACGCACTTCTCGGCGCGGTGGCCGTCGCCGTCGTGCTGTTCGCTCACGCGACGAAGGTGCTGAGGCCGCAGGCGTCCGGGGCGTTGGGCGTCATCACCCACATCGGTTTCAGCTACCTCGTCGCGCTGGTGATCGTGGCGGCCGTGATCGCCGTGGCGCTCTCGCGGGCCCGACTCGACCCGGTTGTACTCGGCGCGGCCGGTCTCGCTCTGATCATGTTCACCACGATGTATGTGTCGTTGGCCGACGGCGTCACGTCGATCCCGACGGCGTACACCCATCGCGGGCTGATCGACATCATCGCGTCTCTGCAAGGTCTGCCGCCGCCGTCGGACGCGCGATTCAGTTGGGCCGGGTTCTTCTCTGCCGGAGCTCATATGTCGGGTGCCGGCGCACTGTCGGACCTGTCTCCGATGCTGCTGTGGGCTCCGCTCTTCTACGGCGGCGTGACCATGTTGCCGCTGTACTCGATCGCGCTGTCGCTGACCGGGCGCAGGCGCGTGGCGTGGATCGCGGTGATCCTCTACCTGTCGTTCAACTGGTACCAGCAGGACTACTTCGCGCCGCAGCCGACGGCGACCATGCTGTACCTGACCATCTGCGCCTTGCTGCTCTGGCAGTTGCGCAGTGCGCCCCTGCCGTCGGCCCCGCGGTCGTGGCGTCGGTGGATCGTCACGGTGCCGAGGCGAACTCTGGGCACGGTCCCCGGTGTCGGTGCCGGCCGCACCCTCGCGATCGAGGCGCTGATGATCGTCATGATCGCGGCGATCGTCATCACTCACCAGCTGACGCCCATCGTGTTGATCGCGGCGCTGTTCCTGTTCTCGCTCACCGGCACCACGCGGTACCGACTGCTTTGGCTGTTCGCGGTCGCGCTGTTCGTGGCCTGGTTCAGCTACGGAGCCGTCGACTACTGGAAGGGCCACCTCGCGTACGTGCTCGGCGATGTGGGACAGGTGTCGGGCGCGGTGCAGGGCGGCGTCAGCGACCGGATCGGTGCCGATCCGCTGTATCAGAAGATGCAGTATCTGCGGTTGGCGGCGTCGGGCGCGCTGCTGATGTTCGCGTTCGCCGGTTGGCTGACCTACCGGCGACGGAAGACGTGGCTCATCGGCGGCTTGCTCTGCATGGTGCCTTTCGGTTTGGTGCTGGTGCAGAGCTACGGCGGTGAGGTGGTGATCCGGTGCTTCGTGCTGGCGTCGCCGTTCATCGCGCCCTACGCCGCGGACGCGTTGGTGCGCACCTTCGCGGTCATTCGACGGTTCACGGGTCGATCGGCCCAGCCGCGGCACTGGTCGCGCACCGTCGCCGCGACCGCGGCAATCCTCGGAATTGCCTTGATACTGACGGCAACTCGCGGGTTGAACACCTCGTTCGAGCACACCGACGAGGACCAGATTCGATACGGAGACGCATTGATGCGGTCGGTTCCGCAGGGCTCGGAAATCATGGTCATCGGAACGGCGGCCGGGCTGGTGTCCGCACGCTACTTCGACGACGTCAGAGTGGCGACCATGGAATCGTTCGAGTGCCTCGACGATCTCAGCGGGTGCGTCCGAAAGGAGAACCCAGACTTCGTGTTCACCACTCGACAATCGTCGGCGCAGATCTACCTGCAGTACGGATATTCGCAATCGGTCGTCGACCAACAGCTGGGCATGCTGGTCGGATCCGACGAGTATCGCGTGGTTGTCGAAACCGCCGACCTGACCATTCTGCAGAATGCGTCCACCCCACCGGTGGTGCTCAAATGACAGATCTGTGGCTCGGCTTCCTCGCATTCGGTGCCCTGTTCGCGGCGCTGATCGTCTCGTCGGTACTGCGCGAACGCGAGGTGCCCTCCGACGGAGCGATCGGGCGCGGCGGCAACGGACGCATCAACCGCGCAGTGGTGCTCTCCGCGACACTGATCGTGCTGTTGCTCCTGGCCGCAGTCGTCGTGATCGTGCGGTTCCAGCAGATCGCGATCTGGGAGTGAGAATCGGACGCGGCCTGTCGGTGGCCCTGCTGGTCGTGGCGACGACGGTGTCCTGTGCGCAGTCGACCGGACCCCAACCCGAGTTGGTCAGCAGCGAACGGTGCGACCCTATGGCGGACGACGTCATGTCGGGTGAAGCCGTGCCCCGGGAGGATCTGCCGGGCTGGCGGCAGACCTTCGTCGACGATTTCGACCGGTGCGATCTCGGTGACGACTGGGGTGCGTACTACGGCCAACCCGGAGGCGACCCGGCCAGCTGGTGGGAGTACGAACAGGCCTCGGTCACCGGTGGCGCACTGCGGCTGCGCGCCGAGCAGAAGGACGGCCGCTGGGTGACCGGCGGCGTCTCGAATTCGCCTGTGGCACAGAAGTACGGCAAGTGGGACGTGCGGCTGCGCGCGGACCGATCCGACGAGATCAGCTACCACATTCTGCTGTGGCCCGCCGACGAGGTGTGGCCGCCGGAGATCGACATCGCCGAGAGCGCCGACGGGACCAGGCAGACGATGTCGTCGTTCCTGCACTGGAGCGGCGCAGAAGGAGACCGTCACTTCTCACAGGCGAATCTGCAGTTGGACACCAACGACTGGCAGACCGTCGGAGTGGAATGGGACCCCGAGCAGATCAGGTATCTGGTCAACGGAAAAGTCTGGGCGCGAACACCACTGGGAGCATCCATCCCGGACAAGCCGATGTGGTTGGGCATCCAGGCCCAGGCGGGCGCGTGCACCAAGCTCGAATCCTGGGGTGTCGGAGAATGCGGCCTGGCGGGAACACCCGACGTCGCGAACGTGGATGTGGACTGGGTGTCGGTGTACGAATCGGACGGGACACCGTCCGTCGTGGAGGACACGCCGTCGGGATCGGTTCTGCTGGAACAACAGAACTGACCCGCCGGCCTACGACGTACGGACCGTCAGGCCCGGGTTCTCGGCGAGAATGTCGTTGATCGGCGTCGCGAACAGTTCCGGGCGCTGACCCTGCAGCATGCTGACGACGGTCGCGATCTCGCACGAGGGTTGATCGCCCACGTTCGACGCGTTCGCGATGCCCACGGCGAGCGTGCCACTGACGATGGGGCCACCGCTGTCGCCGCGCAGCGCGCAGATCGACGTGGAGAAGCTGCGGTCCAGGACATTGCCGCCCATGGTGACGTGCTGGCCCGTCGACAGGATTGTGCCGCAACTGAATCCGGTGGTGGCTCCGGATTTGCAGACCGGCGCGCCGACGACCGGATCCACCGTGCCGGTGATCAGCAGTGGGCCGGACCCGGGAACTCGCATCGCGTTGCTCTCGAATTCCCCGATGTTGCCGTCGTCGATGTCGATGAGCGCATAGTCGTTGTGCGCCCGGCTGGTTCGATAGAACGATCCGAACTTGGAGCCTACGAGGCTGCCGTACATGGGGTACGCGCCCGTCGTGACGGCGGAACCGGTGCTCGACTCGCCCGGATCACAGTGTCCTGCAGTGATGTTGACGGCACCACGCGTCGGGTCGACGGCATTGAAGCCCAACGAGCAACGCAGACCGGCCCCGGCCGGGGTGCCGGCGAGAAAGCTGTCGCCGCCGAGATACGAACTGGCGCGAATGGGCCCTGCGGTGAGCGAGGGATCGAACAACACCCGGTCGAGGAGCGGACCGAAGGCATCGAGGACGGGGGCCGGGAGGTCGAATGCAGCCGGGTCGATCACGAATCCGGCGGCCGTCGCCGCGTCGACCACATCCGCGTGGGACGGTCCGTCGGCGACCGCGACGACCGGCAGCCCGGCCGCGTCGAGATGGCCACGGACCGCCGGGCCGACGGCGGTTGTGAACTCGGCCAACCGGCGCGCTGCGTCGGCGCGGTCGAGAAACTGCTGAGGGCTGAGCCCGAGATCGCGTGCCACAGCGTCGGCCAGTGACGCCGGTTCGGGCGGTGCCGCAACGGCAGTGGGAGTGGATACCACCGTCATGAAGAGCAACGAGACAGCAGTGACCGATAGTGCACACGCACGGCGACGCATAACGACCTTCCCCCCGGGCATCGAACGATGTGATGCCGTTCACTTCGCACACGAACTATAGGGGGTCGGCGGCCTCGGGCGTACCGGTTTACCCGGTTCGGACAGTAGCTCCGGTCGCGCTCGTGACCTGATCGATGGGAATGCCCAGGCTGGCGGTGCCGCCGAACTGCGCCAGCGCGAGGTTCGCCTCGGTGCAATCGGGTGCTCCGCCGCTGTTGGATCCGCTGGTGATGCCGAGTGCCAGCGTGCCGGTGACGATGGCCCCGCCGCTGTCTCCGGCCAATGTGCATGCGGTGCTGGCGAAGCCGCGCACGGTGCGCGACGTGCCGTCCTCCATGAAGAGCTGCGTCTCGACGCGGTCGGCGGCCACCACTCCGCACGTGAACGACGACGACTGCCCGGATTTGCAGACGGGTGCGCCGATGACGGGGGATGCCGTTCCGGTGACGGTGACGGTGCTGCCGTTGGCCCCGCGAACGGTGGGACGGTCCAGCCCGGCCTTCTGTCCGGCGGCGTCGAGGCCGATGACCGACCAGTCGAGGCCGTCCGGTGCTCCCAGGCTCGAGCGATCGAACGAGCCGATCTGGGAGCTGCGCGCGATGTCGGCCGGATCGGGCAGGTACACCGGTGCTCCGCCGGCACCCGTGGCCTTGTTCGGATTGCAGTGTCCCGCAGTCAGATTGACGGCACTGCCGTCGGCGTCGACGGCATTGAAGCCGAACGAGCAGATGCTGATCTCGGTCGGCGGTGCGTCGGCGATCGGCCCGGCGGTGGTGACGTACGTGTCGCCGCCCATCGGTGCCGGGTCGGCCGGCTTGTTGCCACCGGGGGAGAGCATCACCTT
This sequence comes from Rhodococcoides fascians NBRC 12155 = LMG 3623, assembly GCF_001894785.1. Taxonomy (GTDB): domain Bacteria; phylum Actinomycetota; class Actinomycetes; order Mycobacteriales; family Mycobacteriaceae; genus Rhodococcoides; species Rhodococcoides fascians. The sequence goes on from NZ_BCWW01000003.1 coordinate 94,294, forward strand.
GATGTTGGCCAGCAGGGTCGGCAGGTTCAGGGCCTTGCCGATCGGACTGTTCGCCACATTCAGCACGATCTGATTGTCGATGAAGTCGATGGCTGTGCCGTTGATCTGCTCCGAGATCTCACGAGGGAGGCCGGCGATCCACGTGTTCAGATCTGCCAGCGACTTCTCCAGCCCGTCCGCGGACACCGGCGACTGCGCGGTGGCATAGCCGTCCTTGGCGACGGCCTGCGCGGCTGCGGGAGAGGTGACGGCGACGACGGCATTACCGTCGGGCCCGATCCAGGCACCGGCGAAATCGGCGGGTCGACTCGCCCGGAAGTCCGAGGCGTAGGCCGACAGCTCCTGCGCACGCGCCGCACGATCGAGGTACTCCTGCGGGGAGATCTTCAGATCTCGCTGCACGGCTTCGACGAGCTCTCGCGGAAGCTGATCGGCGGGCGACTGAACCACAGGTTCGGCTGCCGCTGTTCCGGAGAACGAAGCAAGAAGTACGAAAGCCGTCGAGCACAGCACTGCAGTACGCAGAGCCCCGGTGTTACGCATGAAATCCCTTCATCGGGTGCTTGGCATCAGCGCCCCACCCTAGGGCATGCGCCACCGAACCAGTGTTCGCCTTGGTCAGGGCTCCGGGTTCGTTGCTGAGGTGGTCGTCGTGGTCGTCGTAGTGACCGGAGTCGTCGTTTCCGCCGGCGTCGTCGTTTCCGGAGTGGTGGTCACCGCGACGGGCGGTGTCGTGACCACCGGAGGCGGTGCCGGTGTCGGTTCTGGAGCGGGCGGCGGCGCAGGCAGGGGCGCGGGCTGAGGCGGGGTGTACTCCTCGGCCGTCGGCTCCTGCACCACCTCGGGAGCGGCCGCGGGCACCGTCGTCGTGGTCGGTGCGGTAGACGGCACCCGCGCGGAGGTGGTGACCGGTGATCCGGCGTCCGTGACGGTGGGCGGTGTCGTGGCGGGTCCGCTGCTGAACACCCCACTCAGGGCTGCGATGACGAGAACGATGACCACGCCCGCACCGGCACCGGCGATGATCGTGGTGACGGTACGCGAGCGCTCGCTGCGTTCCTTCTTGTTCTCGGTCGCCGCACCGGCGAACGCGGTTGCGGCGTACTGCTGGGTCGCCGTGTCGGAACCATCGGGATCTCCGGCCGGAACGATGGGCTCCGAGCGCAGCTGGGACGGGCCGAACACCGGTGCCACCGCCGGTATCGCCTCGGAGAACGCGAGGGGCGGCGGCGGAGCGACCACCGGGATCGCGTCGGTATCGAGCGAGTCCGTGCCGTCGTTGCGAGTGACCACCGGCGCTGCGCCGGTCACCAACGAGTTGCCGTCGACGTCCTCGATCTCGGCGATGTTCAGTGCGCCGCGAGCCGCAGCGAGCGGCTCGACGAGCAGCGCGCCTGCGGTGCGCTCGCCGATGTCGGCGACCACCGAAGGTAGGGCGGCACTGCCGCCGGTGAGCACGACCGTGCCGGTCGACGGCACGTCGAGCAAGCCCAACGTCGGCGCGATCAGGTCTGCGAACTCGGCGCGGGTGACCGTCGTCGTATCCGAGACGCCGGGCAGCTCCACCGCGATCGTGGCCACGTCCGCGGTGCTCAACGTGTGTTTCGCCTGCTCGCAGGACGCGACGACACCGGTGAGAGAAGCCAGAACTGCGGCGTCGGACAGGTCGAGGTGTTCGCGATCGGTCACCACGTGATCGAACAGGGCATCGGTGAACACGTCACCGCTGACCGCGGTGGTGCGCTCGGTGCCGCCGCCCGGATACGTCGAGATGTCGGTGCCGGTGGCACCGATGTCGATCACCGTGACGGCTGCCCCCGGGCTCGGTTGCGCGAACGCGCTCGCAGCCTTGGCCTCGGGAACCAGGGCGACGTCGGTGAGACCGGTGTGGTCGAGGGCGTCGCGCAGTAGAGCGATGTTCTCGCGGGGCCATCGCGTCGGATACGTCATCGTCGTGACGGGCGTGGACGCCGATTCGGACGTCTCGGAGAACATGCTCACGAGGCAGTTCGCGGCGTTGGCCATCAGATCCTCGGCGCGATACGCGTCGGCATCGGGTTCGAGATCTTCTTGCTTGCCGACCAGATCGACGAAACGAGTGAACGGCGCGGTGTCGACGGACTCTCCGAGATGAGCGCGGCCGTCGTCGTCGAACCTCAGTGTCGTCGGCAGTACGACGACTGTGGGTTCGAACGCGGTCGAGTCGCGATACACCGCAACGGACCTGGTGTTGCCGATCGTGATTCCGAGATGCCCGGCACCGCTCATGGAGTGCCGCCCGTCGTAGCTCCGGCCGGAGCTCGGTCCTGGGGCGGAGCGAGACGTCCGGCCTGGGTATTGTCGTCGGCGTTCTCGTCGGGGGTGGGCTTTGGCGGGTCCTCGGCGGGTTCGTCGTCGGGCAGCTCGGGTCCGACTGGTTCGTCGTCGGTCGGCGGCGTCGTGGTGGGGTCCTCGGTCTCGGTGGCCTCCGGAAGGTCGACGGCGGGTCGCGTGTCGACCTCGGCCGCGTCGCGTTCGGAGCGTCGCTCTCGGGTCGGATCCGTAGTCGTGGTGGTGGTCTCCGGCGTGATGATCGGTGAAGGCGAGACGGCGGGCACGAGTTCGGCTGCCGGTTCGACGACGGCAGTGGGGAAGTCGATCGGCCCACCCGGCCGGATTCCCGACGTCGTCGTCGGGGGCGCCACCTGAGCGTTCTCGATGGTGGGCACCGGGGTGTCGGCGGATGTGCCGAGCTGCAATGCGATCACACCGGCACCGACCGTCAGCGCCGCTGCGAACGCCGCGGCGGCGAACAGTGGCGCGGTCAACAGGGGACGACGGTCGGCGCGGGTCGGTGCGCCGACGACGGCGAGGCGTTCGGTGACGGCGTCGACCGGGTACCGGGCAGCCAGAAGCGCTGCACCACGAGCCGCGGCGACGGCGGTGTCCTTCTTCTCCATGGTTGCTCGCATCGACGAGTTCCAGGCGGCCAGCGCCTCCTCTTCCGATACGAGCGCAACGTGCGCCAACCCGTGCCCGTTCATGGCCGCACGCAGGGCGAACACCTGCTCGGCGGTCCAGCGGGCCGGGTAGGTGGCGGCCGCAGCGAGATCGCCGGGGCGCAGATCGATCGACGACGCCACCTCGGTGAGCAGGCACAGCAGCGCCATCGACGTCAGCTGCTCGGCGGGGAAGACGGTGCCCCGGCTGCCGGTGACGCCGTCGCCGAGCGAGTCGAGGAAGTGCGTGTACGCCTCGGAGTCGTTGTCGGTGGCATCACCGAGTGAAACGGTGCCGTCGGGGTGAGTGTTGAGCACGGTCGAGTGCAGGGACGCCAGATGCAGGGAGGGGCCGGGCGCGATGGGGTGCGACACGGCCGCAACGGCCTGGTCGTCGTCCAGATAGAGGCCGACGTCCGGTGCGCCGGTACTCGCCCCGCCGGGCTGCTCGGTCATGCGGGCTGCTCGGTCATGGGGATATCTACCTGTCCTGGGCTCGGAGTCGATGTTCGGTCGTTATGTCGCTTCGGATCCTCACACAGTTACACCCGCAGTAGGGGGCATCAGCGTGCCGAGGTCAGGTGGTCGATGTTCCGTAGCCCATCGCCCGCAGCATCGAGATCAGTTCCGAGCGCGACCCGGCTCCGAGCCTGCGGCGAATGCGAGCCACATGATGTTCGACGGTTTTCGGGGAGATGTAGAGACGGCTGCCCACCTCGCGGTACGTGACGCCGAGAACCAGCAGCTCTGCCACCTCGGCCTCGCGTTCGCTCAGAGATCCCGACGGCTGCGGCGTCGTCCCGTCGGTCTCCCGCAGATGCGTGCTGGGCTGACGCAACGACCGGGCGATGTGCAGTAACGAGGTGGCCGTAGCGGTGTCGGCGACGGTCAGTGCGGCCTCGCTCGCCAACCGGGCACCGTCCCACGGCAGGCCGAACGCGGTGAGGGTGCGCGCCGAGAGTTCCACCTCGGCGGCGTCGGGCCTGCCCTGTAGAACACCGAGCCACGCCCGCCCCGCCGCAGCGAGTGCGGAGCTGTACGGGTGCGTCGGAGCGGCGGACGCGAGGGCCTTCGCGTGCGGCACCAGGGCTTCGGGCGTCTGCGCCACGATGGCGGCCTGCACCTGATACCAATGCAGCGCCGATGCCCAGACCGGCGGATCCCCCAACGCGGCGAGCAGCGTCGTGGCCTGCGACACGAGGTGCTCGACGCGATCGAACTGGCCCACTCGTGTTGCGGCCAGCACCAATTCGCCGAGGGGCAAGAGAGAGAACAGATCGATCGAGTACGCGGCGACGACGTTCTGCGCCTGGGTCCACGCCGTGACGAGAGACCCGGCGTCCCCGGACCTGCGGGCCAACCCCACTCGAATGCCGTGCAGGAACAGGTGATTGCGCACGTGCGAGTCGGGGATCTCGAGCGGGTCGACCAGGTGGCAGGCCTGCGCGGCGTCTCCTCTCAGCATGGCCGCCCAGCCGCCGATGAGAACGAGCCGCGTGTGGGCCTCGGATCCCGGCCGCAGCTCGGGTAGCGCACGAGCGATGACGGAGTCGACGCGGGCGAGATCACCGCAGTGCACCGCATGCAGGGCGGCCACCGCGGCTGCCGAATCCGGAGCGCACCAACGATCGGACGGCGCGGCCGTCAACGTGACCGCGCGCATCAGCGCGTTCGTCGCCGCACTCGACGCCGCAGCGCTGCGTGAGTCGATCGAACCGAGTACCCCGTCGACGAGCAACGCGCCCGACGCCGTGCTCGACGTCGGTGCCAGCGATGCCACGACACTCAGTGCGCGGTCGGCGGCAGGGCGGTCGCCGGCGGCAGCTGCCGACAAGGCAGCCCACACCGCATCGGTCCCGAGTCGATCCGTCCCGAGCCAGGCGAACAATTGCGCACTGCGCGAGACCATTCCGCGCTGCGCGGCGATCGACGCCGAGACTCTGACTGCCGTGCGTAGATCGACCTGCGTGTGATCGGTGGCCGCATCGAGGATCTCGTCGGCACGACGGCCTGCCTCGTCGAGGTGTCCGGTCGCGGCGGCCACCTCCGCCCGGCGGGCCGCGAGCGCCGACGGGTCGAACCCCGCCGCTGCTGCCGCGTCGTACAGCTGGCCAGCGGACTCTACGGAAGTCGAATCGCCTTGTCCAGCAAGGAAATCAGCAAGGTCGGCGCGTACGACCCCGTGCGTCGCCAACGCTCGCGCGGCCGAGGCGTCGAGCAGACCGGATTGCGCGGCAATGTCGGTGATGCGATCGAGCAGCACCCGGCATCGACGCTCCCCGATCATCTCGGTCAGGGGGCCTTCGGCGGACGGGACCAACGCGCCCGTGGCGTCGAGAAGACCGGAGCTGCAGGCGATATCGACGACCGTCTCCGCGTCGGCCGGCCGCGTCACGAGCTGCGTCGCCGTGACCGGGTCCGGGACGACGCCGAAGCGAGCCGCGAGCAGCACGGCGCGGGTGTCGTCGGTGGTGTCGACAAGTATCCGGCGATGCTGCTCGGCAACGGATTCGGTGACCGCACGTAGCGGAGTCGGGTCGGACCGTTCGCCCCCGAGCGCGGCCAGTGCCGCGTCGACGGCGACGAGCAGCCCTCCGGTGGACTTTGCGATCGCGCTCGCCAGCGAAGCCGAGATCGGCCGAGCGACGGCGGCTGCCCGCGTTGCGATCGACGTCTTGTCCAGCGGCACCAGCGTCAGGCGAGCGGCACCGGCGGACGCGACGAGCTTCTCGATCCGGGAATCGTATCGGCGCGGGGCCGTGGCGACAACCAGCGTGATGTCCGAACGGGTTGCCGCAGCGGCGATCTCGTCCACGCGGTGATCCGGCAACAGATGGGCGTCGTCGACCAGAACCGTCGCACCCGACGGCGCGTCGGTGACACTGCCCGCATGCACCGTCGTCGCGGCGGCCGCGACCGCACCGAGCACCGCGGATCGACCGGAGCCGTTCACCCCGACGACAACATGCACACCGGTGCTCGACGACGCGTCACGAACGAATCGATCGGCGCGCTCGACGCCGACGAGAGCGGATGGGCTGTTGGCCACGGCGGCCTACTGACCCGTCAAGCCGCCGACGACCCCGCCGAGTCCGTCACCCAGGCCCTGACCCACACCTCCGACAACACCGCCGAGGCCCTGCCCGACGCCCTGACCGACGTCGCCGAGGGTCGGGCCCTGGTACGTCGGTAGCGGTTGTGGCGTGAACTGCGGTGCTTGCGGAACCTGCACGGCCGGGGGCTGGTAGTTGGGCACCGTCGGTGCGGCGATCGACGGGATGGTCGGCACGGTGGCGGCCCCGTTCTGGCCGGGGACCGCGGCCGGCGCTCCGGCGACGGGTGCCCCGGCAACAGGAGCCCCGGTGGCCGGATCGATCTGGGTGACACTGCCGTCGGCGTTGACCACCGTGGTGGGTGCACCCGTGGAGCCGACTGCTGCAGAACCGGTTGGCCCGGTCGTGGACCCGACTTCTGCCACGGCGGCCGTGCTGCCGGGAGTCTCGGTGCTCGAGATCTCGGCGTTGGATTCGGCCGGAGTGGTGTTGTCCGAGTTGAGGGCCGTTCCGACCGACAGTCCGCCGCCGGCGAGAAGGGCCAGCACGACGACGGATCCGGCGACCAGGCCGGCCTTCTTCCGTCCGGACATTCCCGATTCCGACGCCACTGCCGTCGGGGTCGGGGCGGGACGCGGGGTAGGACGGGGCATCGGCGCGGCAACGGCGGTCGCGGCGGGAACCGCAGCCAATGCTGCTGCGTCGTCCGCGGCGGTGGCGTCGGCGATGTCGCTGCCGAGGATTGCGGCGCCGATCGCGACGGTCAGTTCGGGGCGCGGCCCGGCCACGACCGGTACTCGCAGTTCGGTCGAGACGAGCTCGGCGACGAGGGGGATGGCCGAGCTGCCGCCGGTCAGCACCACCTGATCGATGTCGGTGACCTCGAGGCCTGCGGCCGCGACCGCGTCACGCACGACTCCGATGGAGGCCAGCAGCGATGCGCGAACGAGGTCTTCGATCTCCGAGCGCACGAGTCGTACTTCGGTGTGCAGCCCCGGCAGGTCGACAGTCAGCGATGTGGAGGTGTCGTAGGACAACTGTTCCTTGGCCTCGCCGCAGCGGGCGCGCAATTCGACCAATGCGCCGACGGTGTCGGGATCGAAGGGATCGAACTCGAACGACTGACTGCCCGAGACGGTGTCGAGTACGTACTGCATGATCTCGTGGTCGAACTGAGCGCCGCCGAACTCCTGCGAATGAACGCCTGTTCCGACGACGCCTGCGTCGGACCCGGTCCGCATCAGCGTGACGTCGAGAGCCGTCGCGCCGAGGTCGTAGACGACCGCGAGACCGTCGGACTGGGTTCCACGGGTGACCTCGAGCCAGCGCATCGTGGCGACCGACTCGGGAACGAGCGTGACGTCGGTCAGGCCTGCGCGATCGAGCGCTTCGCCGAGCACCTCGACGGTGTAGGCGGTCCAGCGTGTGGGGTGGGTGACCACCACGGAGGGGGAGGAGTCGACACCGGCGGAGACGTCGGCGACGAGGGCACGAGTGGCGGTGGCGTACAGGTCTTCGGCGCGGTGACTGCGGCCGTCGTCGTCGATCAGTTCGACGGGGTCACCGACGCGATCGGCGAATCCACTGATGAGATGGCGCGTCGAGCGGTCCCACAGGTCGGCGAGACTGGGGGCCGCACCGGGACGAAGATCGAGGGCCGAACGCTTGACCACCGAGGTCACCGGGTCGGTATCCAGGGCGGCAACAGCCGTCACAGTTCCGATCCGTATGCCGAGCCCTGCGTTCATCTGCCGCCACCTTCTTGTCGCACTGCCCTGGTTCCCACCGCCGTTACCCGCACTGTCGGCTCGGTGCCCCGATTCGTTACGTCTCACAGCAGGTTAGAGCGTGCAACGAGGTAAATCCCCTAAAGCGCTCAGATCCCCTAATGCAAGTCCCCTGGCGACCCCCGGGGGAGTAGGGGGATCGTCCCCGTTGGGCGGGGGCTCTGCGAACCATAGCTTTGTGATCAACCACGAAGCATCACTCGTCAAGGAGACTCACATGGCTACCAACGCCGTACTCGATTTCATTCTCGGCCTGCTGCGCGACGACAACGCCGCTGCTGCCTACTGCGCCAACCCCGAGACGACGTTGGCCGCTGCCGGCCTCGGCGGCGTCACCCACGCGGACATCGTCGCGGTGGCCCCGTTGGTCGCCGAGTCGGGACTGTTCGCCGGTGCGGGCAGCCAGCTCTCCGCCATCCTGGGTGCAGGCGGATCCGCAGGCCTCGACGGCGCACTCGCCGGAGGCGCGAGCCTCGGCGGCGGACTGTCGGCCGGACTCGGCATTGCCGCAGGAGCGGTAGCCGGCGGCGGGCTCGCCGCAGGTGGCGCGCTGACCGGTGGAATCGACGTGGCGGGCGAGATCGAAGCGTCGCTCCAGGCAGCTCTCGCTGCAGCTCTGGCCGTCGGTGGTCAGATCGGCCTCGAACTCGGCACCGCATTCGGTGGCGCTCTCGACGCACTCATCGGTGCCGGTGCGGGCATCGGCGGCGGACTCGGTGGCGGAATCGATCTGGACCTCGACGGCCTTCTCGGCGGCACGGTCGGACTCGGCGCTGCGCTCACCGGACTCATCGGAGCAGGCGCAGACATCGGCGGCGAGATCAGCGCCGACCTGGCAGCGCAGCTGCAGGCAGCCCTCGACGCCGCGATCGGCGCCACCGGCGCAGTCGACCTCGCCGCGCTGGCCGACATCCAGGGCGGACTGTCCGGCGCACTCGGTGCCCTCTTCGCAGTCGGCGGAACCGTCGGAGCCGAACTGGGCGCTGCCGTCGGTGGCGTCTTCGAATCCGTGCTCGACGCCGGAGCCGGACTGGACATCGTCGGCGGCCTCGGGACTGCACTGACCGCAGGCATCGGCGGCGCTCTCGTCGGACTCGGAACGGTCGGTGCCGACCTCACCGCAGACATCTCGGCAGCCCTTAGCGGATCCGCCGAAGCCGGAGCCGCGCTCGTCGGCGACATCGCCCGTGGCATCGGTGGCAGCCTCGGCGGACTCTTCGCCGTCGACGGTGCCATCGCAGGATCCATCGGAACCGCACTCGGTGCAGTACTCGACGCCGGTGCCCTCGCCGACATCGACGTCGACGCACTCCTCGCAGCCGGCGGCAACATCGGCACGGTCGTCAGCGGTGCCCTGGGCGGCGTCCTCGATCTCGACGCCGGAGTCGTCGGAAACCTGGCCACGGCCATCGACACCGCCATCGAGGGAACCCTCGGCGCAGGTCTGGGCATCGGTGGCAGCATCACCGGCGAACTGGCGGGTGAGCTGACGGGTGAGCTGACCGGCGGAATCACCGGCGCACTGACCGGCGGAGTGACGGGCAGCCTCGAAGGAATTCTCGGAACCGCGTTCGGTGTGGGCGGCGCTGCAGGCGCACAGCTCGGCACGGCCGTCGAAGCGATCGTCGACGCCGGAGCCACACTCGACCTCGGAGCAGCACTCGGCGCGAGTGCAGAACTCAGCGCTCAGCTGGCCGGTGCGGTCGACACGGCCGTGTCCGCAGGTGCCGATCTCACCGGCACCGTGGAAGGCACCCTCTCCGGACTCGGTGGCCTCGGCGGCGGCCTGACCGGCGGCCTCGCCGGACTCGGCAACGTCGGCGGAGACCTCACCGGCGGCCTGGCCGGACTCGGTGCCCTCGGCGGCGGCCTGACGGGCGGCCTCGCCGGAGTCGGCAGCGTCGGCGCAGGTATCACCGGTGGCCTCGCGGCCGTCGGCAGCGCAGGAGCAGATGTGACCGGCGGCCTCGCGGCGGTCGGCAACGTCGGCGGCGACGTGGCCGGTGGACTGAATGGGCTCGTCGACGCGGGCACGAGCCTGACCGGCGGACTGGCCGGACTCGGCGGAATCGCAGGCGGTGTTGCAGGTGGAGTCGAGGGCGGTGTCTCGACCGGGATCGACGCAGCCGCGCAGGCCGGTGCGGGTCTGGAAGGCACCCTGACCGGTGCCGTCGACGGCGGGATCGACGCGGCAGCGCAGGCCGGTGCAGGACTGGAAGGCACTCTCACCGGTGCCGTCGACGGCGGAATCGACGCGGCAGCGCAGGCCGGCGCAGGACTGGAAGGCACTCTGACCGGCGCTGTGAACGGCGGAATCGACGCCGGTACGCAGGTCGGTGCAGGACTCGAATCGGCAGGTGACCTCGCCGGTTCCGCCGCGGGTGACCTGGCCGGAAACGTCACCGGAGGACTCGAGGGCACCGTGGGCGGCGTCGTCGACGCGGGAACCTCGGTGGGCGGCGAGATCGCGTCGAACATCGGCGGCGGACTGGATGCCGGCGGCTCGATCGGCGGCGGACTGGCCTCCACGGTGACCGGGGGTTTGGATGCTGGTGCGGACGCTGCGGGTTCCGTGGCCGGCGGGTTTGACTCCGCCGCGCAGCTCGGTGGCCAGGTCACCGGTGCAGTGCAGTCCGGAGCCGAGGGATCTTTCGAGTCTGCGAGCTCCTTCGATTCCAGCGCGAACGCATCGGGCACGGGCTGGTCGAGCGTCGACTCCGACGTCTTCGGACAGAGCGAGAGCAGCACGGACCTGTTCGGCGAGACCGGCGGCAACCTGCACGGATCGGTCGATTCGGCAGCAGATTCACTGGGCCACTCGCTGACCGTCGACCACGACATCGACCCGCTGAACCCCTGATCGCGTTGCCTGTGATCAGGTGACGAAGTGACGACTCGGCCCCGAGTGTTCAACGACACTCGGGGCCGAGTCGTCGCTAGAGTCTGGGAATGCGGCCTGCGGGACGAGTTGGGTTCGCGGGAGTCGACGAGATGGGTTGTGGAGACACAGGTATGGACGGGCAATCTACGGAACTGGCCGAGCTGCTCGATCGCACCGCGGAGGTAGCGACATCGGCGAGACGATCCGATCTGGTCGATCGAGTCGAGGCAGCGAAGTCGCGTGTGCTCGACCCTCGCCGTCGCATCATCGTGGTCGGACCCCTCAAACAGGGCAAGAGCCAGTTCGTGAATTCGCTGCTGAATCTGACGGTGTGCTCGGTGGGCGACGACGAGACCACCGCGATTCCGACGGTGGTGTCCAACGCGGACAGCTTCTCCGCGCAGCTGGTGCTCGCGAATCCCGGTGACGAACCGATTCGCGTGGACGTACCGCTCGAAGAGATCACCACGGTCACTCCGGCGAGTCCCCGGGCTCAGGGCCGGGAGGTGCTGCGGCTGGACATCGCGGTACCGAGCCCACTGCTCGCCGACGGCCTGGTGCTGGTCGACACGCCGGGAGTCGGTGGCCACGGAAACCCGCATGCGGCAGGGACATTGGGTCTGATTCCGTCGGCCGATGCCGTGCTCGTCGTGTCCGACGCCTCTCGTGAATTCACCGAGCCGGAATTGGCGTTCCTGCGGCAGGTGCAGGGTCTGTGCCCGGCGGTGGCGGTGCTGATCACCAAGATCGATCTGTATCCCCATTGGCGGCAGATCGTCGAGGCCAACCGTGGACATCTGGACCGTGCAGGCATCACCGTGCAGATGCTGCCGGTGTCGTCGTTGTTGCGTTCGCACGCAGTGCGTTTGAACGACGAGGAACTCAATGCAGAATCCGGCTTCCAGCAGCTGTACGCATTTCTGCGCGACGACGTGGTGGCACGAGCCGACGTGCTGGCTCGCGCATCGGTATCCCTCGACGTCCGCTCGGTGACCGAGCACCTGACACTGTCGTTCGGCAGTGAGCTTGCGGCGCTGAAGGATCCGGAGCGCGCGGCCGCCGCGGTCGCCGGGCTCCAGCGTGCCAAGTCCGCCGCCGAGGAACTGCACAAGAGGTCCTCGCAGTGGCAACAGACGCTCGGTGACGGAATCGCAGATCTCGCGTCGGACATCGATCACGACCTGCGCGACCGACTGCGACGCGTCACCCGGGAGGCCGAGGAAACCGTCGACGAGGGGGATCCGGGGAAGGACTGGCCGCAACTGGGCGAATGGCTCGAAGAGCAGATCGCTGCGTCGGTGGGCGACAATTTCGTGTGGGCGCACGAGCGGGCTCTGTGGTTGTCGGAGTTGGTGGCCGAGCACTTCGCGTCGTCCGGCGCGGCGGCCCTGCCCGATCTCGATCTCGGCGATCTCGACAATGTGCTCGAGCCCGTGACGTCCCTGGCCGATCTGGAGTCGGGTCGGGTGGGTATCACGCAGAAAGTGCTCGTGGGAATGCGTGGATCCTACGGCGGCGTACTGATGTTCGGTCTGATCACCACGTTCGTCGGGCTGAGTCTGCTCAATCCGATCTCGATCGGAGCAGGCGTACTGCTCGGCACCAAGGCGTACAAGGAAGACAAGGAGAATCGCGTCAAGGCTCGTCGTTCCGAGGCCAAGATGGCGATTCGCCGCTTCACCGACGACGTCAGCTTCCAGGTGGGCAAGGAGTCGAAGGATCGGCTGCGTCAGATTCAGCGGGTGCTGCGAGATCACTTCACCTCGATCGCCGAGCAGACATTGCGTTCGCTCAACGAGTCGTTGCGCTCGGCGCAAGAAGCCGCTGCCGCCGACAACACCGATCGCACCGCCCGGATCGCGAGGCTGGAGAACGACATGCGACTTGTCTCGGAATTGAATGCTCGCGCAACGCGTCTGGTGAAGGACGTCGCAGTATGAGCGTGACGGCACTGGCCCGAGCGCGCGATCTGATCTCGGCAGCGCGGTCGACGTACGCCGGCGACGCCGAGGCGTCCTGGATGCTCGACGAATGTCTCTACCGTTTGGACGAGCCGCTCCGGGTCGCGCTCGCGGGATCGCTCAAGGCAGGCAAGTCCACTCTGCTCAATTCGCTTGTCGGGCAGGATATTGCGCCGACCGACGCCACCGAATGCACCAAGGTCGTCACGTGGTATCGCAACGGCGTCTCACCCAGTGTGACGGCCTGGTACGACGGCGATCGGGCGGCGAACGTTCCGGTGCAACGACGCGACGGGCGGCTGACGTTCGATCTCGGTGCGTTGACGGCGGCGCAGGTCGATCGCCTCGACGTCGAATGGCCGGCAAGTACTTTGGCGCAGACGACGATCATCGACACACCCGGCACCTCGTCGCTCTCTCGCGATGTCTCGGCGCGCACGTTGGCGATGCTGACCCCCGAGAATTCGTCGTCGGGGGCCGACGCGGTGGTCTACCTGCTGCGCACCCTCAATGCCACGGACGTCTCGTTTCTTGGGCAGATCGGGGCACACGTCGGAGGTGATTCCGGGCCACTGGGGGTAATCGGGGTGGTCTCCCGGGCGGACGAGGTCGGCTCGGGCCGCATGGACGCGATGATGTCGGCCAAGGAGGTCGCGGCCCGGTTCGCGTCCGAGCTCGAAGCCACCGGACTGTGCCAGGCCGTCGTCCCGGTGGCAGGGCTGTTGGCGTTGGGAGCAGAGACGTTGCGGCAGAGCGAGTTCGCCGCATTCCAGATGCTCGCGACGGTACCGACCGAGGATCTGCAGCTGGCGATGCTTTCGGCCGATCGGTTCGTGCGGGCGGAGAGCACTCTGCCCGTCGATGCCGCCCTGCGCGCCAGCATTGTCGACCGCTTCGGCTTGTTCGGGATTCGGATGGCCGTGACGCTGATTCGGCTCGGTGTGCGTGATTCGCCGACACTGGCGGCCGACCTGGTCGAGCGCAGTGGACTGTCCGAACTTCGCTCGGTCATCGACGTGCAATTCGGCCAGCGTGCGGATCAGCTGAAGCTGCACTCGGCTCTGGTTGCGCTACAACGAATTCTGGAGTTCCGGCCGGAGTCGCATGCGCTGCGTACCGAAGCCGGCAGGATGCTCGCCGACGTGCACGGGTTTGCCGAACTACGGTTGCTCGGCCGATTGCGTTCGGTCACACCGACATTGCCCGACGGAGGACTGCTCGATCTGCAGCGCATCATCGGCGGCTTCGGTATCGCCGCCACCGAGCGTCTCGATCTGCCGCCCGATGCGGGGCACACTCAGCAGCGCGACACGGCACTGGCTGCGGTGCGTAAGTGGCGATCCCTCTCGGAGCATCCGCTTCTGGACCGGTTCACGTCGAATTCGTGTGCCCTCGCCGCGCGCAGTGCCGAAGGGATTCTCGCCTCACTGACGTGAGGGGCGTCGAGGTAGCAACGCGACGACCGTGGCGGCTGCGGCAGCGCCTGCCACGACGAACGGACCCCATTGCAGCACGCCGCCGAGCAGGGCCGAGGCGTCGGAGACGAAGGTCGAGAACGTGACGGCCGCCCCGATGGTCAGAATTCCTACCGCGCCCATCAATATTTTGGACGACGTGGCTGCGCCGCGGAGCAGGTTCAACGAGACGAACCCGAGTAGTACCAGCACGGCGGCGGCAGCACCGCTCGAGATGAGGGTGGCCGACGCCGTGTTCCGGACGTCTGCGGCGCTTGCCGTCGAATCCTGCTGAGCCACGGCGGTTTCGACGCCCGACAGAACGACGTTCCAGTTCAGCGCGATGACGGCGGCCAGCGCCAGGATCAGTGCGGCGGTCGCCGCCCACAGTCCGGTCGCGATCTTCGGCAGACGGGAGTCTGCGGTGGATTCCTGTCGTGGCCGAAGAGGTTCGACGGACAGCTCCGGCCGCGGTGGTTGCGGTCGGGCAGGCCGAGGCCTGTGTGCTGTCGGATCGTTCGGTTCTTCGGCCACGGTGCAGGAGTCTATCGGGGGAGCTGCCCAGTCACCGGCAGTGCGGCTGCGAAGTTCATCGAAAGGTCGTACGGTGGGACGCTGTGGCCGATCACGCTGTACCGAACCTGCCGTCTCGTGACTTCGATGCCACGCTCGCCTTCTACGGCGGATTCGGGTTCGTGTCGGCCTACCGTGACGATGGTTGGCTGATCATCGAGCGCGGAGCGCTTCGGTTGGAGTTCTTCCGGTTTCCCGATCTGGTGCCCGACGACAGTTCGTTCATGTGCAGCGTCCGTGTGGACGATGTCGACGAACTGTATCGACAGATCGCGAATGCAGGCGTCGTGGAGAAGCCCGTCGGTCGCCCTCGACTGCATCCTGTGCTGCGCCGGCCTAGGGGGCAGCGCGTCGGATTTCTCGTGGATCCCGATGGGACCCAGCTGAATCTGATCGAGAACCTCGACGCGCCGCCCACGGCGACCGACTCCGGCTAGCCGCTCGCAGGTTCTCTCACCGCAGCACCACCGCGACGCCCTCGTACGGACCGAGGTTCATCGGGAAGCTGTGCAGTTCGTCGACCGTCGCGATTTCGTTGTCGTCGAACACATCGATGGCGCAGGTGCCGGGCACCAGGTGCTTGGACTGAATGGTTGCGCTGATCTCGTCGGACGAGAAGTTCAGCACCGTGGCCTGGATGGTGCCCTGGCCGAGCTCGTGCACCATCACCAACAGGCTCTTGTGCGAGACCGTCGGAATATCGATCTGCTGCGCCGTGGCAATTCCGTACTTGTTGCGCAGCTCGATGATTCGAGCCAGCTGCCGAGCGAACGACTGCGGGTCGGCCAACTGCTCCGGTAGCGACCCGTACAGGCTGCGTCCACGGGGAATGCCCGACTCCGAGCGCACGGCGTCGGGGAAATACCCCATCAGGTCGTGTGCGCCGCGGTTGAGCCAGCGAGTGTCGCCCTCCTTGATGAGATCCTCGACCTCGTCGGCGGCGATCGGAAGAATGCCCAGCAAGTCCCAGCCGGACAGCGCGAACACGCCGGGCTGCAGTGCGTTGTACATGGCGAGCAGCAGGTGCGCCCGCTTCACGGTCTCGATGTCCTGCTCGTCCATCCGGTCGAGATCGCGGATGCCGAGCGACGCGGTGATGACACTGGCTGTGGTGCAGGCGATTCCGTTGGTGGTGAACGTTCGGTTGTACGGTGCCCAGCGGCCGGTGAGGCGATCGGTGAGTTCACCGCGAATGCGATCGCCCAGATCGCAGCCCTTGACCGACTCGCCGCCGTAGGCGAACTCGTCTTCTGCGTGCAGTGTCGCGAAGTGGATGAGCTCGAACGTCATCTCGTCGTGGTTCTGCAGCGCGTGCACCAGTGATGCCGTGTCGACACCATGATCACGCGCCAAAGTCATGGTGAGTCTGAGGAATTCGGTGTTCCCCATGACCAACGCATGCTGGTAGGCCGGGCGGTTGATGAAGTCGTACGACAGATCGGCGCCGTTGGTGCCCATCGCCTTGATGTCGTCGATCGTCAGGTTCAACTCCTGGAAGGTGAACCCACCCATCTTGCGCACCACACTGGCGATCAGGTGATTCGCGGCCTCCGAAAGTGGGTGTCCCTCGGACCAACCCGGACCCTCCGCACGACGTTCGACGCCGAGGAAACCGTTGGCGTCCAAACGCAACGCGCCGGCACCGAGATCGGCGATGGAATGGCAGGCGTCGCCGATGACGAGGCGCATGCCCGCGAACGATGGGTCGAGCCAGTTGATGGACGGCTGACCGGCCTTGAAGTAGTGCAGGTACACCCAACGCCGCTCGACGCCGTCGATGCCGACGACGGGAGGTGTTGCGCTCCAGTTGGTTTCCTTGACGCCGAGCTCGTAGAAGATCACTCGCTGCAGCTGGCCGATGATGTAGCCGGCGCGAGCGAGATTGGCCTCGGCCTCGGCGTCGATGTTCTGCGAGTCGGCACCGGCGCGCACGCGGGGGAGCAAGTGCCAGTCCTGCGGCTCGATCTCGACCATGTGGTAAATGCCGGGGTAGTCGGCGACGGCCATCTCGGCCAGCCGGAAGTCCGCACCCTTACCGGTGTGTCCGGGAACGATGTCGTCGATGACGATGCCGTCGTACGCGGAGGCCACGACGCACAGGCGTCGGAACTCTTCTTCCGATCCGAAGGCGGGGTCGATCTGCATACCGATGCGGTCGAAGTGGCCGTCGACGGACGGGGTGGGACGCCACCCGTGGATGCCGCCCGCCACCTTCACCGGTCCGGTGTGCACGGCGGTGACGCCGATCTCGGAGAACGCCTGCCACAACTTCTCGTCACCGAGGGTGCTCAGGAAGCTGGTCTGCGGAGCGTTGATCACCGAGATGGGGTAGGCGGTGAACCAGACGGGTGCTCGCTCGACGGCAGCTCGCGGATCGGGATCGGCATACGGGTTCTGCCACATGCTGCCCTTGCCCGACAGCTGTTCGGCAATGAGCTTGGCATCTCGCAGCATCGACTGTTCGGTGAGCCAGTCCACGTACTCGGGATTGGACGCGACCGGCTCGCTGTCCGGTGTGGGACCACTACTTCGGTTCGCACGGCGCACGGACGGACGAAGCGGTTTCGGCCGAGCCGGGTAGAACTTCTCGTCGTAGGTGATCTCGCTCGGTTCGTGCTGCACTTCGGGATCCATGTGCCTCCGTAGCCTCGCTTTTCCTCAACCCTACGTAGGGCGCGGCCGATCCGCAGGGTTGTGGTTCCCCTCTTCTTCGACCAGCGAAACCTAGCGTGTGGGCGCGCCGGGCCCGGCCCGTCGATCGGTGAGCGGCGGCCGAATCACACGAATGTCATTCGGCCCGACCGGTTTTGTTCGATATGCGAACGTCATCGAATCGAGACCGCCTGGTGTGGAATGTCTGAATCGGATAGGCCATAGTGAGGAAGTACCAACTGTCCCTTCAGTCACATCAGACTCACGGGTCACATCCCCTAAGTCACAGGAGTTGTCCATGCGACGTCTTGCCCGCACATCGATCCTGGCCTCGACGGCCGCCCTGGCCGCCGGCATCGGTGCGGTCGTCCTCGTACCCATGGCCTCGGCCGAGCCCGAGACCGAGCCCGCGATGCCCCTCGGCTCCGCAGTTCTGGAAAGCCCCGACCTGGTGGTCTCGATGGCCACTGTCTGCGACACCGCAGTCGAGAAGGCCCCCGAGGGCGGCGTCGTCGCACTGCAGGTCAAGGTCGAGAACAAGGGTGCCGACGACGCGTCGAACGTCAACGTCAACTACGGCGCACTGCCGGGTCTGCAGGGTCAGAACACCGAGAAGACCATCAAGGCGGGCGAGGCAATGACCTACACCGTGCCGTCGGCCGATCGCGAATGGGTCGCTCGCCCTGCCGGCGCAGCTGCCTTCGCCAGCGCACTCGATGCCGACTTCATGAACAACATCACCGGCGGACTGCTCAGCTACAGCTGCATCCCCGCACCCGCCACCGAGCCTGCCGAGTAATTCTCGTTCCGTACTTTCTCTCCCGCTGCGCCGCGACGATCCATCCGATCGTCGCGGCGTACTGCTGTCCCCATGTGCGTGGAACTTCGTAGCAGGGACCGAGTTTTCACTCACATGCGGCGCAGCCGCTCCCTAGGGAACAAATTCGCCACACCCTCCGTTGTGCAGGTCAGCAGCCTTGAGTGGATGAGGCTCAAGTTGGAAGTTGACGCGATAGATCGCGTTGTGCAAACTTGAGCGGAGTTCGCTCACCCAGGGACTGGAACCCACGCAACAACAGGAGGAAACATTATGGCTCGTGCGGTCGGTATCGACCTCGGGACCACCAACTCGGTCGTGTCCGTCCTCGAGGGCGGCGAACCGGTTGTCGTCGCCAACTCCGAGGGATCACGCACCACCCCGTCGATCGTCGCTTTCGCCAAGAACGGTGAAGTGCTGGTCGGCCAGCCCGCGAAGAACCAGGCGGTCACCAACGTCGACCGCACCATTCGTTCCGTGAAGCGCCACGTCGGCACGGACTGGACCGTGGAGATCGACGGTAAGAAGTACACCCCTCAGGAAATCTCCGCGCGCACGCTGCAGAAGCTCAAGCGCGACGCCGAGGCCTACCTGGGTGAGGAAATCACCGACGCGGTCATCACCGTTCCCGCGTACTTCGAGGACGCACAGCGTCAGGCCACGAAGGAAGCCGGCCAGATCGCCGGCCTCAACGTCCTGCGCATCGTCAACGAGCCCACCGCGGCAGCTCTCGCATACGGCCTGGACAAGGGCGACAGCGAGCAAACCATTCTCGTGTTCGACCTCGGTGGCGGCACGTTCGACGTCTCGCTGCTCGAAATCGGCGACGGCGTCGTCGAGGTCCGCGCGACGTCCGGCGACAACCACCTCGGTGGCGACGACTGGGACGAGCGCATCGTGACCTGGCTCGTCGACAAGTTCAAGGCTCAGAACGGCATCGATCTGACCAAGGACAAGATGGCCCTGCAGCGTCTGCGTGAGGCTGCCGAGAAGGCGAAGATCGAACTGTCCTCCGGGCAGAGCACCTCGATCAACCTTCCGTACATCACGGTCGACGCGGACAAGAACCCGCTCTTCCTCGACGAGCAGCTCAGCCGCTCGGAGTTCCAGAAGATCACCTCCGACCTGCTCGACCGCACCCGTGCGCCGTTCCAGGCAGTGGTCAAGGACTCCGGCATCGCCGTCAAGGACATCGACCACGTCGTGCTCGTCGGTGGATCGACGCGTATGCCCGCAGTCTCCGAGCTGGTCAAGGAACTCTCCGGTGGACGCGAGCCCAACAAGGGCGTCAACCCGGACGAGGTCGTGGCCGTCGGCGCTGCACTGCAGGCCGGTGTGCTCAAGGGTGAGGTCAAGGACGTTCTGCTCCTCGACGTCACGCCGCTGTCCCTCGGTATCGAAACCAAGGGTGGCGTCATGACCAAGCTCATCGAGCGCAACACCACCATCCCGACGAAGCGTTCCGAGACCTTCACCACCGCTGACGACAATCAGCCCTCGGTGCAGATCCAGGTCTTCCAGGGTGAGCGCGAGATCGCATCGCACAACAAGCTCCTCGGCTCGTTCGAGTTGACGGATCTGCCCCCGGCTCCGCGCGGCGTCCCCCAGATCGAGGTCACCTTCGACATCGACGCCAACGGCATCGTGCACGTCACGGCCAAGGACAAGGGCACCGGCAAGGAGAACACGATCAAGATCCAGGACGGCTCCGGTCTGTCCAAGGAAGAGATCGACCGCATGGTCGCCGACGCCGAAGCTCACGCAGACGAGGACAAGGCTCGTCGCGAAGAGGCCGAGGTCCGCAACCAGGCCGAGTCCCTCGTCCACCAGACGGAGAAGTTCGTCAAGGACAACGAGGACAAGGTCGACGCCGAGCTCAAGGGCCGCGTCGAAACTGCCATCGCCGACGCCAAGACGGCACTCGCGGGCAGCGACATCTCGGCAGTGAAGACCGCCGTGGAGAAGCTGTCGAGCGAGTCGCAGGCTCTCGGCACCGCCATCTACGAGGCTCAGGCCAAGGAGCAGGGCGGCGCAGAGGGTGGCGCGCAGGCCGCTGACGACGGTGTAGTCGACGCAGAGGTTGTCGACGAGCCCGCCGACGACACGGACAAGAAGTGACGTCGGGTAACTCCGAGCAAGAACCGGTCACTTTCGTGGACAAGCGGAAGATCGATCCCGAGACCGGTGAAGTACGGGAAGGTGACGCAGTTCCGGAGCCCCTCGCGGGCACCGGTACTGCGCCCCAGCCCGGCTCGGTGGACGAAGGGACAGGCGAGATCGTGGTCGAGGCGGAGGACACAGAAGATCCGCGCGACACTCAGGTCGCCGAACTCACTGCCGATCTGCAGCGCGTGTCGGCCGAGTACGCCAACTACCGTCGCCGCACGGATCGGGAGAAGCAGACGGGAGCGGAGAACGCGAAAGCGTCCGTCGTGTCCCAGCTGCTCCCCGTCCTCGACGATCTGGAGCGAGCTCGCCAGCACGGCGATCTCGAAACCGGACCGCTCAAGTCCGTGGCGGACAAGCTGGCGGGGGTGTTCACGAACATCGGTCTGAGCACCTTCGGGGCCGAGGGCGACGCCTTCGACCCGGCCATCCACGAGGCCGTTTCCCATGAGGGCGACGGCAGCAATCCGGTCGTCGGCACGCTGATGCGTCCGGGCTACAAGCTCGGCGAACGCGTGCTGCGCACCGCGATGGTCGGCGTGGTCGACAGTGCTTCCGAGGGCGCGGCAACAAATGAATCGGACGCACCCGCGCCCGACGAGCAGTAAAAAGAAATAGCGCGAGAGGAGGAAACGCCCGGTGAGCCAGCGGGAGTGGATCGAGAAGGACTTCTACAAGGAGCTGGGCGTTTCCTCCAGCGCTACTGCAGAAGAGATCAAGAAGGCGTACCGAAAGTTGGCGCGGGACAACCATCCCGACGCCAATCCCGGTAACGCCGCGGCCGAGAACAAGTTCAAAGCGGTCAGCGAGGCGCATGCCGTTCTCGCCGACCCGGCCAAACGCAAGGAATACGACGAGGCCAGGCGGCTGTTCGCGTCCGGCGGCTTCGGTAGCCGCGGCGGCGGTGGGTTCTCACCCGGTGCCGGTGGATTCGGCGGCGGTGGCCAAAGTTTCGATGTCGGGGACATCTTCGGTCAGGCCGGCGGCGGCGACGGCGGCATCGGCGACCTCTTCGGTGGACTGTTCAATCGCGGCGCTGCGCAGCAGCGTCCGCAGAGCAACCGTCCCCGACGCGGCAGCGACGTCGAGACCGAGACCTCGCTGCAGTTCCGTGAGGCGGCGCTGGGCGTGACGGTTCCGTTGCGGTTGACCAGTCCGTCCTCGTGCACCACGTGCCACGGCAGCGGTGCCAAGCCGGGAACGAGCCCGCGGGTCTGCCCCAAGTGCAACGGCCAGGGCGTCGTCAACCGAAACCAAGGCGCGTTCGGGTTCAGTGAGCCCTGCGACGATTGCCGCGGTACCGGATCCATCATCGACGACCCGTGCGTCGATTGCCGCGGCACCGGAGTGCAGAACCGCACCCGCACCATCACCGTGCGAGTACCCGCCGGCATCAGCGACGGCCAGAAAGTACGACTCGCAGGCCAAGGCGAGGCCGGGCTACGCGGAGCACCGTCCGGCGACCTGTTCGTCACCGTTCGAGTCAAGCCCGACAAGGTCTTCGGCCGCACCGGCGACGACCTCACGGTGACCGTGCCGGTCAGCTACGGCGAACTGGTTCTCGGCACCACACTGTCGGTGCCCACCCTCGAAGGACGCGTCGGCGTCAAGGTGCCACCGGGCACCGTCGACGGCCGAGTACTGCGGGTGCGCGGACGCGGTATCCCGAAGAAGTCCGGTACCGGTGATCTGATGGTGACCGTCAAAGTTGCCGTCCCGCAGAAACTCGACGATGCTGCTACCGACGCTCTGAAGACCTATCTGGAAGCCGAGAAGGCCAGCGGATTCGACCCGCGGGCCGGGTGGGCAGGTGTGTGATGTCGGTCCCTCCCGAGGGCGGTTCCGCGAAAGCCGGTGGGGCACAAGGTGATCCCGACGCGCAGATCTTCGTGATCTCCGTCGCGGCTCAGCTGGCCGGCATGCATGCGCAGACGCTGCGCACCTACGACCGACTGGGCCTGGTCATCCCGCACCGCACCACCGGCGGGGGTCGACGCTACACACCGCGCGACGTCGCCCTGCTCCGTGAAGTGCAGCGACTCTCGCAGGACGAGGGCGTCAACCTCGCCGGCATCAAGCGCATCATCGAACTCACCAACCAGGTCGAGGCCCTGCAGGCCAGGGTCTCGGAACTGGCGCAGGAGGTGGCGAACGTGCACGCGAGCTACCGCCGCGACCTGGTGCCTATTCAGCGCAACGCCCTGGTGGTGTGGAAGCCGAAGCACCAGCGCTGAGTTCGCCGCCTTCCCCGCAAACGCGCGCGCATTTGTCAGGTGCGCGCAGATTCGCTAGTGATTCGGTCACTATTCCGCGCGCCTTCCCCGCAAACGCGCGCGCGTTTGTCGGGTGCGCGCAGATTTGCCAGTGATTCGGTCACTTTTCCGCGCGCCTTCCCCGCAAACGCGCGCGCGTTTGCGGCATCGGCAGTGGCGAACCTCGCGCGCGTTTGCGAGACACCCGGCATCGACCCCTATCCTGGTCCGCATGCAGGCGTGGGATTCGACAGTCGTTCAGTACCATCGCCTTCGGAACGACCTCGCGGTGATCAGGCTCGAGGGCGACGCGATCCCGTTCAGGGCCGGGCAGTCCGTGTCCGTCACAGTTCCGCACAACACCGCTCTGACGCGGCGATATTCGCCCGCCCTGCCGCCGTCGCTGGACGGCAAGCTCGAATTCCATGTGCGCGCGGTACCCGCGGGGTGGGTGAGCGGGTCGATCGTCAACGAGACGCGGCCCGGTCATGTCTGGCAGATCAGTGATCCGCAGGGCGGTCTGCACGTCGACGATTCCGGGCGTGACGTCGTCATGATCGCGGGCGGTACCGGCCTCGCTCCGTTGCGCGCGATTCTGCTCGATCTCACGCGCTGGGAGCGGCCGCCGAATGTGACGCTGTTCTTCGGCGGCAAGTCGCCGCGCGATCTCTATGCAAGCGACATGCTGTGGTTGATGGCGGCCGAGTTGCCGTGGCTGACCGTCGTTCCCGTCGTCGATCAGCTGCACGAGCCGTGGGCCTCGGACCGCTGGAACGATCGTATTCACGAGGAAATTGGTTCCAGCACATCATTTTTCGAGCCGGAGCACTGTTGGGAGGGTGCTATCGCCGACGTCGTCGCCGTGCAGGGGCCGTTTCCCGACCGTCAGATCCTGGTGTGTGGTTCACCCGGCATGGAGGCCGCCACCGTGCGCGCCCTCGTCGAGATCGGAACCCCGCTCGCAGACATTCGCCGCTGAAGCAGAAGCAGAAGCCGAAGCAGAAGCACCGTCCCACCACATCAGGGCAGTCGCAGTATTCGACGCAGATGCGCCAGGTCCTCCGGCGGTAGTGCCGTGAATTCCGGCGGAGGGGCGTCGGCGATCGTGCGGGCTTTCTCGGCGAGGCGGCGTCCGGTGTCGGTGAGTCCGATGATGCGTCGTCGACGATCGGTGGGGTCCTCGGTGCGCACCACCAGGTCTCGCTGTTCGAGTTCGCGCACGTTCAGAGATACGTAGGGCACGTCGGAGGCGAGCAGATCGGCGAGTTCGGTGACCGTCCGATCGCCGGCCAACAGCTTGATCAGCAGTTTCGCGCGCAGGAAGCTCATCCCGGTGGCCTCGGCGACGGCCCGTCGAGTGTCGTGTACCTCGAGCATCAGCGCTCGCATCTCGCGCCAGATCTGCGCTGCTTCGCTCGTCATACGAGCACCGGCTGGTCGATACGTTCGGCGGTCGATCGTGCCCACCGGCCGGTGGTGACCAGCGCGAGCACGGTCACGACCACGCCTGCACCGGCGATGACGAACCAGGCGGGCACGGCGGCGGCAGTGAAGCCGTCGGAGATTTCTCCGACGATGCTCGCGGTGACGATCGATCCCATGACGGCCACACCGAGCGACTGACCCACCTGCCTGCTGGTCGACGCGATAGCCGAGGCCACGCCGGCTTGGCTGCGCGGCATCCCGGACACTGCGGTGTTGGTGATCGGGGCGTTGACCATGCCGAAGGAGATTCCGAAGATCACGTATGCCGTCGCCAACCAGGTGAAGGATGTCGTCGGCGTCGTTCTGGTGAGCATCAGCGCGGAGACCACGAAGCCGAGGCCGGCCACGAGCAGGGGGATGCGAGCCCCTAAGCTGCCGACGATGCGTCCCGATATCGGCGCGAAAATCAGCGTCATCAGTGCCATCGGCAGAGTGTAGAGACCAGCGTGCAGAGGTGAGTAGCCGCGAACGTCCTGCAGGTACAGCGTGTTGAGGAACAGGAACCCGCCGAGGGACGCGAACGCACACACGGCGATCACCGTAGCGCCACTGAACGGTGCACTGCGGAAGAACTTCAGCTGGATCAGCGGTTCATCGATTCGCGATTCGACCACCAGCAGCCCGACGAGAGAGCCGATCGCGACGGCACCCGTGAACACGATCAGCGGTGATCCCCAACCCTTCGCGGGACCTTCGATGATGGTGAAGACCAGGGACGCGAGGAACGCGAAGATGAGGAACTGACCTAGCGGATCGAACTTCCTCGCGTGCTCGGCCTTGGATTCCGGGACGAACTTCAGTGTCATCGCCAAAGCGAAGATCCCGACGGGGACGTTGATCCAGAAGATGGACTGCCAGCCGGCGCTGGTGACGAGCACGCCGCCGAGTGCCGGTCCCGCGGACATCGAGATTCCGACGACGGCACCCCACATGCCGATCGCGCCGGCGCGCTCTTTGGGGTCGGTGAAGGTGTTGGTGATGATCGACATCGCGACGGGATTCATCATCGAGCCGCCGATGGCCTGCAGCATCCGGAAGGCGATGAGCCAGCCGAGCGACGGTGCGACGCTGCACAGCAGCGAGCCGAGGACGAACGTTCCGGTGCCGATCAGGAAGAAGCGTTTGCGGCCGTACTTGTCGGCCATCGAGCCACCGAGCATCAGCAGGGATGCCACGACCAGCGTGTATGCATCGATGATCCATTGCAGACCCGATACCGATGCATTCAGATCTGCGCGCATCGACGGCAGCGCGACGTTGACGATCGTGTTGTCGGTGCTGACGAGAAACAGGCTGAGGCAGCAGATCCCGAGCACGAGATATCGGTGTCGTCGAGTCAGCTCGGCCACGTGCACCTCCGCATATTTGCTTGTACATCTACAACTATTACATGAGTACTCCTAACTTGTTCGACGAGCAAGTGGCGTCGGGCTGGTCGGCGCCCGATAGGGTGTGTGTCACAGACTGGCTCGACCCCCGATACCTGCTCGGTGAATGGAGAACAACAGTGGCTTCCGAGATCGCACCAGGCGACCTGGTTCAGGCGTCCGGGCATGCAGGCCCGTGGAAGGTGCTCGAGATTCGTCAAGGGTTGGCGTTGCTCGAGCATCACGACGGGCATCGGCTGTCGGTCCGGACGACGACGGTCGAGGTGGTGCGCAAGGCATCGCCGCGCGAGGGCTCGGCTCCGCTGGAAGAGGCTGAGTCCGAGAGCCCCTCGCTGTTCGACGAGAGCTGACCTAGCGCCGCCCACCGTCGGCTGCGTACTTCTGCCGTGGCGACTTGGTCATCTGCTTGTATTCCCTCAACTTCTCGCTGCGCGCCCGCGCATCGTGGCGCGACGTTGTCCAGGCGTTCTCTCGCAACAGCTTTCGGTAGTTACCCAGCCGGCGTTCGGTGAGTTCGCCTGTCTCGACGGCGGCGAGAACGGCGCAACCGGGCTCGTGAACGTGCGCGCAGTCGCCGAAACGGCACAGTGCGGCCAGCTCGTCGATATCCGAAAAGGCGCTCGCCACTGCGTCTTCCGATCCTTGTACACCCACCGATCTCAATCCGGGAGTATCGAGCAGGGTCAGTCCCAGTCGTGGTACCGGAATCAATTCCCGACGCACCGTCGTGTGTCTGCCCTTGGCGTCCGCCTCGCGAGTGGTGCCGGTGGTGAACGCGGTGCTCCCGATCAGAGCGTTGCCGAGAGTCGATTTACCCGATCCCGACGGCCCGATGAGCGCGACCGTGCCGTGCAGATGTGCTGTCAGCGAATCGATTCCGTCGGCCGACACCGCGCTGGTGCTGCAGACGGTGACACCCGGCGCGGCGGCCAGGACGGACTCTTCGGTGACGCGTCCGCTGTCGGTCTTGGTGATCGCGACGACGGGTACGCCGCCGCTGCCCCACGCCAGCGTGAGGTAGCGCTCGACGCGACCGAGGTCGAGAACCGTGTCCGACGCGACGGTGACCACGACAGTATCGACGTTGGCACCGAGAACCTGTGCGGCCGAGGTCGATCCGGCACTGGCGCGAACTATGGCCGTTCGGCGGGGCAAGATGTCGATCAGCCGGAACGATTCCGCGTCCAGTGCCACCCAGTCCCCGGTGCAGAGGCCGCCAGGAGTAGAGCCTGCGGAACGACCGCTGACACTGCCGGTACCGCGCGCGATTCCGCGCTCGGTGACGGCGTCGAATTCACCACGGTCGACGCGAACCACGCGAGCGAGAATTGCGCTGTGAGAATGCTGTTCGAACTCGTCACGCCAGTGTTGGTCGAGTCCGTATTCGAGTAGAGAAGACATGCGAGAAGTCCTTCGTGGAGGAGGTGTGAGGGCTCGGGTGTGTTCTCGTCCAGGT
Organism: Rhodococcoides fascians NBRC 12155 = LMG 3623; assembly: GCF_001894785.1. Classification (GTDB taxonomy): domain Bacteria; phylum Actinomycetota; class Actinomycetes; order Mycobacteriales; family Mycobacteriaceae; genus Rhodococcoides; species Rhodococcoides fascians. The sequence goes on from NZ_BCWW01000003.1 coordinate 121,197, forward strand.
GGCCACGATGCCCACCTCCTCACTTCTCGCATGGACAAAACCGTCGACGGCAAACTAGCAGCCGTCGACGGTGGGGGTAAAGCGATTTATCTGACGAGGTTGGTGCCCTCGGCCGGCTGTGCCAGAGCGGACAGGAACGATCGAGCCCAACGGTCGACGTCATGGGCGAGAACCTGCCGGCGCATGGCTCGCATGTGACGCTTACCTGCCTCGGGTTCCTGTTCGAGCGCTCCGGTGATGGCGTCCTTCACGCTGTCCAGATCATGGGGGTTGCACAGGTACGCCTGGCGCAATTCTGCAGCAGCACCGGTGAATTCGCTGAGAACTAGCGCGCCACCGAGGTCGCTGCGGCAGGCCACGTACTCCTTGGCGACGAGGTTCATGCCGTCGCGTAGGGGAGTGACCAGCATGACGTCGGCAGCGACGAAGTAGGCGAGCAGGTCCTCGCGGGGAATTGGACGGTGCAGGTAGTGGACCACCGGGTGGCCCACCTGGCCGTACTCGCCGTTGATGCGTCCCACCTGCTGCTCGATCTCGCCGCGCATGGCGACATAGCTCTCGACGCGTTCACGGCTGGGCGTCGCCAATTGCACGATGACGTTCTCGGCCGGATCGACTCGGCCTTCTTCGAGCAACTCTCGAAATGCGTTGAGCCTAACGTCGATTCCCTTGGTGTAATCCAGTCGGTCGACGCCGAGCATGATCCGTTTCGGATTGCCGAGGTCTTTGCGCAGCTGCTTGGCGCGGTCTCGGACGGCCTTCGTGCGCGACTTGGTGTCGAGGTCACCGGAGTCGATGGAGATCGGGAACGCTCCGACGCGTACGGTCCGGAACCCCACCTGGACGACACCGAGCTTGGATCGCACACCGACGGTTCCGCGTGAGGTGGTTCCCCCGGCGAGGCGTCGGGCAAGGTAGAGGAAGTTCTGTGCACCGCCGGACAGATGGAAACCGATCAGGTCGGCTCCGAGCAGTCCTTCGACGATCTCGGTGCGCCACGGCATCTGCATGAACAGCTCGATCGGTGGGAACGGGATGTGCAGAAAGAAGCCGATGGTCAGATCTGGCCGCAGCATCCGCAGCATCTTGGGCACCAGCTGGAGCTGATAGTCCTGAATCCACACCGTCGCACCCTGCGCGGCTGCCTCGGACGTCTTCTCCGCGAAGCGGCGGTTGACTTCGACGTAGGCGTTCCACCAGTCGCGGTCGTACTCGGGCTTGACGATGACGTCGTGGTACAGCGGCCACAGCGTGGCGTTGGAGAAGCCCTCGTAGTACTGGGTGTATTCCTTCTCGCTGATCGGCACCGGACGCAGGTGCAGGTCGTCCTCGACGAACGGCTCCACGTCGACGTCGGATACGCCGACCCATCCCACCCAGGCACCCTTGTTGGCGCGCAGGATGGGCTCGAGCGCGGTGACCAGCCCGCCGGGGCTGCGCTTCCATCGCGTGCTTCCGTCGGGAAGTGTCTCCAGATCGACCGGCAACCTGTTGGCTACGACGACGAAATCCGAACCCTGCGAGGCGTCAGCCACAACTGTCCAATCCGCTTGTTGATGCCTAGGTAATCAGCCCTGCGAAAACCTGTCAGTCGGTCTTCGCTACGGGGTCTATACCCAGCATCGACAACAACATGCGGCACTCGTCTGCATCGGTCGCATAGGCGGCGACGACGCGCTGGGCCTGACTGGCGGTCTCGTACTCGAGTGGGACGATGTCTTCGTCGGCGATGTCGTTGTCGGTCGATGTCTTGGCAGGCATGGTGATCTCCGTACTCTCTGCTGGACTTACTCGGTGTTCGCTGGTGCCAACTCTATGTAAATGTGACACCCCATCGCCACTTCCCGATGCCATAGGCTGCAGCGAATGATCGATTCTGTCTCGCTTCACCATGCTCGAAACGTGGTGGAGGCACCTTTCCCGGCCACCGGTGGCGCGATTCTGCGCCGCACCGTACGACGTCGTCGCACCCGCTTGATCGTCTCGTCCCTGCTCTTCGGGGTGCATCAACTGTGCGAAACGATGGTTCCGGTCGCGATCGGTCTGATCGTGTCGCGGGCGATCGACACCGGCGACGTGACGGCGATGATCGTCTCGTTGGTCGGTCTCGCGGCTCTGTTCGTCACACTGTCCTACGCCTGGCGCATCGGTGCCCGCATCATCGTCGTCGCCATCGAGCGTGAGGCCCACGATGTGCGGGTGGAGGTCGCCGGCCGCGTTCTCGACCCACGCGGACTGCGCACCGATCTGTCGGCCGGGGAATTGCTGACGGTCTCGACGTCCGATGCCGAGAAGGAATCGTGGATTCTCGACCTGATCGCGCGAGTCTTCGCGTCCGCAGTGGCGGTGGTCGCGTCCGCGGTGGCATTGCTGATCATCGACATTCCTCTCGGCCTGGCCGTCGTGATCGGCACTCCGGTAATTTTGATCGCGCTCCAGCGTCTCGCCCCGTTGCTCACCCGCGCGGCCACAGCACAGCAGGCCGAGATCGCCGGGGTCTCGGGAATGGCCACCGATCTGGTCAGTGGAGTGCGTCCGCTGCGCGGAATCGGAGCCGAGGACGCCGCGACCCAGCGGTTCGTGACGTCGAGCCGAACGGCACTGGCGGCCACGCTGAGGTTGGCCCGCGCCAACAACGTCTATCAGGGCCTGGCGGCGGCGGTCAACGCGTTGCTCGCCGTCGGAATCGCCGGTACCGCAGGCTGGTTCGCGTTGCAGGGTCGCATCTCGGTCGGCGAGCTGATCACCGTCATCGGGCTCTCGCAATTCGTCATCGAACCGCTGACCGGGTTGTCCAAGGTCCCCGGCGTGGTGGCGATGGTGCGTGGCTCTGCCGATCGGCTCGCACTCGTACTCGGTGCCGACCACGTTCTGCCGCAATCGGATTCCGCTGTGCCCTCGGGTACCGAACTCGCCGTCGACGAGGTCGGGTTCCGTTCGCTCGACGGCCTCACCTTCTCGGCTGCACCCGGCGAGATGCTCGGAATCGTCGCCTACCGGCCGCAGGACGGGGAGGCACTCGCCCAGGTGCTCTCCGGTCAGATCTCCGAGTCCGACTACACCGGAACGGTACGGATCGGCGGCATCGCAACAGGGGACATCGATCTCCGACGCGCCCGCGAGACCGTGCTCGTCGAGCCGCACATCACCGACCTGTTCGCCGGCACCGTCCGCAGCAACGTCACCGCAGGTCGCGCGCAGCCCGACGCCGAACTCGACCGCGTGCTCGAGGCCTCCGCGGCCACCGACGTCGTCGAACTGCACGAAGCCGGACTCGACCACGCCGTCACCGACCGCGGTGCCAGCCTCTCCGGTGGCCAACGTCAACGAGTCGCGTTGGCGCGGGCCCTGTCGGTCGACGCCCCGGTGCTGGTGCTGCACGACCCCACCACCGCGGTCGACGCCGTCACCGAGCACACGATCGCGCGCGGCATCGCCGAGCTGCGACACACCGCCAGCGCTGCGCAGACCACGATCCTGATCACCACCAGCCCTGCGCTGCTGTCGGTGACGCATCGCGTACTCGTGGTCGACGACGGCCGCGTCGTCGCCGAAGGAACCCACCACGATCTCGCGTCCTCGGACGCGCAGTACAAGGAGACGGTGCTGCGATGACCGCCCCCGAACTTCTTCCCATCGCCACCGGTGCCCGGTCGGGCCGATGGCTGTTGGAACAGCTGCGCCTGCGCAAACTCCGTACCGCGGTGACGCTGCTCCTCGGCGCGGTGGCCGCGGCGATGTCACTTGTGCCGGTCTACGTGCTCGGCGTCCTGGTCGACCGCGTCCGCGACGGGGCCGACTCGTCGACCATCGTCGGGGTCGTCGTCGTGATCGCGGTGGCGGCGGTCATCGGCGGTGTCGTCACCGGTTTCAGCGGCTACCTGATCAGTACCCTCGGCGAGGGCATCCTGGCGTCCTTACGGGAGGCCGTCGTCCGACGCGCTCTCCGCCTGCCGGTGGCCACGCTGGAGCGAGTGGGCAAGGGCGACTTGCTCTCCCGCGTCGGCGACGACGTCGCAGTGATGGCCAAGTCGATCGGCGAAGTGATTCCCCAGCTCGTCGGCGCATTCCTGCTCGTGTGCCTGAGCATGATCACGATGCTCGGAATCGACTGGCGTCTGGGGCTTGCCGGTCTGGTGGCATTGCCGATGTACGTGCTCGCGCTGCGCTGGTATCTGCCCCGATCGGCTCCGCTGTACGCGGCTGAACGAGTCGCTATGGGCGAGCGAGCCCAGTCCTTCGTCAGCAGCATGCAGGGCGCAAAGACGGTGCGCGCCTACGGACTCGAAGCCGAGCACCTCGGTGAGGTGGATCGAGCGTCGGCGAAAGCCCGCGACATCGGCGTCGACGTCTTCCGCCTGTTCACCCGTTTCGGCTCACGCAGCAACCGCGCCGAATGTGTCGGTCTGTCGGTGATCCTGCTGGCCGGATTCCTGCTCGTACGAGGCGATTACGTGACCGTCGGTGAGACCACGGCCGCGGCGCTGCTGTTCCATCGCCTGTTCAATCCGATCGGCACCCTGCTCTTCACGTTCGACGACATCCAGTCTGCCGGAGCTTCTCTGGCCCGACTGGTCGGTGTCGTCGACATTGCCGACGAGCGGCCGGTGGGCGACGGTTCCGTGCCTGCCGACGCCACCCTCGATGTCGTCGACCTGCGCCACTCGTACGACGGGGGTCACGAAGTACTGCACGGGGTCGACCTGCGTGTCGACGCAGGTGAGACGGTCGCGCTCGTGGGATCCACCGGTGCCGGGAAGTCGACGATCGCGGCCATTGCGGCCGGGTCCATGGCGTCGACGTCGGGCACGGTTCGTGTCGGCGGCGCGTCGCTGGACTCGTTGGGCCACCAGGGTTTACGCCGGCATGTCGCGATCGTCAGCCAGGAAGTGCACGTCTTCGCCGGCCCACTGATCGACGACGTGTTGCTCGCGGCACCGGACGCCGGCCGCGACGACGTGGAAGCCGCACTGCGGACCGTCGGTGCCTGGGGATGGGTCGAGGCGCTCGAGAACGGCCTCGACACCGCCGTCGGCGAGGGCGGTCACCAGTTGACCGCGGCGCAATCGCAGCAATTGGCTCTGGCGCGGCTGGTTCTCGCCGATCCGGCTGTCGCGGTGTTGGACGAGGCCACCGCCGAGGCCGGCAGCTCCGGTGCCCGTGAGCTCGAACTGGCTGCGGAGGCGGCGACGAGAGGCCGCAGCACATTGGTCGTGGCGCATCGCCTCACCCAGGCCGCTGCCGCCGACCGCGTTGTTGTGCTCGAGCACGGGAAAATCGTGGAGCAAGGTCCGCACGACGAGTTGGTCGCTGCCGGTGGGCGTTACGCAGAGCTGTGGGAGGCGTGGCAGGGTCGCTGATTGTTTTAGCAATTTGCCTATAGCTATTAGTTTTGGCTACGGTGTCCTCGGAAGATGGAGGAGGCCGACATGGCACGCGCAGGATTGACCGCGCAGCGCATCGTGGCAGCAGGAGCGGATCTGGCCGACGAGGTCGGCTTCGATCGCGTGACTGCCAGTGAGTTGGCGCGGCGCTTCGACGTCAAAGTGGCGAGTCTGTATTCGCATCTGAAGAGCGCGCATCAGCTCAATGTCGGCATCGCTCTGCTCGCGTTGGAAGAACTGGCCGACCGGGTGGCAGAAGCGTTGGCGGGCAGGGCAGGCAAGGACGCGTTGGTCGCAGTGGCCGACGCGTACCTGGTCTATTCGCGCGAACATCCCGGCCGGTACGCGGCCACTCAATTTCCTCTCGACCACGAGACGGCGATCAACAGTGCCGGGGTGCGGCACTCGGCGATGATGAAGGCAATTCTTCGTGGGTATCACCTGAACGAGGCCGATCAGGTGCACGCTGTTCGATTGTTGGGCAGTGTCTTTCACGGTTTCGCCAGCCTCGAAGCGGCCGGCTCGTTCGCTCACAGTGCACCCGACTCACAAGAGTCGTGGGCCCGAATCCTCGACGGAATCGACACACTCCTACGGCAATGGAGGCAGGAACAATGAAGCCGATCTCGGAACGCGGCATCAGATCGTCGTTCGTCAACTCGTCCAAGGGTGACGCCACTCGGCTTTCCCTCCCCGATATGTACGACGAAGTGCCGTGGGAGGATCTCGATTTCCTCGGCTGGGGCGACCCGAAGCTGGCGGGACGAAGCTACATCGTCGTACCGCAGGAAGATCGACTCCGGGGAATTGCGTTGCGATACAAGGCAGGTGGACCGCGGACCGCGCAGATGTGCAGCATCTGTCTCACCACCCACGCCAACGGCGGTGTGTCGCTGATGGCCGCTGCGAAGGCAGGGGAGTCCGGGCGACGCGGCAACACCGTCGGTACCTACATCTGCTCGGATCTCGCATGTTCTCTGTACGCACGCAAGAAGAAAACACCGGCCCTGGGACGACAGTTCAAGGAGGACTTCGACGTCGACACCCGCACGGCGACGGTGAGGGAGAACATCGACGCATTCCTCGCTCGTATTCTCGGCTGATCGTCGCTCCGCTCCCGTCGTGCGCGTTGTGCGCCCTCAGAGGTACGCACAACGCGCACGACCTAGTTCTTTTTGCTGGACCGCTGCGGGCGCAATGCTGTGAAAAGCCAAGCCGTTGCCGCGACAATTGCCAGACCCCAGCCCGCGATGCCGGCCCCAGGGAAGTCCAGTCTTGGGATGGCGAGAACCCCGAAGATCACCAGAGTGGCGAACAGCGGCGAGAGTCTGCGCTGGGCATGGATAAGTCGAGTGGACTCGGTTCCCGTTTGTCGCATGCGCATCTACCCTCCTCGTCGATGTGTTTGGTGAACCTACAGTAAACCGGTAGGTCGGTCGTCAATGGCGCGCCCCGGTTGATACCCATGGAGTGTGGCGCAACGGTCGTAGCGCGTCCGAGGATTGGTGATTTGCCTAGCACGGGCCACCGACAGGTTCCGGTTCGCGAATCCTTATGCACCGCAATAGTTTTCGATTGCACCATCATTGTGTATAGAACACCTGTTCGATACACTTGGTCCATGACCACGGAGATCTGGCAACTGAGCGAGAGTGAACTCCTCGCCGACGCCGCTGCGGTCTCCCACAAGATCCAACTGCTCGAAGCACGCCGCATCGCCCTCGTCGCCGACATCGACACCCGCGTGAGCAGGGAGAAGCTCGGCTTCCCCGGACCCGCAGGGTGGCTGACCTCCACCACCCTCCTCACCCCCAGCAAAGCCACCAAGATCGTTGCCCTCGCCCGCGGACTGAAGAACTTCCCCGACATCGCCGACGCAGTGGACACCGGCGTCATGTCCGTCGACCACGCCGCCTTGATCCTCACCTTCGCCGAAACACCACCGAAGAACCTCCCGCAAGAGGGTCGCGATATCGCCCGCTCCGCGATGATCGCCGCCGCCACCGGGCCCGGGGCACGCACCGACATCATCCGAGAAGCGATCACCAAACTCGAAGACACCTACGGTGGCAACAAGCCACCACCGGAAGACACCGACCGCAACGAACTCTTCGCCTCGAAAACCCTCAACGGACGTCTCGTGGCGAAGATGGATTTCGATGCGATCACCGGAGAAAAGCTGCTCACCGCGCTTTCACCGTTGACCGAACCCCGCCCTGCCGCCGACGGCACCCAAGACGAACGCAGTCCCGCACGGCGACGCGCCGACGCCTTCGGACACATCCTCGACCGCTACCTCGCCTCCAGTGACCGCCCCACCGAAGGCGGCGAAAAACCCCACGTCAACCTGCACATCCGGTTGCAGGACCTCACCGACCTCCGCGACAGTGCCGACGACATAACAGACGACGAAACCTCGCGCGCAGCAACAGAATCCGACACCGAGACCGACGCAGCAGATCCGGTCGACATCAACACCGGCGACCCCATCGACACTGACGCAGCAACCGAACCGGACCACGAAAACGGCAGCGGCAGTGGCGATTGCGGTGGAGGTGATGCTGCAGCCGACCGCGGCGCATACCGGGACCTGTTCGGTGACGGCACGTCGGTCGGGTGGCTGCCCTGGATGGGACCGCTCTCCCGCAACACTTCCCGCCAACTGGCGTGTGATTGCCTTCTCACCGCCATCGTGATGGACGAGAACGGCAACCCACTCAACCTCGCCCGCACCGCCCGGACCGTCACCGCGAAACAGAAACGAGCATTGACTGCCCGCGATCACGGCTGCGCCTTCCCTGGCTGCGGCAAACCCGCCGCCTGGACCGAAGGTCACCACATCTGGCATTGGGCCGATGGTGGCCCCACCGATATGGACAACCTCGTCCTCCTCTGCGGATTCCACCACCGACTCATCCACCACAGCGACTGGGAAGTGTTCATCGGAACCGATCAACACCCCTGGTTCGTACCACCAGCATCCGTCGACCCCTACCGACAACCCCGACAATCCCACGCCCGAGCAGGCCCCCACATCGCATAGGCCCGCGCGAACGCACACCAGCCCCACACAAACACACCAGCCCCGCACCGAGAACACGGTGCGGGGCTGGAAGGGGTTGTTGCTGAGCTCGATTCGAGAGAACCGGGCTGTCAGTCCTTGTTCTTCTCCGCGATGAACAGCTTCTCGATGCGCTCCGCCTCGTCCTTCTTGGCGTCGGCTTCCTCGGATCGCTCTGCGGCCTCGGCCAATTCGGCCTCGGACGGTGCTGCAGCCAACTTCTCCTGCTTGTCGACCTGAGCCTGCTGAGTCTTCTTGCGGTCCTCGGCTGCCTTGGCCGCCGCGGCAGCTTGCTCGTCGGCCTTCTTCTTCTTTGCAGCCGCTTCGCGTTCGGCTTCCTGAGCGGCCTCGCGCTTGCGCTGCTCGGCTTCCTGTCGCGCGTCGCGGGCCGCTTCCTGGGCTGCGGCGTCGGCGGCCCGCCGGTCCTGCTCGGCGGTCTCACGAGCCGTCTTCAGGTCGGCGTCCGCGGCAGTCTTCTTCGCACGTGCCTCGGCGTCCAGGCGTGCTGCTTCGGCGCGGTTCTCGGTGCTGTCGACCAGAGTCTCACCGCGATCGGCAAGACTCCTGTCTCCCAACAGGTTTCCGACAGCACGATCGAGGGATCCGAGCGTGTGCTCGTAGGCGAGCCGTGCCGGCGATTCTGCATCCATCTTCACCACGACGTTGGTCTCGATGAGCTGCAACGGAATTCGTGCGATCCTGTACTGAATTCTCAGGATGGTCAGTGGTAGGGCCAAAACACTCATGTAGTCGAACTCCTAGATCAGCAGTAGTGGGTCAAGCCTGGTTGCGAAGCTCTTCGGCTTTCTTGCGGTCGGCCTCGGCCTGCAGCAACGCTTCCTGGTGCTTTTGCGCAGCCACCATTTCGTCCGCGTCTGCCGCGGCCTGCTCGGCTTTGCGCTCCTCGGTCGCTTCGATCTGTTCGGCCGTTGCGTCGACCTCGGCTGCCGCTCGTTCCTGCGCCACGGTCTCACGCTTGTTCTGCTCGGCCGCGGCCACCTGGGTCTGTCGAACGCGATCTGCGTTCGCCTCGGCAACTGCTGCGTTCTCCTCCGCGGCCTCGCGTCGACTGTCTGCCGCAGTCCGCACGTCGGCCAGCTCCTCGGCGGCCTCGGTGGCCTGCGCATCGGCGACGCGTTCGGTGGCCTGCGCCTCCTTGCGTTCGCGAGCCTGAGCGGCCTGCAACTGGCCCTCGGCCGTCAACGAGTCGTTGCCGGTGACAGCGCCGACGACCTCTTTGGCTTTGCCCTTGATCCCGTCGAGCATTCCTTTGCGTGCTTCGCCCGCTACGTTCTCGTCAGTCATGTAACTGCAGGTACCCACTGGCTGTTCGAGTAACCCCACGTCGACCTCGGACGATACGATCGCCGACGAAAGCATCAGCAGTGAGGAGACGTATGCCTATCGCGAAGATCAACGGCATCGACGTGAACTACCAGGTCAAGGGCAGTGGAGACCTGGTCGTTCTGATAATGGGCACCGGCAGTCCCGGCCGAGTGTGGGAACTGCATCAGGTACCGGCCCTCCTGGCGGCCGGCTACCGGGTGTGCACCTTCGACAACCGCGGTATCGCGCCGTCGTCGGAAAGTGCGACCGGTATCACCATCGACGCCATGGTTGCCGACACCGAGGGCTTGATCGAACTGGTCCGCGACGGTGCCGAGAAGGCCTTCGTCGTCGGAACGTCGATGGGCTCTCGCGTCGCGCAGGAGTTGGCTCTGAAGCGTCCCGATCTGGTTCGCAAGGCGGCATTCCTGGCCGGGCACGCGCGGGTCGACGAGTTCCAGAAGACGCTCGCCCAGGGCGAGCGGGCGCTCTACGACAAGCGCGTCGAGCTGCCGGGCACGTACTCGGCCGCGGTGACGGCGGTGATGAACCTGTCGCCCGCCACGTTGCGTGATGCGCGAACGGCTCGCGATTGGCTCGACCTGTTCGAGTTCTCGGCATCCTCACCATCCGCCGGGGTGCGCGCGCAGCTGGGCATGGACGACGATTTCGACCGCACCAACGCCTACCGGGCAGTGTCGGTGCCGTGTCTGTCGGTCGGGTTCGCCGACGATCGGATGATCCCCGCCTACCTGGGCAAGGAGCTCGCCGACGCGATTCCGGGGGCTCGATACGTGGAGATCGCGGACGCCGGGCACTACGGATATCTCGAGCGTCCCGAGGCTGTCAATGCGCACTTGCTCGACTTCTTCAAGGCCTGACGCCACCTGAGCACGACCTGCGTTGCTAGGGTCGTGTGGCACCTCACGGTGCAGACTTACCAATCAAACGTTCGCGACGAGTGAGGCGAGATGAGTACCAACCCGTTCGATGACGAAGACGGACGCTTCTTCGTGCTGGTCAACGACGAAGATCAGCATTCGCTGTGGCCGACGTTCTCCGAGGTCCCTCAGGGGTGGCGTGTCGTCTTCGGTGAAGACACCCGCGCTGCGTGCCTGGAGTACGTCGAGAAGAACTGGACCGACATGCGTCCGCGCAGCCTGCGTGAGGCCATGGAGGCCGACGCTGCTGCCCGCGCAGGTGCTGAGGGAACCCCCAGCACCGAGGCCTGAGTTCCGCCTTCTACGAAGGACTCGTACCGCGCCGCCGACGAACCGTCGGTCGGCGCGGTTCTTCTCTGCGGCGAAGCGTCGGGCGCAGTAGTTCCTCGGTGCGTGCCAGGATCCGGGGTCGACGCAATGTTCGCGCACCCCACTCACCCAATGTGACGCCCGCAGCCAGGCCACAGCCGATGCCGAACGCCGCGAAGAGCGAGCTGATACCGAGCAGCAACTGGTCGTTGAGAATCGCGTACAGACCTCGGTAGAGCGAGAGACCGGGCAGCAACGGAGTGATACCGGCGACGGCAACGATGAGCGGCGGAATGAGCGCTCGACGTGCAAGGAGACCACCGGCGAATCCGACGACCGTGGCCGCGATGGCAGACGCGATGATCGGACCCACAGCCAACGTCTGCGACATCAAGTAGACGAGCGCACCCGCGAAGCCGCCCATGAACGCTGCCGTCAGTGCGCGCCGCTCGGCGTAGCAGGCGAGCGCGTAGAACAGAGACGCGGCCGCGCCGGCCAGGACCTTGGTGGGCACCTGTGTGATGTCCGGGGGAGGCAGGTTGCTGATCTGCGGCAGATCGCTCCCGATCAGGGCCGCCAGCCGCAGCGACGTGGCGACGCCGGCAATGATGCCGCCCGTCATCATCAACACTTCGAAGAATCTGGCCGACGCGGTGATCGGTGCTCCGGTGATCGCGTCCTGTACCGAGCCGACGAGCGAAAGCCCCGACAGCAGCACCGTCACCCCGGCACCGATGATCACCGACGGGGAGATGTCGATATTGAGCTGATCCTGAAAGTTGTACAGAGTGATCGCCGGGGTGGCAGCGACGAATCCGCCGACCACCTGCTGAAAGAAGAAGGGCAGTCCGGCGCGGTTGAGGATGCGGCCGATTCGGTCGATCACCATCGTCGTCATGAAGCTCACCACAGCCACCAACGCGCCGCCGCCGAGCAACACACCGATCGCCGCCGCCATGCCCGCCCACGCGAAGGTCGCGATCCACCGGTTGTACGGGTGCGGGGCCGAGGTGATCTCGTCGAGGCGGTCCCGCGCGATGCTCGCCGGGACCACCTTGACGCGCACCGAGCGAATGAGGCGGTCGACCGCGGCCAGCCGTGTGAAGTCCATCGAGCGGTAGTGAACGATGCGCATCGTCGACGCCGGCGGCCGCGTGGGACCGCGATGTGCGCTCAGCGTGATCGAGTTGTACGTGACGTCGACATCGCATCGTGCGAGGCCGTACGTCGCGGCGATGAACTGCACCTGCGTCGCCGTATCCACCGCAGACGTGCCCGACGCCAACAACACCTCGCCGACACGAACGGCCAGCTCGAGGACCTCGGCGACCGTCGCATCGTCGGTCAGATCGATAGGGCGAAGAGGTGACGGCGCGGCGGTCGGTGTATCGATGGTGGCCCGACGCTCACCGGTGAGACGGCTCAGCGAAGCCGTCAGGTCTTGCAGGAAAGTCATGACCGTCTTTACGTTGCTGGGGTGATCCACCGACAAGGTACCTGTTGTCGCTGAGCGTCCGTTGAACGGTATGCTTGGCTCGCTTCACTGCCTCCTTAGCTCAGCGGTAGAGCACTCGCCTTGTAAGCGAGCGGTCAACGGTTCAATCCCGTTAGGAGGCTCCACGAGACGGCTCTGACCAGTGAAAACGGTTGGGGCCGTCCCTTTTTGGCCTATTTCGGCCGCTCGTTTCTTGCGCGAGCCCGGTTCGTCCACCTGGGTTAATGTGTCGCTCGTGACCTGGGGATTTGCCGGTTCGGCGGCTCGCATCGGCGTTCGGTGTCACAGAATGTCACAACTCGTTGCCAACTCATCGGTGAGCGTTCGCGTGGATGTAGGTGGACGCGTACGGACTGGGCGGAAGGTTGCCGGACCGGATTGCACGTCGGATCCAGTGTCGGTTCTGTAGGCCTGGAGCCTACGTATCCGACACTGGATCGAGGTGTCTGTGACGACAAGCGATGTTCGACGCCGTCAGGCCGGTCTACCTTAGGAGTTCGCGGGGCTTCCGATGCGGATGGTGCGGGCCGCGACGGCGGCTGATGTAGACGCGCACCCGCGCGCCGAGCTTGCGCGGCTGACGGACTTGGGTCTGCTGCACCGGGTGGCGACAGGCTTCTACGTGGCGGTGCCCGACGATCGGGTCGGGACCGAGTGGATGCCCGGCTTGGAGGCAGCGGCGGCCGGTATCGCGGTTGCGGCCTACAGTGCCGACGAGGCCGTCGTGATGGGTGCCAGCGCGGCCCGCTTGCACGGCACCATCCCACGAGCGTTGGCGACGGCTGTGGAGACTGTGCCGAAGCGGCACGATCCGATTCGGTTGGCGGATCGTCAGCCGCTGGTTCGGTTAGTTGTGCGCGACACGGCACGTCTGGATGCGGAGCGCGTCGTGCCCGAGTTGGATTTGGTGAAGCGCCCGGGTCTCGGTGACGCCGAGCGTGAGGTGTGGCCGGCGGTGGAGCAGTTGTATCGGCGCTGTGATTTAGAAGTGTTGGCCGAGGTCGCTGGGGCTCAGAAGATGCGAATGACGTTGACGCGGCTGCAGGATCGGTTGGGGGAGAAGTAGTGAATTCCAACGAGTTGGCCTCGGTGGCTGCGCAATTCGGTGTCGCGCGTGCACAGGTCGAGCGGGATCACCTGATCTCGCACCTGCTCGGCTATCTGAGTGTGCATTTCGCGGACCGGGTTGTATTCGTCGGCGGAACAGCTTTCGCTCGAACGCATCTGGTCGATGCTCGTCTCAGTGAGGACATCGACCTGATTGCGGTCGGTTCCAGATCTGAGGTCGCTCGTGATCTCGACCGCGCACTCCCACGCGCAGTCGTGCGCAGCCACGGGCGACTGGTGTGGGATCCGGCGATTGGCGAGGTGCCCGAGCATCTCGGTGCAGTGGTCAGGTCGCAGTCCGGACTGGCGGTCAAGGTGCAGTTGCTGTCGGCGGAGGGTCGCCCGGCATGGCCTCAGGAGAACCGGCAGCTCGAACAGCGGTATGAGGATGCACTCGGAGCTGAGTTGACGGTACCCACGCGGCCCGCGTTCGTTGCGGGTAAGACGGCCACCTGGTGTGATCGGCGGGCATCGCGTGATCTGTGGGACTTGTGGGCACTCAATCGGAATGGCGCATCAGAGCCGGAAGTGGCCGATTTGTATCGGAGGTTCGGGCCCACGAACAAGTTGCCTGGTGAATTGCAGTTCGCGGATGCTCCGACCGAATCCGGTAGGGAGAGCAAACTTTTGCGCCCGGACCCGTATCTTGCGAGCTGGGTGGTCGATCAGCCTTCGGAAGCGTGGAGGTCGACATCGGGGAAGCGCTCATCGAAGACGCGTTGGACATTGGGGTTGACCGCAGCGAGAACCTGATCGAGGAGCGTGCCGAGTTGCAGCGTCTGCGAGTGTCCTAGGACGTCGATCATGACGCGCCTGACTTCGCGGACGTGCCCGGGGGCGGCCTGGGCGACCACGTCCTTACCCTCCTGCGTCAGAGCCACCTCTGTGAAGCGACCGTTGTCGGTATCCGGTCGGCGACGCACCCAGCCGCGATTCTCCATCTTGGTCAGAGTGTGTGACAGGCGAGAGATAGAGCCACCGACGAATGCGGCGAGGTCACTCATGCGGACCGTCTGATGGGGCGTGTCCGATATACATGAAAGGACCATGTAGTCGAAGTTGTTGATTCCCGCGTCTTGCTTGAGCTAGGCACTCAGGACTGTCGGCAGCGACTCGACCAGACCGGCGAGCGTCAGCCACGCCCGGATCTCCTCCCGGGTCAGCCATTGGGGGTCGCTCGTCATCGCCCGAGTGTAGTTTTCGAGTTCGACGGGCACGTTCATCGACCTCGGTGGACATCGCGTAGGCCGCGCTTCGCCGGCGGTGACGCCAGGGTGCGGGAGCTCTGCCTGAAGTATCGAAGGTGCACTGCTACGTGCAGCGCTGCGTTGTGTTCTTACGCGTCTGGTCCGATCAGGACGATCCCGTATTTGGGTGCGGCGAGCATCATGCGTGCGATCTCTGCGTCGTCGATGGCTGGGGCGGGGCCGTTGTTGGTGGCAGGTTGGCCGGACTCGGCAAGAAGCCTTCGATCCCGCCGGGGGTGAAGCCCAGCAGGATTCGGCTCGGTGTATCTGCTGTGTTGCGGAAACTGTGGGCAATTCCTCGAGGACCGAACGCGAAGTCACCCGGCCCGGCGGCGTGGGTCGCGCCACCGATGGTGATCTCGAACGTCCCGTCGAGAACGGTCCAGAACTCGTCCTCGTTGGTGTGGATGTGCGGGGGCGGGCCACCGCCGGGGGTGGTGATGCATTCGATGACTGCGAAGCTTCCACCCGTGTTCTCGGCGTTGCCTTGTAGATCATGGTGTCGGCGACGAACCACACCCGCTCGCCCTCCCCGGCTGCGACGGTGAAACCTTCGACGGGAGTGGTTGTCTCCCCGCCGCTTTCGGTATCACCGGTGGTACCCCGCGGATTGTGTTCACCTGGGAGTGGTTCGAACTCGCTCCTGTGCGGGGATATGCCCGCGGTCGTCCGTGCCGGTGTCGATGTCGTTCATCGACACCTTGACGGTAAACACGCACTGTTGAAATATCAACTATGGGTGTCGAGGTGTTCCGAAGGGGGAAGTCCGGACGGGACAAGGAAAGCTTTGAGTCTCGACCCTGTGGGAGGGTCTCAGGACGTGAGCTTGGCTTGGTAGCGATCGAGGAGCGACGGAACGCCGGCGGTCGGCGGTGCCCACGAGTTCGGAACCGGACAATCGACGGCGACACTGCGGGCCGCAGCCACGAAGTCGCGGGTCAGAGGCGAGTCGACGTCCGAACGCCACCCGATGGACAAAGGAGTGGGGGGTATACCCGTAACCGGAACGAATGCCAAACCTGGCCTCGCATAGAACCTTTGAGTCGACGCCTGCGAGAACGCCACGCCCTTGCTGGAGAGGATGGCTTCGAAACACTCGTCGACAGTGGAGACTTCGGCACCGAGACGAACGGTCTCACCGTCTCTCGAGCTGACGGCGAGCCAGAAGTCCCTCCATGATTCCGGGCTGCGCCTCGCGACGAACGGTTGCCCCGCCACTTCCTCGACACTGGTCGAATCTTGCTGCGCCAGCGGCGAAGTGGATGCCACGACGAGCACTCGCGGCTCCACGAACAGTGTCTCGAGCGCAAGCCAGTCCTGCACGACGACCGGCGGCCTGATGAACGCGACATCGACCGACCCGTCGCCGAGCCCGACGTAGGGGTCGGTGAAGTCGAACGACTGCATCTCGACCTCGACGCCGGGGTGGAGAGCACGGAAAGCCGACAAGATGTCCGGCGTCAGTTCCGCGGCAGCGTTCGCCTGGAATCCAACGATCAGGTTGTTGCGCCCACTACGGCCCACCTGACGTGTCAACGACGCGACACGCTCGGCGTCGGCGAGAAGCTGCCTGCTCCCGTCGAGGAGCTTGTAGCCGGCCGGGGTCAACGAGACGTGACGGGAATCGCGGATGAAGAGCGCGGTTCCCAAGGAGTGTTCGAGTTTGCGAATCTGGACGCTGAGCGAGGGCTGTGCGATATGCAGCCGCGCTGCTGCCTTGCCGAAGTGAAGCTCTTCCGCGACTGCCACGAAATATGACAACGGCCTGAGCTCCAACGGAAGATTCACGTCCCCGATGCTATTCCCGCAGCTAGACCAGCACCAGTAGTTGTTTCCTATCGATCGGGCGACCGATTGGTATTGGACGAACCCGCAGGCCCAGCGTGTGATGGGTCACATGACAACAGCAACCGACACCACCACCCAGACTCCGGAACAATGGGCCGACGCGTTCACCCGGGCATCCGACGCAGACGCCGAGATCTCTGCGCACGGCACGTACTTCACGTGCTCGTACCTACTCGATATGGACACCCACTCCTTCGTCGTCGAGATGTCGAACGGCAAAGTCCACGCAATCGCCGTCGACCCGGGCCCGCTCGACCGGCCCTACCAGTTCGCCATCCGCGCCGGCGTCGAGACGTGGCAGGGCTTTGGAGTTCCCGTTCCGGCACCGATGTTTCACGGAATCTGGGCGGCGTCGTTCCAGCGCGACATGAAGCTCGAAGGAGACGTCCTCGTCCTCATGCAGAACCTGCGCTGCGTCACCCGCCAGATCGAACTGCTGCGCGCCGTCGGCGTCCCGGTCTAGTCCCCGACCCCCACACGACTCACCGAAGGAACAGAACATGAGCAAGATTTCACCCGTAACCGGCCATTACGTCGATGTCGACGTCGACGGTCTTCTGTACAAAGTCTTTTACCTCGAGAACGGCACCGGCCAGCCGCTGGTGTGCCAGCACACCGCAGGGTGCCACAACCACCAGTGGCGTGGACTGCTCGAAGACGAGGAGATCACTCAGAATTACCGCGTGATCGCATACGACCTGCCCCGCCACGGCAAGTCCGATCCCCCTGAGAACACAGAGTGGTGGAAAGAGGAGTACAAGCTCTCGGCTGACCATTACGCCAATTTCATCGTGGCTCTTGTCGATGCGCTCGAACTGGAGAATCCGATCTTCATGGGTTCGTCGTTCGGTGGCAACATCGCCTTGCAGCTGGCGCTTCGCCATCCGGAACGCTTCGCCGGAGTCATCCCGGTCGAGGGAGCCGACTACTCACCGGGCTTCTACCTCGACTGGTGGCAGCACCCCCACGCGAACGCTGCGCAGGTGTGCGCAAGTGGCACATGGGATCTCATGGCACCACAGTCGCCCGAAGCCGACCGCTGGAAGACCTGGTTCTACTACACGCAGGGATCCGAGGCGTTCAAGGGCGACTTGCACTTCTACTCCGTGGACCACGACCTGCGCGACAAGCTCGACCAGATCGACGGCGACCGTTGCCCGGTCGTCATGCTGACCGGCGACTACGACTACCTCACCACCCCTGAGGACAGTGCCCGCACAGCTGCGCAGATCAAGAATGCGAAGTTCATCGAGATGAAGGACATCGGGCACTTCCCGATGAGCGAGAACCACCCGGTGTTCCGGACGTACCTTATCGAGGCGCTCGAGGTCTTGCAGAAATCCGCGTCCACCTCGGTCTCCGTCTGACCTGACCCTGTGCACACCCGCATGCTCGCCGGCCTCCGACACGGGGCCGGCGAGCATTCTTTTCGGCCCTCGAAAGGGAGATCCCGATGTCTGCCAAACACTTTCCGTACTGGGTTGCCGGCGAAGCGACTATCAGCGGTGTCGCTACCGAGATCCGCAATCCGTTCGACGGTCGCATCGTGGGGACGGTGTTCGAAGCGGCGTCGGAACACGTCGACGCCGCGATCGAGGCGTCCGCCGCGGTGGCGGACGAGTTCGCGGGAACGCCGGCCCACGTTCGGTCGGATGCGCTCGTACATGTCTCGACGCGTCTGCACGAGCGTCGGGAGGAAATCGCTCGGCTCATCTCTGCCGAATCCGGCAAACCGATCAAGTGGGCGCGAGTCGAAGTCGCTCGCGCGGTGTCGACATTTCGGTGGGCGGCCGAGGAAGCACGACGATGGAGCGGGCATCTTCAGCGACTCGACACCGACGCTGGATCGGACGGCCGCTTGGCGCTGATTCAGCGCGTCCCACGCGGTCCCATCCTCGGAATTGCACCGTTCAACTTTCCGCTCAATCTGGTGGCCCACAAGGTGGCACCGGCCCTGGCGGTCGGCGCGCCGATCATCGTCAAACCTGCGCCGGCCACCCCGCTGACAAGTTTGGTGCTCGGCGGAATGCTCGCCGAGACATCGCTTCCGGCGGGTGCTTGGTCAGTGCTGACCGTCTCTAACGACAAGGCATCGGACATGGTCGTGGACCCTCGGCTACCGGTTGTCTCGTTCACTGGATCGGTCCCGGTGGGTTGGTCGATTCGAGAACTCGTTCCGCGCAAGCACGTCACGCTCGAACTCGGAGGTAACGCCCCGGTGGTGGTCTGCGCAGACTGGGCCGACGAGGAAAAACAGGAGTACGCAGCCGAGAGGATCGCACGATTCTCGATGTACCAAGCGGGTCAGTCGTGCATCGCGGTGCAGCGCGTCTTCGTCCACGACAGTCTCTACGACGCCATGCGCCGCCGCATTCTGGCTCACGTCGCGTCGCTGTCGACCGGTTCACCCGACGACGACGAGACCGACGTCGGCCCCCTGATCGACGAGCGCGCAGCCGTACGCGTGGAGGAGTGGATCGAGGAAGCCGTCGAGGGGGGGAGCCACCGTTCTGGCCGGCGGCGGACGCACGGGCGCAGTCGTCGAACCGACGGTCATCGAGGATGCACCGCCAGGGGCCAAGGTTGTGGACGACGAGGTCTTCGGGCCCGTTGTCGTACTCTGCAAAGTCGCCTCGGATGCGGAGGCATTCGAACAGGTCAATGAATCCCGATTCGGATTGCAGGCGGGCATCTTCACGTCGAACCTGCAGACGGCGTTCACTGCGTCACGCGTCCTGGACGTCGGCGGGGTCATCATCGGTGACGTGCCGAGCTTCCGCGCCGATCAGATGCCGTACGGCGGAGTCAAAGATTCTGGGATGGGCAAAGAAGGGGTGCATTCGGCGATGGAGGACCTGACGCAGGAGAAGGTGCTCGTTCTGACCGGTATCGAGATTCCCTGAGATTCGGCACGACCCACCCAACTCCGAATGCCTGTTCCGACGGCAAATTCACAGTGCGCCGGCTTTCCCGGCTCTTCCCAGATGAGGGTGTAGGTCGGCCGGGCGCGTCGGTCCGCAGATAGACGTCGAGGTCTCCCGACGATGGAGGTTCCTACGCCATCCATCCGAAAGACCTCGACGTGTCCGACGCTACCCCGCCGGCCGGCTTCGGCCGCCCTGACCTGACCGCCTTCGCGGCTCATCCCAATCGACCCTGATCGGGTCTGCTGACCCCCTCGACGAGAACGCAGCGACATCACAGCCACCCAACCCCGACCGCCCGGGAAGCCGGGGCACGTCACATGGCCTGTGCTGCGGGCGTGTCGAGTGGGTCGTCCAGGGGCGACGCAGGAGCGTCGACGCGACGTGCTGAGAGGTGGTTCCAACCGAGCGCTAGGACACCGGCTACAGGCATGGCGATAGGTCAGGAACGGCGTCGCTCCCTGCGCAGGAGGGAGCGCAGAGTCTCGGCGTTCGCGTAGCCGACCCGTAGCGCGATCTCGGCGGAGGTGAGGTCCGTGGTTGCTGAGAGGTGCCGCGCTCGTTCGATGCGAAGCCGTTGGACGAAGCCGAGCGGAGTGAGGTTGAGCGCCGCACGGACTCGTCGTTCGAGGGTGCGCCGGCTGGTGCCGAGCGACTGCGCGACGAAGGCGACGTTGAACGGTTCGTCCAGGCGGGCGCGCACGAAGCGTTCGAACTCGACGACGATCGGGTCCTCGTGCCGGAGATGTTCGTAGGCGACGAAGGCCGCCTGCGACGGACGCTCGTCGATGATGAGGAGCTTGGCGACATGTTGGGCCAGGTCGGGGCTGATCGATCGCACGAGTGAGAGCGCGAGGTCGATGTGGGCGAACGCGGCGCCGGCGGTGACGAGGTTCCCGTCGACCACGACCATGGTGTCGAGATCGAGGGCGACGGTCGGATAGCGCTTCAGGAACTCCGGCCCCAGGAACCAGCTGGTCGTCGCCCGCCGATGATGCATCCGTCCAGTCTCGGCGACGGCGAACACGCCGGTGCACGCCGCGGCGATCCGGGTGGTCGCGTCGTCGAGGCGCCCGAGTGAGGCGATGACCGAACGTGCATCTCGGCTCTGGAGGGCGTCGTTGGTCGCGGCGGCCGTGAGGGTTCCAAGCGCAGGGACGACGACCACGTCGAACTCTCCGGACTCCGACAGCGGGTGGTCTACCGACAGGGTCATCGATGCCGTCGTGGTCACTCGCCGTTTCGGTCCGAGGATGGCGAGTTCGATCGGGTCGATCCGCGGGTCGACATCGCCGCGGGCTCCGTCGGCCACCCGCACGATGTCGATGACCGACGCGACCGCCGAACCGAAGCAGCCGTCGATCGCGATCAGTCCGATACGCATGGCGCGAACAATAGCAATACTGTCGTATACGCCACTCCCCACCGGCCCTCGCTCGTCATACGCTGAACTCGCCCCACGAAGAACCCCGACTTCAAGGAGAACCCCTCATGTCCACACCCGCATCACTTCCGTATGCCTTCGTCGCCAAGATCGTCGCGGCCGATGGACAGCACGACGCGCTCGCCGATCTGCTCGCCGGCGCTGTCGCACTCGCCAACGAAGAAGTAGGAACGATTGTCTGGTTCGCGGCTAGGACCCACGCCGACACCTTCTGGATCTTCGATGCATTCCCCGACGAGGCCGCTCGCGACGCCCACGCCAACGGCGCCATCGTCGCAGCCCTGATGGCCAACCAGCACCTCCTCGGGGCAGCACCCGAGATCCTGGCGGCCGACGTCCTCGCGTCCAAGCTCCCGTAGTCCGCCAACGCACGAGACGATCGCGCCCCGCCGAGCCGTCGGACCCGACCGCCTCGACACCCGCACCACGTTGACGATCCCCGACGGGCCGATCACGAGGAGGCCAGGCAACACCAGGCGCAAGCCTGGAGCGGCACTGTTTCACCGGTGGTCATCGAGAGAGCCAGCGCGGCTCCATGGCAGCGCAACTGTGTCAACTTGCCCTCCGTCCCGCGAGGCGCCGTGGGCGGGTCGTGGTTGCGATCCGTTGCCGTGACGGGAGACGCGTTGCGCGTCGCAGCGATGACGGGTCGTTGGCGTTCCGGGGCGTTGCGTTCGTGCGCGCCGCGCGTGCGGCATGGAGCATCTCGCTGCGCACACAACACCTGTACCGAGTCCGGTGGCGGTACCACCAAAGCCTCCGAGGAAGGTTCGTTCATCTTTGCCGATGTCAGCTTCGAGACATCCGCAGACTACGACACCTATCAATACCAGGGTGAGAACGTGGCGCCGGCGATCAACGGCATGATGAACCCTGCCCGCTGGGGCGGTGTTGACGCTGACGGGACTACTGACACCGATATTTACCCAAGCTCCGTCTTCACCTGTGACGAGGCAGAGACAGATGGTTTCAGTGATGCATACGCTCCGTCGTCGAAGTACCGTGGAACATACGTATTCGAGGCCGCACCCGGCCTGAAAAGTGTCTTCTTGCCCGCACCGTCAGGGCGTAACGGGTGGGAATGGATGGTGCCCGGACTGCAGTAACGATCCGAGCTAGGAAGGAATGCACACACTTCGGTTGGTTTGTGTGTCAGAAGGTGAGGGCGTAGAGGTTGAGTCGTGTGTCGTATGCATTCGGTGATCCAATCTCGGAATATATCTCAGGCTCGGTCCAGTCGATGGGCACTTGAGCTCTCCAGGGTCTCCGGCCATTCGATTCCTCCGATATCGCGATTTGCATACTGTCGTTCGTGGCAGGATTTCTCACAGTCAACCAATTTATGGAGGGGCCGATATCACCGGTGATTAGCCATTCTCCGTGGTACAAGGCCGGTGGTTTCGAGATGATCAACGGGTTTCCATCCTCGTCGATGAACGAAGTCTCGGCTTGACGGGCCTGAAGGTGGTCGTATATGTGAAGTACGAACTCCACGTACCCGTCGCCTTCGTTGCAGCGCTCGGCGGAGGCTGCGAGCCGCGCGCGACTCAGGGTTCCGTTGACAGTCAGTTGGCCAATTGACGCCGCTAGGCGGTCAATGCCCTGCTCATCCGTGACGAACCAGTCGCTCGCACTCTGTCCCAGACCAACGGTTCTGGCCAATCCCGCTCGCGCAAGCCGACGCTCGATGACTCGGAACCAACTGGGGCGTTGTAGATCTTCGGCAATGACCAAGGCGAGAAGGAATCTTCGATTGACCTTGTTCCTCACCGCGATCTTCGATACGGTTCGTTCGTATTTCTTTTCGGCGCGATCGATCGCCGCCTCGTTGATCGTGTTCGAGCTGCCGGTTGTGTTCTGGAGGACTGCGGACAGGGAGATAACTACCACGGCTGTCACCGCTGCGGACACAAGGTCACGCCATTGAGGTAGGGCGTCCCCCGTATGTTGCACCAACATTGCTGCGACTGCGGCGACGACAATCGACGATGCCAGAATTGCCACCTGCAGTGCGTACCACGATTTCTCGCGTTTAGGGCCGGGATTAGTGTATGGATTTATTCGAAGTACAGAGATTGCGAGATGTCCGATTACGATAAGCGCCGCAACGATCAATCTGGAGGAGGCGTCGGGTAGATATCCAGTTGCGCACAACGTTGCCACGAATAACGGGGCAAATCTGAACAAGCCATAAGACCACGTAGTTTTCGCCACGCGTGGACCGACAACGTCATCCAGAAGGTAGTAGCTGGTTGGCCATTTCGTCGCGGCAGCGACGTAGAATGCGTAGATAGTGCTCAATGCGGCGCTGGCGCGCAACAGTAAATCGGGAAAGCTCTCCATTGTAAAAGTCTCTCTGAGCGGGCGACGTGCCTGTCGGTAATTGACCGGTGTCCGTATTCCCCACTGTGGGGTAGTTGAACGAAAATCGAACGGAGATTCGTCACCTCATCACCGCCACTCGTGGTCAGCCCACGTATCCTGCTGCCATCTGCGATCGTGCCTACGGGGTCCCCGGCACTGTTGCGTGATGCATGACCTAACGGGGATCATTTCACGCTTCGCTCAATCGGGCGCAGGAGCCCAGCTGGAACCACTGTGAAGGTATCGTTGCACGACGGCGTCGTAATTATGAGGGATTGCTATCCAAGGTGACTCAGGTATGCGAATCTCGGCTCTTTTTCCGTCGATTGTAACCTCGATGACGAGTTGCCAGACAAGTGCCTTTGGTCCGCTCGAGGTAGCGGCGAGCCTGATAGCCAGGGGTTCCTGTGGTGAAACTGTAAACCAGGTTTCTACTAGGTGCGTGGTCGGGAGTATGCGAGAGTCAACCGCGGTGACGGAACCATTATCGAGGTTAACATTTAACGACAGCGCCTCAATGGGTCCTCCAATCTGCCGAGACAGGACTATTCCGGGAACAGATTCGGCAGTGCTGGACTCGACGCGCAGTGCGCGCACTACCGCCGAAGTTTTGTCGGCCGTCTGGATCAGGACGCTGACTTCACTAGATCCGAACGGCAGCACTTGGTGTTTCGCGACCCAGTCGTTCATGACGTTCGGATCGTCCAGCGCGCCGCCGGCTTCGGGTGGGTTGCATGACGAGATGTCGGGGACGCGAGGCACGAAGTAGGAGAAGTCACGGCCCGAGTCGTACAGCGAGATCTTGAGCGCGCTTCCCGGCGTGACGGCGTGGTAAGCGCGCCGCATCTGCGTGGGGGTGGCAGCGAACATGCGCACGGCCGCAAATACTTGTGTCGGATCCATAAAACTATTGTCGCCGTTCCCTCCCCAAGGTGGGCGGTAATACGTTGCCCTAGTTGTCGTCTTCCCAGTGGTCTCGTCCAAAAACCCACCCTCGGGCAAGCCCGCGGGTGGGCTGAACGAGAGGTCCTACCGAGGTGTGCCCGGCGGTGGAGAAGTTGCTTTGACGGCGCAGTCCACCTCCCCGCCACCGACCGTCACGAACGCGCCTTTGGGCCCCGCCCGGGACTATCGGGGCGTTCTTGACGCTCTGGGCCCTACGGTCGCGTAAGTATTGCAACGTCATTCACCGCCACAGACGTCGATTTTCGAGCCGCCTGCGATGACCAGAGATCGGTATGCTTTGGCACCGCCGCAGTCTCCGAGGTCGGTTGCGACAAGACTGACTGGACCGCCGTCTTTGGGTGAACCGGCGGGCGCGCACTTCGTCCCGGTGCCGGTGGCCGACTCATTGCCCCACGTCGTCCATGAGATATTGGTGATTGTGTTGCCGCACAATGAGTTGATGGACAAGGTCTCGGGTCTTTCGGAACCATAGCCGACCGAGTACTGATCCGTCGGGCGTCCTATGACGGCATCCAACCCGCCGTTCGCCGCAGCCGCCAGTGCAGTGGGTGGAGCAGACCCAAGTGCGGTGAACTCGTATGCGTATCCGGCGGTGGTGAAGGTGAAGCCCTTACCGCTTACGTCTTCGCGACAGGAAATTGCCACCTCCTGCATGGTGCAGGTGAAACCGTTCTGCGTCAGCGATTTGCCGTAGTCGAGAACTGCGGAATCGCCGTCGTTTCTCCAAAAGATCGCCTGCCTTATCCATGAAAATTCCGGCTCGCCACCCTTCGCGACGGAGATCGCGTTCGGATTCATTGGTGCGCCAGTAGCCGGGTCGGGGACCTGCGGCGCACCGGCGATCGGTATGTCCATCGACGTCGACGGTTGACATCCCGCCATGTTGTCCGTCACGAGGATCGCGCACTTCCACTGACCGCTGGGCGATTTGAAATAATACCCGCTAACACCGCCACTGTTGGAGAAGAAAGGGTCAATCTCCTTACGGGTCGTGGTCACCTCGAAGGTGGCCTTGTTAATGGGCGGTGTACCTGTGAGAACACCCACCAGAGGTGCCACCAGAGTGGCACCGAATCCGCCAGCCAGCAGGCTGAATACCGATCCACCGAGCAGGCCGACGCATCCGATCACAGACTTCACAAAGTCGCCAACCATGCCGGCGTCGAACGCGCGGTTGCCGTTGGCTCCACTGTTGATCCCGCGCATGCACTCGATGACATCCGCGTTTTCGATCATTTCGGCGTACTTCCCGGGAGAGAACTTCTCCAGAACCCATCCGATGCCGTAACCGATAAGCCCCAAGGTCCAGGTACCGACATCGAAGGTCAGTGTCCCCGAATCAGGTGTCTGTTCGTAAGGCCCGAAGCCGAGTGAGAGTTGCTGCCCTGGCAGCAACACTGTCTCAGAGTCGTCACCCTGGTTCACCAGCTGTTGATAGAGGGCACCCGCGGGATACGAGCCCATGTCGATCGTAGTGAACTGCTTTGTGAGGAATGAGGGGTCAGCGCGCACTGTCCACAAGTACGGGGAGTTCGATTGTAGGTCGATCGTTAGCGTTCCCTCTTGAGCTTGAAGAACCTTTCGGATGCACGGCCACGCAACATCCTCGGTCACTGGAGTCACCCCATATGAGGTCACCGCGAAGTCGGCTGTGCGGCCGACGCACTCAGGCTTGGGGAACGTCATACCCAGCGCTCGTTTGATGCCCTCCGCCACCGAGTCGAAGACACCCTTCGGATCCAGGAACGACGGCCACACCAGACTGAGGTGCGGCACACTCGCCGTCAGTGTCGAGGTGTCCTTGTTCCACGACGCCTCGATCACGTCGTTTTGCTCAGAACCTTCGGACCTCACCAAAACCACTGGAATCTTCCCTGCCGCCAGTAGCTCATTGACACGGTCGGCGTCCAGCTCGAAATCGAATGTCAACGGTGAGGCCGGTTGGACTTGCCCCTCGTCCAACTCGACCCGAACGGGCGCGCCTCCGGCCGTCACCGACTGCTGAACCTCATTCGGGAGCTGGTCGTCGGTTCGTTCGATAGTTGCCTGCGTTCCTTCTGGTGCTACGCCCGCTCCACCCGACACGGTCACGCCCCCGGCGGTCAACCGAAACCCGCCCGGATCGACGGGCACCGCCGCGAGCTGCGGCTCTGACGAGCACGCCACCGCGAAACCCGAAGCGAGAACCGACACCGTCAGGACGCCCAGCAAGCGAACCACGAAACCTGAAGTGCAAGCGCGATCCTTCAACGGCGTTCTCCCACAGGTCTATACGTGCCGAAGCCGGCGCTGCCGCCGACGTTAGACCGTCGAAACGACGCTGACTAGCACTCGAATGAATGACATCAGACCTGCAGGAGGGTCGTCCGATGGTAGGGCCCCTCGCGAAAGCGGCCAGGTGCAACCGTGTCAGCTGATTGATTCCCTTCGTTACCCAGCATGCAAATTCGATGACGATCCGGACGTGTGCCGGGAGTTGGGCGCGCGGTCAAGGCTCTGCCGCCCTGTCACCGAAAGGTCGCCCGATAGGTTGGTAGGAGCCCGTCCGCGACAGATCGATGCCGCGGTATAGGCCCCCTTCTCTGGTGAGAGGCTCGCGAGATGAGTAGCTTTGTCGAATATGTTTCACAAGGAATAGCAGTAGGCACAGGTTTTGCCGCCTTGTTGTCCACTGCTTGGGCAGGCTACCTCGGATGCCGACGACTATGGCAGCGCACAATCGGTAGGCGTCGCGAACAACAGGGATTGATCGAGACGCTGGCCTGCGGTTCATCGCGAGAGTTCGTCAACTCGACCCTCGGCGTGCCCCGGTTCCGCAGCGAGACCGCCGGTATCGATAGGAACACCTACTCGACGGCCGGCGCGTGGGTGGTCGTCGAATTCGAATCGAACACAGTCATCGCGTTCTCCGTCACCGTCACGAATCCTCGACTCTATGTAACGACCGACAGGCTATGTTTCAGCCAACTGAAGGTGCAGCTCGGGCGAAGCACTTTTGCCGTTGCACCCGACGGATGCACCAGCGAGAAACTGTGGACTGGAGCTCACCGTCACGGCTATCTACGGCACTACTACTTTGGCAACCCGGCCGGCTATCAAAACTACTGGCTCTCGTACAACATGTGCGGTTCTGGATCACGGAAAAACGTGTCGCCCGATTCCTACGAATCCGGGGCCTACGGCGACCGAGGGATGCGAGACCAACATATCGATGCCGTGTCAATCAACACGCTCACCGTTGTAGGGCCCACCTTCCCGAACGCTGAATTGTTTTTCGACCGCGACGTCCTCGGTCCTGAGAACGATATCGTCCGACTAGCGGTATCTCCGTAGTACCCAACGTGCTCTGCCACAGAAGGTCCCGACGGACCCCGGAGCGGGTCTCGGTGTCACGAGCGTGTCACAAGTCGGTGCGAACGGACGTGGATTCGGGTGGTACCGCCTGGACGATTGACACAGGTCAGGGTGGATGTGGTGGTTCCATGCGGACGTATCTGGTTGTCTCGCAACATACTTGTGAGCGAGCGGTCAACGGTTCAATCCCGTTAGGAGGCTCTTTCGGACGGCTCTGACCAGCGAAAATGGTTGGGGCCGTCTCTTTTTGGCCTGTCGTGGCCGCTCATTTCGCTCGCGAGCCCGGTTCGTTCACCTGGGTTTATGTGTCGACTGTGCCCTGGCGATTTTGCCGATTCGATGGCTCGATTCGGCGTTCGGTGTCACAAAATGCCACAACTCGTTGCTAACTCATCGGTGAGCGTCCCCGACGGATGGGACAAGGACTTGTTCGTCGACGAGTCCGCTCGGAGCGTGGCCGTCGACCCGTCACGATAGCGTCGCCGGCCTTCACCTCATGCTGTCACGGCGTTCGGATGCGAGATCTCCTCTGCAGCATCAGTGTTGGAACCGAACAGGAATCCGAAGATCGCTTCCGCGAAAGGTGCGGGGTTCTCGAAGAAGGCGAAGTGCGCGCCACCCTCGGCTTCGGTGAACTTTCTGAAGCGAGCACCGGCGATGTGGTCCGTGGTCCAGATCTGTGAAGCGGGGGCAACATGACTGACCTCGCCTGCAATGACCAAAGTGGGCACGTCGATCGTCGGGAGAATGTCGCGCCAGTCCTGCATGATGTGATCGAACAACAAACGAGCGCCCCATGCGGCCGGTAGCTTCAGGTTCTCGCTGTATAGCCACTCCAGATCGTCGGCCGGGATGTTCGGGGTGAGCATCGACACCAGAAAGGCGTGGCGAGCGGTGGGGCCATCGGGGCCGGCGACCGCAGAAGCGAACTGAGCAGCGCCTTCGAAGTCGAGAATCGCACCGGCTTGCTTCGCATCCTCAGCGGTCATCCACGGCAGCACAGCGCACGCGCTCGGCTGGTCGACGATAACTAACTTTTCGAATTTGGACGTGCCATGTGAATCGAGATAGCTCCACAGAACCGACGCGCCCATCGAGTGGCCGAGAAACGTGGCCCGTTCGACGCCGAGATGGTCGAGGACCTCGTCCAGGTCCGCGGCGAGTCGCGCTATGCGTGCACCCGTGGAGGGCTTGCTCGACTCGCCGTGGCCGCGCTGATCGAAGCTGACGACCCGTACCGACTCCGACAGCAGCGGTATGATCCGATCGAACATGGCGCGAGACTGTGACCAACCGTGCAGCATGACCAAGGTGCGTCCCGACGCGACGTGCCCGGTGTCATGAACATCGAGGATGCAGCCGTCGCTTGTGGTCAATGAACTCATGTCGATCCTCCATCGTCTGTGATCGCGGGACGATCGAGGCTGTCCGACGCGAAGTAACCTGTGACTGATTGTGGCCCTGGAGTGACTGCCATCACCATGAACAAACGTCGAAGAAGAGCATATTTTTTTCGTCGTTATGTAGAAAAAGCCTGGATAGGGGCTCGATTCAGCGTCTGACGATCTCGAGTAGATGCAGACCGACGTGCATCGACAATCGGTCTGCGCCGGAATCGAGATCGATACCGGCTGCGGCTCGGATCTGTTCTAGCCGGTAGTAGAGAGAAGTTCGGTGCATGTGCAGGGCGGTCGCGGTGCGTGCGATCGAGCCACCGTTGTCGAGGAAACTGCGTAGGGTCTGCACGAGCTTGCCTGACTCGTCGGCATCGATCAGGTCCCGTAGTGGCTGCGGAACAGTGGTCCACACCAGCGATGACTCGGGGAGATCGAGGAGCACAGCCTCGATTCCAAGGTCGTCCCAGAAGACGACGGTGTCCTTGATCGACGCCATTCGTGCAGCCGCTTTCGCTGCGATGTCCGCACGATGTCGTGCCGTGAACGCATTGGCCAAGCCGCCTGTCACGGTCCCGATTCCGATCCACGTGCAGTCCGAACCATTGCCCAGGAGTCGCGCCAACTCGGACTCGATCTGGCGGGCCTGCCGCTCGAGATCGCTCCGCTCCATCGGCGATCCCTTGACCTGCAGCAATACGGCACGGTCCTCGGTGATGTAGGCGCGTGCGCTCTTCGACTGAGTTCGCGTCACGGTGTCGATCGCGACCCTCAATGCGATCTCCACCGGAGTGTTCGAGCTATCCGAACGGTCGGCTACGACAACAGTGACGGCGACGCCGTCCAGACCGGGAAGATGCCTGCTCTCCTCGAAGTAGGAGAGTGCGCCCTGTCTGGTTTGGGCGTCCCCGGAGAGCACATCGCGCAACGCAGCTCGCCGCTCGAGTTGATGCGGATCGGATGCTAGCGAGTCCGCGTACATCTGAGTTGCTATGTCGCGGCTGACCTTTTCGATATGGTCGATCTCGTCAGGGGTGAGCGTCTGATCGGCATCGATCACCATCAGGAGTCCGATCAGCATGCCCGGGCCGTACAGGGGCACGCACAGCCTGGAATTGAGTCCAAGCTCCACGCTTCCCTCGAGAATATGCGGTCCGTGCCACCGCGCCGCGCCTTGAGCCAGAACGAATCTGCCGATCTCGTCGCCGGCGTCTCGGTCGAGCATTGCGCGTATGCGGACGGTGTCCTCGTCGCCGAAATGGCGACTCGAGAAGATCAACCGCACCGCCGGATCGTCGATGACGACCGAGCGGCCGAGGAACTCGCCGAGTTCATCGACCAGTGTGCGAACCTCGGCACCGGCAATGATCGAACTCGTCATTCAACCCATCTTTCCAGGCGATTTCTACAAAACGAGGGTAAACCGGCACAAAGTCGCAACGCTGTGCCATGTTGCGTGGCTCACTGCCGATCGATACTCGAACGTACAACCAAGTCTCCTTCATCGGCTGTACGCAATTCCAATCAGCGTCAGGCGACCGGGAGCACCTTCGCTCTAGGAGTCACGTAATGACAGACACTCCCAGCATCATCGGTTGGGCACACACCGCGTTCGGCAAGCTCGCTGATCCTGACGTCGAGGCGCTCATCGCGCGCGTCGCGACCACTGCACTCGATCACGCGGGCGTCAGTTCCACCGATATCGACGCTGTCCACGTCGGGGTCTTCAACTCCGGATTCTCGCCACAGAGTTTCGACGCTGCCCTCGTAGGTGCAGGCACACATGAACTGAGCGCTACACCCGCGGTTCGGTCCGAAAATGCCTGTGCCACAGGCAGCGCAGCGCTGTACGCCGCTCTCGATTTCATAGAGAGCGGTCGGGGACGGATTGCGCTCGTCGTCGGTGCCGAGAAGATGACAGCAACACCGGGCGCACAGGTCGGCGACATACTGCTGGGTGCGACACATCTGTCAACCGAGGCGTCGTACGGCAGCTTCCCCGGCGTGTTCGCCTCGCTTGCAACACAATACGGCGACCGGTACGGCGATCCGCGGGACGCGTTGGCAACGATCGCAGCCAAGAATCATCGCAACGGTGTGGCGAACCCGTACGCGCACATGCGAAAAGACCTGGGCTTCGAGTTCTGCCGGACGGTTTCCGAGCGTAATCCCTACGTCGTGGCTCCGCTCCTTCGTACGGACTGCTCGATGGTCTCGGACGGCGCTGCTGCTCTGGTGGTTGCCTCCGCTGATGTCGCGCGAACAGCACCGCGCGCTGTGAAGATCAAGTCCAGAGCGCAGGCCAACGAGGCAATGGCGATTGCGAACAGGCGAGATCCGTTGGTCTTTCACGGTGCCAAGACTGCTTTTTCCAACGCCCTCCGCGACGCGGGCGTCACGTTGGACGATCTCGATCTCCTCGAGACCCACGACTGTTTCACCGTGGCTGAGCTGCTCCAGTACGAGGCCTTTGGGCTTGCCGAGCCGGGTAAGGGCGGAACGGTCCTCGCCGAGGGCGTCACCGAACGCGACGGAAGATTGCCGGTCAACGTCTCCGGTGGGCTCAAGTCCAAAGGCCACCCGATCGGTGCGACGGGTGTTTCACAGCACGTGATGGCGGCTATGCAGCTGACGGGGGAGGCCGGGGACATGCAACTGGCGCGCGCAGATCGCGCTGCTGTCTTCAACATGGGCGGCGCAGCTGTTGCCAACTACGCCACAATTCTGGAGGCGGCTCGATGACCGCCGCCGCAGCCCCTAGTCGTCGTTCGATGAACCTCGCGGAGATGTTGACCGCCAACGCCCGTCGAATTCCCGACCGCCCCGCGGTCGTCTGCGGTCCGGTGCGGTGGAGCTGGAAGGACTTGGATTCCGCAGTGAATCTCTTGGCCGTCGATCTACGTCGACGGGGTGTAACCAAGGGCGACGTGGTGCTCGTGCACAGTCCGAATCACGTCCAGTTCGTTCAGGCGATGTTTGCGATCTGGCGGGTCGGCGCGGTCTTGGCTCCGACGAACGCCAGGATCACTCCGGCTGATGCGGCGGAAATTGCTGCAGTGTGCACGCCCGTCGCTCTGGTGAGTCACCGGGATTGCGCCGATCATGCGGCCGCGATCGCCGATGCTGTCGAGCTGACGGCGGGTACCTTGTGGATCGCAGCCGAAGGTGCCGATTCCATTGCTGGACTGTCGAATACCGAGAAGGCCGCATCCGAAGCGATCGTCAACGAAGGTGTCGACGCCGAGGACCACGCGTGGTATTTCTTCACCTCGGGCACCAGCGGAACCCCGAAGGCCGCGATCCTGACTCACTTTCAGTTGAGTTTCGTCATCAACAACCACCTGGCCGACCTGATGCCGGGTACCAGCGAGGACGATGCATCGCTCGTCGTCGCACCGCTGTCCCACGGTGCAGGAGTGCACCTCCTCCCTCAGGTAGCTGCGGGCGCGGCGACAATCCTGACCGAATCCGCGAGCCTCGACGGCAACGAAGTGTGGGCGACGATCGCCCGTGAGCACGTGAGCAACGTATTCACCGTTCCCACCATCCTCAAGAAGCTCGTCGAGCACCCAGCCGTCCACCGACACGACCATTCGTCACTCAGGTACGTCATCTACGCGGGCGCACCGATGTACGCGGTCGATCAAGAGGCGGCACGGGAAGTGTTGGGCGACGTTCTTGTTCAGTACTACGGACTCGGTGAGGTCACCGGGAACATCACAATTCTCCGCCCCGGCGACCATGGACGCCAGGGGCTGGAGGGCGTCGATTTCGGAAGTTGTGGACGACCTCGAACCGGCATGCACGTCGTTGTACTCGCCGAGGACGGCACGTCGGTGCCGACGGGCGAGCAAGGCCAGATATGCGTCGCGGGACCAGCAGTGTGCGCGGGCTATCTGAACAACGACAGTGCCAACGCGGAAGCATTCCGTGACGGATGGTTTCACACCGGCGATCTCGGCCGATTCGACGAGCAGGGATTTCTGTACATCACCGGTCGGGCATCGGACATGTACATCTCCGGAGGGTCGAACGTGTACCCCCGCGAGATCGAAGAGAAGATTTTGAAGCACCCGTCGGTGATCGATGTGGCGGTGGTCGGCATTCCGGATCCAGTGTGGGGCGAGATCGGAGTTGCGGTGTGGGTGTGCGCCGAGTCCGAATCGACGACGTCAGAAGAACTCGGCGCATGGCTCGCGCCCTTCGTCGCCAAGTACAAACTACCGAGACACTTCGTGCAGTGGTCGGCCTTACCGACCACTGCGTACGGCAAGGTTGCGAAAAAAGATGTGAAGGCGGAATTGAAGATTCGCGGCATGCAGCCGGCCGTGGCGGTGAGCGGACCATGACTCTGACGACCGACTCGCCTGCGCTGGTGTTTCCGGGTCCACGTCATCCCGATCGCCGGCACACGGTAACGACACATACATCCTCGGTGAACACCACGCTCGAGCCGAACATTCGGCTGATCGACGCGCTGGACCTCGTCGCCGATCGACATGGAGCCTCGTCGGCCCAGATCGAACTCATGGGCGGCACATTGGACCGCATCTCGTACTGTTTTCCGGCGTGCGGGACGGGTGAGAACCCGGTCAGCTACAGCGAGACACACGAGTCCGAGGTGCCCGCTCAACTGCTCACTGCCTCAGTGACCTTCGGGTATCGGAACGGTGAGCGGTTCATGCACTGCCATGCCTCGTGGATCGATGCGTCGGGAACTCTTCGGGCAGGCCACCTCTGGCCCGAGTCTCGTCTGGGGGCAGTACCGGTGTACGCGGTGCTGCACACTCTGTCAGGTGTGGACATGGTGAGCGCGGACGATCCCGAAACCCGTATGCCCGCGTTCACACCGGTGGTGCCCGTACACGTGGCAGACAGAGCGCGCGATCAGGCGCGCGCGGTGATAAGCCGAATTCTGCCCGGTGAGGACATCGTGATGGCTGCGGAGGAAGTGTGCCGCACCAACGGTTTCGAGCGCGCGCTCGTGCGTGCAGGCGTCGGCAGTCTTGTCGGCGGCTGCTTGCAGCGTCGTGATTCCGCCAAGCTCGTCGATGGACCAGCGACGGAGATCGTCACGATCCAAGGATCCATCGTTTCGGACGCGAATGGTGCTCCGCGCGGCACCCTGTCGGGGATCCTGGTCGACCTGCGCGGTGAGGTACATGCGGGTTCGCTTCTACGAGGCCGGAATCCGGTCGCGGTCACCTTCGAACTACTGATCATCGAGGATTCGAGAAACACATGAGTGACAGACTAGCGGGCAAAGTAGCCGTTGTTTTCGGCGCTGGATCGAGCGGGGCCACCCTGAGCAACGGGCGCGCTGCAGCTTTGGCGTTCGCACGTGAAGGCGCGGTTGTCGCTGCGATCGACAGAAGTCCGGCCGAGGCCGAACTCACGGCGAAGGAAATAGTTCGTGAGGGTGGTTTTGCGAAGGCGTTCACTGCCGACGTCACCGACGAGGAACAGGTCCGTGCCGCGGTGGCGGACGTAGCCGAAAGTTTCGGTCCACCTACGGTGTTGCACAACAACGTCGGCGCGGCCAGGGTGGGGGACATCACCGAACTCGAGCTCGCTGCGTGGGATGCCGCCATGCAGGTGAACTTGACCGGTGTCTTCCTCGCCTGCAAGCACACCATCCCCTGGATGCTCGAGGCGGGAACCGGTTCGATCATCAACGTTTCGTCACTGGCCGCCGTTCGTCACACCGGGTACAACTACCCCAGTTACATGGCCTCGAAGGGTGCCGTCGATCAACTCACGGTCTCGGTGGCCCTCGAGTACGCCTCCCGCGGCATCCGCGCCAACGCGATCCTTCCGGGCCTGATCAACACCCCGTTGGTGTCGCAGCAGATCGTCAGTGGCGACGAACGTCGAGCTGCCCGGGAAATGGCGGAGCGCGATGCAGCCAGTCCGACCGGGCGAATGGGTTCGCCCTGGGACGTTGCACACGCCGCTGTCTTTCTGGCCTCCGACGAAGCCTCGTACGTCAACGGGGTCATGCTGCCGGTCGACGGTGGGCTCTCCATGAGGTCTCGATGACCGCCGAACGATCGGTCTCGGCTCTGGTTTTCGGTCTCGGCGGGCGGTCGCCGGTCGTCGACGAGTCGGCCTGGATCGCCCCTACGGCCACCGTCATCGGTTCCGTGGAGCTGGGGCGCGACGTCAGCATCTGGTACGGCGCATCTCTGCGAGCGGACGCCGAACCCATCCGAATCGGATCGGGAAGCAACATTCAGGACAACTGCGTCGTGCACACCGATCCAGGAATGCCCGTCTCCATCGGAAGCCACGTCACCGTCGGGCACGGAGCCATCCTGCACGGATGTCGAATCGAGCACGGTGTACTGGTCGGCATGGGCGCCGTGATCATGAACGGCGCAGTGATCGGCGCAGGCTCGCTGATCGCAGCGGGCACGGTGATCACCGAAGGAACCGTCGTCCCGGCAGGTTCGCTGATCGCCGGTGTGCCGGGAAAAATCAAACGTGCGCTCGACGCGGATGCCATCGCGGCAAACGGTGGCAATGCTCACCATTACGTCGAACTTGCACTGGAGCACCGACGCGGACTGGAGGCAGTGCGTTGAACGCCCCAGCGCACGACGCCGTTCGGCACGCTTTCGAATCGCTACCCGACGAGATTGTCGTGACCGACCCGGACATCGTCGTCGCTTACGCTCGCGACCAATCGCGGTTCACCGACAACGGTATGCCGTCGGCTGTTGTGATGCCCCGCACCACTGATGAAGTTGCACTGTGTATGCGTCTCGCGCACGAGAGCGAGGTTGCCGTCGTGCCGCGCGGAGCTGGTAGCGGATTGAGCGGAGCGGCCAACGCGTCGTCCGGCTCGGTGGTGTTGAGCCTGCACCGAATGACTGCGATCAAAGAGATCGACGCGGTCAACCGAATCGCAGTGGTCGAACCAGGGGTGGTGACCGGCGATTTACGAAGTCGGGCAGCAGAATCGGGTCTGTTCTATCCACCTGACCCGGGTAGCGTCGATTTCAGCACGATCGGTGGCAATGTATCGACCAACGCAGGCGGAATGTGCTGCGTCAAGTACGGGGTGACGGGTGACTTCGTCCTAGGACTGGAAGTAGTGCTGGCAGACGGACGAGTCATGCGTACCGGTCGAAGGACGGTCAAGGGCGTCGCTGGTTACGACCTGACCAGTCTCATGGTCGGATCGGAGGGAACGCTCGGAGTGATCACCGAAATCACCGTGAAACTGCTTCCCGCACCTCGGCAGGCACAGACGCTTGTCGCGTCATTCCCCTCGCTCGCAGGCGCAGGATCCGCCGTCGGCGACATCTCCTCGTCCGGTTCGACACCGTCGATGCTCGAGATCTTGGATCGCACGACGGTTCATGCGGTGAATGCGCTGTCCAAGATGGGAATCGGTGACGACGTCGATGCGCTTCTGTTGGTGCAGAGCGACGACGTGGACGCGCTGGGTGTGCTGTCGAGAGTCGAAGCGATCTGTGACGACAACGGAGCGACCGAGGTTGCAGTCAGTTCCGACCCCACGGAGGCCGCAATGCTTCTCGAAGCACGTCGGCTTGCGCTGCCGGCACTCGAGCAGCTCGGAGACTGGCTGCTCGATGATGTGGCGGTGCCGTGCTCTGCCATCACGGATCTGATTGTTTCCGTTGAATCCATTGCAGCCGAACATGGCCTGACTATCGGAGTGTTCGGTCATGCGGGTGACGGCAACCTGCATCCGACCGTCATCTACGACGAGAACGATCCGTCAAGCCGCACCGCAGCTTTGGCCGCCTTCAACGCGATCACCGAGCGCGCCTTGGAGCTCGGCGGGACGATCACCGGTGAGCACGGAGTGGGTCGATTGAAGTCGAGTTGGCTCGAGGTCGAACTCGACGACGTCGCGATCGCTGCGCAACGAGCAGTGAAGGTAGCGCTGGATCCAGCGGGGATCTTGAATCCGTGTGCGGTGCTCGGAGGAGGACTTGTTCACTGAGTTTGTCTTCGGAAGATGCTGTGCTAGAACGTATTCCACGGTTAATGGTGCAGCTCCTCGGGTGCAGCGATGTGAAGCCGAAGTGAGAGCATTCCTCCGGCCATGAACCCGCCGTCGACGGGAAGAATATGGCCGTTGAAATAGCCGGTAACATCCGACGCCAAATATTCGACCGCGCCGGCGATCTCTTTGGGGGTGCCATAGCGGTGCGCGGGTACAAGATCGTGTTAAGCCCTCGAACGCTTCGTGTACGAGCGCGCGGACGGATTCGAATTGGAATTGCGTTGGTACACCGCTCGCGATTCAGCTCCCGGATCAGCGGTCTTGTTCGTACATGGCGGAGGCACGGTCATGGGCGACCTCGACATGTACGACGGCATCGTTGCTCAATATGTAGGGCGATCAGGGGTTCCGCTGTTGGCCGTCGAGTATCGGCTCGCCCCGGAGCGCCCCTATCCAGCAGCGCTCGACGACTGCCTGACCACGATCGGATGGCTGCAACGCGCACGCTGCCGAGCTCGGCGTTGACACGGCGAGGATCGCGATCATGGGCGACAGCGGCGGGGGAGGAATCGCGGCAGCGTCTGCACTCGCGGTGCGTGACAGGCGATTGCCGTCGTTGTGAGCTCAAGTGTTGATCTACCCCATGCTCGACGACCGCACCCGAATACCGGACTCACACCTGGTGCGCTGGATGGGATGGACCTACGCCAACAACTCCGTAGCGTGGGATGCGGTGACCGAGGGTGTGAAGGACCCATCACAGTACGCGTCGGCCGCTCGGGCGGACACTCTCGCGGGTCTTCCGCGTACGTACCTGGACTGTGGTGAACTCGACGTCTTTCGGCACGAAATCCTGACCTACGCCTCGCGACTCACCGCCGAAGGAGTTTCGACAGCATTCCACATGTATCCCGGTGTGCCGCATGGTTCCGAGCTCGTTGCACCACAGATCGCGGTATCGCGTCGGGCATTGCAGTCCAGGATCGACTTCCTGCGGAAGCTGTGACCTCGAAGCGGCGGTCGTGCTGATCCAAAGGAATAAACCCGTTGGCGGTGGATACATGCATCGAAGACCCGATGGTTTTGGTGAGCCGGTAAAGGGTGACATACATCAGGATCTCGTCTTTGCTGAAACTGCGCTCGATGCGCCCTCTGCACTGCAGCGGCGGGAACGACCGGCTCTTCGTCGCGCGAAGACGCATTCGAAAGTCATCCAACGCCGCAGCCGAAGTCGTCGAAACGAAAGATTAGAGAAAAGGTGTGGAACGCGACATGACACAGAATCTACGCCTGAAGAGATAGACCGCATGATTGCTCAGGTGGCCTCAGTGGGCTGTTGGTGTCGATGGTGAGGGGCTTGCCTGACTCCGAGCACAAACCACATTGAGGTCTGGGTGTCACGAGCGTGTCAGGAGTCGGTACCTACGACGGTGAATGCGGATGGTTCCGCTTGGACGGTCGACACAGGTCAGAGGCTCTGTGGTGGTTCCATGCGGACGTATCTGGTTGTCTCGCAACATACTTGTAAGCGAGCGGTCAACGGTTCAATCCCGTTAGGAGGCTCCACGAACTCCGATCCCGGCTTCGGGATCGGAGTTTTTGCGTTTCGGATCAGCTCCTCGGTTTCGGATACCCGACGCTGATCGGAGTCGGGTATCCGAATCGGAGGAGTTCATTTGGAATCCGGCGGCCGAATCGACGCCCCTGACGGGAATCTACGCCCGGTGTGCGGGGTGTGGATTACGACGAGGGGCGTGGATCCAGGCCTTGGATTCACAGCAGCGGCCATTGTCGGAGCAGCGGCATACTGCGGCGATGGCATCGCGGTGACGGGTCATCGGGTTCCGGCGACACTGGTGCTATCGCGGGCGTTGGTATCGGCTGCGCCGAAGCGGCGCGATCAACTTCGGTCGGTCGTGAATCGGTTGTTCTAGTGCAATGCGGCACCTTCGGGGTCGGAGCGCGCTTCACCGATGCGCCGCCCCGTGTAGCCAACAGGTGTCAATGCGGCAACGGCTTTCAGTCCACCTCTTCGCCGATCCACTTCGCCAACAAGTGGTGGATGTGACGAATTTTCACTTCTTGATAGCGAGCCAACGGCAACGTCTTCGACTGCGCAGACTTGAGGCCCTTGTGTACCTTGGGCATGTTGTAAGCGTCTTGGTCGAACACCCGCGCCGAGCTACCGAGAACCGTTGCTTCCAACCAGGATTGCTCGGGACGGAGCCACTGGGTCTTGGCCGGTTTCGGCCGTTCGCCCTTGAACGGCGCGAGCAGGTAGACGTCCATGATCGAGGTTTCGTGGTTGTCACCGTTCGGGCGGAACCGGTAGACGATGCGCTGGTATGCACCCCACGGATGGAAATTCGGGAAAACGGTGTAGTACACGCTGTCGAGTGACTCAGCGTCGGACATGTTGTCGGCCTTGACATCTCCGATGATGTCGCGCAGTCCTTCACGAGCCAGCATGCCCGACATCTCCCGGGCGGACACGCCTTCGGGCAGCGTCACCATCGGGTCCTCGTCGATACGGGCGTCGACCATGGAGTCGAACATCTCCTGCTCGGTCGGTACGAAGTTGATGTGCGGGCTGGGTACGCCGTTGGCGGTGATGCCGCGGTTGAAGTTGCCCCAACTGTCGTATTGGCTGTTGGAGTCACCGGTGCCGACGACGCGTTGCGGATGCGTGGTGATGACGTGGAACGCCTCGGAGAACGCTTCCTGCGCGATCTTCCAGTTCGCCTGGATCACCTGTGCGACGTGGGCCTGGATGTAGCGATCCTCCAGCGGCCATGCCTCGAAGTGCTTTCCGAGGTCACCGAGGAAGCTGTCCAGCGACTCGGACGTGGGATCCATGTTGATGAAGACGAAGCCGCCCCAGGTGTCCACCTTGACCTGCGGAAGGTCCATCTTGCCCTTGTCCACCTGCGGGAAATCCCAGGCACACGTCATCGACTTCAGTGATCCATCGAAGTTCCACGCGAAACCGTGGAAGGGGCAACGTAATTCGTTGCCCGCCGGGCCGTCCTCCTCACGGAGGGTGCGTCCGCGGTGCAGGCAGGAGTTGTAGAAGGCACGAATTCCCATGTCCTTGCCGCGCACGAGAAGAATGGACTTCTCGCAGATCTCGTAGACCAGTGTGTCGCCCGGCTCGGGGATCTCCTCCTCGCGGCACGCCATCTGCCATACCTTGTACCAGACTCGGTCCCGCTCGAGTTCGTGATATTTGCGGCTGATGTAGCGCGAGATCGGGATGAAGTTCTGGTCCTCGTACATCTCGTGCGACTCGATGCGCAGAATGTCGGGTACGGGATGGGTGTCGGTGTCCAGGAGTCGTTGGTAGCCAACGCCGTTCTCGATGAACCCCGCGTCCTCGGCGGGCCGTTCTTCGGTGTTGGTCACAGTTTGCCTCCCTGTTCGAGTGTGATGGCGCGGGCCTCTTCAGCCACTCTGTCGGACTGCATCTTCTCGAGCAGTTTCGCCGCACCCATGAATCGCCGGTTCTGTGTGATCGGCACTGGCTCGCGGGGGCCGAGTCCGACCCACCGGGCCAGCTCGGGGTCGACCGCTTTCACCTCGCCGTGGAGGTAGCGGCCCTCGGGGTCGAACGTTCCGGTCTTGCCGTGGCGGTCCGTGACCAGAACGTTGAAGTCGTCATCGAATTCGTAGATAGCGTGGCTCATCGGATGCTTGATCTGTCGCATCGCAATCTCCTTGGAACGGGGCAACGCCCTTACTTGGTGCCGAATGCACTAACTGTAACAGCGAAGAGTGATAGCGGGCACACTTTTCTTTAGGCTGACTCCAAAAACTCCGGTCATGAGCGCGCTGCCCACCGTAGAGCCCCCGAAACGAGTCGGCGGTAGACGGGATCGGAAAGGGTGGGCGACTTGTCGCCGGGCTGCAGATACGCCAGCCGACTGCGGCCGTTGGTTTTCGTCCACCCGACCAGCTGCGAGCCCGGTCGGTGGCTCCAGCCCTCGCGTTCGTCGCGGCGGCCCGCCATGGCCAGTGCCGTCGACCAGTGCACGGCGTCGGTCATCTCCGCGTCGGTGCGCAGCAGGGGAGTGACGTCGTCCTCGAAGACTTGGCACAGGTAGGTCTCGTCGACGAGGTCGAACGAGTCGGGGATGCCGAGGGTGATGGGGTGCGAACGATCGGTGACGGTGATGGTCTGCGGAACTGCATGTCGGTAGCCGGAGTCCGGGCAGTCGACGCCGCGCACGACGCTCGGCCGGTAAAGGTATCGGCCACCCACGAACTCGGCCCACTCGTCCCAGTTCGCCCACGAGGCGATGGCGTGATGCAGCACTACGTACCCGTGTCCGCTGATCGGAGCCGCGGCTACTGCTGCGCGCACGGCCTCCGGTGGATCGGCCGGTGTGGGCAGTGTGCCGGGCATGTCGTAGTGCAACGAGACGTCGAACCGGGCCAGGTCGTCCGGGCCGAGATCCGCGTCAGGGTGCTCGTGCCACGAGACGTCACCGGGCAACGAGTCCAGGAAGTCGGCGAAGGCATCGCGATCGAACGAATGCCCACCGGTGAATGCCGCAATACGCATGAGCGGGTGTCCCATCGATGAAATTCAACTGGTGATGCAGTCAAGTTACTCGACGAGAGTGCTAGTTCAGCGCCCTTCGATCATCTTCGAGCAGACCTCGGTGGTCGCCGCCCGCAGTCGAGGTACCGAAATGCCGGCCAGCGGCCCTCCCTCGATGCGCAGCGGCTGGATGGCGATGGTCGTGGCGATCATCGTCCGGACCCGCAACGACCGTGCGGCCTGTTGCGCCGCCGCGGACCGCTTGTTGGCCGGTGTCTCCGCAACCGGGAAGTAATCGAATGCACGCCGGATGTGCCGGTCCTCGTACTCCTTCGTCAGAAGGCGAGTTCCGGGTGTCGCGCCGCCGGCCATTTGCAGAAACAGCATCCGCGCCGCGTTCGGGTGCTCGGCCGTCCAGTCCCATACGGCGTCGATCACGCTCTTGAACGTGTCTGCGTCGGCCTCGGCGTCGTCCGGTCGGGCATGTTGAGCGGCGGCGGAACTGGCGTCCATCGCATATCCGAGGGCGCTCTCGAACAGTTCTTCCTTACTGGCGAAGTGGTAGTAGACCGCGGTGGGCACCATGCCCGCGGCCTCTGCGATCTCCTGTATCGACGTTTCTGCGAAGCCTTTTCGGGAGAAGACGCGAACGGCTGCTTTGACGATGAGGTGTCGGCGCGACGGCCGGTGAGCAGAACCCTTCGACGCAGCGGGCGTGTCGACGGTGTTCTCGTCTGCGTCGGCAGGACCGGACGAGCCGGCGACTACGGGATCGTCGTCGGCGGCGGGCGATGAATCCCAGCCGGTCGGCGTCTCATCTGCGTGACCGTCTTCGTGGTCGATGCTTCGTCGTCGTGGCACCGGCCCCAATTTACTCGCTGGTGTACGTCGCGACACCCCGATCGGGTCGTGGGTGCCATGATCTACTGCATGGCAGGCAAGGGAGTGGCACCGAAGCGGACTGCGGCGGCTCCGACGAGCAAGGGCGCGAAGCGGGCGGCGCATCGGCCGTCGCGGCGTGAGGTTGTTGTCGACGCCGCGATGCACCTGTACTCCGTCCGGTCCATCGAGGACGTCACGGTCGCCGATATTGCGGCGGAGGCTCAGATGACTTCCGCCGCCGTCTACTACCACTACCCGTCGAAAGACGAGGTTCTGCTCGGCGGGCTGCGGCTCTATGCAGACGGTTTGCTCGAGGAGCTTCGTGCCGAGGTCGAGAACGACGCGGACGCCTCTCTGGGCGACATCATCGTTGGCTTGCTGGAATGGACGGACCAGCATCGGGCCGCGTCGCTCGTGTACTTCGTGCGCTCGCCGGGATGGAGCCTGTCGATCGAGTCGCTTCGCCGGGAGGTGCGTCTGACGATGCTGAACATCTTCACCGCCGAGTTGCGCAGCCGCAGCGGAGTCACGACGCGAGCGAAACAGGCAGCCGCCGCGACAGCGCTGTCGAGTTTGCTCGAAGTCTCGGTGTCGTCCTGGCTTACCGAGGACACGGTTCTTGCCAACCTCGGACGTCGGAGATTTTCCGACGAGGTTCGCGAACTGGCCGCCGACATTTCCAGTCTGTGACGCTACTGCTGGAGTCGAACACAACTAAGTCCCCATGCGAAGGTCATCGAACCGCGACTTTGCGCAAGTATCTTTAGACCGACGACAGTTTATGGTTGACTTGGCACCATGCTCAGTCAGTCACGTGCCCGATCGATCGATCTCGACAACCCATTCGCGCCGCTGACCGGATTGTGCGAACTGGTCCTGGTACGTCACGGCGAGCAGGTGCTGAGCAAAGAACTCAGCGCCGGTGAGACGGTCGACCCGCCGCTGTCCGACCTCGGCGAACGCCAGGTGCGGGCCGTGGCGCAGAGGCTGGCCACGGCTCGGGTCGATGCCGTCTACAGCTCTCCGCTTCGAAGAGCATTTCGTACCGGAACCGAGATCGCCGATCGACACGGACTCGTCCCGGTGGTGCGGGACGACCTGACCGAGTACGAGCCCTGGCAAAAGTTTCCTGCCGACCGCAGTCCCTTCGACACCCTGCCGCACGACGAGATCGCCACGATCTTTCGTGAACACGTCAGGACGCGTCGCTACGACGCGTTCCCCTACGCCGAGGATGGGGCAGAGTTTCGCGCCCGTGTACTCGGCCAGATCTCCACTATCGTCGACTCCCATCCCGGTGAGCGGGTGGTGGTGACCTGCCACGGCGGTGTCATCAACGCGGTCCTCGCCGATGCTCTGGGAAGCGGTCTGGACATGCCGGTTCGAGTCCACCACACCTCGATCAGCGTGGTTCGAGGTGCCGACACGCGCCGAGCGGTCCAGTCGGTCAACGATTTCTCTCATGTACTCGACTTCCAGACATCCGTCGGAGCCATGAATCTCTAAGTCCTGCAGTTGAACACCGATCAAGGAGTCATCAGATGGATCTCGATCTCAAAGGCAAGCGCGCCATCGTCAGCGGTGCCAGTCGCGGCATCGGCCTCGCTATAGCCCGCACGCTGCTCGCCGAAGGCGCATCGGTCGGTGTGTGCGCGCGCGGCGAAGAACACCTGAACGAGGTGTCCGCCGAATTGTCCGAGCTCGGAACGGTTTTCCACAAAGCAGTCGACGTGGGTGACGCCGACGCCGTGAAATCGTTTGTCGACGATGCGGCCGAGGCGCTCGGTGGCATCGACATCGTTGTGGTCA
Organism: Rhodococcoides fascians NBRC 12155 = LMG 3623; assembly: GCF_001894785.1. Taxonomy (GTDB): domain Bacteria; phylum Actinomycetota; class Actinomycetes; order Mycobacteriales; family Mycobacteriaceae; genus Rhodococcoides; species Rhodococcoides fascians. The sequence continues at coordinate 165,570 of NZ_BCWW01000003.1, forward strand.
ACGCCTCCGCTGCCACCGGCAAGGGCCCGCAGGCGTGGGTCGACAGTTTCAACGTCGACCTCATGAGTCTGGTCAATTTCATCGAATCGGCCGCGCCCCATCTCGAAGCCAGCACCTCGGCGTCGGTGGTCACCATCAGCACCACGTCGGCGCTCGAAGCCGGTCCGATCACCACCGCCAACAGCTACGGTGCGCTGAAAGCTGCCGTACTGCAGCACTCGTCGGCACAGGCGCGTGCCCTAGGACCCAAAGGTATTCGCGTGAACGCAGTGTCGCCGGGACCCATCTTCTTCGAGGGGGGTGCCTGGGAGACCATCCAGACGAGTCGTCCCGCTCTGTACGAGGCTGCACTCGAGTCGGCGTCGCTGGGCAAACTGGGTGCAGCACAGGACGTCGCGAACGCCGTGACCTTTTTGGCGTCACCCGCCGCGGGACACGTCACCGGAATCAACATGGTGGTCGACGGCGGCTTCACCAACCGCTTCGATTTCTGAGTCTCGACATGTCATCTGATGTGACCAGCACAGCCGACCTGGTGATCCTCGGCGGCGGGTCCGGTGGGTACGCCTGCGCGTTGCGGGCTGCCCAACTGGGCATGTCGGTGATCTTGATCGAAGCCGACAAACTCGGTGGTACCTGTCTGCACAACGGATGCATTCCGACCAAGGCACTACTGCATGCGGCCGAAGTGGCCGATTCCGTCCGTGAGGCCTCGAGCTTCGGCATCAAGGCGACCCTCGACGGTATCGACATGAGTGCGGTGAACAGTTACAAGGACGACGTGATCGCCGGCCTGTACCGCGGGTTGCAAGGCCTCGTCGCTTCCCGCGACATCGAGCTTGTCGCCGGACGGGGCCGTCTCGTCGGTGACCGCACTGTCGAGGTCGAACTCGCCGACGGTGGCGTCGCCACCTATCGCGGCGAAGCGCTGATCCTCGCGACCGGCTCGCATTCGAAGTCGTTGCCGGGCTTAGCCATCGGTGGTTCGGTCGTGACCAGCGACCGTGCTCTGGAACTCGACACCGTCCCGGACAGTGTCGTCGTCCTCGGCGGCGGAGTGATCGGGTGCGAGTTCGCCAGCGTCTGGTCGTCGCTCGGTACGCAGGTGACGATCGTCGAGGCGGCGCCCACTCTGCTGCCGACCGAAGACCCGTGGACGTCGAAACAGGTCGAGCGGGCGTTCCGCAAACGCGGGATGGTGTTGAAGACGAACACGTCGTTCAGCGCCGTCTCCGCTCGAACAGACGGAGGCGTGCACGTCGAGCTCGCCGACGGATCCGCCATCGATGCCGACCTCATGCTCGTGGCCGTCGGTCGCGGTCCACGCACCGCGGACATGGGCTTCGCCGAAGCGGGTGTCGATCTCGATCGCGGGTTCGTGGTCACCGACGAGTGGTTGCAAACGTCGGTACCTGGAGTGTTCGCCGTCGGCGACATCGTGGCGGGGCCACAGCTGGCCCACCGCGGTTTCGCACAGGGCATCCTGGTGGCCGAGCAACTGGCCGGTCTGGACTGCATGCCCGTCGCGGACAGGGGAATTCCGCGAGTCACGTACTCCAACCCCGAGGTCGCATCGGTCGGCTTGACCGAAAGCGAAGCGGCCGCGGAGTACGGAGAGGTCGAGACCGTCGTCTACGACCTCGGTGGCAACGGTAAGAGCCGCATCCTCCGTACGGCAGGCGGCGTGAAGCTGGTGCAGGCCGGCCCGGGCGGACCGGTGGTGGGCATCCACCTCGTCGGCGCACGCGTCGGAGAGCTCATCGGGGAAGCGCAGCTCATCTACAACTGGGAAGCGACCGCGGGGGACGTGGCCCAACACGTGCACGCGCACCCTACTCAGGCGGAAGCATTGGGCGAGGCGCATCTTGCCCTGGCCGGCAAAGCGCTGCACGCGCACGGCTGATCACCGAAAGAGACCGATCGCTGAAAAGAGGATTGGATGGCGGGACCTGCAGGCCGGCTCGACGCGGTCTTGGTGTGCGGTGGGCAGTGGCACGACTTCGATTATGCGAGGCTGCAACTGCTGTCGGCGCTGAGCCAGTACGAGCAGGTCCGCACCCGGGTCTTCGAGGACTACGACTGCATCGATGCTCTGGCTTCGGCCGATCTGCTGGTCACCTACACGTGCAATCGGGTCCCGACCGAGGTGCAGCAGAAAGCGTTGGAGGCGTTCGTCTCTCGCGGTGGCCGCTGGTTGGCCCTGCATGGCACGAACTCCGCGATCGACCGGACGCCGAACGGATCGCCGAGCAAGTACGTGACACCGCGGACCCTGGGTGACCTGGCGAATGTGCTGGGGAGTCAATTCCTTGGGCACCCGCCGATCGCGCCGTACACGGTGGAGTTCACCGAACCCGCGCACCCGTTCGTCGCTGGAATCAACCCGTTCGAGGTCACCGACGAGCTCTACGTCAGTGAGCTTCATCCACCGATTCGCGTCCTCGCCCACACTCGATTCGTCGGTGAGTCGACGGGATTCGCCGAGGGGCACACCACCGAGGACGAGCCCCGGCCCGTCCTGTACCTGAAGGACCACGGCGACGGGACGGTCTGTTACTTCACGTTGGGGCACTGCCGGGGACGGTTCGACGTCCAGGACCTCGGAATCGACGACCTGGGCCGGGTCGACCGAGGGAGTTGGACAGTCCCCGAGTTCCGAACGGTCTTCCAGCGGTGCCTGTCGTGGGCCGTCACCGGAGAGGCGACGGCCCACCACTGAGCTCGGTCAGATGATGTCCACCGTGTCGAGAACCCTTTCGGCGTATGCCGAGTCGCCGTCGACCGTCACATGGTTGCGCCACGGGCTGCGGGTGGTGCCCCACAGGACGAAATCGGTAGCGGCCGAGATGATCATGGTGTCGGCGGCCGTTGCGCCGGGTTCGACGGTGAGCAGCTTCGAACCCGGCCGCAGAGTCCACTCGCCACCGCCGGGACCGGTGAGTCGCACCCCCAGCGGGCGGTCGAGTACCCCACTCACCGGAGTGCACATCTGCGGCAGCCCGGTCCACATCCACTCGACGGCGGTGCGCACCAGATCGTCTTCCGGGTCGGGTACCTCGCGGGTGACCGGTCCCTCGGATCCGAGTAGATCGACGTACATGTGACACCACATGTCGAAGGCGAACGCATCCGAAAGCTGATGCGTGCGATAGGTTCCCAGATCGGTCAGTGTCATCGGGGCGGACGCCGTCTCGGTCTGCTGCATTGCTTCGAGAACCGCCATCGCGCCGTCGATGTTGTCCAGGAACTCGTCGGCGACCTGCGAGTTGGACCACTCCCGGCGTGCGTCGACCAACTGGTTCTGCAGTTCTTCGGCGGTGTTGGGCGTAGGCGCGTCCGGATCGGCCGGCGGAGGATCGACCATGACCGCAAAATTCGAACCGGTATGCGCCACAAGATCTTTGACCGACCAACCCGCGCATCGGCTGGGAGCCGACCACTCGTCGGCGGTGAGGCTGCGGACCACGGACCCGTATCGGTCGGCAAGTACTCGACTGGCCGATAGTCCTGCCTGGCTCATGATCTGCTCACCGTACCGGCGTCGATGAAGTATTCGGAAGCGGTGACGTCCATCGAGATACTCTCCTTGTAGTGGTCGACCGTGGAGCTTTGAGTCAGTAGTTCGCGGTGCCGCCGTCAACGCTGAGAATGGCACCGGTGATGCCGGCCCCGGCGTCGGAGGCGAGGAGCATCGCCATGGCGGCGACCTCCTCGATCGTGTTGGGACGCTTGAGCGCCGACTCCTCGGCGAACAGCGCGACCATCTCGTCGAAGCACATTCCCATGGCCTTGGCGGTGGCAGGGCCGTTGTCCTTGATGATGTCGGTGATCACCAGGCCGGGGCAGATGGAGTTGACTGTGATGCCTTCGGTGCCGACCTCACGGGCGATGGACTTGGTCATGCCGTTGATGGCGTGCTTCGCGGCCACGTAGGCGGTGAACACGGGCTTGCCGTGCTTGCCTTCCACCGAGGAAATGTTGATGATGCGGCCGGACTTGTTGGGCAGCATGTGTTGGAGGGCTCGGCGGGTGGCCCAGAAGTTCGAGTTCAGATTCCAGTTCATCACCAGAGTCCATTCCTCGTCGCTGAGGTTGGCCGTGGGTTGGAGGTCCTTGGCCCCGCCGGCGTTGTTGACCAGAACGTCGATGCGTCCGAACGTGGCGACCGTCTGCTCGATGAAGTCCTCCACATCGGACTGCACGGTGACGTCTCCGGGGAAGAAGGCAGCGCTGTCGCCGGCCCCGAACTGTGCAAGAGCTTTCTCGCCCTTGTCCTTCGAGCGTCCGTTGAGAGACACCTTCGCCCCTTCGGCCAGCGCCGCTGCAGCGATACCACGACCGATTCCCTGTGTTCCGCCCGTGACGGCAACAACCCTGTCTTGCAGTTTCATCGATTTTCTCCCATGCCTGTTCGAGCAAGATTCAGAGACAAGTAACTTGTGATCGTCTACAGTCTGGCATGTAGAGTGGCTCACGTCACAGTATTTCTGCAGACGGAATCAAAAAACTACCCGCGAGGTGCAGTCGCCGATGTCAGAGACGAGAAGTGAAATGTCCGATCAGCGGTGGTTGGTCGACACCGACCCGAGCCCCCGTCTGCCCGTGTACACGCGGCTCAACGCGAGCGACGTGCTGTCGGACCCGATCACACCCCTCGGCGCAGATTTGGGCTGGATTCAGAACATCCTGCCCGGGTGGAACTTCGGGTATGCCAGCCTCGGTAGCTATTCGCTCGCGGAAAAACCCGACGTGGCAGCTTCGTCCGGCATCTTCTACGGGCACCTCTACATCAACCTCTCGATGTCTCGCCTCGTCGGCATCCGCGGCGGTCTCCCGGTGGAACTCGTCGATCAGCTCTTCTACGGCGGAGACCCGAACATCCCGGCGTACGTCGGCCATCCCGACGACGAAGACGCCGAAGCCGGCCGCCGGCTGGAGGCCCGCAACGCGTGGGCGCTGTCGACCGAGACATTCCCGGAACTCGAAGAAGACCGGACTCTCGCCGACCGCTTGCGGGCCGAACGTCCCGACCTGTCCGTACTGACACCGGCGGCGCTCGTCGCGCGAGCCCGGTCGGTGATGCCGCTCGAGCGCGTCGCGTGGCGCGGGGAAGTGATCGCCACCAACTGCGCCGCGGTGGGTCCAGCTGTGCTGGGCCAGCTGCTGGGCGCGGAGAACCAAGACCTCATCGTCACCCTGGTCGGTGCGGCCGGTGACGTGGACTCGGCGATGCCGTCGTACGCGTTGTGGGAACTCGGCCGCCTGGTGCGAGCCGACGACAGACTGATGGCGGCATTCGATTCCGGCGTTGCCGGTGTCGGTGATCGTATTGTCGGAATCGACCCGAAGTTCGACGCCACCCTCGACCAATTCCTTCTCGATTACGGATACCGCGGGCCCAACGAATGGGATCTGGGGTCCGTGTCGTGGGAGACCCGGCCCGAGCTCGTTCTCGGCCTCATCGACCGGCTGCGGCTCCAAGACGACTCGGCCGCGCCGGACGCACGTCTGTCCGACCACGCGTCGGCCGGAGCCGACGCGTGGACCCGAGCGAGAGAGATCGTCGGTGACGACGAGGCGGGACAAGCGACGCTCGCGGCGGCGTTGGCGTCCGCCCGCAGATTCGCTGCATGGCGTGAGCGCGCCAAGACCAACTGCATCAAGGTGCTGCACGAGGCCCGCGTGCCGCTCGTGGAACTCGGTCGCCGGCTGTATGCCGACGGTCACCTCGACTCGGCCGACCACGTGTTCATGGCGGTCGACGACGAACTCGACGCGCTGGCAAGTGCCCCCGAATCGATGAGAACTACTCTGGCGCAGCGACACCGCGACTGGCGGGAGCTGTTCGGCCTGGAGTTGCCCACCTTCCTCGACACCCGTGAACCGATCCCCGCCCTGTCGACACTGGGCCGCACGGGTCAGTCGGCCGTCGCCCCTGTGAAGGTCGGCGACGTTCTCCAGGGTTCCGGAGCCTCGCCTGGGATCACGCAGGGCCGCACCCGCGTGATCACGTCGATGGCCGAACTGGACACGTTCGAGGTCGGCGACATTCTCGTCGCACCGCAGACCGATCCGTCCTGGACACCGTTGTTCATGGTCTCCGGCGGTGCCATCACCGACGTCGGTGCCATGGGGTCGCACGCGATGATCGTCAGTCGAGAACTCGGAATCGCCTGCGCAGCCGGTGTTCAGGCCGCGACCCGTCGCATACCCAACCGGACGCTCGTCGAGATCGACGGTGCCAAAGGCACGGTCACGATCCTGGAACTGCCGTGACCACCGGGGTCGTGACCAGCACGCGGGCCGTCTTCCTGTCGGAGCGTCCGAGTGGTGACCCCGGACCGCAGAATTTCGAGATCCGTGACCTCCCTCTCGCCGAACGCACCGCCGACCAGGTGCTCGTGCGCAACCTGTTCATGAGTGTCGACCCATCGATGCGGGGACGGCTGGCGACGTCGGAGATGCACTACACCACCAACTTTCAGGTGGGCGCGCCGCTCGACGGGTCCGCACTCGGTGTGGTGGTCGACGGTACCGAAGACGTGCCCGCAGGTTCCTACGTGCGGCATCGCCTGGGCTGGCGCGAGCACGCGGTGGTCGACATCGCTGCGGCCACGGTGATCGAACCGCGGGGGATCGACCTGCACCACTGGCTCGGAGTGCTCGGCCAGACGGGCTTCACCGCCTACGTCGGACTCGTGCGTGCGGGCGCATTGCGCACCGGTGACACCGTGTTCGTCTCCGCGGCAGCCGGGGCAGTCGGCAGTGCAGCTGGCCAGTTCGCGAAACTTCTCGGTGCGTCGAGAGTCCTCGGTAGCGCAGGCGGGCCGGTCAAGGCGGCACTGCTCACGGACCGATTCGGTTTCGACGAAGGTATCGACTACCGCGAGCGGCCGATCGGTGACGCGCTGCGCGCAGTCGCACCGGACGGCATCGACCTCTACTTCGACAACGTCGGTGGCGACCATCTGGTTGCGGCATTGGCGTCCATGAACCAGCGTGGTCGGGCAGCGCTGTGCGGCATGATATCCAACGGGGGTCCGGACAGCCCGCCCATGGATCACCTGATGAACGCCATCCTGAAACGAATTACTCTGCAGGGCTTCATCGTCCGCGACCACGAGGACCTACGGCCGGAGTTCGAGGATCAGGTCGCGGAGTGGCTGGCATCCGGACGGTTGATCGCCGAGTCCACCATCCACGACGGGCTCGACAACGCGGTCGACGCGTTCCTGTCCATGCTCGGCGGCGGGAACGTCGGCAAGATGCTGGTCCGATTGTCCTGACGGCTCAGCGGAGATGACCCGTATCGTTGACCGATTCGATGACGAAGCGCTCCGAGCGCAGCACCGCGATGCGGCTCATCGACGTGTATCCGGGGTTGAAGAAGAACGGTGACGGCGCCTGCAGGATGTCGGACAACAGCGTGTTGATGGCACCGCCGTGCGAGGCCACCACGGTCAGCTGACCCGGTGCCCGCCGCGTCGCGTCGAGGACCGCAGCGCGCATTCGCTGCGCGACTTCGGCTTTGTCGTACTTCGGAACGAAATCCTCGAACCGGCCTTCGGCGAATGCTCGACCCTGAGGTGTGTCGGCGATGGCCTCCGGGGTGGCGTAACTGGTGCGGTCGCTGTCCCATTCCCGGAACCGCTCGTCGACGAGAACGTCGAGTCCGTGTGGTTCCGCCGCCAATAACGCCGTCTGGTGGGCGCGCTTGTAGTGACTCGACACCACCTGCGCCACCGGTTCCCCGCGCAGCCAGGCACCGAGGCGCTGGGCCTGGCCGTTTCCGGCGTCCCCGAGTCCGGGATCGGCCGCGCCCTCCTCTCCAGGAAGACCGTGCCGCACCAGAATCACCCGGCTCGCCGTGGCGAGCGTGTCCTGCGTCATGCGGTCACCGTGCCGCGCAGATGTGCGGTGTCGTTGAGGGAATCGACAACGATCACGCCGGAGTCCAACTTCTGCACGCGCGCGATCGAGGTGTATGCGGGGTTGTGCCAGAACGTCTTCGGCATCTCGAGGATGTCGGCGACGACGGCATTGATGATGCCGCCGTGCGCCACCACCACGACCCGCCCGGAGGGATACCGGTCGAAGACCTGATCGAGAGCCGACCGAGCGCGGGCGCGAAATTTCGGCAGATCGAGGGCAGGAACGTACTCCTCGAACCGGCCGTCGGCTACCGCGCGCAGTCGAGCATCGTCGGGCGCCATGTCCTCGACGGCCATGTAGTCCTCGGGGCTGATGTCGTCGTCCCACTCGCGTAGGTCCTCGATCACCAGATCGAGCTCCCGATCCAGGCCTGCCGCAAGCTCTTCCGCCGTCTGCCGGGCCCGAACCAGGGGACTGGAAACGATCGCGTCGATCTTCTCGTGTCGCAGCCACGTCGCGAGCTTGCGGGCATCCGCGATGCCTTCGGGGGACAACTCGGGATTGCGCACCCGCGATACGGGTCGGCCGTGTCGGACCAGAAGAACCTCGATCATGACTACCTTTCAGCGGAGCGGACTTCGGGAGTACCGGCGTCAGCCGGCGATCGTGCGTTCGGTGCTCCAATACGGAGCTCGCATGGCTTTCTTGTCGAGCTTGCCCATGGCGTTGCGGCTCAGTTCGTCGACCACGACGTAGTTCTTCGGGCATTTGTAGGAGGCCATCGAGTTTCTCGCGAAGCGGGCGAGTTCGTCCACGTCCAGCGAGGTGCCGGGCCGCGCCACCACAAGGGCCAGCAAGGCTTCGCCCAGGTCGTCGTTCGGCACGCCGATCACTGCGACTTCCTCGACGGCGGGGTACGTCGACAGAACTCGCTCGCTTTCTGCGGGATATAGGTTCACGCCACCGGAGACCACCATGTCGGCCACTCGATCGGTGATGAACACGTACCCGTCGTCGTCCACGTAACCGACGTCGCCGAGGGTTGCGACGCCCGGCAAAATGTAAGCAGCTGCTGTCTTTTCGGGATCGGCGTGGAAGACGACGCCGCGCTCGGGCGGGGTTCGGAACCCGAGCACCCCCACCTCTCCGCGGCCCAGCTCGACTCCGTCGGATCCGACGACGACGGCTTCGAACGGCGGGACCGCTCGGCCCACCGACCGTGGGTGCTCGAGCCACTCCATCGAGTCGATCTTGCACACCGACCCGATTTCGCTACCGCCGTACGACTCGACGAGTACCGGACCGAACCAGTCGATCATCGAACGCTTCACGTCCTGAGGGCACGCCGAACCCGTGTGCGCGACGTACTCCAGTGAGGAGACGTCGTGGCGCGAGCGGACGCGATCGTCGAGTCCCAGCAGACGCTGGAAGTGCGTGGGAACCATCAGTGTCGACGTGACCCGGTGACGGTCGATCAGCTCCAACGTGCGTTCGGCGTCGAAGCGGCCCATCACCACCACGGGCCGGCCGGAGAGCAGATGGCGTATCGCGGTCAACGGGCCGTTGTGCTGCAGCGGTCCGACGACGAGGTGGACGCCGGCGGGATAGCCGGACCGGGCGGACACCGCGTCGACGAAGTCCGCGGCGGTCTCGGCGGGAGCTGGCAACCAGCGCACCTGCGTACCCCGGGCGCGGCCGGTGGTGCCGGAGGTGTAGACCAGCGGTGGTCGGGCCGGGCGTTCGGGTGCAGGTGCCGACGCGGGCACGTCTACACTCGGCGCGACGAACTCGGACCAGTCGACGCCGCCGAAGGCGTCGGCATTGTGGATGATCACTGCCCGAAGGCCTACCTCGAGGCCCGCTTCGAGGGACGACATCAGACCGAGTGGCCCCGTCACCACCGCCACGGACCCGGAGTCCAGCAGCTGGTCGGCCATTTCATCGGGCTTGAGCTGTCGGGAGACGGCTACCGTACCGACACCGCGCCGGATCCCGGCTACGTGCGCCAGCAGAGTCTCGACGGTGTTCTCTCCGATCACCGCGACGCGTTCGTCCGAGTTCGGTGCGATGGCGATCAGTCTCTCGCCCAGGGCATCGACGGTGGTGGCGACGTCTATCCAGGTCATCGCTCTACGGTCGTCCACCAGAGCCAGGCCGTGCGGGTCGGCCGTCGCTCGGTCCCTGATCAGGTCGAGCATGGCTCACTCCTTCAACGGTCCGGTCCTCGGATGTGCAATAGTAACTTTATAGTGATTCTACTTACATTCGGCTACTGTTGCAGCCATACTGTAGAAGACGTAAACAAAGTCCCCGCCGTAATGCTCGTTGCATCGTTCGGACCAGAGAAGAGGTGTACGTGGTGACTTCGACCGCGACCGACCCAACCCGTGAGGCCGTCGAGCCCATCGGATCCAACGATCCGACACCGAGCCGGGAGATCCTGCTGGATTTGCACCGGCGCATGGTTCGGATCAGGCAATTCGAGACCGAGGCCGGCCGACTGATGGAAGGCGGCAAGCTGCCCGGGTTCCTGCACCTCTACGTCGGCCAGGAAGCCGTCGCAGCCGGTGCGATGAGCAACCTTCGGGACACCGATCAAATCTCCTCGACACACCGCGGACACGGTCACGCCGTCGCGAAGGGTGCACAGTTCCGCGAGATGTTCGCCGAACTCTTCGGCCGCGTCGACGGATATTGCAAGGGTCGTGGTGGCTCGATGCACATCAACGACCTGTCCATCGGAATGCTCGGCGCGAACGGCATCGTCGGCGGCGGTATCCCGATCGCCGTCGGGGCCGCGTTCGCCGCCAAGTACCGCGGCGAGGACTCCGTCGCCATCCCGTTCTTCGGTGACGGGGCCAGCAACATCGGCGCGTTCCACGAGGCCGCGAACATGGCCGGCATCCTCGAACTCCCGGTCGTATTCGTCTGCGAGAACAACGGATACGCGGAATTCACCGCACTGCGGGATCACATGAAGCTCGAGAACGTCGCCGATCGCGCACCGGCCTACGGATTTCCCAGCGAAATCTGCGACGGCATGGATGCGATCGCGGTGCGTGCCGCCGTCGGGCGTGCGGTCGAACGGGCCCGCAACGGCGGTGGACCCACTCTGGTGGAGGCCAAGACCTACCGCTACTACGACCACCAGGGCGTGAAGGGACTTCGCAAGACCTACCGCACTCAGGAAGAGGTCGAGGCGTGGAAGGAACGCGACGCCATCAAACTCCTCGAAGCCCGGGCCGTCTCGGAAGGCCTGGTGACCGAATCCGAGTTCGCCACCGTCTGGGCCGAAGTGGACGCGGACATCGCAGAATCCGTGAGCTTCGCCGAGGCCAGTCCATTCCCGGACGTGGCCGACTTCGCCCTCAACGTCTACAGCGACTGAAGAACCGAAAAGGCTGAAACGATGTCCACTGCAACAGAAACATCTCCGAACACGACCACTCCGGCCGAGTCCTCGACGGCTCGCGTCACCACTTATGTCAAGGCGTACAACGAGGCTGTCGCGCAAACCATGCGTGAGAACGAGGACGTCTTCGTCATCGGCGAGGACGTGGCCGGGTACGGCGGCGTCTTCCACATGTACGACGGGCTTCTCGACGAGTTCGGGCCGCGGCGCATGGTCGACACGCCGATCGCCGAGATGGGTCTCATCGGTCTCGGCGTCGGTGCGGCGGCGCGAGGGCTGCGTCCCGTCGTCGATATCATGTTCATGGACTTCCTGGCCGTCGCCCTCGACCAGGTGGTGAACCAGGCCGCCAAGATGAAGTTCATGTACGGCGGCGAGGTCAAGGTCCCGATGGTCATCGCGGTCGCCTACGGCGCAGGCGTGAGCGCGGGTGCGCAGCATTCGCAGTCGCTCGAAGCCTGGCTGGCCCACACCCCGGGACTGAAGGTGTTGATGCCGTCCAACGCGTACGACGCCAAGGGCCTGATGGTCTCCGCCGTACGCGACGACAATCCTGTCGTGTTCATGCTGAACAAGGTGCTCCTCGGAGCGCGCGCCGAGGTGCCGGAGGAGATCTACTCGATCCCCATCGGTCAGGCCGCGATTCCGCGTGAGGGTGACGACATCACCGTCGTCGCCTTCGGTCGCATGGTCACCGAGGCACTGAAGGCCGCTGACATTCTCGCCGAATCCGGAGTCTCGGTCGAGGTCGTGGACCCGCGATCGGTGCAGCCTCTCGACACCGCCACTATCGTGAAATCGGCCTCGAAGACCAACCGCATCCTCGTGGTACACGAGGCCGTCACGTTCGGTGGCATCGGTGCCGAAGTGGCCGCGCAGATCCAGGAAGAAGCGTTCGACTACCTCGACGCACCGGTCCTGCGTGTCGGCGCGCCGTTCACCCCCGTGCCGTTCAGCACCCCGCTCGAAAAGGCCTACGTGCCCGACGCCGACCGCATAGTCGCCGGAGCCCGCCGCCTGCTCGAAAGGAACTGAGAAGTGGCTCAGCAGATTGTGCTTCCGAAGCTGGGTCTCACCATGCAGGAAGGCGTCATCGGGGAATGGGTGGCCGAGGCGGGCCAGCGCATCGGCCTCGGTGACGTGCTCCTGCGTCTCGAGACCGACAAGGTCGATGTCGACGTGGAAGCCGAAGCCGAAGGTATTCTCGCCACCACCGCGAAGGCCGGCGACGTCCTTCCGGTCGGCGCGGTGATCGGCTGGCTCCTCGGTGAAGGAGAGCAGGCACCGAACGGGGCCGCCCCCGCGACGGACGCCGCCGCCGTCGACGACACCACATCGGCCGTGGCTCCCGCGGCAGCACCGGTTCCGGCCGACGGCACTCGACTCAAGTCGTCGCCGAACGCCCGTCGCGTCGCTGCGGCGTCGAACGTCGACCTCGCTGCCGTACGGGGCACCGGCCCCGGTGGGCGCATCGTTTCCGAAGACGTCGAGGAGTTCCTCGCCGCATCCCCGGCTCCCGCATCTGAGCTACCCGCATCTCCGGCACCCGCATCTCCGGCACCCCTGAGCGTGGCATCCGAGCCGACGATCATGTCCGAGTCCAGCGTCTCCGAGCCGAACAGTGCGGCCGAACAGTTCGTCGGCCCGCTGGTACGTCGCCGGGCCGCCGAGCTCGGTGTCGACCTGACCCAGCTCGTCGGCACCGGAATCGGTGGCCGCGTCACCACAGCCGACGTGGAGAACGCGGTTGCGCCACAGCAAGTTTCGACTGCCTCAGCGCCCAAGCCCGCACGTGTCTCCGGTCCGCAGCCCGGTGACGTCATTCCGCTCTCGGGTATGCGCGGCGCGATCGCCCGCAACATGGTCGACAGCCTCCACACCATGGCTCAGCTCACCCACGGTTACGAGGTGGACGTCACCGCGCTCGTCGCCGTTCGCGCACAACTCAAGACCGAAAGCGCGCAGACCGATTCGAGGCCGCCGAGTCTGAACGACTTCGTCGTCAAGGCTGCCGCTCTTGCGTTGCAACAGCATCCGGTGCTGAACGCCGGGATCGCCGACGACAAGGTGACACTGTTCGAGGAGATCAACATCGGAATCGCGGTCGCAGTAGACGGCGGACTCGTGGTTCCCGTTGTGCGCAATGCCGACGCTCTGTCGCTCGCCGTGATCGCCGGCCGCACCGCCGCGGTGGCCACCGCGGCTCGGACGGGCAAACTGGGGTTGACGGATATGGAGGGTGCGACGTTCTCGGTCAGCACACTCGGTGCCTACGGTGTCGACTTCTTCACCCCGGTGGTCAATCCGGGCAACGTGGCCATTCTCGGTGTCGGCCGGGTCAAGGACGGGTTCCGTTGGGAGGGGGAGACTCCGGTGCGGACGCAGGTCATGACCCTGAGCCTGACCTTCGATCACAGAGCGGTGGATGGCGCTCCCGCGGCGGAGTACCTGCGCACTCTCGGCACGATTCTGGCCCGGCCGCTGAGTTTGCTGGCCGGATAGCGCGCATGCTCGCGGTCGACGAAGCGCTCTTCGTGCAACTGGATCCACCTGTGCTGGCCGGAAGTGCGTGCGACGACTGCGAGGTCGTCGCGTTTCCGTCGGCGGCACGGTGCCCGGGGTGCGCCGGTACCGCGGTGTCGCGGCGCGCGCTTCCGACACGAGGGACGGTCTGGACCTGGACCACCCAGGCATTCGCGCCGAAGCCCCCGTTCGAGGAGCCCCCGTCGGGGTTCGAACGGTTCGTCGTCGGTTACGTGGATCTCGGCGACGTGCTGGTGGAGTCCCGCATCATCGGCGCTGTCGCGATAGGTGACCAGGTCGAATTGCGGTTGCTTTCGGTAAGCGACACCGAGGTCACGTTCGCCTTCGAGAAGGTCGAGCGATGAGCGACGACGGTATCTACATCATCGGGGCCGGCATGCACGCCTTCGGTCGGCACGACGGGGTCTCGGGCCTGGACATGGGTGAGTACGCGCTGCGCGCCGGCCTGGCCGACGCCGGACTCGAGTGGTCCGACGTCGACGCCGCCGTCGGGGGCAGCAACGTCTCTGGAAAGCCGGACTCGCTGGTCTCCCGTCTCGGGCTGACCGGAATCCCGTTCACCACTGTCAAGAACGGTTGTGCCACAGGGGGAGTGGCGCTGGCAACTGCCACCGACATGCTGACCGCACGCCGCGCGAACGTGGTGGCGGTGGTCGGCTTCGACAAACACCCGCGCGGTGCGTTCGCGTCGGACCCGGCCGCCTACGGTCTCGACGCCTGGTACGCCCGGACGGGCATGATGGTCACCACTCAGTACTTCGCGATGAAGACTCGTCGGTATTTCTACGAGCACGGGCTGGACGAGTCCGCGCTGGCTGCAGTGTCCGAGCGCGCCTTCGCCAACGGGGCGGCACATCCCATGGCGTGGCGGCGACAAGAACTCACCGCCGAGCAGGTCCGCGCATCCGCCATGGTCAACGACCCGCTCACGCGATACATGTTCTGTTCGCCGGGTGAGGGCGGTGTGGCACTCGTTCTCGCACGCGGCGACCGAGCACACGACCTGTGCGACAGACCGATTCGGCTTGCTGCGGTGGAGGTGCGCACCCGGCGGTCCGGATCGTTCGAGGTGTTCTCGCCATGGCTCTCTCCCCGTCCGATACACAGCCCGAGCATCGATGCGGCCGCGGCGGCGTTCGCCGCTGCCAGCCTTGAACCCGGCGACGTCCACGTGGCGCAGTTGCAGGACACGGACTCCGGCTCCGAGATCATTCACATGGCGGAGACAGGTCTGTGCGAGCACGGGGAGCAGGCGAAGTTGCTCGACTCCGGTGCCACACACCACGACGGCTCCATACCGATCAATACCGACGGCGGGTGCTTGGCGGGCGGCGAGCCGATAGGCGCGTCGGGGCTGCGTCAGGTACACGAGGTCGTGCGGCAATTGCAGGGCCGGGCAGAGGGCAATCAGGTGCCGGGCCGGCCGACGGTCGCTTTCACCCACGTCTACGGCGCACCCGGGTTGTCGGCGTGCACCGTCCTGACTGCGGAATGACGAAAGGTCCATTGTGACGACGGGTTTCGGTGACAACTTCGAACTGACCGACTTTCAGGCGGACGTGCGCTCGTGGCTGGGCTCGATCCTTCCGCCTCGACCGGCGCCGTCACCGCAGGACCGGCCCGACCTCGCCGTCTTCCGCAACTTGTCCGACGAGGACGAAATTTCGTTGCTCGACGCCGCCCGGCAGTACCGCAGACAACGGTTCGACGCCGGCTACGGCGCGGTTACCCTGTCCGTCGAGCACGGCGGTCGCGGACTGCCCGCGTCCTACGCCTCGGCCATAGCGCAGGCAGAGCGTGAATTCGACGTACCGCCGTCCACTGAACTGATCAGCGTCACAACGGGTCTCGTCGGACCTGCGGTGGCGATGTTCGGAAGTGACGATCAGCGGCGTGCCTACGCAAACCCGTTGCTCCGCACCGACCTCCTCGCGTGCCAGTTGTTCAGCGAGCCTGGTGCCGGATCGGACTTGGCGGCACTGGGGTGTCGCGGCGTCCGCCGCGGCGACGACTGGGTGTTCGACGGGCAGAAGGTGTGGTCTTCCGGAGCGCGCTTCGCCGATCTCGGGATGCTCCTGGCCCGCACCGATCCGGATGCACCGAAACACAAAGGCATCACGGCGTTTCTGGTTCCCCTCGACCTCGCGGGCGTCGATATTCGCCCGATTCGACAGATGAGTGGAGGATCCTCGTTCAACGAGGTGTTCCTCCACGAGGTTCGGGTGCCGGACAGCATGCGTCTCGGTGAGGTGGGTCAAGGGTGGAAGGTAGCCAATGCCACGCTGGCCTTCGAACGCACTGCCTCCGGATCGGTGACGCGCAAGAAGGGTGGCTCGGTGGCCGAATTGATCTCGCTGGCACAATCTCTCGGGGCCGCGAACGATCCGTTGGTACGGCAGAACCTCGCGGACGTGTACATCCGATCGGAACTGCGGGCGGCCACCGCAGATCGGGTTGCCCGCGCCGCTGCGGCGGGTGTTTCTCCCGGGCCGGCAGCATCGGTCGGCAAACTGATGGCGTCGGACGTTCTGGGCAAGATCGGCGAGATCGCGGCGGACCTGCTGGGTACCGAGATCACCGCTGCAGTCGACGACGACCGCTTCGCGTGGACCGAACACTTACTGGGAAGCCCGGGTTACCGGCTCGCAGGTGGTACCGATCAGATCCAGCGCAACGTCATCGGCGAGCGGGTTCTCGGGTTGCCCCCGGAGCCGCGGGAGAACCGCGACCAGCCGTGGTCCCAGCGCGACAAGCGCTGAACGCTGTCACCAGGCGAGAGAAGTGGCGAGCCGTTCCCGGTGGAACGCGGCCCCGCCGAAGAGCTGAGCGTCGGCGCGGGCTCGCCGAAAATACAGATGGCAGTGGTGTTCCCACGTGAAGCCGACACCTCCGTGCAGTTGTACGGCTTCGGCGGTCACGGTCCGGTAGGCGTCCGAACACCACGCCTGCGCCACCGCGCCTGCCTCGGTGAGGTTGGTGGCCTCGACCGCGCGAACCACTGCCGATCGGCAGGACTCCACGAGAATCAGCATGTCGGCGAGCGTGTGCTTGACGGCTTGGAAGCTGCCGATGGCCCGCCCGAACTGGCGTCGTTCCTGTGCGTAAGCGGCGGTGCGATCGAGGCTCACCTGAGCGCCACCGAGTTGCTCGGCGGCCAGCACGATGCAGGCCACGTCCAGCGCGGGGCCGACGGCAGCCGAGGCGCTTCCCCCGATTGTCAGCCGCCGGGCCGGTGTACTCGACAGGGTCAGTGCGGCCTGCGCTCGCGACAGGTCGAGAGTTCGCAGCGGTATGACCGCGGGTTTCGTTGCGGCAGTGTCCGCGACGAAGACGTCGGGACCGTCCGACGTGTGGGCTACGGCCACGAGCCACCGAGCTCCGGCGGCACCGAGGACAGCCGGTGCGTGGCCGGACAGAGACCACCCGGCACCAGTCTCGGTGGCGGTGAAAGTCTCGTGGCCGGGCGACCACCAGCCACGCCTGTCGAGTCCCGCGAACGCCGCCGGTCGGCCCTCGGCGATGTCCGTGATCACGTCGTCGGCACCGGCGGCGTGGACGAGCACCTGTCCGGCGAGGATCGTCGACAGTAACGGGATCGGAAGCAGTCCGGCACCGATTTCTTCGGCGGCCACGGCGAGTTCGGCCAGACCGCCGAGGCCGCCGCAGGATTCGGGCAGTCCCAAGCCGGCGACCCCGATCTGACCCGCCATGACCGACCATGCGTCGGCATCCCAACCCGGGCCCGCGGAATCGAGCGAGCGGCACAGATCGGGTCCACCGAGATCGGCCGCCGCACCACGCACAGCGGCGCGCAGGTCGTCGAGTTCCGTCGTCACGTCGGTTCTGCTCACTTACCGTCGAGAGCTGCGTGCGCAGCCGCCAATCGGGCCACGGGAACACGCCTGGGGGAACACGAGACGTAATGCAGCCCGACCGAATCGAGGAACGCGATGGACTCCGGGTCGCCTCCGTGCTCACCGCAGACGCCCAACTTGACGTCGGGGCGCACGGAGCGCGCATTGTCTGCGGCCAGGGAGACCAGGGCACCGACCCCGTCACGGTCGAGTACCGCGAACGGACTGTCGGTCAGCAGTCCGTGCTCGAGGTAGTGCGCGAGCATCGTCTTCTCGACGTCGTCTCGCGAGAATCCGTACGTCAGCTGGGTCAGATCGTTGGTGCCGAACGAGAGAAATTGCGCCTCGGCGGCCAATGGTGCCGCGAGCAGCGCAGCCCGCGGAGTCTCGATCATGCTGCCGACGAGATAGGGAACCGTGACCCCGGTGTCCGCGGCTACCGTCTCGGCGGCGCGGTGCACCTGTGCGATGGCCTCGGTCAGCTCCCCTGGCAGAGACACCAGCGGGATCATGACTTCGAGTGCAGGCGTGAGTCCCTCGGCATTCACCGTGACCCATGCGCGGAACAATGCTTCCGCCTGTGCGGGGTAGAGGCGGGTCTGCACCATGGCGAAGCGCACCCCGCGTAAACCGAGCATCGGGTTGGATTCGTGTGTGGCAGCAGCTCGTTCGGCCTGGGCATCGTCTCGGTAGTGCCCGTCCGACGGCAGAAATTCGTGCAGCGGTGCATCGAGGAGCCGGACGGTGATGGGCCTGTCGCCCACGACGCGCAGCAGTTCGGTGAAGTCCGATTGCTGAGCCGCCGTCAGAGCAGCGATCGCCTCGATCTCCTCGGCTTCGCTCTCGGCGAGAACGAGCCGCTGCACCAGCGGCAGTTGATCACCCAGGAATTGATGTTCGGTGCGGCACAGCCCGATTCCCTCGGCACCGAGACGGAACGCGGTCGCGGCGTCTTCGGCGTTGTCGGCGTTGGTGCGCACACCCAGTTCACGGATCTCGTCCGCCCACCCGAGTAACACCTCGAGCTCCGGCGATGGTTCCGCGGGCCGGATCGGCACGGCACCTGCGTAGACGTCGCCGGTTCGGCCGTTGACGGACACTGTGTCACCCTCGGACAGGGTGATGCCGTCGGACGTCACGGTGGCGGCACCGAGGTCGATGCGTAGTGTCGTCGCCCCGCACACGGCCGGACGGCCTGCGCCGCGCGCGACGACAGCCGCATGCGACGCCAATCCACCGTTGGACGTGATCACCGCGGTCGCGGCGAGCAGGGCGGGGACATCTGCCGGGCTGGTCTCCGACGCGACCAGGATGACGTTCTTGCCTTCGGCGGCGAGCCGGAGGGCCCGCTCGCTCGACAGGGCGATCTCGCCGATCGCTGCGCCCGGCGACGCGGGAAGACCATGGGCGAGTAGTTGTTCCCGGCCGCTGAGCGTGAGCTGGGCGTGGAGGAGGTCCTGCATCAGATCGGGTTCGAGCATGCGGACGGCCTCGCTGCGTCCGATCGACTGACCGGTGGCGAGATCGACGGCAAGATTGGTGACCGCACGTGGGCCCGGGTGTTCCAGCGCGCCGGCGCTGAGCAGTGCGAGTTGGCGGTCGCGGACCTCGAACTCCACTTCGGCGACCGCTCGGAGATGCGGCTCGAGCGTGGCGAAGATCTGGTCGAGAATCTGCACGCCACCGGGAGTGTGGGTGAGCGGTGCGCCCGGACCGGGGTTGGGGTCGGCCCGGCGAACTCCGAGATGAAAGACGCCGTGAGGCGCGTATTTTCCGCTCTCCAGGTCGCGACTGATCGCCGACCCGTATCCGGACTCGTCCCAGGAACCGAGCCGTAGGGCGCGAACGTGGAGAGCGATTCCCAGGTCGCCCGGCAAAGACAGGGCTTTGCGCGCCCGCTGTCCGCGTGGAGAGGCCCAGCGGGCGAGCATGGCTTTCGCGGCGAGGCCGAGCTGTTCGGCAGGATCCGTGGGAAACGCTGCACCGGTGGACTTCTCGATCAACTCGAGAAGAGCCGGTACGCGAGCGCGGCTGTCGGGGTGGTCGTCGTCGAGGTCATCGAGATCGTCGGTGTCGATCTCCAACGCGCCCTCGGCGACGAACCGAAGGTTGGCAGCCCAGGAGTCGTAGATGTCGCGCTCTCGTCCGATCACCTCGACGAGTGCGTCGATGTTGCGGCTCGACAGGCCGATGACCGAGATGGCGGGCGGCAGCGCGGACACTGCCACCGGAGCACTGCAGCGCAGATGCATCAACATGGGCCTGCGTTCGGTACGAACCTCGGGCCAGATTCCGCGGACTGCCAGCTTTTCGAGCAGATCGATTGCAGTGGAGGCGGTCTCGCGGTTCTCGAGTCCGGTACCGGACCCGATCGGCACGGTCAGCCCCGGCACCACCGGCAACCCGAGCGCCACGAGATTGTCCATCTCCACACCGTGAACACCCAGTACGTCGGCACCGAGTCCCCGGGCCCGGCCCTGACCGTATGGCACAGCCGCTCGTGTCGAAGCATGAATGACGTTGTCGGACACGGTCATTCTGGGCTACCGGATACAAGCTTCACTTCGAGGGCCTCGTCCTCGGCCCGGGTCATGCCCAGCATCATGAGAACGTGCTGATGCAGCCACATCCACACGGTGTGGTAACCGTCGGTCAGAGGCGACGTAAGAGACGCGGTGTCGCCGTTGTCGAAGCGCTCGAGCGCCACGACGAGTCGCTCGCGGTAGTCCAGGAGCGGGGGACACTGCTTGGCCGACCGGCGGAGCATCTTGGCCACGTCGGTGTGAATGTCTTCGAGCTGATCGCGGATCTTCGCGTCGTACTGCGCGTCCGAATGGTCGTTTGCGGAGCCGTCGGGGCGGCATTGCCATGCGGTGCACAGTTCGCGCAGGCGACGGTTGACCGGAAGGAAGACATGGAGCAGGTCGGTGACGGCCCTGGCCTCGTCGCTGCCCTCGGGGAGGCGAACCTGCGCTCCCGCGTGGGCGATACCGGCCTGTGTCGGCATGACGACGGGTCCCTTCGCGACGGCATCTCCGGCGTCGACCACTGCCTGCAGTTCGGGCGTGATCGGGCCGCGGACCATGCCCTTGACCACCAGATCGACCAACTCGCTCGTGACGACGGTCGGTGCGGACGTGTTGATCGCGAGGTCGTTCATGGTGTTCCTCGTTCTTCTCCGGTCCCTGTCGGGACGGTCATCGGCGAGTGATCTGGCACTCGCTGTCAGGGGACTGTGACGGTGCTCATAACCTACCCAATTAGTAGTGGATGTCAAGAAACAACAGCTAACTATGTACAGACTTGGTTCGACGTAGTTACTTGACAACAAGTCGTCTAACATCGATAGGGTGATTGTGATGGCCGCCACTCGGCCGAACAGCAGACGAAGTGAGGCTTCGAATGAACGACCGGCACGAGCTCTACATCGGCGGTAAATGGGTTCCGTCGTCAGGCGGTGGAACGATCGACGTGCTGGAAGCGGCAACGGGACAGCTGCTGGCCCGGGTACCGGCCGGCACCGAATCCGATGTCGACGACGCCGTCGCCGCAGCGCGTTCCGCCTTCGGCGAATGGTCCCAGTCGACGATCGCCGAACGCGTGAGAGTGCTGCGGCAGATCGCCGACGGGCTCGTCGAGCGTGAGACCGAGCTCGCCGAGATGATGGCGCGCGAAGTCGGTACGCCCATTGCGCGGTCGCGGACCGTGCAGGTCGGACTGGGCGTCACGATCTTCCGATCGATGGCCGACACCCTCGAGGGCATCTCGCTCGAGGAGCGCCGAGGTACGTCGCTGATCATCAAGGTGGGTATCGGCGTCGTCGGAGCGATCACCCCGTGGAACTACCCGCTCTATCAGCTGGCAGCCAAGGTGGCACCTGCGATCGCGGCTGGTTGCACCACCGTGGTCAAACCCAGCAGCGTCGCGCCGCTGGCGGCGTTCGTCGTCGCCGAGATCGCCCACTCGGCCGGGCTGCCGCCGGGCGTGCTGAACATCGTGACCGGTGCGGGCGGCCGGGTCGGGGAGCGATTGGCCGGCCATCCGGACGTCGACCTGGTGAGCCTCACCGGTTCGACTTCGGCCGGTGCCCGCGTCGGACAGGTAGCTGCAGCCGGAATCAAGAAAGTGACCTTGGAGCTCGGCGGCAAGTCCGCATTCATCGTCGCTCCCGACGCCGACCTGGACGCCGCGATCACCGCAGCAGTTCGGGGCTGCTACGTCAACAACGGTCAGACATGTACTGCCACCACACGATTGCTGGTTCCCGCCGAGCGCATCGACGAGGTGGAGAAGAAGCTGGTGGAACTCGTGGGGTCGCAGACGGTCGGCGACCCTCTCGACGAGTCGGTGGACATCGGACCGATGGCGTCGCAGGAACAGCAGCAGTCCGTGCTGAAACATCTGGCAGAGGTGCCGCAGGGCGCGGTCTTCCTGGTCGGTGGACCCGGCGACGTCCAGGGACTCGACGCGGATCTGCGATCGGGATTCTTCGTGCGCCCGACTGTGGTCTCCCGCGTGGACAACACGTCCGCGATCGCGCGCGAAGAGGTGTTCGGTCCCGTCCTCACCGTGATCACCTACGACGGCATCGACGACGCGGTCGAGATCGCGAACGACTCCGACTACGGACTCTCGGGAGCGGTGTTCGCCGGCGACGACGACGCCGCGATCGCCATCGCTCGCCGGTTGCGCACGGGCCAGGTCTCCGTCAACGGTGGCCGGTTCAACGCGGCCGCACCGTTCGGTGGCTTCAAGAAATCGGGAATCGGCCGTGAGCTCGGGCCGGACGGCCTCGACGAGTACTTCGAGACGGTTTCGCTGCAGCTGCCCGCGAAGGCGACGTGACATGAGTGCCGACGATCATCGGGAGATCACGAAGCTCATGGCCCGCTTCGCGCGCGGAATCGATCTGCGGGACTGGGCTATGTACCGGTCGGTGTTCACCGACGACATCGAGATCGACTACACGAGCTACCGCGCGGGCAACGGTGGTCCGTTCACGGCGGACGACTGGGTGCAGCGAGGGCGGATGCTCTTTCCGGGACTCGCAGCGTCGCAGCACTTTCTGTCCAATCTCGACATCACCGTCGACGGCGACAGCGGAACGGTCATCTCGTACGTGCGCGCGGAGCACGTGCTCCCCAACACGGACGGGGACGCGATGTTCACCATCGGCGGCTACTACACCGATTCGCTTCGGCGGGTCGACGGTGAGTGGAAGATCTGCAAGAAGCAACTGACGGTGCTGTGGAACTCGGGGAACCCGCAGATTCTGGCCATGGCCCGAGAACGTGCGGCCGCCTTGCTCGCAGACGTCTGACCGGTTCGGCACCGACCGCCGTCACAGGTCACGAACCGGGTCGGTGCCGTCCCAGTTCGTGGCGGCGTCGGCGACGCGACGGTACAACGCCAGAATGCTCGGCCGCGGTTCGTAGATCTCGACGAGATGTCCCAGTTCGCCGCGGGCATCGTGGAACGCAAAGTTGTTTCCGTTCGGCGTGGTCGAAGAAAACAGTGCGGGCCAGCCGCTTTCGGTGAAGATGCGTTGCTGCTCGGCGAACGAGTTCACCATGATCGCGACGTGGTGAACGCAATGTCGTGCCGTCGTGGTCTCCGCGAACTCCGGTGGAGTTGCCGCATGGGTCTGCACCAATTCGATCTGGGTGCGCCCCCACTGGCCGTAGGCCGAGGTGTGATCGAACGCTCCGGGGTTGTGCCGGACGAAGAACGGCCCTGCTCCGGTGCGGGACGAGAAGTCCGCGGCCGCCTCCCGTGCGTCATCGACCATGTAGGCGATCTGTACGACGCTGCCCAGCTGATACTCGCTCATGGGCTTCTCCTTCGGAGACCTCGGCCAACTTGGCATCGACTATAAATACTCCGCCGGCGCGGAAGGCCGGTTTCCGTGCCAACGCCACTCGAATGCGTTCTGTTTTGGCACGTCAGTGCACAAAACGAACTTCCTCGGAATGCTGGACTTATTCATGTACATAGTTGAGTATGACGTAGATAACAACAGCAGCATTCAAGTTACTCACCTCACGTAGGTAGGATTCCATGACAGATGCGCTGAGCATCAGCGGTCTCTCCAAGACCTTCGGCGGTCATCGGGCACTCGACGACGTCGAACTTCTCCTCGCACCCGGCGAGATCCGCGGACTGGTCGGACAGAACGGGTGCGGCAAGTCCACTCTCATCAAAGTGCTTGCCGGCTATCACGATCCAGACGACGGCGCATCGATTGCGGTCTGCGGTGACGAGCTGCATCTCGGCATTCCGGGCAGCGGCGAGGCGGCCGGTCTTCGCTTCGTTCACCAGGAACTCGGACTGGTCGAGAGCCTCGACGTGGTCGACAACCTCGCGCTCGGACACGGATACAAGACCACCGCCATCGGCACCATCGACTTCAAGGCGGAGCGTGCTCGGGCCAAGGCGGCTCTGGCCGAGCTGGGTGTCGACCTCGCCCTCGACAAGCTCGCCGGGGCGTTGACCATGAGCGAACGCACCATGCTGGCCATCGCCCGTGCGGTCCAGGATCGCTCGGGTGAGGCCCGTGTGCTGGTACTCGACGAACCCACCGCCAATCTCCCTGCTGCAGAGGCGGTCCGGTTGTTCGATCTGGTCCGTCGAATCCGCGACCGCGGGGTGGCCGTGCTGTTCGTCTCGCATCACCTGAACGAGATCTTCTCGCTCTGCGACAGTGTGACGGTCATGCGAGACGGCAAGATCGTGACCACGAGGGCCCTCGACGGTCTCGACGAATCCGGTCTCGTCGAACTGATGATCGGCCGCCGCGTCGAGGAGTTCCTCGCCGAGCCGGAGGAGACCACCGACTCCCTCGGTGACCCCGTTCTGCAGATCGTCGACTTGTCCTGTGGCGCAATGGAAGAATTCAGTTTCTCGATTCGTTCCGGTGAAGTACTCGGCATCGCCGGCATCACCGGCTCCGGTCGAGAGCAGATAGTGCCCGCGCTCTTCGGTGCGGAGACCCGCGGCGGCACGATTACCGTGGACGGGAAGACCGTCGAACAAGGTCGCCCGGACCTGGCGATGTCGGCGGGTATCGGCTGTGTGCCGGCCGAACGCCTGTCCAACGCAGCGTTCGCAACAGCGTCGTTGCGAGAGAACGTGTCGGTTGCCGATCCGTGGGGTTTCGCCAAGGGCGGTCTGGTGCGCGTCAAGCGTGAGAAATCCGATGTGGCGCACTGGCTCGAACGTCTCGGAGTGCGGCCCACGGGTGATACCGAACGACATCTGAGCACCCTCAGCGGCGGCAACCAACAGAAGGTCGTGCTCGCGCGGTGGCTGCGTCGCAATCCCCGAGTGCTTCTCCTCGACGAGCCCACACAGGGCGTCGACATCGGCGCGAAGGCCGACATTCACGCTCTTGTGGACGCCGCCGCTCAGGCCGGCGCAGCGGTACTGGTGGTGTCCACGGACCACGGCGAGCTCACCCGACTCTGCGACCGGGTGATCGTGCTGTCCGTCGGCCGTGTTGTCGACGAATTCTCGCGGCCCCGGATCGACCCCGATCGGCTGACCGCCTCCACGTTGAAGAAACCTGCTCCCGCCGCGTCCCTCGCCGGCACTCGGACTCGGTGAAAGGATCACCATGACAACACAATCCCACGAAGAAGCGGCGGCCGCGCCCGCGAGCCCACCATCGGGCGGAAGCGACGGCGCGGGTGCCCGAACCAAGGGGCGCACGTTCTCACTCGGACTCGATCGCTTCAGCGGTCTGTACGTGTGGGTCGCCATCATCGTGCTGTTCGCGATCTGGATTCCCGACACCTTCATGACCCAGGGCAACTTTCGCATCGTCGCCGGTGATCAAGCGATCACCGCCATCTTGGCCATCGGCCTCATCGTGCCGTTGGCCGCGGGTGTGTTCGACCTGTCCATCGCCGGCGTCATGGGGTTCTCGGTCGCGATGGTGTCCTACCAACTCTCTCAGGGCATCAGTACGCCTGTCGCCATCGTCACCACCCTGCTGTGCGGCGCGCTGATCGGTGCCGTCAACGGCTTCGTCGTGGTCAAACTGCACGTCGACTCGTTCATCGCGACCCTCGGTATGTCGAGCATCCTGCTGGCCGGAACGTACTGGGTGACCGACGGAAAGCAGATCACCGAGGGCTTCACCGACGGCTTCCTCGACATGGGCAGCAAGCCCTTTCTCGGCCTGCCGCTGCCGTTCTTCTACATGATCGCCGTCGCTGCGGTGATGTACGTCCTGCTCGAGAAGACACCGTTGGGCCGCTACCTGTACGCCACCGGCGGCAATCGTCAGGCAGCACGACTCGCCGGATTGCGTGTCGAACGAATCATGTTCGGTGCCTTGATGACTTCGGCAACGATCGCTGCGCTCACCGGGGTGGTGCTGGCTGCCAAGCTGGGCACCGCCGCGCCCGATATCGGGCCGTCGTACCTGCTTCCCGCCTTCTCCGCCGTATTCCTCGGCTCCACCCAGATCCGCGCCGGCCGCGTCAACGTACTCGGCACGCTGATCGCCATCTACCTTCTCGCCACCGGCGTGAAGGGCCTGCAACTGGCCGGCGCACCCAGCTTCGTCAACGACCTCTTCAACGGACTCGCCCTCATCGTCGCCGTCGCGCTCGCCGCGCGGACCGCTCGCCGCAATTAGTTCTTCGAAAGGAACTCACGTGAAAACCACTACTTGGACGAAGGCGTTGGCCGGCATTGCCGCCGCGAGCCTGGTCCTGACCGGCTGCAGCAGCTCGGAGGACACGACCACCGGCGAGGCGGCAGACGTCGCCGGTGCGCAGGCGGTCGCCGACCAGTACGAGGCCGCACCTACCGATCTCGTGCTGACCACGCCGTTGAGCAAGGCACCGGAGGAGGGCAAGTACGTCATCAGTATCGAGACGCCCCAGCCCATCTCCAGCGCCAAGAACGACGCCATTCAACAGGCCGCCGACGTACTCGGGTGGCGATACCAGCGTGTTCTGATGGGTACCGACGCCGAAGCGGCACCGAAGGCCATGGATCAGGCCATTGCCCTGAAGCCGGACGCCATCCACATCTCCGGCACACCGTTGACGATGCTGTCGAAGCAGATCGCCTCGGCCGAGGCCGCCGGCATTCCGGTGGTTGCGGACAGCATTGCGGGAGAGCCGGTTCCGGGTGTCATCTCCACCGCTCTCGACGGCGATGCGCAGGTGCAGGAGTGGGGCAGGATGGTGGCCAGTCAGGTGGTAGCGGACAGCAACGGTGAGGCCAATGTCGCGATCTTCTCGATCACCGACTACTCGATCCTCAACGTCTTCACCGATGCCTTCACCGCGCAGCTGGAAAGTCAGTGCCCGGACTGCAAGGTTCAGCTCGTCAACCAGCAGGTCACCGATCTCGGAACCAAGACCCCGCAGAGCGTCGTCAGCACGCTCCAGCGTGACCCGACCATCAACTACGCGGTCTTCTCCTTCGGGGACCTCGTCCTCGGTGTCGATGCGGCACTGCGCGGAGCGAGCCTGCAGGATCAGGTCACGTTCGCCGGTCAGACGCCGACGCCGGACAACCTGCAGTCGCTGAAGGACGGCGACAACAGTGTGTGGGTAGGTTTCCCGGTCCAGATTCTCGGCTGGCGTGTGCTCGACACGTTGGCCCGCCAGTTCAACGGTGACGATGTCGCCGAAGCGGACGCGGCGTTCATGCCGACTCAGTTGCTGAACAAAGACAACATCGAGGCGGCGGTGCTCGACGAGGAGACCGGTTACTACGTGGGTGTCGCCGACTACCAGGATCAGTTCAAGACGCTCTGGAAGAAGTAGATTCGCATGATCCACGCGGCAGCCGAGCGCATCGTGTCGTTGTCGTCCCTGTCCGCGATCGAGGTACCGCCTCCACAGTTCGTCGAATTCGCCGCCGCGGGCGGGTTCGACGCGGTGGGTGTCCGAGCGGCGCAGACCGGGCGGGACAGGGGATTTCAGCTCCCTGCCGGGTCCGCGCTGCTCCGAGATACCAAGTCCGCTCTGGCGGACAACGGGATGCGCGTGCTCGACGTCGAAGTGGTGAAACTGCATCCCGGGAGCTCACGCGGTGATTGGTCGGCGGTGCTCGATGCCGGCGCGGAACTCGGCGCTGACCATCTTCTCGTCACAGTGCTCGACGACGATCGGGTTCGCGCCGAGAGCAACTTCGCGGAACTCGCAGAACTGTCCGGCGACTACGGACTTCGCACCTGCCTGGAACCGATGATCTTCTCGTCGGTGCGGGACGTGACGGCGGCCGCAGCATTCGTCGAGGGTGTGGCCGGCCGGGCGGGCGTGCTCGTCGATGCGTTGCACTGGGCGCGTGCGGGTTCCGAGGTCGCCGACATCAGCGCCGTCGCGGAGGATCTGCTGCCGTACTGCCAGCTGTGCGACGCGGTGTCGGCAGCCCCGTCGACGGATCCGAACGCGGCCATCACCGAGGCCCGAACCCACCGTCTGGCACCGGGCACGGGTGCCCTTCCGCTCGTCGAATTTCTGCGCGCACTCCCGGCGTCGGCTGCCGTGAGCGTGGAAGCACCCTCGGCCCGGAGCGTCACCGATCCGGGCGGGTGGATCGTCGAACTCGGCCGGGCGACGCGGACGGTGCTCGACAGGCTTGCGGACACGAATGAGAAACTGTACTCATGAGCAACAAAGTTGATGCCGACCGGAAAGCGAACGCTGACATGACATCTGCCGTCGAGAACAAGTTCGTCCACGTCGTCGCACCCAAGGAAGCGGAGACCGTGGTCGAGGATACGGTGACACCGGCCCCGGACGGGGTGGTCGTCGACATTCGGTACTGCGGCATCTGCGCGACCGACACGCACGGATACGCGTCGGCAGCGTTGCCGCCTGCGGTGTTCGGACATGAATGGACGGGGACGATCAGCGCGGTCGGTGCCGAGGTGACGACGGTGCGTGTCGGGCAGCGTGTGGTTGCGGGCGTCGGGCCGGCGTGCGGGGTGTGCGCTCAGTGTCGCGC
This sequence comes from Rhodococcoides fascians NBRC 12155 = LMG 3623, assembly GCF_001894785.1. Lineage (GTDB taxonomy): Bacteria > Actinomycetota > Actinomycetes > Mycobacteriales > Mycobacteriaceae > Rhodococcoides > Rhodococcoides fascians. The sequence goes on from NZ_BCWW01000003.1 coordinate 194,223, forward strand.
CGGGCACGCGGCCAACTGCGATCTCGCGTTTGCGGAGGCCAACGGAATCACCGACGATGCACCGGCCCACGGTGGCTTTGCCACCAGGTTGAAAGTGTCCGCACGGCGAGCGATTCCGGTGCTGGACGCGCTGACCGACGAAGAGGCCGCGTTGATGGAGCCGGCTACCGTGACGTTCCATGCCGTCAAGCGCGCGGCCATCACGCTCGGGTCGATCGTCGTGGTCCAGGGCGCAGGACCGATCGGCTTGTTGACCGCGCAGCACGCGCGCACCGCCGGCGCCGGTCGAGTGCTGGTGAGCGAACCGTCGCCCGCGCGTCGTTCGGCGGCAACCGATCTGGGCTTCACCGACGTGGTGGAGCCCGGGGACCTCGCTACTCTGATCGATGACGTCACCGACGGTCTCGGTGCCGACGTGCTGTTCGAATGCACCGGCGTGGCCGCGCTGTTCCAGCCCTCGGCGGAGTTGGTCAGGCGAGGTGGAACGCTGGCGCTGCTCGGCTACCCCGGAACGGACTCGTCGGTGAGCTACGGGGATTGGCAGTCCCGAGAACTGACGGTCATCGGTTCGCTGGCGTACTCGCACGAAGACTTCAAGGGCGCGATGACGCTGATCGCCGAGGGCCGAATCGACGTGAAGTCGTTGCATACCGGGACGATCGGTCTGGGTGAGCTCGTGAACATGTTCGACGAGCTCGACAGCGGCACCAGCACCCATGCCAAGGTGCTGGTCGACCCGAAACTCTAGAGGCCTGCGGGGACCGGGACGGTTTGGCCGCTGCCGCAGGTTGCGCCGCCGTCGACGGGGATCGCCGCCCCGGTGACGAACGATGCGAGCGGAGAGGCGAGGAAGGCGATGACCTCGCCCACCTCGCGGGCGGTGCCCCAACGGTGCAGGGGCACCATACTTTTGAGCGACTCGTAGCGATCGGGCGTGTTCTCTTCGATGCGCTTGGTCATTCCGGTACTGATCGGACCGGGGCAGACCGCGTTGACACGAATGCCGTCGTTGGCGAGGTCGAGGGCGAACGACCGCGCCATGTTGACCGCACCCGCTTTCGCTGCGGCGTACGGCCACCGGTTCGGTTCCCCGCCCAGCGCGGTTGCGGACGCGGTGATGACGACCGAGCCACCTCCGGAGCGACGGAACGCCGGAATTGCTTCGCGCACACCGAGAGCGACAGCGCGGAGGTTCACGTCGACAGACCGGTCGAACACGTTCATGTCTAGTGTCTCGATCGAGCCCGATGCCGCAACTCCGGCGTTGAGTACCAGGATATCGAGTCGTCCGAACGACGACTCGGCCTGTTCGACCGCGGCGCGGTTGTCGGCGGAGCGGGTGACGTCACCGACGAAGGCCACCGCATTGTCGTTGCCCGCCAACCAGTCCAGCGACTCCGGGGTGGTGTCGAAGGCAACCACCGACCCGCCACGTTCGAGGATGATTTCGACTGCGGCACGGCCGATTCCGGACGCTGCGCCGGTCACGACCGCCACCGAACCGGCGGTCACGACGGTTGCTCCAGCTGCACCGGACGGGGAGCCCCCTCGATGGTCGACGACGGGCAGGTGCTCTCGGACACTGCGGGTTTCATAGTGCACTCGCTTTCGGCGGGGTCAATTCTGCGGCGGTGTCGAGCAGGGTGGCCAGTCGTGCCGGCACCGCAGCCCAATCGGCGGGTGAACGCATGTCGTCCCAGAAGTTGACCTCGACGATCAACTGCTCCGCGCCGGCGGCGATCGCGGTCCGGATGTCCTTCTCGACACCCTCGATGCCCTGACCGGCCGAGCCGACGGCATCCGTCGGTCGCTGCAGATAGGACCGCAGGAACAGCCGGACGGGATCCAGACCGGCCGGCCGCATTCCGGCCATGGTGTCGAGTTGGTCCAGCAGTGCGTCGGGACTGCCGCTGCTCGGGTTCCAGATGTCGAACAGTGCTGCGGTGCGTGCCAATCCGGTTGCCGACCGGAGACCGGACAACAGTGGTGGATGTGGTTGCTGCACGGGTTTGGGTCGAACGACGGAGCGGGGGATGGTGAAGAATTCGCCGTCGAACTGCACGGGATCAGGACCCCAGCACGCCTGAACGGCGTGCACGAGTTCACTCATCCGTCGACCACGGGTACGCGGATCGACATCCATCTGGGCGTGTTCCTCGTCGGACCAGCCGGCACCGAGGCCCGCGACGAGACGCCCGCCGGAAAGGATGTCCAGAGTGGACAGTCGCTGTGCAAGTTCGATGGGACGGTGGTAGCCGGCGACCAGGATGCTGCTGCCGATCGTGACCGTCCGAGTGCAGGCCGCCACGTACGCCATGAGTTCTGTGGCACCGAGCACCGAGCGGTAGGCCGGGTGGACGCTGGTGGTGTGGCGACCACCGTAGATCGATTCGTTCTCTTCCGGATAGAACAGGTGTTCCTGAACCCACAGGCTCGCGAACCCGAGTTCCTCGGCCGAGATGGCGAACTCGCGCACCGCACCGACATCGACGTGTTCGCCGAGCTGGGGGAGGCTCAATCCGATACGGAGACTCACAGGACGGTCACCGTTCCGGTGTTGCCGTCGACCTCGATCATCGCGCCGTCGGGAATCCTGGACGTGGCGTCCTGCACCGACACGGCACAGGGGATGCCGAGCTCGCGGCAGACGATCGACGAGTGGGTGATGGTGGCACCGACGTTGACCACCACACCGCCGGCGAAGACGAACAGTGGCGTCCAGGCCGGATCGGTCTGCGGCGCAACGATGATGTCGCCTTCGGCGAGATCGCCGACCTCGTACGGATCGTGCAGGATTCGGGCACGGCCACGGCTCACGCCCGGTGCGCCACCCACACCGGACAGCGCGTCGCCCGGCGCCGCGATCTGTGCCTTGTGCTCGGTCCGCCTGGGCCACTGCGACAACGGGATTTTCTCGAACAGGAAGAACGGTGGTTCGAGGTCGAACAGTGCCAGGTATTGCTCACGCCGGTCCGCAATGGTGTCCACGAACGACTCGGGGTCCGCCACGAACGCGTCGAGCTCGTCGTCGAGCAACATGGTGACGTCGTGGTGATCGCCCATGACTCCTCGATCCACCATGCGATGGCCCAACTCGTACAGAGCTGTCCGCATTTCGCCCATGACCTTCACGCATGCGGTCTTGGTTCGTTCACGCCACGGCATGAACTTGGTGATGGACTTGGCTGCGTCGAGAAAGCTCTGCCGAGTGGCGTCGTCGGGCATCTTGGCTGCGAGTTCGGCGGTGAGCGCGATGCGCTTGGCCTGGTTACGCTCTCGGATGAGCTCCGGGTCGTTCTCGGTGGGGCTCATCCGCATGCCGTTGACGGCAAGCAGCGCCAGGACCGGCTTGGATTCCCAACTGTCCGAGCGGATGTCCCATTCGTTCGGTGCGCGCGATCCGTACTTGTAAAGGAAGTCGTCGAAGTCCGTTCGGAACTGTTTCGCGTCGGGGGTGCCGCTCGCGTCTATGGCCTCGAGCAACGTGGCGAGGCCGTCGTCGAACAGAGCGGTCAGTTCTGCAGACCCGGCGACGAGGCGGCCCATGCTCCACAGCGCGTAGGAGGGCTCCGCGGAGTCGACTCCGCCGAGGCCGCTGAGAAGATCGCCGAGCTTGTCTGCCTCGCCGATGGATTCGAGCAGCGCGCCCGCCACGGCCGGCCCCATCGTCGACAGGGTGGTGGTGACGGGGTGATAGGCGTAGCAGAAGATCAAGTCCGGAACGAAGGAGCGGGCGTGATCGACGAGCGCCTGGTCACTCATGGCCGTGACGTCGGGACGATTCGCGCGCGCGAGATCGGCACGGTGCTTGGCTTCTTCGGCCTCGGGGAACGTATCGGTGGTCAGCGACCACGCGGTCTTCTCCGCCAGGCCCGCGGTCAGTTCGGCGTTCTGGTGGCCGGGCTTCTCGACGTACTCGGGGATGTCCGGATGGTCGCCGACCCACAGGCTGTTCCAGACCGGGACGGTCAGTCCGGGAAGTCGGGCACCGTTGAGTTCTGTCATCGAGAAGTTCGTGTAGTGGTACCCGCCGAAGTTGCCGATGATCTCCGGCATCTCCTCGTCGATCTCGGACGCGAGGTGAGTCCCGAGGTGCTCGACGTAGCCCTCACGCCAACCGATGTTCAAACCCTTGTTCCACACGAGGGTCACGTTGAGCGGACTCGACGGGTCGGGCAGAACCTCACCGGCGTTCGCCCGTGTGTAGACCGGGTACCGCTCGCTGAACTCCCAATCGGTGATCCAGCTGTCGGGATTCTGGTCGCTGCTCATCGGGTCCTCCTCATCCGTGGTCGTGGACTGTATTTCAAGTCACACTATAGAAACAACGGGTCAATAGAAACATGCACAGAGATATTGCGCAGCAGTTTGAGAAGCTGATTCCCGAGGTGGATCCGCTGTACTAACTTTACTTGCAATCTAGTAACGAGCCCGGTTTTGTGGGAGACTCAGCTCACACCCCGCCTGTCGCCCTTTAGTCGGCCCCTACCCAGGAGGAACATCGTGTTCGCAAAAGTCCTCGTCGCAAACCGCGGAGAAATCGCCGTCCGCGCATTCCGTGCGGCGGTCGAACTCGGTGCCTCGACCGTCGCCGTCTATCCCTACGAGGACCGCAACTCTGCGCACCGCGCCAAGGCGTTCGAGTCGTATCAGATCGGCGAGCCGGGTCACCCGGTCCGCGCCTACCTCTCGGTCGACGAGATCATCTCGGCGGCAAGCAAAGCCGGTGCCGATGCGGTCTACCCGGGGTACGGCTTCCTGTCGGAGAACGCCACCTTGGCAGCAGCCTGCAAGGCGGCAGGTATCACGTTCGTCGGCCCGTCCGCCGAGATCCTCGAGCTCACCGGAGACAAGTCGCGAGCTGTTGCCGCAGCCGCCGCGGCAGGGCTTCCGGTCCTCGCATCATCGGCTCCGTCGGAGGATCCCGACGTGTTGCTCGCGGCGTCCGTCACGATGTCGTTTCCGATCTTCGTCAAGGCGATCGCCGGCGGTGGCGGTCGCGGAATGCGTCGGGTGGCCGCGCCGGAAGATCTACGCGACGCCATCGAAGCCGCATCCCGTGAGGCGAGGACCGCGTTCGGCGACGGCACCGTGTTTCTCGAACAGGCGGTGGTCGACCCCCGGCACATCGAGGTACAGATTCTCGGCGACGCGACGGGTGAGGTCATCCATCTGTTCGAGCGTGACTGTTCTCTGCAGAGGCGGCATCAGAAGGTAGTCGAGGTCGCCCCGGCACCCGGGCTCGATCCCGAACTGCGAGAACGTATCTGCGCAGACGCGGTCAGGTTCGCCCGCCACATCGGATACACGTGCGCGGGCACCGTCGAATTCCTGCTCGACCCGCGCGGGAACTACGTGTTCATAGAGATGAATCCGAGAATTCAGGTCGAACATACGGTGACCGAGGAGATCACCGACGTGGATCTGGTGGGCTCGCAACTGCGCATCGCGTCCGGGGAAAGCCTGGCCGATCTGGGATTGAGCCAAGAGTCCATCGTGATCCGCGGTTTCGCCATGCAGTGCCGCATCACCACCGAGGATCCGACCGACGGTTTCCGTCCTGATACCGGGCGCGTCACCGCCTACCGCACCCCAGGAGGATCGGGTGTGCGCCTCGACGGCAATGTCGGCGTGGGGTCGGAGATCGGGTCACATTTCGATTCGATGCTCGTCAAGTTGACCTGCCGCGGGCGTGATTTCGCGACCGCTTCCGCGAGATCACGACGGGCGATCGCCGAATTCCGGGTACGCGGCGTTGCGACGAACATTCCGTTCCTGCAGGCGGTGCTGGACAACCATGACTTCCTCTCGTGGAAGGTCACCACGACCTTCATCGAGGAGCATCCGGAACTGTTGACGCAGAACATCTCTGCCGACCGTGGCTCACGCATTCTGCAGTACCTGGCCGACACCACCGTCAACCGCCCGCACGGCGAGCGACCGTCGCAGATCTATCCGATCGACAAGCTTCCGTCTGTCGACACCCGGTTCCCGCCTCCGGCCGGTTCCAGGGACCGGCTGATCACTCTCGGACCGACCGGTTTCGCAGCCGAGCTGCGATCCGCTACCGCACTTGCCGTTACCGACACCACTTTCCGCGACGCACACCAGTCCCTGCTGGCGACCAGGGTGCGCACCCGCGATCTCGTCGCGGTGGCACCCCACGTTGCGCGCCTCACCCCGCAGTTGCTCTCGGTGGAGGCCTGGGGCGGCGCGACGTACGATGTTGCGCTCCGGTTTCTGCACGAGGACCCGTGGGAACGACTCGCCGCCCTACGCTCGGAGATGCCCAACATCTGTCTGCAGATGCTGCTCCGCGGGCGGAACACGGTCGGGTACACGGCATACCCCGACCGCGTCACGCACGCCTTCGTCCAGGAAGCCGCCGACACCGGAATCGACATCTTCCGAATCTTCGACGCTCTGAACAACGTCGATCAGATGAAACCGGCCATCGATGCAGTCCGGGACACCGGGACCGCTGTCGCGGAGGTAGCGATGTCCTACACCGGCGATCTGGCCGATCCGAACGAAACCCTGTACGACCTCGACTACTATCTGCGCCTGGCCGAACGGATCGTCGACGCGGGTGCCCATGTCCTGGCCATCAAGGACATGGCCGGCCTGCTGCGCCCGCCCGCCGCAGCGATTCTGGTCTCCGCGCTGCGGTCGCGCTTCGATCTACCCGTGCACCTCCACACCCATGACACCCCCGGCGGCCAACTGGCGACGTATTACGCGGCGTGGCAAGCCGGCGTCGATGCCGTCGACGGGGCGAGTGCGGCCTTGGCCGGCACGACGAGTCAGCCCGCGTTGTCGGCGATCGTCGCGGCAACAGACAACACCGACCGCGCCACAGGACTCGATCTCGCGGCGGTCTGCGACCTCGAACCGTATTGGGCAGCAGTGCGTTCGACGTACGCGCCGTTCGAGTCCGGCCTCCCGTCGCCGACCGGGCGCGTCTACACCCACGAGATCCCGGGCGGTCAGCTCTCCAATCTGCGCCAACAGGCGTCCGCGCTGGGGCTCGCGCACCGTTTCGAGGACATCGAGGCTGCCTACGCCGGGGCGGATCGGGTGCTGGGCCGACTCGTCAAGGTCACGCCGTCGTCGAAGGTGGTGGGCGACCTCGCGCTGGCCCTGGTCGGCGCCGACGCGACGGCCGCCGAATTTGCCGAGGACCCATCGAGTTACGACATTCCGGGGTCGGTGATCGACTTCCTCCGCGGCGATCTCGGCGAACCCGCGGGTGGTTGGCCGGAACCGCTGCGAAGCCGGGCGCTGACCGGCCGGGCCGAGCCGCACCCCTCAACTCCGTTGACCGACGCGGACGAGCTCACGCTGTCCGTGCCCGGTCGTGCACGACGAACCACGCTGAACCGCTTACTCTTTCCGGCCCCTGCGCGGGAGTTCGAGAAGCATCGCGAGGATTACGGCGACACCTCACAGCTGTCGACCAACCAGTACTTCTACGGTTTGCGGCAGGGGGAGGAACACCGTGTTCGGCTCGAGCAGGGCGTCGAACTGCTGATCGGGCTCGAGGCCATATCCGACCCGGACGCCGAGGGAATCCGCAACGTTCTGTGCATCCTGAACGGACAGCTGCGTCCGGTGCCGATCCGTGACCGGAGCATCGAAACCACCACCCGGTCTGCCGAGAAGGCCGATCGCACCGACCCCGGTCACATACCCGCACCGTTCAGTGGTGTCGTGACGCTGTCGGTCAAGGAGGGCGAGGTGGTCGCGCAAGGTGAATCTGTCGGCTCGATCGAGGCCATGAAGATGGAAGCGACGATCACCGCGACCAAGGCCGGTACGGTCACCCGCGTTCCGATCGGCCGTGCCTCCCAGGTCGACGGTGGAGATCTTCTGTTGGTGGTGGCGTAACAGCCCGCCGCCCTGACTCAGATCAGGGCGGCGGCGATCGTCTCGGCGTGCACGCTGGTGGTGCCGAACAGCAACTCACTGGTCTTTGCCCGCCGAAAGTAGTGGTGCAGGGGGTGTTCCCAGGTGAAGCCGATTCCCCCGTGGACCTGAATCGATTCTTCGGCGGCGAAGGTGGCCGCACGGGACGCGAGCACTCGGGCAGTCGCGGCGGCGGCGACGAACTCGCCAGTGCTGCGCGCGTCGGCCCCGGCTGCATCGAGCACCGCCGCCTCGGCCAGTTCGGTCGCGATGAGCATGTCCGTGAGACGATGCTTGATCGCCTGGAACGACCCGATCGCCCGTCCGAATTGCCGACGGGTTTTTGCATACTCCACCGACATGTCCAGGCATGCGCGAGCCGATCCCACCTGTTCGGCCGCAAGAGCTGTGATAGCGGCCGCTTGTGCCCGGTCGAGGCCGGCACCGATGTCGTCGCCCGTCGCCCGGTGAGCGACCGCTCCAGAAAACTCGACTCGTGCCAGCCCTCTGGTGAAGTCCAACGCCTCACGTGGTGTTCGGACCACTCCCTCAGCGGTACCCTCGATCACTGCCAGCTCGGTGCCGTCCGGACCCACGGCCACCACGATCAGCAGATCCGCATCGGCCCCGTCCACCACGGCGTCTTGGAGGCCGTCGAGCACGAGGGTGCCGCCGCTGCCCGCCGAAGCCTGGATGGAGGACGCGGCGAAGGGGAACGAGGCCACCAGCGCGGCCGTCTCGGTACCGTCGGCGATCGCCGGAAGACTCTGCGAGCAAGCACGTTCGGACCCTGCATGCAGGAGACAGAAGCCTGCCAGGACGATCGACGACAGGTAAGGGGCGCTGCCGAGCGAGCGACCCAGCTCGGTCATCACCACTGCTGTGTCCTTCAGAGTGAAGCCGGCACCGCCGAACCGTTCCGGGAACGGGATTTCGGTGAGGCCCATTTCCACCAATGCCGGTCGAACGTCCTCGCCGACTGTCGTTCTGGCCAAGGACGAACGAAGGCCGGCCTGCAGATCCCGTTGCTCGACGGTCAATTCGAGTGTCATGACAAGCTCCTATCGTGGTTCGCGAGGCAAGCCGAGCCCGCGCTCGCCGATGATGTTGCGCTGGATCTCGTCCGAACCGCCGGCGATTCGATACCCGGGAGCTCCGAGAAGATGTTCGGTCCACGCGAAGGTGTCGGGTGCACCGGTGTCCGCCAGGATCCGGGGCCCGAGGAATGCCGCGGCCGCGTCGCCGATGCGTTTGAGATTCTGAGTCCACACCAGTTTGCCGATCGAACCCTCCACTCCGGGAACAGCTCCGGCCAATTCGCGCTCGGCGTACCTGGCGACCATGAGTGCCGACGCTCGTTCGTAGACAGCAACTTCGGCCAGTTGTTGCCGGACGAGCGGATCGTCCGAGATACCGAGGCTCTTGGCGAGCCGGACAAGATCGGCGCCGTTTCCGCCGGCGCTCACGATCCCGGCGCTCGAACTCCGCTCGAACCCGAGTGTCGTCAGCGCGACGGTCCAGCCGTCGCCCTCGTCACCGAGCCTCGACGAGTCGGGCAACTCGACGTCGGCGAGAAACACCTCGTTGAACGTCGACCCGCCGGACATTTGCCGAATGGGTCTGATGTCGACCCCGGGTGCGTCCATGGGCATCATGAACGCAGTCATGCCGCGGTGTTTCGGGACGGTTGTGTCTGTGCGGGCGATGAGCAGACCCCACTTGGAGAACTGCGCCCCCGAACTCCAGACCTTCTGGCCGTTCACGCGCCAGCCGCCGCCGGACTTGACTGCCTTGGTCGACAATCCGGCAAGGTCGGAGCCTGCTCCGGGTTCGGAGAACAGTTGGCAGCAGAGCTCGTCGGCCCGCAGGAAGGGCTCGACGAATGTCTTCTTCTGTTCGGGGGAACCCACAGCGTGGATGGTCGGTGCCACCAATTCGACTGTCACCAGAATGGTCTCGTGTCGCTCCGGTGCTTCGTACCGCCGTTCGAGCCCGACGTACGCGCGCTCGTGGCTCGCGGTGAGACCCGGGCCACCCCATTCGGGTGCCCAGGTGATCGCACCGAATCCGGCATCGACACGGCGGCTCTGCCACTGTGCCGCAGCCTCGATCAGCTCGCGTTCCTCGTCGTGACTGCGGTTGTGAAAGATCGCATAGTTGGGGTCGGACATCGTGGTGTTCGTCCGGGGTTCGAGGTTCTCTGCGAGCCACGCCTCGGACTTCTCGGCGAATGCCTGTACGTCGATCGTCATGACTTCGTTCCTCCCGACATCTCCGCGATCCGCGCCTCGACCGCGATCTTGGAATCCGGGTGTTCGGACAGGCGAAGGGTGTACGACTGCTCGAGCTCGTACCCGCGTTTGATGTCGACGTCCTCGCAACCGTTCAGGGACTGTTTGGCCAAGGTCAGCGCATAGCGGCTCTTGGCTGCGATCGACCGTGCGCGGGACATCGCGGTGGCCATGAACGTCTCGTGCGCAACGACTTCGATCGGAGCACCCCAGTTCTTCAACGTTGCCGCGTCCACTGCCTCGGCGGTGAAGAACATCCGACGCATTGCTTGTTGCGGCAGCATCCGAGCGGTGAAGCGTCCACCGCCGAGGACACCGACGCCCATTTCGGGGAGACCGAAGGTGGCCCGTTCCGAGGCGACCACCAGATCGCACACCGATGTGAGACCGAATCCACTACCGAGGCAGGGGCCGTTGATCGCGCCGATCACGGGCAGGGCGCAGTCCAGCACTCCGAAGATCGCGCGCTTGGCCTCGCGCATGTCCACCACGCCGCTCGTCGCATCCATGACGCGGAAACTACCGAGATCGTTTCCGGCGCAGAATATGCGGCCGCGCCCGGTCAGTACCACCACGCGGACGTCCTGGTTGTCCGACAGTGCCTCGAAGACGGTGGCGATCTCCCGATACATCTGCGTGTCGATCGCGTTGACCTTGCCCCGGGCCAATTCGACCACTGCGATGCCGGGCTCGGGCTCGGTGACCACAACGTGGTCGACTCCGGCAGGCTGTAATGACTCGGTCTGTGAAGACATGGGAGCCTCTATCTCTCGTGTGACGCGGCGAAGGTCATCGCCGCCATCTGCGCCGGTACGGCGGCGCGATCGCGGGTCCAGTTGCGCAGTGCGAATTTCTGCACCTTGCCACTGGCGGTCTTGGGTAGCGAGTCCACCACGAAGATGCTTTCGGGAATCTTCTGTACGGCTATGTCGCGGTCGACGAGGAATCGGTGGACTTCATCGAGGGTGAGGTCTCGGCGATCGCGAGTGACGACGAACGCGCAACCCCGTTCTCCCGTAAGGGAATCGGGTCCTACGACGACGGCGACCTCGATCACGGACGGGTGCGCACCGAGCTGGTTCTCGACATCGTGGGCGCTGATCTTCTCCCCGGAACGGTTGATGATGTCCTTGATTCTCCCCACCACGTGAATGGCACCGTCGCTGTCGAAGCGGCCGAGGTCACCGGTCCTGAAGAAGCCGTCGTCGGTGAAGGCGTCATCGTTGAGGGTGGGGTCGAGATAGCCCAGAAACGTATCCGGTCCGCGCCAGAGTATCTCGCCGACGCCGCCCGCTCCGTTCGACACGATGACCTCGGTGGGTGCGATGGGGCGTCCGTCGGATTTCTGGCGCACGGCCGAGGAATCCCACCGATCGGCAGTGGTGACCGACGGACCTTCGGTGGCCCCGTACATGCGAACGACGGTGCCAAGGCGAGTCGTGGCCGCCGCGGTGAGTGTGTCGGGTACGTCGGCTCCGCCGCACACGATGTACCTGATCGACGGTGTCCGAACCTGCGCCGACTCGGCTTCGTCGAGCAGTCCGCGGAGGAACGGCGTCGAAAAGATCATGAAGCTGCACTGTTCGTCGACGATGTGGCCGAGCGCGACAGCAGGATCCCACGTTTGTTGTAGGACAACGGATGTACCGAGAAGAAACGGCAGAACGAGGGCGCAATTGACGCCGGTGACGTGGGTGACCGGCGACGGGTTGAAGATCACGTCGGTCTCGTTGAGTCCGAACCAGTCGATCATCGACGAGTTCTCGTAGACCAGGGTGTTGTGGCTGTGCAGGGCACCCTTGGGGTCGGCGGTAGTACCGGATGTGTAGAGCAACAGGCAGACCTCGTCGGCGGAAGGTGCTGTGCGCGAACGCAATTCCGAGATCATCTCGTCCGTGACTCGGTCGAGCAGATCGTCCCACCCCGCCAAGGACACGACGAATTCGAGGCCCGGCAGATCGTCGGCCAGATCGCGATACATGGCGTCCACGTCGACTCCGCGCAACTCGGCGGGGACGAATGCGACCTTCGCTCGTGACTGTCCGAGAATGAAACGGAGCTCTCGGGACCGATAGATGGGCACGATGGGGTTGGCGACCGCACCCAGCTTCATGACGGCCTGAAAGACGACTACTGTCTCGACGCAATTCGGGAGCTGAAACGACACGACGTCGTCGGACGTGACGCCGCGGGCGTGCAGGGCGGCGGCCAATCGCGTCGCATCTCGATCGATCTCGGCAAACGTGACGCGGCGCGCGCCGTCGACCACGGCCACGGCGTCCGGGTACATGCGAGCGGCACGCGTCAGGTAGTACCCGATCGGCCGGTCGTTCCACTGCCCGCCGGTCCGGTACGAGTGCGCGAGGTCGGCGCTCGGCGGCCTGGTCGGCAACATCGCTACTCCCTACCTCGAGGTTCGATACTTTTCTGACAACAACTACAGTAACTAACCACACAAACTATGTATAGGTTTAAGCTAGATCACACACGCTCGACGCTATGGTTGTCCCATGGTGACCACAGACGGTGAGATCGTCCCGCGCGCGCGGGCACCCAAGATGTCCGCCAAGATAGCGAACCTCATCGCCGACCAGATCCTGACCGGCGGCATCATCGAGGGGCAGCGGCTGCCGACCGAGAAGGACATGGTCGCAGAGCACGGCGTCGCACGGACCACCGTCCGCGAGGCGCTTCGGCTCCTGGAGAGCCGTGACCTGGTCACCATCAAATCGGGCATCGGTGGTGGGCCGGTGGCGAAACGCCCTAAGCTGGAATCGCTGGGCAACACGATGAAGTTGTTCCTACAGATCGACGGAGCCAACATCAGCGACGTCATCGACGTTCGGCTGATGCTCGAACCGATCGTGGCGCGCGAAGCCGCGGCGAACATCACCGACGAACAGGTCGGGGTCATGCAGACCGCGTTGGACCGAATGCGCGAGGACCCAGGCGACTACGGCAACTTTCAGGACAACAACGCGGCCTTTCAGCGCAGCGTGTACGACGCCGCAGGAAACCCGGTCCTGAACATCGTGATGGAGACTCTCTGGCTGCTGGTGCGGGACGCCGAGCCGAACGAGCACCCCATTGCCACACGGCTCGCCGCAATCGAGATGCAGCAGGACGTCCTCGACGCGATGCGGGCCCGCGACGAGGATGCGGCAGCCGACACCATGAGCGCGTTCGTCCAGGAAACCGCGAAATACTACCGTCGCCGGCTGTCCAAGATCATTTCCAGGCCGGTTCGGTGGCAGATGTGATCAAAGGAGTCAGTACCGGAGAACGAACCTTCGGAATCTGCACTCATTGTTTCGAGACCGTCGTGACGGCTATTCAGTGCGGCGATGGCGCACGCTCCCCGCGATGCGACCGCTGATACGGATCTTCGCCGTGCGCTCGTCCCAGATGTGCAGACGTATCAGGTTTGGGGGCAAAGTGCTGCAGGTGTCCAAAACTTTGGAGCTGATCGAGCGGACGGCCCGCATCTACGCCCTTCGTCGGGATTTACACCCCGCGGAGGAGGTGTCGATTCCGATTGGGGGCGTGGATTCAAGTCTTCGCTGCGCAACCGCAGGCCCACCACATCGCCACAGGTCGGAATACGAAGAGCTGAGTCGTCGTTGACTCCATCGACGGTGTTCGATCCCAATGCCCCGGGTACCAACCATCAGCCGCTACGAGCGGCCACCTGCCGAGAGGCGCACTGGCGAACACCGTCACCCAATACCGATCAGAGCCGCGCACTAAGAGGTGCGCGGCTCTGTTCGTTCCACAAGCCCGATATCACCGCTTGTCTTGCTTCTCCGCGGAAGCCATCAAACCCATTTCGGCGGCAAATTCTGTCGCCATGGCTTTGGAGAGTGCCTGCGCAGCCGACAGCGGACGCACCATCACGGTGAAATTGTCGATCAGGCCGTCGGAATTCAGGTGGAGGATGTCGCAGCCGTGGACGGTCACGTCGTCGATACGGGTCTCGAAGAACAGGACGTGATCACGGCCGCCGATGTCTTCGACGGTTTTCACGTAGCGAAGGTCCTCGAAGACGCGGGTGACGGCGCGCAGTATCGCCGCGGTCAGCTCCTTGCCGTGGTACGGCTTGAATGCGACGGGGGAGCTGAAGACGACGTCCTCGGCCAGGGTGGCGGCCATGGCGTCGTGATCGTTGGCCTCGACGGCCTGTCGGAACTGTTGCACGCGTCATCTCCTGGTGGGGCCAGGGCCTGAGACACCCTCGGCTGGTGACCGAACCATACACAATTTTGCGAATATGAAAGGTGTTCGGCGGGATCATCCGCGTTCAGCGCGGGTGTCGAGAACTTCGAGGACACGGGCACCCCAGCGAAGCGATTCCTCCTCGAACATCCGTCCCCGCATCAGGGTGAGGTACGGGCCGATGCGATCGGCGGTGGCCAGGAACTCGGTCTCGGTACGTCCGTCGAGCAGGCGGTGCGCCATCCGGTCGTACCGAGCCAGCTTGTCTCGTGAGAGCTGCATTCGTTCTCGGATCGCATCGGTCATCGGCTCGAGGTCCCCGGCTTCGAGAGCGTGGATAGCCACCAGGTGCTCGTCGCGAATGGCCGGAAGCTTCGGTTGCCGATGGCTCACCTGGCGCAGCGCTGCGCGTCCCTTGTCGGTGAGGCTGAACAGGCGTTTGTTGGGTCGACCGTCCTGTTCGACCAATCGCGCCGAGATCACCTCGTCTCGATCCATTCGGTCGAGTTCGCGGTAGAGCTGTTGGGGAGTGGCAGTCCAGAAGTTGGCGACGGTTGCGTCGAACGCTTTGGACAGGTCGTAACCCGACATCTCCCCGTCGACCAGTGCGGCGAGCACGGCATCACGTAGCGACATGATCCAGCACAGTACCCGTCGCACGGCGGCCGGACGTCCGGGTGTTAGACAACTTGTTGTATATTGACGTCGAGTGAAAGAACGGTGGACGTGGTGGATCAGTCGAAACAATTGCGATACGTAGCCCTGGGCGACAGCCAGACGGAAGGGCTGAACGACGGCAACGACGACACGGGATTTCGTGGTTGGGCCGATCGGCTCGCCGAGCACATGGCCGAGAGCGCAGACGGGGTCGTCTATGCCAACCTCGCGGTACGTGGTCGTAAGGCCGTGCAGGTCAAGGCCGAGCAGTTGCCGGCCGCTTTGGCGTTGAAGCCGACGGTCGCGTCCGTCGCTGCCGGTGTCAACGACATCTTGCGTCGGCAGTTCGATGCGCGGACCGTGGCAGGTGAAGTGGGCGCAATGTTCGCCGCGCTCCGGGCGACCGACTGCACAGTGATCACCATGACGTTTCCCCGCCTCGCTCACCCGGTCCCCGGAAGGACCGTCATCGCCAGGCGTATGACCGAGCTCAACGCCGAGATTCGCAGAGTCGCAGCCGAATCCGATGTCGTGGTGATCGACCTCGAGAAGCACGACGTGGCCTCTGATCCACGGCTGTGGAGTTGGGACCGACTGCATCTGAACGAGACGGGCCATGCGCGGCTCGCTGCGGCCGCCGCCTACGCCCTCGGTCTACCGGGCGCCACCGACGCATGGAATTCTCCGTTGGCACCGCTTGCCAGACCGCGCCTGCACTCCCGCGTTCGCGCCGACCTCACCTGGGCCGGAATGTTCCTCGCGCCGTGGTTGACTCGTCGGATTCGTAAACGCTCCTCGGGGGACAGTCGTACGGCCAAGCGGCCGGAGCTGACCTCGGTACTCGGGTAGAGCCGGGCGAACCGAAGCGAGCAGACCTGGTGAATCAGAATCCCGGGCCGAGATTTGCAGTGTTATCGACCAAGCTGCGCCGCATCCAGCTGTACACCCTCTCGTCGTTGAGCAGGGTGAAATGGTGCGCACTGTAGATCGCCAGACCGTCGTCCGGGCGAAGTCCGATGTTGCGGAACTTGTTTCGACCCCCGGCACTGTCGGTACGGACCAGGCCGTCACCCACGAAGACTCCGACCGGGTTGCGCGGACTTCCGGTGAGGACCGCGGACGCGTGATGATGACGCACCCGTTCCGGAACCGAGATGTCCATGGCGGCACCGACATCGAAGCTGTCGGTGTACCGAGCATGACCGTCCTCGTCGGTGATCGCTCCGTGGATCAGATCACGGATACCGGCACTTCGACGCGCCAGTAGGTTCGCGAATGGCCGGGTCTCGGGTACGAGTGCCATTGCGGCCGCGGCGACGTGGACGCCGTGAGCAAGTGGCGCGCCCAGATGTGGTGTCCCCAGAGTGAATACGTCCGTCAGCAGATCAACCCATCGGCGACCGCTTTCGGCGGCGTGATGAGCGGCGCTGCGTGAGACCAGCCCGCCCATGGAATGTCCGACCAACGTGATCCGGTGTACCCGGACGGGCCATGCCGGTACGAGCTGCTCCAACAAGTCCGACAGGTCGACGCCATTCGACGCAATTCGCCGTCCGGTGTTGTAGCGCAAAAAGATCGAGGTCGTCCCGGCTTCGGCGTCCAGCCGCTCTCCGTATGTGGGCCGCCCACCGAGCCGCCATGCGTATTCCGTTTCGACCAGCCCATGGACGAACACCACGAGGTGCGCTCCCGCAGTGGGAAACCCGGCGGCCAAGGCTCGGTACTCCGGGGGTACAGGGCGTCCGTCGACTCGAATCGACATCGGATGGGCCAGTACCCGGGCTGTTCTCTCCATGTCGTCGCCGATGAGACCGTTCAGAACGGCGATGGTTTGCGCGCCACGGCTGGTGTGCGACGGTGACGGCCGCGAGTCGTCCTCGGCCACGTCGTCGCCGTCGGTCAGGGAGCCGTCAGCCAGGGAGCCGTCGGTCAAGGAGCCGACGATCTTGGCTGCGCCGGTGCAGGCGGCCGCGATGCTCGCGTACGTGCCGGCGGCGATCGCGTCGTGCATCAGTTGTGTCGGCAGGGCGGCGGGACCGATACCGAGCTTCACGGCAGCAAACGTGCGTCGTGCAATTGCCGAGTGGACCGCGCGAACGCCACCCGCAGCCGACGCCAACTCGCGAAGTGTGAGCTCGCCGAGCTCACCCCACTCCTGTGTGCGCCGAGATTTCTTCCCCGGTCCAGGTTTCGTCCCCACCGGATTCAGTGTACGCACGTCCACTGAAACTGCTGGCCCCGCAGAATCGGCGTCTCAGTCCCGGCGGCCGACCACCGGGTTGAGCTCGGAG
This sequence comes from Rhodococcoides fascians NBRC 12155 = LMG 3623, assembly GCF_001894785.1. Taxonomy (GTDB): domain Bacteria; phylum Actinomycetota; class Actinomycetes; order Mycobacteriales; family Mycobacteriaceae; genus Rhodococcoides; species Rhodococcoides fascians. The sequence continues at coordinate 211,579 of NZ_BCWW01000003.1, forward strand.
TTCGCGAGGCCACCGGGCTCGATGCCGGGGAGGAATTCGCGCCAGGTGCCGCTGATCAGGGTCGGCGACTCGACGACGCGGGTGCCGTCGGCGAAGTAGGTGGTGGCCAGTGCGCGACGCGGCTGTGTCGTCCGGTTCGGGCCTGCGGTGTGGAAGCACAGCGCGGAGTGGAACGATACGTCTCCGACGGCGAACGGCTCGGACTCCACCGCAACGTTGCGCGTGCGGAAGCGCTGGGTGACGGCCTCGTCGTAGGAGGTGCCGACCTTGTCGAATTTGAGGTCTGCGACTTCGCCGAGAACGTCGCGTCCGCGCGCGAACGACAGTGGACCCATCGGGCCCGGAATGGCCGACATCGGCATCCAGGCGGTGACGGCGTCGGTGGTCTGCAACGGGAAGTGCTCGGCGTCGTGGTGCCAGGGTGTGCGTCCGCAGCCAGGTTCCTTGGACAGCGCATTGTCGTGGTACAGCCGAACGCCGGGCACGTCGAGCAGTGCCGCGGCGAGGCCGCCGATCCGCGGTGACAGCGCCACGGCACGCATCAGGTCGTCGTGGAGCCACATCTGCTCGAGCGCAGTGAACCGGCCCGCAACGTCGTCGCCGTGCTCGGCTCGCAGTAACTCCTCGAGGCGCTCGGCGAGTCGACGTACGACGGCAGGCGAGAACACCGCGGGCAGCCGCACGAAGGCGTGTCGCGTGAATGCGTCGACGGCAGCCGGGTCCAGATCGTAGGGCTCGGCGAGTTCGTGCTCGACTTGTTCGTCCGTGGCGGCCTCGACATCCGGCAGTCCAGGGCCATCGACGAGTTCGGCGGGTGCGGCGTCGTTGGCGGCCAGCGTGACGTACCAGTCCCACCAGTCCTGATCGTTGCCCGCCCAGTCCTGGTCGATACCGCCCTCGCGATTGCGTTCGGGCAGAAGCTCGTTGGTGGCAGGGTTGTTCAGAGCCACAGCAGGGCCGCCTCGTGCGAGAAGGTGTAGGAACCGGACGCGTCGCGGCACGAAGCGAGGTAGTCGCCTAGCACGGGGGCCGCCTCCATCTCGTCGAGGGACACGGAGTCGTCGAAGGCGCACCGCTGCAGAAAGCCTTCGGCGACAGCGCGATCGGACGTTCCGGTGGTGTACGAGACGCGCTGATCGCGCACGTCCGCGCCCGCGCGGATCAGCGCGTCGCGCACCTGCTCGGCCGTCGTGTACGGCGTTGCTTCGCGTACGCCGGCGCGGAAGGCATCGTAGAACGCGATGTAGTGGGAGGCTTCCGTAGCCTGCGCGACCAGACCGAGACCACCGGGAGCCAGTGCGGCCACGAATCTTTCGGCTGCGGCATCCAACTCCGCGGGCGGAAGGGCGTAGAGCGCGTGGGTGGCCCACACGACGTCGTAGCCGACGTGATCTGCGGGCAGATCCTGCAGCGTCATCACCAGATCGTGCCGGGCGACGAAAGGCGCGGCCAGAGCTCCGCGTGCCTCGGCCACCGAGAATTCGGATGGGTCGAGCAGGTCGTAGGCGACCTCGGGTACCGCGGACAGGTCGGTGTACCGGCGGAGCGCAGTGGGGAATTTACCGCTGCCGCAAGCCACGTCGAGTAGCGACCAGCCCTCGTGAGCCCGGCCGGCGAGCAGCGTCGGCCAATCGGCTGCCAACGCCAGCTGGTGATAGTCCTCGGTGGCCAGCGCGTAGAACGCCTCCATACCCGTGCGGCCCGCCTCGCTCCAGTGCTCGAGACTGCGTTCGGCTGTGTCTCCGCTGCTCACGAGATTCCTCCTAGGAAGCCAACTACGACGCACCGGACGGGGCGTCATGGTTGACTCGGTCCAATGTCCAACATAGCTCCGAATTCGCCGACCGACACTGCCGTCGTGCTCATCGACGGATTGCGGGCGATGCGGCGCGGGGCCGAGGCGCTGGCGGGCCTGCCGCCCGAGTCCTACGCCGAGCACCATGCCGCCTTCGAGATGCTCTCCGATCAGCGCGGTCTGATCGTCCAGCACTTCGCAGATCGGCTGGCCGGGATGGGGAACGGACCGCTTTCGGTGCTGTCGGTGGGCTGCGGGGACGGTTCGCTCGATGCCAGGCTTGCAGCGGGCCTGGTGCTGCGGGCACCCGGCCGTACGGTCCGGTACGTCGGCATCGACCCCTGGATCGGCAGTACCGAGCTCTTCGCCGCCAAGATGGCGGCGCTCGAGGCCGCCGAACTCGACGCCCACGCGTACGTCGCATCGTTCGACGACGCACCCGTCGACGAGACTTTCGACGTCGTGATGTTCGTGCACTCGATGTACTACGTCGCAGACTTACGAGCAACGCTGCATGCCGCGCTCGCCCTGCTGCGACCCGGCGGCGAACTGTGGGTGGCGATTGCGCCGACGGCGGCGCTCAACGCACTCGTCGAAGTACTCGCTCCTCCGCTGGAGGGCCATCGGCAATGGTTCAGCGCAGATATCGAGAAAGCGTTCCTCGACGCCGCGATCGTCCTCGACGACACAGTGACTCTCGATGCGCTGGTCGATCTTTCCGCCGCGAGCGACGACGTGCTGGACTTCGCGGTGCAAGCCCGGTTGACGCCCGAGCTGCACGAGCCGGTGCGGGCCTACCTCGCGGCGGTATCGGTTCCCGATGCCGTTGGCGGATTTCGGGTGCCACACCCGGTCGATGTATTCAGAGCGACCCGTCGCTGAACGCCTAGACGGCCACTGAACGCCTCGACGCCCCTGGATGCGTTGACCTCGCCGATTCGGGAAGGTGGACAGAGGTCAGGTCCAGGCCATGCGGGAGCGGTTGTCCCAGTAACTCCGCGGCGACTCGGCGATGCCCAGGTCGGCAATGCTCAGGTCGCCGGGCGCGATCACGGCGCGGTCGATGGAGAGCGCAGCGATGTTCTGTTCGAGTTGCGCCACCGTGGCGGCACCGGACAGCACCACATCGGCCCACGGTTGCGCGAGGGCGACGGCCAGTGCGAGCGCGTCGCGGCCGACTCCGGCCGAGTCGGCGCGCGCGGCGAGTTCGGAGTTCTCGGCAACGAGTCGACCGTTCGCCATCGCCTCTTTGACGACGACGAACCAGCCGGCCTGGTGCGCTTCCGCCAGGGCGGGGGCGACGGACGGTTCGAGGGGGTTCCACGTCGACTGCACCGAGCCGAACACCCCGGTAGCGAGCGCGGCACGCACGACATCGGCCTGGTGCGGCCCGCTGGTGCTGATGCCGATGCGGGTGCCACCGGCTGCCAGCGCGCGTAGATCGTCGAGCAGGGCTGCGTCGCGAAGGGCAGGGCTGTCCGGGGTGACGCTGTGAATCAGGTAGTGGTCGGGCGTTCCGCCGAGGTCGCGCACGGTCTGCGGCCACTGTTCGGCCAGGCGTGCGACCGAGTGTTCCTTGACCTCGTGTACCTCCGCGCCCCGCTGGAAGTCGGCGACATAGGCGTAGCCCCACTTCGACCCGATCACGAGTTCCTCGCGCCGGTTCGGACGGGCAGACAACCAGCTGCCGAGGAACTGCTCGGCCAGACCGTAGGAGCGGGCGACGTCGAAGTGCCGAATGCCACTGTCCCAGGCGGCGTCCAGTACTGCGTGGCAATGTTGCTCGAGCGCAGCCGGGTCGAACCGCCCGTCCACCGCACGCGAATGCCCGATGGTCAGGTACTCCGGGCGTCCGAGTGCGGCAAGTCCGAGACCGAGTTGCGTCATGCCCTGAATACTCTCATCACTGCCGCCCTCGGAGCCTCGCCGCGAAACCGAGGAGCCGATTTGCCGCCTACCAGCCGGTGGTCAGGACTCTGTTCAACGAGTCGACGAAGTAGTCGACCGATTCCTTCGAGACACACAGGGGCGGTTTGATCTTGAGCACGTTCTGGTGGTCGCCGGTGGGTTGCATGACGACTCCCAGTTCGAGGAGCCGATTGCAAATGGCCTCGGTTTCCTCGGTGGCGGGCTCGAGGGTGGTGTGGTCGCGGATGAATTCGAGCCCGAGATACAACCCCGAGCCGTGCACCGTGCCCACGATGGGGTGCTCGGTCGCGAGGGCCTGCAGTCGAGACTTCAGGTGGCCACCGACGACGCGCGCGTTCTGCTGCAACCCCTCTTGTTGGATGACGTCGAGCACGGCGAGACCGATCATCGACGACACCGGCGATCCGCCCGTGGAGGAGAAGAAGTAGCCACCGGTGCGATAGCGGTCGGCGATCTTTCGGGTCGTGACAACGACGCCGACGGGTTGGCCGGTACCGATGGATTTCGCGACCGCGATGACGTCGGGAATCGCCTGCTGCTGCTGAAAGCCCCAGAACCATTCGCCGAGTCGGCCGTAACCGACCTGCACTTCGTCGGAGATCGCGACGCCACCGTGCTTGCGGACGGCGGCGTAGACCTGCTGGAGGTAGCCGTCGGGAAGTGCGACTCCTCCGGCGTTGCCGTAGTAGGACTCGCAGATGAACCCGGCGGGGAGAGTGCCTGCCGCAGCCAGGTCGTCGATGAACTGTACGGCCTCGGGTGCGTACCTCGAGGCGTCGTCACCGCGGTGCTTTCCTCGGTAGGAGTTCGCGGCATCGACGGTGTGTACCCAGTCCGGCCGGGTGGCAAGGGCATTGGGATTGTCGGCTATCGAGGTCGAGACGGCGTCGCTGGCGAAGGTCCACCCGTGGTAGGCCTCCTTCATGGCCACGATATCGGTACGTCCGGTCGCGGCCATCGCGATCCGGATGGCGAGATCGGTTGCCTCCGAACCGGAGTTGACGAAGAACACGGTGTCGAGTTCGTCGGGGAGGGTCGCGGTGATGCGTTCTGCGAATTCCGTGATCGCACGATAGTTGAAGCGCGAGTTGGTGTTCAGCAGTTGCATCTGCCGATGGGCGGCCGCCACCACCTTCGGGTGGGCATGGCCGACGGACGCGACGTTGTTGACCATGTCGAGGTAGACCCGGCCGTCGACATCGGCCAGGTACTCACGCCACCCCCGCTCGATGCGGGGCGGCTCCGCGTAGTAGTGCTCCTGGACCTCGGCGAGCAGCCGTTCGCGGCGCTCGAGGGTGTCGTCCTCGGGGGCGACGACGGTAGGGGGCAGCCCGAGTGCCGGCGCTGGGTCACCGGCGAGTACCGACCAACCGTGGGAGTACGAGGGCTCGACGCGCAGTGGTATCGGCCCCGAGTTCGATCGGGTGAGCTGGACGTCGATCGGTGTACGCGCCGGCAGCACAAGGGTATTCGGTGAGTTCGGTACGCCCACGAAGTGGACGGCGTCGTCACCGGACGTGACGGTGATGCCGTCGTCGGTGTGCGTGGTGTAGCAGTCTGCAGGTACGTCGAGCGTGGTGTCCTGGGCGAGCCAGATGGTCAGCGCAGTGGAGATCGTGGCCGGCTCTGTGGGAGTGCGGCTGGGTCCACCGGTGAGTCGAGCAGACCACGCAGGTACCACTGCGGCGGGAGCGCCTGCATCGAGTGCGGCAAGCGCGGCGGCCGTCAGGGTGTGTCGGTCGAGCCAGCGCCCTTCGTCGTTGACGGTCGACGTGGTGCCCGCGTCGATGGTCACGGCGTCGGACATACCGGCGACCAACGGTTCGCCCTGCCATGTCGGTCGCGGCCGGGCGTCCAAACCCAGTGCCCGACGGATGGTTTCGGTCATCACGGCGCAGGGCACCGATGCTGCTTGGGTGAGGATGCGGAACTCGCGATCCAGCGCGGAGTCGGCGTACGAGTTCCCGGCGTCGAGGCGTACCTGCTGACGGCCGCTGAGTACGAGGACCACTCCGCGCAGGGTGGCCAATGGCCACAGTGCCTCGATCTCGTTCTCGCTCAGCGGACGTGCGGCATGGAAGGCGCGGATGGCGGGCAGTGCGTCGACCGGCGCGAAGCCGTCGTGGTGCAGCAGCGAGGACAAGGTCACCGCAATTTCGTTGACCGCCCACGATCGACTGACATCGCCGAAGTCGATGACGGCGTCGGGGAGCGACCCGGGTGCCGTCGGCGCGAGAACGTTGTCGTCGGTGATGTCGAAGTGACCGAGTTGAAGTGGCAGGTCGGCCGACACCGAATGCAACTGGCGCAAGGCCGAGGCGGTGACGTCGGTGATGAAATCGCTGACATCCTGGTCCGGCTCGTCGGGCAACAGCGTCGCGATGACGCGATCGGCATGGCGCAGATCCCATTGCAGCACCCGGCCCGACGCCGGGTGGTCGACATCGGAGAGTGCAACGCTCACCTTTCCTGCGAGTTCACCCATCCGCGCGGTCGTGGCGGGGGAGAGATAGTTCGAGCCCATCAGCGTTGTGCCCGAGATGAATTCGATGACCCGGCCGTGGATGCGCCCCTGCGACGAGTTCCACCATGCGGACATAGGTCCGCGCGGGCCGACGACCACCTTCGGGGTACGCAGCGTCGGCTCTCGCTCGGCAACGATGCTTGCGGCGAGGTCCTGCAACTCGATCTCGGACTCGCTGAACACCGGGTTGCTCAGCTTGAGGACGCCGACCGGGGCGCCGCTGTCGATGTCGCGAACCACGAAGTTCTGGTCCTGCTGGCTGCCGAGTTCGGTGAGGGTGCATGCCAATCCGAAGTTTTCGTCCATCAGCCTACGGACCTCGTCGGACTCGAGGGTCGGCGTCGGTAGCTCGGGCTGGGCGAAAAAGTCGAACACGGTGTCAGACATGGGTTTCCTCGGTCTCTTTCTCGAACACGGTCTTGCCGCCGACGATGGTGCGCACGACCGACACAGCCAACAGATTGCCTCCGTCGAGTACGTCACCGTCCAGTACGACGAGGTCGGCGTACATGCCGGGTTGCACTCGACCGACCCGCGAATCGGCATCGAAGGACGCGGCGGAGTCGAATGTCGCGTGGCGTAGGGCGGCGTCGAGCGGCACCGCGAACTGTGGCTCGTTCGGTGGCAGCGAGTGGTCGGTGGCCGAGCGTCTCGTGGTGGCGATGTACAAATTCGCCAGCGCTTCGTGGGGCGCGGTCGGGGCATCGGTGCCGAACGCCAGGCGGGCCCCCGCAGCGGTGAACAACGTCCACGGGTAGCCGCGTTCGACGCGGTCGTCGCCCAACTGGGCGCGCCAGTTCGGTTGGATCGCAGGGTCGGAGTGCACCGGCTGTACCGATGCCGTGATGCCAAGCCGAGCCATTCGGTCGGGTGTCCGATCGCTGACGATTTCGAGGTGCTCGAGCCGCGGTCGCCGATCCCACGGCGGATTGACGTCGATCATCTCCTCGAGAACATCGAGGGCCATGTCGCTGGCCAGATCGCCGATGGCATGGATGGCCAGACGCAGGTGTGCAGCATCCGCGGCGACGACGACGGGTAGAAGGGCCTCGGCGCTCCACAGCAGGTCTCCGTTGGTGCCGTTGGCGTACGGGTAGTTCAACGCTGCGGTACACGCGTCGATCACACCGTCGAGTACTAGCTTGATACCGACGAGCTCGAGCCACGGTGTCGGGTCGTTCCGCAGCTCGAGAACACGGTTCACCTGGTCCAGATTGCGCTGCGCGTCACCGGTATCGACGACGAGCCAATGTGCCGAGACACGGACCGGTAGCCGGCCTCCCGAGCGCTGCGCGACACCGCACAGCGCGCGCCAGCCGTCTTCGTCCATCCCCATGTCGACGACCGAGGTGACACCGGCGGCCGCGAACGCGTCGAGCGCACGCCCTATGTGTCGCTCTCGATCCTGGTTCGAGGTCATCGAAGACAGGTAGGCCCAACCCAATTCGTGCGCGGCGCGCTCGTACAGCATTCCGGCGGGTGAGCCGTCGGGGAGACGCGAGATTCGACCACCGGCCGGATCCGTTGTCGTCGCGTCGATTCCCATCGCTTCGAGTGCGGCGGTGTTGACCCAGATCGAGTGCATGTCGTTGGAGTCGAGGAACACCGGAATGTCCGAGACGACCTCGTCGAGCATGGCTGCGGTGGGTTCACCGTCGATGGCATCGAAGAGCCATCCGCGGCCGCGCAGCATGGTCGCCTCGGAGCCGAGGGATTCTCGTGCGTCGACCAGCCGGCGTCGAATCTCCGCGAGATCGCCTGCGTCGGTGAGGGCTACGCTGCTGAGCCCGGCGCCGAGCCACAACAGGTGTACGTGCGAGTCGACGAATCCGGGGAGGACGAAGCGGCCTTCGAGGTCCTCCGTGACGTCGGCTGACGCCGCGTGTGTGGTGCCGGGCAGGTGCACCTCGGCGATGTGGTCGCCGTCGATCACCACACGATCGGCCTCGGCCAAGGTACCGTCGGCGACGGCCTCCAGGGTGCCGGAGGAACTGAGGATCCTGCCGTTCACCAGTGCGGTCCGGGTGGTCGGGGTTGTCATCGAGATGTCTCCTGCGGTAGCGAATCCGATTGCCGTGCTTGTTTTTCTGCCTGTTCGACGCGGGTGGACAATCGTGCGACGAGAACGACCGGTACGACCAACAACCAACTGGCCACGCCTACGACCCAGCCGAATGTGCTGTAGCCGAACGACTCCACGAGCCAACCACCGAACGCTGGAGCGAAACTGGTACCCACGAGATACACGCCGAGCGAGGGACCCGAGAATCTGCCGTTGGCATCCAGTGCGGCCGCGGTGGCGATGAAGAACAGGAAGGCCGCCAGGTACACCGAGTTCCACGCGACGAGGAGCACGCCGTACACCGTGGGATCGGTGGCGAGGGACGTACCGAGTTTCAGGGCACCACCGACGATCAGTAGGACCGCCATCGGAAGTGCGCGGCCCACCCGGTCGCCGAGGAGGATGAGCACGAGGGCGGCGAAGAATCCCCCTGCGCTGGATGCGCTGAGAACCACACCGAGTGCTGCGTCGCTCAGCTGCGCATTGTCTGCGCCCATGGTGCCTGCGATCGCCCAGAGGGAATCCTCGCTGATCGCCCACACCGCGTACATCACCAGCAGGGACACTCCGGCAACTGTGATGCGCCGCGTGCCGACCGAGGCCGGCGGCTCCACAGCCCGTCGCACCGGGTCGGGTGAGTCGAGTACGGGTGCGGCGGGCAACCAACCCGACGTCACCAGGAGAACGATCGCCAGAGCCGCGACGAATCCGTAGACACTGCCCAGGCCGACCCCGACCAGCGGGATCACCGCGAGGACGAGGGTCACGACGGCTCGGTTGACGAGTCCGTTGGCCGCCGACATCCGGTTGGGATTGCGCAGTGCCGCCAGAGCTGCACCGCTCGCGGCCAGTGCGCCGCCGGCTCCCGCACCTCCGACGATGACGCCGACGACAGTGACGGTGGCACCGAGCGGGAACGCAGCGACACCGAATCCGAGTGCGGTCACCACGAGACCGACTCGGGCTACCGCGATCCGCCGCGACCCCTCGGCCAGTCGGGTGACGGCGATACAGGCCAGCGCGGTGGCGAGCAGCGAGCCCGTCATGATGGTCCCCGCCTCGGCGACGCTGACGCCGAGGGAGTCCTGGAGTGCGATCACCATGAACGGCAACAAGTTTGCGGTCAGCAGGCCGAGTACGGACATACCGAATGTCGACGTCGCTCGTCGAGTGTTCAGTGGAAGCCGGGTGGCGTCGGGCGTCAGTGGAATGGTCATGATCAGAGAGGCGATCCGTCGGTGGTCGCCATGGCACCGGCGACACCACCATCTGCGCAGCGGGCGACGGCGACGACGAGGGGACCGTACGGTGCCCGCCACTCACTGTGCAGGGTGTCGTACGAACCCGGCGGAATCGACACTGTCCCGGTGACGGCGCTGCCCGTCGTGTGGAGCGGCACTCTCACTCCGTCGACGAAAGCCTGTACGTCGTCGATGGAACCGCCGTCGATCCGGACGGCGAAGGTGAGTTCGTCGCCCGCGGAGCCCGGCCGAATCTGCACGTCGGTCACTGCGATGGAGGCATCCGAGTCACCGGCACCGACGATGCCGTCGAACACGTGCTCGTCGGTCAGTGCCGGGGTGCGTGCGGGAGCCACTCGTCGTGCCCCGAGGGCATCGACGGAACGCGCGAGACGCAGCAGGGTCGAATCGGAGTAGGCAGCACCGGCCAGGGTCAACCCGACCGGCATCGACGTGTCGCTCATCGACCCCATGGGAACGGTGACGGTGGGTATGCCGAGGTGGCGGGGAACGAGATTGCCGTTGGCCACCCAGACTCCGTTGCGCCAGGCGATATCGGCGGACGCGACGTCGACATCGGCGTCGGCGGGGCCGACATCGGCAACGGCAGGAAAGACGACTGCGTCGAAGCGGTTGTCCTGCAACCACTTCTCGAAGTCGACGCGGCGGACCTCTTCCAATCCACGCATGCCGGCCTCCACCGACGGAATGCGATCGAACGGCGTCACCCCTGCCTTCGCCATGGGAACGTAGTCCGCCAGGTCGTAGGCCGTGTCGAACGGCAGGATGCCGTAGCGATCGGGGAGCGCGCCCTTGGGATGCGGGAAGATGCGCGCCCCGTCGGTCTCGGCCAGGCCGCGCAGGCCGGGCTGACCGTTCGAGGCCAGGAAGCGGTCGAACGCCCACACCGAGAGTTCTTCCAGCTCGCGTTCGAGGAATTCGGCGGGAACGAGACCGCGGTCGACCATGGTCTGCGAGTTCGGGTGCAGGCCTTCGTAGTTCTCCACGACGGGGAAGTCGGTTTCGATCACCTCTGCGCCTGCAGCGACCAGGTCGTCATGCATGGTCTGCCACAGGGTCATCACCGAATCGCGGGTGTGGATCGGATACGCACTGTCGGGATCGCCGTTGACGTACAGGCGCGGTACGGCGAGTCGGAGTCCCTGCAGCGGCAGCGGCGGCAATTCGGCGAAGGACGCGGGCCGAACATCCGAGGCAGGCGGAATGGTCACCCACTCCTGCATGCGCCACAGGTCGCCCTCGGTGACTGCGTCGTCGGCCACGACCACGTCCAGTAGGTGTAGTAGGTCGTCGACCGTACGAGCATGCGGCACAACGACATCCATCGTGGGCACCAACGGCCAGTTGCCCCGCACCGAGATCACTCCGCGAGAGGGTGTGTAGGCGACGAGTGCATTGTTCGACGCGGGTGCGCGGCCCGAGGACCAGGTTTCCTCGGCGAGCCCGAAGGCGGCGAAACTCGCAGCTGTCGCCGTACCCGAGCCGTTGGAGGATCCCGAGCCGAACGCCGAGGTGAGAAACTCTGCAAAGTAGGGGCTTTCGGCGCGTCCGTAGAGTCCGCGTTGCATTCCACCCGCTGCCATCGGCGGCATGTTGGTCAGGCCCAGGCAGATGGCGCCTGCCGCTCGCAGCTGGGCCACGGCGAAGGCGTCGTCGGTCGCGACGAGGGTCTCGAATGCGGGCGAGCCGGCCGTCACAGGGAGGCCGCGCACCTTGTAGCTGGACTTGGCGGTGTAGGGGATTCCGTCCATCGGGCCGAGGGTCTGCCCAGCGCTCCGGCGCCGGTCGGCTGCGCGGGCTTCCTCGAACGCGTCGGGGTTCAGTACCGGAACGGCGTTGAGGCTGATGCCGGTGCGGTCGTAGTGCCCGATTCGATTGAGGTAACGCGCTACCAGTTCGACGCTCGTCACAGTGCCCTCGGCGAGCGCGGCGGAAACGCCGGCGACATCGGCCTCGACCACGGTGAAGGAAGAAGAAGTCATGACAGAACTAAAACACACACTGTCGGTTTTGGGAACGGGTGAATCGAAAAAAATCCCGACATGCAAGGCTGTCCGTACTCGACGACCGCCCGAGAGGAGGCGACCATGGCACGACCACCTCGCGCCATTCTCAGCCGTGACCTGATCGCCCGCACCGCATTGGCCCTGGTCGATCGCCACGGAGCCGACGGTGCGAGCATGCGGGGCGTGGCGCTGAAATTGGGCGTGAACCCTACTTCCCTCTACAACCACGTCGCCGACCGCGCGGCGATGATCGAAGACGTCCGAGCGCTGGTCTCGGCCCGAATAGACTCGGCACCGCTACGCGAATTGCCCTGGGAGGAGGGCCTCGTCGAATGGGCGAGGTCCTATCGATTGGCGTTCGCGGAGCATCACCGCGCCGTTCCCCTCCTCATGACCACACGCGCATCGACCCCGGTGCTGTTGGCGGAGTACGAGGATTTCTCTGTTGCCGCAGAGGCGGTGGGCTGGGAGAGCAGGGACGTGTTGCCTCTGCTGACCGCGTTCGAATCGTTCATCCTCGGAAGCGTCCTCGACATGTCCGGCCCGAGTGTCGTATTCGATCCTGCCGGCCAGGAGGAGGCTTTCCCGCGGTTGGCCGCGGCCTACGAGACCGTCCAACACGAGGATGCCGACGATCCCATTGCCACCCGCGCCTTCGAGATGGGTCTGGCGATGCTCGTCGCATCGGCGCGCCCCCGGCGGTGAGATCGAGACCCGTGTTCGACGCGCTCAGCGTTGTCGCGCTGCGCTGTCACGGGACAGCAGCAGTGCCGTGTGCTCGGCGTCGGCGGGCCGACCCAGCAGAAATCCTTGCACCAGATTGCATCCCGCTGCGGTGAGAGCGTCGAGCTGCGCCTGCGTTTCGACGCCTTCGCCCACGACTGTCACGCCGTAGGCTTTCGCCAGTGACACGATGGCGGTCAACACTTCTCGTCCTCGCTCGGTGTCGAGAGCGTCGATGTACGTTCGGTCGATCTTGAAGCTGCCGATCACCGGAAATCGTTCGAGGTAGGCCAGGCTGCTGTAGCCCTTCCCGACATCGTCGAGTGACAACGCAACTCCCATCTCGTGGAGTCTCGCCAAATTGGACGCAACCGTGCCGGTGTCGGCGAGCCATTCCGTCTCGGTGAGTTCGAGAACGACGCCGTCAGCGTGCGCACCTGTGGTGAGCAGGGCGGCAGCCACTCGATCGGGAAAGGCCGGGTCGCGCAGTTGCAGCGCGCTGATGTTGACGCGCATGCCGACGCAGCCCAGCCCGCGCCAGTCGACGAGTTGTCGACAGGCGGTGGTGAGGGCCCAATCGTCGAGAAGCGTTGCCACACCCGTGCGTTCGGCCACGGCAACGAATTCGGACGGTTCGATGGGACCGAGATTCGGGTGCTGCCAACGCGCCAGAGCTTCGACGGAAACGATGTGTCCGGTCTCGACGTCGATCACGGGTTGGTAGTCCAGTGTGAGGTCGCCGGAGGCCACGGCGCGGCGCAGGTCCACCGACATGGAGCGCACACGGTCGGCGTCGTAGAGGTCGCTCGAGTCGAAGACGGCGTGCCCGGCCCTGGTGTCCTTGGCGCGGTACATCGCCAGGTCGGCCGATCGAAGGAGCTCGCGTCGGGTCGAGCCCGCAGTGGACACCGCAACTCCGATGCTGGCGCTCACCGGAATCGGGTCGTCGCCCTCGTCTTCCGCGGTAGGGGCCGCGAGAGCGGAACGGATGCACTCGGCGACGCGTTCGGCATGTGCGACGTCGTCGATGTGATTGCAGATCATCAGGAATTCGTCGCCGCCGAGCCTGGCCACGGTATCGCCAGGTCTCGCGGTCGCGGCCAGGCGGCGTGAGAAGTGCACGAGTGCGCGGTCTCCGACGTCGTGGCCGAGGCTGTCGTTGATGATCTTGAAATCGTCGACGTCGAGCAACAGCAGGGCCACTCGGCCGCCGGTGTCCGCGACCTGTGCGAGCGCAGTGTCGATCGCGTCGTACGCCACCGCCCGATTCGGCAGTTCGGTCAAGGGATCGTGCGCGCTGCGCCAGCGCAGCTCGCGGTCGAGTTCCACTCGTTCGAGTGCAGCGGAGAGCACTCCGGCGACTGCGGAGACGAATGCGATGTCTCCGTCGCCGAAAACATGTGGTTCTCGGCCGAAGAGGATCAGTACGCCCCACAGCCCGGCACCGATGGTGATCGGAACGGCGGCACCGCTGCGAAAGCCCAGGGCAGCCATGGCCGAGGTGTCGAATCGTGTTTCGGATTCGACGTCGGAACACACGGTGATCGCCCTTCGCGCCAGGGCGTAACCGGTCAACGACCCGTCGCCGGTGGAAAGCACGAAATCGTGTGGGAGCGCGCGGGTGATCGCGTCGACGGACAGAAGCGGGTCGGTCGAGTCCTCCGAACGTCGGGCCAGGGCCGCAGACTCGACGCCCACCAACTTGGCCGCCGTGCTCGTGGCCGCAGCCAGCACAGTATCGAAGTCCGCCGTGACGGCAAGTGCGCTCAATTCGGCCAGTGCCCGTTGCTCGACTGCGATTCTCTCCGCCGATACAGCCGCGGCCAGCAGGTCCAGATCGCGCTGGTGTCCACGGGTGCGGTCGCGGACGATCGTGGCAATCAGGTCGGGTTCTCGCCCGGAACGTCGGACGACGAACGTGGACAGGGCAACGGGAATGCCCGCGCCGGAGACGAAGTGGCGTAATTCGGTACGGCCCTGCCAGTGACCGGTCGTCTGCAATGCATGTTCGACGTCACCGGAGACTTCGAGCCCGCGGGTGGTGAAGAAATCTGCTGTGAACAGGCCTGACGACGGTAGTTCTTCCAGGCCGACCAGGTGGAGGCCGACCGGATTGACGTCGATCACGCTGCCGGAGAACGCGGATAGGGCCACCATGTCGGGGGATTCGTCGAACAGGGCGCGGAGAACGAGCGGATCGAAGCCGGGATCGTTCATCGATGTCCGTTTCGCACTCGTCGCAGCGACGAGTCGGTGGGCGACGCCACCGACCGATCGCAGAAGTCAGCGGAGTTGCTGTTCCCTGCACACAGCATGGCGGTGCACGCCCGAGATGACAAACACGCCGTTTGTCATCACGCATGTACTACGTCCGGGTCCGCACTGGCGATGTGCGGACCCGGACGCGAACGCGAATCGGGCGGTCTTCTCGAGGTGACGAGAGCCGGCCTCTACTTCGCCAGAGCCTCGGCGATGGTGACGACGCGCGTGGCCATGTGGGTCAGCGCTGCGGTGGTCGCGTCGTCCAGCTCGTTCTTGTTCTCGGGTCCGGTGACGTGGCTGACGCCGTAGGGGTTGCCGTCGGCGAACTTCAGTCCGTCGGTGTATCCGGGCGGAACCAGGACGCCGCCGAAGTGCATCAGCGAGGTGTAGAGACCGATGAGCGTGGTCTCCTGGCCGCCGTGCGCGGTCTGGCTCGAGGTGAAGGCGGCGTATGCCTTGTTCGCAAGTTCACCCTTGGCCCAGTAGCCGCCGAGCGAGTCCATGAAGTTCTGGAACGGTGCTGCGGTGCTACCGAAACGCGTCGGAGATCCGAGGATGACGCCATCGGCCCAGACGATGTCGTCGCCGCTGGCAGCGGGAAGATCCTTGGTTGCCTCGTAGTTGGCGGACCAGGCGGGGTTCTCGGCGAAGGTGCTGGGGTCGCGCGTCTCCGCGATGTGCCGCACGCGTACTTCGGCTCCAGCCGCCGTCGCTGCGTCGGCGAGCTTGTTCGCCATCGTGGATCCGTGGCCGGTTGCGGAGTAGTAGATGATTGCGATCTTCGTCATCGATGAGACCTTTCGTCGGGTGGACATCCGAAGTAGTTGCGATGTCAACTGTATTCGATGGTACTCAATATGATTGTTGTGTCAACTACTCGCGGTTGTCGGTTGTCCGATCCGTGGGCAGCGTCGATAGTGGTGCCATGACCGTGCGCAATGCCGAGGTACCCGACGACGTCTTCGCGGACGTGAAGAAGCAGGTCTCCCAGTTCGTCCGATCGCGGGTGGTTCCGCGTGAACTCGAGATCATGAACGCCGATTCGATTCCCGACGATCTCCGGAGACAGTCCGCCGAGATGGGGTTGTTCGGATACGCGATTCCGCAAGAGTTCGGTGGTCTCGGCCTGGACTTGGTTCAGGATGTCGAGATTGCCATGGAGCTCGGCTACACCACACTGTCGTTGCGGTCGATGTTCGGCACCAACAACGGAATCGCGGGCCAGGTGCTCGTCGGGTTCGGCACCGACGAGCAGAAGGCAACGTGGTTGCCCGGCATGGCGGCCGGCGACGTCGTCGCGTCGTTCGCGTTGACCGAGGACGGTGCCGGCTCGAACCCGGCAGGGCTGAGAACGACGGCAGTAGTGGACGGTACTGGCTGGATCATCAGCGGAAGCAAGCGCTACATCACCAATGCGCCCATCGCGGACCTGTTCGTCGTGTTCGCGCGAGTGGACCCGAAGCCGAACAGCGGCAACGGGATCGCGGTGTTTCTGGTCCCCGCCGACGCTGCGGGTGTCGAGGTCGGTGACAAGGACGCGAAGATGGGTCAGCAGGGAGCAGGAACCGCGGATGTGACGTTCACCGACGTCGAGGTCGACGCCGACGCTCTGGTGGGCGGCAACGGTGACATCGGATACCGGGCGGCGATGACGTCGTTGGCGCGTGGCCGCGTCCACATCGCAGCGCTCGCCGTCGGTCAAGCGCAGCGTGCCCTGGACGAATCCGTCTCCTACGCTGCGTCTTCCACGCAGGGTGGCGAGCCCATCGGCAATCATCAACTCGTCCAGGCGATGATCGCCGACCAGCAGACGGGAGTCATGGCAGGCCGGGCCATGGTGCGTGAGGCTGCCCGAGCCTGGGTGGAAAACACCGATCGACGGATCGCGCCGTCGGCGGTGAAGCTGTTCTGCACCGAGATGGTCGGCACAGTTGCCGACCTCGCGGTCCAGATCCACGGCGGCGCAGGATATATGCGCGGCGTTCCCGTCGAGCGAATCTATCGAGATGTCCGTCTTCTCCGCCTGTACGAGGGAACCAGCGAAATTCAGCGGCTGATCGTCGGCGGCGGTTTGATCCGTGCCGAGCAGAAGCGGAATCGCTGACCACCCTCGTCCCGCGTGGCTGTTGCTGGTCAGGTGAGCGCGCGCTGCGCGGCGACCCGGTCTGCGACCGCGCTACCGACGGAGGAGATCTCGGCAGCGAGTTCCGCGCGACTCCTGGTGTCCGACCCGTATACGAAGTTCGTGGATCCCACTGTGGCACCGCAGTATTCGATGATGCCGCGTTCGATCTGCGTTCGAATGGCCTGATGGACGCCATGGCGCTCGAAGCTGTCTGCATCGTCTCCGGCGACGACGACCAGATGGATGGTGAGTCCGTCCAGCTTCTTCACGAATACTCTGTCCCCGTATTCGTAGGCCCAGCCCTCGACGAACACGCGGTCGATCCAGCCTTTCAGTAGCGCCGGCATCGACCACCAGTACATCGGGAAGACGAGAACCAGGTGTTCGGCGCGGTCGATCCGTGTCTGCTCCTCGGCTACATCGGACGGTGTGCTCCCGTTTCCACGAAACAGGCTCAGATCTGCAGCCGAAAATCGTGGATCGAAGCTCTCTGCGGCGAGATCTGCGGTCTCCACGGTGGTGCCGGTGGATCGGATGGCCTCGACTACGGAGTGAGCGACCTGATGGGTCAGAGAGTGCGGGTCGGGATGGGAGACTACGACGAGCGTGTTCATGGCTGTTCCTTCGGCTGGGGAAGATCGGCTATGTACCAACAGTAGGTTACTATTAGTACATAATCAAGGAGGTGGCGGAATGGCACGGACGAGGCTGTCGCGCTCCGATCGAAACGCCCAGTTGATCGAGGTGTCCTGGGCTCTCGTACGCGCCGAGGGGGCCGACGCGTTGACTCTCGGACGGCTCGCAGAGCATGCCGGTGTCGCGAAACCGGTGGTGTACAGCCACTTTGCCTCCCGCGCCGAACTTCTTGCCGCTCTGTTCACCGAATTCGATGCCAGGCAGGCGGCGATGCTGGAGGAATCTCTCGACTCGGCACCCATGACGGTCCGCGGTCGGGCGAAGGCCATTGCCGACTCCTACGTGGGGTGCACATTGGCCCAGGGGAGGGAATTGACGGGTGTGCTTGCGGCACTCGAAGGTTCGCCCGAACTCGAACAGGTCAAGCGCACCGCCGAGCGCGCCTACTTCGAGCGGTGTCGGGAGATTCTGCGTCCGTTCACCGATGCCGACGGCATGTCCACGCCATCTCTGACCGCCGTCTTCGGTGCCGCAGACGCGTTGTCCCACGGTGCCGTATCCGGGTCACTCACACCGGCCGAAGCGATCGGGGAGTTGACCGATCTGATCGTCGCCGCGGTCGCCAGGTCCTGAACTCGGCCCGCCGGATCTGTCAGACGGTGGCGGCCGCCGATTCGGGCGCACGACGGTGGAATGCCGTCTCGGCTTCGAATGCATGCGCTACCCGGAGCAGCAGGTGATCGGCGCGATCGGCGGTGACAATCTGCAATCCAACCGGAAGGCCGGATGAGCTGAAGCCGCCGGGCATCGACAGCGACGGTAGGCCTGTCGCCGAGATCAGCGAAGCGGCCCGCATCCAGTCGAGGTAATTGTTCATCGGCGTGCCGTCGACGACGGCGGGGTACTCCTCGTCCGCGGGGAACGGAAGTACCTGAACGGCAGGCGCGATCAACACGTCGTATCGCGAGAAGAACTGTCGCACTGCGGTATCGAGGTTCTTGCGAGCGGTGTTGGCGGAGATCATGTCTCGTGTCGTGAGCGCCATTCCCTTGTCGACGTTCCACTGCACGGCGCTCTTCATGCGATGCCGGTGTTCGTCCAACAGGTGCCCGTAGGCGGTGGCGAAGTCGAAGGCACGCGTCGTCTGGAACACCTCGTCCGCGTCGGACAGGTCCGGGCAATCGACGTCCACACTGGCACCGAGTTGCTCGAACACGTGCAGTTGGCGGCTCAGGACGTCGATCACCTCACGGTCGACGGGTACGCCGAGACCGAAATCCGTTGTCCACGCTACTTTCAGCCCACGCAGCGAGCCGGCCTCCTCCGAGCGGTACGAGTCGTCGAGCGGGAGACCACGAGGGCTGGACGAATCCGGACCGGCGAGTGCGCGCATCAGAAAGCGCACGTCCTCGATGTCGTGCGCGAGCACGCCCTGCCGAGCGATCCAGGCCCACGGGTTCTTGGCGGGCAGCATCGGAATTCGGCCCAACGACGGCCGGTATCCGACGAGGTTGCAGAACGATCCCGGAGTGCGCAGCGACCCGCCCATGTCCGACCCGTCGCCCGCCGGTTGTATCCCGGCGGCGATGGCGGCGGCGGCACCGCCACTGCTGCCGCCGGCACTGCGAGTCGGATCGTACGGATTGGTGGTGGTACCGAACAGCGGATTGAAAGTGTGTGAGCCTGCCGCGAATTCGGGAACGTTGGATTTGCCCGTGGTGTTGACACCTGCGCGCTTGAGGCGGGCGATGATGCCCGAGTCCTCGGTGGGGATGTTGTCGGCCAGAATGGGCGAGCCGAAAGTCGTGCGCAGACCGGCGGTCAGGTGATTGTCCTTGTGCGTCATCGGGACGCCGTGCAGAACGGGCAGTGCCTCGCCGGACACCGTTGCGCGGTCTGCTGCACTCGCACGTTCGGTCGCCCCATCGATGTCGAAGGTCACGATCGCGTTGACGACAGGGTTGAAGTCGTCGATGCGAGCCAGATGCGACTCGAGCGCCTCGCGGGCCGAGATCTCGCGATCGCGGATGTGTGCCGCGAGCGCGCGCAGGGACAGTGACTGAATGTCGCCGGTCATGAAACTCCTCGCTTCGATCCGGATCGGCCGGAGTTGTTGTCGGAAGCCTGTTTCAAGACTGCACCACCGCGCGGAGCCCACCGGGCTATCGTCGTCCATTGAGCGTTTTCGCCGTTGGATTGGCGGTTTCGCTCAGACGGCCGAAAATTTCACACATGCAACATATCGGCAACGTGAACCGACTTGAGTGAGCAGGACATCCGAGCCCGGGGCTCGGTCGCAATCCGACGGTATGCGAAAGAGAGTCAATCATGTCCAGTCAGATCGACGGTCCACCGGCAACTGCGGATGCGCCCGAAGCACGAATGCCCTGGGGACTGAAGACACTGTTCCGTCTTGTGTCCAGCATCGAACGCGTCGGCAACAAACTGCCGCACCCCTTCCTGTTGTTCTGGCTTCTGGCCGCAGTGCTGGCAGTGGTCAGCGCGATCCTCGCCGCACTGGGCACCGGGGTGGTGCTACCCAGCACCGGTGAGGTGTCGATGGTTCGCAGCCTGCTCAGCAGTGACGGCGTAGCCATGATCTTCGGAACGGCACTGGACAACTTCGCGGGGTTCGCGCCGCTCCCCATCATCGTGACCGTCATCCTCGGTGTGTCCGTCGCCGAGCATTCCGGTGTGCTCACCACGCTGCTGCGCGCCACCATCGTGAAGCTGCCCGCCAAGTGGGTGACGTTCTCGGTTGCCTTCGCCGGGACCATGTCTCACGTCATGTTCGACGCGGCATTCATCGTCGTCCTTCCGCTGGCGGCAATGGCGTTCAAGGCAGCGGGCCGAAGTCCTGTACTGGGCATGATGGTGGCGTTCGTCGCCATCGCCGGTGGCTACAACGCGTCACCGTTGATCACACCCAGCGATGCCATCATGTCGTCGTTGACGACCTCCGCCGCTCAGATCGTCGATGCCGATTACAGCGTGACCCCGGTGGACAACTACTTCTTCAGTCTCGCGTCGTCACTGGTGATTTCGATCTTCATCACCCTGGTGGTGGAGTTGGTGATGGCCAAGCACATGAATCTCGATGCCGACGAGGGCGTCGAGGACGGCGCAGAAAAGCTGGCACTCGATCTCGAGCCGATCGAGAAGAAGGGAATGCGCCGCGCCGGAGCAGCTTTGGCGGTGTACGTGGCCGTCGTCGTCGCCGCCCTGCTTCCTCCCTCGTCGCCGCTGCGTGGTGAGGACGGCGGGTTCGTGCAGTCGATCGTGCTGCAGAACATCGCGTTCTTCATCGCGATCGCCTTCGTCCTGGTCGGATGGGTGTACGGACGCACCACCGGCAGTCTTCGGCAGCTCCGTGAGATTCCGGAATCGATGGCCGTCGGCATCAAGACCCTTGCTCCGATCCTGGTGCTGTTCTTCGCGATTTCGCAGTTCCTCGCCTACTTCAAGTGGACCGGCATCGGCAACGTCGTTGCGGTCGAGGGCGCGGAACTGCTGAAAGCCGGGGGATTACACCCCCTCGTGGTGTTCGCCATGATGCTGGTGCTGATCTCGGTGATGAACCTGCTCGTCACCAGTGGTTCGGCCATGTGGTCGATGCTGGCCCCGGTTCTCGTGCCGATGCTCATGTACATCGACGTCAACCCCGAAACCACCCAGGCCGTCTACCGAATCGCCGATTCCTGCACCAACGCGATGACCCCGATGTCGGCCTACTTCGTGCTCACCCTCGGACTCATCCAGCGCTACAAGAAGAATGCAGGCATCGGTACCCTCGCCTCGTTCACCATCCCTGTCGCGCTGGGCATGCTGATCGTGTGGGCGGCGTTGTTCGCAGTCTGGTACATGCTCGGCATCCCGCTCGGCCCCGGCGCACCGATCCGTTGACCGCAGTGACTGCCGCGTCGTACCGGATCAATACAGGTACGACGCGGAGTCCGCGGCCAGCAGACGGTTGCCGCTGCGCTTGGTGGCCCGCAGAATCGACACCACCGAGATCGCGTCGGCCAGGGTGGCCCAGTCCGAGGCAGTTGTCATGCGATGCAACGCCATTCGGTCCGGGCACGCGAGGTTGACGAGCAGACTGTCCGAGCCCGCGAGGGCCACCGCGTACCGAACCTCGGAATGTGCGAGCAGTAGCTCGACCAGTGCTTCGTGGTGTCGAGGCGAAACCTTGACCCAGGCAAGGGCTTCCGCCGAATACCCCAGCAACGCCGGCTCGACGACCACCCGCAGTCGGGATTTGTTGGTCTGTTCCAGAGTGTCCATGTGGCGTCGGACAGTGTTCTCGGTAGCGCCGACGACGCGCGCGATGTCCGAGGTGGGCGTCCGGGCATCCTCGGCCAGGACGCGCAGAATGCTGCGGTGCAGGGTCGAGATCTCCGGTCCCACACGGCCGTCCGGTTGGAAGCCCTCGTGTACGGGAGGCGTCAGGGCCGCGATCTGGTGCGAATTGAGAATCGCCGGCCGCCACTCGCGGACCGAGCGATAGACCCGCGTGATGGGATCGACCCGAATGCGTCTGATCCCGGTGATGCCGGGTAGGTCGTCGAGCATCAGATCCGCCAGATGGGCATCGTCGACCAGGACTTCGGCGACGCATTCCTCGTGCCCCGACGTGGCGTACACGAACATCGTGTCGTCGCGGCGCGCCAACCCGACTGCCACGGCACGTGCCATACCGACGTGACATCGAGCTCGCAGAACGACCGCGCCCGTCGCGCCGATGACGCCGACCACGCGCACGTCCCCGGAATCGAGTAGTTCCTTGCCGCGTCGGGTGACGGTGCGTTCGGGTTCACCGAGCGCCTCGGCGATGCTGACCCAGGACGCCCGGGGATTGAACTGCAGCGCCGCCGTGATTCGGCAACTCAGCGAGTCCAATTCGTCGGAGCGCTGCCTCATGCGTACACCTTCGCTCGTCGTGCCGAATCGGGTCGGCCGGTGCAGAAACAGGTTCGGTGCCCGAGGATCACCTGTCGATCCTCGGGCACCGGTACCGCGAAGTCCAGCTCAGAAGATTCCGCTGTACGCGTTGAGGGCGGGCTGACCACCCAGGTGCGCGTAGAGAACGGTGGAGTCCTTGCCGATATCGCCCTGCTGAACCAGATCGATCAGTCCGGCCATGGACTTGCCCTCGTACACCGGGTCGATGATCACGCCTTCGAGACGGCCGGTGAGCTTGATTGCCTCGATCGTGGAGTCGACGGGTATTCCGTAGTAGTCGCCGGCCCAGCCTTCGAGGACGGTGATCTCGTCGTCGCGAAGATCGCGACCCAGTTCGATGAGTTCTGCTGTGTTACGGGCGATTCGGGCCACCTGGTCGCGGGTCTGAGCGATTTTGGCGGATGCATCGATGCCGATCACTCGACGCGGCCGATCCTGCCCGGCGAACCCGGCGATCATGCCGGCATGCGTCGACCCGGTCACGCTGCACACCACGATCGTGTCGAAGAAGATGCCGAGCTCCTCTTCTTGCTTCTGTACTTCGTACGCCCAGTTGGCGAAGCCGAGTCCGCCGAGCTTGTGGTCGGAGCCGCCCGCGGGAATGGCGTAGGGCTTGCCGCCCGCTCGCTCGACGTCCTCGATGGCCTTCTGCCAGCTGTCCTTGAATTCGATTCCGAAGCCCGACGGATCGAGGCGGACATCTGCACCCATGATGCGGGAGAGCAGGATATTGCCCACCTTGTCGTTGACCGAATCCGGCCAATCGACCCACTTCTCCTGCACCAGAACGGCTTTGAGTCCGAGCTTTGCCGCGACCGCAGCCACCTGTCGCGTGTGGTTGGACTGCACGCCACCGATCGAGACCAATGTGTCGGCACCCTGCGCGAGTGCGTCGGGAACGATGTATTCGAGCTTGCGGGTCTTGTTGCCGCCGTAGGCCAATCCTGCGTTGACGTCTTCTCGCTTGGCCCAGATCTTGGCCCCGCCGAGGTGCGCGCTCAGTCGTTTCATCGGGTGAATCGGGCTCGGGCCGAAGGTGAGGGGATAACGCTCGAAGTCCGCGATCGCCACGTGGTTCTCCTTTGATCGGTGTGTCATGCAGGATGCAATATATCGCATACTGTACGTGGGACACCTCGCCAGCGAAAGCGGTGGGCTACGATATTTTGCATGCCGGTCCCCGTCGAGCTCGGAAAACACAAGCGCTCCCTGCTGCGCGACAACGCCTACGTCTCGATTCGCGACGCCATCGTCGACGGCACCTTCGCGCCCGGCGAGCGGCTGCGGGATGCCGAACTCGAGCAGTGGCTCGGGGTGTCGCGGACACCTATTCGCGACGCCATGGCCAGGCTGGAACTGGCGGGCCTCGTACACACCCAGCCCGGGCGTTCGACCATCGTGTCGACCATCGAACGCAAGGCGGTGTTGGACGCGCAGGCGGTCGCGGCATCGATGCATGCACTCGCGGTCCGGACGGCTGTACCGCTGATGAACAAGCGCGACATCGCCGCGATGCGTCGCGCCAACAAGGATTTCGCCGCCGCATTCACCCGAGGCGATGTGGACCTCGCGCTGGCCGGCGACGACGCATTCCACGCAGTGGCCGTCGAAGCGAGTCAGAATCAGGTCGTGGTCACGGTTCTCGAGCAGGTGACGCCGACCCTGCGCCGACTCGAACGACTACGATTCGCCTCGCTGGTGGGCCGCGATTCGATAGCCCAACACGAACGAATCATCACGCTGTGCAGTGAGGGTGACGCGGACGGTGCGGCCGCTGCCGTGCAGGAGAATTGGGAGTCGTTGTCGCTGCTCGTCGATCACGAGGACGGAATACCGGGAAACTGACACCGTCGAACGCCGGCGAAAAGCGGAGTGGCCGCGCCGCATCGGCGGCATAATCGGCCCATGGCCGACTTCAACGAGATCATCATCGACGAGTTCCGAAGCAACAATGGCCACGTGTCCACGGCCGGCTTCGGTGATTCGCTCGTCGTTCTACACACGATCGGTGCCAAGAGCGGTGCGGTGCGGCTCAACCCGCTCATGGCGATTCCGGAGGGAGAGAGCTGGTTGGTGGTCGGCTCGGCTGCCGGGTCACCGAAAGATCCAGCGTGGGTGCACAATCTGCGAGCCCATCCGGCCATCGACATCGAGACACCCGGGGACGGAGGCATTCGCACCGTTGCCGTCGACGCCGACGAGATTCCGGAATCCGAGTGGGACCGGCAGTGGCAGAAATTCCTCGACGCATCGGACGGATTCGCGAAATACACGGAAACGGCCGAGGGCAGGCGGTTTCCGATCTTCCGTCTGACCCCGACCGCCCAGTGAATCAGTTCTGCGTGTCGTCCTCGGGCGGGTGTGGGACGTTCTCTTCGTCGACGTGAGCACCGACTGCAGCCTCGTCGGGAGATTCTTCGCGCGGACCGTCGTTGCTGCCTTCGGATGGGATCTCTGCACCTGCATCGGTCGGCATGGTCATGAGCACTCCTGATCGTCGGTCGGTTGGTTGCTGCGCTCTGCATGCCCCGCTTCCGGTGGACTCAACCGTCGAGCGGTCGATTCCTGTTGACTAGCATCGTCAGGTATGGGACCCGATCGATCGATGACAGCTCGCGACCTCACACAGGCGATTGCCGAAGCGACGAGGTCATTTTTCGCACCGTCCAGTCTCGACGAGACTCTGCGGGGCGTGACGGAGAGCGCCCGATCTCTGATACCCGCGGTCGATTGCGCCGACATTCTCGTGGTGGCGGGGCCGAAGAAGTACCAGTCGCACGCCGCGACCAGTGAGCTGCCGGTGCGCCTGGACGCAATGCAGGAACGCCTCGACGAGGGGCCGTGCATCGATGCCGCACGAAGCGAGCTGTTCGTGCGGTGCAACGACTTCCGCTCCGATTCCCGCTGGCCACGTTTCGGTCCGGAGGCGGTGGGAGCAGGGGTTCTCAGCAGCCTGTCCTTCCGCCTTTACACCAACGAGGACACCATCGGGGCGCTCAATCTGTTCGCACTGACCAGTGATGCGCTCAGCGACGAGGACGAGGAACTCGGTCGCGTGCTCGCAACCCACGCTGCGGTGGCGTTGTATGCAGCGAACAAGACCGAGCAATTCAAGTCCGGCTTGGCTTCACGGGACATCATCGGCCAAGCCAAGGGCATGTTGATGGAGCGGTACGGAATCGATGCGGTACAGGCGTTCGACTTGATTTCACGGCTGTCGCAAACCCAGAACGTCCCGGTGGCCACCTTGGCCGCAGAACTCGTCGACCTCGGTTCCGAATCGAACAAGGAACGCTCGTCCAGATAGGCTCGCCGGCTGTTCACACCGTGTGCCGACGAGAGGGTGCAGTCGGCGGCACCGGATGGTCGTGAGTCGAGCCGGCTTGCTGGGTCGACCCGGCGTTCACTGTCGACCCGGTCTGTGCGGTTGCCTCGTAGACGCGTGAAGTGTCCTCGGCGATGCGGTCCCACGAGAAGCGAGATTGCGCACGGTCGGAGCCGGACACTCCCAGCTCGAAACGCCTGGACTCGTTGCGTAGCAGCAGGGCCAGCTCTCGTGCCAAGCGACGACGGTCGCCCGGCCTGATCGAGCGGCCGGTGACCCCGTCGATCACCAACTCTCCGGCGTAGCCCACTCCGTATGCGACGACGGGAAGTCCGCACGCCATGGCTTCGAGGGTGGCGATCCCTGCCGATTCGGTCGGGGACAGGCAGACGAACACGTCGGCCGACCTCAACAGCGACGACATGTGGCGATGGCGGACCGGGCCGGTGAACACCGTGCGCCCGGCCATGCCGTGTGCTGCGGCGACCGTGCGTAGCTGCGCCACGCCGCTGGATTCGCGTGGCTCGCCGCCGACAACGACCAATTCGGTGTCGTCGAGTTTTCCGAGCAGTTCGATGATCGTCGATACCTCGGCATCCGACCCGACGGTCGCCACCCGACACGCGGCACCGCTGCGTGGTGCGGTCGGTCCGGATGGATCGAAGTCACTCAGATCCACCCCGGTCGGGACGATGGACACCTTGGCTCTGGCGACGCCCATCCGCGTCAACATGTCGGCCTCGTCGGGACATGACGCGATGATGCGGCTCGCCGATCGAGCGATCTTCTTCTCCATAGCCGCCCGGGGAACCACCGAATCGGTGCCGGCCGTCGGGGGCCCGGATCGGTCGGTCGCGGCGAGACCGTGGAACGACATCACCGTGGGGACGCCCGTCGCGCCGGCGGCCAGTATGGTTGCCAGCCCCGACACCCATGAATGTGCATGTGCTACATCGGGTTTCGTTCGGAGCAAGTGATCGCGGAGCGCGGAGGCGAACGCGCTCGTGTGAGGAATCGATTCCTCTTCGGTCATCGGGACAGCAGGCCCCGCAGACAGGTTGACCACCCGGTAACCGTCGGGGGTGAGCAGCTCGTCCTCGTGATCCGGGTTCTGCTTCCTGGTGTACACATCGACTCGGGTGCCGGCGCGGGCCAGCGACGAGGCCAGCCGATCGAGCTGGGCAGCCGATTGTTCTGCCTCGATGCCGGCCGCATCATTTATCGGACTCACGTGTTCGGAGACAAGCGCAACGTGCATATCGATTCGATCCCTGATGGGTTCGCACGGCCCCTTTCGGGCGCATAGCCCGGCACCGGTGAAGGGTGTGGGATATGCCGACCCGATTTTGGAGTCAGCGTGCTCGAGACGCGGCCAGAACGGTCATCGCAACTGGGCGTCGAACACCACCCTATTACGTGCAGCCGCGTTGCGAAACCTCACACGAGGGAGTTGCCATCGCTGGAACGCTCACAACGGGCCGAACCGACGTCCCTTGCGGCCGAAGCGGGGAGCGTGTTCGGTACGGCTTCCGGGCACTGGATTGCGGTCGGTTCAACCGTCAACCGCCGACAATCGCAGCAGCGTAGCGTGTTTCGCCAGGCGCATTTGTGTATACACTGTTTCCACGCGGTTGAGGAGAAGCCCCGTAGTCAGGAAGTAGCGACTGCGAGATGTGCCCGACCGCGCTCTTCGACACCTGATGGTCCGAGATTCGTTTTCTCGAGAACTGGTGTCAGAGGCAGCCGACAGTCTCCGGTCGCGAGCCGGTGGAGGTGGGCAATGGTGTTTCTACGGTCGGTGCACAGTGATCCGGAATCGATTCGATTGTCGTTCTGTGGGCCGGACAATCCCGAGGACGGCGCATTCGCGCTGTCCGTGGACGAACTCGTCGGCGGACCGGTCGTCATCCGCATCATCGGGTCGATCGACAGATCGGCAATTCCGGTCATAGGCGAATGCGTGTCGGAGGCCATCGTGTGCGGGCGGTCGCTGGTCGTGGATCTGCTCGATGTCGAATTCGTCGACCCCGCAGTGGTTCCCGTCCTCTCGGCAGCTGCCTCTCGGCTCGCTGCGCACCGGTGTCGCGCGATCGTCGCCTGTACACCCGAGCTGCAGCGACAACTCGATCCGAGTGGCGCTCACCTCGGTACGGAGTGCGTCCGCAGCGTCGCGGACGCCGTTCGAAGTGCGGTGAAACCGGCGAGATCCGAACAGGTTTCGAATTCCTGCACAGGCGAGACGCATGCGCGGTCGGCGTGACCGGCAGTTCCGCACCGTGCACGATCGTCGCCGCGGTGTATCTCGCGGTGGGGGTCGGCGATCACCCGGGCGACAGCGCCCGATGAGTGCAGAGGCAGTCCCCACCGTTGGAGTGGAGGAGGAGTTCTTTCTCGCCGACATCGACATGCTGCGTCCGGTGGCGGTCGGCCCCGGTGTCGTTGCGCATGCCCGAGCTGCGGGAATCGATGCCGTCTCGGAGCTGACCGAGGTGCAGGTGGAGGCCAATTCGCCTCCGCTGCAGTGTCTTCGCGAATTGCGGGAGAACGTGATCTCCACCCGCGCCACGCTGTCGGCGGTGGCCCTGGCGCAGGGTGCCCACTTACTGGCGGCGGGTGTCTCGCCGGTTGCGCCTGCTGATCGTGGCCGCCTGCCCATCTCGGACGGCTCCCGCTATCGGCGTCTTGCCGAGACCTACGGCGCACTGGCAGAGAGCGTTGCCACGTGTGGGGGTCACATTCATGTCGAGGTGCCGGACAAGGAGACGGCGATCGGGGTATGCAATGTCGTGCGGCCCTGGCTCCCGACACTTCTGGCGTTGACGTGCAACAGCGCTATACACGACGGCGTCGACACTCGGCACTCGAGTTGGCGTTCGACGGTGTGGGGCAGGTGGCCGACGGCTGGTCCGCCCCCTCACCTGAGTTCGACGGCGGAGTACGACGACCTGGTCGGCTCGATGATCGAGACCGGGATGATTCTCGACGAAGCATCGCTCTACTGGGATGTACGGCCCAGCTCCCACCAGCCGACGGTCGAGGTGCGGGTCGGCGACGTACCTGCCGTCGCCGAGGAGGTGGTGTTGTCCGCTGCACTGGTCCGCGGTCTCGTCGTCACGGCCCTTCGGTCCATCGACCGCGGCGAGCCGGCACTCGTCGTGGCCGGCAATCACCTCGCAGCGGCATACCACCGTGCCCGCATGGATGGATTGACCGGCGTCGCAGTGGATCCGAGCACCGGGAGACCGGTGTCGGCATCGAGTCTGCTCCGATCGCTCGTCCGCTACGTGGAACCGGCGCTGACCAGCACAGGCGACCTCCGCTGCGTGCAGACTTCTCTCGAACGTTTGACGCACCTCGGGAACGGCGCGCAACGCCAACGCCGGATCTTCTCGCGCAATGCAGACGCTGCCGCCGTCGCTGCTCACGCAGCCCGTTTCACTACTGCTGAGTGGAACTCGCCGGTGGCACAGGACGCGGGTTGATCGCGGTGGCCGGCCTCGTCTGTAGGCGGCCGTGCCCGCGCCGCGACAATCGACCGATTCCAGGAAACGATCGACGATGCGACCGAAGGTGGTTATCGTGAAAGCCATGGCAAGCACTTCCGCCAGCATGCTTCGTGACGCCGGACTGAGGGTGACGCGTCCCCGAGAGTTGGTTCTCGATATCGTTGATGCACAACCGCATTCCGATACCGACACCATCTTGCGACTGGCGCGCGCCACCCTGCCCACGGTCTCGAAGCAGGCCGTGTACGACGTGCTCGATGCGTTGACTGCATCGGGTTTGGTTCGTCGTATCCGCCTCGCGGGTCACTCCGCACGTTACGAAACCAGGGTGGCAGACAATCATCACCACATCGTCTGCCGTTCCTGTGGTTTCATCGTCGACGCCGACTGCGCCACCGGTGAGCCACCGTGTGCACGACCCGCCCGAGATCACGGTTTCGTCCTCGACGAGGCCGAGGTGACCTACTGGGGAACGTGCCCCAGTTGTGCATCCGACCGATCGATCGCAGCCCGCGATCGTCCATCCACAATGCCCATCGGAAAGGACAATTCGTGACCTCCGACGCACGCCCACCCCACTCCGCCACCGAGACCGCCAGCACCAGCGAGAGCGAGAATCCGGTCATCGAGTCGCCGAAGCCCAAGGCGCACGCACCGCTGACGAACAAGGACTGGTGGCCGGAGCAGATGGACCTGTCCATCCTGCATGCGCATACCTCCAAATCGAACCCGTTCGGCGAAAAGCTCGACTACAAAGCGGAATTCGAGAAGCTCGACGTGGACGAGCTCAAAGCCGACGTCATCTCGGTGATGACCACTTCGAAAGATTGGTGGCCGGCCGACTACGGCCACTACGGCGGACTCTTCATTCGTATGAGCTGGCACGCCGCCGGCACCTACCGCACGTTCGACGGACGAGGCGGTGGGGGTCAGGGCGCGCAACGCTTTGCGCCACTGAACAGTTGGCCGGACAACGCCAACCTGGACAAGGCGCGTCGGTTGCTGTGGCCGGTCAAGCAGAAGTACGGCAACAAGATTTCGTGGGCTGATCTGCTGGTGTTCGCCGGTAACGCGGCGCTCGAGTCCATGGGGTTCGAGACGTTCGGATTCGGCTTCGGTCGGGAGGACATCTGGGAACCGGAAGAGGTCTTCTGGGGTCCCGAGGATCAGTGGCTGGGCACCGACAAGCGATACTCCGGCGAACGGGAGCTCTCCAAGCCCCTCGGTGCCACCACCATGGGCTTGATCTACGTCAATCCCGAAGGCCCCGAGGGAGAGCCGGATCCGGTGGCCGCGGCCCACGACATCCGGGAAACCTTCGCGCGGATGGCGATGAACGACGAGGAGACGGCGGCACTCATCGTCGGTGGACACAGCTTCGGTAAGACACACGGAGCCGGACCGGCCGACAAGATCGGGCCGGAACCCGAGGGTGCCCCCATCGAACAGCAGGGCCTCGGCTGGAAGAGCGGTTACGGCAAGGGCAAGGCCGAGGACCAGATCACCAGCGGGCTCGAGGTGGTCTGGACGGAGACTCCGACGCAGTGGGGTAACGGCTACCTGAAGAATCTCTACGGATACGAGTGGGAGCTCACGAAGAGCCCCGCCGGCGCGTGGCAGTTCACTGCCAAGGACGGTGCCGGTGCGGGCACGATTCCCGATCCGTTCGGCGGTCCGGGCCGTGCCCCCACGATGCTCGTCACCGACATCTCAATGCGGGCAGATCCGGCGTACGAGAGGATCACTCGGAGGTGGTTGGATCACCCCGGGGAGCTCTCGCTCGCGTTCGCCAAGGCGTGGTACAAGTTGCTGCACCGCGATATGGGACCGGTGTCCCGGTACCTCGGGCCGTGGGTTCCCGAACCTCAGCTGTGGCAGGACCCGGTTCCATCGCCGCACGGTGACCTGATCGACGAGGCGGACGCATCTGCGTTGAAGTCGGCGATCCTCGACTCGGGCTTGACGATCGCTCAGCTCATCGGTGTCGCGTGGTCGTCGGTCAGCAGCTTCCGAGTCACCGATTACCGCGGCGGTGCCAACGGCGCTCGGGTTCGGCTCGAGCCACAGAAGAGTTGGGAGGCAAACGAACCCGAGGTCCTCCGCGAGGTGCTCGCAATCTTGGACGGTATACGCGAAAAGTTCGAGGGCTCGGCGGCCGGTGACAAGAAGGTCTCGCTCGCCGACGTCATCGTGCTGGCCGGCAATGCGGCCGTCGAGAAGGCCGCACGCGACGCCGGTTACGAGGTGACCGTCCCGTTCCGGCCGGGTCGCACCGACGCGACGCAGGAGCAGACCGACGTCGAATCGTTCTCGGTACTCGAGCCACGAGCCGACGGGTTCCGCAACTACATGGCTGCAGGGGAGAGCACTCCCGAGCAGGTGTTGTTCCTCGATCGCGCCTACATGCTGAATCTGACTGCGCCCGAGATGACGGTTCTTCTCGGCGGTCTTCGAGCCTTGGGGGCCAACCACGGTGGTTCGAGCCATGGAGTGTTCACCGATCGCCCCGGAGTTCTGAGCAACGATTTCTTCGTCAATCTTCTCGACTCCGACACCGAGTGGACGACGAGTGAGGACGGCACCTACGTCGGCACGGATCGTGGCTCCGGCAGCCAGAAGTGGACAGCGACATCGATCGACCTGGTGTTCGGGTCCCATTCACAACTGCGAGCGCTGTCCGAGGTGTACGCCCAGGCCGACAACGGTGGCAAGTTCGTCGACGACTTCGTGGCCGCGTGGGCGAAGCTGACAGACAACGATCGATTCGACATCCGGTAGCGCGGAGCCGATCACCGGGTGAGCCAGATGCGCCTTCTGGCAATGGCTTTGATTCGCGTCACCATGACAGGGCTGAGGCCGAACTCGCCGAACACGCTGCCGGGGTCGCGGTCGAGGATCTCCAACACGGTGCGGTAGTAGTCCTGAGTCGACATCGCGAAGGCGGACCGGATTTCGTCGTCCGGTCCGCCTCCGTGATTGACCCATCTCAGGGCGAAGTCGATCATGGCGCGGTCTGTGTCGGAGTAGAACGCTACCGGTCGCTCTGCCCCCGCAGAAGTACGTCGATTCGGCATAACACACCTCCTGGAACTGACTGTCGATCCGAAATTAGCACTGCTCGCGAACACGTGCCAAGGGTCCGGTATCTGCGATAAGGACCCGAATATCGGTCGTAAGCCCCGTGTTTGGACTGCCGTCGTGCGTGGAATTCGATACACGGCTCGGCGTACGCGCCCGGGCCGTGCGGTCGAGCCAGGGGCCGGAGGTTCAACCCCTGCAGCCTCCGGCCCCGCGCCCACAGAACCAGTCGCTGAAACAATCCGGCGAACACCTTCGACGAATCAGGTACGGAGAGTGTGTGATGGACACCGATGCAGAACAGCGTCTACCGACCGAGGCCGACGCCTCCTCGGTATGTAGGAAGATTGCCGACCTGGCACAGACGTACGACATCGCGATTGGCACCGCCGAATCGCTGACCGCCGGAAATCTCGCGGCCATGCTCGGCAAGGCACCGTCCTCGGGGCAGTGGTACCGCGGCGGAATCGTCGCGTACCACGAGAGCGTGAAGCACACTCTGCTCGAGGTCCCCGACGGCCCGGTCGTCAGCGAACAGGCCGCGACGGCGATGGCTCGATCGACGGCGTCGCTGGTCGGCGCACATCTGACGATCGCCGTCACCGGCGAAGCCGGGCCGCAGAGCCAGGAAGACCAACCACCGGGGACGGTGTGGGCAGCGGTGTACGACCGTGGCGACGTGAGCACCGAATGCAAGCACTTCGACGGTGAACCGGAAGAAGTTCTGGCCCGGACCATGGCGTTTTCCCTCGATACCCTGCTGCGCCACGCGCGGAAACGAGCCCACGGGTAGCTGACGCCGGGGGAGTGCAGACAACTGTTCGTCAACGAGATCGGAGCGCAGTATGAGTACCGATTCCAGTGTCCGAAGCCGTATTCAGCACGAGCTGGGCGTTCGGCCGTCGATCGACCCCGACGCGGAAATCCGCCGCCGGGTCGGTTTCCTCGCCGATTATCTGAGGGTCAGTGGCACAGCGGGTTTCGTGCTCGGCATCAGCGGGGGACAGGACAGCACCCTGGCCGGAAAGCTCGCTCGGCTGGCCGTTCGCGAGGCCGCGGAACTCGGTAACCAGGCCACATTCGTCGCGGTGCGTCTGCCGTACGGAACTCAGGCGGACGAAGCCGACGCCGTCGTCGCACTCGACTTCATCGAGCCGGACCGGACGGTCACTGTCGATATCCGCGACGCCGTCGACGCCTCGGCGCGCTCGGCAGCCTCGGCGCGCTCGGCCGCCTCGGCGCTGGATACTCCGCGTATCGCGGACTTCGTACGGGGCAACATCAAGGCGCGCGAACGCATGATCGCGCAGTACACGATCGCCGGCCAGGAGAATCTTCTGGTGGTGGGTACCGATCACGCGGCCGAGGCGGTGACGGGCTTCTTCACCAAATACGGTGACGGAGGCGCGGACGTCACTCCGCTGAGCGGTCTCACCAAAAGCCAAGGTGCGCAGCTCTTGCGGCACCTGAACGCACCGGAATCGACGTGGCGCAAAGTGCCGACAGCCGACCTCGAGGACGACCGTCCCGCGCTCCCGGACGAACAAGCACTCGGCGTCACCTACGCACAGATCGACGCATACCTGCAGGGCGGACCCGTCGACGACGATGCGGTGGACACCATCGAGCGCTGGTTCGACAAGACCCGGCACAAGCGCGCCATGCCGGTGGGGCCGGACGATCGGTGGTGGCGCACGGCCGTCGACTGCCGGCCCTGAGGCACCGTCGACGAGACTTTATCGACGGCGGTGGATCCGGGGCAGTAGGAACCAGAACGCGACGGCCGTCGACGCCACGACAGCGGCCGCGGGGGCTGCGGCGCGCACACCGAGCACTATCTCGAACGTCAGGGCGGCAGCACCCACCAGTGTCACTCCCAACATGGCGAGACCGCTGATGGCGAGTATGTTGCCGACGCGCACTATGACCCCTATTGCACGCTGCCGGAACAGGAGTCGGTGCATGCTGACGGGAGCTACCAACAGGATCGTCGCAAGCATCGACGCCGACACCGTCATCAGATAGACCACGTGGCCGGCCGTGGACAGCCCGTCGAAGCGGGCCTGGAACGGCAGGGTCAACAAGAACCCGGTCAGAAGTTGTACACCGGTCTGTACGACACGGAGTTCCTGTAGCAACGACGACCAATTGCGATCCAACTGCTGAGTGGGAGTTTCGTTGCGCGCTTTGTCGTTCCACGCACGGTGGTCCTCGTCCTCGTCACCCGTCGTCATCGACCAAGACTAGTGCGATCTCGACGGGTAGGCGGTGGAAATCGGACCGGTTCACGCAGTGTGTACATCCGCGGTCGACGTGCCGGTCGCACACTCTGGACACCCGGCACCGGACTCGGACGAGCCCGATGCCCCGGTTACGGACTTCCTCAGCGACGAACCGACGGACTCGAGGGCCGAATCGATATCGGTGAAAATCGGAATCGCAGCATCGAGTCCGACCAGATGCATCGGCCGCCCCGTGGTCGGCCCGGATGCGACCACCACCAACGAGGTTGAGCAGCATGCCTTTCGGCGAGCTGCGATGAGCACGCTCATGCCGACGGAGGCCAAGAAGGACACCCCCGACAGATCGACGATCACGGCTGCAGGCGCTGCCGTGACCGCTTGTTCGATGTGGTGGGCGAGATCGGACGCGGTCGCGAGATCCACTTCTCCGTTGACCCGCAGAACAATTGCGTTGTCATGGTGTTCGCCGGCGATGCCGAGCCCGAGCAACTCGTTGTGTTTCATAGGGGGTCACCGTCCTTACCCTGTGCAGTGGCATGTTCGTCGAACAGCGCACTGCGGCATAACCGAGACCGGCAAGGATTGCAGAATTGAGGCGAACCCGGTGCGAGCGGCGCTGTCGACTGCGGGCAGGGGCTACACCACGCTGTCCGAATCATACCCACTGTTCGTTTCTTCGTGCAGGCCGGTTCGAGAGTTCGAATGTTCGGCAACCGACTCGATCATCGCCGACGCAATCTCGCTGACCTTGATGTTTCTGTTCTGCGACTGCTCGGACAGCAGGGCGAACGCGTCGTCGGCGGAGATTCCGCGCATCGCCATGATGATTCCTTTCGCCTGGTCGATGTCAGCTCTCGTTTTCATCGCTGTCCGCAGGCCGGTGATTTCTCGTTCGGCCGACCGGGCGCGCTCGGTGATCGCGATGACGGTCTCGATCGAGGTGGCGAGCAGGGCCAACGAGACCTCGTCGAGTGGGTCGAAGCCGTCGGCACTCGTCCCGTAGATGTTCAGCGACCCGTGGCGGTTCTCGTCGGGCGTCAGCGGGGCCGACAAATAGCTGTGGACGCCCAGATCGGCCACTGCGGCAGCGAAGCGAGGCCAGCGAGCTACTGCCTCGTGCGCCTGTGCGCGAACCATACGTCCGCTGCGGATGGCGTGCAGGCAGGGGCCTTGACCAGCGCGATACTGGTCGGAATCGATGTCGTGCACAGCGGGGTCGGTGGACGCCACGGTTCGCGGTCGGCCGGTGTCGTCGAGCATGGTGATGCCGACGAGATCCGCGTCGGGAACCACGGCTGCGACCTCGGAGCACACGGCTTGAAGAACGGCATCGACGTCGGCACCGGTCAGTATCTTCCCCTTGATTCGGCGCAACGCTTGGATGTATTGCCCGATCCGGGCGAACGCCGAACCCGAGGCGTCCGGTGCGTCGTGAAGACGGTCGTCTTCGATTGAAAAGTCACTCATCTGGTGGGCTCGTTTCGGTCGGGCCCCCGCATGGACAGCAGGCAGCCACTCGTCAACTCCCGGCCCCGACTCGACCGAACGGGGTCATAATATACAGAGCCTCGCGGGTGCATTCGCACCTGTCCCGAGCGCACGCCAACGGGCCCGCTGAACGCAGGGGTGGTCGCATCCAGGCCCGAGTCGGGGTATCCTACAAAGTGATTGGGTGGAGACCACGCCCGCAGAATCGACTGCGGTACGAACCACGATCTTCCCCTGCCACAGTCTTCGATCTGTGGAGGTCAATGCCCATGATTCCCGAATCCTCGTCGTTTTCGATGTCCGTCGACCGCGGAGACGACGGCCCCATCGTCGTCTCGGTGCAGGGCGCACTCGAGATCCCCGGCAATACCCGCCTGTTGGCAGACTGCCTGGCGGGGTCCGTGCTCGCCGACCGACCGGTGGTGGTCGACCTGGTCGGTGTCACCGAGATCGGTGATGCCGCAACCAAGTACATCGTCGACGCGGCCCATCGGCTGTTGTGCCGTGGGTATCGCCTCACCGTCGTCCTGGCCACCTCCGCTGCCGACCGTAATGTGCGACGGCTCAGCGAACGTGTGCACGTCGAGCGTGCCGGCTCGCTCGGTCGGGTCGTCGGCGCGGCGACGACGCCTTCGCGACCTCGAGTCGCTGCAGTGGACGCACTGCAGGGGACTTACCTGTAGGGGACTTACCTGTAGGTCGATAGCACCGCGGCCCTCGTGCGGACGGTGCTGCGGAAAGCCGTGTGTACCCGGATGTTCCGCCGGTGTCCGTCGTCGAGGCGCGGAGAAGTCGCGGTCCCGACCTGTGTATCGAGTTCTAAACCCTTGCAGTGCAGAGTGTTTGCTGGGAATTTCGGCGGGTAGCCGGATCGAGTCACCTGCTCGAACTTCGACCCGAACTGGAATCCCTATGTTCCGACACACCGACTACCTACAATTCGATGCCAAGCCCGAGAAGCCGGATCCTGTGTACGCACACAAGCTTCAGGAGCTCATCGGTGGTGCATTCGGCGAGATGACCGTGACCATGCAGTATCTGTTCCAAGGCTGGAACTGTCGCATGGAGGGCAAGTACAAGGACCTGATCATGGACATCGCGACCGAAGAAATGGGTCACGTGGAGATGCTGGCCACCATGGTCGCTCGTCTGCTCGAAGGTGCACCGGCCACCGAGTCGACCAAAGCCGCTGCTACCGATCCCGTGGTAGCGGCAGTGATGGGCGGCATGGACCCGCAGCAGGCGATCGTGTCCGGCGGCGGTGCGCTCCCGGCGGATTCCAACGGCTATCCGTGGAACGGTCGGTACATCATCGCCAGTGGCAACCTGCTCGCAGATTTTCGTGCGAACGTTGCCGCCGAGGCGCAGGGGCGGCTGCAGACCGCGCGTCTGTACAACATGACCGACGACCCGGGCGTCAAGGCCATGCTGCAGTTCAATCTCGCTCGCGATACGCACCATCAGAACCTGTGGCTCGCTGCCATCGAAGAGCTGCAAGCCGACGGACTCGAGGACGTCGTAGCACCGAGTGCACTTCTCGACGAGGAGGCATCCGAGCACGCAACCGATCTGTGGCACCTCTCGGACGGTGAGTTCTCCTCGACCGGTGGCTGGGCGAATCGGCTTGCGCCCGACGGCAAACGGCAGATGGGGTTCCTCGCCGATCCGCAGCCTCTGGGCGGGAAGGCATCCGCGCCTGCACCCGATCCGAAGTTGTACGCGACGTACGACGGGGCCAAGGGAGATCCCGCGTCGGCCGCACTGGGTACCGAGAAGGGCGTCATGGGGAAGATCAAGGACGCCCTGGATCCCGACGAGAAGTAGGCCCGAACTCCCTGTGCCGCACAGCAGTTGCGACGCGAATATCGCGTCGCAACTGCTGCGGTCAGCTGACTACGTCCCGCAGAACGTTCGGAACCCTGCGCTGAAGTCGACGGGCGCGGGTCCGGCGTACTGCGACAGCTCGTCCCGACCGTCGAACGGATTCGTCACGACCGACAACAAGCGGTCGAAGGGCGCGAGGTCGCCCTCGGTCGCTGCTGCCAGCGCCGCGTCGACCATGTGGTTTCGAGGAATGTACGCGGGGTTCACTCGGTCCATGGCGTCCGAGACGGACCGGAGGTCGTGGCCCCGCTCGAGCACCGCTGCGCGCCATCGTTCGAGCCACGGTGCAGCTGCCTCGTGCGGTACGAGTGACGCAAAATCTACGTCGTTGCCCCGCAGATTTTCCGCCAACGCGCGGAAGGTCAGGGTCCAGTCGGCACGATGATCCCGCAGAAGCACGTGCAGTTCGTCGAGGAGACTGCCGTCCGGTTCGATCGCATCGAGGCCGAGCTTGGCGGCCATCAGGTTCTTGTAGTGCTGTCGGTAGCGATCACCGTAGGAGTCCAACACCGTCGTCAGCGCGCTGATGGCGCGGTCCGGAACCGAATCGACCAGCGGCAGTAGTGTTTCGCCGAATCGTGCCAGGTTCCAACCCAGGACGGCGGGTTGGTTGCCGTACGCGTAGCGGCCGCCGTGATCGATCGAGCTGAAGACCGTTGCAGGATCGTAGGCGTCGATGAACGCGCACGGCCCGTAGTCGATCGTCTCACCGGAGATCGTCGTGTTGTCGGTGTTCATGACGCCGTGCACGAAGCCGACGGACATCCACTGCGCCACCAACTGCGCTTGCTTGTCGACGACGGCCTCGAAGAATGCGAGGTATCGACTCTCCGCGCCCTCTGCCGGGAGTTCGGCAAGCTCGGGATAATGACGCGCGATGGCGTAGTCGGCCAGGCTGTGTGCGAGGCCCTCGCGGCGGGCCGCGAACTCGAAGGTACCTACGCGCAGGTGGCTCGAGGCAACCCGAGCCAGCACTGCGCCGGGCTGCGGACCTGCCTCTCGAACCACCTGCTCACCCGTCGTGACGACGGCCAACGACCGAGTGGTCGGGATGTGCAGAGCGTGCATGGCCTCGCTGATCAGGTACTCGCGCAGCATCGCACTCACCACCGCGCGCCCGTCTCCGCCGCGGGAGAACGGCGTGGCACCGGAGCCCTTGAGATGCAGATCGACTCGTCGGCCGTGTTCGTCGTGCAGCTCGCCCACAAGTAGTGCTCGACCGTCGCCCAGCAACGGCACGAATCCGCCGAACTGATGACCGGCGTACGCCATCGCCGAGGGGGTCGAATCGGCCGGTGCGAGAGCCCCGGACAACACGCCTGCGCCCTGCTCGGAGCGCAGCATCGACGGGTCGAGCCCCAGTGACCTGGCGAGGTTCTCGTTGAGGATCAGCACCCGCGGATCCGGTGCAGGTGCGCCCTGCCACGGCACCGTGAAGCCGGGAACGTCGTCCACCAACGTCGACTCCAGTCCCCATGACGATGGGACCGATGAAGGCGGGTTGTCGGACGCAGCTACCGGTCCCGTCGCGAATTCACTCATACTCCAGGGGTACCACGAGATCGGGTAATCACCGACCGTGCTCCGCGCATTACGAGCGCGCGGATATGTCGGGCGGGGACAGTGCGCGTTCGATACTCAGGGCGGCGGCCCGCAGCAACGGGGCGAGCATGTACGGGGCTGCGGTATCGGCGTCGACGACGACCGAGACGGCCGCGCGGATCGTGCGAGTGCGGTCGAAGATCGGTGCGGCGACCGATACGGCGTCCGAGGTGATCTGTCTGTCGCTGACGGCGACACCGGTTCTCCGAATATCGGCCAGCGTGCGCCGCAGGATGTCCGGATCGCAGATGGTGTGCTCGGTGAATCTGGTCAACGGTGCCGAGCACACCTCCTCCTGAACGTGGGCGGGCGCGTGGGCCAGCAGCGCCAGACCGACTCCGGTGGGCGGCAACGCGAAACGGCCGCCGACGCGCGTGCGCAGGGCCACCGAGTCGCGGCTGCGAATTCTCTCGACGAACACGACCTCGTGACCATCGCGTACTCCTAGCTGCACGTTCTCCTGGGTGACGTGGGCGAGATCTTCCATGACCGGTAACGCGCTTTCCCTGAGGACCAGGCCCCGCGGTGCGAGTGACGCGATCTCCCACAGTCGCAGACCGATGTGGAATCTGCCCGACCGGTCATCGCGCTCGATCGCTCCCCACCCGACGAGATCGAGCGCGAGCCGGTGCGTGGTGGAGAGCGGGAACCCCGATCGTCGAGCGAGCTCGCTCAACGTCAACGTCGGATGCTCTGGCGTGAACGCCTCCAGCAGTGTCAGCGCGCGTACGGCCACCGGACCGGTGCGAGCGGGGCCCTCGGCCGTCATGGAGTGCTTTCTTCGATTCGTCGGGCTTCGATTCGTGTGGAATGTCGTACAACGAGCTCTACAGTTCGAGAACGAGCCGGGAGCCCGTCGACCGGGACACACAGATCATCATGGTGTCGTTGGCACCGCGTTCCTCCTCGGTCAACAGTGTGTCCCGATGGTCGACGGTGCCGGCGAGAACGGCTGTTTCGCAGGTTCCGCACGTTCCCTCTCTACACGACGAGAGCACCTGCACTCCCGAGTTCGTCACGGCGTCGAGCACCGATTCGTCCGGATGCACGGTGACGGTTCGTCCGCTCACGGAGAGTTCGACTTCGAACGACGCATCGGGTGTCGGCCGATCGAGTGTGTCGGAACGGAACCGCTCGAGGTGCACGCTTCCTTCGGGCCAGTGCCCCGCCCGTTCGGTCACGGCGTCCAACAAAGGCCCCGGTCCGCAGCAGTAGACGGCCGTGCCGACGCGCGCAGTCCCGAGCAGATCGTCGAGATCGAGCAGTCCTTTTTCGTCCTGCGGGACCACGGTCGTGTTGCCGGGGTAGCGGGAAACGAGCTCGTCGACGAACGCCATACTGTCGCGGGACCGGCCGCCGTACGCCAGCGACCACCCGGCCCCACGCCGCTCGGCCTCGGCCACCATCGTGATGATGGGTGTGATTCCGATACCGCCGGCGATGAACAGATAGTTCTCGGATTCGGTCAACTCGAAGTGATTGCGCGGTCCACGGACACGGACGGTGTCGCCGACGGCAAGGGTGTCGTGGACATGGAGCGAACCACCGCGGGATGCCGGTTCTTTCAGGACACCGATGCGCCAGGTGCCGCGGTCGGCCGGGCTTCCGCACAGCGAGTACTGGCGCGTGATGTCGGAAGTCAACTCCAGATCGATATGAGCTCCCGGCGTCCAGCTCGGTAGGTCTGTGCCGTCCGGCTTGCGCAACTGCAGCAGGGCAACGCCATCCGCGCCGCTGCACTTGTCCGAGACGATCAGATCCAGGTTGCACTCGGGGAGGTTTCGCGTCACTCGGCTCTCCCCACGTGACTCACGAGTTCGCCTCGCACCGAGGGCAACTCGGTATGGACGGGGTCGACCGTCGAGAAGTGCCCGATGGGGTGCGCGAGCAACCACTCCCACAGCAGTGCCGGATCCTCCTCGAGCCGGGACGAGCCACAATGGCAGACGCCGCGCAGCCGGTCGGTACCCGGAACCCACACCACGCGCAGCACGTTGGGACCCTGCAGCATTCGATTCGGTTCCGGTGTCACGACACCACCTCGGCACCTGCTCGCGAGCCCTCGAGGAGCTTGCTCAGAAGCCGACGCGCACCGAGGCCGCCAGCATCGATGTTGATCGACAGTTCCTGGTAGCCGGCCTTTTCGGTGTCCAATGCTTGCTGAAGAATGTTCAGCGCCACCACGTCCTGCATGACCACTGTGCGATTGTTCTCGGCCAGAAACTGGGACACTTCGTTGTCGTCGATCGCGAAATCGCGAGCAACAGCCCAGAAGTCGTGTGTCGAGGTCTCGGTTTCCGGAGTGATCGCGTACACGATCTCGCTGTGGAACGCGTGGGTGTCGGAGCCGTCGTCCGCGGGCAGCGGTGATCCGAGCGGAGCGATGCGGCTGTGCAGTAGGTACAGGCACGGGGGCGTGTATTCGATGTCCTGCCAACGCGAGATGCGCGTGTCGATGCCGGTGGACGTCGAGTAGAACGGCGGGCATTCGGCGTCGTCCATGTGCCGCGAGACGTAGATGACGTTGCGATCATCGTCGATCTCGGTGGTGATCGGTGTGTCGGCGACTTCGGGAGTGCCGATGTAACCGCCGTGCAGGTAGGTCTCGTGCGAAAGGTCCATGAGGTTGTCGACGAGCAACCGATAGTTGCACGAGATCGGCTCCATTCCGCTCACCACGGTGTAGTCCGGGGAGTCCATCCACGGGGCGCGGGGAATACGAGTGATGTCGCCGTCGATCGGATCGTCCGGGTCGGCAATCCACACCCAGACGAACGAATCCTGCTCGTGCACCTGATAGGTGGTGAGCCTGGCCGTCCTCGGCACCCGCTTCTGTCCGGGAACGGAGACGCAGCCGCCGTCACTGCCGTACGTGAATCCGTGGTACCCGCAGACCACGGTGTCGCCATCGAGGTGGCTGGGGGCCGCGGAGAGTGGGTACCGCCGGTGCACACAACGATCGCTCATTGCGGTCACAGCCCCGGACTCGGTGCGCCACAACAGAATGGGCTCGCTGCAAATGGTGCGCGAGAACAGCTCTCGGCCCACTTCTCTGCTGTACGCGGCGACATACCACTGGTTACGGACAATTGTCGTCATCGATTCTCCTGAACACGTAGAAGTCGTTCGGTCGCTTGACGTCTCGTCAGCGCTCGTCACATCGAGTGTGTGGCACGCGACCCCGCCGGTGCGAGCGGACTTCCGGATGCCGGAAGCCCGGTCGGAATCCCGGTCAGAAGAGGAGGACCGGTTTGATCGACGCACCGCTGATCATGTCCGCCACCGCGGAGTTGATGTCGTCGAATCGGTAGTGAGTGATCAAGCGCTGCAGGGGTAATCGACCCGACACGACAAGATCCACCAGCACCGGAATCAGGGTCTGCGTTTCGCTGTCGCCGAGGGTCAGCCCCACGATGCGTCGGCCCGGCAGCATGGCGTTGACGTCGACCGGGACCTCGGTGCCGAAGGGCGGAGCGCCGACGACGACGGCGGTTCCACGAGGGGCCAGGGCATCGATCGCGGTACGCAGCACCCCTACGTTCCCGGTGGTTTCGATGGCTCCGTCGACGCCGGAGCCCTCGGTCAGTTCTGCCAACGCAGCCGCGGTGTCCTCGCGGGTGGCGTCGACGACGTGGGTCGCTCCCAACTCGGTGGCCAGTTCCAGACGTTCGGCAACCCGATCGACCGCGATG
Organism: Rhodococcoides fascians NBRC 12155 = LMG 3623; assembly: GCF_001894785.1. Classification (GTDB taxonomy): domain Bacteria; phylum Actinomycetota; class Actinomycetes; order Mycobacteriales; family Mycobacteriaceae; genus Rhodococcoides; species Rhodococcoides fascians. The sequence continues at coordinate 254,683 of NZ_BCWW01000003.1, forward strand.
ATCTTGGCCGCGGGAGTGAGAGCGGCAGCCATGATGGCCGAAAGCCCCACTGCGCCTGCGCCGGTCACCACGACGGTATCTCCCGGGCGTGGACGCAGCACATTCCACACGGCACCGACTCCGGTCTGCACCCCGCAGCCCAGCGGTGCCAGGATCTCCAGCGGTGCGGAGGAATCGACCCGAACCAGGCTCCGCTCGTCCACGATCGCGTGATTCGCGAACGACGACTGGCCGAAGAAATGGCCACCGAGCGCAGTGCCGTTGCGCGTGATCGGGCTGGAGCCGTCGGCGCGAGCCCCACCGATGAGGTTGAGCGGCAACCACGTTGCGCAATAGGCGGGATGACCGGATCGGCAGTTTCCGCAGGTACCGCACGAGGTGAACGACAGCAGAACGTGGTCACCTTCCTGCACGCCGGTGACTCCGGGACCGATGGCTTCGACGACCCCCGCACCCTCGTGGCCGAGGACGCCGGGAAGCGGAAACGGCAGCCCGCCCGCGGCGACGCCCAGATCGGTGTGGCACAAGCCGGCTGCGACGATGCGCACGCGCACTTCTCCGCTGCGGGGTTCGCCCAGTTCGACCGGGGACAATGTGAACGCGGCTCCGCCCGATTCGACTACTGCCGCTGTGGTTGTGGTCATGGCACTGCCCTTTCGATTTGGTCGAGGCCTTCGATTCGGTCGAGCCTTCGATTCAGTCGAGCGAGATGACGACGGATTTGACCTTGGTGTACGAGTCGAGGCCCTCGGGGCCGTACTCACGGCCGAAGCCCGAGTTCTTGACTCCGCCGAAGGCAACGGCCGGGTCGAGCATCGCCCAGTCGTTGACCCACACGATGCCGGCGTGCAGTCGTGCTGCAACACGATGTGCGCGAGCCACATTCGTCGTCTGCAGACCGGCAGCGAGGCCGTATTCGGTGCTGTTCGCCAGGTGGACCGCGTCGTCTTCGGTGTCGAACGGTTGTACCGTCAGAACGGGTCCGAAGATCTCTTCTCGAACGACCCGGGACGTGGCGGGCAGGTCTGCGATGACGGTGGGGGAGTAGAACGAGCCACCGGCGAGGGGCGTCCCGGACAGGTCTGGACGGTGCCCGCCGATGACGATACGGCCGCCGTCGCGGCGGGCGATGTCCACGTACTCCTCGACCTTGTGCACGTGCCGCTCTCCGGCCATGGGTCCGACCACCGTGGCCGGATCGAACGGGTCGCCGACGGGAACACCGGGAACCGCCTGGGCCAGAATGTCCAACACCGTTTCGTATCGAGAGCGCTGGACGAGCAGGCGCGGGCCGCCCATGCAGAACTGCCCGGAGTTGAAGACGAACCCTTTGATGATCGCTCCGATCGCCTTGTCGATGTCGGCGTCCTCGAACACGATGTGCGCGGCGTTGCCACCCAGTTCCATCGTCACCGGTACCAGATTGCGGCCTGCGACCTCGGCAGCGTGCCTGCCCACAGCCGTTGACCCGGTGAATGCGATCTTGTCGACTCCCGGATGCTGCAGAAGTGCCTCTCCCGCAACGGAACCTGTTCCGGTGACCACGTTGATCACGCCTGGCGGTACGCCCGCCTCGGTCAATATGTCAGCCATCAGCAATGCGCTGAGCGGGGTGTCCTCGCTGGGTTTGTGGACCACGGTGTTACCCGCGGCGAGTGCAGGCGCGATCTTCGAACTCGACAAAATCAGCGGAAAGTTGAACGGGGTGATCGCGGCGACCACACCGAGCGGTTCTCTGCGCGTGTACGCGTGCGCAGACAGCGGAGTGTCGCGATGCGATCCACCGAGCGTCTGAGCCAGTGCGGAGCAGTACTCGTACTGCTCCGCGGAGGTCAGTACGTCCACCGGGCGGCACAACGACACCGGCTTACCCACATCGGCGCTTTCGACGGCAACGATCTCGTCGGCGCGTTCGCGGATGAGCTGACCGGCTCGGTGCAGAATGCGTGCCCGTTCGCGTCCGGGCAGCGACGACCAGCGGCCGTCGTCGAAGGCGGTGCGAGCTGCGGACACTGCTGCGTCGACGTCTACAGCGGACGCCTCGGACACGGAGGTGAGCACCGCTCCCGTCGACGGATCGAGTACGTCGGATCGGCCACCTGCGGCAGCGTCACGCCAGTGACCGTCGACGAAGAGCCGTCCGGGAGTGACGTCGGGTCGGGTGAGAGTGACGCTGTCGTCGGTGATCGTCATGAACGCCTCGCTTCGATGGCCGGCTGTGACCTGATTAACAGGGTTCCTTATATACAACCTCGCGCATGCGCGGAAAGCAATAGGCGATCCAGGTGCCGGTCGGCGGCATTCGGTAATTAGGCTGCAGCCACACGCGAGTTCGGAAAGCGAGGTGGTGAACGTGCCATCGAGGCCGTCGTCGGCAGGCGAGCAGCCGACGCTGCTCTACGCCATCAAGCAGGTCGAGCTGGCGGTGCGGGCCCAGATGGATGCGCTGTTGCGGCCGATGAACATCACTGCCGTGCAGTACACCGCGCTGACGGTGCTACGTCGACGCGACGGGCTGTCGTCCGCGGAGTTGGCACGCAATTCCTTCGTGACGGCTCAGACGATGGGCGAGATGATCGCCGCACTCGAGAAGCGTGGATTGGTCACTCGCCGAACGGATCCGGCCAACAAACGGCGGATGCTCACGAGCTTGACCGAGGAAGCACGACGCTTGCTCGCAGAGTACGACGCGCAGATCGGTGACCTGGAGGACCGCATGGTCGCCGATCTGTCGCCGCGTCAACGAGACGAATTCCGCGGCTTCCTCCGTAGTTGTCGCCTGGCTCTCGGACACACCGGGGCGCACTGAGCCCCGAGGAGCGGAGGGTGCGTTAGCGATTGCCCAGGCGGTGTTGCAGGCCCGTCAGCAGTGCCGACAGTCCCAGCTCGAAGGCGACGTCGGTGGGGTTCGGCTGTTCCTCGGGATCGCCCACCGCAGCAGTGAGGGCCGGGTGCATCTGCGGGTCGGGTGTGTAGAGGTTACCGCCGCTGCCCATGTCGAGGGCCGAGCCGAGAATGAAGTTGTCGAACGCGATGATGATCGGAAGTACCTCGGGCCAAGCGAAGCCCGCATCGTGCAGACCGTCGGCGATTCGCTCGTACTCGGACAGCGATTCGCGGTCGCGGATGCGTGAGGTCGCGAACAAGCGAATGGACCCGGGGTGACGGGCGAACGCCGCTCGATACGACCACGCCAACCTCTTCAATGCCTCGTCCCACGGGCCCGTTCCGAAGCCCGTGTTGTCGATCTTGCGACCGATTCGAGCCCGCATTCGATCGATCACTTCGTCTTTTCCGGACACGTGGTGGTACAGCGAGGATGGATGCACGGCGAGTTTGGAGGCGAGCTGTGCAACTGTGAAATCGCCTGTGGCGTCGGTGATCTGAAGTGCGGCATCGACGATGCGATCGACATCGAGTAGTGCTGTCTTCGGCCTTGCCACGTGTACTCCATTTCGCCGGGGTCTTTCCAAACTGTCTTCTGTGGTCTACGTTACGTCAAAACCAAACATCGTTGGATTAATCACACGGAGCCGGCCATGACCATCCCCCAACATTCCGGGCAGCCGAATGCCCTCGATAGTTCCAGCCTCAACTCACGCGACATCGTCTTCTTCGTCGTCGCGGCAGCGGCACCGCTCACCGTCATGGTGGCCGTTGCTCCGATCGCGTTGCTGATCGGTGGGATCGGCGCTCCCGCCGGATACCTGTGCGCCGGTCTGATCAGCACGGTGTTCGCCATCGGCTTCACCAAGATGGCGCGGCACGTGCACAACAACGGCGCGTTCTACTCCTACATCCGGATGGGTCTGGGCAAAGTTGCCGGTCTCGGTAGCGCTCTGGTGGCCGTGGCGGGGTACACCCTCCTGCAGATCAGCACCTACGGGTTGTTCGGAGCGGTCACCAAGGCGACGATGAACGACTTCGTCGGAGTCGACCTACCCTGGTGGCTGTGGGCGTTGGTCGCTGCGGCGATCGTGTCCGTGCTGGGATATCGATCGATTCGGGTGGGGGCCAAGGTCCTCGGCGTGCTGCTCGTTCTCGAAGTGCTGGTGCTGCTCGTATTGGCGATCGCAGTGATCGCCAAGGGCGGTGCGAGTGGTCTGAACCTGCAGCCGTTCTATCCCGAGAACGTCTTCACCGGATCGATGGGGGCGGTACTGGCCGTGTCGTTCGCCGCGTTCGTGGGCTTCGAGGCAACCGCCCTGTTCCGCAACGAGGCGGTACGACCGGACCGGACGGTCCCCCGCGCAACCTATGCCGCGGTCATTTTCCTCGCGGTCTTCTACTGCTTCATCGTCTGGGTTGCGGTCATGGCGTTCGGCGCCGAGAACGCGGTCGCCGCGGCTGCATCGGATCCTGCCGGTTTCTTCTTCACCGCCATGCAGACCTACGTCGGTAGTGCGGCAACGGATGTGATGCGCGTGCTGATCGTCTCGAGTGGACTCGCGGCTCTGCTGGCCTTCCACAACGCGATCACCCGGTACGGCTATGCGCTCGGTCGTGAAGGAATCTTCCCGGTGCGGCTCAGCCACGTGCACAGCAAGCACTTGTCTCCGCACATCGCCAGCATCGCGCAGACGGCGACGGCCGTAGTGGCCATCGCGTGTTTCGCCGCGGCCGACGTCGATCCGGTCCTGCAGTTGGCTGCGTGGACGGCGAGTACGGGAACCGTGGGAATCCTTGCGCTGCAATGGCTCACCTCTCTCTCGGTTGCCGTGTTCTTCCTGCGCGGTAGAGAAGTGGCACGGGATCGGGGCGCGGCACTCGCTGGAATCGCCGCGTTCGTCCTGATCGGAATCGCTCTGTACCTCGTCGTCGACAAGATCGAAATCGCCACCCTGACGACCGACCCGGTGGTGAACACCGTCGCCTCCATCGGATCCGTCGTGGTGTTCGCGTTGGGTTCGGCAGTGGCCCTGTGGATCCGGGCACGCCGCCCCCAGGTGTACGCACGGCTGGGGACGACCGACATCGATTCCGAGATACTGCCCGATACCCAGGCCGGACCGTCGACCGCACTACCTACCGATGATGCACGAGGAGTGCGACATGACTGATGCGACACTGATTCTGATGAACGCCACGGTGCTCACCCAGGTCGATGGTGCCGAGCCGCAGCAGGCCGTCGCCGTTCGAGACGACCGAGTGATCGCACTCGGGAGTACCGACAACGTCCTGGGGTGCAGTGGTCCCGGAACGAAGATCATCGACCTGGCCGGGAGCACTCTGACACCCGGATGGGTCGACGCCCACACGCACGTGGTGCAAGGCGCGTTGATGTCACTCGGCGTGGATTTCAGTCGGTGCGAGAATCTGGACGACGTGCGTCGGGTACTGCACGATGCGCACCCGACGGACGGTTGGATTCGCGGCTGGGGCCTGAACCACAACGTATTCGGCGGCCGAGCTCCGAGCTTCGAAGCCATCTCCGACTCGGTCACGACCCCTGTTCTCATTCGGTTCTACGACGCGCATTCGTCGCTGGCCAATCGGGCTGCACTCGATATTGCCGGCGTGACCGGCCGAGAGACCTTCGACCACGGCGGTGCCCGAGTGGCGGTGGACAGTGGCGGGAAGACCACCGGTCACCTGATCGAGGAGCCGGCCATCCATCTGGTGGAGGCGGTCATGCCTGCCCAGAACGTCGTCGCGGCGAAGTCTTTGTTACGCACCGTGACCGAGGAGATGGCGTCGGTCGGGCTGACCGGGGTGCACGTCATGGACGACCTCCCCGGGACCGTCGAGATGATCCGGGCGCTCGACGAGGACGACGCCGGACTGCGGTTCTGGGTGTACGGCTGGGTCCAGCCGGATCATCCTGCCGATCGGGTCGCAGAACTGGCTGCGCTGGTGCACGGTACCGCCGGGGCGCGGTGGCGATACGCGGGCGCAAAACTGTTCATGGACGGAACCGTCGAAGGTGGGACGGCGTGGTTGTGTCACCCGGACCTGTACGGCGACGGTACCCGGCCGTCGTGGACCGACCCGGAACGGTATGCGGCCGTGGTGCGCGAGCTCGACCGCCGTGCAGTGTCGACCACTACTCATGCGATCGGTGATGCCGCTGTGCACCACTGCGTACGGACGCTGGCAGCCCTCGGGAAGGGGGTTCGGCATCGCCTCGAACACCTCGAGACCGTCTGTCCCGAGGATCTGACAACGATCGCGGACGCCGGTATTGCCGCATCGATGCAGCCGACCCATTGCACCAGGTACACCCGAGCGGACGAGGCCGACGACTGGTCTCGGCGCATGGGCCGCGATCGTATCGACCGTGGTTGGCCGGTGGCCGAGCTTCTCGATCTCGGTGTGACCGTTGCGCTCGGATCCGATTGGCCGGTAGCACATTTCGATCCCCGAGTCGTGATGGCCGATGCCCGGCTACGCCGCCCCGCAGGCCTGCCGGCCGACCCTCCTCGTCAACCCCGGCAGGCGATTTCGGCTCGACAAGCCCTCGACGGGTACACCACCCACGCCGCGGCGGCGGCCGGTCTGACCGACGGAACCGGAACCATCGTCGTCGGTGGTCCCGCAGATTTCACCGCAGTCGGCGGCGACCTGATGGGCCCGGCGGATCGAATTCCCGAACTACCGATCATCGCGACGGTCGTCGGTGGCAGGGTTGTCTACGAACGGTGATCGGCCTACGTGTGCACGATCTACTGTGCACGGTCTACTGTGCGCGGACGATGGACTGCAGTGACTGCCGCAGCTCTCGGACACCGCGGTCGCCGAGGGCTGAGAGCGTGGCGGATTGGGTCGCCGCGAGCGCGCGCTGTGCGTCCACGCACAGCGCGCGGCCGGCGTCGGTCGCGTAGATGCGCTTGTTTCGTCGATCGCCGGGGTCGACCCGTCGGGTGATCAGCTCGCGGACCTCCAGATCGTCCACCAACGCCACGATCTGACTGGGGTCCAAGCCCAGTTCCTCCGCGAGCTGCCGCTGGCCGAGTCCGTCCGAATGTTCGCAGGCCAGGGCCAGCACGGAGTACGAACGTACGCGCAGCTCGAAGGGTGCCAGTGCCGTTTTGGCGGCGGCCGTCAGCGACGTTCCCGCGCGCGTCAGCAGGAATCCGATGTCGTCGGACAGGGGTGCGATGTCGGTCATGAGACTCCTCGTATCGGCGGTAATTCTAGCAAACGTAAATCATTGACTTTCTCAATTATTGATGGTTTTGTCAGTCTGGTATCCACGAAAAGGAGAGAGCTATGAATCTCGACAACAAGGTCGCTGTCGTCACCGGAAGCGGCCAGGGGCTCGGACTTGCGTATGCCCAGGACCTCGCGCGCCACGGTGCAGCAGTCGTGATCAACGACGTGAACCAGGCGACAGCCGACGCGGCTGTCTCCTCGATCGTCGACGCGGGTGGACGGGCAGTGGCCGTCGTGGCTCCGGTGGGCAGCACCGAGACCGCACAGAAGTTGGTGGCAGGCGCGGTCGAGGCGTTCGGTCGCCTCGACGTCATGGTCACCAACGCGGGGATCCTGCGCGACAAGGTGTTGTGGAAGATGACCGACGACGACTTCGATGCCGTCGTGAACGTTCATCTCCGCGGCACGTTCACCTGCGCACGCGAAGCAGCCGTTCACTTCCGCGCTCAGGGTGAGGGCGGCCGGATCGTGTGCATCGGCTCTCCTGCCGGTCAGCGCGGAAATTTCGGACAGACCAACTACTCCGGTTCCAAGGCCGGGATCGTCGGGATGGTGCGGACCTGGGCGATGGAACTCCAGCGTGCAGGTGTCACCGTGAACGCGGTGTGCCCGGTGGCGGCCACGGCGATGACCGAGACCATTCCGTTCCTGCAGCCGTACATCGAGGCCATGCGTAACGGGGATCCGTTGCCGCCGTTCGCCCGTCGTGAACTCGGGTTCGGGACCCCCGCGGACGCCGCAGGAATCGTCTCTTTCCTGGCAAGCGACGCGAGTGCAGACGTGACCGGTCAGGCATTCGCCGTCGGCGGCGATCGTCTGGCGCTGTGGACGCACCCGGACATGATCGCCACGAGCTACCACGACGGTGGCTGGTCGGCCGAGAACATCGCCGCTGCGTGGCCGTCGACGTTCGCGGACAGCCTCGAGTCGGTCGGCGAGAATCTCCCCGTCGAGCCGGCGCGATGAGCTCGAAATACCAGTGCGCCATCGACTTCGACTCGATCGTCGCACTCGATGTGCACACTCATGTGGAGATCGACGGGTGCGGACACCGCGCACTGGACGACGAATTGATGACCGCGTCGGAGAAGTACTTCAAGTCGGGCGAGGACCGTACTCCAGGGATCGACACCATCGCCGAGTACTACCGTGCCCGCAACATGGCCGCCGTGGTGTTCACCGTCGATGCCGGTGCGGCGTCCGGACATTCACCGAACTCGGTGGAGGAGATCGCCGAGGGGGCGGCACGCCACAACGACGTGTTGATCCCCTTCGGCTCGGTCGACCCGTGGCAGGGTAAGGCCGCCGTGCGGCGGGTGCACCGGCTCGTCGAGGAGTTCGGGGTGCGCGGGTTCAAGTTCCATCCGAGCATGCAGGGCTTCGAGCCGAACGACCGCCGCTTCTATCCGATCTACGAGGCCATCACCGAAGCCGGAGTACCCGCGCTCTTTCACACCGGCCAAACCGGTATCGGTGCCGGACTTCCCGGCGGGCACGGCATCAAGTTGCGCTATTCGGATCCGATGTTGCTCGACGACGTCGCCGCGGACTTCCCGCAACTGACGATGATCATGGCGCACCCCGCGGTGCCGTGGGCGGATGCGCAGATCTCGATCGCCACGCACAAATCGAACGTGTACATCGACCTGTCGGGTTGGTCACCGAAATACTTTCCGCCCCAACTGGTGCGGGCGGCGAATTTCATGCTGAAGCGAAAGGTGTTGTTCGGCTCGGACTTTCCGGTTCTGACGCCGGATCGTTGGATGAAGGACTTCGCCGAGCTCGACATCAAGGACGAGATTCGTCCACTCGTGTTCAAGACCAATGCACTGGCCGCACTCGGCCTGCCCGCCAAGGAGACATCATGACCACCCGCGTTGCCACTCTCGCCGAGTTGAAGAACCTCGAAGGCACCGAACTGGGCACCAGCTCGTGGATCGAAGTGCCGCAACAGCGCATCGACACCTTCGCCGACGCCACCGACGACCATCAGTGGATTCACGTCGATCCCGAACGGGCGAAGGCCGAAAGCCCCTTCGGTGGTCCGATCGCGCACGGCTATCTGACTCTGTCGCTCATCATTCCGATGTGGGACGAGCTACTGGTCGTCGACAGCGTCACCACGAAGATCAACTACGGATTGAACAAGGTTCGCTTCACCAACCCGGTCCCGGCCGGTGGCCGAGTTCGTCTGGCCGCCACGCTGAAGGGGTACGAGGAGCTGCCCAAGGGCGGAGCTCAGCTGACCGTCGCCGCGACGATCGAACTCGAAGGCAGCGAGCGCCCCGCGGTCGTCGTCGAGGCCGTCTACCGCATGTTCGACTGAGATCACGGACCCGAGAGGAACAGATTTCAGATGCGTAATCAAGGCGTCGGTTCGTGGATCCGTCGACGTACCAGGCAGTGCCCGCGAGCAACGGCACTCGAGTTCCGCGGCCAGGTCTCGACCTACGAGCAATTGGACGAGCGCACCACCCGGCTCGCGCACGGTCTACGTGAGCTGGGGGTGGGCCCCGGGGACCGGGTCGGGCTGTTGTCCACCAATCATCCCGCCTACCTCGAAGTACTGTTCGCCTGTGGCGTGCTCGGAGCGATCTTCGTGCCACTCAACGCACGGTTGACCGCACCGGAAGTTGCTTTCGCAGTGCAGGACTCGGGGCTGTCGTTGTTGGTGCATTCCGAGGCCTTGCACGACGTCGCGACCTCGGCGGTCGGTGAGGGCCCCACGCGTCGCCTCACGCTCGGCGAGGAGTACGAATCGCTGATCGCGGCGGCCCCCTCGACGCGCATCGACGAATCGGTGGAGGGTGCGGATCTGTGCTTCGTCATGTACACCTCCGGTACGACCGGTAAACCCAAAGGCGTCGTGATGACTCACGACAACGTGCTGTTCGCCGTTCTCAACGCAGTCCTCGATCTGGACCTGTGCAGCGACGAGGTAGCCCTGGTCTGCGCTCCGCTGTTTCACACCGCCGCGCTCGACATGGTTGCGTTACCTGTCCTGTTCAAGGGCGGCTCGGTCGTCATCGAGGAAGGGTTCGATGCCGGACGCGTGCTCCATCTGGTCGAATCGCGCTCGGTCACGTACACGTTCGGAGTGCCGACGATCTTGGACTCGCTCGTGTCGCATCCCGCGTGGGACGACACGGATCTGACGTCGCTACGCCGGGTGGTGGTGGCCGCGGCGCCGGTGCCGCCGCGCACGCTCCGTACGTATTCCGAACGCGGGATCAAGATGTGTCAGGGATACGGGCTCACCGAAAGTGGTCCTGGCGCAACGATGCTCGCTGCCGTCGATGCCGAACTAAAAATGGGTACCGCGGGTGTTCCCCATACCTTCTCCGACGTCAGGATCGTCGACGCGATGTCACAGCCGGTGGAACCGGGGGAGCGCGGTGAAATTCAGATCCAGGGCCCCAACGTGATGAAGGAATACTGGGGTCGTCCCGACGCGACCGCCGACGTGTTCGACGATGGCTGGCTTCGTACCGGCGACGTCGGAATTGCCGACGCGGAGGGATTCGTCACGATCGTCGATCGGCTCAAGGACATGATCATCTCGGGCGGAGAGAACATCTATCCGGCCGAGGTCGAAGCGGCACTTCTCGAACTGCCCGGCATCGACAGTTGCGCAGTGTTCGGTGTACCGGACGAAAAATGGGGCGAATCCGCCGTTGCCGCAATCACTGTCGTCGAGGGAGCAGACGTCGACCTCGATGCCATCGCGGACGCGCTCGGCGGCCGGCTCGCGCGGTACAAGATCCCCAAGCGTTACATCCTCGTCGACGAGATCCCACGCAATCCGACGGGCAAGATCCGCAAGAACGAGTTGCGGGAGCAGTATTCGATACCTGCTCCCGCGTCCACTCAGTCCGTCTGAGCCTGTGGCTGGTTCTGTGTGATGCAGTGAATTCCGCCCCCGCGGGCGAAGAGTGGCCGAGCGTCGACGGTGACGACGGTGCGGCCCGGGTATGCCGCCGACAGAATGGCAGCAGCCTCTTCGTCCGCGGGATCGCTGTAGCTGCAGGCGATCACACCGTCGTTGACGACGTAGTGGTTGATGTAGCTGTAATCGACGAAGCCCTCCTCGTCGCGGAGAATCTCCGGTGCCGGGACTTTCACGATGGTCCACTTCTCACCGCGTGCGTCTGTGCTGTTCTCGAAGATTTCGAACACGGCCTTGCTGATGTCGTGATCGGGATGTTCGGGATTGCGTTGGTCGTGCACCAGAACGACGCCGGGCGAGGGGATGGCAGCGACGATGTCGACGTGGCCTCGGGTTCCGAACTCGTCCGCATCACGGGTGAGTCCACGAGGAAGCCAGATCACCGTGGTGGCGCCGATCGTGCGGGCAAGTTCGGCCTCGACATCGGCCTTCGACAGCGTGGGATTGCGACCGGGATCGAGTTGTACCGTCTCGGTGACGAGAACCGTTCCCAGTCCATCCACCTGAATACCGCCGCCCTCGTTGACGATCGGTGAATCGATCATCTCGGCACCGGACTTCTCGACGACGAGCGCGCCGATCTTCGAGTCCTTGTCCCAGCGCGCCCAGTCCTGCGCGCCCCAGCCGTTGAACACCCAGTCGACGCCGCCGACACGGCCGTCCTCGGACAGCACGAACGTGGGCCCGATGTCGCGCATCCAGGCGTCGTTCAACGGTGCCTGGAGGATGTCGATGGGGAATGTGCTCTCGGACGAGAGGTAGGTGCGTGCGACGGCGCTTTCGGCGGGGTCGACGACGACGGTGACCGGCTCGAATCGAGCGACCGCCTGCGCGACCTCGGGCCACGTGGTGCGAGCCTCGTGGTGCTCCTCGGGCGTGTCACCGAGCGAATACCCCTCGCACGGATAGGCCATCCAGGTCCGTTCGTGCCGAACACCTTCGGCCGGCATCGTCCACGTCATCACTGCCTCCCGAGCGTCGAGGCCGCAGCAGCGGGCGAGTTGTGTTCTGTGACAGTGCGCATGTGTGTCCTCGGTGCTAGGTGTGGGTCTGCGGTGTGCGATCGAAGATCGGGTGTCAGGAAACGATTCTCGAGACTATGTCCGCGGCGGTGCGGTGACCCATGCGGATTGCGCCGTCGACGTGTTGGTAGCCCTCCGCGGCGATGTCGGAGCAGGAGAAGTGAATCGGGCCGACGGGGGTGCGGCTGTCCTTGCCGTAGCGGTGCAGACCCCCCAGATCGAAGCTGGCCGCGTACGCACCACGGGTCCATTCTTCCGAACCCCAGTCCGACTCGTAGTAGACGACCGGCTCGGTTGCCTTGGGCCCCAGGTAATGTGCGATCGATTCGAGGATCGTCGCGCGGCGCTCCTGCTCGTCGAGCTCGAACATCGCGTCTGCCTTGGCGTCGGACACGAAGCCGACCAGTGTTCCGCGGCTGTCCTGATAGTTGGTGTTGTCGTACACCTCCTGCACGATCTCTGAGGCACCGAAGCCGGTTCCCGACAATCCGTCCTCGCGCCAGAACGGGGTGTCGTAGACGGCATGGACCTTGATCACAAGTCCGAGGGACTGATGCTGGTGCATCTGATGCTGGCGACGCGGGAGCGGCGGGTCGTAGGAGATGCGCGAGTACAGGTTCGGCGGAACGGCGAGAACGACCCGCTTGGCGTGTACCTCGATGTCGCCGTCGGCGAATGCTGTTGCGCCGTCGGAGTTCCACCGCACCGTTCGCACCGGCGCGTTGAGGATGACGTCGTCGCCGAGGGCGGCCGCCATGCGGATCGACACCTGCTGCATGCCACCGACGACGCGCTTGTCGAGGATGAAGTTCTCGTCCACCAAGTGCGAGAACGATCCCGCCGAGGCGGCCATCAAGACTGCTTGCAGTGCCGAGAACGCGTGCGCAGGTTTGGTGAGCATGCCACCGGCGATGAACATGCCGATGTTTCCTCGTGCCTCGGCATCGTCGGACTCACGAATCAGCCACTGCTCGAACGAGATCGTGTCCAGTTCACGCGCCATCGGGTGCGCCCACGGCTCCTCGGGGCCGACCTGGGCGGCCAAGTCGTCGAGCAGTGCGACGAGTCGGTCCATCTCTTTCTCGGTGGTCTCGTCGACGGGGAACGAGTCACCCGAGTAACGGGTCCGCTCGCCCGCGGCGGAGATGTAGACGGACTCGCCCTCGCGGTATCGGTCGAACGTGTCGAGGCCGAGCTCACCGATCAGCGCGATGAGAGATTCCTGATCGGGTGAGACCCACTGACCGCCGATTTCGAGGCTCGCACCGTCGATGGTGTTCGTCCAGGTACGTCCTCCGACGCGGTCGCGCGCTTCCAGCACGGCGACGGACAATCCTGCTTTGCGGAGCTCGGTTGCTGCGGCCAGGCCGGAAGGGCCGGCCCCGACGATAGCGACGTCACGGTCGAGGGTGGGCACTGTCGAGCTCCTTTGTTCGCGGTCGATCGGCCCGGGCCGATAGCACTTCGATTCTGTCCGGAATCCACCCGATCCGCACACGACGAAGTGGCCAATCGAGCGCATTCTCGCGCACCGTTTCGGACAATAGGCTGGTGTGATCGGCGGTAAAAATCAGTTTGCGAGCGGTGTGATCGCCTCGAGCACGTCGGCGAGGTGATCGTGCATCGCCTTCCGGGCGCGAACCGGATCACGTTCTGCAATAGCGTGATAAATGCTGCGGTGGGCATCGACGGAGCGTTGCATCCGCTGCTCGGTCTGAAAACTCGCCTGCCTCGACGGTGCCATCCACTCGTTGGTCTCGGTCACGAGCCTGGTGAGCATGGAGTTGTGGGCAAGGCCGGCGATCGCGAGATGGAACTGCACGTCGCAGAGTTGCATCACCTGCAGAGACGGCGGCCGATTTACGAGCTCTCGCTCGGACGTTTCGAGTGGAGTGCGTAAGGCATGTAACTCGGACGTGCGGTGGCGGACGGCGGCACGCTCGGCAATGGGTGGTTCGACGACCGTGCGTAGATCCATCACCTCGCGAACGGTGCGTTGGTCACTGCTCATGCTTCCGAAGATGCTTCCTTCGGCCAGAGCGCGCATCTCCAGTGGTGCGACGATGCGGCCGGCGCGGGGCCTGCGCGTCAGATAACCCCGCAATTCGAGATCCTGAAGTGCATGGCGGATCGAGATTCGCGACGCTCCGAGCATCGTCACCAGGGCGCGTTCGCTGGGCAGCTTCGATCCCGCCTCGACGCGACCGCTGTCGATCAGCTGCGCGATCCTGGCGCTGAGCAGCTCGGGGACCGACGCCGCTTCGACGTCTATCTCGGACCACGCTGTCATGGAAAGCCCCGTCCCCGCAGGTTACGAACTGGTCCTACCAAAATACCAGACTCACTCTGTTTCCCCAGTAAAGATCCGTTGACGTGTAAATATCCCACTCTTCACCTTGACGGTCTGGTCCTACCAGTTTTAATCAAGACATCGTGACAACGGTCACTCATTCTCCTGAACCACTGATTCTCATGGACCCCAGAGGTGGACCAGCATGACAACGGACGGAACACTCCACAAGCCGAACGCGAGCGGAGATCACGGCTCGATCGGCTCGACGTTCCGTGATCAGCCGCGTGGGCTCGTGACGCTGGCCGGCACGGAGTTGTGGGAGCGATTCAGCTTCTACGGCCTACAGGTGATCCTCGCGTATTACCTGTACTACTCGCTCGTCGACGGCGGGCTCGGACTCGACGTCGGAGTGGCAGTCGGTATCGCCGGATCCTACGGCGGCGCAGTCTATATCGCGCAGATGGTCGGAGCGTGGGTCGCGGACCGGCTCGTCGCGCCGCGAACAGTGGTTCTCTACTCCGCCATCTCCATCATCCTCGGCCACGTGGTGCTCGCTCTGGTCACGACGACTGTGGGTATGGGCGCAGGACTGTTGTTGATCGTCATCGGCACCGGCGGACTCAAGGTCAACGTCACCGCGATGGTCGGGATGCTCTATGCGAACGATGATCCCAAACGCGACTCGGGATACTCGCTGTACTACATGGGTATATCGCTCGGTGCATTCCTCGGCCCGCTGCTCACCGGTGCCCTGCAGAGCTCGGCCGGTTTCCACATCGCCTTCGGCGCGGCGGCAGTGGGCATGCTGATCGGCCTGGCCCAGTACGTGGTCGGGTACAAGCATCTGCCCGAGGCCACCCGAACGGTACCCAATCCGCTTCCGCGCTCGCGTCGGGCCGCGGCCGCAGCTCTCGCCGGATCGGTCACCCTGGTCATCGTTGCCGCGGCCGTCAGCGGCCTCCTGAATCTCGACAATCTGGGAACCGTGCTGACCGCGATCATCGTGATCGCCAGCATCGCCTACTTCGCAATGCTGTTGTTCTCGAGGAAAGTCGACGCCACCGAGCATCGACGAGTGCTCGCCTACATTCCGGTGTTCCTCAGTAGCTTGCTGTTCTGGACGTTGCTGTTCCAGTTGTTCACCACCCTGGCGGTGTACATGGACACCCGCGTCGATCTGACGGTCGGCTCGTTGACGATCCCTGCGGCAACCGTGATCACGTTGGAAGGTCTCTTCGCCACTGTCATCGCTCCGATCTATGCCGTCGTCTGGACGCGGATGGGCAGCCGGCAGCCCAGTCCCGGAACGAAAATCGTCGTGGGAATCGGCCTGCTGGCGGTGGCGATGGCCATGTTCGCGGCAATGGCGGGCACATCAGGGGCGACGAATTCCGTTGTGCTGGTTCTCGTTGCGATGTTGCTGTTCGGTGCCGGCGAGATAGCCGTCGTACCGTCCGTCCTGTCGGCCACGGCGCAGCTCGCACCCGCATCGCACAAGGCCGGCATGACCTCGCTGTACTTCCTCACGATGGCAGGAGGATCGACGCTGGCCGGCTTGCTCGCTCAGAAATACTCTGCAACAACCGAACTGACGTTCTTCGGTGCGACGGCGGCGGCGTCGATCGTCGCCGCGGCGGTGCTGTACGGTGCCTATCGCACGCTCATCGCACGAGCGCTCTGACGTGACACTTCCATGACGTGACACTGCTCCAACGCAACACTTTCGGACGAACCCAGAACATGCCCCGACCGATCCTGCTCTCGGATCGGCCGCACTCGAGGAGATATTCATGCCCGAACAGTCGCAACCGGCACCCGGCGTGGCAATCGCCGCGCCGCACACCGCGGCCGTCGACGCTGCCCGCACGATCGTCGAAGCCGGTGGCAACGCCGTCGATGCAGCGGTCGCTGCAGCTGCGGCCCTCACCGTGGTCTACCCGCACATGTGCAGTGTGGGCGGTGACGTCATCGCGTTGCTGCGAACGAGCGACGGCAGCACCACCTGTGTCAACGCATCGGGAGCATACGGTTCGGCCGCATCCGTGGACCAACTGTTCGAGACGATCGAGACCATGCCGATCAACGGTCCGCTGACGGTGTCCGTTCCGGGTGCAGTGTCCGGGTGGGCGGCTCTGCTCGACGCCGGTGGCTCGCTGCCGTTACGCAACGTACTGGCACCAGCAATTTCGCTTGCCACAGAGGGGTTTCCGGCCAGCCCCGGACTCGTCGAGATGATCGAGCTCGACCGTGACGCACTGATCACCGATCCAGGCTTGCGCGCGAAATTCTTCGTCGATGGTCAGCCGATCCCCGTCGGGCACCTCGTCGTGCAGCCCGAGTTGGCCCGGACCCTGACGGACCTGGCGACCGACGGCCTCGGTTCGTTCTATCGCGGTCACACGGCCGACCGATTCGCCGCCGGACTGAAGAAACTCGACGTGCCGGTATCGAGAGAGGATCTCGAACGTCATCGTCCGATCGTCGAAGAACCTCTGGTGCGCGAATTCGACGGATTCTCGGTGGCCACGGCACCACCGAACTCGCAGGGCTACACTCTGATTCGATCTCTCGGTGCCGCCTTGTCCGGGAGTGCGTCTGCGGGGGATGTCGACGCCGGGGTATTGGCCGAGATCTTCTACGATTCCGACGAGCATCGTGATACCTACCTCGCCGACCCACGCTGTGCCACTGTGGATATCCACGATCAGCTGACCCCGGCCGGCTTCGCGGCACTTCACGAGGCGGCGGCAGCCCGGGTGGCAGGAGCCGAACGTCAGACATCGACCGCGTCTCCGCGTCCGGGCGGTGACACCGTCGGAATCGCCGTCGTAGCGAAGGACGGCACAGCAGTGTCGTTGATACAGTCCGTCTTTCACTCGTTCGGAGCGCAGATCCTCGAGCCCGACACCGGACTCGTGCTGCACAACCGAGCTGCGTTCTTCACTCTCGATGCCGCGTCGCCCAATCGCGTCGAGTCCGGAAAGCGGCCCGCGCACACGCTCGTTCCGGTAATCGTGGACTGGGCGGACGGAGCGGTGTCCGCCCACTCGACCATGGGAGGCAAAGCGCAGTCGCAGATTCACACCCAGTTGATCCTGCGGGCGCTGCGTGGATTCGATCCGCAGCAGACCGTCTCCGCGCCCCGATTCATCGTCGGCGGATTGGAAGCCGGCACACCCAACGGTTCGGTACTGGTCGAGCCGACATTGGAGGACTCCGCCGTCGAACAGATCTCGCAGACGGTGTTCACCGTCAAGCATGGCACCGAATTGGACAGTAACGCAGGTCATTCCATGGTGGCCAGGGTTTCATCCGACGGAACGCTCGGTGCCGGCGCGGACCCGCGCAGTGACGGCGGCGTGTGGGTGACCGCATGAGTCTCGACGAGTCGGTATCGGCCGAAGAACATTCCGAAAGCCCCAGCGTGGGGCAACGCATCGACAAGGCCGTGAACGGTCATCTCCGATTGTGGTCGATGATGGTGCTGACGATGGTGACCGGCATGCTGGACGCCGTCGGCTACCTCGGGCTCGACCGCATCTTCACCGGAAACATGACCGGCAACATCGTCATCCTCGGTATGGGGGTGGCAGGTGAGGACGGACTCCCGATCGTCGGCCCGCTGGTAGCGCTGTTCGCCTTCGTGCTCGGTGCCGCGCTGGCTGGGGTGACGCTTCGCTCGGCTGCGCCGGGATGGAACATTCGGGTCACCGCGATCTTCGCAGTGGGAACGCTGGCACTTCTCGCAGCAGGCGTCACGCTGCTGGTGGTCGACGTGCAGGGCAACTCGCCGCTCGGTATCGCGATCGCCAGTGTCATCGCAGTCGACATGGGGGCTCAGGCGCTCGCTGCGCGCTTCCTCGCGGTCAAGGACATGACGACCGTCGTCGTCACGTCGACCATCACCTCGCTCGCCGGCGAGTCGTTCGTCGGCCAGGGCCCCGGTCGGCTGTTCAACCGGCGGCTCTGGGCGATCCTCGTGCTGTTCGTCGGTGCCGTCATCGGTGCGCTGCTACTCCGGGTGGATATCGCGATACCGGTGTTGCTCGGTGCCGCGCTGACCGCCGCCGTCGCGGCCCTGGGTCATTGGGCCTGGGACCGAGCTTCGGGCTGAGCCGCACCGGCGTCGTCGGTGCGGGACCGTTCTGCACTGTGCTGACGCCGGAGCATCTCTCGGTGGCCGTACGTAGCGTTGAGGATGTCGCTGCGATCGGACACCGACGACCCCACTGCTCCGGCGACCGTGCCCAACGACGCCGCCAACCAGGCCAGTGACAGGTAGTCCGCCGTGTTTGCTTCTCGCCCGATCTGAGCGGTGAGAAACTCGGGCGAGATCACCACGGCAGCAGAGAGCAACACGACCGCGAACAGGACTGCGTACATACACAGCACGCCGGCCACGACGGTGCCGAGGGTGGCAGAGTTGTAGATCCAGCGATCGGTGGTCGAGGAGCGGAACCGTCGGTGCTCCCAGAGGCCGTGCGGAAAGATCAGCCACACCGTGATGGCCACGATGGCGGCGACGCCGATCAGTGTGAGCCGGGCAGGAGTCATCGAGGCCGCCATCTGCCAGATGCTCGCGTAGAACACACCGAACGCCGACGCGGCGCTCGCGGCCGCGAGCACGCTCGACAGTGCGGGGACGAGACGCCACGGCCGATTGCAGCGAATCATGCCCATGATCATGCGTGTTCGGCCGAACATGCCGGGAGTGAGCAGGATTCGCTCTCCGCCACCGTCGGGGTCGGGGCCCGGAGCCCACTTGGACATCGACCGTCGCAGGTGTGGCCGCGAGGCAGTATCGCTGCGGAGGAGATCGTGCACGATGGCGATGGCCACCGCCACAGCGCGACGCCGTACTCCTATGGTGCCGAACGAGGGTACGTACAAAGCACCGGTCGAACCGTCACGCAATTCGGCGACGACCGGGCTGGCCCCGACGCGTCGCGGAACCTCGGAGATGCAGAGCGCCAGGTCGAATGTGTTGGTGGCCTGAATGGCCTCCAGCCACTGACCCAACGGCGCAGAACCTGCCTCGGTGGGAGGCAGCGTGACTGCGGGCCGGGCCGTGTCCAGTCGGGCATCGGTTCCGTCGATCGTGATGGTGGGCGGAAGTTCCTGTTCGATGGCGGCCGCTATCGTCGACGCGAATCCCTCGTCGGCCACCAACCCGATCGTGATCGTTCGTTGTCCTTCGCTTTCGGCCCCCGAGCCGTTGTCTGTCTTGTCGAAAACCATCTTGTCGCGGTACCCCGGACCAGGCGCCCTCACACACCGAGCCGGACGTCAGCACACGGGTTCGGGTTCACCCTTCGAGATCTGGAAGCGGCTGTGCAGTGCGTCCAGTTGGCGGTGCAATTCGTAGAGCGCCTGCTTCTGAGCGCGGGCCTCGTCGGTGTGCCACTTCGCGCTGCGGGGGTCGCCCACCCGGAAGGCCTTGTGGGCGTAGTTCTCGGAGACCTCGATTCGGCTCGATGTCGACGCAATTTCGGCCGCGAGCATGTTGGCGAACACACGGGCCTGAGCCACATCCGAACTGTCCGGCACGGCAATCCTCTCTGAACGTGGCGTGATACTCGCGATCACCATAACGGACTCGAAAAAGACCGCTGGATCGGTTTTCGCGCACAAACCATGCGACATAGGCGAGACGCCAGTGCCTCTGCCGAAACGGGTAGTAGTCTGCTGTTCGTGCCCGCGACCCCGGACGGATCCGCAGCCCTGCGCGGGTCTGCCGTCGGCGCTCTGACGGCAACGATCACCGCCACCGCGCACGCATTCGGCGGAGGTATGTTCCCCTCCGACGCCGCGATCGTCCTGTTGGCACTGGTGTGCGCGGGACTCGGTTACGCCGCAGGCTCAGTGCCGATCGTCATCGCGCCTCGCCTGCAGCTGATGGCGACGCTGGCCGCTGCGCAGACGATCGGACACGTGCTGCTGACGATCGTCGACGGCGATCACCACGGTTCGGTGCTGACGCAGCAGATGCTTGCGGCCCACGCGATCGCGATCGTCGTCGGCGCGGTGATCGTGCACGGGGCCGAGCGTGGGATCTCGCACGCAGCCACCGTTGTTCGTCGAATACTCCCGATACTGGCAATTCTCGTCGTCGACGACTCGCAGAGTGCCGCCCCGCTTCCGCTGTATCGCACACCCGGCGTCCACCGGCTCCTCGATCTCTCGGGCTCCGGGAACCGCGGACCGCCTGCCGCGTCGTACTGACCGCAGCCTCCCACCTACCGCTCCTGCACCGCGGGGGCGAGCAGAGCTGCGGCAATTTTTTCACGCGCACAGCACGATTCGCTCGACATCGAGTCGACCCGTGCCCACGGCGCGCGCCCACCCCTGCTTTCACGAAACGAGCTCTCATGTCTACACCGGAAAAGGAACGCGTCGCCGATCCTTCCCCGCCCACCCGTCCGTCCGGCCCGCGCAGCTGGCGTCCGCTGATTCTTCGTCTGCACTTCTACGCGGGCATACTCATCGCACCGTTCATCCTGATCGCCACCGTCAGCGGCGGCCTCTACGCCGTCGCCCCGACCATCGAACAACTCGTCTACCGCGACTATCTGCACGTCGACTCCACCGGACCGGCTGTCCCGGTCGCCCAACAGATTCGAGCCGCTCAGGCCGAGAGGCCGGATCTGACCGTGTCGGCCGTGCGACCCGCCGCCGAAATCGGCGACACCACCCGAGTGCTGTTCACCGATCCGACCCTCGGCGAATCGCGACGACTGGCCGTCTTCGTCGATCCCGCCACGGCGTCGCCGGTGGGTGAACTTGCCGTCTACGGCTCCTCGAGCGCCTTGCCGGTCAGAACGTGGATCTCGGAATTGCACCGACACCTGCACCTCGGTGAACCGGGCCGGATCTACAGCGAACTGGCCGCATCGTGGTTGTGGGTGATCGCGCTCGGCGGCCTGTACCTGTGGATCGATCGCTACCGACGCAACCGAGACCGGGCGACACTGCTCACCTTCGATCGTGAATCGAAGGGCCGCAACCGATCCTTGAACTGGCATGGCGTAGCCGGTATCTGGATCGCTGTAGGTCTGGTCTTCCTCTCCGCCACCGGACTCACGTGGTCCACCTACGCGGGCGCGAACGTCACCGACCTCCGTGCGGCATTGAGCTGGACGACCCCTGCCGTCGCCACGACCATCGGTTCCTCCGACACGGCGACCATGGGGGATCACTCGGGGGATCACTCGGGCCACGGTGGGCATTCGATGGACATGTCGGCCGATGCGTCGGCGACAGACAGCAATATCGGCCGCATCGATTCGGTGATCGATACTGCCGCAGCGAACGGCATCGACGGTGCGGTGGAGGCATCGATCCCGGCGTCGGACGACGTGGCGTTCGTCGTCGCCGAAACCCGTCAGCCCTGGGTGATGTCGAACAACTCGATCTCGATCGACGGCAGCACCGGCGCGGTGATCGACACCCAATACTTCGCCGATTGGCCGGTGGCAGCCAAGCTGGCGGCCTGGGGAATTCAGTTGCACATGGGGACCCTGTTCGGCGTGGCCAATCAGATTGCCCTGGTTGGGCTTTCGCTCGCCTTGGCATCGGTCATCGTGCGCGGCTACATGATGTGGTGGAAGCGTCGCCCCACGAAGAGCGCTGGACTCACCGCAGGCCGGCCGCCTCTGCGTGGGGGACTGCGCCGCATCTCGCCGATCTTTGCGGTGCTCCTCGCCACGGCTGCCGTGGCCGTCGGCTGGTTCCTGCCCTTGTTGGGGCTCAGCCTGGTCGCCTTCCTGGCGGTCGACTTCATGGTCGGATACGTCAGGCGGCCCGCGCACTGACGCGAGGAGGACGACGCGCTCTCGCCGGTCGGTCCGATTGTTTCTGCCGCCCTCGGGATACTCGGAGACCATGCCCGAAGGTGACACCGTCCATGCGCTCGCCGCGCGATTGCGGCGAGCGCTGGACGGCGTCACGCTACGGGCAGGGCGACTGAACGTGCCCGCACACGCCGTCGAGAATCTCGCCGGGCGAACCGTCGTCGCGCACCGGACGCACGGCAAGCATCTGTTCACCGATTTCGACGACGACACCACGCTGCACACCCACCTCCGCATGACGGGATCGTGGACGGTGGTGCGAGCCGGCCGCTCGATACCGCGGCGGGTGCAGCCCGACGTCCGCGTGCGGCTGGCCGCGGTGGACGGGCCGACCGCGTACGGAATCCTGTTGCCGGTCGTCGACTACGGGTACACGGCCTCGATGAATGCGCTGGTCGCGCATCTGGGACCGGACCCATTACACGCCGAGTTCGACACCGATCGTGCGGCATCGAACATCCTCGCGCAGGGGTCTCGGCCGATCGTCTCGACCCTCCTGGACCAGCGGGTCATCGCGGGACCCGGGAATCTATGGGCGAACGAACTGTGTTTTCTGCGTGGGCTGTGGCCCTGGGCTCCGTCGGCAGGCGTCGACGCGGAGAAATTGGTGACTCTGCTCGAGCGGGCGATGCGGTATTCGGCGAGCACCCCCGGGGCCATGCAGGTCACCACCGGCGACACCCGTCGCGGCCGGACTCACTGGGTTGCCGGTCGGGCCGGTAAACCGTGTCTGCGGTGCGCGACCGTCATTCGTGTCGAGGCCGACGTGCCGAACGACCCCGATCGACGTCGAACATGGTGGTGTCCGCACTGCCAACCGGAGCCAGGGCGTTGACCGCGGGCGGGGTCAGAACGTCGAGTTCGTCGGGTGGTCGGCGTCGACGAGATCGCGAGCGACGGTGTGCAGGGGAAGGTTCTGTTGCTGCGACAGTTTCGCCAGTAGGTCGAACGCCTGTACTGCGTCGAGGTCGTAGCGTTCCATGATCATGCCTTTTGCCTGGCCGATGATGTCCCGGCTGGCCAAGCCGGTCCGGAATTGCTCGGTGTCGCGGGCACTGAGCATTGCGATGGCAGCATGCGCAGACAAGGCCTCGCCGATTGCTACCGCATCGGCGTCGAACGCTCCGGTGACGTCGCTGTACAACACCAGGGCCCCGAGGTCATCGGCGTTGCTGTAGAGCTGAAAGGCCGAGAGCGACTTGAAACCGGCCGCGATGGCCATCGCAGCGAACTGCGGCCATCGCGGTTCGGTTGCCAGATCGTAGGACACGACGACGTCGAGGTGTCGGACCTCGGTGGGAATCGGACCTTCGTCGAGTTCGTACTGCAACCGACACAGCTTCTCGGCGATCGGGTCCGTCGATGCGACGACTGTGCGCTCACCCTTGTTCACCGTGGTGATGCATCCGGTGGTTGCGCCCGGAATGAGCCGAATCGCCATTCGGAGAATCTCACTCAACGTCTGCGGCATCGACCGATGAGTGTCGCGCAGCGATCGAGCGAACTGCGCGAGCGACAGTGCTTCGGACGTTCGAGACGTGTCTTGCTCGGCCGGTGAATCAGTCATTCACACGATCCTCTCGCGCGTGGACCGTCGACGTCGTCGCGTCGGCGAGATCCTCGATCGTGCGCCTGCTTCTGGACGCCCTGTCCCGACCTCGAGGCCGGATCAATGGATTTTATACGGTTCGCGATGCGGTGGTCCGGTGAGTATCGCGGCGCGGCGTCGCGGGATGCATGAAGGGCCGCCGATCATTCGATCGACGACCCTTCCGGGGCACTGCGTCCTACTTGAAGGTGTCCTTGATGTTCTCGCCGACCTTCTTGACGCCGGCCGAACCCTGGTCCTTCTTGCCCTCTGCCTCGAGGTCCTTGTTGTTGGTTGCGTCGCCGACAACTTCCTTCGCCTTGCCGATGGCGTCCTCTGCTGCGTTCTTGGCCTTGTCGATGAAGCTCATGGCGAGTTCCTTTCTCGGTTCGGGTTGTTCTCGAAGGGTTGGTCGGAGCTCGACCGACGAAGCGCACGTCCTGATCGTGAGAGCTGGGTCACACCGAAAGCCGGAGCTTCGACGTTTCCGCAGGCTCGTCGCTGGCTACATTCGACCGATGATGGTCGCGAAGGTGGACAACTTCCAGCGCAGGCACCCCTCGGCAGGTTTCCCGCTGGCGGTGCTCTACAAATTCATGGACGACCGGGGCGGCTACCTCGCGGCATTGATCGCCTACTACTCGTTTCTGTCGCTGTTTCCCCTTCTGCTGCTGTTCACCACGCTGCTGGGAATCGTGCTGGCCGGAGACCCGGAGCTGCAGACCCGCATCATCGACTCGGCGATGAGTCAGA
The DNA here is from genome assembly GCF_001894785.1 of Rhodococcoides fascians NBRC 12155 = LMG 3623. Taxonomy (GTDB): domain Bacteria; phylum Actinomycetota; class Actinomycetes; order Mycobacteriales; family Mycobacteriaceae; genus Rhodococcoides; species Rhodococcoides fascians. Next base: position 279,287 of record NZ_BCWW01000003.1, read on the forward strand.
TCCCGGTCATCGGTGACCAGCTCGGTCAACCGGATCGCCTCAGTGGTGGCACGACAGCCATCGTCATCGGCGTCGTCGGGTCGCTGTACGGCGGACTCGGAGTGTCGCTGGCCGTGCAGTACGCGATGAACACCGCGTGGTCGGTGCCGCGCAACGAGCAACCGGACCCCATCAAGGGTCGGCTGCGCGGATTGTTGCTGCTCAGCACTGTCGGCACCGCGATCATCGGACTGACGGTGCTGAACGGCGTCGCGTCCTCGGGCGTGTTCGGGTTCGCCGGTGGTGCGCTCGCACTCGTCGGAGCGGTGGTGGTCAACGCCGCCGTCTTCACCGCGGCCTTCCGAATCGGCACCGCGCGGGACCTGAGCGTGCGCGACGTGCTCCCCGGCGCGGCGATCGCGGCCGTCGTCTGGCAGGCGCTGCAATCGTTCGGCGGCATCTACATCCGCTACGTCGTGGGCAACGCGAGTGCAAGCAACGGCATCTTCGCCATCGTCCTCGGTCTGCTCGGTTTCCTGTACGTCGCGTCGGTGCTGATCGTGCTGTGCATCGAGATCAACGCCGTGCGCGTCGACCACCTGCATCCCCGGGCTCTGCTGACGCCGTTCACCGACAACGTCGAACTCACCGAGGGTGACAAGAACTCCTACACCGGCCAGGCAGAAGCGCAGCGTAACAAAGGATTCCAAGACATCACCGTCACGTACGACGAGCCGAATTCGGTGGTGGACGAGGACTCGTCGAGCACGCGAGGCGACTGATCAGCTCCGCAAACGCGCGCGCGTTTGCGAGAACGGGAGCGGCGGGAACTGGGGCGGGGACTGATCGGCTCCGCAAACGCGCGCGCGTTTGCGAGGACCGGGGCGGCGGGGCCGGGGCGGGGACTGATCGGCGTGGGCAAACGCGCGCGCATTCGTTGGGTGCGCGCGGAATAGCTGGGCGATCGGGCACTATTTCGCGCGCGGATGGCAAACGCGCGCGCGTTTGCGAGGACCGGGGCGGTGGGGGACCGGGGCGGCGCAGGACCGGGGCGGCGGAGACCGGGGCGGCGACTGATCGGCTCCGCAAATGCGCGCGCATTCGTTGGATGCGCGCGGAATAGCGGGGCGATTGGGCACTATTCCGCGCGCGGATGGCAAACGCGCGCGCGTTTGCGGGAACCGGGGCTGAGCGGCGTGATGGCGAGCTGACGCCGGCCGGTCGGAACATTTTTCGGATTTATTTCGCGAAAGCGCATGCGCAAGCGCTTGTATTGGTCGTACGCTCCTGCAATCGAGCGACGCGACCTGCGTAGCGAGGACAAGGGAGTCCAGATGTTCAATCACCGTCGGAAGACCACGCTGACGATCGGAACGGCGTTGATGGCCGGTTCCCTCGTACTCGGACTGACTGCATGCAGCGGTTCGGATTCGGACAGCGTCAAGGTCGGACTCATCACCAAGACGGATTCCAATCCGTACTTCGTGAAGCTTCGTGAGGCAGCTCAGGCCAAGGCGGACTCCAGTGGAGCCGAATTGGTCGCTCTCGCAGGTGCATTCGACGGTGACAACGAGGGTCAGGTCGCGGCGATCGAGAACTTGGTCGGCCAGGGTGTCAAAGGCATTCTGATCACCCCGAACTCCTCCACCGGAGTCCTCGACGCGATCAAGAAGGCACGCGACGCAGGCGTCGTCGTCATCGCCCTCGACACGGCCACCGATCCCGAGGACGCGGTGGACGCGACGTTCGCCACCGACAACAAGGCGGCAGGCGTGAGCCAGGGCGAATGGGTCAAGGGCACGTTGGGAACCACTGCGCCCCAGGTCATCATGCTCGACGGCACCGCGGGCGGCACCGTCGACACGTTCCGTCACGACGGCTTCCTCGAAGGAATGGGCTTGACCGACAGCTCTCCCGAGATCGTCGGCCAGGAAAACACCAACGGCGACCAGACCAAGGCGCAGACGGCCATGGAGAACCTGCTGCAGCGCGCTCCGGGTGTCAATGCGCTCTACACGATCAACGAGCCCGCCGCGGCGGGTGCCTACCAGGCGATTCAGTCCGCAGGCCGCGCCGATCAGATCACCATCGGCTCGATCGACGGTAGCTGCACCGGTATCGCGAACGTCAAGTCCGGCATCATCGGTGCGACGGTGCTGCAGTTCCCGGCGAAGATGGCCGAGCAGGGCGTCGACGCTGTGGTCAAGTTCGCCCAGGATGGCACCAAGCCCAGTGGCTTCAACGACACCGGTTCTCAGCTGGTCACCGACAAGCCTGTTGCCGGAATCGAATCCCAGGACACCGCATGGGGCGAAGCGAATTGCTGGGGCTGATCGCAGAAATCCGTCGAGGACCAGGAACTGATTCGTGAGCACCGATACTGCCGCGCCTCCCAAGGCTCCGAGCCGGTTCAACGTGGGAACCATCCTGCGTGAACCGCTGCTCGGGCCCATGGCCGCGCTCGTCATCGCCATCATCGTGTTCAGCTCGATTTCGAGCTCGTTTCTCAACCCGCAGAACGTTTCTCTGATTCTGCAGCAGTCCGTGGTGGTCGGCATTCTGGCCGTCGGCCAGACGCTCATCATCCTCACCTCCGGTATCGATCTGTCGATCGGCGCGGTGGCCGTGATGGGCACCATCGTCATGGCGCAGACCGCTGGTGCCAACGGCCCGGTGGTGGCGCTCGGCTCGACACTGGCCGTGTGCGTGGCGTTCGGCGCGATCAACGGCGGTTTGGTGACGATGCTGCGACTGCCACCGTTCATCGTCACACTCGGCACGTTCACCGCGATCCAGGCAGCCACCAGGTTGCTGGCCGGCTCCGAGACCTACCAGGTTCCGAGCGGACCGCTGACGCTGCTGGGTACCTCGTTCAAAATCGGCAGTTTTTCCACCACCTACGGCGTGGTGGTGATGCTGCTCGTGTACGCCGTGATGTGGTACGCATTGTCCCAAACATCCTGGGGCAGGCACATATACGCGGTAGGTGGTAGCCCGCAGGCCTCGGATCGCTCCGGCATCAAGTCCGGTCGCGTGCTGTTCTCGGTCTACATCGTCACCGGTGTCATCGCCGCGATCGCGGCATGGGCAGCGCTCGGACGAATCCCCAATGCCGACCCGAACGCCTATCAGAACGCCAACCTCGAAACGATCACCGCGGTCGTCATCGGTGGAACCAGCCTGTTCGGTGGCCGCGGCACCGTCATCGGGACTCTCATCGGAACTCTGATCGTCGGGGTGCTGCGCAACGGGCTCACCCAGGCCGGCGTCGACAGCCTGTACCAGAACGTCGCGACCGGCATTCTCGTCATCGTCGCGGTGGCCGTCGATCAATTCGCACGCAGGAGGTCACAGTGACTGCCCCCCTCGCTCTGGAAGCACGTGGTCTGGTCAAGACCTACGGCAGCGTGACGGCCATCAACGGCGCGGATTTCGAGCTGCGGGCCGGTGAGGTACTGGCAGTGATCGGCGACAACGGTGCCGGAAAGTCCAGTCTCATCAAGGCTTTGGCCGGAGCTGTCATTCCGGATTCGGGAGAGATCCTGATGAACGGCTCGCCGGTGTCGTTCAAGAACACCCGCGATGCCCGGGCGGCCGGGATCGAGACGGTCTATCAGGACCTGGCCGTCATTCCTGCGCTCGACATCGCCTCGAATGTCTACCTCGGACGCGAGATCAAGCGCAAAGGCATCAGCGGCAGCATCTTTCGGCGATTGGACATGCCGAGAATGCGCGACGAGTCGTCGAAGCATCTGCAGGACCTCAAGATCGGCATCAAGTCGGTCAACCAGGCCGTCGAGACGTTGTCCGGTGGGCAGCGTCAGGGCGTCGCAGTGGCTCGAGCAGCGGCATTCGGCCGCGGGGTGATCATCATGGACGAGCCGACCGCAGCTCTGGGCGTGCGGGAATCGGGCATGGTGATCGACCTGATCCGAACGATTCGCGACCGTGGGATACCCGTGGTGCTCATCAGTCACGACATGCCGCACGTGTTCGAGGTCGCCGACCGCATCCACATCCACCGCCTCGGCAAACGCGCAGGCGTCGTGGATCCGAAGAAGCGCACCATGTCCGAGGTCGTCGCGCTCATGACCGGCGCGGAGGAGCCGACCGATGAGGAACGCGCCGGCCTCTGATGCGTCTCGTCCGGTCGGCGTTTTCGTCGGGCTGGCGACACTCGATGTGATTCATCGAGTGTCGTCGCCGCCGGCGTCGAACCAGAAGATCACCTCGAACGCGCAGTTCGTTGCGGCCGGCGGTCCTGCCGCCAACGCCGCCGTCACGTTCGCCGCACTGGGTGGTACGGCCGTTCTCGTCACTGCGCTCGGGGACGATCCGGTGGCTGCCTTGATCAAGGCAGAACTTGCGGAATGCGATGTGCGCGTGATCGACTCGATCGCGGGCACCGTGAGAGCAGTACCCGTCTCGGCCGTGACGGTGATCGAGTCGACGGGAGACCGGTCGGTCGTCTCGGCCGACGCCGTGCACTCCGACGCCGCGCCGCCGAACGATCTCGATGCCGTGCTCGCCGGTGCCGACGTCGTACTCGTCGACGGCCACCACCCCCTGATCGCCCGCGCCGCCGTGGAACATGCGGCGGCGCGGGATACCACGTCGGTCGTCGACGCCGGACGCTGGAAACCCGTGATGGGCGAGCTGATTCCGTTCGTCACGGACATGGTGTGCTCAGCGGACTTTCGCACGCCAGGAGCGTCGGACACAGCTGCCACCGCAGCGACGTTGGTGCGCTCGGGCGTACGCACGGTCGTCACCACCCACGGCGGAGAGCCCGTCGAATTCTGGTCCGAGGGCAACTCCGGCTCCGTGGCCGTCGAGGCGGTCACCGTGGTCGATACACTGGGAGCCGGCGACGTCTTCCACGGCGCGTACGCGTACTACTCGACGCAGTCCGGCTCCGTGCAGGAGCGTATCCGACGGTCGGCTCGCGTTGCGGCGCTGCGCTGTTCGGTCATCGGCCCCAGGGCGTGGCTACGCGAACTTCCCACCCACGTACTCGAAAGCGACAACAGTGAGCAATGACCGACAGGTGCAGGAAGCATCCCTCGACGAACTCGTGGAGCTGGCCGGGCGGCTCGCCGTGCCGGGAGAGCGGCACATACTCGGCCTGACCGGTGCACCGGGTGCCGGAAAGTCCACCGTGGCACAGCAGTTGGTGGATGCACTGGGCCCCGAGCTTTCGGTGCTGGTTCCGATGGACGGATTCCACCTGGCCAACGAGGTGTTGATCGAACTGGGCAGGCTCGATCGCAAGGGCGCACACGATACCTTCGACGACGGCGGCTATGCGCGTCTCGTCGCCGCGATTCACGATCAACGCCCCGGCGATCCGCTGGTGTACGCACCGAAGTTCAGGCGAGAGATCGAGGAATCGATCGGGTCCGCCGTACCGGTCCCGTCGGACGTTCCGTTGGTGATCACCGAGGGCAACTACCTGCTGATGCAATCCGACGCATGGCCTGCTGCACGGGCGATGATCGACGAGGTGTGGTTCCTGGCTCCGCACACGGCCGTTCGGCACGAGCGTCTCGTCGCGCGGCACGAGGCGTACGGGAAATCACCCGAGGAAGCGCAGTTCTGGGCATTGGGTTCGGACGAACGCAACGCCGAGCTCATCGGGTCGACCGCCCAGCGCGCCGATCGAATCCTGCGATTGACATGAGACCGCCGGCATCCGATACCCACGGAGACGACTGACATGCCCACCATGGACGACGTCGCTCGGATCGCCGGAGTGTCGGTATCGACGGTCTCGCACGTGCTCAACGGAACTCGTAAGGTCAACCCGGCCACCCGGCAACGCGTCGACGCTGCCATCGTCGAGATCGGATATCGGCGCAACGTCGTGGCGCGTTCTCTCGCGGCCGGTCGAACCCACACGGTGGGGTTGTCGATCGCGGCGCTGACCAATCCGTATTTCGGCAGCCTCGTCTATGCCGTCGAGCAGCGGTTGTCGGAGGCCGGCTACGTGCTGATTCTCGGTGACTCGCACGACGAGCCGACGTCGGAGCGGCGCGTCACCGATTCTCTGCTGGACCGTCAGGTCGACGGCATGATCCTTGCGCCTGCGGCCGGCTCGGAGGAGTCGACGATTCCCGAGATCATGCGCAGCGGAACACCTCTCGTGCTGATCGACCGTATGCTGGATATCCCGTGCGATCAGGTGGGCCCGGAGAACGAGCAGTCCGCGTACGAGCTGACGGCCCATCTGCTCGACGCCGGACACGACCGAATTGCGATCGTCCGCGGAATCGACGGAATCTCTTCCACCACCCAACGTTTCGCAGGTTATGCCAGGGCGCTCGCCGACCGGGGAATCGAACTCGACCCTCGGTTGATCCTCGAGGGAAGGTCCAACGTCGAGGTGGCCGAGACGGAGGTACGTCGACTGCTGACGGGCGCGGACCGGCCTTCGGCATTGGTGTCGATGAACAACTCGATGACCATCGGTTCCCTCAAAGCAGTTCGCGGTCTTGGTTTGTCGATCCCCGACGACCTGGCGTTCGTGTGCTACGACGATTTCGAGTGGTCCGATCTGTTCGAGCCGCGCCTGACGGCCGCCGCGCAGGACGTGCAGACCATCGGCAGAACGGCCGCCGACCTGTTGATCGGTCGAATCGAAGGCCGTGACGACGCGCCGCGGTCCATTTCGGTACCGACTACGTTCACCCACCGCAATTCGTGCGGCTGCGCTGCAGCAACACGCTGAAGACCAGCCGCACCCGAAAGAGAGAACAGCCCATGCCGATTGCCAGTCCGGAACAGTACGTCGCCATGTTGGACCGCGCGAAGGAGGGCGGGTTCGCGTACCCGTCGATCAACGTCACCAGCTCACAGACGCTCAACGCGGCGCTGCAGGGATTCGCCGAAGCCGAGAGCGACGGCATCATCCAGGTGTCGGTCGGTACGGCGCTGTACCTGTCCGGCAATGCCGTGCAGAACCGCTTCGCCGGCTCCAAGGCGCTCGCGCAGTACGCCCACGAAGTGGCGCAGCACTATTCGATCTCGGTGGCCCTGCACACCGATCACTGCCCCGCCGAGAACCTCGACGATTGGGTGCGCCCACTGCTGTCCGACGCGATCGAACGGCGCTCGCGCGGCCTGGCACCGCTGTACCAATCACACATGTGGGACGGCTCCGCCGTGCCGCTCGACGAGAACCTGCGTATCGCACGGGAACTGCTCGATCTGTCGGTCCAGGCCGACACCATTCTCGAGATCGAGGTGGGAGTGATCGGAGGTGAAGAAGACGGGGTGTCTCACGAGATCAACGAGCAGCTGTACTCCACCGTCGACGACGCGCGCGCCACGATCGCCGCGCTCGGTGCAGGCGAGCGTGGTCGATACATGACGGCACTGACTTTCGGCAACGTCCACGGCGTCTACAACCCGGACTCGGTACATCTACGTCCCGAGATTCTCGACGAGATCCAGTCGGTCGTCGGTGCCGAAACCGGAAAGGACAAGCCGTTCGATCTCGTCTTCCACGGTGGATCGGGCTCGAGTGCCGCCGACATCGCGTCGGCAGTGGCGAGCGGGGTGATCAAGATGAACATCGACACCGACACCCAATATGCGTTCACCAGGTCCATCGCGGGCCACATGATCGGCAAGTACGACCAGGTTCTCAAGATCGACGGCGAGTACGGCAACAAGAAGGCCTACGACCCCCGATCGTGGGGCAGGCCGGCCGAGTCGGCCATGGCAGCACGCGTGGTCGAGGCAACCCAGATGCTCGGCTCGGTCGGACGCACGATGCGGTGAAGTTTTTCGGCCGAGTATGTAGATATCGGCCGACCGGCTCCGTCCCAGGGGCGAGTGCAGAAAGAATGACTGCATCCGACGCTAGGAGACATCATGGCCAAGTACCTCATGCTCAAGCATTACCGCGGGGCCCCCGAGCCTGCCGGATGGATTCCGATGGACCGGTGGACCCCGGCCGAAGTGCACGACCATATCCAGTTCATGCAAGACTTCGCCGCCGAGCTCGAGAAGACGGGCGAGTTCGTCGACGCGCAGGCCCTGGCCCCCGAGGGAACGTGGGTGCGGTCGGACGGGGCCGGAAAGCCCCCGGTCACCGACGGTCCGTTCGCGGAGACCAAGGCCTTGATCGCAGGTTGGATGGTCATCGACGTCGAGTCCTACGACCGCGCACTCGAACTCGCGGGGCAGCTCTCGGCAGCACCCGGTGCCGGTGGTGAGCCGATCGGCGAATGGCTCGAGCTGCGTCCGTTCATGGAGGCCCCCGCCACGATCGACGAGTGACGGCAATCGTGGATCCTCACGCGCTGCGGATGCTGACTCCGTCCGTGATCGGCGTTCTCGTCCACCGCGGAGCAGATTTCGCGGCGGCCGAGGACGCCGTCCAGGAGGCGTTGGTGCAGGCGGCATCGGTGTGGGGAGCGTCGGCAGAGGCGGGTGACGCGCCGTCCGACCCGAAGGGGTGGCTCGCACCGTGGCGTGGCGCAAATTTCTCGACGCCCAGCGATCGGAGAAGGCTCGACGGGATCGAGAGAACCGGGTTGCGGCCGAGCCGGAACCGGGCAGTGTCCACGGCGTCGACGACACACTGCAGTTGTTCTTCCTCTGCGCGCACCCGGTGCTGACACCCGCAGCAGCGGTAACGCTGACGTTGCGTGCCGTCGGGGGTCTGACGACGCGGCAGATCGCGCAGGCGTATCTGCTGCCGGAGAAAACCATGGCCCAGCGCATCAGCCGAGCCAAACGGGCGGTGCGTGACGTCCGTTTCGACGCTCCGGGTGACCTCTCGACGGTTCGGCGGGTGCTGTACCTGGTGTTCAACGAGGGGTATACCGGCGACGTCGATCTCGCGGCCGAGGCGATCAGGTTGACGAGGCAGCTCGCGACCCTGTCCGACGACGCGGAGACCGCTGGACTGTTGGCGTTGATGGTGTTGCACCACGCCCGGCGCGCTGCGAGAACCGGATCCGACGGCCGGCTGATTCCCTTGGCCGAGCAGGATCGGTCGAGCTGGGACACCGTCTCGATAGCCGAGGGAGTTCGGATTCTGCAGGCGGCGCTCGCTCGGGATCGGCTGGGCGAGTTCCAGATACAAGCCGCCATTGCCGCCTTGCATGCCGATGCGCAACGGGTGGAGGACACGGACTGGGTACAGATCGTCGAGTGGTACGACGAGTTGCTCGCGATCACCGACAGTCCGGTAGTTCGGCTCAACAGAGCTGTCGCGGTGGGGGAAGCGGACGGCCCGGCCGCCGGACTCGCGGCGCTCGCCGCCGTCGATTCCGCCGTACCGCGGTACCACGCGGTGGCTGCGCATCTGCACGAGAAGGCCGGCGATCTCCGGTTGGCGGCCGAGCTGTTCGTGCGTGCGGCCGAGTCGGCGTCCTCGGTGGCCGAGCGGCATCATCTGACGCTGCGCGCCACTCGAATTCGTACCGCAGGTTCGTAGAGATACCGGGTAACAGCGAACGGACCGGGCGGTTTTGTAATCGGATCGTTAGCGGTCGAAAGCGGAATTCGTGCAACCCTCGTATGGTGCTGATGTTGCCTGTGGGACAGATGAGAAAGAAGCTGACGCGATCCACCGCGGTGGTGACGGCGGCCGTACTGGCGTCGATAGTGTTGGCCGGAAACGCGGCGCAGGCGCTGCCGGGCACTACCGGATCGGCCGATGCGGCAGTCGGGGCCGTCGGAATCCACCAGGTGTCGGCAACGCGCGCGGTGCTGAACGTGTTCTCTCCGTCCATGAATCGGGTCATCTCCAACGAGGTGCTGCACTCGCCCGGAGGTGGTCCCGCGCCCACGCTGGTTCTGCTCAACGGTGCCCTCGGCAACGAGGACGGGGTCGGCTGGCTCAACAACTCCGGCGTCGAACAGTTCTTCCTCGACAAGAACGTCACCGTCGTCGCACCGATCGGCGGTCGGTTCAGCTTCTACACCGATTGGCAGACAACCGATCCGGTGCTGGGGATCAACCTCTGGCAGACCTATCTGAGCCGTGAACTACCCGCGGCCGTGGACGCTGCTTACGGCTCGACGGGCAAGCGCGGCGTCGCGGGCCTGTCGATGAGCGGTGGCCCGGCGTTGGATCTGGCGATCCAGGCTCCCGACGTGTTCGACGCGGCCGCGTCGTTCAGCGGATGCCCGGCACCGTCCAATCCGCTTGCCACCGCAGGCATCTCGGCCATGATCGCCGGCGGACTCAACAACCCGTTCAACATGTGGGGGTTGCCGGGAAGTCAGGGATGGCGAGACCACGACCCGTCGCTCAATGTCGAACGACTTCGTGGAACGGCGGTGTACGTGAGCTCGTCACGCGGTGCGCCCGGCGCCGTGGATCGCATTCCCGACGGTGCCGTTCCGCCGTTCGGCGGCATGGCGGTCGAAGCGATGGTCAACTACTGCACATCCATCTTCGTCGACGCCCTGCGTCGGGCCGACGTTCCGGCGACGGTATCCATGCGCGACGAAGGTGCGCATACCTGGCCGCTGTTCGAGGACCAGTTGCGAGAGGCCTGGTTCACCACACTGGCTCCGGCTCTGGAAACCAGCTGATTGCGCCGACGCGCTCGTGGGTAAGAGTCGATGGACAGACCACCGACGAAGGGATCACCCGAACATGTCGAAGGACGATTTGCACAAGGGCGACAAGGTCGAATGGCAGACCCACGGAACTACCACCGAGGGAACGGTGCAGGAGAAGATCACCTCCGAGACCGAAGCCGCCGGCCGCAAGGTCAAGGCCTCGAAAGACGACCCGCAGTACCGCGTCGAAAGTGACAAGTCCGGAAAGGACGCAGTGCACAAGCCCGAATCGCTCGACAAGAAGGACTGATCTCGCTCCGTAAGCTTCTCGAAAGTTGCTCCTGCTGACGATCTGTACCCTCGGCTGGGACGGATCGTCACTATGGAGGCAACGATGGGGACGACCCCGATGCGGATTGTTCGTGCACGTTCGCGTCTCGGTCGGTGGGGTAGCGGTTGCCGCACGGGGAGGGGTCTTGTCGCTACGGGGACGCTGGCGATCGTGTCCGTACTCGTCGTGGGCTGCGGCGTGTTCTCCGGGAACTCGACCACGGACGCGGACACACCGTCTGCAGTGACCTTCACCGGGCAGATCGAGTCTCCCGACAAGCTCTGCCTCGATGGAAGTGACACCGACACCGTCCGTCTCGCGACGTGCAACGGAACGCCGGCGCAGCAAGTAGTCGCCGAGGCCGACGGCACGGTTCGGTCGCAATCGCAGTGTCTGGTGCCGAAGAACAGCGAGACCGCAGCCGGTGTACCTGTTGTCCTCGGAAGTTGCGACGACAGTGCGGTCGCCAGTTGGACAGCGGGCGAATCCGGTGCGATCGGGCTGACGGGCACCGGCCTCTGTCTCGCGGACGACGCACGGCAGACCTCTCGGCGTGTGGCCGTGCTGGCCGAATGCGACGGCTCGTCGGTGCAGACATGGACACCGGTAGCGGCCGCAGAACCGACCGCCGACAACCCCGGAGGAATTGCTGCACCCACCGGGGATCTGCCCGGCTGGAAGCAGATATTCGTCGACGAATTCACCGCCCCGTCCGCCACCGGCAGTTGGTCCAATCAGTGCGACCCCTCGAAGGTCGTCTACACCGGAGCCGAGGGCCAGCGGTGGCGCACGTATCCGTCGTGCTATCCCGACACCTACGACAAACGGCCGTATCGGCCCGATGCAGTGCTGTCCACTGCCGACGGCGCTCTGCAGTACCACCTCGGTCAGGTCGACGGCGTTCCGGCCGGAGCGAGTATCTCCCCACTGATCGGTGCCGACCAGTATCAGACGTACGGACGATATTCGGCGCGTCTGAAAGTCGATTCACCGGATCTGTCCGAGTACTACGCGGCATGGTTGCTCTGGCCGCAATCCGAGAATTGGCCGTACGACGGCGAGTTCGATTTCCCGGAAGGTGCGCTGTCGGGCAACGTCGGTGGGTTCCATCATTTCTCGGGCGAAGGCTCGTGCGCCGACGGGTGCAAAACGCCTGCCCTCGACATCGGCGCGCAGTTCACCGACTGGCACACCTACACCATGGAATGGTCACCGGGAAGGATCCGGTACCTCCTCGACGACACGGTCGTGTTGGACTCGACCGACTTCGTGCCGTCCACGCCGATGCGATGGGAGCTGCAGACCGAAACCAAGGGAGACGGAAACAGCGAGGGCAATCTGATTCTGGACTGGGTCTCGGTCTACTCCTGGAACGGCTGATACGCGGCCCGCGCCGAGCGCTCGGCACCCCAACTGCGTTCGATGTAACCGACGATCGTGTCGATGTCCGCGTTCGGAATCTTCTCCGGCTCACCCTTTTCCAACGGATCCGTGTGGAAGATGTACAGGCGAGACGCGAATTGCTCGAACGGTAGCGAGCCTTCGCCCGCGCGTTCGCCGTTCCCTGCCGTTCCGACGACGACTCCGTCACCCCAATCCTGCCCACTGTCGTTGTTGGGATTGAAGAAGTAGACCCGCATGACGCCGTCGGGATCGGGGGCAACACGCAGAATGGCGATGGCGTGCCACCCCACGTACCGTGCAGCGCTGTCGGTTACGGCCACCCCGGCGGGTTGCGGGTGGATCAGCGGCTGGTGGCCGTTGTACTCGGGGTGATAAGCGGCATGGAACTGCCGCAGGAAACCATCGAGATCGACCAGATTTCCGGTCGCGACGTCCACGTCGATATGGAACTCGCGGGCCGACCACCACCCGTGGAATTCGGGATTGACCCAGCGATGCGGATCGCCCGGTCTGTCGGCGCAGCGTCGGACCATCTCGGCGTAGATCCGGTCGAGGTGCGGAACCAGAATGAGCGATGCCGGGTCCAGATCGACCGGATCCGAGGTCGCGACACCACTTTCGCTGTCGACGGACGAGATCGACTGGCCCTCGAAGTGCATGACGATCTCTTCGTCTCGTACCGCCCACACCACCATCTGCAGCAGGTAGTCGGGATCGTTGTACGCCCACATCGACAGCGCGCGCGCCGACTGGCACGTGGGATTGTCGCCCTGTCCGACACCGAGCGGTTGTCCGAGCATGGAGAGCAACCCACCGAGCAATCGCGACTCCGGTGCCGGAACCGGACCGAAAGTGGTGATCAAGCGTTCCCGCACTGCGGGCGCGAGGGTGAGCGATAGCTGACGCCACAGGGACGGCACGATCGGCGGCTGATGCAGGATTCCGCGGTCGAGTAGCAGTGCCAATCCGTAGAGACTTTGCGCCGTCTCGGGATACACGGTTTCTTCGATCAGACGGTGGACCAATTCCGGGTAGCGAGTGAGGCACGTACGCCCGGTGTCGGACAGCCCCAAGGCCTCGGGCAGGACATACGAGTAGTGGTCGACGAGATATTGCGTGAGTGTGGCGTGGTACGGCGAAACGAGACCGGTGTCGTGCATCGCCCGGGCGAAACCGCGGGCCTCGAACTGCAGTGCCTCGACGTCCATGGCCTCGAGCCGGTTCCGGTAGACCTCCACGCCCGGGTCCTCGCGGCATGCGTCGGTGGTGCCGAACAACGCGGTGGTCAACCGATCGAGTCCTTGACCGGACGTGCCGAGATCGACGGTCGGGTCGTCGCGATAGATCGCAATGCGCGTGACCATGGACTTGATGGTGTCGACCTGGATCGGACGCTGACGCAGAATCCGCCAGATCTCCTCGAGCAACTCGTCCAGCACACTGTCGTAACCGATCTCCCCGGCGACGTAGCCGAAGAGATCGCGGATCAGGTGTGCTGTCCGCCCCGAACGGACTCGCTCCGATTCCGAGGGCGGGGTGAACAACACCTCGAGGTTCAACGCAAGTACCTGGGAGAGGAAGCGTCGCGCATCGTCGGCGGTGACTGCGGGATGCTCGTACTCACCGGCGACGATCGCGACCATCCGCAACTCGCTGGCTGCTTCGAGAACCACGGTGTCGTCGTTGCCACTGCGCAGGCTCGGACTCACGAACGCGGGAACGAGAATGTCCGGCTGCGCCCAGTCCGTACCGGCGAACAGCCCGGCGTTCTCCAGCGCCGCGGCGCGTTCGCGTACCGCGCTACAACCGCCGGGCTGCAACAACACTCGGTGCACAGAATCCAGAACCCGTCGCACCTTGGTGCTCTTGCTGAACTCCGGTGCGGCGGCCAGCGCGTCGACGGCGTGATCGAGTTGCGCCAGCCGCGACACCAGAGCCTTGTCGATCGGTGCAGCGTCGTTCATCGTCTGCGTCGTGGGTTCGTGGTCGTTGCCGAGTTGCTGCTTCACACGTAGAAGTCCAGTTCTTCCTGTTGCTTGAGCAGGTCGCGCATCCGGTACGGATCATCGCCGAAGAAGTACAGCAAGCCCCAGTGGGTACCGAAAGCCGTTCTCTTGGTGACGGTTTCCTCGACCGGTGCCGACAGGTCGTTGGTCTCGTAGTAGTCGTCGTCGGCGGTCACGTCGGGGATGACGAGATCGCTGACGACGCGTCGCCGTGGGTACACACCGAAGCATCCCGCGTGACCGGTGGCATCGACCACCTCGCGCGGGAAGAAGGCGTCGATCTCTTCTTCGGTGGTCTTCGGGTCGAAGGCGAGAGCCAGGCCCTGGTAAGCGTTGAAGCCGTACGCCCGCTCGAGGAGCTCGAACACCTTGAAACCTGGTGGGCGGTAGGCAACCTCGCCGAAGTACATCTCTCCGTCGCTGGTGACGAAGTACTCCGGATGGATGAACCCGAACTCGATGTCGAACGCCTTGATGAGCTTCTCGATCTGGACCGTGATCTGCTCGCGGTACTTCTCGAGCTCCGGCGTGGCGGGGACGAACACCGAATACCCGAGCGTGACGTACTCGGAGATGTTGAGGAACTTGATCTTTCCGTTGTGGATCCACGCCTCGACGGCGAACTCCCAGCCGTCGAGATGCGACTCCATCAGTACGGGGAACTCCTCGTCCGGGATGGAGTCGACTTCGTCGGGGGTTCGAATGACGCGGTGGCCCAGGCATCCTGCCTTGTCGAAGGCCTTGAGGTGGATGGGGTCGTTCGGGTCACCGTCGAGTTTGAGCAGCGTCTGGTTCACCCGACGCAGAAAGCGGATGACGTCCTCACGATCGTGTGCTTCCTCGAAGATGCCGACACGAATGCCACCGAGCTGTGCGCGGCGCTTCATCAGTGCCTTGTCTCGGAGCAGCATCGCCTGGCCGAACAACCTCGGATTGCCCAGCAGCACGGAATTGATGGCACCGGCCCACTCGACTGTCTCCTCGTACAGCGGTATCGCTACATCGACGCCTTTGTCTCGGAGAGTCTCCGCGATCTCGAGCGACCTGTCGTTGAGTCGCTCGAAGTTCCACGGTAGGTACGGAATGTCATGCTCGGTGCAGTACGCCTCGGCCCACTCGGGCGCGACGACGACGTAGCGTCGATCGAACGCGTCCAGGGCTTCCACTGCGGCCAAACTCCAGCCCAGCAGCGCTACGAAGCCTTCGTTCGGGTCTTTCTCCAGCCTCTGTGGCCGATCCATGAAGTTCCTTTCCCTTGTGATGCGCGGTCGAGGTCCTTCGCTCCACCGTACAGAGGGTGTTCGGTGCCGCTTTCCGGACCCGGTGCTCGGGAAGCCGGGACGCGATGTGCACCGTCCCTCGAACTGTCGGGCCGGATCCTGCACGGGGCCGGCGATGCGCTCGTTTGCCAGCGAAATGATCGATACGACGTCCTAAAAAGTCCAGATGCACGATATGCTCGACAATTCGATTCGCGTGAATAGATTTTCGATCCGGAGCAACTAGTTTAATATTTAATCTCTAATTCGTACCGGTCGTATTTCTTTCAATTATGCCTCTGAACAGGCGTTTCAAGGTGAATGCGAATTCACTGCGCAATGTCTGAATCATCCCTATGATTCGAGATGCCGGCAATCAATTGTATTTATCCGCCGTGTATCCAATGCGATGTTCGGTCTCTCGAAGGATGAAACCATGACTGTTTCGGGCCGTGCTGTTCTGAAGCGTTCCTTGGTGACGCTCGGAACCACCGTATTACTTTCGGCTTTCGTAGTTCACGCGCCACAGGCCGCGGCCGCCACCTCGGGACAGATCAAGACGCCCGCAGGGTTCTGCCTGGACAACAAGGGTGGTCTCACCGGACAGAACAATCCCGTCCAGATCTGGGATTGCAACGGTACCGGCGCGCAGACGTGGACCGGTACCGAGGACGCCACGATTCGAGTGCAGGGCCGATGCTTGTCGCCGGCATCGGGCTACGCGGCGGCCGGCGTCGCGTTGACGACGTGGGCGTGCAACGGCAAGCCCGCGCAGCAATGGTCGATCCGTGGGGACGGCTCGATCTCGTTGCTGCAGAAGACCGGCCTGTGCATTCAGAATTCGCGTGAGGTCAACGGAAACCGACCGGTGTTGGCGAAATGCAACGGGTCTGCTGCTCAGAAGTGGATCACCGCGACCACGCCGTTTCCGACGACACCGCCCACAACGACCACACCGCCCGCGACGCCACCGACCACTCCGTCCACCACGCCCAGCGGGGTAGCCGCTCCGGTGGGCGACCTACCCGGTTGGAAGCAGATCTTCGTCGACGACTTCGCGAAGCCTTCCGCCGTCGGCAGTTGGGCCAACGACTGCGATCCCACCAAGATCGTCTACGTCGGTGCGCAGAATCAGCAGTGGCGCACGTACCCCAAGTGCTACAAGGACACCTATCAGAAGCGCCCGTACCGAGCGGACGCCGTGCTGTCCACGCACGACGGCCTGCTCGATTACGGATTGCACAATGTCGACGGTGTCCCGGCCGGTGCCAGCGTCTCACCGGTGATCAACGCGGCCGGGCAGAACCAGACATACGGAAGATACACAGCGCGATTCAAGGTCGATTCGGCAACTCTAGCCGAGTACTACGTTGCATGGCTGCTGTGGCCGCAGTCCGAAAGATGGCCTGCGGACGGCGAAATGGACTTTCCCGAAGGAAGTCTCGCGGGGCAGGTCGGCGGCTTCCATCACTACTCGGGTGCCGGTTCGTGCGTCGGCGGCTGCCAGGACGTCGCCCAGAACATCGGTGCGAACTTCACCGATTGGCACACGTACACCATCGAGTGGTCCCCGGGCCGCGTGCGCTACATCCTCGACAACACCGTGGTTCTGGACAGCACCAAGTGGGTTCCCTCGGGTCCGATGCGCTGGGAACTGCAGACCGAGACCAACGGCACCGGAAACAGCAACGGGCATCTGTTGCTGGACTGGGTTTCGGTGTACAGCTGGGTAGGCTGACCCGACCGCGTACCCAACCGACTGGGGCGTGCCATCGAGAGAAGGGGAGCGTCGATGACGGTCGACAAAACCGGTGCCGAGGTCGAGATCGCCCAGAAGGCGGACAGGTTCACGATTTCGGTCGAGGGCACGCAGGTCGGCTTCACCGAGTTCGCCGACGACGAGCAGGGCAGGCGCGTCTTCTTCCACACCGAAGTGGATGCGGCCTACGGCGGACGTGGTCTGGCCACGATCGTCGTTCGACACGCGCTCGACGCGACGCGTTCCGAGGACAAGCACGCCGTCCCGATCTGTCCGTTGGTGGCCGCGTTCGTCGGCGAACATCACGAGTACGACGACATGGTCGAGCCCGTCACGGACGACATTCGGCAGTGGCTGGCCGACCAGCAGGGATGATTCGTCGACCGATCGCCGGCGACGTGCGACGATCTGCACCATGACCGATCCCGGACACCGCCCCGGTGGCACCCATCTCTACCGTCGGTTGGTCACCCGGTCCGACGGCCCCTTGACGCCCGTTCGGGCGGCCAGGAGGCTCTCGGCGTACATCTACGGCAACATCCTGGTCCTCGCCGCGGTTGCCGCCTCCACGCCGAGTTCCATCGGGCACGGGACGGCGGCTGTTCTCGTAGCGGCCACTGCGGCAACGACTTTTCTCGCGCATGTGTTCGCCGATTTCGTCGCCGGGAGCCAGATACCGGAGGCGCACGGTGATGCGACGGACGAACAGCGCACGTTCGAGGCCATCGAGGAATTCCGGGATGCCGTCCCCATTCTGAGCTCCGGGACGTTTCCGGCGGCGATGCTGGCGCTCGGGTGGCTGTCGGTGCTTCCGGCACAATGGGCCGAACTGCTGGCCGGTGCGGTGATCGTCGTACGAATCGCCACCATACCGATTGTCACGGAACGAGTTCGCGGGAACCGTCCGACGTTTCGGGCCCTGGTGATCGGGCTTGCCACTGCCGTCGTCGCGGCGCTCATCGTGCTGGCGAAAGTCTTCTTGGGTCACTAGCTGCCCCTCGTGGACGGATCAACCGCCGAACTCTGCGTGCAGCTCCGGCAGAAACCCTGCGAGGTGGTTCATCTCCTGTCCGCAGTGCAGCAGCAGATCTCGGGCGAGGTCGAGTCCGAGAACGAGGTCGCTCGGATCCACGGACGTACCCCGGCGAACTGCGCACACGGCCTGCTTCGGATCGGGAACGTGCAATCCTCGTAGGTTCAGATAGAAGCGGCTGCGCATCTCGGCACCGCCCTGTACCGGCCGAACCTGATGGGCGAGCCAGCCCAGATCCACCGGTGCGATGGAACTTCCCACTCGGCCGAAGACGACCGTCTGGTCTGCGGGAACGTCGAAACCGTGTGCAACAGGGTCACGGAAGCCGATACCCAGCTGCTGAAGCCTCGGGCCGACGTACTCGTCGACGAACGATGTGTTGCCGATGTACTTCGCCTTGTCCGGAATCGCGTGGGCCGTCCGGTCCTCGGCGAGTGCGGCGTGGAGGTGGGCATCGGGGTGCCACAGTTTGTAGCGGGCCGCCTCGGCGGAATGCCAACCGAACCACCAGTCCCACATCGCTGCCGTGACCCGGGGCATCGCGGTGCGCACCGCCACGAACGTCATGCCGTCGGCGCGTCGTCCGTAGCCGGTTTCGATCGCCGAATATCCCGTGGGCGCGAGATCGGTTGTGATGGAATCGAAGTGCGGGACCCACTCCGGCGCTATCGGCGGCCCGCCGACTGCGTCGGTCACGACGGCCGGTGCCGGTGTCGTCCGTGCGGCGAAGAAATGGGCATAGGGCCGTCCTCGGTCGATGTCGCGGTAGCCCTGGTACCGCTCGCCGCAGTCTTCACTCGAACCGGTGCCGGGAGTTGCGACCGCTCGTGCCGCGGGGCCGAACACAGCCGTGGCTGCAGCCGCGGCGGCACCCACCATCATTTGTCGTCGCGACGGGCCGCGGCTCATCGGGCGGGGTTCCTCAACATCGGTTGAGACTATGACGTGACTTCGGCAACTGTCAATGGTGGGGCACTAGACTCCGTGGTATGAGTCCTGCCCGTCCCAAGGACGACGAGTCGAGAGTGCGTCGGCGCGACGAAATCGCCGCGGCAGCAATCGAAGTGTTGGCAACGCAAGGTTTTCGCGGCTTGACGCACCGGGCGGTCGACGCTGCAGCAGGATTGAGCCCCGGGTCGGTCAACTACCACGCGCCCACTCGCGGACGACTGTTGCACCTGGCGCTCGAGCTGTTGTTCGCCCGCGACTACGACACTGCCGGCGCGACCTTCGGTGGTCTGGTCGATGTCAAACCACTCACCGTGGACATCGTCGTGAACCGCATCATCGACTTCATCGAGGCGATGACCACCGGAGAAGCGACGAAAAGAGTGATCGCGCGCAGCATCCTGCTCGGTGAAGCGCAACACGATCGGGAAATCCGCGATCTGTTCGACTCCCAGCGGGCCGCGTTCGTCGCGTACACCCAGTGGATAGTCGCGTCGTTGGAATCCGAAGACCCCCAGGGGGATGCGGAGATGCTCGTGGTCATGATCGAGGGTCTCGTGGGGAGGCAGGTGCTGATCGGATCGCGGCTGCCACGTCCCGTCGTCGACCGAATGCTGCGCACGATCGTCGGCGCATCCCCGATGGTCACCGATTAGCCGATCAGCCACCGATCAGCCGAGCAACGAGTTCCGTTCGGTGTGGGTGAACGTGAAGATCGTTGCACCGAAGCTGATGAGCGCAGTGAGCAGTAGCACCTGCGGCCCGGTGATCACGACGCCGATGAACGCACCGACAGCACCTCCCGCCGCGAAGGAGCCCAGAAGCGTTGCGTAGCAGAGCCAGTCGTAGTGTGTTCCGCCGCCGAAGAGGTGACGCTCGATTCCCTGGCCGAGCTTGACCACCGTTCCGGTGACGTAACTGAGCGGGATGTACGTCTCCTCCTTCTTCGTGAACGCGGTGTTCAACGCGCCCAGCGCGAAGGCGACGAGGAGGATCGGGTAGAAGTTCACGTTTGCCGACGACCACCCGGAGACAGCGATGTCGATCAGACCCGCAGCTCCCAGCGCAACGGTGGTCAACACCGTCGCTCCATGGGGGTGGTTGGACCAATAGCGGCGCCGACAGATCGACGAGACGATCACGCCGCCGAGAAACGCCGCCATGAGGGCCAGTGCGGCCCAGGGTGATGCTCCAGGTGCCACCTCCTTGCCCTCCGGATGGCCGAAGTGTCCGACGACGGCTCGTTCGGTGTTGCCGGTCATGAAGGTCACGAAGTAGCCGGCGGAATGCAGGAACGCGACCGCACCCACCATGCCTGCCAGTCCGGACAGGATCCAGGACAGACGAGCTTCGGCGCCGACGGCTGTTTCGCGGCTGATCGCCAAGGGGGAAGTCATGACTCGATTCTCCGGGCGTTCGCCGCGGCGGCAAATCTTTGAGTCATCGGTCACACGGAGGCAGTCGGGTAGGTGCTCGCCACCATCCCGCGGTGCATCACCCGGTTGCCGACCACCCCGCTGTGATCGGCGCAGTGCATCACACACCTGTTGTCCCACATCACCATGTCGTCGGGGGACCAGTTGTGCCGCAGCAGGTTGTCCTCCCTCGTGGAATGCTCCACGAGGTAGCGAACGGTGTCTCGTGCTTCGTCTTCGGTCAGTCCGCTGATCGCGACACAGCGAGCGGGCGCGGACAGCGACAGTGCGGTGCGTCCGGATATCGGGTGAACGGCGAAGAGGGGATGGTCGGCGGAAGAATCGGAATCCGACGCCACGCCGGTCACTCTGTGCGTCACCGTGCGCCCGGCCAAATGCTCCTTCATTTCCGCTGGAAGCGTCTCGTATGCGGCGTATTGGTCGCTGAACAACGTACTGCCTCCGGCCGCGGGAACTTCGACCGCGCGTAACGCGGTGTAGGCGGGTGGATTCGGAATGTAGGTAGTGTCGCCGTGGAACGTGGACTTCGGCGGCGTGGAGCGGCCGACGTTGCTGATGACGTTCAGATCCGGACAGTCGGGAACAGGCGTCTCGCCTTCGGTGAACATCAACTCTCCGAACCGGCGCAGGAACGCCAGGAAGCGCTGATCGTCGACGGGCTGGTTCGGCAGGATCAACACCCCGTGTTCGGCGAGGAGCTCTCGAAGTTGCTCTATTGAAACCGATTCCAAGTTCAGATCGGCCATCTCGATTCCCAACGTCATGACGACGACTCCTTCACCGGCAGTTCTTCGAGCGCGAATGCGAACAATTCTTCGACGGTGATGCCCGCGGCCGCGGCCATCACCGCCAACACGCTGGACGGCGAATAGGAGCAGTAGAGGCTGGCTTCGAGAAACCACGGCTCGCCGTCCGGGTCGATGCGGAAGTCGAACAGGCCGTAGTGCCGACATCCCAGTGCGATGTGACTCGATCGTGCTGCTGCCCAGACTTTTTCGGTGATCGGATCCGAGACGTCGACCGTCCAGGCTCTGGTCTGCTCTTTCGCGACCAGGTAGAGATCGCCGTCGGATGTGCGATTCAGCTTGTCCGCACTACTGCGGACGGAGTCCACGGCGTACTCCTCGAGGGGCAAGCACGCGAGTTCGCCATCTCGGACGATGATCCCGCACCGAACTTCACGACCCAGTGGAACGTACGTCTCCACCAGTGCCGCAGGCGAATACGTCAGAGCCTCTCGAATCGCGGGTGCCAGCCCGTCGGACTCGTGGACCAGCGAGACACCCATCGAGTTGTCGGAATCCACGGGCTTGACCACGACCGGCAGGGCGAGGTCCATCACGTCGTCGGCGGATCGGACGACCACGCCGTCGGGAACACGCACGCCGGCCGCCGCGACGACTGCGCGGGCGCGGGCCTTGTTCGCCGTCAACGCCATCAGGTCCGGACCGTTGCCGGGGTAGGGCACGCCCAGTAGATCGAACAGGCTGCGGTACGTCGTCATACCCGGCATGCAGAACATCTGCGGAACCATGACGTCGAAGTCTCGCACCGCGATGTGCTCCACCGCCTGTGCCAACGGCATCTGCTGCGCCGCAGCGATACTCGAATCCTCGAGATCGGTGGGGAAACTCCAGAGGCCGCCGGGAGAGACGAACGCGATCTCGAAACCGTACGCGGGGTCG
This sequence comes from Rhodococcoides fascians NBRC 12155 = LMG 3623, assembly GCF_001894785.1. Lineage (GTDB taxonomy): Bacteria > Actinomycetota > Actinomycetes > Mycobacteriales > Mycobacteriaceae > Rhodococcoides > Rhodococcoides fascians. Next base: position 301,651 of record NZ_BCWW01000003.1, read on the forward strand.
TTACCGAGGGCACCCAGGAAGCCGCCGGCGTAGACCCGAGAGAGATCACTGTGAAAGCGGTCCACCGAGGACCCGACGAGCACCACGACCGACAACGTCATCAGTCGCCTCCGTTTTCCACGAGTTTGCCGATGTTGAAATCGATTCGGGACCAGCCACGCCGCTCGCGGAGGTTCCGGATCAGCAACGACGGAATCTGAAGATGATGTACCAACAGATACGGCAGGGGATCCCAACCGGTGAGGATGGCGTCCTTGCCTCGAAAGATGGTGCGGAGCCGAGATACTCGATCACCCTCGGTGATCAGACGCCACAGCTCGTGGTAGATCCAGTACGTCGGCCGGGCCGTCGCACGCGGCACGATCTCGGCATGCCCGTCGTCGAGGTACGCGGCAGCCAGGTCGGGGTGGTCGTAGAACATCGTGATAGCCGAGTGGGTGCGCGGGTTGCATTCGATGGCGTAGATCCGTCCGTCGGCGGCGGACTCGATGAAGTCGAACGAAAGCTGCCCGGTGGTGTCGAGCGAGGAGACGAATGTCTCTACCCAGCGCAGGATTTCGGGCTTGTCCACCATCTCGTAGTTCACCTGGAAGGCGGACGACACGCAGCAGCCGTACACCTGCAGGCGACCCTCGCGCACCGTGCCGTGCGTGCAGTACTCCTGTCCGGCGATGAATTCCTGCAGGATCCACGGGTCGTTTTCGGTAATGTGCAGGCTCCGGGCGAACGCGGAGTTGCGTTCCGGCGTGTGCGCGGTCAGCCGTGTCAGATCCATTCGGCCGACCGGGTTGTACGAGATCCGCTTGAGGATGTACTCACGACCCGGCTCGAACTCGAACTCGTCGATCTGGGCGGGGTCGGTGATGCGCCTGAAGTCGGGAACACGGAGTCCCAATGACGCCGCGTGCTCGGAGAATCGGGACTTGTCGTCGACCATCCGTACGGTATCCGCGTCGCCGTGGATCACCTCGCAGTGCGCATCGAGGAGTGCACGCGCGTCGGCGTCGTGAATACTCGCGGCCGGGCTTGCCACGGGCACGAAGACGTCGACGCCCTCGCGGCGCACGATGTCCAGCAGAGCCTGCGCATATCCCGAATCACCCGGGTCGGGAATGCAATGGAAACGGTCGACAGCGCGGGAGAAACGATGTCCGGTCCAGCGGTACTTCGCCGATTCCACGAGGATCACCCGATGGCCGGCGAGATGGAAGGACCGTGCGAGTTGCAAGGCTTTGGTCATCTTGCCGCCACTGATCAGAATCGTTCTGGGCGAATCGGTTCGATGGGCGACGGGCCGGGTACCTCGCAGCGCCGCCACCCCCACCGCCGCGAGGTCGACGGGGAGGGTGACCGTGAGGCCGATCAGCGCCGCAACGGTGCGGATCATGTGCGCCGGATCAGTGTGACACCGTCGCGCAACGGAATCAGAACCTGTTCCACGCGAGGGTCGTTCGCGACATAGTCGTTGAACTCGGCGATGGCCCGGCCGTTCTCGTTCGGCTGCGGAGCGTAGGGCTGACCCTGCAACAGGGTGTTGTCGACGGCGATCACGGCACCGTCGGAGAGCAGATCGCTCTCGAGCAGGTACTCCACGTACCCGCGGTATCCGCTCTTGTCGGCGTCGACGAACACCAGATCGAACTTCCCGTCGAGCCCGTGAAGAGTGTCGAGCGCAGGCCCTACCTGCACCGAGATGGCAGATCCTGCAGTCGATTCCGCGAAGCAGGACTGCGCGAACTCGGCCACGTACGGATCCACCTCGCAGGCGACGACCTCGCCGCCCGCGGGCAGCGCCTCGGCCATCGCCAACGCCGAGTAACCGGTGAACATACCGATCTCGAGCACCCGAGTCGCCCGCGTCATGTGCACGAGAAACGCCAGGAAGCGTCCCTCCACATGGCCGGAGAGCATTTCCATCTCCAGGGGCCCGGAACCGGAGACCACGTTGCGTGATCCCCAATCCGCAGAGCGGGTCCGCGACGCCAACGTGGCCAGTGCCGCAGATTCCGAGGTGGTGCAGGTGTCGAGATACGGGTCGAGTCCCGCGGCGAGATCGCGGGCCCGATGAACACGGGTGGTCAACTCGTCGGTCACCCCGGCGTCGGCGTCGAGTAGCGAGGCTATCTCGCTGAGCTCGCGCGCCAGGATCGTCGTCGGGGTGACCGGACGCGGCGTCATGGCTGCATCGGTCACGGCGTGGGTGCGGTGAACATGTCGAGACCCTCGCCCGCCCGTGGGAAGTCCAGACAGATCTTCTTGTGCAACGACAGGACGTCGGCCAGTTCGCGAGGTTCCAGGTCGTTGAGGAAGCGGCAGGTGCCGATCGGGTCGGGCACCGCGGCACGCAGAATCCCGTCCCGAGTCTTGAGGATGGATGCTGTTGCCTCGGTCAGCAACTCGGGTGTCAGGTACGGGCTGTCCAATGCCAGTCCGATGCTGCTCATGACTCCGAGCACGCGGTCTCTATCAGCCGTCGACAGGTGGCCGCGTTGTTCGGCGACCGTCGTCGACAGGGCCATGTCGATGTTGATCGCGTGGCCGTGAAAGAACGGCGCGGGCGGCGTGAGCTCGAGCGTGGGACTCCACGTGTGCCCGAATGCAATGACTCGGTCGAGGTCGATCTCGTGCAGGTTGGGTGCCTCGAGCTCGAGCATCGTCGCGATTGCCGAGTACGTCAAACGGTCTGCGACCGAACGCAACTCAGGAGTTCCGTCGAGGTGGCCGAACCGGGTGCGTAGCAGTTCCGGGCCGTACTGCTCGAGCAACTCGAAGATCTCGAGGTTGCCGACCACGGAGATCTTGATGAGCTCCGCCATCCCGTTGCGGACCTGATCCTCGGGCAATGTGCCGAGGAAGGAGAAGTCCAACAGCACCTTCTGTGAGGCGTGGTAGGCCCCCAAACGATTCTTGTGCTTGCCGTAGTTGACGGCCACCTTGATCGAGACGCTCGCATCGATCAGGCCGATCAACGTGGTGGGAATGCGGATGTAGGGAGTGTTTCGGCGGTAACTCGCGCACGCGAAACCGGCTACGTCCGTGGTCAATCCACCACCCACCACGAGGACCGGCTCGGTTCGCACGAGACCGAACGCGTCGAACTCGCCGACGATGCGCTCGAACGTCTCCAGTGATTTCGCGGTCTCCGCAATGTGGACCGGCACCACTGTCAGGGCGATACCGTGGTGATCGAAGTATGCACCGATCCGGTCGCCGTAGATGGCGTGCACCGATTCGTCGACAACCATCAGGGCGCGCCCGTACGGACGGTAGCTGTCGGCCAATTCGGTGTTCTCGATCGCGAACACTCCGTCGACGTAGATCAAGTCGTATTCGATCCGCTCGTATCCCTCGACACGAAACGATCTGTCGCCGGCGACGACCTGGGCCTGAAGATTACTCACTTGTTGCTCCTGAGATGGATGAAGGATCGGGCAAAATGCTCACTCCGCAGGCTCCGCTCAGGCTGAAATCAGGGCGCGGACGCGCTCGGGATCGAGTGCATCGACGGTGTCGGTGGCCGAGCCGAAATCGGTACCGGCAGTGTTCTCGTTCGGGAACGCGACACAGGTGACGCCCGCTGCCGCTGCCGCCTGCACTCCACCGGCGTTGTCCTCGATCGCCACACTGTCGGACGCGTTCTCGCCCAACGTCTTCAAGGCGAATTCGTACGACGCGGGGTCGGGCTTGCCAGCGTCGACCGACGAGGCGTCGACGATGATGTCGAACGAATCGGCAGTGAGCTCGGGAGACAGGGCAGCGAGCAGTGCGTCGATGTTCTCTCGCGAGGTCGTGGTCACGAAGCCGACCTTCAACCCGTTCGCTTTCGCGGAGTCGATCGTGTCGGCCACGCCCGGTCGCGTCTTGACGTCGGATTCGCCGATCAATCGCTGGAAGATCTCGGACTTGGTGGCGTGCACTGCGGCCGCGTCCACCTCGGTTCCGGTGCTCGACGCGTATTCGCTGATGCGGTCGGCACCACCGTTCGATCCGAGCATGGACCGATAGTCGTCCTGCGACCAGTTCCAGTTCAGATCGTGGGCGGCGAAGGCCTCGTTGAACGAGCGTCGCTGTAGCTCGGAGGTGTCGACGAGAGTGCTGATGGAGCCGAACAGAATTGCGGGCATGGGTGCCTTTCGGAGCGAGAGACGTTGTACCAGCAAATGTCTCGCGCCAGCGCGATGGGTGGGTTGGTTCGGGGGGTATGCCCCATCGGCACCGAAAGGGAAACCTTCGAATTTTCTACCGTGTGCTCGCCTGTTGGCCGCGCAGTATCGGAGCCGCCAGAACCGTCGGTGCGGATCGCCCGCGAAGGGTCACGGACCGACCCGATTCCCACAGTTGCCGCTCGTCCGAGGTTGCGTGTTCGAGCACCGTCGACGATGTGAGCACGTCGGTGTCGGGGTCGTCTTTTGCGAGATCGGTGAGCCGCGCAGCCTGATTCACCGTGTCGCCGATGACGGTGTACTCGAAACGGGACTCGGCCCCGATGTTGCCGGCGATCACCGGCCCGTACGTGACGCCGATGCCGATCTCGAATCCGCCGTCGGCTCGAAGCGCGGCGGCGAGGGTGCGTGCAGTGCGCAGCGCCGCGGTGGCCGGGTCGGGATGATCGACCGGAGCGCCGAAGATCAGCAGGGCGGCATCGCCCTCGAACTTGTTGACGAAGCCGCCGTTGCGCTCGCCGTGTTCGACGACCACTGCGAAGAATCGATTGAGCAGGTCCACGACCGTCGCGGCGGATTCGCGCTCGGCCAGTGCGGTCGAGCCGACCAGGTCGATGAACAGGACGGCGACGGTCCGGTTTTCGCCGCCGAGACGGGGCGCGCTGGCCAACGCGCGCTGGGCGACGTCGTGGCCCACGTGCCGGCCGAACAGCGAACGGAGTCGCTCCCGCTCGTCGAGACCGACGACCATCTTGTTGAACCCGTTCTGCAGCCTGCCGATCTCGGACGCGTCGTAGACGTCGACGCGGGTATCGGTGGCACCGGCCTCCACTCGCTGCATGGCAGAGCTCACCTGCTGCAGCGGATCGGACACCGAGCGACCGACGAGGAACATGCCGCCGAAGCCGACGACGAGGGCGATGGCAGAGAGCGAGACCATCGCGGGGGACAGGTCGACGTCCGGGGGTATGACGGTATCGATCAGTCGGCCGAGTCCGATCAGCCCCAGCCCCAGGATGGGAATGGCCGTGCTCAGTACCCAGATCAGGACGACGCGCAGTTTCACGCCGAGTGCCGCGGCGTCGGTGACCTCGCTGACCTCCATCACAGCCGCGGTGATCGGCCGCAGGGTGCGTTCGGCTACCAGGTAGCCCAGCGAGCACGTCGCCAGTCCGCCGAAACTGACGGCGATGGCCACGATGATCGACAGTGCAGCCCCGGCCGAGGCGTTGACGCCGACGAACACCGCCACACCGAGGGCCCACAACAGAACGTGCACGCCGAGTTGCCGGAGGGGTAGCCGGATCACGGCGATCGTGGTCTCGTCCGACGGCGTGCCGCCGGTGTGCAACCACTCGACGAGCGGTCTCGCGACGCGAAGTCCGAGCGCGATCCCTATACCGATCGCGACCGGTAGGTAGACGAAGAACGCCAGGTAATTTCGGTCGGACAGGATCTCTTCGGATCCGACCGGCAGCGGCAGGATGAACCGCGCCAACACGAAGACGATGACCGCCCCGATGGCGTTGGCCGACACCATTCCCGCCGCGTAGAGGCGCATCGGGGTGCGGGCGAGGGCGGACCTCAGTGCTGCGATCACTGGCGCTTCTTCGTTCTCTGCACGCTCGAACTCTAGGTGCCCCGACGAAAAGAATTCGGGCGATTCTGCCCGAGTGACTATCTGTGTCGACAAGTACCTGGTAATCTCCGTAACAGCTAACCACTCCTGTTCGACGATGAAAGGAACGACGGCGATGACCAGCACACTCTCCAGGAACGATGTCCTCGAGCCCGAGGATGTTTCCGCACGTTTGCTCGATTCCGCCGCCCAGCTGTCGTACGACCCGGCCGAAGAGGTCGACTGGGAGGCCGATCTCGATCCGTCCCTCTACGGTCTCAATCCGGAGTGGAGCACGCTCTACGGCACGAAGTTGTGGGACGAGATGAGCGAAGAACAGCGCATCACGCTCACTCGCCACGAGGTCTGCTCGATCATGAGCACCGGCATCTGGTTCGAGATGATCCTGCAGCAGATGGTGTTGCGCGATCAGTACTGCAAGGACTCGTCCAACTCGGATTTCCAGTTCGCGCTCACCGAGATCGCCGACGAGTGCCGTCACTCGATCATGTTCGCTCGGGCCTGCCAGAAGATGGGCATCAAGGCGTACCTGCCGCGCCGGTCGAGCATCGAACTCGGCCGCGGATTCAAGGCCCTGGCCTCCGCCGAGGTCGCCTACGGCGGCATCCTCGTCGCCGAAGAAGTTCTCGACGTCATGCAGCGCGACTGGATGCGCGGCGAGAACGTACTGCCCCTCGTGCGCACCACCAGCAAGATCCACGTCGTCGAGGAATCGCGACACATGACCTTCGCGCGCGCGCAGATGCGTGAGGACATCGAAGGCAAGAGTCCGGCTCGCCGCAAGGCCAGTGCGCTCGTCGTCGCGATCGCCGCTCGACTGATCGTGTCCAACATGGTCAACAAGGAGGTCTACGCAGCAGCGGGCCTCGACGTCGACCGTGCGGTGAAGGAAGCGAAGAACAACGCCCACCACCACACGATGATGCGCACCTCGAGCGAGCATCTGATGGCATTTCTTCTCGACTGCGGTTTGATCACCAAGCCGGCGGAGATGATCTACCGTCGTCTGCACATGCTCTGACCACACTGTTCGAGAAAACACTGTTCGAGGCCGTGAAGGACATCCGATAACCCATGCCGTTCGCGATCACGCAGAACTGTTGCAACGACGCATCCTGCCTGTCGGTGTGCCCGGTCAACTGCATTCATCCGACCCCCGACGAGCCGGATTTCGGTAAGACCGAGCTGCTCTACATCGATCCACGATCGTGCATCGACTGCGGTGCGTGTGCGGATGCGTGCCCGGTCGACGCGATCACCCGGGTGTCCCGTTTGACTCCGGACCAGCAGATCTACGCCGAGATCAATGCGGATTACTACCGCGACAAGCCGGCGGTTGCGGAGTGGGGTGAGCCGCGCTTTCCGGTGGCGACGGTCAACGAGCTGCCTCCGGTCAGCATCGCCATCGTGGGCACCGGTCCGGCGGCCTGCTACACCGCGCAAGCCCTGCTGCGCGTGCCGGGAACCACGATCACGTTCTACGACCGGCTGCCGACCGCAGGCGGTCTGGCGCGCTACGGCGTGGCACCGGACCACCTCGGCACTCGACGCATCAGCGAGCACTTTCGTGGAATCTTCGCGCACCCACGCGTGACGATGAAGCTCGGCATCGAGGTGGGCAAGGACGTCGATCACGTCGAGTTGGCTCGAAAGTTCGACTCCGTCGTCTATGCCGTCGGTGCCGACAAGGACCGAGCGCTCGAGATTCCCGGTGTCGATCTCGACAATTCGGTCAGCGCGCGCACCCTGGTCGGCTGGTACACCGGGCATCCCGACGTCCCCGCCGACGCCATCGATCTCACGGGCGTCGACCGCGTCACCATCATCGGCAACGGCAACGTCGCCCTCGACGCCGCGCGCATTCTCACGGCCGATCCCGATTCTCTGAACGGAACCGAGATCGCCCCACACGCGTTGGCAGAGCTCCGTCGCAATCGCGTGCGAGAGGTGGTCGTCCTGGCTCGACGAGGACCGGAGTTCGCGGCATTCACACGATCGGAGTGCAAGGCGCTCGTCGATCGCGCCGGAGTCGACGTCGTCGTGGCGGGACCGGACGGAATTTTCGACGCGATCGACCGGCTGCCGTTGTCCGCTCCCGCATCGGCGCTGGCCGGCGCGGCCCGAGTCGATCTCGGATCCGGCGCGCACGGGCGTCGCGTCGTGTTCGCCTTCGGGCGGGCACCTTCTGCTGTGCATGGGCAGGGCTCGGTGGAGTCCATCGAGGTGGGAGTGGGTGAACACGCGGTCACTCTCCCGACGGAGCTGGTGCTGCTCGCGATCGGTTATCGCGGAACACCGTCGCCGGGCGTCCCGTTCGACGACATCACCGGCACCATCCGTAACGAGGGCGGCCGCGTCACCGCAGCCGACGGCACTCCGGTGCCCGGGTGTTACGTGGTGGGGTGGGCCAAGCGCGGCGCGACCGGTGGCATCGGTGACAACAAGATCGATGCCGAGGAAACAGCCGAGGCGTTGTTGGCGGATGTACCCACTCGCGGTACCCGGCCGCTGGGCTGGTACGGCAAGGTCAGTGCCGCCTTGGGAGACCGAGTGTCGCGAGCACGCTGACCGGTCGGTATTTCCCAATTCTGTTCATGTTGTGTAGCAGTCTCATTCGAGTCTGAGCAATTCCGGCGCGCGGCAGGCCGCCCGGGGTTACCGTTGAGTATGGCTGAACGGGGGGCCAAGCCCCAGGTTTCTTTTGTGAGACGGACGATGCTGCGCGCAGTCCGGTCGTTGTTCAATCCGCTCCGGCCCGACGACTACCTGTCGATGATCAATCCGCTGTGGACCACTCGTGAGCTCCGCGGCAAGGTCGAACGTGTGGTTCCCGAGGGGTCCGAGGCCGTGTCGGTGTACATCCGTCCCGGTTTCGAGTGGCAGGGCCACACGCCGGGCCAGTACGTACGGCTCGGGGTGTTGATCGACGGCCGCTATCACTGGCGGGCGTACTCCCTGACGTCCGATCCGGACCCGGAGGACGGGTTGGTCAGCGTCAGTCCCAAGCTGGTGCCGTCGGGGACCGTGTCGCCGTATCTGGTGGGCACCATCAGAACCGGCGACATCGTCCGGCTCAGCGAGGTCGAGGGTGAGTTCACGATTCCGAGTCCGGTTCCGGACAAGATGGTGTTCATCAGCGCCGGCAGTGGCATCACGCCGATCATCAGCATGTTGCGATCCCTGGATCATCACGACCAGGTCCGTGACGTGGTCGTGGTGCACTCGGTACACAACCGTGAACAGTTGATGTTCGCGGACACGCTCGAGGAACTGGAAGCCAAGCACGACGGGCTGACGGTGAAGCTACGCATCACCAGTGACGAAGGTCGAATGAAGGCGTCGGAACTGGACGAACTGGTCCCGGATTGGCGTGAGCGAGAAGCATTCTGCTCCGGTCCGGGCGAGCATCTCGACGATCTGCGCTCGTACTGGAAAGACCAGGGCGAGTCGGAACGCTTCCATTACGAGAGTTTCCAGCCCGTCATCGGCGGTGGAGACGATGCTGGTGAGGGCGGAACCGTGCGCTTCGTCAACAGCGAGAAGGACGTCGAGTGCGACGGCGGCACAACGATTCTCGCCGCGGGCGAGGAAGCCGGCCTGGATTTGACGTACGGCTGCCGAATCGGCATCTGCCATACGTGCGTAGGTACCCTGAGGAAGGGGCGTTTACGTGACCTACGTAACGGGGATATCTCCGAACCTACGGGGCAAGCGGTTCGGATCTGTGTCAACACTGCTGAGGGCGACATCGAAATCGAACTCTGATCTTCCATTCGAACAGGGGAATGTATGTCTATCGACGAAACCACCAGGCGCGTCACCGACACCGATGAGCCGGTGAACCCGCTGGCGCACCTGAGTGACGAGACGATCGCCGAACTCGCCAAGGAGTTCGACGCCATTCACGACGAGGTGTACTCCAGCCTCGGTGACAAGGACCGCAAGTACATCACCTCGGTGATCGCAGCCCAGCGTCAGCTGCTGGTTGCCGGCCGCGTGCTGTTGCTCGGCTCCACCAGCAAGCCGGCGTGGCTGGCCGGCACCGCATGCCTCGGCATCGCGAAGATCCTCGAGAACATGGAGATCGGCCACAACGTCATGCACGGCCAGTGGGACTGGATGAACGATCCGGAAATCCACTCCTCGGTGTGGGACTGGGACACCGCGTCCACCGCCAACTCGTGGAAGCACTCCCACAACTACGTGCACCACACGTATACGAACATTCGCGGCAAGGACAAGGATCTCGGCTACGAGATCATGCGTATCGATCCACGTCAGAAGTGGAGCCCCGTCTACCTGGCCCAGCCGTTCTACAACGTGCTGCTGATGGCGTTCTTCGAGTGGGGCGTCGCCCTGCACGATCTCGACATCGAGGCTATCCGTCGCGGAGAGAAGCCCGTCAAGGAGCTCGTCGAGGACCTCAAGGGCATCGGCGTCAAGGCACGGAAGCAGTTCGTCAAGGACTACGTGGGCTGGCCGCTGATCAGTGCCGGGGCATTCGCGCTGGCGCAGCTCGCCTCGGGTGGTCGTCTACCCGAGAGCAAGAGGTCTCGCCTCGCGTCCAAGCTGCGGGGATCCGCGCGTTTCGGCAAGAACCGCCGGACGGCCGCCCTGTTGGACAGTCGGGTCAGTGGTGTCGAGAGCACGTTCCTCTCGACGGTGGCCGCCAACTTCACCGCCAACATCATTCGCAATGTCTGGTCGAACGCGATCATCTTCTGCGGTCACTTCCCGGACCAGGCCTACACCTTCAGCCAGGAAGAGGTCGAGAACGAGACCCGCGGCGGATGGTACGTCCGTCAGTTGGTCGGAGCCGCGAACATCGACGGCGGACCTCTGTTCCACCTGATGAGCGGCAACCTGAGCTACCAGGTGGAACACCACCTGTACCCGGATATGCCCAGCACGCGGTACTCGGACGTCGCGCCGAAGATCAAGGACATTTGCGAGCGCTACGAGTTGCCCTACAACACCGGACCGTTCTTCCAGCAATGGGGCATGGTCCAGCGGACCATCGCAAGGCTGGCGTTCCCGGGCGGCAAGGTTCGGCCGAAGCCGGGCCCCTACCGTCCCGAGGAGAGCTGGCGTCGTAAGTTCGCCGAGGGTGCCACCAAGGACAGTGAGGCCGCCAAGACTCGCGGTCGCGTACCGGCCGAGCATCCCGCGGCGGGACCGGAGCACAACTCCGGTGGCGTCGACGTTCAGCCGCCGCCCCGTGGCGACGACTGAGTCTCGTTCCAGGACAGCTGACAAGAACCGCGGCCACCCGACTTCCGGGTGGCCGCGGTTCTTTGTGTGTGTCGGTTGTGGGCCCTTACGCCATGTCGACATCCTTGGTCTCGATCAGTCTCTTGGTGCAGACCAGACTCAGCACCGACAGCAGAGCCAGCATCACGCCGATCGAGATACTGCCGAACGCGGCCGTGAGCGGTGCGGCAAGCATCGGCGGAATCGCGCCACCGAGAACGCCGGCGAGGTTGTAGCCCAAACCGGCTCCGGTGTAACGGAATCGGGTCTGGAAGAGCTCCGGAAGCAGAGCTCCGGTCGGCCCGTACGCAACACCGAAGATTGCGAGCGTCACGCACATGCCGATCACGAACGCGACCGGTGAGCCCGAGTCCAGCAAGGGGAACAGTGCTATCGACCACGGCACCGCGACGATGCACGCCGCCATGATGACCCGGCGTCGGCCGACGCGATCGGAATAGGTTGCCGAGGTGGCGATGGCGATACCGAAGATCACCGCAGCGCCTATCCCGGTGACCAACACGAACGGGCGGTCGAACCCGAGGGTTTTGGTGCCGTAGCTCGTCAGGTATGCGGTGCCCATGTAGAAGAAGGCGAAGAGGGACGCCAATGCGCCTGCCGCAGTGATGATTTCGCGCTTCTGGATGCGCCATGCATCGAAGATCGGCAGTTTGGTCGGTGCCGAGTTCGCCGGAGCGTGCTCCTCGGCGAGCTTGTTGGCTCGAAAGACCGGGGTCTCTTCGATGGCCAACCGCATGTAGAGGCCGATGAGGACCAGAACAGCGCTGAGCAGGAACGGGATTCGCCACCCGTAGTTGAGGAAGGTCTCGTTGGTATCGCCGAACAGCAGGCCGGTGGCGAGGAAGGTCGCACTGGAGAAGATGAACGCGGCCGAGGGTCCCAGCTGCGGGAACATCGCATAAAACCCACGCTTGCCGGCCGGTGCGTACTCGGCAGTGAGCAGCGTGGCACCCGCCCACTCTCCGCCGACGGCAAATCCCTGCCCGAATCTGAGCAGTACCAGAATGATCGGGGCTGCGACTCCGATGGTGGCTGCGCCGGGCAGTAGACCGATCGCGAAGGTGGACACGCCCATCAACAGCAGGGTCGAGATCAGGGTCTTCTTACGACCGATGCGGTCGCCGAAGTGGCCGAACAGCACCGCACCGACGGGCCTGGCGATGAACGCGACGGCGAACGTCGCGAACGACGCCACGGTGCCCGCGGTCGATCCGAGCGCCGGGAAGAAAATCGTGGGGAAGACGAGTGCGGCGGCAGTGCCGTAGATGAAGAAGTCGTAGAACTCGATCGTGGTGCCGATGCCACTGGCAACCGCTACTCGGCGAACGCTCGTCTTCGTCTGCACCGCCGGTGGGGTCGGAGTGGCGACGCCCGGATCCTCGGGCGAGACAGCGGTCATGGTTCCTCCGTTTTTGTCGGGTATCGGGTATATGTGCGATACCGAATGCGACGAACGGTAGTGAGCGAGGTCACCCGTGGGATACCCCCGAATGGGGGGAACGATGACCGCCCCCACCCGAGCTAGTCCCAGTGGGCGGTCTCGACGGCAGCGCGATAGGTGTTCTCGAGAAAGGCGAGCAGAAGTGCGTCGGGGTCCTCGGCGGTGCGGACGGACTCGTACGGAAGTACGTACTCGCCGAGATCACGATCGAAGTACGCGGGGGCGGTGACGGCCGGATGACTGTCGTAGCCGTCGGGGTTCGGGTAGGCGTACGCGTAGAACGCGCCCTCCGCGGCCCCGCCCGGCCAGAACCCGGCGCTCGACACCTCGTCGCTGTATGCCTCGTGCATCACCCAGTCGGGACAGTTCGGAACACCACCGGGATGTTGTGGTGCAGGCCTTCCGGAGAATCGTGTGACAGCGAGATCGAAAGCGCCCCAGAAGAAGTGGACCGGGCTGGATTTGCCGCGGAAGCCGGCTCGAAACTCCGAGAACACCCGATCAGCGCTGACGAGCGCTCGCCAGAACTTCTGGACGGCATCGGCGTCGTACGACGCGTGCTCGACGTCCTCGGCGAACGGTGTCGCGTGTGGCAGTTCGACCGGCACTGCCACGATCGGAGCCTCCACGCCGAGCCCGGAGAGCAGATCGGTGTACTCGGCGTAGAAGTCGGCAACGGTTCGAGGCTCGAGCTTCATGGTTCGGCGCTCGCCATCGGTGGTGGCGAGAATCAACTGGTGTGCGAGAAAGTCGAAGCGAATCTCGAGGCCTCGATCGCCGAGTGGCATCAGCGACGTCGTCAGGCCCGAGGCGTCGACGTACAGCGCAACTCCCCACCAGTGGTTGAGCGGGGGAGACAACGCCATTCGGGTCTTGCCGACTATCTGGGTCCACAGTTGCACCGTGTCGCGCGTGTCCGCCCAGCTGTCGACTCGAAGTTCGGGCCACGCGTCGTACGAATTCGTCATATGTCGATGATGCACGGACGAGGGGAACCAGACCATACCTGTGCCGAGACGCCGGGGCAGCACCTCAGGCGCGCCTCAGGATTCGTCGGTACGGTCGTCGGCAGTTGCGGTACGTCCGCAGCTCGTGAACGGGGAGGTGTCCGAGTTGTCCACCGACTCCAACCGGGGTGTTTTCGACGATGCTCGGGTCGCCGCCACGTACGTGGAATTCATGGGACCCACCGGCGGATTTCTCGATCGCGGTGAGGCCGCAGCCTTGGTCGCCGCCGCAGACCTGGCCCGCGGGGTTCCGGTGTTGGACGTGGGTGTGGGGAGCGGCCGCACCACGCCGCTGCTGCGATTGCTGTCCGACCGGTACGTGGCAATCGACTACGCCCCCAACATGATCGACGCTTTCCGGAAGAATTTTCCCGATCTGCCTGCGCACGTCGCCGACGCTCGTGACCTGGCGGCGTTCGAGGACGGTGAGTTCGGCTTGGTCGTCTTCAGCAACAACGGACTCGATACCGTGACCCACGAGCAACGCCGCCGCGTACTGGCCGAATTCGCGCGGGTGACCGACGAGACAGGCGTCGTGGTCTTCTCGACGCTCAATCGAGGTGGCCGGTCGTACCTGGAGAGCCCGTTTCAGTTACGGCGACCGACGACTCGGCCACAGTTCTCGCTGCGAGCACTTCTCGTCGCCGTCGGACGTCGTCTGCTCGATCCGTCTGCGCAGGTGCGCGGTGTGCGGAACTGGCTCGTCAATCGGTCGAAAGCCGAGGATCACCGATCGTGGGCTCTGGCCCCGTTGCAAGCCCACGAATTCGCACTCGTCATGCACTTCTCGACCCTCGACGACGTCCGCACTCTGGTGGCCGGCGCGGGCCTCGAACTGATCGCCGTCTACGGCGACGACGGCGAACGCATCGCGCCGGACCGACACGAGTCCGCGGCCGACAACTTCACCGTCCTCGCGAAAAAGCCTGCGCTGGAACGAAAGTGACTTCGAGGTACTGAGCTCGGAAGCGTCGAGGTCACAGTCTTTCCAGCGCGGCGGTCATCTTCTCCACGGTCTCCGGAGCGACCTTTGCCTCGAAGCCCGCCTTCAGGAACGGGCCCGCAACCTTTGCCGCACCGTTGAATTCGACGTGCGCGTGGTAGTCGATCCGGGTCGACCCGGGGCCCTCGGCTGTCAGCGTGATGTCGTCGACGCTGGTTGCCGTCTTGTTCTTCCCCTCGAGCACGACGTGATCGGGCTCGTCGGTGACCAACGTATACGTCAGTTCGGTAGTGACTCCGAACAACTTCGAGACGTTGTGCCACTGCGTTCCGACGGCCACTGGGCCGCCGGAGACCTGGGTGCAGCTCTCGGTTCCCGGATCCCACGCCGACGCATTGGAGAAGTCGCGCAGGAATGCCGCGGCCTTGTCGAGCGCGACAGCGGCGGTGAAGGTTCGGGTGACGTCGACCATGAGGTTCTCTCTTTCGATGGATCAGTTCTCGACGGTGACGCCGAGGTGTTCTGCGAGACGGCGCATCGTGCCGACGATCTGTTCTTCGGTCACCCTCGGAAAGCCGGCCATCTTTCGGAACTCCGGATCGGTGACGCGGGACCAGTCGTAGACCTGCGTCAGTGCTGTCCTGTCGTGGGCGACCTCCTCGAGTTCCCAGGACCACCGCGTGCCACGGGGTTCCATGCCCTGGCGATTGGGAATCCAACCGATGCGTCGATCCTGCTCGAACACGAACACGGTGTTCTCCATGACGTACTCGCCCAGTTCCGGTTGATACATATCCATCGCGAAGGTGTCGCCCACCGCGTTCAGCGGCGTCGGATCGATCGCGCCGCGCAGCATGTCCGAGCCATCGATCGCGGCCTGGACCTCGGGGTTGGCCAGGGCGGTGAACACCGAGGCAGGGGGAGCGTCGATCACGCGGCGGACGGTCAGCTGGTCGGTCACGGGGCTCGCTTTCGGTTGTTTACGCTGGCTACGGACTTACCCCCGTCTGCGTGGAAAGAAACTCCGATCGCGGTTTTGCATTGCAGTGGACACAGCGACGAAACACCACCGCCACGAGGCATTCGTACAGTCGCCGAGTCGGACTCCGCACACACCAGGTGCGGAGCGCACCTTGCCAAGGGGTAGCCATGAGTGGAAATACCGTCCGCCTGCAGGCGATCAAAGACGTCGAGGCGTACGTGCCGCCTGCGGTCAGCTTCGTCGGAGACGAGAAGCCGGGCGAGATATTCGGTGAGAACGTCTTCAGCAAGGTCGTCATGCAGAAGCGACTGCCCAAGTCGGTGTTCAAGTCGGTGATGGCCACGATCGACAAGGGCAAGAAGCTCGACCCCATGGTGGCCGACGCGGTGGCGTCGGCAATGAAGGACTGGGCTCTGGAGAAGGGCGCAACGCACTACGCGCACGTCTTCTACCCGCTCACGGGGTTGACGGCCGAGAAGCACGACAGCTTCTTCGATCCCGTCGGTGACGGCAGTGCGCTCGCCGAATTCGCAGGCAAGACGCTGATTCAGGGCGAGCCCGACGCGTCGAGCTTCCCCAACGGCGGCCTGCGCAACACGTTCGAGGCACGCGGATACACAGGCTGGGACGTCACCAGCCCGGCGTACGTCCTCGAGAACCCGAACGGCAACACCCTGTGCATCCCGACGGTGTTCGTCTCGATGACCGGTGAGGCCCTCGACCACAAGACGCCGCTGTTGCGTTCGCAGCAGGCGATGGGCGGACATGCCGAGCGCATCCTGACGCTGTTCGGACACGAGAACATCGAGAACATCGTCTCGTTCTGTGGCCCGGAGCAGGAGTACTTCCTCGTCGACCGGCACTTCTTCCTGGCCCGTCCCGACCTGCTCAATGCAGGTCGCACCCTGTTCGGCTCGAAGCCGCCCAAGGGTCAGGAATTCGACGACCACTACTTCGGTGCCATCCCCGAGCGCGTGCTCGGCTTCATGATGGACACCGAGCGTGAGCTGTTCAAGCTCGGCATTCCTGCCAAGACCAGGCACAACGAGGTAGCACCCGGACAGTTCGAGATCGCGCCGATGTTCGAGCGCGGCAACATCGCGGCCGATCACCAGCAACTGTTGATGACGACGTTCAAGACCATTGCCAAGAAGCACGGCATGGAGTGCCTGTTCCACGAGAAGCCCTTCGAGGGCGTCAACGGCTCCGGCAAGCACGTCAATTTCTCCCTCGGCAACTCCGACCTGGGATCGCTGCTGGTGCCCGGCGACAACCCCCACGACAACGCGCAGTTCCTCGTCTTCTGTGCCGCCGTCATCCGCGCGGTGCACAAGTACGGCGGTCTGCTGCGCGCATCGGTGGCGTCGGCGACCAACGATCACCGCCTCGGTGCCAACGAGGCACCGCCGGCAATCATCTCGATCTTCCTCGGCGATCAGCTCGCCGACGTGTTCGACCAGATCGCCAAGGGTGCAGCCACATCCTCGAAAGGCAAGGGCACCATGATGATCGGTGCCGACACCCTGCCCGTACTGCCGACCGATCCCGGCGACCGCAACCGAACCAGCCCGTTCGCCTTCACCGGCAACAGGTTCGAGTTCCGCGCCCCCGGTTCGATGCAGACCGTCAACGGCCCGATGGTCACGATCAACACGATCATGGCCGAGGCGCTCGACTACATGGCGACCAACCTCGAAGCGGCCGTCGCCGACGGCACCGATTTCGACACCGCCGTGCAGAATCTTCTGACCGAGATCATCACCGAACACGGCGCGGTGGTGTTCAACGGCGACGGCTACTCCGACAACTGGCAGATCGAGGCCGAGGCACGCGGCCTACCGAACCTCCGTACGACGCTCGACGCGTTGCCGGAGTTGATTTCCGAGTCGGCGATGGAACTGTTCGAGAAGTACAAGGTGTTCAACCACCGAGAGATGCACTCGCGCTACGAAATCGGGCTCGAGCAGTACGCGTTGACGGTGTTCGTCGAAGCGCGGTTGACGCTGGAAATGGGTCAGACATCGATCCTGCCCGCTGCCGTGCGCTACCAGACGGAATTGGCGCAGAACGTCAGTGCGCTCAAGGGCGCGGGCGTCGACGACGTGGACATGACTGCGCTGCACGCAGTCTCGGCTCCACTGTCGGAGCTGCGCGCAGCGTTGTCGACATTGAAGGCCGCCCTCGAAGCGGATCCGGGCGGCGACGCTCTGGCCGAGGCCACCCACGCCAAGGACGAACTGTTGCCTGCGATGGCTGCCGTCCGTTCTGCATCCGACACCCTCGAGGCAATGGTGGCCGACGACTTGTGGCCGCTGCCGACCTATCAGGAGATGCTCTACATCCTCTGAGCGCTGGCGTGAGCAATGTCTCGAGGTGGAATAGCTTCGTGGACCTCTTCGGTTCGGGTGAAGGACGCATGTAATGCACGCCCCTATGAGGAGTAGAGATCCATGAAGCTGTTTTCCCCCTTGACGCTCGGTGATCTGACATTGGAGAACCGTCTGGTGATGGCCCCGTTGACGCGGACGCGCTCCGGCCGGGACGGTGTGCCGGGACCCCTGGTGGTCGAGCACTACAAGCAGCGTGCGTCGCTGGGCCTCATCGTCAGTGAAGGCACCTACCCGAGCCATGCGGGCCAGGGCTTCCCCGGTCAGCCCGGTCTGGTGACCGACGAGCAGATCGAGGGTTGGCGCAATGTCGCCGACGCAGTGCACGCCGACGGCGGGCTGATCTTCGCTCAGGTGATGCATGCCGGGCGCGTGACCCACGAGGCGACGACGGGTGGCCGTGAGGTCGTCGGCCCCAGTGCCATCGCCATCGACGGCGAGACTCACACGTACGAGGGAAAGAAGGCGTACCCCACCCCGCGTGCACTGCGGGAGGACGAACTGCCCTCGGTGATTGCCGATTTCGTACAGGCCTCGAAGAATGCGGTCGCTGCCGGTATGGACGGCGTCGAGGTTCACGGTGCCAACGGTTACCTGTTGCACGAGTTCCTTTCGCCCGCCTCGAACCAGCGTGACGACAAGTACGGCGGTTCGCCGGAGAACCGGGCGCGGTTCGTGGCCGAGGTGGTCGAGGCCGTGGCCGCGGCGCTCGGAGCCGGCAAGGTCGGCATCCGCATTTCGCCCGAGCACAACATTCAGGATGCGCTCGAGACGGACTCCGACGACGTGCGTGCCACCTACCGCGCGCTGGTCGAGCGGCTCGCGCCGTTGGGTCTGGCGTACCTCAGTGTGCTGCACATGGATCCGTCGGGCGAGCTGGTACAGGATCTGCGGCAGGCGTTCGGTGGTGCCGTGCTCGTCAACAGCGGCTTCGGTGAGATCACCACTCGCGACGAAGCGCTGTCGCTGCTCGACGACAACGTCGGCGACGCCGTCGTGGTCGGACGTCCGGCAATCGCGAACCCCGATCTCGCGTACCGCTGGCGTGAGGATCTTCCGCTGAACGAGCCGGACCAGAGCACGTTCTACACCGACGGTGCCAAGGGCTACACGGATTACCCGGCTCTGCAGCACTGAGTGCTTCGCAGTGGTGTGGTTATGCGCCTGCGGGCGCGCAGGAGTGAAGCCTGCGGAACGACCCGAGAACAGAGCCACACCACTGCGCGGAGGGCACTCAGAAGTCGGCGGTCTTGCGGGCGCGGATCTTGCTGACGATCGAGAACACCACGGCGATGATCATCAGTGCGTAGAGCACGATGGTGATGCCGCTACTGACCAGAATCGACGGGTCGCCCTCGCTGACGGCCAGCGCGCGTCGAAGTGATTCCTCGGCGAGTGGGCCGAGGATCACGGCGATCAACACCGGTGCGAGCGGAATGTCGTAGCGCCGCATCATGAATCCGACGATGCCGAGCCCGAGCATGAAGATCAGATCCACGATCGACGCACTGGACGCATAAACGCCGAGGGCGGCGAACACCGAGATACCCGCGTACAGGTAGTTCTTTGGGATCTTCAGCAGCTGCGCCCACAGTGGTGCGAACGGCAGGTTGAGGATCAGCAGCACGATCATCGCCAGGAAGAGGCTGGCCAGCAGGGCCCAGACGATGTCTCCACTGCGCTCGAACAGGAGCGGTCCGGGTTGCATACCGTACTGCTGGAACGCTGCGAGCATGATCGCCGCCGTGGCGGACGTCGGTAGACCCAACGCCAGTAGCGCTCCCATGGCCGTACCGGCCGTGGAGTTTCCGGCCGCCTCGGGTCCTGCCACACCACGAATGGCACCTTTGCCGAACATCGGCTTCTCGCGTTTACGATCGAGCCGACGCTCGGTGCCGTACGCCAGGAAGCTCGGCACCTCAGCGCCGCCTGCTGGTATGACGCCGAACGGCACACCGAATGCCGTCCCGCGTAGCCAGGCCGGGAGTGCTTCGCGGAACTCCGCCTTGCTCAGCCACGGTCGTCCCTGCGACTTGATCAACGACCGATCCTCGGGCCGCCCGATCTTCGACGCGATGTGGATGACCTCACCGAGGGCGAGCATCGCGACGGTGATGACGACGATGTGGATGCCGTCGAACAGGGCAGGTACCTCGAAGGTGAATCGTGAAGCCCCCGACGGACCGTCGATACCGATCACGGCCAAAGTGAGACCGATCAGCAGTGCGGTCAGACCTTTGAGGGCGGAGTCCGAGACCACCGCCGAAGTGGCGATGAACGCGAACACCGCGAGTGCGAGATATTCGGCGGGTCCGAAGTTGGTCGCCAGCGCCGCAAGCGTCGGTGCGAAGAACACGACCAAGGTCGTGGCGATCATGCCACCGATGAACGACGCGATGGCCGAGGTCGCCAAAGCCTGTGGGGCGCGGCCGTTCTTGGCCATTCGATGTCCCTCGAACGTACCGGCGATGGCGGTGCTGTTGCCGGGGGTGTTCATCAGGATGCCCGAGATGGAATCGCCGAACAGGCCGCCGAAATACACTCCGGCGAACATGATCAGCGCCGCGGTGGGGTCGAGAGTGAACGTGACCGGCAGCAGAAGCGCCACCGCCATAGCAGAACCGAGTCCGGGTAGCACGCCGACGGCGGTGCCGAGCAGTGCGCCTACGAACACCCACACCAGGTTCATCGGAGTCAGCGCGGTGCCGAACCCGTCGAGAAGATTACTCAATGAATCCATCGGAAATTCAGCTCCGTCAGAAGATCTGGGCGAGAACGCCGCCGGGCAAGGTCAGGCCGAGGCCCGCGGAGAATACGATCTGGACGGCGCTCGAGACCAGCAGTGCGACTGCCGCGTCGAACACGTAACGGCGACCACCCAATCCGACCGAGACACCCCAGAAGAGGATGGCACCGGCGAGAACCCAGCCGAGCGGGTCGAGGAGAGCGATGAACACTGCCACCGATCCGACGGTGATCGACAGGGTTCGCCAGTTGCTGACGGTACCGGTGTGCGGCACGCCGTCGTCGTCGACGCCGCGATCGATGACGTCTGGCTTGACCATGAGTTGGATCGTGACCAACACGGCGACCACGAAGCAGCCGCCGGCGACGATGGCCGGAAAGACCTGCGGGCCAGGGGAGGTGGCGGTGGGAGGAACATCCATCGTGATGGTTCCGTAGACCAGGAATGCGCCCAGTGCGACGAGCAGTGCCGGAACGATCAGGCCGCTACGGCCCGTCCAGAAGGAGCGGGAGGTTGCGGTGTCGGGAGTCGTCGTTGTCATACCAGCCCCAGCTCTTCCAGAATTCCGGTGATACGTGCCTGCTCGACCTCGAGGAATTCCCCGAATTCGTCTCCTGTGACGACCGATTCCTTCCAGCGGTTTCGTTCGACGGCCGTCGCCCATTGCTCGGTCTGGACCATCTCGGTGACGATGTCGACGAGCGTCTGCCGGTCCTCGTCCGAAATCCCGGGCGGTGCAACGATTCCGCGCCAGTTCACGAGGTCGACGTTGTAGCCCTGTTCGATGAACGTGTCCACGTCGAATCCTTCGAGCGGCTCGGGCGCGGCCACGGCGAGGGCACGCACGTTGCCGGCTTCGATCTGGTCCCGGAAGTCGTTGAATCCACTGACCGCGACGCCGACGGTGTTGGACAGCAGCGACGTGAGTACCTCACCGCCGCCGGAGTAGGCGATGTAATTGATTGCGGCTGGATCGATGTCGGCTTCCTGGGCCAATTGGCCCGCCACGATGTGGTCGATGCCGCCGAGCGACCCGCCGCCGATCGGCAGGCCACCGGGGTTCGCTCGCCAGGCCTCGATCATGTCCTCGAGATTCTGGATCGGCGAGTCCTTCGGGACGACGAACACCTCGAAGTCCTCGGCGAGCTTGGCGATCGGCACGGTGTCGGCCAAGGTGGTGTCGGAGTTGTTGATCGCGATGCCGCCGAGCATGACGGTGCCGGTGATCATCACCGTGGTGGGCTGACCGCTGAGGTTCTCGAGTTGGCTCAGGCCGATGGTGCCGCCGGCCCCTGGAACGTTGACCACCTGCGCGTTGTTGACGATGCCGTCGCTGCGCAGCGCCTGCTGCGACTCGCGCGCGACCAAGTCCCAGCCGCCGCCGGCGGCAGCAGGTGCTATCAGTGTCAATTTGGCTCGGGCGTCGGAGCCGCTGGCACTGCGAGCGGCGTCGATCCCGGCGACGGTGACTGCTCCCACCACCACCAGGGCTCCGGCCGTTCGTAGCAGGGTGGGCGATATCGCCATCAGAGACCTTTCGTGTGGTGTGTCACAGCGTCAGGTTAGATACAGTTTGTCTGATTAGTCCAGTTCACAACATCGAGGTCGATCTTCGGTGGATTCGAGCAACGGGAGAGACCGTGTCATTAGCGAGCGCAGTGGCAGTAGCGATGAGCAACACCCCCGAGGGCCAGGAAGCGTTGCGACGCGGTGCCGCGGAGGCAGAGCTGCGTCGGACCGAGCTGATCGTATTGTCCGTGGTGGACCGCGATTCCGTATCGGCGGAAGACCGTAGCGCGGCGCAGGCCGAGGTGGAGCGGACTCTCCCCGGAACTGCGACGACCGTGCGCGTCGAACCGGACGGCGGAGACCCGGCCGGCGCACTGGTCGATCTCGTCGCAGACGTCGGTGCGGGGATGCTCGTCATCGGGTCCAAGCGCAGATCGGCGGTCGGCAAATTCCTGATGGGCAGCACGGTGCAGCGCGTTCTGTTGGACAGCCCGGTCCCCGTCCTCGTCGTGAAAGCGCCGTGACCCGGTAGTATCGGACAAATCTCCCACCACTCGACCTCGAGGAATCATGGACAGCGATAAACCCGGGCCGGACACGGCTCCCCGCACTACAGCTACTACGTGCGAGGCGGTGTCCGGCGAATGAGCGTTCTGCTCACTCTTCTGCTCGGCCTGCTCGTCGTTTTTCTCATCACCGTCGCAACCGGTTACTTCGTTGCGCAGGAATTCGCTTACATGACCGTCGACCGGTCCCGGCTCAAGGCGCGTGCCGAGGCCGGCGACGCCGTCGCAGCTCGCACGCTGACCGTCACCAAGCGGACCTCGTTCATGCTCTCGGGTGCACAGCTGGGTATCACGGTCACCGGCCTGCTGGTCGGCTACGTCGCCGAACCGCTGATCGGGCAGTCGTTCGGAGCGATACTGGGCGGCGTCGGTGTTCCGACAGCAGTCGGTGTCGGCCTCGGTGCCGTTCTGGCGATCACGTTCGCGACGTTCGTACAGATGCTCTTCGGTGAACTGTTTCCGAAGAACTTCGCCATCGCCCGCCCCGAGCCGGTGGCCCGCTGGCTGTCGTTGTCGACGACCGTCTACCTCAAGCTCTTCGGTTGGCTCATCACCATTTTCGACCAGTCGTCGAACCTGTTGCTCAAAGCACTCAAGATCGAGCCGGTGCACGATGTGGAACATTCGGCCAGCCCACGCGACCTCGAGCACATCGTGTCGGACTCGCGGGAGACCGGGGATCTGCCCGACGAGCTGTCGACGCTGCTCGATCGCATTCTCGACTTCCCCACGCGCAACGTCGAACACGCCATGATCCCGCGTTCACGTGCGGCGACGGTCCGCGACACCGACACCCTCGGTGAGGTGAAAACACTGATGGGCCAAGAACATTCTCGATACCCCGTGCTCGACGAGGACGACGGAATCGTGGGTGTGGTGCATCTGCACGACGTGTTGGCCTCCACCGCTCCGGATTCGACCCCCATCGCAGACCTCACCCGCGATGCGCTGATCCTTCCCGAGATGCAGAGCCTGCCCGACGCGATGCGCGAGCTGCGGGCGACACGGAACCAATTGGCCTGTGTCATCGACGAATACGGTGGTCTCACCGGAGTGATCACCATCGAGGACCTGGCCGAAGAGCTCGTCGGCGAGATCACCGACGAGCACGACGACGGCGTACTCGACCCGAGCCCGGTCAGCGCCGACGACGGCAGCTGGACGATGGCAGGGGAGGTGCACGTCGACGAGGTCGAGCGCGCCATCGGCGTCGACCTACCCGACGGTGACTACGAGACCATCGCGGGATTCGCCATCGCCCATCATGGTTCGCTACCCGATATCGGGACCCGAATCGAGGTCGATCTGCCGCCGGACAACGCGGACCTCGCCAACGACGACGAAACGCCGATTCGATTCGTCACGATCGAGGTGCAGGAGATCGACAGTCACGTGCCGTCACTACTGACCCTCACCATCGACGAGCGGACAACCGAGCACGACGAGAATTCGGCCGAGTCCGATACTGCAGGAGCGCACCGATGAGCAACCTCTGGGTCTTTCTGGCCGTCACCATCGGTCTGATCGCTGCGAGCGCCTTCTTCGTTGCCGTGGAGTTCGCACTTCTTGCGGCCAAACGGCATCGCCTCGAGGACGCTGCCCCCAACTCGCGGGCGGCGCGGGCTGCTCTGCGCAGCTCCTCGGAACTGACGGTGCTGCTCGCCGGATCGCAGCTCGGGATCACCGTCTGCACCCTCGCGCTCGGCGCGACCACCAAGCCGGCCGTGCACTACTGGCTCACGCCGCTGTTCGAGAGCATCGGCCTGCCCTACTGGTTCGCGGACGTCCTCGGCTTCGTCCTGGCCCTGATCATCGTCACGTTCCTGCACTTGGTCGTCGGCGAGATGGCTCCGAAGTCCTGGGCCATCGCACATCCGGAGAAGTCGGCGACGATGCTCGCAATCCCCATGCGCGCGTTCATGTTTCTCACGCGTCCGGTGCTGACGGCCCTGAACAACATGGCGAACTGGTGCCTACGCAAGGTGGGCGTCGAGCCGGCCGACACCGTCGGCACCGGGCAGAACGCAGACGACCTGCGTCAGCTCGTCGAGCACTCGGTCAACGTGGGAGCCCTGGACGCGAGTTACCAGGCGCAGATATCCGGGGCATTGGAATTGCAGGATCTGACCGTCGGTGACCTGGTGGCCGGAAGTGGCGCGCCGACGTCGGTACCGTCGTCGGCGTCGATCGACGACGTGCGGGAGGCGTCCCGGATCAGCGGCCATCTGCGCATCCTCGTCAGTGACGACGACGTAGTGAAAGGTGTTGTGCACGTGAGGGATACGTTGACCGAGCCGGAGTATCTCGCCGAGATCACCCGCCCGGCCTACACGCTGGATCGGACGACACCGGTCTACGTCGCCCTGCAGTCGATGCGCGAGACTCGACATCATCTGGCGCTGGTCGTCGAACCGTCGGCCGAGGCGGGTGACAGTGCGCGCACGATCGGCGTTGTCACCCTGTCGGATGTGTTGACGCGGCTGCTGCCCGAGCCTGTCTGATCTTCGGTCACCCCACACGAATCATCCCCGCCCGGCCTATGCGGCCGAGCGGGGATTTTTCGTGAGCACCGGGTCCGAATGTCAGATCGGGGCGATGACCAGAAGGTGTGCCCAATACGACGCGACATCGTGGCCGAGTTGGGGGAGCAGAACGTCGTAGAGCAGGTAGGACATCATTGCCGTCGAACTCCTTGTTCAGCGGGCCGTCACCGGCTCGCGTACCGAGACTGTAGTCAGTGAGACTGTAGATCAACCTGGGCCCAGCGGCACTGATATGGCCTGCGCAAGTCGTGTTTCACCCCGACGACGACGGGCATCAGCCGATGCAGCCCTGCAGGGTGGTGAAGCTTCCGGCGAAGCCGGCACCGTTGCAGACGGCACCCTCGGGGGTGAGGGTTATCGTCGAGCCCGGCGCAGCCACGGCGATCGACAGTCCGAGGCCGGCCGCAGTGTTCTGCGCGATGGCACCGGGACCGAAGGCGATCGCAGCAGGCGCGCCGCCGAAGCCGGCGTTGCTGACGGCAGTTCCGCCGTTGAGACCGAGGGCCAGTGCCGCCGCGTTGTTCATCGCCTCCGCCGAGCCCCATCCCTCGAGGCCGACTCCTGCTGCGGCACTTGCGCCGTCTGCGGAGCTGTCGCACTGTGAACCTCCGACGAGCGCGGCGACGTCGGCCCCTCCGGGTGCCGTGGTGCAGGCGACCGGTGCGGCCGAGGCCGTGCCGGGCACCAGGGCCGCGAAGGTACAGGCGAATCCGAATGCTGCCGCTCCGCCGAGAATTCTCTTGGTATGGAACATGGTCGATGCCTCCAAGATTTGGCGCAGGCACCGGGCGTGCCGCGCTCCTGCGGTTGCCGGATCGACATGCTCGTGCGCCCCGACGACCTTCCTCGAGTGTTACCCCGTAGCGACGCGCTCAGAGATCCGCATGGTCACGAGTGCATCTCGGTATGATCACAGCGCGGTAAACAGCGTTCCCCCACCCTCGGTGCTTACGATGGCTCCATGATCGGACGTATCGACGAGGTCGTATTCGACTGCACGGAACCGGCTGTGCTGGCCCGATTCTGGGCGGGTGTGCTCGGTGGTCAGCCCGTCGTGCGCGACGACTCGTGGCATTTCGTCGATGTTCCCGGGTTCACCCGGATGGCGTTCCAGCGAGTGCCCGAGGGTAAGTCCGGCAAGAATCGACTACATCTCGACGTGGACGTTCCCAGCATCGACGTTGCCGTCGAGCAGGCAGTAGGTCTGGGTGCGACGGCGGTGGGGGACCGGCACACCAGTGCGGCCGGGTCGTTCCAGGTGCTACTCGACCCCGAGGGCAACGAATGGTGTGTAGTGACGCCCCCAGCTGACTAGCGGGCGTCGTGCTCGGCGCGTGCTTCGAGCACGGCAGGCATCGAGCCCTCGATCAGTTCGATGAGGTCGGTCAACCGTGATCCGACCTCACGTCCGAGCGGGGTGAGGCTGTATTCGACCTTGGGCGGGATGGTCTCGAGCACGGTACGCACGATGAGGCCGTCGCGTTCGAGGGTCTGCAGCGTCTGTGCCAACATTCGCTCGCTGACGCCGTCGACGCGTCGGCGCAGGGCATTGAATCGGTAGTCGCTTTCGGTGAGGGCCGCCAGGACGAGCACTCCCCACCTGCTCGTCGCGTTCTGCAGCGTCTGCCGTGACCCGCATTCCCGTGCGAAGACGGATGCTTCGAGAGATTCGACGGCCTCGGACATTTCTCCATGTTAGCGCAGGCCGTACCGGCAGCGCTAAATTTTGATGTTGCACTGCACGAAAAGTAAGTGCATGATGAAACGGAACTTGATACTTCAACCTCGGGAGCGTTTTCCATGACCACAGCCATCACCGGAGCGACAGGCAATCTCGGCGGGCTCGTCGTCGCCGCACTCATCGATCGCGGCGTCGCGCCTGCCGACATCGTCGCCGTCGTACGCAACGCCGACAAGGCGGCCGCACTCGCCGAGCGCGGTGTGGTGGTGCGGGTGGCCGACTACAGCGACACCGACGCGCTGACGTCTGCGTTCGCAGGTGTCGAGAAGGTGCTGTTGATCTCGGGATCGGAGGTCGGTCAGCGAATTGCTCAGCACAACAACGTCATCGACGCCGCCGAGGCAGCCGGAGTGGGCCTCGTTGCATACACGAGCGTGCTCGCTGCCGACACCTCCGGCATCAGCCTTGCGCCGGAGCACAACGCCACCGAAGAGCGATTGACGGCCTCGCCGATTCCTGCTGTGTTTCTGCGTAACGGCTGGTACTGGGAGAACTACCTGGGCTCGCTCGGCCAGGCCATCGACAGTGGAGTGTGGCTTGGTGCAGGCGGGAACGGCAGGATCGCCGCTGCCTCACGCGCCGATTACGCCGCCGCTGCCG
This sequence comes from Rhodococcoides fascians NBRC 12155 = LMG 3623, assembly GCF_001894785.1. Classification (GTDB taxonomy): domain Bacteria; phylum Actinomycetota; class Actinomycetes; order Mycobacteriales; family Mycobacteriaceae; genus Rhodococcoides; species Rhodococcoides fascians. The sequence goes on from NZ_BCWW01000003.1 coordinate 329,189, forward strand.
CGGCTGTGCTGACTCTCGAGAACCAGGGCGGGAAGATCTACGAGCTCGGCGGGGACGAGCGCCTGACCTATGCCGAACTCGCGGACGTTCTCGCCGGCATCTCCGGGAAGCCGGTCGTCTACAAGGACGTCACCGAGTCGGAGTACGCCTCGATTCTTCAGGGCGCAGGACTGCCCGATTTCGTGGCGACCATGCTGGCGAGCGCGGATGCCGGTATCTCCCGCGGGGAACTCGACACCGATTCCGGTGACCTGCAGGCATTGATCGGCCGCGCGTCCGCCCCGGTCGCCGAGGTGTTCCGCTCCGCGATCTGACGGGATACACGGGGCCCCGTATGCCACTTGTAGCGTGGGCCCCGTGAAACTCACCTCGACCCGCACCCTGTTCCTGGCCGCCACCACCTCACTCGTCCTGTTGACGGGTGCATGCAGTTCCGACTCGGATTCCGGGACGACGCAGACGACGTCCTCGGCGACGTCCTCCACCGATGCGACGGCTTCGAGTAGCTGCCCCACGGGCACACCCGACCCGTCGGCCACCCCGGAGTGGACACTGGCAGGCGACACCGGCAGCATCGCCGTCACCGGATCGACGGATACAGCGGCCCCGGCCGTCGACGTCGAAGCCCCGTTCAGCGTCGCCGAGACGCAGGTGAAAACGCTGAAGGCCGGGGACGGCCCGATCGTCGCCGACGACGCGAACGTGTCCGTCTGCTACCTGGGCGTCAACGGACGCGACGGATCGACGTTCGACAGCAGTTTCGAGCGCGGCGCACCGGTCGAGTTCCCACTGACCGGCGTGGTGGCGGGCTTCCAGAAAGCCATCGCCGGACAGACCGTCGGCTCGACCGTCGCCGTAGCGGTGACGTCGGCCGACGGTTACGCGACCGGCAATCCGGCAGCCGGAATCGAACAGGGCGACAGCCTGATCTTCGCTATCTCGATCCTGTCCGCGAGCTGAGTGCCTCCGGCAGTGGCGTGGTTATAAGCCCTCTGGGGGCTGTTGCATTTTGATGGTGGGGTGTCTCGAGTGTCGAGGCACCCCATTGTCGGTGGTGCGGGACAATGTGTTGGTGGCGAAGGGTTATCGACCGGTTGATCGTGATCAACAGTTTCTGATTCCACCGGACATGCGCGAATGGTTACCGGCGGAGCATCCGGTATGGATGCTGATCGACATCGTCGACACGCATCTGGACACCTCTGTCTTTCATGCCGGCCGGCGCACCGGTGGGGTCGGGCGCGCCGGATACGACCCGGACATGCTGCGCACGCTGCTGATCTGGGCCTGGTCGAAAGGGATGCGGTCTTCACGTCAGATCGAATCCGCATGCACCGATGTGGTGTCCTACCGGGTCATCTGCGCCGGCGATGCCCCCGATCACGCCACGATCTCCAGGTTCCGTAAAGACAACCATGCAGCCTGCGAGTCGCTGTTCGCACAGGTGCTGACGTTGGCAGCGCGGGTCGGTTTGGGGTCGTTGGGGACCGTCGCTCTCGACGGGGTCAAGATCGCCTCGAACGCCTCCATCGGAGCCAACCGCAGCGCGGACGGATTGCGCGCCGCCGCCGAAGTTGAGGCAGCGAACGCTGCTCAGGCCCGGGCGCGCGAGATCGCCGCCGCCGCGGCCGCGGCGCATGCCGACGTCGATGCTGCCGAGGACGAACTCTACGGCGAAGACGACCCGGGCCCGGGTCGGGTTCCGGCCGAGTTGGCCGATCCGACCACGCGATCGAAGCGGATCGCTGAAGCGTTGGCGCAGATCGAAGCCGAAGACGATGCCCGCGAGAAGGCTGTGAAGTCAGCCGCCGAGGGCCACCTCGAGCGTCTCGACGCGGGAGCGTCCCCGGCGGGTCGGGTACCGCTTGCCGCGCAGGTAGCTGCTGCTCACCGACGTCTTGCACGGGAAATTGCACGCCATGAGGCCACCGAGGCGCGGTATCGGCAGCGAGCCGACGCCGCTGCGCGTCGCGGCGGGAAACCGAAAGGCAAGGTTCCGGTTCCGGTCGAGGATCATCACCGCGTGATCGCCGCACGCGCATCGGTCGCCGCAGCCCTCGCCCAGTCCGCCGCCCGTGAGCAGACAACGCCAACGGTGGTGCGGCGCAACATCACCGATCCGGATTCTCGGATGCAGCCGCTGCGAGGCGGTGGCTGGGTGCAGGGCTACAACTGCCAAGCATTCACCGCCGAGGACGGCATCATCATCGCCACCGGCGTCGGCACCAGCCCCTCCGATGTCACCTACTACGAGCAGATGGTCGACAAAGCGGTCGCTGCGGCGGCAGTGATGGCCGACCATGCACCGGCCGAGGCCGAGTCGCCGTCGATCGGAATCATGCTCTTCGACGCCGGCTATTGTTCGATCGAGAACCTCGACGCACCGGGCCCGGACCGGTTGATCGCCACCGGGAAATCGCGGACACTCGAAGCCGCCGCTGCCGCGGCCGTAGCTACGCCGGTATCGGATCCTGCACCACCACAGGGTGATTCGATTACCAGGATGGCCGAACGATTAGCCACCCCGGAGTGAATCGCAACGTACCGCAAACGGTCTCACATCGCCGAGACACCGTTCGGACATGCCAAACACAACCTCGGATTCCGGCGATTCACCAGCCGCGGCGTCGACCGGGCGACGAGTGAGTGGTCCTTCCACGCCGCGGTGCACAACATCGGCAAGATTTTCACCCACCTGACCGCAACACACACCGTAGCGCTGGCCTGAATGAGCACCCCAGGGCCGAAAAAGAGGTGACCCGGGCATCGAACCCGAGCCACCCCTTTACAACGTCGAACTACCGCTCACACAAAATGCAACAGCCCCTCTGCGGCACATAACCACGCCACTGCGGCTCCGCCGCACTACACGGTCGAGAGCTGCTGAATCGTCGTCGCGCCGCCCGGGGTGGGCGTCGTGGTGATGAAGTTCGAGTCGTAGCCCAGCGATTCGACGACGCTGCGGATCTCGCGGAACTGCTCGACGCTGACGTCGGGCGTGCGCTTGAGCACGAATCCGGACGTGCGGTTGGGGCTTCCGACGAAGGCCCACGAGTAGTCGTCTGCGATGTAGGCCACGATGTAGTTGGTCGGCCCCTCCTGGCTCTCCTGCGTGGGGACGCCCGGGAAGCTCACGTGCAGTTGGGCTTTGGTGACGGTGTCGTTGACCCGAGCATTGCCGACGATGCGGTTCTCCTGGCCCGTCCAGGTGGTGCAGGTGTTCTCGACGCGAATGTTGAATTCGTCGATCATCTGGTAGTTCGCCTGCGTGTCACGGGCGCAGATCAGGTTGAACGGCTGCGGCACCGCGGCAACCTGGTTCCAAGTGCCCAAGTACCGTTCGACATCGAGTGACGGGATCGGAGTCAGTGGCTCGAGACCGACCGACCCCAAAGGGCCGACCGGTTGCGCTTGCGTGGGGGCCGCGCCGAGCAGGGCACCTGCGGCGACTGCTCCTGCAATTGCGGTGCGGCTCAACATCGTACGTACCTTCATGAATTTCGCTCCTTGGTTGCGGTCGTCTCGTTGTCGATCGTGCTCGGCCACCAAATCCCCGGGCCGATGAGGGTGAACAGGGCGGGAATCACGACGGTGCGTACCACGAAGGTGTCGAGCAGAATGCCGAGGCTGACAATGATTCCCAACTGGGTGAGGGTGATCAGCGGTAGGACGCCGAGGACGCAGAACACTGCTGCCAGAACGATTCCCGCGCTGGTGATGACGCCGCCGGTGGCCGAGACCGCCCGCACGATCGCAGATCTGGTGCCGTGCTGAACCGTCTCCTCCCGGGTCCGCGTGACCAGAAAAATGGTGTAGTCGACACCGAGGGCGACGAGAAACAGGAACGCGAACAGGGGAGTGTTGTCGTCGAGCGCGGGAAATCCGAAGACGTGCAGGCTCACCCAGCTACCGATACCGATAGCGGCCACGGCACTCAGGACCGTGGTGGCGACGAGAATCAACGGTGCGACGACAGCGCGAAGAAGTATCAACAGCACGAGTAGGACGACCGCCAGGATCGCCGGGATCACCACGAGCCGATCGCGGGCGGCAGCGTCGGTGGTGTCGAGTGCTTTGGCGTCGCTGCCGCCGACTCGTGCGTCGTCGACACCGGCAAGGGCGGACCGAAGGTTCTCGACGACAGTGAACGATTCGTCGGAGGCGGGGGCCGCGTCGGTGACCACCGACAGCCGGGTCAGTCCGGTATCGGAATCAGCGACCCGATCCACCGAGACGACGCCGTCGACGTCCCGGACGGTGGCGACGACGCCGTCGATATCCGAGGTGGGTGCGAGAACCGTGATCGGGTCGGCGGATCCGGCCGGAAAGTGTTGCGAGAGAGTGCCGAATCCTTCGACGGATTCGGCGGTCACCCGGAATTGCTCGGTCTGCGACAGCCCGATCTGTGTGCCGACCAAGGCCGCGCAGCAGGCGAGCAATACGGCGATGGTGATGGACGCGGTCGCCACCGGACGACGAGCGACACCGGCGGCAACCGAATGCCAGACGCCCTCGGTGGTGGTATCGCGATCGGACGGCTTGGGGACGAAGGGCCAGAACAACTTCGGGCCGCACAGTGCCAACAACGGAGGCAGTACGAACAGCACGAACACCGATGCGACGACGAGGCCGGCCGCGGCCAGCGCTCCCAAGCTGCGAGTGCTGGGGAGGATGGCCAGCAACAGAGTCAGCAGTGCGAGGACAACGGTGGCATTACTGGCGAGGATGGCCGGTCCCGCGTTCCGGACGGCGTGGCGCAACGCGAGCCGGTGATCGGACTCGCGGCGGAGTTCCTCGCGGTAACGAGAGATCAGCAGCAGGGCGTAATTGGTGCCTGCGCCGAAGACGAGCACGCTGGTGATCCCCGAGGTCGAGCCGTCGAACGACAGTCCGGTCGCCTCGGCGAGGGCCGTGCCGACGGTGGAGGCGAACCGATCGGCGAAACCGATGACGGCAAGCGGAACCAACCACAGAATGGGCGATCGATAGGTGGCGATGAGGAGCACTGCCACCACGAGTGCGGTGACGGCGAGCAACGTGAAATTGGCCCCGGAGAACGAGTTGGCGATGTCTGCTCCGAATGCCGGCCCGCCGGTGACCTGGGCGTTGAGATCGGACGGTAGGCCGTCCGTCGCCGCGGATCGGAGGCTTGTGATCAGGTCGTTCAGGGTGAAGCCGGACAGTTCCGAGTTCACCTGAACGAACGCGATTGCGGCCTTCCCGTCCGGTGCAACAATGGGAGGGGGTCCAGGTTCGTCGGTCACCGACCGGTCGACGGTGAGCAGCCTGGCCTGCGCAGCAGCGGCTGCCTCGATATCGGCCGGGGTCAGGTCACCGCCATCGATCTTGCTCAGAACGAGGATCACCGGTGCGGTGTCGGAGTCCGGGAACTGGGAGAGCAGCTCGTCCACCTGGTAGGACTCGGCGGAGGTCGGCAAGGAGTTCGGCGACTGACCGGCAGAATCGTTGCTACCGACGAGCCCGATCACGGCAATCGAGAGAATAAGAATGGCGAGGGCGAGCGCCCACGATCGACGATGCGTCACGGCCGCGGCGATGCGGTCCCAGGCTGCGGTGGTCTCGGTACGGGTGCTGTCCACGAAGAAACAATCTCATTTACTTAGATATTAAGCAACTGAATCTCTTGCGGGCAGTAGTCTGACCATGACTGCAGCGAAGGAGTTACCACCGCCATGACCGACCGAAACCACCTCGAATCCGCGATATCGGCGGACCTTCGGGCGCTGTCATCGGTGTCGGAACAGATCGGTCAGGTATTCGGTGCGTTGCACAGCTTGCGGCCCAACGACTTTCGCGCTCTGCTGCATGTGATGGTCGCCGACGTCGAGGGTGCGCCCCTCACCGCGGGTGAGCTCGGCACGATGCTCGGACTGTCGTCCGCGGCGATGACGTATCTGGTGGAGCGAATGATCGCGTCCGGTCATATTCGACGCGAATCCGACGCGTCGGACCGACGTAAAGTCATACTTCGCTACGACGAGCACGGTATGGAGGTTGCTCGCGGGTTCTTCGGACCACTGGGAGCGCGCACCAGCGCTGCGCTCGAGGACCTACCGGATTCGGATCTCGACGCTGCCCACCGAGTGTTCGAAGCGCTCATCGGAGCCATGCGCGAGCATCACGCCGACCTGGGAAACAGCACCCGCACGTAGCCCGCGTTCGCATCGGGATGTTCGAACCGCTGGTGGGGGCCCGCATTGTGCCAATGCTGGACTCCGAGCGTGCCGGTGCCGTAGGGTTGGCCGTGGTTGAGCTAACAGCCGGTCACGGGGAAACGCAGCGAAGTGTGCGCCCGGGTCAGGCGAAGAATTCTGCTCCCGTTGCGTAGATCGGTTTCCCCTTCAGTTCGACCGATCGATGGGATCTGCCATGAGTGTTGAATCACGAGGCAACAAAGTTCGAACCACTTCGGTGAGCGTCGCGGAGAAGTCCGTGTCCGTTGCAGCAACCGGAGCCATCTTCACCGCGCACGACGGCACCGACGGTTCACTCGTCGTCGCCGTCCACGGCGACATCGACATGCTCAGCGCGCCGATGTTCTCCGATTTCGTCTGCAGTCGCGTGTCCAGCAAACGGCATCTGACTCTCGACCTGTCCAATGTCGAGTTCTTCGGCATCGCCGGACTCACCGTCTTCGATGCAGTTCGTGAATACACGGCTGGCATCGGTGCTTCGTGGTCGATCGTGGCAAGCCGATCGGTGACCCGCCTGCTGCAGGTTGCCGACCTCGAGTCGACGATTCCGACCTCCCGACCGACGACCGACCAATAGAACTGGCGGCGACATCGCCGCGACAAGAGGTGGGCAGCTCCTGCACAGGGGCTGCCCACTGTCGTTTGCCGTCCCCCCGCACAACGATCGGGCGGTCCCGCGAATCACTGGGACCGCCCGATTGTCGTGTGAAAGCACAAGGTCTAGTCCTTGGTGCCTTCCGAGTCGCTGAAAAATGCCCAGTCGCCGTCGTGCTCGACTTCGAGGCGCCAGCCCAACTCTTCGTTGTCGGCGCGGCTGTCCTTGAACCAGGCGTGCGCGTCCTCAGAACTGGTGATGTCCTTGGTGGCGACGACGGTTCCGTGCGGGTCGATAACTCTGTAATTTGCCATGCGGTGAGGGTGCCCCGATGTTGCGCAACCTAACCCAGCCGCATCACCGGCACCGGCCGCTAAGAGAAGCGGAAGCCAATGCCGCGCACTCCGGATAGAGCTGGGCAGAAGCCGGGGCTGGGTAGTAAGGCCGGGTTGTGTGGGAGGGCCGGGGTGTGTGGGGACGGCCGGGCTGTGTGGGAGGCGAGGCTGTGTTGAAGGCAGAGCTGTGCCGTGGTGGTGGTGTGGGTCGTCAGGCGGGTTGTCGTGGTTCTTCGTCGCCGGTGTCGCGGGTGTTGTCGTTGTGCTGGTCGGGTGGGTAGAGGACTTCTTCTGGGTGGTGTGCGTGGTTGATCAGCCCACGGCGTGTGGGGTCCATTCCGGTCGGTGGGTGCCACAGGGTTCGGCCCGGATAGCGATGTCCTGCTGTGGTTTTGGTGGTTGCCCACTTTCCGGGGCCGGTGCCGACGTGTGCGTGGTGCATGTCGCATCCGAAGGTGAGGGAGTCGATGTCGGTGGGTCCGCCCTCGACCCAGTCGTCGAGGTGGTGCGCTTGGCACCAGGTTGCGGGGCGGGTGCAGGAGGGGAAGCTGCAGCCGCGGTCGCGGGCGATGAGGACGATGCGTTGGTCGGCGGAGGCGATGCGTTTGGATCGGCCGAGGTAGAGGGCTCTGCCGTTGTCGTCGAAGATGGTGAGGTAGTGGTGGGCGTGCGAGGCCATGCGGATGGCGTCGCGGATCGAGACGCGGGATCCGGTGGCGGTCATGGCGTAGCCGCAGCCTGCGTCGAGGTCTTTGAGGGTCATGGTGACGATGGCGGTGACGGGTAGCCCGCGGTGGGTGCCGAGGGTGCCGGAGGCGAGGGTGTGCCTCAGTGCCATCTTCAGGGCGTCGTGACGGCGTTCGTTCTGGGTGCGTACATCTCGCGCGGCGGCAGCGTCGCGAGCAGCGGTGTCCGATGCGTCGGCGTCGGCTTGGCCGACGGGTTCAGCAGTGCTGTCGGAGCCTGCGTCGTCGTTAATGTCGGCCGTGCTGTGTGGCGTTGTGCCGCAACCACAATCGTTGCTGTCGGTGCACTCACCCTCACCGCGGTCGTCGCCACTGCGGTCGTCGTCACCGTAGAAGTCGGCACCGTTGCCGACCGTCCCATCCCACAGGTATTCGTCATCCGATCGAGCATCGCTCGATCCTGCCTCGTCGGGCATCGGCCCGGGCTTTGGCGTAGCCGCACTGCCACTCCCGCCGCCGTCCTCGTCGCTGGCGGTCTCATCCTCGTGGACGATCGATGTCGGGTCTGCAGGATTGTTCACTCCCGGTTTCGCGGCTTTCGAGAACAGGGCTTCGAGGTAGGCGCGTAGTTCGGAGTCGACGCAGAACTTTCCTTCTGACATTCCGTCGGAACCCTGCTCACCGAGGTAGAAGAACGCATCCCGTTTCCGTGGCCTCGGCTTCGCGTTCTTGTCTTCGTCTTCGTCTTCGTTCTCGTCGAAGTCGCCGTCGGGGTCGAGGATCGAGTCCAGGTGCGCCACCAGTGGCGCGAAGTCGTCGGGCCGCCTCGTCGAGGCGAGACCCACCAACTGCTGTTCGGCGCGATCGCGGGTCTGCGGATCCACAGTCGACGGTAGGTGTCGGAAGAATTCGCGGATCATCTGCACGTGCTGGGCATCGAGCAACCCTGCCCGTACCGCAGCAGCGGTGCGCGGTAACAAGGGAGGCAGCATTTCGCCGGACAATGCGGTGCGGTCACCCAACTCTGCGGCCAGACGTACTCGCGCACCGGCTGTTCGTGGGGTGATTCGCAGCATCCATGCCACCGAGCACGGCACCGAACCCGGATAGACGTCGAGGCCGTGTTGTGCGATCAGTTCGTTGAGCCAGGTGTGCGAGTACGCCGTCACAGACCGCGACACGGTTTCCATGCGTTGGATCACCGCACGCCGGTCGGCGTTCGACCACGCCACCGACGCCTGCCCCGCCAACTCGGCGACCGCCGACTCCACCGCGTCGACCAACCCCGCCAAGACAGGGTCGGACACGTCAGGGGCAGGCGGCACCGTTTCGATGCCGTCCACCCCTGATCCGCCGTCCCCCGAAAGCATGAACAGAATCTACCGCGACCCACCGACACACTTTCGAACACACGTTCGTCGATCCGAGGGAAGTCAGTTGCGTGAGATCAGCGACCGCGCGAAGAACATCAGGTTGGCCGGCCGCTCTGCAAGTCTGCGCATGAAGTAGCCGTACCACTGCTCGCCGTAGGGCACGTAGACACGCAAGTGCTTTCCGGCGTCGACCAGTCGCCGTTGTTCGTGGTCGCGGATTCCGAACAGCATCTGGAACTCGAAGTCGGCTGCGGACCGTCCGGCGTTCGCGGCGAGCCGCTCCGCCGCCTCGATCATCTCGGGATCGTGGGAGGCGACCATGGGGTAGCCGCTGCCGTTCATCAGCACTTCCAGGCACCGTAGGTAGGAGTCCGAAACGTCCCGTGCACTCTGGAACGCCACCGACGCGGGCTCGTTGTACGCGCCCTTGCACAGTCGGATGCGAGATCTCGGTCCGGACAGTTCTCGGCAGTCGGCCTCGGTTCGTTTCAGGTACGCCTGCAGCACCGTGCCGAGATCGGGAAAGTCCTGCCGCAGTTCGCGCACGATGGACAGGGTCGAGTCGGTGGTGGTGTGGTCCTCGGCGTCGACGGTCACCCACACTCCCGCCGCTGTTGCCGCGGTACAGATTTCGCGCGCGTTCTCGAGCGCCAGCGTCCGGTCGATTCCCTGACCGAGGGCCGAGAGTTTGAGCGATACCTCGAGCGCGGTCTCGGCGGTACTACGCGTCGAAAAGCGTTGTATCAGTGACAGGTACGACTGAACGGTGGCTGTCGCCTGCGCGCGGTCGGTGGTGTCCTCGCCCAGATAGTCCACCGAGACGAATCGTCCCGACGCCAGCAGGGCATCGACGGCGGTGACCACGGCGGGCTCCGATTCACCGGCGACGAAGCGGTCGACGAGCGATCGGGTGGCACGCAGCCGCGTCACGGTGGCCTGCAATTTCGGTGAGCGTGCGGCCGCCAGCAGAGCCGGCCGCAGTGGGTTGCTCAGCACTGTGGTCATCGTGTGCCCTCGCCTTCCTGATGGGGGTAGCCGTGTGCGGTCGGCGGGACGAACGTTTCCTTGACCGTGCGTGCCGATGCCCAGCGCAACAGGTTCTGCGGTGAGCCGGCCTTGTCGTTGGTACCCGACGCACGCGCTCCGCCGAACGGTTGCTGACCGACGACCGCGCCGGTGGGCTTGTCGTTGACGTAGAAGTTTCCGGCGGCGAATCGCAGTGCCGAATGGGCCTGCTCGACGGCCGTGCGATCGGTGGCGATGACGGCACCGGTCAGTGCGTACTTCGATCCGGTGTCGACGGTGCGCAGTACGTCGGCATAGGCGTCGGGCCGGTTGTCGTCGTAGACGTGCACGGCCAGAATGGGGCCGAAGTACTCGGTGGTGAAGGCTTCGTCGGTGGGGTCGTCGCCGAGAAGAACTGTGGGAGAGACGAAGTATCCTTCCGTGTCGTCGCACGTTCCGCCGGCGGCGATGGTCAGGCCGGTCACGGATTTCGCGCGGTCGAGCGCTGCTGCGTTGCGGTCGAACGCCTTTCGGTCGATGACGGCACCGCCGTAGTTCGACAGGTCGGTGACGTCGCCGTACTTCAGAGCCGACACCTGCTCGATGAACGTCTCACCCATGCGAGCCCACAGCGACTTCGGCACGAATGCCCGCGAAGCGGCCGAGCACTTCTGCCCCTGGAAGTCGAAGGCACCGCGAATCATGGCCGTGGTCAACACGTCCGGATCGGCCGAGCTGTGCGCGACGACGAAATCCTTGCCGCCGGTCTCGCCGACGAGCCGCGGGTAGGAGTGGTAGTTCGAGATGTTGTTGCCGACCTCGCGCCACAGCGTCTGGAAGGTCGCAGTGGATCCGGTGAAGTGGATGCCTGCCAGGCGTGGATCGGCCAGGGCTACTTCGGAGACCATCGGACCGTCGCCGAGGACGAGGTTGATCACTCCCGGCGGCAGACCTGCCGCCTCGAGGAGCTGCAGCGTCAGGTACGCGGCAACTGCCTGGGTGGGAGACGGCTTCCACAGCACCGTGTTGCCCATCAGTGCAGGCGCTGTGGGCAGGTTGCCGGCGATGGCGGTGAAGTTGAACGGTGTGATCGCGTAGACGAAACCCTCGAGCGGGCGGTACTCGACGCGATTCCACACACCCGGGGCCGACACCGGCTGATCGGCGAGGATCTGTCGTGCGAACGCGACATTGAACCGCCAGAAATCGATCAGCTCGCACGGTGCGTCGATCTCGGCCTGGTAGGCCGACTTGGACTGCCCGAGCATCGTTGCGGCAGCGATCCTTTCGCGCCACGGACCCGACAGCAGATCGGCCGCGCGCAGGAACACTGCAGCCCGCTCGTCGAACGGAAGATCGCGCCAGGCCGGAGCAGCTGCGGTCGCCGCCGAGATCGCGTCCTGCACGTCCCGGTGCGTTGCCTCGGCGAAACTACCGATGACCGACGCGTGCTTGTGGGGTTCGACCACATCGGTATCGGTGCCGGCGGCGTCGCGGTGGACACCGCCGATCACCTGATGGATGCGGACGGGGTTCGCACGCAGTTCGTCCAAGCGGATGCGCAGCCTGGCGCGCTCGGCGCTTCCGGGGGCATAGGTGTTGACCGGCTCGTTGACCGGGGTGGGAACTGATGTGACCGCGTCCATGGTGACTCCTCGCACTCGGGTGTGTGCTGCTCATTGAAGTCGCCTCGACGTCCCGTTCAATCAGCTCATCGGCCAAAGAATTCGTGGTGTACTTGTCCGCATGGCCAATACTGTGACGCTGCGTTCTCTGCTGACGTCGCTGCACAACGCCGTGGTCGAGCTCGTGGTCGCGCCGGCGGGAACCGAGATCACTGTCGAGTCCGTGGCCCTGCTCGACGGCGACGACCTTCGTCGACCACCGGGAACGGCAGCCGATCTGACCCTGCTGGTCGGCGTCACCGAGACCGATGCGCTGCGGTGGTTCGACGATCTGGCGTTGCGTCCGGTGGTCGACAGGCCCCTTGCGGTGCTGACCAAGGTGGCCGACTCGACCGCGTTGGCCCACGCCGCCCGAGAGACCGGAATCGCCTTGGTTGCGGTACACCACCAGACCCGCTGGGAACTGCTGCTGTCGACGATGCGCGGGGTCCTGGACCAGTCCCGCGCACCGGCATCGGAGGACGGGCTGTTCGGAGCGGACACCGATCTGTACGAGCTGGCGCAGACGGTCGCGTCCTTGACCAAGGGCATGGTGAGCATCGAGGACGAGCGTTCGCACGTATTGGCGTACTCGGCATCGGACGACTCGGCCGACGAGTTGCGGACCCTGTCGATCCTGGGGCGAGAAGGACCGGCCGACTACCTTCGCCGTCTGCACGAGCGCGGGGTGTTCGACCGACTCCGCCGTACCGACGACGTCATCGACGTACCGGCCGATGCCGAACTCGGTATCCGTCGACGCCTTGCCGTCGGAATACGTCGAATCAGCGGCGCAGCAACAACACTGGGAACGATCTGGGTACAGGAAGGAGCTCGTCCGCTGTCTGTGGACGCCGATGCAGTGTTGCGCGGAGCGTCGGCGGTCGCAGCCCGGCTGATCACCCGTATCGCGAACGCCCCGACCAACGAGGCGCTGCAGATTCAGCGACTGCTCGGCGCGCGGGGTGGCGGCGTGGACATTCCGTCGCTGGCCGCGGCGCTGTCGATTCCGACCACGGGAACGGCCGCGGTCGTCGGATTCGCCGCCTGTGGTGAATTCGACATCACCGGTCTGGCTCCGTCGATCCGGTTGCACGCCAGCGCATTCAGGCGAGACTCGCTGGTGACCGTCATCGGCGAGAGAATCTACGTACTGTTCTCCGGAGCTGCGTCGGGGACGGCGATTCCGGTGTGGACCGCAGATGCCGTGTCGCGCATCGAGACTCGAACCGGACTGTGCTTGCGCGCCGCGGTGGCCGCGCCGATCGCCGATCTCGACGGGGTGGCCGCAGCCCGGTTCGAGGTCGACCGGGTATTGGACGCGACCACCGGCGACGTTCGGGTCACCACGCTCGCAGAGTCGAGAACGTCTGTGCTGCTGGGCGAGGTCGTCGACATCATCTCGAATCACGAGCAGTTGCGGGACCCGCGCATCGCAGCGCTGGATCGGTACGACGCCACCCACGACGGCGCGATGCGCGAGAGCCTCGAGACGTATCTGGCGTGCTTCGGTGACGTGCGTGCGGCAGCGGAGAGGCTGCACATTCACCCGAACACGGTGCGCTACCGCATCCGGCGCGTCGAGCAGATTCTGGAGTTGGATCTGTCGGATCCGGACGCGCGATTGTTGGTGGAGATTCAGCTGCGGATGTGAGCGTCACGGGCCTCGGCAGTGCTGGACCGGATCACCAGGCTCGGCTCGATGCGCGAGCGACGGGTGCTGCGGTTGCCGGAATCGATTTGGGCCAAGAGTATTTCGACACTGCGGATGCCGACCTCGCTGAATTCCTGACGGATCGTCGTCAGGGGAGGGGAAAAGAACTCCGCGTCGGGAACGTCGTCGAAACCGACCACGCTGACGTCCGTCGGAACTTTTCGGCCGTGCACTTCGAGGGCGCGCAACACCCCGAGCGCCATCGCGTCGTTTCCGGCGAACACCGCTGTGACGTCGGGGTTCTCGGCCAATCGGCAACCGGCCTCGAAGCCAGACTTCGCGGTCCAGTCGCCGGCGAGAACGAGTGGCGGTTCGATGCCGGCCTGCTCGTGGGCCGAGCGCCACCCGATAACGCGGTCGGCTGCCTCGTACCAACCCGAGGGGCCTGCGACGTGCCAGACGGCGCGGTGACCGAGTGAGAGCAGATGTGTGGTGGCGGACTGCGCGCCGGCGACCTGATCGACCGAGACGACCGCCAGATCGCCTTCCGGCGATCCTTCGACGGCCACCAGTGGCAGTTCGGCGGCCAACTCGGCGATGTCGCCGCCGTCGGTGCTCAACGGCGCGATGACGACGACGCCGTCGACGCCCTGCTTCTGCAACCTGCGCACGCAGGTGCTGATCGCCACCTCGTCGAACGAGGTGGGGACGCCGACGACGACGGAGTATCCGGCCTGTCGTGCGGCCTGTTCGACGCTGTAGAGCGTCGACACCGGCCCGTACAGAGCGTTGCCGGTGCCGACGATCCCGATGGTGCTGCTGCGGCCGGTGACCAGAGCGCGAGCTGCGGTGTTCGGCCGGTAGCCGAGCTCCGCGATCGCCTGCTCGACCCTCGTTCTGGTCGCCTCGGTGACGTTGGGATGGCCGTTGATGACCCGAGAGACGGTCTGGTGGGACACACCCGCGAGCCGAGCGACGTCGGTCATGGCCGGTCCGCGGGTCGGCGTCATCGCACGCATCCTCCTTCGCTGGTCGAACACCATCTCAGCATGCCCGGACCGGATCGGCGCGTCACCGCCCGGATCACGTCGTTTTCGTCATCGATGCAGAGGTCGGCGGTGCCGGCTTTCCGGGCTCGCCGGGGGAGAACATCTCAGCGGGTACTGGTACGCCCAGGTAACTGGTGGGAGACGCGGCTTTGTCTCCCTTGCCGCCCTTACCGCTCGCCGCACGACGCTTGGTCCAGATGTCGAACGCCACGGCGGCGAGCAGCACCAGACCCTTCACCAATTGCACTCTCTCGCTGGGTGATCCGATCAGCGACATGCCGCTGTTGATCACGGCGATGATGAGTCCACCGGTCAGCGCCCCGACGATGCGGCCGACGCCGCCCTGTACGGCTGCGCCACCGATGAACGCCGCCGCGATGGCGTCGAGCTCGAAGCCGTTGCCCGCAGTAGGACCGGCCTGGTTGAGGCGTCCGGCGAAGATGATTCCGGCCAGAGCCGAAAGGACACCCATGTTGACGAAGATCCAGAACGTGACCGGCTTGACCTTGATACCGGACAGGGACGCGGCGTGAATGTTGCCGCCGATGGCGTACACGTGCCGACCGAATACGGTCTTGCCGGCCAACGTCGAGTAACCCATGACCAACACGGCGAGCAGGATCAGCACGTACGGCAGGTTCTTGAAACGAGCCAACTGGACGGCGATCGCAAGCACGAGAGCGGCGGCGAACGCCATCTTGATCAGGAACAGCGGCATCGCGTCCACGGTCTGGCCGTACTTCTGCCGGCCCGTTCGGGAACGCCACTGGCTGAACACGATTCCAGCGACCGCGAGAATCGCGACGAGCAACGTGAAGATGTCCGCCCCACCCAATGGCCCGAGTCCCACATTGCCCATGAAGCCGGGCAGGAAGCCGTTGGACAGTGTGCGTACCGGTCCGGGGAACGGCCCGATGCCCTGGTTGCCGAGGACGATGAGAGTCACCGCGCGGAAGACGAGCATTCCGGCGAGGGTGACGATGAACGCGGGAATGCCGAAGTACGCGACCCAATAACCCTGCCAGGCACCGATCAGGCCGCCGACGATCAACGTGATCAGCACCGCCAGTGGCCACGGCACGTTCTGTTGGACCATGAGGACACCGGCGATGGCTCCGGTGGCCGCCACCACCGATCCGACGGACAGGTCGATATGGCCGGCGATGATGATGACGACCATGCCGATGGCCAGAATGAGAATGTACGAGTTCTGCACCACCATGTTGCTGATGTTCTGCGGCACCAACAGCTGACCTCCGGTCAGCACGGTGAAGAGCACGATGATCAGCGCGAACGCGATGAAGATTCCGCTCTGTCGGAGGTTTCGCGTGAGCAGCCCCCGAACGGTCGACAGCTGGTTCATCGAAGTACTCCTGTTCCACGGGTCATGAGATGCATGAGAGATTCCTGGGTTGCGTCCTCGCGGTCGACCTCACCGGTGATCCGGCCGGCGGACAGCGCGTAGATCCGGTCGCACAGACCGAGAAGTTCCGGAAGTTCGGACGAGATCACCAGCACTGCCTTTCCGGCGTCGGCGAGTTGGTTGATGATCGAATAGATTTCGAATTTCGCGCCGACGTCGATTCCTCGCGTCGGTTCGTCGAGGATGAGCACGTCGGGATCGCTGAAGATCCATTTGCTCAGCACGACTTTCTGCTGATTGCCGCCGGAGAGTTTGCCGACCACGGCGGAGACGTTCGGTGCCTTGATGTTCATGCTCTTGCGGAAGCCCTCGGCGACCTTGTATTCCTGGTTGGCGTCGACGAAGCCTCCCGTCACCAACTTGTCCAGCGCCGCGGTGGAGATGTTGCGCTTGATGTCGTCGATCAGGTTCAGCCCGTACCGTTTCCGGTCCTCGGTGGCGTACGCGATGCCGTGATGGATGGCATCGTTGACGGATTTGACGTGAATTTCCTTGCCGTACTTGTAGAGCCGTCCCGAGATGTCGATCCCGTAGCTTCGGCCGAAGACGCTCATGGCCAACTCGGTACGGCCGGCACCCATCAATCCGGCGAGGCCGACGATCTCACCGCGCCGCAGCGTGAGGTTCGCCTTTTCGACGACGGTTCGGCCCTGCTGGGTCGGACTGTGCACGGTCCAGTCCTCGATGCGCAGAACTTCCTCTCCCACAGTCGATTCGTGGGGCGGAAACCGGTGCTCGAGATCGCGGCCGACCATCAGTGAGATGATGCGATCCTCGGTGACGTCCGGGTCTCGCATGTCCAGCGTCTTGATGGTCTTGCCGTCCCGAATGATCGTGGTCCGGTCGGCAATGGCCGCGATCTCGTTGAGCTTGTGCGAGATGATCACGCACGTGATGCCCTCGTCCCGTAGACCGCGCAACAGATCCAGCAGATGTGCGGAGTCGGAATCGTTGAGTGCCGCAGTGGGTTCGTCGAGAATCAGCAGGGTCACGTCCTTGGACAGTGCCTTGGCGATCTCGACGAGTTGCTGCTTGCCGACGCCGAGATCGCTCACGACGTTGACGGGATTCTCCCGCAGCCCTACCCGGTTCAGTAGGGCTGCGGCCTCGGAATTCGTTCGGTTCCAGTCGATGAACCCGCGCTTGGACCGCTCGTTGCCGAGAAAGATGTTCTCGGCAATGGAGAGATGCGGACTCAGTGCGAGTTCCTGATGGATGATGACGATGCCCTCGGCCTCGCTACTCCGGATGTCGGAGAACGAGCACTCTCGACCGTCGAACACGATGTCGCCGTCGAATGTGTCGTGTGCGTACACACCCGACAACACCTTCATGAGCGTCGACTTGCCTGCTCCGTTCTCGCCGCAGATCGCGTGGATCTCGCCGCGATTCACCGAGAGAGTGACATCCTGTAGCGCCTTGACGCCGGGAAATGTTTTGGTGATGCCGCGCATCTCCAGAATCGGGCTCGTCATCGCCGAACTCACTTCAACTGATCCTCGGTGTAGTAGCCACCCTCGACGAGCAGCTTCTCGTAGTTGTCCTTGTAGACGATCTCGGGCTGCAGCAGGTACGCCGGAACGACCTTCTCGCCGTTGTCGTAATCGGTGGTGTTGTTGGTCTCGGGAGTTTGACCGTTGAGCATGGCCTGAGCCATCTGGATCGTGACCTCGGCCAGCTGGCGCGTGTCCTTGTAGATCGTGGAGTACTGCTCACCGGCGATGATCGACTTGACCGACGGCACCTCGGCGTCCTGTCCGGTGACGACCGGGTAGGGCTGACCGGCGGTTCCGTAGCCGTTGCTCTTGAGCGCGGACAGAATTCCGATCGACAGACCGTCGTACGGGGAGAGCACGCCCTGAACCTTCTGGCCCGAGGAGTACGTCTTGGTCAGCAGGTCTTCCATGCGCTTCTGTGCCGTCGCCGGATCCCAGCGCAGGGTGGCAGCGGTTCCGAAGTCGGACTCGCCACTACCGATCTTCAGAGTTCCCTTGTCCAGGTACGGCTTCAGGGTCTCCATGGCACCGTCGAAGAAGAAGGTGGCGTTGTTGTCGTCGGGCGAACCGGCGAAAACCTCGATGTTGAGCGGGCCGGCGGGTGCGTCGGCCTTGTCGGTGCCGTCCTCGTTCTTCAGCCCGAGGCCGACCAACAGCGAGGTGGCCTGGTCGACGCCGACCTTGTAGTTGTCGAACGTCGCGTAGTAGTCGACGTCCGGGGAGTTGCGGATGAGCCGGTCGTAGGCGATGACACCGATGCCGTTGTCCTTGGCTTCCTGCAGCTGGGTGGTGATGGCGGTGCCGTCCACCGAGGCCACGATCAGCAGCTTCGCGCCCTGGGTGATCTGGTTCTCGATCTGGTTGACCTGGGTGGGAATGTCGTTCTCCGCGTACTGCAGGTCGACCTTGTATCCCTGGCCCTCCAACGCGCTCTTGAGGTTGTCGCCGTCGGCGATCCAACGGGCGGAGGACTTCGTCGGCATGGTGACACCGATCAACGCACCTGCGGTGCTGCCGCCCTCGGCCGGAGCCTCGTCTGCGGTCTTGGTACTCGATCCGCACGCACCGAGCGTGAGGGTGAGGGCCACCGCGGCCGTAGCCATGGATAGCTTTCGAAACTTCATCGTTTCTCCCTGTGTTGTGAGGTAGACCGTGAAGCGGAGGCCGTCGGGTGGTCCCGTGTGGTTCGCATCACATCAAAACGAAAGTGTGAGCGATAACATCGGCATTGTCAAAGATTTCTTTTTGCACCCCGCGTGAGCAGTGTGAGCGCTAACATTTGTCGCCTACGACTCTCGGCGAAGCGCCGAAGTTGCGGCCCGTCAGTGCAGCTCGTGCACCGACTGCTTACCGCTCTTGAGCCAGCGGCTCGGCAGCCGGCCGACCAGCTCGCCGAGTGGATGCACCGCCGCCGAGAGGATCTCCACGGAATCCTGCAGGATGTCGATCGAGATACTCATACGCTCGATGTTCGGAGCCACGGACGTCAGCGTCTCGGAGAGTTTGACCAACTGGTCCAGCGGCCCGCCCTTGGCCGTCAGACGCTCGACGGCACCGTCCTCGGCCAGCATCGTCTCGAGGATGCCGTTCTCCGCGATGGCCCGTTCGATCAGACCGTCCTGACGCGTCAGCACCTCGAGCGGACCGTCCTTCGCCGTCAGGCGTTCGAGTGGGCCGTTGGTGGCGGTGATCCTGTCCAGAAGACCGCCTTCGGCGAGCAACCGCTCGAGCGGTCCGTCCTCAGCAAGCAGTCGGTCCAGCGGTCCGCCGGGAGCGAGAATGCGTTCGACCGGCCCACCCGGAGACAGCAGACGCTCGAGCGTGCCGTCCTCGGACGTGAGTCGATCGACGACGCCGCCCTGGGCGAGCAGGCGGTCGAGTGGCCCGCCCTCTTTCAGGGCGTTGTCCAACGCGCGGTCGTCGGAGGTGAGCTGGCCGAGCTGGGTGAGCAGCTGCATCGTGCCGCCGCGCGGATTGGCGAGCGACGCCACGCCGGCCGTGCCGGACGCGCCGGTGGCCAACGCCATCCTGGTGGTCGCCAACGCGACCTCTGCGACGCCGATCGCCTGCTCGGCGATGGCCAAGCCGGCCCGTGCGGGCAGTGTGATCGCTGACACCCAGTTCATCGTTTTACTGTAACTGCTTGTAGCCGGGAAAATCAGTGAAGAACCTTCAGTCCCACAACGCAGCCGACGATGCCGACCAGAAGTACGACTTTGAGGAACGACGCTGCTTCGGCACCGGTGATCATCGCGTACGCCACGGTCAAGGTGGCACCGATTCCCACCCACACCGCATACGCGGTTCCGGTGGGCAACGACCGCATCGCGACCGCGAGACCGATCATGCTGAGCACCACCGCGACACCGAAAACGACCGATGGTCCGAGCTTGGAGAAGCCCTCGGACTTACCGAGCGCAGTCGCCCAGATCGCTTCGAGAACGCCGGAAACGACGAGAATCAGCCATGCCATGAGAAATCACCTCTCGGCACCGTCTTGTCGCTGTTCGGGTACGGCGCGCCTCGTCCGATTGTCGGAAGTGACCTGTACGACGGTACCAATTTTTCTTCGGCGGGGACGCGAATTTTCCGGTGTCAGTACGCGTACGTGTTCGTCGGCGGGTCGATGCGCCGGGCCGTCGAGACCGTCATCGTGGGGGTGAAGGCGGTGGCTTCGGTCGCGGTCGATGCGTCGACGGTGCCGGTGAGCTGCAGCCAGGTTCCGTCCGGAACCTCTTCGAGGACAGTCGAATTGGAGTCCAGGTGAATTCGGATGGATCGTGCGTCGGCCGCGCAGCAGATGATCAGGACACGGGCGAGGTCGAGGCCGTCGGTTGTGCCGTCGACGCGCGGCGACCCACCGTTCGCGGTCGCCACGGCGAATCCGGTGACACTGATCTCCCGGCCGTCGAGGCTGCCCTCCGAATCTCGGACGGCCCGCTGCACGACGTCGAGCAACGGGACGTCGGGGGCCTGCCCGTCGGGTAGCGGCGGGAAGGGTGTCTTCTCGTGGGTCGAGACGGCGTCCACGGATCGGTCGCCGACCGCCGAGACACCGAGCGCGGGCGGGGCGACGAGGAGGATCACCGCAATCGGCACGAGCAGCAGCCAATACGGGCGTGCGTCGTGATCGTGGCCGTCTGTCGGCCCACCGCGCCGGATGTCGGCGACGATCGAGGCTGCCGCGAGGACGACGATCAGCACGCCCGCGATCAGCAGATACGGATGCAGTGACGGTTTGACGTACCGAACGAAGCTGCCGTCGAGCGAGATCTTCACGATCGCTCCGCCGAAAAGGAACAGCAGGACGTTCTGCACCTCGCGCTTCATCGTGCGCCGATTAGGAGTCCGCCGACGATCGAGGCGCACACGATCGCCACGACGAAGGTCAGTGGTGCGAACCGGACGACGAAACTGCGCCCGAAGCTGCCTGCCTGCATCGCCATCAACTTCAGATCGACGGCCGGACCGACCACCAGGAAGACCAGGCGCGGGAGCAGCGGCAGCATCGACATACTGGCCGCGACGAACGCGTCGGCCTCCGAACACAGCGCCAGCAGAACCGCCAGTACCGCCATCACCACGATGGACAGCAGCAGCTGACCGGCCAGGTGCGCATAGACCCGATCGGGAATCACCAGGTGCAGGGCCGCGGCCGCCGCGGCACCGAACACCAGAAACGCCCCGGCCTGCAGCAGGTCTGCACGAGCCGACTCGCGGAACGTCTCCCACTTCGAGCCTTCGTGATCGTGACCGCGATCCGCCAGCCGCGCGGTGATCCACTCGGCCTTACCGAATCGCGTCCACAGCCAGCCCATCACCACGGCCGTGGCGAGCGAGGCGAGGAACCGGGCGAGAACCATCGCCGGCTCACCCGGAAAGGCCACCGCAGTCGACACGAGAACGACGGGGTTGATCGCCGGTGCCGACAGCAGAAATGCCAGAGCCGCCGACGTCGGCATTCCCTGATCCATCAACCGCCGGGAGACGGGAACAGCTCCGCACTCGCACCCGGGCAATGCCATCCCGGCGAGTCCGGTCACACCGACGGCCGCGGGCTCGTTTCTCGGGACCACACGTCGAAGCACGGCCGGGGAGACGAACGCGGCGATGCCGCCGCTGACGAGCACGCCCAGCACCAGGAACGGCGTTGCCTGCACGAATATCCCGGTGAAGACGGTGGCTCCGGTTCGCAGGGCAGGGGAGGCAGCGACCCACTCGGCGAGGTACGGACCTGTCACGATGCCCAACACGAGCAGAGTTGCGAATACGTGCATGGAAGTGACCGTCGGCCTGCGCCTCGTGCGGCGATCGGTGTTCGCAGGGAGCATCGCGCTCCATCATGCCCTCTCTTGGGGCCCCTCTCTGTCGGGGCTCACAGCAACCTCACAGCGAGAGTCCAGCGGACGAGCAGCAACGCGCGCGATGATGGACACCGTGAGCGAAACCCCCGAAGCGCGTGTACTGATCGTCGACGACGAACCGACCATCGTCGAGCTGTTGGCGGTCAGTCTCAAGTTCCAGGGATTCGAGGTCGCGACGGCGTCCTCCGGCCCCGAGGCCCTGGACAAGTCGCGTACCTTTCGGCCCGAGGCACTGATCCTCGACGTCATGATGCCGGGCATGGACGGCTTCGGTCTGCTGCGCAGGCTGCGCGCAGACGGAGTGGATGCTCCGGCGTTGTTCCTGACGGCGCGAGATTCCGTGGAAGACAAGGTGACCGGTCTGACGCTCGGCGCGGACGACTACGTCACCAAGCCGTTCAGCCTCGAGGAAGTGGTGGCTCGGCTCCGGGTGATTCTGCGCCGGTCCGGTCGGACCGAGGAGACGGAATCGTCGCGAGTCGCGTTCGCGGACATCGAACTCGACGACGACACCCACGAGGTGTGGAAGGCAGGCGAGCCGGTCTCGCTCTCGCCGACCGAGTTCACACTGCTGCGGTACTTCATGGTCAATGCCGGAACAGTGCTGAGCAAGCCCCGCATTCTGGATCACGTGTGGCACTACGACTTCGGCGGTGAGGTGGGAGTGGTGGAGTCGTACGTGTCGTATCTGCGTCGTAAGGTCGACACGGGCGATACCCGATTGATCCACACGTTGCGGGGCGTCGGCTACGTCATGCGGCAGCCGCGGTGACCGGCTTCCGCTCACGGCTGGGGGACATCCCGCTGCGCTTCACTCTGGTTGCTGCCCTGCTGCTGTTGGTCGGGCTCGGACTGCTGGCATCGGGTGTCGCGGTGACGTCCTCGTTGGAGACGTCGTTGATGCGTCGCCTCGATCAGCAGTTGGTCGAGGCATCTCGGGGTTGGGCGCAACCGGACTCCCGCCCACTTCCACCCATCGGCGAGCCCAATCCTGGTCGCCCGCCGTCGAATTTCTACGTCCGGTCCGTGGCGAACGACGGCACCGTACGGGGACCCATCAACGATGTGGCAGAAAGTGTTCCGGATCTGTCCGGTGTCACCGCCGATCGCCCGACGACGGTCGGCTCCGAGAGCGACCCAGGGAAACAGTGGCGCGTGTTGACGGTGACCAACAGTGACGGATCCACCACTGTGGGAATTCCGCTGGGTCCCAATCAGCAGACCGTCAGCCGACTGATGGTGCTCCAGTTGTACATCGGGGCAGCGGTATTGGTGGTGTTGGGTGTGGTGGCCTACTTCGTGGTGCGGCGCAGCTTGCGGCCGTTGCGTGAGGTGGAGACGACGGCAGCTGCGATTGCCGCAGGCGATCTGCACCGGCGGGTGCCCCACCGCAGTGAGAGAACGGAAGTCGGTCGACTGTCGGCGGCATTGAACGGAATGCTCTCGCAGATACAGCGGGCGTTCGCGGCGACCGCCGCCTCGGAAGAAGCGGCGCGGGCGTCCGAGGATCGGATGCGCCGGTTCGTCGCCGACGCCAGCCACGAACTGCGGACTCCGCTGACGACCATCCGGGGATTCGCCGAGCTGTACCGGCAGGGGGCGATGAACGACATCGCATTGTTGATGACGCGGATCGAGGGCGAATCGGCGCGCATGGGACTGCTCGTCGAGGATCTGCTCATGCTCGCGCGACTCGATGCCCAGCGTCCCCTCGAGGTACGTCGAGTCGACGTGCTCACCATCGCCGCCGATGCCGTGCACGATGCGAAGGCCGTCTCGCCCGCACGCGACATCTCGTTGAAGGTATCGGCAGGACCAGGTATTCCGGAGGTCGCCGGCGACGATGCCCGGCTGCGTCAGGTGTTGGCCAACCTCGTGGGGAACGCAGTGCGGCACACGCCCGAGTCCGCGTCGATCACGGTGTGCGTGGGCACCACCGAGGAGTCGGTGGTGCTCGAGGTGCAAGACACCGGCCCTGGGCTGGGTGAGGAGGAAGCAGCTCACGTCTTCGAGCGCTTCTATCGCACCGACTCGTCCCGGACCCGTGAGAGCGGGGGCAGTGGGCTCGGCCTGTCCATAGTCGCAGCCCTGGTCGCCGCCCACAACGGGACCGTGGACGTGCGAAGTACTCCAGGCGCGGGTGCCACGTTCCGGGTCGAACTACCCAGGGCTGCAGACTGATCCGCTCACCCGGCCATGGACCGATCCTTCTTGCGTTCGGCGATCTTGGTGTACGCGGCAGCAGCGAGGGGCGCGGCCACGAGCATCGACACCAGCCGGATCACCTGAACGCAGGCGACGAACGTGACGTCCGATCCCGTCGTCGCGGACACGGCGAGCACTGCGGCGAGTCCGCCGGGCGTCGTCGCGAGATAGCCGGTCAACATGCTGACTCCGGTGACGGCGGACAGCGCCCAGCCCAGGAGTGCGCAGATCAGACCGATCGTGAGTACGAGCAGCGCGGCCCACGGGAAGATGCGTCCGATGGCCCGCAGGCTGGCAACGGTGAAGGCAAGTCCCGCTTGCCATCCGATGACGATGAACGCCAGCGGCAGTAGGACTTCCGGGACGGCGATGTCGACGGGCCAGCCGAGTAGCTCGCAGGCTCCGGCGACGATCAGCGGTCCGAGCGTGGCGGGGGCGGGGAGTCGGATCGCCTTCGCGAGCAGGATTCCGACGACGACGGCACCGATCAGAAAGGCCGTGCCGATGTACCACGGTGTCGTCGACGCCTTGTCGGTACCGGAGGTGCCACCGGTGTCGGTGTGAAAGGCGAAGGTGACGATCAACGGCATCGTGACGACCACCAACGCCACGCGGAGATACTGGACCACGGCGACGATGCGCTCGTCGCCGCCGAGCTCGCGGGCGACCGACACCAGACCTGTTGCGCCACCGGCAATCAGGGACAGTGCTCCGGTCACCGGATCGACGTCGCGGTGCAGTGCCAGCAGGGCGCCGCAGCCGGCGCTGACGATCAGGGTTGCCAACCCGACGGTGACCGCGGGGAGCCAGTTCTCTCCCAGCGCAGCGAGGGTGTCGGTGTCGAGCATGAGTCCGATCGTCACCGCCAGCGTGCCCTGCGCTGCCATGGACGCGGGACGGGGGACTGCGGCCGGACCCAACCCGGTCAGTGCGAACACCACGGCGACGACGAGTGCGGCGAACAGCGACGGCGCGGTGAGGCCCAGACTCGCGAAAAGGGCCCAGCCCCCGACGGATACGGCCGCGAGGCCGATCCATCGGAGGCTGTGCCGCACTACGGTCGTCACCTTGTCGGCAACATTCACGCTCCGGACTTGACCAGTAGAACCGGAACCGGAATTTCGAGCAGCAGGCGCTGAATCGTCTGTCCCATCAGGAACTTGCCGACTGCCGAGCGGTGTCGGGAGCCGACGACGAGGATCTCGGACTTCTGCTCCTCCACCAGAGTCAGCAGAGTGTTCACGGCGTCGGGATCGGGTCGACCCACCGCCACGGTCCAGGCCACGGCCTCGGCGTTGTCGATGTCGGCCAAGGCGGTCTCTACCGAGGTGGAGACCGCAGCGGTTTCGCCTGCCTCGGCGGACGGCTCGGCCGATCCCGACAGTGCGTGCAGGACGACCAGATCGGTCTCTCTGATCCGAGCTTCTCGAACGGCGGCCGCGAGTGCTGCGCGGCCCTCGGGTGAATTGTTGTGCAGTACGCCAACAGTCATGACGGTGTCTCTTTCAGGAAGGTGGGGGTGAGCGATCAGCCGAACGGAATCTGACCGAGGACGATGCCGACCGCCAGCATTGCGAGGGAGACGACCACCGCTCGCCACAACACCTTCTTGTGGTGATCGGCCAGCGAGACTCCGGCCAGGGTCACCAGGAGCAGGATGGCCGGAACCAGCGGGCTCTGCAGGTGGACGGGCTGACCGGTGATCGAGGCACGGGCCATCTCGACCGGGTCGATGCCGTACTTCTCGGCGGTCTCGGTGAGCACCGGCAGGATGCCGAAGTAGAACGCGTCGTTGGTCATGAAGAACGTCAGCGGGATGCTCAGGATGCCGGTGATGACGGCCAGGTACGGGCCCATTCCCGGCGGGATGACGTTGAGCAGCCACTCGGCCATGGCCTCGACCATGCCGGTGCCCTGGAAGACGCCCGTCAGGATTGCTGCGGCGAGCACCATGGCGACGACGGAGACGATGGAGGACGAGTGCCGAGCGATCGCGTCGCCCTGCTCCTTGACCTTCGGGAAGTTGACCGTCAGCGCGATCGAGGCAGCGATCATGAACAGCACCGGGATGGGAAGAATGTCCATGACCAGGATGACGAGGAGAACGACCGTCAGAGCAGCGTTGAACCACAGCAACTTCGGGCGCAGCGTGTCGCGATTGGGGTCGAGACCGTCGAAGAACTGACCCGATTCGCCGGAGCCGTCCGATCCGCCGGTTCCCGCTCCGCCGGTTCCCTTGCCGCCGTTACGGATGCTTCCGCCGCCGCCCGAGGAAACAAGTTCGGGTTCGTAGATCAGCTTGCCGATGCGTCGACGCTCCATGATGCCGAGGTGAACGGCGAAGAGCAGCACGATGATCAGGCCGACGATCATCGACGGAACCATCGGAACGAACACGTCGGACGGGGAGATTCCCAGAGCTGACGCAGCGCGAACCGTCGGGCCGCCCCACGGGATGATGTTCATCGTGCCGTTGGCGAGTCCGGCGACGACCGTCAGAATGACCGGGCTGACACCGAGTTTCAGGTAGAGCGGCAGCAGTGCGGACGTGACGATGATGAAGGTGGTCGAGCCGTCGCCGTCGAGCGAGACGACCATGGCCAGAATGGCCGTTCCGACAACAAGTTTCATCGGGTCGTTGCGTACGACACGCAGGATGCCGCGCACCAGTGGGTCGAACAGTCCGACGTCGATCATGATTCCGAAGAAGATGATGGCGAAGAACAGCAGGGCCGCGGTGGGGGCCAGGGACTTGATGCCGTCGGTGATCATGTCACCGATGCCGAGTCCCGCGCCGGCCAGCAGACCGAAGATGACAGGGACGAGGGTGAGTGCGACGACGGGCGTGGCTCTCTTGGTCAAGATCAAGAACATGAAGGCGGCTACCATGAGGAAGCCGAGTATCACCAACATCGTGCACTCCTTCTCGAAATGTGTGAGGTGGGTCCGGTTGGACTACGTGTTGTGACTGAAGTTACGTAACCGGCATCACATGTTCGCCGTTGTGCGCACTACCCGCGCAAGCAACGTAAAGAGCCTTTTGCGCATTGTGCTCGAGCAGCTCTCGCTCTAGCCTTGGCTGGTGCGATTGAGGACTCAAGTGCTGCTGCTGCAGGCCGCGTTGGTTGCGGTGGCGCTGGCAGTGGCGTTCGGAGTATTCGCGATCAGTAGCGGCGAACAGGCCAGCGAGGAGTACGGCGAGCGGGCACTCGCGGTCGCGCGGACCGTGGCCTCCGACCCCGAGGTGCGTTCGCTCGTGGGGCAGTTCTCGGCCGCGGACACCGCGGGGACCGATGCTGCGCCGGCGGGAGTGCTGGCAGGCGGTGCACTGCAACGGACGGGCGAAAGCGCCCGGGAGCGCACCGATGCTCTGTTCGTCGTCATCACCGACGACCGGGGACTGCGTCTGGCACATCCGGATCCGACCGTCCTGGGGCAACGGGTGAGTACCGATCCGTCCGGTGCGTTGGCGGGCAACGAGGTCGTCGAATCCCAACGCGGCACACTGGGCGACTCCGTCCGTGCCAAAGTGCCCATCCTGGCTCCGGGCTCGGCAGACGTCGTGATCGGCGAAGTGAGCGTCGGAATTTCCACGACGGCAGTGCGAACCGAGCTGGTGAAGGATCTGATCAACGGCGCACTGGTCACCGGCGCAGTGCTGCTGTTGGGTGTGCTCGGGTCGATCCTGTTGGCGCGCAGGTGGAAGCGGCTGACCCTGGGCCTCGAACCCGAGGAACTCGCCGAGCTCGTGCGCGAGCAGGAGGCGGTGCTGCACGGCATCGGCGAAGGCGTGGTGGCCATCGATCCGGACGGCATCGTCACCGTCGTCAACGACGAGGCGCGCACCTTGCTCTCGATCGAGGGCAAGCCGGGAATGCGCGTGGAGGACGTCGGTCTGACACCCAGATTGCTCGAGGTCATCGAGATGCCGACGGGCGAGCCGGTACTCGCGGCCGTCGACGAGGTCGTCGTCATCGCGGCTGCGCGAAAGGTGCTGCGTGACAATCGAGATCTGGGGACGGTACTCACCGTGCGAGATCGAACGGACGTGGAGGCACTGACGCGTCAACTCGACGCGGTGCAGTCGATGTCCGCGGTGCTGCGCGCCCAGCGACACGAGTTCGCGAACCGGATGCATCTGGTCAGTGGGCTGCTGCACGAGGGCCACCCCGATCGGGCGTCGGAGTACATCGACGAGATTCTCGGTGTCGGACCGAGATCGGAGGCGGTCGAGGGCATCGATGCGGTCTCCGACGCCTACCTACGTTCCTTCCTCACGGCCAAGGCGGCACACGCGCGCGAGAGTGGCGTGCGACTGGTGTTGGGGGAGAACACCTGGGTCGGTGGAGAACTGGTCGGACCGGTGGATGTCACCACCGTGCTGGGCAACCTGATCGACAACGCCATCGACGCAGCACGGCTCGGTGCACG
This sequence comes from Rhodococcoides fascians NBRC 12155 = LMG 3623, assembly GCF_001894785.1. Lineage (GTDB taxonomy): Bacteria > Actinomycetota > Actinomycetes > Mycobacteriales > Mycobacteriaceae > Rhodococcoides > Rhodococcoides fascians. Next base: position 357,684 of record NZ_BCWW01000003.1, read on the forward strand.
TCGACCTGCCGAAGTGGAAGTCGAGCTGGTGCAGGAGGATTCGACCCTGCATATCGTCGTCGTCGATTCGGGTGACGGCGTTGCGTTGGCACCCGAGCAGGTGTTCGTCGAGGGAGTCTCGACCAAATCGACGGCGGACACGCCGGGTGGCCGAGGCGTGGGACTGGCACTGAGCCGACAGATCGCGCGAACCCGTGGCGGAGAGGTGACGTTGGCCGATGCCGGCGGGCAGATCACCGCCGACAACGACCGCGGGGGCGCAGTGTTCATCGCCTCGATTCCCGACGCACTACTGATCGAAGAGGTGACGCAATGAAAGTTCTCGTCGTCGACGACGACTTCCGGGTCGCAGATCTGCATGCCGCACTGGTGAATTCGCTCGACCGGTACGAGGTGGCCGCAGTGGCGACGAGTATCGCCCAGGCACGCGAGCTGCTGACGACACAGTCGTTCGACCTGGCACTGGTGGACGTCTATCTGCCGGATGGGTCCGGTATCGACCTGGTGCGAGAGCTGCCGTGTGACGCCGTGGTGCTCTCCGCTGCTGCGGATCAGCACACGGTGCGCTCGGCGATGACCGCGGGCGCATGGACGTATCTGATCAAGCCGTTTCCGCGCTCGGCGCTGGTCGATCGCCTCACCGGGTATCTTGCATACCGCGGCGCGCTCGACCGTACAGACGAACTGACTCAGGCGGACATCGACGGTGGGCTCGACGCCCTCCGCCCGCGCGCTGCGGCTCCGTTACCGGCCTCGCAGTCGGTCACCCGCGACCTGGTGCTCGACGCGGTGCGCGGAACGGCGGAGCCGATGTCGGCCGGAGAAGTTGCTGCGGCCATCGGCATATCGCGAGCGACGGCCCAGCGGTATCTGGCCACCCTGGTGTCCAAGGGGCGGTTGCGAATGCAACTGCGGTACGGATCGACCGGGCGTCCAGAGCAGGAGTACTCGCTACCGCCGGGTGCGTGACATCGCTACGACCGCAGCTCCGACGAGCGAAATGGCCGCGGTGAGCAGAGCCGCGGTGTTCCACCCCGTGACCAGAGCGGCCGCGGCATGATCGCCGGCCGGCACGGCAACCACAGCAACGACGGTGACCCCTATAGCGGATCCGACGTAGCGCGCGGTGTTGTTGGCCCCGCTGCCCATACCGCCGCGTCCGACCGGGACGCTGGCCACGGCCTCGCGCCCCAGCGCGGCGTTGAGGATGCCACTGGCGACGCCCGCCGCGAGCAGTCCCGGCAGCAGCCGAGGCCAGCCGGCGTCCGCGGCGAGGCCCGTCAGCATCACCATGCCCAGTGCCACTCCGATCAGTCCGGCGGCGAGCTGGGTCCGGCCGCTGACCGCGGCCGGGATTCGCCGAGCCAGCAGGGCGGTAACGACCGAGGTCGCAGACCACGCGAACAGCAGAATTGCTGCCCCGAGGGCATCGATGCCCAGCGCGGTGCCCACGAACCCGGCCATGTACGACATCAGTGCGATGATTCCGCCGCCTGTGGCCAGAGCGGCGACCGTGGCGGCGAGAAACGGAGGGTGGCGGAAGAGGGTGAGATCCAGCATCGCTGTTGCGCTGCGTAATTCGAGGATCACGAAGGCGGCCAGGAGTAGTGCGGCGAGGACGAACAGAACGATGGGAGTGACGGCGGTCCAGCCCTGCCTGCCCTCGACCAACGCAGCCAGCAACGCGGCAATGCCCGTGGCCAACAGCAGCGCACCGAGGGGATCGAGCCCACGCGGGGCGTCGGACATGGATTCTTCGACGCGCAGCTGCGCGACGACGGCGAGCACGAGAGTGGCGATCGCGAGGACCACGTACGCCTCCCGCCAGCTGGCCCATCGGTCGAGAAGCGCGGCGAGTAGCGGTCCGAGCGCGATACCGGCCCCGACGCTGGCACCCCAGACTCCGCTGGCCTTGGCGCGCACCGGCCCCGCGGGGTGCGTGTGCGCGATGATGCCGAGGCTCGACGCGACGACCGCCGCGCCGCCGAGACCCTGCAGGATGCGGGCCAGCACGAAGATCAGGGTGTTGGGAGAGACGGCACAAACGATGGCGCCGACGGCCAGAACGGCTGCTCCGAGTACGAAGGTGCGGCGACGGCCGAAGTCGTCTGCGACGGTCCCGGTGGTGAGCAACGCGGCGGCGAGGCCGATGCTCATCGAGCTCAGAATCCAGGTCCGACCCGCTGCGTCCGACATCAAGTCCAGCGCGGTGCTGTTGATCGTCGCGAGCGGAGCGGTGAACGCCATCAGCGTCAACAAGGTGCCCGATGCGGCGATGGCCAGTGCGCGGGTGCCGTTCGTGGTGCCGGCGGGCGTGGGTGCAGTGTCGGTCATCGTCGTCTCTCTGGTCTGGTGATCGAACTGTAAACGGCCAACTTGGTTCGGTCAACAGACTGTACGATCGGCGCATGGCACTCGGAACCGACTACGCCCGCCAGGACTGCCCCTTGGCCCGCGCGCTCGAACTCGTCGGCGAGCGCTGGACCATGCTCATCGTGCGCGACAGCTTCTTCGGGGTCCGACGCTTCGGCGACTTCCAGGTCCACCTCGACATTTCCAAGGCAGTTCTGGCTCAACGGCTCGGCACCCTGGTCGACGCCGGATTGCTCGACCGGCAAGCCCGAGCCCACGGCGGCGGCCACGACGACTACGTCCCGACGCACGCCCTCGAAGGACTGTGGCCGGCCGTCTACGCCCTGAGCTACTGGGGTGAGAAACAGAACCCGAAGCCCACGGGCACACGTCGCCGATTTCTGCATGCGACCTGCGGGACAGATCTGGGACCGCTCGGACTGTGCCCCGAGTGTGGCGTCGCACCCGGCCCACGCGACATCGATACCGACATCGGACCGGGTTACGACCCGGACAACCGATCCGACGCGGTATCGACGCAGCTACGAACGCGCCGACGGCTGCTGACGCCCCTGCGCTGAGCGAGGCGCATCAGTTAGGGACGTGAGCCTCGTGCCCGAGGTGGCGTAGCGCTGCTCGAAGCTTGTCGGCAGCATCGTCCTGTGACTCCGCGGACGGGTTCGGATCCGCACCGGAGATATCGAAATTGCCCATGTCGTACGCCGGAAACACGTGCAGATGCAGGTGCGGCACCTCGAGTCCGGCGATCAACAGGCCGGCCCTGGGCGCGTCGAACGCCGTCCTGACAGCCTGACCGATGATCTGCGCGACGGCAGTGATCTTGGCGAACACGGCACCGTCGACGTCCTGCCACTGATCGATCTCCGCACGCGGAACCACCAACGTGTGACCCTGAGTGACGGGGGCAATCGTCAGAAACGCCACGACGTCGTCGTCTTGCCAGACGAACCGTCCGGGAATCTCACCTGCGATGATCTTGCTGAAAATAGAAGCCATGGGGACAGAATGCCTTATTGGGGCGTCTCCCAGGTGATTGCCAGGTTCGTCGCAGCGTGGGTCCAGCTGCACACACGAGTGTTGCCTCATGACAACGAACTACCTCGCCCGAGCAGCAGGCCACCGGCCCGGCTCGAACGCAACGGCCACGCTCGAGGTGGTCATCCCGGTGTACAACGAAGAGGCGGATCTCGAGCAGTGCATTCGTCGACTGCACGAGCATCTCGAGGAAAGGATCCCGTTTCGGTCGCGGATCACCATCGCCGACAACGCAAGTACCGACGGCACCCTCGCGGTGGCGCATCGGCTCGCCGACGAGATCGACGGAGTTCGGGTTCATCACCTCGACGAGAAGGGACGTGGGCGGGCGCTCAAAGCGGTGTGGCTCGCGTCCGACGCCGACGTCGTTGCCTACATGGATGTCGATCTGTCCACCGACCTCAACGCCCTCATGCCGCTCGTCGCTCCACTGCTGTCGGGTCACTCGGACCTCGCTATCGGTTCTCGGCTGAACCGGTCGTCCCGGGTCGTTCGCGGAGTGAAACGTGAATTGATCTCGCGCAGTTACAATCTCATCCTGCGCACCTCGCTGCGCGCCCGCTTCTCCGACGCTCAGTGCGGGTTCAAGGCGATGCGCACCGATGTTGCTCGACAACTGCTTCCACTCGTCGAAGACACCGGATGGTTCTTCGACACCGAACTGCTCGTCATCGCCGAGAAGGTCGGCCTACGGATTCACGAGGTGCCGGTCGATTGGGTCGACGACCCCGACAGCAGCGTCCACCTCCTCGATACCGCCGTCAAGGATCTGCAGGGATGCTGGCGCGTCGGTCGTGCCCTTGCGACCGGAGTGCTCCCCGTCGCCGAACTGCGTCGAAGCCTGGGACGGGAGCCGCTGGTGGCCGGTGTACCGCACGGAATGATCGGCCAGCTGGTGCGATTCGGCATCATCGGTGTCGCGAGCACCGTGGCCTACGCACTGCTGTATCTGGTGCTGCATCCCATGATCGGGGCACAGGCCGCGAACTTCGCCGGACTGCTGATCACCGCCGTACTCAACACTGCGGCCAACCGCGCCTTCACTTTCGGCGTCCGAGGGCCCGCGGGCGCGGGCAAGCATCAGCTGCAGGGTCTGGCGATCTTCGGCTTCGCGCTGCTGATGACGAGCGGCTCGCTCGCGATACTGCACGCCTGGTCCCCGGACGTGTCGCGGCACATCGAACTGGCCGTTCTCGTCGTCGCCAATCTCGTTGCTACCGTGTGCCGATTCGTCGCACTGCGGTGGGTCTTCCGTAGTCCGAAGTCCGATCTTTCGGTGTCCGATCTTTCGGTGTCCGATCCTTCGGGGGAGAACCGATGACCACGACGATCGAACGGCCGTCCGCGGCCGCGCCGACCGAGCCGGCGACCTCCCGGCGGTGGGAACTTCTCGGGTTGATCACTCTGTTGATCGGCACCGGCGTGGCATACATCTGGGGACTCGGTGCTTCGGGTTGGGCCAACTCGTTCTATTCCGCAGCGATACAAGCAGGTTCGGTGTCGTGGAAGGCCTTCTTCTTCGGGTCCTCCGACGCGGCCAACTCCATCACCGTCGACAAGCCGCCGATGTCACTGTGGCTGATGTCGTTGTCGGTGCGGGTGTTCGGCCTGAACACCTGGGCGATGCTGGTGCCTCAGGCGCTCCTCGGAGTCGCCTCCGTTGCGCTGCTACGAGCCGTCGTCGTCCGCCGATTCGGTGCGGCCGCCGGGCTGCTCGCCGGACTGGTGCTGGCGCTGACTCCCGTTGCCGCACTGATGTTTCGGTTCAACAATCCCGACGCGTTGCTGGTGCTACTGATGATCGCCGCCGTCTGGGCCATGTTGCGAGGCGTCGAATCGGGAAAGACCAAGTGGCTGTTGATCACCGGTATGTTCGTCGGATTCGGCTTTCTCACCAAGCAGCTTCAGGTGATGCTCGTCGTACCGCCGCTGGCCTTGACGTACTTGATCGCCGGGCCGCCCAAACTCGGCACTCGAGTGCTGCAACTGTTCGCCGCACTCGGAACCATGATCGTCTCGGCCGGTTGGTGGTTGCTGATCGTCGAATTCTGGCCGGCATCCTCGCGGCCGTGGGTCGGTGGCTCGCAGAACAATTCGATTCTGGAACTGACTCTCGGCTACAACGGGTTGGGTCGACTCAGTGGCAACGAGACCGGCAGCGTCACCCCGGGCGGCGGTGGTGGCGGCGGGTCGATGTGGGGCGAGACCGGCATCCTCCGCATGTTCGACGCCTCCCAGGGCGGCCAGATCGCCTGGCTCATACCTGCCGCATTGTTGCTGCTGGTGACGGGACTGGTGTTGCGAGGCAAAGCCCCTCGCACCGATGCGCAACGCGCGTCGTTGATCGTCTGGGGCGCATGGCTGCTCGTCACCGGTCTGACGTTCAGCTTCATGGCCGGCATCTTCCACTCGTATTACACGGTCGCACTCTCGCCTGCCGTCGCTGCGCTCGTGGGTATCGGCAGTGTGATGCTGTGGCGCGAACGACAGCGGTTGTGGGTCCGGATCGCGATGGCGCTCGCGGTGGCGTCGACCGTCGCACTGGCGTGGGTGCTGCTCGGCCGTAGCGCGAGCTTCGTGCCGTGGCTGAAGTGGGCGATCCTGGTCGTCGGTGTGGTGGCGGTGGTGGCTCTGCTGATTCCGGCCCTCACTCGCGGCAGGCTCGCCGCGGTCGCGATTCTCGCGGTGATGTTCGCCGGACTGGCCGGGCCGACGGCGTACGCGGTGGACACGATCGGCACCCCGCACACCGGATCGATCGTGTCCGCCGGGCCGAACACCGGTATGCGCGGATTCGGCGGCATGGGTGAGGGCCGGCGCGGGCAGGGTGGTCTGCCGGGTGGAATGCAGCTGCCTCCCGGTGCACAGATGCCGGCCGGAATGCAGCCACCGGCGGGACTCCCGGGTCAGGCCGGCCAGCTGCCGGGCGGAGCCGAGATGGGCATGGGCGGCGGTATGGGTGGACTGCTCGAAGGCAGCACCCCGACCGCCGAGGTCACCGCAATGCTCGAACAGGACGCAGGTTCGTACACCTGGGTGGCGGCGGCCATCGGTGCCAACACCGCGGCGGGTTATCAACTGGCCACCGAGGATCCCGTCATGCCCGTGGGCGGCTTCAACGGAACCGACCCGTCGCCGACGCTGGCCGAGTTCCAGCAGTACGTGGCCGACGGCCGAATCCACTACTTCATCGGAGGCGGCGGTATGGGCGGCAGGGAGTCGGGTTCCTCGGCCGAAATCTCGGCATGGGTGACCGAGAACTTCACCGCGACCACCGTCGACAACGTCACGCTGTACGACCTGACGCAGTAATCTCGCCATCCCCGACGGGCCCCGCATCACGACAGGTGCGGGGCCCGACGGTGTCGAGCAGATAGTCTGATGCACTGTGCGCGTACTCGTCATAGGTTCCGGTGCTCGTGAGCACGCCCTTCTACTTGCGTTGAAGGCCGACCCGTCGGTCGACAAACTGTCCGTCGCTCCCGGCAATGCAGGCACAGCCACGCTCGCCGAACAGCACGCCGTCGACGTGGCATCCGGTGAGGCGGTGACAGCACTGGCCACGAAGCTCGAGGTGGATCTCGTCGTCATCGGGCCCGAGGTGCCCCTGGTTCTCGGAGTGGCCGATTCTCTGCGCGAGGCCGGCATCGCCACGTTCGGCCCGTCGGCCGACGCCGCACGCATCGAAGGATCCAAGGCGTTCGCCAAAGACGTCATGGCAAAGGCCGGCGTGCGAACCGCACACAGCGAAATAGTCGACTCGCCCGCACTGCTCGATGCCGCCCTCGACCGATTCGGCCCCAACTGGGTCGTCAAGGACGACGGACTCGCAGCAGGCAAAGGCGTCGTCGTCACCACCGACCGCCTCGTCGCTCGCGACCACGCCGCCGAACTCCTCGAAAACGGTCACCCGGTACTGCTCGAGTCGTTCCTCGACGGCCCCGAGGTGTCCCTGTTCTGCCTCGTCGACGGCGAGACCGTGGTGCCGCTGCTGCCCGCGCAGGACCACAAACGCGTCGGCGACGGAGACACCGGCCCCAACACCGGTGGCATGGGCGCGTACACCCCACTCCCATGGTTGCCCGAAGGTGCGGTCGACGAGATCGTCCGTGACGTGGTGAAACCCGTTGCGGCCGAGATGGTGAAGCGTGGAGTGCCGTTCTCGGGTCTGCTGTACGCCGGTCTCGCGATGGGTGCCGACGGCCCGGCCGTCGTCGAATTCAACTGTCGCTTCGGTGATCCAGAGACACAAGCCGTACTCGCACTGCTCGACTCACCTCTGGGTGAGGTGTTGAACGCGACGGCAACCGGCACGCTGGCGTCACTGGCGCCTCTGCGCTGGAAGGACGGCGCGGCGGTCACCGTCGTCATCGCCGCCGAGAACTACCCCGGTCGCCCCCGCACCGGTGACGAGATCCTCGGCTCCGAGGGCGAAGGCGTCCTGCATGCCGGCACCGCTGTGAAGGACGGCGCCGTCGTCTCCGCGGGCGGACGCGTGCTGAGCGTCGTCGGCACCGGATTCGACCTCACCGCCGCCCGAGATGACGCCTACTCCCGGATCGCCGGAATCCGATTGCCGGGCAGTCACTTCCGCACCGACATCGGCCTCGCTGCCGTGGAAGGGCGCATCTCGCTGTAGGTCGATGCACGCAAAGCAGGTGTGCTGAGTGTCCACAATTTGCCGTCGTGCACGGGATCCCGATGGTCGGGGCTGAGAGTGGACGCGGAGCCCAGTAGCTGGGGCTAGGTGTGCTGGGTGTCCACTATTTGGCATAGCACACGGGATCCCGAGCGTCGGGGCTGAGAGTGGACGCTGAGCCTAATTGCTGGGGCTAGGTGTGCTGAGTGTCCACTATTTGCCGTAGCACACGGGATCCCAATCGTCGGGGCTGAGAGTGGACGCTGAGTCCCGTTGCTGGGGCTAGGTGTGTTGAGTGTCCACTATTTGGCATAGCACACGGGATCCCAATGGCCGGGGCTGAAAGTGGACACTGAGCCCAGTTGTCCACAGGCATTCGCGTTGTCCACATTTCTCGCATCGGGCTCCCGCGAACAGTTCTCGAGCGCAAAGCTGTTCGACCATGGGGGTATTCACGAGGCAGCAACTACTGGACAGTGGCGTCAGCGCAGGGGCAATCGACTATCGGGCCAGGGTCGGCACACTGACTCGGCTGTTACCGGGCGTCTACTGCACGGGCGAGCCGTCGTTCCGAGACCGATGCGTGGCCGCAACGCTGTGGCAACCGGATGCAGTGCTCAGCCACCTGACTGCGGCGTGGTGGTGGAACCTGATCGATTACGAACCCGAACAGGTGCACATCACCGTGCCCCGCAGCACGCGAGCGCGGTGCCCTTCGTGGCTGCGCGCGTATCGTCGCACCATTCGAGAGACGAGTTTCGTCGACGCCCTCCCTGTCGTGACGATCGAGCAGTGCATCGTCGACGTGTCGGCGTCACTCGGTGGAGCAGCCCTGGAACCGTTCGTCGACGCAGCGCTCAGCGGGTCCGTCAGCAAACGCGGATTGGCGGCGCAATGCGCGAAGTCGGCCGGAATGGCAGGAGTCACCGAAGCGAAGAAGCAGCTGCGACAGTGCTGCCCACGCACGCTCTCCGAACCGGAACGACTGGTGGCCCGCGCACTCACCGCGGCAGGCTACTTTCTCGAGATCAACGCGGCGGTGGGGCAGTACTTCGCCGATCTGTTGGACCGTCGAGCCCGGGTGATCATCGAGATCGACGGCCGTGAATTCCACAGCGCGCCGGGGGTGTTCACCAACGACCGAGTGCGCCAGAACGCACTGCAACTCGACGGGTGGCTCGTGCTGCGATACTCGGCCGCGTTGGTGATGACCGACCTCGACGCCGTGGTGCGCGAAATCATCGAGACCGTGCGACGTCGCCGGAAGGCACTGAGCTGAGTGTCCACTATTTGTGGCCGGAGGCGGGATGCCGTGCCTGGCGTGGAATTGTGGACAGCGAGCTCACCTGTTCGGCCGAACTGTGCTGAGTGTCCACTATTTGTGGTCGGAGGCGGGATCCCGTGCTTGCCGCGGAATTGTGGGCACCCAGCTCACCTGTTCGGCCCGCACAATCCCATGCCTGCCGCGGAATTGTGCACACTCGAGTCAGTAGTGTCGATGGAATGCACAGTGAATCGCAGCGATCGAAGGTCGAGCCGTTCCACGTGATGGATGTGTTCGCCGCGGCGGCCGAGCGGGCGCGTACTCACGGTGATGTGCTGTCGCTCGCCGCAGGTCAGCCGTCGACCAGGGCACCCGAGCCGGTGTTGCGCGCCACCCGAGACGCTTTGGATGCGCATCTGCTCGGGTACACCGAAACGCTGGGCATTCTGCCGCTACGGCAAGCGATCGCGGAATACCACAGCACGCGGTACGGCATCACCGTCGAGGCGGACGACGTGGTGATCACCACCGGGTCGTCGGGCGCATTCACGTTGTTGTTCCTCGCGGCGTTCGACGCGGGGGATACCGTCGTCATGGCCAGGCCCGGGTACCCGGCATATCGAAACACGTTGGCGGCGTTGGGCTGTCGCGTCGTCGAACTGGATTGTGTGGAGGAGACACGATTCCAGCCCACCGTCGCGATGCTCGACGAACTACCGGAGCCGCCTGCCGGGCTCATCGTCGCCAGTCCGGCCAATCCCACCGGCACGATCATCGACCCCGACGAGCTGGCCGCCATCGCGCGCTGGTGCGACGAGCACGGAACACTGTTGATCTCCGACGAGATCTACCACGGCATCTCCTACGGCGAGGCGCACACGGCCAGTACCTGGGAGACATCGAAGGAATCCGTGGCAATCGGATCTGTGTCGAAGTACTTCTCGATGACGGGATGGCGGTTGGGCTGGATGTTGCTTCCGACCCGACTGCGCAGGGCCGTCGAACGATTGGCATCGAACATGACGGTCTGCCCGCCGGCGATCTCGCAGGTGGCGGCTGTTGCGGCGTTCGCCGAAGAGTCGCGCCGCGAGCTGGATTCGCATGTCGAGCGGTACGCCGTCAACCGCAGGATCCTGCTCGACGGTTTGCCTGCGTTGGGTATCACCGATCTGGCTCCGGCCGACGGTGCCTTCTACGTCTACGCCGACATCGCGCATCTCACCGACGACTCTCGTAGTTGGTGCGCCCGCGTGCTGGCCGAGACCGGTGTCGCGTTGGCACCCGGCGTCGACTTCGACACCGTCCGCGGGAACCACACGGTGCGATTCTCGTTCGCGGGCACCACGTCCGACGTCGAAGAAGCGTTGGAGCGACTACGTCGCATGTGAATGGAAACTCCTAGCAGGCTACGAGGCAGGAGTGGAGCCTGCGGAACGACAGGAAAGCGCTGCGCTCACATGCGGCGCAGCCGCTCCAGCACCTCGTCGATGTCGGCGGCGGACACGTCGCGATGCGTCACGAAGCGCACCTTGCCGGCGACGGTGACGGCGGCGATGCCCAGATCTGCCAGCTCGGTCACCGTCCTAACAGGATCGGCGACGGCGGCGAGCACGATGTTCGTCTGGGGTTCTGCGACCTCCCAGCCCCGATCGCGAAGGCCGCGTGCCAGCGTCGAGGCATTTGTGTGATCCTCGGCGAGATCGCCGATTCGATCAAGGGCGACGAGCCCTGCCGCAGCCAGAACCCCGCCCTGACGCACGCCGCCGCCCAACATCTTTCGCACACGCCGGGCCTCGTGGATTCTCGCCGCATCGGAGACGAGCATCGAGCCGACGGGTGCGCCGAGCCCCTTGCTCAGGCAGACCTGCACCGTGTCTGCGCCGGTGGTCAACGACGCGATCGGAACATCGAGTGCCACAGCGGCATTCCACAGTCGAGCCCCGTCGAGGTGAATCCTCAACCCCGAGTCACGTCCGGCAGCAACGAGTTCCGCCCACTCGTCCGGTCCTAGCACGGCACCGCCGGCGAAATTGTGTGTGTTCTCGAGTGAGAGCAATGTGGTCCGCAGGGCGAAGTACGGTCCGACGCCGCCGGCTGCCGTACGCACCGTCGACGCAAGGGGGCGTCCGGGGCCACCGTCGTGGGGAAGTGCCTCGGGCATTCCGCCCGCCAACCACGCGGCGGTGCCGAGCTCGGAGCCCAGGACGTGGGCGTGTTCGGGGGCCAGGAAGCGGTCTCCGCGCTGCAGATGGAGCATCAGCGCGATGATGTTGCCCATCGAACCGGACGGCACCCACAGCGCCGCCTCGAAGCCGAGCAGATCCGCCACTCTTTCCTCGAGCGCCGCCATCGTCGGATCGTGGTCGAGGACGTCGTCACCCACTTCGGCGTCGGCCATTGCTTGTCGCATGATCGAATCTGGTCGAGTGATGGTGTCGGAGCGAAGGTCGATAGGTCGATGAGCCACGAACACTGACAATTCCATAGCGCGAAAGCAGTCCGACGAACGGCTGCGAGCTGGCACGATGACTGGAATGTCCGCAGGTCCGACCGAGTCGCAGCACAAGGTGTCGGGTGCGACTCCGAAGGGAGTGCGCCGCCGCCACGCTCTGGCGTCGGCGGCTGCAGACCTGCTGGTCGAGGGTGGATTCGACGCGGTTCGGCACCGGTCGGTTGCCGCTCGCGCCGGACTGCCGTTGGCGTCGACCACCTACTATTTCGAGTCGCTCGGCGACTTGGTGGCCGCCGCGGTCGACGTCGTCGGGACCCGCGAGATCGACGTCATGCGCGGACGTATCGACGACGAGGGCAAGTGCTCGCAGAAGATGGAGTCGACGGTCGATCTCATCGTCGACCTGCTGATCGGGCCGCAGGGCGGACATGAGCAACTGGTCGCCAGATACGAGCGGTTCATCGCGTCGGCTCGGCATCCGGAACTTCGTGAGGTGCAGCTGAGGCTGCGTGCCCAGATCGACGACCTGCTGACCGATGTGCTGCGTCGATCGGGGCGAACCGTGCAGGAAGAGCAGCTACGACGACTTGTGGCAGTGGTCGACGGTGCAGTGGTGGGCGCGCTCAGCGAGGTGGATCCCGATCCGCGCGAAATGGCGCGCAGCATGCTGTTGGCCGTCATCGACATCGTGGCACCGGCGGAACAGGTGTCGGCCGATTGACTCAGGCCCCCTCAGGCCGGCCCCCTCAGGCCGGTGTGTTCAACCCGAAGTCGTTCTCGCCCGAGTCTGCGTCTCGGATCGGCGGCACCTCGCACACACCGTCCTCGCAGACGAGTCCGTGGTCGTCGCCGACCATCTCCAAAGGGCCGCTCATGAGCCGGCCGCGGCCTTCTGCAGGACGTCGGCGAACACCGACGGTTCCTGCGCGCCCGACACACCGAGGCGACCGTCGATCACGAAGAACGGCACACCACTGATTCCGTAGGCGATGGCCTGCTCCTTGTCCGCGCGCACGGCGGGCAGGAACTCCTCGGACTTCAGCGCCTCGACCACCTCGTCACGATCGAGACCGATCTCCGCGGCCAGGTCGGCGAGGTCGTCGACGCGTCCGACGTGGCGGCCCTCCTCGAAGTAGGCCGCCAGCAGCCGTTCCTTCATCTCGCCCTGCTTGCCCTTCGACTTGGCGAAGTGCAGGAGTTCGTGCGCCTTGACGGTGTTGGTGTGCTGCAAGGCGTCGAAGTCGTACGCAAGCCCCTCGGCTGCGGCCAGCTCGGTCATCTGCCCCAACATCTGCGTGACCTGGGCGGCCGGCATGCCTTTGTGGGAGACGAGAAAGTCGACCTCGCTGCCGTCGAAGTCGACCGGTGTGTCGGGTGCCAGCTCGAACGAGTGGAACTCCACTTCGAGCGCCCCGCCATCGGCGATGAACTCCGCAGCACCTGCCTCGAAACGGCGCTTACCGACGAAGCACCACGGGCACGCTATGTCGGACCAGATGTCGACCTTCACTGTTCGGCTCACGGCGGCTGCAACATCGGAATGCGGTGCTCTTATTCCACGCGGCGATGATCGCGGGAGGTCGGTGGCGGCAGTCCACTTTCGAAACAGTGCAGTCGTCTTCCAAGACCGACAACTGGGCCACGTAAGCTGGACGCTCGTGAGCATCCCGAATGTCCTGGCCACCCGTTACGCAAGCCCCGAACTGGTGGAGCTGTGGTCTCCGGAATACAAGATCACGCTCGAACGGCAACTGTGGATTGCCGTGCTGCGCGCACAGTCCTCGCTCGGAGTGGACGTGCCCAACGCGGCGATCGCCGATTACGAAGCTGTCGCCGACCAGGTCGACCTGGCATCGATCGCCGAGCGGGAACGCGTCACCAGGCACGACGTGAAGGCCCGCATCGAGGAGTTCAACGCCCTCGCCGGTCACGAGCACATCCACAAGGGACTCACCAGCCGCGACCTGACCGAGAACGTCGAGCAGCTGCAGATTCTGCGTTCGCTCGAACACGTCCACACGCACGGTGTCGCCGTGGCGAAGCGGTTGGCCGAACGCGCCGCCGAATACTCCTCCCTCGTCATGGCCGGCCGTAGCCACAACGTCGCCGCCCAGGCCACCACGCTGGGCAAGCGCTTCGCGTCGGCCGCCGACGAGCTGCTGCTCGCACTGTCCCGGCTGCAGGAACTGATCGCGCGTTACCCACTGCGCGGTATCAAGGGCCCGATGGGCACCTCGCAGGACATGCTCGATCTGTTCGGCGGAGACTCGGCGAAGCTCGTCGCACTCGAACGCATCGTCGCCGATCATCTCGGCTTCCGGCACACGCTCACCAGCGTCGGCCAGGTGTATCCACGCTCCCTCGATCACGAGGTCGTGTCCGCGCTGGTCCAGGTGGGTGCCGGGCCGTCGTCGTTCGCACACACCGTCCGCCTGATGGCGGGCCACGAGCTGGTCACCGAGGGCTTTCAGCCCGGCCAGGTCGGTTCCTCGGCGATGCCGCACAAGATGAACACGCGCTCGTGTGAACGCGTCAACGGCCTGCAGGTGGTGCTTCGCGGCTACGGATCGATGGCTGCCGAGCTCGCCGGAGCGCAGTGGAACGAGGGCGACGTCTTCTGTTCCGTTGTGCGTCGCGTCGCGCTGCCCGACGCGTTCTTCGCCATCGACGGTCTCATCGAGACCTTCCTGACCGTGCTCGACGAGTTCGGGGCGTACCCCGCCGTCATCGCCAAGGAACTGGATCGCTACCTGCCGTTCCTCGCGACGACCAAGGTGCTCATGGCCGCCGTACGTGCAGGCGTCGGCCGAGAGACCGCGCACGAGGCGATCAAGGAACACGCCGTCGCCGTCGCGCTGGCCATGCGTGAGCAGGGACTCGAGCCCGACCTGCTGGATCGCCTGGCTGCCGACGACCGCCTACCGCTCGACCGCGCTGCACTCGATGCGGCGCTGGCCGACAAGACGGCCTTCGTCGGTGCAGCGGACGCACAGGTCAGTGCGGTCGTCTCGGCCGTGGAGCGGCTGATCGCGAAGTTCCCAGCCGGTGCGGCCTACAGCCCGTCGCCGATTCTCTGAGTTCTCTGTTGTGAGTGGAAACTCGTAGTGGGCTACGAGTTTCCACTCACATCAGGACGTCAGGCAGGTCTGCGACGGAATCGATCACGTGATCGGGTTCCATCGCGAATTCGTCGGTGATGCGTCGATCGAGCACGTCCTGACGGAATTTTCCGGTACGAACCAGGACACCGGTCATGCCGACGACCTGGGCGGCGAGGACGTCGTTGTCGAGGTCGTCGCCGACCATGACGACGTCGTCCGGGTCGACGCCCATCCGCTCGGACGCCGTGCGGAAGCCCAGGGGAGCGGGCTTGCCGATGGCTTTCGCGGCGTGTCCGGACGCTTGCTCCATCCCGGCGAGGTACATGCCGGTGTCGATGCGCAACCCGCCACCGGTACTCCACATCAACGATCGATGCATCGCGACGACGGGAATGCCGCGACACAGCCAGTCGTAGACGCGACTGAGACGCTCGTGCGTGAACTCCGGGCCGGCACCGCCGACGACCACGACATCCGGATCCCCGGAAGACTCCTCGACGAATTCGATGCCCGGCATATCGGCCGCGATCTCGCCGTTGTTGATCATGACCACCCGAGCATCCGGGTAGTTCTCGCGTAGATGATCCGCGGTGAGCGACGCGGCGGTGACGATCTCGTCGGAATGGACGTCGAGTCCGACGTCGCGCAATGCCGCCGCTATCTGCTCGCGCGTCTTCGAGGTCGTGTTGGTCAGGAACGCGCGTGCAATGTCGTTGTCGTCCAGGTACTTCAGCGTCGCGGCTGCCCCGGGTACCGCCTGCCACGACGTGACGAGTACGCCGTCGATGTCGAAGAGAACCCCGCCGATGCTCATCGGCAAACAGTAGTCGGGTCGAGTCAGTCGTGCAGTTTCAGCAGTCGCGGTGTCGTTCGTGCGGTCTGCGCTCACGCCTAGGCTCGATGCCGTGAACCCCTACACGATTTTCTCCGAGATCATTGCCGGGACCGCCGAGGCGTCGCGCGTCCACGAGGACGACACCGCGATCGCGTTCATGGACATCAGGCCTCTCACCACCGGGCACGTGCTCGTGGTGCCCAAGCAGCAGTATCGGACGCTGGCCGAGTTGCCGCCCGAGATCGGTGCGCATCTGTTCGTCGTCGGGCAGAAGGTGGCTGCCGCTGTGCGAGCGAGCAATCCGCGCGTCGCCGGGGTGAACCTGTTCCTCGCCGACGGCACGGTGGCAGGTCAGGAAATCTTCCACGTGCATCTGCACGTCATCCCGCGCATGATCGGCGACGGATTCGGCCTGCGGGCTCGGCCGTCGTCGCCGCATCGATCCGAACTCGACCGACTGGCGGCGGAGATCGCGGCCGCGCTTACTCGGCAGTGACCTTCTGCGCCTTGGACAGTGCATCGGCGTAGACGTCGATGGTGTTGGTGTAGCGGCTGTAGCTCTTGTTGGCGCCGTAGTCCCACAGCACCATCTGTTGCTTCTCGACGGCGGAGATGGTGTCGAAGCCGGGGTAACGGCTCGGGATGTCGGCAAGCTTCACGTCGGATGCGTTGGCAACGTCGTGGTAGACGAACGCGACATCGGCATCGACGCTCGACACATTCTCCCAGGACACCTTCTTCCAGTAACCGTCGTCGGTGCCGTCGGGGGTGTACATCTTCAGGCCCCAGCTTTCGTAGTCGCTGAAGTCGGGATCCGCCGACGGATCGAGTACGTAGGCGACGTCGAGGGGCCAGACTCCCACTCCGGTGAGGTCCTGACGTTCGGACGCAACCTTCTTGAAGTTGGTGACAGCAGCGTCGTAGTCGGACTTGATGTCTGCCAGTTGTGGGGTGTCGAGGTCGACGCCGAGCGACGACGCCAACCCGGCGTAGTTCTCGATGGTCTTCGCGGTCGACGTCGTGTCCAAGGTGACCCCCAGGGTGGGAGCGATCCGATCGATCGTGTCGGCCTTGGACGAATCGGCCGTCGTGGTCAACTTGCCGAACTGGCCGAATCTCGGGTTGAACTCACCGATGACGAGATCCGGGTCCAGGCTGGCGGCTTTCTCGAAATCGAAGGTGCCCCAGGTCTCGCCGACCGATTCGATGCCCGTCAGATCGGAGCAACTCAGAATCGGGCTGGTCCCCATCGGCGTCGTCGACCAGATGGCGATCGGCTTGATTCCGTACGACATCAGCGCAGCGGCGGATTCCTCGTCGGCGATGATTCTGGTCGGTTGTGCATCGAGGGAAACGGTCCGTCCGCGGCCGTCGGTGTACGTGAACGGTCCGGACGCTCGGTCGACCGAATCGACGCGGTCGTTCGCACTGCACGCGGCGGGGTTCGCGTTCAGGTCGACGGCCTGGGTGCCGGCGTCGTCGCTGCCGGTGGTGCCACTGCTGCACGCGGCAGCGGCGAGAAGCACGAGCACCGCGATGCCTCCGGTGAGGGCGCGGGGTGCGGAGCCGAATCTGCCCGAAGTCGGTGTCACGTGTCTGCTTTCGTCGAGGCCGAGATGGCCGATGTCGAGTGGAGCGCCGTTCTTCCTGGTGTCGAGGTAGGGGCCGAGGGCACCCTCCTCGCGGTGGCCCACAGATGCTAGCCTCCTCAGGGTCGACTAAGCGAGGGTAGCCTTTCCTTATGGACGGGCTCTGGATATCGCCTGGTCGCGCGCATACGCAACACAGTCGATCGAAGGGGACTCACCGGATGGATCAGCGGGGAATCGGACGGGACGAACTGCGGGCGGTGGTTGCAGAACTGATCGGTGCGGAACCCGGGGCTGTGTCGATGGACGCGGATCTGTTCGAGCTCGGTCTCGAATCGATCGTTCTGATGCGGTTGGTCGGGAGATTCCGCAAGCAGGGGTCGACGGTGACGTTTGCCGAGCTCGCTGCGCAGCCGAACGTTTCTGCCTGGTCCGAACTGATCGGTGGTTCGGCCGAATCGAGTTCCCGAAACCCCGAGCGGCAATCGACTGTGGTCGAACCGGACACGTCGGAGTTCGATCTCGCACTGTTGCAGCACGCCTACTGGATCGGGCGCAGTGCCGAGCAGCGGTTCGGCGGGGTCGCACCGCATCTCTACACCGAATTCGACGGCGAGGCAGTGGATCCCGATCGACTACGTGCGGCGCTCGATGCCGTCGCGCAACGGCACGAGATGTTGCGGGCCCGGATTTCGGACAACGGACAGCAGCGCATCGAACCGACCTCGGGGTGGCGCGGGTTGACGGTCCACGACCTACGATCCGAGTCCGACCCGACCGACCGCCTCGAAGAAACGCGGCTCCGTCTGACCCACCAGATGCTCGATATCGAAGCGGGCGAGATGTTCTCGGCCGATCTGTCGCTCCTGCCGAACGGTCGCACGCGTCTGCACCTGGACATCGACATGATCGCCGGCGACGCAGTGAGTTTCCGTATTCTGGTTGCAGACCTGGCGCGGGCCTACGACGGCGATCCCCTCCGGGCAATCGAGTACAGCTATTCGCGGTACCTCGCCGATCGCCCGATCGATCGACGCAGCGCCCGTGCTCAGGCCGAACGCTACTGGTCCGAGCGCCTCGACTCACTGCCCGGTGCGCCGACTCTTCCGTTGCTGGAACATGATTCGGGCGCTCCGGTAGCGTTGCGTCGGGCATTTCATCTCGACTCCGCGGCATACGGTGATCTCCAGACGCACGCCAGAGCCCACGGAGTCACCCCGGCGGTGGCAGTGGCCACGGCGTTCGCCGAGGTGATCGGTGCCTGGTCTCGTGAACAACGGTTTCTGCTCAACGTGCCCATGTTCGATCGCGCTCCGACGCATCCCGACGTCGAGAATCTCATCGGTGACTTCTCGTCGTCGGTCATGCTGGAAGTCGATCTGAGCGAGCCGCTCTCGTTCGTCGAACGTTCCCGTCGGATCCGGTCCCGACTGCACGAAGACGCCTCGCACGCCGACTATTCCGGGGTCGAGGTGCTGCGCGACCTCGGCCGCCGTCGAGGAGAGCCGGTGCTGGCTCCCGTCGTCTTCACGAGCGCGCTCGGTTTGGGCGAGTTGTTCGACGCTCGCGCGCGGCAGGTCTTCGGTGATCCGGTGTGGATCATGTCGCAGGGGCCGCAGGTGGTTCTCGACGCGCAGATCACCGAACTCGACGGTGGCGTGTTGGTCAACTGGGACATACGCGAGAACGAGTTCCTCCCAGGAGTTCCCGACGCGATGTTCGACGCGTTCGAGACGCTGGTTCGCGCACTCGTGGTCGACGGTGACTCCGTGTGGGCGGAGCCTGTGGGTCAGCTGGTTCCACCGCGTCAGCTGATGTCGCGAACTCCGTCAGCCGATGTACCCCGAACGGACGCGTCGCAGTCGGCCGGGAACGAGACTCTGCACCGCGCCTTCTTCGATCGCGCGTCGCAGCATCCCGACGCGCTGGCGCTCGAGTGGGGCGAGAACGAGTCGATGACGTACGGAGACCTACGAGATCGTGCTCTGAAAGTAGCTGCTGCGCTGACCGATCGCGGCGTGGGGGTGGGCGACACGGTGGGGGTGACGCTGCCGAAGGGGCCCGATCAAGTGGTCGCAGTTCTCGGTGTGCTCGCCGCGGGCGGGGTGTACGTACCGATCGGCGTCGACCAACCGTCGAGCCGTGCTGCGCTGATCGCCCGAAAAGCGGGGTTCACGGTGACGATCGGCGGGTCGGGCGACGACGGTCTCGCGGTGTCCCACGCGATCCTGAGTGAGCCTCGGCCCGCCCCGCACCTCGGCCCCGACACCGCGCCCGCGTACATGATCTTCACCTCCGGCTCCACGGGTGAACCGAAAGGTGTTGTGGTCTCGCATCGCGCTGCGATGAACACGATCATGGATCTGGCCGAACGTTTCGACCTGAGCGAGGGCTACCGTCCATTGTGCCTGTCCGAGTTGGACTTCGACCTGTGCACGTTCGACCTGTTCTCGGTGTTCGCGGCCGGCGGTACGGCCGTGCTAATCCAGGAACACGAGCGCAAGGATCCGCAGCGCTGGGCCGCTCTGATTCGTGCGCGCCGCGTCACGGTGATCAGCTGCGTGCCCCCGCTGCTGGACATGATCCTGTCCACCGGTGACGATGTGGGCGGTTCGCTCGAGGTCGTCATGCTCGGCGGCGACAAGGTGAGTATCGACCTTTACCGGCGGCTGACGGCGGCGGTTCCCGGATGTCGGTTCGCCGGACTCGGTGGCGCTACGGAAACCGCGATCCACAACAGCATCTGTGAGGTCGTGGACGTCGATCCGAACTGGCGCACGGTCCCGTTCGGGGTGCCGCTCGCGTCGATGGCGCTTCGGGTGGTCGATGCGCGTGGGAACCAGGTGCCGGACTGGGTGCCCGGTGAGTTGTGGGTCGCGGGCGTCGGTCTCGCCGACGGCTATCTGGGCGATCCCGAGCGTACGAACGAGCGCTTCGTCGAGGCCGACCGCTACCGCTGGTACCGCACCGGAGACCTGGTTCGGTACTGCCCCGGCTCGATGGCCGAGACCGGCTCCATGGTCGAATTCGTGGGCCGTGTGGACAACCAGATCAAGATCAACGGATTTCGGATCGAACTCGGAGAGATCGAAGCGGCACTCACCGCGGATCACGAGGTGGCCAGTGCCGCAGCCGTTGTCGACCGCACCGCAGCTCCGATCCTGCTGGCCGCCGTGGTGCCGACCGATCGAGACGCGGATCCCCGTGAGACGGTAGCGGCCGTGAGGGCCAGGGCCGCCGAGCGTCTCCCAGCGCACATGGTGCCGGAGCAGATCGTGACGGTCTCCGCGCTGCCGCTGACCGTCAACGGCAAGATCGACTCCGCTGCCGTCGTCCGGCTGTGTCGCGCAGCGGGAGAAAGCGAACGGGTCGATGCCCGGATTGCGCCCAGAACTCACCTCGAAAGCGCCCTCGCCCTGATCTGGCAGAAGGTACTCGGCGTCGACGGCATCGGTGTGACGGACACGCTCTTCGCGCTCGGCGGTGATTCCGTCCTGGCGACGACCATCGTCGCCCGCATTCGCGAGTCCTTCGACATCACGTCGGTCACCGTGCGCATGATGTTCGCGGCACCCACCGTGGCCGGGCTCGCGGACCGGATGATCGGCGCAGAAGGTGACGCAGAATTCCTCGAGGCCACCGCCGAGATCTTCCTGTCGGTCGAAGCGATGTCGGAGGACGAACTGTCGGCCGCGCTCGAACACCATTCCTGACCCGCTTCGCATTCCCGGAGGACGAGAATCCATGGTGCAGAACATGACCGAACTTGCCGAGCCGGACGCCGACGTCGACGCTTTCGTACCGTTCGGCGACGAGCGTGCCCGCAGGTACCTCGACGCCGGGTTGTGGCGAGGTGAAACCCTTCCGGAGGTGTTCGCAACGTGGGCGACGCAGTTCGGCCCTTCGAGGGCGGTCGTCGACGATCGCACGGAGCTGAGGTACGACGAGCTGCTTCGACGAGTGCGGAGCGTCGCAGCCGGATTCGCCGATCGCGGCATCGAACCGGGCGACCGGGTGGTCGTGCAATTGCCGAACTCCGTGAACTTTGCGGTCGTGCTGTTCGCTTTGCTCGAATGCGGAGCGATCCCGGTGCTGACGCTGCCTGCACATCGCCGACGTGAGATCACCCATCTCGCCGCCACCGCATCGGCGGTGGCGTACGTGATCTCCGATCGGGACGGCGACTTCGACTATTGCGAACTCGCCGATGAGGTTCTCGCGTCGGTGACGAGTGTTCGGCACGTCTTCGTCGACAGTTCCGGACCCGAATCGAACGGCGGCGGGTCCCATACCTCTCTGTCCGCGGTGGCCGGGGTGCCCCGACAGTTTCCGCGCGCCCGGCCGACCGATCCTGCCTTACTGCTGGTCTCCGGTGGCACGACGGGATTGCCCAAGCTGATTGCCCGTACGCACAACGATTACGAATACAACGCCAGGGCCAGTGCGGAGGTCTGCGATCTCGGGCCCGAGGACGTGTATCTCGCCGTTCTCCCTGCCGCACACAACTTTCCGCTCGCATGCCCCGGGCTGCTCGGTGCCCTCGGGGTAGGGGCAACGGTGGTGTTCTCCGGCAGTGCCAGCCCAGACCACGCGTTCGCGCTGATCGAGAGGTATCGCGTGACGATCACGGCGCTGGTTCCGACGTTGACTCATCTGTGGTGCGAGGCAACGGAATGGGAGGATGCAGACCTGTCCAGCTTGCGGTTGCTGCAGGTCGGGGGAGCGAAGCTGGCACCTGAGGTCGCCAAGCTGGTCGAGCCCGCGCTCGGATGCCGGCTGCAGCAGGTGTTCGGCATGGCCGAAGGGCTACTGAACTACACCCGAGCCGAGGACAGCGCGGAACTGGTGATCGGAACGCAAGGCAGGCCGTTGTCCCATCTGGACGAGGTGCGCGTCGTCGGTGCGGACGGAAACGATGTATCGCCCGGGGAAGTCGGTGAATTGCTGACGCGGGGCCCCTACACCATCAATGGCTATTATTCTGCGGCAGAACATAATACGACTGCCATCACCCCTGATGGGTTCTATCGCAGTGGGGATCAGGTGCGCGAGCTCGAGTCCGGCCATCTCGTCGTCACCGGTCGCATCAAGGACGTGATCACCCGAAACGGCGAGAACGTCGCGGCCGACGAGCTCGAAGACCTGCTGCTCACCCATCCTGCAGTAGCGCGGGTCGCGGTGATCGGGGTGCCCGATGCCGCTGTGGGCGAAAGTGTCTGCGCAGTCGTGGTGCCGAACGGAAGTGGTCCGACCGTCGCCGACGTGCGGGCCTTCCTGACGGCGGCCGGCTGCGCCGGATTCAAACTGCCCGATCGCGTGGTGACACGAACATCGCTGCCCGTCACCGCCATCGGCAAAGTGGACAAGTCCTTGCTCGTCACACAGTGCACGCAACAGCAGCCGACTCGATGAAGGAACCCATGGATCTCGACGACGTCAGACGTAGGTTGGTGCAGGAGCGGTTGCGGCGTGCCCGAGGCGACGAGGCCGCACCCGAGGCGAGCCGCGGCCCACTCGCAGACGTCGAGTCCGCCGAATTCGAGTCGTTGAGGGAGCAATTCGGATCCATCGACGACGTCTGGCCACTGTCACCACTGCAGCTCGGGCTCGTCTTCCAGGTAGGTGTCGACGCCGATGCCACCGAGCTGTACACCGTCCGCACCGTCGTCGAGGTCGACCGCGTCCTCGACGACGACAGGATCAGGCGAGCTCTGCAATCGGTCGTCGATACCACCGCGGCGATGCGGACGGCCTTCGTGACGCCGGACGACACCGCGCCGGCCCAGGTCGTGCTCTCTGCGGTGCAGGCACCGTTGACGGTGGTGGATCTCCGTGCGTGCCCTGCGAGCGAGGTGGACGATCGATGGAGCCGGATTCTCGCGGACGACCGGGCGCTCTCGTTCGACATCGCTGCGCCGCCACTGTTTCGGGTCACCCTGGTGCACCTTCCCGGAGGGGTCGACCGACTGTTGACCACCTACTGGTTCGGGTGCTTCGACGGCGGATCCTCGGCACTGCTCGTGGCTCGAGTCCTGGAGCAGCACGACGAGAACGGCACGCCCGTTCCGCCGGACCACGGCTACCGTGAGTATCTGCGTTGGCTGGCTTCTCGCGACCGTGCCGAGTCCGAGCAGGCGTGGCAGCGGTACTTCGGCGATATCGACAGCCCGACCTCGGTGGCCGCGGAGGCCACCCGTGGGGACGGTTCACCCCGCAGGATCGAACGCAGAGTGACGGCAGCGGTGTCCGGCGCGCTGGATCTGCACGCACGTCGATCCGGTTCGACTCTGTTCACGGTTCTCGCAGCGGCCTGGGCGAGTGTGTTGATGCGTGTGGTGGGGCGGTCCGATGTGGTGTTCGGTACCGCCGTCGCCGGTCGGCCCATGGATGTGGCCGGTTCCGACACCGCGATCGGCGCGTTCATCAGCACGGTGCCGATCCGGGTGACGGCAGGTGGATTCGATTCGGTCACCGATGTGGCTGCGCGCGTGCAGGATCAGCGTCTCGACCTGATGCCGCACGACACCCTCGGTCTCGGTGGAATTCAGCAGGCCATCGGTGCGGGGGCTCTGTTCGACACCCTGCTCGTCCTGCGTAACGCTGCCGGGCCTGCGGGACGACAAGAATCGACGTCGGCGGGGAACGAGCGCCGCGTGCGACACATCTCGACCGTCGATGGGTCCGAGTTCCCGGTGTCCATCGCAGTGGATCCCGGCGATGAACTGAACCTGTCGGTGACGTATCTACCCGATTCTGTGGACGACGAGCGTGCCCGATCGCTGCTCGACTCGTTCGCATCGGCACTCGATACCGTTGCAGCGCAGCCCGATCTGCCGATCTCGCGCTGGCCGTCTGCCCCGGGCGACATGCCGAGTGTCGTCGAGAACGAGTTCGACGGCCGATCGGAACGACTGCAGGACAACACGATCGCCGAATTGCTCGCCGCACGCGCCGCGGCCGTTCCCGACGACATCGCGTTGGTGTTCGGAGACCGGCGGCTGACCTTCGGCGACCTCGACCGGCGGGTGAACGCCTGCGCACTGGCGCTGCTTCGCCGGGGTGCCGCTCCCGAACGCATCGTGGCCCTCGCTCTGCCGAGATCGGTGGAGATGGTGGTGGCCCTGTTCGCGGTGCTGCGTACCGGTGCCGCGTACCTGCCCCTCGAACTCGACTATCCGACAGAGCGTCTCGACGTCATGTTGGCCGACGCGCAACCGGCCGTTCTGGTGACGACGGTGGACACGGAGAGCCGGGGATTGGCCACCACCGCCACACGGATGGTCGTCGACTCCCCTGAGGTCGCAACAGAGTTGGCGTACGACATCGACGCGTCGGAAGTCGAGGCGGCCACAGCGTCGGTCGGTTTTGCGTCCGGCACCGTCGGCCGACTCGAGCACCCCGCCTACGTCATCTACACCTCCGGCTCGACCGGAACACCGAAGGGCGTCGTCACTCCGTATCGCGGTCTGACGAACATGCAGATCAATCACCGGAACGAGATCTTCGCTCCCACCGTCGCCGTGGCAGGAGACCGCACCCTGCGGATCGCACACACGGTGTCGTTCTCCTTCGACATGTCGTGGGAGGAGTTGCTGTGGCTCGTCGAAGGTCACGAGGTACACATCTGCGACGAGGAATTACGCCGCGACGGTGAGGCATTGGCTCACTACTGCGAGCAGAACAGAATCGACGTGGTCAACGTGACGCCCACGTATGCCGGACATCTGCTCGATCTCGGACTGTTGGACGAACGCGACGGACATCGAATTCCCCTGGTCTTGCTGGGTGGTGAGGCGGTACCGGATGCACTGTGGAGTCGGCTCGACGGCATCGGCTACAACCTGTACGGGCCTACCGAGTACACGATCAACGCGCTCGGTACCGGAACAAGGGACAGCGTCGGGCCGTCCATCGGAGCACCGATTCTGGGCACACGTGCGTCCGTCCTGGACCAGTGGCTACGGCCGGTCCCGATCGGTTCGGTGGGGGAGTTGTACCTCTCCGGTGTCGGTCTTGCGCGCGGCTATGTGAACCGATTCGGCGACACAGCAACGAGATTCGTGGCCGACCCCTTGACTCCGGGCGCACGGATGTACCGCACCGGTGATCTGGTTCGCATTCGAGCCGACGGTCTGTTCGACTACCTCGGTCGCGCGGACGACCAGGTGAAGATTCGCGGCTATCGAGTGGAGACCGCAGAGGTCGAACGCGCCGTGGCCGCATGCGAGGGTGTGATGGGCGCGGTGGTGCGTACGGTGCAGATCGGGAGTGGTACTCGCGCCCTGGCCGCATACGTCGTTCCTCGCGACGGCGGTACGACCGACACGTCCGTGCTGTTCGGTTCCATTCGAGACCGGCTGGCAGCGACGTTGCCCGAGTACATGGTGCCGACGTTGTTCGCTGCCCTGGAACGCATTCCGATGACGATCAACGGCAAGCTCGATGTGCGGGCTCTTCCGACCGTCGACGCCGTGGGAGGAGGCACGTTCGTACCGGCCCGAACGCCGGTGGAAACGATGTTGTGCGAGATCGTCGCGGCGGTTCTGGGTGTCGGACGCGTGGGGATCGACGACGACTTCTTCGCGCTCGGCGGCGACAGCATCACCTGCCTGGCCGTGGCATCGCGGGCGCGAAAGGCCTCGATTCCGCTGGCACCGCGTGAGGTGATGCGCAAGCGGACGGTGCGAATGTTCGGGGCGGAGCTCACACCGGACGCCGACGCACGCCCCGCTGTCCACGCCGCTGCCACGGTGGAACTGTCCCAGGACGAGCTCGACGAATTCGAAAGCAGTATGTGAGCAGACATGACGACCGATACCGCGGCCACGTCGCAGTCCAAGATCGCCGCCGTACTCCCACTCACCGCGCTGCAGGTCGGGATGTACCTGCAATCGACGCTCGCCGAGCGAGCGCAGGATCCGTACCTGTCACAGACGGTGCTCGACCTGTCCGCCGCGGTGGATCGAGGCCGGCTCGATCGTGCCCTCGAGCTGCTGTTGGATCGTTACCCGAACATCAGAGCGCTGCTGCGGCAACGCCGTAACGGTGATCTGGTCTGGGTGGTACCACGCGCGTCGACGCCGGTCGTCACGGCCGTCGACGACGAGTGGGATGATCATCTCCGACGAGACCGCTCGGCCGGGTTCGCGTTCTTCGAGCAGCCGCTGATTCGCTTCTCCTACTCCACTTCTGCGCGCGCCCCGCGAGTTCTGCTCACCTACCATCACGCGCTGATGGACGGGTGGTCCGAGGCCATCTTCGTCAGGGAGCTGATCGCTCTCTACGAATCGGGCGAGGGGGCGCAGTTGCCGCCTGCACCCGACTTCGGCGATTATCTCGCGTGGACAGCGTTGCAGGACAACGTCACTGCGCGTCAGCGGTGGGCCGACTACCTCGACGGGTTCGAGTCCGCGACTCTCGTTGCCGGGGACCGAGCGAATGGGTCCAGCGCGAGCACGCGCTCGCGCCTGGACGTCGATATCGACGATGCGTTGGCCCAGCGGGTGTCCGAATACGCGCGTCGTACCGGCGTGACCACGAACGTCGTCGTGCAGACAGCCTGGGCGGCGATGCTGTCGGCGAGAACCGGTTCCGACGATGTGGCCTTCGGGATGGCGACGTCGCTGCGGCCGTTCGATCTCGATGGTGCCGAGGCGATGGTGGGTTTGCTGCTCAACACCGTGCCGGTCCGCCTGCGGTGGAACTCGGCTGCAACGGCGACCGAGATGCTCGCACGCGTGCAGGCAGACCACCTCGACCTGGACGAGTATCGGTTCCTCGGGCTGTCCGACATCGCCGGAACAGTCGGCGGCGGAGAGCTGTTCGACACCATAGTCGTGTACCAGAACTATCCCGCACCGATACCCGAGACGAGCGGGACCGTCGACGAGATCACGGTGCTGGGTGCGCACATGAGCTTCCCGATGGCGTTGATCGTGGGCCCCGATCCTGCTCTGTGGGCGTTCGTACTGCACGACGAGGCCGCTGTCGGCCGGCGGCAGGCCGCCATGTACGCCGAGACGTTCGTCGAGATGCTCGATCGGATGACGACAGTGTCGGACATCGACGTCACTCGACTGGTGGCCGCCCCACATGGCCAGGGGCGCAGCGTCGGACCGGACCGAACCGTGGTGCCGATCGAGACCGCTCTGGCAGCGCGCTTCGAGCAGTCCCGCGACGACGTGGCACTGCTGATCGGCGGCGAGCACATCACGTTCGGGCAGTTGTCCACGCGGGTCGGACAGGTGTCCGCACTGCTGCGTGTGCACCACATCGGTGTCGAAAGCCGCGTCGCTGTTGCGGTGAGCAGAGGTCTCGACATGGTGGCGGCGCTGTTGGCGACCATCGACGTCGGCGCAGCGTTCGTACCCGTCGACATTCGCTACCCGCGTGAGCGGATCGAACTGATCCTGTCCGATTCCGGGCACGACCTGCTGTTGATCGACGATGCGACCCCCGCGGCACTGACGGATATGGAGACTGCGGTCCGTGTCGATACCGCTGTACGACAACAGGACTGGACGCCGCCGTTCGGTCGCAGCGTCCCGGGTGAGTGCGCGGCCTATCTCGTGTACACGTCGGGTTCGACCGGAACGCCCAAGGGTGTGGTCGGCACCAGGAACGCGTTGGCCAACCGGCTGCAGTGGGCGGTGACGCGGTGGGGCAGACCGGGCAGCCGAGTTGCCAAGAGTTCGCTGGCGTTCATCGACGGCGCGACGGAGTTGCTCACCGGCATTCTCGCGGGCCAACGTGTGGTACTCGCACAGGATCACCAGTACGGCGATTCGGGTGCCGTGGCCTCGCTCATCGGACGGTCCGGTGCCGAACAGGTCACCGCCATCGGTTCTCTGGCTGCCGCGTTGGCCGCTACGGCACCGTCGGACTGCGCTTCGGTGACCGGTTGGATACTCAGCGGAGAACCGTTGACCGACCACATGATCGACGTGATCCGAGCGGTGACGCCGGACGCCACGATCGACAATTCCTACGGATCCTCCGAAGTCGCAGGCGACGTCGCCGTCCAGCGGGTCGACGGCGACCCTGCGGTCATCGGAACCTCGGTGGACAACACCACACTGCGGCTGCTCGACTCTCGGCTACGCCCGGTTCGGAACGCCGTTCCTGGCGACCTGTACGTGTCGGGCGTGCAGCTCGCCCGCGGATACTCCGGGAAACCGGCCGAGACCGCGACTCGCTTCGTCGCAGATCCCGGCGGCGATGGCGCGCGAATGTACCGCACCGGGGACCGTGCCCGTCTCGTCGACGGCGTCCTGGTATTTCTGGGTCGAGACGATCGTCAGGTCAAGATCAGAGGCCATCGCGTCGAACTGGGGGAGGTCGAAAGTTGGACGGCCAGTGACCCTTCGGTCGACGAGTGCGCCGTGGTCGCTGTGTCCGACGGTGACGGCGTCGGTGTGCTGGTGGCCTACGTGACTCCCGACTCGGTCGACACCGCGTCGGTGCAGGAGGCGCTTCGTCGCCGGGTTCCCGACTATCTGGTGCCCGCATTCTGGGTGGCCGTCGACAGTATTCCCAGAACCCCCAACGGCAAAGCCGATCGAAAAGTTCTGCAGGAGCGCGGAATACCCGACGGTGGTCCCAGCCGATCGCGACCTGCTGCATCCGAGGACGAGCGAGCGCTCGCGGCGCTGTTCGCAGACACCACCCGTGCGGAGAGCGCCCAGTCCATCGGCGTCGACGACGACTTCTTCTCGCTCGGCGGCGACAGCATCACCGCCATCACCCTCGTCCATCACGCGCGCACCGCCGGACTTCCGATCACCACCGCAGACGTCTTCGAGTGTCGAACGGTCGCAGGGCTGGTGGAGCGGGGCCGAAGCGCCCGGGCCGTTGCGATCGTCGACCGGCCCGACAGTTCGGTAGCGCTGCTGACCGATGCCGATGTAGCCGAATTGCGCTCTCATGGAATCGATCCAGAGGCAGCTCGCCCGGCCACTCCGCTGCAGCGGGGCTTGGCATTCCAGTCCGTAGCCTCGGGCGACGGAGTGGAGGAAATCTACGTCATCGCCACCGAATTCGAGGTGCACGGGCTGCTGGATCCGCGACGTCTCGAGGGCGCACTCGATGCGCTCCTCGACCGTCATCCAGCGCTGCGCTCGCGCTTTCTGACGTTGAGCACTGGGGCGACCGTCGCGATCCGCGATACGGGTCGAGTCGTACTCCGTCGTCATGTCGTCGACGATCCGACATCGCCTACCGCCCGTGACCTGATCGACCAGGACAGGCGTGCGTTCGACATAGAGCAGGACTCACTCGTCCGAATTCTGCTGCTGGACTGCGGGAACGATCGTCACCGGGTGGTGCTGACCGTCCACCATCTTCTCGTGGACGGGTGGTCCATGGGCACTGTGGGTACCGAGCTGTTCAAGCTCTACCGAGGCCTGGCACTGCCGGAACCTGCGCGGTTCGACGACTACCTGCGGTGGCTCGCGGGCCGCGACGACTCGTCCGTCGACGCGTGGCGTCGCGCGCTCGGCGCGGACGTGGCATCGACGATGGTGGCAGCGTCGGCATCGGCATCGGCATCGGCATCGTCGTCGGTACGTTCCGAGGCGCACGAGATCGACCTCGAGTGGAGTGCGCAGGACACCGCCCGGCTCATCGAGTCGGCGCGTCGTCGATCGTCGACGCTGAGCGAACTGGTCGATGCAGCATGGGCCGTGGTGCTCTCGGCATTCACGGATTCCCCGTCGGTCGTGTTCGGCTCGACGGTCTCGGGGCGTCCCACCGACCTCGATCGCGTCGCAGACATGGTCGGACTGTTCATCAACACCGTTCCCGTCCGTGTCGACGTCGGACCCGATGCACGTCTGTCGACCGTGCTCGCTGGTCTGCGGGACTTCTCGATCGCCGTGGCTCCGCATCATCACGTGGGCCTGGCAGACATTCAGAAGGCCGTCGGGCGGGGAACGCTGTTCGACACACTCGTGGTGTTCGAGAACTTCGCTGCTGCAGACACTTCGGGTGTCGATGCCGAGAACTTCTCGGTGTCGGTCGCCGGATTCCACACAGTGACGCACTACCCGCTCGTGTTGACGGTCCATCCGGGCGAACGGATGCGGCTGGTGGTCGAATACCGCAGCGACTCGGTGCCCGTGGCTCGCGCCCGCGCAGTGGCGTCCGCACTGACCTCGGTGTTGGGTGCGTTCGCCGACGAAGGCGACCCGCCGATCGCCGCACTGTCTCTCGTCGACGAGACGACGACTCGGATTCTCCGCACCGAGTACGCCGGCTCGCAGCGTCGGTATCCGGACGGGACGATGGTGGACCTGTTCGCCGACCGCGTCGCGTTGCAACCGGACACCGTTGCTGTTGCAGACGCCGCCACGGCTCTGACGTTCGCCGAGCTCGATCGCGTCTCCAATCGAATTGCGCGATGGCTCCTCGGTTTCGGTGTCGGCGCGGAAGATATCGTGGCCGTCGAGGCCCCACGAACCGTGACGACGATGGCGACGATCCTCGGGGTCATGAAGTCCGGGGCCGCCTACCTCCCGATCGACCCGAACTGGCCCACCGAACGCGCGCGGCAGATTCTCGACGATGCGCAGCCGGTGATCACGGTGACGGCATCGGCGGTCGAGGCCCTGACGCCGTCGTCGATGGACAGGATTGCCGTCACCGATTCCGAGCGTCGGTCCGCATTGCATCCCGACCACCCGGTGTACTTCATCTACACCTCCGGTACGACCGGTGTGCCCAAGGGAGTCTCGGTACCGCACCGAGGACTGGCGAATCTCTATCACTCCCATCGCGAGAGCGTGCATCTGCCGACGGCGGCGCGCGCGGGCACGGACACTCTGAACGTGGCGCATGCCTGGTCGATGGCCTTCGACGCATCCTGGCAACCGCAGTTGTGGATGTTCGGCGGGCACACAGTACATCTCATCGATCCCGAGGTCGTTCTCGACCCGAGAGAACTCACCGAGCGACTGCGAACGCTGTCGGTGGATTTCATCGAGGTCGTACCCTCGTTGCTCGAACAGATGATGCGGTCGGGATCGATCGACACACTCACGTCGGTCGGGGTCGGCGGCGAGGCGGTATCGGTCGACCTGTGGAACAGGTTGCGCGCGAACGAATCTGTGGTCGCCTACAACTTCTACGGACCCACCGAGGCCACCGTCGATGCGGTGTTCACATCGACGGATCTGTCGCCCGAGCCCGTGATCGGTAGGCCGGTGACCAACCTGAAGGCATACGTGTTGGACGCCTGTCTTCGGCTCGCGCCTCCCGGGGCGCTCGGCGAGCTCTATTTGGCCGGTCCGGGCGTGGTGCGCGGGTATCGCAACGCGCCGGGGCGCACCGCGCACCGCTTCGTTGCCGATCCCTTCGCCGCGGACGGTACTCGGCTCTATCGGACCGGGGATCTCGTGTCGTGGACCGAATCCGGCACATTGAGGTATGCCGGTCGCGCGGACGACCAGGTCAAGATCCGCGGGCACCGCGTCGAAGTGGGGGAAGTCGAAAGTCGATTGCGAGAGATCGATGCCGTCGCAGACGCGCGGGTGCTGGTGCATACGTCGGGTATCAGTACCGGGCAGGCGACCCTCGCTGGATACGTCGTTGCTGCGCCGGGACGGACGATCGACGTGAGCGCCGTGCGCGCGGGTCTGGGCGAACTCCTTCCGTCGTACATGGTTCCATCGTCGGTGACCGTGCTCGATGCGTTCCCTGTGCTGCCGAACGGAAAGCTCGATGCGGCCGCGTTACCCGACCCCGTCCCGACCCTCGGTTCCGGGCGCGCGCCGCGCACCGACGTCGAGCGGGAGATATGCCGCGCAGTAGCCGCTGTGCTGCATGTGCCGGAGGTCTCCGCGGACGACGACTTCTTCGATCTCGGGGGCGACAGCATCATGGCCATGGAGTTGTCGGCGCGGCTGCGGACGGTGGGCATGGCGGTCTCGCCCCGTCACATCGTCGCTCGGCGCACGCCGGAAGCACTTGCTCAGCAAGCGGAGTCGGCGCAACCGATGGCCTCCGGCGTCGAGGAACTGTCGCCGTACGGAGAAGTCCCGTTGACACCGATCCTCCGCTGGATGGACAGCCTCGATGGGTCCGTCGACGAGATCTCGCAGGCGGTGTTGCTGGAGGCTCCCGCCGATCTGACCGAGAACTCGCTGATCGAGCTTCTCGATCTCGTGGTGGCCAGGCACCCCATCCTGCATTCGAGTTTCGAGCGTCGTCCCGGCTCCGAGTCCGTGTTCACCGTGTTGCCGGACGGTACTGCCGACGTGGCCGAGTGGGTCCGTACCGAGTATGTGGACGGGCTCACCGAATCGCTGCTCGCAGAGCGTGTTGCCGCCCAGTCACGCGCGGCACGTGGTCGGCTCGATCCCCGGATCGGCCGGATGGTCGATGTGGTGTGGCTGCGCCACCACGGTGACACCGACTCCTCGGGTGAGCTCCTGATCACGCTGCATCACCTCGTGGTCGACGGGGTCAGCTGGCGAATACTGCTGCCGGACATCACGACTGCGTGGCAGCAGCGGTTGTCGGCGGATCGCGGCCCGATCGGGCCCTCCATGCGGCAGTGGGCGCACGAGATCCACCGCCTCGCCGGCTCTGTCGAGGTGCTCGCCGATCTGGAGTACTGGACACGCGTCGGCGACGGGGCGGAACGGGTTCCGATGGTGCGTTCGGTCGATCCGTCGATCGATACCGGTGCAGGCGTACGCACCACCACGTTCGCGCTGTCCCCTCAGGAAAGCGCGCGGATTCTCGCCGCAGCCCGCCCGCGGCTCGGGGTGTCCGTCGAACATCTGTTGTTGGGAACGTTCGCGGCCGCGACAGTCGAGTGGATGGACAGCGGTGCGGCGGGTCCGCAGTCGTTCGTCGTCGACGTGGAGGGGCACGGGCGGTCGGGAATCGCGTCCGATCGGGTGGACGGCACTTCCGTGGTCGGATGGCTCACGGCTGTGTTCCCGCTCCGCCTGACCGCTGACGCGACCGACCATCGCGCCCTGATGTCGCACCGGTCCGATCCTGTTGCCGCAGAATCGGTTCTGCGTACGATCGCGACGGACGCGGCTAGGTCGAGGGATTCGGTGCCGGGAGACGGGTCGACGTACGGCATGCTGCGGTGGTGCAGCGGTGAGGCGGGTGCGGTGCTGCGGCACATGCCCACGGCCGACATCGAATTCAATTATCTGGGCCGTTTCGACACCGCGACAGGCGGTCCGTTCGGGGCCAGCCGACTGCGTAGCAGTCTCGACACCACGCCCGGCACCGAGACGCCCTGCGGCTATGCGTTGGTCGTCGACAGCTACGTGCACGAACAGGACGGGGCGTCGGTACTCGGTGTGACGTACACGTGGCCGGCAGGAGTGCTCGACGGTGTGGAGGACCTGGCCGGGCTCTGGCGGGAGGCCCTGTCGGCCGCGTGTCGAATCGTGTAGGACAGGGAGTCCGAGGACGGGCTAATGAGGCAAGGGTAACCTCATTAGTGCTACCTTGTCAGTCGCCTCGCCCGGTCGGGTGTGGACGCAGTCAGTGCGTGGTCGAGTCGAGAGGTTCCGAAGAACGATGAAGGTTCGTACGAAGTGGATGAGGAGCGCCGCGTCGATCGCGCTCGCCGGAGGGCTGACCATCGCCCTCGCCGCCGGATGCAGCAGCGACACCGAGGAGACGCCTGCCGCCGACTCCACGACGTCTGCGCAGGAGTCCGCATTTCCGGTCACGATCGACTCGGCACTCGGATCCGCGACGATCCCCGAGGCACCGAAGCGGATCGCGACCTGGGGTTGGTCGAACCAGGACGCGATTCTCGCCCTCGGAGTCGTACCCGTTGCGATGCCTACATTCGACGGTGCCCAGTACGGTGCGGACGAACGCGGCGTTCTGCCGTGGGACGCGAAGGCTCTTGCCGACCTGGGCGGCGACGCGCCGACACTGCTCTCCGGTGACGGCACCGGAGCGGTTCCGGTCGAGCAGTTCGCTGCCGCCGCACCGGATCTGATCTTCGCGCCGTACTCGGGGTTGAGCCAGGAGGAGTTCGACAAGCTCTCCGACATCGCGCCCGTCGTCGCGTACCCGGACAAGCAGTGGACCACGTCGTGGGAGGACCAGCTGACCATCGCGGGCAAGGCGCTGGGCAAGGAGAAGGAGGCCGCCGACCTGGTTTCCGGAGTCGAGGGCTCGATTGCCGATGCGGCGACGAAGTACTCTGCGCTGCAAGGCAAGACGGTCACCGTCGCGCTGCCCAACGCACCCGGCACTTTCGCCGTCAGCAAGGACAACGACGTACGAGTCGAGTTCCTCGAGCAGCTCGGTCTCGTCAACGAGCCCACCATCCAACAGGCCGACCCGGCCAAGGACCCCGACGCCGTGTACTTCGAGCTCAGCCTCGAACAGGCGTCGTTGCTGAAGTCCGACGTGCTGTTCGTCGTGGCGTACGACAAGGAATCTCTCGCCGGGTTCCTGGCCGAACCCGCCGTGGCCTCGCAGCCCGTACTTTCGCAGGGGCGTACCGCCTCCACCGAGGCCCTCAGCGCCGACAAGAACTTCGCGTTCGGTGGCCTGACGGTGCTGACGATCCCGTACATCCTCGACGACGTGGCCTCGGCGCTGAACACTGCCGCCGAGAACGTTCAGGGCTGACAACACTCGGGCGGCCCACTCGACGCGAGCACAGGCGTATTCACTTTCGACGACAGGAGCGTGTTCCACCGTGGCAAGGTCCCATCGACTTCAGGTCGTCTTTCCCGAAGTCCTGCGCACGGCAACGGTGATCGAAACACGTCAGCTGGGTTCGGGTATGCGCCGAATCGTGTTGGGTGGGCCGCAGCTGCGCGAGTTCTCGCGCGGCGACTACCGGTTCCCGGCGTTGCGCAGCGAAGGATTCGACGACTTCGTTCGGTTGTTCTTCCCGGCGGAGACCGACGGCACGGTGGTGCTTCCGGCCCAGCACGAGCGCACCGTCGAATGGCCGCGTGATCCGCGTCCGGTGACCCGCAACTACACCGTGCGCAGCGTCGATCCCGAGACCGCGCAGGTGACTCTCGACTTCGTCACCCACGACACCGGCATCGCGTCGACGTGGGGTCGGCGTTGCCGCGTCGGCGATTCCATCAGCCTGCTCGGACCGGTGCGGTCGGGCCATGCTCCGGCCGATGTCGACTGGGTGTTGCTCGTCGGCGACGAGACCGCGTTACCTGCTATCGCTCGGTATCTCGAAGAGGCATTGCCGGGCCGGCGAATTCGGGTGTTCGTCGAGGTCGCCGACGTCGAGCGAGAGTTGCCGTTGCCGACGGCCGCCGACGCCGAGATCACGTGGGTCCACCGTGACGGCGTCACCGCCGGCACCGGCGACTTGCTCGACAGTGCGGTGCGGGCGGCACCCTGGTGGGACGGAACGGTGTTCGCCTGGGTGGCAGGGGAAGCGACCGCTCTCAAGGGAATCCGTCGGTATCTGCGCGAGGACCGCGGCCTGCCGCCGGAGATGGTCGACGTAACCGGGTACTGGCGTCGCGCCGAGGTTCTGACCCGCGCCGACGATCCCGAGGTGCCCGACCTCAGCGGCGGTGAGTCCGAGCCGTTCGACAGGCTCGCCGAACGTGCGGAAATACTGTCGCCCTTCGCTTTCAGGGCGGCCAACACGTTACGTATCCCGTTGCACGTGTCCCGAGGGGCGTGCTCCGTCGAATCGCTGGCGGAAGCCACCGAGACGGACGCGCGCGCCCTCGCGAAATTCGTGCGCTATCTGCGTGCCGTCGACGTCCTCGCCGAGAACTCCACCGGTGATCTGATTCTCGGCGATATCGGTGAGGCGATGCTCGGCGACGACTGGATCTCGCACTGGCTGGACCTGGACGGGATCGAGGCACGGGTGGAACTGTCGATCACAGGTCTGGTGGACAGCCTGCGGACCGGTACCGCCAGCGCGAGCCTGCTGACCGGCAACACGTTGACCGAAGACCTCGAGGCGTCCCCGCGGCTCGCCGAACTGCATCACAACCACATCGCCGACGAGGCCGCGTTCCTGGGTCCTGCTCTGGTGCAGGACTATTCGTTCGACGGGGTCTCGACCCTGTTGGTGGCGGGGGCAGGATCCGGAGTGGTGCTCGGTTCCGTTCTCTCCCGGTACGACGGAGTATCGGCGGGTGTGCTCGGGTTGCCCAGCGAACTCGACCTGATTCGACGCGACCTCGGGAAATGGCCCGAACTCGAAGGGCGAGTGGTGAATCACCCGCAGAGCGTGATGTCCGAGCCGCATGTGGAGCACGGGAACGGATTCGACGCGTATCTGTTGCTCGAGGTCACCGGACACTATCGAGACGACGATCTCGCACTGCTGTTGCGCAACGCGGCAACAGGATTGGCCGACAACGGAAAATTGGTGGTCGTCGAGCGACTGTCCAACGACGGGTCGTTCAACGAGGACCAGTCGGAATTCGATCTGCTGATGCTCTGCATGCACGGCAGCGGTGTACGAACGAAAGCCGAATTTGCCTGCGTAGCAGCCGATGCTGGCCTCGAGGTCGCGGCGTCGACGCTGGTCGGCTGGGGTATCTCGGTGCTCGATCTACGCCGTGTTCGCTGACACCGAGGAAGCCGTTGTGCTGCCGAGTCGGTTAGGTTAGCGTTCCCTATCGAAGGCGCGCGCCGATGCCGACCGCAGACGTTGCGCGCAATGCGCGGTCACGGACCGATTCACCGTCAGGAGTGCACACACAATGACCGTTGTCGAAGAAACGACGATGGACACGGCCGAGGGGACCGAACTGCAGCGGGGACTGCGTACGGTCGTCGCGTTGGCGGAGTCCGGATTGTTCGACGAGTACGTCGTGTACGAGGACCGGGGACGCTGGGTGTTCGCGGGCGGCGTGGTCGCTCGCATCGTGCTTCGGCCCCACCTCGTGACCACCACCTGGGGGGCCGGAGAACCGACCGAGCGGAGCTGGTCCGGTAACCCGGCAGCGGCTCTGAGCGAAGCGTGCACGGGCCTGACCCGAGAACAGTGGAACGCTTACGGATTCGTCGGTTTCGGGTTCGCGGAGCACCTGCACGACGTCGATCGGTCCACTGCCGCCGGGCGCGACGCCGACGACATCCTCGCGCACCTGGTGGTGCCCCGCGTCGAGGTCCGCTTCGGCCGCGAACACGATGCCGTCGAGGTGACCGGCAGCGACGAGGACCGCGCCTCGGTACTGGCCGCGCTCGACGCGATCGGCGGCGACGAGCTGCCGACCGTGCACGCTCTCGACGTCGGCGGAGATCTCGACGACTACCGCGGCCGCGTCGAACAGGCCGTAACGGAAATCCGACGGGGCGACTACGCCAAGGTCATTCTGTCCCGGAGCGTGCGTATCCCATTCGATCTCGACATGCCGGGCACCTACCGCGCCGGGCGTACGGCGAACACTCCGGCCCGCTCTTTTCTGCTGCATCTCGGCGATCTGCGTGCCGCAGGCTTCAGCCCGGAATTGGTCGCCTCCGTCGACGCACACGGGATCGTCACCACCGAGCCGCTCGCGGGAACGAGAGCGTTCGGACTCGGTTCCGATGCCGACTCGGCAGCGAAGTCCGATCTCGAACAGGATCCGAAAGAGATCACCGAACACGCTGTGTCCGTGCGTACCTCGTTCGAGGAACTCGAATCGATCGCCAGCCCGGGGTCGACGGCCGTCTCGGACTTCATGAGCGTGCGCGAACGGGGAAGTGTCCAACATCTCGCGTCCACCGTGCGCGCACGCCTGCGCGAGGACCTGTCCTGCTGGGATGCCTTCGGTGCCCTGTTTCCGGCCGTCACGGCGTCGGGGATCCCGAAGAAGGAGGCCATCGACGCCATCGGTCGGCTCGACGACTCACCGCGCGGCCTGTACTCCGGTGCCGTCGTGAAGGCATCATCGACGGGAGAATTCGAAGCAGCACTCGTGCTGCGCGCCGTCTACGAGCAGCAGGGTTCCGCATGGCTGCGTGCCGGAGCCGGCATCGTCGGCCAGTCCAAGCCCGAACGTGAATTCGACGAGACCTGCGAGAAGCTCGCCAGCGTTGCCCCATATCTCGTCCGTAAGAAGGAGAACGACGCCTGATGCACCGCACCATGCTGGGTGGAAAGATCCACCGTGCCACTGTCACTCACGCCGATCTGCACTACGTCGGGTCCATCACGATCGATTCGACTCTGATGCAGGCGGCCGATCTGATCGAGGGCGAACAGGTCCACGTCGTCGACATCACCAACGGCGCTCGCTTGGTCACCTACGTGATCGAAGGCCATCCGGGATCCGGCGTGATCGGAATCAACGGTGCCGCGGCCCATCTGGTGTCTCCGGGTGATCTGGTGATCATCATGTCGTTCCGTCAGGTCGAGAACGCCGAGCTGCCCACACACAGTCCCTCCGTGGTGCACGTCGACTCGGACAACAGCATCGTTGCCCTCGGAGTGGACCCTGCCGAACCGGTCCCCGGTGCGCTCGATCAGATGTCGGGGGCGAGCATCCGATGAGCCCGAGCGACGACTACAGCAGCGACCTCGACGGCGAATACGACATCGTCGGGGTCGGCTTCGGGCCCTCCAACCTCGGCTTGGCCATCGCGATCGAGGAACACAATCGACAGTGTGCTCCGGCCGAGCGCCTGACGTCGTGCTTCGTCGAGTCGAAGGACGAGTTCGCTTGGCACCCCGGAATGTTGCTGCCGGGAACCACCATGCAGATCTCCTTCCTCAAAGACCTTGCCACCCAGCGCAATGCGAGCAGCGAGTACACGTTTCTGTCGTATCTCGCCGAACGGGGCCGGCTCAACCACTTCATCAATCTGCAGACGTTCTTCCCCAGCCGGCTCGAGTTCCACGACTACCTGTCCTGGGCCGCGGGCAAAGTCGACGCCGCGGTGCACTACGGCACGCGGGCGTCCGCGGTCGTCGACACCGGTGACGGTTACGGCGTCCGCACCGAGGGGCGGCGCACCGGGACCGTCCGCGGCCGCAACATCGTGCTCGCCGGCGGCCTGACCGCGGCCCTGCCGGACGGAGTCAGCGCGTCGGCGCGGCAATTCCACAATCACGACCTGCTCGGCCACCTCGACCGGCTGCCGTCGCGCACTCACCGCACGTTCGTCGTCGTCGGTGCCGGGCAGAGCGCAGCCGAAGTGGTCGACTACCTGCATTCGACCTATCCGGACGCGTCCGTGCATGCGGTACTGCGCAAGTACGGGTACAGTCCGGCCGACGACAGCCCCTACGCCAACCGCATCTTCGATCCGACCGCCGTCGACGACTTCTACTCGTCCTCGCATTCTCTGCGCGATCAGCTGCTGCACTATCACCGCGGAACCAACTACTCCGCCGTCGACTTGCCCCTGATCGAGGAGCTGTACGCGCGCGAGTATGCCGAGCGGGTCAGCGGACAGCGCCGGTTGTTCGTGCACGGAGCCTCCCGACTGGCCGATGTCACGGAGGAGGCGTCGGGCGTGCGGGCATCGGTGGAACACGGGCCGACAGGACTGGCCGAGGACGTGCTGTGCGACGCTGTCGTCTATGCCACCGGCTTCACGTCCCTCGATCTGCCCGACATCCTCGGGCCGTTGTTCGACGCCGTCGAATTCGATGCGCACGGTCCTCGCGTGACGCGGGACTACCGGCTCGTCACGCGCGGATCGACAGCGGGTTCGATCTACCTGCAGGGCGGCACCGAGCACACCCACGGTCTGACGTCCTCTCTGCTGTCCAACATCGCTGTGCGCAGCGGTGAGATCGTCAAGTCCGCGGTGGGTGCGAGGGTGCGTTCGGTGGTGTGAAACGGCGGGGTATCACTGCGGGCGACGAGCCGGAACAGAGCGATGTTCCGGCTCTCGTCGGTGGTCTGGCCCGAACCGATGCCGGCAGGACCGCCGGTCTGATTCTCGTCGTCGTCGTCCTCGCGATTCTGTGCCTGGTGAGTATCGCTGTGGGAGCCGAGAACATCGCTGTCGGTGACGTGTGGCACGCACTGTGGTCTTCGAACGGTTCCACCGACGCGGTGATCGTCCGCGAGCTCCGAGTTCCACGGACCGTGCTCGGTGTGCTCGTCGGTACCGCGCTCGGCGTCGCGGGCGCGCTGATCCAGGCGATGACGCGCAACCCGTTGGCCGACCCGGGCATTCTGGGCGTCAATGCCGGAGCGGCACTCTTCGTCGCCTTCGCAGTCGGGGTGTTGGGCGTGACCGACGTTCGGTTCTATGTGTGGTTCGCGTTCGTCGGTGCCGTTCTCGCCACCGTCGCGGTGTACGCGCTGGGTTCGGTGGGACGAGCGGGTGCCACTCCGATTCGCTTGACGCTCTCCGGTATTGCCCTCGGTGCGGTGCTCGGCGGCGTCACCTCCGGGATGCTGCTGCTGGACCCGGACGCCTTCGCCAGGATGCGGTTCTGGGGCGCAGGCTCGTTGGCGGGTCGAGGCCTCGACATCGCGGCGGCGACCGGCCCGTTCGTCGTACTCGGACTGTGTCTTGCGGCGCTCGTCGCGCGTCCGCTCAATGCGATCGCACTGGGCGACGAGCTGGCCCGGTCGTTGGGAGCCAATGCGCTTCGGACGCGGACCGTCGGGGTCGTTGCGGTGACCCTGTTGGCCGGAGCAGCGACTGCGGCGGCGGGACCGGTCGGGTTCGTGGGGCTGATGGTGCCGCACATGGTGCGCTGGTTCGTCGGGCCGGACCAGCGTTGGATTCTGATCCACACCGTGTTCGCGGCACCGGCACTGCTGTTGTTCGCCGACGTCGTCGGCCGAATCGTCATCGAGCCGGGGGAGTTGCAGGTCGGTATCGTCACCGCCTTCGTCGGGGCTCCCGTTCTGATCCTGTTGGTCCGCCGAAAGAAGGCGAGCGGGCTGTGATCCGGGCACCGCGCGCCGGGAACATCGACTTCGGCAGAAGGGTGTGGATCGTTCGCACAGTGCTGGGCGCACGAATCGACGTTCGTACGGTCCTCGTCTGCGCGGCCCTGCTGTTGCTGACAGCGGTTGTCGCCGTCCTCGCGATCGGCACCGGCGATTACCACGTTCCACCGGGCCAGGTGCTCGCAGCGGTGTTCGGCGACGCCCCGCGCATCACCGAGATCGTCGTGATGCAGTCGCGGTTCCCCCGGGTTGCGCTGGCATTCCTGTTCGGAGCTGCCCTGGGGGTGTCGGGTGCGATCTTTCAGTCGTTGACGCGAAATCCGTTGGGCAGCCCGGACATCATCGGCTTCTCGACCGGCGCGTACACCGGCGCTCTCGTCGTCATCCTGACGCTCGGCGGCGGTTACTACCGGACCGGAGCGGGCGCGCTCGTCGGCGGACTGGTGGCCGCCGCCGTGGTGTACGTGCTCGCCTACAAGCGCGGCGTGCAGGGCTTTCGATTGATCATCGTCGGTATCGCGGTCAGTGCCGTCCTGGCGTCCGTCAATACCTGGCTCGTGGTGAAAGCCGATGTCTCCGAGGCAATCGCAGCCGCCGTCTGGGGCGCGGGCACACTCAACGGGTTGGGGTGGCCGCAGGTGGTTCCCGTTCTCGTGGCCCTGGCTGTCGTCACCCCCGTGGCGGCGGCGCTGTCGACACGGCTACCGGTACTCGAGATGGGTGACGACGCGGCGAGAGCGCTCGGAATCCGCGTCGAGCCGACGCGTCTGATGCTGGTGATTCTCGGGGTCGCCCTCACGGCACTGGTCACGGCCGCAGCGGGGCCCATTTCGTTCGTTGCGCTCGCCGCGCCGCAGTTGGCTCGGCGGCTCACCGGTACCTCGTCGGTGGCGATGGTGCCGGCAGCATGCATGGGTGCTCTGCTCCTGATCGTCAGTGACGTTGCAGCGCAACGAGTGTTCGCGCCCACTCAGCTTCCGGTCGGCGTGGTGACGGTCTGTGTGGGCGGCGCGTACTTCGTCTGGTTGTTGGCACGAGAAGGGCGGAAGCAATGACGACGAGGCCACGCCTGTACGCGGACGGCATCACCGTCGGATACGACAAACGAATCATCAGCGAGAAGTTGACCGTCGACATTCCCGACGGCAAGTTCACCGTGATCGTCGGGCCGAACGCCTGCGGTAAATCGACACTGTTGCGCGCGTTGTCGCGGCTGCTGAAGCCGACCGGCGGCACGGTATTGCTCGACGGCAAGTCCATCTCGTCGTACCCGGCGAAGGAGGTCGCCCGCCGACTCGGGCTCCTGCCGCAAACCTCCATCGCGCCGGACGGCATCTCGGTGGCCGATCTGGTTGCGCGAGGCCGCTATCCGCATCAGAAGTTGATTCGGCAATGGTCCGTCGCGGACGAGGCCGCGGTGGTGGAGGCCATGACTGCGACCGGAGTGACGTCGCTGTCGGCCCGTCCGGTCGACGAGCTGTCCGGTGGACAGCGGCAAAGAGTTTGGGTGGCAATGGTTCTCGCGCAACAGACACCGCTGTTGCTCTTGGACGAGCCGACGACCTTTCTCGACATCGCGCACCAGATCGAACTTCTCGACCTGCTGGCCACGTTGAATCGGGACAACGGCAACACCCTCGTCGCGGTGTTGCACGATCTCAACCACGCATGTCGATACGCCGACCACATCATCGCGATGAAGGACGGCGCGGTGGTCACCGAGGGCCCACCGGCGGAGATCGTCACCGCCGACTTGGTGGAGGCGGTGTTCGGACTGCAGTGCCGCATCATCGACGATCCCGAATCGCACACTCCGTTGGTGATACCCAAGGTGGCCGCTGGCAGGCTAGGCAAGGCTTAGTTTAGAATCGAACAGAATTGCCGCCGAGTTAGCCTGAGGGTTCTCGCACAGTCGGACGAGAGATGTATCGAGGACGAAGATGACCGATCAGCAGCGTGGTTTCCACTACGCCGACGTCGTTGCGGTGGAGCAGCTCACCGTGCACATGGTGCGCGTCACCTTCGGCGGCGAGCACGTCGCCGGTTACCGCACGCTCGGGGCACCCGACGAGTGCGTCGGGGTCTACTTTCCGCGTGAAGGCGAGTCGGCACCGCCGCCGATGACCGAGGTCGACGGCCTGTGGTGGTTCCACGGCCTCGAGAACGCGCCGGAGGGCCGGAACTACACGATCCGACGCGTCGATCCCGACCGCGGCCAGTTGACCATCGACTTCTTCGCACACGAGGGTGGCGTCGCGGCCACCTGGGCCCAGCAGGCCGCCCCCGGTCAGACGGTGCTCTTCACCCGTCCGCGGTCGTGGTACTCACCGCCCGCCGACGTCGATTGGCTGCTGCTGGTGGCCGATATGACCGGAGTTCCAGCACTGGGTCGACTGGTCGAACAGTTGCCCGCAGGCACCCGCGCACACGCGATTGTCGAGGTACTCGAACGCGGTGACATCCAGACGTTCGAGACAGCCGCCGACGTGACATTCGATTGGCGTATCGGATCCGGAAACGGAGACAGCGCCAGCGTGCTCGACGACGCGGTGCTCGCCTACCCGCTACCCGAGGGGCGCGGCTACGTGTGGTTCGCCGCAGAGGCGTCGTCCTCGCGTCGGGTACGCAAGTACTTCCGCAAGGACTTGGGTTACGACAACAAGTATTTCGACATCATCGGCTACTGGCGCGCTGACTCGGAGAAGTGGCTCGAAAAGTACAAGCAGTACCAGGAGGAGGCGCTCGCGGTGTACAACGGCGTCATCGAATCCGGCCGCACCGAGCAGGAAGCCAGCGAGGCGTTCGACGCGCTGCTCGAGCGGGTCGGGCTCTAACGCCGAAATTCGTAGTCGGGCAATTCCAGCGTCGCCGCGTCGGGACCGAGGAATCTGCTCGTGACCGCCTGGACCGGCTTCGATCCGGCCAGGCGCAGCACGGTGCGAAAAGCAGCTACTCCCACAGTCGTTTTCGGATGCGCGACGCGAGGCACGCCGGGCGGAAGCTTCTGAGCCTGATTCACGAACGGACGCATGCGCGCCTCGAAGGCCTCGAACCCGGTGCGATGATCGCGCGCTCGGGCGAGTTCCCCGGCGAGCACGTAGGCCCCGGTGACCGACAACGTGGTGCCCATCCCGCTCAATGGTGTTGCGCACCAAGCAGCGTCGCCCAGCATGCCGATTCTGCCGTTCGACCAGCGTGGGGCCTGCACCTGGGCCAGATAGTCGACGTAGAGCTCCGAACCCGGTCCGAGCGAATTCAAGATTCTGGGCACTTCCCAGCCGACGTCGGCGAACGTCGCTCGCAGGGCGGCAACGACTTCTTCGGTGGACGCGGTTTCGTACCCGCCGTCGTCGGACACCCAGGACAGGCTGAAACGCGTCGTGCCGAGGTTGTCCGGGCGGAGATTGGCGACTCTGGATCCGGTGGCGTTGCACCAA
The DNA here is from genome assembly GCF_001894785.1 of Rhodococcoides fascians NBRC 12155 = LMG 3623. Lineage (GTDB taxonomy): Bacteria > Actinomycetota > Actinomycetes > Mycobacteriales > Mycobacteriaceae > Rhodococcoides > Rhodococcoides fascians. The sequence continues at coordinate 402,240 of NZ_BCWW01000003.1, forward strand.
CGCCACCAGCCGTCGTCGCTCGGTCCCTTCGGCAACACCCCGTACGCGGTGTACAGGCCGACCGGCGTGGTCTCCGCCTCGGCAGGAAAAACCAGTTCCCTACTGCTGGAACGGACTCCGTCGGCGAACAGGACGAGATCGAACCTCTCCGATGCGTTCGACGCGAACATGACATCCACTCCGTCGGAATCCTGAGCCACGCCGACGACGCGATCGCCGTACCGGTACTCGGTTCGCGGACCGGCTGATTCGACGAGAATCCGCGCGAACTCGCCGCGCAGAATCTCCATCTCCGCCGTCGGCCCGTCGTGTGATCCGTCTCCGGCCGGAAAGGCCGCGATGGTGGCGTCGGAATCGTCGACGAATCTGGTGCCCTTCTCGGTGGTGCCGTTGGCCAGCAGGGTCTGCTCCAGGCCCATGCGCCGCAGCACCTCGCGTCCACTACCGCGGACGTCGATGTTCTGGCCGCCCAGACGCAGCTGCGGACTGCGCTCGACGACGACGACGTCGTATCCCGCTCTGTCGAGCCAGTAGGCGACGGTGGGGCCGGCGATGCTGGCACCGGTGACGAGCACGCGTTCGGTCATCGGGCGGGAATGCCCGGGCTGCCGGTCGTTCAATCCGGGGGGGAAAGTAGCTGAGCCTCACCTTGGTGGTGTACTTTCTCGAATTGTCCGTTTGACCCGTTTTCGTCAGGAGAACCGTGTTCACCGTTCGCCGTCTGGCGCTGCTCTCGTGCAGTGCAACCCTTGCCCTCGGTTTGGTCGCCTGCAGCTCTTCGGACTCCGGTGACACCACCTCCACCTCCGAGTCCGCCACCGCAGAGTCCGCCCTGGTGGTGTACTCCGGCCGCGGCGAAGAACTCGTCGACCCCCTGATCGAACGCATCGGCGGCGGCATCGAGGTCGACTACTCGGGCAACACCAACGCCCAGGCCGCGAAGATCCTCGAAGAGGGCGACGCGACGCCGGCCGACGTCTTCTACGGCCAGGATGCAGGTGCACTGGGGGCCCTCGACGAAGCAGGGGCGCTCGCACCGCTGCCCGAGGACATCCTCGCGCTCGTCCCCGAGCAGTACCGCGGCACCGACGGCACCTGGGTCGCCACGTCCGCACGGGCCCGCGTGCTGGCCTACAACTCCGATTCGGTGCAGGCAGCAGACCTGCCCACCGGTATCGACGGACTGCTCAACCCACGCTGGCGCGGACAGATCGGCTACGCACCGACCAACGCGTCGTTCCAGGCGTTCGTCACCGCGCTGCGCGTGCAGCGCGGCGAGGAGGGTGCTCGCACCTGGCTCGAAAGATTCGTCGCCAACGAGCCGGTCGCGTTCGAGGGCAACGGTCCGCTGCTGACCGCCGTCAACGACGGGCAGGTCGCCACGGGTCTGCTCAACCACTACTACTGGTACCCGTTCAAGGACGAGAACGGTGCCGACGCTCCCGTCGAGCTGCACTACTTCGAGCCCGGCGACCCCGGCGCATTGATCAACGTCGCCGGTGCCGGTGTGCTGGCGGCGTCGGACAACCAGGAAGCGGCATTCGATTTCGTGCGCGAGCTGCTCTCGACCGAATCGCAGACGTACTTCGCCAACGAGACCGCCGAATACCCCGTCATCGACGGCGTCACGTCCGACTACGACCTGCCGCCGCTGTCGGACCTGGGTTCGACCGACCTCGACCTGGGCCGACTCTCGTCCCTCGAGGAGACCCAGACCCTGCTCACCGACGTCGGAATCATCTAGTCGGTGTTCGAGTCTGCACTCCAGCCGCTTCTGCGGCGCCACTTCGGCGGTCGTCCCGTTCTCGGGACGACCGCGTTGTGCGTGGGAGCGCTGACGCTGACACCCTTGGTGTACCTGTTCGTTCGAGCGTTCGACGGCGGAACCGAGAAGGTACTGCGGCTGCTCCTGCGGCAACGCACCCTCGACCTCGTTGTCCGGACGGCCACGCTCGCGCTCACCGTGGTGGTCGCCTCCGTCGTGGTGGGCACGCTGCTCGCCTGGTTGACCGTCCGAACCGATCTACCGGGTCGACGCATCTTCTCGATGATCCTCGCGGCACCGCTGGCCGTCCCGTCGTACGTGTCCGGTTATCTGTGGATCGCTGAATTTCCCTCCCTTGCAGGATTTTCCGGTGCTGCGCTGGTGCTCACGTTGTCGTGCTTCCCGCTGGTGATGTTGCCGGTGTCCGCGGCGTTCGCCACCGCGGACCCGTCGTTGGCCGAAGTGTCCCGCACCCTCGGCCGCGGGGCGGTACGCACCGCACTGACCGTCGAGTGCCGTCGCGTCGTTCCGGCTGCGGCAGCAGGCGCGCTGCTGGTGGCGCTGTACACCATCAGTGACTTCGGGGCGGTGGCACTGATGCGGTACGACGCCTTCACTCTTGGCATCTACAGCGCCTACCGCGGCGGGCTCGATCGCACCGCGGCCGCTGTTCTCGGGTTGGTCCTCGTGGTGGGCGCGTTGGTGTTGACCCTCCTCGAACGGCGTGCTCGACGCGGGGCCACGGCGCGCGTGGGATCGGGTACCGACCGGATGGCCGAGCCTGTGGTTCTTGGCCGGTGGCGCGTGCCTGCTCTGGCCGTTATCGTTGCAGCCCTCGGTGTTTCGGTGCTGGTACCGATTCTGGCCCTGGCGCGATGGCTCACTCGATCGCTGCGCTTCACCGTCGACTGGTCGGACGTGCTGGCTGTCAGCGCCAAGACGGTCCAGTACTCGGCGACTGCTGCTCTGGTGGTGGCCGTGCTTGCGTTGCCGGTGGCGTTGTTCGCGGCCCGGTCCACGTCCCGCAGTGCGCGCACCGCCGAGTTGTCCACGTACATTGCGCACGGTCTCCCGGGTATCACCGTGGGACTGGCGACGGTGTTTCTCGGAATCAGATTTCTGCCGTCGTTCTATCAGACCGCGGTGCTGCTGGTGGTGGCGTACGTGGTGCTGTTCCTGCCGTTGGCCGTCGGCAGCACCCGATCGGTCGTCGACGCCACTCCGGTTGTGCTCGAGGATGTTTCACGGACCCTCGGGGCCGGGCGAGTGCGCACCGACCTGCGGGTGACGATTCCTGTCGCCGCGCCCGGCATCGCGGCCGGAGCCGCCCTGGTGTTCCTGACCGTCGCCAAGGAACTACCGGCGACGTTGATGCTGCGCCCCCGCGGTGTGGACACGCTCGCGACCACGCTGTGGTCCACCACCGAGGCATTCCGCTACGGCGAGGCAGCCCCTTACGCCCTCGCGTTGATCCTGATCTCTGTGGTCCCGACGATCGTCCTGACCCGGGCGCTGCGGCGTACGACGCGAAAGCGAGTGACACTGTCATGAGCATGGTGATGTCCGATCTCGTTGCCTCGTACGGCAGTACGACGGTGCTGCACGGAATCGATCTCGACCTCGGCGACGGTGAGATGCTCGCCGTTCTCGGACCCTCCGGCTGCGGCAAGACGACTCTGCTGCGATCGATCGCAGGCCTGCACCGTATCGATGCGGGCCGCATCACCGCGGACGGGCGCGACCTCTCCGTCGCCGGGCGTGTTCAGGTGCCACCGGAGAAGCGGGGGGTGGGCCTGATGCCGCAGGAAGGTGGACTGTTTCCACATCTGACGGTGCGCCGGAACATCGAATTCGGTTTGCGCACAGGGTTCGTGCGGCCGTACCTGTCCGGCCGAGCCGAGCGTGCCCGACGCGTCGACGAGATGCTCGAGCTCGTCGGACTGCCCGACGCCGGTGCGGTTCGACCCAGCGAACTCTCGGGCGGGCAGCAACAGCGGATCGCGTTGGCGCGCGCATTGGCCCCGGCTCCCTCGGTGGTGTTGATGGACGAGCCGTTCGCTGCTCTCGATGCAGGTCTGCGGACCTCGATTCGGCAGGACGTGCGAGAGTTGTTGCTCACCAGCAAGACCGCGTCGATTCTCGTCACCCACGATCGGGCCGAGGCTCTGGGCACCGCGGATCGGGTTGCGGTCCTGCTGGGCGGGCGCTGTGCGCAGGTCGATACGCCGCGTGCACTGTACGAGCGGCCCACCACGCCGGCTGTGGCGAGCTTCGTCGGCGACGCCTATTACGTCGATGCTGCCGCGCGCGACGGTTGGGTCGACACCGTTCTCGGTCGTCTCGAATCCACCACCAGGGCAACGGGTATGGGGCAGGTCTTGCTCCGGCCCGAGCAGTTGGTGGTGTCGGAGCGCGAGGACGGCGAATTTCTCGTCGAACACGAAGTTTTCACCGGCCCCGAATGCTCGGTCACTGTGCGACACCGCGATACCGGGCTCCGGCTGCGTGTCGTCGCTCGGGCCTGCGACCGATTCGCTCCCGGTACAGCCGTGAACGTCTCGGTGACCTCGCCGGTGCACTGGTTTCCGCGTTCGGTGCGTTGATCCCGTGACGCAGGGTTCCGGTCGCGGTACGCGGCGGAACCCTGCGCAGTGGGCGAGTTATCGGGCCGTGCGCTTGGGCATGAACACCGCAGCGACAGTCATCAGGACGGCGGCGACCAGCACTCCGATGAAGACCAGATGGATGGCGTCGGACAGTTGTTCGGGTTCTGGATCTCCGGACACACGGGCGTTGACGATGGCACCGAACACCGCGACGCCGACGGCGCTACCGAGTGAACGGGCGAACATGTTGGTGGAGGTGACGACGCCGCGTTCGGCCCACTCGACGCTCGACTGTGCGGCGATCAATGTGGGGCTCGCGATCAACCCCATGCCGAGGCCGATGACGAAGCACATCGCCGCGACGTGCCAGATCTGCGAATCGGCGTCGAGCAGAGTCGTCAGTGCCGTGCCCACGATCCCGATCGAACCGCCGACCACTGCCGTCGTGCGGAAGCCGAAGCGCAGATACACCCGCCCGGACTGGGATGCCGCGATCGGCCAGCCGAGGGTCAGCGTGGACAGCGAGAAGCCGGCGATGATGGCTCCTGTGCCGAACACGCCCTGTACGAAGGTCGGGACGTAGGACGTCAGTCCCAGGATCAATGCGCCGACGAGCAACGAGATGAAGCTGCTGACCACCAGCACCCGCCGGGTGAACACCCACAGCGGCAGGATCGGCTCCTCGGCGCGGGACTCGACCCATGCGAACACCGCCAGCAGTAGGAAGCCCACGACGAAGATCGCGATGCTGATCGGCGAACCCCAGGCCCAGGACTGGCCGCCTTCGAGCAGGCCGAGGAGCACCATCGTCGCGCCGACGGTGAGCAGAGCGGCACCGAGGTAATCGATCTTCGGCTTGGCGCGTTCGACTGCGCCTTCCTCGAACTTGCGCAGCAACATGAACGCCGCCACCGCGCACAGCGGAATGTTGATGAAAAAGATCCACCGCCACGACAGGTACTCGGAGAAGACGCCACCGAGGGCGGGGCCGAGCACCGAGGAAATCGCCCACACGCTGGCCAGGTAGCCCTGCACCTTGGCGCGCTCGGGCAGCGTGTAGATGTCGCCTGCGATCGTGATGGACATCGGCTGGACGGCACCCGCACCGAGTCCCTGAATCGCGCGGAAAGCAATCAGAGCAGGCATGCTCCACGCCAGGCCGCACAGAATCGAGCCCAGGCAGAACACCGCGATGCCGAACACCATGATCTTCTTGCGCCCGAACAGATCGGACAATTTGCCGTAGAGCGGCACCGAGACAGCCTGTGCCAGCAGGTAGATCGAGAACAACCACGGGAACTGCGCGAACCCGCCGAGGTCGCCGACGATGGTGAGCACCGCAGTGGCGATGATCGTCGCGTCCAGCGCAACCAGCGACGAGCTGAGCATCAGCGCGATCAGGATGGGACCGCGTTCGGAGCGGAATCCGATGTCCGGGGTCGATTCGGTCGTTGCCATTGCTACTCATTGTGATCCCTGCCCGCCGACGTGGCGGCACCGGCCCAGATAGTGTTGAGCCTCGTGCGACCATCACTGAGTAGCTACGAGCATCTGGCCGGCGGCAAGGTCCGCGATCTGTACACGATCGACGACGCGCATCTGCTGCTCGTCGCGAGCGATCGAATCTCGGCCTACGACCACATCCTCGACACCCCGATCCCGGACAAGGGACGGGTGTTGACGGCGATGAGCGTGTTCTTCTTCGAGGAGCTCGGCGGCGTCAACCACCTGGCCGGTGATCCGCTCGACGAACGCATCCCCGCCGAACTGCTCGGCCGCGCCCTGGTGGTGAAGAAGCTGAACATGGTGCCGATCGAGTGCGTTGCTCGCGGTTATCTCACCGGATCCGGGTTGGCGGACTACAACGCGACCGGCGCCGTGTGCGGCGTCGAACTGCCGCCCGGCCTGATCGAATCGAGCAAACTCGACGAGGTCATCTTCACTCCTGCCGCCAAGGCCGAACTGGGCGAGCACGACGAGAACATCACCTTCGACCAGGCCGTCGAACTGGTCGGTGCCGAGCTGGCCTTCAAGCTCCGCGAAGACACCATCGAGATCTATTCGCGTGCAGCCAACTTCGCTCTGGAACGCGGAATCATCCTCGCGGACACCAAGTTCGAGTTCGGGACCGATGCCGACGGCAACCTCGTTCTCGCCGACGAGGTGCTCACCCCCGATTCCTCGCGCTACTGGCCTGCCGATTCGTACGAAGAAGGTCGCGTTCAGCCCAGTTTCGACAAGCAGTTCGTTCGCGACTGGCTGACCGGCGAATCCGGCTGGGACCGAGCGTCCGACACCCCACCGCCACCGTTGCCCGACGACGTCGTCGCCGCAACGCGCAGCCGCTACATCGAGGCCTACGAGCGCATCTCGGGCCTGAACTTCGACGATTGGGTCACGCCATGACGATCACCCCTCCCATTGCCAAGAAGGTGCCGCAGGAGCGCACCCATCACGGCGACACGTTCATCGACAACTACGAGTGGTTGCGCGCCAAGGAAGACCCCGAGGTGATCGCCTACCTCGAAGCCGAGAACTCGTACACCGAGCAGCAGACGGCCGGACTGGAAGCACTCCGCGGCAAGATCTTCGACGAGATCAAATCGCGCACCCAGGAGACCGACCTGTCCGTGCCGACGCGCATGGGCCAGTGGTGGTACTACTCACGCACCGTCGAGGGAAAGTCGTACGGCCTCCAATGCCGTTGCCCCGTCGACTCTCCCGACGACTGGACACCGCCGACACTGTCGTCCGACGTGGATGTGCCGGGGGAGCAGATCCTGCTCGACGCCAACGTCGAGGCGGAGGGTCACGACTTCTTCTCGCTCGGGGCCTTCTCCATCAGCCTCGACGGCACGTTGCTGGCGTACTCCACCGACACCGAGGGCGACGAGCGGTACACGCTGCGTTTCAAGAACCTCGAGACCGGTGAACTGCTCGCCGACACCATCGAGAACGTCGCGCCGGGAGCCACCTGGACCGCCGACGCCACGCATGTCTTCTACCTGACGGTCGACGAGTCCTGGCGTCCCGACACCGTCTGGCGGCACACGCTCGGTAAGGCCGAGGACGTCAAGGTCTTCCACGAGCCCGACGAGAGCTACTGGGTCGGATTCGGTTCCACCCGTAGCGAGAAGTACCTGATGATCTGGGTCGGCTCCAAGATCACCTCCGAGTGCCTCGTCCTCGAATCCACCGATCCCGAGGGCGAATTCCGCGTCGTGCTGCCGCGCACGGACGGCATCGAGTACAGCATCGAACACGCCGTCGTAGCCGGTGAGGATCGTTTCCTGATCACCCACAACGGCTCGGTCAACGGCTGGGGCACCGAGGGGGAGAAGGCCGAGAACTTCCTGCTCGCTGAGGCCCCGGTGAGCGATCCACTCGATCAGCGCATTCTGGTTCCGCATCAGGGCGACGTCCGAGTCGAGGACATCGACGCCTTCGCCGGCCACCTGATCTTCACCTACCGCCGAGAAGCGTTGACCCGCATGGCGATCTGGCCGCTGACCGACGAGGGATACGGCGAGTACCGCGAGCTCGAGTTCGACGAGGAGCTCTACTCCGTCGGTGCGGGCTCGAACCCGGAATGGGATCAGCCGTTGCTGCGGATGGTCTACACCTCGTTCATTACGCCCGGTCAGGTCTACGACCTGGATATCGCGAGCAGTGAACTGCTGCTTCGTAAATCGCAGCCGGTGTTGGGTCAGTTCGATGCCGGTGACTATGTGCAGCACCGAGAGTGGGCGACCGCGCCGGACGGAACACAGATTCCGCTGTCGGTCATCGCTCGCAAGGACGTCCCCGAGGGGCCTGCTCCTACGCTGCTGTACGGCTACGGATCGTACGAGGCATCGATGGACCCGTCGTTCTCGGTAGCACGTCTGTCCCTGCTCGACCGCGGCATCGTCTTCGTCGTCGCACACGTGCGCGGCGGCGGTGAGATGGGTAGGCACTGGTACGACCAGGGCAAGACGCTGCAGAAGAAGAACACGTTCACCGACTTCATCGCTGCGGCACAGCATCTGATCGACACCGGCCGTACCTCACCGAAGCATCTGGTCGCCGACGGCGGTAGCGCAGGTGGTCTGCTGATGGGTGCGGTGGCCAACCTCGCACCCGAGCTGTTCAACGGCATCCTGGCCAACGTGCCGTTCGTCGACCCACTCACCTCCATCCTCGACCCGTCGCTGCCGCTGACGGTCATCGAATGGGACGAGTGGGGTAACCCGTTGGCGGACAAGGAAGTGTACGAGTACATGAAGTCGTACAGCCCCTACGAGAACGTCGAGGCCAAGGACTACCCGTCGATCCTCGCGATCACGTCCATCAACGACACCCGCGTCCTGTACGTCGAACCGGCCAAATGGGTTGCGGCCCTGCGTGCCACGAAGACCGGTGACTCGGACCTGCTCCTCAAGACCGAAATGAGCGCCGGACACGGCGGAGTCAGCGGCCGCTACGAGAAATGGAAAGAAGCGGCCTTCGAGTACGCCTGGATCGTCGAGAAGACCGGTGCCCATGTGAGTGGCTGACTTTCGGGTCGTTCCGCAGGCTCCACTCCTGCCTCGTAGCCTGCTCCGAATTTCCACTCACATGCGGCGCCAGCCGCTCTAACGCCACACATAGCGGACCTGCGGTCGCCCGGCCTTACCGTATTCGGTGTGCCGGGTGACCAGGCCGTCGTCGGCCAGTCGTTCGAGGTAGCGCCAGGCCGTCACCCGGGATACGCCGACAACCTTGGCCGCCTCGGAGGCGTTGAGGCCGTCGACGGATTGCTTGACGCTGGCGGTGATGCCGTCCATCGTCTGTGGGGCAATGCCTTTGGGGGTGGAGACGCGTTCGTCGGCCGTGCGCAGATGCGCCATCGCACGGTCGATGTCTCGTTGACTCGACGCGTTCTCGCCGGCGGGTAATGCATCGTGGAATTCGCGATAGCGCTCGAGCTTGTCGCGGAACGCAGCGAACGTGAACGGTTTGAGCAGATACAGCACGATGCCGTGCGCCACTGCCGAACGCACCACCGACAGATCACGTTCGGAGGTGATGGCAATGACGTCGGGGCTCGGACGCAGACCGCCGAGCGCCGCAGCGACGTCGATGCCACTGGCGTCGGGCAGGCCGATGTCCAGCAACACCAGATCGACGGGTTCGGTGCTGGCGAATCGCATGGCCGCAGCGCCGGTGTGCGCGACGCCGGCCACGTCGAAACCGGGCGTCCGCTCGACGTACGTCTTGTGGGCCTCGGCGATGAGCGGTTCGTCGTCGACGATCAGTACGCGGATCACGACGTCGCCCCCGGAATGGTCGCAACCAACACCGACCCGTACGTCACTTCCGAGGTCAACGTGCCACCGTGCCGCGTGATCACCTGCGTCACCAACGCGAGGCCGAGTCCGCGAGATCCGGATTTGGTCGAGTATCCCCGCCGGAGAGCAGCTTTCAAGGTTTCCGGTGGCATGCCGGGACCACTGTCGGCCACCCGGACGACAAGTTCACCGTCGGCGTCGCGGACCGTCACTTCGACCCACGGCTGGTCGGATTCTTTCGAGGCATCGATCGCATTGTCTATCAGATTGCCTACCAGCGTCACCAATTCGCGAGCAGTCAGAACCCCTTCGTGTTCCATCGCCGTGTCGTCGGTGATCGTCAGCTCGACGCCCTGTTCGGCAGCCTGGCTGACCTTGCCGAGCAACAGCGCCGCGAGCGCAGGCTCGCCGACCGCGTTCATCAACCGGTCGATGAGCGTCTGCGAGAGTTCGAGGTCGGCCGTCGCGAATTCGACGGCTTCTTCGGGCCGACCGAGTTCGACCATCGTGATGACCGTGTGCAACCGATTCGCCGCCTCGTGCGCCTGCGAGCGCAGTGACTCCGCGAAACTGCGCACCGAATCCAATTCGCCCATCAACGAACGCAACTCGGTCTGATCGCGAATCGTCAGGACGTTACCCAGGCGTTTGCCCTCCCACATGACCGGATCCTGGTTGACGACGAGTACACGATCTTTCGTCAGATGCAGCTCACCGCGGACGATCCCGGTGTCCATCTGTTGCATCGACTCCGGCAACGACGTCAGCGATACCGGCCCGTCCGGTAGGTCGAGAAGGCGTCGGGCCTCGTCGTTGACCAACTCCGCCTCGTCGCTGCGTCCGAACACCAACAGACCCTCGCCGATGGAATGCAGAACGGCGTCGTGATGCTCGTACATCGTCCGCAATTCGGCCGGAGCCATCCCCAAAGTCTGACGCCGTAGCCGGCGGCTGAGCAGCGTCGAACCGGCCGCAGCGACGACGAAGGCCGCGAGCACGACGGCGAGGATCAACGGCAGGCCTTGCAGGAACTGATCGCTGATCTTCTGGCGGGTGACTCCGGCAGACACGAGACCGACGATCTCGCCGTCGGTATCGGTGACGGGTGTGACCGCCCTGATCGACGGGCCGAGAGAGCCCACGTACGTCTCGGTGAACGTCTCGCCGAGCAGTGCGCGATCGATGTTGCCGCTGAACGGTTTACCGATCAGGTCGACGGTGGTGTGCGTGAAGCGGGTGCGATCGGGAGCCATGACGACGATGAAATCGACCCCGGTGACCTGCCTGATCTTCTCCGTTTCCGGCTGCAGACGAGACGTCGGGTCTTCGGATTCGATGGCCAGCGGCGTCGACGGTTCGTTGGCGATACTCACCGCGATCGCCGTCACCTCACGTCGGGTGGCGTCGTCGCTGTTGGACCTCTCGTTGAGGATCGTCAGGATCCCGCCGGCGAGAACGACGACGGCCATGACGACCAGTTGCAGGACCAATACCTGGCCCGCCACGCTCAGCGGCCGCTTCGAGGACAACACATTCCTTTCGGACAAGAAACATCGATGTGAACAGAATGAACGTATAGGTGACTCCAGTCACTGCGTGCAGCAACATCATCTCTCAGCAGGGGTGACCCACCTCACTCCACTCCGGCGATCACGAAGCCACCAGCCACATTCACGCACCACCGGAACACTAAGGAACGTCCATGACTATCAGCACCGACGCTGAGCGGAACGACAATCCGTCGTCCGAGCCGAAGAAGAAGCGCGACAGAACGCACTGGCTCTACATCGCGGTGATCATCGCCGTCATCGCCGGCATCATCGTCGGGCTGGTGGCCAAGGATTTCGCGTCCGACCTGTCGATCCTCGGCACGCTCTTCGTCAGCCTGATCAAGATGATGATCAGCCCGGTCATCTTCTGCACCATCGTCCTCGGCATCGGATCGGTACGCGCCGCAGCCAGCGTCGGCCGAGTCGGCGGCCTGGCGCTCGCTTACTTCATCGGCATGTCGACCATCGCCCTCGGTATCGGCATGGTTGTCGGCAACCTCATCAAGCCCGGTGACGGACTGAACATCACGCCGAACGACGCCGGACTCAAGCTCGCCGACACCGCCCACGAGGCCGGCGGGACGATGGACTTCATCGCCGGGATCATTCCGACATCGCTGCTTTCGTCGCTGACGGCCGGTTCTGTTCTGCAGACGCTGTTCGTCGCCATCCTCGTCGGTTTCGCACTGCAGGCCATGGGCAAGCAGGGTGAAGGCATCCTCAAGGGCATCGGCGCAGTACAGAAGCTCGTCTTCCGCATCCTGACGATGATCCTGTGGCTCGCCCCGATCGGTGCCTTCGGTGCCATCGCCGGTGTCGTCGGCAAGACCGGCTTCGACGCAGTGATTCAGCTCGGCACTCTGATGCTGGCCTTCTACATCACCTGCTTCATCTTCGTCTTCTTCTTCCTCGGCCTGATTCTCAAGTTCGTCTCCGGCTTCTCGATCTTCAAGCTGGTCAAGTACCTGGCCCGGGAGTACCTGCTCATCGTTGCCACGTCGTCCTCCGAATCGGCCCTGCCGCGTCTGATCGCCAAGATGGAGCACGTCGGAGTCGAGCGCACCACCGTCGGCATCGTCGTCCCCACCGGTTACTCGTTCAACCTCGACGGCACCGCGATCTACCTGACCATGGCCTCGATCTTCATTGCCGACGCCATGAACATGCCGCTCTCCATCGGGGAGCAGTTCTCGCTGCTGCTGTTCATGATCATCGCCTCCAAGGGCGCAGCCGGAGTGTCCGGAGCAGGCCTGGCGACTCTCGCCGGCGGCCTGTCGAGCCACCGCCCGGAACTGCTCGACGGTGTTCAGCTCATCGTCGGAATCGACCGCTTCATGTCCGAAGCCCGCGCCGTCACCAACTTCTCGGGTAACGCCGTTGCCACCTTGCTGGTCGGCACCTGGACCAAGACGATCGATAAGGATCGGGTCAACACGGTGCTCGACGGCAACCTGCCGTTCGACGAGGAGACCATGGTCGACGACCACCTCCCCGAGGACGAGCGACCCGCCGACAAGCAGGTCATCATCGAAAAGAACGCCGCCAAGGCATAAGAACCTGCCGGGCGACGCGCATCCCCCCGTCGCCCGGTTCGGAAGAACGCAAGTACGGCCCTGCCACCAGCGGGGTCGTACTTGCTTTTGTGCGTCGGTTCCATTCTGTCGGTACTCACAGGTAAGTTCGGGTGATGACTGAAGTTCAGAACATCGGCATCAACACGCTGGGTGGTGCGCCCACCTCGCTCGACGAGTACGCCGGACGGGCCGTCCTCGTGGTCAATGTCGCATCCAAGTGCGGACTGACCCCGCAGTACGAAAAGCTGGAGAAGCTCGCCAACGAGTACTCCGCCAGTGGCCTGTCGGTCGTCGGGGTGCCGTGTAACCAGTTCGGTGGCCAAGAGCCCGGCACCGCCGAAGAAATCGAAACTTTCTGCTCCACCACGTACGGCGTCACGTTCGCGATGACCGAGAAGGTCGACGTCAACGGTGACAACCGGCACCCGCTCTACGCCGAACTGACCAAGACCGAGGACGCCGACGGCACCGCCGGAGACGTTCAGTGGAACTTCGAGAAGTTCCTGATCTCCCCGGATGGCGTAGTCACCAACCGGTTCCGCCCGCGCACCGAGCCGGACGCACCCGAGGTGCTCGCCGCGATCGACAAGATCCTGCCGAAGGAAACGATCGCCGTTTAGCTTCTGTCTGCATCGACGTCGAGCCTCGTTCACGCTGGTGTGCGAGGCTCGAGTCATGTCTGGACGCCTGATCGTGTCGGTGAGCGGAATCAAGAACGACACCTACGAGCATGCCGCCGAGTTCGCGCGAGAACTCGACGGACGGGGTGTCCCGTTGTCCCTCCTCGTCGCACCGCGGCTGAAAGACAGATACCGTCTCGCAGCCGACGTGCCCACCCAGGAATGGCTGCGGACGCGACGCGACGGAGGCGACGCCATCGTTCTGCACGGCTACGACCAGGCCGCGACGAAGCGTCGACGCTCCGAATTCTCCGCACTGCCGCGTCACGAAGCTCGACTGCGCTTGATGGCCGCCGACCGCGTCATGGAACAGACCGGCCTGCGTACCCGAGTGTTCGCCGCTCCGCGCTGGATCGCCTCACCCGGAGCCATCGAGGCGCTCCCGGATGCAGGATTCCGAATGATCGCCTCACTCAACGGTATTCACGACCTCGACCGCGACGGCACCATCCGCGCCCGGGTCTGGGGAATCGGCGAAGGCTTCAAGGCCGAACCCTGGTGGTTCAAAGCACTCGTACTCGGGGCCGGTCGCACCGCCCGACGCGGGGGAGTGGTGCGCCTGGCCATCAGCGCCAAGCAACTCGGACGCCCCGCGCCGCGACAGGCAATCCTCGATGCCATCGACCTCTCCCTGCACCACAACGCCGCAGCCGGAGTCTACGAATGGATCCCGCGCACCAAAACTCGCGTGGCCTGACTCCTCGCTGCCTCACCCCGCCCCGCCCCAACCCCCGCCCCGCCCCCGGCTTGCTCTGTACCTCCAATTGGGATCAATGTGGCTTTCAGTCACTCAGATTGCAAGAAAGGCGCATTGATCCGAAGGGGGTGGGGTGGTCCATTGACGCGAACGGGGTGGGAGCGGTCGTAGACTCGACAGCGATGAATGCCTCGAGTGTGACCCTGGACGACATCGTTGCCGCGCATCGACTGCTGCGTGATCGCAATCCGCTGGTGCAGTGTCTGACCAATACGGTGTCGGTGCAATTCGTCGCCAACGCCCTGCTCGCGGCAGGTGCGGCTCCGGCGATGGTCGACAATCCGGAGGAAGCGGCCGGCTTCGCCGAGATCGCCGACGCGGTGCTGGTCAATCTCGGAACTCCGACGGCCGCGCAGGTGGAAAGTTCTCGTCTGGCGTCCGCTGCCGCGCGAGCAGCGGGGAAGCCGTGGGTACTCGATCCGGTGGGCGCGGGCGGTCTTCCCTGGCGGACTCAGGTGGCCGTCGAGCTACTTGCCAATCGGCCCAGCGTGATTCGCGCGAATGCTTCCGAGGTGATGGGACTCGCGGGCGCTGAGGGTGGATCGCGGGGCGTGGATTCGTCTGCGCACGTGGCGGATTCCGTCGACGCGGCGCGTTCTCTCCTCGACCGCGCCGAGGTCGTAGCGGCCTCGGGCGAGGTCGACCACATCTTCGCGCAAGGCTCGACGGTGAAGATCGGCGGCGGAAGCGCACTGCTGCAACGAGTTACGGCCACCGGATGCGCGTTGGGTGCGCTGACGGCTGCGTACTGTTCCGTTTCTCCGTCTGCGTTGATCGGTGCCGTCGCCGCGCACGCGCACGTGGCGGTCGCGTCGGAGATTGCGGCTCGCTCGACGTCGCGTCCGGGTACCTTCGCTGCTGCATTCTTGGACGGACTCGACGCGGTGGACGAGTCGGCACTGCAGGAATTGGTTCGGCTCGACTGACGAGTGCAACTGGCGCTCCACTCTGTGGCGGCTTCCGCTGAAATACCGCGGAGCGAGCGAACAGTGGAGCAGAAGTTGCCTGCGCCGGCAGGGTTCAGGCCCCTTGATCGAAATGTGATGTAACGGAACGCGTTTGCGAGTGGACATACCTGACGTCGGGCAAATCGAACCAGGTGGTCTTCATGAAACGACTTCTGCTCCTCGCAGTCGGTGCAACAGCTCTCGTCGCGTGCGGCGGATCGGAGCAAGGAACGCCGTCGGCAGCACCGTCCTCGGCCGTTCCGACGACCACAGCGACGAGCTTGGCACCGCTGACACCCGCCCCGGCCACCGTGACCGAGGGAGCGCAGCCGCAGCGAACGCCACCCGAGGAGGCCAGCGACCTGGTTCCCATGGGTCCGTCGGAAGCCGAGCCGCTGTGCCTGGATCTGACGTGGGGGCCGGTACCGCAGGCGGTGGACTCGCTGCCGCTCGTGTTCGCAGATTCACCGTGGGTCGCCACCGACATGGGCGATCCCTGTGCGTCGTTCACCTGGGTCGAAGCCCTCCCGTACGGCGCGACGGTCAGCTCGCCGACGCATCTGCTCTTCTTCCACGACGCCGAGTACCTCGGCACCGCGACGCTGGAGCCGTACGGGTTCACGTCGGTGGCGGCACAGTCCGCCGACACGATCACAGTGAACTACCGCTGGCCACTCGCCGATGACGCCAATGCGAACCCGACCGGCGGACCGGCGACGATCGACTACCAGTGGGACGGAACGCAAGTGACCATGATCGGCACCCTCCCGCCCGAGGTCACCGGCTAGATCGAGACGGACGATTCCTCGGGGAGTTCGCGGATTTCGGCGTCGGACATCTCCTTGAAGCGTCCGTAGTAGATGCCCCTCGCCTGTTCCGCGACGACGGCCTGGTGAATGGGGAACGCCATCCTCGGAGCCACCGCACGCAGGAACTCGACCGTCTCGGACAGCTTCGACCACGGTGCTGCCGCGGGCAGTGCCAGTACCTCGACCTGTTGCTCGGGAACGAACAACGAGTCACCGGGATGGAACAGTTGCCCCGGGTTCTCGGGAGTGCCGAGAAGGTAACCGGTGTTGTCGATCTCCGGCAGTTCCGGATGGATGACGGCATGCGTGCCGCCGACTCCGGTGACGGTGATGCCGCCCACGGAGAAGTCCTTGCCCGCCGGGGCCGCGATCCATTTCCCTCCGAGCTGGCCTGCCGTCATGGGATCGGCATGCAGCTCGGCGCGGGGATTGGCGTCGAGAAGCGCGGGAAGTCGCTGCAGATCAACATGATCCGGGTGCTGGTGAGTGACCAGGATGGCGTCGAGTCCGGTGATGCCCTCGAATCCGTGAGAGAACGTGCCGGGATCGAACAGCACCGTGGTGCCGTTGAGTTCGACCAGAACGCAGGAATGTCCGAAGTGTGTCAGCCGCATGCACTCCACAGTAAGCGCGGTTTCGCTCCGCTGGCCAGGGCTGCGTAGACTCCCAGCTGCCGGTAACTGTCTTGCTGTACGTATTTCAAGGAGCGCTTTCGTGGCCCGAGTCGTAGTCGATGTCATGCCCAAGGCCGAGATTCTCGATCCGCAGGGTCAGGCCATCGCAGGTGCGCTGGGCCGGCTGGGAATCTCCGGTGTGTCCGATGTGCGTCAGGGCAAGCGCTTCGAGCTGGAGATCGACGATTCCGTCGACGACGCCGAACTCGAGAAGATTGCCGAATCGCTGCTCGCCAACACGGTGATCGAGGACTGGAAAGTGACCCGCATCTCATGAGCGCCCGCGTAGGAGTCATCACGTTCCCCGGAACTCTCGACGACGTCGACGCATCCCGCGCCGTGACTCTCGCCGGCGGCGAGGCCGTCAGCCTGTGGCACGCCGACGCCGATCTGAAGAACGTCGACGCCATCGTCGTCCCCGGCGGATTCTCGTACGGCGACTATCTGCGGGCCGGTGCGATCGCCCGCTTCGCTCCCGTGATGGAGTCCGTCGTCAAGGCGGCAGAGGGCGGGATGCCGATCCTGGGTATCTGCAACGGTTTTCAGGTGTTGTGCGAGGTCGGACTGCTTCCCGGAGCGTTGACGCGCAACGAGGGCCTGCATTTCGTGTGCCGCGACCAGTGGTTGAAGGTCGAGAATGCCGGCACGGCATGGTCGTCGCGATACGAGCAGGATGCCGAGATCCTGATTCCGGTCAAGAACGCCGAGGGCCGATTCCAGGCATCGCAGAGCGTGCTCGACGAGCTCGAAGGTGAAGGCCGCGTCGTGTTCCGCTACAGCGGGAGCAACCCCAACGGGTCGCAGCGCGGTATCGCCGGAATCTCGTCGGCAAACGGTCGGATCGTCGGCCTGATGCCCCACCCCGAGCACGCCACCGAGCCGTTGACCGGCCCGAGCGACGACGGGCTCGGCATCTTCTACTCGGCACTGGACGCGATCGTCAACGCCTGATCTTCGTGTCGGTGGGTGGGTCTAATCTTCCGCCATGACACTGACCCTGGGCATGATCACGTCCGATTCCACCGACCCGGGCCCGCTCGCTCGCTGGTGGGCCTCACAGGTCGACGGATCGATCGTCGAGGAGAACGACGGCTGGTTCTACGTCGTTGCACTCGCTTCGGCCCCGTATCGACTGGCCTTCCAGAAGGTCGGCGACCCGACGCCGGGTAAGAATCGCGTCCACCTCGACATGACCGCCGAGAACCTCGACGACGAGGTCTCTCGGCTGGTCGAGTCGGGTGCGACCGAGATCCAGCAGCACACCATGGGTGACTTTCGCTGGGTGACGCTGAGCGATCCCGACGGCAACGTGTTCTGCGTATCCGGGGCGCACTGAGCAGGGGATGCCCGCCCAATCGTGGGTCACCCTCGTCGTCGGCGTTCTGGCCGTCGTCGGGGTCGCTCTCATCACCAGCACCGAACGCAAGGTGCTGCTGGCCGTTGCGGACCGGTCTGCACGTCGCGCACTGGCGCAACCGCGCGAAACCGAGGACACTGACGGCGAGAGCGAGCAGGAGGACCTGCGATGACCACCACCGACGAACGCAACATCAAAGCACCACGGCCAACGGTCGCCGCTGCCGCTGCCCGCGCGTACATCACCATGGCCGAACGCGATCATCAACCCGTACCCGACTGGATTCGCGACGCTGCAGCGGGACGACCGACCACTCCGCCGCCCGAATAGCGGGTCTGTCGGCATGTGATCGCAGTCAGGCCGCGCGTGCGCGTAGTTCGGTCAACGCTGAGGTGAAGATACCCGTAGGCCCGTGCGTCACGTCGCAATACTCGCCGTCTCGCCAGAAGAACACCGAGCGCGACAGTGGGCTCGGTGTATCGCGAGAGAACACGTCGGCCAGCTCGGCGAGTGCGGTGGCTGCCGCGACTGCGTCGTCGGCGTCGCGGGGCCGATGAAAGGCGAATTCGTACGCGTTGGGGACGGCGAAGAGTACGCCGTACAGGCATTCGCCCAGATGCGACGAAATCAACGTGGTCATATCGGCGATCTTCGACGCAAGATAGATCGAATCGCCGTCGAGCACCTCGATGCAGACCCCCTCGCGTTCGAGCAACTGCGCTCCCTCGAACTCGATCGCCGCAGTGTTCTTGCGACCCGCAGCCCACGCAGCGTCGATGTCGCGCCCCTCGAAGTGACTGTCGGACAACGTCAGAGCTCGATTCGGAGACGACAGATTCAACACCCGCCTCGGCGCATCGGGTGCCGCGAGCAGGGGAACCGAATAACTGTACGAACCCATCGATTCCAACACGCACGGCGCGACGACGCGTTCACGGAGTTTCGAATGGAACTCATCGTCGGACAGGCCTGCGATGAACGCCGGAGCGGACTCGCGCATCGCCTCGATCATGACCTGGACATGGCCACCGATGATGCTGTCCCACGCCGACCGGGGCGCACCCGAGCAGCGGGCGAACACGTTGTCGAGCGGGAAGCGTGCACCCGACTCCGCACCGAGCGTGGTCGCATCCTCACGGTGCACCACCATTCCGCGGGTACGAAATGCTTCGATCGTTTTCATTCGTACGATGGCGAGTGTGGTTGCGTGAGCGACGTGTTGGTTCGGTGTCGGCTCGATCTTCATGTTTCTCCCCCGGTCGGTGTGTGCTCTCGGGGTGTTCGACGCGGCGGCTGACACAATGGTTCCCATGTCGTCCTCTGCCTCTGCTGCCGGTCTCTGCAACTTCGTCGACGTCTCGCCGTCCCCGTTTCATGTGTGTCGGACGGTGTCGGTGCAGCTCGAGGACGCCGGATTCGTGCGTCTGGACGAGACCGATGCCTGGCCGACGGAAGCGGGCCGCTACTACCTGATCCGCGGCGGCTCACTCGTTGCCTGGAGCACCGAGCGTGAGGGCCCCTTCCGCATCGTCGGCGGACACACCGACAGTCCCAATCTCCGGGTGAAGCAGCATCCCGATCTCGAATCGGCGGGTTGGCAGATGGTCGGCCTGGAGCCGTACGGTGGTGCCTGGCTGAACTCCTGGCTCGACCGCGATCTGGGCATCTCCGGCCGGCTCAGCGTGCGTGACGGCAACACCGCCCGCGAGGTACTCGTCAAGGTGGACGAGCCGATCCTTCGCGTTCCGCAGCTGGCGATCCACCTGTCCGAGGACCGCAAAGGCGTGACGCTCGATCCGCAGCGGCACGTCAATGCCATTTGGGGAGTGGGTAATTCGCCACGGTCCTTCGTCTCCTACGTCGCCGAGCGAGAAGGCGTCGATCCCGGTTCGGTGCTGGGCTGGGAACTGATGACACACGACCTGGCACCCAGCGCGGTGGTAGGCGTCGAATCCGAGTTCATCAGTGCGCCGCGTCTGGACAACCAGGGCACCTGTTACGCCGGAACGCAGGCTTTGCTTGCGGCAGTGGAGAATCCGACCGACGTCACTCCGGTGCTGGCGCTGTTCGACCACGAGGAAGTCGGTAGTATGTCCGACCGCGGCGCGTTCTCGGACCTGCTCAACACCGTGCTCGAACGCATCGTGCTCGGACGCGGCGGCGGCCGTGAGGAATTCCTGCGCACGATGGCCGGATCCATCTGTGCTTCGGGCGATATGGCGCACGCGACACACCCGAACTACCCGGATCGCCACGAGCCCGCCCATCGCATCGAACTCGGCGGCGGACCGGTACTCAAGGTCAACCAAAACCTGCGCTACGCAACCGATTCCGCCGGTGCCGGTGCATTCGCACTGGCCTGCGAGCAAGCCGACGTACCGTTGCAGCGCTACGTCCATCGCGCGGATCTACCGTGCGGATCGACCATCGGACCGATCACCGCGTCGCGCACCGGGTTGTCGACGGTCGACGTCGGCGCAGCGCAACTCGCCATGCACTCGTCCCGAGAGTTGATGGGAGCCGGCGACGTGAAGGCATACGCCGACGCGTTGGCGGCTTTCCTCGCCCCTGCCTGAGCCAGATCGGCGTCGCAAACGCGCGCGCAATTGTCAGGTGCGCGCGGATTCGTGCCCGATTCCGGGGCTGTTTCGCTCGCGTTCGGCAAACGCGCGCGCGTTTGCGAGATCCGGGGGCGGACGTCGAATGTTGGTGAGCCTTGGACCGCGAAGCTCGTGATCATCGTTCGGCAATCGCAAACGCGCGCGCATTCGTCAGGTGCGCGGAGTTTCGTGCCCGATTCCGGGGCAATTCGGCTCGCGTCTGGCAAACGCGAGCGCGTTTGCGAGATCAGGGGGGTGGGCCGAAGACCTAGACCGGATCGAGTTGCAGGCAGGCGTCGGCAGCGAGCCAGAACAATTGTTCGCGCACCGTGGTTGCCTTGGTCCAGCCGCGGTGATCCCAGTCGGCGGCCAGGGAGTCTCCCGCGTACAGCAGTTGCGCGAATCGGACTCCACGGAATCGGGCGACTGCGCAGAAGGCCGACGCCTCCATGTCGACCGTTCGGCAGCCTTCCTCGACGCGGCGCGAGACTCGGCCGCGGGTCTCGCGGTAGAGCGCATCGGTGGTCCAGGAGCGGCCGGTGACGAAGTCGATGCCGGCGTCGGTGAGTACCGATTGGAGTACGGCGACGCCTGCGGGATCGGCGTCGACCACTCGACCGGGTGGCAGGTAGTGGAACGAGGTGCCTTCGTCGCGCAGGGCGCTGTCGACGACCATGACGTGTCCCATGCCCAGGTCGTCGGACAGCGCCCCGGCACCGCCGACGGCGACGAACTGTGTGCAGCCCATGGCGATGGCTTCTTCGAGGAACAGTGCGGCCAGTGGCGCGCCGACGCCGGGATGGAAGACGGCAAGTTTCTGTCCGCCTCGTTCGATCTCGTAGACGGGGTGTTCGCCGTGCTCGGAGCGCATGATCGACACCACGCGGGCGTCGCCTTTCGCGCAGATGCTCTCGATCACTTCGGCGAAGAAACAGACGACGGCTTTCGGCGGTACGTCGACTCCCTTGGCCACCATCGACGGGTCGATGACGCCCGTTTCGTCCAGATCGTCCTCGGTCAGTGCAATGTCCATCAGGTGATGTTCGCACGAGGCCGATACGTCCGATGCCGTACATGTCGGCGGCACCTTATAGACTCTCCCTGGCATTTCGCTCCATCGAAGGGACCTATTCCTCGTGTCCGCTAGCTCTGTACCCACAGATACTGTCTCGAACGCCGTCGCCACCCCCGACGTTGCGCAGCCGTACAAGGAACTCGGACTCAAGGACGACGAATACGTCCGCATCAAGGAAATCCTCGGTCGTCGGCCCACGGACGCCGAATTGGCGATGTACTCCGTCATGTGGAGCGAGCACTGCTCGTACAAGTCCTCGAAGGTGCATCTGAAGTACTTCGGCGAGACCACCACCGACGAGATGCGCAAGCCGATGCTCGCCGGTATCGGCGAGAACGCGGGCGTCGTCGACGTCGGCGACGGCTGGGCCGTCACGTTCAAGGTCGAGAGCCACAATCACCCGTCGTACGTCGAGCCCTACCAGGGTGCGGCGACGGGCGTCGGCGGCATCGTCCGCGACATCATGGCCATGGGCGCTCGCCCGATCGCCGTCATGGACCAGCTGCGATTCGGCGCTGCCGATGCACCCGATACGCGCCGTGTCCTGAGCGGCATCGTCGCAGGCGTCGGTGGGTACGGAAACTCCCTCGGCCTACCGAACATCGGCGGCGAGACGGTGTTCGACGCCTCCTACGCCGGTAACCCTCTGCTCAACGCCCTGTGTGCCGGCGTCATGCGGGTCGAGGACATGCATCTCGCGTTCGCGTCGGGCCTGGGTAACAAGATCATTCTGTTCGGTGCACGAACGGGTCTCGACGGCATCGGTGGCGTGTCCGTGCTCGCGTCGGAGACCTTCGACGGTGACGAGACCGGTGGGGGCCGCAAGAAGCTTCCCGCGGTTCAGGTGGGCGATCCGTTCACCGAGAAGGTGCTCATCGAAGCCTGCCTCGAGTTGTACTCGAACAAGCTCGTCGTCGGCATCCAGGACCTCGGTGGTGCCGGGTTGTCCTGCGCCACATCGGAACTCGCGTCCGCCGGCAGTGGTGGCATGCACATCGAGCTCGACAAGGTGCCGATGCGCGCCACCGGCATGACTCCGGCCGAGGTGCTCTCGAGCGAATCCCAGGAGCGCATGTGCGCCGTGGTGACCCCCGAGAACGTCGACGCATTCATGGCCGTCTGCAAGAAGTGGGACGTCCTGGCCACGGTCATCGGTGAGGTCACCGACGGCGAGCACCTCCAGATCACCTGGCACGGCGATACCGTCGTCGATGTACCGCCGAAAACCGTTGCGCACGAAGGCCCGGTGTACAACCGTCCGGTGCAGCGCCCGGACACCCAGGACGCGTTGATCGCGAACAGCACGGCGTCGCTGAAGCGTCCGGAAACCGCGGACGAGCTGAAGGCCACTCTGCTGAAGATGATCGGCTCGCCGCAGCTGTGCAGCCGCCGATTCATCACCGAGCAGTACGACCGCTACGTCCGCGGCAACACCGTGCTGGCCGAGAACGCCGATGCAGGCGTGATCCGCATCGACGAGAAGACCGGTCGCGGAATCGCTTTGGCCACCGACGCGTCGGGCCGCTACACCGCACTCGACCCGTACCAGGGCGCGCAGCTGGCTCTGGCCGAGGCGTTCCGCAACGTCGCGGTCACCGGTGCCACTCCCAAGGCCGTCACCAACTGCCTGAACTTCGGTTCTCCGGAGGACCCGGGTGTCATGTGGCAGTTCCAGCAGGCCGTACGCGGTTTGGCGGACGGGTGCGTCACCCTCGGGATCCCGGTCACCGGCGGCAACGTCAGCTTCTACAACCAGACCGGTGCCGAGCCGATCCTGCCGACCCCCGTGGTCGGAGTACTGGGCGTCATCGACGACGTCCATCGCCGCATCCCGACGGGACTCGGCCTCGAGCCCGGCGAGACACTCATCCTGCTGGGGGAGACCCACGACGAGTTCGACGGGTCCATCTGGGCGCAGGTCGAGCACGATCACCTCGGCGGCGTTCCGCCGAAGGTCGATCTCGCTCGGGAGCAGTTGTTGGCAGACATCCTGCTCGCATCCTCCCGCGACGGCCTGGTCTCGGCTGCCCACGACCTGTCCGAGGGTGGTCTCGCTCAGGCCGTCGTCGAGGCAGCCTTGGCCGGCGAAACCGGTTGCCGCATCATCGTTCCCGAAGGCGCAGACCCGTTCGTGACCTTGTTCTCCGAATCCTCCGGCCGGGTGCTGGTCGCCGTGCCGCGCACCGAGGAGACCCGGTTCACCGGCATGTGCACCGCACGCGGACTTCCGTTGGCGCGAGTGGGCGTCGTCGACGAGGGCTCGGATTCGATCGAGGTCCAGGGGCAGTTCTCCGTGCCGATGACGGAACTGCGGGAGACGTTCGAGAGCACTCTTCCCAGACTCTTCGGCTGACCGAGGTGGGGGGACAGGTATCGGAGCGTCGAAGGGGGACCGAGCCCACACTCGAGCAGGATCAGCATCATCGGTATCACTTTCCGACGGTGGAGTTCTCGGCTCCGTCGCCGGAGAAGCATCCGTTCGTCATGTGGTCGTGGGGCCTGCTGCGTCTTGACTTCACCGGAATCGCGTTCAGCGCGTTGTTCTTCTGCTGGTCGCTGACGCCGTCGCTGCTGCCTCGTGGATGGCTGTTCCAAGGCATCATCGGCGGCATCAACTCGGCTATCGGGTACGCCTTCGGGGTGGCCGTGGGATGGGCGGTGACGCGTTGGTGGCTGTCGTCGCGTTCGTGGTGGCCATTGCCGCGCAAGGTCGAACTTGCAGTCAAGGTGGTCGTACTCGTCCTCGCTGTCGCTGCGTCGATGATCATGCTGGCGGTCTCGGCGCAGTGGCAGCGTGAACTCGCCGCGCTCATGGACGCGGAGGGGACCACCACGACGGGGTACCTCCGCACCGGAGCGTTGAGCATTGCCATTGCCGCACTGCTCATCTCGATCTCGCGGGTGCTGCGCGACGTCGTCCGATTGCTCGCCCGTCAGATCAATCGCATCGTGAAGATGCCACGCGAGGTGGCCAACGCACTCGGCGTGATCGTCCTGGTGGTGCTGGTCGTCGCCCTGGTTCAGGGTGTGCTGCTGCGTGCGGTCTCCGAGGTGACCAACTCGGTGTTCAGTCTGCAGAACAACGAAACGCGAGAGGGCACAGAACAACCCGTCGCCGATGAGAGGTCGGGTAGCCCGAACTCGTTGGCACCGTGGGACACACTCGGATTCGAGGGCCGCAACTTCGTCTCCAGCGGCCTGCGAGCCGACGAGATGGAACGGGCTACCGGACGTCCGAGCCTCGAACCCATTCGGGCCTACGCCGGACTGGAAACCGCTGAGACTCAGGACGAACGACTCGACATTGTTGTCGCCGAACTCGAACGCACCGGCGCGTTCCGGCGCAAAGCGCTCATCGTCGTGCCGACCACCGGCACCGGATGGGTCAACCCCACCGCCGTCGAGGCCGAGGAGCTGATGTTCGACGGCGATGTCGCCACCGTCGCCTCCCAGTACTCGTATCTGCCGAGTTGGATCTCGTTCATCGCCGAGGGCGACAAAGCCGCCCAGGCAGGCAAGGCGCTGATCGACAAGGTGCACGACCGGTGGCTGCAGGAGCCGGAGGCCACCCGTCCCAAGTTCTACGTCTACGGCGAAAGTCTGGGGACGAAGTCCGGTGAAGGTGCGTTCGACGGGTTGGCGGACATCCGCGCCACCACCGACGGCGTCCTGTGGGTGGGTCCGCCGAACGACAACCGCATCTGGAGTCAGTTCGTCAGCAGGCGTGATCCGGGCAGCCCCGAGGTTCGGCCGGTGTACTCCGAGGGCCTGACGGTTCGCTTCGCCGACAATTCGTCGGGCATCCCGCCGGAGGATCAGCCCTGGTACGCCCCGCGCATCCTGTACGTCCAGCATGCGTCGGATCCGGTGGTCTGGTGGTCACCCGACCTGCTGTTCGAGCGTCCGGACTGGCTGTCCGAGCCGCCGGGGCCGGACCGACTGCCGAGCATGCGGTGGTTCCCGGTGGTGACCTTCTGGCAGGTGGCAGCGGACCTGACCAACGCCGCGGGCGTCCCCGACGGCCACGGTCACAACTACGGAACCCTCGTGCTCGACGGCTGGGTGGCCGTCGCCGCCCCCGAGGGGTGGACCGACCGCGACACCGAACGAGTGCGCGGCGTCATGGAGCAATTCGCCGGACGTGACGGTCCCGAGAAGTGAGAACCGCTCTGGCAACCGGAGTGGAGCCTGCGGAACGACCCATTCTGACCGGACTCGTGACAACGGCGTGGAGCACTTACGTGCTGCCTGCGGCCGGGCTCGGAGCCCGCGGGCGGGCAGTGGCCAACGCGTCGTTCGCCGTCGCTGTGGCTGCGGTGTCGGGATCGAATGCCGAACGGCTGGGCCTGCGTAATTCCGCATCCGGGCTCAAATGGGGTGCGGCTGCGGCAGCGATACCCGTCCTGGGGTCTGCGGTGGTGGCCGCCGTACCCGCACTGCGTCGGCGCGTCCGACCGTCCGAGGACGATCTCGCCGAATGGGTGCTGTTTCGAATTCCGGTGGGGACGGTGCTGACCGAGGAGTTGCTCTTCCGCGGTGTGCTCGACGCTGAATCGCCTGCCCTGTCGCCGGTCTTCTTCGGACTGTGGCACATTCGTCCCGCCCGCACCGCCGGGGATTCGGTAGCCGGGACCGTTGCCGCGACGACCGTCGCCGGGGTGGTGTTCTCGTGGCTGCGGGCACGCAGCGGCAGTGTGCTCGCCCCTGCTGCGCTGCACTACGCACTCAACGCGAGCGGTGCCGTGTTGGCGCATCTCGCGGCGACCGAACGTGAGAGGAGCTGACCGGAGATGCCACCGCACAAGGAGGTCGGTCCCGCCGAGGTGCGCGAGGCCGTTCTGGCCGTCGCGGGCTGGATCCGAGGTGAGGCCGACAAGCCGCCACGCGCACAGATCGCCGCCGCCGTGCGCACCACGGCCAGGACTCTCGGTCAGAACGCACCGGGGTCGTCGGTGGAGGTGCGGGTGCCGCCGTTCGTCGCGGTGCAGTGCATCGTCGGGCCCCGGCACACCAGAGGAACCCCGCCGAACGTCGTCGAAACCGATGCTCTGACATGGCTTCAGGTGGCTACCGGGACCCGGGATTTCGCCGAGGCGCTCGGCGACGGCTCGATCGACGCGTCCGGCAGCCGGGCCGTCGAGGTGGGTCGTTGGTTGCCGTTGCTGACCATCACCTGACCGCCGGATTTCAGCGGCCGTTCGGCCGTCGGGAATCTCCTGGACACACGATGCGTTGTGTCAGCCCGTGTGCCCGTAGACTGGGCACGGCCCCCCGCCCCGGACCCCCTAGGGAGCAATGCCCGTGACCAACGCCGATTTGTCGGTCGACAGTCCGAATCTTCTGGTAGGCAAACCCATCGACGAGCCGGAGAACGAGCCGCGCGAAGAGTGTGGAGTGTTCGGTGTGTGGGCACCGGGCGAGGACGTGGCCAAGCTCTCGTACTACGGCCTCTACGCACTGCAGCACCGTGGTCAGGAAGCCGCAGGCATCGCGGTGTCCGACGGCTCCCAGGTGCTCGTGTTCAAGGATCTCGGCCTGGTCAGTCAGGTGTTCGACGAGCAGACGCTCGGCGCGATGCCCGGGCACGTCGCCATCGGTCATTGCCGTTACTCCACGAGTGGTTCGGTGACGTGGGAGAACGCGCAGCCGATCTTCCGTACCACCACTGCCGGTACCGGTATCGCGCTCGGGCACAACGGCAATCTGGTGAACTTCGCCGAACTCGCCACCAAGGCTCGCGATGCGGGCCTGATCAGCGATCGATTGCAGGGCAACGGGACGTCGGATTCCGATGTCGTGACGGCACTGCTGGCGCACAAGGCCGCCGACTGCACCATCGAGCAGGCGGCCATGGAATTGCTGCCCCTGCTCAAAGGCGCGTTCTGCCTGACCTTCATGGACGAGCACACCCTCTACGCCGCGCGTGATCCGCACGGCGTACGGCCGCTGTGCCTCGGTCGCCTCGATCGCGGCTGGGTCGTCGCCAGCGAGACCGCAGCACTCGACATCGTCGGTGCGGCGTTCGTCCGCGACATCGAGCCCGGCGAACTGTTGGCGATCGACGCCGACGGCGTTCGGTCCTCGCGTTTCGCTGCCCCCGAGCCCAAGGGCTGCGTGTTCGAGTACGTCTATCTCGCACGGCCCGACAGCGTCATCGGCGGTCGCTCGGTGCACTCGACTCGGGTGGAAATCGGACGTCGTCTCGCCAAGGAGCATCCGGCCGAGGGTGATCTGGTCATCCCGGTGCCCGAGAGCGGAACTCCGGCAGCCGTGGGCTTCGCCCAGGGCTCGGGAATCCCGTACGGCCAGGGGCTCATGAAGAACGCGTACGTGGGCCGCACGTTCATTCAACCGTCGCAGACCATTCGCCAGCTCGGTATCCGGCTCAAGCTCAACCCTCTCAAAGAGGTCATTCGCGGCAAAAGGCTCGTGGTGGTGGATGATTCGATCGTTCGCGGCAACACGCAGCGGGCGCTGATCAGGATGCTGCGCGAGGCCGGCGCCCTCGAGATCCACGTACGTATCGCGTCCCCGCCGGTGCGGTGGCCCTGTTTCTACGGCATCGACTTCGCTTCTCCCGCAGAGCTGATCGCCAACGGCGTCGATTCCGAGGACGGAATCCTCGAAGGCGTCCGGCAGGCCATCGGTGCCGACTCGCTGGGCTACATCTCCATCGACGGCATGATCGCGGCGTCGGAGCAGCCCGAATCGCGCTTGTGTGCAGCATGTTTCACCGGGAAGTACCCCATCGATCTGCCCGCGGACAATGCACTAGGCAAGCACGTGCTCGAGGGTCTGCTGGCGTCGGCCGCTGGGCAACCGGTGGACAACGACGCGAATGTGAGCGCTCTCAGCCGTCCTTGACCTGGTCTTTTCCGTTAGGGAACAGCAGGGTTTTCTCAATGCCACATATTGGAAACAGTCCATCGGTACTGTCCCGAGTTACATAGGACACACCGATTGGATAGAGGCTCAGATGACCCTGTCGCCCGACGACGGACGCATGCAGCGCTACAGCGCCGCATCACGAACGGCTGTGCGTAAGCACGGCAAGAAGACCGCCGCAGTGGCCGCACTGTCGGTACTCGCACTGACCGCCGCAGCGTGCGGCTCGGGACGCACCGACGCCGGTGGATCCGGCGACGGCGGCGGCGGTGAGACCATCACGGTCGGCACCACGGACCAAGTAACCTCGCTCGACCCGGCCGGCTCGTACGACAACGGATCGTTCATGGTGATGAACCAGACGTATCCCTTCTTGATGAACTTCGCTCCCGGCAGCTCCGAGCTCGAGCCCGATGCGGCCGAGAGCTGCGATTTCGCGGAGCCGACCGTCTACAAGTGCACGCTCAAGGACGACCTGAAGTTCGCCAACGGCAATCCGCTGACGAGCGAGAGCGTCAAGTTCTCGTTCGACCGCATCGTCGCGATCAACGATCCGAACGGACCTGCGTCGCTGCTGACCAATCTCGACAGCATCGCGACACCGGACGAGAAGACCGTCGAGTTCACCCTCAAAGCGGCCAACGATCAGACGTTCCCGCAGATCCTCGCGACACCCGCGGGCCCGATCGTCGACCAGACAGTATTCCCGGCCGACAAGGTGCTCGACGACGACGCAGTGGTTGCGGGCAAGCCGTTCGCCGGCCCGTACTCCATCTCCAGCTATGGCAAGAACTCACTCGTCAGCTTCGTGGCCAACGGGGACTACAACGGCATTCTCGGCACCCCGAAGACGTCGTCGGTCAACGTGAAGTACTACACCAGCTCCGACAACCTCAAGCTCGATGTGCAGAACAAGGCCATCGATGTGGCATGGCGCTCCCTCACCCCGACCGACGTCGAATCGCTGGGAGCCGTCGACGGCCTGACGGTGCACGAGGGCCCCGGCGGCGAGTCCCGCTACATGGTCTTCAACATGAACACGATGCCCGGCAACACCCCCGAGCAGAAGTTGGCCGTACGCAAGGCGATTGCTGCCTCGGTCGATCGCCAGGCGCTCTCCGACGGCGTCTACAAGGGCACCTACACCCCGCTGTACTCCGTGGTGCCGACCGGTCTGGAGGGTTCGAACAAGGCCTTCTCCGACGTCTACGGTGAGACCCCCAACAAAGACGAGGCTGCCGGGTTCCTCTCGGCCGCAGGCGTGGCCACTCCGATCCAGCTCAACCTGCAGTACAACCCGGATCACTACGGCTCGAGCTCGAGCGAGGAGTACGCCGCGATCAAGAGTCAGCTCGACGCGACGGGCTTGTTCAATGTGAACCTGCAGTCCACCGAGTGGAGCACCTACACCAAGGAACGCGTCGCCGACGCGTACCCGGTCTACCAGCTCGGCTGGTTCCCGGACTACCCCGATGCAGACAACTACCTGACGCCGTTCTTCGGGCCGGACAACTTCCTCCAGTCGCATTTCGAGAACCCGGAGATCACGTCACTGCTCGACCTCGAGCGCACGACGGCCGACGAGAACGCACGGATGCAGATCATCGGACAGATTCAGACCGAGCTCGCGACCAACTACCTGCCGACCCTTCCGCTGTTGGAGGGCAAGCAGATCGCCGTCGCCACCGATGAGATCAGCGGTGTGGACGAGACCCTCGACGCCTCGTTCAAGTTCCGCTTCGTCACTCTCGCCAAGAGCTGACCGGTGCCCGCTACCGCACAGACGCCGGTAGGGGAGAAGAAAGCGCAGCAGGCGAGCGCGCCGTCACGATACGGCGCGCTCGCCCGCTATCTCGGGATCAGGTTTCTGTTGATCATCCCGACTGCCTGGATTCTCGTCACCGTCGTCTTCTTTCTCATGCGTGTGATCGGTGACCCGATCACCGCCGCCCTCGGCGGTCGACTACCCGCCGAACAGATCGCCCAGCGCAAGGCCGAGGCCGGATACGACCGGCCGATCCTGACGCAGTACTGGGAGTACCTGACCGGGTTGTTGCGCGGCGACTTCGGCCGCTCCGCCACCGACAATCGCGCGATCAGTGACGTCCTGCTCGTCAACGGTGCTGCCACACTGGAATTGGCGTTCTGGGCGCTGCTCGTCGCGTTCGCGGTCGGCATCCCGCTCGGGTTCTACGCCGCCACCCATCGCGACCGGTTCGGTGATGCGTCGCTGCGAATCTTCGCGATCCTGGCGTACGCGGCCCCGGTATTCTTCGTCGGCATGCTGCTCAAGCTGCTGTTCGCCGTCAAGCTCGGCTGGCTGCCGGTCGCCGGGCGGGCCAGTACCAATGTTGAACTGGCACTGCAGAACGTCTCCCCGAAGACGAACATTCTGATCATCGACTCGTTCCTGTACGGCGACACCGGTTACACCGTCGACGTGCTCGAGCACGCGGTTCTGCCCGCTCTTGCGCTCGGCCTGCTGACGGCCGGTGTGTTCCTGCGATTGGTGCGAGTCAACCTGATTCAGACGTTGCAGGCGCCGTTCGTCGACGCCGCCCGCGCGCGCGGGTTAAGCGAGGGCACGGTGACGAGGCGATATGCGTTCCGCAACGCCATGATTCCCATCGTCACCGTCATCGGACTGCAGATCGCCGTCCTCCTCGGCGGTGCCGTACTCACCGAGACGACCTTCGAGTGGCAAGGACTGGGCTACGAACTCGCCCGTTATCTGCAGGCCCGCGATTTCGTTGCCGTGCAAGGCATCGTGACGTTCCTGGCCGTGGTGGTCGCCGTCGTCAGCTTCGTCACCGACGCGATCGTCGCCCTCATCGACCCGAGAGTGAGGTTCTGATGAGCACCGAAGTCGTGCTGTCCGACGTTCCTCCCACCCGTCCGCACCGCAGAGGGTTCCCCGGCGTCGCGTTCGTGAAGTCCACCTCGGGATTGCAGCGGGTCACGCTCATCGTCGGGTTGGCGCTGATGGTGGGGTTCGTGATCGCGGCGCTGTTCGCGCCGATTCTCGCGCCGTACGGTTTCTCGCAGACCAGTGACGCCGGTGCGGATTTCGCCCGCCAAGCCGCGCCGTCCGCGGATCACTGGTTCGGTACCTCGGTTCGCGGTGAGGACGTGTTCTCGCGGGTGATCTACGGTGCCAGAACCGCATTGATGGTCATCGCCTCGTCGCTGGTGCTGTCCCTGATCATCGGCGTTCCCCTCGGTCTGGCCTCGGGTTACATCGGCCGCTGGTTCGACCGGGTGCTCGTGCTGTTCATGGACGCGATGTACGCATTCCCGTCTCTGCTTCTCGCCGTGGTCATCTCGATCGTCGTGGCAGGCGGTCAGTCGTCGAGTTTCGGCGGTATCGCCTCCGCGGCCATTGCCATCACGGCGATCTTCGTGCCTCAGTACTTTCGGGTGGTCCGCAACGCGACGGTGGCCGTCAAGACCGAACCGTACGTCGACGCCGCGCGGGTGACCGGAGCCGGCACGCCGCGAATTCTGTTCCGGCACATACTCGCCAACGTGGTGCAGACACTGCCGGTCATCATCACGCTCAACGGAGCCGAGGCCATCCTCACCCTCGCCGGGCTCGGCTTCCTCGGGTTCGGGATCGAGCCGACCTCCGCCTCGGAGTGGGGATACGACATCAACAAGGCCCTACCGGACATCTCCAACGGCATCTGGTGGACGTCGGTGTTCCCGGGCCTGGGCATCGTGCTGGTGGTCCTCGGTCTGACCATGGTCGGTGAAAGTGCAAGCGAGACACTCAATCCGCTGCTGCGGACCCGCAAGAAGTTCAAGAAGGCGGTGAAGGTATGACATCGAGTGTCGTGACTCCACGCGAGTCCGCATTGTCGGTGCAGTCGTTGTCCGTTTCGTTCGTCACCGATGCCGGCGAAGTCGATGCCGTCACCGAGGTCTCGTTCGAGATCTTTCCCGGTGAAGTTCTCGCTGTGGTGGGGGAGTCGGGGTCGGGTAAGTCCGTCAGTGTGCGCTCCGCCATCGGGTTGCTGCCCGATACCGCGCGGGTCGACGGGCACGTGGTTCTCGGCGGGCAGGACGTCACCACGCTGAACGACAAGGCGTGGGCGAGGCTGCGGGGCAACAAGATCTCGATGGTGTTCCAGGAACCGGGCAGTGCTCTCGATCCGCTGTTCACCATCGGGTATCAGATCGTCGAAGCACTCCGGGCCCACACTCCTGACGACGGTAGACGGATGTCGGCAAAGGATGCCAAGGCCCGGGCCGTCGAGTTGCTGACGATGGTGGGTCTGCCCAATCCCGAGCAGCGCTTCTCGTATTATCCGCACGAGCTCTCGGGTGGGCAGAAGCAACGCGTCATGATCGCGATCGCCATCTCGTGTGAGGCGAAAGTCATCATCGCCGACGAGCCGACCACCGCCCTCGACGTCACTGTGCAGGCCGAGATCCTCGAGCTGCTGCGCGATCTCAAAGACCGGCTCGGGTGCGCCATCGTGCTGATCACCCACAGCATGGGCGTCGTGTCCGATCTGGCGGACCGCGTCGTCGTCATGCAGAACGGCCGAGTCGTCGAGGAAGCGCCGGTGGCACAGCTGTTCGACGCCCCCGAAGACGAGTACACCAAAAAGCTGCTGGCCGCGGTGCCGACCCTTGCTGCAGTGGAGTCGGACAAGACCGTCGACACGTCGGGCGAGCCGGTACTCGAGGTCTCGCAGCTGGTGGTGCAGTTCTCCGGTGGGGTCGGCTCCTCGGCATTCCGAGCGGTCGACGACGTCTCGCTGACCATCCACCGCGGCGAAACCCTCGGTCTGGTGGGCGAATCGGGCTCGGGTAAGTCGACGATCGGCAGGTGCGTTGCAGCGCTCCAGAAGCCGACCAGCGGCAGCGTGACGGTGATGGGACAGAACATTGCCGGCGTGAGCGAGCGCAAGCTCAAGCCCTTGCGCAAGCGATTCGGCTTCGTCTTCCAGGACCCGTCGGCGTCGCTGAATCCGCGGCTCACCGTCGGACAGTGCATCGCCGAGCCGATGATCGTGCACAAGTACGGCTCCAAGGATGCGATCGCGGCCAGGACCACCGAGCTGCTCGACGCCGTGCAACTTCCGTCCGGCACCGACAAGCGTTACCCGCACGAGCTGTCCGGTGGGCAACGGCAACGCGTCAGCCTGGCGCGGGCACTGGTGCTGGGACCGGATCTGGTGGTCGCGGACGAGCCGACCAGTGCGCTCGACGTCTCGGTCCAGGCGGCCGTGCTCGACCTGTTCGAGGCGCTGCAGCAGGAGTTCGGTTTCGCCTGCCTGTTCATCAGCCACGATCTGGCGGTGGTCGATCGCGTCGCACATCGAGTAGTGGTGCTGCGGGGCGGCCAGGTCGTCGAGCAGGGCACGCCGTGGAAGATTCTGCGCTCGCCGGAGGAGGAGTACACGAAGAAGCTGTTGGCCGCCATCCCGGGCAAGCGGCTGCACACGTGAATTCTTCCCGCCAGCGGGCACTCCGGTACCGTTAGGGCGCTATCTGCGCCGCTACGGGCGCTGACATGAACGAGTACACAGGCTGGAGCCGAATGACCGAGGAATCCCAACCCACGAGCGCAACTCACTCGGGCGGTGCCTCCTACGCGGCGGCCGGGGTCGATATCGCCGCAGGAGACCGAGCAGTTCAACTGTTCGCGCCACTCGCCAAGAAGGCCAGCAGGCCCGAGGTCATGGGCGGTCTCGGTGGTTTCGCCGGTCTGTTCGCGCTCAAGGGCGACTACCGCGAGCCGGTCCTGGCTGCCTCGACCGACGGAGTCGGCACGAAGGTCGCCGTCGCCCAGGCCCTCGGCAAGCACGACACCCTGGGTCTCGACCTCGTGGCCATGGTCGTCGACGATCTGGTCGTGTGCGGAGCCGAGCCGCTGTTCCTGCAGGACTACATCGCCGTCGGCCGTGTCGTACCCGAGCAGGTCGCGGAACTGGTCAAGGGCATCGCCGAGGGCTGCATCATCGCCGGTTGTGCGTTGCTCGGCGGCGAGACGGCCGAACACCCGGGGCTGATGGCCGACGGTGACTACGACCTTTCTGCCACCGGCATCGGCGTCGTGGAGGCGGACTCGATCCTCGGACCCGAGCGCGTTCGTCCCGGCGACGTCGTCATCGGCATGGGATCGTCCGGTCTGCATTCCAACGGCTACTCGCTCGCTCGCAAGGTGCTGCTCGAGATCAACCACATGGATCTCGGCGGACACGTCGAGGAGTTCGGCCGCACACTCGGCGAAGAACTGCTCGAGCCGACGAAGATCTACGCCAAGGACTGCCTCGCACTCGCGGCCGAGACCGACGTGCGTACGTTCTGCCACGTGACGGGCGGCGGACTCGCCAACAACCTCTCGCGCGTCATGCCCGAGGGTCTCGTGGCCGAACTCGATCGGACCACGTGGAGCCCGGCCCCGATCTTCTCCCTCATCGCGCAGCGCGGACGCGTCGAGCGGGCCGAGATGGAGCAGACGTTCAACATGGGTGTCGGCATGGTCGCGATCGTCGCCCCCGAGGACGTCGATCGTGCTCTGGCAGTACTGACTGCACGGCACATCGACTGCTGGACTCTCGGCACGGTCAAGAAGGCTGCGGGCAAGGACGTCGCCGACGAGCGCGCGCTGCTGCTGGGTAATCACCCGAGGTTCTGACCGGCCGGTCACACGACGAACAAGTGAGGGGGAGCCGCGGTGCGGCTCCCCCTCAGTCGTTCAATGCACAGTTTCTAGCGTCGCCAGTCCTCGTACTCGTCTTCCTCGACTCGGGAATGCACATCCGAGTCAGAGTGGATGCCGCCACGATGGGAGTTGGACGAACCACCGGAGAGCTCTCTTTGCAGACTCTCCAAGTCCGTTGTCGGCGAGCTGTACTTGAGCTCACGAGCGACCTTTGTCTGCTTTGCCTTAGCCCTGCCTCGGCCCATGGCGGTGCCCCCTCGCGGACTTGCGGGGCGGCCTGGGGAAATTTGGCGGCCCCGTTAGAGTTGGTATTTCTTCCTGGCACACACTCTAGCGCGCGAATCGCCGCGATGCGCATACGGCACCACGTGTCGATGCCGGGCCCCGCGGCGCGACACGCCCGGGGCAGGGGTCCGCGCTGCCTGTACCTGGGCATATCCGTGCTCAGGCGAACTATATTCGCGCTACGACACGAAAACAGTAGTGCTGCGCGTCATGGCCTCCGCGACGATTTCAGCGCCGCCGCCGCGTCGCGGTACACCTTCGGTGCCAATCCGGGCTCGTCCAGAAGAGTCTGCATCGCCGCGGCGTCCCGCCCCTCGAAGAGCATCCGCACCGTCACCGCGTGCCCAGGAACCGATTCGACCGTCACCGAATCACCGGCGGCGAAGACCCCGGGCTCGAGCACTCGGAAGTAAGCGCCTACATCTCCCTGGGCCGTGAACCGGCGAACCCACCCCGGCTCGCCCATCCACCGCGCGAACGTGCCGCAGGGCTTGCGTGCGATGGTTGCCTCCAGTGTCACCGTGCCGATGCGCCACCGCGTCCCGATCACCGCGTCGGTCACCGGGACGCCGCTGGTTCGCAGATTCTCGCCGAACCGTCCTGGCTCGACGGGCGCACCCAGCTGATCGGCCCAGTACCGGGCTTCTGCTTCGTCGTAGGCGTACACGGCTTGATCGAGACCACCGTGGAATTTGGAGTCGGAACAGTGGTCCCCGCCGATGCCGAGCTCGTGCACATCCACCGGGCCGAGCACGGGGCGCTTGTCGATGCCGCTGTCGACGACGCCGCGCCGCCCGAACGGGACGTCGGCATGCACCACGCAGACCGCCGAGACGGTCCCGGTCACCGGCCGCGAAGGCGATCGACGGCCGCGCGGCCGGCCTGCACGTCGTCGTACGAGGGGATGGAATCGGGGTCGATCGACGCCGCACACGGACCTGCCTCCAGGGCGGTGTCCACCGGAATTGTTCTCTTGACCAGCGCGAGGGCAACGGGCCCGAGCTCGAAGTGGTCGACAACGGTTCCCAGACGCCCCACCGCGCGGCCACCGGCGGTGACGGGGTCGCCGGTCACGGGCCGTCCATCTGCGGAACCGTCGAGATGCAGGAGTACCAGGTGACGCGGCGGTCGACCGAGATTGTGCACCCGCGAGACGGTCTCCTGCCCGCGATAGCACCCCTTCTCCAGGTGAACCGCGCCGAACTCGGCTGCGCTGCCGATCCATCGGACCTCGTGCGGAATGGTCTTCTCGTCGGTGTCCACGCCCACCCGCGGTCGCACCGATTCCACCCGCAACGCCTCGTACGCCCAGGTTCCGGCCGGGGCAGCACCGGCGTCGCGGAGGCGAAGGAACCAGTCGCTCAGGCCTGCTCGGGGGACGACGACGTCGTACGAGTTGGGGCCCGGCCAGGGCATTCGCCGGACGAAGCCGCCGCCGTCCACTGCCGACGCGCCGTAGATCTCGCTCGGAACCGGGAGGCCTGCCTTGTCGAGGATCGACGCTGCGTCGGATCCGAGGACGGAGAGAACGACGAGTTCGTCGGCCTCTCTGGGTTCGGCCTTGGCCCAGAAGACCATCTTCTTCAGGAACGACAGCAGATCCGGTCCCTGTGCGCGTTCGGTGTCGATGTAGGTGACCCCGCCCAGATCGGTCTGAACGAAGTGATGCTCGATGCGGCCGTTGACGTCCAGGCTGAGGTTTTCGGCCGAGCTGCCGTCGGGCAGATCCGACACGAGTTGGCTCGAGATCGTGTTCAGCCAGCTCGAGCGCTCGTCGCCGCTGATGGCAAGCACGAATCGGTGGGATCGATCGATGACGGCGGCTGCGCTGACGGCACTGCGTTGTTCGCCGAACGGATTGCCGTAGTGCCAGGCGACGCCGGCATCGACGCTGTCGTCGGGAGAGGGCACTGCGCCGGGGAGAGTGAGAAGAGGACTCGGGGTGATCGTCACAGGATCGGACACCACTCCATAGTAGGAGCACCCGGCCACAGCCTTTAGGGTGGCGGCATGTCGGAGTCGGTAGTGGTGACGTTGGACGGCCGAGTGCACGACGCGGATCGGCCGTTGCTGTTCGCCGACGATCTGGCTGCCGTGCGTGGTGACGGCGCGTTCGAGACGCTGCTGGTGCGTCACGGCTCGGCTTGCGGCGTCGAGCTGCACCTGGCGCGTCTGGCCGTGTCGGCGGCGGCCCTGGATCTTCCCGTCCCCGATTCGGATGCCTGGCGCGCAGTGATCGAGCAGTCGGTCGGCCTGTGGACGGAGAAATCCACCGACGAGGGCGTTCTGCGGTTGGTGCTGAGCCGTGGTCGTGAGGGCGGCGGCGATCCGACGGCGTTCGTGACGCTGGGGCCACTGCCGGGTCGAGTGCGCAACGCCCGGGAGAACGGGGTGTCGGTGATGACGCTCGATCGGGGCTACTCGGTCGACTTCTCCGCCGGTGCGCCGTGGCAGCTGGCAGGCGCGAAGACGTTGTCGTACGCGACCAACATGGCCGCGCTGCGCCACGCTGCCCGCCAGGGCGTGGACGACGTGATCTACCTCAGCAGCGAGGGCAGAGTGCTCGAGGGACCCCGGTCGACGGTGGTGGTGGCGCGCGGTAAGACTCTCGTCACACCGTCGGTCGAGCAGGGCATCCTGGCGGGCACCACTGTTGCCGCCCTGTTCTCGGTGGCCGAGGCGGCCGGGTGGACGTGCGAGCACGGACATCTGTATCCAGCGGATCTCATTGCAGCGGACGGTGTTTGGCTCGTTTCGAGCGTCACGCTCGCGGCGCGGGTGACATCGATGAACGGCGTCGTTCTGGGGCGGCCCAGCCGCGCGGACGAGGTGCCCGAGATGGTCGATCTCGCGGTGGAGACCGTCCGGATGCTCTGAGGGCCCAATGGCCCTGTCGAAAGACTCTTCCCTACTACTACTCGTAGTAGTACATTCGAATCAGTCGCGGGCCAATGCCCTGACCTGCGGTGTTGCCCGTCACAGCTCGGGTGGAAGAGTTCGGAGTATCGATGGACGCGTTGGATGTCTCGCGGTGGCAGTTCGGTATCACCACCGTTTATCACTTCATTCTCGTACCCCTCACCATCGGCCTCGCGCCGATGGTGGCGGCCATGCAGACCATGTGGGTGATCACCGGCAAGGATTCCTGGTATCGACTGACCAAGTTCTTCGGCAAGCTGTTCCTCATCAACTTCGCACTCGGCGTCGCAACGGGAATCGTGCAGGAGTTCCAGTTCGGAATGAACTGGAGCGAATACTCACGATTCGTCGGTGACGTGTTCGGTGCGCCCCTCGCACTCGAAGGGCTGGTCGCGTTCTTCCTCGAGTCCACGTTCCTCGGTCTGTGGATCTTCGGATGGAGCAGACTACCCAAACTCGTTCACCTGGCGACCATTTGGCTCGTCGCCATCGGCGTCAACGCCTCGGCCTTCTTCATCATCGCGGCCAACTCCTG
This sequence comes from Rhodococcoides fascians NBRC 12155 = LMG 3623, assembly GCF_001894785.1. GTDB lineage: Bacteria > Actinomycetota > Actinomycetes > Mycobacteriales > Mycobacteriaceae > Rhodococcoides > Rhodococcoides fascians. Next base: position 441,243 of record NZ_BCWW01000003.1, read on the forward strand.
GATGCAGCATCCCGTCGGCGCGATCTACAACGAAGAAACCGGCCGCGCCGAGCTGACCGATATCTGGGCGCTGCTCACCAACAACACTGCGCTGGCAGCATTTCCGCACGCGGTCGCAGGCGCATTCCTCACCGCCGCAACCTTCGTCGCAGGCATCTCCGGATGGTGGATGGTGCGCGAGGCGCGAAAGAAGAAGACCGAGAACGAGCTCGGCACACTCCCGGCCACCGACTCGCGCTCGATGTTCCGATCGGCAGCGCGCATGTCGTTCATCGTCATGATCGTTGCGGGTGGGGCGCTTGCCATCACCGGAGACATTCAGGGCAAGCTCATGTTCGAGCAGCAGCCGATGAAGATGGCCTCCGCAGAATCGTTGTGCGACACCGAAACCGGAGCCAGCTTCTCGCTCCTGACCGTGGGTACCCACAACAACTGCGAATCCGTGGTGCACCTCATTGCGATCCCCGGCCTCACGTCGTTCCTGGCGGAGAACGACTTCGGTGCCACCGTGCAGGGCGTCAACCAACTACAGGATCAGTACGAGCAGCAGTTCGGACCGGGCAACTACAAGCCCAACCTGTTCGTCACCTACTGGGCGTTCCGGATGATGATCGGTCTGGCCGCAGGCTCCGCGCTGCTCGCTGTCGCCGGACTGTGGGTCACCCGAGGTGGCCGGATTCCCGACCAGAAGTGGTTCTCCTGGCTGTCACTGCTGGCCATTCCGACGCCGTTCCTGGCCAACAGCGCCGGCTGGATCTTCACCGAAATGGGGCGTCAGCCATGGGTTGTCGCGCCCAACCTCTCGGGAGTCGATCAGATCCGGCTCACCGTCGACCAAGGCGTCTCCGACCATCCCGTCGGCCTCGTCGTCGCCTCCCTGGTGACGTTCACACTGCTGTACGCCGCTCTCGGAGGCGTCTGGTTCTACCTGCTCCGGCGCTACGTCATCGAAGGACCTCTCGACCACGACGCGCACCCGCACGTCGACCCACCGGAATCGGAAGACGATGAGCCCAAGCAGCTCTCGTTCGCGTACTAGGGGATAGCAATGTCACTGCCCGAATTCTGGTTTTTCATCATCGCATTCTTCTTCGTCGGCTACTTCGTGCTCGAAGGCTTCGACTTCGGCGTCGGCATGCTCATGCCCATTCTGGGTAGGCACCACGACCTCGTGACGGGGGAGAAGCGTCGTCGCGCAGTTCTCAACACCATCGGCCCGGTCTGGGACGGCAACGAAGTCTGGCTCATCACTGCAGGCGGTGCCCTGTTCGCGGCGTTTCCCGAGTGGTACGCCACGTTGTTCTCGGGCTTCTACCTGCCGTTGCTGTTGATCCTCGTGGCGCTCATCCTGCGCATCTGCGCCATCGAATGGCGCGGCAAGATCGACGACCCGGTGTGGCGTCGACGCTGCGACATCGGCATCGGCATCGGCTCGTGGGTTCCGGCTGTGCTGTGGGGCGTCGCGTTCGCCAACATCGTCCGCGGAGTCGCGATCGACGAGAACAAGAAGGTCACCGCAGGGTTCTTCGACCTCCTCAACCCGTACGCACTGCTCGGCGGAGTAACGATGGCCGTGGTGTTCGCACTGCACGGTGCCGTGTTCATCGCGCTCAAGACCTCCGGTGACGTCCACGAGGACTCGGTGAAAATGGCAGCGTGGCTGTCGGTTCCGGCAGTGCTCGTCGGTGGTGCCTTCGCGCTGTGGACCCAACTCGCGTACGGGAAAACCTGGACGTGGGTACTGGTCGCGGTGGCAGCAGTGGCCCTGCTGCTCGTCGTCGCGCTGACGGCGAAAGTACGTGAAGGCTGGGCCTTCGTCTTCACCTGCATTGCCATCGTCGCCGTCGTCGTGCTGCTGTTCGCGTCCCTTTTCCCCAACGTGATGCCGTCCAGCACCGACGCCGCCTTCGATCTCACCATCGCCAACGCGTCGTCCAGCCCGTACACGTTGACGGTGATGACGTGGGCTGCGGCCTTCGCTGCGCCCGTCGTCCTCGGCTACCAGGCGTGGACGTACTGGGTTTTCCGGCAACGTATTTCGAGCGCCCAGATCCCCGACTCGATCGGGCTGTCGGTGAAGTCGTGACCGCACCCACCACCGCGCGGACACGGCCGAAGGGACCGGTCGATCCGCGACTGTGGAAGTACTCGCGCTCCGCCCGTGGCTACGTGCTCGTCACGGTCGCGCTGTCGACCGTGGTCACCCTGTGCATCATCGTGAGTGCACTGGCGATCGGACGCGTGCTGGCCGGCGTCATCACCGACCCGTCGGCCAGATCGTTGTCCGCATGGACGACGGAACTGGTCGTTCTGGCCGGTGCAACAGTGGTTCGGGTGCTCGCGACCGGAGCCCAGTCTCGTTACGCACACCGGTCGGCGTCGCGGGTCGTCGCCGAGCTGGAGATCGAAGTACTCACGACAGCAACGCGTTTCGAGCCTCGCGAGCTCGACGCCGAGCGCGAGGAACTGGCCGTCGTCGTGACCCGCGCCATCGGCGGACTACGGGCGTACCTCACCGGCTATCTGCCGGCGCTGGTGCTGGCCGTCATCGTCACCCCGTTGGTCCTGATCGTCATCCTCACACAGGATCTGACGTCGGCCGCCATCATCGCCGTGACCCTGCCGCTCATCCCCGTCTTCATGATCTTGATCGGCTTGCTGACCAAGGGCCGGGCGGCCGCCACGCTCACCACGATGACCAGGTTGTCTGCGCAACTGCTCGATCTGTTGGCAGGCTTGCCGACTCTGCGCGCGCTCGGGCGCGAGCACGGACCGGCCGCTCGTGTTCGTGCATTGGGCGACGCCCATCGTCGAACGACCATGCGCGCACTGAAGATTGCGTTCCTGTCGTCGATGGTGCTCGAGTTGCTCGCGACGCTGTGTGTAGCGCTGGTTGCCGTCGGCATCGGGCTGCGGCTGGTGTTCGGCGAGATGACACTCGAAGCCGGCATCATCGCGCTCGTCCTCGCGCCCGAGGTGTACTTTCCACTGCGCGCGGTCGGCACCCAGTTTCATGCGGCCGAGGACGGCGTCGAGGCAGCCGATCGTGCATTCCGGGTGTTGGACCGGCGAACAGCGCGGCCGACCGGTGGCCGCACCGTCGACACGACAGCCGTCGACATCGAGCTGGACGGGCTCGGCGTTGCGAGTCGGGACGGAGCGGCACCAGCGGAGCTGAGTGCGCTGTGCCGGGCAGGCACCGTCACGGTCCTGACCGGACCGAACGGCGCAGGTAAAACGACTGCGCTGCACGCGATCCTGGGCCTGGCTCCGCCGTCGACCGGCGCGGTGAGCGTCGGGGGAGTGCCGATCGCCGAACTCGATCTCGAACAGTGGTGGGCGCAGGTGGCCTGGCTCCCGCAGCGGCCGGTGTTGGTGCCGGGCACGCTCTACGACAACGTGACCCTGCACGGAATCCCCGACTCGGCTGCACTGGAACTCGCCTGCCGCTCAGCCGGATTCGACGAGGTGCTTCGAGAACACCCCGAGGGCTGGGACACCCGCGTCGGGCAGGGTGGGGTGGGGCTGTCGCTCGGCGAGCTACAGCGCCTCGCACTGACGCGTACCTTCGTGTCCGATGCTCCGGTGATGCTGTTGGACGAGCCGACGGCACACCTGGATGCGCTGAGTGAAGGGACTGTGCTGCAGGCGGTTCGAGATGCCGCCGACCGCGGCGTCACCGTGGTGATGGTCGGTCATCGGCGTTCGGTGCTGCACGCCGCCGACCGCATCGTCGAGGTGCGCAGCGACTCGACCACGAAGCGGGAGTTCGAGCATGTCTGATCTGCGACGAGCGCTGGCGCTGTTGGAGCTGTCTCCGCGCAGAGTCGTACTGGCCGTGTTGGCCGGAGTGGCGACGCTGGGCAGTGCACTCGCCCTGGCGGCACTGTCGGCGTGGTTGATCACCCGGGCGTGGCAGATGCCACCGGTCCTGGACCTGTCGGTTGCCGTCGTAGCCGTTCGGGCACTGGGTATCTCGCGCGGGGTGTTTCGGTATCTCGAACGCTTGACCACCCATGATGTGGCGCTGCGCGGAACGACGGCGGCCCGCACGAGGATCTACGAGAGACTGGCGAACGGGAACGGCGCGGTCGCACTGCGACGGGGTGACGTTCTGGCGCGCACCGGTGCGGACGTGGACGTTCTCGGTGACGTCGTCATCCGGGCCGTCGTTCCCATCTGTGTGAGCGTGCTGATGATGCTCGCGGCCGTGGGCCTGCTCGCGGGAATCGCACCTGCCGCCGCATCGATTCTGGCGGTGGCATTGCTGATCGCCGGCGTGGGTGCACCGATACTCGCGGCCCGGTCGGCGAGGATCGCCGAGGAAGCCGGTGCCGAAGCCGACGTGCGCTTCGCCGAGACAGCGGTCCGCGCACTCGACCATGCGGCGGAACTGCGAGTCGCACGTCGTCTGGACGCGACACTCGCCGAAGCCGAGGTCGCAGCACACGACTCGGTGGTTGCGCGAGATCGCGCGGCGCGTCCGTCGGCACTCGCCGATGCCGCACAGCCCTTGGCGATCGGAGCGTCGGTGATCGGGTCGTTGCTGATCGGCATCGGGCTGTACGGCCCGGACGGAGGCACCGCGGGCGGCATGACGCCGATGGCGCTCGCGATCATCGTGTTGGTTCCACTAGCCGCGTTCGAGGCGACCGCAGCGCTGCCCGCAGCGGCAATCGCACTGATGCGCGGCCGAATCGCGGCCACCCGAATCATGACCATGCTCGATGCGGCTCCCCATGTGAGTGGCAGCCTGAACGGGTCGTTCCGCGGGCTCCACTCCTGCCTGGACGGGTCGTTCCGCGGGCTCCACTCCTGCCCGACCCCTGCTACGAACTTTCGCGCACATGCGCGGAGCGCAATCATCGGGCCCAGCGGATCGGGAAAGACGACGATGCTTCGGGCACTCGCCGTCGAATTCGGCTCGGATGCAGCGCTGTTCGCCGAAGACGCGCACCTGTTCGACACCTCGATTCTGGAGAACCTGCGAGTGGTGCGGGGCGACGTGGACGAAGACCAGGCAACGCAGGCATTGCGACGAGTGGGTCTCGGACCGTGGCTCGACGCGTTGCCCCAGGGCGTTCACACGACACTGATCGGTGGGGCGCAGGCGGTCTCGGGTGGCGAGCGTCGTCGACTCCTTCTCGCACGCGCCCTGCTGAGCACCGCGCCCGTCGTGCTGTTGGACGAGCCGACCGAACATCTCGACAGAATCTCCGGCGAACGGATTCTGCGCGAGCTGCTCACCACCGACGACGGGCTGTTCGGTGCCGAGCGAACGGTGGTCGTCGTCACTCACCAATTGCCCGAGAACACCGACGCCGACCAGGTGATCGACCTCGGAGACCGGACTGCGAAAAAACCCTTTGCCGACTTCCGATCGCGGGCGTACGTTGGGAGTACACGAGAGAGGAGGTGGTCTGAAGTTGATGAACTCTAGGACGCGTGAGGTGGCTGTCAGCTAGCCGCAATCGCTGACGGATTCACTGCGAAGACCGCGCGAGCGGCAGGCGAATCCCAGGCAGCTACCCGGCCCCCGAGCCCCCGACCTGTCCGGTCGGGACCTGACAACAGGTATGGCTCGGGGGCCGTTCGCATGCGAACGGCCCCCGAGATCCGAAAAAGATTCTGCGTCAGCCGATGTAGCGGGTGAGGCGGGCCGACAGACGCGGTGCGAGCGGGCCGTCGGCGACGACACGTTCCTCGACGTACGCCAGATCCCCGCCCTCGACGATTCCGTACAGGCGGCGAGCTCCGCCCACCAGTGCACCCGAGGTGCTGCGGATGACGACGTCGGTGGCAAGTTCCCAGGACGACTGGGTCAGGGCGTGACCGTAATACAGTTCGACGACGCCGGTGCTGTGCGTCAGCAGCAGCTCGACGACTTCTTCGTCCTTGGACCCCTTGACTCCGTCGCCGCCGCTGATGCGCCAGAACCCGGTCTCCCGAAGGTCGGGGTGCGCGTAATTACCGTCGGAATCGAGTCTCCAGGAGCGCGATTCCCAGCTGAGGTAGCTGCCGCCGTCATGGGAGACGACGATCTGCTGACCGAAGGGATAGTCGGTGTCCGTTTCGGGATCGTGCCCCTCGCCCTGACCGCGCCACACGCCGACGAGTGGCAGCAGCGCCAGCATCGACGGGTGCAGATCGGGGCCGAGCCGCAGGTTTGCGGTGTCGTCTGGATGGGGGATGTCGGGTAGCACCGGGATGTTGCGCGCCGACGCCTCGGCGAACTTCTGCTCGGCAGCCGAAATGGCTTGGTCACCGCTGGTGATAGGGGTGCCCAGTCCGTCGTCGATGCTGTCGGGGTTGCCCGCGCCCGGTTCCGTCACGACTCGTCGTTGACCAGTCGGTAGACGACATAGAGCGAGAACGCGATGATGGCTACTGCCGCAAGCGCCAGCAATACCTCGAAGAAGATGACCACGGAACCGAGTTTAACCCGCGGCGAGACCGGTCGATGACAACGGTCCGTTTCCGCGATGTGGCATTGGTGACACACCACCATTTTTGCGGCCCGCAGTGCCCTGGATCACTCGTAGTGATGGCGAAATCGACTCGAGCAGGTACCTTCTTCCCGGGGGCGTCGGGCTCTCGACTTCGAGAGCGCCGACGAATTCACTTTGTGTGTCGAAAAGGCTGTTGTCTTGTAAGGCTGGGGAGGTCTCTGCAGAAATGCTGCGTCGTAAGCGTGTTCTGACATCGTCGTTCGGTTCCGTATTGGTTCGATCGGCGGTTGTCACAGTGGCGTTGGCCCTTGCAGCTCCCGCTGCTGCGCTGGCCGCGCCCGACTCGGGATCGTCCGATTCGGGTTCGGCAGAGTCGGGTTCGGCCGACTTCGGTTCGTCTCAGGGCCCGAATATCGATCCGAACAACTACGCGCAGGACTGCCCGGACGTACTGCTGTTGGCGGTGTCCGGAGCCACCGACTCGGACTCCGATCGCAATCCGCTCAACGAAGAAGCGCAGACGATCGCGTCGAACTGGGTCGGCAACGTCACCGTTCCGGTCGGTGAGGCGAACGCGGACAGCCCCGGCACCGTCGGCTGGCTCTACGTCCCGTATTCCTCCACCTACGGCTTCGACGTACTCGACAACGTGCCGACCTACCAGGAGTCGATCGCCGACGGCATCGCGTCGACCAATCGGTTGATGGACGAGTACAAGACCAAGTGCGGTGAGAAGACCAAGTTCGCGCTGCTCGGGTACAGCGTCGGCGGCGAAATTCTCGATCGCGTGACGATGGAACTCGGCCACCGTGACCCCAACGCTCTCGTCACGTCCGACGACGTCGTCGGTGTCGTCATGGTGGGGTCGCCCTACCGCCCGGCCGGCGTGCCGAACTTCGGTGACGAGGTGGGCCAGTCGCTCGGCGGCTTCATGGACCAGGCGCCGCGGGACTACGGGTCGATGACGGACAAGGTCACCTGGTCGTGTCGGCCCTACGATCTCGCCTGCGACTCGCCGGACAAGATCGAACTGCTGCAGCTGGCGCTCGGTGTACTCGGTCAGATGCGGTTGACGCTGCTCAACCCGGTGCAGACCGTCTCCGACTTCGGTCGGACGGTTGCCTCCATTGCCACCCGCGCGATCATCGATATCGCCACGAACAAGTCGTGGCTCGAGTCGGACGAGACGCTCCTGCAGGTTCTCGTCAAAGTCTCCGACCGGCAGTATCAGGTGGACGACGCGAAGGCTGCAGCAGCGCTGTCGCCCGATCAACTACTTGCCGATCTCAACTGGGCCCTCGGTCCGGGTGCCGAAACGGTGAAGGCGAAGTTGCGTGCCGAGGGCGAGGGCCTGGTGGAGAACAACAAGGGCATCGTCGACGTCGTCCTCGGCCCCTACTTGGCGATCGGCTTTCTGCAGCACCTGTCCTACTGGTACAACGACCCCAACGACGGGGTCGAGTGGGAAAGCGAAAAGATGGTCGCGTGGGTGACCGATCTCGCCCGAACCGAACGCGAGAAGAAGAACGCGCCTCCCGCGGTCGACCCGGCCACTCCTGTTACCCAGGCACCCGAGACCCAGGCACCCCAGACCCAAGCACCCGAGACGCCCGCGCCCGCCCAGGAATCCCGGGTGCTGCCGGAGCCGGGGACGCAGACTCGCGTCAGCGACCTCGGTGCCTTCCTCGAATCCCAGGGCATCCCGGTACCTCCCGGCATGCTCCCGCCGCAGTACTCCACGGTCCCCGAGCCGGCGCGAGCGGTCGGCTAGAGCAACGAAAAGAACCCCGCACCTGGTTGCCAGGTGCGGGGTTCTTCTATGTGTTCGGTTCGGTGACTCAGACTCCGACGGTGACGTCGGCCGAGTGCACGCCCGCGCCCTCGGGCGTGATGACGGTGTCGCCGTTGCCCGATGCGGACAACGCCCGCAGCGTCCACTGTCCGGGGGCAGCGAAGAAACGGAAATCGCCGGTTCCCGACGCGACGACCTCGGCGGTGAATTCGCCGGTGCCGTCGAGGAGACGGACGAATGCGCCCGCTACCGGCTCGCCGTCGCCGGCGAGGACACGGCCGGTGATGACCGTTTCCTTCTCGACGTCGACGCCTGCGGGGATGGTCTGACCCTGCACGGGTGCTCCACACATATCAGTGAACCTCCAATTCGATGGGTGCTCCGACGAGGGAGCCGTATTCGACCCAGCTGCCGTCGTAGTTCTTGACGTCTTCCTTGCCGAGGAGCTCCTTGAGCACGAACCAGGTGTGGCTCGAGCGCTCACCGATGCGGCAGTAGGCGATGGTGGCCTTGCTGTCGTCGTAGCCCTTGGTCTTGTACAGCTCTTCGAGTGCCTCGTCGGACTTGAACGTGCCGTCCTCGTTGGCGGTGGTGCTCCACGGGATGTTGATCGCGGACGGGACGTGGCCACGCTGCTGAGCCTGCTCCTGCGGGAGGTGTGCCGGCGCGAGGATCTTGCCGGAGAACTCGTCGGGGGAGCGCACGTCGATCAGGTTCTTGTTGCCGATGGCGTCGATGACCTCGTCGCGGAACGCGCGGATCGACAGATCCGGTGCCTCGGCGCGGTACTGGGTGTTCTCCCGGCTGACGACGTCCTTCGACAGCGGGCGGCCGTCGAGCTCCCACTTCTTGCGGCCGCCGTCGATCAGCTTGACGTCCTTGTGGCCGTACAGCTTGAAGTACCAGTAGGCGTAGGCGGCGAACCAGTTGTTGTTTCCGCCGTAGAGCACAACAGTGTCGTCGTTGCTGATGCCCTTGGCCGAGAGCAAGCCGGAGAACTGCTCCTGATCGAGGAAGTCGCGGCGAACCGGGTCCTGCAGGTCCTTGCGCCAGTCGAGCTTGACCGCACCTTCGATGTGTCCGCCGTCGTAGGCGCTGGCGTCTTCGTCGACCTCGACGAAGACGATCTTCGGTGCGTTCAGGTTCTGCTCGGCCCAGTCGGCAGAGACCAGGACGTCGGAGCGAGCCATGGTGTTCCTTTCGGTCTTTCTTGTCGGATCAGGGGGTAATTGTCACGCTGCGGTACGCGAGTTGCCGCGCAATCGAGCTGCGAGGGGGTAGATCATGCAGCCCAGGCACACTGCGAACGCTGCGTTGAGAAACGCCGCGAAGAGCGCGAAGCCTGTCGCTACGGTGCCGACGACGGGAGCGCCGAGAGCGAATCCGAGGACTCCGACGGCGGCGAACACGAAGCCCACCAGTTGGGCGAACTTCAACGGGGCCACCGGCTCACGTTCTGTGGTCGGTGAGCGCCGCGGCGCGACGAATGTCGCGTAGATCGTGCCGTACGGACTGTGCTTGGGTCCGCGGACGGCTCCGATTCCGAACACGATCGCCTGGAGCCCCAGCAGGATTGCCGCTGCGGGAACCGAGACCGTGCTCGCGAGGAGGACGACGACCAGAACTGCGGTGGTGATCCACGCGGCGAAGCGCGGACCACGGACGTCGACCTGGTCGATCGTGGTGGTGTGGGTGTCGGATGTCGACATCGAGAGGTACTCCTGTGCGAGGCCGGGGCACGGCTTGTCGCCGGTGCTCGGATGTGGATTTCGATCATCGGGCCGGCATCACGCATGGGCGTGGCGGCAGACGGAAATCAGCAGCAGCGACAGCAACAACCGCCCAGTCGGCACAGATCAACCGTGCGTCGACTGGTGAGCATGAGCTCGCGGCGGGAGAACACGAAGTGCATCCTACCCGTTACCAGGGGCGCGTCGTACCGCCCACCTGAGTAGCTCTTGCCTTACAGCGCGTCGAGAGCCTCGCGCAGGGCTGCGGCCGACGGCACGCCGGCAATTCTCGAACGCCGACGCAGTTCTCCGTCGAGGACGAAGGTCGTCGGCAGCGAGAGCACTCCGAGTTCACGGGCGAGAACAGGATGAGCATCGATGTCGAGTTCGACTTCGCGTGCGTCGGTGCGGTCGGCAAGAACCTGATGCACCACACGACGCACGGCAGCGCACGGACCACACCAGTCCGCCGAGAAGTGCAAAATCGTCGGAGTTCCCGAGGTGACGCCCGCATCGACGAGCAGCGGAAGAAGGTCGTCGGAATCGGTGGACGCGATGGTGCGTACGGCACCGGAACGACGACGCAGAATCAGTCCGACAGCAACGGCAAGGACCGCCACGACAACCAGAACTGTGATCCCTGTCACGGCTTTTCGATCTCGTTGAGGTCGATGTTCACGTTCTCTCCCGACCCTTCGACGACGATCTGTGAACCCTCCGCGTAGACGTCCGTCGGCAGCAGCCCGAACGGCAGGCTCTGGCGTTCGATGGTCTTGGTGAACAGGCCGAGAACTGTGGGCTTGGCGAAATCGGGAATCGTGAAGTCGGCCTGCCCCTCCGGTCCGAAGTAGAAGTCCGATGCCACGATGGCGACACTGTCACCTTCGAGCAGAAGGTCGGCCTGCACGCTGACGGTGGTCTGCAGCGGTCCCACCGGAACCGTTCCCGTCAGTACGACGCCACCGGCGGTGGTCTTGCCCGACCCGCCGGAGCCGCCCGTGCCGTCGGACTTGTCGGCCGGAGGTGCGGAAACCTGCAGGTCGACGATGCCGAGGAACCGTCCGAGATCGGTTGCCTCGATGCGGACGCGGCCGTCGAGCTCGTCCACCGGGATGTCGCGGACGTTGTTGTCGATCAGGTCGGACAGGGCGATGTGGACGCCGCGCAGATTGGCTTCGATGGTCGTCGAGCCGACGTATTCGGTCGGGACGTCCTGGGCCCGGATCTCGATGTTCTGATAGCGGCCGTCGGCGGCCTGGGTGAGGAACGGAAAACCGTGCACGATCACCTGGGGGTCCGAGGTGAGTTCGCCGCCGTCGCGGATGGCGCGCGAGACGCGATATTCGGAGTAGGCCGCGGCCCCGAAATCGACGACGAGCGCGAGGGCCAACAGGCTGACGAGTCCGATGAGAAGTGTGCGCACCGGTCCATTGTGACCGAAGCATCGCGTACTGCCCGCTTCGACCGGTTGTACGGACAAGCTAGTCTGTGTCCTTGACGATCACTCGATTCCAGCGTCGGCTGGACCGGCCAGCGGTAAGAACGGAGACGCAGTGGAGCTCCTGTTACTGACCTCCGATCCCAATCCGGAGGGCGTACTCCCGTCTCTTGCGTTGCTGGCTCACCACATCCGGCCGGTACCGACCGAGGTGTCTTCTCTCCTCGAAGCAGGTTCTGCCGACATCGCGCTGGTGGATGCACGTACCGATCTGGCTGCTGCTCGCGGTCTGTGTCGGCTGCTCGGTAGTACCGGCTCGGCCATCCCCGTGGTCGCGGTCCTGACCGAAGGCGGCCTGGTCGCAGTCAATTCCGACTGGGGGCTCGACGACATCCTGCTGCCCGGCACGGGTCCCGCGGAACTGGACGCTCGGCTACGTCTGTTGGTCGGGCGGAGCGGCGGGGTTGCGAGTCCTGAGACGTCGGGCAAGATCACGCTCGGTGAGTTGGTCATCGACGAGGGCACGTACACCGCCCGGTTGCGCGGTCGCCCACTCGATCTGACCTACAAGGAATTCGAGCTGCTGAAGTACCTGGCTCAACATGCGGGCCGCGTCTTCACCCGCGCCCAGTTGCTGCAGGAAGTATGGGGCTACGACTTCTTCGGTGGCACTCGCACCGTCGACGTCCATGTTCGACGCCTCCGCGCCAAGCTCGGCACCGAGTACGAGTCGCTGATCGGAACGGTGCGGAACGTGGGCTACAAGGCTGTGCGTCCGTCGCGTAACTCCAAGGGCGGTACGGCTCCGGACGCCATGGCCGGCGATTCCGACGATGCGGATTTCGAGTTCGAGCAAGAGAGTACGCTCTCGTAGATGAATTCGGATACTGCGTTCGACGTCCACCCCCTCGACGGCGACGCACCGTCCTCGCGCGTCAGCGACGAGATTCACCGGATCCTTTCGCGTGCAACCGAAGTCGACGGTACTGCGCCGCTCTCGGAGCAGGCCGTCAAGGCCGTCGACGCGGGTGAGGGCGTCGTTCGATTCGTTGCCACCGACGGAGATCGAGTCGTCGGGTACGTCGGCGCCGCCGACGGTATGGCCGAGGCAGTGGTCGATCCGGAGTATCGCGGTCGCGGCATAGGTCGGCGATTGGTCAGCAGCGCACTCGATCTCGGCTCCGGCACGCGGATCTGGGCGCACGGAAACCTGCCCGCAGCACAGTCGGTCGCGCGGGCGCTCGGGCTGACGGTGGCCCGGGAACTGCTGCAGATGCGACGGGCCGCGGCGGAGCCCGAACTGCCCGATGTGGTTGTACCACAAGGTGTTTCGCTGCGAACCTATCGCGGGCACCAGGACGATGCCGAATTGTTGAGGGTGAACAACGCGGCATTCTCCTGGCATCCCGAGCAGGGCGGCTGGACCGACCGCGACATCGCGTCGCGGCGAGACGAGCCGTGGTTCGATCCCGCGGGTCTTTTCCTGGCCTTCGAGGAAGGCAGCGACCACCTGCTCGGATTCCACTGGACGAAAGTTCACGCGGCCGAGGATCGGGTCGTTCCGCAGGCTCCACTCCCTGGGGGCAACGACCCGGCCATCGGTGAGGTGTACGTGGTCGGTATCGATCCGCAGTCGCAGGGTCGCGGTCTCGGACGGGTACTGACCTTGGCCGGGCTGCATTATCTGCGCGGTCGCGAACTGGACCAGATCATGCTGTACGTCGAGGCCGACAACACCGCGGCGGTGCACACGTACACCAAGCTCGGGTTCGCGAATTACCACGTCGACGCCGCGTACGCGCGGACCGCGTAATCGGACATTTCCAGCACGGTGTTCATCTTCCGTTTACCCACGCGGGGGTAAACGTCTACCACCTGCCTTTACCTTTCTCTCTGGGCGGCAACCTACGCTGCCTGGTGCGAGGGTTCTTCTGAGCCGGCACCTTCACAGTCGCAGCGCGAACCTCGAGTTCGCGCCGCGATCACGGCCCAAGATTCCTCGGAGGAAACAGGTGAACCTCAAGCGCAACGGTGCTCTCATGAGTGCAGTGGCAGTCAGTGCCATGTTGCTGGCCGCATGCGGTAGCGACGCGAACGTCGCCACCACGGACGGTGCATCGCAGTCCTCGGCTTCGTGCGAAGGCAAGTCCCCGTTGACCGGTGAAGGCTCGTCCGCACAGCAGAACGCCATGTCCAACTTCACCTCGATCTACTCCGGCGTCTGCGCGGGCAAGGCCGTCGAGTACACCACCAGTGGTTCGGGTAACGGCCGCACGCAGTTCGTCGCGGGCCTCGTCGACTTCGCCGGCTCCGACTCGTCCATCAAGGACGACCAGGCCGCACAGGCCGCCGTGCGCTGCGCCAACAACCCGGCGTGGAACCTGCCGTTGGTCTTCGGCCCGGTCGCAGTGGCCTACAACGTCGACGGTGTCGACAACCTGGTGCTGAACCCCGACGTCATCGCGCAGATCTTCACCGGCAAGATCACCACCTGGAACGACCCGGCCATCGCCGCACTCAACGAGGGCGCAACGCTCCCGTCGACCGCGATCACCCCGGTCTACCGCTCCGACTCGTCGGGCACCAGCGACAACTTCCAGCGCTTCCTCGCCGCATCCGCTCCCGAGGCATGGACGCTGAACCACAGCTCCGATTGGGCCGGCGGCGTCGGCGAAGGTGCCAACGGATCCTCGGGCGTCGCCCAGGCCGTGGCCGCCACCCCCGGTGCCATCACCTACGTCGAGAAGGGCTTCGCCGACCAGGAGTCGCTGGGCAAGGCCGCTGTCGACTTCGGTAACGGACCGGTCGAGCTGAGCAGCGAGACCGCAGGCAAGGCAATCGACGCCGCGAAGTTCAAGGGCGAGGGCAACGACCTCGTCATCGACATCGACGGCCTCTACGCCAGCGACGCAACGGACACCTACCCGCTGGTCCTCGCGACCTACGAGATCGTCTGCTCGAAGGGCTACGACGCCGACACCACGGCAGCAGTCAAGTCCTTCCTGCTCAGTGCAGCCAACGAGGGCCAGCAGGGCCTCGAAGAAGCCGGTTACGTGCCGCTGCCCGACGCATTCAAGGAACGCCTGGTCACCGCCATCGAAGCGATCGCCTGATCCTCGATAAACCCGGTTTCGCCTTCGGCTCGCGGTGACGCGGGCCGAAGGCGGACCACCCTGCATCGACACGAGACAGTGAGCGGTATGAGCGACACCCACTCGATCACCGGCATCCCCTCAGCGGCTACCGTGCCTACCACAGGTGCCGCCCACGAACCGGAAGAACCACAATTGTCAGACTCGAAAACATCGGGGACGGTCACCCGTCCCGGTGACAGGATCTTCTCCGGCCTGGCCAAGGGCTCGGGCATTTTCATCATCGCCCTGATCGCTGCGGTCGGCATCTTCCTGCTCTGGCGAGCGATTCCCTCACTGTCCAACAACACGGTCAACTTCCTGACCTACAACGGCGCGTGGGACACCTCGAACACCTCGGCAATGGTGTTCGGTGTACTCGACCTGTTTCTGGTCACCGTCACCGTGTCGTTGTTCGCTCTGATCCTGGCGATGCCCGTCGCGCTCGGTATCGCGATCTACCTGACGAACTACGCACCCAAGCGTGTTGCCGGACCGCTCGGCTACGTCATCGACCTCCTCGCCGCCGTCCCGTCGATCGTCTTCGGCCTCTGGGGCCTGTACGTCCTGGCCCCGGCGATCAGCCCGTTCGCCGAATGGCTGAACTCGTCGCTGAGCTGGTTCCCGCTGTTCAGCACCGGCTCGGTATCGATCGCAGGCGGCGGCACCATCTTCACCGGCGGCATCGTGCTCGCCGTGATGATCCTGCCGATCATTGCCGCCGTGACCCGAGAGGTGTTCGTCCAGACGCCCAAGGGCCAGGTCGAGGCGGCTCTCGCGCTCGGAGCCACTCGCTGGGAAGTTGTTCGCACCACGGTCATTCCGTTCGGCAAGTCCGGCTTCGTCAGCGGTTCGATGCTCGGCCTCGGGCGCGCACTCGGTGAGACCATCGCGCTCTACATCATCATTCGCAGCACCCAGGCGACCTTCGGCGGAACGTTGTTCGACGGCGGTTCCACCTTCGCGACCAAGATCGCGCTGGCAGCAGGCGAGTTCAACAACCCGCTGCAGGCCGGTGCCTACATCGCCGCCGGTCTGGTGCTGTTCGTCCTGACCTTCGTCGTCAACGCCGGTGCCCGCGCCGCCATCGCCGGAAAGAAGGACTGACCCATGACCGCAACCATGGACAAGCCCGTCAAGGAGCCCACGTTCCAGGGCGTCAGCGCCCGGCGCAAGGCGTCGAACCTCGCGGCGACGATTCTCGTCAGCCTGTCGGTGCTCGTCGCCCTCGTACCACTGATCTGGGTGCTCTACACGGTGATCTCACGTGGACTGTCCGCTGTGGTCGCACCGGCCTGGTGGCAGAACTCGCAGGCCGGAATCACCCAGTTCATCGCCGGCGGTGGTGCGTACCACGCGATCGTGGGAACCCTCCTGCAAGGACTGTTCTGCGCCGTCATCTCCATCCCGATCGGCATCTTCGTCGCCATCTACCTCGTCGAGTACGGCGCAGGGACCAAACTGGCCAAGGTCACGACGTTCATGGTCGACATCCTCACCGGTGTTCCGTCGATCGTCGCGGCCCTGTTCATCTACGCGCTGTGGATCGCCACCTTCGGGTTCCAGCGCTCCGGTGTCGCCGTTGCCTTCGCCCTCGTGCTGCTGATGATTCCGGTCATCGTGCGGTCGGCCGAGGAGATGCTGCGCATCGTTCCGCAGGATCTGCGCGAGGCGTCCTACGCACTGGGCGTGCCGAAGTGGAAGACCATCGCCAAGATCGTCATCCCCACCGCGCTTTCCGGCATCGTCACCGGCATCATGCTGGCGCTGGCCCGAGTCATGGGTGAGACGGCTCCGGTGCTGATCCTGGTCGGCTCGGCCACCGCTATCAACTTCAATATTTTCGAGGGGCCGCAGACGTCACTGCCGCTCATGATGGTCGACCTGCAGAAAGCAGGAACCGGCGTGCTCACCGCGGAGCGCATGTGGGGAGCAGCCCTGACGCTGATCCTGATCGTCGCAATACTCAACATCGGCGCGAAGTTGGTCTCGAAGTTCTTCTCGCCCAAGAACTTCTGACCCACCCGACTCCAGAGAATCCTAAGGAATCAGAACATGGCAAAGCGTCTCGATCTCAAGGACGTCAACATCTACTACGGCAAGTTCCATGCCGTCTCCGACGTCACTCTGGCAGTCCCGCCGCGCAGCGTCACCGCGTTCATCGGACCGTCCGGCTGCGGTAAGTCGACCGTCCTGCGTTCGCTCAACCGTATGCACGAGGTCACGCCCGGCGCTCGCGTCGAAGGTTCGGTGCTGCTCGACGGCGAGGACATCTACGGCAGTGGCGTCGACCCCGTCGGTGTGCGACGCACCATCGGCATGGTCTTCCAGCGACCCAACCCGTTCCCGACCATGTCCATCAAGGACAACGTCGTCGCCGGGCTGAAGCTGCAGGGTGGCCGCGGCAAGAAGGAACTCGACGAGATCGCCGAGCGCTCGCTCAAGGGTGCCAACCTGTGGACCGAGGTCAAGGATCGCCTCGACAAGCCGGGCGGCGGACTCTCCGGTGGTCAGCAGCAGCGTCTGTGCATCGCCCGCGCCATCGCCGTCTCTCCCGACGTGTTGCTGATGGACGAGCCGTGCTCGGCCCTGGACCCCATCTCGACACTGGCGATCGAGGACCTGATTCAGGAACTCAAGCAGGACTTCACGATCGTCATCGTCACGCACAACATGCAGCAGGCCGCGCGCGTGAGCGATCAGACCGGCTTCTTCAACCTCGAGGCAACGGGCAAGCCCGGCAAGCTGATCGAGATCGACGACACCGAGAAGATCTTCTCCAATCCGACGCAGAAGGCCACCGAGGACTACATCTCCGGTCGCTTCGGATAACCGCACACCGCACAGAGAACCCCCGCCGAGCGAAAGCTCGACGGGGGTTCTTCTTTGTGCGCCTGCCCTGGGTTCGAGATCGAGTAGCGTTGTCGCGCAGCGCTACTCGACCTCGAGCGAAGTGGGTGCTACGAGCTGGGAATGTTCTGCTGGTGGAGGTCGGCGGGAAGCTGGCCGGTGACGAGGAAGATGACTCGGCGGCCGACCTCGACGGCGTGATCGGCGAAGCGTTCGTAGAAGCGGCCCAGCAGGGTCACGTCCACTGCGGCGGCGACGCCGTGGCTCCACTCACGGTCCATCAGCACCGTGAAGAGGTGACGGTGCAGGTCGTCCATCGCCTCGTCCTCTTCCTGCAGCTTCGCAGCACGCTCGGGATCGCGGGTCTCGAGCACCTCGCGGGCCGAGGCACCGATCTGCACGGCGAGGCGTCCCATCTCGGCAAAGTATCCGTTGACAACCTCGGGGAGGGCGTGGTTCGGGTGCCTGCGACGGGTGATCTTGGCGACGTGGAGTGCGAGTGCGCCCATCCGGTCGATATCGGCGACGATCTGGATGCCGGCCACCACCGAACGGAGATCGCCCGCGACCGGAGCCTGCAGCGCAAGAAGTGTGAATGCCTTCTCCTCGCAGATCGCGCTGAGCTCGGTGATCTTGTCGTGCTCGGAAATGACCTGCTCGGCGAGAACCAGGTCTGCTTGGAGGAGAGACTGCGTGGCCTTTTCCATGGCCGCACCAGCCAGGCTCGCCATTTCTCCGAGGAGATCGGCGAGCTCGTTCATCTGTTCGTTGTAGGCGACGCGCATGAGCGCAGTTTAGTAGGTCACACCGACCAGTTCTCTGTCCCGAGGGTTAACGGGGAATGAATGGAGTCAGGCGCACGTGTCGTCGGCCGCGTTGGTGAACGACAGATCCTCGGGCAACTGTGCACTTTCGGTCGTTCCCTCCACCTGGGTGGGGTCGATCTGCGCACCGACGTCGGCCGGGTACTGGGTGTAGCCCGGGTAGTTGGAACCGAGGACCACCTCCACGACGTTGTTCAGGCTCGGAGCCAGTTCGATCGCAGCGCCGGGTATCGCCGACGCCACCGTCGCCGCAGCGGCTTCCTGATCCTGGGAGTACCGCACGACCGTCTGAGCGGCGGAGCCGGAGAAGTTGCCGACCGTGAGGATCTGGAACCCGTACGTCGCCAGCTGATCGGATGCGGTCTGCGCCATTCCCGCGATGTCCGATGCGTTCGACACCTGCAGCGACACGGTGCCAGGATCGACGGCCAGCAGCGGGGCGTCGGGGGCGGCGGGCGGCGGGGTCGGTTCCGGCGTCACCGGTTCCGCCCGTTCTTCGCCGGGCAGGGGCAGGTCGTCGATGATCGCCTGGAAGATGGCACCGATCGCGTCCTCGTTGGGGATCTCGTTGCCGTAGTCGTTCGTCCCGGTGGTGGGAATGGTCAGGAAGGTCACCGCGCCGGCGTCGACGTTCTGCAACGAACGGCCGAGCGTCACCAGGTCCTGGGTCTTGACGTTCTCGACGAAGGTGTCGGAGGTGAACGCGTTGACGAATCCGTTCAGCTTGCCCGGGTCGAGAAGAACCTTGTTCGACAACGCCGATCGCAACAGTGACGACAGGAAGCGCTGCTGGCGCTTGATGCGGCCGTAGTCGCCGTTGCCCTCCGATTCGATGTTGCGTGCCCGGACGTAGTTCAGTGCGGTGCGGCCGTCGATGCGTTGGGTACCGGCGTTGGGGAGTACGTCTCCGAGTTCGTAGTCGACGAGAGGCTGCGCGGTACACACCTCGACACCGCCGACCTCGTCGACCATGGACTCGAACCCGGCGAAGTCCATGCCGACGAAGTGTCCGATCCGCAGTCCTGAGATCTTCTGAATGGTCTTGACCAGGCATTTCGGGCCGCCGAGGGCGTAGGTGGCGTTCAGCTTGTCGCCGTACGCCTCCGGGAACATCTCACCGGTGTAGGTATTGGTGACGTTGTCGAACTGCTCGCACTCGGGGCGGGTCACGTCCAGGTCGCGCGGGAACGACACGGCGACGACGCGGCTGCGGTCGGCCGGAATGTTGACGAGCATGACGGTGTCCGAGCGAGATCCCTCGGCATCGGCAACGGTTCCTGCGCCTACCTGCCCACTGGCACCGGCGCGCGTATCGGTGCCGACGATCAGGTAGGTCTCGTCTCCGTACTGGCCTGCGGCGTCGACGACGTCGGTCGAATCGGGGTCGAGCGCGGCGACTTGGAGGAATCCCTGATCGGTGTTGCGTAGATAGCCCCACACCACTCCGGTGAGTGCCACGGCGAGGATGGCGACGATCGAGACCAGACTTCGGCCGATCATGCGTATTCGTCGTCGTCGCCGTACCCGGCTCATCGCCAGACGCGTCAGCGCCGGCCGGTCGGCGGCGGGTGCTCCGACGGGTTCGGGGGCAGCGTGCGGCGGCGGGGTGGGCATCGGACGGTTCGCCCGAGCCGGCGGGGGAGTGGAGTCGGTGATCGGTGAGATGACCTCGGTGGGCTCTTCGACGTCCGGCCGTTCGGGGGGATCACGTCGGGTCGCTCCCGAACGAGACATCTTGTCGACCAGCTCGGCGACCGACACCGTGTCGGCATTGCGGGGGGAGCGTTTACCGAGTCGGCCGCTGTCACCCGGCTTCGGCGGAGAATCGGAGTCGGGTGCGTCGGGTTCCGAACCAGCGGGGTCGGGTGCGGCGGGGTCGTCGGACCGAGGGGGACGTTGTCCGGAACGTCCGCCTGCGCCGGTTCGTCCGATTGAGGACAGCGGGCGCTCCCATGGGGCGCGACCCTCGGGCACAGACGGGCCCGACTCTCGATCGTCTCCCACGAATTCGAACCTGGCCTTCCATCACACGCATGTGCCGTCTACTCGGCAATCCAAGCCATAGTACTGACTCGAGCGGCGCGGTCCACTTCGTGCGAGACGGGCCCTGGTGAGCGGGTCGATCAGCCGCCGGAATGCATCAGATCTGCACCGGCGGGGACACACAGGTCCTCCGGATCGTCGAGCCATCCGTCGGGCAGCGACACTGCACCGGGCGAGCCCTGCCGGCCGCGGGGACCCTCGGCGTCCTTGGGAAACGGAACGGTCGGATCCAGTTGCGCCAGAAGGTCGTCCAGTTCGGCGAGGGTCGACACCAATGCCATCGACACCCGAAGATCCGAGCCGGCGGGAAAGCCGCGCAGGTACCAGGACACGTGCTTACGCAACTCGCGCAGGCCTTTGCCCTCACCGTGGTGCTGCGCGAGCAACTCGGCATGGCGCGCGATGATCGTGGCCACCTCACCCAGGGTCGGCGGCGTCGGCTCCGGCCGCCCGTTCAGGCGGGCACTGAGCTCGGCGAACAACCACGGACGACCGAGGCAGCCACGCCCGACGACGACGCCGTCGCATCCGGTTTCCGCCATCATGCGGACGGCGTCGGACGCCGAGAAGATATCGCCGTTGCCCAGGACGGGAATCCCGGTGACGTGCTCCTTGAGTCGAGCGATCTCGTTCCAGTCGGCGGTGCCGGAGTAACGCTGGGAGGCGGTGCGGGCGTGCAACGCCACGGCCGCTGCACCCTCGTCGGCGGCGATCCGGCCGGCATCGAGATGGGTGTGATGGTTCTCGTCGATTCCGACACGGAACTTGACCGTGACTGGGATGTCTGTGCCCTCGGTGGCCTTGACCGCGGCAGCGACGATGCGGCCGAACAGGTTTCGCTTGTACGGCAATGCGGCTCCGCCGCCCTTGCGGGTGACTTTCGGGACCGGGCAGCCGAAGTTCATGTCGATGTGATCGGCCAGGTTGTCGTCGACGATCATTTTCGCCGCGGCGTACGTGGTGTCGGGATCGACCGTGTAGAGCTGCAAGGACCGGGGAGTTTCGGTGGGCCCGAACGTCGTCATGTGCATCGTGGCGGGTTGCCGTTCGACGAGAGCACGTGCGGTGACCATCTCGCAGACGTACAGACCGGACGTGCTGCCCGCGCGCTCGAGTTCCTGCTCGCGGCACAACGTGCGGAACGCCACATTGGTGACGCCTGCCATCGGTGCGAGGACGACGGGGCTGCGCAACTCCAGGGAGCCGATCTGCAATGTCATGGAAAACAAGCCTTTGGAACGAAGGGAGAACTTTCAGGAGAAAAGGCGGTGCCCGGCACCGAAGTCGGTACCGGGCACACCAGTCGATCGAAACTCAGGACGCGCGTGCTTCAGCCTTGGCGCGTTCGCGGGCCAGCGAGCGATCTCGCATCTCCTCGAACTTGGTGGCCTGACGTTCGAGGTCTTCGAGGAACGCGGCGAGTTCCTCGCGCTTGTTCTCACCGCGTGCGGTGAAGTCGTTGCGCTCGAAGACGCTCCACTTGCGCAGGACGGGCCAGACGACGTCTTCGAGGTGCTGACGCAGGTCGTAGATGCCGTGCTTGGCCATCAACACACCGTTGCGGCGGAAGTTCGGCATGCCTGCACCGGGCATGACGAAGTTCGTCACGATGTCGGAGACCGCGTCGAGGGTCTGGTCGGGAGCGATGTCCATCGCTGCGCCGGTGATGTTGCGGTAGAAGATCATGTGCAGGTTCTCGTCGGCGGCGATGCGCTGGAGCATGCGGTCGGCGATCGGGTCGTCACAGACCTTGCCGGTGTTGCGGTGCGAGACTCGGGTCGCGAGTTCCTGGAACGTCACGTACGCCACCGAGTGGAGCAATCCGGTCTGCGAACCTGCGGGCGAGGCGAAGCCGTTGGTCATGTGGATCATGCGGGCTTCTTCGAGGGCGACGGGATCGACGCCTCGGGTGACGACGAGGTAGTCGCGCATGACGATGCCGTGGCGGTTCTCTTCGGCGGTCCAGCGGCCGACCCAGGTTCCCCAGGCACCGTCCTGGGAGAAGTTCTCGGCGATCTCACGGTGGTAGGACGGCAGATTGTCCTCGGTGAGCAGGTTGGTGATCATCGCGGCCTGCGCGACGTCGGAGAGCTTGGACTGCTCCGGGTCGTAGTCCTTGCCGCCGAGGGCGGCGAAGTTACGGCCTTCGTCCCACGGCACGTAGTCGTGGGGATGCCATTCGCGCGCCATCGAAATGTGACGGTTCACGTTGTCCTCGGCAGTGGGCACCAGCTCTTGCAGAAGCTCGAGCTGTGTCAGATCCCTCGCCATTAGATCGCCTCCATAGATTGCGTACGACCGGTCCAGCTTACGGCACCGTAGGTTCGGTGTGAACCGTGTCGCGGCTGTTCACTTGCTGTTCGAGCAGTCGTGACGACCGACATCGGCCGATGTGGGGATCTTCGCGACTGCTGCAGTTCTCCCTGCACGTCGCTGCGGACGGGCCGATCGTTACCCCGAGTGTACGGACCGGGTGCCGCCGAATGCAGTTCGGCGGAAGGGTGTGTGGTGCCCCCAGTAGGACTCGAACCTACGACCTGCGGATTAAAAGTCCGTAGCTCTACCAACTGAGCTATAGGGGCGCGGATCGAAAGTGTAATGGGCAGTGCAGCCGTGTCGGTCATGCACCCCCGGCACCGCGTTTCGGGGGTCAGCGCCCGAAACTGCTGCAGCCTTGCGGCGCGGGGATACCGGCCAGGCGGTCGTCGATCCAGGAGTACGCACCGGGAATGCCGCTGATCGCGACGACGAGGTGTTCACCGAAGTACTCCTCGAGGCGTACGTCGGCACCGTGTGCGCACCACTCGTCGTACAGCGTTTCCGCACCTTCCCGGGGAATCCAGAATTCCTGACGGCCCTGGTAGATCATCGTGGGCACGGTGGGGGCGAGATCACCGCCCATCCGGGTCGCGGCGATGATGCGTTCGGCGATCTCGGTCCGGTCGACGTTCGGCACGTCCGAGAGGGCCTGGGCCGGTATCGGTGCCACCAGTCCGCCGGGAGCGAGCAGTGTGATGCAGAGATCTTTGGCCACGGTGGCCAGGCGCAGTCCGTTGGCGTTCATCAGGGAGAACATCTCGGGATACTCGCGGGCAACCCCGAGCGCTGCGGACAGGAACAGCGTCGACGCGACGTTGCCGTTCATCGACGTCAGCAGAATCCGGTAGTCGGTCGGTGGACCGCCGAAGGCCGCGCCCACCAGATTGACCTCCGGCGCGTACGACGGGGCGAGTTGAGCGGCCCATCCGGTGGCGATCGCCCCGCCCGAATAGCCTGTAACGGCAATCGGGGAGGACGCGGGCAACCCTAGTTCGGGGAGGCGCACCATCGCGCGCAACGCGTCGAGCACCGCATGGCCGGCCATGCGCCCGGCCGCGTACGCCTGCCGCGGACCCTCGTGATCGGTGACGACCACTGCATAATTCTTGGCGAGGAACGCCTGCACCGCTGGAATCTCGCGGGCAATACCTCGGGGCAGGGTCCACGACGGTGCACAGGTGTTGCCCAGTGAGTTGATGGCCATGTTGTACGCGACGACGGGACGCGTGCCGGGACCGGCCCAGGGCGCGTCGGGCACGATGACGGTCGTCGCCGCAGCGACGGGTCGGTCTTTGGAATCGTGTGTGCGGTAAAGGATCTGGGTCGAGGTGACCGGGGTGAACAGCGGCCCCACGCTCACGCGTCGGGTGCCGAGAACCGATCCGGGCGGGAGCTCCTCGAAACCTGCCGGCGGGTCGAAGAACGGCTCGCCGAGTGGGGTCGGCAGGTAGAGGGCGGGATCGGCGACGGGATCGAGGAAATTCGTCAGTGGGTCGGCGGCGGCGGTGTGCGCCGTCGACAACGTCAAGGCCGACGACACGAGTAGTACTGTCATCGAACGACATACGCGGATCGATAGATTCATGGTGTGCACCCGTCCCCGATCGGCCGAAGCAACATGTGTGATGCGCATCACGCTATGCCCGAGGTGGTGTACGCCTTTGGCTATTCCGAGAATGTGTCGAAACCGTTACCGTTTCGCCGCTGATATCGATAATGAGACAGTGCTTTTGGTGACCTTACGGAGCGGGTTTGCCGTATTCGATTGATCAGCAACAGTTTTCATGCGCTAAGGAGCGGTGCAAACGAAGGTGCCTCGAGAGATGCTCGTGCAGAATGTAATTCGATATTCAACTGCTTTCCGGCTCTGGGAGACCGGCGGCCATTCGGCGGAATGCGTACGCATGCTCGGTCTCGGCGTTGTGGCTCGAACGGCGGTGCCGACCTGGCCCGAGCGGACGTACGTGAGCGGCTCGAGTGCGCACCCCCTGCAGCGCACTCGAGCCGGGTGAACAATACCATTCGGCTTGTTTCAGTTACCCAACCGAATTTTCTGTCGGCTGCACGCGTCGTAGCGGACCGCAGGTGAGTCGAGTCGCGTGTCGTTCGGGTGAAGTACTCTCTACTTGTACTACCTGTGGATATGCAGGGCGCTTGGGCTCGGAGGCACGGAGTAAATGGCACAACAGGAGCGCGCACGGCGGACCCGGGCGGCAATCGTCGAGGCAGCGGCGGCGGAATTCGCCAAGCGCGGATATGCGGCTGCGTCCGTCAACACCATCTTGGAAGGATCGAACGCCACCAAGGGGGCGATGTACTTCCATTTCCAGTCCAAGGAAGACCTGGCCCGAGCGGTGCTCGCGGCCGGACTCGACCGTTATGTCGCAATCTCCGAGAAATGGGCGGATTCGACCGCGCATCCCTTTTACGTCATCAAGGGAATCGTCGACGACATCGCGCAGAACTTTCAGAACGACGTGATCGTGCGTGCAGAATTCCGGCTGATCGTCGAGCCCGAGTTCTACGCAGAGGTGCACTCCGGTGGTGGCCGGGTGTGGGGCGCTCAGGGGTACGCGCAGGCCGAGCGAGCGCTGGCGATGGGAGACCTCAAGCCGCAGTTCGACGCGGCCAAGTTCGTGCGGGTACTCGCTGCGTCGATGGCGGGTCAGCGTTACATGTCGGATCTGGTGGCCGACAACGCAGATCTACGCGAGCGGTTCGAGGAGTCCGTCGAGATCGTGCTCCTTGCCATGGCGTCGGATAGTTGGTTGGCCGAGTTCGAGCTCCACGGGTGGGAGCAGTTCGGCGAAAACGAGGCAAAAACTGCCTCTGACCTGCCGGTTTGAGATTTACCGCGAAAGTGTCCTAAGCTATCCCAGCTCCCAACGGAACGCCGTTGAGGGTAGCGTCGAAGCAATTCGGCGGGCCCCCTTCGTCTAGCGGCCTAGGACGCCGCCCTTTCAAGGCGGTAGCGCGGGTTCGAATCCCGTAGGGGGTACGCAGGAAAGCATCGGATTGACAATCCGATGTGCAGTACAGCATTCTTCATCTCGCTCCGGCGAGAAGCAGATTTGCAGTTCGGAGAGTTGGTGCGCTAGAAATAGCGCGGCAACAACAGCAAGGCCCTGTGGCGCAGTTGGTTAGCGCGCCGCCCTGTCACGGCGGAGGTCGCGGGTTCGAGTCCCGTCAGGGTCGCAGAATCGGTGTGAAAGCACCGGCATTGCGATGGCATTGTTTCACCGGTGCCGCCCGGCCAGGTAGCTCAGTTGGTACGAGCGTCCGCCTGAAAAGCGGAAGGTCGCCGGTTCGATCCCGGCCCTGGCCACCACGGTTGTGATCGACAAGCACTGCAAAGCCCCTTTCGACTTCGGTCGGGAGGGGCTTTGTCGTATGCGGAGTACCCACTGTCCCGTGACGGCGCTCGATTGCAACGTTAGGCTCGACAGGTGGATGTGATCGCTCGCGCGCAAGCCGATCTCGCACGTGGAGACACCAACGCCGCACGAGACGGGCTCCTCGACGCCTTGCCCCGCAACCCGTCGTCGCCTGCGGTTCTGGAATTGCTCGCGTACACGTATCTCCTTCTCGGTGATCGTGCGGCGGCCGGTGCCGTGTGGTTTCTGACCGACAAGGCCGACGACGATCCGACGGCGTCGGCTGCGTTCGCGGCACTGCAGAAGCAGTACCGGTCGCCGCTGATGCTCGCCCGAGCCCTCCCCATCCATGCGCCCTCGGATTGGTATCCGGTGCGGGCTCAGATGCGCCTGGAGCGACTGGGAGCCGCAATCGCAGCCAATGGGCAGAGCTGGATCCCACCGCGCGATGTCGTGTATTTCGACGAGGACGGAGTCGACTCCGACGACTTCTATGCCGCGCGTACCGCCGACGAGGACGATGCCGACGACGGGTTGAAGACGTCTGGTTACCGCACCGTCCGGCAACGTGCGATCGCAGCAACCATTGTCCTTGCCATCGTTGCCACCTCTGCGTCGGTGGTGTTGGCACTCGTCTTCGGCTGATGGCGATTCTCGGAGGGGCGGTTCTCGAACGGGTCGCTCGAATCCGAGCGTAGAGTTCGTCGGAGGATATCGAGGCCGACGACCGAGGGCGACTTCATTTCATGGGCACAGCGAACGGCGCACCGTCACCGCGCGACGACAATTACGACGTCAATCTTGCCCAGGCGAGAGTGTTCGCGCGAGGACTGGCCGAACACATTCGGACGTGTTCGGCGGCCATCGAAATTGCGCAATCCAAAGCATTTCGGGCTCGCGCCGATCGTGCCGAATCTCGCGCGAGGCAATTCGAGTCCGAGGCATCCACTCTTCGCACCGAGCTCTACGAGATGTATCGGCACATCGACGCGATGACGGCTCGATTCCCGGAACTGCGGACCGACCCGGCAGTCCGCGGATAGCGAGCGCCCGAATCAGACTGCGGCGGAACCGGTGACCAAGCCGAACGTGGTCTCGGCTCCACGCCGGCCCAGCGCCGAACCCCACACCGAGTACACCGCGTCAGTCGTCGTGGACTGCTCGACGTCGCGCCCCTCGGCGACAGTGATCAGCGTGCGGGAGAGCTCGAACAGACTTACCCGGTGATTCTTCGCCGTGGTGAACAACTCGTCGATGGCGTCGGCCACCGAGCCGCCGTGGATCCCGATGAGCACTCCGGTCGCGATGTCGACGTCGGTACGAGAGGCGGGTGAATCGGGCAGTCTGTCGGTCATCTTTTTCCTCGAGATGGTGTTGTCGGTGCGGATGACCGAGTGGATTCTGCGTCGAGCGGGCTTCACTGTCTCACACCGACATGACTTTTCATACAGTCGGTTTCGCGCGGACGTGCATGCGCTCGCCCTGAGGTCCGAACAAGCTCAGCAGCTCGACCGGTCGGTTGCCGACAGCGCCGAACCAGTGCGGTACCCGGGTGTCGAATTCGGCGGCCTCACCGGCCTTCATCGTCAGATCGTGTTCGCCGAGAATAAGTCTCAGGGTGCCGTCGAGAACGTAGAACCACTCGTATCCTTCGTGCACTCGTGGGCGCGGCTCCTTGTCGTCCGGACGAATCAGCAGTTTGAAGGCCTGCAGTCCGCCGGGGCGGAGCGTCAGCGGAAGGATGGTGACGTTCTCGCGCACCGTGGCTGTGGTGCGTACTCGGGGATCGGCGACGGGGGGAGTCGTCACCAGATCGTCGAGTGCCATCTGATGCGCTCGCGCGATCGGCCACAGTAATTCGAGACTGGGTTTGCGGTCACCGGATTCGAGCCGCGAGAGCGTGCTGATCGAGATGCCGGTGGTCTCGGACAGTGCGGCGAGGGTGGTGTTCTTCTCCATTCGGATGCGCTTGAGGCGGGGGCCGAGGCCGGCGATGAGCTCGTCGAGGGTGGTTTCTGCGTCCGTCATCGATCCATTGCAGTTTCGGCAAACGAATTTGTCAAGTCGCTCCCATGCGGCGCGCGGGAATGCAGAGGCGAAAACAGCCCGGAGGCGACGGCGGGAAGCTCATACTCGGTTCATGATCGCTCGTCCGGGGCACCCGCAACGTACCGGCGTGGTCCGCGATGCCTACGGCAGTTCCGCGTCCGAGGCCTTCATGGTGGTGGCCATTGCCACGATTCTGGTCACCAGGGCGTATTTGGAGCTCACGCACTACCCGCAGGTCGGTGGCAAGTCGCTGCACATCGCGCACGCTCTGTACGGCGGGGCGGCGATGATGCTGGCTCTGCTGATCGGGTGGATGTTCATCGGGTTCGGCGTTCGGGTCTTCACCGTGGTGCTCGGCGGAATCGGGTTCGGGTTGTTTCTCGACGAGGTCGGCAAGTTCGTCACCAAGGACAACGATTACTTCTACGGCCCGTCGTCGGAGATCATGTACGTCCTGGTGGTGCTGCTGTTGGTGTTCAGCAGGATCGTGCGGGAGTTCCGCAGGCCGTCGCGGGACGAGTCGCTGGCGAATGCGGCCGCGATCGCCGCGGATGGCGTCGCGCACGGTCTTCCCGAGCATCGGCGCGACTGGGCGCTGCGGATGGTTGCGCGAGCGGAGTCGGACGGAGCCGACCCGGACACCGTAGCCGGAATCAGATTGTTGCTCGGCACCTGCCGCCGGTCGACATCGCGTACCCACTCGATGCGCCAGTTCGTTCCACGGCTGATTCCCGCGTTCTTCACCAGTCCCCGTTGGGTTCCCGTCGTCGGCTGGGGACTGGTCCTGATCTCCGGGGCGGGAGTCGTGTTCGGGATCGTCGAGCTCGTCCTGGGTGACCTGCTCATCGATCGCCGAGACCTGACGATCGACGTCGACAGGATGGGCATCGCCAGCGGCATCCTGTTCGTCAGTGCCTGCATCACTTTCGCCACGGCGCTGCCGGCGATGCTGCGGTTGCGAACGGACGGTCCCGTGTGGCCGTTGCGCACTCTCCGCGTGTCCGCACTGGTGTTCACGTTGCTCAACGCGCTCGTGGATTTCGCCCAGGAGGGGTTCGCTGCGCTGGGAAATGTAGCGGTCGGTCTGTTCGCGCTCGCGGTCATCTCGCACCGCATCACCGTCCGAGCCGACGAAATAGCCGGTACTACGGAATCGGTTGCACTGCAGGAGGATCGAGACTCCGATTGCTCTCGAACCGTCGAACCACGCCGCTGAGCGGATCGACGAACTCGATGGAGCGAGCCAGTAGGCGGAGCGGATCGGAGTAGTCGTCGTCGGCGACCTCGCGGAACGACGGGTAGAAGTTGTCGCCCACGATCGGGATTCCCAGCGAGCACAGATGAACCCGAAGTTGATGCGTCTTCCCGGTGCGCGGGTGCAGCCGATATCGACCGTACGATCCGAGAGTGTCGACCAGTTCGACGCGTGTCTCGGCATTGGGCTCGCCCGGTACCTCTCGCGCCTGAAGAACGCCGCGTTCCTTGACGATTCGACTGTGCACTGTCAGTGGGAAGTCGACATTCTGGGAGAGTGGGGCAATTGCCTCGTACTGCTTGGTGACCGTGCGCTGAGCGAACATCTCCTGATACGGCCGGCGCGCCTGCCGCTGCGCGGTGAACACCAGGACACCCGCGGTGAGTCGATCCAGTCGGTGAGCAGGGCTCAACTCGGGGAGATCGAATTGTCGTCGCAGCAGAACCAACGCCGAGCGTGCGATGTACGCGCCTCGCGGCGTCGTGGCGAGGAAGTGCGGCTTGTCCACCACGAGCAGGTTCTCGTCGCGGTGCAGCACATCGAGGGAGAACGGCACGGCCGATTCCACCGGTGGGTCACGGTAGAGGTAGATATCCGCACGCGGGCCGGCGATCGTCGACGGGTCGATCGGTACGCCCGCTGCATCGACGACCTCCCCGCCGGACACCTTCTCGGTCAGCCTGGCCGCATCCTGCGGGAAGCGGGCACACAGATATTCGAGCACCGTTGCGCCGGTCGCGACGTCGGGCATCCGCACCCTGGTGGGGTCGAGGCCGTCGCGCAACGGAAGTGGGGCGGCAGGCATGCAACGACTGTAATCGGTGCACGCATGGAAACACCCCGGTCGGAATTCCCGACCGGGGTGTGGACTGCGGTGACGCGCCGTGCCGGCCCGACCTAGATGGTGACGACCATCTTGCCGGTGTTCTCGCCCTTCATCAGTCCGATGAAGGCGGCCGGGGCATTGTCGAGGCCTTCGACGATCGTTTCGTCGAATTCGATTGCGCCGCTGGCGAGCCAATCCGTCATCTTCGCGCGGAATTCCTCGGTGAGGTGCGCGTACGAGCCGACGATGAATCCCTTCAACGTCAGCTCCTTGCCGATGGCGAGGGCGAGGTTGCGCGGGGCCGGGGTCGGTTCGGTCGAGTTGTACTGAGCGATGGCTCCGCACATGGCAATTCGGCCGTGCTTGTTCATCGACCCGATAGCAGCTTCGAGATGGTCACCGCCGACGTTGTCGAAGTACACGTCGATGCCGTCGGGAGCTGCCTGTCGGAGCTGTTCGGCGACAGGGCCGTCGTGGTAGTCGAATGCCGCGTCGAACCCGAGCTCGAGCAAGCGAGCAACCTTGGCGGGGGATCCGGCGCTACCGATGACGCGAGATGCGCCGAGCGCCCTGGCGATCTGTCCGACGAGCGAGCCGACGGCCCCGGCAGCGCCGGAGACGAACACGACGTCGCCTTTCTGGAACGACGCCACGGCCGTCAGACCCGCATACGCTGTGGTGCCGGTCATTCCGAGTGCGCTCAGGTATGCCGATGCCTTGGCTGCGCCGAGGTCCACCTTGCTGGCTCCCTGTGCCGGGACGATGGCGAGATCGCGCCATCCCTTGCCGTGCACAACAGCGTCGCCGACTGCGAAACCGTCGGCCTTGGATTCGATGACCTCGCCGACGGCACCGCCGTCGAGCGGCGCATCGAGCTGGAACGGCGGGACGTACGACTTCACGTCGTTCATCCGACCACGCATGTACGGATCCACCGACATCACGATGTTGCGAACGAGGATCTGCCCGTCCTGCAGTTCGGGGAGGTCGACGACCTCCGCGCGAAAGTTGTCTTCGGTCGGCCAGCCTTCTGGGCGGGACGCGAGGTGAATTTCGTGTGCCTTCATGGTGTTTCCTCTTACTCGTCTTCGGTGACGGTGACGGTGACGTCGATGTTGCCGCGGGTGGCGTTGGAGTACGGGCAGACCTGATGTGCCTTGTCGGCCAGTGCCTGTGCGTTCTCGCGGCTGAGGTTGGGCAGAGTCACCTCGAGGGTGACTGCGAGCTGGAAGCCGCCTTGGTCGTTCGGGCCGATGTCGACGCGAGCGCCGACAGCCGAATCGGTGACGTCGGCCTTGTCCTGACGCGCCACCATCTGCAGTGCGGAGTGGAAGCACGCGGCGTAGCCGGCTGCGAACAGCTGCTCGGGGTTGGTGCCGTTTCCGCTGCCGCCCATGGCCTCCGGGATGGCGAGATCGAGGTCGAGACGTCCGTCGGACGTGCGGGCGTGGCCGTTACGGCCTTCGCCGGTGGCGAGTGCCTCTGCGGTGTAGATGGTTTTCATGATTCTCCTTCTGTCGTGCGCGAATCGGTGTGATGGAGAGCGCTCGTCAACGCGTCGAGCGATTCTTTGAGCTTGACGAGATCGCCGACGTCCATGCCGGTCTTCTCGGCCAACTTGCGCGGGATGTCGAGTGCCTCAGCGCGTAAGGCGCTTCCGGTCTCGGTGAGATGGATCTCGACGCGGCGCTCGTCGCTGCTCAGGCGTCGACGCTCGATGAAGCCGAGCCCTTCGAGTCGCTTGAGCATCGGCGAGAGCGTGCCGGTGTCGAGATCGAGTTCGGCACAGATGTCCTTGACGCCGCGCCCGTCCTTCTCCCACAGCACCAGCAGAACCAGGTACTGCGGGTACGTGACACCCAACTTGTCGAGCATCGGGCGATACACCGCGGTGGTAGCCCGCGATGCGGAGTACAGCGCGAAGCACACCTGACGATCGAGTGCGAGTTCGTTGGTCACGAGAAGAACGGTAGCGCACGTTTAAGTTGTGCGCAACCTATCCGCCCGATGTGAGTGGAACTTCGTAGCCTGCTACGAAGTGCCACTCACATGGGGGTCAGCTTTGCAGAGCGTTTCTCAGGCCGTCGAGCACGATGGTCGCCGCTGTGGGGCCGGCGTTGAGGTACCACGGGTCGTCGTCGACGCGCACGATGTGGTTCTGCGTTGCCGCGCTCATCCCGGTCCACAATGGATTGGTGGTGTACGACGCAGCGCTCGAATCGGCTCTCGCGTCCTGGCTGGAGACGAATACCCAGTCGGCGTTCGCCAACTGGATCTCTTCCTCGCTGAAGTCTTGCGAGGTCTTGTCGAATTGCTGGCTGGGCGGGCGCGCCAGACCGGCGTCCGAGGCGATGAATCCGGCGAAGGATGCGACGCCGAACACGCGTGCCCGGTCTGCGGTGAAGCGGACGAACGACACCGTCGGAGCACCCTCGGACCCGCCGCCGTTGGAGACCGAATCACCCAGTGCGCGAGCGTCGGACGCGAATGTGTCCAGGAACCCCTGCGCCTGCTCGGTGCGTCCCAGTGCATCCGCGAGAAGAAGGAAGTCCTGCTTCCAGTTCACGCCGGTGCCCTCGGTCAATACGGTCGGCGCGATGGCCGACAGCGTCGGGTAGATGTCTTCCGAGCCGGTCTTGTTGGCCAGGATGAGGTCGGGTTCGGCGGCGGCGACGGCCTCGATGTCGACGCTCTGGCGGTTGCCCAGATCTGCCATCTGCGTCAGTTGGTCCGCGTACTGGGGGAACGAGAAGCTGATGTAGTCGGGCACCAGATCGGCTCCGTCGCCATAGGCGGCACCGGTGGGGATCACGCCCAGGGTCAATGCGGCGTCGAGCTGGCCGGTGGCGATCACCACGATCTTCTTCGGTTCGGCGGGGATGTCGGTGGATCCGCCGAAATGCCCGACGGTGCGCGGGAACTCGCCGTCGGCGGCACCCGAACCCATGCCGTCGGGAATGTCGGTGGGGCCCGGTGCGTCCGATGCCGCGTCGGTGCTGGAGGTGGGAGGGGTGGCGGTGCTCGGCGTCTGCCCGCCGCTGTCGCCGCACGCGACGGTGGTCAGAGCTGCGACTGCGACGAGGGCAGTGACGACGAGCAGACGTTTCACTTCGATCTCTTTCACCGAGCGGGCATGGATAGGTAACCCTAGCCTGGCGACCACGTGAGCGGAACTTCGTAGCAGGGGTCGAAGTTCCGCTCACATGGGGTCAGCGCAGCGCTGCCGCGGCCAGCACCATGTTTCTCAACGACTGCTCGACCTCGGCCGGGCCCCGTGTCTTCAGTCCGCAGTCCGGATTGACCCAGAGCCGTTCGAGGGGAACTGCCTCGGCCGCTGCGCGGAGCGACTCGGTGATCTCGGCGACCGTCGGAACTCGCGGCGAATGGATGTCGTAGACACCGGGTCCCACGTCGAGTGCGAAGCCGACCGCAGTGAGGTCGTCGAGCACCTCCATGCGCGAGCGTGCGGCCTCGATGGACGTCACGTCGGCGTCCAGGGCGACGATGGCGTCGATGACCTCACCGAACTCGGAATAGCACAGGTGCGTGTGGATCTGTGTCGCGTCGTCGACGCCGGACGTCGCGATCCGAAACGAGCGGACGGCCCAATCCAGATACGCTGCAGTATCTTTCGAGCGCAGCGGTAGCAGTTCGCGGAGCGCGGGCTCGTCCACCTGGACGACGCGGATCCCCGCCGACTCCAGGTCGATCGTCTCGTCTCGAATCGCCGAGGCGATCTGAGCTGCCGACTCGGCCGCCGGGATGTCGTCTCGGACGAACGACCACGCGAGAATGGTCACCGGGCCGGTCAGCATGCCCTTGACCGGTTTGTCGGTCAGTGACTGCGCGTACGTCGCCCACTCCACCGTCATCGGTGCCGGGCGCGAGACGTCGCCGTACAGGATCGGTGGTCGCACGCACCGTGACCCGTACGACTGCACCCAGCCGTTGGCGGTCACGACGAATCCGTCGAGTTGCTCGGCGAAGTACTGCACCATGTCGTTTCGTTCGGGCTCGCCGTGGACGAGCACGTCCAACCCCAGACGCTCCTGCAGTGCAACGACATCGGCGATCTCCGCACGCATCTGCCGCACGTACTCCGCCTCGTCGACGGTGCCGCTGCGCAGCGCCGCCCGCGCGCGGCGGATCGTGCTCGTCTGTGGGAAGGAGCCGATGGTCGTCGTCGGCAGAACAGGGAGCGAGAGATGCTCGGACTGCACGATGCGGCGGACGTCTCCTGGGCTGCGGTCACGGCCGGCAGCGCTGGTCACGCGCGTACGGATTGCCGGATCGTGCAACCGTGCATCGTGTCTCCGCGACTCCAGAGCCGCGCGGGCCGACTCGAATCGGTCCGACACGAATCGATCGGTTTCCCCGGCTGTTCCGCCCTGGAGTGCGCGCGCGAGCACCGAGACCTCGGTGATCTTCTCGTTCCCGAACGCCAGCCACGACCGCAGTGTCGGTTCGAGCTGAGGTTCGGCGTCCAACGAATAGGGAACGTGGAGCAGCGAGCACGACGACGACACCGCCACTGCGCGCGCATGTCTGCCGACCTCGTACAGTGTCTCGAGCGCGGCGTCGAGATCGGTGCGCCAGACATTGCGTCCGTCGACGACGCCGGCCACGACGAGCATCGTCGAGGTAGCGCGAGTAGCTGCAAGTTGCTCGGCCACACCAGGAACGGTCAGATCGACGGCCAGGCCCTCGATCCCGGTGGACGCCACTGCGGGCAGCGCGTCGCCCAGGTCGCCGAAGTAGGACGCCAGCAGAATGGCCGGGCGGGTCTGCGAGGCTGCGAGTTGCTCGAAGCATCGGGTCGCCGCTGCGACGGTCTCGTCGTCGAGATCGCGCACCAGCGCCGGTTCGTCGATCTGGACCCACTCGGCTCCGGCTGCGGCGAGGAGTTCGAGCAGACGGTCGTAGAGCGGTATCAGTTCGTCCACCCGTCCCAGCAGCGAATCGGAGGAGCCGACGGACTTGGACAGCAACAGGAAGGTGACCGGTCCGATGATCACCGGACGTGCCGGGATCCCCAGTGCACGAGCCTCGTTCACCTCGCCGAGCACCTTGTCCGGGTGCAGGGAGAACGTGGTCTCCGGCGAGATCTCGGGCACGAGGTAGTGGTAATTGGTGTCGAACCATTTGGTCATTTCGAGCGGGACGATGGTCTCGGTGCCGCGGGCGGCGGCGAAGTACCGATCGAGTTCACCTTCGACCGCCTCGACTCGCGGTGGCAACGCTCCGAGGAGGGCCGCAGTGTCGAGCATTTGGTCGTAGTACGAAAAGGTGTTCACCGGAACGGAATCGAGCCTGGCTGCGAGTGTGTGCCAATCGTTCTCGCGAAGATTCTTCGCGACCGATTCGAGGGCCTCGGCGTCGATCTTTCCGGCCCAATAGGATTCGACGGCTTTCTTCAGTTCTCGGTTGGGTCCGATGCGAGCCGAACCGAGCACGGTGGCGGTGAAATCGTTGTTCACAGTTGATCTCCAGGGTGACTACACGTGGGTGGTGCACCGTCTTCACGGGCGCGCAGATCCCGGTGAGCCCTGACCACAGCCATACCAGGGTTACGCGCCCATTCCACGAGGCGGTGAACCGCTGCACACGGCGTGCACAGCACAGAGGGCAGGTATTCGGACTTGCAGGCGCGCGGACGAAGAGCCCACTCCTACTGGCCGTCGCTTCCCGAAGAGGCTTCTTCAGTGCGTGATGACGGTGGTCGTTCCTGCATACCGCTGCGGGACAGTCCCGGATTCTCACCGGGTTCCCTCTCGCGATGCGCCGTGACTGCACGCACCGCTCGACGCCGAGGTGAACTTCGGGGCTCCTCATGACCACCTGGCGAACCGACTGCAGGGACGAGCATAGATGCATCGCGGGAGAGTCTGTTACGGTGCTCTTCATGCAGCGCACGTATTTCTGGTTTAGCAGGCCGGCCCCGGGTGGGTCAGCCAGCGACGCCATGCGCTGACCCTCCACCCCACGAGCCGGATACAGACCGGCTCGAAGTGCGCGTGGAGCATGCGGAGCCGGCCTGGGAACAGGAAACCCTCTCATGACGCTCTCCCTCGACACCCCGTCACTCGACGATCAGCGCACGATCAGCATCAGTCCGCTGGTCGCTCCGTCGGTCGTACGCCGCGAGCACGCGGTGGACGACGCGATCTCGGCGAGTGTTCGTACCGGACGCTCCGGTGTCGTCGACATTCTCGACGGCCGTGACGACCGACTGATCGTCGTGGTCGGCCCGTGTTCGGTGCACGACACCGACGCTGCCCTCGATTACGCCCGACGCCTCGCCGCCACGGCAGCCGAGCTGGGCGATCGACTGCACATCGTCATGCGGGTCTACTTCGAGAAGCCGCGGACGACGCTCGGCTGGAAGGGTCTGATCAACGATCCGCACCTCGACGGCAGCTTCGATATCAACGAAGGTCTTCGAGTGGGACGCCAGCTGCTGCTGGACATCTCGGCGCTCGGCCTGCCCGTCGGCTGCGAATTCCTCGACCCGATCACCCCGCAGTACATTGCGGACCTGGTCAGCTACGGTGCCATCGGAGCACGGACCGCAGCCAGCCAGGTGCACCGGCAGCTGTGCAGCGCCTTGTCGATGCCGGTCGGCATCAAGAACTCGACCGAAGGTGACATCCAGGTCGCCGTGGACGGAACCCGCGCCGCCGCGGCGAGCCACGTCTTCCCCGGAACCGATCTCGACGGCAAGGCGGCTTTGATCAGGACCGTCGGAAACCCCGATTGCCATGTCATCCTGCGCGGCGGCGTCGACGGACCGAACTACGACGCCGAGTCCGTGGCCGATACCGTTGCTCGCCTGCGTAAGTCGGGTCTGCCGGAGCGAGTCGTCATCGATGCCAGCCACGGCAACAGCCGCAAGGATCACAACAAGCAGGTGGACGTCGTCACCGACGTGGCCGCCAGGGTCGCGGCCGGCGAGCACGGAACTGTCGGGCTGATGCTCGAGAGCTTCCTCGTCGCGGGGCGTCAGGACCTCGAGCTCGGCCACCGCGACGAGCTCGTGTACGGCCAGTCCATCACCGATGCATGCCTCGACTGGGACATGACGGCAACGCAATTGGCCACTCTCGCGGCGGCCGTCGAGACGCGTCGGGCCTCGAACGCCGCGCGCTGACGCGTCGTGCGTTACCGAACCCCGCGCGGTCGAAATTGCACGCTGATGCGTGGGCCGACCGCGCGGGTCGATTTGGGAATTGCATGCTCCCAGGTCCGTTGACAGGACCCGCCCATCACCACCAGGTCGCCGTGACCGAGGGTGAATTTCAGAGAGGTCCCGCCGCCGCGGGGACGGAGCATGAGTTGTCTTGTCGCACCGAGCGATACGATCGCCACCATCGTGTCCTCGGTGGCGCTGCGGCCGATGTTGTCGCCGTGCCAGGCGACGCTGTCGGACCCGTCGCGGTAGTAACACAGTCCCGCGGTGGCGAACGACTCTCCGAGCTCGCTTCGGTAGTGGTCGTCCAGTGCATCGCGGGCCTCGTACAGTGCCGCATGCGGCCAGTGCTCCCGCTCGGCGTAGTACCGAACCAGGCGCGGCACATCGACCACGCGGTCGTACATCTGCCTGCGTTCGGCGCGCCAGTCGACGTCGGTGACCAGCGAATCGAAAAGGTCGCTGTCGGACAACCAGCCCGGCCGCACATCGACCCAGGCACCGAGCGTCAGCTCGCGGCGGGTGACGGACTGCAGCGACCCGACGCCACCGTCGTCGTCACCGAACAGCGAACCTTGCATCGCGAGCGACATGACTCGACTGTATCGAACAGGTGTTCCCATTACCAGCTCCCGGCGGTATCGTTCTCGCATGGGTTACCGAATTCAGGTCGTCGTGGACAGCGTCGACCCGCATGCGCTCGCGGCATGGTGGGCACAGACTCTCGGCTGGCAGGTCGAACCCAGCAACGAGGAGTTCATTCGCGAGATGGTTGCGGCAGGCCACGCCCGAGAGGAGGACACAACCGTGTTCGACGGCGTTCTGGTGTGGCGAGCAGGCCAGGGCATCACCGATCCGGAATCTCCGGGCACCCCGCGGGTGCTGTTTCAGGCGGTACCCGAATCGAAGTCCGTGAAGAACCGACTCCATCTCGACGTTCGCGTCGGTGACGGACGCGAGGCGGTGGTGACCGAACTCGAAGGTCGAGGCGCGTCGTTACTGCATCGCGGGCAGCAAGGGCCCAGCACCTGGATCACCATGACCGATCCCGAGGGCAACGAGTTCTGCGTCAGCTGATCGCGCCGGCTCTATCGATACGCGCCGGGAGTTTGCCCGGTCCAGCGCTTGAAGGCCCGGCGGAATGCGCTCGGTTCGGAGAAGCCCAGGCGGGCCGAGATGTCGTCCACGCTGTCGCCGCGGCTCAACCCCGAGATGGCCGCGTCGCGCAGAACCTCCTCGCGGAGCTGATTGATGGAGGTGCCTTCCTGGCGAAGGACGCGGCGCAGATGCGGCGGGCTGATGTTGAGCATGGCCGCAATCTCTTCGGTAGCCGGCGTACCGCCTCTGAATCCGGTCTCCAGGGCCCTTCGGACCTGACTCGACGCAGTGCTGTCGTAGTCCCTCGACGAGAACAGCAGGTTGGGTGACTCCGCGAGGTACTCGGCCAGTGTGGCCTCGGTCTGCACTATCGGGGCGCGCATGAGCGCGGTGTCGAATTCCAGTGCGGCGCGGTCGGATCCGAACTGCACATGAGTTCCGAATATGGTGTCGTACATCTTCCCG
The DNA here is from genome assembly GCF_001894785.1 of Rhodococcoides fascians NBRC 12155 = LMG 3623. GTDB lineage: Bacteria > Actinomycetota > Actinomycetes > Mycobacteriales > Mycobacteriaceae > Rhodococcoides > Rhodococcoides fascians. The sequence continues at coordinate 480,072 of NZ_BCWW01000003.1, forward strand.
GCCTCGGGCCCGGGCAGTGCATAGGGCAACTGAACCGACAGGAGTTTGACCCGGTTACCGATCAGCCACGCCGCGAACCGATGTAGCAGAATCAACAGGAAGTCGGTCAGCAATCGTTCGGCGAGCTCGTTCGCTTCGGGGCTGAGATCGGTCGTGGCTTCGACGTGCACCGTCAGAACCGTCGACTGCTCGGTTCGATCCAGCGTCATCGGTTTCACCGGAATGAGCACGCGCATGGTCTCGGACATTCGAATCAGCGCTGCCCACAGATTCTCCGTGTGTATCAACGTCTGACACACCACCCGAAAACTGCCGCGCCGCACGGGAACTGCGGCGAGTCCGAAGAGTTCGTCGCCGGTCATCGCCCAGACGGCCTGGGTGAACGCGGTGACCTGTCGGGTGGTGAGCCGCTCCGCCGGGTCGTCCAGAATGGTGGTTCCGATCCCGGCCATCGACAACGGGTACGTCAGGTCCACTCCGCCGTTGGCCGCGAGGTCGACGGCTTGCCTGACGAAGTACGCCGGAATCGTCGGTTGCGCAGTCACAATCGCCGTAACCTCTCGGCGGCATCGGCGAGCACGTGGTCCTGCTTGCAGAAAGCGAAGCGCACCAAGGACTTCCACGGCGCGGGCTCGTCGACGAAGGCAGTCACCGGTACCGCGGCGACGCCCACGAGATCGGGCAGGGAGCGACAGAACTCGTACGCATCACCGCGGCCGATCGGTGCGATATCGGCGCACACGAAATACGTTCCGGCGCTGTGCTTGACGTCCGCACCCGCCTCGGTCAACGCCGCGGACAGCGTGTCTCGCTTGTGCTGCAGACCGTCGCGCATGGCGGCGATCCACGCCTGCTCGTGACCGAGTGCGTACGCGACGGCGGGCTGGAACGGGGTACCGCCGACGAAGCTCATGAACTGCTTGGCGGCGCGCACCGCATCGATCAGCTCTTTCGGTCCGAGCGCCCACCCGGTTTTCCAGCCGGTGGCGTTGAACGTCTTCGCGGCACTGGACACGGTGACGGTTCGCTCGAACATGCCCGGCAGCGTCGCGATCGGGGTGTGCACACCGTCGTCGAAGATCAGATGCTCGTACACCTCGTCGGTGAGCACGAGCAGGTCGTGGGCGATCGCGATCTCGGAGATACGGATCATCGTCTCGCGATCGAACACGGTGCCGGTGGGATTGTGCGGCGAGTTGACGATCAGCATGCGCGTTCGTGGGCTCACGGCCCGTTCGAGGGCGTCGGTGTCGACGGTCCATCCGTTGCCATCGGTGACCAGGGGAACGGCCGTGCGAGTGGCTCCGGCCAACGCCACAGCGGCCGCATAGGAGTCGTAGAACGGCTCGATCAACAGCACGTCGTCGCCCGCCTCGATCAAGCCGAGCAGCGTCGCCGAGATGGCCTCGGTGGCACCCACGGTGACGAGAACCTGCGAATCGGGGTCGTACCGAAGTCCGAACCGGGCGAGCCGGTCGTCGGAGATGGCGGCGCGCAGGACCGGCATCCCCGGGCCGGGGGAGTACTGGTTGAGGCCGTTCGCGATGGCGTCACGCGCGGCCTCGAGCATGGCCGACGGTCCGTCCGTGTCCGGGAATCCCTGCCCCAGATTGACGGCGTTCTTCGCCACCGCGAGTGCGGTCATCTCGGCGAAAATGGTCGATGCGAACGGGCGCAACCGGGTCACTGTGCGCGACGGCAACATCTCGGACATTCCTGCAGCGTAGTTCACACAGTCGGCGCGAGCGTCGGACCTGCGTCTGTACTGTGCCTGTCATGCGATTCGGAATGTTCGTGCCTCAGGGTTGGCGGCTGGATCTGGTCGGGATCGATCCGGCCCAGCAGTGGAGTGTGCTGCGCGAGCATGCCGTTGCCGCCGAAGCCGGACCGTGGGAATCGCTGTGGGTCTACGACCACTTCCACACCGTTCCTGTCGCGACGGACGAGGCGACGCACGAGGCCTGGTCGCTGATGTCCGCATTGGCCGCGTCGACCTCGCGTATCCGACTGGGTCAGATGTGCACGGCGATGTCCTACCGCAACCCCGCCTATCTGGCGAAAGTTGCTGCGACAGTGGACATCATCTCCGGCGGTCGGGTCGAGATGGGTATCGGCGGCGGTTGGCATGAGCACGAGTTCCGCGCCTACGGCTACGGATTTCCCTCTGCCGGTGAACGATTGGGCCGCCTCGACGAGGGCGTACAGATCTTCAAACAAGCGTGGACCACCGGCGAGGTGTATCTCGACGGCAAGCACTACGAGATCGACGGTGCCGTGGTGCGCCCACTGCCCCTGCAGGAGGGTGGCATCCCACTGTGGATCGCCGGTGGCGGCGAAAAAGTGACACTGAAGATCGCAGCGAAATACGCGAACTACACCAACTTCGATGGAACCCCTACCGGATTCGCCGCCAAATCGGCTCTGCTGCGCGATCATTGCGCAGCCGTCGGCACGGACTTCGACGCCATCGTCCGCTCGGCCAACTACAACGTGGCCATCGGCTCCACGGAGGCCGAGGTGCAGGAGCGGCTACGCGCTCTCGAGGCTCGACTGACCGAACACGTCGGAGCCGAGAAGGCACACGAGGCATTGGGCGCATACCGCGGAATGCCCGCCGTCGGAACACCCGAGCAGATCGTCGAGAACCTCACCGAACTGCAGCAGCAGGGCATGACGTACGGAATCTTCTACTTCCCGGAAGCCGCCTACGACCGCTCCGGCATCGAACTCTTCGAGCGCGAGGTCATCCCGGCTCTTCGGTAGGTCGTTCCGCAGGCTCCACTCCCGGCTCTTCGGTAGGCCGCGTCAGATCCTCGGGCAGATCGGCGGGGTCCACGAGCAGCTGCTGGTTCTTGGCCTTGCGTACCTTCTCCGACAGACCGATGTTGGCGTGCAGCAGTGCCCATTCGCCCTCGGTGATCTCGGCGGCGGCGCGCGCCAGGACGGCCGCGTCGGTGGTGCCCCAGGCGATCGGCATCGCCGACACCAGCTGCCAGGTGCGTCCACCGGTGTTACGGCCGCGATCGGCGAGCACCGACACCGCAGGCACCTCGGCACCGCGTTCGACGGCGTGGCCGGGCAGCGCACGGACGACGCGCGTGATCAGGACGTAGTGCGGCTCGTCGACTCCTGGTTTCGCGACATCGACCAGCGACAGCAACGTCGCGCCGCTCGGCATCGTCTCGGCCACCACCGCCGGAACCAGATCGCCCCGGGTGTAGAGCGATTCGATGGACCCCATCTTCTTCGGTGCCCACACCATGACCCACAGGGACGTCGCCGCCCCGATGCAGAACACGCCGCCGAGGATGTACGACCACGGCGTCGCGATCCAGAAGAACCAGATCCCCAGTGCCAGCAGGACCGCTGCCGTGAGCGCCGCGGACATCCGCAGCCGGCGAAGTTCGGTGAACGTCTCGTTGACCGACTTCGCGTGGGCTACGTCTACAGGGAACTCGAATCGGCGCACACTGCTATTCCTAGCATGCCGCCGATCCCGACACGAAGCGTCAGATTGCCGGGCCGAGCAGGTCGTCGGCGTCGGTGATGCGGTACGCGTACCCCTGTTCGGCGAGGAACCGCTGCCGGTGCGCGGCGTATTCGGCGTCGAGGGTGTCGCGCGAGACCACCGAGTAGAAGTGCGCCTGACCACCGTCGTGTTTCGGCCGAAGCAATCGGCCCAGTCGCTGGGCTTCTTCCTGCCGGGAGCCGAACGTTCCAGAAACCTGGACTGCCACCGACGCTTCGGGAAGGTCGATCGAGAAGTTCGCCACCTTGCTCACCACCAGAGTCTGGATCTCACCCTTGCGGAAGGCGTCGAACAGCACCTCGCGTTCCTTGTTCTTGGTCGAGCCCTGGATCACCGGCGCGTTCAGGGCTTCACCGAGTTCGTTCAGCTGATCGAGGTACGCGCCGATCACCAACGTCGGAGCGTCTTGGTGTTTCGCCAGAATGGACTTCACGACGGCGATCTTGGTGTGCGCGGTCGAGCAGAGCTTGTAGCGCTCCTCGGGTTCGGCGACCGCGTACGACATGCGCTCGGCGTCGGTGAGGGTGACGCGCACCTCGATGCACTCGGCCGGTGCGATCCACCCCTGCGCCTCGATGTCCTTCCAGGGCGCGTCGTAGCGCTTGGGCCCGATCAACGAGAAGACGTCGCCCTCGCGTCCGTCCTCGCGGACGAGCGTGGCCGTCAAGCCGAGTCGACGCCGTGACTGCAGGTCGGCTGTCATGCGGAACACCGGTGCGGGGAGCAGGTGCACCTCGTCGTAGATCACCAATCCCCAGTCGCGGGAGTCGAACAGCTCCAGGTGCTTGTACTCACCCTTGGTTCGACGGGTGATGACCTGGTACGTGGCGATTGTCACAGGGCGGATCTCTTTGCGCTCACCCGAATACTCGCCGATTTCCTCCTCGGTGAGCGACGTGCGAGCGATGAGCTCGCGCTTCCACTGCCTGCCGGCGACGGTGTTGGTGACCAGGATCAGCGTGGTGGCCTTGGCCCTGGCCATCGCCGCCGCACCGACCATGGTCTTACCCGCACCACACGGCAGCACGACGACGCCGGAGCCGCCGGCCCAGAACGAATCCGCGGCCATCTCCTGGTAGTCGCGCAGCGTCCACTTGCCGCCCTCGGTATCGAGCTCGATCGGATGCGCTTCGCCGTCGACGTAGCCGGCGAGGTCCTCGGCGGGCCAGCCGATCTTGAGCAACATCTGCTTCACGTGGCCGCGTTCGCTCGGATGCACGATGACCGTGTCCTCGTCCACCATCGCGCCGAGCATGGGCGCAATCTTCTTGTGCCGCATCACTTCGGTGAGCACGGCGCGGTCCAGGCTGATCAGCACCAGACCGTGGACCGGGCTCTTGACCAACTGCAACCGGCCGTATCGGGCCATCGTGTCGACGATGTCGACCAGCAACGGCTGCGGTACCGCGTAGCGCGAGAAGTTGACCAACGCGTCGACCACCTGCTCGGCATCGTGACCGGCAGCGCGCGCGTTCCACAGCGCCAGCGGGGTGATGCGGTAGGTGTGCACGTGCTCGGGCGCACGTTCGAGCTCGGCGAACGGTGCGATCGCCGCCCGCGCTGCGCCCGCGAGTTCGTGATCGACCTCGAGCAACAGCGTTTTGTCGGACTGGACGATCAGCGGGCCGTCGGTCACGGTTCCTCCTAGAGACTTCTGCTGCGCCCGAAAGAGCGCAACTTCTCCATTGTCCACAGGTAGGGGCCCGCGTGCACGTGAGCAGTGACTCAGTCCACCAAGGCGACGGAGGTGATGCGGTGCAGAGTGAACCGCCGCACGCCCCCGGTGGCGGGATCGAATGCGTCGAGTTGGCCGCCGCCGATGCTGATCGGATCGACGATGCGGTGGGTCGCGACGCCCTGCGCGTCGACGTACCCGATGCTGACGCTGCGCTTGACCTTCGCTGCTGTCTGCAGCAGCGTCATGGTCGCGGTGCTGCTCGCGCGAGATCCGTCGGCGCGCACCACCGCACCGCCGTTGCCCGCAGCGCGGTCGGCGGCTCGCATTCCGCGTACCAACGACCCGAGCTGCTCGTCGGTGGGAACGGCCGGGGTACGGAAGGTCTGACGCGGCCGCCGCGCCGACACCCGGGAGCCGCGGGCTCGAAGATCGACGATGGTGCCGGACGAGTCTTCACCCGCGGGCGCGAATCCGGCTCCGGCGAGTACCGACAGCACCTCGGCCAGCGGTGCCTGGGAGATCGCGACGGTCGGGGCGAGGGCGCGCAGGGCGAGCGACTCGGCGGCCGGAGAGGCCATCACCTCGGCGAGCAACGCCGGATCCTCGCACCGGACGAACGACGCGGCCACGCCGGCGCGTAGTCGGCCGTGACGCCTGGCCACGTCGTCGATCAGATACGTCAGGGCCTGCGGAACCGGAGTGCGGGAATGGGTCGCGAACAACGAATGCAACTCCGAGGCCGTCAGGCCCACGTCGAGGGCCCGGCGCAGGCTCGTGTCGCTGATGCGATACATCGTCGCGGCACCTGCCGACTCGACGTCGGCGACGAGCGCGATCCGATCCTGCAGATCCGGTTCGAGCGGTCCCGGTGCCACCAGCGTCAGGTCGGCCTGCACCAACACGTAGTCGATCGGCTCGGGGAGTGCCGCGCGCATGTCGGCCTCGGCATTACCGTCGTGCAGCAGCGAGCGTCCCGGCGTCGACATCGCGCCGCGCGCGACCACTCCCAGCGCGGTCGCCTCGGCGATCACGTGCCCGACGGGGGTCACGCCGAACCGTCCGGACCACCGGGGTCGACGCCACGTCAGTGTGCGGGTGAGGTCGGTGGGCGTCGCGGCGTGTCCACTGCCGAGCTCGGCCAGAAGCTCCAGGATCATGCGACGGTCGCGGGGCGCGGCAGGCGAGCGGACTTCGTCCGACAACGCGGCGATGGGCTTGTCGTTGGGGTCACGCATGCCGATCACCCACGGTGCTCGCGGCGTCTCGAGCCAGGCGGAGGCGAGGGTGTGCCACCGGGCGGCCGGGGCCGCGGCGAGCCACGCGTCGACGGCGGGCGTCGGTGCCCAGTAGTCGTCGCCGGTGTCGGCAGAGGGGACAGGGTCCGGGGTTCCGCTGGAGATCAGATGGGCGGCGGCGAGCAGTTCGACGAGGATGCTCACGCGGTCGTCGTCGAGTCCGGTGGCCTTGGTGATCTTGCGCAGCTCGCGCACTCCGAGCCCGCCGGCCTTGAGGGCGGGAGCCGGTGACGCGGACAGCGCCTCGATGATGGCCACACAGTGCCGCCCGAGCTCCAGTGCCTCGCCCGCCGCGGCAGCGTCGACGTCGGCGAGCGCATGTGCAGTGGTCGTCAGCTTCGGTTCGGCGAGTGAGCGGGGATCCGTCATGGGCTCGCCGCGCAATATCTGTCCGACCTGGACGGGGAGTTCGACGGTTTGCTCGTCCAACCAGATCAGCAGGCCTGCGGCGAGCAGTTTCTGCACGGGCCGATCGGGTGGGGTGCCCGGTGCGGCGTCTCGGGTACGGCCGGTGGGCGAAGACCTGGCCAGGGTGTCGAGAAGATTGCGTTCGCCGTCTTCGAGTGCGGCCAGCGCTGTGGTGATGTGGGTTTCGGTGAGGGTGTCCACCGGGTCGAGTGCGCGGCCGATGCGCCACGGCACGGCGTCCGCAGCGGTTGCGCTGATCCGGAACCCGGCGGCGTCGCCCCAGACGAGAAAGCGTTCGCGCAGTTGGGACAGCGCTTTGTCCACGGCTTTGGCCGGGGCGCGCTTGGCGATGACGGACAGCAGCGTGGCCCTGGTGACCGGACGCTCGTAGGCCTCTTCGATGGCCAGGATCTCGAGCACGGTCAGGGCCAGGGTGTCGAGGGTGTCCGCAGTGTGCAGGATCGACCGGCGTTGCTCTGCCCGGCCGGCCAGCACTGCCAGCGAGGCGGGCGGCGGCGCAGTCAGATCCGGACGCAACGACATGGCCTTGATCAGCTCCGCGTCTGTTCGAGCTGCGATCCACTGAGGCAGATCGGGAGGCATGTCGGTGTGTCGGGGCGCAGTCGTGTCGGTCATCGTCTATCAGATTAGAGACCTGGGCTGGTGCTCGCCGCAGGGCAGGTGTCAAAATGGGCCCATGGTGAACAAGTCGAAGAAGCCCTATGTCGATCCAGGCTGGCCGGAAACCGCTCGCGGTGACCACGCGGTGACCGAACTCTCGTCCGCTCGATCGGGTGGCTTGTCGCCCTTCGGTGAGGACACCGAGTTCCCGCTGCCCGTCGAAGACCTGCCCTACGCCCATCCGGTGACCGTCGTCAATCGCTGACAACGGCGCCCGAACACGAGAACGCCCCCGACATCTTCGCAATGTCGGGGGCTTTTCTCGTATAGCGGCGGTTCTTGCTACTGGGGCAGGAACGCCTTGTTCGCCTGGTAGAAGCTGACGACCTGCGGATCGAGCTGGATGCCCTGAGCGGCGTTCTGGACGAACGACGCGATCTGGGGATCGTTGGTGATGTTCTGGACGGCGGTGACGATGCCGTTGACGACCTCGGCCGACGCATCGATCGACGGGATCGACGTCAGATCGGGGAGGGCGGGAACTTCCGGTGCCTTGGGGGTGGCCGGAACGCTGCGCTCGGTGGGTGCGCTGCTCAGGCCGAGGCTCGAGGAGCAGGAGGGCCATGCGCCCCAGCCCTGCGAGTCGAGGACCTTCTCGGCGACTGCGATCTGCTCTTCACGGCTGGCCTGGTTGGCCGTTGCCGCGTACTGCTGTCCACCGTGTGCGTTCCAGGTGCTGGGGGAGAACTGCAATCCGCCCTGGAAGCCGTTGCCGGTGTTGATGCCCCAGTTGCCGCCTGCTTCACACTGTGCAAGGCGATCCCAGTCGGAATCCGGTGCCGCGTTGGCGGTACCGGTGAAGGCGATGCCCGCGGTGCCCATGATGGCACCGGTGACGGCGACCTTTGCGACGGTCTTGCCAGTGGTGCTCGGCTTGCGATGACGTCCGCTCATACGAGTTGAAATCCTCTCCACACGCGCCTGCGAGGTCAGCTGTCGGGTTCGGGCTGAGAGGTAGCCCGGCCTTCTTGCTCTTCCATATCGGATGAGCAATTGGGCTTCACCCCAAGGGAACTCGGTGCGGCTTCGTGAGTCGCTACAAGTTCCCGGTTGTCCGTGGAGGACGTGGGTCCCCCGTCCTCGTCCCCTGGGTGATCGTCGAGGGTTGTTCCGGTTCCCGCGGGACGAGGTTTGGCGCTGCGGGCCGGAATTCGGCCGAACTTTCCGGCCGCTGCTGACCGTACTGAAATTCCCGGGTTACGTCACTATTTGGTAACTGTCGATTTTTTCGTGTGTCCTCGACCGTCCCGACGGTCTGATTCCGGTCGCTCGAATAGGCCCAGCTAGTGGCTGTTCTCGGTGATCGACCCCGCGTCGTTGCCGGTCTGTTACCGAAGCGTGATGTGACGGAAGTCACATGCACCGAGGGGGCCTCGAAAGGTCACCGAACCGCAACGATGTCTTTTCCCAGCGGCATCAGCGAGACCGGAATCAACTTGAGGTTCGCGATCGCGAGCGGAATACCGATGATCGTGATGGCCATCGCGATCGCCGTGACGACGTGTGTCAGCGCCAGCCACCACCCGGCGAGGACGAGCCAGAGCACGTTGCCCACGAGGGCACCCGAACCCGCGCCGGGCTTGTCGACGATCGTCGATCCGAACGGCCACAGGGCGTAGACGCCGATGCGGAACGACGCGATCCCGAACGGAATGGTCACGATCAGGATGCACAGCAGGAGTCCCGCGAAGAAGTAGCCGAGTGCGAGCCACAGTCCACCGAACACGAGCCAGATGACGTTCAGGAGCAGTCGCATGATCTATCGCGCCCGTCGGCCGGAGAGCAGCGCGTACACCAGAGCGAGCACGAATCCGGCGGGTGCCGAGAACATCGCCGTCAGGTATAGGCCCAGTGGCGGCTTGGCGTCGGAGAAGACCGGGAAGAACAGGATCGCGACGATGGCAACGAGGCCGATCGCGAACAGCACCAGCGCGATGCGCAGCAGTGCAGTACTTCGCTTGCGAGTAGATGAGTCCACACCACCACGGTAGTGCGCGGCGGTGCGTCGTGCGAAAAACCGGAATGCCCTATTCGGGGCCTGCGCGCTAGACTGGCGTATTCGCGTCCTGCGTTTTCGTGGGGCGCGAAACTTGTGCACACCGCAGGGTCCCGACATCGGGCGTGCGGATACGAAACCAACGACAGCAACAGATGAACGGGTGAGCTCAGTGCCGACCGGCAAGGTGAAGTGGTACGACGTCGACAAGGGATTCGGATTCCTCTCGCAGGAGGAAGGCGAGGACGTGTATGTGCGTTCGTCAGCGCTGCCCGAAGGCGTCGACGGCCTCAAAGCCGGCCAGCGCGTCGAATTCGGCATGGCCGCGGGTCGTCGTGGCCCGCAGGCACTGAGCCTGAAGGTTCTCGAGCCTGCCCCTTCGATTCGCCAGAACAGCGGCAGCACCCGCCGCGAGCCCGTCGAGCGCAAGCACACACCCGACGAACTGCACGGCATGGTCGAGGACATGATCACGCTGCTCGAAGCGACGGTGCAGCCGGAACTCCGCAAAGGCAAGTACCCGGACCGCAAGATCGCTCAGCGCATCTCCGAGGTGGTGCGCGCAGTCGCTCGCGAGCTCGACAGCTGATCGTTACGGACGCGTGCCGATGGACCAGATCGCGTGGCTGACGAAGCTCTCGGTATTGGTGTCGGTGTCGATGATTCCCGTGGGTAGCCGAACCTCGATTCCGAGCAAGGTTCGGCCGCCGTCGTCCGTCGTCGGGACGGTGACGCTCAGCCGGGTTCCCGGCTGATTGAACTGGCTGCTCTCCACGACCGCCCCGCTGTCGTCGCCGTAGACCAGCGCCAGTTCCCACGGCGCGGAGTAGACGGCCTCGGGCATCGACAACTGCACCGTCGGGGCAGAACCCACCTGGATCTCGGCAGTCTCGCCAACGTTGGTGCACAGCGGGTCGCTCACGGCGCAGTACAGGTACGGCTCGACTTGTACGGCTCGACCGTTGGAGTACGCCGTGACGACCGGTTCCTTGTCGGGAGCATTGCCGATCAGGACGGCGAGTACACCGACGAACGCGACGGCGATCACGAACAAGCCGGCGGCGATCAGCGACGCGATCTTCTTGGTGCGGGGAGCCAGGTTCACTTGGTCACGTTTTCGCCGTAGGAGCTGTCGGATACTTCTTGTTCGACATGGTCGGGCCGGTTGCCACCGAACCCGGGTAGCAATGATCGACCGCGGTACGTCAGGAAAGTCTGCACGAGGCCGATCGTAAGCAACACCGACACGACCGTGAAACCGAGCCAGTACTCGGTGGGAAGCAACACCCCGAGCGTTCCGCCGAGAACCCAGCACAGCTGCATGACGGTTTCCGAGCGGCCGAATCCGGATGCAATGGACTCCGGAGGCAGGTCGGACTGCAGAGATGCGTCGAGCGAGACCTTGGCCAGTGCGCTCGCGCTCGACGCGACCAGGGCGGCCACGGCGGCAGTGAGCAAACTGTCCGTGACGGCTGCGACGACGGCGACGACCGTCACCGCGACCGTGCACCGCAGGACGACCACCGATGGTCGGCCGAGCTTGATCCTGGCACCGAGTGCGTTTCCGGCGAAGTTGCCGAGACCGGCGGCGGCTCCGACCAGTCCGAGCATCGCGGCCTGCTGCAGCGGCTCGTGTTCGGTGCGGGATTTTGCGACGAACGCGATATACAGCGTGAGGAAGCCGGTGAGAATTCTGATCGTGCCGTTGCCCCAGAGTCCGACGATCACCGCACGGCCCAGTGGCTGCCTGCGGTTCTTGGCGGCGGTGGCAGGCGGCGGGGTGCGCCTCAGCTTCTCGGTCGGGGCACCGCTGCCGGGGTAATCGCTGCCGTGATGCTGGTCGGCGTGATAGCCGAGGGTGGCCGGAACCTCGCCCTCGGTCACTTCCACCCAGGACGGGATGCGCATGCTCAGGTATGCGCCGAGCACGGTGATCGCGGCGACGAACCACAGTGCGCCGGGCGAATCGGCGACGAAGGCGATACCGCCGGCGACAGCCCCTGCGGCGATGGTGCCCCCGAGCAGTCCGAAGACGGTGAGCCTCGAGTTGACGCGGACGAGGTCGATCTCCGGTGGCAGTACCCGCGGCGTCACCGCGCTCTTGAGTACCGCAAACGATTTGCTCAGGACGAGCATGCCCAGTGCCGCTGGATAGAGCACCCAACTGTCGAAGTTGAACACCAACACCACCGCCAGCACGGTACGCAGGCCGAACGAGGTGGCCAGCGCGATGCGTCGGCCGTGCTGCAACCGGTCGAGCAACGGGCCGATCAGCGGCGCGATCAGCGCGAACGGAGCGATGGTGATCACCAGGTACAGCGCAACCTTCGTCTTGTCCTCACCGGTCGCCGCGGAGAAGAACAGCGTGTTGGCCAGTGCAATCGCCAGGGCAGCGTCGGATGCGAAGTTCGCCATCGTCGCGTAGGTCAGCGCGGTCAGCCCGGACTTGTCCGCCCCATCGGCTTTCGCAGCCCGCTGGAACGACGCGATTCCTTTGCCGGTCAGCTCGCGCCCACGCATCGCCGCGACACGGGTGACGGTGAGCTTCTTGGGCATCGGTGGTGGCTTACGCCCGCCGGATCGGCCACGCGCCGCAGTGATCTGCTGCGTGCGCGCCGGGTGCAGCGGCGGCAACGGTTGGCGGCGGCTCGGAATGTGGACGCCGGCACCGGATTGGACAGCACGGGGGTCGGCCGGTGGATAGTTGACGAAACCGGGATGCTCCGAGCTCTGTTCGTCAGCAGTGGAGTGACCGGTTTCGTTGCCAGGAGCGGAGCCTGCGGAGTGACCTATTTCGGTGCCAGCGCCCGAGTTTTCCGCACCTGGCGTGGGGTGGGGGAGTCGCGGATCGGTCACGTGATCAATTCTGTCCTACGGCCGCGGGATCGGTGAATCGCACCTCGAAGATCTTGGGCCAGAATTTGCCGGTCACGAGGAATCTGTCGGTCCCGGGGATCTGGGCGATGCCGTTGAAGACGTCGGCTCCGTTTCGCTCGGTGGCCGACATCGAATCCCACATCGGCTTGCCGTCGACGACGGCGGTGACGCGGCCGGTGGTGGGGTCGATGCGCATGATGTCGAAGGTCTGCCAGACGTTGGCGTAGATCGAGCCGTCCTCGGCGCATTCGAGTTCGTTGAGCCGTTCCACCGGATTGCCGTCGAGTGTGACGTCGACGGTGTTCACGGCGTCGAAGGATGTGGGGTCACGGAAGGTCAGGGTGGACGTGCCGTCGCTCATGACGAGCCGGTTGTCCGGCGTTCCTTCACCCTGCGTGCACAGCCCCCATCCTTCGCCGTCGTAGTTCACCCGGCGCTGTTCGGCCAGGGTGTCTCGGTCGCGGGCGATGGCGACTCCGTCTTGCCAGGTGATCTGCCACAGGGTGTTGCCGTCGACGGTGATGCCCTCGCCGAACAGGTCGGACGGCAGATCGACCCGCTCCAGCTCGGTCATGTTCTCGAGCGACGTGCGGCGGACGAAGGAGGAGCCCTCCAGGCCGGTGCCCTCGTAGAGCACATCACCGTCGATCTCGAACCCCTGAGTGAAGGCGTCGTCGGCGCGATCGTAGGAACGCAGAACCTCGGCACCCAGCGTGGGTACCGAGTCCGACGTGATGGGGGCCGAGTCGCCTGGACCCGACGTCGACGAGCAGGCGGTGACGGTCAACAGGGACGTCACGAGTGCAGCGAAGGTGCGAGCGCGGACGGTCATTGCATCCATGATGGCAGCCCGAACTGGGCGTCACCGAGTTGATGCGGCAAACTGAATGTGTGAGTGTCGTATCTTCTCCAGAGCTCGGATCCATCCGCCCCGTCTTGGCCGATGCCGTGGACCTCGCGCGGCAGGCTCTGCTCGAGCTGGGAGAGGGCGGTGTCGGCGAGTACCTCGGCGTGACCGTGGAGGACGACAGTGCTGCCACCCACCGCTTCGCCAGCGATCTGGACGGCTATCGCGGATGGCAGTGGGCCGTTGTCGTCGCTGCTCCCGACGACGCCGAACACGCCACCGTCAGCGAACTCGTGCTGCTACCCGGTCCCGATGCTCTCGTGGCACCGTCCTGGGTGCCCTGGGACGAGCGCATCCGACCCGGTGATCTCGGGCCGGGCGATCTGCTCTCTCCACGAAGAGACGACCCGCGACTGGTGCCGGGATACGTCGCGTCCGGTGACCCGGCCATCGACGAGGTGGCCGGCGAGATCGGGCTCGGCCGCACTCAGGTCACCAGCCTCGAAGGACGGCTCGATGCTGCCGAACGATGGCACGACGGCGACTTCGGCCCGGACAGCGAGATGGCCAAGGCCGCGCCGTCCACGTGCGGACTCTGCGGTTTCTACCTACCCCTCGCGGGATCGCTCTCCGCAGCGTTCGGAGTGTGCGGCAACGAGTTCGCCGCAGACGGTCATGTGGTGCACGTCGAATACGGTTGCGGCGCGCACTCCGATACCGAGCTGCCCACCGGAGCGGGCTCGCCGCAGTTCGAGCCGTACGACGACGCAGCACTCGACGTCACTCCGTCGCCGACCGGTGCCGCACAGTCGAACGAGCCTACCGCGAACGACGCTGTTGCAGAAGATGATTCGGAGGCGACCGTCTCGTCGGCCGAGACGGTAGCGGTGACGGAGTCCAAGGCACCCCAGCCCGACACGGCAGCACCTGAATCGGCAGCACCCGAGTCGGCAGACTCCGCACCGGCAGAGCCAGAGGTGGTCGAGACCGGACACGATGCAGCTGATGCAGCGCCTTCCATTCATGCAGCCCCTTCCACTGGCGACGCCTCGTCGACTGATGACGCGTCTCCCGCAGTCGATGCCGAGACGACCCATGTCGGTTCCGATGTCGAGCTCGACGCCGATTCCAGTGTCGACGGTGTTGTGCAGCAGGAGGATTCGGCATCGCCGAGCTGATCGATCCTTTCGGTACCGGGTCGCTTCGCGAGTCGATTCTCGCGTCCTGGGGTTCCTCGCCCACGCGGCTGCGGGAAGATTCGGCATCCGAGGCAGATCTGGTGCGCGGGGGATACCGCGATCGTTTGTTGACCGAGTTGGCACAGAACGCGGCTGATGCTGCGCAGCGAGCCGGCGTCCCGGGTCGGCTCTCGGTGTGGACCGACGAGGCGGGTGCACTGCATGTCGCCAACACCGGTGCCGCGCTGGATGTGTCGGGTGTACACGCTCTCACCGCGCTGCGGGCGTCGGCGAAGGCTGCAGCCGACCCGGGTGTCGGGCAGTTCGGGGTCGGGTTCACCGCGGTGCGATCGGTATCCGACGAGATCGAGGTCCGCTCGCGTGGTGGCGGGGTGATCTTCAGCGCCGAGCGCACTCTGAGCGCGTTGCGCGAGCGGGACATGACCGTGCCGGAGTCGGGTGTGCCGGTGCTTCGGTTGGCGTGGCCTACTTCCACACCGCCCGCTGCCGGGTTCGATACCGAGATCGTGTTGACGCCGCGACCCGACGTGCAAGCGGAATCCCTTGCCGGGGGGTTCCTCGACGAGGCCGTCGACTTGTTGCTCGAGCTCCGCGCATTGGATTCCATCGAGATCGACGGTGTCGTCGTCGACTGTGTGAGAACGGAACTCGACGATGCACGCGTCGAGATCGCCATCGGTTCGCGAACGTGGCTGCAGTACACCACCTCGGCTGCGCGGTGGATCGTTCCGATGGTCGACGGTCTACCCGTTCCCGCAGCGCCGGATGTGTTGCGGGCCCCGACGCGGTCGGACGAGCTGTTGTCGTTACCCGCGTTGGTCGTTGCCGATGTACCCATGCAGCCGGATCGTCGACGGGTGTTGCCCGGCGTCTCTGTCGCCGAGGTGGCCCACGGTTACCCCGATTTCGTGGCGTCGTTGCCTGCGTCCGCGCGAGTGTCGTTCGTACCCGAGGTCGGCTTCGCGCGCAGTGCCATCGACGGTGAGCTACGTGAGCTGATCTTTCGCCGATTGTCCACCGCACCATGGCTTCCCGCTGCCGATGGGCCCGATCTCGTACCCGAACGTGCGCATGTTCTTGCCGATGCCACCGAGGAACTCGCCGCGGTGTTGCTCGATGTGGTCCCGAATCTGGTGGACGCCGCTCTGTCGGGCGCGCGGCACGCGTCGGCGTTGTCGGCGGTGGGAGTGCACCGCATCGGGTTGGCGCGGTTGGCCGAGATGCTCGGCGGGCAGGCCCGTGAGCCGGCCTGGTGGCGGCGACTGTACGACGCGTTGACTCCACTCGTCGTCGACGGGTTGGCAGCGGAAGAACTCGCTGCGCTGCCGGTTCCGCTTGCCGACGGTCGTACGGTCACCGGTCCACGGACTACCGTCGTCGGGTCGGACGCGTCGGCCGAGGTGACGTGGGTACGCCTGGTGCATCCGGATGCGGTGAGTCCGTTGTTGATTCGGCTGGGTGCGCGGGAGGCCACTGCGGCCGAGCTGTTGTCGGATCCCGCCCTCGAAGCGGCCCTCGACGATCTCGATTGGGACGGCGACGAGGTGGATGGCCTGGTGTCGGCAGTGCTGGCGCTGGCGGGGGAGGCGGGAGCGCTTCCGGGGTGGCTCGGGAGTCTGCCACTCGAAGACGACGAGGGCGAATTGCGCAGTGCGGACGAACTGTTGCTGCCCGGTGCACCGTTGGCGAGGCTGTTGGTTCGAGATTCGCCGTTCGGTGTTCTGTCGGCGGCCTCGGTGGCCAGGTTCGGTGAGCGGGCCCTGCGCGCGGTGGGCGTCGGCTGGGGGTTCTCGGTGGTGCGCGACGAGTGTCCGACGGGGCCGGATCACGACCTGGACGACGAGCCCGCCTGGTGGTCGAGTCTGGCCACGGAGCCGGAAACCCTTGTTGCGGTTCGTGATCTCGACCTGGTCCGGTCGGATGCCTGGGCCGAAGCTCTGACGATTCTGCTCGACGAACCGAGTACCCGTGCAGCCTTGACCGACCGGGACGGCTACTCGGCATGGTGGCTGCGACGTCATGCGCTGATCGACAACCGCTCGCCGATCACGTTCCGGGCGCCGTCGGACGAGACGTTCGCCGGTCTGCTCGATCCGTTGGATCATCCGCGCGCCGACGAACTGCACGCGGTGCTCGCCGCGTCGACCTGTGAGAGCGTCGAGAGCGCGCGGGTGTTGTTGCGTGCACTCGAGGACCCGCAGCGAGATCCGACGGCGGCGGTGATCGCGCGCACGCACACGCTGATCGCGAGTGCCGTCCTGGATCGACGCATCGACGTGGCGGATCTCGATCCACCGGATCGCGTGCGCACTCTCGGCGGCACCGTGGCCGATGCGTCGGACGGGTTGGTCGTCGATGCGCCATGGCTGGCACCGGTCGTGCCACCGGAGGTGGCGGTGCTCTCGGACATGACCACGGCAGCCGCGTTGGCCGATGTCCTCGACATCAGGCGGGCGTCGGAGGCCATCACCGGCGAGGTTCGCGGAGTCGGACGCGTCAGCTCGTGGGATCGAGAGCCCGGGGCCGTGCTGGCCTGTGCGGTGCTGGGTCTACCGCTGCCGACAGGTTCGGTGGTGGTGCAACGCGAACTCGTGGTGCGGTTGTCGGGGGCTGTCAGCGGTGACCGCGCTGTGCCGTGGTGGGTGACCGCAGACGGAACAGTGCATTGTGTGGAAAGTTGGGAGCGACCTCGTGGGGCCTGATCATGCCGTGCTGGAGTGGATGGTCGAGCATCGAGTCGGGTGGGTCACGACGATGTTCTGGATCATCACCACGGTGGGGAACACGTTCATGATGTTCGTGTTGTCCGCGGGGGCGTGGGGCGCGTTGCTGACGTCCAAGAGGACTGTCGACGCGTGGATGGTCGCGGGTGCGATGCTCACCGGGTGGGGGCTGATGAATGCGCTGAAGTTCGCGTTCGCGCGGGAGCGTCCACCGATTCCTGAACGCCTGGTGGAGATTTCGAGCCATTCGTTTCCGTCCGGCCACGCGACGATGTCGATGTTGCTTGCCACGGTGGCGATCGCGGTGATGCTGCGATCGTCCACTCCGTGGCTGCATCGGCCGGTGCTACTGACGTTGCCTGTGGTCGCGGCCCTGCTGATCGGATTCTCTCGGATCTATCTGGGTGCGCACTGGACGACGGACGTGCTGGCCGGCTGGGTGTTCGGTGCCCTGTGGGGGCTGGGTTGGATCTACGCCGAAAAAGCGATCAGCGCGAGAAATCCGAGCGCTGCGCGATAACGAGGAGCTCGTCACGCATGGCCGGGCTGGAGACAGCGTTGGCGCGTGCGTAGAGGGCGCGGAGCGAGCGGACGTGGTTGCGGCGGTTGCGGTACTGAGCGACGAACTTCATGGCCTGTGCTTTCGTGGATCAAAGGTTATCGAAACTGACATAACCTATGCTCCACGTTAACTCTGTGTTACTCAACCGGCTGAGGGGTTAGTTTGCGCACGTCAGAAGGGTTTTCGTGATCGGGCTAACGTGATCCTGATCTCAATCGAGGCCGCGTTGGGCGGTTCTGCTGCCGCGTCGTGACGCGGCTCTCTGCACCAGGAACAGAGCGAACCCGACAGCGCCAACCGCGATGCCGGACCAACACGTCGCCACCGCGTCGTCGCTGCGGTCGCCGGTGGCGGTGAACACGACCAGCGCAACGATCCAACCGAGGATGCCGATCGTCAACACCGGCACCGGATCGGTGAGGCGGGGCGGGATCTGCGGGACGTCGGCCACGAATTCACGCTACGCCACCATATTTCGCCAACCCTCGCGGTGTGCTTTATCTTTCACTCATGCCTATGTCGTCGCGATTACTCGACAACTACTTCAAGATCACCGAGCGCGGCTCGACTGTGGGTTCCGAGGTTCGCGGCGGTGTCGTCACTTTCGTGGCGATGGCCTACATCGTCGTGCTCAACCCGCTGATCCTCGGTAGCTTCTCCGCCGACGACGCAGCTGCCAAGACCGACGTGCTCGGCAACATCCTGCCCGTCGCCCAGGTTGCCGCCGTGACGGCACTGGTCGCCGGGTTCATGAGCATCGCGTTCGGCATCATCGCGAACTACCCCTTCGGTATCGCGGCCGGCCTCGGCATCAACACTCTCTTGGCCGTCACCATCGCTCCTCAGGTCAGTTGGCCCGAGGCCATGGGCCTGGTCGTCATCGACGGCATCATCATCGTTCTGTTGGCCGTCACCGGCTTCCGGACGGCGGTGTTCAACGCGATTCCGCCCGAACTGAAGGCCGCGATCGCCGCAGGCATCGGTGCCTTCATCGCGTTCATCGGCCTGGTCGATTCCGGCTTCGTACGCCGCATCCCCGACGCCGCAGGCACGACGGTTCCCGTCGGCCTCGGCATCGACGGGTCCATCGCGTCGTGGCCGACGGTGATCTTCGTGTTCGGGTTGTTGCTGATGGGTGTGCTCGTGGTGCGCAAGGTCCGCGGCGGTCTGCTGATCGGCATCGTGGTCACGACGGTGTTGGCGGCCATCATCGAGGCGGTCACCGACGTGGGGCCGTCGAACGGCGTCGACCCCAAGGGCTGGAACCTGTCCGTGCCGCAGCTGCCCAGCGTTCTCGTACAGTCGCCGGACCTGTCGCTGGTGGGCAACGTCGACCTGTTCGGTGCGTTCACCCGCATCGGTGTGCTGGCCGCGAGTCTGTTGGTGTTCACGCTCGTCCTCGCGAACTTCTTCGACGCGATGGGAACGATGACGGGTCTGGGTAAAGAAGCGAATCTCGACAAGGACGGCACGCTGCCCAACATCGGCAAGGCGTTGGTCGTCGAAGGTGCCGGAGCCATTGCGGGCGGCGGCGCGTCCGCATCGTCGAACACGGTGTTCGTCGAGTCGGCCTCGGGAATCGCGGAAGGCGCACGCACCGGACTGGCCAACGTCGTCACCGGCCTGCTGTTCCTGCTGGCGATGTTCTTCACCCCGCTCACGGCTGTCGTGCCCATCGAGGCGGCTGCTCCGGCGCTGGTGGTGGTGGGTGCCCTGATGATCGGTCAGGTTCTCCACATCGACTTCAAGCGCTTCGATTACGCGCTGCCGGCCTTCCTCACCATCCTGGTGATGCCGTTCACTTACTCCATCGCGAACGGTATCGGCGTCGGTTTCATCACGTGGGTCGTGCTCGCCGTCGGTTCGGGCCGAGCGAAGACGGTACATCCCCTGTTATGGGTCGTCGCGTTGCTGTTCGTGGCGTTCTTCGCAGTCGGTCCCATCACGGATGCGGTTACCTGATGCTGGGTCGGTACCAGGGCGTATTCTCTGCGCTGTGACGTCGGGAAACAGTGTGAAAGACAATCGGGAATTGGCAAGCGACCTGTCGCTTGCGGTGGTGAGGTTGACTCGCCACCTTCGAGGTAGGCGAGTGGACTCGCAAGTGTCGCTCACTCAGCTGTCGGCTCTGGCCACGCTGAGTAGGGAGGGCGACATGACGCCTGGCGCGTTGGCGGCTCGGGAGCGGGTTCAACCCCCGTCGATGACGCGGGTGATCGCGTCGTTGGCCGAGCTGGGTCTGGTGGAGCGCACGCCGCATCCCACCGATGGCCGTCAGGTGATCGTGTCGTTGTCGGCGGCCGGCAAGGAACTGATCGCGGACGAGGCGAGTGCTCGCGAGGCGTGGATGACCGCACAGCTGGCAGGCCTCGGACCCGAGCAGCTCGCGACGCTGCGAGATGCGGTGAGCATCATCAGCGCATTGGTCAGCGACTCCGAGTAGTTACCTAGGTTTATTATTTGACCTGTGGCTCCAGTTTCACGTACGTCCGGCGCGACGATGTTCGCTGCTCTGAAGACTCGCAACTACCGATTGTGGGCGTCGGGGCAGATCGTCTCGCTGGTCGGAACGTGGATGCAGCGGGTGGCCCAGGACTGGCTCGTGCTGACGCTCTCCGGCGGCTACGGCTTTGCCGTCGGCATCGTCATGGCCCTGCAATTCGGGCCGACGCTGTTTCTGTCGGTGTGGGGCGGAGTACTCGCAGACCGGTACGACAAGCGCAAACTCCTCATGATCACCCAGGTGTTCGCCGCAGTCTGCGGTCTGGTGCTGGGTGTGCTCGATGTCGGCAACATGGTCGAGCTCTGGCACGTCTATGTCATCGCCTTCATCCTCGGCTGCTCGTCTGCCATCGACGCGCCGGTGCGGCAATCGTTCACGATCGAGATGGTGGGCAAGGAAACTCTGTCCAACGCGATCGCGTTGAACTCGATGACGTTCAACATGGCGCGGATCGTCGGGCCTGCGGTGTCGGGAGTGCTCATCACCCTCGTCGGTACCGGCTGGGTGTTCCTGATCAACGCGGTGTCGTTCGCCGCGGTGTTCGGTGCCCTCTTGGCGATGAACGTCGGTCAACTCTTCCGTGTCGAACCGGCACCGCGCGCCAAAGGGCAGGTACGGGAGGGCTTTCGCTACGTCTGGGGGCGGGGAGACCTACGAGTGTTGCTGGCGACGGTGTTCATGGTCTCGACGTTCGGTCTCAATTTTCCGCTGAGTCTGTCGGTGCTGGCGCGCAACACGTTCGGCAGCGGAGCCGACGCATACGGGTTGCTGTCGACCACCCTCGCGGTCGGCACGCTCGCGGGAGCGACCCTGGCGGCCCGGCGCGCCACCGCCCCTCGATTGCGGCTCTTCATCGGTGCGGTCATCGCGTTCGGTCTGTTCGAGTTACTCGTGGGATTGATGCCCAATTACGTTCTCGTGGCAGTGCTGTTGGTGCCCACCGGCGCATTGACGCTGACGTTCACGACGTCGGCGATGAACATTCTGCAGATGTCGGTGCCGTCCGACATGCGCGGCCGCGTGATGGGCATCTACATGCTGTGCTTCCTGGGCGGAACTCCGCTGGGCAGCCCGGTGCTCGGCTGGCTCGCCGACGCCCTCGATCCACGCGCACCGCTGTTGTTCGGCGGTGTCATCTCATTGGCGACGGGACTCTTCGCTGCCGTGTATCTGCTGCGGCACAACAACTTGCGGATCACCGTGGTACCGCCCGCCGACGGTCACCGGCTGCCCACCCTCGACACGGTGGCCGCAGCCGCCAAGGTCTGACGCTCCTCAGATCCACCCGTGGCGTCGGGCCAGTGCGCAGGCCTCGTGCCGGTTCGCCGCCCCGAGTTTTGCGGCCGCCGCAGACAGATAGTTGCGGGTGGTCCCGGGTGACAGATGCGCGCGCTGCGCGATCTCCGCGATCGATGCGCCGTCGGCGGCGAACTCGAGCACATCGGCTTCCCTCGGTGTGAGCGGTGAGTCCCCGGCCCCGATGGCTTCCGCGGCGAGCGTCGGGTCGACGTACCGCCCGCCGCCGTGCACGGTGCGCACCACCTCGGCCAGGGTGGCGGCCGAGGTGGTCTTGGGGAGGAACCCGCGCACGCCGGCCTCGAGCGCCTTCTTCAGGTAGCCCGGCCGACCGTGGCTGGTGACGATGATCGACGCGCAGGTGGGCAGTGTCTCGGCAATTTTCTGCGCCGTCTCGATGCCGTCGATCCCGCCCATCTGCAGGTCCAGCACTGCCACATCGGGTGCCAGGGCCGCGGCAACCGTCAGGGCCTTCTCGCCCGAATCGGCCTGTCCGACGATCTCGATGTCGTCCTCCAGATCCAGCATTGTCGCCAGCGCCGATCGAATCAGGTTCTCGTCGTCGGCCAGTAGAACTCGAATCATGGTGTGGTCCTCGGGTTCTGGGGCGATGTGGGCAACACTGCGATGAGGGTGAATTTCTCGGTTGTCTGTTCCGTGCGCAGTTCCCCTCCGACCGCGACCAAGCGTTCCCGCAGGCCGCTCAGACCCGTGCCGTCGTTGCGGCCGTTCGGCGCACCGGGGTGGTCGTTGGTCAGTCGAATACTGCTGTCGGTCAGTTCGATTCGACAATAGGTGGCCGCGGAGTGACGCAGTATGTTCGTCACGCCTTCACGAACCACCCAGGCGGCCGCCTCGGCCGCGCGCTCGGACAGTGCCGAGGTCTCGCCGGTGAGCTCGGTGGATATCCCGGCCGCCGACAGGAGCGAGCGGGCACCGTCGAGTTCGCCTGCGACATCCACCGATCGATAGCCGCGCACCAGCTTTCGGGCGTCGGTCATCGATTCCTGCGCCAACGCGCGCACCTCGTCCATCTGCGTCGCGGCGCGGTCGTCACCCCGACGGGCCAGCGTTGCGGCAAGTTCGCTCTTGACCGCGATGGCCGAGAGCGCTCGTCCGACGACGTCGTGCAGGTCTCGCGAGAACCTCAGGCGCTCCTCCGCTACCGACAGCGCAGCCGCGGCGTCGCGGGTGGCGTCGAGTTCGGTGACGATGCGCAGCAACCACGCCGACAGTTGCACGGTGAATGCCATGAAGGCGATGAAGACGCCGAGTATCAGAGTTTCCACTGCCGGTGTTCCCAGAGCCGCCGCAAGCGCAGCGGCGGCGACGGCCGCCACCAGAGACCAGCGCAATGGAATCCGGGTCGCAACTGCGGTGGTGACCAGTACGCCGGCCCACAGGGTGTTGCTCGTGGTCCCGCCGGCCACCAGGACCACAGCGGCGACGGCCAGGATCGCCAACGGGATTCGTGGGTCGGCCGTCGACTCGCCGCCGAGTGCGGGGGTGCGCTGCACGACCACGAAGGCGGCGGCGGAGCAGGCCGCGATCGCTGCCATCGAGAGATAGTCGTCGAACTGCAATGACGTCAGCATCCCTGCCACGGCAACAGCGACGGAGATCAGCAGAAACGACTGGCGGGTGTAGACGCGTACCTTGTCCACTGCACTGCTGTCGTTCCAGCCGTGCAGTGGATTGAGGTACTCGTACAGCTTCATGATCTCCAGCCTTGCAGATGGACGGGGAAGGGGGCGGTCTAGGACCGCGGTTCCCAGCGGAAGTGCGTCCGGGCGATCAGCAGGCTTCCGAGAATCCAGGCCAGCATCACCGCCAGAGGCATGGCGGCCTCGCCGAAGGTGCCGGCGAACCCGAACGACGCGTCGCCGGGAGTGGTGTTACCGAACCAGCCCAGATTCAGCAGGTCCGACACCGCGGCCATTGGGGTCAGGTCGATGACGTTCCTCAGTGAATCCGGGACGACGCCGCGCAGCGCGGACGAGCCGGCCAACGCGATCAGAATGACCGGCAGGCTGGTGATCTGTGCCGCTTCGGCGTTGCGGGTGAAGGTCGAGGTGATCAGTGCCAGTGCGGCGAACAGCCCGGCACCGCCGAGGAGGGCCACGGCGACGAGCAGCACGTTGACGGGAACTGGCCCACCGAAGGCGATCACCACAGCTCCGACGATCACACCGAGGGCGACGGTGAGGATCAGCGAGGGTATTGCCGGGCCGAGCAGAATCTGGACGTCCGAGCTCTCGCCGGTGCGAAGTCGCTTGAGCACCAACTCGTCTCGACGGGTGGCGTAGACCGAGAGCATGTTGTAGTAGACCACGAGCACCACCAGGAACAATGCGAAGATCTCCAACGCACTCGCGACGCCTGCGTCTTTCAGTCCGCCGTCACTCCGGCTGCCGATGATCAGCAGCGCGATAGGGAAGATCAACGGCATGACGATCGCGTTGAACAGAAGTACTCGGTTGCGTCCGAGCAGCGTGAATTCTGCTCGCGACAGGGCGGTCATCGTGCTCATGCGCTCATCACCTCGGTCTTTTCGATAGCTGGGTCGTTCACAGTGGAGTTGTCGAATTCGTCTGCGATGGAGAGGAACACGGTCTCCAGTGATGCCGCGCGGGCATCCAGACCGTGCAGAGTGACGCCATTGGTGCGGGCCCACACGAGCAGGTCGGTCAGCGTGTCCTGTACCGATGATGTCTGGATCGAGACGGTGTCACCCGAGACGTCGATCGACGTACCGGGCAGCGACGGCAATGCCGTGCCGGGGGCCTTCAACTCGATCTTCGCCGGGTGGTCGGCGACCACCTCGTCCACGGTGCCGCTGCGAACGACTCTGCCGCGGTGCATGATCGCGAGTCGATCGCACAGGGACTCGGCCTCGTCCAGGTAATGAGTCGTCAACATGATCGTCACGCCGGAGTCCTTCAGCTCCTGAATCAATCGCCATGTGTTGCGACGACTTTCGGGATCGAGCCCGGTGGTCGGCTCGTCCAGGAACAGGATGCGCGGACGGCTGATGATCGCGCAGGCGAGGTCCAGCCTGCGCTGCTCGCCGCCGGAGAGAAACTTCACCCGGGTATCGGCGCGATCGGCCAGGTCGACGCGTTCGAGCACGTCCGCCACCGGCAGTGGATCACTGCAGGTACCTGCCCACATCCGCAGGCTCTCGGCGGTTGTCAGATCCTGTGGCAGGCCGCCTTTCTGCAACATGATGCCCAGAGCCGGGCGCACCTTACGGCGATCGGCCACCGGATCCATTCCCATGATCCGGACGGTTCCCTTGCTGGGGCGCGAAAGACCCTGGATCACTTCGAGAGTGGAGGTCTTGCCGGCACCGTTGGTGCCCAACAATCCGAACAGCTCGCCCTCGGCGATATGCAGATCGAGGGCTTGGACGGCCTCGTACGCGTTCTTGCCCGAGCCGTAGCGGCGCGTCATTCCGTCGACGTCGATGATGCTCATGATTGCTTCTCCCAGTGCCGCAGTCCGATGACGAACCGGACGCCCATGAAGGCGACGATGACGCCGAGTGCGACGAACGCCGGAAGGGACGTGCCGACGATCGCGAACAACACGGCGACAATGGCCAAGCTGATGACGATGACGACGATCTCACGCGCCATCGTCGGAGCCGGCCCGATCTCCATCAGATCGGTGAACAGGTTTCCTTCGTCTGGTTGCTTCATGACTACGAGTCTGCTGCGCCCGAACCGCCGAAAACAGTGCAGCGCATCATGACCTGAAGTGACACCGTCACGGTCCAGCCATGACAAAAGTCATGGTCCTTTTCGCTCGGGTTTCTCCACCCGTTCTCCACCCGTGGGTCGATTCGCCACCCTCGCGATCTTCGTAGCGTTACTGCCATGAACATCGCAACGATTGCTCTCGTAGTCCTTCTGGTCGGATACCTGCTGGTGCGGCGCATGACCGGCCAGCTCATGGAAGCTCGGCGCATGCTGGTGCTTCCGGCGATCCTCGCCGTCGCCGGACTGGCGTCACTGAATTCGACGGCGCTCTCGGCCACGGCGATCGGGTTCTTGCTCCTCGGCTGTGTCGTCGGAGCCGTGTTCGGGGTGGTCCGCGGCTACACCGTCCGGATCGCCGAGCGGGACGGAGCGGCATGGATGCGTTACTCGTTGGCGTCGGTCGGCCTATGGGTGGCCGCGATCGCGGTGCGCCTCCTCCTCGTGCCGGTGGAGAATGTCGTGGATCCGGCAGCAGCGTCGGTCGCCGGGCAGGCCACCATGTTGGCCGTGGGGGTCGGATTCCTCGCCGAATCGGTCGTGGTGCTCTACCGAGCCATGCATTCCGAGGCCACCATCGTGTGGCGAGCCGACAAGTCCGGCAACCACACGTTGTCGCCTACGCTGGCCGACATGCACAGTCGGGTTCGCGAAGGACGGGCGAAGATTCGGTGACGTCGGCACCCACGCCGGACGTACGGTTACCCGCACTCGACAGCTTCCGGCTGTCGAGTCGGCCGTATGTCACGGCCGTCGTCGTCGTGGCGGCGTTCGCGACGTCGGATCTGCACGATCCGCTCGTGCTCACGCTGCTCGTCGTCAACAGTCTCGTACTGGCGGCCTCGACGGTGTCGCGACGGTCGACCGGTCTCCGGCTCTCGCTCGCCGGGGCCGGCATCGCACTGGTCGCCTCCGCCGCGATTCTTCCTCTGGGCGGAACCGGGGTCGCAGCAGCGTTTCCGTTCCTGTTCGCCGGACATGCCGGGTGGCGGTTCAAGCCGTCGATTGCGTTTCCGTATGCGGTGTCGCTCAGCGTGGCGTGCGCGTGCGCGCTGTGGATCGCCGATCACCATGGTGTCGACGGGTGGCCATGGGCCGCCGGTCTTTTCGCCGGGTGGCCGGTACTGATCGGGTATTCACGACGCAGTCGCCTGGACGCACTGCGCAATGCCCGGCGCGCCACCGACGCCGAATTGCGCGAGCATGCCCTGGCCGAGCGGGCCCGTATCGCACGCGACATCCACGACGTTCTCGCGCATTCGCTGTCCGGGGTCAACATGCAGCTCGAAGTCGCCGACGCGTTGCTCGACGCCGGTCGCGCCGACGAGGCCAGAGCCGCGGTGAGCAAGGCGCAGAGCCTTGTTCGCGAGGGCCTCACCGAAACCCGCAGGGCCGTGCAGACTTTGCGTCAGGACGTGCTGCCCCTGGTGCCGACGATGGCCGCTCTGGTGGACGCGGACGGGAACTTCCGGGTCGAGGGCGAGGCTGTCGATCTCGATACGCCGCAGTCGCAGTTCCTTGTTCGGTGCGCGCAGGAGGCGCTGACCAATGCCCGTACTCATGCTCCCGGAGCGGCAGTCGACGTAGTGCTTCGCTTCGCGGCAGAACAGGTGGAGCTCTCCGTGACCAACGGCCCGGCTCCGTCGCCGCCGAAACCGGTCGACAGTACCGGAATGGGTTTGGTCGGCATGCGCGAGCGCGCCGCACTGGTCGGCGGGTCGATCGCGGCGGGTCCGGACGGGCGGGGTTGGACGGTCCGTGCCACAGTTGCTGTGCCGCAACCACACTGAAGACGACACGAAGGTGAGGGTATGAGCATTCGGATAGTGATCGCCGACGATCAGGCGTCGGTGCGCGAGGCGCTGGCGACGATGCTCGATCTGATCGACGACATCACCGTCGTCTCGACCGCGACGGACGGCGATGGCGCGGTCGCCGCAGTGCAGGCCGCGATGAGTACCGAATGCCTCGATGTCGTGCTGATGGACCTGCGGATGCCGGACACCGACGGGATAGAGGCGACCCGAATACTGAAGGGGCTCTTCCCCGATCTACCCGTGGTGGTGTTGACGACCTTCTCCGACGAACGCTCGATACTCGATGCACTCGGTGCGGGCGCACGCGGATATCTCACCAAGGACGCCGGACGGATCGAGATAGCGGCGGCATTGCGGGCAGCGGCTGCCGGGCAGGCGGTGCTGAATCCGGAGGTACAGGCGCGCCTGCTCAGAGCCGTCGAGCACTCCCGTCCGCCCGAGATCCCAGCTGGTTTGACCCCGCGTGAGGTCGAGGTCCTACGCGCGATCGCGGCCGGTTTGTCGAACCGCGAGATCGCTCAGCAGATGTTCGTCAGCGAGGCAACCGTCAAGACACACATCAACCATCTGTTCGCCAAAGCCCGACTGCGAGATCGAGCGCAGGCCGTGCACTTCGCCTTCACGCACGGGCTGGCAGGGTAGTCGCTCAGAAACCCCAACCCATGACGGCGGGACGCGCTGTTCCGAACGTCAGGTCGAGTGCGTGCAGTGATTCCTCGTTGCGGGCGGTGAGGCGATTGGCCGCGGCGAACAATCGGGCTCGGTGGGTACCGAAGTAGATGCTGGCGAGTACGTCGATGTCGAGTTCGATGTCCGGCTCGGATTCCACCCGCGTGCAGGTGGCTCTGCCGTCCGTGACGGTCAGCGAATAGGTACCGCCTGCGTCGAGGAAGGGATCCCGGACGGCGATGATCAGTGATGTGTCGAGGGCATAGGTGCGCGCCTCGAGGGCAGCCTCGACATGCATGATCCGGGCCCACAGAGCGTCGTGGTGAGCGGTGACCTTCGGCAGCCGGTTGTTGGTCAGCAGGAACGGCAGTGCCTCGTCGCGTGCCTGCCGTACCTCGATGGTGTCTACCAGGTCCACGCCGACGAGGATCTGCCACAGCGCGGCGTAGGCGTCGTCGGTCACCGCGATGAATTCCTCCACCACGACCCGGCTCGGGTTGCGTCCGCGTCGGTAAGCGACGTATCCGTCGGGATGTACGACGAAGAACAGTGCGGTCAGTCCGCCGCGTCGGTTCTCGCGATCGGCGAAGAAGCGCTCCCAGCGGATCGGCGGCTTGGGCTGCGCGCCTGCGGTCTGCTGCTGCCAGCGGTGGTAGATGTCGGGAAGCAGTTCGGTGGCCTCGGCCGATTCGATCAGTCGCACCCCGGTAGCCGGGGGAGCGTCCTGACGGAACTGAGCGAACCGACGGTCGATCGAGACGCTGATCTCCTCGGTCACCGGCCCGTACCCGAAGCGTCCGTAGATCGTCGCCTCGCTGGCCGTCAGCAGGGACAACGGTGCACCCGCGTCGTTCAGAGCGCGGTGCTGCTGGGTGAACATCGATCGCAGGATGCCGCGTCGGCGATGTGTCGGCGCGACGGACACCCAGGACACTCCCGATGCCTCGACCTGAGCTCCGCCGGGAACGGTCACCGACATCGGGAAGTGCATGGCCACACCGACCGGGGTCTCGCCGTCCCACGCCAGGTAGACGTGCTCGGACTTCGTCAGGATCTGCGTCTCGGCCAGGTCCTCGGCGTTCTGGTGCTCGCCGAACGCATGGGCGTCGAGCAGCGCGACGGCATCCCAGTCGTCGTCGGTGGCGGTACGGATGGTGATCGATTCGTCGGTAGTCATCGCTCACAACTTTTCCATACCGGGGTGGTGGTTCGCCGAGGGACTGCCAGAAATGCCGGGTGAGAAGATGAGCAGGTGGTGCATGTAATCGACATCGACGATCCCCTCGACCCGCGGCTCGACGACTTCCGCGACCTCAACTCCTCGGACAGGCGCCCCGATCTGCCCGAGGGCAAGGGGTTGGTGATCGCGGAGGGCGTGCTCGTCGCGCAGCGCCTGCTGAGCTCGCGTTTTCCGATGATCAGCCTGCTCGGCGTGGATCGACGGCTCGACGCGTTGCGCGAGGACCTCGCCGATTCGGACGTTCCGTTCTATCGGACGTCGGCGGAGGTGATGGCCGAGGTCGTCGGCTTCCACCTCAATCGTGGTGTGTTGGCGGCGGCGAACAGGCCGCCGGCCCTCGATCTGGACGACGTGCTGGCGGGCGCGAGCACGGTGGCGATTCTGGAAGGCGTCAACGATCACGAGAATCTCGGGTCGATGTTCCGCAATGCGGCCGGTCTCGGGGTGGACGCGGTGTTGTTCGGTGCCGCCTGCGCCGATCCCCTGTACCGACGGTCTGTCCGGGTGTCGATGGGACATGTGCTCCGAGTGCCGTTCGCGAAGGTGCCCGAGTGGCCTCGTGGCCTCGATCGGGTGCGGCGGCACGGTTTTCAGCTGATCTCGCTGACACCGAACCCGGAGGCAGTGTCCTTGGCGACGGCGATGACGGGGGAGAAGGTCGCGTTGCTGCTCGGTGCCGAGGGGCCCGGTCTGACCGAACACGCCATGCGCGCCACCGACATTCGCGCTCGTATTCCGATGGCTCCCGGTACCGATTCGCTCAATGTCGCGACGGCCGCGGCGATGGGCTTCTACGAACGGGTGCGTCTGACGTGAAGGATCCGGACGTTCGCTGGACCGGTGTCCCGGTTGCCGTGATCTCGGCGATCCTCGTCGCGGTGGCACTGACGGCGTTCGGCCTGGAACTGGCCAGAGTTCATCCGCTGCTCGCGATCGGCCTCAACCTCGTCGTCGTGGCAGGCGCAGCCCCGACGGTCATGCGGTGGTTCGGCGTTCCGGTATGGCGTTGGGCCGTGTACGGAGCGAGCGCCGGTGCGCTTCTGAGTTTCGTGGCCCTGGCGGCTCTGGCGTTCTGAGCCGGCCCGGGCAGGGGTGCGCACTACCGGCGACGTTCGGCGGAATCCCGTCGATTGTCGGTCGTTGTGTGCAACGGTGCCCACCCGAGCCACTATTTGCGGGAGAACCAGCGCTTCTTCGGTCGCGGTGCGGGCTGGGCCGATTCCGCTGCGGGCGCATTCTGGACCGGAACGTTCTGGGGCCGCGGCTCCTGCCCCGGCACGTACATGGTGAAACCGCAGACAGGCAGCGCGTTCGGGTCGAGCTCGCCGGGACGCGGGGCACCGGTGTAGCGGAAGCCGAGCCATTCGGCGTTGGCGGCTTCGGCAAATTCCTGGGGGTGGAACGGTAGTGACTGCGGATCCGGCATCACTCCGGGCGGATAGATCAGCGGGTGGTCACCGGCCCAGAACGGACGCTCCCACACCAGAGGTAGACCGACGTCCTCGTAGATGTAGACGGGGGTGGCGCTGAACGAGCGTCGGAATTCACCGCGCTCCCAGTAGGCGAACGCACCCCAGGCATGCTCGGGGTCCGAGGCGACGAGGTAGGTGTGCTCGGAGGCCAGTGGGCGGGTGACGGATTCGGGAAGGGTCGACGGCGTGGGCACCGACAAGTTGGATCCGCAGACGACGGTGACGCCGGGGTAGCACCCGATGAACACGTGATCGTCGTCCACACCCGCCGAGGTCGAGATGGGACCCTGCTCGAGAGGGACGGCCGTGAGATGGGGGTAGAGCCGTCCGACGAGCGCACTGGCGGCGTTCCAGTCGGAGGTGGTGGCTTCTCGCAGTACCGATATGGGATCCGGTGCGTCCACGTACCAGATCGTTGATGCTTTGGCCCCCACTACCGGCACCTCTCTCTCCGTGACTTCCATCGAAGCCTACGGTGTGGGTGTCGACACTCCGACATCGCGCGGCACATCGGTCACACGAAGAACTCAGTTGTGACCGCTGCTGCGCACACCGAGCAGGACGTCTTCCCACGATGGCATGGCCGGCTTGCCACGCTTGTCCTTGCCGCTGGTGTGACCGGCGGCAGGCTTGGGTGCGGGCCTGGGCTCCCTCGCCACCGGTTCGCGCGGCTGCTCGGGCTCGGGAGTCGGCGCATCGTCCACCTCGACGTCGATGGTCTCGGCGTCGATCTCGCTGTCGGCGGTGGTGCCGTAGTACTCGTCGAAACTCTGCTGCGAGGTCTCGTCGTCGGAGTCCTCGGCGGAGGCAAGTGCACGTACCGGGGCCAGGCCGCGGAGTTGACGTCCGAAGTCCGGGTCGATCAGTTCGCGTGCGGTGTCGTCGAGCGGAGCGATGGTGCCGCCGTGACCGTCGGGCAAGAACTGCCAGTGCGCTTTGTTCGTGGTGCGACCTGCCTGCCACTTCAGCTGGGCGACCCACTTGTTGTCCTCGTCGCGCCAGGCGTCCCACGCCGCGTCGTCGAGGTTGTGTCCGCGAGCGCGGAAGGCGAGGGTGACGATGTCGAGCAGGGTCTGCACAGCCGGGCCGTCGTGCCGCAGCGGATGTCCGGCCTGGGCCATCGACGCTGCCTGCGAACGCTCGAGCAGTACGGGGTGCGCGAACACCTCGACTCGGCTGATGGCCATTCCGGAATCTGCGGCGACCTGTTCGATGGTCGCGCCGCTGCGGATACGGGCCTGGATTTCCTTCGGCCGGAGCAAACTGTCCATTTCGATCTCAATCTGTCCTAGTCGAGCGATGTCTCCGCGTGAGGCTGCGCGGAGTTTGTCGTCGGCTGGAAGCCGGAATCTGTCGCCGG
Source organism: Rhodococcoides fascians NBRC 12155 = LMG 3623 (assembly GCF_001894785.1). Classification (GTDB taxonomy): domain Bacteria; phylum Actinomycetota; class Actinomycetes; order Mycobacteriales; family Mycobacteriaceae; genus Rhodococcoides; species Rhodococcoides fascians. Next base: position 511,982 of record NZ_BCWW01000003.1, read on the forward strand.
TTTTGGGATCTGCGCACACGACGAACTTTCCGTCGGCCTCGAGACCCACCACACGTAAGTCTCGCACCTTGACCTCCTCATCGCGCCGGCTCGCGATACCGTCGAATTCGAGCCTAGTTCACCTACCGTATTCGGCGGGTGTCCGACACGCCTCGCGGCGGTGGCGTCGGTTTCTTTCTCAGAGAGTAGACAGCTGCGCGCTCGGTTGCACCCGATCGGCCGAAGTCGAGTCGATTCGATTGCGGGACAACGGCATTGCGTCTCGGCGAAGAAAGAACACGCCGAGTCCGAGTCCGATGGTCAGCGCCAGGGCGTGGCCGGCAGCAGTGAACGAGGGATCCGTGATGGCTCCGGCGGCGACAACGGCGATCCACAATGCGCCCCATACTGCGCGCCACGGCATCGTCAGGTATCGAATCAAGGACCCCGCCACCGCAGCTGCGGCATAACTGACCCCGACGTCGACGGCTACGGCCAACGAGTCGGCAAACCAGTCGACGTGGATGCCGACGAACAACCCGACAGCCACCAGTGCCGTCGCGCCGATGTGCCCGGCGCAAAACGTGAGCAGAAACCGGCGCCACCCCGAGACCCACTCGGCGACGGCGAACAGGATGGCGACCGAGGCGAGCCACCACCAATCGGGCCGGCCTTCGGTGAGGAAGGCGCTGGTGACGAGCGTGGCGAGATGACCGTCGGTGAGATTGTGCAGGTTGGTGCTCGCGGCGTGCAGCACATGCCAACGATCGTGCGGCCCGATCTGCCCGAGAGTGACGGTTCCTGCGGCGGTGAGCAGGCAGAACACGAGCGTCACCCGCAGTCGTAGAGCAACGGACAGGAGCCTGGACATACGAACGCTCCCTCCGAGGTCGTTACGCTTGCGTAATTGATAGCAAGTGTAGGCCTCGGAGGGAGCGCTGTAGCTGTGAGTTGGCTGCCGACTAGCTCAGCGTGGACACGACCCAGTCGATGCTCTTCGTCAGTGCGGTGATGTCGTCCGGCTCGATGGCCGGGAACATACCGACACGCAGCTGGTTGCGGCCGAGCTTGCGGTACGGCTCGGTGTCGACGACGCCGTTGGCGCGCAGGATCTTCGCAACCTGGGCCGCGTCGACCTTCTCGTCGAAATCGATGGTTCCGACGACCTGGCTGCGGTGATCCGGGTTCGTCACGAACGGCGTTGCGAATTCACTGTTCTCGGCCCAGTCGTACAGGCGTGAGGACGAGTCCGCAGTCCGCTTCGTGGCCCAATCCAGGCCGCCCTTGCTGTTGAGCCACTCGATCTGGTCTGCGAAGAGCAGAAGCGTCGCCACTGCGGGGGTGTTGTAGGTCTGGTCCTTGCTGCTGTTGTCGACGGCGATCGGCAACGACAGGAAGTCCGGAACCCACCGGCCACTGGAGGCTATCTCGTCGACGCGGGCGAGAGCGGCCGGGCTCATCAGCGCGACCCACAGGCCGCCGTCGGCGGCGAAGCACTTCTGCGGAGCGAAGTAGTAGACGTCGGAATCGGCGACGTTCACCGGCAGTCCGCCGGCACCGGAGGTGGCGTCGATCGCGATGAGGGCGTTCTCCGAGCCGGCCGGACGGCTGACCGGGATGGCCACGCCCGTCGAGGTCTCGTTGTGGGCCCAACCGATGAGGTCCACGGACGGATCCGACGTGGGCTCGGGCGCGCTGCCGGGCTCTGCCTTGACGACGATCGGATCGCCGATGAACGGGTTGTTCTTGGCCACCGAGGCGAACTTCGAGCTGAACTCACCGTTGGTCAGGTGCAGCGACTTCTCCCGGATGAGACCGAACGCAGCGGCATCCCAGAACGCGGTGGTACCACCGTTGCCGAGCACGACCTCGTAGCCCTCGGGGAGCGAGAACAGGTCTTTCAGACCACTGCGTACGCGACCGACGACGTCCTTGACGGGCTTCTGCCGGTGGCTGGTGCCGAACACGGACGCACCGACGTCGACCAGGGACTGCAGCTGCTCGGGGCGAACCTTGGACGGGCCGCAACCGAAGCGTCCGTCGGCGGGAAGAAGATCGGCGGGAATGATCGGCAAATCGGCCATGGAGTAGCGCGTCCTAGCGTCGATGGAATATGGCCTCCACAGGCTAGTCGGGTGTCATGACACCGTCGACTACCGGATCAGGTCCCAGCCGTCGACGGAGTCGGGGGTGCGCGGTTCGGGGCCGGTGTAGAGGGCAGCCGGGCGCACCAACTTGCCCAGGCGCTTCTGCTCGAGAATGTGAGCACACCAGCCGGCGGTACGCCCGCAGGTGAACATTGCGGGCATCATGTGCGCGGGCACCTCGGCGAAGTCGAGGATCACGGCGGCCCAGAACTCGACGTTGGTCTCGATGGCTCGATCGGGGCGGCGTTCGCGCAGTTCCGTCAACGCGGCTTGTTCGAGCGCGGCGGCAACCTCGTAGCGCGGAGCGTTCAGGCGCTTGGCGGTGGCGCGCAGCACGCGGGCTCGGGGGTCCTCGGCGCGGTACACGCGGTGCCCGAAGCCCATGAGCTTCTCCTTGCGGTCGAGGATCCCGGTGATCAGCGCACGGGCGTCGCCGGTCTTCTCGACTTCTTCGATCATGGGCAGTACGCGGGCCGGCGCGCCGCCGTGCAGCGGGCCGGACATCGCGCCGATGGCACCGGAGAGACATGCTGCGACGTCGGCTCCGGTGGAGGCGATGACTCGGGCGGTGAACGTCGACGCATTCATGCCGTGTTCGGCGGCGGAGACCCAGTAGGCGTCGATGGCGGCGACGTGGGCGGGGTCGGGCTCGCCCTTCCAGCGGACCATGAAGCGCTCGGTCACGGTGGCCGCCTGATCGATGCGGCTCTGGGGCACAGCGGGCTGGTAGATCCCGCGAGCGGACTGCGCGACGTAGGACAGCGCCATCACCGAGGCGCGGGCCAGGTTGTCGCGGGCGGTGCTGTCGTCGATGTCGAGTACCGGCTGATACCCCCAGATCGGAGCGAGCATCGCCAGGCCTGCTTGCACGTCGACGCGGACGTCACCGGTGTGGATGGGCAGGGGGAACGGCTCGGCCGGTGGCAGGCCGCGGCCGAATTCCCCGTCGACCAACAGCGCCCACACATCGCCGAAGGTGACGCCCTGTGCAACCAGTTCCTCGATGTCGACTCCGCGGTAACGCAGTGCGCCGCCGTCCTTGTCGGGCTCGGCGATGTCGGAGGTGAAGGCGACCACACCTTCGAGACCGGGAACGAAATCTTCGGGAACGTGTTGAACAGCCATGGTCTGTGGACTCCCTCGTCGCGACTGCGCCCGGCTCTGCGCCGCATCCGGGCGTGCTTGCGGAAACCATAGCGAGCTTTTACGCGGGAGTAGCGTCTGGGTTCGTGTCTGCAGACGAACAGCGCCTGGCCACCATGCGAGTGGACTACGGCGAGCCCAAGGATCTCGACGTCGACGCCCTGAGCGACGGCTGGTTGCCACTGGCCCGGCAGTGGCTCTCGGACGCCGTTGCTGCGAATCTGCCCGAGCCCAACGCGATCGTGCTCGGGACGGTCGACGCTGCCGGTAGGCCCGCGACCCGAACCGTCCTGTGCAAGGACCTCGACGCCGAGGGCGTGGTGTTCTACACCAACTACGACTCGGACAAGGGCCGAGCATTGGCGTCGACGCCGTACGCGTCCATCACCTTTCCGTGGATCGGCATCGCCCGTCAGCTCACCGTCCGCGGACCGGTCATTAGAGTCGACCGCGACACCACCGAGGCGTACTGGCGGACGCGACCGCGCGGCTCGCAGCTGGGCGCATGGGCGTCGGAGCAATCGCGAACCGTCGTGTCTCGCGACGCTCTCGCCGCGCAACTGGCCGAGGTCACCGCGACGTTCGACGGACGCCAGGTGCCGGTACCGCCGAACTGGGGCGGCATCCGCGTCGAACCGGAGATCGTCGAATTCTGGCAGGGTCGAACCAGCCGGATGCACAACAGAATTCGAGTGATGCCGGCGAGCGGTGTGATCGAGCGACTGCAACCGTGAGCGGGCTGCGCGGCATCCTGGCCGACACGACCCCGCTGAAGACTCCCGCATATCGCCGCCTGTGGCTGGCGAACATCGTCACCGTCATCGGCGCGCAGCTCTCGATCGTCGCTGTGCCGCAACAGGTTTATCAGATCACCTTGAGCTCGGCCTACGTCGGCTTGACGGGCGTGTTCGCCCTGGTGCCCCTCATCGTGTTCGGGCTGTGGGGCGGGGCGCTCGCCGACGTGATGGACCGCCGAACCTTGTTGATGATCACCACGTTCGGTTTGATCGGAACATCGGCCCTGTTCTGGTTGCAGGCGTTCCTGCAACTGAACAACGTGTGGATCGTGTTGGTGCTGTTGGCAGTTCAGCAGGCCTTCTTCGCCGTCAATCAGCCGACCCGCAGTGCGATACTGCCGCGAATCCTGCCCGCGGGGCAGTTGCCCGCCGCGAACTCTCTGAACATGACGGTGATGAACTTCGGTGCCATCGCCGGTCCGCTCAGTGCAGGCATCCTCATCTACTACATCGGACTGGAGACGCTCTACCTGATCGACACCATCGCACTGTTCGCCACGCTGTGGGCGGTGATCAGGCTGCCGGGCATTCCGCCGGCCAAGTCCGGTCAACGCGCCGGATTACGTTCGGTGTTCGAGGGTTTCGCGTACCTCGCTACCCAGAAGGTGCTGCTGGCGTCGTTCGTCGTCGACATCATCGCCATGGTGTTCGGGATGCCTCGGGCGCTGTTCCCGCAGATCGCCCACGACAGTTTCGGGGACCCGGCCTCGGGTGGGCCGGTGCTGGGCATGCTGTTCGCGGCGATGTCCGCGGGAGCTGTGCTCGGTGGAGTGTTCTCCGGTTGGCTACCGCGCGTGCGGCGTCAAGGCCTTGCGGTGTTGATCTGCATCGTCGTCTGGGGCGTGGCGATGATCGGATTCGGGCTCGCCGTCGGTGCGGCGACCGACGGAGCGACGACGGTTGCCCTGTGGTTCGCACTGGCGTTTCTGGCGCTCGGTGGCGGTGCCGACATGATCTCGGCGGCGTTCCGCAGCACGATGCTGCAGACGGTGGCGACCGACGAGATGCGCGGCCGACTGCAAGGCGTCTTCATCGTCGTCGTCGCGGGAGGGCCCCGGATCGGCGATGTTCTGCACGGCGCGGCAGCGGCCTCGGTGGGGACGGCCGCGGCCGCCGCAGGAGGTGGTGTGCTGGTGGTCATCGGTGTCTCGATCGCAGCCCTCGCGCTACCGGCATTCATTCGCTACCGGGTCGGCGCAATCGTCGGTAGCAAGACGGTGGACGACACCGTCGTGGACAATGGCTCGCATGGCTCCCACAGCTGAGGCGCAGACGTATTCGTTGACGAGCGGCAAGTATCGCGCCGACGTCGCTGCTGTCGGAGCGGGCCTGCGGGTCCTCGAGTACGACGGCTCACCGCTCACCGAAACGTGGGAGGCGGGCACCAAGCCGCCGCTGTCGGCGGGACTGGTGTTGGCCCCGTGGCCCAATCGAACGGCCGACGGAACGTTCACGTTCGAAGGCGTCGAACATCGGTTGGAGATCACCGAACCGGCCCGCAACAACGCGAGCCACGGTTTCGTCCGACGGGTGGAGTGGACTCTCGACGAGCACACCGAGTCTCGCGTCGAGCAGAGCGTGGACATCGGCACGCACGAGGGTTGGCCGTTCTCGTTGCGATTGACGGTGGCACACGAGCTGTCCGACGACGGTCTGACGGTGACCGCGTCGGCGACGAACACGGGCGAATCGGCTGCGCCGTACGGAATGGGATTCCATACCTACGTGCGTGTCGGGGACGTACCCCTCGACGAATGCACGCTCGAACTGTCCGCGGGTACGCGGCTGCCGCTCGATCCGGTACGCAATCTGCCCGTAGGGCTTTCGGTGCCGACGGCCGATACCGAGTACGACTTTCGGCAGCCTCGGAACCTCGAGGGCGTGCAGCTCGACACTCCGTTCAGTGCCTCGGTGCCGGACGTAGACGGACGCGCGAAGCACACACTGCGTGGCCCCGACGGCACCGCGACGGTGCTGTGGACCGACAGCAACTTCGGGTGGGTGCAGGTGTTCACCGCCGATCCCGCCAACGATCAGGCGTACCCGGATCGGGGACGTGCGTTGGCGATCGAACCGATGACCTGCCCGCCCGACGCGTTGAATTCCGAGATCGATCTGATCGTGCTCGACCCGGGGCAGACCTGGTCCGGCAGCTGGGGAATGGAGTACGAGAAGTGACGATTCTGGTGTGCGGCGAAGCATTGGTGGATCTGGTGCCGGTGCACGAGGGGCCGCTGCTCTCACCGAAACTCGGCGGCGGGCCGTTCAACGTCGCCATCTCGATCGGTCGGTTGGGGTCGCCGGTTGCCTATCTCTCCCGCATCTCTCGCGACTCGTTCGGCGAGCAGATCCTGGCGAGTCTGCGCGATGCCGGTGTCGACATCTCGTGGGTGCAGCGCGGTGACGAGCCGACGACGTTGGCGATGACGACCCTCGCCGAGGACGGCAGCGCCGAGTACTCGTTCTACGCCGATGGCACGGCCGACCGACTTGTTGCCGATCCCGGTGATCTGCCCGACGAGATCAGTGTCCTGTCCTTCGGCACGTTGTCGTTGCTGTACGAGCCCGGCGCGTCGGTGTACGCCGAACTGCTGCATCGAGCTCGGTCCGCGGGCAAGCTGACGATGCTCGACCCCAACATTCGCCCGGCCGCCATCGACAGCACCAGCGGCGACATCACCGCCGACGGATTCCGCGATCGCTTTCGCTCGTGGTTGCCGAGCATCGACATTCTCAAGGTGTCCGAGGACGACTCGTACTGGCTGGGGCTGGGCACGCAGGGCACCACCGTCGACGACTGGCTCGCCGCCGGGGTGACCGCGGTGGTCATGACCCGCGGCGGGGACGGTATCTCGGTGTTCACCGCGTCCGGAGAGACGACGGCCACGGGAGTGACAGCAGCCGAGGAGGTGTCGGTACCGGGCGTTGCCGTCGACGTCGTCGACACGATCGGCGCTGGTGACACCGTGCACGGCGCACTGTTGAGCTACCTGGAAAAAGAGACCATTATCACATCGAAAGCGGTACAGGGGATGACCGGGGAGGATTGGCGGCAAGCTCTTTCGTTCGCTGCCACGGCAGCCGCGATCACGGTTTCACGACCCGGTGCCGACCCTCCCTGGGCGTCCGAGGCACCGAGAGACTAGTTTCACTAGCGACGTTAGAACTGTCCGTTTTAAGTACGTGTCCGTTACACGAGTTCGAGAGGGACCATTCGTGCCCGCTGAGAATGATGCCAAAGCCACCCTCACCTACCCCGGTGGCGAATATTCCATGTCGATTGCCGAGGCCAGTGAAGGCAACAACGGTATCGAGCTGGGAAAGCTGCTGGCGACCACCGGCTACACGACGCTGGACGGCGGGTTCGTCAACACCGCGTCCACCAAGTCGGCCATCACGTACATCGACGGTGACGCGGGGATCCTGCGCTACCGCGGTTACCCGATCGAACAGCTTGCGGGCAAGTCGTCGTTCATCGAGGTCAGCTACCTGTTGATCTACGGGGAGCTGCCGTCCGAGGACGAGCTCGAGACGTTCACCGACCGCATCCGTCGCCACACGTTGCTGCACGAGGACCTCAAGCGTTTCTTCGACGGCTTCCCGCGCAACGCCCACCCGATGCCGGTGCTGTCGAGCGCGGTCAACGCACTGTCGGCCTACTACCAGGATTCGCTCGAGCCCAACGATCCCGAGCAGGTCGAGCTCTCCACCATCCGTCTGCTGGCCAAGCTGCCGACCATCGCGGCATACGCCTACAAGAAGTCGGTCGGTCAGCCGTTCCTGTACCCGGACAACTCGAAGAGCCTGGTCGAGAACTTCCTGCGCATGACGTTCGGCTTCCCCGCCGAGCCGTACGAGGTCGATCCCGAGATCGTCAAGGCACTCGACATGCTGCTCATCCTGCACGCCGATCACGAGCAGAACTGCTCGACGTCGACGGTTCGCCTCGTCGGATCCTCGCAGGCCAACCTCTTCACCTCGATCTCCGGCGGCATCAACGCGCTGTGGGGCCCGCTGCACGGCGGTGCCAACCAGGCCGTGCTCGAGATGCTCGACAAGATCAAGGCCGAGGGCGGCGACGCCACCGACTTCCTGCGTCGAGTGAAGAACAAGGAAGACGGCGTCAAGCTCATGGGCTTCGGACACCGGGTGTACAAGAACTTCGATCCGCGCGCGACGCTGGTCAAGGAAACCGCACACACGATCCTGGGCAAGCTGGGCAACGGCGACGAACTGCTCGAGATCGCACTCAAGCTCGAAGAGACCGCGCTGACCGACGACTACTTCGTCGAGCGCAAGCTGTACCCCAACGTCGACTTCTACACCGGCCTGATCTACCGCGCGATGGGCTTCCCGCCGCGCATGTTCACGGTGCTGTTCGCGATGGGCCGTCTCCCGGGCTGGATCGCGCACTGGCGCGAGCAGAACGAGGACACCACCGGCAAGATCGGCCGTCCGCGCCAGATCTACACCGGCTACACCGAGCGCGACTACCAGGACGTCAGCTCCCGCTAGCTCTTGCTGCACGACAACGCCGCCGACTCCTCTCGGGAGCCGGCGGCGTTGTCGTTGTCGCCTGCGTATCCCGCCGAGTTCGCAGTTACGCAGGTGATATGGCCACTCTTGGCTGCATAACTGCGATCTCGCTGCGTGAGGGCCGAGTGCGCGCGTCGAGTTCGAAGTTATGGACGAGATTCGGCCGGAATTCGTCCATAACTTCGAGTTCGCGGCGCGCTCAGGCGTCGAAGTGCTTGCGGTTCTTCAGCACTGGCAGGTTCTTGCGCACGGCGTCGACCAACTCGGTATGAATGTCGATCGTCAGCATTCCGGGTGTCGCGTCGAGTTGGCCGAGGATCTCGCCGGTGGGGGAGCAGACGATGCTGTGGCCGACGCCCAGCGGGGCATTGCCCTCGGCGGCAGCAGGTTCGGCTTGATCGCAGGCCGCGATGAATGTTGTCGAGTCCAGGGCGCGTGCGCGGGCGAGCAGGGTCCACTGCTCCACTTTGCCGTCACCCGATCCCCAGGACGCGGGTACCACGACGAGTTCGGCACCGAGGTCGCCGAGTTTCTGGAACAGGGCAGGGAAGCGAATGTCGTAGCAGGTCGCGAAGCCGACGCGGACTCCCGCGATATCGAGCACGAGCGGGTCGGAACCCGGTGCGACGGTATCGGATTCGGCGAATCCGAACGCGTCGAACAGATGAATCTTGTCGTAGCTCGCATCGACGCCCGGGCCGGTGACGAGCAGTGTGTTAGTCACCCTGTCGTCGGGCGCGGGAGTGAACATTCCGGCGACGACGGTGATGCCGGCGTCGGACGCGATCCGACGAACGGTCTGTGCCCATTCGCCGTCCAGTGGCTGCGCGAACTTTCGGATGGGTCCGCCGAAGCAGCGCATCATCGCCTCCGGGAACACGACGAGGTCCGAGCCTGCGTGCGCCGCGGCGCGGGTGTGGGTCTCGACGAGTTCGAGGTTCTCGGTGGGGTTTTCGCCACTGGTGATCTGGGCCAGGCTGATGCGGATAGTCGAGCTCACGGTGTGACTCCTGGTTTCGTCGGGGGAAGACAGGTATACATATCGTATGCAACCACTGTCGGGGAGGGACAAGGCGTACCAGTTCGTCCGTGATCAGGTGTTGTCGTCACCGGCCGCCACCGGCACTTTTCTGAACGAACAGGAACTTGCGACTCGAATCGGCGTATCGCGCACGCCGGTGCGTGAGGCGTTGCTGATGCTGCAGTCCGAGGGTCTGGTCGAGATGGTGCCCAAGCGCGGTGCCCATGTGCCGGCGATGTCCGGACGACAGATCGGCGAATTGATGGATCTGCGCGGCGTTCTGGAACGGCACGCGGCGTCGCGGGCGTTGCGTGCCGGTGACGCTCCGATCGCGGCGATGCAGCATGCGTTGCATCAGCAGGAGCTGCTGATGAACTCCGACAGCACCGACGCTCCCAAGGAATTCATCGACTGGGACGGGACGTTCCATCAGAGTTTGATCGATTCGGCGGGCAGTGATCTGCTCTCGCGCACGTATGCCGGTTTGCGGGCGCGTCAGCTCCGAGTGGGCTTGAGTGCGTTGTTCACCGCCGCCAACCGGCAACACCGAGTGTGCGCCGAGCACCAGGCCATCATCGACGCACTGAGTGCCGGCGACGAGGGCCTGGTGCACGAGAAGATCGACGCTCACCTCGAGGTCACGCTTCAGACTCTGTTGCGCGCGTAGCGTTTTCGTGCTGCTGGCCCAGCAGCACGTAGTGCTCGTCCTCGGTGGGGTCCGGGTTGCGTCCGAGGGCGAGGCCGACGAGTGTCACGGCACCGACGACGACGATGTACCCGGCGATCGGCACCCAGCTGTCCGTCTTGTCCAACAGGTAGACGAAGATCAGCGGGGCCATCGCACCACCGAAGACACCGGCGATCGTGTACGCCAACGAGCTGCCGGTGGAGCGCAACCGAACGCTGAACTGCTCGGTGACGAATGCTGCCTGTGGCCCGTACATGAACGAGTGGAACGCCAGGCCCACAACCACACCCAGGATCAGCAGCGGTAGCGATCCTCCGCCGATGACGAGGAAGAAGATCGCACTCCACGCGACACCGCCCACGGCTGCGACGCCGTAGACGAGGCGTCGGTTGATGCGATCGGACACCGCTCCGGCGAGCGGGATCAGGCCGAGTTGGCATGCCGACCCAATCAGAATGGCGGTCAGTACCTCACTGCGCTCGAAGCCCAACTTCTGTGTGCCGTAGGTGATCGAGAAGACGGTGAACAGCGCGTAGATGACGTCCGGTGCGACACGAGACATGATGCCAGCCACCAGGGGTCGTAGCTCGGTCTTGAACACTTCGCTGATCGGTGCCTCGGATCGTTCGCCGCTTTCCTGCAGCGCCTTGAACACCGGGGTGTCCTCGAGCTTCAACCGGATCCACAGACCGAATCCGACGAGTACCGCGGAGAACAGGAACGCCACGCGCCATCCCCAGGACTCGAACTGCTGGTCGGTCAATGTCAGCGTCAGAACGGCAAGTGCGCCGTTGGCGAGCAGGTTGCCTGCGGGTGGTCCGATCTGTGCTGCCGAGGACCAGAATCCGCGTTTGCGGGGATCGCCGTATTCGCTCGACAGGAGAACGGCTCCGCCCCATTCGCCGCCGACGGCAACGCCCTGACAGAAACGCATCGTGACGAGAATGATCGGTGCCGCGATGCCGATGGAGTCGTATCCGGGGATCAGGCCGATGGCGAACGTCGTGACGCCGATCAACATCAGGGTGATGACGAGGAGTTGTTTTCGTCCGATGACGTCGCCGAGCCGTCCGAAGACGAACCCTCCGACCGGACGGGCGACGTAGCCGACGGCGTATGTCGAGAAAGCCAGCAGAGTCCCGGTCAGCGGGTCACTGTCCGGGAAGAAGACCAGCGGAAACACCAGAGCTGCGGCGGCCGAGTAGACCGCGAAGTCGTACCACTCCAATGCCGTTCCGGTGAGGCTGGCCGCGAAGGCCTTGGCCAGGCCTTTTCTATCTACCGAAACAGGTTCGGTCATGACGACTCCTTCGTGTGCCTGGGATCACTCTATCCGTTGTACGTGCTCCATACTTGCTGTATACAAGACGTATGCGCAAGCCTTTGGGCGCATCGGAAACAGAAAATTTACGAGGAGAGGGTCCTTACTGATGCTCACATTCACGCTGCCCGACGGCACATTCGAATCGGTCGAGGTGAAGGCCTTGCTCAACGCCGGGTACGCCGGACGCAACCAGGGGGAGGTGGCGTCGCACATCGCGGAGCTGGCCGAACTGGGCGTCCCTGCCCCGACGGTGACGCCCGCGCTGTATCCGATTTCGCCATACCTGGCGCAGCAGACGGACGCCGTTGCCGTCCAGCACGGCCGTACGTCGGGCGAGGCCGAGTGGGCGCTGGTGATCCTGGGCGACACGATCGACGACGTGCTGCTGACGGTCGCCTGCGATCACACCGACCGTGACCTCGAAGTCCACAGTGTCGCGTGGAGCAAGAACGCGGCTCCCGATGTGCTCGGCGCCGGCGCGTGGCGTCTGTCGGAGGTCGCCGATCGGCTGGACGAGATCACCTTGACCGCGTGGGCGGACGGCGTCGCAATTCAGACCGGAACACTCGGTGATCTTCTCGCTCCGCACTACTGGCTCGACGTGCTCGCCGGCCGTGGACTGTTCACCCGTGGAACCGTGTTGATCTCCGGCACCATCTCGATGCACCCCGGTGTGAACCAGTTCGCCGACACCTGGAAGGTCGAGATGTCCGACCCCGCAACCGGCAATACGCTGACCTGCGAATACAAGACGATGTTGATGCCAGCTCCGATCGGCTGACCGTGACGACGTAAAATTGGTGCCGACCATGCCCAGAACACCGCAGTCGGCGTCGGCGGGCCGGCACAACCGCAGGAGACTTCAGTGACGAAGCCAGTGATCGAATTTCAAGCCGGACCGGCACCGTTGGATCTGGTGACGGTCGACCTCGTCGAAGGTGACGGCGCAGAGGCAGTACCGGGCGGAAACGTAGAGGTGCACTACGTCGGCGTCGAGTTCGACACCGGCGAGGAGTTCGACTCGTCCTGGAACCGCGGCGAGTCCATCCAGTTCCCGCTCCGAGGCCTCATTCAGGGCTGGCAGGACGGCATCCCCGGGATGAAGGTCGGCGGACGCCGCCAGCTCACCATCCCGCCGGAGCTCGCATACGGCCCCGCCGGCGCAGGTCACCGTCTGTCCGGCAAGACGCTCGTCTTCGTCATCGATCTGCTCGACGTCAAGTAGCAGATCTCTCGTCAGCGGTCCTGTAGCTCGAGCACCAATCGGGCACCCCCGAGGGGGCTGTCTGCCAGATATGCGCGGCCACCGTGCAATTCGGCCTGCTGGGCCACCAGCGCGAGACCGAGGCCGGAGCCGCCCTTCGCGGCTCCGGCTCCACGCTCGAAGCGTCCGAACACCGACTCGCGTTCGTCCACCGGAACGCCGGATCCATTGTCGTCGATCAGGATTCGGACCAGCGCGTCCGCGCGCTCGACGCGAATGACGACGGTGCTCGCCCCGCCGTGCCGGACGGCGTTGCCGATCGCGTTGTCCACCGCGAGTCGAACTCCGGTGGGGAGTGCGCGAATCGTGATCTCGCACTCCGGTTCCGACTCCACCCGAACGTCCAGACCCGGGTGCTGACGCTGCGCGTCCTGCGCGGCGACGTCGCAGATGTCGATGATGTCGGTCTCGACCCGGTCGCCCTCGCTGGACAATTCACCCGATGCCAATCGTTCGAGCGCGGTCAGGGTCGTCTCGACTCGGCCCTGAGTGCGTTCGAGGTCGGTCAGGATTTCCTGTTGCTGCGCGCGCTCGAGATCGAGGGTGCGCAGCACTTCGATGTCGGTACGCATCGCAGTCAACGGGGTGCGCAGCTCGTGGGCCGACACGGCCGCAAAATCGCGTGCCGTGTCCAGGGCGGCATTGGTGCGTTCCTGTGCCTCGTTCAGTCGGGTGAGCATGCCCCCGATCGCGACCGCGAGCTCGTCGGCCTCGGTGACTCCGGTTCGGGTCTGCGGCGCCGACGGAGGCTGAGCGCTGACCTGCCGCGTCAGCGTCACCAGCGGTCTGACGGCACGTCCTCCGAACAGCCAACCCAGGCCCGTCGACACGGCGACCGCAGCCAGCCCCAGCAGGATCACCTGTCTCTGTTGCTCGTCGGTCACCTGCTGCGCCTCGATGGCCGGGACACCGATGGAGATGGACACGGACGAGACCACGGTCGAGGTCGCGGTGTAGACCCGAAACCGCTGACCGTCCACATCCACTGTCTGAGAACCGGTGTCGAGGGCCGGCAACCGCGTAGGAGTCGAGGCGACGACGATGTCTCCGCTGCGAATGGTGACAGCGAACGCTCCGGACAGCTGATCGATGAAGGCTTCCAGCGTCGACGAGTTCGGGACCAGCACCTGCGATGCCGTCGTCAGACGCTCGTCGAGCTGGTTGACGTTGTTGCGGGAAATGGCCACCGACGTCACCACGGCCAGGGCCGCCACGACAAGGGTGGCACCGAGGGCCGTCGCCGCCGCGACCCGGGCGCGAAGCGAGAAACTCATACCGACTCCCGCACGACGAAGCCCACACCGCGGACGGTGTGCAGGATGCGCGGCGAGCCGTCGCTCTCGAGTTTGCGGCGTAGATAGCCGACGAACACGTCGACGACGTTGGTGTCGGCGACGAAGTCGTAGCCCCAGACCAATTCGAGGAGTCGCTCACGCGTCAGTACGACGCCCTTGTTGCGAGCAAGAATGGCCAGCAACTCGAACTCGCGCTTCGTGAGATCGATGTCGACGCCGCCGCGGTGCACTCGGTACCCCGCGATATCGACAACCAAAGTGCCCACGGCGACAGCCGAATTGGGGATACCGGGATCGACTGCGGGAATGACCGGACTGGTGCCGCGCCGTCGGAGCATGGCCCGGATGCGGGCCACCAGCTCGGCGAGCACGAACGGTTTGGTGAGGTAGTCGTCGGCACCGGATTCGAGACCGGCGATGCGATCGTCCACGGAGCTGCGGGCACTGAGAACACAGATCGGAATGTCGTTCCCCATGGCGCGCAACGCAGTCACGACGCTTGCGCCGTCGAGCACCGGCATGTTGATGTCGAGCACGATCGCATCGGGCGAGGTGCGCGACACGACGCCGAGCGCCTCGGCCCCGTCCGACGCCGTGATGACCGTGAAGCCGGACAGGCGCAGGCCGCGCTGCAGCGACGACAACACATCGGTGTCATCGTCGACGACGAGGACGGTGGCGGGGGTGCTCGGCGATTCGGTCACCTCCCAATGCTAGGCAACCCAGCTGTCGACGGTGGTACGCCGCTCCTCGGGCGTCTTGGCGAAGAATTCCTCGAGGGCCGTGCGGCGATCGACGTCGGCGTCGAGGGTCCAGGCGAGGGCGGGTGCCTTGGCATAGAGCTGCTCGTAGTACTTCTCGAACGTGCAGGTGCTCTCGACGAGGGAGAGGGCACCGGGGAAGGGGCGGATGTTCGTCATGATGTTCTCTCCTCTGCTCGCGGCTGATCGGCGTATTTCCCAAGGTAGGGGGCGATGTTGCGGCGTCGGTGAGCATGGATTGGCGATTCTCTGAGAATCCCCGAAACAGCGATGGGGGTTGCTCGTAGCCGGGTTGGGTAAGACTGACGGCATGTCGCTCGTTTGGTTTCGCCGTGATCTCCGACTGGGGGATCTGCCCACCCTCACCGCCGCTGCCGAGTCCGGGGATCCGGTACTGGGGCTCTTCGTATTGGACGACCGTTTGCTGAAGCCCTCCGGCGGTCCGCGCAAGGACTTCCTGTTCCGGTCGCTCGAGGCACTGAACGAGCAGCTCGACGGCAGACTGATGGTGGTGCACGGCGAACCCGAGACGGTGGTGCCGAAGGTGGCGAAGACAATCGACGCCGACGAGGTCCACATCAGCGCCGATTACGGTCCGTACGGCCGGGAGCGGGACCAGCGCGTCGGCGAGAAGGTGACGCTGGTCGAGACCGGGTCGCCGTATGCCGTTGCGCCCGGACGAATCACCAAGGACGACGGTGAGCCGTACAAGGTGTTCACGCCGTACTCGCGGCAGTGGATGGAACACGGTTGGCGTGGACCAGCCGATACGTCCGCGAAAACCGTGACGTGGATCGACCCCGACGACGTGAAAGGCGTGAAGAGGGCGAAAGTTCCGAGCGAGAAGGAGACCTCCGACGCCGATGCAGGGGAGAAGGCCGCACTGGCGCAGTGGAAAGACTTTCTCGACGACGTCTCGAAGTACGACGACGAACGCAACCGCCCCGACCTCGATTCGACGAGCCGGATGTCGGTGCATCTGAAGTACGGCACCATTCACCCGCGAACCATGCTGGCCGACCTGGGCAAGCTCCGCAACGAGGGTGCTGCCGCGTATCGGCGGCAGATCTGCTGGCGAGACTTCTACGCCGACATCCTGTTTCAGCGCCCCGACAGTGCGCGCGAGAACTACGTCAAGAAGTTCGACAAGATCGAACTGGACTCGGGCAAGCACGCCGACGAGCTGTTCGAGGCCTGGTGCAAGGGCGAGACCGGCTTTCCGATCGTCGATGCCGGTATGCGGCAACTGAACTCGGAGAAGTGGATGCACAACCGGGTCCGTATGATCGTCGCGTCGTTCCTCGTCAAAGACCTGCACCTGCCGTGGTGGCGAGGTGCCCGCTATTTCATGCAGCATCTCGTCGACGGCGATCTGGCCAACAATCAGCACGGTTGGCAGTGGACCGCGGGCACCGGTACCGACGCCTCGCCGTACTTTCGGGTGTTCAACCCGATCACCCAAGGTGAGAAATTCGATCCGACAGGCGATTACGTCCGGCGCTGGGTGCCGGAGCTACGCGGTGAGGAGGGAAAAGCCGTGCACACGTTGAAGTTCGGCCGACCCAGGGAGTACGTGGATCCGATCGTCGACCACAAGCACGAGCGTGAGGTTGCTATCGCTCGGTTCAAGGCGCTGTAACGGCTGCTATTTCCTGCGGGACAACCCGACCCCGACGAGGCAGATGACACCGCCGACGACGGCGAGAATGTGCGGTATCTCGCCGAGCGACAACCAGGCCAGAGTGATGGTGATCGGCGGCACCGCATACGTGGTGATGCCTAGCTTGCCTGCGTTCATGCGCGTCAGCGCGTAGGCCCAGGTGCTGAACGCCAGTGCGGTGGGAACCAGGCCGAGGTAGATCAGTCCGCCGGTGGCTCCGGCCGAGGCGGTCGACAGGTCGTCGAGCAGAGCGGGCGCGAACGGCAGCGTGCAGACCGCGCCGATGGTGCAGGCCATCCAGGTGACCTGCAGGCCGGGAATCGTGCGCAGCACCGGCTTCTGGCTGAGTACTCCGATCGCATAGGTCACCGCGGATACGAGACAAAGTGCAATGCCGAGGAAGTCGGCGTCCGTTCTGGTGGTCGAGGTGGTGGTGACGGCGGTGACGACGCCGACCATGACAGCACCGGCGAACGCGATACCGGCACCGATCACCAACCACTTCGGAAAGCCCTCGCCCAGAAGCAGACCGGCGAACAGGGCCACCAGGATAGGGCCGATCTGAATGATCATCGACGTCGTTCCGGCGTCTACACGTTGCTCGGCGGCGTTGAGGGCGACGTTGTAAACGCCGAACCAGAACACGCCGACGCTGGCGATCTGTAACCACTGCGTGCGGTTCGGCTTGACCCACTGTCTCCTGATCAACACGATCACACCGAGTGCGCACGATCCGATGAGCAGCCGGCCCAGAGCGAGTGGGCCGGCACCGAACGATTCACCGACGCCGCGGATGGCGACGAAGGCCGAGGCCCACGAGATCACCGTGACGGTGACCGCACCGAGGGCGAGCCAGTCGACGGCGGGGCGAGTGTCGAGATCTGTCATGCCGAGGACGCTATCGTGCGGGAGTGCCCCATGGCGCGCGGGTTTCGGCCATGGTTGCTTCTGTTTCCGCCTATCTGCCGAGGAGCTTCTCCAGCGCATCGAGGACCGCGGGATCCTCGATGGTCGACGGGACCCCGTACTGCTCACCGGCGACGATCTGTCGCATCGTCTTTCGGAGTATCTTGCCCGAGCGGGTTTTCGGTAGAGCTCCGACGATCGTCACATCGCGGAAGGTGGCCAGTGCACCGATTTGATCGCGGACCATGGCCACCAGTTCGGTACGCAATTGCTCCTCGGAGATGTTCTCGCCGGCTTTGAGTACTACGTATCCGCTGGGGCGCTGGCCTTTGAGGTCGTCGTGGATACCGATGACGGCGCATTCGGCGACGGCGGGATGGCCCGCGAGCACCGCCTCCATCGACCCGGTGGACAGGCGGTGGCCGGCGACATTGATGACGTCGTCGCTGCGACCGAGTACGTAGACGTAACCGTCGGCGTCGATGTAACCGGAGTCGCCGGTGAGGTAGTAACCGGGGAACGTATCGAGATACGAACGCTGGAAACGTGATTCGTCGTTCCACAGTCCAACCAGTGCACCTGGCGGCAGTGGCAGCTGCACGACGATGTTGCCCTCCGAGCCTGCGTCCACAGGATTACCGGACGCGTCGAGGATGCCCACCTGGAATCCCGGTACCGGTACGGTCGGCGATCCGGGTTTGATCGGAAGTGGTTCCAGCCCGCGAAGGTTGGCGCAGATGGCCCACCCGGTCTCGGTCTGCCACCAATGGTCGACGACGGGTCGATCGAGGGTGCGTGAAATCCACTCGTAGGTATCGGGATCGAGGCGTTCACCGGCGACGAACAGTGTCTCCAGTGATGAGGTGTCGTACTTCTCGAGCTCGGCGGCGTGCGGATCGACCTTGCGGATAGCGCGTAGCGCGGTCGGTGCGGTGAACAGAGCCCGCACACCGTGGTCCTGGATCACCCGCCAGAACGCGCCTGCATCGGGAGTCCCGACGGGCTTGCCCTCGTAGAGAACCGTTGTGGCACCAGCAAACAGCGGGCCGTAGACGATGTACGAGTGTCCCACCACCCATCCGACGTCGGAGGCCGTCCACATCACCTGACCGGCATCCACGTCGTAGATGTTGCGCATCGACCACGTCAACGCGACGGCATGACCGCCGTTGTCGCGCACCACGCCCTTGGGTTTCCCCGTCGTACCCGACGTGTAGAGGATGTACAGCGGATCCGTCGCCGCCATCGAAACCGGTTGTGCCGCCGAGGCGTCGGCGATGAGGGTGTCCCAATCCAGCCACTCGTGTTCGCCGGGAATGCCCTCTCGTGATTTCACGATCACGGCCGGTGTGTTCGCGGTCGTGAGCGTCAGGGCGCGCTGCACCAACGGCAGATACTCGATGACGCGCCCCGGTTCGAACCCACCGCTCGCGGTGATCAGCAGCACCGGCTCGGCGTCGTCGATGCGCGCGGCGAGTTCTTTGGCGGCGAATCCGCCGAACACCACCGAGTGCACCGCACCGAGTCGCGCACACGCGAGCATCGCGATGACGGCCTCGGGAATCATCGGCAGATAGATGACCACGCGGTCGCCCGGCCCGACGCCCTGCGCGCGCAGCACCCCGGCGAAGCGCGCGGTCTCGTCGAGAAGTTCGGCGTAGGTGTAGCTCCGGGTGAGCCCGAGCATCGCCGAGTCGTAGATCAGCGCGGTGCGATCGCCGTGGCCGGCGTCGACGTGCCGATCGAGTGCGTTGACGCATGTATTGAGACGGGCTTCGGGAAACCATTGCGAACCGTCGAACGCCGTGGTGGGAGGGGTGTCCCAGTCGACTCCCGACGCGGCCGCCAGCCAGAAGTCCTCGCGGTTGTCGATGCTGCTGTCGAACGCCTGCCGATACTCGCCACTCATGTCTGCGAGCGTAGTTCGAGGTGGGGTGGTCCGGGCCGGGTTGCGCACTACCGGCGACGACCGGCGGAATCCCGTCGACCGGCGGTCGGAATGTGCATCGGTGCCCACACGCCGTCAAGATTCACCGCTGGGGCGTCAAGATTGCGTCAACACCCCTGTTCGACGCCACCGCCCGGCGCAAGACTTCTTCTCATGACTCTTGTGGACATACTTCCGTCTCTCGGTGCCGCCTACGTCTCGCGGTGCGATCCAGCGCTCTGGCCGGCGGACACTCACTGTGTGTGCGGTCGCATCACCGTCGACGGCGTTGCGTTGGAGGATGTGGCCGATGCCGAGGGCACTCCGGTGCAGTGGGGCTCGATTCTGGTGACTCGGGTGCGTTCGGTGATCGCAGGCGAAGTGGGCGTCGACGCCGAGTTCGGGGATCTGCTGCAGGCCGTCGTGGTCAATCGGCATTCGGTGGGCCCGGTGGTCAAGGTCGACGTGCACGGTCCGGGGCGCTGCTGCGTCAGTCCGGTCGAGTTGCCCGCGGACCTTCGGGCGGGCGATGTGTTGGCGCTCGTGACCTCGCACGTGCACGGCGGAGCCTGCGGTCGTTCCGCAGGCTCCACTCCGGTCTCGTAGCAGGGGTTGAGTTTCCACTCACAAGGCGACCCCGAGAGTGCGGTAGCGGCCGAGTCGCGCACTCGTCCGAGCTGCCGCTTCGAGGGTCGACAGCTCGCGTAGTTCGCGGACAATGGCATCGGCGATGCGACCGGAGAACGCGGCCGGTTCGTCGGCCGCGTCGGGGAGTTCGGGAACGATGGCGTCGACGATGCCGTCTCGCAGCAGGTCGACCGACCTGATGCCCTGAGCCTCGGCCATGTCCGGTGCATGGGCGGTGTCGCGGTGCACGATTGCGCTGGCTCCCTCGGGTGGAAGCGGTGCGAGCCAGGCATTCTGGGCACACAGGACGCGGTCCGCGGGCAGCAGTGCGAGTGCTCCGCCGCCGGTGCCCTGGCCCAGTAGTACCGACACTGTCGGGGTGTTCACGGTGACCAGGTCGGAGATCGAGCGCGCGATCTCGGGTGCGAGACCACCCTCCTCAGCTTCCTTGGACAGCGCTGCGCCGAATGTGTCGATGACGAGCACCAGAGGTAGCCGGAGTTCCTCGGCCAGACGCATGCCGCGCCGAGCTTCTCGTAGTGCTGCAGGACCCATCGTTGCCGTGGCGGTGCTGCTGCTTCGGTCGTTACCGAACAGCACACAGGAGACACCGCGAATGCGGCACAGTGACAACAGGATCGAAGTGTCGGCTTCGCCCTGACTGGTGCCACTGAGCGGAACGTGCTCGGCCGCAGCATGTTCGATGATCTGCCGAATCCCTGGGCGATCGGCGCGGCGAGAAGACTGCACCGAGTGCCAGGCCGAGTGCTCGGGAATGCTCGTACGTCCGACTTCGGGAACGTCCGTCCACACGGATGCGTCGACGATCACTCGCAGCGTGCGGATCAGCAAGTGACGCAATTGCTCGACCGGCACCACACCGTCGATGACACCGTGCTGGTACAGATTCTCGGCGGTCTGGACATCATCGGGAAATGGCTTGTCGTACAGGGCCTGATACACCCGCGGGCCGAGGAACCCGATGAGGGCCTCGGGTTCGGCGACGGTGACGTGGGCCAGTGAACCCCAGGATGCGAAAACGCCTCCCGTCGTCGGATTGCGGAGTTACACCACATACGGCAGGTGCGCCGCTTTGTGTGCGGTGACGGCGGAGGCGATCTTGACCATCTGCACGAAGGCCAACGTTCCCTCCTGCATGCGCGTGCCGCCGGAGGTGGGGGAGGCAATGAGTGGCAGGCCCTCTCCAGTGGCGCGCTCGATGGCGGAGGTGATGCGCTCGGCCGCCGCGACGCCGATCGATCCGGCGAGAAACGCGAACTCGCAGGCGATGATCGCGACGCGTCGGCCGTCGATGGTGCCCTCGCCGGTCAACACCGATTCGTCGACGCCACTCTTCTCGCGAGCCTTGGCCAGATCCTTCAGATAGGACTCCCCAGGATGGACGTCCACGGGCGTGGAGTCCCACGACACGAACGATCCGCCGTCGAGAACGGAATCGAGAATCTCGGCGGCGGATGTCCGTGGGCTCATGGCGCGAACTCTATCGAGCGAATGCTTCCTTCCACGAGACGGTCTTGCCGATTCGGAGAATGGAACGCTGGTAGATCTTCGCCGCGCCCATGGCCAGAATTGCGGTGGTGACGATCATCAGGACCGCCGAGCCGACGATCTGCACCGGCGAGGTCACGCCGGCCGCAATCCGCAGCGGCATCATGATCGCGGAGAACGGAGGAATCCAGCTCAGCGTGTTGGCGAGAGTGCTCTCCGGATCGCTGACGGAATAGAAGGCCGCGAAGAACATGGCCATGATCAGGATCAGCAGTGGCATGGTCGTCGAGTTCACGTCCTCCTGCCGCGAGACCATGGATCCGCCCGCTGCATAGAGCACTGCGAAGAACGCGAAGCCGAGAATGAACCACGCGAGTGTGGCCGCGAAGACACTCACCGCGGCACCGGTGACGGTGAGTACGCCTGTGCCCAATCCTGCTCCCACACCGGCAATTCCGTACAGAGCGAGCTGCAGGATGCCGACCGCACCGATGCCGAGGATCTTGCCCCAGAGCAACTGCAGGGGGCGAACGGTGGAGAGCAACAGTTCGACCACGCGCGAGGACTTTTCTTCGACGACGCCCATCGCGACGTACATGCCGAAGCCGATGATCTGTGCGTACAACAGGAACACGGCCGACAGGGCCAGGGCGGTCCGCTGACCGGCCTCGGGGTCGGGCGGATCGATCGCGTCGACGGTGACCGTCGCGGCACTCGTCGCTGCCCCGAGCTCGTTCTGGTCGACACCCTGTTGCGCCAGTGCAGCATTCGTGGCCTGCGTCGCGACACTGCCTTCGACGACGGCGCGCAACGTGCCGGTCAGATCGGACTCGGTGACGGCCGTGTACGCGCCCGCAGTCCCGTCGGGAACCAGCGCCACATCGAGATCCCCGGATTCGACGCCACTGCGCGCGGCCGCCGCGTCGGCAACGTCACGGACTTCGACGGGGCTACCGACGGCGTCGCCGGTCGCCTCCAATACCGTTGCAATGGACTGGTCCCCGGCGACGCCGATCACGTCGCGCTCTTCGTCACCGCTGCCGGAGAAGATCGAGAATGCGATGATGCCGCCGACGATGACGGCCAGGATGATCACGTTGCTGATGACGAAGCTCTTCTTCATCACCTGAACGGTGAACTCGCGCTTGGCTATCAAGGACACTGCGCTGAAGGAGTTCAGTTGGGAGCTCATGCCACTACCGCCTCTCGGAACAGGTCGCTCAGGGAAGGTTTCTGGATCGAGAATTCGTGGACCGGTCCGGTCGCGAGAGCGGCCCGCAGGACTTCTTGATCATCGGCTCCCGGTGCCAGCCCGAGAACGGTGACGCCGTCGCTGTGCCCGAGTGTGCTCACTCCGGCGATGCCCGACGCCCATCCGGGGGCAGCGTTCGGTGCGTGGACGTGCAGGTGCGAATCTCCTGATCCGCGTAGTTCGTCGACGGTTCCGACGGCTTTCATCGAGCCGGCGGCGATGATGCCGACGCGGTCGCACAGGCGTTGCACGAGATCGAGTTGGTGGCTCGAGAACACCACCGGCACTCCGGCAGCGGCCTTTTCGCGGAGAACTTCGCTCATGACGTCGACGGCGATCGGGTCGAGGCCGGAGAACGGTTCGTCCAGCACGAGCACTGCGGGGTCGTGCACCAGCGCTGCTGCCAACTGCACGCGCTGCTGATTTCCCAGGCTCAATGCGTCGACGGTGTCGTTGACGCGCTCGTCGATGCCGAGGCGTTCGGTCCAGCGGATCACCGCGGCTTTGGCATCCTTCGACGAGAGGCCGTGTAGCTCGGCCATGTACGCCAATTGCGGGCCGACCTTCATCTTCGGGTACAGCCCGCGTTCCTCCGGCATGTAACCGATGGTGCGGCGAACATCGAGGTCGACGGGCTTGCCGCCCAACAGAACCTGGCCGGAATCTGCCGACAGCACGCCCAGCGCGATGCGCATTGTGGTGGTCTTGCCCGCGCCGTTGCTGCCGACGAAGCCGAACAATTCGCCCGGCCGGACGTCGAAACTCAGGTTGTCGAGGGCGATCTTGTCGCCGTATCTCTTGGAGACGGAGTCGATCGTGAGGGTGCTCATGGTGCCCTTTCGGTCGTTACTGCTGGTCGAACTCTTCGGTGTCTTCTGGTTCGGGGTCGGGGGTTATCCACGCGAGAATGATTGCCGGGGTCGATATTCCGATCATCAGTCCCGCGAGAGTCCAACCGCCGCCGGCGTAGGCGAGACGGGGGAGGTCGGGGAAGGTCGAGGACAGGACGATCAGGGCGAAGGCCGCGACCATGACCAACCCCTGCGTGACGGTGAGGCCGATGGAGCGAGCTTCGTTGCGCTGCTGCACTTCCCATTCGTCCAATGCTCCGACGGGTGCATCGCTGTGGCGGCCGGAGACCGTTTGCAGAGCGGTCCAGATCGGTATGAAGATGAGTGCGGCGGGAATCCAGGCGATTGCGGCCCACGAGAAGAACAGCGTCGAGATGCTTATGACGAGGAACGTCAGGTCGGCAGCCATCACTGCGATGGCGAGAATGCGGCGTCGATGTTGCGTGCGCCATTTCGGAAGCCAGTGTCTCGTGTTGGCGTCGTTCTCGAGGAATCGCCGGGTGCGATAGGCCTGATAGCGGGTGAGGATGTCGGGTTGCGGGGTCATGGTCTCAGCCGTCCTCGGGGTCGGGGTCGGGGGTGGTCCACGCGAGAAGCATTGCGGGGGTCGTCCCTCCGGTGAGTAGTGCAGTCAGGACCAGTGCTCCACCAGAGATGCCGAGATTCGCTGCCCCGAAGGCGGATCCGATGAGCAAGTACGCTCCAGTCGCGGTGCCCAAGACCTGAGTGACCGTCAGGCCGATGGATCGGGCTTCGTTGCGGAGCTGGACTTCGAGCTCGTCGAGCGCATCCACGGGGGCTTCGGCGCGCCGATTCGACACGATGCCGAGGACGATTGCCGCGAACGTGAACACGATGTAGCAGATTCCCCAGGATCCGATCGCCCAGTCGAACACCGGTTCCGAGAGTGCGAATCCCGCAGATGCCGCGAGCAGTACCAGAAGGAACGCAACGAAGGCTCGGCGTCGTTTCTGGGGTCGCAGTCCCGGTAGCCAATTCGCATAGGTCTTTTCGTTCTCCAGGAATACTCTCGTCCGGGCTTCCTGATATCTGCCGAAGATGCTGGGGCTGGTGTTCATCGATCCTTTTCCTTTCGGAAGAGTTCGGCCGAGAGTGGTCCGAGTTCGGTGCGTGAGAACACCGCTTCGATCGGCAGATCGAAGACGTCGCAGATGCGCATCGCGAGGTCCAAGCTCGGGTAGTGGTCGCCTCGTTCGAGGGCTCCCACCGTCTGGGGATTCACTTCGACGAGTTCGGCCAGTTGCGCGCGGCTCATCTTTCGTTCTGCCCGCAGAACACCCACCCTGTTGTAGATCGGGAGCGCGGTACCGCGCTTGACGGGGCTCATGACAATGAAGTGTTGTATAAACCCAACGATGTGTCAACCGTTCATAACAAAACTGCTGATTTGTCTACGGTGTCTGCTGCTCCCGAGTGGAGGCGACGATGGCGCGCATCGTGGTCAGAAACTCATCGATCGTTGCCCGCTGCTCGGGCGTGAAGCGGGCGAGCTCGTCGACGGCCTGGCCGATGACGGGGCCGAAGAACGTTGTCCCGAGTTCCGACGCGTGCGCAGTCACGCGCAGCAGTACTCGCCTGCGGTCGGACGGGTCGGGCTCGCGTAACACCAAGTCACGCTTGGTCATTCGATCGATCAGGGCCGTGACCGACGCGGATTCCAGGCCCAGCTGGGTTCCTAGCCAACCGGGCGTAGCGCGCGTTCCGGCTCGGTCCGCGTCGAGGAGACAGATCAGCGCCCGGATATCCGTCGGGTGGAGCGCATGTCTCTGCGCGAATTCTGCGCCCAGAAGATCGAGGTCGACCGTCAGTACGCGTAGCTGATGGACGGTGGAGGCGGGCTCGGTCATGTGCTGATCCCTCGGGAGATGCTGGACGAGATGTCTCTCCATTGTCTACTATCTCGATCATCGAGAGAATGGAGGGTTGCAGTGACGCTGGACGAATTCTTCTCCGCCTACGACCGGGTGCTGCAGAAGTGGCCGGCGGATACCCAAGCCATCGACGTGAACACGGTGCACGGTGCCACACGAATCAACGCTTGCGGGCCCGTCGACGGTCCGGCGCTGGTGTTGCTGCCGGGCGCGGGTGCGACGTCGACCGTCTGGTTCGCCAATGTCAACGCGCTCTCAAGGCACTATCGGGTGTACGCAGTGGACCTGATGGGCGACGTCGGACGGAGCGTGCCCGGTGAACGCGCCATCGACTCTGTCGAGGAGCTACTGGATTGGCTGTCGGCCGTCCTCGACGAGTCGAACCTGCCGACCGTGGCACTGTGCGGCCATTCCTACGGCGCGATTATCGCACTGGCCTATGCGCTACGTCACGAGAACCGCGTGGATGCGTTGACCCTACTCGATCCCAACGCATGCTTCGGCTCCATGAGTCCGCGCTACCTGCTGCACGCCCTACCGATACTGCTGTCTCGCAACGAGAAACGGCAGCGTGCTTTCGTCCGATGGGAAACCGATGGCGCGCAGTTGGATCCGGATTGGCTCGACGTACTTGCTCTGGGAGCCGCGCATGCTCCGACGTCGAAAACCATCGTTCCGAAACGGCCGAAACCTGCTGCGTTCGCGAACTTCGGTGTAGCGACAACCGTGGTACTGGCAGGGAATGGCAAGGTGCACAATGCCGCTCGGATCGAATCGGCGGTCCGAACCGTCCTGCCTGCAGCGCGGACCGTGATACTCGACGGAGCCACGCATCACACGTTGCCGATGCGTCCCGCCGCCGAGGTGAACGAAATTCTTCTCAGTTGACGAAAATCGGGTGCAGCTAGCCGCGCTCAGCTGCACCCGATTCAGCGCGACCTACTTCTCGCTCAGCTGCCCATCGTTCATCGTCCAGTGACGAGTGCTGCGGACGGTGTCGAGCATGCGGCGATCGTGCGTCACCAGCAGCAGGGTGCCCTCGAAGTTTTCCATCGCGCGTTCGAGTTGTTCGATGGCGGGCAGGTCGAGGTGGTTGGTGGGCTCGTCCAACACCAGCAGGTTCACGCCGCGGGCCTGTAGCAATGCGAGTGCCGCACGGGTTCGTTCACCCGGCGACAGGGACGACGCCGGCCGCAGTGCGTCGTCGCCGCGCAGCCCGAACTTGGCCAACAGTGTGCGGACCTCGGCGTCGGGCCATTCGGGAACTGCTGCACTCAACGCGTCGGACACCGTGCCGTCACCGACGAAATATGCTCGCGCCTGATCGATTTCACCGATTGCCACACCCGAACCCAATGATGCCGAGCCCTCGTCCGGTTCCAGCCGGCCCAGCAGTACCGAGAGCAACGTCGTCTTGCCGGAGCCGTTGGGTCCGGTAATGAGGATGCGATCGCCCCAGTCGATCTGCGTCGTCACCGGACCGAAGGTGAACTCCGATCGGCGAACGACGGCTCCGCCCAACACCGCGACAACGGTCCCGCTGCGAGGAGCCGCCGCGATCTCCATCCGCAGTTCCCATTCCTTACGGGGTTCCTCGACCACCTCGAGTCGCTCGATGCGGCGCTGTGTCTGACGGGCTTTCGCGGCCTGCTTTTCGGTCGACTCGGCGCGGGTCCTGCGGGCGATCTTGTCGTTGTCGGTCGCCTTTCGTCGCGCATTGCGGACGCCCGATTCCATCCAGTTCCGCTGCATCTGCGCGCGAGACTCCAACGCGGATTTGGTGTCTGCGAACTCGTCGTACTTCTCCCGTGCATGCTGGCGCGCAATTTCACGTTCCGCGAGATAGGACTGGTAGCTGCCGTCATACACATCGATGCGCCGCTGCACTCGATCGAGCTCGACGACACCGGTCACCGTCCGCGCCAGAAACTCGCGATCGTGACTGACGACGATGATGGCCGCCCGCGTCGCGACGACGAATTGTTCGAGTTGCTCGAGGCCTGCGAGGTCCAGGTCGTTGGTGGGCTCGTCGAGCAGAAGAATGTCGTAGCGTGCGAGCAGAATCGCGGCCAGTCCGGCGCGGGCGGCCTGCCCACCCGATAGGTCCGTCATGAATGCGCTGCCGTCGACATCGAGGCCCAGATCCGCGAGCACCTTCGTCGTGCGTTCCGCCAGATCTGCGCCGCCGAGCGCCAGCCACTTCTCGAGCGCAGGGGTGTAGAGGTCCTCGTCGGCAGGAGCGGAGCCTGCGGAGTGACCGGAGTCGCTGCCACCCAACGCCTCGGCGGCTGCGTTCATGGAAGCTTCGGCCGAAGTGACCCCGGTCCGCCGGCCGAGGAAATCCAACACCGTCTCCCCGGCGATGCGCTCGGGCTCCTGCGCCAGATAACCGACGGTTGCGTCGGGCGGGCTGGTGTAGATCTCACCCTCGTGATCGGCCGTTCCCACGCCCGCCAGCAGCGTCAACAGCGTCGATTTACCGGCACCGTTCGCACCGACCAACCCGATCACATCACCCTCGGTCACCGTCAGATCGAGGCCGGAGAACAGGGTCCGATCGCCGTGAAAGGCGGCCAGATCGTCGATGCGGAGCGTGGCAGTCACCGGACCAGTATCCCCGGGACCGGGAACAGATTCACAGCGCCGTCCGTTGGCATTCGTATGACGTATTCAGCCGAGACCAGTACTGTCCCGACCATCGTGCTCAACGACGGCACGTCGATTCCCCAGCTCGGGTTCGGTGTGTGGCAGGTTCCCGACGACGGTGCGCAGGCCGCCGTGGCCGAGGCGCTGAAGGTCGGATACCGCAGCATCGATACCGCAAAGGTGTACGAGAACGAGGCCGGCACCGGCAAGGCCATCGCGGAGTCCGGCATCGCGCGCGACGAACTGTTCGTCACCACCAAGCTGTGGAACGACGATCAGGGCTACGACTCCACCTTGAAGGCCTTCGACGCCAGCATGGATCGTCTGGGCCTCGAGTACCTCGACCTGTACCTGATTCACTGGCAGCAGCTCGATCGCGACAAGTACATCGACACGTTCAAGGCGTTCCAGAAGCTGAAGTCGGACGGCCGCATCGGTTCGATCGGCGTCTCCAACTTCACCATCCCCACGCTCGAGAAGCTGATGGACGCCGTCGGTGAGGTCCCGTCGGTCAACCAGATCGAGCTGCATCCGCGCTTCATCCAGGAAGAACTGCGCGCTTTCCATACCTCGAAGGGCATCGCCACGGAGGCGTGGAGCCCGCTCGGCTCCGGCACCGTTTTGGACGATCCGGCCTTTGCGCCCATCGCCGAGGCACACGGCGTCACCCCGGCCCAGGTCATTCTGCGCTGGCACATCCAGCTCGGCAACGTCGTGATCCCCAAGTCGGTCACCCCGGAGCGGATCGCGAGCAACTTCGACGTGTTCGGCTTCGAGCTGAGCAACGACGAGATTCAGCAGATCAACGCTCTGGACACCGCCGACGGCCGCACCGGCCCGGACCCGGACAAGTTCAGCAGCTGACCCGCCATGTGAGTGGAACTTCGTAGTGGACTACGAAGTTCGGAGTGGAGCCTGCGGAACGACCGCGGGCACAGTGCGCACATGGGGGCCTAGTCTGTACCCATGTCGGAACCGCTCGCAGGCAAGACCGTTGCCCTCACCGCCGAGCGGCGTGCAGACGAATTGGCCACCATGCTCGAACGCCGCGGCGCGAACATCGTTCACGCCGCGGCGATTCACGTTCTACCCCTGATCGACGACTCGGAGCTGAAGTCGGCTACCGAAGGCATTGTCGATCGTCCCCCGAAGATCGTGGTGATCAGCACCGGTATCGGCTTCCGTGGCTGGCTCGACGCGGCGGCCGAATGGGGTGTGCGCGACGACCTCCTGGCAGCGCTCGGGCACACGCGAATCATTGCGCGTGGCCCCAAAGCGCGTGGTGCGATCCGGGGTGCCGGGCTGCGTGATGAATGGTCGCCCGCCACCGAAGCATCGCAGGAAGTCGCCGATCATCTTGCTGCCCAGGGTATTTCCGGTGCCGACATCGCCGTGCAACTGCACGGCGTCATCACCGAATGGGAACCGACGATTCACCTGAGCGATGCTCTGAGCGAACTCGGCGCGCATGTACGCCCGATCCCCGTGTACCGCTGGATCCGCCCCGTCGATCAGGCCCCGCTCATGGACTTGTTGGCACAGATCATCGAGCATCGAGTGGACGCAGTGACGTTCACGAGCGCTCCCGCCGTCGCCTCCCTGCTGTCGACGGCCAAGGACAACGGCATGCTCGACGCCTTCCTCGCCGCACTTCGAGGCCCCGTCGCCGCGATCTGCGTGGGGCCGGTGACGTCGGCCCCGTTGGATGCGTTGGGCGTTCCGACGTCGATGCCGGACCGTGCGCGTCTCGGCTCCCTGGCCAAGTTCGTCGTCGAGCAGCTGGGTTAACCCAGAGTCTCGAGCAACTCCGTCACCGCTGCTCGCCCGGCCCGGTTCGCCCCGATCGTGCTCGCGGACGGGCCGTACCCCAGCAGGTGGACGCGATGGTTCGCGGCCACCCGGGTGGTCAGCCTGCCGTCCATGACGATTCCGCCGCCGTGCCCGCGCAGTCGCAGCGGGGCAAGGTGATCGAGGGCGCTGCGGAATCCGGTGGCCCACAGGATCACGTCGGCGTGCTGGGTCGAACCGTCCTCCCAGACAACGGAATCGGCGGTGATCGAGGAGAACATCGGCTTGCGTTCGAGAGCGCCACGTTCGCGGGCGGCAGCCAGCGACGGGGTGAGCAACAGGCCGGTCACCGAGACGACCGAGCCCGGCGGCAGGCCCGCACGCACCCGCTCCTCGACCATGGCGACGGCTTTGCGTCCGGCGTCGTGGTCGAACTGGCTGTCCCGGAACACCGGTGGTCGACGCGTCACCCATGTTGTTGTGGTGACCTGCGAGATCTCGTCGAGTAGCTGCACGGCCGAGATTCCGCCGCCGACCACGACGACGTGTTTGCCGACGAACTCGTCCGCGGTTCGGTAGTCCTTGGTGTGCAGTTGTCTACCGGTGAAGGTCTCGGCTCCGTCGTAGTGCGGAACGAATGGCTTCTCCCACGTTCCGGTCGCATTGATGAGGCCCTCGGCCATGACGACCGTGTCCCCGGCCTCGACCCGAAAGAGTGGTTCGCGGTCGCACACGACCGTCACCGTGACGGGGCGTCGGACATTCAGTTCGAACCGTTTCTCGTACGCGCGGTAGTAGCGGGGAACCGCGTCGGCTGCCGCGATGGATTCGGGTGGCTCGTCTCCCAGCGTGTCGGCGAACGGCATCCCGGGCAGATCGTGCACTCCGTTGACGGTGCTGAGCGTCAGCGACGGCCACCGGAACTGCCAGGCACCGCCAGGTCCGGGGGAGCGGTCGAGCATGACGAAGCCCGCACCTGCGGCAAGTCCGGCCCGCCTGAGGTGGTAGCCGGCCGAGAGCCCGGCCTGGCCGGCACCGATGACAGCAACCCGAGTGTCGATCACGAGTATCAGTAGATCAGGCC
Organism: Rhodococcoides fascians NBRC 12155 = LMG 3623; assembly: GCF_001894785.1. Taxonomy (GTDB): domain Bacteria; phylum Actinomycetota; class Actinomycetes; order Mycobacteriales; family Mycobacteriaceae; genus Rhodococcoides; species Rhodococcoides fascians. Next base: position 543,079 of record NZ_BCWW01000003.1, read on the forward strand.
CCGCCCTGTGACCGCCGCTACCAGCCGGTAACCTGCTCGGCGTGATCGGACACACTCGTGACGGCGATGTCGTCATCCTGGAATTGCAGCGACCGGACAAGCGCAATGCGCTGAGCACGGATCTCTGTGTCGCGCTACGACGCGAAGTCGAGCAGGCGGATGCCGACGGCGCGCGGGTCGTGGTGATCACCGGGCAGGGCAGTAGCTTCTGCGCCGGTGCCGACCTGACCGGAGATGCGTTTCCCGACGCGTTCGGCGAGACGCTGGAAGGCATGCTCACCGCCATCGAGCGAGTGTCCGTTCCCGTCGTGGCGGCGATCAACGGGCCTGCCGTCGGAGCGGGGACGCAACTTGCCATTGCCTGCGACCTGCGGGTGGTCGCACCCGAGGCATTCTTCGAGATTCCCTCCACGCGTCTCGGAATCGCAGTGAGCAACTGGACGATCAAGCGGCTGGCGGCATTGGCCGGCGGCGGCGTGGCGCGCACGATCCTGCTCGGCGGCGAACGGGTGCACGCCGATCAGGCGTATACATGCGGTCTGGCCAACAAGCTCGGCGATCGCGATGTTGCCGTGCAGTGGGCGCACTCGATCACTGCCCTTGCCCCCTTGGCGCTGCGACACCTCAAACTGGTGTTCAACGACGACGGCGCGCACGACGATCCGACGCCCGCACAGCGCGCGGCATTCGAGGCCGCGTGGAGCAGTGCGGACATGAAGGAAGCGCGCCGCGCGAGAGCCGAGAAGCGCGCACCGAAATTCGTGGGCAAGTGATCAACGGAGCGCCCGATGCGGGCGACACGGCCTGGTTGCTGGCGAGCACCGCGCTGGTTTTGCTGATGACGCCGGGCTTGGCCTTCTTCTACGGCGGCATGGTGCGCTCGAAGAGCGTGCTGAACATGATGATGATGAGCCTGTCGGCCATCGCCGTCGTATGGCTGCTGTGGTTGGTGTTCGGGTTCTCGATGGTGTTCGGCGACAACGTGATCGGCGGCTGGATCGGAAACCCGTTGCAGTACGCCGGTTTCGAGGGTTTGCTCGGCGGCGTGTACACCTCGGCGGCGGGCACGGTGTCGATTCCGTTGGTGGGGACCGTTCCGGCGTTGGTGTTCGCAGCGTTCCAGGCAGGATTTGCCATGGTGACGGTCGCGCTGATCTCCGGTGCCGTCGCAGACCGGATGCGTTTCGTGCCGTGGGTGCTGTTCGCGGCCCTGTGGTCCACGCTGGTGTATTTCCCTGTGGCGCACTGGGTTTTCTCGCTCGACGGGCTCACCAGTGAGTTCGGCGGGTGGATCACCAACAGGCTCGGCGCGATCGACTTCGCCGGTGGCACGGCCGTGGAGATCAACGCGGGTGTGGCCGGGCTGGTGCTGGCCCTCGTGGTCGGCAAGCGGAGCGGGTGGCCGCGAGATCCCATGCGTCCGCACAATCTTCCGGCCGTCATGCTCGGAGCCGGACTGCTCTGGTTCGGCTGGTTCGGTTTCAACGCGGGCTCGTCGTTGGCGGCCGACGGCGTCGCCGCAGTGGCGCTGGTGAACACGATGGGCGCGGGCGCGCTGTCGATGGCGGCGTGGCTCGTCGTCGAGAAATGGAGGGATGGGCACGCGACGTCGTTCGGCGCGGCGTCCGGAGTGGTGGCCGGACTCGTCGCGATCACGCCGTCGTGTACTGCCGTCACACCGATCGGTGCAGCCGCGATCGGCATCGTCTCGGGTGCGTTGTGCGCGTTGGCGATCGGCCTCAAATATCGCTTCGGCTACGACGATTCACTCGACGTCGTCGGTGTGCATCTCGTCGGCGGTGTCGTCGGAACGCTGATGATCGGACTCGTCGCCAGTGCGCAGATGCCGGCGGGCAAGGACGGTTTGTTGTACGGCGGCGGTCTGCATCAACTCTGGGTGCAAGCCATCGCCGTCGTGGCGGTGTTCGCGTACACGGCAGTCGTCACCACCGCTATCGCGTTCGCAATCAAGGCCGTCATGGGCGTGCGCGCCGACGCGCAGCACGAGGCCGACGGCCTGGACGAGCACGAGCACGCCGAGTCCGCCTACGACTTCGGAGTGGGCCACGGAGGCAGCAACAAGCCTGGTCTTTTCGGTAAGTAGGGGCAAACCCTGCGCGTCCTTTACGAACCGATCGGTCGCTGAAAGTCGTTCTGTCCCTTTCGCGTTGATGCGATCGATCGTTGTTCGGTTCGACCCCTCTCGTTCATCTTCGGTTCGCTCTTCACGCTCGTTGTGCCCATAGCTTTTCGCTGCTCGGTATCGAGAGATGGACACGACGAAAGACTGAGGAACATGAAGCTGACTCGATTCGCGGCAACGTCCGCATTGGTCATTGCAGCGATGACGACCGCCATGGGCACCGCCTATGCGGATCCGGCACCGGCTCCCGCCGCTGCCGTCGGGTGGAACGTCACCCAGGCCGGCAACCAGGTCCTCGTCGACACGACGGCCGGCACCCTGAGCAACGAAGACAACCACCTGGTCGTCCGTGACGCCAACGGCGCACTCGTCGACTCCGTACCGCTCGCCATCGCCGCCGACGGATTCTCGCACCCCGTCGCTGCCGACATCGACGGCAACCACGCCACTCTGACCGCAGATGTCTCGCCTGCCGCGGCAACCCCGGTCTCCACCTCCCTTCCCGGCCTGCAGCAGGTCGACCTGCCCGCCGCAGTGGCAGGCGTCAAGGACAACCTCAGCCTCACCGCCTCCGTCGGTGGATTCCTCGGTGCTGCAACCGGAATCGTCGGCGGATGCATCCTCGGAATCATCACGGGAGTCGTCGTGACCGCACCGGTCGCGACTCTTCTCGGAGCAGGCCCCATCGGCGGCTGCGTCATCGGCGCAATCGCCCTCGGTGCCATCGGATCGCTCGCCGGCACCTCTGCCGGTGGCCTCGGCGCAGTCATCGGTAACGCCGGACAGTTCATCCAGCTGCTCAACGCTCCTCCCGCAGTGAAGAAGTAACACCGCCTCGACAACAGTGCTGTGGCCCGCATCGGATATCCGGTGCGGGCCACAGTCGTCGAAAGGTCTAGCGAGCCAAGGCGAGATCCCCCACGTGAGCTCGCCGAGCTGCCGTCACGAGTTCGACGATGGCGTCCGCCACCTCGTGTGCTCGTTCGAGAATCACCATGTGTCCGGCCTGCGCGATACGTACCAACCGTGCATCGGGCAGGTGGGATGCAAGGGTTTCCGAGTGTCGCATCGGCGTCATCAGGTCGTCCGAACCGCACAGCACCAGCGTGGGAATCGAGGCCAGCGCGGCCAGACCGGCCACCTCGTCGAGTCCGCGGAACGCGCCGAGGAAGCCGGCCATCGTCACGATGGACGTGTCGCCGAGCATCGCCGTCGCCAGAGTGACCACCCGCGGGCTGACTTTGTGGGAGCCGCATCCCGCCGTCCTGACGATGGGCGCGCACACCCCGCGACTGAGCCTCTTGGCACCCGACATCAATCGAGGGGCCCGTCGAACAGCTGCCTGAAACGCCGACACGGCCGGATGCGCGAGGCAGCGACCGAGCCCGTCGTCGGTGATCCCGCCTGCGGACGTCGCGATCAACCCGACCCCGACGAGGCGCGAGCCGACGGCATCCGGGTACTGACGCGCGTAGGAGAGCGCCGTCATGCCGCCCATCGAGTGGCCGATCAGAACGAACGGCCCGACCGGGACGACAGCGCGGATCACGTCGGCCAGGTCCTCGCCGAGCTGATCGATGGTGCAGCTGTCGGGCGTTGCGGCACCGGATTCGCCGTGGCCGCGGTGGTCGTACAGAACGATTCGCGTGTCCTCGCCCCAGACATCCTCGACGTGGGTGCGCAGCTCGGTCCACGACTGCATCCGCAGGCAGTGTCCATGGACGAACACCACGGTCAGAGCCGCATCGGGCCGTCCGAACTCGCGCACTGCGAGCGTGGTGCCGTCCCCTGCGGCGACGGTGCTCCGGCGACCGACCAGGTGGTTCTGCTCACTCGTACTCATGTGCGCTCCGCGGTGTCAGGGTCACGTGACGCGACGTGGATGTTGTCCGGTACGTCGCTCGGACGACACGCCGTGTTACCTGAGTCACATTCTCCTCGATTGTGGTAGCCGATCCGACCAAGCCGAACGGTCGGCTGCCTCGAAGTACTGGTGAGCGTTCAGGTGAGGGCGCGCGTTGCCAAGAAGGAGATCGGCCATGAGCACTTCCATGGACACGCTCGAAGACGTCGTACCGCGGGCCGTCGCGGGTGACCGCGCCGCACTCGAACGCGTACTGGTGTTGATCCAGCCTCCGATTCGCCGCTACTGCGCCTCTCGGATCGGCAATCTCGATGTCGCGGCCGACGACGTGGTGCAGGACGTCTGCCTCGCTCTGGTCACCGCGATACCCAAGTACCGCGACATGGGCAAACCGTTCATGGCCTTCGTCTACGGCATCGCTGCTCACAAACTGGCCGATGCCGGCCGACGATCGGCTCTGCGGCAGACGTTCTCGACGGCCGAGCTGCCCGAGGAAGTGTCGGGTGAGGACGGTCCCGAGCAGGTCGCGCTCGGCGACGAACTCCGCTCCCATGCGCAGGCCCTGATGAACACCCTGCCCCCGAAGTACAGCAAGATCATCCTGATGCGAGTGGTGTGGGGCCTGACGGCACCGCAGACCGGCGAAGCTCTGGGAATGACGGCTGGTGCAGTGCGGGTCGCCCAGCACCGGGCGATGAACATGCTGCGCGCCGAACTGTCGAACTTCTCGCTACTGGCGGCCCGCACAGCTGCCTGACACCGCCCGGTGGATGGGCGTCCGAGACGTATGTCCGATAAGCCGGTTCGATTAACACCAGCTACATCGGCTCAAGACACGTCGGCAACCTGGCGGTTCTACGTTGTTGATCCATGACCGCCGTACAGCCAGCGCCGACAGATACCGCGCTGAAAGAGACGCTCGAGGACTACACGCTGCGCTTCGCGCCGCGTAGCTACCGTAAATGGGGGACCGGTGTTGTCGCGACGTCCGCGCTCGGCGGCATCGCGTATCTCGCGGATTTCGCCATCGGTGCCAATATCGGAATCTCGTACGGAACCGGCAATGCACTGTGGGGCATTCTGGTGTTCGCTGTCGTCATCTTCCTGACCGGCCTTCCGCTTGCCTACTATGCGGCCCGTTACAACATCGACCTCGACTTGATTACGCGTGGAAGCGGTTTCGGCTACTACGGGTCGGTCGTCACCAACGTCATCTTCGCGACGTTCACGTTCATCTTCTTCGCGCTCGAAGGTTCGATCATGGCGCAGGGACTCGAACTCGGGCTGAGCATCCCGTTGCCGATCGGGTACGCGGTCTCGACGATCATGGTGATCCCACTGGTCATCTACGGCATGAAAGCCCTTGCCAAACTTCAGGTCTGGACCACCCCGCTGTGGCTCGTCCTGATGGTGTTGCCGTTCGTGTACCTGGTGATCAGCAATCCCGACTCGGTGGGCGAGTTCTTCGCCTACGGCGGTCAGGACGGGGCCGACGGCAAGGGCGTCAACGTCGGATCGGTGATGCTCGCCGCAGGCGTGTGTCTCTCGCTCATCGCGCAGATCGCCGAGCAGATCGACTACCTGCGATTCATGCCGCCCAAGACTCCCGAGAATTCCCGACGCTGGTGGACTGCAGTGCTTCTCGCCGGCCCCGGCTGGGTCATCTTCGGTGCCCTCAAGCAGGTCGTCGGCCTCTTCCTCGCCGTGTACCTGATCGCCAACGTCGTCGACGGATCCAGCATTGCCAACGAGCCGGTACACCAGTTCCTGGAGATCTACGAGAACTTCATGCCGGGCTGGCTCGCGATGACCCTCGCGGTGATCCTGGTCGTCATCAGCCAGATCAAGATCAACGTGACCAACGCATATTCCGGATCGCTGGCGTGGACGAACTCCTACACTCGCCTCACCAAGACGTACCCGGGCCGCATGGTGTTCGTGCTGTTCAACCTTGCCATCGCGCTGATCCTGATGGAAGCCAACATGTTCGACTTCCTCAACAGCATCCTCGGCTTCTACGCCAACTGCGGTATCGCGTGGATCGCGGTGGTGGCGTCGGACATCGTGTTCAACAAGTACATCCTGAAGCTCTCGCCCAAGGTGCCCGAGTTCCGACGCGGCATGCTGTACAACATCAACCCGGTGGGCTTCGGATCGATGGCGGTGTCGGCGATCCTGTCGATTCTGGTGTTCTTCGGGGCATTCGGGTCTGCGATCAAACCGTATTCGCCCATCGTGGCTCTCGTTCTCGCACTGGTGCTTCCGCCGATCCTGGCGGTTGCGACCAAGGGCAAGTACTACCTTCGACGCACCGATGACGGCATCGATCTGCCGATGTTCGACGAGCACGGCAACCCGTCCGACGAGCTCGTGATGTGCCACATCAGCGGCATGGAATTCGAGCGACCCGACATGATCGCGTCCAACGTGCCGGGGCCCAACGGGGAGAAGCAGTACATCAGTTCACTGTCACTGAGCACCGACAAGACGGGGGAGCACATTCTCCCGCCGCAGTGAGTGCGGCTGCGCCGCAGTGGTGTGGTTACGTGCCGCCTGGGGCACCTAACCACACCACTGCCGCAGGCACTCAGATGGTGCGCGTCAACCGATCGGCGAGCAACTTGGAGAACTTGGCCGGATCCTTCAGCTCGGTTCCCTCGGCGAGAAGTGCCGTCGCATAGAGCAATTCGGCGGTCTCGGCGAGGTGCGGATCGTCGCTGCGATCCTCGCGGGCCTTGTTCAGTCCCGTCACCAGGTCGTGGTTCGGGTTGAGTTCGAGGATGCGCTTGGAGGTCGGCACGAACTGGCCCGACGCCTTGTACATCTTCTCGAGCTGCGGGGAGAAGCTGAACTCGTCGCCGACGACGCAGGCCGGTGACGTCGTCAGGCGCGTCGACAGACGTACCTCCTTGACGTCCTCGCCGAGCGTTTCGGTCAGCCAGGTGAGCAGGTCGGCGAATTCCTTGTCCTGCTCCTCGCGCTTGGCCTCAGACTCCTTCTTTTCTTCCTCGGTGTCGAGGTCCACCTCGCCCTTGGCGATGGACTGGAACGACTTTCCGTCGAAGTCGGTGACGTTGCCGACCCACACCTCGTCGACCGAGTCGGTGAGCAGCAGCACCTCGAGACCGCGCGCCTTGAACGCCTCCATGTGCGGCGAGCTCTCGATCTGCTGACGCGATTCGCCCGTCATGTAGTAGATCTGCTGCTGGCCGTCCTTCATCCGGTCCACGTACTCGGCAAGGGTCGTCAGACCCTCTTCGGAGTGGGTGGACGCGAACGACGAGATGCCCAACAGGGTTTCGCGGTTGTCGGAGTCGGAGATCAGGCCTTCCTTGAGGACCGTCCCGAACTGCGACCACAGCGTCTTGTACTTGTCGGGCTGCTCGCTCTGCAGCTCCTTGACGGTCGAGAGCACCTTCTTGGTCAGGCGACGACGGATCGCGCGGATCTGCCGGTCCTGCTGCAGGATCTCGCGAGAAACGTTGAGCGAGAGGTCCGCTGCGTCGACGACACCCTTGACGAAGCGCAGGTACTCGGGCAGCAGTTCCTGCGAGTCGTCCATGATGAACACGCGCTTGACGTACAGGTGTACGCCGGCCTTGCTCTCGCGCATGAACAGGTCGAACGGTGCCTGCGACGGAATGAACAGCAGCGCTTGGTATTCGAACGTGCCCTCGGCCTTGAACGGGATGACCTCGAGCGGCTCGTCCCAGGCGTGGCTGACGTGCTTGTAGAACTCCTTGTATTCCTCCTCGGACACTTCGTCCTTGGAGCGAGTCCACAGCGCCTTCTGCGAGTTGATCGTCTCGGTCTCGATCGTGACGGTGTCCTCGCCGCCCTCCTCTTCGCTCTTGACGCGCTTCTCGACGTCGATGCGAATGGGCCAGGCGATGAAGTCGGAGTACTTCTTGACCAATTCCTTGATCTTGCGCTCGGACGCGTAGTCGTGGAGGTGGTCTTCCTCGTCGGCGGGCTTGAGAGCGAGCGTGACCGAGGAACCCTGCGGGGCGTCGTCGACGTCGGTGATCTCGTAGGTGCCCTCGCCGGTGGATTCCCACTTGGTGGCGGTGCTCTCGCCGGCCTTGCGGGTGAGCAGCGTGACCTTCTCGGCCACCATGAACGTGGAGTAGAAGCCGATGCCGAACTGGCCGATCAGTTCCTCGGAGGCGGCGGCGTCCTTGGCTTCCTTGAGCTTCTTGCGAACTTCTGCGGTGCCGGACTTGGCGAGTGTGCCGATGAGGTCGATGACCTCCGAGCGCGACATGCCGATGCCGTTGTCCCGGATGGTGAGGGTACGAGCGGAGGAGTCGATGTCGATCTCGATGTGCAGATCCGAGACGTCGACGTCCAGATCCTTGTTGCGGTACGACTCCAGGCGCAGCTTGTCCAGCGCGTCCGAGGAGTTCGAGATCAGTTCACGGAGAAAGCTGTCCTTGTTGGAGTAGATGGAGTGCACCATCAGATCCAGGAGCTGACGCGTCTCCGCCTGGAATTCGAGCTGTTCGGTACTCAATGTCTCCCCTTCTAGCAGCAAAACCGACGCGAATATTCTACGGCAAGGCTACGGGTGAGCTGCGAAGACGTCGGCGCCGCCTACTGTGGTGCCCGTGACGAAGACGAAGTTGGCAGCAGGAGCAACCGCAGCGTTGGGCGGGGCATGGTTGGCGCGTGCGCTGTGGGGTCTTCCGTCGGCCATCGGTGCCAGACGCGTGCACATCACTCCCTACGCGGCCGGGTCGCCGCGATACCGCGATCGCCGGTTCCACAACTCCGACCCCAGTTCGAGTTACGTCCCGGGTCGCGGCGAGAAGGGGCAGAAGAACATGCTCGTCTCGCTGTTCACCGAGCGAGGTAAGGGCAGGCCGCAGCGGCCGATCCCACTGGCACCGCCGATCGCGCCGGTGGACGCGGGCGAGCTGGCGGTCACCTGGTACGGACATTCGAGTGTGCTCGTCGAGGTCGACGGATATCGCATTCTCGCCGATCCGGTGTGGAGCAATCGCGTGTCCCCGTCCTCGGTGGTGGGCCCGGCACGGCTGCATCCGACGCCGGTCGACCTGACGGACCTACCTCGGGTCGACGCCATCGTGATCTCCCACGATCATTACGACCATCTCGACAAGGCGACGGTACAGAAGCTGGCGAGCACGCAGTCGGCTCCCTTCGTCGTGCCTCTGGGCATCGGCGCGCACCTGCGCAAGTGGCGGGTGCCCGAGGAACGCATCATCGAACTCGATTGGGACGAGCAGACGGCGATCGGTGGCCTCACCGTCACGTGTACCGAGGCTCGTCACTTCTCCGGCCGCGGCCTGACTCGCGATTCGACGCAGTGGGCGTCCTGGGCGTTCGCCGGTCCGGTGCGGCGTGTCTTCTTCGGCGGCGACACCGGTTACACACCGAAGTTCGCCGAGATCGGCAGCAACTACGGACCGTTCGACCTGACGCTTCTTCCGGTCGGGGCCTACGACGTGCGCTGGCCGGACATTCACATGAATCCCGAGGAGGCTGTCACGGCGCACGTCGATCTGACGACGTCGGGCATCTTCGTGCCCATTCACTGGGCGACGTTCAACCTGGCTTTTCACCCGTGGTCCGAGCCGATCGTGCGACTGCACGCCGCCGCTCAGGACGTGGGTGTGCAGGTTGCGGTACCGATGCCGGGTCAACGCGTCGACGGTACGAGGGCCGTGCCCGACGATCGCTGGTGGACCCGTCTGGGCTGAGGCCGCACTAGACAAGGAGTGGAGCCTGCAGGAACGACCCAACTAGGCTGCACCCATGTCTATCGACGCCGATGCACAGCGGGATACCGGGCTGACCGAGGCGGAGGTCGCCGCACTGCGGGCCGAGGGGAAATCGAACGACGTTCCCGCTCGCGCTTCACGCTCGGTTCGCGACATCGTGCGGGGCAATGTGTTCACCCGAATCAACGCGATTCTCGGTGTGCTGCTGATCATCGTGCTCTCGACCGGTTCGGTGATCGACGGCATGTTCGGGCTGTTGATCGTCGCGAACAGTGGCATCGGAATCATTCAGGAGATCCGCGCGAAGCGCACGCTGGATCGGCTGGCCATCGTCGGCCAGAACAAGCCGCAGGTGCGACGTGACGGTGTCTCGCAACAGATTCCGCCCGACGAGGTCGTCCTCGGTGACATCGTCGAACTCGGACCGGGTGATCAGATCGTCGTCGACGGCGAGGTCATCGAGACGGCAAGCCTGGAGATCGACGAGTCGTTGCTTACCGGCGAGGCCGATACGGTGCACAAACTCGAAGCAGCGCAGGTACTTTCGGGCAGCTTCGTCGTCTCGGGCAGCGGGGCCTACCGGGCAACGAAGGTCGGACGCGACGCCTATGCGGCCAAGCTCGCCGAAGAGGCCAGCAAGTTCACCCTGGTCAAGTCCGAGCTGCGCAGCGGTATCGACAAGATCCTGAAATTCATCACGTACCTGATGATTCCGGCCGGGGCGCTGATCATCTACAACCAGTTGTTCTCCAGCGGGCAGGCTTTGAAGCCGGCCCTGAACGGCATGGTCGCGGCCCTGGTCCCGATGGTCCCCGAGGGTCTGGTGCTGATGACGTCGATCGCGTTCGCGGTGGGTGTCATCAGGCTCGGGCAACGGCAGTGCCTGGTGCAGGAATTGCCTGCCATCGAGGGGCTCGCGCGCGTCGACGTGGTGTGCGCCGACAAGACCGGCACTCTCACCGAGAACGGCATGCGGCTCTCGGAATTGGTGTTGATCGACGAGCACGACTCCGACTCGGTGCCAAAAGTATTGGCGTCTCTGGCGCACGACGACCCGCGGCCCAATGCCAGTGTGCAGGCCGTAGCCGAGGCGTACCCCGACGCGCCGGGGTGGACGCAGAGCGCGGTGGCCCCGTTCTCCTCGGCCAAGAAGTGGAGCGGTCTGTCGTACGGCGAGCACGGTAACTGGCTGCTCGGTGCCCCGGACGTGTTGCTCGACCCGACCTCGGAGACCGCGCGACAGGCCGAAGATGCCGGCTCCAAGGGTCTGCGGGTACTGCTGCTTGCCAGCAGCGACCTCGCCGTCGACGACACCGCGGCGCCGGGAGTCGTCACCCCGCGGGCTCTGGTGATTCTCGAGCAGAAGGTGCGCGAGGACGCCCGAGACACGTTGGAGTACTTCGCAAGTCAGCACGTTCAGGTCAAGGTCATTTCCGGGGACAACGCCGTGTCGGTCGGCGCGGTCGCCGGCTCGCTCGGACTTCCCGGTGGCGACGCCCCGATCGACGCACGTGACCTGCCCGAGGATTCCGAGCAACTGGCCGACTCCGTGCAGAACTCGACGACGTTCGGCCGCGTTCGGCCGGACCAGAAGCGTGCGATGGTGGGCGCGTTGCAGTCTCGAGGTCATACCGTTGCGATGACCGGTGACGGCGTCAACGACGTGCTCGCACTGAAAGACGCCGATATCGGTGTCTCGATGGGCTCGGGTAGTGCGGCCACGCGTGCCGTCGCACAGATCGTGCTGTTGGACAACAAGTTCGCGACGTTGCCCTATGTGGTGGGGGAGGGGCGACGCGTCATCGGCAACATCGAGCGCGTGTCCAACCTGTTCCTGACCAAGACCGTGTACTCGGTGTTGCTGGCGTTTCTCATCGGGCTCTCGGGAGTGCTGTCGCAGGTCTTCCATTTCGAGCCGATTCCGTATCCCTTCCTGCCGAGGCACGTGACCATCGCCGCGTGGTTCACCATCGGCATTCCGGCGTTCGTGCTCTCGCTGGCCCCGAACAACGAACGGGCACGCAGCGGGTTCGTCTCGCGGGTGATGCGGTTGGCCGTTCCGTCCGGGTTGATCGTCGGCTCGTGCACGTTCGTGTCGTATCTGCTGGCCTACGCGGGTCCGAACGCCACCGAGACTCAGGTGACCCAGGCGAGCACCACCGCACTGATCACGTTGATCATGATCGCGCTGTGGGTACTGGCCGTCGTCGCGCGGCCGTACACCTGGTGGAAGGTGGTGCTGCTCGCGGGATCCGTCGGCGGATACCTGCTGTTGTTCGCAATCCCGTTCTGCCGCACCTTCTTCAAGCTCGATCCCTCGAACGTCGGTGCCACCACGAGCGCGTTGATCATCGGCGCTGTCGGTATCGCACTCGTCGAGGTCGCCCACCGATTCGGATCGGTACTGCGCAACCGGCAGGAGCGAACGTAAACTGCAGGTGTTCCGTTTCACCCGACTGGCAGGAGAGTTTCATGGGCTTCGCAGACAATTTGAAGGGCATGGTCGACAAGGGCAAGAACCTTGCGGCAGAGAACTCGGACAAGATCGACGACGTCGTGGAGAAGGCCGGGGACTTCATCGACAACAAGACCGGTGGCAAGTACGCCGACAAGATCGACAAGGTGCAGGAAGCCGCCAAGAAGGCAATTCCGGACAAGTAGGTCGATTCGGGCCGTCCACCCGGTGTTCGGGTCGTCGGTGGTGCCGTAGGGCGCTGCGGGCGGCAGAATCGGGCGGGTGGACGGACCGGTACTTCTTCTCGTAGTCATCTTCGCGATCGCGGTCGCGGGATTCGCCAAGCGTCTGGACCTGCAGGTCCCGCTCGTTCTGGTGACCGTCGGATCCATCGCATCGTTCGTGCCCGGCGTACCGCACATCAGTCTCTCGCCCCAGCTCATCCTCGGTGTCGTGCTGCCGCCGTTGCTGTACTCCGCGGCGCTGAACTACTCCTTCGTCAGTTTTCGCCGCAACATCGGCCAGATCCTGCGCCTCGGTCTGGTGATGGTGGTCGTGACGACCGTGGCCGTCGGGTACTTCGCCAACCTGCTCGTTCCCGAGCTGACTCTGGGTGCGGCCCTTGTGCTCGGTGCCGTCGTGGCCCCACCCGACGCGGTCTCTGCGATCGCCGTCGGCCGCAAGCTCGGCCTGCCCGCGAGAATGATGGCCATCCTCACCGGGGAGAGCCTGGTGAACGACGCGGCTGCGTTGACCCTGTTCACCTTGACCGTTGCGTCGGTCACGGGCAGTCGTATCGAACTCGGCTCACCGGTTCTGTTCTTTCTGTACGAGATCGTCGGCGGCGTGCTGGTCGGATTCGTCCTCTCGCGCATCGTTCGTTTCGTGCGAAACCGGATCGCCGACTCGGCGCTCGAGACGGTGCTCGGACTCGTCCTGCCGTTCGCGGCGTATCTGGCAGCGGAAGAGATCCACGCGTCCGGCGTGTTGGCCGTCGTCACCGCAGGTTTCGTACTGGGCCGTGTCACGGCCGACGTGTCGGTCTCGACCCGGGTGCAGGAGCGCCAGGTGTGGCCCACGGTGGACCTGCTGCTGGAAGCATTCGTGTTCGCGTACATGGGTTTACAGCTGAAGTTCGTCATCTCCGAGGTGCAGCGCGAGGGTCTTCCGGTGCATCACATTTTCGGGTACGCGCTGCTGGTGCTGCTCGTGGTCATCGTCGTTCGTCCGGCCTGGATCTTCTTCAACTCGGGGAGAAACCTGCTCTTTCGCACGGTGTTTCGCCGCGAGGGGGTGTCCGACGGCCTGACGTGGCAGCAGAATCTGGTGCTGTCGTGGGCCGGGATGCGTGGGGTGGTGACTCTCGCCGCAGCCGCGGGTGTCCCGTTCACCACCGTGCTCGGCGACGAATTTCCCGGGCGGGCGGTGATTCAAGCCGTCGCGTTCGTCGTCGCAGTCGGAACGTTGCTGCTGCAGGGCCTGACGCTCCCGCTGCTGATTCGCCGATTGGACGTCGCCGATCCACTCGAGCAGCAACGCAACGACAATCAACGATTGCTCTCGCAGGCCATCGCCCGCACGGCTGCCGAGACGTACCTCGAGCGGGCCGCGAAGGACGGCATCTCCGGCGTCGACAGTGACCGGGTAGCCGAGGTGATCGCCCGCGTGCGACGGTCGGTGCGGGCCCGGATGGACGCGGACGAGACCGAGGACCGCGAGAAGCGAATCGCGGCGGCCGGCGCGCTGTTCGACACCCTGCGGCACAATGTCCTGGTCGCGCAGCGGGCCGCACTGATCGCCGCCCGCGACTCGGGGGAGTTGGACGACGAAGCCCTACGCGCAGTGTTGAATGGTCTGGACGTGGAAGAGATCGCGGCCGAGGCACGCATCGAACGACGCACGACGTAGACGACGAACACAGTGGGAGCGCTGAGACAGTGAGGTCGACCGGACTGGTGGCCGCCGCGGCACTCGTGTTCGCCCTCGCCGCGTGCAGTTCGCCTGCCGTGCCTCCCGTGGCTCCGGCACCCACGTCGAATCCGGCACCCGAGGGCTCCGACCGCGGTTCGATCGTGTCGTCGATGCCGCTCGGTCAGGTCGACATCGGTGTCGCCTTTCTGGGCGGGTCTGCCACGAAGATCGTCTACCGCACCACCGACGGCGTCACCGGTGGCAGAACCGAGACATCGGCAACGGTGTTCGTGCCCAAAGGTTCTGCGCCTGCCGGTGGCTGGCCGATCGTCTCGGTCGGTCACGGCACCACCGGTGTCACCGACGAGTGTGCGCCCTCGCTGTATCCGAACCTGTTGGGCACCATCGGCCTGGTGACGCCCTTCCTCGAGCGCGGCACCGTCGTGGTGGTGACGGATTACCAGGGTCTGGGGACTCCGGGAGATCCGGCGTATCTGAACAGCGATGCTGCGGCCTACGACGTCATCGATGCCGTGCGCGCCGCGCGTACAGTGGTGCCCGACGTCGGATCCCGATGGGGTGCCATCGGCACTTCTCAAGGGGGACAAGCGGTCTGGGCCGCTGCCGAGCGCAATGCGGAGTACGGCGACGGTTTGGAACTGGTCGGAGTCGCCGCGCTGTCGCCTGCAGCCGATCTGACGCGGTACTTCGCAGCCGACACCGAACAGACCCTGTCCCGCCAGTTGCTGGTGCCGTTTCTCTACGAGGGTCTGCACGTCACGGATCCGAGCGTCGAGCGCTCGGATTACATCCGTGGCACCTTCGCCGACAACGTGACCGCGCTGACGGCCTGCAGCGACCTGCTCGGATTCTCCAAGGCCGACGCCGGAGCCGTCATCGATCCGGCCGATGCCGTCCCGGCCGATGACCGGGCCGCGAATCGGATGGCGGACTGGCTCGGAACGGTCGCACTGCCGACGGCTCGCACCGATGTTCCGCTGTTCGTTCTGGTCGGCGAGCGCGACGACCTGATCGATCCGCAGTGGACTCGCGACGCCGTGGCGAAAGCCTGCGAACTCGGCGACGACGTGGAACTGCGTTCGGAACCCGAGCAGGGGCACGCGGATCTGGCCGCCAACGCTATCGGCGTCGACTGGCTCGTCGAGCGCTTCTTGAACGTTCCGACCACCGGGACCTGCGCACGATGACCGCGGCGCTGGCGTGGATGGCGGTGATCGTGGCGGCGATCGTCACCGCCATTGCGCTGATCAGCCTGCGTGGGCGACGCGATCTGACCACTCCAGAGGAGCGTGCGGTGCACGCCACCCTGCATACCGCGTCGTTGGCGGCGAAGCCGCTGCGGAACGGTCTCGATGCCCGCTCGGCTGCCGCCGCTGCTCCCCATCTCAGAGTCCTGACCGGGGCGGATGCATTGGGCATCTGCGATCCGAGTGCGTCGCTGCTGGCCTGGGACGGGCCGTGGCCGGAGTTGACGCCGGCGTTCGTGGAGGCGGCCAGACGCGCCGTCGACGGGCAGCGCCGCGTGCTCGTGCGGCTTCCGCTCGGCTCGATTCACGAGGTCAAAGCGCTGGTGGTGCAGCCGTTGATCGACGAGGATTCGCCGGTGGCGGGGGTGCTCGGTGCCGCGGTGGTGGCCGAACCAGGGCCGGGCATGCTCGGGGCCATCGCCGAGGTCGCACGCTACGCGTTCGGTCAGATCGAACTCGCCGAACTGGACGCATCGCGGGCGCGGTTGGACCGAGCCGAGGTGCGTGCACTCCGGGCCCAGATCAGCCCGCATTTCATCTACAACGCGCTGGGCACCATCGCGTCGTTCGTCCGTACCGACCCGGATCGGGCACGGGAACTGGTGCTCGAATTCGCCGATTTCACCCGGTACTCCTTCCGCAACGCCGGGGAATTCACCGTGCTCGCCGACGAACTACGCAACATCGATCGGTACCTGACGCTCGAACGGGCCCGGTTCGGCGATTCGCTGCAGGTCACCCTGCAGGTGGCTCCCGAGGTGCTCGGGGTGGCCCTGCCGTTTCTGGCGCTGCAGCCACTGGTGGAGAATGCCGTCCGGCACGGGTTGTCGGGCAAGGCCGACGGCGGTCGCGTCACGATCATCGCGGCCGACGAGGGCACCGACGCCGTGATCAGCATCGAGGACGACGGAGTGGGAATGGACCCCGAGGTACTGCGATCGGGCAGCCTGCACACCGAGGATGCGGCCCACGTCGGACTGGCGAACGTGGACGATCGGCTGCGGGCGGCCTTCGGAAACGACTACGGTCTCGTCGTGGACACCGCACCGGGAGCAGGCACGAAAGTGAGCATGCGGGTGCCCAAGTTCAGGCCGGGGGTGCGGGCATGACGCATCCAGCGAACTCCAGTTCGGCGCGCGGGCTGGTCGTGCTGGCGGTCGACGACGAGCGGCCTGCCCTGGACGAGCTGGCTTTCCTGCTGCGCGAGCAGGAGGCCGTGGCCGAGGTGTACACCGCGCAGGACGCGACCACCGCCCTGCGCCAACTCAAGCAGACCTCCGGTCAATCCGTGGTCGATGCAGTGTTCCTCGACATCAACATGCCCGGCCTCGACGGCCTCGAGCTCGCCGGAATCCTGTCGGCGTTCGCTCGGCCACCTGCGGTCGTGTTCGTCACCGCTCACGACGATCGGGCACTTGCTGCCTTCGATCTGGGCGCGGTGGACTACCTCCTCAAGCCGTTGCGCGACGACCGCTTGGCCGAGGCCGTCCGACGGGTTCTGCTCGCCCGTCGTCGGCCCGCCGAGTCGGCCGAATCGGCTGCCGACGAGGTCATCCCTGTCGAGCTCGGTGGAACCACCACGCTGGTACACCGGTCGTCGGTGGCGTGGGTGGAGGCCGACGGTGACTACGCGCGGCTGCACACCGCCACCGGTTCGCACCTGGTGCGCATTCCCATCTCGGCTCTCGAAAGTCGTTGGGCCGATGCCGGTTTCCTGCGAGTGCATCGTTCGTATCTGGTGTCGCTTCCGTTGGTCACCGGAATCAGAAGCGTCGGTTCGGGCTTGGTGGTGTGTCTGCGCGCCACCGGCGCGCTGCCGGCCTGCGAGCTACCGGTGAGCCGGCGGCACACCAGAGAACTCAAGGACCGGCTCGTGCGCGGTCCGCTGCAGTCGTGGTCGTCGCGGTGACGAGAGGTGCGCGGTGAGTCAGCCGCACCGGGAGCGGGTGGTGCTCTCGCAGCGCCGCGGCGCGCGCCTGGTGCGCACCCGCGTCGAGGTGCAGGAGCAAACCGAGGTGGGTGACGCGCTCGTGCGAAGCCTGGTGCGTGCGCAACTCCTGCTGTCGTTGCGCCTGGCAGTGATGACGTTGTCGATCCTGTTCGCGATTCCCCTGCTGGGCATGCTGCTCACCCGTTTCACCGATGTCGCGCCGTTCGGTATCGGGTTGCCGTGGTTGCTGCTGGGGGTGGCCATCTATCCGTTGCTGTTCGGCGTCGGCCGCGCGTACGTGCGCCGCGCCGAGCGTAACGAGGCCGAGTTCGTCGGCCTGGTCGAGGACTAGGCGCTGGTGAACGGATCGATACCCGTCGCGACATTGATTGCGTTGATCGTGGCCGCGGTGGCCACCGTCGGCATCGGTGTCTACGGAGTTCGATTGGCCCGCACCACGTCCGACTTCCTGGTGGCCTCGCGGACCGTCGGACCGCGGTGGAACGCCGCGGCCATCTCGGGTGAATACCTTTCTGCCGCATCCTTTCTCGGTGTCGCTGGTCTCATCGCCAAGTACGGTGCCGATGCGCTGTGGTATCCCGTCGGCTTCACTGCAGGCTATCTCGGTCTGCTGCTGTTCGTCGCCGCTCCACTGCGCAGGAGCGGTGCGTACACGGTGCCCGACTTCGTCGAATTCCGGCTCGGCGCACCATGGTTGCGTACCGTGGCCATGCTCGTGGTGGTGGTGATCTGCGCGCTGTATCTGGTGCCGCAGTTCCAGGGCGCGGGCCTGACGCTGAACATCCTTCTCGGAGTGCCGGGCTGGGTGGGAGCACTCGCGGTCGGTCTGATCGTCATTGCGAACGTCGTCGGCGGCGGAATGCGCTCGATCACCTTCGTGCAGGCGTTCCAGTACTGGCTCAAGCTCACCGCGATCGCCATCCCCGCACTGGTGCTGACCGTCCACTTCGTCGCCGACGACCGCAGCGTCGGTAGCGCGGCCCCGCCGACCGTCGCCGAGCAGACCCGGGTCGACATCACCACCGACGTGCTCGTGCAGGTCGACTCGCCGGTCGTGGTGTCCGTGACAGGAACCCTGGACGAGCAGAGCGTCGATGGACGTGTGAATCTCGATGCAGGCGAACACCGGCTCGGGTCCGGGACACTGCTCACCCTCGACGCGGGCTCGCCGGTTCCGGTGGTCGCCGGCGCACCGACAACCGACCGCGCCTGGGCGATGCCCGGCGGGGGACTGGGCGGTCAGCACCCGCTCTACCAGGTGTATTCGCTGATCCTGGCCACGTTCCTCGGCACCCTCGGGCTGCCGCACGTGCTGGTGCGGTTCTACACCAACCCCGACGGCCGAGCGGCGCGATTGACCTCGCTGACCGTGCTGGCGCTGCTCGGCACGTTCTATCTGTTCCCGACGGTCCTCGGAGTGTTCGCCCGGCTCTACGTGCCGCAACTGCTGATCACCGGTGCCTCCGACGCCGCAGTGTTGCTGCTGCCCGGCTCCGTGCTGTCGGGGGTACCCGGCCAGTTGCTGGCCGCACTCGTCGCGGCCGGAGCCATCGCCGCCTTCCTGTCCACGTCGTCCGGCCTGCTGGTCAGCATCGCGGGCGTCCTGAGCACCGACGTGCTCTCGGGCAAGGTCCGAGACTTCCGTGTCGCGGCCGTCCTTGCCGGCGCAGTGCCACTCGCACTGTCGATCGGCGTTGTCTCACTGGATCTCTCGCGTACCGTCGGGCTCGTGTTCGCCGTCGCCGCGTCTACGCTGTGTCCGCTGCTCGTGCTGGGCATCTGGTGGCGCGGACTCACCGCAGCAGGAGCCGCGGCCGGGCTGTTCCTCGGCGGCGGACTCTCCCTCGTCGCCGCGTCGATCTCCGTCGTCACCCCCATCTCCGACGGCGTCCTCGGGGGCTGGGCGGCAGCGATACTCGGCTACCCGGCCGCGGTCAGCGTTCCCGTGGCCTTCGCCGCGATGATCGTCGTCAGCCTCGCCACCCGGCGAACAGTGCCGTCGGACATCTCCCGAATCTTCGCCCGACTGCACCTGCCCGAAGGCCTCGACATGGGCAAAGACCGAGAGCGCGAGCTGTAGTGAGAGAAGGCCGTTCGTCGGGTCTGCGCTACCGCTCGTCGCACACTCCCGCAGCCCGTCGTGTGATCGACGCCACCCCCTGATGTTGTGACCTGACTCTCACTACTGTTCCGAGTCAGCTACAGCTCACATCAACTTCAGGAGTCCAAGGTGACCGCACCGGAAACCAATTCGCCACCGGACGCGCAAGCGTTCGTCGACATGCAGGCCAGTCCCGAGTTCCAGGAACTCCGGCACCGCCTGCGTAGCTTCGTGTTCCCGATGGCCGGGTTCTTCCTGGTCTGGTACGTCATCTACGTGCTGCTCAGCACCTACGCCGTCGACTTCATGTCGACCAAGGTGTGGGGCAACATCAACGTCGGTCTGCTGCTCGGCCTCGGCCAGTTCGTCACCACGTTCGCCATCACCGGCATCTACGTGCGGTTCGCCAACCGTGAACTCGATCCTCGCGCCGCAGCCCTGCGCGCCGAGATGGAAGCCTCCCAGGGAGCGAAGCCGTGAATGTAGAAGCCGTGAATGTACTAGCCCAGGCCGCCGACACCACCGTCGGTGAACCGCTCGTCAATATCGCGATCTTCGGCGCGTTCGTCCTCATCACGATGGCCGTCGTCATTCGCGCCTCCAAGAAGAACGCGACGTCTGCGGAGTTCTTCACCGCGGGCGGCGGATTCTCCGGACCGCAGAACGGCGTCGCCATTGCCGGTGACTACCTCTCGGCCGCAAGCTTTCTCGGTATCGCCGGTGCCATCGCCGTCTACGGCTACGACGGCTTCCTGTACTCCATCGGGTTCCTCGTCGCCTGGCTCGTCGCGCTCCTGCTCGTCGCCGAATTGCTCAGGAACACCGGCAAGTTCACGATGGCGGACGTGCTGAGCTTCCGGCTCAAGCAAGGCCCGGTTCGTACCGCGGCCGCACTGTCGACGCTGACGGTGTCGCTGTTCTACCTGTTGGCTCAGATGGCAGGCGCAGGCGGACTCGTCGCACTGCTGCTCGACATCTCCGACCGCACCGGGCAGTCCATCGTCATTGCCATCGTCGGTGTGTTGATGATCGCGTACGTGCTCATCGGCGGCATGAAGGGCACCACGTGGGTGCAGATCATCAAGGCGGTTCTGCTCATCGCCGGTGCCGCATTCATGACCGTGCTCGTGCTCGCCAAGTTCGGCCTGAACTTCTCCGAGCTTCTCGGCAGCGCGCAGGCGATGGTGTCGAGCTCGGCGACCGATGCCGTGGCCGCACGTGACGTCATCGAGCCCGGTGCCCAGTACGGCGGCAGCGCCACCTCGAAGATCAACTTCCTGTCGCTCGGCATCGCACTCGTCCTCGGTACGGCAGGTCTGCCGCACGTGCTGATGCGCTTCTACACGGTGCCCACCGCC
Source organism: Rhodococcoides fascians NBRC 12155 = LMG 3623 (assembly GCF_001894785.1). Classification (GTDB taxonomy): domain Bacteria; phylum Actinomycetota; class Actinomycetes; order Mycobacteriales; family Mycobacteriaceae; genus Rhodococcoides; species Rhodococcoides fascians. Next base: position 563,874 of record NZ_BCWW01000003.1, read on the forward strand.
AAGGAAGCTCGTCGCAGCGTCGTGTGGGCCATCGCGCTCATCGGTGCGTTCTACCTGTTCACCCTCGTGCTCGGCTACGGCGCCGCAGCGATCGTCGGACCCGACCGCATCCTGGCCTCCGCAGGCGGCCAGAACTCCGCGGCTCCGCTGTTGGCCTTCGAGCTCGGCGGCGTCATTCTGCTCGGCGTCATCTCGGCGGTCGCCTTCGCGACCATCCTCGCCGTCGTCGCCGGATTGACGATCACCGCGTCGGCGTCGTTCGCTCACGACATCTATGCGAGCGTCATCAAGAAGGGCCAGGTCGACGACAAGAAGCAGGTCAAGGTCTCGCGCATCACGGCCGTCGTCATCGGCATCCTGGCCATCGGCCTCGGCATCCTCGCGAACGGGCAGAACATCGCCTTCCTCGTGGCGCTGGCGTTCGCCGTCGCAGCGGCCGCGAACCTGCCGACCATCCTGTACTCGCTGTTCTGGCGTCGCTTCACCACCACCGGCGCACTGTTCAGCATGTACGGCGGCCTGATCTCGACGATCGTGCTGATCATCTTCTCCCCGGCCGTGTCGGGATCGAAGACGTCGATGATTCCCGGCTCGGACTTCGCATGGTTCCCGCTGTCCAACCCCGGCATCGTGTCGATTCCGTTGGCGTTCATCCTCGGCATCGTCGGAACGCTGATCTCGAAGGACACCGAGAACACCGACAAGCAGGCCGAAATGGAGGTTCGCTCTCTCACCGGCATCGGTGCGGAGAAGGCCAGCGCACACTGATTCACCTGTAGAACCGTCCGCGAAGTGCCCGTGTGAGCAAGGCCTCACACGGGCATTTTTCGTCCAGCGGTTACCATCCCTGCTGTGGCCAAGCTGAAGGTTTCCCTCGACGTCCCGCTGACCCCCGAGCAGACGTGGGCGCATGCGTCCGATCTGTCCGGCTACGAGCAGTGGCTCTCCATCCACGAAGCGTGGCGCGGTGAGCTGCCCGAGCAGCTGGCCGTCGGCACCACCCTGGACTCCATCGCCAGCGTGAAGGGCATGCGCAACCGCGTCTCGTGGAAGATCGAGTCCTACGATCCGCCCCGGAAGCTCGAGCTCAAGGGCAACGGCAAGGGCGGAGTGAAGATCGGTCTCGACCTGTCTGTGAAGTCCAAGGGTGACGGGTCCGAGATCACGATCGACGTCAACCTGGGCGGTGCCCCGTTGTTCGGACCCATCGGGGCCGGTGTCGCTCGCGCACTCAAGGGCGACATCGAGAACTCGCTGAAGACGTTCGTCAAGATCTACGCCTGACGGTGTAGGAGTGGAGATGCATGCCCGGTAGGCACAGTGCGCCGTCGTCCGCGACGGGCAACAGAGGGTTCGCCAAGTACGTCGTCGTTGCCGTCGTCCTGCTTCTGATCGTCGCAGGCGGAGTGTTCGTGGCGCAGAAGGTCTTCGGCAGCGACTGCGGTGACCCGTCGAACTACACGTTGGCTGCCGACCCCGCGATCGCGCCGGTACTGCAGAAGATCGTCGACGACTCCGCGCCCGAGGATCTCGGTTGTGCCGAGGTGGCGGTGACGGCGATGGAGTCGGGTCAGGTGTCGGCCGCAGTGGCCAAAGGCGACGACGTTCCCTCGCTCTGGATTCCCGATTCGTCGCTGTGGGTCGGCAAGACCGTGCGATCGACCGCGTCGCTGATCGACCTGGCGAGCCAGTCGGTGGCGAGCACCCCGGCCGTCCTCGCAACCCGCAAGGACGAGGTTCCGTTCTTCGACACGTGGCTCACCGCACTGAAGCTCGAAGGTTTGCGCATCGGTAATCCGTTGGCCAACACCATCTCCGACGCGGCGATCCTCGGGGCGGTGGCCGAGGCGGGTGAGGACGAGAAGGCCCTCGATGCGGTGTCGACGGCGCTCGTGCCGATCGCTCAGGCTCAGGCCGCCACCCGCGGCGAAGCCGATCCCACCACCCGGTTGGACGATCTGGTGGCCGACGGCGGCGTGGCCGTGGTGTCCGAGCAGACCATGTTGGAGTACCGAAACGACACCGGTGCCGAACTCGGTGCGACGGTGCCGCCGACGGGCAGCATCTTTCTGAACTTCCCGCTGGCCGTCACCGAGCCTGCAGGCGAGCGGCACGACAGCGCGAAGTCGGTCGGCAGCGCGCTGGCCGCGGTCATCGAATCCGATCGAGGTCGGGAGATGTTGTCCGAGGCCGGTTTTCGGTCGGAAGACAACGCGCCCCTCGAGTCCGATCGTGGTATCGGTGCCGTCGAGAGTCTGGCGATCGGCGACCAGCAGGCTGCCGAATCGGTGCTGCGTCAATATCAGGTGCTCGCGCTCCCGTCGCGAGCGCTCGTGATGGAAGACGTGTCCGGCTCGATGAACTACAGCGCCGGGGCGAACACCCGGATCGCGATGACGGTGCAGGCCAGCGAGACCGGGAATCGACTGTTTCCCGACAATGCGTCGATGGGATTGTGGGCCTTCTCCATCGGGCTCGGCGGCGGCGATCAGGATTACCGTGAGCTGGCACCGATCCGGCGCATGGACGAGAAGGTCGGCGACACGACCCAGCGTGAAGTGCTGCTGCAGCAGACCCGCACCCTTCCGTCCCTGGTCGGTGGTGGAACCGGACTGTACGACACCACGTTGGCCGCGTTCCGCACCGTGCAGCAGGGCTACGACCCCGATGCGGTGAACAGCGTCATCATCCTCACCGACGGTGCCAACGAGGATCCGAACAGCATCTCGCTCGACGAACTGCTGGCCACACTGCGTACCGAACAGGACCCGTCTCGTCCGGTCGTCATCGTCACCATCGGTATCACCGACGACGCCGATGCGGGTGTGCTGCAACAAATTTCTGCTGCCACCGGGGGCACCAGCTTCGTAGCGCGAAACCCCGCCGAAATACCGAACGTCTTCGTCAATGCACTGAGAAGCCGTTCCGGTCGCTGACGGGAGCGGCTATGCTGTGCGCCGCGTGCTCTCCGTCACGTGGGGTAGTGCGGAGAAGTCCCGCAACACAGTCGTGTCGGGGGTATAAGTAGGGGAGTCAGCGATGTCAGGACGTCACAGCGGCAGTAGTCGCAGGTTCAGTCCTGTCGTGACCTGGGGCGCGGCCGCGCTGGCAGTAGTCGTGGCCGCGGCCGGAGGCTGGTTCGGCGTCCAGGCCGTACGCGCAGCGGGTTCGGACTCGTGCGATTCGCTGGACACGGTCTCGCTCGCGGTGGACACCTCGATCGCCGAACCGGTGCAGCAGATCCTGGCCCAGGCGGGCGAGGTGGACCGCGGCTGCGTCGACTTCGAGGTGCGGGCCGAGCGCCCCACCGACACGGCGACCGAGATCGCAGGTACCGACGAGAACCGCCCCGACCTGTGGATCCCGGACTCGACGTTGTGGCTGCTCAAGACTTTGCGTTCGACCGGAGCCCTGCCCGAACTCGCCAAGACGTCGGTGGCGAACACACTGCCCGTGCTGGTGTCGGCCTCCGATACCGCCCCGGTGACCGACACCTGGCTCAGCGTGCTGCAGATGCCGGGCCAACGCATCGGCGATCCGCTCACCAGTAGTGCGTCCAACGCTGCGATCCTCGGTGCGCTGGCCGAGTCCGAGGTCGCGATCTCCGACGCCAAAGCCGTGTCTGCCGCTCTGGTGCCCATGGCACAGGACTTCGGCCGGATAGCCGACACGCCCCACGACACCCCGGACCTCGTCGCCCAGGTGGCGACCGAGGGCGGAACCAGCGTCGCCACCGAACAGGCCGTGCTGGCCTACGAGGCAGCGAACCCCGGATCGTCGCTCACCGAGTCGGTGCCGCCGACGGGCAGCTACTTCCTCAACTACCCCCTCGCCGTCACGGCTCCGGCCGGGCCGGAGTACGACCGCGTCAAGGCCGCCGGGGCCGCGTTGGCGTCGGTGCTGGCCTCGCAGTCGGCGACGGACACACTCGTTGCAGCCGGCTTCCGAACGTCGAGTGGAACCCCCTTGGCCGACGGCAGAGGCGTCGGCTCGGTCGCCGCGTTGGAAATCAAGAATCCGCTGTCGATCGAGACGACGCTGCGCGACTGGGCGGTGCTCGCGTTGCCGCTCCGGACCCTCGTCGTCGAGGACGTATCGGGTTCGATGGCGGCGAAATCCGGCGACTCCACCCGCATCGCGTTGACCGTCGATGCCTCGCTCGGTGCCAACGATCTGTTCAGCGACCAGACGCAGATGGGGCTGTGGGCCTTCTCCATCGGACTCGGTGGTGGAAAGCAGGACTATCGAGAACTGGTGCCGCTCGGCCCGGTCAGCAACACGTTCGACGGTAAGCCGCAGCGTCAGGCCATTCTCGATGCGGTCCGTGGGCTACCGGCTCTGGTCGGAGGCGGAACCGGGCTCTACGACACCACTCTTGCGGCGTTCCGACGTGTCAAGGAGGGCTACGACCCGGACTACGTCAACAGCGTCATCATTCTCACCGACGGCGCGAACGAGGACAACGGCAGCATTTCTCTGGATCAGCTTCTCGCCGCCCTGCAGAAGGAGCAGGATCCGGTGCGTCCCATCGTGATCATCACGGTCGGTGTCACCAGTGATGCCGATCCGGTTGCGCTGCAGCAGATCTCCGCGGCCACCGGTGGTACGAGCTATGTCGCGGAGGATCCCCGCGATATCCCGGACGTGTTCGTCAAGGCGTTGAACTCGCGCACCGAGCGTCTCGCGGGGGAGTAGCTCACCGCAGCAGGAAGCTGATCGTGATCGCGGCCGCGCAGGCCAGCGTCACCACCACCAGTGTCGCCGCGTCCGAGCCCTTGAAACGTGCCTCGGTGGCGGTGATCATGCCGGTGCCCCCGCGTGCGGTGATGGCCTCACCCATTTCGTCCGCGCGCCTGATGGCCACCGACATCACCGTGGTCACGATGTCGACCAGCGAATTGTCCGACGCACTGTTGACCACGGGTTTCGGTCGCAGCCGCCGGGCGGCGTTGAGGGTGCGCATCTCCTCGATGAGCAGCGGAAGCGACCGCAGGCTGAGCGCCACGGCGATCGCCCACTCGTCCACCGGCAGCTTCAGCTTCTTCAGCGGTGCACCGAGTTTCGACACCGCCGGAGCGATGTCGCTCATCGACGTCGTCCACCCGATCATCATCGATGCGCCGAGCAGAACGAACACGAACAGCGTGGCACGGAAGTACAGCAGAACCGCTGCGCCGCCGATGGGCAGATTGATCAGTGCTCCGACACCGAAGAGCGCCCAGATCCACCATGGTGGCCGAGGTAGAGCCGTGATCGGAATCTGGGCGATGACAGCCGCGACGATCAGCAGCGCGAACACGATGCCGAGGGCAGGCCACGTCGGAGCCACGACGAGGGTGATGCTGAGCAGCAACACTACGATGAGCTTGGTGCCCGCCCACAGTCGATGAATGGGTGAGAACCGTGGAACCTGGCGCAGTACGACGGTCGTCACGAATGCACGCTCCCATGAATCGAATCGGAGACGATGTGGCCGTCGGCCATCGTGATGGTTCGACTGCAGACGGCGTCCATACCGTCCACGTCGTGCGAGATGACCACGATCGACACGCCGCGCTCACGCAGGCCGGCGAGGACGCCGATGATGTCGTCGCGTCCGGGCGGGTCGAGTCCGGCCAGCGGCTCGTCGAGCACCAAGATGCGGGGTCGACGAGCGATCAGACCGGCCAGCACCACGCGTCGCATCTGTCCGCCGCTGAGCGAGTCGACGTCGCGTGCGGCCAGTGACCGGTCGAGGCCGACGGCATCCATCGCGGCCGACACTGTGGCAGAACCGGTTTCGGGCCCCGCGGCCGCGGCGATGTCCTCGGAGACGGTGCGCCGCTGCAACTGCAGGCGCGAATGCTGAAAGGCCAGCCCGACGTCGCCGACTCGCGACGTCATCGCCTTGCCGTCGAGCTGCGCGACGCCGGTGGTGGGCCCGGTCAGGCCGGCCATGATCCACGCCAAAGTCGACTTGCCCGAACCGTTTCCGCCGAGAACGAGAACTCCCTCGCCTCGCTTGACGGTGATGTCGACGCCGTTCAACGCCGATTGTGCCCACGGGGTGCGCCTGTTGTAGACGTGCCGCACGTCGCGTAGTTCGAGCAGGCGCGGGCTCGAATTGTCGTGCAGAACAGCAGCGTTGCCGGTCCTGGTCTGCATCCACAGAGTGTCGTGCTCCACCTGCATGCCCTCGTGTAAATGTACGACGCGATCAGTGGCAACAGTTTCCGAGACATGATGGGTGACGAGTACGACCGACATCCCGTGCCGACGGGGCAGTGCCGCGAGTAGCGAGACCAGATGCTCTCGGCCCGAGGCGTCGATCATGGCGGTTGCCTCGTCGGCGATCAGCAGAGCGGGGCGACGAGCCAGGGCCGCGGCGACGGCAAGTCGCTGCATCTCGCCGCCGGAAAGCGAGGCCGTGTCGCGAGCACCCATGCCGCTCAACCCCACTTCGTCGAGCAAGGCGTCGACGTCGGGGCGAGAGTCGCCGGGTGGCAGTCCCCATACGACGTCGTCGGCGACGCGGGTGCCGAGGATCTGACTTTCGGGTCGCTGCAACACCACTGCGGTGCCGCCGTACCTGCCGAGTCCGGTGGAGCCGGGACGAGTCACCGAGCCCTCCGAGGGTTCACGGCCTGCGAGGATGCGCGTCAGCGTGGATTTACCGGATCCGTTGTGGCCGACGATCGCGACGAATTCACCCTGTTCGATGTGCAGGTCGATGCCGCTCAACGCTGCCGATCTACTGCCGGGATATCGGTAGCCCACGGCGGTCAGGGTGACGGGCAGTGGCGCGATCTCGTCGTCGATGCCCGAGACGAACGGCTCCGGTGTGGGGATGGCCGAGAGGCGATCGAGGATGGCGGTGAGGATCAGCCACGCGAACAGAGTTCCGGTGACGATGCCGAATGCGATGGACCCGCCGACCCACCACCACCAGTTGTCGAGTACCGCTGTGCTGCTGCTGCGAATGACATCGGGGATGGCCTGCGGGGCGGATACGCGCTCGAACAGTCGGGAGATGCCTTCGATGGTGTTGCGGAGCGTCTCGAGAAACAGCTGCCGTAGCGGGACGAGGATCAGCAGCAACAGCACCGCGAGGGCTCCGAGTGCCGGTCCGACGATTGCCGACGTGAAGAGCACGCCGAACAGGCCTTGTTTCCGGCGCTTCGCCCGGCCGACCAGACCGCCCAGCAATGCCGCACTGGCCACGGTGAGCGCCGTCTGAGTGCCGGCCGCGACGAATCCTACGAGTATGCCCGCCACCGCTGAGGTGACCAATGCTCGCGTCCGATAGCGCAGGGCCACCACCGACATCGGAATAGCGGCGACAACCTGCAGAATCGCTGCCATGGGCACCAGCACGCCGATCACCGTCAGCGCGACGGTGAAGCTGCTCATTACCGCAGCGGTCGCCAATTCTTGCGGACCGAGGGGCCCGGACTCGGGACGGTGGGCAGCGCTGACGGTCACCGCTCCAGTGTGCCAGCTCGACTGAGGCACACTGTCTGCGTGACTTCCGAGATCGCGACCCGCAGGCGACTTCATCCGGCATGGATCGTCGCCGCGGTGGCCTTCCTCGCTCTCGTCGGTGCGGCGGGGTTCCGGGCCGCACCGAGTGTGTTGATGGTGCCGCTGCAGGAAGAGTTCGGTTGGCCGCGGTCGATGCTGTCGCTGGCGGTGGGCGTCAACCTGGTGCTGTTCGGTCTGACGGCACCGTTCGCCGCGGCGTTGATGGAGCGTTTCGGGATCCGAGCTGTGACGTCGACGGCGTTGGTCGTCGTCGCCGCGGGCAGCGCTCTGAGTGTGTTCGTGACCCAGGCGTGGCAGTTGGTGTTGACGTGGGGCGTCATGATCGGGTTGGGCACCGGGTCGATGGCTCTGGTGTTCGCGGCGGTGGTGACGAATCGATGGTTCGTACAGCGTCGCGGGCTCGTCTCGGGCGTGTTGACCGCGGGCAGCGCGACGGGGCAGTTGATCTTTCTGCCGTTGATCGCTCAGCTGGTCGACCGATCCGGTTGGCGCGCAGCATCGTTCCTCATCGCCGGGGGCTCGCTGATCGTGGTGCCGTTCGTGTTGCGGTGGCTGCGCAACATGCCGGCCGATGTCGGCGTGACTCCGTACGGCGCACCCGCCGACTACGTCCCGCCGGCGGAGGTGTCGACCGTGAACCCCGCGCGCGCAGCGGTGCAGGCGCTACGCGACGCGAGCCGAGTACGAACCTTCTGGGCGTTGGTGCTCGGATTCGCGATCTGTGGCGCAACGACCAACGGGCTCATCGGAACTCACTTCATACCGTCGGCGCACGACCACGGAATGCACGAAACCACCGCAGCGGGTCTGCTGGCGGTGGTGGGAATCTTCGACATCGTCGGGACGATCGCATCGGGTTGGCTGACCGATCGAGTGAATCCGCGGTATCTGTTGGCGGCCTATTACGGCTTTCGCGGAATCTCGCTGTTGTTTCTGCCGTGGTTGTTGTCGGCGACCATCCAACCGTCGATCGTCATCTTCGTGGTGATCTACGGATTGGATTGGGTGGCAACGGTCCCGCCCACGATTGCACTGTGCCGAGAGGTGTTCGGCGACAAGGGTTCTCTGGTGTTCGGGTGGGTCTTCGCCTCACACCAGATCGGAGCGGGCATCGCCTCCGTCGTCGCGGGCGTCGTGCGGGACGCCACCGGTGCGTACACGATGGCGTGGTTCGGTGCGGCCGGCTTGTGCGCGGTTGCTGCCGTGGTGAGCATCAGAACAGGAAAGCCCTCGTAGCGAGGGCTTTCCTGTTTCCGAAGTTCGGGTCAGCGGCTGCGCTGGCTCGTGGCCGGGCCTGCTGCGCGACGGCTGTGGCCGCCACCGCCGGAACGCGGCTGTCCACCACTGCGCGGCTGTCCACCACTGCGCGGCTGTCCACCCGAGCGGGCCGGGCCGCCGCGTCGCGCGTTGTTGTTGCGCGGGGCTCCGGTGCGGGCCGGTGCCGGCTCTGCCTTCGGTGCAGGCTCGACGTAGCGGGCCTGCTCGCCGACGAGGTTCGCCACTGCAGGCGAGTCGGCGGTGACGCGGATCGGGGTGACCTTGATGTCGGCCTTGCGCAGCAGCACTGCGGTGTCCTTGCGCTGCTCGGGCAGAACCACGGTCACGACGTCGCCTGCGCTGCCGGCGCGCGCGGTGCGGCCGGAGCGGTGCAGGTATGCCTTGTGCTCGGCCGGGGGATCGACGTGGACGACGAGCTGAACGTCGTCGACGTGGACGCCGCGGGCTGCGACGTCGGTGGCGACGAGCACGCGGGCCTGGCCGGAGGAGAAGGCCGCGAGGTTGCGGTCACGTGCGGCCTGCGAGAGGTTGCCGTGCAGGTCGACGGACGGGATTCCGGCGTCGGTGAGCTGCTTGGCGAGCTTGCGGGCCTGGTGCTTGGTGCGCATGAACAGGATGCGGCGTCCGGTGCCGGAGGCGAGCTGGTGAACCAGCTTCTTCTTGGCTTCGACGCCGTCGACCTCGAACACGCTGTGGGTCATGGCCTCGACGTGCGAGGTCGCCTCGTCGACGGAGTGCGTGATCTGGTTGTGCAGGAAGCGCTTGACCAGTTTGTCGACACCGTTGTCCAGGGTCGCCGAGAACAGCATGCGCTGACCCTTGTCGGGGGTAGCGGCGAGGATCCGGGTGACGACGGGCAGGAACCCGAGGTCGGCCATGTGATCTGCCTCGTCGAGGACGGTGATCTGTACGCCGTCGAGCGTCAGGTGGCGCTGCTTCATCAGGTCTTCGAGGCGTCCGGGGCAGGCGACGACGATGTCGACACCCGACTTGAGTGCGGACACCTGACGAACCTGCGAGACACCACCGAAGATCGTCGTGACCTTCAACGAGTATGCGGCGGCGAGGGGTTCGATCGCGACGGCGATCTGGGTGGCGAGCTCACGCGTCGGCGCAAGGATCAGTCCGCGCGGGCGGCCGGGCTTGCGGTTGCCGGGGAGTTGGCCGGCGAGGCGCGCGACCATGGGGATGGAAAATGCGAGTGTCTTTCCGCTGCCGGTCTTTCCGCGTCCGAGTACGTCGCGTCCCTGCAGTGTGTCGGGGAGCGTGTCGGCCTGGATGGGGAAGGCCTCGGTCTTGCCCTGGCTCGCGAGTACGTCTGCGATGGCCTGGGGTACTCCGAGTGCAGCAAAAGTCTGTGGGGTCGTCATTGTGATGAAAAGTGCCTTTCGGGCAGGGTGTTGCACCTGCGGGCCTTCGGGCCGAGATGCAAGGTGGCGAGACTGCCGGTGGGCAGTTTCGATCGCCGTAAGAGAAGCCTGTGCGGGGTGCACATGGTGATTCGGGAGCATTCCACGACGTCTGACGTGCAGTTACGCGCGTCGATACCGAGTGTAACCGAGTGCGGACCCGATCTCTTCCCGCGGTCGACGGTCACGCGGCGTCGGAGCCGAACAGTCCGTCGATGTAGACGTTCTCCGCCGGCGAGCTGTAGAGCTCGACCACCGGCATCGACGGCGCGCTCGAATCGTACGTGTGCCCGGTGGGTGAGATGAGCCTGTAGCGATGTCGCGCGTTCCGTTTGTCTCGCAGCGCTTCGGCCGTCCAGCCTTCGCCTTCTTTCGCGTAATTACATGCGGCACACAGGCCTGCGCCGTTTTCGGCGCTGGTCGCTCCGCCCGCGGTGTGTGCGGTGATGTGGTCGTGGTGCCGGATGGGCGCGTCGCACCACGGGGTGCGGCACGTGCGATCGCGGAGATCGATGAGGCGTCCCAATGCGGTGGGAAAGGCGCGGGATGTGGATTCGACGGCTGTCAGTGCGCCGGTTTTCGGGTGGGCATAGAGGCGACGTAATGCGACGCGCGTCTCATTGCCCTGCGCATCGTCGAGTGCGTCGCGCACGAGTTGGCGTGCGACGTCCGACGGGATGTCGCCGTAGCCGTGCAGATATGCGGACGTGTCGCCACCGGCGAGCAGGGTCGAATCCGAGATGACGATGTCGACGGTGACCGGTGGACCTTGAGCGGCCGATGCGCCGGTGACTCTCTCGAACACCAGGTCGGCCATGATCTGATCGCGGCTGCGTGTGTCGCCACCTGCGTTGATGACGGTGTCGGCGTCGCGCCGCAGGGTCGCCCACATGCAGACGGTCTTCTCCATCGAGGTGAGCGCGGTGAAGAATCCCATCGATTCGGGTGCGGGGCGCGTACTGACTCGGCGTGCGGCGTATGCCTTTGCGCGTCGCTTGACCTGGGAGGCGGCGTCCAGTTCGTTGGCGAGTGCGCGGGCGCGACCCTCGATGGTGCGATCTCCTGCACCGGCGAGGGTGGCGGGGTCTGCGCACAGGCGTTCATCGATGGTTCGGCGATCGTCGACGGTGAGACACGCGGTTTCGCGGGCGAGAATCATGACGCGCCACTCGTTGAGTTCGCCGGCTTTCAGGCGGGCCAGGGTGTGTGGCATTTCGTGAACGAGCGCACGAGCAAGCCCGAGATGAGTGCCGCCGCGGTTGGGTGACTCTCGTCGAGCCAGGCCGATCTGCGACGCAATTCCTGTGCGCCACTGCGCTTTCGGTTTGCCACGTTCACGACGTTCGGTGCTGATCACGGTTGCAACGGCATCGGTCACCACGGCTTGGGTTGCCACGCTGACGCACTTGATCGTTTCTAGAGCAGAGATGAGATCGATGCCCGCTGCTGCGTCGACGACTATGTCGGACGCCTGAAGACGTGCAACGAACCTCAACACCTCAGCGGATGTGAGCGGTGATTTCTGTACAGCTGTGACCACGAGTCCCTCCCCAGTACTCGAATACATGTTCGAATGTACGCCGGTTTGGAGGGGAGGGCAATAGGGCGGGGTAAGAAATCTGAGAGTGCGCGCCGAAAAGCGAGGCTGGTGCCCTCGGCAGGATTCGAACCTGCGACCTACCCTTTAGGAGAGGGTTGCTCTATCCCCTGAGCTACGAAGGCTGGTGATCGAACGAGTGCTCCAAAGTCCCTGTGCAACAAGGTCTTTCGATCAGTCGAACAATCGGGTTGCGGGTGGGTCGCTGTCGTACTGCACAGGGGGCCCACGTCGCGGTCGTCAGTCTAGCGGTCCGCACCGCAGATCGTGAAGCAGGTTCGCGCTGCTGGTCACTACACCGGTCAGTGATGCGATCAGATTCAGGGCGGTGCGGTGCTGGTGGGCGGTGTAATCGGCGACCGATTCGATGCCGACGAAGCACTGAATGTCGCGGGCAAAAGCGTCGAACGTCGTCGCGAGAATTCCCGCCGAGGCGAAGACACCCACAATGACCAGCTGGTCACGGCCTCGTCGGCGTAGTTCGACCTCGAGATCGGACGCGTAGAACGCGCTGTAGCTGCGCTTCGCGATCGGAACGAAGTCCGATTCGGTGACCGCCACGTCCTCGGCAGACGGGCCCAACCCCCACATCGGCCCCAGCAGTCCACGCTGTTCGATCGCCTCAGCCGCCCGCGGACCGCTCGCCAGAATCGGCACTCCGGCAGACCTGGCGCACGCGAGCACCGCCGACGCTTCTGCGGCCACCCGCGCACGAACCGAGGAGTGGAGCACGTTCAGGTAGTACGGCTGCATGTCGTGGACCAGAAGTGCCGCGCGCTCGGGCCGCAACTCCCACTCGGGACCACCCACACAGTCGCGCAGAGTCTCGACCGCGTACTTCTCTACTTCGACGCTGAATGTGGCCACGTCGGTCATCCTCGTACAAACGCGCGCGCATGTGCCAGACGCGCGCAGAGTCGTCAGCCGCTGGCTGTCTATTTCGCTCGCACCTGACAAACGCGCGCGCGTTTGCGGATCCCTAGGCCCCAGCACCGCAGAACGAGCCCGATCCCCACCACCTAATCCGCGGCAATAGCATCCACGATGTTCAGGCGTGATGCGTGCACCGCAGGCGGAGCTGATCCCAGCAGCGAGAGGCCCAACGCAACGAGTCCGTACAGCAGCACCGTCCAACTGGCGTTGTACTGCACTGGAATTCCGATGCTGGCACCGAGGATCAGTGTGCTCAGGTATTGCAGGCCGGCACCGATGATCAAGCCGAGCACGCCGCCGACGATGCCCACGGACAGTGCCTCCGCCAACACCATTCGTGCCAGCGTTCCTCGGCCGCCGCCCATGGCGCGCAGTACTCCGAGTTCACGTCGACGTTCGAGTACCGACAGCGTCAACGTGTTCAGCAATGCGACGGCAGCGACGAGTGCGACGATCCACTGCAGTGCGATGGCCAGGGCACCGGACTGGCGGATGGCCGCGCTGGTGCCCTCGAGTGCCGCGGCGCCCGTGTATACGAATGCCTCGGGCGGCAGCGTCGACCGCAGCGAATCCTGTACGGCTGCAACGTCTCCGTCGACGGTGATCTCGAGGTACGTCGCACCCGGGCGGTCGTAGAAGCGCTGCATCGATTCCAGCGAGATCGCCATCGTGCCGCCGGCGGCGTTGATGTAGTCCACGAGATCGAGCACGCGTACGTTCTGCACTCCGGTCGGCGTCGGTAGATCGATGGAGTCTCCCGCCGTCACTCCCAGCGTCGTACCGAGCGCCTTCGAGAGCACCACCCCGTCGCCCGCGAGCAATCCCGCGCGTACGTCTGCGGGGAGCGAGGCCAGCGTCACCGCGTTGCTCCCGTCGGCGACGCCTTGGATGGAAACCAGCTCGTCGTCGATGGTCGCGTAGGCCCACTGCCCTTCGACGACGCGGGAGACACCGGCCGTCGCCCGCACGGCCTCGTCTACCGCGGCGGGAACGATCGGGCCCGACGGTATGGCGTCGGGTGAGCTCATCGATACGTACAGGTCCGTGTCGGCGAGCGACGACAGTGACTCGGCGGCGGAGTCGGTCATGTTCGTCAACGAACCGGACACTCCCACACTGACTCCCACGGCGATGACGATGGTCATCACCGTCGCCCAGATGCGCCGAGGAGCGCGTTCGATGGTCGCGGTGGCGAGGCGTCCGGCACCACCCCATCGGCGGGGCACAGCGCCGGTGGCCCAGACGATCGGCCCGGTTCCGCCGACGCACAGTGCGACGACTCCGAACATGAACAGGGCACCGGCACCGAGGGTCAATTGCCCGTCCACGTTGACGGCGAACACGAACGATCCGGCGATGGCGAGCAGACCGAACACCGTGGCGGCCAGCGTGAACGACAGCTTCGGACCGCCGGTTGTTTCTCCGCCGCCGACCGCCAATGCTTCGATCGGCGAGATGCGATACACCTGAACGGCAGCCAGAGCGGACGCGCCGACGCAGGCCAGCACGCAGGCCACGATCGCGACGGGAATGGCGAAGCTCGGCAACACGTATTCGATTCGCGCATCGAATGCTTGCGACAGGAACGGTGGCAGGCTCTCGATGGCGATGCGGCCCATGATGATTCCGAGAGGTACCCCGACGGCACCGCCGACGAGACCCACCAGCACCGACTCGAACAACAGGTCGCGGACGATGTCGGCGCGCCGACCGCCGACTGCTCGGAGCAGGGAGATGGTGGGGCGACGCTTGGCGATGGCCATGTTCATGACGTTGAACACCAGGAACGCCGCGACGACGAACGCGATGAGGGAGACCATCAGCGTCGCATTGCGCGTCAGGCTCATGGCCTGATCGGCTCTGTCGGCCCGAAATTCCGGATTCATCACCGACACTCGGCCGGCCAACGCCGCGTCGAGGTCCGATCGCAGGTCGTCCCCGCCACCGAGAACGAAGATCGAATCGAGCTGGCCCGGCCGGTCGGTCAAGGTCTGCGCGGTGGGCAGCAACGTGACGGCGAACATGCCCCCACCGATGCGCTGCGTGCCAGGGCCGTCGATCACGCCCACTACCGCAGTGGGTCGGTCGGCGATCGTGACCGTGGCACCCTGCGTCAATCCCGTTGCTGCTCCGACCAATACGCCCGACGGGTCGGACAGCAGACCCGCTGCGCTGCCCACGGCACCTTGCAGATCGGACTGCAGTGCCGTGATCGATGAATCGACACCCAGTACCGTCAGCTCGCCGACATCGGATCGCACGATGCTGCGGAGCAGAGGTACCGCCGCATCGGCGCCCGCAACACCGCGTACGACGTCGAGTTCGTTCTGGTCGAATCCGGAATCGGTCACGCCGACCACTTCGTACTGCGCGTTGCCTGCGATCGACACCGCCAGACGTTCGACGGATCCGGTCAGCGATCCGTAGGTGCCGAGGACGGCGATGAGCAAACCCGCGGCGACGGCCACGACTCCCGCCGAGACCAGCGAACGCACCCAGTGCATTCGGAGGTCTCGGAGGCTGATGACGCGAAATCTGCTGAGCGCGGTACCGATCACCGAGGTGTACCAGCGGTGACGGTATCGACGCGGCCGTCGATCATGCTGACGACGCGATCGGTCGACCGAGCCGCCTCGAGATCGTGGGTTGCCATCACCACTGCCCGACGTCCCTCGCTGCCGTGGGCTACGTCGGCAAGAATCTCGAGGACGTTGTGGGAGGTCTTGGAATCGAGGTTGCCCGTCGGTTCGTCGGCGATCAGCAGCGCCGGGTCCATCATCAGGGCTCGGGCGATGGCGATACGTTGAATCTGGCCGCCCGACAGTTGCGCCGGGCGGTGTTCGGACCGCTGCGCCAGCCCCACCATGTCCAACAGCCGCATCGCGTCGGCTTTCGCCTTCTTGATGGGGGTGCCGTCGAGCAGCTTCGGGACGGCCACGTTCTCCCACGCCGACATGGTCGGCAGCAGGTTGAAGAACTGGAAGACGAAGCCCACCTGATGGCGTCGGAAATCGGACTGTGCGTTGTCGTCGAGGGTGGTGACCTCGACGTCGTTGAATCGGATGGACCCGGCCGTCGGGGTGTCCAGCGCGCCGAGCATGTGCAGCAGTGTCGACTTACCTGCTCCGGACGGCGCGACCAGCGACACGAACTGCCCACCGTCGATCGTGAGATCGATGCCGTCCAACGCACGGACCGGTTGTTCGCCGGTGGGGTACTCCTTGACCACGCCGGACAACTGGAGCTTCAACTTCGTCATGCATGATCCCCTGCTTCTCGAATACTTCCGACGCTACCTGCCGTCGGGTCGAGAAACCGGTCGGAGTTCTCAGATCACGCTGCGCCGCGCGAGGATTCGAGCCGTCTGGCCACCAGTGCCGCCTGGAGGTGGCGGATACCGGACGGACGAGTCGGGTCGAACCCGGTCAGTTGTGCGATTCGCTTGAGGCGGTAGTCGACGGTGTTGGTGTGCAGATGAAGTTGCCGGGCGGAGCGCTGACGGTTGAGGTCGTGCGAAATGTGGATCTCGAGGGTCTCGAGCAATTCGGGTGACGAATCGAGTGGCTCGAGGATCTGGGTGAGGTGGCGTCGACCCGGTCCGGGACGAGTGAGCTGGTACTCGAGCACCAGGTCGTCCATCCGGTACAACCCGGACGGGCGGTGCAGCTGATGAGCCAGGGACAGCAGTTCGTGGACCTGGTCTGCTGCGGTGGGAATGTCGGCTGTCGCAGCCTGCTCGGCGGTGGCGGTGACGGGGACCTCTGCGGCGGTACCGATGCGGTGCACCAGCGCCTCGACCCACTCGTCGTCGTGGACGCCGGGGATCAGGACGGTTCCGCCCTCGGTGCTGAGCAGCGACAGGGGAGTGCGTCCGCAGACGGTGGCCAGTTCGGCCTGCACGCGACGCAGTTTGCGTCGTGCAGCCACCGTCTTCTGGATGTTGGGGTCGTTCTCGTCGGGGTGCGGCGGTACCGACAGTGCGAGCACGAGGTAACTGTCGGCGAGTTCGATGCCCGACTGGCGGGCCATCGAGACGGCGTTGTGTCCGCTCAGCAACGAGGTGACCAGCGTGTGCGCGGCTGTGTGATGCTCGCTCGCCACCGCCTGAAGCTCTTCGACGTAGCTCTTGCTGGCCGCGATCGAGACCTTCTCCGACAGCAGCACGAACATGCGCGCAGCCTCGATCAACTGGGCGGCGTCGCCTTCTCCTGCCCGCTTGGACACCAGATTCCAACCGATCTGAATGCCCTCGTGGTAGACGCTGAGGACGGACTCGAGCGGGACACCCT
The DNA here is from genome assembly GCF_001894785.1 of Rhodococcoides fascians NBRC 12155 = LMG 3623. GTDB lineage: Bacteria > Actinomycetota > Actinomycetes > Mycobacteriales > Mycobacteriaceae > Rhodococcoides > Rhodococcoides fascians. The sequence goes on from NZ_BCWW01000003.1 coordinate 580,901, forward strand.
CACGAGCCCATTGACTGGCCTTGGCGCGCAGTTCGGCCAAGTCGGACTCGGCAGGTGCGCGCCGCTCGTCGAGCATCTGCACGGCGATGCTGATGCATTTGACGGTGAATTCGGTGACGTCTCCGTGGAGTTGTTCACCGGGAAGTGAACCGCAGGGAGTATTGGCGGCGAAGTGGCCTACCAGGAGGCGCGCCACTGCGCGAAAATCGCGAAGGGGAGCCGAAGCAGGCTGCCCTGCGACCATGATTCCGAGGCCAGTCGAGTTGTGAACGGTCACAGATCAACCCTTCGTGTTGGATTCTTCAGGTTTTGAGAGAGCTAACGTACTCACGCGTAGAAACGCGCTTCCTGTCGTGAATCTATGCAACTTCAGCCGAAATGGCAGGTTTTTCAAACTTCGAGTTTGTTTCCTGGCCTCTAACAGGATCGATCATAGGTTGTTATCTACGTGTGATCCATGGTTTCGGCAAAACTCGTTGTGATTTATCTCGAGCGGGCCACGAGAGGCCTTGCGACTTGCCCTAAACAATGCAGAAGGCGGTCCCATCGCCTGCGCTACACGCCTACTTTGATCTCGGATCGGTCCGGACGAGCGGGGTGAGAGGACGAGTATGCGCAGCGACATCGGGCAGTTCACGGTTCTACGGGAACTGCAGCCGACGATCGACGACAACCTCGCGCGCCACCGCTCGACAGCTGTCTCCTGGCAGCCCACGGATTTCGTCCGGACCGAGATGTACTGGGGAACGCGTACGTCACCGCTGACCGAAGCCGCCAAGGCGGCACTGGTCACCGATCTCCTCACCGAGCAGAACATTCCGCTGTATCGGTGCGAGGTCGCGGCGTCGGGTACCGGCTCGTGGCCTGCCTGGCTCGCCGAGTGGAGCGCCGAGCGCACCCGGCATGCTGCAGCCGTCAGCGACTATTTGGTCGCCACGCGCAGCGTCGATCCGACGGCACTCGGTCGAGCTCGCGCACAGTGCAAGACGGTGGGATTCGACTCCCCGATGAACGGCGCTCACCTCCTTCGTTCTCTGGCACAGGTGACCCTCGACGAAACGATCAGTAGCGTCTGCCATACGAATACCGCGCACCAGTGCCACGATCCGGTTGCCGATCGCTTGCTCGGCCGGATAGTCGACGACCAGAAACTGCACGTCACCTTCTTTGCGAATCTGGTGTCGGCAGCGCTCGACGTCGCCCCCGCTCCGACCGTCACGGCGATCACCGAAGTAGTCATGAACGCGCAGTTGCCGGGTACCAACCTGCCCGGCTTCGGTCGGAGCGCCATGCTCATCGAGCGGGACGGGATCTTCGATCTTCGACGTCATCTCGACGAGGTGCTGCTGCCGACGCTCGCGCGGTGGCGCGTCTTCGAGCGGACCGACCTGGGCGTCGGTGTCCGCAGCCGCGACCAATTGGCCGACTACCTGGTCCATCTCGACACCCGGGCCGCGGCAGCCGAGGCGAACCGCACCCGAACTCAGGGGTACGCAGACGCGCTGCGCGCCAGCTGACGTGAGTGCATCACGCCTTCGGCGACCATTCATCGACTAGCCTGAACCCCTGTTCGTCATTCACCGAGCCACCGGGCTCGGGGCTACTACCGGAGGCCGACACGTGACAGGGCATCGACCGATCATCGTCGGCATCGACGGTTCCGCTGCGGCCGACAAGGCTGTGATCTGGGCGGCCCTGTGCGCTCGGCGACGGGATCGGCGATTGCACATCGTGACGGCCGTCGACATGCCAGGCGTTGTCGATCTGAGCGAATTTGCAGGCGAGGCAACGGAATTCGTCGCCACTGCTAAGTCGCGGCTCGCGGCCGCGGAAACGCTGGCCGTGTCGGTCGTCGACGACCCGACGTTCGAGGTGACCTCGAGTGCCGTCGAGGGCGGCGTGATGGACGTACTCATCGGCGTGTCGGCCCAAGCCGAGCTCCTGGTGATCGGAGCGAGCGAGACGGGCGCTGTCACACTCTCTCTGGCCGCCCACAGCGTGTCACCCGTGGCTGTCGTACGCGGCCGGGACATCGACGGCCGTCCCGTCGCCGAGGGCCCGGTCGTCGTCGGCGTGGACGGATCCGACGTCAATCAGACAGCGGTCGAGTGGGCGTTCGTCGAGGCCTCGGCACGTGACGCTCCGTTGATCGCGGTACACGTGTGGTCCGACGTGGATCTGACGCGCTCGTTCGGTCGCGCGCCTGCTGATTGGCAGGCCATCGCCGACACCGAGGAAGCGTTGCTGGCGGAAAGTCTCGCCGGGTGGCAAGAGCGGTTCCCGGAGGTCGACGTCCAACGCGTCGTCGCCCAGGATCGCCCCGTTCGAGTGCTCAGCGGACTGTCCGAAACGGCAGCCGTGATCGTGGTGGGTAACCGGGGGCGCGGCGGATTCGGGGGAATGCTGCTCGGGTCGACGAGCTTCGCTCTGGTCAACACCGCAGATTGCCCGGTGTTGGTCGTCAGGAAAGCGGTCACATAGCGACGGTCAGCAAGAAGCTGACGTCTTCGAGAGCTTCGACGCTGTGCCGTGCGTCGGGGATGACGAGGAGATCGCCGGTCGAGCCCTTCCAGGTCTTCTCACCGCTGATCAGCTCCAACTTGCCGCTGAGGACGAGGACGGTCGACTCGCCGCTGAGATCGTGTTCGGCCAGCTTGTTGCCTGCGGCCAGCGCCACGACGGTCTGCCTCAATTTGCGACTGTGGCCGCCGTACACCGTCTGCGAACTGCGGCCACTCGACGCGCCGACTGCGAGCTTGAGTTGCTGACGGGCAAGTGCGGTGAGTGACTTCTTGTCCATAGCCGCCAGTATGACGCACCACCCGCAGCCGCGATGGGGGAATCATGAACGCGCTCAAACAGTTTGGGTAGGCTTCCCGTACTCCACATATCTGAACTGCCTACCGTCCACTCTGCTGGTGAGCCAGTCGCCCGTCTTCTTGATCCAATCGCCTTCCACCGATGGCGCATCCGTATCGCCCGGTACCTCGACATCGATCTCGGTCACATGCAGGGTTGTGGCGAATCGCATTGCCGATCGGTAGATTTCACCGCCGCCGATGATCCACACGGTCTCGTCTTCGACCAGGGCCAGGGCTTCGTCCACCCCGCCGCATGTCTCGGCACCCGGCACCTCCAGCGAGCGGTTGCGAGTGACCACGATATTGCGTCGGCCCGGAAGCGGTCGAAATCTTTCGGGCAGAGACTCCCAGGTTTTGCGTCCCATGATGACCGGGTGGTTCATCGTCACGGCTTTGAACCGGGCCATGTCTTCCGGTACTTCCCACGGAATCCTGCCGGCTTCGCCGATTTTGAGGTTGGAACTCTGCGCCCAGATCAGGCCGACTTCTCTCGATGCACTCACACCGCTACCGGGGCCTTGATTGCAGGGTGGTGCTGATAGTCGACGATCTCGACGTCGTCGAAGGTGTAGTCGAAGATCGAATCCCGCTGTGCCAGTTTCAGAGTCGGGTAGGGGTACGCCTCGCGGGAGAGCTGCTCGGCAACCTGGTCGCGGTGGTTGTCGTAGATGTGGCAGTCGCCCCCGGTCCACACGAACTCGCCGACGTCGAGGCCGGTCTGTGCGGCGACCATGTGGGTGAGCAGTGCGTAGCTGGCGATGTTGAAGGGCACGCCGAGGAACATATCTGCGCTGCGTTGATACAACTGGCACGAGAGCTTGCCGTCGGCGACATAGAACTGGAAGAACGCATGGCACGGCGGCAGGGCCATCTGCGGGATTTCGCCGACGTTCCACGCCGAGACAATCATTCGCCGCGAATCCGGATCGGTCTTCAAGGTCTCGATGACCTGGCTGATCTGGTCGATGTGCTCGCCCGACGGGGTCGGCCACGAACGCCACTGCACTCCGTAGACGGGGCCGAGTTCGCCGTCCGGCGCTGCCCACTCGTCCCAGATGCTGACGCCGTGTTCCTGCAGCCACGTGACATTGGAGTCTCCGCGCAGAAACCACAGCAATTCGTAGACGATCGACTTGAGATGGACCTTCTTGGTGGTGATCAACGGGAAGCCCGCGGCCAGATCGAAGCGCATCTGATGCCCGAACACGCTGGTCGTCCCGGTTCCCGTCCGGTCGGATTTGGCTGTACCGGTGTCGAGGATGCGGCGCAGCAGATCTTCGTACGGAGTCGGAACCATCACGACGGCCATCGTAGCTGCATACTGGACGCATGCCGGAATTACCCGAGGTGGAGGCCCTTGCCGGCTTCTTGCGCGAGCATGCCGTCGGTGCCGTGATAGGCCGCATCGACATCGCGGCACTCAGTGTTCTCAAGACCTTCGATCCGCCGATCACCGATCTGCAGGGTCGCGACGTCACCGATGCCGCGCGGTTCGGAAAGCATCTGGCGCTGCAGGCGGGTGACCTGTGGCTGATCACCCACCTGTCGCGAGGGGGTTGGCTGCGATGGGTGGACAACCCCAGTGTTGCTCCGCCGAAACCGGGCAAGGGGCCGCTGGCGCTGCGGATCCACTTCTTTACTCCCGAGGGCGCGACGCCCGCCATCGACCTGACCGAAGCCGGTACCAAAAAACGATTGGCGGTCTGGGTGGTCCGTGATCCTCAGCAGGTTGCGAGCATCGCCCGGCTCGGGCCGGACGCGATGACGGTCACCGAGCTCGAATTCGCCGAGATACTGGGCAGCACCACAGCTCGTCTGAAGACCTCGTTGGTGGACCAATCGTTGCTCGCCGGAATCGGCAACGCCTACTCGGACGAGATTCTGCACGTCGCCAAGCTCTCGCCGTTCGCGTCGTCGAGCAAGCTCGACGCGGAATCCGTCGCGGTCCTCTATGCCGCGATGCGTTCGGTCCTGTCCGACGCGGTGGACCGCTCGGCCGGGCAGGATGCGGCGCGTCTGAAGGGGGAGAAGCGATCCGGCATGCGGGTGCACGCCAGAACCGGGCTGCCGTGCCCGGTCTGCGGAGATCCGGTGCGCGAGGTCGCCTACGTGGACCGCTCTTTTCAGTACTGCGCGACGTGCCAGACGGCCGGCAAGATTCTTGCCGACCGCCGGATGTCGCGGTTGCTCAAGTAGCGGGTTCGAGCGTCTGGCTGGCGTAGCCGCGATAGCCTTCCCACGCTTTGCGGCGATCGCTGCGCGGATCTTTCTGCACCCGAGTGCGCGTGTCGAAGATCAATGTCTTGCGCTCGGCTTCGTCGTATGCCGGCCACGATTCCAACGGCTTTCCGTTGGTGGCGAACGCAATCCAGTGTGACTGCACCTGCTCGGTGACCTCCGCGAACGACTTTCGTCCCCCTGTCGCGGTCAGAGCCTTGCCGAACAACGTCTCGTTGATGCCGAAGACGGCGAACAACTCGAACCCGTGGGTGGCGTCGAGGCCCAGCAACTTCATCGACCGAGGGGCGAAGTCGAAGCGATAGAAGTACGTCGGTGCGTGACGCGAATGTCCCTCGGCCACTTCGAGAGACGGCTTCCAGAACGTGAAATCCCCGCCGAAGTCGATGGCAGCCCGCTCGCTCGGGTATCCCCGGTATCCGCCGGTGACAACCGGTTCTGCCGCGGGATCGGTAAGGGAGAAGAGTTTGGAAATGCGTTCGGGGTTGGTGGGCAACGCATCCAGAAACTTCGGAAAAAGTGTTCCCTCACGGGCGTTGGTGCCGATGATCAGCGGCACATTGTGTGCGGTGCCGTTCGCGTACGCCTCGACCGGATCGACAGGAAGGAAATCGCCGTCGATCACCGGGCCGAAGGGGAGCAGGCCGGGAGTGCGGTGCAGCGTGGTGAGTCCGAGCTTGGTGCCTGCTCGGCCGAGTGCCAGTACCTCGGCGTTCTCCAGGGTTTCCACCGCGGTCTCGGCGGTGCCTCCGAGGTACCCGACGTACTCGCTCGCCCACTGGTCCGCACGATGCTTGGCGGTCGTCATGCCCGGTGCCGAGCTTTCGGCAATTGCCTGGGCGAAAAGGCCTTTCGCGGCGGGCACTGTCATCAGGGTGGTGACGGCATTGCCGCCTGCGGACTCGCCGAAGACGGTGACGTTGTCGGGATCTCCGCCGAACTCGGCGATGTTGCGCTTTACCCACTCCAATGCCGCCACCTGGTCGCGTAGTCCCAGGTTGGAATCGAACGGCCGCTCGGGGGTCGAGAATCGCGACATGTCGAGGTAGCCCAAAGCGCCGAGTCGGTAGTTGACCGACACGTAGATGATGCCGTCGCCGTCCTGCAGCGAGCGCCGGACCAGCGAACCTCCGCCGTACAGCGGGGTGGCCGACGTGCCGAGGGTGTACGCACCGCCGTGGATGAACACCATGACCGGTCTGGGTGTCGTGCTCGGCGTGCTCGGTGCCAGGACGTTGAGTGTCAGGCAATCCTCGCTCGACGGTTGGTACTTGCCGATTGCGAGCATCGTGCCCCGCTTGTGCTGAACGGATGCGTTGCCCCACTCGGTCGCGTCGCGCACGCCCTGCCACGGCTGGGTGGGTTGAGGTGCGCGAAACCGAAGCGGACCGACGGGAGGGGCGGCGTAGGGAATGCCCCGCCAGGTGGTGAGATTGCCGACCGGCTTTCCCTCGATCATGCCGTCCGTAGTGGTCACGCGTGTTTTCACAGCCATTTCGCGATACTACCGGGCGCTTCTTACCCGGTGGTAAGAACCGGCAGGGTCGGGTACCGGGCAGACTCGAAAGCATGCCTTTCGAGTATCGAGCCGAGATAGTGGAGCTGCTGCGAGCGCCCTCGCACGCGTACTTCGGGAGGTCCAAGGACGGCCCAGCCGAGGTGCCGACCGAATTGCCGGACAGCGTCGAGATCGTCGCCCACAAGGGCATCCGCGGCGATCGGTTCTTCGGGGTCAAGGCTCATACCGAGGCAGCGGTGAGCTTTCTGGCACTCGAAGCCTGGGACGCCGTCGGCGAGGTACTGGGCGTCGACGTTCCCGACCCGGCCGTGGCCAGACGGAACGTTGTGGTCCGCGGGTTGGAACTCGACCCACTGCGCGGACTGGAATTCGAGCTCGATTCCGGTGACGGCTGGATTCGCTTCCGGGGCGGCCGACCTGCCCATCCGTGCGCGTGGATGGACCGCATGGTGGTCGACGGCGCTCGCAAGGCACTGATCGGTCGCGGTGGATTGCGGGTCGAGCCGCTCTCGGACGGAATCCTGCGAGTCGGGCCGATGTCGGTGCGTTCCCCGGTCGAACTGGATGCCTCGCGAGCTGCGCTGTCGATTCGGCGCGCGCAGCCCATCTGACGCGAAGCCGGGGGTCGCTCTTGCTCACGAAGTAAATCTGTGCCCATAATGTGAGCAATGGTGCGACGCATCACACCGGCCCGTCATGCATGGCGGCGGTCACTCTCTGGTGGAAAGACCTACCGATGTCCGATTTGTGGATCGTGATCAACACCGTCGTCGCAGTACTGGCGGTGGTGGTCTTCATCGTTCGTTTCCATTTCAACCCGGTGATTTCGCTGGTGCTCGGGGCTGCGTACCTGGGCCTGGCGACCAAGCTGGGAGTGTCGACCACTGTCGACACGATCACCGGCGGATTCGGCGAGATCATGGCCGAGGTCGGATTGCTCATCGCGTTCGGCGTCCTGATGGGTTCGGTGCTGCAGGAGATGAGCGCCATCCAGCGTCTCGTCGGCACCTTGCTGAGAGCCTTCGGCCCCAAGCGGCTCCCGTACGCGCTGTCGCTGACCATCGCGACTCTGTTGCAGTCCATCTTCCTCGACGTGTTGCTCGTGATCTCCGCACCGCTCGCTCGCAACCTCGCCCCCAAGATCGGCAAGTACGGCACGGCGAGGATGGCCACGGCGCTGGCCATCGCCCTGGAGTGCGGCATCGTGTTCATGGTTCCCGGAGTCGCGACGCTCGCGCTGGCCGGATTGCTCGGCGTGCCGCTGGGCAAGATGATGATCTACGGACTGATCCTCATCGTTCCTGTCGTCGTGCTGTCGGTGGCCATCATGTCGTTCGTCTTCCGGCACGGTTGGTGGAACGAGGAGAAGGACGAGCAACAGATCACCGTAGTCACTGGGCCCGGGGGCCCGGAGCCTGTCGAAACCGACGACGAGCCACTCGAAGCCGGCGGCGGCGTGGCCCAGAAGGTGCGCACCGAGAAACAGACCTCGCTGCTGGTGTTGCTCTCGCCGTTGCTGCTCGCGCTCGTCCTGATCGCGATCGGTGCCGTTCTCGAAGTCGCCGAGATCTCGGTTCCGGTGGTCGAATTCATCGCCAGCCCGGTCATCGCGTTGCTCCTCGGACTGGTCGGGACGTGCCTCATCGGCCGTTACCACGTCGGTCAGGAGCGGGTGGAGAAAGCTCTCGCTCGTGGTTTCGCCGAGAGCGGTCAGATCCTCATCCTCACCGGTGTCGGCGGATCGCTCGCAGCCGTCATCAACGAGGCGGGTATCGGCGACATACTCGGCCAGTACTTCACGGCCAGTACCGCGGCACCACTGTTGATGGTGTGGGTCATCGCTGCCGCGTTGCACATCGCCGTCGGATCGGTGACGATCTCGGCCATCACCTCGGCCGGCATCCTCGCGCCTGTCGCGCCGCTGATCGGTCTCGACCCGGTGTTCATCGCGCTTGCCGCCGGTGCCGGATCACTGCTCGCCGTGCACGTCACCAGTAACACGTTCTGGCTGCTGCAGTCCTTGATGGGCCAGTCGACGAGGGGCACACTCAAGACGTGCTCGGTGGGCGTGTCGGTGGCATCGGTCATCGCCATCGCCTTGATCGTGCCGATGAGCTGGATCCTGTGACCTCTTCCGCGAATACCGAAAGGAACACAATGGCATTGCCGCTCAGTGGAGTTCGAGTTCTCGAACTTGGCAACTACATCGCCGCACCCACGGCGGCCAGGATGCTCGCCGATTTCGGTGCCGAGGTGATCAAGGTCGAAAGGCCGGGTACCGGCGACGAATTGCGCAATTGGCGGCTGTATTCCGGTACGACGTCGATGCTGTACCGCACGATCAACCGGAACAAGAAATCGATCGTGCTGGACTTGCGTACCGAACAAGGTCGCAAGGACGTCGTCGATCTCGCCGCCAAATGCGACATCGTGCTGGAGAACTTCCGGCCCGGCACGCTGGAGAAATGGGGCATCTCGCCCGAGGTGCTCAGTGCCGCCAATCCGGAGCTGATCATCACGCGTATCTCGGCATTCGGGCAAACCGGTCCGATGTCGCAGCGACCCGGATTTGCCGCTGTGGCAGAGGCGTACGGCGGTTTCCGCAACCTCGTCGGTGATCCGGACAGGCCGCCCGTGCGGGTCGGTGTGTCGATCGGTGACTCGATCGCCGGTCTCTATGCGGCGTTCGGATGTGTCATGGCGTTGTTCCAACGACAGACGCAGCGCGCAGCAGAGAAATCGGACCCGTTGTCGCTCGAACAGCGTTCCATCGATGTGGCCTTGAACGAATCCATCCTGTCGATGATGGAGTCTCTGATCCCGGATTATCTGGCGTACGGCGTCGAACGCGAACGGACGGGCGGCCGGATGGAGGGCATCGCGCCCTCGAATGCGTACCCGTGCAACGACGGTCACTCGATCATCATCGCCGGTAATGGCGACGCCATCTTCCAGCGTTACATGGAGACCATCGACCGACCCGATCTGGGAGCCGATCCGGACCTGGCGACCAACGCCGGCCGGTGGCGTCGCCGGGACGAGCTGGACGCCGCGATCTCGGCTTGGACCGGATTGCGTTCGCGCGCCGAGGCATTGAAGATACTCGATGCCGCGGGGGTGCCGTCGGGTCCGATCTACACCGCTGCGGACATCGTCGCCGACGAACAGTACGCGGCCCGCAACATGATTCAGCACTTTCCGGTCGACACCGGCCAGGGAGAGCCCACCGACGTCGGGTTCGTCGGAGTTGTCCCGGTGATCGGTGATGCATCCCTGCCGATCCGTTCGGTCGGGCCGGATCTGGGCGAGCACACCAGAGAAGTACTGTCGACGCTGCTCGGCCGGACCGACGAAGAGATGGGCCTGTAGATGTACCGTTTCACCCCCACCACGGAGCTACGCGACGTCACGATGCGCGACGGACTGCAGCTCACCGGCAAGATGCTCTCCACCGAACGCAAACTCGAGATCGTCAGGGCCCTCATCGAACTCGGCGTGCCGGCCCTCGAGATCGGTTCGATGGCACGCGGCGACAAAGTGCCGCCCATGGCCAACACCCTCGAGGTCATCGGCGAGCTGACCGCCGAGGAACTCGAGCGATGCTGGGTGTGGGTCGCCACTCCACGCCACGTCGAGAAGGCCGCTGCTGCAGGCGCTCGCAACTTCCAGTACTGCTTTTCCGCGTCGGACTCGCACAACCAGGCCAACATCGGGCGCACCACCGAGGTATCGCTGGCCGCGATGCCCGATGCCGTCGACATCACACGCTCGGTGGGCGGACAGATCGAGCTGTGTATCGCAACGTCGTTCACCTGTCCTTTCGAGGGACAGGTACCGCCGGATCGGGTCATCGAGATCGCCAACGACGAACGAGCCACGGGCGCAACGGATATTGTCATCTGCGACACCCTCGGACAGGCGGTGCCGGTTCAGGTGTCGTCGCTGATCTCACGGGTACGCGCGGAAACTCCGGACCGCCGGGTGGTGTTCCACGGTCACGACACGTGGGGTCTGGGCGTCGCGAACACTCTGGCCGCCATCGCGGCCGGAGCCGCGATGGTCGACGGTTCGCTCGGCGGACTGGGCGGCTGCCCCTTCGCCCCCGGTGCCAGTGGCAACACCTCGTCCGAGGACATTCTCTTCGCGACGAGGCCGGACTGGTTCGAGCCGAAGACGCTGGCACGCATGGTCTCTCTGTCGGAGGGCCTGCTGGCCGAACTGGAGGAGCCCATGCGATCGAAAACCGTGCAGGGTGCCAGGTCCGAGGCGCACGTGTTCGAGTGGGTCGTATGAGCCGCATTCTCGTCACGTCGGAAATCCCGGCTCCCGGCATGGACATTCTGCGGGCCGCCGGCGAGGTCGACCTCCGCTCGTTGGACTACGAGCAGTTGGTCGAGGCATGCGCTTCGGGGGACTACTCCGTCGTGGTCTCCCAGCTACGCGACCGGTTCGATGCGAAGCTGCTGGCCTCGGCATCACTCGTCGGGATATCCAACTACGCCGTCGGATTCGACAACATCGACATCTCGGCCGCCACACGCCACGGAATCACCGCCGCGAACACTCCAGGTGTGCTGACGGATTCGACCGCAGACATCGCGATGCTCCTCATTCTGTCCACGGCCCGCCGCGCGGTCGAGGCCGATGCCTTCGTTCGGTCCGGATCCTTCACCGGGTGGGAGCCCGAACTGCTGCTGGGCAGCGATGTCTCGGGCCGTGTGCTCGGCCTTGCCGGTTTCGGCCGGATCGCGCGGGCCACCGCTCGGCGGGCACTGGGTTTCGGCATGACGGTGAAGTTCTGCCCCCGGCCGCCCGGCTACCGCGAGGTCTCCGACGACGAACTCGGTGAGTTCGCCGGCCGCGTCGAACATGCGGCGTGGGACGAGATCGTCGCAACGAGTGACTTTCTGTCGCTGCACGTCCCGTTGTCGGACTCCACCCGGCATCTGGTCGATGCTGCCGTGTTCGAGGCCATGAAGCCGTCGGCGATTCTGATCAATACCGCGCGTGGGCCGGTGGTCGACGAGGCAGCGCTGGTGGTTGCTCTACGTGAGAAATCGATCGCAGCAGCAGGATTGGACGTCTACGAACGCGAACCTGCGCTCGAGCCGGGCCTGGCCGAACTGTCCAATACCATGCTCCTGCCGCACGTGGGCAGCGCGACGGTCTCGGTGCGCTCGGAGATGGCGCGCCTGTGCGCCACCAATGCCGTGGCGATGCTGCGCGGTGAGCTCCCGCCGCACCCGGTCAATCCCGAGGCCTGGGGTCAGGCGGGGTAGCGGCCGCCGAGGGTCCGGGTGATCTGTTCGGCATGCGAGATCAGCAGGTCCACCCAGGCCTCGCACTGCGACTGCGGCATCCGTAATGTCGGGCCGCTGATGGTGACGGCACCGACGATGTCCGAGGCCGAATCGAACACCGGAGCGGACAGCCCCGATGCGCCGGTTTCGCGCTCACCGGTGGTGATCGCGTAGCCGTCGGACCTTGTCTGCGCCAACAGTTCCCGCATCGTCTCGGCCTCGGTCACCGTCTGCTCGGTCAACGATTCGAGTTCGCGGGACAGAACACGCTCGGCCAGTTCCGAGTCCCAGGCCAGTAGGACACGGCTGGCCGATCCTGCGCTGAGCGGAATGACCTTGCCGACGTACATGTCTCGTCGCAACGCATGCCGTGTCTCGGCAATGGCAACGCACACGCGGTAGTTCTGCTCGGGCCGAAAGAAGCACGCTGTCTCGGTCGTCAGATCGCGCATGTCCTTGAGGATCGGATTGACGACCGACAACACGTCGAGATCCTTGGTCGCGGTCGCGGCCCAGTACGCCATCCGCACCCCGATGCGGATGCGATCGCCGCCTCGATCCAGAAAGCCCTGTTGAACCAGGTTGGTGACCAGACGCTGCACCGTCGAGGTGGGCAGCCCGGTGCTCTGCTGAATCTCGCCCAGCGTCATGGCCGGGCGATCGAACGAGAACGCATCGAGAATCTCGGTGATCTTGCCCAGCACGAGAAGCGGCTGCTGCTTCGGCGAATTCTCGGTCACTCGACCAATCTACTCGGCAACGCGGGATGCGACCCGAGCGATCGCGTTCGGTGTCAGCATTGTGCTCCCAGTACGGGTAGCGTCCCAACGATGTCCGAGCGACGTACTCTGACCACCGGGCGAGTGGTATTTCTGGTGGTTGCTGCCGCAGCACCGATGGCGGCCATGATCGGTAATGTGCCACTGGCATTGATTCGCGGAAACGGGGCTGGGTTGCCTGCCGCGTACGCGATCAGTTCCGTTGTGCTGCTCTGCTTCTCGGTGGGGTTCGCGGCGATCGCGCAGCAGGTCTACAGTACCGGTGCGTTCTACACCTACATCGGTCTCGCGTTGGGTAAACCGCCCGGAATTGCTGCCGCATATGTCGCAGTTGTCGCGTATACGTCACTTGCGTGCGGGCTTTCGGGAGCATTCGGCTATTTCACCCATCTGGTCTTCGCCGATTCGGGCATCGATATTCCGTGGTACGTCTTCACCGGCGTTGCCGTGGTGATCGTGGCAATTCTCGGGTTCCGAAATGCCGACCTCTCCGCCAAGGTCTTGGGGACACTGATGGTGCTGGAGTTCGCTTTTCTGGTGGTGTTCGACGGCTTGGTCGTCGGGCAGAAGGGCGCTGCCGCAGTGCCACTGGAGTCGTTCACACCCACTCAGGTGTTCTCCGGTTCGCTCGGTATCGCCATGATGTTCGCCTTCTCGAGCTTCATCGGGTTCGAATCCGCAGCGTTGTACGGGGAGGAGACCAAGGACCCGCGGCGGAGCATCCCGCGTGCGACGTTCATTGCGGTGTCGATCATCGCGGTCTTCTACGTCACGACGAGCTGGATCGTCGTCGGTGCGGCAGGCGGTGTCGACGCTCCGGCGCTGGCCCAGACCGAACTGGGCAACCTACTGTTCACGCTGGCGCGCGAGTACGGCGGAACCGTGCTGTACGACGGCACCGCAGTGCTGCTGTGCACCAGCGTGCTCGCGTCGTATCTTGCGGTGCACAACGCCGCCAGTCGTTATCTGTTCGCGCTGGGGCGTGAGCGTGTACTTCCGGTGTGGCTCGGCCGAATTCACCCGCGGCACGCGAGCCCGCATATCGGTAGCATCACTGCATCGGTGGTGGCAGCGGTATCGCTGACGGGCTTCGCGGTGGCCGGTGCCGACCCCTACCTGAGCTATGCGGCCGGTGCCATCGGCCTCGGCACTCTGGGTGTCATCGCGCTGCAGGCCGCCGCGGCACTGTCGGTGGTCGTGTTCTTCATCGGCCATCCCGATCGATCCGTGTGGCGCACCGCGATTGCCCCGGGCATCGGATTTCTCGGGTTCACAATTGGATTGATCCTCGCCGGAACGCATTACAGCGTGCTCACCGGATCCGATTCTGCCGTCGTCAACGCGGTACCGGTGGTGCTGATCCTCGCAGCGATCCTCGGGGTCCTGGTGGCTCTACGCCTGAGGCGAACCAACCCGACAACTTACGCAGGCATAGCTGCGGCATATGCGCGGAGCTGAACCTGTCACCGGCGCGATTCGAGTAGTCGGAGCCAGATTTCGCTGACCGTCGGGTACGACGGCACCGCATGCCACAGATCGTCGAGCGATACCTTCCCGACCACGGCAACGGTGGCCGCGTGCACCAATTCCGCCACCCCCGGCCCGACGAAGGTCGCCCCGACGAGAGTGTCGGTGGCCCTGTCGATCACCAACTGCGCACGACCCGAGTAATCGTCCTGATGTAGGGAGGAACCCGCGACGGCGATGTCCTGGGCCGCGATCTCGACGTCGATACCGGCTTCGCGCGCCTTGGCCTCGGTGAGCCCGACCGAGGCGACCTCGAGGGGCGTGAACGCGACCTGGGGAATCTGTCCGTGGTCGGCGGTGGCGCGAAACTTCTTGTGATCGAGCGGCTTTCCCTCGGCCCGGGCGGCGATGACGTCACCGGCCACCCGTCCCTGATACTTACCCATGTGCGTCAACGGTGCCCGGCCGTTGAGATCGCCGACGGCATAGAGCCAGTCGTGGTCCCCCACAGTGAGGTGGTCGTCGACGTCGACGTATCTGCCGTCGGGAAGACCGACGGAGGACAGTCCCAGATCCGAGCTCGCCGGGGAGCGGCCCGCCGCGACCAGCACCTCGTCCACGACGAGGTCCTCGCCGCCGACCGTGAGAGTGACCGGACCACCGTGGATTCGGCCGACGCCGGTGTCGGCGGGATCTTGCCGCGACACGGCCGTCAGGGACGCGTCGAGCATGATCGTTGCGCCGCGTTGTTTCAGTGCGTCGGCGACGAGCTGCCCGGCGAACGGCTCGGAGCCGGCCAGCAGGGACGAGCCGCGCACGATCATCGTGACTTTCGCCCCCAGGGACAGCAGCCACGTCGCTGCCTCGCTCGCCACGACACCGCCGCCGATGATGGCCACGTGGCCGGGGGTCTCGTGAATGTTCGTGGCGTCGCGGGAGATCCACGGTCGGGCATCGCGAAGGCCAGGCGTGTTCGGCACCGACGCGGTGGTGCCGGTGGCCAGCACCACCGCATGCCGAGCTGTGAGCGTTCTGCCGTCGACCTCGACGGTCTTGACCCCGCTGAGCCGTCCGTGGCCACGGATCACCGAGATGCCCGCGGACTCGGCCCACGACACCTGCGACGAGTCGTCGAGGCCGTGGGTGAAGGATTCGCGTCGGGCCAGTACGGCGTCGGCGTCGAGGGGCTGATCGCCGACCAGTTCTTTCACACCCGGCATGTTTCGGGCGGTATCGAGCACCTCGCTCGGCCGCAGGAGCGCCTTGCTGGGCATGCATGCCCAGTACGAGCATTCGCCGCCGACGAGTTCGTGTTCGACGATGGCGGCGGTGCGGCTGCTGCCTTGTATCGCGTACTGCGCGGCATTCTCACCGACGGGTCCTCCGCCGATGACGATCACATCGAATTCCGAGCTCTCTGGGGCCATTGCTCCACAGTGACATAGGCTCCCCGCTTATGGCGACCACTCGGAGCAAGATTCTGATCACCGGCGGGAGTTCAGGACTCGGTGAGGAGATGGCGCGCCGCTTCGCAGCCATGGGCCGTGATCTCGCGCTCTGTGCGCGACGGGTCGAGCGGCTCGACGAGCTTCGTTCCGAACTGATGACGCAGCATCCTGGGATCACCGTGGCGGTGCGCGCCCTCGACGTCACCGATCACGATGCCGTGGTGACGGTGTTCGGCGAACTGCGCGACGAGTTGGGCGGCCTGGATCGAGTTGTCGTCAATGCCGGACTCGGCAAGGGTGCGAAAATCGGATCCGGTCGCGCGGACGCCAATCTGCAGACCGCACGCACCAATTTCGTCGGTGCGCTGTCGCAGGCCGAGGCTGCGTTGGCGATATTCCGGGCCCAGAAACACGGACACCTGGTATTCGTCTCGTCCATCAGCGCCGATCGAGGTCTGCCCGGTGCCAAGGCGACCTACTCGGCCAGCAAAGCGGCGGTGGCCTCTCTGGGAGAATCGTTGGCCACCGAGTTGGCTCGAACCGACATCGTCGTCACGACGCTGCTGCCGGGCTTCATCGCCACCGACATGTCGGCCGGCGCAGGCGACAGTGCTGCTCTCACAGCCACTCTGGACGAAGGTGTCACCGCGATGGTCCGTGCCATCGAGAGCGAAACGCGCCGCGCCGCGCTGCCCGGCCTGAAATGGCGAGGCATCGACGCGGCGCTGCGGTTCCTGCCGAACGTGCTGACGGATCGAATGGTCTGAGCGCAGGAGTGGAGCCTGCGGAATGACCGGAACTACTGCAGGTATCCCTCGACCTGGTTGACGCTGTTGGCCGTCGCGGAGTCGGGGTCCTTGCCTGCGTCGATGCGTGCGCGGCGCTGCCGGAGCAGGTCCCAGCACTGATCGAGAGCGTGTTCGAGTGACGCGAGCTGCGCCTTCTCGGTGTCGGGGTCGATCTCCCCGGCCTGGGTGTCGGTGCGCAGCTTGTGCTCGGTGGCGATCAGCTGCTGAATCTTGGTGTGGATATCGTGCTCGTTCATGGCTGCAACGGTAGACCTACCAGGGTGTACCGGCCAGGTTTCGCCGCGCCAGAGCGCGGTGCACCGCTGCAGTGAGCTCTGCCGCCGATCCGACCAGCGCGTCGTCGGTGCACACCAGGGAGAGTGTGTAGCGCCCGTCCATCCGGGACAGGTAGGTCGACAGCCTGATCGTCGACAGCGGGATCGGTCCCGTCGGCGCGGGGTGGATCGCGCGGGTGGCCAGACCGCAGGATCGATGCGGCCCGAGGGTCGTCAGCGCATGCGGAATGTCGCCGATGTTGGAGCACAACACTTCTCCGCGCCCCGGCGTCGAGGTCAACTTCGCCGCAAGGCGGTGGGGGAGCAGTTGGACAACCTCGGGCGGGTACCCCGCGGGCGCTCCGACGGGCGCGGCGAAGGCAGCTTTGCACGCCGCGCGCACTGCCGCCGGTGAATCGTCTCCGCGAACGTCGACGGTGGCCATCCCGATCGAGTTCGCGTCGCCGGATCCGGTGCGGAAGGGGATGTCGACGGTCACCGTGGGTGAGCCGAGTTCTGCCATGGTCGCGGCGACGACGCACACGAACAACGAATTGGGTGAGCCACCACCGAGCTCGGCAGCCGAATCCCACCACGCTGCATCGACGTCCACGACCACCGAGAAAGCCCGTCGAACACGGTGGGGGCGAGTGCGATTCGAGTCGGATGCCGTGAACGCGCGCAGCTCGGCCCGAGCCTTCGCGCTCACCCACAGTCGAGCGGTCGCGACGATCGACCGCACGAGCACGGTGACGATCATGCGCAGAGCGTCCGCTGCGTCCGAACCGGGGGAGGCGATCGGTTCGTTTTCTACCGAGCCTGAAAACGACTGTGCGGCAGCGTCGATGAGGCCACGGGCATCGGCGAGCGCATGCGAGCACACCAGCGATACGACGGTACCGCCGTCAGCCAGCGGAGCTGCCGTCAACCGCCAGCCCGGTCCGTATTGCGGATCCAACTGCACATCGGCCTGGTGGTCGGCCCACTCGATGGCGTCGTCGACCGGCTCGGAGGCGACCGTCAGCGGCAGCGAGGTGGAACAGACGTCCCATCGGAGCCGGGCACCGGGGATGCGAGGCACGCCGACCTGCCGACCCAGCTGCCCACGTGCGAGCGCAGCGTGTACCCGATCGAGTTCGTCCTGGGTCACCGACTCGGCAGTACGCCAAATGCCCTGCAGTGCAATCGGTGTGCCGTACCCGCGGTGTGTGCGGAGAAAGATCTCGTCGATCACCGACAGGCGGGTCGAGATCACGGACTGGGGGTACCGTGTCGCCCCGCGCCCGAGGCGAACCGACTCGCTCCGGTGAGCGCGTCGGCGGTGATCGAGATGGCACCGTGCCGAAACTCGTTCTTCAGCGCGGCTTCCTCGTCGAGGCCGTCTTGCTCGAGGACGGACAGCCGATCCTCGCGCATGCAGGTCTGGGGCAGCAATGCCAGTTCGGCGGCCAGCGCCTCGGCCTCGGATCGGGCACGGCCGACCGGAACCACCCGGGTGATCAGGCCGATGTCCAACGCCTCCTGGGCGGCCACGGCGCGTCCGGTGAGAATCATGTCCATCGCTCGTCCGGTGCCGATGATGCGCGGCAATCGCACTGTGCCGCCGTCGATCAGAGGCACGCCCCAGCGCCGACAGAACACGCCGAACGTGGCGTCGTCCTCCGCGATGCGTAGGTCGCACCACAGGGCGAGTTCGAGCCCACCCGCGACGGCGTACCCTGACACCGCGGCGATGACGGGCTTGGACAACCGCATTCGCGTCGGGCCCATCGGACCGTCGCCGTGTTCGGTCGCGTGGTTCGACCTGGGTGTGCCGAGCGCCTTCAGATCGGCACCCGAGCAGAAGGTCCCGCCTTCGCCCCACAACACGGCAACCGACGCGGATTCGTCGGCGTCGAATTCCTCGAAGGCCTGAGTGAGTTCCTGAGCAGTGGGCCCGTCGACGGCATTGCGTGCCTCCGGGCGTGAGAGGACCACGGTGGTGACGGGGCCTGATCGTTCGATCCGTACCGGCATGGTTACGAACCTACTCGAGTCCCCTTGCGTGAAGCACTGAATCAGTGCTTCAATCCTTCAATGCCCTACCGGCGAACACCCGCAGTGCAGGCCCGGCTCGATGCCGGCCGAACGAAACTGCTTGCTGCCGCCGTCGAGGTCCTGTCCACCAAGGGATACGCGGGCCTGTCGGTGGCCTCGGTCGCCGCGGCCGCAGGCGTGTCCGCGGGCAGCGTCTACACGCACTTCGACGGCAAGTCCGACCTGGTCGTCGAGATCTTCCGGCAGGTCTGCACCCGAGAAGTGGCTGCGGTGGTCGCCGTCGCCGCACAGGGCAGCACATCCGAGCGAGTCGCCGCTGTGGTCCAGACCTTCGCTGGGCGGGCCCTGAAGAACCGCACGATGGCCTACGCGCTGCTCGCCGAACCGGTCGATCCAGCAGTGGACGCCGAGCGGTTGGTGTTCCGGCGCAAATTCACTGCTGCGTTCTCCGACGCGATCGTGGCAGGAATCGCGGCCGGGGAAATTCCCGATCAGGACGCGGCGATCTCGGCCGCCGGGCTCGTGGGTGCCGTCGGCGAAGTGCTGGTCGGTCCGTTGTCCTCGCACGAGTCCGTGGACGTGGTCCCCGGTCTCGTCGCTTATTCGTTGCGTGCGTTAGGAGTTCGAGATGAACACACATGAGGTCTTCAATCAGGCGACCGACCTGACGCCCTACGACGTGTCCGACGACGCCTCGCTGCTGGACGGTCTCGACCGAGCCGGCGGCGGCTGGGCGCGCGAGGAGGTGCGTCAACTGGGCGCTCTCGCAGGCGGAGTCGAGGCCCAGGAGTGGGGCAGGCTCGCGAACGAGAACCCACCGGTGCTCAGGACTCACGATCGGTACGGCCATCGCGTCGACGAGGTCGAATTCCACCCGCACTGGCACGATCTGATGACCGTCGCGGTGCAGCACGGACTGCACGCCAGCCCGTGGACGGACGACCGAGTGGGTGCGCACGTGGCCCGCGCCGCGAAATTCTACGTATGGGGACAGGCCGAAGCAGGCCACATGTGCCCGATCTCGATGACCTACGCCGTCGTACCGGCGTTGCGGCACAACCCCTCTCTCGCCGCGCAGTTCGAGCCTCTGCTCGCGTCCCGGGAGTACGACTTCGGGCTGCGCGAACCGTCGAGCAAACGCGGATTGATCGCCGGTATGTCGATGACGGAAAAGCAAGGCGGCTCGGACGTTCGCGCCAACACCACCACGGCCACCCCGTCGTCGGACGGAACCTATTCGATCGTCGGCCACAAGTGGTTCACCTCTGCGCCGATGTCGGACATGTTCCTCACCTTGGCCCAGGCACCGGGCGGGCTCTCGTGCTTCATGTTGCCGCGGGTGCTGCCCGACGGCACCCGTAACCGAATGATGCTGCAGCGCTTGAAGGACAAGCTCGGCAACAAATCCAACGCCTCGGGAGAACTGGAATACGACGGTGCGACCGGCTGGCTCGTCGGCGAGGAGGGCCGCGGGGTGCGCACCATCATCGAGATGGTGAACATGACCAGATTGGACTGCGTCATCGGCTCTGCTGCCGGTATCCGCAATGCCACCGTCCGCGCGGTGCATCACGCACGTCACCGAGCTGCCTTCGGTGCGCAACTGATCGATCAGCCTCTGATGCGAAACGTGTTGACAGACTTGACCATCGAATCCGAGGCCGCCACCGCCGCCATGATTCGTCTGGCGCAGGCCACCGACGGTTCCGCCCGCGGCGACGAGCAGGAGAGCGCCCTACGCCGAATTGCGTTGGCCGTCACCAAGTACTGGGTGTGCAAACGAGCGCCGGCCCACGCCGCCGAAGCACTCGAATGCCTCGGCGGCAACGGCTACGTCGAAGAATCGGGCATGCCGCGGTTGTTCCGTGAATCGCCGCTGATGTCGATTTGGGAAGGGTCGGGCAACGTCGCAGCCCTCGACTCGCTGCGTGCACTCGCGCGTCAACCCGACAGCGTCGAGGCCTTCTTCGGTGAGATCGGCAAGGCGTCGGGCGTGGACTCTCGCCTCGACGACGCCATCGCCCGCGTCGGGAAAGAACTCTCCGACACCTCCGACATGGAATATCGCGCCCGACGCGTCGTCGAACTGATGGCACTGACCTTCCAGGGCGCGCAACTGGTGATGCACGGAAACCCCGCAGTGGCCGACGCCTTCTGCGCGAGCCGACTCGACCGAGACTGGGGCATTGCTTTCGGCACCCTGCCCGTCGGAGTCGATACCTCAGCTGTGTTGGCGCGGGTGTGACGATTTGGCTCGTGTCCTGCGGATCAGCTCCCCACATTCGTAAATGTGACGCCGATCGGAGTCGGTTATCCGAAACTGGGGAGCTGATCCGCCGCCATCCGCTGGTCGCCGAACCATCCGCGGGGTGCCGGTAGCGCAGCTGCGCGGGCGAAGGCCTGCTCGAAGCGGCGAAGCAGTGCTCGGGGATCGTCGAGTTCACGCCAGTTCCACCGCACGATGACCCAACCCAGTTCGCGAAGTCGGTCCTCGCGATACTTCTCATCCAACAGAACGCGTTTCGAGTCGTACTTCGATTCGCCGTCGAATTCGCCGATGACACCCAGCTCCCAGAACAGGAAGTCGACTCTTCCCACGAAGCGGCCGGCTCCGTCGTGCACCCATTGGTTGAGCAGAGGTGTGGGGAGCGGGAGGGTTTCGAACAGCACTCGGCTGCGCGATTCGCCGACGCTCTCACTACGCCCGTTCATCAGAGACACCGCGCGTCGGGCGGCTGCGATGCCGGTTCGGAATCGTGCGGATTCGACCGCGTGGGCCAGCGCGTCCGAGTCCGTGTGGCCGGATCTCAGTGCACTGTCGCCGACGCATACCGATCGATCCACACTGCTGGTTCGAGCGATGTCCACGACCGTTCGAGCCGCGGTGGTGACCGGGTACCCGTTGACGGTTGTGCGTTCGGCGGGGTTCAATGTAGTCCCGTGGAGAATTCGGAGCGGGCGACGCTTGCTCGCGTAATCGATACCGTGTGTCATGTGCACCTTGTCGAGCGGCAGCTGCCAGACGTCGAAGCCCCAGGCGATGGCCGCCGAGACGTGGCTGAGCACTTCGTCCGCCGGTGCGGACATCAGATACGACCGCGCCAGCAGGAAATGACGTTCGGTCGGGCTGGCCTCGTCCATCAGCGTGGTAGGCACATAGAAGCCCGGTCGCAGTACCGACAATTCACCGGCGCGGCGCAGCCTTTTCAGGTCGTCGTCGGTCAACCCGAAGGTAAGTGCGTCAGCTCTGGTGAACAGGTCGGTGTGAGGTAGGTCCATGGATGCTTGGACGCGCCGACCGTCGATTCGGATCCTTATGCAGCGAAAAAGCTCCCCAGTTTCGAATATCCGACGCCGATCGGAGGCATAAATCCGAAACTGGGGAGCAGATCTGCGTCCCGGCCGGGCCCGACCGACCTCAGGCCGACCGACCTCAGGCCGACCGACCTACTTCGCGCGACCCCGCTGATCGCGGTACCAGCGCACCAGGGCGTCGGTGGATGAATCCGATTGCACGGCAGGGGCTTCGGCGTCGGTGAGTACCGGGGTCAGTTCGAGTGCCTGGGTCTTGCCGAGTTCGACGCCCCACTGGTCGTAGGAGTCGACTCCCCAGATGACGCCTTCGACGAAGACCTGGTGTTCGTACAGGGCGATCAATTGTCCGACGACGGATGGGGTCAGTTTGGGGGCGAGGATCGAGGTGGACGGTCGGTTGCCCGGCATCACCTTGTGCGGCACCACATCTGCCGGGGTGTCCTCGGCGGCGATTTCCTCGGCGGTCTTGCCGAAGGCGAGCACCTTGGTCTGTGCGAAGAAGTTGCTCATCAGCAGGTCGTGCATCGAGCCGGTGCCGTCGCGGGTGGGAAGATCGTCGGTGGGCTCGGCGAAACCGATGAAGTCCGCAGGCACCAAACGTGTTCCCTGGTGCAGCAATTGGTAGAAGGCATGCTGACCGTTGGTGCCCGGCTCGCCCCAGAAGATCTCGCCGGTGGAGGTGGTGACGGGGGAGCCGTCGGCCTTGACAGACTTGCCGTTGGACTCCATGGTCAACTGCTGCAGGTAGGCCGCGAAACGGGAGAGGTCGTTCGAATACGGCAGCACCGCACGGGTTTCCGCGCCGAAGAAGTTGCTGTACCACAGGCCGATGAGGCCGAGCAGAACCGGTGCGTTCTCGGCGAGCGGTGTCGACCGGAAGTGCTCGTCGATCCGATGGAAACCGTCGAGGAACTCGGCGAATGCCTCTTTGCCGACGACGGCCATGACCGACAGTCCGATTGCCGAGTCCACGGAATAGCGTCCGCCCACCCAGTCCCAGAAGCCGAACATGTTGTCGGTGTCGATGCCGAAGTCCGCGACGCGTTCGGCGTTGGTGGACACGGCGACGAAATGCTTGGCGACGGCGTCCTCACCGAGTGCGTCGACGAGCCAGCGCCGGGCCGCGGTGGCGTTGGTCAGCGTCTCGAGGGTGGAGAAGGTCTTGGAGGCGATGATGAACAGCGTCGACGCCGGGTCGAGTCCGTCGAGCGCGCCGACGAGATCGGCGGGGTCGACGTTGGAGACGAATTTCGCCGAGATCCCCGCGTCGGCGTAGTGACGGAGTGCGTTGTAGACCATGACCGGGCCCAGATCGGATCCACCGATACCGATGTTGACGACGGTGGAGATCTTCTCGCCCGTGGCACCGACCCATTCGCCCGAACGCACGCGATCGGTGAATTCGCCCATGGCCGTGAGGACTTCGTGCACATCGGCTACGACGTCCTGGCCGTCGACGGTCAACGACGCATCGGCGGGAAGGCGCAGCGCGGTGTGCAGAACAGCGCGATCCTCTGAGGTGTTGATGTGTTCGCCTGCGAACATGGCGTCGCGCTTGCCTTCGACGTCTGCGGTGCGGGCCAGTTCGATCAGCAGGGCGAGAGTCTCGCTGGTGACGCGATGCTTGCTGTAGTCGATGTGAAGATCCGCGGCGGCGAGGGTGAAGGTGCGCCCTCGGTCGGCGTCATCGGCGAACAGAGTTCGGAGATGAGTATCGGCAATCTCGGAGTGGTGATCGGTCAGTTTCTGCCAGGCATCCGTGCCGGTGATATCGACGCTCATACGAACCAACAGTAATCCGGTGCCGAGTCATGCGCGCGTCGTTTGTCGTTTGCATCGGGCACTGCGGAGGCATCATGGACGGTATGGACCAACGTGCATTGATCGAATCGATTCCGGCAAAACTGTGGATCGGCGGTAAGGCCGTCGACGCCGAGGGCGGTAAGACGTTCGCGGTGAACGATCCAGCTACAGGTAAGCCGTTGACCGACGTGGCCGACGCATCCCCGGCCGACGCGATGAAGGCCCTCGACGCGGCTGCTGCAGCGCAGAAGGGTTGGGCGGCAACACCTGCTCGTGAGCGCAGCGAGATCCTGCGGGCGGCGTTCGAGAAGGTCACCGAACGTGCCGACGACATCGCGCTGCTGATGACCCTGGAGATGGGCAAGGCCCTCGCGGAGTCGAAGGCCGAGGTGAAATACGGTGCGGAGTTCTTCCGGTGGTTCGCCGAGGAAGCGGTGCGCATCGGTGGTCGCTACACTCCGGCCCCGGCGGGCAACGGCCGCATTCTCGTGACAAAGGCTCCGGTCGGCCCGGTACTGGCGATCACGCCGTGGAACTTTCCGTTGGCGATGGGCACCAGGAAGATCGGCCCTGCCCTGGCCGCCGGCTGCACAATCGTGGTCAAGCCGGCACGAGAGACCCCGCTGACGATGCTGCTGCTCGCGCAGATCTTCGACGAGGTGGGTCTACCGGAGGGCGTGCTCTCCGTGCTGACGACGTCGAAGTCCGGCGACGTCACCGGGCCGCTGCTCGAAGACCCGAGGCTCCGCAAACTCACCTTCACCGGATCCACCGGCGTCGGTAAGTCGCTCGTCGAGAAGTCCGCGACGAGGTTGCTGCGGACGTCGATGGAACTCGGTGGCAATGCCCCGTTCGTCGTGTTCGACGACGCGAACATCGACGACGCGGTGGACGGCGCGATGCTGGCGAAGATGCGCAACGGCGGCGAGGCCTGCACGGCGGCGAACCGTCTGCACGTGCACAACAGCGTGCGTGAGGAATTCACCACCAAGTTGGTGGCGAAGATGTCCGAGATGAAGCTCGGACCCGGCGTCGACCCCGACACCAAGCTCGGACCGCTGATCAACGCAGACCAGCTCGAGACCGTGCAGGAGCTCGTCGACGATGCCGTGGAGAAGGGCGCGACGGTAGCGCTCGGCGGTAGCGCACCGGGTGGCGACGGCTACTTCTACCCGGCGACCGTGCTCACCGACATGCCGACGTCGGCCCGCATTCTGAAGGAAGAAGTGTTCGGCCCGGTGGCCCCGATCGTCGGATTCGACACCGAACAGGAAGGAATCGACGCAGCCAACGCCACCGAGTACGGATTGGCGTCGTACATCTACACCGAGAGCCTGGACCGTGCGCTCCGGGTGGCCGACGCGATCGACAGCGGCATGGTGGGTGTCAACCGCGGAGTGATCTCGGACGCGGCAGCACCGTTCGGTGGAGTCAAAGAATCCGGATTCGGCCGTGAGGGCGGATCCGAGGGAATCGAGGAATACCTCGAGACCAAGTACATCGCACTGAAGTAGAGCATCGGTTGGGCGTGCATCCTGCGCGCCCAACCGGGGTTCGATCAGTGGCCGAGGCGACCGCGGCCGAGGCGGAGCAGGAGCATGGCCAGCGTGTGGCCTTCCTGACCGAGGCTGCTGAAACGCTCGAGAACTTTCATCTCACGGCTGTGCACGAGGCGCGGGCCGCCGGACGCCATGCGGGTGCGTCCGATGATCTGCGAGACCTCGGAGCGACGCCGCACTGCCGCGAGAATCTCGGCGTCGAGACGATCGATCTCCTGACGCAGATCGTTGATCTCGGCTTCGCTGGAAGGCAATGCAGTCTCTGAATCGATCTTCGTCGTCATAGCCATCGTCTCTCCTCGGGTCACATCTTGGATCGTTGCGTCGTCCGGCACCGTTACGCCTTTCGTATTCGGAACTGCAGCGGCTGTCGGCTGGGTTTCGTCTCGAAGGACCGAGATCGACGAGATTCCCGCCGGGAAAGCTGGGGCGTTACGACTGTCGACAGGCTCCCGCTCGTCCGGCTGCGCAGTGGCCGATCCGACGCAAGCGATGACGCACGACTTTTTCGATCACCGATCCAGTGTGCCACGGGGTAACCGTCCTGAAAAGTCGGAGATGACGCCGACGACCACGGGATGTGGGTTTGTCGGTACGCGCCGGTAGCCTGGCCAGACGATGAACACATTCCTCCAGGGCCTCGAGTCCCGTAAGAACTCCTCGTCCGACGCGCTGCTGGAGGGGCTCAATCCTCAGCAGCGCGAGGCCGTCGTACATACGGGATCGCCGCTGCTCATCGTGGCCGGTGCAGGCTCGGGCAAGACAGCGGTGCTGACGCGTCGCATCGCATATCTGCTCGCGGAGCGGGGGGTGTCGCCGGGGCAGGTCCTGGCGATCACGTTCACCAACAAGGCCGCCGCCGAGATGCGCGAGCGAGTGGCAGGTCTGGTGGGGCCGCGGGCGAACGCCATGTGGGTGTCGACGTTCCACTCCAGCTGCGTGCGCATCCTGCGCGCCCAGGCGGCATTGTTGCCGGGATTGAACTCCAACTTCTCGATCTACGACGCGGACGACTCACGCCGGCTGCTGACGATGATCTCCAAAGACCTGCAGATCGACACCAAGAAGTTCTCGGCTCGTCTGCTCTCGACGGCGATCTCCAACCTCAAGAACGAGCTGATCGGCCCGGACAAGGCCGCCGAGGACGCCGACGGCGACCCTGCCGAGCTGCCCCGACTCGTCGCGAAGGTCTATCGCATCTATCAGCAGCGTCTGCGCGCAGCCAACGCCATGGACTTCGACGACCTCATCGGCGAAACGGTGGGAATTCTGCAGGCCTTCCCGCAGGTGGCGCAGTACTACCGACGCCGGTTCCGGCACGTACTGGTCGACGAGTACCAGGACACCAACCACGCCCAGTACATGCTGGTTCGCGAACTCGTCGGCACGCCCGATGCAGACGGCGCGCTCGAGGGCACCGTCGCGCCGGGTGAACTCTGCGTGGTGGGTGACGCCGATCAATCGATCTACGCATTCCGCGGCGCGACCATTCGCAACATCGAGGAGTTCGAGCGCGACTACCCCGACGCTCGCACCATTCTGCTCGAGCAGAACTACCGATCGACGCAGAACATTCTGTCGGCGGCCAATGCCGTCATCTCGCGCAACATCGGACGACGCGAGAAGAAGTTGTGGACCGACACCGGTGAAGGCGAACTGATCGTCGGGTACGTCGCCGACAACGAGCACGACGAGGCGTCGTTCGTCGCGTCGGAAATCGATCGTCTCGTCGACAGCGGGGATGTGCGTTTCGACGAGGTGGCAGTGTTCTACCGGACGAACAACTCCTCGCGCGCGCTCGAAGAGATCTTCATTCGTCTGGGTCTGCCGTACAAAGTCGTCGGCGGCGTCCGGTTCTACGAGCGCAAGGAGGTCCGTGACCTCGTTGCGTACCTGCGCGTGCTGTCCAACGAAGACGACACCGTCAGCATGCGGCGCATCCTCAATACCCCCCGACGCGGCATCGGAGACCGCGCCGAGGCGTGTGTGGCCGTACACGCCGAGCAACGCGACATCAGCTTCTCGCGAGCGCTGCACGACGCCGCCGCGGGCAAGGTGGCGTTGCTCAACTCGCGGCAGCAGAAGTTGATCGCTCAGTTCATGGAACTACTCGACGAGTTGCGTGCCGTACTGACGGCCACCGACGGAGACGGCAACGACATCGCCGATATCGGCGATGTGGTCGAAGCAGTTCTGGACCGCACCGGCTATCGCGCCGAGCTCGAAGCCAGCAGCGACCCGCAGGACGGTGCTCGCCTGGACAACCTCAACGAATTGGTCAGCGTCGCACGGGAGTTCACGTCCGAGGCGCGTAACCAGGCCGCAGTGGCGGAAGAGGCGCTCGAGACAGGTGACGACCGAAACGACGACGACGGCGGGGTCGACGGTCTGGCCGAGCCCGGTTCGTTGGCCGCGTTCCTCGAACGGGTTTCTCTGGTTGCCGATACCGATCAGATCCCCGACTCGGGCACCGGCGTCGTGACGTTGATGACGCTGCACACCGCCAAGGGGCTGGAATTTCCGGTCGTCTTCGTCACCGGGTGGGAGGACGGCCAGTTCCCGCACATGCGTGCGCTCGGTGATCCGAACGAGCTGTCCGAGGAACGACGGCTGGCGTACGTGGGCATCACTCGCGCGCGGCAGCGGCTCTATCTCACGCGCGCGATCATGAGGTCGGCGTGGGGTCAGCCCATCGCCAACCCGGAATCACGCTTCCTGCAAGAGGTTCCGCAACATCTGATCGACTGGCGTCGCGAAGACCCGGGCACCGGCGGCGGCCGCGCAATCGGCGGCGGTAGATCCGGCAGCTACGGATCGAACAGTTACGGCTCGGGCGGCGGTTACGGCTCGGGCAACTACGGCTCCGGTAGCTACGGCGGGTCGTCGAGTCGTGGCCAGAGTTCGTCTCCGAGCTTCGGTGCCGCGAAGGGCCGAAACTCCAATCTGGTTCTGGCCGTGGGTGATCGAGTCAGCCACGACAAGTATGGACTGGGTACGGTGCTCGAATCCACGGGTGCCGGAGTCAAGGCTATGGTGCTGATCGATTTCGGCTCGGCAGGTCGCGTCAAGATGATGCTCATCGGCGGCGTCCCGATGACCAAGCTGTAGAAAGTCCCGACAACGCGAAAGCCGGGCCCTGCGAAAGCGGGGTCCGGCTTTGTTGTGAAGCGGTGGAGAAGGACTCAGTCCATTTCGGGTCCGAGGGAGATTCCTCGGGACGCGAGCCAGGGGAGGGGATCGATCTTGACCTCACCCGGGAGATGAACCTCGAAGTGCAGGTGCGGGCCGGTGGAGAAGCCACGGTTGCCCATGGTTGCGATCTGGTCGCCGGCCATGACGTTCTGGCCCACAGTGACTGTCGAGGTGTCGATGTGGCCGTAAACCGTGATCGTGCCGTCGGCGTGCTGCAGGCGAACCCACATTCCGAAGCCCGACGCGGGACCGGAATCGATCACCTTGCCGTCGGCGACGGCGTAGATGGGGGTTCCGATGGCATTGGCGACGTCGACGCCGGCATGCAGGACGCCCCATCGAGTGCCGAAGTTGGAGGTGTACGTGCCCTGAGCCGGGAGGGAGAACAGCGGGCGACGGGCCGCGGCCTCGCGTGCGGCCCGCTCTTCGCTGAAACGCTGGCCCTTGGCGAGCAGGTCGTTGAACTGGCTGAGGTCGACCGGTGCGGCGACGCTGAGGATCTGCGGTGCCTGCGAGGGAGTTGCGCTCGAACCGTCGGCTACCGGCTCGTCGGCCTGTGGTGCGGTGGTGGCTGCGAGTGCTGCGGCGGCCGGTGCTTCACCCGCGGCGAGTGCGTACTCGGAGGTGGCGACTGCGGTGGGTGCATCGTCGTTGATGACGGCTTGCCCTGCGGCAACGACGGCACCGGCGGCCACGGCCAGCACGGCGGCGCGACCCTTCAGTGCAGTCGGAGGAACGGGGATGCGATGTGCTCCGCCGCGACGAGCCACGGGTGCGGCGTCTGCGGTGGTTGCGTAGGTCGTGACGACGGTCGGTGTCTCGTCGGCTGCTACTGCACCGGCGAAATCGGCTTCGACGTACTCGTACGTGGGGTAGGAATAGGCCTCGTATGCACTCGGCTCGGTGGTGGGCTCGTAGCTGTACACCGTGGTCGCGTCGTCCGCCGTCGGGCGAGAGAATCGGCTGGAAGTAAAGGACGCGCGGTGCTGCTGCAAGACCTACAACCTCCGATATCTGTGACCTGGCCGTTACTGAAAGACTCGGCAGACGGTAACGAAATGGTTGCGGCGCGCGCAAGTTAACAGCCGAAACCAGGGCAATATGTGAGATGGCTCACAGGGTGACCAGGGTTTATGTGGTGACACGCCACATCCGTAATCGGACACGAATGCGGCACGCACCGTGACCGACGGCTGGGGACGCGACCGAGCCGATACCGTCCTACGGGTGCCGACCCCCACCTTCGACGACTCGTCCGCCCACGGCTCCGACCGAGCCGAACCGCAACGTATAGCGCCGCAGGATGCCCGCGGCGGCGTGGAGGATCATTCGCCCACGTCGCGCATCGTCGTCGCCGTCGTGCTCGCTGTCGTCGCCGCACTGTGTGCCGCTGCAGCTCCGATGATCGGCGTTGTCCAGGCCGTCGACGGTTCGCCGGTGGGCGACGGGGTTTCGTCGGCCGCTGTGCTGGCCGTTGCGCTCCCGGTCGTGGTGGCGGTTGCCGGCGCCGTCAGTGCTGCGATGCGACGCGTCGAATTCGGTGCCGCTCTGCTCGCAGGCTTCGGCGCGGTGACGCTCGGAATCGCGATCCTCGATCTCGCTGTGCTGTCCGATCCGATCGATGCGAACCGGCTCGAGCTGTTCCGTCCCCTGAGCGCCGCGATGCTCGACGCCACCCTCGGCTCTCATGTTCTGCTCGCCGGTCACGCTGCGTCGGTTCTGGCGGGTGCGGCGGGGTGGTCGGCAGTGCATCGCGCAGCGCTCGGTGACGGCTACGGCCATTCGGTCTACTCGGAGCATGTGGGACGGGCGACGGCGGGCCGGGTGGGTCCGCTGTTGTCGATCCTGCTCGGAGCGTTCGGTGTCGTGGCCGCCGCAGCGGCATTCGCCTCGCTGTACCGGTCGGCCGATCCGGTGGTGATCGTCTCGGCGGTGGTGGAGTCGCCGGTGTTCGTGGCGGTGGGGTCCGCGCTGGTCGGAATCGGCGCACTCGTGGTCACGGCCTCGGCGTTGGCGTCGCTCTCGCCGGTGGTCGCGTCCGGTGCCGCCGTCGGCGCGGGTCTCGGGGTCCTCTCGTTCGCGGGTGTCGGTCTGCTCGCTGGAGTGGCTACCGGTGCTCGGATCGAGGCCGGCCTCGGGGCATACCTCGGCACCGTTGCCGGGCTCGGATTGACCGTCGGAGGCGCTGTACTCGCACCTGTTGCCTCCGGCCGTGATCGCCGCGCTCTGGCGGCGGCGCGATCCGTCGCCGAGGGTGGTCGGGGTCCGCGCGGGGTCGCCGGGCCCGGCACCACGAGGTGGCATGCGGCAGCAGGCAGTGCGGGCGTACTTGCCGGCGTACTGCTGGTGGTGGGGTCGCTGTTGCCGATTCTCGAGACCGACGCCGCGGGAACTGCGCCCACGATCCTGGCGACCCGCGTGGTGCTCATAGCGGGCTTCGTCTCGATTCTGGCCTCGGTGCCGCTGCTGTTCTCCGAGTTCGCTGCGGCGGCTCGTCCGTTCTTGTCCGTCTTCTGGCTCGCCGCGGTGTCGGCCGCGGCGGCCGTGTTGCAGTCGGTGGTGCTGGCCGAGGACCTCGCGGGCGTCGATACCGGGACGGGTGCCCTGCTGATCATCGCGGGAGTCGTGTTCGCGGCCGTCACCGGACTGCTGGCCCTGTTCGCCGGATCGGCCGAGCGTGACGACGTCGACACGTCCGAGGATGCGGCCACCTACTTCCCGGTGCTGGGAACTGCGCTCGTCGGGGCCCTTCTACTGGCAGTCGGATTGGCCCTGCCCCTGTATCGAGGCAGCGATCTGACCGCGGCGACCATCACCGAGTTTCCGTGGGGTTGGGACACCTGGGGGCAGCTGCTGCTCGCTGTCGGCGTCGTCGTCGCCGCCCTCGTTGCCGCCCGGGCCCGCCCCGCGCGTGGCAGCGTTCTGCTCGTCGGTGCGGCCGTCGCGGGCGTCGTTCATCTCGCGTCGTGGCCACTGACGTCCGCTCGCGCAGCCGACCCGGAGATGGGACCCGGTGTGGTGCCATCGGTCGCCGGAATCGTCGTTCTCGGTGTCGCGGCGGCACTTTCGGCTCGTCGCACCGATCGGTGACGCCGGTTTCACTGCGGCCACAGCGGTGAGATAGACCACATAGCATCCATGCGCCCGATGCGCCGTCGGGGCACCTGGATAAAGTCCATGCTCAGACCCGCTCACACCCCTGGAGCGGGCGTCAACGTAGACGAGACGGTGAGCTGATGGATCTCTTCGAATACCAGGCGAAGGAATTGTTCGCCAAGCATGGCGTACCCACCTCCGCCGGTCGTGTCACCGACACGGTCGCCGGAGCAACACAGATTGCCGAAGAAATCGGCAAGCCAGTAATGGTCAAGGCGCAGGTCAAGGTCGGCGGCCGCGGCAAGGCCGGCGGCGTCAAGTACTCCAAGGACGTCGCAGCAGCAACCGAGAACGCCGAAGCGATTCTCGGACTCGACATCAAGGGCCATGTCGTCAAGAAGCTTCTCGTCGCAGAAGCCTCCGACATCGCCGAGGAGTACTACATCTCCTTCCTGCTCGATCGCACCAACCGCACCTACCTCGCGATGTGTTCGGTCGAAGGTGGAGTCGAGATCGAGGTGACGGCGGAGGAGAACCCCGACGCACTCGCACGTATCCCCGTCGACGCAGTCAAGGGCGTCGACCTCGCGTTCGCTCGTGAGATCGCCGAGAAGGGCAAGCTGCCCGCCGAGGTGCTCGACGCCGCTGCGGTGACCATCCAGAAGCTGTGGGAGGTCTTCATCAACGAAGACGCTCTCCTGGTCGAGGTCAACCCGCTGGTTCGCACCCCCGACGATCAGATCCTCGCCCTCGACGGCAAGGTCACGCTCGACGCCAATGCAGACTTCCGCCAGCCCGGCCACGCCGAGTTCGAGGACAAGGACGCAGCCGATCCCCTCGAGGCCAAGGCCAAGGAGAACGACCTCAACTACGTCAAGCTCGACGGACAGGTCGGCATCATCGGAAACGGTGCCGGACTGGTCATGTCGACCCTCGACGTGGTCGCATACGCAGGCGAGGCACACGGCGGCGTCAAGCCGGCCAACTTCCTCGACATCGGCGGCGGCGCTTCGGCCGAGGTCATGGCCGCAGGCCTCGACGTCATCCTCGGTGACGAGCAGGTCAAGAGCGTGTTCGTCAACGTCTTCGGTGGCATCACCGCGTGTGACGCAGTGGCCAACGGCATCGTCGGCGCGCTGAAGAAGCTGGGCGACGACGCCAACAAGCCGCTGGTCGTCCGTCTCGACGGCAACAAGGTCGAAGAGGGCCGCAAGATTCTCGCCGACGCCGCGCACCCGCTGGTGACGCTCGCCGGAACCATGGACGAGGGCGCCGACAAGGCCGCCGAGCTGGCAGCGAAGTAGAGGAAACAATGTCTATCTTTCTGAACAAGGACAACAAGGTCATCGTCCAGGGCATCACCGGCGGCGAAGGCACCAAGCACACCGCCCTGATGCTCAAGGCCGGCACCCAGGTCGTCGGTGGCGTCAACGCACGCAAGGCCGGAACCACGGTCAAGCACGTCGACGCGCAGGGCAACGACATCGAACTGCCGGTGTTCGCATCGGTCGCCGAGGCCATGGAGAAGACCGGAGCCGACGTGTCCATCGCGTTCGTGCCGCCGGCATTCTCCAAGGACGCCATCGTCGAAGCGATCGACGCGGAGATCCCGCTGCTCGTCGTCATCACCGAGGGCATCCCCGTGCAGGACTCCGCATACGCGTGGGCCTACAACGTGGAGAAGGGCAAGAAGACCCGCATCATCGGGCCGAACTGCCCCGGAATCATCACTCCCGGTGAGGCATTGGTCGGCATCACGCCCGCCAACATCTCGGGAACCGGCCCCATCGGCCTGGTCTCCAAGAGTGGCACCCTGACCTACCAGATGATGTTCGAGCTCCGCGACTTCGGGTTCTCGACGGCCATCGGCATCGGCGGCGACCCCGTCATCGGAACCACCCACATCGACGCCATCGAGGCGTTCGAGGCGGACCCCGACACCAAGGTCATCGTCATGATCGGCGAGATCGGTGGCGACGCCGAAGAGCGTGCAGCCGACTACATCAAGGCCAACGTGACCAAGCCGGTCGTCGGCTACGTCGCAGGCTTCACCGCTCCCGAGGGCAAGACCATGGGCCACGCCGGCGCCATCGTCTCCGGCTCGCTGGGAACGGCACAGGCAAAGAAGGACGCACTCGAGGCCGCAGGCGTCAAGGTCGGCAAGACGCCGTCCGAGACCGCTGCCCTCGCGCGCGAAATCCTGGAATCGCTGTCCGTGAAGTAACTTTCACTACGCGAAAGCCCGCCACTGATTCGGTGGCGGGCTTTTTCGTGCCCCAATCCCTTGTGCGCGTTTTGCGTACCTGAAGGTACGCAAAACGCGCACGACGTATGGGCAGCGCTATTCGGTCTCGAACTTGTCCACTCGCCACAGGACGAACACTGTCGTCGCTCCGAACAGCGCCGCCGCGAGTGCGTAGTAGAGCGATTCGAAAGTTCCTGCAGCCCATGCCAGGACGATCGCGGACATCAGAAACAACGCGACTTTGAAGTACTCGAACCTCTTGCGTGTCATGTCTTGCCCTCCCGTTCGACGATGTCGCTGCCCATTCTTCCTGAAAAGTGTTGTGTTGCATAGTAATTGAAACTCACAATGAAGGTAAAGGGGAGTCAATAGCTAAAGTAACGACATCATGTCACAATCTCTGTGACGCCGTTCGGGGAGGGCTGATGTCGGAATTTCTGCACCGTCTGTATCGACAGGGGTGGCACGCGGACCCGGCTGTACGACCGGTCGGCCGGTTGATGATCGCGGCCATGGTGGTCTCGTGTCTGTATGCACTCGCCTCGGTGGCGCTGGCGAAGTCGCTGGCGGATTTCCAGATGCATCGACAGGGCATGGGCGACGACTCCCTTCCGGCCTCGGCGAAAGCGATCGTCTACGGGGCCTACTCGCTGCGGGTGATCACTGTGGTCAGCCTGATCTTCGGCTACTCGTATCTTGTCCAGCGACTCTCCAGGCGCAGTCCATCCGAACATCGGCTCTTGTTGAGCTGGAGCGTCTTCGGAGTGGCTGCCTACTCCTACCTGATCTTCACCCCGAATCTTCCGTGGACCCACGTGGTGCAAGCGATTCAAGTGGTCATCCTGCTGGCGGTAGCAGTGCTGCTGTTCACGCCTCGTGTGCGGGCCTACTTCGCGGGCGCGTCGGTGGACTAGATTGGCCCCGTGCACAACATCTTCACCACCGCCTTCGTGACGGTCCATCGGCTCTACATCAACAAGGTAGAGCGAAAGGGCCGCACCGAAGCGGAGGTCGACGAGATCGTCCGGTGGTTCACCGGGTTCGATCAAGCGACGCTGAAGGAACACCTCGAGGCCGAGACGACATTCGAGGACTTCTTCGCGGCGGCGAACCTGAACCCGAACGCGACGCTGATCACCGGAGTTGTCTGCGGCATCCGCGTCGAGAATGTCGAAGATCCCCTGATGAAGAAAATCCGATTGCTGGACAAGCTGATCGACGAGCTGGCCAAGGGCAAGAAGATGGAGAAAATTCTGCGTGGGTGATCCCGTTAGAATCACGCTGAATCGAACTGTGGTCATTGCTTCGACGCGGGACTTCACTGTCCGTCATGACAACTACCGAAAATCGTGCACTCGCCAAGAACTGGCCCGACGCTCCCACCACTGCTGCCGGATGGGTTTCTCGCGCAGGTGAAGTAGCGCAGCTTCTCGCTGTCGACGCCGTGGCCCGCGACAAGGGCCGCGAGCTTCCGTCAGCCGAGGTTCAGTTGCTCAAGGACGCCGGGCTCGTCACGCTGCTCGGTCCCGTCGAGCACGGTGGCGGCGGCCAGGATTGGCCCACGGCCTACCAGGTGATTCGCACCGTCTCGAAGGCCGACGGCTCGATCGGTCAGCTGCTGGGCTACCACCTTCTCTGGTTCTGGGCCGCGCGTCTGGTCGGTACTCCCGAGCAGATCGAGGCCGTCGAAGCCGATGCCACGAAGAACAAGTGGTTCTTCGGCGGTGCCGTCAATCCACGCGACAACGACGTGTCGGTCACCGACGAGGGCGACACCATCGTGTTCGACGGTTCCAAGACGTTCTCCACCGGCAGTCGTGTCTCGGACGTGACCGTGCTCGAAGGTGCGCTCGAGGGCAGTACCGATCACGTGTTCGCAATCGTGCCGTCGAACATCGAGGGTCTGTCCTTCCACGACGACTGGGACAACATCGGCCAGCGTCAGACCGAAAGTGGCAGCGTCACGATCGACAAGGTTCGCGTCGACTGGGCAAGTGCAGCGGGGTTCGTGGACAAAGTGTTTCAGCCCCGCGTCTACAACACCCTCAACGTGCCGACCATTCAGTTGGTGTTCGTCAACTTCTACCTCGGAATCGCGAGGGGTGCTCTCGAGGAAGCCGCGTCGTACACCAAGGACAAGACTCGCGCGTGGCTGCACAGCACGGTGGACAAAGCAGTCGACGAGCCGTACATCATCGACATCTACGGCGATCTGACCGCCAAACTGTGGGCCGTCGAAGCTCTGGCCGACGCAGTTGCGTTGGAAGGACAGAAGATTCACGACAACGCGTGGAACGTCACCGCCGAGGAGCGCGGTGACCACGAGGTCCGGGTGGCCGCAGTCAAGGCTCGCGCCACCGACGTCTCGCTCGAGATCACCTCGACCGTGTTCGAGGCCCTCGGTGCCCGCGCCACGGCCAGCAAGTACGGGTTCGATCGCTTCTGGCGCAACGTCCGTACCCACACCCTGCACGATCCGGTTGCCTACAAGCGACGCGAAGTGGGCCGCTGGGTGCTCACCGGTGAGCTGCCCGAGCCCACCTGGTACTCGTAGTCCCGACATTTCCGGCCCCGATTCGACCCCCGATTTCCGGATGAATGTGCCATCCACGCCATCTGAGTGCGTGGATGGCGCATTCATCCGATGAAGGATGACGCACACATGAGCACCGAAAAGA
This sequence comes from Rhodococcoides fascians NBRC 12155 = LMG 3623, assembly GCF_001894785.1. Lineage (GTDB taxonomy): Bacteria > Actinomycetota > Actinomycetes > Mycobacteriales > Mycobacteriaceae > Rhodococcoides > Rhodococcoides fascians. The sequence goes on from NZ_BCWW01000003.1 coordinate 617,501, forward strand.
TCGCCGACGCAATCAAGTTCGCGTACTGGGTTCCCAATGTCTCGGGTGGCCTGGTCACCAGCACCATCGAGCAACGGACCAGTTGGGACTACGAGTACAACAAGAAGCTGGCGCAGACCGCCGAGAACAACGGCTTCGAGTACGCCCTCAGTCAGGTCCGTTACGAGGCGAGCTACGGGGCCGAGTTCCAGCACGAGTCGACGAGTTTCTCGCTCGCGTTGCTGTTGGCCACCGAACGTCTGAAAGTCATTGCCGCCGTGCATCCCGGGCTCTGGCAGCCTGCCGTGCTGGCCAAGCTGGGAGCGACGGCCGACCACCTCTCGAACGGCCGTTTTGCGGTCAATGTCGTCAGTGGTTGGTTCAAGGACGAATTCACCCACCTCGGTGAGCCATGGCTCGAGCACGACGAAAGATACCGTCGCAGTGCCGAATTCCTGCAGGTACTGCGCAAGATCTGGACCGAGGACGACGTGGATTTCCGGGGCGATTTCTATCGGATCCACGATTTCACGCTGAAGCCGAAGCCGCTCAACACCCCGGAACGGCCCAATCCTGAACTCTTCCAGGGTGGTAACTCGTCCGCCGCGCAGGAGAATGCCGGCCGGTACTCGGATTGGTACTTCAGCAACGGCAAGGATTTCGACGGCGTCACCGAGCAGCTCGACAACCTGCGTCGGGTCGCGCGCGATCACCGACGTGAGGTCAAGTTCGGGCTCAACGGCTTCATCATTGCGCGAGACAGCGAGAAGGAAGCGCGAGATACGTTGCGAGAGATCATCGACAAGGCCAACAAGCCTGCCGTCGAGGGTTTCAGGGGTGCGGTGCAGCAGGCGGGCAATTCGACGGCCGACAAGAAGGGGATGTGGGCCGACTCGACGTTCGAGGACCTCGTTCAGTACAACGACGGGTTCAAGACGCAGTTGATCGGCACCCCGGAGCAGGTTGCCGAACGCATCGTCGCCTACCGACGCCTCGGCGTCGACCTCGTTCTCGGTGGCTTCCTGCACTTTCAGGAGGAAATCGAATACTTCGGAGCGAAGGTGCTGCCGCTGGTGCGGGAGCTCGAAGCGGCCGAATCGAACGACCACGAGTTGGTCACGTCCCACTGACCTGGAGTTCCTCGAGCGGTCGGGTCCGTGCAGTAGCGTGAGATCTCGGACCCGACCGACCTGGGTACGGCACTATCAGCCTGGGTACGGCACTATCAGGATGAGGAGACGCGATGACCTACTCGCCCGGCAGCCCTGACAACGGGGGCTCCAACTCTGGTGGCTACGGCGGAGGCGGACCGTCCTACGGCCCCCCGTCCACGCCGAATCAGTCCACGCCGAATCAGCCGTCATCCGGTGCCTACACACAGCCCGGTCAGAACCAGCCGTTCCACCAGCCGTCGGTATCCAACCCGTTCGGCCCGCCCGTGCCAGGAACCTCCGCTCCGAGCGGGTCCGCGCCGGGCACGTCCGGGCACTCGACGAAGACGTCCGGTGCCGGGCTCGCAAATCTGCCGAAGATCCTGACCTTCGTGGTGCTCGGTCTCGGTATCGTCAACTTCCTGCTCGGCCTGCTCGATTTCGTCACCGCCGAAGTGTCGTCGTCCGAGCAACTGCCCAGCGGCATCCAGACCTCGTTCAGCACCAACTTCTTCGAGTCCGGCGGAAGTGCGGCGTCGATCGCGTTCCTGCTCGCCGCCGGTCTGATCGCAGGTGCGTCGCTGCTGCAGAAAGACGCCCGGAACCAGGCCGTGATCGCGGCACTGGCCATCGCCGGATTCCTGGTGCTCGTCTTCCAGTCGTTCAGCCTGCCCAGTGCCGAGGGCAACGAGTTCGCCAGCACCAGCAGTTCGCTGGGGATCGGCGCGATCCTGGTGCTCGTGTTGGGCTTCGTGCAGGCGGCGGCCGCTGTGGTTGCGCTGCTGCTCGATGCAGGCATCGTCAAGGCCCCGGCACCCAAGCAGTCCGGCTTCGGGAACCAGGGTCAGCAGTCCGGTTACGGCCAACAGAATCCCTACAACGCGCCGACGACGTCGTTCGGTGGACCGTCCGGACCGCAGAACTACAGCAACCCGCCGGCCTACGGTCAGGCCCCGTCGAACACAGCGGGCTCGTCGAACTTCGGGCAAGCGCCGAGTGGACAGACGTCCGGACAGCATTCCTACGGTCCCGGCGCACAGTCGCCGTACGGCAATCAGCCTGCGCCCAACACCGGATCGCAGGGTGGCTACTCACCGCCGCCGTACACCGGTCCGAGCGGTCCGCCCGCAGGGCAGGCCTACCCGCCGAACCAGTACCCGTACGGTGGCCAGCCGTCCGGTTACGGTCAGCCGTCGAGCACACCCGACGAGTCCGAGTCGGGCGCACAGTCGACGCCGTACGGCGCACCGACTCAATCGTTCGGCGCGACTCCCGCGGAAGACGACAACAAGCGCGACTGATTTCGCACGTCACACTCGACTTCGCGGCGCGCCTGACCGGCGTGCCGCGTCGTTGATGCGAATCTCGTAGTGATGAGCGATCTATTGAACCGAGATACTCGACGCGCGGCCGCACGCAGTTCCCGTGTGAGCACCGGGCCTACGCCCGATCAGTCACGAACGCTCGCTGCAGTGGCCTTCAAAACCTCCGGGTTGGTGGTGGTCATCGCCACGACCCTGGTTCTGATCACCCTTGTCTCGGTCAACAGCGATCTCACCGGAACCCTCGGTGCCATCGCCGGTTCCTGGTTCGCGGTGCACCTGGTGCCGCTGAGTATCGGTGGCACGTCGATGGGCGTCGCCCCGATGCTTCCGACCCTCGTCGTCGCCTGGTCCGTCGCACGCACGGTTCACCACGCGGTGGACGAGACCACCGACCGTCGCATGGTCAGGTGGGTGTTCGCCGCGTCGATGGCCGGACCCCTCGCCGTCACGGCCATCGCTCTGGCCGTCGCCAAGGATGCGTCGACGGTTATCGGACTGTCGAGCCCCAACGCACTCGTCGCCTTCTCGTGGGTGGCCGGAGTACACGCAGCGGCGTCGGGCACCGGCTTGGTCCTGGCTCGCTGGGACACTCTGGTGATCGATCGACACCTTCCAGACTGGGTACGCGCACTCGTCGCGCCGCTCGTGCGGTCCGTTTCGGTGCTGATGGCCGGCGGCGCCGCCATCGTGCTGTTGGCTCTGCTCGCCTCCTGGGACACCGCCGGTTCACTGCTCGACAACGGACGCACCCTCGTCGGCATGCTGGGACTGACCGTGCTGTCGGTGCTGTACCTGCCGAACATCGTCCTCGGTGCCCTCGCCGTCGCGACGGGGTCCTCGGCGAGCTTCGGAGACGCATCGGTCAGCCTGTTCTCGACGACCGGCGGGCCGCTCCCACCGCTCCCGATCCTCGCCGTCCTCCCCGAGGGCTCCGCGCAGACGATCTGGGTCGTCATGCTCGTCGTTCCCATCGCAGCCGGGCTACTCCTGGGACGCGACTGCGCGATCCGAAGCGTGGACGTCCAGGTCGCGGTCTCCTCGGTGTGGGCGGTAGCCGCCGTCACCGGAGCCCTCGCCGCGGTGTTCGGCTACGCCGCAGGCGGCAACCTCGGCACGTTCGGAACAGTCGAAGTAACCGTGTGGAGCTTCGCACTGTTGACCTTCGCCTGGCTCGGCGTCGTCGGATCCGCTTCGGCCGCCCTCGTCGTGTGGCGTCGAGCAGACCCGGAACCCGACCACGAACCCCACGACCGATCCGGTACCGAGCAGCCCGTGCCGGCGACCGTGCCCGCAGCAGAACTGGCCATTCAACCGCCTGCGTCGGAGCCGGACGAGGCTGTCGCGGACACCGTCGTCGAGGCCGAGGTCGTCGACGAGAAGCCGGTCGCGACAGTGGAAGCAGACGATCCGATCGCGGCAGACGCCGAATCCGAGGAACCGCTAGAGGCCGAGATCGTCGCTCCGCCCCCGGCCCAGGACGACGCGTCGAGCACTGCGGAGGACGGACCTGCCCGGTAGGGGCGCGGGTCGGAGCGACTAGGCTTTCTGCTGGCTCGAACGATCCCCTCAATACCTCAGGAGTAGTGCGCTGACTGCCTTGCGTGAGACACCCGCGCGGGTCGTCGTCCTCGCGTCGGGGACCGGCTCGCTCCTGCAGTCGCTCGTCGCCGCGACAACTGCCGAGGACTACCCGGCACGCATCGTGGCCGTCGGAGTCGATCGAGAGTGCGCGGCCGCTCGTCATGCCGACGATGCCGCGATCCCACATTTTCGTATCGGCTTGCGAGACTTCGCCGATCGGTCGGCCTGGGATGCGGCGCTCACCGACGCTGCCCTGGGGTTCGAGCCCGATCTGATCGTCACCGCAGGGTTCATGAAGATCCTCGGTCCTCGATTTCTCGACGCGTTCGCCGGCCGAATCGTCAACACGCACCCCGCGCTGCTGCCGTCGTTCCCCGGTGCGCACGCCGTTCGAGACGCGCTGGACCACGGCGTGAAACTGACCGGTTCGACGGTGCATCTGGTCGATTCCGGTGTCGACACCGGGCCGATCCTGGCTCAGGAAGCCGTGCCTGTACTCGACGGCGACGACGAAGCCGCATTGCACGAACGCATCAAGACTGTGGAACGACGGTTGCTGGTCGACGTGATCGCAGCGGTCGCAGCCAAAGGTGTCACCTCCGATGGACGAAAGGCTCAGATAATCCGATGAGTGAACGTAAAGCGGTGCGCCGCGCACTGGTCAGTGTCTACGACAAGACCGGACTGATCGAACTTGCGACCGGTTTGCATGCCGCGGGCGTCGCTCTGGTGTCCACCGGATCGACGGCGAGCAAGATCGCCGACGCCGGAATCCCGGTCACCAAGGTCGAGGACCTCACCGGATTCCCCGAAACCCTCGAGGGTCGCGTCAAGACGCTGCATCCTCGCGTCCATGCCGGGGTCCTCGCCGACACCCGCAAGCCCGAGCACATGGCTCAGCTCGACGAGCTTGGCATCGAGGCGTTCGAGCTCGTCGTGGTCAACCTGTACCCGTTCACCGAGACCGTGGCCAGCGGTGCGACACCCGACGAATGCGTCGAGCAGATCGACATCGGTGGCCCGTCGATGGTGCGCGCCGCAGCCAAGAATCACCCCTCGGTCGCGGTTGTCGTAGACCCGAGTCGGTACGACGACGTACTCACCGCTGTCTCCGGTGGCGGATTCACGCTCGCCGAGCGCACATCTCTTGCCGCGCAGGCATTTCAGCACACCGCGGCGTACGACGTCGCAGTGGCGTCGTGGATGTCGAGCGTCCTGACCCCCGACACCGAGACCGTTTTCCCGGAGTGGATCGGCGGCACCTGGGACCGCTCCGCAGTACTTCGGTACGGCGAGAACCCGCACCAGAAGGCTGCCCTGTACGTCGACTCCTCCGCTGCTGCCGGCATCGCTCAGGCCGAGCAGCTGCACGGAAAAGAGATGTCGTACAACAACTTCACCGATTCGGATGCGGCCTGGCGGGCAGCGTTCGATCACTCGGAGCCCACCGTCGCGATCATCAAGCACGCCAACCCGTGCGGCATCGCCGTCGGCACCGACATCGCCGAGGCGCACCGAAAGGCGCATGCGTGCGATCCGGTGAGCGCCTACGGCGGCGTCATCGCGGCCAACCGTGAGGTCACCGTCGAGATGGCCGAGCAGGTCGCCGAGATCTTCACCGAGGTCATCATCGCGCCGTCCTACGCCGACGGCGCACTGGGAGTGCTGCAGCGCAAGAAGAACATTCGAGTTCTGCTCGCAGAAGCGCCGCCCACGTCGGGCGTCGAACTCAAGCCGATCTCCGGCGGGGCACTGCTGCAGCAGAGAGACGTCATCGACGCCGACGGCGACGATCCGGCCAACTGGACCCTGGCTGCGGGCGAACCCGCCGACGAGCAGACCCTCAAGGATCTCGAATTCGCTTGGCGCGCAGGACGAGCCGTCAAGTCCAACGCAATTCTGCTCGCTCACGACGGCGCGTCGGTCGGCGTCGGAATGGGCCAGGTCAACCGCGTCGACGCCGCCCACCTCGCAGTCCAGCGTGCCGGGGATCGCGTCGTCGGTTCGGTCGCATCGTCCGATGCCTTCTTCCCGTTCCCCGACGGCTTGCAGGTCCTCATGACGGCGGGCGTCAAAGCCGTTGTGCAGCCCGGTGGTTCGGTCCGCGACAACGAAGTGATCGCTGCTGCCCAAGACGCGGGCGTGACGCTGTATCTGACGGGTTCGCGGCACTTCGCGCACTAGCTGTTCCGTCGAGATCGCAGTTGTGCAGCCTTTTACACCATTTCCGCTCGCATAACTGCGATCTCGGCGATCTGTGGATGACCGAATAGTTGTCCACAGATCGCGCTGCTGGCCGTTTCGGGGGGCTCGACCCTGCCAGGGTTGAGCGATGGGGATCGAGTCAGGACCGTTTCGTGGGTCGGTTGCAGTGCAGTCGGGAGCATTGAGTCGTCATCGACTGAGCCGCGACTATGTACGAGTGTTCCGTGACACGTATGTGCCCGCGGGAACCACCCTGGATGCGCGGACCCTGGCTGTGGCGGCATCTGTGTGCGTCGGCAACAGCGCAATTGTCGCGGGTACTTCGGCGGCCGCCATACATGGCGCGCGATGGGTCGACGCCTCGGTGCCGCCCACTGTGCTTGCGCTGAAAAAATCACATCGAATACCAGGGCTGATCCTCCGGCGCGACTCGATCGAGCCTGCCGATGTGCTCGTTGTCGGCGGGGTGGCGGTGACCACCCCGGTGCGGACCGCGTTCGATATCGGGCGATGGATTCCGCCACCGCAGTCCGTGATCTTCCTCGATTCACTCGTGGCCGCGACCGGCCTCGAGCGGGATGCGGTGAGTGCATTCGCGTCACTGCGTCCGAGGTGTCGGGGTATCCGGGTGCTGCTCGACGCCCTCGGTCGGGTGGACGGAGGCGCGGAATCGCCGCAGGAGACGCGCACCCGACTGTTGCTGATCGATGCTGGACTCCCGAAACCCACCACCCAGATCGACATTCGAGATGCGCGTGGTCGATTTGTCGCGCGGATCGACATGGGGTGGGAGAGGTGGCGTGTCGGGGTGGAATACGAGGGGGTGCAGCACTGGCTCGACGAGCGTCAGCGGACCCGCGACATCGAGCGGTACGAGGACCTGCAGCAGTGCGATTGGCATATCGTTCGGGTCAATTCCGAACAACTCCGCCGTCGTCCCGACGAAGTGGTCCGCCGAGTTCGGGCCAAGCTCCGTGAGGCAGGAGCACCGATCTAGCGAGATCGCAGTTGTGCAGGGCATTTGTCCAGTTCGGGTGGCATAAGTGCGAACTCGGCGGAACCACAACGGACCACTAGATGGCAGCAATCGTCAAACGCTCGTAGCGTGGAGAAGTGACCTCCACCAAACCTGGCATCTCCACTCTCGGCGAACTCAAGGCATCCGGACATCGGCAGCGGTCGATCAAGGAAGAGCTCCGCGAAAATCTTTTGACGGCGTTGCGTGACGGCGAAGATCCGTGGCCGGGGATCGTCGGCTTCGGGTCGACGGTGCTGCCGCAATTCGAGCGCGCGATTCTGGCCGGTCATGACGTCGTTCTGTTGGGTGAGCGTGGGCAGGGCAAGACGCGTTTGCTGCGTACCCTCAATCTGCTGCTCGACGAGTGGGTGCCGGTGATCGCCGGTGCCGAACTGGGCGAGCATCCGTACGAGCCCATCACCCCTGCGAGTATTCGTAGAGCGAAGGAACTGGGCGACGACCTGCCCATCGAGTGGCGGCACCGCAGCGAGCGGTACGCAGAGAAGCTCGCGACCCCGGATACTTCGGTGGCCGACCTCGTCGGCGATGTCGATCCGGTGAAGGTCGCCGAGGGCCGCAGCCTGGGCGACCCGGAGACCATTCACTTCGGTCTGGTTCCGCGGAGTCACCGCGGCATCGTGGCGATCAACGAACTTCCCGACCTCGCCGAGCGCATCCAGGTGTCGCTGCTCAACGTCATGGAGGAGCGCGACATTCAGGTCCGCGGCTACACCCTGCGGCTGCCACTCGACGTCATGCTGGTGGCGAGCGCGAACCCCGAGGACTACACCAATCGCGGACGCATCATCACCCCGCTCAAGGACCGCTTCGGGGCCGAGATCAGGACGCACTACCCCCTCGAGCTGGACGACGAAGTAGCCGTCATCGATCAGGAAGCGGATCTTCAGGCCGCCGTCCCGACCTACCTGCTCGAGGTGCTCGCTCGCTTCACTCGGCTGCTGCGCGAGTCGCCGTCGGTGGATCAGCGCTCCGGCGTGTCCGCTCGATTCGCGATCGCAGCCGCCGAAACCATCGCTGCCGCAGCCGTTCACCGTGCCGCGATCCTCGGCGAGGCCGAGCCCGTGGCCCGGCCGGTCGATCTCGGCACGATCATCGAGGTGCTGCGTGGCAAGGTCGAATTCGAGTCCGGTGAGGAAGGCCGCGAGATCGAGGTTCTCGAACACATGTTGCGCCGCGCGACCGCCGATACCGTCCGGGCACACCTCGGCGGTATCAACCTTGCCGCGCTGGTAACGGCAGTCGAGACCGGTGAGCCCATCGTCACCGGCGACCGCATCACCGCCAAGGCTCTGCTCGACGAGCTACCCGACGTCGAGGTCATCGGCGACATCCACGAACGGCTGAACGCCGCGTCCGATGGCGAAAAAGCAGCCGCGGTCGAACTCGCACTCGAAGGTCTCTACCTCGCGCGTCGGATCTCGAAGGATCCCGACGACGACGGCCAGACGGTGTACAGCTGATGCGTCGTTCCAGATACGGGCCGTATCACGACGGGCCGGATCCCCTTGCGCCACCGGTGGATCTGCGCGAGGCGCTCGACGCCATCGGCGAGGACGTGCTCGAGGGGGCGTCCCCGCGTCGGGCATTGCAAGAGATGCTGCGGCGTGGGACGAAGAACATGCGTGGGCTCGACGACCTGGCTGCCCAGGCGGCCAAGCGTCGCCGAGATCTGTTGAAGAAGAACAACTTGGACGGCACGCTGCAGGAAGTGCGTGAGCTGCTGGACAAGGCGGTGCTCGAGGAGCGCAAGGCGTTGGCTCGTGCCCTCGACGACGATGCGCGGTTCCAGGAGATGCAGATCGGCGATCTGTCTCCGTCCACCGCCCAAGCGGTGCAGGAGCTGTCGGATTACGACTGGCGTTCGTCGGAGGGGCGCGAGAACTACGAGAAGATCAAGGATCTGCTCGGCCGCGAGATGCTCGATCAGCGATTCGCCGGCATGAAGCAGGCTCTCGAAGGTGCCACCGAGCAGGATCGTCAGGCCATCAGCGAGATGCTGAAGGACCTCAACGAGCTGCTCGACGCCCACAACAAGGGCGAGAACACCGACGAGCAGTTCGACGAGTTCATGAACAAGCACGGTCAGCATTTTCCGGAGAATCCGAAGAATGTCGACGAGCTACTCGATTCACTGGCGGAAAGGGCTGCCGCCGCGCAGCGACTACGCAACTCTCTGACTCCCGAGCAGCGAGCCGAGTTGGATGCGTTGGCGCAGCAGGCCTTCGGTGATTCGAACCTGCTGGATCAGCTCGATCAACTGGATCAGAATCTGCAGCAGGCCCGGCCCGGTGAGGATTGGGACGGTTCGCAGAACTTCCGCGGCGAGAACGGAATGGGTCTGGGCGACGGTACCGGGGCCCTGCAGGACATTGCCGATCTCGAGAATCTGGGCAATCAGCTCTCGCAGCAATACAACGGGGCAGCGTTGGACGATATCGACGCCGACGCGTTGCTGAAGCAACTCGGACCGGAGGCTGCGGCCGATGCCCGGATGCTCTCCGAGCTCGAAAAGGCGCTGCAGCAGCAAGGTTTCATGGACAAGGGTGCCGACGGTCAGTGGCGTCTGTCGCCCAAGGCGATGCGTCAGCTGGGGCAGTCGGCGCTCAAAGATGTTGCGGGCACCATTTCCCGACGCAGCGGCGAGCGAGATACTCGCAAGGCCGGCGCGATGGGTGAGCCGACGGGAGCGTCGCGCACCTGGGAATTCGGCGACACCGAACCGTGGGACGTGACCCGCACGGTCAACAATGCCGTCCTGCGTACGGCTGCACAGGGATCGGGCTTTCCGGTGCAGCTACAGGTGACAGATGTGGAGATCAGCGAGACCGAAACCCGGACGCAGGCTGCGGTGGCGTTGTTGGTCGACACGTCGTTCTCGATGGTGATGGACGGCCGCTGGGTGCCGATGAAGCGCACCGCACTGGCTCTGAATCATCTGGTGAGTACTCGTTTTCGCGGTGACGATCTGCAGCTGATCGGATTCGGCAGGCACGCACAGACTTTGACGGCGTCGGAGCTGGCCGGCCTGGACGGTGCCTACGATCAGGGCACCAATCTGCATCACGCGTTGATGCTCGCAGTGCGGCATCTGCGTCGGCATCCCAATGCGCAGCCGGTGGTCTTGATCGTCACCGACGGTGAGCCGACGGCTCATCTGGAGCCGGACGGCCATGCGTATTTCGATTACCCGCCGTCGTCGAAGACGTTGGGGTTGACGGTGCGTGAGCTCGATACCGTCGCGAAACTCGGTGCGCAGGTGACGATTTTCCGTCTCGGTGACGATCCCGGTCTGGCCCGGGTGGTGGACAAGATGGCCGAACGGGTCGGCGGCAGGGTCATCGCGCCGGATCTGGACGGATTGGGTGCTGCAGTGGTGAGCGACTACCTCAAGCGTCGACGGTCGTAGTCACTTCTCTGCTGCCTTGATGTCCACCGAGACTCCGCCCCAGAAGGCGAGTCCGGTGATGACCACCCGGGGCGCACCGGGGTGCGTGGCGCTGACGTGCTCGAATCCGCCCATGATCCCGGTGCCGCGGACCTCGACGCCGATGCCGGGCGGCACTGTGATCTCGATGCCGCCCATGATCGCGACGCAGTTGATCGTGGTTTCCTGGGCCGAGAACGTCGCTCGGCGTAGGTCGAGTTCCACTCCGCCCCAGAAGGCGAGCGCGTCGATGCGTGCGGCGACGGTCCATTCGCCTTTGCGAACCGAGCCGCTCATGATCGCGATGGCCCGATCGGTCTGGGGCGCACCGGTCTGCGTCGTCTGCGGAGGTGGGGTGAGGGCCAGATCGTCGGTCAACAGGTCCAAGTCGCCGTAGGTCTTCGCTCGGTACGCCGCGGCCGTCCGCTCGTCGTACTCGGTGACGGTCAGTTGACCGTTGGCGAACGCGTCGCTCAGCAGCTGCGCCACGAGGTTGCGATCGGCATCGGCAGCGCGCACCGTACTTCGATTTCGGTCGGGTAGTTGGTCGCTCACCGGTCGGACATTACCGGCGACCGGGTCAGGCCGCATTCAGGATTGCGCGATGACCCAGCGGCGACGCCAGCGTGATCTGCATGGTGGCGTAGACGGCAACCATGATGCAGGACTTGTCCTCGGCGTCCGGTCTGGTCCCGGTACGCAGTTCGATCGTGACGGCCGTATCGGTCTCGGTCACCGTCGCGTCGGCTCCGTAGCACTCGGGCGTGCCGGTGACGAAGTGCACCGCGATGGTGTTGGGGGACACCTGGCTCCACGACTCGAACGGAGTGGTCGTCGCACGGATCAGATCCGGGGTCGACTCGAACATCGTGCCGACGTCGCCGACGGGAACCTCGTGGGGGACGGGCGGCGCGCTGGGTTGCTGGACGAACCCGATGGGGGTGGTGGAGTTCGTTGTCGGTGTCGTCTCGTCGTCGTCACCGGCGGCGGTGCTGCAGCCGGCCAAGAGCAGGCACAGCATGACACCTGCAGCGAGAAACCTCATGAACCCAAAGTAGCGCTGGGAGCTGAGGAGAACCTTTGTGTTCGTCTCATGCCAGCAGCACCGTGACGAGTGCGATGACGGGAATCGAGACCAGGGTCGTGACGAATGCCGTGTCGCGGGCCAGAACGACCCCTCGCTGGTAGCGGCTCGCGAAGACGAAGACGTTCTGCGCCGTGGGCAGTGCCGAGACAACGACGATGGCGAACAGGTCGTGCCCGTCGAGGCCGAAGACGAATCGGGCCATCAGATACCCGAGCAGGGGCTGCAGCGCCATCTTGAACAGGGTCGCCAGAGCCACGTCTCGTCGCGGGCTGATGCCCTTCTGCAGTACCCGCGCGCCGTACAGCGACAGTCCGAACGCGAGCAGTGCACCCGGAACGGACAGGTTGCCGACGAGTTGGAACGGCTGCATGAGCGCCTCGGGGAGCTCGAATCCGGTGATCGACAGTACGAGACCCGCGGCCCCGGCCAGCACGATCGGGTTTCGGAACGGCGTCGTGACCGTCTTGAACAGAGAGACCTCGTCGATTTTGGTGGAGATGTCGAGGACGGTCACCGCGATCGGCGTGTAGATCATGATCTGGAACAGCAGCAGGGGAGCGACGAAGTTGGCGTCGCCCAGAACGAACACGGCGATCGGGATACCGAGGTTCGCGGCATTGACGTAGGAGCTCGCGAGGGCGCCGACGGTCGCGTCGGGCACGGCGCGTTTCAGCGCGAGCTTCGCGATGACGAAGTAGATGGCCCCGACGAGCAGCGCTGTGGAACCGGCGACGGCAAGAACGGGGGACAGGATGACCGACAGGTCCGAATTGGCCAACGTGACGAACAGCAGCGACGGTGTCGCCACGAAGAAGACCAAACGGCTCAGAACGAACTGGCCGTGTTCGCCGAGGACTTTCAGATGGGCGAGCAGGTAGCCCAGTGCGATGACGACGAAGATGACGGTGAAGCCTTCGAGAACGCCGGACATCGTAGAACTGCTCGTTTCTTGCTGGGAACGACAGAAAGGCCACGTAGCCCCAGGGCTACGTGGCCTTTCTCGAAAGCTGATTCAGCGGCTGGTGAACGGCAGCAATGCCATTTCACGAGCGTTCTTCACTGCAACAGCGACCTGGCGCTGCTGCTGCGGGGTGAGCCCGGTGACCCGGCGGCTACGGATCTTGCCGCGGTCGGAAATGAACTGACGAAGAAGGTTGATGTCCTTGTAGTCCACCGTGGTGACCTTGGCGGCATTCAACGGGTTCTTCTTCGGTCGACGACCCGCCTCTGCGCGGACCTTCTTCGACGGTGCTCTCTTGACTGCCATCTCTACCTTTTCCCTTACCAGCTCGACTTGTGGACGCCTGGCAGCTCCCCGCGGTGAGCCATCTCGCGCATCTTCACGCGGGACAGCCCGAATTTCCGTAGGTAACCGCGCGGACGTCCATCCGCAGCGTCACGATTGCGCAATCGTACCGGACTCGAATCGCGTGGCAGACGCTGCAGTGCCGCCTGGGCCTTCGCGCGCTCGGAATCGCTGCTCGAGGGCTTGCGAATGATCTCTTTGAGCTCGGCGCGACGCGTTGTCCAGCGGGCGACGACGACCTTGCGTTGCTCGTTCTTCGCGATCTTCGATTTCTTGGCCACCGGTCAGCGCTCCTCTCGGAAATCGACGTGCTTGCGGACGACCGGGTCGTACTTCTTCATCACGAGTCGGTCGGGATCGTTCCGGCGGTTCTTGCGGGTGACGTAGGTGTAGCCGGTACCCGCGGTCGACTTGAGTTTGACGATGGGGCGGACGTCGGTGCTCTTGCCCATCAGATCTTCTCCCCACGTGCGCGGATCTTGGCCACCACGGCGTCGATTCCGTCGCGGTCGATGGTCTTGATGCCCTTGGCCGAGAGCGTGAGGGTGACGCGGCGTCCGAGGCTGGGGGCGTAGTAGGTCTTGCGCTGGATGTTGGGATCCCACCTGCGGCTGGTGCGCACGTGGGAGTGCGAGACCGACTTTCCGAAGCTGGGGGTGCGGCCGGTGACTTGGCAGTGCGCTGACATGAGCACTCCTTTCTTGCCGTTATGACAATCGTTTTCGACAAAGCGTTCAAGCGAATGTAGCGTGCATCCTCAGAGAATGACAATCGTTGTCGAGAAGAAAGGCGCTCGTGAACACATCACCGGACGATCGAACCCCGATGGTCCTCGTCTCCGGCTGGACCGGAGCCATGGACGCTGTCGTGACATCGCTGCTCGCGCCGGGAACTGTCGCAGTCCGCCACGACCTGAGCCGCGTCACCGAGGGCGTCGTACGCCGAACGTTGTTCGTCCTGGGTGAGAACCCGCGCGAGACGATCTTGGAACTGGCGCACGGCTGTGTCTCCTGCACGCTGCGCGAGGACCTGCTGCCGCTGCTACGCGCACTGTCGAGTCGCAGCAGTGTCGATCGCATCGTGCTCGTTCTGGACCCCGCACTCGAGCCCGAGGCGTTGTGCTGGGCGGTGGACAACGTCATCGTCGCCGACGTGGTGGGGCAGATCGACGGACCGGCCTCGAGGGACGTACGTATCGAGGCCGTGATCGGCTGCCTCGACGCCGCAACCTGGTTGGCCGACGCCACCGGCGACGACACCTTGGCCGACCGCGGCATCGTCGCCAGCGGCGACGACGATCGAACCGTCGCGCAGTTGGTAGTAGGCCAGGTGGACTACTCCGACGCGCTCGTTGTCACCGCAGGTCCCGATGTCGACGCGTGGGAGCGCGCCCGGCTCGCGGCTGTCCTCGCGCGGTTGGCACCGAACGCACCCGTCGTCTGGGTTTCTCAGGACTCGATGGTCGACGGCCCAGCAGTTCTCGCGTCCGTTCCCTTCGATGCCCGGCGCGGTGAGATCACCGACGCCCACTCGCCGCTGCTGCGCGGCCAGCCGCCCTTGTCCGTCGACTGCGGAGTCGCACTAGTGGAGTTCACTGCAACTCGGCCGTTCCATCCCGAACGACTGCACGAGGCCATCGACGTGTTGCTCGACGGCGTCGTCACCGCTCGCGGACGGGCATGGGTCGCTACGCAACCCGACGAAGCGCTGTGGATCGAATCGGCCGGCGGCGGACTACGGGTGGCGAGCGCCGGAAAGTGGCTTGCGGCAATGACTCCGGTGGAACAGGATCGCGTCGACACCACCAGGCGAGCGATGGCTGCGCTGCGGTGGGACGAGAACTTCGGCGATCGAGACACGTCCTTGGTGATTTTGGTACATCAGGCCGACCCCACCGAGATCGACCGAACTCTGCAGTGGGCGTTGGTGTCCGACGACGAGATGACCGATCCCGCTCAGTGGGCCACGTGGACCGACCCGTTCGGCCAATGGCACGAAGACCCCTGCGAGAGCAGCGAATCCCCGTACGCAGACCAGTCACGAGAGGCAACAGAATGAAGCCAGGCATCCACCCCGATTACCACCCGGTGGTGTTCCAGGACTCGAGCACCGGGAACAAGTTCCTCACTCGATCCACCGTCACGTCCGCCCGCGAGACCGAGTGGGAAGACGGCAACACCTACCCCCTGATCGTCGTCGACGTCTCGTCCGAATCGCATCCCTTCTGGACCGGGGCGACACGCGTCATGGACACCCAGGGACGCGTCGAGAAGTTCGAGAAGCGCTACGGCCGTCGAAGCCGAAAGGAGGCGTGAGACATGGCTGTTCCGAAGAGAAAGATGTCGCGTTCCAACACGCGTAGCCGACGGGCACAGTGGAAAGCCGTCGCCCCGGATCTGGTGACGGTGCGTTTTCAGGGCCGCGAGTTCAGAGTGCCGCGCAGGTTGGTCAAAGCGGTCCAGGCCGGGGTGTACGACCCGAGCTGACCCCCGCTCGTGCGCGTTGTGCGCCCTTCCAGGCACGCACAACGCGCACGAGGGCGGAGCCCGGTACGTTTGCTCGATGGACGGAACGGAACCTTCGTCGAAGGACGTCAAGCGATGGCGGCAGTACCTCGCCGACGAGCGGGCCGAGGCCGCCGTCTATCGCGACCTGGCGGGTAGGCGCAACGGCGAGGAACGCGACATTCTGCTCGAGTTGGCCGACGCGGAAGGTCGCCACGAACAGCATTGGCGCAATCTGCTCGGCGATCGCGTCGGGATGCCGCTCAAAGGCGACATTCGTACCCGGATCCTCGGCGTGCTGGCGCGCCGCTTCGGATCGGTGTTCGTGCTCGCCCTCGCGCAACGCGCCGAGACCCGATCGCCCTACGCGACCGACGCGGATGCCACCGACGCGATGACGGCCGACGAGCAAATTCACGCCGAGGTCATCCGGGCATTGGCTGCCCGCGGCCGTAATCGACTCTCGGGAACCTTCCGGGCCGCGGTGTTCGGTGCCAACGACGGATTGGTCAGCAACCTCGCCCTGGTGCTCGGCATCAGCGGATCCGGAGTGTCCAACCAGATCGTGTTGGTCACCGGACTCGCCGGCCTGCTCGCCGGCGCGCTGTCGATGGGAGCAGGCGAATACGTCTCGGTGCGCTCGCAACGCGAACTGCTCGAGGCATCGTCGCCCGACAGCGCAGCGAATGAGGCCGTTCAACACCTCGACGTCGACGCCAACGAACTCGCCCTCGTCTACCGCGCTCGCGGAATGACCCACGAGGAAGCCGATGCGAAAGCCGCGGACGTCATCCGACTGCTCCCCGCCGTCGAAGAACCGGCCACCGACATCGACGAGCACGAATCCATCGGAACCGGACTCGGTGCCGCCGCAGCGAGCTTCTGTTTCTTCGCCTCCGGTGCCGTCATCCCGGTGTTGCCGTACCTGTTCGGTCTCGAAGGCTATGTGGCCCTTGCCGTTGCCGCAGTACTGGTCGGACTGGCATTGATCTGTACGGGCCTGATCGTCGGACTGCTCAGCGGCGGTCCGCCCGTCAAACGCGCACTGCGACAACTCGCCATCGGATACGGCGCGGCCGGGGCGACGTATCTACTGGGACTCGCATTCGGTGGGGGAGTGTAGGTTCCGCTTCCCCTCCATCCTCGCGTTCGAATTAATTAGTTCGCGTCGGAGTCTTTTCGCTCGATAGGGTCGTCGCCATGCGCGCCACTTGTCTGCCTTGTGCCGCTCTCTACGCGAGAGCCGGTCTGAGCATTGTGTTGCGCGCATATTCGCCCGAACTGCGCACTGCCCTCAGTGGCAAACACGCACAGTTCGTGACGCGACCCATCGAATAGCTCTCTCTCGTGGAGGGGGCGGAAAGGAACATCATGCCCCCGAACAAGGTGGGCTTACGGCTGCTCAACTGGGCGTCACAACTCGAGGACAAGACACTCGAGCAGGCCCGCGAAACAGCATCGATGCCGTTCGTGCATCCGCACGTCGCTCTCATGCCCGACGCGCACGCCGGGATGGGAAGTGCTGTGGGAACGGTCATTCCGACGTTGGGTGCCGTGATTCCCGCCGCCGTCGGTGTCGATATCGGCTGCGGAATGATCGGTGTCCGGACGGAATTCACATCTGATGATTTAGGCGGACGCAACCTGACGGATTTACGTCTGGCGATCGAGGCCAGCATCCCGCTGTCTCCGGGTAACTACAACGTCGGCATCGATGGGTGGGATTTCACCGCGCCGAAATTGTCGGAGCTCGAGGAGCTGGCGGCCAGAGACGAGGTCGAGCTGAGTCACTCGCCACAGTGGCGGCAGCAGCTCGGTTCGTTAGGAGGCGGCAACCACTTTATCGAGTTGTGCCTCGACGAAACCGATCGAGTTTGGCTGTTTCTGCACAGTGGGTCGAGGGGCGTCGGCAACAAGATCGCGAAGAAGCACATCGGGATTGCGCAGCGTCTGTGTGCGCAGTGGTGGATCTCGTTGCCGAACAAGGACTTGGCGTACCTGCCCGAGAGCTCCCGTGAATTCGGGCAGTACATCAGAGATCTGAAGTGGGCGCAGCGGTTCGCCTACCTGAACCGGGCCGAGATGATGGACCGGTTCGGCGCGGTGTTCGCCGAGTGGATGGGAACGGACGACCATCGCGAGGTCGAGCGGATCAATTGCCATCACAATTACACGGTGAAGGAAACGCACTTCGGCAAGGACGTCTGGCTCACCCGTAAGGGTGCAGTCGATGCACACGAGGGTGTGAAGGCGATCATTCCCGGATCGATGGGAACGCGCTCGTACGTGGTGGTCGGAAAGGGTTCGAAGGCCGGCCTGTGCTCGGCACCCCACGGTGCCGGTCGACAGTTCTCTCGGACCGAGGCCAGAAGGCGGTTCACCCACGAGAACCTGCAGGCGCGAATGGAGGGAATCGAGTTCAGGGACAGCGCAGACTTCATCGACGAGATCCCGGACGCCTACAAGCCCATCGATGTCGTGATGGAGGACGCGCGAGATCTGGTCAGCGTCGAGCACGAGCTACGCCAGATTCTCAACGTCAAGGGGACCTGAATCGACCTCCCGTCGTGCATGGAAATTCGTAGTGGGTTACGAAGTTCCGTGCACGACGGGATTGTCCACGTTCGTCCCGTTGTGCATCGGTGTTCAACACTTGTTCACCTGAAGTGCTTCGTTCCGTTCAGCGCCCGAGGGGCCTTCACGGTCACCATCGATTCATGACGCTCAATCCCGCAGGCGAGACCGTCGCGACCGGTATTCCGGGGACGCTCGCCGAGAACATGACGATGGCCGAGCAGCACGACTGGCATCGGTCGTTCCTGCGGCGACACCCGGTGAGTCGACGCAACTTCCTGGTCGGTGCCGCAGCGACGGCAGCCGCGGTGGGCGTCGGTAATTCGGCGTTCACGCGCACCGCCTATGCGCAGGACGCCCCGCTGGCGGTGGCCGGTCGACACATGGGCTTCGGCAACGACCCGGCGACACAGTTGCGATTCTCCGCTCAGCTTTCCCGTAATCCCGGCATCACCGGTGTCTTTCTCGATCACGGCCCAACGCCTGCACTGGGAGCCACGACCTCCGCCGAGGTGCGCAACCTCGTCAGCCAAGTTCCGCAGACCGATGGCGGCATTCTGTCGGCCGAGCAGTACTACGTGCACGTGCCCGTCGACAATCTGACGCCAAAGCTGCCGCATTACTACCGATGGCGTACCGCGGACGGTTTCGTCAGCGACATTCGCAGCGCATCTCCCGCGCTGCCGACCGGACGCATTGCTCCGTTCCGGTTCACCATGATGGGGGACCAGGGCGTCGATGAAACACCCTCGCAGCCAGCGGGTCTGATGGCCGGCGACTACGATGACCTGTACTACAAGCCCGATAACGAACCGTCGGTCAAGCACGCGCGCAACATCAATCGTCAGATCGAGGCGTCGCGTCCGGACTTCCACATTCTTGCCGGCGATATCGCCTACGCGGATCCGTCGGGTGCCGGTCTGCCACCGCAGTTCGCCGGCCACGGCAAGACGCCGCCGAAGGGGTTCGACAAGTTCAATCCCTTCGTCTGGGATGGCTACTTCCAAGCGATCGAGGGAAGCGCGTCGACGGCACCGTGGTTGTTCGCCACCGGCAATCACGACATGGAGGCGCTGTACAGCCCCAACGGATACGGCGGCCACGCGGCACGTCTCGATCAGCCCAGCACTGGCCCGAAGGGGTGCCCGTCGGCATATTCGTTCGTGTACGGCAACACCGCGGTGCTCTCGCTCGACGCCAACGACGTCAGTTACGAGATCAAGGCCAACACCGGCTACAGCGGCGGAGCCCAGAACACCTGGGTGGAGCAGACTCTCGCCAAGTATCGGGCAGACCCGAACATCGACTTCATCGTCTGCTTCTTCCATCACTGCGCCTACTCGACCACCTCGACGCACGCGAGCGACGGCGGCGTACGTGACGCGTGGGTATCGCTGTTCGACAAGTACGAGGTCGACGTGGTGCTCCAGGCGCACAACCACGTGTTCGAGCGCACCGATCCGATCCGCTCCAACCGTGCGACGCGGGTCGCCGGCGACAACGCCACGGTTCGCGGAAAGACCGACGGCACCGTGTATTACACCGTCGGCGGGGGTGGTCGTCCGCGTTACACGTTCCAGGACGGCGAGGGCGTCAGCTACCGTGGCCACGAACTGCCGGACACGGCTGTTCCGAACAGCTATGTCTGGGCACCCGACGGCACCAAGTCGGCGGAATCGATCACCTGGTCGCGAGTGAGATTCCTGAACTACTCGTTCGTCAGAGTCGATGTGGTGCCGGGTATTCCGGGCATCAAGGCCAGCACGATGTCCATCGGAGCGATCGACGAATACGGCAACGAATTCGATCGCCTCACCTTCGAGCGCGACATCCCGGTGGGCCCGATCTTCGGTTCCTCCTGAGTGCCCATGTGAGTGGAACTTCGACCCCTGCTACGAACTTCCACTCACGTGCGGCGCAGCCGCTCTACAGCCACTTCTGACGTTTGAACACCACGTAGAGCGCGCTGGAGCAGATCACCATGGCGACCAGCGCCAGTGGATAACCCAAGTGCCACTTCAGTTCCGGCATGTCCTCGAAGTTCATGCCGTAGATCGCGGCGATGAGCGACGGCGCGAACAGGATTGCGCCCCAGGACGAGATTCGTTTGACCTGTTCGTTCTGCTCGAGGCTGACCTGCGTCATGTTCCGCATCTCTTCGTTCTGCTGCTGCGCCACCATGGTGGAGTGCACCGTCATCGCGTTCTGCAGGTTGGATCGAAACGATTCGATGCGGTCGGAGATGCGGATTGCGTGGTCCAACACGTCACGAAGGTTTCGCTGCAGTTCGACGTCGACGTGATACTTGTCGGACCCGCGCTTGAGGGATTCGATCATCTCCACCAGAGGCTTTGCCGCACGGTCGAATTCGGATACCTCACGCAGCAGTGAGTAGATACGCCGCGATACGCTGGGATCGCCGGTGAACAGCTGATCCTCTATTTCGTCGATGTCGGTCTGCAGTCCCTTCACCACGGGGACGTACTCGTCGACCACTTGGTCGAGGATTCCGTACAGGATGGCCTCGGGTCCGAGCGCGAGCAACTCGGGAGATTCCTCCAGTCGATGTCGGACGAGACCGAGTTCGGGTGATTCGGCGTGGCGGATCGTGACGACGAAATCGGCTCCGAGAAAAATGTGCAATTCACCGAATTCGACCTTTTCGGTCTCGTCTATGTACCGCGCGGGTCGCAGAACAACGAACAATTGCTCGGCGTAGCGTTCGAGCTTCGGGCGCTGATGCGCCGCGATGGCATCCTCGACGGCGAGTCGGTGCAGCCCAAATTCCGTTGCTACTGCGTTGATTTCGCTGATCTCGGGACGGTACAGGCCGATCCACGCCATACCGTGGCGGTCACGCATGCACTCGAACGTGATGTCGAGACTCTCCGGATTCGCGGTCCGCTTTCCCTCGACATAGACGGCATTGTCGACGATCGGCACTTCGGGTCACCTCGGTTCGAGAACTTCGAATGTGCCGGACGGCACCCGACCGAGACTATCGCCTGAAACAATGGGGCGATGCAGCAGCAAGTTCATTTCACCACTCTGGCCACTGCGGATCTCGACGCCGCCCGGTCGTTCTATTGCGGCGGGCTGGGGTGGACGCCGTTGCTCGACGTTCCTGGCGAGATTCTGTTCTTCCAGATCGGGCCGGGTGCGGTGCTCGGTCTGTACGACGCCACCGCGTTCGACGGGGATCTGGGACGGCCGCCGCGCGAACACGATCTCGGCTCGGTCACGTTGGCGCACAACGTCGACGACGCAGCGGCCGTCGACGCGATGTTCGCGGCCACTCTCGCGGCGGGCGCGACACCGATCAAGGCACCGGAGCGGACATCGTTCGGTGGCTATCACGCCCACATCGCCGACCCCAACGGAGTCATCTGGGAAATCTGCCACAACCCCGGTTGGAGCGTCGACGACGACGGAACGGTTCGGCTGACTTAGCCGCCGCTTCGAGGACGGGTCGGCGGAAATTGGGACTGCTGTCAGTCGCATGACATGCTCGTTCGGTGCTTCTCGACCTCCTCGGATACATCGGCATCGCAGTCTTCGCGGCGTCCGGCGCATTGGTCGGGGTACATCGACGACTCGACCTGTTCGGGGTCTGCGTCGTCGGAATCACGACGGGTATCGGGGGCGGCATCGTTCGCGATCTGCTGCTCGGCATCCATCCGCCGACGTCGCTGGATACCTGGCCGAACGTCACCGTCGGGTTCTTCGCCTCGCTGGTGGTGTTCGTCGCGCATCGGCAGATGGGCAAGGTGCGCCGGGGCGTGCTCGTGCTCGACGCGTTCGGGATGGGCCTGTTCGCGTCGACCGGCGCGACGATCGCACTCGGTGTCGGCGGTAGCGCCCTGTCGGGAGCGCTGATCGGGACGACGACGGCCGTGGCCGGTGGCGTCATCCGGGACGTCCTCGTCAACGACGTTCCCCTGCTGCTGCACCGCGACCTGTACGCCCTACCTGCCCTGCTCGGTGCGACGGCCGTCGTGGTGGCCGAGGCGCTCACTCTGCCGGAGAACGTCGGGTTGGTCGCGGGGACGATACTGGCGACCGGCCTGAGATTGCTCGCTCTGTGGCGTAAATGGAATCTGCCGCAGGCTCGGAATCTACCCACGCTGTGAGCTCCGACTGCCGGAGCGCGTACCGACCGACCACCCCTCTCAGCCGTGTCTCAGTCGACCAGGACAAACTGTACCGATGCGGATACTGGTGGTCGACGACGATCGAGCGGTGCGCGAATCGCTGCGCAGGTCGCTCACGTTCAACGGGTACACCGTGGACCTGGCGGTCGACGGCCTCGATGCCCTGGAACAGGTAGCTGCGGCGCGTCCCGATGCGTTGGTGCTCGATGTGATGATGCCGCGTCTCGACGGCCTCGAGGTGTGTCGGCGATTGCGCAGCGTGGGCGACGACCTACCGATCCTGGTGCTGACTGCGCGTGATTCGGTGTCCGAGCGCGTAGCCGGTCTCGACGCGGGTGCAGACGACTACCTGCCCAAGCCGTTCGCGCTCGAGGAGCTCCTGGCTCGGCTGCGGGCACTGTTGCGGCGCACAGCGATGGAAGCCGGCATCGACTCGGAGACCATGACGTTCGCGGACCTGTCGTTGGACCCGGTCACCCGTGAGGTCTCGCGCGGCGAGCGTTCGATCAGTCTCACCAGAACCGAGTTCTCGTTGCTCGAGATGCTCATGACCAATCCGCGCCGAGTGCTCACCAGAAGTCGCATTCTCGAAGAGGTCTGGGGCTACGACTTCCCGACCTCCGGCAACGCGCTCGAGGTGTACGTCGGGTATCTGCGGCGCAAGACCGAGGCCGAAGGGGAGTCGCGACTGATCCATACCGTTCGCGGTGTCGGATACGTCCTGCGCGAGACGCCCCCGTGATAGGCAGTTCGTTCGGGCGCAAGACGCCCGACGGTGTCGCAGTTCCGCCTCCGCCGATGCGGCCACCGACGCCGTTGACGAGATCGGTGTCGTTACGGTGGCGGGTGACGCTGTTGGCTGCGTCCGTCGTGGCGATCGCGGTGGCTGTCATGGCCATTGCGGCCTACACCGTGGTCTCGCGCGCGCTGTACGGCGACGTGGACACGCAGTTGCGTTCTCGCGCATCTGCATTGGCTGAATCGGACCTGGTGTCCTACGACCCACGGTTCGTGGCCGGTGCCACGTTGTACAGCACCGACGTCAGTGTGGCGTTGATCTACCCCGACATGACCAGCTACAACCCGCCCGGGCCTAAGGTGCCCGTCGGCGATTCGGAACTTGCTGTGGTGCGCGGAGAGCAGGCTTCGTCGCTGCGCACACTCGACGATCAGCGGGTGCTCGCACTGCGTACCAAGGACGGCAGCACCCTGATCGTGGCGCAGCGACTGCTGCCCACCGGAGAAGTGCTGGATCGTTTGGCGTGGGTTCTGCTGATCGTGGGAGCCTGTGGTGTCGTGCTGGCGGCGGGCGCGGGCATGGCGGTGGCGCGCACCGGTTTACGGCCTATCGCACGATTGACGGCGGCCGCAGAGCGAGTGGCGCGTACCGACGATCTGACGCCTATCCCGGTGACGGGCGACGACGAATTGGCCCGGTTGACCGAGAGTTTCAACACGATGCTCCGCGCACTGGCCGAATCTCGGGGCAGGCAGAGCAGATTGGTCGCCGACGCCGGGCACGAACTTCGGACGCCGTTGACGTCGCTGCGCACCAACATGGAACTGTTGATCGCGGCCGGGCGTCCGGGCGCACCGTCCATTCCCGATGAGGACATGGCCGAGCTGCGAACCGACGTGGTGGCGCAAATCCAGGAATTGTCCACGCTGGTGGGTGATCTGGTGGACCTTGCACGCGAGGATGCACCCGAGACGGTGTTCGAGCGGGTCGACCTGGCCGATGCCGTCGAGCGCAGCCTCGAACGAGCTCGCAGGCGTCGCAACGAGATCGACTTCGATGCCACGCTCATGCCGTGGTTCGTCTACGGAGATCAGGCGGGCCTGTCGCGGGCAGTGCTCAATGTGCTCGACAACGCGGCCAAATGGAGCCCCAGCGGCGGAGAAGTACGAATTGCCATGCGGCAGATCGGTGACGGCCTGCTCGAGCTGACAGTGGACGACGCGGGCCCTGGCATTCCGGAGGAAGACCGCGAACTCGTCTTCGAGCGCTTCTATCGCTCGACGGCATCGCGTTCGATGCCCGGATCCGGTCTGGGACTTGCCATCGTGCGACAGGTGGTCGTCAAACACGGCGGCACTATTGCCGTCGAGGTGTCCGAGCGGGGTGGAGCTCTCATCCGAATCGTGTTGCCCGGTGAGGGTGCCGCGGACCACGAGACACTCTCGGCAAACTGATAGGCGAGTCTCAGCGCGCTCTCAGTACCGCCCTGCACAGTGAGTAGCAAGAAGGCGGGCGACCTCGAAGCCGAGGTCTCTATCGAAGGAAGCAACAGCGATGAGCGACGACCGTAACGAACCAGAACAGCCCGGACGGGATGCCGGTGCACAGCATCATCCTGCGGACCGGGCTTTACACGGCGGCGAGCACGATCCCTCGACTCAGCACCAGCCCACCCAGCAGCAGCCAAGCCAGCAGAATCCCACGCAGCAGTTCCCGCCCCAGCAGGCGCATCCCCAGCAGAGCTACCCGCAGCAGTACGCGGGCTACGGGCAGAATCAGTACCAGCCCGGCTACGGCCCCTACGGTCAGCACGGTGACTCGCAGGCCGGTCAGCACAACCCCGGCCAGCATGCGCAGCCCCAACAGGTTGCGCCGCAGCCTCATTCGGCATCCGGCGCCGTGAAGACTCGTCCGGGTCGGTCAGCCCTCGTGGCCGGAGCGATTGCCCTTGTCCTCGTGGGCGGCGGAATCGGCGGCGCTGTCGGTGCCATCGCGACCAACAACGCCAACGGCAACAACGCCGGTGTCACCAATTCGCTGAACTCACCGATCACCGCCGCTCAGCCGGCCGCCAACTTCCCCGACGGTTCCGTTCAGGCCGTCGCGAACAAGGTGCTGCCGAGTGTCGTGCAGATTCAGGTGAAGGGCTCGCAGCAGGAAGGTGAGGGCTCCGGCGTCATCCTCAGCAGTGACGGCCTGATCCTGACGAACAACCACGTCGCCACCGGCGCAGGAGCCAACGGCAAACTGACCGTCGCGTTCGCCGACGGGTCGGTGGCCGACGCCACCATCGTCGGTGCGGACTCCGTCTCGGACATGGCCGTCATCAAGGCCGAAGGAAAGACGAATCTGACGCCGATCGAGTTGGGCAGCTCGTCCAACCTCGAGGTCGGCCAGCAGGTCGTCGCCATCGGTTCGCCTCTGGGCCTGGCCGGCACCGTCACCACCGGCATCGTTTCCTCGCTCAACCGCCCGGTATCGACGTCCGGTGAGTCCGGCAACCAGAACTCGGTGATCGACGCCATTCAGACCGACGCTGCCATCAACCCCGGTAACTCCGGCGGCGCTCTGGTCAACACCGATGGCCAGTTGATCGGCATCAACACCGCCATCGCCACGCTCGGCGGCAGTGAGGGTTCCGGCGCGCAGAGCGGATCGATCGGTCTCGGATTCGCGATCCCGGTCGATCAGGCCAAGCGGATCGCCGACGAGCTGACCACCACCGGCAAGGCCACCCAAGCGATGATCGGTGTGCAGGTGCCGTCCAAGGACGATGCCAACGGTGCAACCGTCGTCGAGGTCACCGAGGGTGGCCCGGCTGCGGCGGCCGGCATTCCGAAGGGCGCGGTCATCACCAAGGTCGACGATCGGATCGTTGCCAGTGGTGACGCGTTGATCGCCGCCGTGCGTTCGCACGCACCCGGCGATTCGGTGAAGATCACGTACACGGACGGCGGCAGTGAGAAGACAGTCGACGTGACGCTGGGCACGGCCGAGCCGGCTGCGGCACCCGCTGCGCAGGTTCCTTCACTTCAGATCCCGTCGTTCCCGGGCGGTCGCTGATGCTCAGGGAAGCCGGCAGGCACGGAACCATTGCAACTATTTACGCACAGCGTGAGCCGGGTACGGGCCTTACTACTACGGTGAGCGGTATGGAACTCGACGCACCTTTGGCCGGCCGCGCGTTGGTCGTCATCGTGGACGACCGGACAGCTCACAGCAACGAGAAGGATTCGACGGGTCCGCTGGTGACCGAACTGTTGACCGAGGCCGGTTTCTTGGTCGACGGTGTGGTGGCAGTGACGGCCGACGAAGTGGACGTGCGGAATGCGCTGAACACTGCGGTGATCGGCGGTGTCGACCTGGTGGTGTCCGTCGGCGGCACGGGTGTCTCGCCTCGCGACGTGACTCCCGACGTCACGGCCGAGGTGCTCGATCGCGAGATACCGGGAATCAGTGAGGCGCTGCGTTCTTCCGGTTTGGCAGCCGGATCGTTGGACGCAGGCCTGTCGCGGGGACTGGTCGGAGTATCGGGCAGCACGCTGGTGGTCAACCTTGCGTCGTCCCGTGCCGCCATCCGTGACGGTATGGCGACATTGACGCCACTGGCGAGTCAGGTCATCGCCGAGCTGTCGGGATTGGACGCGTAGTCACTGCGATGAACGACGAGCCGATCGAGAATCGACCGGACGACGAAGCGAGCCGGGCCCGAGCAGAACGGGCCCGGCTCGCTCGTATCTTCGGTGACGTGCTGCCGGAGACCACGGGAGACGACCGGGCCGACGGGCCCGATGGCGACTCTTTGTCGGTCGATTGGTTGAAGCAGCAGCGACCACCCCATTACTTTTAGTGTGATCCACAACACATTTTACTGGCTGGAATGACAGCTCTGTTAGTTAGTCGTTTACCTGTCGTTAGCGACCTACCCGGCGGTAGTGCCGGGCGAAGCCGCCGAAAACGGACACCACAGGCGGGGTGTGGAACGGTCCAATCGTGCAATCCGGACAGGACTCCCGCTGCGTCTTCCCATATCAGGGTCGTTTTACTCCTGATCGGCTCCTGTAACGGTTTCCACTTCTCGGGAGATGCTGTGACGCAGGTTATCGCTAACACGGGTGTGAAAGATGTTCACGCCGACGAAACACATCACGAGATGGCAACGTTTGGGCGTCGATCGTAGGGATTGTCACGGTCAGGCATCTCCTCTAATGTTCCCCTCAGCTTCCAAGGGATCAGGGCGTGGGACCAACCGGTGCCGCGCCCTTCATCTCGGAACTGAACAATCGAGGATGTGGCCTTCAGGCTCCATCCGGCTCGGGCTCGCACACACTGACGCGTGCGATTCAGTTCGAGGGTGAAAGCCACAAGCTTCCCCGTGCGACACCGCGCTGGGACTGAACATGATGAGGAATAAATGACGGAGATCCAGAAGTCGCGGCGCAGCCGGGGACTCAAGTCCATGAGCGTCGCAGTTGCTGCCAGCGCTTCGGTAGTCGGCCTGGTACTCGGTACCGGAACCGCTTCCGCCGCTGTCGACAGCTCCAACTCGGTCGTCGACGCTGATGGAAACACCATCACGGTGACGCTGTCCGACACCTTCATCAACGGTGTCGCTCCCCTCGACGGCAGCCCGCTTACCCGTGAGTGGTTCGCCAACGGCAAGGCTTCTTACGACGTCCAGGGCCCTTCGGCTGACGACTTCGAAGGCACCCTCAAGATCGGCTACCAGATCGGTTACCCGATGAGCCTCGGCGGAGGCGTCACGGTTTCGTGGGCATCGCCCACCGCAAAGCTCGGAATCGGTTCCTCGAACACGAGCACCGTCACGGGCACTTCGACCGCCGGTCAGCTGCTTTCGCCCGGCGGACTCGGTGCATTCGTGGCTGGTGCCGCCATCGAGGGTGTCGGCGAGAGCACGTCCGGCCTCGACGTCGGAGTCGACCTTCTCCCGCAGGCAACCGGCACCATTGCCCTGACCAACGGCCCCGGCGTTGTTCAGTCCGAGAGTGCTTACGCGGTTAAGAACGATTCGGCAGACATTACCTCCGCTGAAGGCGACGCAGCAGGCACGAGTGGCTCGATCCAGGTCGCTAACCTGCACGGAACGGCGACCGAGATCCTCGGCAACGTGACGATCCGTCCGTACGTTTCGTTGACCAGCGCCACGGGCGACACGGCCATCACCTACGGTGTTCCGGTTCGTCTCAACTGATTTCGCTGTCAGTTTTACAAGGGTGACCTAGATTCACCTGCAATACACCGAGAAAAGTTCAGGCCCGTACGGATCACTCCGTACGGGCCTGAACTACGTTCGGACCCGACCAGTTGTCCCTTACGAAAGGCGCGAAGCCACGATGTACTCGAAAGCCCGATTTGCCGCCGCTGCCGCGGGCGCATTGCTGGCGCTCGGACTTGCCGCCGGCTGCAGTAACGACGAGTCCGCAGCGACAGGTGAGAGTGCCGATGCCTGCACCAACTTCGCGACCGACCACAATGCACTGGTTGGGCTCGTAGGTGCCGGGCCGGGGTCCGCCGAAAACATCGAGAAGTGGACCGCCGACAAGCAGGCCGTCGTCGACAAGCTAGTTGCGCTTCCCGGCACTGCGTCGGGCGACGTCGCCAGTTCGATAACCACGTTTGTTGACGCGTTGCCAGCCGACACCCTGGATCTTTCGACTACAGGCAGCGAATCGGGCAAGGCCTTCGTCGACAACGGCGCAGCCGTGGCGTCGGCGTGCGAGACAGAAGGAACCACGATCACCCTAGACGCACTACCTCTGTCGACATTCACCAACTGATCGCCTGACGGGGCCCTCACGGCCTGTCGCACGCCCCACAACGAATGAATGCGCCAGTCATGCACTCAGAGTGCATGACTGGCGCATTCATTCGTCGAAGCAGACCGGTGTCAGTCCTTCGAGTGCTTACCGAGGTCGGGGGAGGGCGAATCGATTGCTTCGCCGCTGCCGCCGGTGGTGTCGGCCGCGGTCGAAAGCTTCTGTCCTGCAGCGGTTCCCCCTGCGAGGATGTCGCGGATCTGCACCAGCACGTCGACGTCGCTCAGTTCCTTCTCCGGCTGGCTGACGAAGCGCTTCTTCGCGGTGTTCACCGGCAGAATCAGCACGAAGTACACGACCGCGGCGATGATGATGAAGTTGATGATCGCCGTGATGACCGCGCCGATATTGATGAACGTGGCGTCGTTACTACTGAGGATCTTGATTCCCCACCCGAGTTCGTTGCTGCCACCGACAGCGGCGACCAACGGGTTGATGATGTTCGTGGTGAACGCAGTGACGATTGCCGTGAATGCTGCGCCGACGACGACTGCGACCGCGAGGTCGACCACGTTGCCTCGCAACAGAAAGTCCTTGAATCCCTTCAGCATGAGCCGCTCTCCGATCTCTTGGTATGTTTCGGTCTCGCCAGACGTTAACCCAGATCGATCGACTTCGGACCCCGTGAATCGCCCGGGCACCGACTCAATGCAATGTCACCGTCAAAGCGCTCACCAGCGACGCGGCTGCCACCGTCGTCGCATCCTCGGTCGGTAGGGCGAGCAGCACCACCCGATCTCGTTGCCGACCCCCGCCGGCCTCGGCGGAGACGAGCACCACCATCGCCCCCGACGCCAGTATCCGAGCTGCAGGTGGGGCTTCGGAGTTCTCCTGAGTTTCGACGGTCAGGACGTCCACCCGATCGCCTTCTCTGAGTAGGTCGGTCACGCCCGCATCGGCGAGATGCACCGGTACGACGCGTGCCTCGGCCCCCAGCGCCGCGGTGGCGGTTCGGGAGCCCAACAGCCGGACATCGGTGAGCAGTTCACCTGCTCGAACCGGTCCGGTCAGTGTCCGTCCGTCCACGTCGGCGGAATCGAGCACTGCGCCGTCGGGCACCGTGGCCGAATCCCATTCGGCGACGGCAACATCGGCCGGCGTCAGTATCGTTCCCGGCGTCAGGTCGCGGCCGGCCGTGACGACGCGGACGCGATCGTCGCCTGCGGCGTCGTCGACGAACAGCAGGACTGCGACGGCCACCAGAATGCCCGCGGCGATGCGTCGAACTTTCACCGATCCCACCCACGCGGGACGCTGAGCGAAGCGGTCGAGCAGCGTCGAGTCCAGTCGGTTCTTGCGGGCAGCCATGACCGGAACGGTAGCGGTCCCAACTGGCCTGAAGAGACCGAAAAGGCCGGCCTGTGGATAACAGACCGGCCTGTGGATGGATCCGATAACTACTGGCTGGCAGCAGCTTTCGTGGTGGAGGACGAGGAGGAGCTGCTCGACGAGGACGAATCCGACGACTTCTTCTCGGCCGGCTTCGAGTCGCTCTTGGTCTCCGACTTCGTGGCCGCGGCGTCGGACTTCTTCTCGCTCGCGCCTTCGCTGGCGGTGCCGGAGTTGCCCCGACTGTCGGTGCGGTAGAAGCCGCTGCCCTTGAAGACGATGCCGACCGAATTGAACAACTTGCGAAGCTTGCCGGAGCATGCCGGGCATACCGTCAACGTGTCGTCGGTGAAGGACTGGACGATGTCGAAGCGGTTGTCGCACTCGGTGCAGGCGTATGAGTAGGTGGGCATCGTGTTTCCTCCGCGCTGGTCACCGAGGAGGTTCGCGCTCTGCTGGCCGAGGCCGAACACCGCCGGTGTCTTGTCTGTTCGTCGAAACTGGGGAGAGCATTAGCACTCTACAGTCAGGAGTGCCAACGAATCGAATCGTAGCGTTATTCCGTACCCAAGCGTACGAGCCCGCCGCCGGGAGTCAGCGCGTGCGTCACGCGGCGGTCGTGCGGTTCGGCCGGTAGCCGGGAGAACAGCTCCTCGTCGCGCACGATGGCGACCAGCATGGCCTCGGGACTGCACAGGTCGAGAGTCCGGTCGTAGAACCCGGCTCCGCGGCCCAGCCGGACGCCACGTCGATCGACGGCCAGCGCAGGTAGCAGCACCACCGAGCATTGCCCGACGGCGTCGGGCTCGAGTAGTGGACCCGACGGCTCGAGCAGCCCGTACGGTGCCCGCACCAACGCATCGCGACCCTCGTAACGCGCCCACTTCAGCGGCCCCGGCTCATGGGCACTCGGTAGCAGAACCGTGGCTCCGGCCGCGGCCATCGCGTCGAGCATCTCGATCGACCCCGGCTCCCGGCCGATCGGAACGTACGCCGCCACGACCGAGTGTTCGGCCGCCAATTCGCCGACGGCATGGCAGAGTGCGGAGGACTCCATCGCGCGTTGCGCATCGTCGAGCAGTCGGCGTTCGGCGAGGACATGCTCCCGCCACAGATCCTTCGGCGTGTTCTCCGAAAATTCGGGAACGCTCACAACGGTTCACTCTCCCTCTCGTGCTGTCGTTCAACGATATGCACTCGGGGGTCGAACGGGGCACACGCCGAGCCAATCTCCAGAAACCACGGATAGGGTGAGCACCATGACAGAAGCCGCTTCAGCGACGACCGCCGCCACGCCTGTGCACTTCCGCACGGCCATCGTCCCCGCCGCAGGCATGGGTACCCGGTTCCTGCCGGCCACGAAAACCGTTCCGAAGGAACTACTTCCGGTCGTCGACACTCCCGGTATCGAGCTCGTCGCCGGAGAAGCGGCAGATTCCGGTGCACAACGGTTGGTCATCGTCACCTCTCCCGGCAAGGACGGCGTCGTCGCCCACTTCGTCGAGGACCTCGTTCTGGAAAAGAAGCTCGAAGCGAGCGGAAAGCTCGAAATGCTTGAGAAGGTACGCGTCGCCCCCAAGCTTCTGGACGTGCAATCGGTCATTCAGCACGAACCGCTCGGACTCGGTCACGCCGTCGCATGCGCCGAGGAAGCACTCGACGACGACGAGGATTCGGTCGCGGTGCTGCTGCCCGACGATCTGGTGATGCCCCGCGGTGTGCTCGACGTCATGGCCCGGGTGCGCGCCAAGCGCGGCGGCTCGGTGCTGTGCGCCATCGAGGTTCCCGACGACAAGGTCTCGTCCTACGGCGTCTTCTCCGTCGAAATCGTGCCCGACGCGGTCAATCCGAACGTCCTCAAAGTCACCGGCATGGTCGAAAAGCCCAAGAAGGAAGAGGCACCGTCCAACTTGGCTGCCGCGGGCCGCTATCTGCTCGACCGCGCTATCTTCGACGCGTTGCGACGCATCGAGCCCGGTGCCGGCGGCGAGTTGCAGCTGACCGACGCCATCGCACTTCTCATCGAGGAGGGCCATCCCGTTCACGTGGTGGTGCATCGTGGATCGAGACACGACCTCGGAAATCCCGGGGGATACCTACGCGCTGCGGTTGACTTTGCTTTGCAGCGCGACGACTACGGTCCCGCGCTGCGTGAATGGCTGAACGAACGCTTGAGCGACAGCTGGGCACCGGAACTGACGACGTACGAATAGCATCGCGGGTCGATGCCATAGAGGAAGGGCCAGATGCGCTCGGTCGAAGATCAACAGACCAGGGTGACCGCAGCGGCGGTGGCTCCACGGCCTGTTCGGGTCGCCATCTCGGAAGCGCAGGGTCTGCTCTGCGCCGAGGAAGTGGTCACCGAGCGTCCCCTTCCCGGCTTCGACCAGGCCGCGATCGACGGTTATGCCGTACGCAGTGTCGACGTCGCCTCCGCGGGTACCGACCTGCGTAACGAGGAAGACGAGCGCATCGACCTGACGCTGCCCGTCGTCGGCGAGGTCTCCGCGGGTTCGCGTCAGCCCATCCGGCTGCAGCCGCGTCAGGCCGTGCGGGTCGATACCGGCGCGCCGCTGCCCACGTTGGCCGACGCAGTCCTGCCGCTGGATCGCACCGACAACGGCCGCGCCCGTGTCAAGGTGTTCCGTCCGGTTCGCTCGGGTGACTACGTGCGCAAGATCGGCGACGACGTTCAACCCGGCGACGTGGCCGTGCGGGCGGGAACGATCATCGGTGCCGCGCAGGTCGGCCTGTTGGCCGCCGTCGGACGCGACAAGGTGCTGGTGCACCCGCGTCCGCGGTTGTCGGTCATCTCGGTGGGCGGGGAGTTGGTCGATACCGATCGGACCCCCGGGCCCGGCCAGGTGTACGACGTCAACTCCTACGCCCTCGCTGCTGCAGCACGCGATGCCGGAGCCGACGTGAACCGCGTCGGCATCGTGAGCACCGACCCCAAGCGACTGCGTGAAGTGGTCGAAGGCCAGCTGATCCGCTCCGAGATCGTCGTCATCGCAGGCGCGGTCGGCGGAGGCGCGTCCGATGGCGTCCGTGAGGCGCTGGGCGAACTCGGGGACATGGAAGTCGAGCGGGTTGCCATGCACCCCGGCTCGGTGCAGGGATTCGGCCAGCTCGGACGCGACGAGGTGCCCACGTTCCTGTTGCCTGCCAACCCCGTCAGCGCGCTCGTGGTGTTCGAGGTGATGGTCCGTCCACTCATTCGCATCGCACTCGGCCGTCGCCAGCCACTGCGCCGGACCGTCACCGCGCGGACCGTCGCACCGATCACATCGATCGAGGACCGCAAGGGATTCCTGCGAGGGCAACTGATGCGCGACGAGGGCACCGGCGAATATCTCGTCCAGGCTCTCGGCGGTGCTCCGGGCTCGTCGTCTCATCTGCTCGCGACACTCGCGGAGGCGAACTGCCTGGTCGTCATCGATCCCGACGTCACCGAGATCCGAACCGGCGAAGAAGTGAAGGTCTCGTTCCTCGCTCAGCGCGGCTGACGCACGCGCTCACACGCGCAGCGCATACGATCGACTGATGCCGCGAACGTGGTCGAGCCACCCGGGTTGGCCGGCGAAATTGGGTCCAGTGCGAGTGGCCGGGGGAACGGTGACGGTTCGGCCCGTCCGCATGCGCGACGCAGCCTCCTGGAGTCGAATCCGCACCCAGGACCGCGCACACCTCGAGCCGTGGGAGCCGAGCGGTGAGGGCAGTTGGAATTCCCGACACCACATCTCCTCGTGGCCCACACTGTGCTCGGGCCTGAAGTCCGAGGCACGCAAGGGGCACATGCTGCCGATGGTGATCGAGGTCGACGGCGAATTCTGCGGGCAGATCACCACCGGGAACATCGTGCGGGGCGCGCTCCGGTCGGCGTGGATCGGGTACTGGGTGTCCAAGGAAGTCAACGGCAAAGGTGTCGCCACCGCGGCGCTGGCGCTCGGACTCGATCATTGTTTCGGACCGGTCGGGTTGCACCGCGTCGAGGCAACGGTGCGTCCGGAGAACCTCGCCAGCCAGGCCGTGCTGCGCAACGTCGGTTTCCGCGAAGAGGGCCTGCTCTACAAGTACCTCGACGTCGACGGCGAGTGGCGCGACCACAAACTCGTCGCGATCACCTCGGGAGAGGTGCAGGGATCGGTCGTCGATCGATTGGTCCGCGCGGGCAGGGCTGCGTGGGCATAGCGCTCACTCCACGGTGTTCGGTTGCAGATGTTGTCAAAGTGACAGGAGTGTAATTCGGGTCGGCGCGTCTGCGGGGTTCTCGCACCTGCTCCACATAACCTGAGGGCGTCTCGACTGTCGCTGTCGCCTGAGGAAGGAGAACATCGCCGATGCCGAACTCGATCATCTGGATCGGTCTCGTGGCCGTCTGGCTCTTCGTTCTTCTTCCCATGCTGATGACCAAGCGTCCGCAGATCATGCAGACCACGGACGCAGCACTCGCCACGCGCGTGTTGCATCGGGGTGGCACCAAGCGCAAGCAGCGCGGCCCCGCGACCGGCCACCGCAGTGATCCCGACTGGCGGCCGGAGGACGACCTGCGGGTCTCCGCGCCCGCCAGCGAGATCTTCGGCCCGAAATTCGCGTCGATTCGTTCGGACTCACCCGATCTACCCGGTACCGCGGAGGACCCCATGGACACTCACGCAGAAGAAGAAAACGACCTCGAACGCGACGAACCGGTCCACGACGCACCTCGCGCGAGCTCTCCCGCACACGAGCCGGGAGTCGTCGACGACGACTTCGTGCCTCGCCGACGCGGCCGCGGCGGATTCGATCCCGAGGCCGACGCCATCGCCCGGGCCGCCCGATACGCCTTCCGTCAGCGCGCGGTTCTCGGCCTGGTGTTCGCCGCCATCACGACCGCGGCACTGGCGTTCATCATCTCCCCGACGGTGTGGTGGCTGTGCGGACTGTCCGTCGCAGTCCTCGTCGGATACCTGTACTACCTGCGCAGGCAGGTGCAGATCGAAGAAGAGATTCGTCGACGACGACTCACCCGCATGGGTCGCTCGCGCCTCGGTGTGGAATCGGAGACCGACGAAGAGCTCGAACTCGTGCCGCAGCGTCTGCGTCGACCCGGAGCCGTGGTGCTCGAGATCGACGACGAGGACCCGGAGTTCGAGCATCTCGATCATTACGAGGAGCCGTTCCAGGCACGCCGCGACGATGACGGCGATTTCCGTCGGGCACAGGGCGCGTAACAGCGGTCCCGAGGGGCTTTGCTAGAGTTGCCCAGCCGGTCGAGACGACGGCAAACGGGGCTGTGGCGCAGTTGGTAGCGCGTCTCGTTCGCATCGAGAAGGTCAGGGGTTCGATTCCCCTCAGCTCCACCCCGAAACGAAGCCGCCACTCACCTCGAGTGGCGGCTTTCGTTGTGAATCAAGGCAATACAGAGCTCAGCGCACTCATTGCGATCGTGGTGACGGACAGTCCTCCGGTGCCGAATGCCGCTGCGGCGGTCATGCCGACCAACGCTTCGTCCGCCGTCGGCGTCGGCGGTTCGAGCTTCGTGCGCAAGAACGTGAACGGTAGGCCCCAGAACGCGCTCACTCCGCCGTCGTACTCGCGAGTGAGGTCGCCGAACGAGTCGTTGCCGCGGTCCGTGTCGCCGCGGATCAGTGCGCTGGACTCGAGGTCTTTCGCGGCAAGCATTAGTACGCGGTCTCGGTAGGCCAGACGTACTCGATACGAGCGTTTCACGACTCGTGCGGACCCCAGTGCACCGCAATCGGGTCACCGCCGACCGTCGCGCGAATATCTGTGGACCGTCGGGTGCCTAGGGGAGTCCTGTCCGCGGTCTGCGGTCCGGTGCGAACGAACGTGACGCGGCTGGATGGCGTCGACAGGTAGTAGCCGGCCACGGAGTCGTCCTGATAGACGAGTTCGACGTCGTCGTACAGGGCAGTCTCGATCCTGACCGTGTGCACACATCCGACCCTACCGACCAGCCGGTTCCGTAAGTTGTCGGTGCGGCGTTACGTCGCCGGCGCTTGTGTCACACTTCATACGGTGACCAGCCAGATGACCGTGCATGTCGAGCACACCGAGGCTCATCGAATTGCGGCCCGGATAGTGACGCCTCTCGGCAAAGAGGCTGTGGTGACCACCGCGTCGAATTACGAGTTGGACCATTCGGCGACTCCGTGGCTTCCTCCGATGCTGGTAGCGGGAATGCGAAAGAAGTGGAGTATCGCTTTCGACGGCCCGGTGGATTCGACGGCACTTCGAGGCGCTCCCGAGGCGCAGAAAGTGTTTCTCGACTGGTATCCCAGACGGTTTCATGGGATATCGGTATCGGCTGAACCTTCCGATGCACTGTCCGACGGCCGAGGGGTGGGTTGCTTCTTCAGTGGAGGCGTGGACAGCTTCTATTCGGCAATCACCCAATCCGATCGCATCACCCATTTGATATTCGTTCACGGTTTCGACATCTCCGCCGGGAACGAGGATTTGGCCTCTCGGGCACTGGCCAGTGCCCGAGACGCGGCCGCGGAGCTCGGCAAGCCGCTGATCGAGGTCAAGACCACGTTGAGGTCGGCGTTCGGAGACCGATTGCCGCTCGATTGGGGATACGACCTTCACGGAGCCGCCCTGGCTCACGTGGGGCTGGCGTTGTCGCAGCATGTGAGCACCGTCATGATTCCGTCGTCCAACAGTCGCTGGGATCTGCTGCCGTGGGGTTCCCATCCCGATCTGGACCCGCTGTGGTCGAGTAGCAGTGTCACGTTCGATCACCACGAGTTGGAGGTGAATCGGCTCGGCAAGCTCCGGCGGATAGGCCTGGACGAGACGGCGATGAAGCATCTACGGGTGTGCTGGGAGAATCGCGACGGTCGATTCAACTGCGGAGTGTGCTTCAAGTGCATCAGGACGAAGATCGGGTTGGCCGCTGCAGGTGCGGAGAGTGCTGCCCTTCCAGGACCCATCGATCTCCATGCGGTCAGGTCCTTGACGTTGACGAACCGTCAGTGCCACCACCTGCGAAACGGGCTTGCTGCCATGGAAGAGGCAGGCGTGACCGACGATGGTGTGGTTGCGGCAGTAGACACGGCGATCCGCCGACGGCGCTGGCGACAGGCTGCGTCGTATTTACGACGAGCACGATCGATATCCATCGGCCTCATACGTCGTCGCGTGAGCTGAGGCATTTCCGGCAATATGGCGGATTCGAACAACATTCGATTATTAACGGGAATCGAATTCTTTCGAACGTCTTATGAGCACCATTGACCCGAAACGGTCTTTTGGATTGCTTAGCGCCGATAATCGCGTCACGCTGCAGTTTTCGGCGCTCTGAGCTGGGGCTGCTTCTTCGGCTGACTTTAGTGTTCGCGTGGCTGATGTCGTATCTTTATACGCGTGCCTGCGCGTTCGGTAGGTGTCGAATTCAATCAGGGGATCGAAATGAACACTCTCAGTGTGGTAATTCCGGTGCTCGACGAGGTCGACCACATCGGCGAATGCTTGAATCTGCTGCTCGATCAGGGAAACTGCATAGACCGTATCGTCGTGGTGGACAACGGCTCGACCGACGGGACGCTCGATCTGGTCGAGACCCTGTGCGAGGTCAATGACAAGGTGCAGTTGGTGCACGAGCCGAATCGGGGCGTCGTGCATGCCCGGAACACAGGCTTCGATCTCGTGCAGTCGTCCATCATCGGCCGCATAGACGCCGATACGCGCGTCCGGCCCGGGTGGGCACGCTCCATCATCGAATTCTTCGGAGAGCACTCCACGGTTGCGGCAGCGGGCGGGCGAACCTACTTGTACGAGTCGCCGTGGGCCCGGCCTCTGGCGTGGCAACATGCTCGAGCGGAGCAGCGCGACCCGTCGGTGCGCAGCGCCTTGGCGGTATCGGGCAACAATTTCGCAATCCGCGCATCTGCTTGGCACGAGGTTCGGGATGTCGTCAGCGACAAGACCTGCGTGCACGAGGACATCGATCTGTGCTTGTCGTTGGTCGGCAAGAAGTTGCCGCTTGCTCAGAACGGCCGTATGAAGGCTGCGGTCTCCGGCCGGCGATCGGCTACCTCTCCGGTGAAGTACGTGAACTACGCGATCGCGGGCTACCGCTCCTACAAGGAGCACGGGCTCGCATCGGCCAAGCTGGCCCGGATCGTTGCGATCGATTGGCTCCTGCACACGCTGCGCTGGCCCATCTCGAGAATGTTCTCGGCGGTGCCCTCGCGCGCGCTACCCGTCGACGACCGTGCGCTCTCCGACGAACGGATGCGAGAGGCCGCGTGAACCTGCGCTCCCTGATCCCGACCTGGGCGAGCGACTCGTCGAACGTCAAGTGGGCCCTCTTTCAGATGCGTCAGGCAACCCTCGTGTCGGTGGCGAACCTGCCGTTCGTTCCGGCGGTACTGCGGGCGACCTTGCTGCGGCCGGCGGGAGTCCGGACGGACGGGCCGTGCTTGATATACGGCGGCGCGATGATCCAGGGTCGCGGGTCGGTACGGATGGGCACCGGGGTCTTCGTGAATTTCGGGTGCCACTTCGACACTGTTGCCGACATCGTGATCGGTGACGATGTGTTCCTGGCGGACCACGTTCGGATCATCACCAGTACCCATGACGTCGGACCGTCGTGGCGACGGGCAGGCTTGCTGCGGGGCGAGTCGGTCACCATCGGGCGAGGCACGTGGATCGGGTCCGGTGTGGTGATCATGCCCGGGGTCCGCATCGGTGAGGGATGCATCATCGGGGCGAACTCGTTGGTGACCAAGGATTGCGAACCGGACGCGGTGTACGTCGGCAGTCCAGCCGCTCGTCGCCGGGAGTTGAACGATCTACCCGACGCGCGAGCCATAGCGGGCGCGACGCCTGATTTCGAGAGCAATACTCTGACGAACGATCGATAAAGCGCTTGTCGATATCGACAAAAGGCTATTATCGATCCGAAATTGGACGACTTATTTCGTCGAATTGATGATGTAGCATCATCTGCGTCAGAGGCTCGGCACTCTTTGCATTCGCTTCGGAAATTGTCGAGCTACGCATTGCCAAAAAGGTGTCAGGGGTTGGCGTTGTGAACACTCTTTCTGTTGTTGTGCCCGCATTCGACGAACAGGCGCATTTGGGTGGATGCCTGGACGCTTTATTGGCGCAACGTGAACACATTCACGAAATAATCGTGGTGGACAACAATTCCACCGACGATACCGCCGGCGTGGTAGCGAGCTACAGCCGCCGGTTTCCGGAGATAGTTCTGGTCCGGGAGTCGAAGCGAGGCGTCGTTCATGCGCGCAACGCCGGTTTCGATCGGGCCGAAGGATCCATCATCGGACGTATCGATGCGGACACTCGGGTAGCTCCGGATTGGGCCGAGTCGATTCTGGATTTCTTCGACCGCAGACTGGACTACGCGGCGGTGACCGGGCCGATCTACCTGTACGACTCCCCGTGGGCTGCACCGTACGGCGCGTACGTGGACTACTCCACCAAGCGCAAACCCGACGAGTTACGGGTCTCGGCGGCCTCGGGTAACAACTTCGCCATTCGCCGCTCCGCTTGGGAAGCCGCCCGCGACCGCGTGAGTCTGCGTACCGACCTGCACGAGGATATCGATCTCTCGCTGTGCCTGTACCGCGTCGGTCTCCAGATCGCGCTGATCAAAACGATGTGCGTCGAGGTGTCCGGTCGGCGGCTGCTGACTCCGCCCCTCGAATATCGTCATTATGTGCTCAGTTCCTACCGAACATGGGCCCACCACGATTTGGCGAACAAGGCGCTGCGTCGACTGTTGATCGCGGACATGATTCTGCATACCGTGCATTGGCCGTTGACTCGAATTTTGTCCGGATGCGAGCCGCGAATTCTGCCGGTGTCGCATTCGAACGAGGGCGTGACATCGCAACAATATTCGTCACCTGTTCGCGATGGCGAATATGCCACCACGGCGTCGGCCGAGTGAATTCACGGCTGATTCGAGCGGTACGCGACGATTGTCCGATCGGTAGCGCCGATAGACTCGCTGTATCTGCTGCGCCCCCGGAACCGGCCCCACGGTTCGATACAGGCCCGCGTGATCGCCGACGCGGTGTTACTGTCTCGTAGTTCTTCGACCCGCGGGTATCCGAGAGTCGAGTCGGGGTGGGCCGGTCGGGCGGCCGTGTAGCAGGCGGGGGCGTGTCGTGCGCTTCGATGTTCGGACGTTCGTCGTCGGTCTTGCCGTGTCTCTGCTGACGGGACAGCTCGTCGGGACTGCGTCGGCGGACGTCGTCGTCGACAACCCCGTCCACTACGTCGCTCTGGGCGACTCCAGGGCCGCCGGGCCCGCGTGGTTGTCCTATGCCGGCGGAGACGGTTGTGGACGATCCGACGCGGCGTATCCGGCCATGATCGCGAGCGCACTGCACCCTGTGTCCTTCGCCAGCGTGGCGTGCACGGGGCGACGAGCGCACACGTCGTGTCCACGCCGCAGAGCACGTACACGCCACTGCCTCATCGTGTCCCGGTTCAGATCGATGCGCTGCGGCCTCATACGACGCTGGTGACCCTCTCGATAGGCGGCAACGACCTGAATTGGGCGCAGTTGATCGGGCCGTGCCTGCAACCTGTGCCGCAGGAAGATCCTCGGTGCCGGAACAACCCCGTGGTCCTCCAGGAGATCGATCAGAGGCTCGGGCAGCTGGGGCCGGTGTTGGACGGGGTCCTCGACGCCATTACGCAGCGTTCACCACTCGCCGTCGTCGTGCTGGTCGGTCACGGTGGTTACTTCGACCATCAGGGCTGTTTCCCGGACTCGAATCTGCACGGTGCCGACGCGGCGTTCGTGCAGGACTTCTTCGTCCGGTTCGATTCCGTGCTTCGAGACAGTGCCGTCAGGCATGGGGCGACATTCGTCGATGTGGCGGGGCCGGCCGTCGGCCACGACGCATGCGCACCGATTTCCGAGCGCTGGTTCACGGGCTCGATGACGTTCGGTCCGACACCGTTCTTGCATCCGACCCCGCTGGGCAGCGCTGCGATGGCGGGATTGGTGCTCGACGCAATCGGTCGGTGACGTCGCGTCGTCGGTCACAATGCGCGGGGACAAGACCCAGTGACACATCCTGTTGAACAAACGATCATCTGCGTACCGGTCGGCCCGGTAGATTGACGGGTTATATCGTGAACCGACGATCCGAGCGCTGGATCTGCCCCTGCAACTTCCATACGGAGTGTGAATGTCGTTCGAGATCGTCGACCTCCCCGAAACGTGGGTCGCCGGTCTCCCCGTTCGCAGTCCCAAACGAGCACTCGGGCGGTTGAACGATCCTGCCCTCAACCAGGCGTGGTCCGCCGTGCTCAATCAGGAGACTGCCGGACCGCTTGCGTCGATCTACACGGACTTCGCCCCTGGAATCGGATCGTACAATACACAGATAGTCGGTTACCAGTGCTCGTCGCTCGCGCAGGTGACGCGTGGGCATTTGATCGCAAAAGTGCCGTCTGCAAAATATGCCCGATTCTCCGCGGTGGGTTATTTTCCCGACGTTCTCACTCGATTGTGGAATCAGATCGATCACGCCGAGGAGAACGGGGAGATAGTGCGATCGTTCACCGGTGATTACGAGTGCTACCCGCACGCCTACAAAGTCGACCTGTATTTGGCCATCACGCAGCCCGGCGGTTCGTGATGAGCTTTCGGATCACCGCGCGCAGTGCCGAATTGTTCGGTGGGTTGGTGGCACCGCGGGTGGAGCCCGGTGCCGAGGCCAGTTGCAGCGAATGGATGGGATTCCTCCGAGATCGCGTGCGCGAGAAGAACATCGATGCCACGGAGGTGGCCACCGTGTATGTCCCCGATGCGCACGGCACCGTCAATGCACTCGTCGGTGTCCCGCTGGACTCGCCGAGTGACGTCGCTGTGGGAGATGTGTTCGTATCCATACCGACTGGTGTGTTTGCAGTGTTCGTGCCCAGTGGTGGTCTCGCGGATCCGATCGAAGACGTCTGGGCGCAAGTCGACGAATGCGTTCGATCCGGGACGCT
Organism: Rhodococcoides fascians NBRC 12155 = LMG 3623; assembly: GCF_001894785.1. Classification (GTDB taxonomy): domain Bacteria; phylum Actinomycetota; class Actinomycetes; order Mycobacteriales; family Mycobacteriaceae; genus Rhodococcoides; species Rhodococcoides fascians. The sequence goes on from NZ_BCWW01000003.1 coordinate 659,723, forward strand.
ATTCCGTGCTTACGCCGAGGAAGTAGAAGTCGTTACGAATGCTGGAGAAGTGGAACTTTTCGTTTCGATCGTTTTGTAAACGAGGTCTTCTTCATGTATTTGTCACTTTCGAATCACAAAATCGCCGACGAACCGGTTACTATTGGCGAGCGCTGACAAGCCCGTATAGGGAACGTGAATTCGAGTTCGTGGGTTCAGCACCCGGGAGCCAGCGCGGACCACAAGGTGTCGATGTCATCGCAGGATCGACTGAGCAGGGGTGTAGCAACATGGTGAGACAACTCAGGGCCGAAGCCACTCGCGCGGCGGCGCTGCGCGCTGCAGCAGATCTCTTCCTCGACGTCGGGCATGCCAATGCCACGCTGAGTCAGGTGTCGGCGCAGTCCGGCGTGACCAAGGGCGCGCTGTACTTCCATTTCGCGTCCAAGGAAGAACTCGCTCGCGCCATCGTCGACGAAGGTCACGAGCGCGTGTCCACGGCCTGCGCGGGGCTGGTGGACAGCCGCAGCCCAGCCCTCGAGTCCGTCATCGGAATCTCGTACTCGGTTCTCGAACTGGCAGCGTCGGATCCGCTCGTTCGTGTGATGTACAGGTTGCAGATGGAGATCGACGGGTCCGACACCGCTCGCGGAAGCGTGTTCGGCACCTGGGGCAACATCTTCGAGCATCTTTTCGAGCGGGCCATCGAGCACGGCGACGTCGCCGACCACCTGGACGCAGGCAACGCGGCGCTGCTGGTGTGCGAAATGCTGGCCGGAGTTCTGATGGTGTCCGAGGCGCAGTCGCGTCTGGAGGATGCGCCGTCGCGTATGGAGAAGGTGTGGAACACCGTGCTGCCGTCGTTGGTGCCTGCCGACAAGCTGGCCTACTTCCGCGAATTCGCAGCTCGCAGCCTCTCGAGCTTCGTGCGCGAGAACATCGATTCGAGCTCGGTCACCGTCTGACGTTCTCGTCGCCCGGGGTGCTTGCTGCACGCCGACGTGAGGCGCACACTGTGTGACATGGAACACAGGATGTCGGACAACGAGCTCCGGAAAGCGATCGGCACTCTGCAGCACCGCGCGGACGATGCGCGAAAGCGAGGTGCCGACGACGAGGCGACGCGTATCGAGAACACCGTCGCCGATTACCGAGACGAGATGTCGCAGAGATTGTGACGGCCCTGTCGGTCGTCACCGCGTAGGGTCGGAATCGACCTGACACGTGGCAACCGGTGGGGGAACAAGCTTCGATGGCTACATACGATCTGCGCGGCAAGAAGACGTTGATCACGGGAGCGGGCAGCGGAATCGGCCGGGCGACGGCCATCGCGGCTGCAGCTGTGGGAGCTGAACTGTTCCTGACCGACATCAACGCCTCCGGGCTTGCCGAGACCGTGGACCTGGTCGGTCGAGCGGGCGGAACGGTCAGCCACTCCTTGCCCTTCGACGTCTCCGATTTCGAAGCGGTCACCGCCTTCGCGGACGATATTCACGCCGAGTTCGGCAGCCTCGACGTCGTGATGAACGTCGCGGGCATCTCGGCGTGGGGCACCGTCGAGAATCTGGAGCATCGGCATTGGAAGTCCATGGTCGATGTCAATCTCATGGGTCCCATCCATGTCATCGAGAAATTCCTCCCGCCGATGATCGAGGCGGGCCGCGGTGGGCATCTGGTCAACGTCTCGTCCGCGGCGGGATTGATTCCTTTGCCCTGGCACGCTGCGTACAGCGCCAGCAAGTACGGCCTTCGTGGCGTGTCCGAAGTTCTTCGATACGACCTCAAACGTCACGGAATCGGCGTCAGCCTCGTCGTGCCCGGTGGGGTCAAGACCGGCCTGGTGCAGACGCTGCAGATCGCCGGTATCGATCGAGACGATCCTCGGGTGCAGAAGCTGCAGCACCGGTTCGAGAAGCGTGCTGTCGAACCGTCGGTCGTGGCCGATGCGATTCTCGCCGGTATCGCCAAACGCAAGTACCTCGTGTACTCCTCCAACGACATTCGCTTCGGTTACTGGATCTCGCGAAAGTTCGCGCCACCGTACGAGTTCGTGCTGCAACGAGCGAACGATCAGTTCTCCAAACTGCTCGAGCCGCGTCGCACCGACGGGGCGTCGAAGTCGACGTCCAGTGTGCGGGCACCGGGGCCGGAGTAGGAGAGCCGGTCGTGCGGGTTGGCCAGAGCGCAGCCGGCCAACGACAGACAACCACAGCCGATGCACCCGGTCAGATCGTCCCGTAAGCGAACCAACTGCTCGATACGCGAGTCCAGTTCGCGATGCCACCGCGTCGACAGCCTGGCCCAGTCCTCGCGGGTGGGCGTTCGCTCGTCCGGAAGTTCGCTCAACGCCTGACGGATGGTCGCGAGAGGGATTCCCACCTTCTGCGAGATACGAATGAACGCCACTCTGCGCAAAGTCTCGCGGTGAAACCTGCGCTGGTTGCCCGATGTTCGTCGACTGCTGATCAAGCCCTGCTTCTCGTAGAAATGCAACGCGGACACGGCGACGCCGCTGCGCTCCGACAGCTGGCCTGGAGTCAGTTCACGGACGTTCCACTCGGGCATCGGCACGACCTCGACATTACTTCAGGTCCGGATGCCAGCGCTGAACGACGAATGGGTTTACCGTTCGTTCATGAGCGTCGACTCCGCTGCGGGCCCGTTGGGAGCCAATTCCGAGGTAGGTGTGCTCCGCACTGTGATGCTGCACCGCCCGGGCGACGAGCTGCGGCGCCTGACTCCGAGAAACAACGACCAACTGCTGTTCGACGGATTGCCGTGGGTGGACCGGGCACAGGACGAGCACGATGCGTTCGCGGAGCTGCTGCGCAGCCGCGGCGTGACGGTGCTGCTGCTGGGCGAACTCCTCACCGAAGCGATGACGGTCAGCGGTGCCGCTCGGATGCAGGGCATCTCGGCTGCCGTCGACGCCCGCCGGCTCGGACGGGCGCTCGCCGAGGATCTCGCCCAGTACCTGCGCGGTATCCCGGCAGCCGAACTGGCCCAGATCCTGATGGCGGGCATGACATTCGACGAGTTGCTCGAAGCCGAGTCCGGTGAGGCCGAGCCCAGTGGTGCCTCGCTGGTTCGCCGCATGCATCACGGGGGCGACTTCGTCATCGATCCGCTGCCCAACCTGCTGTTCACCCGTGACTCGTCGTTCTGGATCGACAACCGAGTGGCGATCACCTCCCTGGCCTTGCCTGCGCGAGTACGGGAAACGTCGCTGACCGACTTGATCTACGCATTCCATCCCATGTTCAAAGGCGTGCGACGTGCGTACGAATCCCGTACCGCTCCGGTCGAAGGCGGTGACGTGTTGCTGCTCGCTCCTGGAGTGGTCGCGGTGGGTGTGGGGGAGCGCACCACCCCTGCGGGCGCAGAAGCGTTGGCACGCAGTCTCTTCGAGGACGATCTGGCGCACAGCGTGTTGGTGGTGCCGATCGCGCAGGAGCGTGCGTCCATGCATCTGGACACCGTCTGCACCATGGTCGACACCGACGCGGTCGTGATGTATCCGGCTATTCAGGACACGTTGTCCGCGTTCACGATTCACCGCGAGGATGCGGGCGTCAGTATTCGCGGTGCCGACCCGTTCCTCGAAGCCGCCGCCGATGCGATGGGAATCGGCAAACTCCGGTTGATCGACACCGGACTCGATCATGTGACCGCCGAACGCGAGCAATGGGACGACGGCAACAACACCCTCGCCATCTCCCCGGGGGTGGTCGTCGCCTACGAGCGCAACGTCGAGACCAATGCGCGGCTCGAGGCGTCGGGCATCGAGGTGTTGCGAATCTCCGGGTCCGAGTTGGGCTCGGGCCGGGGTGGCCCTCGGTGTATGTCGTGCCCGGTGTCGCGCGAAAGGCTCTGACGGACAGGCGTTTCTACAGGACGGCAAGGACCTTGTCGGAGGGGCGAGCCAGCACGGTTCCCTTGTCGGTGACCACGATCGGGCGTTCGATCAGAATGGGGTGCGCCGCCATCGCCGCGATCAAGGTCTCGTCGTCGGCCACCGCCAGTTCGAGTTCTTTATAGATGCTCTCGCGGGTGCGAACAGCCTGACGTGGTGCGAGTCCCGCGTCGGCGAGCAGCGTGCGGAGTTCGTCTTCGGTCGGCGGCGTCTCGAGGTACTTGACGACCTGGGGGACGATGCCCGCATCCTCGATCATCTTCAGAACGGTGCGGGAGGTGTTGCAGCGTGGGTTGTGATAGATGGTTGCGGCCCGGGTCATGTTTGCAATCCTGTCACGCGGGTAGCCAACGCGACAGATCACGTCAGGAACGGGAGTAGTCGCATGACCGACAAGCGCATTGTCATTGCAGGTGGGCACGGCCAGATCGCCCAACATCTCACGCAGGTTCTCACGGCGCACGGTGACCGCGCTGTGTCGCTCATTCGCAACAGCGATCACGTCGATGCCGTCACGGCCCTCGGTGCGCTGCCGCAGGTCATCGATCTGGAGTCTGCGTCCGTCGACGAGTTGGCCGACGTTCTCTCCGGTGCCGACGCAGTGGTGTTCGCGGCCGGTGCTGGTCCCAACAGCGGTCCCGAGCGCAAGGACACCGTCGACCGGGCCGGTGCGGTGTTGTTGGCCGATGCCGCCGAGAAGGCCGGCGTTCGCCGCTACGTGCTGATCAGTTCCTTCGGGGCCGGTGAGCCGGTCGCGGACGACCTCGACGAGGGATGGAAAGCATACATCCGGGCCAAAACTGCTGCAGAAGAAGATGTTTCGTCCCGCACGGGCTTGGATTGGACCGTTCTTCGCCCCGGCAAGCTGACCGACGAGGATGCGACGGACTCGGTTTCGCTCACCGAGCCTCCACTCGACCCCGGCGAGGTGACCCGTGCCGACGTGGCAGCGGTCGTCGCCCGTCTGATCGACACCGGCAGTGCTATCGGCAAAACGCTGATGCTCACATCCGGATCGACGTCCATCGCCGACGCTGTCGACGCGGTTCGATGAGGCGATCGTGCGCGTAAGCATCGATCCGTCGAACACGACCCCGGTGTTCGAGCAATTGCGGATGCAGATTCTGGGATTGGTGCGGTCCGGGGATCTCATCGCCGGAACAAAGATCCCCACGGTACGTGGGCTTGCCGAAGAGCTGAAGATCGCGCCGAACACGGTGGCGAAGACCTACCGGGAGCTCGAACAGCAGGGAATCATCGAGACGCGGGGTAGGTCCGGATCGTTCGTGGCGTCCGGCGGCGACCCGTCACGAGATATTGCAGCCAGGGCCGCAACGGAATTCGTCCGGGCCGTCAGATCTATCGGTCTCGACGACGACCAGGCGCGAACGTTCCTCGAAGCTGCTCTGAAAGGGGCAGGCGGCCGGTAAGTTGACGCTTCAACCTCCTTCTGTCAGGGTGGTGCTGCCCATTCAGCCGCGCCAGAAGGATGCCTATCAATGAACTCAACACTCGTCCGTGACGCCGTCGCCCTCGTAGCTCGTATCGGCCTGGGAGTCGTCTTCATCGCCCACGGGTGGCAGAAGCTCAATACCTTCGGCCTCGACGGCACCGCTGCCAGCTTCGAGGCGATGAACATTCCGGTACCCACGGCGTCTGCCTACTTCGCAACGTTCGTCGAGCTCATCGGCGGCGGCGCATTGGTTCTCGGCATCTTCACCCCGATCGCCGGTCTGCTGCTGTTCGCCGACATGTTGGGAGCTGCATTCCTCGTCCACTTCGAGCACGGGGTGTTCGCCACCGAGAACGGCTACGAGCTCGTCGTCGCTCTCGGCGTCGGCGCACTGATGCTCGCGGCGTTCGGTGCCGGTCGCATCAGCATCGACGGAATCACCAAGGGCAAGACCGCAATTCTGCAGTAGTCGGTAGCGATCCGGGTGGGGCTGTCAGCGCCAACTCGGTAACCACAATTGTTCCTGCCACATCTGCGGGGTGATCGGCATCGCGGTGAGGATCGGCCACAGCCACACGAAGTTGGCGATCACCACCGCGATGTACAGGCACACCAGAAGCAGTCCGGTACCGCGTCTCTCGGCCGAGGCGCTCGCTTTTCCGATGATGTCGCCCAGTACCAGTGCGAAGCCCATCACCATGAACGGCGCGAGCGCCACCGCATAGAAGTAGTACATCTGCCGGTCGAGGGTCGCGAACCAGGGCAACAGTGCGGCACCGTAACCGACGAGAACAGTGGCGTAGCGCCAATCTCGTCGTACCAGAACGGACCACAGCGTCCAGGCGAGCATCGGCAAAGCCAACCACCACATCGCGGGCGTACCGATCAGCATGATCGCCTTCACGCACGACGACGCCGAGCAACCCGACACGCTCTCGCCGTCGGCGAAGTAGTACAGCATGGGGCGTAGGCCCATCGGCCACGTCCACGGCTTGGATTCCCACGGGTGCCGATTACCTGCCGAATTGGTCAGTCCCTCATGGAAATCGAGCACACTGCCGCTGTAGTACCAGAGCGACCGCAGGGCACCGGGGACGAAGGAGAACGGTCCGCCGAATCCGATCCCGTTGCCAACCTCGTGTCGGTCGACACCGGTCTCGGAGGTGAACCACGCCCAGTACGTCATCAGGTACACGGCGATCGGAACGATCACCAGCGCGTACAGCGCGGGTCCGATGTCGCGCACCGCAGTTCCCCGCCACGGTCGGCGAACCCCGTACGAGCGACGAGCAGCCAGGTCGAACGCCACGCTCAGCAAGCCGAAGAACGCGATGAAATACAGACCCGACCACTTGGTGCCACATGCGAGACCCAGCATGACGCCGGCGCCGAAACGCCACCACCGCACACCCATTCGAGGGCCGAGATCGCTGACGTCCATGCGGCCCTCGGCTCGGACCGTCCACAGTCTCTTTCGCACGTCGTCGCGGTCGACGACCAGGCAACCCAGAGCAGCAGTGACGAACAGGGCCAGAAAGATGTCCAGCATGCCGATGCGGCTGCTGACGAACGTCACACCGTCGACGATGAGCAGAATGCCTGCGATCGCACCGATGAGCGTCGAGTGGGTGAGGCGTCGGACGATGCGAATCACCAGCAGTACCAACAGCGTTCCGGCGACCGCGGACGAAAAACGCCATCCCCAACCGTTGTAGCCGAACAACGCCTCGCCGACGGCGATCAGCTGCTTGCCGACCGGCGGGTGCACCACCAGTCCGTAGGCCGGATTGTCCTCGAGCCCGCCGCCGGTGAGCACCTGATAACCCTGCGGTGCGTAGTGCTTCTCGTCGAACACCGGCGTTCCGGCGTCGGTGGGGTACCGCAACATCGTGAAGCGGGTGATCGCACAGATGGCGGTGACGACGAGGGTGACGATCCAGCCGCGTCGTACATCGGTGTCGTGGAACCAGTCGCGCGCGGCAACAGTGGGCCCGGGACTGACCATCGACCGGTCGCCGGAGCGCTCAGAGGTCAGCAAGGTCACGTACCGATCGTAGGCGGTGTTCCGGAGTGGGCGGCAGGCCGCTGCACCGCATGGGAGACACTGGAGACATGCTCATCCTTGCTGCCACCCCGATGGGAGACGTCGGAGATGCCTCGCAGCGCCTGCGTGATGCCCTCGGTAGTGCCGATGTCGTGGCCGCCGAAGACACCCGACGCACCAAACAACTGGCGTCCTCCCTCGGCGTGACGATCGGGGGCAGGGTCGTCAGTTTCTACGACCAGGTCGAAACGGCGCGGCTACCCGCACTGGTCGAGGCCGTCGCCGAGGGAAAGACCGTACTGCTGGTGACCGACGCGGGCATGCCGTCGGTGAGCGATCCGGGCTACCGGTTGGTCGCGGCCTGCGTCGACGCCGACCTGCCGGTGACCTGCCTGCCCGGACCGTCGGCCGTCACGACCGCCCTCGCACTGTCGGGGCTGCCGGTGGAGCGCTTCTGCTTCGACGGATTCGCCCCGCGCAAGCAGGGACAGCGGCGCACGTATTTCCAGTCGGTGCTCGCCGAACCGCGTGCCATCGTCTTCTTCGAGGCCCCGCATCGGCTCGTCGCGTGTCTCGAGGACGCGGTGCACGTTCTCGGCCCCGACCGCCGCGCTGCGGTGTGCCGAGAGCTCACCAAGACCTACGAGGAGGTCCGCCGCGGCGGACTGGGGGAGCTGCTCGACTGGGCACGTGACGGAGTGCGCGGTGAGATCACCGTCGTACTCGAAGGAGCGGTCGCCGTCGCCGAGGAACCCGAGGATCTCGTGGCCGAGGTGGAATCGCTGGTGGCGTCGGGCATGCGGTTGAAGGACGCCTGCGCTCAGGTGGCCGTCGCAGGCGTGTCCAAGCGCGAGGTGTACGAGGCCGTTCTCGCTGCCCGCAAGGATCAGTGAGGCTCAGCCCACCACGTGCTGGCGTAGCCCTTCGGTCGCTGCCTCGAGAATGGTCTTGGTGCCCTTCTTGACGAGGAAGCCGGGCAGGGGAGCCTTCGGGTCGACGGTCAGCTCGAATTCGACGTGCGTCCCGTTACCCTTGGGCGTCAACGTGTATCGGCCTTCCTGGGCCTTCTGCTGGGTGCTCTCCACCAAGCTCCACGACACCTCGTTCTCGCTCCAGGTGTACTGGACCAATTGCTCGTCGTTGATACCGATGATCGAGACCTTCATCTTGACGTGGTTCGGCCGACCGTCGTCGAAGCGGTCGACCACCTCGCACTTCTTGTGCACGGGAGACCACGAGGGGATGCCTTCGACATCGGCGAGGACGTCGAGAATTTTCGCTGCGTCCGCCTCGATGTCGACGGACTTGTTCACTGTGACTGCCATGGGGAGAAGGTATCTCAGCTTTCTGTACTGGGGCTGACGTTACGGGCGAACTCGCCGATGGCGCGTAGTGCGCGACGCGCTTCGGGAACGAAATCGGCGGCCTGGAACACGTGCACCTGATCCTCAAAGACCTGTAGTTCGCAGTCGACGCCGGCGACGGCGAGGCGCTCCGCCATGAGTTCGGCGTCGGCATAGACCATTTCGGTCGATCCGACCTGGATCAGCACCGGCGGCAGGCCGGCGAGATCACCGTCGACCGGTGAGACCCGAGGGCCGCGTTCACCTTCGATGACGATCCGTGCGTCGACCCGATCGGCGAGGGCGGTCAGTGCGGGAACGGCGTTGGACGGAAACACCGAACACTTCTTGGCGTTCTCGTGAGTCAGCTTGCCGGTGGGATCCATGTCGGTCAGCGGCGACATCGTGAAGATGCCGGCAGGTGCCGGAAGGCCGACGGTACGCAGAGCCAAGGTGACCATGAAAGCGAGATATCCGCCCGCCGAATCCCCGCCCATGATGATCTGGTCCGGGCGATAGCCGGAATCGAGGAGGAAGCGGTAGGCGTCGACCCCGTCCTCGACGGCGTGTGCGATCGGGTTACGCGGCATCATGCGGTAATTCACCGACAGAACTGCGCCGTCGACGCTCTTGGAGACGCGTGACGTCATCCGCCGATGAGTCCGCAGTCCACAGCACACGAAGGCGCCGCCGTGCATGTACAGAACGACACGATCGGTTCCGCTGCCCTCGGCCCGAATCCATTCGGCCTCGCATTCGGAGAGCATGACGCGACTGCGGGTGGTGCCGCTGATCTGGGGGACGAGCAGACCCGCGTAATCGACCAAACCCATCGGCCACGGCAGCGACGGTGCCTGAGCCCACACCGTCAGGAACGGGCGCACGGTGAACTGCAGGTATTTGGACAGGATCTGCGACTGCAGGCTTGCTCCGCGGATATCGCGGCGGCGCGCAGTGGCTGCCGCGTCGGACGTTTTCACTACGGTGAGCGCCGGATTCATAGCCGTCGCCTCCATCCCCGTTGGCTGTTGCAGGGCGCGTGTGCGCCGTGCGTCGGATCCCCGTTCTGTTTGGAACCCCTGGTAACGGACAATAGCGGGTGGGATTTCGTAAGCGCACGTAAGGTCGTGTTCTGAGTCACATTCGGTGCCGTACCGTGACATAAAACAAATGGAAAAAGGACAGCTCATGGCACTCATGCCCATCACCGAATCGATGTTTCTGATCGCCGAATCGCGGGAGCACCCGATGCACGTGGGCGGACTGGAGTTGTTCGTACCGCCCGGCGATCCGCACGAGTTCGCACAGGAAGTGCATCGCAAGTTCACCACTGGTGAAGTGCACGAGCTGTTCCGCAAGCGGCCGGCCCGCCCGGTGCAGATCATGGGAACTCTCGCGTGGGCTTTCGATCAGGACGTCGACTTCGAGTACCACGTCAGGCGCGCTGTCTTGCCCTCGCCGGGACGCATCCGCGAGCTGTTCCAGTTTCTCTCGCTCAATCACAGTGCCCCGCTCGATCGCTACCGGCCGATGTGGGAACTGCACATCATCGAGGGTCTGGCCGACGGCCGAGTTGCGTTGTACACCAAGGTGCATCACTCGCTGGTCGACGGCGTCAGCGCGCTGAAGCTCATGCAGCGCACACTCTCGACGGACCCCGAGGATCGCAGCGGAGTGGCGACCTGGGACCCGTCGTTGTTCGGTCGCGGCAGAAAGAAGGTCGACAAGGCCGAGCCCGGGCGGCTGGCGCAACTGGGCAGCGGCCTGTCCATGGGACGCAAGATTGCCGGCGACCTGGTGGACTTCGCCCCTGCCTCCGCGCGAATAGGGTTGCGCGCGTTGAAGAAAGAAGGCGCACAGCTACCGCTGCGGGCACCGCGGACAATGTTCAACGTGCCCATCGGCGGCGCTCGACGCTTCGCGGCGGAGAGCTGGTCGATCGAGCGTATTCGTAAGGTCGGTACCGCTCTCGATGCAACGCTGAACGACATGGTGCTCGCGATGTGCGCCGGAGCGTTGCGTGCCTACCTCATCGATCAGAACGCGCTCCCCGAGGAGCCACTGATCGCCATGGTGCCGGTCTCGCTGCGCAAGGAGGGTGACAGCAAGGACGCCGGTAACTCCGTGACGACCATTCTGTGCAACCTGGGGACCGACGAATCCGATCCACTGCTTCGCCTCGAACGCATCAAGGAGTCCACCGTCCGAGGCAAGCAGATGATGGGGGAGCTCAACACCCTCGAGGCGCTTGCCGTCGGTGCAATCACCATGGCCCCGTTGTTGTTCGGGCCGGTGCCGGGATTCGTCGACTACACCCCGCCGCCGTTCAACGTGATCATCTCCAACGTGCCGGGTTCCAAAGAAGACCTCTACTGGAACGGTGCGAAACTCGACGGCATCTACCCGGCGTCCATCGTGTGCGACGGGCAGGCGCTCAACATCACCGTCGCCAGCAACGGCGATTCGCTGAACTTCGGGCTCATCGGCTGCCGACGCAGTGTGCCGCACCTGCAGCGGATGCTCACGCATCTGGAGAACACGTTGGAGGAGCTCGAAAAGGCGGCGTAGCCCCATGTGAGTGGAACCTCGTAGTGGGCTACGAAGTTCCACTCACAAGGGCTTACTTCTCCTCGTACTTGGGGAACACCGGCGTCGGGGCCGGGAGAGCGGTGCCGGGCACCGAACGTGTTGCGATGTCGGCGAATTCGCGGTTCGAAGCCCCGAGCAGGTCGAGGATGCGCGACGCGGAATCGGGCATGACGGGTTGAGCAAGGATGCTCACGATGCGCAACACCTCGATCGTCACGTACAGCACGGTGGCCATGCGATCGGGGTCGGTCTTGCGCAGCACCCATGGCTGCTGCAGCGAGAAGTAGCGGTTGGTCTCGCCGAGTACCGACCAGATCGCTTCGAGTGCGGAATGGATTGCCTGCACGTCGAATTCGCGGCGGCAGATCTCCAGCAGCGCGTCCGCGCGGGCCAGCATCGCCTCGTCCTCGGCGGTGAATGCACCCGGTGTCGGGAGCTGTCCTTCGAGGTTCTTCGCCACCATCGTCAGCGAACGCTGCGCGAGGTTGCCCAGTTCGTTGGACAGGTCGGCATTGACGCGGGCGACGATTGCCTCGTGGCTGTAGCTGCCGTCCTGCCCGAACGAGACCTCGCGGAGAAAGAAGAAGCGCACCGGATCGAGGCCGTAGTTCTCCACCAACGAGTCGGGGGTCAGCACGTTGCCCAGAGACTTGGACATCTTCTCGCCCTTGACATTCAAGAACCCGTGCACGAACACCCGCTTGGGTAGCTCGATGCCTGCGGACATCAGGAATGCAGGCCAGTAGACGGTGTGGAACCTCGTGATGTCCTTGCCGATGACGTGCAGATCGGCGGGCCAGAACCTCCGGTACGCCTCCGAGTCGGTCTCGGGGAAACCCGCACCGGTGAGGTAGTTGGTCAACGCGTCGACCCACACGTACATCACGTGCGCGGGATCGCCGGGTACCGGCACACCCCAGTCGAATGTGGTCCGAGAGATCGACAGGTCGCGCAGACCGCCCTTGACGAAGTTCACGATCTCGTTGCGGCGCGTGTTCGGCGCGATGAAATCGGGCGACGCGTCGTACATCTCGAGCAGTTTGTCCTGGTACTGCGAGAGCCGGAAGAAGTACGACGACTCCTCGGTCCACTCGACGGGCGTGTTCGTCTCGGTCGCGACGCGGGAGCCGTCCTCGGTCAGGGTGGTCTCGGCCTCGGTGTAGAACGCCTCGTCGCGGACCGAGTACCAGCCGGAGTAGGAGTCGAGGTAGATGTCGCCGTTCGCCTCCATCCGTCGCCACAGTTCCTGGCTGGCGGCATGGTGGTCGGCATCGGTGGTGCGGATGAAGCGGCCGTAGGAGCTCTGCAGCAGATCGTGCGCCGCCTGGAAGGCGTCGGAATTGCGCGCCGCGAGCTCGCGGACGTCGATGCCCTCGTTCTGCGCGGTCTGCTGCATCTTGAGGCCGTGCTCGTCGGTTCCCGTCAGAAAACGCACGTCGTAGCCATCGAGGCGCTTAAAGCGCGCGATCGTGTCGGTGGCGATGTATTCGTACGCGTGCCCGATGTGGGGTGCTCCGTTGGGGTACGCGATTGCCGTGGTGACGTAGAAGGGTGGCCGTGAGGCATCAGCTGGCGCAGTCATGGTGCGCCTACTCTATCCAGCGTGAGTAGAGAACGTCCCGCGCCACCGCTGCCCGATGCCGTCGGCACCCTCGTCGACGCCCACACCCACCTCGATGCCTGCGGAGCGACCGATGCCGCGAGCGTGGCCGCGATCGTCGATCGCGCCGAGTCGGTGGGGGTCACCCGGGTTGTCACGATCGCCGACGACCTCGACGCCGCGCGCTTCGCCGTCGACGCTGCATCCTGGGATCCACGGGTGTGGGCGGCGGTCGCGATCCATCCCACCCGCGCGAACGTGCTCGACGACGCAGCGAAGGCCGAGATCGAACGACTCGCGGCCGATCCCCGCGTCGTCGCTATCGGCGAAACGGGTCTGGACTACTACTGGCCCGGCAAGCTCGACGACTGTGCGACGGTCGCGGAGCAGCACGAGGGATTTCGCTGGCACATCGATCTCGCCAAGCGCCTCGGGAAGCCGCTGATGATCCACAACCGCGAGGCCGACGAGGATCTGCTCGCGGTCCTGGTCGCCGAGGGCGCTCCGGAGACGGTCATCTTCCACTGCTTCTCCGGCGGGCCCGAGACCGCCAAGGCCTGCGTCGACGCCGGTTACGTTCTCAGCTTCTCGGGGACGGTCAGTTTCAAGAACGCGCATGCGCTGCGTGAGGCCGCAGTGCTGGTGCCCGACGAGCTGGTGCTGGTGGAAACGGATGCTCCGTTTCTCACGCCGCATCCGTTTCGCGGTGCACCCAACGAGCCGTACTGCCTGCCGTACACCGCCCGGGCACTGGCCGAGGTTCGTGGCCAGGACCCGGCCGAACTGGCGGCGCATGCCACGGCGAATGCCGAGCGGGTGTACGGGCTGTAGCTCCTTGGGTTGCGGCGGAGGTACTAATTCGTTACCGTACCGTGACCGAACTCGGGCGTTTCGACCCCGAAGTCACGCTTGCAACCGCCAGGAATACGAAACTTGTCGACTATCAGACGCCTCAACTCCGCTCGTTCGACCACGCTCTACCTGGTCATCGCGGCCCTGTTGATGACGCTGGTCGCCGGGGGCGTGATGGCGGTGAGCCGTCACAAAACCGTGACCATCGACGTCGACGGCGACATGATTTCGCTGAGCACGATGAAGACCGACGTCAACAGCGCTCTCGTCGATGCCGGCTACACGCCGTCGGACAAGGATCTGGTCGTTCCCGCGCCCGACTCCGGGCTGAGTGACGGCGACACCGTCGTGCTGCGCCGCGCTCGCGAGATCACCCTGAACGTCGACGGCAAGCCGGAGGAGATCTGGACCACCGCGTTGACGGTCGAGGAAGCTCTGCAGCAGACGGGCCTCGCCGAGGACGTCCACGTGTCGGCGTCTCGCTCCGAGCGGTTGCCCCTCGACGGCACCGAACTGGACGTGGCCCTGCCCAAGCAGGTCTCGCTGGTCGACGGAGGCAGTCCGGCAACGCCGGTGACGCTCGCCGCTCCGACCGTGCGCGAATTCCTCGAAGCAGCGGGCAAGCCATTGGAAGAGGCCGACACCGTGTCGCCGGATCCGGATGCCGCCGTCACCGACGGTGCCGAGATCGTCGTCACGCGCGACCGGACCGTCACCAAGACCGAGACCACCGACACCGATGCCCCGGAACAGCGCATCGAAGATCCGACGATGAACATGAGCAAGACCGTCGTCGAGAACCCCGGCGCTCCCGGCGTCTCCGACATCACCTGGAAGATCAACATGGTCAACGGGGTCGAGGCCGGACGCGAGAAGATCGACGAAGTGGTCAAGGTGCCGGCGCAGCCGAAGACCGTTCGAGTCGGAGCCAAGCCCGGCACCGAGGTCCCACCCGTGGAGAACGGTGCGATCTGGGACGCGCTTGCTCAATGCGAGGCAACCGGCAACTGGGCCATCAACACCGGCAACGGTTTCTACGGCGGCGTGCAATTCGACCAGAACACCTGGGAACGCCAGGGCGGCCTCAAATACGCACCGCGCGCCGACCTCGCCACCCGCGAAGAACAGATCGCCATCGCATCGGTGACGCAGAAGTCGCAGGGCTGGGGCGCATGGCCGGCATGCACCTCGCGTCTGGGTTACCGCTGATCACCTGCCCGCCCGTAGAGTTCGCACCGTGTCCGAACATGTGAGGGGAGCTGCGGCTCTGCTCGGTCCTGCCGAAGTCCGCTCTCTCGCTGCCGAGCTCGACGTGCGTCCCACCAAACAACTCGGCCAGAACTTCGTGCACGACGCCAACACCGTGCGACGCATCGTCGCTTCCGCCGGTGTCGGACCTCAGGACACCGTCCTCGAAGTCGGTCCCGGCCTCGGATCGTTGACTCTCGCTCTGCTCGATGTGGCCGACGCCGTTGTCGCGGTCGAGATCGACCCCAAGCTCGCGACCCGGCTGCCCATCACGGTGGCCGACCGCGCCCCCACCCTCGCCGAACGGTTGACGGTCATCGAAGCCGACGCGTTGCGCGTACGGGCCGAGGACATTCCCGGACACCCGACGGCATTGGTGGCGAACCTGCCGTACAACGTCGCGGTGCCTGTGCTCATTCACCTGTTTTCGGAGCTACCCAGCCTGCGGGTGGCCGTGGTGATGGTCCAGGCCGAGGTTGCCGATCGCCTCGCCGCGGTACCGGGAAGCAAGATCTACGGCATTCCCAGCGTCAAGGCCCGATTCTTCGGTGACGTCAAACGGGCCGGGGCAGTAGGCCGTTCGGTGTTCTGGCCGGTTCCCAAAGTGGAATCGGGGCTGGTGCGCATCGATCGATACGCCGAGCCGCCGTGGCCGACCGACACTGCACACCGGAAGTCGGTATTCGCCGTCATCGACGCCTCATTCGCCCAGCGCCGCAAGACTTTACGAGCAGCCCTCGCAGGGTGGGCCGGATCACCCGTCGCCGCGGAGCGCAGACTCCGTGAGGCCGGAATCGATCCCACGGCCCGCGGCGAAACCATCGACGCGGCTGCGTTCGTTCGCCTGGCGGCTACCGAGGCCTGACGTCTCGTCCTTACAGGTGAATGTCCGACAGTCGCGTCAGTTCGGTCCACTTCGACGCCTCGGCGCGTGCCGCTGCAACAGGTGCGTACCGGTCGGCCTCGGTGAGACTTCCCAGCTCCAAGCCGGTCGCCGACGCGATGTCTGCTACCGGAACCTGATACGTGCGGTACGGGCCGAGCGGTGAGGGATCGGTCTCGACCCGAAGCGGCTTGTCGAGAATCGGGTCGAGTGACGGCGACTGATCGAGCACGTATCCGGTGCACGCCGGTGCCAAATCCTGGGACCACGCGGCAATCTTGAAGAAGCGACGCGGAATGGCAATGCCTCGGTAGATCGGATCGTCGTCGGCGAAGATGCAGCCACTGAACACCGAGAGTCGTTGCCCGTACTGCTCGGCATGGCCCAGTACGTAATCCTCGAGCCCCAGCCACAGAGTTTTCGATTGGTTCAGAGTGGCCGTCTGCGGAGCGCACACCGTGTAGTGGAAGGTATCCGCATTGGCGCGCGTCGCGACCGACAGCTCGCCCCACACCGGATCTCGTCGGCGAACGAGATGCCCACGGTCGAGGTCGTTGTTCGAGTACAACTCGTTCCCCGCCTGCTGCGCTGCCGGAAGCCGCTCGTCCAGACGCCAATCATCGCCTCGCTCCAGGTCTTTCAGACTCGAGCCGTCGATGTTCACGCCGGTGACCGCGGCGAGGCGTCGGGCAGGATCCATGGACACCGAGAAATGCGTGTACGGAAGAACCACCAGGCCTGCTCGACCCGGCAGCGGAACGTCGATGTCGGCCAGGAAGGTCGGGTCGAAACCGAGTGGGGTCGTCATGGACCCATTGACTCACGCGTCGGTTACCGGAGGGTGAACCGCGGCGAGGTATCGCCGTTCGAGGGCCGCATGACGCGCGGCGACCACGCGGCATTCCTCTTTCAGTTCCGGCGGGTCGAGCACGGTGAAGTCGGTGTCGAAGGCCGCCAGCCAGCGGGCGATCGACGGCAGTGAGTCTCCCGAGAGCACCACCGCACACGAGGTGTCGTCGATGGATTCGATTGTTCCCCAGTGCTCGTCGACCATCGGGGCGATCGTCTCGATCGGCGCATGCAAACGAATGCGCGCCTGAACCTGGGTGAACGCGCGATCGATTCCCTTCGAGACGAACGCCGCCGCCCCGCCTGCAGGCAACTCTCGCGGGGTAAACCGAGGACCCGTCGGGATCTTCGGAATCAGGCGATCCACTCGATACGATCGCCAATCCTGGCGCAGCACATCCCAACCCAGCAGATACCACCGCGCTCCCGCCCGAACCAAGCTGTAGGGCTCCACCTCGCGCCGAGACTCCGAACCGTCGTGCTTGCGGTAGTCGAATCTCAGTCGCTCGTGACCGTGGCACACCGCAGCCACCGTCGACAACACCGCCGCATCCACCGCAGACCGCGGGGTGTGCTCCACCACGTCGATACGGAGGGCGTCGAGCCGATGCCGGATGCGCGACGGCATCACCTGCCGCAGCTTCGTCAACGCACGCAACGACGCCTCGCCGATCCCCGCCACCGACCCACCGGCCGCCGACTGCAAACCGAACGCCACCGCCAACGCCTCGTCGTCGTCGAGCAGTAGCGGGGGCATCTCGGCACCAGGCCCCAACTGATAGCCGCCGCCGACGCCCGGCGTCGCATTGACCGGATAACCGATATCGCGCAACTTGTCGACATCGCGCCGCAGCGTGCGAGGCGTCACGTCGAGCCGTTCCGCCAGCTCTGCACCCGCCCAATCGCGCCGGGTCTGCAGAAGCGACAACAGCCGCAACAGCCGGGCCGAGGTTTCCTTCATATCCACACAATGCCACCGAATGCGGACACCTTCGGTCCTCTTTACTCTCTCTTGCCGCCACCGAAGTCCACTCAACGTGACATTGACCCCCGAAAAGTCCACCGAACGTGACATTGAGTACCCCCAGGTGGGCCGCCTGATGGTGAACCCGGCCCCTGTTTCTCCACTACTGTGGTTAAACGTGCTGTCTGTCGTTCCCACGCCCGTTGTCGTTCGGGCCCCGTCGAAGGTGAATCTGCATCTTTCGGTCGGTGACCTGCGTCCCGACGGCTTTCACGAGTTGACGACGGTTTTCCAGGCGCTGTCTCTCTCCGACGAGTTGTCGGTCGTTCCGGCGAAGGCGTTGTCGGTTCGGGTGCGCGGCGACGACGCGAAGGTCGTTCCGACGGATTCGCGGAACCTGGTCTGGAAGGCCGCCGAGTTGTTGGGCCGTCGGGTCGGGCGCGAGCCGTCGGTGGAGATCACCATCGACAAGGGCATTCCGGTCGCCGGCGGCATGGCGGGCGGTAGTGCCGATGCTGCCGCGACGTTGGTTGCGCTCAACGCGATGTGGCATCTCGAACTCTCGCGTGACGAGCTCGACGAGGTGGCGGCCGAACTCGGTAGCGATGTGCCGTTCTCGTTGCACGGTGGGACTGCCGTCGGTACCGGCCGCGGTGAGAAGTTGCTTCCGGTGCTCTCGCGTAACAACTTTCATTGGGTTCTGGCTCTGGCGAAGGGTGGTCTGCAGACCCCTGCCGTGTACGGCGAGCTCGATCAGTTGCGGGCCAAGGGCGATCCGCCCAGGCTCGGCGGCACCGAGGATCTGATGCATGCCCTCGCGTCGGGTGATGCGCGGGCCCTCGCCCCGCTGTTGGGCAACGATCTGCAAGCCGCTGCGGTCTCGCTGATGCCGCAGTTGCGTCGCACACTGAGAGCGGGTGTCACTGCGGGTGCGTTGGCGGGCATCGTGTCCGGCTCGGGCCCCACGTGTGCGTTCCTGTGCGCCGACGCCGATGCGGCGGTGTCGGTGAGCGCTGAATTGTCCGGTGCAGGCGTGTGCCGCACCGTCCGTGTTGCGAGTGGACCGGTTCCCGGTGCTCGTGTGGTCACTAGTGAATCGAATGGTTTTTCCTGATGGTCAATCTCGTCAATCTCGAAAACGTCAGTAAGTCCTTCGGCGTCAAGCCTCTGCTCGACGGCGTCTCCCTCGGTGTGCAGGAGGGCGAACGCATCGGCATGGTCGGCCTCAACGGCGGTGGCAAGACCACCACCCTCGAGGTTCTCGCCGGCATCGAACCCCCCGATTCGGGACGCGTCAGCCGCGTCAACGGACTGCGGATGGCCGTCGTCACTCAGCGTGGTGTGTTGCCGCCCGGGTCGACGGTCGGTCAGGTGGTGCTCGATCCGCTCGGGATGGCCGAGCACGAGTGGGCCGGTGATTCCCGGGTACGAAACATTTTGACCGGCATCGGTATTGCCGACCTGGGTCCGGCCGGTAGCTCCGGACTGGACGCGCCGATCGACAACCTCTCCGGTGGTGAGCGTCGACGAGTCGCCTTGGCAGCAGCCCTCGTTCAGGATCTGGATCTGTTGGTGCTCGACGAGCCCACCAACCACCTCGACGTCGAGGGGGTGCAGTGGCTGGCCGCGCACCTGGTGAGCCGTCGGAGCGCGCTACTGGTCGTCACGCACGATCGGTGGTTCCTCGACACCGTCGCCAATCAGACGTGGGAGGTCGTCGGGGGTGGTATCGAAACCTACGAGGGTGGCTACAACGATTGGGTCTTCGCGCGTGCAGAGCGCTCCCGTCAGGCCGACGCATCCGAGGAGCGGCGTCGCAACCTCGCCCGCAAGGAACTCGCATGGCTGCGCCGCGGTGCTCCCGCGCGAACGTCCAAGCCCAAATACCGCATCGAGGCCGCCGAGGCATTGATTGCCGACGTACCGCCGCCTCGTGACTCCGTCGCGCTGTCCTCCTTTGCGCAGCGCCGTCTGGGCAAGGTCGTCATCGAACTCGAGGACGCGCGCCTGGAAACTCCCGACGGCCGTGAGCTGGTCAAGGACTTCACGTGGCGTCTGGCTCCCGGCGAGCGCGTCGGTCTCGTCGGCGTCAACGGCTCGGGTAAGACGACGATGCTGCGTACGCTCGCCGGTGAACTGCAGCCCGCTTCGGGCAAGCGCATCCAGGGCCAGACCGTCAAGATCGGGTGGCTGAAGCAGGAATTGGACGACCTACCCAAGAAGCTGCGTGTCCTCGACGCGGTCAAGGAGGTGGCCGAGCGGATCACGTTGGGCGACAAGGAGATTTCTGCCGGGCAGCTCGCGGAAAGGCTGGGCTTCACTCCCGCTCGCCAGCGCACGCCGGTCGGAGATCTGTCCGGTGGCGAACGCCGTCGCCTGCAGTTGACGCGAGTCCTGATGGCCGAGCCGAACGTGCTGTTGCTCGACGAGCCGACCAACGACCTGGACATCGACACCCTGCAACAGCTCGAGGACATCCTGGACGGCTGGGCGGGCACGCTCGTCGTCATCAGTCACGACCGGTACCTGATCGAGCGCATCTGTGACTCGACGTGGGCACTGTTCGGTGACGGCAAGCTCACCAACCTGCCCGGCGGCATCGAGGATTACCTGCGCAGGCGGGCCGTCCTCGCCGCCGACGCGACGCCGGACTCGTTGACCACCGGCGGGGTGCCGCGGAAGGCAACCCGTGATGCGGCTTCGGAGCGCGCGGCCCGTAAGGAACTCAGCAAGCTCGAGAAGCTCGTCATTCGCCTGTCCAAGCGGGAGACCGAACTGCACGCCGAACTCGCCGAGGCTGCCACTGCGCCGGACAAGCTCGTGGCCCTCGACACCGAACTCAAGCAGGTCCTCGCCGACAAGGACGTCGCCGAGGAACGCTGGATGGAATTGGCCGCCGAGTTGGAGTAGAGGGCTTCGCCCATGTGAGTGGTTGAGTAGAGCCTGCGCCATGTGAGTGGTAACTCGTGACCTGCTACGAAGTTTCGCGCACATGCGCGCAGCGCATACTGTGGTCATGGCATCGGTCGTCGCAGAAGTGATGGGTTCGGATTTCGCTCGTCTGCATCCCAAGGTCCAATGGCGTTTCGGTTTGCAGTCCTCGGATCGTCGGGCTCAGTTCGGGGTCGGTGTGATGGAGGAGATGACTCACTCTCGTCTCGTTCCTCCGCCGCTGCTGTGGGCCGGTCGTAAGCGAGGCCTGTTTCCTGCTGGCGTGGGCAAGGATGTGCCCTTCACCATCGCCAACTATGCGTACGTCGACGAATTGGGCCGCGAGACAATGTCTTTCGTGCGTCGCTTCGCGTTCGCCGCGCGTCCGCAGGGGATGAATTCGGTGATGGTGTCGTCGGCAGAATCCGACGCATATGCGCTCGACTACCTGGGGTTCTCGTCGGACATGGTGGTGCACACCACGTGTGCGGTCGACTCCGACGGTGGGTTGGTGCTCGAGAGCGAGGTGCCGCGGTTTCTGCTCGGTCCCATTGCGCCGAAGTTGCCGAAGGTGGCCTCTGCGGTCACGATCGGCCGGGAATGGTGGGACGCGGCAGAGGAACGGCACCGCATCGAGATCGAAGTCAAGAGCCCGGTGCTCGGCCAGTTGTTCCTGTATCGCGGGTGGTTCACCGCGGAGGAGCGCGAGTGCCGTCCCGCCGACATCCCTTCCGACGCGCGGCCGCGCTCGATCGAATCACGCGAATAGCGCTACTGTTACGCGTCGATCGAAGCAGGTGAAAGGGAGTCCGCAGTGGCCGTAGTCGAAGCCGAGGTAGTCGGTGGTGTCGGGCATATCGTCCTGAACCGGCCGGAGGCCCTGAACTCGTTGAACGAGGCCATGATCCACGGCATTCGCGCGGCACTCGATGCGTGGCGGGACGACGACACCGTCGGTTCGGTTCTGGTGACGAGCAGTTCACCGCGCGCGTTCTGCGCCGGCGGAGACATCAAGGCCATCAGGCAGGCCGTGATCGACGGCGACCGAGAAGCCGGGCCGCGCTACTTCTCTGCCGAGTACGACCTCGACGAGATCATTGCGACGTACCCCAAGCCGTATGTGGCGGTCATCGAGGCCGCGGCGTTCGGGGGAGGGCTCGGAATCTCGGTGCACGGCAGCGTGCGGATCGTGACCGAGAACGCTCTTCTGGCGATGCCGGAGACGGCGATCGGATTTGTTCCCGATGTGGGCTCGAGCTACTTCCTGTCCCGGTTGCCCGATCACATCGGACGCTACTTGGCACTGACAGGCACCCGGATCACCGGATCCGACGCTGTGACACTGGGATTGGCGACACACTTCTGTCCCAGCGAATCCGTTCAGGCGCTGAAGGACGACATTCTCGGTGGCACCGATCTCGGTGCAGCGCTCGATCGACACACGACCCCGCCGCCGACGACGGAATTGTCGTTCGACGCGAAAGCGGTGGCCACGGTGTTCGAGAAGACGTCGCTCGTCGACATCATCGATGCTTTGGAGTGCGATACCGCGTGGTCTCGCTCGACCAAGACTCAGTTGGCAACGCTGTCGCCGACGTCCTTGATGGCCACCGATGCCCTGATCGAGCGGGCTGCGGACAGTACGTTGCGGGAGTGCCTCGATCGCGAGTTGCGGCTGGCGACATGGATCATCACGGAACCGGACTTCGCCGAGGGTGTGCGCGCAGTGCTGGTCGACAAGGACCGCGCGCCGCAGTGGAAGCCTCTGGTGCTCGAGATGGTGCGACCAGAGGCCTTCCAGCAGCTGCTGTGACCGTCAGTGGGTCAGCGGTAACCCTTGGCGGGGTTCTGCAGGTCCAGCACGATGGTCTGGCCGTTGGAACGCACGTGGATCTCCGGGTTCTGCAGACCACCGGAGACGAGGTATTCGCCGAGGAGCTGAAGCAGCTCGTCGGGGCCGACGGAGGTGTCGGGAGTGCGGATGTCGCCGGTGCGGCTGCCGAGTTCGTTCTGGGTCAGCCGACCCGCGATACGAACCGAGGCGACGCCCATAGCGGTACGACGGTCGGGTGCCTGGCCGCGGCCGAGAGACGGCGACGTGCTGCCGCTGGAGGCGTGAGCGGTGGAACGGCCGTTGGTGGGCAGGCCGTGTTCTGAGATCTGATCGCTGGTGGTCACTTCAACCTCGTTCGATTCCGTGGCGGGCTTCTCTGATGCTGCGGGCTGTGGAGCGGATGCCGTGTCGGTGGACGTGACCACTGCCGCCGGGAAATCGGTGGTGGTTTCGGCCGCCTTCTCGGCGGGTGCAGCTACCGAACTGTCGGTGCGGGCACCGTTGGACGGAGTGGAATCGGACTTCGGCGGCGTCGCCAAACGATGCGCGGGAGCGCCACCGACCTTGATCCCGGCCAATGGGTAGTTCGTTCCCTTAGTCATGTCGTTTTCCACTTCATCGTGATTCTCGGGTGGTTCCGCGCCGAGACGCCATGATCGGAGAACTCACATGACGCCCAACTCGGCGTCGAGCACGCCAAAACGTACTCGAAGTTTGTTCGGACCGCCTGAGAGTAGCATCACGATTGTTTAGATCGCCATTTTTTGGTCCAAAGGCTTGTTCTGGATCCTGAACCACACCACGAAACCCCAGGTCACAAACCCGGCGTATACCAAGTAGAGGACAGCGGACGGGTAGAAACCGGCAATCACCAGCAGCGGGACGCCCACGATGTCCACCGCGATCCAGATGAGCCAGAATTCGGTGAGCCCGCGGGCCATGCCGAACGTCGCCAGCATCGAACCGGTGAAGATCCACGCATCGGCCCACTTGCCGAACGAACCGAGGTACCCGAACAGCTGCGCGAACACGATCGTTCCGACGACTGCGACAGTGATCATCACCAGTCGCTCACGGGCAGTGCCCCAGCGCGGAACGACGGCGGCCCCCGAGTTCTTCGAGCCGCGCATCCACCGGGCCAGCCCGTAGGCGCTGACGGCAATGAACATCAGCTGCCGTCCGGCTTGTCCGTACAGATCCAACGCCTGCGGAGTGTGGAACACCCCGCCCATGAAGACGGTGAACAGCAGCGCATTTCCGATGATCCCCACCGGCCATGCCCACACGACTCGACGCATCCCGCCGACCGCGGAGAGCAGTCCGAAGCCGTTCCCGATCACCTCGCGCCACAGCACCGGGTGGCCCAGCACGCTGAATTCGGCGTCGAGCAGATCTGTCAGCACCGCGACAGGCTACTGATCGCCTGCGGCGACGAGGGGCTCGAGGGTGAGCTCGGGCATCTCCTTCTGGATGTACTGCAGTCGCCACTTGTCGCTGACGAGAGCCAGCAGGGCACCGTCGGTCCGGGTGAAGATCTCGACGCCGCGCTGACGGCCCAATTCGACGGCCGACGCCGCGTCGGTGCGCCGAGCAAGCGAGTAACCCAACGGTTCCATCCGAGCGTCGACGCCGAATTCGGTCTTCATTCGTGCGGTGACCACCTCGAACTGCATCGGGCCGACGGCCGCGAGAACCGGGGAGGCGTCGCCGCGAATGTCGTTGCGCAGCACCTGAACCACGCCCTCGGAGTCGAGTTGTTCGACGGCTCGGCGGAACTTCTTGTACTTGTCGGCGCTGTCGACGCGCAGTGCCGAGAAGTGCTCGGGTGCGAACGACGGGATCGGTGGGAACTCGACCTTCTTGTCGGTGTACAACGTGTGGCCGGGCGCGAGCGCGGTCGCGTTGACGAGGCCGACGATGTCGCCAGGGTAGGCGTTCTCGACCGTTGTCCGGTCACGCCCGAAGACGGTGAGCGCGTACTTGGTGGTGAACGGCTTCTTGGTCTGTGCGTGCGTGACGACCATGCCCCGCTCGAACACACCCGAGACCACGCGCATGAAGGCCAGGCGGTCTCGGTGTGCGGTGTCCATGCCGGCCTGCACCTTGAACACGACGGCGCTGAAGGGATCGGTCACCGCGCGCACCCCGTCGGAGACGTCGGCCCGGGGGCCTGGTGCGGGGGCCAGCGCCACCAGGGTGTCGAGGATCTGGCGCACGCCGAAGTTCAGCATCGCCGAGCCGAAGATCACCGGTGACGTCTGGCCGGCGAGGAACATCTCCTGGTCGTGTTGCTGGCCGCTCGAGATCAGCAGATCGCTCTCCTCGACGGCGGTGTCCCAGTCGACGCCCTCACGCTGCGCGGCGGCCTCGGCCGTCATGAATTCTTCTGGCGCGATCGTGGCACCACCCGCAGTTCGGGTGAAGCGGATGTAACTGCCGTCCTGCACATCGAGCAGGCCACGGAAGTCACCCGCGATGCCGACGGGCCAGTACAGAGGCGTCGGCGTCAGGCCGATGCGTGACTCGATCTCGTCGAGCAGTTCGAGCGGGGACTGACCCGGGCGGTCCCACTTGTTGATGACGGTGATGACCGGGATGCCGAACTGGCGGCACACCTGGAACAGCTTGAGGGTCTGCGGCTCGAGGCCCTTCGCGGCGTCGATGAGCATGACGGCCGCGTCGACCGCCGTCAGGACGCGGTAGGTGTCCTCGGAGAAATCGGCGTGCCCGGGGGTGTCGACGAGGTTAATCACGTTGGTGACCTCGGCGTCGGGGGAGGTCTGGTAATTGAACTGCAGCGCAGTCGAACTCACCGAAATGCCGCGCGCCTTCTCCATCTCCATCCAGTCCGAGACGGTGGAGCGACGGCCGGCCTTGCCGTGAATGGCACCGGCCTCGGAGATGACGCGCGCGTGCAGGGCGAGGGCCTCGGTGAGCGTCGACTTACCGGCATCGGGGTGTGAAATCACCGCGAATGTTCGACGCCTCGCGACCTCGAAATCGAGTTCCCTGGCCGAGTGTCGAGCGGGGCCGGAGTTCGGTCCTGACTCGTCGAGTGCTGCATCGACGTCGGGGGAACTGGGCGGGGTACTCACGAAGGCCTCTATCTCGTAGTCACGGCAACGGCAAAGGTCAAGGATACGCGGCCGGTAACGGTCACCGGTCATCGCGGGATTGCTTAGGGTGAGGGACGCGGAAGGACCGTCGAACGAGGAGATGACGCGTTGAGCAAGTTCACCGACGAGATGTTCGAGACCGCAAGCAGCAGCAAACGTGGTTTGGTCACCGGCGAGCCCGAGGCGGCGTTGCGCCAGTCGTGGGGTGAGATCCACGAGCAGGCGCGGCGGATGGCGGGCGCGCTGGCCGACGCGGGGGTCGAACACGGCGACGCGATCGGCATTCTCGCCGGCCAGCCCGTCGACATCGCACCTGCCTGCCAGGCCACGTGGATGCGCGGAGCGTCGGTGACGATGTTGCATCAGCCCACCCCGCGGACAGATCTGGCCGTCTGGGGCGAGGACACCGAAACCGTCGTCCGGATGATCGACGCGAAGGCGGTGATTCTGGGAGCTCCGTTCGACATCGCCGCACCGGTGCTCGTCGAGCGCGGCATCACTGTGCTGAAGATCGACGACATGAAGTCCGGTCGCGACATCGATCCGGTGCCGACGGCCGAGACCGACATCGCGCTGCAGCAGCTCACGTCCGGCTCCACCGGGTCGCCCAAGGCCGTGCGCATCACGCACGAGAACTTCTACGTCAATGCGTACGCGATGATCGATCGCATCGAGTTCGACGTCAATTCCGACGTCATGGTCAGTTGGTTGCCGCTTTTCCACGACATGGGCATGGTGGGCTTCCTGTCGGTACCGATGCAGGTGGGTGCCGAGGTCGTGAGCATCACGCCGTTGGACTTCCTGCGCTCGCCGCTGTTGTGGGCCAAGCTCATCGACAAGTACCGCGGAACAGTCACTGCTGCACCCAATTTCGCGTATTCGCTGCTGGCGCGTCGGCTGCGTCAGGCGGAGGACGATCTGGATCTGGATCTGTCCACGCTGCGTTACGCGTGGAACGGTGCCGAACCCGTCGACCCCGACACGATGATCGCGTTGGCAGAAGCGGGTGCGCCGTACAAGCTCGATCCCGCGGCCCTCGCGCCCGTGTACGGAATGGCGGAAACGACTCTCGCCGTGTCGATTCCGGACCCGGGGCAGGGACAGGTGATCGACGTCGTCGACGCGGATCTACTCGAAACGCTCGGCCGCGCAGTCCCGTCCACCCGCGGCAACACCCGATCCCTGGCCACTCTCGGAAAGTTCGTTCCCGGTCTCGAGGGCCGCGTCGTGGACAAGGAAGGGCAGGTGCTCACCGCGCGCGGTGTCGGCATCATCGAGGTCCGCGGCAAGGCCGTCACGCCCGGATACATCACCGTCGACGGCCCCGTGCCGACACAGGACGCCGACGGCTGGCTCGATACCGGCGACGTCGGCTACATCACCGAGGACGAACTGGTGGTCGTCTGCGGCCGGGTCAAGGACGTCATCATCATGGGCGGCCGCAACATCTATCCCACCGACATCGAACGAGCCGCGGGCACCGTCGCGGGAGTTCGGCCCGGTAACGCCGTCGCGATCCGCCTCGACGCCGGCGACAAACGCGAAAGCTTCGCTGTTGCAGTCGAAACGAACGATATCGACAACCCCGACGAGGTCAAGCGGATCGAGCGTGAAGTGATCCACGCGGTGCATTCGGAGGTAGGAGTGCGCCCCCGCACGGTGGCAGTCCTGGGGCCGGGCAGCATCCCGAAGACGTCGAGCGGCAAACTGCGACGGGCCAATTCGGTGTCGCTGCTGAACTGATCAGCGCGGGTGTACCCGATTCTGGGCGGCCTCGAGACCGACCTTCAGCAGTAGCTCGGCGGCGTCGGCGGCTTCTTCGATCACGACGCCGAGGTCCTTGCGTTCGGGCGTCGAGAAGGGCTTGAGCACGAACGACGCCGGGTCCATCCGTCCCGGCGGCCGTCCGACGCCCACGCGGACCCGCAGGTAGTCCTTGGTGCCGAGGTGCTGAGAAATCGAGCGCAGACCGTTGTGCCCGCCCTCACCGCCGCCGAGCTTGAGTCGCAGTGCGCCGAAGTCGATGTCCAGTTCGTCGTGCACCACCACGATGTTCGCGGGGTCGACGGAGAAGAACCGAGCCAGTGCCGCCACCGGCTGGCCCGAGAGGTTCATGAACGTTCGCGGCTTCGCGACGACGACCGAACGGCCGTCGAGCCGGGCCTGCACGATGTCGGAATTGGACTTCTTGTGCGAGGAGAACGACGAGCCGACGCGCCCGGCGAGTGCGTCGGCGACCATGAAGCCCACGTTGTGCCGAGTCTTGTCGTACTGCGGACCGGGGTTGCCGAGCCCGACTATCAGGGCGGGGCCGTTTTCGGTGCTCACGGGCGTCATTCTTCCATCGATGGTTCGAAACGAACGGCGCGCCGTCTCCCGAAGGAGAACAGCGCGCCGCTCGAGATGCAGGGGAGAGGATCAGCTCTCGTCGGAGCTGTCTTCGTCCTCGGAAGCTGCTTCTTCCTGAGTCTCGGCCTCGCCGGTCTCGGAGATCGGCTCGGTGCCTTCGCCGTCGGCCTCGAGGTCTTCCTCGGACGGTGCCTCGACGACGTTGACCAGGAGGGTCTCGCCGTCGGAGATGAGGGTGACGTCGGACGGCAGATCCAGGTCTGCTGCGGTGATCTGCGTGCCGATCTCGGCACCCTCGACGGAGACGACGAAGTTCTCCGGGATCTCGAGCGCGTCGGCCTCGATCTCGACGGCGGTCGAGTCGGTGGTGACGAGGGTGCCCGGTGCGGCGTCGCCCTCGACGATGATGTTGACCTCGACGGTGACGCGCTCGCCCTTGTTCAGGACGAGGAGGTCGGCGTGCTCGATGCTGCGACGGATCGGGTGCACGACGATCGACTTGGTCAGTGCCAGCTGCGACTTGCCGGCGATGTCGAGGGTGAGCACAGCGTTGGTGCCGTCGTTACGCAGCACGGCAGCGAATGCGCGGGCGTCGAGTGCCAGGTGCTGGGGGTCGGTTGCGTGTCCGTACAGCACGGCGGGAACGAGGCCGTCGCGACGAGCGCGGCGTGCGGCACCCTTGCCGAATTCGGTGCGGACCTGTGCGGTGAGGTTGTTTACCTTCGATGCCATGGTGCTACATGCTCCTGATAACTGTGATCTGTGGTTCGTGCGGCGTACTTCGTCGGACTGTCAAACTCGTCGGGGCGGACACGAACGAGCGCGGCCAACGGGGCCGAGCCGCGTCGATAACGGTGGATCCTGATGAGCCGGATCTACCCTCGCCGAGACAACCTGGAAGACAATACACGACCAGGTCACGTGCGCGGAAGTTCGACCCCTGCTACGAACTTCCGCTCACGTGCGAGCGCAGCGAGCAACTCGGCGGCCACCGACCGGGCGACGGCGATGGCGTCGTCCCGACCGCCTGCGGTTCCCATGACCACCGCACCTTCGTGCAACAGTGACAATCGAGTCCCGAGCTCGTCTGAATCGGGGTATCCGGCATCGGCGGCCAGGCGTGCGAACAGCGATCGCGTCCACGCCTTTTCCGACTCGATGATGGCCAACACCGGGCTGTCGGTGCCGCCGAACTCGGCGAATGCGTTGACGAATCCGCAGCCGCGATGGTTGTCGCGCATCCACAGGTCGAGTGCGTCGTAGACCCCGAGTACCCGCTGCTCACCCTGGTCGAGGGAGTCGACGTACTGCGTCACGTGCGCACACCAGAGGTCGTATCGCCGCTTCAGATAGCGCTGCACCAGGCCGTCCTTGGAGCCGAAGCGGTCGTACAGGGTCTTCTTGGTCGTGCCGGCTTCCTCGGCGATCAGGTCGACGCCGACGGCGCGGATTCCGCGGTCGTAGAAGAGCTCGCTCGCGACGGCGAGAATTCGTTCCGCTGCGGGGGTCAGTGGCTTGTCGTGCATGGCGACCTTTCGAAAGCGCTGGTCGGAGTGGGGTGCACTGCGAGTATACAGACCTGTATGTTTACATCGCTCTCATGACGTCACGCATCGATGTTCTCGCCGGTACAGCTCTGGTGATTCTGTGGAGTTCGGGCTTCATCGGAGCAGAATTCGGCACCGCCGAAGCTCCGGCCCACACGCTGCTGGCCTGGAGGTACCTGGTGGCAGTCGTGCTCCTCGTCGCGTGGTGCCGATGGCGACGACTCACCCCGACGTGGCACGCGCTGCGTATCCACGCAGTCCTCGGCCTCTTCTGCCAGTTCCTCTACCTCGGTGCCACCATCACCGGCATCGGCATGGGCGTCCCTCCGGGCGTCGCCGCCCTGATCGCTGCATTGCAGCCGCTGGTGGTCGCGCTGGCCTCGAGCAGGATATTCGGCGAACGCGTCGGATCGAGAGGAATTCTCGGCCTCGTCGTCGGTATCGCCGGAGTGACGCTCGTCGTCGTCGGTGACCTGTCCGGTGCCGATCTCGCCTGGCCCGTCTACCTGCTGCCCGCCGCGGGCATGCTGGCGCTGTCGGCCGGGACGATCGGGCAACGGCTACTGGATCCGAAAGAACCCATCGCGCTGGCCATGGCCATCCAATGTGGCATCAGTGCAGTCGGTTTCATGACGTGGAGTGCATTTGCCGGTGACGCGGTACCGCCGATGACGACGGGTTTCTGGGCTGCGGTGGCGTGGACGGTGGTTCTGTCGACCTTCGGCGCATACGGCGCGTACCTGTTCGTCGTGCGCCGCAGTGGACCGACTCGTGCCAGCGTGCTGCTCTACCTGACACCGCCGACGACGATGCTCTGGGCTTTCGTGATGTTCGGCGACGCGGTCACGTGGTTCGGTATCGCGGGCCTCGCGGTCTCGGGGATCGGGGTCGCCGCCTACCTCAGTGCACATCCGGACCGTAGAGCCCGCTCACACACCGGTGAGGGCAGCGAGCATCGTGTCCAGTTCGGCGAAGGTGACGAAGTAGTGCGGAGATGCACGGACGACGGCGTCGAGCCCCCGGCCTGTCATGTCCAGTCGAGTGGAACCGCGATGGCTCACCGTGACCGTCACGTTTCGGTCGGCAAGTCGGTCGCGGACGGCCACTGGCTCCTCACCGTCCATGGTGAACGAGACGATGCCGCTCTTGCGGTCACCGAGATCGTGGACGGTGACCCCGGGAATGCGTCGCATGCCGGCACGTAGGTACTCGGCGCGCTCGGAGATGGCGTCCGCGACGTCGTCGATGCCCAGTTCGAGTAGATAGTCGACGGCCGCGCCGAGGGCGAGGCGGGCTGCGACGTCGCATTCCCAGAACTCGAAACGTGTTGCGTCATCGGCCATCCGGTAGGTGGACGAGTCCTCCCACTGCGCGCTGTGCAGATCGAGAGCCGGTGGATGCAAGCTCGCGGCCAATTCCGGACGCAGGTACAGGAACCCGGTACCTCGGGGCCCGCGTAGCCACTTGCGACCGGTGGCCGACAGCGCATCGACGCCGAGTTCGTCCACGTCAACCCGCAGCTGGCCGATGGACTGACACGCGTCGAGCAGAACGAGGGCACCGTGTCGATGGGCGAGATCGGCCACCGCGCGGGCCGGGTTGATCAAGCCTCCGTTGGTGGGCGCGTGCACGACCGACACCACCCGGACTCGGTCGTCGAGCATCTGTTCGAGGGCGTCCACGTCGATGCACCCCGACGCGTCGCTCGGAATCACCTCGACGGTGGCCCCGGAGACCTCGGCGCGGTGCAGCGCGGAAATGGCGTTGCTGGCGTACTCGGCCTCGCACAGCAGGATTCGATCCCCGGCCGACAACGGCACCGAGTAGAAGAAGTCGGTCCAGGCACGAGTGGCGGAATCGCTCAGAGCGATGGTCGACGCCGGTGCCCCGATCAGGGTTCCGATCGACGTCTTGACCGCCGCGAGATCGTCGAGGCGTTCGCTCGCGGCCCGGTACCCGCCGATCTCCGCCTCGCGGCGCAGATGGGCGATCGCGGTGTCGACGACGACGGTGGGCGGCAGCGAGGAGCCGGCGCTGTCGAGAAATACCCGGCCCGACGCACCAGGGGTGTCGCGGCGAATGCGGTCGTGATCGAGCATCGATAGTCCTTCCGGTAGCGAACTCTCGGGCATCAGGGTTCCACAATCGGTAGCCTCGATACGACGCGGGATCTCGGCGTTTTCGATCCTGGCAGCTGGGTACATTGCGTAGTCGGATCGCGGTGAGTGGGAAAGAAGGAAATGTGTCCTCCAACGAGAAGTCCCTCGAGCTGAGCACGCGCCCAGCCATCGAGGCATACGTGTCGAAGGTGTGTTTCAAGCTGGGGCCACCGTCGCTCATCGGTGCCGAACTCGAATGGCTCACCGCCCTCGACGACGGTTCGCGGCCCTCCCTGTCAGCTCTGGCCGCTGCGCTCGGTGATCACTCCCCGCGCAGTATCGCTCCCGAGTCACCCGCCCTGACGTTGCCGGGCGGAAGTATCGTCACCGTCGAACCGGGCGGCCAAGTCGAATTGTCCAGTTCGCCTTATATTTCCGTTTCCCAGCTCGAACCGCTGCTCGACGCCGATGCCCGACTGTTGCACGACATGCTCGGTCGCGACGGCATCTCCATCAGCGCAGTTCCCGCCGACGCCGTGCGAGATCCCGAACGACTACTGGTCTTACCGCGCTACTGCGCGATGGAAAACCGTTTCACCACCATCGGGCCTTTCGGCAAGCTGATGATGTGCAACACCGCCGCCACCCAGGTCAGTGTGGACGCCGGACGTGATCGGGCCGAGGTCACTTCGCGATGGCAGATGCTGCACGCCATCGGCCCGGCCTTCGTCGCTGCGTTCGCGCGCTCTCCCGAACTCGCCGGGGCACCGGCGGGTGCGTGGGCATCGCAGCGAATGCGCACCTGGCTCGAACTCGATTCCAGTCGGACCACGGTACCGAACACGGGCGATCCGATCGCCGACTACGCGCGGTGGGCACTCGACGTTCCGCTCCTCTGTATTCGGGGAACCACCCAGAACTGGGAAGCGCCGTCCGGCATCACTTTTGCGCAGTGGCTCGACGATCCGAGCGTTGTCGGTCGCCCGGCAACCTACGCCGATCTCGACTACCACCTGACGACGCTGTTCCCGCATGTCCGAGCCTGCGGGCACCTCGAAATCCGTTACCTCGACGCGCAACCCGACGGGCAATGGGTGATACCGGCCGCCGCGTTCGAGGCGCTGCTGTCCACTCCCGATCTGGTTTCCCAGGCCACCGAACTCGGCGCAGGCACAGCCGGTCGGTGGCTCGATGCGGCCCGGGCAGGTCTGGCCGATGGCGAGTTGCGCAGGGCCGCAAGCGAAGTGCTCGATCTCGCATCATCCGCGGGAGGAGAGTTCTCCCAGCAGCTGCGTGCGGCATCTCGGAGATGTCGCGCCGGTATTTCGCCCCACGAATTCGATGCGGTGTCGCCGACATCGCAGAGCCGAAAGGAATCGGTGTGAGCGCCGAAGAACTCAGGACCAGAATCGAGACCGTGCTGACTCGGAGCCGGTCCCGCAGCGCCTCGCTCACCGAGTGCGTGGACGAAACCGAACTGATGGCTCAGCATTCGCCGTTGATGAGCCCGCTGATCTGGGATCTGGCACACATCGGCAGTCAGGAAGAACTCTGGCTCGTGCGCGATGTCGGCGGCCGCGATCCGGTGCGGCCGGACATCGACGAGTTGTACGACGCGTTCAAGCACTCGCGTTCGTCGCGAACGTCCCTGCCGCTCCTGACGCCCGAGGAAGCGCGCGCCTACGTGCATACCGTTCGAGACAAGGCCTGGGACGTGTTGGAGCACAGCACGTTCGAGGGTCGGCCGGTCGAGAAGCACGGGTTCGCGTTCGGAATGATCGCCCAGCACGAGCAGCAGCACGACGAAACCATGCTCGCAACCCACCAGTTACGTTCCGGCCCAGCCGTTCTCACTTCTCCCGCACCGCCGACGTCCACGATGCCGGTGGCGGGGGAAGCCATCATTGCCGGTGGGCCGTTCTCGATGGGGACGTCGCTCGACCCGTGGGCGTTGGACAACGAGCGGCCTGCACACGCCGTGCACGTGCCGACCTTCGCCATCGACCGGGCCCCGATCACCAACGCGCAGTACATGAACTTCATCGCCGACGGTGGCTACGAGCGCCCCGAGTTGTGGACGGAGAAGGGGTGGGCGCACCGCGTCGATGCGCAGCTCACCGCCCCTCAGTTCTGGGAGGCCGATTCCGACGGCACCTGGTGGCGTCGAAGCTTCGGGGTACGCAGACCGGTGCGTCCGCATCAGCCCGTCGTGCACGTGTGCTGGTTCGAGGCCGACGCCTACGCGCGCTGGGCAGGCAAGCGGCTACCGACGGAAGCGGAATGGGAGAAGGCCGCGCGGTACGACGCGGCGTCGAACACCTCCCGCGCCTATCCCTGGGGAGACGCCGAACCCACTGCTGCACATGCCAATCTGAATCAGCGACATCTCGAACCGGCCGATGTGGGGGCGTATCCGCAGGGTGTGTCCTCGGCCGGGGTCCATCAGCTGATCGGTGACGTGTGGGAGTGGACGTCCTCGGGTTTCGAGGCGTACCCGGGATTCGAGGCATTCCCGTATGCCGAGTACTCGGAGGTGTTTCTGCGCGGCGATTACAAGGTGTTGCGCGGCGGCTCTTTCGGCACCGACGAGGTGGCTTGCCGCGGGACGTTCCGAAATTGGGATCACCCGATTCGTCGGCAGATCTTCAGTGGGTTCCGGTTGGCCCGCGACGTCGAGTCGCACTGAATGTGCCGTCATCTCGGGTACCTCGGAGCAACCACCTCGGTCGGGTCACTGCTGACCCGGGGTGATAACTCGCTGCGCACACAATCGTTCGCGCCCACCGACATGCGGGGCGGCGGCACCATCAACGCCGACGGGTTCGGCGTTGCCTGGTGGGACGGTGACGACACCGTGCGCAGCTATCGCAATCCGATGCCCATCTGGACCGACCCGGCGGTCGATGATGTTCTGCCGCAGCTCCATTCGGCATCGGTGATCGCCGCCGTGCGATCGGCTACGGTGGGAATGCCGGTGGAGCGATCGGCCTGTGCACCGTTCACCGACGAGCGATGGGCATTCAGCCACAACGGCGTCGTGTTCGGTTGGCCGGAATCGTTGGCGGAGCTGTGGTCGGAAATTCCGCCGACCGATGCGTTGATGCTGCCGGCCCCTACAGACGCCGCCGGATTGTGGATCGTGCTGCGAAACCTGTTGCGCACACACGATCCCGAGTCGGCATTGCGCATGCTGGTTCGAGAGGTTCTGGCCAGGTCGCCCAAGGCGCGCCTGAATTTTCTGCTTTCGGACGGCACGTCCATGTATGCCACGGCGGTGCATCATTCGCTGTCGGTACTGCAGACCGAGGATTCGGTCACGATCGCCTCCGAACCCGTCGACGACGATCCCGAATGGATCTCTATCGACGACCGCAGCATCGTCGTCGCGACAGCGACCGGTGTCACCGTTTCGACCCTGGAAGAATGAAGGAGAGTCATGAGCACGGTGGACGTACATCTGACCGACACGACGCTGCTGGACGAATTGCGCAAGGACGTGCGGGAGGGCTTGACGGCCGACCCGAAGTGGCTCTCGCCCAAGTACTTCTACGATGCCGTCGGCAGTGAGCTGTTCGAGCAGATCACGGTGCTCCCGGAGTACTACCCGACCCGCACCGAGCGCGCGCTGATCGAGGAGCATGCACTCGACATCGCCCGGGCCACCGAATCGTCGATGTTGATCGAGCTGGGCTCGGGTTCGTCGGAGAAGACCAAGCTGCTGTTGTCTGCCGGTATCGAACACGGTTCGCTGAGAACGTATGTGCCTCAGGATGTGTCCAGTACCGCCTTGGAGGGTGCTATCGAGCAGATCTCGAAGGAGTTCCCGACGCTGGAACTGCACGGCATCGTCAGCGATTTCACCGACACCCTGCACAATCTTCCCTCCGGAACAGGCCGCACCATCGCCTTCCTCGGCGGCACTCTGGGGAACCTCATCCCGCAGGAACGCGAGGAATTCCTTGCGGCTGTAGCGGACGCACTCGACCCCGGCGAGTTTCTGCTGCTCGGGGTGGGCTTGGTGATCGATCCGGACGTGCTCGTTCCCGCGTACGACGACGCGGCCGGGGTGACAGCCGAGTTCAACCGAAACGTGTTGTCGGTCCTGAACTCTCGGCTCGGCGCGAATTTCGACCCCGAGGCTTTCGAACACGTGGCACTGTGGAACGCCGAGCACGAGTGGATCGAGATGCGATTGCGGGCCACAGCTGCGCAGGAGGTGTATTTGCAGGATCTCGACCTGCACGTGCACTTCGAGTCCGGAGAAGATCTACGTACCGAGATCTCCGCGAAGTTCCGGCCGGACGGCATTGCCGGTGAATTGAAGATGGCGGGCTTCGACGTCCTCCATCTGTGGTCCGACGCAGATTCGCGCTTCGCTCTGATCCTGGCCGGAAGGGTCTGAACGGACCGCTGGCATTGCGGGCACCACTGCACACTATGTTCGCCGATCGACGGGATTCCGTCGATCGGCGTCGGTAGTGGGCAACCCTGCCCGTCGATGCCGCGTATTCACGGGAGTCGACGTCCCGTTGCTGCAACCGACTTCCGGCGACGACGCACCACCGTGATGATTTCGTCCACGACGCGATCGAGTTCGGCAAGTGCTGTGGCCGCCGAGTATCGCAGCACCAACCATCCGTCGAGCACCAACTCGTTCTGGCGTCGACGATCGTTGTTGAACGTCGCGGGATCCGTGTGGAACTCTCGTCCGTCGATCTCGACGATGACTCGTGCGGAAAAGTCGACCAGGTCGCCGTAGAACCTACCTACGCGCGCATTGATCTCCATTGTGAAGTGGCGAGCTTTCAATGCCCGCGCCACCACCCGCTCCGGCTCGGACAGGGTTCTCGGGCAACAGCTTCGAAGCTGCTTGCGCACTGCAGCCATCCCGTCCATGCCCTTTGCCGTGTCACACAGTTCAGCGACCCGACGCCACGGCACGTGATTGTCTATGGCGTTGTCGAAGAACTTCTCGAGATCGGGCGTCGACAAGCAGGTCGCGACATCGACGAACGTTTGCTCCAGGGACACCACTCGCATGCCGCGTCGCGTGGTGGTGTCGCCGAGAACTCGGCGATGAACTCGGATCCAGGGCACCGACCTCGACTGGCCGGTCGGGCCGACAGTGACGTCGACCAGACGCGGTTCGTATTGGATCAGTCCCCATAACCATGCCGCACTTTCGTGACTCAGTGCGGCGTCCGGTCTCCACAGGGTGGCCCCGAGGCACAGTCCGAAATAGTCCGGCTTCTCCGTCGCGTAGACCTTCGGCAGCAGTCGCACCAGCTCACCCGACCGCGACCGCCTCGAAATCGTGCTTGTGCTGATTCCTTGTGCGAGCAATTGCTGCACTGTGTAGACCCCCATTGCTACACCGTTGCGGCTGACGGGCCCGCGCAACAGTGGCAATCTCGCAATTGTGGATAACTCGACGACGTTATCCACAGGACTGCCCGGCGGAGCGGGCATGGTTGCACGCTACGTTCGCTTATCGACGGAATTCCGTCGATCGGCGTCGGTAGTGCGCAACCATGCCCCTGGTAGCCAACCCGAAGCCTCGAGGTCAGGTGTCCGCCAACGCAAGTACCGGCGAGATCTTGTTCGCGCGGCGCGCCGGTGCCAACGATGCTCCGAGCGCGAGAAGCCCGCCGCACAGTACCGTGCCTGCGATGACGGCCCAGGGGAGTGTCGGAGCAGACACGCCGCCGCCGCTCAGTGAACCCAGCAGCGATTGTGCTGCGGCCCAACCGTATCCGATTCCGAGGATCAGCCCGAAGCCCATCGACGCGACCACCATCTGGGTGCTCTCCGAGACGATCATGGAACGAATCTGCTTGCGGGTGAATCCGAGTGCGCGCAACAGACCGATTTCCCGGGTACGTTGCAGAATGCTCAGCAGCAGGTTGTTCACCATGCCGACCGCGGCGATGACGGCGGAGAAACCGATGAGGCCGGTCAAGATTCCGACGGTCACCGTCAGCACTTGACCGATGGTCTCCTCGTCGTACTCGTCGACGAGCATCGATCGATAGCTGTACATCGCGACTGCGAAGGTGACCACCAAGGTCACCCCGATGAGCAGGCCCACTGCAGTGCGGGTGCTGCGATCCGGATAGCGAATTGCGTTGGCGGACGCCAATCGTGCGGCCGGCCCGCGGCCCGCCATCCTTCCGACGAGTCGGAGCACGCCGGGCAGAATGCGGTACGCACCCACCATGATGCCGGTGAACGATGCCACACCGCCGAAGAACGCGACCAGTACTCCGCCGGGGTTGACCATCCCGATCAGCACACCGAGGCCGAGCAGCACGACACCGCCCGCGATGAGCACGATCGACAACACCGTCCGTACCCGCCTCGACCGTGGGGTCTCGATCCCGGTGTCGACGGCACCGCCGGTCGCCTGAATCGGAGTGACGTCCAGAACTTTCCGTGATCCGACGTACGACGCCAGCGTCGTCGTCAGAACCACGGTGACGACGGGAAGGACCACGAGCGGTTGTACGGACGTGTACTGCACGTCCGGCAATTGGCGGGCCGATACCGCGACGGCGCGGGCCAGTTGACTGACACCGACACCGAGCACCAGACCGACTGCGCCACCGAACAACCCGACGAGGAAGCCTTCCCGGGCGACCGATCGACGCAGATCGCGAGCCCGGGCACCCAGTAGGCGGAGCAGCGCGATGGTGCGGGTGCGGCCGGCCACGATCGTCGCGAACGTGTTGGAGGTGACGACAGCCGCGACATACAGGGCAAGGCCGATGAACACCAGGGCTACGCAGTACAACGCCACGATTCCGGTGCTGTCGCTGCCGTCGTCGAAGATGTCGACCAGAAACGCAGTGGCCTGGATCAGCACGACGCCGAAGAACGACGCGAGCGCCGTCACCAGAATGCTCGCACCGTGTTCCCGAGACGCCCGAGCAGATGTGGACACGCTCATCGGAGAACACCTTCCATTCCCAGCATGTAGTTCGAGATCTGTTCCGGCGTCGAACGTCCCAGTTCGTCGACGATGCGGCCGTCGGCGAGGAAGACGATGCGATCGGCGTAACTGGCCGCGACTGGATCGTGGGTGACCATCACGATGGATTGACCGTACTGATGTACCGCCGCAGCGAGGAGGCCGAGAACCTCACGCCCGGTGCGGGAATCGAGGTTGCCGGTGGGCTCGTCGGCGAAGATCAGCTGCGGCCGAGTACCCAGAGCGCGAGCGATCGCGACGCGTTGCTGCTGCCCACCCGAGAGCTGATGGGGTCGGTGCCCGACGCGGCTCTGCAACCTCAGGGTGTCGATGAGTTGCTCGATCCAGGCCGACTCCTCGGCGGTGGGCGCGCGGCCGTCGAGCTCGAACGGCAGCAGTATGTTGCCCCTGACGTCGAGCGTCGGAACGAGATTGAACGACTGGAAGATGAAGCCGACCTGCTTGCGGCGCAACGTCGTCAGAGCGTCGTCGCCCGCCGACGTGATGTCGGCTCCGGCCAGCATGAGCTGCCCGGAACTGGGGGTGTCCAACCCTGCCATGACATGCATGAGGGTGGACTTGCCGGAACCCGATGGCCCCATGATGGCGGTGAACCGGCCGCCGTGAATGTCGAGAGAGACGTTGTCGAGCGCACTCACCGGGTTGGACGAGTCGC
This sequence comes from Rhodococcoides fascians NBRC 12155 = LMG 3623, assembly GCF_001894785.1. Taxonomy (GTDB): domain Bacteria; phylum Actinomycetota; class Actinomycetes; order Mycobacteriales; family Mycobacteriaceae; genus Rhodococcoides; species Rhodococcoides fascians. Next base: position 698,959 of record NZ_BCWW01000003.1, read on the forward strand.
CGAAATGCTTGCTGACTTGAAATGCCCGTGCAACAGGGCCTGCTGTGATGGTCATGGCAACAACGCTATGAATTCGCCGGACCGAAGTAATCAGGCGCGAGTCTTCGCGTCGTACATCTGCAGGATGACTTCGGTGTCAGTCTCCAGTCAGTCCGTGCTCGAAGGCGTAGACCACCAACTGCACCCGATCACGCAGGTGGAGTTTGGCGAAGATGCGGCTGATGTGTGTCTTCACGGTGGCTTCGCTGAGGTACTCCAGCTCGGCGATCTCGGAGTTGCTCAACCCGCGTGCGGTGAGCCTGAACAGCTCCTTTTCCCGCGCCGTGAGAGTGGCGAATTCGGCCGGTGCCTTCGGTACAGCGGGAGTCGGGGTGAAGTGCGCGAGCAGGCCGGTCGTCGCCGACGCGGCAATGACCGAGTTGCCCGCGTGCACCGTGCGGATCGCCGCGAGGAGGAACTCCGGGTCGGCGTCCTTGAGGACGAATCCGCTTGCACCGGAACGGATTGCACGTGCAGCGCTCTCGTCGAGATCGAACGTCGTCAAGACCAGAATCCGGGGCGGGTGCTCGGATGCGGCCAGGATCTGCTCGGTGGCGGCGATACCGTCGAGCACCGGCATCCGAACGTCCATGAGCATCACGTCCGGCGTTGCGGACGCAGCGAGTGCAACGGCCTCGACGCCGTTCCCCGCTTCCCCGACGAACTCGAGGTCGGACTGGGAGGAGATGAGCATACGAATGCCCGCCCGGAACAGTTGCTGGTCGTCCACCAGGGCCACTCTGATGCGTTCGCTCATGACACTTTTCCCTTGCTGGCTTCGGACGCGGCAGGCAGCCACGCAGTGACGGTCCACGACGAGTCGTCACCGGACGCGATGCACGTACCGCCCGAGAGGCCGGCACGCTCCTTCATGCCGGCGACACCGTGGCCGGAGGATTCGGTGACCGAACGGCCGGGACGGACACTGTTGCGGACCGTCAGTTCGACGCCGGCAGAATCGGATTCGATGGTGACGGACACCGGCTCGTCCGGGTCGCCGTGGCGCAGCGCATTGGTCAACGATTCCTGTGCGATGCGGTACAGCGCCAGGTGCGCTCCGGCCCCCAACGACGAGCCGGTGGTGTCGATGGTGGCGTCGATCTGCAGACCGGTGGCCCGCATCGAGGCGAGCAGTCGATCCAGATCCTCCGATGTCGGGTTCGGCAGGTCGCCTTGGCTGTGCCGCAGCTGGCCGAGTAGCACCCGTACATCGGACAGCGCGGCGCGGGCGGTATCGGAGATGGTGGTCAGTGCGGTGTCCACCGCGGCGGGATCGACAGCGCGTACGTACCGCGCGCCGTCGGCCTGTGCGATCACCACGGCCAGCGAATGCGCCACGATATCGTGCATGTCGCGAGCAATTCGGTTGCGCTCCTGCTCGATTGCCACCTCGTGCTCGGCGCGGGCCTGATGAACTTCCGCGAGCTCGCGCGCGTGTGCCGATTCGATCGATGTGCGCCGCGCGTAGGCCAAGCGACCCAAGGCCCAGGACAACCCGAGTATCGCCCACAGGCCCGCGAGGAGGAAAGCGAACTGTAGGAGTCGGGGTTCCTGAAAGCCCTCTTCCGTGGGTGGGCCGAACGGATTGCCGTCCACATACGCCAGATACACCGCTGCGATCACTCCGCCGCCGACGGCGGACGCGAGCCCGAGGCGTCGAACCACGTTGTCGCCGTACGCGGCCGTGCAATACAGAATTGCGAAGATCGCAGTGTCGGCAGACAGCGGCAGCACTCCGGTGACCATCTGCACGACAGCCAGCACCCAGGCGAGCGCCAAGGACCATCGTGGAGATCGGCGTCGGATGGCCAGTGCAACGCCGAACCCGACCAGAACGCCCACACCTGCGGTACCGGCGACTCCGTTCACGGTGGACGCCAGCAGCAGCAGGACGAACACGACCGCGTACGCGGCGTCGAGTACCTGCCGTGAGATCGATAGCTTGCGCAGCACTCGATCAGACTACGTGCATCAGTTGGTGCGGCGACGCGCCTTCTCGAGGGCGGCCAGCGTCGTCAGAACGGTCGTCCGCTGCTTCTCGAGATCCTTCATACGTGCGCGTGCCGGTAGGCCCTGCGCGCCGTCCAGTGCGCTGATCTGTTCGTCCACCGAGGTGAGTTGAGTCAGCAACTTCTCCACCCGCGACTGCAGTTCGATCGCGTCGATCCCGGTGACACCGGCCTGCGACTTCTTGGTGGGTGCCTTCGCCGGAGCAGACCCCGACGTCGTCGCCGACGAAGACGCCGCTGCGTTCACTGCAGCAGCGGCTCTGGGCCGCAACGCTTTGCGGACCGCGGCCGGGTCGGGGAGCTTCTCAAGACGAATGCGGTTGAGCACCTCACGCGCATCGCGGGCGGTGACGCGGTACTCGCGCTCCTCCTCGTCGTCGGACGCGAGCGTGCCACCCAGGGGCCGCAGGCCGTACATGCCGATGAAGTGCTTCGCCTCGTCGATGACGGCTTCCTTCTCTCGGCACAGGCCGCACCGCGGCTCGTTACGGAAGGTTTCGACGCTGTCGGTGCTGCCGCACCAGACGCACCCGCCCGGCGTCCATCGAGCGATTCTGACGGTAGTAGTTCCGGCCGGGGCGTTGAGAGAATGTGCGTCGATCACGACGAGTCATCTTAGGTGACAACAAAACCCGCCCCGCACGCCCCCGTCTCGCGAGCTGCATATTCCGGCCACGGGCGTGACGTAGTTCATGCAGTGCAGGTGGGGAGCGGGCGGAGCGGGTTTCGGATCGAGCGAAACAGACCTGGGGGTCGGGAGTGCAGCCTGCGGAATGACCCAGGGGTACTACGCGCTGCCGTTGAAAAGGCTGGTGACCGAACCGTTTTCGAAGACCTCGCGGATGGTGCGGGCGAGCAGCGGTGCGATCGACAGTTCGGTCAGCGTGTCGAAGCGCTTCTCGTCGCTGATCGGCAGGGTGTTGGTGACGACGACTTCCTTGGCACCGCAGTTGGCGAGGCGCTCGGCGGCCGGGTTGGACAGCACGCCGTGGGTTGCAGCGATGACGACGTCACCCGCCCCGGCTTCTTTGAGTACCTTGACTGCGCCTGCGATGGTGCCGCCGGTGTCGATCATGTCGTCGATGAGGATGCAGGTGCGGCCTTCGACCTCGCCGACGACGCGGTTGGACTTGACCTGGTTGGGCACCAGGGGATCACGCGTCTTGTGGATGAAGGCGAGCGGTGCGCCGCCGAACGAGTCGGCCCACTTCTCGGCGACGCGCACGCGGCCGGAGTCGGGGGAGACGACGGTGATGTGTTCGAGGCTGTACTTGCCGCGGATGTGATCGGCGAGCTGGCTGTGTGCATGCATGTGGTCGACGGGGCCGTCGAAGAAGCCCTGGATCTGGTCGGTGTGCAGATCGACGGTGATGATGCGGTCGGCACCGGCGGTCTTGAGCAGATCGGCGACGAGGCGAGCGGAGATCGGCTCGCGGCCGCGGTGCTTCTTGTCCTGGCGTGCGTACGGGTAGAACGGCAGGATCGCGGTGATGCGCTTGGCGGATCCACGCTTGAGTGCGTCGATCATGATGAGCTGTTCCATCAGCCAGGTGTTCAGCGGGAACGGGTGCGACTGCAGAACGAAAGCGTCCGATCCGCGGACCGACTCCTCGAAGCGCACGAAGATCTCGCCGTTGGCGAAGTCACGTGCCGTCTGCGGGGTGACGTCGATTCCGAGTTCCTTGGCGACCTGCTCGGCCAACTCCGGATGTGCTCGGCCAGAGAACAACATGAGGTTCTTCTGGTTGTCGATCCAATTAGGGGTGGTCACTGCTTTTCGCCGTCCTTTAGTTCTTGCCGAGCACGATCTGCGCGCGCCGCTGCCTGTGCAGCTTCGGTTCCGGGCCTGTTGTGAACGACCCAGCCTTCGATATTGCGTTGCTTGCCACCGGACACGGCCAGTGCGCCGGGAGGAACATCGTCCCGAACCACTGTTCCTGCACCGGTGTAAGCGCCGTCGCCCACGTGCACAGGGGCGACGAACGTCGAGTCGGATCCTGTGCGTACGTGGGATCCGATTTCCGTGCGGCTCTTGTTGACGCCGTCGTAGTTGGCGAAGACGTTGGAGCAGCCGATGTTGCTGTGCTCCCCGATCGTGGCGTCGCCGACGTAGGTGAGGTGCGGGACCTTGGTGTGGTTGCCGATCGTCGCGTTCTTCGTCTCCACGTAGGCACCGAGCTTGCCGCCCGTGCCGAGGACGGTCCCGGGGCGCAGGTAGGTGAACGGCCCGACCGTCGCATCCGGTCCGATGACGGCCTGCTCGGCGTGGGTACGGACGACCGACGCGCGCTCGCCGATCTCGACGTCCCGCAGCGTCGAGTCGGGACCGACGACCGCGTCGTCGGCGATGTGCGTCTTGCCGTGTAGTTGAACGCCGGGTTCGATGCGTACGTCCGCGCCGAGGGTGACGTCGATGTCGATCCAGGTGGTCGCGGGATCGACGACGGTCACGCCTGCGCGCATGTGCCGTTCGATGATGTGGCGGTTGAGCACGGACGTGACGTGCGCCAGCTGAACGCGATCGTTGACGCCCACCACCAGGTCCGGATCGGCGAGCTGGGTGCCGTAGACGGCCTTGCCGTCGGCCTTGCTGATCTTGACGACGTCGGTCAGGTACAGCTCGTGCTGCGCATTGGCGGTGCTGAGCTTGCCCAATGCGGTGCGCAGAGCGACCGCGTCGAATGCGTAGACGCCGGAGTTGACCTCACCGATGAGGACCTGAGCGGGGGTGGCGTCGGCATGTTCGACGATCTCGGCCACCTCGCCGTCGTTCGTACGCACGATGCGGCCGTAGCCGTTGGCATCCTCGGGGAGGAAGGTCAGTACCGTCGCCGCCGCCGGGCGGGGAGCGCTCAGGTGCTCGTCGAGCAGAGCTTTGAGGGTATGGCCGTCGAGCAGCGGGACGTCGGCGGCAGTGACGAGGACGGTGCCCTCGAAGTCGTCCGGTAGCGCCGCAAGGCCGCACTGGACGGCGTGCCCGGTACCGAGCTGTCGGTCCTGCACTGCGGTGTGGATGGTGCGGCCGAACGTGGCGGCCAGATCGTGAACTGCGGCGCTCACCCGTTCGCGATCGTGGCCGACGACGGTGACCAGGTGGTCCGGACCAAGATCGGCGGCGGCGTGCAGCGCATGGGCGAGCATGGTGCGGCCGGCCAGGGGATGCAGAACTTTCGGAGTCTTGGACCGCATTCGGGTACCTGCACCCGCAGCGAGAACGACCACGGCGGTCTGCACAGGCATTGAGCTCCTCGGGGCGATGACGCGAAACGGGCATGCACGAATGGTCTTGCTCGCTCCGCCGCCAGGACTCGAACCTGAACTATCTGAACCAAAATCAGAGGTGCTGCCATTACACCACGGCGGATAATCGACCAGCGGTGGCAGCAGTGGCCGACGAATCGAACGACGCCTTCGTTAGCCGCTGCGCTCCCACTGAGCGCACCGATCCTCGCATGAGAGGTGGCGGTGAGTCGAACCGCGACGCATAACAGACCACTTGCGTCGTTCCGGCGCGGCCCCTGCGACAGGAAAAACGGATGGATCGGGCATCGTTAGTCTGTAGTAGGCGTCGATTCGACGTCCGAATTGCCCACGGTCGGTGACGGAAGCGGTTTTCGATGACAGGCGCAGCCTCCGAGCAGGAACGCACACCTCGTGTCCGCATGACGGGGACACAGAGACGCGAGCAGTTGATCGAGGTGGGGCGCACGCTGTTCGCCGAGCGTGGGTACGAGGCGGCGTCGGTGGAGGAGATCGCCGGACGCGCGAACGTGTCCAAACCGGTGGTCTACGAACACTTCGGGGGCAAGGAAGGCCTCTATGCCGTCATCGTGGATCGCGAGATGTCGACGCTGCTGGGCATGATCACCAGTTCACTCGAACTCAACCGGTCGCGTATTCGGGTCGAACGAGTCGCGCTCGCCCTGCTGACGTACATCGAGGAGCGCACCGACGGATTCCGCATTCTGGTCCGCGATTCGCCGGCATCGGCCGAGGACGGCAAGTACTCGTCTCTCCTCAACGAGGCCGTGGGACGCGTCGGGCACATGCTCGCGGGGGATTTCTCCCGGCGCGGTCTGGATCCGGAATTCGCGCCGATGTATGCGCAGGCGTTGGTCGGCATGGTGTCGATGACGGCCCAGTGGTGGCTCGACGTGCGAACGCCGCCCAAGGAAGTGGTTGCGGCCCACGTGGTGAACCTGTGCTGGAACGGGCTGACGAATCTGGAGGCGGACCCTCGACTGGCCGAGGAATGACAACTCTGTTTCGGCTCTCACCGAGGAAAAAAGGGGGTATCGTCCCCTTTGTCGGGCGGGAGGGCCGCAACACATCAGGGGCGATTGTCATCCGGACCGATGCATGTTGGCGTCAAACGTAAAGCTGCTCAGTGGTACCGTTCGGGCGTAATTTGCGCAGTGGAAGTTCAATCGCAGAGGCGGATCCTATGGTCAGGCAGGCTCGCGCTGAGATCACTCGCGACACCGTGCTTGCAGGCGCAGCGAATGTCTTCCTGCGCCTCGGGTACGCGAACGCAAGCCTCAGTGAAATCATCTCTCAGTCCCAGGTCACCAAGGGCGCGTTGTACTTCCATTTCGGCTCGAAGGAAGAACTCGCACGTGCCGTCATCGACGAGGGCAATGCGCGTCTGAGCACGGCTTGCATGCAGTTCAACGACGGGCGCATCCCGGCCCTGGAAGCTGCGATCGGGATCTCCTACATCGTCGTCGACCTCTCCGTCACCGACCCGATGGTGTCGGCGATGCTGCGTCTGAGCCATCAGATCGGTGATTACCGCGGCACCGAGGGCAACGTCATGGCCGGCTGGAGCGTCGCGTTCGACAAGCTCGCCGCCAAGGCCATCGCACAGGGTGACATCGACCCCAGTTCGGATCCGAGCACCATCGGTTCGCTCGTGCTCGAAATCCTCACCGGCGTTCACATGGTCGCCGTCGCTACCTCCACCACCGAGGAACTGCCCTCGCGGATGGAGCGACTCTGGTACTACCTGCTCCCCGCGCTGGTGCCGACAAACAAGTTGGACTACTTCCGCGAATTCGCGGCCCGTCGCGTCATTCGCTTCGGTCCGTAGTTCGGGCCCCCAGTTCCAGGCTCTGATTTCGAGGCCCTGATTCTCGGGCTCGGTCCTGGTTCGACGGCATCTCCCGCGTGTCACGGTGTCGGTGCGCTCCCATAGACTCGACGGGACTGTGCGTGCGCAGCCATCGCCTCGACTCGTTCAGGAGCATTGCTGTTGTCTTCCGATTCCCTGCCTGCCATGACCACGTCCGGGCCGGCCCCGATCGTTCCCGACGCGGCGCTTCACCTTTCGGGGCTCGCCAGTGTCGCGTTGACGGATGCGTCGATGGTCGCGGTCGCCGACGCGATCGGAACGGCCGAGCACACGTTGATCGGGCCGCACTCGGTGCGCCCGTTCGTGGCCGCCGCAATCGCGCAGCACACCCAACTTCTGATCGTCACGGCGACGGGACGCGAAGCCGACGACCTGACGAGTGAACTCACCCAGATTCTCGGTGGCGGCGTCGCCATGTTCCCGTCGTGGGAGACGCTGCCGCACGAACGGCTCTCCCCGAGCGCCGATACCGTGGGCAAGCGTCTCGATGTGCTCCGTCGTCTCGCCCGCCCCGGCGACAGCGACTACGGCGATCCGCTGCGTGTCATCGTCACCACCGTTCGCTCGCTGGTGCAGCCGATGGCCCCGGGTCTCGGCGAGATCGAACCCGTCACGCTCAAAGTCGGTCTCGATCTGGACTTCGACGGGCTGATCCATCGCCTCGTCGAATTCGGCTACCTGCGCGTCGACATGGTGGGCAAGCGCGGCGAATTCGCCGTCCGCGGCGGCATTCTCGACCTGTTCTCGCCGACGGCCGATCATCCGATTCGCGTCGAATTCTGGGGCGACGAGATCACCGAGCTCCGCGCATTCGCGGTCTCCGATCAGCGATCGCTCCCCGATCACGAGGTCGATCTCGTCATCGCGCCGCCGTGCCGAGAATTGCTTCTCACGCAGGAGGTTCGGGATCGCGCGGCCGTGCTCGCCGCCGACAATGCCGGTGACACCGCGTTGGTCGAGATGCTGGACAAGCTGTCGGCCGGAGTCCCGGTGGAGGGCATGGAGGCGCTGCTGCCGCTGCTGCAACCCGGCGAGTTGCAACTGCTCGCCGACACACTGCCCGCCGGGACCCACGTCCTGCTCTGCGATCCCGAGCGAATCCGAACTCGCGCAACCGATTTGGTCCGCACCGGACAGGAATTCCTCGAAGCGTCCTGGACTGCGGCATCCATCGGTGGAGCCGCGCCACTGGATACGTCCACCCTCGATACGTCCAGCCTCGAGGGGGCCTCGCTCGATCTCGGTGCCTCCGCGTACCGCTCGCTGCGGCAGGTACGTGAATCGGCCCAGGTGCACGGTCGGCCGTGGTGGACCATCAGCCCCTTGGCGTCGGGGAACGGCGAAGAAGTGGAGCTCGCCGTCGATCCCGTGCCCGAGGTGCGAGGTTCCGAGGAAGCGTTGACGGCGCTGTACGCCACCCTGCGAGCTCACATCGCCACCGGGGGACGGGCCGTCATCTCCGTGGCCGGAGCCGGCACCGCCAAGCGCATCATCGAGCGCCTCGCCGAGGCCGAAGTGCCTGCTGCACATCTCGATTCCGGCGCCGTCCCGGTTCCGGACGTCGTCAACGTCCTGTGCGGATCGTTGCACGACGGTCTGGTGTTTCCCGACGCAAAGCTCGTGGTCGTCACCGAGAGCGATCTCACCGGCAACCGTGTCGCGGCGGCGGGGGAGGGACGCAAGCTACCGGCGAAGCGGCGCAATCAGGTCGATCCGCTGGCTCTCGTCGCCGGCGACAGCGTCGTCCACGATCAGCACGGCATCGGCCGGTTCGTCGAGATGGTCGAGCGCACCATCGGCGGTGCCCGGCGCGAATACCTCGTCGTCGAATACGCGCCGAGCAAGCGCGGTCATCCCGGCGACCGCCTGTTCGTGCCGATGGATTCGCTCGATCAACTCTCGCGCTACGTCGGCGGCGAACTGCCGACACTGAGCAAGCTCGGCGGGTCCGACTGGGCGAACACCAAACGCAAGGCGCGCAAGGCGGTTCGCGAGATCGCCGGCGAACTCGTGCAACTGTATGCCGCTCGTCAGGCGGCTCCGGGGCACGCCTTCGGGGCCGACACTCCGTGGCAGCGCGAGATGGAAGATGCGTTCGGGTTCACCGAGACGGTCGATCAGATGACAGCCATCACCGAGGTCAAGGCCGACATGGAGAAGGCCGTCCCGATGGACCGCGTCATCCTCGGCGATGTGGGTTACGGCAAGACCGAGATCGCCGTGCGCGCCGCGTTCAAGGCAGTTCAGGACGGCAAGCAGGTGGCCGTCCTGGTCCCGACAACGCTTCTCGCTCAACAGCATCTGCAGACGTTCACCGCGCGGATGGCGTCGTTCCCGGTGACGGTCAAAGGGCTCTCGCGCTTCACCCACGGTGCCGATTCCAAAGAAGTGATGGCCGGATTGGCCGACGGCACCGTCGACATCGTCGTCGGCACGCACAGGTTGCTGCAGACCGGTGTCGCCTGGAAGGACCTCGGCCTGGTCATCGTCGACGAGGAGCAGCGTTTCGGCGTCGAGCACAAGGAGCACATCAAGTCGCTCCGTACTCACGTCGACGTGCTGACGATGTCGGCCACCCCGATTCCGCGAACGCTGGAGATGAGCCTGGCGGGCATTCGCGAGATGTCGACCATCCTCACCCCGCCCGAGGAGCGGCATCCGGTGCTGACCTACGTCGGTGCCTACAACGACAAGCAGGTTGCCGCCGCCATCCGGCGTGAATTGCTGCGCGACGGCCAGGTGTTCTTCGTGCACAACCGAGTGAGCTCGATCGACAAGGCCGCCAAGAAGATTCGGGATCTCGTCCCCGAGGCGCGAGTGGCGACCGCACACGGTCAAATGAACGAGGAAACTCTCGAACGCACCGTGCAGGGTTTCTGGCAACGCGAGACCGACGTGTTGGTGTGCACCACCATCATCGAGACCGGTCTCGACATCTCCAACGCCAACACGCTGATCGTCGAACGCTCCGATTCGCTCGGCCTGTCCCAGCTGCATCAGCTGCGCGGTCGAGTGGGTCGTAGCCGCGAACGCGGGTACGCGTACTTCCTGTACCCGCCGGAGAAGCCGCTCACCGAAACCGCCTACGACCGTTTGGCGACCATCTCGCAGAACTCCGACCTCGGAGCCGGTATGGCCGTGGCGATGAAGGACCTCGAAATTCGTGGTGCCGGAAACGTTCTGGGAGCCGAGCAGTCGGGCCACGTCGCCGGCGTCGGATTCGATCTGTACGTGCGGCTCGTCGGTGAAGCGGTCGAGGCCTACCGCGCTGCCGCCGACGGTAAGCCGATCACGACGGACGAGGCACCCAAGGAAGTGCGTATCGACCTCCCCGTCGATGCGAACATCCCGCCGGATTACGTCACCAGCGACCGGCTTCGGCTCGAGGGCTACCGGAAGCTCGCCGCCGCGGCCGACTCCGAGGGCATCGACGCCGTCATCGACGAACTCGTCGATCGCTACGGCCCGCTACCCGAGGAGGTCGGCCGCCTGGTCTCCATCGCGAAGCTGCGCTTGATCGCTAAGGAGTACGGCCTGACCGACGTCAATGTGGCCGGGACACAGGTGAAATTGGCTCCGATGGACCTGCCCGATTCCAAGCAGATCAGGCTCAAGCGCCTCTACCCGAGCGCGACGTATCGTGCGACCACCGGAGTGGTGCAGCTGCCGTTGCCCCGCGTCGAAGGCGGCGGTGTCGGAGCGGCGCGCGTCCGCGATGTCGAATTGGTGCAGTTCATCGCCGATCTCATCCTATCCTTGGACGGGAAGCCATCTCGGTCCGTCCTGTTGGAGCAAACTGTGGGGGTGTAGCGGTGACGATCGTTCTGCTCGACCCTGTTCGTCCTACTCAGGTACCGGTGGACGCCGTCGAATTTCTCGGTGGCGCAGTGCAGTTCACCGAAGAGGTTCCGGTGAAGGTGCGCTGGTTGTTCTCCGGCACCGCCGCGCCCGACGACGTCGATGCCGTGTTGGTGAGCACCGACCGGACCAATCCCGATGTACAGAACCGGATCGCCCGCGGCGAACGCGTCGTCGCGGCCGAGAAGCTTCCTGGCGACGACGTCATCGCGGCGGTTCAGCTGATGGACCGTTTGCGTAGCGTCGGCGGCTGGGAAGCTCAGCAGACGCACGAGTCGCTGCGCGGTTATCTTCTGGAAGAGACCTACGAGCTGCTCGACGCCATCGCCGCCGGCAACTTGGTCGACCTCCGTGAAGAGCTGGGAGACCTGTTGTTACAGGTGCTCTTTCACTCCCGGATCGCCCAGGACGCCGCCGAGGACCCCTTCGACGTCGATGACGTTGCCGCAGGTCTGGTGCGGAAGCTGACACACCGCAGCCCGCATCTGAGCCGAACCGACACCGGACCGATCGACATCGTCGAGCAGGAGCGGATGTGGGAAGAGAAGAAAGCGTCGGAAAAAGCCAGGGGCTCCTGCCTGGACGGCATCGCGATGTCTCAGCCGTCACTTGCATTGGCGCAGAAGGTGATCGGACGCGCCAGCAAAGCAGGATTGCCCGACGAGCTCGTTCCGGACGGTCTACGGGTCGTCCACATCGGCGTCGACCATTCGAACGGCGGGGACAGTGCCGAGGACGCATTACGGCGTCGAGTACTCGATTTCGCGGCGTTGATCCGTAATGCCGAGGCATCGGCCCGCAATGCGGGCGTCACGCCGGGAGAGATGAGTGCGTTGGATTGGATCGAACACTGGGGTCTACGCGGCTGACCGGGACGCTTTCTGCTTCCAGGCACGCGAAGACAGCAATCGCATCCCGTTCAAAGCGACGATAACCGTGGAGCTTTCGTGACCGGCCACGCCGATCGGGGGCGGTAGGGTGCCGATCAGATCCCAGGCGACCAGCACGACGATGAACGTCGCCGCAATTACCAGGTTCGCGACCACGATGCGGTGAGCCCGCCGCGAAAGCGCGATGACGGACGCCAGGGCACCGAGGTCGTCGCGGATCAGGACGGCATCGGCGGTGTCGAGCGCGAGATCGGATCCTCGACGTCCCATGGCGACACCGATGTCGGCCGTGGCCATCGCCGGCGCGTCGTTGACGCCGTCGCCGACCAACAGCACTCGCCGCGGGGTCTCGCCGTCGGTACGTTCGTTCTGCAGTTGTGTGACGGCCTCGGCCTTGTCCTGGGGCAGCAGCCCCGCGCGCACGTCGACAATTCCGGCGCGCGCTGCCACTGCTCGAGCAACGCGGTCGTTGTCGCCGGTGAGAAGCACCGCTGGGGTGCCGACCAGTTCTTCGAGACCTGCGACCGTGGTGTCGGCTTCGGCGCGAACGATGTCGACGAGTCCGATCACCGCGATCGCTTCTCCGTCGAGGTGCACGATCACCGCCGTCATGCCCTCGGCTTCTCGAAGGGCGGCGGTGCGCTCGGCCGGGGCGTTCGTGTTGTGCTGTGCGGCTTCGGGTTTCGTGACCGTGACGATGCGGCCGTCGACCGTTGCCGTGACTCCCATGCCGGGTGTCGAATCGAAGTGCGTTGCGGTCGGTATCGACACACCTCTAGCCTTCGCGAATTCGACGACGGCAGTCCCGATGGGATGCTCACTCCCGTTCTCCGCTGCAGCTGCCAGGCGGAGTACCTCGTGCTCGGTGAACTCACCCAGCGCGTCGATGCGTTCGACTCGCGGTGTTCCCTCGGTCAGGGTTCCCGTCTTGTCGAAGGCGACCGTGTCGATGGAGCGCAGCTGTTCCATCGCCACGGCAGACTTGACCAGTACGCCGTTTCTGCCCGCGGTGGCCATCGCTGCGAGTAGGGGCGGCATGGTCGCCAGGACCACCGCGCACGGTGACGCGACGATCATGAACGTCATCGCTCGCAGCAACGACGATTCGAGGTCGTTCCCGAGCAGCATCGGCACCGCGAATATCGCTGCGGTACAGAGCACGACGGTCTTCGAGTAGTACTGCTCGACTTTCTCGATGAACAGTTGCTTCTCGGCCTTGGTCTCGGACGCATGCTCGACCATGGTGACGATGCGCGCGATGATCGTGTCGGACGGGTCGACGTCGATTCTGATCCGTAGTGCGCCAGTGCCGTTGATGGTTCCGGCGAACACCTCGTCGCCCACGGATTTCGAGACGGGTACCGATTCTCCGGTGATCGAGGCCTGATCGATGTCGGATGCACCGTCGACTATGGTGCCTTCACCCGAAATGCGTTCGCCGGGGCGCACTGTCACGATGTCGCCCGGACGGAGGTCGGATGCGTCGACCGTTCGTTCGTGGCCGGAGGTGTCGAGCACGGTCGCGGTCTCGGGTGCCAGATCCAGCAAACTCCGAATCGAGTCGGCGGTGCGTCTGGTGAGCACCGCTTCGAGGGCACCGGACGTGGCGAAAATGACGATCAGCAGTGCGCCGTCGAAGATCTGCCCGATCGCGGCGGCACCGAGTGCGGCGACGATCATCAGCAGGTCGACGTCGAGCGTTCGGTCCCGCAGCGCCCGGAGTCCTTCCAGCGCAGGCTCCCACCCACCGGTGGCGTAGCAGGCGAGGTAGAGCGCCCAGTACGTCCATGTCGGCGCGTCGATCAACTGCGCGAGAAGTCCGAGGGCGAACAGTGCCGTCGCGGCCAGCGCCCATCTGACTTCGGTGATGTCGACGAGACGGGTGCGGCTCGCGCCGGCTGGGGGTCGCACGTCGGCCTGTGCCGGGGCGGTGCTGGTGAAAGTCATGTGGGCCTTCGTTCCTCGGAGAGTGCGAACCTCACCGTACAGGATTACATGAAGACCTTTACATGTGTACATAAACTATAGTGGTCGTATGGGACATGGAGTCGAGGGACGCAGCACGCCGCCTGCGCAGCTCGATGCCGAATCTGCCGCCACGGTGGCCGCGACCCTCCAGGCTCTGGCCACGCCGAGCCGACTGCGCATTCTGACGCAGCTACGGCAGGGGCCGAGCGGGGTCAACGATTTGGCCGAGGCAGTGGAAATGGAACAGTCGGCGGTATCTCATCAGCTCCGTTTGTTACGCGCCATGGGGCTGGTCACCGGAACTCGCTCGGGCCGAAGCGTCATCTATCGCCTGTACGACAACCACGTCGCGATGCTGCTCGACGAGGCCGTCTACCACATCGAGCACCTCGGAATGTCGGCATCGGATTTCCCCTCCGATGCCGACTCCGCCTGAGATGTTCTCACTCGCCCCAATACTCGCGCTGGGGGGATATTCCTCGTCCCTCGGGTTGGGATCAATGTGGGTTTCAGTCGGTCAGAGTGCAACAAAGGCGCATTGATCCGGTCCGGCTACCTACGCCAGAACAGGTGATGAGTCATACCGCTGCTGCTCGGGACAACTTCGTGCTCGAATCTGTCGTTCAGTTCGTCGGGTGAATCCCACAGCTTCAGGCCCGAGCCGAATTCGATGGGTGCGACGGCGATGTGCATGGTGTCGACCAGATCTGCGTCGAGGAATTCGCGGATACTCGTGACGCCACCGCCGAGTCGCACGTCCTTCCCGTCGGCCGCCTCCTTCGCCTGTTTCAGTACGTCGGCGGGCTCGCCGTCGACGAAGTGAAACGTGGTGTCGGAGAGTGTGATCGACGGCCGTTCGTGGTGGGTGAGCACGAAGACGGGCGTGTGGAACGGCGGCTCGTCACCCCACCAGCCCTGCCACTCGTGATCGGCCCAGGGTCCGCGTTGTGGCCCGAACTTGTGTCGGCCCATGATCTCGGCACCGATGTTGCGGGCGAAGTCGCGGGCGAAGTAGTCGTCGAGTCCGCGGCTACCGCTCGAACCGGCGTTTCCAGGAAAACTGGCGGTGGCGAAGTACCACCTCATCAGTGCCAGATGGTCGAGACCGAACGGGCTCTCGAGGCTCTGGTCCTCGCCCGCAGCAATCCCGTCGCTCGAGACGGTGAAATTCTGTACCCGAACCAGCTGACCCATATGTGCTCCCGATGTCGATGACGAAAACATACGACGGTGTAGACCGAACCGCGTGCACGAACTCACCGCCCGGACGGGGTGGGGCCGGCGATTGAATCACTCGAACAGCGTGGAACCCCAGTACTCGGATTCTCCGACGCCGGGTGGGCAGGCGAATACCGCAGACCCGACGTGTTGGATGTATTCGTTCAGTGCGTCCTTGCGAGACAGTGCCAACTGCATCGGGACGAATTGGGTCAGGGGATCGCGGCAGTAGGCGATGAAGAACAGTCCGGCGTCGAGGTGTCCGAAGCCGTCCGATCCGTCGGTGAAGTTGTATCCCCGACGCAGGATCTGGACGCCGCCGAGGTTTTCCTTCGACGCCAGACGCACGTGTGCGGTCTTGTCGATGAAGGTGCCTTCGGGTCCCTGTGACTCGAAGTCGAGTGCGTCGAATTCATCTTTCTGACCGAGCGGTGCGCCGGATCCCTTGCTGCGCCCGATCACTCGCTCTTGTTCCTTGAGCGTGGTGCGGTCCCACGATTCGATGAGCATGCGGATACGGCGGGCCACGAGGTAGGAGCCACCTGCCATCCATTCCTGATCGTCGTCAGGGGCAACCCAGACGTTCTCGTCCAGCAGAGACGGGTCCTCGGCCTTGAGGTTGGCGGTCCCGTCCTTGAAGCCGAACAGGTTTCGCGGGGTGTCCTGGGTGGTCGAGGTGGACGAGGTGCGTCCGAAGCCCAGCTGAGACCACTTGACCGAAACCGTGCCGAACCCGACGCGGGCGAGGTTGCGAATGGCGTGCACGGCAACCTGCGGGTCGTTTGCACAGGCCTGGATGCAGAGGTCGCCACCCGAGCGGCGCGGGTCGAGGTTGTCGGCCGGAAAGTGCTGCAGATCAGCAAGGGAGGCAGGTCTTCTCGACGCCAGATCGAACCGATCGAACAGTGCCGGACCGAAACCGATCGTCAACGTCAAAGACGATGCGGTCAGGCCCAGCGCCTCACCGGTGTCGGCGGGCGGGTTGTACTGGCCGCCGTCGACAGCTCCGCCGTCGAACGTCTCCTCGCCATGCACCAACCGCTCGGCCATCAGGGTCCACTTCTTCAGCAGCGCAACGAAATCCTCGCGAGAGTCGGTGGTGACGTCGAACGCGACGAAGTGCATGCGGTCCTGTGCCGGAGTGACGATGCCGGCCTGATGGTCGCCGCGGAACTCGACGACGTCCGACGTCGGCACCTCTGCGCCCGAGGCCGTCGCGTGTCCCGCGATGGCCCCGACTCCGACGAGTGCAGCCCCGGTCCCGACGGCACCGAAGAGGCGCCGCCGGGAGAACTGTCCAGTCTTATTGTCCGGCAACGACACCCTGCACCTGGCTCACTTCGGCGGACAGTGCGTCGATCTTGTTCGACAGTTCCTGTCGCTGCGGTTCGGTCACGGTGTCGTAGAAGACGAAGCCGTCGCCGCTGCGGTACTTGGCGAGTTCGGCGTCGAGTTCTGCGAAGCGGGCGTCGATCGCGGTGCCCAGTTCGGCGTTGCGCTCGTCGAGGATCGGACGCACGGCCGCGATGGCTGCCTGCGAGCCGTCGACGTTGGCCTGGAAGTCCCACAGATCGGTGTGCGAGAAGAAGTCCTCTTCACCGCTGATCTTGGTCTTGGCGACCTCGTCGAGCAATCCCTGTGCGCCACCGGCGACCTGGACGGGGTCGATGGTGAAGTCGTCGGCCTTGATCTTGTCTGCGAGTTCGGTGATGTCGGCCTCGAGCTGATCGGCCATCGCGTTGGTGTCGGGCTGCAGTCCCTGCGTCCACAGGTCCTTCTCGATGCGGTGGAAGCCGGTCCACTCCGCGCCGGGCTCGACGTCGGGCTCGCGCAGGTCGATGCGCGGATCGAGATCGTCCGGGAAGCTCTCGGCGACCGGCTCGATGCGCTCGTAATAGCTACGCGCGATGGGGAACTGGGCCTTGGCGGCGGCCACGTCGCCGCTCTTGACCGCGGTGACGAACGACGTCGTGGTCTCTTGCAACGCGTCGATCTGACTGACGACGTAGCGCTTGTAGCCCGCAGCCGCCTCGGTGAGCAAGCCGTCCTCGTCCGTCTGGCGAACCGAATCGCCGGTCACGACGAAATCGGCGCGGACGCCGTCGCCCACCATGCCTGCCTTGCAGGCGGTTTGGTACGTGCCGGGGTCGGGCAGAGCGACGATGAGCTGACGCGTGAGACCCGGTCCGATGTTCTCGACCTCGCCCATGACTCGGTCGCCCTCGCCGTAGACGTAGAACTCGGTGACCTTGCTGCCGTTGTTGGTGATCTGGAACGTGGAGTTTCCGGTGGTGCCCTCGGATGCACCGACGTCGCAGGACGAGTCGGTGGCCGTGACGGCGATATCGCCCGACGCGGCCTCGGTCGAGGACTTCTCGGTGCATCCGGCCAGGGCCATCGGTAGAACCGCGACCGCGGCCAGAGCGTAGGTGGTACGACGCATGGTGGTGGTGCCTTTCAGGAGTTCTGAAGTACAGGCTCGGGAGCCGCGGGAACGCGGACCGGGCGGAGGAAGATGAACAACACGACGACGATGTACAGCACCCACGCGATCGCTTGGAAGACAGTGGGTTCGGGGCGGAAGTTGAAGATCCCGGCGAGTACCGTGCCGTACCAGCTCGAGGCATCGAAGTGTGCGGTGATGTCGAAGGCGACAGCGCTGCCACCGGGTAGGACTCCGCCGATCTGCAGGGCGCGGATGCCGTAGGCCAGGATTCCGGCGGCGACCACGATGAGGAAGATGCCGGTGTACTTGAAGAACACGGCAAAGTTGATGCGCACCGCGCCGAAGTACAGGAACACCGTCAGTACTGCGGCGGCGACGATGCCCAGTAGAAGTCCGAGCAGTGGCCACAGGCTGCCGTTGGTGTTCTCGGCGTACCCGACCATGAGCAGTGCCGTCTCGACGCCCTCACGGCCGACGGCGAAGAACGAGAGCGTCAGCACTGCCGCAGGCCCGACGGTAAGAGCTTTCTCCATGTTCGCCCGCAGCTCGCCGGAGATGTTCTTGGCGGCGGTGCGCATCCACAGGACCATGGCCGTGACGATGACGACGGCGACCAGCGAGGCCGCTCCCGCGATGATCTCGGCCGTCAGTCCGGTGACGGTGGACGTGCCGTAGTGGATCACGAAGAAGATCGCCGCCACCATCGCGACGGCCAGGCCGACTCCCAGCCACACCCACTTGAGGGCGTCGCGGCGGTTCGCCTTGACGAGGAACGCCACGAGAATCATCACCACGATGCCGGTCTCTAGACCCTCGCGAAGACCGATCAGACCGCTGCCGAACATCTGGGTAGCGATCGACGGCGCAGATCCTGCGGCAGCCAGTACGGACACGAAAGGTGCTCCTGTTGTGCGTCGAACATTGGTACGCCTTGCCTCGCGAAGGGTAGGCGACCCTCATGCGTGAAGGTTGACAGAAACATACACCCTGCAACCTGGTCCTTATGCACGTTGTACTGGGGTTTTATCGGTCTTTAGCTTTCTATTACCTTCCGTGTGCAGGATGGTGAGGTGATCTCACGAATCTGCGTGCTCGCCACCGCATCGGTACTCCTTGCGCTCACCGCATGTGGCAGCAGCGAGCCGAAGCGTGAGATTCCCGAGGGCATTCCGCCCGGCCCGGGCACGGAGGTGCCGATCATCGACTTCAATGCGCCCGGCCGAACGGCCGATCTGCTCATTGCCTGGGCAGAGCCGCAGACCGATGCGCTCGGTATCTCGGTGACCGCACTCGCGTCGTACGGGCACGCTGCCGCGATCATGGCTGAGACCGACGCGGACTGCGGCATCGCCTGGACGACACTGGCCGGGATCGGGTACATCGAGAGTCGGCACGGCACCTACCAGGGATCTTCCGTGCAACCCGACGGACTCGTCGCACCGCCGATTCGCGGAATCCCACTCGACGGCGGACCGGGCGTCGCCGAGATCCCGGACACCGACGGCGGATCGATGGACGGCGATGCCGAGTTCGATCGTGCGATGGGACCCATGCAGTTCATCCCCGAGACGTGGAAGAAATGGGGTGTCGACGCCAACGGCGACGGCATCGCAGATCCGGACAACATCGACGACGCCGCTCTGACGGCTGCGCGTTATCTCTGCGCGCGCGGCGGTGATCTGCGGACGGCGCAGGGGTGGGAGAGCGCGTTGATGGCGTACAACCTCTCGGGCCAGTATCTGCGCGACGTGCGAGATCGAGCGGCCGCGTACTCGGTGGGCACCAGGCCGTAGAAACTCCGTGCATCGCGGGCACCATGCAACAGCGGCTAGTCTTGCACCCGGCACAGTCCGCCGGTCCCCGTTACTAGGAGAAGCATTCGTGGCCATCATTGAGCAGGTCGGAGCTCGCGAGATCCTCGATTCCCGTGGCAACCCCACGGTTGAGGTCGAGGTCGCATTGGACGACGGGACGTTGACCCGTGCAGCCGTTCCCTCCGGCGCATCCACCGGTGAGCACGAGGCCGTCGAGCTTCGTGACGGCGGAGACCGCTACGGCGGCAAGGGCGTCGAGAAGGCCGTCAACGCGGTGCTCGACGAGATTGCACCCGCCGTCATCGGCCTCGACGCCATCGAGCAGCGCACCGTCGACCAGGCCCTCCTGGACCTCGACGGCACTCCCGACAAGTCCCGCCTCGGCGCGAACTCCCTGCTGGGTGTTTCGCTCGCCGTCGCCAAGGCTGCTGCGGAGTCCACCGGGCTCGAGCTCTTCCGCTACCTCGGTGGCCCGAACGCCCACATCCTGCCGGTGCCGATGATGAACATCATCAACGGTGGCGCGCACGCAGACAGTGGCGTCGACGTCCAGGAATTCATGATTGCGCCGATCGGTGCGGCCACGTTCAAGGAGTCGCTGCGCTGGGGTGCCGAGGTCTACCACGCACTCAAGGCAGTGCTCAAGGCCAAGGGCCTGTCCACCGGCCTCGGCGACGAGGGCGGCTTCGCTCCCGATCTCGCCGGAACCAAGGCAGCTCTCGACCTGATCCTCGAGGCCATCGGCAAGACCGGTCTCAAGCCCGGCCAGGATGTCGCGCTCGCCCTCGACGTGGCGGCCACCGAGTTCTACACCGCGGGCACCGGCTACGCCTTCGAGCGTGAGACCAAGTCCGCCGAGCAGATGTCGGCCTTCTACGGCGAGCTCGTCGACGCCTACCCGCTGGTCTCCATCGAGGATCCGCTCGACGAGAACGACTGGGACGGCTGGGTTGCACTCACCGAGTCGATCGGCGACAAGGTTCAGCTTGTCGGCGACGACCTGTTCGTCACCAACCCCGAGCGTCTCGAAGACGGCATCGTCAAGGGTGCGGCCAACGCACTGCTGGTCAAGGTCAACCAGATCGGCACGCTGACCGAGACCCTCGACGCAGTGGATCTGGCGCATCGCAACGGTTACAAGACGATGATGAGCCACCGTTCCGGCGAGACCGAGGACACCACCATCGCTGACCTGGCAGTTGCCGTCGGCAGCGGGCAGATCAAGACCGGTGCCCCCGCCCGAAGCGAGCGCGTCGCCAAGTACAACCAGTTGCTGCGAATCGAAGAAGCTCTCGGTGACGCGGCGCGTTACGCGGGCGAGCTGGCTTTCCCCCGGTTCAATTACGAGGGCTGAGTCAACCGATACGTATGCACGAAGTGGAGAGTGAATGATGGCACGACGCGGGAGGTCCGGGACCAGTCCAGGTGGACGGGATCCCCGACCCCGCGGCCGTCCTTCCTCTCCGAATCGCTCGAAGCCGACCGGGGGTGCGTCTCGCGACGAGACCGCCTCCGGTCGGCCGGCCACTCCACCGGAGCCTTCGGATCAGGCGCGTGACGCCGTGGTGGGTGGCAAAGCCGCTCCCAGACGCGTCGGTGTTCGTAGGCCCAAGATGCCCGAGCGCACGTTCTTCGGGCTGTCCACCGGACGCGCAGTCGTTCTCGGTGTCGTGGTGTGCGCGTTGGCGTTGACGCTGGCCGTGCCGCTCAGGACCTACTTCTCGCAGCGCGGTGAGCTCGAGGCCGTGTTGGCCGAGCGTCAGACCCTGCAGGACGAGGTGGACGCGCTCCAGACCCAGAAATCTCAGCTCAACGAACCGTCCCGTATCGCTGCCGATGCTCGCGAGCGGCTGCGTTTCGTCATGCCGGGGGAGACGCCGTATCAGGTGCAGCTCCCCGGCGACTACTCGCCGAGCTCCAAGGATCTCGAGGTGGACAACACTCCGACCGGGCCGTGGTACACCGACCTGTGGAACACCGCGGTGCAGCCGCAGGGATCGGACCAGCCGTCGGAGCCCACGTCCGCGCCCATGCCCGTCGTACAGCCAGAACCCGCTCCGGCCCCGCCGGTGCCAGAACCAGAAGGGGGACCCGTCGGGTGAATTCCTCGGCAGTCTCGCAGGAAGATCTCGATGCGGTCGCATCGCAGCTCGGACGTGAACCGCGTGGCGTACTCGAAATCGCGTATCGATCTCCGGACGGTAAGCCGGGGGTGGTGAAAACTGCCCCGAAGCTTCCCGACGGCACTCCGTTTCCCACCCTGTACTACCTGACCGACCCGCGATTGACGGCGGAAGCAAGTCGGCAGGAATCGGCCGGAGTCATGCGTGAGATGACGGAACGTTTGGCCACAGACCCGGAATTGGCTGCCGCATATTTGCGTGCACACGAGTCGTACCTGGCTGAGCGCAACGAGATCGAATCTCTCGGAACGGATTTCACCGGCGGCGGCATGCCCGACCGCGTCAAATGTCTGCACGTGTTGATCGCGCATTCGTTGGCCAAGGGTCCAGGAGTCAATCCGCTCGGTGACGAGTCGGTGGCGTTGGCAGCCGAGAACTCGTTGCGCGGCAAAGCTATTCCGGCCGATTGGCCGACCATCGAAGAACTACGTGCGGAGAAATCATGACCAGGGTTGCAGCAATCGATTGCGGCACCAACTCCATCCGCCTGCTCGTCGCAGACAACAACGGTAAGACCCTCGCCGACGTCGCTCGTGAGATGCGGGTCGTGCGCTTGGGGCAAGGCGTCGACGCGACCGGAGCATTCGTGCCCGAGGCGATCGAGCGCACCCGGGTGGCATTGGTGGAGTACGCGGAGATCATCCGTAAGACCGGGGCCACCGCGGTGCGCATGGTCGCCACCTCCGCCACCCGTGATGCGTCGAATCGGGAGGATTTCTTCTCGATGGTGCGTGAGGTACTCGGCAAGGTCATTCCCGGTGCCGAGGCCGAGGTGATCACCGGAGACGAAGAGGCTCGGTTGTCCTTCGCCGGAGCGGTCGGTGAACTCGATTCTGCTGCAGGACCTTTCCTGGTCGTCGATCTGGGCGGCGGTTCCACCGAGCTCGTACTGGGCGACGCCAAAGGTGTGAAGGCGGCGTTCTCGGCCAACATCGGCTGCGTCCGTCTGACCGAACGATTCCTGCATTCGGACCCTCCCACCGCAGACGAGATCAACGGTGCGCGTGAGTATGCGCGCGAGAAGTTGGCGGAGGCATTCGAGGAAGTCTCGATCGGCGACGCGTCGAGCTGGGTGGGTGTGGCCGGCACGATGACGACCATCGCGGCCATCGCCAAAGAACTACCCGAGTACGACGCCGACGCAGTGCACTTGTCCCGTGTGCTCTTCTCGCAGTTGTTCGAGGTATGCGAGGACCTGATCGGCATGACCCACACGCAGCGAAGTGCGTTGGGGCCCATGCACCCCGGACGGGTCGACGTCATCGGCGGCGGAGCGATCGTGTGCAGCGTGCTGGCCGAGGAATTCGAGCGACGCGGCGCTGTCAGCTCGTTGACGGTCAGTGAGCACGACATCCTCGACGGCATCGCGATGTCCATCAAGATCTGATCTGCAATTCCGCAGACCCGGTCTGCGGCGATGTAGGTTGCATCGCTTCGTGTTTCGGTGAAGCCTGATAGGCGCTGTGGCTCACGTCACTGCTCCCGACGAGGCTAGGACCACCGATGACGACACCCGCCCAGCAGGCCCCGGCCGAGAAAGGTCTGGCGCGCGTAGCGCAAGCGCTCGCCAAGGGAACCGAGAAATGGTTTCCCGACGCGTACATCTTCGCCCTCGTCGGCGTGGTGGTCGTTGCTGTTGCTGCCTTCGCCAACGGCTCGTCTCCGCAGAATGTGGTCGACGCGTTCGGAAACGGGTTCTGGGACCTGACGGCCTTCACGCTGCAGATGGCGATGGTCGTGCTCACCGGGTACGTCGTGGCAACCTCTCCACCGGTCGCCAGATTGATCACCCGATTGGCGCAGGTGCCCAAGAGCTCCAGTAGCGCAGTCAGTTTCGTTGCACTGCTGTCCTGTTCGGTCTCGTTCCTCAACTGGGGTCTGAGTCTGGTGTTCGCCGGTCTGTTGGCCCGTGCCATCGCGCGGCGTGACGATCTGCGGACGGACTATCGGGCTCTCGGGGCTGCGGCATTCATGGGACTCGGAGCGGTGTGGGCGCTGGGCATGTCGTCCTCAGCTGCTCAGTTGCAGGCGACGGCCAGTTCGCTTCCGGCGACACTGCTTTCGATAACGGGTGTCCTCGATTTCGGTACGACCATCTTCACGTGGCAGTCGTTGCTGATGTGCGTGATCATCATCGTCCTCACCGTGGCCATCGCGCATTTCTCTGCACCCAAGGGCGCGGCGATCAAAACTGCCGAGGATATGAACGTCAGTTTGGACGACACCGTGGCCGAGCCCGCTCCGCGCAGTCGGCCAGGGGAGTGGCTCGAGTACAGCAGAATTCTTCCGCTCTTTGTAGGCGCGATGACGCTGGGATGGCTTGTCTCCCAACTGTTGACGCTGCCGGTGCTGTCGGTGGTGAGCAGTCTCAACGGCTATCTCTTGGTGTTCCTGATGCTCGGTCTCGTGCTGCACGGCACCCCGCGACGGTTCCTCGATTCGGTCAGCAGAGCGGTTCCCGCGACCGCAGGCATCTTGGTGCAGTTTCCGCTCTATGCGGCCATGGCAGCCATGCTGACGAAGGCGGAGGGTAGGGGAGGCGTCACGATCTCCGAGCATCTGGCGACCTTCTTCACCGAGATCGGGTCCGGTGGAGGCTTCGCGGTGGTCATCGCGGTCTATACCGTGGTGCTCGGGCTCTTCGTTCCGTCCGGCGGCGGCAAATGGCTCGTCGAAGCGCCGTACGTCATGCAGTCGGCCACCGACGTGAAAATGAACCTCGGCTGGACCGTCCAGATCTACAACGTCGCCGAGGCACTGCCGAACCTGATCAACCCGTTCTTCATGCTGCCCTTGTTGGCTGTGCTGGGCCTGCGAGCGCGTGATCTGATCGGATTCACATTCTTGCAGTTCATCTTTCACTTCCCCGTCGTCCTGCTGCTGGTGTGGCTGCTCGGTATGACCTTCGACTTCGTGCCGCCGGTCATCCCGGCCCAATAGCAGCCCGATATGATCGTCACCGCTGGAACCCTGGTTCTGGCGGTGGTGGCCCCTATAGCCCAATTGGCAGAGGCAGCGGACTTAAAATCCGCACAGTGTCGGTTCGAGTCCGACTGGGGGCACAGAAAAGATGCAGGTCAGGGTCGGTGTCGGACGTGCGTGGACGTTCGAACACTAGTGAGAGTGACACATATTGACACATCTCAGAATAACTGTGTGTCCCGGACGTTGCCGGATCTATATGTTGCCACCTGGACTATACGACCAACGAGGCCGCTCCGATCCCGGTCTGACGTGACTTGTCGGTCGGGTGATGTCTAATGAGGTGATGGGCCCACATGTAGACATAGATCAACGCTCCGCATCAGTGGTGCCGAGGCAAGAAGACATCGCTGACTGGGCGTCAGGCCGCAGGATATTTGTTTCCAGCTTGATTACCGACATGTTGGATGAGCGTGCTGCGTCGAGGTCCGCGATCGCAGAAATCGGCGCGGATCCGGTGATGTTCGAGCACGTGTCGACGGTCGCGTAATTCCCCAGGGGTCGTTGTCACGTAATTCCCCAGGTCCGGAGCTGCTGTGGTGAGGATATCGGTGACGGGCTCGGTTGTCAGGTGGTCTTGGTGCCGGGTCGTTTGCGGGGTCGATACGACGGTCCGTCCATGAGGACTTGGTGGCTGGTGTTGATGAGCCTGTCGAGGAGGGATTCGGCGACGACGGGGTTGGGGAAGAGTGGGTACCAGTCTTTCGGGGCTCTGTTGCTGGTCAGGATCAGGGGTTTGCCGGCGATGGCGCGGTCGGAGACCAGGTCGTAGAGGTCATCGGATTGTGTGGTGGTGTGCTCTCGCATCGCGAAGTCGTCGATGATGAGCACGTTGGGACGGGTGTATTCGCGCATGCGTTGTCCTATGGTGCGGTCGGCGTGGCCGCCCGCGAGGTCGGCGAGCATGCGTGAGCATTTGACGAACCGGATGTCCCCTCCGCGTCGGGCTACCTGATGGCCGAGCGCCTGTGCGACATGGGTTTTCCCGACACCGACGGGCCCGTAGAGGATGACCGATTCCCCGGCGTCGAGCCACCGCAACGCGGCGAGGTCGCGGAGCATCGCAGCAGGGAGTTTCGGGCTGACGGTGAAGTCGAAGTCCTCGAAAGTGTTGGCCTGCTCGAACTTCGCTCGGCGCACTCGTCGGGTGAGGGCGGCGGATTCTCGGCGTGCGATTTCGTCTTCGCAGAGCACTTGCAGGAACTCGAGGTGTCCGAGTTGCCCGTCTCGGGTTTGCGCGAGCCGAGCGTCGAGGGTGTCGAGCATGCCGGTGAGTTTCAATGTCTTGAGTGCGGTCCGCAGGGATGGGTCGTGAATGGTCATAGTGATGTCCTTGGATTCGAATGTGGTTGTGGTGCAGCGTGAATAGATGCTGTCGAGTTCAGGCGCTCTGTTGAGTGTCGAACGCGTCGGGTCCGCGGAGTAGGGCCGGCGGCGCAGGTACCGAGGGGTGATCGTCGGTCTGCTCTCCTCGTTCGGTGCCGGCGACGAGGAGTCCTTTGATGGTGCGGTAGTGCACGTCGTCGAGTTCGAGTGCCCGGGTGCAGGCCGCATCGAGTCGGGTGTCGGGGTATTTCTCGCGGAGTCGGATGATCGCCTGGATGGCGCGCAGGCGGTGGATGGCGTTGACCGTCGACAGCTCCTCGATGACTTTCGTTGCCCCGGAACCGATCTGCTCGGCTTGGCTGCGGCACCACGTGACGGTGCGCAACGTGTGTGCGACTTTGTGCGGTGGGTAGTGCTCGAAATTCGTCGACCGCCCACTCAGATGAAGAACGTGAGTGGCAGCGACAGTATCGTCGTGAAAGACCTGGACCATGTCTCCGGCGGTGCGGACGGTGACCTTCTGCCCGAGCAGTCGCCACGGCACCGAGTAGAACGCTGCGCCTGCTTTGACGTGGCAGTCCGGTGCGACAGTGCCGATCGAATATCGGACGGTCTCGAACGGGCGCACGGGGAGCGGGGCGAGGGCGGATTGTTCGATCGCCTCGAACATCGCCGACGGCGTCACGCCGTCGAGCCCGCGGTATCGATGTTGCCCGTATACCTCGCTTGCCCAATGCAATGCCGCGGTCTGCATCTGTACGAGTGAGGTGAAGTCGCGGCCCGCCCAGAACGAGTCACGAATGTAGGGCATGGGCCGCTCGACGCGGGGTTTGTCCTTGGGTTTGCGGGCCCGGGCGGGATCGATGAGGGTGCCGTAGAAGCTCGCCAGCTCCTGATAGGCGGGGTTGATCATCGGGTCATAGAGATCGGGTCGCTCCACACCGGTTTTGAGGTTGTCGCACACCAGCCGGGCCGGGACGCCGCCGAAGAACTCGAATGCAGCGACGTGCGAGGCGTTCCACGATGTCTGGTCCATCCGGAAGACAGGTTGGACGAACATCTTTCGTGAGCACGCGAGGATCATCACGAATGCCCACACGGTCACTCGTCGGCCGAGGTTCGGGTCGAACCACATGCCGAGTTTGCCGTAGTCGATCTGTGCTTCGCTGCCCGGTTCGACGGCCCCGCGTGGGACGGTGACTTTCTCTTCGAGCCGTTGCTCGGCGAATGCCGTTGCGATGTAACGTCGTACGGTCGATTCGGAGACATCGACGTGGTGATCATCGCGAAGACGCTGCGCGATGGTAGCGACGGTGACCGGCACATCGAGTTGTTCGGTGATCCACTCGTGGTGCGGTGCGATGTGTTCCCACGTCAAGGCGCGGGCCGCGGGATCGGTCAATGCGGGGAACCACTGGCCGATGCGTTCACGCCAGAGCTGTTCGTCGAACACCTCTGCCGGTGCCGGTTCGATACCGTCGCGCACTGCTGGTTGGAGGTACTTGCGGATGGTTTTGCGGTCGATGCCCAGCGCCTGATGGATCTCGACTTGGGATCGGCCGGCGTTCCAGTGTCGGAACATCTCGATGAGATCGTTCACGGTGAATGACTTCCTTGCCACCTCAGGCCCCTTCCACGAGCCCTTGGCAGGACCACGTGTCAGGAGCGAACCTGAGCAGCACCCGAACCCCGCACCGACACGCCCCAGGGTGGGGAATTACGTGACAGCGGGTGAGGAATTACGTGACGGACAACCCCTCACACCTGGGGAATTACATGACCGCTGACACCGCGAAAGAACTCAAGGAACTCCGCGAGCAGAACAGCCGGCTCAAACGCCTGCTCGCCGACGCAGAGCTGGAGAAGGACGCGCTGCGGGAGGTGGCGAAGGGAAAATTCTGAGCCCAGCCGCCAAACGCCGCGCCGTCGACATGCTCGTGACCACGATGAGCTTGTCGAAACGATTGGCGTGCAGAGCAGTTGGGCTTTCCCGCTCCACCTACGCACGAACACCGATCGCCCAAACTCCGGCCGACCCCGACGCGGCTCTGAGAGCCACGCTGCGCAAATACGCAGGCACACACCCGTTGCACGGGTTTCGTCGCGCCTGGGCGCATCTGAGGCACGACGAGGGCATGACGGTGAACAAGAAGAAGGTCCACCGGTTGTGGAAGGAGGAGTGGCGTGTCCCCGGTGAACGGGGCCATCTTGTTTTAGAGTCCTGTTGCCCATGAGCTGGGCGGATAGGACGATGGAGAACATGGCTGGACGGAAACGGAACTCTGCCGAGGACATCGTGCGCAAGCTGCGCCGGGCCGATGAGCTCACTGCGGCCGGCAAGACGCAGGAGGAGATCGCGGCAGAGCTCGAGGTGTCGGCGGCGACGCTGTACAACTGGCGACGCCAGTACGGCGGCATGGATACCGACGCCGCGAAAGAACTCAAGGAACTCCGCGAGCAGAACAGCCGGCTCAAACGCCTGCTCGCCGACGCAGAGCTGGAGAAGGACGCGCTGCGGGAGGTGGCGAAGGGAAAATTCTGAGCCCAGCCGCCAAACGCCGCGCCGTCGACATGCTCGTGACCACGATGAGCTTGTCGAAACGATTGGCGTGCAGAGCAGTTGGGCTTTCCCGCTCCACCTACGCACGAACACCGATCGCCCAAACTCCGGCCGACCCCGACCCCGACGCGGCTCTGAGAGCCACGCTGCGCAAATACGCAGGCACACACCCGTTGCACGGGTTTCGTCGCGCCTGGGCGCATCTGAGGCACGACGAGGGCATGACGGTGAACAAGAAGAAGGTCCACCGGTTGTGGAAGGAGGAGGGTCTGCAGGTTCGGATCTATCATCCGCGCAAACGCGCCGGTATCAGCTCGTGCCCACAGATCGAAGCTGATGCCCCGAAAGTGGTGTGGGCTATGGACTTTCAGTTCGACTCGACCGTCGACGGAAGGCGATCAAGATTGCGTCGATGATCGACGAACACACGAGACTGTCGGTGCTCAACATCGTGGAGCGGTCGATCACCGCTCAGCGGCTGACCGAGGAGTTGGACAAGGCGTTCGCGTTGCGGGGCGGGCCGCCGCGAGTGTTACGGATGGACAACGGACCGGAGTTCATTTCGCATGTGCTGCAACAGTTCTGCCGAGACCGTGTCGGTATCTCGTACATTCCGCCGGGTACGCCGTGGAACAACGGACACATCGAATCGTTCAACAACCGACTGCGAAAGGAGTGCCTCAACCGGAACCACTGGACCAGCCTGCTCGAAGCGAGGGTCGTGATCGGCGACTTCAAGGAGGACCACAACAACCGGCATCGGCACTCGTCCCTGGGCTACATGACGCCGGCCGAGTACGCTGCCCAATGCACCCATACGCACCACACTGTGGGTTGCGAGATCGACTGACATCAATCAGAACGCGGCTCTAAAACGCGGTGGACCGAACATCGGGGACCTGCCAGCTGGACGAGGTCAGGTACGTGCGCGGCCGCTCGAATCACAGCGCGAGTGTGCGGCCAACTATCGGTTTGACCACTGACCGCCGCGACGTCCAGTGGATGTTTCCGGCCGGTGCCGACGAAAAGCACATTGACAACTTGGCTGCGTCCATTGCAGACGGCGCGTCTGTCGCACACAAAGAATCAGAGACGATCGAGCCGGTGGCAGCACCAGCTACCACCTGGAGTCCTTAGAGGCGGCGACACAGCTGGACCTGTTGACGAGCATTTGTAACGGGTCTGGTCCAAAGACGTTGCCGTCCCCGCAATCCACAGGCGCGTATGCAGGTCAGAACGCATGGCACCCAGGTTGCCAGGCGGTGAGGTTGGCGAATCCGAATCCGAAGCCGTCGACGACCGAGCCGATAAATACATCTCTTAGCCTGGGGAAACTCGCTGCGGACCGCTCAATGCTCATGGGCAACAAGACTCTAAAACAAGATGGCCCCGTTCACTGGGGACACGCCAGCGGCTTGTGGCGAGCTCCGCCAGACGTTCGATGACGCCGATTCACACCTTCACGACGCCGATGTGGGCGTCAAATGTACGGGACTGCCCCGGCTTTGGTTGACATCTGATCTGTGAGGATCGCTCCTCACGGTGGAAGGATGTTCACCATGCCGAAAGCATTCCCCGAGGAGTTCCGCCGCGACGTCATCGCCGTCGCACGCAAGGGCGAGGCCCCGTTGCGTCAGATCGCGAAGGACTTCGGAATCTCCGAAGGTTGCCTGCACCGCTGGCTCAAGATTGCCGATCGTGAAGACGGCGTCGTCCGTGACGGCCGGCAGAACCCTGGTGACGAGTCCGCTGAGCTGCGGGAGCTCAAGAAGCGCAACCGGC
>NZ_BCWW01000004.1 GCF_001894785.1 Rhodococcoides fascians NBRC 12155 = LMG 3623
GGTCGCCGGTCGTGCTGTGCGGGCGATCGTGTGTACGCATGGTCACAACGATCATGTGACGGTCGCGCCGCAGTTGTCGGGGGAGTTGGATGCGCCGATTCTGCTGCATCCGGCCGATGATGTGTTGTGGGAGCAGACGCATCCGGGCATCGGGCATTCGGTGCTCGAGGACGGTCAGCGGATCACCGTCGCGGGGACGGAGATCGTGGCGTTGCACACTCCCGGTCATTCGCCGGGGTCGAGTTGTCTGTATCTGCCCGAGGCCGGTCAGTTGTTCTCGGGGGACACGTTGTTCTCCGGTGGGCCAGGGGCGACGGGGCGGTCGTATTCGGATTTCCCGACGATCATCGGCTCGATCCGGGATCGGTTGTTCGCGTTGCCCGCCGAGACCCGGGTCAACACCGGGCACGGAGACGGAACGAGTATCGGGGACGAGTCCCCGCACCTCGAAGAATGGATCGCCCGCGGGAACTGACACCGACGACACTGCCGTAGCTCGCCTGCCGCGTTCGAGGTAGGTGGAATGAGACAGTGGTGGGGACGCCGAAGCGCTCGCTGCGGCGTCCCCACGAACTCGAAGAGGACTTCACGTGAGCCGCGCCGCACAGACCCGCCTGACCATCGCTGCCACGTCGGCGGCGATCGGAGCATTCGTGCTGGTGGGGTGCAGCTCCACCGTCACCGGAACAGCCGAGCCCACTGCCGGTGGCACCACCGCATCGCAGCCCGGCACGGACCTGAACACACTGCTCATCGACCCGGCGAGCTTCCCGGCCCCGTACGACGCGTTGGTTTTGCCCCAGCAGGCCATCTCGCAGGCCGCTCCCGATCTCAGCGGAATACCGGCCGGTGCCGAGGTCAGCCCGGCGGGGTGCAAACCAGCGGACCAGGACTTCGGCCCGACCGGTACGGCGATGATCGTCGGCACCGACAACGACAGTCGATCCACGATCTCCATCGAACTGACCGCTGTCGACCAGCCGCTCTCGGCGCGCAAAGAGCAGCTCGAACAGTGCGGCGAAGTGACCGCAACCAAGTCCGGTGCCACCTCCACGGTCACGTCCACGCTGACACCCGCACCGCCGATAGACGCTGACGACACACTCGCCGTCCGACAGACCGTCTCGTCGGGCACCGGCGGGGATGCCGTCACCCAGTCGATGTTGACCCTGATGGCGCAGGTCGACGGCGTGCGGATCTCGGCGACATTCATGTCCTTCGGGTCCGCCACACCCGATGCAATGACGTTGGACGAGCTGTTCACGGCCGCGGTGCAGAAGGTGAACCAGAGCTGACGTTCTCCCGCCGCGGTGGCGGCCTCTCTAGCAGAGCCGACCGACACGGTCCGCTCGGCGGAGGCGGGTGGACGCCGTTTCATCCACAGAGAGTCCGGCATGCACAGGGTGCTGCTCGGCCCCTGGTCGAGCCGGGAAGACACCACGGAGCCTCGTAAGACTTCGAGGCATGTACACACCGACGAACTCCCACGACCCCTTCTCCGGTCGACACCGCGTACGGATCGGTGACGCGAGCGAACTGTTGGCCGCGATCCCGGCGATGCTCGGCTTCGATCCCCATCGATCGATGGTGCTGATCGCGCTCGAGGACGGCGGCACCAGCATCGGCCCGACGATGCGGCACGACCTCGTGCTGGCCGGCGAACACACCGATCGACGTGCGGGTAGCGACACTCGCGCCACGCCGGACATGCTCGACGTCATCGACTACCTGGCGGGCTACTGCGCATTCGAGAACATCGTCTCGGTGATCGCTGTGTTCGTCGACGACAGACTCGGCCGCAACGAGCGAACGCACTACACACTCGACGTTCAGGATCTGGTGAACGAGCTCGAGGTCACCCTCCCGACGTTCGGTGTGCGGCTCGAAGCCGCCTTCGCAACCTCGGCCATTGCCGATGCCGCGCACTGGTGGTCGCTACAGGGCCCACGGCAGCACGGTCGTATCGCCGATCCGACGGCATCGCCGCTGACGGTGGCCAGAGTGCTGGGCGGCTATCCGGTGCGAGGATCGAGAGACGAGCTCGCCGAATTCATCGCACCCGGCCCGGTCGAGACGGTGCAGGCAGTCGCCGCCGAGATGGCAAGGTTTCGGCGCAGCGATGCACTGTCGCTGACCGACCACCTGACAGCGGTGTTGTCCTACCTCGCGCGGTCTCCCTACGACTCCGAGCTCGAGACCACCGACTTCGCGCGGGTCGCCGTCGCGATCGGGCATGTGCAGGTCCGGGACGCGGTTCTGGCACTGACTCTCGGTGAGGATGCAGATGTCGTCGAGGAATTCTGGGCGCACCTCGTCCGTGTGGTTCCGAACCGCGAAAGAGCAATAGCAGCAACACTTCTCGCGTTCAGTGCCTACGTGCGAGGAGACGGACCGATGGCCCGAATCGCGATCGATGCGGCCCTGAAGGCAGACAGCTCCCACAGTTTGGCGTCGCTGTTGGACCGGTCGCTCGGTGTCGGTGCCAGTCCTGCCCTGGTTCGCGAAGTCGCCGAGAGTGGGTTCGCCTGTGCGCGAGCCTGTGGCATTCGGCTACCGGGCGACCCGTTCGGTCGGCGCTGATCTGGAGTCTGCTCAGCGAGCCGCGTGAGAACGGTCGCCGAGCTGCTGCAGAAAGTCCCACGCATCGGACACGATGCGATCGAGATCGGTCAACTCCGGCGTCCAGTGCAGTTCCTCGACGGCACGGGCGCTCGATGCAATCAGCACGGCCGGATCACCGAGTCTGCGAGGCGCATGTTCGACGGCAATGGGCAGTCCGGTGACGCGCTTGCACGACGAGATGACCTCGTCGACGGAGAATCCCGTTCCGCTACCGAGGTTGTAGATGGAGTGCCGACCGGGCTGGGCGGCATCGACGGCGAGGATGTGCGCTTCGGCGAGATCGGCGACGTGGATGTAATCGCGGACGGCTGTGCCGTCGGGAGTGGGCCAGTCCGTGCCGAACACCGAGATCTTCTCTCGCTGACCGAGGGCGACCTGTAATACGAGGGGGATGAGATGGGTCTCGACGACGCGGTTCTCACCGAAACCCTTGTATGCGCCGGCCACGTTGAAGTACCTCAGACTGGTAGCGGCGAGACCGTAGGCCGCTGCATACGAGGTGATGGCGTGGTCGATCGCGAGTTTGGTCGCACCGTACGGGTTGGTGGGACGGGTGGGGTCGTCCTCGGTGATGGGAGTCTTCTCGGGCTCACCGTAGGTGGCCGCGGTGGAGGAGAACACCAACTTGGGGGTGCCGGAGGACCGGATCGCGTCCAGAAGAGCCAGGGACGTCACTACGTTCCCACTCCAGTACTTGTCCGGCGACACAACCGACTCGCCCACCAACGACTGCGCTGCGAAATGCAGAACTGCATCGAAGTCGCCGCCCGTCAATACTTCCGCCGCGACGTCTTTGATGTCACCCTCGACGAAAGTGGCCCCGGCGGGAACGGCATCCCGATTACCGGTGGACAGGTTGTCCACGACGACGACCTCATGGCCGCGTTCGTCGAGTACCGCCGCGCACACACTGCCGACGTACCCTGCACCACCGGTAACGAGAAGCTTCACTGTTCGATCTCCCTCACACGCGGCAGAGGCCGTCCGTGGGAAGAGATCAGACCTTCTTCACCTGAACGGCATGCGCCATTTCGTCGGATATGTCGACACCACTGTGTCCTGGCACCGTGATCGTCACCGACCCGGGCTTGGCTTCGACTGTAACCCGGGCATCGGGAACCACGCCCGCCTCGCGTAGCTGAGCGATGACCTCGGGGTCGGACTGAACGTGCTCGGCCAAGCGGCGGACGACGACCGCCGTAGGCTCGCCGAGCGGTACGTCGGTGAGACGAATGAGAGCCTCCGGTGCCAGTGTCGTCTGACCCAGACCCAGCTCCGCCAGACCAGGGATCGGATTACCGTAGGGCGAGGTCGTCGGGTTGTTCAGCACGGTGACCAACCGGCGCTCGACCTCCTCGCTCATCACGTGTTCCCAACGGCACGCCTCGGCGTGCACATCTTCCCAGCGCAGTCCGATGATGTCGACGAGCAGACGCTCCGCGAGACGGTGCTTGCGCATGACCGCGACGGCCAAGCTGCGGCCCTTCTCGGTCAGCTCCAGATGCCGGTCGCCGGCGACGGACAGAAGACCGTCGCGCTCCATTCGGGCGACGGTCTGACTGACGGTGGGACCACTCTGCTCCAGCCGCTCGGCGATCCGCGCGCGGAGCGGGATGACGCCTTCTTCTTCCAAATCGTAGATCGTCCGGAGGTACATCTCCGTGGTGTCGACCAGATCCTTCACACTCAACCCCTTCGTCGGGTTCGATCCTACCGTCAGCGGCTCTGAATCGGCGCTGCACCCGATGGCGGCGGGCGCGGCGCATCACAACCCCGGAAGCCGCTCGCCGTGGCGCGTCACAACCGGGTACCGAAGACAACACCGGAACCCGGCAACACCATCCCGCGCGGCAACGTAGTTTTGTCCGTATGTCTGATCAGGCGACACGCGCCGCCGTATCCATTCCGAACCGTCCCGAGGACATCGTCGTGTGGAGCGCGGACTATCTCGGTTACCGGTGGAGCGACGACCATCCGATGAACCCGACGCGGCTCGATCTGACGATGGCCCTCGCCACCGATCTCGGTGTGTTGGCGGGCGTGGAGCTCGTCGAACCGTCGGCGGCACCGGACTCGGAGCTGCTGCGCTTTCATACCAGCGCGTACATCGAGGCCGTCAAGCGCGCGCCGTCGCAGGGTCCGGCCCTGCGAGACCCCGACGACGTCGTCCACGGTCTCGGTTCCGACGACAACCCGGTGTTCGAGCACATGCACGAAGCCAGCGCGATGCTGACCGGCGGCTCCTTGGCGGCCGCGCGGGAGATCGCGTCGGGGCGGGCCAGGAGAGCCGTGAGTATCGGCGGTGGAATGCACCACGCGATGGCCGATTGGGCCTCGGGCTTCTGCGTCTACAACGACGCCGCCATCGCGATTTCGTGGTTGCTGGACAACGGGTTCGATCGCATCGCCTACATCGACGTCGACGCACACCACGGCGACGGCGTCCAAGCAGCGTTTCTCGGTGATCCTCGGGTTCTGACGGTTTCGCTGCACCAGCACCCGGCAACACTGTGGCCGAACACCGGATGGTCGACGGAGGTAGGAACCGAACGCGGCGAGGGTTCCTCGATCAACGTCCCGCTGCTGCCCGGTACCGCGGATCGGCTCTGGCTCCGTGCATTTCATGCGATCGTTCCGGGCGCGATCGGAGCGTTCCGGCCGCAGATCATCGTCAGTCAATGCGGCGTCGACAGTCACCGCGAGGATCCGCTTGCAGATCTCGCGCTCACCGTCGACGGGCAGAATGCGGCCTTCCTGGCGATGCGCGACCTTGCGGACCGATACTCGGAGGGTCGGTGGTTGGCCGTCGGGGGAGGCGGGTACGGCCTCGTTCGGGTGGTTCCACGGGCCTGGACTCATCTGATCGCCGCTGCCCTCGGCCGCGACATCGATCCGATGGCACCCCTACCCGACACCTGGCGCGAGCGAGTGAGAACCATGGCACCGAGCGTGGATCTGCCCCAGACCATGGGCGACGGTGGGGATGTCGACTATCCCGCCTGGGACGGTCCCGGCGGATCGTTGGCCGGAACGGACGGCACCGACCGGGCACTCGAACGCGTCGACTCGGCCATCATCGCCACTCGTCGAGCAGTGTTTCCGCTGCTCGGACTCGATCCGGAGGACCCGCGTGACTGATTCCACCGGTACCGACCCGGCCGCCGAACAGGCCGCCGCGACAGACGAGAAGAGCAGCAAGGAACTGGCGCGAGAGCGCGCGGAAACAGAGTTTCCGCGGCACTGGGTCGCCGACGTTCTCACGTCGGACGGCGGCGTCGTGCACCTGCGGCCCATCGTGCCCTCGGACTCCGAGGCCATCGTGGCTTTTCACGGACGACTGTCGGAGCGCACCAGATACCTTCGGTACTTCGGCCCCTATCCGACGATGCCGCAGCGGGACGTTCTGAACTTCACCACTGTCGACCATCACGACCGCGTGGCCTTCGTTGCAGTACTGGGCGACGACATCATCGCGGTCGGCCGTTACGAGCGGCTACCCGAGGGCGACGGCAACTCGGCCGAGGTTGCATTCGTCGTCGCCGACGCCCACCAGGGCCGCGGACTCGGACCCATCCTGCTCGAGCACCTTGCGGGAGCGGCCGCCGAGAACGGCGTCAACATGTTCGTCGCCGAGGTACTTGCCGAAAACCGCAACATGGTCACCGTGTTCCGGGAGGCCGGATATCAGGTCAGCCGTTCCTTCGAGGGCGGCGTCCTACGGCTGGAATTCGCGATCGATCCGAGCGAGGCATTGCTGTCGGTGCGGAACTCTCGCGAGCGCGCAGCCGAGGCCCGTAGCGTTCGCAACGTACTCAGCCCTCGATCGGTCGCCGTGATCGGCGCATCGACCGACAGCTCCAAGGTGGGCAACGCGGTGCTGGCGAACCTGCTCGCCGGTAACTTCACGGGCCCGGTGTACCCCGTCAACGCCGACCACCGCTCGGTGCGCGGTGTGCGCGCGTACGCCACGGTGCACGACATCCCGGACCCGGTCGACCTTGCTATCGCGGCGGTTCCGGCCGATGCCATCGACGCGGTGCTCGACGACTGCCTGGACAAAGGTGTCAAAGCGCTGCTCGTGGTGTCGGGTGGATTCGGCGAGACCGGGCCTGCGGGGCAGGAGAGCGAGCGCAGGCTGGTGCTCGCCGCCCGTGCCCACGGGATGCGATTGATCGGGCCCAACGCGCTCGGCGTCGCGAACACCGACCCTGAGTTCGGGTTGAACGCCACATTGGCGCCGCATCTGCCGACCCCGGGCAACGTCGGCTTCTTCTGCCAGTCCGGCGCGCTCGGCATCGCAATTCTCGACGAGGCAGCCAATCGCCGACTGGGTCTGTCGACGTTCGTCTCTGCCGGCAACCGAGCGGACGTCTCGGGCAACGACCTGTTGCAGTACTGGGACTCCGACCCGGCGACCGAGGTGATCCTGCTGTACCTGGAGAGCTTCGGAAATCCCCGCAAATTCACCCGAATCGCTCGACGGGTCGCGCGCAGCAAGCCGATCATCGCGGTCAAGAGCGGCCGCGGAGCCGTACCACCCGCACACGCCATCGGTGCCGACATCGACGATTCCATCGTCCGAGCGTTGTTCGCCCAAGCCGGAGTGATCCAGGTCGACACCATCTCTGAACTGTTCGACTGTGCAGTACTGTTCGGCAACCAACCCTTGCCGGCCGGCCCACGCGTGGCCGTCGTGGGCAACTCCACGGCCCTGGGAGTCCTGGCCGTCGACGCCGCTCGCGCCAAAGGCTTGCATGCCGATATCCCGACCGACGTCGGACCGCAGGCCGGTCCCGAGGATTTTGCCGCGGCCGTCTCGTCGGCACTGGCCGCCTCCGACATCGATGCAGTGATCGTCGTGTTCGTGCCCCCGGTCGCGGTCGAGGTAGAACCGTTCGCGACTGCGCTGGGCAATGCGGTCCGGGGATCCGACAAGCCGGTGCTGTCGACATTCCTTGCCACCGAAGGTATCCCGGATGTGCTGGCTGTACGCGGGCCCGGCGGGCACCCGGTTCGGGGCTCGGTTCCGTCGTACTCGAGCCCCGAACGAGCCGTGGCGGCACTCGCTGCCGCGTGGCGGTATTCGTCGTGGCGCTCACGGCCGGTGTCGAATCTGGTTCGGCCCAAGAGCATCGACGGCGATCGCGCCAAGCAGCTGGTCCGGGATTGGCGTTCGGCAGGTGGCCAAGGGCGCTGGCTGTCGGATTTCGAGACTGCCGAGCTGTTGGCCTGTTACGGCCTCGATGTCGTGGCGTTCCGCGCCGTCACCGACGAGAACGAGGCCGTCGCGGCGGCCGACGAACTGGGGTACCCGGTTGCCGTGAAGGCGACAGGGAAGCGGTGGCGGCACCGGCCCGATCTGGGCGGTGTTCGCTTGGACGTCGCCGACGCCTCGGCAGTCCGTGTGGCATACCGCAACCTGGCGGCCGAGTCCGGAGAGCCGCTACTGCACGTCCAGCGCATGGCAGTCAAGGGAATCGGCTGCGTGGTGCGGGTTCAGGACGACCCGTCGTTCGGATCGCTCATCTCGTTCGGTCTGGCCGGAGTGATCTCGGATCTGTTGGGCGACCGTGCCTACCGTGTGCTGCCGTTGACCGAGGACGAAGCGGCACAGTTGATCGACGCGCCGAAGGCTGCCCCGCTGCTGTCGGGCTACCGAAACGCCGTGCCGGTCAACAAGAGTGCGCTGATCGACCTCGTCCAGCGCATATCTGCGCTGGCCGAGGACATTCCCGACATCCGTGAGATTTCTTGCGAACCGGTGCTGGCATCCGCCGACGGCGCATACATCACCGATGCGCGAGTACGAATCGGGCCCGAACCGACGAAGGCAGACCTGGGTCCTCGACGATTGCGTTGACGAGGACTGCGTCGCCGAAAACGAGAGAAGCGGCGACCGAGCCGACGTCCCGAGGGGAAAGAACGTCGGTTCGGCCACCGCGTCGGATGGCGCGAACGGGAGTGGTCACCGTCGCTCCACCGGTCGGAGAACCGGAATCAGCTGGCGTACGAACGCAACTTCTCGGCGCGGTCACCCTGGCGAAGCTTGACCATCACCTCGCGCTCGATCTGACGTACGCGCTCGCGAGACAGTCCGAAGAGCTTGCCGATCTGATCGAGGGTGCGCGGCTGGCCGTCGTCCAAGCCGTAGCGCAGACGAATGACCTGCTGCTCACGTTCGTCGAGGGTACCGAGCACGACGCGAACATCGCTGTGCAGCAGCCCGGCGATGACGGCGTTCTCGGCGGACGTGGCTTCCGAGTCCTCGATGAAGTCACCCAGCGGCGCTTCCTCGTCGCTACCCACCGGCATGTCGAGGCTGACCGGATCCCGGCTGTGGTCGAGCAGATCCGCAATCTTCTCGACTGCGATGCCCGATTCACTCGACAACTCTTCGTCGGTTGCCTCGCGTCCGAGCTGCTGATGCAGCTCCCGCTTGATCCGGGCGAGTTTGTTGACCTGCTCGACGAGGTGGACAGGGAGCCGAATCGTTCGGCTCTGATCTGCCATGCCGCGAGTGATGGCCTGACGGATCCACCACGTTGCGTAGGTCGAGAACTTGAAGCCCTTCGCGTAGTCGAACTTTTCCATGGCGCGAATCAGGCCCAGGTTGCCCTCCTGGATCAGGTCGAGCAACGGCATTCCGCGACCTGTGTAGCGCTTGGCGAGCGA
This sequence comes from Rhodococcoides fascians NBRC 12155 = LMG 3623, assembly GCF_001894785.1. GTDB lineage: Bacteria > Actinomycetota > Actinomycetes > Mycobacteriales > Mycobacteriaceae > Rhodococcoides > Rhodococcoides fascians. Next base: position 9,295 of record NZ_BCWW01000004.1, read on the forward strand.
GACGACCAACCGGAGGTTTGCTTCGAGCAGATGGCTGCGCGCCGCGCTTCCGTCCCGCACGATGATGGCCAGGTTGCGCTTCTTGACTGCGCTCAACCGTTTCGTGTTCTCGAGAACCTGCTTGGCGTACAGACCTGCCTCGATCCTCTTGGCCAGGTCGACCTCTTCTTCAGCCGTCAGCAACGCGGTGCGGCCGATGCCGTTGAGGTACACGCGAACGAGATCGGCTGCTGGGCTCTGGGCGTCCAGATCGGCATCGGTGGGCCGCGGACGAATCGTGGTGCTGGGGCTGGTCATGACTTGCCTCCTGGTCGGTGGTGTCTCACAGGTTCAACGCTCGGGACACTCCGATAAGTTCCCACGCCGATCCTTGTGATACCCGCCTGACCAGGGAATACGGCGGGTCCGTCCTGAGAAGTTGCTGAGAACGTTCGCAGCGGGAACGGCAGCGCAGCCCCAGGCCCGTTCAGCGAGCCGGCAACACGAGTCCGTGCCGCACCAGACCCTGCATCAGCGTCACCGCATGCCCCGCCAGTTCGTCGGCATCCTCACCGTGCGCGGCGGCGAGCAGCTCGACCAGTTCGCCCACCGCGAGCCCATCCGGACGCAGGCCCGCCAGAAGCGCGGCACCGAGCTCGTCGACGTCGTGCTGCCACTGTGGTCCGTTTCCCCGGTGGACACGGATCGCCACCGGAGCCCAGCCCTCGTCGCCGGGAAGAAACACCCGTTCGAGCGCGGTGTTGGGGTCGAGAGTCAGTACCGAGTCGAGAATGTCGTTGTCACGGAGCCACTCGAGCCGAGAGAAATACTCGAGCGACTCGTTCCCGAGCGGGTCGGAGAACCCGTGCGTCAACTCCTCGGCGAGCAGATCCGTCGGAGAGTCCGTCTTGCGTAGATAGACGAACCCGAAACCGACGCCCTCGACACCCGCGGCGGCGAAATGATCGAGCCAGGACTGGGCCACCGCGGCCGCATCGGGGTCGCGCGGGTCCAGACCGCCGTCGCGCATCCAGGTGCCCACATACAGAGCGGGGTCTGCCACGTCACGCTCGACCACCCACGCGTCGACGCCGTGGGCGGGAAGCCAGGACGCCACTCTCGTACGCCAGTCCTCGCCCTCGAGGTGCACCCACGACGCGAGGATGGCAGCAGTCCCACCGAGGGTGAGGTGCCCGGGTGCCTGGGCGATCATCAACGCGCTCGCGCCGTCGAGGTCGAGGCCGGAATCTCGGTACGAGTGCAGTACTTCGGCGCGTCCCACGACGAACGGGGGATTGGCGACGATCCTATCGAACGTACGTCCGGCCACCGGCTCGAACCACGAACCGTGCAGCAATTCGACGTCGAGACCGTTGAGGGCCGTCGTCGCTGCCGCCAGATCCATCGAACGCGGGCTGATGTCGGTCGCGGTCACCGTCGTTGCGTAGTCGCACGCGTGGACGGCTTGGACGCCGCATCCGGTCCCGACGTCGAGGACGGTGTCCACTGGCGAGGTCGGTGTACCGCGCAACAACGACAGCGACGCCTGGCCGACGCCGAGCACATGATCGGTGGCCGTGTCGGCGACGCGCATGCTGCCGTCGGGATCGGAGACGATCCACCGGGTTCCGTGCCCGGCGTCGAGGGGCCGGATGTCGAGCAGGGTGCGCACCGTGGATCCGGTACGAGTGAGAATGCCGGCCGAGATGGCTTCGGGGACGGTCAGCGGTGCGAGAGCGGCCGCGACCTCGTCCTCGGGGCAGTCGTCGACCAGCAGGAACAATCGCACCAGGACACCCAGATCTCCGCCGCCGAGGCTCGCATTGCGGACCGGTACCGGTTCGCTGCGTCCCAGTGCGGCGTGGGCGTCGGAGCCCAGCAACCTCAGGACGCCGTCGGCGTCGTAACCCGCGCGATCGAAGGCTTCACGGAGGGCAGCGGCGGCAGCGACCAGTGGGGAGAGAGAAATCTGTGCGTTCACCGAGCAAGTGTCGCACCGCCTGTCGGCTTCCTGTCAGTCCTCGCCGGCTTCGATCACGCGGTGATTGCTCGATTCGATGGCCGGACTGTCGATGGTCCGGTAGTCGTACCGGCTCATTTCGTCCTTGGTACGCGGCGGCCGATCGTTCGCGATCAACACCGCCATCCATGGGAGCGGAATGGACAGACCGACGATCGCCATGGATATCCATGGGTTCATCCACATTCCGTATGCCAGTGCAGCGAGCACCAAGGCCGGTATGCGGAAGGACATGATGAACATGTACTTGCGGACACGCGCTTTGTGCTGCTCTTCCACCGACTGTTGCGCCTCGGTGATCAGGACGGGCCCATCCGGCGAGTCGCTGTACGCGCTTCCGTCGAACCCTGGGGTTCTCGTCATACCTCCACTGTGGCACTACCGCTCACAGATTGCATACGACGAGCTGTGCGACCGGTTCGAACACAGTGTGGCGACGGATTAATCTGTGTTCATGAGCACTCAGACGAAGGACCGTCCCGACATCGCTCCGGACGAAACCACCGACGATGACCGGCCGAAATTCTTCCATTACGTCAAGAAGAACAAGATCGCCGAGAGCGCCGTCATGGGTACCCATGTGGTAGCGCTGTGCGGCGAGGTGTTTCCGGTCACCAAGTCTGCAAAACCGGGCTCACCGGTGTGCCCGGACTGCAAGAAGGTCTACGAGGGCCTCAAGAAGGGCGAGTGACGGCTCACGTTCGAGGGTGACTCCGCCGGACCCGACCGTCACTGAGACGGTTCGGGCCGGTCGGATCGCTGCCGATCGCCGACCACTTTGATCGGGCCTGTGGCCAGACGCCGCGCTACCGCGGTCACCGGTCCCGACGGCTTGTCGTCCGCCGCTGCCTGCGCTGCGAGCCACTCACGCATTTGATCCATTCGGGTTGCTCTGGCCGGCCAGAACTCCTGGATCGTCGCGTTGAACTCGGCTCCGAGGACCACGGCGAAGCCGAGAAAGAACGTGAAGAGCAGAAACGCGATCGGAGTTGCCAGCGCACCGTAGGTGTAGCCGGTGCTGGTGACCCAGGTCAGGTACCGGCGGAGTACGGCGCTGGCAATCATGAAGAACACCCCGGCCAGCAGTGCTCCGCCGAGCAGACGATGCCAGGGCAGTGACGTGTGCAACGCCAGCTTGTACAACGTGGTCAGTCCGATGATCAGCAGCAAGCCGACGGCCGGGTAGTACAGGAAGTCGACGAGTTCGCTGCCGACGGTCAGCCACGAATCGGGCAATATCTGCTGGACGTACACCGGTCCGAGTGCGACGAGCGGAAGCACGAACACCGCGATGATCAGGAAGCCGACGTACAGGAGCAGCGCGAAGAACCGCTGCCAGACGGGATTTCGAGCGTCGGCCTGCCCGTGTGCTTCGACGATGGAGTCCACGAACGTCGAGATCGCCGACGAGCCCGCCCACAGCGAGAGCAGAAAGCCGACCGAGACGATTTCACCGCTGCCCTGTGCGAGGACGTCTCGGACGGTCGGCGCGATGATCTGATCGACGACACTGCTGCTGAAGAGCGTGTTGCTGAAGGTGATGATCTTCGACTCGATGATGTCGACGGTGTTGGGGCCGAACCATCCTCCGACGAAACCGAGACTGCCCAGCACCCCGAGCAGAAGGGGAGGTAGCGACAGCGTCTGCCAGAAGGCGGCGGTCGCGGCCTTGCTGAAGATCGAATCGTCCCAGGCCTTGCCGAGCGTGCGCAGAGTCACTTTCCACACCGCACGTAGCGGGTTTCTCGCCGACAATCGCGGCGGTGTGGGAGTTGGGCCTGCAGACTCGCTCATGGTGCCTCCAGCATTCCTGACCGATGCCGACTTCGCCTAACGACCGACGCGCCGTGTCGCGTCCGACATCACCCCAGCGATGCGGGATCCGTCGGTACGGAGCGATAGGCTCCTCGGCGGACACTGCAGGGCTACCGAGAGCGCGAGGAATTTACATCGATGCCAGGAACCGGCGGCCAGTGAGCGCTGACATGTTCGATCCCACACCACCATCCACCGATCAGACGGCTGCGCCCGTCGCCGGCGGGGCACCGCTACGTGCCTGGCAGCGACGCGCGCTGACGAAGTATCTCGTCGCCTCGCCCAAGGATTTCCTGGCGGTGGCGACCCCGGGTGCAGGTAAGACCACGTTCGCCCTGCGCGTCGCCGCCGAACTGCTCGCGCACCGCACCGTCGATCAGGTGACGGTGGTGGCACCCACCGAGCACCTCAAGCATCAGTGGGCCGAGTCGGCGGCGCGGGTGGGCATCGCGTTGGACTCGCGCTTCTCCAACTCGACCGGGCAGACCTCGAGTGACTACCACGGTGTGGTGGTGACCTACGCGCAGATCGCCTCGCATCCGTTCAAGCACCGAGTGCGCACGGAGGCCCGCAAGACTCTGGTGATCCTCGACGAGATCCACCACGGTGGTGACGCGAAGAGCTGGGGCGAGGGCATCCGCGAAGCGTTCGGCGACGCCACCCGACGCCTTGCGTTGACGGGTACTCCGTTCCGCAGCGACGACAGTCCCATTCCGTTCGTCAATTACGAACCGGATCAGGACGGCCTGATGCGGTCGAAGGCCGATCACGCGTACGGCTACTCCGACGCCCTCGCCGACGGAGTCGTTCGCCCGGTCGTCTTCCTCGCGTATTCCGGGGAGGCACGGTGGCGGGACAGCGCAGGCGAGGAGTACACCGCTCGGTTGGGCGAGCCGCTGAATGCGGAGCAGACCGCACGGGCGTGGCGTACCGCCCTCGACCCGCAGGGCGACTGGATGCCCGCGGTGCTGTTGGCTGCGAACACACGATTGGCACAGTTGCGGTCGGGCGGTATGCCCGACGCAGGTGGTCTCGTGATCGCAACCGACCAGACGGTGGCGCGGGCCTACGCCAAGCTGATCGAGGTGATCACGGGGGAGACGCCGACCCTCGTCCTCTCCGACGACCCCACATCCTCGGCTCGTATCGCCGAGTTCGGCAAGAGTGATCAGCGGTGGATGGTTGCCGTTCGCATGGTGTCCGAGGGTGTCGACGTTCCGCGTCTCGCCGTCGGCGTCTACGCCACCAGTGCATCAACTCCGCTGTACTTCGCGCAGGCAATCGGCCGTTTCGTGCGATCACGCCGCAAGGGCGAGACGGCGAGCGTCTTCCTGCCGTCGGTACCGGTCCTCCTCGACCTCGCCTCACAGCTCGAGGCTCAGCGCGACCATATTCTCGGCAAGCCCCACCGCGAGAAGGACGGCTTCGACGACGAGCTGCTGGCCGACGCCAACAAGCAGAAGGACGAGCTGGGCGAGGAAGAGAAGGCGTACACCTCCCTCGGCGCGGATGCCGAGCTCGATCAGGTGATCTACGACGGGTCCTCGTTCGGGACCGCGACGTTCTCGGGCAGCGACGAAGAAGCCGACTATCTCGGGCTCCCCGGCCTGCTCGACGCGACGCAGATGCGCGACCTGCTTCGCCAGCGTCAGCAGGAGCAGATCGACAAACCCGCTGCGGGCCCGGCGGTCCCCGCGCCTGCCGTCGTCAACGACAGGGCCACCAGTGCCGGCCAGTTGGCCGGCCTGAGGCGGGAATTGAACAGTTTGGTTGCGGTGTACCACCACCGGACGGGGAAGCCGCACGGCGTCATTCACGGCGATCTGCGTCGAATCTGCGGTGGCCCGCCGACGGCGATGGCATCGGCGGAGCAGCTGGGTGAGCGAATCGCACAGTTGCGCAAGATGTAGCACCCGACGGACGAGTGCTGCCGGCGGACTGTGCCGGTGACACGACAACGACGGACGGTCCAGAGACCGTCCGTCGTTGTGATCGCGCGTTGATGCAGTTGTATCGGTACAGCTGTGGCGAACTGGCGTCCCCCGACGAGTCGGTGGGGTTACACCGTGGAGTCCGATTCGGTCATCACCGTTGCGTTCACTTCACGCAAGCGGGCTTCGTGCTCGGTGGCGTGGTGACCGCAGAAGAGAAGCTCTCCACCGGTCGAGAGCACGACACGCGCGCGAGCCCCTGCACCGCACCGGTCGCACCGGTCCGCTGCTGTCAATTGTGGGCTGGTCAATGTTCCGGGCATGACTCCTCCGTACTGGCTTGCGGGTATGTCCCGTTCGCCTGGGGCCGGTCCGCCGCGTCGGTATGGCGCGGTTCGTTCACTCTGTCAGACGTATGGCGGTCACGCGTTGTTCCCGAGCGCGTTTCTTTGTGTTGTCACTAACACGAAACATGTCCTACGAGCAGGAACGCCGTGGATCCTGTTCGCTGACAGCTGATACGGAATGGGACGGGTGGCGGCAGTAGGGTCCCGGTGTGGCTTCGACTTCTTCTTCACTGTCCGGCGCTTCGAGGCTGGGTATCCCGTCGCTGTTCGTGATCGGTGCCGTATGCATGTACGTCGGTGCGGCCATCGGAGTGTTCCTGTTCGACACGGTGAACCCGGCTGCGGTGGCGTGGCTGCGGGGCTTCGGTGCCGCTGTCGTCCTGATCGCCTGGCGCAGGCCGTGGCGTCGACGCGGCGGTGCCGGATCCGCATGGACGGTACGACGCGCGGTGACCGCTGCCGCGTTCGGAGCGGCCACCATCGGCATGAACGTGATGTTCTACGAGGCCATCGCTCGGCTGCCCCTGGGTGCGGCGGTCGCCATCGAGTTTCTGGGCCCGATCGTCGTCGCCGCAGCAGGATCTCGGAAGCTCACCGATGCACTCGCGGTCGTTCTGGTGGTCGCCGGCGTTGCTGCCATCGCGTCGGCTCAGTTCGAGGGCGGCGAGGTGGGATTGATCGGAATCGCGTTCGCGCTCGGTTCGGCGGCTCTGTGGGCGGCGTACATCGTGCTGGGCAAGTCCGTGGCCGACGCCGGGCAGGGGCTCGACGACATGGCCGCCGGTTTCGGAATCGCATCGGTGGTTCTCGCCGTGCCGCTGTTCGCACCGTTCGCATTCGCGCACACCGACGTTCTGAGCGACTGGCGCATCTGGGTTCTGGGCCTGGGCGTCGGATTGCTGTCGAGCGTCGTTCCGTACGTTCTCGACCAGTACGTCCTGGTCCGAGTGGGTCGGGCTCGCTTCGCGTTGCTGTTGGCGTTGCTGCCCGCGACCGCGACTGTCGTCGGTGCCGTGGTGCTGACCCAGGTGCCGACGCTGCTCGAGTCCCTGGGAATCCTTGCCGTCATCGCCGCAGTGGTGCTCGGCGGCCTGCCGGGCCGAACGCGCGGTGGGGCACCCACGCTGCCCCCGCCCTGACTTCCAGGACACGGCTCGGGGACGCGCGGGGTAGGGGACACGAGGCCCCGAGAACCCGGCACAATGGCGGTGTGACCGAACGAACCGACGTCCTCGTACATCTGTGCACCACGGAGGAGTGGTCGAGAATCCGGGGCGGTACCGAGTACACGCCGGAGTCGTTCGCCGAACTGGGTTTCGTTCACCTCTCCACGCCCGAGCAGGTGCATCTGCCCGCGAACCGGCTCTTCCCAGGACGCACCGATCTGGTGCTGCTGGCGCTGGACCCAGCGCGGTTGAGTGCGCCGGTGCAGTGGGAGCCGGGTGTGCCGTCCGACCCGCAGTCGATGCTGTTTCCGCACCTGTACGGACCGCTACCGCTCGTGGCCGTCACTGCCGCCGTCGAGTACCGACCGGGGCCAGCCGGGGATTTCGGGACGCCCGTGCTCTGACCGAAAGCCTGGCAGTCGCCAGCAACGAGAAGCGACCGCCGATCCGAAGATCGACGGTCGCTTGTCGTTCGAAGATTGTCAGTCCAGGTAGTCGCGCAGAACCTGGGACCGCGACGGGTGCCGCAGCTTCGACATCGTCTTGGACTCGATCTGACGAATTCGCTCGCGGGTGACTCCGTACACCTGCCCGATCTCGTCGAGGGTGCGGGGCTGTCCATCGGTGAGGCCGAAGCGCAGGCGGACCACGCCTGCTTCTCGCTCGGAGAGCGTCTCGAGCACCGACTGAAGCTGATCCTGCAGAAGCGTGAACGACACCGCGTCGACCGCGACGACAGCTTCGGAGTCCTCGATGAAGTCCCCGAGCTGGCTGTCACCCTCGTCACCGATGGTCTGGTCGAGGGAAATCGGCTCGCGAGCGTACTGCTGGATCTCCAGCACCTTCTCGGGCGTGATGTCCATCTCCTTGGCGAGTTCTTCGGGAGTGGGCTCGCGGCCCAGATCCTGCAGGAGCTCACGCTGGATGCGTCCGAGCTTGTTGATGACCTCGACCATGTGCACCGGGATACGAATGGTGCGGGCCTGGTCTGCCATGGCACGAGTGATGGCCTGGCGGATCCACCAGGTGGCATACGTCGAGAACTTGTAGCCCTTGGTGTAGTCGAACTTCTCGACTGCGCGAATCAGACCCAGGTTGCCCTCCTGGATGAGATCCAGGAACGCCATGCCGCGGCCCGTGTAGCGCTTGGCCAGCGATACGACGAGGCGGAGGTTTGCCTCGAGCAGGTGGTTCTTGGCGCGGTTGCCGTCACGGCAGATCCAGGTCATGTCACGCCGCTGGGCGACGGGGAGCTTCTCGCCCTTCTCCGCGGACTCGCGCATCTTCTCGACGGCGAACAGTCCTGCCTCGATCCGCTTGGCGAGCTCGACCTCTTCCTCGGCGTTGAGAAGGGCGACCTTGCCGATCTGCTTGAGGTACGCGCGGACCGAGTCCGCCGATGCGGTGAGCTCGGCGTCCTTGCGGGCCTGACGCAGCGCTTCGGATTCCTCTTCGTCCCAGACGAAGTCTCCCGACGCCTTGTCCTCGGCGGTCGGCTCGCTCGTTGCGTCTTCTTCGGTGTCGTCGCCTGCGGCGACGACCTCGACGACGTCGTTCGCTGCGGCGGCGAGATCACCTTCGGAGATGTCGATGTCTTCGATTCCCGGGGTGCTCTCGTCGACGTCATCGCCGGTGGCGGGAGCTGCTGTCTTCTTCGCTGCGGCCTTCTTGGCCGGTGCCTTCTTGGCGGCGGCGCGTTTGGCCGGTGCCTTCTTAGCCGGTGCCTTCGCGGCGGGTGCCTTGACAGCAGGTTCAGGTGTCGTAGTTCCAGGTTCGGAATCTACGGTCTGACGGATATCGGTGGCTGCCACGTACGCCCTTTCGTGACGAAGTCGTGCGGCGTCACGCCAGAGTTGTTTCCGGCGGAGAGGTCTTCGGATTCGGCCGGCTGCGTACCGGCACACACCATTGTAACGACCTCTCAGGAGTTTGTTACCTACCCTCGTCCTTCGCAGGTGGCGACACCGCGTGTCAGTGCGGAGATCCAGCCGATGTACCGGTCTCGGCAGACGCGACGGCACTGTCCGCAGCGAGGGCCGCTCCGACGATGCCCGCCGTGTTCAGCAGGGTCGCGGGGACCACCGGAGTTCGGTTGGTCAGGTGGGGAATCCACTTCTCGCTCTTGCGACTGATTCCGCCACCGGCAATGAACAGGTCGGGCCACAGCAGCGCCTCGAACGTCGCGAGCACGGTGGAGACCTCTTTTGCCCATTCCTTGTAGGACAGCCCCTTGTTCTCCTTCACCGAGGACGCCGCGCGATGCTCGGCTTCCTTGCCACCGATCTCCATGTGTCCGAACTCGGTGTTCGGCAGCAGAACCCCGTTGTGCAGAACGGCGGAACCGATCCCGGTGCCGAACGTGAGCAGAACGACGACCCCGTCCTTGCCCTTGCCGCCGCCGTACTTGTCCTCGGCGACCCCGGCGGCATCCGCGTCGTTGAGGACGGTGATGTTCTCGTTTCCGATGGCCTTCGCGAACAGTGCGCGCGCATCGGTGTCGATCCAGCTCTTGTCGATGTTGGCGGCCGAACGAGCCACACCGTTGGTGACCACCGCGGGCAGAGTGACGCCGATCGGTCCGGTCCACTCGAAATGAGCGACGATCTCGGCCACGGTCCGCGCGACGGCGTCGGGGGTCGAGGGCTGAGGCGTCTCGATCTTGTAGCGATCGCCCACGAGCTCACCGGTGTTCAGGTCGACGATGCCGCCCTTGATGCCGCTGCCACCGACGTCGACGCCGAACCCGTGACGCTCGGCCGTCGCCGCGGTGCTGTTGTCCGAACCTGGCTGTGTCATGTCGATGCCGCTCCTGGCCTGATCGAATTCGTGTGTGCCGTCGCTTCGGAACAATAGTGCCGTCCGTTCGTCGGCGTGACGCCGACGCTGTAGCGGACGGCCCGCCGAGTGCCGCGGTGGTGCCGCGCCGGCGAAGTGTGTTGCGATGTACGCGTGCCGAAACATGACGGAACGCAGACCCACACCGCCACTGAGCAATTGCCGCAGACGCCGGCAACCGTAGAACGGTCGGATACCGAACCGACGACACGTGATGTGGAGGCACTGCGCGGGGTCGCCGTTCGGGTTGCCACGGAGGCAGCCGAACACGTGCGAACGCGTCGTCCGCAGGTGTTCGGTGGCAGTCCCGCTGCGGAGGCAGGTGCCGTGCAGTCCAAGAGCACACCGACCGATCCGGTCACCGTCGTGGACACCGAAACCGAACGTGTTCTTCGCGAATTGTTGGCGCGGCTGCGTCCCACCGATTCCGTCCTCGGTGAGGAGGAAGGTGGCGGAGACGAATCCGTCGACGGAGTTCGGTGGGTGCTGGATCCGATCGACGGAACCGTCAATTTCATGTACGGCATTCCCGCGTACGCGGTCTCTGTCGCCGCGCAGATCGACGGAGAGAGCGTGGCAGGGGCCGTCGTCGACGTGGCCCGCGATGTGGTCTATTCGGCCGCGCAGGGGCATGGGGCGACGGCTCGGTACGCAGACGGTCGTATCGAACGGCTGCAGTGTTCGGGTGTGACCGAATTGTCGATGACGTTGTTGGCCACCGGATTCGGGTACGGATCACGACGCCGCGCGGCGCAGGGCGCGATCATCGCCGAACTGCTGCCGAAGGTGCGAGATATTCGCCGAATCGGTTCTGCAGCATTGGATCTGTGCATGGTCGCGTCCGGTGCCGTCGACGCACACTTCGAGCACGGGCTCAGCCCGTGGGACTGGGCGGCGGGGTCGCTGATCGCTGCCGAGGCCGGAGCCCTCGTCGATGTGCCCGCAGCGACGTCGACGAGTGCGGACGGAGTCGTCACCGTGGCGATGGCCCCGGGAATCGCCGAACCCCTGACTGCCGCCCTACGACTCGTCGGCGCACTCGATCCGATTCCGAGCTGACGGACTGGTCCGTCTCAGCAGTGCAACCGTCTCAGCAGCGCGATCGACTCAGCAACGAGACTGGCGCGCGGCGGCGAGCAGATCGGGGTCGAGGGGCTGCGGCGCGGCACCGGGGGCTGCGCCCGCCAGCGTGCGTAGCACTTCCTCTGCGTCGTCGTTCGGCTGAATCTCGCTGAAGTAGGTGCCGAGTGCCAGATCCACCGAGTCGTCGGTTCTCGAGTCCTCGATGAGTTCTGCACACGGTGCGAGGAGCCATACCGCGCTCGCGGCACCGATACCCGCGGATCCGAATCGGATCTGGCCTTGGCACTGCATGTTCTGGTCGACGTAGACGGGATCGTTGCCCACCTGCACGTCCGGAGCACTCGCGAAGCCGTAGTCACTGAGCTGAGCCGCCACGTGTGCAGCTTGGCCGCGTTCGCCGTTGGCGTTGAACACTCGTACCTTCGATGCCGACAGGGCGGCAGGCTCGACGTCGAGAAGTGTCGTCGGGTCGACTTCCTCGCCGAGGGCAACCGGCTGCGTTCCGTCGGTGGCAGCGGTCGTGGTCGGGGTGTTGCATTCGGCAGTGGCCGATGTCGTCTCGGTGGTGGTGAACACCTTGACCCACACGACCACGGCGAGCAGAGCGAGTACTGCGAACACGGCGATGATCGGAAGTGCGCGGCGTCGACGGAACGGACGGCCGCGGTCGTCGACCGGCTGGCCTTCGGTGATCAGAGAAACCACAGTGATTCTTCGCCTTTCCGTCGGCAGTCGCCGAGACCGGTACAAGGAGTCGGTTCACACCGACGCGTGCCTACTGTAGATGCCCGCGGTCCTCGGCGACGGCACACTCGGCCGTGAGCTCGCTGAAAGCAGTGCGCGCGACCCGTTTGCACCGCGAAAACCAGCAGCAGAACTGCTTCTGCGGACTGCGGAATGAAGCCGGTGATCTCGGTGTTGATGCGGCGTGCACGGAGGCAATGAAGTGATCGGCGATTCGGTTTCGGCTTTGGGGTCGGCGTCGGCTATTGTCTGGCGGCCGCAGTGCTTAAGAAACAGAAAGCTGCCGATGAATCGTCGATCAGGTGAGCGAAATCTCGATCGAGTTTCAACCGGCGGAATTCGGGAACTACCCGGTGTAGTTTCCGGCACCGCGTGATGAACCTGTTCGATCGAGAATCAAATCGGTGGGAGCGAGCAAGCGCCCTCTTCACAGCCGACGGCCACAAGCCGACCACACCGGCAGCTTCCACCACACACACGCACGAAGATGAGGGGTTACGAGAACAATGGCAACCGATTACGACGCTCCGAGAAGAACAGAATCCGACGACGTCTCGGAGGACTCTCTCGAAGAACTGAAGGCTCGCCGCAACGAGGCGCAGTCCGCAGTCGTCGATGTGGACGAGTCAGACACCGCCGAGTCCTTCGAGCTCCCGGGTGCCGACCTGTCCGGCGAAGAGCTTTCGGTCCGGGTGGTTCCCAAGCAGGCGGACGAATTCACCTGTTCGAGCTGCTTCCTGGTGCACCACCGCAGTCGACTGGCCAGCGATGCCAACGGTGTCCTCATGTGCCGGGACTGCGCTGCCTGATCGACGGCAGACCCTGATCGAGGGCAGCCGATGCCCGGCCGAGCGGCCGGGCAGTGAGGTTTCGCAGCGAGAGTCCGACGGCTGGGTCAGCGGGCTTCCACGCCGTGGGCACTGAGCACGGCGAGTAGATCCTCCGGCCGCTTGGTGCTGATCAACCAGTAGGGCGTCGGGTCGTCCGGGTCGTCCAGTACGACGATCACCATCTGTTTCACCCAGGTGCGGTGCTGTACGAAGGCAAGCGGGTCCAGCTGCCTTCCCAGCGCCGCACTTTTTGCTGTCGCGGGCACCACGGCTGCCTTGGACGCGACATCGAGAGGCAGATGCGCTTTGCCGACCCGTAGTTCGAGGCCAGCGGACGACGACCCGGTCGAGTCAGAGCTCGGATCGGTGGCCACCACCTGCACACGTAACCTGCTGAACGCCACCAGAGCCCAGGCGACCAGGGGCAGGAGCAACACGTAGGGCAGCCAGGCGCGAACACCGGGGGCACCCATGTGTACCTCCGCTGCGAGTAGTACCGCCAGCGCTGCGCCGGCCACCCACCACCAGAGGGGTACCCACAGTCGTTCGGCGTAGAGCACCGACTCCGAGCCGGGGGAACCGGCACGCGAGGTGGGGTCGTCGGACTCGGGGTTCGCCCGATCGGCCTGTCGATCTGCAGTCACCCCACCCAGGGTAGTCGCCGCGCCGACGGCGAAGCAGATCAGCGTAGTCTCGTTCGACGTGAGTGACGAAGTCATCGAGTCCCGCAACACGCTTTCCGGCGACCAGCTCGAGGTGCCCCCGGACCGCCCCGGGGAGGTTCGACTTCGCCGGTTGGACCCAGATCTACCGGTTCCCACGCGTGCGCACGAGGGTGACGCGGGTGTGGATCTGCGGATCACCGCGCCAGTGACGATCGCTCCGGGCGAACGGGTTCTCGTGGGCACGGGGATTGCGGTGGCCCTGCCCCTCGGGATGGTGGGGCTGATCCACCCGCGCTCGGGCCTGGCGGCCAAATCGGGACTGTCGGTCGTCAACACCCCTGGCACCATCGACGCTGGATACCGCGGGGAGATCAAGGTCTGCTTGATCAACCACGATCTCCGGACGCCCATCGTGCTCGATCGCGGCGATCGAATCGCTCAGTTGGTGGTGCAGCGCGTCGAATTGGTCGAGTTCGTCGAAGTGGATCGACTCGACGACACCGTTCGAGGGGACGGCGGTCACGGTTCGACCGGCGGACATGCGAGTCTGGTGCAGTGACGTCCTACGTAGTGCGTCTGTCGCGACGGTCGTCGGTGTACAGCGAACTGAATGCAACCGAGAAGAAGAGAGCTGAACATGTTCGGACGGCGTAAGAAGAACGACGCCGGCAGTGCCTCCGCGTCCAGCGCGGAGCCATTCGTCGACGGCCGCGACGACGACAACGACGATGCGACCGCGGACACCACCGTCGAGGGGCCCCACGATCTCGGTGATCTGGACGAGGATCGCGAGAGCGTCGCGGCGAACCGGCTGGATCTCGGCTCGGTGTTGATCCCTCTCCCCGAGGGCGGGCAACTGCAGGTCGAGATGTCTCAGGCGGGCAGCCCGCAGGCAGTACACATCGTCACCCAGTTCGGGCGCATCACCATCGCCGCCTACGCTGCCCCGAAGTCTCCGGGGCAGTGGCGCGAGGTGGCAGCCGATCTGGCGACATCGCTCCGCAACGACAAGGCCGAGACGACCGTGGAGACCGGGCCGTGGGGCCGCGAGTTGGTCGGTGTCACCGCCAACGCCGATCTGCGCTTCATCGGTGTCGACGGGTATCGCTGGATGGTTCGATGCGTCCTCGCCGGGCCGTCGGGCGCGGTGGCGGAGGGGCAGCCCCTGGTCCAGCTCGCGCACTCGATTCTGCGACAGACCGTCGTCGACCGCGGCACCGATCCACACCCGGTGCGTACTCCGTTGCCGGTGGTTCTGCCGCAGGTGTTGGCCGAGCAACTGGCGGCTGCTGCGCAGCAGCAAGCAGCGCAGCAGGCCGCGCCGGCGCAGCCTGCTGCCCCTGATGCGAACACCGATGCGGCGCAGCAGCAGTCGATTCCGCAACCGGACGCCGAACAACCCGGTGCCGAGCGCGCTCCGCGCCGCGGGGCGTCCGGATCGGCGATTCAGCAACTGGGGGGCTGATCGGCGTCAGCCGTCGAGTGCCGCGGTCAGAGCGTCGACGGCTTCTCGGCCCAGGACCCCCGGGTCGAGTCCGATATCCGTCAATGTCACGGTCCGCAGTACGCCTCTCGGTAGGGCGCGAGCCCACTGCTCCGCCACCGCGATCGGATGCACCGGGTCGTCGATCGCGCCGACCACGACGGTCGGCGCGTCGATCCGCGCGAGACGGTCCAATTCCGGGCCTCGGTACGAGGCCGCCTCGTCCAGCGCGCGGGGGAGTGCCGGCCACTGCGACGCCCAGGATCGCGCCAGGGTGCGCGCGAGCCATTCTGGGCTCGACTCGGCCATGGTCGCCGTGACGCTGTCGAGCCCGTGTTCGCGAAGCGACCCAGCCGTGAACCGTGCACTCAGTGCAGCCGGTGAGCCGGTGGGATCGCCCGTCCACGCCGGCAGCGCCAGCGCCAACGCGACGACACTCGAGCGGTTGCGTTCGGCCCAGTGCGCCGCGACGGCTGCACCCAGCGAGATTCCGGCGACCACGACGGGACCGTGCGCGCGTACAGCGTCGTCGAGGGCACCGAGGTAGCTCCTCACCACGCCGGTCGGGTCGGGTTCCACGGCGACAGTGGTCAATCCCACAACGTCGAACGCCTGCCCGAATGCCTCCTGCGCGAACTGCGCGTCCGATCCCGTCCCCGGTAGAACGATCGCGGTGGAGGTCTCGAATCGGGTGTGCACGAGACGATTGTGCACGCCCCCGTTCGACGGCGTGGCGGTGGTTGGTCAGCGCGCCGGATCGGGTCTACAGTGGCGAAGTACCAGCTATGACGAGGGAAACTCCCAGGTCGCCGCAACTGCTCCCAGGAGTGGAGCTGCGAGACGACCCCCACCCGCAGGAGCGCACAATGGCACCCGCTGCCGCAGGATACTTTCGCCGTTTGACGCGAAAGTTGACCGAGGACATCGATCAGCTCGACGCCGAGGAGATGGCCGAATCCTCCGAAGCGTCCGGAGCCCGACGCGCCTGCGATTGCTCGCGTGGCGAAGAGGTCACGATGTTGGGTCGTCTACGCAGCGTCGAAGCGTGTTCCAAGGCCGCGAACGCCAACATCGAAGCGGAGTTCTTCGACGGCACCGACACGGTGACTCTCCTGTGGATCGGCCGGCGCAAGATTGCCGGAATCGAGCCGGGCAAGACGGTCCTGGTGCGTGGCCGGGTCGGCGAACGCGATGGGCGCAAGATCGTCTACAACCCGTACTACGAACTGCGCGACGACAACTGATCGTCCCCGGTATGGCACTCTCGTTCTCGTGACGAACAGCGACGATGCAGTGCCGCACCCGAGAACGTCGAGCATGCCGGAACCGGTACCCGACACGTCGACGCCGGACGCCGTGAAGACCGCCGCCCCCACCGTGCTCGAGCAGCTCGGCGGTGTGAGCGGATTGGTGTATTCCACACTGCCCGTGGTCGTCTTCGTCCCGTTCAACAGCTACTTCGGCCTGTCGGTCGCTCTGTGGGCGGCGTTGGGTGTCGCCGCGGCCGTTCTGGTGTGGCGTCTGGTACGCCGCAGCCCGATACAACCGGCCATCTCCGGATTCTTCGGCGTCGGCATCTGCGCTTTCATCGCGTACCGCACCGGGGACGCCAAGGGCTACTTCCTGTTCGGCATCTATACATCACTCGTCTACGGCGGGGCGTTCGTGCTGTCGGTTCTCGCCCGGTGGCCGCTCGTCGGCGTCATCTGGGGTTACCTCAACGGCAAGGGAACGTCGTGGCGTCGGGAGCGGTCTGCGGTTCGTTACTACGACGTGGCCACCATCGCCTGGGCGTCGGTGTTCGCTGCGCGCTACATCGTTCAGTCCCAGCTCTACGACTCGGACCAGACCGGCTGGCTCGCGGTGGCACGGATCGGGATGGGGTGGCCCCTGACCGGCGTAGCCCTACTGGTGACTCTGTGGGCGGTGCGTCAGGCAGATCGAGCGCTCGACCTCGCATCGAACGACGAACAGGCCGACGAGCTGCCGTCAGGTCAGACCGACCGCAGCACGTAGTTCGTCCTCCACCTCTTTCGCCGCGACGAAGAGCAACTCGTCACCGCCTTCGAGCGGATCGTCGTGCTGCGGAACGATGACACGGCCACCGCGAAGAATCGTCACCAGTGCTGCGTCCCGCGGTAGCTGGAGCTTGCGTACCGGCTTGCCCGCCAGGGGCGTGTTCTCGGGCAGAGTGATTTCCACGAGATTTGCCTGTCCCTTGCGGAACGTCATCAGGTGGACCAGATCGCCTACCGACACGGCCTCCTCCACCAGTGACGCCAGCATGCGTGGGGTCGAGACTGCGACATCGACACCCCAGGCTGCATCGAAGAGCCATTCGTTTCTGGGGTCGTTGACGCGGGCCACCACGCGGTTCACTCCGAACTCGGTTTTGGCCAGCAAGCTGAGCACCAGGTTCGCCTTGTCGTCGCCGGTAGCGGCGATCACCACGTCGTAGTTCTCGAGATGGGCGGCCTCGAGCAGACTCAACTCACAGGCGTCCGCGAGCACCCATTCGGCCTCGGGTACCGCGGCCTGATCGACGTGGTCGAGTTTGCGTTCGAGGAGCATCACCTCGTGCTCGCTTCGGATCAACTCGCGTGCAATGGATCTGCCGACTGCGCCGGCACCGGCGATGGCGACTTTCATGGCTTCCCGTTCGGGTCGATGGGGGAGGAGAACAACGTACGGGCGAGCATCAGTCGTCCGACGGTGGCGGATTGCCGGCCAATGCGATGGCCTCGGCGACGGTCCCGGAGACGGCAGCGACGTACACCTCGTCGCCTGCCTGGATCACGGTGCGCTTGTCGGGCAGCAGTCCGGTGCCGAAACGGATGACGAACGCGGCCCGCGACCGGGTCGCATCCTCGAGTACCGACAATTTCTTGCCGATCCACGCATCGTGGAAGTCGAGCAGCACCACCGCGACGCTCCCGGACGGATCTCGCCACTTGGTGGTGGGGTCGTCCCGCAGAAGATTGTGCAGAAACCGGTCGGTCGCCCACGGCACTGTGGCCACGGTCGGAATACCGAGGCGCTCGTACACGGCGGCGCGTTTGGCGTCGTAGATCCTGGCGACGACCTTCTCGACGCCGAACGTCTCGCGCGCGACGCGCGCGGAGATGATGTTGGAATTGTCACCGGAGGATACGGCTGCGAATGCCTCCGCCTTCTCGATTCCGGCGCGCACCAACACATCTCGGTCGAATCCCATACCGACTACTCGATGCCCGCCGAAGTCGGGGTCGAGGCGCAGAAACGCGGTTTCGTCGCGGTCGATGATCGCCACCTCGTGCCCGATGCGCTCGAGCGCTCCGGCCAGCGATGCGCCGACACGGCCACACCCCATCACAACTACGTACAACGCCCAGCTCCGTCCCGATCTCGATTGCCGACCAACACTGCCGACGACATTGCCACCGTGTGCATGCGAGCACCAACGTATCGGGGATTCGTCACCGGCTCGACCGTGGGTGGGCATCGGATGGAAGTCAAAGGGCGCGTGGTTGCGCCGCCGGCGACCCGACGGCCTACGCTTCTGATCGTGTCCAAGGTCTCGACTGCCGCAAAGCGGCTGGTTCTCGGTAAGCCGTTCCGCAGCGACAAGCTCGGTCATACCTTGCTACCCAAGCGAATCGCGCTACCGGTGTTCGCCTCGGACGCCATGTCCTCGGTTGCGTACGCACCCGAAGAGATCTTCCTGGTGTTGTCCGTGGCCGGGATATCGGCGCTCACGTTCACTCCGTGGATCGGTCTCGCGGTCTGTGTCGTGATGGCGGTGGTGGTCGCCAGCTACCGGCAGAACGTGCACGCCTACCCGTCCGGCGGTGGTGATTACGAGGTCGCGACCACCAACCTCGGTCCTGCGGCGGGTCTGACCGTGGGTAGTGCATTGTTGGTGGACTACGTGCTGACCGTGGCGGTCTCCATTTCGGCGGCCGCGTCGAACATCGGTTCGGCCGTGCCCTTCGTCGCGCAGCACAAGGTGCTGTTCGCGGTGGTGGCCATCGTGTTCATCACGTCGATCAACCTGCGCGGTATCCGCGAGTCGGGTGCCGCGTTCGCCATTCCCACATACGCCTTCATGGGCGGCATGTTCCTGATGTTGGGCTACGGGTTGTTCCGGGTCTACGTGCTCGGAGACGACATTCACGCCGAGTCGGCGACGTTCGATCTGAAAGCCGAGGACTCGCATCTGTACGGGATCGCGTTCGCGTTCCTCGTCGCGCGGGCGTTCTCGTCGGGTTGCGCGGCGCTGACCGGAGTCGAGGCCATCAGTAACGGGGTGCCTGCCTTCGAGAAGCCCAAGTCCCGTAACGCGGCAACCACGCTGTTGCTGCTCGGCGGTATCGGCATCACGTTGTTGATGGGCATCATCGTGCTGGCGCAGAAGATCGGCATCAAGTACGCGATGGACCCGGAGACGCAGCTGATCGGGGCACCGGATGGCTACCACCAGAAGACGTTGATCGCGCAGTTGGCGGAGGCAGTGTTCAGCGGGTTCCCCGTTGGGTTCTTCTTCATCACCGCCGTGACGGCGTTGATCCTGGTACTCGCCGCGAACACGGCATTCAACGGCTTCCCCGTGCTGGGCTCGGTGCTCGCTCAGGACCGGTATCTACCCCGACAGTTGCACACACGCGGCGATCGCCTTGCCTTCAGTAACGGCATTCTGTTCCTGTCCGGCGCAGCCATCGTGTTCGTCGTGGTGTTCGGAGCAGAGGTCACCAAGCTCATCCAGCTCTACATCGTGGGTGTGTTCGTCTCGTTCACCCTGAGCCAGACCGGCATGATCCGGCACTGGACCCGCCTGCTCCGAACCGAGACCGATGGCGAGCAGCGCGGCAGGATGCAGCGCTCGCGGGTGGTCAACAGCGTCGGTCTGGCCATGACGGCGACCGTTCTCGTGATCGTGTTGATCACCAAGTTCGCTGCCGGAGCCTGGATCGCGATCGTGGCGATGGTGGCCATCTTCATCCTGATGCGGATGATCAGAAAGCACTACGACACCGTGGCGCGCGAGCTCGAGAACGAGGTGTGGGACGGCGTACTACCCAGCCGCACGCACTCGATCGTGCTGGTGTCCAAGCTGCACATGCCGACCCTGCGGGCTCTCGCCTACGCACGCGCGACCAGGCCCGACACTCTCGAAGCCGTCACCGTCAACGTCGACGAGGTGGACACCCGAGCATTGGTACGTGAATGGGAGGCCAGTGACGTCTCGGTACCCCTGAAGGTCGTCGAATCGCCCTACCGCGAAGTCACCAAGCCGGTTCTGGACTACGTCAAACGAGTTCGACGCGACTCACCACGTGATGTGGTGACCGTCTTCATCCCCGAGTACGTCGTCGGTCACTGGTGGGAGCAGGTCCTGCACAACCAGAGTGCGCTGAGATTGAAGTCCCGACTGCTGTTCCAACCCGGCGTGATGGTCACCAGCGTTCCGTGGCAGCTGCGCTCGTCGGAGAAGGCCAGGCGCGAGGTGCTCGGAAATGCGCCGGGTGCATCGCGTCGCGGCTACGAACCGCCGGCGGGCAAATGACCGAGAACTGGTTCGGGCTGGTGCTCGACGTCGAACTGGGTGCTCCCGGACACGGTGGGTTCTGCGTGGCCCGTCACGAAGGTCGGGTGGTGTTCGTCCGCCACGGGCTACCGGGGGAACGCGTCATGGCCAAGGTGACCGAGGATCGCGGTGGGTCGTTCTGCCGCGCCGACGCGATCGAGATCCTCACCGCGTCGCCGGACCGCATCGACGCTCGCTGCCCCATCTCCGGCCCCGGTGGTTCGGGATGCTGCGACTATTCTCACGCGACCCCCGAAGCCGGTCGTCGACTCAAGTCCTCCGTCGTCGCCGAACAGCTGCGCCGCGTCGCGGGCATGGAGAGGGACGTTCCGGTCGAGGAGTTGCCGGGCACCGGCGACGGCACCGGATGGCGGACCCGTGTTCGGCTGGCAGTGGATTCGGGTGGACGGCCCGGCTACCACCGCTATCGAAGCAGTTCGATCGTCACGGAGTTGTCGTGCCCGCAAATGGATCCGGTTGCGTTCGACGGATTGTCGGACCGTGAGTGGCGCGCAGGTGCCGAATTGCAGGTGGTCCTCGACGGTACGGGTGAACGCCATGTGGTGGAGGTGGCACCGGCCCAGTTGACGCGAACCGGACGCCGGTCTCCGGGCCGCCGCGGTGCGTCGGCGCGTCGAGCAGCGTCGTCCCGGGCCAGGCCGGAAAAGGCTGTCATCGGCTCGGGTCGCGTCACCGAATTCGTCTCGGCGCGACCGTGGACACTCGATGCCACCGGCTTCTGGCAGGCGCACAAAGGAGCGGCTCAGGTGTACACCGACGTCGTACGCGACTGGGCAGACGCCGAGCCGGGTGACGGCGCATGGGATCTCTACGGCGGTGTCGGCGTGTTCGCGGCGGCTCTCGCCGAGCGGGTGGGATCGAGCGGACGAGTCACCAGCGTCGAGTTCTCGCGCCGGGCCGCCGAGGACGGGCGTTCGGCGCTGCACGACCTTGCTCAGGTTTCGTTCGCGCCGGGCCGGGTCGAGCGATCGATGGATTCGTTGCCGGAATCGGTGGCGGTGGCGGTACTCGATCCGCCGCGAGCCGGTGCCGGACGCGACGTCATCGAAGGTCTCGCGACGCGGTCTCCCCGCACGATCGTCCACATCGGCTGCGATCCGGCATCGTTCGCGCGGGACGCGAGCCTCTACCGGGCAGCCGGTTACGAGCTGACGGACGTGCGCGCGTTCGACGCGTTTCCTCTGACCAGCCACGTCGAATGTATCGGCCGCTTCGTCCGTAAATAGGGTTGCCTCACCAATCTTGGCGAGTCTGACGTACCGTTTCTCGGGTGAGAATTCGTCGCACCGTCGGTGCTGTGTCGGTCGCCCTGCTGTTCCTGACCGCCGTCGTCTCGTGTGGGTCGGGCGGGGACGACGGACCCGGATCGGAGGCGCCGTCCGACGGATCGGCGGCTGCGTTCCCTGTCACGATCGATACCGAGTTCGGCGGCGTGACCGTCGACAGTGCCCCGCAGCGCGTCGTCGCGCTCGGCTGGGGTGACGCGGAAACCGCACTGGCGCTCGGTGTCTCACCGGTCGGTGCGAGCGACTGGCTTGCCTTCGGCGGCGACGGCGTCGGTCCGTGGGCGGCCGGGCTCTACGACGCACCACCCCAGATCATCGGGACGCAGGAGCCGTCGTTCGAGCAGGTCGCGGCGCTGGAGCCGGATCTGATCTTCGACACCAAGAGCTCCGGTGACGCCGATCGGTACGCCACGCTGTCCGCCATTGCTCCGACGGTGGGTATACCGGCGGGGGCGGACAACTACCTGACAACGCTCGAGCAGCAGGTCATGATGGTGGCCACGGCACTCGGCAAGCAGTCCGAAGGGGACGCGCTGCTCGCAGGAATCGCCGACCGTTTCGATGCAGCGGCCGCTGCCCATCCGGAATTCGCCGGCAAGACAGCGGTGGTCGGGGCCTACAGCGGCACCGGATACGGCGCATACATCTCGTCGAACAGTCGACTCGAGTTCATGAAGAAGCTCGGCTTCGTCACCAGCCCGACCATCGATTCTCTTCCGCCGCGCGGCTTTTCGGTTCCGATTTCCGGGGAGGAGCTCGACCTGCTCGACGCCGACGTACTGATCGTCTTCCCCATCCAGAAGGCGCCGTCCGAGGTGACCGACAATCCGCTGTTCCAACGGATTCCGGCTGTCGCGGACGGTCGCTACGTCGTGTTCGACGACCCGGAAGTCGCGAAGTCCTACGCCACCAACTCGGCGCTGTCCATCGGCTATGCACTCGACACAGTGGTGCCTGCGGTGGCGAACGTGCTGGGGTGATCCACTTCGGCAACCGGGGCGAATGTCTGCGCGGGTACCGAGACGATGCGTTGAGCTCCGCAGTGGCAGCCCTGGTAGCCGACGAGGCCCTCGCTGGTGTCGTGGAGCGAGCGGGTGGTCCAGGAGTGTGTGCTGTGTTCGATGTCCATGCATCCACTGTGATGTAATGGTCTTGTGCACATCAACCCTTACGGAGAATATGCCGTGAAACTGGGCATCGACCTCCTCAACCGGCCACCCACGTCGCCGAGCGAATTGGGGGCCCGCTGCATCGACGCCGGCCTCGTTCCCGACTGGACTGCCACCGACGCCGATCTCGCGGACACACTCGAATTCCTCCGCGAGTGGGCTCGCGTGGTGGATGCAGAGACAGCCGAGGAGCGCGCCGAGGCCCTGAACGCCCTCCTTGCACAGGCATCCGCGTACCCGCGATTGACCAACCATGCCGACGACGGCTGGCACATGCACTATCGCGACCCCAACATCGCGTTGGGCGGCGTCATCAGGGCACTGGTCGGTGTCGGTACCGCGCTGCACTTGACCGGTCGAGGAATGGACAGACTCCATCGGTGCGCCGCAGCCGACTGCACGACCGCCTTCGCCGACACCTCACGTACCGGACGGCAGCGGTACTGCGGAACCGTGTGCTCGAACCGGGACGCAGTCCGCCGACACCGAGCCCGCGCCGCATCCTGACGCTTGCACCGGGAGGCGCGGATCAGGACTTGCGGTTGTACAGCCGCATCGTGATCGGTCCGAAGATCGCCAGCATCGCCGCCGACAGCACCAGAGTCACTCCGAGTTGGCCGGTGTCGACATCGCCCTGCATCAGGCCTCGAAGTGACGTCACCAGAAAGCTGACCGGGTTGACGTCGACGAACGCACGAAGCCACCCCGGCATCGTGTTGGGGTCGACGAAGATGTTGCTCGCGAACGTCAGCGGAAACAGGATGAACATCGACATCCCCATCACGGCTGCCTCGGTGCGCACGATCATGGCGATCATCGTCCAGATCCAGGACAGACAGAACGAGAACACGAGCAACAGCACGATCGATGCGATCACACCGAGTAGCCCGCCTTGCGGCCGGAAACCGAGAATCAGCCCCAAGATCAGTACGATCACCGACGCCAACGTGTAGCGTACGACGTCACCCAGCAACGCACCGACCAGCGGCGACGGGCGCCAGATCGGCAACGATCGGAACCGGTCGAACACACCCTTCTCGATGTCCTTGTTCATCGTCACGCCGGTGTACATCGTGATCATCACCACGGTCTGCACCAGGATGCCCGGCAGCAGAAACTGGATGTACGCGTCGGTCGAACCGGCCAGAGCGCCGCCGAACAGGTACGTGAACAACAGCGTGAACATGATCGGAAACGCCGTCACGTCGAACAACTGCTCCGGTACGTGCTTGATCTTCAGCAACGCCCGCCAGCCGAAGCTCAGCGAGGTCGACAGCGACGACGGACGCTCCGGCCTCGGACCTGCGGCTGAGAGAACATCGATGATCGTCGACGCCTGCGGGGCGGATCGTTGGGCCTCGGTGGTCATGACGCGATCTCCCCGTTGTCGATTTCAGCTTTTTTCGCACCCACCGGCTCCACTCCCGCTCCCGCGTCGTGCCCGGTCAGCGCCAGGAACACCTCGTCCAGACTCGGCTGACCGAGGGTGAAGGATGCGATGGCGATTCCGGCGGATTCGAGAGCAGGAAGGATCGGTGCCGCCTGCGCCGGATTGTCCAGTCGTGCGGACACGGTGAACGGGTCGGCGTCCTCGGTCACGGTGCTGCCGACCAGATCTCGAACGATTCTCGCCGCGGCATTCCGGTGCCCGGCATCGAGCACGCGCAGGTGCAGTGAGTTCGATCCCACCGATGCCTTCAGCTCGCCCGTCGTGCCCTCGGCGATGACTTTGCCGTGGTCGATCACCGCCACGCGCCCGGCCAGGTGGTCGGCCTCGTCGAGATACTGCGTCGTCAGCAGTACCGTCGTGCCGCCTGCCACCAGTGCACGGACGATCTCCCAGACGTGATTGCGACTGCGCGGGTCCAGGCCGGTGGTGGGTTCGTCGAGAAAGATCAGCTCGGGGGTGACGATGATGCTCGCCGCGATGTCGATGCGCCTGCGCATGCCACCGGAGTAGGTCTTGACCTGTCGCGGTCCGGCGTCGGCGATGTCGAATGCTGTCAACAGTTGATCAGCGCGCGCTCGGGCGGCCGGACGTGAGTAGCCGAGCAGCCGCGCCAGCAGAACGAGATTCTCGGTGCCGGTCAGATCCTCGTCGAGCGAGGCGAATTGACCCGTGAGAGAGACTTTTCGGCGAACGGCCTCCGGCTCGGTTGCCACGTCGTGTCCCAGGACTCGTGCGCTGCCGCCGTCTATCGGAAGAAGTGTCGCCAGCATCCGGATGGTCGTGGTTTTCCCGGCCCCGTTGGGTCCGAGTACGCCGTACACCCCGCCGGACGGGATCGACAGATCCACGCCGTCGACTGCGGCGGTGGTGCCGAAATGTTTGACGAGCCCGTGGGTTTCGATGGCCGTCATGCGTGTCCGTCCCTCCATCGAGCTGTCCGCCCGATTGCCCGCGTTTGTCCGATTCTCGCACCCAGGATGAAGCCCGGTCCAATTCTGCGCAAACGAATTTCGGTCGCGGACCATCCCTCGGGGTGTTTGTTCCGAATATGTACTGCGGCGGGAAAACGCGGAGGTTTCGATATGAGGGCTACATGACCACTAGTGTCATGATCGATGAACTCGATCATGAACCCGTCTGCTGGGACGACAGTCCGATGAGCGTGCCGTTCTCCGACGCTTCCGGATCTGCGGGCACCGGCCGTGACCGAACGCCGCCCGTGTCCGAGGACAGCACCTCGGTCGAGGATGCGGTGTGCGCAGTACCGAGCCCGCAGCTGAAGAATCTGCGTGCCGAGGAGACGGACCGTCTCCGTCGCTTGATGGCGGCCGTTGCCCAGGGCGACCGGTCGGCCTTCGCCGAACTGTACGACGCCACGTCCTCCCGTGTGTACGGGATGGTGGTGCGCGTGCTTCGCGACCCGGGGTACAGCGAGGAGACCGCGCAGGAGGTGTTCCTCCAGATCTGGCGTGCAGCACCGAATTACGATCCGAGCCAGGGGAGTCCGCTGGCGTGGATCATGACGCTTGCACATCGCCGGGCGGTCGATCGGGTACGTAGCGAACAGTCGGGTACCGACCGCGAGGCGGCGTACGGTGCCGTGAGTCACACGCCCGAGCATGACGAGGTACTCGAGACGGTGACCCAGCGGCTCGAATCGGAGGCCGTCGTGGCCTGTCTCGACACTCTGACCGATACGCAGAGCGAGTCGGTACGAATGGCTTATTACAGCGGGTACACCTATCGCGAGGTTGCCGAACGGCTCGGGGTGGCCGTGCCGACGATCAAATCGCGCATACGAGATGGATTGATCAAGTTGAAGACATGCCTGGGGGTGATCCCGCAATGAGTGAAGCGTCACGGCAACGACTGCTGGACGAAGCGGAGGTCTATGCCCTCCACGCGATGAGCGAGTCCGAGCGGCGCGCCATCGAATCCGAGCGAATCCGCGTCGACGAGACGACCCGGGCACAATTCGACATCCTCGTGGGTGAGATTCACGAAACGCTGGCGTTGGCTGCGGCGGCAGACGCGACTCCCGCACCCGAACGCGTGCGGGAGGCCGTGCTAGCGCGTGTCGCCGCGAGCGATCAGGAGCCGACGGTCCGAGAACTTCCGCCGAACGTCACTCCGCTGCACCGGCACCGACGTGAGCGCTCCAAGACGTGGCGATACTCGATGGTGTCCGCGGCTGCCGCGATCGTCGTCGCAGTCGGTGGTGTAGTCGTCGTCACGCAGACCATGGGCTCGGACCCGCAGCCTTCCCAGGCCGAGCAGATCGTCGCAGCGCCCGACGCTCGTGAGGCGTCTGCGGAGTTCCCGGGTGGCGGCACGGCAAAGGTGTCGTACTCGCTGAGCCGAGATGCGGTCGTGGTGACTCTGGACGGTGTCTCGGAGCCGCCCTCGGGGCGGGTCTACCAGATGTGGTTCGTCGACGGTGCGCCGCGCTCCGCCGGCGTTGTCACCGAGGATCAGCTCACGTCGAGCGACGGCACCGTGGTGGACGGCATGGGAGCGTCGACCAACTTCGCGTTCTCGCTCGAGCCTGCCGGCGGCTCGGCGCAGCCCACCGAGGTCCTCACTATGATCACGCTCGACGCCTGATCAGGGGCCATGCACGTCCACTCGGGCGGTTCGACAGTCGGATCAGATGCCGATGTCGAACCGCCCGAGCGTCTTGACGACGGACGCCATCTGGCCGTACGCGCCGCTGGCCAGATTTTCCAGGAGCGCCAGCTTCACTTCCGGGGCGTCCCGAGTCAGTGACTCGAAGTGCGATACCGACACGACCACCAGATCGACAGGGGTGTCGGCCACCATGTCCAGCAGGAACGGCACCGACATCAGCAGTGGCATCTCGCCGAAGCTCATCCCGGGGGAGAGCGTCGTGATGCGGTGTGTGCCCCCGTCTGCGGACACGGCCGTCGATGTCACTTCTCCGCGCAGGATCAAGAACAGACCCGCTGCCGGCGCACCACGGTGAACGATGACGTCGCCCCGTGCGTAGTGACGTTTCTCCAGATATGGAGTCACCGAGTCGAATTGCTCGGTGGACAGACCGGCGAGCAACGGGTGCTCGGCCGGAGTGATCTCTGCCGGTTGCCGCGCGCCGGAGCAGTGCCGATCGAGCAGCAGGTTCTCTGCCCACTGGATGGCCGAGCTCAGACTCGAGTACACCCGGCCCGCCGGATCGTTCGGGTCCAGGCTCGACGTCGTGTGGCCCATGATGGCTCTGGGATCCACCAGGCACACCACACAGCCGTGGTCGGCGAGATCGCGGCGTAGGTCCTCGAACATCGAACGGGCGATGTCGCTCACCTCGTCGACGCCACGAACGTCGATGACGAGTGCATCGAGATTCCGGTCGAGGTTGCCGATCTCGCGGACCGCTGTCTCGGCACCCGAGAACAGCAGGTCCCCGTGCAACTCGTAGACCCGCGCCCGGTCGCCGACTGCAGCGAGTGTGGCCTGTTCGATCTCGGATCGTCGTTTTCGCGACGGTGCCTCGGTGAGAACGTACCGACGTCGAATCGACGACTTCGCGGCCCGAGTGACATGTAGAAAGTGCAATTCGAGTCTGGTGGAGAGTTCTCGGCAGGCAGCAACGCCGCGCACGCTGTTGCCGTGCGAATCGAGGCGGGGGGAGTAGACGGCGATGCCCATCTGCCCAGGAAGCACCGCCAGGATGCCGCCGCCGACCCCACTCTTGGCCGGCATACCCACCCGCGCCACCCAGTCGCCTGCGCCGTCGTACATCCCACAGGTCGTCATCACCGACAGCACGCGTTCGACCAGTGCGGGTGCCAGGGCGCGCTCCTTGGTGTGGGGATTGACTCCGTTGTTGGCCATCGTGGCGGCCATCATGGCCAGATCCGCCGCCGTGACGTCGATCGAGCACTGGCGGAAGTACAGGTCGACGGCGGCCTCCGGATCGTGGTCGATGATGCCGAAGGACCGCAGCATGTAGCCGATGGCGCGATTGCGGTGTCCGGTGCGCGCTTCGGATCGGTACACGGCGTCGTTGAAGCTCAGAGACCTTCCTGCATACCGGGAATACGACGCTCGAATGCGCTCGAATCGTTCCTCTGCGGTGCGGCCGGCGATGAGCGACGCGGACGTGATCGCACCCGCGTTGATCATCGGGTTTCGGGGCCGCTCCGTGACGGGGTCCAGGCTGATCTCGTTGAACGGCTCACCCGAGGGTTCGACGTCGATCTTGCCTGCGACGACGTCGAGCCCGCGGTCGGCCAGCGCGAGTGCATAGGTGAAGGGTTTCGAGATGGATTGGATGGTGAACGGCATCCTCGTGTCGCCGACTTCGTACAGGTAGCCGTCGGTGGTCGTCAGGGCGATACCGAAGCCGTCCGGCGTCACGGCTGCGAGTTCGGGGATGTAGTCGGCGACCTGTCCCGACGCGTCGTCCCGGCACAGTTCGTGAACCCGGGTCAGGATGGCATCGACGACGTTGCTCATGGGCGACACTGTATGTCGGGTGTCCGTTTCGAGCGTATTCGAGGTTAGGGGCGACTGACCCCGGGCACCTGCCTACTCGACGGTAGTGTCGGCGAGACAATGCTGGACGGGGCGGCTGGGTGCAGCCACTCCGTAGACTGGTTTTTCGAATATGTTTTCCGGCCGGAGGGAGCGATCTCGTTGGGTGTCCTAGCGCGAATTCAGACGCCCGAGGACTTGCGCGACCTCGATAGTGCGGAGCTGGCCGAACTGGCTCGCGAGATCCGCGCCTTCCTGGTCGAGAAGGTATCGGCAACAGGGGGCCACCTCGGTCCCAATCTGGGAGTGGTGGAGCTGACTCTGGCGATCCACCGCACCTTCGACTCACCGCGTGATCCGGTCATTTTCGACACGGGCCACCAGGCCTACGTGCACAAGATGCTCACCGGACGCGCAGGAATGTTCGACACACTCCGCAAGCAGGGCGGGCTGTCCGGCTATCCGTCTCGGGTCGAGAGCGAACACGACTGGGTCGAGTCCTCGCACGCATCGGCATCCTTGTCGTACGCCGACGGGTTGGCCAAAGCGTTCGCCCTCAAGGGAGAGACCGACCGGCATGTCGTCGCTGTGGTCGGTGACGGCGCGCTGACCGGGGGTATGTGCTGGGAGGCGCTCAACAACATCGCCGCCGGCCGAGACCGGTCGCTGGTGATCGTCGTCAACGACAACGGCCGTTCGTACGCCCCGACGATCGGCGGTTTGGCCGATCACCTGGCAGCTCTGCGACTGCAGCCGGGATACGAGAAGATTCTCGACAACGGCCGCCGGATCGTGCGACGGATCCCCGTCGTCGGCCGCGCCGCCTACACGATGCTGCACGGCATGAAAGCGGGAGTGAAGGACGCCATCAGCCCGCAGGTCATGTTCACCGATCTCGGCATCAAGTACCTGGGCCCGGTGGACGGTCACGACCAGCACGCCATGGAATCGGCACTGCGCAGAGCCAAGGCGTACGGCGGCCCGGTCATCGTGCACGCGGTAACGCGCAAGGGCATGGGATATATCCATGCCGAGAACGACGTGGCCGACCAGATGCACGCCACCGGCGTCATCGATCCTGCGACCGGCCTCGCCCGATCCAAATCGGCTCCGGATTGGACGTCGGTGTTCTCGGCGGCGCTCATCGAGCAGGGCGAGCAGAACGAGGACGTCGTGGCCATCACCGCCGCAATGGCCGCGCCCACCGGGCTCGCGGCGTTCGGGGTGCGGTTTCCGGACCGAATGTTCGACGTGGGTATCGCCGAGCAGCATGCGATGACGTCGGCCGCCGGGCTTGCGCTCGGCGGCATGCATCCCGTGGTCGCCATCTACTCCACGTTCCTCAACCGCGCGTTCGATCAACTGCTGATGGACGTCGCCCTGTTGGGTCTTCCCGTCACCATCGTGTTGGATCGCGCGGGAGTCACCGGTGCCGACGGCGCGTCCCACAACGGCATGTGGGACATGTCTCTACTCGGCATCGTTCCGGGCATGAAGGTGGCAGCGCCCCGAGACGCCGCCACTCTTCGAGAGGAGCTGGCCGAGGCGATCGCCACCTCGGACGGCCCTACGGCACTTCGCTTCCCGAAGGGCGCGGTCACCGAAACAGTGCCTGCGGTGCGCAGGTTGGACGGAATACTCGACGTGCTGACCGAGCCGTCCGAGGCCACCGGCGACGTGCTGATCGTTGCTGTCGGAGTGTTCGGGTCGCTCGCCCTCGACGCCGCGAAAAAGCTCGAAGCAGAGGGTATTTCGGTTGCCGTCGTGGATCCACGCTGGGTGCTCCCGGTCCCGCAGTCGCTGCTCAAGATGGCCGAGGATTACCGGTTGGTCGTCACCGTCGAGGACAGCGGCCTGCACGGCGGGATAGGTTCGACGCTCTCGGCCGCGCTGCGCGGTGCCGGTGTCGACGTGCCCTGCCGCGATCTCGGTGTGCCGCAACGGTTTCTGGACCACGCATCGCGGGAGCAACTGCACCACGAGTTCGGACTCACCTGCGAAACCGTGGTGCAGCAAGTTTCGCATTGGGTCAAGAGCCTCTGACGGCGTCGGCCGGCTCCGCCTCGCTTCCGACCACGACGCGGCGGCCGGCCACCGCACCTGCTGCAGCCATGGGGATCGTCACCACCAGAAGAAACACAATCGACGGTTCCCACCGCTGCGTCGCCGAATGAACGGCCCCGCACACCAGCGGACCGGCAGCAGCCAGCACGTATCCGACCGTCTGCGCCATGGAACTGAGCGACGCAGCATCACGGGCGTTCGAGGCCCGCAGGTTCATCAGCGTCAGCGCGAGCGACAACTGCCCGCCCTGGCCCAAACCGAGCAGTACCGCCCACACCAGGGCCCAGGAATCGGCCGACGACACTATCCCGAGCAGGCCCACGCACGTCGGTAGCGTCACGGCGACCGCCAACGCGCTCTGATTCCCCAACCTTGTCGCGAGGCTCGGAACCGTCAATGCAGTCAGCACGCTGCTGACCGACAATGCCGTCAACAGCAGACCGGCATCACGCGCGTCCACCCCGCGGTCACGAAAGATCGTCGGTAACCACGCGATCATCGAATACGCCATCAGCGACTGCAAACCCATGAATGCCGTCAACGACCACGCCACGGGCGATGTCAGAACCCCCGTGCGACTCCCAGGAGCGTCGTCGGGGAGTGTCGCCGACCCGGCAACCGACCGCCCGCGCGACAGCGTTCGCCCGAAGATCGCCATACATCCGGCGGCCAACACGACCGGAATCGACCACAGCCCCAGAACAATCCGCCAACCACCGTCGAACGCCTCGGCCAACGGAACGGACACTCCCGACGCCACTCCCGCACTGGCGCTGATCACAGCGGTCAACACCCCGGTCAACAACCCCAGTCGTCGCCCCGCCGCCGCATCGGATTCACCTGCCGAACTCCACTCCCTGCCCCTGGGTCGTTCCGACAGGCTCCACTCCCTGCCCCTGGGTCGTTCCGACAGGCTCCACTCACGCACCACCAGACGGACGAAAACCGGACCCAACACATTCGCCACCGCGATACCCGCCGCCGCGACGAGAGTGCCGACCACGAGGATCGGCCACGACGGCACCGCGCGTACAGCTGTGCCGACGGCCACCAGGAACAGGCACACCACGAGAACGTGCGTGACCTGGGCGCGGCGCACGAAATAGCGTGCGGTGGCGGCGAATACACCGAGGCAGATCACCGGACCCGTAGTCAGCAACGCCATGGATGTCGAGTTCGCGGAGTAGAACTCGGCGATGTCGGAGGTGAGTGCCGACGTACTGCCGAACAGCAGGCGCAGGCTCAGTCCGAACACCACGACGGTGCCCACGGCGCATGCGATACGAAGCTTCATGTCCTACTTTCGACGGCAGATCGACCGACAGAGTGCACCCCCACCCTGCCTTATCGGTCGAGAGAACCGCGGACCCGCCGTCGTTCGGGCAACCTCGATTCAGACGCCCATCTCTTCGAGTTCCATCCCTTTGGTCTCGGTGATCTTGTATTTGACGAAGAAGAAGGAAAGGAGAGCGAACAGTGCGAAGAACGAGTAGATGAAGCCGAGTCCGATGGTGTCGGACAACGGCGGGAATGCCAATGTGATGGCGAAATTCGCTATCCAGTTCGCGGCGGTACTGATGCCCAACGCCACTGCACGCATTCGATTGGGGAACATCTCTCCGAGCATCACCCACATGATCGGTCCCCATGTTGCTGCGAAGAAGACCACGAACAGATTTGCGCCGACGAGCGCGACCGGGCCCCACGGCGACGGCAATTCCAGTTGGTCGCCGCTTCCGACGGCTTGCGTGAACGAGACTGCGGCCAGGACCAAACCGACGAACATGCCGATCGAGCCGATCATCAACAGATTTCGGCGACCGAATCGATCGACGAACAAGATTGCGACGAATGTCATCGATACATTGATGACGGACGTGATCACCGACGTGACGAACGATTGATTCTCGCTGAAGCCCACCGATTTCCACAGCGTCGTCGAGTAGTAGAAGATCGCGTTGATCCCGACGAACTGCTGCAGAATCGCCATTGTGATACCGACCCACACGATCGGCTGCAGACCGAATTTGGGGCCTCGGATATCGGCGAACGAGGATTTGGATTCTCGCCGGAGAGTCAGGCGAATTTCCCGGATGCGTTCGTCGGGATTCACTTCGCCGGTGATGTCGCCCAGAATGCGTGCAGCTTCCTCGTCGAGGTGTTTACCCACCAGATACCGAGGTGATTCTGGAATGAGTGTCGCGAGAAATCCGTAGACCAGTGCGGGCGCGACCCCGACCAGGAACAAACACCGCCACGCTTCGAGGCCGAACCACAGATCGTTCGACGGTCCGCCTGCCGCGTTCTGAAGAACCGCATCCGAGAGCAGCGCGGCAAAGATTCCGACGGTGATTGCCAATTGCTGCAGCGATGCCAATCCACCGCGATAGCGAGCCGGTGCTATCTCCGAGATGTACGCCGGCGCGATCACCGACGCAATTCCGATACCCAGCCCGCCGAGGACCCTCCACAACATCAGATCGGGGACGCTGAAGGCGAACCCGGACCCCACCGAGGAAATGGTGAACAGCGCAGAGCCGAGCAGCATCACCTTCTTGCGGCCCCAACTGTCGGCCAGGCGACCGGCGAACCAGGCCCCGACCGCGCACCCGAGGAGTGCGATTGCGACCGCGAACCCCGTGACGAACGAGGACAGAGCGAAATTCTCCTGGATCGAGTCGACTGCACCGTTGACGACGGACGAATCGAATCCGAACAGAAACCCGCCGACAGCGGCGGCGATGGTGACTCCGATGACCTTTGCGGTGTGCCGATCGGTCGATTGCGTCATGGCATGAACCAGCTTTCGGGTGAACAGCGTCCATGGTGGTCATCGCCATCTTCGTCCTCGCACACACGGAATGGGAGCGAAATCGCCTCGATATTCGTGGCGTGCAGCAATCCAATTGCCGAAATAGGTGAATTGTCCGATATTGCGCTGTCGAACTCGAAGTTGCGGACGGAAAACTGCCGTAAGTCGTCCATAACTTCGAGTTCGGCGGCAGGTGGCTATCGCGCCTTGGTGGCCGACCACTGATCGAAGGTCTGGAAACCGTGATCCGAACCGGTCGTGGTGACCAACGTTCCGTCGCGCATCGCCCGGCCGTACGCCCCCGGGACGGGAACTTCGAGCACCACGCCACGGGCACCGATGGCACGTGCATAGCGCCGCACCATCTCGGCCATCCGTTCGTGTCTCGGCCCGCCGAGGTCGGCAACGCGGCCCGCGGGGGAGTGCTCGGCCAGATCGATCAATCGATCGGCGACCTCGCGGGCGGCGATCGGTTGCGAGACCATCTTCGGGACGATGCTCACCGGACCGAACGACGCGCGTGCACGGATCTGAGCGGCGAATTCGTGGAACTGAGTGGCTCGCAGGATCGTCCACGGCACCGACCCGGACCGAATCATGTTCTCCTGCTCGGCTTTTCCGGCGTAGTACGAGTGCGGAGCCTTGTCTATCCCCACGATGGACAGCGCCACATGGTGGCCGACTCCGGCCTCGATCTCGGCCGCCAGCAAGTTGCGGGTGACGGCGGAGAAGAACGCCGTCGATTCCTTCGCCGAGACCGTTTGTGTCGACGCGACATCGACGACAGCGTCGACGCCGGCCAGAGCGTCGGACAGGCGGGTCCCGTCGACGAGGTCGACACCGGCCGACCGCGACAGCACGACGACCTCGTGCCCACGCTCACGCGCCACGTCGACGACATGCGTTCCGACGGTACCTGTTCCACCGGCTACGGCGATCTTCATCGTGTGTCCACCTGTCCTGTTCGGAGTCGATCGGCTCGAGAAGTTCGGGCCTCACCTGCACTGACGACGTAGCCCACGAGAATGTATGGCCGTCACGACCAGTGTCGAAGTTTCTCCGGGTTCAGCACGATCCACACGTCGGTGACCACGGCGGAATCGGTGCGGAAACCGATCACACCGGTGACCACACCGTGTCGGCGAAGGACTATCCCGGTCAGGCCGTTGACCGATTCGATCGACCGGTCGAGGTCGGTGGACTTGACGGTGATACCCCGAACGAAGCGGGCGACTCGATCGGCCCCGCGAACCGGGTTGCGGGCCGCCGACACCCGTCCGCCGCCGTCACTGACCAGGGTGATGTCGGGGGCGAGCAGTGCGACGAGCGCATCGAGATCTCCGCCGGCGGCGGCAGCCACGAAAGCGCGGACGACGCGGTCGTGGGTGTCGGGAGCGCTGGGGCCGCGGCGATCGTCGTGAACCCGTCGCCGGGCGTCCGAGGCCAGTTGGCGGCAGGCGGCGGGGGTCCGACCGAGAACGTTCGCGATGTCGTCGAATGGAACCGCGAATGCATCGTGCAGCACGAACGCGACACGTTCTGCGGGGCTCAGTGAATCCAGAACGACGAGCAACGCCAGGCCGACGGACTCGTGGAGGGCGACACGGTCGGCCGGGTCCGATGTGCCGTCGTTGCCGGTCGCAAGGGCTCGGACGGGTTCGGGAAGCCATTGCCCCACATAGTGTTCCCGGCGTACGCGGGCGGATCCGAGCAGGTCCAGACAGATGCGGCCGACGACGCGGGTGAGCCACGCACGGGGGACGTCGATGGCGTCACGTTCGGCGTCTGTGAGTCGGTACCAGCGGAGCAGCGCTTCCGATGCTGCGTCCTCGGCGTCGCTGTAGGAACCCAGCATTCGATAGGCGATGCCGATCAACCGACTGCGTTCGCTGTTCATCGGGTCAGACCTTATCCCGACACGAAAAAACCGAGTTCGAGGTTGTGGACGAAAATCCGGAGAAATCCGTCCATAACCCCGAACTCGGCGGGTAGAGCTAGACGCTGGCTACACCGGGCGCGAGGAAGCGCTGACCGGTCGCGGCCTCGGACGCTCCGCTGCGATCCAGGTACGGAGTGATACCGCCGTTCCAGAATCCGAAGCCGCCGCCCAGCAGCAGGCAGAGATCGATGTCCTGGGCCGCGGCAACGACCCCTTCGTCGAGCATGATCTTGATCTCGTCGGCGAAGGCGTTGCGGGTTCGCTCGAGAACCTGTTCGGCCGTCGACGGTGAATCACCCTGCGGCCACAGTGCGGCCACCTCGGGGTCGACGACCTGGCCCTCGGGTCCGTAGGTCCACACGCCCGGCTTCTTCGCCTCGACGAGCGCACGGAATCCGGCGGAGTCCTTGAATCGCTCCGGGTACGCCTCGGCCAGCGTTTCCGCGGTGTGCAGAGCGACGGCCGGTCCGACGAGCGCCAGCAACGTCAGCGGGCTCATCGGCATGCCGAGTTCGCCCACTGCGCCGTCGGCCACATCGAACGGGGTGCCCTCGTCGATCGCGCTGATGATCTCGTTGGACGCACGAGTGACCAGCCGGTTGAAGACGAATCCGGGGAGATCCGCCGACAGCACGGCAGACTTCTTCAGAGTTTTCGCGGTCGCGAATGCTGTTGCGAGAGTGGCATCGTCGGTCTTCTCGCCCTTGACGACCTCGAGCAGCGGAAGCACCGCGACCGGGTTGAAGAAGTGGAAGCCCACCACGCGCTCTGGGTGCTTCAGGTCGGCCGCCATCTTCGTGATCGACAACGACGAGGTGTTGGTCGCGAGAATCGTTTCGGCAGAGACGAATTCTTCGACCTCGGCGAACACCTTCTTCTTGACGTCCAGGTTCTCGAACACGGCCTCGATGACGAAGTCGGTGTTCGCGAATGCGGACTTGTCGATCGATCCGGACACCAACGCCTTCAACCGATTCGCGGCGTCGGGGGACAGGCGCTTCTTGCCGAGCAGCTTGTCGATCTCGCTGTGAACGTAGCCGACGCCCTTGTCGATGCGCTCCTGATCGATATCGGTGAGAATCACCGGCACCTTCAGCTGGCGCACGAACAGCAACGCGAGCTGGCTGGCCATCAGACCAGCACCGACGATGCCGACACCGGAGATCTTGCGCGCGAGCGACTTGTCGGGCGCACCGGCGGGACGCTTCGCGCGCTTCTGAACCAAGTCGAAGGCGTACAAACCGGCACGCAACTCGTCCTTGACCAACAGCGTCGACAGCGCGTCGTCCTCGGCCGCGAAGGCCTTGTCGAGAGACGCGGAATCGGTGATGTCGGTGTTCTTGGCCAGCTCGAGCAGGTCGACGGCAGCGACCGGTCCCGGTGCGAAATTGCCGGTCTTGCCGGCCACGATGCCCCGGGCACGGGCGATGGCGTCGTCCCAGGCCTGCCCGCGGTCGATCTCGGGACGGTGGGGGACGACCTCGCCATTGATGACCTGAGCGGCCCACGCGAGGGACTGCTCGAGGAAGTCGGCTCCGCCGAAGAGGGCATCGGCGATCCCGAGGTCGAGTGCCTGCTGCGGCTTGAGGACGCGGTTCTGGTTCAGCGCGTTCTCGATGACGACGGTGACCGCGTTCGAGGCCCCGATGATGTTGGGCAGCAACTGAGTTCCGCCCCATCCCGGTACCAGGCCGAGGAAGGCCTCGGGTAGGCCGAGCGCGGCGGCGTTCTCCGCGACGGTCCGGTAGTGCGAGTGCAGTCCTACTTCGAGTCCACCGCCGAGTGCGGCACCGTTGATGAAGGCAAACGTCGGAATCGTGCTTTCGCGCAGGCGACGGAACACCTTGTGGCCGAGCTGCCCGATTTGCAGCGCCTCGTCCTTGGTCTTGATGTTCGGCACACCGTTGAGGTCGGCACCGACGGCGAAGATGAACGGCTTGCCGGTGACGGCGATGGCCACCGGGTTCGCTGCGAACGCTTCGTCCAGTGCGGCGTCGAACTTGGCGAGTCCGCCGGGACCGAAGGTCGACGGCTTGGTGTGATCGAAGCCGTTGTCCAGGGTCACCAGTGCGATGGAGCCGTCGAGCCCCGGTACGGACACGATCTTGGTGAACGCGTTCGTGACTACCTCGTCCTCGAACGCCGTCGTGAAGTCACTCATGCCTTGGCTCCTGAGTAGTCAGCGTGGTTGGGGTTCTCCCAGATGACGGTGCCGCCCATGCCGAGACCGATGCACATGGTCGTCAGGCCGTAGCGGACGTCGGGTTGCTGGGCGAACTGACGGCTGAGCTGCGTCATCAGGCGGACGCCCGAGGAAGCGAGGGGGTGGCCACACGCGATGGCACCGCCCCACTGGTTGACGCGGGGGTCGTCGTCGGCGATGCCGTAGTGCTCGAGGAAGGCGAGAACCTGGATGGCGAAGGCCTCGTTGATCTCGAACAGGCCGATGTCGTCGATGCTCAATCCGGTTCGGCCCAGCAACTTTTCGGTTGCGGGAACCGGGCCGATGCCCATGACGGCGGGATCGACGCCGGCGAAGCTGAAGCCGACCATCCGCATCCCGATGTTCAGGCCGAGCTCGTGCGCGGTGTCCTCACCGGCGAGGATCGCCGCGGTGGCGCCGTCGTTCAGGCCGGCGGCATTGCCTGCGGTGACGCGACCCGCGGGCCGGAACGGTGTCTTGAGCTTGGCGAGATCGTCGACGGTGGTGCCGGGGCGAGGCGGCTCGTCCTCGGTGGCCAGGCCCCACCCTGCGGCGGACTTGGTGGCGACGGGCACGAGGGTGTCGGCGATGAAGCCGGCCTTCTTGGCGGCGTCGTACTTGTTCTGGCTCGCGACGGCGTAGGCGTCGGTGCGGTCTTTGGTGATGCTCGGGAACCGGTCGTGCAGATTCTCGGCGGTGTTACCCATCACCAGTGCGCTGGGATCGACGAGCTTGTCGGCGAGGAAGCGCGGGTTGGGGTCGACGCCTTCACCCATCGGGTGGCGGCCCATGTGCTCGACGCCACCGGCGATGACGACGTCGTACTGGCCGAAGCCGATGCCCGATCCGGTGGTCGTCACCGAGGTCATCGCACCCGCGCACATGCGGTCGATCGCAAATCCCGGGACGCTGCGG
The DNA here is from genome assembly GCF_001894785.1 of Rhodococcoides fascians NBRC 12155 = LMG 3623. GTDB lineage: Bacteria > Actinomycetota > Actinomycetes > Mycobacteriales > Mycobacteriaceae > Rhodococcoides > Rhodococcoides fascians. The sequence continues at coordinate 48,106 of NZ_BCWW01000004.1, forward strand.
GGGAGCCCGGCCAGCAGCGCGGAGGTCCGGCCGATTGTCAGGCCCTGATCGCCGGTCTGTGTGGTCGCGGCGATCGCGACCTCGTCGATGCGCTCGGGAGGAAGGTTGGGGTTCTTGCGGAGAAGCTCGCGTATCGCTTTGACGACGAGGTCGTCTGCGCGAGTGTCGGCGTACATGCCCTTGGGGCCTGCCTTGCCGAACGGGGTGCGGATGCCGTCGACGAAGACAACATTCCTCTGTGAGCTGGTGGACGGGGGTACAGACACGCTTTTCGATCCTCCCGACAGATGCGGACGACTCGTCCGGGTGCCCGGACGCGCCACCCACTGTAGCGGGTATTACCCGTCGGTAACTTGGGAAGGGTGCAGTGCCTTCGTCAGAACCGGCACCACCAGCGAGCGTTGCCACGGCCGAGCCCCACCCTCGGTCAACCGAGCGTCGATCATCTCGCCTGGGTCGACGCCGTCGTCGTCGGGAGTCTGCCAATCCCACACGAGTCGCCGAAGTAGATCCGGCATGAGTAGGTTCTCGACCGGTACCGACACCGATTCGCTCAGCTCGGTCATCGCCGCTCGCACATCGGCGAGTCGGGCCGCTGCGTCCGGATCGCGGCGGGCCCATCGGTTGACCGGTGGCGGCCCGTCGAACGATGCCGCCATCGACGGCAATTCCGCGGTGGGCAGCGCCCGTGCTCGGGTCAGGGCCGAGGCCCACAACCGAGAGGACCGACGCTGACGGGGGCCGCCGAAGACGGGTAGCTGTTCGAGTTCGCGTGAGGACTTCGGATCGGCCGTCGCCGCGGCGACGATCGCCGAGTCGGGCAACACCCGGCTCGGTGCCACATCACGCTTGGCCGCCAATTCGTCTCGCGTGGTCCACAATTCGCGGACGGCAGCCAACGTTCGTGGTGACTTGATCGCATGGATTCCCGATGTCCGACGCCATCTGTCGGTTTTCGGTTTGGGCGGGCCCAGGGCGAGGATGTGGGCGAACTCCTGTGCTGCCCACTCGGTTTTGCCCTGTGCCTCGAGTTCGGTGGCCATCGCGTCTCGCAGCTCGAGCAGAACTTCGACGTCGAGGGCGGCGTAGTTGAGCCAGGTGTCGGGGAGGGGTCGGGTAGACCAGTCGGCCGCGCCGTGCCCCTTCTGCAGGGCCAGGCCGAGGGTTCGCTCGACTATCGCACCGAGGCCGACGCGGTCGAATCCGGCCAGGCGGCCGGCGAGTTCGGTGTCGTACAGCGTGGCGGGGACGAGCCCCAGTTCGGCGAGACCGGGCAGGTCCTGGTCCGCGGAGTGCAATACCCATTCGAGCGGGTTGATGACCTCGGCCAGGGGTGCGAGGTCGCCGGTGACGGGAATGGGGTCGAGCAACACGGTGCCTGCGCCGCGGCGGCGGAACTGCACGAGGTACGCACGTTGGGAGTAGCGGAAGCCGGACGCGCGCTCGGCGTCGACAGCGAGGGGCCCGTGGCCTGCGGCAAGTGCCTCTGCGGCTGCGCGAACGGCATCGGCGGTGTCGACGACGTCGGGAACCCCGTCAGCGGGGGCCAACAACGGAACGGCGACAGGCTCGTTCGCTTCTACATCCGACGCGGCGTCCGGGGAACTCTCGGCTGACATGAGATGTGACTCTAGGCCCTGGGGCCCAACGGACCGGCAACTATGTACGACTGGAACTGCTATGTCCGACTGGAACTGCGCTGCCCGAGGGTGGTGATGCCCGCGGGCGGCAGGCCCGCGGCGTAGGCGAGCACCTCGCAGAACGCCTCGACGTGGGTCGAGAGATCCTCCGAGGTCGCCGTCCAGGACGCGCGAAGTTCGAGTTGGTGAGCCTTCGGCGGGCCGGCGATGTCGCCGTACCGAACCGAGCTGGTCGAGGTGACCGTGCCGCCGAGCGCGTTCAACGGTTCCGATCGCGATTCGAGGGCATCGACCAGCCAACTCCAGCCGACCTCGGGGAGCAGTGGATCGTCGGCGAGGGACTCGTCCACGTCGGCCTGGATGTACGCGACCAGGCGGTGAGTGCCGTTCCAGGCCTCGGCACCGTCGGGGTCGTACAACAGGATCAGACGGCCGAACGCGTCGCCGTCGCTCTGTTCGTCGATCTGCTCGGAGTCGGCGTGCTTGACCTCGGCACCGATCGCATAGCTGTAGGGAGCGAGTCTCTGCGGCGGCCGAATCGGACCGATTTCGATCGCCGGGTGTACCTGCGCCCGATGCATCGCGTCGATGGCGGCGCGGAAAGGCGCAGGTTCGGCGTCAGATCGGTGCTCGGTCACGTCACCGGACGTTAGACGCGTCACGTTGTCCTGCGATGGAGGCGCGCCGAGCCGTGATCGAACTGCGCCGAGCGTCCGTCGAACGATCCGAGTGTCCTGAACTGCGATGAGTGTCTCGCCCTCGAGGGTAGCGGCGGTTGTCGCACGTGGCAGCATGGACGGTGATGAACGCCGAATCGCACACCGCAGCCCCCGCCCGACGAGAACTTCCGGAGGCACCGTTTCTGGCCGCGATCGACGGCCGACCGACGTCGAGGCGGCCGGTGTGGTTCATGCGTCAGGCCGGCAGGTCCCTCCCGGAATACCGCAAGATCCGTGCAGGCATCGGGATGTTGGACTCGTGCTTCCGGCCCGATCTGGTCGCCGAGATCACCCTGCAGCCCGTACGTCGTCACGACGTCGACGCAGCGATCCTCTTCTCCGACATCGTGGTTCCGCTCAAAGCCGCGGGCATCGATCTCGACATCGTCGCCGGTACCGGACCGGTGGTTGCGCATCCGGTGCGTTCGGCTGCGGACGTCGCGGCTCTGCCCGTCCTCACCTCCGACCAGGTGCGGCCGGTGGCCGACGCCGTCCGCATTCTCACTCGTGAGCTGGGAACCACCCCGCTGATCGGATTTGCCGGCGCACCCTTCACCCTTGCGTCGTACCTGGTCGAGGGTGGTCCGAGCCGCAATCACGAGAAGACCAAAGCTCTGATGCGGTCCGACCCGGCCACGTGGCACGCCTTGCTCGACGCATTGGCCTCCACCACGATCACCTTTCTGCAGGCCCAGCTGGCTGCGGGCGTCGACGCCGTTCAGGTGTTCGACTCCTGGGCGGGTGCACTCTCGCTCGCCGATTACCGCGAGTACGTATTGCCGCACTCGACACGAGTGTTCGACGCCGTGTCCTCGGCCGGCGTCCCGAAGATCCACTTCGGGGTCGGCACCGGAGAACTGCTCGGTGCCATGGGCGAGGCCGGTGCCGACGTGGTCGGGGTCGACTGGCGGATTCCGCTCGACGACGCGGTGCACCGGGTGGGCCACGGCAAGGCTCTGCAAGGCAATCTCGATCCCGCAGTGCTGTTCGCGGGCTGGGACGCAGTCGAGGCCGAGGTCCGACGCATTGCTGCCGAGGCGGATCGTGCGATTGCGGCCGGTGCCCGCGGCCACGTGTTCAATCTCGGCCACGGCGTGCTTCCCGATACCGATCCCGACATCCTGACTCGGGTCGTCTCGTTGGTGCATTCGTTGTGACCGTCCGGCGTTACGCCGTCGTGGGCGGCGGAATTTCCGGCCTCGTCGCGGCGTATCGCCTGCGGCAGGCGTGCGGGCCCGACGCTGAGATCACCGTGGTCGAGGCATCGTCCCGGGTGGGCGGCACCCTGCGCACCACCTCCGTCGGCGATCAGTCGCTCGATGTCGGTGCCGAGGCGTTCATCGGGCGCCGTCCGGAGGTGCCCGCCCTGCTTGCGGAACTGGGGCTTACCGAACAGCTGGTGCACCCGTCGACGGTGCGACCGCTCGTCTTCTCCGGTGGACGCACTCATCCACTTCCGGTGGGCACCCTGATGGGTATCCCGTCGTCGGCGGAGTCCGTCCGAGAGCTGGTCGATCCGTCCGAGCTGCACATCATCGACACCGAGACCGAGCGGCCGTTTCGATGGGTCCGGGGCTCCGATGCCAGCGTGGCCGATCTCGTGGGCACACGTTTCGGGAACCAGGTGGTGAGCCGTTCGGTCGATCCACTGCTCGGCGGGGTCTACTCCGGTTCGGCGAGCTCCATCGGTGTCCGTGCTGCGCTGCCGACGCTGGCCGCTGCGTTGGACAACGGCGCGGCGAACCTGACCGAGGCTGTGCTGAAGGCACTCCCGACTCCGTCCCCGGGGCCGGTGTTCGGTGGACTCCGGGACGGCTACGCGGTGCTGCTCGACGCCTTGGCTACAGTCACCGACGCTCGCGTTCTGCGCGAGACGAGCGTCGGCGAGATCCGCCGTGAGTCGGGCGGCTGGTTCGTCGATCGGGTAGGTGTGGTCGACGGGGTCGTGCTGGCGGTACCGGCACCGATACTGGCCGATCTCATCGCAGACCTCGCACCGGACGCGTCGCGCGCGGCCCGTGAGATCGAACTCGCGTCGTCGACGGTCGTGGCCATGGCGTTTCCGACGTCGACCGAGCTGCCGCAGAATTCGGGAATTCTGGTGGCGACGGACGCGGGGCTGGACGTGAAGGCGTTCACGCTGTCCAGTCGAAAGTGGCCGCACCTGGCCCAGCGTGACGCGGTACTGCTGCGAGCCTCGCTCGGGCGTTTCGGCGACGACACTGCCGCGCAGCGATCCGACGAGGACACGATCGACGTTGCGCTCGCCGACCTGGCCACGGTCGCGGGTATCGACACCAGGCCGCTGGCAGTGACCGTCCAGCGGTGGCCGGGCGGATTGCCGCAGTACGCTCCCGGACACCTCGACCGCGTCGCCGCCATCGAATCCGGAGTGTCCGAACTCGCCGGGCTCGCCGTGACCGGAGCGTGGCAGCGCGGCGTCGGGGTACCGGCCTGTATTGCGTCCGCCACCACCGCTGCCGCCCGTCTGGTCGAGGTGGCACGATAGGGGCCATGGCACGCCTCGATTACTCAGCGCTCAATTCGACTCTTCGGTACTTGATGTTCTCGGTCTACAAGGTCACACCCGGGGTTCTGGGCGACGACCGCGCGGCCGCTGCGAAGGAAGCCCGGGCATTCTTCGAGGGCCGTGAGGACAAGGGTGTCGTCGTGCGCGGGGTCTACGACATCGCCGGCATGCGGGCCGATGCCGACTTCATGGTGTGGACGCACGCCGAACGCGTCGAGGACCTGCAGGCGACGTACTCCGACTTCCGGCGCACCACCGCGCTGGGCAAGGCGAGCACGCCGGTATGGAGCAACACTGCTCTGCACCGCCCCGCCGAGTTCAACAAGAGCCACGTGCCTGCGTTCATCGCGGGCGAGGATCCGGGCGCGTACATCTGCGTGTACCCGTTCGTCCGCTCGATCGACTGGTACCTGCTGCCCGACGAGGAACGTCGGACGATGCTCGCCGATCACGGGAAGGCAGCACGCGACTACAAGGACGTGCGCGCCAACACCGTCCCCTCGTTCGCGCTCGGTGACTACGAGTGGATCCTGGCTTTCGAAGCCCCGGAGCTCGACCGCATCGTGGACCTGATGCGCGATCTCCGGGCCACCGAGGCACGCCGACACGTGCGCGAGGAGACGCCGTTCTTCACCGGCCCTCGGGTCGAGGTGGACGCGCTCGTCGAATCACTACCGTGACGGGGACGGACACACCCATCGTCGACGCCGTTCTCTTCGACTTCTCCGGCACACTCTTCCGACTGGAAGAGGAGCCGTCGTGGTTCGACGGTGTGCACGATGCCGACGGCGTTCCGGTCGACGGAGCCGGAGCCGCCGAGCTCATGCGACGCATGACCGCTCCGGTCGGCGAGACCGTCGAGTTCGACGACGCCACTCGGCACGCATGGCGTCATCGCGATCTGGATCCGGCCCTGCATCGGCAGGCGTATCTGCACGTTCTGGCGCAGTCCGGCATCACCGCCGAGGCACAGGCCGAATCGGTGTACGGACGAGTCATCGACGCCGACTCCTGGACGCCCTATCCCGACACGGAAGCGGCACTGTCGACATTGGCGGGACGGTCGATTCGCGTCGGGGTGCTGAGCAACATTGCCTTCGACATCCGTCCGGCGTTCACTGCCCGGGGCCTGGACCGGTACGTCGACGAATTCGTGCTCTCGTTCGAGGTCGGGCACGTCAAACCGCAACCGGAGATCTTCCGACATGCGGTGGCCGCTCTCGGCGTCGAGCCCGCGCGGACGCTGATGGTGGGCGACAGCGCCGAGGCCGACGGCGCGGCACAGGAGATCGGGTGCAGTTTCGCACTCGTCGATCCGGCGCCGACGGCCGAGCGTCCCGACGCACTGCTGGCAGCGTTGAGCGCGTTCGGGATTCGATGACCGGAGTGACCGGCGTCCAGCACATGGGCCACTGGGGGATGTTCCGCGCCGACTCGGACGGACGTGACGTCACCGCGATTCATCCTCAGGTGACGGACAGCAATCCTTCCCCGGTGCTGGGCAACCTCGTCGGCTCGGTGACCCATCGATCCCGCGTCACCTCGCCTGCGGTACGCAGGGGCTGGCTCGAGAACGGTCCCGGCCCCACCGACAGGCGCGGTAGCGAGGAGTTCGTCGACGTCTCGTGGGACGAGCTCACCGACCTGTTGTCGCGCGAGTTGCGCCGCGTGGTGGACACATTCGGCAACAACGCCATCTACGGCGGGTCGTACGGTTGGGCCAGTGCCGGCCGCTTTCATCATGCGCAGAGTCAGGTACACCGCTTCCTGAACTGCATCGGCGGCTACACGCGATCCGTGCACAGCTATTCGCTCGGTGCGACCGGCGTCATCATGCCGCACGTGCTCGGCGCGCACTGGAAGATGTTCTCCCGCTCCACATCCTGGTCCGTGATCGCCGAACACACCGAACTGCTGGTGGCGTTCGGCGGAGTTCCGGTGAAGAACACCGGCATCAATCACGGTGGTACGTCGGATCATCCGACCGTCGGTTCGCTCGACGCGATGCGCGCCCGCGGCGGGCAGATCGTCACCGTCGGTCCATTGCGCAACGACATGTCGGGCGAGGCGCGGTGGATCGCCCCACGGCCCGGAACCGACGTGGCGATGATGCTGGCTCTGGCATACGTCCTGGCCGACGAAAAACTGCACGACACAGCGTTTCTGGAGAAATACTGCGAGGGTTACCCCGAGTTCGAGCGCTACCTTCTCGGTGTCTCGGACGACACTCCCAAGACCCCGCAGTGGGCGTCGGAGATCTGCGGTATCGAGCCGTCCGTAATCGCAGAGCTGGCACGGGACATGGCGTCGATACGCACGATGGTGACCGTCACGTGGTCCCTGCAACGTACGCAGCACGGTGAACAGGCTCCGTGGATGGGCATCACGTTGGCAGCGATGTTGGGCGAAATCGGCGTGCCCGGTGGGGGATTCGGACACGGATACGGCTCGATGAACGAGCCCGGCCTCGCTCCTGTGCCCTATCCGTTGCCGACACTGCCGCAGGGAATCAATCCGGTGGCCGATCTGATCCCGGTCGCAGCTGTCTCGGACATGCTGCTCAACCCAGGGCACGAATTCGACTACGACGGCCGACGTTTGGTCTATCCCGACATCAAAGTGGTCTATTGGGCGGGCGGCAACCCGTTTCATCACCACCAGGATCTGGGACGATTGCGCCGGGCACTCGGCAGGCCCGATACCGTCGTCGTCCACGATCCCTACTGGACGCCGATGGCCAAGCACGCAGACGTCGTAATCCCGTCGACCACATCGCTGGAACGGTCGGATCTGAGCTGCACACGCAACGATCCACTGCTCGTGGCCATGGCGCCGGCTGCCGAGCGATTCGCCGATTCGCGCGACGATTACGACACTTTCGCGGAACTCGCTATGAAACTCGGTGTGGGGCAGCAGTTCACCGAGGGGCGCACGTCACAGCAATGGCTCGAGCACATGTACGGGCAGTGGCGCGAGTATCTGCGGGCCGACGGCGTGCAGACCCCGGAATTCGACGACTTCACGCGTGAGGGTTCGTTCCGGATGAAGACCGAGGACGAGTTGACGTTTCTGGAGGATTTTCGCCAGGACCCGATCGGCAACGCGCTGCGGACACCGAGCGGCAAGATCGAGATCTTCTCGGCGACGGTCGCGGGGTTCGATTACGACGACTGCCGAGGGCATCCGATGTGGTTCGAGCCGCAGGAGTGGCTCGGCGGGGCGCGGGCCGAGCAGTTTCCTCTGCACTTGATCGCCAACCAGCCGCGCACCAGGCTGCACAGTCAGCTCGATCACGGTGCGGTGAGCCGGAATTCGAAGGTTCAGGGCCGAGAGCCGATTCGAATGCATCCGTGTGCGGCGGAGGCCAGGGGAGTGTCGGACGGCGATGTGGTGCGAGTGTTCAACGACCGCGGTTCGTGCCTGGCCGGTGTGGTCGTCGACGACGCGATGCTCGAAGCGGTAGTTCAGTTGTCGACCGGGGCCTGGTACGACCCGCTCGATCCGGCTGATCCCGATTCGATGTGCAAGCACGGCAGCGTGAACGTTCTCACCGCCGACGTCGGGTCGTCGTCGCTCTCGCGAGGGTGCACCGGGCAGCACGTGCTGGTGGAGATCGAACGCTACGACGCGCCGCTGCCGCCGATCACTGCGTTCGATCCACCGGTGACACGATCGGTCAGAACACCACCCGCGAGATGATCTCGGCAACCAAGGCCGGCTTGTCCTCGCCTTCGATCTCGAGCGTTGCGGTCGTCACGATCTGCAACGCTCCGCCCGACGCGTCCTCGACAGAGGTGAGGGTGGTCCGCAACCGGACATGGGATCCGACCTTGACAGGGTTGATGAAGCGAACTTTGTTGGAGCCGTAGTTGATTCCGAGTTTGGTGTTCTCGATGGTGTAGATCTGCCAGTTCAGCATCGACACGAGCGACAGACTCAGGAATCCGTGGGCGATCGGCGCGCCGAACGGGCTCTCTTTTTTCGCTCGTTCGACGTCGACGTGGATCCACTGGTGGTCGCCGGTGGCGTCGGCAAAGGTGTTCACCCGTTCCTGGGTGATCTGGAGCCAGTCGCTGGTTCCCAGTTCTTCGCCGACGGCCGCCTTGATCTGCTCTGGTGAGGTGAAAGTGCGCATGCTCACAGTATGCACCGTCGCAATAGGGCGCTCGAAAGCGATCATGTGGGAGCGAATGATGACCGGCTCGAGTGTCGGCCTGTCGAATTCAGGCTGTGTAGGGCGGAGCGAAAGGAAAGGCTCCGATCAGTTTGTTCTGAATTTCTTTCAGATTCGGGACCGGCCGATATTCGTGCTGTAGCTGCGCGATTCGATCGTGATCTCGCGCAAGGTCCGACGAATGCTGGACAGCTTCTCGGTCGAAAGCAGAGTAATAATCGTCGAATTTGTATCCGTTGCCGCCTATGTCTTGCGGCAGCTTTATCCATGCGTTGGGGATGCCGTACGAGTCTGCGACGATCAACCCGTGCAGACTCGTGGACATCACGAAGTCACATGCAGTGATGTCGGCGATGACCTTGGCCGGCTTTCTGGACGGGTCGATCAACGTGACGCTCTTGTCTCGCGCAAGCGAGCGCACTACGGGATCCTTCTTGTGCACCCAGTGGTAGACGAGGCCGATCCGGCCGGGTACACGTGGGGAGCGTGCATAGACTCTGTTCGCCAGCAGCCCGGGGTCCCCGACCGCGACCTCGCGCTCGGACTTGATGCGTCCCAGCGACAGATGTCCGCGAACCGCGTAGAAGTCGAAATCGGGGTAGCTGAAGTCTCGTTCGTGGGCGGCGTCACTGAGCATGAAACCCGAGCCCCAGACCTTGAGACCCTTCCGGGCCTGCATGAGCTGGACCATTTCCAGGGTGGAACCTGCCCCGATCATGTCGCAGCGCTTCGCGCGACGCCAGGAACACTTCTGCCCGAACAATGTTCCGACCAGTCCCGGCGTCAATTCGTCACCGAAATTGGGTGTGACGCCGGTGATTTTCACCTGGCGCCACCAGAAGGTCTTGATCGACGTGGCCACAACCCCAAAGCTACCCTAACGATCGGGTCAAGCAGAGGTAATCTCCGGAGTTCGCGGCTCGGTTTCGACGCATCCTCAGCACAGGTTCGCCGAGTGCGCGGCGATCCCCGGGATGTCCGGACCGATCAGGATGCAGGCTTGAGCACCAGAGAAATCGAGTTGATGCAGTACCGCTGGTCGGTCGGGGTGGGGTAGCCCTCGCCCTCGAAGACGTGGCCGAGGTGGCTGTGGCAGTTGCGGCAGACGACCTCGACGCGGCGCATACCGAGGGTGGTGTCCTCTTTCAGGATGACGGCGTCGCTGTCGGCCGGGTCGAAGAAAGACGGCCATCCGCAATGCGATTCGAACTTCTCGGTGCTGCGGAACAGTTCGGCTCCGCAGGCGCGGCACTCGTAGATGCCTTCGGTGGTGGTGTCGGTGTATTCGCCGACGCCCGGGCGCTCGGTACCGGCCTGACGCAGAACCGCGTACTCCTCGGGTGTCAGCTTCTCCCGCCACTGCGCGTCGGTGAGCTGGACGGCCGGAGCGGCATTGTTGTCTGTTGCTGAACTCATGCTGACACGCTAATACGATTTGCCGGGTTATGCCGTTTTCGCTGGTGACGCGGTCGGTAATAGGTAGTTGGGCTCGATTCCCTCGTCGAGCCGTCCCTCTGTTCTCGCGGCGAACCAGCGTCCGACGAGCACTCCGAAGATCACGACGATCAGCAGCGCCCAACCGAAGGTGGTGCGGAGATAGTCGAGGGCCCGTCCGGTTTCGATCCACCGTCCGGACAACCAACGATCGGCGTTCATGAACCCGTAGATCGCGAGCCAGGCCGGCCAGTTCCGGAGTAGCGAGTTCCTGAGCACCACCGTCATGAGCAAGGGGAACAGCATCATCGAGTAGTACATCTGGCCCAGTGAGCCCAGCAGCCAGTGCGCGGTGAGGATCAGGCCGGAGGTGGTGGCGAAGAAGAACAGTCGATCTTCTCGGCAGTACCGGTAGAGCAACCACAGCGAGACCAACACCATGATGCCCAGGACGGCGCGGATGCCGAGGGTCAGGAACTCGGGCACTCCGTAGTAACGGCCGTTGCCAACGACAGCGCTGTTGAAGTAGTCACGCGTCTGCAGCAGGTACGGCAGCGTCCGATCGATGAAATTTTTGGGATCGACGGACAACGGCCAGGCAATGGCCATCATCACCACCGGGATGGCGATCGAGGTGATGAACACCTTCCACTGTCTCGTCATCAGGGGGAGCAGCAGCAGTGGTGCGAGCATCGGCTTGATCGCCAGGGTCAAGCCCATCGCGACACCGGCGGACAAATCCTTGCGCTGCAACAGGAATCCGAGAAACGCCGCTTCGCCGAGGAGTACGAAACCGTTGAAGTTGGTGAACACCAGTGTGTTCGTCACCGTCTCGCTGACGAAGGCAGCCAGGAGCAGGGCGGGTGCAGCCACCGAGTCCAACCGGAAGCCGAAGATGCGCAGCAGGATGTACAGCGCGACGAGGATGGCCACGGTGCTGGCAAGGATGAACAGCCAGCGAGAGCGCTCCGGGTCGATGATGGCGATGGGGGAGAGCAGCATCGTCGCGCTCGGCTGGTACAGGTAATGAGGATCGACCGAATCGAAGTTCGCGGTGTACACCGGCTGCCGGTTGAGGAACGCGAGAGCTGCGTTGTACACCGGGTTGAAGTCGTTGGTGACATCGCCGTTGACCGCCCTGATCACCACCCGATGCACGACGGTCATGATGGCGATCGGCCAGAGCGCGTACTTGATTACTTCGGCGGTGGTCCGCCCGGTACGCGGCTCCAGAAAGCTAAGTGACACCCGCGAACGGTACCCGAGACGGTCGGTGCGCCCGTTCAGGACACCCCGCGGGGCCCGTGTCTTTCGCGGCCCTCCGAGGAGTCGAGTCAGGCCGGACAGACGGTGCCGTCGGTCGGAAGCGTCGTGTCTCGCGCGTAAGTGACAGCAGCACTCTGCAGGCACTGCGACCCGCCGATGCTCGGATGCCCGCTGCCCTGCCAGGCGGCGGAGGCGACGGCGGCACCCGTCGCACCGATCAGGCCGGTGACCGAGGACAGGCCGCCGTTGCCGACGATCGGGTCGCCGGCGTTGGACAGAACCAGGACCGGAACGTCCAGCGAGGTGGGTAGTGGGACGGAGGGAGCCGTCGGCCAGGACGAGCACAGCAATGCCGTCAGGGCAGCGTCGGTTCCGTAGATCGGGTAGCGGTCGGTCCACCCCGTTGCCAGGTCGCGGACGCCCTGCGGAGAAGGCCACTGCTGCCCGTCCGTGCAGCGGGCGACGAACTGGCCGTCGGTGCCGTACGCCGCCCGGCCTCGTTCGGCGAGCGCTGCGAGCGCAGTCGTGTCGGAGGCGGCGGCAGCGGAAAGCGTCGAGGACAGATCTCTCGCCCGCGTCGACGCGTCTCCCGCGGTCGAAGCCAGGGCAAAGGTGATCGCGTCGAGAACTTCGTGTGTGGACAGCGGTGCGAACTCGCCGCCGGCGGCGCGCTTGATCAACTGTGCCACTGCGGCCGTCGGGTCACTTCCGAGCGAGCAGTTCAGCGCGACGCAACGCTGTGCGAAGGCAGCGAACGCCGCTTCCTTGCCCTGAGTTCGCTGCTCGGCGAGCGTTGCCTGGTCGGCGTTGACGCCCGTCGGCGAATCGAGGATCAGGCGCGCGACGTTGTCGGGAAACTTCGCGGCGTAGGCCATGGCGGTGAGAGAACCGTTTCCCGCTCCGATCAGGCCGATCCGGTCCACGCCCCACAACTGTCGAAGCCGATCGAGATCGTCCGCGGCGTACCCGGTGCCGAAGGCGAGCTCCTGCGGCTGCAGGGTGTCGGTGCATTCGATGGTGGCGTCGCGTCCGGCGTCGACCGCGCGGTCGACGGAGTCCGAGTCGGATCTGGAGAACTGTCCCAGGGCATCGACGGCAGCCTTGGTAGGCGCCTGGGGTGTGTCGTCGATGCAGTCCACGGCCGTCGAGCGTCCGATGCCGCGGCGATCCACGGCAACGATCGGATGTGCCTCGAGCAGCGTGGCGAGTGGGCCGGCGGCCATCGTGGCCAAGGTTGCGATGGACGAACGATCCGAACCGGACGTGAACACCAGGGGCCCGGCATCGACGGGTGTCCGGTCGAGTTTGGCCCGAAGCGCCCCGACGGCGAAGGTGCCGAACATCTGACCGCTGGCGTCGACATCGGCCTCGTACTCACCGCATTCGAGTGTCAGGCCCGGCGTGGTGGCGGTGAGCCCGAACATCCCGAGAGTGGCCGAGGTGCACTCGGACCAATCGAGGTCGGTGGTCGGAACATCGAGTGCAGCCGGTTCGGGCGGGGTTGCGGGCGACGACTCGGCGGGCTGACCGGGCGAGCGCTGCTCCACCGCCACTTCGGGACGGATCGACGGGCCGCCTCCACAGGCCGCGCAGACCGTGGCCACGAGGAGTACTGCGGCGAGCAACGAACGTTTCTGCGTCACGGTGCGAGGCTATCTACTTTTGCTTCGCTGCCGCGCCCGCGTCTCTCGTCACGGCCGCACCCAGCGGGTCAACAGCGTGCCGTCGGTGTCGCCGAGCACGAGTGCGCGCTGCATGGACGTATCGGCGGCGTGTGCGGCATGGGCGATGCGGCCGGCAGGCCCACTGATCACCTTCGGTGAGATCGTCAGGCATACGTCGTCCGCCGCCCCGTCGGACACCAGCTGACCGAACAGTCCTGGTCCGCCCTCGCACAGCACGCGACCGAACCCGAGCTGGGACAGAGACTCGACAATGTCGGTGGTCGACACCGATTCGCCGGACACCTCGAGCACCGTCGCCCCGGCCGTCCGGAGTTCGCCTACCGCAGAGCGGTCCGCCGCGGCGGACGTGAGCACCACCGGCATCACCGCTGTGTCCGTCAGTAGGCGAGACCGCGCATCGATGGAGCCGGAGGCGGTGACGACCACGATGGTCGGCACCGATTCCTGACCGTTCGCCTGCCGGCGAGAGATGACATCGGGAGACAGGGCGACCCCGCCGTAGTTCTCTCCGCGCACGGTGCCGGCGCCGACGAGCACCGCATCGCACAGCTCACGCAGGATGCCGAACAACCGGGTGTCTGCCGGGGTGCCCAATCCGGCCGAGGCACCGTCGGAGGTGACGGACCCGTCGATACTGGAGACGAAATTGGTACGGATCCACGGTCGGCCCACATCGGTCGGGTAGGCATACAGCGATCGCAGACCGTCGTCGTCCACTTCCGTTCCGATGGCGGGGAGCGCTGCGGCGGCCTGCTCCGATGTGAAGTAGGTCCCAATATCGAGAAGCTGCATGAGTCACATGAGACCACGTCGTTACGCTCGATCAATGCCCGCACGCCTTGTCGACCGAAATCCCGTGGTCCCCTCCGATCAGCTGATCGCGCAGATGGTTCCGCCGGCGATGTTCGACGACGTCAGCTTCTCCTCGTACATTCCCGATCCCAAGGAGCCGACGCAGGCCGCTGCGGTCGCGAAAGCCGAGGAATTCGCGAACAAGGTGCAGAAGATTCGCGGCAAGGGCAAGCGCGGGCTGTTCGGTAAGAAGACCCCGGCCACCGGTGCGGGGCTCTACCTCGACGGCGGCTTCGGCGTCGGTAAGACCCACTTGCTGGCCTCGATCTATCACAGCGTCCCCGAACCGAAGGCGTTCGGCACGTTCGTGGAGTTGACGCACGTCGTCGGTGCATTGGGCTTCAACAAGGCTCTCGAAGAGCTCTCGAACCACAGTGTTCTGTGCATCGACGAGTTCGAGCTCGACGATCCGGGCGACACGATGTTGGTCTCGCGACTGCTGTCGGAGCTCTCGCAGCGCGGCGTGTCCATCGTGGCGACGTCGAACACCCTGCCCGGCCAGCTCGGCGAAGGCCGCTTCGCGGCCGAGGACTTCCTGCGGGAGATCAAGAAGCTCGGTTCGATCTTCGAGTCCGTCCGCGTCGACGGTCCCGATTACCGGCACCGCGATCTGCCGCCGGCCCCGGAGCCGACGTCGGAGGCCGAGCTCGTCGAGCGTGCCGACGGTATCGAGGGCGCGACCCTGGACGACTTCGACGACCTGCTGGCGCACCTGAGCACGCTGCACCCGTCGCGCTACGGCAAATTGTTGGACGGTATTCCCGCGGTGTTCCTGAAGAACGTGCACCCGGCTTCCGATCAGGCAATTGCGTTGCGACTGGTCGTCCTCGCCGACCGCCTGTACGACGCGGGTATTCCGGTGACGGCCTCGGGTGGCAAGCTCGACGAGATCTTCACCGAGGAGATGCTCGCGGGTGGTTACCGGAAGAAGTACCTCCGTGCGACGTCCCGTCTGCTCGCACTGTCTCGTTTCGCTGCCGTCGGCTGACCTGCCTCGGTCGAGGCAGGCTCAGAGCTGCACCTGCATGACGTAGTCGTCGTGCGTCCGGTCGCCGACGACGAACGTCTTGGTGCCGACTGTCTCGAATCCGTACTTGGCATAGAACTTCTGGGCGCGGACGTTCTGTTGGTTGACGCCCAGCCACGCCCCTCGGCAGCCATGCCGACGAGCACTGTCCAGCGCCGACGTCATCAGGCGCGCTGCGACTCCGCCGCCGTGTTCGGTGGGTCGGACGTACAGCTTGCTGATCTCTACCGTCGGCTCGTGGGACAGCGCCGAGCGGATGCCGGAGTCGGTGGGAGTGCCGAACACCAGCATCGCGTATCCGAGTACCTGTGCCTCGGCCGACTCGTCGAGCAGTACGGTCCTGTTCGGGTCGGCGATGTACGTCTCGAAGTGCTTGGCCGACAACACGTTCGAGATGAAAGTCTCGATATCGCCGGGTTGCGTTCCCGGTGGGCAGGCCAAGGGGAAGGTCAGTGCGGCCAGATCGGCGACTCGGTGCGCATCCGCCGGGCCCGCCTCACGAACGCTCACAGCTGATCGACGGCATTCTTCGCGTCCCGCAACGACAGTCCTGTTCGATCGCGCAGCAGCTTGATCGCCGCAATCGCTTTGCCTTCCGATTTGAGTGCCGTCAGTCGGGGGAGGAGGTCGTCCCATCGCACGGGACCCGAACTCGCTGCATCGAGAATGGTCGACGGGGGAGGAAACGGTGCTCCGCGTTGCATCGTCTCGATTGCGTTCTTGGCATCGAGCAATCCGGCACCGGTTCGATCACGGAAAACCTTGATGGCCTGAATCTTCTTGTCGGCGGCCAACAATCGGTGAATTTCTGCTCGCGCACCGTCGTCCAGTCCTACCAGCTTCAGGCTCTGGGACGTGGCACGCGATCTGTCCGGCTTTCGACGCGCGAGGAACCAGGCCGCGAGCACCGCGGTATCGACGAGGACCAGCGCAACGATGAACCATCCCCAGGTCGGCATAACGTCAGTACACCACTTCAGCGTGACGGGTCGAAGAGCGGGACGACGCCCGACGGATCGGCGGGCAGCGACTCGAACAGTGAGACAGCAGCATCGAGAGTCCGCTGCGCTGCGTCGTACTTCGCCGGTGCGAGATCGTGGCCTGCACCGTCGATGTCGATCAGCAGTGTGGGCGCGGGAACCAGAGCGAACGCCGCCCCGAGTTCTTCGGTGGTAGCGAACGGATCCCTGGTGCCGTGCAGCACAACAGTGGGGGTACGTAGGTCGGGCAGATGGTGGGTCCGAAGCTTGTCGGGCTTTCCCGGTGGGTGCAGGGGATAGGACGTCAGCACCAGACCGTCCACGAGACCCGGCTGCTCCGACGCGATCATCGATCCCTGCCTGCCGCCGTACGAATGCCCGCCGAACACGACGAACCCGTCGGTTTCCGCACGCAGTCGATCGACGGCCGCGGCGATCCCCATCCGGTCCTCCTCGGAACGGGAGGGATGCGGAGGACCCTTGGCCTTGCGGACTCGGAACGGGAGGTCGAACCGCAAGACCGTGAAGCCGGCCGCCGCCCACATCGACGCAATGTTCTGTAGGAGCACCGACCCGCAGTTGCCGCCCGCACCGTGAGTGAGAGCGAGCCCTCCGCGCGACGGGATCGGCGGCGTGTGAAGAAACGCGACGCCCCCGCCGAGTTCGATGTCGGCGGGGGCGTCGGGAACGTCGTGTTCAGCCATCGGTCGAGGACGTTACCTTTTCGTCGCTGCCGGCGTGATCGGTGTCCGTGCTGTCTGTTTCGGAGCTGTCGGATGCATCCTGATCGTCGGCATCCACCATCTCACCGTTGTCGTCGACCATGTCGGCAAAGGCTGTACCCGCGACGGTGCCGTTGGTTCCGGGGAGAGCCACAGTGGGCCGAGCGCCGGGTCGGTATCGGTCGTCGAGTCCCTCGACCGATTTCTTCGCTTCTTCGAGTGTGGCGTCGTCGACCTGAGGCTCTTCGCTGTCGGTCGCGTTACCGGGGCCGGCCGTGTCGGTGGGTGTTTCGTCCGTGGGTGCACTGCGAGCATCGTCCGACACGTGAGTGTCCTTCCATCGAAGTGTGTGCGTCGTCTCCACTGTGCACTTCTATGGCGTGAATCACCACCGAGACTGGGTAAGCCACAAAAAAGGACCCCCTCGAAAGGGGGTCCTTTGTTCTGACTGTGGTGCGCGATACTGGGATTGAACCAGTGACCTCTTCCGTGTCAGGGAAGCGCTCTCCCGCTGAGCTAATCGCGCATGTCCTCGCATCGGCCTTCACAACCGATGCACTAGCGAGGTGGAGACGGGAATCGAACCCGTGTGCACGGCTTTGCAGGCCGTTGCCTCACCACTCGGCCACTCCACCATGGGTCGAGACCCTCGAGCGGATGACGGGATTCGAACCCGCGACCCTCACCTTGGCAAGGTGATGCGCTACCACTGCGCCACATCCGCATACCCCGGAGGCAATCACTGCTGGGCAGTTGCTGTCTCCGTGGTGCGGGGAAAACATTAACCCAACGGGAGTGAAACTCACAAATCTCGTGGTCAGCCCCAGAATTCGGGTCTCTGGCGGCTGTGAACCGTGTGAAAGATGGGGTCGGACCGAGTCCGGGGGAGTGAGGTCTGCGCTCGACACAGGCGTCGAATGCGACATGGACGAGTCGGAGCAGGCGATTCGATCCACTGCGACACCTCGTGTTAATGTTTTGCCTCGTTCGGTCCCGTGGCTCAGTGGAAGAGCGTCCGCTTCACACGCGGAAGGTCGCTGGTTCGATCCCAGCCGGGACCACAGACGCAGAAAGCCCGCACCGCTTGTCGGTGCGGGCTTTTTCGTGTTCGGTCCCGGTAATCTGACCCGGTGAGCACCGACGGATCCACGTCCCGCGAGGCGGACGGCAAGACCAGCACAGCGGACTCGAGTGGTCCGGCAGAACAGCTGGCGAAGAAGCATCGACGGTTTCGGTCTCGCATCGCCGAGAACAAGTCGCTCGATCTCGCCTACCGGATCACTGTCGGTGTCGTCGGAGCTCTGGTGTTGGCGTTGGGTGTGCTGGCCATTCCGTACCCCGGCCCCGGCTGGCTGATCGTGTTCGCAGGACTGGGCATCCTGGCCTCGGAGTTCGAGTGGGCCAAGGGCGCGCTGCGCTTCGTCCGCAAGAGGTACGACGCGTTCATGGCCTGGTTCTCGAAGCAGTCGATCGTCGTCAAGGGACTCGGCGTGTTGTTCACGACGGTCGTCGTGCTCGCAACACTGTGGCTTCTGGGCACTTTCGCGCTGGTCGGAGGTTGGTTCGGCCTCGACTGGACCTGGCTCGAGAGTCCCTTGTGACGCACGCGCCGCGCTGAGGGCCGCGCGGTGGCCCGTTGCCGATAGGCTGTCGGAGGCCTTCCTGGCCAGATGAACCGATCGAGGAGTACATCGCTGTGAGCATGCCCGTTGTCGCCGCCGTCTCGCCCGCCCGCATCTCGGTGCAGGCAGGAACGACCGCAGGTACGGCGCTACGCGACACCGGCCTGCCGAACAAGGGTCCCGACGCGATCGTCGTCGTGCGAGATCCGGAGGGCAAGCTCCGTGACCTGTCGTGGGCTCCCGACTCCGATACCGAGGTCGAGCCGGTCCCGGCGAACACCGAGGACGGGCGAAGCGTCATCAGGCATTCGGCTGCGCACGTTCTTGCTCAGGCCGTTCAGGAGCTCTTCCCCGATGCCAAGCTGGGCATCGGACCGTTCATCAAGGACGGCTTCTACTACGACTTCGACGTGAAGCAGCCGTTCACCCCAGAGGATCTGACTGCGCTCGAGAAGAAGATGAAGCAGATCGTCAAGGCCGGGCAGCGGTTCTCGCGTCGGGTGTACGAATCGGTCGATCAGGCCCGTGAAGAGTTGGCGAACGAGCCCTACAAACTCGAACTGATCGACGACAAGTCCGGGATCGACGATCCCGAGGTCATGGAAGTCGGCGGGGGAGAGCTCACCGCGTACGACAACCTCAATCCCCGTACCGGTGAACGCATCTGGGGCGATCTGTGCCGCGGCCCGCACATCCCCACCACCAAGTACGTGCCGGCGTTCAAGCTCACCCGCAGCTCGGCTGCGTACTGGCGGGGCAACCAGGACAACGCCGATCTGCAACGCATCTACGGCACCGCCTGGGAGTCCACCGAGGCGCTCGATGCGCATCTCGAGTTGCTCGCCGAAGCCGAACGTCGTGATCACCGCAAGCTCGGTTCCGAGTTGGACCTGTTCAGCTTTCCCGACGAACTGGGTTCCGGTCTTCCGGTGTTCCACCCCAAGGGCGGCGTGATCCGCAACGAACTCGAGAACTACTCACGTCAGCGCCACATCGAAGAGGGCTACGAGTTCGTCAACACCCCGCACATCACCAAAGGCCATCTGTACGAGGTGTCCGGTCACCTCGATTGGTACCGGGACGGCATGTTCCCGGCGATGCACCTGGATGCCGAACTCGACGAGAACGGCGACGTGCGCAAGCCCGGCCAGGATTACTACCTCAAGCCGATGAACTGCCCGATGCACAATCTGATCTTCCGCTCCCGCGGCCGCTCGTACCGTGAACTGCCGCTGCGCTTGTTCGAGTTCGGCTCGGTGTACCGCTACGAGAAGTCCGGCGTCATCCACGGTCTGACCCGAGTGCGCGGCATGACCCAGGACGACGCGCACATCTTCTGCACTCGCGACCAGATGCGCGGCGAGCTCACCAGCACCCTCGAATTCGTTCTCGGGCTGCTCAAGGACTACGGACTCGACGACTTCTACCTCGAACTGTCGACTCGTAATCCTGAGAAGTCCGTCGGCAGCGACGAAGTTTGGGAAGAGGCGACCACCACCCTCGCCGAGGTGGCCGCGGCGTCGGGTCTCGATCTGGTGCCCGACCCGGGCGGTGCCGCGTTCTACGGTCCGAAGATCTCGGTGCAGGCGAAGGATGCGCTCGGCCGCACCTGGCAGATGTCGACCATTCAGCTCGACTTCAACCTGCCCGAGCGTTTCGAGCTCGAGTACACCGGTTCCGGTGGTACCAAGGAGCGCCCGGTGATGATTCACCGTGCCCTGTTCGGATCCATCGAGCGGTTCTTCGGTGTGCTGACCGAGCACTACGCCGGTGCTTTCCCGGCCTGGCTGGCGCCCGTACAGGTCGTCGGAATTCCGGTGGCCGAGGTGCATCAGGACCACCTCTTCGCGGTGGTGAAGGAACTGAAGAAGCGCGGAGTCAGGGCCGAGGTCGATGCGAGCGACGACCGGATGCAGAAGAAGATCTTCAATCAGACAGCCCAGAAGGTCCCGTTCATGCTGCTGGCCGGCGAGCGAGACGTCGAAGCAGGTGCCGTCAGCTTCCGATTCCGGGACGGCACTCAGGTCAACGGGGTTCCGGTGGCGGAGGCCGTGACCGTGATCACCGAGTGGATCGCCGCGCGAAACAACGCATCACCGACCGCCGAACTTGTGCAGACCAGTACCGCCGGAGTGAGCTGACATGGAAGAACACGACGAGTCGATCGTCGCCACCGGTGCCGGTGAACCGGATCGGCTGCAGCGATTGTGGACTCCCCATCGGATGTCGTACATCGCCGAGGCCCCCCAGGGTTCGGCGGAGGGTTCGGTGAAGTCGACCGAGCCGTTCTCCGACATCCCGAAGATGACGGACGAGGACGGACTGGTCGTCGCGCGCGGCGAATCGGTGTATGCCGTACTCAACCTGTACCCGTACAACCCCGGCCACACGATGATCGTGCCGTACCGACGTGTCGCGGCGCTCGAGGATCTCACGCCCGCCGAGAGCTCGGAGCTGATGGCGTTCACGCAGAAGATGATTCGCGTGATCAAGCGAGTGTCGAGCCCGCACGGTTTCAATGTCGGCCTCAACCTCGGGGCGGCTGCAGGCGGTTCGCTGGCCGAGCACCTGCACCAGCACATCGTGCCGCGGTGGGGTGGTGACGCCAACTTCATCACGGTGATCGGCGGTGCCAAGGTGATGCCGCAACTGCTCCGCGACACTCGGGCCCTGCTTGCCTCGGCCTGGAACGAATGAACCACCGGCAAGGGGAGCGTGCGGCGTGCTGAGCATCTTCGGCCGTGCGCCGGTCTCGAAGTTGACGGCCCCATTGGGCCGCGCGCTCAACAGCACCGGCCTGACTCCGGACTCGGTGACAATCATCGGCACGGTCGTCACAGTGACCGCTGCGGTGACGATGTTCCCTGCCGGCTACCTGTGGTGGGGCTCGATCGTCATCACCCTGTTCGTTCTGTTCGACATGCTCGACGGCGCGATGGCTCGCGCACGAGGAGGCGGCACCAAATACGGTGCCGTTCTCGACGCGACGTGCGACCGCGTTGCGGACGGCGCGATATTCGGCGGCTTGGCCTGGTGGGCCGTGTATTCCGAGAACGACAAGCTACTGCTCGTTGCCACTCTCGTCTGCCTGGTCACCTCGCAGGTCATCTCGTACGCCAAAGCGCGCGCCGAGGCCAGCGGCCTGTCCGCGGACGGTGGTTGGATCGAACGACCCGACCGCCTCGTCATCGTTCTGGTCGGGGCCGGGCTCACCGGTGTCGGAAGACATTTCGACATTCCGTGGCTGGACAGTCTCATCTATCCCGCAATGTGGATTCTTGCCGCGCTGAGCATCGTGACCGTGTTCCAACGAGTGCTCGCCGTCCGCGGATCCGAGGGTGCCCGCGACATCATCGTGCCGCCGGCTCCGTCGGTCTCCGACGACGGCGGTGTGGAGCCGACATGAATCTGTCGGAACGCGCGTCCGACGCCGGGTACGCCGCGGGGTGGCGTCTCGTCCGGTCGTTACCCGAGGGTGTCGCCCGTCGGTTGTTCGACCGCGGTGCCGACTTCGCCTCGTCCCGTAATGGCGGCCCGGATCAGCTGCGCCGCAATCTCGCTCGGGTGCTGGGGACCACGGCGGAGCAGGTCCCGGATGACCTGATCCGAGACAGTGTTCGCTCCTACGCCCGGTACTGGCGTGAGGCATTCCGGCTGCCGTCCATGGACCTGGCCGCTCAGGCGGCCGTCATCGATCGGTGCGTGTACGGCAAGGAACATCTCGAAGCGGCGCTCGGTGCCGGCAAGGGAGTGGTGCTCGCACTACCGCACAGCGGCAACTGGGACATGGCCGGAATGTGGTTGGTACGGACGCACGGTGGCCTGTCGACCGTGGCCGAGAGGCTGAAGCCGGAGTCGCTGTACCAACGCTTCGTGGCGTATCGCGAGAGCCTGGGATTCGAGATCTTTCCGCTCAGCGGCGGCGAGCAACCGCCCCTGCTCGCGTTGTCCGACAGACTGCGCCAGAACAAGGTGGTCTGCCTGCTCGGCGAACGAGACCTGGCCAAGCACGGAGTACCGGTGACCTTCTTCGGGGAACCGACACGAATGCCGGCGGGTGCGGCCAAGCTCGCCATCGACACCGGTGCCACGCTGCTCCCGGTACACGGCTATTTCGACGGCGACGGTTGGGGATTCGACATCTCGCCCGCGGTGGACGTCTCGCAGGGAGTAGCCGCTGCGACCCAGACGGTTGCGGATCATTTCGTCGCCGGTATCCGCGCTCATCCCGCCGATTGGCACATGCTGCAGCCGCTGTGGATGAGCGACTGGTCGGCAGAGCGCCGGGCCCGAATCGAGGGCACATGAGAATCGGCATGGTGTGCCCGTACTCGTTCGACGTGCCGGGCGGAGTGCAGGCCCACGTCCAGCAGTTGGCCGAGGTCTTCATCGAGCGCGGTCACCGGGTCAGTGTGCTGGCCCCTGCCTCGGAGGGTGTCGAGCTCCCCGAATTCGTGGTGTCTGCCGGTGAGGCGCTGGCCATTCCGTACAACGGGTCGGTCGCCCGGCTGCGATTCGGCCCGGTGACGTACTCACGGATCCGAAAGTGGATCTCGGAGAACGACTTCGACGTGCTGCACATTCACGAGCCCAATGCGCCGAGTCTGTCGATGCTCGCACTCAAGGCCGCGGACGGCCCGATCGTGGCCACGTTCCACACGTCGACCACCAAGTCTCTCGTGCTCAGCACGTTCCAGGGCGTGCTGCGGCCCTATCACGAGAAGATCAGCGGTCGGATCGCCGTGTCCGAGTTGGCGCGGCGATGGCAGGTCGAGGCGCTCGGGTCCGATGCGGTCGAAATTCCGAACGGAGTCGACGTGCCGGCGTTCGCCGACGCAGACGTGCTCGACGGCTATCCGCGTCCGGGCCGGACAGTGCTGTTCCTGGGCCGCTTCGACGAACCGCGCAAGGGAATGGCCGTGCTGCTGGGCGCGCTACCGGCCCTCGTCGAATCTCACCCCGACATCGAAATTCTCATCGTCGGCAGGGGCGACGAGGACAAGCTTCGCAAGGAAGCAGGCGCGCTGGCCTCGCATCTGACCTTCCTCGGCCAGGTGGACGACGCGACGAAGGCTTCCGCGATGCGTAGCGCCGACGTGTATTGCGCCCCCAACCTCGGCGGCGAAAGCTTCGGCATCGTTCTGGTGGAGGCGATGGCAGCCGGAACCCCCGTGGTGGCAAGCGAACTGGACGCTTTCCGTCGGGTCCTACGCGACGGCGCATGTGGCCTGCTGGTTCCGATCGACGATTCCGCGGCCCTCGCGGCAGCCGTCACCTCCATTCTGTCCGACGACGCCGTCCGCGAGCGTCTCGTCGACGCCGCCTCGGCGGCCGTGTCCACGTACGACTGGCCTGTTGTCGCCGAGCAGATCCTGCGCGTGTACGAGACGGTCACCCTCGGCGGACAGAAAGTGCGAGCCGCGAGCTGATGACACTGTCTGCCGTCACCATCCTGGTTCTCGGACTGATCGCGGTTCTGATCCTCGTCGTCGGGCTGTGGGCCTACGGAACCGCCAACCGACTCGATCGGCTCCACGTTCGCACCGACCTCGCCTGGCAGGCCCTCGACGCCGCACTCGCGCGCCGAGCCGTCGTCGCGCGAGCCGTGTCGGCCGCCACCCGGGGCTCGGTGTCGTCGAGCAAAGAGCTTGCTGCACTGGCAGATCGAGCCGAACGCGCCGACCGGTCGCAGCGGGAGGAAGCGGAGAACGCGGTGTCCATGGCACTCGCCGTCGTCGAACCGGCCGCTCTGCCACCACAACTTGTCGCCGAACTCGCCGACGCGGAAGCACGCGTGTTGATCGCACGACGCTTCCACAACGACGCCGTCCGAGACACCCTCGCTCTACGGGTACGCCGTCCGGTCCGGTGGCTGCATCTCGGCGGCACCGCCGCCCTGCCGTCGTACTTCGAGATCGCGGAGCGCTCGGCCGCGGCAACGTTCGGTAGTGAGACTCGGGCGACGCCGCGTACCTCTGCGCGGGTGGTGTTGCTCGACGAGCGTGGCCGTGTCCTGCTCCTGCGTGGACACGACCCCACGGTGCCCGAGACGTTCTTCTGGTTCACCATCGGAGGTGCGGTCGAAAAGGGGGAGTCCCTTCGCGAGGCAGCGGTACGCGAAGTGCACGAGGAGACCGGCCTGACCGTCGACGCGTCCGACCTGCGCGGACCGCTGTGGCGTCGAGTTGCGACCTTCCCGTTCAACGGAACGTTGATCCGGTCCGAGGAACTGTTCTTCGCGCATCGGACGCAGGAGTTCGAGCCCGAGAGTGCCGGGTTCACGGACTTCGAGCGACGAACCGTCACCGGGCATCGCTGGTGTACCGAGGCAGACATCCGGGCGCTGAGTGCGGTCGGCGAAAACGTGTATCCACAGGATCTGGCCGAACTTCTCGACGAGGTCAACGTAGCGCTCGCGCGACGCGGCGACCCGGACGTCAGGGCCATCCGCTGACAATCTGGACCTTTCCGACCAGTCCAGCAATCGTCAAGTGGTTATGGGAAACGACGCGGTAGCGGCCTACAGTTCTGGGCGCGTCGCCGCGCCGGCCCGCCCCTTCGCGGGCAGGGCAGCGGCTCTGCGCGAAGATCCGGACTGCCGAGAACACAGGAGTTGGCTTGAGTACCCCACACGCCCCCAATTCGCCCGCTGCTTCCACTGGATCCGCTGACGGCGGGTCCAACGAGAACGGAATCGGCACCGCTCGCGTCAAGCGCGGTATGGCCGAGATGCTCAAGGGCGGCGTCATCATGGACGTGGTCACCGCAGACCAGGCGAAGATCGCCGAGGATGCCGGTGCCGTTGCCGTCATGGCGCTCGAGCGCGTTCCCGCCGACATCCGCGCGCAGGGCGGGGTGTCGCGGATGAGCGATCCGGACATGATCGACAGCATCATCTCCTCGGTCAGCATTCCGGTGATGGCCAAGGCCCGCATCGGGCACTTCGTCGAGGCGCAGATCCTGCAGAGCCTGGGTGTCGACTACATCGACGAGTCCGAGGTCCTCACCCCGGCCGACTACGCCAATCACATCGACAAGTGGAATTTCACCGTTCCGTTCGTGTGTGGTGCCACCAACCTGGGTGAAGCACTGCGTCGAATCACCGAGGGCGCAGCCATGATTCGCTCCAAGGGCGAGGCCGGCACCGGCGACGTCTCGAACGCGACGACCCACATGCGCAAGATTCGCGACGAGATTCGTCGTCTCACATCACTTCCCGAAGACGAGCTCTACGTCGCGGCGAAGGAATTGCAGGCTCCGTACGATCTCGTCGTCGAGATCGCCCGTGCCGGAAAGCTGCCCGTCACGTTGTTCACCGCCGGCGGCATCGCCACCCCGGCCGACGCAGCGATGATGATGCAACTCGGTGCCGAGGGAGTGTTCGTCGGATCGGGAATCTTCAAGTCCGGCAACCCGAAAGAACGTGCCGAGGCAATCGTCAAGGCCACTACCTTCTTCGACGACCCGGATGTCCTCGCCAAGGTCTCCCGTGGACTCGGCGAGGCGATGGTCGGCATCAACGTCGACGACCTGCCCGTCGCACACCGTCTCGCCGAGCGCGGTTGGTGACCGTCCTCTTCCGGTTGCGTAGCTACTGACTGCGTTCCAGTGCCGGGCGGTCCGGATGGTCCCACCGGACCGCGAAGTCCGGCCGCTCGGCGTACTCGTCGATCGAGTCGTAGTACTCGAGCAGTGCCGTGCAGGTCCATTGGTCGGCCGTGTCGGTTCTCCGACGCAGCGCACCCTCGGACAACCGCAACTGCACTCGAAGATCGACGTCCAGTCCTCGGCCCAGCAGCATCGGACCGGCAATCAGGACTATGTGATTCGGCGCGGCCTCGACGGTACGAGCGCGGGCGGATCGATCGGTTGCCTCATCCCACAGACGCGGCAGATAGTGACCTCGGCCACCGGCACGCAGCGGCGCGATGACCTCGCGGATCACGGCATCGTAGTCGAACCACACAGTGCGGTAGCTCAATTCGTCCGTTCGCGAATACTCGAATCGAATGGACGCCGGCCGGACGTAATCGTGCAGGTCGACGACGTCGGCACGCCTGCCCTGTGCGCGGGCGTGTTCGGCTGTGCGAGAGGCGAAGTCGACCGGCTTCGCGGCGTCGGCACCGTCGACGACAACGATCGTTCGCGACTCGGCGGGGCACGCATCGACGATCGACCTGGTCAGAAGATCGGGAAATATCGGTATCGGTTGACCCACACCGACCATCTTGCCTGGTCCACTCATTGTTAGCCTGAGCCGTTGTCACAGAAAGGTGGACACAGCCATGGCCAGCATCGAGGACATTCTCGAATTGGAACGAATCGAGAACGACATCTATCGGGGACGCACGTTCCCGAGCCGGCTGCCGCGGACGTTCGGCGGCCAGGTTGCCGGCCAGGCGCTCGTCGCGGCCGTGCGCACCGTGGCACCCGAGTTCCGCGTGCATTCGCTGCACGGCTACTTTCTTCGGCCGGGTAACCCGAACGAGCCGGCCGTGTTCATGGTCGATCGCATTCGGGACGGCCGGTCGTTCTGCACTCGTCGAGTGACCGGAATTCAGCACGGCAAGGCCATCTTCACGATGTCCGCCTCGTTCCACGGCGACGACGACGGGATCTCCCATCAGGACCTCATGCCCGAGGTGGTCGGACCGGAATCGTTGCCCGACCCGACCACTCTGGCGGAGTACGACACCTCCTACTACAAGGAGTGGTCCGAATGGGACATCCGTCTCATTCCCGACGATCAGACCGTCAAGCATCCCAGTTTCGCTGCGCAGCAACGGGTCTGGTTCAGGTACCGCGACACGCTGCCCGACGATCAGGTGTTCCATGTCTGCGCGCTCGCCTACATGAGCGACATGACGCTCATCGGATCGGCCAAGGTGCCGCACCCGGACGCCGTCACGCAGACGGCCTCCCTCGATCACGCGCTGTGGTTCCTCAGGCCGTTCCGAGCGGACGAATGGCTGCTCTACGACCAGACGTCGCCGTCCGCTGATTTCGGACGAGCACTGGCACAGGGGCGAATCTTCGACATCTCCGGTCGTATGGTCGCCGCCGTCGTCCAAGAGGGACTGATGCGCTTCGAGCGGGACACCTCGAAGCCACACGTCGATCCCTTCGGATTGAAGTGACGCCGCCGACGATCGGCGTACTCGCACTGCAGGGCGATGTTCGCGAGCACTTGGCCGCACTGGAGTCGAGCGGTGCGCACGGAATCACCGTGCGGAGGCCGGACGAACTCGCCCGAATCGACGGGTTGATCATTCCCGGCGGCGAATCCACGACGATGAGCACTCTGCTCGGTGTATTCGATCTGCTCGGGCCGCTGCGCGCTCGTCTGGCCGAGGGTATGCCCGCGTACGGATCGTGCGCGGGGATGATCCTGTTGGCGTCGGACATTCTCGACACCAGGCCCGACGCGGAACACCTCGACGGTCTCGATATCACCGTGCGCCGCAACGCTTTCGGCCGACAGGTCGACTCGTTCGAGACCGATCTCGAATTCGCCGAGATCGAGGGCGGACCGATGCGCGCAGTGTTCATTCGTGCGCCTTGGGTCGAGCGTGTCGGTGCGGACGTCGAAGTACTCGCCACCGTCCCGAACGGGCCAGCTGCGGGCCGCGTGGTTGCCGTGCGGCAGAACCGAGTGCTGGCCACCAGCTTCCATCCCGAGGTCACCGGAGACGATCGAGTGCACCGACTCTTCGTGGACATGGTGCGCAGCGCGTAGAAACCCGTAATCGCCGGTTGGGGCGGAGCGATGACACGGGCGAGTAAAGTCGACAACACCGAATTCGAGCAGGAAGGGGCTCTATCGCATGAGCGGCCACTCAAAATGGGCCACCACCAAGCACAAGAAGGCGGTGATCGACGCCCGACGCGGCAAGTCGTTTGCCAAGCTCATCAAGAACATCGAGGTGGCGGCCCGCACGGGTGGTGGTGACCCCACGGGCAACCCGACGCTCTACGACGCCATCCAGAAGGCGAAGAAGACGTCGGTTCCCAACGACAACATCGAACGTGCGCGCAAGCGCGGAGCCGGCGAAGAAGCGGGCGGAGCCGACTGGCAGACCATCATGTACGAGGGTTACGGCCCCAACGGTGTCGCCATCCTCATCGAGTGCCTCACCGACAACCGCAATCGTGCAGCAGGCGAGGTTCGAGTAGCAATGACTCGAAACGGCGGAAACATGGCCGATCCGGGTTCGGTGTCCTACCTCTTCTCACGCAAAGGCGTCGTGACGCTCGAGAAGAACGGACAGAGCGAGGACGACGTGTTGATGGCGGTTCTCGAGGCCGGTGCCGAGGAAGTGAACGACAACGGCGACACGTTCGAGATCGTCAGTGAGCCGACCGATTTGATCGCAGTGCGTACCGCACTGCAGGACGCGGGCATCGACTACGACTCCGCGGAGGCGAGCTTCCAGGCTTCGGTCAACGTCCCGGTGGACGCGGACGGAGCGCGCAAGGTCTTCAAGCTGATCGACGCCCTCGAAGACAGCGACGACGTGCAGAACGTCTGGTCCAACGTCGACCTGTCGGACGAGGTCATGGCCGAACTGGACGACGAGGACTGACCCGGTCCTTGCGCTCACGGTGATCGACCGGGTGTCGTAGCCCTGATCCGTCGGTGCGCTCCGCTACGCTATCGAACAACAGTTCGTAAGCGGAAGGTGTGGTGGCGTGCGGGTGATGGGTGTCGACCCCGGTCTCACCAGGTGTGGGCTCAGTTTGATCGAGGGAGGCGTCGGTCGCACAGTCGTCGCTCTCGACGTGGATGTGGTCCGGACTCCCGCCGACATGGATCTCGCGCAGCGTCTGCTGCGGATATCCGAAGCAGCGGAATACTGGCTCGATACACACAAGCCGTCGGTCGTGGCGATCGAGCGAGTGTTCGCTCAGCACAACGTACGGACGGCCATGGGCACCGCGCAGGCAGGCGGCGTCATCGCACTGGCTGCGGCCCGGCGCGGTATCGACGTCTGCTTCCACACTCCCAGTGAGGTGAAGGCAGCCGTCACCGGCAACGGTTCGGCCGACAAGGCGCAGGTCACCGCCATGGTCATGCGCATTCTCGGGCTGCAGACCGCGCCGACTCCCGCTGATGCCGCAGATGCGTTGGCTCTGGGTATCTGTCACTGCTGGCGCGCCCCGATGATCGCCCGGATGGCCAAAGCCGAGGCGATGGCCGCCGAACAGAAGCGCAAGTACGACGCGCGTCTGGCCGAGGAACGCAAAGCTCGCGCCGCCGTGGCGCGCAAAATCGAGAAACTGGCCAAGAAGGAGGCGGGCGCACGGTGATCGCATCCATTCGCGGGTCGGTGATCGACATCGCTCTCGATCACGCAGTACTCGAGGCGGCCGGTGTCGGATATCGCGTCAATGCCACACCGGCGACGTTGGCGACGCTGCATCGGGGGAGCGAGTCCACTCTGCTCACCACCATGATCGTTCGCGAGGACTCGCAAACGCTGTACGGGTTTCCCGACAAGGAATCACGTGAGCTGTTCGAGCTGCTGCTCACGGTTTCCGGAGTCGGGCCACGAATTGCGATGGCCACACTTGCGGTACACGAACCCGACTCCCTGCGAACAGCTTTGGCGGACAGCGACATCGGGGCCCTCACCAGAGTTCCCGGTATCGGCAAGCGCGGGGCCGAGAGGATGGTGGTCGAGCTGCGAGACAAGGTCGACGCCGTTGTCGGCCGCGCCGGCAGTTCCGCGGTGCCCGGTTCCGGGGCCGGCAACTCGATGCGCGATCAGATCGTCGAAGCCCTGATCGGTCTCGGATTTCCGGCGAAGCAGGCCGAGGAGGCCACCGACGCGGTACTCGCACAGCAGCCCGAGG
Organism: Rhodococcoides fascians NBRC 12155 = LMG 3623; assembly: GCF_001894785.1. Classification (GTDB taxonomy): domain Bacteria; phylum Actinomycetota; class Actinomycetes; order Mycobacteriales; family Mycobacteriaceae; genus Rhodococcoides; species Rhodococcoides fascians. Next base: position 78,610 of record NZ_BCWW01000004.1, read on the forward strand.
CCACGACGTCCACCGCACTGCGGGCCGCGTTGGCGTACCTCGGTAAGTCCAGGTAGGTCGGCGTGACCGAGGACGACGAGTTCGGGGAATCCCAGGTCGGTGCGGAGGCCATGTCCGACGACCTCGACATCGAGACCAGTCTGCGTCCGAAGAACCTCACCGATTTCATCGGTCAGCCTCGGGTGCGTGAGCAACTGCAGCTGGTGCTCTCGGGGGCGAAGATGCGCGGCGGCACCCCCGATCACATCCTGATGTCGGGTCCGCCCGGCCTGGGAAAGACCAGCATGGCGATGATCATCGCCGCGGAACTCGGCACGTCACTGCGGTTGACCTCCGGGCCCGCCCTCGAGCGTGCGGGCGATCTGGCCGCGATGCTCAGCAACCTCGTCGAAGGGGACGTGCTGTTCATCGACGAGATTCATCGGATCGCCCGGCCGGCCGAGGAAATGTTGTATCTGGCCATGGAGGACTTCCGTGTCGACGTGATCGTCGGCAAGGGGCCGGGAGCGACATCCATTCCCTTGGAGGTCGCCCCGTTCACTCTCGTCGGTGCGACCACCCGGTCCGGCGCGCTCACCGGACCGCTGCGCGACCGCTTCGGGTTCGTGGCGCACATGGATTTCTACGAGCCGAGTGAACTCGAACGAATTCTGATGCGATCCGCCGGGATTCTGGGTGTCCCCATCGACCGTGACGGCTGCGCCGAGATCGCAGGACGCTCGCGTGGCACACCCCGAATCGCGAACCGACTGCTGCGCCGAGTTCGCGACTACGCGGACGTGCGCGGGGACGGCACCGTCACCCAGGACACCGCCAAGGCCGCGCTCGTGGTCTACGACGTGGACAAGCTCGGACTGGATCGCCTCGACCGTGCCGTCCTCAGCGCGCTGATCCGAAGTTTCGGCGGGGGACCGGTGGGAGTGTCCACTCTCGCTGTCGCCGTCGGCGAGGAGCCCTCGACGGTCGAGGAAGTGTGTGAGCCGTTCCTGGTACGGGCCGGGATGATCGCCCGCACGCCGCGCGGTCGCGTCGCCACCGCCGCCGCCTGGCACCACCTCGGTCTCACCCCACCGCCGGACCTCGCAGTCGGGGGAATTTCGGTGCGATCGGCCGAGGTCCAGCAGGGATTATTCGAGTGAAACGGCCGCAACACGAGACGAACGGACCGAGCGGGCCACAGGTGATGGCACACTGGGTAGCTGCGAGGCCCGCACCAGCGATGTTCTCGCACGAGACAATGACGATTATCGAACCGAACTTCGAGGACTGACCTTCCGATGGATTTGCTGTTTCCGCTGCTGATCGTGGCCCTTCTGGTACCGCTGTTTCTCAACGCGCGCCGACAGAAGAAGGTGCTGGCCAAGACCACGGAAATGCAGGACTCGCTGAAGGTCGGCGACGAGGTCGTCACCACCGCAGGCCTGTATGCACGAGTGGTCCTGGTCGAGGACGACACGATCGACCTCGAGATCGCCGACGGCGTCATCACGACGTGGTCACGCGCCGTCGTGCGTGAGGTTCTGCCCGACGACACCGAGTTCGACGACGGCGAGTCGGGCGAGAACACCTTCGATTCGGTGCCCGGCGCCGGCACCGCCGCGGTCGGCCCCACCGAGCCGGCAGCTCCGTCGCTGCACAAGGACGTCGGGAACCCCGCCGACGAAACCGTCGAGCAGACGACGAAGCGCCTCGAAAAAGAGTGACGTAACGAAGATCCGAACCGCTGTCGGAGACACAATCCGGCAGCGGTTTCGTCTGCGGTGAGCGTCGTGGTGCACAATCGCACCGCCCGCCGCTGACACAACGAGGCACGAGCCAACAGGAACAGACACTTTTCCACCGCCCAGAGGAGAATCACACACCGTGGCACCTTCCAGCGGATCGGTGCATCCCGCCCGCTATCTCGCCGTCTTCGCGGTGCTGATGGCGGCGGTGTATGCCCTGGTCTTCTTCACCGGAGACAAAGACCCCTCGCCGAAGTTGGGAATCGACCTGCAGGGCGGCACGCGAGTGACGCTGACTGCACGCACGCCCGACGGGAATGCGCCGTCGCAGGACAGCCTCAAGCAGGCGCAGCAGATCATCGAGACCCGCGTCAACGGTCTCGGCGTGTCCGGTTCCGAGGTGGTCATCGACGGCGACAATCTCGTCATCACGGTGCCCGGTGACGACAGCTCTCAGGCGAGAACTCTGGGGCAGACCGCTCGACTGTTCATTCGTCCGGTGGTGGGGTCGGTTGCACCATCCGCAGGCCAGGCGACGCCGGGTTCTCCGCAGACCCCGACGGACCCGGCTGCGCCGGCAGATCCGGCGACAGCCGTCGATCCTGCTGCTCCAGCTGCTCCGCAGAGTCGGGTGTTTCCGGCGCAGGATCCGACGACGGTAGACCCGACCCCCGCTCCGACAACCGGTGCTCCGGCCTCGGACGCACCCGCGACGGACGCCCCGACCTCGAGTGATCCCGCCGAAAACGCGTCGCTGTCCGACGCCGATCGCGCAGCCCAGGAGATCGCCGACGCGAAGGCGCTTCGTCAGAGCGAGGATCAGCAGATACAGCAGCTCGCCATGCAGTCGCTCGATTGCAACGCCGCGGACCCGCTTGCCGGCAACGACGATCCTGCACTCCCGCTCGTGGCCTGCTCCACCGACGGAACAGCTGTCTACCTTCTCGGTCCGACGATCATCGACGGTCAGCAGATCGCCGACGCGACGTCGGGATTCGACAACCAGCAGGCTCAGTTCCAGGTGAGCCTGACGTTCGATTCCGAGGGGTCGAACACCTGGGCGCAGTTCACGGCTGCGAACCTGCAGAAGCAGGCCGCATTCGTACTGGACTCGAAGGTGATCAGCGCGCCGGTCATTCAGGGTGCCACTCCCGCCGGTAGTGCCACGTCGATCACCGGCAACTTCAACGCGCAGAGCGCTTCCGAACTGGCCAACACGCTCAAGTACGGTTCGCTGCCACTGTCGTTCGTGTCCTCCGAGGCCGAAACGGTCTCGGCCACATTGGGATTGGCGTCACTCGAAGCAGGCCTGATCGCCGGTGCCATCGGCTTGGCACTCGTGCTGGTCTACTGCCTGCTGTACTACCGAGCCCTCGGCCTGCTCACGGCTCTGTCGTTGGCGCTGGCCGGGCTCGTCGTCTACGGCATTCTGATCCTGCTCGGCAGGTGGATCAGCTTCACCCTCGACCTCGCCGGCATCGCCGGCCTGATCATCGGTATCGGTATGACCGCGGACTCTTTCGTGGTGTTCTTCGAACGCATCAAGGACGAGATTCGCGAGGGCCGCAGCTTCCGATCAGCAGTGCCCCGCGGTTGGGCCCGCGCACGCAAGACCATCCTGTCCGGGAACGCGGTCAGCTTCATCGCCGCTGCCGTTCTGTACGTACTGGCAGTGGGTCAGGTGCGCGGCTTCGCGTTCACCCTGGGACTGACGACCATCCTCGACGTCATCGTCGTGGTGCTGGTGACGTGGCCGCTGGTGAATCTGGCGTCGAAGTCGAAATTCTGGTCCAAGCCGTCCGTCAACGGTCTCGGCGCGGTCCAGCAGATCGCGCTCGAACGAAAGCGCGCCGCCAACAAGGCAGTCGCCGTCAAGACCGGCGCCGCGTCGCCGTCGAAGGAGGCATGACATGTCCGATACGGCCACCTCGACCCCATCGCCTCTCGACGATTCGAGCGTCGACCAGTCCACGCAGCCCAGGCACAGTTGGTTATCTCGTCTCTACACCGGCACCGGTGCATTCGAGATCGTCGGACGCCGCAGGTTCTACTACGTGCTGACCGGCGTCATCGTGCTGATCTGCCTGCTCAGCTTCCTCGTGCGTGGGTTCACGCTCGGTATCGACTTCGAGGGCGGCACCCGCATCGCATTGCCCGCCGCGGACAACATCTCCACCGAGCAGGTCGAAACCGTCTACAACGACTCGCTGGGTATGCCCCCGGTGTCGGTCCAGACGGTCGGCTCGGGTGCCGCGGCCACGGTGCAGATCCGTTCCGAGGCGCTCGATCCAGCCGAAGTCGACACTCTTCGACAGGCGCTGTTCCAGTCCTTCCAGCCGCAGGACAACTCGGGCACCGCAACGCCCAATGCCATCAGCGTCTCCGACGTGAGTGAGACATGGGGGAGTCAGATCACCCAGAAGGCTCTGATAGCCCTCGCGGTGTTCCTGGTGATCGTCAGCATCTACATCGCCATCCGATACGAACGGGACATGGCGCTGGCGGCCCTGGCCGCATTGGGCTTCGACCTCGTCGTCACCGCGGGCGTCTATTCACTCGTCGGCTTCGAGGTGACCCCGGCCACGGTGATCGGTCTGCTGACCATTCTGGGATTCTCGCTGTACGACTCCGTCGTGGTGTTCGACAAGGTGGAGGAGAACACCCGAGGCATCTTGAACCTGCACCGCAAGACGTACGCGGAGCAGGCCAACCTTGCCGTGAATCAGACTCTGATGCGATCGATCAACACGACCGTGATCGGCGTTCTGCCGGTTATCGCGTTGATGATCGTCGCGGTCTGGCTGCTGGGCGTGGGAACGCTCAAGGATCTCGCTCTCGTGCAGCTCGTCGGCATGATCGTCGGTGCCTACTCGTCCATCTTCTTCGCCACGCCGCTGTTGGTGACCCTGAAGGAGAAGTGGGGCCCGGTCGCGGTCCACACTCGCAAGGTCCACTCCAAGCGTGCCGACGCGGCGGCGCGCGCCGCCGGTCTCGCACCCGAACCGGTGGCCGTCGGCGTGGATGTCAGCAAGGCGTCGGCACCGCAGCCCGGCAATCGCCCCACTGGGAAGCGGAACAAGAAGCGCCGATAGCGAGATCGTAGAGATGGAGAGTGCACGTGGAACGTAGGTGGAGCGCGGCACTGCTGGCAGCGGGTCTGGCCGCAGCGTCGCTCACCGCATGTTCGGCCTCGGAGGACAAGGTGCCTTCCATCGGGTACTCGTTCGACAACGTGGTGAACAACTACAACGCCAGGACCGTCGACGGGGCCGCGTCGGGAGCGCGTCAGGCGTTCACACGAGTCCAGGTCGGGTTCAGCTATCTGGGACCGGACGGTGATGCGCTGTCGGACAACGACATCGGTACCGTCGCGGTCGTGCCAGGGGACGTTCTGACGCTGCAGTACACGATCGCGCCTGCGGCGAAATACTCCGACGGCGCACCGATGGCGTGCGATGACCTGGTGCTGGCGTGGGCCGCCAACAGCGGCCGGTTCGCCACCGACCGTCCCCTGTTCGACGCGGCGTCGACGGCGGGATACTCCGACATCGCGAGCATCGACTGCGTCCCCGGGTCCAAGGACGCCACCGTCGTCTTCGCCCCGGGCCGCAGCTACCAGAACTGGCGAGCTCTGTTCGGTGCCACCGATCTGTTGCCCGCACACGTGGCTGCGCGCGCGGCCGGGGTACCGAACGTCGTCGATCCCATAGTGGCCGGCGATGACGGTGTCGTCTCTCGGATCGCCGATTTCTGGAACACCGGGTGGACGTTGACGCCCGGTTCTGTCGACACGTCTCTGTTGCCGTCGGCCGGTCCGTACCGCGTCGACTCGTACACCGCCGAGGACGGGTTGGTTCTGGTCGCGAACGACGCCTGGTGGGGCATTCCGCCCGAGACGCAGAGAGTCGTGATCTGGCCCAAGGGCACCGACGTCCCGGCGAAGATCAACGATGGATCTCTGGACGTGATCGACCAGGGTGCGGGCGCGAACGATCTGGGTTCGACAGAGGGGTTCGAGACCGTCACGGAACCGTCGCGAGGCGTCGAGCAGCTGACGTTCGCGACCCAGGGCGCGCTGGCGGAAGCGAGTGCTCGCCGGGCCGTGGCCGCATGCATCCCGCGAACGGACCTGTTCGACACACTCGGGCACCCTGGCTTCGAGGCACCGCCGGCCGGGCCCGGCTCCAGCGTCGTCGATTCTCGGCTGATGCAACCGGACACTCTGGTGTACCCCTCGGTTGCCGGGACGGTCGGCGACCGGTACCAGCGGTCGGACCTGGACCGCGCGGGCAAGGAACTGGCCGCATCGGGTAGCAGTGCGCTGACCGTACGCGTCGGCTACCTGGCACCGGACGCGCGCCGCGCTCAGCTGGTCAGCCGAATGGCGAGCGATTGTGCGGCGGCGGGGATCACCGTCGAGGACGCGAGCTCACCGGAGTTCACGCCGTCCGCGCTTCGTGCCGGAACAGTGGACGCCGTTCTCGGCGGCGCGGGGTCGCTGCCAGGGCCGACCGGCTCGGCGTCGTCCGTCGTCGCACGGTACTCGTTGCGAACCGGTATCGGCCTCAACGTGGGCGGGTACAGCAACGGGCGGATCGACTCGATCGTCGACCAGCTGGCGGTGACCGACGATCCCGAGCGCGTGCTGGCGTTGGCGACCGAGGGCGAGAACATTCTGTGGAACGACATGCCGTCGCTTCCGCTGTACAGCGAGCCGCGCACCACCGTCGTGAGCGACGGTATGCAGGACGTCGTGGCCAACCCCACGGCGGCCGGTGCCGGCTGGAACATGGATCGGTGGGTACTTTTGAAATGAGCGATGCGACAGTGACTCAGGACGGCGGGGTGCGCGGTGATGCCGTGTCGGCCGTGCATCGGCTGACGCGGTGGGTGGACGATTTTCCCGTGGACGGGGTGCGGTTCGGCGACCTGACCCCGGTGTTCGCGGAGGGGCCCGCGTTGCGCAGCGTCGTCACGGCATTGGCGGAGGGTTTCGAGAACGTCGATCTGGTGGCGGGCATCGATGCCCGAGGGTTTCTGCTGGGAGCGGGCGTGGGACTCGAGCTCGGTTGCGGGGTGCTCGCTGTACGCAAGGCGGGCAAACTGCCGCCGCCCGTGCACTCGCGAACCTACGATCTCGAATACGGAACCGCGGAACTGCAGATTCCGACCTCCATCGAGCTGGCCGGTCGACGGGTGCTCGTGGTCGACGATGTCCTCGCCACCGGCGGTACCGTCGATGCGACAGCTCGGTTGTTGGCCGAGCAGGGCGCGGTGGTGGTCGGGGCGACCGTGGTGTTGGAAATCGAGGCGCTCGACGGCCGCAGCAAGTGCAGTGACTACCCGCTCGCCTGCCTGGTTCGAGTCTGAGGACTAAAGTCGACTGATACAGCGTCGACCGGATCTGTCCTGGCGTCGGCGCGAATGTGTGGCAGGAGGTGATGAGAGTGACCCGTTACATCGATCAGCCCTTGCCCGAGCGGCCCGCAGTCGCCGATCGGCCGGGAACCGGTGCGGATTCGGTCGCGTCCGGCGATACGAGCGCGGTCGTCGATACCGCAGTGGTCAACGATCCGGTGGTGGACAGACCGGGCGTGCGCGAGCCGGTGTCGAGTGATTCGGCGCAGGCCGACGACCAGGCGCCGTCGGGTGCACGCAATTCGGCACCCGTGCCCACCTCGGCCTCCCGTCGAGTTCGGGCGCGGCTCGCTCGTCGCATCACGGCCGGACGCAGCGCGGCGGTCAAGCCCGTCCTCGAACCTCTGGTCAGTCTGCATCGCGAGCTGTATCCCAAGGCCGATCTGACGCTGCTGCAGCGGGCCTACGACGTCGCGGACGAGCTGCATTCCACACAGATGCGCAAGTCCGGCGACCCGTACATCACCCATCCACTTGCCGTGGCGAACATCCTCGCCGAACTGGGTATGGACACCACCACGCTGGTTGCGGCCCTGCTGCACGACACGGTGGAGGACACCGGCTACTCGTTGGCCAAGTTGACCGAGGAGTTCGGTGACGAGGTGTCCCATCTTGTCGACGGGGTCACCAAGCTGGACAAGGTCGTACTGGGGACGGCCGCCGAGGGCGAGACCATCCGAAAGATGATCATCGCGATGGCGCGGGACCCGCGGGTGTTGGTCATCAAGGTCGCCGATCGACTGCACAACATGCGCACGATGCGATTCCTGCCCCCGGAGAAGCAGGCCCGCAAGGCCAAGGAAACACTGGAAGTCATTGCGCCGCTTGCTCATCGGCTGGGTATGGCCACCGTCAAATGGGAGCTCGAAGACCTGGCCTTCGCCATTCTCCATCCCAAGAAGTACGACGAGATCGTTCGGTTGGTCGCAGATCGGGCACCGTCCCGCGACACGTACCTCGAGAAGGTACGGGCCGAGATCAACGCCACACTGGCGGCATCGAGAATCAGCGCCGTCGTCGAGGGACGTCCCAAGCACTACTGGTCGATCTACCAGAAGATGATCGTCAAGGGCCGCGACTTCGACGACATCCACGACCTCGTGGGAGTGCGCATTCTGTGCGACGAGATCCGCGACTGCTATGCCGCGGTCGGCGTCGTGCACTCGCTGTGGCAGCCGATGGCGGGCCGCTTCAAGGACTACATCGCGCAGCCACGGTACGGCGTCTACCAGTCGCTGCACACCACGGTGATCGGGCCCGAGGGCAAGCCACTCGAAGTGCAGATTCGCACCAGGGACATGCACCGCACCGCGGAGTTCGGTATCGCTGCTCACTGGCGATACAAGGAGACCAAGGGCAAGCACTCTCAGGACAACGCCGAGGTCGACGACATGGCGTGGATGCGCCAGTTGCTCGACTGGCAGCGTGAAGCGGCCGACCCGGGCGAGTTCCTCGAATCTCTGCGCTACGACCTGGCGGTCAAGGAAATCTTCGTCTTCACCCCGAAGGGCGATGTCGTCACGCTTCCCGCCGGATCCTGTCCGGTTGACTTCGCCTATGCGGTGCACACCGAAGTGGGTCACCGCTGTATCGGAGCCCGGGTCAACGGTCGCCTGGTGGCACTCGAACGGACCCTCGACAACGGCGAGGTGGTCGAGGTCTTCACGTCCAAGGCCGTCACGGCCGGGCCGAGTCGAGATTGGCAGGGCTTCGTCGCGTCACCGCGTGCGAAGACCAAGATCCGTCAGTGGTTCGCCAAGGAACGTCGCGAAGAGGCCCTCGAAGCCGGTAAGGACGCCATCGCGAAAGAGGTCCGTCGCGGCGGACTTCCGTTGCAGCGCTTGATGAATGCCGAGTCCATGTCGGCCATCTCCCACGAACTGCGGTACGTGGACGTGTCGGCGCTGTACACCGCGGTCGGTGAGAACCACGTTTCTGCTCGCCACGTCGTGCAGAGGCTGGTCGCTCATCTCGGTGGTGTCGGTGACGTCGAGGAAGAGCTCGCGGAGCGCTCTACGCCGTCGACCATTCCGACCAGACCGCGTCAGGTCGGAGACGCCGGGGTGCTGGTCACCGGTGCCGAGGGTGTCGTGGCAAAACTCGCCAAGTGCTGCACCCCTGTGCCCGGGGACGAGATACTCGGGTTCGTCACCCGCGGCGGGTCGGTCAGCGTCCACCGCACCGACTGCACCAATGCGCGGTCGCTCGAGGAGCAGTCCGAGCGCTTCATCGAGGTGCAATGGGCACCGTCGGCCTCCTCGGTGTTCCTCGTGGCCATTCAGATCGAGGCCCTGGACCGGCATCGGTTGCTCTCGGACGTCACGAAGGCTCTGGCCGACGAGAAGGTCAACATCCTCTCGGCATCCGTCGCGACGTCGGGCGATCGGGTGGCTATCAGCAAGTTCACGTTCGAGATGGGTGACCCCAAGCATCTGGGGCACGTGCTGAACGTCGTGCGCAACGTGGAGGGCGTGTACGACGTGTACAGGCTCACGTCGGCGGCCTGACCGAATTCCGACCCGATACGACAACAGGGTGAGCAGAAATTTCTGCTCACCCTGTCGTCGTCGTGCGGTACCTCAGGTTGCCGAGGTGATGACCACCGGATTCGCTGGTGCGCCGTCCTCTGCACCGCCGCTGACTCCACCGGCCGCAATGGCGTCCAGGGTCTGCAGGCCGGCATCGGAGATGGTGCCGAACACCGTGTACTGCGGCGGCAGCACCGAGTCGGCGTACACCAGGAAGAACTGGCTGCCGTTGGTGTTAGGGCCTGCATTGGCCATGGCCAGGGTGCCACGGGGGTAGACGACCGGGTTCTGGGCCTGCGCGGGATCGTCGGCGAACGCCGTTGTGGGGTATTCGTTGGCGAAGCTGTAGCCGGGGCCGCCACGACCCGATCCCGACGGGTCGCCGCATTGCAACACTTCGAGGCCGGGGGATGTGGTCAACCGGTGACACGGTGCGCCGTCGAAGTAGCCCTGCTGAGCCAGGCTGACCACACTGTTGACGGCGCACGGGGCCTCGGTACGGTCGAGCGTCATTCCGATGTCGCCCTGGGTCGTCGACAGCGTCACGTCGACCGTTCCGAAGACGTCGATGTTCTCGGTCGGAGGCGGAGCAACCTCCTTGGCGGCCGGAGACTCCGCCGGGTACGCACACGAGACCGTATCGGTGGTCGGCTGCGGAACGGGCGGCAGCGCACCGAACCGCGACAGATTCAGCGGCGGCCGCGGGGTGGTCGTCGCGGCCGACGTCGAGGCAGCGGTCGTCGAACCGGCCGGAGCGGGCGCGGCAGCGGTCTCCGTCGATCCGGAGCAGCCGGCGAGAAGAAGTACCGCAGCGGAGGCTGCGATCACCAGACCGGGTACGCGTGTCACAGGTCGCTCTGCATCGAGGTGATGTCCACCGGCTCGGCCGGTGCGCCGTCGGAGGCACCGCCCTGCGCACCCTTGGCCGCGATGGCATCCAAGGTGGCGAGACCGGTCTCGTCGATCGTGCCGAAGGCGGTGTAGGCGGGTGGGAGTTGCGAATCGCCGTAGACGAGGAAGAACTGGCTGCCGTTGGTTCCCGGGCCGGCGTTGGCCATCGCCAGGGTTCCGCGGGGGTACAGGACAGGAGTCTGCGCGGCAGGATCGCCCTCGGCGTACGTGTCGGTGGGGAACTCGTCGGCGAACTGGTAGCCCGGCCCGCCACTACCGGAGCCGGTGGGATCGCCGCACTGCAGCACCTGCAGGCCGGCACCCGTCGTCAGGCGGTGGCAGGTGGTGCCGTCGAAGTAGCCCTGATTGGCTAGGGACACGAAACTGTTCACCGTGCACGGGGATTCGGGGTTGTTCAGTGTCAGGCCGATGTTGCCGGCGGTGGTGGCCATGCTGTAGCTCAAGGGTTCGTCGCTGGTGGGGATGTTCTCGGTGCGGGGAGGGGTGTTGGGCTTGGCGGCCGGCTGTGCGGCGGCAGGGTACGAACAGTTCACCGTCTCGGGCAGCGGTTCCGTACGGCCCGCAGCGATGATCGAATCGGCCGGTGCAGACGTGGTCGAGTCCTGCGCCGTGCTCGCGTCGTCGTCACCGCGGGTCACCACGAAGACGACCGAGACAACGGCCACGACCGCAACCACACCGAGGATGGAGCCGGCGATCGTCAACTGCTTCCGACGTCGTGCTCGCTCTGCGCGTCGTACGAGTTGGCGTTCGAGCTTTCGCTTGGCAGCCTCGCGCCGTTGCTCGTTGCTGGGCAATTCGTGTCCTCCCGCTTGTCCTGGTTCGACCACGCCTGCTCGCTGAGCGGGTGGGTCGTGTGGTAGCCGGCCGACAATCGGCCAACGCGAGTTTGCCATCATTGCCTGAGAGCATGCTGGGGGGACCCGACGAGAACCTCCCCACTAAGCTGGCTCGGTACTTCGGCCTCTGCCTCTTAGGAGCGATTGTCTTGCTCGTCACCGGATTCCCCGCAGGAATGTTTCAGACGAACTGCTACATCCTCGCTCAGGACGACGCCTCCGAGTGCGTCGTGGTCGATCCCGGCCAGGATGCCGCCGATCCGTTGGTCGACTTCCTGACGCGATCCTCGCTGACCCCGACGGCGGTGCTGCTGACCCACGGTCATCTGGACCACACGTGGTCCGTGGAGCCGATTTGCTCGAAGTACGGAATCCCCGCATACATCGCGCCCGAGGATCGATACATGTTGGCGGACCCGATCAAAGGGACCGGTCCGACGCTCGCTGCCGTGCTCGGCGACCTCGAGTTCCACGAGCCGGACGAGGTGATCGAGTTGGCGCACGAGCAACGTCTGAGCCTCGCGGGAATCGACTTCACGGTCGTGCACACTCCAGGGCACACGCAGGGCTCGGTGGTGTTCCTCACCGAGGCCAACGGTCCCGACGGGACGGTTCCGTTGGCGCTGACCGGCGACACCTTGTTCGCCGGGTCGATCGGCCGGACGGATCTGCCCGGCGGCGACCACGATCAACTTCTACGGTCCATCGCGTCGCGGTTGCTGCCGCTGCGCGACGAGACCGTCGTGCTCCCCGGACACGGCGGACAGAGTTCCATCGGTCAGGAGCGCGGGTCCAATCCGTTCCTCGTTGGACTCGGCGACCCCGAGCAAGGAAAGCTGTGACCGTGAGCAAGCCGACCACCTTTTCCGCGCCCAAGGGCATTCCCGATTACTTCCCCCCGAATTCGGCCGAATTCGTCGCTGTCCGGGAGGGCCTCCTCGGTGCCGCCCGCGCCGCCGGGTACGGCCATATCGAACTCCCGATCTTCGAGGACACCGGGTTGTTCGCCCGGGGAGTCGGCGAATCGACCGACGTGGTCAGCAAGGAGATGTACACCTTCTCCGATCGCGGCGACCGATCGGTGACATTGCGTCCCGAGGGCACCGCCGGGGTCATGCGCGCTGTGATCGAGCACGGCTTGGACCGCGGGGCGCTGCCGGTCAAGTTGGCCTACGCCGGACCGTTCTTCCGGTACGAGCGCCCGCAGGCCGGCCGCTACCGCCAACTGCAGCAGGTCGGTGTCGAGGCGATCGGCGTCGACGACCCGGCGCTGGACGCGGAGGTCATCGCCGTGGCCGACGCCGGGTTCCGCGCCCTCGGTCTTACCGGCTTCAGGCTCGAGATCACCTCGCTCGGTGACGACACCTGCCGCCCGCAGTATCGAGAGTTGCTGCAGCAGTTCCTCTTTGCGCTTCCGTTGGACGAGGACACGCGTCGACGCGCCGAGATCAACCCGCTGCGGGTTCTCGATGACAAGCGGCCGGAGGTTCGCGAGATGACTGCCGACGCGCCGTTGATGCTCGACCATCTCTCCGATTCTGCGAAGCAGCACTTCGACGAGGTGCTGGCCTACCTCGATGTGATGAATGTTCCGTACCTGGTCAACCCGCGCATGGTTCGTGGACTCGACTACTACACGAAGACGACGTTCGAGTTCGTGCACGACGGCCTCGGGGCCCAATCGGGCATCGGCGGCGGCGGCCGCTACGACGGCCTGATGGAGCAGTTGGGCGGGCAGGCGCTGTCGGGTATCGGATTCGGGCTCGGTGTCGACCGCACCGTCCTCGCGTTGGCCGCCGAGGGCAAGACCGCAGGCACGACGTCGCGGTGTCAGGTGTTCGGCATCCCGATGGGTGCCGCGGCCAAACTCGCGATCGTCGACATCGCGGCGCAGTTGCGTGAACGTGGCATCGCGGTGGACATGGCGTACGGAAATCGCGGCATGAAGGGAGCGATGAAAGCGGCCGATCGTTCGGGAGCCCGATACGCACTCGTGCTGGGCGATCAAGAGCTGTCGGCCGAATCCATCGTGATGAAAGACCTTTCGAACGGCGAGCAGGAGACGGTCGCGTTGGCCGACGTGGTCGACGTCCTCGGAGTGCACCTTGGCCGATGACCCTCGGCCCTCGGCGGGTCCGGTAGCCCTCGATCTGGTCTCGGCGGAGTTCCTCGCGCCGCGGTTGCGCAAGATCGTGGTCGGTTCGCTACTGGTCGGAGTCGTGCTGGGCGTCGTTCTGGCGCTCGTCGTCCCCGTGTGGGTGGCAGTCCTCGTCGGAGTGATCGTCGGTGGTCCGGCGGCGCTGTCGGGTTGGCTGGGATTGCGCCGCCGGGTGTGGATCGACGGGCCACGGCTGTGCGCTCGGGGACTGCGTACCCGACGGCTGAACATGCCGGAGGTGGTGACGGCGGAAATGACCATCCGCACGGCCGGAATCGACCAGATCTCGCTGCGGCTCTACGACGGTCGTACTCGTATCGTTCTGCCGTTGGCGCTCTACACCAGGGGTGGCGGCCGCGAACTGCCGATTCTTGCGTTGCGCACGCTCGCCGATTCGCTGTGGACCACCGAACTCGTTCCCGCGGCGGCCATCGCGTCGGTGCTGGTGGATCAGCTGCGGGCCGAGGCGCGCGACGCCGGGCTGGACGAACGGCCCCTCTACCGAGCGATCGAACTGGTTCGCAGCAAGGGTCGCACTCCGCACGCGACGTTGACCGACCGGGAGGTCGCGCAGCTGCTCGGATGAGAGCGGACGGCTCTCAGGTCACCAGGAATGCGTCGAGCACCACGGCCTCGGCCGATCGTGAGCCGGAGGTGACGACAAGGGCCCGGTTGAGGTACGTGAACTTCGGAACAGCGGTCGACACTCGTAACGTGCCGCGGAAGTAGTAGGTCGCCGGGTCGACCTCTCGGTCGGGATCGTTCAGAGCGTCGATGACCTCGGCCGGTCCGAACTGGACTCCACGATAGTCGAGCGAAAGGTAACCGCCGGTTGCCAATTCGAGGACGAGATCGCTGCTGAACTCGGTGCACCCGTCGGGCCGGGTGACGCTGACGACGGTCGATCGAGCAGCAAGAGTGCCCTCGATGTCGGGGCCGGGTGCGGCCCCGCCGAGGACGGTGGTGACGACTCGGTCGCCTTCGGGCACCGAACCGATCTCGATGGCCGGTCCCAGTGTGAGGCCCAGGCGCAGAATGGGTTCCAGGGTCGGTGTGTTCGGGGCGGTCACGTGCGGTGCACTCCTAGGATCGACTTCGGGCCCTACGCTATCGCTTGTCGGCTGCCGGACCCGACCGGGGGATGCGGGGGAGCGATGCCGACCTTGACACGACATAGAACAAATGTTCGACTGTGTGCATGCGATGGGCCGGTCAGACTCTCGATGCCGCAGACGAGGGCGCGCTACCGGGGCTCGAACGGTCCGGGCTCGTCCGCAGCGTACAGACCCCGGAGTTCGAGGGCATCACCTTCCACGAGGTGCTGTGCAAGAGTGCCCTGAACGAGGTTCCGGGCGAATCGCAGGTGCCGTTCTCGTGGACCGTCAATCCGATGCGCGGATGTTCGCATGCGTGCCGGTACTGCTTCGCCAGGCCGACACACGAATACCTGGACCTCGATTCCGGCAACGATTTCGACTCGCAGATCGTCGTCAAGACGAACGTTGCGGCAGTCCTCCGCAAAGAGCTCGCACGTCGATCCTGGAAGCGGGAGCCGGTGGCGCTCGGCACCAACACCGATCCCTACCAGCGCGCCGAGGGGCGATATCGGTTGATGCCCGGCATCATTCGGGCGTTGACCGAGTCGGGTACGCCGTTCTCGATCCTGACCAAGGGAACGCTGTTGCGACGGGATCTGCCGCTGCTGACCCTGGCCGCCCAGAAGGTCGACGTACACGTGAGCATCAGTCTGGCGATCCACGATGCAGATCTGCAGAAGCAGCTCGAACCCGGAACACCCAGTCCTCGAGCACGATTGGACCTCATCCGCGCCGTGCGGGATGCGGGACTCGACTGCGGTGTGCTGGTGGCGCCGGTCATTCCGTTTCTCACCGACGGAGCCAGACAACTCGACGGGCTGATCGCTGCACTGGCCGAGGCCGGGGCGACGACCGTCACGGCGCTGCCTATGCACCTTCGATCGAGCACCAAGGACTGGTACATGAGCTGGCTGGTGAAGGAGCACCCGGCGTTGGTACGCAGATACCGCCAGCTCTACGGACACGGGGCGTACGTCACTCCGGATTACAAGCAGTGGCTGAAGGCGAGAATCGATCCGCTGCTCGACACCTACGGTTTCGCCGCCGACCAGACCCGCGCGTTGCCCGCGAACGAGCCTGCCGAACCCCGCGGGTTGGTGACCTCGGGGCCGGCACTCACGCTGTTCTGAGTAGTACTGGTTCAGGGATTGTCGAGGTCGCGAGCCGAGAACGTGTCGCAGGCCGCCACTTGTCCGGTCTCGTAGCCGGTGGAGAACCACGCCTGGCGCTGGGCGGACGAGCCGTGCGTCCAGCCCTCGGGGTTGACCCGGCCGGTGGACGCCTGCTGAATCCGGTCGTCGCCCACCGAGGATGCGGCGGACAGTGCGTCGTCGATCTGGGCGGAGGTCAGCGGTTCGAGAAATGGGACGCCGCTCTTCGGGTCGACGGTCTCGGCCGCGTAGTGCGCCCAGATTCCTGCGTAGCAATCGGCTTGCAATTCCACCCGCACGCCACCGGACTCGGGACCCTGAGGGTCTTGCTGTGCGCGCCCGATGTCGCCCAGCTGGTTCTGGATGTGGTGGCCGATCTCGTGCGCGACGACGTACTCCTGTGCCAGTGGCCCACCGCTGGAGCCGAATTGATCGACGAGGACCTGAAAGAAGCTCGTATCGAAATACGCCGTGGAATCGGCCGGGCAGTAGAACGGCCCGACGGCACTGGTGGCGTTACCGCAGCCGGTGTTCGTTGCTCCCGAGAACAGACTCACGCCGGGCTGAACGTAGGCGACGCCGGTCTGGGCTTGGAGCTGAGATTCCCAGACGGTGTCCAGACTTCCTACGGTGAAGTCGATACGGCAATCGACATTGCTGTTCGCGTCTGCGACGTCACAGTCGAGAGTTCCCGACGTCCCGGAGCCGTTCTGACCCGCAGAGCTGTCGCCCCCACTGATTTGGTTCAGTATTGCTCCCGGGTCGCCGCCGAAGAGCAGCGCGAGGACGATGATGACCAGCCCACCCGCGCCACCGCCGATCGCCAACTTGCCGCGTCCGCCGCCTCCGCCGCTACCACCGACGGAGACTCGGCCCGGTGTCGTTTGCGAGCCTTCTCTGAACGTCATGCTGGAGTTCCCCTCCGCCGAGCCCGCATCTGCGGTGCGAACCGATGCCGCCACTGTCGGCCTTAGCTTCGCATGCCGGGACGGCATCTCGTTTCCTTCTATGGTGATGTGCTCCGTAGGATCGAGGATCGAACAACACGATCAGCGGATTTTTCTCGAAAGGACACCCGTGCTGCGCACCCATCTCGCCGGCTCATTACGCCCCGAGCACGTCGACCGAACTGTGACGTTGACGGGATGGGTGGCCCGTCGACGCGACCACGGTGGCGTCATCTTCATCGATCTGCGTGACGCATCCGGTGTGTCCCAGGTCGTGTTCCGTGAGGGTGCTGCGCTCGAGCAGGCCCACCGACTGCGCGCCGAGTACGTGGTGAAGGTGACCGGCAAGGTCGAGGGTCGTCCGGAGGGCAACGCGAACTACGAGATCCCCACCGGCGCCATCGAGGTCGAGGCATCCGAGATCGAGGTGTTGTCCGAGGCCGCACCGTTGCCGTTCCAGCTCGACGATCAGCCCGGTGAGGAAGCACGCCTCAAATACCGCTACCTCGACTTGCGCCGTGAGGGCCCCGGCCATGCCATTCGACTGCGTTCGCACGTCAACGCCGCCGCCCGATCGGTTCTGGCGCACCACGAGTTCGTCGAGGTCGAGACCCCGACGCTGACGCGTTCCACCCCCGAAGGCGCACGGGATTTCCTCGTTCCGGCTCGTCTGCAGCCGGGTAGCTTCTACGCACTGCCGCAGAGCCCACAGCTGTTCAAGCAGCTGCTGATGGTCGGCGGTATCGAGCGGTACTACCAGATCGCTCGCTGCTATCGAGACGAAGACTTCCGTGCCGATCGTCAGCCCGAGTTCACCCAGCTCGACGTCGAGATGAGCTTCGTCACCCAGGACGACGTCATCCTGTTGGCCGAAGAAATTCTGGCGTCGCTGTGGAAGCTCGTCGGGCACCACTTCACGGCACCCATCCCGCGGATCACCTACGCCGAGGCCATGCGCCGGTACGGCTCCGACAAGCCCGATCT
Source organism: Rhodococcoides fascians NBRC 12155 = LMG 3623 (assembly GCF_001894785.1). Taxonomy (GTDB): domain Bacteria; phylum Actinomycetota; class Actinomycetes; order Mycobacteriales; family Mycobacteriaceae; genus Rhodococcoides; species Rhodococcoides fascians. The sequence goes on from NZ_BCWW01000004.1 coordinate 96,368, forward strand.
TCGATTCGACATCGAACTGGTCGAGTGCACGGACTTCTTCTCCGACACCACGTTCCGCGTCTTTCAGGCTCCGTACGTCGGTGCGGTCGTCATGCCCGGCGGTGCGTCGCAGCCCCGTAAGCAGCTCGACCGTTGGCAGGAATTCGCCAAGCAGCGCGGCCACAAGGGCCTGGCCTACGTGCTGGTCGGTGAGGACGGCACCCTCGGTGGCCCGGTCGCGAAGAACCTGACCGACGCCGAACGGGACGGCCTCGCTGCGCACGTCGGCGCGAAGAACGGCGACGCGATCTTCTTCTCCGCCGGTCCGGTCAAGGCCTCCCGCGGACTGCTCGGTGCCGTGCGCGGCGAAATCGCACGCAAGCTCGACCTGATCGACCCCAAGGCATGGGCGTTCGTGTGGGTCGTCGACGCGCCGCTGTTCGAGCCCACGTCCGACGCCACCGCCAGTGGCGACGTCGCCGTCGGGTCCGGGGCGTGGACGGCCGTGCACCATGCGTTCACGTCGCCGAAGCCGGAGTCGATGGACACATTCGACACCGATCCGGGATCTGCTCTGGCCTACGCCTACGACATCGTCTGCAACGGAAACGAGATCGGCGGCGGCAGTATTCGTATCCACCGCAAGGACATTCAGGAACGAGTGTTCGCGATCATGGGGATCGGCAAGGAAGAGGCCCAGGAGAAGTTCGGCTTCCTTCTCGATGCCTTCAGCTACGGCGCGCCGCCGCACGGCGGAATCGCGTTCGGTTGGGATCGCATCACCGCGCTGCTTGCCGGAGTCGATTCCATCCGTGAGGTCATCGCATTCCCCAAGTCCGGTGGCGGCATCGACCCGTTGACCGACGCGCCCGCACCGATCACCGCGCAGCAGCGCAAGGAATCGGGCGTCGACTTCAAGCCGGAGAAGAAGGAAGAAGCGCCTACAGAGGCCTAGCCTCCACCCGAGGTCCGCAAGAACGAATGTCCCCGTAACACAGTGGCGGATTCTAGGGGTCCTCGCAACACCTGATGGTCAGATGCCTGTCAGTAGATCACGTAAACGCTCGGCTGGAGTTTTCCAGCCGAGCGTTTTGCGTGGACGGGAGTTGAGGCGGTGGGCAACGTTCTCGAGGTCGGTGGCGCTGTACACGGACAGGTCCGTGCCTTTGGGGAAGTACTGGCGTAGCAAGCCGTTGGTGTTCTCGTTCGATCCGCGTTGCCATGGTGAGTGTGGATCGCAGAAGTACACCGGCACCCCGGTGGCGACGCTGAACTGCTTGTGCGCTGCCATCTCGCACCCTTGGTCCCACGTCAGTGAACCGCGCAAATGCGTTGGGAGAGAACCGATCAGAGGAACCAGAACGTCCCGGACCTCCTCTGCAGTGTGCCCGCCGGGGAGGTGACCGAGAAGCAGGTACCGGGTAGAACGCTCGACCAATGTCACGATCGCCGACTCCGATCGAGTACCGACGATCAGATCACCCTCCCAGTGCCCGGGCACGGAGCGGTCGGCGACCTCCGCCGGCCGCTCGGAGATCATCACCATCGCATCGACGAATCGTGAGGTGCGCTGCTCGGGTGAGCGGTGCTGTACGCGGCGAGTACGTCCGGTGCGCAATGCGGCAGCAACTTCTCGGCGTAGTCCGCCGCGCGACTGTACGTAGATGGCCTGGTAGATCGTTTCGGTGCTCACACGCATCGCCTTGTCATCGGGGAAGTCGACAACTAGAGCGTGGCAGATTTGCTCGGGCGACCACTGCAGGGCGAGTTTGCCGGCGACGTAGGACCGGAGCGAACCCTGTGCCGCCAGCTTCGTCGGTTTCGGCCGGGCACGCGAGATAGCCCACAGCCGATGTGCCCGGTGCGGGTGGTACTCGTCGGCGATGCCGTAGGTGTCGATCTCGCGTTTGACGGTCGAGGCCGCCCGGCCGAGGCGGCGTCCGATCTCACGCAGCGAACACCCGGCTCGACGCAGGTCGGCGATGTGTTCACGGTCGGTCACCGTCAGATACCGAGGGTGCAGTGTGGACTCGATGCGGGCCAGCGACGGCCTCTGAGCAGCGGTGACGAACGTTGTCATACCGGTTTTGTAGTCGATACGTCGACCATCCGGGTGCAGGCGCGCACCACCGATCTTGCGGATGCCCCCGTCCCAGTCCTGCGCGGTCCGGAGGTGGACCCCAACCTCCCGAGCAGCCTCGCGCCGCGAGATTCCCGACGAGCGGAGTTCCTCGTATCGTCCCCGACCCGAATGCTCGGCCCGGCCGCTCTTTCCGCGCCCTTGCACACCCGCCTGACGAACCCACCCGAAGGCAGTGTTCCGGTTCACCCCGACACAGCGTGCGGCCGCGCTGACATTCCCGTCCTCACGGTCCAACGCCTCGAAAAACCGCACCTTCAACCCAGCACATGCCACGATCCCCGCAACTCCCTCGAATCGAGGGTGTTGCGGGGATCGTTAGAACCCGCCAGTGCGTTACGGGGACATTCGCGTCTGTCGTGGTGCGAGATCAGCGCGCGGGAGTCAGGGGCCCGCCGGTGAGTACGCGGTAGGCGTAGTTGGTGGCGATCACCGAGACCGGAAGGGTGACGAGCAGACCGAGGCCGCACAGCACAATGCCGATGAAGTTGATGGCGGCGAGGGCCAGCAACAGCAGCAGGACCGGGCCGAAGTTCTTGACCGTCAGGTCGATAGACGACTTGATCGACTCGATCGCCGACTGGTTTCGATCGATCAGGAAAGTCAGTGCGAAGTTCGCGAGGAAACCGATCACGATGAGCAGGACGGTGCCCAGGAAAGGAACGAAGCTCAGCACGACGCTGGCCACCGTCCAGATCACAGCCAGTACCGCAATCTGCGGAACGTTCGTGAGTTGGAAGAACCTGCCGAACGTCGGCTTCTGTGGCCCACCCGTTTCGTCCAACGCTCCCCGTACGTATGCCGCATTCACGAAGTAGGACACGAATGTCGCGATCGTGGTCACCACCAGGAATGCGCCCGACGTCGCCGCGACGGCAGTACTTTCACCTCGGTCGGCAGCAGCGACCGCGGCCGTCAGCGTCGATGCGAACGTGACGATGAACACGGCGACGCTGACCGCCCACACGATGGCCGTGATACCGAGCCACGGTCCGGTGTTGGCCTTGAACTTGTCGAAGCCGTAGCTCAGTGCAGCACCGACGTCGAGTCGACCGGGGTTGGGTCCGAGAGGTGTCTGTCCGTAGTTCTGATTTCCGTAGTTCCCGTAGTTTCCCGGCGGCGGTGGGTAGTTTCCGGGAGGGGGTGGGTAGCCGCCCGGAGGCGGATAGCCGCCCTGAGGTGGGTAGTTTCCGGGCGGCGGTGGGGAGTTTCCGGGAGGGGGAGGATAGCCGCCCTGAGGCGGGTAGTTGCCTTGGGGCGGGTAGTTGCCGGGCGGTGGCGGGTAGCTGCCCTGATGCGGGTAGTTGCCGGGTGGTGGGTACCCGTTTCTCGGTGTCTGCGGCGTGTTCGGGTCCGGCTGGTCCGGGTTGGGTCCGCGACCGTATTGCGGTCCGTCGGGCGGGTTTTCACTCACGGTTCACCCTTCATGTCTGGCGTGGTACGTCGACGATTCGTCCGCATTTTCGAAGCTGAGCGAACCGTAGACCGATGAGGCGTGTCAAGGCGTTCGACACGTGGACGGTCGTGCGGGCCCGAATACCGTCGGGCATCGTCGATGGTTCGAATTCTTGCCGAGCGCACCGGGCCGGGGCCCACTAGGGTTGTTGTTTCTACCCATACCGGGACTATCACGAGGGGCTCGCCGTGGGCATCAAGGTTGCACTCGAACATCGCACCAGTTACCGATTCGACCGCACGGTCAAGATCTTTCCGCACGAGATCAGGCTGCGACCGGCACCGCATTCGCGCACTCCCATCGAGGCGTATTCGCTGAAGATCGAGCCGGCCGAGCATTTCGTCAACTGGCAGCAGGACGTCTTCGGCAACTTTCTCGCCCGCGTGGTGTTCCCCGAGCGAACCGACCATCTGTCCATCACGGTCGGACTCGTTGCGGACATGGCGTCGATCAATCCGTTGGATTTTTTCGTCGAGGAATGGGCGGAGCACTTCGGCTTCGCATACGAGGAACACGATCTGCCCGATCTCGAGCCCTATCTTCGCCCGGTGGACGAGGACAAGGCCGGTTCCGGGCCCGGACCGGTCGTGTCCGCGTGGGTGGAAAAGCTGCAGGCCGCCGTCGTCGAGCGGGGAGAATCGTTGCGCACCATCGACTTTCTCGTCATGGCCAATCAGGCCGTGATGGCGGACGTCGGCTACTCCGTGCGGATGGAGCCCGGAGTGCAGACCCCGGACCTGACGTTGACGTCCGCCGTGGGATCGTGCCGCGACTCCGCGTGGTTGCTGGTGTCGGTCCTTCGTCAGATGGGCCTGGCCGCGCGTTTCGTCTCGGGTTACCTCGTCCAATTGTCCTCGGACGTGAAATCGCTGGACGGTCCGTCCGGGCCGGTCGAGGACTTCACCGACCTGCACGCCTGGACCGAGGTGTATCTCCCCGGTGCCGGTTGGGTCGGAATGGACCCCACCTCGGGCCTGTTCGCCGGCGAGGGGCACATTCCACTGTCGGCCACGCCGCATCCGTCGACCGCGGCCGCGATTTCCGGCGCGACGAGCAAATGCACAGCCGAACTGGACTTCTCGAACACTGTGGTGCGTGTTCACGAGGATCCGCGTACAACGTTGCCGTACACGGCCGAGCAGTGGGACGCGATCGAGGCCACGGCCGAGAAGATCGACCGGCGCATGCTCGATCAGGACATTCGATTGACCGTCGGTGGTGAGCCGACGTTCGTCGCCATCGAGAACCAGGAAGCGCCCGAGTGGAACACCACCGCAGACGGTCCGCACAAGCGCAAGCTGGCCAGCGTTCTCGCAGAACGACTTCGAACCATCTACGCGCCCGACGGCATGGTCCAGCGCAGCCAGGGCAAATGGTATCCCGGTGAGCCTCTCCCACGATGGCAGGTGGGTTTGTTCTGGCGAACCGACGGCCAGGCACTGTGGCACGACTCGGACCTCATAGCCGATCCGTGGTCGGCGGACGATCTGCGTCCTGATCCAGTCGACAATTCCGTATCGCAGAAGCTGATCGACCGACTGGTCGACGGATTGGGTCTGCCCGCCTCGCAAGCGCGTCCGGCCTACGAGGACCCTCTCGTCAAGCTGTTGGATCTGGTGCGTCAGCCCTACGGGGATCCGCCGGCCGACGCCGACGATCTCGAACCGGGGACAGATTCCGCAGCTGCGAGAAGGCTTCTCCTCGAACGGCTCGACGCCAGTACCGACGAACCGGCGGCATTCGTGCTGCCGATCTCGCGGACCGAGGACGGCACTGGCTGGCAGAGCGCAGACTGGAAGCTGCGACGTGGGCGAATCGTGTTGTTGGAGGGGGATTCTCCCGCCGGGCTCCGTCTGCCGCTACGAGCGATCTCGTGGGACGGGGGTCCGGTCGAGAACCCGGCCGATCCCACCGCACCGAAACCCGATCTGCCGACCCCGCAGCTGACGCAGCAACCACCCCGGGCCGTCGACCCGGCCGAGTCGCGCTACGCGCAGGCGGTGCGGGAGACGTCCGGAGTGGGTGGAACTGCGGTGACCGCACTGGTCGCCGAGGTACGCGACGGCGTACTGCACGTGTTCATGCCGCCGATGGATCGATTGGACGACTTCGTCGATCTGGTCTCTCGGGTGGAACGTGCCGCATCCGCGATCGAGACACCGGTCGTCCTCGAGGGCTACGGCCCGCCTTCGGATCCCCGTATCCAAACCCTCACGGTCACTCCGGATCCCGGGGTCATCGAGGTGAACGTTCAGCCGACGTCGTCGTGGGCGGAGCAGAACGAGCTGATGGAGCGCTTGTATCTCGAGGCGCGTAAATCACGGTTGAGTACCGAGGGTTTCGACAACGACGGCACCACCCGGGGCACCGGCGGTGGCAACCACATCACTCTGGGTGGCGTCACACCGTCCGATTCGCCGGTGTTGCGCCGACCGGACCTGCTGGTGTCTCTGTTGACACACTGGCAGCGTCACCCGTCGCTGTCGTACCTGTTCTCGGGTCGATTCATCGGTACCACCTCGCAGGCCCCCCGAGCCGACGAAGGTCGTGAGGAGTCGCTCTACGAGCTCGAGGTTGCGTTCAGCGAGATCAAGCGTCTGACCGGTGCCGACCGTTCGGCGTCGCCATGGGTCGTCGATCGGGCGCTGCGGCACCTGCTCACCGACATCACCGGAAACACGCACCGTGCCGAGTTCTGCATCGACAAGCTGTACAGCCCCGACTCCACCCGCGGCAGGCTCGGTCTGCTCGAGCTTCGCGGGTTCGAGATGCCGCCGCATCATCAGATGGCGATGGTGCAGTCCTTGCTCGTGCGCTCGATGGTCTCGCGATTCTGGGATACTCCACTCGAAGCACCGCTGATCCGGCACGGTGCCAACCTGCACGGTCGATACATGTTGCCGCACTTCGTGATCGGTGACATCGGCCGGGTCGCCGAGGACCTCCGCGAGCACGGCATCGAATTCGATACCAGCTGGCTGGACCCGTTCACCGAGTTTCGTTTTCCGCGCATCGGCACCACCGTCGTCGGCGATGCCGAGATCGAACTGCGCGGTGCGATCGAGCCGTGGAACACGCTCGGGGAGGAGTCGACGTCCTCCGGCACGGCGCGCTACGTGGATTCCTCGGTCGAGCGCATCCAGGTTCGCGTTGCCGGTGCCGATGTGGGCCGTTACCTGTTGACGTGCAACGGGGTGCCGGTACCGATGTTGCGTACCGAGCGACAGGACGTTCAGGTCGCCGGAGTGCGCTATCGCGCCTGGCAACCGCCGAGCGCGCTGCATCCCACGATCGAGGTACAGAGTCCCTTGCGATTCGATCTGGTGGAGATGCAAACCGGACGCGCAGTCGGCGGGTGCTCGTATCACGTGGTGCACCCCGGCGGACGGTCGTACGACGGTCCACCGGTCAACTCGGTGGAGGCGGAAGCGCGACGCAACGGCCGGTTCGAGGAGGGCGGGTTCACGTCGGGCAAGGTGGACATAGCAAGATTGCTCGAGATGCACGCTCGCCAAGCGATCGACGTGACTGCGCCCGGCATGCTGGACCTGCGCCGGACCGGGGTTCACACGTCCTGAGGCGGGCAGAAAAGAACGAGTCGACCGGTAGCGATTGCGGTCCGACGCGGAACGGGTGGATTCGGCAACGACCACGCCTCATCCGGCGACGGAGTGTGATCGACCGACGGAAGGACAACGGCTCGATGGTGCCCGTGGATACCGCTCACAGTGAGGCGGGCCGCAACGAGACGGCGGCCGGTGCGCCCGACCCCGTGTCACCCGACCTGGTGTCACCGTGGCTCGAATACCACGGTCGACGTGAGGCCGTGACGGGTCGCAGAGATCTGTTCGACGAAATGCTCGGTGCCGACGACACGGTGCGTCCGCACTGGGCGGAGCTGGTCGACGGTATGCGCGACGCCGGCCCGGGTGCGATGCAGACGTTGCAGTCTCGGGTCAGCCGGCTCGTCGACGACCACGGAATCACCTACAACCCGATTCCGACGGGCGGCAACGAGCCCGGGCCCAGTTCCGTGCGGTGGGGACTGGACAGCGTCCCGTACGTCGTTGCAGCGGACGAATGGGATCGGCTCGAAGCGGGGCTGGTCCAGCGTTCGCAACTGCTCGACGCCATCCTGACCGACATCTACGGTGCGCAGGAGACAGTCCGGCGCGGTCTGATTCCGCCCGAGCTGATCTTCGGCAACCCCGGCTATCTTCGACCGGCGCACGCCATCACCGTCCCGGGTCCGCATCAGTTGTTCATGCACGCAGCCGACATCGCGCGCGGGTCCGACGGCCGGTTCTCGGTCGTTGCGGATCGCACTCAGGCACCGTCCGGGGTGGGGTATGCGCTGGCCGATCGGCGAGTGATGTCGCGGGCGATGCCGGAGCTGTTCCAGGCGAGCAATCCGAGGCCGCTGTCGACGTTCGCTCGGGCGATGCGCTTGGCGCTGCGTGACGCTGCACCCGCGTCCGCCGAGGATCCTGTCGTGGTGGTGTTGACGCCGGGGTCGCATTCCGAGACGGCGTTCGATCAGGCTTATCTGGCAACGGTTCTGGGCTTCCCGCTCGTCGAGAACGCCGATCTGGTGGTGCGGGACGGCTGTTTGTGGATGCGATCGCTCGGCACACTGCGACGGGTGGACGTGGTGTTACGACGCGTCGACGCCGAGTTCGTCGACCCGCTCGATCTGCGTCCGGATTCGCATCTGGGTGTGGTCGGTCTGGTCGAGGTCCTGCGGCGCGGTGCGGTGAGCGTGGTCAACACTCTCGGTAGCGGAGTCCTCGAGAATCCCGCACTGACACCGTTGCTGCCGGCTCTGAGCCGGGCTCTGCTGGATGAGGATCTGACGCTCGATTCGGTCCCCACCTATTGGGGTGGTGATCCGATCGCACTCTCGCACATGCGAACTCGCTTCCGATCGCTGGTATTGAGATCTACCGTGTCCCGACGCGCGGTCGTGGGTCACGATCTCACCGAGCACGCGGCCCGGGCGCTGTGGGACGAGGTCGAGGCAGCTCCGTGGAAATGGACCGGTCAGGAAGTGCCGGAGTTCTCACTGGCTCCGGTGGGTTCGTCCTGGGGCAGCGGGTCGGGGGAGCAGTTGGCGGTTGCTCCCGCCCAGGTCGGAATGCGCTTGTTCACCGTCGCGCAGCGGGTCGGCTACACCCCGATGCGAGGCGGTCTGGGTCAGGTCATGATCACGGCGCCGGTCACCGAACCACTGATCACCGTCGCCTCCAAGGACGTGTGGGTCAAGTCGGTGGAGAGGGTCACTCCGGCCGATTCTGCTCCGCACACCCCGCCTGCCACGGTGGAGGAGTTGCCGCAGTACGCCGCGTCCAACGTCGAGGTGGTCAGTTCCCCGCGTGTGCTGGGCGATCTCTTCTGGTTCGGTCGGTACAGCGAACGCGCGGAGGACATGACACGTCTGCTCATCGCCGCCCGGGAGCGGGATCAGGACTATCGCTCGATGCCGTGGCTCGACGGCAGCGACAGCCTGCCGCTTCTGCTGGAAGCGGTCACGAAGGTATCGCGCACGGGACCGGGATTCCTGGACGAGACGATCCGCGCCGATGCGATGGCCGAAATGCGTTCGCTGATGCTCTCGGTGGAGCGCCTCGGTTCACTGGCGCAGTCGGTCGATCGGATGCAACAGGCAGCTCGTGCGGTGCGCGATCAACTCTCGAACGACACCTGGGCAGTGCTCGCTCGCATCGACACCGCGCTCGATGAGTTGGGCGAGTCGGCCGTCAACAACGGTGCCCAGCTGGCTGCATCGCAATCGAGCGTGCTGCGCGGTCTGCTCGCGCTGTCCGGACTGGCGTCGGAGTCGATGGTTCGCGACGCCGGTTGGTACCTGATGGACGCGGGCAAGCGAATAGAGCGGGGATTGCAACTGACAGCGTTGCTGTCAGCGACTCTGAGTCACGCCCTGACGCCGTCCACCGAACAGGCGGTCATCGATTCGGTGCTGTCTGCGGCAGAGTCCTCGGTGATCTATCGCCGACGCAACAGTGGTCGTGCACGGCCGGCTGCAGTTGCGCAGCTGCTGCTGTTCGACGCCGGCAACCCTCGCGCACTCGTGTACCAACTCGACCGATTACGTGACGATCTCGGGGCACTACCGGATGCGTCCGGTAGCTCGCGGCCCGAACAACTCGTCGAGCAGATGCGGGTTCGGTTGCGGCGCGTCGACCCGGGTGATCTGGAGTCGGTCGACGCCACCGGGCGGCGGGTGGAACTGATCGAGCTCGTGGACGGTATTCACGATTCACTCGAAGAACTGTCCCGAGTTGTTCTCGCGACGCACATGTCGCTGCCGGGCGGTACCCAGCCGCTGTGGGGCAGCGTCGGTGCGCGGATCGGAAGCGGGGCACGATGACGAGTCGTCGGTACCGAATCAAGCACATCACCACGTACACCTACTCCGATCGCGTCACGTCGTCCTACGGGCGAGGATTTCTCGCGCCGCGGGACATGGACGGGCAGCACTGCGTCGAGAAGTCGGTCACGGTGGAGCCGCCACCCACCGATCAATCGTTCGGCGTCGATGTCTACGGCAACGAAGACGTGTACTTCCACGTGACCAACGATCACGAGAAGCTGGTCGTCACGGCGAATTCGCTCGTCGAGGTGTACCCGCGGCCGGTGGACGAGACCACGTCGTGGCCTGCGACTGCCCCGTGGGAATCGGCCCGGATGGCCATGTTCGACCCCACCAGGACCGATTCAGCGGACTCGGCACGTTCATCGGCGGTGGAGTTCGCCCTCGATCTGCCGACGCCGGAGATCACGGACGAGGTGCGAGCGTACGCCGCGCCCAGTTTCACGCCGGGGCGTCCGCTCGCGGACGTCATCGTCGATCTGACGCACCGGATCTTCACCGACTTTCGGTATCTGTCCGGGTCCACGACGGTATCGACCACCGTGGTCGACGTCCTCGCCGCACGCTCGGGGGTCTGTCAGGACTTCGCTCGGTTGGCCATCGCCTGTCTGCGGTCGCAGGGGTTGGCGGCACGGTACGTGTCGGGCTATCTCGCCACGGAACCGCCACCGGGCAAGGAACGCATGATCGGTGTCGATGCGACCCATGCGTGGGCCGCGGTGTGGATGCCCGACGACCGCTGGCTGGCCTTCGATCCGACCAATGATCAGCTGGTCGACGAGCGGTACGCGACGGTCGCCTGGGGCCGCGACTATGCCGACGTTCCGCCGTTGCGCGGGGTCATCTACACCGAGGCCGAGAAGAGCACGATCGCGGTCTCGGTCGACGTTGCACCGATGTAGTTCGCGCTGCATACTTTGGTGGCTTCGGGGTAACCGGCCAGCTGGTCGGGTCTACGAATGGGATCTCGAAAGCCGCAAAACGGACAATCGTGTCTCTTTCGTAGCCGGCGACACGGCACAGTACGACGTAGCGAACAGGTAGCTTGGACAACGATGACCGCAACACTTGCAGACCCTGTATCCGAGGTAGTGGCAGCAGCCCAGCGACTACTGACCAAGCGCACCGGGGCACCGGTGACGCTGATCGATCCCGTCGACCTCGGGGGTAGTGGCCAAGCCATCGTGTTGCGAGTGAAGGTGTCCGAGAATCCTTTTCAGCTTCCGCGAACCCTTGTCGTCAAGCAGGTGCGCGATCTTCCCGGAGAATCGGAGCTGCATTCCGAGCTCACCGATGTCGCCGGGTCGAGTGCATTTCTACGCGAGGCCGCCTCGTACCAGTTCGCGAATGCGCTGGCCACCGACAGCAGGCCGGGGCCGGAGCTGCACGCCTACGATCTCGATGCTCGGCTGTTGATTCTGAGCGACCTCGGTGACGCCAGTGCGATCCCCACGCTGCTGCGCAGTTCCGATGCATCGATGGTCACCAACTCGTTGATGGCCATGGCTCAGGCGCTCGGGCGCATGCATGCGGCAACCGTGGGCCGTGAGGACGATTTCGCAGCATTGCTTCGGCGGGTCGGCCAGCCCGACTCGGCAGACGGAATTTCCGCGCAGATACCCGACGCCCTCGCCGCGGTACCCGGCATGTTGACCGGATTGCTCGGAGTAGGGGCACCACCGGACGTCCTTCTCGAACGGGTCTCGCGCAGCGGACGGCTGTTCGCACACGGAGCGTTCCGTGCCTTCAGCCCGTCGGATCTGTGTCCCGACAACATCATCGTCAACGACGAAGGCGTTCGATTCCTCGACTACGAGTGGGGCGGTTTTCGAGACGCCACTCTCGACATCACGTACGCGTTGGCGTCGTTCCCGGGGTGTCTGTGCAGTTTCGAGCTCTCGCACGATCGCGAGCAGGCCATGATCGACGCGTGGCGTTCGGAGGTCGTCGGCATCTGGCCTGCACTGGCGGACGACCACGTGCTGGCTACCAAGCTGCTCGACGCGAGGTTGATCTGGGTGTGGCTGACCACGTACTGGTTCCTACCCGACGATCACACTCGAATTGCCGCGGCGCGCGCACATCAGCTGTCGGTACCGCGGTCGCAGGCGCTGATTTCGCGTTGGTCGGTGCTCCAGGACAGCGCAGTGCGTTCGGGAGAGCCCGATATCGCCGACTACGCCGAGTCGGTCGTGTCCGCTCTGCGCGCGAAGCGGGACCGCTGAGCGCGAACGCGTTCGCCTTTCGTACCGTCGAATCGGTAGCGTTCGACCAGTGAGCGGCGGTTTCGGAAGTGACATCTCGGACGACGAGTCGGACGGCGACGGATTGTTCGATCCGCCCGCGGCACCGGATCCGATGATCGACCAGCCGCGTCCGACTTCCACGTTAACGCGCCCCGACGCACCGCTCGCTGTGCGCATGCGACCGACGACGCTCGACGAGGTCGTCGGACAGTCTCATCTGCTGGCACCCGGCGCACCGTTGCGTCGTCTCGTCGAGGGATCCGGAGCGTCCTCGGTGATGCTGTACGGCCCGCCCGGAACAGGAAAAACCACGCTGGCGTCGTTGATCTCGGGGGCGACCGGTCGCAAGTTCGAGGCGTTGTCCGCCCTCTCGGCCGGGGTCAAGGAAGTGCGCAACGTCATCGAACTCGCGCGCCGCCGGCTGTTGTCCGGTGAGCAGACCGTGTTGTTCATCGACGAGGTTCACCGTTTCTCCAAGACGCAGCAGGACGCACTGCTCGCCGCCGTCGAGAACCGAATCGTGTTGCTCGTGGCCGCCACGACGGAGAATCCGTCCTTCTCGGTGGTGTCACCACTGCTGTCGAGATCGCTGGTGCTGCAATTGCAGCCGCTCGGCTCCGAGGACATCGAACTGTTGCTGACCCGTGCGGCAAACGATCCCCGAGGCCTGGACGGTGCGGTGACCATCGCCGAGGACGCAATGGATCACCTGGTGCGGCTCGCGGCCGGTGACGCCCGCCGAGCGTTGACGGCCCTCGAGGCGGCAGCGGGTGCCGCAACCGACGGAACGCTGGACCTCGCGACGGTCGAGGCCAGTGTCGACAAGGCCGCGGTGCGCTACGACCGTGACGGCGACCAGCACTACGACGTCATCAGCGCGTTCATCAAGTCCATCAGGGGATCCGACGTCGATGCCGCACTTCATTACCTCGCACGCATGATCACCGCGGGGGAGGACGCCCGCTTCATCGCGCGGCGGCTCGTCGTCCATGCGAGCGAGGACATCGGGATGGCCGATCCCACCGCACTGCAGACGGCCACCGCCGCGGCGAGTGCCGTGCAGATGATCGGGATGCCGGAGGCGCGACTGGCGCTGGCGCAGGCAACCATTCACCTGGCGACAGCGCCCAAGTCCGGTGCCGTGATCGGCGCCCTCGGAGCGGCCATGGCGGACGTCGCCGCAGGCAAGTCCGGATCGGTGCCTCCGCATCTGCGCGACGGCCACTACAAGGGTGCCCAGGGGTTGGGCAACGCGGTCGGATACAAATACCCGCACAGCAGTCCGGGTGGCGTGCTGGGGCAACAGTATCCGCCCGACGAACTGGTGGGCGTGAACTACTACGAGCCCACCGAACACGGTGCCGAGCGCGAAATCGCGACCAGGGTGGGGAAACTGCGGCGCATCATCCGAGGCCGATAGGCCCTCGAATCGGCACAGGGTCTGACGACGCTAACCTGTATCAGTGCAGACCCATGAGATCCGCAGGCGTTTCCTCGACCATTTCGTGAAGGCGGGACACACCGAAGTACCCAGTGCGTCGTTGATCCTCGACGATCCCAACCTGCTGTTCGTCAACGCGGGCATGGTTCCCTTCGTGCCGTTCTTCCTCGGGCAGCAGACGCCGCCGTACAAGACGGCGACGAGCGTCCAGAAGTGCGTGCGCACCCTCGACATCGAGAACGTCGGTATCACCACTCGGCACAACACGTTCTTCCAGATGGCCGGAAACTTCTCGTTCGGCGATTACTTCAAGCGCGACGCGATCAAGCATGCCTGGACCCTGCTGACCGACAGCGTCGAAGACGGCGGCTACGGGTTCGATCCCGAGCGGATCTGGGCCACGGCCTACCTCGACGACGACGAGGCGATCGAGCTGTGGAAGGAGATCGCCGGTCTGCCCGACGAACGCATCCAACGTCGTGGAATGGCCGACAACTACTGGTCCATGGGAATCCCCGGACCCTGTGGACCCTGCTCGGAGATCTACTACGACCGAGGCCCCGAGTTCGGTGCCGAAGGCGGCCCCGAAGCCGACGAGGACCGGTACATCGAAATCTGGAACCTCGTCTTCATGCAGAACGAACGCGGCCAAGGCATCAGCAAGGACGATTTCGAGATCCTCGGCCCACTGCCGAAGAAGAACATCGACACCGGCATGGGCGTCGAGCGCGTGGCATTCCTGCTCCAAGGCGTCGACAACGTGTACGAGACCGATCTCGTGCGGCCGGTCATCGCCAAGGCAGAGGAGCTGTCGGGTCGGACCTACGGCAGTAACCACGACGACGACGTCCGCTTCCGCGTCATCGCCGACCACGCGCGCACCGCTGCATTGCTGATCTCCGATGGAGTCAATCCCGGCAACGACGGCCGCGGCTACGTGCTTCGGCGCCTGCTGCGTCGCATCGTCCGATCCGCGCGACTCCTCGGCGCACCCGACGAGACGATGGCGCAGTTCATCACCGTCGTCCGCGACACCATGGCCGAGTCGTACCCCAACCTGGTCACGGACTTCGATCGCATCCTCACCGTCGCAGTGGGGGAGGAGACCGCCTTCCTCAAGACCCTGACGTCGGGCTCGCGGCTGTTCGAGGGTGCCGCGGAGGCCGTCAAGGCGTCGGGCGCGAAAAAGATCGGCGGCGCCGAAGCCTTCGCGCTGCACGACACCTACGGGTTCCCGATCGACCTGACGCTCGAAATGGCCGCCGAGGCCGGACTGTCCGTGGACGAAGACGGATTCCGCTCGTTGATGGCCGAGCAACGCACTCGCGCCAAAGAGGACGCCCGCGCGCGCAAGCATGCACACGCCGACCTCACCGTCTACAAGGATTTCGTCGACGGTTCGCCGACCGAGTTCACCGGGTTCGACGAACTCGGTTCCGAGGCAACGGTTCTCGCGTTGATCTCCAACGGCGTTCGGGTTCCGACCGCGGTCGCCGGCGAGAGCGTGGAGATCATCCTCGACCGCAGCCCGCTGTACGCGGAATCCGGTGGTCAGATCGCCGATATCGGCACCATCACCGCACCCGGCCTGACCGTCAAGGTCAACGATGTGCAGAAGATCGCCAAGAAGGTGTGGACCCACAAGTCCGTGGTCGATACCGGCCAGATCACCGAGGGTGACACCGTGCATGTCGACGTCGACCACGCCTGGCGCAAGGGCGCCACCCAAGGACACTCGGGCACGCACATGGTGCACGCCGCACTGCGCCAGGTGCTCGGACCCAATGCGACGCAGGCAGGCTCGCTGAACAAGCCGGGGTACCTGCGCTTCGACTTCTCCTGGCAGGGCGCGTTGTCCGAGGCGCAGCGCGACGACATCGAGAATGTCGCCAACGATGCGGTCGGCTCGGACTACGAGGTCAACACCCTCGTCACCGACCTCGACAGCGCCAAGAAGATGGGGGCAATGGCGCTGTTCGGCGAGAACTACGGCGACGAGGTCCGCGTGGTCGAGATCGGCGGGCCGTTCTCGATGGAACTGTGCGGTGGCACTCACGTCCAACACTCGTCGCAGATCGGTCCGGTCACCATCCTCGGCGAATCCTCGGTCGGCTCGGGAGTACGCCGCGTCGAAGCCTTCGTCGGCCTCGACTCGTACCGCTATCTGGCGAAGGAACGCGCGCTGTTGGCCGGCGTCGCGTCGTCGTTGAAGGTCCCGTCCGAGGAGGTGCCGGCGCGCATCGAGAACCTGGTCGAGCGTCTTCGGGTCGCCGAGAAGGAACTGGAGTCGGTCAAAGCCGCGGCCGTTTTGGCCTCTGCGGGAGAGTACGTCGGTAAGGCCGAACGGTTCGGTGACGTGCGAGCAGTCGTCGCGCAGGCACCCGACGGCGTCGGCGGCAACGACCTGCGGACGCTCGCCACCGACATCCGCGGCCGACTCGGCACCGATCCGGCCGTCGTCGTGCTGTTCGGCACGGTCGGCGGCAAGGTCCCGTTCGTGGTCTCGGTGAACAAGGCCGCCCAGGAAGCCGGAATCGCGGCCGGCGAGCTGGTCGCGTCGTTCGGTCCGAGCATCGGTGGCCGAGGTGGTGGCAAGCCCGAACTCGCCCAGGGATCGGGCTCGGATGTCGCGGGCATCGCCGCAGGGATCGACGCCGCTCGGGCGCGATTGACCGAACTCACCACCCACTGACGATCGTGCCGACTCAGGGGCGAGGCCCCGATCGACCCGGCGTCGACGATCCGGGCCGCGGCAGACGCATCGGCATCGACGTCGGGAGCGTTCGCATCGGCATCGCGTCGTCCGACCCCGACGGCGTCCTCGCGACGCCCGTCGAAACGGTGCCGCGGTCCAAGGTCAAGGGACCCGATGCGCCGGACGTCGTCCGGGTGGCGGAAATTATCGCCGAGTACGAGGCCGTCGAGGTCGTCATCGGACTGCCTCGGACGTTGCGCGGTGAACGTGGAAGTGCAGTCGACGCGGCGGAGAGATTCGGCCGTTCTCTGCACAGGCGGTTGGCCGGCGTGCCGATTCGCATGGCCGACGAGAGACTGACTACGGTGAGCGCGTCGCGTGCCTTACGGGAGAGTGGTGTGCGCGCGAAGGATCAGCGATCGGTCATCGACCAGGCCGCCGCGGTAGCGATACTGCAGGGTTGGCTCGACGAACGACGGGCCGCGGCGCACCGAGCAACGACGAATTCAGGATCGACGGAGGTCGACGAGTGAGCAACCATGGGTCCGATGATCGGGGTCGACGGCGGGTGGCCCCGGACGAGGCCCACACCGATCCGATCGGGTATCGCGTGGACGAGGGCAGTGAGTTCCACCGGAGTATGAATCGGTCCCGGCCGCCGCAACGCAGTGAACCGCATACGCAGGGCACCCGTCGTGCGGACCGCGAGGCCGGCGGCGGCCCGGTAGTCGACCCGGATGCCGGAGCGATGCCGCAGGCCGTGGGTCGGAGCCGCGCCGCCGGTCGCAGGGAACGCGCTGCGTCCAGCCGGAAGCGTCGTGGCCGAGTCGTCGCCCTGGTTCTCGGGCTGCTGTTGGTCGTCGCCGTGGCAGGAGGGGGGTACTTCGCAGTGAACAAGTTCGGGAATCGAACGACACCGAACGAGGACTTCGCGGCCGGTTCGTCCGGTGACGGAGTCGTGATTCAGGTCCATCCCAACGACACCGCCCAGCAAATTGGTACCGAGGCTGCGGACAAGGGCGTGGTGGCGAGTTCCGGAGCGTTCCTCGAAGCTGCGCTGCAGAACAATGCGATCACGTCGGTCCAGCCGGGCTTCTACCTGCTCACCAGCGGTGTTCCGGCTTCCCGCGCGGTCGAGGAGCTGGTGGATCCTGCCTCGCGGGTGGGAAACATGGTCATCTCGGAGGGGCGTCAACTGCACGACGCGAGAGACGTGAACACCGGTTCGGTCAAGAAGGGGATCTACACCTTGATCTCCGAGGCCAGCTGCGTGGATCGGACCGGCAGCGGCAGTCCGACGTGCATCAGCTACGACGATCTGAACGCAGCAGGAGCGGTCGACGATCCGGCAGCCCTGGGAGTGCCGCAGTGGGCAACCGACCGCGTCGAGGGCGTGCCGGACCGAGACCGGCAACTCGAGGGTCTGATCTCCGCCGGAACGTGGGACTTCGATCCCAGCGCCGCTCCTGCGGACATCCTGAAGCAATTGGTGTCCGAGAGCGCCACCCGGTACGAGGACACCGGAATCCTCACCGCGGGCAGCAACTCCGGACTGACCCCGTACGACACACTCGTCGCGGCCTCGCTGGTGGAGCGTGAATCCCTGCCGCAGGACTTCAGCAAAGTGGCGCGGGTGATCCTCAACCGTCTCGCGGTGCCGCAGAAGCTCGAATTCGACTCGACGGTGAACTACTCGCTCGACACCACCGAGGTGGCCACCACCGACGCCGATCGCGCCACGGTGACGCCCTGGAACACCTATGCCAGCGAAGGGCTGCCCGCCACTCCGATCTCGTCCCCGAGCATCGGTGCGGTACAGGCCGTCGAGATGCCGGCCGACGGAGACTGGCTGTACTTCGTGACCATCAACCAGGCTGGGGAGACGCTGTTCACCCGCAGTTACGACGAGCACCTGGCCAACATCGGCAAGGTGGAAGCCGGATTCCTCGACAGCGGCCGCTGACATGCGTGCCGCCGTACTCGGCAGCCCGATCGAGCACTCGAAGTCACCGGTGCTCCATCGGGCGGCTTACCGCGCCCTCGGCCTCGACGAGTGGACCTACGACCGCATCGAGTGCACGGCCGAGCAACTTCCCGGACTGGTCGACGGTTTCGGGCCGGATTGGGTCGGCGTGTCGGTGACGATGCCCGGCAAAGTCGCCGCTCTGACGTACGCGTCGGAACGTACCGAACGCGCCGTCCTGGCCGGGTCGGCCAACACTCTGCTGCGGACGACGTCGGGATGGCGGGCGGACTGCACGGACGTGGACGGCGTCGTCGGCGCACTGCGAGATGCTCGAATCGACGATCTGACCGGTGCCGCCGTGACGGTGGTGGGTGCAGGAGGTACGTCGAGACCCGCGATCGTGGCACTGGCAACACTGGGTGCCGCGTCGGTCACGGTGGTTGCTCGATCGGCCGATCGTGCGACGGCCACTCTCGAGTGCGCGGTGGCCGCCGGGCTCCGCGCCGACTTCGCACAGTTCAGCGATCCCGGGCTCGCCGACGTCGCAGCGGCGTCGGCCGTGCTGGTCAGCACCGTCCCCGCAGCCGGGGTTGCCCCCTTCGCGGCCGCTCTCGGCCGGGCACCCGTGGTACTCGATGCGATCTACGACCCCTGGCCGACCGCACTCGCCGCTGCGGTCGACGACGCCGGCGGAACGGTCATCAGCGGACTGTCGATGCTGCTCAACCAGGCCTACGGGCAGGTAGAGCAATTCACCGGTATGTCGGCACCCCGATCGGCCATGCGAGAGGCGCTCGGCGTCGTTCTGTAGCCGCGTCTGTCGTCGCCCGACCGGCAACCTCCATCGGCACCCGTCGATCATCGGCTGTGCACAGGGCATCGGCTGTACACAGGGCGGCGGTTGTCCACAGGTCTTTTCGTGACCTGGACTGTTCGCGCAACTCGGTTCGTCTCGGTGCGACGCTTCGAGCCATGTGGAGTCTGGGTGTTGCGGTCACGGTCGGTGCTGTCGCCGGTGTGGTGCTGCGCGTCGTGTTGCGTCGATGGGAGCCGCGTTTTCTACCGGCGCTGTGTGTCCTCGGATCCGGGTGGGCGTGGTGGAGGTTCGGGGACAGCCCGCATGCCGCGTCGTGGGGGCTGATCACCTGGTGCGTACTGACGTGGTGGTTCGCAGCGCTGATCGCCGTCGACGTGCGGTGTCGCCGGCTGCCGAACGTGTTGACCGTTCCCGGTGCGGTCGTGGTTCCGGCAGTGCTGGTGGCGACGGGTTCGGCTCAGGCTCTGCTGGGCGGCGGGCTGCTGTTCGGCATCTACCTCGTGGTTCATCTCGGTGCGCCGAGGGCGTTCGGCGCGGGTGACGTCAAGCTCGCCTGGTCGGTGGGTTCGATCGCTTGCCTGGGCGGTACAGCCGGGTGGACCGTCGCGGCGTTGGCGGCGCCGGTGGCCACAGCCGTGGTGGGGTCGATCGCGGCGGTCTGCGGATACCCCGGTGCGCGCATCGCGCACGGGCCGTCCATGTGCGCGGCCACCCTGCTGGCAGTTGCGGCGGCCACGACGTGAAAAGATGTTCGAGTGCTGCGCTGGATAACTGCCGGAGAATCCCACGGACCCGCTCTCGTCGCCATCCTCGAAGGAATGGTCGCGGGAGTCGAGGTGACCTCGGACGACATTGCTCGCCAACTCGCTCGCCGCCGCCTCGGTTACGGCCGCGGTGCTCGCATGAAGTTCGAAGCGGACAAGGTGACCCTCACGGGCGGCGTTCGTCACGGCCGGACCATGGGCGGGCCGGTGGCGATCGAGGTCGGTAATACCGAATGGCCGAAGTGGGAACAGGTGATGTCGGCCGACCCCGTCGACGAGGCCGTCCTCGCCGATCTGGCTCGCAACTCTCCACTGACTCGACCACGACCCGGGCATGCCGACTTCTCCGGGATGCTCAAGTACGGTTTCGACGACGCACGTCCGGTGCTCGAGCGTGCCAGTGCGCGTGAAACCGCGGCGCGGGTGGCGATCGGAACGGTCGCGCGGCTGTTCCTGAAGCAGGCGTTCGGCATCGACGTCGTCTCGCACGTGATCTCCATCGGTGCCTCGGATCCCTACGTCGGCCCGCCGCCCGCGGGCGCGGACATCGATGCCATCGACGAGTCTCCGGTGCGGGCCTTCGACAAGGCCGCCGAGGAGTCCATGATCGCCGAGATCGAAGCCGCCAAGAAAGACGGCGACACCCTCGGCGGCATCGTCGAGGTCGTCGTGCACGGACTGCCGGTCGGCCTCGGCTCGTTCGTCTCGGGTGAACGCAAGCTCGACGCCAGACTGGCGGCTGCGCTGATGGGCATCCAGGCGATCAAGGGTGTCGAGGTGGGCGACGGTTTCGAGACCGCGCGCCGACGCGGCAGTGTCGCACACGACGAGATCAAGCCGGGGCCAGACGGAGTTCTCCGCTCGACGAACCGTGCGGGCGGGATCGAAGGCGGAATGACCAACGGTGAGGCTCTGCGGGTGCGTGCCGCGATGAAGCCCATCTCCACGGTTCCCCGCGCCCTGTCGACGGTGGACATGTCGACCGGCGACGAAGCGGTCGCCATCCACCAGCGCTCGGACGTATGCGCTGTTCCGGCCGCCGGGGTCGTGGCAGAGACGATGGTTGCCCTCGTGCTCGCGCAGGCAGCGTTGGAGAAGTTCGGTGGGGATTCGCTGGCGGAGACGACGAGCAACGTCGACCACTACGTGAAGGGCACCGCCGCCCGACCTCCGCGATGAGCCCGTACGCGGTCCTCGTCGGACCGCCGGGTGCAGGAAAATCGACCATCGGACGGCGACTGGCCCAGGCGTTGAATCTGGATCTGTTCGATACCGACGTGGCCATCGAACGAAAAACCGGGCGAACCATTGCGGATATCTTCTCGCACGACGGTGAGCCTGCATTTCGCGAGATCGAAGAGCGGATCGTCGCCGATGCCCTGGCCTCGCACGACGGCATTCTTTCCCTCGGCGGCGGAGCCGTGTTGTCGGCTGCAACCCGGAAGCTGCTTGCTGCGCACACTGTGGTCTATCTGGAAATCAGTGTGTCGGAGGGGCTTCGGCGAACGGGAGCCAACACGTCTCGGCCACTGCTCGCGGGCCCGGACCCGCGCGCCAAGTACCAGGAATTGATGCGTCACCGCCGCCCCCTCTATCGCTCGGTTGCCACCGTGCGAGTGCGGACGGACAGTCGTAGTCCGGCCCGAGTCGTGAATCAGTTGGTGGCCAAGCTCACTGCTCTCGCACCGGTGCCCGTTCGCGAAGTGAACGACGAAACCCCCAGTAGATGAAGGTGATTCGATGACAGAGCCCGTACGCGTCCAGGTCGAGAGTGCCAACCCGTACCCGGTGATCATCGGCCGAGGCCTGTTGACGGACCTCGTCGACGAGCTCGCCGGAACCGCGACGGTCGCGATCTTCCATCAGCCACCCCTGGCCGAGACGGCCGAAGCAGTGCGAGCAGCATTGGCGGACAAGGGGATCGATGCACACCGCATCGAAATTCCGGACGCCGAGGACGGCAAGGACCTCGCGGTCGCCGGATTCTGCTGGGAGGTGCTGGGACGCATCGGCCTGACCAGAAGTGACGCCATCGTCTCGCTCGGCGGCGGCGCGGCCACCGATCTCGCCGGTTTCGTTGCGGCGACGTGGATGCGCGGCGTTCGAATCGTCCACGTTCCGACGACTCTGCTGGCCATGGTCGATGCCGCCGTCGGTGGAAAGACCGGAATCAACACCGATGCCGGCAAGAACCTGGTCGGCTCGTTCCACGAACCGGCCGCGGTGCTGGTCGACCTCGCGACACTCGAGACAGTGCCGAAGAACGAGATCGTGTCGGGCCTGGCCGAGGTGATCAAGACCGGCTTCATCGCCGACCCGGTGATTCTGGACATCATCGAATCAGACCCCGCTGCGGCGCTCGATCCGACCGGCGACGTACTGCCGGAGCTCATCAGACGGTCCGTGGAAGTCAAGGCCAGGGTTGTGGCCGCCGATCTGCGGGAATCGAATCTACGGGAGATCCTGAACTACGGGCACACCCTCGCCCACGCCATCGAGCGACGCGAGCAGTATCGCTGGCGGCACGGAGCTGCGGTGTCGGTCGGGCTCGTGTTCGCCGCCGAGCTCGGTCGTCTGGCGGGCCGGCTCGACGACGCGACCGCGGACCGCCATCGGGCGATTCTCGAATCGGTCGGGCTGCCGGTGACCTACGACGAGCACGCGTTCGCGGATCTGCTCAAGGGAATGCAGACGGACAAGAAGAACCGCGCAGGTCTGCTTCGATTCGTCGTCCTCGACGGATTGGCCAAGCCCGGTCGACTCGAGGGCCCGGACCCGGCTCTGCTCGTCGCGGCTTTCTCGGCTGTGGGGCGCGAGGCTCCGGCGGCCGGTGGTTCCGCCATCATGTTGTAGATCCAGGTGTTGTACGCCTGCGACACACTTTGAACACACAACGGGCGGTGGTCGATGCATCGGTGCATCGACCACCGCCCGTTGGACGTGTGCCGCGTGGATCAGGAGCCGTCGGCGCTCCCGTGACGGTTGCCGCGCTTGTCCATCCGGGGCTTGCCGTCGGCGTCGACAGCCGAGAACACCTCGGTGTCGGCCTCGCCGTGCTCGGGTGCCCATTGCGGTTCGGCCTGCGACCGTGTGCCCGCCTGGTCCGCCCGCTCGGCCGAGCCCGCGTTCACCAGCTGGCGCTCGTGTGCTCGCTCGGCGTCGGAGGTGGCCAACTTCTTCTTCGCCTCGCGGTTGACGATCTGCCTGCCGACGAACATCGCGATGCTCGCGACGACGAACACCGTCAGGATCGTGAACGCTGCGCCCGAGGTCAGCTCGAAGATCAGTCCGTTCTGGCCCAGGCTGAAGTCGACGAAGAAATCGATGATCCAACTGATCAATCCGGCAAGCAGGCCGCCGACCACAGCAGCCTTCAGCCAGACCATCGTCAGGTCCTCGCCCTTGTCCGGGTCGGGGTTCCTGCGTCGGTCGCGGATCCCGTCGATGCCGGCCCAGACGGCGATGACGAGCACGACGAGGGCATACGCCACCCATCGCAGCGCCGAACCGCTCAGAGGCCACATCGACACCGCTGCCCCCAGCAGCAGTCGAGCGACGACGTTGATCAAAGCCATACCTATGCCACGCACTGCCCACCCAGTCATGCGGCACAGCATATCCGCACGTGGCCGATTGTGTGTCGGGGCCCACAGGTTCGCCGTGGGGGCGGCGCAGCCGAGGCTCCCGATCCGTTGACGGCCGACCAGTAATGTCGGGAACATGTCTGCTGATTTCGGCGCCCGCCGCGGTGCCTTGCGAGAGCTGTTGATCCAGGACGGCCTCGACTCGATTCTGATCACCGACCTGCTCAATGTGCGCTATCTGACCGGCTTCACCGGCTCGAATGCCGCGCTGCTCGTGTCGACCGGAGGTGACGAGCGAACAGTGATCTGCACCGACGGCCGCTACGTCACCCAGGTCGCCGAGCAGGTTCCCGATCTGCGCGCAGAGATCGACCGCGCGTCGGCGCTGCACCTGCTCGGTGCTGGTATTTCCGGTCGCGGCACCCGTGTCGGCTTCGAGAGTCATGTGGTCACGGTCGACGCCCATCGCGCGTGGGCCGAGCTCGACGGCGGCCTCGAACTGGTGCGCGCGCCGGGAGTCGTGGAATCGCTGCGCATGGTCAAGGACGAGTACGAGGTGGGTGTGCTTCGAGACGCGTGCCGCGCCGCCGACGACGCGCTCGCCGAGCTTCTGAGCGGCGGCGGGATTCGCGCGGGCCGGACCGAGCGTGAGGTGGCTCGCGAGCTCGAATCGCTGATGCTCGATCACGGTGCCGACGCCGTCTCGTTCGAGACCATCGTTGCCGCCGGGGCGAACTCCGCGGTGCCGCATCACCGCCCGACCGACGCCGTCCTGGCCGAGGGGGACTTCGTGAAGCTGGACTTCGGCGCGCTGGTGGCCGGGTACCACTCGGATATGACGCGCACCTTCGTCATCGGTGCGCCGGCGCAGTGGCAGCGCGAGCTGTACGACCTGGTGCAGCGGTCGCAGGCTGCAGGCCGAGAGGCGCTGGCACCCGGTATCGAGACCGCTTCGGTCGACGCCGCATCGCGGTCGGTCATCGAGGAGGCAGGGTACGGCGAGTACTTCCTGCACGGGCTCGGTCACGGAGTCGGCCTCGAAATTCACGAAGCGCCGGGAATCGCGAAGTCGAGCACCGGTACACTGCTGAGCGGTGCAGCGGTCACCGTCGAACCGGGTGTCTACTTCTCCGGCCGCGGCGGCGTTCGGATCGAGGACACACTCGTCGTTCGCGACGAGGGTCCGGAACTGCTCACCCTGACAAGCAAGGAACTCACGTCCGTCTAGCGCGCGGGCGGGAGCGAATCCCGCACGTGACCGACGGCGCGTCACGCGCACAAACGATTGAGGAGACGCGAAGCAAGTGGCTTCCACCAGCGATTTCAAGAACGGACTGGTTCTCAACCTGGAGAACCAGCTGTGGTCGATCATCGAATTTCAGCACGTCAAGCCCGGTAAGGGGCCTGCGTTCGTGCGAACCAAGCTCAAGAACGTGCTGTCGGGCAAGGTCGTCGACAAGACGTTCAACGCCGGTGTGAAGGTCGAGACCGCAACGGTCGACCGACGCGACATGACGTACCTCTACCACGACGGTAGCGACTACGTGTTCATGGATGCCGACACCTACGACCAGCTTTCCATCGGTGAGGCGACCGTCGGCGACGGCGCGCGATTCCTGCTCGAGAACCTTCGCGTCCAGGTCGCGATGCACGAGGGCGTCCCGCTGTACGTCGAGCTTCCCGTCACCGTCGAGCTCGAGGTCAAG
This sequence comes from Rhodococcoides fascians NBRC 12155 = LMG 3623, assembly GCF_001894785.1. GTDB lineage: Bacteria > Actinomycetota > Actinomycetes > Mycobacteriales > Mycobacteriaceae > Rhodococcoides > Rhodococcoides fascians. Next base: position 121,553 of record NZ_BCWW01000004.1, read on the forward strand.
CACACCGACCCCGGCCTGCAGGGAGACCGCTCGACCGGTGGCACCAAGCCGGCCACGCTCGAGACCGGAGCCGAGATCTCGGTGCCGTTGTTCATCAACACCGGCGACAAGCTCAAGGTCGATTCCCGTGACGGCAACTACCTCGGGCGTGTGAACTCCTAACGTGTCATCGAAGAAGTCGACATCCTCCGGTTCGCAGAACGGCGTCCCCGGCGCGAAGAAGCTGGGTGCGCGCCACAAGGCCCGCAAGCGTGCCGTGGATTTCCTGTTCGAGGCAGAAGCGCGCAACGTCGACCCGGTGAATCTGACCAGCGAACGGATCGAACTCGCGCGCGGCGACGACACGATCGCACCGGTCAGTGAGTACACCTCCGCGCTGGTCGAGGGGGTGGCAGAGAACCTGGACCGACTGGACGGCGTGATCGCCGATCATCTCAAGGACTGGACGATCGGTCGCCTGCCCGCAGTCGATCGGGCGATCTTGCGGGTCGCGGTGTGGGAGCTCTTCCACGCCACCGACGTCCCACCGGTCGTTGCTGTCGACGAGGCCGTCGAGCTGGCCAAGCAGCTGTCCACCGACGATTCGCCGGGCTTCGTCAACGGTGTACTCGGCCAGATCGTGCTCGTGGCACCGCAGGTTCGCGCCGCTGCGGCTGCTGTGTCGTCGCGTCCCCAGGCCGCAGGCCCGGACGATGCGACGGTCGACTCCGATCTGTGACACACCCGTCCACGGCAGTGTGACCGAACGCTCTGCGAGCCTGGTGGGTTCGGTTCGCAGAGCGTTGCTAGGCTTTACGCAGTTCTAGTGCCAGACATCCTTTAACGATCCGTCCAGAGAGGCGGAGAAGGAGGTCGTAGTTTGCCTGCGCCCGAAAGTTCATCCGCCGATTCTGCCGTCCGTGAGCTGCTGTCCGCAGCCGATGTAGGTCGGACCATCTCTCGCATGGCTCACCAGATCATCGAGAAGACCGCGCTCGACGCTCCCGACTCGCCGCGTGTCGTGCTACTGGGCATTCCCACTCGCGGTACCACCCTGGCCGAGCGTCTCGCCGAACGTATCGAGGCGTTCTCCGGCGTGCGGCCCCCGCTCGGCTCGCTCGACATCACCCTGTACCGCGACGATCTGCGCAACAAACCGCACCGTCCACTCGAACGCACCTCGGTGCCGACCGGCGGAGTGGACGATGCCCTGGTCGTTCTGGTCGACGACGTGCTGTTCTCCGGCCGTACCGTCCGGTCGGCGCTCGACGCGCTGCGCGATCTCGGACGCCCTCGCGCCGTCCAACTCGCGGTCCTGATCGATCGCGGCCACCGCGAACTTCCCCTCCGGGCGGATTACGTGGGCAAGAACGTGCCCACGGCCCGCTCCGAGGACGTCTCGGTGCTGCTCTCCGAGCACGACGGGCGGGATGGCGTCAGCTTGTCCGAGGGAGGATCGACGCGATGAAACACCTGCTGTCGGTCGCCGACCTCACTGCGGAATCCGCCACCGAACTGCTCGACGAGGCCGAGCGTTTCGAGCAGGCACTGCTCGGTCGCGAGGTCAAGAAGCTGCCGACGTTGCGCGGCCGGACGATCATGACCGTCTTCTTCGAGAACTCCACCCGAACTCGGGTGTCGTTCGAGGTCGCGGGCAAATGGATGAGCGCCGATGTGATCAACGTCAGTGCCAGCAGTTCGTCGGTATCCAAGGGGGAGTCCCTCCGCGACACTGCGATGACCCTGCGCGCGGCCGGTGCCGACGCACTCATCGTTCGCCACCCTGCGTCGGGTGCCGCGCACCAGATCGCCCGGTGGACCGCCGACCAAGGGGCTGGCCTCGATGGTCGTTCCACCGGTGCCGGTCCGGCGGTCATCAATGCGGGCGACGGTACCCACGAACACCCCACACAGGCGTTACTCGATGCCCTGACGGTTCGGCAACGCCTGGGCGATATCTCCGGTCGCCGGATCGCGATCGTCGGCGATGTTCTGCACAGCCGGGTAGCGCGATCGAATGCGATTCTCCTGTCCACCCTCGGAGCCGACGTCGTGCTGGTAGCGCCGCCGACTCTGCTGCCGGTCGGTGTCGAGGGCTGGCCGGTTCGGGTCTCGCACGACATCGACGCCGAGCTACCCGGGTTGGACGCGGTGTTGATGCTTCGGGTGCAGGCCGAGCGGATGAACGGCGGGTTCTTTCCGTCGGCGCGGGAGTACTCGATCACGTACGGACTTTCGCAGCGCCGACTCGACTTGTTGCCCGAGCACGCCGTGGTGCTGCATCCGGGGCCGATGCTGCGCGGTATGGAGATCGCGTCCTCGGTGGCCGACTCACCCAAAACTGCAGTCTTGCAACAGGTTACGAATGGAGTTCACGTGCGGATGGCAGTCCTGTTCCGATTGCTGGTCGGTTCGGACGGGGGAGCATCATGACCGCTCCGGCACCGTCGGTACTGCTGCGTGGAGTCCTGCTGTACGGCGAGGGCCCCGAAACGAACGTCCTGATCACTGGCGAGGAGATCGTCGAGATCGGGCCCGACGTCGACGCCGACGGCGCCGACGTGGTCGAGGCGCGCGGCCAGGTTCTGCTGCCCGGCTTCGTCGACATGCACACCCATCTGCGGGAGCCCGGTCGGGAAGACACCGAGACCATCGAAACCGGCTCCGCCGCAGCCGCTCTGGGTGGGTACACCGCCGTGTTTGCCATGGCCAACACCTCGCCGGTCGCGGATTCGGTCGTCGTGACCGACCATGTGTGGCGCCGCGGACAGGAAGTCGGGCTCGTCGACGTGCACCCCGTCGGGGCCGTCACCGTAGGGCTCGAAGGCAAGCAGTTGGCCGAGATGGCCACGATGGCTGCCGGGGTCGGTCGGGTCAAGATGTTCTCCGACGACGGCCACTGCGTCGACGACCCACTGATCATGCGTCGCGCACTGGAGTACTCGAGTTCGCTCGGAGTGTTGATCGCCCAGCATGCGGAAGAACCGCGATTGACCGTCGGTTCGGTCGCTCACGAGGGTCCCAACGCCGCCCGGCTCGGTCTCACCGGCTGGCCGCGTGCCGCCGAGGAATCGATCGTCGCGCGCGATGCCCTGCTCGCTCGGGACGCGAATGCGCGGGTGCACATCTGCCATGCCTCCACTGCCGGCACCGTCGAGTTGCTGAAATGGGCTCGGGGGCAGGGAATTTCGATCACCGCCGAGGTAACGCCCCATCACCTGCTCCTCGACGACTCGCGTCTGGAGACATACGACGCCGTCAACAAGGTGAACCCGCCGTTGCGCGAGAAGTCCGACGTGGACGCGTTGCGCAAGGGTCTGGCCGACGGCGTGATCGATTGCGTGGCAACCGACCACGCACCGCATGCCGAGCAGGACAAATGCTGTGAGTTCTCCATCGCCCGGCCCGGGATGCTCGGACTGGAGACCGCGCTGTCGATCGTCGTCGACACGATGGTGAACCCGGGTCTGCTGGACTGGCGCGGTGTGGCGAGGGTCATGAGCGAACGTCCGGCCGAGATCGTCGGCCTGGCCGATCAGGGCCGTCCGATCGAGGTGGGCGAAATCGCCAACCTGACGCTGGTCGATCCGAAGGCCGACTGGACGGTGTCGGGCAAGAAGCTCGCCAGCGTCGCACACAACACACCGTTCGAGGACATGAGCTTCTCGTCCAAGGTGACCACCACCGTGTTCCGTGGACGTATCACCGTCCGCGACGGAGTCGTGGCGAACAGGGCAGGGGAGTAGAGCCGTGGACAGAGTTCTCATCGTCATCGGCTTCATCCTGTTCTGGGCGCTGATGATCGCGCTGATCTTCTGGGGTTGGCGCGGGCGTCAGAAGCGTCAGGAAGGACGCATCGGCGAGTTCCCGGCCGTGCCGGACGACCTGGGTGCCAACCGAATCCAGCCGGCCACCGGGCTCTACGTCGGCAGCACCATTGCGCCGAGTTGGCAGGACCGGATCGCCGTGGGCGACATCGGCCACCGCGCCACCGGCGAGCTGTCACGACACGAGAAGGGAATCCTCCTCGATCGGGACGGCGAGTCACCCATCTGGATTCCGAACGAATCGATCCGGGCGATCCGTACCGAGCGCGGACTCGCAGGCAAGGTCATGACCAAGGACGGTCTCCTGGTGATCCGATGGGAGTTGCCGACGGGGACCGAAATAGACACCGGCTTCAGGGCCGACGACAAGCAGATCTACCCGGTGTGGACAGAGGGTTTCACCGGAGAAACCAAGGAGGAAACCGCGTGAGCAGCGCAGTTCTTGTTCTGGAGGACGGCCGGACGTTCCGCGGCACCACGTTCGGGGCCCAGGGGCGCACGCTCGGCGAAGCCGTCTTCTGCACCGGTATGACCGGATACCAGGAGACGCTGACCGATCCGAGCTACCACCGCCAGATCGTGGTGGCCACGGCTCCGCAGATCGGCAACACCGGCTGGAACCAGGAGGACGGCGAGGCGGCCAGTGCCCAGGATCCCAACAAGATCTGGGTCGCCGGTTACGTCGTCCGAGATCCAGCGCGCCGGACGTCGAGCTGGCGCTCGACCGGAACGCTGCAAGACCAGCTCGAGGCGCAGAACGTCGTCGGCATCGCCGGAATCGACACGCGCGCTCTCGTCCGCCACCTGCGTACGCGCGGCTCGATGCGAGCGGGAGTGTTCTCGGGCGACGCACTCGGCACCTCGGACGAGATGCTCGAGCAGGTGACCGGTCAGCAGTCCATGCTCGGCGCGGACCTCGCCGGCGAGGTGACCACCGGTGCCGGGTACACCATCGAACCGACCGGCGACGCTCGATTCACCGTCGTGGCAGTCGATCTCGGCATCAAGACCAACACTCCGCGAATGTTCGCCGAGCGCGGTATCCGCGTGCACGTGGTGCCGTCGAACACCAGCATCGAGCAGGTTCTCGAACTGAACCCGGACGGTGTGTTCCTGTCCAACGGCCCGGGAGACCCGGCCACGGCAGACACGAGTGTCGCGCTGACCAGGCAGGTACTCGAACGAGAGCTGCCGCTGTTCGGCATCTGCTTCGGCAACCAGATCTTCGGGCGGGCACTCGGTCGCGGCACGTACAAGATGAAGTTCGGCCACCGCGGCATGAACATCCCGGTCATCGAGCACACCACCGGTCGCATCGCGATTACCGCGCAGAATCACGGGTTCGCACTCGAAGGTGAAGCAGGCGAGGAATTCGACACCGACTTCGGTCGAGCACGAATCAGCCACACCTGCGCCAACGACGGCACCGTCGAGGGCGTCGAGCTGATCGGCGGCAGCGCCTTCTCGGTGCAGTACCACCCCGAGGCCGCGGCCGGCCCGCACGACGCCGCCTACCTCTTCGACCGTTTCACCAGCGTCCTTCAGGAGAAGAAGTAATGCCACGCCGCACAGACCTGAACCACGTCCTGGTGATCGGATCCGGCCCGATCGTCATCGGCCAGGCCTGCGAGTTCGACTACTCCGGCACCCAGGCGTGTCGAGTGCTTCGTGAGGAAGGACTGCGGGTCAGCCTCGTCAACTCGAACCCGGCCACGATCATGACCGACCCGGAGTTCGCCGACGCGACGTACGTCGAGCCGATCACCGCGGAGTTCATCGAGAAGATCTTCGCTCGCGAGGCCGAGCAGGGCCACCCCATCCAGGCCGTGCTCGCGACCCTGGGCGGACAGACGGCTCTCAATGCAGCTGTCGCTCTGCACGATCAGGGCATTCTCACCAAGTACGGCGTCGAACTGATCGGTGCCGACTTCGACGCGATCCAGCGCGGCGAGGATCGCCAGAAGTTCAAGGACATCGTCGCCAAGGTCGGTGGAGAATCCGCCAAGTCGGCCGTCTGCTACACGATGGACGAGGTACGCGAGACCGTCGCCGAGCTCGGTTTCCCGGTCGTCGTCCGGCCGTCGTTCACGATGGGTGGGCTCGGTTCGGGATTGGCCTACAACGACGAGGATCTGACCCGGATCGCGGGAGGCGGCCTGGCGGCGTCCCCGACGGCCAACGTGCTGATCGAGGAGTCCATCCTCGGCTGGAAGGAATACGAGCTCGAGCTCATGCGTGACGGCCGCGACAACGTGGTCATCGTGTGTTCCATCGAGAACGTGGATCCCGTCGGCGTGCACACCGGCGACTCGGTCACCGTTGCGCCGGCGATGACGCTCACCGACCGCGAGTACCAGAAGATGCGCGACCTCTCCATCGACATCCTGCGTGAGGTGGGCGTCGACACCGGCGGCTGCAACATCCAGTTCGCGATGGATCCGGCCGACGGCCGACTGGTCGTCATCGAGATGAACCCGCGAGTGTCACGCTCGTCGGCTCTGGCGTCCAAGGCCACGGGCTACCCGATCGCCAAGATGGCCGCCAAGCTGGCCATCGGGTACACCCTCGACGAGATCGTCAACGACATCACCAAGGAGACGCCGGCCTGCTTCGAGCCGACGCTGGACTACGTGGTCGTCAAAGCACCGCGATTCGCGTTCGAGAAGTTCCCCGGTGCCGACGGCACACTGACCACGACGATGAAGTCCGTCGGCGAGGCGATGTCCATCGGCCGCAACTTCACCGAGGCCTTCGGCAAGGTGATGCGCTCGCTCGAAACCAAGCGCGCGGGCTACTGGACCGGCCCCGAGGTCGAGGCAGAAAGTCTGGACGCGTTGCTGAAGGACCTGTCCGTACCGCAGGACGGTCGGATGTACGGGATCGAGAAGGCATTCGCTCTCGGTGCCACCCTCGAGCAGCTGTTCGAGGCGACCAAGATCGACCCGTGGTTCCTCGACCAGTTCCAGCAGATCCACGAACTCGGCGTCCAGGTTCGCGAGGCGGCCGAATTCGACGAGGCGCTGCTGCGTCAGGCCAAGTACCACGGTCTGTCCGATCGCCAGATCGCCGCTCTGCGACCCGAACTCGACGGTGAGGACGGAGTGCGGGCGCTGCGCGACGAGCTCGGTGTGCACCCGGTCTACAAGACTGTCGACACCTGTGCGGCGGAGTTCGAGGCCAAGACCCCGTACCACTACGGCACCTACGAGCTCGACCCCGAAGCCGAGACCGAGGTTGCCCCGCAGCCGGACCGGCCCAAGGTCCTGATCCTCGGATCCGGTCCCAACCGCATCGGTCAGGGCATCGAATTCGACTACAGCTGTGTGCATGCGGCGCTGACGCTGTCCGAGGCCGGCTACGAGACGGTCATGGTCAACTGCAACCCCGAGACCGTCTCCACCGACTACGACACCGCCGATCGCCTGTACTTCGAGCCGCTGACGTTCGAGGACGTGCTCGAGGTGTACCGGGCCGAGGCCGCCTCGGGAACGGTGCGCGGGGTCATCGTGCAGCTGGGCGGACAGACCCCGCTCGGTCTGGCGAAGCGACTGAAAGCCGCAGGCGTACCCATCGTCGGAACCTCTCCCGAGGCCATCGACCTCGCCGAGGACCGCGGAGAGTTCGGCAAGGTACTGGACGCGGCAGGACTGCCGGCAGCCAAATACGGCACCGCGACGACGTTCGACGGGGCCCGTGAGATCGCCGCAGGAATCGGTTACCCGGTGCTGGTGCGCCCGTCGTACGTGCTGGGCGGACGCGGTATGGAGATCGTCTACGACGAGGCATCCCTGGCGACCTACATCTCCAATGCGACGGAGATCTCGGACGACCGACCGGTGCTGGTCGACCGGTTCCTGGAAGATGCCGTGGAGATCGACGTCGACGCGCTGTGCGACGGCACCGAGGTGTACATCGGCGGCATCATGGAGCACATCGAGGAGGCCGGCATCCACTCCGGCGACTCCGCATGTGCACTCCCGCCGATCACGCTCGGCAAGACCGACCTGGAGAACGTGCGTCGATCGACCGAAGCCCTCGCGAAGGGAATCGGTGTCCAGGGCCTGCTGAACGTGCAGTACGCCCTCAAGGACGACATTCTGTACGTCCTCGAGGCCAACCCTCGAGCCAGCCGGACGGTGCCGTTCGTGTCCAAGGCGACGGCCGTGCAGCTGGCGAAGGCTTGCGCCCGAGTGATGTTGGGGGAGAGCATCGCCGAACTTCGGACTGCGGGAATCCTGCCGGAGACCGGAGACGGTGGCACCGTCCCGGCGGGTGCGCCCATCGCCGTCAAGGAAGCGGTGTTGCCGTTCAACAGGTTCCGCCGCGCGGACGGAACCGGCGTCGACACACTGCTCAGCCCGGAGATGAAGTCCACCGGTGAGGTGATGGGTATCGACTTCGATTTCGGCACTGCCTTCGCCAAGAGTCAGACCGCCGCGTACGGTTCGCTGCCCGCCGGCGGTGCAGTATTCGTATCGGTGGCGAACAAGGACAAGCGGTCGTTGATCTTCCCGGTGAAACGACTCGCCGATCTCGGGTTCGACATCCTGGCCACCGAAGGAACCGCAGATGTGTTGCGGCGCAACGGAATCAAGTGCGAGCAGGTGTACAAGCAGTCGGGCGAGGATGTCCCGGAGGGTGAGCAGACGATCGTCGACCGAATTCTGGCCGGCGACATCGCGATGGTCATCAATACCCCGTACGGCAACTCCGGTCCCCGCGTCGACGGATACGAGATTCGTAGTGCCGCTGTGGCGCAGAACATTCCGTGCATCACCACGGTGCAGGGTGCGTCGGCCGCAGTGCAGGGCATCGAGGCAGCCATCGCCGGTGGAATCGGTGTTCGTTCCCTGCAGGATCTGCATGCGGGTCTGAAGGAAGGCCTGGTTCTGCCGTGAGTCATCACCACAGTTGGTCGGACCGGCTCCGGGCAGCGGTCGCCGCGCGCGGTCGGCTGTGCGTCGGCATCGATCCGCATCCGGCTCTGCTCCAGGCGTGGGGCCTGCCGCGCTCGGCGGACGGTCTCGAGGTCTTCGCCGAGCTGTGTGTGGAGGCGTTCGTCGGTGAGGTGGCTGTCGTCAAGCCTCAGGTGGCGTTCTTCGAGTCGTACGGTTCGGCCGGCTATGCGGTTCTCGAGCGCACTGTCGGGGTGTTGCGGGACGCAGGCACGTTGGTGATCGCCGATGCCAAGCGCGGCGATATCGGAACGACGATGGATGCGTACGCGCAGGCGTGGCTGGAGCCGGGTTCTCCGCTGTCGTCCGATGCCGTCACGGTGTCGCCGTACCTGGGGTTCGACTCGTTGGGTGCGGCAATCGACCGAGCTGTCGCTCACGACCGCGGCGTGTTCGTCCTTGCCCGGACGTCGAATCCGGAAGGTTCCGCGCTGCAGCACGCGTCGATGTCGACGGGTGGGTCCGTTGCGCAGTCGATCGTCGACGCGGCGGCTGCGCGCAACCGTGTCGATGCAGACACGGTCGGCCTGGTGGTCGGCGCCACCCGCGATCACGGCCTCGATCTGTCGGGCTACCGCGGGCCGGTGCTCGCGCCCGGCCTGGGTGCCCAGGGTGCCACGGTGAACGATCTGGCAGAGATCTTCCGTGATTGCCGAGAGCTGCTGTTGCCGAACTCTTCTCGGAGTGTGCTGGCGGCGGGTCCGTCGGTGACGGCGTTGCGTGCGGCGGCGACGCAGTTGCGTGACGAGATCGAAGCGGGTCTCGCATAGTCCATGGTCGCGTCGGCGAGCGTGTGGGGGTGGGTTAGCGGTGAGCGCCCGTCGTCGGTACGGTCGCTAACGCTGCCGACGACAATGCGAATCGACCGGGAATCCCTGCACGGATGGTCCTCGGCAGGCACCTACCGATGAGCGGCGAACCGATCCTGATCGGACCGGTCGCTCGCCCCGAAACGAGAAGACGGAGGAACCGACAGTGGCCCTTCCCCAGTTGACCCCCGAGCAGCGCGCTGCTGCCCTCGAAAAGGCAGCTATCGCCCGCAAGGCTCGCGCCGAGCTCAAGGAGCGCCTCAAGCGCGGCGGCACCGACCTCAAGCAGGTTCTCAAGGACGCCGAGACGGACGAGATTCTCGGCAAGATGAAGGTATCCGCATTGCTCGAGGCGTTGCCGAAGGTGGGCAAGGTCAAGGCCGCGGAGCTGATGACGGAGTTGGAGATCGCGCCCACTCGTCGACTGCGCGGACTCGGGGATCGGCAGCGCAAAGCGCTGTTGACGAAGTTCGATTTCGAGGCCTGACGACGGTGAGTGACACTGCGGCGACGTCCGTGCCGGAGAAGAAGCGGGGCCGGTTGGTGGTGCTGTCCGGCCCTTCCGGCGTCGGCAAGTCCAGTGTCGTTCGGCTCGTGCGCGCGGCGCTACCGGAGCTGGTCTTCAGTGTGTCGGTCACGACGCGATCGCCGCGGCCTGGCGAGGTGGACGGTCAGGACTACCACTTCGTGTCGTCCGAGGAGTTCGACCGGATGATCGCCGACGGTGAGCTGTTGGAGTGGGCGAGTATCCACGGCGGCCTGCAGCGATCGGGAACACCTGCCGCCGCAGTGGACGCGGCCTTGGAGGCCGGCAGCCCGGTGCTGCTCGAGCTCGATCTGGCCGGTGCCCGCGCCGTTCGGGTGTCCAAGCCGGAAGCTCTGCTGGTGTTCATGGCACCGCCCACGTGGGAAGACCTGGTCTCTCGTCTGGTCGGTCGAGCGACGGAGGAGAGCGCCGCCACCGAGCGACGATTGGAAACGGCGAGAGTGGAATTGGCGGCGCAGGACGAGTTCGACACGGTCGTTGTCAATACCGATGTCGACCATTCGTGCGAACAGTTGGTATCCTTGTTGGTCGGTAGGTCGTCGGTCGGCAACAGCTGACCATTTTCACGGCGCATGAGGCCCCGACCAGCTAGTTCGTAGCACCAACGATGCAATTTCAGGAGATCATCAGTGAGCAGCACTTCAGCGGCCGTTTCCGACTTCGACGGACGCAGCGCTCTGCCGGCCTACGACACGCCGCTCGGCATCACCAATCCACCCATCGACGAATTGCTTGCGCGCACCTCGTCCAAGTACGCGCTCGTCATCTACGCAGCCAAGCGCGCACGCCAGATCAACGACTACTACAACCAGCTCGGTGACGGCATCCTCGAATACGTGGGACCGCTGGTCGAGCCCGGTCTGCAGGAAAAGCCGCTGTCCATCGCGCTTCGCGAGATCCACGCCGACCTCCTCGAGCACACCGAAGGCGAATAAGAACCCGACAGGGGACACCTGACGTGCATGTGGTCGTCGGAGTAGGCGGCGGTATCGCCGCCTACAAGAGTTGTGCGCTCATTCGAAAATTCACCGAGAACGGCCATCAGGTTCGAGTGATTCCGACTGCGTCGGCGCTCGAATTCGTAGGCCGCGCAACATTCGAGGCATTGTCCGGCCAGCCGGTGCACACCGGCGTGTTCGCCGATGTGCCCGAAGTGCCGCACGTCCGGCTGGGGCAGGAAGCGGATCTCGTCGTCGTCGCGCCGGCCACCGCGGACCTGATGGCTCGAATTGCGGGCGGGCGGGCGGACGATCTGCTCACCGCGACGTTGCTGACCGCTCGGTGCCCCGTCGTGTTGGCCCCGACCATGCACACGGAGATGTGGGAACACCCGGCCACCGTCGCGAACGTCACTACGCTCCGATCGCGCGGTACCCAGGTGATCGAGCCTGCGTCCGGCCGGTTGACCGGACGCGACACCGGTTCGGGCCGACTGCCCGAGCCCGAGGAGATCTTCGCTCTCGCCATGCTGCTGACCGAACGTGCGGACGCGATGCCGCGCGATCTCGAGGGACGGCGAATACTGATCTCGGCCGGTGGTACGCGGGAACCCCTTGATCCCGTTCGTTTTCTGGGGAATCGGAGTTCCGGCAAGCAGGGGTACGCGTTGGCTCGAGTCGCAGCCCAGCGCGGTGCCCACGTGACCTTGATCGCCGGCTACACCAGCGACCTCGAGGCACCCGCGGCGGTCGATGTGGTCCACGTGAAGACCGCGTCCGATATGCAGGACGCGGTGCGCTCGCATGCGACCGACGTCGACGCAGTGGTGATGGCGGCTGCGGTCGCCGACTTCAGACCCGAGTCCATCGCGAGCAGCAAGATCAAGAAGGGCTCGAACGAACCGTCGTCGATTCCTCTGGTCCGCAACGACGACATCCTCGCCGGTCTCGTGTCGGCTCGGCACAGCGGAGACGTCCGATCGTCGACGGTGATCGTCGGATTCGCCGCCGAGACGGGCGACGCCGACGGTGACGTGCTCACCTACGCGCGAGCCAAGCTCGAACGCAAAGGCTGCGATCTGCTCGTCGTCAATGCGGTGGGTGACGGCAAGGCCTTCGAGGTCGACCACAACGACGGCTGGTTGTTGGGATCCGACGGCTCCGAGGCCGCGCTGGGGGAGGGCTCGAAAGCTCTGCTCGCCAGCAGGGTGTTGGATTCGGTCGCCCAGATGCTTCGTTCCCGCGATACGCCGCCCACTTCGGACACCCGCTGATGTCGAGGGTGCACGATCGATGTCGTAGCAGCTAGCGTTCTGGGTACCAGGGCGACAGCGCCGTAAAGGTTTGCGTGGCTCCCACAGGGGCGATAACACCGAGGGAACATCAATTTTCGTGGAGTGCTCGGCCGGCATCATCCGTCGGGTCGGGCAAGAACATGCGTCGAGAGGAAGTCCGTGAGCAAGTCCGGTAGTCGGCTTTTCACCAGCGAGTCCGTTACAGAAGGTCATCCAGACAAGATCTGTGACGCCATCAGCGATTCCATCCTCGACGCTCTTCTCACCGAGGATCCGCGAGCCCGAGTGGCGGTGGAGACGCTCGTCACCACGGGCCAGGTCCACGTCGCAGGTGAGGTGAACACCACCGCCTACGCGGACATCCCGAAGATCGTGCGCGAGAAGGTGCTCGAAATCGGGTACGACTCGTCCGCCAAGGGATTCGACGGAAACTCCTGTGGTGTGAACGTCGCCATCGGCGCGCAGTCACCCGAGATCGCGCAGGGCGTCGACCATTCGCACGAGGCCCGCGTCGAGGGATTGTCCGACGACGAGATCGACCGTCAGGGTGCCGGCGACCAAGGATTGATGTTCGGCTACGCCAACACCGATACACCCGAGTTCATGCCGCTGCCGATTGCGTTGGCACACAGGCTGTCTCGGAGACTGACCGAGGTTCGCAAGAGCGGTGTGCTGCCGTATCTGCGTCCGGACGGCAAGACTCAGGTCACGATCGAGTACGACGGGGACGACGCCGTTCGTCTCGATACCGTCGTGATCTCGACCCAGCATGCAGCAGACATCGACCTCGACAACCTGCTCACTCCCGACATCCGCGAGAAGGTCCTGGGCTCGGTACTCGCAGAGCTGGACGTACCGACTCTCGACACCTCGAACGTCCGGTTGCTGGTCAATCCCACCGGAAAGTTCGTGCTCGGTGGTCCGATGGGAGACGCCGGTCTGACCGGCCGAAAGATCATCGTCGACACGTACGGCGGCATGGCTCGGCACGGCGGCGGAGCATTCTCGGGCAAGGACCCGTCGAAGGTCGACCGCAGCGCCGCATACGCGATGAGGTGGGTCGCCAAGAATGCGGTCGCAGCCGGTCTGGCCGACCGCATCGAGGTGCAGGTGGCCTATGCGATCGGCAAGGCAGCACCGGTCGGTCTGTTCGTCGAGACGTTCGGCACCGAGAAGACCGATCCCGCGCGTATTCAGGCGGCGATCAGCGAGGTCTTCGACCTCCGTCCCGGTGCGATCATCCGCGACCTCGACCTGCTGCGCCCGATCTACGCGCAGACGGCCGCGTACGGTCACTTCGGACGTACCGACATCGATCTTCCGTGGGAATCCACCGATCGCGCCGACAAGCTCCGGGACGCGGCAGGCCTGTAGGTCCCTCCACTCCGGCAGCGATGCTGCCGCACGTACCCTGTTCGCACCGGCTCGGTGCTCCCACGACGAGTGTGGGGTGACGATCGAGAAGGAGGTGCGGTGGCTGGTGTGACGCCGGTAGCGGCAGCCGATCTGCCGATCGCGCGCATTCTTCCGATGCTTCCGCTGCCGCACCTCGACCGCGAGTTCGATTACCTCGTTCCCGAGGACGCCAGCGACGATGCCCAGCCCGGTGTGCGGGTACGCGTTCGTTTTGCCGGCCGGCTCGTCGACGGGTTCGTACTCGCCAGGCTGGCCGAGACCGACCATCCCGGTCGTCTCGGCTGGCTCGACCGGGTCGTGTCCGCCGAGCGCGTACTGACTCCCGAGATCGCCGAGTTGGTGTCGGCGGTGGCCGATCGCTACGCAGGAACGCGAGCGGATGTGCTGCGTCTGGCGGTTCCGGCTCGCCACGCACGGGTCGAGGCAGAGCCCCCTCCGGTCGTCGACGAGGCAGCAGAGCCGGTCGTCGATCGCACGGGCTGGGCGGCGTATACCCATGGCTCCAATTTCCTCGATGCCCTTGGCGAGCACCGTGTTCCGCGTGCGGTGTGGCAGGCCCTACCCGGCGAGGTGTGGCCCGCTCGATTGGCCGAATTGGCTGCCGTCACAGTGGGGAGCGGACGGTCCGCAGTGGTCGTGGTGCCCGACCAACGGGATCTCGATCGTCTGGAGGGCGCGTGCGCTGCGGCAGTCGGGGCCGACCGTGTGGTGGCGCTGTCGGCCGGTTTGGGACCGGCCAAGCGGTACCGGCAATGGTTGCGCTGTCTGAGGTCGGGCCCCGTTGTCGTGGTGGGCACACGCAGTGCGGTGTTCGCGCCCGTGTCGAACCTCGGCCTGATCGTGATCTGGGACGACGGCGACGACAGTTTCGCCGAACCACGCTCACCGTATCCGCATGCACGTGAGGTGGCGTTGCTCCGCGCGCACGTGTCGGGAGCCGCGGTCGTCGTCGGCGGACATTCCCGGACGGCCGAGGCCGAGGCTCTCGTCGATTCCGGCTGGGCCCACGACCTGGTCGCCCCACGTGAGCTGGTGCGTGAACGGCAACCTCACGTGGTCGCGCTGGCCGACTCGGACCACGCGCTCGCTCGGGATCCGGCAGCCCGGGTCGCGCGGCTACCGGCGATCGCTTTCGAGGCCGCACGTGCGGCGCTGAAAGCGGATACCCCTGTGCTGGTTCAGGTTCCACGCGCCGGTTATGTTCCGTCGCTGGCGTGTGCGAAGTGCCGCCATCCGGCTCGGTGTCGACGCTGCAACGGTCCGCTCGCCCTGCCCTCGGCTCCGGGCAGCGACGGCGCGGGCAGCCCGACGTGTTCCTGGTGCGGAATCGCCGATGCCGCACACCGCTGCACGGTCTGCGGGTCGCGCAACCTGCGCGCCGTGGTGATCGGAGCGGGACGCACGGCCGAGGAGCTCGGCCGCGCCTTCCCTGGCGTGCCGATACACAACTCCGGTGGGGCCACCGTCCTCGATACCGTGCGCCCCGGTGGTTCGCTCGTGGTGTCGACCGTCGGTGCCGAGCCGACCGTGGACGGCGGATACGGCGCCGCGCTGCTGCTCGACGGTTGGGCGCTGCTGGGCCGGGCGGATCTGCGTGCGGCAGAAGAGACACTGCGCCGCTGGATGACGGCTGCGTCGATGGTTCGGCCCGGGGCGGCTGGGGGACGTGTGGTCGTGGTGGCCGAGTCCGAGATCCCCACCGTCCAGGCCCTGGTGCGCTGGGATCCGCTGTGGCACGCGCGCAGTCAGCTGGACGAACGAGTCGAGGTTCGGTTTCCACCGGCCGTTCACGTGGCGGCGATCGACGGGACCACCGACGCGATAACAGCGTTGGTCGACAGTGCAGATCTACCCGAGACGGTCGAGGTACTGGGTCCCGTCGATCTCCCGGACGGTCAACGCGCACCTGCGGGTAGCGGCGAGGACGGGTTGTCCGGAGACGTGCAGCGGCTCCTGATCCGGGTTCCGCGAAGCACCGGAGCAGCGCTGGCGCGAGCGCTGTCGACTGCGCAGGCGTCCCGAAGCGCCAAGAAGCTCGGCGCGGGCGTACGGATTCAGATCGATCCCATTCGGATCGGGTGATGGGCTTTCTCTGTCCTGTTGCGTTCCCGTCGTCCAGATAGAGAGGCAACCTGAGGGACTTGTCAAAGTTGTATTGCCGATATATCGTCGACTTGTTCAATCGATACGAAGGAGAACGAGATGAACTACGCATTCGAAGGCTTTGCACACGAATTCGGACGCCGCGGAGGTCCCCGGATGGGACTCGCAGGCAATCGGCACGGAGACCCGCGCCGACGCGGCGCGCCGTTCCAGATGTGGGTTGCGCAGGACGATGAGCACGGCCCGGCAGAAGACGGAGAACCAGACGGCGGAGAACGACACGAGAGAGGTCGGGGAAGGAGAGGTCACGGAGAACACGGCAGACGTCGGGGAGCTCCTGTCGGGCGGGGGCGTGACGGTATGTGGCCCGGTGGTGTCGGGGCCGGCGGTTTCGGGCCGAATGCCGACTTCGGTCGTGGTCGGGGCCGAGGCGGTCGGGGCCGACGTGGCGATGTCCGCGCTGCGATCCTCCTGCTGCTCGAGGACCGGCCGATGCACGGTTACGAACTCATCCAGCAGATCGCCGAGAAGAGCAACGGAACCTGGAAGCCGAGTCCGGGATCGATATACCCGGCCCTGTCGCAGCTCGAAGACGAGGGCTTGGTGCTGATCGACAAGGTGGCCGGCCGGAAGACGGCAGCACTGACGGCCGAGGGCAGGCGTCATGTCGACGACCATCGAGCAGATCTCGGCAGTCCTTGGGACGACGTAGCCGATTCCGTCGGCATCGATGCGCGTGATCTTCGGGCACTGATCGGACAATTGATGGGAGCGGCCGGTCAGGTGGCCGGAGTCGGAACCGTGCGTCAGGTCGACCAGGCAGCCGAGGTGCTCATCGAGGCACGCCGATCGCTGTATCGCATCCTCGCAGAGGACGCTTCCGACAGTTCCGACAGCACCGACGCGACGTGATCGTCGGTGCGGAATCGTCGCACGCTGCCGTGACTCCCTAGGATGGACAACCGACATCGTTTCGTCCATCCCAGGGAGTTGCCTTCAGTGCGCGTCGTCTTCGCCGGAACACCGGAACCTGCGGTCCCGTCACTCGCGCGACTGGTGGAGTCCGAACGGCACGAGGTGATCGCCGTGGTCACCCGGCCCGATGCCGCAGCCGGCCGTGGACGCAAGACCGTGCGCTCGCCCGTCGGAGTGTTGGCGGACGAGCACGGCATCCCGGTGCTCACTCCCGCGAGGCCGTCGGACCCGGAGTTCGTGGCGGCGCTGACCGACCTCGCCCCCGACGTGTGCCCGGTCGTTGCGTACGGCGCGTTGTTGCCGCAACAGGTACTCGACATACCTCGGTACGGCTGGATCAATTTGCACTTCTCACTGTTGCCCGCGTGGCGTGGCGCGGCACCGGTACAGGCCGCGATCGCCGCGGGCGAGGACGTCACAGGCGCATCGACGTTCCTTCTCGACGTCGGGATGGACACCGGTCCGGTACTCGGTGTCACCACCGAACGGATTCGGGATTCCGACACCACGGGTGATCTGCTCGGGCGTCTGGCGTCGAGCGGAGCCCACTTGCTCGCCGCGACGTTGGACGCGATCGAGGACGGAACGGCGGCAGCGCTACCGCAATCCGAGGACGGTGTGTCCTACGCGAGCAAAGTGACAGTCGATGCCGCGCGCATCGACTGGACGAGATCCGCGGCATTCGTCGACCGACACATCAGATCCGTCACACCGGCCCCGGGCGCGTGGACGACCATCGGGGATCTCCGCGTCAAGATCGCTCCTGTTCAGCTGTCGCCGGACACGTTGGAGCCGGGAACGATCGACGTACGCAAGACCGGTGTACACATCGGAACCGGAACCGGCGCAGTCGTTCTCGGTGATATTCAACCTCAGGGCAAGAAGGTCATGAGGGCACTCGACTGGGCGCGCGGCGCTCGGCTGGACGATACGGCGGTGGCACGATGACAGAGCCCGACAGGCCTCGTAAGCGCGAGTCGAGCCAGCCCCGCAAGTACGTCAAGAAGTCACCGGGGGCACGTGGGCCCAAAGGGAACCGGCCGCCGCAGGGCACCGGACCCCGTGCGGTCGACGCGATCGATCCGGCACGGCGTGCGGCCAGAGACGTGCTCAAAGCGGTGCGTGAGCGCGATGCTTACGCGAACCTGGTGCTGCCCGGGTTGCTCCGCGAGCGCAAGTTGGATTCTCGCGATGCCGCGCTGGCCACCGAACTCGCCTACGGCGCATCACGCGCTCGGGGTGTGCTCGACGCCGTGATCGCACACGCGGCCGGGCGGCCTGCCGCAGAGATAGACGGACCACTGCTCGACATCCTTCGGCTCGGGGCTTATCAGCTGCTGCGCACCCGGGTTGCCCCGCACGCAGCCGTCGCCACGTCGGTGGATCTCGCCCGCTCCGAATTCGGTTCCGGCAAGGCAGGTTTCGTCAACGCCGTGCTGCGACGAGTGTCCGAGCGAACCGCAGCGCAGTGGGTCGACGAGCTGGCACCGGCGACGACGGCGGATCCGGTCGGTCACCTGGCATTCGAATACGCCCATCCCAAGTGGATTGCGCAGGCCTTCGCCGATGCGCTCGGAGCCGATGCCGGCGAACTCGCCGCGGTCCTCGAGGCGGACGACGCGCGTCCCTCGGTCCACCTCGTCGCGCGACCGGGAGAGATTTCCGCCGAAGAATTGGCGCTGATCACCGGGGGAGAGGAAGGTCCCTATTCGCCGTACGCGGTGCACCTCGACGGCGGCGACCCCGGCAAGCTCGATGCTGTCCGGGACGGACTGGCCGGAGTCCAGGACGAGGGCAGTCAGCTCGTCGGCCGCGCGCTGACGTTGGCACCGTTGCTCGGCGACGACGGTGGCCGATGGTTGGACCTGTGCGCCGGTCCGGGCGGCAAGGCCGCCCTGCTCGGTGCCCTGGCGGAGATCGACGGCGCACGGGTCGACGCCGTCGAACCGACCCCGCACCGCGCCGACCTCGTGTCCAAGACCACCAAGGACCTACCGGTGACGGTGCACATCGTCGACGGCCGCGAGTCCGGACTCGACGCGGGTTACGACCGCGTGCTCGTCGACGCGCCGTGCACCGGTCTCGGAGCGCTGCGTCGTCGCCCCGAAGCGCGGTGGCGTCGGCAACCGTCCGACGTGGCGGCATTGGTCACCCTGCAGAAGGAATTGCTGGCGGCAGCGATCGATCTGGTCCGGCCCGGCGGGGTGGTGCTGTACTCGACGTGCTCGCCGCATCTGTCCGAGACAGCGGCCGTCGTTGCAGACGCCGTACGCCGGTACGGCGTCGAACAGCTCGACACCCGCGCGCTCGTGCCGGGAGTACCGCAACTGGGTGACGGCCCGTCGGTGCAACTGTGGCCGCATCGGCACGGTACCGACGCGATGTTCATGGCGGCGCTGCGCAAGCCGGTCTGATCACCCTCCGGCCAGGAACGCCTCGGCGACGTCTGCGGGTGCGTACACCAGCCACCCGTTGACGAGGAGTTCGCGCAGTTCGTCGTCCTCGGCGTTGTCGACGTCGATCAGAACGGCAGAGAACCCGTCGAAGTGCGGGATCGTGAAGCACGAGCGCGGATGTGCGGCGAGGATGGCTTCCTTCTCGTGCAGGTCGGCAGTCCTGACGGCCAGGATCGGTCCGGCGGGCGGGGTCTCGTCGCCGAATCGTTTCAGGTCGGCCTTGCTGAACGGTCGTACCCACGCGAACACGTGCTTGCTGATGCCCCAGGCGGGATTCCCGTACCGAACGCTTTCGGTGACTTCGGGCAATTCGGCAAGGACGGCGCTCGCGGAGTCCATGGTGGCCATGTCGGCACCATACCGGCTCGACTAGGCTCACCAGTCGTGGTTTCCCCGATGATCGCTCCCTCGATTCTGTCCGCCGATTTCGCGCGCCTCGCCGCCGAAGCCGATGCCGTCACGGGGGCCGATTGGCTCCACGTCGACGTCATGGACGCACACTTCGTCCCCAATCTCACCCTCGGGCTACCGGTGGTCGAGAGTCTGCTCAAAGCAACGAGTATTCCCCTCGATTGCCACTTGATGATCGAGGATCCGGCGCGCTGGGCCCCGCCGTATGCCGAGGCCGGGGCATACAACGTCACGTTCCACGCCGAAGCAACGGATGACCCCACCGCCGTGGCGCGCGACATCAGGGCCGCCGGTGCGAAAGCCGGCCTGTCGGTGAAGCCGGGTACCCCGATCGAGCCCTACCTCGAGATTCTGCGCGACTTCGACACTCTGCTGGTGATGAGTGTGGAGCCCGGTTTCGGCGGCCAGTCGTTCATGCCCGAAGTGCTGTCCAAGGCCAAAGCGGTTCGGGCACTTGTCGATTCTGGAGATCTACGCTTGGTGGTCGAGATCGACGGCGGCATCAACTCCGACACCATCGAGCAGGCCGCCGAGGCCGGCATCGATTGCTTCGTGGCCGGTTCGGCCGTGTACAACACCGCCGATCCCGCCGCCGCAGTGCGCGATCTCCGTGGCCGGGCCGCCCGCGCATCGCACCACCTGTCGTGACCGACGCCCCGGGCCCGGCCGTGTCGGTCGTCGAGGCGATGGCTCTGGCCGTCGACGCGTCCGAGGCCGCTCGGGGTATCAGCAGCCCCAACCCCGCGGTCGGTGCCGTGATCCTCGACGGCCGCGGCGTCGTCGTGGGCACCGGCTCCACCCGTCCACCCGGCGGCCCGCACGCCGAGATCGTCGCACTCACCGAAGCCGGCGACCGTGCGCGCGGCGGCACCGCGGTGGTGACACTCGAGCCGTGCAACCACACGGGCCGCACCGGACCGTGCTCGCAGGCCCTCGTCGCAGCCGGGGTCGCGTCGGTCGTGTTCGCGGTAGCGGATCCGAACCCGCTCGCGTCCGGCGGGGCAGACACACTGCGGAACGCCGGGATTCGCGTCGAACAGGGCGTCGGTGCGCGCGAGGTACAGCAGGGCCCACTGCGGGCCTGGTTGCACAAACAACGCACCGGACGGCCACACGTCACCTGGAAGTACGCCGCGACACTCGACGGACGTAGCGCGGCTGCCGACGGTACGAGTCAATGGATCACCGGACCCGAGGCGCGGGCGCACGTGCACGCCGAACGGGCCAAGCTCGACGCCATCGTCGTCGGAACCGGAACCGTACTGGCCGACGATCCACGGCTGACCGCCCGTCGCCCCGACGGCACCCTGTCGTCGCATCAGCCGGTTCGAGTTGTCGTCGGATCGAGGCCCGTACCGGCGACCGCCGCGATCCGCGGTCCGGAGGCACCGACGGTGTTTCTGGACACACATGACCCGGCTGCGGTGATCGACGCGCTGAGCGAGTACACCGACATCCAGATAGAAGGTGGTCCGACTCTGGCCGGCGCGTTCCTCGCCGCCGGTCTCGTGGACCGCATTGTCGCCTACATCGCACCTGCGGTGTTGGGGACCGGCCCGGCTGCGGTGGAGAATGCGGGGATCGGAACAATTGCCGACGCAATTCGGTTCCGCACGGAGACAGTCACCATGATCGGCAACGACGTTCTTCTGAGTGTCGTGCCCGAAGGAGCGAAGTAGATGTTCACCGGAATCGTCGAAGAGCTGGGCGAGATCGTGGCCAAGGACGAACTGCCCGACGCCGCTCGCTTCACCGTCCGGGGCCCGGTGGTGACCTCCGATGCCGGCCACGGGGATTCCATTGCGGTGAACGGAGTATGTCTGACCGTCGTCGAAGTACTTCCCGACGGCGGATTCACCGCCGACGTCATGCAGGAGACGTTGAACCGATCGAGCCTCGGCGCTCTGGATATCGGCAGTCGCGTCAACCTCGAACGCGCAGCGGCACTCGGTAGCAGGCTCGGCGGGCACCTCGTCCAAGGACACGTCGACGGAACCGGCACGGTAGCCGGACGCAGCCCGTCCGAGAACTGGACCGTCGTGCGCATCACGATGCCCACGTCGGTAGCGCGCTACGTCGTCGAGAAGGGATCCATCACGGTCGACGGTGTCTCGCTCACCGTGTCCGGGCTCGGAGTCGACGACGGCGGGCACTGGTTCGAGATCTCGCTGATCCCCACCACCCTCGACCTGACCACACTCGGCACGGCCGAGGTGGGTTCACCGGTCAACCTCGAAGTCGACGTCATCGCCAAGTACGTGGAGCGGCTGCAGGCGATCGACGCACAGTAAGTACTGTTGAAGTGCACGCAGGTAACGGTGCATCGGAGACATATCCAGGGCGCTGAGCCAGGCCCGAGACCTATGGAGCGCACTTTCGTGACCAGGTTCGACAGTATCGAGCGCGCAGTTGCGGACATCGCTGCGGGCAAAGCAGTGGTGGTCGTCGACGACGAGGACCGCGAGAACGAAGGCGACCTCATCTTCGCCGCCGAGAAGGCCACCCCGGAACTGGTTGCCTTCATGGTCCGCTACACCTCGGGCTACCTCTGTGTCCCGCTGTCCGGTGAGGATTGCGACCGACTCGGCCTGCCGCCGATGTTCGCCACCAACCAGGACAAGCACGGAACGGCGTACACCGTCACCGTCGACGCACGAGAAGGTATCGGAACCGGTATCTCCGCCTCCGACCGAGCAGCCACGATGCGCCTGCTCGCCGACCCCGACACCGGAGCGAACGACTTCACCCGCCCCGGCCATGTCGTCCCGTTGCGCGCCAAGGAAGGCGGCGTACTGCGCCGCCCCGGCCACACCGAGGCGGCCGTGGACCTCGCCCGCATGGCCGACCTCCGCCCCGCCGGAGTCATCTGCGAGATCGTCAGCCAGAAGGACGAGGGAGCGATGGCGCAGACCGACGAGCTGCGGGTGTTCGCCGACGAACACGACCTCGCACTGATCTCGATCGCCGATCTGATCGCGTGGCGCCGTAAGCACGAGAAGCACGTCGTCCGCGTCGCCGACGCGCGCATCCCCACCAGCCACGGCACCTTCCGGGCCGTCGGTTACCAGAGCATCTACGACGAGGTCGAGCACGTCGCGCTGGTGCGCGGCGACATCTCCGGCCCCGACGCCGACGGCAGCGACGTGCTGGTCCGGGTGCACTCCGAATGCCTCACCGGCGACGTCTTCGGATCGCTGCGCTGCGACTGCGGCCCTCAGCTGGACGCCGCCCTCGAAATGGTGGCGGCCGAGGATCGCGGAATCGTGCTGTACATGCGAGGACACGAAGGACGCGGAATCGGCCTGCTGCACAAACTCCAGGCCTACCAACTCCAGGACGCAGGCTCGGACACCGTCGACGCCAACCTGCAGCTCGGTCTGCCCGCAGACTCCCGCGACTACGGAATCGGCGCCCAGATCCTCGTCGACCTCGGGGTCTCGTCGATGCGCCTGCTCACCAACAATCCGGCCAAACGAGTCGGGCTCGACGGCTACGGCCTGCACGTCACCGAGCGGGTGCCGATGCCGTTGCGCGCCAACGCCGAAAACCTCACCTACCTGCGCACCAAACGCGACCGCATGGGCCACGACCTGGTCGGCCTGGACGACTTCGAGCAAAATGACCCCGCAGGTCATTCCGCAGGCTCCACTCCTGCCCGCGAGAACGGGGTCAACCCATGAGCGGCGACGGCGAACCCACCCTTCAGCTGGCAGGCGCGAGTGATCTGAAGTTGGCTGTCGTGGCCGGTCAGTGGCATCGGACGATCTCCGAGGCGCTGCTCGCCGGTGCGCTCCGCAAAGCCGAGTCCGCCGGGGTACGCGACGTCACGGTCATACGCGTCGCCGGAGCCATCGAACTACCCGTCGTCGCCCAGGCCCTGGCTCGCACCCACGATGCCGTCGTCGCTCTCGGCGTGGTCATCCGCGGCGGCACACCGCACTTCGAGTACGTCTGCGATGCCGTCACCGCAGGCCTGACACGGGTATCGCTCGACGAGGGCACTCCGGTCACCAACGGGGTGCTCACCACCAACGACGAGCAGCAGGCGCTCGATCGCGCCGGTCTGCCCGACTCGTTCGAGGACAAGGGTGGGCAGGCCACCGCGGCCGCCATCGACACGGCCCTGACCCTCAAGCACCTCCGGCAGCCGTGGACCAATCAGGACTTCCAATGACGCGCGACGAATCCCCGTCCGAATGGGACATGGAAGTGAAGTCCCGTAAGTCGGCCCGGTACGCGATCGCTGCCGCGGTGTTGCTCGTCGTCGCTCATTCGACTGTCGCGGTGCTGCTTCGGGTGTCGCCGACCGGGGTGTACTTCAGGACCGCCGATCAGCTGGCGATGGCGGGAATAGGCGTGTTGCTGGCGGGCCTGGCTCTGCTGCTGACCCGCCCGCGCATTCGCGTCGGTCCGGCAGGTGTGGCGGTCCGAAACGTGTTCTCGGAGCGGATGATCGAGTGGGATCTTGTCCGCGGCCTGTCATTTCCCGACGGGGCGATGTGGGCCAGGGTCGACATCCCCGACGACGAGTTCATCAATGTGATGGCCATCCAGTCCAACGATCGTGAGCACGCCGTCGCGGCCGTCCGAAAGTTCCGTGCGCTCGAGCGCGAGTACGCGCCCGCTCGCGTCGATCAGGACTGACTCTCTGCCGCACGCTCTCGGGCACCGCTGCTGAGCTGGAGATGCGGAGAACGTCGGACCCGACCGCTAACGTGGAAGGCGTGTCCGACCCCGCTACCTATCGTCCGGCCACCGGAACCATCCCGGTGGAACCGGGCGTGTACAAATTCCGCGATCCGCACGGTCGCGTCGTCTACGTAGGCAAGGCCAAGAGCCTGCGCAGTCGCCTCAATTCCTACTTCGCCGACGTGGCCTCGCTGCATCCGAGGACCCGGCAGATGGTCACCACCGCGGCGTCCGTGGAGTGGACGGTGGTCACCACCGAAGTCGAGGCACTGCAGCTCGAGTACAACTGGATCAAGGAATTCGATCCACGGTTCAATGTCCGCTACCGCGACGACAAGAGCTACCCGATGCTCGCGGTGACGATGAACGAGGAATTCCCACGCCTGTTCGTGTACCGCGGACCCCGCCGTAAGGGCGTGCGCTACTTCGGTCCCTACGCTCATGCGTGGGCCATTCGCGAGACGCTCGACCTGCTGCTGCGCGTGTTCCCGGCACGAACGTGCTCGACCGGAGTCTTCAAGCGGCACAACCAGATCGGTCGCCCCTGCCTGCTCGGGTACATCGACAAGTGCTCGGCACCGTGCGTGGGACGCGTCAGCGCCGAGGAACACCGCAGTACCGTCGAGGACTTCTGCGACTTCCTGGCCGGCAAGACCGACAAACTCGTGCGGCAGCTCGAGAAGAAGATGCAGGCGGCCTCGGAGGATCTCGACTTCGAGACCGCAGCACGGTTACGTGACGACGTGGGCGCGCTGCGTCGGGCGTTGGAGAAGCAGGCCGTGGTGCTCGGTGACGGTACCGACGCAGATCTGGTCGCGTTCGCCACCGACGCCCTCGAAGCCGCCGTTCAGGTCTTCCACGTCCGCGGTGGCCGTGTACGGGGACAGCGCGGGTGGGTGGTCGAGAAGGCGGGTGAGGTGATCGAGCGGCAGGACGAGGCCGACCTCCCCGCCCTCGTCGAACAGTTTCTCACCCAGTTCTACGGCGAACAGGCGGCGTTGTCCGCGCAGACCCCGGGCACCGACGACGGCGGGTCCAACGCCGTTCCTCGCGAGGTTCTGGTGCCGGTGCTACCGGACAACGCCGACGAAGTGCAGGTGTGGCTCAGCGAGTTGCGTGGATCCAACGTCACGTTGCGGGTTCCGCAGCGCGGCGACAAGAAGGCACTGGCCGAGACCGTCGAACGCAACGCCAAAGAGGCTCTGCAGCAGCACAAGCTGAAGCGTGCGGGTGATTTCACATCGAGATCTGCTGCGCTGCAAGGTATTCAGGAGGCGCTCGACCTCGATTCGGCGCCGCTGAGAATCGAATGCATCGATATCTCGCACGTACAGGGCACCGATGTGGTCGCGTCACTGGTCGTGTTCGAGGACGGATTGCCTCGCAAGAGCGACTACCGCCACTACGCGATCAAGGAAGCGGCGGGCGACGGGCACTCCGACGACGTCGCCAGCATCGCCGAAGTGACCCGCCGTCGTTTCCTCCGTCATTCCGCAGACGGAGCCAATGCTGTCGGGAGCGGTGGCGATCTTGCTCCCGAAGCCGCGCTCGATCCCCAAACCGGGAGGCCACGCAGGTTCGCTTATCCGCCCAACCTGTTCGTCGTCGACGGCGGTGCACCGCAGGTCGCAGCTGCCGCAGCAGTGCTGGACGAACTCGGTGTCACCGACGTCGCCGTCGTCGGGCTCGCCAAACGACTGGAAGAAGTGTGGGTGCCGGGGGAGGAGGATCCGGTGATCCTGCCGCGTACGAGCGAATCTCTGTACCTCCTGCAGCGAGTGCGCGACGAGGCGCACCGATTTGCCATCACCTTCCATCGGAGCAAGCGATCGCGCCGTATGACTGCGTCGGCCCTCGACTCGGTGCGCGGGCTCGGCGAGTCGAGGAGAACCGCGCTGGTGGCGCACTTCGGATCGGTGGCCAATCTCAAGAAGGCAACGGTCGAAGAAATCGTCGAGGTCCCCGGAATCGGCACCACTACCGCCAAGTCGGTGCTGGCCGCATTGGGTTCCGACCCGAGCGGGGCCGATGTAGGCGATGATGGCAGCGCAACGGCAACGACACCGGGCGAGAACACGGCCGACCATGCGATCGAACCGCGTGTGGAATCGGCGGGACAGGCTTCGTAGTGAGCGAACACCAGACACAGGCACACCCTCCGTCCGAGCCGCACCCCGGAAACCCCGACGAGCGGGCAGATTCGCCGCGCGACGGCATCGAAGTGGCGTTGGTCACGGGCGTGTCCGGCGCCGGGTTGCGCACGGCCGCCAAGATTCTCGAAGATCTGGGTTGGTACGTGGCCGACAACCTGCCGCCCGAGCTCATTTCCAAGATGGTCGATCTCGGGCTGGAGTCGCAGCCCCGTATCGAGCGTCTCGCCTTGGTGATGGACGTGCGCAGCCGCCTGTTCACCGGCGATCTGGGCTGGGTGGTCAAGGAACTCGACTCCAAGGGTGTGCGCAATCGCGTGCTGTTCCTGGATGCGTCCGACGCCGTGCTGGTCCAGCGGTTCGAATCGAATCGGCGCAGTCACCCGTTGCAGAACGACGGCCAGGACGGAACTCTGACCGAGGGGATCACCGCCGAGCGACTACGGCTCGCGCAGGTCAAGGCGGCCGCCGACCTGACCGTCGACACGACCTCGTTGTCGGTGCACCAGCTTCGGCGCAAGATCGAAACGGTCTTCGGGGCCTCCGACACTGTCGGCGTCGGCGTGACGGTCCAATCCTTCGGCTTCAAGTACGGCTTACCGATGGATGCCGACCTGGTCTGCGACGTGCGTTTTCTGCCCAATCCGCACTGGGTGCCCGAACTGCGCGAACACACCGGTCAGGACGCGGATGTGCGCGACTACGTCCTCGGACAGAACGGGGCGCACGACTACCTGCAGACGTACACGCACCTGTTGAATCTGACCATCGAGGGATACGTGCGGGAAGGCAAGCGATACATGACGGTGGCCGTGGGCTGCACCGGAGGAAAACACCGAAGCGTCGCGATGACGGAGGCCCTGGCCGGTATTCTCGCCGAACAGGGGGACGTATCGGTCCGCGTCCTGCACCGTGATCTGGGCCGCGAATGAGCGATACTCCGCACCGTCCGGTATCGGGATCGGGTCCCAAGATCGTCGCTCTGGGCGGCGGCCATGGTTTGTACGCGACGCTGTCGGCAGCTCGGCTGCTCAGCAGCGATGTCACTGCAGTCGTGACGGTCGCCGACGACGGCGGGTCCTCGGGTCGTCTGCGGGCAGAACTCGGCGTCATCCCGCCCGGCGATCTCCGGATGGCGCTGGCTGCCCTGGCGCGCTCGGACGCCAGGACCCAGCTGTGGACCGACGTCATTCAGCACCGATTCGGGGGCACCGGTGCCTTGGCCGGCCACTCGGTGGGCAATCTGGTGCTCGCCGGGCTCACCGAAGTACTCGGCGACCCGATAGCTGCCCTCGACGAGATGGTGCACATGCTCGGTATCGACGGACGAGTGCTGCCGATGTCACCGATTGCGCTCGACATCGAAGCCGATGTGTCCGGCCTCGAGGACGACCCACGCGTGAGTCGCGTCATTCGCGGTCAGGTCGCCGTCGCCACGACGCCCGGCAAGGTTCGACGCGTGCGTCTGTTGCCACCGGATCCGCCTGCAACGCCGGCGGCGCTGGCCGCCATCGCCGCGGCGGACCTGGTCGTGCTCGGTCCCGGATCGTGGTTCTCGAGTGTCATTCCCCATGTTCTGGTGCCGGATCAGCTCGCTTCACTGGCGCGCACGAGCGCGCCCAAGGTACTGGTCCTCAACCTGGCACCGGAGCTGGGGGAGACCACCGGATTCTCCGCCGAGCGACATGTCCACGTACTCTCCCAACACGCACCTGATTTGGGAATCGACCACGTGTTGGTCGATTCTGCCTCGGTCCCGGAGGGCAGCAACCGCGAGCACGTTGCGCGCGCCGCGGCCCGGCTCGGCGCTGGGGTCGTCTACGTCGACGTTGCCGAAACCGGCACTCACGCACATCATTACGGAAAGCTGGCTGCTGCTCTCGGAGCCATCGTGTCGTCCACCGACGGCTCGGTACCGACAGCGGCGCGCAGAGAGGGGATCACTTCGTGGCCATGACAGCGGAGGTCAAGGACGAGCTGAGCAGGCTCACCGTCAGTCAGGTCAGCTGCCGCAAGGCCGAGGTGTCCGCCCTGCTGCGTTTCGCCGGCGGGTTGCACATCGTCGCGGGTCGAGTGGTGGTGGAGGCCGAGGTGGATCTCGGCTCCATCGCACGGCGGCTGCGACGCGAGATCTTCGAGCTGTACGGCTACTCCTCGGATGTCCACATGCTCAGTGCCGGAGGCCTGCGCAAGACGTCTCGGTACGTGGTGCGCGTGGCCAAGGACGGTGAGGCTCTGGCCCGCCAGACCGGGCTGCTCGACCTCCGTGGACGTCCCGTGCGTGGCCTGCCCGCTCAGGTCGTGGGCGGCACGGTCGGCGACTCCGAGGCCGCGTGGCGCGGCGCGTTTCTCGCCCACGGCTCGCTCACCGAGCCGGGCCGGTCGTCCGCGCTCGAGATCAGCTGCCCCGGGCCCGAAGCAGCGCTCGCCCTCGTCGGTGCCGCTCGGCGCCTCGGAGTGGCAGCCAAGGCACGTGAGGTGCGCGGCACCGATCGAGTCGTCGTACGAGACGGCGAAGCAATCGGAGCGTTGCTCACGCGCATGGGCGCTCAGGACACCCGGTTGGTGTGGGAGGAGCGCCGGATGCGCCGCGAGGTGCGGGCCACCGCCAACCGTCTGGCCAACTTCGACGACGCCAACCTGCGCCGGTCCGCTCGGGCCGCGGTTGCGGCCGCCGCTCGCGTCGAGCGGGCTCTGCACATTCTCGGCGACGACGTACCCGATCATCTCGCTGCGGCAGGTTCGCTTCGGGTTCAGCACCGCCAGGCCTCACTGGAGGAACTCGGTCAGTTGGCCGACCCGCCGATGACCAAGGATGCGGTGGCCGGTCGGATCCGGCGTCTGCTGTCCATGGCCGATCGGAAAGCGAAGGAGACCGGGATACCCGACACCGAGTCGGCGGTCACCGCAGAGCTGCTCGACGAGGCGTAGAGCGCCTCGATCGAGTGATGCGCGCGCTCCGCCGGAGCGCACACTAGGGTAGGAACCGCGTGTGGCACCCCGCATGCAGGCACGACCAGACATCTGTTTTCACAACTTTTAGGAGCGAACAGTGACGATCCGGGTAGGCGTCAACGGCTTCGGCCGCATCGGGCGTAACTTCTTCAGGGCTGTCGACGCGCAGAAGGCGCTCGGTACCACCGACATCGAAATCGTTGCTGTCAACGACCTGACCGACAACGCATCGCTCGCACACCTGCTCAAGTACGACTCGATCCTGGGCCGCTTGCCGCACGACGTCTCGCTCGAAGGCGAAGACACCATCGTCGTCGGCGGCCAGAAGATCAAGGCTCTGTCGCTGCGTGAGGGACCGTCCGCACTTCCGTGGGGTGACCTGGGTGTCGACGTCGTCGTCGAGTCCACCGGCATCTTCACCGATGCTGCGAAGGCTCAGGGTCACATCGACGCCGGTGCCAAGAAGGTCATCATCTCCGCGCCCGCCAAGGGCGAGGACATCACCATCGTCATGGGCGTCAACGACGACAAGTACGACGGCAGCCAGAACATCATCTCCAACGCGTCGTGCACCACCAACTGCCTCGGCCCCATCGCCAAGGTTCTCGACGACGAGTTCGGCATCGTCTCGGGTCTCATGACGACCATTCACGCGTACACGCAGGATCAGAACCTGCAGGACGGCCCGCACAGCGATCTGCGTCGTGCACGTGCCGCAGCTCTGAATGTCGTCCCCACCGGTACCGGTGCAGCCAAGGCCATCGGCCTGGTTCTCCCGCAGCTGCTCGGCAAGCTCGACGGCTACGCACTTCGGGTGCCGATCCCCACCGGCTCTGTCACCGACCTGACCGCTCTGCTGAAAAAGAAGGCCAGCGCCGAGGACATCAACGCCGCGATGAAGGCTGCCGCGGAGGGCCCGCTGAAGGGCATCCTGAAGTACAACACCGATCCCATCGTGTCCTCGGACATCGTCACCGATCCGCACTCGTCGATCTTCGACGCGCCGCTGACCAAGGTCATCGACGACCAGGTGAAGATCGTCTCCTGGTACGACAACGAGTGGGGCTACTCCAACCGCCTCGCCGACCTCATCGGTCTCGTCGGCAAGTCCCTCTGACACCGATGGCTGTCAAGACACTGCAGGATCTGCTCGATGCCGGTGTCGAAGGACGTGGCGTCCTCGTGCGATCGGACTTTAACGTCCCGCTCAAGGACGGCACGATCACCGACCCCGGCCGCATCCAGGCGTCGATTCCGACCCTTCGTGCACTGGTCGAAGCCGGAGCGAAGGTCATCGTCACCGCTCACCTCGGTCGCCCCGACGGCAAGCCCGATGCGAAGTACAGTCTGGCTCCGGTCGCTGCCAAGCTCGGCGAACTGCTCGGCCGGCACGTCCAGCTCGCGGGAGACGTTGTGGGTCAGGACGCCGAGGCACGCGCCGAGGGCCTGACCGACGGCGACGTACTGCTGCTCGAGAACATCCGCTTCGATCCGCGTGAGACCAGCAAGGACGAGTCCGAGCGAGCCGCACTGGCTCGCGAGCTCGTTGCTCTCGCCGGCGACGATGCGGCATTCGTCTCCGACGGATTCGGCGTCGTGCACCGCAAGCAGGCGTCGGTCTACGACGTGGCGCAGCTGCTTCCGCATTACGCGGGCACACTCGTCGCGGCCGAGGTCGAGGTGTTGGCCAAGCTGACCGAGGATGCGGCTCGTCCGTACGCGGTGGTGCTCGGCGGCTCCAAGGTCTCGGACAAGCTCGGCGTCATCGAGGCGTTGGCTCCCAAGGTCGACACCCTCGTCATCGGCGGCGGCATGGCGTTCACTTTCCTTGCGGCGCAGGGCTATTCGGTCGGTAACTCGCTGCTTCAGGAGGATCAGATCGGGGTCTGCAAGGACCTGCTCGAGCGCTTCGGCGACGTGATCCACCTTCCGGTCGACATCGTCGTAGGAGACAAGTTCGCGGCCGACGCCGAGTCGAAGACCGTGAAGGCGTCCGAAATTCCGGACGGCTGGATGGGTCTGGACATCGGACCGGACTCGGTCAGTCGTTTCGCCGTCGTGCTGTCCAATGCGAAGACGATCTTCTGGAACGGACCTGCAGGCGTCTTCGAGTTCGACAAGTTCTCGGCCGGTACCAAGGGCATCGCAGAGGCGATCATCGGAGCCACCGAGAAGGGCGCGTTCAGCGTGGTCGGTGGTGGTGATTCCGCGGCTGCGGTACGCACCCTCGGGCTGCCCGACGACGGCTTCTCGCACATCTCCACCGGTGGCGGTGCATCCCTCGAATACCTCGAGGGCAAGCAGCTGCCCGGTCTATCCGTCCTGGAGGCGTAACGCATGGCACGTAAGCCGCTCATCGCGGGCAACTGGAAGATGAACCTCAACCACCTCGAGGCCATCTCGCTTGTGCAGAAGATCGCCTTCTCGCTGCCCGAGAAGTACTTCGACAAGGTGGACGTCACGGTCATTCCGCCGTTCACCGACATCCGCAGCGTCCAGACGCTCATCGAAGGCGACAAGCTCCTGCTCACCTATGGTGCGCAGGACGTCTCCGCCGAGGACAGCGGCGCATTCACGGGCGAGATCAGCGGGTCGATGCTGGCCAAGCTGGGATGCACCTTCGTCGTGGTCGGCCACTCCGAGCGACGCACGTTGCACCGCGAGGACGACGCCGTCGTTCTGGCGAAGACGAAGGCTGCCTTGAAGAACGGGCTCACACCGATCGTGTGCATCGGCGAGGGTCTGAACATCCGTGAGGCCGGTGAGCACGTGGCCTACAACGTGGCTCAGCTCCGCGGTTCGCTCGACGGCCTCTCGGCCGACGACATCGCCAAGGTCGTCATCGCCTACGAGCCGGTATGGGCCATCGGCACGGGACGCGTGGCCTCGGCGTCGGACGCTCAGGAAGTGTGCGGTGCCATTCGGGAGGAATTGAAGGAATTGGCGTCGGCCGAGGTCGCCGCGGGCGTCCGCGTGCTGTACGGCGGTTCGGTCAACGCCAAGAACGTCGGCGAGATCGTCGGCCAGCCCGACGTCGACGGCGCGCTGGTCGGTGGCGCTTCGCTCAAGGCGGACGAGTTCGCCACATTGTCGGCCATCGCCGCAGGGGGACCGTTGCCCTGATCGGCCATCGTCACCGCTGCACAGAACTGGTTTCGGACACCTCGCTTCGGCGGGGTGTCCGAAGTCGTTCGTGGGGCCAGGTAGGCTGCTGAGGGCATCGAATCGAGTTTGAGGTGGACATGGATCTGTTTCTGGATATTCTGCTGGTCATCACCAGCCTGGCGCTGATCTTGCTGATCCTGCTGCATCGCGGCAAGGGTGGCGGTCTGTCCAGCCTGTTCGGTGGCGGCGTGCAGTCCAGCCTGTCCGGCTCCACGGTCGTCGAGAAGAACCTCGACCGCCTCACCGTATTCACCGGCCTCATCTGGCTCATCGCGATCCTCGGGATCGGTCTCGAGATCAAGTACACCTGATCCGTCCCGGCTCCGAGTGCGAGTTGACGGCCGAGCGACGATACTGGGGGGATGAGCGAATCCTCTTACGAGTCAGTCGGTTCCCCGGCATTCGTCACACCGACAGCTCGCGGGCGAGAGTTGACCGAGCCACTGCGGGAGGACATCCGCTATCTCGGCGGCATCCTCGGTGAGATCATTCGGGAACACGAGGGCGACGAGGTCTTCGAGCTCATCGAGTCCGCGCGAGTGGAATCCTTCGCGGTGCGCCGCTCGGAGATCGAACGCGACGACTCTGTCGGCCGGTACACCGATGTCGAAGTGGCTCAAGCTGTTCCGTTGATCCGCGCGTTCAGCCACTTTTCGTTGCTGGCGAACCTGGCCGAGGATCTTCACCGTGAGCGCCGGAGAGCCATTCATCTGGACAACGGAGACCCGCCGCAGGACAGCAGCCTGGACGCCACGTGGTCGAAGATCGACGCCGCCGCTCCGTCGCGCGAGCAGGTCGCCGCCGCGCTGACCGACGCGTTGGTGGCCCCGGTCATCACCGCGCACCCCACCGAAACGCGTCGTCGAACGGTGTTCGACGTCCAATCGAAGATCACCGCACTGATGCGTCGGCGCGAGGTCGCGTCGGCTGCCCCGGAGGGCAAAGCCGCCGGAGCCGCCAAGGAATTGGCCGTGATCGACGTGCAGATTCGCCGGCAGGTGCTGACGCTGTGGGAAACCGCCCTGATTCGGCTGTCGCGATTGCGCATCCAAGACGAGATCGAAGTGGGTCTCCGATACTTCGAGTCCTCGCTGTTCGATGTCATGCCCGCCCTCAATGCCGATGTCCGCGCGGCGCTGCGAGCGCGATGGCCGGAGGACGACCTGCTGCCGCGGCCGATACTTCGGCCGGGGTCGTGGATCGGAGGAGACCGCGACGGTAACCCGAACGTCACCGGCGAGGTGGTGCACACGGCCACTCATCAGGCCGGTTACGTGGCGTTCGAGCACTACCTCGACGAACTGGTTGCGTTGGAGAAAGAGTTGTCGATGTCCGCGCGGCTCGTCGCGGTCACCGAGGAACTGGAGGCTCTGGCCGAGGCGTCTGCGGAACCGGACGACCGCCGGGCCGACGAACCGTACCGTGTTGCCGTTGTCGGTATCCGGGCCCGGCTGACAGCAACGGCACGGGCGGTGCTCGACGCGGTTCCGGTGTCCGGAATCGATCTCGGTGCCAACCCGTATGCGAGCCCGCAGGAAGTCCTCGACGATCTCGACACTCTGGACCGCGCGCTCCGGGCCGACGGAGACGGTCTGATCGCCGACGATCGGCTGCTTCGACTGCGGCAATCGGTCGAGACGTTCGGATTTCATCTCCAGGCTCTGGACATGCGGCAGAACTCCGAGACCCACGAGGAAGTGGTCGCGGAGCTGTTGGCCTGGGCCGGGGTTCATCAGGACTACCGGTCTCTCGACGAGGACGAGCGCGTGTCGGTGCTGTCCCACGAACTCGCCACTCGGCGTCCCTTGATCGGGCCCACCGCGCAACTTAGTGACCTCGCTGCGAAGGAACTGGGCATCGTCAAGGCGGCCAAGGAGGCCATCGACCACCTGGGCCCGGACACCGTTCAGAACTACATCATCAGCATGTGTCAGTCCGTCAGTGACATGCTCGAGGCGGCCCTGCTGCTCAAGGAAGCGGGGATCTTCGATCCCGGCGTCGACGGTTCGGCACCTACGTCGACGGTGGGTGTCGTGCCGCTCTTCGAGACGATCGAGGACCTGCAGCAGGGTGCCGCGACGCTGCTCGCCACTCTCGACGTTCCGATCTATCGAGCTCTCGTCGCCGGTCGAGGCATGAACCAGGAGGTCATGCTCGGTTACTCGGACTCGAACAAGGACGGTGGCTATCTCGCGGCCAACTGGGCGCTGTATCGGGCAGAACTCGACCTGCTCGAAGCGTCCCGTAAGACAGGAATTCGGTTGCGACTCTTCCACGGTCGCGGTGGCACCGTCGGGCGCGGCGGCGGCCCCAGTTACGACGCGATTCTGGCGCAACCGCCCGGCGTGGTGCAGGGATCGCTTCGTCTCACCGAGCAGGGCGAGATCATTGCAGCGAAGTACGCCGAACCGTCGATGGCGCGGCGCAACCTCGAATCGTTGGTCGCGGGCACACTCGAATCGACGCTGCTCGACCTCGAAGGATTGGGTGACGGCGCCGAGGCCGCCTACGACGTTCTGGACGATCTCGCGGCCAAAGCTCGGGCAGCGTACGGCCGGCTGGTGCACGAGGAGCCCGGGTTCGTCGAGTACTTCCGCACGTCCACGCCCGTTGCCGAGGTCGGCGAGTTGAACATCGGGTCGCGTCCGGCGTCGCGTAAGCCGACGAATTCCGTGTACGACCTGCGTGCTATCCCCTGGGTGATGTCGTGGAGTCAGTGCCGCGTCATGCTGCCCGGCTGGTACGGCACCGGATCGGCGTTCGAGGAGTGGGTCGGTGACGACGACTCCAAGCTGGAGGTACTCGCGGATCTGTATCGAAAGTGGCCGTTCTTCCGCACTGTGCTGTCCAACCTGGCGCAGGTCATGGCCAAGTCCGATCTGGGCATCGCCGCTCGGTATGCGGAACTCGTTCCCGACGCCGACCTCCGCGCACGCATCTTCGGCATGATCGAGGCCGAACACGCCACCACCGTTCGGATGTATCTGAAGATCACCGGTCACAGTCGACTGCTTGAGGACAACCCGGCGCTGGAGCGATCGGTACACAACCGGTTCCCGTACCTGGAACCTCTCAACCAGATGCAGGTCGAGATGTTGCGTCGATACCGCAACGGCGACGACGACGAACGGGTCAAACGAGGAATCCTGCTGACGATGAACGGCCTGGCCACGGCACTACGCAACAGCGGCTAGCACCGTACGTCTCGCTGCGCTGCCGCGGAACCGGTGGCCGACAGTCTGCGTCCAACCGGGTATGAGGACGTGCAGAAACACTCTCGACGCGTGGCGGGACGGGACGGCGTATCGGGTGATCGCTCGATCGCGGTATGCGGACTTCCGAGGCGGACTCGGTGACGACGGCGAGTCCATGCGTGGTTCGGACGGCAGTGCTTCGGACGGCGTCGGTTCGAACGACTACGGCGTCGATTCAGGGGAGTGAATCTCCTGAATCGACGCCGCAGTACGTCTGCTGTCAGCTGTGGCTCGAGCCGATCACCGGTCCAGCTGTGAGGCCGCTGCCTCGTCGACGAACCAGACCGTCGATTCCGCGCCGATGGCACCGGCCGACGGCCAGTCGTCGGACGCTGCTCCGCCGACGGCGGCGGCAACGGCCTCGGCCTTCCCTGCACCGGACACCAGCAACCACACGTGCTTCGCCCTCCGGACGGCGGGCAGGGTGAGTGTGATGCGTACCGGCGGCGGCTTGGGGGAGTCCTCGACGGCCACGACAAAGCGATGCTGTTCGCGCACCGCGTCGGTGTGCGGGAAGAGCGAGTTGATGTGGCCCTCGCCGCCCATACCCAACAGGTGGATGTCGAAGTCGGGGCATTGACCGTCGTCGGCCCGTGAGTGCAGCGTCTGTGCGTACGCCGCCGCAGCCGTTTCCGGGTCGGAGCCGTAGGCACCGTCCGACGTCGCCATCGTGAACAGTCGATCCGGGTGCACGTCCACGTGCTTCAGCAGCGCGTCCGATGCCTGGACCTCGTTGCGCTCGGGGTCGCCCGAGGGCAGAAAGCGCTCGTCACCGAAGTAGATATCCACCCGCGACCAGTCGATGGCCCCGGAATCCGCGCGCAATGCCTCGAGGAGGGCGATTCCTGTCCCGCCTCCGGTCAACACCACCGACGCGACACCGCGCTCGGCCTGCGCCGCGACGACAACGTCGACGAAGCGAGTGCGGGCGGCATCGACCAGCCCTTGTGCGTCGAGGTATCGGAGGACCGACTGATTACTCATAGCTCACTTTCGACAGACCGTGGAGGGCGAGTTCGTAGATTTCGTCCGTATCGAGCCGCCGCAGTTCCTCGGCCAGGCACTCGCGGGTGTTGCGACGTGCCAGAGCAACCTGAGCGTCGGGCTGACCGGTACGCCGCAGTGTGGCGGTTTTTCCGGTCTGCGGACGGGTCAGCGAAATACTGCTGTTCTCCCTGGTCAGCTCGACCTTGAGCTCGCCGGCTCGCCGGTAGACCGGCACGTCGAGCTTCGCCGCCAACCAGCCGGCCAGAATGTCGAGTGCAGGCTCCGCTGCCAGTCCCGACACGGTGGCCGAGGTGACGGCCTCGAACGGTGCCTGATCGAGGGCAGTCGCCAGCAGGCCGCGCCAGTAGGTGATTCGGCTCCACGACAGATCCGTATCACCCTCGGTGTAGCTGCTCAGCCGTCCCTTGATCGCTGCGGTGGTATCCGACGAATTGGTGGCGTCGGTGATCCGCCTGATCGCCAACCGGCCCAGTGGATCCTTCGCCGGTACCGTCGGTGCCTCGTCCGGCCACCAGGCGACGATCGGCGTATCGGGCAGCAGGAACGGAATGACGACGCTGTGTTCGTGATCGGCGAGCTCGCCGTTCAGTCGTAGTACGACGACCTCGGACGCGCCGGCGTCTCCACCGACGCGGATCTGGGCGTCGAGACTCGACTCGGCGGACCGATCACCGTGGATGAGGACGATGACGCGACAGGGATGTTCCCGGCTCGCCTCGTTGGCGGCATCGATCGCCCGTTCGGCCTTGCTCGCATCACGGCTTGCGACGATCAAGGTCAGTACACGGCCGATGGTGACCGCGCCACCTGCTTCACGAACCTCGACGAGCTTCTTGCCGACCTCGGCCGTCGTGGTGGCGGGAATGTCGACAATCAAGGCCTTCTCCATTCGCGTCCGGTGCGGTGCATCATCTCGTCACCCGAGGACGGACCCCAGGTGCCGGCCTCGTACGGTTCGGCGGTGCCGCCCGAGGCCCAGTACTCGAGAATCGGGTCGAGAATCTTCCACGACAGTTCCACTTCGGCGTTGACCGGGAACAGTGAGGGCTCACCCAGGAGTACGTCGAGTATCAGTCGCTCGTACGCCTCGGGAGATGACTCGGTGAACGCCTGGCCGTAGCTGAAGTCCATGCTGACGTCGCGCACCTGCATGCTGGACCCGGGAACTTTGGAACCGAAGCGCATCGTGACGCCCTCGTCCGGCTGGACTCGAATGACCAGTGCGTTCTGCCCCAGTTCCTCGGTCATGGTGGCGTCGAACGGCAGATGGGGGGCACGCTTGAACACCATTGCGATCTCGGTGACTCTGCGGCCCAACGCCTTTCCCGTACGCAGATAGAACGGAACTCCACCCCAGCGCCGAGTGTCGACCTCGAGGGTGATGGCGGCGTAGGTTTCGGTGTTCGACTCGGAGTCGAACCCCTCTTCCTCCTTGAGCCCCTTCACTTTCTGGCTGCCCTGCCACCCGGCGGAGTACTGCCCGCGGGCGGACGTGCGATCGAGCGGCTCGGCGAGCTTGGTCGCCGAGAGCACCTTGATCTTCTCGGACTGCAGCTCGGTGGGGTTGAAACTCACCGGCTCCTCCATCGCAGTGATCGCGAGCAACTGGAGGAGATGGTTCTGAATGACGTCGCGGGCTGCCCCGATTCCGTCGTAATAGCCTGCGCGGCCACCCAATCCGATGTCCTCGGCCATCGTGATCTGCACGTGGTCCACATAGTGCGCGTTCCAGATCGGATCGAACAACTGGTTGGCGAAGCGCAGCGCGAGAATGTTCTGCACCGTCTCCTTGCCCAGGTAGTGATCGATCCGAAAGACGGTGTCCTCGGGGAACACTCGGTTCACGATCGCGTTGAGCTCCTTGGCGCTCTGCAAATCGTGACCGAACGGCTTCTCGATGACGACGCGTCGCCAGTTGCCGTCCTGCGCCTGGGCCAGTCCGGAGCGTGAAAGTTGTTGCAGTACAACAGGGAACGCGCCGGGTGGGATCGAGAGGTAGAAGGCATGGTTTCCGCCGGTGCCGCGGGTGGCGTCGAGCTCGGTGAGAGTCCGCGACAACTCGTCGAACGCGGCATCGTCGTCGAACGAACCCTGAACGAACCGGAAGCCCTCGGCAAGGGTGTTCCACACCTCTTCGCTGAACGGAGTTCGAGCATGATCGCGTACCGAGTCGTGCACGATCTTCTCGAAATCCTGGTTCTGCCACTCACGGCGAGCGAAGCCGACCAGGGCGAAACCGGGGGGTAGGAGCCCCCGGTTCGCCAGGTCGTACACCGCAGGCATGAGCTTCTTACGCGCGAGGTCACCGGTCACCCCGAAGATGACCATGCTGCACGGCCCGGCGATGCGGGGGAGCCGCTTGTCTCGCGCGTCGCGAAGTGGATTACGCCAGTCCGCGGAATTCAGGTTTTCTGTGTCTGCGGTGGGCACAGGTCAGCTCTTCTGACCTGCTTGGCGGAGCTGCTCCTCGGTAGCTTCGAGCAGCTCGTTCCACGCAGCCTCGAACTTCTGGACGCCCTCGTTCTCCAACGTCAGGAAGACGTCGGTGAGGTCGATTCCCAGGGCGGAGATGCGGTCGAAGATCTCCTGCGACTCCGGTCCCTTACCCGAGACGGTGTCGCCGACGATCTCGCCGTGGTCTGCGACCGCGTCCATGGTCTTCTCCGGCATCGTGTTCACGGTGTTCGGAGAGACGAGCTCGGTGACGTACATGGTGTCCGGGTAGGCGTCGGACTTGACGCCCGTCGAAGCCCACAGTGGCCGCTGCGGACGTGCACCGTTGCCCGCGAGTTCGCGGAACCGAGGAGCCACCTCGAAGACCTGCTGGTACGCCACGTACGCGAGGCGCGCATTGGCCAGCGCGGCCTTGCCCTTGAGGGCCTCGGCGTCGGGGGTGCCGATGGCGTCCAGGCGGGAGTCGATCTCGCTGTCCACGCGGGACACGAAGAACGACGCCACGGAATGGATCTTGTCGAGGTCGTGACCGGCGGCGCGGGCGGCCTCGAGACCCTCGAGGTACGCGTTCATGACCAGCTCGTAGCGCTCGACGGAGAAGATCAGGGTCACGTTGACGCTGATTCCCTCACCGATCACCTTGGCAATGGCGGGGATGCCTTCTTCGGTTG
Organism: Rhodococcoides fascians NBRC 12155 = LMG 3623; assembly: GCF_001894785.1. Lineage (GTDB taxonomy): Bacteria > Actinomycetota > Actinomycetes > Mycobacteriales > Mycobacteriaceae > Rhodococcoides > Rhodococcoides fascians. The sequence goes on from NZ_BCWW01000004.1 coordinate 161,610, forward strand.
CCGGAATCTTGATCAGGAGATTCGGACGGTCGACGATCTTCCAGAGTTCGACGGCCTGCTCGTACGTCTTGTCCGCGTCGTGCGCCATGCGGGGGTCGACCTCGATCGACACGCGGCCGTCGACGCCCGCGCTGGCCTCGTACTGCGGTACGAGGATGTCGCACGCCTCACGGACGTCGTCGGTGGTGACGGTGCGAATCGTGGTCTCGACATCGGCACCTTCGCCGGCGAGCTTGGTGACCTGCTCGTCGTAAGCATCGCCCTTGCTCAATGCGGCCTGGAAGATCGACGGGTTGGTCGTCACGCCGACGACGCTCTTGGTGTCGATCAGGTCCTTGAGGTTGCCCGACCGAATGCGGTCGCGGGACAGGTCGTCCAGCCAGACCGAAATTCCGGCGGCGGACAGCTCGGCAAGGTTTTTGTTCTGGGTCATGAGTTATCCCTTCACGTTGGTGATGGAGCGCTGCGCGGCCGCGACGACGGCGTCGGCCGTGAAGCCGAACTCGCGGAAAAGTGTTGCCGCATCGGCAGATTCGCCGTAGTGCTCGAGCGAGATGATCTCGCCGAAACCGCCGACGATCTTCCACCACGGCATCGCGATGCCGGCCTCGATGGACACCCGCGCCTTGACGGTGGGCGGAATGACCTGGTCGCGGTAGTTCTGGTCCTGGCTCTCGAACCACTCGACACACGGCATCGACACCACGCGTGCCGCGATGCCCTGCGCCTCTAGCAGTTTCTGGGCCTCCACTGCGTACTGCAGTTCGGAACCGGTGCCGATCAGGACGACGTCAGGGCTGGCCTTCGACGATTCGGAGAGGATGTAGCCACCCTTCGAGACGCCCTCGAAGCTGGTGCCTTCCAGGATCGGGATGCCCTGACGCGTCAGCGCCAGGCCGACGGGCCCGCTGCTGCTCGACCTGGCGAGCACCGACTGCCAGGCGTAGGCCGTCTCGTTGGCGTCACCGGGGCGTACGACAGACAGGTTGGGAATCGCACGCAGGGCCGCGAGGTGCTCGACCGGCTGGTGCGTCGGGCCGTCCTCGCCGAGGCCGATGGAGTCGTGGGTCCATACGTAGATGGGATCGATGTCCATCAGCGACGCCAGGCGAACCGACGGCCGCATGTAGTCGCTGAACTGCATGAACGTTCCGCCGTACGCGCGGGTCGGACCGTGCATGACGATGCCCGACAGGATCGCACCCATGGCGTGCTCGCGGATACCGAAGTGCAGCGTGCGGCCGTAGGGCTCGGCGTCCCAGTCGTCGGTGGAGATCGACGTGGGGCCGAAGGACTTCGCACCCTTGATCGTGGTGTTGTTGCTGCCTGCGAGGTCGGCCGAGCCGCCCCACAGTTCCGGAAGAACGGGTCCGACGGCGTTGAGGACCTCGCCCGACGCCGCACGCGTGGCGACGGCCTTGCTGCCGGGCTCCCACGTGGGCAGCACGTCGGTCCAGTTCTCGGGCAGCGTGCCCTGCTGAAGACGGTCGAGCAACTGCTTGCGCTCGGGCTCACGGGCTGCCCAGGACTCGAACTGCGTCATCCACTCGTTGTGTGCCGCGCGGCCGCGTTCCTGGAGCTTGCGAGTGTGGCCGATTACCTCGTCGCTGACCTCGAACGTCTTGGCCGGGTCGAAGTCCAGGGCCTGCTTGACCTTCGCGACCTCGTCGTCGCCCAGCGCGGCACCGTGGACGGCACCGGTGTTCATCATCGTCGGAGCCGGGAACCCGATGATGGTCCGCAGCACGATGATCGACGGCTTGTCGGTGACGGCCTTGGCGGCCTCGATGGCGTCCTCGATCGCGGTGACGTTCTCGCCGCCCTCGACGACCTGTACGTGCCACCCGTAGGCCTCGTACCGCGCGGCGGTGTTCTCGGACAGGGCGATGTCGGTCGAGTGCTCGATCGAGATCTTGTTGTCGTCGTAGAACAGGATCAGGTTGCCGAGCTGCTGGGTGCCAGCGAGCGACGACGCCTCGGACGTGACGCCCTCTTCGATGTCGCCGTCGGAGGCGATCACATAGATGAAGTGATCGAACGGGCTCTCGCCGAGCGCAGGTTCGGGATCGAACAGTCCGCGTTCACGGCGCGATGCCATTGCCATTCCCACAGCGGATGCCAGTCCCTGGCCGAGTGGGCCGGTGGTGATCTCGACGCCGTCGGTGTGGCGGAACTCGGGGTGCCCCGGGGTCTTGGACTTGTAGGTCCGCAGTGCTTCGATGTCTGCGAGCTCGAGACCGAAACCGCCCAAGTAGAGCTGCAAGTACAGGGTGAGGCTCGAGTGACCGCACGACAGTACGAACCGGTCGCGGCCGATCCAGTGGGTGTCGGTGGGGTCGTGGCGCATGGTGCGCTGGAAGAGGGTGTACGCGAGGGGAGCCAAGCTCATCGCGGTTCCGGGGTGGCCGTTGCCGACCTTCTGCACTGCGTCCGCTGCCAGGACACGAACGGTGTCGACCGCCCGGGTGTCCAGGTCCGTCCAGTCGCTGGGGTGGTGCGCCGTGGTGAGGACGTCAATATCGTCTGTGATCGACACGAGCAGAAATCTCCTGACATTCGTTCGAGTTGTGGCTCCGAGGATTCGTCGCTCGGCGGTAACTGCACAGCGCCTGCGTGAGGCGCGAACGTAGTCGATGCCGAAGGACGTCCCCCACCAGCCTAGTTCCGACCGACGCTACTGTCGTGCCTTCCCCCGTCGGAGCACGAACGTGTGTGGCGTCGCCGCATCGTTCTTCGGTTTGGGTGCCCTGCGAATTGGACGTGCAAACCCCGCCGTCTACCATCGTCTGTAGTAGGCGCATGCTCGACGGCTCCCGGGGGCAATTTCCGAACCGGGACCATCCGCGTGCGCGTCGGTGGCCGAGGTCCTCGTGAGGGTTCTCCCAGGATCGGTCGGCCGCCAGGAACGAACCCGCGTGCCCGACGGCGCGTGGCAAGTGGCCGAGCGCCAGAGAACGACAGTCGTGCGAGGAGACGCAGTGCGAATTGGGCAGCAGCCGGGCGGACACGGTTTCGCCGGCGGCCCCGGATTCGGAGCAGACGACCAGGGCGACACCGAACACGCCGCGCCGGCGTCGGCGCCGCGCAGAGCGTGGGCTCTCTTCCTGGCCTATGTCGCGCTGACGAAGCCTCGGGTCATCGAACTACTTCTCGTCACGACCATTCCCGCGATGCTGCTGGCAGATCGCGGTCACGTGGACCCGTGGCTGATTCTCACCACACTGTTCGGTGGAATGCTGGCCGCGGCGAGCGCGAACACCTTGAACATGGTGGTCGACGCAGACATCGACAAGGTGATGAAGCGCACCGAGAAGCGGCCGTTGGCCCGCGGCGCGATGCCTGTGTCGCACGCACTGGTGTTCGGTCTCGTCCTCGGGGTGTTCTCGTTCTTCTGGCTCTGGGCGACGACCAACCTCCTCAGCGGCGTGCTGGCCGTCGTCACGATCTGCTTCTACATCTTCGTCTACACCCTGGTGCTCAAGCGCCGAACTTCGCAGAACGTGGTGTGGGGCGGTGCCGCCGGCTGCATGCCGGTCATGATCGGCTGGTCCGCCGTCACCGGCACGATCGGCTGGCAGGCGCTGGTGATGTTCCTCGTCATCTTCCTGTGGACACCGCCGCACACCTGGGCCTTGATGCTTCGCTACAAGGAGGACTACCAGGCGGCCAACGTCCCGATGCTTCCTGCCGTCGCGTCGGAGACCAAGGTGACCAAGCACATCGTGCTCTACGCGTGGGCCACGGTTGCTGCGACGTTGGCACTGGCCCCGGGCTCCGGCGTCGTCTACGCGGTGATCGCGGTGGCATCGGGAATTTGGTTCCTCGTCGTGGCGCATCGCCTGTACGCAGGCGTGCGGGCTGGAACACCGGTCAAGCCTCTCAAACTGTTCATCCTGTCCAACGAATACCTGGCGCTGGTGTTCTGCGGCCTCGCCGTCGACTCTGTCCTCGGCTGGCAGACGCTCGCCCAGCTGGTCTCCTGAGCGAGCGCCTCCTCACATCTGCACCCGATCAGGGGACGAGAACGATCGAACCGGTCGTCTTACGTCCTTCCAGGTCCATATGTGCCTGCGCGACATCTTCGAGCGCGTAGCGAGCGCCGACCTCGACCGTCAGAGCGCCGCTCGACAACGCCTCGAACACATCGCCCGCACGCCATTCGAGCTCGGCCCGGTCCCGTATGTGATGCGCCAGCGTGGGTCTGGTCAGAAACACCGATCCGGCCCCGTTGAGCCGTTGTGGGTCGAACGGCGGTACCGGTCCGCTCGCAGCACCGAACAGGGCCAGCGTGCCTCTGATGCGCAGCGACGCCAGACTGGCCTCGAACGTGTCGGCTCCGACACCGTCGTAGACGGCATGGACGCCCTCGCCGCCGGTGAGCTCGCGAACCTGGGCCGCAATGTCGTCGTCGTACCGCAGTACGTGGGCGGCACCGGCCTGGGCCGACCGCTCTGCTTTGGCATCGGTGGACACCGTCGTGATGACCCGTACCCCCTTTCCGACCGCCATCTGGGTCAGCAGTAGTCCGACGCCTCCCGCGCCCGCGTGCACGAGGACCGTGTCGCCGCTGCGCGCCGGGTAGGTGGACTCGATCAGGTAGTGCGCAGTCATGCCCTGGAGCAGCGCCGACGCCGCCTGATCGGCCGGAACGCCGTCGGGAACGGATATGGCGGACGAGGCGTCCACGACGACGAACTCGGCATAGCTACCCGGCGCGGCCGCCCAGGCGATGCGGTCCCCAGGAGCGAACGCGGTGACGTCAGGGCCGGCCTCGTGGACAACTCCGGAACCCTCGTCGCCGGGGATGTAGGGCAGGGACCGTGGATACAGGCCGCGGCGGAAGTAGGTGTCGATGTAGTTGATCCCGATGGCGTCGACGCGCACGAGAACCTGCCCCGGTCCGGGCTCGGGAATGGGCACGTCCACGACGACCATGACCTCGGGTCCGCCGGTGTTGTCTACTCGAATGGCACGCATATCCCTGTTCTACACGGGAGCGATGTGAGTTCGAGAGCGGACGCACGCTTCCACGACGGGTGCGACAAGTTACCGATCAGTAGCGATTCGGCGGGCCGATGCCGCCACGGTGGACGACCTCGGTATCGTGTCTGCATGGCTACCGAAATCGACAGTGCGGGCAACGAGAAGGACACGTCCAACGAGGTTCCGAAGGGAACTCTCGCGGCTGTGAAGGCTTTTCTCGCCGATCACGGCAACTCGGCAAGTGTGGTGATCCAACCCATCGGTCGGGCCGGAACCCGGCTCACGCTGGTCGGCGCAGACGGAGTGCTCGGAGACCAGGTGGTTCCGTCCACAGCGGTCGCACACGCGATAGTCGCCAGGTTCGACGAACTGACCGAGGCGGAGTGGGACCGCGAGCTGGTCAGTTCGGTCAATCCGGCACCGGGCCATTACGAGAAGATGGCCGGCTGGGTCGCTCGGCAGAAGAAGTTCCCCAAGGCCCGCAACCAGGCCATCGTCGGGTAGGACGAGAGTCGCAAAGTTTTTTCGACTCGACGGGAACCGTCTCGCGGTCCTATGCGTCGAAATCAGTGGAGGGGCAGTCGGCCATCTGAGGGGGAGGTCGGCTGCCCCTCCACTGCGATTCGAAACTGCTGTGCTCGGACACGCGCGTGTCGAGCCGGCTGAGGAGCCGACACCCGAAGACTGCCGGGCCTCAGGACGCTGCGGCGACCCTGTCCACGTCGGCTTCCCGATCGGCAACCGCAGGCCCGCGTGTTCTGCACGATGCCCACAGCGCAGCCGTGGCAGCCGTGCAGGCACCGGCACCGGCAACGTGGAACGCGACGAGTACTGCGGGAACGCCCGTGAAGTACTGCACCAGGCCGATCAGGGACTGGGCCAGCACGATCGCCACCAGAACGTGCAGCCGCTGCTTGACGGCAGTCGGCGCTCCGACCGCGTACAGAGCGAAACCGAGCCCGACGAGCAGCGCGAGATACCCGACCAGGAATTGCGAGTGGGCGTGCACCAGCGTGACGATCTCGATGCCCAGGCGCGGTACCGGCTCGTCGATGCTCTTGTCGCCGGCGTGCGGGCCGGCACCGGTCACCATCGTCCCGGCGATCAGTACGCCGGTCAGCGCGACGCCGGACAGGGCAGTGAGCCCGCGTAGCGCGGCGGGGACGGTGGGCAGCGACTTCGGCGCGGCGTCGGTTTCACCCACCTTGACGAACAGCAGGGTAGCCAGCCAGACCATTGCCATCGACACCACGAGGTGAATGGCCACTGTCCACCACAGCAGGCCGGTCAGCACGGTGACGCCACCGATGACGGCCTGCACGACGGTTCCCAGCGGCATGAACCACGCGAAGAGCAACACCTCGCGCCGCCGGGCCGCGCGAGTGACAGCGAGAACGACCGCCGCAGCGGCGATGACCACCACGAAGGTGAGCAGTCGATTGCCGAACTCGACTGCCTGATGCAGCACCGGAACCTCGGATACTCCGACCGGCGTGAAGCTTCCGGGGAAGCACTGTGGCCAGGTGGGGCACCCGAGCCCGGAGCCGGTCACTCGGACCACCGCACCGGTGACGGCTATGCCGCCCTGGGTGAGGATGGCGATGAACGCCAGCACCCGCTGTACCCGCAGCGAGGGCAGGGGCAGGTAGGCCACGAGGCGCAGGAACACGCCGTAGAGCTTCCGTAGGAGGTAGGGCACTCCACGATGGTAAACGCCGATCAACTACACAGCGTCGTTGGGTAGAGCGACCGGCGGAAAGCCTCGCTCAGGTGAATTTGAAGGTTCGGACCGCAAGAGTGCCGCAGACCGCAGCCCAGACGAGCAGCACGGCGATCCCGAAGAGGTCGAACGACGAGGCCACACCGCGGTTGAGCGCCTCGCCGAGTGCGCCGGACGGGACTATCCGTGCGACGATCTGCAGGCCCTGCGGAATCTGGTCGTCGACGAACACCGCGCTGCCGATCCCGAGCATCACGAACCAGGCGACGTTGGCCAATGCCAACACGATCTCCGCCCGCAGGGTGCCGCCGAGTAGCAACCCCATCGAGGCGAACGTGACCGTCCCCAAAGCGATGACGACCGCTCCCAGCAGCAGACCTGCCGGACTCGGTCGCCAGCCGAGGGCGACGCCGATCGAGCCCAGCAGAACCGACTGCATGATCACCACGATCACGACGGCTACCGACTTGCCGCCGATGATTCCCCACCGTGGGAGCGGCGTGGCACCGAGTCTCTTGAGGGCGCCGTAGCGTCGATCGAACCCGACGGCGATCGCCTGTCCGGTGAATGCCGTCGACATGATGGCCACCATCATCACCGCCGGCACGACCCGCGCGACGCGGTCGTCGCCGAGCTCACCGAACGGCAGCAGAGTGAGTCCGATCAGCAGCGTGATCGGAATGAACATCGTCAACAGCAGCTGCTCACCGTTGCGCAGCAACAACTTCAGCTCGAGACGCGACTGCGCGAACAGCATCCGGGCGGCCGACGCCGGCTGTGGGCGCGGCGCGAACAGTCCTGTCTCGAAACGGTTGTCGGCGAGCCGGGCTTCTCTGCGCACCGTCACATCCTCAATTCTCTGCCGGTCAGTTCGAGGAAGACGTCCTCGAGCCGCCGCTGATCGACCTGCAACTCCGTCGCAAGCACGTTCTGTTGTGCGCACCAGGAGGTGACGACCACCAGGATCTGCGGTTCGATCACTCCGGTGACCACGTACGACCCCGGTGACGTCTCCGACGGTACGTAACCGGAGGGCAGGGCCGCGTCGAGCAGGGACAGATCGAGACCTGGGGGAGCGGAGAAGCGCAGCTGTCCCTCGGCTCCCTGCTTGGTGAGCTCGGACGGGGATCCGGAGGCGACGATGCGGCCGTTGTCGATGATCGTCAACCGATCCGCCAGCTGCTCGGCCTCGTCCATCAGATGTGTGGTCAGTAGAACGCCGACGCCGTCGCGTCGAAGTGCGTCGATCAATTCCCACACCAGCAGTCGGGCCTGGGCGTCGAGTCCGGCTGTCGGTTCGTCGAGAAACACCAACTCGGGGCGGCCGACGATGGCACAGGCCAACGCCAGTCGCTGCTGCTGGCCACCGGACAACCGCCGATAGGGTGTGCGGACCGCCGAGGTCAGGCCCAGACAGTCGAGCAGCCACGTCGTGTCGAGAGGGTCGGCCGAGTACGAGGCGACGAGCTCGAGCATTTCGCCTGCCTTGGACCCCGGGTAGGCACCGCCTCCCTGCAGCATGACGCCGATGCGGGGTCGGAGCTGGGCGGACTCGGCGATGGGGTCGAGGCCGAGAATTCTGACCGTGCCGCTGTCGGGTACGACGAAGCCTTCGCACATCTCGACGGTGGTGGTCTTTCCGGCTCCGTTCGGGCCGAGCAGCGCGAGAACTTCACCCGCACCGATGCTCAGGCTCAGTCCGTCGACGGCGGTGGTGCCGTCGTAGGACTTGCGCACGTCGGTCAACTGCACGACAGGTTGCGCCGCATTCGACGTCCCGGAGATCACGAGGACTCAGCGTATTCGTCGGTGTGCCGCTCGGGTGCCGGTGGTCCGATGCGCGTGGGCCACGGCAGCCGGTTCCGTGTCAGCAGATACAACACGACGATGGTCAGGATGGTCATCACTGCGGCCTGCACGATCTGGAACGGCTGGTATTCGCTGCCGTTCGGCATGAGGATCACGCTGACCAGAGACGAGAAGGCAATGGCGGGACGCCGGAAGGACGGAGTGGTGGCCCATGCGGCCAGCGGAATCACCGCCCACAGCAGGTACCAGGGCTGGACTACCGGGAACAGCAGAACCACTGCTCCCAGCGCCACCCCCAGCGCTCCCACCGAGTGCAGTCGGCCCCTCAGAACAGCGACCAGCATGCGGATGACGATGACGCCGGCGACGACGGCTGCGATCGGCCGAGTGAGACTCAACACAGCGGTGGTGTGATCGCCGAGGCCGAGCAGCACGCCGACGAATCCGGTAGCCAGGCCGAGAATCGTGGGAATCGACATCCAGCTGCGCACCACCCCCGCGGTACCCAGAGTGTGGATCCAACCGAATCCGAGTCCGCTACCCAGGCTCACGGCGACTTGGACGGCAACGGCGATCGTGCCGAGCAGCAGCGCAGCGTAGACGACCGATCTCAGAGTGCCGCCCCACCGTCTCGACAGCGCCATGCCGACGAACCCCAGCGCTATCAGCGACGGGATCTTGATCGTCGACGAGAGTGCGATCACACCCGCTCCGCCGACGAGGAACGCGATATCGGTGCTGCGCAACGCACCCGGGCGCTCGATCGCACGCAGCGCCAGTTCGGTACCCGCGAGCATGAGACCGATCATCAGGGCCTCGTTGTGAATTCCGGCGACCAGGTGGAACAGCAACAGCGGATTCGCTGCACCGAGCCACAGTGCCGTGACCGACGCGACCCCGCAACGGCGTGCGAGACGCGGCAGCGCCCAGACGATCAGCGCGACTCCCGCCAAGGCGAGCAGTCGGTGCAGGAAGATGCCGGCGACGATGTTCTCGCCGGTCAAGTACGTGATCCCGCGCCCCATCCACAGGAACAGCGGACCGTAGGGTGCCGGAGTCTCTCGCCAGATGTTGGGCACCGTCCGGGTCAGGACGTTGTCGGCCCCCAGTGCATCCACGGGGCCGATCTCGTAGGGGTCGAGACCGCGGGCCGTGATCTCGCTCTGGGCCAGGTAGGAGTAGACGTCGCGCGAGAACATAGGCGGTGCGACGCTCAGCGGCAGGATCCACAGCAGCAGAGTTCGGTCCATCTGCGATCGGGACAGGCGGCGGGGAGTCGCGCCCGATCGCGTCCGCCCCAGCGCGAACCTGCCGAGCAGTAGCCACGCGAGGACCACGACGACGGTTCCCGTCATGGTCACCGTCAGAGCCGACGTGGCCATGCGCGACGGCAGGCTCAGTAACCGGACGCCCGCGATCGGGTTCTGCAGTACCGGCTGCGCACCCGCGCCGAGCGCGCCGATCGCCATCAGCAGCGCGCCCGCGGCTCCGAAACGGCGAATGTTGCGTAGTTGAACGGTCTCGGCGGGATCGAGACCGGGTGCCTCCGGCTCGTCGCCGTGCAACGTGGCGACACCGGCACCCGGTGGGGTCGGTTCCAGGCCGAACACGCGCCGAGCAGGGGTGAGAATCATCCTGTGCAGCAGCGTGCCGCGCGCGGATTCGGGGTTCTCGGGATCGGGGGACGAGCTGGCACCGGTCGCGGAAGGCGAGTTCTCGGAACTCTGCTCACTCTCGGTCGATGGCACAGTGGGAGCGTAGCTGTGTGCAATAGCGCGATTCACCCGGTCCTCCGGACTCCGCGGCCTGCGTAGCTCGGCTCGGATTCACCTGAGGGATAGGGCACCCTTGCTGGACCAGGTGAAACAATTCCGTCACACTGGTGTTGTGAAAACAACCGAGAGCTCGCTCGTGCGTCCGGAAAGCGTCGATCCATCGACCGCCGGAGCAGGCGCGTCGTCGGTGCGACCGGCATCGGCCCCCGAGGGGCAGACGCGGGGCGCAGTGGTCACCCTACTGCTCGAAGAGGGCCCCATCACCGCGTCCGATATCGGCACTCGCCTTGGATTGAGCGCGGCCGGTGTCCGGCGCCACCTCGATGCGCTCATCGATGCAGGCGAGGCCAGGATCACCACCCCGGCCGGAGCACGTCAGCGTGGACGCGGGCGACCGGCCAAGCATTTCCAGCTCACCGCAGCCGGCCGCAATCGGCTGGGCCACACCTACGACGATCTGGCCGGAGCCGCCATGCGGCAGCTGCGCAAGATCGGTGGCAACGACGCCATCGAGACGTTCGCGCGGCAACGCGTCAACACCATCGTTGCCGACGTCGAACCCGCGACCGGTTCCGACGCACATGCCGTGGAAACGGCGGCGGGAAGAATTGCCGACGCGTTCAGTGCGGCGGGATTCTCGGCCACCACGCGGCAAGTCGGCAACGGAGTGCAGATCTGCCAACACCATTGCCCGGTGTCGCACGTCGCAGCAGAGTTTCCCGAACTGTGCGAGGCCGAACAAGCAGCGTTCGCCGAGATCCTCGGCACGCATGTGCAGCGTCTTGCCACCATTGCGAACGGCAACTGCGCTTGCACCACACACGTACCGCTCACCTCGACGCGATCGAGGAGCGGTCGATCCGATACCGACGTATCGACAGATAGTTCACACAAGATGACGTCCGACACGCAGCCCCGTGTCGGAGAACGCACACGCCTCCGGAAGGAGCCCGCATGACCGTCACACCAGACCAGGTGACACCCGCCGCGCCGCTGACTCAGGACGAGACCATCGCATCGCTCGGCACCTACGGATACGGCTGGGCCGATTCCGACGTGGCCGGCGCGAGCGCCAAGCGCGGCTTGTCCGAGGCTGTCGTCCGTGACATCTCGGCCAAGAAGAGCGAGCCCGAGTGGATGCTCGAAGCCCGTCTGAAGGCTCTCAAGACCTTCGACCGCAAGCCCATGCCCAACTGGGGTTCCGACCTGGACGGCATCGACTTCGACAACATCAAGTACTTCGTGCGGTCCAGCGAGAAGCAGGCCGCTACGTGGGACGACCTGCCCGAGGACATCAAGAACACGTACGACAAGCTCGGCATCCCCGAGGCCGAGAAGCAGCGCCTCGTCTCCGGTGTCGCCGCTCAGTACGAGTCCGAGGTCGTCTACCACTCGATCCGTGAGGACCTCGAGGCGCAGGGTGTGTTGTTCCTCGACACCGACACCGCACTCAAAGAGCAGCCGGAGCTGTTCCGCGAGTACTTCGGCACCGTCATTCCGGCAGGCGACAACAAGTTCTCTGCGTTGAACACCGCAGTGTGGTCCGGTGGATCGTTCATCTACATCCCGCCGGGCGTGCACGTCGACATCCCGCTGCAGGCCTACTTCCGGATCAACACCGAGAACATGGGCCAGTTCGAGCGCACGCTGATCATCGTCGACGAGGGTGCCTACGTGCACTACGTCGAGGGCTGCACCGCGCCGATCTACAAGTCCGATTCGCTGCACTCCGCCGTGGTCGAGATCATCGTCAAGAAGGGTGGTCGTTGCCGGTACACGACCATTCAGAACTGGTCGAACAACGTCTACAACCTGGTCACCAAGCGCGCCAAGGCAGAAGCAGGCGCAACGATGGAGTGGGTCGACGGCAACATCGGCTCCAAGGTCACCATGAAGTACCCGGCTGTGTGGATGACCGGCGAATACGCCAAGGGCGAGGTTCTCTCGGTCGCGTTCGCAGGGCCCGATCAGCACCAGGACACCGGTTCCAAGATGCTGCACCTGGCACCGCACACGTCGTCGAACATCGTCAGCAAGTCCGTCGCCCGTGGCGGTGGACGGACGTCCTACCGCGGTCTGATCCAGATCAACAAGGGCGCGCACGGCTCTCGTTCGACGGTCAAGTGCGACGCCCTGCTGGTCGACACGATCAGTCGGTCCGACACCTACCCGTACGTCGACATCCGTGAGGACGACGTGTCGATGGGTCACGAGGCCACTGTCTCGAAGGTCAGCGACGATCAGTTGTTCTACCTGATGAGTCGCGGCATGACCGAGGACGAAGCGATGGCCATGGTCGTCCGCGGATTCGTCGAGCCCATTGCTCGCGAACTGCCGATGGAGTACGCGCTCGAGCTCAACCGGCTCATCGAGTTGCAGATGGAAGGGTCGGTCGGATAAGTGAACAACCCCCTCACCGGAGTCATGGGTGCCGTGGCATCCGAGAACCCCGATTCCGCCAAGGAAGACAAGTCGAAGCTCGTCGCCAACAAGGGCGCTCAATTCACGTCGTACGACGTGAACGCGTTCGAGGTGCCGTCGGGCCGCGACGAACTGTGGCGCTTCACGCCGCTGCGTCGCCTTCGCGGCCTGCACGACGGTTCGGCAGTCGCCGACGGGACCGCTCAGGTCACCGTCGGGGCTGCAGACCAGGTGGTCGTGGAGACCGTGGGACGCGACGACGATCGACTCGGGAAGGCCGGCGTGCCTGCCGACCGGATTGCCGCACAGGCATATTCGGCCTTCACCGAGGCCACGATCGTCAGTGTTCCCAACGAGGTCGAGGTAACGGAGCCGATCGAGATCACGATCGACGGACCGGGCGTCGACCACGTCGCCTACGGACACGTGCAGATTCGCCTCGGCACGTTTGCTCGCGCCACCGTTGTGATCGATCAGCGCGGCAGCGGCACGTACGCCGAGAACGTCGAGTTCGTGCTGGGTGACAGCTCGCAGTTGCACGTCGTGCTGATCCAGGACTGGCAGTCGGACGCGGTGCACGTGGCCGCCCACCACGCCCTGCTCGGACGTGACTCGGTGTTGCGCCACTACAACGTCAGCCTCGGCGGCGACTTGGTGCGCATCAGCCCGACCGTGCGCTACAGCGCGCCCGGCGGTGACGCGAACATGCTCGGTGTGTACTTCGCCGACGCCGGTCAGCACCTCGAGCAGCGACTGCTCGTCGACCATTCGGCTCCGCATTGCAAGTCGAACGTGATGTACAAGGGCGCGCTCCAGGGTGAAACCGGACCCGGCACCGTCGACGCACACACCGTATGGATCGGCGACGTTCTCATTCGCGCCGAGGCCGAGGGCACCGAGACGTACGAACTGAACCGAAATCTCGTGCTCACCGACGGCGCTCGCGCCGATTCGGTACCGAACCTGGAAATCGAAACCGGCGAGATCGTCGGAGCAGGGCACGCCAGTGCTACCGGCCGATTCGACGACGAGCAGCTGTTCTACCTGCGTGCTCGCGGCATCTCGGAGGAGGTGGCCCGTCGACTGGTGGTCCGCGGCTTCTTCCACGAAATCATCGACAAGATTCCGGTCCCCGCCGTACGCGAGCGTCTCGATGCTGCCATCGAGACCGAGCTCGCCGTCGTCGGCGCGTAGGCCCAACCGAACCTTTCTCGACTGCACAAAGGAACTTTGATGTCCACACTCGAAATCCGCGATCTGCACGTCAGCGTCGCCAACACCGACTCGTCCGCCGAGCCGATCGACATCCTCAAAGGTGTCGATCTGACCGTGAAGTCCGGCGAGACGCACGCGATCATGGGGCCCAACGGCTCCGGCAAGTCCACCTTGTCGTACGCCATTGCCGGCCACCCGAAGTACACCGTCACCTCCGGCACCATCACCCTCGACGGTGAAGACGTTCTCGAGATGAGCGTCGACGAGCGCGCCCGCGCAGGTCTGTTCCTGGCGATGCAGTACCCGGTGGAGGTGCCCGGAGTGTCGATGTCGAACTTCCTGCGCACCGCCGCCACCGCCGTGCGCGGCGAAGCCCCCAAGCTGCGGCACTGGGTCAAGGAAGCCAAGACCGCCATGAGCGAGCTCGAAATCGAGGCGAACTTCCTCGAGCGCAACGTCAACGAGGGTTTCTCCGGCGGCGAGAAGAAGCGTCACGAGATCCTGCAGCTGGGACTACTCAAGCCGAAGATCGCCATCCTCGACGAGACCGATTCCGGCCTCGACGTCGACGCTTTGCGCGTGGTGTCCGAGGGCGTGAACAAGTACAAGGAGCGTGAAGACGGGGGAGTGCTGCTGATCACGCACTACACCCGCATTCTTCGCTACATCAAGCCCGACTTCGTGCACGTCTTCGTCAACGGTGAGATCGTCAAGTCCGGCGGCGCCGAGCTGGCCGACGAGCTCGAGGCCAACGGCTACGCCGGCTACACGCAGGCCGCGACCACCGGAGCATGAGTATGGCTGCACCGGCAGCTGTGGCGGTAGCGACATCGTTCGATGTCGCTACCGTTCGCCGCGATTTTCCTATCCTCTCGCGCACCGTCCGCGACGGAAAGCCGTTGGTGTATCTGGATTCCGGCGCAACCTCGCAGCGGCCGGTGCAGGTGCTCGACGCCGAACGCGAGTTCCTCACCACCTGTAACGCGGCGGTGCACCGCGGGGCGCACCAGCTGGCCGAGGAAGCCACCGACGCGTACGAGGGAGCCAGGGCGGATATCGCCGCGTTCGTCGGTGCAGACGTCGACGAGATCGTCTTCACCAAGAACGCAACCGAGTCGCTCAACCTCGTGACGTACGTGTTGGCCGATCAGCGCTTCGATCGTCATCTCGGACCCGGTGACGAGATCGTCGTCACCGAACTCGAACACCACGCCAATCTCGTTCCGTGGCAAGAGCTTGCGGCCCGTACCGGCGCAACTCTGCGGTGGTACGGATTGACCGACGACGGTCGAATCGACCTCGACTCGCTGGAATTGTCGTCCGCGGTGAAGGTCGTCGCGTTCACCCACCAGTCGAACGTGACCGGTGCCGTCGCTCCCGTCGAGGAGTTGGTGCGTCGCGCCCGAGCTGTCGGCGCGCTCGTCGTTCTCGACGCGTGCCAATCCGTGCCCCATATGAAGGTCGATTTCCACGACCTCGATGTCGACTACGCAGCGTTCTCCGGCCACAAGATGCTGGGACCCTCGGGTGTCGGAGTGTTGTACGGCAAGGCCGCGCTGCTCGATGCGATGCCGCCGTTCATCACCGGCGGATCGATGATCGAAACGGTCACGATGGAGAAGACGACGTTCGCTCCTCCGCCGCAACGCTTCGAGGCCGGTGTGCCCATGACGTCGCAGGTCATCGGGCTCGGTGCCGCCGTGCGGTACCTCGACAACATCGGTATCGACGCCGTGGCAGCTCACGAAAAGACCTTGGTCGCAGCGACTCTCGCCGAGTTCGCAAAGATCGACGGCGTTAGAGTCATCGGTCCGACGGAGAACGTCGATCGAGGTTCGGCAGTGTCGTTCGTCGTCGACGGTATCCACGCACACGACCTGGGGCAGATTCTCGACGACGAAGGCGTCGCCATTCGCGTCGGTCATCATTGCGCGTGGCCACTGCATCGGCGCTTCGGAGTGGCAGCGACCGCGCGGGCGTCCTTCGCGTTGTACAACACGGTCGAGGAAGTGCAGGTGCTCGCGAACGCGATTCGTCGCGCGCAATCGTTCTTCGGCACCGACCGCAACGGTGAGGAGGGACACGCCTGATGCGAATGGAACAGATGTACCAGGAAGTGATCCTCGATCACTACAAGCATCCGCACGGTCGTGGACTGCGCGAGCCGTTCGGTGCGGAGGTGCACCACGTCAATCCCACCTGCGGCGACGAGGTGACTCTGCGGGTTCACGTCGACAACGGCACCGTTGCGGACGTCTCGTACGACGGCCAGGGTTGCTCGATCAGCCAAGCCTCCACGTCGGTGCTGACCGATCAGGTGGTCGGCTTGTCAGTTCAGGACGCCCTGAAGACCGTGGATTCGTTCAGCGAGATGGTCGGCAGCAGAGGTACCGTCGAGGGAGACGAAGACGTCATCGGCGACGGCATTGCGTTCGCCGGTGTGGCCAAGTATCCGGCTCGCGTGAAATGCGCCTTGCTGGGTTGGATGGCTTTCAAGGATGCGGTTGTTCAAGTAGTGGACGCAGATACGACAGCTACGACGGGCGGGACCGCCCAGTCGGCACTTTCCGGAGGACAGCAATCATGACCGACGCAACAGAGACCACACCGGCTGTGACGACGACGCCGGTGGAACTCACCGCCGACGAGATCAAGGTACTCGAGGACCTCGAAGAAGCGATGCGCGACGTCGTCGACCCCGAGCTGGGAATCAACGTCGTCGATCTCGGTTTGGTCTACGACATCAAGATCGACGCCGAGGACATCGTCACCGTCGACATGACACTGACATCGGCGGCCTGCCCGTTGACGGACGTCATCGAGGATCAGGCCCGTGGTGCGCTCGTGCGCAGTGGGCTCGCCGCCGACCTCAAGATCAACTGGGTCTGGATGCCGCCGTGGGGACCGGACAAGATCACCGACGACGGACGCGAGCAGCTTCGGGCCCTCGGCTTCACCGTCTGACGGTCCGGTCCGGCTGCCCCGTCACGCACCCTTCGCTTCGTCGGTCGACGGGGCAGCCTTCTTTGCTGCGGCCTTCTTGGCCGGAGCCTTTTTTGCCGGGGTCTTCCGCGCAGTGGTCTTCTTGGCAGCGGTCTTCTTGGCCGGTGTCTTCGACGACGAAGATTTCGACGATGATGATGTCGACGAATCGGACCCCGACTTCGCGTTCTTTCCCGCGGCCTCGACGCTGCGCTGGAGGGCGGCGACCAGATCCACGACCTCCGCGTCCTCGCCGTCGTCCTGTGACTCGGCCTCGGTGTGGATGACCTTCTCGCCACCGTTCGCCAGTGTCTCGTCGATCAGTTTGCGCAGTTCGATCTGGTAGTCGTCGGTGTACTCCGTCGGATCGAATTCCGAGGACATGCTCTCGACGAGCGACGTCGCCATCTTCACTTCTTGCGGGCGCGCCGACGGGGCGTCGTCGAGCGACGGAAATTCTGCGGCTCGTACCTCGTCCGGCCACAGCAGAGTCTGGATGACCAGCACGTTGTCACGGACCCGCAAGGCGGCCAGCCGCGTCTTCTGTCGCAGCGTGAAATGGACCAGCGCGGTGCGTTCGGTTTCTTCCAGCGTCTCTCGCAGCAGTACGTACGCCTTGGGCGACGACGAGTCGGGCTCCAGGAAGTAACTCTTGTCGTAGAGGATCGGATCGATCTGCTCGGTCGGAACGAATTCGAGAACGGGGATCTCGTGCTTCTCGGCAGCGGGGAGTTTGTCGAAGTCGTCGTCGGTGAGGATCACGCGCTCGCCGTCGGGCGAGTCGTACGCCTTGTCGATGTCGGCGAACTGGACCGATTTTCCGCATTCCTGGCAGATGCGGTCGTACTTGATTCGTCCGCCGTCCTTTGCGTGCACTTGATGAAACCGGATGTCGTGTTGCTCGGTGGCCGAGTAGACCTTCACCGGAACGTTGACGAGTCCGAAGGCGATCGAGCCTTTCCAAATGCTGCGCATGTGTTCATGATCGCCGACCGGGCGCCTGTGTGTCGACCGTTGCCGAGAAACTCAGCCGCGTCTCGGAGCGTGGACGACGGTGCGCGCGATAGCGAGCCTGGCCGAGACCGGAAGTGTAGGGAACATTCTCAGCATTGCGGTCATGGTCCCCATGGCGTCGTCGTGGCCGGACAGGTAGGAGCGTTGCAGTTCGACCGGCAGCGAGAAGAAGCTGGCGAAGAACTGCGGAACCATCTCCGGCTCGAGGCTCAACGCAGTGCGCAGACCGAGATTGCGTAGCTTCTGCACCGTCCAGGTGTGGAGTGCACGTCGGCTCCCCGGCTTGCCGGTGCGAAGTCCGTCGACCAGGTGATCGGCAGACGCCAACGACGCGGCGACGCTGTATCCCGTCGCCGGATGCATCAGATTCGACCGCGACCCGAACAAGACGGGACCGCTTCGTGGGGTGTGCAGCCGTGAGCGCGGCGGAGGTTCGACCGAAAAGCGCACCCGCTCGACGTCCTCGGTCCCGGTCGGCACGAGATCGCGTCGGGCGAGACGATGATGCAGACGAGTCCGGAGTACATCGAGGTGGAGGGCAGGCCTGCCGACCAGGCACGTTTCTTCGAGCAGAACGCGGTGGTCGTCGAGTGCGACGGCATAGAGAAAACTCGGAGCGTCACCGGGTCGTACGCCGTTGTCGGTACGCCAATCCATGAACCAGGCGTCGGAGCCTTCCAGAATGGGCTCGGCGCGTTCCCGCTCGACGACGATTCCGTATGCGGTCTGTTGCGCCAGATCACGCGAGTCGAGCGTTCCTCGCGCATCGACGACGTGGCGAGCCGTGACGACCGTCCCGTCGACGGTGGTGACGCGGGTGCCGGTGACGTCGACTGCGGTGCCCGCGTGCACTCGTACGAGGTCGAGAGACAGCGAGGCTTGCAGGGCATGGGTGTCGAGCACGCAGTACGTCCGGTCGATGACGCGATGCCGATCGGTCCACACTGCGGGCCTGCGTGCAGTCGAGGCGATTGCGGACTCCGAGAGCCATGACGGCAATTCGTCCGCCCATGCCGAGTAGGTCGGCGTCCAGGTTCTGGACGGGTGCGGATCGAGTGCGAGAACGTCCATACCCGCGGCCGCGCAGCGGTGGGCGATCGCGCGACCCGCCGGTCCCAGCCCGATCACGGCGACGTCGGCCGACAGGTCGCTCACATTCCGCCGGTGGCGAGCAGGCCACCGTCGACGCGCACCGTCTCGCCGGTGATCCACGAGGACGCGTCCGAGACCAGGAACGCGACGAGCGATGCCACGTCCTCGGGGGTACCGAGTCGCTTCATCGGGTAGCCGGCCGCTGCTGCTTCTTCGCCGCCGGCGAACAACGCCTCGGCGAACTTGGTCTTCACCACGCCCGGCGCCACCGCGTTGACGCGGATCTTCGGACCGAGCTGCCATGCCAGCTCCTCGGTGAGCCGAATCAACGCAGCTTTGGATGCGCCGTACGCGGCAATGACTCCGGTGGAGCGGATGCCTGCGACGCTGGCGATGTTGACGACCGCACCGCCGTGTTCTCCCATCCACGCATGGAACGCGTTCTGCACGAAGCCGAGCGTGCCGACGACGTTGGTGTCGAAGATCTTGCTGACACCGACGAGGTCGGCATCCATCAGCGAGCCGTAGACGGGGTTGATACCGGTGTTGTTGACCAGGATGTCCAGCGAACCGAAGGTCTCGACGGTGCGGTCCACTGCGGTGCGCCGATGTTCCGGGTCGCCCGCGTTACCGTCCAGCGCGAGTACGGAGTCGCCGAGTTCCGCCGCGACGGCCAGCAACGGTTCCCGCTTACGCGCAGTGATGGCCACGTTGGCACCGCGCGCGAGCAGTTCTGCGGCGATCGCGCGGCCGATGCCTCGACTACCCCCGGTGACCAGTGCGGTCCGTCCGGTGAGGTCGAGGGGCAGGGCTGGGCGGGCAGTGGCCGTTTCGGTGACGTCGGTCATCGCTCAGACGTTACCGGGGTCACCTGCGTTCCTGGGTGGAGGCACGTGAATGCTGAGCTAAAATGGGGGTTTGCTGTGCCGACCTACGGCGCTTTCATTGCTCGCTCGTCGGTCGACGAGCACTCATCTTGTTCGGCAATCGCTAGGAGCTCACGCGTGATCACCGCCACCGACCTCGAAGTTCGTGCCGGTGTGCGGACCCTTCTGTCCACCGAGGGGCCCGCGCTCCGCGTGCAGGCAGGTGACCGCATCGGGCTGGTCGGCCGCAACGGTGCCGGAAAAACCACCACGCTGCGCATCCTGGCGGGCGAGGGCGAACCGTATGCCGGCGAGGTCGTACGCACCGGAGATCTCGGCTACCTCCCGCAAGATCCCAAAGAGGGCGACCTGGACGTGCTGGCCAAGGACCGGGTGCTGTCGGCCCGCGGGCTGGACACCCTCCTGCACAGTATGGAGAAGCAGCAGGCTCTGATGGCCGAGGTTGCCGACGAGACATTGCTCGACAAAGCTGTCCGTAAGTACGGCGAGCTGGAAGAGCGGTTCGCGTCCCTCGGCGGCTACGAAGCCGAAAGCGAAGCGGCTCGCATCTGCAACAGCCTCGGCTTGGCCGACCGCATTCTCGGTCAACCGCTGCGAACCCTGTCCGGTGGTCAACGTCGACGCGTCGAACTCGCTCGCATTCTGTTCGCCGCGTCCGACGGCAGTGGCGGACGCTCGAACACCACATTGCTGCTCGACGAGCCCACCAACCACCTCGACGCCGATTCCATCACCTGGTTGCGCAGTTTCCTGCAGAACCACGAGGGCGGACTCATCGTGATCAGTCACGATGTCGAACTGCTCGGTGATGTCGTGAACAGGGTGTGGTTCCTCGATGCAGTGCGCGGTGAGGCCGACATCTACAACATGAACTGGAAGAAGTACCTCGACGCACGCGCCACGGACGAGCAACGGCGCCGTCGCGAACGCGCGAACGCGGAGAAGAAGGCGGGTGCGCTGCGCGTCCAGGCCGCCAAGATGGGTGCCAAGGCAACCAAAGCCGTTGCGGCACAGAACATGGCCAAACGAGCAGACAAGCTGATGGCCAACCTCGATGCGGAGCGCGTATCCGACAAGGTTGCGCACATTCGCTTCCCTGAGCCTGCTCCCTGCGGCAAGACTCCGTTGATGGCCAAGAACCTGACCAAGATGTACGGGTCGCTGGAGATCTTCGCCGGCGTCGATCTGGCGATCGACAGAGGAAGTCGAGTGGTGGTGCTCGGGCTCAACGGTGCGGGCAAGACGACGCTGCTTCGGATCCTCGCGGGAACCGAGAAGGCCGACACCGGCGAGATCGAACCCGGCCACGGCATGCGCGTGGGTTACTTCGCCCAGGAGCACGACACCCTCGACGACATGGCGTCGGTGTGGGAGAACATCCGGCATGCGGCACCCGACACCGGCGAGCAGGAGCTCAGATCGCTACTCGGCGCCTTCATGTTCACCGGACCCCAGCTCGAACAGCCCGCAGGAACGCTGTCCGGCGGCGAGAAGACGCGTCTGGCGCTGGCCGGACTGGTGTCTTCGGCTGCGAACGTGCTGCTGCTCGACGAACCGACCAACAACCTCGATCCGATCTCACGCGAGCAGGTTCTCGACGCACTGCGCAGTTACAAGGGTGCTGTCGTTCTGGTGACTCACGATCCGGGTGCCGCCGAGGCGCTCTCACCAGAACGAGTCATCCTCCTTCCCGACGGCACCGAGGACCACTGGTCGCAGGACTACCTGGAACTGATTCAGCTGGCCTGACCCGGGTCGCGCCTGCGCACCGATTCTTCGACCAGATCCAGAATGGCCGACAGGTTCGACCCGCCGTTGCCCGACGCGATTCTGGCGACCAGACCGTCGAGAACCAGGTCCAGGTAGTCGGCCAGAACGTCGTTGGGAACGTCGTCCCGCAGTTTTCCTGCCGTTTTCTGGCGTTCGAGTCGGCCGAGTGTCGCGTCGGTCAGCTCGGCCGAACGCTCGGCCCAGCTGGTTCGGAAGTCGGCGTCGGTTCGTAGTCGTCGGGTGATCTCGAGCCGCGTTCCGAGCCACTCGAACTGCTCCGGCTGGGCCAGCATGTCTCGCATCACCTGAACCAGACCCTGCGTCGCCGCGACTTCGGCCATACGCCGGGCGTCCTCCTGCGCCAACGCGAGGAAGAGACCGTCCTTGTCCTTGAAGTGGTGGAAGATGGCTCCGCGGGAGAGGCCTGTCGCCTCCTCGAGGCGTCGCACGGTGGCACCCTCGTAGCCGAACTCTCCGAAGCATTTACGCGCACCGTCGAGAATTTCGCTGCGGCGGGCCGCCAGGTGGTCTTCACTGACCTTGGGCACGTGTGAAACTCCTACTTTCCGATGAAGGGGCCCGTACCGATACGGCGATGGGCCCGAAACACGTATCGAGTTCCGGGCCCATCGCTGTGCGTGGCGTTTGTCTACAGCGCCGTGTGACTAGCCTCTGATCATGTTGCGCAGGACGTACTGCAGGATTCCGCCGTTGCGGTAGTAGTCCGCTTCACCGGGGGTATCGATACGGACCACGGCGTCGAACTCGACCTTGGTTCCGTCTTCCTTGGTCGCGGTCACCGCCATCGTCTTCGGGGTGGTGCCCTCGTTCAGCTTCTCGACGCCGATGATGTCGAACGTCTCGGTGCCGTCGAGCTTGAGCGACGCGGCGCTCTCGCCTGCCGGGAACTGCAGCGGAACGACGCCCATGCCGATGAGGTTGGAGCGGTGGATGCGCTCGAACGACTCGGTGATGACCGCCTTGACGCCCAGGAGCGAGGTGCCCTTGGCCGCCCAGTCACGGGAGCTTCCGGAGCCGTACTCCTTGCCGCCCAGCACGACCAGCGGGATGCCGGCCTTCTGGTAGTTCTGCGACGCATCGTAGATGAACGATTGCGGGCCACCGTCCTGGGTGAAGTCGCGGGTGTAGCCACCCGAGACGTCGTCGAGCAGCTGGTTCTTCAGACGGATGTTCGCGAACGTTCCGCGAATCATGACCTCGTGGTTGCCACGACGCGATCCGAGCGAGTTGTAATCCTTGCGCTCCACGCCGTGCGAATCGAGGTACTGAGCGGCAGGCGTACCGGCCTTGATGGGTCCTGCCGGGCTGATGTGGTCGGTGGTGACCGAATCGCCGAGCAGGGCCAGCACGCGGGCACCCTTGATGTCCTCGACCGGAGCCGGGTCCATCGTCATACCGTCGAAGTACGGAGGCTTCCGCACGTACGTCGAGTTGGGATCCCACTCGAACGTGTCGCCCTCGGGGGTCGACAGGTTCTGCCAGCGGCTGTCACCGGCGAAGATCGTCTCGTAGGACTTGCTGAACATGTCCCGGCTGATCGAGGACTTGATCGTGTCCTCGATCTCCTGCGACGACGGCCAGATGTCCTTGAGGTACACCGGGTTGCCCTCGTGGTCGTTACCGAGCGCGTCGGTCTCGAAGTCGAAGTCCATCGTGCCCGCGAGGCCGTAAGCGATGACCAGCGGCGGCGACGCCAGGTAGTTCATCTTGACGTCGGGGGAGATGCGACCCTCGAAGTTGCGGTTGCCCGACAGCACGGCGGTCACCGAAAGATCGTTGTCGTTGATCGCCTTCGAGATCGGCTCGAGCAACGGGCCCGTGTTACCGATGCACGTGGTGCAGCCGTAGCCGCCCAGGAAGTAGCCGAGCTTCTCGAGGTACGGCCACAGGCCGGCCTTCTCGTAGTAGTCGGTCACGACCTGCGAACCGGGTGCCATGTTGGTCTTGACCCACGGCTTGGTGGACAGGCCCTTTTCGACGGCGTTCCGAGCGAGCAGTGCTGCGCCCAGCATGACCGACGGGTTGGAGGTGTTGGTGCAGGAGGTGATACCTGCCACCACGACGGCGCCATGGTCGAGAACGAACTCGCCTGCTTCGTCGGTGATGACACGAACCGGCTTGCTCGGGCGACCTTCGGAGCCGTATGCGGCCGACCGCACATCGACTGCATCGTCTTCCGCGAAGCTCAGCGACGCGGGATCGCTGGCCGGGAACGACTCGTTGAGGGCCTCGTCCAGCTTGCTGTCACCCTCGTGCGCCGGGTGGTTCTCCTCCACGTAGTTGTGGATGTCCTTGCGGAACGCAACCTTGGACTCGGACAACAGGATTCGGTCCTGCGGGCGCTTCGGGCCTGCGATGGACGGGACGACCGTGTTGAGGTCGAGCTCGATGTACTCGGAGTACACGGCTTCGTTCTTCGGGTCGTGCCACATGCCCTGTTCCTTGGCGTACGCCTCGACGAGAGCGAGCTGCTCGTCGCTGCGGCCGGTGAGGCGCAGGTAGTTGATCGTCTCTTCGTCGATCGGGAAAATGGCTGCGGTGGAGCCGAATTCGGGGCTCATGTTGCCGAGGGTGGCGCGGTTGGCGAGGGGAACCTCGGCCACACCTTCGCCGTAGAACTCGACGAACTTTCCGACGACGCCGTGCTTGCGCAGCATCTCGGTGGCGGTCAGAACGACGTCGGTGGCCGTGACTCCCGGCTGGATCTCGCCCGAGAGCTTGAAGCCGACTACACGCGGGATCAGCATCGACACGGGCTGGCCGAGCATGGCAGCTTCGGCTTCGATTCCGCCGACGCCCCAGCCGAGCACGCCGAGGCCGTTGACCATCGTCGTGTGCGAGTCGGTTCCGACGCAGGTGTCGGGGTACGCCTGACCCTTGCGGGTCATGACGGTCGGTGCGAGGTACTCGATGTTGACCTGGTGCACGATGCCCATGCCGGGCGGGACGACCTTGAAGTCGTCGAAGGCGCCCTGGCCCCAACGCAGGAACTGGTAACGCTCGCCGTTGCGCTCGTACTCGAGGTCGACGTTGCGCTCGAGTGCATCGGCGCGGCCGAACACGTCGAGGATGACCGAGTGGTCGATGACCATGTCGGCGGGGGAGAGGGGGTTGACCTTGTTGGGGTCGCCGCCGAGGGTGGTCACGGCCTCACGCATGGTGGCGAGGTCCACGACACACGGAACGCCGGTGAAGTCCTGCATGATGACTCGCGCAGGGGTGAACTGGATTTCGATACTCGGGTCGGCCGAGGGATCCCACGACGCGATCGAGCGAATATGGTCGGCGGTGATGTTGGCACCGTCCTCGGTGCGAAGGAGGTTCTCCGCGAGGACCTTCAGTGCATAGGGCAGTTTCTCGGCACCGGGCAAGGCCGACAGCCGAAAGATCTCGTACGAGTTCTCTCCGACTTCGAGGGTGCCCTTTGCACCGAATGAATTGTTACTTGCGGTCACTTCAGCTCCACTCGTCTATGAGGCACACCGCCGACGGGGCTGTGTCGACGGTTGAAGCGAGGCGCTGACCGTGTGTCTCGGCATGGCATCCGGCGTGCGGATTGCTTGCGGACCCTCGGGCAGTGTCTCGATGGAAGTCTAACAGTACGCTTGTCCTGTGAAAACGTGCGGGTCCGTTTCGCGGTGGACACCGCGAGAACGACCCACGTCACAATCCTCACGTAGTGCTTCGTGCGACGCAATGAAGGGCGGCCTCAGTTGCCGCGTCGGGCATACCTGCCTCCCGAGAATCGACGGCACCGTGACGTAGGGTTCCACGCGACTGGTTCCTACCGACTGGACGAGAGATGACTGAGCCGATCCACGCTGTTTCCCCACTTGCCACCGATATCCCGGCAGGTCTGGACGTCGACAGCATCGTCGCCACGGTCCGCGAGTCAGGAGTCAGTGCTCCTGCGGCAGAGCAGGACGGACTGACTGCCGCCGTGAACCGAGCCGAGGACCACGGAATCGATCTGAGCATCGTGATCGTCCCCGACGAACCGCGCCACGATTCGCAGCTACGCGACCTCGCCACTGCGGTCGGTGCCCGCGAGGGCGGAACGGTGTTGGTGCTGAGCCCGGGGCAGGTCGGAACGTTCAGCGACTCGATCAGCCGAGTGACACTCGAAGCCGGTCAGGATCGCACGTACACCGGAAATCACGTCGTCGCCGCCGACAACTTCGTCGACACACTCGTCGAGGACCAGACTCCGTGGGGCTTGCTGACGGGTGGGTTGGTGGTGATCGTCGCCGCGGTGGCCGCGTTGACAGCCGCTGTGAAGGTCCGGCGATACCGCGCGCGGTCGGCCACTGCCGACCCGCACGAAGCGCAGCCCGTCGAGCGCTGACGTAGCGCGCACATTCGTCATTCGACCGACCGACATCGACGCGCGATTACTCCACCGGACGTCGGTCCGGAAAAAGTCCGAAAAATTGTTTCGGGCAAACACCGAGTTCACGGCATTGTGCCTGGTGGAATTACAAATGTGTCATTTGTGACTGGAGTTTCTTTAGTGTGCGAAGTGTCGTACGGTGCCATTGGCACTGCTGGGGAAGGAGTGTCGCAGAAGGCAGGTGTCATCCGTGGGGAACTCGGGAGGCCACTGCTTCGGGTGTGACTGACGTGGTTCGCACCTGTCGTGTCGCTGCGCGCCACTTTCCCGCCCGGCGAACATGTTCACCGTCACCTGCGATCGGGGTGGGAACGGGGAACGCCTCGACGGCACGACGGTCCTCTCGGGACCCGAGTGAATGCCGGACCCGAGGGAGACATTTGTGAGCCGACGTCCAGTTCGCGGCACGCGCCGCAGAGCGCTCGTCCGTACCCGATTCGTACTGGCAGGTGCCGGTCTGGTTCTCGCGCTGACCGCGACCATGCCCGGAGTCGCCGCCGCGGTACCGCCGCCCCCGCCCAACCCGTCCGATACCGACATCGCCGCGGCCGGCAGCGCCGTCGACTCACGCCTGGGGCAGGTCGGACAGCTGATCGACGCGATCGCATCCGCCAACCAACAACTCGCACAGCTCGACGACGAGGTCGCCGTGAAGCGAGAAGGCGTCAACAAAGCACTGGTCGACCTGCAGAACGCACGGGACGCCGCCGACGTGGCCGCAGCAGTCGTAGGAGCAGCGCAGCAGGCGCTCGCCGATGCAGGCACACAGATTCAGGCAGCCCAGCGCAAGTTCGACGAATTCGCCAAATCGAGCTACACCCAGGGCTCGGGCGTCGCCTCGATGGCGTCGTTCCTCGGTTCGAGCGGACCGGACGACGTTCTCGACCGCGCCCAGGTCCTGAAGGTGCTGTCCAACAGCCAGAATGCCGTGCTCGACAGCCTCCAGCGGGCCCGAACCGAGCAGGCGAACCGGGACTCGGCCGCCCGCGAATCCAAGCAGCAGGCGGACGCGGCAGCGTCCGAAGCCGAATCCAAGAAGGCCGAGGCCGAGCAGGCCATCGCTGCAGCGCAGGCGGCGTTGCAAGCCGAGGCCGATCAGAAAGCCGCTATCGAGTCCCAGCGAGACGCCGCTCAGACCGAGCTCGACGCAGCCCGAAGCAATGTGGCCGGCCTCCAGGGTCAACGAGCCGCATACAGCGACTGGGAGGCGCAGAAGGCAGCAGAGGACGCAGCAATAGCAGCAGCCGCAGCTGCCGCTCGTGAGGCCGCGGTTCAGGCGGCGGCCCGGGTCTCGGCCAACCTGGCCGCACAACAGCGAGCCGCTGCGATCGCCGAGGGCCAACGCTCGCACGTCGATGTCGACGACGACTCGAGTTCGTCCACCGACTCCGACAGTTCGAGCGGAACCACGACTCCGACCCAGCCCACACCCAGCAAGCCCACTCCCAGCAAGCCCAAGCCCTCGACCACACCGTCGGTCACGGGCAGTGCTGCCGTGGAATTGGCGATCGACCGCGGGATGAGCCAGCTCGGTGTTCCGTATTCCTGGGGCGGCGGCGACGAGAACGGGCCGACCAAGGGAATCCGAGACGGCGGAGTCGCAGACAGTTACGGCGACTACAACAAGGTCGGCTTCGACTGCTCCGGCCTCATGATCTACGCATTCGCAGGTCTGGGTATCTCTCTGCCCCACTACACCGGCTACCAGTACACGGCAGGCAAGCAGGTTCCGTCGTCGCAGATGAAGCGTGGCGACATGATCTTCTACGGACCGAACGCCAGTCAGCACGTCGCGCTCTACCTCGGCGACGGGAAGATGCTCGAGGCTCCGCAATCCGGATCGGTGGTCAAGGTCTCCGACGTCAGATACAGCGGTATGACGCCGTACGCCGTGCGCATGGTGTCCTGAGCTCGCTGTCGCTCCCGAGGTCGCTGTTCGGTACTTCTGCGTCGTTCCGCAGGCTCCACTCCGGCGCGCGGGTCAGGGGTGGGTTTCGGCGCGCGCGAGCATCACCTGGAATAGTTGATCTCGGCGGTATGGAACGTGCCCGACGATGATCGACTGAAAGCGGTGAATTCTTGGTGACATCACGTGACGGCCGGATTTCGAACGACGAGGAGCCGACACAGATCGGGTCTTCGAGTCCGAATCCTCGGGGTGGGGAGCCGGAGCGGGTGGACAGTCCCGATCTCGCCGAGGACGTTCGGCTTCTCGAGAAGGCCGTGTACGAGGTCAAAAGGGTGATCGTCGGTCAGGATCGTCTGGTCGAGCGCATTCTAGTCGGCTTGTTGGCCCGTGGGCATGTGCTGCTGGAAGGCGTTCCCGGCGTGGCGAAGACCCTCGCAGTGGAGACGTTCGCCCGCGTGGTCGGTGGCTCGTTCTCCCGCGTCCAGTTCACCCCGGACCTGGTGCCCACCGACCTGGTCGGAACCCGCATCTACCGTCAGGGCCGCGAAGAGTTCGACACCGAACTCGGCCCGGTCGTCGCGAACTTCGTCCTTGCCGACGAGATCAACCGAGCACCGGCGAAGGTCCAGTCGGCGCTGCTCGAAGTCATGGCCGAGCGGCACGTGACCATCGGTGGCAGGACGTTCCCCATGCCCGATCCTTTCCTGGTGATGGCGACGCAGAACCCCATCGAGAACGAAGGCGTGTACCCGCTCCCGGAAGCCCAGCGCGACCGCTTCCTGTTCAAGATCGTCGTCGACTACCCGACGGTGGAGGAAGAACGCGAGATCGTCTACCGCATGGGGATCAAGGCCCCCGAGCCCAAGCAGATACTCGACCCTGTCGAGTTGGTCCGTCTGCAGAACCTGGCCAGTTCGGTGTTCGTGCACCACGCGCTCGTCGACTACGTGGTTCGGGTCATCGCCGCCACCCGCACGCCCGAACAGTTCGGGTTGGACGATGTCGGCAGCTGGATCGCATACGGGGCCTCCCCGCGTGCGACCCTCGGCATCATCGCTGCGTCCCGCGCCCTCGCCCTGCTGCGAGGCCGCGACTACGTCGTTCCTCAGGACGTGCTCGAGGTGATTCCCGACGTGCTCCGGCATCGGCTGGTGCTCTCCTACGATGCCCTCGCCGACGAAGTGACGCCCGAGACCGTGATCTCCCGCATTTTGCAGACCGTCGGACTACCGCAGGTGTCGCCGCAGGCGGTTCCGATGTCGCAGGACAACGGCACCGCACCCGGTCAGCCCTTCGGTGGCCAACAGGGCACACCGCAGTTTCCGGGAGCGGGGCCGCAGTATCCGGCTCAGGTACCGCATCCGGCCCAGGGGCAGTACCCGGGTCAGCCGCAGTTCCCCGGGCAAGGGCCCGGCTCGGCACCCCAGCCCGGACCCGAGCAGCGCCCACCGGGCGGTCCGGCCGGCGAACCCGCTCCGTCGCTGCACAAGCCGTCGGGTGATGCATCGTCGACCGGTTCGCCGGGTCAGTGAGCGCAGCCGACAGAGCCGGCCGAGGTGCGGTCTCACGGCCGCCGTCGTTTCGGTCCGGCGAACTGCGTGATCCGAAGCTGGCCGCTGCGCTGCGCACGCTCGAGATAACGGTACGTAGGCGTCTCGACGGCGTTCTGCACGGCGACCACCTCGGCCTGATACCCGGCCCGGGATCCGAACCGGGGGACGCGCGCGAGTATCAGCCCGGTGACGACGTTCGGCAGATGGACTGGTCGGTCACTGCCCGGACGACACACCCACACGTGCGGCAGTCGGTGGCCGATCGCGAACTGGAAACGTGGCTTGTCGTCGATCTGTCGGCCAGCCTCGACTTCGGAACCGCGGGGTGTGAGAAGCGCGATCTCGCGGTCGCGGCCTCGGCCGCCATCACCCACCTGACCGGCGGCGGTGGTAATCGCATCGGAGCTGTCGTGGCCACCGGCGCGACGACGACGCGAATCCCGGCGCGCGGGGGCCGGGTGCACAGCCAGTCGATGCTGCGGACGATCGCTACGACACCGTCCGCCGCGGACGGCGTCCGAGGAGATCTTCGCGATGCCGTCGAGGCGCTGCGGCGTCCCGAACGCCGTCGCGGTCTGGCCGTGGTGATCAGCGACTTCCTCGGCCCGATCGACTGGGAGCGATCGCTGCGGGCGATCTCTGCCAGACACGACGTACTGGCCGTCGAGGTACTCGATCCGCGAGACCTCGAACTTCCGGATGTGGGAGACGTGGTTCTGCACGACCCGGAGTCCGGCCGCACTCGGGAGTTCGCCGCGACGCCCCGGCTCCGCGCCGACTTCGCGCGAGCAGCCGCAGCACACCGCGACGACGTGGAGAAAGCGTTGCGCCGATGCGGGGCACCGCGTTTGACTCTGCGCACCGACGGTGACTGGATCGCCGATGTCGTCCGCTTCGTCACTGCTCGCAGGCACACCATCGGCTCCGGTTTCACCAATACCGCGAGGGCAGGTTCGCGATGAGCCTCACCGATTTCTCTGCGCCGTGGTGGCTCGCGTTTCTGGTCGTCGTCATCGCCTTGACGGCGGGGTACGTCTGGATTCAACGCCGCAAGCAGAAGCACGTGCTGCGTTTCTCCAACATGGAGTTGCTCGAGTCGATCGCGCCGAACCGGCCCAGTCGTCTGCGTCATCTCCCGACCGCACTGGTACTGGTCGGGCTGATGTTCCTGACCGTCGCGTTGGCCGGCCCCACTGCCGATCAACGTGTTCCACGCAACCGCGCGACGGTCATGCTCGTCATCGATGTGTCGCTGTCCATGGAAGCGACGGACGTCGAACCCACTCGGCTGGCTGCGGCCCAAGAAGCAGCGAAGTCGTTCGCCGATGGCCTAACGCCCGGCATCAACCTCGGTCTCGTCGCGTTCGCCGGCACTGCCTCGGTATTGGTCTCACCCACGGCCAACCGCGACGCCACCAAGTCGGCAATCGACAAACTGCAGCTCAGCGAGCGGACGGCCACCGGTGAAGCAATCTTCACCTCGCTGCAGTCGATCGATACTCTCGGCGCGATCCTCGGGGGTGGCGACGCGGCACCGCCGGCCCGCATCGTGCTGCTCTCGGACGGTAAGCAAACCGTTCCCCAGAACCTCGACGATCCACGGGGCGGCTACACCGCAGCGCGCGCAGCCAAGGACAAGGGAGTGCCGATCTCGACGATCTCGTTCGGCACCAGCTACGGGTCGGTCGAGATCGAAGACGAAGGTGGAGGCGGGGTCGAGCGCGTCCCCGTTCCGGTCGACGACCCGTCGTTGCGCGAGATCGCGACTCTGTCCGGAGGGAGTTTCTTCACGGCCTCCTCGCTCGAGGGCCTCCGAGACGTCTACGACACCCTGGAGGAGCAGATCGGTTTCGAGATCACCCGCGGGGACGCATCGCGACCCTGGTTGATCCTCGGTGTCCTGTGCATCTCCGCCGGGCTCGGTTCGGCGTTGGTGATGCGGCAACGATTGCCGTGATCGCTGTTATTACTCACCAGTAAGTTTCGCTTTGTCATTCCAGGACGAACAGATAGGTTGCTAGGCATGTCCACACCTGACTTCATCGCGCGATCGGTACTCGTCACCGGAGGTAACCGGGGTATCGGTCTGGCCATCGCCCAACGGCTCAGTGACGACGGACACAAGGTGGCCGTCACCCACCGCGGATCCGGGGCTCCCGACGGATTGCTCGGGGTCGTCTGCGACGTCACCGACTCCGATTCGGTCGACGCGGCCTTCAAGGAGGTCGAGGAGAAGCACGGACCTGTCGAGGTACTCGTCGCCAACGCGGGCATCACCGACGACACCCTGCTGATGCGTATGACCGAGGAGCAGTTCCAGCGGGTCATCGATGCGAACCTGACCGGAGCCTTCCGAGTCGCCAAACGCGCCAACCGGGCCATGCTGCGCGCGCGCTGGGGTCGGATGATCTTCCTCAGTTCCGTTGTCGCGATGGCCGGCGGGCCGGGGCAGATCAATTACGCGGCGTCGAAGGCCGGAGTCATCGGCATGGCCCGGTCGATCACGAGGGAGTTGGGTTCGCGGTCCATCACGGCGAACGTCGTCTCACCGGGATTCATCGAAACCGACATGACCGCAGAGTTGTCGGACGACTTGCGCGGCAAGGCGAAGGAATACATTCCACTTCAGCGTCTCGGTCAGCCCGAGGACGTTGCAGCAGTCGTGAGTTTCCTTGCGGGACCGGACTCGTCGTACGTGTCCGGTGCTGTCATTCCCGTCGACGGCGGCATGGGCATGGGGCACTGAGAAACCCTCTCGCACAACGATTTCGATAGATACTCACCTCCGAATTAAGGACGTAGCATTATGGGCGGATTGCTCGAAGGCAAGACCATTCTCATCACCGGCATCATCACCGACGCGTCGATCGCGTTCCACGCCGCGGCCATGGCGCAGGAGCAGGGTGCCAAGGTGATCATCACCGGGTTCGATCGGCTGCGGCTCATCGACCGCATCGCGCAGCGGCTGCCCAAGGAGGTGCCCCCGGCGATCGAGCTCGACGCCACCAACGAGGAGCACCTCGCCGCGCTGGCGGACCGAATTCGTGAAGTAGCGCCGGAGGGTATCGACGGAGTTCTGCACTCCATCGCATTCGCACCTCGCACCCTGATGGGCCCGGATGCCAAGCCGTTCCTCGACGGCCCCGGCCCCGACGCGGCGAGGGCATTCGAGATCTCGGCGTGGAGCTACGCATCTCTCGCGCGTGCCGTGCTGCCGGTCATGAACGAGGGTGGCTCGATCGTCGGAATGGACTTCGATCCGCGGACGTCGATGCCCTACTACAACTGGATGGGCGTAGCCAAGGCTGCTCTCGAGTCGGTGAATCGTTACGTGGCACGGGAAGTGGGCGCAGCCAAGCGTATCCGCTCCAATCTCGTTGCAGCAGGACCGATCAGGACTCTTGCCGCCAAGGCGATTGCGGGCACCGCGACCGGCGATGCGGCCAAGATGGACCAGCTGAACGTGTACTGGGACGGTGCCGCTCCCATCGGATGGGACGTCAACGATCCGACCGTCGTCGCCAAGTCGATCGTCGCGTTGCTGTCGGATTGGCTGCCCGGAACCACCGGGTCGATCGTGTACGTCGACGGCGGAGCGAGCCACAACACGTACCTGCCCGAAAACATGTGACACGTCGGTGAGCGGAGTCCGACGTGGGCTCGCTCACCGTAGGTTTCGTCGACCGATTGTGCCCCTGCCGCAGCCCTGCTGCGACAGGGGCACAATGGATTCATGACCACCCCTGGAGATTTCGACGCACTGTTGGTGCTCTCGTTCGGCGGACCGGAAAAGCCCGCCGACGTTCGCCCGTTTCTTGAGAACGTCACTCGCGGACGTGGTGTGCCGCCCGAGCGTCTCGACGCCGTCGTCGAGCACTACATGCACTTCGGTGGCGTGTCACCGATCAACGAACTCAATCGCGACATCATCGCCGCACTGCAGGCCGAGTTCGATTCGGCCGGAATCGAATTGCCGATCTACTTCGGCAATCGCAATTGGCATCCGATGGTCGAGGACACCGTTGCGACGATGAAGGCGGACGGCGTCCGCTCCGCGCTCGTCTTTCCGACTTCCGCGTGGGGCGGGTATTCCGGGTGCAGGCAGTACCACGAGGACATCGCCAGGGCCCGTGCGTCCGTGGGGGACGACGCCCCGCATTTGCTCAAGATCCGTCAGTACTACGACCACCCGTTGATGGTCGAGGCGTTCGCCGAGGCCGTCGATGCCGCGCGCAGGTCGCTGCCAGAGGAGCATCGGGCAGGAGCGCGGCTGGTGTTCACCGCGCATTCCATTCCGTCGGCAGCCGACGCCAATGCAGGCCCACCCGCGGATGGTGGCCACCTGTACAGCCGGCAGGTTGCGGAGGCGTCGCGTCTGGTCGCGGCCGCATCCGGCAGCACCGAATACGATCTGGTGTGGCAGTCTCGTTCCGGACCACCGCAGGTTCCGTGGCTCGACCCCGACATCTGCGATCATCTCGAAGCACTGTCCGAGAAGTCCGTCGACGCGGTGATCGTGTGCCCGATCGGTTTCGTGTCCGACCACCTCGAAGTGGTGTGGGATCTCGACACCGAAGCCGAGGAGAAGGCCCGTGAACTCGGGATGGCTTTCGCCCGCGTGGGTACGCCCGGTTCCGATGCTCGATTCCCGAAGATGATCAGGGAGCTGGTGGACGAGTATCGCGTCGGCGGGACGTGCCGAGGACTCGGCAGCGTTCCCGGCTACGGATCCACCCTCGACGGCAATCGATGTGCCGTCGGATGTTGCGAGCAGCCGACGCGTCCATCGCGGCCTGCGACGGCACCTGCCTGACTGGCGGCTCCTGCCTGACGGGTGGCCTCTTGCCTGTCTCGCGGCCCAGCCCCGACAGGACCGCTACGTGTCGGTCCTGTCGGTCATCGGGCCGACTGCATCGAGGCACCGATGCTCGTCGCCACGGCGATGGTCCGGGCCGTGCGCACGGCGGCCCACAGCGGCCGGACGAGTTCTTCTCGGGCGGCCGCTGCGGCGGCAGTCGGTGCCTCCGAGGGAGCCGATCCGGCGGCGACGGTGAGGATGGCCGCGACCCGATCGGCCGATTCGAGCACTCGGAAGGCGCGTTCGGACATCTCGGGGGGATAGCGGTGCCGTGCAGCGTCGGCGATCAGCTCGGCGATGCGAGTGCGCGGGTCGGCCTCGAGAGTGCGGGTGGGGAGCGATTGCATCTGTGCGAGTGCATCCGCCGCGCCGCGCACGGCCTCGCGCATCTCGTACTCGGCCTCACCGAGACCTCGATCTCGGTGGGCGTGAGAGGGAACGTCGATCGAATACACGGTCCAGCGCAGCACGTCGGGGCCCTCGACGACGGGTACCACCCCGATTCCGGCGGAGCCCGGGGTACCGATCATCACCGCCTGCTCGGCACCGATCGCTGCACGAGAGAATTCTGTCCGGGCCGGCAGTTCGGCCACCGCACCCGCTGCGGGCAGCACCAGACGTATCCGTTCCTCCCCGGCTGCGGGTGAGGGTCCTGCGTTCGCGGCGGTTCGGACCGCGGCGAGCGCCCCGGCGATGCCCTCTGCGTAGCCCGGAAAGCGCAGCCCGTACGTCGTTGCTGCTTCGTTGTCACCGGCACCGACCAGATGCATCGGTGCCCACTCGGACATCGCGTCGATGACGTCGTCCGGCGAACCGGCACCGGCCAGCCAGGAACCGGCCCACAGGGCAAGACTTGCACTCGGAGAACACACGACTCACGAGCATAGGTCGGCGTGGCGAACCGTGCTCGGGACGCCGGTATCGCTAGCGTTGGTCGCCGTGAACGACATGTACGGCGGAGACATTCTCAAAGGGCACAGTCGCATGCGGAAGGTTCCGGCACCGGAGGTGCCGGCCGAGCGCGGCATGGTGGTCGAGGACGCAGGTTCGGGTTATTGCGGTGCTGTGGTCGGCTTCGAGCGCACATACGACGGAGATTTCGTCCGACTCGAGGACGGCGCCCGAACGACGCGACTGTTCGCCCTGCGCGAGGCCGCATTTCTGATCGACGGCCGCCGGGTGACGCTGGTCCGCCCGAAGCCCGCGACCGCGGCCAAACCGACCAGATCGGCGTCCGGATCCACCAAGGTCGAGGGCCTGCGAGCCCGGACGGCTCGTGCCAGCCGTATCTGGGTCGAGGGTGTGCACGACGCGGCCCTGGTGGAAAGCGTGTGGGGACACGACCTTCGAGTGGAGGGCGTGGTCGTCGAACATCTCGAGGGCCTGGACAATCTGGGGGAGCGGTTGGCCGATTTCGGCCCCGGCCCGGGCCGTCGCGTCGGGGTCCTGGTCGACCACCTGGTGACCGGGTCCAAGGAATCGAAGATGACCAGATCGTTGGGCGAACACGTTCTCGTCACCGGCCATCCGTTCATCGACGTGTGGGAGGCCGTCAAGCCGTCGGCGGTCGGCATTGCGGCGTGGCCGAAGATTCCGCGCGGTCAGGACTGGAAGACCGGAATCTGTCGAGAGCTGGGCTGGGGAACTCCGCAGGAAGGATGGCGGCGGGTGTACTCGTCGGTGTCGAGCTTCCGAGATCTGGAGGCTCCACTGATCGGTGCCGTCGAACAGTTGGTCGATTTCGTCACCGAGTAGCTGTTACGACCAGCTGATCCGTCGGCGGATGTCCGATTCGTGCCAGGATGGAGCTTGTGGCAGCGATCTTGTGGCTCATAGCGGCGGTTGTGCTTGCCGGTGCCGAAGCACTGACGGGGGACTTCTTCCTACTGATGATCGCCGGCGGTGCGCTCGGTACCGCCGGGGTGTCGGCGTTGACCGACTTCCCGGTATGGGCAGACGCAATCGTTTTCGGCGTGTTGTCGTTGGCGTTGGTTCTGGGTCTGCGTCCGATCTTGTTGCGGCGCTTCGCACATCCGCCGGACACCCCGATGGGGGTTGCGGCTCTCACCGGTAAGAGCGCAGTCGTGCTCGAACAGGTCACTGCGCACGAAGGCCAGATCAAACTCGGTGGCGAGGTGTGGACCGCGCGTCCGTTGGACGAGACAGAGGTCTACGCCCCCGGTACCACCGTGACCGTGATGGAAATCGACGGTGCCACCGCCGTCGTATGGAAGGGACCGTAAAGCCAGTGGAAGCACTCATAGCACTGGCCGTCATCGTTGCGTTCGTCGCCGTGTTGATGGCCAAGTCCATCTCGATCGTCCCGCAAGCCGAGGCAGCAGTGATCGAAAGACTCGGTCGGTACACGCGTACCGTGTCCGGTCAGCTCACGTTCCTCGTCCCGTTCGTCGATCGCATCCGTGCGAAAGTCGATCTGCGAGAACGGGTCGTCTCGTTCCCGCCGCAGCCGGTCATCACCAAGGACAACCTGACGGTGTCGATCGACACCGTCGTCTATTTTCAGGTGACCAATCCACAGTCGGCCGTGTACGAGATCAACAACTACATCGTCGGTGTCGAGCAGTTGACCACCACCACGCTGCGTAACGTCGTCGGCGGAATGACGTTGGAAGAGACTCTGACGTCCCGTGATTCGATCAACGGTCAGCTCCGAGTGGTGCTGGACGAGGCCACCGGTCGGTGGGGTCTTCGAGTCGCCCGCGTCGAGCTCAAGAGCATCGACCCGCCACCCTCGATTCAGGAATCGATGGAGAAGCAGATGAAGGCCGACCGCGAGAAGCGCGCGACCATTCTCACGGCCGAGGGGCACCGTGAATCGGCGATCAAGACAGCCGAGGGCGACAAGCAGAGTCGAATCCTCGCTGCCGAAGGCGGTAAGCAGGCGGCCATCCTCACTGCCGAGGGTGAGCGGCAGTCCAGAATTCTGCGGGCTCAGGGTGATCGCGCCGCGAAGTACCTCGAGGCGCAGGGGCAGGCGAAGGCCATCGAGAAGGTCTTCGGTGCCATCAAGGCGGGTAAGCCCACTCCAGAACTGTTGGCCTACCAGTACATGCAGACGTTGCCTCAGATGGCGCAGGGCGACGCGAACAAGGTGTGGATGATCCCGAGCGATTTCGGCGACGCTCTCAAAGGGTTCGCCAAGACCCTCGGAGCCCCAGGCGAGGACGGGGTGTTCCGATACGAGCCCAACGAGTCCGCGGGCAACGAGCCGAAACCCGAGGACGACTCGGACGAGGTTGCGGAGTGGTTCGAGACCAAGACCGATCCGGCTGTCGCCGAAGCCGTCAAGGCCGCCGAGGCGGTGGCCCGTAAGCCGGTGGACACGTCGTTGGCCGCATCTCCGGAGCTGTCCAAGGGTATGGATATCGGTGCCCTGTCGGCATCTCCCGAGGCAGAACCGGAAGCGCGCTGATCACGAATTGATCGCGAATCCCACGCCCGCTGCCGCCAGTGCCCACAGAACGCTGGCGAAGGTGCCGATGATGAACTGTTCGGAGGCGTGGGATTCGCGCAGTTCGGGGTAGCGCGCAAGTCCTTTGACCGCCAGTACGATGGCGATTCCCTCGGGCCAGCCGGTGAGAATGGATACCGCAACCGCTACACGTTCGAGAATTCCTATCGTCAACCCTCCACGCAGCGGCTCGACCGGCTCGTCGTCGGTCGAGTCGTTCTGTCGTCTGGCGACGCGAAAGACGCTCGGCACCACGGCAGTGCCGCCGACGGCGGCCACGGCAACGCTCAGGACGACTCCGACTGCATGACCGACGCCGTGTGCCGGCCCGGCGAGCGTGGCAAGCACAGCGGCTGCGGTGAGCAGAGTCGAGGCAGCCACAGTGGGGACCCACAGCCTGATGCGGTCGCCGGCCGGGACGAGGGCGACACCTGCCGTCAGAGCCAGAAGAACGAGGGCGACGACGATCATGACGTGTGACTTCCTGTCGCGTCAGCCGCGTTCAACAACCTCGCGGCAAGGGTGCGGCCGGCATTTTCGACGTGCCAGCCGGCGACGGAAAGTCGTTGCGACATAGCCTGTTTGCTGATACCGAGCCTTTCGGCCGCGTCGGTCTGCGACATTCCCTCTGCCATGAGCGCAACCGCCTCTCGGCCCTGGTCCGAGCGACGAGCGACGAGTATGGCAACCAAGGTCGATGCGGTTTCGGCGTCCTCGGCCGCTTCCGGCTCGGGTCCGGTGACGGCGAGCGCAGCAGGCGCATTCTTCGCTCTGGTGACGGCGTCTCGGGCAGCCTCGAATGCCTGGCCCCGGCCGGCGCGCGTCGTGTCGGGTAACGGAAGCTCGACCGAACCGACGCCGATTCCCACGCTCCAATGTGGCGTCGCCACCAGGTCGAGGGCGATCGCGACGACGGTTGCTGCGTCCTCACAGACGGCCTGGACCTCGTCGCCTGCGGTGCGTTCGAACGGGCGGATCAGATCGAAATCGCGATACCGGTCCAGTAGATCGGGCACGCGATCGATGTCACGTCTGCTGCGACGCTGGTCGACGGTCATCACGAACATGCGACAAGGCTAGAGCGTTGATTTGATCAAGTCAAGCTTCCAGGCTTGATTGTCCCGAATCAAGGTTCTCGCCCTGACGCCTGTTCTCCGGTGCCGATGCGGCCTCACGAGTCCGCGACAAACGCCAGTCGACGAACAACCCGCTCACGCCGATCGCAATGCAGATCCCGGACAGCACCAGCAGTACCGGATGGGTCTGCCCGCCGATTGCTCCACCGATCACCACGATCCCGAGGGTGCCGGGCAGCATGCCGGCGGCAGTGGCCAGAGCGAAGGGGACAAGCCGAACCGCCGACACACCGCAGGCGTAGTTCACCAGAGAGAAAGGCACCGGGGCGATCAATCGCAGAGAGCCGACCGCGAGCCACCCTCGTCGGCGCAGGCTCTCGTCGACAGAGTCGAGAGCTGAATGCGACATTCGCGCCGCCACGGCTTCTCGCCCGATCGCCCGAACCAACAGCAGGGCGAGGACCGCGCTGACCGTAGAGGCGCCGATCGTCACCGCCAGACCGGTGAATGGCCCGAACAGCACTCCGGCGCTCAATGTGAACAGGGTTCTGGGAATGGGTGCAATGGTCACCAGTGCATGGACGGCGAAGAACACGAGCGGAAACGCAGGACCGACCGAGGTGCCCCACTGGCGCATCTGCTCGACACTCGGATGCGGGGCGAACACCGCAACGACAGCCAGGACGACGATCACCGCCAGTAGCGCGATCAGACGAAGGTCGCGCAGGTGCCGGGTCACGAGAGGCAAGAGTACCGGCGTGAGATGACAGAACGGTTCGGGAGCGGAGCCTGCGGAGTGACCCAGGGGGCGGGAGCGGAGCCTGCGGAGTGACCGAAAGGGGGCGGGAGCGGAGCCTGCGGAGTGATCGAAAGGGGGCGGGAGCGGAGCCTGCGGAGTGACCAGACGGTTCGGGAGCGGAGCCTGCGGCGTGGGTCACCGAACGTGAGGTGATCCTCACGATAGCCTGCATGTAGGTGGGGTTAGCATCACTTCAAGTCGGGTGTAGGACTGCCCGCCGAACCGAGGGAGCAGCACACGTGTCCATCGCGTCGCACGAAGATGCCGCACGCAGTGCCCACGCGGCCTGGCAGCAGGCGGTGGCCGGGGTCCTGGCCAAGTCTCGCCGGGTCGATGTGGCCGATCTGCCTGCCGATCCCGAACATCTTCTCGATTCCACGACGTACGACGGAATCACGGTGTCTCCGCTGTACACCGCGTTCGACGAGCGCCCCGAGGGTCCGTTGCCGGGGCAGTTTCCGTACCTGCGGGGGCGTGATCCGCATCGGGACGTCAACGCGGGCTGGAAGGTGTGCACGCGTCACGGTTCCGACGTTCGTGACGGTGTGCCCGCGCTGAACGGTCAGATC
Organism: Rhodococcoides fascians NBRC 12155 = LMG 3623; assembly: GCF_001894785.1. Lineage (GTDB taxonomy): Bacteria > Actinomycetota > Actinomycetes > Mycobacteriales > Mycobacteriaceae > Rhodococcoides > Rhodococcoides fascians. Next base: position 201,925 of record NZ_BCWW01000004.1, read on the forward strand.
CTCGATTCGCTCGCCAACGGCACCAGTGCGCTCTGGTTGACGGTGGGGTCGCGTGGGTTGGATCCGTCGGATCTGTCGGAGGCTCTCCGTGGCGTACTGCTCGAGCTGGCCCCGTTGACGATCGATGCCCGCAGGGATGTTCGCGCGGCAGCGACGGCACTGTTCGACGTTCTCGATGCGGCAGAAATCGACGATCGCGCCGCCGTCGACGTCAGACTCGGAGTGGACACTCTCACTGCTGCAGTGGCAGGCACGGAATCCATAGAGATGGCCGAGGCGCTCGACCTGGCCCGCGCGTGCATCGACCGCGCCGAGTCGATGCGTGCCATCACCGTCGACGGCACCGTGTTCCATAATCTCGGTGCGTCGGATGCGCAGGAACTGGGTGCGTCGATCGCGGCCGGGCTCGAGTACGTCCGATCGATGACCGAGAACGGTGTGGCCGTCTCGGATGCTTTGCGCCAGATCGAGTTTCGATTCGCAGCAACCGACGACCAGTTCCAGACCATCGCCAAGTTTCGCGCTGCTCGCATTCTGTGGGCACGGATTGCGCAGGTGTGCGGTGCGCCCGACGCCGGTGATGCTCCTCAGCATGCGGTGACGTCGGAAGCGATGATGTCTCAGCGCGATCCGTGGGTGAACATGCTGCGTACCACTCTTGCGTCGTTCGGGGCCGGAGTGGGTGGTGCGGATTCGGTGACGGTGCTGCCGTTCGACGCGGCACTGAACGGTGGCGCCGCCGGAGTGTCCAAGACGTTCGCTGCCCGTATCGCGAGAAACACTCAGTTGCTCCTGCTGGAGGAAGCCCATCTGGGTCGGGTTCTGGATCCGGGTTCGGGCTCGTGGTACATCGAGGAACTCACGGCTGCGGTTGCCGCGACGGCGTGGGAGTTCTTCCGGGGCGTCGAGGCTTCGGGCGGATTCGCTGCAGCAACCGCGGACGGTTCGCTGGTCGCCGACATCGAGAAGACCCGTGCAGAGCGCGATTCCGACATCGCGCATCGCATCACTCCGCTGACCGGTGTCAACGAGTTTCCCAATCTGGCCGAGGCCCCCCTGACTCCCGAGCAGACGCAGCCTGCCGGCTCGGCACCCGTGTATCGGTACGGCCGGGCATTCGAGTCGCTCAGAGATCGATCGGATTCTTATCTGGCCCAACATGATTCGCGGCCCCAGGTGCTACTGGTCCCGTTGGGGACCGTCGCCGAGCACAACGTCCGGACGACCTTCGCGTCCAATCTGTTGGCGTCGGGGGGAATCGAAGCGGTCAACCCCGGCCCCCTGGGCGTGGACGCTGTCGCCGGTGCTGTCGAAGCGTCGGGAGCCTCGATCGCCGTGGTGTGCGGAACCGACAAGCGCTACGGCGACGAGGCCGCTACTGCCGTGGACGCTCTGCGTGCAGCAGGGGTCTCGCGGGTTTTGCTCGCCGGCCCGGAAAAGATCTTCGCCGGCGTCGACGGCCCGTCCCGTCCCGACGGATTCCTGACCGCCAAGGTCGACGCCGTCGCCGTGCTGACCGAACTTCTCGACACGCTGGGAGCCTCGAAGTGAGTACCGACGAGAACCGAATCTCGCACACCATCGGCAGTTTCGCCGACGTACCGCTGGTCGATCCCGACGAGCCGACGCCGTCGCCGCCGTCTGCGGAGGACGTGGCCACACACGTGAAGAACGGTGCCAAGGCGAACTTCTACACCCCCGAGCAGGTGGTGTGGTCCACTCCCGAGGGCATCGACGTCAAGCCGGTGTACACCGAGGCAGACCGGGACGCCGCCGAGGCCGAGGGCTACCCGTTGCACAGCTATCCGGGTGCCCCGCCGTTCCTCCGCGGGCCGTATCCCACGATGTACGTCAACCAACCGTGGACCATTCGCCAGTACGCCGGATTCTCCACCGCAGCCGAGTCCAACGCCTTCTACCGCCGCAACCTCGCGGCCGGGCAGAAAGGCCTGTCGGTGGCGTTCGATCTGGCCACGCACCGGGGCTACGACTCCGATCACCCGCGAGTGCAGGGTGACGTCGGAATGGCCGGTGTGGCAATCGATTCCATCTACGACATGCGACAGCTGTTCGACGGTATCGACCTCGGTAGCGTCTCGGTGTCGATGACGATGAACGGAGCGGTGCTGCCAATTCTGGCGCTGTACGTCGCCGCCGCGGAGGAGCAGGGCGTCGGGCCGGAGAAACTCGCCGGCACCATCCAGAACGACATCCTCAAAGAGTTCATGGTGCGCAACACCTACATCTATCCGCCGAAGCCGTCGATGCGCATCATCTCGGACATCTTTGCGTACACCAGCGAGAAAATGCCGAAGTACAACTCGATCTCCATCTCCGGCTACCACATCCAAGAAGCCGGTGCCACAGCCGATCTCGAACTCGCCTACACCCTCGCGGACGGTGTCGAGTACATCCGAGCCGGCCTGGACGCCGGCATGGACATCGACACGTTCGCGCCGCGACTGTCGTTCTTCTGGGCCATCGGAATGAACTTCTTCATGGAGGTTGCCAAGCTCCGCGCCGGGCGGCTGCTGTGGGCCGAGCTCGTCCAACAATTCGAGCCCAAGAGTGCCAAATCCCGTTCCCTGCGCACTCATTCGCAGACGTCGGGTTGGTCGCTGACCGCACAGGACGTGTTCAACAACGTCGCCCGCACCTGTGTCGAAGCCATGGCCGCGACCCAGGGCCATACGCAGTCCCTGCACACCAACGCGCTCGACGAGGCACTGGCGTTGCCGACCGACTTCTCGGCCCGTATCGCCCGCAACACTCAGCTACTCATCGCGCAGGAATCCAACACCGTTCGGCCGATCGATCCGTGGGGCGGGTCGCACTACGTCGAGTGGCTCACCCATCAGCTGGCGAATCGGGCTCGCGCACACATTGCGGAGGTCGAGGAAGCGGGCGGCATGGCGCAGGCCATCGGCGAAGGCATTCCGAAGTTGCGCATCGAGGAGGCGGCGGCTCGTACCCAGGCGCGCATCGACTCCGGCCGACAGCCGCTGGTGGGCGTCAACAAGTACGTGCCCGACGAGCCCGACACCATCGAGGTACTCAAGGTCGAGAACTCGAAGGTGCGAAAAGAGCAGATCGAGAAGCTCGAGCGTCTTCGTGCCGAGCGGGACACTGCCGAGGTCGAGGCGGCACTGGCGAACCTGACTCGGGCCGCAGCGTCGGACCAGCCGGGCATGGAGAACAATCTGCTGGCTCTCGCCATCGATGCCGCCCGCAAGATGGCCACCGTCGGTGAGATTTCCGACGCCTTGGAGAAGGTCTACGGGCGCCATCAGGCGGAAATCCGGACAATCAGTGGTGTGTACCGCGACGAGGCAGGTAAATCCGAGAACATCACCCGCGCCACCGCGCTGGTCGAACAGTTCGCCGAGGACGAGGGCCGTCGTCCTCGTGTTCTGGTGTGCAAGATGGGGCAGGACGGACACGACCGAGGCCAGAAGGTCATTGCCACGGCGTTCGCCGACATCGGCTTCGACGTCGACGTCGGTCCGTTGTTCCAGACGCCCGAGGAGGTTGCCCGGCAGGCAGCGGACAACGACGTCCATGTCGTCGGAGTGTCGTCACTGGCGGCGGGCCATCTGACGCTGGTGCCCGCCTTGCGACAGGCCTTGGCCGACGTCGGGCGCGAGGACATCATGATCGTCGTCGGTGGCGTCATCCCGCCCGGCGATTTCGACGAGCTCTACGCGGCGGGTGCCGCGGCGATCTTCCCTCCGGGCACCGTCATCGCCGACGCGGCGATCGGCCTGGTGGAGAAGCTGTCCGTTGCGCTCGGGCATGCACCACGCGAGGCCAACGCCTGAATATGAACTCTCCGAACAAGGGCCGCGTCATCGACATCGATGCGGTGGCCGAGTCGGTCCGAGCGAACGAACGATCCGGCCTCGCGCGGGCGATCACGTTGGTCGAGTCGACCCGCGCGGACCATCGCGACTTGGCGCAGCAGTTGCTCCTCCGGGTACTGCCCGACGCCGGCGGATCGCACCGGGTGGGCATCACCGGGGTTCCGGGGGTCGGGAAGTCGACGTTCATCGACGCGCTGGGAATGCGGTTGATCGAACAGGGACATCGGGTCGCGGTGCTGGCCGTCGATCCGTCGTCGACGCGGACCGGTGGTTCCATCCTGGGAGACAAAACCCGGATGTCGCGTCTCGCGGTGCAGGAGAACGCGTACATCAGGCCGTCGCCGACCTCGGGAACGTTGGGCGGAGTCGCACGCGCGACGAGAGAGACCATCGTGTTGCTCGAAGCCGCAGGGTTCGACGTGATCCTGGTCGAGACCGTGGGCGTGGGCCAGTCCGAGGTGACGGTCGCGAACATGGTCGACTGCTTCACGTTCCTCACGCTTGCGCGTACCGGGGATCAGTTGCAGGGCATCAAGAAGGGCGTTCTCGAACTCGCAGATCTGGTGGCCGTCAACAAGGCCGACGGCAAGCACGCGACCGACGCGAAGAACGCGGCGCGAGAGTTGGCGGGTGCACTGCGGCTGATTTATCCGCACGATGCGATCTGGAAGCCCCCGGTGTTGACGATGAGTGCCATCGAAGGCACCGGCCTCGACGAGTACTGGAACACGGTGCTCCGCCACCAGCAGGTGCTCCGTGACGCAGGCGAGTTCGCCGAGAAGCGGCGCAAGCAGCAGGTGGACTGGACGTGGACGATGGTCAACGATCAGCTACTGCGTCGGTTGGCTCAGAGCCCGTCGGTGAAGGCAATTCGAGACGACGTGGAATCTCGCGTGCGCGACGGGTCGCTCACGGCGGCGTTGGCCGCTCAGGAGCTACTCGACGCCTTCGATTCCTGACGCCTGCTGTCCCTGCTGGGTGGGGTACAGAGTCGCCGCCAGCTCGCCGACGCGTTCGACGAGCTGATCGAAGAACGCCTGAGGATCGGCGTGGGTGGCGATGGCTGCGTTCGGAGGCCTGCCCCACATTCCGCGCCAATCCGCCACCGTCGTTCCGCGAGTGAGGGTTCCGACCAGTTCCACGTCCACGGTCGCGTGCCGGTAGGTGGCGATATCCGGTTGCACCGCCACTGCTGCGGCGAACGGATCGTGCATGTGGGCCAGGAACCCCTGATCGTGATCGCGATGGAATTCGAAGTAGAAGCGGACCGCGTCCGAGAAATGACGCACGATCGGGTTCGAGGCCGTCGATCGCGCCCCCGGCGCATCGGTCGACGAGATCAGCTCGGCCGGAACGCTTCCGGCGCGTTCACCGAGAAGGCGAATGTGCTCGGGTGTCATCTCTATGGTCTCGGTGATGTCGAGTGCGCAGACGATCGGGCGGCGGTCCTCGGGTAGTCCGGAGAAAGCGGCGAAGACCTCCGCTGCAGCCTCGGGGTCCACCGCGATGTTCCACTCGCTCGTCGGCGTCGTGTTGCCCTGATGCTGAAAAGCACCACCCATCAACACCAATCGCTTCAACAGCCGAGGCAACTCGGGGTCTCGGCGAACCGCCAGCGCGAGATTGGTCAGCGGACCGGTGACGAGACCGGTGATCTCACCCGGTCGCGAGCGAATCAACTCGATCCACATCGTGGTGGCATCGCGTGCGGACAGGTCCCGACTCGACACCGGCAGCTCCGCATATCCGATGCCCTGCGGTCCGTGCGTGTCCTCGGTGGTCATCAAAGGTGCCACCAACGGCACCTGCGCACCGAGCGACACTTCGATATCGGCCGCGCGGCACAGGTCGAGCCAGGCCAGGTTGTTCGCGGCGACCTGGTTCACCGGCACGTTACCGGCGGTGGACGCTATGCCGAGGATCTCGGCCTCGTCGGTGGCCAACAGATACAGCAGTGCGAGCGAGTCGTCGATCCCGGTGTCGACGTCGACGATCATCGGTACGGTCATGCGTTCACCCGAGTCGTCGGGTTGTGGCGGACCGGGAAGTTGACCGATCGGGCGATGAAGCACTTGGCTGCGGCCTCGGCGTGCAGTTCCTCCGCACGGGTCACCATCGAGGAATCGGCGACCGTCACTACCGGAGCCAGGGTCACCTCGACGAACTGCCCCGAGCCGTCGGATTGCTCGGTCATGACCCCGGTGGGGGAGTCGACGTAGTCGGTGACGGTCACGTGCGACGCGGCGGCCAACCCGAGGTACCACAGCATGTGGCAGCTCGACAGCGACGCCACGAGTAGCTCCTCTGGATTCCACCGCTCGGGATCGCCGCGAAAGCTCGGATCGGAACTGGCCGAGAGATCGGGTTTTCCGGGTGCCGTGACCAAATGATCGCGGTCGTATGCGGCTGCATTCGCCGTCCCGTGTCCGCGATTGCCGGTCCAGCTCACGGCCAGGGCGTAGTCATGGGTGGGCATGGGTCCATCGTGCCAGGCCGCCGTCCACCGTCGTCACGCACGCCGGGGAGACCTGTCCGTATTGCGATCAATGCGCCAATTGTCAAGGTAGTGGCCAAGATTCGATCGACCGACCTCTACCTGGGGGAATGCACGCTCGTGCGTGCCGATGTCCGTTTCGGCGTTTGTCTGCTGGTCATTGCGCTCGCTAACGTTGCTGCAATGACGGTTGCGCAAGGTCCAGAATCGCCCGAGTCGTCACCCCAGATCCCGAAATGGGGCCAGCGCCACGTACAGCGTCTGCGGCGTGACGCATTCTTCAAACGTATGCGTCGCAAGCCGGCGATGTCGGAAGAGAGCATCACGGTCGTGGACCAGCCCATGCTCAAGCGGGCCGTGTCTGCTGCGGCACTGGGCAACACGATGGAATGGTTCGACTTCGGTGTGTACGGCTACCTGGCCGCGACACTGGGCAAGGTGTTCTACCCGGACGCGTCACCCGCGGTCCAGTTGCTGTCGACCTTCGCCACGTTCGCGGCCGCGTTCGTAGTACGGCCACTCGGTGGACTCTTCTTCGGCCCTCTCGGCGACCGCATCGGACGCCAGAAGGTCCTGGCCGCCACCATGATCATGATGTCGATCGGTACGTTGGCCGTCGGCCTGATTCCCAGCTACGACTCCATCGGAATCTGGGCTCCCATCCTGCTGCTCGTCGCCCGCCTGGTTCAGGGATTCTCCACCGGTGGTGAATACGGCGGTGCCACGACTTTCATCGCCGAATATTCACCCGACAAAAGACGAGGTTTCCTCGGCAGTTGGCTCGACTTCGGCACTTTCGTCGGATACGCGATGGGGTCCGGATTGGTGACAATTCTGAATGCGGTACTGGGCGACGCCACCATGATCGAATGGGGCTGGCGCATACCGTTCTTCATTGCCGGACCGATGGGCATCATCGGTTTGTACCTGCGCCTCAAGCTGGAGGACACCCCCGCGTTCCGCAAGCAACTCGACGAGCACGACTCGAAGGTCAAGGCGCAGGAGACCGGACGCAGCTCGATCGGAAAGATCTTCACGGTCCATTGGAAAGCACTGCTCATCTGCATGGGAATCGTGTTGCTCTACAACGTCACCAACTACATGGTGACCTCGTACCTGCCCACGTACTTCACCGAGGTCGTCGGTCGCAGCCAGCTCAGCGCCGATCTGTTGGTCCTGTCCGCGATGGTCGTGGTCGTGTCCATCATCGTGGCCGTCGGTCGGCTGACGGACCGAATCGGCCGCAAGCCGGTGTTCGTGTTCGGTGCCATCGGACAGATAGTCCTGGCCATCCCGTGCTTCCTGCTCATCCAACGCAGCGGATGGATCGGACCTCTGATTGCGTGCCTGCTGCTGGGAGTGGTGCTGGCGTGCTTCGCCGCACCCAGCGCCTCCACCTTGCCTGCACTGTTCCCGACGCGCGTGCGCTACGCCGCACTGTCGATCGGATTCAACCTGTCGGTGTCGATCTTCGGCGGCACCACACCGCTGGTCACCTCGGCCCTGGTCAGTTCCACCGGCAGCACCATGATCCCGGCCTACTACCTGATCATCAGCGGCGTCATCGGTCTGATCGCCGTCGGTTTCCTCCGCGAGTCGGCTACTCAGCCGCTCGATGGTTCTCCGCCCCAGGTGGATTCGACCGAAGAGGCCAAGGATCTGTACACCGAGGCGTCTGCGCTGACCGGGAGTAGCTCCGCAGATCGGTCAGCGCGGTAACCAACCGGCCTCGTCGCTACCCCAGGCGTGAGCCGGGTACGCGTAGTCGGAGTAGCAGTCGAACACCGGTCTCGCTGCCGTCACCGAGCCGTGCGTGACCACGCACTCGGGTGGCGGTAGCGCGGCGGGGCCGTGTTCGGGGTCGCGCCCGGGAAGACCGGTCAGCCACGCCGCCGTTGCTGCGAGCGCTACGTCGACCGGTGCCGCAGTGCCCGACCCTTCTACGCGCGCCGCCAGTTCCGAGACGATTCCGGCAGCCAGCAGATAACCGCTCGCATGATCGAGCGCCTGAGCCGGAAGCCGACCGGGCCGACCGTCCCGGCCTTCCAGAACAGAGATACCGCAGGCGGCCTGAACAAGGCTGTCGAAGCCCCGCCGCCGCGACCAGGGACCCTCTGTGCCCCATGCGCTGATGTGCCCGTGGACGAGGTCCGCCCGATGTTCGAGGCCGAAACGATCGAGGGCCCCCGGCCGATACCCGGTGACGAGCACGTCGGCCGAGTCGAGCAGCCCGAGCATCCGATCGAGTCCCTCCGCCGTGTCCAGGTCCAGCAGGGCCGACCGCTTGCCCTGGCCGTTCTCCAGATGCTGCCAGGGCAGTTCCGGGTGCCGGGGCGAATCGACACGGAGCACATCGGCACCGAGAAGTGCGAGAGCGCGCGTAGCGACAGGACCGGCAATCACCCGCGTCAGATCGAGCACCCGGATACCCGCCAACGGGTAATCGGCACCCCGCGGCCGAAGCGACGAAAGCAGCCGGAACGACGGAATGCGCACTCGGGCAGCCGGATCGGCCGCACCTCGTGTAACGACCGGACCGGAGCTCGCGGCAATACCAGCGGGGTGAGCGGACCATTGTTCTTCCGTGCGGACCCGCACGGCCAGAGCGCCCGACGCCGCGCACAGCTCTTCGAGCTCGAACCCGGACATTCCGCGGAGTCGATCGCCGAACACGTCGATCGACTCCGCCGAGCCGGCGCCACCGAGGCCCACCACACCGAGCAATGCCTCTCGGTGGTGTGGGTAGTTGGCGTGGGTTCTCACCCAACCGTCGGACACCGGGAAGAAGCCGGACAGATCGGCGAAACCCTGCACCGGCTCGCCGTCGATCCGCAACACGGTGTCGCCCATGAACGACGCGGCGATACGCGCCAGGGACGCTGTCGGCGTCACCGTCTCGGATTCCGTCGTCACCGATCCCAGCGCGCTTTGCAACTGGGCGACGGCGGTGCCGAGGGCACCGACCGACTCGGCGGCGAGCGCCGCGACCGGAAGCGTCGATGCGAGATATCCAGTGGTGCCCGGCGTTCCCTGCACCGCAATCAGTTCCGCTTGGCCCAGATCTCCATGCCGGCCGCATTCAGACGGTCCACCAGAACGTCGCCCATGGCGGTTGCGGGAGTGAGAACTCCGCTGGCTTTCGGCAGTGCGTCTTTACCGAGAACCAGCGCGAGTGCGGACTCGGCGAGCATGACCGCCGTCGCCTTGTAGCCGGGGTCGCCGGACGCCTTGACCCGGGCCCGGTATCGCGCCCCGGACGTCGTCTGGGTGTACAGATCGACCGTGAAATGGCCCTTCTCTCGGGCCTTTTCACTGGGGCCGCTACCGGGCTTGGGCAGGATGCGATCGAGCACCTTGCCCGGCAGTACCGTCATGGCCGACACTCCGACGAACAGTCCTGCCGACAGTGCACCGGCGAGCACCGGGCTGACGACGGACGAGCCGACGCTCATCACCTCGCTGTACCGGAACTGCTTTCCGTAGGCCCAGTCTCGAAGTGCATTGGTACGCCGCACGACTCGTGTGTTGTACGAGGCCATCACGAACGGAGCCTTCCACCCGCGCAGGCTCGGATCGATCTTCTTTCCGTCGATGAGCACGGTATCGAGTTGGCGGCCGAGCTGGGGCTCGAGGCTTCGATCGGGGCTCAGCGAATACGGACGGGCCGCGATGCGTCTGGCCCGCTTGTCCTTCTTCATGGCCTCGATCTGACCACGGAGCGAGTCGACGGTACCGCCACTGACCCCGCCCGACATCGAGGTGACCACGAGCGTGGTGTCGGTGAGTTCGCCCGCATTGTCGGCCGTGACGGCCTCGTACAAAGCGTGGACACCGATGTCGGACGGAACCGAGTCGAACCCACACGAGTGGACGATCCTGGCACCGGTACGTTGTGCGATCTCGTGGTTGGTATCGATGCTCTCGCGAGCGAAGAGCACCTCGCCGGTGAGGTCGACATAGTCGGTTCCGGCCTCGGCGCACGCAGTCGCCAGTGGCATGCCGTACTTGGCATACGGGCCGACCGTCGTGATGACGACTCGGGACGACTCGGCCATGGATCGCAGCGCAGCGGTGTCGGAAGCGTCGGCTTCGATGACGGGCCAGTTCTGGGCGTTGGGTCCCAGTTCCTTTCGCGCTGCCTCGATGCGTCCGGTGGACCTGCCTGCCAGCGCGATACGGGTGTCGGCAGGCGCGTGTTCGGCGAGGTATTTCGCCGTCAGCTTTCCTACGAATCCGGTGACGCCGTAGACGACGATGTCGTGGGTGCGGTCGGGGCCTGAGGTGAAATCCGAGTCGGACGTAGTCATGGTTACGACACTAACGCGGACGCCGCCGGCAGCGTCGGTTAGTGGGTCCAGGTGTGCACGGGTTCTCCCGTGTCCATCCTGTCCACGTAATCTCCCAACATCCCCGCGAGAGCCTGCTCCCGAGTATCGCCGGCCCGTTCGCGCGCGACGACGGCGGCTCGCTGCCACCCCGAACCCGACTGCTTGGCCAGGCACCGCGCTTCGATAATGCCGAGATAGCGGTCACGTACGGCAGAGTCGACGCCGTACGCGGCGAGACCGGCCTCGGCCATCGGAAGCAATCGGCGCAGTACCAGCTCCTGCGGACTCACCCAGCCGACCTCGGGCCAGTAGAGCATCGAATCGAACCCGCCGCGCGCCGCGGAGTGCACGTTCTCCTCGGCGGCATCGAACGACATCTGCGACCACAGGGGCCGATCGGCATCCGCGAGAGCCCGTACGGTGCCGTAGTAGAACGCGGCATCGGCGAGGGTGTCGACGACTGTCGGTCCGGCAGGCAGAACGCGGTTCTCGAGCCGGATGTGGTGCCCGTCGCCGGATCGATCGTAGATCGGCCGGTTCCACCGGTACACGGTTCCGTTGTGCATCCGCAGTTCCGACAGCGACGGTGTATCACCTCGGGCCAGAGCGGCTTTGGGGTCCTCTTCGCTGCACACCGGGAGCAGGGCGGGGAAGTAGCGCGAGTTCTCCTCGAACAGGTCGAAGATCGAGGTGATCCATCGCTCCCCGAACCACACTCGCGGGCGAACTCCCTGGTTCTTGAGTTCCTGCGGCCTCGTATCGGTGGCCTGCTCGAACAACGGTATGCGGGTCTCGTGCCACAGTGCACGCCCGGCGAGGAACGGCGAATTCGCGGCGAGCGCAACCTGAACACCCGACAACGCCTGTGCGGCATTCCAATACGACGCGAACTCGTCAGGGGCGACTTGCAGATGCAGTTGGACGGACGTGCAGGCCGCTTCGGGCAGAATCGTGTCGGTCACGATATCGAGGTTCTCGGCGGCCGCAGACCCGGGCAGACGCACGCCCGCGATCTTCAGTTCGATGTCCTCACCACGGGCGGCGAAGATCTGCTGGTTCAGTAGGTCGTATCGCGGATTCGCCGACAGCCAGCGGTGTTCGAAGTGTTCCTTCGTCAGAGTCGGGAGCATGCCGATCATGGCAAGTCGACTACCCGAGCCACGGGCCCGCTCGTCGGCAGCATTCAGCGATCGCCGCAGATCCGTCTCCAACTCGGCGATCGACGAGCCCCGCAGCGGTCGAGGATCGACGTTGATCTCGATGTTGAACTGGCCCAGCTCGGTCTGATAATCAGGATCGGCGATGGCGTCGAGTACCTCGGCATTGGCCATCGACGGTGCCATGTCCTCGTCTACGAGGTTGAGCTCGATCTCCATGCCGATCTGGGGTTCGCCGACCTGGAACGTCTCGTCGGCCAACATGATGGCCAACGCGTCTAGACAGTCCTGAACCTTCTGCCGAAACTGGTGTCGGTCCTGTCTGGTGAACTTTCGGCGTTCGACATCCTCGCCCATGGTGACCGCCTCACGCTGTGTCTCGGTGCCGTTCGCTCACGCGAGACGGCGTCGTTTCCGAGTATCGCAGCCCGGGGTTGCTCCGGGGCATCCACGTGCAGAATCGCCCGGAGGAACGACCCCGGGGCCGATCGTCACCAGGGCGAGGGCTGGTAATCCTTGAGGAACGAGCCGTACAGATCGACTCCGAGTTCGCCCTGCACGATGGGGTCGTACACCCGCGCAGCACCGTCGACCAGATCCAGCGGCGCGTGGAAGCCCTCGTCGGCCAGCCGCATCTTGGTGGGGTGCGGGCGCTCGTCGGTGATCCATCCGGTGTCGACGGCGGTCATCAGGATGCCGCTCTCCACCATCTCCTTGGCACTGGTGCGGGTCAGCATGTTCAATGCCGCCTTGGCCATGTTGGTGTGCGGATGCCCCGGGCCCTTGTATGCCCGACCGAACTGACCCTCCATGGCAGAAACGTTGACCACATACTTGCGTCGAGCCTGTGACGCCTCCATCGACGCGCGCAGGCGTGAGACGAGGATGAACGGTGCCACGGAATTGCACAGCTGCACTTCGAGCAACTCGACCGGATCGACCTGCTCGACGGTGTGAATCCAGCTGTTGGTCTCGGCGAGGTCGGGCACCAGGCCGCCCGCGTCGATCGCCAGTCCGTTCTCGATGCGCTCCGCTGTCACCGAACCCGCCACCATCGCCAGAGACGCGACGTCGTCTGCACTCAGAGTCGCCGAGACCTGCTGACCGCCGATCGCCGTGGCCGGCAACGAGCTGGCCAACGACGCAGGGTGGGCGTCGCTGGTCTTGCCGAACGTGATCCGTTGCGGCCCGGCACCGTCGGTCAGTGCCGCGGGCAACGGTTCCGCTTCGGCGTCGGCCAGCGCGCTGTACGAGCCGGGGGAGCGCTTGACCGTCTGCGCAGCATTGTTGATCAGGATGTCGAGCGGTCCCTCGGCGGCGACCGAATCGGCAAGTGCCACAACCTGAGCGGGGTCTCGTAGATCGATACCGACGACGCGCAGGCGGTGCAACCACTGATCGCTGTCGTCCATCGCAGCGAACCGGCGCACGGCATCGTTGGGAAAACGCGTGGTGATCGTCGTGTGTGCGCCGTCGCGGAGCAGCCGAAGGGCGATGTACATGCCGATCTTCGCCCGACCTCCGGTCAGCAGTGCTCGCCGGCCGGACAGGTCGGTTCGTGCGTTGCGTTTGCCGCGGTTGAGCGCCGCGCACTCGGGACACAGCTGGTGGTAGAACGAATCGACATCGGTGTAGCGCTGCTTGCAGATGTAGCACGGGCGCGCCCTGATCAAGGTGCCCGCGATCTCACCCTCGGCGCGCGAGGTGAGGGACAGACCTGCGGTCTCGTCGTCGATACGATCCGGGGATCCGGTCGCCGTGGCCGCCACGACTGCCCGGTCGGCTGCGTTGACGGCGTTGCGTGCGGCAACGCGTCGAGCACGCTTGAGATCTTTGAACATGGCACCGGACGCCCGCTGGACGGCGATGGAATCCGGATGGTTCTTGTCCAGCTCGGCGGCTTGTGCGAGCACCCGCAGACACGTGTCGAGATCGGTGGGGTCGATCGAGTCCATCTTCAGTCTCCTAGCATCGGCCCGGTCGAGCCGTCGACGTGAGAACAACGAAAAAGACCCCGATTCCGAAGAATCAGGGTCAGTTTCGTCTGTCTCAACTCAGATCTTTGAAAATCTTTGTCTGTGAACAACATTCAGACGGTGTCCGAGGGGGGACTTGAACCCCCACGTCCGTTAATAGGACACTAGCACCTCAAGCTAGCGCGTCTGCCATTCCGCCACTCGGACATGTGCGACCGTTGCCGCATATTCTCTTGTTGCTCTCACAGCTGGTCGCTGTGCGCTGCGTAAGATTATCCGACGGGTTCCCGATAACCCAAATCCCCACGTCAGTTCATGCGTCGAGCGGTTTTCGGTGGTGCCCCGACCCCTCGGTGATGGTAGGAACGACGATGTGGCAAACGATTCGAACGATCCCGAAGTGAGCAATGCCCGAAGCCGAGGAGAACGCGCTCCCACCGTCGCTCTCGACGAAGTGGTGGAGCTGGTCAGCTCTCTGATCAGGTTCGACACCTCGAACACCGGCGAACTCGACACCACGGTCGGCGAGAAGGAATGCGCCGAATGGGTGGCGAGCAAGCTCGAAGAGGTGGGGTACGAGACCGAGTACGTCGAATCCGGTGCCCCCGGACGCGGCAACGTCTTCGCCTGGCTGCGCGGTGCCGACTCGTCCCGTGGAGCTCTGCTCGTACACGGACACCTCGACGTCGTCCCGGCCGAGCCGGCCGACTGGAGTGTGCACCCGTTCTCCGGAGCCGTCGAAGACGGCTACGTCTGGGGTCGAGGTGCCGTGGACATGAAGGACATGGTCGGGATGGCACTGGCGCTGGCCCGCCAGTTCAAGTCGAACGGCACGGTTCCGCCCCGCGACATCCTGTTCGCGTTCCTCGCCGACGAGGAGGCAGGCGGCAAGTACGGATCGCACTGGCTGGTCGACAACCGACCGGATCTGTTCGAGGGCGTGACGGAGGCAGTCGGCGAAGTCGGCGGGTTCTCTCTGACGGTCGCTCGACCGGACGGCACCGAGAAGCGGCTGTACATGGTCGAAACCGCCGAGAAGAGTCTGGCGTGGATGCGGCTGACCGCGAAGGCGCGGGCCGGACACGGATCGTTCCTGCACGACGACAACGCCGTGACCTACCTGGCCGAGGCCGTCGCGAAACTGGGCAATCACACATTCCCCCTGGTGCTCACCGAGTCCGTATCGCAGTTCTTGCAGGCGGTCTCCGAGGAATCCGGACTCGACTTCGATCCGACGTCACCGGACATCGACGGGACACTGCTCAAACTCGGCAGCATCGCCCGCATCGTCGGCGCGACCCTGCGCGACACGGCGAACCCCACGATGCTCTCGGCCGGCTACAAGGCCAACGTGATCCCGCAGACCGCGACGGCCGTGGTGGATTGCCGCGTGCTGCCCGGACGCCAGGCGGCCTTCGAGAAGGAGGTCGACGAACTGATCGGCCCGAATGTCGAACGGGAATGGATCACCAAGCTCGAACCGTACGAGACCACGTTCGACGGGGATCTCGTCGACGCGATGAACGACGCGGTCCTCGCGCACGACCCCAACGGCCGCACCGTGCCGTACATGTTGTCCGGCGGCACCGACGCAAAGGCGTTCGCGCGCATCGGAATTCGTTGCTTCGGGTTCGCTCCGCTCAAGCTTCCGCCCGAACTCGATTTCGCGGCGTTGTTTCACGGCATCGACGAACGAGTACCCGTGGAGTCGTTGGAGTTCGGCACACAGGTGCTCGAGCACTTCTTGTTGCACAGCTGATACGAAAGGAACCATCGTGGCGTACAACCCATACGACTCGCTTCCGGACCTACCGTCCTTCGAGTTGACGTCCGAGGATGTGCAGGACGGCAAGCCCCTGAAGGCCCAGCAGGTCAGCGGAATCATGGGAGCCGGTGGACACGACAACTCCCCGCAGCTGTCCTGGTCCGGGTTTCCCGAGGGCACCAAGAGCTTCGCGGTGACGGTCTACGATCCCGACGCACCGACCGCCTCGGGGTTCTGGCATTGGGCCGTGGCGAACATTCCGGTCGAGACGACGTCGCTGGTCTCGGGAGCAGGCGACGACGGTGGAACCGGGGTGCCCAGTACGGCCGTGACGCTGAAGAACGACGCGGGCCTGTTCCGGTACATCGGTGCTGCCCCACCCGCAGGCCACGGCCCACACCGCTACTTCATCGCGGTGCACGCCGTGGACGTCGATCGGCTCGAAGTCGACGAGACGGCGACCCCGGCGTACCTCGGGTTCAACCTGTTCTCGCACGCCATCGGACGTGCCGTGATCACGGGCACCTACGAGGCCTGATCTGGGTCTCGTCGTGCGCGTTTTGCGTACCTCTGGGTACGCAAAACGCGCACGACGGGGGTGTCAGTGCCTGTTCTCCGAACCCACTGCGTCGGCCAGACGAGCGAATCCGTGCTGCTCGAGTCGGGACAGCAGACCACGGTTGATGTTCCTGATCCACAGCGGTCCGCCGTAGATGAACCCGGTGTATCCCTGCACCAGGGACGCACCGGCAACGATACGTTCCCAGGCCTGCTCTTCCGTTTCGATTCCTCCCACCGAGATCAGCGTCAGCTGCGTCCCGACCCGGCGGTAGAGGCGCCGAATGACGTCCAGCGAGCGAGCCTGCAGTGGAGCACCGGACAGCCCGCCTGCACCGATGGCCGCGACCGCCTCCGCGTCGGTACGGAGTCCGTCGCGAGAGACAGTCGTGTTGGTCGCCACGATGCCGTCGAGGCCGAGTTCGACAGCCAGATCAGCGACGGCGTCGATGTCCTCGTCGGACAGGTCCGGCGCAATCTTGACTAGAACCGGCACCGACACCACCGACTGCACAGCAACCAGAATCGGCCGCAACGACTCGACGGCCTGCAGATCCCGTAGACCCGGCGTGTTGGGGGAGCTGACATTGACGACGACAAAATCTGCCAGAGGGCCTAGCAAGCGGGCGCTGGTGGTGTAATCGGCGGCGGCATCCGCCGGCTCGACGATCTTCGTCTTGCCGATGTTCGCACCGATGGGAATCCGCGTTCTGCGCGAACGCAGTTTCGCGGCCGCGTACTCCGCACCGTGGTTGTTGAAGCCCATCCGATTGATGATCGCGCGGTCGAGAGGCAGCCGGAACAGACGAGGCGTCGGATTGCCGGGTTGCCCCTGCGCAGTCACGGTGCCGATCTCGGCGAACCCGAACCCCAGCGGGGCCCACGCATCGATGCCATCGGCGTTCTTGTCGAACCCGGCCGCAAGCCCGAGGGGTGCCGGAAACTCGATGCCGAATGCCGTCGAACGCAACCGCGGATCGTCGACGACGAACAGTGCACTTGCCAGCTTACGAAGCGGAGGAAGCGCCGCAACAGCCCTGAGAACACCGAACGCGAGGTGATGAATCCTCTCCGGCGATACGAGGAACATCAGGCGCAACAGGACGCGGTACAGACGGTCTCCCACGGTCTTCTTTCCGGTCGGTACTTCAGGGTCGGTACTTCAGGGTCGTTGTTCGGAGTCGATCGGTGCTGCCGTCGAGCCGGTCAGATTCCGGGCTCCGGCACATGATGTGCGGTCTTCTTGCGCTTGAGCAACACGCGGCGACTTCCGTCGGTGTACAGACGTACCCGAGACAGCTCCCAGCCGCCGAATTCGGCCTGAATCGCGAGCCGCATCGATGCGGTCACGCGAGTGACGTCCGGTGGCAACCGGAGAGGGACGTACTCCCAGTCGTCGGACGGGGACACCTCCCACCCGACGGGCATCTTCGCTCGGCCCGGCATCGAATTCTCGTGTGCGTTCACGTGCCTCCACCATTCTCGAGGGTCGTTCCTGCGGGTACCGTCTCCTGCCGATTCAGCAGGTCAACGGCCCGCGGCGGGGATGCGCTGCAGCCCGTCCCCGGTCGCCGATCCCACGTACAGATCGCCGGTATCCGCGTCGACGGCAACCGAGTTCGGCTGTCGCACAGTGGGCAACCGTTGCGCCTCGACCGGAATTCCGGTGTCGAGTGTGTACCCGACCACCTCGTTGCGAGCCGGCAAGGTGACCCATGCAATACCGGATTGTTCATCGTAGGCGATCGCCCAGGGCGCGGACCCGACCGGAAACCGTTGCCGCATCAGCAGATCGTGCGAGGTGAAGACCAGCAGCTCGGTGCCGGTCGAGTCGGTGACCAGAAGTCGTCCGTACTCGTCGCTGGTCATCTCGGCGGCGCCTTCGCCCGCGCGCAGGGCCACACCGAGGGTGTCGTCGTCGAGGTTCAGATCGGTGATCGAGGTCTGGCGGCGATCGAGTACCGAGACACCGTCCGGTGTGCTGGCCAACGCGTCGGCCGAGGTCACGCCCGGTCCTGAGACCGTGCTCGTCACCTGTCCGGCGGCGTCGAGAATGCGGATACGCCCGGTGGCGTCACCGACCGCCGTGGTGCCGTCGGGTAGATCGGCAGCCGACAGAGTCCGGCCGTCGACGGGGGTATCGGTGCGCTGAGCGTCTGCCACGGTGATCCTCGAGAGAACTCCGTCCATCGGAACCAAGACACTCGAGTCGCGCCCGGCGACCAGCTCTGCAGCGGATCCGCCCAGATCCACCACGCGGGGCTCGCTCGACGCCTCCCCGTCCACCAGGCTCACGGTGGTCGACGCGTCGGTCAGGGCAACCAGAGTGCGCGTTGCAGAATCGAAAGTCAGTGCGTCCACGGGAGCGAAGGCGCGGACGACTCCGGCCGGAGCCACTGCAGTCGCGGGGGACAAGGCCGGCGGCTGCGGCTCGACGGAGATCTCGTCGGCGTTCTCGTCCTCGCTCGAGCAACCACCCAAACCGACGAGTGTGACGACGGCGAGCGCGGACGCCACTGCCGTCCTGGCCGTACGTGCCGACGGTGTTCGCATGGAACCGAACCTACTTCCTGTGGTGACTGCCCCTGGTAAGGCGCTGCCACATCTGTACCAGCGCGCGTCGACCTCGGCGAAATCGACAGCCCGGGACTCGGTGCCGTTCGTCGGGGGCGCGGAGACGGTAGCGTGTTCGATCGGCATCGAATTCGTGAACGAGCACGACATGGGAGCGGATGTGGGATCCGAAGGAACGCACTTCGTGGTCGAGGAAGTGAATGCGGGTACGCACGCCAACGGCTTCGGCAGAACCGACGACGGACGCGCGTTCGCGTTCAGAGTGCAGCGCAGCACGCTCTACGTGAAGATCTATCGGGCCGATGTCGTGTCGGCCGTGCCGGATCGAACCGAAGTGGACGCCGTCGCCGAGCACTCGGTCACCGAGATCGATCTGACCGACGAACGCAGCATCATCGGGGTGGTTCGTGACGCAGTCGCTCACGCTCAGCAGCTGTCGGATGTGTCACTGCGAGACACGGCAGTCCGGGCCTTCTTCAATCGCGTCAACTCTGCGCTCGAGGGTTTCTGAACCCTGGTCGTTCCGCAGGCTTCACTCCTGACCCCGCTTCGGGATCACCAGTTGCTCACCGGTGACGGGGTGGTCGAAGACATCGACCGGGTGTCGGTAGATCCGGCCGAGCCGCTCGGCGGTGAGAACCTCCCGGGGCGGTCCCGTAGCCACCAGCTCGCCTGCGTCGAGAATCGCGACCCGATCGGCGTAGGCCGCAGCAAGCCCCAGATCGTGCAGTACGACAACCACGGCACGACCGGACGCGGCCAGTGAACGCACCACGGCCATCACCGACTCCTGGTGTCCCACATCGAGCGCCGCGGTGGGTTCGTCGAGCATGATCGTGGCGGTGCGCTGTGCCATGACACGGGCCAACGCGACTCGGGACTGCTCACCGCCGGATAGGAAACCGAACGGACGTCCGGCGAATTCGGACACGTCGCAGGCGGCCATGGCGGCGGCCACCTGCGCGTCGTCCTCGCGTACCGCCGACGTTCCGGTCCACGGAGCTCGGCCCATCCGCACGATCTGCTCGACGGTGAATGCGAACCCGATCGCGTGCTGTTGCGGGAGCACGGCGCGTCGTCGCGCGAGGTCGACCGGCCGGAAGCGGGACAGTGGTCTCTCGCCGAGCAGTACCGATCCGGAACTGGGCTCGGTGTCTCCGGACAGGACCGACAGCAACGTGGACTTACCCGCCCCGTTCGGGCCCACGAGAGCCAGAATCTCTCCGACGACGACCTCGAGATGCACGTCGTTCAGAACGGCCCGGTCACCGCGGTGTGCGCCGACCCCCACGGCGACCAGGGTGCGTGAACCCGGTGTCGGGTCGGCAGGAATGTCGGAACGGTGTCCACCGAACTTCCCGATCATGCCCAGCCGCCCTGACGAGCCCGGGTGCGGCGCAGCAGCCAGAAGAAGAACGGTGCGCCCGCCAACGAGGTCACCATCCCGAGCGGAAGGTCGACGTTCGCCACGAGCGTCCGCGTGACGAGATCGGCCCCGAGGAGGACCACGCCTCCCGCGAGTGCGCTGGCAGGGATGAGTACCCGGTGCGCCGGACCGAGCACCATGCGCATGGCGTGGGGTACCACCAGACCCACGAACAGGATGATCCCGGTGAACGCCACTCCGGACGCGACGAGCACTGCGACGACCACGATGGCGAACTGACGCAGGCGCTCGACGTTCACGCCGAGATGGCGCGCCACGTTCTCACCGAGTGCGAGCAGGTCCAGTCGGCGGGCGATCATCGACGACGCTCCGATCCCGACCAAGGCCAGCGGACCGACCACCGCGACCGACTGCCACGTGGCACCGGCAAGGGATCCCAACTGCCAGAAGACGATCTGGTCGCGAGCGGCCGGGCTGGCGACGAACGTGAAGAACGCGATCACGCCGCCGGCGAACGCATTGACGGCGACTCCGGTGAGGATGAGGGTCACCACCTCGGTTCGGCCGGCATTGCGAGCCAGGAAGTAGACCGCAATCGTGGTGACGAGTCCGCCCACGAAGGCTGCGAGCGCAACGGTCCAGACCCCGGCAAAGCTGCCGCCCAGGACGAAGACCGAGCTCGCACCGACAGCCGCGCCCGACGACACGCCGACGACACCGGGTTCGGCGAGAGGGTTGGCGAACACACCCTGGAGCAGTGCACCCGCGCATCCCAGACAGGCACCGACGAGCATCGCGAGGGTCAGCCGAGGAAACCGGACCTGCCAGAGGGTCACCTCGCCGCTGGGGTGAGCGGGCATCGGGCCGATGTCGAGGCCCACCCGATGCGTCAGACTCCCCAACACTTCCGCCGGAGTCGTCGGTACCTGCCCTACGACAGCCGACACCAAGGCCAGGACCAACAGCGCGACCGCCAGCACGACGAACGTCGAGACCACCCGCGTCGTACCCGACCGCGACCGCGCAGACGACACGTCGCTCATGAGGCAGGTTCGTAGACGGCCTTCGACAATGCAGCCAGCACCTTTCCGGTGTTCGGACCGAAACTGAGAACGGTGCCGTCGTCCATGTCGACCACCCGACGCTGCTGGCCGGCGGGCGTCTGCGCGATACCGGGTATCTGCTCGAGCCCGTCGATCCCGCCGATCGATTGCAGCCCCTTGGTCATCATGAGAATCACGTCGGGTGCCGCAGCGATGAGTGCCTCACTGGTCACCGGGACGAACTGTTCGGTCAGACCCGATTCGACCCCTGCATCCCGAGCACCGATCGCCTCGATGAGAGCGTCCGCTCCGGAACCCGGACCGGCGAGCATCTTGATCGCCGGACCACGCATGTACAAGAACGCAACCTTCAGCGGCTCGTCGGATCGGGGCGCGTTCTGTGTCGCGGCGGCAATCTCTTCGGTTGCCCGTTGCGCCAGTGCGGAACCGGCGTCGGGAACCCCGAGAGCCGCCGCAACAGCGTCGATCTGTCCTGCTACCCCGGCCAGAGTTCGAGCGGGGTCGAAGTAGACGACCGGAATTCCCGCGGCCCGAATCTGATCCTGGACAGCGCGCGGGCCGATACTGGTGTCGGTCAGGACGACCGTCGGCGACAGCGCGAGAATGCCTTCGGCACTGAGCGAGTGGCCGGTAGGGGTGACGTCGGGTACGTCTGCTGCCGCGGGAAACGACGCCGAGGTGTCGCGCCCGACGAGATTGTCGCCGAGTCCGAGCGCGAACACCGTTTCGGCGAGGGTGCCGTACTGGTCGGCCGCCACGATCCTGCTGTTGTCCGAAATCGTGACGGGCACGCCGTCGAAACCGGTGACGGTGACCGGTAGTTCGGCAGCCGGATCGACCGCGATGGGCTCCGGATCGGGGTCGTCGACGACGGCGGTGCGGGGGCCGATCGTGCCGGAGTCCGGTGCCGCGGAGTTGTTCACCGAACACGACACCAGCAGTCCGGCCGTCAGCAGCGCGGCGGCGAGGCGTTTGACGATCACGACCATAGGTTAGCCTGCCCGACCTTCAGGTGACCTCACCCAGGCCGAGCAGCACCTGCGATCAACCGCTGACGTCGTCCAGGGCCGACGTGATGGCCGCCGGCAGTTCGAGCTCCTCGGCCATCAGAGCACCCATCAACTGGGCCAGATCGCGGGCACCGACGATCGCACTGCTCACCCCGGGACGATCACGGGCCCACGCAAGGGCGACGACCAGGGGAGAGGTGGCAAGACCATCGGCGGCCGTGACCGCCGCATCGACGACACCTACCGCCGAGTCGGTCAGGTACGCATTCACCGCGTCGGCGTGTAGCTCGTCGGCCCCGCGCGAATCGGCCGGAATCCCGTTGCGGTACTTACCCGTCAGGACACCACCCGCCAGGGGAACCGCCGCGAGGATGCCTATGCCGTGGTGCAGGGCGGCGGGAACCAGTTCGTCCTCGATCCCACGGGCCAACAGTGAGTACTCCGCCTGCGTCGACACGATCCGTCCGATACCGGCCGCACCGGCAGCCGTGGCCAACTGCCAGCCCAGATACCCGCGGGCACCGGTGTAGCGAACCCGTCCACTCGAGACGGCGTAGTCGAGTGTCGCCGCCACCTCGTCGACCGGGGTCATCGGATCCCACGTGGCTACCTGCCACAGGTCGAGATAGTCGGTACCGAGCTCACGCAGCGTTGCGTCCAACTGACCGAGCAGTCCGCGCCTCGAGCAATCGACGTGATACCGGCCGTACCGCGAACCGACCCCCGCGGCACTGCTGATCACCAAGTCCTGTCGAGGAACCACATCGTCGAGCAACTCCGCGAGTACTCGCTGAGCTCGACCGTCGCCGTACGCCGGAGACGTATCGACCAGGGTGCCGCCCGCCTCGGCGAACGCCGACAACTGCGCCGCAGCGTCGTCCCCATCGGTCCCGCTGCCCCACCCGAGAGTGCCGAGGCCGAGCCTCGACACCCGAAGTCCGCTGGTGCCGACCGATCTCTGCTTCATATGTGCCGAATGTCCTTTTGCCTGTGATCGTCGGGTTCGTACTGGCCTGCCGCCAGTGCACAGTAGTGCGCCGCGCCGCTCGGTGCGCAAGTGCCGCGCCGGGTACGGTCGTCCCCGTGAATCGCGAATCCAGGGGGCGGGCACTCGCCCACGCGCCGGCAACAATCGAATCGTCCACTTCGACGCTGGGACGGGGCGCCGCATGATCGACATGACGTGGCTGCAGGCGATCATCCTCGGCGCAGTCCAGGGACTGACGGAGTTCCTCCCCATTTCCTCTTCCGGGCATCTGCGAATCGTGTCGGGGGTGTTCTGGAACGAGGACGCCGGCGCGTCGTTCACCGCGGTGACGCAGCTGGGTACCGAAGCCGCTGTCCTGCTGTTCTTCTGGCGCGACATCGTCAGAATCATCAAGGCCTGGTTCGTCGGATTGCGCAGGAAAGAAGAACGGGGTCTCGATTACCGTATGGGGTGGTACGTGATCATCGCCACCATCCCGATCGGCATTCTGGGTCTGTTGTTCAAGGATCAGATCCGCACCGGTGCGCGCAATCTGTATCTGATCGCGTTCATGCTGATCGCTTTCGCCGTAGTCATCGCCGTCGCGGAGAAGCTGGGCCGTAAGGAACGGCCGATCGAGGAACTCACCACCAGGGACGGCATCTTCATGGGCCTCGCTCAATGCCTGGCGCTGATTCCCGGAGTGTCCCGCTCCGGAGCCACCACCAGCGCCGGCCTGTTCCTCGGACTCGAACGCGAAGCTGCAGTGCGGTTTTCGTTCCTGCTCGCCATCCCGGCCGTCACGGCGTCCGGCTTGTTCTCGCTGCCCGACGCCTTCGAGCCGGTCGGCTCCGGCCTCGCCGCGTCGGGACCACAGCTGCTGGTGGCCACGATCATCGCGTTCGGCCTGGGTTATGCCTCGATCGCCTGGCTGCTCAAGTTCGTCGCGAACCATTCGCTGTACTGGTTCGTCGGTTACCGCATCGTGCTCGGTGTCGTTGTTCTGGGTCTGCTGGCCGGCGGGGTTGTCTCGGCTACGTGAACCGTTCCTCGTTAGGCTCGGAGCAATGACAGTCATCTTGCTTCGCCATGGACGTTCGACGTCGAACACTGCGGGCACGCTCGCAGGTCGGAGCGAAGGGGTGGAGCTCGACGACCGGGGCCGAGAGCAGGCACAGGCGGTTGCCGAACGGCTGGGGGTCCTCCCGGTCGTGGAGATCGTGCGCTCTCCGTTGTTGCGGTGCGAGCAGACCGTGGAACCGTTGGCCACTCGGTTGGGGCTGACTCCGATGGTCGAGGACAGGATCGTCGAGGTCGACTACGGACAATGGACCGGTCGAACCATCAAGAAGCTGCTGGCCGAGCCGCTGTGGAAGGTCGTTCAGCAGCATCCGTCCGCGGCGGTGTTCCCCGAAGGCGAAGGCTTGGCTACGGTGCAGCAACGCGCGGTCCAGGCGATACGGGAGCACGATGCGCGGCTGGCCGCCCACCACGGCCGGGATGTGCTGTGGGTGGCCTGCTCTCACGGGGATGTGATCAAGTCGGTGCTGTCCGATGCGATGGGTGCCCATCTCGATTCCTTCCAGCGGATCGTTGCCGATCCGGCGTCGATCAGCGTCGTGCGCTACACCTCGACTCGGCCGTTCGTGTTGCGGACCAACGACACCGGATCCGACTTGAGCGTGTTCGTGCCGAAGGCGGAAGAGCCGACGTCCGACGAAGCAGGCGCGAAACCCGACGTTGCAGACTCGTCCGATGCAGTGGTGGGCGGCGGCGCGGGCACCTAGAGATGCCGGTTCGCCGCCGATCTCCCGATCGGTGGCAGGCTGGAGGGCGAGCAATACCGTCCACGGTCGATCTGTGGCCGATAATGGAAGTTCGCGATTCGTTTCGCGGAGCTTTTCGAGTCGTTAGGAGGTGCAATGCCGCGCGCCATACACGTTTTTCGCACCCCTGATCGTTTCGTCGCCGGGACCGTAGGTGAGCCGGGTGACCGAACGTTCTTTCTCCAGGCGGTGCACGATGCCCGAGTGGTCTCGGTCGCGTTGGAGAAGCAGCAGGTACAGGTGCTGGCCGATCGAATGGGACTGCTGCTCGAGGAGGTGCAGCGTCGCTTCGGTACCGATGTGCCGACCGAGGAGGCCGAGACACTCGACACCAGCCCGTTGGTGACCCCGATCGACACCGAATTCAGGGTCGGCACGATGGGGTTGGGTTGGGACGCCGATGCCAATGCCGTCGTGGTGGAGTTGTTGGCCGTCAGTGAGGTCGAGGTCGACGAATCCGTCGTGCTCGACGACACCGACGAGGGCCCCGACGCGGTTCGAGTGTTTCTGACACCCGTTCAGGCTCGCGAGTTCGCAGCGCGGTCCGAGCTGGTCGTGGCGGCCGGCCGAGCGCCGTGCCCGCTGTGCGGCCTGCCGCTCGCCCCCGAGGGACACGTCTGCATCAGGACGAACGGCTACCGCCGCGGTGCCACCTTCGGTCCGGTGACAGAGGTCGACGAGTCTTGACCGTCGAACTACCTCCCTTCGAGGGCCGCGAGACCATGGAGACCGGCGAGCTGACTGTGGTCGGCCGGGTGGTTTCGGCGTCCAACGCCACCCTCGTGTGCGAGGCGGGCGACGGCGACTCGGCAGTGCGGTGCGTGTACAAACCCGTGCGCGGAGAGGTGCCGCTCTGGGACTTTCCCGACGGCACCCTCGCCGGGCGGGAGGTGGCGTCGTACGAGATCTCCGAGGCGCTCGGGTGGGGCGTGATTCCGCCCACGGTGCTGCGCGACGGTCCGTTCGGTCCCGGCATGGTGCAGAAGTGGATAGATACTCCCGAGGAGCGGGTCGAGGGCCGCGTGGACCTGGTCGACATCTGCCGTCCCGATCTCGTTCCGGCGGGCTGGATTCCGGTGTTGCAGGCCTACGACGGCGATGGGGAAGAGATCGCTCTGATCCATGCCGACGATCCACGCCTGCAGCGGATGGCGGTTCTCGACGTCATTCTCAACAATGCAGATCGCAAGGGTGGGCATGCCCTCGAAGGTCTCGACGGTTATGTCTACGGGGTGGATCACGGCATCTGCCTGCACGCCGAGAACAAGCTGCGCACGGTTCTCTGGGGGTGGGCAGGCCAGGCGGTCGACGATGCTCTGATGGCCGACGTCGTGCGGTTCGTCGAGACCTTCGACACCGTCATCGCTCCACGGCTGGTCGACAAGATAACGCTGGCCGAAACCGTTGCGGTGTTGGATCGGGCCCAGCAGCTGATCGCGCGCCCGGTCATGCCGGAACCTCGATCGAGCAGACCGATACCGTGGCCCGCCTTCTGAACGGGCTCGGATAGGCTCGGCTGCATGCATTCTTGGTCCAGCCCGGAGATCCCGACAATCCCAGGACAGGGTCCAGCGCTTCGGTTGTTCGATACCGCAGATCGCCAGGTCCGTCCGGTCACCCCCGGTTCGACCGCTCGCATGTACGTCTGCGGAATCACCCCGTACGACGCCACCCACCTGGGACATGCGGCAACGTATCTGACGTTCGATCTGATCAACCGCTTGTGGCGTGATGCGGGTATCGACGTGCACTACGTGCAGAACGTCACCGATGTCGACGATCCGCTGTTCGAGCGCGCGAATCGTGACGGTGAGGATTGGCGCGATCTCGGTGCGCGCGAGATCGAGCTGTTTCGCGCCGACATGGAGGCTCTGCGGGTCGTGCCTCCGCACGACTACATCGGTGCCGTCGAGTCGGTGGAGGAGGTCGTCGAACTGGTGGAGAAGCTGGTGGCGTCCGGCGCTGCCTACGTCGTCGACGACGCGGAGTACCCCGACGTGTACTTCCGTGCCGACGCAACCGAGCAGTTCGGCTACGAATCCGGCTACGACCGTCCCACCATGGACACGTTCTTCGCCGAACGCGGCGGAGATCCCGATCGTGCGGGCAAGCGCGATTCACTCGATGCGCTGCTGTGGCGCTCGGTACGTCCCGGCGAACCGTCGTGGCCGTCGCCGTGGGGCCCCGGCCGACCGGGCTGGCACATCGAATGCGCTGCCATTGCATTGAACCGCATCGGAACCGGTTTCGACATCCAGGGCGGCGGAAGCGATCTCATCTTCCCGCACCACGAGTTCTCGGCAGCACACGCCGAGGCGGCAACCGGTGACCCTCGGTTCGCCCGGCACTACGTGCACACGGGAATGATCGGTCTCGACGGCGAGAAGATGTCGAAGAGCCGCGGCAACCTGGTGTTCGTCTCGAAGCTCCGCGCAGAGAACGTCGATCCGGCCGCGGTGCGGCTGGGCCTGCTCGCGGGCCACTACCGGCAGGATCGGCCGTGGTCCGACGAGGTCCTCGAGCGAGCCCACACCCGCCTCGCGCTGTGGCGTCGAGCAGCGGCGCTCGAGTCCGCAGCGTCGGCCGACGACGTCGTCAACCGCCTGCGTCAGCATCTGGCCGATGACCTCGACACGCCCAAGGCTCTCGACGCCCTCGACGCGTGGGCGAGTTTCGCAGTCGAGCGCGGTGGATCGGATGCGACCGCACCCGGCACTTTCGCCGATGCGGTCGATGCGCTGCTCGGAGTTCCGCTGCGTTAGTCCGCGGGCCCCAGGCGTAGATCCGCCAGCAGATCCGGGATCAGGCGTTCTTCCATGACCGCTCGTCCCGAATCCCGCAGTGCAGCAGCCAGTTCCGGGTCCCACGGAGTGTCCGTGGGATGCCCCTTCAGTGGTTCCGAGTTGCGCGCGTCCAGTGCGCGGCGGTACGAGTCGACGTCCATTCGCCACGGCACCGCGTCGTACCGGGTGAGTGCGCGGGTCACCATGTGCATTCCGGCCCAGTCGAAGTCGGCACGCCATTCGATCGTGGTGCCGGGGGCGCGCGCAGCCAGCAGCCGATGCACGGCGGCCGAGGGCTGACCGTCGGTGCAGATCAAGCTGGCACAGTTCGAGCCGAGAGAGCGGGCTGCGGCCGCGAGCACAGCGACGTTCTCGCACACGAACACGGTCGACGAGCTGTTGGTGAGAGGGCCGCGCGCGAGCATGTCCACGGTGACGGGAAAGGGCACGCCCTCGTCGGCTGCTTCGTTGAGCCAGCGAGCCACCGTGTGGGTCTCTACGACGCGGTAGCCGAGAACCAGTACCCGGCTCGACACGGCGTCGACCGACACCCCGGCCGTTTCCCACAGCGCTCTGATCCCCACTGGATCGACGGGTCGAGGCACGTTCTCGCGCAACGACAATGCATCGAGGACGAGTTTCGCGGCACCGCCGCCCGTGAGGGCCTTGGTATCACCGGTGGCCAGTTCCGCCAGCTCGGTGAGCGACATCCCGTCCACCGGGAGCAGCGCCAGGACTTGCGTTGCGACCCCGAGCGCGTCGACGGCGACGCGGCCACCGAGGGTGCCGTCCTGATTGAGCAACGACGCGATCCAGTGCTCGATCCACTCGCGATCGGTACCACCGCCGAGCGCCTCACGCGCCCGATCGAGCGCATCGGCGCGCACCTGAGCCTTGTCGGCCGCAATGCGCTTCTTGTCCTGCAGTGGTGCCTGACCGGCAAGGGTGTCGATCAGACCGATACCGCCGTTGAGCGGATGGCTCAACCACGCGTCGAACCGCTCGAGATCGAGCCGGGTGCTCCGTGCCCGAGAGTGCAGGCTGGAGTTGGACTTCGAGATGGCACTGCACAGACGCCACAGTTCCGGCGCATCACTCAGGTCGACGGTGATGTTGCCGCCGACACGAAGCCAGTTGGACTCCAACTTCTTTCGCGCAGCGTCCAACAGCGCCGCCAATTCGACGCTGCCTCGCCACTCACTGTTACCGGCCAAACTCCAGCCCACCTTCGGTTCGGGTCGGCACCCGGCGGGTCAACGGTGATCCGAGGGCGGCTGCGAGGTCGGTGCCGTCGTGTTCGGCGAACAATTCACCGTTCTCCCACACCAGAAGTGCTGCGCTGACGGTGTTCTCGGCGGTCGAGTGCGCCAAATCGTAGTGTGCGCAACCGGGGACGTCCGCGTAGGTGATCCACAGGTCGTAACCGGTCATGAACAGATCCAGGTCGAATTGCACACTCAGTCCGAGCAATTCGCTACGACCGTTGTCGTCGACACCGGCGAACGCCTCGTCCAGCGCCAGCAGCCGCGGTGAATGCGGATCGGCGGACGAGAGCATCACGTGCGCCGCGGCGAACAGCGGCAAATGCAGCGACACCGATTGCTCACCGCCCGAGAGTGCACTGTGACGAGCGACGGTCAGACGATCCTCGTTGCCTTCGCCGCTGATGAGCGTGAACGCGAACACCCGCCAGCGGCGATAGTCCAGTGTCGCGGACAGGATCTCGGGATACGACCGTTCCGGATGTGCCGCACGAGCGATCCTGATCTCCGATGCGAAGTGTGCGCGCATCGCGGCCAGATCGTCCTGGCTCAGCGCCGAGGCATCGCGGTCGAGCAGCTTGGACACTGCCCGCGCCCCGTCGTCGAGGTTGTCCGCGAGCACCCAGTGCACGCCGATCGTGTTGCCCGAGGACATACGGCGTTGCTTCATCTCGGCGGACATCTGGGCGATCAGCTCGCGTGCGTCGACGGTGCGCTCGTGAATCTGCTGCGCCAACCCGGTCAGCAGCGCGTCTTCGAGAATTCGGCGTTCCTGCTCGGTCAAGAGCAGTTCCTGGTCGGCCCTGGCGGCACCGATGCGGTCGGCGAAGTCTCCGACCGAGGAATAGCCCTGCTCGTCCTGCACGCGTACCACCGTCAACCCGTCCGGTGCGTCCCACTGCAGGCGGTAGTCCTGACCGGAAGCGGCCAGTTGCGAGTCGAACTCCTGCAGTGCGCTCGTCAGCGCCGTTCGTGTCGACTTCCGGCTCGAGTCGCTCACTTTCACCGACGCCGTCGCCGTGTCGAGAGCCGAATACAGCGCGAGCACCACCGGTGGAAGTACCGGGACGTCGTCGTCGGGGCCGGCGGCCTGCTGAACCCGATACAGGATCTGTTCGACCGTCAGCCACGCCGAGTCGCTGGCCGGCCACGTGTACGTCTCGTGCACGCCGAGGATATGCAGCAGATCCTTGCGGGCGTACGGTGCCAGTCGGACGGCATCACCCAGGGTCTCGGTCACGGCAGCGCGCAGGCTCTCGAGCGCCGTGTTGCATGCACCCTCGGCCTTGCCGATCGCCTCGCCGGCTTCCTTGTCCGCCTTTCGGGCTGCTCGCTGCTCGGCTCGGCACTTCTCGATGCGATCGCGCGCGTTGTCGAGATCGGTGTTGATCTGTTCGGCCGTGGCACCGAGTTTCTCGCTCAGCAATTCCAGACGCTGCAGCTGTTGCCGATAGCTCTCGTCGGCTATCGCGGCTTCCTCGGCGAGTTCCTCGGCCAGTCCGGTGGCCTCCTCGAGGCGGTTGGTGGCCTCGCGCGCCCGCTCGGTCTCGCGTGCGTGGTCGCTGCGTTTACGGATGACCGCTGCGCCCTGATGCTCGAAATGGCGAATCGCTGCGGCGAGGGCATCGACATCGCGGCCCAGGTATGGGGTGCGATGGGCCACGGCGACGGAGCGCAGTTGTTTCTCTTTCGCGGACAGGTCGGCGATCGCCTGGTCGAATTCTCTGTCTGCCGCTGCAGACGCATCTTTCGAGGTGCGCAGCGCGCCTGCGGCTGCCGTGACGGCACGTTGCGCCTTCACGATGGCCGAGACTCGGGGGAGCTGCTTGGCGGCCGCGTTCAACGCCTGCACCAGCTCGCGTGCCGCCAGCTCGGCGGCGGTCGCGGTCGCGAGTTCGGCTGTCGCGGAATCGATCGCAGCACCGAGCTCGGCGATGCGCTGCTCTCGCCGACGCGCCCGCGCCGTGGCACCGATGTACTCGGCATCCGGTTTTGCGTGGCGACCCTGCTGCACTCCCTGCCAGTACCGACCGTCGACGCCTATCGAGACAGAACTGTCCGAGAGGTCGTTTCGATCCTGCTGCAATGCAATCGAATTCAGTACATCGAGGATTCGCGATTCCTGGACGGCAGTACCGGGCTCGGGTTCCAGCACGGACGCGAGCGTCGAACCGGTCGGCCTCGCGGCCACCGGTAGCGGCGACAGATATTGCTCCGACGTCGCGTCGACGGGGGAGTCTGCGGTCGGATGAATCCACCCGTCGAGCAGGTTCGCGGCCTGCAGTGCGGATTCGATCCCCGCCGCGTCGGCAGAGGAGACCGCATCGGCAAACCGAACCAGTTGCCACAGTGGTGCGCCCGAGAGATCGGCACGGCTGTCGGTGCGCGCTGCGAACGGTGGTGGGGCATCGTCGTGTTCGGCTCGCACCAGGGACAGTTCGCCCCGCAGCGCCTTCACCTCGGCCTCGCGCGCGGCCACGTCGACGCGTGCCTGTGCCTGCCGGGCGCGAATCGCGTCGATACCGTCCGAGGTCTGCTCGGCGAGCACGGATTCCAGGCTCGGGGCGTCGTCGTCGCCGATGCCTGCCAGGGCTGCGTCGAGGGCCTCGAACACAGCGGAGGTGATGCCTGCGGAGGAGTAGAGCGAAGAGTTGCTCGACCACCAGGCCCGCAGACCCGAAGCGAACTGCGCCTTCTCCAGGTCCACCGTCGCCTCGGCCTCGGTGACGGCAGCCGCGGCTGCTTCGAGCAACTCGCGCGCCTTCGTTGCGGCCTTCTCCGCGCGAGCGCGTTCCGTCGACGCCTTCTCGACGGTAGTCAGCGCCTCACGCACTGCACGTACGTCGCCGTCCCGTTCCTCGGCGTGCCCACGAAGCGCGGTACTGATCTGATCACTGCGCGCCGTCCCGGGCAGCGGTGTCCACACGATGCCCGCGTCCTCGGCCGCAGTCTGCAGCTCGTCCTCTGCGCGAGTCACTCCGGCAACGGAGTCCCGGAGTGCCGAATCCGCCCGGGCCGCCTCGGCCGTGCGCTGCTCCAGTTCTGCTTGCGCTTTGCGTGCGCGATCGGCCTGCTGCGCCGTCGAGACCTCCAGCTTCGCAGCGGATTCGGCGAGATCGTCCAGTTGCTGCTTGCCCTCGTACGCGCTCGAGCGCTGCAGGGTTTCTCGGTCTGCGACGGCCTGATCGAGCGCACGCTCGGCCTCGTCGAACCGCGTCTCTGCGGCCGCCCGTTCCAGCAGACGCCGGTCCTTCAGGGCGGCGGCGGCGAAGTGCGCGGTGGTCGCGTGCGTCACGGCTTCGAGCCGACGCGAGACTTGCTCGACATCCGAACGGGTCTGTACGCGAAGGTATTTGGAGTAGACCGACACGAAGTTCCTGGCCGCCTGATCGGCTTGGGCCAGTCCCTCCAGCGCGCGTCCGACTTCCTCCATGTCGCTGAAGGAACGTGCTGCCTCGAGCACCAGTTGCTCGTCGAGGGGACGCAGACCGTCGGTCAGCGCCTGGGACAACCCTTTCGGATCGAGATTCTTGGCCAACTGCGGACGGCGAAGTGTCAGAATCAAATTGATCAACTGGTCGTACCGTTGCGCGCCGAGCCCGAACATCCGGGCGTCGATCGCGGCGCGGTAGTCGACCGGACGATCGGTCAGGGCATCGCTGCCGAGTTGTTCGGCCAATTGTTTCTTCGTCAGCGGCCGGTCGTCGGAGCCCAACAACGAGAAGTCTACTCCCACTCGGCCGTCGGCCACGAAGTACCAGCGGGTCACCTTGTCGTTGTGGCGGCTCGCCCGCATACCGATTCCGACGGTCACCGATTCGGGGTCCTCGCGCGAGCCGCGGCCGAATTCCATCCACACGTACGAATGTGCGCTTTCCTGCCCTCGGTAGAGCAGGTTGGACTTCATCGTTCGCTCTTCACCGGCGAACGGGTTGAGTCGGCGCGGCTCGATCCGGCCGTCGAGGACGAAGGGAAACAGCACTTCGAGCGCTTTGGTCTTGCCGGATCCGTTGGGACCACGCAGCACCAACCGACCGTCGGCGAAGGAGAACTCCTGATCCCGGTAGTCCCACAGGTTGACGATTCCGGCGCGCGTGGGCCTAAAGCGATTCGAGTGTGCGGTCATCTACTCAGGCCTCTACTTCGGATGGATCGGTACTGGGGGCTTGTTCGGTGCCGAAGAGCGAGTCCTGCGGGGCTCGGTCACGCACGCTGACCATCACGTCTCGGTACCGAGCGATCACCGGTAGCACCAACACGCCGCCGGATACGCTGTGTATCAAGCGAAGTCGATGCAACAGCGCAATCGCACGGATGCGTAGACCGTACCGGTCGGTCTGCCACTGCGCCGCGAACGTGCGACCGAATCGGTCCACGAGATCGTCGACGACCGAGACCAGCCAACTGTCCTCGATCAGCGGGTACTGTGTGCGCTCCGCCGAGTTCTCGACCGTCGTCGGATCGGCGGGAAATCCGAAATCGGCCAGGTCGCCGAAGATTCCGCCGCCGGGGATCGCGTCGTCCAGCTGTTCGACGAGTAGGTCGCTCGCAGGTAGCGGATGCGTTGTGAGCGCCGGAGCGTCGGGATCCACGACCCGATCGGAAATTTCTCCCGCGATGAGCAACGCCACCTGAGCGATCGTTCCGGTGCTGGGAAAGCGGTGGTCGGACAACCGTCCCGAGGTGTCGATGAGGGCCACGCCCTCGGCGCGACGCTCGGCAACGAGACCGGTGAGCAACTCGACGTCGGCGACGGTGCGCGAGGCGGTCAGGGCGGTGCGTGCGTCTCCGTCGAGATCGTCGAGATAGACGACGGGGTGTTCGACCAACGCTCGGCGTACCGCACGCAGCGTTTCCTTCGGGTCTGCCTCACGCCCGGACTCGATGTGTCCGAGATCGGAATCCTCGGGATCGATCGGGGCATCCGAGCCGGCCAGCAGGCCACGAATCGAACGCAGGTGCTGCACGGCACGCGGCGGCCGAAACATCGCGACGACCACCGATCGGTCGATGTCGTACAGGGCCTCACCGGCCGTCGGATTGTTCGCCCAGCCCGTGGCGTCGCCGTCGGCCAGCGAGATCGCACCACGCGTGGCCAGCCATCCGATCGCGTCGACGAATGCGTCTCGGTCGCTCGCGCGGTCGGTCGTGAGTTCGACGCCGTCCACCTGACTCGACTCCGTCGCCACGTGATCGGCGAGTTCGGACAGAGTGATCTGGTTTCCGGCCCGACCGAGCGCGGCAAGCGCCAGCGCCAGATACGCGTACCTGCGGCGGTCGAACACCCGCTCGGAAGGCGTTCGCGCGGGTTGACTGTCGTCGAGACGATCGATCACGGGGAACAGACGCGCGGTCGTCTCGGTGACCTCGAAGCGGTAGCCGAACAGCTCCAGGAGATCCTCACGCAGTTCGGTTGCCCACCTGCGCAGCAGCGGTAACGCGATTCGATCGGGGTACGTCGCGGTGACCAGGTGATTGGACAATGCGACTCGGGCAGCCCGCTGGTAGGAATCCAGAGCGAGCGAGGAGATTTCACGTGCTCTCACCGGCGCGCCACCTCACTGACGTCGAGGGCGAGGCGGTCCAGATGCAATCGGCCACGGCTGGTGCGCACGATCGTCGAACGATCGCTGTCGCTCAGCGTCAGGCGCACGCCACTGTCCGATCCGGACGAGTCCGAGGTGCGTCCGCTCACGCGTACCCGGGCAGTCAACGCGGCGTTGAGCAGGCTCAGCAACACTTCGGTTTCCTGCTCGTTCAGAATGCGGTCGTGGATTCCGGCCGAGGCGAGCGACTGCGCGGCGGCACTGCGCGATCGCTGCGACTCGAGTTGCTGCTCGCGCAGTCGTCTGATGCCGCCGTCGTTGCGCTGTACCCGCCCTGGAACGCCGGGGGTCGGAGTACGTCCTGTCTCGGCCAGCGTGCGCGAGATCTCGACCGGCGGTGCCTCCCACCATGATCGGGACATGGGGATGATGTCGGCGTCGGGATGGACCATCGACAGGTGCCGGGTCCGGCCGAGGCCGAACACGGCGTGAAACAGAGCATGTGCGCTGTCCTCGGTGGGGGCAGCAGCGAACCAGCCGGCCAGGTGACGCAGTTGGCTTTCGCGACTCACACCACCCTTACGAGTTTCGGTGACGCGCCGCAGCAGTGACAGCACAGCAGCGATCGCGCTCATGGTGCCCTCGCGGAGGCGCTCGGATTCGCTGAGCTCGGATTCGGCCGCGACGAACCAGTGCGACAACCCGGCCCATCGGTCGGTCCAGTCCGCTCGCCGCTCGTCGACGGAGAGAAAGACTCGTTCGTCGCTGATCGCGGCACGGTCGACGAGTTCCTCGATGCCGGTGCTCTCGACGAGTGCGATCGCTTCCGCCAACTTGGGGGCATAGCGGGTGAGATCGGAGCTGAACTCACGCATGTGCGTGAGCAGTGCATCCTTGTGCGCCAAGAACGATTCGGGCGTGATCTCGGTGGTGCGCACCAGGTCGCCCAGCACCAGATAGAAGTGGGCGGCGCGGGTCGCCATCTCCGACAACGTCGAATCGAGTCTGCTGAGCTTGCGGTAGATGCGGTCGCCGTCGGCCTGACGGTTCGCCTCGGCCAGCTCGTGCATGTCGGCCAGCAGCTCGGGCAACACCAGCCGGGACAGCGAGGCGTCGTCCAGGCGCGCACCGAGCACGTCCTCGACCGCGCGGTAGGCCTTGTAGCCGGCCTGACCGAACTGGTAGACGAAGTGCCGGTTGCGGTATTCGGCGAGGGTCGCGGCGCGGGTGCCGTCGTAGCTGCGTTCGAGCAGACCCCAGGCGTGGAGTTGATCGAGCAGGGGTGCGATGTCCAGTGTGGTCAGCGCGTCGTGACGCCCGGGGCTACGAGCGATGAGGTCGGCGACGTCGCCCGAGTGCAGCAACACCACGTAGTTCGCGCGAGCGGTGTCGAACGCCCGCAGTACTGCCAGGTATTCGGATCTTTTCTCGGCGACGGCGAACGAGAAGAGACCGAGACGGTCTTCCTCCACGAACGCATTCGCGGCACCCAGCCGTGCGTCCTCGCCTGATTCGGTCACTGGAACAGGGTAGGGGGTAGGAGTGGAGCCTGCGGAATGACCCTGGTGGGAGGAGTGGAGCCTGCGGAATGACCCTGGTGGGAGGCGTGGAGCCTGCGGAATGACCCTGGTGGGAGGAGTGGAGCCTGCGGAATGACCCTGGGGGTAGGAGTGCCAATTGTTCGACCGTGCCGGTTACAGCTCCACGGTCACTTTTCCGTCCACCACGGCCGCGGGGTAGGTGCGCACCGGGTCGATGCCGCTCGGGCAGGTGCCGTCGTCGAGAGAGAAGGCGTATTGATGAAGTGGGCAGACGACTACGGACCCGTCGATCTGGCCGTCGGCCAGTGGTCCGCCCCGGTGCGGACAGACGGCGTCCATCGCCCGCACCGAGCCGTCACTTAGCAGGAACACCGCGACCTGTTTGCCATCCACGACGTAGGCCCGTCCCTCGCCGGGAGTCAGGTCTTCCAACGCTCCCACCGGGACGCTCATCGGACCGGCACCTGTGGCAGCGGGAGCAGTGGCAGCGAGGGTGCGAACTGCGCAGGCGATTTGGGTGCCGTGCGGTCCTGCCATGGGTCCACGTAGCCGTCGACCGATGTTTGCAGTCGCTCGTCGAGTCCGGCGACGATGCCGTCACGGTCGTCGATCAGAACGCTCTGCAGTTCCTCCAAGCCGACGCGCGGAACCCAGGCGTACGTCCGTTCGAGCCACTGCGCGTTCTCCCGATAGTGCTGGATGAATCTGCCTGCCACTGTCATCACCTCCTCGGCTCCCGTCACGGTGGCCAACAGATCTCCCTTGCGGATGTGAGCCCCGGCCGCGCCGCCGACGTAGATCTCCCACCTGTCCTCGCCGACCGAGACCACGCCGAAGTCCTTGCACAGCGCCTCCGAGCAGTTGCGCGGGCAGCCGGCGACCGCGAGTTTGAGTTTCGCGGGAGTCTCCAAGCCTTGGAACCGCTCTTCGAGCGCGATGCCGAGAGCCGTCGAGTCGCCGAGACCGAAGCGGCAGAAGTCGCTGCCCACACAGGTTTTCACCGTGCGCATGCTCTTGCCGTAGGCGAAGCCGGAGGGCATGTCCAGATCGCCCCACACCTTGGGTAGGTCTTCCTTCTTGATCCCGAGGAGGTCGATGCGCTGTCCGCCGGTGACCTTGACCAGCGGCACGTTGTACTTGTCGGCGACGTCGGCGATCTTGCGCAGTTGATCCGGGGTAGTGACGCCACCCTTCATCTGCGGTACCACCGAGAACGTGCCGTCCCGCTGAATGTTGGCGTGCACCCGGTCGTTGATGAACAGTGCGCCGCGCTCGTCCACCCAATCCGGACCCCAGACGGTGCGCAGCAGTGACGCCAGCGGCATCTTGGCGGCGGCGTCCTCGACGCCGTCGGTCGCAAGCGCCGTGAACACCTGCGAGACTGCCCGGAGGTCCCGCGATCTGATTGCTTCGATCAGTTCCGGCTTCGTCATCGGGATACACGGCACGTACCGGTCTGCGGTGGGGTCCGCTTCGACCGCGCCACCGGATGCGCACGCGATGATGTCTTTCACCAACCCCTTGCAGGACCCACATCCCTTGCCTGCTCGGGTCTTCGCGGTCACATCGCTCAGATTCTTGGCACCGGCGTGCACGCAGGCCACGATGGCGCCCTTGGTGACGCCGTTGCAGTTGCACACCTGAACGTCGTCTGCCAGTTCGGCGGCTCCTGTTGCCGCAGAGGGCGTTCCCATGTCGAAGAGCATGCTGATGCGCTCCTCGGGCAGCGGCACCCTCTCGTCGAACGCCTGGGTGAGAAAGTTGGCCTTGGAGATGTCGCCCAGCAGAGTGGCACCGACGAGCTTGTTGTTCCGCACGATGACCGATTTGTACGTGCCACTGCGTGGTTCGTAGAACTGAACGAATTCGTCGTCGTCGCGCTCGGGCGCGGTGATCCCCATCGACGCGACGTCGACGCCGGCCACCTTGAGCTTGGTCGTCAAACGCGAACCGTGATATGCGGCAGCGGGATCGGCACCGGTGAGTACATCGGCCAGGACAGCGGCCTGCTCCCAGAGGGGCGCGACGAGGCCGTACACCTCACCGCGGTGCTGACAGCATTCGCCGACGGCATAGATGGAACCTTCGTCCTCGCAGCGCAATTGGTCGTCGACGACGATTCCGCGTTCGATGACCAGGCCGCCGGCGCGGGCGAAATCGACACTGGGCCGAATTCCGGCGGTCACGACGACCATGTCGGCGTCCAGCGAGGTGCCGTCGTTGAAACCGACGCCGATGACGGTACCGTCGTCCGACCGCAACACCGAGGTGGTCCTCTTCGAGGTGTGGACACCGACGCCCAGCGACTCGATCTTGTTGCGCAACACTCGTCCACCGCGCTCGTCGAGCTGCTGGTTCATCAGGTGCCCGGGGGAGTGCACCACGTTCACGTCCAGCCCCTGCGTCCGCAGTCCGTACGCTGCTTCGAGACCGAGCAGTCCGCCGCCGATCACCACCGCCGACACGTCGTCGCCTGACTGCGCCATCTGCAACATGCCGTTGGTGTCGGCGATCGTGCGGAATCCGAACACCCCACGTGCCAGCCTGCCGTCGGACTCGCGCAGACCGTCCATGTTCGGGAAGAACGTGTTGCTACCGGTGGCAATGATCAGTACGTCGTAGTCGACGGACCGACCGCTTTCGCAGACAACCGTTTTGGAGAACCGGTCGAGCGACACCGCTCGATCGCCCACGTGCAACGTCACGCCGTTCTCGCTGTACCAACTCATGGGGTTGAGAACGAGATCCTCGTCGTCGACGGTGGCCTCACCGGACAGCACGTGGGAGAGCATGATGCGGTTGTAATTGCCGTACGGTTCGTCGCCGATCATCGTGATGTCGAACAGCGAGCTGCCGTCTCGCTCGAGGATCTGCTCGACCGTCCGGGCACCGGCCATTCCGTTGCCGATCACCAGCAATCGCTGTTTTCCCGCAGGCATCAGACCAGCACCAGACCGAAGTCGACGACGACCTCTCCGTTGGTTCCGGCGGGGGCCGCGATCACCAGCTCGAGCACGGTATCGGGATCGACGTCCTCGACGACCCGCAACGGAATGTTGACGCCGCTCTTGGCCCCCATCGGGAACATACGCATCGGGCTGCCGTCGCGCAGCAAGGTCACGACCACCAGTTCATCGCTCGAATTACCGCCCCGGAAGTACAGCGGCTGAGCCGTCACCCCCTCGGGGACGACGAAACTCAGGCTGGGATCGATCAACTCGGGCTTGTCCAGACCGTTGCCGGTGAAGGAGAAGACGCCTTGCAGAAATCGCGGTGTGCTGGCCATACCCACGAGGCTCCGGTGTCGGGGTGACGCCACCGCTGCGGTGACGTTACGTCGGCATCAGAAAGACCTCACCGGCTCCCGGCTCCTCGTGTGCGTTCGGGTCAGAGCCCGAAGTTGCCCGGGCCGCGTCGCCGGAGGTACTTCTCGAACTCGGCGGCGATGGCGTCACCGTCGATCTTGGCGATCGCATCGGACATGTCCACCTCGGCGTCACCACGCTCCTCGAGGCTGCGCACGTACTCGCTGATCTCCTCGTCCTCTTTGGTCATCTCGTTGACCGCCTCCTCCCACTCCTCGGCCTGCGTGGGCAGCTCGCCGAGCGGCACCTCGATGTCGAGTACGTCTTCGACCCGCTGCAGCAACGCCACGGTGGCCTTCGGGTTCGGTGGCTGCGACACGTAATGGGGGACGGCAGCCCAGAACGACACGGCCGGCACCCCGGCCTTGACGCATTCGTCCTGCAGAACGCCGGTGATGCCGGTGGGCCCCTCGTAGCGGGTCTGCTCGAGGTTGAACTGTTCGGCCGACTCGGTGCTGTACGCGGTCCCGGTCACCGGGACGGGGCGTGTATGCGGCGTGTCAGCCAGCAGCGCGCCGAGAATGACGACGGTCTCGACGCCCAGCTGCTCGACGAACTCGAGCAGGTCGTCGCAGAAGCTTCGCCACCGCATGTTGGGCTCGATACCACGCAACAAGACCACGTCACGGTCGCTACCGGGCGGTGAACACACCGACAATCGGGTCGACGGCCACTCGATCTCGCGGGTGACCCCGTCGACCTGGCGAACGGTCGGCCTATTGACCTGGTAGTCGTAGTAGTCCTCGGAGTCCAGCTCGGCCAGCGGGCTGGCATCCCAGATGAGCTCCAGATGTTCGACCGCGCCGCTCGCCGCGTCGCCTGCGTCGTTCCAGCCCTCGAAAGCGGCGACCAGTACCGGGGAACGCAGCTCGGGAATGTCGTCGTTCAGATCGTCCTCGTCGTAGTCGGCGTCGACGTCTGTGGCGTTCGCCACAGCATCCTGCACGGCCTCGATCAGCGCGGCGTCCAAGGGGATGTCCGCGTCGGCACCTGATTTGTCCATTTTGTCGGTACCGTCGTCGGGCGGGGACTGATCATCGAGGTTTCGGGGACTCACCACGACAGCCTACGACTCGAGGTATCCGTGGTGCCCACTACTCTGTAGTGATGCCCGATCAACACAAGCCCGGTCTGCTCGATGCGATTTCACGTCGCGTTGTCATCGGCGACGGAGCAATGGGCACGATGCTCCAGGACGCCGACCTCACTCTCGACGACTTCCTCGGCCTCGAGGGATGCAACGAGATTCTGAACCACACCAGGCCCGACGTGCTGCGCGAGATTCACCGCGAGTACTTCGCGGCCGGCGCAGACGCCGTGGAAACGAACACGTTCGGTTGCAACCTGCCCAACCTGGCCGATTACGACATCGAGGATCGAATCCGCGAGTTGGCCGAGAAAGGCACCCGGCTCGCCCGGGAGACTGCGGACGAAATGGGACCCGGCCGCGACGGGATGGATCGGTACGTCCTGGGTTCCATGGGACCCGGAACCAAGCTCCCCACACTCGGCCACGCCCCGTTCGCACGGCTGCGCGACGCGTACACCGAAGCCGCTCTGGGAATGATCGACGGCGGTGCCGACGCCATTCTGGTCGAGACGTGCCAGGACCTGCTGCAGGTCAAAGCCGCGATCATCGGTAGCCAGCACGCCATGGACAAGCTCGGTGTCCGAATCCCGATCATCACCCACGTGACGGTCGAGACGACGGGCGCAATGCTGGTCGGCAGCGAGATCGGTGCAGCCCTCACTGCGCTCGAACCGCTGGGTATCGACATGATCGGGCTCAACTGCGCCACCGGCCCCGCCGAGATGAGCGAACACTTGCGCCACCTGTCCAAGCATTCGCGACTGCCGGTGTCGGTGATGCCCAATGCCGGACTGCCCACGTTGGGCGCGAAGGGTGCCGAATACCCGCTGACCGCCCCCGAATTGGCCGACGCTCTGAGCGGTTTCGTCCGCGAGTACGGGCTGGCACTCGTCGGCGGATGCTGCGGCACCACCCCCGAACACATTCGTCAGGTTGCCGACATGGTGCACGGGGCGACGAAGCTGGAACGGAAGCCGGCACCGGAGCCAGGCGTCTCCTCGCTCTACACCGCCGTGCCGTTCGAGCAGGACGCCAGCATCCTGATGATCGGTGAGCGCACGAACTCCAACGGCTCCAAGGCATTTCGTGACGCGATGCTCGCCGAGGACTACGAGAAGTGCCTCGACATCGCCAAGGATCAGACGCGCGACGGCGCGCACATGTTGGACCTCAACGTGGACTACGTCGGCCGCGACGGTGCCGCCGACATGGCGGCACTGGCAAGCAGATTGGCGACTGCGTCGACGCTGCCGATCATGCTCGACTCCACCGAACCGGCCGTGCTCGAGGCCGGCCTCGAGCACCTCGGTGGACGCAGCGCCGTCAACTCCGTCAATTACGAGGACGGCGACGGACCCGACTCGCGGTTCCAGAAGATCATGCGTCTGGTGAAGGAACACGGTGCCGCCGTCGTCGCTCTCACCATCGACGAGGAGGGGCAGGCGCGTACTGCCGAGTGGAAGGTGCGTGTCGCAGATCGCCTGATCACCGACATCACCGAGAACTGGGGCCTGCGCCACGAGGACATCATCGTCGACACCCTCACCTTCCCGATCTCGACTGGCCAGGAAGAGGTGCGACGCGACGGCATCGAGACCATCGAGGCCATCCGCCAGCTCAAGGAGAAGTACCCCAAGGTGCACACCACCCTGGGGTTGTCGAACATCTCGTTCGGCCTCAATCCTGCTGCGAGGCAGGTGCTGAACTCGGTCTTCCTGCACGAATGCACCCAGGCCGGTCTCGACACCGCCATCGTGCATGCCTCGAAGATCTTGCCTATGAACAAGATTCCCGACGAGCAACGCGAGACCGCTCTGGATCTGGTCTACGACCGCCGCCGCGAAGGCTACGACCCGCTGCAGAAGCTGATGCAGCTCTTCGAAGGCGTGTCCGCGGCATCGGCCAGAGAGTCGCGTGCCGAGGAACTGGGTCGGCTGCCGTTGTTCGAGCGACTCGAACGGCGCATCGTGGACGGCGAGCGTAACGGTCTCGACGCGGACCTCGACTCCGCGATGGCCGAGAAGCCACCTCTCGAGATCATCAACGAGACGCTGTTGTCGGGCATGAAGACCGTCGGCGAGCTGTTCGGTTCCGGCCAGATGCAGTTGCCGTTCGTGCTCGCGTCCGCCGAGGTGATGAAAGCTGCCGTGGCCTATCTCGAGCCACACATGGAGGCCACCGACGACGACGGCAAGGGCCGCATCGTGCTCGGCACCGTCAAGGGCGACGTGCACGACATCGGCAAGAACCTCGTCGACATCATCCTGAGCAACAACGGTTACGAAGTTGTCAATCTCGGTATCAAGCAACCGATTTCGACCATTCTCGAAGCCGCGTTGGACAAACGAGCCGACGTCATCGGAATGTCCGGTCTGCTGGTGAAGTCGACGGTCGTCATGAAGGACAACCTGATCGAGCTCAACTCCCGCGGCGTGGCCGAGAAATTCCCGGTGCTCCTCGGCGGCGCTGCGTTGACGCGGTCGTACGTCGAGAACGATCTGCAGGATGTGTACGAAGGCGACGTTCACTACGCGCGGGACGCGTTCGAAGGCCTGCGTCTGATGGATACCATCATGACCACCAAACGCGGTGGCGGCCCGGCTCCCGACAGTCCCGAGGCACTCGCCGCGAAGGCGAAGGCAGCCGAACGCAAGGAACGCCACGAACGGTCCAAGCGCATCGCCGAGAAGCGCAAGGCCGCCGAGGCTCCGGTCGTGGTACCCGAGCGATCCGACGTCGCTGCGGACATCGACATTCCCGTACCACCGTTCTGGGGAACCCGCATCGTCCGAGGCGTGTCCCTGGCCGATTACTCGGGTCTGCTCGACGAACGTGCACTGTTCCTGGGTCAGTGGGGCCTACGAGGAGCCCGCAAGGGTGAGGGTGCCACCTACGAGGATCTGGTGGAATCGGAAGGCAAACCGCGCCTTCGGTATTGGCTGGACCGCCTGAGCACGGACGGCATTCTCGCGCACGCCGCCCTGGTGTACGGATATTTCCCGGCCGTTTCGGAGGGCGACGACGTCATCGTACTTACCGAGCCCGAACCCGATGCGCCCGAACGCTTTCGGTTCACGTTCCCGCGTCAGCACCGCGACCGCTTCCTCTGCATCGCCGACTTCGTCCGATCACGCACTGCGGCAAAGGAATCCGGGCAAGTCGACGTGCTGCCGATGAACCTGGTGACGATGGGGCAGCCCATCGCGGACTTCGCGAACGAATTGTTCGCAGCCGATGCCTACCGCGACTATCTCGAGGTACACGGAATCGGAGTGCAACTCACCGAGGCTCTCGCCGAGTACTGGCATCGCCGAGTACGCGAGGAACTGAAGCTGTCCGACGGCAACTCGGTCGCCGCGGACGATCCCACCGAGGCCGAGGGGTACTTCAAACTCGAATATCGCGGTGCGCGTTATTCGTTCGGCTACGGGGCATGCCCCGACCTCGAGGACCGCATCAAACTCGCCGCACTGCTCGAACCCGAACGAATCGGCGTCAAGCTCTCCGAGGAATTGCAGCTGCACCCCGAACAGTCGACCGATGCGTTCGTTCTTCACCACCCGGAGGCCAAGTACTTCAATGTCTAGAACCCGCCTGCACGGTGTCCTGTGGGACATGGACGGCACACTGCTCGACTCGGAGAAGATCTGGGACGTCGCCATCGGTGAGTACTCCCGCACGTTGGGAACCGAACTCGGTGCGGAGGTCCGCGAGAGCACCCTCGGCAACTCGATGCACGACGCGTTGCGCAAAGTGCTCGCCAACGCCTCGGTTGCTGTCACCGACGACAACCTGGCCGAAGGCCGTGAATGGCTGACCACGCGCGTCGGCGACATGTTCGCCGACGGTATTCCGTGGCGGCCCGGTGCCAAGGATGCTCTTGCCCTCGTACGCGACATGGGTCTGGCGACCGGGTTGGTCACCAACACCGAACGTGGACTGGTCGAGCGTGCACTGGAGACTCTCGGCCGCGAGT
This sequence comes from Rhodococcoides fascians NBRC 12155 = LMG 3623, assembly GCF_001894785.1. Classification (GTDB taxonomy): domain Bacteria; phylum Actinomycetota; class Actinomycetes; order Mycobacteriales; family Mycobacteriaceae; genus Rhodococcoides; species Rhodococcoides fascians. Next base: position 246,454 of record NZ_BCWW01000004.1, read on the forward strand.
ACTTCGACATCACCGTCAGCGGCGACGAGGTCGAGTTCGGGAAGCCGCACCCGGCGCCGTACCTGCGGGGTGCCGCGCTGCTCGGCGTGGACGTCGGTGCCTGCCTTGCAGTGGAGGATTCTCCGACAGGCTCACTGTCGGCACATACAGCCGGCTGCCCGGTGCTGGTCGTCCCGTCGGAGGTGGCGGTTCCGGCAGCGCCGGGTTACACCATCCGCGACGGTCTGGTCGGACTCACCGCCGACGACGTCCAGCGGGCCTGGGCAGCCTGACTCCTCGAATCTCGACCGAATTGATTCCGCTGGACACCGACGTGAAAGAATACGAATCCGTGAAGACTTTCGATTCCCTGTTCGCCGAGCTCACCGACCGCGCGAAGACCCGCCCCGAGGGCTCGGGCACTGTCGCTGCGTTGGACGCAGGAGTTCATTTCCAGGGTAAGAAGGTCCTCGAAGAGGCCGGCGAGGTGTGGATCGCTGCCGAACACGAGAGCGACGCTGCACTCGCCGAAGAAATTTCGCAGCTGCTGTACTGGGTTCAGGTCATGATGGTGGGTAGGGGAATCGAGCTCGAGGACGTCTACCGACATCTGTGAGGTAGGGCCCGAACGTCTCCTGTGAACTCACCGATGAAGGAAAACTCCATGCTGCGTGTAGCCGTACCCAACAAGGGCGCGTTGTCCGAATCCGCCGCCGAGATCCTCAGCGAGGCCGGCTACCGGCGTCGGAGCGACTCCAAGGATCTGACCGTCCTCGACCCGGCCAACGGGGTCGAATTCTTCTTTCTCCGTCCCAAGGACATTGCCATCTACGTCGGGTCGGGCCAGCTCGATCTGGGCATCACCGGACGAGACCTGGCTCTCGATTCCGGGGCAGCGGTCGAAGAGCGCCTGGCGCTCGGATTCGGCCGGTCGACGTTCCGCTACGCGGCACCCGCGGGCAAGGAATGGGCACCCGAGGACTTGGGCGGACTGCGCATCGCCACCTCGTACCCCAATCTCGTGCGTAAGGACCTGGCCGAGCGCGGCTTGGAGGCCACGGTGATCCGTCTCGACGGGGCCGTGGAGATTTCCATTCAACTCGGTGTCGCCGACGCCATCGCGGACGTGGTCGAGTCGGGTCGCTCACTGCGTCAGAACAATCTCGTCGCGTTCGGCGAATCTTTGTGCGATTCCGAGGGTGTTCTCATCGAGCGCGCAGGCACGCCGGGCACCGACTCCGCACGCAAGCAGTTGATCGCTCGCGTACAGGGCGTCGTCTTCGCCCAGCAGTACCTGATGCTCGATTACGACTGCCCCAAGTCGATCCTCGACGAAGCCGTCAAGATCACCCCCGGCATCGAATCACCTACGCTCGCACCGATGGTCGACGACAACTGGGTTGCCGTGCGCGCCATGGTCTCTCGCAAGGTCCACAACAACGTGATGGACGAGCTCGCGGAACTGGGCGCGAAAGCCATTCTCGCCTCCGACATCAGGTCCTGCCGAGCGTTCTGAGTGCGTGGCGGAACGCCCGTCGTTCCGCCACGATCACGCGCGTCGGCGAACCAGCACTGTTTGCGCGATGCGCCCGACCGGCCCCAGTTCGTCACTGAGGGTGCCTGCGCACATGGCGATGCCGTCCGGACCCGTCGACGTCTCGGCCGACACTCCGATCCAGTCACCCTGGGGTTCGCGGAAGACGTGCACCGTCAGATCGGTGTTCAGGAACGTCCACTGCTCGATCGGCAATTTCGCACCCACACCGTTGGCGATGTCGGCAATCGAGAACAGCCGTTCCAGTGGCGTCATCGACTCACCCTGCACCAGAACGGGAGTCGGCTTCGCCCACACTTCACCGGGCCCCGCTGCGCCGAGCTCGGTGAGAAACTTGAACTCGACCGCGTCGAGGTATCCGGAGGTCCAGAGTCCGCCGAAGGTGCTGTCGACGCCGGCGCTCACCGGTCGCATCACCGAATCTCCCACGTGCACGACGTCGTCGGTGGGCTCGGTACGCATACGCCATGCGCTGCCCCGCGCCACCGCTCGCGCCGGCCCCGCTGATCCTCGAGCCCACAGTTCGGCGACGACGAGTTCGACATTAGCGCCCGGCCGCGCCGTCCATGCGCGAATCGTGATGTCCGACACCGGAACAGGTCCGAGAATGTCGACGACCACCCGGCTGATTCGAGTATCGGGTCTGGCATCGACCCGCTCGAGTGCGCGGACCAACAACGCGGACGGCGGAGCGCCGTGCTGCATCGTCGGTGCCCACAGGCTGACGGTGTGCTCGGTCGCGGTGACGATCTCGTAACCGTCGTCGTCGACACCGGCAGGAACGAAGAAGGCGTCAGGACTCGTCACAGCTCCGTCTCCTCCTGCTCCGCAGCCGCCTGCGGCCAACCGGGGTACGGCGGGGGAGTGCCGCCGAACTCGGGGCACAGTGCCCGGTGATCGCACCACTTGCACAGTGCGCCTTTCTTGGCGCGGAAGTCGCCGGTCTCACCGGCCGCCAGAATCGCCTTCCAGATGGCCGAGAGCATGCGCTCGAAGCGCAGCAGCTCACCCTCGTCCGGTGCGTATGTCAGCTCCTGCTTGTCGGCGAGGTACATCAACTTCAGTTGCGCGGGAACGACTCCGCGCATGCGCATGATCATCAGCGCATAGAATTTCATCTGGAACAGAGCCTTGGATTCGGTGAACTCACGCGGCGCACGTCCGGTCTTGTAATCGACGACGCGAATCATTCCGTTGGGTGCGACGTCGATCCGGTCGATGAATCCGCGCAGCGGCGTTCCGTCGTCCAACGCGATCTCGACGCGCTGTTCGCAGGACTCGGGATCGAAGTGCGTGGGATCTTCGAGTTCGTAGTACCCGTCCACCAGGGCACGAGCCCGGTCGAGAAACGCCGGACGGTCGTCCGCCGGAACCAGCGACGCGATGTCGGGTGACTCGGCCACGACCCGATCCCAGGCCGGGTCCACCAGGTCGCGCGCAGTGGTGGGCACTCGATCGCGGGCAGGGAGTGCGTACAGGGCCTCGAGTGCGGCATGCACCACAGTTCCCTTCACCTGTGCCTCGGTGGAGACCTCGGGAAGCCGGTCCACGGCACGGAAGCGATACAACAGTGGGCACTGCTTGAAATCACCTGCGCGAGAAGGAGACAGAGCCGGGGTACTGCGGTTGCCGGACCTCGAACGCGGTACGTCGGCGCTGTCACCGACATCGAGAAGAGGTAAGTCGATGGGGCTCGACACGGAAATACTCACGACTGCGAGACTATGCCGCTGGTCCGACATCTTCGGTGAAGGCCGTAGTCTGGCACGTCGAGTCGTCCCCCGACGCCCGCCGATCGAGGCCGAGCGTCACATCGCAACGAAAGCAGGTCCGCTGTGTCCTCCGGTGATTCCACATCCGCGTCGACCGACGGATTCGAGGCCGACGCCGCGTTCGACGCCACGGTCGACGCATCGCTGCCCAGTGCGGACGACGTGGTCACTGCCACGACCGAAGAGATCGAACTCGACCCGAATGTCACGTCCGGCGCGGAGGCCACTCCAGCTGCCGACGCCACAGCTGCAGACGCACCGGCGGAGACCGGTCCCGCCCGCAGTGGGCCGTTTCGAGTGGGCGATCGAGTTCAGCTCACCGACGGCAAGGGTCGTCACTACACGGTGGTACTGGAAGCCGGTAAGGAATTCCATACTCACCGCGGCGGCATCACTCACGACAAACTGCTCGGTGCCGACGAGGGCAGCGTCGTCACCTCCGTCAACGGCACCCCCTACCTCGCGCTGCGGCCGCTGCTGACCGACTACGTGCTCTCGATGCCCCGCGGTGCCCAGGTGATCTACCCCAAGGACGCGGCGCAGATCGTGCACGAGGGTGACATGTTCCCCGGCGCACGGGTGCTCGAGGCCGGTGCAGGATCCGGCGCTCTGACGTGCTCACTGCTGCGTGCAGTCGGTACAGCAGGAACGGTCATCTCCTACGAGATCCGGCAGGACCACGCCGACTATGCCGTGAAGAACGTCGAGACGTTCTTCGGCGAGCGCCCGTCGAACTGGCACCTGACCGTGGCAGACGTCGACCAGTTCGGTGTCGATCGTCCGGGTGAGCAGGTCGATCGGGTGGTCCTGGACATGCTCGCGCCGTGGGACGCGTTGCCCGCGGTGTCCAAGGCCCTCGTCCCCGGTGGGGTGCTGCTGGTCTACGTGGCCACGGTGACGCAGCTGTCCAAGGTCGTCGAGGCGCTACGCGCACAGGAGTGCTGGACCGAACCTCGATCGTGGGAGTCGATGGTTCGCGGCTGGCACGTGGTGGGTCTCGCGGTTCGCCCCGAGCACCGCATGCAGGGACACACGGCATTCCTCGTCAGCGTTCGACGCCTCGCCGAGGGCACCGTGACCCCGAAACCGCAGCGTCGTTCCGGTAAGGGCTGACGCTGCAGGCTCGGCTGCCGACTCAGACGCAGGGTGCCTGGCCCATGGCCAGGATCTGGCACGTGCTGGCGTCCGACAGCTTCCAGGTGCCATCGATCAGCACCCAGGTCTGCGGTGCCGGAGCCGCGGTCCCGCGTGGAGTGGCGATGGCGACGTCCGCGGTGGACGTCTCACCGGCGACGGTCGGTTCCGACACCTCGAAGGTGATCGCTCCGTAGTTCGCCAGTGCGGCGGTCATCGTCTCCAGGTTCGTCAGGCGCGCCTGACCGTTCTCCACTGCCGCAGCCTTGGTCGCTGCGTCCACGTCCGGTGCGACCAGCTGCTGCAGCGAGGTCTGCAACTCGGCGACGGTAGGTGCTGTGACAGCCGGCCCGGCGGTGGTCGTCGGCATGGAGTCGCTGGTCGACGCGGAATTGTGATCGGCGTGATCGGATTCATCGCTCGAACTGCATCCTGCACCCACCAGAGCCACCGCGGCTACTGCGACGCTTGCCGAGAGAATACGCATTTTCACTGGTGAGGCCCCTGATTCCGTCGTCTGTCGATCGATTGGTCAGGTGAGGCTAACATGAACTGGGATGGCCTTTCGGGGCCGCCGAGCAGAGTGGATGCCGACCCCGTTCGAGGTGTCGGTCCGCATCTCCGCGCCGCTGCCGGTAGCGTTGATAGATCGTCACTGGGAGGAGTCGCTCATGAGCTCAACAGACAATCCGGATGTGGCCGCGGCCAGAGCCGAACTGGACGCCGTGCGAGCCGAAGTCGCGTCGCTACGGCGCCAACTGGGGGAGTCCCCCGAGCAGGTACGCGAGCTCGAGGGCCGGGTCGATTCCTTGTCGCTGCGCAACACGAAGTTGCTCGACACTCTCAAGGAGGCCCGACAACAGCTCATCGCGCTGCGCGAGGAGGTGGACCGTCTCGGTCAACCGCCGAGCGGATACGGCGTCCTGCTGAGCGTGTTCGAGGACGGCACAGTCGACGTGTTCACGTCCGGTCGGAAGATGCGACTGACGTGCTCACCCAACATCGAGGCCGACACGCTCGCTCCGGGACAGACCGTGCGGTTGAACGAGGCGTTGACCATCGTCGAGGCGTGCACCTTCGATCAGGTCGGCGAGATCAGCACTCTCCGAGAGCTTCTGGGGGATGGATCGCGCGCTCTCGTCGTCGGACATGCCGACGAGGAACGGGTGGTCTGGCTGGCCAAACCGTTGATCGACATGGTCAACGACGACGGACCGGTCGACCCGGACGAGCCGTCACGGAAGCTCCGTCCCGGGGATTCGCTGCTGGTCGACACCAAGGCCGGCTACGCGTTCGAGCGCGTTCCCAAGGCCGAGGTGGAGGATCTCGTTCTCGAGGAGGTTCCGGACGTCGGATACGAGGACATCGGCGGTCTCGGTCGACAGATCGAGCAGATTCGGGACGCCGTAGAGCTGCCGTTCCTGCACAAGGATCTGTTCCGAGAGTACTCACTGCGTCCGCCGAAGGGCGTGCTGCTGTACGGCCCTCCCGGGTGTGGAAAGACGTTGATCGCCAAGGCCGTTGCCAACTCGCTGGCCAAGAAGATCGCCGAGGCACGTGGCCAGGATGCGCGGGAGGCGAAGTCGTTCTTCCTCAACATCAAGGGCCCCGAGCTGCTCAACAAGTTCGTCGGTGAGACCGAGCGTCACATCCGCATGATCTTTCAGCGGGCACGAGAGAAGGCGTCCGAGGGCACCCCGGTCATCGTGTTCTTCGACGAGATGGACTCGATCTTCCGTACCCGCGGCTCCGGCGTCTCGTCCGACGTGGAGACGACGGTCGTTCCGCAGCTGCTCGCCGAGATCGACGGTGTCGAAGGCCTAGAGAACGTCATCGTGATCGGTGCGTCCAATCGCGAGGACATGATCGACCCGGCGATCCTGCGACCCGGCCGACTCGACGTGAAGATCAAGATCGAGCGTCCCGACGCCGAATCGGCACAGGACATCTTCTCGAAGTACCTGACCGATTCGCTTCCGGTCAACGCCGACGACGTCGCCGAGTTCGGCGGCGATCGCGCGGCGTGCATCCGGGGCATGATCGATCGCGTCGTCGAGCGCATGTACGCCGAGAGTGACGACAATCGGTTCCTCGAGGTCACCTACGCCAACGGGGACAAGGAAGTTCTGTATTTCAAGGACTTCAACTCCGGGGCCATGATCCAGAACATCGTCGACCGGGCAAAGAAGTACGCCATCAAGTCGGTTCTCGAAACCGGAAACGCCGGACTGCGGATTCAGCACCTTTTCGATTCCATCGTCGACGAGTTCGCGGAGAACGAAGATCTGCCGAACACCACGAATCCGGACGACTGGGCTCGGATCTCGGGCAAGAAGGGCGAGCGAATCGTCTACATTCGCACGTTGGTCACCGGCAAGAACGCCAGCGCGAGCCGGGCGATCGACACCGAGGCCAATACCGGTCAGTACCTGTAGATCCACCGCTGGGCAGTTTTCGGGGCGCGTCCGCACAGGGCGCGCCCCGAACTGCATCCGTCGGCCGTCTAGGCTCGACTTATGCAGCGCATCATCGGTATCGAGGTCGAGTACGGCATTTCTTCACCGACCGAACCCACCGCCAACCCGATCCTGACGTCCACCCAGGCGGTGTTGGCGTACGCGGCAGCCGCAGGAGTGCCCCGCGCCAAGCGCACCCGCTGGGACTACGAGGTGGAATCACCGCTGCGCGATGCACGAGGCTTCGATCTCGGACGGTTCAGCGGACCGGCTCCGGTCATCGATGCCGACGAAATCGGTGCGGCGAACATGATTCTCACCAACGGTGCCCGCCTGTACGTCGATCACGCGCACCCCGAGTACTCGGCCCCGGAGGTGCGGGACCCACTGGACGCGGTGATCTGGGACAAGGCAGGCGAACGCGTCATGGAAGCGGCCGCACGGCACGCGTCGAGCGTCCCAGGGGCTCCGCGCCTGCAGCTGTACAAGAACAACGTCGACGGCAAGGGCGCGTCGTACGGCACGCACGAGAACTATCTGATGTCGCGTGAGACACCGTTCTCGGCGGTGATCGCGGGGCTCTCGCCGTTCTTCGCCTCCAGGCAAGTCATCACCGGCTCCGGGCGAGTCGGTATCGGCCAGTCGGGCGACGAGGCCGGGTTCCAGCTCTCGCAGCGAGCGGACTACATCGAGGTGGAGGTCGGACTGGAGACCACCCTCAAGCGCGGCATCATCAACACCCGGGACGAACCGCACGCAGACGCAGACAAGTACCGACGTCTGCACTGCATCATCGGCGACGCCAACCTGGCGGAGATGTCGACCTACCTCAAGGTGGGAACCACGGCCCTCGTGCTCGACCTCATCGAGGCGGGCGTCGACCTGTCGGATCTGCAGCTGGCCAGGCCGGTCACGGCTGTCCATCAGATCAGCCACGATCCCACCCTGCGCAAGGCCGTGGCACTCGCCGACGGCCGCGAACTGACGGGCCTTGCGCTGCAGCGGATCTACCACCAGCGGGCGGCGAAGTTCGTGGCTGCCGAGGGCAGCGACGACGCACGAGCACTGGACGTGCTCGACAAGTGGGCGATGGTGCTGGACCTGCTCGAGCGCGATCCCATGGAGTGCGCGCATCTGCTGGACTGGCCGGCGAAATTGCGACTGCTCGAAGGGTTCCGACAGCGTGAGGGCCTCGGCTGGTCCGCTCCGCGGCTGCACCTGGTGGACCTGCAGTATTCCGATGTTCGCCTCGACAAGGGGCTCTACAACAGGTTGGTCGCCCGCGGTTCGATGGATCGTCTCGTCACCGAGCAGCAAGTTCTCGATGCGGTCGGCACACCGCCCGACGACACGAGGGCCTACTTCCGCGGCGAATGCCTGCGCAAATTCGGTGCTGACATCGCCGCGGCGAGCTGGGACTCGGTCATCTTCGATCTCGGTGGCGATTCGCTGGTACGGATTCCGACGCTCGAGCCGTTGCGGGGAACGAAATCCCACGTCGGTGCCCTGCTGGAGTCCGTGGACAGTGCAGCGGAACTGGTCGACCAGCTCACCACCTGATCGTCCAGGGCATTCGAATGGGTCGTTCGGCGGTGTCTTGCCAACCGGCGAGGTCGGACTGTCGGTAGGGTAAAGGTCCGTGCACTTTCGGCGGAACGTTCGGTAGCACTTGCACATCCACGCCGGTGCGCCTCGGATGACCCGGCGACCGTGCAGTAGATCTGTTTTCTCGATACACAGAGGAGGTCGGCGACTATGGCTCAGGAGCAGACACGGCGCTCGGGCGGCGGCGGCGGCGACGACGAGGTCCCAGGCGACACGGGGGCCGGTGGCCAGGAACGGCGCGAGAAGTTGGCCGAGGAGACCGACGATCTTCTCGACGAGATCGACGACGTTCTCGAGGAGAATGCCGAGGACTTCGTCCGCGCCTACGTTCAGAAGGGCGGCCAGTGACGGTGGATCGTTCGGACCCACGGTCGGCAGGCGACGGACCGGCGATTCCGCTGGGGTCCAGTAGCTCGTCCTTCTCCGACTACCTCCGTCAGCACGCCCCGCACCTGCTGCCGGAGAGCGGCCTCGCCGCGGACCTGGCGTCCCACGCCGCCAACGGCACCACCGACAAGTCCGGCATCGCTCCGCACGGTACGACGATCGTCGCCCTCACCTACGCGGGCGGGGTGCTGATCGCCGGTGATCGGCGCGCCACTCAGGGCAATCTGATCGCCAACCGTGACATGCAGAAGGTCTACGTCACCGACGAGTACTCCGCTGCGGGCATTGCCGGAACTGCGGGTATCGCAATCGAATTGGTTCGTCTGTTCGCTGTCGAACTCGAGCACTACGAGAAGATCGAGGGCGTGCCGCTCACCTTCAACGGCAAGGCCAACAAGTTGTCGTCGATGGTTCGGAGCAATCTGGGTGCGGCGATGCAGGGACTGGCTGCGGTGCCGTTGCTGGTCGGATTCGACATCGACATCTCCGATCCCGACAGAGCCGGACGCATCGTGTCGTACGACGTGGTCGGCGGGCGTTACGAGGAGCGGTCGGGCTATCACGCAGTGGGTTCGGGCTCGTTGTTCGCCAAATCCGCGCTCAAGAAGTTGTACCGCCCCGGAATGTCCGAGGACGAGGCGCTTCGGGCTGCAGTCGAGTCGCTGTACGACGCCGCCGACGACGACTCGGCCACCGGTGGTCCCGATGTCACCCGCGGCATCTACCCGACGGCAGTTGCCATCACGAGCGTCGGTGCGGACGACGTCGCGCACGATCGCATATCGGCTGCGGCCCGATCGGTTCTGGCAGAACGAACCGAGAGCGCAGCACACACCGGCGGCACGGACCACCACACCCGAGCAGGCCAGGAAGTCAGCGAAGGGGGTAGCGCGCTATGACGATGCCGTATTACGCATCTGCCGAACAGATCATGCGCGATCGTTCGGAATTGGCGCGCAAGGGAATCGGCCGCGGCCGCAGCGTCATCGTGCTGGCGTATGCCGACGGGGTCCTGTTCGTCGCCGAGAATCGCTCGACCGCGCTGCACAAGGTCAGTGAGCTCTACGACCGCATCGGTTTCGCTGCCGTCGGCAAGTACAACGAGTTCGAGAACCTACGCAAGGCCGGCATCCAGCACGCAGACATCAAGGGATACACCTACGATCGACGCGATGTCACCGGCCGGTCGTTGGCGAAGACCTACGCCCAGGCACTGGGCACCATCTTCACCGAGCAGCTCAAGCCGTACGAGGTCGAGATCTGCGTCGCCGAGGTGTCCCATCAGGACGAGCCGATGGCCACGCAGCTGTACCGCATCACGTACGACGGCTCCATCGTCGACGAACAGGATTTCGTCGTCATGGGCGGTACCACCGAGCCCATCGTGGCCGCGCTGAAGGATACGTACCGGTCCGGCCTCGGGTTGGCGGACGCAGTTCGTATCGCCGTCGACGCGCTCACCGCCGGTCCGACGTCGCCTGCGACTGCCGGTGCCGAGCCCGAGAAGAAGGTTCTCGAGGTGTCGGCCCTGGAGGTGGCCGTCCTGGATCAGGGGCGACCGCGTCGAGCGTTCCGGCGTATCGCCGGAGCTGCTCTGGCGGATATGTTGCCCGCATCGGCACCGTCCGCGACCGGCGACGGCTCCTCGGAGCCGGAGACTCCGCAGTAGTCCCCACGCTTCGGATCGAGGTCGACGGCCTCGTGCTCTATCGCTTCCGGTAGAGCACGAGGCCGTTCTTGTCGCTGCTGAACTGGAATGTCGTGCCGTCTCCGACGACCTCGCCGTCAGCCGCGAGGGCAACCGGGGCACCGTCCACCTCGACGGTCAAGCGTTGCGCCACACTGCGCACGTAGGCAGGCGACGAGCCGAGCGTTCCTGTGATCGTCGCCCACAGCAGTCGTGTTCTCGATGCCTTGGGTTCCGACGGGAGAAAGCGAACATCGAGGGTGCCGGTATGAATGCTGCTGCGCGACATGGGAACTTGATCGATCGGATCGTAGGTACCGTTGCCGACGAAGAGCATCCACACCGAGTGCGGCACCCCGTCGAGTCGAATGTTCAGTGGCTCTGCAGCCGCGAGCACTCGTGTCATCGCAACCGCAGCGGCCGGCCACTTACCGATTCGCTTCTGCAGCTTCTGCCGTAACCGCACCGAGTCGGGGTAACCCCCGAACGTCGCGGTGTTGACGAACGACACACTGCGGCCGTCGACGTCCACCTCGGCGATGTCGACCAGTTCGGCGGTGCCCGCCTCGACGGCGGCGGCGGTGTCCTCGACTGCGGTCAGACCGGTGTCGCGAGCGAAGTGGTTGAGAGTGCCACCCGGAAACGCGGCGAGTGGCAGGCCGTTACGGGCGGCCGAGGCGGCGACGCTGACGACCGTGCCGTCGCCTCCACACACTCCGAGAGCACGCGGCGTCGTGTTCCGAATTCTCTCTTCCAGTTGCTCGTTGAAGTCCCTCTCGGGATCGGGTACGAAGAGGTCGGCGTCGGGGAGCTCGCGACGGATGGCGTCCGGTACCGCCTCCGAACCGTCACCGGATCCGGGATTGACCAGCACCAACAGTCCCCGTCCGCCCGGCAGTGCCTCGACCTCGACCGGCGAGCCGAGATCGGCGGGCTTCGCCGAACGCACGGCCCACCAGCGGCGGGTCGACAGCGCGACCGCCGAACCGAGCGCCGCTCCGGCGACGACATCGGTGGGCCAGTGGACGCCGACGTGAACCCGGGAATAGCAGACTGCTGCGGCGACCGGAGCCAACAGCAATCCTGCCTTCGGTGATTCGATGGCGACCGCGGTGACGAAGGCGGCCGCGGACGCCGAGTGACCGGAGGGAAACGACGAGGACACCGGCGGGGCGAGCACCCGGCGCAGTACGGGAACCAGCTCGGTATCCGGCCTCGACCTCGGGAACACCGGCTTGAGCAGACCGTTCGCCACGGCGCTCGCACCCGCCACGGCGATCAGCCCCCGCACGCCGCCGCGTCGGGCCGAGCCACCGGCCGCGCCGAGAAGTGCGGCAGCTCCGAGCCACAGGCGACTGTGATCGGCGGCCGTGCTCAACGCGCGGAGCCCTGCATCCGCCCTGCTCGAGCGCAATGCCGCGCTTCGTGAAACCAGGGACAGGTCCCACGCGTGAACCGAGGCCGCAACAGACGTTGGCGTGGAAGTCATGGGGCCCAGCCTAGGCATGGACGCCATCGAGGCGCTCCGACACATCCATCGGTGGCTTGCGTTGTAGTGTCGAAGTGTGCAGCGACGAATTATGGGCATCGAGACCGAGTTCGGTGTCACATGTACCTTTCACGGACACCGACGCCTGAGTCCGGACGAGGTGGCCCGCTACCTCTTCCGTCGCGTGGTCTCGTGGGGCCGCAGCTCGAATGTGTTCCTCCGCAACGGCGCTCGCCTCTATCTCGACGTCGGTTCGCATCCCGAGTACGCCACTGCCGAATGCGACAGCCTGCTGCAATTGGTCACCCATGATCGCGCAGGCGAGCGAGTACTCGAGGATTTGCTGATCGACGCCGAGCAGCGTCTCGCCGAGGAGGGCATCGGCGGAGACATATACCTGTTCAAGAACAACACCGATTCGGCGGGCAACTCCTACGGTTGCCACGAGAATTTCCTCGTCCAGCGAGCGGGCGAATTCTCGCGCATCTCGGATGTACTCCTACCGTTCCTGGTCACCCGCCAATTGATCTGTGGCGCAGGCAAGGTGCTGCAGACACCCAAGGCCGCGACGTTCTGCCTCTCGCAGCGCGCCGAGCACATCTGGGAAGGCGTGTCGTCGGCCACCACTCGTTCGCGGCCGATCATCAACACCCGCGACGAACCGCACGCCGATGCCGAGAAGTATCGCCGGCTCCACGTCATCGTCGGCGATTCCAACATGGCCGAGACCTCGACCATGCTCAAGGTGGGGACGGCCGCACTCGTACTCGAGATGATCGAGGCAGGCGTCTCGTTCCGAGACTTCGCGCTGGACAATCCGATTCGAGCCATTCGCGAGGTCAGCCACGATCTGACCGGTCGCAGGCCGGTCCGCCTCGCCGGTGGCCGCCAGGCCAGTGCACTCGAAATCCAGCGTGAGTACTACTCCCGGGCCGTCGAGCATCTCCAGACGCGGGAGCCCAATGCTCAGGTGACCCAGGTGGTGGACCTGTGGGGACGCACACTCGATGCCATCGAGTCGCAGGACTTCGCCAAGGTCGACACCGAAATCGACTGGGTCATCAAACGCAAGCTGTTCGAGCGATATCAGGACCGCTACTCGATGGAACTTTCCGATCCCAAGATCGCTCAGCTCGATCTTGCGTACCACGACATCAAGCGTGGACGGGGAGTGTTCGACGTGCTGCAGCGCAAGGGTCTGGTCAAGCGAGTCACCGAGGACGAGCAGATCGACGAAGCGGTGAATTTGCCGCCGCAGACGACACGCGCGAAGCTGCGAGGTGAGTTCATCACCGCCGCCCAGGAAGCCGGACGCGACTTCACCGTCGACTGGGTACACCTGAAACTCAACGATCAGGCGCAGCGAACGGTGTTGTGCAAGGACCCGTTCCGTTCGGTCGACGAGCGCGTCGAGCGACTCATCGCATCGATGTAGTGCGAACGCGACTCGGCTGGAGGTCGGGTAGCGATCCAGGCAACTCGGGTCGCTACAGCTCCGGCGGGCGGTGAACAACTAGGCTCGACTGTCGTGGCCACCACCAAAGTCGAACGCCTGATGAACCTGGTCATCTGTCTGTTGTCGACGCGTCAGTTCCTGACCGCGGAGTGGATCCGCGAGAGCGTTGCCGGGTACGACGACTCGACGAGCCTCGAAGCGTTCAGCAGGATGTTCGAGCGTGACAAGAACGAACTGCGCGATCTCGGGGTGCCCCTCGAGACCGGCATCGCCACGCGGTTCGGTGGTGTCGAGGGCTATCGCATCAACCGAGATGCCTACGAGCTGCCGGACATCGATCTCACCAGCGAGGAATCGGCTGCGGTCGCGGTGGCCGTCAAACTGTGGGAATCACCGGAACTGACCTCCGCGGCCCAGAGTGCGCTGCTGAAACTGCGCGCCGCAGGTATTCAGGTCGACCAGAACGAGTCGGCGGCTGCCGTCACGGCCGTTCCGGCCCGAACCCGCGGGTCCGAGCCCGCACTGGGCGCCCTGCTCGCGGCGATCGACGAGGGGAAGTCGGTGCGGTTCGAGCATCGACCCTCGTTGACCGAGCCGTTCGTCACCCGAACCGTCCAGCCGTGGGGCGTTGTGACGTTCCGGGGACGGTGGTATCTCGTGGGACACGACGTGGACCGAGACGACACCCGAACCTTCCGACTGTCCCGGATCGGCGACGACGTCAAAGCCTTCGGATCACCTCAGAGTGTCCGCAAGCCAGACGGTATCGATCTTCAGGACATCGTCCGCCGCGTCGCAGGCACGTCCTCGGTGTCGGGTACCGCGCGAGTGTGGCTCCAGGACGGTCGGGCGACGGAGCTGCGGAGGATGGGCACCGTGGTGGGGGAGCAGACGGTGGGGTCGCGCACCGGAACGGTCGTCGAGGTTCCGGTACGGTCCTGGGATTGGATTTCGCGGCTCATCGCCGGTCACGGTCCCGACGCGATGGTGTTGGCCCCGGCAGAGCTGCGGGCCGATGTCATCTCCACATTGCAGACTGCAGCCGAACTGGAGAACGAACGATGAGCGCGCGTCTGTCGGTGCGGTTGGCCCGCCTGCTCAACATGGTGCCCTTCTTCATGGCCAATCCGGGGTTGAGCGCCGAGGAGGCCGCTCGGGAACTGGGCGTGACCACCGCGACGCTGATGGCCGATCTCAATCAGCTCTGGATGTGCGGTCTGCCCGGGTACGGACCGGGTGACCTCATCGATCTGTCGTTCTCCGAGGAGAGCATCGACGTCACCTTCTCCGCCGGGATCGACCGGCCGCTGCGGTTGACGTCCACCGAGGCCACCGCACTGTTGGTCGCACTTCGGTCGTTGACCTCGATGCCGGGGATGGTCGATCCGTCGGCCGCTCAGCGAGCGATCGCGAAGATCGAGACCGCGGCCGGGTCGGCGGCGGCGAATGTGCCGCTCTCGTCCGACCACGACACGGCCGACGCGGAGGAGGGTCCGGTGTCGAGCACCGTACGGTCTGCGCTCCGAGCCCGGCACGCACTCGAACTCACCTACTATTCGGCGTCGCGAGACGTGCTCACCGAGCGCATCGTCGATCCGATCAGGACCGTGGTGGTCGACGACAACAGCTATCTGCAGGCATGGTGTCGCGGCGCCGAGGGCGTTCGGCTGTTCAGATTCGATCGCATCGATTCGGCCACCGAACTCGACGAACCGTCGTCTCCGCCGGAGTCGGTGCAGGACGAGGACGCGTTCGAAATATTCAACGACGACCCCTCTCTGTCCCAAGCGCGGTTACGCGTCTCACCTGCGTTCACCTGGATCCTGGACTACTACCCGATGACGCAGGTAGCCGCCGATTCGGACGGGT
This sequence comes from Rhodococcoides fascians NBRC 12155 = LMG 3623, assembly GCF_001894785.1. Classification (GTDB taxonomy): domain Bacteria; phylum Actinomycetota; class Actinomycetes; order Mycobacteriales; family Mycobacteriaceae; genus Rhodococcoides; species Rhodococcoides fascians. Next base: position 261,843 of record NZ_BCWW01000004.1, read on the forward strand.
CCATCGAGGTGACCATGCGTTTCGCGACGCTGCAGTGGATGACCCGGCTGACCCTCGGGTTCGGCGGTGGCGTCACCGTACTGGGACCTGAATCCTTGGTGAATTCCGTCCGCGATCGTGCGCGGTCCGCCCTGAATGCCTACGCGGAGCTCGACGCCACCGACACCGATGGCGGCCTCGCAACATGAACGTGAGGTGAAGCGGTGCGCTCCGTTGCCGAGCGCACCGCCCGCCGTCGGGTACGCTCGATTCATCTGATCTCAGGAGGTTCACATGGGATTCACCAGTCCCTGGCACTGGGCCATCGTTGCGGTGGTCGTCATCATTCTGTTCGGTTCCAAGAAGCTGCCCGAGGCTGCGCGTGGACTCGGACGCTCGTTGCGCATCTTCAAGAGCGAGGTCAAGGAGATGCAGAACGACGGCAAATCCGACACCGATACCGCGACTGCACAGCAGCCGGCCGCACCCGCTCAGCTGCCATCGCCGGCACCCGTGGCGCAGACCGAGACCACACCCCAGCACGACGCGAAGTCTGCCTGAGCGACGCCGCTCAGCACACCTTCGGTGCCGCGTCGGCACCGAAGGTTCACTGCTGTCGGTGACGGCCTCGTGCCGCCTGCCGACCGAAGAAGGCTGACCGTAGAACACCATGCGCATTCCGTTCGATCCACGGCGCAGTAAGCGTCGAGTCAATCCCGACGGCACGATGTCGTTGGTCGATCACCTGTACGAGCTGCGAACCCGGCTGCTCTGGTCGCTGCTGGCCATCGCGGTGACCACTGCATTCGGATTCTTCTGGTACTCACACACGATCTTCGGCGTTGAAAGCCTCGGCGATCTGCTCCGAGGCCCGTACTGCACCCTGGACCCGAGCCTGCGTGCGGATCTGAGCAACGACGATCAGTGCCGCCTGCTCGCCACCGGCCCGTTCGACCAGTTCCTGCTGCGGTTCAAGGTGGCGTTCACCGCAGGCGTCGTGCTCGCCTGCCCCATCTGGCTGTACCAGATCTGGGCGTTCATCACTCCCGGCCTGTACGCCAACGAACGCCGTTACGCAGTCTCCTTCGTCACCGGTGCCGCTGCGCTGTTCGTGACCGGAGCGATTCTGGCGTACTTCGTCGTCGCCAAGGGCTTGCACTTTCTGCTGTCGATCGGTGACAACGTCCAGATCACGGCACTGAGCGGCGATCAGTACTTCGGTTTTCTGATCAATCTTCTGATCATCTTCGGTGTCAGCTTCGAAATACCGCTGCTGGTCGTCGGGTTGAACTTCGTCGGTGTTCTCACCTACGAACGCCTGAAGGCGTGGCGTCGCGGGTTGATCTTCGGACTGTTCGTGTTCGCGGCGATCGCAACGCCCGGACAGGATCCCTTCTCGATGCTGGCCTTGGCGTTGGCTCTGACGGTGCTCTTCGAGATGGCAGTGCAGATTGCGCGGATTCACGACAAGCGTAAGTTGCGCAAGAGAAGAGACGAATGGGGTGATGTGTCAGATGACGAAGCAACACGCATCGAAGGCGCAAGTTCTATCCAGGCCCCACACGCTGTCGCACCGACACCGCCGGTGGGCGGTATCGGCACTGCGACCCGAACACAGGCACAGTACGACGACACGATCTGATGTGAGTCCCAGCGACGGGGAGCGACCATGAGCGAGGCTGTTGTCGACACCCGGTCCAGGCCAGAACCCACGGAACTGCAACGGTTTTCCGCGGAGTTGAGTTTTCCGTTGGACCGCTTCCAAGTGGATGCGTGCACTGCATTGGAGAACGGTCACGGGGTGTTGGTCTGCGCCCCGACCGGCGCGGGCAAGACGGTGATCGGCGAGTTCGCGGTGCACCTGGCCCTCGCTGCCGGTCGCAAATGCTTCTACACCACCCCCATCAAGGCGCTCAGCAACCAGAAGTTCGCCGAGTTGACTGCGCGATACGGACGCGAGACGGTCGGTCTGTTGACCGGTGATTCGTCCATCAATCCGGATGCACCCATCGTCATCATGACGACCGAGGTGCTCCGCAACATGCTCTACGCATCCTCCGACGCACTGCGCGGGCTCTCGCACGTGGTGATGGACGAGGTGCACTACCTGGCGGATCGGTTCCGAGGTGCGGTGTGGGAAGAAGTAATCCTGCACCTGTCCGACGACGTGCGTCTGGTGAGCCTGTCCGCAACGGTCAGCAACGCCGAGGAGTTCGGCGCGTGGATGAGTACCGTTCGCGGCGACACCTCGGTCGTCGTGGACGAGAACCGTCCCGTTCCGCTCTCGCAGCACATCATGGTGGGCCGTCGGTTGTTCGATCTCTTCGACACCCGAGCACAGTCACCGGACGGCCACCAGAAGGTCGTCGTGGACCGAGACCTGGTGCGGCACGTCAAGCAGCGTCAGTCGCTGGACTCCATGGATCGGTGGCACGCACCGCACAGTCGAGGACGCGGAGGTCGAAGCGGGGGCGGCGGACGCGGCGGCCACCAGGGAGGCGGAGGTGCCAACCGTCCGCTGGCTCGTCCCGACGTGATCGCCAAGCTGGACGAGGAAGGTCTGCTCCCGGCCATCACGTTCATCTTCAGTCGTGCAGGCTGTGACGGGGCCCTGACTCAGTGCATGCGTTCGCGGCTGGTTCTGACGACGCCTGAGCAGGCCGAGGAGATCAGGTACATCGTCGAGAAGCACACCTCCGAACTCCCGCGCGAGGATCTGGAAGTGCTCGGCTTCTGGGAATGGCGAGATGCGCTCGAACGCGGGTTCGCCGCGCACCACGCCGGAATGCTGCCGGTCTTCCGCCACACCGTCGAGGAGCTGTTCGTCAAGGGATTGGTCAGAGCGGTGTTCGCCACCGAAACTCTGGCTCTCGGAATCAATATGCCTGCCCGAACCGTGGTGCTCGAAAAGCTGGTCAAGTTCAACGGTGAGACGCACGCGGAGCTGACACCGGGGGAGTACACCCAGCTGACCGGCCGGGCCGGGCGACGCGGCATCGACGTCGAGGGTCACGCGGTTGTGCTGTGGCAGCCCGGTACCGAACCGACCGAGGTGGCCGGACTCGCGTCGACGCGAACGTTTCCCCTCCGGAGCTCTTTCGCGCCCGCCTACAACATGTCGATCAATCTGATCGAACAGTTCGGGGCAGCGGATTCACGGCAGTTGCTCGAGCGGTCCTTCGCTCAGTTCCAGGCCGACCGGTCCGTCGTCGGCATGGTCCGCGGTATCGAGAAGAACATGAAGACGTTGGAGGCGCTCGGCGCAACGCTCGGTGGCCCCGACGGGGAGTACTTCGAGTACGCGCGACTGCGCGAGCGTCTGAAGGATCGAGAGAAGACCCTCGAGCGTCAGAACAGGTCCGATCGGCGGGACAAAGCCGTCGACTCGTTGCGTGCGTTGCGCCGCGGCGACGTGATCTCGGTGCCGTCCGGACGGCGCAGCGGACTGGCAGTGGTACTCGAACCGGACGACGATCGCGGCGATCCGCGGCCGCTCGTGCTGACCGAGGACAAATGGGCCGGCCGTCTGTCCGCTGCCGATTTCCCAACGCCGGCAACGCCTCTCGGCTCCATGCGATTGCCACGGTTCGTCGATCACCGCACCGCCAAGACCCGTCGGGATCTGGCGGCGGCATTGGTCACCCGCGGCATATCCCAGCCCTCCGATCGAGTGGGACGAAAGTCGACCGCCGCCGACGACAAGGAGTTGGCAACCCTGCGGCGGGCCATCCGCTCGCATCCGGTGCACAGCCGGCCGGATCGCGAGGAACTCTCTCGAACCGGCGAACGCTACAACCGGCTGGCCCGGGAGACCGAGTCGATGCGGCAGAAGGTGTCGGCCACGACGAACTCGTTGGCCCGAACGTTCGACCGCATTCTGGCTTTGCTGGCGGACCGCGGTTACGTGACCCCGGGCAAGGATCCCAAGGTGACCGACGACGGTGCGCGATTGAGCCGGATCTATTCCGAATCCGATCTTCTGGTCGCGGAATGCCTCCGCGGCGGACTGTGGCAGGGCTTGTCGGCCGCAGAGTTGGCCGCAGTGGTCTCGGCCGTGGTCTACGAGTCCCGCTCCGAGGGAGACATCACCCCACACGGCCCGACCGGACCCATCAGGCACGCGTTGACGGAGACCGTGCGGGTGTGGCACGAGCTGCGGGCCGACGAGGTTCGGCACAAACTGCCACCGACCAGAGAGCCGGACATGGGCTTCGTCAAAGCGATCTACAAGTGGGCTTCCGACCATTCGCTCGTCGACGCACTGGTCGCGGCAGGCGACAACGGCAAGGCGCTGTCCGGTGGCGACTTCGTCCGTTGGTGTCGGCAGGTCATCGACCTGCTCGACCAGGTCCGGCTCGCCGCTCCCGAACCCGAGCTGTCGCGAACCGCCGCCCGTGCCGTCGCCGCGCTGCGACAAGGAGTGGTGGCCGTCGATGCCGCGTGACAGATGCTGCGTGACGGGCGCTGCGTGACGGGCCGAAACCGGACTGCCGGGTCGGTACAGCGGACGCAGCGACAAGCGGGATACTGTACCCCCGACGGATTCGAGATTTCAGTGGAGGCGAGATGAGCGGCCCATACGGTCCGACCGACCCCGACAACAGTTGGTCACGAACGCCGGACCAGGACGGTGCCGCAAAGGACGGGCAGGAAGCTTCCACCGGCGAAGCTGCGGCGACATCCGAATCGCAGACTCCGACTCCGTCGGCGTGGGGACAGTACGCGCCGCCCACCGGCACCCCGACCACGCAGTACGGCGAACCTTCCGGAGGCGCATACGGCCAGTCTCCGCAGGGGCAAACTCCGCAGGGGCACTACCCACAGGGCGGGTATCCCCAGGGGCAATACCCCCAGGGCGCGTATCCGGCCGGGCCCTACCCGCAGCAGGGTCAGAATCCCCAGGTTCAGGGTCCGCAGGGGCAGTACCCGCAGGGCTACAACCCGCAGAATCCCACCGCACAGAACCCCACCGCACAGAACCCGACCGCGCAATACCCGGCGGGACAGCCGTACGGGGCACCGTATCCGGGGACCGGACAGCAGCCTGCCGGTGACGCCGCCTACCAAAACCCCTACGCACCACAACAATTCGGTGGCAGTGGGCAGTACGGTGCCGGCCAGTACGGTCAGCAGCCTCCCTTCGCGGGCGGGCAGAATCCGAATCAGCAGTATCCCGGTCAGCACTATCCCGGACAGCAGTATCCGGGCCAGTACCCCGGTCAGTTCCCGGGCCAGCAGCCAGGTCCCGGTCGCAGTGGCGCGCAGTCCAAGAAGCCGCTGATCATCGCGGGCTCCGTCATCGCCGTCGTGGCCGTGGTCGCGGCAGTGCTGTACTTCGCGTTCGGGCGCACGACCACCCTCGATACGACGGCTGCTCAGGACGGTATTCGCACGGTGTTGACCGAGTCCTACGGTGCCACGAACGTGTCGGGGGTGTCGTGCCCGCAGAACATCGAAGTCAAGGCCGGCACCAGCGTCGATTGCACGCTGACGGTCGACGGGGCGTTCAAGAAGGTGACGTTGACGTTCCTCAACGACGACGCCGACTACGAGGTCTCACTCCCGAAATAGCCCCGGTCAATTCTGCGACGCCGTGGCCGCCATCGCCGAGACCAGGCGGTCCACGGCGTTTCTGATTCCCAGGGTCTCCGCGAGCTTGTCGAGTGCCTCGAGATCTGCCGGTTCGGCCGGAATCTCGTCCGACCTCGACAGAACGACGTCGGCATCGGTGACGACCCGCACCACCGGCAGTGCCGCATCGAGGTAGTCGCTGGCGTTGGCCAGCTTCGCCCGAATTCCCTTGGCCATGTCCGACTCCGGATCGAGTGCCGCTGCACGCAGGGCCGCGACGGACTCGTACTGCAGCATGAGTGTGGAGGCCGTCTTCTCACCGACACCCTTGACACCCGGTAGCCCGTCCGACGCGTCACCGCGCAGAAGCGCCAATTCCGCGTAGGCCGCTCCCGCGCGGTGCAACGGGACGCCGTACCGCTCGGCCACCTCGACCGGGCCGAAAAGTTCTGCCTTGGCCAAGCCACGACCCACGTACAGCACCCGTACCTCGTTCGGTTCGTCCGCCGCCACCTGCAACAGATCTCGGTCGCCGCTGACCACGACGACGGGATCGCGTCGTTCCTGTGCAGCCAAGGTTCCGAGCACGTCGTCGGCCTCGAGGCCGACGGCCCCCGCGGTGGCAATTCCCAACGCCGCCAGGACGTCCATGATCATGTCCACCTGTGGTGTCAGGGTCTCGGGAACCTCTTCGCTCTCGGCCACATCCGGCGCTGCGTCGGCAACCCGGTGAGCCTTGTACGAGGGAACGAGGTCCACTCGGAACTGTGGACGCCAGTCGAGGTCGAGGCATACAGCCAATCGGCTCGGTTCGGTTCGCGTGATCAGGGCCGAGATCATGTCGAGGAAACCTCGCACGGCATTGACGGGACGGCCGTCGGGCGCCGTAATCGACTCGGGCAGAGCGTAGTAGGCCCTGAACCACAGGCTCGCGCCGTCGAGGAGCAGCAACGGCGACTTTCCGGGGGTGGTCATGGGGCTCATCTTGCCGTACGGCACTAGCCTGAAGGTATGAGTGTCGATTCTTCTCGTTTTCCCAGCGATGTCTACGCCTCCAGGCTCGCGCGCGCGGCCCGCCTGACGTCGGACGCAGGCTTGGACGCCCTGCTGATCACTCCGGGCCCGGATCTGCAGTATCTGATCGGGTCCACGGCCAGCTCGTTCGAGCGTCTCATCGCGTTGGTGGTGCCGGCCGACGGCAGCACTCCCAGCATCGTCGTGCCGCGGCTCGAACTCGCCGCGCTGGGTGACTCCGCCGCCGGGGACCTGTCACTGACGCTCGTCGATTGGGTGGACGGCGTCGATCCGTACGCGCTCGTGGCTGCGGCCGTACCGGCCGGCAGCAAGACCGCTGTCGCCGACGCAATGCCCGCCCTGCACTTCGTGCCGCTGGCAACGATTTTCGGGACCGTGCCGGTGCTGGCGACAGACGTTCTGCGCCAGCTGCGGATGATCAAGGACGACGCCGAGATCGATGCTCTGCGTCGAGCCGGTCATGCCATCGACCGGGTTCACGCCCGGATGGGCGAGTGGCTCCGAGTGGGCCGAACCGAAGCCCAGATCGCGGCAGACATCGCGACGGCGATCGTCGAGGAAGGCCACACCGCACCGGAATTCATCATCGTCGGCTCCGGTCCGCACGGTGCCGATCCGCACCACGAGGTCTCCGATCGTGTCGTCGAGGCCGGCGACGTGGTCGTCGTCGACATCGGTGGACCCGTTGCGCCGGGATACAACTCGGACTCCACTCGCACCTACAGTCTCGGAGAGCCTTCGGCCGAGGTCGCTACCCGGTACGCGGTACTGGAGCGAGCTCAGCAGGCCGCAGTCGACGCTGTGTCGCCGGGAGTCAGCGCGGAGTCCATCGACGCAGCCGCACGCGAGGTGTTGGTCGAAGCCGGTCTGGGAGAGGCGTTCCTGCACCGCACCGGACACGGTATCGGCCTGTCGGTGCACGAGGAGCCGTACATCGTGGCGGGCAACGACATCACTCTCACCGAGGGAATGGCGTTCAGCATCGAACCGGGCATCTATTTCCGGGGGCAGTGGGGTGCCAGGATCGAGGACATCGTCGTCGTGACGGCGGACGGGTGCGAATCGGTCAACCTCCGCCCCCACGGTCTCGCCGTGCTGCCGGTGTGACCGACGGCCGCCGAGCCGAGTTCGTCTCCGTCGTCAGGACGAATCCGATTGTGGCCGAGGTACTTCGGCGTGCGCCGCAGCTCGGGCTTTCGAATTGGTACCTGACGGCGGGCGGTCTGTTCCAAACCGTGTGGAATCACCTCGCCGACCGAGATCTCGGGGCCGGAATTCGCGACTACGACTTCTTCTATTTCGACGACACGGATCTGTCGTACGCCGCCGAGAACGACGTGATCGAGACCGCGGCCGACGTGTTCGCCGACCTCGGGGTCGACGTCGAAGTGCGTAATCAAGCGCGTGTACACCTGTGGTACGAGCAGCATTTCGGAGCGACGTTGGCTCCGTACCGAAGCTCCGAGGATGCCATCGACCACTTCGTGTCGACCACGTGCTGTTTCGGGATCACCGTGGACTTCCACGGTACGGACCGCGTCTATGCCCCACACGGCTTCGACGACCTGTTCGCCGGGATCGTCCGGCCGAATCCGCGATTGCCGATGCGGCACGTCTACGAGGCGAAGGCCGCGCGGTGGACCACCGAATGGCCGAACCTGACCGTTCTACCCTGGCCGACGGACGACTAGCGTCGCAGCAGCGAGCGGCTGCCCAGTACCCGCCGCACCGCTATCTCGACGACGACGCGGGTCGGATTCTCCCGCGGCACTCGATAGCGTCGGGCATAGCGGTTCTCCGCATCGGCGACCGACTCGTGGTCGTCACGAACGGTGGCCGGACCCTCCAACGTCAGCCAGCGGGCACCGTCGATCTGGGTGACGGCGGCGTAGGCACCGCGGCCGGCGTTGATCGCCTTCTGCGACACGTTGTTGGTGATGACACGGGCGACGTGCGCGTCCGCGTCGTAGGTGAACCCGACGGCGACGACATGGGGCGTGCCGTCCGGACGCAACGTCGTCAGCGTGGCGAGGTGCCGTTCGGTGAGGAATTCGATCGCCTCGTCGGTGAGGGCAGTCGCGTCAGCGGGGGTAGCGGCCATGACTCGACTGTAGTGACGTGCCCCGACTGCCACGAGCGGGGCTCGATCGGAGAGACTGTTCGGCGTGAGCAGACGATCTGAACCCGCCTCGGGAACGTTGTTGTTGCTCGGCGGCCGAAGCGAGATCGGTCTCGAGGTCGCCACTCGGCTGGCACCGGGACGAACGGTCGTACTGGCCGCTCGACGCAGTTCCGACCTGGCGACGCAAAGGTCACGTGTGCTGCAGGCAGGCGCGACGACCGTCTATGCGGTCGAGTTCGACGCGAACGCCATGGACACCCACGAGGAAATCCTGCGCTCCGTCGTGGAACGGCACGGGCCCATCGGGATCGTGGTGTTGGCGTTCGGGATTCTGGGGGATCAGACGCGCGCCGAGGACGACGCCGGGCATGCGCTGGAGGTGATCACGACCGACTTCCTGGCCCAGGCTTCCGTCCTCACCCACGCCGCGAAGGTACTGCGGGCGCAGAAGAGCGGCGATCTGGTGGTCTTCTCGTCCGTCGCGGGTGTCCGGGTCAGGCGGGCCAACTACGTCTACGGCTCGGCCAAAGCGGGTCTGGACGGTTTCGCCAGCGGACTGAGCGATTCCCTGCACGGCAGCGGCGTTCATCTGTTGCTCGCGCGCCCAGGGTTCGTCATCGGTTCGATGACCGAGGGCATGGACCCGGCACCGATGTCCAGCACACCCCATCAGGTGGCTGCCGCGGTGGTGGCTGCGCTGCGCAGCCGGAAGTCGACGGTGTGGATCCCCGGCACTCTTCGCCCGGTGTTCTTCGCGATGCGACTGCTTCCGCAATGGCTGTGGCGCAGGATGCCGCGCTGATGGCGGAGCCCAACCATCATCCCATCGCAGTGGTGGGAATCGGCGCGGACGGTTGGGACGGACTGTCTGCTGTCGCACGTGTCGTGGTCGAGCAGGCAGATGTCGTCTTCGGGTCGGCGAGGCAGCTCGCCGGCGTGGGGGACAGGTGCGCCGACGCTCGGGCGTGGCCCAGTCCGTTGCTGCCGAGCCTGCGGCCGATGATCGACTCCTGTGACGGCCGGACCGTGTGTGTGCTGGCCAGTGGCGACCCGATGTTTCACGGTATCGGTGTGAGCCTGGCTCGCGAATTCGGCGCCGAACGTCTGAGGGTGTATCCCGCACCGTCGTCGGTTTCGCTTGCCTGTGCGCGTCTGGGCTGGTCGCTCGCGCACACCACGACGGTGTCGCTGGTGAACAGCCCGGTCGAGACCGTCCTCCCGGAACTCGGCCACGGTCGTCGACTTCTCGTACTGAGCCGAGGCAGCTCGACACCGAGTGACGTGTGTGCGCTCTTGCGTGACAACGGTTTCGGTGCCAGTACGGTGAGCGTGCTCGAACAACTCGGCGGCCCGGCCGAACGCGTCACCCGGGGGACGGCGACGGACTCGACGTTCGCCGACGCCGACCCGCTCAACGTTGTCGCGCTCGAATGCGTTCGAGATCGCGGCGCCACCAGACTCACTCGCGTTCCGGGCCTGCCCGATTCGCAGTACACCGGCGACGGTCAGATGACCAAGCAGGAAGTGCGCGCACTGACGCTGTGCGCGTTGGCGCCCGGAGCCGGCGAGGTCCTGTGGGACGTCGGCGGAGGCTCGGGGACGATCGCCATCGAATGGATGCGCACCGATCCATCGTGTCGCGCAGTGACATTCGAGTCGTCCGGGGATCGTCGACACCAGATCACGACCAACGCACAACGGCTCGGGGTGCCCGGGCTGGCCGTGCTCGGCACTGCGCCCGGGGCTTTCGAAGAGGTCCCCGGCAGTGCAGGCGTTCCGGACGCGGTGTTCGTCGGCGGCGGGGCGACCGAGCCGGGCATGATCGAGCGGTGCTGGGCGGCCGTGCGTCCCGGTGGCCGATTGGTCGCCAATTCGGTGACCGCAGAATCGGATTCACTGCTGCTCTCGGCAGCTGCACGATACGGCGGTAGGCTGCGCCGGTTCCAGATCTACCGGGGTGAGCCGTTGGGGTCCTTCACCACCTGGCGACCACAACTGCCGGTCACCCAGTGGTGCGTGACGAAACCCTGGGGTGCGCCCGACGGGGCGGATGCGGACGAGCAGTGAAGGTCCTACTCCTGGGCGGCACGTCCGAATCCAGGCAACTCGCCGCCGCCGTGGCGGGCGTGCCCGGGATCGAGTTGATCACCTCGCTGGCCGGGCGCGTCGCCGAGCCGGCGCCGGTGTCGGGCCATACCAGGATCGGCGGTTTCGGCGGTGCCGACGCATTGGCACGGTGGATTCGAGACAACGCCGTCGATGCACTGGTCGACGCGACGCACCCGTTTGCCGCCACCATCACCGCGCATGCCGACTACGCTGCTCGGACAACCGGTGTCGCTCATCTCGTGCTGACCCGGCCACCGTGGATCGCGTCGGCGGACGACCAGTGGACCACCGTGGCATCCCTACCCGAGGCGGCCGCATCGATAGAACCGGGTAGTCGGGTGTTCCTCACCATCGGCAGGCAAGGCGTTCACCATTTCGCCGGAGTCGCCGATGCGTGGTTCCTGATTCGTTCGATAGATCCACCGACCGGTGCCGTTCCCCCTCGCGCCACCCTCGAGCTCGGCCGCGGGCCGTTCGACCTCGCGCACGAGTCGGCAATGCTCGCCGACAACCGAATAGACCTGCTGATCACCAAGAACAGCGGCGGCACGATGACCCGCGCCAAGCTCGACGCGGCGCGATCGGCCTCGATTCCCGTTCTGATGATCTCGCGACCCACCGTCGACATCTCGGCATTGACGGTCGACGAGGTCGATGCCGCCGCTCGGTGGTTGATCGAACGCCTACGCGTCACTCCCTGACGGGTAGCGCCGCGACGTGAACACTTTCGGACCGCTTCCGGTCTCCACCACCATCGTCATCGAGGAGCCGATGATGAGCAGGCACCGCATGTCGATCGACTCGGGATCGAGTTCGCCGAGGGTCACGGTGCGCACCGATTCCTGCGCACTGCCTACCGCCCGCCCGATCACCACCGGCGTCTCCGATGAACGATGTTCGAGCAGAACATCTTTCATGGCCGCGACCTGCCAGGTGCGGGTCTTCGACGCCGGGTTGTAGATCGCGATCGCCATGTCGGCTTCGGCCACTGCCGAGAGTCGTCGGGCCACCACGTCCCAGGGCTTGAGTCGATCGGAGAGGGAGATGACGGCGTAGTCGTGTCCGAGCGGCGCGCCGACGCGGCTGGCAACAGCATTGGCTGCCGTCATTCCCGGGACCACGCGTACCGGTACCGAACTCCACTGCTGTTCTGCTGCAACCTCGATGACCGCTGTCGCCATCGCGAACACGCCCGGATCACCCGAGGACACCACAGCGACGCGGCGACCCTGTTTGGCGAGGTCGAGGGCGAATGCCGCGCGCTCGGATTCGACCTTGTTGTCGCTTGCATGCCGAATCTGGCCGGGTCGCTGAGGAACTCGATCGATGTAAGTGATGTATCCGACCAGATCGGTCGCCGCCGCGAGTTCGGCTCGCACTTCGTCCGTCGTCCACACGTCGTCGCCCGGACCGAGACCGACGACGACCACTTCGCCGGTGCTGGTGGGCATGTCGGTTCGATTCGACGGACTCGGCACGACGATCATCGAGAAGTACGGCACGTTGTCCGCGTCGGCTGCATCGAGGACGCGTTGCTCGGCTGTACTGGCCCGCTCGACGTACCGCGCTTCGTCGAGCCTGCCGGATCGTTCCAATGCATCGAGCACGGTCGGATAGGTTCGACCGAGTTTCATGATGACCGCGGCGTCGGTGCCGCGGAGTCGGCGAGTGAGTTCGTTCACCGGCAAGGTGCCGGGGAGGACGGTGAAAACCTCGTCGCGCTCCACCAATGGAGTCGCCAGGGCGGCCGATGCAGCACTCACCGAGGTCACGCCGGGAACCACCTCGACCTCGAACCGGTGTGCCAGGCGTTTGTGCATGTGCATGTACGAGCTGTAGAACAGTGGATCGCCCTCGGCCAGAAGCACAACCGATCGGCCGGCGTCGAGATGAGCGGCGAGCCGTGCGGCAGCGGACTCGTAGAACTCGTCGATGGCCCCCTGATACCCACCGGGATGAGCCGTCGCCTCGGTGGTCACCGGATACACCAGGTGTTCCTCGATCTGCCCGTCGCGCATGTAACCGGCCGCGAGGGCGCGCGAGATGCTGCGACCGTGCCGAGCACTGTGGAACGCGACGACATCGGCCTCGCCGATCACGCGAGCGGCCTTGACGGTCAACAACTCCGGGTCGCCCGGGCCGACGCCCACTCCCCACAACTTTCCGCTGGAGCTCATTCTTGTTCGCTCGCAATGGCATTGACCGCGGCGACGGTGATGGGGCTGCCACCGCGTCTGCCCCGGACGACCAGATATTCCACGCCGAGGTCGGCGGCTATCAGGTCTTCCTTCGACTCCGCAGCGCCGATGAATCCGACCGGGCCGCCGACGATGGCTGCGGGCTTCGGAGCTCCGGCCGCGAGCATTTCCATGAGGTGGAACAGGGCGGTCGGCGCGTTTCCGATCGCGACGACGGCACCGCCCAGCTTGTCACCCCACAACTCCAGCGCGGCAGCGGTTCTCGTGGTGCCCATACTCCGAGCCAAATCCGGCACCCGAGGATCGGACAGGGTGCACAGCACCTCGTTGTCGGCCGGCAGACGGCGACGAGTGATACCGGCGGCAACCATATTGGCGTCGCACAACACGGGTGCCCCTGCGCGCAGGGCAGTTCGGGCGGACTCCACCACGTCGGGCGTGAAGCCGATCGTCTCGGTCAGGTCGATCTCACCGACAGCGTGAATCATGCGCACGACGACCTGGGCGACGTCCGGGGTGAACCGAGACAGATCCGCTTCGGCGCGGATGGTTGCGAAAGACTGGCGGTAGATCTCCGCGCCGTCACGGATGTAGTCGTGCATGCGTGTCACGATAGGGGAGAGGGACCCCTCAGCCGGAAGCCGGTCTCCAGGTGCTCAGGACACCTGGTAGCCGATTCCCGTCGCAATGACGTCGGTCACCTCGCCTTTGGGTCGGCCGCATCGACGCTCGCAACCGGACCAATGCTGCCGCTCGTCCCGTGGCGTCATCCGCGCATCGACCGCGGCCGCTAGGTCGGCTCGGACGTCGGCGAGGGACTTCTCGCAACCGGGCGATCCGGTGCAGGCACTGACTCGGATCCACGGTGACGCGGCGTCGAAGATCAGGCCCATGGGTGCGAGAACTCGAACGACCTGTTCGGCCGGTTCCTCGTCCAGATCACCCACGATCAGCGATCGCCACGGCGTCACGATCAGCGGACGATCGACGGCAGCGAGGAATTCGGCCAACCGCGCGCCGAGGACGCCGTTGGCCAGACCTGCGCCGAGCGCAACGTGGCCATCGTCCTGATCGAGCCAGCCGATCGGTGGCACCTCGACCGGCGCAGGCATGGCCAGTACCGGTCCGGCCTGCAACCCGAGCACGTCGACGATGCGCGCGGCACCGCCGTCCAGTTCCGCCAGTCGCCATTCCTTGTGGCGCAACCGGACGAAGGCATCCGCGCAGTCGAGCAGAGTCGAGACCACGTGCTCGCGGTCGACGCGTACACCGCTGTCGCGTCCTGCCAACAGCACTGCGAACGACCCGTCGGCCTGGGCGTACACCCCGAAGTCGGGTTCGAGTCCGCACAGATCCCCACGGCCGTCGTCCAGGGCGAACAATGTCCGGCCTGGCAGTCCGGCGAGCTCGGGGCGAGCGCACACGGCAGCGTCGAGCTCGCCGACGAGACTGCGGACGTCGTTGAGTCCGCCGACCCGGCCCGACAGCGGCGAGGCGAGAATGTTGCGCACGCGCTCGTGCGTCGGAGACGGCAGCAACCCGGCGGCGGCCAACCTGTTCGCGAGCTCGTCCGGGTCCGAGACCGCACGAACCTGAATGTTGCCCCTCGACGTGAGTTCGAGCGAGCCGTCGCCGAGCTCGGCCGCGGCCTCGGCCAGGACCTGCATCTGCTCCGGCAGCACGAGGCCGCCCGGGAGCCGGATTCTGGCCAACGGACCGTCCGCCGCGCGGTGCGTCGACAGAGCTCCGGGGCAGCCGTCGGGCACGGACCTACTGGGCGAACTCATGTTCACCAGGCTACAAGTGCGACGGGTGGCCCGATCTCGTCCCGGCACCGGTAGCATTCGATGTTCACGGCTCCGGCCGAGAGGAAACCGGTGAAATCCCGGTACGGTCGCGCCACCGTGACCGCCCTGTAGTTCGTCGAGAACAGCTCGTCGGGAATGGTTCTCGGGACCTGTTCTCGAGGATCGTGCCTTCGGGACGGGGCGGAAGTCGGACCCTCTCACCGACGAGCTAGGACGATTCACCGATCCAGGGGCGCGAAACCCCGAGGAGGGCGTTACCCGTGTTTCTGTTGCTGTCCACATCGGACACCGATCTGCTCAGTGCCCGCGCCAGTGGGGCCGATTTCACGTGGGGCAACCCGTCCCGCCTGCTGGCGGAAGACATCCCGTCGATGGCCGAATCGGCCGAGCTGATCATCGTCCGCATTCTCGGATCGCGTCGCTCGTGGGAGTCGGGAATCGAGGCCGTCCTGGCCACCGGTTTGCCCGTGGTCGTGCTGGGCGGCGAACAGGCCCCGGATGCGGATCTGATGGAGATCTCCACGGTGCCCGCCAACGTCGCCGCCCAAGCGCACAACTATCTGGCCGAGGGCGGCTCGGGCAATCTGCGGCAGTTGTACAACTTCCTGTCCGACACAGTGCTGCTCACCGGTCACGGTTTCGACGCACCTCGACACCTGCCGACGTGGGGCCACCTCGAGCGGAACTCCGCCCAGCACTCGGACGGCCCGACCGTGGCGATTCTGTACTACCGCGCTCAGCATCTCGCCGGAAATACCACCTACATCGATGCCCTCGCCGCCGCAGTCGAGAACGCCGGGGCGAACGCACTGCCGATCTACTGTGCGTCACTGCGTACGGCGGAAGCCGACCTGCTGGAGACGCTGAAGTCGGCGGATGCCTTGATCGTGACCGTGCTGGCTGCGGGCGGCACCAAACCCGCCGGTGCTTCGGCCGGCGGCGACGACGAAGCCTGGGATGTCGCCGAGCTCGCCGCCCTCGACGTTCCGATCCTGCAGGGTCTGTGCCTGACGAGTTCCCGCGCGACGTGGTCCGAGAACGACGACGGACTCTCGCCCCTCGACGTGGCCACGCAGGTCGCGGTCCCGGAATTCGACGGCCGACTCATCACGGTTCCGTTCTCGTTCAAGGAGATCGACGACGACGGCCTGACCACGTACATTCCGGACCACGAGCGAGCAGCACGCGTCGCCGGCATCGCCGTCCGCCATGCGCGGCTCCGACACATCCCGGCCGCCGACCGCCGAATCGCCCTGATGTTCTCGGCGTATCCCACCAAACATGCCCGCATCGGCAATGCCGTCGGCCTCGACACTCCCGCCAGCGCGATCGCGTTGATGTCGGACATGCGTGAGGCCGGTTACGACCTCGGACCGCTCGAGGGCCCGGATTCGGTGCCCGGTCTGGCGGCCCGAGACGGCGACGCACTGATCCACGCCTTGATCGCCCGTGGCGGTCAGGACCCCAACTGGCTCACCGACGCCCAGCTCGAGGGCAATCCCATTCGCATTTCGGCGGCCCGGTACCGCACCTGGTTCGAGCAGCTTCCCGACGACCTTCGCGAGGGTGTGATCGAACATTGGGGACCGGCACCGGGTGATCTCTACGTCGATCGTTCCGCTGATCCCGACGGTGAGATCGTCATCGCAGCAATGCAATTCGGCAATGTGGTCATCATGGTTCAGCCGCCGCGCGGATTCGGTGAGAAGCCCGTTGCGATCTATCACGACCCGGATCTGCCGCCGAGCCATCACTATTTGGCCGCCTACCGGTGGATCTCTGCAGCCCGCGAGGACGGCGGCTTCGGGGCCGACGCGATGGTTCATCTCGGTAAGCACGGAAACCTGGAATGGCTCCCCGGCAAGACCCTCGGCATGTCCGCCTCCTGCGGCACCGACGCAGCGCTGGGCGACTTGCCGCTGATCTATCCCTTCCTGGTCAACGATCCGGGGGAGGGCACACAGGCCAAGCGGCGAGCCCACGCCACTCTCGTCGATCACCTCATCCCGCCGATGGCGAGAGCGGAGAGCTACGGAGACATCTCTCGGCTCGAACAGCTGCTGGACGAACACGCGAACATCTCGGCTCTCGATCCGGCCAAGCTGCCGGCCATTCGCCAGCAGATCTGGACGCTGATGACCGCGGCACAGATGCACAAGGACCTCGGACTCGACGAGCGTCCCGACGAGGAAGTGTTCGACGACATGCTGCTGCACGTCGACGGATGGCTGTGCGAGATCAAGGACGTGCAGATCCGCGACGGGCTGCACATCCTGGGCCAGGAGCCCGTAGGCGATGCCGAGGTCGAGTTGGTGCTGGCGATGCTGCGCGCTCGGCAGATGTGGGGCGGCGAGCAGACGGTGCCCGGTCTACGCGAAGCTCTCGGGCTCAGCGAGGACGGCGACGAGGAACGCACGCGCGTCGACAGCATCGAGGCCGTCGCGCACGGATTGGTCGCGGCAATGCAAGCGACGCAGTGGAATCCGGCCGAGGCCGAGCGGGTTGCGGGCGAACACGGTGACGTGGTCGCAGAGATTATGAGGTTCGCCGCCGCCGAGGTGGTACCGCGTCTACGCGGAACTTCCCGCGAGATCGAGCAGGTGTTGCACGCTCTCGACGGCGGGTTCATCGCGGCGGGTCCGAGCGGTTCACCGCTGCGCGGCCTGATCAACGTGCTTCCTACCGGCCGCAATTTCTACTCGGTCGACCCGAAGGCCGTGCCGTCGAAACTGGCGTGGGAGACCGGTCAGGCGATGGCAGAATCCCTGCTCGCTCGCTACCGCCAGGATCACGGCGAGTGGCCGAAGTCGGTCGGTCTCTCGGTGTGGGGCACCTCGGCCATGCGGACTTCGGGCGACGACATCGCCGAGGTGTTCGCTCTGCTCGGAGTCTCCCCGGTGTGGGACGAGGCCTCGCGCCGGGTGACGCGCCTCGAGGTGATCGACCTCGACGAGCTCGACCGCCCTCGCATCGATGTGACGGTACGGATCAGTGGATTCTTCCGTGACGCGTTCCCGCACGTGCTCGCCCTTCTCGACGACGCGGTTCGGATGGTGGCTGCGTTGGACGAGCCTGCGGATCGGAACTACGTCCGTGCACACGCGCAGGCCGATCTGGCCGAACACGGTGACGAACGACGTTCTACGACACGCATTTTCGGTTCGAAGCCAGGAACGTACGGTGCCGGGTTGCTTCAGCTGATCGACAGCAAGACGTGGCGCAGCGACGACGACCTCGCTCAGGTGTACACCACCTGGGGCGGCTTCGCCTACGGCCGCGGACTCGACGGAGTACCCGCGTCGGACGACATGCGCACTGCGTACAAGCGTATTGCCGTGGCCGCCAAGAACACCGATACACGTGAGCACGACATCGCCGATTCCGACGACTACTTCCAGTACCACGGCGGCATGGTCGCGACCGTGCGCGCGCTGACCGGAAAGTCGCCCGAGGCATACATCGGTGACAGCACGCGGCCGGAATCGGTTCGCACGCGCACACTCTCGGAAGAAACCGCCCGCGTCTTCCGCGCTCGGGTCGTCAACCCTCGGTGGCTCGAAGCCATGCGCAGGCACGGCTACAAGGGTGCGTTCGAGATGGCGGCGACCGTGGACTACCTGTTCGGTTACGACGCCACCACCGATGTGGTGCAGGACTGGATGTACGAGAAGTTGGCCGAGACCTATGTGCTCGACGAGCAGAACCAGAAGTTCATGCAACAGTCCAATCCCTGGGCACTGCACGGTATTGCCGAACGACTGCTCGAGGCCGCGGAGCGCAAGATGTGGGCCGAGCCGGACAAGCAGGTTCTCGACGGCTTGCGCCAGGTGTACCTGGAAACCGAAGGTGAGCTCGAGGGGGAGTAGCGACGTACCCTTCTCGGTATGACTGCCACCTTCGAGGACATTGCCAAGGGCAAGTACGTACTGCTGACGACGTTCAAGAAGGACGGCACCGCCGTACCGACCCCGCTCTGGGGTGCGCTCGACGGTGATCGTCTGCTCGTGTGGACGGTGTCGGATTCGTGGAAGGTCAAGCGCATTCGCCGTAACTCGAAGGTTCTGCTCGCACCGTGCGACATGCGCGGCAAACCCCAGGGCGACGCGGTCGACGCGACAGCCGAGATCCTCGATGCAGCCGGCACCGAGAAAGCGCGCGCGGCGATAGTGTCGAAGTACGGCATCCTGGGCTGGCTCACCGTGAAGGGCAGCGTTCTTCGAAGGGGCAAGAGCGGCTCGGTCGGGCTCGCGATCACTCCCGCGTAACCGGTCTGCACGACGACACCATCGTTGGTATGCGCAGTTCCGAATGCTTCATGAGGCGGCTTCCCCTGCTGCCGGAACGGAGCACCACGTGCCTATTGCAGTGACCGATTACAACCATGTCCGACTCACCGTCAGTGACATCGACCGATCCCGATCGTTCTACGACTCGGTGTTCGGCTTCGAGGTCGCCTACGCCTGGGATCCCGACGCGGACGAGGAGACCAAGAAAGCCCTGTGGTTCCTCTTCGGCGGCGTGATCTACCAGTTCGGCGGGGGTTTGCTCGGTCTGCGCCCGGTTGCACCGAGCGACGACACCTTCGCCGAGGACCGGTGCGGGCTGGACCACCTCAGCTTCACCGTCGATACCCGTGCCGCGCTCGAGGATGCAGTCAAGACGCTCGATGAGCTCGGCATCGCGCACGAGGGCATCAAGGACGCAGGGCCCGGACTGTCCATCGTGGAGTTCCGGGACCCCGACAACATCGCTCTCGAGCTGTCCGGACCCGACAAGTAGCGGTCGGACGCAGGGCCTGCGGGAACGACCCGGCAGACCCTATTGCGCGGCGCTGACCGAGGACATGTGAAAGTCCGGAATGCGCAGCGGCGGCATTGCCGTGCGAGTGAACCAATCCTTCCACTCGCGCGGCAGTGTTGCCTCCGTCCGTCCGACCTCGGTGACACGTCGCAACAGATCCAGAGGACTCTCGTTGAACCGGAAGTTGTTGACGGCTCCGATGATCCGGCCGTCCTCGATGGCGTAGACGCCGTCGCGGGTGAGACCCGTGAGCAGCAACGACGTCGGATCGACCTCTCGGATGTACCACAGTGTCGTCAGTAACAGCCCGCGCTCGGTCGACGCGACCATCGCGTCGATCCCGGTGTCGCTGCCGCCGGTGAGGATCAGATTCTCCCCGGGGACGGCAACGGGTACCTCGAACTTCCGGGCTCCGGCGCGGGTATAGGCCAGTGCTGCGATCGCGCCGTCCCGGATCCAATCGACCCGGTCGATGCCGAGACCGTTGTCGAACACCGACACCGCATCACTGGAGGAGCCCGCCGCGACGAACGGCGCGTACCCGAGACCGGGCTCGCGCGGGTCGGAGTGCAGCGTCAGCGGCAGCTCGGTGAGCTTCTCGCCGACTCGGGTGCCACCGGCCCGCGAGAGTGCGGTGCGACCCTCCTGGGCCCCGCGCCCCTCCATGGTCCACATCAGGTAGATCATCAGATCGGCCACGGCGGAGGGCGGCAACACCGTGTCGTACCGACCGGCGGGACGCTCCACGGTGTTCTGCGCCCAGCCCAGCCTGGTGGACAATTCGTCGAGCATCGATGCCACCGACACGTCGCGGAAATCGGCTGTACCTTTCCCCACCCAGGCACTCGCCCCGGACCGCTTTCCGTTGATCTCGATCGACCCGGTCGGCTGTGTGAACGTGCGTCGCACTCCGGTCGAGGTTCCGAGCCACACGTTGTCGACGCGATTCTCGGCGAATCCGTACAACGTGTCTCGGCCGTCGAATCCGACGTTCAGTTCCGTTGCCAGCGAACCGAACACGTCGATCGACGTGTCCTGCGCGTGTCGATCCCAGCCGTCCGGCTCGGAATCGGGGGTCAGCAGCGGCATCGCGTCGTCCGCAGGCTCGGCGGCGCGGGCCGCTGCTTCACTGGCACGCACGACGTCCGCGATCTCGCTCGGATCGACACTGGTGGACGACACCGAACCCACCCGCGCCACGTCCCCGTTCCGGACGATGGACACCACCACCCACTGCCTCGAAGTGGAGACGCCGTTCGTGGTCATCGAATTGCCCGCCCACCGAAGCGTCGCGTCGCTGGAGTCGGTGACGAGGACGACGGTGTCGTCGACGCTCGCACACGCCAACGCACGTTCGATCACCTGCTGCGGCTCGATCATCGACCTGCCTCCGATCGGGTGTTGAGGACGTTGACCCCGCGGAACAGTGCGACCGGGCAACCGTGACTGACCGCGGCGACCTGACCGGGTTGGGCCTTGCCGCAGTTGAATGCCCCACCGAGTTTCCAGGTGGAGCGACCTCCGAGCAGTTCCATCGAACCCCAGAAATCCGTCGTCGTCGCCTGATAGGCGACGTCGCGCACCTGGCCGTCGAGCACACCGTTTCGAATCCGGTAGAAGCGTTGTCCGGTGAACTGGAAGTTGTACCGCTGCATATCGATCGACCACGATTTGTCGCCGACCACGTAGATACCGTCCTCGACCGCGGCGATGACCTCCTCGGTCGACCGGTCGGTGTCGGGATCGGGCTGCAACGACACGTTCGCCATGCGTTGGATCGGAACGTGATGTGCGGAGTCGGCGTAGGAGCATCCGTTGGACCGTTCCAGTCCGAGCCTCGGGGCGAAGACCCGATCGAGTTGGTAGCCGACGAGTGTTCCGTCGCGAACCAGATCCCACTTCTGCGCGGCCACGCCGTCGTCGTCGTAGCCGATACTGGCGAGACCGTTCACCTCGGTCCGGTCTGCGGTGACGTGCATGATGGGTGAGCCGTAACGCAAGGTTCCGAGCTGATCGGGTGTGGCGAAGGACGTCCCGGCGTAGGCGGCCTCGTACCCGATCGCTCGGTCGTATTCCGTTGCGTGTCCGATGGATTCGTGGATGGTGAGCCACAGGTTGGTGGGATCGATGACGAGATCCGTCGGACCTGCCACCACCGACGGGGCCTTGACCTTCTCGGCCAGCCACTCCGGGATGCGCGCGAGTTCGTCCGCCCAGTCCCAAGTGCTGTGTTCACCGAGGTATTCCCAGCCACGTCCGACGGGCGGTGCCAATGTCCGCATCGAATCGAACGCACCGGCCGCTCGGTCCACGGCAGTGGCCTCGAACTGCGGGTGTAGTCGTACCCGTTGCTGAGTGATCGAGCTGCCCGCCGAATCGGCATAGAACGACTGTTCCTTGACCTGCAGCACCGACGCCGTGACGTGGTCGACGCCGTCGGAGGCGGACAACCTGGCCGAGTACTCGGCCAGCAGCGCCACTTTGTCGGTGGTGGGAACGTCGAACGGGTCGATCTCGTACTGCGAGACCCAGACCGCGTCCGAGTACACCGGTTCGGGCGCGAGTTCGACCCGTTCGCGGTTGAGCACGCGTAACGCCGTCGCCACCTCGGCCGCACGCCGCGCCGTGGTGGCAGCCGCGTCGGTACTCAGCTCGGCGTGAGAGGCGAAACCCCAGGTGCCGTCGACGACCACCCGCACCGCCAACCCGATTTCCCCGGCGTCGACGGCGGATTGCACCGAGCCGTCGCGCAGTGAAATCGACTGGGTCGTCAGCCGCTGCACCCGGAAGTCCGCATGCGAGGCTCCGGCCGTGCGCGCCGCGCTCAGGGCCGCGTCGGCAAGTTCTCGCAGGGGGAGGGCAAGGAAGTCGGCGTCGACCGACCGGTCCGATGGTGTCGTCACGACTGTGACGCTAGCCGAATTGTTGCCAGCCGAGGCGTAGGACCATGCCGATCACGACGACGAGCAACACGATCCTGACGAAGCCTGCGCCCCTGGCGACCGCCGTCCTCGAACCGAGTACCGCACCGACGACATTGCAGGCGGCCATCGCAGCACCGAGTTGCCAGTACACACTGCCGGTGAATGCGAAGTAGGTCAGCGCACCGACATTGGAGCCGACGTTGATCACCTTTGCCATCGCGGCGCTGCGGACGAATTCGGTGCCCAGCATCGTCGCGAAGACGATGATGAGGAAGGTGCCGGTGCCGGGTCCGAGAATGCCGTCGTAGAACCCGATGCCGGCTGCGGCGAGGCCGATGACGATCAGAACTTTGCGATGCGTCGGGGGCGACGGTGCCGCGGTACGACCGATGGTCGGTCGGCAGGTCACCAGTACCGCAACGCCGACCAGCACGACCATGATGATCGGCACGAAGAGGTCGCGGTCGATCAACGACACCGCGGCAGCGCCCGCCGCCGAGGTCGTCGCCGCGATCGCGCCGGCAGGAACGAGCACCTTCCAGTCGAGCGAGACCTTGCGGGCGAACGTGACGACGGCGGCGACTGTTCCGAAGACTGCGGTCGCCTTGTTGGTCGCGAGGGCTGCCTGCTGTGTCAGTTGCGGTGCCACGAGCAAGATCGCCGGCAACAGAATGAGACCGCCTCCGCCGACCACGGCGTCGACCCATCCTGCTGCTGTCGCGGCGGCCATCAACAATCCCCAGTCCGCGACAGTCATACGGCAAACTCAATCACATGCGTCGATTCAGCCTGTGGCTCCGTGGCCAACCGTTCGTGGCCGACGCACTGCTCGCCGGTGGGCTTTTCGTCATCGAGATTCTCGTTTTCGTGAGTTCGGCCGACGGCCTGAACGGGCCGTTGTTTCTGGCCTTCTCGGTGGTCCTGACCGTTCCCGTCGCGTGGCGGCGTCGGTTCCCCAGGTCCGTGGCGGCCGTGGCACTCGTGTCGACGTTCGTCGCCGACGTGTGGGGAGCCATGGTCGGGGATACCTCCAACGGCCATCCGGCCGCACTGGCGTTGCCGATCATGCTCTACACCCTGGTGGCCTACGTCGGCCGCGCACAGGGGGCCGTCTACGCCGCCGGTGTGGCCGCCTACTCGGTGTCGTCGTTGTTGCTCTTCCACCAGCCGTTGTTCACGACGCTGCTGTTCAGTGCTCTGCTGTACGCACTGTCGTGGGTCGCTGCCGAATTCCTCGGTGCCCGACGCGCATACGACGAGGCGATGGAGGCCCGACTGATCGTGGCCGAGTACGACCGGGATCGCCGCGCCGAGGAGGCCGTGCTCATGGAAAGAACACGTATCGCGCGCGAGCTGCACGATGTCGTCGCCCACGGGGTGAGCGTGATGGTGGTCCAGGCCGACGGGGCGTCGTATGCCATCAGGCGCAACCCCGAACGTGCCGAGCAGGCGGTGGCCAACATCTCGGCGACGGGCCGGCAGGCGCTGGCCGAACTGCGTAGGACGGTCGCGCTGCTGCGGACGACCCCCGACGCGGACGACATGCCCGAGTACGGCACGGCCGGTCTGGCCCGCGTCGTGGAAATGATGAGTCGAGCCGGCTTGAACGTCGAGTTGGAACAGACGGGCAATCTCGACGACATCAGTCCGGCGATCAGTCTCGGCGTACACCGACTCGTCCAGGAATCGCTGACGAACGTTCTTCGGCACGCCGGCCATGCCCCGCGAGCCGTCGTGCGGGTCGCACGCGAAGCAGACACCGTCACCGTCGAGATCTCCGACAACGGCACCGGCAGTGCGGCGCCACCGACCGGTGGCGGAGGACACGGACTGGTGGGGATGCGGGAGCGAGTCGCGGTGTTGCAGGGCACGTTGCAGGTCGGTCGTACACCCCAGGGCTTCTGGCTCGTGCGGGCGAGACTGCCGACCGAGTAGGCGTTAGGTTGTGTCGGTGCCGATCACCGTTGTCGTCGTGGACGACCAGGAACTGATGCGAATGGGCCTGAACATGGTGCTCGAAGCCCAGGACGACATCGAGGTGATCGGTGAAGCGTCCGACGGCTCCGGTGCCATCGAAGCCGTGGCACGGCTGGCGCCCGCCGTGGTCTTGATGGACGTCCGCATGCCCGGGATCGACGGGGTCTCCGCCACTCGAGCGATCACCGAATCAGGATCGGACACCAGGGTTCTGGTCATGACGACGTTCGATCTCGACGAGCACGTACTCGGTGCGCTCAGGGCAGGAGCCAGTGGATTTCTGCTCAAGGACACACCGCCCGAGGATCTGGTATCCGCGATTCGGAGCGTGGCTGCGGGTGACGCCGTCGTATCACCGAAAGTCACGAAGAGGCTGTTGTCGCGGTTCGTCGAGCGCACCGAGCCGGCCGTCGACCCATCGGTACTGGACGGCCTGACCGGGCGTGAGCGAGAGGTCATGGCGCACCTGGCAACCGGGCTGTCCAATGCCGAGATCGCGACGGTATTGCACCTGTCCGAGGCGACCATCAAGACCCACATCGGCCGAATACTGACCAAGCTGGGAGTACGTGACCGAGTGCAAGCCGTCGTACTCGCCTACGAATCCGGCCTCGTCAGACCTGGATCCTGAGAATCTCCCGGCAAACAGGACGCATCGGGAGAAAAACGACTGTGCCGGACGTTGTACGGACCAAGCGAAGAAAGGACCGTCATGCTCGCTCTGTTCGTGCTCTACGTCGTGGTCGAGGTCACAGCCCTGGTCGCGGTGGGCAGTGCACTCGGTGTGCTGTGGACCGTGGTGCTGCTCATCGCTGGATCGTTGGTCGGTTCGTTGCTGGTCCGTTCACAAGGCCGGCGGGTACTGGACGGCCTGCGACGCGCATCGCAGGGTGAACGCTCGGCCGAGGGAGCCGTGGCCGACGGCGCACTCTTCGCTGCAGGGTCGGTGGCCATGTTCGTGCCCGGCCTGGTGACCACGGTGGTAGGCCTGTTGCTGTTGATCCCACCGACTCGCTGGCTGCTCCGGCCTGCCGTGCTGTGGGCGGCCGCGCGGTGGCTGCCCCGAGTCGCGGCGTCCACTCGGCGCATGCGCCCCACGGTCATCGACGGTGAGGTACTCGACGACCGTACGGCCAGCGAGAATCGCGGACCACGAACCACCGGACCGTCGCTCGTTCTCGAGGGTGAGGTGATCGACCCGGGCCGCGTCGATCCCGCTGCCGGGGATTTCCCCAAGTCCCACCGGTAGGGGCAGACTGGTCGCTCGTGACCACCGAATTGTTCTGCGGCGGACGGATCTACAGTCCTTCGGCTCCCGATGCCACCGCCATGGCCGTGACCGACGGAATCATCAGCTGGATCGGTGAGGATCGCACCGGACGAGCCTTGCATCCCGGCGTTCCCGTCATCGATCTGGCCGGTTCTTTCGTCGCTCCGGCCTTCGTGGACACGCACGTTCACGTGACCGACCTCGGACTGTCGTTGATCGGCCTGGACCTGAGCCGGTCCACGTCGGTCGAGGACTGCGTACGCATGGTGCGAGAACATGCGGCATCCTCGGAAGACGACCTGATCTGGGGTCACGGTTGGGACGAGTCCACCTGGTCCGAACAACGTCCTCCCACCACCGCCGAACTCGATGCGGCTGCTCCCGGACGAGCGGTGTACCTCACCCGAGTCGACTCGCACTCGGCCGCCGTATCCACCCGATTGCGGTTCGCCGCGTCCGCTGCCGACGCCACCTCCGGCTACTCCGAACAGTCTCCACTGACCGCAGACGCGCACCATCGTGCTCGGCAGACCGCTCGCTCGCTGCGCACCGCCGACACCCGACGCCGAGCAAGGGCTGCTGCGCTGGACGACGCCGCGGCGCACGGAATCGTCGCGGTCCACGAATGTGCAGGACCGGTGGTGTCGGGCATCGTCGATTTCCGCGAACTCATGAACACCGAGCACGGCGTCGAAGTACGCGGCTACTGGGGCGAGCTGGCAGATACCGCCGAACGCGCCCGCGAATTGCTCGAAGAGACCGGTGCCCACGGATTGGCAGGCGATATCTTCGTCGACGGATCCCTCGGGTCGCACACCGCATGGTTGAGCTCGCCGTACGCCGATGGTCCCGGAACCGGGGTGTCGTACGCAGATGTCGACGCGATAGCTGCACACATCGCCGCCTGCACGACGGCCGGAACTCAGGCCGGCTTCCACGTCATCGGCGACGCCGCGGTGTCGGCCGCCGTCACTGCATTCGGCCGGGTGGTCGCCGATCTGGGCACACCCGCCGTCGCCTCGTGCGGACACCGGCTCGAGCACGTGGCGATGGTGTCCGCGCAGCAAGCCGACCTGTTGGCGTCGTGGGGCGTCATCGCCAGCATGCAGCCGGCGTTCGACGCGGCGTGGGGCGGAGCCGACGGCCTCTACGCCGCGCGTCTGGGTGCCGAGCGCGCTGCCGAACTCCACCCGTTCGCGCGCCTGGCGTCTGCGGGAGTCTCGCTGGCGTTCGGCTCCGATGCGCCGGTGACGTCCCTCGATCCGTGGGCGACGGTCCGGGCTGCGGCGAACCACCGCACTCCGGGGAGCTCGGTGTCGCCGCGTGCGGCGTTCTCGGCTGCGACGCGCGGTGCATGGCGGGCGGGGGGAGTGCGCGACGGTTTGGCCGGAACACTGGTGCCGGGCGCCCCCGCGTCCTTTGCGGTGTGGGACGTGGACGAGCTCGTCGTGCGAGCACCGAAGGACAGCGTTCAACGGTGGTCGACCGACCCCCGTGCGGGCGTGGCACCGCTGCCCAGCCTCGAGGCGTCGTCCGTCGGTCCCCGCTGCTCGATGACGGTGCACCGTGGACGGGTCGTTCATGAGCAGTGAGAACCCCTCGACCGCGCGACTGACGCGGCTGTACGGACCCGCGCTGTCGACCGTCCTGGCTGCCGTTGCCGGCGCGCTCGTCTTCGCCAGTTTTCCGCCGCGAACGCTCTGGTTTCTGGCACCCATCGGCATCGCAGTACTGGCACTGGTTCTGACGGGGTTCGGCGGTCGCCGATCGGTGTCGCTGAAAGGCGGATTCGGATACGGCTACGTGGCCGGCCTCGCCTTCTTCGTTCCTCTGCTCCCGTGGATCGGCGTCTACGTCGGCCCGGTGCCGTGGCTCGCGCTGGCCGCAGCCGAATCGGTATTCCTCGGTCTGTTCGGTTTGACGGCCGTGCTGGTTGCGCGGAGCGCGTGGTGGCCGCTGTCGATGGCCCTGATGTGGAGCGCCGCCGAGTGGCTTCGGTCGAGCGTTCCTTTCGGAGGGTTTCCATGGGGCCGGCTGGCGTTCGGACAACCCGAGGGCTGGTTGCTTCCGTTGGCGAGCATCGGAGGCGCACCGCTACTCAGTTTCGGGGTCGCGCTCACCGGTACCGGACTGGCCGCGCTGGTGCTGACACTCACGCGTCGCGTCACCGCCCGATCGCTCGTCGGACCGGTCGTGACCACGGCGATCGCGTCGATCACTGCGGTGTCGCTGATCCCGACTCTGCACACGAACGACACCGGGGACGGCGATCGCACGGCGACGATCGCTGCCATTCAGGGCAGTGTTCCTCGCCTGGGGCTGGACTTCAACGCGCAGCGACGCGCGGTACTGGACAACCACGTGCGCGAGACGATGGCGCTGGCCGCCGATGTCGACGCGGGCAGGCAACCCGCGCCGGATCTCGTCGTGTGGCCGGAGAACGCATCGGATATCGACCCGCTGCGCAACTCCGACGCTGCGACGCTCATCACGCAGGCGTCGGTTGCCGTCAGTGCCCCGATTCTTGTGGGCACCGTCCTGGTCAACGCGAACAACACGAACACCAATTCCGTCATCGCGTGGAACGGTGCCGACGGACCAGGGGAGCGGCACGACAAGAAGATCATTCAGCCCTTCGGTGAATACTTGCCGTACCGAAGTTTTTTTCGGCTGTTTTCGGAATACGCCGATCGAGCGGGCTATTTCGTTCCTGGAAACGGAAACGGTGTCGTACACGCTGCAGGAATAGCGGCCGGAATAGCCACGTGTTACGAAGTCGCATTCGATCGGGCCCTCGACGAGTCCGTTCGTTCGGGTGCGCAATTCATCGCGATCCCCACCAACAACGCCACGTTCGGCGATACGGAAATGACGTATCAACAGCTGGCGATGTCGCGGGTGCGAGCCGTCGAACACGGACGCACCGTCGTGGTTGCCGCGACGAGCGGCGTCAGTGCCGTAGTCGGACCCGAGGGGAACGTCCTGCAGCAAACCCCGCTGTTCGAGCCGGATGTACTGGTATCGACGGTCGAACTGCGGAGCTCGCTCACACCGGCGACACGCATCGGTTTCGGCGCGGAGCTGGCGCTGATTCTGGCCGCGGCAGTGGGGTTGATCGCGACGCTCGTCGGCGTCCGACGTCGACAGCTTCGGGAATGAAACAGTCGTCAAGTTCGTTCGGGTCGGTATTCGGCGCATCGACGGTCCGAATCACTATCATTCGTTCGATGTAAAAACGGCCATCGGGTGGCGCACACAAGCGAACTTGTAACAAGCTTCCCCGAACAATCGATGCCCACTAGGACTACCGCACAAAAGAACTTCGCCGATGTTGTATCTTTGTAAGCCGCTGGAGGTGTTGGAGGTCCAAGATGCGGCCGCCGTCGTACCCCCGAACGCCGCCTCGGTCACGATGTCAGGGGAGCGAACAATCGGCATCGATGCCGCGTCCGGATCGAGCGCCTGACAGGGAGGGGGAACCGTGTTCCTGAGTTCACGGACACCGTCGATCGGCTCTACTTCGCGTGAGGTTCCCGCGATGCAGCCCGCCCGGTGAAAACGGGGTTCTTCCCTGTTTCAATCCGACAAGCTCCAGGCGACGAATCCAAACAGCCCCACAACCGCCATCGAGTGTGTGTGGACCGATACGAACGCAGACCAGAACGGACGCCAGAATTGCTCAATCGCGCGCAGACGCCGCCGCGGCCGGAGATCTCTCACCAGGCCGAAGGCTCCGATTCCACGGGTTCGACGTCGGCTTTTGCCGGTGCCTCCGTCCCGCCGAAAGGCAAGTGAATGCGCGCAGTGACCACCGGTGGCTCTCAGGTCCCGCCGACCGGAACAGGGTTCGACAATTCCTTCCCGCTGTCCTCGGCGCAGCGCGGAATGTGGTTTGCGCAACAACTCGCGCCTGACGTCGCTGTCTGTATCGCTCAATACGTCGATCTGCGCGGACCACTCGACATAGCGGTTCTCCAGGAGGCGTCGGCCCGCGCCGGGCACGAGTTCCAGTCGGCCTACCTACGCCTGGCCCAGATCGACGGGGAGCCGGTTCAGACGGTCGACCACGGCATAGATCAGTCGGTGCACTACCTGGATCTTCGCGGCGAAGACGATCCGATGGCGTCGGCGCTGGCGTGGATAGACGAGAACTACGTCAAGCCGGTCGACATGGAGAACGATCCGCTCGTCGACAGCTGGATTCTTCAGGTCGAGGACGAACGCAACCTCTGGTACAGCAAGATCCACCACGTCGCCCTCGACGGCTACGGTGCCATGACACTGGTCCAGCGCACCGCCGCGCTCTACACCGCAGCGGTCGAGAATGTCGAACCCGAGCCGAACAAGGCAGCCGAACTTCGGCGACTGTACGACCTCGATCAGGAGTACCGGACGTCCACTCGTTTCGAGACGGACAAGCAGTACTGGACATCGAGGGCCGCGGGCATCCACGACGGTGCCACGCTGTCCAACACACCCGGTCGTACCATCGCGGCCAGCAAGCTGCGCAGTGTCGCACTGCCCGATGCCGTCGTCACCGAACTCGAAGCGTCGGACTCGACGAAGGGCGGGACGGCCGCCGCGGTGTTCATCGCTGCATTCGGCTGTTACCTCTCTCGCATGACCGGGCGCGAAGACGTCCTGGTCAACATCCCCGTGTCCGCGCGCACCACGGCCCTCCTCCGTCGATCCGGCGGAATGTTGGTCAACGTCGCACCCATTCCGATGCGCGTCTCCGAGAAGGCCACCGTCGGTGAACTCGTACAGCAGGTACAACTCGAGCTGATGGGTGCGTTGCGCCACCAGAGGTTCAGCATCGAAGACATCCGGCGCGAGTTGGCAGCCACGGGAAGCGACAAACAACTCGCCGGCCCGATGGTCAACATGATGCTGTTCCATCAGCAGATTCAGCTCGGCTCGATCGTCGGCGAATTCAACATCGTCACGTCCGGCCCGGTCGAGGACCTCCTCGTCAACGTCTACCAAAGTGGCACTCCTGCAAGAACATTCGTCGATTTCCGGGCAAACCCCAACCGCTACGACGACAACGACCTGACGACGCATCACTCCAGTTTCGTCGACATGGTCACCGAATTCATCGCGTCCGGCCCGGACGTGCCCGTCCTGCAAGTTCATCCGGACAGCGCCCTCGAAGGTCGCCGCCGCCGTCGCGCTGCGGCGCACGTAGCCCACTGGGTCGATCGACTGGCCGATGCACCGGACCTGCTCGCGCTGCCGACCGACCGCCCCCGGCCTTCGCGCATCGGGCATGTTCGCGCGTCGCACGAGGTCGCCCTGGGGTCCGCAGCGTGGGATGCCGTGAGCCGACTCGCCGACGACAGCTCGACCACCCCGTTCGTCGTGCTCGAATCCGCTGTGGCCGTTCTTCTTTCGCGTCTCGCATCCACGGACGACGTCTCGATCGCAGTGCCCTCCGGCCGCGGCGAGACGGTTGTTCTGCGCACCCGCCCCGACGGCCGTCAGTCGTTCTCGGACTTCGTCGGCACCACCGCGGCAGAGTTCGTCGATGCGTCGGCCCACGCCGATGCCACCTTCGCCGAGATAGCCCGAGCACTCGGCTCGGCCGAAACCGGCTCGCACAACCCCCTCGCCCAGGTCGCGCTCCGCTTCGGAGAGTCTCCGCTTCCGCGCGACGGAATAGATTTCGATCTCGTCGTCACGGTTCACGAGTCCGAATCTCCGCATGTCGTCATCGATTACGCCACAGAACTGTTCGATGCCGGCAGTGTTGCTCAGATCGGTCGTCGTCTGGTGCGCATCGTCGACGCACTGACGAGTGACCCACAGCGTGCCGTCGGTGACGTGGAGTTGCTCTCCACCGCCGAACGTGCGCGCCTGGCTCCGGTTCGTGGTCCGCGTTCTGTTGCGGGTGTGGTGTTGCCGGAGTTGTTGGCTGGTGCGGTCGGTGTCGGTGGTGTTGCGGTGGTGTCGGGTTCGCGGGTGCTCTCGTATGGGGAGTTGGATGCGGCATCGTCGCGTGTGGCGCGGGTGTTGATGTCGTGTGGTGTGGGTCCGGGGTCGTTCGTGGCGTTGGCGTTGTCGCGGTCGGTGGAGTCTGTGGTGGCGGTGTGGGCGGTGGCGAAGGCCGGTGGTGCGTTCTTGCCGGTGGATCCGAATTATCCGGTGGATCGGATCGAGCACATGTTGGTCGATTCCGGTGCTGTGGTGGGTGTGACGTTGGATGCGCATCTGGATGCGGTTGCGGGTGTGGGTGGGGTGTCGTGGGTGGTGCTCGACGATGCCGATGTGGTGGCGGATCTGGCGTTCGCTTCGCCTGCTCCGGTGTTGGATGCCGAACGTTCGGGTGTGTTGCGTCTCGATGATGCGGCGTATCTGATCTATACCTCGGGGTCCACTGGTGTGCCCAAGGGTGTGGTGGTCACTCATCGTGGTGTGGGGAACTTGGCTGCCGAGGAGCGGGTTCGGTTCGGTGTGGGGCCGTCGTCTCGGGTGTTGGCGTTCGCGTCGCCGAGTTTCGATGCGTCGATTCTCGAGTTCGTGTTGGCGTTCTCGGGTGGGGCGACGATGGTGATTGCGCCGGCGATGGTGTTCGGTGGGGTGGAGTTGGCGTCGTTGCTCGCCGAGGAGCGGGTCACGCATGCGTTCGTGACTCCGGCGGCGTTGGCGTCGGTGGATCCGGTGGGGTTGGATTCGGTGGAGGTCGTGGTCACCGGTGGTGATGTGTGTGCTCCGGAGTTGGTGGCGCGGTGGGCGCCGGGTCGGCGGATGTTCAATGCGTACGGTCCGACGGAGGCGACGATTTTCTCGTCGATTTCGTCGGCGTTGGTGGTGGGGGAGTCGGTCGATATCGGTTCGCCGACGATCGGTTTCGCGGAGGTGGTGTTGGATGCGCGGTTGAATCCGGTGCCCGTGGGTGTGGTGGGTGAGTTGTATCTGGCGGGTCCGGCGTTGGCTCGTGGGTATCACGCGCGGTCGGGGTTGTCGGCGGAGCGGTTCGTGGCCAATCCGTTCGGTGGTGCGGGTTCGCGGATGTATCGCACCGGTGATGTGGTGCGGTGGAATGCCTCGGGTGCGTTGGAGTATGTGGGGCGCAGCGATTTTCAGGTGAAGGTGCGTGGTTTCCGCATCGAGTTGGGTGAGATCGATTCGGTGTTGGCGGCTGTGTCGGGTGTCGATTTCGTGGTCACTGTCGGGCGTGAGTCCGCGGCGGGGTCGACGGTGTTGGTGTCGTATGTGTTGCCGGTGGCCGGTGCGTCGTTCGATGCCGGTGTGCTGCGGGATCATGCGGCGTCGGTGCTGCCTGCGCACATGGTGCCCTCGGCGTTCGTGATGTTGGAGTCGATCCCGTTGACTCCGGCCGGCAAACTCGACCGCAAAGCCCTCCCCGAACCCGACTGGTCCGCTCAGGTCACCTCGGGACGCGACGCCGACAATGCCGTCGAGAAGACGCTCGCCGGTTTGTTCGCCGAGGTGCTCCGCCTCGATCGCGTCGGAGTCGACGACTCCTTCTTCGCGCTCGGCGGAGACAGCATCATGTCGATTCAGCTCGTCTCCCGCGCGAAAGCGGCAGGGCTGGCTCTGTCGCCGCGAGATGTGTTCGAGCACAAGACCGTTGCCGCACTGGCCGAGGTCGTCGCCGCCGGCGACGGGACCGTTCCGCTCGTGCTCGACGAGCTGCCCGGCGGTGGCGTCGGAGACGTCCCGCTCACCCCGATCGTGCACTGGATGCTCGACCGCACGTCGGTACTCGACAAGCACACACAGACTGCCGTGCTGACACTGCCGTCCGATATCGAGCTCGACGTTCTCGAAGCAACCGTTCAGACCGTCCTCGATCACCACGACATGCTCCGTGCAGTTCTGCACCGTGCCGGAGAACCGTCGATGGAGGTGCTCCCGATCGGTTCAGTGACGGCGCAGTCCGTCGTCCGCCGGGTGGAGTCGAACAGTGTTCGGGGACCGGAGTTCTCGGATCAGGCCAGGTCGGAAGCCGCTGCAGCAGTGGATCGTCTGGCACCCGATGCCGGTGTCATGATCCAGATGGTCTGGTTCGACGCCGGCTCCGAAGGCAGCCGACTGCTCGTCGTCGCGCACCACCTCGTGATCGACGGCGTCTCGTGGCGAATTCTCGTGCCCGACCTCGCGTCGGCGTGGGCTCAGATCATCGGCGGCAGCACACCGGAACTGGCCCCGGTCGGTACCTCGATGCGTCGATGGGCGCACGGCCTGCGTGAGGTCACCGCAACGCGTTCGGACGAGCTCGCTGTATGGCGCGACGCGCTCGCCGATCCCGATCCGCTCATCGGTTCACGCGCACTCGACCGCGAGATCGACGTCTATCGAACGGTGGACAAGGTCGAGGTCACTCTGTCGACCGATGTCACCGAGGGCCTGTTGACGGCTCTGCCCGAGGCGTTCCACGGCAGCGTCAACGACGGTCTGCTGGCCGCTCTGGCTCTGGCGACCGCCGTGTGGCGACGAAACCGCGGTGTCGTCGTGTCCGACGCACTGATCTCTCTCGAGGGCCACGGCCGTGAGGACCATGTGGTTCCGGGAGCCGATCTCAGCCGCACCATCGGTTGGTTCACCACCATCTACCCACTTCGACTGACCCTCGACGGGATCGACCTCGACGACGCTCTCGCCGGAGGGGACGCGGCAGCAGCGCTGGTCAAGTCCGTCAAGGAGCAGCTGCTCGCCGTTGCCGATCACGGCATCGGGTACGGCATGCTCCGCTACCTGGACGAGGAGGCCGGTGCGACACTGCGTGACTTCCCGGCACCCCAGGTCAGTTTCAACTACCTCGGTCGATACAGCACCGACGTTCCGGACGAGCTCCGCGGACACGGGTGGCTGCCGGTCGACGACTCCGGCGTCGGTGATTCCCAGGACGAGGACCTGCCGGTCGCCGCTGCACTCGACATCAACGCGGTCACCACGGCCACACCGACCGGACCGCGGTTGGAGGCGACCTTCGCATTCCCGACGGGCGTGCTCGACGCCGACGAGGTCACCGAACTCGCCCAGTTGTGGAAGCAGGCTCTCACCGCGCTGACGCAGCTCGCTCAGCGACCGGGCACCGGCGGGTTCACCCCGTCCGATCTCGATCTGGTGAGCCTCGACCAGAAGTCCATCGACGATCTCGAGCGGGTGTACCCGACTCTCGACGACATCTGGTCGATGACGCCTCTGCAGGCCGGTTTGCTCTTCCATGCCGAACTGTCGGATCAGGCCGTCGACGCCTACATCGTGCAGCTGGTGCTCGACCTCCGCGGGGACGTCGACGAGGCTCGCTTCCGCCGCGCTGCCCAGGCTCTACTGCGGCGCCACGCGAACCTGCGCACGGCGTTCGTGCACAACAACGACGGCGAATCCATCCAGATCGTGCATCACGACGTCGTTGTGCCGTGGACCTCGGTCGATCTGTCGTCGCTGAGCGTCGACGATCGCGCAGCCGAGCTCGAGCGAATCGAACACGACGACCGCGCAACGCGATTCAACATGGCACAGGCGCCGTTGTTGCGCTTCATGCTCGTGACGATGGCCCCGGGCGAGTGGCGTCTGGTGATGACCAACCACCACATCCTGCTCGACGGATGGTCGACGCCGCTGCTCCTGAAGGACCTGCTCACGCTCTACGTCGTGGACGGCGACGACGCCGTTCTTCCGCGCGTACCTGCGTACCGCGACTACCTGTCGTGGTTGTCGCGGCGTGATCACTCGGCAGCTCGTGCGGCATGGACGGAAGCCCTCGCGGGTCTCGCCGAACCCACCCTGCTGACGCCGGTCGAGAGCCGTCGCCAGGAGTCGACATTGGCCGGCCGCGCGTTGGTTTCCCTGGACACCGAGCAGACCGAACGCCTGCGCAGTCTCGCCCGGGCACGCGGCATCACGATGAACTCGATGGTGCAGGCTTCGTGGGCGATGGTGCTGGGCACGTTGACCGGTCGCACGGACGTCGTGTTCGGTGCCACCGTCTCGGGACGTCCGCCGGAGGTCTCGGATATCGAGTCCATGGTCGGTCTGTTCATCAACACGCTGCCGGTGCGCATCGTGCTGGATCCAGCCGAGACACTCGGCCAGTACCTCGATCGGGTGCAGGCCGAACAGGCTTCGCTGCTCGATCACCACTACCTGGGCCTGACCGATATCCAGCGTGCCGTCGGTCCCGCGGTCGCGTTCGACACGCTCACCGTGTTCGAGTCGTATCCGATGGACCGTGCGGGTCTGTCGGCCGAGACCGATCTCGCCGGCATGCGGGTGCACGACGTACACGACGGCAGCGACACCGCACAGTATCCGCTGACCCTGGTCGCGATGGTCGACGACCGATTGCACATCGAAGCCAAGTACCTGCCCGAGCTGTTCGAGCACAGTGTCGTCGTCGCCACCGTCGATCGAATCGTGCGTGTTCTCGAGGCGATCGCGACCGACACCGACCAACGGGTCGCATCGCTGTCGCTGCTGTCCTCGGAGGAATCGAACAGGCTGGCCCCGGTACGTGGTCCCGCTTCCACGACCGAACGACTCCTGCCGGACATCCTCACCGATGCTGCTGCCCGCAACCCCGGTGGTACGGCAGTGTGGAGCGCAGGTCGGACACTGACCTACACCGAATTGGACACTCGGTCGTCCGCGCTCGCGCGTGCGTTGATCGCCCGCGGAGCAGGTCCGGAAACCGTTGTGGCACTTGCTTTGCCGCGCTCCATCGAATCGGTTCTCGCAATCTGGGCCGTGGCCAAGACCGGTGCGGCCTTCCTGCCGATCGATCCGAGTTACCCCCGTGATCGAGTCGAGCACATGCTGGTCGACTCCGGCGCGTCCATCGGCGTCACGTCGACCGAGCACGTCGGTGCCGTCGAGGGTCTGGGCTCGGCTGCGTGGTCCGTCCTCGACCACGACGACACTCGCCGCGATCTCGCGAACCGTTCGACCGCACCGGTTCTCGACTCCGACCGCACTCGACCGGTACACATCGATCAGGTCGCGTACCTGATCTACACCTCCGGCTCCACCGGAGTTCCCAAGGGCGTCACCGTCACTCATCGCGGCCTGGCCAACCTGGCCGAGGAAGAACGGTCTCGTTTCGAGTTGACTCCGAACGCTCGGGTTCTCGCATTCGCGTCACCGAGCTTCGATGCATCCATTCTCGAGCTGGCCATGGTGATCTCGGGTGCCGCCACGATGGTGATCGCACCCACCTCCGTCTACGGCGGCGTGGAGCTCGGCGAGCTCCTGGCGCAGCAGCACGTCACGCATGCGTTCGTGACTCCCGCGGCCCTCGCATCGGTGGACCCCGATGGTCTGACCGAACTGAGCGTCGTTGCAACCGGCGGCGACGTGTGTCCGCCCGAGCTCGTCGCACGGTGGGCACCGGGCCGGCGCATGTTCAATGCGTACGGCCCCACGGAGGCCACCATCTTCTCCTCCGTCAGTGACCAGCTGCACGTGGGCTCGCCCATCGATATCGGCTCGCCGACAATCGGTTTCGGCGAAGTAGTGCTGGATTCGCGTCTGCATCCGGTACCGGTCGGTGTCGCAGGAGAGCTCTACCTCGCCGGCCCCGCCCTGGCGCGTGGCTACCATTCGCGATTCGGTCTGACGGCAGAGCGGTTCGTCGCGAACCCGTTCGGCGAGCCCGGCGAGCGTATGTACCGAACCGGCGACGTCGTGCGGTGGACCGAGTCGGGCACCCTCGAGTACGTCGGACGCAGCGACTTCCAGGTCAAGGTGCGCGGTTTCCGTATCGAGCTCGGCGAGATCGACGCGGTGCTGACCGATGATCCGACAGTCGAATTCGCTACGACGATCGGTGTCGACGGACCTGCCGGAAACACGATCCTGGTCGCCTACGTTCTTCCGCGGCCCGGCCACGAAATCGATGTGACGACGCTGCGCACTCGGGCGTCGAGTTCGCTTCCGACACACATGATTCCGACGGCGTTCGTTGCCCTGGAGTCGATCCCGCTCACGCCCGCGGGCAAGCTCGATCGACAGGCGCTGCCCGCCCCGGATCTGCACCTCGGCAGCGACTCGCGCGCTCCTCGCAACGAGACCGAGCGGATCATCGCCGACATCTTCGGCGAGGTTCTCGGCGTGGGCAGCGTCGGCATCGACTCGAGCTTCTTCGATCTCGGTGGAGACTCGCTGAGCGCCACCCGCCTCACCGCTCGGGTGAATGCAGCCCTCGACACCGCTGTCAGCGTTCGTGCGTTGTTCGAGGCACCCACGGTCGAGTCGTTGGCGGTGCGAGTGCACAGCAACCCGGCCGGTGCCGCGCGCCGTCCGGCGCTCACTGCGAAGCCTCGCCCGAGCTCGATTCCGTTGTCGATGGCTCAGCAGAGAATGTGGTTCATCAACCAGTTCGACGTCGACTCGGCCGCCTACAACATCCCGCTCGCGGTTCGATTGACAGGCCGTCTCGACATCGAGGCAATGAACGCTGCGATCGGTGACGTGCTGGCGCGGCACGAGTCGCTGCGCACCGTGTTCCCCTCGCACGGCGATCGGCCCGAGCAGCACATTCTCGGCACCGACGCGGCGACGACCGATCTGCACGTCGTCGACGTCGATGCCACCGAGATCGTCACCGCGATCTCGTCCGCTGCCGCCCGCGGATTCGACGTGTCGAAGGACCTGCCCTTCCGGGCCGTTCTGTACCGGACGGCACCCGAGGATTTCGTGCTGTCGATCATCGTGCATCACATTGCCGCCGACGGCGCGTCCATGGCACCGTTGGCTCGAGACGTCATGGTGGCGTACGGATCTCGCGTGTCGGGAGTAGCCCCGATGTGGGCACCGCTCGACGTTCAGTACGCCGATTTCGCGATGTGGCAACGCTCGGTTCTCGGCGACGAGTCCGACCCGAGCTCGGTGGCAGCACAGCAGCTCGAGTTCTGGAAGTCCACTCTCGCGGATCTACCCGAGCTGCTGCCGCTTCCGCTCGACCATCCTCGCCCGGCACGGCAGTCGATGCGCGGCAACAGTGTTCGGTTCGAGATCGAGCCAGACGTCCACGCCGGCCTGGTGGACCTCGCCCGCGCGAACGACGCGACCGTGTTCATGGCCATGCATGCAGCATGGTCGATCCTCATGGCTCGCCTCAGCGGGACCGAGGACATCGCAGTCGGCACGCCCATCGCCGGGCGTGGCGACGCGGCGCTCGACGATTTGGTCGGCATGTTCGTCGGGACTCTGGTTCTGCGCACCGAGGTAGCGCCCGATCTCTCGTTCACCGAGCTGCTCCGCCGGACCCGTACCGCGGACCTGGCGGCGTTCGACAACACCGACGTGCCGTTCGAGCGTCTCGTCGACGTCCTCGATCCGGCGCGTTCCACCGATCACTCGCCGTTGTTCCAGGTACTGCTCGAATTCCAGAACAACACCTCGGCGGCACTGGAGCTACCCGAACTCACCGTCGAGGCCGTCGACATCGACGCCCACGTCGCGAAGTTCGACCTCCAGCTGACCGTCGCGGAACGGTTCGACGACTCCGGTGCTCCGGCAGGTATGACCGCTGCGATCACCTATGCGGTCGACCTGTTCGACGAGATCTCCGTGGACGAGTTCTCGACTCGATTCGGTGCCGTCCTCGCCGGCGTGACCACCGATCCCGATCGTGCTGTCGGCGACATCGACATCCTGTTGCCGGGTGAACTCGACGCCATGGCCCGGCAGTGGAACCACGACGGACACACGGCGACCGATGCGACACTGGCCGACCGCTTCGCCGCGGCCGCTGCGCAGTTCCCCGAAGCACAGGCAGTCGTGTTCGGCGATCGCTCGCTGACCTACGCCGAGCTGGACGACCGCTCGAACCGACTCGCACGAGTCCTCGTGGCTCGGGGTGTGACGTCGGAGTCCCTGGTGGCGGTTGCGATGCCGCGCACCGAGGAGCTGATCGTTGCTCTGTTGGCGGTCGTCAAGTCCGGCGGCGGCTACCTCCCGATCGATGTCGGCTATCCGGCCGACCGGCTCGCCTTCATGCTCGACGACGCGTCACCGGTCTGTGTGATCTCCACCGTCGCCGACAGTGCATCGGTGCCTGCTTCCGATGTCGAGATGCTGCTGCTCGATGCACCCGAAGCGGTCGCCGAGCTGGCAAGCGTGTCCGGAGCCCCGCTGACCGACGCCGACCGCATCGGCACCACCGATGCCGATTCGATCGCCTACGTCATCTACACCTCGGGTAGTACCGGACGTCCCAAGGGTGTGCAGATCGCGCACCGTAACGTCGCGACGCTGTTCGCGAACACCACGGATCTGTTCCACTTCGACGACCGCGACGTGTGGACCATGTTCCACTCCTACGCGTTCGACTTCTCGGTGTGGGAACTGTGGGGACCACTGCTGCACGGCGGCACTCTCGTGGTCGTCGACTACTACACCGCACGCTCGCCGGAACTGTTCCGCGAGTTGCTGATTCGCGAGAAGGTCACGGTCCTCAACCAGACGCCGACGGCGTTCTACCAGTTCGCCGAAGCCGATCGTGTGGCAACCGCGGCAGGTGGATCCGCCGACGGATCGGACGCACTGTCGCTGCGGTACGTCATCTTCGGTGGAGAAGCACTCGATCTCGGGCAGCTCGGTCGCTGGTACGCACGGCACGAGGAGACCTCGCCGACCCTGGTCAACATGTACGGCATCACCGAGACGACGGTCCACGTGAGCCACCTGGCTCTGACCGAGCAGTTCGCGGCGTCCGCTTCGGCCAGCGTCATCGGCCAGGCGATCCCGGCGCTGCGTGTCGCCGTTCTCGACACCCGCCTCAATCCTGTTCCGCCCGGGGTCGTCGGGGAGATGTACGTGTCCGGGGCACAGCTCTCTCGCGGATACCTCGGCCGAGCAGGGCTGTCCGCAACACGTTTCGTTGCCGACCCGTCCGGCGATGTGGGTGCGCGTATGTACCGCACCGGTGACACCGCCAGGTGGAATCGCGATGGGGCTCTCGAATACCTGGGTCGAAGCGACATGCAGGTCCAGTTGCACGGCTTCCGTATCGAACTGGGCGAAATCGAAAGCGCGCTCCTGGCATTCGATGGGGTAGCGGCTTCCGTGGTCTCCGTCCGCGACGACGGTTTCGGTGATCGCCTGATCGGCTACGTCGTGGCCGAGGCCGGTCGCGCGCTCGACCATGCGGCCGTTCTCGACTTCGTGGGCAACTCGTTGACCTCGTACATGGTGCCCGCAGCGTTGATCGTCCTGGACGAGCTGCCGCTGACCGCCAACGGCAAACTCGATCGCCGTGCACTCCCGGCACCGGACTTCTCGGCAAACGTCACCGAAAGTCGTTTGCCCGCAACCGAAGTCGAGTCGATCCTGGCCGGTCTGTTCGCGGACGTTCTCGGGCTCGATACCGTCGGCGTCGACGATTCGTTCTTCGCACTCGGCGGCGACAGCATCATGTCGATCCAGTTGGTCTCGCGCGCCAAGGCCGCCGGGCTGGTGCTGGCTCCCCGCGACATCTTCGAGCGCAAGACCGTGGCCGCTCTCGCCGAGGTCGCTGTTCTCGGCGGCGACGCCGTGGTGCTCGAAGAACTCGACGGTGGGGGAGTCGGCCCGATGCCGCTCACCCCGGTCGTGCGGTGGATGTTGGACCGCAGCACCGAATTCGGCCGTTACACACAAACAGCGCTGCTTCAGCTTCCGGTCGGCATCGAGCGCGAGACGCTCGAACGCACCGTGGCAGCGGTGCTCGATCGTCACGACATGCTGCGTGCGCGCCTCTACCAGGACGCGGACGGGGAGTGGCACGAGGAAGTGTCTCCGGTC
This sequence comes from Rhodococcoides fascians NBRC 12155 = LMG 3623, assembly GCF_001894785.1. GTDB lineage: Bacteria > Actinomycetota > Actinomycetes > Mycobacteriales > Mycobacteriaceae > Rhodococcoides > Rhodococcoides fascians. Next base: position 303,389 of record NZ_BCWW01000004.1, read on the forward strand.
GGAACAGTCTCGGCTGCGAGCGTCCTTCACGCGGTCTCGGTCGAATCCGTCGACGGCCCCGAATTCTCCGTCGCCGCCGCGGCCGAGCTCGACGCCGCTGCCGATCGTCTGGTTCCGGCCGACGGCGTCATGGTGCAGATGGTGTGGTTCCAGAGCCCCAATGGCTCGGGTCGACTGCTCGTCGTCGCCCACCACCTCGTGATCGACGGCGTGTCCTGGCGCATTCTGGTCCCCGACCTCGCCACGGCATGGAGTCGGATCGTCTCCGGCCAGGAGCCTGAACTGGCTCCGATCGGTACGTCGATGCGTCGGTGGTCCACCGGACTCACCGAGGTCACGGCCGCCCGAACCGACGAGCTCGGACTGTGGCGTCGGATCCTCGACGGAGCCGACCCGACGATCGGTTCTCGCCCGCTCGACAAGAGATTCGACGTCGACGCCACCGTGCAGCGTGTCCGCACGTCCCTGCCGGTCGAGGTCACCGAGCGCCTGTTGACCACTGTCCCGGACGTGTTCCGCGGCAGCGTCAACGACGGCCTGCTGGCCGGTTTGGCTCTGGCCCTGACGGCGTGGCGTCGCGAACGCGGCGATGCGGTGCGGGACGCTCTCGTGACTCTCGAGGGCCACGGCCGCGAGGACGCTGTGGTGCCCGGTGCCGATCTCGGTCGGACCGTCGGCTGGTTCACCACCATCTTCCCCGTACGTCTCGATCTCGGGTCGCTCGACGTCGCCGACGCTCTGGCAGGCGGCGCGTCGGCCGGTGCTCTGGTCAAGACCATCAAGGAACAGCTGCTCGAGATCCCCGATCACGGCATCGGCTACGGCATGCTGCGGTACCTCGATTCCGCTGCAGGCGAGGCTCTGTCCGGCTTCGCCGCACCACAGGTCAGCTTCAACTACCTCGGCCGGTTCTCCACCGGATCCACCGAAGGCATGGACGACGTGGGTTGGATCCCGGTGGCCGACGCAGAGCTCGGCGACGCGCAGAATCCGGACATGCCGGTGCCTGCGGCGCTGGACATCAACGCTGTCACCACCTCGACCCCCGACGGCCCGCAGCTCGACGCGACGTTCGCCTTCCCCGCGGGCGTTCTCGACGCCGACGAGGTCGGCAGGTTGATCGAACTGTGGACGCAGGCCCTCACCTCGATCACCGAGCACGCCTCGGCCGACGGTGCGGGCGGCTTCACGCCGTCGGATCTCGAGCTGGTCGACATCGATCAGACATCCATCGATGCTCTGGAAGAGCAGTTCCCGAATCTCGACGACGTGTGGTCGTTGTCGCCTCTGCAGGCCGGCTTGCTGTTCCACGCTCGCCTGGCCGGCGAGATCGGCAGTGCCGGTTCGGGTGTCGACGCGTACATGGTTCAGCTGGGGCTCGAGCTCCGGGGAACTGTCGATGCGACGCGGATGCATGCTGCCGTCGACAAACTGGTCTCTCGCCATCCCAACCTGCGAGCAGCGTTCGTACACAACAGCAACGGCGAGTCACTGCAGATCGTGCAGAGTTCGGTCACTGTTCCGTGGTCCGAGATCGACCTTCGGGGGGAGCCCGATGTCGAGGTGGCCCTCGAGGCAGTTCTCGAGGCCGACCGTGCGGTGCGCTTCGAGATGGACCGGGCACCGCTGCTGCGGTTCACGCTCATCACCCTGGCCGACGATCACTGGCGTCTGCTGCTGACCAACCACCACATCCTGTTGGACGGATGGTCGACGCCGCTGGTCGTCAAGGAACTCATCACGCTCTACGTCACCGAGTCCGACGACTCGATGCTGCCGCGCATTCCTGCCTACCGGGACTACCTGGCCTGGATGCGCCAACGAGACGTGGCGATCTCCACCGCGCAATGGGTCAGTGCCATGGCCGGCGTGGAAGAACCCACGCTGTTGGTCACCGACGATCGTGGCCGGCAACTGTCCACCGTGTCGCAGGAGACCGAGCGGTCGTTGTCGGTCGAGACCACCGCGGCACTGCGTGACTTCGCTGCTCGCCGTGGATCGACCCTCAACACCCTCGTCCAGACCGCATGGGGCGTCGTGCTGGCCACCCTCACCGGACGCGAGGACGTCGTGTTCGGTGCGACGGTGTCGGGTCGTCCGCCGGAGGTTCCGGGTATCGAGGGCATGATCGGGCTGTTCATCAACACCCTGCCCGTCCGGGTCACGCTCGACCGGAGCGAAACGCTGGGTGCACTGGTCGATCGGGTTCAGGCCGAGCAGGCATCGCTGTTGGATCACCACTACCTCGGCCTGACCGATATCCAACGCGCAGCGGGTGCAGGCGTGGCTTTCGACACCTTGACGGTGTTCGAGTCGTACCCCGTCGACCGGGCCGGCGCTTCTGCGGCAACCGATTTCGCCGGTATGCAGGTCACCGACATTCTCGGAACCGACGCAGCGCACTACCCGCTGACTCTGGTTTCGTCGGTCGACGAGCGCCTCAACCTGAAGGCGAAGTACCTGCCGGAACTGTTCGACGTCGATTCCGTGCACGCCATCGTCGATCGCGTCGAGCGTGTCCTCGACGCCGTGCTCGAGGACGAACAGCAGCCACTGGGACGGCTGCGACTCCTCGGTGACGCCGAGTTCGCCTCGCTGGCACCGGTGTTCGGACCCGATGGACGCTCGGCCCGGCTGCTGCCGGAAATCTTCTCCGACGCTGCCGCGGTGAACCCGGACGCTATCGCACTGCGCAGCACCGACGGCGAAATGACGTACCGGGAGTTGGACCGTCGGTCCAACCGACTCGCTCGAATTCTGCTGGGCCACGGCGTGCGCACCGAGACCTTCGTGGCACTCGGCATCGCACGATCGATCGAATCGGTGCTGACGGTCTGGGCCGTCGCAAAATCCGGCGCGGCATTCGTACCGGTGGATCCCAACTACCCGGCCGATCGCATCGAGCACATGTTGGCCGACTCCGGAGCAACGTTCGGCGTCACCACCCGCACCCATCTCGACGACCTGCCGTCGACCGTGCCCTGGATCGTCCTCGACGATCTGGCGACGGACGGCCCGAACGCAGTGAGCGACGAGCCGATCGGCGCCACCGAGCGGAACGGACGCATCGCCTTCGACAGCGCGGCGTACACCATCTACACCTCGGGTTCGACGGGTGTGCCCAAGGGTGTCGTCGTCACGCACTCCGGTCTCGACAACTTCGCAACCGAGCAGCGCGAGCGATACCGAATCACCAAAGACTCACGCACACTGCACGTCTCGTCCCCGAGCTTCGATGCATCCGTGCTCGAGTACCTACTCGCCTTCGGCGTCGGCGCGACGATGATCATCGTGCCGCCCACCGTGTACGGCGGCAACGAACTCGCGGCACTGTTGGCAGCGGAGTCGGTCACCCACGGCTTCATCACCCCGTCGGCTCTGGCGTCGGTCGACCCGAGCGGGCTCGACACGTTCGCCGACGTCGTCGTCGGTGGCGAGGCCGTACCGGCCGAGTTGGTCGCGAAGTGGGCACCGGGCCGGAATCTCTACAACGGTTACGGTCCGACCGAGGCCACGATCATGTCCAACATCAGCACGCCGATGACTGCAGGTGACACCGTCTCGATCGGTGGTCCTGTTCGCGGCGTGTACGAGGTGGTGCTCGATTCACGGCTGCAGCCCGTTCCTGTCGGCGTGGCAGGTGAGCTCTATCTCGCGGGTGTCGGACTCGCCCGCGGTTACCACGACCGATTGGGCCTGACGGCGGAGCGATTCGTCGCCGACCCGTTCGGCGCACCCGGCGCGCGGATGTACCGCACCGGAGACGTGGTGCGGTGGTCGCCGGATCTGACGATCGAATACGTCGGTCGAAGTGATTCGCAGGTCAAGGTTCGCGGCTTCCGCATCGAACTCGGCGAGATCGACGCGGCGCTCGCATCGCATCCGTCCGTGGACTTCGCCGCGACCTTCGGCACTCCGGGCCCGTCGGGAGCGACCGTCCTGGTGTCGTACGTACGAACCACCGAGGGCGCGGCGGACGCGTTCGATACCGGTGTCCTGCGTGACCACCTGGCCGGCATGTTGCCGTCGCACATGGTTCCCGCAGCCATCGTCGTGCTCGACGCCATTCCGCTCACACCGGTCGGAAAACTCGATCGGTCCGCGTTGCCGGTGCCCGAGTTCGGGTCGGCGACGTCGTACCGCGAGCCGAGCACGCCGGCCGAGCTCACCGTGGCCGCCGTGTTCGCCGAGATTCTCGACGTCGATCGGGTCGGTGCCGACGACAGCTTCTTCGAGCTCGGTGGCGACTCGCTCAGTGCCACCCGTGTCATCGCTCGCGTCAATGCCGAACTCGGCACCACGATCGGCGTGCGCACGATCTTCGAGATGCCGACTGTCGCCGGATTGGCGAGCGCGGTCGGCGCAACGTCCACACGGACGCAGCGTCCGAATCTCGTTGCGACACAACGTCCTGATCACATCCCGCTGTCGCTCGCACAGCAACGCATGTGGTTCATCAACCAGTTCGACACCACCTCGGCGGCGTACAACGTGCCACTGGTCGTCAAGTTGACCGGGCAGCTCGATACTGCGGCCCTCGCCGCGGCAGTCGTCGACGTCCTCGAGCGGCACGAATCGCTGCGGACGACGTTCCCGGACGGACCGGACTTCCCGGTCCAGCTCGTACATCCGGCCGTCGAGGTGGCTCCGGTGGTCGAGCCGGAATCGATCGATGCCGGTGTGCTGACCGACCGGGTGGCGCACCTGGCAGGTCGTGGATTCGACGTGACCACCGAGATTCCGGTGCACGTCGAGCTGTTCCACGTCGTCGGTACCGATACCGATGCCGAGCCCGTCTTCGTACTGGCGATGGTGGTGCATCACATCGCGGCCGACGGAGCCTCGATGGCACCGCTGGCACGAGACGTGGTGCTCGCGTACTCGGCGCGCACCACGGGAGCAGCGCCGGGCTGGGAGCCCCTGCCGGTGCAGTACGCCGACTACACGCTGTGGCAGCGTTCGTTGCTCGGTGACGAGAAGGACGAGTCGAGCGTGGCCGCGGCCCAGCTCGAGTACTGGTCGACGGCGCTCGCAGGTCTACCCGATCTGCTGCCGTTGCCCACCGATCGCCCGCGGCCCACCACGCAGGATTTCCGGGGTGGCCGGGTTCGCTTCACCGTCGACGCCGAGATCCATCGGGCACTCGTCGAGATCACCCGCGAGCAGAACGTCAGTATGTTCATGGTGTTGCACGCCGCGTTCGCGGTGGTGCTGGCGCGCCTGAGCGGTACCGACGACATCGCGATCACCACTCCGGTGGCAGGGCGCGGCGACGCGGCACTGGACGATCTCGTCGGCATGTTCGTCAACACCTTGGTGTTGCGCAGCCGGATCGACGACTCCGCCTCGTTCGTGGATCTGCTCACGCAGGTGAAAGCACACGACCTCGACGCCTTCGATCACACCGAGATGCCGTTCGAGCGCATCGTCGAGGTGCTCAATCCCACGCGATCGACGGCGTATGCACCGCTGTCGCAGGTGGCGTTGTCGTTCCAGAACAACGAGAAGGCGTCACTCGAGCTACCGGATCTGCGCGTGGAGGGCTTCGACTTCGACGTTCCCGTGGCCAAGCAGGATCTGCAACTCCTGGTGTCCGAGACCTTCGACGACGACGGGCGACCGACCGGATTCGAGGCAGCGTTCGATTACGCCACCTCGCTGTTCGACGCGTCCACCGTCGATGCGATCGCGGCGCGACTGGTTCGCGTACTCGACGCCGTCGGCAGCGATCGACTCACCGCGGTGGGGGATATCGACATTCTCGGTGCCGACGAGAAGCAGGCTCTGGCACCGGCTCGCGGGTCCGCCGACGTCGCGTTGCGAACGTGGCCGGAAATGCTCGCCGCCTCGGTGGCGCTCGACCCGTACGCGGTCGCCGTCACGTATCGGGGCGTGAGCCTGTCCTACGCCGACCTCGACAGTTGGTCGAACCGAATCGCGCGAATGCTCATCGACTACGGCGTCGGACCGGAAACGTTCGTCGCCTTGGCCCTGCCTCGATCCATCGAGTCGGTTCTGTCGGTGTGGGCGGTCGCCAAGACCGGTGCGGCATTCCTGCCGGTCGACCCGAACTACCCGGCCGACCGCATTGCGCACATGCTCGAAGATTCGCGTGCGGCAATGGGATTGACCGACGTCGACAGTCGGCAGTCGCTGCCCGACACCGTGCCGTGGCTCGTCCTGGACGATCCCGAGACATCATCGGAGCTCTCTCGCTATCCCGTGGCCGCAGTCACCGATGCCGAGCGCACCGCGACGCTGCACCTCGACCACCCGGCATACCTGATCTACACCTCGGGTTCGACCGGTCGCCCGAAGGGCGTCGCAGTGCGGCACCGGGGCCTGGCCAACCTGCAGGCCGAGGTGATCGATCGATTCCGTCCCACCCGAGATTCGCGGGTGTCGCACATCGCCTCGCCGAGTTTCGACGCCTCGGTGTACGAGCTCACGATGGCGTTCGGCGTCGGCGCCACCGTGGTGATCGTGCCGCCGGGAACGTTCGGTGGCAGCGAACTGGCCGACCTGCTCGAATCGGAACATGTCACACACGCGTTCCTGACTCCGGCGGCGTTGTCCTCGATCGACGAGACACGTTTGGGCACGGTCCGCGTCCTCGCCGTCGGCGGCGAGGCCTGCACTCCGGAGCTGGTGGCGAAGTGGGCACCGGGCCGCAAGATGTTCAACGGCTACGGTCCGACCGAGACGACCATTCAGGCGAGTGTCGGCGGTCCGTTGATGCCAGGCGGCACGGTGGACGTCGGCCGGCCGGGTACCGGATTCCGGTTCCTCGTGCTCGACGCACGTCTGCGGCCGGTCCCGGCCGGGGTGTCGGGCGAGCTGTACATCGCAGGCCCCGGTACGGCACGCGGTTACCTGCGACGGTTCGGGCTCACATCCGAACGCTTCGTCGCAGACCCGTTCGGTACCGCCGGTGAGCGGATGTACCGAACCGGTGACGTCGTGCGCTGGGGGAGTACCGGTGTGCTCGAGTTCGTCGGACGCAGCGACTTCCAGGTCAAGGTCCGCGGATTCCGTATCGAGCTCGGCGAGATCGACTCCGCGCTCACCGATCACGACGAGGTCGGCTTCGCGGCGACCATCGGTCACAATGCGGCGTCGGGAGATACGGTTCTCGTGTCCTACGTGCTGCCGGCCGAGGGTGCATCGGTGGACGTCGAGGCGTTGCGCGACAGTGTCGCGACCGTTCTTCCGCGCCATATGGTCCCGTCGACGATCATCGAACTCGCCGACATCCCACTCACTCCGGTGGGCAAGCTGGATCGACGCGCGCTCCCGGTGCCGGAACTGACGGTGTCGACGACGCCGTATCGGGCACCGAGTACCGATCTCGAAGCAGCCATCGCCGACGCGTTCGCCGAGGTATTGGGTGTCGAACGAGTCGGCATGGACGACAACTTCTTCGAGCTCGGTGGCACGTCGCTGGTGGCAACCAAGATCGGCCCGGCCATCGAGAACGCGGTCGGAGTTCGCGTCCCGCTGCAGGCATTGTTCGTCGATCCGACCCCGGCAGGGCTCGCGGCTCGGGTCGCGTCGGACGTCGATTCGTCCGGTGCACAACTGGATTCGGTGTTCGGAGTGGTCATCCCACTGCGCAGCACAGGTTCCAAGGAACCGCTGTTCTGCGTCCATCCCGGAATCGGGTTGTCGTGGGGATATGCGGGCCTGGTGTCCCAGATCGGTGACGACCGTCCCGTGTACGGCCTGCAGTTGCCCAGCATCGTGGAAGGCACGCCGTTCGGCTCGATTCGAGACCTCGCGCACCGGTACGCCGACGAGATTCGGGCTGTCCAGCCGGTCGGTCCGTACAACCTGCTCGGGTGGTCGCTCGGTGGTTCGCTCGCCCATGCGATCGCCGTGGAACTACGCAGCACCGGCAGCGAAGTGCAGACTCTCGCGTTGCTGGACAGCTACGTCGACGGCCATGACGAGACGGCCGACGGTGAGCTGAGCGTCGAGAACCTGCTCGCGGGTCTGGGGCTGGATCTGACTGCTCAGGCGTCGTCCGAGCCGTTGACCTACGAACGTGGTGTCGAACTGCTCGACGAATCCCTGGGGCAGACCACCGGTGTCACGGCGGATCATTTGCGCAGAATCAATGCAGGATTCGAGAACTCGACGCGAATCATGGCCGAGTTCATCCCGGACGTGTTCGACGGAAATGTTTTGTTCTTTTCTGCAACGAAAGGCGCGAGTGACGGAATTGTTCGGTCACCACAGGAATGGCGACCGTACGTGTCAGGAGATATCGTCATCCACGGTGTGGACGTTTTCCACAACGAAATGACCAATCCCGATGCTGTCTCGGTGATCGGTCCGGTTGTCGACGCACATCTGGGCAATACATATCCATAACGTTTGCGAGTGTTCTTCCGTGAAAGAGCACTCGCTCGAATACCATCGGCTTTCGATACTCGAGTGGTCGAATGCGAATCACTACTACCAGGGGACACAGTGAAACTGATCAGAACAGCAACGGTCGCGGTGGCGTTGACCGCAGCCGTAGCCACCGGCGCAGGCCAGGCCGTAGCGGATCCGACGTCGGAGTCGATGAACTACCAGACGTCGGTCAACCCGGATGGAACCGTCAAGACCATCCTCGACGCCGGTCTCTTCCGCGTCGATGCGACGAGCGAGACGGTGTCGATCGTCGACCAGGCCGGCTCCACGGTGGCGTCGATCCCGCTGGAGTACTCCATCAATGGAACCGTCTACTCCATTGCGCCCCTGATCGGTGCCGAAGGTCGGGAACTCACTCTCACCCCGCAGACCGTTCCTGTCGCTGAGGTCGCAGGCGCGAAGACCAAGCAGCAGGCCTTCGACAACATGGTCAACCAGCTCGCCATCGGTTGGAACAACGGCGGCGGCGTCGGCACGGCCATCGGTGCAGGCCTCGGCTTCGCCATCGGCTGCGTCTCGATCTTCCCGAACTTCATCTCGGGCTGCATCATCGGAACCGTGATCGGTACGGTCGCCGGCACGGTCATCGGAATCAACAACGCCAACCCCGAAGCTCAGCCTGCGGTGTTCGAGTACTTCACCACTGCGTAGAGCACGACGGCCACTGGCCGAGGGATGTGGAACAGCGGGTAGAGCGCGTGCGCTCTACCCGCTGTTCGCTGTCCGGCCAGTGAGGGCTCGACGCATCGACACCGCTTTGACCATCGTCTCCTCGAACTCCTCGTCGGGGTCCGAGAGCGCGACGATCGCGCCTCCGACGCCGTACGTGACCTCGTGCTCGGTCGCCACGATCGTGCGAATGACGATCGAGAAATCTGCCGTACCCGTGATCGAGAAGTAGCCGATGGCACCGGAATACACTCCGCGCGGCCCATCTTCGAGCTTGTCGATGATTGCCATCGTGCGAATCTTCGGAGCGCCGGTCATCGAGCCGCCGGGGAACGCCGCCCTGATGCAGTCGGCAGCCGACGCGTCGTCACGCAGCCGGCCACGAACCGTGGAGACCAATTGGTGCACGGGAGCATAGGTTTCGACGTCGAACAGCTTCGGCACGTGTACCGAACCAGGAACGCACACCTGAGCCAGGTCGTTACGCACCAAATCGACGATCATCAGATTCTCGGCCTTGTCCTTCTCGTTCGCGACGAGGTCGGCCTTGAGTGCGTTGTCCTCTTCGGGGGTGGCCCCGCGCGGCCGAGTTCCCTTGATGGGCTTGGACTCCACGATGCGGTCGGCGTCGATACGCAGGAATCGCTCGGGGGAGGCGCTCAGGACCGAGACGTCGGGAAAATTCAAGAAGGCACTGTACGGGGTGGGATTGATTTCCCGCATGTAGGAGTACGTCGCCGCGGGGTCGATGGAACCGGCCACGGTGGCAGTGTTCGTCAGGCAGACCTCGTAGGTTTCACCGGAACGGATTTCGGCGAGGCACTGAGAGATGAGGTCGAGGTAATGCGTGCGATCGTGCCTGAGCCGTGGCTCCAGGGACAGCTCTGCGCCGAGCAACGGAGCACCGGACGCAGGTATCCCACTGGGCGCGCTCACGGTCTGCGCCTTCTCGGACAGTCCACTCAGCGTTGCGGTGACCGAGTCGAACCACTGCGCGAGGACCGGATCCCCGGGGGTATCGGCCAACCCCATCAAGTACAGGGTGCCGGCCTCGTGGTCGAACACCAACGCCCGATCGGAGAACACCATCGAGGCGTCGGGGGTCGCCGAGGTGTGCACCAGCTGCCCGCCCGTATCGGCCTTGAGTTCGTACCCGAGGTAGCCGACGTAGCCCAGTCCGAATGCAAAGGGAAGATCGTGCCGCGGGGGAGTAGCTCGGCGACGTAGTTGGGCGTCGATGTAGTCGAAGAACGTCGAGTGGATGTGTTCTTTCGTGCCGTCGGAGCCCTCGACGGTCACCATCGTCTCGGCTACCGAGTACGTCACGTATTCGGCGTGCGGCCCGGAGCAATCGCCCATGACGGTGAATCGGCACTCGGGCTCGAGTGCGGCGCTTCCGTCCAGCCAGAAACTCTTGGTGTCGTGCGCGAACAGCGTCTGGAACACGCGCTCGGAGTCGAAATCGCTGTCGATAGTGCGGGTTTCGATGGTGAACATCGAATCGTGGGTCCCCGCTGCGTTCGCTGCGTTCGACCGCGCTAGCGTCAGATCGCGGAAATTCGCCAGCAGCTCACGCCCGTATTCGGTGCTGATCGACTCGGGGTGGAACTGCACTCCCCACAACGGCTTGCTGTGATGACGAACCGCCATCACCAGACCGTCCGGGGTCCAGGCGACTTCCTCGAAGTCGGCGGGAGTCCGGGTGACGACCAGAGAGTGGTAGCGCACCACGGAATACGGCGAGGGAATCCCCTCGAACAGATCCACCCCGGTGTGCGTGATGTCGGTGATGCGGCCGTGCATCGGTGCGGGGGCCAGATCGACCTCGCCCCCGAAGAGGTGGCACATCCCCTGATGGCCGAGGCAGACACCCAGAATCGGGAGACCGGATTCGCTTATCACTCGACCACTGATACCGAAGTCCTGCTCGACGTCCGGGCGGCCGGGACCGGGCGAGATCACGACGTTGTCGAACGCGGCGAAGTCGAGGGAAGACCACGCGACGTCGTTCTTGACCACGGTCGGTGGTCGGCCGTTGACCTCGGCGAGGAGGCTGTACAGGTTGTAGGTGAACGAGTCGTAATTGTCCACCAGGAGGGTTCTGATCGTCATCGACGTACCTCTATCGTTCGCCCTCGAGGCCAGATTCTGGCCCCGGAGAATCGATGATGAGATCCTCGACGCGACACGCCTCGGCAATCATCGACTTGTACAACTCTTCGAGAAAGTCGGGCGACAATCCGTTCGCGGACGCGAACTCACGAGCCCGTTCGGTCACCACGCCCACCCGGCCCGGCTGCATCATGGGAATACCGAATTCGCGTTTGACGTGGGCCACCCGTACACACACATCGATTCGGTCGCGTACGGCTGCGCGCAAGACCTCGTCGACACCGTCCAATTCGCGGCGCAATTCCGCCAACTTCTGTTCGCCGACCGCAACGCGTCCGTCCGATTCCGAGTCGGACGCCGCCGTCCGCGGATCGTCGTGCAGACACTGATCGGAACCCTGGCTCACGAGTTGATGCCCCCTGTTTTCGACGACTACGGTGCTGATGATTATCGGTCGCAGCCGACATTTGTTACCGCGATCATCACAGACTCGGTAATCGACTACATGCGATGTTCGATGGTGTCATCCCGAGCCGTTTTCGCGCCACTCAAACTCGAAGAAAACGGACGCTGAACGACAATAATCACACAAGTCACCCGAAAAAAATCTCCGAGTTTCCAACCCATCGAAAAAATGCACCGCCGGATTGTTTCCAATCGGGCGGTGCATCGGTCAGGGGATCAGGCTCCGCGTCGCTTGACCTTCAGCAGATCGAGGCGCTCCTTCAACAACTCTTCCAGTTCATCCACCGAACGGCGCTCGAGGAGCATGTCCCAGTGGGTACGGGGAGGCTTGACCTTCTTCGCCTCGGGCGCGGTGCCCTCGATCAGAGAACCCTCGAGTCCGTTACGGCACGCCCACGTACCGGGAATCTCGGCGTCGTCGGCGAACGGGACGTCGAATTCCTCACCGTTGTCGCAGCGATAGCGAGCCACGCGGCGGGGTGCCAGGTCGTGATCACGATCGGTCTCGTAGCTGACGGCTCCCAGTCGACTACCTCGAAGTACACGATCTGCCATAGTGAAGTCCTCTCCATCGATAGTAGGTATGTGCGCCGATTCCACCGGCCGGTTTCGGCGCGGCCGAGCTTCGTCGTCCACCCACTGATCTACAACGTCGTCGTGCGTCCGTTCGTTCCCGGCTCGCCCGCGCAGATCAAGGCATCTTACCTCGCCGGCAAAGTAGGCTGAGCGACCATGTCCGTGAAAACCCGTCGCAACCAGACGTGCGAGTGGTGCGGACGTCCCATCGACGATGTCGGCACCGGCCGCAAACGACGGTACTGCCGACAATCGTGCAGACAACGTGCGTACGAGCAGCGCAATGCCGTCAAGGGGACGTCCATTCCCGTCGACGCCGTCGTGCTGACCGCCGAAGAAGCATCGGCCGTTGCGGATCGCGCTTTCGAACTGCGCTGCGCGGCCGAGGATGTCAGCACCGCAGTGGCAGAAGGCGCCGCCGCCGACGAACTGCAGCGCCTGTGCATCGAGCTCGTGGCGAAAGCACACGATGCCGAGCGGCTGCGCTGAGTATTTCCGGGGCTCCTCGCTGGTCGTCCTTCGTGCAACGCGACGGTCGACGACATCGCTCCCGTCGTTGTTCACCGACTCCGTGGACAATGGGCGACGCACGCGCGTCTTGCGCGGACGCAAAGACACACAGAGGAGCTCCATGGCGTTCTGGGATCAACTCAAGTCCAAAGCACAGGAATTGAACGGGCAGCTGCAAACCAAGACCAGCCAGTTCAAGAACAAGGAGTTCGCCAACGGCAGCATGGCGATGTGCGCTCTCATCGCCGCCGCGGACGGCACGATCGATCCGGCCGAGCGGCAGAAGACGGCAGCGCTGATCGCCGGAAACGAAGCTCTCCGCGTCTTCGAGTCCGATGAGCTCCGCCAGAAGTTCGACTGGTACTGCGACAAGCTGCAGGGTGACTTCGACTTCGGAAAGGTCGAGGCCACCGCGACGATCGGCAAGTTGAAGTCCAAACCGGACCAGGCCCGTGCCGTCATCCAGATCGGCATCATCATCGGCGGTGCCGACGGGCATTTCGACGACCACGAAAAGGCCGCCGTTCGCAACGCATGCTTCGCAGTGGGAATCGACCCGGCCGAGTTCGAGCTCTGACCCGCTCCGACGTGGGCATCGAGACCGGATGAGGTCCGCGGCGGCCGACGACGCTTCGACGTCGTCGGTCGCCGTTGTCGTCCCTGGATTCCATCTGTCCTGCAATTTCCTACTCCGCGGGTTACTTTGCTCGTTCCGGCTGGGTGCACAGACGTCGTCGACGCGTCAGCGGACCGATCGATCCGTGACCGAGGAGACCGAGCATGACTGTTGCCGCGATTTATCTCGTCATCGCATTCGGCCTCGGCGGACTCGCGATGGCGGTGCGACTTCCTCCGTTGGTCGGCTTTCTGGCGGCTGGGTTCGTCATCAACGCTCTCGATGTCGGTGAGGTGCCGCAGCTGGACCTGCTCGCCGACTTGGGGGTCACGCTGCTGTTGTTCGCCATCGGCCTCAAGCTCGATCTCCGCATTCTGTTGCGCCGAGAGGTCTGGCTCACCACGTCGGTCCATCTCGCGATCAGCGTCGCGCTCGGAACCACGGTGTTGTGGTTGGCCGCAGTGGCCGGCCTGGCCATGCTGTCCGGGCAAAGCCTGACGACCATCGCACTCCTGGCCTTCGCCATGTCGTTCTCGAGCACCGTGTTCGTCGTCAAGGTACTCGAGGAGCGGGGGGAGTCGCATGCGCTCTACGGCCGCGTCGCCATCGGCGTCCTTGTCATGCAGGACATCGTTGCCGTCGTCTTCCTGACGGTCACCAGCGGCACTCTGCCCAGCCCATGGGCCTTCACCCTCGTCCTGCTGTGGCCGCTCACGCGAATTCTTCGGAGAATCTGGAGCGGGCTGGGGCACGGCGAGATGCAGTCGTTGTTCGGCATCGTGATGGCTCTGGTTCCGGGATACGCATTGTTCTCCACGCTGGGCCTCAAAGGTGACCTCGGTGCCTTGATCATCGGTGTCCTGTTGGCTTCGCATTCCGCGTCGTCCGAACTCGCACGGTCTCTGTTCCACCTCAAGGAACTTCTGTTGGTGGGCTTCTTCGTCTCGATAGGCCTGTCCGGACTACCCGATGTGCCCAGTCTCGTTGTCGCCCTGCTGATGATGCTCGTTCTGCCGCTCAAATCCGTGCTCTACGTAGCGCTGTTCGCCGCGATGAAACTTCGGTATCGAACGGCCCTGCTCGCAGGACTGAGTCTGATGAACTACTCGGAGTTCGGTCTGATCGTCGTCTCGGTCGGAGTGACGACCGGGCTGCTGGAACCCACGTGGCTGGTCGAGATGTCGATCGCGGTGGCTCTGAGTTTCGTGGTGTCCGCCCTTGTCAACGGCCGCGGCCACCTGATGGTCGAGAAGATGGCGAGCCGGCTGCCCGTCCAGGACGAGCAGAGCCTCCACCCCGAGGAACGCCCCGGTGATGCCGGCGACGCCGAAGTCGTCGTCATCGGCATGGGGCGTGTGGGGTTCGCGGCCTACCAGCGACTGAACGAGCACTACCGATTGGACGTGGTCGGAGTCGACTACGACGGCCCGCGCATCCGTCGACTGGCCGAGCAGGGACTGCGCGTCATCGAGGGCGATGCCACCGACCTCGACTTCTGGCACCGACTACGCAGATCGGATTCCGTCCGGATCGCGGTGCTCGCCATGCCGCGGCACGGTGCGAACGTCACGGCACTGGCGTGCCTGCGCGAGTCCGGCTTCGGCGGAACAGTGGCTGCGGTCGCACGGTACGACGACGAGGTGCAGTGGGCAAAAGACCAGGGCGTCGATATCGCCTTCAACGTCTACGCCGGCGCGGGATTGGAACTGGCCGACCAAGTGGGGCATTCGACCCCGGAATACATCGATGATCGCACCGACTCCGAGACCGACGAGCCGCGTACACCGGACAACACCGGATAGGCCAGCGACGAGTGATGGAGGCGCTCGCCGGAAACGAATGGGGGAGTCGTCAGGTACTGCCTGCCGCTCCGCCTCCTCCACCTGCACCTGCACCGGACGCAACGGATCCGCTACTGCTGGAGACGAACACACCGGAGAACACAGACCAGGGGAGGACCACCGGGACACCCGCCGCATAGTCGGCATCCGCGGGTGATGTGAAGGCTCGTAGCGGCGTGTCACTCCCGGGGTCGGTTGCGGCCTCGAGTCGTTTCCGAAAGAACGGGGCCAAACCGAACGCAACGACGTCCGGCAGGGCTACGTTCAGATCGACCGACTCGTCGTTGTCCTTGGCGGCCTGCTTCAGTCCGTCGCGGTACGCCTCCCAGGGGCGAGAGGCGTCCAGGCCCGCGACCGAGAAGCGTGAGTAGGCGATCGCCGTCCACAGTCCTGCAACGAAGAGAAGGCCCGACAACACCACCGCGAGCCACATCGTCGGTGCACCCGACGTCGCCACGGCAATTCCTCCGATCGCGAGAGCGCCGCCGACAACGCCCAGACCGGCCAACGCTGTCCGGCGTCGACCTGAGCCGTCGGCAACGAATCCGCTGTCCCGCAGTGTTTTCTCCACGAGTTCTTTGGTTGCACCGGGGCCTCGAGCGATCTTCTTCAACTCGTCGCCGGATACGACATCGTCCTCGGCTCGTTCGGCGAGCATCGACCAGACCGCCTGTTGAACCTCGCCGCGGGCACGGGTTCGGTCGACAAGCCTGATCTTGACTGTCCCTTTGTCGAACTTTCCCGGCTTCTTGTCCTGCTCGAAGGTGAGCGCATCGGCGGTGGCAAGCGCCAGTACGGTCCCCGGTACGCCGCTGGGCTGCGCGCTGCGGTGCACCAGGGCGGTCGCGTACGCTGCATCGGTGGCCTGGTCCGGTCGAACCGTCGTCGGATATTCTTGGGCGACAGTCGGTTTCGCTCGGCCCCGAAACACCGTTCCCACCAGAAGCAGCCCGAGAAGCGCGATCACCGAACCGGCCCACGGCAGCCAGTTCGAGCCTGGACCGTCGGCGAATCTGTCCAAGGCAGTCACCGGCGGACCGGTGCGAATGTCGGACGCCAGGCGATCTATGCCCGCGGTCAGGCTTCCTGCGACGTCACCATCTCGCAGCGGCGGAATCAGTGCGTCCTCGATGATGGCCTCTTGTTCGTCCCGCGGAACGTTACCGTCGTCGTACGTGGAGCCGACGAAGATGCCCGCGCGAGCCTCGTCGATCTTTCCAGGCTCCCGGTTGATCAGTATTGCGCCTGCAGTGTCCTGGTCGACGCCCGTCAGGGACACCCATCTCTGCTGCAGGTCTTCGACCTGATCCAACGTGTCGTCGGGGTCCGCGTCGAGCTCACGCACGTACGCGATCACGTCCGCACCGGTGTCGGACTTCAAGTTCTCCAACTGACGTTGAATGTCCGCGGTCTGCGCCGGATTCAGGGAAAAACCCGTTCGGTCGTAGACACGCTGACCCGAGGTCAAACCCTCGAAGCCGGCGTCTCCGCCGGACGGATCGTCGGAGCAGCCAACGAGGCCGAACGCTGCGATGAGGGCCATCAGTACGGCGGCAGCAACTCGGCGGTTCAAGTTCCGACGACGGGATGTCTCGAGAAAGGCGTCCATCGAACGAACTCTAACCAGAGTTCGTATACGGTAGCCAGCACATTCGGCCGACGCGGCAGTGGATATCCAGACTGGTCTTCCTCACCGTTGTTTCGTCACTGTGACGAAACAACGGTGAGGAAAGAGCAGAGAGGGAGAGGGTGCCGTCCGGTCCGCAGTGCGCCGATCTCATGACAGCGGGCAGTCAGCGGGCCGGCTGCGATAGCTGTCGACCGGAAGCCCGTCACGATTCCCGCAGGCATTTCGATACCACCGGGACGCGTCGACGCAGACTTCAAACAACGAAGAGCTTCAGCCGAATCGACTGCGTCGGAGAAAGTTGTTGGAATGCAGCGAACTACGAGTTGATCTCAGCGAACTGCAGGTCAACAGTTTGCCGATAATCAACATTATGTCAGGTACTGTCCTGAACGTTCGATCGACCTGGGTAATCGGTTGTCACTGCGGCGGCTCCATGAATTCGATCGTCTCTCCGTGTGGACCCACCGCGTACATCACGCGGGTGCCCACCTTTGCCCCGCCGGCAATAGGTTGAGGAGTTCCCTGCGCCGTCCACCCGAAGTTCGCGATTCGCGTCAGGACCGCGTCGATGTTGTCGACCTCGAAGGCAAGATGCGCGAAACCAGGATCGTGTGGTCGAGAGGATCCCTGCTCTCCCTGGACGTTGCGATATTCCAGCAGTTCGATCGTCTGACCCGCAACGGATACCACCGCCATCCGGACTGTAGCCCCGTGCGCTCCGGTGACCTCTCCCAGAAACTCTCCACCCATCTCACCGGTACGTTCGAGGACCGCGCCGAGACCATCGATCCAGAACCGAAGGGCGTCATCGAGGGAACCGACGGCGAAGCCGACGTGGTCGGAGCGAAGGATTCTGAACGACATGCCAGGAGCCTACGCCTGGCATGTTTCACGAATTGCGCTTCTGTTCGGCTCTCATCAGTCCGCCTCCGACGATCAACCGCTGGATCTCACCGGTCCCCTCGTGCAGCCGCGGCAGAATCAGCGAGCTCCACCAACTTGGTTACTCCGGAAAATCCGCGCTCCGAGACAGCCTTTCGTTCGACCGGATGTCGCCCAAGTTTTGTTCCAGCGCACCGATCACGGCGTCGTACCCGCTGTTGCCCAGGATCAGTCGGCGTGGCGGCGGGTCCTGAGCCATCGCTTGAATCACCGCACGGGCACCACGATACGGATCGCCCGGCTGCACCCCGTTCATGTCGACGAAATCGGCACGAACCTGTTCCAGCATGTCGTGGTAATCCGGAATCGCTTCCGCGACAGGCTCGTCGGCGAATCCAGCGTAGGCGTTGGTGCGAAAAGCCCCTGGTTCGACCGCCAACACGGAGATGCCGTGCTCGGCAACCTCCTGGCGCAGAGCGTCTGTGACGGCTTCGATCGCGTATTTCGTAGCGCTGTAGTAGCCGAATCCGACCGCCGCCAGAAGTCCGGCCACTGAGGATACGTTGACGATCCACCCACTTCTGCGGGTGCGCATTCCTGGTAGCACGGCTCGCGTAACGGACAGTACTGCAAAGAAATTCAGCTCGAACATTGCCCGGATCGAGGCTTCGTCCATTCCCTCGATCGATCCGTACCAGCCGCGACCGGCGTTGTTGACCAGCACGTCGATACCGCCGAAATGCTCTTCGGCCATTCGTACCGCCTGCAGTACCTGTGCCGCGTCCGTGACATCCATGGGCACGACGAGAACGCGGTCACCATACTGATCGGCCCACGACGCCAGTTCCCCTGGACGCCGCGCCGTGAGTACCACGCGGTCCCCCGCGCCCAAAGCCACCTCGGCGTACGCCATGCCGAAGCCGCCTGGGGTGCCACCGGTGATGAACCATCGCTTGCTCATGGCTCGATCACCAACCGGTTGATCAGCGCGCCGTCCAGAGTGAAACGGTAGTGCAGGTCGACGACTCCCCCGGGAAAATTGCCTTCCAGGTGCTGCGTGACGTCGACGGTCGTGCCGGTCGCGGTCGCTCCCGTGAACTCCGTTGTGTAGGTGTACTCACTCTCATTGACCGAGGCGGTCAACCATGCCTCGATCTCGTCGCGGCCAGAGTGATCACGACCCTCATCGGTCACGACGGCATCTGCGGTGAACACGGTGATCACTCGAGCGCCTTGTCGGGCGTCGAGTGCGGTCATGAACTTCTTCACGTTGTCCGGGAGTGCATCCCATTCTGTGGTCATGACACCACGGTGATGCCTCCCCCAGGGGGAAGGTCAATACCGGATCGGCAAACCGGTGTTCATGACCGACACTCGCCCCGGCGCCCCGTCGACTCACGCTGGTACCCAGGACGTCAAGCGGCGGACCGTGGCTTGCTCAGCAGCAAGCGTGCAGTCAGCCCGGCCAGGAGCGCCCAGAAGGCAGCGCTGACACCGACGATGACTGTGCCGGACGCGGCGGTCACAAAAGTGATGACGACGGGGATTCGCTCTACCGGATCAGCGAACGCGGCGGTCAACGACGCGGCGAGTGTCCCGAGTAGGGCGAGTCCGGCGACCGCGGCAATGACACCGACGGGGGCAAGTGCAACGAGTGTGCCGAACGACGCCGACGCCACGCCGAGCAACATCAGGACGATTCCCGCAGTCAGACTTGCAATCCATCGGCGAGTGCGATCCACACCCGCGTCCGGCCCGGCAGCCAGGGCGGCGCTGATTGCCGCCAGGTTGATCGCATGCCCGCCGGCGGTCGCACCGAGCAGGGTGCCTGCGCCGGTCACAACCATCGATCGCCGCCACGGAACCTGGTAGCCGAGACCGGCCATGACCGCTACACCCGGGACGTTCTGAGAAGCCATGGTCACGAGGTACAGCGGAAGTGCGATCCCGACGACACCCGCGACGGTGAACGTCGGCGAAGTCAAATGGACCCGAGGTACGAGGTCCGCCGGGCCGACCGTGGTTTCGCCGGCCGCCACCGCGATCCCGATGACGACTGCGGCGGCAAGAAAGGCGAGGGGCGCGGCCCAACGGGGCGAGAACCGAAGTGCAACAAGCCAAGTCAGGACAACGGGGGCGACAGCGATCGGGTTCACAGCCAACCCGGTGACCGGGCCGAGACAGAGCTGCAGGAGGACCCCGGCGAGCATGGCTTGGGCAAGCGAGGTGTGTATGCGGGTGACCAGCGCCGCGAGCTGGGGTACCAAACCGGTGAGGACGATCAGCACCCCCGTGACAAGGAACGCCCCCACCGCGGCGGGCCAACCGCCATCGACGGTGCCGGTGGTCGCGAGCAGGGCCGCGCCGGGGGTGGACCAGGCGGCGGTGATCGGCAGCCGAGTCTGCCAGGAAAGGACGATGCAGGCCAGACCCATGACGACGCTGACAGCGAGCAGGCCGCTGGCGGCCTGCTCGTAGTTTGCTCCTACCGCTGTCAGGCCGCTCAGGACTACAACGAACGAACTGGTGAACCCGACCAAGGCCGAGACCACGCCTGCCGTGATCGGTGGCGCCAGTCCACCCGTCTTACGTGCATCAGAATCGGCGATATCACGCGGTGGGGTGTGGCTCATGGTTCTCCTCGGCTCGGTGGGAGCCCAGGCGCGCGGCAGACGTCAACAGACGAGGCCGCTTCCCGATGGTGATCCATCCCCAGCGCCAGTCACGGCCCGACCACAGGGTAGACCGAAACTACGGACCATCGGTACCGGAGCAACCGTGACCGCTTCATCCCATGGAGCAACCCGACGCGCACCACCCGAACCATCTTGGGTGCCATTGATGCTTTCGCCCGGTATCGAAAAGACTGTGCGCGTTGCGAACCCGGGCAGTCCTCGGTGGGCGGCCGACGAAATCCGTGCCGCCGCCGAAGAGGGCCACGATTCTATCGGTCGCAGTGTCATTCCGGGTCGTTCGAGCGTGCCTGCGTCTCTTCGATCCGTTGCCTCTGCCGCACACCGTATGCGGCTTCGGTGACTGCGCGATCGTCTTCGAGGCCCGAACCGAGCGCCCCACCGATGGTCGCAATGGACGCGAGTAGCCAAGCGAGACTGAGGTAATCGGAAAAGCCGACCGCGTGTCCGAGGGTGCTGGACAGCAGTCCCGGAGGAAGTGTGAGACACGCGGTCCCCAGCAGCATGCAGAACAGGGCTATGTGGAGGACGACAACGCCGATCACCAACGTCACGGCTGTCGCTGCGTTGTACAGCACAGATCTGTCTCGCTCTTCGGGTGATTTCGGCCGCTCCCACAATTCGTGATCGAGAATCAGCCACAGAACCATCGCCGCAATGGAGAGAATCGTCGCCGCGCACATTCGCCATGGGCCCATTGTGTCGGCGAACAACCAAATCGTGCTGGTAGCCAGCGCGAACGCTCCGGTGGCAAACGCTCCGACCAGCACTTTCGACAGCCCTGTCACGAGCCGCCACGGCCGGTTCGCCCGCACCATCCCCGACAACAGCCGCAACCGTCGAAGTCCCGACGGTGCGAAGAAGCGTGTTCCGCCCTCGATGTTCTCGCTGGGAAACCGCGATTGTGCGCCGGGTGGGGCTAGTTCCGGTTCACCCACGGCACAGGCGATTGCCAGTTCGGTCACCGTGCGGACGCGGTCCTCGATACGCACACCACCCACCGCTGCAACGGAGATGAGTGCGAACAATCGTTCGGCGCTGACGTCGGCCACCACCGGCATGGTGTCTTCTCGCCGTGGCAGATCGGTGAGGTACACGACGATTTCTGCGTCTTCCGAAGACGGATCGACAGCGTCGATAACGTCCGCCAAGTCCGCTTGCTATCCAGAGAGGTACGGCTTACTGCGTACTCGCGACGTCCATCTGCGCTCGCGGTGGTCTCTGCTTCGTAAGTGTTGCGGTAGGTGCGCAGCCACCCGGTGTGCGAGCGCAGTGGGTTTGCCGGGATCAGCGATCAATAACACCGAAGCCGGTTCGCCTGCGGAACCCGCTCGATCCACCTGGTTGTGGTCGATCCCCGACACCGCTCTATTCTAACCAGTCAGGTCCGATCCGGGAACCCTCTGGCTCGAGAATTCCTGAGGCTCGGCGAATTCGGCATCGGTTCACCGAACCGATGTCCGCACAAAGGTTTTCGCTGCTCGCTCGGTCGCCGGCTCACACGCGGATTGTCACGATGTCTCCACTCCGGACCATCTCATGATTCGCAGGGCGCGCAGGGTATTCCACCTATTCGGACGCCCATCGCCATTCTCGATCGGAAAGTGGGCCGCACCGGCGTGAGTTCTGTCCAGCAGCCAAGTGCCGTCGTCACACTGTCTCGACCGGATGTGTTCGATTGCCGCCGTCAATCTCGGGTCGACGAAAGATCCAGCGGTTCGGAAGTAGTCGACTCCACGAAGCAGGTCGTAATGCCACCAGGTCGGAAAGGAGAAAAGCAACCAGTTCGGTTCGACGAGCTCCCCCGTGCTCACCCTCCTGGCCAGCCGGCGTTCCAGAAGGTACTCCTCGCCTCGGTGGCGTGCAGCACTCGACGCGGGAGTGCCGCCCGTGGCTCGTTCGTGCTCGAGCAACCCTTCGAGCACACAGATAGTCGAGTGAAAAGACCCGCGAGTCGATCCGTACTCCGCCTCGCAGTTCCAGCCGCCGTCGGCGAGCTGATCTTTCACCAGTCCGGTGACGATAGCGTCGACGTCGACTCCGAAATATGCACCCACGGCGACGGTCCTCCCGTTGATGCAGGGCTCGACTTCACCGTCGAAGAACCGTTGGCCTGCGTGTTCCCACCGGCAATTCCGGCGCACCGCCTCGATGGCGGTCCGTACTTCACCTGCGTACGGGTCGACACCCATCTCGCGCAGCAACGTCAACGAATGAAGCGTCGAAGTCCACGGCTGCCCTCCTGAGAAATCGCCGTCGAAACCCGATGGGAAGCAAGCACCTCCGGCCCACAGGCCGTTGGGGTCGCGTGCAGCAAGCAAACGAGCGCCCCAGCCTTCGTACACAATTCGGTTGCGCTCACTCGCCACATCAGCAGGCGGCGCGTCGTGCAGATCGCGCAGGACCTGCCATCGAATCGCTGGATCGGAATCGAGCAGCCACTCGTCGCTGACCATGAAGGCGAGGCTAGCAATGAAATCGATTTTTTCGGCGCTGTGTGCGGACGGGTCATCGGGTATTCTCTACGTTCCGAATTTCTGCGGAATTGCCGAGACAATTGGTGAAGACATCCGACTCGCTGCACGTGATTCTCGGGGAGGGTCCGAGTCGGAAAATGTATTGCTGGCCCAGTTGTTTTTCGGCCCCATCGAAGCTCGCGTTCTCCGTGGCGGAGATGTCTCTGACCGCAACCATTGTCGACTGTCCGAAGGCGGCGTGCTTCTGACAATTGGGTTACTGCCCGCTCGTGTTCGAACCCATCGAACTCGGTGGCCGAATAACATTGGCCCGAGCCGCTCGAACACCGAGCGACGCAGATCGGAGGGCCGATGTTCGATGCTGCCGACGATGTGATGTCGCTTCGGCAATTTCTGGAGCGATCGCCGGACTTCGTCGCACTCGCCGACCTGACGGGCACAGTTCTCCACATCAACCCAGCAGGCTTGGAACTCATCGGCGTGTCCGACTGGGCCGAGGCATCGACACTGCCGGCTTTGGATTTCCTCACTGCGGACGGCCGTGAGCGCGCCGAGGAGATCGGTACGGCGCTGCGTTCCGAGGGAAGGTGGGACGGCTACTGCGAACTACGCCATCACGGGACCGGTGCAGGTATTCCGGTCGTGGTCTCGGCATACGTCGTTCACACCCCGGACGGCCGACCTGACGTCGTCGCCTCGATCATCCGGCATCGGCACACCGTCGAACAACGTAATGCCCGGATGGCGGCCGATGCCGTTACCGCCAGCCGACATGCACAGGAGCAAAAAGCCCTGGCCGACCTCAGTCGGTTCGCAGTCGTCGCCGAGCTGTCGGAGCTGTTGACTGCAGCCACCGCCACTGCCGCCACGTTGATGGGTGTGGGAAATTCCGCCATCGCGCACCTCGAGAATTCCACCGATCCTTACTTGACCATGGATGCCGCGAGCGGTTCGCTCGGTATTCGTCGGGACGTTCCTTCCGGCGACGGCTCCATGACCGGGTACGCACTCGCTCACGAACAGCCAGTGATTTGCAGCAACCGCGGCGACGAAAGCCGGTTTCGTACAGACACGATGGCGGAGCTCGGACTGCGCAGCGGTGTGGCAGTACCGATCATGACTGCGGTTGGAGACGCCTGGGGAGTCCTCTCGATCCACAGTGTGGAAGCACGGCTGTATCGCGAACAGGAAGTCTCGTTCCTCAGCTCCGTCGCGGGTATCGTCTCCGCGGCACTTCGACGAATGGAACTGGAAAGCCAACTCCGACGGCGCAGCACCCACGACGCACTCACCGGGTTGCCCAATCGCACTTTCGCCTACGACGTCCTCGACACCGCTCTGGCTCGGGCACGCTTTCAGTCCGATACTTTGGCCCTCCTTCTGCTGGATATCGACGACTTCAAAATCATCAACGACAGCCTTGGCCACGACGCCGGAGACAGGGCGCTGGTGAAATTCGTGGAGCGACTGGTGTCCGCAACGAGCGCGACCGACACCATTGCTCGTCTCGGCGGGGACGAATTCCTGATCATCTGCGAAGGGGTGCGCACTGTGGAACGAGCGGAGGAGATCGCGCGACACATCGCCCGCACCATCGCGAAACCATTCGCTGCCGAGGACGTCCCCATCCCCCTCAGTGCCAGCATCGGTGTCGCTGTCTCCGACTCGAATTCGACAAGGCATGAGCTGATTCACCGGGCAGATCTGGCAATGTACCGCGCCAAGGACAGCGGAACCGGTGGCCATGCAGTTTTCGACCCGGGAGACCTGTACGACGCCGACCGGATCAGATCGCTGTCGGTCGACCTGCGCGCGGCATTGAGCTCGAACGAACTCACCATGGCATACCAACCTCTGGTGGACATCTCGACGCGTGAGGTCGTTGCAGTCGAGGCGCTCGCCCGCTGGAATCATCACGATCTAGGGCCTGTCGAGCCGACCGAATTCGTCGCAGTCGCCGAGAGAACAGGTCTCGCAACACCATTGGGCGCGTGGGCGCTCCGCGTCGCGTGCAGCGACGCAGTGCGGTGGCGCGCATTCTCCGACGTCGTGGTGCGCGTCAACGTCAGTGCGCTTCAACTGCGCGACCACGAGTTTCCGACGCAGGTCGCCACTGTTCTGGCTGACACCGGCCTACCACCGAACGCATTGGGTCTGGAAGTGACCGAAACAGTATGGGTCGCAGACACCGAACGAGTGGCGAATACCGTTGCTGCGCTGCACGCAATGGGTGTGTCCTTGCTCCTCGACGATATGGGTAAAGGGCACAGTTCCATGTCGTATCTGGACCGGTACCCGATGTTCGAGAGCTTCAAGATCGACAAGTCATACGTGGCCCGGTTGCCCGCCGTCCGCGCCAGGGCAATAATCTCGGCGATCGTTGCACTCGCCCGCGCGTTCGACGTCACAGTCGTCGGCGAAGGCGTCGAAACCGAAGAACAACTCGAAGCACTCGCCGCAACAGGATGCGACGTAGCTCAGGGATTCCTGCTCGGACGTCCGATGAGCGCCGCAGCAATCACCGATCTGCTGCTGTCTTCTCAGTGAACGACTACCGACTCCACCGCGGTGGTGGGCTGACCGTCTGATCGTTTGTTACGCGTCGTGCACGCCGCTCCGTGAGTACGAGAAGTAGGCCGGGAATTCCGGCGACGGTCCATGGCGCTACCGCCCCGACAGTCGGAACCACCTGAAGCACTCCCAGTCCGCAGAAGTCCGATGAGTGTCCGCACACGATCGCGTCGTAGGGCGTTGCCACGAAGGAAATGGTCAGCGCCGTGGTGAGGAACGCCAGGACCCCGGTCGAGATGGCCGCCGCGAGCGCCTTCGGGGACGCACACAATCCGGTCCAACCCCACGCGAGAAGCGCTACGCAACATGTCACGCCGATCAGAGCGACAGCAGCGCCGACCTCACCGCCGTGACCGTCGACCCGTACGCCGGTCACAAAACCGAGCTGAACGGCTCCGCCGGCCAATACGCCCGTGCCGATCAAGGGAAGTAATCCACGCAGAACACGCAACGGGCGTCTGCGGCGTGATGCGGAGAAGAAGATTCGCTCTCTTTCCACTTTCAATGTATAGCTCACCCGGGGTCTTGCGGCAAGACCCCGTCGAGGGTTCAGAATGGCTCGCTGCACACCCGCACCATCGGATCGGAGTCCCGTGAAATCAGTGCCGCCCCATGTCTTCGACCTCCCCGACAGGCTCGCACCGAAGCGCCAACCCACGCTCATCGGTCATGACCGACAGCACTTTTCGGCGATCACCGCCAGCATCGAGAAGTCACGTTCCGACACGATCGCTCGATTGAACGCCATCCAGAAGTCATCCGGGCGGATGGGACAGGAGGTGATGGAACGTGATTTCGAGATTCACCGATTGAACGGGCGACTGCGCCAACTGCGTCGTTACGGTGCCGATCTGTGTCTGGGGAGGTTCGTCCCCATCGACTCGGACCAACCGGTGTACGTGGGGCGTACCGGCTTGCTCGGCGATGCGGGCGAGCAACTGCTCGTCGACTGGCGCTCCCCCGCTGCCGAGCCGTTCTTCGGTGCAACCCATGCCAACCCGATGGGGCTGAAAAGCCGTCGCCGCTATCGGTGGACGAACGGCAGCATCACCGACTACTGGGACGAAGTGTTCGATCCCACGTCTCTGGATGACAACGCCGCGCTGGACGATCAGTCCGCGTTCATCGCCAGTCTGGGTGCCGAGCGCTCACCTCGGATGCGTGACGTACTGGGCACGATCCAGGCGGATCAAGATGCGATCATTCGAGCCGATGCGCACGGGGCACTGGTGGTCGACGGCGGACCGGGAACCGGGAAAACTGTTGTTGCCCTTCACCGCACCGCGTACCTGCTGTACGCAGACTCACGGATAGGACACAACCGCGGCGGAGTACTGTTCATCGGTCCGCATCAGCCCTACCTCGCGTACGTCTCGGGCGTACTCCCCAGTCTCGGCGAGGAGGGAGTACAAACATGCACCCTGCGCGACCTCGTCGCAGAGGGAACACATGCGCTCGACGACACCGATCCTGTTGCGGCGCGGCTCAAGGAAGACCTCGACGTCGACGCCGTCATCGAGGCGGCTGTTGCCTTCTACGAACAACCACCGACCCACGACGTCACAGTCGAAACAGACTGGGGAACATTTGTATTGACGCCGAACGACTGGGTGGAGGCATTCGGTGCGCCAGATCCCGGTACGCCGCACAACGAGGCTCGCGAGCTGATCTGGGACCTACTGACCACCATCGTGACCGATCGCTGTGCCGCACAGGGATCCCGCGAAGAATTTCGGCAGTCGCTGCAGTTGAACGAGGATCTGCGTGACGTCCTGGAACGCTCGTGGACGATCGTCGATGCCGCAGACCTCGTCGCGGACTTGTGGACCGTTCCGGCATACCTGCGCACATGCGCACCCTGGCTCGACGCGGACGACATTCGAGCACTTCGATGCGCTGATGCGACACGCTGGACTGTGGCCGACCTACCGCTGCTCGACGCGGCACGGGCGCGACTCGGCGATCCGAAACATGCTCTACGACAACGACGCCGATCACTGGCTGCTGCGATCGAACGCTCGCGAATGGACAGTGTCGTCGACGAGTTGATGGCGGTCGACGACGACGAGATGATGGCCGCGCAATTCCGTCAGGAGATAATTCGGGATGCACTCGTCGATTCGTCCGGCTTCGAGGACCATCCGACGGATCCGCTGGCGGGTCCCTTCGCGCACATCGTGATCGACGAGGCTCAGGAGTTGACCGATGCGCAGTGGCAGATGGTGATTCGGCGATGCCCTGCTGGGAGTTTCACCATCGTCGGAGACCGAGCGCAGTCTCGTCGGGGCTTTACCGAGACGTGGCCGGATCGGCTCGAACGAGTAGGTATCGACGAGGTGACCGTCGCCGCTCTCGGCGTGAATTACCGGACGCCGCAAGAAATTATGGACGTGGCCGAGCCGGTGATCCGGGCGGCGCTGCCCGACGCCAACGTTCCCACGTCGATACGCAGTACCGGCGTGCCGGTCGAATACGGTGACGTCGCATCGCTTTCGACGGTTCTCGCCGATTGGCTCGGTTCGACGACCGGCGGAACCGCATGCGTGATCGGTGATCCTACTTTTCCGCAGTCCGATCGAATCAGCTCGCTGACACCGCAGCTCGCCAAAGGTCTGGAATTCGATCTGGTCGTTCTGATCGACCCGGATTTGTTCGGCTCCGGCGTCGCAGGTGCTGTCGACACGTATGTGGCGATGACACGAGCCACAGGTCTACTCGTCGTCTTGACCACGTCGCAGCGCGAGCGAATCGAGTAGATCCAGCACGGCGTGGATCGCCGGACTCGCATCGGCGCTGCGCCTCCACGCGGCATGCACTTCTCGCTTGGGGGCGCGCGCCAGCGGGACCGCCACGAGCGTCGGGCCCAGAGGCGGTCGCGCGAGACGGGGAATCAGTGCCAGCACATTGTCTGCCTCCACCAGGGAAAGCTGAGTGGAGAAGTCGTCGACGAGGTGCCGAACGTCGATCTCGCTCGACGTGTCCGCGAACAATCGACGAAACCACTGGTGGCACACGGTGCCCGCCGGACTCGTCACCCACGGGTACTTCGCGAGGCCTACCGGTGTCAGTGGAGACTCCCCTGCGGCGAGGGGGTGGGTTCGATTCATGACGACATCGCCGTGGTCGGTGTGAATGGATCGCCGAACGATCGAGCGAGGAGCCACTGCGGGAACTCCGTCGGCGTCGTGCACCAGCGCCAGGTCTGCTGCTCCCGAATGCACACTGTGCAGCGCCTTATCCGGGTCCTCCTCCCCGATCTGCACGGTGAGGTCGGAATAGCGAGCGCTCGAGGTCGCGAGTGCAGGTGCGAGCAGACCGCGGATCGCAGTGGAGAATCCAACCACTCGTACCACCCCGCGCGCGGCACCCTCGTCTGCCGATCTCGCCGACTCCAGACACCGCTCGAGGGCGTGGAACACCTCGTCCGCGGATTCGACCACTGCCCGTCCGGCCGGCGTGAGCACAACACCTCTGCCCGCCTGCGCAAGTACCGGCGTTCCGACCTGGCGTTCGAGCCGTTTGATCTGCTGAGAGACGGCCGACG
The DNA here is from genome assembly GCF_001894785.1 of Rhodococcoides fascians NBRC 12155 = LMG 3623. Lineage (GTDB taxonomy): Bacteria > Actinomycetota > Actinomycetes > Mycobacteriales > Mycobacteriaceae > Rhodococcoides > Rhodococcoides fascians. The sequence continues at coordinate 332,393 of NZ_BCWW01000004.1, forward strand.
CGGTGTAGCCGAGCTCGTCGGCCGCTTTCGTCAGCGTGCCCAGGGCGGCAACTGCACGCAGCGCGTGGAGTGCATTGATATCGATCATGAAGCAAAGGTACGCAATACTGCCGAAATTACATCGCTGGACCGAGACGATCATGTGGGCTCACACTCGGACGATGAACATGTCCACTCCTTCGGCCACGTCGACGTTCGGCACCAACCTGGTTGCCATGTGCACCGATGAACGCCGATGGGCAGGTGAGCCGCACCGGCACGGACGCCTTGCTGACCCACTTGCTCGCGACCGGTTGCGACGGCGTCGTCGTCGCCGGCACCACCGGGGAGGCACCGACTCTCACGCCGCGTGAGCAGGCCGATCTGATCACGGCGACGCGCGAATTCTCGGGCCACGCCCTGCGTGTGATCGCGGGTGTCGGCACCAACGACACCTCCGCCGGGATCGAGTCGGCGCGACGTGCCGCCGATGCGGGGGCCGACGCATTGCTCGTCACCGCCCCCTACTATTCGCGCCCCACGCAGGCCGGCGTCGCCGATCACATCGTCGCCATCGCCGATGCCGGAGCCCTTCCGGTCATGGTGTACGACGTGCCGGCTCGGACCGGTGTGCCGATCGACGCGTCGACCCTGGTCGACCTCTCGCGGCATACCTCGATCACGGCGGTCAAGGACGCGAAAGGCGACCTGTACGAGGCGATGAACGTCATGGCTGAAACCGACCTGGCCTATTACTGCGGTATCGACGAATTGACCCTGCCCTATCTGTGCTGCGGTGCAACGGGTTCGGTGAGTGTGGTCGGCAATGTCGTCGCCGACCGCTACGCCGACCTCTTCGACGCGGTCCGTGCCGGAGATCTGACTCGCGCGAACGCGGTACAGCGATCGCTGCTACCTCTCGTCGAGGCCGTCATGCGCACCACCCAGGGAGCGATCATGGCCAAGGCGGCCTTGGTCGCCATCGGTGTGCTGGTCGACGCCACGGTGCGGCGACCGTTGCTCGAATCGTCCGCCGCAGATCTGCAGCGTCTGACCCACGCGTTGGCGGTGACAGGAATCGATCAGGAATCGAGAAGCATGCGCGTTCCGATACGACTACCGTGATCGCACACATACCTCGGTGCAATCGACCTTCTCGGTTTCGGTTGCCGTGACGATCAGGAGACACCGCGAGCATGGCGACGACCAAGGTCACGCAGAAATCGGCAGCGCACGCCGCCGACAGTCACGATCTGATTCGAGTACAGGGCGCGCGGCAGAACAATCTCGCCGACATCAGCGTCGAACTTCCCAAGCGACGCCTCACGGTGTTCACCGGTGTCTCCGGGTCCGGAAAGAGCTCCCTCGTCTTCAGCACCATCGCGGCCGAATCCCAGCGCATGATCAACGAGACCTACAGCGCCTTCGTTCAGGGCTTCATGCCGACTCTCGCGCGGCCCGACGTCGATGTGATGGACGGGCTCACGACGGCCATCATCGTCGATCAACAGCGAATGGGTGCCAATCCCCACTCCACCGTCGGAACCGCCACCGACGCCTATGCCATGCTTCGCATTCTATTCAGCAGAGTGGGGAAGCCGTATATCGGCTCTGCACAGGCTTTTTCGTTCAACGTGGCATCGGTCTCCGGTGCAGGTGCTTACAAGGTGGACAAGGGAGGTCGTCAGACCACCGAAAAGAAGTCCTTCTCCGTCACCGGTGGAATGTGCCCGCGCTGCGAGGGACGCGGCTCGATCAACGACTTCGACTTGAATGCCCTGTACGACGCGAGCAAGTCCCTCAACGAGAGCGCCATCACGATTCCCGGCTACAGCATGGAAGGCTGGTACGGCAGAATCTTTCGCGGCTGCGGTTACTTCGACCCCGACAAACCCATCGCGAAATACACGAAGAAAGAGCTCGACGATCTGCTGTATCGAGAGCCCACGAAGATCAAGGTCGAGGGCATCAATCTGACCTATTCGGGCCTGATCCCTCAGATCCAGAAGTCGTTCCTCTCTAAGGACGTCGACGCGATGCAGCCGCATATCCGGGCGTTCGTGGAGCGTGCGATCACGTTCACCACGTGTCCCGAATGCGACGGAACGCGGCTCAACGAGGGTGCACGATCGTCGAAGATCAAGGGCATCAACATCGCCGACGCCTGCTCGATGCAGATCAGCGATCTGGCCACGTGGGTCGCAGGCCTGAAGGAACCGTCGGTCGCACCGCTGCTGACGACGCTGAGCGAGACCCTGGACTCGTTCGTGGAGATCGGCCTCGGCTACCTGAGCCTGAATCGGCCGTCGGGCACACTGTCGGGCGGAGAAGCGCAGCGCACGAAGATGATTCGACATCTCGGCTCGTCGTTGACCGACGTCACCTACGTGTTCGACGAGCCGACGACGGGTCTTCACCCCCACGACATCGAACGGATGAACAACCTTCTTCTGCAGTTGCGGGACAAGGGAAACACCGTTCTCGTCGTGGAGCACAAGCCGGAAACGATCGCCATCGCCGACCATGTCGTCGACCTGGGGCCCGGTGCCGGCAGTGCGGGTGGGCACGTCTGCTTCGAGGGCACCGTCGACCAACTGAGGCAGAGCGATACGGTCACCGGCCGCCATTTCGACGACCGCGCGAGTCTCAAGGATTCGGTTCGCGAGTTCTCGGAGGTGCTCGAGATTCGAGGGGCGGATTCGCACAATCTGCGAGACGTGGACGTCGACGTTCCACTCGGCGTGCTGGTCGTTGTCACCGGAGTGGCGGGCTCCGGTAAGAGCTCGCTGATTCACGGGTCGCTTTCGGGCACCGACGATGTGGTCTCGGTCGATCAAGGTGCCATCCGCGGATCGAGGCGAAGCAACCCCGCGACCTACACGGGTCTGCTCGAACCCATCCGCAAAGCCTTCGCGAAGGAGAATGCGGTCAAACCCGCTCTGTTCAGCTCCAATTCGGAGGGTGCCTGCCCGACGTGCAATGGGGCGGGAGTCATCTACAGCGACCTCGCCATGATGGCCGGCGTTGCTACGACGTGTGAGGTGTGCGAGGGCAAACGGTTTCAAGCTTCGGTACTCGAGTACCATTTCGGCGGCCGAAACATCGACGAGGTGCTGTCCATGTCGGTGGCCGAGGCCGAGGATTTCTTCTCCGACGGACCGGCGAAACTGCTTGCAGCACAAAAGATTCTGCAACGGCTGAATGACGTCGGACTCGGCTACCTGAAGATCGGCCAGCCGCTGACGACTCTCTCGGGCGGCGAACGGCAACGACTCAAGCTCGCGACACACATGGCCGAGAAGGGTGGGGTGTACGTACTCGACGAGCCGACCACCGGGCTACACCTCGCCGATGTGGACAAACTGCTCGGGTTGCTCGACCGCCTGGTCGATTCGGGTAAGTCGGTGATCGTCATCGAGCACCATCAGGCCGTCATGGCCCACGCCGACTGGATCATCGACCTCGGCCCAGGAGCCGGGCACGACGGCGGCCTCGTGGTGTTCGAGGGCACCCCCGCAGATCTGGTGGCGGACGGATCCACCCTGACCGCGAAGCACCTGGCCGCGTACGTCGGATAGCTGACCAGAACCGAACACTCGATGGAGACGACGTGACCACCCTGCCCGACCGCCCTGCAACTGCACTGTTGATCGTCGACGTCCAGAACGACGTCATGGCCGCCGCCCACGATCGCACTCGCGTCGTCGACAACATGGTGCGACTGGTCTCACGAGCGCGAAAGACCGACACACCGGTGATCTGGGTGCAGCATTCCTCGGACCACGAGCTCGTGTCCGGCAGCCCGGGCTGGCAACTCGTGGAGGAACTTCCGATCGACGCCGGAGACGCATTGGTGCACAAGAAGCATGGAGACGCCTTCGAGGACACGTCCTTGGAGGAGGTGCTCGCCGGTGCCAGCGTCGGTCGTGTGGTGGTTGCCGGCGCGCAAACGGACTTCTGTGTGCGATCGACTCTGCACGGAGCTCTGATTCGTGGGTACGACGTGACCTTGGTCAGCGACGCCCACACGACGGAGAACCTGCCGGACCCCGCCCTGCCTACAGCGCAGCAGGTCATCGCGCACACGAACATGTACTGGGACAACCAGACCGCACCCGGTCGAACCGCATCGGCCGTCGCCACCGAGGACGTCGCGTTCGTCGGCCGCTAGCCTGACGCTCCTATTGTTGCTCTGTTCGACTCGTGCTGACGGCAACCCGGTCACGCACGCACACCATCTCGTTCCGGGACGAACGTAGACTGCCGCCCATGGCACTCGATCACGGCGATCCCGGCGACGCCCCGTCCGTTCCCCCTCCCCTGTCTCCGGTGGTCGCGGACCGTCGTCCGTCGGCGGCCGAGGAGGCGCGCACGATCGCTGCGTCCACCAATATTGCGACGCTGGCCAGCCTGACCGCCGACGGCGATCCATGGGCGTCGTTCGTGACATACGGCTTGCTCGACGGAGCACCCGTGCTGTGCGTGTCGCGGATGGCGGAGCATGGTCGAAATCTCGACGGTGATCCACGAGCGAGTCTGTCGATCGTTGCACCCCAGTCACAGACGGACCCGCTGGCCTCGGGCCGCATCACGCTGGCCGGGGTGGTCGAGCGACCGGCAGGAGCCGAGCTCACTGCCGCACGACAAGCGCATCTCGACGCGGTGCCGGCCGCCAAGTACTACGTGGATTACAGCGACTTCACGCTTTGGGTCATGCGAGTGCATCGGGTGCGATGGGTCGGCGGGTACGGCCGAATGGATTCGGCGACGGCCGACGCGTACTCCGAGGCGTCCCCGGATCCCGTGTCTCCGTCCTCGGCCTATGCCGTCGAGCACCTCAACGCGGACCATTCGACGTCTCTGTTGGCGATGGCCCGAAAGCTGGGGGGCTACCCGGACGCGACCTCGGCGACGTGTACGGCCGCAGATCGATACGGCCTCGATCTGAACGTCCACACACCGCGCGGTGTGGCCTACACCAGAGTCGGTTACGCCGAGCCCATCGATTCCGCGGACGAGCTGCGCGCTGCAACGGTGGAACTGGCCAAGAGGTCGGCTACTGCCCCGTAGTTCCCCGCGACAGCGATAGCTGCCCGACGACCGGTAGCTGGGCCCTTGGCGAGACGCTCCGCCCCGGGGCGACTACCGTTGTGGCTACATCGCAACGTCTAGGGAGCAGGTAATGAGCATCCAACCGGTCGAATCGAAGCGTCACCGTGTCGTCGTCATCGGTTCCGGGTTCGGAGGTCTGTTCGGCGTCAAGGCGCTCAAGAAGGCCGACGTCGACATCACCCTCGTCGCAAAGACGACCCACCACCTATTCCAGCCGCTGCTCTACCAGGTGGCCACAGGCATTCTGTCCGTCGGTGAGATCGCTCCCACTACCCGCGTCATCCTGCGCAAGCAGAAGAACGCCGAGGTGTTGCTGGGCGACGTGCTGAACATCGACCTCGAGGCCAAGACGGTCACGTCCAAGTTGCTCGAGCGCGTCACCGTCACCCCGTTCGACAGCCTGATCGTGGCCGCCGGTGCCCAGCAGTCGTACTTCGGTAACGACCATTTCGCCGAGTTCGCGCCCGGCATGAAGACAATCGACGATGCACTCGAACTGCGCGGACGCATCCTTGGAGCCTTCGAGCAGGCGGAACTCTCCGACGACCAGGAGGAGAAGGACCGCCTGATGACGTTCGTCGTCGTCGGAGCAGGTCCGACGGGTGTCGAACTCGCAGGGCAGATCGCAGAACTCGCCGACCGCACCCTCGACGGAGCGTTCCGCAACATCGATCCCCGCGACGCGCGCGTCATCCTGCTGGACGCCGCACCGGCCGTCCTTCCCCCGATGGGCGAGAAACTCGGCCGCAAGGCAGCCGAACGGCTCGAGAAGCTCGGTGTCGAGATCCAGCTCAACGCGATGGTCACCGACGTCGACAACGACGGCCTGACCGTCAAGGAAAAAGACGGAACGACGCGTCGCATCGAGGCTCAGTGCAAGGTCTGGTCCGCGGGCGTGCAGGGCAGCCCGCTCGGCAAGCTGCTGGCCGACCAGTCGGGTTCGGAGACGGACCGCGCCGGCCGAGTTCTGGTGGAACCGGATCTGACTGTCAAGGGTCATCCGAACGTCTTCGTCATCGGCGACTTGATGTCGGTCAAGGACGTTCCCGGCATGGCACAGGGTGCGATCCAGGGTGCCACCTACGCAGCCAAGCTGATCAAGGCATCGGTCAAGGGGCAGGACGACCCCACCCAGCGAGCACCCTTCAAGTACTTCGACAAGGGCTCCATGGCCACGGTGTCACGGTTCAATGCGGTGGCGAAGGTCGGCAAGCTGGAGTTCGGTGGCTTCATCGCATGGCTCATGTGGCTCGCCCTCCACCTGTACTACCTGGTGGGGTACCGTAGCCGTATCACCACGGTCATTTCCTGGTTCGTCACGTTCCTCGGTAGAGGCCGTGCTCAGATGGCATCGACGGAGCAGCAGGTGTTCGCGCGGCTTGCCATCGAACAACTGAACTCTCTCGAGAAAGCGGGCGACGTGAACAAGCGGACGGCCGAGGTCGAAGAGGAACGCGAAAAAGCAGCGGGTTGATCCACGCAGCACCCGCAAGGTAAGCGAAGCAGAAAGGGCTCCGTCCGACGCACATCGTCGGACGGAGCCCTTTCTTTCTGCCCTGCCCGATCTATCGGGTCGGCTGAAGGCGATGACCGACGGAGGTACTCAGCGAGCCACCCCCGGCCAAGGACAACCGTACGGTGCCGCCCGCCAGATCGACCTCGGAATCCCGACTGTCCGGATAGCGAAGCGTGCTGGACATCGACATCGGTGCCGACAAGCCGTCGTGCGCCACCGTCCCCTCCCCCAGTTCCACCCGGTGGCGCAACAGCGGCCGGCCTCCCACATCGCAGTGCATCGAACTCGCCCACTGTCCCGCCACCTCGTCGAGCCTGCCGATCTGTACGCGCTCACGCAGCCAGAGATCCGAGTCTTGTTCCAGTTCGATGACATTGAGCACCGTATGAGAGGCATCGGAGACGACGACCATCGGCTCGGGGTCGAAGACGAGTGACGCTCCCGCCCCCAGCTCGACGTGCCAGTGCGCCGACGAATGACGTTGTGCTGCACCGGGCATCGCCAAGGACGCCGCCACACTACGCACATCCAGACGAGCGCCGGCAGCCACCGAGATCCTGACGCTGATGGTGTCTCCGCCGAGAGGCGTGGCCGCGGTGCCGATCAAGTGGACGGTGTCGGGCCCCGTCTGCCTACCTGCGAGTCCGCCGACCGATGTGATGCGGGGACTGCGTCGACGACTCGCGTCGATGCGGAGCTCGGTGTGCATCGTTCAGTGCGCGTGGTCGTGTGCGTCGGCGTCGGCGATGACCTTCAATTGCTCACGCACCCAGCCGAGCACCGTCGTTGCTGCGGGATCGTCCGTGAGAGAGATCAGGGCCGTGGGACGACCCTCGCGCACCTGCGCGGCGTCGCGCTCCATCACACCCAGATCCGCACCGACGTACGGCGCGAGATCGGTCTTGTTGACGACGAGCAGGTCGGAGAACGTCACGCCGGGACCACCCTTACGAGGCACCTTGTCTCCTCCCGCGACGTCGACGACAAAAATCTGGACGTCGATCAAACCGGACGAAAACGTGGCGGTGAGATTGTCGCCGCCGGACTCCACCAGAATCAGGTCGAGAGGGGGGTTGTTCTCGATCAGGTCGTCGATCGCGTCGAGATTGGCGGTGATGTCGTCGCGTATCGCGGTATGCGGACAGCCGCCGGTCTGCACGGCCGTGATGCGCTCGTCCGGCAACACTGCGTGCCGCCGCAAGAAGTCGGCATCCTCGGTGGTGTAGATGTCGTTGGTGAGCACGGCCAGAGACAGCTCGTCGCGGAGCTGGCGGCACAAGGCGGCCACCAAGGCGGTCTTGCCCGACCCGACGGGTCCGCCGATTCCCACACGCAAAGCATCGCCTGCGACCCGTGTGCGCTTGGGTCGGTCCAACCCGTGGTCGTGGGGCTCACCGTCGATCAGGTGCGGGGGCATGACATCTCCTTCGGTCGAGAAAACGGTACTGCGGTCGAGAACCGTGTCGGCGGTCGTGAGTTCAGGATACGAACAATGGGCGATCGCGGACGGCGTGGGCTTCCGCGAACATGTCCAGCAGCGGATCGGACAGCTCCATCAGAACCGGGAGCGATGCGCACGCGGCGTCGGCCACTTCATCGCAGAAGTCCCCCAACCGAATGGTGCACGAGGCAACCTCGGCGGGGTCGAGCGCAAGCAGACGTTGCGCCGCGATCGCCGAGCCGGTCATGGTGATGTACACCTGCACGGCCGCGGTGTCGGCGACGGACAGATCTGCTGCGAGTCCCACGTGCCCGGCCGCGACGGCCAGATGCGGCCGTCGGCCGATGGACTGCCAATCGTGATGCGGCCACGCTGATTTGGCCAATCTGAGCAACCCCCGACCCTGAGCTCGCGACGCAGCTCGCACTGCCGGCGACGGCGTCCGGGCATCGCACTCGGCATCGGCCGCATCCGTGTCCAACGAGCCGAGAACAACCGCACCCGCGATGGACGCCGCCGTGGCTCCCGACGTCCGAATTCGCCGACGCAGAAATGCCTCGAGGGTATCGATGTCGCGCACGAAACCTGATGCGATCGCTTCTTCGACTCCCCCGGAATGGACGTGCCCACCGGTGGGAAGCCGCGAATCTGCAAGCGAGAGAAGGGTTGTGACCTGTCGACGTGCAGCGTACGACGACGCAGTCGACGAGAGGGATCCAAGCGCCATCAGAAGAGGAAATACCGTTGCGCCATCGGCAATTCGGACGCCGGTTGTTCCTTCCACACCTCGCCGTCGATACGCACGGTGAAGGTGTCCGGATCGACTTCGATCTCCGGAAGCGAATCGTTGAGCGGCATATCGGCTTTCCTGATCCCGCGCACGTTCGCAACCGGAACGAGACGGCGATCGCACGCAAGGCGATCGGCCAGACCGTCCTCGATCGCTTGTGGCGCAACGAAATGCAGCGACGTCGCAGCGGCTGCCTTGGGTGACGCTCCGAACATCGGCCGCGGCAGCTCGGGTTGCGGCGTAGGAATGGATGCATTGGCGTCGCCCATCGCGGCCCACGCGATCATGCCGCCCTTGATGACCATGTGCGGACGCACACCGAAGAAGGCAGGATCCCACAACACCAGATCGGCGAGCTTGCCCGTTTCGATCGACCCGATCTCCGCATCGAGACCGTGGGCCACGGCCGGACAGATCGTGTACTTCGCGACGTATCGCCTGACCCGATTGTTGTCGGCACCGTTGTCCCCGGGCAGGTATCCGCGCCGCGCCTTCATGACATGAGCCGTCTGCCAGGTTCGCAGTACCACCTCACCGATACGTCCCATGGCCTGAGCGTCGCTGCCGATCATCGAGATCGCTCCCATGTCGTGCAGCAAGTCCTCGGCCGCGATGGTCGACGGCCGAATGCGGCTCTCGGCGAACGCCAGATCCTCCGGAATGCTCGGACTGAGGTGATGGCACACCATCAACATGTCGAGATGCTCGTCCAACGTGTTCACGGTGTGCGGACGCGTCGGATTGGTCGAGCTGGGCAGCACGTGTGCTTGCGCGGCAACGGTGATGATGTCGGGAGCGTGCCCGCCGCCGGCACCTTCGGTGTGATAAGCGTGTATTCCACGGCCGTTGATCGCAGCGAGGGTGGTCTCGACGAATCCGGCCTCGTTGAGGGTGTCGGAGTGAAGAGCCGCTTGAACCCCCGCCTCGTCGCACACTCGCAGGCACGCGTCGATCGCGGCGGGAGTCGACCCCCAATCCTCGTGCAACTTGAATCCCGAAGCGCCGCCGCGCAACTGCTCCCACATCGAATCGGGATTGACCGTGTTGCCTTTGCCGAGCAGCACGATGTTCATCGGCCAGTCGTCGAGCGATTCGAGCATCCTGGACAGATGCCACGCACCCGGGGTGACGGTGGTTGCCTTGCTCCCTTCCGCGGGCCCGGTACCACCCGCGATCACCGTGGTGATGCCGCCGCCGAGGGCTTCTTCCTTGATCTGCGGGCAGATGAGGTGCACATGGCAATCGATGCCGCCGGCCGTGACGATCTTTCCGTTGCCCGCGATGATCTCGGTCGATGGCCCGATCACGAGATCCGGATGAACGCCGGTCATGGTGTCGGGATTGCCGGCCTTTCCGAGCGCAACGATCCGACCGTCGCGAATACCGAGGTCTGCCTTGATGATTCCCCAGTAATCGACGACGACGACGCCGGTGATGACGGTATCCGGGGCACCGTCTGCCCGGGTGGCACGAGACTGGCCCATCGACTCACGGATCACTTTGCCGCCGCCGAACACCGCTTCCTCGCCGGCCTTGCCCGGACCGCCACTTCGGTCCTCGGTGATCTCGATCAGAAGGTCGGTGTCGGCCAACCGAATCCGATCACCCGTCGTAGGGCCGAACAACTGGGCGTATCGACTGCGACTCATACGCGCCATCAGCTGTCCAACTTTCCTGGAGGTGTCATGCTCAAGCCGTATACCTCGCGGGTCCCACCGAGGGGCACGAGTTGCACCGTCTGCTCGATGCCCGGCTCGAAGCGCACGGCAGTGCCGGCCGGAATGTCGAGCCGACACCCGTAGGCGCGATCGCGATCGAACTGCAGGGCGGCGTTCGCTTGAGGAAGATGCACGTGACTTCCCACCTGCACCGGTCGATCGCCGCCGTTCACCACCGTCAACGTGATCGATTCGGCGCCGTCGTTGATCTCGATATCTCCTGCGACGGTGAAGATCTCACCCGGAACCAGATGGCCGTCTCTGCGCTCGGGCGAGATCGGCTCGTGCACCGTGATCAGTTTCGTTCCGTCGGGGAACGTCGCTTCCACCATCACCTCGGGAAGCAGTTCGGGCACACCACTCAGTACGTCGTCGGCCGTGAGCACTTCCCGGCCCGACGCCATCAGCTCGGCCACGGACTTTCCGTCACGAGCACCCTCGAGGAGGTGATCGGTGATGACCGCGATCGCCTCGGGGTGATTGAGTTTCAGGCCGCGAGCACGGCGCCGCCGCGCGAGTTCGGCGGCGTAGCTGACGAGCAGTCGATCCTGCTCGTGCGGAGACAACCGCATGTAGGTTCTCCGTCCGATCGGTGATGATGCTCGGCAATTCTGACACGCAGTCAGCCCAAGGGCACGGTGACCGACCGATCGAGCAGACCCCGCAGGACATTTCGGTCGACAGAAGGGGCCACGTCCTGCAGTTCGGTGACCCCGAACGCGCCCGCGTCCAGGCCGCGTACCAAGACGCCCGCGAGAGCCTGCGCCGTCGCCGGCTCGTCCATCACATCTCCGCCGCGACGATCGAGGTAGTTGCCCAGCCGAGCTGCGGCGACGGGCATCGCGTGACGAAAGAACTCGAACGTGGCCAACCACCGCGTCACCAGATGACCGGGGTGCATGTCCCACCCCTGGTAGAAGCCCCGCTCGAGGGATCTGGTCACCAGATCGAAGTGGCGCCGCGCCGACGCTGCCACTTGTTCGGAGCTACCGGTCGGAACCACCTGGGTGGACCCGTCGCACACCCACACGCCTGTCTGCGCTGCCGCAACCAACATGATGTTCTTGGCATGGTCTGCCACCGGATGAGCCAGAGATTGCTGCGCCGATGTGATTCCACACGCCGCGCTGTAGTCGTAGGTGCCGTAGTGGAGCGACGTGCAGCGACCATCCGCGCGGGCTATCGCACGCGCCAACGTCGTCGTACCGTCGGCACCGATCACGGCCTGCGGGCTTTCGATCTGCAACTCGAAACGGAGTGCCCGATCGGGAAGACCGTGAGCCCGCTCGAGTTCATCGCACAACGCGACCACGGCCGAAACCTGCTCGACCGCGCGGAGTTTGGGCACTGTGAACACGAACCCGTCGGGCACTCCCCCGGCCCCGTCCAGGACGAGTTCCAGGGTTCGAATGCCACGCCGACGCTCATGAGCGGCAAGGCCTTTCGCACGGATGCCCAGCCACGACGGGCCCGCCGTGTCGTGTGCCAGCGCAGCCAACGCTGCACCTGCTGCCGCGGCGTGACGATCCTCGACGGCGTCGGAGCGCCACCCGTAGCCGTCCTCGAAATCGAACCTGAGGTCCTGGATCGGTGCTGCGTTCAGCCGGTCCCGTACCACCGGTAGAGCATCGGTGGTGCCGAGGCCGGCGAAGGCCTCGGGATGCGCATCGAGCAGGCCGAGGGCTGCGGTTCCCCATGCGGCCGGGATGTTCTCGGACGCCTCGGAGGCCGGGACGTAGACAGTGTGGGAGGGCTGCCCGCCTATTCGGTCTCCCGGATAGTGCTGCGCCAGATCGGCATCGATGGCCTCGAAGAGTGCTTCGATGCGGGCGAACGCGTCGTCGGCCAGCGCTCCGCCGGCGGAAGGGGGAACGACATCGTCGTGTCCGGTCATGGGCTTCACTGTCCCAGACGTGCTGTGTTTTCGATATTCGCCAGCCGCACTTTGCCCTGTGCCACCAGGCGACCGCCCTCGTCGGAGATGTCGACCTGCCAGAGTTGCTGGGTGCGGCCTCGATGGATCGGATGTCCGTGCGCGGCAAGAGAGCCCGAGCGCGTTGCTCGCAGGAAGTCCGTGCTGTTGTTCACCCCGACGACATGACCGCGCGAACCGAACCAGGCCGATCCACCGATGCTGGCAACCGATTCCACCACGGCGCACAGAACACCACCGTGCATGATCCCGGCCGGCTGGTGCAGTTGCGGGGTGACATCCCACTCTGCGCGAACGACGTCGCCGGTCACTTCTCGGTAGGTCAGTCCGACCACGCCGTCGAATCCGCGTCCGCAGAGTTCGGTCAACTGTTCCGGGGTGAGGGTCTCGAAGGGGCTCGCTTCGGTGGTGCCGTTCGAATCGGTCATTGCTCCGCTTCCGGTCGCGTACTGAGAATGTTCGCCGACTGCAGTCGACCCATGACCAGAAATACACGACACTCCGCCCGAGAAAATCGGTGGGCCTCTCGTTCGAGTCGAACGAGAGGCCCACCGTGGCAAGGACCGGGAGACACTGCAGCCCTCAGGTCTCCGGCGCGGTCCGTTGGTATGAAATTAGCATAGGCATACCTCATTTCGGACGCAAGGCCTTCAGGAGGCGCGTAGGCGCTGCCGGCCCGGGACTCCGACTCGCGATCGCACGGGCGCGCCGGCAGCGACCATTGCGTCGAGCAGTAACTGGCCTCGCCGCGTTCCGGCGGATGGGCCGGTCCCGGCCAAAATCGGGACGTACGTCGACGCACCGAGGATCGCGTCACCCACCAGCGCCCAGAAGACGCGAGCATCCAGCGGAGCCCGCTCACTGATCGCGCGATAGACAGACCCGAGAGACGTCAGGCACCGATGCGCGGTCCAGACGAGAAGAGCCTGTTCACAGGGCAACGTCACGGTTCCGGGCTCGCCGGCTGCCGGATCCTCCGGCAGCACTCGCAAGATGGGCGACGCAACTCCCGCCCAATCGATTCCCCCGTCGCTGTCCATATGGATCCACAAGTTCTCGATGCCCGGATCCCAGGCACGCGCTTCGAGCACGAGCAGTGCTACAACCCGTCCGACCACCGCATGAATCAGCGCAGTCGCCACCTGCACCGCCGCAGCGTGCGGCACTTCGAGATCCTCGAGCGAACGGCGGTACATCTGCTCGACGCGACCGTCGTCGAGACCGACCGACAGCTGCCACCAACGCCGCTTGCCCTCGTCGGCCATGGCGGCCACCGCGTACATCCTCGGATAGTCGGGATTGAGCGCGCGCAGAGTGGAACACGACTCGGCCAACAGCGCGTGCCCACCGGATCGGTCCGAGAATCGGTGCACATCGGCCCAGCCCGTGAATGCCGCAGTTGCAACTGACACCTGAATGCTCCTTCTGTTCGTGATCGGTGAACTCGCCCCACCGTCGACCAATGGATGTAGGTTAGCCTAACCAGATACGGCTGCCGAGTCAGGCACCGCTACCCTTACCTCGTGTCGCACGGCGAGCAAGGGTTCCGTAACCTAAACCGTGTCCCTTCGATCCAGCGAGGAGTCACGACCCCAGTGACCACAGCTCCGCTACTCGGCCCTCACGGCTCGCGTCGCTCGCCCGACGAGCGATACGGGACCGAGGACGTGCCCACCGGGCCCGCACCGCGGAGTACACGCATCGCAGCCGCGGGGATCGACGCGCTGATCGTGCTCGTGCCGTTGTTCATCGGGTGGTCTATCGTCGACGCCCTTCGCGACGACAACGGCGGTGGCCAGGCCGACCGTGTCGTGTTCGGAGCCATTTCTGTTTCGGTGGCCGTCGCCTTGTTCGTCTGGAACCGCGGCTACCGCGATGGCAACGAGGGGCAGAGCACAGGTAGACGGTGGATGAGTCTGACGCTCCGCGACACCGACACCACCGGCCCGGTCGGTGTCCGTCGAGCTCTCCGTCGCCAGTTCGGTCTCGGCCGGTCCAGTTCGGAGGTCGTGCGCGAGAAGACCGCTGCAGCGGATGATTTCGAGCCCATTCCCAAGGATGGTTCGGTTGCCGCCATTCGCCGACGCAGATTGCTCGGCCTGGCAGTGCTGGTCGTCGCTCTGGCCGCCGGCATCTTTGCGAGCATCGCCATCGGTGCCCGACCACTGACGTTCGCCGAGATCGCCCATGCATTGATCGATTCGAACGGCACGGACACCGACATCATCGTGCGGACCTTGCGGGTCCCCCGAACGGTGCTGGCGTTGGTGGTCGGCATCGCGCTCGGTATCGCAGGTGCCCTCATCCAGGGACATACGCGCAACCCGCTGGCCGATGCCAGCTTGCTCGGCCTCAATTCCGGGGCTGCGTTCTTCGTCGTCATGGCCATCTACCTGTTCCGGTTCACCTCTCCGAGCCAGTACCTGTGGTTCGCGTTCGCGGGTTCGGCAGTGGCGAGCGTCGTGGTGTTCGGTCTGTCGTCCATCGGGTCGGGCAGATCGAGTCCGATCAACCTCGCCCTGGCGGGCGCGGGTGTCGCGTTCTTCCTCTCCGCGATGACGAATGCCGTCGTGTTGCTCGACCAAACGAGCCTCGACGGCTACCGCTTCTGGGTGGTGGGATCGGTCGCCGGTCGGGAGCTCGACGTGCTGTGGCAGGTTCTCCCCTTCCTGATTCTCGGTGTGCTGATCGCACTCGCCAGCACCCCGGGCCTGAACGTCATGAGCCTGGGCGAGGACTTAGCGCGATCCCTCGGAACCAACATCGCGGTCACCCGAACCGTCGGAATCCTGGCCATCACTCTGCTGACCGGAGCGGCAACGGCCGCTTGCGGGCCCATTGCCTTCGTCGGCCTCGTCGTTCCGCACATCGCCCGAGCGGTGACCGGACCCGACTACCGCTGGCTCGTGCCCTACGCGGGCCTCATGGGCGGCGTGATGCTGATGATCGCCGACGTCATCGGACGCGTCGTGGTGCGCCCGGGCGAGTTGCAGGTGGGCATCGTCCTCGCACTCTTCGGCGCGCCGTTCTTCATCGCACTGGTACGCCGTAGAAAGTTGGCGAGCCTGTGACCGCCGAGATCCGGTCCCCCGAACCCTCCACGGCCGGTCCCGGCACCGTGCCCGCACGGCCCGCCGTTCGCCTGGGGCGGGTGTCCCTTGTCCGCCGTCCACTGATGGTCGTCACCACCGTCCTCGTGGCTGCCGCCTTGATTCTGGTCATGTGTGTCAACATCGGCCGCGGCGACTTTCCGCTGTCGATCCCCCAGGTGCTCGACGTCCTGCTCGGCGGCGGAACGCGGATCGAACGGTTCATCGTCATGGACCTGCGCCTGCCCCGGTCGTTGACGGGCTTGCTCGTCGGAGCGGCCCTGGGAATTTCCGGTGCGATCACGCAATCCATCTCTCGAAACGCACTCGCCAGTCCCGATATTCTCGGCATCACCGCCGGTGCCAGTGCTGCAGCCGTCGCGCTGATCGTCCTGGGCGGCGGCGGTACCTTCAGCGGTCTGCTCGCCACCCTCGGGCTGCCACTGGCAGCGCTGATCGGCGGAGTACTCACCGCAATAGCGATCTACTCACTCGCCTGGCGGAAAGGCGTCGACGGCTTTCGCTTCATTCTGGTGGGAATCGCCGTCAACGCCATGCTCACGGCCGTCATCGGGTGGTTGCTGATCAGCGCCGACATCAACGACGTGTCGCGCGCGCAGGTCTGGCTCAACGGTTCTCTCAACGGAGCCAACTGGTCGACGGTGTGGCCGGTCGCAGTCGCCGTCGTCATCGTCGGGGGCGCAACCATCGTGTCGACGTTCACGCTGGGAGCACTGCGTCTGGGTGACGACAATGCACGATCGCTCGGAGTGCGGTTGCAGCACAGCCAAGCCGTGATGTTGCTCGCCGCCGTCGCACTCGCTGCCGTTGCCACGGCTGCAGCCGGACCGATCGCGTTCGTCGCACTGGCAGCCCCGCAGATCGCGGTACGGCTCCTTCGAACCCCGGGACCGCCGATCATCGCCTCGGCACTACTGGGCGGACTGCTGGTAGTGGCGAGTGATCTCATCGCGCGGACGATCCTGCCGGTGGAACTGCCGGTCGGCATCGTCACCTCGGCACTCGGTGGACCGTTCCTTCTGTACCTTCTCGTGCGCAGTAATCGAAAGGCTTCCGTATGACAATCAGCCACGCCTCGCGTTTGGTCGCAGACGATCTCAGCCTCGGTTACGGCGACCGGACCATCATCGAGCACCTCGACCTCGCGATTCACACCGGAGTGATCACCACCGTCATCGGCCCGAACGGCTGCGGCAAGTCGACCCTGTTGCGATCGCTCGGACGCCTGCTCAAGCCCAAGGCCGGAAGCGTGATGCTCGACGGCCGGGCGATCTCCTCGATGAAGACCAAAGAGGTTGCCCGAACCCTGGGCATGCTGCCGCAGGCACCTACTGCTCCGGAAGGACTGACCGTCGCCGATCTGGTCTCGCGCGGTCGTCACCCCCATCAGTCGTGGATCAGGCAGTGGAGCTCGGACGACGAGGCAGAAGTGGCCAACGCACTCGAACTCACCGGCGTCGGCGACCTCGCCGACCGTCCCGTCGACGAGCTGTCCGGTGGTCAACGGCAACGCGCCTGGATTTCGATGGCACTGGCGCAGGGCACCGACATCCTGCTGTTGGACGAGCCGACCACCTACCTCGACCTCGCCCACTCCATCGAGGTACTCGACCTCGTCGATCGCCTGCACGAGGAGCTCGGCCGCACCATCGTCATGGTGTTGCACGATCTCAACCTCGCACTGCGATACAGCGACCAGTTGATCGTCATGAAGCAGGGAACCATCGTCACGTCCGGTCGCCCTCAGGACGTCATCTCGGAGGAACTACTGCTCGACGTGTTCGGTCTCGAGGCAGCCGTGATCGACGATCCCATGTCGGATCGCCCGCTCATCGTTCCGATCGGAACTCGCCACGTGTACGGGTCGGTCGGTGGTCCGGTGAAATCGGACAGGCGTTCCGGGACACCGGACTCGCGGGCTGTCTAGCGCAGACCGTCACCGCTCGATCATCGTTCGGACGAGCTTGAAGCCCTGACCGATGGACACGTCGGGCAGGTAGGCCCGGCCGATTGCGTTGCCGATACTGGGCAGGGCGGCCGGATCGGCGAACGTCATGTGCATCGGCTCGTAGCGCGGCTGGAATTTGGATTTGAATGCCAGCAGAGACCGGAACCCGTAGACAGGTTCGAGGGTGCGCCCGAGTACATCGAGCAACCGTTCGAGCAAGCCGGACAGCGTCGACTGCTCGGCGCTGGACACGTGCTCGGGCTGCTTCTCGTCGACTTTGGCCAGAGGTGCACCGGACAGGCTCAGGAACCTGGCCCCCTCCTGCTCGAGGAGCAGGGCGGCTGAGGCGATGAGAAACTCCATTGTCGGCCGAAAGCCTTCCGACCGTCTCCGCATGAAATCGAGCGTCCACCCGACGATGACGCCGTCCTCGTAGACGGGCATCCACGACGTGACCCCGTGCACGGTTCGATGTTCGTCGACGGCAATCAGGCATCGCACGTTCTCGTCGTCGACCTCCTCGAGACTGCCGAGGGTGAAGCCCATCTCCGGCATCCCCTTGTCTGCCACCCACTCTTCGGAGATCGCGGTGATCTGATCGGTGATGGCCAGTGGAGCGGTGGGGAACCGAATCCACTCCGCGACGACGCCTGCCTTCTTCGCTCGATTGAGCGCAGTACGAACATCCTGGAACCGCTTGCCGGTGAACGCTATTCCGTCCAGATCGAGCACGGTCTCCTCACCGACCTGGATACCGCCCCATCCCAGAGAATCGGTGATGCGCCGGACGGCCGGGGTGCCAGAGTAGAAACACGGAATCCACCCGTTCTTCGACGCGAATTCGGCGAACTCGACGACGTTGTCTCGCAATGATTCTCGCGGCCCGACAGGGTCACCGGTGGTCAAAGCCACGCCGGAAATCACGCGATACGCCACGTAGCTGCGGCCGTCGGCGCTGAACC
Source organism: Rhodococcoides fascians NBRC 12155 = LMG 3623 (assembly GCF_001894785.1). GTDB lineage: Bacteria > Actinomycetota > Actinomycetes > Mycobacteriales > Mycobacteriaceae > Rhodococcoides > Rhodococcoides fascians. Next base: position 350,902 of record NZ_BCWW01000004.1, read on the forward strand.
AGTACTTGTTCCCGCGCCAGGTCGTCATCCACGACAGCGCCGAGCCGCTGCTCGACATCAGCACGCTGCGAGCCCGTTCGGTGGCATCGGTCTCCGAGCCGTACACCGGTGTGAGGAAGGTGCTGATCGTGAGCACGCACACCACGACCCAGAACACGACGCCGGTCCACTCGAACAGCAAGGTGGTCGGGATGCTCTGGGGTAGAAGGGCGGGCTCGAGCCACTGCAGATAGACCGGCGGAACCAGCCTCTGCGGGAAATCGACCAGCAATCCGCCGAAGGACGGCGAGTCGGCGAAACCGCCGCGACCGAGATAGCCACCGATCGAGTAGATCAGGCCGAGTCCTACTACGGCGGCCACGACGGACGCGGCCCAGCGTCGGTACGTGCCAGCCGGTGCCGACACGTCGAAGAACTTCCGAGTGACGATCAGGACCAGCAGGACGATCAGGGGCAGAAGGAAGGGCACGGCAGTGCGGTAGGCCGTGGGAGATTCCAGCCCGTAGAACAACGATTCGTCGTCACCGGCTTCGAGGAATCGGATGGCGTAGTTCGCCACCGACAGCGCGAGCAGAACCACCTGCGAGATCACTGCCATCGCCCACGCGAACCGTCGACCGCGGCGCAAACCGTCACTGACCACCAACAGGAACAGCGACGGCATGATACTCAGGATCGTCGGTCCGACTCCGCCCAGCCTGAGGTCGAGCAGCCCGCGGCGGCATTCCACCGGATCGGTCGTGGCATCGGCGCAGATCTCACGAACCTCGGCAGCTGTGTACGGCACACCGCGAACCACGTCGCGAAGCACCGCGAACGGCCCCACAGCATTGGGGCTCAAGGCCGCCAGCACCGGACCCAGGGCACTGGCGGCGACGATCAGCGCGACCAGGACACGTCCTTCACGCTGCGTTCCCGCCAATCTCGGACCGCGCGCCGACCGGCCGACGATCCACGGGCCCACGATCAGACCGATCACCGCTGCCGCCAACCGAACGACGTCCTGCAGATGACCGCCGAACAAGGCCAGGGTCACCAGAAGGGTCAGCAGTCCGACGCGAATCCGCCTGCGCCACAGCGTGTCCATCCGCGACGTGGCAACCAGCACCACGCCACAGACCCATGTCGTCGGGCCCACGGCCGTACCTACGTGGAGGCGGAAACCCCAATCCTCGTCGACGGTCTTCGCCAGCACGGCCAGGCCCAGCCCGAACAACGACCCCGCAACCTGCGTCACGAATGCGGCTACCGCGAACCGACGGGAACCGATACGACGTTCGATCGGGGCAGCAGCGAGGAGCACCGCAACGGTCGCCACCACGCAGCCCGCAATATTCGGCGCTGCCAGACCAGATGTCAGCGGCGTCCAGAGATGCCAGTGCTCGAACGGGACGATGCCTACCGCGAAGTACCTGTCGACCTGACCATGGCCGTCCGACACGACGGCATACATCCCCGAAAGCCAGACCACGGCGAGCAGGGTGAAGCTGACCGGGGCACCCACGGCACCGAACAGGATCAGCGACCACAATCGCCGCGACTGCCGCATCGTCGCCGAGGCGGCGGATCTCACGACGGCCACCTTCTCGGACATCCACGTCGGTGCCGCAGCATCGATCGCTTCCGTCGAACTCCCCGACTCGTCGGTGTTCACGCCGTCAGTCCTGTTCTCGTAGCCAGCCACGGCAGTTCTCGACGTAAGCCTTCGGACCACACCGCGAAGCTGTGTCCCCCTGGTACCTCCACGTACTGCACATCCATTCCAGCGGCCTTCGCCGCGTCGTACATCTCCTGCTGGCCCGGTTGGTAATCCTTGTCCTCGGACCCCACGACGAAAATACCGGCAGAGTCCGGGTATCGACGCGATTTCAGCAGGTCGAGAGGGTTGATCGCGGTGAACGCTGCGGCGTTGCCGCCGAACGCCTGCTGCACGGTTCGATCTCGATCGCCGAGGGTCGGCTCGCGCTGACCCGACAGGTCGAGAAACGTGGGATAGACCTCGGGATGATTGGTGGCCATCTGTATCGAGCACGTTCCGCCGTAGGACAATCCGCCGATCGCCCAATGAGCACGGTTGCGATCCACCTGCAGGGAGTTGTCGATCCAATCGGGAACGTCACGTGCGAGGTACGTGGCCGCGTTGCCGAGTGTCGAATCCACGCAGAGCGGATTGGCGATCGACGAACCGGTGCCGTCGGCCACGACCACCACCGGTGCCAGACCGGCATGATCACGCGCGAAGTTGTCCATGGTCTCGGCGAGCTTGCCCCCGTTGAACCAGTCTTCGGGTGCGCCGGGCTGGCCGGCGAGCAGTACGAGGACAGGAAGGAGCGGACGGGGATCGGCGAAGTAGGCCGGCGGTAGGTAGATCTGGGCGTCTCGCGCCGTGAAGTTCGACGCGGTGGCAGGAATGGTGGCGGAGGTGACGCGGCCGGCGGAAGGCAGGTCGGCAGGTGCGGACCAGGCAGATTCCAGGGGCGTGCCGGTGACGGTGTCGGAGACCGGAGGCGGCACGTCCGAGAACGCTATGCGCTCGGCCGACTCGACACCGAGCGCATTTCCCACGGTCGGATACGCATCGAATTCGAGGTTGACGTGCAGAGCAGACGTTGCCACCACGAGTACCGCCGCCAGCACCGACACCACTGTGCCGACCACGCCGCGGGCAGCGATCGACCGTGGTACGAGTGCGAACAGGGCAGCCACACCCACCCCGATCCACACGTAGATCGACATGTCGATCGGATCGGGGAACGGACGCCATACTTTTTCGACCACTACGTAACCGATGGCCGTGACGACGATCGCCGCGGTGGCAGCGATCGGCAGCGCACGCCTGGCGTACCGACGCGACCTCGAGACCAGCAACCACAGTCCGCCGGCGGCGCCGAGCACGGACACGATCACCGGCAGTGGCCCATCGAGCAACGACAGTGAATCGAACCACTTCACGCGAGGTCTCCACTCATCTTTCCGACTCGGCCCACCGGCACCAACTCACGACAGAGTATGCCCACGGACCCGCTCACAGTCACGACCCGCCGACGCCACTCGACCGCGGCTATGACCGAGACCACAGCACTCGGACGGTAGTTACTACTACGAGTAGTACGCATCCGCGTCGGACTGGCCGTAGACTCGGAGGAATGGCTGGCCTTGGTGAATTGGAACGCGCAGTAATGGACCATCTGTGGGAATCGACGGAGCCGCAGACCGTTCGTCAGGTCCACGAGGCCCTTGCGACTCATCGTGAACTCGCGTACACGACCGTGATGACGGTCCTGCAGCGTCTGGCGAAGAAAAGTTTGGTCGTCCAGCAGCGCGACGACCGAGCTCACCGCTACGCCCCGGTCCATGGTCGCGACGAGTTGGTCGCGAGCCTGATGGTCGACGCGTTGTCCCAGGCCCCCGCCTCCGGCGGTCGTGCAGCTGCCCTCGTGCACTTCGTCGGGCAGGTCGGAGCAGATGAGGCCGCCGCCCTCCGTGAAGCACTCGCGGCGCTGGAAGTGGCACAATCGACGACAGAGTCACCTTCTGCTGCAGAAGGCCGTCCGACGGACTGAGGCTCCTCGTAGTAAGTGAGGACATGAACTCCACCACTGCGCTGGTATTCGCGATACTCGCGCTGATCCTGGCTGGACCTGTGCCGGCGATGCTCGCCCGCGCGAGCTGGCCGTACCGGTCGCCTCGCGCTGCTCTGGTGCTGTGGCAGGCCATCGCCCTCGCGGCCGTGTTGTCGGCCTTCAGTTCCGGCCTCGCAATCGGCGGATTGCTGCTCGTGCCGGGCCCCGACGGCCGTCCGACCACGGCTCCGACCGACGAGATCGACGCCTTGGGCCTGCCTCTGTGGACCTTGTACGTGGTGGTGCTCGCGATCACTCTGGGCATCGGAGCGAAACTGATGTTCTCGGTGGCTCAGGTGGCGGTGCGTACCCGCCGTCGCCGCTCCCGTCATCGCATGTTGGTCGATCTGCTCGACCGGACCGACAAGAGCGACAATCCGTTCAGGGGCCTGCGTGATGCAGACATCCGGGTTCTGGACGCGGCGGAACCGATTGCGTATTGCCTGCCCGGACTACGGCAGCGGGTGGTGCTGAGCCGCGGAACGCTTGCCAGCCTCTCCGAAGCGGAAGTGACCGCGATCCTCAGCCACGAGCGATCACACCTACGATCCCGGCACGACCTCGTGCTGGAAGCGTTCACCGCGGTCAACGAGGCGTTCCCCAGAATTGTTCGTAGCAAGTCCGCCCTGAGCAGCGTTCAGTTGTTGGTCGAACTGCTGGCCGATGACACGGCGGTCAAGGTCACCGGACCCACCCCTCTCGCGCGCGCACTCGTGACGTGTGCCGGATCCACCGCACCGCGGGGTGCCATGGCAGCCGGCGGACCGCACACACTCATTCGCGTCCAGCGGTTGAGCGGGCCGGGCAGCGACGTCCGGGTCGCCGCTGTGGCATATCTGGCCGCCGTCGTCATACTCGTGCTGCCGACCATCTACGTCGCGATGCCGTGGCTCGAAGAGCTGAGCAAACTCCTCGGCTGATCGAGCGCCGCCACGTCAGGGGGGTCACGCAGGTCACACCCATCCGGGTGAACAAATGGCGGTACGTCCCGTACAGTAGAACTCGGTCGCCATCGCGACCAAGCAATCGAAATGGCACAAACAGCCCCACTTTATGCAGGTTCGACCTGCGTACCGATGGCCAGGTGACAGTGCCCTGGCTCGTATCAATGTGTTCTGGCTGTTTTTCGTGTTTCCCTTCTCGTCGGGTCTCTCAGCTTCGGGCTTATTGGCGTGCCCGCAATCCGGAGAGGCTTTACTGCGTGACCAACGCTGTTTCCAATACCACCGTTTCCCCCGAGTCCGACTCGACGGCCGTACCGACGCCCGCAGCGGCACCGGCGTTCACATTCGCCGAGCTCGGTCTGCCCGAGGCAGTCGTCGCGGCTCTCGCTCGTAACTCGATCACCGTGCCGTCCCCCATCCAGGAAAAGGCGCTTCCCGACGCCATCGCCGGCAAGAACGTCCTCGGTCGCGCGCAGACAGGTTCGGGCAAGACCCTCGCCTTCGGCCTGCCGATCCTGCAGCGCCTGTCGCTGCACACCGATCGACCGGCCGCCAAGCGCCCGCGTTCGCTCGTACTGGTTCCCACCCGCGAACTCGCGTTCCAGGTAGTCGAGTCGCTCGCTCCCTACGCCAACGCACAGGGCCTCCGGGTCATGCCTGCCGTCGGCGGCACCCCGTTCAACAAGCAGGTCGAGCAGCTTCGCCGCGGAGTCGACGTACTGGTCGCCACTCCGGGACGACTGGCAGATCACCTGCGTCAGGGCACCTGCATCCTCGACTCCATCGAGATCACCGCGCTCGACGAGGCCGATCAGATGGCCGACATGGGCTTCCTGCCCGAGGTGCGCGCCGTACTCGCCGATACACCCGCAGACGGCCAGCGGATGCTGTTCTCGGCCACCCTCGACCGCGAGGTCCAGTCATTGGTTCGCCAGTTCCTGCCCGACCACGTCGAGCACTCCACCCAGGACGGCAAGGCCAGCGTCCGAACCATGGACCACTACGTCCTCATGGTCGACCGCGGCCAGAAGGATCTGGTGCTCTCGGAGATCGGTGCCCGTGAAGGCGGCCGCACCATCATGTTCGCGCGCACCAAGCTGGGCTGCGACGGCATCACCGATCGCCTGCGCGCCCTCGGCATCGCTGCAGAGTCGCTGCACGGCGGCAAGGCACAGAACCAGCGCACCCGAGTGCTCGAGCGATTCAAGAACGGTCGCACCCCTGTGCTCGTGGCCACCGACGTCGCGGCCCGCGGAATTCACGTCGACGGAATCGACCTGGTCGTGCACGTCGATCCGCCCGCCGACCACAAGGACTACCTGCACCGCGCCGGCCGCACGGCACGCGCTGGAGAAAAGGGCACCGTCGTCGCGATCGTGCTCCCCAATCAGCGTCGTCAGGTTCTGCGTTTGACCGGGATGGCCGGCGTCAAGGCCACCGCGGTCAACGTCTCCCCCGGTTCGGCCGAACTCAACAGCATCACCGGAGCCAAGAAGCCGACCGGTGAGCCGTTGCGTGCCGAATCCACCCCGCGTGATCGCAACAGCCGCCCGCGCACCGGTGGCTACCAGGGGTCCAACCCCCGCAGCGGTGGCTACCAGGGTTCCAACCCGCGCAGCGAAGGCGGCTACCAGGGTGACCGTCCCCGCACGGG
>NZ_BCWW01000005.1 GCF_001894785.1 Rhodococcoides fascians NBRC 12155 = LMG 3623
GCGTCGCTCCGACTCGAGCTCGTACCGCGGCTCAGAGGGTCGCGGTTACGAAGGTCGCGGGTCGGACAACCGTGGCTCGGACAACCGTCGTCCCGCATCCGCCCCGCGCCAGGACGAGAACCGATCGGGTGGGTTCCGTAGCCGCACCGAGCGTCGTTCGTACGACGGTTTCGACGGGCCTGCACGCAGCCACTGATCCATTGTTCGAGGCGAAGTCCTGATTCGACGGGCTTCGTCGCTCGAACCCCGAGGTGCCGCATTCTTCGCGAATGCGGCACCTTTTGCGTCGTGTCGGCCGGCGTCGCACCCGACCCAGGGGGTTGGCTCGCGCGAAATCGCGCGGCAAGGAAAGCTGTCTGTATGACCTCAGCAGCAAAAGAGACAGAACTGGCTCAGATCGGAGTCACCGGACTCGCCGTCATGGGCTCCAACATCGCGCGTAACTTCGCCCACCACGGGCACACTGTCGCGTTGCACAACCGCAGTATCGCTAAAACCGACGCGTTGATCGCCGAGCACGGTACCGAGGGCAACTTCATCCGTACCGAGACCATCGAGGAGTTCGTGGCCGCGTTGGCGAAGCCGCGGCGCGTGCTCATCATGGTGAAGGCAGGCGACCCGACCGATGCGGTGATCGAGGAACTCGCCGGTGTGATGGAGGAAGGCGACATCATCATCGACGGCGGCAACGCGCTCTACACCGACACGATCCGCCGCGAGGCGGCCATGAAGGACCGCGGTCTGCTCTTCGTCGGCGCCGGTATTTCCGGCGGCGAAGAGGGCGCGCTCAACGGCCCGTCGATCATGCCGGGTGGTCCGGCCGAGTCCTACAAGGCATTGGGACCGTTGCTCGAGTCCATCGCTGCGCAGGTGGACGGCACGCCGTGCTGCACGCACATCGGCCCCGACGGCTCCGGCCACTTCGTCAAGATGGTGCACAACGGCATCGAATACGCCGATATGCAGCTCATCGGCGAGGCGTACAACCTCTTTCGCGACGCGCTCGGGTACTCGCCTGCGCAGGTTGCAGACGTCTTCACCGAGTGGAACAAGGGCGATCTGGAGAGTTACCTCGTCGAGATCACTGCGGAGGTCCTTCGCCAGGTCGACGCGAAGACCGGGCAGCCACTGGTCGATGTGATCGTCGATGCTGCCGAGCAGAAGGGCACCGGTCGATGGACCGTCAAGGCGGCACTCGATCTCGGAGTACCCGTGACCGGCATCGCCGAGGCAGTGTTCGCACGGGCTCTGTCGGGATCGCGGGCCCAGCGCAAGGCCGCTGTCGGCCTCGCATCGGGAACACTGGCCGACAAGCCGACCGATGCCGAGCAGTTCACTCACGACATCAGCCGGGCGCTGTACGCGTCGAAGATCGTCGCCTACGCACAGGGCTTCGATCAGATCGCGGCGGGTAGCGCCGAATACGATTGGAATCTGCATCCGGGCGATCTCGCCACGATCTGGCGTGGTGGCTGCATCATTCGGGCGCGATTCCTGAACCGCATCAAGGACGCGTACGACGACAACGCCGAACTACCGAGCCTCATCCTGGCGCCATACTTCCGTGACGCTATCGAGAACGCGATCGACAGTTGGCGGCGCGTCGTCATCACGGCTGCGTCGCTCGGCATCCCGGTGCCTGCGTTCGCATCCTCGCTCTCGTACTACGACGCGCTGCGTGCCGAGCGTCTGCCTGCGGCCCTGACACAGGGACAGCGCGACTTCTTCGGTGCGCACACCTACGAGCGCACCGATTCCGAGGGCAAGTTCCACACTCTGTGGAGTGGAGATCGCTCCGAGATCGAAGCCTGACATCGGTCCCCCGCCGGTGGCACCACGCGTACTTTCGTGCGGTGCCACCGGTGTGATCGGTCTTCGCTCGCTCAGAAGGGCACCGGCCCGAGTATCGGTTGCACCACCGTCGACGGAATTCCCTCCCACGGCAGTGCACCTTCGAGGTCCCTCCAGACGGCTTGTACGGCGCTGAAGCGTCCCGTGCCGTACACGTCGGAGGCGACGTACAGGATGTCCGCACAATCCGGTACATCGATGGCCAGAAGATCGAATCCTGCTGCTGCACAACCAATTCCGGATTCGATGTCCAACATCCCCGACGCCACCGAAGTCCCCAGCGCGTTCAGGATCATCGAGGATTCACGTGGCCCGCGTCCCGTCACGACGATTTCGGGACTGCCCAGGTCGGTGAGACCGACCGTGTAGCAGAACGCGGGATGAATGCCGTCTCGATCGACCTCCGATTCCACGTACTGCAGCGCCCACCCGAATGTCTCGATCGTTGCCCTCACATCATCGATGTAATTGTCGACACCGAACCCTCGGCACATCTTGCACATGACTCCCCCACCTTCGCCGTGCAACCGCCCCTGCGGAGATTGCGTCTCGAACGCCATTCGAACTCACGTTCTAGGGCAAGTATTGCGTGCGGTACCGACAAGAACGGTCGAACGCGTCGTCGATCCGGCGGTAAGGTCAGCTCCATGCCGGGTCAATCCACTCGATCGTTCGCAGACCTCGGTCTCCCCGTCGTTCTGGTGCACTCCCTCAGGAATGCAGGTGCTCGCGACCCGTTTCCCATTCAGGTCGCGGCGATCCCCGATGCCCTTGCCGGACGGGACGTCCTCGGGCGCGCACCCACGGGCTCGGGTAAGACCCTGGCGTTCTCACTGCCGATTCTCGTCCACCTCGCCGGCAAGCGAAGCGCACCTGCGGCACCGCGCGGGTTGATTCTCGCCCCCACGCGGGAACTGGCACTGCAGATTCGTGAAGTACTCGACATCCACGGTGCCACCTTCGGACTTCGTACCGTCGGCGTCGTCGGAGGTGTTCCGCTCGAACGCAACGTCCGAGATATTCAGCGCGGAGTCGACATCGTGGTCGCGACTCCCGGCCGGCTCATCGATCTCCTCCAGCGACGCTCGATCACACTCGAGCATGTCGAGGTCACCGTCATCGACGAGGCAGATCGCATGGTGGACATGGGTTTCCTGCCTCAGGTCGATTCACTGCTCGCTGTCACCCCGGAACACGGTCAGAGGATGCTGTTCTCCGCGACGCTGGACGGGGAGGTCGACGGGCTGGTCGAGAAGTTTCTGAAAGACCCCGCTGTGCACTCCACTGCGGCAGCCGTCAGCGAACCCGACATGACCCATTTCGTCTTCCGAATCGACGCGGCCCGAAAGACCGAAGTCGCTGCCGCACTTGCCAACCGCGACGGTAAGACACTTCTGTTCCTACGGACCACCCATGCCGTCGATCGACTCACCGACGAGTGCCTCGCACTGGGTGTGCCGGTATCGTCGTTGCACGGCAACAAGACTCAGGCGCATCGCACCCGATCGCTCGCGGCCTTCGGCGAGGGCACGTCCGTGGCTCTCATCGCAACCGACGTGGCAGCCCGCGGTGTTCATGTCGACGACGTGACTCTCGTCGTTCACGTCGATCCCCCGGTCGATTTCAAGGATTACCTGCACCGCGCCGGACGCACTGCACGTGCCGGTGCCCGCGGAACCGTCGTGACGCTGGCAACGGACGACCAGTTGGATCGCGTCCGATCGATGGCCGACGAGGCCGGCGTTGCCGCCACGGTCATCGATACCGATCTGGACCAGTCCGCGTGGCGTCGACCGACGGGCGCACGCACCCCGATCGGTCGACCGCTACCTGCCCCGGTACCGACGACGAGCGGTGCTGCGGCCGACACCCGAACTGCGCGCGGTGCGGGCCGGACGGGTACGCCGGGCAGGCGTGGGCGGAGCGATGGCACCGGGAGCCGGCGGGGTGGCGGTAGCAGAGGACGACGCGGGTGACCGCGTCCTGGCCGGCGGTCGTACTCGCACTGATTTCGGCGTTCCTGTTCGCTTGCGCGTCGGTCGCGCAACAGAGCGCGGCCGCGTCCGTCCCCGAAGGTGAATCCCTAGTTTCGGCACTGGTGCGTAGCCCGCGGTGGTGGGTGGGCGTCCTCGGAGACGGCGGTGGCTATGCGGTTCAGATCGCGGCGCTGTGGGTCGGCTCGGTGCTGGTCGTTCAACCTCTGCTGGTGACAGCACTGCTGTTCGCTCTCCCGATGTCGGCAAAGCTGGTCGGCAGAACACTGCCTGCCACCACCTGGGCGCTCGCCGTGGCGATGGCCGCGGCACTTGCCGTCTTCATCGTGGTGGGCGATCCGAGCGAGGGCAATACCGACGCCCCTTTCGTGCAGTGGCTCGTTCCATTGATCGTGGTGGCCGTCGTTGTCGGCTGCGCCGCCGCGGGCGGATTGCTGCTCACCTCGCCGGGAGTTCGGGCACTACTGCTCGGTGCAGCGGGAGGTTTGTTGTTCGGCCTGGCGGCTGCGCTGACCAAGAACGTCACCGACCTCGTCGACGGTAACCCGGTCGAGGCGCTGACGGCCTGGCAGACCTACACGCTGATCGGATCCGGCGTCGTCGGTTTCTACCTGCAGCAGCGTGCATTCCAGGTGGGTCCGCTGTCGGCGTCGATGCCGGCAGTGACGATCTGTGAACCACTCGGCGCGGCGTTCGTCGGAGTCACTGTCCTGAACGAGCGAATCAGAACCGAGGGCGCAGCCCTGACGGTCATCGTCGTAGCCGTGGCCGTCATGATCGTCACGACGGTCCTGCTGTCGCGTACGCAGGCCGCGAACGCGTCCGAACCGACCGCTCGGGACGGGGCGTCGAACCCAGGAAGTCCATCCGACCGGTAGTCTCGATCAACGTGCAGTTCCTCGATGGTCACCAGCCGCCCTACGATCTCACCTACGACGACGTCTTCCTCGTCCCGAACCGGACCGATGTCACTTCTCGTTTCGACGTGGACCTCAGCACGGTCGACGGGTCGGGAACGACCATTCCGATCGTGGTGTCGAACATGACCGCAGTATCGGGTCGGCGGATGGCCGAGACCGTCGCACGACGCGGTGCCATTGCCGTCATTCCGCAGGACCTGCCCACCGAGGCCGTGGCCGAAACGGTCGCATTCGTCAAGAGCAGAGATCTCGTTGCCGACACACCGGTCGTTCTCGGCCCCAACGCCTCGGTCTCCGATGCGCTCGCCCTGGTGCACAAGCGCGCTCATGGATCCGTCGTGATCGTCGAGCACGGCAAGCCCGTCGGTGTCGTCACCGAGAGCGCCTGCGCGGACGTCGATCGCTTCGCTCGGCTCAGCTCGGTGGCCGCGACCGACTTCGTGCGGGTGGCCCGCAACGCCTCACCCAAAGAGGTCTTCGAGATGATGGAGGCCGCCCACGCCCAGCTCGCGATCGTCGTCGAGGACGACGGTTCGTTGGCCGGTGTGGTGACGAACACCGGTGCCGTCCGCACCGGCATCTACGCCCCTGCCGTCGACGCGTCGGGACGGCTGCGGATCGCTGCCGCGGTCGGCATCAACGGCGACGTGGCGAAGAAGGCGACGGCACTGGTCGAGGCCGGTGCCGACGTCCTGGTGATGGATACCGCCCACGGGCACCAACAGAAGATGCTCGAAGCGTTGGCCGAAGTGCGTTCGCTCGATCTCGGCGTACCGCTCGCCGCCGGCAACGTCGTCTCCGCTCAGGGCACCCGTGACCTGGTGGCGGCGGGTGCGGACATCGTCAAGGTCGGTGTCGGCCCCGGGGCCATGTGCACCACTCGCATGATGACCGGCGTGGGTCGGCCGCAGTTCTCCGCCGTGGCCGACTGTTCGGCTGCCGCAGCCGAACTCGGTGCGTCGGTCTGGGCCGACGGCGGTGTTCGCCATCCTCGCGACGTCGCGCTCGCGCTCGCGGCCGGTGCCGCCAACGTCATGATCGGATCCTGGTTCGCGGGCACCTACGAATCTCCCGGAGACCTTCGCGTCGACGCGGCGGGCAACCGATACAAGGAAAGCTTCGGCATGGCGTCCAAGCGTGCCGTCGCGGCGCGCACTGCCACCGACGGGGCCTTCGACCGCGCCCGCAAGGCGTTGTTCGAGGAAGGGATCTCCAGTTCCCGGATGCGACTGGATCCGGATCGTCCCGGCGTCGAAGACCTCATCGATCACATCTGCGCAGGTGTGCGCAGCACATGCACTTATGCCGGGGCACGTTCCCTTCCCGAATTGGCCGAACGAGCCGTCCTCGGGGTCCAGTCGGCCGCAGGATTTGCCGAAGGGCGCCCCCTGCCGTCCGGGTGGTAACGCACCGACACGGTTAGACTCACCTACTACGAGTTCGACGACGTTCGCTGTCGTTGCCCGCGCCGAGACGACAACGTCGACTCGGCGCGGTGCGACGACGCGTCGGCCACCACCGGTGTGCCGCAACGCGAACCAGACAGAAGGGAATCAGGTGCCCGAGGCACCCACTATTTCGGTTGCCGGTTCGGCAACTGCGGAGCAGCACGACGACGGTTCCACATCGGAGGGATCCTCTATCGAGCCGGGAGAGAAACCCGGCGACACCGATTTCGACAGGTTTCCGCAGACGAGCGGAGCGGTACTGCTCTCTCAACTTCGGCGGCGTTGACCTGTGGCCACTCTCGTCACCATCGTCAGCCTGATCGGCTTCGTGGCGCTGACGGCAGGTACTGCCCTCTTCGTCGCGGCAGAGTTCTCCCTCACTGCTCTCGAACGCAGTGCGGTCGAGTCTCAGGCCGAGAACGGCGACCTACGCTCGCGCCAAGTTCTGCATGCTCACAAGACGCTGTCTTTTCAGTTGTCGGGCGCGCAGCTGGGCATCACGATCACCACCCTCATCACCGGTTATCTCGCGGAGCCGGTGCTGGCAGGATTCATTCGGCCGGTGACCACCGCGCTCGGTGCCTCGGACTCTCTCGCGTCGGGAATCTCCCTCGCGGTGGCTCTGATCTTGGCCACGTCGTTCTCGATGATCTTCGGTGAACTGGTCCCCAAGAACATCGCCATCGCGAAACCGATGTCGACCGCGCGGGTCACAGCCGGAGCGATGGCCGGGTTCTCCCTGATCTTCAAATGGGCGATCAACGGACTCAACGGCTCGGCCAACTGGCTCGTGCGACGGCTCGGCATCGAACCGGCCGAGGAACTGCGTTCGGCGAGATCACCGCAGGAGCTCGGTTCACTGGTCCGGACGTCGGCCCAGCAGGGCTCGATCGACGAGAACACCGCACGTCTGGTCGACCGGTCGTTGCAGTTCGGCGACCGCACCGCCGAGGAACTGATGACTCCGCGGGTCAAGATCGAGACTCTCGCCACCGACGCGACCGTCGCCGACCTGATCGAAACCGCTGCGCGAACGGGCTTCTCTCGGTTCCCGGTGGTCGACGGCGACCTGGACGACACCGTCGGTGTCGTACACATCAAGCATGCGTTCACGGTGGCCGGAGCGGACCGCCGGTCCACCACTGTCGAGTCCCTGGCGCGCGACGTTCCGGTCGTTCCGTCGAGCCTGGACGGCGACGCTGTGATGGAACGCGTGCGAGCCGACGGAATGCAGGTGGCCCTCGTGGTGGACGAGTACGGCGGCACCGCAGGCATGGTGACGATGGAAGATCTGATCGAGGAGATCGTCGGCGACGTGCGCGACGAACACGACGAGCCGGAACTGGACGTCGCTCGTTCGGGCGACGGCTGGGACTGCGCGGGGCTGCTTCGCATCGACGAGGTTGCGTCGGCGACGGGCTATTCGGCCCCGGAAGGCGAATACGAAACCATCGGGGGCCTGGTATTGATGCAACTCGGCCGGATTCCATCAGAGGGAGACGCGGTGCTTCTACCGTCCCCGGCGACGGAGGACGTCCCCGACGGCGACGGCGGGTGGATGGCGCGCGTGATCCGCATGGACGGCCGCCGTATCGATCGTGTGCTGATCCTGCCGGTCGACGCCGAAGCAGTGGCGCGTCTGCGATCGGACGGTGAGGTCGATGGGTGACTTTCTCGGGGTAGGTCTGGCAGTTCTGCTGCTGGCCGGAAACGCCTTCTTCGTCGGTGCCGAGTTCGCACTGATCTCAGCTCGCCGTGATCGTCTCGAAGCATTGCTGGCGCAGGGCAAGAAGCGCGCGCAGAGCGTCATCGAGGCCGGTCAAAATCTGTCGCAGATGCTCGCCGCGGCACAACTCGGCATCACGATCTGCTCGATTCTGCTCGGCCGCGTCGCGGAGCCCGCGGTCGCGCACTTGATCGAGGTGCCCCTGGAGCTGGTCGGCATCCCCGGCTCGTTCCTGCACCCGATCGCCTTCGCCATCGCGCTGACGCTCGTCGTGGTTCTGCACATTCTCGTCGGCGAGATGGTCCCGAAGAACATCGCCATCGCCGGCCCGGAGAGCACCGCCATGGTGCTCGTGCCCATCCACCTGATGTTCATCAAGGTGGCGTTGCCCCTGATCTCGTTCTACAACCTGTGCGCCAACCTGACGCTGCGCATGCTTCGCATCGAGCCCAAGGACGAACTGAGTTCGTCCGTCTCGGCGGTGGAGCTGTCGCAGATGATCGGCGAATCGCGCTCGGAGGGACTGATCGACGCCGAGGAACACCGCAGATTGCGCCAGGCTCTCGAGACCTCGGGCCGAACCGTGGCCGAGGTTCTGATTCCCTCGCATCAGGTTCGGAGTATCGAGCTGTCCGGGCCGGACCACACTCTCGGTCCGACCCTCGGTTCGGTGGAACGCGCAGTCATCGAAACCGGGTTCTCTCGGTACCCGGTGCGTGATGCGAGCGGTTCCCTGGTGGGCTATCTGCACCTGAAGGACGTGCTCGACGACATGGCCGACGACTCCGCCGGCCCGGAGACCGTCATTCCCCGCAGCGATGTCAGGGCCCTGCCCGTGGTGTCCATAGACACCGTGCTCGACGACGCGCTGACGAAGCTGCGGCGCGCCAGCAGCCACCTCGGTGCCGTGCACGATGCGACCGGTGCCACGGTCGGCATCGTCGCGCTGGAGGATCTGGTGGAGGAGTTCGTGGGCACGGTTCGAGACGGGACTCACCGTGTCGCCGGTCCCCGACCGGGTCAGTCCGCACCTACCGGTACCCCGCGGAACGTCTGAATGGGCGAATCGGCAACGCTGACCGAGGCGGAGTGGACTGCCCGGCGAGACGCGCACTCGGCTCGGGTGGAGAGTCTCGTCGGCAGCTATCTGGTCGATCGCGGACACGGCAATGTGCATCCGGTGGTGGATTTCTTGTTCACCTACTACAGCCATCGCCCGGGTCAGTTGCGCCGATGGAATCCCGGCCACGGCACGGTTCTGACGGGCGATCGGGCGCGTGACTTCGCCGAGTTCGCCTCGTACGAGCAGGTCGAGACTGCGGACGGTCCAGGATTCCGGGTGCGGTCGGATCTGCTCGAGCGACGCCGGCCCAGCATCGAGTTCGTTCTGGGTCTGCTGTCGGCGACGCGGGAGCGACCGCCCATGCTCGGCTGCTTCGGTCTGCACGAATGGGCGATGGTCTACCGCGGCGGCGACGCGGCAGTCCGGCACAGCCAAGTCCCATTGCGACTCGGTCATGAGGGAACCGACGCCGTGGTCGACTCGATGACGTTGCGGTGCACTCATTACGACGCCTACCGCTTCTTCACCGAGGACGCGGTACCGCGTAACGCCCTCGCGTTGTCCCCCGAGTCGCGCCTGGGGTCCGAGCAGCCCGGTTGCATCCACGCGTCGATGGATCTGTACAAGTGGTGCTACAAATTGGGTCCGTTGATCGACTCGGAGTTCGTGACCGACTGCTTCGAGTTGGCGTTGGAGGCTCGAACGATCGATATGCGCGCAAGTCCGTACGACCTGAGCGAGTACCATCTCGATCCCATCCGAATTGAAACTGCGGCTGGACGGGCAGAGTACGTTCGCGCGCAGGGAGAGCTGTCGGAAAAGGCAGCTCCCCTACGCTCGGCACTGATGGATCGGTGTCGAAATCTGCTCACCGGCGGCGGGTTCGGCGTCGGACCTACCGCCGAGTAACATCGACAGCGTTGTCGTGGGGACACCGTCACCGGTGTCCGTGACCGGAAAGAGTGAGGAATTCATGACCGATCGTGTGCAGGCTGGTGGACTTCAGGTCGCCAAGGTCCTATTCGATTTCGTCGAGAAGGAGGCGCTGCCGGGTACCGACGTAGATTCGGAGGCCTTCTGGGCCGGTGCCGCGTCGGTGATCGCCGATCTCGCTCCCAAGAACAAAGCGTTGCTGGCCGTCCGCGACGAGATTCAGGGCAAGGTCGACGCGTGGCACGGCGAGCATGCCGGTGCCGATTACGACCGCGCAGCGTACAAGGCCTTCCTGAAAGGGATCGGCTACCTGCTCGACGAGCCTGCCGACTTCCAGATCACCACGTCCGGCGTGGACACCGAGATCACCACCACGGCCGGGCCGCAGCTCGTGGTTCCCGTGCTCAATGCACGCTTTGCGATCAATGCCTCCAACGCACGATGGGGCTCGCTCTACGACGCCCTCTACGGAACGGACGCCATCCCCGAGACCGACGGAGCCGAGAAGGGCACGAGCTACAACAAGGTCCGCGGAGACAAGGTCATCGCGTTCGCGCGTGACTTCCTGGACGAGGCATTGCCGCTGAGCTCCGGCTCGCACGTCGGGACCACCGGATACGTCGTCGACGCCGCGTCGCTGACGGTGACGTTGGCCGACGGCAGCACCGTCGGCCTGAAGGATCCGTCCCAGCTGTTGGGCTACCAGGGCACACCCGATGCGCCGACGGCAATCTTGTTCGTGCACAACGGTTTGCACTTCGAGATCCAGATCGACCCCGAGAGCCCGATCGGCAAGACCGACGGAGCGGGCGTCAAGGACGTGCTCCTCGAGTCGGCTGTCACCACGATCATGGACTTCGAGGATTCGGTCGCCGCAGTCGATGCCGACGACAAGGTTCTGGGCTACCGCAACTGGCTCGGTCTGATGAAGGGCGATCTCACCGAGGAGGTCTCCAAGGGCGGCAAGACGTTCACTCGCGCGATGAACAGGGACCGCACCTACACCTCGGTCGACGGTTCCGAGCTGACGCTGCACGGCCGTTCGCTGCTGTTCGTCCGCAACGTCGGCCACCTGATGACCTCCGACGCGATCCTCGACGCCGAGGGCAACGAGGTTCCCGAGGGCATTCTCGATGCGCTGTTCACCTCGCTTGCCGGTCTGCATTCGTTGACCCCGGACAACGTGCTCTCGAACTCGCGTACGGGCTCGCTGTACATCGTCAAGCCGAAGATGCACGGACCGGACGAGGTCGCCTTCACCGCCGAATTGTTCGGCCGCGTCGAGCAGGTCCTCGGCCTGCCCACCAACACGCTCAAGGTCGGCATCATGGACGAGGAGCGCCGCACGACGGTCAACCTCAAGGCCTGCATCCAGGCCGCGTCCGAGCGGGTCGTGTTCATCAACACCGGCTTCCTCGACCGCACCGGCGACGAGATTCACACCTCGATGGAGGCAGGGCCCGTCGTTCGTAAGGGAGCGATGAAGGGCGAGAAGTGGATTGCCGCCTACGAGGACTTCAATGTCGACACCGGCCTGGCGGCCGGCCTGCAGGGCAAGGCGCAGATCGGCAAGGGCATGTGGGCCATGCCCGATCTGATGCACGACATGCTCGAGCAGAAGATCGGCCACCCCAAGGCCGGCGCGAACACTGCGTGGGTTCCCTCCCCCACCGCAGCGACCCTGCACGCCTTGCACTATCACAAGGTCGACGTGTTCGCCCGTCAACACGAGATCGCGAAAGCCAAGCGCGCCACCGTCGACGAGATCCTCGAGATCCCTCTCGCGCCGTCCACCGACTGGACCGACGAGGAGAAGCAGAACGAACTCGACAACAATTCGCAGTCCATCCTCGGATACGTCGTGCGCTGGATCGACCACGGCGTCGGATGCTCCAAGGTGCCCGACATCAACGACATCGCACTGATGGAAGACCGTGCGACGCTGCGCATTTCGAGCCAATTCATCGCGAACTGGTTGCGGCACGGCATCGTCACCGAGGAGCAGGTGCGCGAATCGCTGAAGCGAATGGCACCGGTGGTCGACCGGCAGAACGCGTCCGATCCGACGTACAAGCCGTTGGCACCCGATTTCGACACCAACATCGCCTTCCAGGCTGCGAGTGATCTGATCTTCCAGGGCACGAGCCAGCCCAACGGGTACACCGAGCCGATCCTGCATCGTCGCCGACGGGAGTACAAGGCCGTCAACGCCTGACGGACTTGTCGACCACGTGGGTGAACACCGGAACTCAGGGCGCGGACGTTCCATAGCCGCCGGGCCCGTGATCGTCGTACTGACGATCGCGGTCCTGGTGGCAGCCGTGTTCGGATGGTTTGCGCTGCGTGATCGAATTTCGGATCAGGGGATCGAGGCAGCCGACACCTGCGTGGAGGGACCGGCCGTCCTCACCGTGGCGGCCGACCCGGACATCTCCGCCGCGATCGAACAGCTGGCAACACGATTCGACGCGACGGCCCCGGTAATTCGCGATCACTGTGTGACAGTAGAGGTTCGAGCCATCGCGTCCGATGCGGTGCGGGCGGCACTGAACTCCGGCGCCGACAACTGGGATGTCGGTGCGCTCGGCGCTCGTCCGGGTCTGTGGATACCCCAGTCCTCGGCAGACGTCGAGGCCGTCGTCGACCGTGGAGCCATCGACGGTACGCCGCGGCCTGTCGCATCGAGTCCGATCGTCCTCGCTGCACCGAGCGCGGTGGCCGACGCCGTCGTCGCTGCAGGCTCTAGCTGGGCAGATCTGATACGACTGCAACGCAACCCGCAGGCTCTCGGACTCCCCGAGTGGGGTGGGCTTCGACTCGCCGTGCCGTCCGGCTCCGACACCGGCGCGAGCACTCTTGCGGTCACGGCCATCGCGGCAGGCGTACGCGGTGACCCGACCACCGCACTCACCGTCGATGAGGCCTCCTCGACGCCACTGGTGTCGGCGATGTCGGAGTTGGCGGTGACCGATACCGGCGCTGCCGCAACCTCGGCCTCCACCACGTACGACGCCCTCGCGGCGCTCGAGAATGCTGCAGGCCCCGACGCCGCCGTCCACGCGGTCCCGGTCACCGAACAGCAACTCGCGTCGACCGATTCCTCGACGCTGACCGCCGTTCGCCCACAGGGTGCAACGCCTGTCGCCGATCATCCGGCGGTCGTGCTCTCCGGTGACGAGACCTCCACCCGAGCAGCCGCGGCATTCGTGGATTTCGTTCGTCAGCCCGACGGTACGCAGACACTCCTGGACGCGGGATTCAGCGTGGACGAGCCCCAGGACGCGGGCATCGTCGCCCCACCATCGGGGCCGGTTGCCGACGCTCTGCTCGCTGTGCTTCGCAATCCGGTTCTGCCCCGCCGTGCCACTGTTCTACTCGACGTGTCCGAGTCGATGCGTACCACCGAAGGCGGTGCGACGCGGCTGCAGAACACCGTTCGCGCACTGAGCGAGCAGTTCCGACGAGTCCCCGACGCCACCGAACTCGGTCTGTGGAGTTTCAGCGAAGACCTGAACAACTCGCTGCCCTTCCGGGTGGATGTCCCGACCGGACCGATGACAGTTCCCGTCGGTACCACTCCGAGGCGCTCCGCCCTCGATGCGACCGCTGCGGCGTTGACGCCGGCAACCGGCTCGTTCACGTACGCGTCCGTCCTCGTCGCGTATCTCGACGCCGTGGCCGGTTACGTCCCCGGCCGCGTCAATTCGGTCGTGCTGATCACGGACGGCCCGGACGACTCACCCTTGTCGGCGGACGAGCTACTCACCGAACTGACATCGGCGTCCGATCCGGCGCGGCCGGTTGCGGTGAACATCGTGCGCATCGGCGACGACAGCCCTGCCCCCGTGTTCACCGACATCGCAGCTCCCACCGGCGGCACCGTGGACACGGTGCCGACATCGGATTCCCCAGACCTCCTCGATCGACTCGGAAAGTTGCTGTACTAGAACATGTCTCGTGTACTTTTTGTCGGCGTCTTCCTACTCCTCGTCACCCTCTTCCTGCACTGGCGGTTTCTCTCCGTAACGAGGGCACCGGCACGTGTCGGACGCCCGGCAGATCTGTTGCTGATACTTCTGTGGTTGTGCGCGGTGGTCGGCTTCGGCAGCGGCGTCGAGTTCGATCCGTCCTGGGCCCGCGGCCCGGCTTTCGTCGGTCTGACCTGGTTGGCGGTGGTGTTGTATCTGTTCCTCGGCACGGTCCTCGTTGCTCTGATCTGCGCCGTCGTGCGGGTGATGTTCGCACTGTCGCATCGTGATTCGACTGCTGCTCGGCTGCGCATATCGAGGGTCGGCTCCGTTGTCGTGGCTCTCGTCAGCGTCGTCGCAGTGGGGTACGGCCTCGTCGAAGCCGCCTCGCCTCGTGTCACACGCACCCAGGTTGCGCTCGACCGGTTGCCGGCCGAATTCGACGGTCTGCGAGTGGCATTGGTGTCCGATATTCACGCCGGACCGTCTCGCGGTGCGGGCTTCGTGCGCACGGTCGTGGATTCGGTCAACGCGCAGCAGCCTGATGTCGTGCTGCTCGACGGCGATCTCATCGACGGGACAGTGGAGTTGGTCGGAGAAGACCTCGAGCCGCTGCGCGACCTCGAAGCCCCTCTCGGGGTCTTCGCTGTCAGCGGCAACCACGAGTTCTACGCGGGCGACGGCGGAGAGTGGCTCGACTTCTGGTCGACCCTCGACATCGACGTGTTGCGCAACGAGCGCACGACGATCACCCGTGATGGCGTTGCCATCGATATCGCCGGCATCAACGACGCCACTGCCCCGGAACCGTACGAACCGAATCTCGGCGCTGCGCTCGACGGCATCGACCCGGATCGCTTCGTGCTGTTGATGGCTCATCAGCCCAAGCAGGCTGTGGAGGCCTCCGAGCTGGGCGTGGACATGCAGGTGTCCGGACACACTCACGGCGGGCAGATCTGGCCGATCCGCTATCTGGTGCCGCTCCAGCAGCCCAGTGTCGAGGGGCTGGACACGATCGGTGACACCACGCTCTACACCACCCGCGGTGCAGGCGCGTGGGGTCCGCCGGTGCGCGTGGCAGCCCCGCCCGAGATCGCGATGCTCGAACTCACGCGGGGCTGACCATCTGCCCGTCCATCGGGCGAACAGCAGGTCAGGCGAACGCCTCGATCGGCGGGCAGGAACACACCAGGTTGCGGTCGCCGTGCGCGCCGTCGATCCGCCGGACCGCGGGCCACACCTTCGGTCGGTCGTAGCCTGCGGGGTACGCCGCGAGTTCCCGCGAGTACGGGTGGTTCCAGTCGGCGACGAGGCATTGCGCCGTGTGCGGAGCGCCGCGCAACGGGTTGTCCTCTACGGTCCACTCGCCGGAGCCGACGCGGTCGATTTCCCTGCGGATGGAGATCATCGCGTCGCAGAATGCGTCGATCTCCTCCAGATTCTCGCTCTCGGTCGGCTCGACCATCAGGGTCCCCGGCACCGGGAAGCTCATCGTCGGCGCGTGGAAGCCGTAGTCCGCCAGTCTCTTCGCCACGTCGTCGACGGTGACGCCGGTGTCCTTCGTCAGACCTCGCAGATCGAGGATGCACTCGTGCGCCACCATGCCGTTGTCGCCGGTGTAGAGCACGGGGAAGTACTCGTCGAGGCGGCGCGCGATGTAGTTGGCCGACGCGATGGCGGTCAAGGTCGCCCGGCGCAGCCCCTCCGCGCCCATCATCGCGATGTATGCCCACGTGATCGTCAGGATCGACGCGCTTCCGTACGGTGCGCCCGCAACGGTCGGACCGTCGCCCAGTTGCGGTGCCAGCGGGTGGCCGGGCAGGTACGGCTGCAGATGCGAACGGACGCCGATGGGTCCGACGCCGGGACCGCCACCGCCGTGCGGGATGCAGAAGGTCTTGTGCAGGTTCAGGTGACTGACGTCTCCGCCGAAACGACCCGGCCGAGCCAACCCGACCAGAGCGTTGAGGTTGGCACCGTCGACGTACACCTGTCCACCCGCGTCGTGCACCGCGGCGCAGATATCGGATATCTCGTGCTCGTACACACCGTGGGTGGAGGGGTAGGTGATCATGATGGCGGCGAGGGTGTCGGCGTGCTCGGCGATCTTGGCCCGCAGGTCGTCGACGTCGACGTCTCCGTTCGGTCGGCACGCAACCACGACGACGCGCATCCCGACCATCACCGCGGAGGCGGCGTTGGTGCCGTGTGCGCTCGACGGGATCAAGCAGACCGTGCGACCGGTGTCGCCGTTGGCCTGGTGGTATCGGCGGATCGCAAGTAGTCCCGCGTACTCGCCCTGGCTTCCTGCATTGGGCTGCAGGCTGACCGCGTCGTAGCCGGTGATGTCGACGAGCCATTGTTCGAGGTCGGCGATCACCCGGAGTAGTCCGGGGACGTCGGTCGACGGCGCGAACGGGTGTTGGCGCGCGAACTGAGGCCAGGTGATCGACTCCATTTCAGCGGTCGCGTTCAACTTCATCGTGCACGATCCCAGCGGGATCATGCTGCGGTCGAGGGCGATGTCCTTGTCCGACAGCGCGCGAAGGTAGCGCAGCATGGCTGTCTCGGTGCGGTAGCGCGTGAAGGCGGGATGCGTCAGGTACTCGGACGTGCGGGCACAATCGGCCGGGACGGATTCGGCTCCCGGGCCGGCGGGCTCGGCACCGAATGCAGCGAGCACATCGACGATGTGAGCCTCCGTGGTTGCCTCGTCACAGGCGATCGCGACGTGATCGTCGTCGACCGGTCGGAGGTTGATACCGCGTTGTTTGGCGGCATCGACGACGGTGTGGGCCGCGCCGGGGACCGCGGCGAGCACGGTATCGAAGAACTCGGCATGCACCACGTCGATGCCCGCAGCCTGCAACCCTGCTGCGACGGTTCGAGCACGGGTGTTGACGCGACGTGCGATCGCGCGCAGCCCATCCGCGCCGTGGTAGCTGGCGTACATCGCGGCCACGATGGCCAACAGCACCTGGGCGGTGCAGATGTTGGAGGTCGCCTTCTCACGGCGAATGTGCTGCTCGCGCGTCTGCAGGGCCAAGCGGTAGGCCCGATGTCCGTCTGAATCGACGGACACTCCCACCAACCGCCCTGGCAGCTGGCGCGAGTGACCGGAGCGCACTGCGAGATAACCGGCATGCGGACCGCCGTACCCCATCGGAACCCCGAAGCGCTGGGTGGTTCCGAAGCAGACGTCGGCACCGATTTCGCCGGGCGCGGTCACCAGGGTGGCGGCCAGCAGATCGACCCCGACTGCAACCAGCGCACCGCGCTCGTGTGCTGCCTCGATCGTGGCGGTGTGGTCCACCAGACGGCCTGATGCTCCCGGCAGCTGCGCCAGCACTCCGAAGAAGTCGCCTTCGGGCAGGCCGTCGGCGAGGTCGGCGTACACCAGCTCGATCCCGAGCGGTTCGGCGCGCGTAGCGAGCACGGCTTTGGTCTGCGGGAAAATATCCGAATCGACGACGAGGCGGGGTGACTTCGAGCCTCGGTTGGCGCGACGCATGAGCGTCATGGATTCGGCTGCGGCAGTGGACTCGTCGAGCATGGAGGCATTCGCGACATCCATACCGGTCAGGTCCGACACCATCGTCTGGAAATTGAGCAGTGCCTCGAGTCGGCCTTGACTGATCTCGGGCTGATAAGGGGTGTAGGCGGTGTACCAGGCCGGATTCTCCAGGATGCCGCGCGTGAGCACCGGAGGCGTCAGGGTGTCGTAGTAGCCCAGGCCGATCATCGAGGTGGCCACCGTGTTGCGGCCGGCGAGATCGGCCAGCGCGGCCAGCGCATCGTGCTCGCTCAGAGCAGGCGGCAATGTCGCCAGGCCATCGGGAACCCCGTCGACGACGGTATCGAGAATGGACTCGGGAACAGCCTTGCGGGCCAGCTCGTCGAGGCTGTCGACACCGATTGCGTCGAGAATGCGGGCCAGTTCGGTGGTGTCGGGGCCGATGTGTCTGTCGACGAAAGCCGATGCGGTCGAAGTCATTCGGTCGGTCACGGTCTACTCCCAGGGGTCCCAAGACAAGGCGTCGGACGGCCGGGGCATACGCGCCGACCGCTCCTCCCCCTCTGTCGTGTGCTCGCTGACGCGTGCGCCTGAGAGATTCGGTAGAACACGGCGCGCTGACGTGCGCGCACCGGCACCTTTCCCCTTGGGCGGGTGGGTGCTCCCACCACTTTCCAGAGTTGTCGAAGCCCACACGGTCCGTGTGCCTGAGAGATTGACGGGGAGGTATTGCTCCTTCGGCGTCCGAGACTGGATGCCTCGGAACTCTCCCGCGCAGGCGCGACGGTGAGAAGTCTAGCCGGTCTTACGACTCGCGCGATTCTTGCGGCGGGACGCCAGTTCGTCTTCGGGGCTCGGCTGGCTCTCTCCGCCGTCTGCTCGCTCGGCCGGGAAGTCGGCGATGGTGCCGGTGAGCTCGCGCATCGCGCCGTTGACGGCGATACCGAAGACGCCCTGCCCGCCCTGCAGCAGGTCGACTACTTCCTCGGCCGACGTGCACTCGTAGACGGTGGTGCCGTCGGAGAACAGGGTGATGTTGGCGAGGTCGCCGACGCCACGCTGGCGCAGGTGATCCACGGCGACGCGGATGTTCTGCAACGAGATTCCGGTGTCGAGTAGGCGCTTGACGATCTTGAGGACCAGCATGTCCTTGAACGAGTACAGCCGCTGGCTGCCCGAACCTGCTGCGCCTCGGATGGACGGTACGACCAGGCCCGTACGCGCCCAGTAGTCGAGTTGCCGATAGGTGATGCCGGCAATCTGGCACGCGCTGGGTACGCGATATCCGACGAGTTCGTCAGGGACCGAATCGTCGGGGAACAGGCCGGGTTGAATGTCCTGCGGCTGTGCGACAGGGCGATTCGACGCCTCGTCGGGGGTCTCGACCCGAGCATCGGCTGCGGACGCGTCCTCTGTCCGGCTTGCGGCGTCGGATTCTCGACTGCCGTGATGCTGCTGCGGCTGATCTCCCACTGACTGCTCCCTCTCGGATGTCTCACTGCGTTCGGATCCAGTCAGTACTGGGATCCGTCCGAAGCGCGCCTGAACGCCTCGGTGTACTCGCGTGAAGTCATACCGTGTACCAGGGCCAGACTACGCCTCGGCGGCAACCGAAGAGGCGTGAACTGCGTCGGTCCGGACTGCGCCGGCGATGAACTTCACTGGCACGAACGTTATGGGGGCGATCGACCAGATTCAACGCAACGCGCCGTAAACCTGAACCTAAAGTTGAGGTTGAGACTATTCCGTTACCCGTCGGTGGCCTTGAAGTCGTCCGGCGACACCGATTCGAGGAATTCCTTGAACTTCTCCACCTCGTCCTCCCGCTCGTCCGGCATCAGCAGGCCGGCCTCGGCGAGCACAGGCTCCTCCGCATAGATCGGGACTCCGGCACGGAGCGCGATGGCAACCGAATCCGACGGCCTCGCCGACACGCGGATGTCCTTGTCGAATACGAGATCGGCGTAGAAGGTGCCTTCCTGGAGGTCCACGATGCGCACCTCCTTGAGCTCGTGCCCCAACGCAGAGATCAGGTTCTTCACCAGATCGTGCGTCAGCGGCCGAGCCGGCTGCACACCTTGCTGCTCCAAAGCTATTGCGGCAGCTTCGGTTTGGCCGATCCAAATCGGGAGGTACCTATCTCCGTCGGATTCACGCAGCAGCAACACGGGCTGGTTCTGCGGCTGTTCGACACGAATACCGACCACACGCATTTCACTCATCGTGTCCACCTCACACCTCGAGAAATCTTCGCTGGTCGTCGCTGGTCCAGCTCACCAGAACCGAGTCTATTGGAATCCGAACCGGCGCGAGCGAACCTCACCGGTCGAGCGCACCACGCACCGCTGCTTTGACCAGACACGTATGCAAGGTCAACGACAGAGCTGCCAATTCCCGGATCATCTCTTCGGCACGATCACGTGCACCGGCATCGCGCCCCTTGGCGACCGGCCCGGCGATCTGAGCGACGAGACCCGCTTCGCGGTCCGCCGCGAGCTTGAACGCACGGAGGTGACGAACCTCGAGCCCGAACTGCAACATCGCGTGCGCGGTACGAGCGAGCGTGACGGCACCGTCGTCGTAGAACCCGGCCTGCCCGGGAGTGATCAGACCGCTGCGCAGCAACTCGGTCAGGAAGGCGTCGTCGATGCCGGCCTGAGCCAGTAGATCTGCCTTGCTGATGCGGACCTCGCGATCGGGCAGGAACTCCTCCGGCGAGACTTCACCGGCCGCGATCGTCAACGACCGTGGGCGCTTGACCGAGGCGTCTGCTCTCTCGACGGTTGCAACGCCGTGGTCGATCGCTTCGAGTTGTTCCTTGATCACCTTCAGCGGTAGGTACTGATCACGCTGAGCGGTGAGCACGAACCGCAGCCGTTCGCAGTCCGCGATCGAGAAACGCCGATAGCCCGACGGAGTGCGCTCCGGAGAGATCAGACCCTCGGCTTCGAGGAATCTGATCTTCGAGATGGTCACGTCGGGAAAGTCGGGCCGGAGTCGATCGAGGACGGAGCCAATCGACATCCCCCCGCTGGACTGCTGCCCGACGGCGGTCACTGGCTTCCTGCACCCGCAGACGACTCGCCGACTGCAGATCCATTGCCGCCACGGGGCCCGGTGAGGAAGACCAGACGGAACTTGCCGATCTGCACCTCGTCACCGTTGGCGAGCACGGCGGAGTCGACCGGCTCGCGGTTGACGTAGGTGCCGTTGAGGCTGCCCACGTCGACGACCTGGAAGTCGTCCTCGTCCTGGCGGAACTCTGCATGTCGACGGCTCACGGTGACGTCGTCGAGGAAGATGTCGCTGTCGGGGTGACGACCGGCCGACGTGGTCGGCTGGTCGAGCAGGAATCGGGATCCGGCGTTGGGACCACGCTTGACGACGAGCAGGGCAGCTCCGACAGGCAAGCCCTCGACACCCGATACCGGAGCTTCGGTGCTCTGGGCGGTAGCGGAGTTGTCCAGCTCCTGGAGGAAATCGGCGCGGAAGACCGAGGTGGTCTCGGCCGGCGACTCCCCGTAGTTGCTGTCGTTGTCGTTCTGGCTCACCGTTACTCCTTCTCAGTCCGTTGACCCGGGCAACGATCACCTCGGGTAACGCAGTACATGGTCTTCACTTCTGGTTCTGCTGGCGTTCGGTGGTGCGTTTCGGTTCCTCGGTGCGTGGCGGACCACTCACCATGCGCGACCTTCGCCCCGACAGGCTGTTCGCTCGGTGTCGACCGTACCCTGCGCGCCGAGGACCTGTGGTCGGTTGGCCGGTGTGTACGGCCCTTCGTCACTCAGCTGTGATGAGAGCATATCCGGCGGCATCGAGCATCGGTGCCAGCGCCGCGTCCAATGCCTCCGAGGATGCGACCTCGAGCTCGATCAGCCACCCGCCGGTGTACGGTCCGGAGTTCACCTTCTCGGGTTCGGAATCCAGATCTTCGTTCACGGCAACGACTTTGGCCGTGAGAGGACTGAACACGTCGGACACGCTCTTGGTCGATTCCACTTCACCGAGAGAATCGCCCGCGGTGACGCTGTCACCGATCGCCGGAAGCTGAACGAACACGACGTCGCCCAACTGAATCTGGGCGTAGTCGGTGATACCGATTCGAACCGTCGCAGGCCCCGTCCGCTGCACCCACTCGTGCTCGGGGGTGTAAAGCAGATCAGCTGGTGTGTCGATGTCGCTCAACGCGGCATTCCCTTCCATCGTGGCCCGGGGCGAGCGGGCGATCAGTTTCCGGGCTGAGCGTATTGACGTGGGCGCGGATCTCGCAAGGCGGAGACCGTGACCTGGTCCGATCGCTCGACTCGCGAGCTCGCTCCGTTGCGAGCGACCGTGTCGATCACCCCTCCCGGAATGTTCAGTGCAGCTTCCAGAGTCGCCGGATCTCCGATGGCAGTGAAGGTGTAAGGAGCGCGTAGTTCTCGGCCGTCCACCACGACTCGGCCGGCCGGTCCGGCCATCCACGAATCCACACCGATGCGGACCGCGACCCCACCACCGTCGATCTGCAACGCCTCGGCACCGGCGGCCCGCAGCTCCTGCAACGCGTCGAGCAGAACCTCTGCTCCGACGCCGGCGTCGGTGTCGTCGATCGTCAACGTGACGCCGGGTCCTCGGGCCGCCACGGTGCCGATCTGAATGGACAACGCGGACAGTCGTTCCTGGGCTTCCCCCACCGCGGCGTCCGACCCTGAACCGGACTGCCGGAGGGTGGCGAGCGTGCCCTGAAGCGCGCTGATCTCGTCGCGGATCGACGCCTCGCGTCGCGTCAGTGAGTCCAACACCACCAACAGGTCCTCGGGCCGCGAATTCTCCAGATTGCCCGACGTGCTCGTTTCGCGCACCTGTGTCGCGATTCCGATTCCGAGGGCACACATCAACACGAGAGCGAGAATGCCGAACCACGTGCGCTGTCCACGTCGGGTGCGCCGACCGTGCCGTCCGGGGCCTGCGTTCATCGGTCAGGCACCGAAAAGCCGTCGGCGCAACGCAGCGGCGTTGCCGAAGATACGTATACCGAGCACGACGACGATGGCGGTGGACAGTTGCGTTCCGACTCCGAGCTGGTCGCCGAGCCACACGATGAGCGCCGCGACGAGGACGTTGAAGACGAACGACACGACGAACACCTTGGCGTCGAAAATGCCGTCGAGAAAGGCGCGCACGCCGCCGAACACTGCATCGATAGCGGCCACGACGGCGATCGGCAGGTAGGGGGCGACGACTGCTGGAACTCGAGGCCCGGCGACGAGACCGATCACGACTCCGACGACGAGCGCGACCAATGCTGCGAGCGCGAATCCGGCGCGGCCGGTCGCGGCGGGCTCGGTGCCGCCGGGCACCTCGGGACCGGGGCTGCCGGAGTCGGATGGCTCGACGTCCGGGACGTCACTCGCCGTCATCGTGGGGCCACCTCCTTCGCCTCGAACGACTCCCTGGCGACGGCCGGCCCGAACTCGAGATCGGTGGCAGGCCGTACCGAGAAACCGACACCGTAGAGCTGAGCGACCGTGCTCATGCGCAGGTACGCATCGCTGACGGCGAACTGCACCTGAATGCGCTGCGGTGGACCGATCGCATCGATGTCGTAGGGCGAGGTGATCGGGCGATTGTCGAGCAGCATCGCGCCGCCTGCCTGTCTGATCGTCACGTTCGGCCCGACTCGATTGCCGTCGACGGACACCGCTTCGGCACCGCTGGCCCACAAGGAGTTGACGACAGCAGCGATGTCGCGGTCGAGAACGGTTGCGCCGGAACCGGTACGGACCGATCTGTCGGATGCACCGCCTGCGGCAGGTTCTGTCACGACGACCGACAAGCCGGGACCGGTCACCGAGTCGATACCGGCGGCCGACTCGACCGCATCGAGACGGTCCAGGAGCTCGCTCCCGGCAGCATCGGACTGGAGCGCGCGATCACGCTCGGTCGATACCTGCGCTGCGAGTTGATCCCTCGTGACGTCCAGTTCGGCTTCACGCTCCTGGGCAGCACGCACTGCAGCAGAGGCGTCGGCACTGGCCCGGTCGATCTCCGCCGCGTCCGAGGCCAGCTGCGACGTCGCGACCCCGAAGACCACTCCGACAGCGACGGCACCGGTGATCAGCCAGAGGACAGGCGGCACTCTCGGGTTACGCACGTGGTGCGCCGACCGTTCGACGGCAGCGGCTGCGTAACCCGGATCGAGGTGATCCGTCAACAGCGATGTGAGCAGTGACGGAGTCGGGTTCCTCTTCGGTCGTGCTGGTGGCTGCACCGTCACCTGCCCGGTGCGGAGGTGGGCGCGATCGCTCGCGCGACGGCCACTGCCTTGCCGAGGTACAACGCACCGGTCCACGTGTACAGCACCGTCCCCCAGATCAGGAGCGCGTAACCGAGGGGCCCAGCGGCGTCGGCCACGGAACCGGTGCCCACGGAGACCAACAGCACCGGCAGCGCGATCATGACCACGAACGTGGCTGCCTTCCCGAGATAGATCACGTCCGGAGGCGGGAGGGAGCGACGTCGGTAGACGAACATGGTCAGGCCGAGAACCGCGTCTCGCCCGATCAGGATGGCAGCGACCCACCACGGGATGATGCCGCGCACCACGAATCCGACCAGCGTGCTGACGACGTACAAGCGATCGACGAGCGGGTCGAGAATCGCCCCCAGCCGCGACGACTGCCCGAGCAAACGCGCGAGTTTTCCGTCGAGCCAGTCGGTGCCGCCGCTGACGAGCAGAATGACCAGCGCCCAGCCGTCTGCCTGGGGGCCGAGAAGAAGAAACAAGAACAGCGGAACGCCGGCGAGTCGCACGGCACTGAGCAGGTTGGGAACAGTTGCGATCCGATCCGTTACCTCGAGTTCGCTCTTGTCCGTCACCGCTCACCTCCTGTCGCCTCTGGCGTCGTGGCAGCCGGCGCGAGCGCACCGACGGTTCGAGGCCACGTTAGCGCCACGCGAACACCGGCTGCTCGAAGTCCGCGACCCGGGTGTGTCGACCGCGAAGGACCACTTCACGAAACTGGTGCACGATCGCACCCGTGGGAGCATGGATGGCACCGGTTCGGAACGGCCACCGAATCACGGGTCGGGGCGACTCGGGGATCGTGACGAATTCCGCATCGACATCGAGTTCGGCCTCGGTCACCTCGAACACTTCGGCCACCTCGTCGGCACTGGGCTGCAGCGACGACGAATACTCGCCCACCCACACCACGAACGGTGTGATGACGTAACCCGAACGGGTGACGTAATCGTCGAGGCGCCCGAGTACCTCCCCCGGGTCGGTACGAATGCCCAACTCTTCCTGGAGTTCACGCAGGCAGGCCTGTGCCGGGGTTTCGCCCGGATCGACTCCGCCACCAGGTAGCGCGTACTGACCCGGGTGAGCGCGCAATCGGCTCGGCCGTCTGGTCAACAGCAGGCGATGGTCTCCGCGCTCCCCGCCGACCGCCAGAGCAACAGCTGCGTGGCGCAGACCGTCGGCATCTGCTGTCCGAAACTCGAAGTGGCCGAGTGCGCGCTCCATCGAGTCGCGGCCGAGGCAGTCGCTCGACTCGTCGCTACGCGCCATGAGTACCCACCGATTCGATTGCCGTCACGCGGAATCCGCGAGACGCGCGGCCGGAGGAAGGAGTTCGTCGGCGGACGCGGGCCAGGCCAGTGCGTGCTCGGCCAACCCGGCGAGTTGCTCCACTTGTGTTCGACACCAGGGCGATACATCGATTCGGTCTGCGAGCACGTCGGCCGAAAATTCGGACCAGGACACCCATCGCGTTTCGTCGACCTCGTCAGGATCCGGGTCGAGTGTCGCGTCGTCGCCGACCGTCACTCGGTAGACGGGGCAGATCTCGTTCTCGACTATCCCGTTGTCCATCACAGCGCGGTACCTAAAATGCGGCAGCACCAGTTCCGCGGACCGTGCCTGCAGACCCAGCTCTTCGCCGATGCGCCGGAGCACTGCCGACTCCAGGTCCTCGCCGGGTGCTGGATGTCCACAACAACTGTTCGTCAACACGCCGGGCCATGTCGTCTTGCTCGACGCCCGTCGCGTGAGCAACACGGCACCGTCCTCACGCACCACGTAGCTGGAGAACGCCAGGTGCAGCGGGGTCTGTTCGGTGTGCACCGTGGTCTTGTCCTGGGTGCCGACGGCGCGGCCTTCGTCGTCGAGCAGCACCACGTGCTGCGCAGGGGATCGATCCATCGTTCCATGCTCCCACGGACGGACGGCCGGTCTAGTGTCGAACCATGGGACAGGACGACAAGGACAAGACAGACGGCGGCACCTCGACCGAACACGACACGGCGGACTCCCCCAAGGGCGGCCGCCCCGGACCGGTGGACGGCGGAGGCGGCGGTGGGATGGCGACACGAGAGAACGCCCCGGAGATCGCCGACGATCAGGAGTGATATTTCCCGGTGCCGTCGCTGTTTGAATCACAGAGATTGCGTCAATACCCCCGATGTTCCCGCGCTGCGCGAGAGCACGAACCTCCATCAACGGAAGGACCTCGATGAGCATCAACGACGACGACATCACCACCTCAGGCGGATCTGCAGGCGAAGGACCCGCTGACGGCGGATCCAATCCCGGCGGACACGACGGCGGAGCAGACGGCCCGGCCGGAGCAGGCGAAGGACCCGCTGACGGCGGATCGAATCCTGACGGACACGACGGCGGAGCAGACGGCCCAGCGGGTGGAGAAGGCCCGGCCGACGGCGGATCCAACCCCGGCGGACACGACGGCGGTGCGGACGGTTCCGCTTGATCATCGAGTCGAACGACGAGCGCGGACCGGGCAACCGGTCCGCGCTTCGTCGTCTCACCGGAATCGACGCCGCCACTTTCGCGGAGCGTCACTGGGGCACAGCACCCAAGTTCACCCGATCTGCCGAACTGTCCGGATCGTTCGAGGATCTGATGACGGTCGACGCGGTCGACGAGTTGATCGCCGAGCGCGGCGTACGCACCCCGTTCGTGCGGATGGCCAAGGACGGCCGCCTGCTGGAGAAGAACAAGTTCACGGGGTCCGGAGGGTTCGGCGCCGAGATCACCGACCAGGTCGATTCCGCGGCGGTTCTGTCGGCCTTCGCGGCCGGCAACACTCTGGTGCTGCAGGGCCTGCATCGCCTGTGGCCGCCCTTGATTGCTTTCACCGGCGAGCTCGTTCGCGAGCTCGGCCACCCGGTACAGGTCAATTCCTACGTCACTCCGGCTGCGTCCCAGGGCTTTTCGCCGCATTACGATGTTCACGACGTGTTCGTCGTGCAGATCGCCGGAAGTAAGCGGTGGACGATTCACTCGCCGGTGCATCGCCATCCACTGAACAATCAGCCGTGGTCGGATCGACGAGCAGCAGTGGAACGTCACGCCGACGACTCCCCGGAGTTGGACATCGTGCTCGAGCCCGGTGACGTTCTGTATCTCCCGCGCGGCTGGATCCATTCGGCGCAGGCCCTGGGCGAGACGACGGTGCATCTGACGATAGGCGTCGCGTCGTTCAACGATTACGACATCGCCCATCACACCCTCGGTGCTCTTCAGGACGTCGAGGGACTGCGCGCACCGTTGCCGGCCGGATGGGACCCGACCGACTCCGAGTCCGTTCTCCCCCACGTACGCCGCGTCCTCGGCGACATGCGCCGAGCTCTCGACGAGTTGGATCGAGATCCTGAGGTGCTGCATCTGATCACCGAGCGTGTTGCGAGTCGGTACGACGAGCTGGTTCGACCCGAACCGGTGCGCCCCGTTCGCAGTGTTGCCCAGATGGGCGCGCTGCGGGGTCAGGACTCGATTCGGCTCAGGGCCGGGGTGATCGCGCGAGTGGTGCGAACCCCCGAGTCCGCGGCTGTCGTGCTGCGCGACAAAACCGTGTCGATGCCGCCTCAGTGCGCCGATGCTCTCGAATTGTTGCTCGAAGGATCGCCGTGCCGGTTGGATTCTCTGCCCGGCCTCGACACCGACGATGCTGTCGTGGTCGGTCGCAGGCTCGTGCGCGAAGGCATCGCAGTCACCGCCATCGAGTGATGGCGAGCCCGACCATCAGGTGATGGTCACGCCGCCGTCCACTGCGATGGTCTGGCCCGTCACGTATCCGCCCGCGTCGGACGCGAGCCAGACCGCGGTGGCGGCCAGTTCTTCGGGGTCGCCCTTGCGTCCGAGGATCATTCGGGGAGCCAATGCCTCGAGGTATCCCGGCTGGTAGGAATCGGTCATCTCGCTCTCGAAGAAACCAGGCGCAATAGCGTTGACGCGGATGCCTTTTCGAGCGCCCCACTGTTGCGCGAGGTCACGAGTGAGACCGACGATGGCCGCCTTGCTGGCACTGTAGGCAGCCTGAGGCAGACCGGCGGTGGTGAGCCCCAGAATGCTGGATATGTTCACGATCGAGCTTCCGGGCTGCATCACCCGTCCACACGCCTGAGCGGCCCAGTAGGAGCCGTTCAGGTTGATGTCGATGACAGAGCGGAACTGCTCGGGAGTCTCACGGGTGGCGGGGTACGCCGTGCCGACGCCGGCGTTGTTGATCAGCACGTCCACCTTGCCGAACTCGGCGACGGCGGCCTCGACCATGGCCGTGCACTGGTCGGGATCGACCACATCGGTTGCCACGCTCAGCGAACGCCCACCGACGCTGTCGATCAGTGCGGCAGTCTGTGCCAACTTGTCGACGCGACGGGCGGCCAGCACCACGTCGGCTCCGGCCTCGGCCGCCGCTTTCGCGAAAGACACTCCCAAACCGGACGATGCGCCCGTGACGATGACGACGCGGCCGTCGAGGCGGAATTTGTCCAAGATCGACATGTTCTGAAATCTCCTTGTATCGGGTGTCTCGTGCTCAGAACCAGGCGGGTGACATATCGAGGGTCGTTCGATCGAGAAGCGCCAGCAGATCGAGCTGTGCATCGACCTTCGGTAGCTCGTAGACGAAGAAGTACCGTGCAGCAGAGCGCTTTCCGTCGTAGAAGTCTCCGATTCGGTCTCCCACGGCAAGCAGCTGCTCGAGCCACATCCACGCGATGACCGTGTGGCCCATTGCCTCGAGGTAGGCCGTGGAATTCGCCAACGCCACGGCGGCGTCACCGGTACCCCAGACTGCGGCGGTGACCTCGACGATCCTCGAGAACCTGTTGTTCAGTTCGGTGCCGTACTGCTCGGCCGCTCCCCCGTGAGTCGATGCTCGCGTCACGGTCTCGGCGATTCGCTCGGCGAGCAGCGCCAACCCGGCACCGTTCTGCATGACGACCTTGCGGCCGAGTAGGTCCAAGCCCTGAATGCCGTGTGTACCTTCGTGAATGGGGTTGAGCCGGTTGTCGCGGTAGTGCTGTTCCACGTCGTAGTCGCGGGTGTAGCCGTAACCCCCGTGCACCTGAATGGCAAGACTGTTGGCCTCGAGACACCACTGCGAGGGCCAACTTTTGGCGATCGGTGTCAGTACGTCGAGCAACAGTGTCGATCGAGCTGCGTCGGCGGCGTCCGATGCCGAATCCTGGTGGTCCACCAAACGCGAGCAGTAGAGCCCGAGGGCCAATGCCCCCTCGACATACGACTTCTGCGCCAACAACATTCGGCGCACGTCGGCGTGCTCGATCAAAGCGACCGGAGGCGCGGCAGGATCCTTGGCTCCCAGTGGCCGTCCCTGGGTGCGCGTCTTCGCGTACTCGACGGACTTCAGGTAGCCGACGTAGCCGAGTGCGATCGCCAGGAATCCGACGCCGATCCGGGCCTCGTTCATCATGTGGAACATGTACGACAGACCACGGTTCTCCTCGGCGACGAGATAGCCGACTGCCCCGGCTTTCCCACCGGGAGAATGGGTTCCGTCGCCGAACGCGAGCAGAGTGTTGGTGGTACCGCGGTTGCCCATCTTGTGATTGAGCCCGGTCAGCACGATGTCGTTACGTTCGGCGATGCCGCCCTCACCGTTCGGCAGGAACTTGGGAACGATGAACAGCGAGATCCCTTTGACGCCGGGAGGTCCACCCGGCGTCTTCGCCAGAACCAGGTGCACGATGTTCTCGGTCAGTTCGTGATCTCCACCGGAGATCCACATCTTGGTACCGGTGAGCCGGTAGCTGCCGTCGTCCTGCGGCACAGCCTTCGTGGTGATGTCCGCCAGCGACGACCCGGCCTGCGGTTCGGACAAGCACATGGTGCCGAACCAACGCCCGTCGATCATGGGCCGCACGTAGTCGCGCACCTGCTCCGGAGTGCCGTAGGTGGCGATCAGATTGGCGTTGGCCATCGTCAGGAACGGATACGAGGACGTTCCAGCATTTGCAGCCTGGAAGAACGCCATCGCAGCACGAGAGACGGTGGCGGGCAACTGCATACCGCCGATCGATTCGTCGAACTGCCCGGCGATCAACCCCGCGGCGCGGTACACGTCGAGAGCGGCCTTGACCTCGGGGATCAGCTCCACCGAACCGTCCCTGTTCATGGTGGGCTCGTGTGCATCGGCCTTCTTGTTGTGCGGGGCGAAATGCTTGTGGGCGATGTCTGCGCTCAGGTCCAGTACCGCATCGAACGTTTCGCGCGAGTGTTCCGCAAAACGTGGCCGCTCCGTCAACGCAACCACATCGAGCCATTCGTACAACAGAAAATCCAGGTCGCGGCGTGAGAGAACGTCCGACATTTCGCTGCTCCGATCGAGAGGGGTGACGCGTGAGCCGACGGCGTGAGCTCTACGAGGGAGCGGCAACCGCGTCGCACGTGACGTGCAACTCACCATACAAGTCGAGTTCGGTCGTCCACATCGAGTACCTACGCCGCCCGGATACGCGACGGTTGCCCGGCGTAGCAGTACGCGAGAAAGGTTGAAACACAGACATTTCCGGCCAACTGGACTATGAGCAGCGTCACGATTACCTACTCGGCCACGGGCATATACTTACCTTTGATAACGATATTCGACGTACGAGCACGATGATCCGGCGTCGTCCGGTGCATCGTGGAGGGGAGCGAAGCATGACCCGAACAATTGCCATGAAAAGCACAGGGGCCGTCGACAGCGAACACGATCGAGACATCCGCCAACGAGACCGTTTCCAGCATCTGCACGACAGCGATCCGGAGTTCCGGGCTGCCGAGCCGGATCGGTCGGTTGCCGACGCGGCTCGTGAACTGGCACCCAACCTCGCTCGCGTGGTTGCCGAGATCATGACCAGGTACGCCGACCGCCCCGCCCTGGGACGCCGCGCGCGCATGATCGAGGACACCGAAGGCAGCACTACCGCTCGCTTGCTCCCCCGATTCGACACGGTGACCTACGGGCAGGCCTGGGCCGACGCGGGAGCCTTGGCGTCCGCCCTCGGTCACGACGACGGCGGCATCGCTGCAGGCGACTTCGTGGCCACGCTCGGTTTCGCCGGCATCGACTACGTGATCACCGAACTGGCCACCATCCGTGTGGGCGCAGTCGCAGTTCCACTGCAGGCCGGAGCCACCGCAGGTCAACTGAGGGCCATCGTCGACGAGGTCGAGCCGGTGGTCCTGGCCTCCGACGTGGACAACCTCGCCGTCGCGATGGAGGTCGCCGGTCACTGCCGGTCGATCCGCACAGTGGTCGTACTCGACTACGACGACCGAATCGATGCCGACACCCGCGCGCTGACGTCCGCGCGCGAGGGTGTCCACGGGTCCGGCATTGCTGTTCGACCGCTCACCGAACTGGTGGACGAGGGTTCCCGACTCCCCCAGGTGCCGTTGTTCGACGTCGAGGATCCCGAGCGCCTCGCCGCACTGATCTACACCTCCGGCAGCACCGGTACTCCGAAAGGGGCGATGCATACCGAGCAGATCGTGTCCGGTGCGTGGACCGGGGCCTGGCATCGGACGGGTGCCTCGTCCGAGGGTGTCGACGAGCCGGCTTTTCCCGTCATCACTCTCGACTACCTACCGATGAGCCACCTTGCGGGCCGCGGGCTCGTTTTCTCGACTCTGGCGGCGGGCGGCACGGTTCATTTCGCCGGCTCCAGCGACCTGTCCACGTTGTTCGAGGACTTCGCTCTCGCGCGACCCACGCTGGCGTTGTTGATTCCGCGGGTGTGCGAGATGATTCGCCACACCGTGCTCGCCGAAATCGATCGTGCGGTCGACGGTACCGATGCGGGCGAACACGAGCAGATTTCGCGAGGCGTGCTCGAGCGCGTGCGGTCCGAGCAGTTCGGTGGACGAATCCTGGCTGCAATGGTGGGCACCGCACCCATCGCCGCCGAGGTCAAGGATTTCGTGACCGACTTGCTCGACGTTCGGGTTCGCGACAATTACGGCTCGACCGAAGCCGGAATGGTACTTCTCGACGGGATCGTCGCCCGGCCACCGGTTCTCGAATACAAGTTGGACGACGTGCCCGAACTCGGCTATTTCTCCACCGACACTCCCCATCCACGTGGTGAGCTCCTACTCAAGACGACGTCGATCATCCCCGGCTACTACAAGCGGCCCGATGTGACCGCAGACGTCTTCGATTCGGACGGGTTCTACCGCACCGGCGATGTCGTGGCCGAGCTGGAACCGGACCGGCTCGCATACGTGGATCGTCGCAAGAACGTACTGAAGTTGGCCCAGGGCGAATTCGTTGCGTTGGCGCGCCTGGAAGCGGTGTTCGGTACGAGCGAGCTGGTGGATCAGATCTTCCTGTACGGCAACAGCCAGCGGTCGTATCTGTTGGCAATCGTCGTTCCTGCCCAAGCGAACTCGACTGCGGGCGCGATCATGGAGTCGCTACAGCGGATCGCTCGCACGGAGTCGCTGAATTCGTACGAGATACCTCGCGAGGTCGTGCTCGAACCCCAGCCTTTCACTCAGGACAACGGTCTGCTGTCGGGTGCCGGAAAGCAATTGCGCCCCAAACTCGTCGAGCGGTACGGCGACGAACTCGAACGTCGCTACGCAGAACTCGAATCGGGGCAGACCGACCGACTGCGTGAGCTTCGGCGTTCCGGTGCCCAGGCACCCGTGCTCACCACGGTCGGGGATGCCGCCCAGGCTCTGCTCGGCTGCTCGGGCGCAGACATCCGACCCGATGCCCACTTCACCGATCTCGGTGGTGACTCGTTGTCGGCGTTGACATTTTCCACGTTGCTGCGCGACATCTACGACGTCGACGTCCCGGTCGGGGTGATCACCGGACCCGCCATGGACCTGTCGGCCCTTGCCGACTACATCACGTCCGCGATCGACAACGATTCCGACACAGCGACATTCGCGTCGGTTCACGGACGCGAAGCGACCGTCGCGCTCGCATCGGATCTGACCCTGTCGGCATTTCTGGACGCCTCCCTGCTCGATGCCGCTTATCGAATTCCAGGCCCTCGGCCGGTAACGAACACCGTGTTGCTGACGGGAGCGAACGGCTACCTGGGCAGGTTTCTGTGCCTCGAATGGCTCGAGAAGATGGCAGCCGCCGGCGGAAGAGTCATCTGTCTGGTGCGCGGACGCTCCGATGCCGATGCCCGCGGTCGGCTCGACGCCGCCTTCGACAGCGGGGACGCGACGTTGTCCGATCGATATCGCGCCTTGGCCGACGCCGCACTCGACGTGATTGCAGGCGATCTGGGCACTCCCCGGTTCGGGTTGACCGACGATGTCTGGGAAGAACTTTCTCGCCGCGTGGACCGCGTCGTGCACCCGGCAGCACTGGTCAATCACGCGCTCCCGTACGAGCACCTCTTCGGACCGAACGTCGTCGGAACGGCCGAGGTGATTCGGTTGGCCTTGACCGACCACATCAAGCCGGTGACCTACCTGTCGACGGTCGCGGTTGCCGTCGGTGTCGACGACTTCCACGAGAACGGTGACATTCGGGTGGACAGTCCGCAACGAGCAGTCGACGAGTCGTACGCCAACGGTTACGGAAACTCCAAGTGGGCGGGCGAAGTGTTGTTGCGCAACGCTTTCGACGAGTACTCGCTGCCCGTCTCGGTCTTCCGATCCGACATGATCCTCGCCCACAGCACCTGGTCCGGTCAGCTGAACGTGCCCGACGTATTCACGCGACTGATCCTGTCGGTGGTCGCAACCGGGCTGGCACCGAGAAGCTTCTATGCCACCGATGCCGGAGCGCCGACCGACGAGCAGGGCAGGCCACTGGCTCACTACGACGGATTGCCTGCGGACTTCAGTGCAGCGGCCATCACCTCGATCGCGGGCGACGACGTGACGGGCTACCGAACCTTCGACATTTTGAACCCCTACGACGACGACATATCGCTGGATACGTTCGTGGATTGGCTACGTGACGCGGGGTGCACCATCGACATCGTCGACGACTACGACGAGTGGTTCGAAAGGTTCAGCGCGGCAGTGCAGGAACTACCGGAGAAACAACGGTCACACTCGTTGTTGCCGCTGATCCACTCCTACGCGCATCCCCAGCACCCGTCGTCGGGGGCAATCCTGCCGGCAGACGAATTCGCGTCGGCTGTCGGCGATATCCCACACCTGGGGCGAGAACTGATCGAGAAGTATCTGGCCGATCTGGTAGCACTCGGCCTGGTGGCCAAGAGCTGACCGTTACCTGGTGTGGGCCCTTCGGCTCGCA
This sequence comes from Rhodococcoides fascians NBRC 12155 = LMG 3623, assembly GCF_001894785.1. Lineage (GTDB taxonomy): Bacteria > Actinomycetota > Actinomycetes > Mycobacteriales > Mycobacteriaceae > Rhodococcoides > Rhodococcoides fascians. Next base: position 33,947 of record NZ_BCWW01000005.1, read on the forward strand.
CCAGGTAGCCCCGCCCACTACCGCGGTACAGTCGTAAGCCTATGTGGATCGGATGGATAGAACTGGATTTTTTGTTGGGCGACGTGCACTCCCTGAAGGAGAAGCGCTCGGTGATTCGGCCCCGTGATCTCGGAGCTGCATCGAAAATTCGCGGTGTCGGTCGCCGAAACCGACCATCGCGACCTGCACAGACGGGCCGAAATCGGAGCGTCGGTGGTAGCCGGCGACCTCGACCACGTGACCGACATCCTCGACCGGGTCGAGCGGATGGCGGCGTCCCGACCGGAGCTTCACCTCGTAGCCGTTCGGCGGCGCACCCTGAAGAGCGACGACATCTGATCGCGCGCTGTCGACGAATCCGGGTCGACAATTACGGTCATCGACGGACGTCGAACACCTGCTTCTGGATGCCGTTGTCGTACACCTCGTGCTCCACCAGATCCAGGTGAGTCGTGGCCTTGTCGCTGGAGCTGAACAGCCGCTTGCCCGCGCCGAGCAGCATCGGGAAGACCAACAGGTGGTAGCGGTCGACGAGACCGGCATCGGCGAGGCTGCGACCCAGCGTTGCGCTACCGTGCACCGAGATCGGCCCGCCTTCGGTCTCCCGGAGTTCGGCGACGTCGTCGATGCTGCGCAGAATGGTTGCCGGCCAACGGTCGTCGCTGCGCTCCAATGTCGTCGACACCACGTATCTGGGCATCGAGTTGTATCCGGCGAAATCGTCCATCGTGGGCCACACGGGAGCGAACGCCTCGTAGGAGGTACGCCCCAGCAGCATGGCCGTGGCCTCGTCCTGCTCGCGACCCTTGATCTCGTACGCCGCTGGATCGAACTCGATGTCCTTGAACGTCCACCCCGCGTTGCGGTAGCCGACTTCCCCACCCGGCCCCTCCATGACGCCGTCGAGCGATACGAACGCGGTCACGATCACGGTGCGCATGGCAATCCTCGGTTCGGTGTGAGGCAGAAGCGGAACAGGTGCCGGAATCGTAAACCACGCGTCGAACCGACGACAGGCAGTGTCGGGTGGCAAGGTGGTCTCATGGCCGAGCAAGTGGAACGCACCGAAGACGGTCACTATGTCGTCATCAAGGGTCGACGGTGGCGCGCTACCGATCCCGACATTCCCGAGGATCGCAACGCCGAATTGCGCTCGATCCTCATGGCGTGGCGCAGAGACGTCAAACGCACCTCCGGTGCCACAGAGTCTCGCGCGGGCGTTCAGGCCGCCAAAGTCGCCCTGGGAGAACGAGGTACGCCGTGGTGGGAACAATCCCCGGACGAGCGACGGGCCCGCTGGGAGGCCGAGGTGCCGCGGCCGACCGATACCGATCTCGAGAACTGATCACACAATTCGTTGCCATATCGGAAACTATCCAATATGGTTTCCGATATGGAAAGCATCGATAAGCCCACCTCGTCCGAAGCTCGAACGACTCTCGACGACATCGACCGCGTGCAACGCGCCGTGCGCGACACTCCGTGGCCGGTCTGGTTGTACGCCGTCAACGCAGTGCTCATCGGTGCGTTGGCACTCACGCCACTGCTCACCGACTCCCACCGCACTGTCGCCCTGCTAATTCTGGCCGCGGCCATTGTGGCAACGAACGTGATCACCGGGTACCGAATGGGCACACCGTGGGCGCTGCCTACCAGCCGTGGATTTCTGGCGTCGGTCGCACTGTCCGTTGCTTTCGTGGTGGTGGCACTGGCATTCGCGCAGCCATCCCTGCCGAGCTGGACGCTGGTGCTCCTCGCTACAGCAGCGACGGCGACCTACTCGTTCGGTTCGATCGCTCACTACCGGAGCACACACCGATGACGGACGATCTGGATCCGATCATTCATCCGGCAAACCGGCTGCGGATCTGCGCGCTGCTGGCGGCAGGTACGACGCTCGAGCTCGCCGTCGTGAAGGAACACAGTGGATTGAGCGCATCGGCGCTGAGCAAGCAGGTGGCGGCCCTGGTCGACGCCGGCTACGTGGATCAGCAGAGATCACGCACCGACTCGCGGCGGATGTGGCTGTCGCTGACGAGGGAGGGTAAAACCGCCTACCGCCGCCATGTGGCTGCCCTCCGCGCCATTCTCGCCGAGGCCGACGCCAGCCCATCCGAGCCTGGGCGGTGAGTTCTCCCCCAGCTCCGTGTCTGCCTTTTCGACGGATGTAGTCGATGCAGCCCGCACCGGTCGTTCGATTCGAGAAGGAGTCCCCGCCATGCCCACACTCAGTCCGTACCTGTCGTTCCGTGACAATGCGCGCACCGCTATGGAGTTCTACCGCACGGTCTTCGGTGGAGAGCTCACGCTGACCACGTTCGGCGAGGGCCAGGCCACCGACGATCCATCCGAGAAGAACCTGATCATGCACGGCCAGTTGACAACTCCCAGCGGATTCACACTGATGGGGGCCGACACCCCGTCGTCGATGGAACACACACCCGGAAACACGATGAGCGTCTCGCTCTTCGGTGCCGAGCACGAGGAATTGACGGGCTACTGGAACGCGCTGGCCGTCGACGCACAATTCACGATGGGTCTCGACGCAGCACCGTGGGGTGACACATTCGGCATGCTCACCGACAAGTTCGGTGTGCAGTGGATGGTGAACATCTCCGGCTCGGTCGCCGAAAGCTGAGCGACCGAGGAGCAGTGGGTGCCTCTAGTGGGTGCGCGATTCGACTGAGATGACCTCGTGCAGCCCGACGGGCCCCCAGCCCCTGTCGAGCGCCACGATCAGTACCGCGCAACCGACCGCGGACAGCACCAGTGCGGAACCGAACAACGCGGTGTAACCGAACACGTCGCCGATCACGCCCGCCGTAAGTCCGGACGCACCCTGCGCAAAGACGATTGCGCAGGCCATCAGTGTGTAATCGCTTCCTGCATAACGTTTTTCCGATGCATCCATCATCAGCGCGAAAACGGCAACGGTTGCCGCGCCGCCCAGCACGTGTTCGGTGACGTTGGCCGCGACCAGGAGCGGAAACCCGCCGATGCCGAACGATGCCACTACGTACAACGCAAGACTGAGGGTTTGGGCGATTCCGCCGACCAGCAGAGCCTGACGACGTCCGAAGCGAAAGGACAACCACGCGCCGAGCGCAGCACCTCCGAGTGCTGCCACCGACGACAGGCCGCCCTCGACCAGGGCGATCTGAGTCAAGGTCAGTCCGTTGTCCGAAAGGAACGGGCCGACCAGCGCCGAGCCCATCGAGTTTCCGAATTTGAAGCCGACGATGAGAAGGATGAACGCGACCATGCCAGGCCTGCGCAATCGGGACCACCAGGCCACAGAGAGTCGCGCCGGACCCTCGGACTCGGGCTGCCGGTCGGTGTCCACGTCTGCCGCGGCCAGTTGCTTGTTCATGAACCAGACCGGGGCCGTCGCCAACAGGATCAGCAATGCCATCGCAACGAAGAGCACCTGCCATCCCGCAAAGGTGAACAGCCACAACAGTACTCCCCCGCCGCACACCATACCTACCCGGTACGCGCCCACTTGCAGACCGTTACCCAGGCCGCGTTGCGACACCGTCAACGTGCGAACCGCTATCCCATCCGTTGCGATGTCCTGGGTGGCCGACAGCGCGTTGATGACAAAGATTCCGACGAACAGCCAGCGCAACGTCGACGACAGATCGAGAAAAGACAGTGCGAGCGCCACCAGCGCGGCTGACACCTGTAGGGACAGAAGCCACCGCCGCCTCGACCCGTAACGATCGACGTACGGTGCCCACAGAAATTTCAGCGCCCACGGCAGAAACAACACCCCGGTTGCACTGATTTTCACCAACGAGAAACCCGACTCTCGGAGGACGACGGGCAGGGCCTGCGTGAAGAAGCCGAACGGCAGCCCCTGAGCGAAGTACAGGGCTCCGAGCAACGTGAGGGTGCCGACGGTGAACGACGCCGGACGCACCGCATTGGTCATGCCGGTCATCGTGTCAGAGCGAGGCCTCGTCCGCCGAGTACCGCACCGGTTGCCGAAGAATGGTGCGCAGCTTCGCCGGTTCGACCCGTCGTGGGTCACTGAGGTAGATCTCGTGATGACGGCCGGTCATCGTCAGCCCGGCCTGCGGGATGTACCGGTGGTGCATCTCGTCGAGCACAGCGGCCTCGTCGTCGTAGGAACCGATGTGCAGAGTTTGCACGCACAGGCCCTCGTCGAGGGTGTCGAGGCGCATTCCGTCACGTCGGTCCGAACGGTTCTCGGATGCGTCGACCCGTAAGGCGTGCTCGAACATCGTGTGGTCGATCCAGTCGGGCGCCATGATCATCACAGTCCAGAGCCAGTTCGACTTGTCCCGGCGCGTGGTGAAGGCCGCCATGTCCGGCGCCCACCACAAGGCTTCGAGCGGTGGGACGACGTAGTCGCGCTCCAGGTCGTTCTTACTGAAGAATTTCAGCCGATACGCAACGGGGAACAGCGTGGATACAGCATCGGCATATTCCGGCGCGGTATTCGGATCCCCGTGGCCGTCGATCATCAAGTATTTCGTCGATGGCACGGTCAGAATTCGAAACACGTTGCGCCGTGCCGAATACGAGTCGAGGGTCTTCTTGAAATCCGTCTTCATGCCCTCACCTCCTGCCGACTGCGCGTCAGTGTACCGACCACTCCGGGCTGGGGTGCCGTGGTGAACGCTGCCCTGTTCGGAAGCAGTTGGTCGGTCGACCGACACTGTCACAGCTCGGCGTCGACTGCCTTCGATTCGCCCCGACGCACTGCCATGTAGTCGGACAGTTCCCGTTTGACGACCGGCAGCAGCAAGTAGAGGCCCGAGATGTTGACCAACGCCAGAAGGAACAGCGTGGCGTCGGCGAAGTCGAGCACCGAGCCGAGCGACAGTACGGTGCCGATGACGGTGAAGGTGCAGAACATGAGGTTGAAGAAATTGCGCGACAACCGGCTGCGACCGAACAACGATGTCCAGGCCTGTAGTCCGTAGTACGCCCAGGTGATCGCCGTGGACAACGCGAACAGTGCCACAGCGAGAGTGAGTACGTACGGGAACCACGGCAGGACGGTCTCGAAGGCGTCGGAGGTGAGCGTGACGCCGCCCGCCGGCAACTCACCGGTTTCGGCAACTATGGCGCGCTGGTCCTGCCAGGACACAGTATTGGCGATCACGATGGTCAGGGCCGTTGCCGTGCAGATGACCACAGTGTCGATGAAGGGCTCGAGCATTGCCACGAATCCTTCGGTGACCGGATGTCTGGTCTTGACGGCCGAGTGAGCAATGGAAGCCGATCCCAACCCGGCCTCGTTGGAGAAGGCCGCGCGCTGGAACCCGATGATCATCACTCCGAGTACTCCGCCTGCCACGCCCTCGGGTGAGAACGCGCCGTCGAAGATGGCACCGAACGCCGTCGGAACGGACCGGAAGTTCACGGCGATGACGACGCCGCACGCGACGACATAGACCAACGCCATGGAAGGAACGAGTTTTGCGGTGACGGCCGAAATGGACTTCATGCCGCCGATGATGACCAGGCCGATGATGAGTGCGATCACCAGTCCGAACACTGCCTTCGCACCGTCCGAACCGAGGAAGCCTTCGTCGCCACCGGTGACCGAGCGGACCTGCGCGTACGTCTGATTGGCCTGAAACATGTTGCCGCCACTGATGGCGAAGAACGTGATGATGACGGCGTAGAAGACAGCCATCACCTTCCCGACCTTTGCAAGACCTCGCTCGGCGAGTCCCTTGGTGAGGTACTTCATCGGCCCGCCCGAGACGGTGCCGTCCTCGTTGATATCCCGATATTTCACGCCTAGGGTGCACTCGACGAACTTCGAGGCCATTCCCAGCAGTCCGGCGAGGATCATCCACAAGGTCGCCCCTGGTCCACCCAGCGTGACTGCGACCGCCACACCTGCAATGTTCCCCAGTCCCACGGTTCCGGACACTGCGGCCGTGAGAGCCCGGAAGTGGCTGACTTCGCCTGGTGCATCGGCTTCGTCTTCTTTGCCGCTCACCAGGATCAGAGATCGCTTGATACCGCGGAACTGAATGAACTTGAACGTGACGGTGAAGACGACGGCACCCAGAATCAGCCACAGAACGATCAGTGGAACTGCGGCACCACCGATGTTCACGGTGAAGAACACGAAGCTGGAGACAGCGGCGGAGATCGGATCGAAAGCATTGTTGATCGCTGTCTCGATGGAACTGATCGTGCCTCCGTCCGCGGCCGAATAGTCGATGGCGAGACGGTGAAAACTCATGACGTCGAGTCAACATCATCCCGGGCACACGTCACGGTCTTTATCGAAAAACGGGCAAATATTTACATATTCTTGACTTGCAGCGGCTCATTCACGGGTCCGAGCGGGCAATCGGCGGAGCAGAAGCGTCGCCGCATCGAGGACCATGTGTCGGTCGTAGGTCAGGCAGTAGTCGTACAACACGCTTCCGTCCTGGGCAGTTCCGCTCTCAACCGCGATGAGAGCAACGCTGGACATCGGTGCCACGATGACAACCGAGCGCTCCGACGCCAGTGGTTCGTCCTCGCCGACCGTAACGGTCCGAAACCGATGCTCACCCGGCATCGGCCGCGAGTCGAAGACGGCCAGGAGAGCCGTGCGCACAGCGAGGTCGTCGAACAACGCGACACGCTCGGCGGTCGACCCGGCCGACGCGTTCGTCGTCGCCAATACGACGGTCGACGCACCGGTGCCGTAGACACTGCGAAGCAGACCGTTCTCGATGTCGTCGAGAAGCCGTGCGTCAGCGCGTCGACGGGTTCCGAATCGATGGACCAGACCGTACGGCGTCACGGCAACAGGGGCCCGGACGGTTATTGCCGGCTCCAACTCGAGTGTGTTGGCCGTACCGCCGGTGGCTCCGAAGGTGGGTAGACGAGTCGGAGCGCCATACAAGTAGCCTTGGCCGAGAACCGCACCCATGTCGTGCGCAGTCGCTTCGTGCTGCTCCGTTTCGATTCCCTCGGCGAGCACCAGCGCACCGCTGCGTTCGGCCTCTGCGGCGACCGCGGACACCACGGACGCCGTGGCATAGCTCGAACGGCCCTGCACGAGAGACATATCCAGCTTGATGACGTCGGGCCGGAGCAGCGGAATAAGTGCCAGACTCGACGAGTCTGCACCCACATCGTCGAGCGCGACCCGCCATCCCAGGTCGCGGGCATGCTCTACCGCACGCAGCAGCCCGGCGGGGTCACCCATCAGGCCTCGCTCGGTGATCTCGACGATGATCGACAACCGAGATGCCTCGGCCATCAATGGCAGGCACTCTCTCGGAGGTGGCGCGTCCAGGGCGGTGGGTTCCGCGTTGACGAACAACGCGAGTCCTTCGGGGAAACCGGCCTCGACAGCCCCGCTCAGGGCGCTGAGTCTGCACCGCCAGTCGAACTCGGCCGACTCGCCTCGATCGGCCGCCTCGCGCAGCAGCTGCGGCGGCGAGATCGCTTGCGCGTCGCCGCAGGTCCGCACCAGGGCTTCGTAACCCACGACAGCTCGGCCGTCCAACGCGACGATCGGCTGGTAGGTCGACGTGATATCGATCGTCATCGGCGAAAATTGCGCGTGCGAGGCGTCACGATGCACAGGCGGACCTCCCTCGGTACCCCTCGACGGTCCCCACCCGGGGAACCATCATGCCCGATGGTCGCCGGCCGCGCCCTGTTCCCTCGCCGACGGGCTATAGGGTGCTCGGAAGACTTCGGATCGGCGGTGAACATTGGTGGGTGCGAACTCCGACGATCACCTGTTCGCGGGCAGATATCGTCTGGGCAACGTCGTGGGGCGCGGCGGAATGGCAGATGTCGTTCGAGCCGACGACGACGTCCTCGGTAGGCCCGTTGCCGTGAAGATATTCCGTCAGGGTGAACCCGCACATACCGATGCACGGATCGATGCCGAGATCAGGACGCTCGCGTCGCTGTCGCATCCTGGCCTGGTGACGTTGTACGACGCCGGTACCGCCCCCGACACCGGCGGTATCCGAGTGCCGTTTCTGGTGATGGAGTTCGTCGACGGCCCCACTCTGAACGGCTACCGCGCAGGCCGCGCACTACCGGGCGATCTCGTCGCCCGGATGGGACACGAGATCGCTCGAGCCCTTGCCTACATCCACCACCGCGGCGTCATCCACCGCGACATCAAACCGGCCAACATCCTGGTCGCCCGAGAGCCGGCGTCGGGCACGGGACACTGCGTGAAGCTCACCGATTTCGGTATCGCTCGCATCGTCGACGCCGACCGCCTCACCGAGCACGGCACCACCGTCGGCACCGCTCACTATCTCAGCCCGGAACAGGCGACGGGCACCTCTGCGGGGCCTGCAACCGATATCTACAGCCTCGGATTGGTTCTCATCGAATGTCTTACCGGCGCAATGGTGTTCGACGGCAGCGCGGTAGCCGCAGCCGTGGCGCGCTTGCACCGCGACCCCGAGGTACCCGAGCAACTCGGGCCCCAGTGGCATTCGCTGCTGACGACGATGACGGCCAGACATCCCGAAAACAGGCCGACGGCGGACACCGTGGCCGACGCCTTACACAGTCTCTCCAGCGAACCGCCACCACCGCCGGCCACTGCGGTCCTGCCCGTCGCGAACTCGACAGCGGTTGTCGCCGAGCAGGATTCGGCCCCTCGACATACGGAGGGTTCACGGCGTCGCGGTCTTGTCCCTCTGGCTGCGGCCGCACTGTTCGTCGCCGTCGCGTCGGCAATTGCCTGGATGGCAACCGGAACAGGCGACGAGCCGATCGAGACATCGCCGTCCACATCGGTCACCGCTCCGACCAGCCCGGCACCCGTGACAACCTCATCCGAGTCCTCGATGCCGGTTGTCTCGAACCTCCCCCAGGACGTGCCCGCCCCCGCCGTCGAACAGGTGCCCGCCGAGCCGCCACAACCTGCGGCTCCACCGCGAAACGGGAACAACGGCAACGGTAATGCGGGCAATGGCAACTCCGGCAACGGGAGTCCAGGCAACAGCAACGGCAACGGCAACGGCAATTCAGGCAATGGGAACTCCGGCAATGGGAACTCCGGCAACGGCAACCCCGGCCGTGGGAACTGAGCATGTCGGCAACCAATGGAACGGACAGAGCATGACGCACGTCGACACCGTGGTGGTGGGAGCCGGCATTTCCGGTCTCACCGCAGCACGCATTCTGCACCGTGCGGGTCACCGTGTGGTCGTTCTCGAAGCCCGCGACCGCATCGGCGGACGAGTGCACACCCTGCGGACGGACGGACAGATTCTCGATGTCGGTGCGTCCTGGGTTCATGGAATCGACAACAATCCGCTGGCCGACGCGGTACAGGCTTTCGGCATTCCGACCAGCGAGTTCACGGTGGGGAGTTTTCAGCCGGACGGACGGCCCATCGCGTACTACTCACCGAACGGACGGCGTCTGAGCGAGGACGAGGTTGCGAGCTTCGCGTCGGACGTACACGTCGTCGACGAGCTGCTGGCGGCGACCATAGTGACATCGACCCTGGGCACGTCGTACGGGGATGCCGTGAACAGCACCGTGAAACGGCTCGCATGGGATCCTGATCGAATCGAACGGGTCCGGGAGTTCCTGGGTCACCGGGCCGAGGAACAGCTGGGTGTCGACCAGGGGATGCTCGATGCGCACGGGTTGGACGACGACGCGATCGAGGGTGACGAGGTCGTCTTCCCCGAGGGGTACGACCGGCTCGCGGTCTGTCTGGCCGACGGGCTGGATGTACGACTCGGCCGTGAAGTGACACGCATCACATTGAGATCGAACAGCTCCTCCGTCGAGACTCTCACCGAGACGTTCTCGGCCGACCACATCGTGGTGACGGTTCCGATCGGCGTCCTGAAGTCACCGACCTTGCTTATCGAACCGCCGTTTCCCCATCCGGTGTCGACTGCGCTGGACGGACTCCAGATGAACGCGTTCGAGAAGGTGTTCCTACAGTTCCCGCATGCATTCTGGGACGAGGACGTCTACGCGATTCGGCAGCAAGGGGAGGCCGGGCGTTGGTGGCACTCGTGGTACGACGTGACCGTGCCGCAGGGGTTGCCCACGCTGCTCACGTTTGCGGCGGGGCCGTGTGCACAGACGATCCGGCAGTGGTCCGACGCACGTATTGCCGAATCGGTGCTCGACGCGCTTCGTGGCCTCTACGGCGAACGCGTGATCTCCCCGCAGCGGGTGCATGTCACGCGATGGCAGGACGACCCGTTCTCCCGCGGCGCTTACTCGTACCCGGCAGTCGGCTCGCGACCGAGCGACCACGATGATCTGTCGACCCCGGTCGGCGGAGTTCTACACCTGGCCGGCGAGGCAACGTGGACGGACGATCCGTCGACGGTGACCGCGGCATTCCTGTCGGGACACCGAGCTGCGGAGCGAATCCTGGCCCGCACGGTTCCGTTCGACGAGCTCTGGGGCGGCGGCGAACTTCGTCCCGATTAGACGGAGATTCGCGTTTACTTCCCGAAACCGCGCACCGGGATTACTATGACGACTTCATCCAGGCGGATGACCCGTTACCGGTGTGCGCTGCCATTCTTCTGGTCGGTGCCGATGTGGCAGCGGCGCTGTTCGACACGGCAAGGCACAGGGGTGGACCATGGTTTCCGACGTCATCGACTGCAGCACGGTCTTCGCACACGACGTCGAGCAAGTGTGCGGGGTGCTCAGTGCGGTCGAACTGTACCCGCGATATTTCCCCGGGCTCGGGTACTGCCTTCTCAGCGAGTCGGCGAACCGCTACACGTGCGGCGTCGGTGGGGTCGAGCACGCACTCGAAGTCGTGGTGAACAGACGTAACCGGCCGATCATCACCGTCGAGCACGTCGAGTCCGGCGGTTTCATCAGATTCACCCTCAGCGCGCGTTCACCGAGCGAGACCAAGATCGATGTGACGATCTTCAGAGCCGGCCTGGCCGGAACCTACTCGCCGCAACCCGAACACAATCGGGCAGTGGTCGACTGGGTCATGGGTGGCCTGAACAGGTTGGCCGAGTCCCTCTCCGGCGCAACGACATCGATCGTGTCCAACGCCGGCGATTCCCGGTCGCTACAGCTTGCGGTCCTCAAAACGATGATCGGTACCGGCGTCGTTCGTGCCGCGCGTCCTGATCGCGCATACCGGCAGCTGAACTCGCTGGCGAAATGGGGCTTCACCCTCGGCGGTGGCTTCGCGGCCGCCGCCGCCAAGTCACCGGACGAAATTGCCGTGATCGACGATCGCGGTACTCGCACGTTCGCAGAAATCCACCTGCGATCGCATCGGATAGCAGCAGGGTTCGCCGCATCCGGAATTCGCCCGGGAAACACGGTAGGAGTCCTGGCCCGCAATCACACTGCCATGATCGAATGCGTCGTCGCCTGCGGCATGCTCGGTGTCGAGGTCGTACTTCTCAACACCGGCCTCGCGGCCCGCCAGATCGAGACCATCTCGAGTCGTCACCAGTTGCAAGCGCTGTTCGTCGACGACGAATTCGACAAGATGGTTCGCTACCTCCCCAACGACGTCCTCCGCGTCAGCCTGTCGGCTCATACCGTCGTCGCGGGCCGTCGCACTCTGGAGCATTTCGTCGCGGCTCCGTCCGCCACGTTCGACAGACCGCAACGGCCCGGATCCGTTGTCGTGCTGACCTCGGGCACCAGCGGGTCTCCCAAAGGTGCACTTCGCCCGACCCCACGCGGCTTCGGGACCGTCGCGGCCATGTTGTCCCGCATGCCACTTCGTATGAACGAGCGCATGCTGATCGCTGCGCCGATGTTCCACAGCTGGGGGCTGGCGGCGTTGCAGATCAGTACACCGCTGCGGGCAACCGTGGTTCTGCAGGATCGATTCGATCCGGAAGAGTGCTTGCGGGCAATCCAGACTCATCGGTGCACGTCGCTGATCGCCGTCCCGATCATGTTGCAGCGCATACTCGATCTACCCGAGTCCGTGCGATCACGCTACGACACGTCCAGCTTGAAAGTCGTCGCGTGCAGCGGTTCGGCGTTGACGGGGTCGACCGTCTCGCGGTTCATGGACGCGTTCGGAGATGTTCTGTACAACTTCTACGGTTCCACCGAGGTCTCGTGGGCGACCATCGCCACACCGCAGGATCTGCGTGCAGCTCCCACTACCGCGGGTCGGCCGCCGCTCGGCACGACCATCGCCGTACTCGACGCCGACGGCGCAGTGGTTCCGACCGGCACTCTGGGCCGGATATTCGTAGGTAACGACATGCTCTTCGACGGCTACACGAACGCCGAGCCTCCGTCGACTGCTTCGGCTCGCGGTGCCGCACTCATGGATACCGGCGACCTCGGGTACATCGATTGCAACGGGCGGCTCTTCGTGTGCGGGCGGGACGACGAGATGATCATCTCCGGCGGCGAGAACGTGTTTCCCGGGCCGGTGGAGGACGCCATAGCCAACCTTCCTCAGGTCGGCGAGGTAGCGGTGGTCGGCGTACCCGACAACGAGTACGGTCAGCGCCTCGCGGCGTTCGTCGTCGGTCGTGGTGCTGCAGGCCTCGACGCAGATATGGTGCGGGCCTACATCCGAAATCGACTGAGCCGGTTCTCCGTGCCGCGAGACATCACGTTCCTCGAAGAACTCCCCCGAACCGCGACCGGCAAAGTGATCAAGAGGATGCTGATCGAACCTCCCACGGCCGCCGGTATGTAAGCCGGCACGTCGACTTCCTCACCACCCCGCCTTCCGACTCCACCCCGAGAACTCTCAGTTGTTTGACTGTTCAGAATCTGAGACTATTTTGGGAGGAAGCGACACCCGTTCTGCGGGTGAGGGACGGAAGGGACGGAATGGCGATGTCGAGGTCATCGGATGAACCCCGTCAGGCTCGCGCCGCCCAGCCCGGGGATGCGTCGTCGTCCTTCCTGCAGTTGTTTTTCGAGGCAACCCGTGAGAACGGCCTCTCCCCCGGGCCGAGTCCGAACCGTGGAATCCACGACGACCGATCGAGCGACTGGAGAATCGCGAAACCGAGTCGACACTCGAAGCGCGCAATAGAGTCGAATGACTGATGACAGCTCACGACGCCGCAGCCGATACTTCGAACCCGACGGGTTCGAGGAGCGTGATGTCCCAGATACGAGTAGTCATCGCCGATGACGACGTGTTGCTGCGAGAAGGCCTGGCCAGTCTGCTCACCCAGGCGGGCCTCGATGTCGTGGGCCGGGCCGGTGACGCCGAGGAGTTACTGGCGTTGCTCGAGAAAGATCCACCGGACCTGGCGATCATCGACATCAGGATGCCGCCGACCTACACCGCCGAGGGGCTCGACGCGGCTGTGAAGATTCGCGACCGTTTTCCCGACGTCTCTCTGCTGCTCCTGTCTGCTCACGTCGAAGTCGATCACGCACTCGAACTGCTCGACAGCGCGAACAACACCGCCAAGGGTATGGGTTACCTGCTCAAGAGCCGCGTGACCGACATCGCCGACTTCGTCTCGACGATCGATCGAATCGCGGCAGGTTCGTCGGTCATCGATCCTGCACTTGTCTACGAACTGGTTGCGGCCAAGCGTCGAGGTGATCCCCTCGGCGCGTTGAGTTCTCGCGAACGGGACGTCTTGACCTTGATGGCCGAAGGGCTCTCCAACGCGGGCATAGGCAGACGGTTGTGGATCACCGAAGGAACCGTCGAGAAGCACGTCCGAAGCATCCTGACCAAGTTGGACCTGTCGGAAACGGCCGACGATCACCGTCGTGTGCGAGCGGTGATCCTGTATCTGGACACCGTCGGGTGACCCGCCGTCAGGTGCCCAGCAGGGCCTCGATCGCGCTCGCCGACAGCTCGAATTTCGACAGGAAACCCAGGGCGGAACTGTTGTTCACCAGGTCTGCAAAGTCCTCCTCGTCGTGTGTCGACACGAGAATGACGGCAGGCGGAGGCGTCAGATCCTGGGCGTCGATCGCTTCGACCACGTCGAACCCACTGTCGGCACCCAAGTCGATATCGACCAGCACGAGATCGGGGTGGGTGGACAGCACTGCATCGATCGCCGAGGCGAGTGAGGTCGCCGTGCCGACCACCGACATCCCTGCCGATTCCAACAGTCTGCGTGCAGCGACACAGAAAGCGTCGCTGTCGTCGACGATCAGGCACTGCAGGCGGGAGGGCATCACTCTGTCGAGAGTGTCAGAGACGGCTCGGGTCGGCATTACCGCTAGCGGTAATTCGAGCAGTCGGATATGCCGATGACGTCGGACGCCGCCCTCCGCGACCGGCTCGTCACTGTGATACTCCGGCCGAGTGCGCCGCCGGTCGCCTGCGGAATCGCAGTGGCCGCAGCCGCCATCGCCGTCGAGATACTCGTTGTGCTGACGCTCAAACGGGTGTCACCCGAGAATGCTTTCGGTGCGATATTCCTGTTCGGAGTGCTGATCGTGTCTGCGGGGTGGGGCTTTCGTCTGTCGATCGCGACATCGGTCGCCAGTGCCGGCGCGTACGCCTACATCCATGTACTCGAAAGCAGTGAGAGCCTCGTCCCTGCACTGATCGTGTTTCTGGCACTGGCGCTTCTGACCAACGTGCTGGTTGGCCAATCACGGTTGCGCGCAACCGAATCCGATCAACGTCGACGAGAAGCAGATATGTTGGCGGCGTTCGCCAAGACCATCTTGCGCTCGGACCACACCCCGACAATGCTCGATGTTGCCAGCACCCGGCTGGCTGCGGTCCTCGACCTGCCCTTCGCGGTGTTGAAGCAAGGGAATGCCGACGCGTCCGTGGGGCAGGAGAAAATCCTGCTTCGGGACGGGGAGGTCGTCACCGCGTCGCTGCTGGTTCCCGCCGATCTCGATAGCGTCGATGCCCGCCGTATCCGCCGTGTCGTGCCTTCGTTGGAGGCTCTTCTTGCCGCCGCCCGCGACCGTCAGGACATGCACCTGCGTACCGTCGCGCTGGCACGCCAGCAAGCGTCACTGCGGAAGGTCGCAACATTGGTGGCGCTGCGGGCCGATCCGGATGACGTGTACCTCGCAGTCGCACACGAACTCACCGTCGGGTTGGACAACGAACATGTTTCGGTGATCCGCTACGGCGACGGGTATTACACGATTCTGGCGATCCGCGACGACTCCGCCGGTGAGCGCGTGCAAGCCGGTGATCGACTGCCGATCGGTGGGCAGAACGTGGCCACGATCGTCGCCGACACCGGCCGCGCCGCTGCCGTCGACTTCACCGAAGCGACCGGCGGTATCGCTGAGCGACTGGAGGGCAGGGGTATTCGCTGGGTCGAAGGTGTACCGATCACTGTCGACGGCAGTACCTGGGGTGCCGTCATCATCGGCACGACAGCTACGCAGTATGCGGCCGGCGGTGAGACCCGAGATCGACTGGCCGACTTCGCCGACCTCGTTGCCACTGCGGTCTACAACCACGACACACGAGTTCAGCTGACGCGGTCCCGGTCCCGCGTGGTCGCCGCAGCCGACCAAGCCCGCCGAGGTATCGAGCGTGACCTGCACGACGGTGCCCAACAGCGAATCGTCTCTCTCGGAATGGAATTGCGCGGCGCCCAAGCCGCTGCCCCGGAGAATCTGACCGAGCTCCGCGCGATGTTGGACCGCAGCGTCGAGACGCTGTCGCAGGTGCACACCGACCTCCGCGAACTCAGTCGCGGCATCCATCCCGCAATCCTCTCGCGCGGAGGACTCGCACCGGCACTCAAGACGTTGGCCAGACGCAGTCCGATTCCCGTTGCCCTCACCGCCGACATTTCCTCCCGGATGGACGAATCGGTGGAAGTGGCTGCGTACTACGTGGTCGCCGAGGCGCTGACGAACACGGCCAAATATGCCGAGGCCACCGAAGTCGACATCACCGCGCACCTGACCGAGGACAGCTTGGAACTGACCGTGACCGACAACGGCCGCGGAGGTGCCGATCCGAGCACAGGGTCGGGTTTGATCGGATTACAGGATCGGGTGGCCGCAGTCGGCGGCGAACTGACCATCGCCAGCCCACCCGGGGGTGGCACGACACTGTCGGTCCACATCGGTCTGTCTACCGGCTAGCAGGTAGCGGCGCCACCGGAATCTCCTCCCCCGCGTTGGATGGCAGCGGCGACGCTTTCGACCCGGGAACGGACGAATGTTGTCGGTACCCAATCGAACCGAACCAAGGAGCAGGCCATGCCGTACATCACCACCACCGACGGAACCGAGATCTACTACACCGAGCAGGGCACCGGAAAGCCAGTTCTGCTCAGTCATGGCTGGCCACTGTCCTCGGATGCCTGGCAGCTCGAACTGAAGCTTCTCGCAGACGCCGGCTACCGCGCCATCGCACATGATCGCCGCGGCCACGGCCGGTCCTCGCAGACTGCCGTCGGCCACGACATGGACACCTACGCCAAGGATCTGGCCGAACTGGTCGAGGCCCTCGACTTGCAGGAACTCACCCTCATCGGACACTCGACCGGTGGCGGCGAGGTCGTGCGGTACGCCGCGCAGCACGGTGGCAGCCGCGTCGCTCGGGTGATCACTGCCGGTGCCGTTCCCCCGGTCATGCTGAAGTCCGAGGCCAACCCCGAGGGCACGCCGATCGAAGCACTCGACGACATCCGCAACGGCGTTCTCTACGATCGATCGCAGTTCTACAAGGACTTGTCCGAGCCGTTCTTCGGTGCCAACCGTGAGGGCTCCGCCATCTCCCAGGGCGCCAAGGACGACTTCTGGCGACAGGGGATGCTGGTCAATCTGACTGCTGCATACGACTGCGTGAAGGCGTTTTCCGAGACCGACTTCACCGAGGATCTCAAAGCGCTGACCGTCCCGATCTTCATCGCCCACGGTGACGACGACCAGATCGTGCCGATCGCCGCGGCGGCACTGAAAACCGCAGAACTCGTCCAGCACGGCACCCTCAAGGTCTACCCCGGTGCACCGCACGGAATCTACGGCGATTACCAGAAGGCCTTGGACGCAGACATTCTCGCCTTCATCGCCCAGTAGCAGCCCCGCTCTCGCCCTCCGGAACAAAGGTGACAACACGATGATCAGACCGTACGCAGTCGTCGGAGCAACCGGAGGGCAGGGCGGCGCGGTGGTGGATGCCCTGCTGGCGCGGGGGCTACCGGTGCGCGCAGTGGTGCGGCGTCATTCGGCCCGCGCGGATCGGCTACGTGAGCGAGGTGCCGAGATCGTCGTCGCGGACATCACCGATCGGGAATCGTCCGCGGCTGCACTGAGAGACAGTGCCGGTGCGTTCGTGATGACGACGCCGTTCGAGGACGGTCCCGCGGCCGAATTGGCTCAGGGCGCAGCCCTCGTCGATGCGGCGATCGCCGCGGAGGTTCCGCACGTGGTGTTCTCCTCGGTTGCGAGCGCTGACCGCCGCACCGGCATACCGCATTTCGAGACGAAGGCCGAAACCGAGGCACTGCTGCGTCGAGCTGGGCTGTCGTACACGATCGTCGGCCCCACCTACTTCTACGACAACCTTCTCGGCGGACTGGACGACGTCATGGCCGGCCGCCTCGATCTGCCCTTGCCGCTCCACACTCCATTACAGCAGCTGTCGCGGCGGGATCTGGGGCGGTTCGTCACCCTCGTGTTGACCGAACCCGCGCACTTTCGCGAGATGCGAATCGATCTCGCGTCGGACGATCCGAGCTTGGAGGCCATGGCGAACACTCTCGGCGACGTTCTCGGAACCTCGGTGCAGCCGTATTCGAGCCGGGCACGGGACATAGGTTCCGAGGACATGAGAGCGATGTTCCAATTCTTGACCGACGTCGGATACGACGCGGACATCGACGGCTTGCGCACCCGATATCCCGAGGTCGAATGGCAGACATTCGCGCAATGGTCGGCGGGACTGGCGTGAGCGCCACCGACACCACGCCGGCAGCACCGTCCGCGTGGTCACCGCTACGGAATACCGTCTACCGCAGCCTCTTCATCGCACAGCTGGTGTCGAACATCGGCGGCTGGATGCAGACCGTCGGTGCGCAGTGGTTCCTGGTCGAACGTGAGGCGTCGACCACCATCATCGCCGCCGTGCAGACAGCAAGTCTGTTACCCACCCTGTTGCTGGCCCTGCTGGCAGGCGCGCTCGCCGACGCGCTCGATCGCCGCGTTCTGCTCATCGCGGTCGGTGCCGGTTCGATGCTGACCGGAATTATGTTGACCGCACTGGCATGGACCGACACCTTGTCTCCGTGGGGATTGCTCGCCTGCACATTCGTATTGGGTTGCTGGACATCACTGTCCGCTCCCGCCTGGCAGGCCATTCAGCCCGAGCTGGTGAGCCGTGAAGAAATCCCGGCCGCCTCGGCGCTGGGCAGCGTGACCGTCAACGGGGCGCGGGCCGTCGGACCGGCGCTTGCCGGGGTACTGGTGGCGTTGGCCGGGCCGACCTTCGTGTTCGCCATCAACGCCGCCTCCTTTCTCGCAACGTTGAGCGTGCTGATTGCATGGAAACGCCCGAAACATCCACAAACGGATCGAGAAGGCCTTGCCGAGTCGATCCTGTCCGGGGTCCGCTACATCCGGTCCGGCCCGATCGTTCGACGAATCATTCTGCGCTCGGCGTTGTTCGCCTTCCCCGCCTCTGCATTGTGGGCGCTACTGCCATCGGCTTCGTCGTCGGTACTGAAATTGGGCTCGGTGGGATACGGCGTGTTGTTGGGCGTACTCGGGGTCGGAGCCGTGATCGGCGTTGCCGCCACACCGATGCTCCGAAAACATTGCGGCGCAAACACCTTGCTCGTCGGCTCTGCTGTCGGGTACGGCGTGGGAATGGCAGCGCTCGCGTGGCTTCCGCTGTGGGCGGTGGTCCCGGCGCTGTTGTTGTCCGGCATTGCCTGGATCACGACGTTGACCGCACTGAATGCGTCTATCCAGCTTTCGCTCGCCACCTGGGTTCGAGCGCGCGGGATGTCGGTCTACCTTCTGGTCTTCATGGGTTCTCAGGCCATCGGCTCGCTCGTGTGGGGATGGTTGGCGTCGAAGATCGGCATCGTCGACGCACTCGCGGTCGCGGTAGCCGCCTTGGCATTCGTCGCTGCGAGTGTCGCAGTCCTCCCCCTGCGACCCGAGACCGGCGTGCTCGACCGTGCGGTGTCCATGGCGTGGCCGACCCCGACCGTGATGTTCGAACCCGATCCGGACGACGGGCCGGTGCGGATCACCGTTACGTACCGAGTGGTCGACGACGCTCTGGAGCAGTTTCTGACGTCGATGGCTCCGGTCGGGATCGCGCGGAAGCGAACGGGGGCGTACGCCTGGAACCTGTACCGGAGTCTGGACGTCGAGGACACCGTGGTCGAGCAGTTCACTGTGCCGTCGTGGAGCCAGTACCGACGTCAGCGAGAAGAACGGTGGACCGGCTCCGACCACGACGTGGTGCAGAAAGCGCTGGCCCACACCGTCGACGGTGCTACGCACACCGAAACCCATGACATCGCACTGTCGGTGCGAGCGAACCCGAACGGACAATGATGGACAACGCACTCTCGGGCGTGGGGAACGTCTTCTACTTCGCAGACGACCTCGCCGCCGCCGTCGACTGGTACCGAACGCTCCTGGGCACCGACCCCGTCGACGTACACGAGCAACTCGCCGCGTTCGACGTCTCCGGTACGCGACTCACCGTCCACGTCACCGATTCGTACAACCGCCCCGCGGGGACTGCAGGATCGGTCTCGTACTGGAACGTCGACGACGTGGACGCAGTGGTCGCCAACTGCGTCGATCGCGGAGGCGTCGTGCATCGAGGGCCGAAATCGGTGTTCACCGGTGAACGTCTGTGCCAGGTTCTCGATCCGTTCGGCAACCTGATCGGCTTCAGACAGTTCGCCAACGGGAGGAAGCGCGCCTGACGACACAGGCTCGCGCATAGAGCCGGCGAATTGGGTACACCCGCTCCATGCCCGAACTACCCGAAGTCGAAAACGCTCGACAGGTCGTCGAAAAAGCCCTCGGACGCGTCATCGTCTCTATCGATGACACCGACTCGTTCGAGTGCCGTCCACACATGCCGGGCGATATCGCCCACGCCCTGAAGGGCGGCAAGCTCACCGAGGCATGTCGACGTGGCAAGGCGATGTGGTGCGAAACCGTCACCGCCGACGGGTCCAGCGGTCCGACGCTGGGAATCCATCTCGGAATGGGCGGCCGCGTCATTGTCACCGCTCCTGACGGCGATCGCACGTCGCAGTACGGAGGCGGCGATCCGCACGTGGGCGAGCGCGACACCGACAAGCCCGAGTGGACACGCTTTGCCATGACGTTCGAAGACGGGGGTCAGCTCCGGCTCTTCGACAAGCGCCGGCTCGGCCGAGTGCGCCTCGAACCCGATATCGATGCGTTGGGGCCCGATGCTGCGGAGATCACGCGCGACGACTTCCGGCACCGAATCGGTTCCAGCGGAGCACCTCTGAAAGCACGTTTGCTGGACCAAGCAGCAATCGCAGGCGTCGGCAATCTGTTGGCCGACGAGGTGCTGTGGCAGAGCGAGCAATCTCCGTCCAGACGGGCAAAGACCCTCACCACCGAGGAACTCGACGAGCTCCGCGTTGTTCTGCGTCGCGCCATCAGGTCAGCGATCAAGAAGGGTGGCGTGCACACCGGTGAGATCATCCCGTTCCGCAAGGCGGACGCGGCGTGCCCACGCTGCGGTGCCCCGATGACTCGCGGAACGGTGGGCGGCCGCACCACGTGGTGGTGTTCGCGCGAGCAATCCTGATCGGTTCCACGCCGCTTCCTGCTGCTCGATAGCGCTGTAGGACAGCAATTTTCGGAATTGTCAAGCACTGTTGAATGCGGCGAAATCCCGTCCGGGCACGTACCGTGTGGGCAGCTTCGGGTCTACCGAAGCGTTCACTCGGCTGGAGGTTGCATGCTTTCGACGACCGATACGGGCCTCGCTCCGCAGGTCACCTACCTTCCCCGTCGGCACTGTTTCGCTGTCTGGCAACCTGATTCCACAAGGACGGCTACCACAGCGACGACGCCGATCGACCTTGCGCTACCCGATACGGGCGGCACCGTGACCGTACGGACCGTCGAAGCACAGCTCGTCGATCCGCGTCGCGTCGAACTCGAAGCGGCACTGGCACCATCGGCAGGCCTCCCGGAAAGCGCGTCGGCCCGGGGGTGGCTGGCGGTTCTGGACCACCTGGAACATCGGCCCCACTACGCCGAGATTCCTGCATCGCTGCTGGAGTCACTCCCCCCGGCCGCGTACGCGGTACCCAACACGGGTGGGTCCAGCGTGTCGACCGCGCACGGTGCCGTCGACGCCCTACGCACCAGCCTGCACATGCAGGGCAATCTGGGCGACAGTGCGTCCACCTTCACCCCGCGGCCGTATCAGGTGCACGGTGCGTCCTGGATTCCGACCGTCGGAGAAGCCGGGGGTGGAGGAATTCTGGCCGACGAGATGGGGTTGGGCAAGACTCTGCAAGCCATCTCGCACATGATTGTGGGAGCCTCGCGGAGTGAAGGCAATTTTCTGGTGGTGTGCCCGACATCCCTGATCAGCAATTGGCGACGCGAGATCGAGAAGTTCTCTGCCGGCGACCTGACGGTCAATGTCTACCGGGGACCGAACCGCTCGCTCGGTGGATGTGGAGAGGGCGGCTGCGTGACCGTGACCGGATATCCGACACTGCGCTCCGACACCGACCGCCTGGCCGAGATCAGTTGGAACACGGTCTTCTTCGACGAAGCGCACGTCATGAAGAACTCGCGCACCCAGGTTTCCCGTGCTGCGCGACGACTGAGCTCGACAACTCGCATCGCACTGACCGGCACCCCGGTCGAGAACCGTATGGACGAGCTCTGGGCCCTGATCGACCTGACCAACCCGGGTCTGCTCGGGACCAGAGCACGCTTCACTCGGCGATTTTCCGCACCCATCGAGAACGCGGGTTCGGCGGCTGCGCTTGCGCACTTGTCCCATTCCATAGCTCCGGTCGTCCTCCGACGGACGAAAGACGAAGTGGCGACCGACCTTCCACCCAAACAGCAGATAGACGTTCTGTGCCCGATCACGAACGAGCAAGCGATGCTGTACAACTCGACGGTCGAGGCTGCATTCGACACCGGTTTCGGTTCTACACAACGCCGAGGGACTGCGGTGCTCGCTTTGCTGACCTCTCTGAAACTGATCTGCAACCACCCGGGTCTCGTGAACGGCAACATGTCTTCGTCGCCCGACCGTTCCGGGAAACTGGACAGGCTCACCGACATCATCGAGGAGCTCGCCGAATCGTCGCAGACCGCATTGGTTTTCACCCAGTACCGCAAGACCGGCGAGTTTCTCGCCGACCATCTCGCGCGTGTCACTGGAGCCGCCATACCCTTCTTCCACGGCGGACTCGACGTGGACCAGCGCGAGAAAATGGTGGACGAGTTTCAGGGCGGTAGCTGTCCCGTGATGGTGCTGAGCCTCAAAGCAGCCGGCTATGGGTTGAACCTCACCCGTGCCAGCACCGTCATCCATTACGACCGGTGGTGGAATCCGGCGGTGGAATCGCAGGCAACCGACCGGGTACATCGAATCGGACAGACCTCACCTGTGACAGTCATGGCGCTCACCACCGAAGGAACATTGGAGGAGTACATTGCGTCGCTGCACGCCCGGAAGAAAGCAATTGCAGGGTTGACCGAGGGGAACAACGAGACAGCGCTTGCCGCACTGGATGATTCGACACTCAGACAGACGTTGTCGCTGTCGGTGGCACGGTGATGGCATCCACTCCCCAGCCCCCGCCGTTCGGTGCGACTCCATGGGGCAAGGAATGGTTGCGTCGAGTCGAGCCGATCACCGCTACCCGACCCAATCCCATGCTTCCTCGAGCGCGGAGCCTGGCTCGTAGCGAGTCGGCCATCGTGGATACCAACACGATCGGTTCTATTCGCTGCGTGGTCTCAGCAGGAAAGAAAATGGAGACCGCGACATTTACGGTGCCGCGCTATTCGGCGGCTCACAAAAGGGCGGCTCTGCGCATCGTCGCCAGTCATCCGACTCACGGCAGAGGGAGCGGGGATCTGCCCGACGCGCTTCACGCGGAGCTGGTATCGGGGGGTCTGGCACCGGTTCCCATGGACGTCGACACGGCATGCACCTGTTCCAGCAGAACTGATCCTTGCGTTCACGTCACCGCAGCAACGTACGCGATCAGCCTGATCGTGGACCAGTCACCCACGACGGCGTTGGCTATACGTGGCCTGGACCTCGCCGAAGCCGCTGCGTCGACGGACTTTCCAGCTCGATGGATGCACATCGAGAGCGTCGACGCAGCGGCGTTCTACGGCTGAACGTATGCCCGAAAGATCAGGACGTTGCCTCGACAGCGAGGCGTGCAAGTGTGTCGTTCAGCTGATCCTCGGTGACCAGGGGAAACCCGATCTGCTGGAGAAGCTTCTTGTCCGTGACCTTCGACCAGTCGTAGGTGTGCCGCACCAATGTCTCGTTGGGTCCCTGAGACTCCAGTTCCCACAACCATTCCCATCCGGGAGGCTCGTTGCCGGCCGGCGCGGTCTTCCATGCCAGTAGCTTGTCTTTGGCGTACCCGGTGACGACATTGTCGGTCTGGTATTCCCCACCCATGTGATCGCCCTGCATGTTCATCGTGAACTTCTCGCCGACCTTCTGAATTCGGTCTGCGTGGTCAACGCCGCGTACGAATCCCGAGCCGTCGAGTGCCTGATGCCGCTCGGGGTTGGACAGGACGTCGAAAATTGCGTCCACGGGCGCTTCGATGGTGCGTTCCACTGTCAGCTTTGCGTTCTCTGTCATATCTGCACGATGCCCAATACGCCGGATCCTCAATCATGGATACAGCCGAAAACAGGTGGACCGCGAAGGCTGCCTGGTGAGATGCTCGGCCGACACCGGGATTGCGGCACCCAGCGCAGCGGGACGGAGGCATGACGAGAATGTCCACCGATCTTGCTCCTTCCACCGCCACCTGGGTTCTCGAACACCTCGAACCCGGCGAACGTGTGACGGCCGTGGACTCGATGACCGGAGGCATCACGGCCGAGGTGCGTCGGCTCACTGTGGCAGATGATCAGCACGCCGTTCGCGTGCTCGTGTTGAAGAGCTACACGGCACCGTCAGCGCAGGAGCACGCTGAGGAATGGCTCAGACGCGAGGCTGAGGCTCTGACGTTGCTCGAGTCCGACAGCATCATCCCCACGCCTCTGTTGGCTGCAGCCGACGTTGCCGCGACGCAGTGCGCGCATCCATCGCTTCTC
The DNA here is from genome assembly GCF_001894785.1 of Rhodococcoides fascians NBRC 12155 = LMG 3623. GTDB lineage: Bacteria > Actinomycetota > Actinomycetes > Mycobacteriales > Mycobacteriaceae > Rhodococcoides > Rhodococcoides fascians. The sequence goes on from NZ_BCWW01000005.1 coordinate 58,148, forward strand.
ATGACCTACCTGCCCGGGCAACCGCTGTACGACGACGGCATCCAGACCCGTATCCGATGCTTGGCGCAGCTTCTTGTGGCAATTCACTTGACTCCCGTGAAAGCCGGGCTTCGCAGATACTCGACAGGGTCTACTGCAGAGAGCGCCGTCGTTCCACCGACCGCCGACACCGATATTTGGTCGGCCGCGACCAGAGTCATCGGCCGCCCACCGTCGCGCTCCCAGGTCCGGTTGCTGCACAGGGACTTTCAGCCCGGCAACGTTCTGTTCGACACAGGACCTACCGGGCCAGCCGTCTCCGGTGTGCTCGACTGGGCCGGAATTTGTAGCGGACCTGCGGATCTCGACGTCGCGCATTGCTGCACGAATCTCGCACTTCTGCACGGGCCGTTGTGGGGTTTGCGATTCGCTGCTGAATACACCGAGGCCGGAGGCGTCCTCGCCGCCGAATAATCCGACCGTCGATATTGGCGAGTGCGAAGTGCACTTGCGTGCTCCGAAGAGCTGCATCAGTGGGTAGTGCCGTGGCGCGCAGCAGGCCGGACAGACCTCTCTGGACCAGTCATCGAGGATCGGTTGAACACTTACCTGGCGCTGACGATGAACGTAGATATGTGAAGCCGTTCAACCCGGGGTCCAGTCAGCAGCAGAGTCATTCATCAGATGTGTGAGTGGTCGCTTCCGGTGCAGAAGGCGTCCACGGCTTCAGCGGCTGCACGACATCCCGGTAGAACGCGTCGAGACCGTCGGTCACGCTACCGATGAAGCTGGCCGCCGACCCTGAGCGCTTGCTGCCCATCTTCGTCGGGGACGTCAGCGTGAAATACTGCAGCTCGCTGGTCCGGCCTGATGTGAGTGATTTCGTGTCTGCTCGTACAGTTGCCAGGTTCTCGCACGATACTTCGCTCGCGTCTGCGAACACGGCTTCGACCAGGATGTCTGCGGGAGCGTTCTTCAGTTGTCTCAGTAGCCATGATGCTCGTCTGAGCGCGGTCCCGTCGGTCGGCGCGTCGATAGCGGTACTGCACTGAATCTTGTTGGTACGCATATCGGCTTCGACGGTGACGTCTCCGGCAGCGTCGGGGATGCGCAGAGTGGCAGTAAGGCATCCGGAGGCCACGAGCTGGTCGACGATGTACTCGTTGCGTGCCTGAGGATCTCCGTTGAACTTCCTCGGAAGGTGATGCTTGACGGTGACGCCGAGATCGGCCGTCATCCTCAACGCCAGGTGCCTCGACAGCGACGCCCACGTGTTCGCAACCGACAGAGCTTTGACATCACTGGAGCGAAGGGTTCCCGCGGTGACGGAATCCCGGACCGCTACCCAGTGGCGACCCATGTCGACGAACTCCGTCGCACCGGATTTCGGGTGCGTCAGGTAGCGCACGAGCTCACTGAGGATCCACACCTGTAACGAGTCGGTGAGGTCCCCGTGCGACAGCAACATTCGGGCCTCGTGAATTACCTCGGACCACGAGATGTGTCGCAGTGAAACCTTGTTGAGCTTGGTCTTGTTGACCTGTACCGGAAGCTCGCCTGCAGAGGCCGGGATGTCGTTGGACAGGCTCAGAACCGTTTCGTATCTGTGCCGTTTGGCGACATCGAGGTAGTTCTCGAGCTGCTCCTTCTGCAGCTTGCCTGTCCCTGTCTTCACTTCGAGCAATGCCGTCCATACCTGCCCCGCACGCAACACCCGGAAAACCCCGTCCGGAATGACCTTGCCTTCGCCTTTGACGAATTGCACCTCGAGGTAACCCTCGAATGGACCTGACGGTGCGCCAGCGTGCGCGCAGATCGCTCGGGCGAAGGGACGAACCGCTTGCATCGTTGCGATCAGCGCCGACGTGGCCCTCTTCTCCTGCTCTTCACCGGACCCGACGCCGGAAATGGAGAACAGCCGAGCCGTCTGCCAGCCCTCTCCCCCAGCAAGCGTGAATTGCGGCGGACTGGCCTTCTTCACGGACGGCTTCTTCGTTCGCACGCCGCGCTTGGTGGGTTCGACGTCGACAAGCGACACATCGACGAGCTCACCGTTCTGGTCCGTAGCCTGTACGTGCGAATCCGCGACCTCGACGACGACCACATCGTCGGCACCGCCTTCCGGTTCGCCGTCGTCGACGTCCACGCCGAAATCCGTTGCGAGCCCTGCAAGCCCGGATTCCCAACCCTGCCCGACCGCGCGCAGTTTCCAGACACCGGCCCTTCGATACACCTCCCCGAACACCAGCGCACGTTCGGCGGTGGCGTCGGCAGTGAGGAACTCCCCCAGCACCGATCCGGTTTGATCCCGTACTTGGAGCGACAACTTTCCGAAGTCGCCCAACGGAGCATTGTCCGAGCTACCCGCTATGACTACTTTCTCGATATCTGCTGGGAGAGAGTCGAGATGGATCGACAGCCGTTCCTGTTTGCCTTCATCGGTGCTACTGCTGCCGAGATAACGCACTGATGCGTCGGCAGACTCCGATTGGTTGTAGAACACGAAGTCCGAGTCCGAGCGAACGTGTCCGGTCGATGTCACCAACAGCGCGGATGCATCGAGGTCTCGCTCCGGGTCGACCCACGACACGATGACATCCAGCTGTGTCGGCTCGTCCGGTAAGGAAATATTCTGGCCCTTGACGAGAATGGGTGAACTCACGCTGACACGCTCCTGTCGGCAAACGGACTTGCGTTGCTCACCCTATTCACAACGCACCGGTGTCAGTCGCCCTCGCTCGACATTCATTCGTTCGATCTACGGCTAGGCCGATTCGGTCCGAGATCAACGATCTGTGCACCCTGCTGTGCGCTAGCTGCCTGTCCCCCACATCGACTCAAATTTTCCGACCGCACGGTCTCCACTATCGTTCGCACCATGTCTCTGGCTTCGAACAGACTTCGTACACTTCTACTCGTCGGTGCGGTGGTTACGCTTGCGCCTCTCACGGCTGCACCTGCTCACGCCGGAACACCTGAGCCGAGCCCGCCGCCCATGACATGTGCAGGCTGGTCGGTCGAGACCGTGACGAGCGGACTCGACGAACCCGAGAATCTCGAGCCCGACGGAGCTGGCGGGTTCTTCGTATCCGGAGCCTCCAGCATCGTGAACGTGGATGCAGACGGTCACGTCGACCCGGTACTCGACAACCTCGCGGCTCCGCGGGGGATGCAGTTGCACGACGGCATCCTCTACTTTGTTGCCGGTCCAGGGCTTTCGCAATTCGACACCCGTACCGGCGAGGTCAGCGCGGTGACCGACATGGCGGCTCACGGACTTCTCCGACTGCCGAACGGGGACTTTCTCACCACCGACGTGGGCACGGACATCGGCTCGCCTTCCCGAGGTCTGACCCGTTACGACCCGACCGCCGACGACGTCGAACAGAACTGGTCGCCCGTTCCTCGATCAGAAGGGTTGGCGCTCAGCCCGGACCACAGCCGGGTGTACACCGACGATCTGTTCACGGGCCAGGTCATCGAAGTACCCCTCGAAGCACCCGACGACTGGTCTGTGGTGGCTACAGTGCCGGGATTCTTTCCGGGACTCGACGACCTGACCATGTCCGACGCCGGCACGCTGTACGCCGCCGCACACGTAGAAGGTTCCGTGTACAGCATCGACCCCAGGACAGGGACAACATGCGTTATCGCAGCAGGCATTTCGCCAGGACGGACGGGACCGAGTTCGGTACGCATCGGACCGTCAGCCAACGGTTGGTCACTGTATGCAACCGTGTTCGACGGCACACTCCGACGCCTCACTCCCCCGCCCGGCGTGGATCTTGCACCGGTGAGATCCTGACCCGGTAGCCCTGCACAACCTGAACGCCGGTGCGATTCTGGACATCGACTCAGCCTGGACAGCCACGTGTTCGTCTCGGCTATCTGTCGTTGCCGAAGAACCACCAGGTGAGAACTATTGCTATGACCGCCGCGATGGCAAACATGACGGCGTTGAGCCAATGCGGGTTGCCAGTGTCGAGATCTGCCAGTGCCATGAGTATTCGCCCATCCGTCCGCCCTTGTGGACAAAACCGACTCCCACGGTCGAGCCTATACACACTGGAACGGATGAGTCCTCATCGCTCGACATCTATTCGTTCGACCCAACCCCCTCTCAGAAGAACGTGCGCTCCTGAGTTGGGACCATCAGTCGGTCGAATCAGAGTATGCGACTCAGAAATTGTTGTGTACGAGCATTTTTGGGTTTGTCGAAGAACTCACCAGGAGGTGCCTCTTCGACGATCTTTCCGTCGCTCATGAAGACGACCCTGTCTGCGGCCGCTTTCGCGAAGCCCATTTCGTGGCTGACCACCACCATCGTCATTCCCTCGTCGCGCAGTCGGAGCATGACGTCGAGAACCTCGTTGACCATCTCGGGATCGAGTGCCGACGTGGGCTCGTCGAACAGCATCACTTCGGGCTTCATCGCCAGTGCACGGGCGATCGCAACGCGCTGTTGCTGGCCACCGGACAGTTGTGACGGGTAGTTCTCCCCTTTGTCCGCCAGGCCGACGAGATCGAGTAACTCCTGAGCTTGCCTGCGCGCCTTGTCCTTCTGAGTGCCCAGGACATGGCGTGGACCCGATGCAACGTTGTCGATCGCGGTCATCATGGGGAACAGATTGAAGCTTTGAAACACCATTCCGGTGTGATGCCGCTGCTTTGCGATCTGCGCCTCCGACAGCGGCATTCGCTTGGCCCCCTCCGAGAAGCCCATCATCTCGCCACAGACTCGGACGGTCCCGGATTCGATCGTCTCGAGACAGTTGAGCGTGCGCAGCAAGGTGCTCTTTCCACTTCCTGACGGCCCGAGAAGCAGAACCACTTCCCCTTTGTCCACCGTGAAATCGATGTCGTCGAGGACGACGAGATCGTTGTAGGCCTTTGTCATATTCCTGACCTCGACCATCGTCATCGCGTTCGTGGTCGCAGACGTCGCACTCGTCATCGGTTCACAGCCTCGGCTTTCATTCCGCTGTCGTCGAGTTTCGGACTCGACGGTCCGCCCTTACGGCGGTAATTGCGGTCGTATCCACGCCCTACTCGTACTTCGATCATCTTCTGAATCAACCCCCACAGAGTCGTCAGCACCAAGAAGTACAACGCCGCCGCGCAGAGCCCCTCCAGCACACGGAAATTCACCTGCACCAAGAACTGGGTCCGTCGCAGCAATTCCTGTACGGAGATGACCGACACCAGAGTTGTGGTCTTGAGCAATCCGTTGAAGCTGTTGCCGAGTGGAGGAATCATCACCCGCAGAGCCTGCGGAAGAACCACCACGCGGAAGACCTTCGTGGGCGACATGCCGAGCGCTCGTGCCGCTTCGGTCTGTCCGGTTGGAACCGAGAGCAATCCGGAACGGACTATTTCTGACAGGTATGCAGCTTCGTTGAGAACCAGACCCACGAGTGCCGCCTCGATCACGCCCAGCTTGATGCCGACCTGAGGCAGCCCGGTGTAGATGATCACCAGCTGCACCAGTAGTGGGGTGCCGCGCATCAGCCACACGTAGAACCCGGCGACTATCCGCAGGGGTACGAGCTTGGATGATCGCGCGGAGGCCACCACCACTGCGAGAGCGAGTCCGAGGATCATGCTGACTACGGTGAGCCAGATCGTGACCCACGCGCCTTCGAGCAGCTGGGCGCTCGTCAGGATGGAAAAGAATGCGTCCCAGGACCACATGTGGGTGCCTTTCGACTTGCGTTGGTCGGATCAGCTGTCGAGAGGACCGGTGCTCACGGCAATATCGCCGTCGTATCCGGTGACGTCGTACTGCTCGAACAGATCGGGAAGATATCCATCGCTCCTCATCTCCGACAGCACACGCGCCACCTCAGCGGAGGATTTGCTGCCCTTGGCGAATCCCATTGCCAGGGGTGCCTCGTTGATTCCACCGACGGCTGTCTCGAAGCGTCCGTCTTCCTGGTAGAACGACGTGACCGACTCCACGATGGAGGTGCCGTCGAGCTGGCCCGCCGAAAGTGCCTGATAGGCATCGGCATTGGTCTTGAACGTCTGCACCGTCAACGCGGGCTTACCCTCGGTCGCGAACTGCTCGGCCAACGCGGTCAACGTGTAGAATTCGTATCCGGGCGCTTCGACGCCGATGGTCTTGCCCGCCAGATCGTCCACACTGGAGATCGATTCGGGATTGCCCGACGGCACCGAGATCGATACTGCCTGCACCTCGTACGGAACAAGATCGATGGTTTCGGCGCGTGCGGGCGTGTAGAACATGCCGGTGTCGATCATGTCCCATCGACCGGCCTGCACACCGGGAATCTGCGCCTCGAACTCGATGTTGACGAACTTCGGCGTCAGACACAGGCGCTTGGCGATCTCCTTGCCGAGGTCGACGCGCATGCCGATCACGTCCCCGTTCGGATCGACGTACTGCATGGGCGGAAGCGTTGCATTGGTGGCCATCGTCAGAGTGCCTTCTTCGGCGAGGTCCGAAGCACCGAGCGTGGGTGTGCAGTCCGTCGGCGCGGCTGCGGAATCGTCCGAGGAACTACAGGCAGTGAGGCCGGCCACCACGACAGCGATAGCGGCGAGTCCTGTTAACTTGCGCATTGATCGAGCCTTTCGATATCGACTGCAGCACTACACGTTCGAGGACGGGGCGGCAGCGACAATGACGGAGTGATTCGAGCAGAGTCGATCCTTTGGGATCGATTGCATCAAGCGTCGCAGACGAATTCGGAGGCGTCAACGTGGTTAACACTGCCGACACGCGGTACATCAACTGTTAACCGTTCACATGTGATCGCGGTCCCGATTCCTGCAATCCGAAAACTCCGATCACAATGCGGCACACGACGCTCGCTCCACCAGACGAGCACCGATTCGATATGTACGCCCATCGGGTTCGAGCGAATCCTTGATCTGCTGAAACAACAGGTCCATGGCCACGTTGGCCAATTGGGCCGCGCCGTTGTCGACCACTGTGATTGCCGGCTGCCACATCGCGAGCCACGGCATATCCTCGTGGCAGATCAGCGACAACTCGTCCGGCACCGACACACCCCTGCCGACGAGCGTGGGCAGGATGCCGAAGACAGCCTCGTGGTTGGCCGCATACAGAGCAGTCATTGCCTGGGGCGCATCCAGAAGTGAGTTGATCGCGTCGGCACCGAATTCGGTGGTGAACGGGCCTTTCCGGACGATCGTCTCGTCGACCGGGATACCTGCGTCCGCCAGCGCAAGTCGATAGCCCTCGAAGCGCTCACGTCCGGACGTCGCATCCTCGTTTCCACCGATATAGCCGATACGACTGTGCCCGAGCTCGATCAGATGCGCTGTGGCGTCGCGAGCACCCGTGACGTCGTCTGCCAGAACCGTCGACGCCGAGCTCCCCTTGACCGAACGGATCAGGTTGACCACCGCGCGGCCCTGCTCCAGGAGCGCATTCGACGCCGCCGCACTTCGACCACTGCCGATCACGATGGTTCCGTCGACGCCATGCTCGCCCAGCATGGCGAGTACGTCGTCCTCGCGCGCCGGATCGGCATCGGTGATGCAGAGCAGGACCTGAAATCCGCTGGCCGCCGCTCTCTTCTGAACGACCTCGGCGACCGTGTGAAAGGTCGCATTGAGCAGGTTGTTCATGACCAGACCGACCAAGTGCGACCTGTTGGAGCGCAGCGCACTCGCAGCCCTGTTCGGCCGATAACCGAGAACACGGGCCGCATCCTCCACCGCTGCCCGCGTCTCCGCCGAGATCAGCGACGATCCACTCAATGCGCGTGATGCCGTGCTGCGCGAAACCCCAGCAGCGCTCGCAACGTCGATCAAGGTGACCGCCATCGGTTCTCCTTCTCTTGCTTCACGCCTCGGACAGACATATTCGACCGTGGTCGCGTTACAAGTACGTTTCCGGCTTGACGACTCGACCACCCCGAAGGCAGTCTATGCAATCGATCCCACAAATGCGGGTACGACGCGTCGTCGATAGTCCCGAGCCCGAAAGGCACTCCCATGAATCGCGATGATGTCGCGTGGTCCGGTTACTGGCCCGCTGCTCCTACACCGTTCACGCAGTCGGGTGACGTCGACACCGAGGCAATTTTCGACTTGATGAATCTTTACGCGCAGACGGGTGTTCACGGTGTACTCGTGAACGGCAGCACGGGCGAATGGTTCAGCCAGAACGACAACGAACGAAAGACCGTCGCGGAAGCATCGATCGATGCAGTTGCAGGCCGCTTCCCTGTCGTTATCGGTGTCAGCGCGTACACAGCTGCGCAGTCCTCCGCGCTCGCGAAGCATGCGGCTTCCGTCGGCGCGGACGGCATACTGGCGACGCCTCCGCCGTATGTACACACCTCGGCAGAAGAGACTTATCACTACTACCGAAGCGTCAGCACCGCAACATCATTGCCGTTCATGGCCTACAACTGGCCACGTGGCGTTGCGGTCGACATGGGCACCACACCCGACCTGTTCTCTCGACTGGCCGACCTGGAGAACGTCGTCGCGATCAAAGACAGCACCGGTAATTGGCTCGCCATGCTCGACACCGTCGAGGCCGTGTCCGACCGCGTTCGTGTATTCGGGAGTTTCCTGCATCGACGCGGCCTTGCCACGCTGCTCGAACTGGGCGGGGACGGCAACATCGACGGCGGTGGGGTGGGCGCGCCCTTCGCGGTTCCGTTCTACGAGGCCGTCGCTGCACGTGACGCCGACACCGCACGCATGTGGGTCGATCGCTATCGCGCGTTCTCGGGCCGGCTCATCGCCTCGGACTACAGCGGCGTGTACGCCTCCCCCATTCCCCAGCTGAAGGCCGTGATGAACCTTCTCGGCCAACCGGGAGGCACCGTGCGCGAACCATTACTGCCGGTCACCGACGCCGACACGCTTGCCGCGCTGCAATCGGTCATCGTCGAATCGGGTATCGACGATGCCTACGCGACCGTAGGAGCTGTTCATGCGGTCTGAGGTCGACGTCGTTGTAATCGGAGCCGGAATCGTAGGTGCAGCAACGGCTCTCGCCCTCACCCGCGCGGGATCCCGCGTTGCTGTGCTCGATCGCACCCTGCCCAACACCGCCGGCTCCGGTACGACTGCGGGCAACCTGCACATTCAGACCATTCATACGCGCAGGCCCGGGCAGGGCACAGCCGTCGACGTCGAACAGCTACTTCCGATGCAGAAGTCGACGAGCACGCTGTGGAACACTCTCGACGAGACGGTGCCCGGTCTCGGGCTGAACCGGTGTGGCGGGTTCATGGTGGCCGAAACCGAGGAGCAGGTCCACGCCCTCCTCACGAAGCACCGATGGGAACGAGCTGCGGGGATCCCGACCGAGGTAATGACCGGCGATGAAGCTCGTCAGGCGCTACCGCTGCTCGGCCCGAGCATTCAGGCCGCAACCTGGTGTCCGTGGGACGGATTCGCGGAACCCGACCTCGCAGGTCCTGCCCTGTTGCGGCAGGCCGCGGCCGAAGGAGCGTCGGTTCATCCGTCGACACCGGTTACCGGATTGATCCACGACGGTGACGGTTGGACCGTCGGCACCGACGGTGGAACGTGGATTGCACCCGCGGTGATAGACGTTGCAGGTCCGTGGATGGCCCCGATCGCGGCTATGGCAGGGGTATCGCTCGATCTCGTCCCGACCTCGTTGCAGATGCACTCGCTCGATGCCGTACCTCGGACACTCGACGTGCTGGTTCAGCACGTCGGGGAGGGAATGTCGATCAAGCAGAATCGATCGGGACGCCTCGTCCTCGGCGGCGGCTGGCCTGCAGGTGCGTTCCACGACAGCGAGCCGGCGCCGAGCAGATCCGACAGCACCACAGGAAACCTGGAGCAGGTTCGACGGCTTCTGCCTGCGCTGAGCCACAATGCGCTCCTCGATACCTGGACCGGGCCTGTGGTCACCACGCCCGACGAAATGCCGGTCATCGGCGAACTGGCCGGAGCCCCGGGACTCTTCGTGGCAGGCGGCACCTACTCCTTCACTTTCGCACCGCTGTGGGGGCACATCCTTACCGAGCAGGTGCACGGTAGAAAACCAGAACTCGACGTAACAGCGTTCTCTCCGAACCGTCTCGTCCGACTCCAAGCTCACTGAAAGAAGGCTTCGCATGGCACTGGTCACGATGTTCGTCAACGGACAGGCGATGTCCGGCGGCACCCTGAACGACGCGTTGCACAAGGCGCGATTCGTGGGGAAAGTCGATACCGCACCGAAATACCGATTCTTCTCCGTGCGTGACGAATTCCCCGGTTTGCACCCGGTCTCAACCGATGGATTCGTGGTACCGGGCGAGCTCTACGAGGTCGAGTACGACGTATTGCGCGACGAGCTCCTGCCCAGGGAACCGAAGGAACTCGAACTCGGGGTCATCGAGTTTGCGGATGGCTCGGGCTCCCTGTCGATGCGAATGCGCGAGAGCTATCTGACGGACACGGGCGTCACCGACATCAGCGACCGCGGCGGATGGCTGACCTACCTCGCGAGCACACGATGAAGGTCGTGCGCGGTGGGACGGTCGTCGAATCCCATTGGGCCGCTCCGGCAGACCTGCTCATCGACGACGGCAGAGTCGTTGCGGTGCTCACCCCAGGGAGCGAGGTCGACGCGGCAGCAGAGGTCATCGATGCAACCGGGAAACTGGTGATGCCGGGTGGAGTCGATCCACACTGCCACGTCGGGTTCACCTCCGGCGAATTCACCTCGCTCGATTCGTATTTCGAGTGCACGACGGCGGCCGTGTTCGGCGGCACCACCACGATCATCGACTTCGCCATCCCCCGTCCCGGTCAACAGCCGCTGGACGCCGCCGAGGTACAGCGTGCGAAAGCGTCAAGCGGACTGTGCGATTCGGCTCTGCACGCCTGCGTCGTCGAGTGGACCGACACCACCGCGGACCAATTGAAGACTCTGGCGGACGGAGGCATCCGGACGGTCAAGATGTTCACCACCTATGCCGGTGAAACGATGGCGAACGAACACACCATTCTGAACACGATGCAGGCCACTCGCGATCTCGGCGGAATGGTCATCATCCACTGCGAGTCCGACGCCATCGTCACCGACGCGCAGAACCTCGCAGCCGCGTCGGACGGAGTCGATGCAGCACACATGTCGCAGACCCGGCCCGAGCTCGCCGAGACTGCCTCGGTCGCCGCCATTCTCGCGATCGCCGAGTCACAGAGCGCGCCGGTCTATTTCGTTCATCAGTCGACTCCGGCTGCAGTCGAACTGGTCGCGGACGCGCGTAAGCGAGGGCTCGTCGCCTTCACCGAATCGGTCGCTCACCATCTGATCCTCGACGACTCGGCCTACGAGGGTGAGCAACCCGAACGTTTTGTCTGCTGCCCACCGCTGCGTTCGGCCGAGGTGGTCGAGGAACTCGGGCGTCACCTGTTCACCGGGCACATCACCACCATCGGTTCCGACCATTGCTGCTACGACACCGCACAGAAGCAGGTGCACAGCCACGACGTGCGGCACATGCCCAACGGACTGCCCGGTGTCGAGACGCGTCTACCGGTGATCTACTCGCACTACGTAGACGGATTGGGTCTGACTGCCAGCAGATTCGTGGAATTGACCTCGGCGAATCCAGCGCGCACCAATGGCCTGTATCCACGCAAGGGATCGCTGATGCCGGGGTCCGACGCCGACATCGCGATCTGGGATCCCAAACTGGAATGGACGGTGACCACCGAAACACTGCACATGGCGACCGACTACACACCCTACGAGGGGCATCGACTTCGAGGAAAGCCGGTCACCGTGATTGTGGGCGGCGAGATTGTTGTCCAGAATGGAGAACTCGTCGACGCCACTCCCCGCGGACGCCACCTCGAAGCAGCACCGCTCGACTTCAGCGGAGCATTGAGTATGTGAGGCCCGGACCTTTACCGTCGGCGGGTTCAGCTACCCGACCGTGCTGCCACTCAGGTCTATTTATCGGCGAGACCTGTTGCCTCTGCCAAGTATTCGCGTGAGTCTCGAAACGTCTGCGCTACACCGCGTCCAGCGATCGCGTGGTACCGACTGATTTGGTCGTCATCGAGAGCATCGAGAACAGTGCTGGAATCTGCGTGCATCCAACCACCGTCTTGGACCAGTTCATGGGCGCGTTTGCCGTGCAGGGCAGAAATTCCCTCGACTCTGATCCCCTGGGGATCGGTCGACGCCGCAAGGTAGTAGGCCTTCTTGCCGGGGTAACCGGCCTTGACCTTCTCACGCAACCGGAAGACGGCGGCGACTGCGTCGTCGATGGCCGACGCCTGCTCCTCGGACTCGGAGGCCGAAACTCGCGCGATCTCCGCATCCAGCGCAGCGAGCAAAGTGGCGAGGTACTCGAGATCACTCATAGGCCCATGATGCCCTAGTGCAGTGTGCTCTCGAACCAACACCTGACGGAAAGAAATCGACGATGCCCCCGTCTCGGGGTCCGCGACGCGACGTACTGACACGCCGACCGTCTACAACTCCGTGACAGCGCCGGGGTTTGTCCCTCGCAGTTCGGGGGTCAACAGGGTCCTGTCGGAAGTCCCAATACCCGACGATAGGGTCATGAGCCGCCGACGACGCGGAGCTGTCCGGACGGTTCGTTGCACCACCTGCAGCTCCCGTCGATGTAGTCGTGGCCGTCTTCACGTTCGCACTCATCAACCGCGCATCCGCTGCCGCATGACAGCATCTGTCCACATCTGCACCGCTCGCCGTCGCACCCCGGGTGGTGAAGCGTTCGCGGCGGGGCACCGCAGTCGTGGCATTTGCTCCTGCCGTTGGGTATTCGACTGGGCCGCCACGTGCAACCCACTGAATCGAGCATTTCCAGATCACACGCCATGCAGATCGCCATGCCGTGCAGAGTCGCACAGAGCACCGACAGAAAATCTTCGATCGAACTCCATGACGCAACGTTGCGCCTCCGTGGCCAGGACGGGCTCAGCAGACGAAAGTGGGCCACAGACACCCACATGAACCGGAGCGTTACGATCGCCCACCGCTCCCCCATCCGAACAACCTTCTCCACCCGAGATGAGCGCCGCCGCCGGATCCGTGAGCTCCTCACCGGCAGCAGTAGATCGTTCACGTACCGAGTGGCCGCCATTCGTCTCCTGCTCCGTACTCAACCGATGGCGAAAATCGCCGCTCTACGCAAACCTGGCCGCTCACCACGGTGGCAGATCGACCCCTTCCATTTCACAGATTTACTGTTGGACAACAGTTTTCAAGGAATCGAAGGCGGCGCATCCTCCGGACCGAAAATGTGCGCCGGAGGTCAGTCGGTTGGCGAATCGAAAATCGCGACTGCTCGAGTCCATCCCGCCGAGGCAGCTGTAATTTTGACTGGGAAGCACGAGATCTCGAAGCCGGTGTGAGGTAGTTGCTCGAGCCCGTTGAGCTTTTCGAGATGGCAGTAGCCGATTTCGCGTCCGACACGATGCCCCTCCCAGATGATCGACGGGTCGTGTTCGGTGGCGTACCGGGCGGCAGTGTGTACGAAGGGGGCATCCCAGCTCCAAGCGTCGGTGCCGGTCAGGCGCACTCCTCTCTCCAATAGGTAGAGCGTGGCATCGCGGCCCATCCCGCAACCGGAGGCGACGTAGTCGTCATGCCCGTAGCGCGCGCCGGCCGAAGTGTTCACGACGACAATTTCGAGCGGCGACAGTTCGTGCCCGATACGGGTCAGTTCGTTCTCGACGTCGGCCGCTGTGACCACGTATCCATCCGGGAAGTGGCGGAAGTCGAGTTTGACTCCGGGCTGCAGGCACCAGTCGAGGGGCACTTCGTCGATGGTCGCTGCCCGCTTCCCACCGTCCATCACCGCAGAGTAGTGGTACGGCGCGTCGAGGTGGGTTCCGTTGTGGGTGGTAGCGCGCACCCATTCGTACGCCCACCCCTCGCCGTCCGGTAGATCGTCCTTGCTCGCGTCGGGAAAGAACGCAAGCAAGTCCTCGACGGTGTCAGCGTGGGTGTAGTAGTCGATGTGGGGTCCGAATCCGGGAGGATCGGACGCTATCCCGGTTTGAAGCGGAGCAGAGATGTCGATCAATTTTCGCATTGTTCGTTCCTTGTCTGTTCACGATGTAATGCGTTGCGGCCCAGAGGCAGTAGGCCTCGCAGTGATGTATCCGCACGTGGAGATGTCCGGCACCCGTACACGATCCTGTTTCCGGCGAGTTTTCGCTGCCGGTTGCGTTCTCGCGGAGGTCTTGCTGTACGGGTGCGGCAGAGGTGACTTCATGTCAGAACCCAGATGACAGCGGAAGGACATCGACGCCCGGAACAACTGTCTGGCGCACCTCTCCGAGTCCTTGCCCGGTCAGGGTCACGACGTCACCGGGACGCAGCCAACGATCGAAATCGTCGAGTTCGGGCGTGTCGACGTGTTCGAGGAGACAACCGCCGGGAACGGTTCCCGAGCGGACCACCTCACCCGGTTGCAGATCGACCCCGCGCGAGACGAAGGCCACGAGTTCGCCGAATTCCCAATCCATTTCGCCCAGGTTGCCACGGGTGATCGCGTCACCGTTGACCGCGGCGGACAGCTCGATAGCGATCCGGCCGTCGCGCCGGTAATCCTCGAGCTCGTCGACGGTAACCAGAGCGGGCCCGAGGGTGAGCGCGCTGTCCTTGCTCTTTCCCATCCCGATGCCGAGGGCGAGATCGCGGAGCTGGTGGTCGCGTGCGGTCCAGTCGTTGAACAGGGTGTAACCGACGATGTGCTTCTCGGCGGTGCGCGGATCGAGGTCGCGGCCACCGCGGCCGATGACCGCTCCCACTTCGAGTTCGAGATCGAACATGGTGCTGCCAGGGGCAACCGGCACGTCCTCGTAAGGGCCCAGGACGCATCCGGCGTTGGAGAAGTAGAACGCCGGGATCTGCGACCACGCCTCGTGCAGCTCAGGGCTGCGTCCCATCGCGCGGTAACAGCCGCGAAGGTGGTCGAGGAAACACAGTCCGTCTCGCACCGAGGGAGGTCGTGGTATCGGTGCCAGCAATCGCACCTGGTCCAGCTCGCGGGTTTCGTCGGGGCATCGTGTCGCCGCCTCGCCGGCCTCGGTGAGGGCGTCGTCACCGGAGTTCAGAATCGACAGCAGACTGACGCCTGCGCGCAGTCCACGCACGGTCTCCCCGTCGATGATTCCGGTTCTCGGGCCACCGCCGCCGTCGTAGGTCACGAATCTCACCGGATCCTCCTGCCTGCCGACGGCACCGCATCGAGCTGACGATGCGGGGGTGAGCAGTGCGGTTGTTCCGTCATCACCGCGAAGCCACCGTCATCGCTTGGATTGCCTGTTCGTGAAAACTGCGCGTGAGCGGCTCGATCGCGGTGAATGCGCCCGGTGGGGTCCCGGGAAGTTCGCGACCTGCATCCCTGAGTCGCCCGAGGATGCGTTCGGACGCTGCATCGACTTCCGCTGTCAGCGACGCCCGATCGGTCACTGTCAGGATCCCGTCTCGTTTGACCACCCGACCGTCGACGATGACCGTGCGCACATCGGCTGCAGAGGTCTGGAACACCAGCGTGGCGTAGGGATCGAGCACAGGATGCTGTTCGAGAGCCGGGCCCACCGATGATCTGGAGATCGGCACGCTTGCCAGGTGTCAGTGAACCGATGCGGTCACCGAGTCCCATGGCCTCGGCGGCGTTGACGGTGGTCCACTTCAGCGCCTCCCGCGCCGGCAGCGCGACTGCGTCGGGCATCTGCCCTGCTGCGTTGATCGGGTCGGCTGCGTCGGCGCGTGCACACGAGAGACCGAATCGAAGTTCGTGCCACAGGTCGCCGCTGTTGAGGGAGATCACGTCGGCCGAGAGTGTGGGGACGATCCCGTGTTGCCGGCAGCGCTCGAAGACCGGACGACCGAAGCCCATGTTCATTTCCGTCTGCGACGAGATCGACACTCGGCCGCCGCTGCGTGCCAAAGCTTCCCATTCGGCGTCGCCGAAGCTGCAGCAGTGCACGTGGACCATGTCCGGGCCGAGCAAGCCCATCTGATCCATTTCGAGTATTCCGTTGCACAAGGCGCTGCCGAATACACACCCGGCGTGATTGACCAGCAGGGCTTTTCGTTCTCGGGCGGCTGCCAGTTCCGAGACCGTGTCCGCCCAGGGAAGGCCGAAGATTTCCGACAACGAGACGCCCAGTGTGAGTCGGCCGTCGGAGGCGAAGTACGTATCGGCGATGCGATGGAAATCTCTGAGACGTGCAGTGTGATCGCCGAATTGCGATCGCTCGGGGGAGCTTTCGAAAAATCCGTAGCAGAACGATGCGCGTATGCCGGATTGCAACAGGCCCTGAACGGCACCGTCGGAGTGGTCGGGAGTGTTGTTGCAGTGCGAGAAGTCCAGCAGTGTGGTGACACCGCTGTTGAGTGCGTCGACTGCGCCGTAGAAGTTGCCCAATCGGACGTCGTCGGCCGTGTAGGCCGGGGAGATTCCCAGCCGCATACCGAAGTAGTAGTCGCCGAGGGTCCAGTCACTGCAGATGCCGCGGAAGAGCGACTGCCACGTGTGCCGATGAGTATCGATGAAGCCGGGCAGCACGATGTGGTTCGAGGCATCGATGATCTCGGCGTCGAGGACCCCGAGGTCCGGTCCGACGGCAACGATCGTGTCGTCCTCGATCAGCACGTCCGCCGAGTCGAAGTCGCCGAGCGCGGGGTCCATGGTCAGGACTCGGCCGTTGCGGATCAGGGTGCGATGCGTGCTCATTGTTACCTCCGGCGAAGTTCATGGGTGTTGTGATCTACGACATTTCGTGTCTTCGTCGAAGTATGCTGACCAGCATCAGCCAGATCATCAGGCAAAAAGGTTGCGATCTTCTCGACCCCAATGGGGCGATCGACGGTACGGACTTGGCGGTGAATATCGGTGGACATACGATCGCTGCGATATGCGCTGACCCTGGCCGAGGAACTACATTTCGGGCGCGCCGCCCAAGCTCACTTCATCGGTGCGCAACCGTTCGGTCGACGCATCCAGGAACTCGAACGCGAACTCGGTACGGATCTGTTTCTGCGCACCAGCCGCAAGGTGGAACTCACCGAAGCCGGCCGAAGGTTTCTTCCCCGCGCGAATCGAGTGCTCGCAGATCTCGACGCCCTGATGGCGGTGCGTGAGGGTGAGCGTGCAGACTCGGTGCTTCGCGTCGGCGTCCTGGGATTCGGGCTGGCCGATAGCTGGTCGGCGACTCGTCAACTGCTCGACCGGCACCATCCGCGGCTAGAGCTGTCCTATGTCGAACTCAATTGGGAAAACCAGTACGACGCAGTACGAACTGGAGAGGTCGACGTTGCGATCCTGCACGACGTCGGCGGTGCCGAGGACCTCCGAGTCGAGCAAGTGATCGAGATCGAACGATGCGCCGTAGTTCCCGCAGAATCGGAACTGGCAGACGCAACCCGTCTCACACCCGATGAGATTCACGACCGGCCGTGCATCAGACCGATAGGACAGCCCGGCCTCACTGCGTGGGCAGCGGGCCGCTACCCGCGTCACGGGGCCCAGGTGCGCTCGCCCCTCAACATCCCATCGGCAGTAGCGATGTCGGGGACGATCGGGGTGTACGCCGAGCCCGCACGGCGCTACCTGCCGAACCCCGACGTCCGCTACATCGCGCTCGACGGGCCACCCGCGATCATCGCCCTGGCATCACGACGGCAGGACCGTCGAGAAGGCACCGCAGCATTCCGCCGTGCCGTGCAGGCAACAACTGCATTGGTCGACCTGACGAGCACAACCGAGCCGCCCGGTTACGCCAGCGATGACCGTTGATCGTCGCGGTCCGGGCAGCTACGGCGTAGGCCCACTCCACAATTCGGTATGGGTGTACGCGGTGTCGACGACATAGGCGTCACGGTGATCGCGAGTCGGCAACGTCGCGTGAGCGGTTCGTCGCGCAACATTGGGAAAACTGCCTACACGCCGCGGCGCATGTCTTGGCTATTCCTGCGAGAGCGAGAGGACTGCACCGCGCGAAATCAGCGCCACGACGGATTTGGGAGCTGTCGAACTGAAAAGCGGTCTCGAAACGGTGACTCGAACGGGCTCGTGGAAAACAGCCATTAGACAGTGACGACGGTGAAATAATTTTCGTGCAGCTGATCCGCTGTCGTCCTGGCCAGGACTACGCGGGGCCTTTACCGTGGATGGTATGGCGACTTTCGCAGACGATCCGCGCGGTACCTACGCTCGTTACATCACCGCCTGCAACGAACGGCGTTTCGGCGACCTCGACGAATTCATCACCACCGATGTCGAAGGTGTCCGCAGCGGCATCGACGGCTACCGCGACGGCCTTCGAGACATCACAGTCGCGTTCCCCGACTTCAGCTGGTGCATGGAGGACTTGGTCGTCGAGGGCCGGTCGATGGCGGCTCGCCTGACGGATACCGGCACCCACCACGGCGAGTTCGATGGGATCGCGGCGACCGGCCGGTATGTGCAGATCCAAGAACTAGCGATGTACCGACTCGATGACGACGGCAAGATCGCGCGCTGCTGGGGAGATCTCGAGGCTTCATTGCGCTGTGAACTGCTGGGCCGCGGAGAATAGCTGGCTGCGATCAGCGAACAGACGTACGAGGAGTTAGCGAGCGCGGTAGAGCGGCAGTAGCGCAAGTCGTCAGATCTACGTTTTTCCAGCGTCACGTCCGGCGTCAACGGGTCCACATTTGAACGTGAGCGGTCAGACAGCGGCTTCGAGACCGAAACGCATTGCCGCCGTGTTCTAGTGGCACAGTGGACTGGGTCGAGAAAGAACTAAGAGTCGCTGGTCTTACCGGTACCTGCACAGCGGTGGGTGTCATGCTCCCCTGGGCCCTCGAAGGGACCGCGCTCCGGTTGGCGCTGCTGGTGTTTCCTGCGTTCTGCGGTGCCGTCGCAGGACTGTTGATCGGTGTGATCGCAGTCGGTGGCGGCCGCTACGCCTTATGGTCGAACCGGATGTGGGCCGCACGATCACACCGCACGTGGCGACACCGATTCGCCGCGTGCACCGCAGCAGCGGTCACGCTGACGACCTCTCTTGCATTGTGCTGGCTGGTCGTCGCTGACAGTGAAATCCTCACTGACACAGATGTATTCCCGTCCTGGTGGATCGCACTGGCAGCGATAGCGGCGGCGAGTTACCTATTCGCCTACCTCCTTGCTCCCACGACAGACTGCACCGCCCGAACACAGGACGGCTTCGGAGAGGTCTAGGTTCCAGCCCCGATCCTTGCTTGGCTTGATCCTGACGTGTGCCAGCCGCTGAACACCGTCGATCTATTGCGATCAGACGAGATGAGGCGGTTCGATCTGGACTCTGACCTCGACGACGATCCCGCTACCGAGTCCGATCATCTCCCGGCGTCGTACGTCTGAATCCGTGACCCCGCTGAACAATACGGCCAGTTCCACCACGCAGAGTCACCATTTCAGTCATTGGTACCTGAGGCGCAAGGCACGTGATCGAGTTCTCGGTCGAGGGCAGAGGAATTCTCAATCGTGGGTGTGCGGGCCTGCCGCCCGAGGATTGATGGTGTCGCAGTCCCACGTGATCCTGGCACCGAGCCACGAGTCGATGGCCTCGAACAGTTCGATCCCGCCGTTGAGCGCATTAGCCAACTCCGTCGCCCCTCCGACATAGGTCGACATGAGATCCACATCGCTAGCTACGAACCACGCACGATCCGCGGGCCACCAGATGTTCGGCAAGAATCCCTGCAACTCCCGCCCCGCGTCACCGACCGACCCACGCCCGAGCAGATGCCTTCGGCCAGGAAGGGGCAACCTGGAATTGTTCTCCGGGACGCCGCCCATCGCAGCGGTCGCGGCGTGGCACGGGCACAGCGCCGAGGAGATGCTGCGGACCTACGCGCACGCGGTGGAGGAATCGCTCACGAGCGCCGGGGCCACCATGTTCACCGAACCCGGCGAAGTCGCCGGATAATCGACCCAGTGCGACGCACGGCATCCAACCCGCGCTCACAGAATCGTAGAAGTTACGCCAGAATGCCAGAATGCCAGAATCGACAACTACCGAACGTGGTGCAGTCCTGGTCGACTATGAGTCGAGGGACTTTCCCGTGTTTCGACCGATCGCAGATCTGTCGCCCGACCAATACGATCGCTTCTCCGACGCGTACGCGACGCTCGCGGCTTGTCGCGACGAGTCGATGTTCAACTTTGTCCGCGCGTGTGTAATGGACTTGATCGACTACATTGTCAAGGTCGGAAATACAGCGATCGAGACCAGGTCGGTACCCAGGACGGACGAGCGGGGATCCGACGTCGGCGAGTATGTCCGCACGCTCAGCCTCTCGGCATCCAACGCCTTCTTCGTCTACAGGGACCATCGGACACACGCAGCAAAAGTGCTCTCAGAGAAACGCGGCGACAGCACCAAGACAACGATCAAATCGATGCTGGATGATCTCAACGCGAACTGCTTCGGCTACCGCTGGTTACTTGAGCTTCGAAACGCATTGATGCACATGGACCTGCGCTCAGTAAGCTTCTCCGTCAAAGTCTCCGCGAACGCCGAACCGTCCTTCACTCTAAACATGGATCGGGAACAAGTACTGCAAACCAACAACCTCAAGAACGCGCGCAACGCGGCGCTCCGAGAAGAGCTCAAAGCTCTACCTGATGACCCCTCGGTCATCGACCTCCTTCAGGAGGCGTTGCCAGCAATCGCCGAAACCGAGCGCGAAGTCTTGAAGGCGCTGTACCCAGAATCCGTGCGTCGAGACGCCGGTCTGGTCGTCTGCGAACTGATCGATTTGTTTGAGGGTCGCAGAGGAACCTATTGCCTGTTCACAGGGCCGGGCTTCACAGCTGAGCACCGCATTCCGCCCCATTACCGACTGGAACCTGAGGTCCTAAGCCACGCTGAAACGTATCGATGAAGCGTCGCCTACAAGCACGCTCCTCGGCCGTCAAAACGACGACCACTCCGACCCACTGGGACATCGACACCGTTGCGACCATTGGCCAACCAACGGCGAAACCCGCTCTGACACAGGTCAGAGCGGGTTTCTTTGTGTCGGGCTGACAGGATTTGAACCTGCGACCACTTGACCCCCAGTCAAGTGCGCTACCAAGCTGCGCCACAGCCCGCCGCACCTCGAAAGGCGCTTGCTGAGATTACCCCAGCCCTACCCCTGAGAGGAAATCGCCTGCTCAGGGGCGGGGTCGGACTAGGTCAGCGGTTGTTGCCCTTGCCCGGCCGTTCCCGCTTCTCGCGGATACGTACCGAGACGCGAACGGGGCTGCCGTCGAAGTTGAACTCTTCACGCAGACGCCGCTCGATGAATCGGCGGTAGCCGGCCTCGAGGAAGCCGGTGGTGAACAGCACGAACGTCGGCGGGCGTGTGCTGGCCTGCGTCGCGAACATGATGCGAGGCAGGCGTCCGCCACGCATCGGCGGCGGGGTGGCTGCCACGACCTCTTTGAGCCACGTGTTGAGGCGTCCGGTGGGGACACGCTTGTCCCACGACTCGAGAGCCGTCTCCAGAGCGGGCACGAGCTTCTGCACGGCACGGCCGGTGTGCGCCGAGATGTTCACGCGTTGCGCCCACGGCACCCGAGCCAGATCGCGGTCGATCTCCTTCTCGAGCTGCTGACGACGATCGTCGTCCACCAGATCCCACTTGTTGAACGCCAACACCAGCGCGCGGCCGGCATCGGAGACCATGCTCAGCACACGCAGATCCTGCTCCGAAATCACCTGTGAGGCATCGAGAAGCAGAATCGCGACCTCAGCGGCCTCGATCGCGGACTTCGTCCGCAGCGACGCATAGAACTCGGCACCGCTGGCATGGCTGACACGCTTGCGTAGTCCCGCGGTATCGACGAATCGCCATGTCTTGCCGCCCAATTCGACCAACGAGTCGACGGGATCGACGGTGGTTCCGGCAACATCGTGCACCACCGAGCGCTCGTCACCCGAGAGCTTGTTGATCAGCGAGGACTTGCCCACGTTCGGCTTACCGACCAGAGCGACACGCCTCGGTCCCCCACCGGGGATCCCTTCGCGCGGGGTCTCGGGCAACGCCTCGAGCACACGGTCGAGCAGATCACCGGTACCACGGCCGTGGGTGGCCGACACCGATAGCGGCTCCCCCAGACCCAGAGACCACAGTGCGGCGACCTCGGACTCGGTGCGACCGTCGTCGACCTTGTTGGCCACCAACAGAACCGGAGTCTTCGACCGACGCAGCACTCGTGCCACTGCCTCGTCCGTCGTCGTCGAACCAACGCGGGCATCGACGACCAACAGGATCGCGTCGGCGGTGTTCATCGCCAACTCGGCCTGGCGCGCAACGGACTGTTGCAGCCCCTTGGCGTCGGGCTCCCAACCGCCGGTGTCCTGCACCAGGAAGCGTCGACCACTCCAGTTCGCCTCGTACGACACGCGGTCGCGAGTGACGCCCGGGACGTCCTCGACCACTGCTTCGCGGCGGCCGATGATGCGGTTGACGAGCGTCGACTTGCCGACGTTCGGTCGGCCCACCACGGCGAGAGTCGGTACGGCAACGGCATCTTCACCGTCCTCACCCTCGTTGAGGTCGACGTACTCCCACTCGCCCTCGTCGCTCCACGTTCCGTCGCCCGCGGTTTCCGCTGCGCCGGAGAAGAATTCTTCACTCACTGCACTGCTCCACTTCTGTCGTTCACCACGAGCAGCAAACGCTCGATCACGCCGTCGAGATCCAGCTCGCTGGTATCGACGATCACCGAATCCTCAGCGGGACGAAGCGGTGACACTGCCCTCGTCGAATCTGCATGATCGCGGCGCTGCACATCCGCGAGCACGGATTCGTAGTCGTCGCTGCGACCCTGTTCGATGTTCTGTTTGTTCCGCCGTTCCGCACGCGCCTCCGGTGAGGCCGTCAGGAACACCTTCACGTCGGCGTCGGGAAGCACGACGGTGCCGATGTCGCGACCCTCAACCACAATTCGCGTCGACGAGCTCGCGAGGTCGCGCTGCATCTGCACCAGCAGCTCGCGAACCGCAGGCACCGCGGACACGGCCGAGACGGCCTTGGTGACTGCATCGCCGCGGATTTCACCGCTGACGTCCTCGCCGTCGAGCAAGACGGTCTCGGACAGAGGATCTTTTCCGATCTCGAGGGGAAGCGCAGCAACAGCTTTCGCGACTGCGTCTGCATCGGTCGGCTCGACGCCCGAACGCAGCACCCATACCGTTGCGACGCGGTACATCGCACCGGTGTCGAGGTAGCTTGCTTCGAGTGCCGATGCGAGCCGGCGCGATACCGACGACTTACCGGTGCCCGACGGCCCGTCCATCGCCACGACGAGCGCACTCATCACAGGCCTACGGATTCGTAGAGCTTGCCGATCTCGCCGCGGCCGAGAACACGCAGTGTTCCGGGACGCTGATCGCCGAGCACGATGTTGCCGACGTCGGTACGCACGAGGCGTCCCACCGGGAATCCGACCTTGTCGAACAACCGACGCACGATGTGCTTGCGGCCCTCGTGCAGCGTCACCTTGACGAGCGACTTGCCGTCCGAGATATCGAGCAGCTGGAAGCCGTCGACCTTCACCGGGCCGTCGTCTAGGGTGACGCCTTCGCGCAGCTGCTTGCCGAGCGTGCGGGGAATGGTGCCGAACAGCGTCGCGAGATAGGTCTTGGACACCTCGTACGACGGGTGCATCAGCCGGTGAGCAAGGTCACCGTCGTTGGTGAACAACAACAGTCCCTCGGTGTCGGCATCGAGCCGACCGACGTGGAACAGACGCTGACCGGCCTGCACGCGCTCGGCGACGATGTCGCCGACGCACGGACGACCCAGATCGTCCGACATGGTGCACTGCCATCCGCGCGGCTTGTTCATCGCGAGATGAACCAGTTCTTCCTTCACGACGACACGAGTGCCGTCGACGCGAACGACGGCGATGTTCGGATCGATGCGGATGCCCTGCTCGGTGACGATGCGTCCGTCCACCTCGACGCGACCGTCGGCGATCAGCTCTTCCGCGGCCCGACGCGACGCGACACCGGCCTGCGCGAGCACCTTCTGCAACCGAACACCCTCACCGGCAGGCACGTGCTTGCGCGGGGACGAATCGGTGTACTGATGCTTCGCCGGCTTGGCGTTGCTGATGGTGGTCGCCGGAGTCTGCTTCTTCTGCGGCTTCGGCGGCTTGGGGCGCGACGGCTTCTTGCGGGGCACCGCGTCGTTGCTGCGATCGTTGATGCCCGTCTCGACGGGCTTGTTCTCGAACGATTCCCCCTGCTCGACGCCTCTGCGCGGGGCCGGTCGGCCACCGGTGCGGGGAGCGCCTGCGCGTGGTCCCCCGGTGCGGGGGGCGCCGGTTCGGGGTGCACCAGCGCGGGGAGCGCCGTCCCGGGGTGCGGCGTCGCGGGTGCGATCTCCGCGGCGTGCGTCACGCGGGGTGTCCGACCGACCTGCGGTGGGCTTCCTGCGTGGGTCTTGTCTCTTGTTACGGTCCGGTGTGCCATCACGGCGAGCGGGCTTGTTCACTTGTCTTACCTATCAGTCGTCCGAGTCGAGCTCGGCTGCCGGATCGGGTTTCGATCCGCGGTTCTTGGTGGAGCGGGTCGTTCTGGGGTCGGTGTCCATGCTGTCACTGATCTCGTCGATCAGGTCCACTCCCGGCAACAGCGGTGCCAGTTCGGGTAGATCACCGAGCGATGCGAGCCCGAGCCGTTCGAGGAACAGCTCGGTGGTGCAGTACATCGTGCCGTTGGTCTCCGGGTCCGTTCCTGCTTCGGAGATCAGTCCACGGGCGAGCAACGTACGCATCACTCCATCGACATTGACTCCACGTACGGCGCTGACTCGTGCGCGGGTCAACGGTTGACGATAGGCGATCACGGCCAGGGTTTCCAATGCTGCACGTGTGAGCTTGGACCGAGCGCCGTCGAGCAGTAGCCGTTCGACGTACGGCGCATAGGCGGTTCGGGTGTAGAAACGCCACCCGTCGCCGGCGTAGCGGAGGTCGATTCCGCTGCGACGTTCGGTTAGTTCCGCGGCCATCCGGTTCAGGGCGGCGCGTACGCGGTCCACCGACGAGCCCACAGCCGATGCCAGTTGTTCGTCGGAGGCGGGAGTATCGACGATGAGCAGAACCGCCTCGAGTGCCGCCGCGAGCGTGACGTCGTCGAGTTCGCCCGACTCGTCGAGATCCTCGAGCTCGAGTTCCGGGTCGGCATTCATGCGTAGTCCTCTTCCCTGACCACGATGGGTCCTTCGTCCTTGCCGGTCCAGCTCACTCGAAGATCGCCGAGTGGTTCGGGTTGTTCGAAGGCGATCACCTGTTGCCGGAACAGTTCCAGCAACGCGAGGAAGCGCGCGATTATTTCGACCTGCACCTCGCAGTCCTGCACTAGCTCCGAGAACGATGCCCACTCGTTGAGTCCCCGGCCCTGCAGGTTCTCCAGCAACCACTCTGCCTGCTCGGGGATCGAGACCGCATGCTGATGAATGTGGTCGAGGCCCACTTGCGGGATCGGCTTGGGCCGAAACGCTGCGGCTGCGATGTCTGCAAACCTGGCCGGGTCGACCCCCAGCAACACCTCGGGAATCAGATCGGCGAATCGATCTTCCACCGACACCGAACGCGGATAACGCCGCAGCGCAGCGGCTTCCAGCTCACCGAACAGCAGGGCCACCTGCTTGTAGGCGCGGTACTGCAGCAACCGGGCGAACAGGAGATCGCGCACCTCGAGCAACGCGAGATCCTCGGCGTCCTCCACATCACCCGACGGCAGCAGACGAGCCGCCTTCAGATCGAGCAACGTCGCCGCGACGACGAGGAACTCCGTTGTCTGATCGAGTCCGACATCGGCACCGAGCGATTTGGTGAACGAGATGAAATCGTCGGTGACGGTGTGCAGCGCCACCTCGGTGACATCCATGCGGTGCTGACTGATCAGCGACAGCAGCAGATCGAACGGGCCCTCGAAGTTGAGCAACCGAACCCGAAATTTCGACGGGTCCGCGTCGGCGGGAACCTCGATCGGGGCCCCGTCGGCAGCGTCGATCGTCACGGACCCGACCGGTAGATCACCTCGCGCGCAAGAGCGCGGTACGCCTGCGCGCCGCCGGATTTGGGAGCCCATGTAGTGATCGGCTCACCGGCAACGCTGGTCTCGGGGAACCGGACCGTGCGAGTGATCACGGTGTCGTAGACGACGTCGCCGAACACCTCGACCACCCGCGTCATCACCTCGCGCGAGTGCAGCGTCCGGGCGTCGAACATCGTGACCACGATGCCCGCCAGCTTCAGTCGCGGGTTCAGCCGATCGCGCACCTTCTCGACGGTGTCGTTGAGGAGAGCCAGGCCGCGAAGACTGAAGTACTCGCACTCCATCGGAATGAGGACCTCGTCGGCACAGGTCAGCGCATTGACCGTCAACAGGCCGAGCGAGGGCTGGCAGTCGATGAGCACGTAGTCGTAGCGGTCGAGAATGGGGTGCAGTACCCGTCCGAGCGTTTGCTCACGCCCCACCTCGGTGACCAGCTGGATCTCGGCGGCAGAAAGATCGATGTTGCTCGGCATCAGATCGAGATTGTCGACGCGAGTCCGCATGATGATGTCGTCGGCCGACACCTTCGCCTCCACGAGGAGGTTGTAGACCGTCAGATCGAGTTCGTGATGTGCGACGCCCAAGCCCGCGGACAGTGCGCCCTGCGGGTCGAGGTCGACGAGCAGCACGCGACGGCCGTAACCGGCCAGCGAGGCACCGAGATTGATGGTCGACGTCGTCTTGCCGACGCCGCCCTTCTGGTTGCACATCGCGATGATCTTGGCCGGGCCGTGACTGGCCAGCGGCTGCGGATCGGGAACCGGCCTCGTCTTGCGACCGGTGGGCCCGAGCTCGTTCGGAGCAGGAATGATGTCGCGTGTCTCCCGACTGGATTCCGGTTGACGTGTATGGAAAAGAGCGCCATCGCTGTGCGGATGAGACGGATGCGTTTCGCCGGTATCGGGGGTGACGGCGGGCTGCACGCCCCACGACGGTTCCGAGGCTGACTCCGCCGCTGGCGGCTGCGGTGTCGACACGTTCCAGCGCTCCCCTGTCCCGTTCGTCTTCGAGTAGTTCACGCAAACGCTACCGCTTGACGCGACGGCATTGTCATCGGACACGCTGACACACGATTGCCGACCGCGTGCTAGCGCGCTCGCGGGTGCGCACCCGCCCACACTTCACGCAACGTCGTGACGGTGACGAGGGTGTAGATCTGTGTCGTGGTCACCGACGCGTGGCCGAGCAATTCCTGCACGACACGGACGTCGGCACCGCCGTCGAGCAGGTGCGTCGCAAACGAGTGCCGGAGCACGTGCGGCGAGACCCCGGCCGTGATTCCGGCCCGCTGCGCGGCGTCCTGCAATACCTGCCAGGCGCTCTGCCGCGACAGTCGACCGCCCCGAACATTGAGAAACAGCGCCGGATTCGAGCGGGCGACGAGCCCCGGCCGCCCGCGCACGAGGTATGCGTCGACCGCCTCGATGGCCGGCCTCCCCACCGGGACGACTCGATGTTTCCCGCCCTTGCCACGCAGGAGCACCGAGCGAGCCTCGGTGTCGATGTCGTCCACATCCAGACCGACGGCCTCGGAGATGCGCGCACCGGTGGAGTACAGCAGTTCGAGCAGTGCGCGATCTCGCAGACCACGCGGTGCGTCGGGACCGGCAATGGACGCCGATTCGAGCAGCGCCACGACCTGGTCGACGGGCAGCGACTTCGGTAGTCGTTTGGCCGGCTGCGGCGGCTTCACCTCGCTCGCGACGTTGCGCTCCACCATGCCCTCGGCCAGGGCAAAGCGGTGCAGACCACGAACCGCGATCAGCGTTCGAGCCGCCGAACTGGCTGCGAGGGACGGGAATTCGTCGTCGCCGCGCCGGAGGTACAGCACGAACTCGGTGATGTCGTTCTCGGTCACCTTGGCCAGATCGGTGATTCCGTACCCGCTGAGGAACCGCTCGTACCGCACCAGATCGCGACGGTACGACGACACCGTGTTCGGTGCCGACCCGCGCTCGACCACCAGATGATCGAGATACGTCGCAATCTGATCGCCGATCACGGTGGCTACTTTCGTGAACTCTTCCGAGACTCGAATGCCGTGGGTCGATCCGCCCACGGGGCGTCGGCCGGACGCAACTCGGTGCCGGTGGCACGAGCTGCCGCCAACGCGAGCACTCCCGACACGGCCGAGGCGTTGACGATCTCCCCTGCCAACGCACGACGGACGGCCTCGTCCATCGGCACGAAGGACAGCTCGATGTCTGCCTCCTCGTCGTGTGCCTCCGGGCGATCGACCTCACTCAGATCCTCGGCGAGGAAAATGCGTACCGCTTCGTCGGTGAATCCGGGCGAGGCCAACACGTCCACCAACACCGACCACTTCCCGGCCGCGAGACCGGTCTCCTCGGCCAGTTCGCGCTGCGCCGCCAACACGGGCTCCTCCCCCGGCTCGTCGAGCAGGCCCGCGGGCAGCTCCCAGAGACGACGCCCGATGGGGTGCCGGTACTGCTCGATCATCGCCACGCGGTCCTGATCGTCGACGGCAAGAATGCCGACTGCGCCGTGATGCTCGATCACTTCTCGCTCGGCGCGACGCCCGTTCGGCATCGCCACCTGATCGAGCCGCAACGCGAGGATTGCGCCGGAGTACGGAACCTCCGAACCGAGCGTCGTGAATTCGTGTCTGGAGTTCTCGCTCATCCGACGGTCTCGGCCTCGGCGTCCGACTTCTCCGCCGCAGCGGTGTCACCGTGAATGTCGACCGGCAGCCGCTCGGCAGCCTTGTACTTCAGTGCCGCGTTGATCAGCGACGCGAACAGCGGATGCGGACGGGTCGGCCGGCTCTTGAGCTCCGGATGCGCCTGAGTAGCAACGAAGAACGGGTGCACCGATGCCGGCAACTCCACGAACTCGACCAGATGACCGTCCGGGGACGTGCCGCTGAAGACCAAGCCGCTCTTGGCAATTCGATCACGGTAGACATTGTTGACCTCGTAACGGTGACGGTGCCGCTCCGAGACGTTCTCGGTGCCGTACGACGCCGCGACGACCGAACCCTTCTGCAGCGTCGCGGGGTACGCACCGAGGCGCATGGTGCCTCCGAGGTCGGCATCGCCGGCGACAGCGTCCTCCTGGTCGGCCATCGTGGAGATCACCGGATCCTTGGTATCCGGATCGAACTCGGCCGAATTGGCATCGGTCAGGCCGACCGAACGAGCCGCCTCGATGACGACGCACTGCAAACCGAGGCACAACCCCAACAGTGGAATCTTGCGGGTACGAGCGAACTCGATGGCACCGAGCTTGCCCTCGATACCGCGGATGCCGAATCCGCCGGGAATGAGCACGGCATCGACATCGCCCAACGCAGCCTGAGCCCCCGCAGGCGTCGAGCACTCGTCGGACGGAACCCACTTGATCTCGACCTTGGCGCGATGAGCGAATCCACCGGCACGCAACGCCTCGGTGACCGAGAGGTAGGCGTCGGGCAGGTCCACGTACTTGCCGACGAGACCGACGCGCACGGTTTCGCGGGGCTGGTGGACGCGCTCGAGCAGTCCGCCCCAGATGGTCCAGTCCACGTCACGGAACGGCAGACCGAGCTGCCGGACGACGTAGGCGTCGAGGCCTTCTTTGTGCAGCACCTTGGGGATGTCGTAGATCGACGGGGCGTCGGGCGTGGAGATGCAGCCGTCGACGTCGACGTCGCACATCAGCGCAATCTTGTTCTTGAGCCCCGGCGGCACGTCGCGATCGCACCGCAGGATCAACGCGTCGGGCTGAATGCCGATGCTGCGCAGTGCTGCGATGGAGTGCTGGGTGGGCTTGGTCTTGAGTTCACCGGACGGTGCCAGGAACGGGACCAGCGACACATGCAGGAAGAACACGTTGTTGCGGCCGACGTCGTGACGGACCTGCCGCGCCGCTTCGAGGAACGGCTGCGATTCGATATCGCCGACGGTGCCGCCGATTTCGGTGATGACGACGTCCGGCTGATGGCCCTGGAGGTCGGGACCGTTCATGGCCAGGATGCGACGTTTGATCTCGTCGGTGATGTGCGGAATGACCTGAACGGTGTCGCCGAGGTATTCGCCGCGACGCTCCTTGGCGATGACCGTCGAATAGACCTGGCCGGTGGTCACATTGGCGAATCCGGACAGATCACGGTCGAGGAAGCGCTCGTAATGGCCGACGTCGAGGTCCGTCTCCGAGCCGTCCTCGGTGACGAAGACTTCACCGTGCTGGAACGGGTTCATCGTGCCGGGATCGACGTTGAGATACGGATCGAGCTTCTGCATGGTCACGCGCAAGCCGCGTGCGGTCAGTAGCTGGCCGAGGCTGGACGCCGTCAGACCTTTTCCGAGCGAAGACGCGACGCCTCCGCTGACGAAGATGTGCTTGGTGTCGGAACGCGACTGAAGGCGTGACAATGAGGCTCCCGTGACGAGTCTGCAGGGCGTGCTCCTATCAGGGGGCTGATAAGAGAGGTAAAGCGTGGAAATTGGGCCTGCTACCCACGGGACTTCACGGTAACACCAGTACGTACCTCACCGCCAACGACACGCGTATTCGACGCGAGCGCCGATCAACTCACCGGCGCTCCGACGGTGACGGCGTTCGCGTTCGCTCCGGTGCCGTAGCGGCCCGAAGCACCGTCCAGCTGCTCCGCCAGGGCGAGAACCGTGGTGATCCGGCCTGCTTCACGGTCGACGTTGTCCACCGTGCTGAGCGCCGACGACAACGCCGAGTCGGCACGCACCACTGCGATCGAGCCGTTGCCCTCTGCCGCACCGGAACGACCTGCCAGTACCGCACCTGCTCCGCGTGAATCGAGGGCTCCTGCGAAGCGAGCGACGATGGCACCTCGGTTGCCGTCCTCGACATCCGAGGCACCCGAACCGGTGACCACCACGGCCAGCTGCGCCGGTGCGACCGCCCCGTTGTCGTAAGCGATGAATCCGCCGCTGCGCAACGTCTCGAGGGCGAGAGACAGCTCCTCGGGGGTCGATTGCGGCTGCGCCGTCTGCGCATTGAGCAGCAACACCGAACCCAGCAGGTCGCCCGCCAGACTTCCTTGGTCGACCGCCCCGGTCCGCAACTGCACCCCGGCCGGAATGACATTGGTCAGTCGGGTGCGCAGATCGTCGCCGTTCGCCGCGGACACGAACGAATCCGTGAGCGATACCCGACCCGTGACCGTGGCCCCGGACGCTCCGATCGACCGCGTGACGCCGTCGACATCGCCGGGATCTGCGTCGGGTGTGGTGATGACCACGACACTGCGATCGACGAGGGTGTCCCGAAGTACTCGACCCGAGACCGCCGCATCGAAACCGTCGGCCGAGTTCAGCTGCTCGCCGAGCTGATTGTTGGTCGACTGCAGATCGTCGACCTGATTCTCGAGACCCGTCTTGTCGTCTCGCAGACCCGAGACCAGTCCGCTGGACAGCAGACCCGAGCCGAGGACGATGCCGATGGCCAACGCAACGAACACGGCAGCCAGCGAAATGGCATGTTGGCGAAGCGAAATCACGAAAGCAACCCCTGGAACCACAGTGCGAATCGGTTCCACAGATCGATCGCCCAATCCAAGGATTCGCCGCCGATGTTGGAGACGGCCATCGCCACGATCACCGCAACGAGCGCAGCGAGAATGAGCAGGGCAATTGCACCGCCCGACACGCGGCTTCGGTACAGCGTGGCCACCGCCTTGGCGTCGACCAGCTTGGCACCGACCTTCAGACGCGTCATGAACGCGGCCGGGTTGGTGTTGCGTCGTCCGCGATCGAAGAATTCGTCCAGGCTGGCCGGGCTACCGACCGACACGATCAGCGACGCACCGTGGTGGTCGGCCAACAGCAGTGCGAGGTCCGCAGCAGCACCGGTCGCCGGGAAGGTCATGGCACCGATGCCGAGATCCTGGATGCGTTCGAGACCTTGCGCGTGTCCGTCCGAATCGGCCGGAAGTACCACTTCTGCACCACATTTGAGTGTCTGCGCCGTGACGTCCTCAGGATCGCCGACGATCAGATCCGGGCGGTGTCCCGCTTTCATCGCTGTGTCCGCGCCCGCACCGACGCCGATGATGACGGGCGAGTACTCCTTGATGAACGGCTTCAGATTCTTCAGGTCCTCCGCGTGCCCCGGCCCGTCGGCAACGATCACGACGTGACGACCCTTGAGGTCGATGTCGATGTCCGGAACCCCGACGCCGTCGATCAGCAACGGACTCTCGGTCCGAATGAACTCGATCGTGTTGCCCGAGAACGCTTCCAGATGGTCGACCAGCCCGGTCTTGGCCTCGATCATCTTGTCCGAGATCTCGGCTTCGCTCTGCTCCTCACCCTTGGCGAGGCGGCGATCGCCGGTGTAGACGCCACCGTCGTTGAGCCGGATCTTGGTGCCGTCCTTGATCTTCTTGAAGATCTCGGTGCCGGCCGAGTCGATCAAGGTGATCCCGTTGGCGACGATGACCTCGGGGCCGAGGTTGGGATAGCGGCCGGAGATCGACGGCGACGCGTTGACGACCGCGAGCACCCCGGCCTCGACGAGCGCATCTGCGGTCAACCGGTCCAGATCGAGCTCGTCCAGAACGACGATGTCGCCGGGGCCGACCCGCTTGAGCAGCTTGGCCGTGTTGCGATCGACTCGCGCGATCCCGGTGATTCCGGGCAGCGAATCCTGACTACGTGACAGCAGTGCCGGCATCTTCATGCCCACCATGATGACCCGATCGACACGCCCGGCCATGGAGGCGCGCCGAAACAACTACCACACTGATCACATCAGCACCAAAAGTTACAGGGCAGCTCGATCCGCGTTTGCGGTGGCCAACAGCTCCTCGGCGTGTGCGCGACCGGTCTCGGTGTCGTCGAGCCCAGCGAGCATCCGGGCGAGTTCGACGACGCGTTCCGAGGACGACAGCGTCCGGACTCCGCTGTTCGCCGCCCCCTTCTTGGCGTCGGTCTTGTCCACCACCAGATGCGTGTCCGCAAACGCAGCCACCTGCGGCAGGTGGGTGACGACGATGACCTGATGAGTACGAGCCAGCCGACCGAGCCGACGACCGACCTCGACCGCCGCCCGACCACCGACTCCGGCGTCGACCTCGTCGAACACCATTGTCGCTCCCTTGTCCGAGCCCGCCAGCACCACCTCGAGCGCTAACATGACCCGCGACAGCTCACCGCCCGAGGCGCTCTTGCTGATCGGCAACGCCTGGGCTCCGTCGTGCGCGGACAACCGGAACTCGACCTCGTCGACCCCGGTACTACCCGCATGCAACTCGGTACCGTCGACGACGATCGGTGCCGTGTCCGACGGTCCGGCCGGCAGCGATCGAACATCTATCTGCAGCTTGGCCTTTCCCATCGCCAGTCCGGCGAGCTCGACGCTGACGGCTTTGGACAGCTTCGTCGCCGCTTTCGACCGGGCAGCGCTCAGCTTGGACGCGGCCGCCGCGACATCGACCGCAGCCGACTCGACACGCGCACTCAGCTCCGCGAGCGCGTCGGCAGAGGTATCGATCCGAGACAAACGTTCGCGAGCGTCCTCGGCCCACGCGATGACACCGTCGACGTCAGCGGCGTACTTGCGCGTCAGAGACTTCAGCTCGGCCTGCCGGTTCAGGATCGTGTCGAGAGCTCCTGGATCCGACGGGAGATCCGACAGATACGTGGTCAGGTCTGCACCGATGTCGCCGACGACGGCCATCGCGTCGTTCAACCGGGGCAGCAGTTCTGTGAGAGCAGCATCGTCGGCGTGTTCGAGACGCGATCGTGCCTCGCCCAACAGATACAGCGCAGACGTGGTATCCGACGCCTCCTCGGTACTCCCGACGAGAGCCGCGGCGGCACCCTCGGCGGTTTCCCGCAGCGAATCGAGGTCGCCGAGCCTGCGCACATCCTCGGCCACGGAGCGATCCTCACCCGGCTCCGGTGCCAGGGAGTCGATCTCCTGCAGGCCGAACTGCAGCCGGTCCGCTTCCTGAGCCAATTCACGGCTGCGTTCGGTGCGGTCGATCAATTCGTTGCGTGCGTCGAGCCACGTCTTACGGGCGGCGCGATACTTCGCCACCAGAGAGGCAACCGAATCACCGGCGAATCGGTCGAGTGCACCGAGTTGCTGATCGGGGCGCAGCAGCCGCAACTGATCGTTCTGGCCGTGCACTGTCAGCAGCGAATCGGTGAAGTTCGACAGCACCGATGCGGGGACGCTTCGTCCACCCAGATGTGCACGTGAGCGGCCGTCCGAATTGACCGTTCGCACGGCAATGATCGAATTGTCTTCGTCGCGTTGACCTCCCGAGGATTCGAGCACCTTCTCGACGTCCTCGATCACCTGTTCCGAGGCGGTGTCGGTGCTGAATCGACCCTCGACCACGGCCCTTTGGGCACCGAGCCGCACCCGACCTGCATCGGCGCGCGCACCCGACAGCAGATGCAAGCTGGTGACCACCATCGTCTTGCCCGCACCGGTCTCGCCGGTGAGAACCGTCAACCCCTCGTGAAATTGTGCACTCGCACCGGAGATGACTCCGAGGCTGTCGATCCGAATCTCTTCGAGCATCCCTACCTCGCTCTCCCCCGCCACCCGGTCACGGGCAGTTCGAATTTCTTGACCATGCGATCGGCGAACGGTGCCGAATCCAGGCGAACCCACTTGATGGGCGATGCTCCCCGCACGACCTCGACGCGTGCTCCCGCCGGCAACCCCAATGTGCGGCGGCCGTCGCAGAACACGAAACCATCGTGCCCGCCGGCATCGATTTCGACGGCGATGATCGACTCGGGGCTGGTGACGAGCGGACGCGCGAAGAGGGCATGGGCGTTGCTCGGAATGACCAGTATGGCTTCGAGTTCCGGCCACACCACCGGCCCGCCTGCAGAGAACGCATACGCCGTCGACCCCGTGGGTGTCGACACGAGCACTCCGTCACAGCCGAACGCAGAGACCGGACGGCCATCCACTTCGAGAACGACCTCGAGGACCCCGAGCCTGGAACCGTTCTCGATGCTTGCCTCGTTCAGGGCCCACCCACGCTCGACGACCTGGTCGCCTACACGGATGGCAATGTCCAACGTCATCCGCTGTTCGATGCGATAGTCGCCGGCCATGACCCGCGCCAGCGCGTCCTCGAGATGGTCGGCCTCCGCCTCGGCGAGAAACCCCACGTGGCCGAGGTTGATACCGAGAACCGGGATGTCGGCTGCCTGTGCGAGTTCGGCCGCGCGCAGGAACGTTCCGTCACCGCCGAGAACCAGAACCATCTCGCACCCGGCGGCCGCATCGGGACCGAACTCGACGACGTTGAGCCTCATGTCCGCCACGAACACATGGTCGTGTTCCTCGGTGTCCGATGCCTCGATCTTGGACGGCTCCACTTCGTCGACGAGAACCCGCAGGCAGATGCCTGCTTCGTCGAACACTTTGCCCACTCGGCGCGCGGTCTCGGCGATGTCCGGCCGGCCGGGGTGTGCGACGAGAAGAATCTCCCGAACGGACTCCTGTGTCGGTGCTGCATGGGACGGAGTCACTGTGGTCCTTCCTCGATCGCGTGACGGACCAACTCGGCGACGTCCACGTCGGTACGCGGCGAACCGTCACCTGCGCCCGCCTTCAACCACAAAAAGTACTCGACGTTGCCCGAAGGTCCCGGCAGTGGGCTTGCGGCGACCGCCTCGACTCGCAGGTTCGACGCAAGCGCGGCATTCGCGACGTCCTCGACGGCCTCCGCCCGCAGCGCCGGGTCTCGCACGACGCCGCCGGAACCGACGCGGTCCTTGCCGACCTCGAATTGAGGCTTGACCATCAACACCATGTCCGTACCCGACGTGGAGCACGCGACGAAAGCGGGAAGAACGAGCTTCAGAGAGATGAACGACAGGTCTGCCACGATGACGTCGACCGGGCCCCCGATCGTGTCGGCATCTATCGAGCGCACATTGGTGCGATCGATGACGTGCACGCGTTCGTCGGATTGCAGTCGCCACACGAGCTGGCCGTAACCCACGTCGACCGCAACGACCTCATGCACACCGCGACTGAGCAGAACGTCGGTGAAACCTCCCGTGGAGGCACCGGCGTCGAGACACCGCGCGTTCTCGACGGTCAGACCCAGTGGCTCGAACGCGTCGAGGGCACCGAGCAGTTTGTGCGCGCCGCGAGACGCCCAGCTGATTTCGTTGTCTTCCTCGGCCACCAACAGCGGAGTGCCCGGCTCGACGGCGGTAGCGGGCTTCGAAGCCACGGTTCCGGCAATCTTGACCCGGCCTGCCTCGATGAGTTCGGAGGCGTGTTCACGAGATCTGGCCAATCCACGACGGACCAGTTCTGCGTCGACACGTGCGCGACGGGCCACGTCAGGTCTTGTCGACGGTGGTCAAGGCCCGAACCAGCACTTCATGGGCCCGGTCCAGCACACTCGCATCACGCGCCAGGGCGTCCGAATCGACGGCCTCCGAGTCGAGGTCTGCCTCCGACCCGATGGTGAGCTGCGCGAGCAGCGACGACACCTCGGCCCTGATGCTGTCCGGGTCTGCGGACGACTGTTCGCCGACCGCATTCGGCCGGTGTTGTCCTGGGAGTGGAATCGACGCGCTCATCACCTCTCACGCTATCGGATGGGTCCGACGAACGCCCGCTCGCGGCCGACTGCACGAACCCGTGTCAGCAACCCAACAACGAGCGCAGATCGGCGAGTCCATCCCCGTCGAAGCGAACATCCGAGAATTCCGAACCCGACCACGCAACATCGAGGACGGCGAGCAGACCCTCGAAGGCATCCATCTCGGCAGCACCCTCGAACCGCACGGACAGGACCTCGTCGTCGATGCCGACCGTCCAGCCATCCTTACCGGCTACCTCGGACGCCGACTCGTCCTTGTTCAGAACCCCGAGATCACTACCGATGTGCGTGGGACGCAGGTGCTTCGGAGCACGAAGCAACTCTGCAGCGGTACTGACACCCGTCAGGACCAACAGCGACGGGAGGGCAGCTTCGTTCGCGCCTGCTATATCGGTATCGAGCCGGTCTCCGACCACGAGCGCCGACTTGGCACCACTTCGCTCGACGGCGTCACGCATGATGGGAGCCGCGGGCTTGCCTGCAACGATGGGCTCGACGTCGGTGGCATTGCGCACTGCTGCCACCATCGAACCGTTGCCGAGAACGAGGCCGCGCTCGGTCGGAAGAGTCGCATCGACGTTGGTCGCGACCCACAGCGCGCCCGCACGCACCGCCAGCACCGCCTCGGCCAACATGGGCCACCCTGTATCGACCGAATGTCCCTGAACCACCGCAACCGGCTGCTCGTCGGCAGAGCGCACCGGCGTCAATCCGACCTTCTCGATCTCGGTCGCCAAGGCGTCGGTACCGACGACGAGGACGCGTGAACCGGGATCGAGTCTGTCCGCGAGTACTCGGGCTGCTGCTTCGGAACTGGTGACGACAAATTCCGCTGTGGTGTCGAAACCGAGTTCACGGAGGTGTTCGGCGACATCGCTCGGTGCGCGACTGGCATTGTTGGTGACGAAGTACTGCTTCTCGGAACCACCCGAAAGCACCTCCACTGCACCCGGAATGGGTTCCTTGCCGGCGTAGACGGTGCCGTCGAGGTCGAGCAGCAGAACGTCGTGGGCGTCGCGCAGTAATGTCACCGACTGCCCCCGGACAACTCCTCGACCCGCTCTTCTGCGTCGGTTTCTCCATCGACATCCGCCGCGGCAGCGTTGAGGAACCACTTCACACCTTCGTCGACGCGACCGGCAGCAACGAGCGCATCGGCGTAGACGTAGAACAGACGAGCCGCAGCCGTACCCGACCGGGACGCGTCGAGATCGGGAGTCTGGAGGGTGACGACGGCCTGGTCGTACTGATTGAGATCCATACGAGCGCCGGCGACGACGATCCG
The DNA here is from genome assembly GCF_001894785.1 of Rhodococcoides fascians NBRC 12155 = LMG 3623. Lineage (GTDB taxonomy): Bacteria > Actinomycetota > Actinomycetes > Mycobacteriales > Mycobacteriaceae > Rhodococcoides > Rhodococcoides fascians. Next base: position 96,034 of record NZ_BCWW01000005.1, read on the forward strand.
AAGTTCCGACGCCTCTTCACCGGTCAGTTCCCGCGCTTCGTCGCTGCGACCGAGTTCGATGGCCCGCTCGGGGCGCCCGAGTCCGCGTTCGCAGTCGGCCATGACCGCGATGAGGCCGGGGCCGCCGGCCATTCGACGTGCCGCCCGCAGTTCCGACAGAGCCTCCGCCCATTCACCCGCGTGATACGCCGCGATACCGGCTGTCTCGCGTACGACGGCAATGCGGCCGGCCCGCTGACGAGCAGCGCGCGCGTGCAGCAGCGCCAACTGCGGGTCGTCGTCGAGCAGGCGGCTGGTCATCACGAGGTGACGGGCCACAGCAGTGGCATTGTTCTTGTCCAAGCTCAGCAGATCCCGGCGCACTGCCGGCTCGAGCTGGCCGGCTTCGACCTCGTCGGGCAGATCCGGCTCGTCTGGCCGCGGGGCTCGACGGTCGGACGATGCACTGTTCCCGCGGCGATCGCCGGAGAACCCACCTTCCCCACCACGCCTGCGGGGAGGACCGTCCGAACGACGCGGGTCGGCGCGACGGTCCTGAGCGCGGGGGTTGCGATCTCGGGACTCGTTGGGGCGATTGCCACCGTCTGCTCGGGAGGGGCGACGATCGTTGTTGTCTTCCGACACGGGCGTCCTTTCGGATTTTCGGGTACAAACGCAAAAAGGGGACCCACCAAGTGGGTCCCCTTCTTACAACGGGTGTTCGGCGGTGTCCTACTCTCCCACACCCTGTCGAGTGCAGTACCATCGGCGCTGGAGGGCTTAGCTTCCGGGTTCGGAATGGGACCGGGCGTTTCCCCTCCGCTATGGCCGCCGTAACTCTGCGAAACAGTGTCACGAGCGGTCTCAGTCGGAGAACACATCCCCCCACATG
>NZ_BCWW01000006.1 GCF_001894785.1 Rhodococcoides fascians NBRC 12155 = LMG 3623
CCGTGTGCGTGGCACCGAGTTCGAGAGCCCAGTCGAGTTTTTTCTTGTCGCGGTCGACGGCGATGATCGTCGACGCCCCCGCCAGGCGGGCTCCGGCGATCGCAGCATCCCCGACACCGCCGCACCCGATCACGGCGACGGAATCCCCGCGCGAGACGTGGCCGGTGTTCATCGCCGCACCCAACCCGGCCATCACCCCACACCCGAGCAACCCGACCACCGCCGGATCGGAGTCCGGGTCGACTTTGGTGCACTGGCCTTCGTGGACGAGGGTCTTGTCGGCGAACGCCCCGATCCCCAACGCCGGGGAGAGTTCGGTGCCGTCGGCGAGAGTCATCTTCTGCGACGCATTGTGGGTGTCGAAGCAATACCAGGGGGTGCCTTTCTTGCAGGCTCGGCATTCCCCGCACACCGCACGCCAGTTCAACACCACGAAATCACCGACCTCGACATGAGTGACAGCATCGCCGATGGTTTCGACGGTGCCTGCGGCTTCGTGGCCGAGCAGGAACGGGAACTCGTCATTGATGCCGCCCTCGCGGTAATGCAGATCGGTATGACACACCCCGCACGCGGCGATGGTGACCACGACATCGTTCGGGCCGGGATCGGGAATGGTGATCGTTTCGATCGAGACGGGCTCGCCTTTGCTCTTGGCGACGACGGCGCGGACCTGCTGCGGCATGTATTCCTCCACTGAAAATCGTGTGTTGCGTGCTCGGTTCAGCCTCGCACAACGCATCGTCACGTGGCGACATCTGCATTCGTTCGGTGGGACGAGCCGCGGAATTCACACGCTCGTGACCGAGCGGGCACACAGTCTTCTCGTGCGAGCGGTACCTATGAACGATGTCTGCACCCATGGAATACGACCTGGTGGTCATCGGCTCGGGCCCCGGCGGCCAGAAGGCCGCGATCGCGGCCGCGAAACTCGGCAAGCGAGTGGCGATCGTGGAGAAGGGCCACATGCTCGGCGGCGTGTGCGTCAACACCGGAACCATTCCGTCCAAGACACTCCGAGAAGCCGTTCTCTATCTGACGGGGATGAATCAGCGAGAGCTGTACGGCGCGAGCTACCGCGTCAAGGCAGACATCACTCCCGCCGACTTGCTGGCCCGAACCCAGCATGTGATCGGTAAGGAAATCGAGGTGGTGCGCTCGCAACTGCTCCGTAACCGCATCGAGCTGATCACCGGGGTCGGCAAGTTTCTGGATGCACACACCATCGTCGTCGAGGACGAGGCCCGGGGCGAGCGCATCACGGTCTCGGCCGCCAACGTGGTGATCGCGACCGGCACCGCCCCCGCGCGACCCGCCGACGTCGCATTCGACGACTATCGGGTGTTGGACTCCGACGGCATTCTGAACTTGGAGTTCATCCCGGCGTCGATGGTCGTCGTGGGTGCCGGCGTGATCGGCATCGAGTACGCCTCGATGTTCGCCGCCCTGGGCACCAAGGTGACCGTCGTCGAGAAACGCGATTCGATGCTCGACTTCTGCGATCGCGAGATCATCGAATCCCTGCAGTTCCACCTCCGCGATCTCGCGGTGACGTTCCGCTTCGGTGAAGCAGTCACGGCGGTGGACGTCGGGCCGAACGGCACGGTGACGACCCTTGCCAGCGGCAAACGCATCCCGGCGGAGACGGTGATGTACTCGGCGGGTCGCCAGGGGCTGACCACGGCCCTCCAACTCGAGAACGCGGGCCTCGAAGCCGACGCCCGTGGGCGCATCTTCGTCGACGAGCATTTTCAGACCAAGGTGGACCACATCTATGCCGTCGGCGACGTCATCGGGTTTCCGGCGTTGGCGGCGACGTCGATGGATCAGGGCAGGTTGGCGGCGTATCACGCGTTCGGGGAACCGAGCGCGCAGCTCACCGACGTCCAACCGATCGGCATCTACTCCATCCCCGAGGTCTCGTACGTCGGCGCGACGGAGGTCGATCTGACGAAGGGATCCATTCCTTACGAGGTCGGTGTGTCGCGATACCGCGAACTCGCCCGTGGCCAGATCGCCGGGGACTCGTACGGGATGCTCAAGTTGCTCGTCTCCACCGAGGACCGTTCTATTCTCGGCGTGCACATCTTCGGTTCGGGAGCCACGGATCTGGTGCACATCGGTCAGGCTGTCATGGGGTGCGGCGGCACCGTCGACTACCTGGTCGACGCGGTCTTCAACTATCCGACGTTGTCCGATGCGTACAAGGTCGCCGCTCTGGACGTCACCAACAAGATCCGAGCCCTGGCAAATTTCGACCGCTGATGCGTCGACGGGGGGACCGAATCGCCGACCGGGAATGAACGACGGTTCCGCGGTTGTTCTGTCGGGTAGTGATTCACCACGATCGACGTCGGCGTGTATGCGGCTCGAGCAGACGGTCCGCGTATTCTGACCCGATGCTCGCGTCGAGGCATCGACGAGTCGATCCGAAAGGGGCCCGGCCATGACCGAACAGTCGAAGATGTACGAGCTGGAATTTCCGGCACCTCAAATTTTCTCCAACGACGGAGTCGGGCCCGTGCTGGTGCACGGGCTGGAAGGTTTCTCCGACGCCGGCCATGCCGTGAAGCTTGCGACGACCCATCTGCGGGAGAGTCTCGAAACCGAGCTGGTGGCCTCCTTCGATGTCGACGAGTTGATCGATTACCGGTCCCGTCGGCCGACCATGACGTTCAAGTCCGATCATTTCTCGGATTACGACGCTCCCGAGCTCAACCTGTATGCCGTCAAGGACAACGTGGGGACCCCCTTCCTTCTTCTAGCAGGCATGGAGCCCGATCTGCGATGGGAGAAGTTCACGACGGCAGTGCGACTGCTTGCCGAGCAGCTCGGAGTGCGGCGCACGATCGGTCTCGGCTCCATCCCGATGGCCATTCCGCACACCCGCCCGCTGGGCGTCACCGCGCACGCGAGCGACAGGGCGTTGGTCAAGGAAGGCAACAGCTGGGCGGGCGAGCTGCAGGTGCCCGGTAGTGCGTCGTCCTTGCTCGAACTACGGATGGCACAGCACGGCCACGAATCGATGGGGTTCTCGGTACACGTCCCCCATTATCTCGCGCAGACGGACTACCCGGGGGCTGCGGAAACGCTGCTCGAGAACGTCGGTGAAGCTGCCGAGCTCGATCTACCGTTGGCAGCGTTGGGCGAGGCCGCGGCTCGCGTCCGGGAGCAGGTCAACGAGCACATCACCGGAAACGAGGAAGTGCAGTCGGTCGTACAGGCGCTCGAGCGCCAGTACGACACGTATGTCGCCGCGCAGGAACAACAGTCCACGCTGTTGGCCAGTGACGAGCCGCTCCCCAGCGGCGACGAGCTGGGTGCCGAGTTCGAGCGGTTCCTGGCCGAGCAGGCCGGCCTCGACGACGGAGACGGACAAGCACCCCGGTAGTTGTGGAGCTGGTCACAGCGAAAGCAGCGGGATCCAGTCATATGCGACAGCCCCGGCGGATCGCAACATACCTGTAACCCGCAATACGCCCGATGCTCTGCCCCGAGCCCGATCTCGTGCGAGAGTCGTAGCAACACACAACCGTCGTCTGTGTTGCTGCGCTCTCGTGAGCAGCGACGACGTACTGCGCCGTACGTCGGCGCACCAGGGAATCAGGAGGCGCGAATGTCCACTACTCCGCGCAGTCGTAAGCTCCGGCCGGTTCCCGACGAGGAACCGCGGCTGATCTTTCGGACCATTCACGGCTATCGGCGGGCCTTTCGCATGGCCGGTGAGGGCCCTGTGCTGCTGCTGATCCACGGGATCGGTGACAATTCCGAGACGTGGAACGAGGTCATCCCGCACCTCGCCAAGAGCTACACGGTGATCGCACCCGATCTCCTGGGCCACGGCCGCTCCGACAAACCTCGGGCTGACTATTCCGTTGCCGCGTATGCCAACGGTATGCGCGATCTGTTGTCCGTTCTGGGCATCGAGCACGTCACCGTGGTGGGCCATTCGCTCGGCGGCGGGGTGGCGATGCAGTTCGCCTATCAGTTCCCGCACATGGTCGATCGCCTCGCGTTGGTGTCCTCGGGCGGAGTGACCAAGGACGTGCACCCCCTTCTGCGACTGGCGTCGATGCCGTTCCTGTCCGAGGCGGTGAAGCTGCTGCGCTTGCCGGGCGCGATACCGGCGGTCAAGCTGGCCGGCGGCCTGTTGAGCAAACTGCACAGCTCCCCACTGCGACCGGGGTCGATGCTGCACGACACCCCCGATCTGATCCGAGTGCTGAGCGAACTGCCTGCGCCGACGACGTACGAGGCCTACCTACGGACGTTGCGTGCCGTGGTGGACTGGCGTGGCCAGGTGGTCACGATGCTGGACCGCTGCTATCTCACCGAGAATCTGCCGGTGCTGCTGGTGTGGGGTGAGCAGGACTCGGTGATCCCGGTGGCGCACGCCCGGCTGGCTCATTCCGCCATGCCCGGTTCGAAGCTGGAAGTGTTCGACAATTCCGGACACTTCCCGTTTCGCGACGATCCGATGCGCTTCCTTCAGGTCCTCGAGGACTTCATCGACTCGACTCCCTCGCTCAGTTTCGACGAGGTGCGCTGGCGCAACCTGCTCATCACCGGCGTCGGCGAGGACATGATCAGCGGCAGCTCGAGCACCAGGATGGCCGTGCTCGGGGCCATGGGTTCCGACGAGCGAAGCGCGACCTGACGCTCCGGTCGCAGGCGTTCGGTGTCGATTCGGAACCGCCGTCACCGACACATAGCCTGTAGAGGTGCTCCTCACCGAACTGATACCCGACGTTTCCGCCGCCACCTCCGACGGCGTGGACCCGGACGTCCTGTTCGATACGTTCACCACCTGGGCCTCGGACCGGGGCCTGACGCTGTATCCCGCGCAGGAAGAGGCGCTGATCGAGCTGGTGTCGGGATCCAACGTCATCCTGGCCACGCCGACCGGTTCCGGAAAGTCCATGGTCGCCATCGGTGCCCACTTCGCGGCCATGGCCGCAGGCATTCGCAGTTTCTACACCGCGCCGATCAAGGCGCTCGTCAGCGAGAAGTTCTTCGCCCTGTGCGAGATCTTCGGAGCGCAGAACGTCGGCATGATGACCGGCGACGCGTCGGTCAATTCCGGTGCGCCGATCATCTGCGCCACTGCCGAGATCGTCGCGAACCTGGCACTGCGGCAGGGCGCCGACTCCGACATCGGCCAAGTGATCATGGACGAGTTCCACTACTACTCGGAACCGGACCGGGGGTGGGCCTGGCAGGTACCTCTGATCGAACTGCCGAACGCCCAGTTCCTGCTCATGTCGGCGACGTTGGGCGACGTCTCGTTCTTCCGCGACGATCTGACCCGACGTACCGGCCGCACGACCACCGTCGTCTCCGGTACCGAGCGGCCTGTCCCGTTGATGTTCTCGTATGTCACCACCCCGATCGGCGAAACGATCGAGGAGCTGGTGCAGACGCACCTGGCTCCGGTGTACGTCGTGCACTTCACCCAGGCAGCGGCACTCGAACGCGCTCAGGCCCTGACGAGCATCAATGTCGCGTCCAAGCAAGAGAAGGCCGCGATAGCCGAGGCCATCGGCAATTTCCGCTTCACCACCGGCTTCGGGTCGACGCTGTCCAGACTGGTTCGTCACGGTATCGGGGTGCATCACGCCGGCATGCTTCCCAAGTACCGCAGGCTGGTGGAGAAACTGGCGCAGGACGGTCTGTTGAAGGTGATCTGCGGTACCGACACGTTGGGCGTGGGCATCAACGTTCCCATCCGGACCGTGCTGTTCACCGGACTCACCAAATACGACGGCATCAGAACACGCAAGCTTCGGGCGCGTGAGTTCCATCAGATCGCGGGACGCGCGGGCCGCGCGGGGTACGACACCCTCGGCACCGTCGTGGTCGAGGCACCCGAGCACGACATCGAGAATGCGCGGCTCGTGGCCAAAGCCGGTGACGACCCGAAGAAGCTCAAGCGGGTACAGCGCAAGAAGGCACCCGACGGCTTCGTCTCGTGGGGCGAGCCGACGTTCGAGCGCATAATCGCGGCGAGCCCGGAGCCGTTGACGTCCCGGTTCTCGGTCAGCAATGCGATGTTGCTCAATGTCATTGCGCGGCCAGGTAATTGCTTCCACGCGATGCGTCATCTGCTCGAGGACAACCACGAGACCCGGCCGGCTCAGCGCAAGCACATCCTGCGTGCGCTGTCGCTGTACCGCGGCCTGGTGGAGGCCGGAATCGTCGAACAGTTGGCCGAGCCGGACGCGGACGGTCGCCATGCCAGGCTGACGGTGGACCTGCAGCCGGACTTCGCGCTCAATCAGCCGTTGTCGACGTTCGCGGTGGCCTCGTTCGAGTTGCTCGACGTCGACTCCCCCACCCACGCGCTCGACGTGGTGTCGATCATCGAGTCGACGCTCGACGATCCCCGCCAGGTGTTGATGGCGCAGCAACATGCCGCACGCGGCGAAGCGGTGGCCCAGATGAAGGCCGACGGCATCGAGTACGACGAGCGGATGGAACTCCTCGAAGAGGTCACCTGGCCGAAACCCCTTGCCGAGCTGCTCGTTCCGGCCTTCGAGATCTACCGCGGGTCTCACCCGTGGCTCTCCGAGGTGGGCCTGTCGCCCAAGTCCGTCGTCCGTGACATGGTCGAGCGCGCGATGACCTTCGCGGAGCTGATCAGTCACTACGGCCTCATGCGCTCGGAGGGCCTGGTACTGCGCTACCTCGCCGACGCGTACCGCACTCTGCGCCAGACGGTTCCGCCGGAATCGCGCACCGAGGAGGTCCAAGACATCACCGAGTGGCTGGGCGAGCTCGTTCGGCAAGTCGATTCCAGCCTGCTCGACGAGTGGGAGAACCTGACCGATCCCGGTGCTGAACCGGAAGCCCTGGTCGAGGCGTACGGGTCCGATGCACCGCGTCCGATCTCGGCGAATCCACGGGCTTTCCGAATCCTGGCCCGTAACGCGATCTTTCGAAGGGTCGATCTGGCGGCGCGTCGTCAGTGGAACGCGCTCGACGACCTGGACGACGGGCCGGACTGGGAGGAGGAGTTGGAGCCGTTCTTCGCCGAGTACGGGTTCATCGGCACCGGCCCCTCGGCTCGCGGACCGGCGCTGTTCACCCTGAACGTCGGTGCGGAATCCACCACGGTCCGCCAGGTACTCGAAGATCCGGACGGCGACCACGGCTGGTCCCTCGATGCTGTCATCGACCTCGCCGAATCCGACGCGGCCGGAGAAATCGTGTTCGACGAGATCGTCGTCACGCCCGGCTGATGCGTGCGCCTCGTGCGCGAGAAGGCCTGCGAGCGTGGCGAAGTCGGCTATGGCCGACCCGTTCCGTGCTCTCGACCCGAATTGCGTTGCGCGGCAACGGTCGGGGCGCGTCCGCCGAGTGAACGACCGGGCAGTACGACGGGGACGAAACGCTCCGTGTACACGGCTGGTTGGGCAGGTACCTAGTTTTCGACGGCCCGATACGGATCCGAGACCAATTGCGTTGCTGCCGTTACGAAATAGCAGTAGTGCGCGGATCGCGGACAAGACTGCGTCGGCCGACAGGGCCGATCGGGCACGCCTGTCGGTCCAGTGCCACTCATCACGTTTACCTTTCGGCCCATTTTTGGCACACTCGTCCAGGTCGGTCGAGCTCGTGCGGCTGCACAATCGCCACCGAGCCGAACCGCTTCCCGACGGAACCGACGCGATCATTTCGACACGAGGAGACCACATGGCACTGTTGACAATCGGCGACCAGTTCCCCGCATACAATCTCACCGCCGTCATCGGCGGCGACCTGTCCAAGGTGAACGCGCAGCAGCCCGACGACTACTTCACCACCGTCACCAGCGACGACCACGCCGGAAAGTGGCGCATCGTCTTCTTCTGGCCCAAGGACTTCACGTTCGTGTGCCCCACCGAGATCGCAGCATTCGGCAAGCTCAACGACGAGTTCGAAGATCGTGACGCGCAGGTCCTCGGTGCCTCCGTCGACAACGAATTCGTGCACTTCCAGTGGCGCGCGCAGCACGACGAGCTCAAGACGCTCCCCTTCCCGATGCTCTCGGATCTCAAGCGCGAATTGGCCGCTGCCACCGGTGTTCTCAATGCCGACGGCGTCGCCGACCGGGCCACTTTCATCGTGGACCCGAACAACGAGATCCAGTTCGTCTCGGTCACCGCCGGATCGGTCGGTCGCAATGTGGACGAGGTTCTTCGAGTACTGGACGCACTGCAGTCGGATGAGCTGTGCGCCTGCAACTGGAAGAAGGGCGATCCCACCATCGACGCCGGCGAACTACTGACGGCGAGCGTCTGACATGTCGATCGACAATTTGAAGAACGCCGTCCCCGAATACGCGAAGGACCTCAAGCTCAACCTCGGTTCGATCGTGCGGTCCACCGTGCTCAGCGAGCAACAGCTCTGGGGCACATTGCTTTCGGTGGCCGCCGCGTCGAAGTCCTCGACCACGTTGAAAGAGATCGCCGAGGACGCCGCCGACTCGTTGTCGGCCGAGGCGTACAACGCCGCTCTGGGTGCCGCGTCGATCATGGGTATGAACAACGTCTTCTACCGCACCAAGGGCTACCTGGACGGAAAGTACGACGATCTACGTGCCGGCTTGCGTATGAACATCATCGGCAACCCTGGCGTCGAGAAGGCCGATTTCGAGCTGTGGTCGCTCGCGGTCTCGGCCGTCAACGGATGCAACCACTGCCTCGAGGCGCACGAGAAGACTCTGCGCGCCGAGGGCGTCGACCGCGAGAAGATCTTCGAGGCGATTCGCGCCGCATCGATCGTCGCGGGTGTCGCGCAGGCCGTCGAGGCCGGCCGCGTACTCGACGGTGCCTCCGTCTGAGGTTCCGCTGAACAGGTCGAAACGGGGATCCGCTGCGGCGGGTCCCCGTTCGTCGTCGATCGAGACGCCTCGACGACGTATTGGTAACGTCCCCGCATGGCTATCGAAGTGTCCGTCGTCCGAGTGTTCACCGATGCCGACGGCAGGTTCGGTAATCCACTGGGCATCGTTGACGCACAGGCTGTAGGCGAGAGCGACAGGCAGGATGTTGCTAGGCAGTTGGGTTTCAGCGAGACGGTGTTCGTCGATCGCTCGTCACCTGGTACCGCGTCGGCAACGATCTACACCCCGGCGACGCAGCTCCCGTTCGCCGGACATCCGACGGTCGGATTGTCCTGGTGGCTTCGCAACAACGGACACTCGGTGCAGACGCTCACCGTCCCCGCTGCCACGCTCGACATCCGCTACGACGGCGAGCTCACCTGGGTGCGTGCACGCGCCGAGTGGACTCCGCAGTTCACGTTTCATCAGGTCCACGACGCAGCCGAGGTGGCAGCGGCAGATCCGAACACCTACGACAGTGGCCACCACTACATCTGGGCCTGGACCGACGAGCAGCGCGCCGAACTGCGCTCGCGCATGTTCGCGCCGATGATGGGAATCGCCGAGGACGAGGCAACAGGTGCTGCCGCCGTCCGGCTCACTGCCGAGCTCGGTCGGGGCCTGAACATCGTCCAGGGTGCGGGGTCTGCGCTGTGGACCACAGTCGACGAGGATGGGTGGGTGGAGCTCGGGGGCCGAAGCGTCGACGACGACTCGATCACGGTGTGACGGGCACGTCCACTTCGATTTCCTCACCCAGACGCACCCCTTCCGCCAGTGGCAGACGGTCGCCGCTCCAGAACTTTCCTGGATCGAACCAGTTGACTTTCTTGTTTCCCGTCAACAGACCCATCGAGTCGTAGGTCATCGCAACAACTTCGGCGCAGTACGCGGTTTCGAGCGCAGCGCTCTCCTGCGCGTTCTTCCGGAGCGCCGGCACGCGTCCACGGAACCACCGACCGGCGAGCGCCGCGGTGGTCGGAAAAGCCGTTCCGTCCATCCGCGCGATGGTGCGAAGCAGCGCGTCTTCCTGCTCCTTCGTCACGGCCGGAGTGGAGCCTGGGGAACGACCGGCGTATCCGTCCAATTGCCGCAGCCAACAACGCTGTTGATACCGCTGGGCCCAGTGCGTGACGGCAGCGCGTAGGTCGTGCAGCTGCACTCCACGCTGGAAGTTTCCGGTCCACATGTCCTGCAACGACTTTCCGAGCTCTGCGTGCCACATCAGCGGCGGGAGGTCGTCCAGGACGACGGCCATACCGACGTGGTTGACCGGGCTGTTCGTCAAAGCCTGGATTGCGCGGTCCGCCGACGAGTGGCCGCGGAAGATCCAGATGTCGCCGGTTCTGGTGGCATCCACAGCGGTATCGAGGCTGATTCGCGACGGATTCATGGACCAACCCTAGATCTCGTGGCGGTACGGTTGCCGCATGAACGTCTGGAAAGCTCTCGGTCTCGCCGGGATGGCCGGGGTTGCGGCCACCGGGGCGTTGGTGGTGCGGTCCGAGCGCAAGCGGCGCGCGTATGCGCCCGACGAAGTGCGCGATCAGCTGCACCGGCGGTTCGCTGCAATCTCCGCTGAGCCGGAACCCGAACCTGCTCCCCCGCTCTCGCGGGGGAAGCAGCTGTTGAGCAGACTCCGGTTCAGCCGAGCGCACTGAGGATGCGCGAGGCCATATCCTCGATCTCGGCGTCGGTCATGACGAACGCCGGCGAGATCTGCATTGCACCCTGTCCGGCCGCGCGGCCCGAAACACCATGAGCTCTCAACGTTTTCACGAACGGTAATGCCTCCGCCGGGTCGGCGAGCTGAACGGCAGCGACAGCGCCGATGCCGCTGCGGACTTCCGCGACCCGATCGTGGTCGGCCAGGGGCGCGAGGTGGGTGTGCAGTGCGGCTTCGATGCGCTTGGAGTGACTCAGCAGGTCCTCGCGCTCGATGATGTCGAGATTGGCCATCGCTGCGGCGGCTGCACCTGCGTGGCCACCGTAGGTGTAGCCGTGACGCCACCAGACTCCGCCTGCGAAGAACGGTTCGGCGATCTTCGGAGCGATGAACACGGCGCCCATCGGGACGTAGCCCGACGTCAACCCCTTGGCGGTCGTCATCAGGTCGGGTTCGAGCTCGAAGCGGGTGGAGGCGAACCAACTACCGCCGATCCGGCCGAATCCGGTCACCACTTCGTCGGCGACGAACAGCACGTCGTTGTCGCGGCAGATCTGCCGTACCTCACGTAGGTAGCCCTCGGGAGGCAAGTAGATTCCACCCGCTCCGATCACCGGTTCGCAGAAGAAGGCGGCGACGTTCTCGGCTCCGACCTCTTCGATCAGCGCGAGAAGCGATTTCGCGTCGTCCCACGCCACTGTTCTGGCGTCCGGCATCAGCTCGCCGTAGTTCTCCTTGTTGACCGGAATGCCGGCGAGCGCGGTGCCCGCGACGTGCATGCCGTGGTAGGCCTTCTGCCGCCCGACGATGATCTTCTTGGACGGCCGTCCCATTTCGACCCAGTAGCGGCGCGCAAGCTTCGCCGCGGTGTCGATGGAGTCCGATCCGCCCGAGGTGAAGAAGATCTTGCTGCCCGGCACCGGTGCGATGGCGGCGAGACGATCGGCCAGTGCCAACGTGGTCTCGGGCACGAAGTCGCCGAAGTTGGAGTAGTGCGCGATCGAGCTCAGCTGCGCGGCAACGGCGTCGGCGATCTCGCGGCGACCGTGACCGACGTTGGTGAACCACAGACCGGCGGTGGCGTCGAGGTATCGGTTGCCCTCGTTGTCGAAGATGTACGCACCCTCGCCTCGCGAGACGACGAACGGCCCATTGGCGGTGACGTTGCCCATGTCGGCGAAGCCGTGCCACAGCGCGGAGGTGTGCGTGGAGGCGGCTGGATCCAGGTCGGAAGACATGCGCTACACAGTAGTCACGTCGAATTCGGCGAGTGCATCGGTTCGTTCCCGGACGGAGTTCGGGTGAGTACCGCGCAACGGATATCCTGGTACGAGTATGTCTACCTCGAATTCGTCCGGTGATCGACGAGCACTCGCCGCACGTGTTGCACAGCTCACCATCCGCGACGAGAACCGGCTCCGACGACGTCTCGACAAGGCCCGCACCGAGGACGCCGTCGCCGCGCTCGAACGCGACGTAACTCGCGCAGAAGCCGTCATCTCCACACGTCGAGCGGCAGTGCCCACCCTCGAATATCCGCAGGCGTTGCCCGTCAGCGCGCGCAAGGACGACATCGCCGCAGCGATCGCTGCCCACCAGGTCGTCATCGTCGCCGGTGAAACCGGGTCCGGCAAAACCACCCAGATTCCCAAGATCTGCCTCGAACTGGGGCGCGGAATCCGCGGCTCGATCGGTCACACGCAGCCCCGAAGGTTGGCGGCGCGCACCGTTGCCGAGCGCATCGCCGAGGAGGTGGGTCAACCACTGGGCGAATCGATCGGCTACAAGGTTCGATTCACCGATCAATCCTCCGATTCGACCCTCGTCAAGCTGATGACAGACGGCATTCTGCTGGCCGAGATCCAACGCGACCGACTGCTCCGCCAGTACGACACCCTCATCATCGACGAGGCGCACGAGCGCAGCCTGAACATCGACTTCATCCTGGGATACCTCGCGCAACTGCTCCCCCGGCGACCCGATCTCAAGATCGTCATCACGTCGGCGACCATCGATCCGGAGCGATTCGCGCAACATTTCGCACGTGACGGAGTCGCAGCACCGATCATCGAGGTATCCGGCCGTACGTTCCCGGTCGAGATGCGGTATCGGCCCCTGACGGTCGACGCGGGAGAAACGACGATCGACCTCGATCCCGTCGATGCCACCTGCCAGGCCGTCGACGAGCTGATGTCCGAGGGTGACGGCGACATCTTGGTGTTCCTGTCCGGTGAACGCGAAATTCGCGATACCGCGGACGCGCTGGCCGATCGCAATCTCCGCAACACCGAGATCGTGCCGCTGTACGCCAGACTCTCTGCCGCCGAACAGCATCGGGTGTTCTCGCCGCACTCGGGACGCCGGGTCGTGCTGTCGACGAACGTGGCAGAAACGTCGCTGACGGTCCCCGGCATCCGCTACGTCGTGGACCCGGGCACCGCGCGCATCTCGCGATACTCGTTGCGCACCAAGGTGCAGCGGCTGCCCATCGAACCGATTTCACAGGCGTCTGCGCGCCAGCGGGCGGGTCGCTGCGGACGCGTCGCCGACGGGATCTGTATCCGGTTGTACTCGGAGGAAGACTTCGAATCTCGTCCGCAGTTCACCGAGCCGGAGATTCTGCGCACCAATCTGGCCTCGGTCATTCTGCAGATGACCGCGCTCGGATTGGGCAAGATCGACGCGTTTCCCTTCGTCGAGCCGCCGGATCCACGCAGCATCCGCGACGGTATCGGCTTGCTGGAAGAACTCGGAGCACTGAAGCCGGCCACGAAGGACGGCACTGCCGAGCTCACCCCGATCGGCCGCGAACTGTCCGCCCTTCCTGTCGATCCTCGAATGGCACGAATGTTGGTCGAGGCCAACGGCAACGGATCGCTTCGTGACGCGCTGGTGGTGGTGGCGGCGTTGTCGATTCAGGACGTGCGGGAGCGTCCCGCCGAGCACCAACAGGCTGCAGACGAGAAGCATGCCCGTTTCGCCGTCGAGAATTCGGACTTCCTGGCGTACGTGCAGCTGTGGAAGTATCTGCGGCAGCAGCGAGACGAGCTGTCTTCCAACCAGTTCCGACGCATGTGCCGCACCGAGTTCCTGCACTACCTGCGGATCCGCGAATGGCAGGACCTGCACGGACAACTCCGCCAGATCACTCGCGGCCTCGGATGGACAGTGCCCGACGCAGAGTCGAGCGAGAACGCACTGCATCAGTCCCTGCTGTCGGGCCTGCTCTCGCACGTCGGCCTCAGAGAGGGCGACAAGCGTGAATTTCTGGGTGCCCGCGGAGCACATTTCGCGATCTTCCCCGGGTCAGGTCTGTTCAAGAAGCCACCGCGCTGGGTCATGGCTGCAGAACTGGTCGAGACCGGACGACTGTGGGGCCGGATGGCCGCCCGCATCGAACCGGAATGGGCCGAACGGTTGGCACCGCATCTGGTGAAGCGCACGTATTCCGAACCACACTGGTCGATCAAACGGGAATCGGCGCTGGCCTACGAACGGGTGACGTTGTACGGCATCCCGTTGGTGACGCAGCGCCCGGTCAACTATCACCGCATCGATCCCGAGGCTTCTCGCGAGCTCTTCATCAGGCATGCCCTGGTTCAGGGCGAATGGAAGACCCAGCACGGGTTCTTTCACAAGAACAGGGCTCTGCTCGACGACGTCGGCGAGCTCGAACATCGTGCTCGGCGACGGGACATCGTCGTCGACGACGACGCACTGTTCGATTTCTACGACGCCCGCATCGCCCCGGAAGCCGTGTCTGCGCGACACTTCGACACCTGGTGGAAGAAGGCTCGCCGGCAAGATCCGTCCCTGCTCGACTTCACTACGGACACCGTCGTCAACTCGGACGCCGCGTCGGTACTGACGGGTGCGTATCCGGACGCGTGGCGACAGGGTGACATTCAATTCCCACTGACGTATCAATTCGAGCCCGGCACGGCCGCTGATGGCGTCACCGCGCGGATTCCCATCGCACTGCTCGCTCAGGTACAGCCGGTCGGCTTCGACTGGCTGGTGCCCGGGATGCGCGCCGAGCTCGTCACCGCCTTGATCAAGACGCTACCGAAGGCATTGCGACGCAATGTGGTTCCGGCACCGGACTTCGCTGCGGCAGCGTTGGCAGTGATGAAACCGCGGGCCGAAACACTCGTGACGGCTCTGGCCCGAGAACTCTCACGGGCCGCACAGTGCCACATCACCGCGAAGGACTTCGACACTGCGGCGCTACCCGATCACCTGCGAATGACGTTCGCCGCGGTCGACCCGTCCGGGACCGTGCTCGGCAGCAACAAGGATCTGACTGCGCTGCGCGCCGGTCTGGCCGGTGAGGTCGGCCGACAGGTCGCACGTGCGGTCGGCGACGCGGAGCGCGCCCCGGCGCTGGCGTGGACCTCGGGCACGTTGGGCCGTTTGGAACCCACGGTCACCCGAGACGTGGGCGGGCAGAAGGTCACCGGGTACCCGGCGTTGGTACCCGAGGGTTCGGGCGTGGCGGTGCGAGTGCTCAGTACCCCCGCCCAGCAACGAGCAGCCATGCGCGCGGGCACCCGCACTCTGCTGCTCGCCACGGCACCGAAGGGAACGAAGGCGCTGTTGGCCGGGCTGCCGACCGCCGAACGTCTTGCGCTCGGCCAGAACCCGTACGGCGGCGTCGATGCGCTGCTCGAGGAGTGCCGTGCGCTCGCTGTGGAAGAAGCGATGGACGCGCACGGCGGACCGGTTCGCGATCCGGCCGAGTTCGACAAGCTCAGGGCACTGGTGGACGCGGAGGTTCCGCGGCGTACTGCTGCTGTTCTCGCACTGGTTCGACCGGTCCTGACGGCTGCGTTGGCTCTGTCGGCCCAGTTGCAGAGCGCATCGGGTGAGCCGGCCGACGATGTCCGAGTACAGCTCGACGGCTTGATCTTTCGCGGTTTCGTCACCGAATTCGGTTCTCGACGGTTGGCAGATCTGCCACGCTATCTCGCTGCGGCGACGAAGCGGCTGTCCACTCTGCCGAGCAGCGCGGGCCGCGACGCTGCGGCGATGGACGTTCTCGACCGGGTGTACGGCTCGTACGGGCGGCTGTTGGATTCGCTTCCGGAGAGCAGGAAGAACAGCTCGGGTGTGCAGGAGCTGTTCTGGATGATCGAGGAGCTGCGGGTGGGGCTGTTCGCGCAGGGAATTCGTACCGCGTATCCGGTATCGGAGAAGCGCATCGAGAAGGCGATCGCCGATCAGTCTCGCTGATCGGCCCGCGGGTCACTCGACGTCGGCGGACTCTCGATGTTTGCGGAGTTCGTGAATTTCCTTCTCGAAGTCCTCTGCCGAACTGAACGAGCGGTAGACCGATGCGAAACGCAGGTAGGCCACTTCGTCGAGATCGCGTAGCGGTCCGAGAATGGCCAGGCCCACTTCGTTGCTGGGAATCTCGGCCGAACCGGCCGCGCGAATATTGTCTTCGACCTGCTGAGCCAGCAGGTTCAGCGCGTCGTTGTCGACGTCTCTGCCCTGGCAGGCGCGACGAACTCCTTTGACGACCTTCTCCCGACTGAACGGCTCGGTCACACCACTGCGTTTCACGACGGCGAGCACGGCGGCCTCCACGGTGGTGAAGCGTCGACCGCACTCGGGGCAGGACCGGCGTCGCCGTATTGCCTGACCCTCGTCCATTTCACGCGAATCCACCACGCGTGAGTCGGGGTGTCTGCAGAACGGGCAATGCATGAGGGAGCCTCCGTCGTAGCCGATACTCCGACGACGAACGTGCGCGTCGGGGCAGTCTTTGAGGATACTCAGCCACGCTGGGCACCATGGTGCCGGTGGTCATCTGCTGGGTGCGTACTCGACGAGCGCTCCGTCGTGAACCATGACCGCGCCGGCGGGCTGAGTGGACGCGTCGGGTGTGGTCGCGCTCAGATTCGCGATGCCGATCAGACCGCCGGCCACGACGACCACAGCCAACATCCACAGAACGAGAGAGCGTGGGCGCACGGTCTGGCTCGCGAAATGGGCCGAGGTGTCGTCGAAGTCTCGATCCGCCATCTCGCGATCGGTGACGTCGGTCCAGGACTCGTCCACGACAGGCAAGCACGGGCCGTTCTGCGTCCGACGCGCGTGGTTCTGCAGCGCGGGCCGCGAGCGCCGACGACGCTCGACGACACCGGATCGCGAACGCATACCGGCAGTGGTGGGACGATCGGTGGTGATGGTCATCGGAACCTCGTCTTTGCTCGTTGGATCGATTGTTCGATCAGGCGTTCGATGGACGCTTGTTCGAAGTTCTATCACGCGCCTCCGACAAAGTCTGTAGAAAACGCGACACGAGTCGAACAGATGTTTGATTCAACAGCTGATACACGCTAGATTCGTGTCAGAAACCACACGCCACACGAGTCGACATCATCAACTCCAGTCCGCGTGGATCGATACCGCGTAGACCGAATCCAGCCGCATCAGCAGGAGGCCGACAGCATGAAGGACGAGACCTCGACGAGGTCCATCACCGGTTCCAGTACGACGGGTTCCACGAAAGCTGGTTCCACGCGAGCCGGATCCTCGACGGTCGGCAAGGCTGCAGCCGGAAAGCCGGCTGCCGAGCCGACCCCGAAGGCCATGGAGGTGGGCACCGACATCAGTGCAGGGCTCACCGAGCGGCAACGGAAGGTGTTGGAGGTCATCCGGGCCTCGGTCACCGAGCGCGGATACCCACCCAGCATTCGAGAGATCGGCGATGCCGTGGGCCTGACGTCGACGTCGTCCGTCGCACATCAGCTTCGCACCCTGGAACGCAAGGGGTTCCTGCGGCGCGACGCCAACCGCCCTCGCGCTGTGGACGTACGCGGACTGGACGAGGTGCAGGCCGATCAGGCCGCGGCGGCGGTGGACGGTTCGGCAGCGTCCGACGAGCAGGATCGGTTGCCGACGCCGACGTTCGTGCCGGTTCTCGGACGGATCGCCGCGGGTGGACCGATTCTGGCGGAGGAAGCCGTCGAGGACGTGTTCCCACTCCCCCGCGAGTTGGTCGGTCAGGGATCGTTGTTCTTGCTCAAGGTCGTCGGCGAGTCCATGATCGACGCGGCGATCTGCGACGGCGACTGGGTGGTGGTGCGTCAACAGTCCGTGGCCGACAACGGCGACATCGTCGCGGCGATGATCGAGGGTGAGGCCACGGTCAAGACGTTCAAGCGTTCCAAGGGTGAGGTGTGGCTCATGCCGCACAACCCACTGTTCGAGCCGATCCCGGGCAACAATGCCGCCATTCTCGGCAAGGTCGTCACCGTGATGCGCAAGCTCTGAACTCTGTTCGGACACAACGAAGAAGGGCCGCAGCACAGATGCTGCGGCCCTTCTCGTCGGTCCTGAACGATGGAAAGAATCAGAGATTCAGTCCGCGACCGATGATCTCCTTCATGATCTCCGTGGTGCCGCCGTAGATGGTCTGTACCCGAGAATCCATGTACGCCTTGGCAATCGGGTACTCCTTCATGTAGCCGTACCCACCGTGCAGCTGAAGGCACCGGTCGATGAGCTTGACCTGGTTCTCGGTGGTCCACCACTTGGCCATGGCAGCTTCCTGCACGGTCAACTTGCCGTCGTTGAGCAGTTCGATGAATTTGTCGACCATGATGCGGGTGGCGGTGGTTTCGGTAGCGAGTTCCGCCAACACGAATCGCGTGTTCTGGAACTTTCCGATCGACTTACCGAATGCCTTGCGGTCACGGCAATACTGAATGGTCATCTCCAGTGCCGATTCCATGGCTGCAGCGGCGACGACGGCAATCGAGAGCCGCTCCTGAGGCAAGTTCTGCATCAGGTAGATGAAGCCCATGCCTTCTTCGCCGAGCAGGTTGGCGGCAGGAACCCGAACGTCGGTGAAGCTGAGTTCCGCGGTGTCCTGGGCCTTCATGCCGATCTTGTCGAGGTTGCGACCACGCTCGAATCCGGGCATGTCGCGCTCTACGACCAACAGGCTGAAGCCCTGGGCACCTTTCTCGGGGTCGGTGCACGCTACGACGATGATCAGATCGGCATTGATGCCGTTGGTGATGAACGTCTTCGAGCCGTTCAGTACCCAGTCGTCGCCGTCCCGAACGGCCTTGGTCTTGATGCCCTGCAGGTCGCTACCGGTACCCGGCTCGGTCATGGCGATCGCGGTGATCAGCTCACCGGAGCAGAATCCGGGCAGCCACCGCTGCTTCTGCTCGTCGTTGGCCAACTCGATGAAGTACGGCGCGACGACGTCGTTGTGCAGGGTGAAGCCGATGCCGCTGTAGCCGCCGCGGGTGGTTTCCTCGGTGACGATGGCGTTGTAGCGGAAGTCCTTGACGCCGCCGCCGCCGAACTCCTCCGGTGCGGCAGTCCCGAGGAAGCCCTGCTTGCCGGCCTCTACCCAGACGCCGCGGTCGACGATGTTCTGCTCTTCCCACTTCGCGTGATTGGGGGCTACGTGCTGTTCGAGAAACTTCCGGTACGACTCCCGGAACAGCTCGTGCTCGGGCTCGAAAAGTGTGCGTTCCACGCGGGTCTCCTTGTTCGGTGCGCACCGTCCTCGACCACGAGAAAGGGGTGTCACAGCGCGGTCGTCGGTGCGACTGACGTCACCGTTCAACAGTACGTTCGCGGTGCACCGGGGGTCGATGACCAAAACGTGCGCGATCCGTGACCGCCCCTGCTAGCGTCGTCGAGTCGTTCTCCCTCGGGCCAACGCCGAGACGATCGGGTATCCCACGAGGATGCCCAGCGATCCCCACGCGATACCACCGAGTTCGACCGATCCGACGGAGAGCGTCAGGTCGCCGATTCCGGCGACGAGTGCGGCGGCGACGACGGTGAGGTTCACCGGATCGGTGAAATCCACCTTGGCATCGGTCCAGATTCGAACGCCGAGCAGTCCGATGAGTCCGTAGAGCACGAGTGTCGCTCCACCGATGACACCGTCCGGGACGGTGAAGATCAGCGCACCGAACTTGGGCGAGAACGCCAACACGATCGCGGTGATCGCGGCAACCCAGTACGCCGCGGTCGAGTACACGCGGGTGGCGGCCATGACGCCGATGTTTTCCGCGTACGTGGTGGTTCCCGATCCACCGGCCGCACCGGCGAGGGTGGTCGCCAACCCATCGGCGATCAGAGCGTCACCGGCGACGTCGTCGAGGTTCTTTCCGGTCATCGCCGCGACGGCTTTGACGTGTCCGACGTTCTCGGCGACGAGGACGATCACCACCGGCAGCGCCACCAGAATCACCGACAGCTGGAAGGACGGGCCACGGAACTCGGGTAACCCGATCCAGCTCGCGGCGCTCAGAGCATCGAGTCGTGGTTGCGCGATACCGCCGGTGACGGCAGCGAATACCCAGCCCACGACGACGCCGAGCAGGATTCCGAGCCGACCCACCAGACCGGGACCGACGGCCGTCGCGAGGAGAATCGCCACCAGGGTGACGGCCGCGACGAGCGGTTGCGCCTCGAACGAAGTCGTCGCGGCAGGGGCCAGATTGAGCCCGATCAATACGACCACCGCACCGGTGACGACGGGCGGCATCGCTGCGTCGAGTACCCGCGCTCCGGCGAACTTCACGACGAAGCCGATCGCAGCCAGCACGACGCCGACACAGAGAACGGCACCGAGTTGCGCAGCCGGACCATCGGCTGCGGTCGCACCGAGTGGAGCCAGGAAGGCGAACGACGACCCGAGGTAGCTCGGTACCCGCCCGCGCGTGATGATCAGGAACAGCGCGGTACCGATGCCCGAGAACAGCAGCGTCGTCGAGACCGGGAACCCGGTGATGGTCGGAACCAACAGTGTCGCCCCGAACATCGCGACGACGTGCTGCATCCCGATGCCGACAGTGCGTGGCCACGACAACCGTTCGTCCGGCGCGACCACCGCCCCAGCGTCGACGGTTCGTCCGTTTCCGTGCAGCGTCCAACCCATAGTTCTCATGATGGGAAGAGACTATTGCGTCACCCGAGGATCGCGCTCACTGCCTCACGGGCTGCGGCGGTGCTGTCGGTCTTCAGTGCAGCGGCAGCGGCGGCCTTGCACTGATCGAGGGTCACGGTCGCCAACTTGGACCCGACGTGGGCGACGGCGGCGGAGGCCGCGGACAACGACGTGATGCCCATTCCTACCAGCACACAGGCCAGCAGGGGGTCGGCGGCAGCCTCGCCGCAGACACCGACGGGCTTGCCCACCTTCGCGCCGGCCGCGGCCGTGTGCGCCACCAGTGCGAGCACGGCCGGTTGCCACGGATCGGTCAGACCGGCCAGCTGCGCCGACATCCTGTCGGCGGCCATCGTGTACTGAGCCAGGTCGTTGGTACCGATGGACAGAAAGTCCACGTGCTCGAGGATGTGCTCGGCGAGCAGAGCGGCAGCGGGAATCTCGATCATGACGCCCGGGGTCAGTCCGCGTTCGCGCACATCCGCGGCGAAGTCCTGTGCTTCCTGCGCGGTGGCGATCATCGGTGCCATCACCCACGGCGAGGACTCGGTCGCCTTGGCTGCCGCGGCGATGCCGTCGAGCTGGCGGTACAGGATGCCGCGGTCGGCTTCGGCGATACGGATACCGCGGATGCCGAGCGCCGGATTGGCCTCGTCGGGGTGGTTGGCGAATCGAAGTGGTTTGTCCGAGCCGGCGTCGAGGGTGCGGACGACGACCTTCTTACCTGCGAACGCGTCGAGGACCTGGCCGTAGATCTCGGCTTGCTCGTCGACGGTCGGTTCGGAATCGCGGTCCAGGAAGCACAGTTCGGTGCGGAACAATCCCACCCCGTCGGCTGCGCTGGAGCGCGCTGCGCGGGCACCGGCTCCGTCCTGGACGTTGGCGAGGATATCGACGGAATGTCCGTCGGAGGTCGCGCCCGGCCCGGTCCACCGAGACACTCGGTCCAATTCGTCCCTGGCCGAGACGACTGCTGCGCGGGCGGTGTCGGCATCCGGTTCCAGTTCGATGCGTCCGCTGGTTCCGTCCACGGATGCATGCGTGCCGGCGGCGATGTCGTCGAGGCCTGCGACGGCCACGATGCAGGGAATCCCCAGCTGCCGCGCGATGATCGCGGTGTGACTGGTCGGGCCGCCCAGTGAGGTGGCGAGGCCGACGATGAGGGTGGGGTCGAGGCCCGCGGTGTCGGCGGGTGCCAGGTCGTCGGCGAACAGTACCGACGGTTCGGCCGGCACGGGAACACCCGGCTCGGGCACACCGAGAATTTCGGCGATGACGCGATCGCGAATGTCGCGCAGATCGGTCACTCGTTCGGCCATCAATCCGCCGAGCTGGGTGAACATGGCGGCGAACTTCTCGGTCGCGGCAGCAGTGGCGGTGACGGCGGTGCTGCCCTTGGCGATCGAGGCGCGAGCGGCACCGAGCCATCCGCGGTCGGTTGCCATCGCGGCGTTGGCCGACAGCACCTCCGAAGCGGCTCCCGTCGCCAGCTCCGCGCGTCCGCGCAATCGAGTGGCGACGGCGTTCGCCGCTGCATCGAACACCGCCTTCTCGGACTCCCGATCGGCTTCGGCCACCTCACCGGTGTCGGCCGGGATGGCCGGACGTGCCCCGGGACGGATGACGGGTCCGTAGCCGACTCCGGGCACGACGGGTGTGCCGCGCAGTGTCGTGGACTCCGCTCCGATCGACGACGTCCCATCTGCAGCAGGTGCTGCATCGGTGTGTCCGGTCGATGCGGTGCTGACCGATCCCGTCATGTGGTCCTCCTCGGATCCTGCGTGTACGTCTGTCGTCCCGGATGTCAGATGAGTGTGCCGCACCTGGCTTCCCGATGATGTTGTGACCGAGATTACTCCAAACCCTTGACATGTCAACACACACGGGCGTAAAACAACATAAAGCAACATCAACCGGGAAGGAGACGCAGGTGTACGCAGAAGAAAGACAGCACGCCATCGCTGAGCTGATCAGCACGCAAGGACGCGTCTCCGTCAACGACCTGGCCGCCAACTACGGCGTCACCACCGAGACCGTGCGACGCGATCTGGCCACCCTCGATCGACTGGGAGTGGTACGCCGCGTGCACGGTGGAGCGGTACCCGCCTCGGCGTTGACCACACTCGAGCCGGGCGTCTCGGAACGAGAGTTCACCCGCGCGGACCAGAAGGACGCGATCGCAGCGGCTGCGTTGTCGTTCCTCCCACCCGTCGGCGGCAGTGCGGTCTTCGATGCGGGCACCACCACCGGCCGCCTGGCGGGACTGCTACCGCACGATCGCGAACTCACCATGGTCACCAATTCCGTACCGATCGCAGCCCGGGCCGCAACCATGCCGAGCATCAGTCTTCGATTGCTCGGCGGGCGTGTTCGAGGAACGACACAGGCCGCTGTGGGCGACGAGGCACTGCGCGCCCTCGAATGGCTACGGGTGGACGTTGCGTTCATCGGAACCAACGCCATCAGCGTCGGACACGGACTGTCCACCCCCGACAGCGACGAAGCCGCGGTCAAGCGCGCCATGGTCGACGCCGCGAACCATGTTGTCGTGCTGGCAGATTCGTCGAAGATCGGCCGCGAGCACCTGGTGAGTTTCGCCCGAGTAGACACCATCGACGTCATCGTCACCGACAGCGACATCTCGAACGAAGACCGTAAACAACTCAGCAACAAAGGAATCGAGGTGGTGATCGCATGATGGTCACGCTCACGGCCAATCCGAGCATGGACCGCACGGTCACGCTCGAGACGCCACTGACCCGCGGCGGAGTGCACCGGGCGTCGTCCTCGGCCGTCGACCCGGGTGGCAAGGGCGTCAACGTCGCTCGCGTCATCGGCGGATCGGGAGTAGAGGCGCTGGCCGTCCTGCCGGCCAACGTCGGCGATCCATTACTCGACGCGATGTCCGCCAAAGGCGTTCGATACTCGGCAGTTCCGACGTCCGGACCGGCGCGCACCAACATCACCGTCAGCGAAATCGGTGGCACGACCACCAAGATCAACGAGCCGGGTGCAACGGTGTCGGAGCAGACACGCGCCGAGCTGCGAGACCGGATTCTCACGCTCGCTGTCGATGCCGAGTGGGTGGTGCTGTCGGGTTCGCTTCCTCCCGGCCTGCCCGTCGAGTGGTACGCGGAACTGGTTGTCGCCCTTCGCGCTACCACGGCCAAAGTTGCGGTGGACACCTCCGACGAGCCGCTGCTCGCTCTCGCGGATCGGTTTCCGGAATCGGCACCCGACCTGATCAAGCCCAATTCGGAGGAACTCGCCCAGCTCACCGGGTACGATTCCGAGGAGTTGGAAAGCGCTGCGGCACAGGGTGATCCGTCGGCCGCTGTTTCCGCCGCGACGATCCTTCTCGGCCGAGGAGTAGGTGCCGTACTGGCGACGCTCGGCAGCGCCGGAGCAGTCCTGGTCACCCAGGGCGGTGCCTGGTACGCCAGCCCACCTCCGATCACGGCCGTCAGCACCGTCGGCGCAGGAGACTCCTCGCTGGCCGGCTACATTCTGGCCGACGTCGAGAACTGTTCCGACGCAGACAAACTTCGCCGCGCCGTCGCCTACGGAACGGCAGCCACCGCACTTCCAGGCACCACGCTTCCCCTGCCCGAGCAGACCCATCCGACTTCGGTGACGGTTCGCGCGCTCGACATCTCCACGTCCGTCACCCCGTCCACGCTCTCCCCTTCTTCGAACCGTCTCTAGGAGTCCCCATGTCCACCCCCACCGAAGATCAGCCGATCATCGCCGAGGATCTGATCCTCCTCGACGCCGATCTGGGCGAATCCAAAGCTGCCGTCATCGAACGCCTCGCAGGCGTGCTGGCCCACGCGGGTCGCGCAACCGACACCGACGCCCTGCGCGACGCAGCCCTTGCGCGCGAAGCCCAGTCGGCCACCGGCCTGCCCGGCGGCATCGCAATTCCGCACTGCCGTTCCGAGGCGGTCACGAGCGCCTCGCTCGGCTTCGCCCGCCTGAACCCCAAGGTCGACTTCGGCGCCCCCGACGGCC
The DNA here is from genome assembly GCF_001894785.1 of Rhodococcoides fascians NBRC 12155 = LMG 3623. Taxonomy (GTDB): domain Bacteria; phylum Actinomycetota; class Actinomycetes; order Mycobacteriales; family Mycobacteriaceae; genus Rhodococcoides; species Rhodococcoides fascians. Next base: position 24,469 of record NZ_BCWW01000006.1, read on the forward strand.
CCGCCGACCTCGTCTTCCTCATCGCTGCACCGGCCGGAGCCGGTTCGGCGCACATGAAGCTGCTCTCCAGCCTGGCTCGGGCACTGGTCAAGCCCGAATTCGTCACCTCACTGCGCAACGCGTCCTCGCCCGCCGAGATCGTCTCGCTGGTCGACGGAGTCATCAACCCGGCCGCCAAGCCGGTTGCCGCAACCGCTGCAGCTGCGCCGGTCGACACCGCGAAGCACAGTGCGCCTGCAGCCACCCCCGAGACGGCAACATCCGCCTCGCCCAAGCACATCGTGGCAATCACCGCCTGCCCCACCGGAATTGCGCACACCTACATGGCTGCCGATTCACTCGTCGCCGCAGGCGAGCGCGCGGGTGTCACGGTGCACGTGGAGACTCAGGGCTCGAGCGGCAGCACGCCCCTCGACCCCGCACTCATCGCCGGTGCCGAGGCCGTCATCTTCGCCACCGACGTGGGCGTCAAGGGCCGTGAGCGATTCGCCGGTAAGCCCGTCATCTCTTCCGGCGTCAAGCGCGCCATCAACGAGCCCGACGTCATGGTCACCGAAGCGCTCCGCGCAGCTCTCAATCCGGATGCTGCTCGCGTCGGCGGCACCGCTGTCGCGGCCGGCTCCACCGACTCTGCCGGTGAGCTCGGATGGGGCACCCGCCTGCGTCAGATCCTGCTGACCGGTGTCAGCTACATGATTCCGTTCGTCGCCGCCGGTGGACTCCTGATCGCCCTCGGATTCCTGCTCGGTGGGTACGAAATCAAGGATGTCGCCGAGGACATCGTCGTCAACAACTCCATCACTTCGCTGCCCGACGGCGGAATCGCCGCCTACCTCGGTGCCGTGCTGTTCCAGATCGGCGCGCTGTCCTTCAGCTTCCTGGTGCCCGCGCTGGCCGGTTACATTTCCTATGCCATAGCCGACAGACCAGGTCTGGCACCAGGTTTCACCGCCGGCGCAGTGGCCGTGTTGGTGGGCGCAGGCTTCATCGGCGGTCTCGTCGGTGGCCTGATCGCCGGCTTCGTCGCACTGTGGATCAGCAAGTGGAAGATCCCCGCGGTTCTGCGTGGCCTTATGCCGGTTGTCATCATCCCGCTGTTCGCCACCCTCATCGTCGGCGCGATCATGTTCCTGCTGCTCGGCAAGCCGCTCGCCGCGATCACCAGTGGACTGACCGACTGGCTCAACGGACTCAGCGGTTCCTCGGTGATCATCCTCGGCATCATTCTCGGCCTGATGATGTGCTTCGACCTCGGCGGACCGGTCAACAAGGCGGCCTACGCCTTCGCCACTGCAGGCCTGTCGGTCACCGACACCGCCTCACTGCGCATCATGGCAGCGGTCATGGCGGCCGGAATGGTGCCGCCCCTGGCCATGGCACTGGCCTCGACCGTTCGTTCGCGTCTGTTCACCGAGGCCGAGCGCGAGAACGGTAAGGCTGCATGGTTCCTCGGAGCAGCATTCATCTCCGAGGGCGCCATCCCGTTCGCCGCGGCCGATCCGTTCCGCGTCATCCCCTCGATGATGGCCGGCGGCGCAGTCACCGGTGCCATGATCATGGCCTTCAACGTCACCCTCAGCGCGCCCCACGGCGGGATCTTCGTGTTCTTCGCCATCGGAAACATCCTGTGGTTCATCGTCTCGCTGGCCGTGGGCACCATCGTCTCCGCATTCCTGGTGGTCTCCGCCAAGCAGTTCATCAAGGGCAAGAACGCACCGACCGACGCCGAACTCGACCCGGCACTCGCCACCGTCTGACGCTCGATACGATCCAACGAACCCACTACGCAAGGAGCAGCACATGCCCAGCACCACAGTCGCAGTCGGATCCTCGATCGGCCTGCACGCCCGCCCCGCAGCACTGATCGCCGATGCCGTAGCCGAAGCCGGAGTCGACGTCACGCTGGCAACAGCGGACTCCGAGCCGGTGGACGCCGGTTCGGCCCTGATGATCATGACGCTCGGCGCCACCAAGGGCACCGAAGTCACCGTCACCAGCGACGACCAAGCAGCACTCGACAAGGTTGCAGCACTCGTCGAAGCAGACCTGGACGCCTAACCAGAGCGCATCGATCGCCGGACGGTGAATCCCACCGCTCCGGCGATCAGCACCACCCCGGCAGCGACGGCAGCTCGGAATTGCCATTCCGAGTCCGTCGCTGTCGTCGTCTGTGCGGGTGCCGCAGGAGCAGCAGGATCGCGGGTCGGCGACGCCGGCGTAGCCGAAGGTGTCGACAGCTCCACCGACGTCAGGTTCGGAATCTTCAAAATGGGCGGCAGCGTTCCGTCGGTCGGTGCGAACCCGGCTTCCGACGCGAGCAGAAGGGAACCGTCGTCCAGGAACGTCGCCGCCTCGCCCTGTGGCTGAGCCGGTAGCGCGAAAACGGCTCGGGGTGAGGTGGGGTCGACCAGCGCCGACGCGACGTCCCCGTCGGGCGGACGGAACACATACGCATCGGTGTACGTGCGCACCACGGCGGTCGATCCGTTTGCACTCACCGCTCCCCCGGTAGCCAGGATCGAGCCGACCACGAACGGCGGCCCACCGGCCGTACCGGTGGCCGTGAAAGCCATCTCACCGACCTTGCGCAGCGGCGTCGGGCCCGGACTGCTCAGATCGGTGACGGATTCGTCTCCGGTCGGTACGTATACCCCGCTGACACCCGAGAGTTCCTTGGTGACGATCACCGGCCGACCGCCGGGTTCGATGAGCAGTGTCTCGGCGTCGTGTGCGCCGTCGGGGTAGGCCAGTCGATACAGCTCGCCCGCGCCTGTTTCCGGGTCCATTCGCGTCAGTGCCACAGTGTCGCGGCGCAACTGATTGTCGCCGATGTCGGCCAACCACAGTGAGCCGTCGTACGACGCCATGTCCTCCACGTCGTACGGGTCGACGGGAACGTCGATCCAGCGCTGCACCGCACAATTCGCGTCGAGCACCGCCACCCGATCATCGGCACCGCTGTCGCCGATCCCGTACACGGTGCCGTCGAGCACCGTCGCACCGGACAGCTCGTCGAGTCCGGGATCGGTTGGTAGACAGTAGGTTGCAACGTCGACCGGCGCGGCCAGGGCGGTCGATGCACAGGTCAGCACGATCGCCGTGCCGACCACGGCCGCGGCACCACCACGCACCACTGCGCGCGGATTCACCGAACTCAGGCGCTGGGTACGGTCGCGGTGAACTCGACGAGGGCGGCCGCAAGTGATTGCGGCACACGAGCTTCGACGCGCGTGCCGTCCGCCTCGTGCGTCGATTGCACTATTCGGCCGTCGGTGTGGATCCGGGCGACCAGGTCGCCGCGGGTGTACGGGACGAGGACGTCGACCAACACATCGGGCTCGGACAGAATGTCGCCGAGGTGATCCCGCAGTGCATCGATGCCTTCACCGGTCTTGGCCGAGACGAATCGTGCGCCGTCGAGCAGGCCACGCAACTGCGTCAGCTGGACCGGATCTGCGGCGTCGATCTTGTTGACCACCAACAACTCCGGTGGCATCTTCGCGTCCTGCTCGCGGACCACCTCGGTGATCACTTCGCGTACTGCTTTGATTTGATCGATCGGTAGCGGATCGGAACCGTCGACCACGTGCAGCAACAGGTCGGCGTCGGTCACTTCCTCCAGCGTGGAGCGGAAGGCCTCGACCAGCTGGGTCGGCAAGTGCCGGACGAATCCGACGGTATCGGTCAGCACGATGGCGCGGCCGTCTTCGAGCGTCGACTTCCGGGTCGTCGGATCGAGGGTTGCGAACAGCGCATTCTGAACCAGCACACCGGAACCGGTCAGCGCGTTCAACAGACTCGACTTGCCCGCATTGGTGTATCCGACGATCGCGATCGACGGCACCGTGCCACTGAGCCGCTGCTCGCGTTTGGTGTCGCGAGCCTGCTTCATGCCTTTGATCTCACGGCGGAGCTTGGCCATGCGCTCACGGATGCGTCGGCGATCGGTCTCGATCTTCGTCTCACCCGGTCCACGAAGACCCACGCCGCCGTTGCTACCGGCGCGTCCACCCGCCTGACGCGACATGGATTCACCCCAGCCGCGGAGCCTGGGCAACATGTATTCCATCTGGGCGAAGGCGACCTGTGCCTTGCCTTCTCGTGACGTCGCGTGCTGCGCGAAGATGTCGAGGATCAGTGCGGTTCGATCGATGACCTTGACCTTGACGACCTTTTCCAGCGCATTGAGCTGGGCGGGCGTCAGTTCGCCGTCGCAGATCACGGTATCGGCCCCGGTCGCGAGCACGATGTCGCGCAGTTCCTTGGCTTTACCCGAGCCGATGTAGGTTGCAGCGTCGGGTTTGTCCCGGCGCTGCATCAGCGCCTCGAGTACTTCGGAGCCTGCAGTCTCGGCGAGCGCGGCCAGTTCGGTCATGCTGGATTCGGCCTGTGCCGCAGTACCGGTGGTCCATACTCCGACCAGTACGACGCGTTCGAGGCGCAACTGCCGGTACTCGACCTCGGTGACGTCGGCGAGCTCGGTCGACAGTCCGGCGACTCGTCGCAGCGCAGTCCGCTCCTCGAGTTGCATATCGCCCGAGGACGGGGAGTCATCGTCGAGGGGTGAGCGCGCCATCCGCCTCGACCATGCGTCGGACTCCTCGCGGGTCCATGCAGATGCGGTATCGGGTGAACCGTCGGCATCATGGTCGACCGGTTCGCCCGCAGGTGATGTTTCATGTGAGTTCGTCATACAACTCCCATGATCCACGAAAAGCCCAGCGTGTGCACGCGGGTTTCGCTCGGAGCCGGCGCGACGGTCAGGACTGACCGGCGAACCAACGGTCGTCGACCTCTCCCCGGGCGAGCAGTACCGACGGTCCGCGCAGGGTTGCACCGACGTGGTCGATGGCCACTCGGACCCGACCGCCGAGCACACCGACACTCACGTCTCCGGTCTCGAGCCCCTCGTAACTGAGCGCGGCAGCGGCGGCAGCGACGGTTCCGGTGCCACACGAGCGTGTCTCTCCGACGCCGCGTTCGAAGACGCGCATCTCGACTGCACCGTCGTCGAGCCGGGTCAGAATCTCGACGTTCGCACCGTGGGGAAAGAACTCGGAATCGAGAGTCGGCGGAGCGGTGAAGTCCAGCGCCCGCAACGCGGTGCGGTTCAGCGTGGGATCGACGCAGGCCAGATGCGGGTTGCCGACATCGACGCCGATCCCCTCGTACGCTGCACCGGCCAGGGTCGTCGCGCTCGAACCCAGCAGGGTGACGTCGCCCATGGCCACGGTCACGTCGGCATCGGTCTCGTCGTACGAGTGCACCGTCACCGCACGTGCGCCTGCGCGAGAGCCGACCACGAATTGATCGCGCTGCTCGAGATCGTGGACTCGCAGGTAGTGCGCGAAGACTCGGACCCCGTTTCCGCACATCTCGGCGATGGTGCCGTCACCGTTGCGGTAGTCCATGAACCAGTCGTCGGCCTCGACACCGGCCGGGATTCGATCGAGTACACCCGCGTCCCGCAGCACCCCGGCGCGCGCGACACGCAGTACCCCGTCGGCGCCGATCCCCTGCCGTCGATCACACAGCACCGTGACCGCCGACCTGGTGAGTTGGAGCTCGGCACCGGGATCCGGCAGCACGACGAAATCGTTCTGCGTTCCGTGGCCCTTGGCGAATTCCATGTCGGCGAGTCTACGGGGACCGACCTAGCCGAGTTCGATCGCGGACAGCGCATCCGACCGCAGGGTGGGCGATGCGCCGTCGAGCCACCGCACTCGTTCGTCGCGGCGGAACCACGACCGCTGACGGCGCACATAGCGCCTGGTGCCGATGAACGTCCGCTCACGTGCATGGTCGACGTCGTACTCCCCGGCCAGCACATCGAGCGCCTGGGCGTATCCGATCGCCCGTGACGCCGTCACTCCGTCGCGCAGGCCGAGCTCCAGCAACCCTTCGACCTCGTCGATCAACCCGGAATCGAACATGCGCCGAGTACGCAGATCGATCCTCTCGTCCAACTCTGCGGTGTCGCGGTCGACGCCGAGCACCACCGTGCCCCAGCGCGGTTCACCGATGACGGGGGCCGAGGCCGCGAAAGGCCGACCGGTCAATTCGACCACTTCCAAGGCCCGCACCATCCGCCGTCCGTCCGTGGGCAGGATCGACGCGGCAGCGTCCGGATCGACCTCCGTCAGAGCGCGGTGGATCGCGTCGACTCCGTCGCGTTCGAGCACCGCCTCCCACTTGGCCCGGACGACCGGGTCCGTGGCGGGAAAGGCCCATTCGTCGAGCAGTGATTGGACGTACATCATCGAACCGCCCACGATGATCGGCCGACGGCCACGGGATCGAATGTTCTCGACGTCGGCGACGGCAGCAGATTGGTAACGCGCCACCGTCGCGATATCGGTGACCTCGAGCACATCGAGCTGATGGTGCACGATGCCGCGGCGCTCCGGCACGGTCACTTTCGCGGTACCGATGTCCATCCCCCGGTATTGCTGCATCGCGTCGATGTTGACGATCTCCCCGCCCAGCTCCTCGGCCAGGTCCAGCGCCAGGTCCGATTTGCCCGCTGCGGTCGGTCCGATCACTGCCACCGGTGTCGTGGCCGAATCCTCGGCGGTCGCCCCGGTTTCGTCAGCCACGGGACCAGACTCCGACGAAGTATCCGACACCGAACGGTGCGCCCCGATACAGCTCGGTCGTCGAGACGGGGTCGGTTCCCACGAGTGCGGCGAGCATCTGCACGGCCGGTCGGCCCCGCACGCCGATCGCTGCGCAGAGGCCCTCGTCGAGCTCCGCGAGGGCGTCGACGTCGGCGGTGGCAAGAGCATCGTCGATGCGACGCTGCACGTCCGCGGCGCGCGAATCGAACGACCCCGGTGCCTTCGGGGTGAGGGTGTTCGCGCCGTCTGCCAGCACCAACACTCCCCACCTGTCGTCGGACGCGTCGAGTTCGCGGCGCAGTTGCATCCCAGCGTGCGAGCACCATCGTGCGCTCGCGTCCGCGGGTACCGTGCGGACCTCGATTGCCCTGTCGGCCGCCGCCGCACCGCGCAGCCAGCCGGCGAGGAGAACCGCCAGCGGCAACTCGGGGTCCGGCCCGGACCGTGCCGGCGAACCGGACAGCCGCACCTCCACATCGACGCCGTACCCACGCATGGTGCCGACCGTCGTCTCGTCGTAACGCCCCTCGCCGTCGTCGACGCCGACCGCGAGCCACCGGTCGGCCACCGCGGACAGCTGCTCGACAGCAGACACAGCAGCGGCCCGAAGCTCGGTTGCCTCGGCTGCTGCCCGGCCCATCAGTTCGGGGACCAGTAACGGCGGAGAGGGCACCAGGGCCGCGGCACAGAACACACGTATCACGCTAGTCGGTGACGCGACTTGGCCGGACGAGTCCACCTCGAACCGTCTGAGCTGTTTCAATGGTCCGATCGGTCGTCACCGAGTTCAATGGTGTCCAGATCGCGATCGTAGGCAGCCGTGACGCGCGGCAGAGATGAGGAACAATGACCGACCCGAACGCCGGTACCCCCACCACCCCCGACGCCCCGTCGTCGGTTGCACCCGCCGATCATTCCGGCGGTGACGCGACCGGTACACCTCCGACCGGAGGACCCAAGCCAGGTGGCGGCCCCAAGCCCGGCGGCGGACCGAAGCCCGGCGGACCGAGTTCTGCTTCTCCTCGTCCCGGGGCACCCCGCCCCGGTGGCTCCTCGGCAGCCAAGCCGCACCCGACGGCCGCGCATGTGCCCACCGTGGTCGCGCCGGCGAGCGATCCGAGCAAGTACGGCCGGGTCGACGACGACGGCACCGCGTGGGTGAGCACCTCGGACGGCGAGCGTCAGGTCGGCTCCTGGCAAGCGGGCGACGCAGCGGAAGGCCTCGCGCATTTCGGGCGGCGCTACGACGATCTGGCCACCGAGGTCGGACTGCTCGAAGCCCGATTGACGTCGGGTACCGGTGATGCCAAGAAAACCAAGGCTGCGGCCTCGGCGCTGCTGGAGAGCCTGCCGACGGCTGCGGTGATCGGCGACCTCGATCTGCTGGCTCGCCGACTCCACGCCGTCGTCGAGCACTCCGACGCAGCAGCGGCGGTCGCCAAGCAGGAGAAGGAGCTCGAACGCGCCGAGCACACTGCCCGTAAGGAAGCCCTCGCCGCCGAGGCCGAGCAGATCGGCAGTGAATCGACGCAGTGGAAGCATGCCGGGGACCGGCTGCGCGAGATTCTGGATGAATGGAAGACGATCCGCGGGGTGGATCGAAAGATCGACGATGCGCTGTGGAAGCGGTACTCGAAGGCCAGGGAGAACTTCAACCGGCGTCGTGGAGCGCATTTCGCTGATCTCGATCGGGAGCGAGGAGCAGCCAAGACCCGCAAGGAAGAGCTGGTCGAGCGCGCAAAAGCGTTGTCCTCGTCCACCGATTGGGGTCCCACTGCAGCAGCATTCCGAGACCTGTTGGTGGAGTGGAAAGCGTCGGGCCGGGCTCCGCGGGACGCCGACGACGCATTGTGGAAGAACTTCAAGGCCGCCCAGGACGTATTCTTCGCGGCACGCAACGCCGCGGCGTCGGAGCGGGACGCGGAATTCGAGGCCAACGCCGAGGCCAAGGAAGCGTTGTTGGCAAAGACACATATCGATCCGAGCAAGGACCTGGACGCTGCTCGTGCGGCGCTGCGTGATCTGCAGGACAAGTGGGACGCCATCGGCAAGGTTCCGCGCGAGAAGATGCAGGAACTCGAAGGCAAGCTCCGCGCGATCGAGAAGACCGTCCACGACGCCGTGGAGTCTCAGTGGCGTCGGTCCGACCCCGAGGCGGTTGCCCGCGCGGCTCAGTTCCGTGAGCGAGTGGCCCAGTTCGAGGATCAAGCGGCCAAGGCGACGGCGGCAGGCAAGACCAAGGACGCCGAACGGGCGCGTGCGCAGGCCCAGCAGTGGCGTGAATGGGCCGATGCCGCGGAAAGTGCCGTCGACGAGTTGTGACCTGCAGTGCGGGCGGCCACACGAACTCAGGGGTTCGAGTGGCCGTCCCACAGGCGTAGCTTCTGCTCGCCCGACGCCGCCGCGATACGGCGCTGTTCCTGAGCGGCGAGCTGAGAGTTGGTCTTGTTCCATACGGCTTTGAGCCAATGGAACGTCAGCACCATCACCGCGATCCACGCAATGACGAGACCGATGCCCGGTCCGCCGCCCTGCAGGTTGTCCGGCACGGTCTGCCGCGTCCAGATCGAGAGCATCCCGTACACCGACGACACCGCACACCCGGCGAGGGCGGCCCAGGCCAGCGCCCAGACGCGGGTGACCAGCGCGAGCACCGACATCACCACACCGAACGTCAGCACCAGCACGACGAAAACGCGCGACGGCAGGGCAATCGATTCCGCGACCGCTGTTTCGCTGCCCGTCAGCACGTCGAATCCGGTGGCCGATCCGGTGTGCGGCAACGCGAACGTGACCAACAGAACCAGCACAAGACCGGCCACCACCATGGCTCGCGCTCCCGGATCCAGCTCGGTCATCACCGCTCGCTCGGTTCGTCCGAGTTCCTCGGCGGTTCGCGAGGGTACGACGCGATCGGGTCCATCTGTGTCTGTCATACGGTGCATCCTGTCTGAACCGGAAGCGGTGCCGGGGCACCGATCGAGGGAAGTCCGAGACCGACCCCGATCGGGGCCGTCTTCGGCATGATGCCGCGTTCGTGGGCGTCGCCTGCCGCGGTCCGTCGGTGCGTCAGCACTCCGGCGTCGGCGATCAGGTGGTACGGGGCCGCGGCGGTCAGGGTCGTCGTGACGACGTCGCCCGGGCGAATGTCGCCCGCCCGCTCGGCGTCGACGGCGAAGTGCACCAGTCGGCCGTCCCTGGCGCGTCCGCTCATCCGATGAGTTGCGTTGTTCTTGCGCCCCTCACCGGTGGCGACGAGCAATTCGACCTCGGTGCCGATCAGGGCCTGATTCGCGGCCAGGACGATCTCCTCCTGCAACGCGATCAACCGCAGATACCGTTCCTGTACAACCTCTTTCGGTACCTGATCGGGCATGTCGGCTGCCGGGGTGCCCGGACGCTTGGAGTACTGGAAGGTGTACGCGTTGGCGAACTTCGCGCGCCGCACCACCTCGAGCGTCTGCTCGAAATCCTCTTCGGTCTCGCCGGGGAAGCCGACGATGATGTCGGTGGTGATGGCCGCGTGCGGCATGGCCGCGCGAACCTTGTCGATGATGCCCATGAACTTCGTCTGTCGATAGGACCTGCGCATCGCCTTGAGGATTCGGTCCGAGCCGGACTGCAGCGGCATGTGCAGAGTGGGACAGATGTTCGGGGTCGATGCCATCGCCTCGATGACGTCGTCGGTGAACTCGGCCGGATGCGGAGACGTGAACCGCACTCGCTCGAGTCCTTCGATGGATCCGCACGCGGTCAGCAGCGCGGCGAACGCCCCGCGGTCGCGAGGTAGATCGGGGTCGGCAAACGAGGCACCGTAGGCGTTGACGTTCTGCCCCAGCAGCGTCACCTCGAGCACGCCCTGGTCCACCAAAGCCTGTACCTCGGCGAGGATGTCGCCCGGCCTGCGGTCGATCTCCTTGCCGCGCAGCGCCGGAACGATGCAGAAAGTGCAAGTGTTGTTGCAGCCCACCGAAATCGATACCCAGCCGGCGTACGCGGACTCCCGCTTGGCCGGCAGGGTGGACGGGAAGGCGTCGAGAGACTCGAGTATCTCGACCTGAGCCTGCTCGTTGTGCCGGGCGCGCTCGAGCAGTACCGGCAGCGATCCGATGTTGTGCGTACCGAAGACCACGTCCACCCACGGAGCCCTGTCCACGACGGTGTTGCGGTCCTTCTGCGCCAGGCAACCGCCGACGGCAATCTGCATATTGGGGTTTCGCGTCTTCGCGGGCCGGAGCATGCCGAGGTTTCCGTACAGCTTGTTGTCCGCGTTCTCGCGTACAGCGCACGTGTTGAACACCACGAGATCTGCGTCGGTACCGGCGTCGGCGGGCACGTAACCAGCCTCTTCGAGCAGCCCGGACAGGCGTTCGGAATCATGAACGTTCATCTGGCAGCCGTGTGTGCGCACCTCGTAGCTGCGGGCACCTGCCGCCGATGGGGCACTGGCCGTCTCGGGGTCGACGCTCCCGCGATCGGTCACGTCCACGGTCGAAAAAACACTCGTTTGCACCTCTTCAGGGTACGTCCATCGCACGGGCGGACACGCCGGGGTCACGGGGCCCTCCGCGGACTGTGCAGGCGCTATGCGAGCCGACAGTAAAGTTTCCATTACATAATCGAAGACTGCGGGCGAAAACGCCGGTCGGCGAGGAAACTACGCATAGGGTTTCCACCTATGACGCACGCCACCGACGCCCCGGCAGCGACACCACCGCCGGGCACCCCTTCGATGATCTCGCTCAAATCCGTCGACAAGCACTTCGGTGATCTGCACGTACTCAAGGACATCAATCTCGAAGTGCCGGCCGGCCAGGTCGTCATCGTCGTGGGTCCGTCCGGATCCGGTAAGTCGACGCTGTGCCGGACGATCAACCGGTTGGAGCCGATCGATTCCGGTGCCATCGAGGTCGACGGGGATCTACTCCCCGCCGAGGGCAAGGCCCTCGCTGCACTGCGTGCGGATGTCGGCATGGTCTTCCAGTCGTTCAACCTCTTCGCACACAAGACCATTCTGCAGAACGTCATGCTGGCACCGATGAAGGTGAGAAAGCTCAAGAAGGACGAGGCCGAGAAGAGCGCACTGGCTCTGCTCGAACGCGTCGGCATCGCCAACCAGGCAGACAAGTACCCGGCTCAGCTGTCGGGTGGTCAGCAACAGCGCGTGGCCATCGCCCGCTCACTCGCCATGAACCCCAAAGTGATGCTCTTCGACGAGCCCACCTCGGCCCTGGATCCGGAGATGGTCAACGAGGTACTCGACGTCATGACCTCGCTGGCCAAGGAGGGCATGACAATGCTCGTCGTCACCCACGAGATGGGCTTCGCCCGCAAGGCAGGCGACCGAGTCATCTTCATGGCCGACGGTGCCGTCGTCGAGGACACCGATCCCGAAACCTTCTTCAAGTCCCCGAAGTCCGAACGCGCCAAGGACTTCCTCGGCAAGATCCTCGGTCACTGATCAGATTCACCGCTCGCCCCATTACGTACGACCTATCCGAAGGACATTCACTGTGAGAATCACCCGACCGCTTCGCCTCGGTGTCGCCATCGCCGCTCTGTCCATCGTCGCCACCGCCTGCGGCGGCGGCGAAGAAGCGCGCACCATCTCGAGCAGCGCCGAGAACGGCAGCCTCATCGTCGGCATCAAGTTCGATCAGCCGGGCCTCGGCCTCCGTAATCCGGACGGCTCGTTCAGCGGCTTCGACGTCGAGGTGGCCAAGTACGTCGCAGGCAAGCTCGGTGTCGACGAGGCGAACATCGAATTCAAGGAATCCCCGTCCGCGCAGCGCGAGACGCTGATCCAGAACGGTGAGGTCGACTACATCGTCGCCACCTACTCCATCACCGACACCCGCAAGGAGAAGGTCGGCTTCGCCGGACCGTACTTCGTAGCAGGTCAGTCGCTCCTGGTGAAGCAGGACAACACCGACATCACCGGTCCCGATTCACTCGAGGGCAAGAAGCTGTGCTCGGTCACCGGTTCCACCCCGGCACAGAACATCGCCGACGAGTACCCGGGAGTCCAGCTTCAGCCGTTCGACACCTACTCCGCCTGCGTCGAAGCACTGCGCAACGGCACCGTGGACGCCGTCACCACCGACGACATCATCCTTGCCGGTTACGCCGCTCAGTCCCCCGGTCAGTTCAAGGTGGTCGGTGAGCCCTTCACCACCGAGAACTACGGCATCGGCCTGAACAAGGACGACACCGACGGACGCAACAAGATCAACGACGCCATCGAAGAGATGGTGACCAGCGGTGCCTGGGAGCAGGCGTTCAACGACACCGTCGGCGCGTCGGGCTACCCGCTGCCGAGCCCGCCCACCGTCGACCGCTACTGATCGACTGCTACTGATCGACCACGCCGTCGTGTTCCGCTCGTCGCGGGCGGGACACGACGGCTCGATCTCGCCGAGCCGTGAGGATCAACAAGCACCGTGAACCTATTGAGCAAGTACGGCGATCAACTGATCGACGCGTTCCTCTCGACCATCTACCTGACGTTGGCATCCCTCGTCGGTGCGTTGGTCATCGGAACGATCATCGCCGCGATGCGCGTATCACCCATTCCGATTGCGCGCGGAATTGCGGCGACGTACGTCACCATCTTTCGTAACACCCCCTTGACCCTGATCATTCTGTTCACCTCGTTCGGGCTATATCAGACAATGGGCGTTTCTCTGGCGTCGGAGTCCTCACCGACGTCACTCGACGACAACAACTTTCGATTGGCAATCCTCGGGCTGAGCATCTACACCGCGTCGTTCGTGGCCGAGTCACTGCGATCGGGCATCAACACCGTCCCGGTGGGGCAGGCCGAAGCGGGCCGCTCGCTGGGAATGACGTTCACCCAGAACATCTCGATCGTCGTTCTTCCTCAGGCGTTCCGCGCGGTGGTCGGCCCGCTGGGAAGCGTCGTGATCGCGTTGACGAAGAACACGACCATCGCATCGGTCATCGGCGTCGCCGAGGCGTCGTTCCTGATGAAGAACATGATCGAGAACGAGGCCGCGATCTTCGTCGTCGGCGGAATCTTCGCGCTCGGCTTCATGATCTTGACGCTCCCGACCGGGTTGCTGTTCGGCTACATCAGCAAGCGATTGGCGGTGTCATGATGAGTGATGCAGTAGCAGTTCTGTACGACGTTCCCGGACCCAAAGCGGTACTGCGATACCGCATTCTGACTGTCGTCGTCGCGGTGATCTCGCTCGGAATCGCATTTCTGATCTACCGCGCCCTCGACTCGAAGGGGCAGCTCACTGCCGAGAAGTGGGACCCGTTCCTCGAATCGACAACGTGGACCACGTATCTGTTGCCCGGTATTCAGGGAACTCTGGTCGCGGCGGCATTGTCGATCGTGTTCGCCCTGATTCTCGGTGCCGTCCTCGGCATCGGCCGCCTCTCGGATCACCGCGCTGTACGAATCGTCAGCGGTGCGATCGTCGAATTGTTCCGTGCAGTTCCCGTGCTGATCCTGATGATCTTCCTGTACGCGGTGTACGCCGATTACGAGGTCTTCAAGGTCAAGTACCTGGCGTTGGCCGCGGTGGTCACCGGCCTCACTCTGTACAACGGATCGGTGATCGCCGAGATCGTACGTGCCGGAGTCAATTCACTGCCTAAGGGTCAGCGCGAAGCCGCCTCGGCGCTGGGCATGCGCAAGAGCCAGGTCATGACCCTGGTACTGCTCCCCCAGGCCGTGACCGCGATGCTGCCCGCCATCATCTCGCAGATGGTGGTGGCACTGAAGGACTCGGCGCTGGGATACATCATCGGGTACGTCGAAGTCGTCCGTTCCGGTCAGCAGGTCGGCGCGTTCTACAGCAACTACCTCCCGTCGCTGATCATCGTCGCCGTCATCATGATCATCATCAACTCGGCGTTGACGAAACTGGCGACCGTGGTCGAGCGGCGTCTGCGATCGCGAAAGCGTAAGGGCGGCACCGCCGCTGTTGTGCCTGCACTCGACGGCGGTCAAGCGGCCTGAGCTCCGCACCGTTCGGCTGCACAGCAGTATGGCCCGCAACACCGATGGTGTTGCGGGCCATACTGTTTCTCGACTACCTGGACTCGATGTGGACGATCACATCGAATCTGGGCCGTCGAAGTCTTCGGTGTCGGCTCCCACGCGATCGAGTTGTTCCTTGACCACGGCGAATGCCATTCCCTGCGAGTAGCCGCGGCGGGCCAGCATCCCGACCAACTTGCGCACCACTTTGTCGCGTTCGGCTCGTGCGTCGGGCCCGTTCGGATCCGGCAGATGCAGCGTTCGGAATCGTTTGCGCACCAACTCCGCAGCACGCTGCCGCTCGTCTTCGGCATCGATCAGATCCAGGGCGTTCACGGCCAGCTCGTTGCTGACGCCTTTGTTCCGCAGCTCCATGCTCAGGGCGCGTTTGCCCTTGCCGGAGTACTTGTGCCGAGATTGAACCCACTGCTCCGCGAACGACTCGTCGTCGACGAGTTTCGCCTTCTCGAGTCGGTCGAGCACTGCGGTGGAGACCTCGTGGGTGAAACCCTTCTTGGCCAAGCTGGCTTCGAGTTCGTGTCTGCTGCGTGCCCGGTCGGTCAGCAGCCGAAGGCAGACGTCTTTCGCCTGCGCTTCGGTGCCGCCGCCGTTGTCTCGCTGCTGCACAGCGAACCCAGGTTAGAAGTCGACCGGAGCAGCTGCGGGCTCCTCTGCGGTGACGTCCGCACCGATCTGCAGCTTCTCCATGATCTTCTTCTCGATTTCGTCACGCACATCGGGATTCTCGAGCATGAACTTACGGGCGTTCTCCTTGCCCTGTCCGAGCTGATCGCCTTCGTAGGTGAACCACGAGCCCGACTTGCGGATGAACCCGTGCTCGACACCCATGTCGATCAACGAGCCTTCACGGCTGATGCCCTTGCCGTAGATGATGTCGAATTCGGCCTGCTTGAAAGGCGGCGCGACCTTGTTCTTGACGACCTTGACACGGGTGCGGTTACCGATGGCCTCGGTTCCGTCCTTCAGCGTCTCGATCCGACGGATGTCCAGACGTACCGAGGCATAGAACTTCAATGCCTTACCACCGGTGGTGGTTTCGGGGGAACCGAACATGACGCCGATCTTTTCGCGCAACTGGTTGATGAAGATCACGGTGGTACCGGAGTTGCTCATGGCACCGGTGATCTTGCGCAGCGCCTGGCTCATCAGACGGGCCTGCAGACCCACGTGACTGTCACCCATCTCGCCTTCGATCTCGGCGCGCGGTACCAGTGCGGCCACCGAGTCGACGACGAGGATGTCGAGGGCACCGGAGCGAATCAACATGTCGGCGATTTCCAGGGCCTGCTCACCGGTGTCGGGCTGCGAGACCAACAGTGCGTCGGTGTCGACACCGAGCTTCTTTGCGTAGTCGGGGTCGAGCGCGTGCTCGGCATCGATGAACGCGGCGATTCCGCCGGCACGCTGAGCGCTGGCCACCGCGTGCAATGCGACGGTGGTCTTACCCGAGGACTCAGGACCGTAGACCTCGATGACTCGGCCGCGGGGCAGACCTCCGATGCCGAGTGCCACGTCGAGCGCGATCGATCCCGTGGGGATGACGGCGATGGGCTGACGGACCTCGTCGCCGAGGCGCATCACCGAGCCCTTACCGAAATTCTTGTCGATCTGCGCGAGTGCGAGATCGAGCGCTTTGTCGCGGTCGTATGCAGCCATCGTGAGCTCCCTGTGTCGTTTCGTTCAGCTGTGTCTGTCGATCAGCTTGTTGGCGGTAACGCTAGAACGGGGTACCGACAAGAAGTTCTTCGAGACCGGCCAGCAACCGTTGACATCAGCATAGGCGAACACGTGTTCGAGTCAACTACCACAGCTTTCGACACGCCGAGCGACTCGAGCCGATGCGGTGGAGCTACCAACGTTCCTTGGGCACATCGAACTCGTAACAGATCGACCGCCATACTTCCCGCGGGTCGACACCGTCTTCGATGGCCTGCGCGCCCGTCCGTCCGATACCGGACAGCACATGATCGGCGAGCAGGGAATTGCCTCGAACGGAGCCGAACTCCTCGGTGAGCAGTTCACGAAATTCGGTCAGACGCACATCGATCAGCCTAACGCCCGCCCTCGGCGTCGCTACCGGCGAGCACCTCGCGGCAGACCGAGACAGGATCCTCGACGTGATGCGCGCCTGCAGCCGCCGAGGTCGCTGCCGCCGCATGACGAGGGTCGGACAGCACGGCGGACACGGCGTCGGCAATTGCACCCGCGGTGGCGGGACGCACCAGTACGGCACTCCCCTGCCGAGCGGCCCGGTTCGCCAGCTCCCATTGATCGCCGCCGCCCGGCACGGTGACCACTGGAACTCCGTGGATGAGCGCCTTGGCCAACATGCCGTGACCACCTCCGCACACCACGACATCGGCGCGGCGCAGCAATTCGTCCTGGCGACCGAGTCCGGCATTCGCCCATTCCGGCACGTCGTCGGGGCCCCCGTCGAGCACCGAGGCCACTACCCGGACGCCTGTGCCGTCCAATCCCTTCAGAGCCATCTCCAACATTCCCTCGGCCCCGGTGAACGCCGTCGACGGGGCCACCATCACCAGCGGCGTATCGCCGGCGGGGACGTCGAGCAATTCGTCGGTGGGCTCCCACAGCAGTGGCCCCACCACATGGGCATCCCTCGGCCAGTCGGGCCGCGGCACTTCGAGTGCGGGAATGGTGGCGATGAGCCGAGCAGCCGGCCCGGGATCGCGTGCGGGGAGTCCGATGCTCACTCGGGCGTCGGCGCGCTGTTGCTGCCCGCGGGCGATAGAGCGCGCCGTCAACGCGCGCATCACCGTATCGCGAAGACGACCCCGAACACCGCGTCCGGGCGCGAGCCCACTTCCGATGGGCGGCAACCCCTTCGATGGCGAATACAGCGGGTGGGGCGAGAGCTCGACCCAGGGAATTCCCAATCGCTCGGCAGCCATTCCGCCTCCGGCCGTGAGAATATCGGAGACCACCAGATCGACGTTCTCGCGATCGAGGTCCGGCAACAGTTCTGTCGCGACAAAGGCTGCGCGCGAATGAATGCGCTGCCCGGCATCGAGATCGTCGTCCTCCGGTCTCGGTAGCAGGCCACCCAGTGGGAGCGTGCGAAGACCGGCCGCTCTGGCGTCGCCGACCCACCGGCTTCCGGTGAACAGGACCGGATCGTCACCCGCCCGCTCGAACAACAGCGACAAGGCGATAGCGGGAAACGCATGTCCTGGGTCCGGGCCGGCCACCACTGCTACTCGCACGCGCTCAGCGTGCCACATCGCCGCGCTGGACGATCACCGATGGTGCCGGGCAGCGGCACCGACGGTCAGGCTTTGTCGGGACGAAGGTAGGCGTCGACGGCGTCCGCCATCTGGCGTACCACCTCGCCACCCGGAACCCGTTCGGACACCATCTCGGCGGACTGGACGGCGGACTGGACCATGAGCAGGACGAGCGTCGCCAGGGTATTCGGATCCCCGTCGCGGATCGACGAATCACGTTGTCCCGCTTCGACAAGACGCGCCACCGCATCGATGATCAACGATTGGCTGGTACCGAGGCGGTGCAGAATGTAGGTCGCGAGCACGTCCGAGTCCGACCGCAGAATCTTGACGAACAGCGGATGCTGCCTTATTCGATCTCCCGCCTGAACCACAGCAACGACGATCTGCTCGCGTCCGGACGCGGTGGCGTCGAAGTCGGGAATCAGGGCAGCGATCTCACGGGTGAGCAGGCTCGACACCACTGCTCGGGTATCGGCCCACCGCCGATACACCGTGGGCCTGCTGACTTTGGCGCGTCGTGCGATCTCGGCGAGGGTCGTGCGCTTGACTCCTCGTTCGAGGATGCACGAGCGTGCGGCGTCGAGAACGGTGTCCTCCACCGACTTCTCGGGTGCTGCCTCCAGGGAGGACTCGACCGAGGCGGGAGTCGACACCTGCTGCTCGATCACAGATCACCCTTCGCACAACGGTCGGAAGTAAAGTACTTCACTCGGAAACATTTCGTGTCGTTACTATACCTCACAGTAACAGCGACACCGTGTTGCACAGTGACCGTCGGCCCGTCCGTCCGTATTCTTCGGTGCCATTGTCGGGTGCCGATCATGCCGCCGACCTGCGCAGGAAACCTCGACCCTGGCAAGCTGATCGAGTGACCGACGAATTCGAGCTTGCATGACGCGATCGGTGACCGTTCTGACCAATCCCACGGCCGGCGGTGGTCGAGCAGTCCACGCAGCACGGCGCGCCGTGACGCGTCTGCGCGAGCGTGAACTCGACGTCTCGACCGTCGAGGGCCGAACGGCGGGTGATGCGCTGGAGTTGTTGAAGCGAGCCGTCGGGTGCGGGACGGATGCCGTCGTTGCCGTGGGCGGCGACGGGGTCGTCAATCTTGCGTTACAGGTGATCGCGGGAACCGACACTCCGCTCGGACTGATTCCTGCGGGCACAGGCAACGATTTGGCCCGGACGCTCGGGGTCCCCCTCGACGATCCCACCCGCGCAGCGGATCTCGTGGTCGACGGAGTCGTGACGTCGATAGATCTCGGTAGGGTCGGGACGCGCTGGTTCGGTACGGTCCTGTCGAGCGGCTTCGATTCACTGGTCACCGAGCGCGCCGGCCGCCTGCAGTGGCTTGCCGGCCCGCTGCGGTACAACGCGGCCATGATATTGCAGTTGGCTGCTCTCCGAACACTCTCGTACACAATAGAATTGGATGACGCCGAGCTGCACCTGGATGCCGTTCTCGTCGCCGTCGGAAATGGCAGCAGCTACGGCGGCGGCATGGCCATCTGCCCGACCGCACGAGTGGACGACGGGCTGTTCGCCATCACTGTCGTCCGGGATGTGAGTCGAACGCGATTGCTTGCGCTGTCGCCGACGTTGTATCGGGGTGCCCACGTCGACCTTCCGGAGGTCGAGGTCTACAGCGCCCGGAACGTGACAGTGCACTGCGACGACATGGTGGCGTACGCAGACGGCGAACGCATCGCAGAATTACCCGTCACGATCGAATGCGTGCCGCGTGCGTTGCGAGTGTTCGTCGGAGCGGATTCCCCACTGCGCACGTAACGCGGTCGGCAGTCAGTATTTCAGCGACGAACGGTCGTGACCGGAGGAGATGGCCTTGTACAGCCACACCAGCCCGAAGACGATGGCCCCGGCCACGACCAACCAGAACAAGCCCTTGATGATGCTGCCCAGCAAGGCAAGTGCGATCCAGACGAGAACGATGAATCCGAGAATTTTCCAGAACATGAACGGCTCCTACCGTGTGACGCGCACCGGGTCGTATCGCGTTATGTCGATACTGGCAGCCGATCACGGCGAACACATCGGGGTGAACCCTGATCTTCTCACCGGTGTCGTGACCGGATTTCGTCGAGTTCGGTGAGCGCGTCGGCCCACCCTTGCAGTCGATCGGTGGCAGACAACAATTCTCGGCGATGAGATTCCACCACGTTCTTCGACGTGGACCCGGCCGGTCCGGTCATCCGTGCTGCAGCGGCGACGAGATCCTCGTACTGATCCACTCCGGCAGCGAGATCGCTTGCCGCAGCCTCGATTCCGGGCCGCAGATGCGTGCGTGTCGACGAGCTTGCCGCTCCCGCACGTTCGAGGGCCGCAATATCGACGGCAACACCTTCCAAGCCCCTCACCGCATCCGAGGCAACGCCGATCATCTCTTCGACGTCCTCGGGGGCGATGGTGCCCGATCGCGCCAGAATTCCGAGCAGCTCGAACAGACTCTGCTCTGCGCCCGCCAATCGTGACATCGGCTCGAAGGCGGCAGATCCACGCTGCGGTAACGAACGCCTGCCGGGCAGTCCCACCGGAACCGGTTGACCTCGCAGTCGCCGCAAACGACCGAAGGCGTACACAGCAGGAACGGCCAAGAGCGCGGCAGAACCACCACCGACGAACAGAGTCCATTCCGGAGCCGACAAGGCTGCGATCCCCGCAGTACTCACCGCAGTGGTCGTCGACGCGGCCCCGAACCTGATACTTCGCCGGCGAGCCCGTCGAATCTTCTTCAGGTGCTTGGCACGTGGGTCCTTACGACGGCCGGCGGCATCGAGCAGTGAGGTTCCTGCGGCCCGCGCTGTCTCGGCCAGAGACCGGACCACCGCTCCGGATTCGGCAACGGCGGCTGTCACAGTCTCCCTGTCCAACGAAACGGCCGGCCGCTTACGCGACCGGCCGGGTTCGTGATTCTTGTTGCTCATGTGTCCGAACTACTGTCTACTCGAACGAACTTCGCGTTCGGTCGATCACGCCTGTGCCGGCGGCTCGGGCGTTGCGTCCGGGGCCTTGGCGATCGACGGCTTGGCGGCGGAATTACCCGTGGGCAGGGAGTCACCGGCCATGGAGGCACGGATCTGCTCGAGCCGGCTGTGACCGGCCATCTGCACAGATGCCTGCTGAACCTCGAGCATCCGTCCGGACACGGAGTTCTGAGCGAGCTCGGCGGAACCGAGCGCGTCTGCGTAGCGACGCTCGATCTTGTCGCGCACCGCATCGAGACTCGGGGTGTTTCCCGGTGCCGACAACGTGCTGTCCATCGAGCGCAGCGATTCGCTGACCTTCTCCTGCATCTTCGCCTGCTCGAGCTGGCTGAGCAGTTTGGTGCGCTCGGCGACCTTCGACTGCAGGGCCATCGCGTTCTGCTCGACGGCTTTCTTGGCCTGTGTGGCAGCCTGCAGAGACTGGTCGTGCAGAACCTTGAGGTCCTCGACGCTCTGCTCGGCAGTCACGAGCTGAGCCGCGAACGCCTCGGCCGCGTTGGTGTACTGCGTGGCCTTCTCGACGTCACCCGCAGTAGCGGCCTGATCGGCCAGCGTCACGGCCTGACGCGCGTTGGCGTTGAGCTTCTCGACCTCGTCCAGCTGCCTGCTGAGCTTCATTTCGAGCTGACGCTGATTGCCGATGACGGACGCCGCCTGCTGAGACAGCGCCTGGTGCTGCCGCTGCGCGTCTTCGATCGCCTGCTGAATCTGAACCTTGGGGTCGGCCTTCTCGTCGATCTTGGAATTGAAGAGGGCCATCATGTATTTCCAGGCCTTGACGAAAGGATTAGCCATGGGGTGGTCCTGCCTCCATCTGTTGCGCCGCGGTGGCCGCGTGCGGGTCGGCTGCTCTCGCAGTGACCGAAATGAACCTGTCAGTGCAGTGAAGTACGGGTGACTCGGTGGGGCCGGCAGCCGACATCGGCTAC
This sequence comes from Rhodococcoides fascians NBRC 12155 = LMG 3623, assembly GCF_001894785.1. Lineage (GTDB taxonomy): Bacteria > Actinomycetota > Actinomycetes > Mycobacteriales > Mycobacteriaceae > Rhodococcoides > Rhodococcoides fascians. The sequence goes on from NZ_BCWW01000006.1 coordinate 46,297, forward strand.
TCGTTCGATCTTAGGCGGCGGCAAGAGCTCTGGCAGCAGGTGCCGGGATCACGACCCGCGTATCACCGTCGATGCGGGTGGCCACAGCCGATTCGTCGGAACGCACAGCGGCAGTGGATGCATCCGACAGCGTGACGCTCACGTCGCTCATCACATCGGAAAGAGGCACGGCCAGGGCATCGCAGATCGCAGCGAGAAGTTCGCTCGACGCTTCCTTCCGGCCACGTTCCACCTCGGAGAGGTAGCCGAGGCTCACGCGCGCGGTGTTGGAGACTTCACGCAGGGTGCGGCTCTGTGCGACGCGAGTACGCCGCAAACTGTCGCCGAGTGCTTCACGCAATAGCAGCGCCATCTCGCTCCTCCTCGTTGGTGCTGTTGCCGACGACTGTGCCGTCGAGACGACCACGTTCGTATCGTTCGTTCGGAGCCGTCGTAGGGTCAACGTCCCAGCCGGCCCGATTGGTTCCCGACCCTATATGCCCGTCGCCTCCGACACGCGCCGAAGGGGCTCCGACACGGCTGTCGGAACTGCAACTTCCCGCATCGCCTCGTGGACGCCCGTCGAATGCACTCACACCGAGGACACACCCCGGCGCAACCGAATCGCCTGAACCACGTAGTCCAGGCCGGTGTACACGGTCAGCAGAACCGCCAGAGCCATCAGCGCCAGCGCCACTGGATCGACTGCGCTGGGCAGCGGACACAGATACACGCCGATCGCGAATGTCTGGACCAGTGTCTTGACCTTGCCGCCACGACCGGCCGGAATGACTCCGTGACGAATGACGGCGAAACGGACCGCGGTGATGCCTATTTCGCGTACCCCGATGATCGCCGTCACCCACCAGGACAGATCGCCCAACATCGACAGCCCGACAAGGGCAGCGCCGATCAGCGCCTTGTCGGCGATGGGGTCGGCCATCTTCCCGAAATCGGTGACGAGTCCGTACTTGCGGGCGAGTTGGCCGTCGATCCGGTCGGTGATGGCCGCTGCGGCGAAGATCGCCGTCGCCGCCAACCGCCACGAGGTGTCGTGACCGTCTCCGACGAACAGTGCCGCAAGAAAGACCGGAACCAGAGCGATGCGCAGCACGGTCAGCACGTTGGCGATGTTGAGCAGCGGGACGGCGTCCGATCCGCCCGGAGCAGCGTTGCCGTGCGGCAGCCCCGCACTGCGCGAGGCACCGCCGGATGGAACACCGTGGCCCGGCGCTGTCGGGCCGGTCACGAAGCCGCTTCTCGGCCGCGGACCGGACATTCGATGGTGTGTCGGCGTTCGGGCAGCACCGACCCGTCGAGACGGGGACACTGCTCGCTGAACGACACACGGAAAGTTTATCGGTTGCATCGGTGACTACTGTTCACCACATGACTTCTGGGCCGAATCGGGCGAGTCGCGACACTGCCGATCCCGAATCCGACGAGTATTCCGACACCGTGGACGGCACGTCCATCGGCGACGCCACCCTGGTCGTGCGTCGAGCCCGAACCTCCGACATTCCCGAGATCAAGCGGCTGATCGACATCTACGCGGGCCGAATCCTGCTCGAGAAGAACCTGGTGACGCTGTACGAGGCAGTGCAGGAGTTCTGGATTGCCGAGCGCGCAGGCGAAGTCATCGGATGCGGAGCTCTGCACGTGCTCTGGGCGGACCTGGGTGAGGTACGCACGGTGGCAGTCGACCCCGCAGCCAAGGGGCACGGAGCCGGCCACCTGATCGTCGCCAAACTCATCGAGGTGGCACGCGAGCTCGCGCTGCAGAAGGTGTTCGTGCTGACCTTCGAAGTGGATTTCTTCGCCCGGCACGGCTTCTCCGAAATCGAGGGAACGCCCGTCACTGCCGAGGTGTACGCGGAGATGTGCCGGTCCTACGACACCGGCGTCGCAGAGTTTCTCGACCTGAGCTACGTCAAGCCGAACACATTGGGCAACACGCGCATGCTGCTCTCGCTCTGACAGAATTCTCCGGACACCCCTCGAATCCGGAAGTGAGCTCCATGCCCCTGATCGCCGTCACCTACACGTACTCCCCCACGACCACCGAGGGCCGCGACACCCATCGCGCCGCACACCGGGCGTGGCTGGCCGACTTGTTGGAGAAGAAGACGCTCGTCTCCAGTGGCCCGTTCGCCGACGACAGCGGCGCTCTGCTGCTCGTGGACGGCCCGGACGCCGCATCCGTGGAATCACTGTTCGCCCAGGATCCTTTCGCGGTCGAGAACCTCATCGAGTCGGCAGACTTCCACGAATGGACACCGGTGATGGGCGCGTTCACGGCCTGAGTCTGCTCGCCCACCCGTTCTGCGTGAATGGACCATTGCACCGCCCAGACGGCTGCAATGGTCCATTCACGCAGGTGTAGGGCCCGTCAGAACTCCTCGGACGCCGGCTGCTCGTCCGGGTCCCCGCCCTTGATGGACCACAGCAATCCGTCGAGTTCGTCGGGCTTGACGAGTACTTCGCGGGCTTTCGAGCCCTCGCTCGGACCCACGACGCCGCGGTTCTCCATGAGGTCCATCAGTCGTCCTGCCTTGGCGAATCCGACCCGTAGCTTGCGCTGCAGCATCGACGTGGAACCGAACTGGCTGGTGACGACGAGTTCGACGGCTTGCAGCAGCACGTCGAGGTCGTCACCGATGTCGGGGTCGACGTCCTTCTTGTCCGAGACCTTCGCGGCGGTGACGGTGTCGTTGTACTCGGGCTCGGCCTGATTCTTGGCGAAGTCGACGACGGCCGAGATTTCCTCGTCCGTGATGAACGCACCCTGCAGACGCGTCGGCTTGCCCGCACCCATCGGCAGGAACAGCGCGTCGCCCATGCCGATCAATTTTTCGGCTCCGGGCTGATCGAGGATGACTCGCGAGTCGGTCAACGACGACGTGGCGAATGCCAGACGTGAGGGCACGTTCGTCTTGATCAGACCGGTGACGACGTCGACGGACGGACGCTGCGTGGCGAGCACCAGGTGGATACCTGCGGCGCGCGCCTTCTGGGTGATGCGCACGATCGCTTCCTCGACGTCGCGAGGAGCGGTCATCATCAGGTCGGCAAGCTCGTCGACGATGGCCAGGATGTAGGGGTACGGCCGGTAGACGCGTTCGCTGCCCAACGGTGCGGTGATCTCGCCGGACCGCACCTTCTTGTTGAAGTCGTCGATGTGCCGGACCTTGTTGATCTGCATGTCCTGGTAGCGCTGCTCCATCTCCTCGACCAGCCAGGCCAGGGCCGCGGCAGCCTTCTTCGGCTGCGTGATGATCGGCGTGATGAGGTGCGGGATGCCCTCGTACGGCGTCAACTCGACCATCTTCGGGTCGATCAGAATCATCCGGACCTCGTCGGGTGTCGCCCGTGCCAGCAGCGACACGAGCATCGAGTTCACGAAGCTCGATTTACCCGAACCGGTGGATCCCGCCACCAGCAGGTGCGGCATCTTCGCCAGGTTGGCACTGACGAAATCGCCTTCGATGTCCTTGCCGAGGCCGATCACCAGAGGGTGGTGATCCTTGCGGGTCGACGGGGCGGTCAGCACATCGGCCAGGCGGACCATCTCGCGATCCGAGTTCGGCACCTCGATACCGACGGCGGACTTGCCGGGGATCGGGGCGAGCAATCGCACGTTGTCGGTCGCGACCGCGTAGGCGATGTTGCGAGCCAGCGCAGTGATCTTCTCGACCTTGACGCCCGGTCCGAGCTCCACCTCGTAGCGGGTGACCGTCGGTCCGCGGGTGAATCCGGTGACCGCAGCGTCGATCTTGAACTGCTCGAGTACCTCGGAGATGGCCTCGATCATCGCGTCGTTCGCCTGGCTGCGCGTCTTGGGCGGATCGCCGTCGATGAGCAGCGACAACGACGGCAGCGTGTAGTCGCCGTCGACGACGCGATCGACGACGATCTTGTCGTCGTCGGCAGCCGGCTTGGGTTCGGCGGCCTTGACGATCGGCTTGGGCTTCGGCCGCGGGGGCGCGGCAGGCTCGGGCACCGGGACCGGTGCGGCCGCGGCAGGCGTCATGACCTCGGTGGGGGCCTCCGGTGCCGGTGCAGGGGTCTTGCGAGCGCGTGATGGCTTGACGACCGGGATGTACTCCTCGGTCGGGTAGTTGTCGTACGGGTCGGTGGTGCCGTGCACCGGGTATCCGTCGGCGTCGAAGTTCGAGTCGTAGTCGCCGTAGCCCTCGTCGCCGAATTCCGAACCGAAATCGGCCGGGTCGTACTCGTCGTATTCGTCGCCTCGACTATCGGTACCGAACAGTGCCCGCATCCGGTCCGGTACGTCTCGTACCGTGGTGCCGGTGAGCAGCAGCACGCCGAACAGGCCGGCGAGCAGCAGCAACGGTACGGCGAGCCACACCGTCAGGCCGTCGGCGATGGGTCCGCCCGCAACGTAGCCGACGAAGCCCGCTCCCTCGGACCGACCGGTGGCGTCGGTCGGTGACCCCGCCGCCATGTGCCACAGCCCGAGAACGGGCAAGCCCAGCAGTATCGAGCCCAGAACCAGGCGTGGTCTGACCTCGGGGCGAGGCTCCGAACGCATCAGCACGACGGCGATCGCGACCCCCAGCACGGGTGCGACATAGCCGGCGTCGCCGATGACGGCACGGATCCCTACCTCGATCCACTCACCGACCGGGCCGCCGGCACTGAACCACACGCTTGCGGCGACGACGACGCTGACGGCGATGAGCCCAAGGGCGATTCCGTCACGTCGGTGACCGTGCTCGATGTCCGCGGCCTTGCTGACGGTGCGTGTGGTGGCACCGACACCTCGTGCCGCCATCGACCACGTAGACGCGATTCCGCGACCGATCGCGTCGAGCGCACCGCGGGACTTCTTCTTCATGGGGGGCCGCCGCGACGCAGCACCTCTCGCGGGTGCCTTACCGCGAGACGATGCGCTTACCCGCGTGGTCGCCGGGTTGCGCGGTGCGGTGGGCTTCTTCGGTGTCGTGACGGTTCGAGCCGTGCGGCCGGTACCGGACTTACGAGAGGTACCGGACGCGCGCGAGGAGCCGGATCCGCTGGATCCGGCCCTGGCGGTGGAGGTGCTGGTCTTTCCTGCCATGACCCCAGGCTAGTCGCAACAGCCCCGTCGAAACCATCCGCAACACCAGTAACAACGACGGATGTGCGTCAGAAACTCAGGTCGAGCGCCTTCACGGCGGCGACATCGTCCGCCGAGCCTTCGTACACGACCTCTACCTGGTCCCGACCGAACGCATAGAGAAGGAGTTCGGAGGGTTCCCCCACCACCGTCACACCCGGGCCCGAGCCACCCTTGAAGGTGGCCTGTCGGCCGTCCGGGGTGCGGACATGCACCGGAACCGGTGCCGAGCGGTGCCCTGCTCGTCCGATCAACCGCACCTGGGGCCACAGTCGGGACTCGACCGCGCTGGGCAGAACCCGTCGGGTCCAGTTCCCTTCCGCGCGGCGCAGATCCTCGTGATGCACGAACATCTCACCGAGGTTGATCAGCGGATCCAGCAGGGCGAACGGCGACCACATCGGCGGCCCGGTCCGAACGTCCTCGACCACCGACGCGAACGGTCGATTCGCAACGGAACGCTGGACCCGCTCCGTGTATCCGGACAACGGACCGAGAAAGATACCCGGCGACGCATCGAGCCGCCGTTCGCGAACGACGAGGTGCGCGGCCAGATCGGCAGCAGTCCACTTACCGCACAGTGTCGGCGCATCGGGACCGACGTCGAGAAGGGTTCTGACAAGCTGGGAACGTTCATCCTGGGCAAGGCTCACGTACTTCAGGCTACGGCTACACCGAAGGAGCGGCATCCTGCCGGGAGACCGACTCCTTCGTCTGGGTAACCTCCCAACAGTGCCGGTATCGGAAATTCTCGTCATCCTGCTCGCCGGCCTCGGGGCCGGTGCAATCAACGCCGTCGTCGGTTCGGGCACGTTGATCACGTTCCCCACTCTGGTCGCGTTCGGCTATCCCCCGGTGGTCGCCACGATGTCCAACGCCATCGGACTGGTGGCGGGAAGCGTATCGGGTACCTGGGGGTATCGCCGGGAACTTCGCGGGCAATGGCACCGACTGCGTTGGCAGCTTCCCGCCTCTTTCTTCGGCGCACTCGGTGGCGCGTGGCTGCTGTTGCATCTGCCCGAAAAAGTATTCGCCTCTGTCGTTCCGGTGTTGCTCATCGGTGCATTGATTCTCGTTGTCGCACAACCGAAGATCCAGGCCTGGGCCAAACGTCGGTCTGAGGCGGCCGGCAAGGCGGCCGGCCACATCGGCCGCGGCCGCATGGCGCTGGTCACCGTCGGCACTCTGCTGGTCGGCATCTACGGGGGCTATTTCACTGCAGCACAAGGAATCCTGCTCATCGGAGTGATGGGCGCACTGCTCCCCGAATCCATGCAGCGCATGAACGCTGCCAAGAACTTGCTCTCGCTGGTGGTGAATGTCGTTGCAGCAGTTGCTTTCACGATTTTTCGATTCGACGACATCAGCTGGCAGGCCGCCGGTCTGATCGCGGTCGGCTCCCTCATCGGCGGAGCTGTGGGAGCACGCTACGGCCGCCGGCTGTCGCCGGCGGCCCTGCGCGGTGCCATCGTCGTCCTCGGCCTCATCGGCCTGTGGCGACTGCTCGTCTGAACTCTAGGAATGCGGTTGCGGCTTGACCGCGATGATCGTCGGAACGATCATCGGCTTACGCCGATACTTGTCCGCTACCCACCGGCCCACGACGCGGCGGACGGCCTGAGCGATCCGGTGGGTATCGGACACTCCGTCCGAGGCCAGCCGCTGCAGCTCGGCCTCCACCAGCTGGCCGGCCTCCTTCAGGGCCGCCGGGTCGTCGGAGAATCCGCGACCGGACACCTCGGGTGCGGTCACTGCACGGCCGGTGGCCGAATCGACGGCAACGCTGATCGCGATGAAGCCGCCCTCGCCGAGCACCAGACGATCCGACAGCGTCGAATCTCCGACATCGCCGACCGACAAGCCGTCGACGTAGACGTGACCGACTGGGACCTGCCCCACGATCTCGGCGAGCCCGTCGACCATGTCGACAACGACGCCGTCCTCGGCGAGGACGATCCGGTCCTCGGATACGCCGGTCGCCTTCGCCAGAGCCGCATTGGCCCGGAGGTGACGCCACTCGCCGTGTACCGGCATGGCGTTGGTCGGCCGCACTGCGTTGTAGAGGTACAGCAATTCGCCTGCCGATGCGTGACCCGAGACGTGCACCTTCGCGTTCTGCTGCGTCACGACGGTCGCGCCACGCTTGGCGAGGCCGTTGACCACCGCGAACACGGAGTTCTCGTTGCCCGGGATCAGCGACGACGCCAGCACCACGAGATCGTTGGCCTTGACGTTGATCTGACGGTGCTCGCCGCGAGCCATCCTGGACAGCGCCGACAACGGCTCGCCCTGCGAACCGGTGGAGATGAGCACCAACCGGTCGTCCGGGAGCGTCGCGGCGGTATCGACATTCACCTCGAGGCCGTCGGGCACCCGTAGATAACCGAGATCCTGGGCGATCTGCATGTTGCGCACCATGGAACGACCGACGAACGCCACTCGACGGTTGTATCGCTCGGCCACGTCGATGACCTGCTGGATGCGGTGCACGTGACTGGCGAACGACGCGACGATGACGCGCTGCTTCGCCTTGCCGATGACGGTGTCGAGCACTCCGCCGATCTCCCGTTCCGGCGTGACGAATCCGGGCACCTCGGCATTGGTGGAGTCGACCAGGAAGAGGTCAACGCCCTCGTCACCGAGCCGTGAGAAACCGGCCAGGTCTGTCAGACGACCGTCGAGCGGCAGCTGATCGAGCTTGATGTCTCCGGTGTGCAGCACCAGACCGGCATCGGTCCTGATGGCGATGGCCAGAGCATCGGGGATCGAGTGATTCACCGCGAAGTACTCACAGTCGAACGGCCCGTGCTGTGTGTGTTGACCCTCGATCACCTCGACGAGATTCGGCCGCAGCCGGTGCTCACGGCACTTGGCCGCGACCAGCGCGAGGGTGAACTTCGATCCGACGACGGGCAGGTCGGGACGCAGTCGAAGCAAGAACGGGACTGCGCCGATGTGGTCCTCGTGACCGTGCGTCAGCACCACCGCCTCGACATCGGCCATGCGGTTCTCGATGTGCCTGAAGTCGGGCAGGATCAGGTCGACGCCCGGCTGCTGGTCCTCGGGGAACAGGACGCCACAGTCGATGATCAGCATCTTGCCCTGATGCTCGAAGACAGTCATGTTGCGACCGATTTCGCCGATTCCGCCGAGCGCGACCACTCGTAGGCCCTTGAACGGAGCCTTCGGCGGTGTGCCGAGACGCTCGGTCGGGTCGAACTCACGACGCTTGTCGGGACGCTGCGTCCGAGCGGAATTCTGCACCATCGGCTTGCCCTGGCGGGCACCCGAAGGTTGGCCCTGCTTGGGAGCGGGACGCTCGGACGGCGGTCCGGCGTTTCGGGTTGCGCGTCCGCGCGATCTGTTAGGTCGTGTCATACAAGAACTCCTGCCGCCCGCAGCTCGGCTGCGAGCAATTCGATGTGATCGATGCTCGGTGGCACCTGGGGAAGTCGTGGTTCGCCGACATCGAGTCCGATGAGGCGCAGGCCTGCCTTCGATGCGCTGACGCCGCCGAGGCGTGCCACCGAACGGATGACCGGGATGAGGCTGACGTTGATCGCTTGGGCGCGGGCGATGTCGCCCATCATGAATGCGGTGTGGAGTTCGCGCAGACGGGCCGGAACGAGGTGCCCGATGACGCTGACGAACCCGGTGGCACCGACCGAGAGCCAGGGCAGGTTCAGCGGGTCGTCGCCGGAGTAGAACTGCAGACCGGTCGACGCGATCAGCTCGGCACCGGCGTTGAGATCGCCCTTCGCATCCTTGACGGCAAGGATGCGGGGGTGCTCGGCGAGCCGACGCAACGTTTCGGTCTCGATGGGGACGACCGATCGAGGCGGAATGTCGTAGAGCATCACTGGCAGATCGGTGGCGTTGGCGACCGCAGTGAAGTGGGCGTAGAGGCCCGCCTGCGGTGGCCTGGAGTAGTACGGGGTGACCACGAGCAGGCCGTGCGCACCGGCGCGAGCGGCATCACGGGCCAGTTCGACACTGTGTGCGGTGTCGTTGCTCCCGGCCCCGGCGATGATCCGAGCCCGATGTCCGACAGCCGCGATCACGGCGCGCAACAGCTCGAGCTTCTCGTTCTCGGTGGTGGTGGGCGACTCACCCGTCGTCCCGGCCAGCACCAGCCCGTCGTTTCCCTGTTCGACGAGATGATGCGCGAGCCGAACGCCTGCGTCGATATCCAACTTCCCGTCGGCCGTGAACGGGGTCACCATTGCGGTGAGCACCGTACCGAACACAGGCGCAACGGAAGGAGCGGCGTCACCGTAGGTCATGGCAGCAGATTACCCGGTGCTTTACCCACTCCTACGCAGCGGGACTCCCCGCTGACACCGGTGGTCCGCGCCGGTCCGTTCGAGCCTCGAACGCGATTCCTAGACCTCGGTGACGAAGGGGCTGCGTGCGACTTCCGTTCCGTCCGGCTGGGTCGTGATCTCGAAGTCGCCGAACACGTCGGGTGCCACGTCCACGAGCTTACGCAGACATTCGACGGCGACGCGGCGGATTTCGACGTCCGCGTGCTCCGAGGCCCGCATCGACACGAAATGCCGCCAAGCGCGATAGTTCCCACTCACCACCACGCGGGTCTCGGTCGCGTTCGGCAGAACCGATCTCGCGGCCTGCCGCGCCTGCTTGCCCCGCAAGGCAGCATTGGTGACCGACTCCAGTTTGCCGTCGAGGGCAGCGAGCAACTCGCTGTACGCGGCCCGACTCGCCTCTGTCGCCGATGCGAACAGGGCCTCGAGCTCGGGATCGCCCTCCACGGCCGGCGGAAGCACCACGTTGGCATCGTGTTCGGGCACGAAGCGCTGCGACAGCTGCGAGTACGAGAAATGTCGATGCCGAATCAACTCGTGTGTGCACGACCGAGAGATACCGGTGATGTAGAAGCTCACGCTCGCGTGCTCGAGCACCGACAGGTGTCCGACGTCGAGCAGATGACGCAGATACGACGCATTGGTCGCAGTGCGAGGGTTCGGTTTCGACCAACTCTGGTAACACGCTCTGCCTGCGAATTCCACCAACGCCTGCCCACCGTCCGCGTCGGTCTCCCACGGGATGTCGGCGGGTGGGACGAACTCGGTTCGGGCCACCAACTGCACGTTCAGCGCGACTGTTCGAGGCGCAGCTCGACCTCTGATTTCTGACGACACCGCCCAACCCTAAACGGCGACGACCGCACCCTGCCGCGCACGACGCCACCGCTGATGCCTTCGTGACGTCGAGCTGACATCACCCGACGCCTTGACTGACGCCTTCTGTGACGTCACACTGGCGTCATGGAACTGAGCCAGTACACCGACACGCTGCGCACCGATTTGATGGCCGCGGCGGCGTTGGGCGATGAACACACCCGGCAGACAGCCGAGGCCCTCGGCAAGACCGCGGAAGCGTCGGCGCGGTTGATGCTGCTGACCGCCCTGTCGGACTTCGCGGCCGAGGTGTCGAACGAACTGGGCGATCGAACCGTGGTCGTCCGCCTGGACGGTGGACAGGCACACGCAGACGTTCGACGGAACGATTCGACATCGGACCACGACGGCGAGCCCAAAGAGCCTGTTGCCGAGGAGTATCCGACCATGGACGACGTCTCGGGCGAGGTACGACGCGTCACGCTCCGACTCGTCGAGCAGATCAAGGAACGAGCCGAGGACGCAGCGAACAACAGCGGGGTGTCCCTGAACTCGTGGCTCTCCCAAGCAGTTCAGGGCGCGCTACGAGATCAGATGCGCAAGGACCGCGGTTGGAACAACTGAGGGCTCTCTCCCCTGTTTCTTCACGCGCCTCTACTTCTTCTCTCTCCACTGTCGCTCGAACGGCAGCCGCCAGGCATGCGGCGCGATGAGTTGATGAATTGCGTTGGGGCCCCACGACCCCGGTGAGTACAGGCGCACCGGCGGTGGATCGGCCAGCAACGGCTCCGATACCTGCCACAGTCGTTCGATACCCTCCGCCGTCGTGAACAGCGTGTGGTCGCCGTACATGGCGTCGAGAATCAACCGCTCGTAGGCCTCGAGCACGTCGCCGGCGCGTTCGGTTTCGTGAGTGGCGAACTGCATGCTCAGTTTGTCCAGCCGCATCCCGGGCCCGGGCCGCTTGCCGTAGAACGACAGCGACACCTTCGATGCGTCCGCCAGGTCGAAGGTGAGGTGGTCGGGACCTTGCGCTCCGACGCCCGAACCGGCAGGGAACATGCTCCTCGGTGGCTCTCGGAACGCTATCGAAATGATGCGTTGGCCTTCGGCGAGACGTTTCCCGCTACGGAGGTAGAACGGCACACCTGCCCAGCGCCAGTTGTCTATTTCGCATTTCAGTGCGACGAACGTGTCGGTGTCGGAATCGGGGGCGACACCTTCCTCCGAGCGGTAGCCCGTATATTGTCCGCGCACAACATTTTTCGGGTCCAGCGGGACCATCGATCGAAACACCTTGTTCTTCTCTTCACCGATCGCACGCGGTTCGAGTGCCGTCGGCGGTTCCATCGCCATGAACGCGAGCACCTGGAACAGGTGAGTGACGACCATGTCCTTGTACGCACCGGTGGACTCGTAGAACCCGGCCCGACCGTCGAGGGCGAGCTCCTCCGGGATGTCGATCTGAACGTGATCGATGAAGTTGCGGTTCCAGATCGGCTCGAACAGCCCGTTGGCGAAACGGAACGCCAGGATGTTCTGCGCCGGTTCCTTGCCGAGGAAGTGATCGATTCGATAGATCTGTTCTTCGTCGAAGGTCTCGTGCAGGCGAGCGTTCAGGTCGATTGCGCTCTGCAGATCGGTTCCGAACGGCTTCTCCATGATGATGCGCGATCGCTTGACCAGGTCTGCGGAGGCGAGCGTATCCACTACGGCCAGTGCAGCTCTCGGCGGAACCGACAGGTAGTGCAACCGCCTGGCGTTGCCCTCCGAGTTCGATCTCGGCCTCGGCTACCGCGGCACCCAGCGCCGCCGGCCCGGCTTTCTGCGAGACGTACGTCAGCCGCGACGCGAACTGCCGCCACTGTTCGTCGCCGACTTTGCGGCTGGAGTACGCATTGATCGATTCGCGAGCGAGGGCGCGAAATTCGTCGGTGGACATCTCCTCGAGCGAGGTACCCACCACGCGGATGTTCGGTGCCAGCTCGGACAGCGCCAAGTGCATCATCCCGGAGAGCAATTTCCGTTTGGCGAGATCTCCCGTCGCCCCGAACAGGACGACGACCTGGGGTGGGAGTTCGGTGTCGATGCCTGTCGGAAAAGTGGTCATGCTCGAAAATACTGGCACCGATCCGTACCGAGCGCACGCCGGATCATGTCATCGCAGCGCAGCGACGAGATCACCTCGGGTACCCACCACCACACGTTCGAGTTCGAGCCACTCCGCCATCTCGTGCAGGACGTCGCGCAACCGGGGTGCGATGTCGCGTGGATCGCGGTCGCCTTCGACGTACGCCGCTATGACGTGTAGTTCCGAGTTCGCCCGTACGGCCTTGAGATCGACGCGTGCCACGAGATGGCCGTCCAGCAGGAAGGGAAATACGTAGTACCCGTGAATTCGCTTGTGCTGCGGGGTGTATATCTCGATGCGATAGTGGAAATCGAAGATTCTCTCCACACGCGGCCGATAGAAGATCATCGGATCGAACGGGCACAACAGGGTTGCGACGGTGGCAGTCCTCGGTGTTCTGGCGTCGCGGTGCACATAGGCCGGCGCGTTCCACCCTCGGACGGACACCTGCTCCAGGACACCGTCTTCCACGAGGTCGGCGATTGCGGCCTTGGACTGCTTCTGGGAGAGCCGATAGTAGTCCCGCAGATCCGGCTCGGTGCCGATTCCCAGTGCACGAGAGGACTTTTCGATCAGGGCCCGCACCGCATCCGCTTCGTCGACCTGCCTGCGGAGAACAGCGTCGGGAAGCACCCGTTCGCTGAGCTCGTACTGCCGAACGAACCCGGACCGTGCCGGCACGCTGACCACTCCGGCAGCGAAGAGTTGCTCGCACACGACCTTGACGTCGCTTCGATCCCACCAGGGACCCTTGCGCCCGGGCTTCTCGACGTCGAGATGCTTCTCGATCTCACCCGCACTGGCCGCGCCGTGCTCTGCGATCACGGCGAGAACATCGTCCACCAGTGTGGGTTCACGATCGAGAATGCGGGCGGCTCCACCCCATCGACCGTGTCGGTACAACTCCATGCGCCACCGCATCAGCGGCCAGTCCTCCACCGGGAGCAACGCTGCCTCGTGCGCCCAGTATTCGACCAACCGCCTCGGGCGTCGGGTGGTGTCGGTCCAGGCGGCGTCGTCGAGGATTTTTCTGTCGTAGGCACCGACGCGACTGAACACCGGCGCGTAGTGCGCGCGCACCACCACCGACACCGAATCGATCTGCAACAACCCGGTGGTGTCGATGGCTCCGTGCACCGCGCTCTTGCTCGCCGGCCGCGTGCGCGATCGGGTCGACGCCAGTCCTTGGGCGGCCAAGGCGGTGCGGCGCGCCATGGCAGCGCTCATGTCTCGCATCGGGCCACCCTGTCACGATCCACCGACACGGTGGTTCAGGTGCTGAAGAGATTCTTGGCCTTGAGGATCAGCTCGTACAGTCCGTAGGCGAACGGCACGGACACCCAGAGCCATGCGATCACCATCGTTCCCTGCATTCGCGCGGTGGTCATGCCTTGGCTCCTGTCGAGGTCGTCGAATCGGCGGCGTCGGCCGAATCGGATTCATGGAATTTCGACGCCACCGGTTTGATGGCTTCGTTGGCCAGGAACCCGACGACCAACAATCCGATCATCACGTAGAAGGCCGGGAGGTACCGGCCGGTGGTTCCCGCCTCGCCGGCGTCGGCGATGGCGTTGACGATCAGTGGTCCCAGAACACCTGCCACCGACCATGCGGTGAGCAGACGTCCGTGGATTGCGCCCACCTGGTACGTACCGAAGAGGTCCTTGAGATAGGCCGGAACGGTTGCGAATCCCGCGCCGTAGAACGACAGGATCAACAGCGCCGACACCATGAAGAGGATCTTGTTCGTGTTGGTGAACAGTGCGATGTACAAGTACAGGAGCGCGCCGACACCGAGGTACAGACGATAGATGTTCTTGCGACCCACCACGTCCGAGACCGAGGACCAGACGAAGCGACCGATCATGTTGGTCAGAGACAGGAACGCCACGAAACCAGCGGCCGCCGCGGCCAACGATTCCGGGGAGGTGGCGTCCGGAAAGAAGTCTTGGTAGATCCCGGAGCCGCGTTCGAGGATGCCGATGCCGGCAGTGACGTTGAAGCACAACACCACCCACAGGAGCCAGAACTGCGGAGTCTTGACGGCGTTGGCCGCGGAGACGTTGTGCGTCGAGATCATCGCCGACGCCGCGGGAGGCGTCCAGCCTTTCGGTGTCCACCCCTCGGCCGGGACTCTGATCAGCACGACTCCCAGCGCCATGAACACCGCGTACCCGACGCCGAGGGTGAGGAACGTCTTGGCGATCGAACCATCGGTGAAGCCGCCGAAGTTCACCATCAGTTGGCTGGTGAGAGGTGACGCGATCAGGGCGCCGCCGCCGAAGCCCATGATCGCGATACCGGTCGCCATTCCCGGCCGGTCCGGGAACCACTTCATCAGCGTCGACACGGGCGAGATGTATCCGATTCCGAGGCCGATACCGCCGATGAAGCCGTATCCGAAGATCACCAGCCAGAACTGGCCGAGTGCCATGCCGAGTGCGGAAATCAGCAGTCCCGATACGAAGAAGACAAGTGAAACGGCCATCGCCCAACGCGGGCCGTTCTTCTCCACTCTGGTGCCGAAGATCGCGGCCGACAGGCCGAGCATGACGATGGCGAGCTGAAACGGTATGGCGGTGACCGTTCCGCTGAGCCCCAGGGCGTCGGGCTGTGAGATGGCGTTCTTGAATACGCTCCAGGCGTACGCAGATCCGATCGCCAGGTGTATCGACAGGGCTGCCGGGGGTATCAGCCAGCGACTCCACTCGGGCGTAGCAACGATTCTGGAGCGGTCGAGAATGGGGAGGGTCATCGAAATCCCTTGGTATGGAGAGCGGTACAAATGTCGACTATCCCCTGCAGTCAAACACGAGCACGACCCTGCCTGCTCACAATCGGACATAGTTTCTTCACCGAACTCACTACATCGAGCCGCGTATCCTCGCGTGAGTGGATGTCGAGCGGTGGCGTAGCAGATTGCCGGTGAAACGAGCCTCGGACGGCGAGGTGATCGGATGGACCGTCGCACACAGCGCGGGTGAATCGTCCCCGTACGACGAACACGACGAGGGATACCTGGTCGATGCCGTCAATCCGGTGGGTATCACTGTTGCGCTGGGTGTGTCGCTGGAGGACGCGATTGCCGCCCTGGAGGAACGCGGACTGGCGTCCCTGTCGTTGCCGCACTGGACGAAAGCCCCACTGCCGTTGCAGCCCGAGACCGATCTGCTGACACCGCAGGACGATTGGCAGTGGCGCCGGGTGTTGATGACTCAGCTCGACGACAACCGTGTCTGGATCAGACCCGCGTACCCGAGTTGGCCGGAACGACTTCTGGAAATTCCGTTGTCGATCCCAGCCGACGACGTGCTGCGATCCCACTCCCCTGTCGAGTCGGACTGAGTCGGTACTCGCGCGGCCGCAGCGTGCCGAGACGTACACGCCGACTCGGGCCGCAGTCAGTCGGACAGACCGGCTGCGATCGTCCCGCCGAGCTCGTAGCAGCGCTCCCGCGACTCCTTGCCGCTGTCCACCAGGTGAGCGGTCTCGGCAACCTTGTCCAATCCCCAACCCGCTGCAATACTTTCGATTGCCCGCCCGGCACCAGCGGTGTCACTGTTTCCGTACACCCACGCACCGTAGGGCTTTCCGGATACCGCATCGAGACTCGGGTAGTAGACGGTGTCGAAGAAGTGTTTCAGGGCACCACTCATGTAACCGAAGTTCGCCGGGGTACCGAAGAGAAAGCCATCGGCGGCAAGCACATCCGGGACTGTCGCGCCGAGCGCAGGCACACTGCGCACGTCCACACCGCTGATCTCGGGATCACGGGCTCCGGCGAGGACCGATTCGAGCAGTTCCCGCATCGGCGGGCTCGGAGTGTGGTGAACGATCAGCAGAGTGCGCGCCATGTCCGTCAGCTCTCGGCACGTTCCAGTGCCACAGCACGTTTCATCGTCTCGCGAGCTCGCCCGCGATCACCCGCGTAATCGTAGGCCCGCGCCAGCCGATACGAATTGCGCCAGTTGTCGGGGTCTTTTTCCCATTCGGCCTTGACCTGTTGGAAGAGTTCGTCGGCCGCGTCTCGTTCGATGCGCCCCGACGGCCTCCTCGGCAGATCGTCGACGTCGAGTTCGAGGCCTTCCTCTCGGATGCGCGACGCCAGCCGCTGATGGTCCAATCCTGCTTTGAGCGTCGCCCACACGATCCACAACCCGACGATCGGCAGCAGAATCACCCCGATCCCCAGGGCAATACTGGCCACCCCGCCGTTCTGGATCAACGTCACTCCGCGCTGTCCGAGCAGGAAGAAGTAGAAGCCGAGGATCAACACCATCACTGCAATGATGGCGACGACTTTGGTCGCTTTGTTCACTGTCGATCAGCTCACAGATCCAGAAGCGGGTCGAGGCCGACGGTCAGCCCCGGACGGGCAGCGATCTCTCGGACTCCGAGCAGTACGCCGGGCGCAAAGGACGTCCGGTCCAGCGAGTCGTGTCGGATGCTCAGCGTCTCCCCCTGTGTCCCCAGCAGAACCTCTTGATGCGCAACGAGTCCCGCCAGTCGGATGGAGTGCACGCGCACCCCGTTGACGTCGGCTCCGCGAGCACCGTCGAGCTCCGTCGTCGTCGCATCGGGACTCTTCGGGGTGCCCGCTGCCGCCCGCGCTTCGGCGATCAGCGCGGCGGTACGGTACGCGGTCCCCGAGGGCGCATCGGCCTTGTTCGGGTGGTGCAGCTCGATCACCTCGACGGAATCGAAGAATCGGGCTGCCTGCTGAGCGAAGCGCATCGACAGCACCGCTCCGATGGCGAAGTTCGGTGCAATCAACACACCCGTCTGTGGGGATCCGGCCAACCACTCACGAACCTGCTCGAGCCGCTGCTCGTCGAAACCCGTCGTGCCGACGACGGCATGGATGCCGTGCTCGACCAAGAACTGCAGGTTGTCCATGACCACATCGGGATGGGTGAAATCCACGACCACCTGCGCACCGCTGTCGACGAAGTTCGCCAGCGGATCGCCCTGGTCGACAGTTGCCACGAGCTCCAGATCGCCGGCTGCGTCGACTGCGGCGCAGATCGCCTGACCGACCTTGCCGCGTGACCCCAGTACCCCTACTCGAACAGGTGCCGTTGCACTCACGTCGTTCCCACACTCGTTTCGTCGTCGTCTTGTCGTCCTACCGAAGACCGAGCCTACTTCCAGGCCCCCGACACCGGCAGCTACGGTCGGTCGGTGAAGTCCAGCGTTCTGTTCGCCGACCGCGTCGATCTCGTCCGTGGCGGCCGCTATCTCCTCAGCGATGCGACCGTGCGGGTCGACGAAGGCGAGCACTGGGTGTTGCTCGGTGCCAACGGTGCCGGCAAGAGCACCCTGCTCAGCTTGCTGGGAGCCGTCGTCCATCCCACGCGGGGCGCGGTGCACGTACTGGGCCACCGCCTGGGCCGCGTGGACATGCGCGAATTACGCACGCACATCGGACACGTCGACCCTCGTCTGAAGATCGAGGCCCCGCTGACTCTGCTCCAGGTCGTCCTGACGGGACTGACCAACACGCCCGATCTGATCCCGAGGTGGTCGGCCACCGAGGACCAGGTCGCTCGCGCCAACCGGCTCGTCGAGTCGCTGGGAGTTGCCCACCGCGTGGACGCGTCGTGGCACACCCTCTCCCAGGGCGAGCGGGGCCGGGCACTGATCGCTCGCGCACTGCTGCCCGATCCGGCGCTGCTGCTACTCGACGAACCCGCCACCGGCCTCGATCTCGCTGCCCGCGAACAACTCCTGACGGCGCTGGACTCGCTGCGTGCCGAACATCCCGGGCTCGCCAGCATCCTGGTCACCCACCATCTCGAGGAAATCCCCACCTCGACCACCCACGCATTGCTGATCCGCGACGGGCGCGTGCACGCTCAGGGGCCTGTCGACACGGTGCTGACGACGGACAACATCAGCACGTGCTTCGACCATCCGATCGACATCTCTCGCCGTCGCGGGCGGTGGGTGGCCACCGCGGCCCACCGCTGACGGTCAGTCGAAAACGATGACCTGACGGATGGCGTTGCCGTCGGCCAATTCGTCCATGCCGCGGTTGATCTCGTCCAACGTGATGCGCGAGGAGATCAGCTTCTCGACGGGCAGTCGACCCTCGCGCCACATCTGGGCGTACGTCGGAATGTCGCGCGCCGGGACGGCCGAGCCGAGGTAACTACCGATGATCGTGCGCGCCTCGGCTACCAGACCGAGAGGTGAGATCGACGAACGGGCGTCGGGAGCAGGTAGGCCGACGGTGATCGTCTTTCCACCGGGAGCCGTTGCCGCGACAGCAGTTTCGAATGCACGGGCGTTTCCCGCTGCCTCGATGACGATGTCCGCCTTGATCCCCTTCTCTGCGAGATCCGCAGGTGAATAGACCTGTGTTGCACCCAGATCGGTTGCGGCGACGAGCTTGTCGGGGACGCCGTCGACACCGATGACCTCACCGGCACCGATCGATACCGCGGTCAGTACGGCCGCCATGCCCACTCCGCCGAGGCCGACCACCATCACCGACTGCCCTGGCTTCGGAGTTCCGGCGTTGAGGACAGCGCCGCCGCCGGTGAGCACTGCACAACCGAGGACCGCTGCGATGTCGGCTGGGATGTCGTCGTCGACCGGTACCACCGACTTTCTACTGACCACTGCGTGTGTGGCGAAGCCGGAGACTCCGAGGTGATGCTTGATCTCGGCACCGTCTCGATGCAATTTGATGTCTCCGCCGAGCAACGTGCCCGCATTGTTCGACGCGCTTCCCACGACGCAGGGCATCTGGCCGTCCGTGGCGCACCCCGCGCAGTCACCGCAGCGCGGCAGGAACGTCATGACCACACGGGTTCCGACTGCTATGTCGTCGACGCCCGCGCCGACTTCCTCGACGCGGCCCGCGGCCTCGTGGCCGAGCAGCATCGGTACCGGACGAACGCGATTACCGTCGACCACCGACAGATCCGAGTGGCACAGTCCGGCGGCTTCGATCCGGACGAGCAGTTCCCCGTCACCCGGTGAGCCCAGTTCGAGATCGGAGACGGTGATGGGATGCGAGTCCGCGAAGGGACGAGATCGGCCGATTTCTTCGAGTACAGCGCCGCGAATCTTCATCCCGCCAGACTATGCGGCTGCGCCGCATGTGCGTGGATTTGGAGTGGAGCCCGCGGAACGACCCGAAAACACTTCGTAGCCCACTACGAAGTTCCACTCACATGGGCCGCAGGCCCTCACAGCGGCAGACGGGGCCTGAGCAGGTGCGCAACCAACGCCGTCCAGCCGGTTTGGTGTGTTGCTCCGAGTCCCTCGCCGGTGTCTCCGTCGAAGTACTCGTTGAACGTGGGGTGCTCACTCCACAGTGGATCCGAACTCGATTCGATCCGCTGACCGTCGGCAGGCCGCTTACCGTCGACCGGACGGAACAGTCCGGCGAGACCGTTGTCGATCAAGTCGGCAGCGTCGGTGAGGGTGCGGTGGTTGCCCGATCCGGTGGGGATTTCGATGGTGAACGAGTCGCCGTAGTAGCGCCCGTAGGCGCGCAGCTTGTCCGCCAGCAGCACGTTCACCGGGAACCACACCGGCCCTCGCCAATTGGAGTTGCCCCCGAACATTCCGGTCCGTGACTCCCCCGGCTCGTACTCGATGGACAGGCTTCGACCGTCGACGTCGAACGTGACCGGCTCGCGGTACGAAGCCGACAAGGAACGAATACCGAAGTCCGACAGGAACTCTTCCGAGTCGAACATGCGAGAGAGGATCCGCTTGAGACGTTCGGGCTGCACGAGGGTGAGCAGAAGGCGCACCTCGTTGCCTTCCCGACGCGCCAGCAGCGGTGAGACCATTTCCGGCCGACGGTGCTGAACCCACCGCAGCCGCGCCGCGAGGTCCGGGCACTCCGCCTCGACCCAGGGCGGAATTTCCGTGGCCCCGAGAATGGGAAGCAGACCGACCATGGATCGCACTCGCATCGGTACCGCGTCGCCCTCGGGTTGCACGAGAACGTCGTAGAAGAATCCGTCTTCCTCGTGCCACAGCGAAATGTGCTGCGAACCGAACGAGTTGACCGCCTTCGCGATCGAGAGGAAGTGCGAGAAGAACTTGGTCGCGACGTCGTCCCAGGCGCTGTCGTGGCGCGCGAGCTCGAGTGCGATCTTGAACATCTGCTGGCAGTAGAACGCCATCCAACTCGTGGCGTCGGACTGTTCCAGACGGAAACCGGGCGGCAGCGGAGCGGAGCGATTGAACAATCCGATGTTGTCCATACCGAGGAACCCGCCCTCGAAGATGTTCGACCCCTCCGAATCCTTGCGATTGACCCACCACGCGAAGTTGAGCAGCAACTTCGTGAACACCCGGACCAGGAACTCGCGATCCCGGTACCCGTCGATCCGATAGACGTGCCAGGCCGCCCAGGCGTGGACCGGGGGGTTGACGTCGCCGAACTCCCACTCGTAGGCCGGCAGTTGGCCGTTGGGATGCATGGCCCATTCCCTGCACATCAGGACCAACTGCTCCTTAGCGAAGTCCGGGTCCACATGTGCGAGAGGAATAGCGTGAAAGGCCAAGTCCCAGGCGGCGAACCACGGATATTCCCACTCGTCGGGCATCGAAATCACATCGGCCAGTGCGAGGTGACGCCAATGGGCGTTACGGCCCTTGGGGTCCTGACGCGAGTGCGGCGCCGGGGCTCCCACCTTGTCGCCCTCGATCCACTGCTCGACGTCGTAGCGGTAGAGCTGCTTGGTCCACAACAGCCCCGCATATGCCCGCCGCGCCACGTGTCGATCGGCATCGGTGAGGTCCGCACCGATCACTGCGCCGTAGAACTCGTCCGCCTCCGCACGACGGTCACCGGTGACCGCGTCGAATCCCGCACCGAACGTCTGCTCGTCCGGCCGATGGGGCGACAAGCGCAGTCGCACCGATTCGGTTGCACCCGAGGCGATGTCGTCGAATCTATACCAGAATGCAGCCTTCGTTCCGGTCTGCTCGGGGTTCACCGCACCCTGTTCGCCGTCGACGACATGTCGGCCGATGCCGTCCTTGGGATATGGGGAGATGTTCTCCTGCCCCCACAGGGCCTCGGCGTTGGTTTCGTTGTCGCAGAACAGGACCGCCGGCGTACCTTCGGCGCTGAGGTAGTACCGACCGAGAAAGCCGTGATCGGCGGCAACGCCCTCGAGGCCGCCGGCCAGCAGTTCCGGTCGGGTCAGCTGGGTGAGCGATCCGCCGCGATCGTCGCGCCCCCACGACCAGGTGTTGCGCAGCCACAGTTGCGGCAGCAGATCGACCGATGCCGCCTCGGGTCCGTGATTGGTGATGGAGATCGTGATGCAGATGTCGTCGGGCGACGCTTTCGCATACGTGACCTGAACGTCGAAGAACCGGTTCTCGTCCAGGATCCCGGTATCGGCCAGTTCGTATTCGCGGTCGTCTCGGCCGCGTCGGGCACTCTCCTCGCGCAGGTGCGCGTACGGATACTCCGCATGCGGGTAGCGGTAGAGCCACTGCATCCAACTGTGCGTCGGGGTGCCGTCGATCGCCCAGAAATACTCCTTGACGTCCTCGCCGTGATTCCCCTCCTCGTTGGCCAACCCGAAGAGTCGTTCCTTCAGAATCGGATCCTTGCGATTCCACAGGGCGAACGCGAAATTCAGGAAACCGAATCGATCGCAGATTCCACCGATTCCGTCCTCACCCCAGCGGTAGGCACGCTTGTGCGCCTGATCGAACGGAAACGACGCCCACGCGTTTCCGTCCTCTGAGTAGTCCTCTCGCACCGTGCCCCACTGCCGTCCCGCCAGGTACGGTCCCCACTGACGCCATGGCCCGCTGACCCCTGGTGACTCCGCCAAACGGTTGTGTTCGACGGTGGACGGGGTGGGAACGCTCACGGGATTGGTGGTCACGGCACACAGTCTGGTGCTTCCCGGTCAGCGATGCACGCCGACATTGGCGGCGAGGTACCCGACTCGGCGTTGCACCGCGGCGATCTCTCGGATGCCGTCGGTGAGCAGACTGCGCTCGAGCGGTGAGAGATCGGCCATGATCAGCACATCACCGGGCCGATGGCCTGCCGTCACCTGATCGATCTGGTGTGACAGCCGCAGCCGTTGAAGCAACGCGAACACCTCGGTCAACGTGGTGACGTCCCGTTCGGAGAGCATCCCGTTGCCCGACGCGGCCGCCAGACGCGCCGGTGTCGAGGCCGAGGCCATTCCCACCGACAGTCCACCCCACCGAGCGAGATTGACGATGGGAGTCAGTGCATGGGCCTTGAGGTCGAACGTACCGCCGCGCCGCGCCAGCACGTCTCGCAGCGAACGCAGCCTGGCCCGTCCGGCGAGGGCATCTCTGAGTTGCAGTCGCAGAGCATCGGGGTTGTCCACCAGCAGTCGGCGATAGGCGTCGGGAACGGTGTTCAACTCCCGCGGGCCCCACACCACCCTGCCGTCGATCATCAGCGAGGACATGATGAGGCCGGAGTCCCCAGCCGGAGTGGAGCCTGCGGAACGACCAGAGGTTCCTGCTTTGCCACGATCGCCGAAGGGGTTGCTGAGCCAGTGGGCCGCGGCACTTTCCCACTGTCCGGCCGAGCGTGCGAATCTCGGCGAACTCGCAACCGCACCGTTGGTGTCGGACGGCAACCCGGCACCGTCGAGGCTCGCGTGTACCCGAGCGGCCAGGCCCATCAGCACTTCGTCGCGAGTTCTCGGCACCGAGTTCGATCGTCCACGCACGTAGGGGTCGGCGGTGGTATCCGACCAAGTCAAAGCGCTGTCGACGTCCGAGGAGGGCATCGCCTCCCGTCGGGCGACGCTGCCCAGGGTGATCCAGGCGAAGTTGTGTCGCGGTACTTCGGGCCGCGCCGCCCATTCGATCTCCACGGCTCGGCGAACGAGGCTGTCGACCACGACGGACAGAATCGCGCTGACGGCCAGGGCGTCGGTCCCACCCCGGAACAGGTCCGCCACCAATCCCGGAACGAGCCTTCCTGCGTCGGCGAGTTCGGCCGATGTCGTTGCCGAGGTCACCGCGCGACGAACCACGAAGCTGCGACGCGTGGACGCGGCATGCAGATCGGAGTCCTCGACGACGCCGAGAACCTCGCCTCGGCTGGACACGACGGGCATGTGCCGCAGTCCCAGCTCGAGCATGTCCATCAGGACGGTGCCGGCCAACCGGTCCGCGGTGACCGTCTCGGTGGGCGACGTCATGACGTGCTCGACCGGGGTGTCGACGCCGATTCCCGCGGCGACCACCCGCACCCTGAGGTCACGGTCGGTGAATATTCCGTAGCGCGAACCTCGCAGCGGAACCAGGACGTACGAGCTGCCCTGTTCGGTCATGTGCCGAACTGCGTCTCGGACGGAGGTGCCGACGGAGACGAACACCGTTGGGGCCGAGAGCAGTTCGCCGACGGCGCGGCCGGCACTACCCTCGGCCGCCCCACCGCGATGCGTGCTGGCCGAGGTGACGGCGTCGGCCAGAAACGCCAGCCCGGTCGGCGTTGCGAACAGCGGTCGAATCAGCTCTCCGGGCAACCGAAGAACGGTGCTCGGCTCGGTTGCGCGCGCACAGAATTCGACCGTCCCGCCGACAAGCAACGCCGAGAAACCGAAGACCCCGCCCGGACCGATGGTGTCGATCGGTACGGCGGCGGGCGAGGTGTCGTCGTGGTGCACGATCACCACTCGACCGGTACGCACCACCCACACGGTGTCGGCCACATCGAGCTTCGACGTCGGGCCCACAACCCATGCGCCACTGGCATAGTCGAGTTCGACGGCTGCTCCGGCGATGTCGGTCAGTACCGCAGGTGACGCGCCCTGGAACGGTGGGTGCGCGCCGAGGAAGTCGGCAAGCTCCGATCTATCCGCCACGGATCAGGTCGGCGCACTTTTCCGCCATGGTCATGACCGTGATGTTGGGATTGACATACGGCAGCTTCGGCATCGCCGACGCGTCGACCACGCGCAGGTTCGAAACGCCCTTGACGCGCAACTCGGGATCGAGCACGGCCATGGTGTCGTCCACCGATCCCATCCGCGCCGTGCCTGCCGGGTGATAGACCGTGTTGTGGGTCTTGTGCACGTAGTCGAGCAGATCATCGTCGGTGACGGCATCGGGCCCGGGTGCGAGTTCGCGTTCGATCCAACCCGCGAGTGGACCGTCTGCGGCGATAGCGCGCGCCAGCTTCAGACCGGCGAGCATCACCGCGTCGTCATGGCCGTCGGCATCGGTAAAATAGCGCGGATCCACCTTTGCGCGATCGCGAAAGTCCCTGCTGCGCAACCGAACAGTTCCCCTAGAACGACCCTGGGTGACGTTGGGCGTCAAACAGAACCCGTTGTCGGTGCTCGGATAACCCCACCGGAGAGTGTTCATGTCGAACGGCACGCTGCCGTAGTGCATCATGATGTCCGGGTAGTTCAGCGACGAGTCGGTCTGCGCGAACACGCCGATCTCCCACCACTGCGAGGACGTGGTGACCATGGGCTTGCTCGCCTCCCAGAACACCAGCCCCTCGACGTGGTCGTCGAGGTTCTCTCCCACTCCCGGTGAATCGACCCGAACGGTGATTCCCATCTCCTGCAGCTGTGCCGCCGGTCCGATTCCGGAGAGCATCAACAACTTCGGAGTGTCGATGGCACCGGCGGTGACGATCACTTCGCGTCGCGCGGACACGGTGTCGTAACCGGTCAGGTCGGGGCGTTGGTACCGCACACCCGTAGCGGTCAGCGACTCGTCGATCAGAATCTCGCTGATCCAGCAGTCGGTGCGCACCTCGAGGTTGGGCCGCGATCCGATGATCGGGTGCAGGTAGGCATGGGACGTCGACATACGCGACCCGTCCTCACCCGCGTTGATCTGAAACCAGCCGGCACCGTTGAGTACCGGCGTCCCGCGGTTGAATGCAACGGTGGGAAGCCCTACTCCGGCGGCCGATTCGAGCACTGCTGCACCGCATGGATCGTGCGGCGGCACGTCGCGGATTCGAACGGGTCCGTCGTGACCGCGGCCGGTGTCGTTGTTCTCTACGCGCGCAACGAACGGCAGGATGTCCGACGCGCCCCAGCCCGTCGCACCGGCCGCGGCCCAATCGTCGAGAGTTTCCGCCGGCGGATGAAAAGCGATGCAGGAGTTGTGCGACGAGCAACCGCCGAGCACTTTCGCACGCGCATGCCGCATGAAGCTGTTGCCACGTTCCTGCGGTTCGACGGGGTAGTCCCAGTCATAGCCGGAGTCGAGCAGATGCATCCACTCGACGAGTTCCCGGATCGCTTTGTCGCCGACGTCGGTGGGACCTGCCTCGACCAGGCAGACGCTGACGGAAGGATCCTCGCTCAGCCGCGCGGCCAGGACGCACCCCGCCGTGCCACCTCCCGCGACGACGTAATCGAACTGGGTGTCTGTCACTGCACGCTCCTTCTAGTTGCCCGTGGAGGCATGTGATTTCAGAGTGCCGATGTGCTTGCGCCCCTTGATTGCGTACCACAGCAGGCCCACGCCCAGGATGCCACCGATGTAGACGAACGCACCGAACGTGTTGTACCAGGGGGTTCCGTACACGGCCTCGCGCGGCCAGGCGAGGTTGAGCGCCATCCCGGCACCCCACACCACCGCCGCAATGTTGACCGGCAGGCCGAACTTACCCATCGTGAAGTATCCGCCGGGTTTGAGATCCTCCGGCGGCCACTCGCCTTTGATGCGCTTGACCAACAGTGGTCCGGTGACCATCAGATACGCGAGATAGATCATGATGATCGCGATCGAGGTGAGGACCGTGAAGATCTGCGGCTGACCGATGTTGACGACGAGGATCACGATGGCCAGCACTCCGATGGTCACCGCGGGCACCACCGGGGTCTGCGTCTTCGGATTCACCTTGGCCAGGCTTTCGCCGAAGGGCAACGCGTTGTCTCGCGCCATGGCGAACGTGAGCCGGATCGCCGCGGTGTGTACTGCCAGTGAGCAGACGAAGACCGCAATGACGATGCAGATGAGGAAGACGGTGCCGAGCGGGCCCCACATCACCGATTCGACGATGGATTGCAGGCTGCCGTCGGGGCTGCCGAGGGAAGGATCGTTCAGGTCCGGCGCGGCCATGACGGCGAACACCAGGATGGCTCCACCGATGACGAACGAGGCGAGGATGGCGCGAAAGATCGCTTTGGGAGCGGTGCGCCGAGGTTCGACGGTTTCCTCCCCGAGCGAGCTCGCGGTGTCGAATCCGTACATGACGTATCCCGACGCCAGCGACGCGACCAGGAAGGCACCGAGGTAGCCGCCGCTCTCACCGGCACCGTAGCCGTTGGTGGAGAAGAACACCTCGGGTCCCCGAGTGATGTTGGCCGCGAGCAAGATCGCGATGAGCACGGCCGCGATGAGTTCGATGAACACACCCGCACTGTTGATCATCGCCATCAATCGAACGCCCAGCGCGTTGATCGTGGTGGTGATGGCGATCAGAATCGCACCGAGCAGCACTGCATTGGCCGCGAAGTCGGTGGCACCCGAGCCGTCACCGATGATCTGAAATCCGCTCCAGATACGTGGCAGATTCAGCTGCAGAGCGAGGGCAACGGCGGCCAGTGTCACGATCGATGCCGTGAGCATCAACCAGCCCGCCGACCAACCGACGATCCTGCGGCCCAACAGCTTCGCCCAGTTGTACACCGATCCCGCCACCGGATACTTCGCTGCCAACTCCATGAAGCACAGTGCCACGCAGAGCTGACCGACGAAGACCGCAGGCCACGACCACAGGTATGCCGGTCCGGCGGTGCCGAAGCCGAAGTAGAACAGCTGAAAGGTGCCGGTGAGGATCGAGATGTAGCTGACGCCTGCGGCGAAGCTGGCGAATTTGCCGAGACTGCGGTCGAGCGATTCCTTGTAGCCGAAATCGTCCATTCCGCTCGAATTGTCGTTCAGTATTGCCATGCCTGTGGCCTTTCCCATCGTGCTCTATCGGGTACCGAACCACCCCGCCGCTGTAGGTGAGGTGTTGTGCCAAATATGCTTCGCTTCTTGATATTCGGACATACCGGACGGTCCGAGTTCGCGGCCGTTCCCGGACTGCTTGAAGCCGCCCCATTCCGCGGCCGCCGTGTAGACACCGAAGTCGTTGAGCCACACCGTTCCATGACGAAGCCCACGCACCATTCTTTCGCCTCGCGCGGCGTCGGACGTCCGAACACCCGCGGCGAGACCGTAATTCGTATCGTTACCCAGTAGAAGCGCCTCGGCCTCGGTGTCGAATCGCTCCACAGTGAGTATGGGCCCGAACGTCTCGTCTTGCACGATATTCATCGACCGATCGCAGTGATCGAAGATGGTGGGCAGGAAATAGCTACCTTTGCTCAAGGACGGATCGTCCGGCTTGGTACCTCCTATGACCAAGGTGGCCCCCTCCTCGATACCCGTCGCCACGAAGCCTTCGATCTTCTCGCGCTGCGCCTGCGACACCAGCGGTCCGGTCTCACTGGCCGGGTCCATACCCGGCCCCATCACGATGGTCTTCGCGCGCTCTGCCACGGCGGCCACGAACCGGTCGGCCACTGATTCCTCGATGATCAATCGGGTACCGGCCGAACACACCTGACCGGAATGCAGAAACACTCCGGTCAGTACGTTGTCGACCGAATCGGCGAACGACTGCTCGTCGGCCACCGCGTCGGCGAACACGATGTGTGGATTCTTTCCCCCGAGTTCCACCGCCACCTTCGTGACGTTCTCCGCGGCCGCGGCAAGAATGTGCCTGCCAGTGGCGAGTCCGCCGGTGAAGGAGACGAAGTCGACGTCGCGGTTCCTGGTGAGCGCATCTCCGAGCGTTGCGCCGCTGCCCTGCAGCAGGTTGACCACACCGGCAGGCACTCCCGCTTCTTCCACGAGCTTGGTGAACGCGATGGTGCTCAGTGGCGTCACCTCGCTGGGTTTGAGCACCATGGTGCACCCAGCAGCCAAGGCGGGGGCGATTTTCCACGAGATCTGCAACAGCGGGTAGTTCCAGGGTGCGATCATGACGCAGACACCGATGGGCTCGTGCACCACTCGGCTCAGAATTTCCGGACGGTCGACGTCGATCAGTCGATCTGCCTGCACCACAGCGAGATCGGCATAGAAGCGGAACACCGAGGTGACGTCGTCGATATCGATCTCACTCTCGCCGAACGTCTTTCCGGTATCGAGGGTCTCGATATGCGCCAACTTCGCCTTGTCCCGTTGGAGCAAGTCCGCGATGCGATTGAGCAGATCACTGCGCTCACCCACCGTCACCGAGCGCCAGGGGCCGTCGTCGAACGCTGCCCGCGCCGCGGCAACCGCAGCCAGGGCATCGTCGGGTGTCGCCTCGTCGACGACGGCCACCACGCTGCCGTTGGACGGATCGACGATGTCGCGGGTCCCGCCGTCACCGGCTTCCTGCCATTGCCCGTCGATGAACAACGACGGCCGCAGTGAGCTCGGGTCGAATCCTGCATCGGAGTCGGTCACTCGACACCTTCTTCCGTGTGGGGGCCTGTTGGTGTGTCTACGGTATGCCTCAGCGGCCGGTGACTCCATCGATCTGTTCGCGGATGATGTCCGCGTGCCCGTTGTGCCGCGCATATTCACTGATCATGTGCACGTAGACCATCCTCAATGACATCGGCCCGCCGCGACAGTCGACCGGATCCTCGAACGAGTATTGGGCAGCGACCACGTCCGAGGCCTCGCACTCGGCAGCGAATCGCGCGAAGTCCGACTCTGCACTCGATGCCGTCGCGCCCAGGAAGTCGGAATCCTTACCCAACGCAGCGTCGTACATCGGATCGAACGACATCGACGCCAGTCGCTCTCGAAACCAGATGCGTTCGACCTTCGCGAGGTGCCGGACGAGTCCGAGGAGGGAGAGCGTCGAGTGCGAGAAGGGGCGTTGCGCAAGCTGTTCGGCATCGGCACCGGCACAGATGTTCGACAACGTGGCTCTATGCCAACGCAGCATTCCTTCGAGAATGGGTCTGTCGTCACCGACGAGCGGACCGTCGACGGGATCGGGCGTGGGCGCGGTGAAGCTCATACTGCGATTGTCGAGCACGAAGTGGCTCCTGCCGAACGACCCGCCCGAAACAGAGTGCGAAGCCCCAGCAACAACCCATTCGGACAATTCACACTACGGTGGGATTCATGACAATCGAAGATGTGGGCGGCAGGCGAACGGTGACGGCGGATGAGCTTCTTCTGTTGGTGGGTGATCATCTCCTCATCGAGGAGGGTGTCGCGACCGGGTTCATCGAAAGCGCTGGGCAGGTTGCCGAGAACGTGGCGGTGACGGTCACCGATGGCGTCGACGGAACCACCACGACCGAGCGAGTTTTCCTTCCCGACGCCGAGGTGACCATCGAACCAGCTGACCGCGGACGCGCTCCGGTCACGATGTGACGATCGAGTTCAGCCGACACCGAAGTACAATCCTGTAACTCGAGCAACTCGGATCACACCAGCCACACTGGCACCGAACTGAGCTAGGGTGACGAAAACCCGTCACCGTTCAGGAGGGCAGCCGACAATGCGATCCGGCCGACAACAACCGTCGATTCGCGTTGCCGTGGTCTCCTGTGTCGCCGTGTTCGGGCTCGCCCTGGGATCCAGTTCGGCGACGGCCGAGCCCGCTGCGCCGATCTCGACCCCAACGATTGCCGACGCAGTACGTTCGGCCGCCGCGCAGCAGTACAACGATGCGCAGAATGCTTGGTCAAGGGTCGCTACGAGGCCGGTTTCGCCGCACTGGACGCGGTTGCCACCGCCGCACCGAACGATGCCAATGTCGCAGCACTGCAGACGTTCTACGCCAACGCAACCGATGATGCCGACGCGCGAGCGCAGCACTCGGCCCGCCTGCGCGCCCTGTCTCCCCCGCTTGCCGATGCGGTGGATCGGGCTATCGAAGTCATCGACGAGGCGGCGACGGAGGCGATCGACTTCACGCCTGCGACCGATGGCGTGAGGACGGCAATCGTGGTGCTCGGCCTGGGCCTGAACGACGACGGCAGTATGGCACCGGAATTGGTGCAGCGACTGAAATCCGCTGCCGCGGTCGCCGAGCGTTCCCCCGAATCACCCATTATCGTCACCGGCGGAAATCCGCAGCGCGGCGTCACCGAAGCCGAAGCGATGAAGAAGTGGCTGATCGACAACGAGATTGCGGCCGACCGCATTCACGCCGAGTCCACTGCGAATTCGACGGTGCAGAATGCGCAGCGCGCCACCCCACTGGCTACTGAGATCGGTGCTGTGAATCTGGTGCTCGCAACAACTCCCAGCCATCTTCGGCGAGCGATCTCCGACTTCGAGATCGCCGGTGCCGACGTGATCGGTGCCGCCACATCCACCCCCGACGATCTTCCGGCCCTGCCCGCGCTCGCTCCGACAGCACGGTTGGGCATGACCGTCGACGCCACCAAGATCATCGGGATACCGCGCACCTACTGACGCATCCACCCGCGCAGCACAGACGCCGCCCCGGCGTCGAACATCACCCGACGATCCTCGTCGTCGGCCATCCCGGGTATCGACAACTCGAGCGACACCAGACCGTGCACGATCGCCCAGAACGAGTGGCTGATCACGTCCACCGACGCGCCGCTCATCGTGCCTGCCTCGACGGCGCTCGCCACCGCCGCCCGAAGCGGATCCATCGCGGCGGCCGCGAGGTGTGCTTGATCGGATACGTCGACCGAACCGAGCACTCCGCCGAACATCACTGCGTAGAGGTGTGGGTTGGCCATGGCCCAGCGGCGGTACGCAAATGCCAGTTCGCGCAGGTCGACCTCGGATTCCCCGGTGACAGGAACGCTGCGTTGCGCGTCACCGAAACTCGAGAACGACGCGCCGAACAGAGCCACCAGCAGCTCCGCTCGACCGCCGAACAGCGAGTAGATGGCCGTGGTCGAGGTGCCCTGCGCGGCCGCGAGTTTACGCAACGACAACGAGTCGACGCCATGGCGCGCAACGGTTTCCGCTGCGGCTTCGAGTAGCCGGGTGCGCAGTTCGGCATCGTGAATTCTGGGTCTCGCCACTTGCGAAATCTATCACAACAGTGTTTTATAACAGTGTCACGCCATGCGCTCGGCCCCGAAACGAACAGACGGGAACACGTCATGCAATCCATCATCGACGGCCGCACCACGGTCGAATCCGACCGCGACACCGTCACGGTCTTCCTCATCGGAATGCGCATCAACAATCCCCTTGCCGTTCGCTCCTGGCTTCCCGCCGCGCGCGCGATGCCGCGGATGCTCAGCCACCTCGAGCAGGATCCCACCTCCGGACTGCTCGGCTACCACTCGTGGTTGGGCCGCACCACCATGCTCGTCAGTTACTGGCGCAACGCGGAAGACCTGACGCGATTCGCCTCCGATCCCGACGCACCACATGCCCCCGCATGGCGTGCCTTCAACCGATCGGTCGCTGCGACCGGCCATGTCGGCGTATGGCACGAAACCTATACCGCGACAGCCCAGGACAGTGAAGCGATCTACGTCAACATGCCGACATTCGGCCTCGCGGGAGCCATCGGTGGAATCCCCGTGGGCACCGGCTCGCACACGTGGAAGCAGCGAATGAAGTCCGCTAAGTAGGCCTGTACGAGCTAGAGGAAGTTCCCGGCCCGCGCGGCGATATCGAGAACGGGCTGAGGAAAGACTCCCAGTGCCACGGTGACGATCACCGACACCCCGATCGCACAGGCCACCGGCGCGGTAGGACGCACCACCGTGGCGGTCCGTTCGCTGGGTTCGGTGAAGAACATCAGCACGATCACGCGCACGTAGAAGAACGCTGCAATCGCACTGCACACCACTCCGACCACGACCAGTGCGGCTCCCCCCGCACCCGAGGCTGCGCTGAACACCGCGAACTTACCGATGAACCCACTGGTGAGCGGGATCCCGGCGAACGAAAGCAGGAACAAGCCGAACACAGCGGCGACGAGCGGCGAGCGGCGACCGATACCCGCCCATCGCTCCAGGTCGCTCACCTCACCGCGTTCGTCTCGGGCCAGACCGATGACGGCGAATCCACCCAGCGTGCTGAAGGCATAGGCAAGCAGGTAGAACATCGTGGCCGACACCCCCGAATCACGTACATCACCCGAACTACCCAGCGCAGTCACTCCGGTGAGGATGAACCCGGTGTGCGCCACGGACGAGTAGGCCAGCATTCGTTTGACGTCGGTCTGCGTCACCGCGACAACCGAACCGAGCACCATCGTCGCGATGGCGATCACCCACAACATCGGACGCCAACTCGACTCGAGACCGGGCAGCGCCATTCCGAAGATTCGCAGAATCGCACCGAAGGCCGCCACCTTGGTCACGGTGGCCATCAGCGCCGTCACCGGAGTAGGGGCACCCTGGTAGACGTCGGGAATCCACGAATGGAAAGGCACGGCACCGACTTTGAACAGCAGACCCACCGCAAGCAAGGCGGTTCCGATCAGCGCGAGTGATCTGCCCTGGCCGTTTGCCGTGATGGCGTCGGCGATGCCGTCCAATCGGACCGTCCCGGCGTAGCCGTAGAGGAACGCGACTCCGAACAGGAAGAACGCAGACGAGAACGCGCCCAGCAGAAAGTATTTGAGGGCTGCTTCCTGAGAGAGCAGTCGTCGTCGTCTCGCCAGTCCGCACAGTAGATACAGCGGCAACGACAGCACCTCCAGCGCCACGAACATCGTCAGCAGATCCGTGGACGCCGGAAACAGCAGCATGCCGCCGATCGCGAACATCGCCAGTGGAAAGACCTCGGTCTGGGCGACGCCTGCATCGATGGCCTGCTTCTCTGCCACGCTGCCCGGCGTGGTCGAGGCCTGCGGAGTGAACGAGTCGATGCGGCGCTCGGCCCCAGCCCCGGTGACGGCGACGGTGCGCTCCGCCAACAGTGCAATGGCCGGAATTGCCACGAGCACAATGGTTCCCTGCAGGAACAGAGTCGGTCCGTCGATCGCGACGGCCCCGTTCATCGCGGCTGCCTCGGTGCCGGCCAGGCCGAGCACTGCCGCGAGGGCGCCGACCAGCCCTGCCAGAGCGAGACCCACGTGGGTTGCGCGACGAGCACGTAGCGGTACGAACGCCTCGACGAGAACCCCGAGAACCGCGACACCGAAGACGATCAACATGGGCGACAGCAGACCGTACTGCACTTCGGGAGTGGTCATCGTTGACCTCCTGCACTGTCGACGATCGTGGATTGCACTGCCGGAGTGATGATGTCGAGTGCCGGTTTCGGGTACACCCCGAACACGATCAGCAGCGCGAGCAACGGGACCACCACCAACGCCTCACGGGGAACGAGATCGGAGATCTTGTCGCTGCCCTCTCGGACGGGCCCCGTCATCACCCGTTGGTAGAGCCAGAGAATGTAGATCGCCGACAGCACGAGCGCACCGGTGGCCACGATTGCGGCGACGCCGTAGCGACCGAATGTGCCGATCAGCAACAAGAATTCGCTGATGAACGGGGCAAGACCGGGTAGCGAGAGCGTGGCCAGACCAGAGATCAGAAACGTTCCGGCGAGCACCGGCGCGACCTTCTGGACGCCGCCGTAGTCGGCGATCGCGCGTGAACCACGACGGGACACGAGAAAGCCTGCGATCAAGAACAATGCGGCGGTGGAGATTCCATGGTTGACCATGTACAGCGTGGCACCGGCCTGACTCTGACCGGTCATCGCGAAGATGCCGAGGATGATGAATCCGAAGTGCGAAATCGAGGTGTAGGCAATGAGTCTCATCATGTCGGTCTGACCGATCGCCAGTATCGCGCCGTACACGATTCCGATCACTGCGAGCGTGATGATCCACGGGGCGAACGTCTGCGACGAACCGGGAAAGAGCTCGAGGCAGAAGCGCAGCATGGCGAAGGTGCCGACCTTGTCCACCACCGACATCATCAGCACAGCAGTCGCCGGGGTGGACTGCACTGCAGCGTCGGGTAGCCACGTGTGGAACGGCCACAGCGGTGCCTTGAT
Source organism: Rhodococcoides fascians NBRC 12155 = LMG 3623 (assembly GCF_001894785.1). Lineage (GTDB taxonomy): Bacteria > Actinomycetota > Actinomycetes > Mycobacteriales > Mycobacteriaceae > Rhodococcoides > Rhodococcoides fascians. The sequence continues at coordinate 80,639 of NZ_BCWW01000006.1, forward strand.
CGCGAACGCGAACATGAAGCCGAGGAACAGCGCGTTCAGAACCATCGGATCCACACCGAGTCCCCCCGATGACGCCGCATCCGCGATCGCGCGTAAATCGAACGTCCCGCCGTCGAACGGGCCGTCGGGCCTGGCCGTGACGACGTACAACCCGATGACGGCAGCCAGCATCACCAGGCCACCGAACAGGTTGTACAGCAGGAACTTCACCGCGGCACGCGTGCGCTCGGTACCACCGAAACCACCGATGAGGAAGTACATCGGAATCAACATCGCCTCGAAGAAGATGTAGAACAGCAATACGTCCAACGCGAGGAACGAGACGAGCACCATGGACTCGACCACCAGGATCAACGCCATGTAGGTGTGCGAGACCCGGCGCGATCCGTAGTTCGCCACACGGCTGCCGTCGTGCCAGCCCGCGACGAGGAGCAATGGGGTCAGAACGGTGGTGAGCAACACCAGCACGAGGCCTATTCCGTCGAGGCCGAGCGTGTAGCGCGCACCGAATGCCCCTATCCAGGAATGATCTTCGAGGAACTGGTAGCGATCGCCACCGGAGTCGAATGCCACGGCGAGTACCACCGACACCACGAGTGTGCCGGCAGCGAACCCCACGGCGACACCACGCGCGATTGTCGGACGATCGGCCGGCACCAGGGCGACGACAATCGCGCCGAGAATCGGCAGAACCCACAGGACGGTCAGCCAGGGGAACGTCACAGGACCACCACCATCAGCACGACGAGAACTGCCCCCGCGAACATCGCCAACGCATAGGACCGTACGAATCCGGTCTGCAGCCGCCTCGATCGAGTCGATACTCCGCCGATCGATCTCCCCACCCCGTCCACGACCGCGTCGATACCCGCCTTGTCGGCGAATACCATTGTGTTCGTGAGCTTTTGACCGGGCCGCATGAATGCTACCTCGTTGAAGGCGTCGCCGTATAGGTCAGCGCGTGCGGCTCTGGTCAGCACCGATACGTCCTCGGGTGGAATCGGGGGAACGTCACGAGCGATGTACTTCCGGTACGCGACGCCGGCACCCACGAGTACCACCGCCAAAACTGCGACCGTCACGACCCAGGCAGGTATCGCGTGTTCTTCGTGCGCCGATCCCACCACCGGTTCCAGCCACGTCTCGAGGCGTCCACCCACCGCAAGGAAGGCACCCGATGCCACCGAGCCGACGGCCAACAGAATCATGGGGGCTGTCATCGTCGCCGACGCTTCGTGCGGGTCTGCCTGCGCCGACCAGCGTTTCGGGCCGAAGAACGTCATCAGCATCACCCGAGTCATGTAGAAGGCCGTCAAGCCCGCACCGAGCAACGTGACGCAGCCCAGCACCACACCTGCCGCTCCCCCGGCCGCGAACGCGATCTCGATGATCGGATCCTTTGCGAAGAAACCGGAGAACGGCGGAACTCCGATGATGGCGAGGTAGCCGAGACCGAACGTGACGAACGTGATCGGCATCGCGGCACGGAGCCCGCCGAACCGTCGCATGTCGGTCTCGTCGTACATCGCGTGCATCACCGAGCCGGCCCCGAGGAACAGGCCTGCCTTGAAGAATCCGTGCGACAGCAGCAGCACGATGGCGAAGGCATAGCCGGACGGGCCGAGTCCGGCCGCGAGCACCATGTACCCGATCTGACTCATCGTCGAGGCGGCGAGCGCCTTCTTGATGTCGTCTTTCGCACAACCGATGACGGCACCGAACAGCAACGTCACCGCGCCGACCGTGACGGTCGCCGCCCGCGCCACCGGCGAGGCCTCGAACACCGGTCCGGATCGGACGATGAGATACACCCCGGCGGTGACCATCGTCGCCGCGTGGATGAGTGCGGAGACCGGCGTCGGGCCCTCCATCGCGTCGCCGAGCCACGACTGCAGCGGCACCTGGGCCGACTTCCCGCAGGCCGCCAGCAGCAACATCAGTGCCATGGCGGTCGCCACCGATTCACCCGCGTTCCCGATTCCCGCGAACACCACGTCGTACTGCACAGACCCGAAGTTCACGAACATGATCATCAGGGCGATGGCCAAGCCGATATCGCCGACGCGGTTGACCACGAACGCTTTTCGAGCAGCCGTCGCTGCCGATGGCTTGTGTTGCCAGAATCCGATGAGCAAGTACGACGCCAGACCGACACCCTCCCACCCCAGATAGAGGCCGAGGAAATTGTCTGCCAGCACCAGCAGCAGCATGGCTGCGAGAAACAGATTGAGGTACGCGAAGAAGCGTCGCCGCTCCGGGTCATGGCTCATGTACCCGATCGAGTACACGTGAATGAGTGATCCGACCCCGGTGATCAACAGGACGAAACAGATCGAGAGTTGATCGGCACGCATGCCGAAGTCGACCTGCAATTGGTCGACGGGCACCCAGCGGAACAGCGTGTGAGTCAGTGTTCTGTCCGACTCGTCCCGTCCGAGCATCGACGAGAACACCAGCGCCGCAACGACGAACGACGACACCGCGGCGGCCGTCGCGAAAAGGTGGCCCCACGAGTTGCAGCGCCGGCCACCGAGCAGCAGGACGGCCGCACCGAACGCCGGCAGAGCCGGGAGAAGCCACAGGATCGACATCGTTTCTGCTCCCCCGTCAGTTCTTCATCAGATTGTTCTCGTCCATCGAGATCGAGCGACGAGAACGGAAGATGGCCATGATGATCGCCAGGCCCACCACCACCTCGGCTGCAGCTACCACCATGGTGAAGAACGCGAACAATTGGCCGTCGAGATTGCCGTGCATGCGAGAGAACGCGACGAACGCGAGATTGACTGCGTTGAGCATCAATTCGATGCACATGAACACGATGATGGCGTTGCGCCTGACGATGACTCCCGCCGCGCCGATCGTGAACAGCAGAACCGACAGGTAGAGGTAATTCTCTGGATTCATCGCGTGTCACCCCCGTCCACCTTGTACTCGATGCCTCGATCGGCGAACAGTGCGTTGACGGACGAGTCCGACTCGCTTCCGTCCGGGAGCAGAGCCCGTCGATCGACGCCGTTGTGACGAGCGAACACACCGGGGCTCGGCAGCGGCGTCACCCTGGAGCCGTCACGGAACCGGTCCTGCGACATCTCCCGCTGACCCTTCACCGGTCCCAGAGCCTCCCGGTGCGCCAGAATCATCGCCCCGATGGTGGCCGTGATCAACAGCGCGCCGGTCAGCTCGAACGCCCAGACGTACTCGACGAAGATCAGCTCGGCCAGGCCTTCTACGTTTCCGGTGGAGTTGGCCGCGTCGAGTCCGGCGAAATCGAGTCGCCCGGCGCGGGCCGAGTCGCGCAGCAGCACCCCGATGATCAACAGCCCGAAGCCGATTCCGATGACAACGGCCGCGATACGGTGCCCGCGCAGTGTCTCGGTCAACGACTCCGAGGTATCGACCCCGACGAGCATCAGGACGAACAGAAACAGCATCATGACCGCGCCGGTGTAGACGACGATCTGCACGACACCGAGAAACAGGGCCCCTTGGGCCATGTAGAAGGTAGCGAGAACCACCATGGTGGCCGCGAGGAACAGTGCCGAGTAGACGGCCTTCGTGCTCATCACCACACCCAGTGCACCGATGACCGCAACGACACCGAGGGTCCAGAACTGCACGGCCTCGCCGGTGGAGGTTGCCTCGAGCGCGAGCTGAACGGTGGCAGTCATCGAACCGGCCCTCGATCGGTGTCGGCCTCGCTCTCGGCACCGGTGACGGCACCGCGGTAGTAGTCCTCTGCCGAACGCCCCGGTGCCATCGCGTGCGGCGGCGGCACCATGTCCGGCTCCAGCGGTGCCAGCAGCGAATCCTTCTCGTAGATCAGGTCGGCTCTGTTGTCACCGGCCAGTTCGTATTCGTTGGTCATCGTCAGAGCCCGTGTGGGACAGGCCTCGACACACAGTCCGCAGCCGATGCACCGGAGATAGTTGATCTGGTAGACCCCGCCGTATCGCTCGCCCGGCGAAAACCGTTCGGTCTCGGTGTTGTCGGCACCTTCGACATAGATCGCGTCGGCCGGGCAGGCCCACGCACAGAGTTCGCAACCGATGCACTTCTCGAGCCCGTCGGCGTACCTGTTGAGCTGATGGCGGCCGTGATAGCGCATCTCGGTCGGCTTCTTCTCCTCCGGATACAGCTCGGTTTCGGGCTTTTTGAACATGGTGGCGAAGGTGACACCGAAACCTGCTATAGGACCGAGGAATTCAGGCATCGGCGTTCTCCTTCTGGGACGCGGCCACGGTGGACCGTGCGCCGGCGTGCCGGCTCGCGATGTTCGTGCCCTGCTTCGGAATGGGAGGTACGGGAAACCCGCCCGCCGCAGCGTCGAACGGTGCGACGGGTGCAGCAGGCGGCAGGTTTCGTGTGCGCGCGCGGCGGCGCAGTAAGAGCAGCAGCGAACCCAGGACGGCGACTGCAAAGATCGTCGACACCACGAATGTGACCAGAGGTACGTCGTATCGCCCGGCCCCCAGAACCCGCACCGTCGCGATCACCATCACCCAGATCAGAGCGACGGGAATGAGGATCTTCCAGCCGAAGTTCATGAACTGGTCGTAACGCAATCGCGGCAACGTCGACCGCAACCAGATGAAGACGAACAGGAACACCCACACCTTGGCGACGAACCACAGCACCGGCCACCACCCGGAATTGGCACCGCTCCACAGACTCAACGGAATCGGAGCCCGCCAGCCACCCAGGAACAACGTGGTCGCGAGCGCCGACACCGTGACCATGTTGATGTACTCGGCAAGCATGAACATCGCGAAACGCAAGGAGGAATATTCGGTGTGGAACCCGCCCACCAACTCCCCCTCGGCCTCGGGCAAGTCGAACGGCGCGCGGTTGGTTTCACCCACCATGGCCGTCACGTACACCAGGAACGACGGCAACAACAGGAACACGTACCAGGTGCTCTGTTGCGCACCAACGATTCCGGACGTCGACATGGTGCCCGCGTACAGGAACACCGCAGCGAACGAAAGCCCCATCGCAACCTCGTAGGAAATGACCTGAGCCGTCGAACGCAGTGCACCCAGCAACGGATACGTCGAACTCGACGCCCAACCGGCCAGGACGATCCCGTACACACCCACCGAGGTGACCGCGAGGATGTACAGAACCCCCACCGGCAGGTCGGTCATCTGAAGCGGAGTCGTAGTGCCGAACACCGACACCTCGGGACCGAACGGAATCACCGCGAAGGCCATGAAGGCAGGGACCACCGAAATGATCGGAGCCAGAATGTAAATCGGCTTGTCGACGCCGGTCGGAGTGATTCCCTCTTTCAGAGCGAGCTTGATCCCGTCCATCAGAGACTGCAACAGTCCCCACGGACCCACCCGATTGGGCCCGACGCGCATCTGCATCCACGCCATGATCTTGCGCTCGGCATAGATGGCCACGAGCGGTGTGAGCACAAGAAAAACGAAGACCGCCAGGGCCTTGCCGACCACCAGCCACCACGGGTCGGTGCCGAACATCGACAGATCGGTCGGCGCTGCGACAATCACGATGCACCACCCCCGGGTCGTTCCGCAGGCTCCACTCCCGCACTCCCGAGTCGTTCCACAGGCTCCACTCCTGCACCCTCAGGTCGCTCCGCGGGCTGATCCCTGCGAATCCTCACCACCGCACCCGACTCCGCGCCGAGTGAGCCGTACACCGAAGACCCCGGTGAGTTCATCGGCACCCACACCACGTTGTCGGGTAGATCGGTGACTTTCAGTGGCAACGTGATCGAGCCCCGGCCCGTCTCGACCCTGACCAGGTCGCCGGGCGACGCTTCGATGCTCGACGCCGTCGTCTCGGACAGCCTGATCACGGGTGCCCGGCCGGTCTGCGCGAGATTGTCCTCGCCGTCCTGCATCCGTCCCGAATCGATGAGCATTCGCCAGGTGGCCAGAATTGCCTGGCCGATGGAGAGCGTCGGCATATCTCGCCGTGGTGCCACTCGGGCCACAGGAATCCGTGATCCGCTCCAGGCTCCCAGCCGTGCCAACTCGCCGCGCGCCGCCGCCGCGTCGGGTAGCGACAGTTCGACTCCCATCTGCGCGGCAATGGCGTCGAGAACGCGTTGGTCGGGCAATACTGCGCCGGCACCGAGTGCCGTGTCGAACGTGCGAGGCCTGCCCTCCCAGTCGACGAAGGTTCCGGGCTTGTCGACCACCGGTGCCACCGGAAACACCACGTCGGCCCGCTCGGTGACGGCGCTGTGGCGTAGTTCGAGGCTGACCACGAATGCCGATCGGTCCACCGCGTCGAGCGCACCCTGCGGATCGGGCAGATCGTCCGGGTCGATCCCTGCGGTGATCAGGGCGCGGTCAGGCCCGGCATCCGCCAGTATCGCCGCGGTATCTCGGCCCGCGTCCGTAGGCAGTTCTGTCACTCCCCACACGGCTGCCACCTCGGCGCGGGCGGCGGCGTCGGCGACGGGCCGCCCGCCCGGCAGCAGGTTCGGCAACGTGCCTGCGTCGAGGGCACCGCGCTCCCCTGCCCGTCGCGGAATCCATGCCAGGTTCGCTCCGGTGTCGTCGGCCAACTTCGACGCTGCGGACAATGCACCGGGAACGGAACCGAGCCGCTCGCCCACGAGCACGATCGCTCCAGGGCTCCGGAGGAGCTGGGCGATCGATTCGGTACCGCGGTCACCCACGTGCAGTGCGTCGAGCCACTGTGGTTCCTCGCCGGGAATCGACTGCAGGAGCACCCCGTCGAGCTTGCGCAGACCGCGGCTGGCCCAGGATGCGATGGACGCCACGACCACGCCGCGGGTCCGGCGCGCCTTGCGCAACCTGAGGAACATCAGCGGTGACTCTTCTTCGGGCTCGAACCCCACCATCAACACCACAGGAGCGTTTTCGAGATCCGAGTAGGTCACGCCCAGCCCCGTCGCCGCGATACGACCGGCCAGGAACTCCGCTTCCTCGGCGCTGTGAGCACGGTTGCGGAAGTCGATGTCATTGGTGTGCAGCACTGTTCGCGCGAACTTGGCGTATGCGTAGGAGTCTTCGACAGTCGATCTTCCGCCCACGAGTACCGCAGCGTTCCCGATCGACGCAGCCAGTCCCGTTGCCGCCGCCGCCAATGCGGCCGACCAGGACGTCTCGACCAGAGCCCCCGATTCGTCTCTGACCATCGGTGCGCCGATGCGGTCCGGCTCGCTGGCGTACTTGAATGCCCACCGGCCCTTGTCGCAGTTCCACTCTTCGTTGACCTGGGGATCGTCACCAGCCAACCGGCGGAGGACCTTGCCACGACGATGATCCGTGCGTTGCGCACAGCCTCCTGCGCAGTGTTCGCACACGCTCGGCGAGGACGTCAGATCGTACGGGCGCGCTCGGAACCGATACTCGGTGTTCGTCAGTGCACCCACGGGGCAGATCTGGACGGTGTTCCCCGAGAAGTAGGAGTCGAACGGCTCGGTGCCGAAGATGCCGACCTGTTGCACGGCACCGCGTTCGAGCAGCTCGATGGATGGATCACCGGCAACCTGCGCCGCGAAGCGAGTACATCGAGCGCACAGGACACAGCGTTCGCGATCGAGCAGAACCTCGGCCGACAACGGAATCGGTTTGGGATACGTACGTTTGGTCTCAGTGAACCTGGACTCGGTGCGACCCGCGGCCATCGCCTGATTCTGCAGTGGACACTCACCACCCTTGTCGCACACCGGGCAATCGAGAGGATGATTGATCAGCAGCAATTCCATGACGCCACGTTGCGCTTTGCCCGCGACCTCCGACGTCACCTGAGTGCGCACCACCATGCCCTCGGCCACGGTCGTCGTACAGGACGCCAACGGCTTGCGTTGCCCCTCGACATCGACCAGACATTGGCGGCAGGCGCCCACCGGATCGAGCAGCGGATGATCGCAGAATCGCGGAATCTGTACGCCCATCAACTCGGCCGCGCGAATCACCAACGTGCCCTTGGGAACACTGATCTCGTGGTCGTCGATGGTCAGTGTCACCATCTCTACTGGGGCGACCGACTGCTCAGGGCTGGCAGGAGTGGAGCCCGCGGAACGACCCGAAGATGCAGGAGTGGAGCCCGCGGAACGACCATGTGCTGCTGCAGTCATGACGTCAGCTCCTCTGCCATCAGGGTCGATCGGTGTGGATCGAATGGGCATCCCTGCTCGGTGACGTGACGGATGTATTCGTCACGGAAGTACTTCAGCGAAGACACGATCGGGCTGGCAGCACCGTCTCCCAACGCGCAGAAGGACTTTCCGGCGATGCCGTCGGCGATGTCGAGCAAGGTCGTCAGGTCGGCCTCGGTACCGGTTCCACCGTCGAGGCGACGCAGAATTTGCACCAGCCAGTACGTGCCCTCCCGGCACGGTGTGCATTTGCCGCAGGATTCGTGTGCGTAGAACTCGGTCCAGCGCAGCACCGCTCGCACCACGCAGGTCGTCTCGTCGAATATTTGCAAGGCCTTGGTGCCCAGCATCGATCCGGCGGCACCGACGCCCTCGTAGTCGAGTGGAACATCGAGATGCTCGCCGGTGAACATCGGCGTCGAGGATCCTCCCGGCGTCCAGAACTTCAGTTCGTGTCCCGGTCTGATCCCGCCCGCGTAGCCGAGCAACTCCCGCAGCGTGATCCCCAACGGTGCCTCGTACTGGCCTGGACGGCAGACGTGGCCCGAGATGGAGTACAGCGTGAAGCCGGGTGACTTCTCGCTACCCATCGATCGGAACCACTCGATTCCCTTGCGCAGGATCACTGGAACGCTGGCGATCGATTCGACGTTGTTCACCACAGTCGGGCGTGCGTAGAGGCCCGCCACTGCGGGAAACGGTGGCCGCAGCCGAGGTTGTCCGCGCCGACCTTCCAACGAGTCGAGGAGGGCTGTTTCCTCGCCGCAGATGTACGCGCCGGCTCCGGCGTGGATCACCAACTCCAAGTCGAATTTCGTTCCGAGAACACCCTTTCCCAGATAGCCCGCCGCGTAGGCCTCGGCGACCGCAGCCTGCAGCCTGCGTAGCACCGGCACTACCTCGCCGCGGACGTACACGAATGCATGGGATGCGCGAATTGCGTACGCGGCGATCACTATTCCTTCGACCAGCGTGTGCGGGCTCGCCATCAGCAGGGGCATGTCCTTGCAGGTACCCGGCTCGGACTCGTCTGCATTGACCACCAGATAATGCTCTTTACCGTCGTTCTGCGGGATGAAGCTCCACTTCGTTCCGGTCGGAAATCCTGCGCCGCCGCGACCGCGTAATCCGGATTCCTTGACGAAGGCGATGAGGTCGTCGGGGTCCATCGCGAGGGCCTTCTCGAGCCCGCGGTATCCGTCGTGGCTGCGGTATACGTCGAGCGTCCAGGAATCCTTCTCGTCCCAGAACTCGCTCAACACCGGCGTCAGGGCCATGTCACGCTCCCTTCGTCGGTGGATCGGTCTCGGTGGTGTTCGGTTGTGGTGGCACGGTCGCCGAGGGTGCCGGTGCGGGCTTGTCTCGCACCGTCTCCGGTGCGGCCGCGGCTCCGACGTCCGGGTGATCGTCGTTCGGTCGTGCTCCGGCCTCGGGTGCCGACATCGCGTGTTCGCGCGCGTATCGAAGACCGGCCAGGGTGGCGTCGCCTGCACTACCGGTCGCTTCGAGTGCTTCGGGCCGATCGTCGGAAAATCCGGCGAGAATTCGCTCGGTCTCGCGGAACGTGCACAGCGGTGCTCCACGCGTCGGAGTGACCTGGGTGTCGGATCGAAGTGCATCGACCAAATCCCGCGCAGACGACGGGGTGCTGTTGTCGAAGAACTCCCAATTGACCATCATCACCGGGGCGTAATCGCATGCGGCATTGCACTCGATGTGTTCGAGGGTGATCGTGCCGTCGGCGGTGGTACCTCCGTGCTCGACGTCCAGGTGATCACGCAGCGCGTCCATGATGGCGTCGCCGCCCATGACAGCACACAGCGTGTTGGTGCACACGCCGACGCGGTACGTCCCGGTGGGTTCGCGTCGATACATCGAGTAGAAGGTCGCGACTGCAGTCACCTCCGCCCCGGTGAGTTCTAGTACCTCCGAGCAGAATTCGATTCCAGCGGGCGTGAGGCAGCCGTCCTCGGCTTGCACGAGATGGAGCAGCGGCAGCAGGGCCGATCTGGCCTGCGGATAGCGCGCGACGACGATATCGGCGTCGGCGTGCAGCCGGGCGAGCACCTCGGGGGGATACGACGTTCGTGCACCCGCCGCGGCCAGTTGCACCGGTTCGTCCGGCCGGGCTCCGAGTTGAATCAGAACCGGTTCCGACTGGGGCTGCGTTGTCATCGATCCACCCCACCCATCACCGGGTCGATACTGGCGACCGCGGCGATGACGTCGGAGATCATTCCGCCCTCGCACATTGCCGCCACCGCTTGCAGGTTGGTGAAGGACGGATCTCTGAAATGCACTCGGTACGGCCTGGTTCCACCGTCGCTGACGATGTGTACCCCGAGCTCCCCTCGCGGCGACTCCACCGAGGACAACACCTGGCCGGCCGGGACCCGCATTCCCTCGGTCACCAGTTTGAAGTGGTGAATCAGCGATTCCATCGAGGTGTCCATGATGGTCCGCACATGCTCCTGAGAGTTGCCCAGGCCATCGGGTCCCGAGACCAGCTCGGCCGGCCACGCGATCTTCTTGTCGTCGATGACGACCGGACCGGGACGCAGGCGGTCGAGGGCCTGTTCGACTATCTTGAGCGATTCCTTCATTTCTTCGACGCGAATCAGATATCGCCCGTAGCAGTCGCATCCGGTATCGGTCACCACGTCGAACTCGTAGTTCTCGTACCCGCAGTAAGGATCGGACCGTCGCAGGTCGTAGGGCAGTCCGGTCGAACGCAGCACCGGACCGGTGACGCCCAGCGCCATACATCCGGTGAGATCGAGATAACCTACGTTCTCGGTTCTGGCTTTCCAGATCGGGTTGTCGTTGAGCATGAGTTCGAGGTCGCGCAGGCGTCCCGGCAGCACGCGAAGGAGCTCACGTATTCTGCCGACCGCGTCCTCGGGTAGGTCCTGCGACAGTCCGCCCGGCCGGATGTAGGCGTGGTTCATGCGCAGGCCGGTGATGGCCTCGAAGACGTCGAGTATCAGCTCGCGCTCACGGAACCCGAACAGCATCGCGGTGACCGCTCCCAATTCCATTCCGCCCGTGGCCAATGCGACGAGATGCGACGAGATGCGATTCAGCTCCATCAGCATCACCCGGATCACCGTGGCGCGCTCGGGAATGTCGTCGGTTATACCCAGTAGCTTCTCCACGCCGAGGCAGTATGCGGTTTCGTTGAAGAACGGCGACAGGTAGTCCATGCGGGTGACGAACGTGACGCCCTGGGTCCAGTTTCGGTACTCGAGATTCTTCTCGATTCCCGTGTGCAGATACCCGATCCCGCAACGAGCCTCGGTGACGGTCTCGCCCTCGATTTCGAGAATCAACCGCAGCACGCCGTGTGTTGACGGGTGCTGCGGGCCCATGTTGACCACGATCCGCTCGGTACTCGATCCGCGGGCCAACTCGACGACGTCGTCCCAGTCCTGTCCGGAGACCGCGTAGATGGTTTCGTCCGTTGCACTCATCAGTTGTACGACCTGCGCTCGTTGGGAGGCGCGACGCGAGCGCCCTTGTACTCGATGGGAATTCCGCCCAGCGGATAGTCCTTGCGTTGTGGATGACCGACCCAGTCGTCGGGCATCTCGATCCGCGTCAATGCAGGATGACCGTCGAAGACGATGCCGAAGAAGTCGTAGACCTCGCGCTCGTGCCAGTCGTTGGTGGGATACACCCCGCACAGCGACGGACTGTGTGGATCGTCGTCGGGGACGGCAACTTCGAGTCGGAGCCGACGGCCGTGCGTGATGGAGACCAGATGGTACACAACGTGCAACTCCCGGCCGATCAGGTCCGGATAGTGCACACCCGATGCGCCGGTACACAATTCGAATCGCAATTCTTCGTCGTCCCGTAGCGCCTGGGCGACGGCAGGCACGTACTCCCGCACCAGATGCAGCGTCAATTCGCCGCGATGAATCACCACCCGTTCGACGGCGGCGTCGAACGTAGCGACGGGGTTCACAGCAAGAAGGACGGTGGCCAACCGATCGACGAGGGCATCGAAGTAGCCGCCGTAGGGCCGCGTCGCGGTGTCCTCCGCTGCCGCCGGCGGCACCAATCGGCCGTAGCCCGACGTGTCGCCACTACCGCGAACCCCGAACATCCCGCGTGGCCGCTGAGACATTTTTCCTGGCGGCTGAGACATCCCACCCGGCGGCTGCGCCGTCATCGGAGCAAACCTTTCAGATCGATCGTCGGGGTGGACGAGAGTGCGGCCGCCTCGGCGGCCGCTCGCACCTGTTCCCGGTTGATACCCAACGGCATCTGCTGAATCTTCTTGTGCAACTCCAGGATTGCGTTGAGCAGCATCTCGGGCCGAGGCGGGCACCCGGGCAGATAGATGTCGACGGGCACGATGTGGTCGACTCCCTGGACCACCGCGTAGTTGTTGAACATTCCGCCCGAGGATGCACAGACACCCATGGCGAGAACCCATTTCGGTTCTGCCATCTGGTCGTAGACCTGCCTCAACACCGGAGCCATCTTCTGGCTGACGCGGCCGGCCACGATCATCAGATCCGCCTGCCGGGGGGACGCGCGAAACGCTTCCATTCCGAATCGCGCGAGATCGAAACGGCCGGACGTGGTGGCCATCATTTCGATGGCACAACATGCGAGCCCGAAGGTGGCGGGCCACAGCGAGCCCTTACGTGCGTACCCGGCCAACCCCTCGACGGTGGTCAGCAGGAATCCGCTGGGTAGCTTCTCTTCGAGTCCCATCGATCACGCTCTTTCGCTTCCGCAGAATGAGAACAGTGCATCGTGCCGTCGTCGTATCCGAGATCGTGTGGTCAGTCCCAACCGAGCCCGCCTCGCCGCCACTCGTACACGTAGGCCACCGACACGTTCACGACGAACAACGCCATCGCGACGAGCCCGAACGCACCGAGAACGTCGAGGTGGACGGCCCAGGGATACAGGAAGACGATCTCGATGTCGAAGATGATGAACAGCATCGCGGTGAGATAGAACTTCACCGGAAATCGTTGTCCCGTAGGCGCATGCATCGTGGGTTCGATCCCACATTCGTACGCGTCGAACTTCGCTCGGTTGTATCGGGCGGGTCCCACCATCGTGCCGACCATCACCGAGAAGACCGCGAACGCGACTGCGACGGCACCCAGGACGAGAATCGGAACGTAGGCGTTCATTCGGGCATCCGCTCCCTCGATCGACGACCGCGCCGCCGCGAAAGTAAATGCGACGGCCGTACCAATGTGACCTGAACCACACAGTATGGGTTCGGTGCAGATCTCGCGGGATTTCGAGCAGTCCAGTTTCGTAAACCGTTGACGCGCATGGGCCACCCACCCTCGGACCCAATCATTGATGTGATCCACATCACTCTTGCCTCACATGCGGTCCACACCGCGAGGGACGACCAATCACCGAACATTTCCGGCCACCCGACCCGGGCTGCCGCCACCACTAAGGAGAGACGATGAAGTCGATTTCCGTCTCGGCGCTCGCCGCCGAGGGACTGGGAACTGCCCTGCTCGTGATATTCGGCGTCGGCACCGCCGTCATCGCGGGCGACACCGTCGGAACCCCGGGCATCGCCCTGGCGTTCGGACTCACACTGCTTGCCCTCGTCTACGCGATCGGCCCGATCTCGGGCTGCCACATCAACCCGGCCGTGACGATCGGAGCCCTGATAGCTCGCGCCATCACCCCGATCAAGGCTGCGTTCTACATCGCCGCCCAGGCCGCAGGTGCAGTGATCGGCGCGCTGGTCGTACTGTTGGTCGCATCAGGCCGTCCCGGGTACGACATGTCGTCGGACGGTCTGGGCACCAACGGATTCGGCAGCTCCTCGCCCGGAGCGTACGGCTTGGCGTCGGTCGCGGTGTTCGAGACGATCGCGACCGGCCTGCTCGTCCTCGTCGTACTCGCCACCACGGCCCCCACCGTTCACCCCGTCGTGGCGGCCGGCATCCCGATCGGCCTGACCCTGACCGTGGTTCACCTGCTGGGCATCGGAATCGACTCGACCTCGGTCAACCCTGCTCGGTCCCTCGGCCCCGCCCTCGTCGCCGGCGGCCCTGCCCTGTCACAACTATGGGTGTTCGTGGTGTTCCCCATGCTCGGAGCTGTCGTCGCCGGCTCGATCCACCGGTTCGTGCTGACGGTGCCCGCATCGGAGAAAACGGTCTGATCTACCGCGATCGGGAGACCCTGGCACCGACGCGACCCGAGTGCTGCCTCAGCAGATCGACCACCGCGCGCCCGAGTCGGATCGGATCCACTGGATGGGGAACTGCGGCCTCGGCGCGCGACCAGTCGGCCAACCACCGGTCGTCGGGGCGTCCGATGAGCACCAGCACCGGCGGGCAGTCGTCGATCTCGTCCTTGAGTTGCTTTGCCAAACCCAGTCCGCCGACAGGCGAGGACTCACCATCGAGGATCGCCACATCGATTCCACCCGCGTCCAGGTGCTCGATCACCACGGCCGCGGTGGCAACCTCGACGAAGTCGACGACGCCGAGCGCCGGATCGGGCCGGGTGCCCACCGCAGACACCACCTGAGCGCGCGTGGCCGCGTTACTGCTGTACACGAGCACACGCACCTGACCTGCCGAACTTGCTCTCGCTGTGGCGTCGGACACACCGCGATGGTAGCGCGGCCCCCGGTGGACCGGGCCCGAACGCACGTCGCAGAGGTACTTTCGCGTCGTCGACGTCGTGTGGCGGCAGCTCAGGAGATGGTGACGACCACGGCGGCCGGTTCCTCGGTGCTGTGCACCGCGAAGTCCGGACGGTCGGACGCCACGGCGACGAAGGACTGTGAGATTCCATCGGCATCGGCCAGGAAGTCGACTGCCACCACGGCGGAGTCCGGCTCGTTGCGAATCCGATCCGGCCCGGCATACGGAACGACGGTGACATCCGGCTCGGTCGAGGTACCGGCGATGTCGACCTGGAGTACGGCTCGCCCGGGAAGCGCGACCGGCTCACTGGTTCCGTATCGGACGGCCTCGTCGACGTAGCGCACCGTGTAGGACACCGGCCCGTTGCCGCGCAGTCGATACTCGACGGAGGAGGCTCGCAACACCACGTCCGTCACCGCCACGGGTGAGCCCGACGGGTGACGAATTCCCTCCAGCGACAGTCCCGGCACGACCGGCGGCACCGTTTCGGTGGGGGCGGTCGGCGCGGTGAACGGGTCACCGACCACGAGCGAGCCGGTGGCGGTCTCGAAGTTCGGTGGCGGTGACGCATCGGGCGTCGGGCGAGCGGCCTCACCGGCGGAGCAACCGACGAGCAGCACAGCAGCGAGCAGTGGTGCTACGACCGACCCGGCCGCCACAGGCCTGCGATACCCCTCGCTCATCGACTCACCGTACAGATGAAACCGATCGGTTCGATAGTGTCGATCGGCCCGGTTCGGTCACGGTCCCACCTGCCGCAAATCCTGCTAGCGTCGTCGAGCATGGAGCCCACGAGCTATTCGTCCGGTGAACGCGTGTTCGGACCTCCCAACGGGACGTTCGACGCGGACTGGGCGGCCACCGCGCTGCGGTCCAACCGACCGGAATTGGACCACCCGACCTCGGTGCGACTGGTCGAGCGGGCCTGGGAGTTGCTTCGATCGTCGAATCTTCGCGGCGAGCCACTCGCGACGGCTCTGGATCTCGAGCCCGGCCTCGCCTCGGCGGTCGCGGCCGTGGCAACGGAGACGGCGGAGCTCTACCTCGACCGACGGTAGGTCTATCGGTCGGCCACCTCGGTCGCCAACCTCGCGTTGCGGCGCCCGTAGGCGAAGTAGATCAACAGACCGAGGGCCAACCAGACCAGGAACCGAATCCACGTCTCCACCACCAGGTTGGCCATCAGGTAGACGCACGAGAGCCCGGACAGAATCGGCACGACGGGAGAGAGCGGAACCCGAAAGGGCCGCTCGAGATCCGGCTTGGTCCGACGCAGGATCGGCACTGCCGCCGAGACCAGCAGAAACGCGAACAGGGCTCCGATGCTGACCATCTCGGCCAGTTCCTTCAGCGGTACCAGGGCCCCCAGCAGCGCCACGAACACCACGACGCCGACGGTCAACCGGGTCGGAGTCCCGAAACGGGGAGACACCTTCGCAACCGACTTGGGTAGCAAACCGTCCCTGCCCATCGCGAAGCCGATTCGGCTGATGGTCACCAACTCGACCAGAATGACCGACGTCAGACCCGCGACGGCCGCTATCGAGACCAGAACACCCGCCCAGCCTGCACCCACAGAATCGAACGCCTTGGCAATGGGTGCGCTGTCGTCGAGGTCGGTGTATTTCACCATGCCGGTGACGACGAACGCGACCATCATGTACAGCAACGTGCATGCCACGAGCGTGCCGATCAGTGCACGAGGCAGATCATGGGCGGGCCGCTCGGCTTCTTCACTGAGATTGGCAACGGCCTCGAATCCTGTGTAGGCGAAGAACACGACCGCTGCAGCGGTGACGACGCCGGCAAATCCGAACGCCGAGGGTGCGATTCCGGCCACGGCCTGCATCAGGGGCTGATCGAGCGTCGAGCCACCGGCCTCGGCGGGCACGGACTCGGGCACGAAGGGAACCAGGTTCGACTTCTGGACGAAGAACAGGCCGGCGATCACGATGAACACCGAGATGGCGACCTTGATCAGGACCAGCACGTTGGTCACTCGCGCCGACTCCTTGACTCCCACAGCGGCAATGACGCCCAGCACCGCGACGATGGCAACAGCCCCCACGTTCACCGGCGCTTCCTCCGTGAACAAGCTGGGTGGCAGAGAAAAGAGATCCGCGAGGTAGCCGGACCAGCTTCGAGCGACAACGGCAGCCCCCAAAGCGAATTCGAGGATCAAATCCCATCCGATGATCCACGCGAACAGCTCCCCCAGGGTGGCGTACGCGTACGTGTACGCACTGCCCGCCGTCGGCACGGCCGATGCAAGTTCCGCATAACACAGTGCGGCAAGCAAACTCACGACACCGGCGATGACGAAGGAGATCACGACCGCCGGGCCGGCATTTTCTTTGGCCTGTACACCGGTGAGCGTGAATATGCCGGTTCCGATGACGATGCCGACCCCGAAACCGACCAAGTCGCGTAACCCGAGCTGCTTGCGCAGACTGCCGGACCCCTCGTCGTCGACGTCGCTCTCGATCTCGTCGACGGACTTCGTGCGAAACATTCCCATTTCCCGACGCTAAGCCATCCACTGTTTCCGCGCCGGAGGAAAGGTGGTGTTTGTTTTCGCAATTGTCGGTTATCCGGACAAATCGGAAATGCTTGCGTCACAACGGTCCTCGGGACCGAGCGACACTAGGACCGTCCCAAGAATTGTTCGGCGAAAAATCCGGCCAGCAGTACCGCGGTCCCGCCGATCTCGCCGACGATCAGAGCGAGCATGAACAGGTGCGTCCCCGGAACGGGATGGACGAACTGATTCTCGGTGTCTCGCCGGATCCCGTGCACGGTGTAGCCGGCGATCGCGGCGACGAAGAACACCAGCACCACCACCGCTGCGGTCAGGTCGACCACCGTCGGCCAGGCGCTGTAGTGCGCGAGAGCCGCAAGAACGAGCGCAGCGAAGGAGTACATCAACGCTGCCCGATGCGCGATGTCGACGTATCGGTGCGCGGTTCCGTCGCTCGACGTGGACATCTGGTGGTACTTGAGCACTCCGAGCGCCAACGCCCACATCAGCAACACACCCGACGCGAACACGATCACTTTCGTGTCGATCTCCAGCTGCATCCGCGCCTCCCCTGGTTCCGCTGTCCGCGCCGAACGTAGCACCGGACACAATGTTGGTTACGGTTCCGCAATGCCGGTCGACTCCGCCCACACTCAGAACGACTGCGCATTGCGCTTCGAGTGGGGCCTGTCCGCGATCGACGCTGTGGTCGCCGGTGCCGACATCGCCGTCGTCGTGGACGTCCTGTCGTTCACGACCACTCTGACGGTGGCGGTGGACGCCGGAATCGACGTCGTACCCAGCCGATGGCGCGACGACCGTGCCACCCACCTGGCCGAGCAACACGACGCCGTTCTCGCAGTCGGCCGTTCGGTTGCCACGCCGGGAGACGTCAGCTTGTGTCCTGCCACCGTGCGCGCCGCCGCACCGCCACCGAGTCGACTCGTGTTGCCGTCGCCGAACGGTTCCACGATCGCCCACGCACTCGCCGCCCGGGTCGACGCGTGCGTGGGCGCATCGCTCCGCAACGCCGCCGCGATCGCGCAGTGGGTCGTCGACGAGCACCCCCACAGCGTGATTGCCGTCATAGCCGCCGGCGAGAGATGGCCCGATTCGTCGTTGCGGCCCGCAGTGGAGGACTTGTGGGGTGCCGGAGCCGTGCTGGCACCGCTCGTGGAGTCCGGCCTGTTCGATCCATCCCCCGAGGCGGTGGTCGCTGCGACCGCGTGGCACGCGGCCGCGGCGGATATAGCTACCCAGCTGCGGCGATGCGGCTCGGGGCGGGAGCTCATAGCGATGGGCCACCCCGAGGACGTCGACATCGCCGCCGAAGTCGGTTCGAGTTCCTGCGTGCCGATACTGCGCGGCGATACCTTCGTCGAGCACCGAGGCCGATAGCCCCATCGGGCCTCCAAAACCCGCACCGACGCGGCCGATCGTGTCCGAAATTTTGATCGGAACACGGAATCACGGATCATACGGTGGTGAGTACGGAACGAGTCGCCCCGAAGACCACCGTCGTTGTACCGACGTACAACGAACGCGAGAACCTCCCCAAGCTGGTCGAACTGCTGGCCGGGCTGAAGGTCGAGGGGCTCGGTGTTCTCGTGGTCGACGACAATTCCCCCGACGGAACCGGTGACATCGCCGACAAACTCGCCATCGACGGCCCCCTCGAGGTCTCCGTTCTGCACCGCACCGAGAAGAACGGACTGGGCCGCGCGTACGTCGCAGGTATGACCCGCGCCCTCGACGAAGGTGCCGACATCGTCATTCAGATGGACGCCGATCTGTCGCATCCCACCGAGGTGATCCCGGCGATGATCGACAAGCTGAACACCAGCGATGCTGCTGTCGTTCTCGGGTCTCGCTATGTTCCCGGCGGAGCGGTCGCCGCCGATTGGCCGTGGCACCGCAAGGCCCTGTCTGCATGGGCGAATTTCTACGTCAACACGATCCTGCGACTGGGCGTCAAGGATGCGACAGCGGGATTCAAGGCGTGGCACGCGCACACGCTGCGCACCATCGATGTGGCCTCGGTCGAGAGCAACGGGTACGCATTCCAGGTCGAGATGAACTACCGCACCGTCAAACACGGGCTCACGCTCGCCGAAGTCCCCATCACGTTCGAGGAGCGCAGCGAGGGCGAATCCAAGATGAGCCTGTCGGTCCAGCTCGAATCTGCCTTGGTGCCCTGGAAGTTGTTGCGGAACAGAAAGAAGCTCTGACCGAGGCGCCGCGCCGTGATCACGGCGTGAAGCGTCGGAATCCACCTTCGGCGCCGATTACCTGACCGGTGATCGAGCCCGAATCGGGCGAGAGCAACATCGCCACGACCGCTGCGGCCTCTTCTGGTGAGTTCCACCGCCCGCGCGGCATGTGGCGCGAGACGAACTCGTCCAGATCCGCGCCGGCCCAGCCGGTGTCGGTAGGACCCGGATTTATCGTGTTGACGGTGATGCCTCGCTCGATCACCGAGTCGGCCAGGGTAGGGGTGATCGACGCGATGGCACCCTTGCTCACCGCGTAGGGAATCTCGGTCGGCATCGGCCCCTCGTCCTGACCGGACGTGAACAGCACGACGCGTCCGCCGTCCGGGTGATGCACATACCGTTGGGCAAATTCCTGCACCAGCAACAACGACGCCCGCACGTTCACCGCCCACGTCAGGTCGAGTTTCGTTGCCGTCAGAGAACCCAGACCACCCAGCTGTGATCGCGCATGATTGATCACAAGCGAGTCGATAGCACCGAACCTGGATTCCGCCGCGTCGAACAGTGCTGCAGGAGCTGCCGGATCGATGAAATCGACGTCGAGGTGGCCGAGCCTATCGGTGGCGGTCGACAGTTCGGCCAGGACCTTCTTCGCTCCCGCTGCGCCGGCTCCCCACGGCTCGGTGACGTCGTAGCCGTCACACGACTGTGCGAAGACGCGGGTGGCATCGTCGCGAAGCAGACGGCGGGCGATGGCGAAGCCGATTCCTTCCCTCCGACCGACGCCGGTGACGAGGACTGTTCTTCCACGCGCCTGCACGTCCGAGGTCATGCCGCGTCCTTGACTGTCGCGGCGTACACGTCGACGTACTCCTGCCCCGACAGGTTCGCCAGCGCTGTCATCACCTCATCGGTGATCGCCCGCAGAATGGCTTTACTGTTCTGTCCCCCAGCGTATCTCGTGAAGTCCAATGGTTCGCCGACGACCATGCGCACCTTGCCCGGGCGCCACATCCTCGAGCCCACCGGGTTGATTCCGAGCGTCCCGTGCATCACCACCGGCACGACGGGCGCTCCCGTCTCGATCGCTACTCTCGCCAACCCGGTCTTCCCCTTGTACAACCGGCCGTCGGGAGATCGCGTCCCTTCCGGGTACACCGCCCACACTTTCCGTTGTCGCAGAATACTTTTCGCGGCGTCGAGCGCCGGAGCCGAAGCATCTGCCCCGCGTCGGTCGACGGGAACCTGACCTGTCGCGCTGTAGAACCAACGAAGCGCCGCGCCCTTGATTCCCCGGCCGGTGAAGTACTCTCTCTTGGCGATGAACGTGACTCGGCGACGAACCAGGAGGACGAGAAAGAACGAGTCGACGACGGTGAGGTGGTTGCCGGCGATGATCACCGGTCCCGTCTTCGGGATATTGCCTGCGCCGACCACCGACGGACGGCCGAGAACTCGGAGAATCGGGCCGATCAGCACATATTTGAAAAGCAGATACCACATTGATCGATCCTCTCGGCTGGACATCGTCACGGCTGAGAGTAGACAATGTCTACGTGGCTGACAACCTTCGGACTCGACTGGTGGACGCAGGCGTCCGCCTGCTCGAAAACGAGGGACAGGGCGGGCTCACCATCAGAGCGGTCACGCGTGAAGCCGGCGTATCGCACGGCGCACCGAGACGGTATTTTCCGACACTGAGCGCTTTGGCCGCGGCCGTGGCCCGAGTCGGTCTGGTCGATCTCTCGACCGCACTGAATTCTGCTGCACAGCAGTCGGATTCGCCCCGAGATGCACTGGATGCGATGGCGCACGCGTACGTGCAGTTCGCGGCGCGGCGCCCCGCGATGTTCGCGCTCATCTTTCGACACGACCTGCTCGAGGGCTCCGGCGAGAATCTGCGCGGACAGTCGCGACCCCTGTTCGAGGCTCTCACCTCGACACTCGATGCCGTCGTGCCGGAGAATCCACAGTTCACAGCGCTGAGACTGTGGACCTCCGTGCACGGAATTGCGGCGCTCCACGCCACCCGAGCGTTCGAGCCGATCACCGACACCTCGGCGGTGACATCCCTGATCCGCCGCGCAGTGCGCGACGCGATCAGGAACGTCAGCGAATCAGAGACTTGACCGACGCGGGCAATTGCCGGACCGACTTGTACGGCCCCACCACGGCGGCACCGAAGGGCCGATCGAGCAACACCGCCGCGACCTCACGCACCTCGTCGTTGCCGACACTGTCGATACGCGCCAGGGTGTCGGTGATGTCTCGGTGATTGCCGTAGTTCAGTTCGCTGCGACCGATACGGTTCATCCGAGAACCCGAATCTTCCAGTCCCAGCACCAATCCACCGCGCAACGACCCCTTGGCGCGAGCGCACTCGGCATCGGTGATGCCCTCGGCCGCAACCTTGGCGAGCACCTCGCGAATCACCGTGGTGACCTCGCCCAGGTTCTCCGGCTGGCATCCCGCGTACACCGAGAACGCCCCGCTGTCGGCAAACGTATCCACCGAGGAGTACACCGAGTAAGCCAGTCCGCGCTCTTCCCTGATCTCCTGGAACAGGCGAGAACTGAGCCCACCGCCGACAGCAGAATTCAGTACCGACAATGCCCAGCGGTGTCCTTCGTGACGTCCGAACGCCCGTACGCCCAGGCACAGATGCGCCTGTTCGCTGTCCCGGGTGGTCAGGCTCAGCGTCGGATTCTGGCGCAATCGCGCTGTGCCGCTACGCTTTTCGGCCGGCCTCAGGCCCTTTTCCAGATGACCCGCGAAGGCGCGACGTACCAAGGACACAATCTGCTTGTGATCGACGTTGCCTGCGACGGCGACGACCATCCGTTGCGGCGTATAGCGGCGAACATGGAACGAATGCAGTTGGGAACGGGTCATCGATTCGATGGATTCGACAGATCCGATGATCGGACGCCCGATCGGGTGATCACCGAACATCGCTTCCAGGAAAGCATCTCCCAGGAGATCCTCGGGATCGTCGTCGCGCATGGAGATCTCTTCGAGGACCACCTGACGCTCGACGTCCACATCTGCCGATCTACACCGACCACGAAGCACCACATCGCTGACGAGATCGATCGCGAGCGCGACGTCCTCGTCGAGCACGTGCGCGTAGAAGCACGTGCTCTCCTTGGAAGTGAATGCGTTCAGCTCTCCCCCGACACCGTCCATCACCTGGGCGATCTCGAGCGCACTACGCGTCGGCGTCGACTTGAACAGCAGATGTTCGAGGAAGTGCGCGGCACCGGCGACGCTGGGTTGCTCGTCGCGCGAGCCGACGCCGACCCACACACCGACCGATGCCGAGCGAACGCCGGGAACGAACTCGGTGACGACCCGAAGGCCGCCGGGCAGAGTCGTGCGTCGAACGCCCGTGTCGGTGCCGCTGGTCTCTGGAACGGCCGAACGGTACGTCCCGAGGGGACGTACCGTTCGGCTCGCTTGCTTCTTACTCAGCGCTGACCTCGGCGGGTGCCTCGGGAGCGTCGGCGGGAGCAGCTGCATTGTCGTCTTCGACGGGAACGAGGCTGATCTTGCCGCGGTTGTCGATATCGGCGATCTCGACGCGCAACTTCGACCCGACGCTCACGACGTCCTCGACCTTGTTGATGCGCTTGCCGTTACCGAGCTTCGAGATGTGCACCAGTCCGTCGCGGCCCGGGAGCAGCGAGACGAATGCACCGAAAGCCGTTGTCTTGACGACGGTTCCGAGGAATCGCTCGCCGACCTTCGGCAGCTGCGGGTTGGCGATGGCGTTGATCATGTCGATCGCGGCCTGTGCGGACGGGCCGTCCGCTGCACCGACGTAGACAGTGCCGTCATCTTCGATCGAGATGTTGGCACCGGTCTGCTCGGTGATGGAGTTGATCATCTTGCCCTTGGGCCCGATGACCTCGCCGATCTTGTCGACCGGCACCTTGATCGCGGTGACGCGAGGTGCGTACGGGCTCATCTCGTCCGGGGTGTCGATGGCCTCGGCCATGACCTCGAGGATCGTCGTGCGAGCATCCTTCGCCTGTGACAGCGCGCCGGCGAGCACCTTGGAGGGAATGCCGTCGAGCTTGGTGTCGAGCTGCAGGGCGGTGACGAAGTCCTTGGTTCCGGCGACCTTGAAGTCCATGTCGCCGAACGCGTCCTCGGCACCGAGGATGTCCGTGAGGGCGACGTAGCGAGTCTCGCCGTCGACCTCGTCGGACACGAGGCCCATCGCGATACCGGCAACCGGGGCACGCAGCGGCACACCGGCATTGAGCAGCGACAGAGTCGATGCGCAGACCGAGCCCATCGAGGTCGAGCCGTTGGAGCTCAATGCCTCGGAGACCTGGCGGATGGCGTACGGGAACTCTGCCTGGCTGGGCAGAACCGGCAGCAGAGCGCGCTCGGCGAGTGCGCCGTGACCGATCTCGCGACGCTTCGGCGAACCGACGCGGCCGGTCTCACCGGTGGAGTACGGCGGGAAGTTGTAATGGTGCATGTAGCGCTTGGACGTCTCGGGCCCGAGCGAGTCGACCTGCTGCGCCATCTTGACCATGTCGAGGGTGGTGACGCCCAGGATCTGGGTCTCGCCGCGCTCGAACAGAGCCGATCCGTGGGTACGCGGGATGATCGCGACCTCGGCGGACAACGACCGGATGTCGGTGATGCCGCGGCCGTCGATGCGGAAGTGATCGGTGAGGATGCGCTGGCGAACCGACTTCTTGGTCAGTGCGCGGAACGCGGCACCGATCTCCTTCTCGCGGCCGGCGAAGCTGTCTCCGACCGAGGTGAGGACCTGAGCCTCGACCTCGTCGAGCTTGTTCTCGCGCTCGGCCTTGCCGGCAATGGTCAGTGCCTCGTTGAGCGGGATCTTCGCGGCGTTCTCGACGGCTTCGAAGACGTCGCTCTGGTACGCCGGGAAGACCGGGTAGTCGCCGGTCGGCTTGGCGGCCTTGGACGCGAGCTCCTGCTGTGCGGTGCACAGGGCTGCGATGAAGGGCTTCGAGGCCTCGAGGCCCTCGGCGACAACTGCCTCGTTGGGTGCGGTAGCGCCGCCCTCGATGAGCTCGATGACGTTCTCGGTGGCCTCGGCCTCGACCATCATGATCGCGACGTCGGCGTCGGCACCTGAGCCGGAGACGATGCGGCCGGCGACGACCATGTTGAACACGGCCTTCTCGAGCTGCTCGTTGGTCGGGAACGCAACCCACTGCTTGTCGATCAGCGCGACGCGAACGCCGCCGATCGGACCGGAGAACGGCAGGCCGGCGATCTGGGTCGATGCCGACGCGGCGTTGATCGCGACGACGTCGTACAGATCGGCCGGGTTGAGGCTCATGACCGTGATGACGACCTGGATCTCGTTGCGCAGTCCGTCGACGAACGTCGGACGCAGCGGCCGGTCGATCAGGCGGCAGGTGAGGATGGCGTCGGTGGACGGACGGCCCTCGCGGCGGAAGAACGATCCGGGGATACGGCCCGCGGCGTACATGCGCTCTTCGACGTCGACCGTCAGCGGGAAGAAATCGAATCCCTCACGGGGGTGCTTGCCTGCCGTCGTTGCCGACAGCAGCATGGTGTCCTCGTCGAGGTACGCGGCGACTGCGCCTGCGGCCTGCTGTGCGAGGCGACCCGTCTCGAAGCGGATGCTCCGCTTACCGAAAGAGCCGTTGTCGATGATCGCTGTTGCTTCGTAGACGCCTTCTTCGGCGCCCAATGTTGTGGTGTCCGACATGTGTTCTGTTCTCGTCCTCTCGTCTTTGCCGTGCCCGCGTGGACACACCACCAGCCCTCCTGGCTGTGGCGGCATACCTGTGCCGTCCATCTCCGAGAGTTCGTCTCGGGACGCGGCTGCGCGGAGGCGGCCATCGATCGAAGCCCTCCGGATCTCGTATCCGAAAAGCCACTACCGAAGACCGACACCACGGCGTGACAGGCATACACGGCGGTGTGCGGATACCGTGTATCCGCTGGTCGTGCTGACTATCCTGATGTTGCGGTACAAACACAGAAAGCCAACGAGGAACAGTCTAAGCACTGCCTCGTTGGCTACTGCACTATTGCTGCGAGTCGGGTGTACACCGGCGCGTCGAACCATGCATCGGCAACATCCTCGCGTCGATCGAAATTATCGACGCAGACCCAGACGCTCGATGAGCGAACGGTAGCGAGTGACGTCTACCTTCGCGATGTACTTGAGCAGACGACGACGACGTCCGACCAGCAGCAACAGGCCGCGGCGGGAGTGGTGATCGTGCTTGTGCATCTTGAGGTGCTCGGTCAAGTCGACGATGCGCTTGGTGAGCATTGCAACCTGCGCCTCGGGCGAACCCGTGTCGGTGGGGTGCAAGCCGTACTCGCCGAGAACGGCCTTCTTCTGTTCGGTGGTCAATGCCACTGGTACTACTCCTGATCAATGACGTCCGCGTGAAAGGAAGCAACGGGCCCCGCCGTGGACGATGCATGATCATCCGGGCGGTATCGAAGCCGGTGCAGCCGCCGCGGACCGCAGCGAACACCGAGGAGTCAGCCTATCAGGCTGCGCTGGCGGCCAGGATCGAGC
This sequence comes from Rhodococcoides fascians NBRC 12155 = LMG 3623, assembly GCF_001894785.1. Classification (GTDB taxonomy): domain Bacteria; phylum Actinomycetota; class Actinomycetes; order Mycobacteriales; family Mycobacteriaceae; genus Rhodococcoides; species Rhodococcoides fascians. Next base: position 106,683 of record NZ_BCWW01000006.1, read on the forward strand.
GGGCCCGGTCGGCGTCCCGGCCCATCTCCTCCACGAGAGCTTCCATGGAATCGAACTTCTCCATTCCGCGCAGTCGCTCGACGAAGTCGACGGCCACGTGCTGCCCGTAGAGGTCTCCCTCGCCGTCGAGCACGAACGCCTCGACGGTCCTGGTGCGTCCCGAGAACGTGGGATTCGTGCCCACCGACACCGCCGCCGGGTGCCGCTCCCCCGGAGTGACCGTCCCCATGATCGGACCCGGACCGAGCACGGTGAACCAGGCGGCGTAGACCCCGTCCGCCGGTATGGCCGAGTACATCGGCGGAGCGACATTGGCTGTGGGATAGCCCATTTGACGGCCGCGTCCGTCGCCGTGCACGACGACACCCTCGACGCGATGCGGGCGGCCGAGCGCTGCAGCTGCTGCCGCGACGTCCCCGGCGTCCACGCACGACCTGATGTAGGTGGACGAGAACGTGACGGCATGCTCGGCCAACAGGTTGACTCCGTCGACTGCGAAGCCGGACCGTTCGCCGATCTTGCGCAGCATGGGGACCGTCCCGAGCGCCTTCTTCCCGTAGGTGAAGTTCTCGCCGACGACCACTTCTGCAACGTGCAGGCGTTCGATGAGGATCTCGTGCACGTATCGCTCGGGGGTGAGTTTCATCAGTTCGGGCGTGAACGGCATGACGCAGAACACGTCGATGCCCAGTTCCTCGGCCAGTTCGGCACGCCGGGTCAACGTCGTCAACTGCGCGGGGTGACTACCCGGACGGACCACTTCCATCGGGTGGGGGTCGAACGTCATGAGCACACTGGGTACGCCGCGTTCCCGAGCTGCGGCCACTGCTCTACCGATCAACTGCGCATGTCCGCGGTGAACGCCGTCGAACACACCGATCGTGAGCACACATCGGCCCCAGTCGGCAGGTACATCGTCGAGACCTCGCCATCTCTGCACACCGCGAAGCCTACGGCCCGGCGGCCGCTCGGTCATCCTCGGACAGGCGTGTCGCGTGCGGCAGGTATGGACAAAAGGGTGTCCCCACGGTAAATATTTCGGGGTGCCTAACTTATTTCTTCGATCTCGCGGATCTCGCGTGGGTCGAATCGTTGCGAGCTGGGCCGTGGCGGGACTGCTGGTAGCGACGTCGAGCGGATGCGCTCGCGCGGTCGGCGACGACGAGCCGACGTCGATGGACGACGGCAGACCGTTGGTGCTGACGACGTTCACGGTGCTGGCCGACATGGCCGCGAACGTTGCAGGCGACCATCTCCGTGTGGAGTCGATCACCAAGGCCGGAGCCGAGATTCACGGGTACGAGCCCACACCCGGCGACCTACGCACTGCCGAAAGCGCCGATCTGATCCTGGACAACGGTCTGGGACTCGAGGCGTGGTTCGAAAAGTTCGTCGAGCGGGTGCCCGCACCGCACGCGGTCGTCAGCGCACACGTGGAACCCGTCTACATCCGCGACGACGCGTATGCGGGCAAGGCCAATCCACATGCCTGGATGTCGCCGGTCGTGGCGGAGACCTACATCACCAACATCGCCGACGCGTTCGTGGCGCTCGACGCTGTCCATGCCGAGGAATACCGCGCCAACGCCGCCGCGTACATCACCGAGCTGCGGTCGGTCGGCGACGAACTGGAATCCGATCTGGCCCAACTTCCGGCGCAGCAACGTGCTCTGGTGACGTGTGAGGGCGCGTTCGGCTATCTGGCCCGCGACTTCGACCTGCAAGAGGCGTATCTGTGGCCGGTCAATGCCGAACAGGAAGGGACACCCAAACAAGTGGTCCGCACCATCGATTTCGTACGTGACAACGACGTGCCTGCCGTCTTCTGCGAGTCGACCGTCTCGGACAAGGCTCAGCTCCAGGTCGCCGACGACACGGGTGCCCGCTTCGGCGGAAAGCTGTACGTCGACTCCCTCAGCGCCGCCGACGGACCCGTGCCCACCTACCTCGATCTGCTGCGTTACGACGCGCGGCTGATCGCCGACGCGTTGGTGGGCACGCGATGACCCGGCACATCTCGGGTGCGAACCGGGACGGTGCCGCGCTGACCGTCGACGCCGTCGACGTTCGGTACCGAGACGTCGTGGCGCTGGTCGGCGCGAGCCTGACCCTCGCACCCGGACGCGTCTGCGGCCTGGTCGGAATGAACGGATCGGGTAAGTCGACGCTGTTCAAGGCCATCATGGGCGTCGTCAAGACCGATGCCGGTTCGATCACGGTCTTCGGCGGCGACCCCGCCCGGGCCCGCAAAGCCGGGACGGTCAGCTACGTGCCCCAAGCCGAATCGGTCGACTGGACCTTCCCCATCAGCGTCCGGGACGTGGTGATGATGGGTCGTTACGGCAAACAGAACTTTCTCCGAACACCTCGAGCGGCAGACAGAGCTGCGGTGGACGCGGCCCTGAGACGAGTCGATCTCACCGAGCTCGCCGATCGACAGATCGGGCAACTCTCCGGCGGACAACGCAAACGGGCATTCGTGGCCCGCGCCATCGCTCAGGAAGCGTCGCTGCTGCTGCTCGACGAGCCGTTCGCAGGAGTGGACAAGAAGACCGAGGCGACGATCACGCGACTCCTCCGAGAACTGGCCGCTCAGGGTGCGTCCGTCCTGGTGTCCACCCACGATCTGCACGCCCTTCCGGAACTGTGCGACGAGGCGATCCTGCTGCAGCAGCGGGTCCTGATGCACGGCAGTCCAGCCGAGGTGTTGCGCCCGGAGAACCTGGCACTGGCCTTCGGCATGGACCCGTCGAAGATCGACGAACTGGGCGCGAGCTCTCCAACGTCGGAAGTGAGCTGAACCGTGTACCTGATCGACTTCGTCGTCAATCCTCTCGAATACACCTTCATGCAGCGTGCGCTGTTGGTGACCGTCACCGCCTCGATCGTCTGCGCAGTGTTGAGCTGCTGGCTCGTACTCATCGGCTGGTCACTGATGGGGGACGCCGTATCGCACGCGGTACTCCCCGGCGTCGCCCTGTCCTATCTGCTGGGTGCGCCGTTCGCCATCGGTGCCCTGCTGTTCGCACTCATCGCGGTCGGTGCCATCGGGGTGGTTCGCAACACCACCATCGTCAAGGAGGACGCCGCGATCGGCGTCGTGTTCACCACGTTGTTCGCCCTCGGCGTCGTCCTGATCTCCAAGTTTCCGAGCCAGATCGACCTCAACCACATCTTGTTCGGAAACCTGCTCGGGGTGTCGCAGTCGGACATGATCCAGGTGTTCGTGCTCGGCGGGCTGGCGTTGGCCGTGATGGTGATCAAGCGTCGCGATTTCACTCTGTTCGCCTTCGACCGCACGCAGGCTCGCGCTGTCGGCATCAATCCGAGCGTGATCTCGGCCGCGATGTTGACGCTGCTCGCGCTGACGACCGTCGTGGCGCTACAGGCCGTCGGCGTCATCCTGGTCGTCGCCATGCTGATCACACCCGGCGCAACCGCATACCTACTCACCCACAGCTTCGGCCGCATGCTGGTGATTGCCCCCGCCATCTCGGTGGGCTGCGCCCTGGTCGGTATCTACGCCAGTTTCTATCTCGACGTCTCCTCGGGTGGCAGCGTGGTGCTGGCCCAAGGCCTGGTGTTCGTGCTGGCGTACCTGTTCAGCCCGGCGCAGGGCATCGTCACGCGCGCTCTACGCCGCCGAGGACAGGTGACGGTGGCTCCGGCCGGGTGAGATGTCTTTTTCCATTGGATTGCCTAAGCTCGGCGACGTGGCGCAACGAAAAGACGATCCAGCTCCGGCCGACGAGGGCGTCCAGCTGTCCGCAGTTGCGCAGGACTACCTCAAGGTCATCTGGACGGCCAGCGAATGGAGTGAAGACTCCGTCAGCACCAAGATGCTCTCCGAACGAATCGGCGTGTCCGCATCCACGGTGTCCGAGGCGATTCGCAAACTCGCCGATCAGGGCATGGTGGACCACGCCCGGTACGGTGCCATCTCACTCACCGAGAAGGGCCGACTGGCGGCCATCGGCATGGTCCGTCGACACCGTCTCATCGAGACGTACCTCGTTCGCGAACTCGGGTACGGCTGGGACGAGGTCCACGACGAGGCAGAAATCCTCGAACATGCGGTATCCGATCTGATGATGGATCGGATAGACGCCAAACTCGGCCACCCCGAACGAGATCCACACGGGGACCCGATTCCGTCGGCCAACGGATCGATCGACACGCCGTCCGCAACCAGACTGAGCGAGTACCTCGACGGTCAGTCGGGACGAGTGGCTCGTATCTCCGATTCGGACCCCGCAATGCTCCGGTACTTCGATTCGGTCGGCATCGAGCTCGATCTACCGATCACCGTGGTCGAACGACGCGACTACGCCGGCACGGTGGCGATCGAACTCGCCCGACGCGGCAGCACGGAGTCCATCGATCTCGGTCACCGCGCCGCCGAAGCGATCTGGATGGTTCCGGCCACCTGAGCGGTGCAGTCCCCTCGGTCGCAGGGCCGATCCGAACGGGAATCAGTACCCGCGCAGTGTTGCCGGCCGCACCACCATCACCGAGCTCGCCCGCTTGCCCTTTTCCTGGAGTAACGCGATGGTGTGCCCGGTGGGATCGACAGCCGCGTAGACCCCCTCGATTCCGACGGGATCGAGCCAGCGTCCCTGGCTGAGCGACTCCGCTTCGGCGGCATCGATCTGTCGGTGCGGAAATGCGGTGCGCGCGGCCTCGTCTATATCGAGGCCCACAGCGGGATTCTCGGCCAATTCTTCGAGCGTCACGGCGTGGTCGAGCGTGAACGGCCCGACCCTGGTTCTGCGCAGAACCGTCAGGTGGCCGCCGACGCCCAGTGCTGCGCCGAGATCCCGTGCGAGCGCGCGCACGTACGTCCCCGACGTGCAGTCCACCTCGACATCGAGGTCGACGAACCGGCCATCGGAATCGACGACATCGCGGCGAGCCGTCACGTCGAAGCGAGTGACAGTGACCTTGCGAGCGGCGAGGGTGAACTCCTCACCGGCGCGCGAGAGCTTGTGTGCCCGCTGACCGTCGACCTTGATGGCACTGACACTGGCCGGAACCTGCTCGATGTCACCGGTGAGTGCGGCAACCCCGGCCGCGATATCCGAATCCGAGACATTCGTGGCCGGGACGTCGGCGAGCACCTCACCCTCGGCGTCATCGGTCGTCGTACTGCGCCCCAGTCGCACGGTGGCGGTGTACGACTTGGTCGTCAGCGTCAGCAATCCGAGCATCTTGGTCGCCCGCTCGACGCCCAGAACCAGCACCCCGGTCGCCATGGGGTCCAACGTCCCCGCATGACCGACCTTTCTGGTCTGCAACAACTTTCGGCACGACGCGACGACATCGTGACTGGTGACGCCCGGCCCCTTGTCGACCACCAACACACCGGCACCGACGAGACCGGACGAGATCTTTCCGCGAGCACTCACGAGAGTGCATTGTGCCAGGCGCGACGAGCCGGTCGTCACATCACCGAGATCGCCGTCATCACCAAACCGTCGGACACCATCCATCGACCGTCGAAAGCCGTCAGCGGAGGTCCGGACACGGTGTCGCCGGGGACCAGCAGTTCGGATCGAAACGTTCCCGAGATGTCGTCACCGGTGCCGGTGCGCTCGAACGTGATGTGCGCGTCCTCGAACCCCAGCCAGCGACCGGTCAGCGGCTCCCAGGCCTTGTACGTCGCCTCCTTGGCGCAGAACAACACTCGATCCCAGTGGACGTCTTCTCGGCCCGCGGTCGAGAGCCACTCGCGCTCGGCTTCGAGGCTGACCGCATCGAGCACACCGTCGGGAAGAGGTCCGTGTGGCTCGGCATCGATTCCCACCGAGCGAACCTGCATGGCGTAGCCCAGAACGGCACCGCGGTAGCCGTCGCAATGCGTCAACGATCCCACCACTCCCTTCGGCCACTGCGGTGCGCCGGAGGTGCCGCGCATGATCGGCGCGGGCTCCACACCGAGCTTCTGCATCGCCACACGCGCGCAGTGTCGAGCCGAGGTGAACTCACGCTTGCGCTTGTCCACCGCCTTGGCGACCAACGGCGCTTCGAGTGGGTGCGGCATCAAACCCGGTGGATCGGTGAACAATTCGGCCGAGACAACACCATTGGGGAGAAGCGATTCGATCACTGGCCTGCCCTCATCTTCTCGACCTCTGCCTCCATCTCGGGCGTCACGGTGAAGTGCCCGCCCCATTTGTTCAACGTGCCCGGCGGATACTCGGGAACCGGAAGAATTTGGCGCAGAACGTTGTTCGGCAGTCCACGGCGCTGCCATTCGCGCGGGTAACCCACCGAGACCTCCTCGAAGCGGACGCCGTCGTAGTAGGTGGTCCGCGGGATGTGCAGGTGACCGTACACCGAGCAGATCGCGTTGTACCTGATGTGCCAGTCCGCCGTCAGCGTCGAACCGCACCACAGGGCGAACTCCGGGTAGAACAACACCTCGGTCGGCTGACGCACCATCGGAAAGTGGTTGATGAGCACGGTGGGAACCGTGGTGTCCAGCGCGTCGAGGCGCTCGCGGGTGGCGTCGATGCGGGCATGGCACCAGGCATCGCGCGTCGCATACGGCTGAGAGGACAGCAGGAACTCGTCGGTGGCGACGACGTTCTTCTCGCGCGCGATCGCCAGCCCGTGCTCCTTGTCCCGCGCACCCTGCGGGAGAAACGTGTAGTCGTAGAGCAGGAACATCGGCACTATCGTCGCGGGTCCACCTTCGCCTTCCCAGAGCAGGTAGGGATCCTCGGGAGTGACGACGTCGATCTCGCGGCAGAGATTGACCAGGTACTCGTACCGAGCCGCTCCGTGGATCTGAACGGGGTCCTTCACCGTCGTCCACAACTCGTGATTGCCAGGAACCCAGATCACTTTCGCGAAGCGGCTGCGCAGCAGCTCGAGCGCCCATTTGATGTCGTCGGTCTTCTCCGAGACGTCTCCGGCGACGATCAGCCAATCCTCGGGTGACTCGGGATGAATGTCCTCGGTGACAGGTCGATTGCCTCGATGTCCGACATGAATGTCGCTCACTGCCCATAACTTGGCTGCCACTGATGATCCCTTCCGATGCACTCGGCCGCCGACGTCGAATCGCCACAACCGCCCGAGAACGTACCAACCTCCAATACTCCCCGGAGATTCCGCAGCGGTGCACGCGGGGGTGAACCGCTGCGGTTCGTCCGACGGCTCCGAAAGGAGGGTCCACGCAGCAACGACCGCAGATTCGGGTATATGGTGCCTTTCATGACGCTTTTGCGGATAGCTGCAGGAAACGGCATCGTGCGATGACGGCACCGCCGATACGGGTACGCGACGCCGCCGCACTGCTCGGAGTCAGCGACGACACCGTCCGCCGGTGGATGGACAGCGGGACCCTGCCCTCCCGCGACGACGAGACGGGCCGCAAGGTCGTCGACGCGCGCGCTCTCGCGCAGTACGCCCGCGAGCACGCCGCTCCCCCGCCCGAGGTGGCATCGGGCGGTAGCTCGGCCCGGAACCGACTCGTGGGGCTGGTGACCGAGGTGGTCTCCGACGCGGTCATGAGCGAGGTCCGCATGCAGTGTGGGCCGTTCACCATCGTGTCCCTGATGAGTACCCGGTCGGTCCAGGAATTGGGGCTCGAACCGGGCTCCATCACCGTCGCGGTCGTCAAGGCCACGACCGTCATTGTCGAAACCCCCTAGGACCGAAGGACGATGTCAGTGAAGAACATTCGAGCGGTTCACGGTGCTCTGGTCGCGGTCGCCCTGATGCTTGCAGGGTGCGCGGCCGACCCCGCTGCCGAGGACGCTCCGCAGGACGGGGGTTCGAGCACGCTGACCGTGTTCGCGGCGGCATCACTGCGCTCGACGTTCACCCCGCTCGGCACCCGCTTCGAGCAGGAACATCCCGGTACCACCGTCGATTTCAGCTTTGCGGGCTCCTCCGATCTGGCCGCGCAACTGGTCAACGGTGCACCTGCCGACGTGTTCGCCTCTGCCGATACCAAGAACATGAGCACGATCGTCGATGCCGGCCTCGTCGCCGGCGACCCGGTCGATTTCGCCTCCAACACCCTCACCATCGTCACTGCCCCGGGTAACCCCAAGGCCGTCCGGTCGTTCGCCGATCTGGCGAAACCCGATGTGCTGACGGTGATCTGCGCGCCGCAGGTGCCGTGCGGCGCGGCCACGGCAGCCGTCGAGAACGCCACCGGAACCGACATCCCGGCCGTCAGCGAGGAGTCGTCCGTCACCGACGTTCTGGGCAAGGTCACCTCCGGTCAGGCCGACGCCGGACTGGTGTACGTCACCGATGCAACGGGGGCCGCAGACGCCGTCACCGCCGTGCCTTTCCCGGAATCGAGCGGGGCGGTCAACACCTATCCGATCGCAGCATTGAGCGGATCCGACAACGTGGACACGGCCCGCGCCTTCACCGACTTCGTCGCCGGACCGGTCGGCCGTGAAGTGCTGACGCAGGCCGGTTTCGCGGCACCGTGACCGGGCACGCCGCGGGCACAGGTCCGACCGTCGGTGTACCCGGATGGATATTCGTCCCTGCCGCTGCCGGAGCGCTTCTCGTCGTCGCGCCGTTGGCCGCGATGTTCACCCGAATCGACTGGACGAACTTCTTCGGGCTCATCACGTCCGAGTCCGCAGTAGCCGCACTGCTGTTGAGTCTGAAGACGGCCTCGGCGAGCACGGTGTTGTGTGTGCTCCTGGGTGTGCCGATGGCAACGGTCCTCGCCCGCAGTTCGTTTCGCGGTCTGTCGACGATGCGTTCCCTCGTCGTCCTCCCACTGGTGCTCCCCCCGGTGGTCGGCGGTATCGCCTTGCTCTACACGTTCGGTCGCCAGGGGCTACTGGGCGAACATCTCGATGCCTTCGGAATCCGGATCGCGTTCACCTCGACGGCCGTGGTGCTCGCCCAGGCCTTCGTGTCGTTGCCCTTCCTGGTGGTCAGCGTCGAGGGCGCGCTGCGCACTGCCGGTGACCGATACGAAGTGGTGGCCGCAACCTTGGGCGCTCCCCCTACGACGGTCCTGCGCCGCGTCACCCTCCCCTTGATCCTGCCCGGGTTGACGTCCGGAATCGTTCTCGCGTTCGCGCGCGCACTGGGAGAGTTCGGCGCGACCCTGACGTTCGCCGGTTCTCTCGAGGGAGTGACCAGAACCCTGCCCCTCGAAATCTATCTGCAACGCGAGTCCGACCCCGACGCAGCGATAGCCCTGTCGCTCGTCCTCGTCGTCGTCGCGGCAGTGGTGGTCCTGGCCGCTCGCGGTACTCGAACGACGGGAACACCATGAGTTCGCTACACCTGCGCGCCACCGTCGCGGCCCGGGGCGTCGATCTCGAGCTGGATGTCGCCGAGGGTGAAACAACGGCGATCCTGGGACCGAACGGCGCAGGTAAATCCACACTGCTGCAGCTCGTCGCGGGCCTGGTGCCACCCGACGACGGCATCGTCCGCCTGGGCGAGGACGTTCTGACCGACACGACCGCAAGGACGGCCGTTCCGGTGCACGCCCGCGGCATCGCGACTCTGGCACAGGAGACACTGCTGTTTCCCCACATGACCGCACGGACGAACGTCGCATTCGCACCACGTAGTTCCGGCGCCGACCGGAGGACGGCCGGGGCAGTGGCCGATCGATGGCTCGACGCAGTCGGAGCCTCTCACCTGGCCGAGCGCCGCCCGGCACAGCTGTCCGGGGGCCAAGCTCAGCGGGTTGCCATCGCCCGCGCACTCGCCGCCGATCCCCGACTCCTCCTGCTCGACGAACCGCTCGCCGCGCTCGACGTCGACACGGCCCCGGCCATCCGAAGACTGCTGCGCACCGTACTCCGAGAGAACGGTCGTACGGCACTGATCGTCACCCACGATCTGCTCGACGTCGTCGCACTCGCAGACACCGTTGCCGTCGTCGACGGTGGACGCGTCGTCGAACGCGGTTCGGTCGCCGACGTTCTCACCGCCCCGCGAAGCGAGTTCGGTGCTCGCATGGCCGGGGTCAATCTGATCTCGGGCCACGCACTCACCGTCGGCGACACCACCGCGCTGCGCACGCCGTGGGACACCGTCGTGCACGGCTCGGGGCAACACGGTTCCGGGACGCCGGTGGTCGCAGTCTTCTCCCCCGCTGCGGTTTCGGTACACCTCACCGCGCCGCACGCCAGCCCGCGCAACGTCTTCGAAGTAGTCATAGAGGAGATGGAAGTGCAGGGCTCGGGCATCCGCGTCCGAGCTCGTCCGCACCCCGACGGCACACCGGGTATCGCGGCTGACATCACCGCCGCCGCAGTATCGGAGCTGGGCCTCGAACCCGGCCGACGGGTGTTCTTCGTCGTCAAGAGCCGCGAGGTGGTGCTGCATCCGGCCCTGGTGTCACGGCGGTGATGCATGCGAACGCGATCAGTCTCGCAGTTGCCGATCGCTACCGGTCACGAGCCATTTACCCGATAGCACTCGACCGGCGACCGCGACCATGCGCAGGCAGACGAAAACACCCAGACCCAGCCAGATGCCCACGACACCCCAGTCGAACACCAGGGCAGACCAAATGAACGGCAGGAACCCGACGACCGCACACGCCATCGTGGCGTTACGCAAGAACGCGGCATCGCCGCTGCCCAACAGCACCCCGTCCAACGCGAACACCACACCGGCGACCGGAATGATCGCCACGAAGATCCACCAGATCGCCTGCATCTGATCGATCACCGAGACGTCGGTGGTGAACAATCCCGGGACGACCGGCTGCCCGGCGGCGAACACCGCCGCCAGGACCACCGCGAAGACCGTCGACCATGCCGTCAACCGGCGAGCGAGCGCACGCGCGTCCTCGGTCCTGCCCGCGCCCAGAGCCGCTCCCACGAGTGTCTGCGCGGCGATGGCCAACGAGTCGAGCATCAACGACACCAGGTTCCACAGATGCAGCACCACCTGATTTGCCGCCACCGACGCGGCACCGAATCGCGACGCGACCGCTGCGGCAGACAGGAAGCACGCCTGGAACGCGAGACTGCGCACGATCAGATCGCGGCCGAGTACCAGCTGCGCCCGCATGACCGACCAGCGCGGGCGCAACGGCACACCCGACCGCCCGAGGGCACCGACGAACAGAGCGCCTGCGACGCCTTGGCCGATGACGTTCGCAACGGCCGAGCCCACCAATTCGAGCCGGGGAAATCCGAGCAGGCCGTGGACGAGGAGTGGACACAGCACCGCCGACACGCCGAAACCGAGCACGACGAACCGCAATGGTGTCGTCGTGTTCTGCACGCCGCGCATCCAGCCGTTCCCGGCCAGCGATATCAGAATGAACGGCACCCCCACCAGCGCCACGCGCAGCCACAGCAGTGCCTCCGCGGCAATGTCACCGCCACCGGCCAGTAGCGACACGACGGGGGCGGCGAACAACTGGACCACGAGGACGATCGCGAGACCGATCGCCACCGCCAGCCACGTCGCCTGCACCCCTTCCCCGACGGCGTCGCGCTCACGACCGGCACCGTGCATGCGCGCCGCACGCGCAGTGGTTCCGTAGGACAGGAAGGTCAGCTGCGTGCTGACCTGAGCGAGGACGAGCCCCCCGATCGCCAGGCCGGCCAGAGCCAACGCGCCGAGCCGGCCGACGACCGCCGCGTCGAAGAGGAGGTAGAGGGGTTCGGCGGCCAGAACTCCGAGCGATGGAAGCGACAGCCCGAGAATTCTGCGAGCCGTGACAGGGGTGGAACTCACGACGCCGACAAGGCCTCACGGAGCGCATCGATCACGTCGGGGAGCTCACCGGTCGCGGTGTAGCCCGCGGCGTTGTGATGCCCACCGCCGCCGAGCCCGGTCGCCACTGCAGATACGTCCACCTGCGTCTTGGATCTGAGCGACACCACCCAGACCGACCCGAAATCCTGCTGCTTCAACACCGCGGCCACCTCCGCCTCGGAGGTGGTCCGCACGATGTCGATGACACTCTCGATCTCCTCCGACCTCAGACCGGCCGAATCCTCGCTCCGGATGACGGCGTACACGAGCCCCCGTCCGCCCGCCGCGTCGGGCAGCAACTCGGCCGAACCCAGTACCGCCCCGAGCATCGGCAGCCAGTCGAAGGGGTGCGTATCGAGGAGGCGACGGGCGATACGTGCACCGTCGATGCCGGTCGCGAGCAACCTCTCCGCGAGCAGATGCGAACCCGGCCGCACCCACCGGAACGACCCGGTATCGGTGACCAGACCCGCGAACAGCAGATGCGCCAGGTCCGCATCGATGTCGACACCCCACCGATCCAGCAGGCGGACGATCACGGCCGTGGTGGACTCGGCGGACGCGTGGACGACGTTCAGTGTTCCGAACCGCGTATTACTCCGGTGATGGTCGATGACCAGGGACTCCGATGCGGAGTCGAGTCGCTCGCCGAGCGAACCGAGTCGACCTCGGCTTCCGGCGTCCACGGTGACCACCAGATCGACCGATTCGGCCACCTTCTCCGGCTCCACCAGCAGATGCCGGTTCGGTAGCTCTTCCATCGATTGCGGCAGAAACGCGGGCGCGGCGAACGCCACCTGCACCTGCGCGCCGCGACGTTCGAGTACCGAACCGATTGCCAATCCGCTGCCGATCGTGTCGGCATCCGGCTGGACATGGCAGAGCACGGTCACCGAGGAAGCGCGCTCGAGCATCTCGATCGCACGCGCCAGATCCTCGTCCAGCTCGAACTCCGAACCAGAGCCATCGGACATCTCAGTCGGCTTCGGCTGGCTCGACGGCTTCTGCATCGCCGCGATCCGCGGGGGACTCCTCGCGGGGAGCCTTGTACGGGTCCGGGTCTCCGGCAGGCTTCGCGTTCGCCCGGGCGCGAGCCAGCTCCTCGTCGGCTGCGCGAGCGCGTTCGAGCAGCTCTTCCATGTGCCGGGCGGTGTCGGGGACGGTATCCGTCACGAACGTCAGCGTCGGAGTGAACCGCACACCGGTACCGGCTCCGACCTTCGAGCGGAGAACGCCCTTGGCCTTCTCCAGACCCGCCGCAGCTCCCTGCAGATCGGGCGGGGTATCGAGATCCTCGCCCATCACGGTGTAGTACACCGTGGCGTCGTGCAGGTCGGCCGTCACCTTCGTGTCGGTGATGGTCACGAACGCCAACCGTGGATCTTTGATCTCGTGGTCGATCGCCGTCGCAACGATAGCGGCGATTCGCTTGGACAACTTACGAGCCCTGGCCTGATCCACCACGACAATCACACTCCTCTTTCATGGCCGGACGTCACTGCAGTGCGACGTCTCGGCGATTACGCTCCAACATTCGCCGAACACGTTCGACGAACTCCCCGATCTAATCCTCGGGGCCGAAAATTCTTCGGCGTACTGCCAACAGTTCCAGATCCTGACGCTCGGCGACGTGCCGCTCGCACTCGTCGAGCTTGTCGTGCAACAGGTCGACGTTCGTGCCCGCCGCTGCCACGCCCAACATCGAACGCCGAATACGTTCTCGCTCACCGGTTTCGGCGGCAGACACTCCCAGCCTCTGCAGATCGCCGAGAACCGGTTCCACCATCGACCGTTTCTCGGCGAGCGAACGCACGTCCCCCAACAACACGTCCAACTCCAAAGCACCCAGATACACGCTGACGACGCCCCTTCGATCAGCTCCGACGACAAAGCCGGTGGCGGTACATATGTCGTACCACCACCGGCTCGTCCCCGGAGTGCAGTGTCACTCCCCTGGCTTCACCACCGAGCCGACGCGACCGGGAACGGAGCTGTTCAGCTCCGGACCTGTTCTAGTCGCGCGGCTTTTCACGGAGCTCGTACGCCTCGATGACATCGCCCACCTTGATGTCGGAGTACGTCACCGTCAAACCACACTCGTATCCCTCACGAACCTCGACTGCGTCGTCCTTCTCCCGGCGAAGCGAGGAGATCGTCACGGTCTCGGCCACGACCGCATTGTCACGGAGCAGGCGCGCCTTGGCGTTGCGACGGATCGTACCGGAGGTGACGAGGCAACCGGCGATGTTTCCGACCTTCGAGGAACGGAACAGCGCGCGGATCTCGGCCTGGCCCAGAGCGACCTCTTCGTAGATCGGCTTGAGCATGCCCTTGAGGGCCTTCTCGATCTCGTCGATGGCCTGGTAGATCACCGAGTAGTACCGAATGTCGACGCCCTCGCGGTTGGCGAGTTCGGTTGCCTTGCCCTCGGCCCGCACGTTGAAGCCGATGATGATCGCGTTGGATGCCGACGCCAGGTTGACGTTGGTTTCCGTGACGCCACCGACACCGCGGTCGATGACGCGCAACTCGACTTCGTCGTCGATCTGGATACCGAGCAAGGCCTCTTCGAGCGCCTCGACGGTTCCCGAGTTGTCACCCTTGAGGATCAGGTTGAGCTGCGAAGTCTCCTTCAGAGCTGCATCGAGATCGTCGAGGCTGATGCGCTTGCGACTCTTGGCCGCCAGAGCATTGCGCTTCCGGGCATTACGGCGATCGGCGATCTGACGGGCGATCCGGTCCTCGTCGACGACCAGAAGGTTGTCGCCTGCACCGGGCACCGACGTGAAGCCGATGACCTGAACGGGCCGGGACGGCATCGCTTCGGTGACGTCCTCGCCGTGCTCGTCGACCATGCGACGCACGCGTCCGTAGGCATCGCCGGCGACGATCGAGTCACCGACGCGCAGCGTTCCGCGGGCGATGAGCACGGTGGCCACCGGACCGCGACCGCGGTCGAGGTGTGCCTCGATGGCGACACCCTGGGCATCCATGTCCGGGTTGGCACGCAGATCGAGTGACGCATCGGCCGTCAGCAGCACCGCTTCGAGGAGGGCATCGATGTTGGTGCCCTGCTTGGCGGAGATGTCGACGAACATCGTCTCGCCGCCGTATTCCTCGGCGACCAGACCGTATTCGGTCAGCTGCTGCCGGATCTTGTCCGGGTTCGCGCCTTCCTTGTCGATCTTGTTGACCGCGACCACGATCGGCACGTCGGCCGCCTGGGCGTGGTTGATGGCTTCGACCGTCTGCGGCATGACACCGTCGTCGGCCGCGACCACGAGGATCGCAAGGTCGGTGGCCTTGGCACCACGAGCACGCATGGCCGTGAAGGCCTCGTGACCGGGGGTGTCGATGAAGGTCACGAGACGCTCGTTGCCTTCGAGCTCGGTCAACACCTGGTACGCACCGATATGCTGCGTGATTCCGCCTGCCTCGCCTTCGCGCACCGTGGTGTTACGAATCGAGTCGAGCAGTCGAGTCTTACCATGATCGACGTGGCCCATGACGGTGACCACCGGGGGACGCTGCTCGAGATCTTCCTCGCCGCCGGCATCTTCGCCGTAGGTGAGGTCGAACGAATCGAGCAGTTCGCGATCCTCGTCCTCGGGACTGACGACCTGCACGACGTAGTTCATCTCGCCGCCGAGAAGCTCCAGCGTCTCGTCGTTGACCGACTGCGTCGCGGTGACCATCTCACCGAGGTTGAACAGTGCCTGCACGAGTGCAGCGGGGTTGGCGTCGATCTTGTCTGCGAAGTCCGACAGCGATGCTCCGCGGGCGAGACGAATGGTCTCGCCGTTGCCGCGGGGCAGCCTGACGCCGCCGACTGCGGGAGCCTGCATGCTCTCGTACTCGGCGCGTTTCGCCCGCTTCGACTTGCGACCGCGGCGGACTGCTCCGCCGGGCCGACCGAACGCACCTGCGGCTGCGCCACGCTGACCGGGACGGCCACCGCCGCCGGGACGGCCACGGAAGCCACCTGCGGGAGCGCCGCCTGCCGGTGCACCACCGGGCGCGCCGGGAGCGCCACCGCCGCGGTAGCCACCGCCACCGCCGCCGCCCGGACGTCCACCCGGTGCGCCGCCGGGGCGACCGGGACGTCCTGCTGCGGGGCCGGGACGTGCCGAACGAGTCGGCATCGCACCCGGATTGGGGCGAGGAGGCATGGAGCCCGGGCTGGGCCGAGGTCCGGCCTGACCCGGTGCGGGACGGGGGCCGCCCTGTCCGGGAGCCGGACGAGCGCCGCCTGCCGGTGCGGCCGGACGGGGTCCACCCTGTCCGGGAGCCGGTCGTCCGCCGCCGGGGCGGGGAGCACCGGCACCGGGAGCGGGTCGCGGAGCCGGTCGTTCCACCGGAGCCGACGAGTACGGATTGTTTCCGACGCGCGGAGCCTTCGGGCCGGGCTTGGGGCCAGGACCAGCGGGCTTGGGGGCGGCCGGAGCCGACGCTGTTGCCTCGGCCGACGCGGCAGGTGCCTGCTCGACCGGAGCAGCGGGTGCTGCCGGACGAGGGGTGGGCGCAGCCGGTGCCGGCGTGGGCGCAGCGGCCGGTGCCGACGGGGCAGCGGGAGCTACCTCAGCGGGCGACTGTGCTGCCGGAGCTTGCGCTGCGGGTGCCTGTGCAGCGGGGGCCTCGGGCTCGGCCGGGCGGGATGCCGGCTTGGGTCCGGGACGAGGTCCACTCGGCTTTGCTGCGCCGGGCTTCGCGGCGGAATCCGACGCACGATCTGCTGCTGCGCGACCGTTGGGTGCTGCTGCACCGGACGCCGGCGCGTCCGCGTTTGCGGACGGGAAGGATTCACGAAGTCGACGAGCCACGGGGGCTTCGACTGTGGATGATGCGGACTTGACGAACTCGCCTTGCTCTTTGAGCCGTGCGAGTAGTTCCTTACTGGTGACACCGAGTTCTTTTGCCAACTCGTGCACGCGGGCCTTGCCTGCCACTGCTCTCCTCACTGAGAGGCCGAGCGAGGCTTGGTGCCCGCACGACCTCGGGTTATCTCCGATGGACGTTCATCGTTGGTGCTTCACGGTGTGCTCATCAGTGCTGTTGCCTGTTCTTGTCGACGGGTGTTGCTCTTGTCGTGTTCTCGCCGTGCAGCCGTTCGTGCTCGTCGAGCACGTCCGATACTGCGGACGATTCCACATTTCCCGATATCCGAAACGCGCGGCCGAAGACTCGGCGACGTTCCGCATTGTGCAGGCATTCTCGGTTGTAGTGCAACCAAGCACCACGACCGGACATCGAATGCCGGATGTCGGGGACGAGAGCGAATTCGTACGAACCAGCTTCTCGAACCACGATCCTCAACAGATCGGCGGCCGGCACCCGCTCCCTGCACCCGACACATGTACGAATCGGCCGGCTTGTCACAACCGGATTCTCGCGTTCACGTCTCCGAGCGGAGAGGTCGTTACCGAACCATCGACCACTCTACCGCTGTATTGCCTCGATCTCCGCATTCCGGCCCTAGGCGCTGGTCGTCTCGGGTGCCGCCGCGTCACTGCGGATGTCGATACGCCAACCGGTCAATCGAGCGGCAAGTCGAGCGTTCTGCCCTTCCTTGCCGATCGCCAGCGACAACTGGTACTCCGGGACCACCACGCGCGCCGCGCGAGCGGCTGCGTCCACCACGGTCACAGACACAACCTTCGACGGCGACAGTGCATTCCCGACGAACGTCGCCGGGTCCTCGTCGAAGTCGATGATGTCGATCTTCTCGCCGGCCAGTTCGCTCATCACATTCCGCACGCGCTGCCCCATCGGCCCGATACATGCACCCTTGGCGTTCAGGCCCGAGACCGTCGACGCGACCGCGATCTTCGAGCGGTGCCCCGATTCACGCGCTACCGCCACGATGTCGACCGAACCGTCGGCGATCTCGGGCACCTCGAGCGCGAACAACTTGCGCACCAGATTGGGGTGTGTGCGCGAGAGCGTGATCTGCGGGCCGCGGTTGCCCCGCGCGACTCCGACGACGTAGCACTTGATGCGCTCACCGTGCTCGTACGTCTCCCCCGGAACCTGCTCGGCGGGCGGAAGCAGGCCGTCGGCCCCGTTCGCCTCGCTGCCGATCCGGACGATGACGGTGCCCTTGGCGTTGGCGCGCGTATCGCGCTGAATGACGCCGTTGACGATTTCACCCTCGTGGGTCGAGTACTCCCCGAAGGAGCGCTCGTGCTCCGCATCGCGCAAACGCTGCAGAATCACCTGACGAGCGGTGGTGGCAGCGATCCGGCCGAAGCCTTCCGGCGTGTCGTCCCACTCGGAGATCAGATTGCCCTCGGCGTCGAACTCTTTGGCCATCACCCGGACGGAACCGGTCTTGCGATCGACGTCGATTCGCGCGTTGGACTGGTGCCCCTCGGTGTGCCGGTAGGCGGTCAACAGCGCGGTCTGGATCGTCGAGATCACCATCTCGATCGGAACGCCCTTGTCCGCCTCGATGGCGCGCAGAGCTGCAATATCGATATTCACTTGTCCGACCCTTCTTCCGGTGCTTCCACATTCACGATTTCGTCGGTGTTCGCGGGTGACGGCCTACCGCCCACCACGCCGCCCGCAAGATCCATCTCTTCTGCGGTCGGCCGCGAAAATTCTACCTGCACAACAGCTTTCACAACATCGGCCAGCGCGATCGATCGTGTCGAGAGAACTCCCTTGTCCTTGATCACGAGGGCAACCGAGTCACCGTCGAGAAGTCCGACGCGGCCCTCGACCTTGCCGTCGGCGAGTTCGATCCGCACCTTGCGACCACGCGCGCGACGCCAATGCCGTGGTTGTGTCAACGGGCGATCGATTCCGGGAGTGGTGACCTCGAGGGTGTACGGCGCTTCGCCGAAATCGGTCACGCCGTCGAACACATCGGAGATCACCCGGCTCAACTCCGGCAGCGCGTCGAGGTCGACGCCGTCTTCACGGTCGACCATGATGCGCACGGCACTGTGCTTACCGGCAGCGACCACGTTCACGTCCTCGAGGTCGTAGCCCCGATCTCGAACCAGGTCGCCGAGCAGTTCGACAACCCTTTCCTGGGACGGAACAGGCATGTCGCGAACTCCTCGTGTGTAGTTGTCGGCAATGCGGCACAGGTGCGCCGGACCGCGTTTGGTGAACCAACAGACTACCGCCCCGCAGGTGGTGCTCGCGACCACGCACGGCCGAGGCGACACACGGGCACGGCGCGTGTCGCCTCGAGGGTCCGACACGGTCGAGGGTCTGGCACGATATCGGGGTGCCCACGCCGACCGCCCCTCTCTCGTTGAACAGACGTGGGTTGTTCCGGCTCGCCGGTGCCGCCGTACTCACAGCGGCCACGGCGTCGACCGTCACGGCTTGCGGCGCGGAGGAAATCTCCGGTCCCGCACTCGATTCTCTGACGGCACAGTTGCGCTCCGCTCGCTCCGACGCCGCGGCTGCGTCTTCGGCGGCAACGGTCGCTCCCGATTACGCAGGAGCTCTCGGCGTGGTCGCGGCCCAGCGGACCGAACAGGCGGATGCACTCGAGACCGAGATCGCCCGGGCTACCGGAGCGACCACCGACACCTCGTCGGCGACTGCCACGACGACCACGAGCGCGGCCCAGTCCGCGCCGCCACCCGATCTCGGCGCGGTGCGCGATGCGCTGACCGCCTCGGCACGCAGTGCGGCGACCGCCGCCCGCGACGAAAGCGGTTATCGCGCCGGCCTTCTCGGGTCGATCAGTGCCTCGTGCACGGTGTTCGCTCAGGTGGTACTCGCATGAGCGATCTCGGACCCGAACAACAGGGGCTCGTCGATGCACTCGTCGCCGAGTACGCAGCCGTCTTCGCGTACGGGATCGTCGCGGCGTTCTCCAACCCGACCCGAGCAGACATGGTGGCCGCGTGCACCGCGGCACACCGAGCGCGTCGAGACTCGACCATCGACGCACTCCGCGCGGCCAGCGTCACAGCGCCCCTGCCCGATCCGGCATACGCGTCTCCGTTTCCGGTGACCGATGCGATCTCGGCTGTGCAGCTCGCTGTTCAGGCAGAGATCGACACGAGCGTGGCGTGGCGCTCGGCCGTCGAGCGCAGTCGATCCGGCGGCACTCGCGAGATGGGCGTCCAGGCACTGACCGAGGCCGCGATCAGACTGGCCACATGGCAGCAGATCCTCGGCGTCACACCGTCGTCGACGGCTTTTCCCGGTCAGCCGTGACCACGTCGTCCGCCGGACCGGCGGAACGACCCGGCATGAACAGTGCCGCAACCAATCCGATCGCCACCGCCCCTGCGCCTACGAGTAGAGCGGGTGCCAGCGCGTCGGTGTATCCAGCGGGGGTGAGTGATCCTCCGTTTCCGATGAACACCGCCGTCAGGACGGCGATTCCGAGCGCAATTCCCACCTCCCGCACAGTGGAGTTCGCACTGCTCGCCGTGGCGTGATCGTCGTCGTCCATGTCTCGCAACACTGCGGTCGCCGAGGGCGCGAAGGTCAACCCCATGCCGACTCCGGCCATCAACAGCGCGGGCACCATCGACAGGTAGGCGGTGTCGGGTCCGAGGATCAGTGCCATCCACACCAGTGACAGCGACTGCAACGCCAGTCCGGACACCAACAAGCCGCGCAGGCCGACTCGATCGGCCACGAGACCCGCAATGGGTGCGACCACCATAGGCGCGGCGGTCCAGGGCAATGTGCGAAGGCCCGCCTCGAACGGGCTGTAGTGCATCACTATCTGCAGGTACTGAGCAAGCAGGAACACGGCCCCGAACATGCCGAGCGAGAACGTGATTCCGATGATGTTCGCCAGCGTGAAACTGCGTGATCGGAAGAGCGTCAACGGCAGTACCGAGAACGGGGTTCGCCATGCTCGGGAGACGAACGCGAGGAGAAGCACCGCAGAGCCGACGAAGCTCGCGAGCACGGTGGACGATGCCCATCCGTCGTCGTTGCCGTGGACCACCGCCCACACGAGCAAGAACACCCCGCCGCCCGCGAGCACCACACCCAGTAGATCGAGCGGTTGCCTGCGTCCGGTCGACTCGGTCAGGGCGATGTACGCCAGCGGTACCGCGACGAGCGCCACCGGGACGTTGATCCAGAAGATCGCCTGCCAGGAAATACCGTCGACGACCGCACCACCGACGACAGGCCCGAGTGCGACACCGAGGCCCGAGACACCGCCCCAGATTCCGATTGCCATGGCGCGCTTGGCAATCGGGACGACAGCTGCGAGCAGAGTCAGTGACAGCGGCATGATCGCCGCGGCACCGAGGCCCTGTATCGCCCGCGCGGCGATGAGCATTGCCGGACTCGTGGCGAGCGCGCTGGCCACGGAGGCCGCGGTGAACAGCGCTATCCCGCCGAGGAACACCGCGCGCCTGCCCCAGCGATCGCCCAAGGTTGCTGCAGTGAGCATGAATGTCGCGAAGCTCAGTGTGTAGGCGTTGAGGAACCACTGCAGCTGTCCGACCGACGCATTCAGATCCTGCTGAACCACCGGCAGCGCGCTGGTCATCACCAGATTGTCGAGGGTCGCCATGAACATGGGCAGGGATGCGGCGACGATTCCCAGCCACACCGGAATAGACCGAGCGGCGGGGTGCACTGCAGGCGGAGAGGCTGTAGCGGTCATGGCGAACGTCCCGTCTCGAGTTTGTAAGCATCGAATGATTACTTATGATGCGACCGTAAGTTATCGACTGATAACCTGTCAACATGTCCGACACTCCCACGCCCAAGCCCCGAGCAACCCGAATGGACGCGGCCGACCGTCGAGAACTCGTCCTCGACGCCGCGACACGAGCGTTCGCACGCGGGGGCTTTGCCGGAACGAGCACCGATGCGGTGGCGAAGGAAGCGGGCGTCTCGCAGCCGTATGTGGTTCGGATGTTCGGAACCAAAGTCGAATTGTTTCGGCTGGTCTTCCAACGCTCCATCGACGGGATCATGACGGCGTTCGACGCAGTGCTCGCTTCGGGGCCTCTGGACCCAGCGGACGACGAGACCTGGGCCGACCTGGGCGGTGCCTACGCCGATCTGGTGGCCGATCGCGACCTCTTGATGGTCATGATGCACGGGTTCGGTGCAGGGTCGGTACCCGAGATCGGCCGCCAGGCACGAGAAGGAATGGGCGCGATCTACAACCAGATCCGCAGCGGTACCGGGTGTTCGGAAGATCAGGCTCGGCAGTTCATCGCGCACGGAATGCTGCTCAACGTCTTGTTGTCGATGCAGGCACCGGAGCATCCGGAGGACAGCGACGGACTGCACGAGATGACGATGTGCGCGTTCGGAACCAAGCTCGTCCCAGCCGATTCCGGACAGCTGTGACGCCTAGGGGCGCATCTCGTACCGACCGTCGTACGTGACGACGTCGTTCCAGACCGTCTCGAATCGTGCTGCGTCCACCACCGGCTTGCGTACGGCGTCCAGCGCCCATTTCTGCTGCGCATCGGTCGACGACGGCTTTCCGTACAGCGCGACGGCGTAGCCGGAGAAGTCCCTGATCTGGAAGTCGAAGATCTGGTCCAGCATGTCGGTGGAGATCTCGTCGGCCTGTTCGAGGATCAGGTGGCCGTAGACGACGAGTGAGAACAGATGCCCCACCACGAGCAGGAAGTCGAGGTCCTGTTGCTGCGACTCGTCGGGGGCGCACTCGGCGAGGAACGACGCGAACGCCTGGGCCTGCTCGTAGAAACGACCCACGTTGGGAACACCGGAATGCTTGCGATACACCGGGTTCCAATCGTGGAACCGAACCGAACTCGCGCCGCGAGCGGGGCCTTGGGCGAAGAAGAATCCGTCGTCGACGGCGTCGGTGAACCTGGTGACCTCCGCCTGATCGGTGGGCAAGAACATGTATGCCGGCATGAACTTGAGCATCAGGGCGACGTTGACATGCACCGTTCCCTCGAGTTTCGGCAGTGTTCCGATCAGTTGCGCGGCTTCACGGAAGTAGGTGTTCTTCTCGTACCCCTTGGCGGCGATCACGTCGTGCAGCAAGCGGACCACCGTCTCGCCCTCGGACGTCACCTTGGCCTTGGTCATAGGGTTGAACAACAGGTAGCGCCGGTCGCCGGGACCCGCAGCGCGGAAGTAGTCCAGCGCACGCGCACTGAACAGCTTCATGGCGGTCAGCCGCGAGTAGGCATCGACGAATGCACTGCGCACATGGGGGAATTCGGTGACACGGTTGCCGTACAGAATCCGATTGTTGGCGTGTGTGATCGCCTCGTAGAACGCGTGCTCGCAGATGCCGATCGAGCCGGTGCAGAGGTTGAACTTGCCGACGTTGACGGTGTTCAGTGCAGCCGAGAACGCGTCGGGTCCGGTATGCAGAATGTCCTCGCGGCGAACGGGATAATTCTCGAGCGAGAAGGTGCTGACGTACATCTGGCCGTGAACGACGCTCTCACGCAACCGATACGCGGGATGCGAGCTGTCGGCGACGAAGAAGACGTACGACTCCGGCCCGTCGATGTCGGTGCGTCTACCGAACACCGACACCATGCCCGCCACGTTGCCGTTACCGATGTAGTACTTCTCCCCTGACGCGGTGAACTCGAGGTCGTCGTCGACGGAGGGCGTCAACAGCATGTCGGTGGAGTAGACGTCGGCACCGTGTGCGCGCTCGGACAATCCGAATGCCATGACGCCGCCGCGGTCGAGCTCTCGCGCTGCGCGGCGCTTGGCGTCGTCGTTGTCGCTCATCCAGATCGGGCCGAGGCCGAGCACCGTGACCTGCCAGGTGTACCAGTAGGCCAAGCCGTAGAACCCGAGAATTTCGCTCAGAGCAGCGTTGCGGGCAGCGTCCCAACGAGCGTTGGGCAACCCGTTGGCATACTCGGCCGGCGTCGAGAACGTGGCGAACAGTTTCTGGGCTGCGACGAACTCGAGGAAGTCGGCGGGCCAGACTCCCTCGAGATCGTCGGCGAGCAGCCTGGCCTTACCTCGATCCTCGAACCAATCGATCAGTGCGCGGAGCTGACGACGAGACTCCTCGTCGAGCTCGGCGGGATCGAAAGTTGTCGGATCGAACAGCGCAAACTGAGCCACGGTGTGACCTCTCCTAGTCGTGTGACCCGAAGCTACCAGCGAGTAGACCGGCGCGTGGGGAGATCGAGCGTGGAGAGATCGGGACGGGCTGTTACGTGGTGGCGCGCACCGCGGCGACGATCTCGTCGACCGCGGAATCGATGTCGAGTTCACGGCTCTCACCCGAGAATCGATCCCGGATTTCGACCTTGCCATCGGCCCAACCGCGGCCGAGGACGACGACGAGCGGAACGCCGATCAGTTCGGAGTCCTTGAACTTCACGCCGGGCGAGGCCTTACGGTCGTCGAATAGAACCTCGATGCCCTGCGAATCGAGTTGCGTCGCAATGGATTCTGCGCCGGCGCGCGCGGCCTCGTCCTTGTTCGCGATCACCAGATGTACGTCGGCGGGTGCTACTTCCGACGGCCACCGAAGGCCCTTGTCGTCGTGCATCTGCTCGGCGATGACGGCCACCAGACGGGAGACACCGACGCCGTAGGAACCCTGTACGAGTCGCACGGGCTTGCCGGTCTCGCCAAGTACGTCGACCGAGAATGCATCGGTGTACTTGTAGCCCAACTGGAAGATGTGCCCGATCTCGATTCCGCGAGCGCTGACCAGCGGCCCCTGTCCGTCGGGTGACATGTCCCCGTCACGCACCTCGGCGGCCTCGATGGTGCCGTCGGGAACGAAGTCGCGGCCGGCCACGAGGTTCACCACGTGCTTGCCCTGCACATCGGCACCGGTGATCCACGATGTTCCGTTCACCACCCGGGGGTCGACGAGGTAGCGAACTCCGTTGGCCTGCAGCGCACGTGGCCCGATGTATCCCTTGATCAGGAACGGGTGAGCAGCAAAGTCCGCGTCGGTCAGCAATGCGAATTCGGCAGGCTCGAGCGATGCTTCGAGACGCTTCTCGTCCACCTCACGGTCACCGGGCAGGCCGATGGCCAGCAGCTCCCACTCGCCACCGGCGGACCGCACCTTGAGCAGGATGTTCTTGAGCGTGTCGGCACCGGTGACGGCACGACCCAGATCTGCGCCGTTCGCCCACTCGACCAGCGTCGCGATGGTGGGAGTGTTGCCCGTCTCGTAGTCGACCGCGGCAGGCTGCCCCTCGATGGCGATGGGGTCCGGTGCCGGGGTAGTGACGGCCTCGACGTTGGCCGCGTATCCCGATTCGATGCACCGAACGTAGGTGTCCTCGCCGATGTCGCTCTCGGCCAGGAATTCCTCGGACGCACTTCCGCCCATCGCGCCGGACGTCGCGGCGACGATGACGTAGCTGACCCCGAGCCTGGCGAAGATGCGCTGGTAGGCGTCGCGGTGTGCGGCGTAGGACCGCTTCAGTCCGTCCTCGTCCATGTCGAAGGAGTAGGAATCCTTCATGACGAACTCGCGTCCGCGCAGAATGCCGGCGCGAGGACGCTCTTCGTCGCGATACTTGGTCTGAATCTGGTACAGCGTGACCGGCAGGTCCTTGTAGGAGTTGTATTCGGCCTTGACCGTCAACGCGAACAACTCTTCGTGGGTCGGACCGAGCAGCATGTCGTTGCCCTTGCGATCCTGCAACCGGAACAATGCGTCCCCGTATTCGGTCCACCGGTTCGTCGTCTCGTACGGCTCACGCGGCAGCAGGGCGGGCAGCGAAATTTCCTGCGCCCCGATGGCGTTCATTTCCTCGCGCACGACGCGTTCGACCTGTCGCAGCACTCGGAGACCCAGCGGCAGCCACGAATAGACGCCCGGCGCGATACGACGAACGTAGCCGGCGCGAACCAACAGCTTGTGGCTGTCGACCTCGGCGTCGGCCGGGTCGTCACGAAGGGTACGAAGGAACAGCTGCGAAAGACGGGTGATCACGGGTTGTCAGACTAGTCGGTGGTGCAGCGCCTGCGGATAGGCGGCCGCGAAGTGAGTAGCCTTGACCCCCGTGCTGATTCTGCTGCCTCCCTCCGAGACGAAGTCCGACGGCGGTTCCGGAGCACCTCTCGATCTGGACCGGTTGTCGTTGCCGTCCCTGCTTCCGCTCCGCCGAACGCTTGCCGACGCCCTGGTCCGGCTCTCCGACGACGTCGACGCGTCCATCACCGCTCTCGGTCTCGGTCCGACCCAGGTGGACGAGATCGAACGGAACGCTCGCCTGTTCGCCTCGCCCACCACTCCCGCCCTGCGCCGGTACACAGGAGTGTTGTACGACGCTCTCGGGGCGTCGACCTTCACCCGTGCCGGACGCGCGCGTGCGGATGCCAGGCTGTGGATCGGGTCGGCACTGTTCGGGGCCGTTCGCGCGTCCGACCCGATTCCGTCCTATCGACTCTCCGGCGGGTCGTCCATTCCGAACTTCGGGACGTTGCGAGCGCACTGGAAGCCTCGACTGTCCGAGGCCCTTCTCACCGAGGCCGAGGGAATCGTCGTCGACCTCCGGTCCGGCACCTATCAACAGCTCGGGCCCATCCCCGGGGCGATCACGGCAACGGTGCTCACCGAGAAGCCCGACGGCAGTCGGTCGGTGGTGAGCCACTTCAACAAGCATCACAAGGGATTGCTCGCCCGCGCGCTGACCCTGACCACGGCCGAGCCCAAAGATGTGAAAGCTGTTGCGCGCGTGGCGTCGAAGGCGGGTCTTCGAGTCGAAGTGGCGTCGGACACCGAACTGATCGTGCTCACCGAATGAGCGCCGTTCCGGAACTGCTCAGACAGGGAGCCGAGGCGTCGGTCGGCAAGAACAAGAGTCAACGCATCGCCGACGACATCGCCGACCGTCTGGTCTCGATGCACGCGAACGAACTCGGCACGCTGGCACTGACCAACATGATCGGCACACTGTACGAAAACGGCTGGCAACCACTGGATCTGATGCATGTGGTCCGGCGTCAGCACACGGTGGCCGTGACGAATCTCGCTGCCGCGGCACTGCTGCACCATGCCGATCTCATCGAAGCGGACTCCCGCGCCCCGCACGATTGGGTCGATCAGATGTCGGCGATCTGCGAACAGTTCCCGACGGTCGCAGCCCGAGTCGACGCCACTCCCGACTTCCTCACGGCGTACCTCGTGGCGTCCGGCAAGTCCGACTACATCGCCGCCAGCGATCAGTGGCTCGACGTGCTCACTCTGCTCGGCCAGTGGCAAACCCTCCCCCGTTGGCCGCAACTGGGTGCCAAGCCCTCGCAATGGCCCCGCACACGCTCGTCGGTGCCGACGACCACCGGCTCGGATTCACCGAACAGCAAGATGCTGGCCAAGATTCGCGGTCTGCTGGCCAAGGCCGATGCCACCGATTTCGCGGAGGAAGCCGAGACGCTGACCGCCAAGGCGCAGGAGTTGATGACGCGATACTCGATCGACACGCTGCTGTTGGCCGAGGGTCATCTCGACGTTCGCGGTCGACGGGTGCACATCGACGGTCCGCACGCACCCGCCAAAGCCCAGCTCTTGCACGTCGCCGGTACTGCCAACCGGGTCAAGACGATCTGGGACGCGGAGTACGCCGTTGCGACGCTGGTGGGCGCGCCGGTGGACGTGGAACAGGCCGAGCTCGTCTTCACCTCACTGCTGGTGCAGGCAACCCGAGCTCTCGGCCACTCCCCGGAAGCCAAGAAGCGAAAGAAGGCCGGCTCGGCCGCATTCGGCAAGGCGTTCCTCTACGCATACGCCATCCGCATCGGAGATCGTCTCACCGATGCCGACGCGCATGCCCTCGACGAGGCGAGACAGGAATCGGGCGACCTGCTGCCGATTCTCGCGGCACAGACCGTTGCCGTGGAAGCGGAGTTCGACCGCCTCTTTCCCACCGCCAAGCCGATGCGCGGCCCGCGCCTCGATGCCGAAGGATGGGACTCGGGACGAGCCGCGGCCGACCGAGCCGATCTGTCCCGCTGAAACAGTCCACGAGGTTCGTCGTCCGATTCGGGAACTGTTGTAGCTTCAAGTCAGTTGAGCAGACATGAACCGAACACGCGCAGCTGCTCGACTCACCGTGCCCGTTCTGGTCGCACTGTCCGCCATCACGGCGTGCGGTACGTCGCCCTCCACCCCGGAGCCGAACGACGTCTCCGTCGCCGCGCAGTCGCCCGACGACCGCTCCGACAGCGTCACCGAATCACGCAACGAAGAAGCAGCGCTGACGCTCTTCGAATCTGCGTTCACGGCCGAAGAACCCGCCGCCGCCGCGTCGGTCGTGGCGGAGAACGCCGTCGATCCATCTGGACCAGTGGTGGGGCCCGACGCGATCGTCGCCCGATTCGAGGCCACCCGGACACGGATTCCCGGTGCACGAGCCGTCGTCAAGCGTGTCGCGGCCGATGGCAGATGGGTGGCAGTGCACTGGCAGGCCACCGCTGATCCGGCATCCGAGACCACCGGTGAGGCGAACATCGACCTCTTCGCCTTCGACGGCGGCAAGGTCACCGAGCACTGGGCCATGACGCAATCCGTGCCGGCCACGTCGATGAGCGGCAACACCATGTTCAGTGACCTCTACCGCTACCCGACCGCGCCCACCGAGCCGACCGAGGACGAGGAAGAGCGCCGACGCATGTCGGTGACGGCTACCTACGACGCGCTCTTCCGCGAACACGACGCGTCCGTGCTCGGGACCGACTTCGCCCCGTCCTACCTGCAACACAATCCGATTGCGGGCAACGGCACCGCGGCACTGCAACAGTTCTTCGCCGGCGGCGCGCAGTTCCCTGCCTCGGAATCGGTCGTCTCGCTGGCCGACGGCGATCTGGTGTGGACGTTCGCGAAAGCGCCGGGCGCAGCAGAATCCGACCCCTTCGTCGCGGGAGACATCTTCCGGTTCGACGGCGCCATCGTCGAGCACTGGGACGTCGTTCCGGAGTAGCGACCGCTGTCGGTCGATGACCGCCGGCAAGGCAAAATGGACCGGTGCCCGAGACTCTCGACGACATCGTGACCAGGACATCGGAACTACTGGCCGAGCGCGACGTGGCCGCGTTGTCGACCCTGGTGGCGGGTCTGTCCACGACGAACGCGGTCAGAATGCTCGAACGGGTCGACTCGGCGCAGCGGGCGGTTCTCTTTCGGCTGTTGCCCAAGGACGAGGCCGTCGTCGTGTTCGAGCGCTTCGACGCGACCATTCGCAGCGAGCTGTTCGAGAGTTTGCGTAGCGACGACGTCATCGCCCTGTTCGAGAACCTCGATCCCGACGACCGAGTGGAACTGCTCGACGAGCTGCCCTCCAACATCGCGCATCGCATGATGCTCGGCCTGTCGCCCGCCCAGCGGGCGCTCACCGCACCGATGCTGGGCTACGACCGCGGTTCGGTAGGCCGTCGGATGAGCCCGGAGTACGTGCGCCTACGCAGCGACACCACGGCAGCCG
Organism: Rhodococcoides fascians NBRC 12155 = LMG 3623; assembly: GCF_001894785.1. GTDB lineage: Bacteria > Actinomycetota > Actinomycetes > Mycobacteriales > Mycobacteriaceae > Rhodococcoides > Rhodococcoides fascians. The sequence goes on from NZ_BCWW01000006.1 coordinate 135,758, forward strand.
AGGCTCTCGACGCGGTGCGACGGACCGGTCCCGACGCAGAATCGGTGTACCTGCTGCCCATCACCGACGACCATCGCACGTTGCTCGGTGTGGTGACGCTCGCCGATCTGGCGACGGCGGAATCGACCACGCCGGTCGGAGAGCTCCATTCGTCGCATCCGGTGGTGCGGGCGGACTCGTCGGCGGAGGTCGCGGCACGTCTGTGTTTCGAGCATCGCAGTCCGGCGGTGGTGGTGGTCGATTCCGAACAGCGCCTGATCGGCATCCTCACCCTCGAGCAGTCCTCTCGCATTCTCGAGGAGGCCGAGGACGAGGACGCCGCCAGGGCGGGCGGTGCAGAACCGCTGCGTCGGCCGTACCTGTCGACGCCGGTCCTGTCCATCGTTCGTTCGCGCGTGGTCTGGCTGCTCGTGTTGGCGTTGTCGGCCATCCTCACCGTGCAGGTGCTCGAGATCTTCGAGCATGCACTGGCCGCGGTGGTGACCCTCGCGCTGTTCATTCCGCTGCTCACCGGCACGGGCGGGAACACCGGTTCGCAGGCCGCGACCACGGTGACCCGCGCGCTCGCCCTGGGTGACGTCCGCCCGCGCGACATCGCCGCTGTGCTGTTTCGCGAGGTCCGCGTCGGCGCGACGATGGGAGCGATGCTCGGAACGTTGGGGTTCGTCATTGCCGGACTCGTCTACGACTGGCACCTGGGCCTGGTCATCGGCACGACGCTGCTGTCGATATGCACGCTCGCCGCGACGGTCGGCGGTGCGATGCCGCTGATCGCCAAGAAGATCGGCGTCGACCCCGCGGTGTTCTCGACGCCCTTCATCTCGACCTTCTGCGATGCGACCGGCCTGATCGTCTACTTCCTCATCGCCAAGGCCGTACTGGGAGTCTGATCGGCCCCGCTCGTCAGCCCTTCTGGGCGTCTTCCTGCGCGGCCTGCGCCTGGGCCACCTGCTGCGGGGTGAATCGGATGAACAGTGCGGCGATGCCGGCGATCACGGCGCAGACCGCGCAACAGAACAGCGCGAACATGTACCCGGAGCTCAGTGCGTCGAGCTGACTGTCGTTCATCAGAGTCGCCGGCCCGGATATGCCGCCGAGGGACAGTGTTCGCGACGTGACCAGTGCCCCGATGACGGCCAGCGCCAGAGGACCGCCGAGGGTCTGGGCGACCAGCGAGATTGCCGTCAGCGGACCGATTTCGGTGGGGCTCACGCCCGCGATGGCGCACAGAGGCAGCGGAACGACCGTCAGACCGACGCCGAAGCCGATCCCGATCACCGGGAAGAACAACCCTGGGAAGTACGCCGAATCCGCGTCCATCGTCGTCACGGACACCAGCAGCCAGCCGACCATGATGACCGCACCACAGAGAATGAGCCAGCGCGGAGCGATCCGAGTCACCAGTTGCGACGCGAGGAACGCCGCGGCACCGAGACCGAAGGCGAACGGCACGAAAGCCAGGCCGGCATGCAGCGGGCTGTAGCCCAGAATGTCCTGCACGAACAACGCCACATATGCAGCGAGACAGAACATGACCCCGCCGGCGAAGAAGATTGCGACGAAAGTCGCCACTCGATCGCGACTGACGAACAACGAGAACGGCAGCAGCGGGTTCTCGGCCCGTCGCTCGACCAACAGGAACAATCCGAGGAACAGCAGTCCGGCGATCAACGACACGATGACGATCGGGCTAGACCAGCCCAGCTCGGTACCCTCGCTCAGCGCGAGGACCACACCCGTGCAGCCCAGGGTCGCCAGGATCGCACCCGGCACGTCCAGGGCGAGCTTCGCCCCGACGGTCTCCTGCAGCGACACGACGGCGAGCACGACGATGACGATGCCGATCGGTACGTTGATCAGGAAGATCCAACGCCACGACACCTCGGTCAGAGCGCCGCCGATGATGAGCCCGGCAATGGACCCGACACCGGTCATGGCGGCGTAGATGGCGATGGCCTGATTACGCACCGGGCCAGGAGCGAATGTCGTGGCCACCAGCGCGAATGCCGTGGGCGACGCCACCGCGGCACCGACCCCCTGCAGTGCCCTCGCCGCAACGAGCGTGGCTTCGTTGACTGCCAGACCGCACAGCAACGAGGCGATCGTGAACAGGACGACGCCGGCGAGGAACATCTTCTTTCGCCCGAAGGCGTCGCCGAGCCTGCCGCCGAGCAACATCAGCCCACCGAATGCCAGCGCGTAGGAGGTCAACACCCAGTTGCGCCCGGCGTCGGACAGACCCAGATCGGCCTGCAGCGGAGCCAAGGCCAGGTTGGCGACGGTGCCGTCGAGAACCACCATCAGTTGCAGCCCGCTCAGGACGATGATTGCCATCCCGAACGCTCGAGTCGTCACCGGGTACTTGATCTCGGTGGCGGAGGTGTTGGACATCGATGACTCAGGCACGAGCGTTCACGTTACCGGCGTGTACAGAGAACCCGGCCACAGTGCCGATGACGACGATCGCCGGCGGCCTGATTTCGGCCTCGCGGACCGCGTCGGCGACGGTGCTCAGCGTGGCCCGAACTTCACGTTGGGTGCGCATGGTGCCCTCCTGAACGACGATGACGGGGGTGTCCGACGGGCGGCCGCCCGCCACGAGTACATCGGCGAACAGCCCGATGCGCTCGACGGCCATCAGCAACACGATTGTGCCCTTGAGCTTGGCCAACGCGTCCCAGTCGACCAGAGAATCGGGGTGATCGGGGGCCACGTGACCGCTCACGACGACGAATTCGTGGGTGACGGCGCGATGCGTCACCGGGATTCCGGCCGAGGACGGAACCGAGATCGCGCTGGTGATGCCCGGTACCACCGTAACCGGAATGCCCTCGGCGGCCAGCGCTTCGAGTTCCTCGTAACCGCGACCGAAGACGTACGGGTCACCGCCCTTGAGCCGAACCACGAACTTGCCGGCCTTGGCACCGTCGATCAGCGCCTGGTTGATGGCTTCCTGCGCCATTGCCCGGCCGTACGGAATCTTCGAAGCGTCGATGACCTCGACGTGTGGTCCGAGTTCGGCGAGCAACTCCGGTGGAGCCAGCCGATCGGCCACCACGACGTCCGCGTATGCCAGCAGTCTGCGGCCCCGGACGGTGATCAGATCCGGGTCGCCCGGCCCGCCGCCCACGAGCGCGACACCGGTCAGCGGCGCGTGCGCCGAGTCGGCCACGACGCCGGACTGCAGCGCTTCGACGACGGCATTGCGCACGGCGGCCGATCGGCGATGTTCGCCGCCTGCCAGCACTCCCAGCGTGAGGCCGTCCCATTCGGCCGACGCCGGAGTGACGGCTGTGCCGTCCTTGGCGATGTCGGCACGGACACAGAAGATCTTGGACGCGGTCGCTTCCGCAACAATGGCGATATTGGTCTCGGCCTCGTCGGTGCAGGCGATGGCGTACCAGGCGTCGGCCAGATCGCCGTGGCGGTAATCGCGCAGTTCGAGCGTCACCTGCCCTGCTGTCGCCATTGCCTCCACGGCCGGAGTGGCCTCGCGGGTGACCACGTGGACCACTGCTCCGGACGAGATCAACAGCGGTAGTCGACGCTGTGCGACGGTGCCGCCACCGACCACGACGACGCGCCGCCCTTCGAGATTCAGGCCGACCAGATAGGGAGAGTCAGTCGCGTTCACGAGAGGAAACGCTACCGCGCGCGCTGGACTCGCTTCTCGTCCCATACGGGCTCGGCTGCTTCGTAAACCTGCCCGGTGGCACCGAACACCAGGAATCGATCGAAACTGCGGGCGAACCACCGGTCGTGTGTCACCGCGATCACGGTGCCCTCGAATGCCGCGATGGCGTCTTCGAGCGCATCGGCCGACATCAGGTCGAGGTTGTCGGTCGGCTCGTCGAGCAGCAGCAGCGTGGCGCCGGAGAGCTCGAGCAGAAGAATCTGCACACGTGCCTGCTGCCCGCCCGACAGGTTGTCGTAGGACTGTTCGGCCGCGCGGGCCAGACCGTATCGGTCCAACGCTCGGCCGGCGGCCTCACGGCCCATGCCGTCCCGGTGCTCGTTGCCCATGTGAAGGATCTCGAGCAGCGTGTTGCCGGCAAGATCCGGACGCGTGTGCGTCTGCGCGAACAGACCGGGCCGTACCCGGGCCCCGAGTACCGCTGTCCCGGTGTGCGGAACGGGCGCGAGTGCGAGTTCCTGGACCGGCTCGTGCTCCTTCTCGGGATCGGTGCCGCCGTTGGCGAGCAGACGCAGGAAGTGCGATTTGCCCGAGCCGTTGGAACCCAATACCGCCACGCGATCGCCGTACCAGATCTCGGTGTCGAACGGTTTCATCAGTCCGGTCAGTTCCAGGGCCGTGCACACGAGCGCACGCTTGGCCGTTCGACCACCGCGCAACCGGACGGTGACGTGCTGCTTGAGCGGCACGGCCTCGGGCGGTCCGGCCTCCTCGAATTTGGCCAGTCGCGTCTGCGATGCGTGGTAGCGGGCGGCGACGCCGTCGTTGAACTTCGCCTTCTCGCGCAGACGCAACACCAGCGCGCGCAGTTTGACCAATTCCTCGTCCCACCGCCTGCGCAGTTCGTCGAGTCGCGCGTTCCGGTCTTCCCGCGCTGCGTGATACGTCGCGAACCCACCGCCGTGCACCCACGCGGTGGCCCCGCTCACCCCCGGCTCCAGGGTCACGATCCGGTTGGCAGCGTTGGCGATGAGCTCCCGGTCGTGGCTGATGAACAGGACGGATTTGTCGGAGTCGCGAATGGTCGCTTCGAGCCAACGTTTGCCGGGCACGTCGAGGTAGTTGTCCGGCTCGTCGAGCAGCAGCAGATCGTCGGTGCCGGCGAACAACGACTCGAGCACGAGCCGCTTCTGCTCACCGCCACTGAGCGTCGAGGCGGCGCGCCACTTCGCGCGATCGAACGGCATACCGAGCGCAGCCGTGGTCACCTTGTCCCAGAACGGTTCCAGGTCGTAGCCGCCCACGTCGCCCCAATCGGACAGGGCCTGCGCGTACTTCATCTGGGTCTTCTCGTCGTCGACCTCGATCATCGTGTTCTCGGCGGCGTCGAGCGCAGCAGCTGCGGACCGCACGGCTGGGGACGCGACCGACAGCAACAGGTCACGCACCGTCGAGTCGTCTCGCAGTTGCCCGACGAACTGCCGCATCACCCCGAGCGAACCGGAGCTCGACACCGCGCCCTCGTCGGGAGCCTCGTCGCCCGCCACGATGCGCGTCAACGTCGTCTTACCGGTTCCGTTGGGCCCGATCAGTGCGGTCTTGGCACCGTCGCCCACCCGGAAGCCGACGCCGTTGAGCAGCTGCCGTCCGTCGGGCAGGAAGTACACGATGTCGTTGAGTTCGAGATGGGCCACAACGAACCAGCCAACCCCATTAGCCCCTCGATGGCCAATCGTTTTCACCCGAGCATGGCGGGGATGCCTGCTCTAGGCGAGCGCCAGGCTGGACGTTCGTGTCAGGACCTGCTTCCCGGCGTCGTCGACGTGGGCATGGTGGACCTGCAGTCGCGCCGAGTCGCCGTGCAGGGTCAGCAGCATGACCCCGTTGTCGAACCACGGGCCCGCCTCGGCCTGCCACTCGACACCCGACGGGCCCACGTGGGCGGCCCGCGCGAGCTTCGACAGGATCCTCGCCGCCGGGCGTTTGACGGCAAGTTTGTTGACCGCGCGGATCGGCAGATTCAGCGGATTGCGGAACGGAGACATCGTCAGCTGATACGTCGCAGGCACGTCGCGCCCGCCGACACCGAAGTCGGCGTTCGCGACGTACGAGCAGTGCACGTCTCCCGAGAGCCACATGATCGACGCGGGCTTGTCGTCACCGCGCGAGAGCTCACGCGTCAGGGCTGCCATGTCGTTGAACGAGTTGGTGAATGCGGCCCAGTGCTCGAGGTCGAGTCCGATTCGCATCTTTTCGGCCACCTTGGCCGACCTCGGCCCCCAACTCCCCTGTGCCACAGCCTCGTTCCACTGTTCTAGATGATGCAGTGCCGGCAGCATCAGGTACGGCAGTGACGATCCGAACAGCATGTGTCGGGGCGTCGTCTCGAGTGCGCGCTCGCGGACCCACGCCCATTCCTTCTCGTCGACCATTTCGCGGTTGTCGGGGTCGAGATTTCGTGAGCAGCGTGAGTCGATCATGATCAGACGGGTGTCGCCGAAATCTCGATAGAAGCTCCACCGGCCGGTCTCGGGGGCTCGATCGACACGTAACGCGAAGTCGGCCAACAGTTTCTCGCGATCCGCATCGGTCTCGGCGGAGCGAACGGCGGCGTACATCTCGTCCCCCGCCAGTTCTTTCGGCGAGAGATTGCCCAGATGTTGATACACCCAGTACGACGAGTACGCCCCGATCACGCGGTCGTTCCACCACGGCCGGGTCTCGATGTCACGACGCCAGGAGGCCGACGAATTCCAGTCGTCGCGCAGATCGTGATCGTCGAGAATCATGCACGACGGGATGCTCGCCAACAGCGTCCGCACCGGCTCGAGTCCCCACGATTCCCGGTACAGCCACGAGTACTCCTCGAAGTCGCAGATCTCGTTCTCCGCGTCGGTGCCGATGGCACTGGTCGGTCCCTCTCCCGACTCCCGTCGCGCCTGCAGTCGTTCGACTATCTCGGGCGACGGGTCGTCGGCGTACACCTGGTCACCCAGAAGCAACAGGGCCTGGGGCCACTGGCCCGGATCCTGCTCGATGAGGGCAGATCCGAGCCCGGCGAGTGCATCGGCACCGATCGTCTTCAGAGACTTCGCGCTGTAATCGTCGCCGCGCCGACACGACCCGAACGCAAGCGTGACCGGCCCCGCTGCGTCCACGGTGTGGATGCTGGCTCGCTTGCCGTCCTCCGGCCACACCCTGTGCTCGTCGACGAACACCTCGTAGCTCACCGGCGCGTTGGCGGGCAGGCCCTCGAGTGGAACGAGCGCGAAGTGGTGACCGTGCACTCCCCACGTTCGTTCCGATGCTCGGACGCCGACATCGGTGACGACGGTGACGGTGGACGGGTGCGCCATCTCGAACCACAGGGTCGCGGTCTCGGTGCCGACATAACGAACGATCGGGCCGAGTAGAACCAGACTGTCGGAACTCATTCGACCCACAGTGCCCTCGTCGGCTCGCTTTCGCCAGTCAGTGCGGCGGATCCGCCGGTTCTTCGTCCGTCGCGGCCACCGCGACGACCACGGTGGCCCCGACTGCCTTCGAAACCAGCAGCCGCCGCGCCGAGCCGGCCAACAGAGCCGACGCTTCCGCGACGCTGGCAGTACCGACTGCGTCTCGCACCCGGTCCGACCCGGATTCGGTGACGACTGCAGACAGGTCCGACGCCGAGAACGTCGCTCCTCGAACACCCATTCTCGACGCGATCGCTGCCACCAGTTCTGCTTTTCGGTCGATCGATGCGATGCTCACCACCGACCAGTTCTCGTGCATCACCTCGGTGATCGCCCGCAGTACCTCGTCGGGTCCGACCCCGGCTCTGGCGCCGATTCCGATGACGACGCCGCGCCTCACACGCACGCGTAATCGTGTGCGGCAGCGACGAATCGAGTGATCGACTCGGGGTTTCCCGCCGCGTGTGTGTGCAGATACGACGCGTGGACACCACCCTGCACGAAACCCTCGCGGGCGGCGGTTCTGCCGTCGACCCCATGCTTGTGCCAACCCCACGCCGCCGGTGCGCTCTCTCGGACGTCCACCAGTTTCGTTCGGTGGAATTCGTGGCCGGTGACGCGACTACCCGCGTCGAACAGCGTCGACGATTCGAGGGCGACGGCATCGCGGTATCCGAGGGTGAGCGTGTTCCCGAATTCCGCGTCGACGTCGACCACTCCGGCCATGGCGTGGCCGTCCAATCTCCTTGCGAGATAGAGCAACCCGGCGCATTCGGCATGTATCGGCAATCCGCGGGCCGCCGCTGTCCTGATATCGGCGAGGAGCACTTCGTTCGCCGCGAGGGCGGCGGCATGCTCTTCCGGGAAGCCGCCGGGGAGCACCACTCCTGCTGTGCCCGAGGGTAATCCGTCGCGCAGCGGATCGAAGACCGCAACATCTGCGCCGGCGGCCCGAAGCAGTTCGACGTGCTCGGTGTAGCCGAAGGTGAACGCCGGGCCGCCGGCGACAGCGATCACCGGTGCGCCGCCGGACGGTCTGACCTCGAGCGCAGGGTTCCAGGCCGGGACGGGCACCGACGAACGCGCCAGAGCCTCGACCGCCTCGATGTCCACGAACTGTGCGACCAATGCACTCATCGCGTCGACCGCATCGGTAGCGGCACCGCCGTGCTCCACCGCGGTGATCAGCCCCAGATGCCGTGACGGAACGACCAATTCACTCATCCTCGGCAGGGAGCCCAGAACCGGAACACCCACTCGTTCGCAGGCCTGACGGAGCACCTGTTCGTGCCGATCACTGCCGACGCGGTTGAGAATCACACCGCCGATCCGCACACTCGAGTCGTAGGTGGAGAATCCGTGCAGCACGGCGGCGAGGGATTGACTGTGCCCGCGTGCGTCGACCACGAGCACCACCGGCGCGCCGAGCATGGCCGCCACTCGCGCGGTCGAGCCCTCGGCGGACGCCTCCCCCGGACCGGTCATGTCGATCTTGCCGTCGAACAGGCCCATGACGCCTTCGACCACCGCGATGTCGCAGCCGCTGCTGCCGTGCAGAAACAGTGGGCCGATGCGGTCGGCACCGACCATGACCGCGTCGAGATTTCGACCGGGCAGGCCCGCGGCGAGCGAGTGGTAACCGGGATCGATGTAGTCCGGGCCGACCTTGAACGGAGCGACCCGACGGCCGGCACCGCGCAGGGCACCCATCAGTCCGGTGGCGACCGTCGTCTTTCCGCTGCCCGACGCGGGTGCCGCGATCACCACGGCCGGACACGACCGGTTCACCATTCGATGCCCCGCTGCCCTTTGCGACCCGCATCCATCGGGTGCTTGACCTTGGTCATCTCGGTGACGAGGTCGGCGGCCGCGATCAACTCCGGCGGAGCGTCGCGGCCGGTGATGACGACATGTTGGTTGCCCGGCCGATGTGTCAGCACCTCGACCACCTCCGCGACGTCGACCCAGCCCCACTTGAGTGGATAGGTGAATTCGTCCAACACGTAGAAGCGATGGGATTGCTGCTCGATGCGCCGTGCGATCTCACGCCAGCCTTCGGCCGCGGCGTCGGCGTGGTCGACCTCGCTGCCCTTCTTGCGAGTCCACGACCACCCCTCCCCCATCTTGTGCCATTCGACAGCGCCTCCGATTCCGGTGCTCTCGTGCGCGTCGCCCAGAGCACGAAACGCCGCTTCCTCGCCCACCTTCCACTTCGCACTCTTGACGAACTGGAACACGCCGACGTCGAAACCCTGGTTCCAGGCCCGCAACGCCATTCCGAACGCAGCGGTCGATTTCCCTTTACCGGGACCGGTGTGGACGGCGAGCACCGGCAGATTGCGGCGCTGACGAGTCGTGAGGCCGTCCTCCGGAACGGTTCCCGGAGCAGGTACTCCCTGTGGCATCGCGTGTCCCCCTACGCCGCTGCGCGAACGACGGCGGTGACCTGCTCGGCCGACAGGTCCGCGAGCGCCACGTATCCGCCTCCGAGACAGCCGGCGAAGTCCGCGGCCAATCCCAGGCGCACCATGCCCGACTCGCAGTCGACGACGACCGACGCGATCTTGTCCGCCGCGATGCGGCCGGCGGCGATTCGCGCCCGACCGACGGGATCGGTGCCGCCCGTGGCACGCCCATCCGTCAGAGCGACCACCAACGCGCGCCGCAGCGGGTCTCGAACCTTCTCGCGCAGCACCAACTCTCGCGCGGTCAGGAATCCCTGCGCCAACGGAGACTTGCCCCCGGTCTTCATCTTTCGCAGCCGCGTCACAGCGACATCGACCGAGGACGTCGGCGGCAGTACTGTCTCGGCCTCGGTGCCGCGCACGGTGATGACCGCGACCTTGTCGCGCCGTTGATAGGCGTCACGGAGCAGTGAGAGCACCGCACCCGTCACCGCCGACAGTCGGTCTCGCGCAGCCATGGATCCCGACGCGTCGACGACGAAGACGATGAGGTTGCCCTCGCGCCCCTCCTTGACGGCTCCGCGCAGGTCCTCGGGCGCCAGTCGCAGCCGCCCGGACGTGCGCCCACGCACCACCTGCTGCTCGGCTGCCGCGAACAACGTACCGATCAGATGCAGACCCCGGCCCGGTTCGACGGTGGGACGAACCGACCGTCCGTACGAGGACCTCGACCGCGAGCGCCTACCCGGAGCACCTTCACCGACCCCGGGAAGCTCGATGAGCCGCGCCTTGAACTGCGCGCCCGGTGTTCCCGCCTGCCGATCGCTGCCCGCACCGGTCGGGGCCTTTTCCTGGCTGTCGGCCGGTTCCTGCGGCGTGTCGGATTCCGTACTCGACGGCGCGTCGGGAGTTTCGGCCGCGTCGGGCTTCGGTGCTCCTCCATCACCGTCGGGATCCGGCTCCGGCTCGGGATCGGGTTGCTGCTCGGCCTGTTCGGCGGCGTCGCGCATGGCGTCGTCGAGCTGCTTGTCGTCTATACCCGGCTCGTCGAAGGGGTCGCGTCGACGCCTGTGCGGTAGCGCCAATTCGGCCGCGACGCGCACGTCCTCCTCGGTCACCTCGCTCGCGCCTCGCCACGCGGCGTGGGCCGAGGCCGTACGCGCGACCACCAGGTCTGCGCGCATACCGTCGACGTCGAACGATGCGCACAGCGCGGCGATGCGCCGAAGTTCCTTGTCGCTCAACACCACATCATCGAGGATCGTGCGTGCAGCCACGATCTGCGCTGCAACGGCGGCGTCCTCGTCGACGTACGCTGCCGCGAACGCGTGGGGATCACGCTCGTAGTTCATACGCCTGCGCACGACATTCATGCGCACGTCCACATCACGCGACGCGGTGACCTCGACCGCCAGACCGAATCGGTCGAGCAACTGTGGCCGGAGCTCACCCTCCTCGGGATTCATCGTGCCCACGAGGACGAATTGTGCTGGGTGAGAATGCGATACGCCGTCTCGTTCGACGTGTACGCGACCCATCGCCGCCGCGTCGAGCAGGACGTCCACGAGGTGGTCGTGCAACAGGTTCACTTCGTCGACGTAGAGAACGCCGCGGTGTGCCGCTGCGAGCAGGCCGGGTTGGAATGCTCGTTCCCCGTCACGCAGTACCTTCTCGAGGTCGATGGACCCCACCACGCGGTCCTCGGTCGCTCCCACCGGAAGCTCGACCAGCTTGGCCGGGCGGGCACCATCCTCGTCCTCGACGGCAGGCAGCAGAGTTGCGAGCGCCCGAACCACCGTCGATTTCGCGGTCCCCTTCTCGCCGCGCACCAGCACACCGCCGATACCGGGGTGCACCGCGCACAGAATCAACGACAACCGCAGCTGATCCTGACCGACGATCGCACTGAACGGATACCCCGGTTCGGGGACACTGCTCTCTCGCTGCACAACCAATTCCCTTCGTGCTCGGAGTTCCGCGCCGAGCGTTCGGTGGACTACACGAAGCCGGGCGGCGATCTGGCTGACAGGAGAACACTCCTGATCACAGTGGCGGGACCGCGCCTGATTCTCACAGGACTTCTCCGCACTCGACTTCGAACGGAACACTACCGCCGAACGAACGAATGCCACACACGCCTGGACGTGTGTGGCATTCGTAGCTTCGGATCCGAACGGGCTGTTACGCCTCGCTCCAAGCGGTGCCGCCACCGCGACGCATCGGAGTGTGCGGAATACCGTCCTCGAGTACTTCCTCGCCGTCGGGCAGGAAGCCGTGCTTGGCGTACATGTCGACGAGGTAGCTCTGCGCGTTGATCCGGCACGGTGCCGAACCGACCTCGGCCAGGGCGGCCCGCAGAATTCGCGTGGTGTGTCCCTGTCCCCTGGCCGAACGCTGGGTGCACAGGCGGCCGATACGGAACGCCTTCTCGCCGTCGTCGTGCTCTTCGAGCAGACGCAGAGTGCACACCACTTCACCGTCTCGTTCGAGCCAGAAGTGCCGCGTCTCGGTCAGCAGGTCGCGTCCGTCCAACTCCGGATAGGCGCAGGCCTGCTCGACCACGAACACCTCGACACGCAGCTTCAACAGGTCGTACAACGTGCTGTTGGACAGGTCTAGTGCCCACGATCGTTTGAGAGCTGCTGCTTGCGTATTCATACCTTTTGCTATCACACACCCGTGTGCTGTGCGAGCTCACGCGAACTTTCCAGCTCCAGCGTCTTCGAGGTCCAGGCCCAGACCTCGTCGAACAGCGAGCTGTTCTGAGCCAGTTTGACCCCCAGGGACGGGACCATTTCCTTGAGCTTGGGCTGCCACGCGTCGTACTTGTCTCCGAAGCACCGCTGCAGCACGTCCAGCATGGCCGGTACGGCTGTCGATGCGCCGGGAGAGGCACCGAGCAGGCCCGCGATGCTGCCGTCGGCAGCGTTGACCACAGCGGTACCGAACTCGAGAACGCCACCGCGTCCCTTCTTCCGGATCACCTGCACACGCTGACCGGCCGTGACCAGCTCCCAGTCCTTGGCGACGACGGTCGGCGCGAACTCCCGCAGAGTCTCGACCCGATCGGCCTGCGACTGAGCCAACTCGCTCACCAGGTACTTCACGAGCCCGAGCTCGGTCACGCCGACGCCGAGCATCGACATCAGGTTGCCCGGCTTGACCGAGCCGGGCAGATCGGTGATCTTGCCCTGCTTGAGGAACTTCGGTGACCATCCCGCGTACGGTCCGAACAACAATCCCTGCTGGCCGTTGATGACGCGCGTGTCGAGGTGCGGCACCGACATCGGCGGTGCTCCCACCGAGGCCTTTCCGTACACCTTGGCCGAGTGCTGCTCGATCAGTTCGGGGTTGGTGCACCGCAGCCATTCGCCGCTGACGGGGAATCCGCCGAAGCCCTTGATCTCGGCGATGCCCGACTTCTGCAGCAGGTGCAGCGCGCCGCCGCCCGCCCCGACGAACACGAACTTGGCGTTGACGGTCTTCTTGGCACCGGTGCGCTGGTTCGCCACCTTGACGTCCCACGTGCCGTCGGACTGCTTGGTGATGTTGCGCACATCGTGCCCGAAGTGCACGGTGCCACCCGCCGCGGACAGGTAGTTCAGCAGCTGCTTGGTGAGTGCACCGAAGTCGACATCGGTGCCTTCCTGACTCCAGTTGAGCGCAACGGGATCGGAGAAGTCACGGCCACGAGCCATCAGCGGCAGTCGCGCGGTGAACTCGTCCTTGGAATCGATGTACTCCATGCCGGCGAACAGGGGGTTGCCGACGAGCGCCTCGTAGCGCGCCCGCAGGTACTTCACGTTGTCCTCGCCGTGCACGAAGCTCACGTGCGGGATCGGGTTGATGAAGTTCTTGGCGTCGGAGAGGACGCCGGTTTCGATGCCGTGGGCCCAGAACTGCCGCGAGACCTGGAACTGCTCGTTGACGTTGAGCGCCTTGGCGATATCGACGCTGCCGTCCTTGTTCTGCGGCGTGTAGTTGAGCTCGCAGAGCGCCGAATGCCCGGTGCCTGCGTTGTTCCACGCGTCGCTGCTCTCGGCCGCTGCGGCGTCGAGACGTTCGTAGACGTCGATCGACCAGTTCGGCTCGAGCTGACGGAGCAGCGCACCGAGGGTGGCGCTCATGATTCCGGCACCGACCAGAACGACGTCGGTCTTGATCCGCTTACCCTGCTCATCTGTGGACACTGGAGAATCGACTTCCTTGTCTGTAAAGGTCTCGGCCGGTGGCGGTATCGGTCCGAGAACTCTTCTGTAGAGGGTTACTCACCCGATGCGGTCAGGTTACTAGCTGGGCCTACCCCATCGGACACCACGTCAACCTGCTCTCGATTGTGCTCCTCGGACGCTGTCGGCGGCGCCCACTACAGTTGTGATCTGTGACTACCTGGGTTCCCGATGTCCTCGGCGACGGCTACGAACAGACGACCATCCCACTCGGAGACGATCCGGACGGCGAGGGCCAGGTCGAGGCCACTCTGGTGCGGTATCAACCGCCGGGTGTCGCCAACTTCGACCGCGCGGTGATCTATGTCCACGGATTCACCGACTACTTCTTCCAGCGACACATCGCCGAGCATTTCGCCGCCAAGGGATACGCGTTCTACGCGCTCGACCTGCGCAAATGTGGACGATCGCGCCGTGAGGGCCAGACTGCACACTTCGTGACCGATCTGGCGATGTACGACGCCGAGCTGAACGAGGCGCTGAGCCTGGTGCGCGCCGAGCGCGCGGACGCGCCGGTGCTGCTGATGGCGCACTCCACCGGTGGCCTCGTGTTGCCGCTGTGGCTCAACCGTCTCAACCGTCAGGAAGGCGGCTCGTCCGGGTTGGGCCTGGCAGGCGTCGTCCTCAACAGCCCCTGGTTCGACCTGCAGGGCCCGCCTGCGATACGTAGCGTCGGTACCGCGGCGATCGACGTCATCGGCAGATTCCGGGCCAAGACCCCGGTTCCCGGGGGCGGCTTGGACACCTACGGCCTTTCCCTCGCGGCATCGGAGCAGGGCGAGTGGGATTACGACCTGGACTGGAAACCCCTCGCCGGCTTCCCCATCACCTTCGGCTGGATCCGTGCGGTCCGGCACGGGCATGCCGAGCTGCACCGCGGCCTCGATATCGGAATTCCCTCGCTGATCCTTCGCTCGAAAGTGACGCATTTCTCTCGCCGCTACAGCTCGGCCGTCGACGCGGCCGATGCCGTTCTCGACGTCCGGCAGATCGCCCGTTGGGCCGGCTGCCTGGGTGATCGAACCTCCATCGTCCCCATCGAGGGCGCACGCCACGACGTCTTCCTGTCCACCGAGGGCCCTCGCGCCCAGGCCTTCGAGGAAATGGACGAATGGCTCGAGTGGTTGCACCGAGGAGAGAAGACCGACCACGCGTCGGGCAAGGACCACACCGAGATCGGACACATTTCATGACTGAGCACTTCGACGTCGTCATCATCGGCTCCGGCTCGGGAAACTCGATCGTCGATCAGAGGTTCGACGACAAGAAGGTCGCCCTGATCGAGGAGAATTCGACGTTCGGCGGAACCTGCCTCAACGTCGGCTGTATCCCCACCAAGATGTATGTCTACGCGGCCGAGGTCGCCCGTACCGTGCGAGATTCCGCCAAGTACGGCATCGATGCACACGTCGACGCGGTCCGCTGGCCGGACATCGTCGAGCGGGTCTTCGGACGCATCGACCCCATCTCCGAGGGCGGTAAGCGATACCGGGCCGAGGGCAGCCCCAACGTGACGCTGTTCCAAGGTCACGCGAGCTTTGTCGGGCCGCGCACCATCGACACCGGAACCGGCACGACCATCACGGCCGACCGGATCGTCATCGCGGCCGGCTCGCGTCCCATCGTGCCGCAATCGATCGAAGATTCCGGTGTCGACTACCACACCAACAACGACGTCATGCGTTTACCGGCACTGCCCGAACACCTCGTGATCCTCGGATCCGGTTACATCGCAGCCGAATTCGCGCACGTCTTCTCCGCACTCGGGTCGAAGGTGTCGATCGTCGCCCGCAAGGAGTCGCTGCTGCGCGCGTTGGATGCCGATATCGCGAAGCGATTCACCGAGCTCGCCCGGGCCAAGTGGGGCGTTCACCTCGACTCCGGTGACACGCGCGGGATTTCCGAGGGCGGACTGCACGGCGTCGAACTCTCGGACGGCACCAAGGTCCTCGGAGACGCGTTTCTCGTGGCCGTCGGCCGCCAGCCCAACGGCGACCGACTGAATCTCGGTGCTGCCGGGATCGAGCTGGACGACGAGGGCCGCATCGTGGTCGACGAATTCGGCCGCACCACCGCCGAGGGCGTCTTCGCACTCGGCGATGTGTCCTCGCCGTATCAGCTCAAGCATGTGGCCAATCAGGAAGCGCGCGTCGTCCAGCACAACCTGTTGCAGGACGCCTGGCACGGCGACACGTCCGCGTTGCGTACCTACGATCACCGATTCGTTCCCGCTGCCGTGTTCACCGACCCGCAGATCGCGGAGGTGGGTATGACCGAGGAACAGGCCCGAGACGCAGGGCTCGACATCACGGTGAAGGTCCAGAACTACGGCGACGTCGCCTTCGGCTGGGCGATGGAGGACAGCGAAGGGCTGTGCAAGATCATCGCCGAGAAGGGCACCGGCAAGATACTCGGGGCTCACATCATCGGAGCTCAGGCCCCGACTCTCATCCAGCCGCTCATCCAGGCGATGAGCTTCGGACTGTCCGCCCAAGACATGGCCCGCGGTCAGTACTGGATCCACCCAGGACTGCCCGAGGTGGTCGAGAACGCGCTACTCGGCCTCGAACTGTAGTTCTCGGTCACCAAGGGCTGGTGCGGAGCACTATCTCCGTGGCCAGCGCAGCCGGGGCGTCGGCCGCGACGCGCTCGACACCGTCGAGCGCGACGACCCGAAAGTCCGAGTAGACGAAGCGACCGCTGTTGTCGGCGGACGGACGCATCGCGGAGCTGCCGATGACCAGCGTCGTCGGCAACTCGATTGCGGGGCATTCGGCGTCACGCACGGTTCCCCGATCGTCGGCGATGGCAGGGTGGCAACGATCCACGGCAATGAGGCTGGCAAACCGGCCGAAGGTCGTTGCCGCCAGCCTCCAGGCCGATTCCGCACCGGCACCGCTCCCGACGAGGTGGACCCACGACAGCTTCAGCTCGTCCAGCAAGGCGAGAACAGCGTCGTCCCCCACTCCATCGATGTCTTCCACCGCAACGGTTTTCAGATCCGAGTTGTGCAACCGCTCGCTGACCGAGTCGTAGACATCGACCGAATCGCCGATGTCGGGCAACAGGAGCACGGCGTGCCGACTGTCCGGTCCCGCTACTCGTAAAGAAACAGACCCGCCCGCAGCACTCACATGCGTGAACTCCATGGGGACGACGGTACTGCCTCTTGCCAGAACCACGCATCGGTTCTATGGTTAGTTACATGAGTAATGAACCAGTGAGGTGCCCAACCTCGACGCACCGGCGGCGGTTCTGATGGATGAGGGCAGACCGATCTTCTTGCAGATCGCCGAGCTCGTCGAGAACTCGATCATCGACGGCTCCCTGGCCGAGGAGGAACAGGTTCCCTCCACCAACGAGCTCGCCGCGTTCCACCGCATCAATCCAGCCACAGCGGGCAAAGGGCTAGCCAAGCTCGTCGCCGACGGCGTCGTCTACAAGAAGCGAGGGATCGGAATGTTCGTCACTACAGGCGCACGGGACGCACTCCGGTTCCGTCGACGCGATCTGTTCGCCCGTCAGTACATCGACCCGCTGGTCACCGAGGCACGCAAGCTCGGAATGACCGCGGACGAACTCAAGACCATGCTCGACAACTGGGAGGCATCGCGATGAGCATCCACGATATCGGTACGCCCGACGAACTCCGCCGCGTCGTTGCGTCGGCCACACACCTGACCAAGAAGTTCGGCTCGTTCACCGCCGTCGACGACGTGAGCTTCGAGATCGAACGCAACAAGATCTACGGCTTCCTCGGCCGCAACGGAGCAGGCAAGACCACCGTCATGCAGATGATGACCGCCCAGATGCGCGAAAGTGATGGTGAGATCTCGGTATTCGGCGAACGCCCGTGGGAAAACCCACAGGCTCTGAGTCACGTGTGCTTCGTCAAGGAAAGCCAGAAGTATCCCGACGATTTGAAGGTCAAGAACGCCATTGCTCAGGCCTCCCACATTCTTCCGCACTGGGACAACGACTTCGCCGCCGAATTGCTGCGCGATTTCGACCTCCCGTTGGGTCGCAAGATCAAGAAGCTCTCTCGCGGAATGACGTCGGCACTCGGAATCGTCATCGGTCTCGCGTCCCGAGCGCCACTCACCTTCTTCGACGAGCCCTACCTGGGGCTGGACGCAGTCTCACGACACATGTTCTACGACCGGCTGCTGGCCGACTACGCGGAGAACCCCCGAACGGTCGTTCTGTCGACGCACCTCATAGACGAGGTCAGCACTCTGATCGAGCACGTGATTCTCATCGACAAGGGAAGAATTCTGCTCGACGCCGAGTCGGACGATCTGCGCGAGAGAGCATTCGAGATCACCGGTCCGACCGAGGCTGTCGACCGGTTCGCTGCAGAGCATCGAATCTTGCACAGAACTGCTCTCGGCTCGACAGCCCGAGCGACGATCGACGGGCGACTGAACGATCACCAGCAATCCCTCGGCGTGGCGTCCGGTCTCAGCATCGAACCGATTCCGTTGCAGCAGTTGATCATCGATCGAACCACGTCGCATTCCGGCGCTATCCACGAGTCGACCACCGCCGAGGAGGCCTTGTCATGAAGCGAATATTGAACGTAGCTCGGGTCCACAACACCTCCTGGGCAACCACATTCGCGTGGCCCCTGGGAATTCTCGTCGCAGTGTTCGTGATCACCTACGGCATCTTCTCCGTCGTTCCGGAAAGCGATTCGGATTTCAGCTTCAGCGGCGGCGTGTTCTCGGTCTATGGGTTCGCTATTGCCTTCTACGTCACGGCTATCACCCAGTGCTTCCCGTACGCGCTGAGCCTGAGCATCACGCGTCGCGAATTCCTCACTGCGACAGCACTGGTGGGGGTAGCACAATCGGTCGCCCTCGGCACGATCGTCTACCTGTTGTCGGTCGTCGAAGCCGCGACCGGCGGCTTCGGGCTGAAGATCCGCATGTTCGGTCTGGCCCGCTACGCCACCGACAACCCGCTCCTGCAGTGGCTGACTCTGGTGATCGGGCTACTGCTGATCGGGTCCATCGGGGCGTTCGTCGGAGTCGTCTACCGGCGCTTCCGCACGAACGGTCTGTTCACGCTCGGACTCGCCGGCCTCGTCGTCTTCGGAGGCGGCGCGATCGTGATCACGTGGCAGAACTGGTGGCCCGACGTCGGGACTTTCTTCACCGACACCCCACGCGTGCTTCTGCTGGTGGTCGTTCCGCTCGTGATCACCGGGATCTTCTCGACCGTCAGTTGGATGGGCTTGCTCAAAGCATCTGCGTAACGATCTTTTTCGTCGAGCCGTCGACGCCGTTCTCTATCAGATCGAGAACGGCGTCGATATCGATGTTGCTGTCCACCAGATCCGCCAGCAGATCCAACTGCTGTTCTCGAAGGGCCGCAACCGACGTGTCGGACGCAACCTCGAATCCTGCGCGACCCGCCTTCCCTGCCACCCAGGCGAGAAAGGATCGACGGAAATCATCGGATTCGAGGAGTCCGTGCCAGTGAGTTCCCACGACACCGCCACGCACACTGCCCTCGCCGACGCCCCCCGCGGTCGTCAGCAGGGCATCGTCGTCGTTCCGGACCACTCGTCCATGGTGAATTTCGTACCCCCGCACGGGATCCGAGCCGAATGTGACGGAACGACCACTCACCTGCACGAGTACCTTCTCGGCCGCGAATTCGATGTCGAGATCGAGCAATCCCAGTCCCTCGACCGTTCCGACGCCTGACTCCACGGAATCAGAAATGGTTCGGCCCAACATCTGGTAACCGCCGCAGATGCCGAGAACCGGCCTCCCCGCAGCGGCGCGCTCGGAAAGGGCACGAGCAAGACCGGTGCGCCGCAACCATTCCAGATCCGACACCGTGGACTTGCTGCCGGGGACGACCACCAAATCCGCATCCTCGAGCCGAGAAGGCTCGGTGACCCAGTGCACCGACACTCCGGGCTCGCACGCCAGCGCCTCGACATCGGTCGTGTTGGAGATCCTCGGCAATCGCACCGCCGCCACCCGCAGCCACTGCGAGCCGAGCGGAGGACGGGGCCTGCCCACGGGCGCATCGGGAACGGTGCCGAGCGAATCCTCCGCGTCCATCCACAACCCGTCGGCGAACGGAACGACTCCGTACGTCGGCCGCCCGGTCAACGTCCGCAACTGGTCGAGCCCCGGTGCCAACAGAGCCGGATCACCCCGAAACTTGTTGATCACGAACCCTGCCACGAGAGCCTGATCCTCGGGTGACAACACCGCCACCGTCCCGAACAGGTGTGCCAGCACTCCCCCGCGGTCGATGTCGCCCACCACGATCACCGGCAGCGACGCCGCCCTCGCCAATCCCATGTTGGCCAGATCGGTGGCGCGTAGATTGATCTCGGCCGGTGAACCGGCACCCTCGCAGATCACCACGTCGAATTCGGCACGTAGCGAGGCCAGCTCGTCGGCGACCACATGCCGGAGCGCCTGCCGATGTTCGATGTAGTTGCTCGCACTCACCTGGGCCACCGCACGCCCGCGCACCACCAACTGCGACGTCCGATCACTGCCGGGCTTGAGCAACACCGGATTGAACCGCACGCTGGGCTCGAGGCCACAAGCGGCCGCCTGCATCGCCTGAGCCCGGCCGATCTCGCCGCCGTCCAACGTGACGACCGAGTTGTTCGACATGTTCTGCGCCTTGAACGGGGCCACCCGAACACCCCGCCGCGCCAGCATCCGACACAGGCCGGCGACCAACACACTCTTGCCTGCATCGGAGGTAGTGCCGGCAACCAGCAGAGCGCCTTTCACGGCAGTATCAGATTTCTATTTACTCCGCAGGCTCCGCTCACGGCAGCGTCAGGATCTCGCAACCCGTCTCGGTCACCACGAGCGTGTGCTCGAACTGGGCCGTCCACTTACGGTCGTGTGTGACCACGGTCCAGCCGTCGTCCCACATCTCGGCGTTGATCGTGCCCAGGTTGATCATCGGTTCGATGGTGAACGTCATGCCCGGCTCGATGATGGTCTCCACGGACGGCTGGTCGTAGTGCAGCACGACGAGGCCGTTATGGAACGTCGTGCCGATGCCGTGGCCGGTGAAGTCCTCCACCACGCCGTAGCCGAACCGGTGCGCATAGGACTCGATCACTCGCCCGACCACGTTCAGGGCGCGCCCCGGCTTGACCGCCTTGATGGCACGCATCGTCGCTTCGTGGGTCCGCTCGACGAGCAGGCGCGCCTCCTCGGACACGTCACCCGCCAGGAACGTCGCGTTGGTGTCGCCGTGCACACCGTCGATGTACGCGGTGACGTCGATGTTGACGATGTCTCCGTCCTCGATCACCGTCGAATCGGGGATGCCGTGGCAGATGACCTCGTTCAGCGAGGTGCAGCACGATTTCGGAAAACCCTTGTAGCCCAACGTGGACGGGTAAGCGCCGTGGTCGACCATGTACTCGTGTGCAATACGGTCGAGCTCGTCGGTGGTCACTCCCGGTGCCACGGCCCGGCCCGCTTCCTGCAGAGCGCGAGCCGCGATCTTCGACGCCACGCGCATCTTGTCGATGACCTCGGGGGTCTGCACCCACGGCTCGCTGCCTTCGTTCACGGTCGACTTCCACGCGTATTCGGGTCGCTCGATCGACTTCGGCACGGAGAGGACGGGCGAGACGACGCCTGGCACGAGTGGCTGACGGGGCTTGCTCTCGGCAGTGACAGACATGCCGTCCAGAGTAGTCGCCGCAACCGTGTCCAGAAGAACCAGCGCTGCTGGTCGAGGCCACCGAATCCGCAACCGCGCGACGGGATATGATCTGGGTCACGTTCGCCGTCGACGTACCCGAACCGAGGAAGGAAGCGTCGTGGTCCATTCCAGTCTGTTGCGCCCCCGGGACGGCGATGCCCTTCGCGCCGAACTACGCCAGGTCGCCGCGACGTCCGCCGTGCCCGTCGTGTTCGGCGGGGAAGTGTCCTCGGAAACGCTGCACCTGAGCGAATTTCACGGCACCCGCACGCGTGGGCTGGACGGGCTCGCCATCCCGCCCAGGTCCGGTCTCGGTGGCCGGGTCATGGACCAACGTCGGCCCGCGGCCGTCAGTGATTACGGCGCGTCGATGTCGATCACCCACCACTTCGACCGGCCGGTCCTCGGCGAGGGCCTCAAGTCGATCCTGGCGGTGCCGGTTGTCGTCGCCGGAGCAGCCCGCATGGTGATGTACGCGGCGGTGCGAGAACGCGGCCCCCTCGGTGATCGAGTCGGCGACATCATGACCGCCGCAGCCCGGCGCCTCGGTCAGGAGATCGCCATCCGCGACGAGGTCGACCGCAGGGTGCGCCTCATGGAGAGTGCGCGGGCCACGTCGGACGGGCACCTCTCGCGAACGGCCGAGTTGCGCGGTGTGCACGACGAGCTCGCCGAGCTCGCTCGGTCGATCGGAGACGCGGCGGTCAAACACAGACTGGACGCGGTCACCGCGCGACTGGCAGCAACGCTCAGTCGGACGGCGAACCAGGACAGCGACTCCGGCGACTCGCAGGCATTGACGCCACGCGAGATCGACGTCATCTCGCAGGTCGCGCTCGGTTGCACCAACGTCGAAGTCGCGGCACGGCTGTCGATCGGTGCCGAGACGGTCAAGTCCTATCTCCGCAGCGTGATGCGAAAAACCGACTCGCACACTCGATACGAAGCGGTTCTCGCGTGTCGTCGACTCGGGCTGTTGTCGGGCTGAATCCGGCCCACCGGCGTAGCGCTCAGTACCCCGGCGGAAGCTGCTCGAACATCTCTCGGGTGACGGCGACCGCATTGTCCGAGCTGCCGCCGCGTACCACCAAAGTCGCGAAGGCGATGTCGCCTCGGTAACCGACGAACCACGAGTGCGATCCGCCCTCGACCTCTGCTTCTCCGGTCTTGCCGTACACCTCGCCCTGGTCGGCGATCCGCTCTGCGGTGCCGCTGGTGACCACCGAGCGCATCATGCCGCGTAACCCGTCGACCATGGCAGGTTCTATCGGTGGATGATCGCCGGTGATGGCGGTTTCCCGTCCGACCAGAAGATTTGGAACCGGTGTGGAGCCGTGGGCAACCGTCGCGGCGGCCAGTGCCATCCCGAAGGTCGAGACGACCACCTTGCCCTGGCCGAATCCGTCCTCGGTGCGCTGGACGAGTTCGTCCGCGGGCGGGACCGAACCGGAGTCGGTCGGCAACCCCACGACGTCGTAGTCCGGACCGACGCCGAACTGGGACGCGGCCACGGTCAACGCGTCGGGCGACATCTCGCTCGCCAGCTTCGCGAAGGAGGTGTTGCACGATCGGGTGAACGCGGTGCTCATGGTCACGTCACCGAGAGCGAACTCGTTGTAGTTGGGGACGCTTCGTTCGCCGATCTCGATACGACCGGGGCACGGAACGGTGCTCCCCGGGGTCGCGAGTCCGCTGGAGATCGCCGCCCCGGCGGTGATGATCTTGAACGTCGAACCCGGTGGGTAGAGACCGGCCGACGCGACCGGTCCGTCCCGATCGGCGGCCGGATTCTGCGCCACAGCGAGGATGGCCCCGGTGGACGGCTGAATGACCACCGTCATGGCCTGCTCGGCCCTGGCGTTCACTGCTCGTTGGGCCGCGACCTGAATATTCCGATCGAGGCTGATCGAGAAGGACGGTGCCGGCTCGGGCGGGGTGTCGGTGAGGACGTCGATGTCGACGCCGTTGCGGTTGCTGGTCACCACGCTCCAGCCGGCCTTGCCGTCGACGTCGTCGATGACGGCCTTCTTCACCTGGCCCACCAGGTCCGGCGCGAAGGTGGGGTCGGTGGACACGAGATCCGATTCGTCGGACGCCGTGACACCGGGGATCTCGGTCAGCGCCGCCGAGATGGGTTCGAAGTCGCTGTCTCGCAGCAGCGCCACCGGGTAGTCGCCGTCGACGGAAGTCGCCGACTCCACGATCGACTGGGCCGTGATCGACGCGTCGAACGGTGTCAGCAGTGTCGACAACGCCGTCGCCGAGGCCACGACGTTGTTCGCGGCCGACGCGTCGAACTTGATTCGATGTACGACCCCGGGCACCAGGACGTCGGTGCCGGAGCGCTCGTTGACCCGAGCGCGTGGTGCAGCCGTCGAGCGCAAGGCCATGGTCTGCGTGTCACCGAGCTTCGGGTGGATGTCCGAGGCGGTCCACCGCACCACCCACTCTCCCGCACTCCGACCCATGTTCAGTTGGCCGTCGTACGTCCACACCCGATCCTTGGGCAGCTGCCAACGGTAGGTGTAGCCGACCGTGGCGGTGTCGCCGTCGACTCGAACCGACGTCGTCTCGGCGTCGAGGGCCTCTGCTTGCAGATTGGTCCACGCCTCGCGCAGCGCAGTGGCTGCGGCGTCCGGCTTGTCGGTATCGGCGGCGGCCGTGGGGATGTCGTTGGCCTCGAAGGCCGCGAGGAATGCCTGAGCTGCGGGCTCCGGACCGTCGGGCTTGGGTGTACACCCAGTGAGGCAGGCACCGACGACGGCACCGATCACGGTCACCACGCCCAGCCGTCCGCGCATCCAGGTCGCGTCACGTGATCTCATTGCGCCCCATCGTAATACGGCCGGTGCGTCGACCACGGCAACGAATCGCGTTTCGGGACAGGCCGATCGAGCGACCGTTCTCAGTCCAGCAGCACCGTGGTGAACGTCGCCACTTGCGTCAGACCGATTTTCGCGTAGGCCCGGCGCGCGACGTAGTTGAAGCTGTTGACGTACAGGCTCGCAGTACGCCCCTGGCGGACGACCGAGTTCACCACGGTCGCCGTTCCGGATGCACCCAGGCCGTGCCCGCGTCGGTCCGGGTGCACCCATACCCCCTGGATTTGCCCGACCGTCCCGGACTGCGAGCCGATCTCGGCCTTGAACACCACGCGGCCGTCCTCGAATCTGGCCCAGGCACGTTGCGCTGCAATGAGACTGGCGATCCGACGCCGGTATCCCCTACCGCCGTCGTTCAGTCGCGGGTCGACGCCGACCTCTTCGATGAACATGGCAACGGCCGCGGTCAGATACACGTCCAGCTCGTCGGGTCGAACGAGCCGAACGAGAGGATCAGGCGAGATGGACGACGGTACCGACGTGGCCAACAACGGTTGCTCACCGCGCACTTCTCGCGCCGGACCCCAATCCGTCTCGAGCATTTCCCACAACGGAAGCGTCAACTCCGCTCTGCCGACCAACGACGAGCACAGACGCGGCCCACGGCACGCGCGGTCCGCGAAGGAACGAAGATCGTCGCTGGAACCGAGCAACGGAACCAGATTCGCACCGTAGAAGCACAGCGACTCGTCCGGACCGCCTCTGCTCCACATCTCGCCGTGGAACGACCTCGGATCGAGGCCCGATTCCTGCACGCGCGCGGCAACCATGCAGGTTGCAACGGGGTCGGCGTCGAGCACCCGGAGCACGTGCGCGACGTCCCGATTACCGAGAGGCTTCGCGCCGAGGAGCTTGAGCACCTACCGACCTCCTGACCCACCTACCGCGTACGCACCGATTCTGAAGCGAATCATTCCAGACAATGTGTTCCCCCGGTGGCAGAGCGGCAAACCGGACGCCGAACAGGTGTACCCGCTCAGCTGACGGTGACCACCGGCGCGCCACCGCTGGCGATCTCGTCCTTCTCGAACTCCTCGGCGATGCGCATCGCTTCCTCGATCAACGTCTCCACGATCTGCGCTTCGGGGACCGTTTTGATGACCTTGCCCTTGACGAAGATCTGGCCCTTGCCGTTGCCCGACGCGACACCGAGGTCGGCGTCGCGGGCCTCGCCCGGCCCGTTCACGACGCAGCCCATGACCGCGACGCGTAGCGGGATCTCCATGCCTTCGAGTCCCGCAGTCACCTCGTCGGCGAGGGTGTAGACGTCGACCTGTGCGCGCCCACACGAGGGGCAGGACACGATCTCTAGTTTGCGCGGGCGCAGATTGAACGATTGCAGGATCTGGTTTCCCACCTTGATCTCCTCCGCCGGCGGTGCCGACAGGGAAACTCGGATGGTGTCGCCGATGCCCTTGGACAGCAAGGCCCCGAAGGCCACAGCGGACTTGATGGTCCCCTGGAAAGCCGGTCCCGCTTCGGTGACACCGAGGTGCAGTGGGTAGTCGCACTGTGCCGCCAACTGCTCGTACGCAGCGACCATGATGACGGGGTCGTTGTGCTTGACGGAGATCTTGATGTTGCCGAAACCGTGCTCCTCGAACAGGCCTGCTTCCCACAGCGCGGATTCGACGAGCGCCTCGGGTGTCGCCTTGCCGTACTTCTTCATCAGCCTCGGGTCGAGAGAGCCGGCGTTCACACCGATGCGGATCGGAATGTTCGCGTCACCGGCCGCCTTGGCGACCTCCTTGACACGGCCGTCGAACTCCTTGATGTTGCCCGGGTTGACGCGCACCGCTGCACATCCGGCGTCGATGGCCGCGAAGATGTACTTCGGTTGGAAGTGGATGTCGGCGATCACCGGAATCTGGCTCTTCTTGGCGATGATCGACAGCGCGTCGGCGTCGTCCTGTGTGGGGCACGCAACACGAACGATGTCGCAACCCGACGCCGTCAGCTCTGCAATCTGCTGCAGGGTGGCGTTGATGTCGTGGGTCTTGGTGGTGCACATCGATTGCACCGAGATGGGGCTTTCGCTTCCGACACCCACCGACCCGACCTGGAGCTGCCTGGTCTTTCGACGTGGCGCGAGTACGGGCACCGGCGGTGCGGGCATTCCCAATCCGACTGACACGGACACAGTGGCCTTCTTTCCTAGCTACGACTGTCGAGTCTACTTAGAACAATTGAATCGGGTTGACGATGTCCGCCGTGAGCGTCAAGAGAGAGAACCCGATGAAAACAATGATGACCACGTAGGTGACGGGCATCAGTTTCATGTAGTCCACCGGCGCACCGTCGGGCAGGCCGCGACGATTGCGGAAAATGTTGCGTATGCGCTCGTAGATGGTCACGGCGATATGGCCACCATCGAGTGGCAACAGCGGCACGATGTTGAACACACCGAGGAAGAAGTTGAGCGACGCCAGCAGCCCGACGAACGTCTGCCAGTTGTCGTTTTCCACGGCCTGGCCACCGATGACACTTGCTCCGACGACACTCATCGGCGTGTCGAGCCCTCGTTCACCACCGAAGATCGAATCCCACAGCGCCTCCACCTTGCTCGGCAACTGCACCAACGCTTTCCCGGTCTGCACGAAGATGTCCCCGGTGAAAACAAAGGTCTCGGGCACTGCTTCGATCGGGTTGTATCGAATGTTCGGCGGTGGACCGCCGGTGACGCCGATCGCTCCCACGGTTGTCGAGTTCTTCGCATCGGTCTCAGGATCGACGACGTAGCGCTGAACCTGAAGGATCGGAACGCTCAGAGTCTGCGAAGCACCGTCGCGATCGACTGTCAGATCGGCCGACCCGGTCGAGTCCCGAATGGCGAGAACGACGTCGGACCAAGTCTCTGTCGGCTGACCGTTCACCGCAGTGATGATGTCGCCCGTGCGCAGTCCGGCTTCGGCAGCCGGACCGTCTCCCGAACACGGCGCAAGTTCACCGTCCTCGGTCTGGGACGTGCTGACACAACCGATGCCCTGGACCGTCGTTGTCGGCGTCACCCGATCCGGCGTGCCCCAGCCGAGCACCAACACGTAGACCAGAACGATTCCCAGCACGAAGTTCATCGCGATGCCGCCGACCATGACGACGATGCGCTTCCATGTCTTCTGGCGGTACATCGCACGCTCGACCTCGTCGGGCGCGAGTTCGTCGATGGCGGTCATGCCGGCGATGTCGCAGAACCCGCCTGCCGGAATGGCTTTGAGGCCGTATTCGGTCTCGCCGCGTCGGAAGGAGAAGATCTTCGGGCCGAACCCGATGTAGTAGCGGCGAACCTTCATGCCGAGCGCTTTCGCGGTCCACATGTGTCCCGCTTCGTGCAGCGCGATCGACACCCCGATTCCGACGGCGAACAGCACGACACCCAGAGCGAACACCATGTGTCAGAGGCCTTTCGGTTTCAGTAGTTCACGGGCGTGGGCCCGGGCCCAGGAGTCCGCCGCGAGTACGTCGTCGACGTCCCTGGGAGCCGTCGACCAGTCCTGCCCGCCGTCGCCCAGTACCGCGCGCACCGTCTCGACGATCTGCGGAAATTCGATCCTGTCATTCAGGAACGCTTCTGCAGCGATTTCGTTGGACGCGTTGTACACCGCAGTCATGCACCCACCCATGATCCCGGCCTCACGCGCCAGCTGCACCGCCGGAAACACTCGGTCGTCGAGTGGCTCGAAGTCCCAGGAGAATGCGGTCGTGAAGTCGAGTGCACGGGCGACGTCCGGCACTCGATCGGGCCAGCCGAGGGCCAGCCCGATCGGCAACTTCATGTCCGGTGGACTGGCCTGAGCGATGGTCGAACCGTCGACGAACGTCACCATCGAGTGCACGATGGACTGCCGGTGCACGGTGACGTCGATCTTCTCGTAGGGCACACCGAACAGCAGGTGCGCCTCGATCAGTTCCAGACCCTTGTTGACCAGTGTCGCCGAGTTCAGCGTGTTCATCGGTCCCATCGACCAGGTGGGATGTGCGGCGGCCTGCTCCGGCGTGACCGACTTCAGTTCGGTCTCGCTCCACCCTCGAAACGGACCTCCCGATGCAGTGAGAACCAGTCGATCCACTTCGCCGCGCGAACCGCTGCGCAGGCACTGGGCAAGCGCGGAGTGCTCGGAGTCGACTGGCACGATCTGACCGGGGGCTGCGGCGGCGAGAACCAGCTCGCCTCCGGCGACCAGGGATTCCTTGTTGGCCAACGCCAGGCGCGCACCGCTGTTCAGCGCGGCCAGGGTCGGTTCGAGGCCGAGAGAACCCACGAGGGCATTGAGCACGACGTCCGCCGGGGTCGACTCGACCAGCTCGGTCACTGCTCGCGGACCACTCAGCACTCCGGGGAAGTCGAGCTCGGCGGCGGCCTCGGGCTGGGCGACGGCTACCCGTCGGACACCGGTCTCCGCAATCTGGCGACGGAGCAGTTCGATGTTTCCACCGCCCGCAGCCAGCCCGACCACGACGAAGCGGTCCGGGTTGGCGGCGATGACGTCGAGCGCTTGGGTTCCGATCGACCCGGTACTTCCCAGCAACAGCACACGTATCGGCTCGGGGCGATCCGAGTTGGTCGTTCGCTCACGATGGTCTGGCACCGGTCCATTGTTGCCTACCGAGGCTGAGAAACCCCTATGTGCCGACGCAGGCTGGCACGCTGGGGTGCATGGACTTCTCGAAGTACCGCTCGGCACCGTTCAATTACGACGATGCGGGGGCCACCGCCGGCCCACTGCCCACCGGATACCACCACGTCACGATGTCGAGGGTCGTGGGATCGGGGCTGGACGACTTCGTGGCGGCGGCCGATGCGTTGATGCGATGGGACATGCACCGAGGAGCAGGACTGAAGGTCCGTTCCGAGGCCGAGACCGCTGTGCCCGACTCGGTGGTCGTTCTCACACTCGGACCGGTGCGCATTCCGTGTCGTGTGGTCTACGTCATCGACGAGGCGAACCGTCAGGGTTTCGCCTACGGAACACTCGACGGGCATCCCGAGTCCGGCGAAGAACTCTTCTACGTCGACTACACCCCCGCGGACGGTGCCGTCACCGCCCACATATCGGCGTTCTCGCGTCCCGGTCGCTGGTACACCAAGCTCGGCGGCCCGGTGGGCAGACGCGTCCAGGCAGCATTCACCGACCGCTATCTGAGCGCGCTGGCATCCGCGTGCCGACAGGCCGACTGACTCAGGCCTCTGGCGGGTGCACAGCTCGCCAGTGTTCGGCGATGTCGATTCTCTTCGCGACCCAGACCTTGTCGTGCGACTGCACGTGATCGAGGAAACGTTCCAGTGCAGCCATGCGGGCCGGCCTGCCCACCAGCCGGCAGTGAAGTCCGACCGAGAGCATCTTGGGACTCCCACTCGCGCCCTCGGCATAGAGAACGTCGAAGGCGTCACGTAGATGCGCGTAGAACTCGTCGCCCGTCGAGAATCCTCCCGGCGATGCGAAACGCATGTCGTTGGTGTCCAGGGTGTACGGCACCACCAGGTGATCGACGACCCCGCCGTCTCGGGGCACCTTCTCCCAGTACGGCAGATCGTCTGCATAGGAGTCGGAGTCGTACACGAATCCGCCGTGCTCCACCACGAGCGATCGGGTGTTCGGAGAGTCGCGCCCGGTGTACCACCCCAGTGGCGCAGACCCCGTCAGCTCGCGCAGGATGGTCACGGCCTCCGCCATGTGCTCGCGCTCGACGTTCGCGTCGATCTGCTGATACGACAACCACCGCAAGCCGTGACATGCGATCTCGTGGTCCAATTCCAGCAGTGCCGCAACCACTTCCGGGTTCCGCTCCATTGCCTTGGCGACCGCGAACACGGTCAGCGGTAACCCACGCTTCTCGAATGCGCGCAGCACGCGCCACACTCCGGCTCTGGATCCGTACTCGTACAGCGATTCCATGCTCATGTGTCGATTCGGAAACGCCTGTGCGCCGATCATTTCCGACAGAAACGTCTCGGACTTCGTGTCGCCGTCGAGCACGTTGTTCTCGGCACCCTCCTCGTAATTGAGGACGAACTGGACGGCGATGTTCGCCTCATCCGGCCACTGCGCGAGCGGCGGCGTGCGGCCGTAACCGACCATGTCGCGGGGATAGCTCAGCGGGGACCGACTCGGACGATGGGGAAGGCGCTCGGAGGTCACCGCCGCAGTCTCTCATTCGAGCCCGCACACGCGCTGGGTGAGCGATGCAACCCTGATCACTACGACGGGCGGTCGTATGCCAATATTGTTCCGACAACGCGTCTCGCACCGTTCGTGCCGGGACCCACGTGAACGCATCACCCGAGAGGATCGACCGGTGGCAAATACCGAACTGGAATCCGCTTCGTACGACCCGGTCGTCGATACCCGCAACGAGGTGCCCGAGGTGCCGTCCGCCGCATGGGGTTGGAGCGGCGAGTCGAACAAGGCGATGCGCGTCGCAGCCATCGTCGTTGCCGCGTTCCTGCTGTTCATGATCATCGGAAATCACACCGGCAAGGTCGAGGACCTGTGGTTGGTCGGCTTCGCGGTGGCACTGGTCGGACTCGTCGTGCGCGACGTCATCGTCCGCCGCAAGCCCCGCTAGCGGTTCAGTTCTCGGCGGCGAGCTGACCGCACGCCGCCGCGATCTCCTGCCCTCGGGTATCGCGGACGGTGCACGAGACGCCCTGCGCGATGACCCGGCGGACGAATTCCCGCTCCACCGGCTTCGGGCTGGCATCCCACTCGCTACCCGGAGTCGGATTGAGGGGAATCAGGTTGACGTGTACCCGGGATCCGAGCGCCTTGTGCAGCTTCTTGCCCAGCATGTCCGCTCGCCACGGCTGATCGTTGACGTCCCGGATCATCGCGTACTCGATCGAGACGCGTCGACCGGTCTGATCGGCGTAGTACCGGGCAGCGGAGAGAACCTCCGCCACCGACCAACGATTGTTGACCGGGACCAACGTGTCTCGGAGCTCATCGTCCGGCGTGTGCAGAGACACGGCCAAGGTCACCGACAGACCCTCGTCGGCCAGCTTTCGAATGGCCGGAGCAAGGCCGACCGTCGACACGGTGACCGAACGCTGTGACAGTCCCAGCCCGTCGGGGGCTGGTGAGACGATCTTGCGCACTGCCGCGACGACGCGCTTGTAGTTGGCCAGCGGCTCGCCCATGCCCATGAACACGACGTTCGACAGACGACCCTCACCGCCGGGGACGACGCCGTCGCGCATGTCTGCGGCCGCCGAACGGACCTGATCGACGATCTCCGCCGTCGACAGGTTCCGCGTCAGGCCGGCCTGACCGGTCGCGCAGAACGGACATGCCATTCCGCAACCGGCCTGACTCGAGATGCACAGCGTCGCGCGATCCGGATACCGCATCAGAACACTCTCGAGAAGAGTCCCGTCGTTGGCCTTCCACAGCGTCTTTCGAGTGTCACCGTCGTCACACGCCAAGTGCTTGATCGGCGTCAGCAAGGTGGGAAAGAGATCGGCACCGACCTTCTCCCGAGCCTCGGCCGGAAGATCGGTCATCTTGGTGGTGTCGGCCTCGAGCCGCGCGTAGTAGTGCCGCGCAAGTTGGTCGGCCCGGAATGCCGGTAGACCGAGTGCCTTCACTGCCTCACGCAGGCCCTCTTTGTCCAGGTCGGCGAGGTGACGCGACGGCATTCCCCGACGCGGAGCTGTGAAGACCAGCGGAAGATTCGGTCTCTTCTGCTCGGTCGTGCTGTCCGTTGCGGCTGCGGAATCACTCATGCTCGACCCCCGCGTCGTTCCTGCTGGCTCAACTCCATACCCACCATTGTCCACCCGTTCTGCTCACAGTCCTATTCGCGACGGTTTTCGACGGTGCCCTGACGGGTATCGACGCCGGGACCGATTGCGCGTGCATTCGGACCACGCGTGCGAAAGGATCATCGACATGGCCACCAGAGCAGACGACAACAACGAGGCACCGTTCGACACATCGGCCTCGGTCACGCCCGGATTCGACCGGCCGACGAGTGCCGCCGGCGACCTCACCCCCATCACCACGCCGGATTCGGACGGCCATTCCGCGCCCGACCCCGAGTTCGTTCCGGAACAGCAGCACACCCCCACCGATGTGGCGCACACCCGCACCGCCGCCCTCTGGACCGGCCTGGTGGTCGGGGCCGTCGTCCTTGTCGTTCTCCTGGTGTTCATCGTGCAGAACCTCGACTCGGTCACCGTGCAGATCTTCGCCTGGCAGCTCGACCTACCCCTCGGAATCAGCATGCTGCTGGCCGCGATCGCGGGTGCGCTGGTGATGGCCATGGCCGGCGGTGCCCGAATCCTGCAGGTCCGGCGCGCAGCGAAGAAGAACCAGCGTCACGGTTCGTGAACACTATGTACAGAAGCTGGCACCGATGCTCTGAATCGATAAGGTTGGCGGTGCCCGACTTCACTCGAGGAGCATGACGTGACTACTTTCATGGAGACACCGGTGGCATCCGGCGTTGCACCCGACCGCGCACGATCGTGGCTGTTGGTTCCGGCCACCAAGCCCGATACCTTCGACGCTGCTGTCGCGTCCGGTGTCGACGCCGTCATCCTCGACATCGAGGACGCAGTCGCTCCAGCGAAGAAGCCTGCCGCTCGCGAGACCGTCGTGCGCTGGCTCAGCGAGGGCAACTCGGCCTGGGTGCGCGTCAACGACGCGACGACCCCGTACTGGGCCGACGATCTCGCCGCGTTGTCCGGGCTGCCCGGCCTGGTGGGGGTCATGCTCGCGAAGACCGAGAGCGGCGGTCAGGTCGAGGCGACAGCCGCCCGCCTCGCCGACGGCACCCCGATCCTCGCGCTGGTCGAATCAGCAGCAGGACTCGAGGCCGCCACCGAAATCGCGCGCGCGGACTCGACATTCCGTCTCGCCTTCGGCAGCGGCGACTTCCGACGCGACACGGGCATGAGCGACGACCCGCTCGCCATGGCCTACCCGCGCTCGCGACTGGTCGTCTCCTCGCGCGTCGCACGACTGCCCGGACCCATCGACGGTCCGACACTGACCGCGAACGACAGCATCCTCGGGCGCGATGCAGCCCTGACGCTCTCGATGGGCATGGCAGGCAAACTCTGTATGCACACCGATCAGGTGGCCATCGTCAACCGCGAACTGGCCCCCTCCCCGACCGACGTGTCCTGGGCTCACGATGTCATCGACGCTCTCGGTGCCGACGGTGCTCACGTCAAGGACGGCAGCGATCTGCCGCGTCTGGCAAAGGCTCTCAAGATCAACGAACTGGCTCGAATCTTCGGAATCTCTGCCGCGTCCTGATCGCTCGCTGCCGAGCCAGGCTCAGATCGACTCGACGCCGGTCGGCTTGTATCGAACGTGGATGCGATAGCGCACATTCAGGGTGAGGCCGTCGACCTGCCGTGCCGCAGCGCGCGCTACCCGCGGTGAAAACTCGATTCCCAGCACATCCCGCAAAACCCGGCGGTCGGGAAACGCCCACCTCGTGTCGACGCGTCGCATCTCGGATCCCTGGGCATCGAAGAACGCCTCGACGGCCGCCGGATCGTAGTGCGGGAGATCCGCACGCATCCAGTCCCCGTACGGAGACGACGTGGCGTCGAGGTCCACGACCACCAACGCCCCTCCGGGCCGCAGAACTCGCATCGCTTCGCTGATACCCGGGCCGCAGCCGGGGCCGAAGAAATACGCGGTTCGCGCGTGGACGAGATCGACCGAACCTGTGTCGACGGGCAGCGCGTCCGCTCTACCCGCACGCACGGCGACGTTCGCAAGTGACTCGACGCGCGTGCGGGCTGCGGCCACCAATGGGGCGTGCGGTTCCACACCGATGACGTACCGGGCGTCCGCAGCGAACATCGGAAGATGGAAACCGCTGCCGCAGCCCACGTCCACGACGTTCTCGGCCGTCCAATCGACGGTCGATCGAATGGTCGCGAACACAGCGCCGTCGACGTCCTGAGCCCTGTTCTCCGCCTCGTACAGATGCGGCCAGTGCCAGATGTTGGGACTGGGAATCACCCCGCCGCGATCACCGCTCATCGTCCGGCGGAGTCGGTCAGAGCAACACGGTGAAGACGAGCCACGCAACGAACGCAGAGGGCAGCAACGAGTCGAGTCTGTCCATGATGCCTCCGTGGCCGGGCAGTAACGAGCCCATGTCCTTGATTCGTAGGTCGCGCTTGACCTGCGATTCGATGAGGTCGCCCAGAGTTCCCGTCACGACCAGCACGACTCCCAGCAGGACACCGATCATCGAGTTGGCCTCGAGAATCAGGGTCACCGTCAGCAGGCAACCGATGACGCAGAAGATGAGCGATCCGACCAGCCCTTCCCAGGACTTCTTCGGGCTGATGGCCGGTGCCATCGGGTGCTTGCCGAACAGCACACCGGCGATGTAACCACCGACATCCGAGCACACGACGCCGATGACGAAGACCAGGATGCGACCGGCACCGTTGTCCTGCAGGACCATCAGAACGGCGAACGAGGCCAACAGCGGTAGCCAACACGCCACCAGAACGGTGACGGAGAGTTCTTCGAGATAGTTCTTGGGAGCAGTACCGAAGCCTTGTCTCAGCAACAGCCACACCATGCAGACCACGACGGTGCCCACAGCCGCACTGAGCACTCCGACGGCACCGAACGGCCAGCCCAGCCAGATCATGGCCTGACCACCGAGGATCAGCGGGATGCGCGGAACGAGAACACCGCCCTCGCGGAGCCGCTTGGACACCTCGTACGTCGCGACGGCCAACGCCACGGCCACGACACCGAT
The DNA here is from genome assembly GCF_001894785.1 of Rhodococcoides fascians NBRC 12155 = LMG 3623. GTDB lineage: Bacteria > Actinomycetota > Actinomycetes > Mycobacteriales > Mycobacteriaceae > Rhodococcoides > Rhodococcoides fascians. The sequence goes on from NZ_BCWW01000006.1 coordinate 170,804, forward strand.
CCATACCAACGGCACGAACACGAGCACGAGGATCAACCCGATACCCAAACTGCCGCCGACGCCGATCGCGGCAGGCAGATTTCGACCCGCCTTGCCGGCGGACTTCGTGGCGGCGACCCCGGACGAGCCAGCGGGCGTGCCGCTGCCCTCCTGCCGATCCGGTCCCACCACTGTCGTCAACTCCTCGATATTCATCGTCGTTCCACCGTGTTGCGCAACTATCGAAGGAGGTCAGACCTCCATCAATTCACCCTCTTTGCGCTTGACCAGTTCGTCGACCGAGGCGGTGTACTTCGCGGTGGTCTTGTCGAGCTCGTTCTCGGCACGTACGACGTCGTCCTCGCCGGCCTCGCCGTCCTTCTGGATGCGCTTGAGCTCTTCCATCGTCTTGCGGCGCACGTTGCGAATGGACACCTTGGCGTCCTCGCCCTTGCCCTTGGCCTGCTTGACGAACTCACGGCGTCGTTCCTCGGTCAGCTGCGGCACGCCGATACGAATCAGGTTGCCGTCGTTGGTGGGGTTGACGCCGAGATCGGAATTGCGGATAGCGGTTTCGATCGGCCCGAGCTGATTCGACTCGTACGGCTTGATCACCACCAATCGCGCCTCCGGCACGCTGATGCTGGCCAGCTGGGTGATCGGCGTCGGGGCACCGTAGTACTCGATGACGATGCGCGAGAACATTCCCGGGTTGGCCCGCCCGGTGCGGATCGAGGACAGATCGTCACGGGCAACCGATACGGCCTTTTCCATCTTCTCTTCGGCGTCGAAGAGAGCTTCGTCAATCACGATCTGTCCTCCATCGTCTTCGTTCTCGGTTCGTTCGCGGTCGTGTCGGCGGCATTCACGACGTGACCAGCGTGCCGATGTTCTCGCCCGACACGGCGCGAGCAATGTTTCCCTGAATCAGCAAATTGAACACCAACATCGGCATCTGATTGTCCATGCAGAGGCTGAAGGCAGTCGCGTCGGCAACTTTGAGGCCTCGCTCGAGGGCTTCGCGGTGGGTGATCGTGTCGAACATCGTCGCGTCGGGATCGAGCCGTGGATCGGCCGAGTAGACACCGTCGACGGCCTTGGCCATCAACAGCACCTCGGCACCGATCTCGAGCGCCCGCTGCGCCGCCGTCGTATCCGTCGAGAAATAGGGCATGCCCATACCTGCGCCGAAGATGACGACACGCCCCTTCTCGAGGTGCCGTCGCGCGCGCAGCGGGAGGTACGGCTCGGCCACCTGGCCCATCGTGATCGCGGTCTGGACTCTGGTGGCAACACCCTGCTTTTCCAGAAAATCCTGCAGCGCAAGACAATTCATGACCGTGCCTAGCATGCCCATGTAGTCCGAGCGAGATCGGTCCATCCCCCGCTGCTGCAATTCGGCACCGCGGAAGAAGTTTCCGCCACCGATCACCACGGCGACCTGAACTCCGGTGGCCACCACCTCGGCGATCTGCTCGGCAACGTTGTTCACGACATCCGGATCGAGCCCCACCTGGCCACCACCGAACATCTCCCCACCCAGTTTGAGCATCACGCGTCGGAACCCGGGACGGTCAGGGGCCGGATCGGTCATAGCTCTCCTCGGTACTCGTCGAACACTACGGTTTACTCACCGATCATCCTGCCCTATCGGCACCCGATCGGTGGACACGGCTCCGACCTGCCTCGCGCACGAACGATGCCGTCCACTCGATGAAATCGAATGAACGGCATCGCCTCGATCGGATCGAGCGCAGACTAGCTGGCGCCGACCTCGAATCGGGAGAAACGGGTGATGGTCACGCCGGCCTCGTCGAGGATGGCCTTGACGGTCTTGTTGCCGTCCTGAACCGACTTCTGCTCGGTGAGAACGACGTCCTTGAAGAATCCGTTGACGCGACCTTCGACGATCTTCGGCAGAGCCTGCTCCGGCTTGCCCTCTTCGCGCGCGGTTTCTTCTGCGATCCGACGCTCGGCGGCGACCAGATCCTCGGGAACCTCGTCACGGGTGACGTACTTGGCCTTGAGCGCTGCGATCTGCATCGCGGCAGCGCGCGCAGCATCGCCGGCGGCGTCGCCGTCACCGGTGTACTCGACCAGCACGCCGACGGCAGGCGGCAGGTCCGCGCTGCGCTTGTGCAGGTAGGTCGCGGTGTTGCCGTCGTAGGACACGACGCGGCGAATTTCGAGCTTCTCGCCGATCTTGGCCGACAACTCGTTCAGAGCCGTTTCGACGGTCTTGCCGTTCAGGTCGAGTGCCTTGAGAGCGTCGACATCAGCAGGCTCGCCTGCTGCAGCCGTCGCCGCGACGGACGCGGCGAACGTCTGGAACTCGTCGTTCTTGGCCACGAAGTCGGTCTCGGAGTTGATCTCCACGAGCACTCCACCCTCGGCGACGACGAGGCCTTCGGCGGTGTTGCGCTCGGCGCGCTTGCCGACGTCCTTGGCACCCTTGATACGCAGGTACTCGACGGCCTTGTCGTAGTCGCCGTCGTTCTCGGCGAGTGCGTTCTTGCAGTCCATCATTCCGGAGCCGGTGAGCTCGCGGAGCCGCTTGACGTCGGCGGCAGTGTAGTTCGCCATCGTGGGCGAGCCTCCTCAAAAGTCTGAATACGGGCGTTGACGAAAGTGCTGTTCTCGAAGCGTGATCGACGGGCTCGCTGTGGAGCCGGACCGATCACAACCCTGACATACCGAAGCGGCCCCGGCCCACCCCTGAGGGTGAACCGGGACCGAATTCGATCAAGCCTGAGCGGCCGGTGCTTCTTCTGCTGCCGGTGCTTCTTCTGCTGCCGGTGCGTCGGCGGCCGGCGCATCGGCTGCGGGAGCCTCTGCTGCCGGAGCGTCAGCGGCCGGGGACGTCTGTGCGAGCTGCTCGAGCTCCCACTCTGCGAGCGGCTCGCCTGCGCCGACCTCGGGCTTGGCGTCGGTTGCGGTGTTCTGGCCTGCACGGGCCTGCACACCTTCGGCCACTGCGGATGCGACGACCTTGGTCAGCAGCGCAGCGGAACGGATCGCGTCGTCATTACCCGGGATCGGGTAGTCGACCACGTCGGGATCGCAGTTGGTGTCCAGGATCGCGATGACCGGGATCTTCAGCTTGCGCGCTTCGCCGACGGCGATGTGCTCCTTGTTGGTGTCGACGATCCAGATGGCCGACGGAACCTTGGCCATGTCGCGGATGCCGCCGAGGGTGCGATCGAGCTTGGTCATCTCACGCGTGAGCATGAGGATTTCCTTCTTGGTGCGTCCCTCGAAGCCACCGGTCTGCTCCATTGCCTCGAGCTCCTTGAGGCGGACCAGGCGCTTGTGCACGGTCTGGAAGTTGGTGAGCATGCCACCGAGCCAGCGCTGGTTCACGTAGGGCATGCCCACGCGAGTTGCCTCAGCGGCGATGGACTCCTGTGCCTGCTTCTTGGTGCCGACGAACAGAACGGTGCCGCCGTGGGCGACCGTCTCCTTGACGAACTCGTAGGCCTTGTCGATGAAGGTCAGAGTCTGCTGCAAGTCGATGATGTAGATGCCGTTGCGGTCGGTGAAGATGAATCGCTTCATCTTCGGGTTCCAGCGACGGGTCTGGTGTCCGAAGTGTGTGCCGCTGTCGAGCAGCTGCTTCATTGTTACTACAGCCATGGCTGAATAACTCTCTTTCATGGTTCGGTTGACGCAGAGTGTCGGTGACCTCTGCCCTGGCGACCGCCGAAGTTGTCGGACCTGAACCACAGGGGGATCAGGACCGCCGACAACCGGTTCTCGTATCGTGAACTCTGCCGAGGCAGTCGATACGATGACGCGGACGCGCGAAGTCGACCCGTGCACGCACAGGCCGCAACAAGGAGTGTAGACCTGCGGCGGCCCCCGTCATAACCAGGCCCGACTGTCAAGAGATTCCGGTGCCTGTGGACGAATCTTTCGGTTGTCCACAATTCGTGCCGGGCCTCGTTTTCCAGCACATTCACAGGCCATCGTCGACGAGTGAACACTCTTCGTACCGGGTGCATCGCCTGCGTTCTTGCCGCGATCGTGCTGACCACGCCGGCCGCGGCAGCCGAATCGGACTCGTTCGCGTGGCCGATTCGGCCGCACCCTCGCGTCGTGACACCGTTCGACCGCCCGGAACACGATTGGCTCCCCGGCCATCGCGGGGTCGACCTCGCCGCGGCGGACGGCACCTCGGTTCTGGCCGTCGCCGACGGCACGGTCGTGTTCGCAGGCCTCGTGGCCGGTAAGCCGGTGGTGTCGGTGGACCATCCGGGCGGACTTCGATCGACGTACGAACCCGTGACGGCGGCGGTCCGGGCCGGAGCACGAGTACGACGCGGCGACATCCTGGGTTCGCTGACGTCGGGACACGACGGCTGCACGGCGACATGCCTGCACTGGGGCATCAAGCGGGGCCGCGAATACCTCGATCCGACGGCCCTGGTGCGTGCCCGTCCGATCAGATTGAAACCCGTGCAGGAGCCGGTTCGGTGACGGTCAGCGCGCAGGGCCGGAGTGACGACCGGACGCGGCAGGAAAGTCGTCCGCGACCATGGCGGCAAGCTCGACGAAAGCGCTCCTGGTCTGGGGACGCAGCTTCTCGAGATCGACCACGGCCCCCTCGGCGAGGTGCTCGTCGAACGGAACCACCAGCACCGCGCGGCAGCGTTCCAGGAAGTGCTGCTGCAACAAGTTCATGTCGACCGCGGACGAACCAGGTCGGACCGAACTGATCACCACGACCGTGCGCTCGACCAGATGGCCGTATCCGTGCAGTTCCAGCCAGTCCAGAGTCGCGGCTGCACTGCGTGCCCCGTCGACGGCCGGCGAACTGACCAGAACCAGCGCATTGGCCAGCTGCAGCACCCCGTTCATCGCCGAGTGCATGATGCCGGTTCCGCAGTCGGTGAGGATCAGGTTGTAATAGACCTGCAGCATGTCGATGACCGCGCGATAGTCCTCTTCGCCGAACATCTCCGACGCCGAGGGATCCCGCTCACCGGCCAACACTTCCAGTCGGCTCGGTGCCTGCGAGGTATGAGCGCGAATGTCGGAATACCGGCGAATGTTCGGGGCTGCGGCCAACAAGTCGCGAACAGTCGACGCGGTCTGACGCGGTACCCGCTCTCCGAGTGTCCCGAAATCCGGGTTCGCGTCGACCGCGATGACGCAATCTCCGCGCAGCGACGCGAACGTCGACCCCAGACCCAGAGTGGTCGTCGTCTTGCCGACCCCGCCCTTGAGCGACAGGAACGCGATGCGGTAGTCCCCCAGCACCGGCTGGCGTATGCGATCGACCTGGTTGCGGTAGCGCTCCTCGGCCGTCGACTCGCCGGGGTTGATGACGCCACCGGTCAACCGGTGCACACCGCGACGCCACCCCGACGACGAGGTGCGCTTGGGTCGTTTCAGCAGCGATTCGGCACCCAGGTCCTGACTGCTCGGACGATACGGATTCGGGGCACCTGCCCACGGCTGCGCGGACCAGGGTGCCTGCTGGGCCGGCTGGGCCTGCGACCGATCGTCCCCGACGGGCGGAACGGGCGGCATCTGTGCCTCGGGATAGGCGGCCGGCGGGCCCGGTCGAAGCGGCACGGGCGGGTTGTACCGCGGGGGCACGGGAGGTCGCTGCACAGAATCGGGCGTCTGCCACGGCGGGGGCTGCCGGGGCGTAGAGCGCGGAGTGGACATCGGTTCCGACGGTGCGGATCCGGCGGCATTGTCACCCCGGCCGTCGACTGCACTGCCGTCGACTGCACTGCCGGGTCGTGCCCCGTTCACCGGCGCACTGTGGCCATGCGTCGACCACGGCTCCGATTTACCTTGCGGTCGGTCGCGGTCCACGGTCCCCCGTATTCGGTGTAGTCGATCCTGGGCAGACGCTACCAAACGATGCGCCGCCCAGCTCGACGCTCATGCTCTGGGATGCGCCTGATCGTGCACCGCCCGCAACCGTTCGACGGATACGTGAGTGTAGATCTGCGTCGTGGCAAGAGATGCATGTCCGAGCAGTTCTTGCACCACCCGGAGATCGGCACCTCCTTCCAGCAGATGCGTGGCTGCTGTATGGCGCAGGCCGTGCGGTCCCAGGCTGGGGCCGCCGGGGACTGTCTCCAGCACAGCATGCACCGCCGACCTGGCCTGTCGCTGGTCGAGTCGTCCACCCCGACGCCCGAGCAACAGGGCCGGTCCGGATCGATCGACGGCCAGGGCAGGCCTGCCGTCGGTGAGCCAGGCGTCGAGTGCCTGCGCGGCCGGCAGACCGTACGGTGCCGACCGTTCCTTGTTGCCCTTGCCCACCACCCGAACGACTCGTCGATCGGTGTCCACGTCGTCGACATCGAGACCGCACAGCTCCCCCACGCGGACCCCGGTCGCATACAACAGTTCGACGACGAGTCGATCGCGCAGCGCTATGGGATCGAGTTCGGCGGCACCCGACTCGGCAGCGTCCAGCGCTCGCGTCGCTTGATCGTGACGCAGCACTCCGGGCAGGGTGCGGTGACCCGACGGGGACGCGAGACGCTGCGCGGGACCGACCTTCACAGCCCCGACCCGTTCGAGCCACGCCCCGAACGTTCGCACCGACGAGGTGCGCCTGGCCATCGATGTCCGGGCCGCGCCGGCCGCCGAGTACCCCGCCAACCACGAGCGCACGACACGCAGATCCAGATCGGCGATCGTCGCGCCCGGTGAGGACGCGGCCAGGTGCGCCAGTAACGAACGCGCGTCGGCAACGTAGGCCCGGATGGTGTGCTCCGACCGTTCCCGTCCGAGGCGCAGGTGTTCGGCGAACTCCTCGACGTGCACCTCCAGGTGCGGCGGCAGCGAATCGGTCATCGGCTCAGCTTGGGCGCTGACGTCTCGCTCGACAACCGGACACGCCGTCGGGTGGACGTCGGTGCGCGATCAGGCGTCGACTCCCGCCTCCGCCTGTGCCAGCTCACGCTTCCAGGCTCGGAAGGTTTCCTCGGTCCGCCCCCGACGCCAGTAACCCGAGATCGACGCCCACTCGGCCCCGACCCCACGTTCCTTGCGAATGTACGGACGGAGGTTGTGCATGACGGCCTGCGCCTCACCGTGGACGAACACCTGCGCTTGCCCGGGTAACCATTCGGTGTTCTTGACGGCCTCGATCAGCGGTGCGTTGTCTCCGGCCCGGTCGTCGCCGATCTCGTTCGACGACGCGCCCCGGTGCACCCAGGTGACGTCGACGACTGCGAGAGTCTCCATGTAGATCTCGTCGTGACGACCGCCGACCTCGATGAACACCTTGGCGATGGCGTCTTCCGGGAGGGCCTCGACCGCAGCCGAGATGGCCGGGATAGCCGATTCGTCGCCTGCGAACAGGTGCCAATCGGCGTCGGGGCGAGGCGCGTATGCCCCCGACGGCCCGAAGAACGACATCTCGTCGCCCGGCTTCGCGCGTGTGGCCCACGGTCCGGCGACGCCCTCGTCGCCGTGCACCACGAAGTCGATGGCGATTTCCCGCGCGTCGGTGTCGACGGATCGAACGGTGTAGGTCCGCATGATCGGTTCGTCCTCGGTTCCGAAGAACAGCTTGACGTACGCATCGGTCTTATCGATGGCGTCGAACTCCTCGAAGCCTGGACCACCCAGATACACCCGGTGCATGTGCGGGGTCAGCGCTTCCGTGCGCACTACGGTCAACGTGGTTTTCTTACGCGGCACTACAGACCCCTCTTCGAGCGAACGACGCCGATGCTCACTGCACCGACTAAGCATTACCTAACACTCTACCTTCACCGGGCCTCGGTAGGGCCGTCACCTCAGCCGCGCACCACCCGGGCCCACCCGGTCTCGTCGTTGCTCACGAAGCCGTCCATCTCCATCACCGGTAGCGCGGCGCGGACCTTCGACAACGGAACTCCGGAACTCTCCGACAGTTCACGGGTGGACAACGCTCCCGTGGCCGGCAGCGCGTCGTAGATCAACAGTGCGGTCTCGGACAGCGCATCGATTTCCCGGAACAGATCGGGACGGGGTTCCTCCGGCGAGCCGAGCGCCCCGGCCTCGGCCACCACATCGTGCGAGCTCGACACCAGAACGGCCTCACCCTCACGAATCATGCGATGGCATCCCTTCGACGTCGGAGAAGTGACCGGCCCCGGCACCGCAAGAACGGGGCGCCCCAGTTTCGCCGCCCACGCCGCGGTGTTGCGCGCCCCGCTCCGCCATCCCGCCTCGACGACCACCACCGCCGAACCGAGAGCCGCCACCAGTCGGTTGCGCGCCAGGAACCGGTGCTTGGCCGGAGTGGTTCCGGGCGCGTATTCACTGAGAACGACACCGCTCGAGGCGATCTGACGCAACAGGCGGGAGTGGCCCGCCGGGTATGCCCGGTCGACGCCGCAGGCGAGCACCGCCATCGTCGTCCCCTCGACTCCGAGTGCCGCGCGATGCGCTGCCGCATCGATACCGAAGGCAGCACCCGACACGACGGTCCAGCCGTCCAGCGCCAGATCGGCGGAGATCTCGGCAGTGACGTGGTCGCCGTACGGACTCGACGCTCGGGTTCCGACTATCGACACCGATCGTTCGGTGTCTGCTCCGACAGACCGGTTTCCCAACGCCCACAGTGCGATCGGCGGCGATGTGTCGACACCCGCGGTGAGGCCGGACCCATCGAAGCCGAGAAAACGCCACGCAGGCCACTCGTCGTCGTCAGGGGTGATCAGCCGTCCACCGAGAGCGGCCATGTGGTCCAGATCTGCTGCTGCAGTGTCGACATGAGCCCGTGCTGCCAGTCGCTCACCCAAGTGTCCGGCGCGTACGGCTGCGGCGGTGACCTCGGGGCCGTGGGCAGCGGCGTGGTCCGTCACCGTGCGATGCGGACCCTGTGCCACCCGGGACAGATACGCCCACGCCAGCCGACGTGCGTCATAGGTCATGCCACTCCCCTGTCTCGAAAATCCAGTGCGGCACCGACCTCGTCTGCACCGGGCACGGTGCCGCCGGCGAGATCGTTCAGAGTCCACGCCACCCGAATCGCACGATCCGCGCCGCGCGCGGTCAGCGATCCATTGCGCAATGCCCGCTCGATCGGTGCCAGCGTCGACCGAGCGAGCCGAAACCGTTGACGCAGTGCGGGTCCGGGCACTTCCGCATTGGTCCTCCACCCGAACTCCGACCAACGATGAGCGGCAGCATCCCTCGCTCCCGTCACGCGGGCGCGAATATCGGCCGTTCCTTCTCCGATGTCGTCGACCAGCGCCCCGGTCGCGACTCCCATCATCTGAATTCGGAGATCGACCCGGTCGAGGAGCGGTCCGGACAGTTTTCCCAAGTACTTGCGGCGAGCAGTGGGCGCGCACACGCAGTCGGCCTGCCGCGCCGGTGCGCACGGACACGGATTGGCCGCCAGGACGAGTTGGAACCTCGCCGGGTACCGGGCCACCCCGTCGCGACGCGCAATCCGAATTTCACCGTCTTCGAGTGGGGTTCGCAACGCTTCGAGTACCCGGATGCTCATCTCGGCGCATTCGTCGAGGAACAGAACTCCGCGATGCGCGCGACTGACTGCGCCCGGTTTGGCCATACCGGTACCTCCGCCGACCAACGCGCTCACCGACGTCGAATGGTGTGGCGCGATGAACGGCGGTGACGTGATCAGCGGTCGCGCGCTCGTCAGCAGCCCCGCCACCGAATGGATCGCGGTCACCTCCAGCGCCTCGGACTCGGTGAGCGGCGGGAGTATTCCCGGAAGACGTTGCGCGAGCATTGTTTTCCCGATGCCCGGTGGCCCGGTCAACATGATGTGATGCGCACCGGCCGCAGCGACCTCCAACGCCCATCGGGCATCTGCCTGACCGGCAACGTCACTGAGATCCGGGTAACTCTCCTGATGCCAGTCGGTGGGGGTGGGCGATTCCAGCGCCTGCTCACCACGAAGCCACGCAACGACATCTGCCAGGCAATCGGCACCCAACACCTCGATACCGTCCACCAGACCCGCTTCGGGCAGACACCGACTCGGCACCACCACCCGCTGCCACCCCGCCGCCTTCACCGCGAGCACTCCGGGCAGTACCCCGCGGACCGCTCGCAACCTGCCGTCCAGAGCCAACTCCCCCAGAAACACCGTCTCCGACAGGCTTCCCCGCGGAATGGCCTTGGCGGCGTCGAGGACCGACAATGCCAGCGCGAGGTCGTACACCGAGCCACCCTTGGGCAACGTCGCCGGAGACAACGCGAGAATCACTCGACTGTCCGGCCAGGTACCACCCGAATTCTTCACCGCGGCCTTGACCCGATCACGCGATTCGTTCAGCGCGGTATCGGGCAGTCCCACCAGATGGGTCCCCGGAAGACCCTGACCGATATCGGCTTCGATCTCCACCAACACTCCGTCGACGCCGTTGACCGCCACCGAATGGGCTCGTCCCAGGGGCATCAGAACGCCGCCCTGACGTGAGTGAGAACAGGGTCGTCACCGCGACCGATCACGATGGCGATCACGTCGAATCGGATGTGGACCCACGGCCCTCCGCGAAGCGAAAGCCACTGCAACGCCAATCCTCTGATCCGAGTCTGCTTGGTGTACGTCACCGCTTCCGCCGGCGTTCCGTAACCGATTCCCGAACGCGTTTTGACTTCGACGAACACCATCGTCTCGCCCTCGCGCGCAATGATGTCGAGCTCCCCCGAACGATGCCGCCAATTCCGCTCGATCACCTCCAGGCCGATGTGCTCGAGATGGCGTGCAGCAAGGTCCTCACCGCGGGCCCCGAGTTCTTGATTGGTCGGCATGTCGAATTCCTCCACTCTGCGGCCGCACAGCACGGCCGGATCCGGTCGCCATGACGGTGACACGACCGAAAGGAGGTGATTCCGAGAAAGTGCAGGTGCCGCATTGCCCTGTGGACACGCGCAATCCTGTGGAGAGAACCGTCGAATCGCAGGGCCGACACACCTGTTTTGTCGTACCTGTGTGCTTACCGGCGTTCATGCCCTGTCGATCGCCCGACAAATGGTTCGAACATGCAAAAGCTCCGTCCGGATTACTGCACGGACGGAGCTGAAGCACGGAATCGGTAATCGAATTCGATGACCGAACTACCGCTGACCGAAGACAGCGGGCATATCAAGGCTGGGAGGCGGTCAGTGCGCAGCCTCGTAGGCGGCCTGAACTTCCTGGCTGATTCGACCTCGGGCGCTGACCTCGTGGCCGTTTTCGCGAGCCCACGCTCTGATGTCCTGCAGATCGACCTTTCCTCGAGCCGGTGCAGGCGCGGCACCGGTCTTGCGGGGGCGGCGACCGGAAATCTTCTCGGCGTGCTCGATCCAGAAAGCCAGCTGCTCGTGCAGTTCGTTCGCATGCTTGAGATTCAAGTCGATGCGGTACTGGTTTCCACCGATACCGAATTCGATCGACTCCCCCTGGCCTTCTTTGATTACCGAGCCGTCGACATCGTCGATCATCTGGACAAGCGTCTTGCGTGCCATCTCGTACCTCTTACGCGTCTGGGAGAATGTGGTAATTCAAGTTCTACCACCGATTATCGGACCGAGGCAAAGACCCAACGATGTTCACATCGGCGTAGGGTCGAAAACATTCGGTACGAAAACGTGTGAATACCGGAAGCTATTTGCATCATTAAATCGAAATACTATGTGAGACAACAGAATTCGGCGTTCACATTTCGACGATTCTCCCGCGCTCGACGTAACCCGGCAACGGGCCTCTGCTCGAAACAGAACACGCGGAATTATTCGGTCGGTTGTCCAGCTTTTCGCTGATCGGTGCGCTTCGGAACACTCCACACGGGAAATCTGCCGAGCGGAACCGTCCAGGTGCGCCCGTCAGGCACCGGGCACACCTGCCGATCCGACCCGGGTAGGACTATTCGGGGAGACGCAGATCCGGTTTGTCCAGCTCTTCGATGTTGACGTCCTTGAACGTGATCACCCGCACGTGCTTGACGAAACGAGCCGGTCTGTACATGTCCCATACCCACGAGTCGGACATCCGCAATTCGAAGTAGATCTCACCGTCGGCATTGTGCGGAATGAGTTCGACGGAGTTCGCGAGATAGAAACGACGCTCGGTTTCGACGACATAGTTGAACTGTCCGACGATGTCCCGATACTCGCGGTACAGCGAGAGCTCCATCTCGGTTTCGTACTTTTCGAGATCTTCGGCACTCATCGGTCTCTTTCATCCTCCAGTCGGGCGTGAAATTCAATCATGGCGCACCGTCGTCGGTGCAGTCCATTCGCCCCAGTGCGTCGACCTCGCTACGCGAGCGACCGGCTGCCGCGGCAGCCACGTTGGCATAGGACATTCGATGCTCTCGGCTCGGGCCGAGCGTGGTCATCGCGGTCGAATGCGCACGTGTGCTGTACCCCTTGTGCACGGCGAATCCGTAACCGGGAATGTCGGTGTCCATCTGCACCATCAACCGGTCTCTGGACACCTTGGCCAGGACACTGGCCGCAGCGATGCAGGCAGCTGTGGCGTCCCCTCCGATGACGGGTAGAGACGGCACCGGAAGTCCGGGAACCCGAAAGCCGTCGGTGAGGACATACCCGGGAGTGAGGCTCAGGCCCGCCACCGCGCGGCGCATTCCCTCGATGTTCGCCACGTGTACCCCGATGCGGTCGACCTCGGCCGCGTCGACGAACACCACACTCCACGCAAGTGCCAATTTCTTGATCCGGGGAAAGAGCTCCTCCCGGCGACGCTCGGTCAGCTTCTTGGAATCGTCGAGGTCCGCGAGGGCAGTGTGCGACCGAGAGCCCAGGATGCACGCCGCGACCGTCAACGGCCCCGCGCAGGCTCCCCTGCCTGCTTCGTCGACACCCGCAACCGGACCGAGCCCGTTGCGTTCGAGTGCCGATTCCATGGTCCGCAGCCCCGCCGCCCTCCTGATGATGGGACGAGGCGGCCACGACGAGCGGCTCAGAGATGCGCGCGCACGAGGCGCGGGACGAGGACGGGCCGTCATCGACCCTGAATGTCCGGCGAGTCCAGGAGGCCGGTTCGCGATGGCGGCAACGCGGTGGCCACGGCCTTACCTATCACGTTGTCCAGCGGAACGGTGCCGGTGAACTCGTCGGTGACGTGATACCGCGAGTCTCGCGAATTGCTGCGATTGTCGCCCATGACCCAGATGTTGCCCTCGGGCACCGTTACAGGGTCGAAGCACCGGCCCGACTTCAATTCGGTCTCGCACGTCATCGTGTCCGGAACGAACGGGAAATCCATCTGTATGTACGGCTCGTCCAACGGCTTTCCGTCCACGAGCACCCGTCCCTGAGCGTCACAGCACTCGACCGTCTGACCGCCGGTGGCAATGACGCGTTTGACCAGATCGTTCTCGTCCGGAGCGACGACTCCGATCAAAGAGCCCACTTCCTGGGCCCCGCGGATGACCGAATTGTCGGAGCGCTGCGAGACGAATTCGTCGTTCCAGGAATCGGGGCCGCGGAACACGACGATATCGCCGGGCTTCGGATCGCCGAATCGATAGCCGATCTTCTCCACGACGATGCGGTCCCCGGTGCAGCCGGCGCAGCCGTGCAGTGTCGGTTCCATCGATTCGGATGGGATGAGATAGACCCGGGCGACGAACGTCTGAAGCAGAAAACTCAGCACGAGAGCTACCAGAATGAGGATGGGAAGTTCACGCCAGAAGGACCGCTGCTTGCGATCCGCACGCTTGTTCCGGGGAGACTCGTCGTCGGGCTCGTTCGTCGAACCCTGTGGGGTCGGATCCTGTGGGGACTGCGTCACCTGGACAGGTTAGCCGGAACCGTCGCCCGCGGGCCGGTCGGTCCGCGCCTGCGGCGTTTTCACCGAGCATCGCTCGTACCGGTACGTCCGAAATGTCAGGGCGGTGGCTCCAACGCACCATGCCGCGTCACCGATGTTCGGTGACGCGGCATGGTTGCTGCTCGAAGCGGTCGATACGACCGGGTCAGCGCTTTTCTTTGATCTTGGCGGCCTTGCCACGCAGATCGCGGAGGTAGTACAGCTTCGCGCGACGAACGTCGCCGCGAGTGAGGACCTCGAACTGCGCGATGTTGGGGCTGTGCACCGGGAAAGTGCGCTCCACGCCGACGCCGAACGACACCTTACGAACGGTGAACGTCTCGCGGACGCCACCGCCCTGACGTCGAATCACGACGCCCTTGAAGATCTGAATACGCTCTTTCGAGCCTTCGATAACCTTGACGTGCACGTTCAGCGTGTCGCCGGGGCGGAAATCGGGGATGTCGCTACGCAGCGACTGATTGTCGAGAAAGTCCAGGGTGTTCATCGGTTGTGCCATCCTTGCGTTCTGCGCTTGAGCAGAGGAACCGAGCGGCTCGCCACCGGGGCGGCACAACTGGTTCGTACTCCGAGTGAGGTGTGTGCCTCGCGAGAGGCAACCCGCCTATTGTGCCAGACCGTCAGGCGTTCGAGGAAATCGCCCCGACCGAGGACTGGGCCACGGTTCCGGCCTGGGGTGCAGGCACGACGGTCCGCGCGAGCTCGTCCTCGGTGGCCTCGACCGCGTGAACAATGCTGGGCTTGCCCGCGATCGCATCCTGCAGGTAGATCTTGGCCCGTATCAACGGCCTGCGCCACTTCTTCTCTCGCCGCAGCGCACGCTCCATCTTCTTCGGTCTGCTCGTGTAGCGCCACCTCGCCCAGGGTGCACTCGGCCTGCTGAGTCGGACCGCGGCCAGAATGAGGATGGGCAGAACGAACAGCCCGATCAGCCCGGTCCAGATCTTGCCCTTGAGCAGCACGACGACGCACAGACTCAGGTTGAGCAGTGCCAGCACACCGAGTGTTCCGCGAACCCAGGGATCGGGATCGGCCCGGAAATCGGCGGGGCTGAGCAGCTCCAACGGGTGAAGTCCCAGTAGCAGGAACCCGGTGAAGGCGACGGCTGCGAATACCGCATCGACGGATGTTCGGCCCTGCTCGGACCAGTAGACGTCGCGGAGATAGAAGATGAGTGCAAATTCGTCGAGCACGAGGGCAGCACCGCTGCCGAAGATCGCCGCCAGCACGGCACCGATGGTCTGCGACCCGTCCACGTACACCGCGATGAGCCCGATCCCCGCCAACAGCATCAGCACGATTCCGAACACGACATGGTGAATGTGCTGGCCGCCAGGGGTGATGTTGCCAGGCCACCACTTCACATCCGCGCGAATCATTCTGACGCTCAGGCGAATCAGCAGAAATCCCACGAGTAGGCCGAGCAGAAAGCAGAGCAACGGAAGGCGGCCGTGCTCGACGACACCGTGCTCCAACCACCTCACGCGCTCCACGTCCCTCCCGCCGCACGCCCGAAACAACGGCTATCGCCGAATCAGCCTATTCTCGTTCTTCGCCGCCGGGGTCGGCATCGACCGGGAAAGTCCGAGCGCTACTTCCCGAAGCCCGCTTTGCGCAACGCGTCGGCCATGGAACCTGCCGCAGGCGTTGCTGCTTGGCCGCCGCGTCGGTCGCGTTGCGGGCGGTTGCCCTGGCCGCCATTGCTCTGACGGCCGTTGCCCTTGCTCGAGGACGTACCGCGGGAGCGGTCACCCTGCTGCCCACGAGGTGCGTCCTTGCCACCGCTCGCACCGGGCTCGTCGTCCAACCGCAGACTCAGGCCGATGCGCTGACGTGGGATGTCGACCTCCATCACCTTGACCCGCACCACATCGCCGGATTTGACGACCTCACGCGGGTCCTTGACGAAGTTGTGCGACATCGCAGAGACGTGAACGAGTCCGTCCTGATGCACGCCGACGTCGACGAAAGCACCGAACGCCGCCACGTTGGTCACGACACCTTCGAGCGTCATCCCCGGCTTCAGGTCGGCGACCTTCTCGATACCGGCTGCGAAAGTAGCGGTCTTGAACTCCGGACGCGGATCGCGTCCAGGCTTCTCCAGCTCGGAGATGATGTCGGTGACAGTGGGCAGCCCGAATCGTTCGTCGACGAATTCCGCGGGGTCGAGGCGGCGCAGGAGTGCGGTGTTGCCCACCACCTCGCGCACGCCCACGCCCGCCTTGCCGACGATGCGGCGCACGACGGGATAGGCCTCCGGGTGCACGCTGGAGCGGTCGAGTGGATCCTCTCCCCCGGAGATGCGCAGGAACCCGGCGCACTGCTCGAAAGCCTTGGGACCCAAGCGCGGTACGTCCTTGAGGGTGCTACGGCTGGAGAACGGACCGTTCTGGTCGCGGTGCGCCACGATGCTCTCGGCGAGCGAACCGGCGATACCGGAGACCCTCGACAGCAAGGGCACCGACGCTGTGTTGACGTCGACACCCACCGCGTTCACCGCATCCTCGACCACAGCCCCGAGAGAACGGGCGAGCAGCGTTTCGGAGATGTCGTGCTGGTACTGGCCGACACCGATGGACTTGGGGTCGATCTTGACCAGCTCGGCCAACGGATCCTGCAGCCTGCGAGCGATCGAGACCGCGCCGCGGATGGAGACGTCGAGTTCGGGCAGCTCACTCGAGGCGTACGCCGACGCCGAGTAGACCGAGGCACCCGCCTCGGACACCACCACCTTGGTCAAATTCGCCGCCGGGAATTTTGCAATCAATTCTGCTGCTAAAGAATCGGTTTCGCGTGAGGCCGTACCGTTTCCGATGGCGATGAGCTCCACCTTGTGCTTGGCCGCGAGCCCGGCGAGTGTGGCCACGGCCTGGTCCCACTTGCCCTGCGGCTTGTGGGGATAGATCGTGTCGTAGTCGACGACCTTGCCGGTGGCGTCGACGATCGCCACCTTGGTTCCGGTGCGAAAGCCGGGGTCGAGTCCCATCGTGGTGCGGTTTCCGGCGGGTGCAGCCAACAGGAGGTCTTTGAGGTTGCTCGCGAACACGTCCACGGCGTCCTTCTCGGCCGACTGGCGCAGTCTCATGCGCGTATCGAGTGAGACGGTGACCAGCATCTTGGTGCGCCATGCCCAGCGAACGGTATCGAGCAGCCACTTGTCGGCCGGGCGGCCGCGATCTGCGATTCCGAACTTGGTGGCGATACGCCCCTCGTAGACACTGGGCACACCGGGAGTCGGCTCGTCCCGCTCGGGTTCGAACCCGAGGGACAGAATCTCTTCCTTCTCACCGCGTAGCGTCGCGAGGATGCGATGCGAGGGCAGGCTCGTGAACGGTTCGGAGAACTCGAAGTAGTCCGAGAATTTCGCGCCTTCCTCCTCTTTTCCCTTGCGCACGGTGGCGACCAGCTTGCCGGAGGTCCACATCAGTTCACGCAGCTCACCCACCAGGTCGGCATCCTCGGCGAAACGCTCGACGAGAATTGCTCGTGCCCCGTCGAGCTGCTCCTGATCGAACTGCGCCGGGTCGGTGGACGGATCGGTGAACAGGGCGTCTGCGACGGGTTCGTGGCCGGCCTCCCGCGCAATCTGTGCCTTCGTCCGGCGCTTGGGCTTGAACGGCAGGTAGATGTCCTCGACGCGGGCCTTGGTCTCGGCCAGCATCAGCGACTGTTCGAGCGCGTCGTCGAGTTTGCCCTGCGAACGAATCGATTCGATGACGGCATCTCGCCGCTCGTCGAGTTCTCGGAGGTATCGAAGTCGCTCGTCGAGTTGGCGCAATTGCGCGTCGTCGAGTGTGCCGGTGACCTCCTTGCGGTAGCGCGCGATGAACGGGACCGTGGACCCGCCGTCGAGGAGTTCTACAGCGGCACGAACCTGTTCTTCGCGAACATCGAGTTCTTCGGCTATGCGCTTGTTCACAGATTTCAGAGCAGTGGTCACGGCGATGGACCCTACCGCTAGTGTGGGACAGGTCGGTCAGCGGTTCTATGTGCGGGAGAGTTCTGTAGATGGTCAGGGGGGCTCGGTTACTGACCGCCACCTGCGCCGCACTGTTGGTCCTGAGCGCGTGCTCCGTACCGCCCGATGATCAGGCCGGCGATCCCGGTGGCAGGGATTCGGCCGAGACATCGGCATCACCGTTCCCGGATATCCAGAAGGTCGACGGCGTGGCCTTGGAAGCGCGTATTCCGATGGCGGTGGAATCGGCGCAAGCCCGAGGTGCCGATGTGAACTTCGCGTTGCTGGATCGAGAGACCGGTTCCTACTACAGCAGCGATGCCGACGAGCCGATCGAAACGGCGTCGGTCTCCAAGCTCTTCATTGCCGACGAGGTGATGTTCGAGGCGCAGTCGCAGAACCGCCCCGTCTCCGCCGACGAGCTGGCCACGATGACCAGCATGCTCGAGTTCTCCGACGACAATGCCGCATACACGCTCTGGTATCGATACGGTTCGTCCGAGATCGTCCGCGCAGTCGCGGCGCGATATGCCCTGAGGAACACCGACGCTCCCGGCGACGACCAGTGGTACAACACGGAAACGACTCCCAGTGACCTGGTCGGCTACTACGCCGGGCTGCTGAACGGCAGCGGCGGCCTGACCACCGCGTCGACCGACATCATCATCGGAATGCTGCGACGCTCGGCCCCCGTAGCTGCCGACGGCTACAAGCAACACTTCGGGATCGTCGACGGCTTACCTGGCGAGACCGTGCATGCAGTCAAGCAGGGCTGGATGTGCTGCGTGTCCGATCGGTGGGTCCATCTGTCGACGGGAACCATCGGCGCGGACAATCGCTACGTACTGGCCCTGTCGTCCCGTGAAGACATCTTCTACGCCGACGACATGGAAAGTTACCCGGACACGGCCGTCGTCGACGTGAGCGACGACGCCAGCGCACTGCACGCACGGGACACCCTGACCGGCTTCGTGTCGATGTTGTTCCCCGACGGCAGAATCAGCTGAAAACGTCAGTCCGTCAGTAGATCCGGGCGTCGGTCCGCTGTTCTGCGCAGAGATTGTTCTCGACGCCAGGCGGCGATCTTCGCGTGGTCGCCGGACAACAGAATCTCGGGGACGTCGAGTTCTCGCCATCGGGCCGGCCGGGTGTAACTCGGACCTTCCAGCAGCCCATCGGAGAACGAATCCTCTTGGTGCGACTGCTGATTGCCGAGTACGCCCGGCATCAATCTGACGACGGCCTCGGCCATGACCAGTACTGCCGCCTCGCCGCCGATGAGAACGTAGTCTCCGATGCTGACTTCCTCGACCCGAACGCGGCGTGCGGCGTCGTCGAACACGCGTTGATCGATGCCTTCGTAGCGACCGCACGCGAACACGAGATGCTGTTCGGTGGACCATCTTTCGGCCGTACGTTGTGTGAACGGCACCCCTGCGGGAGTGGGGACGACGAGGAGCGACTCCTCGGTCAGCACGTGGTCGAGTGCGTCACCCCAGACGGTCGGCTTCATGACCATTCCCGGCCCGCCGCCGTATGGGGAATCGTCGACGGCCTTGTGCACGTCGTGGGTCCAGGAGCGCAGGTCGTGAACGTCCACCGATACCAGCCCGCGATCGATCGCCTTACCGAGCAGAGCAGTACGCAGTGGGGTGAGGTATTCCGGGAAGATGGTGACGACGTCGAGGCGCACGAACTACTCCGGATCCAGCAAGCCCTCGGGCGGATCGATCTCGATTGTCTTGTCTGCCAACGACACAGAGGTCACGATGGCCGAGACGAAAGGTACGAGTATCTCGGAACGACCGGATTCCTCGTCAGCACTCGGCGTGATGGACAGCAGTTCGCCTGCTGCCGAGTGCAGGACCTCGCGGACGGTACCGACGACCGAACCGTCGGTGAGTACCACGGTGAGGCCTTCGAGTTCGTGATCGTAGAACTCGTCCGGATCGTCGGACGGCGGGAGATCGGTGGATTCGACGACGAAGAGAATCCCGCGCAGTTCGTCCGCTGCGGTCTTGTCGTCGATGCCGTTCAGACGCAGCAGAAGCCGCCCGGAGTGTTCCCGGACGGCGTCCACCGTGTGTGTCACGGGCTGTGCATTCGATCGTGGCTTGCGGCCACGCAGAACAGTGCCGACGGCGAATCTGTCGTCGGGGTCGTCGGTGCGAACCTCGACAACCACTTCACCTTTGATGCCGTGCGACTTGGCGACACGACCGATGACCAGCTCCATGATGGGTTACGTGACCTATTGGTCCGTGTCGACGACGTCGACTCGGATGCCGCGACCACCGATTCCGGAGACGAGAGTGCGCAGCGCCGTAGCGGTGCGACCACCGCGTCCGATGACCTTGCCCAGGTCGTCGGGGTGCACGTGAACTTCCACGGTGCGTCCACGACGGCCGGTGATCATCTCGACGCGAACGTCATCGGGATTGGCGACGATGCCGCGAACGAGATGTTCGACGGCATCGGCGACAACGGCACTCACTTCTCAGCAGCCTCGGCGGCCGGCGCGTCTGCCGTCTCGGTTGCTGCAGCGTCGGTGGTGTCCGCGGCAGCGGAATCGTCCGACTTCGGTGCCTTCTTCTTCTTGGCGGTGGTGGCCTCGCCCTGGGGCTCGGAATCCGCCTGCGCCAGCGCAGCGTTGAAGAGGTCGAGCTTGGACGGCTTGGGCTCGGCGACGCGGAGGGTGCCCTCGGTGCCGGGTAGGCCCTTGAACTTCTGCCAGTCGCCGGTGATCTTCAGCAGTGCCTCGACGGGCTCGGTCGGCTGCGCGCCGACGCCCAGCCAGTACTGCGCACGCTCGGAGTTGATCTCGATGACGCTGGGGTCCTGCTTGGGCTCGTACGTCCCGATGGTCTCGATTGCACGGCCGTTACGGCGGGTGCGGGCGTCGGAAATGACGACGCGGTAATGCGGGGTGCGGATCTTGCCGATACGCATGAGCTTGATCTTGACGGCCATGTTCTGGTGAAGCCTTTCGAGGAGTGGTCACTGCGCAATTCAGCGGTTCGCACGGCATGCGAACCCGGTTTTGCGTTGGAGTTGTCGTGACCGCCGCGCGGTACGTAACCGGAGACGGGCGAACAGCGGTCCATTCTGCCAGACGACCACCCGATACCCTCAATCGCCCGGTCAGGCCAGCAGAATCACCAAAGCCGGAAAGGTGTTGTTGACGGAGTGAGCCGTGGTCGACGCGACGATCGAGCCACTTCTCATTCTCGCGATGCCGATGGCGAGTCCTCCCCACAGCAGGACGACGAAGCGCCACCATTCTCGGTGCCAGATCGCGAACATCACCGCCGTGATCACCAGGACCACCCAGCGGTTGCCCAGCCACGCCATCGGCATGGGTCGAGTGCGCTTTTCGAGAGCTCCCCACAACATGCCGCGGAACATCGTTTCTTCGCAGATCGGTGCGCCGATCCAAATCCACACGGCGAAAACGACTTTCCACCCCACGGCGATGTCTGCCATACCGCCCAGCGGTGCCTGATCCTGAAAATCGATACGCGAGAGCAGCACGAGTGCGAGCAGCACTCCACCGACGAGGGCGACTCCGCCCCAGGCCAGACCCGATCGGATATGACCGACGAGTTCGTGAACGGATCTCGGTAGCCCGAAGTCGACGACGGGGCCGTTGCCCCTCGACATCGTCACCGCCACCGCCAGTCCTGCGGCGAGCAGGCTCGGGATCATGATCCCCACGACGAACAGCGGCGAGGACTCCGAGGACACGACCAGGCCGAGGAGCAGGAACCCGGCAAGATTGAGGCCGACCACGAGGGCGGCCGCCGGCAGTCCCCACCGTTGGCCGGGTCTGCGCTCCTCGGCCGCTGCTTCGGCACGCCAGTAGGTCTCGGACAGTCCCGAGCCCTGCTGTTGCACGTGATTCATCGGTGCCATTCCCGCCCAGCTGGGCCGGTTCACGTCGAATTCCCCCGCGCCTCCTGGTGTGCGGCCGAACTGGTCGGCATCGAATCGGTCCGGGCCTTGCCGCGGATCAACCATCGACGTATCCCGATCCACTCGCGGCGCGTCCACGACGATCGGTCACGCGGCCGCGCAGAATCACCAGCTCGGGGTTGGACAACACGTCCGCTCCCCCGCGCGGGTCGTCGGAGTACACGACGAGATCGGCGGGCGCACCGTGCTCGAGCCCGCCTCGCCCCAGCCACGACCGGGCGTCCCAGCAAGCAGCACCGAGCGCGTCGGTCGGTGACAATCCGACGCGTCCCAGAGCGTCCACCTCGTCGGCGATGCGGCCGTGCGCGATGGATCCGCCGGCGTCGGTTCCGGCGAAGATCGGGATACCTGCGTCGTGGGCACGGCCGACGGTATCGCCGACTCGCGCATGCAACGCGCGCATGTGCCGGGCGTAGACCGGGTAGCGGGTGGCCGAGTCCGCGATGCCGGGAAAGGTCTCGATGTTGA
Source organism: Rhodococcoides fascians NBRC 12155 = LMG 3623 (assembly GCF_001894785.1). Taxonomy (GTDB): domain Bacteria; phylum Actinomycetota; class Actinomycetes; order Mycobacteriales; family Mycobacteriaceae; genus Rhodococcoides; species Rhodococcoides fascians. The sequence continues at coordinate 192,958 of NZ_BCWW01000006.1, forward strand.
TCAACGTCGGCACCAACGCTGTCCCGTGCTCGACCATCATCTCGATGGTCTCGTCGGTCAGGCCGGTGCCGTGTTCGATGCAGTCGATGCCTGCCGCGATCAGTCCGGGGAGCGCGTCTTCCCCGAAGACGTGCGCGGTGACGCGTGCCCCTTCCGCTTGGGCCGCGGCAATGGCGTCGACGAGGATCGCGTCGTTCCAAAGAGGCCGGAGGTCTCCCACCGAGCGGTCGATCCAGTCACCGACGAGCTTGACCCACCCGTCGCCGAATCGCGCCTGTTGCGCGACCGCGTCGGGAAGTTGTGATTCGTCCTCGATGTCGATCGCCAGGCCAGGGATGTATCGCTTCGGGGAGGCGATGTGCCGCCCCGCTCTGATGATGCGTGGGAGATCGTCGTGTTCGTCCAACGCCCGCGTGTCGACCGGAGATCCCGCGTCACGCAGCAGCAGAGCCCCGACGCCTCGTTCGGTCTCGGCCTGCGCGATCGACCCGGCCAGGTCGGTGTGTCCTCCGCCGTACTCGATGCCGACATGACAGTGCGCGTCGACGAGCCCGGGCAGGATCCACCCGCCGTCGTGGATGAAGTCGGCATCGGCGATGGGCTCCGTGGACAGGACGCCCCCGTCGATCCACAGGTCGATCGGGGACTCGTCCGGCAGCCCGCGTCCCCGCACCCGCAATGCCGACACCGCAGGCCCGCTTACTTCTTCGGCAGCTTCAGCTGCGAGAGATCGATTCCCTCGAGTCCCGGCGGCAATTGATCGAGGCCCTTGGGCATCGACGACAGGTCGGGCATTCCGGCAGGCATTCCACCAGGCATTCCGGGGAACCCGCCGCGGATCTTCGGCTGTGTGGGCCCGCGAGCACCCTTCTTGCCTTTCTTGCCCTTCTTGTTGTTGCGCACCTGCTTTCGCGCACCCGGCATGCCCATCCGACCGGCCATCGCCGACATCATCTTGCGTGCCTCGAAGAACCGATCGACCAATTGGTTGACGTCGGAGACCTTCACGCCCGAGCCGTTCGCGATCCGCAGCCGTCGAGAGGCATTGATGATCTTCGGATCGGTGCGCTCCTGCGGCGTCATGCCGCGAATGATCGCCTGCACCCGGTCGAGTTGCTTCTCGTCGACATTGGCCAGTTCTTTCATCTGGCCCGCGCCGGGCAACATTCCCAACAGATTTCCGATGGGCCCCATCTTGCGAACGGCCATCATCTGCTCGAGGAAGTCGTCGAGCGTGAGCTGGCCGGAGCCGATCTTGTTGGCGGTGGCCTCGGCCTGCTCGGCGTCGAAGTGCTGCTCGGCCTGCTCGATGAGGCTGAGCACGTCGCCCATGCCGAGGATGCGACTGGCCATGCGGTCGGGGTGGAAGACGTCGAAATCTTCGAGCTTCTCGCCGGTCGACGCGAACATGATGGGCTGCCCGGTCACCTCGCGCACGCTCAGTGCTGCGCCGCCGCGGGCATCGCCGTCGAGCTTGGTCAGCACGACGCCGGTGAAGCCGACTCCGTCGCGGAACGCCTCGGCGGTGCTGACGGCGTCCTGGCCGACCATGGCGTCGAGAACGAACAAGGTTTCGTCCGGCTCGACCGCGTCGCGAATCCCGGCAGCCTGGCTCATCAGCTCGGTGTCGATACCGAGACGGCCTGCGGTGTCGACGATGACCACGTCGTACTGCTTGCTGCGAGCCTCGGCCACTCCGGCGCGGGCCACCTCGACCGGGTCCGCGGCCGACACGCCGAGCGCGTTCTCGCCACCGCCGATGGACGTGCCCGGGTGCGGGGCGAACACTGCTGCGCCTGCCCGCTCGCCGACGATCTGGAGCTGACTGACGGCACCGGGACGTTGCAGGTCACAGGCGACGAGAAGCGGGGTGTGACCCTGACCCTTGAGCCACTTGGCGAGCTTGCCCGCCAAGGTCGTCTTACCGGAACCCTGCAGGCCGGCCAGCATGATGACGGTGGGCGGGTTCTTGGCGAACACCAGTCTGCGTGTTTCGCCGCCGAGGATGCCGACCAGTTCCTCGTTGACGATCTTGACGACCTGCTGAGCCGGGTTGAGTGCGCCCGATACTTCGGCACCCTTGGCGCGGACCTTGATGCGGTTGATGAACTCCCGCACGACGGGCAACGCCACGTCCGCCTCGAGCAGGGCCAGTCGGATCTCGCGGGCTGTGGCGTCGATATCCGCACCGGACAGTCGACCTTTGCCACGCAGGTCCTTGAGAGTCCCGGTCAACCTGTCGGAAAGGGATTCGAACACCGATTGCACTCCTGAGCTAGCCGATCACCGAAAACGAGCCGAGTCCGGCACTGTCACCAGACCGAGTCCGGCGTTGTCACCAGACTAACGCCAGCCCACCTTATCCTCGCTCAGGGCGTCGGGCAGTGAGTCCGTTCGGTGCGGTGCGACCGGTCAGGCCTTGCTTGCCGAATCGCTCCACGTCACAGCGACGCCGCGGGTGGAGAGCCACTGTGCGGGATCGACTTTGACGCCGGCGGGATCGTGCACCTCGAAATGCAGGTGCGGGCCGGTCGACTGACCGCGATTGCCCACAGTTGCGATCTGTTCTCCGGCTGTGACCCGCTGACCGGGCTGCACCGAGAAGTCGTTGACGTGTCCGTAGATGGTCTCGGTGCCGTCGTCGTGCAGAACCTTGACCCAGAGCCCGAAACCGGACGCCGGTCCCGCATCGGACACCGTGCCGTCGGCTGCAGCGTAGATGGGCGTGCCGATCGGGGCGGCGATGTCCAGCCCGCTGTGCTGAGTGCCCCACCGCGAACCGAAGTTCGACGTCAACACTCCGGCGACGGGCTGGACCGTCGCCTTCTTCAACGAACGCAAACTCTCGAGCGGCGACGCCGGCCCGGCACCCGTTCCACCGAGTCCGACGTCGTCGAGCCACTGCTGGGCCGCGGCGTCCACCTCGGGGCCGAGAGCGGCGAGCGGTCCCGGAGTCGGTGCCTGTGTCGAGGCGTCCGACGGGACTGCCGAAGGATCGGTCTGTGGGGCCGGAGCCAAGTCCGGTGCGGCCTGCGGCGGCGCACCGAAAGGCGGCGCGAATTGCGGCAACTCGAACTGTGGTGGCACGAACTGCGGTGGCACGAACTGGGGCAGCTCGAATCCGGCAGGCAGCAAACCCTCCGGGACGGCGAAGGGGAATCCGGCCGCGGGCGGTTCCGGGACGGGTGCCGCGCCTGCGGTGCCCGCGCCCATGGTGGTCGCGCCGACGACGATGGCGCCGGTTGCGGCGACGATGGTGGCCGCACGCCTGCCGGTGTCCTGAACTTCCTCCGCGGCGCGATGCTTGCCACCGGGCGTACCCGATGCCGTCTCGGCCGGTACGTAGATGTTCGACCGTCGGTGTGATCCCACAGTGCGCGCCTCTCGAAATGTCAGAATTGGAGCCTGCAGGAACGACGAGACGTTCGAGCAGCGGAGCCGGCAGTTCGGCCCGAAGGGCCTGCTGCGTCAGGTGACGAACATAACAAATCGGTCTCGGGGGTAAACCCATCGGCCGGAAGTTCGTGAAATGTCACCACGGCATGTCGGTTTCCGACGAACTTCCGACCAACGGTCAAGTGCCCTCGGGCTTTTCCGGGGGTTTGGGCGGTTCCGGCGATGGCACGACGGCGAGGAGCGCGCGTTCGAGATCCTCGCGCACAGCCCGACTGTCCGCGCCGGCCAAGTCGATGCAGAAGGAATCGACCACAGAACTACCCAGCGTCGATACCCGCGCCCAGCGAATATCGAATCCCTGCTGCTCGATTGCGCTCGCCAATCGACACAGCAGGCCGAGGCGGTCCTCGGCTCGCAGTTCGAGCACGACCTGACCCGGTTCGTTGTCGTCGAACCACAGCACCCGAGGCGGAGCCTGGGCGTACAGGACCGGCACAGCCGAATCCTCGCCGTCCTCGTCCGAGGTCTCGACGCGGGCGTCTCGTTCCTTCGCGTCGAGTACGGCGACCAGGTCGAGCTCGCCCGCCTGCGCACGGATGATCTCCTGCCGGATCAACCCCGCCTGCGGCGGGGCACCGAACAACGGTGCGACATCGAACGAGTTGATCGCCGAACCGTCGTGACTGCCGAGCGAGGCCGACAGCACCCGCAAGGAATGCAGTGCCAGCACTCCGGCCGCGTCGGACAGCAGTCCTGGAGTGTCGGGTGCAACCACGGTCACGACGAAGGTGTGCAGACCGTCGGTGGGCGTGATGTCGACGTGCACTCCCCCGCGCGAGGCCAACTCGATGTGCGCCGGGTCGAGCGGATCCGGCGACGGCAGAGTCTCTCCCGCCATCACCAGCCGACAACGACGAACGAGTTCACGGATCAGCGACGCCTTCCAGTCCCCCCACACGCCGGGTCCGGTCGCGAGAGAGTCCGCCTCGGCGAGCGCATGCAGAAGCTCCAGCAGAACGGTGTCCGCACCGAGCGCATCCACGACGGTCTGCACGGTTGCCGGGTCGTCCAGATCGCGCCGGGTGGCAGTCTCCGGCAGCAGGAGGTGATAGCGGACCATTGCCGTCAGCAGGGCCACGTCGGAGGGCCACAAGCCGAGCCGGTTACCGATCTGAACGGCGAGATCGGCACCGACGACGCTGTGGTCGCCGCCGCGTCCCTTTCCGATGTCGTGGACGAGCGCGCCGAGCACCAGCAGATCGGGACGAGCGACACGTGTGGTCAATGCACTTGCGTACGCGGCAGTTTCGACCAGGTGTCGATCCACCGTCCAGGTGTGCACCGCATCTCGAGGCGGCAGATCTCGAACCGCACCCCATTCCGGAATCAGCCTGCCCCACAATCCGGTTCGATCGAGCGCCTCGATGGCCGCGATGGCCTTGCGGCCGGATCCCAGCAGCACCAACAGATCGTTGAGTGCTTCCTTGGGCCACGGCTCACGGAGTTCGGGGGCGCTGTCGGACAGGCGGTTGAGCGTGGAGGCAGACATCGGCATGCCGGTCTGAGCCGACGCTGCCGCAACCCGCATGATCAGACCCGGATCCTTGTTCGGTCGTGCGTCGCGTGCCAGCACCACCTCACCCGCGTGCTCGACGACTCCCTCGTCCAGCGGACGGCGAACGGGTACGCGACGTAGACGCGAAAGACCGCGTCGTGGAAGCGAATTGCCGGCGGTACGCAAACCCACATCGACGGAGTAGCTGATGGTGCGTGCCGAATCGCTGAGCACACGAGCGAGATCGAACCGATCGCCGATGCGAAGCGCAGCACCGATCTCGTCGGCGTCCTGCGCACGCAGCTGATCTCGGGCACGACCGGCCACCCGGTGCAGTTCGGTACGCACGTCGAGAAGTCGCCCGTGCGCGAATGCCAAACCGCCGCCGGGTGATTCGGGTCCCAACCCGGGCATGCCATCGGTCAATTGAGCAATCGACAGGGCGTCGAGCAGTTGCACGTCGCGCAGACCGCCACGGCCGCTCTTGAGGTCGGGTTCGGCACGGTGTGCGATCTCGCCGCTTCGTGCCCAGCGCCCCTGAGTCTGGCCGATCAGCTCGTCGAAGCGACCGCGAATTCCGGTGCGCCACTGCCGACGTATGCCACCGATCAACAGGTTGCTCAGTTCCACGTCACCGGCGATGTGGCGTGCTTCGAGCATGCCGAGTGCTGCGGTCATGTCCGCCGCGGCAACCTGCAGGGCCTGCGGCACGGTACGCACACTGTGATCGAGCTTGATGTGGGCGTCCCACAACGGATACCAGAGCTTGTCGGCGACGTCGGCCACGATGCGGGGGTCGAGATCGTCGTGCAACAGAATCAAGTCCAGGTCGGAGTACGGCAGCAGTTCGCGACGCGCCAGACCTCCTACTGCGACTATCGCGAAACCGGAATCCGGCTTCACGCCCAGTTCTGCGCCCTTGGTGGTCAGCCAGAACTCGTGAAGATCGACGAGCGCCTGCCTGAGCGAGGGCGCATCGAGGCGGCGGTTGCGGGTGCCGCCGTCGAGCAGTTGCTTTCTGGCCCGAGCGAGATCCGCAGCTGCATCGCTCGTGCCCTTCGATGCGGAGCCCGTAGAGACCGAAGGCCCCGGTTCTGGCGCGCGTGCGCCAGAACCGGGGCCCCCGGACCGAGACCCTGTGGGGTCAGAGCGCATCGGCGCCACGTTCTCCGGTACGGACTCGGATGACCGAATCCACCGGGGAAACCCACACTTTGCCGTCACCGATCTTGCCGGTGCGGGCTGCTTCGACGATGACCTCGACGACCTTCTCCACTGCGGCGTCGTCGACGACTACCTCGACACGCACCTTCGGAACGAAATCGACCGAGTACTCCGCACCTCGGTAGACCTCGGTGTGGCCCTTCTGGCGGCCGTAGCCCTGAACCTCACTGACGGTCATTCCGAGCACGCCGGCCTGTTCCAGCCCCGTCTTGACGTCCTCCAGGGTGAACGGTTTGACGATTGCCGTGATCAGCTTCATTTTTGCTTCCCTTCACAAGACCTCGAGTGCCCGTTGTCGTACGGTGCAGCGTTCATCTCTATCTCTACCTTGTCAGGCGAAATCATATGCAGTCTCGGCGTGCTCGGCCTCGTCGATGCCGTTCGCCTCTTCCTCGTCCGTCACGCGCCAGCCCAGCGGCTTCAGAGCGAAGGCGATGACCGCGGTCACGATTGCGGTGAAGACCAATGCGAACAACGCGATGACGATCTGCACGACGAGCTGCTTGTAGTCACCACCGTAGAACAGGCCGGTCTCGGATCCGAGGAAGCCGATTCCGATGGTGCCCCACAGGCCTGCGACCAGGTGGACGCCGACGACGTCGAGCGAGTCGTCGTAACCGAACTTGAACTTCAGTCCGACGGCGAGAGCCGACAGCACGCCGGCGATGACGCCGAGGATCATGGCTCCGACCGGGGTGAGCGCACCGGCGGCCGGGGTGATGGCGACCAGACCTGCGACGATGCCCGATGCGGCACCGAGGCTGGTTGCGTGTCCGTCGCGGATGCGCTCGGTGATGAGCCAGCCTGCGATGGCCGCTGCGGTGGCCGCGGTGGTGTTGACCCAGGCCACGCCTGCGATGCCGTCGGCGGCGAATGCCGAACCGGCGTTGAATCCGAACCAGCCGAACCACAGCAGCGCTGCGCCGAGCATGACGAACGGGAGGTTGTGCGGACGGTAGGCGACCTTGCCGAATCCGGCTCGCTTGCCGATGATGATCGCCAGGATCAGGCCTGCGATACCGGCGTTGATGTGCACGACGGTTCCACCGGCGAAGTCGATCGGTGCGACGTTGGCGACGGTGTCACCGTCGTCGTTGACCATCGTTCCGAAAATCTTTGCGGCCAAGCCCTTCTCGGAGCCCGACAGCAGTCCGCCGCCCCAGACCATGTGTGCCAGCGGGAAGTACGCGAGGGTGACCCAGATTCCGGCGAAGGCGAGCCAGGTGCCGTACTTGACTCGACCGGCGATCGAGCCGCTGATCAGGGCGACCGTGATGATGGCGAACGTGACCTGGAACGCTACGTCGATGACGTTGGCGTAACCCCATGCGCCGGCGATGTAGTTGCCGTCCGCGTCGGTGATCGAATCCTTGAGTCCGAAGAACTCGAACGGGTTGGCGAAGACACCGCCGATGTCCTGGGTGCCGTAGGACATCGACCATCCCCACAGGAAGTAGATGATCGAGACGACGGCCATAGCTCCGAACGACATCATCATCATGTTCAACACGGACTTCGACTGCGACATACCGCCGTAGAAGAACGCCAAGCCCGGCGTCATCAGCAGTACCAGCGATGCTGCCATCAGCATCCACGCGGCGTTGCCGGAGTTGGCCAACATATCCTCGGGACTCACGTACACCCTCCATTCTCCTGCACACCGGTTGGCGCGCCGTTACGCAAGAAGAGTGGTTTCACGAAGTTTCATCCGTGACACTCGGGTGTTTCGGGCATGTGAACGCATGACCGAATTCTGTTGCTAAAAGGTTTCGTGCTGGCGTTTGTGCTTTTTACCCGGTTCGCGGGAGCCCGGCGAGGTCGATCAACCGAGCAGTGCGTCGACGAACGCCCCTGGCTCGAACGGAGCCAGATCGTCGGCACCTTCGCCGAGACCGACGAGCTTGACGGGTACCCCGAGTTCCCGCTGTACCTGAAAAACGATGCCGCCCTTCGCGGTTCCGTCGAGCTTGGTCAGCACGACACCGGTGATGTCCACGATCTCGGCGAAGACGCGCGCCTGAGTCAGTCCGTTCTGGCCGACCGTCGCATCCAGAACGAGCAGCACGTCGTCGACGTGGGCCCGCTTCTCGATGACGCGTTTGACCTTGCTCAGCTCGTCCATCAGACCGGACTTCGTATGCAGGCGACCTGCGGTGTCGACGAGCACCACGTCGACTCCGTTCTCGATTCCCTTGCTCACCGCGTCGAAGGCAACGGCGGCCGGGTCGGCGGCTTCCTTACCGCGCACCACTTCGGCACCGACTCGCTCGGCCCAGGTCTGCAGCTGATCCGCGGCAGCAGCGCGGAACGTGTCGGCCGCACCGAGGAGCACTCGCCGGCCGTCCGCGACCAGGACACGGGCGAGCTTGCCGGTGGTCGTGGTCTTGCCGGTGCCGTTGACTCCGACGACCAACAACACCGCAGGCGCGCCGTCGTGCGGAAGCGCGCGAATCGAACGATCGAACTCCGGATGCAGTTGCGCCACCAGAATTTCCCGCAGCAGGGCTCGCGCATCGGCTTCGGTACGAATACTGCGAGCTGCCATCTGCTCGCGCAGCGTGCGCATGATCTCCGTCGTCGTGGCCGAGCCGATGTCGGCGATCAGCAGCGTGTCCTCGACTTCTTCCCACGAGTCCTCGTCCAGGTCTCCGCCGCCGAGCAATCCGAGCAGGGACTTGCCCACCGCGGACTGGGAACGAGCCAGACGTCCACGAAGACGGTCCAACCGACCTTCGGTCGGATCGATGGTGTCCAGTCGAGGAGCAGGTGCCTCGGCGTCCGGGGCGGGTTCCGGCACCGCAGGCGCGGTGGGCTCGGCCGGCTCGGCGGGCTCGACAACCGGCACCTGAGGCTCGACGACCGGAACCTCGGGGTCGAGGACCTCCGGCTCGTCCCGAGTGTGGGTGGGTGGCACCGGCGTCGGCTCGACCGGGAAGGTCTCGACAGGCTTCGGGGCAGGCGGGACGGGCTTCGGGGCAGGCGGGACGGGCTCGGCGGTCGCAGTGCCCTGACTGAACGAGAAACCGCTGCCGGCGGTGTAGCCACCGGATCTGTCCTTGGTGGCCGCGTCCTCGATTCGGGCGGCCTCGTCCGACTTGAGGGACACTCTCCGGCGACGGGACAGAACGAACCCGGCGACGAGGACGACGAGCAGGACGGCAGCGATCGCCGCGACGATGATCCACGCTTGATTACTCACGTGACCATCCTCTCAGGTGGTCACGACCGAGCGCATCGGTGGTGCATCGCCGAAGTGGACTGTCCGCCGTCCGGGTCGTGTCGATAGCATCGTCGCCATGACGTGGACCGCGGTGCGCGACGCCGACCAACTGACCGCCATGTTCGGCGAACCCAGCTTTCGGGCGGCCAACAAGGATCGCCGGACCCTGCATCCACTCGACGTGCACTGGCTCGCGGCCTCGCCTTTCTGCCTGATGGGAACCTCGGACGCGAGCGGGCGGTGCGACGTCTCCCCCAAGGGTGATCCGCCCGGCAGCCTGGTCCACGTCGTCGACGAGGCCACGATCGCACTGGCCGAACGGCCCGGTAATCGTCGAATGGACGGCTACCGCAACATTCTCGAGAATCCGTTCGTCGGCCTGAACTTCTTCGTGCCGGGGCGCGGCGACACCCTGCGCATCAACGGTCGCGCGTCGCTGGTGACCGACGCACCGTTCTTCGACGAACTGCAGGTCAAGGGCCACCGACCCATCATGTGCCTCGTCGTCGACATCGAGCAGGTGTTCCACCACTGCGCCAAGGCATTCATGCGGTCCAAGTTGTGGCAGCCGGACACGTGGGATGCGGACTCCATTCCCGATGTCGCGTCCTTGACGAAAGCGTTGATTCCGCAGGCACCCGAAACGGTGGAAGAACTCCGCGAGTACTACGGGCCCTCCTACGCCGAGCAGCTCTACCCCGAGAAGTAGCGCAGCCTCACGTCGCGGAATCGGTGTCGCTGGGCACCGACACGTCCGGTTCGGCGGCCTCGACGGCAGGTTCGACTGCATCGACGGCGACGCGCTCGCGATTGAGCCGCTGCGAGATGACGGTGGTGATGCCGTCACCGCGCATACTGACGCCGTAGAGGGCGTCGGCCACTTCCATCGTCGGCTTCTGGTGCGTGATGACGATCAGTTGCGACTTCTCGCGGAGTTGCTCGAACAAACCGATGAGTCGCCGCAGGTTGGTGTCGTCGAGCGCTGCTTCGACCTCGTCCATCACGTAGAACGGCGACGGTCGAGCACGGAAGATCGCCACGAGCATCGCAACGGCCGTCAGCGACTTCTCGCCGCCGGACAGCAGCGACAGCCGCTTGACCTTCTTGCCGGGCGGCCGTGCTTCCACTTCGATTCCGGTGGTGAGCATGTCCGACGGGTCGGTCAGAATCAGCCGTCCCTCGCCCCCGGGGAACAGTTTGGCGAAGACACCGGTGAATTCACGCTCGACGTCCAGCCAGGCCTCGGTGAACACCTGCAGGATGCGGTCGTCCACGTCGGCGACGACCCCGAGCAGGTCCTTGCGCGCGGACTTGACGTCCTCGAGCTGGGTGGACAGAAAGTTGTATCGCTCTTCCAGTGCCGCGAACTCTTCCAGAGCCAGCGGGTTCACCTTGCCGAGCGTGGCCAGATCCCGTTCGGCGCGTTTGACACGCGCCTGCTGAGTGGCGCGGTCGAACGGCATCGGGGCGGGTGCCACCACCTGCTCACCGCGTTCCTTGGCTGCCTCGTACTCGGCCATTTCGAGTTCGGTCGGAGGCAGCGGGACGTCGGGGCCGTATTCCGCTACCAAGTCGTCGAGACCGATCCCGTGCTGTTCGAGAATGGTCGTCTCGAGTTGCTCGATGCGCAGAGCGGCCTGGGCACGCGCCACCTCGTCGCGGTGCACCGCGTCGGTGATCGAGGCCAACTGTCCCTGCAGTGCCCGAACCTGCTCCTTCACCGTGTCGAGTTCGGCTGTGCGCGTTGTCCGTTCGGCCGAGAGCTCGTCGCGCCGTCGTGCGGCAGCAGCGACGACCGCCCCGAGACGAGTCGCGAGCTCTTCACCCGACTCCGCCACTGCGGCAGCGACCGCGGCAGCATGACGCCGAGCCGCGCTCTCCCTCTCGGCCCTGGCTCTGGCCTCCCGCTCGGCTCGCGCCGCCCGGCGTAGCGAATCTGCCCGTCCCCGGACCGACTGCGCACGCTCCTCCGCGGTGCGCACGTTCAGCCGAGCTTCGACTTCCACGGCGCGAACCTCGGTGAGCGCGGCCGCCGCCATTTCACGCTCCATCGTGGTGGCCGCGTCGCCGCTCTCACCGTCTCCCACGAACCCGGATTGTTCGTCCTCGGCGGATCGCAGGCTGTCTTCGAGCTCGGCCAGCCGAGCGACCGCTTCCTCGCGACTCGTCTCTGCCGAATCACGCTGCGTCGTCAACCGTGCCGACTCGGCATGAGCAGACCGCGCCAATTGACCGAGCCTGCCCAGCTGCTCGTACACAGCTGCCATTGCGGCATCGGATTCATTGAGGGCAGCCAGAGCCTGCTCCGCCGATTCACGTCGGTCGCGCTGTTCCGCGAGTGCACCGGAAAGCGCTGCATCGAGTTCCTCGGCCCGGCGCACGGCCGCAGCCAGCTCGACGGTCGAGGTGTCGATGGCGGATTGCACTTCGAGCGTGCTGGGCCGTCGATCCGATCCTCCGGTCACCCACCCGGGTTCGACGACGTCGCCGTCCTTGGTCACCGCGCGCAGTCGGCCGTTGCCGGAGACGAGTCGGTGCGCGGTGTCGAGCGAGTCGACGGCAACCACGCCGTCGAGCAATGCTGTCATGGCACCGGCCAGGCGGTCCGGGTAGTCGATGAGATCGAGCACCCACCGCGCGCCATCAGGAAGTTCGGGGCGCGAGAGTGGTTGCACTGCAACGGAACTGCTGTGCACGATGGCAGCGCGACCACCGTCCGCGGCGCGGAGCGCCAGGACTGCATCGCGGGCAGCGGCGAAAGACTCTGCATGGGCAGCGTCGGCCGCCGGTCCCATCGCGACTGCGACCGCGATCTCGTATCCCGGCTCGACCGTCAGGTGCCCGGCCAGCAGTCCCGACAGTCCGTCCTGTTCGTTCTCCACCAACCAGCCGGCACCGTCTTTTCGTTCGAGGCCCATCGTCAGCGCCTCGATCCTCGCTTCGAAGGACGCCACCCGCTTACCCGCGATCCGTTCCTCGGCCTGCAGTTCCGAGACACGCGCATCGGCATGACGTAGCGCAGCCACTGCGCGCTCGTAGTGGGTGTCCAAGCTCAGTTCGCTGGCGTCGAGGGTACCGATCTGGTCCTGCACGCTCTCGAACTCGCGCTGGGCCGCCTCGCCCCGTTCACGGGCCTCGTCGATGGCCACCGACAGGCGTGCCACCTCGGCGTCGATCGATTCGACCTTGGTACGGAAAGTATCGACCCGCCCGGACAAGCGTGCAAAGCCCTCCCTGCGATCGGCCACCGCACGCACGGCCGCCAGGTGCGCCCGTTCCGCAGCCGCAGCCGCCGACTCTCGTTCGGCCAACTGTTCGCGGGCCGCCTCGAGGGTTTCCCGCGCCATCTCCACGGCTTCGACGAGTTCCATCTCTTCTTCGGCAACCCGCTCGGCCTGTGCCTCCAGCTCGTCTGGGTCCTGCCCTCGGCCTGCGCTCTGCACGGAGTCGAGGTGCCGGGCCCGCTCGTGCGCGATGCGAACAGTCGCGTTGACTCGTTCGGCCAGCGCGGAAAGTCGAAACCACGTCTGCCCGGCTGCTTCGGCGCTGGGCGTCAGGCGAGCGACGGCTTGCTCGTGTTCGGCGAGGGCTACGGTCCCCGCCTCGAGGGCGTCCTGCACCATCGCATACTGCTCGCGAGCCGCTTCCTCGTCCTGCGTCTGATTGGCGAATTCTTCTCGCCTGGCCACCAAATCGTCTGCTGCCAGCCGAAGGCGAGCGTCGCGCAGGTCTGCCTGCACCGTCTGCGCTCGACGTGCGACCTCGGCCTGCCGACCCAACGGCTTGAGCTGCCGACGCAGTTCGGTCGTCAGATCGTTCAGTCGCGCGAGATTGGCCTGCATCGCGTCGAGTTTGCGGACCGCCTTTTCCTTGCGTTTGCGGTGCTTGAGAACGCCGGCAGCTTCCTCGATGAATGCTCGCCGGTCCTCCGGGCGGGATTCGAGAATCGCCGCCAGCCGGCCCTGCCCGACGATCACGTGCATTTCGCGCCCGATACCGGAGTCGCTCAGCAGCTCCTGGACGTCCATCAAACGGCAGGAGCTTCCGTTGATCTCGTACTCGCCCGCACCATCGCGAAACATACGGCGGGTGATCGATACCTCGGAGTAGTCGATCGGCAGCGCTCCGTCGGAGTTGTCGATCGTCAGCGTCACCTCGGCCCTACCCAGCGGCGCTCGACCCGAGGTTCCCGCGAAAATGACGTCTTCCATCTTGCCGCCGCGCAGGGCTTTGGCACCCTGCTCGCCCATCACCCAGGTCAGAGCGTCCACGACATTCGATTTGCCGGAGCCGTTCGGTCCGACCACGCAGGTGATACCGGGCTCGAATCGAAGAGTCGTCGCCGAAGCGAAGGACTTGAAGCCCTTGAGCGTCAGACTCTTCAGATACATAGCGTCCGTACTTTACCGGCCAGGTGCCCACCCGCGCGCCCAGCCTCCGGTAGTGCAGATCAGCGCTCGACGAAACCGCTCAGATCACCGCGGGCCGACCCCCAACTCTCGACGACGAGCGTCACCGTGCCGGGGGTTCCACCGCCGCGTAGCAGTTCGAGAAGCGCGTCGAGACGATCGCGCGGTCCCTCGGCGATCACCAGCACCCGTCCGTCGGCGTGGTTGGTCGCATGACCGACGAGACCGAGTTCGAGAGCACGCGATCGAGTCCACCACCGAAACCCGACGCCCTGCACCAGGCCGTGCACCCACGCCGTCAGACGCTCGTCGTTCATGCCGGGCTCAACTCTCGGACGGATCCGTCGAAACTCGTTGCGTACAACGACGTCGGGTCGAATCCCACCCCGCCGAACGCGACCGCGGATGTCAGCGGCACACCTGTCGCCACGACACACGACGACCCCGACGTCGGGTCGATGCGAATAACTCGTCCCGCGAGATTCTGTGCGAGATAGATCATTCCGTCGCCACCCACGGTCAGGTCGTCCGACATGGTGAGTGGTCCGAATCCGTCGACGCGAACACGCGAGACCGAACCGGACGGATCCTGCTCGTCGAGGACGTACACGACGGGCTCGACATCGAACGTGTTGCCCACGTAGATCTTTCCGCGCGCAATCGCAATCCCGTTGGCAGACCCCAGATCCGTACGTACCGTCGACACGGTGCGATCGGTCGCGATCCGGCTCAGGCCTGCAGCGACACCCAGATTACGGGTGGTGAAGAGATCACCCGTCTCCGATCTCGCCAGTCCGTTGGGCATCGCCAGTCCCGACGCGTACGTCGAGCGACCGCCGGTATCGAGATCGAGCGCGTCGATCGTTCCGGTCGAGGAATCGAAAAGTCCTGCGGCCGCGCTGTTTCCGGTGGTGAAGTACAGGGTGTCTCCGTCCCGCACCAAGCCGCCGGGTGACTCGACGCCCGCCACCAGAGTGCCCCGGTCTCCGTTCGGCGCGACGCTACGTAGAGCACCCGGTCCGATCGGCGACGTCTCGGAAACGATCATCGAACCGCGGCCGTCGAACTCCAGATTCTCGAGCATCCCGAATCCCGACGCCACTGTGCTCACCGACCACGGAGTGCACGCACTCGACGCCTGTGCGGCCGGGGCCGCGGCGATCGACGCGCCGCAGAACAACGCCGCGGTGAAGATCGCCCGAGACTTCATCAGGCGTCCACGTCGATGTCCAGGTTGATCGTCGTTCCAGCCTTCAAGGTCCGCCCGACCGTGCACACCTTGTCGATGGCACGCTCGACGACGGTCAGCAGGCGTTGCTGCGCCTCGGGGTCCATCGCGCTGAGGTCGACTCGAAGGATCTCGTTCAACTCGGGGTAGAGCTCGTTCTCGCGGTCGGCGGCCCCCGACACCTCGACGGTGGCGGAGTAGTCGTCACCGAGTCGACGAGAGAGCGGGACGTCGGAGCTCATGCCCGTGCACGCCGCGAGGGCGATCTTGAGCAGCTCCCCCGGAGTGAAAACACCCTCGACCGATTCGGACCCGATGAGCACCTCAGCTCCCCGCGAACTGCGACCGGTGTATCGACGTGTGCCTGTGCGCTCGACCCAGAGATTGGTCGGCGTGCTCTGTTCTGCCATGACCGAAATACTAGGCGGGCGGTTCAGGAGTGGAGCCTGCGGAATGACCTTGTGCAGTCAGGTCCGGAGGTGTCGCGGCCGCGGCTGGCAGGTGGGGCAGCTGAACGAGGAGCGGTTCATGAATTTTTCGCGCCGGATCGGTGCGCCGCACCTCGAACAGGGCAGTCCTTCCTGCCCGTAGGCATCGAGCGACCTGTCGAAGTAGCCGGACTGCCCGTTGACGTTGACGTACAGCGCATCGAAGGAGGTTCCGCCTTGAGCGAGGGCCTCCCCCATCACCGCGTGGACCCCGGTCAGCAGACGCCGAAGCGCGGGACGCGTCAGTGTTTCTGCGATTCGATTGCCGTGAATCTTCGCGCGCCACAACGCTTCGTCTGCGTATATGTTGCCGACACCGGACAGCACGGTCTGGTCGAGCAGTGCCCGCTTGATCTCGGTGTGCTTGCCGCGCAACACGTTCACCACCGATTCGGCATCGAACAGTGGGTCGATAGGATCGCGGGCGATGTGCGCGACCGGTTCGGGTACCTGGGTTCCGTTCACCGTCACGATCGGAGCGAGTGCCCAACCACCGAAGGTCCGTTGGTCGACGAAGCGGAGGTCGCTACCGTCGTCCAGGCGAGCTCGAATTCTCAGGTGCTTCTCGTCCGGGGCAGTGGGAGGCTGCACGAGCATCTGCCCGCTCATACCCAGGTGGACGACGGTCGCGAAATCGCCGGGTTCCATCACCAGCCACAGATACTTGCCACGCCGCTGGGCCGAAGCGATGCGCTGGTCCCGCAATTGGCCGATCAGATCGATGCCGCCGAGGTCGTGTCGCCGCACGGCGCGAGGATGTAGCACCTCCACCGAGCGCACCGTCTTGCCGACCACGTGGGATTCCAGGCCGAGCCGGACCACCTCGACCTCAGGCAGTTCGGGCATCAGGAAGAGTCGGATGCGGAGTCGGCAACGACAGGAGTCTCGTTGTCCGACAACGAGTTCCACGCCGTGCTGGCAGCCTTTTGCTCGGCTTCCTTCTTCGACCGGCCCACCCCGACGCCGCGCGGGAATCCGCCGACGAGCACAGTGGCCGTGAATTCCTTGTCGTGGTCGGGTCCGGTGGACGAGATCTCGTACGCGGGGACACCCAGTGCACGTTCCGCAGTCAACTCCTGCAGGCTGGTCTTCCAATCCAGACCCGCACCGAGCTTGGGAGCCCGATCGAGCAAGCCGGCGAACAGTGTCAGAACCACGGTGCGGGCAACATCGATTCCGTGTTGCAGGTGGATGGCACCCAGCAAGGACTCCATACCGTCGGCCAAGATGCTGGGCTTGTCGCGCCCGCCGGTCTGCTCTTCGCCCTTACCCAGCAACAGATGACGACCGAGGCCGCCGTCACCGAGATCACGAGCCACCTCGGCGAGCGCATGCATGTTGACCACACTGGCTCTGATCTTGGCCAGCTGTCCTTCGGACTTGGTGGGGTGCACCGCGTACAGGTGCTCGGTGACCGCTAAGCCGAGCACGGAGTCGCCCAAGAACTCGAGCCGTTCGTTGGTCGGCAGACCACCGTGCTCGTAGGCGAACGACCGGTGCGTCAGAGCCAGCGTCAACAAGGGTTCGGACAGAGAAACACCGATAGCGGCGAGGAGCGACTCTCGGTCGTCCCCGCCGCTGACGGCAGTGGAGCTATTGTTCTGTGGCCCGCCGTTGTGTCGGTCCACTACTTCGTTTGTCACCTGAGCGGGAATCAGACCGCTGCGACGACCTGGCGGCCCTTGTAGGTACCGCACGAAGGGCACGCGATGTGGGGCAGCGTCTTCTCGCCGCAACCACGGTTGGGGCACGTCACGAGGGTGGGCGCAGTGGTTTTCCACTGTGCACGACGCGACCTCGTGTTGGAACGCGACATTTTGCGCTTCGGGACAGCCACTTACTTCTCCTCGGCTTCGTTGTTCACAAGTTCTGTGCTCGGTTCTGGATCCACGCCAAATTTGGCTGCAAGTCCAGCCCAGCGAGGATCAATTGTATCGTGACTGTGGCCGGATTCAGCAATCGCCAGGCGAACGCCGCATTCTGGGCACAATCCCTCGCACTCGTCACTGCAGACGGGGTGGAGTGGAAGCTCCAGACCGACCGCGTCGACGATGACGGGTTCGAGATCTATCAGGTCGTCGACGATACGGTGAATCTCGTCCGCATCCGTGGTCTCCTCGGTGATGCTGTTCGGGTAAGCGAACAGCTCGGTGAGGTAGACGTCGACATTGCCAGTGACCGGGTCGAGGCAGCGCGTGCACTCACCGGCCGTGGCAGCTCGCACGGAACCGGTGACGAGAACGCCCTCGGATACCGCCTGCAACTGCAGATCGAGCGAAACCGGTACACCGGCTTCGATGGCGATGGCATCGAGGCCGATTCGGGAAGGAGCCGGAACCGTCCGCTCGATGGTTTTCGTCGACCCGGGTCGACGACCGAGGTTGAGAATGTCCAGAACGAATCCTGCGTCCAGTTCGGGACGCGTCGTTCTCTTGGGCGGGGGCACGGCTGATCTTCCTTACTGTCGGTGTGCCTACTGTCGGTAAGCAACCACACAACGATACGCATCTGCGCATACGTGAGCAAATCGTGACGGGTCAGTGCCGACTACGACGTCCCTGGTCTGCACTTCCGTAGGAGGTGTCACCGTACGGTTCGTTGCCGTAGTCCGGGACGCCCGAGCCGGTGCGCAGCTGCTGCCGACCGCGACCCACCGACCGAATGGTGCCGCTGAGGAACTCCTCGAACTCTGCAAGCTTGGTGTCGACGTAGACGTCGCACTCGCTGCGCATCCGATCGGATTCGGCGTGTGCGCTGTCGATCACCCGAGCCGACTCGGCGTGGGCCGCCTGCACGACCTCCGTCTCCGAGACGAGCCGGTTCTGTTCGGCGGTGCCGTCTGCGACCGACCGCTCGTACGACGCCGTACCGGACTCGATCATCCGATCGGCCTCGGTGCGAGCGCGAACGGTCAGCGCCTCGTACTCACGCTGGCCTTCGAGAACCGTTCGCTCGGCCTCGGCTTCGGCATCGGCCACGAGCTGATCGGCATGCGCCGACGCTTCGGACACCATGCGATCGGCCTGGGCTTTGGCGTCGGCGAGAATGCGGTCCGCCGAGTCGCGTGCGTTCTCCACCGTGTCCTGAGCTTCGGCGTTCGCACTGGTGACGGTCTTCTCCGCCGTCGCACGCGCGTCACCCACCAGCTTGTCGCGATGATCCAACACGTCCTGCGCATCGTCGAGCTCGCCGGGGATGGCGTCACGGACGTCGTCGAGCAGTTCCAGGACATCGCCGCGAGGGACGACGCACCCGGCAGTCATCGGAACGCCGCGCGCCTCCTCGACAATGGCGACGAGCTCGTCGAGCGCCTCGAATACGCGGTACACCGGTTACCCCAATCGTCGAATCTGCCACCGCGAACGCATCTGCTCCGCAGACGACACCCACAGTTCTTCGCTGCTCAGTCTGCCCGCCGATACGCCGGTCTGCGCTATACCCACCCGGTGTGTCGCCCTTTCGAACTACTGGGCCATCGAACTATTGGGTTGCACGCTCGGCGATACGCGACATCAACCGGTCCTGCACGAACGGCGGCAACATACCGGTGACGTCTCCCCCGAACGTGGCCACCTCCTTGACCAACGAGCTCGACAGAAAACTGTGCGCCGGATTCGCAGGGAGGAACACCGTGTCCACTCCGGTCAGCGTCCGGTTCATCTGCGCCATCTGCAACTCGTAATCGAAGTCGACAGCACTCCGAAGACCCTTCACGATCGCCGAAAAGCCCTCTTGCCGTGCGTAATCGACCAGCAGGCCATACCACGAACCGACCCGAACATTGGGCAGATGCTCGGTCGCGACCTCGAGCATCTCGATCCGCTCCTCGACGCTGAACATGCCCTTCTTGCTCTTGTTCACCATCACCGTCACCACCACCTCGTCGAAGGCGGCCGCCGCGCGCTCGAAGATATCCAGGTGACCGATGGTCACCGGGTCGAAGGATCCAGGACACAGTGCGCCAGTCATGCTCGCGAACCTATCAGCTCAGCCAGCTCATTCCGCTGGCTCCACTCCTGACCACTTCGGTCATTCCGCAGGCTCCACTCCTGACCCAACCCGGTCATTCCGCAGGCTCCACTCCTGACCGGATTGCGATCTCGATTCGGCTCTCGCCGTACTTCTTCGACTTCTCCGGCACGAGCCCGGTCGGCCATACGGTCTCCGGCGAACGCGACGACCGTTCGAGCACGACCACCGCGTCGACCGAGAGCCATCCCCCGCTCACGAGCCGCTCGAGGAGGCCTGCCACGGCGGTATCCGTGACGGCGTACGGCGGATCTGCCAACACCAGGTCGTACGCCGCGTCGGCGGTGCCGGCCAGGACCGAGGCCACCGGCGCGCATTTGACCGAAGCTCCGGTCAGGCCGACCGATTCGATGTTCTTGCGCACTACCGCGGCCGCCCGTGCGTCGGATTCGACCAGCACCGCCGACGCGGCCCCACGTGAGAGTGCTTCGAGTCCGAGCGCACCCGACCCTGCGAACAGATCCAACACCGCGGCCCCGTCGAGCTCCATCCGACTTTCGAGCGCACTGAACAGTGCCTCTCGAACCCGCTCCGACGTGGGCCGGGTGCCTTGGCCGGGGACCGCCAATCGGCGACCCCCGGCAACGCCCGCGACGATCCGGGTCATTCGCTCCCGGCCTCTTCGCCCGTCGACCCCCCACCGATGACGACGAGCAGATCGCCGCCCTCCACCTGCTGTACGCCCGAGATCGCCAGACGAGTGACCGAGCCGCCCCGCGGTGCGGTGATCGCTGCCTCCATCTTCATCGCTTCGATCGTGGCAATGGTGTCGCCGGCCGAGATCTTCTGGCCCTCCTCGACCGCCAGCGTGACCACCCCGGCGAACGGAGCCGGAATGTGTCCGGAATTGGAGCGGTCTGCCTTCTCGACCGTGGGTGCTTCGCTCGCGATGGACCGATCGCGCACCGACACCGGACGTAGCTGCCCGTTCAGGATGCACATGACGGTGCGCATACCGCGTTCGTCCGGGTCGGAGATCGCTTCGAGTCCGATGAGCAGTTCGACGCCCTTCTCGAGCGTGACTCGATGCTCCTCGCCCTGACGCAGACCGTAGAAGAACTGGTTGGCAGACAGTCGGGTGGTGTCGCCGTACTTCTCTCGATGAGCTTCGAGTTCCGCTGTGGGGCCGGGGAAGAGCAACCGATTCAGAGTGGTACGGCGTTGCGCCGACGTCCCGTCGAGGTTCTTCTCGTCCTCGTCGGTCAGCGGCGTCACCGGCTTGCCCGCACCACGGCCTTCGAGCGCCTTGGTGCGCAGCGGCTCGGGCCAGCCGCCGGCGGGTGTTCCGAGATCGCCGCGTAGGAACCCGACAACGGAATCGGGAATGTCGTACCGGCTGGGGTCCTCGGCGAATTCCTCGGCGGACGCATTGGCACCCACGAGCGCAAGAGCCAGATCGCCGACGACCTTCGAGCTCGGCGTCACCTTGGTCAATCGACCCAACATGCGGTCGGCCGCAGCGTAATTGGCTTCGACCGTCTCGAAGCGATCACCGAGACCGAGCGAAATGGCCTGTTGGCGTAGGTTCGACAGCTGGCCGCCCGGAATCTCGTGGGTGTACACGCGACCGGTCGGTGCAGGCAGCCCGGACTCGAAGGGCGCGTACACCTTTCGCACGGCCTCCCAGTACGGCTCGAGATCGCAGACGGCCTGCAGATCGAGGCCGGTGTCGCGCTCGGTGTGCGCAGCCGCGGCGACGATCGCCGACAGCGCGGGCTGACTGGTGGTTCCTGCCATCGCAGCACAGGCACCGTCGACCGCGTCGGCTCCGGCTTCCCAGGCCGCGAGATAGGTAGCGAGCTGTCCGCCGGGAGTGTCGTGGGTGTGCACGTGCACCGGCAGATCGAAGTTGGACCGCAACGCCGTCACCAGCGTCTTGGCTGCGGGGGCACGCAACAGACCCGCCATGTCCTTGATGGCCAGCACGTGCGCGCCGGCATCGACGATCTGCTCGGCCAACTTCAGGTAGTAGTCGAGCGTGTACAGGTTCTCGTTCGGATTCGACAGGTCGCCGGTGTAACTCAGGGCTACTTCGGCGATGGCCGTACCGGTTTCGCGCACTGCATCGATCGCCGGACGCATCTGATCGACGTTGTTGAGCGCATCGAAGATACGGAAGATGTCGATTCCGGTGTCGGTGGCCTCGGCGACGAAGCTACGGGTGACCTTCTCCGGGTACGGGGTGTATCCGACGGTGTTCCTGCCGCGCAGCAACATTTGAATCGCGATGTTGGGCACGGCTTCTCGCAGGCTCGCCAACCGCTCCCACGGATCCTCGTGCAGGAAGCGCAACGCCACGTCGTACGTCGCCCCTCCCCAGGCCTCGATCGAGAGCAACTGCGGCGTCGTTCGCGCCACGTACGGCGCTACGCCGAGCAGACCACTGGTGCGCACACGCGTTGCCAACAACGACTGATGGGCATCACGGAACGTGGTGTCGGTGACACCGAGCGCCTTCTGATTGCGCAGATCGCGGGCGAACCCTTCCGGCCCGAGGGCCAGCAGCCGTTGCCGGGAGCCGTCGGGAATGGGAGCCGAGAAGTCGACCTCGGGCAGCTTGTCGTGCGGGTATACCGGCGAGGGACGTTCGCCGTGCGGCTTGTTGACCGTCACGTCGGCCAGGTAGGTCAGAATTTTGGTGCCACGGTCACCCGAGGAACGCGACGTCAGCAGTTCCGGACGTTCCTCGATGAAGGAGGTGGTGACGCGTCCTGCGGTGAAATCGGGGTCGACCAGAACCGCTTGCAGGAACGGGATGTTCGTCGCGACACCGCGAATTCTGAACTCCGCCACCGCACGTCGGGCACGCGCCACGGCAGTGTCGAAATCACGGCCGCGACAGGTGAGCTTGACGAGCATCGAGTCGAAGTAGGCACCGACCTCGGCACCCAACGTCGTGCCACCGTCGAGGCGCACGCCGGCACCGCCCGGGGTGCGGTAGGCAGTGATGCGGCCGACGTCGGGCCGGAATCCGTTGGCGGGATCCTCGGTGGTGATGCGGCATTGCAACGCTGCACCGCGCAACACGATGTTCTCCTGCTGCAATCCCAGGTCCGCCAACGTCTCACCGGAGGCGATACGCAGCTGCGACTGCACCAGGTCTACATCGGTCACTTCTTCGGTGACTGTGTGCTCCACCTGAATTCGCGGATTCATCTCGATGAAGACGTGATTGCCGCGGGTATCGAGAAGGAACTCGACGGTACCGGCGCAGGAATAGCCGATCTGCTTGGCGAACGCCACGGCGTCGGCGCAGATCTTCTCGCGTAGTTCCTGAGGAAGGTTGGGTGCCGGTGCCAACTCGATCACCTTTTGGTGTCGACGCTGCACACTGCAATCGCGCTCGAAGAGATGGACGACGTTTCCTTGGCCGTCGGCAAGAATCTGTACCTCGATATGACGGGGGTCGATCACTGCCTGCTCGAGGAACACGGTCGCATCGCCGAACGCCGACTCCGCTTCGCGCGCAGCAGCTTCGATGGACTCGCGTAGCTGCTCGGGCTCGGCCACGCGGCGCATTCCGCGACCACCGCCACCTGCCACGGCCTTGACGAACAGCGGGAAAGTCATCGACTCCGATGCCGCGACCAATTCGTCGATATCGGACGACGGTTCCGACGACGCCAACACCGGTAGTCCCGCGGCCTTCGCAGCGGCGATCGCACGCGCCTTGTTACCGGTCAGCTCGAGGACATCGGCGGAGGGCCCGACGAACGTGATGCCCGCCTCCACACACGCGGCGGCGAGATCCGGGTTCTCGGAAAGGAATCCGTAGCCGGGGTACACAGCATCGGCACCGCTACGCTTGGCGGCGGCGACGATCTCGTCGACCGAGAGATACGCCCGAACGGGATGGCCCTTCTCCCCGATCTGATACGCCTCGTCGGCCTTCGTTCGGTGCACCGAGTTTCGATCCTCGAACGGGAACACCGCCACCGTCGAGGCACCGAGTTCGTAGGACGCACGGAAGGCGCGGATAGCGATCTCGCCGCGGTTGGCAACCAAAACTTTGGAGAACATTGGCTCAACTTACCCGGCAGACAGAGCCCCGGAGGCGTACTGATCCCACGATGCGGGAACTTTTGTTCAATTTCGGCTACTGAAACGGTGCAGTGCGGACTGCGACGGGGTCAGGACTTGTCGAGGTAGTCGATTCTGTCGGATCGCCACGCCGAACGCATCATCGACGCGATGCCGGGATTGTCGGCCAGAGACGGGTCCCGCGCGAACAACGACCGGGCACAATCCTGGGCGTCGGAAATGATGTCCTCGTCGTCGATGAACGAGAGCAACCGAAGTCCGGTCACCGTGCCCGACTGCGCGGCTCCCAACACGTCACCTTCTCGGCGGGTCGCCAGGTCCAGTTTGGCGAGCTCGAACCCGTCGTTGGTGGCGGCCACAGCCTCGAGCCGAGCGAACGACCCACCGCCCGGGCTGAGCCAGCTGATCATGATGCACAGCCCCTGATGCCCGCCGCGGCCGATTCGCCCACGCAGCTGGTGGAGCTGGCTGACGCCGAAGCGGTCGGCATCCATGATCACCATGACCGTGGCATTGGGTACATCCACGCCCACCTCGACCACCGTCGTGCAGACGAGCACGTCGATCTCACCCGCGTTGAATTCCGACATGGTGATGTCCTTGTCGTCACCGGACAGTCGACCGTGCAGCAGCCCCACACGCAGATCGGCCATCGGCCCGGCGGAGAGCGTCTCGTAGAGATCCACGGCAGCCGTCGTCTCCGGCCCGTCCTCCACTTTCGGCGCAGCCTTCTTCGCCGCTCCGCTCTTCTTGCCCGTGTCCGCATCATCGCCGTCACCGATACGAGAACAGACCACGTAGGCCTGTCGGCCGGCCGCGACCTCCTCGTGAATCCGTTGCCAGGCTCGATCCACCCATCCGGGTTTGGATCTGGCCGGGACGACGTTGCTGACGATCGGCGACCTGCCGCGCGGAAGCTCCGTCAGTACCGACGTCTCCAGGTCCCCCAGTGTCGACATCGCGATCGTGCGCGGAATCGGTGTCGCCGTCATCACGAGGAGATGCGGGCTGGTGTTTCCACGAGCCTTCGCGCGCAAGGCATCTCGCTGCTCCACACCGAATCTGTGCTGCTCGTCCACGACGACCATCGCGAGGTCGAGAAACTCGACCCGATCCTCGATGAGAGCGTGGGTGCCGATGACGATCCCGGCATCACCTGTCACGGCATCGAGCAGGGCCGATCGCTTTGCCGCAGTGGACATCGACCCCGTCAGCAGAGCCACCTTGGTGGCCAGCTCGTGCGATCCCAGCTCGCCACCGGCGGCCAGCGTGCCGAGCATCGATCGGATAGATCGCGCATGTTGGGAGGCAAGCACTTCCGTCGGTGCCAACAGTGCGCACTGGTGTCCGGCGTCGATCACCTGCAGCATGGCACGCAACGCGACGATGGTCTTACCCGAGCCGACCTCGCCCTGCAACAGACGCGACATCGGATGCGGGCCCGACAGGTCGTTGGCGATCTCCGCAGCAACCTGGTGCTGACCGACCGTCAACTCGAACGGCAGCCGGCGGTCGAACTCCGCCGCGATGCCGTCGGTGATCGGTGGGCACCGCGCAGCTACCCGGTCGGACGCGTCGCGTCGTCGGTCCGCGAGTACCAATTGAACAGCCAATGCCTCGTCGAACTTCAATCGTTCCCGGGCGGCGTCCTTGTCCGCCGCAGTATCGGGAAAGTGGACCGAACGCAGCGCGGCGTCGATGTCGATGAGGCCACGCTCGCGGCGCACCGATTCCGGCAGCGGATCGACCACGTCGTCCAGCTGGTCGAGTACCTGCCGAACGCAGCGCATGAATGTCCAGCTCTCGACATCTTTCGCCGCGGGATAGATAGGTACGAAGGCGCGGTCGAACACCGACATGTCGACGGCTCCGGACGAATCGACCGAGCCACGCGCCAGGCCGGCCAGCGTGCCACCGCCGACGATGCGACCCGCGGGGACGATGGCCCCGTCGTTGTCGTCGCCCCCGAGGATCACGTAACTGGGGTGTGTGAGGTTCCACCGCCGACCGAAATACTTGACCTTGCCCGAGAACATGCCCCGCCGCCCGGGCACGACCACGTGTTTGAGCTTGTGCGGGCTGAAGAACGTGGCTTCGATCCGCTGCCCGTCGGCCGCAAGGGTGACGGCAAGGAATTGACCGTTGCGGTTCTTCATCGAACGCAGGGTGGCCGATTCCACGGTGGCGACGATGGTGATGTGTTCCCCCTCGGGGGGTTCCTTCTCGCCGAGCTCGGAACCGTGCGTCATGTAGCGATGCGGGTAGTGCCGCAGCAGGTCTTCGACGGTATGGATGCCGAACACCTCGGCCAGCGGTGCCGCAGCCGCCGCTCCGAGGACATCGTCGAGCCGATCCACCAGCGTTGCCATAGTTCCGAGATTCCCTATTCCACTCCGAATTGCACGAGATCCCCGGGCTGCCCGCCCGGGTAGACCACCACGTCGACGCCGGGATGCGCACCCGCCACATAGTCGGCGAGCCGACCTCCGAGATCCGCGGGAGCCAGCGCCCCGAGCAACACCGTCACCATCTCACCGCCGGTGGCCAACAGCTGGTCCAGCAGTCTGCATCCGGCATCGAGCGGATGCTCGGCAACGATCACCACTTCCTGCCCGGCCAGACCGAGACAGTCACCCGGCTCGCACATGCCGACCCAGGTCAGCGAGCGTTGCTCGGCGATGCGCAACGAACCCCACCTCGTCCCCGCTGCAGCATCGGACATCGCGAACGCGTCGTCGACGGCTGCTCTGGCCGCGTCGTGCACTGCGAGCGCAGCCAACCCCTGCACCATCGCCGAGCATGGCAACATCGACACGTCCTTACCGTCGGCCCTGGCCGCAGCACCGACGGCAACGAGCTCCTGAGCGGACAGCGCCCCGTTCGGCAGCACCAGAACCTCGCGGTGCTTCATGCCCACGATGGCGCGATGCAACACCGACGAATCGATGGGCTCGTCGCATCGCACCACCGTCGCACCTTCCTGTACGTAGAGAGCCGCGGCACCGTCACCGGCGACCAGGGCCAAAATATCGCGACCCACCGACATAGCCTCGGGCTCGTGCTCACCGACGTTCGCGTCGACGGAGTACTCGGCCAGTCCGAAACACGAGATGCGTACTCCTCGAATGCTTCCCGCCGCGATCCCGCACTCGACGGCACCGCCCGGGTCGGTGGTGTGCACATGAGCGGAGTACGCCCCGGAGCCGTCTCCGGCAACCACGACCGAATCGCCGAGGTCCGACAGCGCTGCACGCAGCGCTGCCGCGCGGGTGTCGTCGATGCCGGGGACGACGTAGAGAACCTCGTAGCCGAGCGGCCGGGACTGCGAGCGGGTCGCTGCCCCGTCGGAGGCTCCGGGTGCGTTCGAAACACCGACTTCGATCACCCGTTCGTGGTCCTGAGGACGGCGATAGCGTCGCCTCGGCGGGGTGCGGCCGGTCACGACTTCGACCAACGCGTCGAAGATCACCGACAACCCCAGCGCCCCCGCATCCACGACGCCCGCCTCTCGCAACGGTGCGAGTTGGTCCGTCGTGCGATCGAGAGCGCGAGCGGTGGCCTCGGCTATATCGACGACCAGCGTGGCCAGATCGACGTTCGCGTCGTGGGCAGCGGCCTCGTGGGCAGCGGCCTCGAGCACCGTGAGCATGGTGCCCTCGGCGGGGACACTGACCGCGCCCGCCACCAGAACTCGTGCACGCCGCAACATCGCCTGGATCGACACGGTGTCCAGCGGACCGTCGGCTGCGGCCTCACCCACGGCGCGCAGGAGTTGCGAGACGATGACCCCGGAATTTCCTCGCGCGCCCGATACGGCTCCCACCGCCAGAGCCCGTCCGATCGCACCCGCGCCTGCGGCCGGCCCGGCACTGCGCATGGACTCGACCGCAGCCCGGAACGTGAACATCAGGTTGGTGCCGGTATCGGAGTCCGGAATCGGGAAGACGTTCAGTGCGTCGATCTCGTCGCACCGAGCAGTGAGGGAATCCACACAGCGATAGGCCCACCGGCGCAGGCCCGAGGCATCGATGGATTCGAGTACGTCGACCACCTCGAGCGCCTCCCCTGCGTTCCGTCCGTACCTGCGCCCGGGCCCGACGATGTCGGCCCCGGACAGTGCCCGAAGCTTAGTCGGGCAGAATCGTCAGCGCGGCCCGCGTGAGCCGGTACACCTCGTCTGCGGTGGCGGTTTGGTGATTGGGTGGGACGCCGCTATTCTTGCAGGGTTGCCTCGAGGCGATCTTCACGCATTGCAATCCTTGCATCTGCTCGTAGTTCGTTTCGATGTCTTCGACCACATGTAACGCTCAACATCTAACAAGGAGTTCGCGACTATGGCTGCCGTCTGCGACGTATGCGCCAAGGGGCCCGGCTTCGGTAAGTCGGTCTCGCACTCGCACCGACGGACCAACCGTCGTTGGAACCCGAACATTCAGACCGTTCACGCTCAGGTTGCGCCTGGCAACTCCAAGCGCATGAACGTGTGCACCTCCTGCTTGAAGGCAGGCAAGGTGGTTCGGGGCTGATTTCGGCCCCGCTCTTCGATTTCCTCCACGGCCTCGACCGCGTGCGAGAACTGTGCCCCGCATCCACTCGGATGCGGGGCACAGTTGTCTGTCGATGTTCCTGCGCATTCGGGCAAACAGTTGGACGTCCGATAGAGTGCCGAACGTGACTCATTCGGACAGTGAAAGCTCGAGCAAGGTCAGCATCGAGGACGGGGTGCTGCACATCGTCGTCGCCACCGAGGCGGGCGGTTCCTCTCTCGACCTGGACGGCATCACCTCGGGAACGCAGGCACTGCACGAGGTGAACACCGGTGCCACATCTGTAGGAAGCGTCCTGCTCATCGGCCGCGGGCCGAACTTCTGCGCCGGCGGCAACGTACGGGACTTCGCCGGTGCCGACGATCGCGGTGCCTTCGTCGGCTCGGTTGCCGATGCGTTCCACGCCTTCGTTCGCGAACTGGCAGCAGTGACGGTTCCGATCGTCGCCGGGGTACACGGCTGGGCGGCCGGCGCCGGCATGAGCCTGGTCTGCCTCACCGACATCGCGATCGGTGGCCCGTCCACCAAGCTTCGACCGGCCTACCCCGCCATCGGGTTCACACCGGACGGTGGCATGTCCTGGACCTTGCCCCGCATCGTCGGATCCGGCCACGCGATGGACATCCTGCTGAACGATTCGATTCTCAACGGTGAGGATGCGGTGCGCCTCGGAATCCTCAGCCGCCTCGTGGGCGACGACTTCGTCGACAGCGAGGCCGAACGACTGGCCCGAACCCTCGCCGTCGGCCCCACCTCGGCGTATCAGGGAATCAAGAAGCTGCTCGCGGCGTCCGACACCGCCACTCTGGCAGAGCAATTGGATGCCGAGGCCGCCTCGATCTCGGCGGCCGCAGTCTCACCTGCAGGAGTGGAAGGCGTCGACGCATTCGTCGAGAAGCGTCGTCCCGATTTTTCCTGAGCCGGTCACGGCAACGTCCAGTCGATCGGTTCGTCCCCGCCCTCGACCAACAATTCGTTGGCGCGACTGAAGGGCTTGGATCCGAAGAATCCCCGTGATGCGGACAGCGGTGACGGGTGGGCCGACTCGATGTACGGCACCGTCCCCAGCATGGGTTTGAGAGTCGCCGCGTCACGTCCCCAGAGAATCGCCACCAGGCCAGGGGCCCGGGGATCCTCGGCTCTGGCGACAAGAGCACGAATTGCCTGCTCCGTCACCGCTTCCCAGCCCTTCTTGCGGTGCGACGCCGCCGCGGACGGTTCGACCGTGAGCACTCGGTTGAGCAGCATCACACCCTGCTCCGCCCACGGCGTGAGATCACCGTTGCTGGGTGTCGGCAGACCGAGATCGTCCGAATATTCCTTGAAGATGTTGGCCAGACTGCGTGGAACGGGACGCACGTCGGGGGCGACCGAAAAGCTCAGCCCCACTGCATGACCCGGGGTCGGGTACGGGTCCTGGCCCACGATCAGCACCCGAACCCGGTCGAACGGGTACCGAAAAGCACGCAGAACGTTCTCACCGGCAGGGAGGTAGTGCTTTCCGGCGGCGAGCTCGGCTCGCAGAAAGTCGCCCATCGCAGCAACATTCGTCTCGACCGGAGCCAAGGCACGGGCCCAACCCGGATCCACGCTCTCGGCGAGCGGGCGGGCCGTCACCGGTCGATCCGGCGCAGCGCGTCGCGGTAGTACGCGGCGTTCGCGGAGTACATCTGCACGTTGATGTCCACGTGCCCCTCCGGAACCTCGAAGCCCTCACGGATTTTCGCGGGAACACCGAGCGCCATGCTGCGTTCGGGAACGACGAACTTGAACGGCACCACCGCACCCGCACCCACGATGGAACCGGCCCCGATCCTCGAGCCGTTGAGCACCACGGAACCCGATGCAATGAGGCAGTTGTCGCCGATGGTCGCACCCTCGACATGCGCGTTGTGACCGAGAACGCATCCGGCACCGATCACGGTCGCGTCGATGGGGGTGCAGTGGATGACGGTCCCGTCCTGGATGTTGGTGCCCGCACCGACGGAGATCGTGCCGTAATCGGCTCGGAGCACGGCCGTCGGCCACACCGACGATCCCGCCGCCAAGGTCACCGCTCCGATGACGACTGCATCGGGATGGACATAGGCGTCCGGGTGAATATCGGGTTCGCGATCGCCGAGCGCATAGATAGCCATCCTTGCAACTTAGCCGACTCCATCGACCCGGTCGGAGCTCACTCTCGGTCGAAGCTCGACCAACCGGATCTGCCCACGCGGTGGTGCCCGGCGACAGTGACGCTACCGGCGGTTGCATTCGACGCGGACTCGACGCGGCCGATCACGATCCACCCCGTCGGAACGGTAGCGAGGCCGGGGAACGTGCCGACGAGAGCATGATCCTCGCCGCCGGTGAGTACCCACTCGAGGGGATCTACCCCCAACAGCTCTGCAGCCGAACGGACTTCGTCGGCGATCGGAAGACGCTCGGGTTCCAGAACCATCGATACCCCGGATGCGTCGGCGATATGCCCCAGGTCGGCCGACAACCCGTCGGACACATCGGTCAGTGATGTCGCGCCCGCTTCGGCGGCCTCGATTCCGGCACGGTACGGCGGGGCGGGCACGCGGTGTGCATCGAGAACCGCGTCGTGCCCGGAGCGATCGCCGCCCGCGAGCAACAGAGCGAGTCCGGCCGCGGACCACCCGAGCCGCCCCGCGAACGCGATCACATCACCGACCTGCGCACCCGATCGCAGTACGGGAGCCCTGCCCTGTAGGTCACCGAGCGCAGTGATCGAGATCACCAGCTGATCCGATTGCACCACATCACCGCCGACGATCGCCGAACCCGCAGCCGACGCCTCGCGCCACATGCCCTCGTTCAGACCGTCCGTCACGCTCACCGGTGTGTCCGCCGGGCAGCCGAGAGCAACCAGGAATGCCGAGCACTGCCCACCCATCGCGGCGATGTCTGCCCCGTTCTGCGCGATCGCCTTCCGGCCGATCTCCACCGGAGTCGACCAATCGAGCCGAAAGTGCCTGCCGTCCACCAACATATCTGTCGTGGCGGCCACCCTGCCGTCGGATGCACTGACGACGGCAGCGTCGTCGCCGGGGCCGACGATGGTCGACGTCGGTTGCACTCGATCGGCGACGGCCCGGGCGATGACGTCGAACTCGCCGATCTGGGCCACCGTCGGTTCGGCGGCGGTGGTCCCCGAAGGGCCGGTGTCGTCGATGATGTTCCTCCCTCAGGGCGCAATTCGGACGTCGGTCTCCCGCGAAACCGGCACCGCGCCTGCGGTACCTTTAGCGGTGCCCGGGCCCGGTCCGGCGCAGCCGGTTTCGTGCTGTGAGTACGCAACCGACTCAACGTACAGTCGACTCAACTTACAGTCGATCGTCCCAGCAAGGAAAGGGACCACCGATGGTGCAAGCCTTCGTTCTCGTTCAGACCGAAGTCGGCCGTGCCACGACCGTTGCGCGGCAGATCGAGTCGGTCGACGGCGTCGTATCCGCAGAAGCTGTGGTCGGACCCTACGACGTCATCGTCAGGGCCGACGGCGCATCCGACACCGAGATCGCGGACATCGTCTCCCGAATTCAGAAGGTCGACGCCATCACGCGCACCCTCACCTGTCCCGTCGCCCCGCAGTCGACCTCGACGGTTCGGTAGCGCATGAATTCTGCCGACCACGACCACAACCACGACAAAGACAACGGCGACGACGCCGGCACCCGGTCCGAGAATGCAGCAGCGGCCGACGAGAAGCGCCACCCTGCGGTCATAGCCACCGCAATCGCCCTGCCGGTCGCGTTGGTGGTGGGAGTTCTCGTGGCCGCGATAGCGGTGAACAGCTCCCCCGCCCACGATCCGGTAGCGCTGGGGCCGGTCGACGCACCCGACGCCGCGAGCGCACAGTGCTCGACCCTCCTCGATGCGCTGCCCGACGAGCTGGGCGACTACAGCCGCGCCGACCTGGCCGACCCGGCACCTGCCGGAGTCCGAGCCTGGGTATCGGCCGAGGAGAACGCCGAGCCGGTCGTGCTTCGCTGCGGACTGCCTCGACCGATCGGATTCGACGTGGCCGCACCACTTCAGGTGATCGACGGCGTCCAGTGGTTCGAGGTGTCCGGCGAGAACGACGGCATCGACGCCAGCACATGGTTCGTCGTCGATCGCGGCACGTACATCGCTCTCACCATTCCCGGCGACTCCGGCCCGACTCCTCTGCAGGATGCCTCGTCGGCAGTGTCGGCAGCACTACCCCAGCAGCCCCTCGACCCGGCACCGTTGCAGTAGCGCCGGGTCAGCGCAGGCCGGTACCGCGTGCGAGAGCGGTGTCGATCAGGGTGCTGATCAGGGTCGAGTAGTCGATTCCGCTCTCGGCCCACATCTTGGGGTACATCGAGATCGACGTGAATCCGGGCATCGTGTTGATCTCGTTGATCACCGGGCCTTCCTCGGTGACGAAGAAGTCGACCCGCGCTAATCCTTGGCAGTCCAGTGCGCGGAAGGCCGAGACTGCGAGTTCGCGAATACGATCGCTGATGTCGTCGTCGAGTGCGGCAGGAATGTCGAATTCGCTGACATCGTCGAGGTACTTGGTGTCGAAGTCGTAGAAGGCGTGATCGTCGCTGTCCGCGTCGGGGAGCCGGATCTCGGCGATCGCGCTGGCGCGCACGCTGCCGTCGGGGAATTCGAGTACGCCGCATTCGACCTCGCGGCCGTGGATCATTCCTTCGACGATCACCTTGGGGTCGTGCTCGCGGGCAACGCCGATCGCCGACTGCAGGTGATCCCACGAGGTGATGCGCGAGATTCCGATCGACGATCCGCCTCGCGCGGGCTTGACGAAGGCAGGGAGACCGATGTGGTCGCGTTCGGCTTCGGTCAGGTCATCGGTGCCGCGTCGCAGCACGACCTGCCTGCCGATCGGTAGTCCGTCGGCTCCCAGAAGCTTCTTGGTGAACTCCTTGTCCATGCCTGCGGCACTGGCCAACACTCCGGGACCCACGTACGGGACACCGGCGAGTTCGAGCATTCCCTGCAGGGTGCCGTCCTCGCCGTACGGCCCGTGCAGCACCGGAAACACGACGTCGACCGCAGCCAGGACCTGTCCGGCGTCGCCCTCACCGAGAGCGATCAGCGCGCCTGCGCGTCCCGGATCGGTGCTCAGCGCGAGTGCGGCACCGGACTTGTCCACCGTCGGCAGTACTCGATCACGAATCGTCAGCGCATCCGGATCACTGGAGCCGAGCACCCAGGCACCGTCGGGGGTGATCCCCACCGGGACCACCTCGTAGGTATCGGGGTCCAGATTCGCGAGCACGCTACCCGCCGAGACACAGGACACCGCGTGCTCACTGCTGCGGCCACCGAAGACGACGGCAACTTTGATTCGGGGAGTACTCACGGTGACAAACCGTACCGCCGTCTCCCCGCGAACGCGGATTCGCCCTGTTCGTGCACACGTCGAGAACGTGACCTCACTCGGGCTTGATTCGACGCCCCAGCAGGTGGCCCACCGCGTCCGGAACCGACATTCCCCCGTGGCACACACGGTGCACGGCATCGGTCAACGGCATCTCGACGTCGTAGCTCTCGGCGAGCGCGCGCACCGACGTACAGGACTTCACGCCCTCGGCCACCTGCCCGTGCGCTGCTTCCTGCGCGCTCTCGAGGGAGCCTCCCGAACCGAGCCGCTCACCGAACGTACGGTTGCGCGAGAGCGGCGACGAGCAGGTGGCGACCAGATCTCCCACGCCGGCGAGCCCGGACAGCGTCGACGGTGTGGCCCCGAGCGCGACACCGAGCCGGATGATCTCGGCCAGGCCTCGGGTCATGATCGACGCGAGGGTGTTCTCGCCGTAGCCGACTCCGCTGGCCATTCCACAGGCGAGGGCGATGACGTTCTTGCACGCGCCACCGATCTCGGCACCGATGACGTCGGAGTTGGTGTACGGCCTGAAATATCCTGTGGCGCAAGCTTTTTGAATCTCAAGCGCTCGTTGCGAGTCGGAACACGCAATGACGGTCGCGGCCGGCTGCCCCTCGGCGATCGGGCGCGCCAGATTCGGCCCGGACAGGCAGGCCACCCGGCTGGGATCGGCGCCGGTCACCTGTGAAATCACCTGACTCATGCGCATGAGCGTTCCGGTCTCTATGCCCTTGGCCAGAGACAGCAGTGTCGCGTGCGGTGCGATCGCATCCGTCCACTCCCCCAGGTTCGCGCGCAGACTCTGCGACGGCACCGCGAGCACCACGATGTCCGCGCCGTCGAGGGCGGTCGCCGGATCGCTCGTGGCGCGGATCGACGACGGCAGTTCGATTCCGGGGAGGTAGTCCGCGTTCTCGTGCCGTTCGCTGATCGAGGCAGCGAGTTCCTCTCGGCGCGCCCACATGGTGACATCGGTTCCGGCATCGGCCAACACTTTGGCGAATGCGGTACCCCACGACCCGGACCCCAGTACCGCTGCTCTGCTCATGCCGCCAACCTCTCACCTGCTCGCCGATGCCCTGCCTACGCGCGCATCACCCTAACGCGCAGACCTGCCCGGGCGGTCGGAGTCGGCAGACATCGGTGACGCTGGCAGGATCGAACACCATGGGCGCAATTCGAAGCAGCGACGACGACCGCGAGGGTCGGCCGTCCGATGCGCTGCGCCGCGCGGTCGGAGTCGTCATCGCGGTCAAGGACCTGACAGCGGCGAAGTCCCGTCTGGCGTCCGAGTTCTCCGGGGCCGACCGGACCCGATTGGTGCTCGCCATGTTCGTCGACACGGTCACCGCGGCCGGTTCGGTGTCGGTGGTCGATTCGGTCACCGTCGTCACACCCGATCCGGTCGTCGCCGACACCGCGCGACAAATCGGTGCCCGGGTGCTGGACGAACCGTCGGCTTCCGGCGCTCGAGATCCCGAAGCCCGTCTCAATGCCGCATTCTCCGCTGCTGCGGCCGCACTGCGAGTCGATCACGCACCACGCGATCGCCACGGGAACCCCGGCGCGGCCCCGGCCGATCGGGTCGACATCGTTGCGCTGCAAGCGGATCTGCCTGCGCTACGTCCCGCCGAACTCGCGCAGGCGTATGCGACGGCAGTCTCCGGCGGCAGGTCGGTCGTGGTCGACCATCACGGCACCGGAACCGCAGCGCTGATCCTGAAGAATTCTGCCGACGAGCTCGCGCCGCTGTTCGGATCGGATTCCGCACGCCGCCACACCTTGTCGGGAGCGCGACCACTGGACGGCACGTGGCCGGGACTTCGACTCGACGTCGACACCGTCGACGACGTACGTCGGGCTCATCGACTCGGGGTCGGGCCGGAGACGACAGCCGTACTTCGCTCACTCGGTTGGAGCGACGAGGAATCCGCAACCACCGCGTGATTCGGTGGACGTGCGAACAAGTTCGGTCATCGGAGTTTCACCGACGGCGGGTATGGGGGATGATCGTGCTGTGAGCACAGACGACGCGCAGCCAGCGACCGAAGATCCGGCGATCGAGACCGCGGAGAGCAACGGTGCGGACAGCAACGGTGCGGAGCCGGTGTGGAGTGCCCCGGTGACCGCAACGATGCCGAGCATTCCCTCCGCCCTTCCTGCCGCCACTCCGGAATCGGTGGATGCCGCCATGGTGCTTCCCGAAAATCGGTACCTGAACCGGGAATTGAGCTGGCTGGATTTCAACTCCCGTGTTCTCGCGCTTGCAGAGGACTCGTCCCTGCCGCTACTCGAGCGTGCCAAGTTCCTGGCCATCTACGCGTCCAATCTGGACGAGTTCTATATGGTTCGTGTCGCAGGGCTCAAACGCCGCGACGAGACCGGACTGTCGGTTCGATCGGCCGATGGCATGACCCCGCGCGAGCAGCTCGCGGTCATCGGGCAGCGCACTCAGGAGCTCGCTCTCAAACACGCCCGAGTACTGCTCGATTCGATCCTGCCCGAGCTCACGGCCGAGGGCATCGCAATCATCCGGTGGTCCGATCTCGACAGCGACGAGCGTGCGCGTCTGTCCGACTATTTCACCGAACAGGTCTTCCCGGTCCTCACCCCGCTGGCCGTCGACCCGGCGCACCCCTTCCCGTACATCAGCGGCCTGAGCCTGAATCTCGCTGTGACGGTGAAGGATTACTCCACGACCGGCGAGCACTTCGCCCGTGTGAAGGTACCCGACAACGTCGACCGATTCGTGCGCGTCAAGCGCGGTGAGGGGAGCCATCGCATCGACGCCTTCCTGTCGATGGAGGAATTGATCTCGGCGCACCTCGACGTGTTGTTCCCCGGCATGGAGGTGGTCGAGAGCCACGCGTTCCGCATTACTCGCAACGCCGATTTCGAGGTCGAAGAGGACCGCGACGAGGATCTTTTGCAGGCACTCGAACGAGAGCTGGCGCGTAGGCGTTTCGGTTCTCCCGTCCGCCTCGAGATCGCCGACGACATGACCGAGCACATGCTCGAACTGTTGCTACGCGAACTCGACGTCGATCCGGGCGACGTCATTCAGGTTCCCGGTCTGCTCGATCTGTCGTGCCTGTGGCAGGTCTACAGCGTCGACCGCCCCAATCTCAAGGACGCTCCCTTCGTCCCGGCAACACATCCGGCGTTCGGTGAGCGCGAAACCCCGAAGAGCGTGTTCTCGACGCTTCGCGACGGCGACGTTCTGGTGCATCACCCGTACGACTCGTTCTCCACCAGCGTGCAGCGCTTCATCGAACAAGCTGCGGCCGACCCACAGGTCCTCGCGATCAAGCAAACTCTGTACCGCACCTCGGGTGACTCACCGATCGTCAACGCACTCGTCGACGCGGCCGGGGCCGGCAAGCAGGTGGTTGCACTCGTCGAGATCAAGGCACGATTCGACGAGCAGGCGAACATCGAGTGGGCACGCAAGCTCGAAAAGGCCGGGGTGCACGTGGTCTACGGCCTCGTCGGGTTGAAGACTCACTGCAAGACCTGCCTGGTCGTCCGCCGAGAAGGATCGGTCATCCGCCGGTACTGCCATATCGGCACGGGCAACTACAACCCGAAGACGGCGCGTATCTACGAGGACGTCGGGTTGCTCACGTCGTCGCCCGAAATCGGTGCGGACCTCACCGACCTGTTCAACTCGCTCACCGGATACTCGCGAAAGTCCAAGTACCGCAATCTCCTCGTGGCCCCGTACGGCGTGCGACGCGGCATCGTCGAGCGCATCGAAGCGGAAGTCGAGCACCTCAAGGCGGGCCGCACAGCCGGAATTCGCCTCAAGGCCAACGCTCTTGTCGACGAGCAGGTGATCGACGCTCTGTACCGCGCATCGGTCGCCGGGGTCCCCGTCAAGGTGGTCGTACGCGGGATCTGCGCGCTCAAGCCGGGCGTACCGGGCCTGTCGGAGAACATCGAAGTTCGGTCCATTCTCGGCAGGTTCCTCGAACACTCACGGGTTCTGCATTTCCAGGGTGCCGACGAATTCTGGATCGGCAGCGCCGACATGATGCACCGGAACCTCGACCGGCGAGTGGAAGTGATGGCCCAGGTCAAGGATCCGAAGCTGACCAAGCAACTCGGTGACATCTTCGACTCGGCTCTCGACCCCACCACCCGCTGCTGGGAACTGGGGCCGGACGGTGGCTGGGTCGCGTCGCCTGCGCAAGGCGAAAGTGTCCGAGAACACCAGGTGGAATTGATGCGCAGCCGGAGGAATCAGGCGTCCTGATGGGCACTTCCGATGGCTCCCCCCGCGCCAACATCTTCGCGGCCGGATCGATTCTGTGGCGACGATCGCCGGAGAACGACTCGGTGGTGGAAGTAGCTCTGGTACACAGGCCGAAGTACGACGACTGGTCTTTTCCCAAGGGAAAGCTCGATCCCGGGGAGACAGCGGTCGACGCGGCTGTCCGAGAAGTCAAGGAGGAGACGGGTTTCGACTCGACTCTCGGACGGTCGCTGTCCTACGTCACCTACCCGATTCCCGGCCACCGTCGCATGAAGAAGGTGCTCTACTGGGCTGCCGAGGCAACCGGCGGAGAATTCGTCCCGAACGACGAAGTGGACGAACTCCGTTGGATCGCACCCGACAAGATCGGCGGCGAACTCTCGTATCCCATGGACCACAAGATTCTTCGACGATTCGTCGCCAAGCCGGCCGCTACGTCCACCGTGCTGCTGGTCCGGCACGGCAGTGCCGGCTCGCGGTCGCGATACAAGGGCAACGACGCCGATCGCCCCCTCGACAAGACCGGTAGACGTCAGGCCGAGGCACTGGTCTCACTGCTGGGCGCGTTCGGCGGCGACTCGGTGTATGCGGCCGACCGCGTCCGGTGCGAACAGACGGTCGCGCCGTTTGCCGAATCGCTGGGCGTACAGGTCGAACCGGAGCATCTGCTGTCCGAGGAGGGGTACGCCGAGGACCCCCGAAAGGGCCGCCACCGGGCTCGCGACATCGCCGAGACCATGAGCACACCGGTGATCTGCAGCCAAGGCAAGGTGATCCCCGACCTCATGCGATGGTGGGCCGACAAGGACGGCATCACGTTGCCTGCCAACAGAAATCGAAAAGGGAGCGTGTGGGTGCTCTCGCGCCACGAGGGTCGGCTCGTCGCGGCCGACCACATCGCCAGCCCACTACCGAACCTGGTCGCCGACGACTGAGTTGCATCCGAGGATCCTCGGATCACGAACACAGCAGAAGGCCCCGACCGAAATTTCGGTCGGGGCCTTCTGTGGAGTGCGAGAACGCCCCGGTCCTGGATGACCGGTGCCGGTCGAGCGCTACTTCTTTGCAGCGCGCTTCGCGGGTGCCTTCTTGGCCGGAGCTTTCTTGGCGGGGGCCTTCTTGGCGACGGTCTTCTTGGCCGCTGTCTTGGCCGGAGCCTTCTTGGCAGGGGCCGTAGTGGTTGCGGCCTTGCGTGCGGTCGTCTTGGCCGGAGCCTTCTTGGCAGCAGCCGTCGTGGTCTTGCGTGCGGTTGTCTTTGCGGGAGCTG
Organism: Rhodococcoides fascians NBRC 12155 = LMG 3623; assembly: GCF_001894785.1. Taxonomy (GTDB): domain Bacteria; phylum Actinomycetota; class Actinomycetes; order Mycobacteriales; family Mycobacteriaceae; genus Rhodococcoides; species Rhodococcoides fascians. The sequence continues at coordinate 232,000 of NZ_BCWW01000006.1, forward strand.
CCTTCTTGGCGGCGGTCTTTGCGGGAGCTGCCTTCTTGGCGGCAGTCTTCGCCGGAGCCGCCTTCTTGGCTGCCGCGGTGGTGGCCTTGCGGGCGGTCGTCTTCACCGCTGCCTTCTTGGCGGCGGTCTTCTTCGCTGCCGCAGTCTTCTTGGCCGGAGCTGCTGCCGAACCGCGCTTGACGGCAGGTCCGGTTGCGGGCAGCTTCTGTCCACCGGCGATGACGGCCTTGAACTGCGCGCCCGGACGGAATGCCGGTACGTTGGTCGGCTTGACGCGAACGGTCTCACCGGTGCGGGGGTTACGGGCGACACGCGCCGCGCGACGACGCTGCTCGAACACGCCGAAGCCCGTGATCGTGACACTTTCGCCGCGGTGGACCGCGCGCACGATGGTGTCGACGATGTTCTCGACAGCCTCTGTGGCGCTCCGCCTGTCAGACCCCAACTTCTCGGTCAGGGCGTCAATCAGCTCTGCCTTGTTCATGGATTTCCTCCGCTATATTGTGGCCCATCGTCGGACCGACTACTACAACGGTAAACCCCAAGTCGTCAAGAGTCTATGCGCCACGCCAATTTTCATTTCGGTGTCGCGGAATGCTTCACGGCCGCAAAGCGTGTCGGACCCCCCGTCCGTCAGCTTTTCGAAGGCTCCTCGATCCTTGCCGGAAGGGTGAGGGGTTTGTATGAAGGCCTTGACTTTTCGTACTCCGTAATGGCCTCTACCTGGCGTAATGTCAGTCCGATGTCGTCCAGACCCTCCAGCAGACGCCACCGCGTGTAGTCGTCAATCGCGAAGCGCACCACCAAGGTTCCAGCCGCGACCGTCTTGTCGACGAGGTCCACGACGAGCTCCAGACCGGGCTGTTCTTCTAAGGCTTTCCACAGCAATTCGACGTCCGATTGCTCCACCTCGGCCGCCACCAAGCCGGCCTTGCCCATGTTTCCGCGGAAGATATCGGCGAATCTGGATGCGATGACGACCCTGAAACCGAAGTCCGACAGCGCCCAGACAGCGTGCTCGCGTGACGATCCCGTGCCGAAGTCCGGCCCCGCCACGAGAACCGATCCGCGGTCGTAGGGCGCGAGGTTCAAGATGAAGTTCGGATCGGATCGCCAACCGGCGAACAATCCGTCCTCGAATCCGGTGCGGGTCACTCGCTTGAGATAGACCGCCGGAATGATCTGGTCGGTGTCGACATTGGACCGCCGGAGCGGAACGCCGATGCCTTTGTGTCGAGTGAAAGCTTCCATCGAAATTTCTCCTGTGAGTTCGATCGATCCGGTCGGAGGGCTCGCTGCTACGCGAGATCCGCCGGAGAGGACAGGGTTCCGCGAACTGCAGTGGCCGCCGCAACCAGAGGCGACACGAGGTGAGTGCGACCACCCTTGCCCTGACGCCCCTCGAAATTGCGGTTGGACGTGGATGCCGAACGCTCTCCCGAGGTGAGCTGATCGGGGTTCATTCCCAGGCACATCGAGCAGCCGGCCTGCCGCCACTCGGCCCCTGCTGCGGTGAAGATCTCACCGAGCCCTTCCTCTTCGGCCTGCGCGCGCACCCGCATCGACCCGGGTACCACCAGCATTCGCACGCCGTCTGCGACGCGGCGGCCCTCGAGGACGGACGCCACCGCACGCAGATCCTCGATGCGGCCGTTCGTGCACGAGCCGACGAACACGGTGTCGACGGAGATCTCGCGGATCGGTGTACCGGCTTCGAGACCCATGTACTGCAAGGCCTTCTGGGCCGATACGCGCTCGCCCTCGTCGAGCATTGCCTCGGGATCGGGCACGGCATCTCCCAACGGAGCACCTTGACCCGGGTTCGTTCCCCAGGTGACGAACGGCGTCAGAGTGCTCGCATCGATGTGTACCTCGTTGTCGAACACTGCATCCGGGTCGGTTGCCAGTTCGTTCCAGGCGGCCACCGCCGCATCCCACTCCGCCCCCTGGGGCGCATGGGGCCGTCCCTTCAGGTATTCGTACGTGATCTCGTCGGGTGCGATCATGCCCGCGCGCGCCCCGGCCTCGATCGACATGTTGCAGATGGTCATTCGGGCTTCCATCGACAACTTGCGGATGGCCTCACCGCGATATTCGAGCACGTATCCCTGACCGCCGCCGGTACCGATCTTGGCGATCACCGCGAGAATCAGATCCTTGCTCGTCACACCGGGAGCCAGTTCTCCGTCGACGGTGATGGCCATGGTCTTGAACGGTCGCAGAGACAGAGTCTGGGTGGCCATCACATGCTCGACCTCGCTGGTGCCGATTCCCATTGCGATCGAACCGAATGCACCGTGCGTCGAGGTGTGGCTGTCTCCGCACACGATGGTCATACCCGGCTGGGTCAGACCGAGCTGCGGGCCGATGATGTGGACGATGCCCTGATCGAGATCTCCCATCGGGTACAACCGAACTCCGAATTCCTCGCAGTTGCGGCGCAGAGTATCGACCTGGGTGCGTGAGACGAGATCTGCGATCGGCGCGAAGATGTCGGCCGTCGGGACGTTGTGGTCCTCCGTTGCGATCGTCAGGTCCGGGCGACGAAGCTCGCGGCCGGCCAAACGCAGACCGTCGAATGCCTGGGGGCTGGTGACCTCGTGTACGAGGTGCAGATCGATGTAGATCAGATCCGGCTCACGTGCACCGCCTTCTCCCCCACCGGGGACGACCACATGTTGGTCCCACACCTTCTCCGCCAGCGTCTTCGGCGCTTGTGCTACGGACGCATCGGATTTCGTCGTTTCGGACATCGCTGTCGCAGACCTCGTCTTCCCTGTCGTCGCGCCGGCGGACGGGCTGGTCCACCTCGCGTGATCGTCTCGACATCGTCCCCCGCGGCACGCTGGACTTCTCGCGGTTGTGCAATCTCAGCATTCGGGAGGCTAATATCGTTCTATGAGACAGCATAGCCTGAGCGGCGCCGTCGACAAATCGAGCGGTATCGGTGTCCTCGACAAGGCCATGGCCGTGTTGCATGCAGTGGCCGAGACACCCTGCACTCTCAACGACCTGTGTGCCCGCACAGCGCTCCCCCGCGCCACTGCGCATCGGCTCGCGGTCGGACTCGAAACCCACCGCCTCCTCGTGCGCGATTCCGACGGATTGTGGCGCACCGGTCCGGGGCTGGGGGAATTGGCGGCGAGCGCGTCGGATGCTCTGCTCGACGCCGCAGCATCGGTACTGCCTCGGCTTCGCGAAATCACCGGAGAGAGCGTGCAGATCTACCGCCGCGAGGGGACCGTTCGCGTCTGTGTCGCATCCATGGAGCCCCCGACCGGTCTCCGAGATACCGTGCTCGTCGGGGCCCGGCTACCCATGACAGCCGGCTCCGGGGCGAAAGTTCTTCTGGCGTGGGCAGATTCGCAGACTCAACGCACAGTGCTGCCGGACGCCGAATTCGGCGAACGGGTGCTGCTGGAGATCCGCAGGCGAGGGTGGGCGCAGAGCGCAGGTGAACGTGAGCCGGGGGTCGCGAGCGTCTCGGCTCCCGTTCGCGACAGCAACGACACTGTCGTGGCGGCGATCTCGGTGTCCGGCCCGATCGACCGCATCGGACGCAAGCCGGGCGCGCGCTGGGCGGCAGACCTGCTCGCCGCCGCCGACGCGCTGCACAAGCGCCTCTGAGCGCCGAACCGAGGCCGATCGAGCGCACCGCGAAAAACCGGCTGAAGTGGCCGCAGAAGTGGAGTACGTTCGTCTCGAACGGCCCACCCGGCCGGTCGCCGACTGCAAGGAGTGCCCCATGTCAGAATCCGGCAGCGAAGAGTTGAAGAAGAAGTTCCGCGAGGTTCTCGAACAGAAGAACAGCAAGTCGCACAATTCCGTCGACCACAAGGACGGTGGCCCCAAGGTGAACAATGTCCACGGTCCGGCCGATCACCAGAAGATGTTCCGCCGCAAGAGCGTCTGACGCGAAGCGACACCACCGCACGACAGCAACGACGGTCACACCGAAACGACAGCACCCCCTCGATCCGGAGATCGAGGGGGTGCTGTCTTCGTAGCCCCGACGGGATTCGAACCCGCGCTACCGCCTTGAGAGGGCGGCGTCCTAGGCCGCTAGACGACGGGGCCAGGAACTTCACCTGCATTGTTGACGCTGTATCGAACACGTGATGCTGAGGTAGCTTAACTGCCTCGGCATCGGCGGCAAAATCGCCGCTCACCTGCTCGCTGGGGTACCAGGACTCGAACCTAGAATGGCGGTACCAGAAACCGCTGTGTTGCCAATTACACCATACCCCAATGGACTTGAATCGAAGTACGCATCCGATCGATGTGCACTGCGTTTCGAGCCGGGATAGAGACTATCAAAGGTCACTACCCATTCTCCAAATCGGCTGCTCAGAGCCCTGATAACCGCCCTCGACCGCCCTCGAGGCCCGCTCGGACACCATCGCGTGACCGCAGAACCCGCGCATCGTCGGCCGCAGAGCATGCAGCAGACTCCTGTTTCGTGAGCGTTCTCGAACTTCGCAGACGCCGATGAAGGTGCTGCTCGTTCCCCAGGGCAACCGGGCCGTGCTGATCCGCCTCGACGAGGACGGTTCCCCGTCCGGCGGCAGTTCCCCTGCCGAGGAGGTCACCGACGATCTGGTGGGCTCCGTGGCCGCTGTCGAGCGAGAGCACGCTCCCCGTTGGGTGTGGGAGGACACGAGCCGCATCTACCCGCGACTGCTCGACGGAGGGGTGCGGGTCCGGCGCTGCCACGATCTCGCCCTTGTCGGTGCCATTCTGGCGATGCGAACGGGGCGCACCACGACACCGTCCACACCCGCAGACCTTCGACCCGGATTGTTCGACGCCGACCCGCATGCGGATCCGGTGGCAGTGCTCGCCGACTACCGCCGTCAGAGCGAGGAGATCGGTGACGATCGGGCGCTGCAGCTGTTGGCGGCCGCCGAGTCGGCCGGAGGTCTGGCCGCGGCGGAGATGACCTTCGACGGATTGCCGTTCTCGGCCGCTGCGCATCGGCGGCACCTCGACGCGGCGCTCGGTGCGAGGCCGGTCGACGGATCGACTCCTCCTGCGTTGGTGAAGCTCGAGAACGAGATCTCGTCGGCGTTCGGGCGCCGCGTGAACCCCGGTTCACCCGCGGAGGTGGTCGCCGCGTTCGCGCGCGCCGGTATCGAGCTCACATCCACTCGAGCACACGTGATCCGAGACATCGACCATCCTGCGGTGCCGCTGTTGCTTCGCCACCGAGATCTGTCGAAACTGCACAGCACCAACGGGTGGACGTGGCTGGACGCGTGGGTTCGCGGAGATCGTTTCCGGCCGGTCTACGTGCCAGGGGCCGTCGTCTCCGGCCGCTGGGCGAGCCGGGGCGGTGGGGGTCTGCAGATCCCGAAACCGCTGCGCGCCAGCGTGATCGCCGACTCGGGGTACACCTTCGTCGCCGCCGACGCCGGCCAGCTCGAGCCCCGCATTCTTGCCGCGATGTCGGGTGACCCACGCATGGTCGCCGCTGCGGGAACAGCGGATCTCTACGCCCCCGTCGCGGCCGAGTCGTTCGACGGTGATCGTGCGCACGCCAAGGTCGCTGTTCTCGGAGTGCTGTACGGCGCGACGTCGGGTGAGGCTCGTGCGTTGCTGACCCGCCTACGCGCCAGATTCCCCGACGCGGTGGCGGTCGTGGAAGAGGCGGCGCGGGCCGGTGAGCGGGGCGAGGTGGTCCGGTCGTGGCTGGGCCGAGCGTGCCCTCCCCCTACGCCGCAATGGTGGTCCACCGGTGACGCCCATGCGCGTGGCCGGTTCACCCGCAACTTCGTGGTGCAGGCGACCGCAGCCGAGTGGGCCTTGTGCCTGTTGGCGGATCTGCGCGGGCGATTGCGGTCGAGCAGAAGTGAGTTGGTGTTCTTTCAGCACGACGAAGTAGTCGTGCATTGTCCACTCGGAGACGCACCGTGGGTGTCCGAGGCCGTTGCGGCGGCGGCAGACTCGGCTACGCGTCTGATGTTCGGCGACACGGCGTTGCTCTTCCCGATGGAGACCAGGATCGACCGCTTCTACGGTGCCCCGGTTGCCGAGCCGGAGTTCGGGCCGGAGTCCGACTGAGCGCTCGGTGGGTCCTCGAACGTCACGTCTATTTCCTCGAACGCGGTACTGCGCTGTGCTTCTGCCTGTCCGGTGTAGGTGAGTTTGTCCCCTTCGGTCAGGTCGACGTCGTCGGTGAACGGGGCCAGAAGGGCCCGCGGAAACAGCCTGTCGACACGAACCACGTTGATCTCGATGCAGATCACGATCGATACCGAGGTCACGTACAGAAAGGCCAACAGCCCGAGCACGACCGCAAAGACACCGTTCGTCACCGTCGCACTCGCGGCGACGTACTTCACGTACACACCGCCGAAGGTCTGCAGCAGCTGCCACGTCAGACCGGCCGCTATGGCTCCCGGGAGTACCTGTCCGATCGACACCGCTCGCACTGTGGCGAGCCGAAACGCAACGACGAACACCCCGACGTACAGCAGCGTTCCGATCACGAACACGACGAGACCGGATTCCGGGCCGAAATATCCTGCAGCACTGAGCACATTGAGTGCGGTGATCGCCAGTACCGCCAGACCCACGGTGCTCAGCAAACCCAATCCCCGCACTCGGGCTCGAATGGGATCGGGCCGAAGATTCTTCGGTACGGCCCATGCGGTGTTCATCGCGTTCTGCAACGCAACGGACACGCCGAGTCCGCCGTAGAGCGACCCGAGGATACCCACCGTCAGACCGACCGTGCCGCCACCTATCCGTTCGGGACGCCCCAGTTCTTCCCCGATCGCCGGGATCTGACCGAGTGCCGAGTTCAGGATCTGTTGTTGCAGCTCCGGGTTGCCCATCAACACGATGCCCAGAATCACGGAGAAGAGCAGCAGCGCAGGAAAGAGCGAGACGAATGCGTAGTACGTGATCAGCGCGGCCAGGTAACCACCCTGATCGTCGACGAACTTGTAGACCACCGCAATCGGAAATCCGAGAACCGGACGCCTGCGCTGCAGTCGATCCAGTCGGTCGGCGACGCTCATGTGCGAAAGTCTCCGACCGACCTCGACGGCCGACGTCGCACCGCCGTCACGCGATAAGGGTACGTGCGGCGGTCAAACGAGCGAGGGTCCTCTCGCGGCCGAGGAGTTCCATGGACTCGTACAGCGGCGGGCTGATGTGGGAGCCGGTGACTCCCACCCGAACCGGCGCGAAGGCCTTGCGGGGCTTGAGTTCCATCTTCTCGATGAGCGCGTCCTTGAGGGCGACTTCCAGCTCGGCCGTCGACCAATCCGTCACTGCGGTCAGTGCTTCGATGGCGGCGTCGAGTACCGGTGCCGCGTCTGCGCCGAGATTCTTGGCCGCCGCTGCAGGATCGATCTCGAACTCCGCGTCGTCGACGAAGAGGAACTTCAGCAGGCCCCACGCATCCGACAGCACGACGATGCGCGTCTGCACCAGATCCGCCGCGACAGCGAACATCTTCTCGTCGACCGGCTCGGTGAGATGCCCTCGAGCAACGAGGAATTCGCGTAACCGTGCCGCGAAGTCGTCTGCAGCCAACATCCTGATGTGCTCGGCGTTGATCGCGTCGGCCTTCTTCTGGTCGAAGCGCGCAGGGTTGGAATTGACCGACGAGATCTCGAACGCCGCCACCATCTCGTCGAGCGAGAACACGTCGTGATCGTCGGAGATGCCCCACCCGAGAAGCGCCAGGTAGTTCAGCAGCCCCTCCGGGACGAAGCCTCGGTCGCGGTGGATGAAGAGGTTCGATTCGGGGTCACGCTTGGACAGCTTCTTGTTGCCCTGGCCCATCACGAACGGCAGATGTCCGAACTCCGGGGTGCGGTCGGCCACACCGATTCGGATCAGGGCCTCGTACAGTGCGAGCTGTCGAGGCGTCGACGACAACAGGTCTTCGCCGCGCAGCACGTGCGTGATCTTCATCAGTGCGTCGTCGACCGGATTGACCAACGTGTACAGCGGAACTCCGTTGCCGCGAGTCAAGGCGAAGTCCGGTACGGTCCCCGCCTTGAACGTGGTCTCGCCGCGTACGAGGTCGTTCCACGTCAGATCGTGATCGGGCATGCGCAGCCGCACGACGGCCCCGCGTCCCTCGTCGAGGAATCCCTGCCGCTGCTCCGGCGTCAGGTCGCGGTCGAAGTTGTCGTAGCCGAGCTTGGGGTCACGCCCGGCGGCCTTGTGCCTCGCTTCGACTTCCTCGGGCGTCGAGAACGACTCGTAGGCTTCGCCGGCATCGAGCAGTTGCTGTACGACAGCCACATGCTGGTCGCGTCGCTGCGACTGGCGGTAGGGCTCGTAGGGACCGCCCACCTCGGGGCCCTCGTCCCAATCCAGACCGAGCCATCGCAGCGCGTCGAGCAACGCTGCGTAGGACTCCTCGGAATCGCGAGCGGCGTCGGTGTCCTCGATCCGAAAGACGAAGGTGCCGCCGTGATGTCGCGCGAACGCCCAGTTGAACAGGGCGGTGCGGACCAGACCGACGTGCGGTGTGCCGGTGGGCGACGGGCAGAACCGAACGCGGACATCTGCTGCTGTGGTCATCGTTGTCCTACTTCTTCGCTGCGACTGGGTTGGTCAAGGTTCCGATTCCCTCGACGGTGATCGACACACTGTCTCCGTCGGTGATGGGGCCGACACCCTCGGGCGTTCCGGTCAGAATGACGTCTCCGGGCAGCAGGGTCATCACTGCGGACACCCACTCGATGATCTTCGGAATATCGTGCAGTAGAAGCGAAGTACGACTCTGCTGCTTGACGACGCCGTCGACCTCGGTCTTGATCTCCAGGTCGGAAGGATCGAGGGATGTCTCGATCCACGGCCCGAGGGGGCAGAACGTGTCGTGCCCCTTCGCCCGGGTCCATTGCCCGTCGTGCTTCTGATGGTCGCGTGCCGAGACGTCGTTGGCGACGGTGTATCCGAGCACCACGTCGTACGCCTTGGAGGCGGGCACGTCCTTGCACGGACGACCGATCACGATGGCGAGTTCGCCTTCGTAGTGCACCTCGTTCGACGACGGAGGCAGCACGATGGCCGCACCCGGACCGACGATGGAGGTGTTCGGCTTGATGAAAATGACGGGAGTCTCCGGTGCTTCACCACCCATCTCGGCGGCGTGCGCGGCGTAGTTCTTACCGATGGCGATCACCTTACTGGCGAGGATCGGTGCGAGCAGTCGCACGTCGGCCAGTGGCCACGATCGACCCGTGAACGTCGGTGTGCCGAAAGGATGTTCGGCAATTTCCTTCGCCGTCCGGGCATCCCCCTCACCTTCGATACTCACGAATGCCACACCATCAGGACTTGCAATTCGACCGAGACGCATGTCGAAAGTCTATCGACCGCCATTCTCCGCACGCCGATGCCGTCCGGTCCGTCGATCTTTCGCCGGTGTAATGTTTCGATCTGTATCCAGATAGCAAGATTGTGTGTTCACATAGTGAGACGAGAGGCCGGAATGAGCGCCACGAAGCAGCTGTCCAGTATCGGCGAGACGCGACGGTGGTTCATGCTCGTGCTCGGGATGCTCGCGCAGACTGCCGGTGCCGTCTTCATCAACGGTGCTGCATTTCTCATTCCCGCCCTGCACGACGACCGGGGACTCGGACTTGCGACCGCAGGATTCGTGGTTGCGATGCCGACCGTGGGCATCATGCTGACCCTCATCGCATGGGGCGTGCTCGTCGACCGCATCGGCGAACGTCTCGTTCTCGTGATCGGGCTCGGGCTCACCGCTGCCGCGAGCCTGGCTGCGGTGGTCAGCACGTCCATTCCGGCGCTCGCCGCCCTGCTGTTGATCGGCGGTATGTCTGCGGCCAGCGCGAACAGCGCGAGCGGACGCGTCGTGGTGGGCTGGTTTCCGCCGCACCGTCGTGGGCTGGCCATGGGCATCAGACAGATGTCGGTTCCCCTCGGCGTGGCCGTCGCGGCACTGACCATCCCGCCTGTCGCACGTGACCACGGCGTCGGCGCGGCCCTGCTCGTGCCCGCTGCCGTCTGCGCTGCGAGCGCTCTGCTGTGCCTGGCCGTGGTCGACCCTCCCCGTCCGAACCGCACCGATGCGGCGGCGCAGGGTCTGCTCGACAATCCGTACCGCAACAGCAGCCAACTGTGGCGCATTCACGCCACGTCCATCCTGTTGGTGGTGCCGCAGTACGTGGTGTGGACGTATGCGCTCGTGTGGCTGATGACCGACCGAGGGTGGACGGCCGCGGCCGCGGGTGTCCTCGTCACGCTGACCCAGATTCTCGGCGCACTGGGTCGGATGAGCGTGGGCGCGCTGTCCGATCGTGTCGGTAGCCGCATGCGGCCTTTGCGGTGGGTGGCCGTGACGGCCGCTGCCAGCATGCTCGGGCTCGGCATCGCCGACTGGTTCGACTCCCCCGCCGCCATCGTCCTGCTCGTCGTCGCGTCCGTCGCCACCGTTGCCCCGAACGGCCTCGCGTTCACTGCTGTCGCGGAAATCTCGGGACCGTATTGGAGCGGACGAGCTCTCGGGGTACAGAACACGAGTCAGTACGTGTTCGCCTCGGCTGTGCCGCCGGTGTTCGGGGCGATCGCGGCCATCAGCTTCCCCGTGGCGTTCCTGGTGTCGGCGGTCTTTCCCGCGCTCTCCGTACCGATCGTGCCCGACGATCCGGCACCCGAGCCCACGGACGAGACGTCCGACGCCGGTGCAGACCGCGCCGGCTGACGTGCCCAAGGGGTGACCTGCCCGTGATACACGACATGCCACGGTGGGCTGTCGGCCCACCGTGGCATGTCGTGGCGTGAGAGTTACAGGCGAGCGGCGATCCGAGCGCCGATCTCTTTCGTCGACGCGGTCGTGGTTCCCCGCTCGGCGAGATCCGCTGCGACAGCGGCTTCTACTCGCGCGGCCCCCGCCGCGTCGCCGAGATGATCGAGTAGCAAGGACACCGACAGGATGGCAGCGGTCGGATCGGCCTTCTGCTGTCCCGCGATGTCGGGCGCACTACCGTGCACCGGCTCGAACATGCTGGGGTTGGTACCGGTGGCGTCGATGTTTCCACTTGCGGCCAAACCGATTCCGCCGGTGACGGCAGCCGAGAGGTCGGTCACGATGTCGCCGAACAGATTGTCGGTCACGATCACGTCGAACCGGCCGGGATCGGTGACGAGGTGAATCATCGCGGCATCGATGTGCTGATACGCGACCTCGACGTCCGGGAAGTCCGCCGAGACTGCCTCGACCGTGCGGGCCCACAGGCTACCGGCGAACGTGAGCACGTTGGTCTTGTGCAACAGCGTCAGGTGCTTCTTGCGAGTCAGCGCCCGCTCGAAACCGTTGCGCACCACGCGCTCCACGCCGTAACGAGTGTTGACGCTGACCTCGGTGGCCACCTCGTGCGGTGTACCGACACGCAGTGCACCGCCGTTTCCGGTGTACGGACCCTCGGTACCCTCCCGAACGACGACGACGTCGATCTGCTTGTCCCCGGCCAGCGGACCGACCACGCCCGGGTACAACTTGGCCGGCCGCAGATTGATGTGGTGATCGAGCTCGAATCGCGCCCGCAGCAACAGCCCACGCTCGAGCACACCACTGGGCACCGACGGATCGCCGATGGCTCCCAACAGAATTGCGTCGTGCTCACGCAGTTCTGCCAACACCGAATCCGGCAGCAACTCTCCGGTGGCGTTGTAGCGCCGCGCCCCGAGGTCGTACTCGGTCTTCTCGGCTCCGGGTGCGACCACGTCGAGAACGGCAAGCGCTTCGGCGACGACCTCCGGTCCGATTCCGTCCCCGGCGATGACGGCCAGCTTCATTTCACTCCTCGTTGTTCGTGTCGGTCCGATCGGCTGCGAGCGATCAGGACAGGTCGACCAGCTCGATGGTGGAGGCACCCACAGCGGTGGCGATGCTCGCACTGAGCTCTGCCGGAACGTCCTTGTCGACGCGCAGCAGAATCGTTGCGCCGTCGCCCTCGGAGTCCTGGCTCAGTGCTGCGGCCTGGATGTCGATTCCGGCGTCGCCGAGCAGAGTGCCGATTCGACCCAAGCTGCCGGGCTGATCCGCGTAGTTGACGATGAGGTTCTTGCCCTCGGCGCGGAGGTCGAAGTTGCGGCCGTTGATGTTGACGATCTTCTCGACCTGCGAGGTGCCCGTCAGAGTGCCGGCAACGTTGAGGACCGATCCGTCACCGTAGACGGCGCGAATGTCGACGACACTGCGGTGATTCTCGCTCTCGGGAGCGGTGGTCACTTCTGCTGTGACACCGCGCTCCTCGGCGAGCGACGGAGCGTTGACGAACGTGACCGAATCCTCGATGACGGCCGAGAACAGTCCGCGCAGCGCGGACAGTTTCAGGATCTGCACGTCCTCGCTGGCGAGTTCGCCGCGAACGTCCACCGACAACGAGGTGGGAAGTTCGTCGGACAGGGCTCCGAGCAGCACACCCTGCTTACGTACTATTTCGAGCCACGGCGATACCTCTTCGCCGACGGCCCCGCCCTTGACGTTGACCGCGTCGGGCACGAATTCGCCTGCGAGAGCCAGCAATACGGACTTGGCCACATCGGTGCCCGCTCGGTCCTGCGCTTCGGTGGTCGATGCCCCGAGGTGGGGAGTGACGACGACCTGCGGCAGCTCGAACAACGGGCTGTCGGTGCACGGCTCGGAGGCGTAGACGTCGATGCCCGCGGCGAACACGTGACCGGAGGTGATGGCGTCGGCCAGTGCCTGCTCGTCGACCAGTCCACCGCGTGCGGCGTTGACGACGATGACCCCGGGCTTGGTCTTGGCGAGGGCTTCCTTGCCGATGATGCCCTTGGTCTCCGGCGTCTTCGGCAGGTGCACCGAGAACATGTCGGCCCGCTCGAGCAGCTCGTCCAGGCTCACCAGTTCGATTCCGAGCTGCGCCGCGCGCGCTGCCGAGACGTAGGGGTCGTACGCGATGATGTGGGTCTCGAACGCGGCAAGACGCTGCGCGAACAGCTGGCCGATTCGGCCGAGTCCGACGACGCCGACGGTCTTGCCGAAGATCTCGACACCGTTGAACTTGCTGCGCTTCCACTCGTGCTGACGCAGGGTGGCGTCGGCAGCGGGGATCTGGCGCGCGGCCGCGAGAAGCAACGTCACCGCATGCTCGGCGGCCGTGTGGATGTTGGAGGTCGGTGCGTTGACGACGAGGACGCCGCGCTCGGTGGCAGCGGGTACGTCGACGTTGTCCAGGCCGACACCGGCGCGGGCGACGATCTTCAGGTTGGTCCCGGCAGCGAGCACCTCGGCGTCGACCGTGGTCGCGGACCGCACGAGAATGGCGTCGGCCTCGGGAACTGCAGCGAGCAACGCGGGGCGATCCGGACCGTCGACCCAGCGAACCTCGACGCCGTCGCCCAGTGCCTCGACGGTGGACGGCGCAAGTTTGTCGGCGATCAGAACGACAGGACGGCCTGGCTGGCTCACGTGAAAAACTCCCTATATCGGTTCGAGACGTGGTCGGAAAAATTCGGCGGGCTGTGCAGCACGAACAGTTTAGAGGCCCGAGACGTCACACGGTGACGCCACCGGACTCACGCACCGAAGGGCACCCCCGGCAATCCAGGGGTGCCCTTCGATCAGATTGCGTGACAACGCGATTCGATGAGAATCAGGCCGTCTCGGTGATCGGGCGGTCGACCCAGCTCATGAGGTCGCGCAGCTTCTTGCCGGTGACCTCGATGGGGTGCTCGGCGTTGGCCTTGCGCAGGCCTTCGAGCTCGGTGTTGCCGTTCTCGACGTTGGCGACGAGGCGACGGGTGAATTCGCCCGACTGGATGTCGGCCAGGATGGCCTTCATGCGCTCCTTGGTGCCTGCGTCGATGACGCGCGGTCCGGAGAGGTACCCACCGAACTCCGCGGTGTCGGACACCGAGTAGTTCATGCGGGCGATGCCGCCCTCGTACATGAGGTCGACGATGAGCTTGAGCTCGTGCAGCACCTCGAAGTACGCCATCTCGGGTGCGTAGCCGGCCTCGACCATGACCTCGAAGCCCGTCTTGACGAGTTCTTCGGTGCCGCCGCACAGCACGGCCTGCTCACCGAACAGGTCGGTCTCGGTCTCTTCCTTGAACGTGGTCTTGATGACGCCTGCGCGGGTGCCGCCGATGCCCTTGGCCCACGACAGCGCGAGGGCCTGACCCTCACCCTTCGGGTCCTGATCGATGGCGATGAGCGCGGGAACACCCTTACCGTCGACGAACTGACGACGCACGAGGTGGCCGGGGCCCTTGGGGGCAACCATGCCGACGGTCACGAACTCCGGAGCCTTGATCAGGTCGAAGTGAATGTTGAGGCCGTGGCCGAAGAACAGCGCGTCGCCGTCCTTCAGGTTGGGCTCGATCTCCTCGGAGAAGATCTTGGCCTGAGCGGTATCGGGTGCGAGCACCATGATCACGTCGGCCCACTCGGACACCTCTGCGGGAGTTCCGACCTTCAGGCCCTGCTCCTCCGCCTTGGCACGGGACTTCGAGCCTGCCGCCAGGCCGATGCGAACATCGACGCCGGAGTCGCGCAGGCTGAGCGAGTGCGCGTGGCCCTGGCTTCCGTAGCCGATCACAGCGACCTTGCGGCCCTGGATGATCGACAGATCAGCATCGTCGTCGTAGAACATCTCGACTGCCACTGGTTGTTACCTTTCCTCTTGGGTTTTACGCATGTTCGTCACCGGGGCCGCTAACGCGACGCAGTGATCGATTTCGGTCCACGTCCGACGGCAACGACTCCCGACTGAACTATTTCTCGAATTCCATAGGGGTCCAACATCTTCAGCAACGCGTCGAGCTTGGAGCGGGTGCCCGTCGCCTCGACCGTCACCGCCTCGGGAGAGACGTCGATGACCTTGGCGCGGAACAGATTCACCGTTTCGATGACCTCGCTCCGAACGCTGGCATCGGCGCGGACCTTGATCAGGACCAACTCGCGCGCCACCGAGGAATCGTCGTCCTGCTCGACGATCTTGATGACATTGATCAGCTTGTTGAGCTGCTTGGTCACCTGCTCGAGCGGGAACTCGTCGACCGTCACCACGATCGTCATGCGCGAGATATCGGGAATCTCGGTGCCGCCGACCGCGAGTGAGGAGATGTTGAAGCCGCGGCGCGAGAACAACGCGGCCACGCGCGCCAACACACCTGGCTTGTCCTCGACGAGAACGCTGAGGGTATGGCTCGTGCTCACAGGTCCGTGCCTTTCGCGTCGTTGTTCATCGGGTGCGGCGCCTGCTCGCGCTCCATCGCGTCGTCGAGTCCTGGCTCACTGCCCACGGTCTCGTCCTCGTCGAACAGCGGACGGATGCCGCGGGCGGCCATGATCTCGTCGTTACCCGTTCCGGCGGCCACCATCGGCCACACCTGGGCGTCGGCACCGACGATGAAGTCGATGACGACCGGACGATCGTTGATGGCGCGTGCCTGAGCGATCACCGCATCCACGTCCTCTTCCCGCTCGCATCGCAAACCGACGCAGCCCAAAGCCTCGGCCAGCTTGACGAAATCGGGGATGCGCACGGCACCGTGAGTTCCGAGATTGGTGTTGGAGTAGCGCTCCTCGTAGAACAGGGTCTGCCACTGCCGAACCATGCCGAGGTTGCCGTTGTTGATGAGCGCGACCTTGATCGGGATTCCCTCGACCGCGCAGGTAGCAAGCTCCTGGTTGGTCATCTGGAAGCAGCCGTCGCCGTCGATCGCCCACACCTCGGCGTCGGGCAGGCCCATCTTGGCTCCCATGGCGGCCGGAACCGCGTACCCCATCGTGCCCAGACCACCGGAGTTGAGCCACGTGCGCGGCTTCTCGTAGTTGATGAACTGCGCGGCCCACATCTGGTGCTGGCCGACGCCGGCGCAGTAGATCGCGTCGGGACCGGCGAACTTGCCGACCGAGGAAATGACGAACTCGGGAGACATGGAACCGTCGGACGGACGGTCGTAGCTCAACGGGTACGTCTTGCGGATGCCGTCGAGGTAAACCCACCACTGCTCGAGGTCGAGAGTCGTTCCGGTGGCGCGATCGGCCCGCAGGGCCTCGATCAGCTCGGTGATGACCTCGCCGCAGTCGCCCACGATCGGCACGTCCGCGTATCGGTTCTTGCCGATCTCGGCCGGGTCGATGTCGGCGTGGATGACCTTGGCATCGGGAGCGAAGGACGAGAGCTGACCGGTGACGCGGTCGTCGAACCGGGCACCGAGCGTGATCAGCAGGTCGCTGCGCTGCAGAGCGGCGACCGCCGCGACGGTGCCGTGCATACCGGGCATGCCCAGGTTCAGCTGGTGGGTGTCGGGAAATGCCCCGCGCGCCATCAGCGTCGTGACGACCGGGATGCCGGTCAGTTCTGCGAGCTCGAGCAGTTCTGCCGAGGCGTTGGCCTTGATGACGCCGCCACCGACGTACAGCACCGGCTGCTTGGCATCGGCGATGTAGCGTGCCGCTTCGCGAACCTGCTTGCCGTGCGGCTTGGTGACCGGGCGGTAGCCGGGCAGACGCATTTCCGGCGGCCACGAGAACGTGGTCTGCGCCTGCAGCACATCCTTCGGGATGTCGACGAGGACGGCACCGGGACGACCCGACGCGGCGATGTAGAACGCCTCGGCCATGATGCGCGGGATGTCCGCACCGTCGGTGATCAGGAAGTTGTGCTTGGTGATGGGCATCGTGATACCCGAGATGTCGGCTTCCTGGAACCCATCGGTACCGATGAGGCTGCGGGCGACCTGACCGGTGATCGCGACGATGGGAACCGAGTCCATCTGCGCGTCGGCCAACGGGGTGACGAGGTTGGTCGCGCCCGGGCCGGACGTCGCCATGCAGACGCCGACCTTGCCGGTCGCCTGGGCGTAGCCGGTGGCGGCATGACCCGCACCCTGCTCGTGGCGAACGAGCACGTGGCGCACCTTGACGGAGTCGAAGAGCGGGTCGTAGACCGGGAGAACCGCGCCACCGGGAATGCCGAATACGGTGTCGACGTCGAGTTCTTCGAGAGCTCGTACGACCGACTGTGCGCCGCTGACCTTCTCGGGTGCGACGTGGCGTCGCGATCCGTTGGTCGCCGCGTCTGCGGACGGGTTGCTGGTCGACGGGCTCGTGGCTGTCCCCGACTTACGTGTCGTGGGCCCTGGGCGTGCGGTTGGTGCGCTCACTGATTGCTTCCTCAGGAATGTGAAATTGCTGGGCGATCTCTGGGCAAGAAAAAACCCCCGTCAGCGTGAGCTGTACGAGGGTGGCGCGTCGATGCGAGTTTGAACAACCGGCTCAGGCGTTGACGCGCCGGCCGATTACGAGTATCCAATTCCGCTTCACGCACTGAACGGTAGGCGCGCGCACAGGGAAGAGTCAAACTCGTCACGACGCAATCCCATTATGTGAGATCGCGTAGATGCAATGCGAAGATGAATGGGTGTCGTCTTCGCAGCAGTCCGAACCACCTCGGCCATCATCCCACACCGGTTCCGAGCAACCGAACAGTGCCGACGGGCCACCGCCGTCGAGCAGGCAGGTCATCCGCCTCCCGCGTCTGGCCCTGATCGGCGTCGGGTTGCTCCTGTTCAGTACCTCTCTGCCTGCAGCGAGCTGGCCCGCCGCACTGGGCTGGCTGCTGATTCTGCCGATCGTCGCGTGCATCTGGGTGCTGCGTGTGCGCACCGTCATCACTCCCGAGGCGATCACGGCCCGCCGTTTCATCGGCTCCGACGTCATCGAGTGGGAGTCCGTGGTCGGACTGCACTTCCCCGATCGCCGCTGGGCACGCGTGGTGCTCACCGACAAGACGGAGAAGTCACTTCCGCTCGTGCGGTTCGATCGGCTCCCCCAACTCGCGGCCGCCAGCGGCGGTCGCATCACCGACCCCTATGCCGCGGCAGCTGCGGCGGAGGATCAGGCACGCGCAGAGGCCGAGAATGCCGAGCACGACGACGAACAGGCACCGAAGGATCGCTGACGAGGGGCCGAGTAACCTCCTCGTTGCGATCACCGCTGCAACGAACGAGGAACTGCACTATGCCGCCGCTACGCTCACGGGTCACCACTGTCGGACGCAATGCTGCGGGCGCGCGCTCGCTGTGGCGCGCCACCGGAATGACCGATTCGGATTTCGGTAAACCGATCGTCGCCATCGCGAACTCGTACACCCAGTTCGTACCCGGCCACGTTCACCTGAAGAACGTCGGCGAGATCGTCGCCGACGCCGTCCGCGCGGCAGGCGGAGTCCCTCGCGAGTTCCACACCATCGCCGTCGACGACGGAATCGCCATGGGGCACGGGGGCATGCTGTACTCGCTGCCCAGCCGCGAGATCATCGCCGACTCGGTCGAGTACATGGCCAACGCCCACACTGCGGACGCACTCGTGTGCATCTCCAACTGCGACAAGATCACCCCCGGCATGCTCAACGCGGCCATGCGATTGAACATCCCGGCGGTGTTCGTCTCCGGTGGGCCGATGGAGGCCGGTAAAGCGGTGGTCGTCGGAGGGGTCGCGCAGGCACCCACCGACCTGATCACCGCAATCTCCGCCAGCGCGAACGACGCCGTGTCCGAAGAGGGCCTGGACGAGGTCGAGCGCAGCGCGTGTCCCACGTGCGGGTCCTGCTCGGGCATGTTCACCGCCAACTCGATGAACTGCCTCACCGAAGCGCTCGGCCTGGCATTGCCCGGCAACGGCTCCACGCTGGCCACCCACGAGGCCCGCCGCGCCCTGTTCACCCGGGCCGGCACGACCATCGTCGAGGCGGCGATCAAGTACTACCGGGACGAGGACGAGTCGGTGCTGCCCCGCAACATCGCCACCCCGGCGGCATTCCGCAACGCGATGGCACTGGACGTGGCGATGGGTGGCTCGACCAACACCGTGCTGCACACTCTCGCGGCGGCGCAGGAGGGCGAGGTCGATTTCGATCTCGACACCATCGACGCCATCAGCCGCAAGGTGCCGTGCCTGGCCAAGGTGTCGCCCAACTCGGACTACCACATGGAAGACGTGCACCGGGCGGGTGGAATTCCCGCTCTCCTCGGCGAACTGCGGCGTGGGAATCTGCTCGAGACCGACGTCTCGACCGTCCACACGAAGAGCTTCGACGAGTGGCTCGACACGTGGGACATCCGCTCCGGTGCCGCATCCGACGAGGCGATCGAGCTGTTCCATGCCGCTCCCGGCGGCGTCCGAACCGTCGAACCGTTCTCCACGAGCAATCGCTGGTCCTCCCTCGACACCGACGCCGCGGGTGGTTGCATCCGCGATCTCGAACACGCCTACACGGTCGAGGGTGGCCTGGTGGTGCTGCGCGGCAACATTGCCGTCGACGGCGCGATTCTGAAGACTGCGGGCATCGACGAGGACCTCTTCTCGTTCCAGGGACCTGCGCTGGTCGTCGAGTCTCAGGAAGAAGCCGTCTCGGCCATCCTGCAGAAGAAGATCCAACCCGGTGACGTGCTCGTCGTGCGGTACGAGGGACCCAAGGGTGGACCGGGAATGCAGGAGATGCTGCACCCGACGGCGTTCCTCAAGGGTGCCGGTCTGGGCAAGGTCTGTGCCCTGATCACCGACGGACGGTTCTCCGGTGGTACGTCGGGCCTGTCCATCGGACACATTTCCCCCGAGGCTGCGGCCGGCGGCGTGATCGGCCTCGTCGAGAACGGCGACCAGGTCCGCATCGACGTTGCCACGCGCACGCTCGAGATCCTCGTCGACGAGGAAACTCTGGAGACTCGACGCGCGAAGATGCTCGCGTCCGAGCGGCCGTGGCAGCCGGTCGACCGACAGCGCACGGTCACGACGGCGCTGCGCGCCTACGCCGCACTGGCGACATCCGCGGACAAGGGTGCTGTGCGCTACGTGCCCTGAGCAGAAAAAGCATGTGAGTGGAGCCTGCGGAACGAATCCAAAAAACATGTGAGTGGTTCCTCGTAGCAGGCTACGAGGAACCACTCACATGGTTGGTTGTCGACCGGATCAGCGGACGACCGGGTTCGCTCCGTTGAGGAAGATCCAGATGCACACGCCCGCAGCGATTCCCACCGCGAGTGCGAGGAACGATCCGATGCGCGGGCGGGTCGCCCAGCCACGGCGGCCGTCGAACGCGATCTTTCCGGGTCCGGTGAGAATGATGGCCGCGGCCGCGAAGCCGAGAACGGTTTCGTACTCCACGCCGGTGGCACCGGAGAACTGCAGCCCCGGCTCCGCCACCTGCTTGAAGCACCAGGCGTTGATGATGGTCGCCAACACAGCTGCACCGGCCAGCGGCGTCGCCAGCCCCAGGATCAGCAGTGCGCCGCCGAGGGTTTCGCCGGCCGCGGCCGCGATGGCGAGGATCTCCGGGTATCGGAACCCGGACTCCTCCAGGAGATTCTGAAATCCGTCCAGCCCGGGACCGTTCCACAATCCGACGAGCTTCTGCAGTCCGTGCCCGAGGAACACTGCTCCGATGGCGACGCGTAGGACGAACAGGCCCAGATCGGTGGTGCCGCGTCGGGCCGGAACTTCCACGGTCTCGGTGCGCACCGGGGCTGCCGGGGCGGCGACTGCCGAATCGGAGGACTCACCGAGATACTCCGTCGGACGATCCGAGTACGCGTTCGAGGTGGCACCGGCCGCCGTAGCCGTCGTCTGGGTCGGCGAGTCGGCGAAGGCCGACGGGCGGTACGTCGGGATCTTCTCTGTCGGTGCCGCATCGGTGCTCCGCTTGTCGGATGCGGAGGAATTCGGGAAGTCCAACTCGTCGTCGGTTCGGGGCAGACGATCCGAACGCTGCGCACCGAACGCTGTGGTCGATGCACCGGACGCGTCGGAACCCGAACGCGTGGGCGAAATCTTCTCGGTGGGGTTGTCGTACGGGCTCTCGGCCGGTTCGTACGAGGGATCCTGCTGGTTGGGGTCACGCGGTGTATCGGTCACCTCCCCACACTAAGGCCGACAACCCCGCGCCACCGACGTTGACGCTCACGGCCGCGTGGCGCGTCGGACTCGACGTTCCGTAACGTTCGAACCATGAAGCCGCTCGGAGCATCGTCACGAACTGCCCGCGCGGCTGTGGTCGCCCTGTCGACGACGGTTGTTCTGCTCGCCGGGTGCGCCCGATTCGACGATTCCAACTCGTCCCCGTTCACCCCCGCGCCGGATGTCGGAGCTGCCGAACTCAAGCCCACCACACCCAGCGAGACCTCGCCCCCGGCGGGTCCGAACGCCCCGCAGCCCGTCTCGGGACCGTGCGTGGATCCCGACCCAGCAGTGATCGCCACCTGCCTCGACACCACGGGCGGACTCGTAGCTCTTCCCGACGGCCAGAGCAGCCTCGTGGCAGAACGCAGGACCGGCCGCATCATGGAGGTCACCGCAGGCCGGACGCCACAGCAGGTGGCCACGATCCCCGTCGACGGCACCGGCGACGGGGGCCTGCTCGACATTGCTCTCTCGCCCACGTACGCCGAGGACAAATTGCTCTACGCGCTGATCACGACGGCGTCGGATACGCGGGTCGTTCGGCTCGCGCAGGGGGACGTACCCAAGGACATCTTGACCGGGATCCCCCGCGGGGCCGCGGGAGTTCGAGGTTCCCTCGAGTTCTACACGCCGAACGAACTTCTGGTGTTGACCGGCGACAACGGCGATCCCGTCGCCGCCGCCAACCCGAACTCGTTGTCCGGCAAGCTGTTACGCGTGACATCACTGTCGCCCACTCCCACTCCCCCGCGTCCGGGTATCGCGCTCAGTGGCATCGGCACAGCGGGCGACGTGTGCACCGACGGCAGCGGGAACATCTACGTCACCGACCGCACCGCCACCGAGGATCGCCTGCAGCGCATCGACAAGCTGGGAGCAGTGTTCTCCCCGGTGTGGACCTGGCCCGACCGTCCGGGTGTGGCCGGGTGCGCCGCCGGGCAGAGCGGCGTCGCGGTTGCCCTCACCACAGCGAAAGCTGTTGCAGCACTGGCCACGGACCCGAACACCGGAGCGGTCTCGGCCGAGCCGACCCTGTTGATCCAGGACAAGTACGGGCAGTTGAACGGGGCTACCAGCACGAGCGACGGTCAGATTCTGGTGGGAACGGTGAACAAGAACGGCACTGCCGTCGGCCCCACCGACGACCGCGTCGTCAAGGTGCCGTTCCCTGCCGGCGGTGGTGGCGGCTTCGACTGATCCGACAGCTCCTTCGAACGACAAGGGCGGCCGGGCAGCAATCGCTGCCCGGCCGCCCTGCTCATGCGTCGATCAGGACTGACCGCACGCCGCCAGCACGAGTTCCTTGACTCGGGCGGCATCGGCTTGTCCCCGCGTCGCCTTCATCACCGCGCCGACGATGGCACCGGCGGCCTGGACCTTGCCACTGCGAATCTTGTCCACCACACCGGGGTTCGCGGCAAGTGCTTCGTCGACGGCGGCTTGAAGCTTGGTGTCGTCTTTCTCCAACACCAGATTCCGCGCCGACATCACCTCTGCGGGCTCGCCCTCACCGGCCAAGACGCCGTCCACGATCTGACGAGCACCGTTGTTGTTGACCTTGCCGTCGGCCACCAAGGCTGCCACCTCGGCCACCTGAGCCGGAGTGATCGCCAGATCCCCCAATTCGACGCCGGCGATGTTGGCCTGCTGCGCCAGGTACGACACCCACCACGACCGCGCAGCCTGCGCCGACGCGCCGGCGTCGACGGTCGCCGCCACGAGTTCGAGAGCACCCGAGTTGACCAAGTCGCGCATTTCCTCGTCGGAGACGCCCCAGTCCTTCTGAATTCGCCCGCGGCGCAACCACGGCAGCTCGGGCAGAGTGGCTCGCAGCTCCTCGATCCACGCTGCATCCGGGGCCACGGGAGCGAGGTCGGGCTCCGGGAAGTAGCGGTAGTCCTCCGCGGTCTCTTTCTTCCGGCCCGCCGTGGTGGTGCCGTCGGACTCCTGGAAATGTCGGGTTTCCTGCGTCACCTCGCCGCCGGATTCGAGCACCGCAGCCTGACGGCGCATCTCGTAGCGCACGGCGACCTCGACGCTCTTGAGCGAGTTGACGTTCTTCGTCTCGGTGCGAGTACCGAACTCGGTGGCCGACTTCCGCATCAATGAGACGTTGGCATCGCAACGCAACGAACCCTGATCCATCCGCACATCGGAGACGTTCAGCGACTTCAACAGGTCACGCAATGCGGTCACGTACGCCCGCGCCACCTCCGGTGCCCGCGCCCCGGTACCGGTGATGGTCTTGGTCACGATCTCGACCAGGGGCACACCGGCGCGGTTGTAGTCGAGCAACGAATGCGATGCGCCCTCGATTCGTCCGGTTGCGCCACCGACGTGCGTCGACTTGCCGGTGTCTTCCTCCATGTGGGCGCGCTCGATCTCGACGCGGAACGTGCTGCCGTCGTCGAGCACGACGTCGAGGTAACCCTCCGTGGCGATCGGCTCGTCGTACTGCGAGATCTGGTAGTTCTTCGGCTGATCCGGGTAGAAGTAGTTCTTCCGCGCGAACCGTCCCCACGGGGTGATCGAGCAATTGAGCGCCAGCCCGATACGAATCGCCGACTCCACCGCAGCAGCGTTGACCACCGGCAGTGCGCCGGGAAGGCTCAGGCACACCGGGCACACCTGCGTATTGGGCTCCGCACCGAACGCGGTGGGGCAACCACAGAACATCTTGGTGGCCGTACCCAACTCGACGTGGACCTCCATGCCGAGCACGGGGTCGAACGTGGCGAGCACATCGTCGTAATCGATCAGATCGACGGTTGCAGCAGTCATGCTCCGTAGTTTATGCATTGCATTCGCCACCCGAGTAACCACGTGTCCTCGCGCACCGATCGCCTCGGGGTCAGCCGAAGAACGCTGCTGCGTCGTCGTACCGGGTCTGAGGGACCCGCTTGAGTTGCTTGGTGGCCTCGGCCAACGACACCAGGCCGATCTCGGCACCGCGCAGCGACACCATCTTTCCGAAGTCTCCGGAATGCGCGGCATCGGTGGCGTTGACACCGAATCGCGTTGCGAGCACACGGTCGTACGGAGTGGGAGTGCCGCCACGCTGCACGTGCCCGAGCACCGTGGTGCGTACCTCTTTGTTGATGCGACGTTCGATCTCGACGCCGAGCTGATGTGCGACTCCGGTGAATCGGACGTGCCCGAATTCGTCGATACCGCCGTCGAGCAATTGCATCGACCCTTCGACGGGCTTGGCCCCTTCGGCCACGACGCAGATGAAGTGGGAGTCGCCCCGCTGAAAACGCTTGCGCACCAACGTGCATACCTCTTCGACGTCGAAGGGCTGCTCCGGGATGAGAGTCATGTGCGAGCCCGAGGCCAATCCCGCGTGCAACGCGATCCAGCCTGCGTGTCGCCCCATCACCTCCACCAGCATCACTCGCTGGTGCGATTCGGCGGTGCTGTGCAGTCGGTCGATCGCATCGGTGGCGATGGTGAGCGCCGTGTCGAAGCCGAATGTGACGTCGGTGCAATCGATGTCGTTGTCGATCGTCTTGGGGACACCGACCACCGGTACGCCCTCCTCCGACAGCCACGCAGCTGCCGTCAGAGTTCCTTCACCGCCGATCGGAATCAACACGTCGATGCCGTTGTCCTCGAGGGTCTGCTTGACTCGGTCTAGACCGGCCCGCAGCACGTCGGGGTTGGTTCGAGCCGTCCCGAGCATGGTGCCGCCCTTGGTGAGCAGCCGGTCGTTGCGGTCGTCGTTGCGCAGCTGGACTCGACGGTCTTCGAGAAGCCCGCGCCACCCGTCCTGGAATCCGACGACCGTGGAGCCGTATCGCGCGTCGGCGGTGCGAACGACAGCGCGGATCACCGCATTGAGCCCTGGGCAATCGCCGCCTCCGGTCAGAACTCCGATGCGCATCGATTTTGGCCTCTCTGCTCGCAGGCCCGCGGAGCGGACCGAAGTGACGAACATCAGCCTAATCGGGCGTGGGTCCCCGCGCGCGCCGGTACCGGTCGGCCTCACTTGGGCGTGACGACACCGGTTTCGTAGGCCAGCACGACCGCCTGCGCGCGGTCGCGTAGCCCGAGCTTGCTCAGGACCTTGCCCACATGGGTCTTGACCGTCTGTTCGGCCAAGAACAGCGCACCTGCAATTTCCGCATTGGACATGCCGGTCGCGATGAGTTCGAGAACCTCGCGCTCGCGCGGCGTCAGATCGGCCAGGCGGGAAGGAGTGTTCCTCCGCGCTCCGCGACGGGTCGTGACGTCGGAGATAAGGCGTCGGGTCACCGACGGTGCCAGCAGCGCATCGCCTGCCGCGACGACTCGTACGCCTCTGATCAGTTCCTCGGCCGCCGCGTCCTTGAGGAGGAATCCGCTGGCCCCGAGAGCCAGGGCCTCGTAGACGTAATCGTCGATGTCGAAGGTCGTCAGCATCAGGACACGGACCGGCGACGCGTGCGACGCGGACAGGATCGCGCGGGCCGCGTCGAGCCCGTTCATCTCGGGCATGCGCACGTCCATCAGCACTACGTCCGGCAACAGCCGCGCTACCTCGCTGACCGCGGTGCGACCGTTGTCGGCGTCGCCGACGACCGAGATGTCGTCCTGAGCGCCGAGCAGTGCACCGAACCCCTGCCGCACCATCGCTTGATCGTCGGCGATGAACACCGTTGTAACCACGCGTGACAGCCTAAACCGCGTCGCCGGCGTCAGCCGTTGCCGGCGGAGTCGACATTCCGGTCGGCACACGAACCGAAACCTCGAACCCACCGCCGGGCAGAGGGGCGGCATGCAGCCGGCCGTGTGCGGCCTGCGCTCGCTCGCGCATTCCCGCGATTCCGTGCCCGCCGCAATCGCTTCCGGGAGTGCGGGAGATGCTCGGGTTCGGAGCCGGTGCGTTGACCACCGTCATGTCCACGACGGCAGGGCCGATCGCGATATCCACCTCCACCTCGGCTTCGGGCGCATGGCGCGCGGCATTGGACAGCGATTCCTGCAGAATACGGAACAGGGCCAGTCCTGTTGTCTCCGAGACCGATTCGACGGTACCGGCGATGGCCCACCGCACATTCATGCCCGCTCTGCGACTTGCCTGCAATGTGCGTTCGAGATCCAGTGCACTCGGCGCGGGCGCGTCCTGCATCTGCGCTCCATCGCTACGCAGTACCCCGAGCATCCCCCGGATCTCGTTGAGCGCCTCGCGTGCACTCGCGCCGATCGACTCGAATTCTCGAGCCGCGGCCGGTGACACGTCGTCCAGTCGGTACGGCGCACTCTGGGCCTGAACGACGACCATCGACATGTGGTGTGCCACGACGTCGTGCAGATCGCGGGCGATCTTCGCCCTCTCCTCGAGAATCGTGCGGCGAGTGCGTTCGAGTTCGCTGACCTCCTCCTGCTGCGCGAGCTGCCTGCGCGAAAGAACGAGCCACCGGATCAGCAGCCCGAACACGACCACGGCAGTCAGGCCCACCGACCACCCGATTCCGTCGGAGCCCGGCATGTACGCGAAGAACACCAGCATGCTGGCCAACCACGCCACCAACAGCACCTGCGCCGGAGAACGCAGCGCGACCGCGAACAGCAACGCCAACAGGACGAGGATGTGCACCACTTGCCACGGGTAGTCGTAATCCGGAACGCGGTCGAACGCCGCCGGAATCACCAACGCGGACAGCGCCGATACCGCCCACCCCATCGCGGGATTGAGTCTGATCAGAGCGAACGGAAACGCTGCCAACGCTGCGACGAACGGTAGCAACGGAACCGAAACCTGATGCGTGACCGTCAGTGTCGGCCACGCGATCGAGTACAGAATTGCCGTCACCGCGATGATCAGCACGTCGACCGAACGGACGCCGCCGATCTGCTCGGGCACCCGGCGCCGAGCACGTACCCCGAGTTCGAGACTCGTCGACCTTTTCTTTCGCACGTCTCGAGCCTAGGCAGCATCGACCGCCGGCGTCCTCGTACCGGGGTATCGGTTCGGCATGGCTCGGAGGTATCAGGACCGCGTCGAACCGGTCCCGGGGGCACTCACCACAGCCGAACCTCGGAGCGATGCTTGCCTCGGCCGGCCGAACTTAGCGTCGATCCTCATGAGCCGGAACATATCTCGCACCCTGATGTGCGTGGCAGCTGCCATCGTCGTCGTGACCGCCACGACGGGAGCAGCAACGTCGTCACCCACCGAGGACCGTCGCTCCCCCGTGGCACAGACCGTTCGTGCACTGGTCACCGAACCCGCCGAGGACGCTGCGTCGACCATCCCGAGCGACTTCGCAGACGTCATGGGCTACCGGCCCGCGGTGCAGGACGGGATGGCGAGCAATCCCGGCGGGGATTGCTCGTCCCCGATCCCACTGCCACCCGAGTTCGAGGCTGCGTGCCGAGCCCACGACCTGGGCTACGACCTCCTCCGTTACGCGAACGCGACGGGCACGACCGTCGACCCACAGTGGCGCAGGGCGATCGACGCCCAACTCGACAGTCGCATGCACGACGCCTGTCACCATCGCACCGACGACGGGTCCCGGCAGATCTGCGACGCAGCTGCGGTCGTGGCGGCAACGGCAGTCGACCTCAATTCCTGGCGACAATCGTTCGGTGCACCGGTCGCCGAACCCGCCATGCCCCTGACACTGTTCGGAGCCGTGCTGGCGCTGACGCTGCTGATCGCGTCCGTTGTCGCGCGGTACCGACGTGTGTCGATGACCCCGACCCGCACGGACCGACGCTGATGTCCACCACGGCCATCCCGGACCGCGAGGTCGAGACCCCAGTCGCATCGGATGTCGAGTCGCCCAACCGTCTTCGCTTGCCGAGACTCGGCACGTCGGTGTCCGTTGCAGCGGCTGTGGCGATCTCCTCGGCTCCGTCACTTCTGCCCCGCTCCGCCGTCACTGCGGCCCTGTTCACCGGATTCATGGTGGCACTCGCTCTGACGGTCGCATGTGCGGGCCGACGGGTGTTCGGGCCACGACGGCCCGCGTCGCTACGGCTACGAGCGTGGACCGTCGTCACTGCTGCATTGATCTCGGGCGACGCGTTGGCCTCGAACATGCACTGGCAGAATCGATTACGAGCCGCGATGGACGTCGAGCCGGTGAGCTGGAGCTACGCCGTCGACGTTACCGGGGGTGCCCTGTGCGTTGCGCTCGTACTGTGCGGAGCCGGTAGCGCGCTCCGGCGAATCTTCTCCGCTCTGGGCCGGAACCGTTGCGTGGCACTGCTCGTCACGGTCGCTGCATTGTCGTACACCCTGGCCGTTCCGTTCGTGCGGTCCACTCTGTCGGCCTCGTACTCGGCCTCGAACTCGGCGATGGACGACGCAGTGGCCGCCCCGACATCGGAGACGAGATCCGGCGGTCCCGGATCCTCGGCACCGTGGCGCACGCTGGGACGCGAGGGCCGCGCGTTCGCGTCGGGAGGGCAGGATCTCGACACCGTACGCACGTACGTGGGACTCGAGTCGGCCGCGACACCGGACGAGCGTGTGGCACTGGCCGTCTCCGAGATGGAACGGGCTGGAGCCTTCGAACGCAGCGTCGTCGTGGTCGCGATTCCCACCGGGTCCGGCTGGGTGGACGAGAATGCGATCACCGGGGCCGAAAGAACGTTCGGCGGTGACGTCGCGACGGTGGCGGTGCAGTACTCCGACAAGCCAAGTTGGGCGACCTTCCTGTTCGCCGAGGACGACGCCCGCCGGTCCGCGAACGCCGTGGTTCGAGCGGTCGCCACCCGAGCGGCGGCGGAGCCGACCACACCGAAAGTCGTCGTGTACGGCCAGAGCCTGGGTTCGGTTGCAGGAAGTGATGCGTACCTTGCCGTGCAACAGAACATTTCGTCACTCTGCGGGGCTGTCTGGGCCGGCCCGCCCGCGGGATCGGTCGACACCGACGGTGCCGCCGTCCTGGCCAACTCCTCGGACCCCGTCGCGCGATGGTCTCTCGATCTGTTGTGGTCGCCGCCGGATACGACGACGTTCACGATCGACGCCCCACGGCCGCCGTGGTTGCCTGTCGTCGGCTTCCTGCAGACGTCCGTCGACCTGCTCGCCGCATTGGATGTCACGTCGGGCCACGGCCATCGATACGGGACCGACCAGGGCGAGGCCATGGCTCGCTGCCGCTAACGAGAGGGGCCGCCGGAAAAGGGAGTGCTGGTCCGTCAGCCGAGCAGACCGAGCCGATTGCCGAGCCAGTCCATCTCCTGATCGAGCGCAGGCGCCCAGACCTGCATCGAGTGTCCTCCCGGCAGCTCGCTGTAGTGCACATCCATGCCCGCGGCGGCGGCTGCCCGGTAGGCCCGCTCGGTCTGCGGCCTGAACTCCTCGTCGTCGGCTCCGACGACGAAGGCACCGGCAGAGTCGGGAAAGCTGTTGCGGGAGAGCACGTTCAGCGGCGTAGAACGATCGAACCGATCCTCGTCGGCCGGTGTGTCCGCCCCGTACGCAGCAAGGACCGACTCCGCTCTGGTGCCACGACGTTGTTCGTCCTCACCGGAGATGTCGAGAAATGTGGGGTACGCCGACGGGTCCGTCGTCGCGAGCTGAAGGGCGCAGGTTCCGCCGTAGGAGTACCCGCCGACCGCCCAGGATCGCGGGTCCGAGGACACGTGGAGGTTCGACCGAACCCACTGCGGGACATCGACTGTCAGATACGTCGCAGCATTACCGAGGTCCGAATCCATGCACATCGGGTTGGCTTCGGTGTCCCCCAGCCCGTCGGCAACGACGACAACCGGGGCGACGCCGCCGTGACGTGCCGCGAATGCGTCCATCGTCTGCGGTAGTCGGCCACCTTCGATCCAGTCGACCACATGGCCGGGCTGTCCCGTGAGCAACACCAGTACCGGGAGGTCGTCCGCCCCGTCGTCGTACGCGGCCGGGAGATAGACCGTCGCCGGACGAGCACGGAACTGCGACACCGTGCCGGGCACCTCCACGTCGAACAACCGGCCGTGTCCTTCGACGTGCACGACCGGCGCACGCCCGAGTGCCGACGCGGCCGTGGGGTACCGCGTCACCGTCAGGTTGGTCAGTACGGCGGTCGCCACCAGGAGCGCCGCTGCCAGGCCCAGTGCGCTCAGCCCACCGACGGGCGAGCCGAGCGGACGGCCACGGCGGATGCGAACCACGATCGCACCGGCGGCCACGATCGCCAGCACCGTGGCCGCCGCCAATCCGATGACCGGGACCGCTCCACCGAGCAAGGGCAGATGCGCCAACCGGGCGGCCCACCGATGCAGCACCTCGAACTACCGCAGATCGCCGCGGGCAGCCTCGTACGCAGCGCCGACGCGGTAGAGCCGCTCGTCTGCGAACGCGGGAGCCATGATCTGCAGACCCACCGGCAGACCGTCCTCGGACGCCAGTCCGGACGGCACCGACATCGCGCAGTGGCCGGCGAGGTTGGTGGGCAGGGTGCACAGATCGTTGAGATACATCGCCATCGGGTCGTCGACTTTGTCGCCCAACGGGAATGCCGTCGTCGGGGTCGTCGGCGATACGAGCACATCCACCTTCTCGTATGCCGCGTCGAAGTCCTGCGCGATCAAGGTGCGGACCTTCAGGGCCGAGCCGTAGTACGCGTCGTAGTAACCGGCCGACAGCGCGTAGGTGCCGATCATGATGCGGCGCTTGACCTCCGGCCCGAACCCCTGAGCGCGGGTGGTGGCCATGACCGATTCGGCGCTGTGGTGGCCGTCGTCGCCCGCACGCAGGCCGTACCGCATTCCGTCGAACCGAGCCAGGTTGGACGACACCTCGGACGGGAGAATCAGGTAGTACGCAGCCAATGCGTGGACGAAGTTGGGGCACGACACCTCGACCACCTCGGCGCCGAGCGAAGTCAATGCGGCCACTGCGGCGTCGAAGGACGAGATGACACCGGACTGATAGTTGTCCGAGTGCAACTCCTTGACCACACCCACCTTCACTCCGGTCAGGTCGCCGCGAGCGCCCTCTCGGGCCGCCTCGACGACGGGACGAACCGGGGTGTCGACCGACGTGGAATCCCGCGGGTCGTAACCCGCGATGACCTCGTGCAGCAACGCGGTGTCGAGCACCGTACGACCACAGGGTCCACCCTGATCCAGCGAGGAGGCGCAGGCGATGAGTCCGTACCGCGAGACGCTGCCGTACGTCGGCTTGGTTCCCACGGTGCCGGTCAGTGCCGCGGGCTGCCGGATGGATCCACCGGTGTCGGTGCCGATGGCCAACGGTGCCTGGAACGAGGCGAGCGCAGCCGCGCTTCCGCCTCCCGAGCCGCCCGGGATCCGGGTGGTGTCCCAGGGGTTCTTGGTCGGTCCGTACGCGGAGTTCTCGGTCGAGGAGCCCATCGCGAACTCGTCCATGTTGGTCTTGCCGAGAACCGGAATGCCCGCCGCTCGCAGCTTCGAG
Organism: Rhodococcoides fascians NBRC 12155 = LMG 3623; assembly: GCF_001894785.1. Lineage (GTDB taxonomy): Bacteria > Actinomycetota > Actinomycetes > Mycobacteriales > Mycobacteriaceae > Rhodococcoides > Rhodococcoides fascians. The sequence continues at coordinate 263,295 of NZ_BCWW01000006.1, forward strand.
GTCAGCGTCGCGTCGTACGGCGACACCCACCCGTCGAGAATCTTCGAGCCGGCGGTGGTCGGCATGTCGGTGGTGGTGAACACGTCCTTGAGCGCCAACGGCACCCCGGCGAGCGGTGAGGCCGGTGCCGAGCCCGCGGCCAGCCCGGCGTCGACGTCGTTCGCCGCGGCCAGCGCCTGCGCGCTTGCCACATGCAGAAAAGCGTGAAGGTCGCCGTCGACCTCGGCAATCCGATCCAGATGTGCCCGGGTCACCTCCACCGCACTGACGTCCCGCGAGTGGATACGGTCGGCGAGCTCGGACGCGTCGAGCTTGGTCAGGTCGGTCATTCGCTCTCTCCCAGAATCTGCGGCACCGCGAAACGGCCCTCCTCGGCATTCGGTGCACCGGACAGCGACTGCTCCGGCGTCAGACCGGGAACAATCACGTCGGGACGCGTCACATTGACGATGTCGCTGGGGTTGGCTGTCGGCGCAACGTCGTCCGTCGCCACCTCGGCGACGGTCTTGACGTGATGGAGGATCGAATCCAACTGGCCGGCGAACTCGTCGAGTTCGGCGTCGCTGAGAGCCAAGCGCGACAGCCGGGCGAGGTGAGCGACCTCGTCGCGGGAGATATCGGGCACCGCGTAGACCCCTTTCACACAGTAGGAGTGGGGCCTGCAGGAACCGGCCCCGTATTTGCGCAGAGCGAACCGCACAGGTCCGCGAACGCGGTCCAGCCTAGTGCGCACCGTTTCGCCGACCTCACTCCCGGTCAGCGGTCTCGATCGGCCGCCGATCTCGCCCGCACGAGTGTCAGAATTGTCACGTCCCGCGTTGCGTGTCGAGCCGGCCAGGTCGAAGATGCAAAGATTGCTCGCGCCGGGGGTGCACAGTGTTCCCTGAACTACGCCAGACGTCGAAAGGGAGCGTGCCATGTCCTACCTGCTCCGCGTGCAGCTGCCCGACCGGCCGGGCAGCCTCGGATCGCTGGCCGTGGCCCTCGGCTCGGTCGGAGCGGACATCCTCTCGCTCGACGTCATCGAACGCGGCGACGGCTACGCGGTCGACGACCTGGTGGTCGACGTTGCGCCCGGTTCGCTTCCCGACACACTGATCACTGCAGCCGAGAACCTCACCGACGTCCGCGTCGACTCGATCCGCCCGTACACCGGCGTTCTCGACACCCATCGCGAACTGGAACTGATCGACCGGGTCGCAGCGGCATCCGACGACCGTCTGCAAGTTCTGGTCGACGGCGCTCCCCGCGTTCTGCGCGTGGGCTGGAGCACCGTGGTGGCCACCAACGCGCACGGTCCGTTCCGCCTGGTCGGTAGCCCGGGCGCACCCGAAACACACGCCGCCGAACTGCCCTGGTTCCCGTTGACCTCTCCCGCTGCACTCGACTCCGACGCAGACTGGGTACCTCAGGTGTGGCGGGACATGGACACCAAGATCGCTGCCGCTCCCCTCGGCACCACCGGCACCGTGCTGATGCTCGGCCGGCCGGGAGGGCCCGAGTTCAGGCCGTCGGAGGTAGCCCGGCTCGGTTACCTCGCCGGGATCGTCGCAACCGTCCTTACCTGATCACCGGAACTCGCCCGGTCTCCCCTACTGCTACGCGTCGGTGTCCGTCGTCGGCTCCGACACTGCGTCCGGGCCCTCGGTCAACAGACGCGTGAACCCTGCCTCGTCCAGGACCGGTACGCCGAGCTCGACGGCCTTGTCGTGCTTCGAACCGGGCGATTCACCGACGACGACGAACGCCGTCTTCTTCGAAACCGAACCTGCGGCCTTTCCACCCCGCAGCAAGATCGCTTCTTTGGCCTCGTCGCGCGAGTAGGAGTCGAGCGAACCGGTGACGACGATCGACAGGCCTTCCAGATTTCGCTCGATGGAGGCGTCTCGCTCGTCCTCCATCCGCACACCGGCATTCCGCCATTTCTCCACGATGGCCCTGTGCCAGTCGACCTCGAACCATTCGGACACAGCAGCCGCGATGGTGCCGCCCACCCCGTCCACCGCCGACAACTCCTCGACGGACGCTGCTTCGATGCGCTCGAGGCTGCCGAATTCTCCGGCGAGGGCTCGTGCAGCGGAGGGGCCGACGTGGCGAATGGACAGGCTCACCAGCACTCGCCACAGAGGCTGATTCTTGGCGGAGGACAGATTGTCGAGCAGTTTGCGCCCGGTGGCCGACAATGCGCCCGATTTCGTGCGGAAGATCGCAGTCTTCATCAGGTCTTCTTCGGTGAGCGAGAACAAATCGCCCTCGTCCTCGATCGCACCGGTGGCCAGAAGATCCGTCGCCGCTTCGTATCCGAGACCCTCGATGTCGAAACGCTGCCGTTCGGCCACGAAGAACACACGCTCACGGCGTTGCGCCGGGCAGAACTGCGAATTGGGGCAGCGCAGGTCCGCGTCGCCGTCCTTCGCCGGTGCCAACGGCGTCGAGCATTCCGGGCATTCGGTGGGCATGACGAATTCGGTCTCGTCGCCGGTCCTGGCGTCGACGACCGGGCCGAGCACCTCCGGAATGACCTCTCCCGCTTTGCGAATCGTGACGGTGTCACCGATCAGAACACCCTTGCGCTTGACCTCCGACGCGTTGTGCAGGGTCGCGAGAGACACCGTGGACCCCGCGACGAGCACCGGCGTCATGTACGCGAACGGAGTCACTCGACCGGTTCGGCCGACGCTGACGCGAATGTCCAGCAGGGTGGTGGTGACTTCCTCAGGTGGGTATTTGTACGCGATGGCCCACCGCGGTGCTCGCGACGTCGTTCCGAGCCGACGGTGCAACGACATCTCGTCGATCTTGACCACCAGGCCGTCGATCTCGTGCTCGACGTCGTGGCGGTGCTTGTCCCAGTACTCGACCTTCTCGACGACGGCATCGATGCCCTGCACGCGCGTCGTGTGGGTCGAGATCGGCAGACCCCACGCCTGCAGAGCCTCGTAGGCGTGCCACTGCGAATCGGGGGTGAAGCCGACCATCCGTCCGAATCCGTGACAGATCATGCCGAGACGCCGCTTCGAGGTCACGGCCGGGTTCTTTTGGCGCAGCGAGCCCGCCGCCGAGTTCCGTGGATTGGCGAACGGGGGTTTGCCCTCTTCGACGAGCGCCGCGTTGAGCGCCTGAAAGTCCTCGAGCCGGAAGAACACCTCACCGCGCACCTCGAGCAGCTCCGGAATCGGATATTCGGCGCTGCCGGTCAAGGTATCGGGGATGTCGTCGATCGTCCGAGCATTGAGCGTGACGTCCTCGCCGGTCCGCCCGTCACCTCGGGTCGCACCGCGCACGAGAGTGCCGTTCTCGTACACCAGGTTCAACGCCACACCGTCGATCTTGACTTCGCACAGGTAGTGCAGATCCGGACCGGCCTCGGTCTCGACCCGCTTGGCCCACGCACGGAGCTCGTCGTGATCGAACACGTTGTCCAAGCTCAGCATTCGTTCCAGATGGTCGACGGCGGTGAACACCGTCGCGAAACCACCGCCCACGAGTTGGGTCGGTGAGTCGGCCGTACGCAGGTCCGGGTGGGCTTGTTCGAGATCGTTCAGTTCGCGCAGCAGGGCATCGAATTCACCGTCCGAGACGATGGGCGAATCACGTACGTAGTAGCGGAATTGATGTCCACGTACTTCCTCGGCCAGTGTCTGCCACCGCTCGCGGTCGGCAGGGGTGGCAGGATCGAGTTCGACTCCGGCAGCCTCGGCGGCATCGTCGGTTCCTGCAGGCAGTTCGGTCGGCTCAGGCACGTGACGAAGATTATCCGACGGCACCGACATCGAAACGATCCTGCGTCCGGAAGGCTATCTGCCCATCAGGCCCAGCAGCAGGGTGGCGGCGATCAACGCCACCGCGCAGATTCCGGCAGTCAGCGCGAATCCGGTCAGGAAGTCGTCGGAGTAGATACCGCCGAGGACGGAGGCCATCACCGAGAGCAGGACACCGGCGGGCAGACCGCGCCGCTGGGCGTCCGAGAGTCGATACATGTCTCGATCATCGCAGATCCCCGTGTCAGATCTCGTCGACGACCACACTGTTCCCGCCGGACTGCTTGGACCGGTACATCGCCGCGTCCGCCGTGCGAGCCGCTCGTCCCACGACGGAGGTGCCCACGTCCCACAGCGCGGAGTCCTCACGCAGCAGTGCCATACCGACGCTCGCCGTGACCGGAATGTCGTCCCGGTGGTCGCACAGCACGCGCACCACATCGACGCCGAGGTCGACGGTGCTCTGCGCATGTCCGACGACGGCCAGCAGAAATTCTTCGCCACCGGTTCGCGCGAGCACTCCGCCGTGGTGGCGGGCGAGTCTGCGCAGCCGATCCGCGACCCGGACGATGACCTCGTCGCCCCGGCTGTGGCCGTAGCGGTCGTTGACGGCCTTGAACTTGTCGATGTCGACCACCAGGAACGCCATCGACAGTCCGCGTTTGTTCGCGAGCTGCCACAGGTCGAGCAGTTCACTGTCGATACCGCGGCGGTTGTACACCCCGGTCAGAGGATCGAGTACCGACCGCTTGGCGTCGTTGGACAACGTCGTCCACGCCACCTGCGCGAACACCGGTACCGCCACCGTTGCCAGCAACAGCACCACCGTCGCCGTCGCGACCGCCGGTCCGTCGACGGCAACCACCTCGCCGTCCATCACAGCGAGGAACGTGCGAATACCGAAGCCGATGATGAACGTCGCCGTCCACACCAGGTGGGCTACGAGCAATCGAGGACTGAGGAAATACGTACAGAACGCTCCGGTGACGGCGAACAGCACCGTTCCGATCAAGGACGCGACCGGCGCGTACAACACCAGCACCGAGGTCGTCAGAATGTCGCCGAACGCCAGGAACCCGACGAAGAACTTCTTCCCGGGGATCGGGCCGAACACGCACCGTGCGGCAACGAGTACCTGCGTGAACAGGACGAAGAAGACCCACCCGATTGCCAGCGAGCCGGTGGGGCCGAGATCGCTGAACAACATGAGAATCGACGTGAGGGCATACATCAGGACGGCGGTGCCGAAGACGACCCGGATGATTCCCGTCAGTGGACGAGTGGACCGGTGGTTGAGGATCCATTCGAAGTCGTGCGGAGCCCGGTACCAATCCGACGTGGCGGCGGCGAGTTTGGCCAGAACTCCGCGTCGATGCCGGCCGGAACGTCGGAGGGAGGCGACTTCATCGAAGCCGCGACCACCTGATGCCATGTACGAACTCCCACCGATTCAAAGCAGACCCCCGACGGCCGTGTGAATGATGTCACACCTGTTGTACGTCCCGAACGACCCGGGACGGAGCCGCAGGACGCTCCAGGCATTCCGACTCGGCACACTGTGTTTCGTCACAATGTCCCGGTCCGTGGTCACAACGATTCGGGTGCGTCCCGATAAGCCGCGACAACCTCGTGGGTGAGAGCCGTTGCTCGACGAGCCCACTCGGGCGTGCTTCCGGCCAAGCCGCAGGACGGCGTCACCGACACCTGCGAAGCGAGTATCGAACGATCGAAGCCGAGGCTGTCGACCAACTTCACACCGGGCTCGGCGCACTCGCGCCACAAGTGTGGTCGGTCCGGGGTTGCCGACGGCACCGATCCCAGTACGAGGGTCTTGCCGGCCTGTAGCAGCTCTCCCAGCGCATCGAGGTCGGTTCGGCGCAGCTCGTGTGCATCCACGGCCACCGCGACGGCTCGGGTTCGGCGCAGCAGATCGACGGGAGCTCCCCCGTCACAGCAGTGCACAGCGACCGGTAACGCGATGGTGTCGATCAGTGAGTCGAGCAGGTCCAGAACCTCCGGTTCCGGGATCGCGCGCACCGAGTCGATACCGGTGATCCCGGTCAGACTGCCCGCGAGAACGGCGGCGAGACTGGGTTCGTCGAGTTGGACCACCACGTTCGCCGAGAGTCTGCGTGCCACTTCTGCGCAGTGCAGGCGCAGCCCTTCGCCGAGGGATTCCGCGAAGTGCCGTAGAGCGCCGCGGTCGGTCAGCGCGCGGTGTCCGTGCCGCAATTCGACCTGCGCGGCCATGGTGAACGGTCCTGCAGCCTGCACCTTGATGGTCCGGCCGGCACCGCGTAGTCCCGCGACCTCCCACAGTTCCTCGAGCACGTCCAGATCCTCGGTGAGAAAGTCGGTCGCACGGCGACCGGCCAGCATCGGACGCGGTACGACGCGGTAGCCCGACGTCCGGACGTCGAGTTCGACGTCGACCATGATGGCTCCGGTGCGGCCGATCATGTCGGCACCGAGCCCGCGCCCTGGCAGTTCGACCACGTGTGGCAGTTCACCCAGCTCGCCGAGGACGATGGCGACGGCCTCACGAACGTCGGTGCCGGGCCACGAACCTATGCCGGTCGCCAGCCCTCCGAACGTGCTCGGGGTCACTCGCGCTCGGATCGGGTGCCCGAGATGGTCGAGCTGCCGATCACGATGTCACCGTGAATGTCCTTGCGGTACAACACCGCTGCCTGCCCTTTGGCGACACCGGTCAAGGGTGCCCGGAGCTGGATCTCCATCCCGTCGCCGACGGCCTCGGCAACCGCGTCGGTCAGCCCGCCGTGCGCCCGAACCTGTACGACGCATTCGATGGGCCCGGTGGGCGCGGTGCCCTCGGTCCACACTGCGCGGTCTCCGGTGATGGACCAGACGTCCAGCTTCTGCGCCGAACCGACCATGACGGTGCCGGTGTCCGGTTCGATCGAGGTGACGTAGCGCGGACGGCCGTCCACGGCCGGTCCTTCCACCCCGAGACCCTTACGCTGGCCGATGGTGAAGCCGTGCACACCGTCGTGGTCCGCCAACTCGGCTCCGGTCTCGGAGTCGACGACCTTGCCGGGACGAACGCCGATGTGTGCGCCGAGGAAGGCCCGGGTGTCGCCCGAGGGAATGAAGCAGATGTCGTGACTGTCCGGCTTGTCGGCGACGGCGAGACCCCGCTCGGCTGCTTCCTCGCGGATCTCGGACTTGGGGGTGTCGCCGATGGGGAACATCGCACGCGAGAGCTGCCCGCGGTTCAGGACGGCCAGCACGTAGGACTGATCCTTGTCGGCGTCCACCGCACGCCGCAGAACTCCGTCGTGCAGTTGCGCGTAGTGCCCGGTCGCGACGGCGTCGAAGCCCAGTGCCAACGCGCGGTCCGCGAGCGCGGAGAACTTGATCTTCTCGTTGCACCGCAGGCACGGGTTGGGAGTCTCCCCCGCGGCGTACGAGGCGACGAAGTCGTCGATGACGTCTTCTTTGAACCGATCCGCGAAGTCCCAGACGTAGAACGGTATTCCGAGGACGTCGGCAGCTCGGCGTGCATCCCCGGCGTCTTCTTTCGAGCAGCACCCGCGAGAGCCGGTCCGCAGCGCCCCGGGAGCGGTGGACAGCGCCAGATGAACGCCCACAACGTCGTGCCCCTCGTCGACGGCTCGAGCCGCGGCGACTGCGGAGTCGACTCCCCCGCTCATGGCAGCAAGAACACGCATCAGCGATTTCCTCCTCGAGCTCCGACGCCGGCGAGTCCGGCGGCACGAGCACGTTCGACGACCTGCGGCAGGGCCGCAAGCACAGTGGTGATGTCCGAATCGGACGAGCCGGTTCCCAAAGAGAACCGAAGGGATCCGCGGGCCACGCCCGGATCGCACCCGAGCGCGATCAGAACATGGCTCGCGCTCGCCACACCCGCCGTGCAGGCGGATCCCGTCGAGCATTCTATGCCCGCGGCGTCGAGAAGCATCAACAGCGAATCCCCCTCGCACCCGGGGAAGGTGAAGTGCACGTTTCCGGCGAGCCGCCCGTCGCCCTCCGGGCCGTTGAGGATGGCGTCGGGCACCACCTCGCGAACCCCGGTGATGAGTCGATCACGCAACGCGCGAGTTCGTTCCCCGTGCAGCGACAGATTCTGCACCGTCGAGCGCAGTGCGGCCGCCATCGCGACGACGCCGGCCGTGTCGGGCGTGCCGGACCGGACGTCACGTTCGTGACCACCACCGTGGAACAGCGGCACGCACGGGACCTGACGGCCCAGCAACAGGGCTCCGACGCCCTGCGGGCCCCCGAACTTGTGCGCGGCGATACTCAGGGCGGACAGACCGCTGTCGGCGAATCCCACTGGTAGGTGCGGTACGGCCTGCACGGCGTCGCTGTGCATCGGAACGCCGTACTCCGCGGCCACCGCTGCGAGTTCGACGATCGGCATGACGGTGCCGATCTCGTTGTTGGCCCACATGACCGTCACCAGCGCGGTCTCGTCTGCGTGCAGAGCCAGCTCGGCGCGCAGCACATCGGGGGTGACCCGGCCCTCGTCGTCGACCGGGAGCCAGGTGACAGTCGCCCCTTCGTGCGCGACGAGCCACTCCACCGCGTCGAGCACGGCGTGATGCTCCACCGAGCTGGCGATGATCCTGGTCAGTGCGGCGTTCGAGTCTCGACGGGCCGAGAAGATGCCCTTGACGGCGAGATTGTCGCTTTCGGTACCACCGGAGGTGAAGATCACCTCGGACGGGCGCGCACCGAGGTCCGCGGCGATCGACTCGCGAGATTCTTCGACTCGGCGACGGGCGGACCGGCCCGAGGTGTGCAGCGACGACGCGTTCCCGACGGTGCCGAACACCGAGTTCATCGCCTCGATCGCACACGGCAACATGGGAGTGGTCGCGGCGTGATCGAGGTACACCGATGGCTGCGGCGGGGCGGGGGCAGGCGTACTGCGCACAGAAGGCATAACGCGCTCGACGATACCCGGTCGAGCGACCGCAGACCTACCTGCGCGAGGTGGGTCCACGGTCGCCCGGTTCAGCTGTGGATCAGGCGGCTGCAACCGTCGGCGCGCTGGGGCTTCGCTCGGCTTCGGCCATCACCTCGTGCACCGTCGGGTCGTAGACGTCCTTCCGGGGTCGTTCCGCAGGCTCTACTCCGTCGTCGCGTCGAATCGCCACCTCGCAGCGCCGCGCGAGGTCGTGTCGATTGCCGCCGGGCGCTTCCGGGGCGGTGAACTCGACCTCGGCGCGCAGTCCGGCGAGCCGGAAGATGCGGCCGATCGACGCTCCGATCGTCTCGTCTCCGACGAAGCACGTCGCGGTGGTCGGTTCGCCGTGTCGATCGAGATAGCGCAGCCGGATGGGCTGCACCCACGTCTCGGAATCGATGGCAGCCTGCAACAGGGCCGGGCGAAGCGATCCGTAGGCCAACCCACACCAGGTGGTGGCCTCGGGGAACACGACGACCGAAGCGCCCGCGCGGATTCGGTCGGCAACCTGGTCGACAACGGCCGGGAGCTCACGCAGTCGTGCGCGATCGATGGGAAGCACCTTCATGGCCCGGGCCAGTCGCCCGAGTAGCGGCCAGTCCACCAGATCGGCTCGCGCAACGAACGTCGACGGGCGCACTGCCGTGAGGACGACGACGTCGGTCCACGAAATGTGTCCGGAGACGTGCAGGGCACCACCTGCCGTACGCGACCGCTCTCGCTCCGAGCGTGTATCGAGCACGGTGAGATCGATGCCGATGGCCGATAGCAGCATCCGAGCGCCCAGCCGCGTCAATGCATGCCGAACCCGGGGAAAGGGCACCCCCAGGACGACCAACAGCGGCAACAGCGCGAAGGCCGCGATTGCCGCAACGATGCGCAGAACGAGGACGATTCGACGCACCGTGGGCGGATTCTTCGGCAGACACCCGTCACTGCACGGCGAGGACGGCATCCAGGCGTGTGCGCGAACCAGGGGTTGCGTCATCGGGCACCCGACTCGAATGTCGTTGCTGCAGAACGAAGACGGTCCAGATACCTGGTGTTGGCCTCGTGCAGGCCGAGGAGCGCGACGAAATCCGCCACTCCGAATTCCGGGTCGTGGGCGGGCTCACCGCAGATGGAGGCACCGAGCCGGAGGTACCCGTTCATCAACGGCGGCATGGACGTTCGCTTGACCGCCGGAATGTCGAGGAGATCGACGCCGTCGACGACCACGGGGTTGTAGGGCACGACCCGCTTGTCGACCGCTGTCGCGTGTCGATCCAACAGCCGGTCGCGAACACCACGCACGTTGGCCCCGACCGCTTCCCCGGGAGCCGATTGCATCGGAACCGACACGCAACCCATCACCCACTCGTATCCCGTCACGTCGAGGTAGTGCAGGATTCCCGCCCACATCAGGCCGAGGACCGACCCCGAACGGTGGTCGGGATGCACAGCAGCCCTTCCCATTTCGACGATGTTCATCCCGACGGGATCGAGCGCGGAGATGTCGAATTCGGTTGCGGTGTAATAGCCGCCTGCCGACACCGCGGCCTGCGGCGGCAACATGCGATAGCAACCGACGAACGTGTCGGTCCACTGGTCGCGAACGAGAAGGTGGTCGCAGAAATCGTCGAACCGGTCGGCGTCCAGACCGTCCGTGTCGGTGGGTATGGCAAAGCCGGGCTCGGAGGCGAACACGTCGTAGCGCAGGCGCTGCGCCGCGAGTCGGTGTTCGGGGTCGGTGGACAACACGAGCGAATAGCGGTCGGTGGCCGGGACGATCGATGCAGTCGAGCTCATGACGGAAGTGGTCATGAGGTGTGTCTAACGAGCGGGGAAGACTACCGGGCATCGCCGAGGAGAAGTGTCGGAAGAGTTTGCATGAACACGATTGCGCCCGTCGAAACGCGACGGGCCCCCACCGCAATCGCGATGAGGGCCCGTCGAGCAGAGATTTTCGCCGAGAGGCTATCCCTTGTGCTTCTTGACGGCCTCGGTCAGCTGAGGCGCGACGTTGAACAGGTCACCGACGATGCCGTAGTCGGCGATCTCGAAGATGGGTGCTTCCTCATCCTTGTTCACCGCGACGATGGTCTTCGAGGTCTGCATGCCGGCACGGTGCTGGATGGCTCCGGAAATGCCGAGTGCAACGTACAGCTGCGGGGAGACGGTCTTGCCCGTCTGGCCCACCTGGAACTGGCCCGGGTAGTAACCGGAGTCCACGGCGGCACGCGAGGCACCCACTGCGGCACCCAGCGAATCTGCCAGATCCTCGACGACGGTGAACTTGTCGGCGCTGCCGACGCCACGTCCACCGGAGACGACGACCGTTGCTTCGGTCAGTTCCGGACGGTCGCCGCCGACGATCGGGTCACGCGAGGTGACCTTGACGGTGCCCTCTTCCTGCGCCGGGACCTCGACGGTCTCGCGGGTTCCCGCTCCGGCCTTCGGCTCTGCCTCGACTGCGCCGGGGCGCAGCGAGAGGACGGGGACGTCGCCGTTGGCCTTGGCCTCGACGGTGAACGCACCACCGAAGATGGAGTAGACGGCACTGCCGTCGCCGTTGATCGCGACGACGTCGTTGTGGTAGCCCGAGCCCAGACGGGCGGCGAGGCGGCCGGCAACTTCCTTGCCCTCGATCGTCGCTGCGGTGATGATCGCCGCAGGCGAGACCGACTCGGCGAGGGACGACAGGACGTCGACCTTCGGCGTGACGAGAAAACCGTCGACGTCGTCGGACTCGGCGACGTAGATCTTCTCGGCACCGGCCTCGGTCAACGCGTCGGCGACCTTGTCGGCGGTACCGACCGGGCCGGTGACGACCGCGGACGGCTCACCCAGTGCGCGGGCCGCGGTGATCAGCTCGGAGCTGACCTTCTTCAGTGTTCCTTCGACGTGCTCCACGAGCACGAGTACTTCTGCCATGACTTTGCTCCTCGTTGGTCTTCGATTGCTCGGTGGGGCGGGATCAGATGATCTTCTGGCCTACGAGGTAGGTGGCGATCTTGTCGCCGCCGTCGCCCTCGTCGGTGAGCCGCTCGCCGGCAGTCTTGGGAGGCTTGGGGGTGGACGAGGTGACCGTCGTTCCGGCGTTGTCGACGCCGACGATGCCGTCCTCGACACCGATGTCGGCCAGCGTGATGGTCTGCACCGTCTTCTTCTTGGCGGCCATGATTCCCTTGAACGACGGGAACCGCGGCTCGTTGATCTTCTCGGTGACGCTCACGATGGCGGGCAGCGTGGCTTCGAGTCCGAAGATGCCCTCGTCGGTCTCGCGCTCGCCGGTGACCTTGCCGTCTGCGACGGACAGCTTGCGCAGCTGCGTCAGGGCCGGGATCTGCAGGTATTCGGCGATGATCGCCGGAACTGCGCCGGTGCGGCCGTCGGTGGCCTCGTTACCCGCGATGATGAGATCGGCAGGCTCGTCGTTCTCGAACGCGACGTTGCCCAGTGCCGCAGCCAGGGCGTACCCGGTCTGGATGGCGTCGGAGCCGTGCAGGCTCGGGTCGTTGAGGTGTACCGCGCTGTCCGCGCCCATCGACAGAGCCTTGCGGATCGCGTCGGTGGCGCGATCGGGGCCTGCGGACAGAACCTTGACCTCACCGCCCTGAGCTTCCTTGATGAGCAGGGCTTCTTCGACGGCCCGCTCGTTGATCTCGTCGAGAACGGCGTCTGCAGCCTCGCGATCGAGGGTGTAGTCACCGTCGCTGAGCTTGCGCTCGGACCATGTGTCTGGAACCTGCTTGATCAAAACAACGATGTTCGTCATGGGTCTGCGTCGACCTCCTGGTCATGTTCTGCTGATCGTGAGTGTTCTAACGGTTGCTGCAAGTCGAACGGTTGGTGCAGTTCTACGTTCCGCTACGAGGTTACCCCACCGTAGTTACTGGTGGGTAACTTACCTCCCTGCCCGATCGACCATACATCCGCACCCCGACTGTTATGGAGACCACGTTGGCTTACCTCATCGCCGGAGGCACTAACCTTCCGTCGGTGAACGATTCATCGGCTCGGACACCGGCACCGGAACCACTCCCCCTCACCGGCGAGCGAACTGTGCCCGGCATCGCCGAGGAGAACTACTGGTTCCGCCGTCACGAGGTGGTCTACCGCGCCCTCGCAGAGCGGTGCCGCGACCGCACGGTGCTCGAAGCCGGATCGGGAGAAGGCTACGGAGCCAACATGATTGCCGAGGTTGCGGCCTGCGTCGTCGGCCTCGACTACGACGTCTCGGCCGCGACGCACGTCCACGCGCGCTACCCCGCGGTGACGATGGTGCGCGGCAATCTCGACCGCCTTCCGTTCGCGGATTCCTCGGTCGGTGTCGTCGTCAACTTCCAGGTCATCGAACACCTCTGGGATCAAGGAGCGTTCCTGGCCGAAGTGCACCGCGTCCTCGAGCCCGGCGGCACGCTGCTGATCAGCACACCGAACCGCATCACCTTCTCGCCCGGACGCGACACTCCCCTCAACCCCTTCCACACCCGCGAACTCGACGCGGCAGAACTGACCGAGTTGCTCGTCGCCGCCCGCCTCGAGGTCACCGAGCTCACCGGAGTCCGGCACGGCAGCACGCTGGCCGCCCTCGACGCCAAACACGGCGGATCCTTCATCGACGCGCAGATCGAACGAGCACTCGCCGGTGAACCCTGGCCTGCCGAACTCGCCGAGGACGTCGCCGCGATCACCATCGCCGACTTCGACATCGCGGCCGATCGAATCGACGACAGCCTCGACCTGGTCGCCGTCGCCCGAAAGAGCTCGGCTGCGGTGATCGGGTGACATCCGGTGCCACCGTGCCGGGCATGTTCTCCCTCGTCCTGCACTCCCACCTGCCCTGGTTGGCCAATCACGGCAGGTGGCCCGTCGGCGAGGAATGGCTGTACCAGTCCTGGGCCGACTGCTACCTCCCGCTGACCGCGGCACTGGAACGGCTGGCCGACGACGGTTACACCGACGTCCTCTCGCTCGGCGTCACCCCGGTACTCGCGGCCCAGCTCGACGATCCGCATTGCCTGGCCGGCATGCACCATTGGCTCGGAAACTGGCAGCTACGCGCGCACGAGGCAACCGACCCCGCGCTCTCGATACGTGAACACCGGGCATCCGCCGCGGCTCTGGACCGCTTCGAGACGCGATGGCGACACGGCGGCTCGGCAGTACTTCGTCCGCTGATCGACACGGGCATCGTCGAACTGCTGGGTGGGCCGCTCGCGCACCCGTTCCAACCGTTGCTCGACGAAAGACTGCGGCGGTTCTCCCTGAGCGAGGGCCTACGCGACGCCGCCGCCCGATGGGGCACCACGCCCCGCGGTATCTGGGCACCGGAATGCGGATTCACCCCCGGCATGGAAACCGAATACGCGGCCGCAGGTGTCTCGCACTTCATGGTCGACGGCCCCGCCATGCGGGGCGACACCTCCCTCGGCCGGCCCGTGTGGGATTCGGACGTCGTCGCGTTCGGGCGCGATCTCCCGGTCAGCTACCGCGTCTGGTCACCGAAGTCCGGCTACCCAGGCCACGGTGCCTACCGGGATTTCCACACCTACGACCACGCGACCGGACTCAAACCGGCCCGGGTCACCGGCCGCACCGTCGACTCGAACGACAAGGCTCCCTACGAACCCGAGCGTGCCGCGGCAGCAGTGGACCGTCACGTCGCCGACTTCGTCGACGTGGTGCGTCGGCGCTTGATCTCCGAATCCGAGCGGATCGGCCGCGATGCCGTGGTGGTGGCCGCGTTCGACACCGAACTGTTCGGACACTGGTGGCACGAGGGGCCACAGTGGCTCGAGAAGTTGATGCGCGCACTGCCCGCCGCGGGAGTCACCGTCGGAACGCTGAACGATGCCCGGGAACGGGGATACGTCGGAGCCCCACTCGAACTGCAGGATTCTTCCTGGGGATCGGGCAAGGACTGGCGCGTGTGGGCGGGCGACGACGTCGCCGACCTGGTGAAGCTCAACGCCGAGGTGTCCCGGACCGCGCTCGATGCCGTCGACGCCTCCAGTGCCGTCCGAAGCCGGGCGGGTGGCCCCGAACTGCGCAATCGAGTCGACGATCAGATTCTGCGTGAGACACTCATGGCCGTGGCCAGCGACTGGGCGTTCATGGTCAGCAAGGACTCCGCGGCCGGATACGCCCGAGAGCGAGCTCACGTCCACGCACATGCGCTACGTGAAATCGCTGCCGCGCAGCAGCACCCGGCCCGAGCCGAAGAATTGGCACGGCAATGGAATCACGCAGACGGACTGTTCGCGGCGCTGGACGCACGCAGACTGCCCGGTGCACGCCGAGAAGGCCCAGGGGGGCGTAGATGAGAGTTCTGATGGTGTCGTGGGAGTACCCACCCGTCGTGGTCGGCGGGCTGGGTCGCCACGTTCATCACCTGGCGACCGAGCTGGTGCGCTGCGGGCACGAGGTCGTCGTTCTCTCTCGCCGACCCACCGGCACCGACGCGTCCACCCATCCCACCTCCCACCACATCGAGGACGGCGTACTGGTGGTCGCCGTCGCCGAGGATCCGGCGCACTTCGTGTTCGGAGAGGACATGCTCGCGTGGACTCTGGCGATGGGGCACGCCATGGTGCGGGCAGGGGTCGCCCTCGGTAAACCCGGCCTCGGCGACGGCTGGCAGCCCGATGTCGTCCACGCCCACGACTGGCTGGTCGCGCACCCGGCCATCGCTCTGGCGGAGTTCTACGACGTGCCGCTGGTCTCGACCATCCATGCCACCGAGGCCGGACGCCACAGCGGCTGGATCTCGGGCACCGTCAACCGCCAGGTCCATTCGATCGAATGGTGGCTCGCGAACGATTCCGACGCGATCATCGCGTGCTCGGCGTCGATGAAGGACGAGGTCACAGCCCTGTTCGACGTCGCCGAGTCGACGGTCTCGGTCATTCACAACGGCATCGACGGATCCGCGTGGAGTTTCCGACGCCGACAGCCCCGCTCCGAGCCCGCGAAATTGCTGTTCGTCGGTCGTCTGGAATACGAGAAGGGCATCCAGGACGCCATAGCCGCTCTGCCACGCGTCAGACGAAGTCACCCCGGCACCACGCTGCACATCGCCGGCGAAGGCACTCAGTTCGGGTGGCTGGCAGGTCTGGCACGCACCCACCGCGTCGCCAGGTCGGTGTCGTTCCTCGGCAACCTGAACCACTCCGATCTGCTCGGATGGCTGCACGGCGCCGACGCCATCGTCCTTCCCAGCCGGTACGAACCCTTCGGCATCATCGCCCTCGAGGCCGCGGCAGCAGGGATTCCGTTGGTGGCATCGACGGCCGGCGGACTCGGTGAGGCGATCGTCGACGGCGTCACCGGGCTGTCCTTTCCGCCGGGTGATGTGGCCGCGCTGACGGCGGCGGTGCGGCGGGTGTTGGACAACGCCGATGCGGCGCAGGAAAGAGCCGTCGCCGCTCGGGAACGTCTCACCGTCGACTTCGACTGGAAGCACGTCGCGGAGTCGACGGCTCGGGTGTACCTCGAAGCCAAGCGCAAGGTTCGCCATCCGCTGGGTCGCCCGCACATCGTCGAACGCGCCCTGCCCGATCGCAGCTGACCCCATGTGAGTGGAACCTCGTAGTCCACTACGAGGTTCCACTCACATGGGTCTCAGCTCTCCCGCGCCGCCTCGGCCTGACCGAGAGCTTTCTTGCGCGCGATGTCTTCGAGTGCCGCGATGTACTTAGCTCGCTCGGCTGCGCCGGCTTCCCAGGCCGTCTTGCGATTGCGGACGACTTTGGCCGGGGCACCGACGGCGATGCTGTAGTCCGGAATCTCACCCTTGACGACGGCATGGGCACCAAGGACGCAGCCTCGCCCGATTCTGGTCTCCCGCAGGATCGTCACCTTGGCGGCGATCCAGGTGTCGGGTCCGATTCGTACCGGGCCCTTGACGATTCCCTGGTCCTTGATGGGCATGTTCACGTCGTCCATCCGGTGGTCGAAATCGCAGATGTAGCACCAGTCGGCGACGAGCGTCGACGCGCCGATCTCGATGTCGAGGTAGGTGTTGACGACGTTGTCCTTGCCGAATACCACTTTGTCTCCGATGCGGAGCGAACCCTCGTGGCACCGGATGGCATTACCGTCGCCGATGTGGACCCACCGACCGATCTCGAGGCGAGACAGTTCAGGGGTGGAGTGAATCTCGACGTTCTTGCCGAGGAAGACCATGCCCCGCAGGATCACGTGCGGGTTCGCGAGCTTGAACTTGGCCAGACGGTAGTACCGAACCAGGTACCAGGGCGTGTAGGCCTTGTTGGCGAGCACCCAGTCGAGGGACGCCCGCGTGAGAAACCGCGCCTGCTCGCTGTCGCGTCGTCTCGACCCGCGCCAGCGTGTTCGCAGCGGCGCGTTCCACATACTCGTCATGGACGTTCACCCTAGTTTCTCGCTCGCCCGCTCTCTGCCGGCACCCGTCAGCGGGCTAGTGTTGTCTCTCGACCGATGCCCGGGCATCGGCGCAGCAGGCCGAGCGACCGCCGATCGAAAGGGCACAACGGACATCATGGGGAGTGCTCGAATGCGTGTCGGGTTCGGTGCAGGTTCGACGTCCGGAGCAGGCAAGGGTCTGACTGCAGTGGCTGCGACGGTCCTGTTGACCCTTGCCGGGTGCAGCACGGAACCTGCTGCCATCGCACCGCTCTCGCCCGACTCCTGGCCCGCGGCGCACGCGAACCTCCGCAACAGTGGCTCGACGGACGTATCGGTCGGTGCTCCACTGACGCTGGACTGGACTCGCCCCACCGGCGGCACCGTGACGTCACCGGTATCGATCGGCTCGAACGGTCAGATGTTCGTCACTGCCGCAACCGAATCGGGTTGCAATCTGTTCTCGTTCGAGATCGAGTCCGCCCGCAAACGCTGGTGCAACCGGATCGGCCCTTCCGTGGTGACCGCCACCCCCACCGTCGATTCTGCGATCAACGTCTACATCGGCGACGAAGGCGGGCTGAACTCGTACAACGATCACGGGCAATTACGTTGGCGTACACCGGTATACGGTGTTCCGAAATCCGCCCAGTTCTTGGGCGACGGCAGCGTGCTGTCGATCACCCAGATGGGTCAGGTCAGTGTCCTCGATTCCCAGAACGGCCAACTGCGAGTACCCATTCTCGATCTCGTTCCGGCCCCGGACTTCTTGACCGACCCCGATGCGGACTTCGAGCCGATGGACACCGGACTCGCCCAGTGCAGTTCGGGTGAATCCGAATGCGCTGTGCCTGCCGCGCCCGCGGTGGACCGCGACAGCGACGCCATCTACCTGACCCTGTGGCGACCGGGTTCGATTGCGCCGCAACTGGTCTCACTGCAGTACTCCCGCGACGGCGCACCTGGACTCGTCGAACGGTGGTCCTCGGGCCTCCTCCCTGCCGGCGTCGCATCGAGCCCGGTGCTCTCCGAGGACGGATCGACGGTCTACATCGCCGACGTCGACGGGCGACTGACCGCATTCGACACCTCGGACGGGAAACAGAAGTGGACCGAGGGCACGGGACTCGGAATCGGAGGCAGTCCATCGATCGCCTCGGACGGCACCATCGTCCCGGCCGGCGGCGACGGCACCCTGATGGGACTTCGAGACAACGGCGACTCGGCCGAGCGCGTGTGGGTTCGCGACGACGTCGAACAGGCCGGGGCAGCAGCACAATCCGCGGACGGGCGCGGCCACACCGTCGTTCGCGACGGCGACGGACTGGCTCTGCTCACGTTCGACGCGGCGACGGGCGACAGCATCGATTCGCAGCCCCTACCCGATGTCGTCGGCACCACCGTGGGCACGTCCGTCGGTCCCGACGGGCAGGTCGTCACGGCGAGCTACCTGGGCGAGATCTTCACCTACACCGGCTGACGGACCGCGCCCGGCTCGCAGACGAACGCCACGGCCGAGCGCTCGATGCGAGTGATGACGACCGACAGCGAGACCCGGCCCCGCAGCTTGAGTTTGGGCCTGAGCAACGCGGGATCCACGTCGACTCCGCGCACCAGGATCTCCACCGCGCCACACCCCAGTCGATTCAGTTGCTGCCGAAGCACTTTCTCCGAGAACTTCGACTGCTCGAGGATTCTGAAACCACGCACGCCGACCGGTACGGCGTCGCCCGTCAGGTACGCGATCCTCGGATCCAATTGCCAGAGGCCGAATTTGGCACCGTAGTGCCGCACCAGTCCGGCCCGCACGACCGCACCGTCCGGATCCACGATGTATTCACCGGGCGGCCGAACGGGAATCTCGTCCGACTCGGCGTCGGTGATCTCGAGCGCACTTCCGTTGGATCGCAGGACCGCGGCACGACGCCGAATTCCGCTGTCGCCGAGACCTTCCGACCACAGGCACGCCTCGCGTACTCCCCCGTCGAGGGAGACCACCTCGATCTCACCGGGCCAATCGATTGCATCGAAATCCAGCCCGGGAGCGCATTTGACGACCAGATCTCGCCCCCGATACGCGTCGAGGAGATCCGGCAACGGAGGCTCGAGCGCCGCGGGATCGTGCCGTCGACGACCACCGACGCGTCGTCCGGGATCGGCCACGATCACGGTGCCCCGTGTCGTCGGGGTCAGTGCGTCGGCGCGCAGCACCGTCGCGGAGGGCACGTTGTGGGCAGCCATGCGCACCCGAATCGGGTCCAGGTCACTTCCCACCGCAAGTTCGGTCGTGTCGACCAACGCCGCCAGCTCGCTGCCGATGGAACAGGTGACATCGTGCACCCGCCGTCCGGCCAGGCGGTCCGCGCGCCTGCGAGCGACGGTCGTCGGCGTCGCCTGCTGCACCGCGTCGTCGGTGACGAGCCAGCCGTCGGACCCCAGCAGCTTCGCCCGTGCTTTCCGCCGCACCGTCACCGTCTCGACGAGGGCCGCAACGTGCTCGGGGTAGCGGGCGCGTACCGAGGCGATATCGCGCAGAGAAGTTCGCGCGTCGAGCTCGAGTCGGTCGACTGCACCGAGTGCCTCGGCACCGGCCTCGCTTCGCAGGAAGTCGAGGTCGGTGCCGGTGAAGTCATAGCCCACGGTTGGGACCGATCGATGCAGCGTCGGCCGTACGGCCGACGGTGGTGGAACGAATCAAGCGCGGGGCGCGGGCTTGGTTCCGGTGATCATCACGTTGTAGAACATGCCTCGCGGTACCACGTGCTGCAAGACCTTCTCGTCGACCCAGCTCAGTGTCTTCCACCCGTTGAACGCGAACTTGGCCCAGTTCCAGCCGAGCTTGCCTGCCGGAACGGCAGCCTCGAACGTGCGCACCGGCCACCCGAGCAGAGCGGCAGCGAATTCTTCGGTGTTCGCCTGAACGGCCTCGGCACCTGCCGACAACGCGATGTTCTCGAGGTCGGTCGGATCGAACGTGTGCAGGTCCACGACGGCCTCGAGTGCTGCAGCTCGCGAGGACTCGTCGAGTTCTTCCTGTGGTTTGCGCCAGTCCGCCAGGAACGGCAGCTTGGTGGCACGAGTGGTCGCTTCCCAGGTGATACGGCCCAGCCAGCGAGCGTAGAAGTTGCCCACCGTGGTCGGCTCGCCTGCGAAGACGAAGCGTCCACCCGGCTTGAGAACGCGCAGAACTTCTCGAAGAGACTGCTCGACGTCCGGGATGTGGTGAAGCACGGCGTGACCGACCACCAGATCGAAGGTGTCGTCGTCGTACGGAATCGTTTCTGCGTCGGCCACCCGGCCGTCCACATCGAGTCCGAGGTGCTCGGCGTTGCGCAGCGCGACCTTGACCATTCCGGGTGAGAGGTCGGTGACCGAGCCCTTGTCGGCAATCCCGGCCTGCATCAGGTTGAGCAAGAAGAAACCTGTGCCACAACCCAATTCGAGCGCACGACCGTACGGCAGAGCCGCTCGGGCCGATGCGTCACCGGACACCGCCTGATCGAACCTGCCTCGGGCGTAATCGATGCAGCGCTCGTCGTAGGAGATCGACCACTTGTCGTCGTAGGTCTCGGCTTCCCAGTCGTGGTAGAGCACCTGCGCCAGTTTGGTGTCCGACCGCGCTGCCTCGACCTGCTCGGCCGTGGCGTGCGGATTCGGTGCCGGATCGACCTCGCGGTCTCGCGCCTCGGCCGAGACGAGAGGCGTCACAGAAGCAGTCGGTCGATTCGCACCGTCGTGGGGGCTTGCAGTCATGAGGCGAGCCTACTATCCGGTAGCCATGGAACAAGTTCGTCCACCGACCTCGATGCTCAACGCCCGGTGAAAGCGGCCTTACCCGGTCCGTTCGCGATGAAGGATTCCATCCCGACGGTGCGGTCCTCGGTGGCGAACAGGGCCGCGAACTGCTGTGCCTCGACGCGCAGTCCGTTGGTCAGGTCGACGTCCAACCCCTGATCTATGGACGCCTTGGCCGCAGCCAGAGCGCGTGACGCTCCGGTCGTGAACTGCCCCGCCCATGCGCGTGCCGCGTTGTACACCTCGTCCGGCGCAACCACCTCGTCCACCAAACCGATGCGCAGGGCCTCCTCGGCTCCGACGAAACGGCCGGTGAAGACCATGTCCTTGGCGCGACTGGGCCCGATCAGACGGGCCAGGCGCTGCGTGCCGCCGCCCCCGGGAATGACTCCGAGCAGCACCTCGGGAACGCCGAGCTTGGCATTGTCTCCGGCGATGCGTCGGTCTGCGCCGAGCGCGACCTCGAGTCCACCGCCCAGTGCGTATCCGGTCACTGCGGCCACGACCGGTTTGGGAATCGTGCTGAGCGAGCCGAGGGCGGACTGCAGTTCCGCCGCGATATCGGTCATCTCGACGACGGACATTGCCGCCATTTCCTTGATGTCGGCACCGGCCGCGAACACCTTTTCGCCGCCGTAGACGATGACCGCTCTGACGTCGGAGTTCACGGTGGCTTCGCGTGCCGCAGCCCGGATCTCCTCCTGCACCTGACGATTGAGCGCGTTCATCGGTGGGCGATCCAAGCGAATGGTGCCGATACCGTCGGATACTTCGAGAGTCACGAACTCAGCCATGGCCGAAGGCTACCGCGCCCGAGTTCAGCGATCCGACCAGGGATGGACCGTGCCCGCGTAGTACGCGTCCTCGCCGTCGAACTCCACTCGGACGGTGCCGTTCTCCCGGGTCAGGACGGGCAGGACCGTCGCGATCGTCTGCTCGTGATCGAGAACGTCGGCCACCGTGTCGAATCGGCCGAGCGCATCGAGCTGGCTCCACGTCGGTGGCAGCAGGACGGTGGTCCCCGAACGCCAGTCCGTCAACGCGTCCTCGGCCGAACGCCAGCTCACCGACGCCGCCTCGCTGGTCTCCCCGTCGGCATTCTGCCCCTCGGGGAGCACGGCAACGAAGAACCTCGTGTCGTACCGTCGGGCTTCACCGATCGGGGTGATCCAGTGCGACCACGGCCGCAGCAGATCTGCTCGCAGAACCAGATCGTGGTCGGCGAGAAACTGGGCGAACGACAGCTCCCGGCGTTCCAGTCGACCGCGTTCCGCAGAGAACGGGGCGGTGTCGGCGACCACCGAATCCGCCGTCGGACCGGCCAACAACACGCCACACTCCTCGAACGTCTCGCGTGCCGCTGCGCACACCAGCGCCTGCGCCTTCCCCTCGTCGGTACCGAACCGGTCGGCCCACCACGACGGCGGCGGACCTGCCCACTCGATGTCCGCGGCCGCATCCGACGGATCCACACCGCCACCGGGAAATACCGTCATGCCGCCCGCGAACGCCATCCCGCCGACGCGTTCGAGAAGGAACACCTCGATGCCGGGTTGTGATCGGCCGTCACGGATCAGGATGACGGTCGACGCATCACGTGCTGGAACGGGATCGGCGGCGGTGCTCGAGCTCATCTCCGCAACGTACCGCTGAGCCGGTGCGCCCGAGCACGGGGTCCGCTCTAGCGGCGGTGCGCCCCGGCAGCGCGCGTGCGCCGCGCGAAGTAGCGACCGTCGACGCGATCGAGGGTGATCGACTGGCTGAATGCCTCGGTCAGGTTCTCCGCCGTGATGACGTCGTCGACCAGGCCTTGCGCAACCACACCGCCCTCCTTGAGGAGTAGTGCGTGGCTGAAGCCGGGCGGGATTTCTTCCACGTGGTGGGTGATCAGCACGGTCGCGGGAGCGTCGGGGTCGGCGGCCAGATCGGCCAACCGGGCTACCAGTTCCTCGCGGCCGCCGAGATCGAGGCCGGCAGCGGGCTCGTCCAGCAACAGCAGTTCGGGGTCGGTCATCAGGGCACGGGCGATCAGTACACGCTTGCGCTCACCCTCCGACAGGGTGCCGTAGGTCCGGGTCGCCAGATGTTCGGCCCCGAGGCTCTCGAGCATCTCGACGGCCCGTTCGGTGTCGATCGCGTCGTACTTCTCCCGCCAGCGCCCCAGCACGGAATATCCGGCGGATACGACCAGATCGGAGACGAGTTCGTCGGCAGGGATTCGGTGCGCCAACGAGGACGACGACAAGCCGATTCGAGGACGCAGTTCCGAGACATCGGTTCTGCCCATCACCTCACCGAGGACGTGAGCGACACCGGACGTGGGATGGATCTCGGCGGCAGCGATACGGAGCAGCGACGTCTTACCTGCACCGTTGGGCCCGAGTACGACCCACCGTTCGTCCAGTTCCACCTTCCAGGTGACGGGACCCACCAACGTCACGCCACCTCGGCGAACTACGACATCGGTGAAATCTACGAGCAGGTCGGGATCCGGTTCAGACACGGCTCCTATCCTCCCGCACACTCCCCGCGCAGACACGGCAGGATGTGCACGCGTGTCGCCCATTGACGATGTACCTCGCACCTCCCGCCGTCCCGTCGACGGGGTCACTCGCGTGAACCCGCCCGGGCAGCCGTTCCCCCTGGGTGCCACTGCGCATCCCACTGGTACGCAATTCGCAGTCCACGCTCCCGGTGCGGATGGCGTCGAGGTATGTCTGATCGACCCGGACGGCGGCGAGCGGCGCGTGGAGTTGACCAACCGGACATTCGGCATCAGACATGCCTTCGTCCCTCACGTCGGGCCAGGCGTGCGGTACGGCTTTCGCGCGCACGGCACCTGGGATCCCCACTCGGGCCGACGATTCAACGGGGCCAAGATCCTGCTCGACCCGTCCGCCCGCCAGGTGTCCGGTGACTTCGGGGATCCCGCGGCCCTGTTGGCCTACGAGGACGACCCGTTCGGAGCCCCCAGCAGTCGCGATTCCCTCGGCCACCTCCCGCTCGGCGTCGTCCGCGGACCGTCGGACAACGGCGACCGGCCGCTGAGGCCTGCCGTTCCCTGGGACAGAACCGTGCTCTACGAATTGCACGTCGGGTCGTTCACCGCGCGCCACAACGGCGTACCCGAACACCTCCGTGGCACCTACCTCGGGCTCGCGCAACCGGCCGTACTCGAACACCTGGCTCGAACGGGCATCACGTCGGTCGAATTGCTGCCGGTCCACACCACGTTCACCGAACCCGGGGTACGCGCTCGAGGGATGCGAAACCATTGGGGCTACTCCACGGGCGCGTATTTCGCTCCCGATCCGCGTTTCGCCGCCGTACGAGGCAACGAAGTGGACGAGTTCCGGACGATGGTCGACGCGTTGCACAGCGCAGGGATCGAAGTGATCCTCGACGTGGTCTACAACCACACGTGCGAATCCGCGGTCGACGGGCCGTCGATCAGTTGGCGGGGTCTCGACGCGCCGGGGTACTACCTGCTCGACGGTCGCGGATCCGACGTCGACCTGACCGGTTGCGGCAACACACTCGATTCGGCGTCTCCCGCCGTGGTCCGCATGGTGTGCGACAGCCTGCGGTACTGGGTGCAGGACATGGGCGTGGACGGATTCCGATTCGACCTGGCCAGTACGCTCGGCCGACCGGGCGGTTGGCGATTCGATTCTCGTGCACCGCTGTTGACGGCGATCGGTACCGATCCGGTGCTGTCGGGCGTCAAGTTGATCGCCGAACCCTGGGATGCGACCGGTGCCGGATATCAGGTGGGCAACTTCGGGGTCATGTGGTCCGAGTGGAACGACCGCTACCGAGATACCGTGCGAGGATTCTGGGCCGGCCATCACGGAGTGCGCGAATTGGCTTCCCGCCTGGCCGGTTCCGAGGACCTCTATGCCGGCAGCGGTCGACTGCCGTGGGCGTCGATCAATTTCGTCACCGCACACGACGGATTCACCGCACACGATCTGGTCTCGTACGAACGAAAGCACAACGAAGCCAACGGCGAAGAGAACAGAGACGGCACCGACAACAACTCCTCGGTCAACTACGGCGTCGAGGGTCCGACCGACGATCCCTCCGTCCTCGACGACCGTGGGCGACACGTCCGTGCTCTGCTTGCCACCCTGACGCTGTCGACCGGAACACCGATGCTGCTCGCAGGTGACGAACTCGGCCACAGCCAGGGCGGAAACAACAACGCGTACTGCGTATCTCACGATGCACCGGCATCCGACGCCTGGGCAGTCGACTGGGACAGCGCGGATCAGAACATGATTCGATTCGTGGCGCGCCTGCTGCGCGTACGTGCGAGCGCCCCGACACTGCGTCAGCAGGAGTTCTTCACCGGCCGGGCGACGCCGACCGGTCGACCGGACCTCGTCTGGTTCGATTCCGCCGGAATCGAATTCGATCACGACAGATGGAACGACGATTCGGTGCGCACGATCTCCGCCTGGGTCGACGGGTCCGACGTGCGTTCCTACGCCTCCGACGGCGGGCAGGTGGACGACGCGAGTTCGTTGCTGATCTTGCATTCCGGCGGTCCCGCGGAGATCACGCTGGCCTGCCCCAGTTGGTCGTCGTCTCGATTCGTGCCCGTCCTCGATTCCTCTCGCGTGGACGGCGTCCCACCCGATACCACTGCACTGGAGGCAGGTTCGAAGATTTCGGTGACCGGCTCCACCGTTCTCGTGTTCCGCAGCGCCGGTAGGTGAGTCATGAACAGCTGCACGAGCGGTCCTACCCCGAGCGCGTAGAGCACCGTACCCACACCGAGAGTTCCGCCGAGCAGCCAGCCGGTGAGTACCACTGTCAGTTCGATTCCCGTGCGAGTGAGGCGAATCGACCATCCGGTGCGCGCCACCAACCCGGTCATCAAACCGTCTCGGGGGCCCGGGCCCATTCCCGCACCGATGTAGAGCGCCGTGGCGAAGGCATTGACGACGATGCCCGACACCATTGCCAGTGTCCGAACGATCGGCCCGTCCAGATGGGGCAGGATCGCCGACGTCGTATCCACGGCGACAGCGATGACGATCACGTTGCTCACGGTCCCCAAACCCGGACGCTGCCGCAGCGGTATCCACATCAGGAGCACCGCCACGCCGGTGATGGCAGTGATGGTTCCGAAGCTGAGTGACAGGTGCCGCGACAGACCTTGGTGGAACACATCCCAGGGGTTGACGCCGAGCCCACCGGCGATCATCAGCGACATGGACGCGCCGTACAGCCACAGGCCGACGTAGAGCGCCGTCAGGCGAGACGGGAGACGACGGCCGGCGACGCGTAGCGGTGAGAAAGGCATGGTGTCAGTGTCCGGTCACTGGATACCTCGTTCGATAGCCAGTTGCGCGACAGTGGACCCCCGGCCGATGCTGCGTTACATCCGGACAGCGATCACGGTCGTCGAACCGGGAGCCACTTCGGTGAAACCAGCATCTCGGACTGCGACGGCGCGACCCGCGCGGACCTCGTCCAGCGCGTGCGTCCACTGCTCCGGATCCGCCGATCGAACCGAACAGGCGAAACCGGAATCGGCCCAGGCTCGACAGTCGTCGAGGCTCATCGCACCGGCCAGCAACATCGACGCATGACCCACCTGCGCCGCGGCCTTGCCCACCGTCATCGACAGGGACGCGTCGATCCACAGCACCGGCCCGGCGCTCGGCGGTGACTCTTCTTCGGCCGGTACGTCGGTGCCGCCGATCTGAAGACGCTTGATGCGCGGATCCAGATCGCCGACGCGGCCCGGCACGAAAGCACGGGCCGAAGCGTTCCCGACCTCGACCGTGACACCCGGAACTTCCTGCGCTGCAGTCCATTGCGCGCCGCGGGCACGGCGGGCCACCTTCCTGATCCGCGCCGAGGTCCACGCAACGAAAGGCTCGTGCCACGAGGCGTCGACACCGACCCGTGGGTCGAGGCACAGCGCCACGACGGCTCGGGCGGCGGCTTCGAGTAGGTCGTTGCGCACCGGCGGGTCGGCCTTGGGTATGTGCAGCACCATGGGCATGGCCAGAACCTCAGACGGGTCCTCGGGATCCTCGGCACCGCCGTAGCCGCGGGCCAACTCGGCGTGACGCGAGGCGAAGGTGTTGGCGTCCGAGAACTGCTCGGGTTCAGCCGTATCGGACGTCGACCCGGCACGGTCCCGATCGACGGAGTCGCCGACGGCGGGGGCGTCGGTCATGGGATCGGGACGCGGCGGACTCCCCCGTCGACGGCATCCGCGGCTTCGATCTCGTTTCGGGTGACCCCGAGAATGAACAGGACGGCGTCCAAGTACGGGTGCGAGATCGCAGTGTCGGCGATCTCGCGTAGCGCGGGCTTGGCGTTGAACGCAACGCCGAGCCCGGCCGCGGTGAGCATGTCGATGTCGTTGGCACCGTCGCCGACCGCGACCGTCTGCTCCATCGGCACTCCGGCTTGGGCGGCGAACTCCCGCAGTGCGGTCGCCTTCGCAGCACGGTCGACGACGTCGCCGATGACGCGGCCGGTCAACTTCCCGTCGACGATCTCGAGTGTGTTGGCCTTGACGTAGTCGAGTTCGAGTTCGTGAGCCAAACCCTCGATCACCTGGCGGAATCCACCCGATACGACACCGCAGGCGAAACCGAGACGCCGAAGCGTCCGGATGGTCGTTCGAGCCCCCGCCGTCAGCTCCAAGCTGTCGGCGACGTCGTCGATGACGGATGCGTCCAGGCCGGCCAGCGCTGCGACACGCTGTTCCAACGACTCGGCGAAGTCGATCTCCCCGCGCATCGCCGCCTCGGTGACGGCACGTACCTCGTCTTCGCGCCCGGCCCGGGCGGCAAGCATCTCGATGACCTCGCCCTGGACCAACGTCGAGTCCACGTCGAACACGATGAGTCGTTTCGACCTCCGTGCGATGCCGGCTCGCTCCACTGCGATGTCGACGCCGATTCCCGCTGCGATCGCGGCGAGGCCGGTGCGTAGCTGGAGGTCTGCCTCAGGCGAGGTGTCGGTGGCGGTGACCTGAAGTTCGAGGCCCGTCACCGGGTAGTCCGCGATCCCACGGATGGAATCGATGTTGGTCCCCTGCCGGGCCAATTCTCTCGAGATGGTGCTGAATGCTCGCGCGGTGACCGGACGGCCGAGCACGACGACGACATGCGTGGCCAGTGTGCGTCCACCGTTCTGTGCCGCGTCGATCTCGACATCGACATGGACGCCCACGGTGGCCATCGCGTCTTCGAGTTCTTCCTGGAGCGCCTCGGGATCGCGTGGACAGGTCAGCAACACACCGAGGGTCAGCCTGTTGCGGATGACCACCTGCTCCACGTCGAGCAGGCTGACGTCGTGCCGCGACAGGGCCGCGAACAGCACCGATGTGACACCTGGTTTGTCGGGTCCCGTCACCGTTACCAACACCGCAGTGTCGCTCGATCTCACCGAATCTCCCTTTCGCACTGTCCCCCCATTACTGGTGTGCCCTGCTCGTGTCCCGCGACTGCCGCCGAACGGGCCGGACGCGCAGGGAAGATTGTCGCAAGCGAAGAGCCCCGCCCGGTAGCCGGGAGGGGCTCTCGCTGTGCTGTGGACTACCGGGGATCCGGGTCGCCCGAACCTTCGTGATCGCTGGTCGCGATCGGAGCCCGGCGGGCCTGTTCGAGTACCGCGGTGGTCTTGCCACCATGAGCACCAGGACCGACGTGCGCTTCGGACCGCATCCGCTCGACCATGTGCGGGTAGTGCAGCTCGAACGCCGGACGCTCGGAACGAATCCGGGGCAGCTCGGTGAAGTTGTGCCTCGGGGGCGGGCACGAGGTGGCCCACTCCAACGAGTTTCCGTAACCCCACGGATCGTCGACGGTGACGACCTCACCGTATCGGTACGACTTGAACACGTTCCAGACGAACGGCAGCGTCGAGGCACCGAGGATGAACGCACCGATGGTCGAGATGATGTTCAGTTCGGTGAAGCCGTCGGACGGCAGGTAGTCGGCGTAGCGACGTGGCATGCCTTCGTTACCGAGCCAGTGCTGCACCAGGAACGTGGCGTGGAATCCGAAGAACGTCAGCCAGAAGTGCCACTTGCCCAGAGCCTCGTCCATCATCCGGCCCGTCATCTTCGGGAACCAGAAGTAGATGCCTGCATAGGTCGCGAACACCACGGTGCCGAACACCACGTAGTGGAAGTGGGCGACGACGAAGTACGTGTCGGTGACCTGGAAGTCGATGGGAGGCGAAGCCAACAGCACACCGGTCAGTCCGCCGAACACGAACGTGATCAGGAAGCCGATCGAGAACAGCATGGGCGTTTCGAGCGTGACCTGTCCGCGCCACATCGTGCCGACCCAGTTGAAGATCTTCACACCGGTCGGAACAGCGATGAGGAATGTCATGAACGAGAAGAACGGCAGCAGTACCGCGCCGGTGGCGTACATGTGGTGGGCCCACACGGCGATCGACAGTGCAGCGATGGCGATCGTCGCGTAGATCAGACCCGAGTAACCGAAGATCGGCTTGCGGGAGAACACCGGGAACACCTCGGACACGATTCCGAAGAACGGCAACGCGATGATGTAGACCTCGGGGTGCCCGAAGAACCAGAACAGGTGCTGCCACAGCAGCACTCCGCCCGTTGCCGGGTCGAAGAGATGCGCGCCCAGGTGGCGGTCGGCGGCAAGGCCGAGCAGTGCGGCGGTCAGCAGCGGGAACGCCAGCAGGATCAGAATCGACGTGACCAGGATGTTCCAGGTGAAGATGGGCATCCGGAACATCGTCATACCGGGAGCGCGAAGGCAGATCACGGTGGTGATCATGTTGACGCCACCGAGGATGGTTCCCAGACCGGCGACGGCGAGGCCCATGATCCACAGGTCGGCACCGACACCGGGCGAGTGCAGAGCAGAGGTGAGCGGCGTGTACGCCGTCCATCCGAAGTCGGCCGCGCCACCCGGGGTGATGAAGCCGGCCGTGGTGATCAGCGCACCGAACAGGTACAGCCAGTAGGAGAACGCGTTGAGACGCGGGAACGCCACGTCCGGCGCACCGATCTGCAGCGGAAGAATGTAGTTGGCGAAGCCGAACACGATCGGCGTTGCGTACAGCAGCAACATGATGGTGCCGTGCATCGTGAACAGCTGGTTGTACTGCTCGTTGGACAGGAACTGCATCCCCGGCACGGCCAACTCGGCGCGCATCAACAGCGCCATCAGTCCACCGACGAGGAAGAAGGCGAACGACGTCGCGATGTACATGATCCCGAGAACCTTGGGATCGGTTGTGGTCACCGCCTTGTGGATGAACGAACCCTTCGGTCCCATCCGCGGCGGGAAAGGCCGAGCAGCATCCACCGCGGGAGCGGGCCTAGGCGCTAGGGCAGTCACAGATCCTCCTGATTGCGCGTCCGACCCCGAATCACGAGGCGACGTCACTAGTCGTGCGCTACTCGAATCGTAGACCGTCGGACCGACGCTTGCCGAACCGGTCCTACCGTGTGTCGTATTGGATTCGATCGAACCATGGTTCGGGGGGCGATCTGCCTGCGCCGTCGGCCTTTACGAGCCCTCCGACACACCCTGGAACACCTCCCGAACAGATGGCCGGGAAGGGTCCGCGGCAGTGCTCTGCGCGAGGCGATTTCCGTTACTGTGTGAGACCACCCGATCCGCAGAAAGAAGTTCCGCGTTGCCACTTCGACCACGACTCCCCCGCCGGTTCGCGCCACACACCACGGGCACGGCGGCCGCTGTCTGTCTGATGGCAGCCGTGGCGTTGACCGGATGCTCCGACTCCGCGACCGAGGACGACGCATCCACCATCGTTCGCAGTACGACGAACATTGCCGGAGCGGGGGTGGTCGGTAACAACCGGGACACCGTCGGACTGTGTCCCGCACTTGCCCCACTCGACCCGACGGGAGTCGAGGGCGATACGCGCCCCGTCGGGCACGCCGAGGGAATCAGTGCCATCCCGGCCGATCCACAGCGCATCGTCGTCCTCGACGCTGCGGGCCTCGACGCCAGCTGCGCGGTCGGGATCTGGGAACGCGTCGTCGGCGCTGCCACGCTCGACCCCGACTTCCGGGGAGACGGAGACCAACCGCTGTACCTGGGTACCGGCCTGGCGTCGGTTCCGTCGGTCGGCCCGGTCGGTGCCCCCGACCTCGATGCGATCGCCGCCCTCGACCCGGACCTGATCCTGGGGGCCGATTCTCTCGGATCCGATACCTACGATTCGCTGACTGCCATCGCGCCGACCGTGTTCACCGCGACCGGACAAGGATGGAAAGACACTTTT
The DNA here is from genome assembly GCF_001894785.1 of Rhodococcoides fascians NBRC 12155 = LMG 3623. Lineage (GTDB taxonomy): Bacteria > Actinomycetota > Actinomycetes > Mycobacteriales > Mycobacteriaceae > Rhodococcoides > Rhodococcoides fascians. Next base: position 294,444 of record NZ_BCWW01000006.1, read on the forward strand.
CTGCAGTCCGCAGCCGCCTTGGGTCGAGGCCAGGCAGGATTCGACCAGCTCGCGTCGTTCTCCGCGGATGCCGAACGCGTCGGACGCGAGATCGACGCGACCCAGACGCAGGCGTCGGTCGTCCGATTCGATGCCGACTCCATCGAGGTCGACGGTCCGGACTCGTTCGCGGGCCAGGTGCTTGCCGAGGTCGGCGTGGGGCGGCCACAGAATCAGCGTGACGGTGGTTTCTCGGTCGAGTCCGGGAACCTGGAGCCCGTCGAGGGAGACATCGTCTACCTGCGATTCGCGGGCCCGGACGGCGAGACCTTCGGCCGTGAGGTGATGGACGGCGACGCGTGGCACGCTCTCGGCTCGGTCACCGACGGGCGAGTGTTCGCGGTGAACGACACGGTCTGGTCCGGCAGTGGAGTTGTCGCGGCGCGCGCCATCCTGGCCGACCTGTCCGCTTCTCTGAACGCCTACGTGTCCTGACGCGATGCCCATTCCGGAATTCGTGCAAGCGCTCCGCAGCGTCGTCGGCACGTCACCACTCTGGTTGTCCGGTGTCAGTGCTGTCGTTCTCGACGACGATCGGCGCGTGCTGCTGACTCTGCGGGCAGACAACAACACCTGGGCCGTGGTCTCCGGAATCCTCGAGCCCGGCGAGGAACCTGCACCCGCCGCGCTGCGTGAGATCGGTGAGGAGACCGGTGTGGACGCCACGATCGTGCGCCTGACGAGCGTCGACGTGACAGAGCCCATCACCTACCCCAACGGCGACGTCGCGCAATATCTGGACATCACGTTCCTCGCTCGCCACACCGGCGGCACTCCTCATGTCGCCGACGACGAGAACCTCGACGTGGCCTGGTTCGAACTCGATGGCCTACCCGAAAACCTCACGGCCACTTCGCGATTGCGAATCGAGAAAGCCATCGCCGACGACCCGTCGGCATGGTTTCGACGCTGACTCCCCTGCCGCACCGAGTGCACAGCTCCACCGAACCGTCCCTGTTTCGATTCGTAATGTGATATCACTTTACTATCAACATCGAGAGGGAGGTTCTCATGTCCGCACCCGCTACCGTCGCCGAGAAGCCGACGGGTACACCGACCACGACCATCGCCGAGCGCACCGGCTGGGATCTGCCGGGCTGGTCGATGCTCGGCGTCGGTCTCGCGCTGTTTCTCGGCGGAATCGCCGCGTTCGCTCTCGGACTGGTCTTCTCCGTGGTGGGGCTCACGGTCGTCGGAGTCGTCCTGTTCGTGCTCTCGCTGCCGGCACTCATGGGATTGACTCTGGTGCAACCGAATCAAGCTCGCGTTCTGCAGCTACTCGGCAGTTCGTACAGCGGGACGCTGCGTACACCGGGGCTGCGCTGGACCAATCCGTTGACGTACCGCAGGGCCATCTCGACGCGAATTCGCAACCACGAGACCGGTCAATCGAAGGTCAACGACGCCGACGGCAATCCGATCGAGATCTCTGCCATCGTCGTCTGGCAGGTTGCCGATACCGCCCTGGCGTCCTTCCAGGTCGACGATTACGAGGAGTTCGTCGCCGTCCAGACCGAATCGGCCGTCCGTCATATCGCCGGTAGCTACCCGTACGACGCCGAAGGACGAATGTCGTTGCGCGAGAACGCCGACGAGATCACCGCCGCCATGTCGGAGGAAGTACACGCGCGGGTGCGATCGGCCGGCGTCGAGGTGATCGAGACCCGCATCAACCGTCTTGCCTATGCTCCGGAGATCGCGCAGGCCATGCTGCGACGCCAGCAGGCCGGAGCTGTCATCGCAGCGCGTCAGCAGATCGTCGAAGGTGCGGTGGGAATGGTGGAGATGGCACTCTCGAAGCTCGAGGAGAAACACGTCGTGGAACTCGACGAGGAGCGGAAAGCGGCCATGGTGTCGAATCTGCTCGTCGTGTTGTGCAGCGATCGTGATACCCAGCCCGTCGTCAACACCGGATCGCTGTACCAGTGAGCCATGGCCGTCGAGCGTAAGAAAATTCTGCTTCGGCTGGACCCAGCGGTGCACGACGCTCTTGCCCGCTGGGCCTCCGACGAGCTCCGAAGCACCAACGCTCAGATCGAGTTCCTACTGCGTCGAGCACTGAGCGAGCAGGGCCGAATGCCGAAGGAGGCCAGAGACATTCGCGCGCCGGGCCGCCCACCGAAGGAGTGAGCGGCCCGGCGCGAGGATGGGTTTCTAGAAGTCCCAGTCCTCGTCTTCGGTGTTGACGGCCTTTCCGATGACGTACGAGGATCCCGAGCCGGAGAAGAAGTCGTGGTTCTCGTCGGCGTTGGGTGACAGTGCCGACAGAATTGCCGGATTCACATCCGTCTCGTCCTTGGGGAACAGACCCTCGTAGCCGAGGTTGTTCAGTGCCTTGTTGGCGTTGTAGCGCAGGAACTTCTTGACGTCCTCGGTCAGACCGATCTCGTCGTACAGATCCTGGGTGTACTCGACCTCGTTGTCGTACAACTCGAACAGCAACTCGAACGTGTAGTTCTTGAGTTCCTCGCGCCGCTCCTCGCTGACCTTCTCGAGACCCTTCTGGTACTTGTATCCGATGTAGTACCCGTGGACGGCCTCGTCGCGAATGATCAGCCTGATCAGGTCCGCCGTGTTGGTCAGCTTGGCCCGTGAGGACCAGTACATCGGCAGGTAGAAGCCGGAGTAGAAGAGGAACGACTCGAGCAGAGTCGACGCCACCTTGCGCTTGAGCGGGTCGTCACCGTGATAGAAGTTCAGTACGATCTCGGCCTTGCGCTGAAGGTTGACGTTCTCCTCGGACCAGCGGAACGCATCGTCGATATCGCGGGTGGAGCTGAGGGTGGAGAAGATGGAGCTGTAGCTCTTCGCGTGCACCGACTCCATGAACGCGATGTTGGTGTACACCGCCTCCTCGTGCGGAGTGATGGCGTCGGGAATGAGGCTGACGGCACCGACCGTCCCCTGAATTGTGTCCAGCAGGGTCAGTCCGGTGAACACGCGCATCGTCAGCTGCTTCTCGACGGCGGTCAGAGTGGCCCACGACGGGATGTCGTTGGACACCGGCACCTTCTCGGGCAGCCAGAAATTACTGGTGAGACGCTCCCAGACTTCGGAGTCCTTGTCGTCCTGGACCCGATTCCAGTTGATTGCGGAAACGCGATCGATCAGCTTCACCATGTGTCCTATCTACCGAGAGAATCTGCCGAATATTGGCTTGCTTGAACACTACCCGTTGTGTCCGACATCAATAGCTAACACAAGATCTGTGTCGTGCGCGTTCTGCGTACCTGGAGGGGCGCACAACGCGCACGACGTGAGTTCGCCCTCCCAGCCCTCACGTCGAAGAACCTGCGCCACGTCTCCTGCGACGCCGCACGGATCGCTGCTGACCTCCTCGTACCCGAAAACGAGTCGCGCACGCCCGGCGAGTTCCGAAGCATTGTCACGTCGCCGATCGCGGAATGCGACCTCTTGCATCGAATGGAACCGACGACCGTCCAGGCGCACGGTCAGCGTACGAGATCCAACTCGGTACACGACGTCCTCGTAGAGTGTCCGCCCGTCGACCTGTATGGCGCTCTGCCGTTCGGCAGCCGGAAGCCCGTGAGCCTCTTCGACGTTGGTCGCATATTCGAGTTCGAGAACGGATTGAACGCCGTTCGCGAGCAAGTCGACGGCTTCGGTCAGCGCTGTGAGATACCGGTACGGCCTGCGGACGGCAATCTGCTCCCGGACGTCCGTCAATCGAATTCGTCGCTGAGTCACCGACGACACCAAGCTGCGGAAAGCCTGCCTCGGCGTAGGTTCCGACACCGCCAGATCGAGTGCAGTGTCCACCAACGTCGTTCGCGGCATGTCCCCTGGTACCCCGATGTATCTGTGTGCACGAGAACGATGCACCACCACTCCGGGATGCAATGCCGATCCGATGCCTGCCACCAGCCGTACTCCCTGCACAGGGGCCGAGCGCACCGTCGGCCGTTGATTGCACGCAGACTTTCCGTACGGCACAGTGACGTGGACCGCCGCGGATGGGTCGGGCGTGCGGAAACCCCACTCCTCCGCCGCGGATCGATGGCTCAGCATTGCGTGTCCACCTCCGTACAGAAGCGCTGCCATCAGGATTCGATCCCGCGTCAACGGCCCGGTGAAGATTGAATAGACGCCGCGCAGAACAACGATCCACGCGCCACTGTCCACTAGCTTGCGGACTCGATTTCGGCTGTACCCCAACTTCGTGACCTGCGACTGAGTGAACAGCCCCCACTGCGTGTCGATCAGAACCTGAAGTTCTCGACCGTCCCCCCGACCATGTTCCATGGCCGGCCATCCTGCCCAGTGGGTACGACAACTTCCGTCGTGCGCGTTTTGCGCCCCTCCAGGTACGCAAAACGCGCACGACGGCGAAGCCCTACAGCATGCAGGAAACGCAGCCCTCGACCTCGGTGCCCTCGAGGGCCATCTGACGCAGACGGATGTAGTACAGCGTCTTGATGCCCTTGCGCCATGCGTAGATCTGCGCGCGGTTGATGTCGCGGGTGGTGGCCGTGTCCTTGAAGAACAGCGTCAAGGACAGGCCCTGATCGACGTGTTGCGTTGCGGCAGCGTAGGTGTCGATGATCTTCTCGTAGCCGATCTCGTACGCGTCCTGGTAGTAATCCAGGTTGTCGTTGTCGAGGTACGGTGCCGGGTAGTAGACGCGGCCGATCTTGCCTTCCTTGCGGATCTCGATCTTCGACGCCACCGGGTGAATCGACGAGGTGGAGTTGTTGATGTACGAGATCGAGCCGGTCGGCGGAACGGCCTGCAGGTTCTGGTTGTAAATTCCGTACTCCTGCACCGACGCCTTCAGTGCGGCCCAGTCGGCCTGGGTCGGGATGGCGACGTCGGAGTCGGCGAACAACTTCGCGACCTTCGGTGTCGCAGGCTCCCACACCTGGTCGGTGTACTTGTCGAAGAACTCACCCGACGCGTACTTGGAATCCGGGAAACCCTTGAAGTACTGGCCGCGCGCCTTCGCCAGCTGGTTCGACGCCTGGATGGCGTGGAACAACACCGTGTAGAAGTAGATGTTGGTGAAGTCGATTCCCTCGGTCGAGCCGTAGTGAATGCGCTCGCGGGCGAGGTAGCCGTGCAGGTTCATCTGACCCAGGCCGATCGCGTGAGAGTCGTTGTTGCCCTGCTCGATCGACGGTACCGAGAAGATGTGGGTCTGATCCGACACCGCAGTCAGACCACGGATCGCCACCGCGATGGTCTTACCGAAATCGGGCGAATCCATCGTCTTGGCAATGTTCAGCGAGCCCAGGTTGCACGAGATGTCCTTGCCCACATGGCTGTACGAGAGGTCGTCGTTGAACGTCGACGGCGTCGAGACCTGGAGAATCTCCGAGCACAGGTTGGAGTGAGTGATCTTGCCCTTCACCGGGTTCGCACGATTGACGGTGTCCTCGTACATGATGTACGGGTAGCCGGACTCGAACTGCAGCTCGGCGAGAGTCTGAAAGAATTCACGCGACTTGATCTTGGTCTTGCGAATCCTCTTGTCGTCGACCATCTCGTAGTACTTCTCCGAGACGTTGATGTCGGCGAACGGCACTCCGTAGATGCGCTCGACGTCGTACGGCGAGAACAGGTACATGTCCTCGTTCTTCTTCGCCAGCTCGAACGTGATGTCCGGGATGACGATTCCGAGGGACAGCGTCTTGATGCGGATCTTTTCGTCGGCGTTCTCACGCTTGGTGTCGAGGAACTTGTACACATCGGGGTGGTGCGCGTGCAGGTATACCGCGCCCGCGCCCTGGCGTGCCCCGAGCTGGTTGGCGTACGAGAACGAATCCTCGAGCAGCTTCATGATCGGGATGACACCGGATGACTGGTTCTCGATCCGCTTGATCGGCGCACCTGCTTCGCGAATGTTGCTCAGCAGCAATGCAACTCCGCCGCCGCGCTTGGACAGCTGCAACGCGGAGTTGATGGATCGTCCGATGGACTCCATGTTGTCTTCGATGCGGAGCAGGAAGCACGAGACGGGCTCGCCGCGCTGCTTCTTGCCCGAGTTGAGGAAGGTGGGCGTCGCGGGCTGGAATCGGCCGGCGATGATCTCGTCCACGAGATCGGTGGCCAGGGCTTCGTCACCGGCCGCCAGCGTCAATGCCACCATGCACACACGGTCCTCGAAGCGTTCGAGGTAGCGCTTACCGTCGAACGTCTTGAGCGTGTAGGAGGTGTAGTACTTGAACGCACCGAGGAAGGTCGGGAATCGAAACTTCTTCGAGTACGCGTGGTTGATCAGGAACTTCACGAACTCACGTGAATACTGGTCCAGAACCTCGGGCTCGTAGTAGTTCTCCTCGACCAGGTAGTCCAGCTTCTCGTCCAGGTCGTGGAAGAACACGGTGTTCTGGTTGACGTGCTGGAGAAAGTACTGATTGGCAGCTTCGCGGTCCTTCTCGAACTGGATCTCACCATTGGGCCCGTAGAGATTGAGCATCGCGTTGAGCGCGTGATAGTCCATGTCACCGTCGCTGCGAACGGTCGCGGGTGCGGGTGCTGCGTCGGTGATGGTCGGTGCCACGGCGGTGCTCCTACTGGTCTGTGGTGGTTGATGCTCAGTGCGTGTGGGCAGCGCGACGGACTTCCCGTTCCCAGAAGTCTTCGAGTCCCTCGCGGACTCGCACTACGTCCTCGGGGGTGCCCATCAATTCGAAGCGGTAGAGATACGGAACCGCGCATTTCTGCGAGATGACGTCTCCGGCAAAGCAGAAGGAGTCACCGAAATTGGTGTTTCCGGCAGCGATGACGGCTCTGATCAACGATCGATTGTGCTTGTCGTTGAGAAACTTGATCACACGCTTGGGGACGTAGTTGGTGTCGCGGCCGGCATACGTCGTTCCTCCGCCGTACGTCGGCACGATCAGGACGTAGGGAGAGTCGACGCGAAACGTGCCGTCCGGATCTCGTAAGGGAATGCGCGTCGCGGGGATATCCAACTTCGATACGAAACGGTGCGTGTTCTCCGACGCGCTGGAGAAGTAGACGAGTGAGTTCGAGGACTGCTGTTGTGAACTCACCGCTCACTCACTTTCTCGATCTGTTCAAGCAGCGTTCGTCGCGAGGGTCTTGATGCGATCCGGGCGGAAACCGGACCAGTGGTCGTCACCGGCGACGACGACGGGGGCCTGCAGGTAACCGAGCGCCATGACGTAGTCACGTGCCTCGGGGTCCTGCGAGATGTCGATGACGGAGTACTCGATACCCGCTTTGTCGAGGGCGCGGTAGGTGGCATTGCACTGGACGCAGGCGGGCTTGGTGTAAACGGTGATGCTCATGGTGTCCCTCTTTCCGTTGTCGCCGTCGGGTGCACCGATGGCGACGATGTGCTCTGCGTGTGGCACCGAGAACATCTCCCGCTCAGGGCGACTGCGACCTGCTCGAACCCACGTCGTTCGGGCTCTTCGAGTTGTGGTCTCTCGGCGGGTCAAACACTACACCTAGTGTCCCCCATCTGCCTAGAACACGAGATGTTGCGAACAACATGCGTGGTATTCGCTGGTCACGGCCGTGCGACCGATGCTCGTTCACCCCGCATCGGCGTGTCGGACGTCACAAAAGGAGGTGTCTTTCGTCACTACGGACCGTCGCCCCGACAGTGACGTTCCCCTACGACATCCGCGCACGACGACGGCCCCTCGGAATTGCTCCGAGGGGCCGTCACGTGGATCACGCGAGTGTCAGCGTTGACGCGCCTTGAACCGCGGCTCCTTCTTGTTGATCACGAACACGACCCCATGGCGGCGAACCACCTGGGCGCCGGGCTTGCTCTTGAGCGATTTCAGAGAATTTCTCACCTTCATGAGACCAGGCTACATGAAAACGATTCCCGATACCATCAAGCGGTCACGCGCTGACGAGTTCCTTCGACGCCTTGACCAACTCGGCCACGACGTGGCCGATCTCACCGGACACCTCGGCGTTCTCACGCGGGTGAGCGGTCCCGAACTTGTCGATGGTGCCGCCGATGGAGAGCTGGACGTCCTCGAGTACGGATCCGCCGGCGATGCGGACGGCCTTGCTCGTGTCCTCGTGGGCCCACTTGGCACCGTTGCCGCTCGGCGATGCGCTGATGACCACGACCGGCTTGCCCACCATGGCACCGGCACCGTAGGGACGTGAGAGCCAGTCGATGGCGTTCTTCAGCACGGCCGGAATGGTGCCGTTGTATTCGGGCGTGACCAACAGCAGCGCAGAAGCCTTCTCGGCAGCGGCGCGCAGAGCGAGGGCGGCCGTAGGCACGGAGCCATCGACGTCGATATCCTCGTTGTAGAAGGGAACGTCGCCCAGCCCGTCGTAGACCACGATCTCGGCATCGGCCGGTGCGACGGTGACTGCAGTCTCGGCAATCTGCTTGTTCACCGATTCGGCGCGCAGGCTTCCGACGAGAACGAGTACGTGTGCGTCTGACATGAAATCTTCCTTCGAAAGTTCGGATGACGTGATCGTCGTGTCAATTCATACCATCCAAGCGGACCGCGGTCCACTTGTATTCCTCAGCGAGGTACCCTGAACAGGTGACCGGTCCGATGCTGCCCGTAGTAGGCGAAGACTCCGAACGCTGTGACGCTGCCCGCAACCGCCGGCTGCTTCTCGACGCCGCGACGGAGCTGGTGGCGACCCTCGGTGCCGACGCCGTCACCATGGAGGCCGTGGCAACGAGGGCCGGCGTCGGCAAAGGCACCGTGTTCCGGCGCTTCGGCAACCGCGCCGGGTTGATGCGAGCCCTGTTGGATCACACCGAGAAGATGTTGCAGAGCTCGTTCATGTTCGGCGAACCGCCGCTCGGGCCCGGTGCCGATCCCATCGACCGCCTCGTCGCGTTCGGTCGGGCACGGCTGGAGTTCGTCAGGGTTCAGGGTGAGGTGCTGCGGGCCGCGGAAAGCTCGGCCGACGCTCGGTATTCGGCTCCGGCGCACATGGTCAATTTCACACACGTTCTGTCTTTGCTCCGTGCAGCCGGCGTGGAGGGAGACCTGGAACTTCTCACCTATTGGCTGCTCACCCCCCTGGAAGCCACGTTGGTGCTGCACCAGTACCGAGACCTCGGAATGACGATGGATCGTCTGGCCGACGGGTGGGAAGATCTGGTGCGCAGAGCAACTCGCGTCCCATAGCGGTTGTCGGTCACGTCGCGAGGATCGACAGTGCCGCCGAATGCAAGGCAGTTCCGTACGAACGGCCGTGTCCGGCCGCATGTACGGCCAGAGGATGCAACTGGTGCAGGGCGGTCCGGTCGCGCCACCCCGTCCGCAGCGGGTGCACGGACTCGTAGCCGTCGACCATGGCGTCCAGATGAGGACAGCCGAACAGTGCCGCCATCGCCAGATCCGTTTCGCGATGGCCGCCGTGTGCCGCGGGATCGATGAGCACGACACCCGCATCGGTCCAGAAGACGTTGCCGTTCCACAGGTCTCCGTGGATTCGACTGGGCGGTTCACCGTCGTCGAACTCGCCGTCCGCCACCCGCTCGCACGCCGCCTCGACGGTCGCCGCCTCGGACTGCGTCACGTTTCCGGCGTCGACCGCGATCCGCAGATACGGCAGCACTCGCTCGGCGGCGTAGAACGAACCCCACGTGGCGTGGACAGTGTTGGTCATGGGCCGCGAGCCGATGAACAACTGCCCGGGAAACGGTGTGCCGTCCGGGCGATTCGGCGGAGCCCCGAATCCGGCCGCGCCGCCGTCGTGCATCCGGGCCAGTGCGCGCCCGAATCGACGGGCCGCGATCTCGGTGGGACGCGCGGCCGTCAACCGCTCGAGTTCGATGAACGTCGGTCCGCGATCGAGAACACCGACGACAGGCACCCCTGTCTCACCGAGCCACGCGAGTCCCGTCGCCTCGGCCTCGAAGAAGTCCGGGTGCGCGCGGGTATCTCGCTTGACGAAGGTATCGGTGGATCCGCTCACGTCGAACGACACTACGCATCCTTCTCGACCCGAACGCGTACCCGCACTCGTCATTAGGATGATCGGATGGGACACATCAACTCGGAATTGCGCTCCGGAATCATGCGTGAGCTGGCGGTACAGTCGACCATCGATCCGGTGACGGAGGTCCGCAGGCGCGTGGACTTCCTCAAGGACTACCTCGCGTCGACACCGGCCTCCGGTTTCGTACTCGGGATCAGCGGCGGACAGGACAGCACGCTCACCGGCAAGCTCGCACAACGGGCGGTGACCGAACTACGTGCCGACGGGCACGAGGCCGAATTCGTCGCCGTACGGCTCCCCTACGGTGTGCAGGCCGACGAGGACGACGCGGCGATCGCACTGAAGTTCATCGATCCCGACCGCACGGTGACGGTGAACATCAAGGAGGCCTCCGATGCCGCAGCCGCTGCGACCGCCGAGGCTCTGGGAACCGGCGAGGTCCGAGATTTCGTGCGCGGCAACATCAAAGCACGTCAACGCATGGTCGCCCAGTACGCGATCGCCGGCGAACTCGGCTATGTGGTCGTCGGCACCGATCACGCGGCCGAGGCGGTCACCGGCTTCTTCACCAAGTTCGGCGACGGCGGGGTGGATTTGACACCTCTGACCGGCCTGACCAAGCGACAAGGCGCTGCGCTGCTGCGCGAGCTCGGTGCGCCCGAAAGTACCTGGCGCAAAGTCCCCACCGCGGATCTCGAAGACGATCGACCGGCTCTGCCCGACGAGGAAGCACTCGGCGTCACATACGAGCAGATCGACGACTACCTCGAAGGCAAGGACGTCACCGAGGAAGTGGCCGACAAACTCGAGAAGATGTTCGCCGCGACGCGGCACAAGCGAACCGTTCCAGTGACACCGTTCGACGATTGGTGGAAGAACGGTCACTGACCGACCTTCGTCGGCGGCGATCGGTGACGATCAGCCGCCGGCGAACGGCGGCAGTACGTCGACTCTGCTGCCTACGGACCGCCCCAGATCGCGGGTCAACTCGTCTCCGACCAGATACGCCGACACCCGCAGAATCGGTTCCATCGGGGCTCCGTACCGAGAACGGATGGCCTCGCGCAATTCTCCCAGCGTCGCACCGGCCGGCAGAGTGAGGTGTTCCGACTCGCAGCCGGACGCGTCGACGGCGGCTGCGAAGTACCGCACCTCCACCTGCATCGTTCGACTATCGGTCGTGCTGGGCTGTGTCTCAACCACCGATTGCTCCCATACTGCGGGTCGGTGGCACGAAGCCCTCGGCGTCGATGCCGTGCCCGGCCCATTTGTTCCACATGGCTCCGCGCCATACTGCTGCCAGCTCGTCATCGGTGGCACCGCCCCGCAGCGCCGCGCGAAGATCCGTCTCGTCGTCGCTGAACAGGCAGGACCTGATGGTCCCCTCGGCGGTGAGCCTCGTGCGATCACAGTCGCCGCAGAACGAGCGCGTGACGGACGCGATGATTCCCACGGTTGCCTCCGTGCCGTCCACGCTCCATTCCTCGGCGGGAGCGGACGGATCGGCGCGACCCACTTCACGAAGATCGAAAGCAGTGGACAGCTCGTCGAGCAACGTCTGGGCGTCGATCATGTTGTTGCGGGCCCATTCGTGATCGGCGTCGAGTGGCATCTGCTCGATGAATCGAAGCGCGACCCCCTCGTCCAGACACCACCGGAGCAGATCCACGGAGCCGGAGAGCGTATCTCGCATCAGTACGGCATTGACCTTCACCGGACCGATGCCCGCCTTCTTGGCCGCTCGGATACCGGCCAGCACCGACGGCAGACGATCGCGTCGAGTCAAGCGCGCGAACTGTTCACGATCGACCGAGTCCAACGACACGTTGACGCGCGTCAGACCGGCCTCGGCGAGGGCCTGCGCACGATGTTCCAGACCGACGGCATTGGTGGTCATGGACAACGGAACGCCGTCCGCCACAGCGGAGCACGAACGAAGGATCTCGTCCAGGTCTCGGCGCATCAGAGGCTCACCGCCGGTGAAACGCACGTCGCGTATTCCCAACAGGCGCACGGCAACCGAGACGACCCGAGCGATCTCGCCAGCGGTCAGTAGGTCGGCTGCGGGGATTGCCGGCAGCCCCTCCTCCGGCATGCAATACGTGCACCGCAGCGAGCACTTCTCGGTGATCGAGATGCGCAGATCGCGTGCCACCCGCCCGAAGCGATCGATCAGATGCGGCACGTCGGGACGATCGTCCACCGGGCCGAACGACGACCCCGAGGAAGCTGCGCCTATACGTGGGATCCCGAGGGACGTGACACTGTCCACCGTCACCTCACACCTCGAATCCGTCTGTTCCTGCATGTCTCACATCGGCTTGTCTACCCAGTATGCCGCAGCCCACACGCGCCCGTCGTGTCGGCGTGCCTAGGATTGGCAGCCATGACGGCTGAGCACACTCGAGCGATCACCGGACCTGCACTGTGAGCGCCGTATCCGTCGAGGAGCACGCAGCAGCGATCGAGTGGCTGCTCGCAGACTTGGGCACCCGAGCAGCTCAACGAGTGCCGCTGACCGACGCACTGGGGCGGGTGGCATTCCACGACGTGACCTCCCCCGTCGATCTACCTCTGTTCCGGAATTCGCAGATGGACGGTTATGCGGTCGATTCTCGCTCGGTGCAGTCTGCGCCCGTGACGCTTCCGGTATCGACGATCATCGCTGCCGGACCCACCCGACCCTCAACGCTCACGCCCGGTAGCGCAGCCAAGATCATGACCGGTGCACCGATACCCGACGGAGCGGACGCCATCGTCCCCGTGGAGGACACCACGGTGACCACCGCAGGTGCGGTGACCGTCGAACGAGCCCGCGTCGCAGGCGAATTCGTGCGCGAACAGGGTAGCGACGTACGCGCGGGAACGATCCTGATCGACGCGGGCAGAGTGCTCGAGCCCCGGCACATCTCGGTTCTCGCGGCCGTCGGACTGGCCACCGTCGACGTACGGTCGCGTCCTCGTGTGGCCGTGGTGACCACCGGAGCAGAGTTGGCCGACGCAGGCGAGACGCTCTCGCCCGGTCAGATCTTCGACTCGAACGGCATCACTCTTGCCGCGCACCTGCGCGCGAGCGGTGCCGACGTGGTCACCGTCGCACGCAGCACCGACGATCCGGAACGCTTCCGAAGCATCCTCACCTCCGCAGCCGCATCGGCGGAGCTCATCATCACCTCCGGTGGAGTGTCGATGGGCGACTTCGAGGTGGTCAAGGACGTTCTCGCGCCGCTGGGTGGACAGTTCGGATCGGTTCGGATGCAACCGGGTGGACCGCAGGGCATCACGATGTTCGACGGCACTCCGGTCCTGAGTTTCCCCGGCAACCCCGTCAGCACCGTGGTGGCGTACATCATGTTCGCGCGCAACATCGTTCGGCGATCTGGCGGCCTGCCACCGGTCTTGTCGGGCCCTGCGACTCTGTTCCAGTCGATCACCTCGCCGCCGGGCAGGCGTCAACTGCTCCGCGGGAAATTGCGTGACGACGGCCGGGTCGAACTGGTCGCCGGACCGGGGTCCCACCTGGTGGCCGCACTGGCGTGGGCCGACGTGCTCATCGACATCGCCGCCGAGACGACCGAACTCGCCGCAGGATCACCCGTGGAGGTATGGCCGCTGTGACCACCGAAGTTCCGCAGAACCCCCTGTCGCACCTCGACGACGAGGGCCGCGCCCGCATGGTCGATGTGGCGCACAAGAAAGAGACCTCCCGAACCGCTGTGGCGGCAGGCGAGTTCGTCACCACGCCCGAGGTCATCGGGTTGGTGCAGGCGGACGGCATGCCGAAGGCCGATGTCCTGGCGACCGCTCGGATCGCCGGTATCTCGGCTGCCAAGCGCACGTCCGATCTGATTCCGCTGTGCCATCAACTCGCGCTCTCGTCGGTCAAGATCTCCTTCGGATTCACCGACACCTCCATCACGGTCGAAGCCACCGCGCGCACGACCGGTAGGACCGGCGTCGAGATGGAAGCCCTCACCGCCGTCGCGGTTGCCGGGCTGACCCTGCACGACATGGTCAAGGCAGTCGACCCGGGTGCGACGATGAACGGCGTCCGGCTGATCACCAAAGACGGTGGTAAGCATGGACATTGGCAGCGTGATGCGAAGGCGACCGCCCCCGACGACGACGCTCGGCCGTCGGAGGGGACGAAGTCGGCGGTCGTGCTCGTGGCCTCCACCGGCGGTGCTCGCGGAACCCGCCCGGACACCACCGGCCCGTCCATCGCATCCTGGCTGACCGATCGGGGCTTCGCGGTGCGCGGCCCGCTGGTGTACGCCGATGCCGACATCGAGGCCGGGCTGCGCGACTCGCTACGCGGCGAGCCGTCGCTGATCATCTCGACCGGCGGAACCGGCGTCTCCCCTACCGATGCAACTCCGGAGGCCACGGCGGCACTGCTCGACATCGAGATGCCAGGAATAGCAGACCAGATCCGCGCCAAGGGAACCTCCGCGACGCCGCACGCGGTGCTGAGTCGCGGAGTGTCCGGGTTGATCGGACGTACCCTCGTCGTCAATTTGCCCGGATCACCGGGAGGCGTGAAAGACGGCTTGGCCGTTCTCGATCCGCTCCTCGATCATGTACTCGCCCAGATCTCAGGAGGAGGACCCCACGATGACTGAACTCGTCGCCCGCATCTCGAACGAGCCGCTGACGACCGCCGAGGTAGAGGCCGCGGTACAGGATTCGCACCACGGTGCCGTGGTGCTGTTCAGCGGAATCGTTCGTGACCACGACGGTGGCCACGCCGTGGAAACTCTCGAATACCGCGCCCACCCCGATGCGGAACGCTTCTTGAGCCGATGCTGCTCGGAGGTCTCGTCCGAAACCGGTCTTGCGGTCGCTGCCGTGCATCGCGTCGGGGACTTGCGGGTCGGCGATCTCGCGCTCGTGGCCGCAGTCGGATCGGCTCATCGCGCCGAGGCGTTCGAGGCGTGCGCCCGACTGGTCGAACGCATCAAGGCCGAGGTACCCATCTGGAAACGGCAGGGCTTCGAAGGCGGGCGCACCGAATGGGTCGGACTGTAGAAGACCTACGCCGGCTCGAGGTATCGATGGACCGGCAACATGGCCGAGGCGTCGACTGCGTCGTCAGGGCCGCGCACGCAGGCCCGCAGTCGATGTTCGACCGCGTCCGCATCGAGTTCGGTGCCGATCAGCACCAGTGATGTCTGCTGGGCTTCACGCCGTGACCACGCTGCACTCTCGAACCGGATGTGTCGCCCTACCGTCTGCACGATGAACTTCTGCTGGTGTCCCGGCAGGTCGAAATGCACGACACCCTTGATGCGGTAGAGGTTTCCGGTCGGGTTCTCCAGAAATTCGATCAGCCGACGCGGCTCCATCGCTGCTGTGCTGACGAACTCGGTATGCGAGTACTGCGCATGCAGGTGTCGGTGGTGTCCGTGCTCGTGGCAGCTGTCGTCGTCGAGGTGCTCACGCAGAAGTTCGTCGAAGGACAACTGCACGGGTAGTGCGGATTCGACCGGCCCGTTCTGGGGCCGGTCGAACAACAACAGAGGATCGACGCGTCCGAACGACACAGCTGCGACAGGGACGTCGCCGACAATGGACCGAACCGTCGACACCACCGCAGAGCGCTCCGAATCCTCGACGGCGTCGGACTTGTTCAGTACCACCAGATCCGCCAATTGCAGATGCTGATCGATTTCGGGATGCAGGGTGCGGGTAACCGCGAATTCGACCGCGTCGACGACTCCCACCAATCCGCCGTACACGATGAACTCGTTCTCACTGCCGCGCACCATTCGAATGAGATTCCGTGGCTCCGCCAATCCGCTGGCCTCCACCACGATCACGTCTATGGCCGAACGGCGGTGTGCCAGCGTATCGAACATCGCGTCCATGTCACTGATGTCCACCGCACAGCAGATGCATCCGTTGCCCAGTGACACCATCGAATCGACCTGTCCTGCAACGAGCATGGAATCGATGTTGATCGCACCGAAATCGTTGACCACGACGCCGATCCGAATTCCCGCATCGTTGCGCAACAGATGATTGAGCAGAGTGGTCTTGCCTGCACCCAGAAAGCCGGCAACGATTACCACCGGAATTCGTCGACGCGCCACGCCGGTCGAGACTACCGGGCGGCGAGAATTCGATTCAGGAGGCCTCGAGCGAAGGTGGAGACGCTGCTGACGTTCTCGTCGGTCACCAATCCCTTCAACCCGTCGACACCGAACGATTCGACATACGGCGAGACGCTTTCGAGTAGTCGAGACAAGGCACTACGACCCGCTACGGACGTCGACGTAGCGGCGGGGACAGTCGCGCTCGTCGGCGTCGGCGCAGAGGCGGTGGGAACTGCGACGTCCGGCGACGAGGCAGCCTCGGCTCCGAGAAGATAGTCGATGATGCCGGTGGAGATGGCGATCGCATGCTTCACCTGACCGTCCGAGCCCTCGAGCACCGCCGCGTCGTCCGGGTTGGAACCATTGCCCATCTCGACGAACACCAACGGAACAGTCGTCAGTGCGGGCCCCGCGACGTCGGATCGTTCCTGGATCCCGTCGACAACGCCCGAGTAATTGGCGGGATCGAACCCGGCGCGAACGTAGGAATCTCTCATCAGCTTCGAGGCCGAGCGCCCGCCCTCGGACTGAGCCGCATCGGCCGCCGCATTCGGAATCGGCAGTGTCGGCACGATCAGATGGAATCCGTGCTTGTCGGTGTCGGTCGTCGTGCTCGTCGAGTCCGCATGAATGCTGACGGCCACATCGGCTCCGGACGCGCTGGCAGCGCGAGCCCGATCGTCGACGCACCCGCCCCATCCGGCGTCGTCGACGCGGCTGGTCTTCACCGTCGCACCGAGACTCTCCAGACTGGACCGAACCAGCTCCGAGACCTTCCAGTTGATGGTGTGCTCCGGCACCCCGTCCACCGTGGTCATGCCCGTGGTCTGGCAATCCTTGGTACCGCCGCGCCCGTCGTCGACCTGCCGTTGCAGATTCTCCGAGTGAGCTGTGCCCTGGTGACCCGGATCGAGGAAGACCGTCTTTCCCGTCAACTCTCGTCCGGCCGATTCCGTGCTGGGTGTCGCCGACGGCGCGGTGGCGGGCGTGGACGGGTCGGCCGATGCCGGTGCGCCGACGAGCGCTCCAGCACCCAGTAGACCTGCGCACATCAGCGTCACCGCAGCCGACCCGGCTGTTCGTGAAGATTTCATCGACTCGTGGGCGCTCCGGTGGAGCCGGTCGCGCCACTCCCCTCTCGGCACCTCGGACGCCGTCGAGCCACGCGGTTCCCATTGGCATCAGGAGCTACCGTGCGTCACAACAGACACTTGCTGCTCGAGTGAACCAGAAATCGAACCATTCGAGTCCCTGATCGAATTTCGTTAGCCAAAGGAGTGCATTTCGTGATCGATTCGTTGCGATCTGCCCAGCCTTCTCATGTTTCCCACGACGGCGACACCAGTGCCGCGAAACTCCGAAATCGGCCGCCGGCTCGAACCGACCCCGAGAACGAATTTCCTATCAATACCGGACAGTTTGTCTTTGTTCACCGCAACAGCGATCCCTCGCACTGCGCACACACTTAATGCCTGCGCCACGTCGGTTTCGACGAATACATCTGCAGATTCTGTGGCAATGCTGCGAAACCGGTAACAATCGATCGGCCAGCATGGATATACACATTGTTCGGCCGTATAGTCGACACAGTTCGATCTGGACATCCCCCCGCATCATTCCCTGCACCATTGGAGAGCTTCAGCATGGCCAGAAAAGTCTATGTGCAACTAGTCGATGACATCGACGAAAAACCGATCGAATCCGGTGGCGAACACATAACCTATTCGGTCAACGGAGTCAGCTACGAAATCGATCTGAGCGACAAGAACGCCAAAGAATTCCACCGCAAGCTCGACTATTACATCGAGCACTCGACGAAGGTGGGTGGAAAGCGACAGAAGAAGTCGACTTCCCCGGCCACCGGGGCGAAGCGCGACGCCAATCAGACCAAAGCCATCAGAGAATGGGCGAAGGCGAACGGCCACAACATTTCTGCGCGCGGAAGAATACCCGCCGAAGTGGAGCAGGCGTTCGACGCAGCTCACTGACTCCCGCCTTCCGAATCGGCGTCTCAGGACTCACGCTGCAGACGCCGATTCGGTGGCCGAAGCCATAGACACAACAAAAGCGCCGCCCGATGGGCGGCGCTTTTGCTTTCTCGGTGGAGCTAAGGGGACTCGAACCCCTGACCCCCACACTGCCAGTGTGGTGCGCTACCAGCTGCGCCATAGCCCCGAGTACTGCGTGCTCCCGCTCATGCGGTTGCTCGAACGAAGTTACACCATGGCTCGCGGCAGCAACAAATCAGCTGGTGCGGCCCGTACTCGATGCTCCGGTACGGGCCCCCGCGCTCGACCCCGATCAGCCGACCGTAGCCAACCATTCCGAGTCGCCCAGCGCGTCGACCACCTGTCCGTCCACCAGAACACCCGGAGTTCCGCGTGCGCCCGATGCGGCCAAGGCGTCCCGACCGGTCGTCGCGTCCGCCACCGCTGCGTCACGCTGAGCGCCCGTGGTGATGCACTCCACCGCAAGATCGCTCGCTCCGTTCGACGTTGCCAGCTCCGCCAGCTCGGCATCGGTTCGGTCGGAGTCGCTTCCTTCCTCCGGCTGGAATTCCGGGTCGAACAGCGCGGCGTGGAAAGCCGAGTAGACCCGCGCATTCTCGGTGGCGGCCACGCAGTGCGACGCCGCAACGGCCCGCGTCGAATAGTCACCCGAGGCCGAGCTCGCATCGAGGAAATTGATCAGGTGGTAGTTGACCGAGACAACGCCGTCGTCGATTTTCTGAGCCAATTCCTGGCCGTGCTTCACCTCGAGATCACTGCAGAATGGGCACATCGGGTCCTCGTAGATATCGATGACGCGCTGCGCGCCCGGACGAGCCAATACGACGACACCGTCTCCCGGCAACGACAATTCGACCTCGGGATTCTTGACCGATCCGTACCCGTCGTTCCGGGGCGCGTCGCTGCCTCGCTGCCACAGGATCGCTACCACGACGACCGCGACCACCACGAGGAATGCAATACCGCCCAGAATGTACGTCACGGTGTTCGACGAGGCCTGCGGAGTGTGTTTCGTGCTGGATGTCTTCTTCTCGCTCACAGAGCGAATACTACGGACGTATCCGTCAGCTGCGCTCGCGCTCGAGGGTGTCCGGAACGCGCGACCACCACAACCCCGCCAGTAGAAGCAGTGCGCCCGTCACGGCGAAAGCCGGACCGAACGAGACCCGTTCCACGATCATTCCGGCCACGATCGGGCCGATCACAGCGCCCACGTCGGACGCCATCTGGAAGGCAGCCAGCACGGGTCCTCCACGCGCCTTGGAGCCGATCACGTCGGCGACCGAGGCCTGCTGGGCAGGACTCATCAGGCCCGATCCGATTCCGGCGATCAACGACACCGCGAGGAACAACACCGGATCGTGGACATAGCCCATCACGACCGTTCCCAGGCCGCACACCGCCAAACCGCCCAGCATGAACGGTTTGCGTCCGCGTACGTCGGACAGGCGACCGGCACTGGTGAGAACCAGAGCGTTACCCACTGCGAACACCGTGAGAGCAATCCCGACGAACACCTCGGACCGCTGCATTGCCTCGACGACGAACAACGGCACCAGCGCCACCCGGACACCGAACACGGCCCATCCGTTCGCGAAATTCGACGCCAGGGCGGCCCGATAGGACGGGATTCGCAGAGCAGCGAGCAACGACATCGTCGGCGGCGCAGTTCCCTTCTCCGGCTTGACCAGATCGGAATTGCCGAGGGTGAAGTACACGACGGCAGCGGCGATCACCAGAGCCACGGCATAGATGACGAACGGCACCCGCAGACCGAAACCGACGAGCGCGCCGCCGACGAGCGGACCACCGATGGTTCCCAGCAAGAAAGCGGTCGCGTACAGCCCGGAGATGCGGCCTCTACTGGTAGGTGGACTGATTCTGATCAGCAGTCCGAGAGCAGACACCGAGAACATCGTCGACCCGATCCCGCCGAGTCCGCGAAACACCAGCAGCTGCCAGTACGTCTGAGCCAGAGCGCACGCACCGGTGGAGACCGCCACGATCAACAGTCCGATCAGGTAGACGGGTCGTTCGCCGAGCCGCTGAACCAGAGCGCCGCTCGCAGGCGCGAACAGCAACCGCATGAGAGCGAAGGCACTGATCACTGCCGACGCGGCCGTGTATCCGACGCCGAATTCTCGAGCGAACTGCGGCAGGGCAGGCGCGACGATGCCGAATCCGAGGGCGATGACGAACGCTGCCGAGACCAGTACCCAGATCTCCGGTGGGAGTTTGCCTCCGGGTTGGAATGCCGGCTCGGGGGCCGAGCTGTCGTGGTCGGGTGTCGGTGAGTCGGTCACGAGCTCTCGAGAGCGGACGAGACCAATTCACGTGCTGCAGCCTGGACCTCGGCGAGGTGTTCCTTGCCCTGGAACGACTCCGCGTAGATCTTGTAGACGTCCTCGGTTCCCGACGGACGAGCTGCGAACCAGGCGCTCTCCGTTGTCACCTTCAGCCCTCCCAGTGCGGCCCCGTTTCCGGGAGCCTCGGTCAGCGTCGCGGTGATCGGCTCCCCCGCCAATTCGGTGGCGGTGATCTGGTCGGGCGACAACTTGGCGAGCACAGCCTTCTGCTCCCTGGTTGCCGGAGCGTCGACGCGGGCGTACGACGGATCGCCGTACTCGGCTGTGAATTCTGCGTAGCGTTGCGACGGTGTCGATCCGGTGACCGCGGTGATCTCCGAGGCCAACAGCGCCAGAATGATTCCGTCCTTGTCTGTGGTCCACACTCGGCCGTCGTGCCGCAGGAACGAGGCACCGGCGCTCTCCTCGCCGCCGAAGCCGAGCTCGCCGTCGAGCAGGCCCGGCACGAACCACTTGAACCCGACCGGGACCTCGAGCAGCTTTCGTCCGAGACCGGCGACGACGCGATCGATCATGGAGGAACTCACCAGCGTCTTGCCGACTGCCGCCGTCGGTGACCACCCGGGCCGGTGGGTGAACAGATAGTCGATCGCGACCGCGAGGTAGTGATTGGGGTTCATCAGACCACTGTCGGGAGTGACGATGCCGTGTCGATCGGAGTCGGCGTCGTTGCCCGTGGCGATGTCGAATCGATCCCGGGCTGCGATCAGTGATGCCATCGCGTTCGGCGACGAGCAGTCCATTCTGATCTTGCCGTCCGTGTCCAACGTCATGAAGCGGAACGTGCCGTCGACCAACGGATTGACGACGGTCAGATCGAGGTTGTGTCGTTCGGCGATCGCATCCCAGTAGTCGACACTGGCACCGCCGAGCGGATCCGCACCGATGCGAACTCCGGCGGCGCGGATCGCATCGAGATCGAGCACGTTCGGGAGGTCGTCCACGTAGGTGCCGAGGAAGTCGTACCGCGAGACGCTTCCCGCGAACGCCTGCGCGAGAGTCACGCGCTTGATTCCGGTAATGCCCTCGCGGAGAAGCTCGTTGGCGCGGGCAGCGATCACCGACGTCGCATCGCTGTCGGCCGGTCCACCGTGCGGAGGGTTGTACTTGAACCCGCCGTCACGCGGCGGATTGTGGGACGGTGTGACCACGATGCCGTCGGCTTTCGCGGTCGGCCCCGACTCGTTGTACCGGAGAATGGCATGACTGACGGCGGGCGTCGGGGTGTAGCGATCCCCAGAGTCCACCAGAACGTCGACGTCGTTGGCTGCCAACACCTCCAGAGCCGTCGTCCACGCGGGCTCGGACAATGCATGGGTGTCTCGACCGATGAACAGTGGCCCGGTGATGCCTTGCGCGGAACGATATTCCACGATGGCCTGCGTGGTCGCGACGATGTGCGCCTCGTTGAACGCCGAATCCAGGCTCGAACCTCGATGACCCGAGGTCCCGAACACGACCTGCTGACTCGGCTCCGACACGTCCGGAATGCGCGAGTAGTACGCCGTGACGAGTTGCGAGAGATCGACCAGATCCTCCGGCAGTGCAGTGGTTCCAGCTCTCTCGTGCGCCACGATGCGCCTCCTCAATCCTCGAACGAACCGAATCCGGTCGACGAACCGAATTTCTCGTTCAACCCTAACGCCGCTGCCCCACCCGCGAGCTACTTGCTCTGCCGTTTCGGTGGCCGTGGCAGAAAATAGCTGGTTCGCTGCTGATATTCGCGATACCCCGGACGCTTCTCCATGCTCCTTTCCAACAGCCGAGCCCCGGTGGCGAACACCAAGAAGTACGTCATCGCGACAGGCGACAGAATCGTGAACACCCCAGGCCACGCCGAGGCCGAGACGAGGAACAGTCCCCACCACACTGCCGAGTCGCCGAAGTAATTGGGATGCCGCGTCCAGGACCACAGACCTCGGTCCATGATCTTGCCCTTGTTCGACGCGTCCGCCTTGAACGCCTTCAATTGCGCGTCGCCCACTGCCTCGAACGTCCATCCGAGTAGCCAGATCACTACGCCGAGTACGACGACGGGTAGAACCGATCCGTGTGAGACGGCGGATACCTGCAGTGGAAGGGACACGAACCACAGCGCAACCGCCTGCGTCAGATAGATTTTCCGCAGGGCGTACCAGGTTCTGTTGCCGGTGGCCTTGGACAGCAGCTCGGTGTACCGCGGATCCTCACCGTGTCCGCGTGAGCGCTGCACCATGTGCAGCGCAAGACGAAGCCCCCACACTCCGACGAGCACGACCAGCAGGAGTCGTCGCCACAGATCACCGGTTCCGGTCGCAGCCGAGATCAGCGCGATCAGAACGAAGCCGCCACCCCACGTCACATCCACGACATTGTGTCGTCCGATACGGGCACCGACGAGGGCGGTGATGATCATCAGGACAGCAGTACCGCCGAGACTCGCCAGTGACACGGTGAAGAAGTCGGACCAATTCACCGCGCGGCCACCCACACCGGGCGGACCGGTTCCATCCCGGACGACCCCTCGACCGGGCGAACGGACAAGATCTGGTCGACGCCCATCCTGTTGTCCCGGAATGCCATTCCCCCGCCGATCAGGTACAGCCGCCACACGCGCGCGACCTCTTCCCCGACCATCGCCACCACGTCGTCGTACCGCGACTCGAAGCGCTCGGTCCAGACGTCGACGGTCCGCACGTAATGCTCCCGAAGCGCATGGACGTCCCGAACCTCGAGTCCGGCCTCCTCGATCATGGCCACGGTCCGCCCGACGGGGCGCATGAACATGTCGGGCGCGATGAACGATTCGATGAATGCCCCGCCGCCGGGGTTGTCGCCTTCTCTTCGCGACATCTGCTGGATCAGTACTCGTCCGCCGGGCTTGACGTTGGCATGCAGTGCGGCGGTGTAGGTCGGGTAATTGGCCTCCCCCACATGTTCACCCATCTCGATCGACGCCACCGCGTCGAAGGGCCCGTCCGGAATTTCGCGGTAGTCCTGGATTCGGATCTCGACGTTGTCCTGCAGTCCTCGGTCGGCGATTCGCTTGTCGATGAAGGCCTTTTGTTCGCGCGAGATGGTCACTCCGACGACCTGCGCTCCGTATTCCTGTGCCGCATGCAGGCTGAGAGACCCCCAGCCACAGCCGACGTCGAGGAACCGTTGCCCGGATCGTTTGTCGAGCCCGATCTTTCGGCACACGAGGTCGAGCTTGTCGCGCTGGGCATCATCGAGGGTGTATTCCGGCGAATTCGAGGTCCAGTACGCCGACGAGTACGCCATGTGCGAATCGAGGACCAGTTCGTAGAAGTCGTTCGACAGGTCGTAATGGTGGCTGATCGCAGCGCGGTCGCGAAGCAACGAGTGCAGCCGCCCCTTCACCGAGGCCTGCGACGCGGGTGGCGGTAGTGGGCGGCCGAACACGCCGAGATCCTTGGCCAGCCGCGCCAGCCGCAGTAACGATGCCGGCCCCGGTCGTACTGCCGAGAGCCGGCGCTCACGGACCACACCCCAGACATGATCGAGAGCCGCGGCAAGATCGCCGTCGACGTCCAACTCCCCGGTGACGTACGCCTGCGCAGCACCGAGTTCACCGGGGCTCCACAGCAATCGACGAAGAGCGCTGGGGCTCCGCAACAGCACTTTCGGTGCCAGGGCGTCGCCGGCAACGGATCCGTCCCACGCCTGCAGCCGGACGGGAAGCGGGCCACCCACCAGGGGTTCCATCAACTCGGCAATTCGGTGTGCAACACCGACGCTGCGATCGGTCCGGTCCACGGTACTTGTCGAGGTGGTCATCGGTCGTCCCTTCGATCGAGCACGATCTGCTGAACATCGAGGTACCCGGATCGAAATCCGGCCTCCGAATAGCAGAGGTAGAAGTGCCACATTCGCGCGAATACATCGTCGAACCCGAGATCCGCTGCCTCGCTGCGGTATTCACGGAAGCGACTGTCCCACAGGGCCAGGGTTCGCGCGTAGTGATCACCCATGGACAGGCGCTCACGAACCCGAAGCGAGGTGTGCTGCTCGGTCACCTCCTCGATGGCCCGCACCGACGGCAGGAACCCGCCGGGAAAGATGTACTTGTGCACCCACGTGTACGTATTGCGGGTGGCCAGCATCCGGTCGTGCGGCATGGTGATGGCCTGGATCGCCACGCGTCCGCCCGGTGCCAGATGTGCATCGATCGTCTCGAAGTAGGTTGCCCAGTACTGATGACCGACGGCCTCGATCATCTCGACCGACACGATGGCGTCGTATCGGCCGTCCACCAACCGGTAGTCGAGGAGATCGATCTGTACTCGATCGCTGTATCCCGCTGCCGCGCAACGCTTACGCGCGAGCTCCTGCTGCTCCACCGACAGTGTCACCGACCGGACCGTCGCGCCGCGAGCGGCCGCGCGAATGGCCAGCTCGCCCCATCCGGTGCCGATCTCGAGGACCCTGGTTCCTTCGCCGACGCCTGCGCGATCGAGTAGCCGGTCGATCTTTCGGCGCTGGGCGTCGGCGAGCTCCACGCTGTCGTCGGGTCCCGATCCGGCGAACAACGCACTCGAGTAGGTCATGGTCTCGTCGAGGAAGAGCTCGAACAGCTCGTTCGACAGATCGTAGTGACGCGAGATGTTGGATCGAGTGTTCTTCGTCGTATTGCGCTCACTCCGTGGAGGTTTCGGGATGTAGAGCCCACGGAGTCGCTGCAAGGGCTCGGGAATCAGCGACGCCATTCGACGAGCGAAGACCTCGAGCACAGCGGTGAGATCCTCGGCATCCCAGTCTCCGGCCATGTATGCCTCACCGAATCCGATGAGGCCGCTGTCGCCGACGCGCGCGGCGAAGTCGTGTGGCCGATAGACCGTCATCAACGGTGCGTCGGACGATCCGGCCCCGAGCACTGTGCCGTCCGGCATCGCGACTCGGACCTGCAATCCCGCGACCGCACGACGGAAGAGAAAGTCGGCAACGGGCGCGGCTACCGCAACTTTCACGCCACCGGGAACGTGGGCGATCTGGGGCCAGACCCGAGGATCGACCAGCGGGCGCGGCCCGGGGCCGGACGGGTGCGACACGGAATCGGTTCGAGACACCGTCGTCATCTGTGAGCTCCTTCCTTCTGAACTCTCCGCGCCCCCGGAGGGGCAGGTTTCTGCACGATCTTCAGACCCCGCGCCCAGAGCCGAATGCCTTGCCAGCGAATCTGTATCACCACTCGCAGCGGTGCCATCGGGATCTCGAGTGCGGTACGAAGAATCGATCGCGTCGTCACCTGGCTGCGACGGCCGACGACGGTCGCCACGAACGGAGGGTGACCGAGACGTTCGAGGACGATCGACAGCCGGAGTGTGGCGTCCGGCTCGGGCAGCTGCATGGAGTACTCGCCGTCGACGTCGTTGAACGGTGAGACGTAGAACTCTTTGGAAGTCCGTGCCTCACCGTGGCGACCGGTGTCCAACAGGTACCGGTATCGCTCGCCGTAGGTGTTGTGCACCTCGGCCACCACGCAGCGGAGGTCTCCGTCGCGGTCGTGACACCAGTACACAGTCAATGGGTTGAACGTGTGCCCGAACACCCGCGCGCTGGCCAACATCGTGATGCGACCGCCGCCGAGATCGATTCCGCTCTCTGCCAAGAAGGCATCGACGTTCTGGCGAATGGTGGCACCAGGGTCACCCATGTGGTCGCGGGAATCGAATGATGCGAGTGGCCGCAGGATCCGCGGCAGTTCGGGAAGTGCGTCGAGGTCGACGAACCAGCTGTAGCTCTTGTACGAGAACGTATTTCGTATCGGTGCTCGTCGGACGTGATCGATCCGAGTGAGATACAGCGCCGCCCCGTGCGCCCGGGTGTTCGGCAGAACCGACGTCAGAGCCACGAGGCCCCCACCCGTTGCGCGGCGCGCGCTCCGGACAACGCACCGTCCTCATGGAATCCCCACCCGTGGTACGCCCCGGCGAACGACACCGTATCGGTGTCCAATTCGGGCAGCCGTCGCTGCGCTGCGACGGATTCGGGGGTGTACTGCGGGTGCTCGTAGGTCATCTCGTCGAGCACCGTGTTCGGGTCGATGCGATCTGCTCCCCCGAGGGTGACCAGCATCCTTCGATCGCTGTCACCCAATCGCTGCAACCTCGTCAGGTCGTAGCTGACCAGAACTCGATCGGGTTTGGCGCTACAGGACGGGAGGTGGTAGTTCCACGACGCTCTCGCTCTGATGTTTCGTGGCAGCACCGACGAGTCGGTGTGCAGTGCAGTGTGATTGACCGAATACGGCATAGCTCCGAGAACGCTGTGTTCGAGCGCAGTCGGCTCCGCGAGCATCTTCAGCGCGGCACCGGGATGGACTGCGATCACGGCGGCGTCGAACGTGCGCAGGTCGTCGTGGCCGTCCCGGATCTGCACCGAATCCCCGGACCGGTAGACAGCATGTACCGGATTGTCGAGCAACACCTCGTCGATGTGCTCCGCAACCCGACGAACGTATTCGATCGACCCGCCGGTGACGGTACGCCAGGTGGGAGATCCTGTGACGGTGAGCATTCCGTGGTGGCGGAGAAAAGTGAACAGGTAGCGAGCCGGGTAGGCGAGAGCAGTGTCCGGATCGCACGACCACACCGCGGACACCAACGGTGTCATGAAGTGGGATTCGAAGTATGCGGAGAACGAGTGCTGCTCCAAGAATTGAGCGAGCGTCGTCTCGGTGTCCGCGGCGTCCTCGCGCTCGAGTAGCTCGGTCGCCAGACGATGAAAACGCTTGACGTCGAGCAGCATCGAGACGAAGCGAGGCCGGAGGACCGCGGTCCGCTGCGCGAGAATGCCCCGCATTCCCTGTCCGCCCGAGTATTCGAGCCCGCAACCGTCGCACCGAACGGACATGCTCATGTCCGAATCCTGCGTCGGCACGTCGAGCTCGTCGAACAGACGGAGCAGCGTCGGATACGTGCGGTCGTTGTGCACGATGAACCCGGTGTCGACGCCCACCGGACCACCGGGGCCGTCCACGAAGTGGGTGTCCGCATGGCCGCCGAGCCGAGAGTCGGCCTCGTACAACGTCACCGACGAGTTCTTGGACAGCGCGTATGCCGCCGTGAGGCCGGCCACCCCGCTACCCACGACGGCAACACGGCGGGTCACGACGATTCTCCCCTGCAGCCCGTCGACGCACCGGATTCGCTCGAATCGGCTCGCGCCCTTGACTCGTCGGCGATACGGAGAACGAAGTCACGAGTGACGCGCGACCACACGCGCGGATCACGCAGCATGAAATGGCCTCCAGGCACCGAGAGATATTCGGCGTCGGCACCGTTCGCCATCGCGCGTTCGGTCGCACGACGGGAGGTTCGCGCGTCGGTCCACCGGTCGGCAGTTCCGTGCACCACGAGCAGCGTGCGATTCTCGTCGAATCCGTCGGCCTCCGTACCCTGCGGCCACCACGGAGCAAGCGCAACGACACCCGCGATCGACGGGTCGTCGATCAGCGCAGCAGCTGTGCGCCCGCCCATCGAGTGCCCCACCACAACCACAGGAACTCCGGGATTGCGGTCACGAATGCGGCGCAGCGCCCACCGCGCGTCCTCTACCGGCGTCCGTTCGGGGGCGTTCCAGCCGCGGAACCGATATCGCAGTTGTTGGACCGAAATATCGCGGCTACGTCCGGCCCGCCGAAGCGTCCAGGTGAAGGGCCACATTCTCAACCCCGCCAGGTGCCACGGCCTGCTGCGCGCGCGACTCACGTCCTTGCCACCGCTCAGAACCAATACCACCATCGACGGCGACGACAGCCGCTTTCCCGCGTAGAGAACTGGGGTCCGCTGGTTGCTCATGCCCTCTATTCGGCACCGAGCCCCCTCCGGGTGGGACCGGGTCGACAGCAGTGTTTGTGAGGTGTCCGACACAAAAAAAGACCGGGCCGAGAGAAAGTCTCTCGGCCCGGCCTTCACAGTGGAGCTGCCGGGAATCGAACCCGGGTCCTCTGCTGCATTGCCAGGGCTTCTCCGTGTGCAGTCCGCTATGCCTCTACTTGGATCTCCCGATCTCGCGAACAAGTCAGGATGACGATCCCAGCCACTGTTTGATGTTCCTCATCATCCCGCGGCCGGATGAATCGGTGAGCCCTCTAGCTGATGCCAGTACCCGGGCCGAGGGCAAGCCCGGACTGACAGACACGCAGTCGCTACTTAGGCAGCGAGTGCGTAGTCGCGCTGATTGGAATCGGCGCTTATAAGGTTGCGATGACGCTTACGGTGGTCTCTCGCCTGCACCGACACGCTTCCCCTGACTCAACATACAAAGTCGAAACCGTTCAGCCCCGTATGTTCCCGGACACCGTGCCCGGGCTGTTCAGTGTAACGCGTCGATCGGCCATATTCATCCCGTTAACGGCCGGCAGGTCCCTGCGCCGCGGCTGCACCGGCGTCGGACTCGACTCGATCCACTACTGTCCGCAGCATTCGACGAGCAACGGCCCTGCGTACGGGCAACGACGCGTACCACACGGCTCGCCCGGCCAGTCCGCGAGGAAAGAACACGAGTCGCTGTTCGATCGTCGGCTGCTTGGCGGTGCCACCGACCGTGAGATCCAACCACGCCTCACCAGGCAGCCGTCGTGACGACTTCAGCCGGGTGGTGTGCTCGGTTCCCGAGGCGGACGCATCCGGCCCCGTGGCGTCACGGTGCCAACCGGTGAGCACCTCGGCGTCGGCCAATCGTTCGAGCGCGGGCCGAATGGCGCTCGAACGCGCGCTGCTTCGGGCCACCCGGGTATCGGTGTAGACGACCTCTCCAGCCCAATCGGGGTCGGAGGGCAGCGGATCCGACGGGGCCGCAGTTCCGGTGGCGTCGGTCCACCGTGTCTCGACTTCGCCGTCGTCGATCTTGCGTAGAGCCAGCCGCACCGAATCTCGGTAGCCCGTCAAGCCTTCGGCCGGACGTGGAACGACGGCGTCGATATCCATTTCGTGACCGACGGCGTCGTACTGCAACGATTCGATGAGCGGCATCGCCAATCCGCGCGGAATCGGCGTCACCAACCCGATCCAGTGACCGGCCAGGCGAGGCGTCAACACCGGCAGCACGATGATGCGACGCTGGCGCAGACCGGCCACGTCGGCGTAGATGTTCATCATCTCGCCGTACTGCATGACGTCCGGCCCGCCGATGTCGTACGTGCGGGACTCGGTGACCGGAGCGCTCGCGGCCCCGATGAGGTAGTGCAGCACGTCGCGTACGGCAATCGGCTGAATTCGGTTGTGTACCCACCGTGGGGTGGTCATCACCGGCAACCGATTGGTCAGGTGGCGAATCATCTCGAACGAGGCCGAACCGGAACCGATGACGACGCCTGCCTGCAGCACGATCGTCGGGACACCCGACTCGATCAGAATTCGACCGACCTCTGCGCGTGACTTCAGGTGTGGCGACAGCTCTCCCGTCGGCGGATGCAGGCCACCGAGGTACACGATGCGGCCGACGCCGCAATCCGCAGCGACGGTGGCTACGTTCTCGGCGCTGTCGCGTTCGGTGTCGGCAAAATCGGAATGGCCCGCGGTGCCCATCGAGTGCACCAGGTAGTACATGACGTCGACGTCGCTGAGCGCCTCCTTCAGTGACTCCCGATCACTCAGGTCACCCTGGACGATCTCGACATCCGCCGCCCACGGAACGTTGTCGAGCTTGCTCGGGGTCCGAGCCAACACGCGGACCCGGTAACCCTCGTCGAGCAGACGCGGTGCCAGACGACCGCCCAGATATCCCGTGGCACCGGTGACCAGCACACGCGGCCGAGACGACGCGTTCTCGGACGTGGGGACATCGGAGGTAGAACCGGAAGCAGTCATAAACGGGTTCATTACCCGTGCGCGGGCAAGTTCAACCCGCGAGCGCGATCATCGCGATTGCCCCGAGCGCCAACGCCATTCCCACCTTCTGCAGTGCGCCGACCCGTTCGCCGAGCATCACCATCGCCAGCAACACCGTCGCAGCCGGATACAGCGAGGCGATGACGCTCACCAACGACAGCAGACCGCCCTCGTACGCGTAGATCATCGCGGCGTTGGCGACCACGTCGAGCACGCTGACGAACGCGGCAAGTTTGAGCACGCTGCCGTGTGGCGGTGCGAAATGCCCCGATGCCAACGCGACGGCCCAGACCACGGCGGTGGCCGATGCGCGGGACGCCGCGAGGGGCCACAGCCCACTGCCGTCACCGATCTGATGCAGGAAGATGAAGGCGAAGGCGAACGTCACACCCGACCCGACCGTCAGCCAGGCCACGGTGCGGGTGAACTTCATGTCGCGGCCGCCCGCGACCTCGCCGGTCACCTCGTCCGGTGACTCTTTGCTGACCAGCACGACGGCCACCAGGGCAACGGCGATGCCCACGAAGGCGATGACGCCGGGACGCTCGCCCATCGACAACCCGACCAGAACCGGGATCCCGGCGACCAGCACTGCCGTCACCGGGGACACCACTGCCATCGGCCCGGCCGCGAGCGCGAGATAGAACCACCACACGGCGACGCCGCCCGCCACACCCGACGCCAGGCCCCACAGCATCGCGGGGAGTTCGATGGTCCCGCCGACGAACGGAGCGACGAGCAACACGATGACGAGTGACAGCGGGTAGGACACGATGACCACCCGCAGGGCGGCGACTCGACGGGACGCGACACCGCCGACGAAATCGCTCACCCCGTAGCCCACGGCAGCTACCAGAGCGAGCAGAACAGCGGTCAGCGCATGCCCTTCACTCGACGCCCGAGCTCGCGGGTGACTTCGCGTTCGGCGGTGCGCTTGGCCAACGACTGTCTCTTGTCGTAGTCCTGCTTGCCCTTGGCCAACGCCAGTTCGACCTTGACCTTGCCGTCCGAGAAGTACATCGACAGCGGCACCAACGTCAGGTTTCCCTCTTTGACCTTGCCGGCCAGGCGGTCGATCTCGCGACGATGGAGAAGAAGTTTGCGGTTTCGACGCGGCGCGTGGTTGGTCCAACTTCCGAGCGTGTATTCCGCGATGTGCAGCCCGCGCAGCCAGATCTCGCCGTCGTCGACGGTCGCGAAGGCGTCGACGAGGGAGGCCTTGCCGTCGCGCAGGCTCTTGACCTCGGTGCCGACGAGCGCGACTCCGGCCTCGACGACGTCGAGTATGGAGTAGTTGTGCCGTGCCTTGCGATTGGTCGCAATGGCCTTGCGGCCCTTCTCTCTCACTGCAGGGCCCTTTCTCGAGCGTTCGATGCGTGACGCCGTATCGTCGGCAACCGCTCCAGCATAGAACCGATGGGCAACCGAATTTATTCGCGCACGTAGAGGCGCAATGTGATGTAGGCGGTGACCGCCGCCATTCCCACTCCGACGAGTGCCAGGAACGGCGAGACCAACAGCACGTCACTGTTCGATATCCGGGCCAGAATATTGGCTTGATAGACGTCGGAGAGGACGTCGTCGATGAACATGTTCTTCGCGGTGAACAGCCCGGCAATCGCCAGCGCCGAACCGACCAGAGCTGCGACCACGGCTTCGAGGAGGAACGGCAGCTGGGTGTACCACCGGGTGGCGCCGACCAGCCGCATGATTCCGACCTCGGTTCGTCTGGTGAACGCAGCGATCTGGACCATGTTGGCGATCAGGAGGATCGCAGCGATCGCCTGCACGGTGGCAATCGCGAACGCTGCGTTGCGTACTCCGTTGAGGACGCTGAACAACCGCTCCACCAGGTCTCGCTGGTTGAGCACGCTCTGCACACCCGGACGGTTCTCGAAGTTGTCGTTGATCACTCCGAATCGCTCCGGGTCGCTCAGACGCACCTTGAACGAGGCCGGGAAACTGTCGGCACTGACCAACTCGGCCAGTTCGGGTTGGTCCTTGAACACTCGCTCGGTCGCGTCCTTCACCGCGTCCTCGCGGTTGAGGTACTGCACCGAGACCACGGAGGGTGTGTTCTCGAGATCCGAGCGCAACGTAGCGCACGTCTCCTGGGCACAATCTGCGTCGGTGGCAGAGATGTCGTCGGTGAGGAAGATCTGCACCTCCACCCGGTCGAGGAAGATCTGCTGGGTCTTTCCTGCCATCTGCACCACGAGCAATCCGCCGCCGAACAGACCGAGGGAAATAGCGGTCGTCAAGATCATGGCGATCGTCATGGTGATGTTGCGGCGAAGCCCGGTGAAGACCTCACTGAAGATGAAACTTGCGCGCATCGCGGAATCCGAGCCCTTCGATTCGTTCGGTCGAGAAGTCTGAGCGGTCGAGTTCGGTGGTCGGCGTCAGCGGCCGACGCCGTAGACCCCTCGGGCCTCGTCACGAACGACTCGTCCGTTGTCCAGTTCCACGACGCGTCGACGCATGGAATCGACGATGTGGTTGTCGTGGGTCGCCATCAGCACGGTGGTTCCGGTGCGATTGATGCGCTCGAGCAGCAGCATGATGTCCTGACTGGTGTCCGGATCGAGGTTTCCGGTCGGCTCGTCGGCGAGCAGCACCAGCGGTCGATTGACGAACGCCCTGGCGATCGCCACACGCTGCTGCTCACCACCGGACAACTCGTTGGGCAGACGGTCGGACTTGCCGCCGAGTCCCACCAGATCCAGCACCTCGGGAACAGTGCGCTTGATCATCGATCGAGGCTTGCCGATCACCTCGAGCGCGAACGCGACGTTTTCCACCACGGTCTTCTGCTGCAGCAGTCGGAAGTCCTGGAACACGCACCCCATGCTCTGTCGTAGCCGCGGGACGCGACGAGCAGCGAGCCGGTTGACGTGAAAATCCGCTACGTGGATATCGCCGGACGTCGGCGTCTCTTCCTTGAGCAGTAAGCGCATGAATGTCGACTTACCCGAACCCGAGGGCCCGATCAGAAACACGAACTCGCCTTTGTCGATGGAGACCGTCACCTTGTCCAGAGCGGGCCTGGTCGAGGTCTTGTAGGACTTGGACACATTCGAGGTGCTGATCACGGGTCGCCAGTGTAGTCCTTACCCGTCGGTAACCGCCGGAAGCGAGCGGGTGCCGCGGCGAGTCCCGAGGGCCGGTAAAGGATGCCTCAGCGCGACGACGTCGGTGCAGGCCGGGACGGGATGAGCGACTGAATCGCCGGCGGGATGGGCACGCCGAACGGGGCAGTCGTCGTGGTCGGCGGGGCGGTGGTCGTCGTCGACTGGGTACCGGTGTCGTCGGCGCTCGTCGACGACTCCGGCTCGGTGGTCGTGCTGGGTGTGGTGGTGGTCGACAGACGTGAGGGCGTCGGTACGTACGTCTGCGATTCGCTCGGTTGCGTGAGCTCGTCCGGGCTCACCGCAACCGGCCCCTGAACCGCTTCCCCGTTCCTCTCGGCGATATCTGCGCTGACCTGCCCGTACAGCAGAGCGGTGAGCACGAAGCAGATTCCGAACGCCACGGTGGAGGTTCGGACGCGGCCGTAGATCTTGGCCGGAATGCGCCACTGCCGCCAATGTCGTTGCGAGCGTTCGGTTCCGGTATCGGGTGTACTCACTGGTCTTCCGTTCGATCTCGTCCCGATGATTCCGGTGCAACTCCGGCCGTGCTGACGTCGGGGGCAACGTTGATGCCCTCGGGCTGCAGCGCAGCGGCAACTCTCACACGCAGCTCTCGTCCCACCTGGAATTGCTTGCCCGGCAGCGTCCGCGCGACCAAGCGCACGTTGACCTGCCCCACCTCGATGCTCTCCACGCCCATCACGGTCGGTTCGTCGAGTAGGAGCGGACGCAAGTGTGAATCTGCGAACGCATCGCGGCCGACCGCACGCAGCAGCGCATTCACCTGAGTCAGATCGGCGGTACTGGGGACCGGAACGTCGACGACGGCGCGAGCCCAATCCTTGGACAGGTTGATCGCCTTGACGATCTGCCCGTTCGGCACGGTGATGACCTCGCCGTCGACGCTACGGACCCGCGTCACTCGGAGCGTGACGTCCTCGACGGTGCCCTCGGCATCCTCGGCGGAGCCGTTGACGGCGATCTGCACCACGTCACCGAAGCCGTACTGGCGCTCGGTGATGATGAAGAAGCCGGCGAGGATGTCTTGCACCACGCGCTGAGCACCGAAACCGAGGGCTGCACCGATGACAGTTGCGGGTGCCACGAGTCCACCGACCCCGAAGCCGAACCGGCGCAGCACCTCGATGGTGACCAGGATGTAGATGAGCGTGACCAGCACCCAGGTGATGACCTGTGCCAGGGCATGACGGTGTTTGGCGGCCTCCGACCGGACGAGCGCGTCGCTGTGCTGGTAGTTCTGGTCGATGCGGGCCGTGATCCGGGAGCCGGTCCACGTGACGAACCGCGCGGCCAGTAGCCCGCCGAGGATGTAAAGCACGATTCCGAGGCCGTTGAGCTTGACCTCGGGCGTCACGTTGAGCCAGGCCGTCATCGGTTACTGCTCCCCTCGCATTCGCCAGCGAATTCCCGATTCCAGGAAGCCGTCGATGTCTCCATCGAGAACAGTAGACGGATTGTTGACCTCGTACTCGGTACGCAAATCTTTGACCATCTGGTACGGGTGCAGCACGTACGAGCGCATCTGATTACCCCAGGAGCTGCCGCCGTCACCTTTGAGCGCGTCCATCTCGGCCCGCTCTTCCTTGCGCTTGACCTCGAGCAGCTTGGCCTGCAGCACGCGCATGGCCGACACCTTGTTCTGCAGCTGCGACTTCTCGTTCTGGCAGGTCACGACGATTCCGGTCGGAATATGCGTCAACCGGACGGCGGAGTCGGTGGTGTTGACCGACTGCCCACCTGGCCCGGACGAGCGATAGACGTCGACCCGAATGTCGTTCTCGGGGATTTCGATGTGGTCGGTGGTCTCGACGACCGGAAGCACCTCGACCTCCGCGAACGACGTCTGGCGTCGACCCTGGTTGTCGAACGGGCTGATCCGGACGAGCCGGTGCGTGCCTTGCTCGACCGAGAGCGTTCCGTAGGTGTACGGCGCCTTGACGGCGAACGTCGCGCTCTTGATTCCGGCTTCTTCGGCGTAGGACGTGTCGTAGACCTCGACGCCGTACCCGTGCTTCTCGGCCCAGCGGATGTACATGCGCATGAGCATTTCCGCCCAGTCGGCGGCGTCGATTCCGCCGGCACCGGAGCGAATGTTCACGAGGGCGTCGCGGGCGTCGTACTCACCGGACAGCAGCGTTCGAACTTCCATGGCAGCGATGTCCTCTCGGAGCGAGGCGCGTTCGGCGTCGGCGTCAGCGGTGGCGGACGCGGCGGCCTCGCCCTCTTCGCCCTCGGCCAACTCGTACAGAACCGGCATGTCCTCGAGGCGCTGCCGGAGCTCCTCGACGCGGCGCAGTTCGGCCTGCGCATGGGAGAGCTGGCTGGTCACCTGCTGAGCGTGTTCCTGGTCGTTCCACAGGTCGGGTGAGGCGGCCTGATGTTCCAGCTCGTCGATGCGTCGCCGCAGCTCCTCGACGTCGAGAACGGACTCGACTGTGGACAGAGTGGTGTCGAGCTCGGCGAGGTCTGCAGAAACGTCGGGATGCACGAGAGTCAAGGTTACCGGCACACGAACCCGTCCCCGACCGCCCCCGAAGACGCATGGTCATCCAGGTGTTCGAACCGTGCTGATTCGAACCCTGTTCGGGCACCTCGTCCGCTGTTAGCTTTCGACGAGTCGGCATATGCGCATGTCGACATCCCTGCCGCCGCACGGTGCCAGCGACATTCGATGGACAGAGGAGTCTCGTATGACCGTCACCGACCAGTACCTCGAGAACAACAAGGCATACGCCGCCCAGTTCGACGGTCCCCTACCGCTGCCGCCGTCGAAGCACGTCGCGGTGGTCGCGTGCATGGATGCCCGGCTCGACGTCTATCGGATTCTCGGCCTGGCAGACGGGGAAGCACACGTGATCCGCAATGCGGGTGGGGTGATCACCGACGACGAGATTCGTTCACTGGCCATCAGCCAGCGGCTGCTCGGCACCAAGGAGATCATCCTGATCCACCACACCGATTGCGGCATGCTCACGTTCACCGACGACGAGTTCAAGAACGACCTCCAGGAAGAAACGGGTCTGAAGCCCAACTGGGCTGCCGAGTCGTTCCCCGATCTGAACCGCGACGTTCGGCAGTCCTTGGCGCGCATCGAGCTCAGCCCGTTCGTCACGAAGCACGAGTCGCTTCGCGGGTTCGTCTTCGATGTTGCCACCGGAAAGTTGAACGAAGTCACCGGATAGGCCCGGCCACCCATATTGCCGCGTGCGAGCAGGCCCGTGCGCGGCGATAGTCTTCTGCGGTGACCGACTACTCTGCCGATCTGCATCTCGCCCTCCGGCTCGCCGACGAAGCCGACGTCATCACCCGTGGACGATTCCTCGCCATGGACCTGACGGTGGACTCGAAGCCGGATCTCACACCGGTCAGCGACGCAGACCTGGCCGTGGAAACGATGATTCGGGCGCAGCTCGGATCGGAGCGTCCCGACGATGCTCTGCTCGGCGAGGAGTTCGGTGGCACGGCTACGTTCAGCGGCCGCCAATGGGTCGTCGATCCGATCGACGGCACCAAGAACTTCGTGCGCGGCGTACCCGTGTGGGCAACGCTGATCGCGCTGCTCGAGGACGGCGTCCCCGCAGTCGGAGTGGTCAGCGCCCCGGCGCTGCATCGCCGATGGTGGGCCGCCGAGCAGCTGGGATCGTGGACGAGCGTCGGCGACGAAACCGCCCGTCGAATCCACGTGTCGAAAGTCGATTCACTGGCCGCGTCCAGCCTGAGCTTCTCCAGCCTGTCCGGCTGGGACGACCTCGGAACGAGAGACCGCTTCGTCGGACTGACCGATGACGTGTGGCGAGTTCGCGCCTACGGCGATTTCTTCTCGTACTGCCTGCTCGCCGAAGGAGCCCTCGACATCGCCGCCGAGCCGGAGGTCTCCTTGTGGGATCTGGCGGCACTCGATGTTCTGGTGCGCGAGGCGGGCGGGACGTTCACCTCGCTCGATGGACGCGTCGGGCCGCACGGCGGGAGCGCGGTAGCCACGAACGGGCTGCTGCACCAGGACATCCTCGGCCGCCTCTCCCCCGCTGTGTGATTCGGTCGGCACTCACCGGAGACGGACCGTGAGAGCAGCGCGGAGTCAGAGGACTGCGGCCAGGACCAGGGCCAGGAGCGGAGTGATTCCCTGCACGAACGCGGGCCGGAAGTACTTCGCTCCGCCGGTGGCGAGCACCAGAGCCGCGCCGACGATGCTGGCGCATGCGAAGTAGACGATCGCGTCGCCGGCCGAACCGCCCACGATGAGGCCGACCACGATGCCGATGCCGAGAAACAGGTTGTAGAACCCCTGATTGAAGGCCATCGGTTTGGTGATGTCTGCGTCGTTCTGACTGGCGACACCGAACTTCGCCCACACGGCCGGCTTGGACCAGAGCACGCTTTCCATGACGAAGATGACGACATGGAGTACCGCGGCGAGGGCGGCGAAGACCTGAGCTATCGGATGCACAGGAAACAGCCTGTCACATCGGTACGACGCAGGATACGAAAGACCCGCCACGGTGTTGTGCGCCACCAGTACTTACTCGACAGTAGACAGCTAACTTACTCGGGAGTAAGATCTGTGAAGTCCGTGCCCGACGCCGAGGAACTGGTGATCATGAGCAAGCAAGACAGTGTGGTCGACGCGAAGGCCCCCAAGGTGCCCCGCGATACTTCTGCGGTTGGCCTCAACCCGTTCAAGAGAGATGCGATCGGAACCGCCATGCGCGTTCTGACGGCCATCACCGGGTCCGAACTGGCGGAGAAGTACAACCTCCGACAGACGATCGACCGCGTCACGTACGAGAGCACCAAAACCGGTTTCAAGACTCTCGGTGCCGCCAACCGTACGTTCGCCAAGGTCACCGGAGGCGGCAAGCCCAAGCGTCTCGACGACGGTGCCGCGAAGAACCTGAGCTACTTCGACCTGACGCCCGACGACGAGCAGCGCATGATCGTCGAAACGGTCAAGGAGTTCGCCGAGGAAATCCTCCGGCCGGCCGCCTTCGAGGCCGATCACAACGCCTCCTCCCCCGAGGACCTGGTTCGTCGCTCGGCCGAACTCGGCATCACGCTCATCAACGTTCCCGAGGAACTCGACGGTGCCGCCAGCGAGCGCGGTGCGGTCACCAATTCCCTCGTCGCCGAGGCTCTCGCTCACGGCGATATGGGCCTGGCCCTGCCGATCCTCGCGCCCAGCGGTGTCGCGGTCGCCCTCACTCAGTGGGGAACGGACGCGCAGCAGAAGACGTACCTCCCGGCATTCGTCGGCGAGAAGGTGCCGAACGCAGCAGTGGTCGTCAACGAGCCCCGCGCACTGTTCGATCCGTACGCGTTGCAGACCAAGGCCGTTCGCTCCCCCAGCGGGTACAAGCTCAACGGAGTCAAGAGCCTCGTGCCTGCGGCCGGCAGCTCCGAGCTGTTCGTCATCGCCGCTGAACTCGAAGGTCGCCCGACTTTCTTCATCGTCGAGTCCGATTCCAAGGGCCTCGTCGTCGAAGCGGATCCGAGCATGGGTCTGCGCGCCGCGGGCCTGGGTCGCCTGATCCTCACCGACGTGGCAGTGCCCGAGTCGGCTCTGCTCGGTGATGGTGACGCCGACCAGCGCGCCGCCGAGTACAGCGCCGCCATCGGTTTGGCCCGTCTGGGCTGGGCCTCCTTGGCCGTCGGTACGAGCCAGGCCGTACTCGACTACGTCGTTCCGTACGTCAACGAGCGCGTTGCGTTCGGCGAGCCGATCAGTAACCGCCAGGCCGTGGCCTTCATGGTCGCCAACATCGCCATCGAGCTCGACGGCATGCGGTTGGTCACGCTGCGTGGCGCGTCTCGCGCCGAGCAGGGACTGTCGTTCACTCGTGAATCGGCCCTCGCACGCCGCCTGGCGTCCGAGAAGGGAATGCAGATCGGCTCCGACGGTGTGCAGTTGCTCGGTGGACACGGCTTCACCAAGGAACATCCGGTCGAGCGCTGGTACCGCGATCTACGGTCCGTCGGCGTCGCCGAAGGCATCGTTCTCATCTAGCTCGCCGACCCGAATTCCATGGCACTCACCCAAGGACACACACGATGATCAATCTTGAACTTCCCAAGAAGCTTCGGGCGCAGGCGAATCAGGCTCACCAGGTCGCTGCCGAGATTTTCCGCCCCATCTCCCGCAAGTACGACCTCGCCGAGCACGAGTACCCGGTGGAGCTCGACACCATGGCGTCCATGGTCGAAGGCATGTCCGACGCCGGTGGCGAAATCGGCGGAGCCGCTGGTGGCCGCGAGAAGGACAGCGAGTCGGCCAAGCCCAGCAAGACAGCCAACTCCAACGGCGGCAACATGTCCGCTCTGGTGAACGTCATCGAGACCTGCTGGGGCGACGTCGGCCTCACGCTGTCGATCCCGTACCAGGGACTCGGCAACTCCGCTATCGCCGCGGTCTCCACCGACGAGCAGCTCGAGCGCTTCGGCAAGGTGTGGGCTTCGATGGCCATCACCGAGCCCAGCTTCGGCTCGGACTCCGCGGCGGTCACCACCACCGCTGTCCTCGACGGCGACGAGTGGGTGCTCAACGGCGAGAAGATCTACGTCACCGCCGGTGAGCGTTCCACCCACATCGTGGTGTGGGCAACGGTCGACAAGTCTCTCGGCCGCGCGGCCATCAAGTCGTTCGTCGTCCCGCGTGACGCTCCGGGCCTGTCCGTTGCCCGCCTCGAGCACAAGCTGGGCATCAAGGCCTCCGACACCGCAGCCCTGCTGCTCGAGGATTGCCGCATCCCGAAGGACAACCTGCTCGGCACCGCCGAGGTCAACGTCGAAAAGGGCTTCGCGGGCGTCATGCAGACGTTCGACAACACTCGCCCTCTGGTTGCTGGAATGGCGATCGGCGTCGCCCGTGCCGCACTCGAGGAGTTGCGGTCCATCCTGGTCGATGCCGGAGTCGACATCTCGTACGAGACTCCCGCCTACAACCAGCACGCGGCGGCCGCAGAATTCCTGCGACTCGAAGCAGACTGGGAAGCCGCGCACCTGCTCGCACTGCGCGCGGCATGGATGGCAGACAACAAGGAGCCCAACTCGCTGCAGGCGTCGATGTCGAAGGCGAAGGCCGGACGCTCCGCAGTCGACATCACCCTCAAAGCAGTCGAGTTGGCCGGTACCTACGGCTACTCCGAGCGCCCGCTGCTCGAGAAGTGGAGCCGTGACTCCAAGATTCTCGACATCTTCGAGGGCACGCAGCAGATCCAGCAGCTGATCGTTGCCCGTCGCGTACTCGGAAAGTCCTCGGCCGAGCTGAAGTAAGCAGTGGCTCGTCATCGAGTCGGCACGTGATCGACAAGCGGCACCGGACTGTGCGTCCGGTGCCGCTTTCGTGCGCTTGGAAGAAATGTCGAGGGTCCGTGTCGATATCGTGATGTCTCGATCGTCGTCTTCGTGTACGGCGAATCGCGCCGCGACACCGAGGTACCGAGCCAAGGAGCGCACCATGAAGTACATCCTGTTGATCAACGCCGACACCTCCCCCGGTGCTGCACCCGGCTGCAGCAGTGTGGAGGACTGGATGACGTACGAGAAGGAACTGAAGGAGGCCGGGGTCTACGTTGCCGGGCACGCGCTGGCCGACTTGACCACTGCTACCGCGGTACGCGTCGATCCGAGCACGGGCGAACGGACCGTTACGGACGGCCCGTATGCCGAGTCGCACGAGGTACTCGGGGGTTACGACGTCATCGACGTTCCCGACCTCGATGCTGCGCTCGAGTGGGCGGCCCGCTGCCCCGGCTCCAAGGACGGCGGCACCGTCGTCGTGCGCCCGCTCGCAGAATTCTGACGCGCGGGATCGTTGGGTGAGCGAGATCGAGATCAGTCGAACGATCGGATCGGTCTTCCGTGCCGAGCGCTCGATGCTGCTTGCGTCGTTGGTGCAGCGCTACCGTGACCTCGACCTCGCGGAGGAGGTGACGTCGGATGCCATCGAGGCGGCTCTGACGCATTGGCCGATCGATGGCATACCGGCCAAGCCAGGGGCCTGGTTGCTCACCACAGCCCGGCGCAAGGCAGTCGACCGCCTCCGACGCGATGAGACACTGGCTGCGAAAGTGGCCTTGCTGCAGATCGACTCGGACCGCGGCAACCCGTCTGGCACGAATGCGCTCGACGACCGTGTGCCCGACGATCGCCTCCAGTTGTTCTTCACGTGCTCCCACCCGGCTCTTGCTGCCCAGGACCGACTCGCCTTGACGCTGAGGTGTCTCGCGGGTCTGTCCACGGCAGAGGTGGCGCGCGCGCTGCTCATCCCTCCCGCCACGGCGGCACAGCGAATAGTGCGGGCCAAGAACAAGATTCGCACGGGGCGTATTCCGTTTCGCGTTCCAGGACCGGACGAGCTGGCGGAGAGAGTGCCCATGGTGCTCGAGGTCGTCTACTCCATCTTCACCGAGGGGTACTCGGCGACATCCGGCGATGGGGTCGGACGCGTCGATCTCTCGGACGAAGCGATCGGTATGGGCAGAGTTCTGCACGCGGCTCTACCGGGCACGTCCGAGGTGACCGGCTTGCTGGCGCTGATGTTGCTGACCGACGCCAGACGCCGCGCCCGGATCGACGAACACGGCGAGATCGTACTGTTGGCCGATCAGGACCGGCGCGTATGGAATGCCGCGTTCATCGCCGAGGGAACGGAACTCGTGAGCGAGGCCCTGACCCGCGGGCCGGCCGGCCCGTACTCCGTTCAGGCCGCCATCGCGGCATTACACGACGAGGCTGCTGACGCCGCGGGCACGGACTGGCCTCAGATCGTGGCCCTGTACGACGTGTTGATGGCACTCACACCATCACCGGTCGTCGCGCTCAACCGGGCCGTCGGCGTCGCAATGACCGAAGGGCCCGAGGCCGGGCTCGAGTTGTTGGACGCCATCGCCGCTGAGCCGGTCCTGCGCCGGTACCACCCGTTCGCGATGGCGAAGGCCGATCTGCTGCACCGACTGGGCCGGATGGACGAGGCCGCCGTGCACTACCGGAGAGCACTGGATCTCGCGCGAACGGCACCGGAGAAGCGTTTGCTGGGAAGACGACTGGCCGAGGTTGCCGACGCACGGGATCAGGCGGACAGCACAGCATCCACCTGATCGGCCGTCAGCGGTCGGTCTGCGAACACCAGACGGATGGCCTCGGGATCGGGGTTGCCGATATCGGGTCCACGGGATACCAGCTTCAGCCGGCGCGCTCTGCCACGCGAGCGGAGGAGAGGTTGTGTTCGAGAAGATATGCCACGACCGGCATTTCGGGCCGAGTTCGGTGCGCGCACTCGACTGCGGATCACTGCAGATCTCGTACAACGCGTCGAGATCCGCATCTGCAGGCTCGTCGAGAACCAGTCGTGGGATCTGCATTCGCACACCGGTGATCCTAGAGGGCTCGGGTCTGGTAGACCGGTGGTAGACGATCGAGCGAAGGGTGACAGTCATGGCCGAGTGGATCAAGAAGGTCGAAGAGAACGCCAAGGGCCTCATCGCAGAGGCAGAACAGGAACTGACGGCTCTCGAGGGCGCGGACACCGTCGACCTCACCGCAGACGAGCCGGAGGATGCTGCGACCACCGACGACGATGACATCGTCACCAGCGACGATGCACGGGAGCAGGTCTCGGACTGACGTCGGTGCCCGACCCCTCCGTGTCCGGCCGAAGCACTTGGTCCACCACGACGCACGACTGGTCGATGGACGTCGATCGAGATCACCTCTCGCACATCAGAAGCCGCCCCGGTGAGTACGCGCCGGGTGGAGTGCTGCACCTGGTTCTCGAAGTCCTCGCGTATGCGGTGGACGAAGCCGAGGATCAGGGAGGCGGTCACGCGACCATCACGTTCGACTCGGACGGCACGATCGATGTAACGGACCTCGGACGAGGTACCGACACACGGTTCGACCGCGGACTCGCAATTCGCAAGCCCGTTGTGAGCACTGCAGATGTTCGATTCTTCGACCGGCTGGAGCCAGTGCTGTTGGCGGACGGACATGCCCGCCGCGGAATGTCGACTGTTGCAGCGCTGTCGGACGTGCTCGAGCACACCAACCGTCGCAGTGAGGGCTCGTGGACCCGTCGATACCAGCACGGGTTGCCCGCCACCGAATTGGTGTCGACTGCCCCTACGGATCGGACCGGTACCACGATCCGGTTTCGTCCCGATACGTCACTGCTTGCCGCAGATCAGCTGAGGCCGCACGATCTTC
Organism: Rhodococcoides fascians NBRC 12155 = LMG 3623; assembly: GCF_001894785.1. Taxonomy (GTDB): domain Bacteria; phylum Actinomycetota; class Actinomycetes; order Mycobacteriales; family Mycobacteriaceae; genus Rhodococcoides; species Rhodococcoides fascians. The sequence continues at coordinate 338,065 of NZ_BCWW01000006.1, forward strand.
GCGCTCTGGTCGTCGACACCCAGTCCTTCACGGTCACGGTTCTGTAGATCTACTCGAACACGTACCAGCAGATGCTGTTTCTCCTGTGCTGGTCCTCCAACACCAGAGCCCGCACGCTGTCCGGCAGCTGTTCCCTCTGCCACTCATTTTCCGCATACGCCGCGGCGGCTGCGCTCGACGACGGTGCCGCAGCTCGAACTGCCTTGATGGCGTATGCCGCTGCTCCGAGGTCGTGTTCGGCCACGTGCGCCACGCATGCGGCCTGACCTGCGGCGTAGGCGGCGAATCGAGCCGCTCCGCGAAGGGGACGCGCTGCGCCCATCGCGTGTCCGCCGAGGGCGCGGGTCTCCATCATCGGCAGCTCACCGCGTACCCACGCGCCGATCCCGTCGATGGCTTCCCGCGGTCTGGCGTCCGACGGAACCGAGCTCTCGAACAGAGGCAGCACGTGTTCGGCACAGGCAGCAGCCCAGAGTGCCAGGGCCCGATGATCGCCATCGGACAGCAGTCCCCCGCGCCGGGCGGTGACGAGCCGGGGATCTCGAACAGCGGGCAGGATCATCCTCGGTCGCCCTCTTCGCACGGGCATCGGACAGTCCAACGTGATTGCACGGTGGCTATCAGAGCACAAAAAAGCCCGAGACAGTGTGGTCTCGGGCTTTTTCGAGTGGTAGCGGGGACAGGATTTGAACCTGCGACCTCTGGGTTATGAGCCCAGCGAGCTACCGAGCTGCTCCACCCCGCGTTGCAACTACGAAGTTACCCCTGCGTGTACGACGAATGCAAATCACGTGACCACGGGGTGCTCGGTCCAGTCGATCAGGCTCGACGCGCGGCCGAGCCGACCCGAACAGCACGTTCGCAGCCCCTCGAAATAGTGCTCCGGGTCTCTTTTCTTGCGTGTTTCGAGTCACATAACGGTCGGGTCACGAAGGTGAAACATTCCCGCCACAATGCGGCTCGAGCTGCACGAACAGGGGGCCCAATCCCACTATGTGGACGGGTCGCATCCCATATCCGCTCAGTGACGGTGAGTGAATCCTCGACTACCTTCACGGACGGCCCTAAACCGCTGGGCTTGCACCACCCCGCCGCTTCTTTCGCTCTGCCCCGCGGGTGTGGTCCCCAATACGTACGGGGGCAGAGCCGCGACGATACGAAGTGCCTGGTCGTCATCGCCATCACCACCGGCGTAACGATTCGCAGGCCAGTCGCGCCAGTCGAGCGCGGAGAGGATTCACCCCGCATGACCACTCAGAACAACTTCGGTAAGCGCGCACTCGGATTGGCCGCCATCGCCGGCGCAGCCGTCGCCATTCCGCTCGGCGTTTCTGCCGGAACCGCCAACGCAGCCCCCCACAACTGGGACGGCGTCGCACAGTGCGAGAGCGGTGGCAACTGGAACATCAACACCGGAAACGGCTACTACGGTGGCCTGCAGTTCTCGCAGAGCACCTGGACGGCCAACGGCGGAACCGGATCACCCGCCAACGCCTCCAAGGCCGAGCAGATCCGTGTCGCGGAAAATACCCTGCAGAGCCAGGGACCGGGCGCATGGCCCGTCTGTGGTCAGCAGCTGACCACCGGCACCTCGGCAGCCGAGCCCGAAGCGGCACCGGCACCGGCTCCTCAGGCAGCACCGGCACCGGCCCCCGCGCCTGCCGTCGCACCCGAGGTCGCAGCAGCTACACAGGCCGCTCAGGGCGCATTCGATGCAGCATCCAAGCTCGCCGACCAGTACGGCCTGAGCACTCAGTTCCAGCACTTCGCTGCTGCGAACGCTCCAGTGCTCGCGCCCATCGGACGCTGATTCACCGGCAGTTCGCTAGAACTGCCTCGTTCCGCTCGCAGTGGATGCCCAGCGCATCCGATGTAGCGAACAACGACAGAGCCGCCTCACCGATTCGGTGAGGCGGCTCTGTCGTTGCAGTCAACCCGGTGGAACAGTGCCGATCAGCTACCGGCCCCGTTGTACGCGTCGACCGCCTTCTGCAGGTTCTCCAGCGCGGTGCCGAGCTGCGCCAGGTTGCCGCTCTGTTGTGCAGTCCGCACGGCGGAGAGTGCGTACCGCGACTATTCGGGTGAAGCGTCGTTGAGCCCGAGCGAAGTGGCATCGGAGTCGGCCACGATGTCGAACATCCGGTTGCTCGATCCGAACATCCTTGCGCCGACATTCACTCAGCAGCGTCAGATCCGTAACTTCTACGGATTCCCCGACACACTGGCCGTCGACCGCTACCCGGACGCGGACGGCAACCTCCGCGACTACGTCGTCGCCGCGCGTGAGATCTCACCGCAGACTCTCGACGCGAACCAGCGTGACTGGATCAACCGCCACACCGTGTTCACGCACGGAAACGGCTTCGTTGCTGCTCCTGCCAACTCCGTCGACGAGGCTGTCGCCGACGAGTCCAGCGGCGGGCGTGGTGGTTATCCCAACTACCAGGTGAACTGGATCGAGAACAACGCCGAGGGAACCGTGCGTAAGGACGGCCCAGGTGACCTCGATCAGCCGCGCATCTACTTCGGCCCGGTCATCGCGAATTCCGACGCCGACTACTCCATCGTCGGCTCGGCCGAGACCACGTCATCGGTCAAGCCGTACGCAGACCTCGTTGCCGCGATGTTGCGCTCGATGTACGTGCTCTCCTTGTCGGCCGCGTTCGGACGAACCGAGAACTGTTCCATCACCAACGGCCAGACGGCACCGATGAGGATCGACGACAACACCAACAGCGCTGTGGCCAAGGCGGGGATTCTGAGGTCACGAAGGAAGATGGCCGCAAAGAAGGCAACAGCACAGATGACCGCGATGGCCAACAGAATCAGCTTCGCCGGCAGCACCGCATTGATGTCGGTGAAGCTGGCACCGGTGAACGTCGGCTCCTTACGACTGCTCGACAACAACGTGTATCGGTCGAACCAGTAGGCGATGGCCTTGAGCAGGACGAAGGTGCCGGCCAGCACAGCGAGCTGAATCCGCGCCGCACGGGTGAGCGCTCCTTCTCGGCCGGCGAGACGAATGCCGCCGAAGACGTACTGCGTCACCAGATTTGCGAAGAATGCGACCAGGATGGCAACGAACAGCCAGTTCAGGATGAAGCGGTAGAACGGCAGATCGAACGAGTAGAACCCGACGTCCAGGCCGAACTGCGGGTCGGTCTGGCCGAAGTCGCCGCCATGCAGGAACAGCTGCACGGTGACCCAGTTCGTCTGCGCGATCATGCCGGACAGGAAACCGAACACGACCGGGATTCCGATGCCGAACAACCGCAATCGGCTCATCACCGTGGTGCGGTATCGAGCGATCGGATCGTTGGGTCCGGCCACCGGAACGAACACCGGGCGATTGCGATACGCGACGACCAGCGCGCCGAAGACGATGAGCCCGACGACGACCGAGACGACGAGGAAGATCACCAACCGGGTCAACAGAGTGGTGGTGTAGACGCCGCGGAAGTCGACTTCTCCGAACCACAACCAGTTCGTGTAGATATCGATCAACCGCGGACCGATGAGCAGCAAAGCTGCTACTACCAAGGCCAATACGAGCAAGATCCGGCTTCGCCGCGACAACGACGGCATACCGGTGGGGGGCCTCATGCCCACGTGCCACACTCCAACTTCGGGCGACGCCGATGGCGCCGCAGATGACTGTCACGGCGCACCTCGCGTGCGCCGCATGTCCGTTTCGCCCTACTGTACGTACGTTGATCCTACGGCTGTGACGCCCGTACTGCGGCCCCGCCGGACCGCAGGTCAGGAGCATCGACATTCGTGGAACCATTCGGATGCGAGGATAGTGCGGTGAGCAACGACAGTGACGGACTGCCCGGCCAGGAACATTTCGGAGACGACTTCGACCCCGAGTCGGGCGGACCCGGCGTCGCCGAGGCATTGGCTCGGTGCGCGCGTGAGGTGGCGGACTTCGTCGACGCGGGCGGGTGGGGCCAGTCGCCCCAGATGTTCGCGCTGGTGCCCACCGCTGCCCTCGCCGCGGCAGAACCCGGCCTGCTCGACGATCTGGCCGACGGTGCTGCACTCACACCGATCCAGCAGCATTCGTTGCCCGAGGACATCACCGGCGGCTCCCCCGCCCTCGACGAATTCCTCGCCACGTCGACGTGGCCCGAGGGCGTCGTGGGATGCGCACTCGTCCAAGAGATCGTCGTACTCCCCCCGGCGGCGGAGTCGGCACTCGACGATGCGCTGATGCCGCTTCTCGCAGATCCCGACGCGGCCGACAACGCGGCGCGATCGGCCGCCGAGAACCATCCTGAGAAGCGTGACGCGCGGCTGATCGTGGCAGTGCTCAAGGACGGGCCGTCGTTGACGTTGTTGCAACTGCATCCGGACGAGGACGCCGATCCGTTCGCTCCCATCGACCTACGCATCGCCGAGGACCTGGCACCCAACGTCGTCCACGGTCTGTACGCGACGTTCGATGTGGTCGACGACGAATAAATACGACCGAGCGGGTCAGCTACACGTCGGAACGTCTTCGCCCGACCCGATCGCTCGGAGCGAGTCGATCGCGTTGTCCAGCGATTCGACTCGCACCAAGCGCAGACCGTCGGGCACATTCTGTTGCGCCTCACCACAATTGGCGTCGGGCACCAGGAACGTGGTGGCCCCTGCCTCGCGAGCTGCTATCAGCTTGTAGGGAATACCGCCGATGGGGCCGACCGTTCCCGCTGCGTCGATCGTGCCGGTTCCCGCCACGAATTCGCCGTTGCTCAGCTCGCCGGGACTCAGTTTGTCCACCACCGCGAGGCTGAACATCAAGCCGGCGGACGGACCACCGACGTCGGCGAGATTGAACTTCACGTCGAACGGAACGTCGGGCTGCTCCTCGGGCGTCACACCGAGATATCCCTTGGACGGGTCGTCCGGCCTGGCCCCGAGCACAACGGAACCCGTACGAGGGGCACCATCACGCACGTAGTCGATGTCGAGCGAATCGCCGGGTGCCTTGGCGCTGACGGCCTCGCGAACCGCGCCTGCCGTCGAGACGGGGGTGCCGCCCACCGCAACCAGAGTGTCTCCGATGTTCAGCACGCCTGCGGCGGGGCCGTCCTGGGCCACGCTCGTCACCGACAGCGACACCGGGAGGTCGAGGTGATGCAGAGCGGCGAGTTCAGCACTGGATTCCGATTGCTCGAAATCGGCCTGATTACCCTCCTGCACTTCCTCTTTCGACTTGTCCGGTGGGTACACCTCCTCACGAGGCACCAGTCCCTGACGCCCACTGGCCCAGAACCCGAGAGCCTCGAAGAGATTGAGCTGATCCCGCACGGCCACCGTCGTCATGTTCAGATGGCCTGCGGTGGGGTCGACGTCGGTGCCGTCGATCTGGACTACGGGCACGCCGTCGACGTCACCGAGAGTGTTGTACGTCGGCCCGGGGCCGAGTGCCGCGAACGGAACGGTGACGACCGAGCCGGTGACGCCCAGCACCACGACCGGTACCAGCGCTGCGACGAGTGTGGCGATCCTTCGGTTCACTCGGTAGACACTAGATCCGAACGTGCGGCGGCGTGGATACCGCCCCTGCCGGAGCCCGACGCACGATGCGACGAAGCCGTTCTGTTCGCCGTCAGCGTGACGATCTTTCGCGCTCCGAGTGCTCATGGCTTGTACCGTTGAGCCATGAGCAATTTTGGTTTCGGTGCTTCCGACGACGACCCGGACAAGAAGAAGGATCCGGACGGGTCGGGTAACCCCGCCGGTTTCGGGTTCGGGGCGGAGGGCTTCGACCCTGCACAACTGGGCCAGATGCTCACCCAGTTCGGCCAGATGCTCAGCGGCATGGGTGCCGCGGGGTCGGGCGGATCGTCGGCCGGACCGGTCAATTACGACCTCGCCAAGCAATTGGCCCGACAGCAGATGGGCGATTTCAGCCCGGTGTCGGCCGGGGAGCGTGAGGCCATCACCGAGGCCGCGCACCTCGCCGAGCTCTGGCTGGACGGTGCCACCACATTGCCTGCCGGTGCCACCAAGACTGCAGCGTGGACGCCGGTCGACTGGCTGGACAACACCATCGACACCTGGAAGCGGCTGTGCGATCCGGTCGCCGAGCAGATTTCGGGCATGTGGACCTCGGGGTTGCCGCCGGAGGCTCAGCAGATGGCCGGACCGATGATGGGCATGCTGACCCAGATGGGCGGAATGGCGTTCGGCTCGCAACTCGGTCAGGCACTGGGCCAACTGTCGAAGGAAGTTCTCACCTCCACCGACATCGGTCTCCCGCTCGGCCCGTCGGGCACCGCCGCGTTGCTACCGTCGGCGATCGCGTCGTTCAGCGAAGGTCTCGAACAGCCCGAGCGTGAGGTGCTGGTGTTCCTGGCCGCCCGCGAGGCTGCACACCAGCGGCTGTACAGCCATGTCCCGTGGCTGCGCCAGCGAGTTCTCGCCACTGTCGAGGAATATGCTCGCGGCATCCGCATGGATTTCTCGGCAATCGAGGAAGCCGCTGCCGGGCTCGACCCGTCGGCGCTGACGGATCCGTCGAAGATCGAAGCGCTGCTGCAGCAGGGTTCGTTCGAGCCGCAGACCACACCCGAGCAGAAGCACGCTCTCGAACGTCTCGAAACGTTGCTGGCACTGGTGGAGGGCTGGGTGGAGACCGTGGTCACGGCCGCACTCGGCGACCGTCTCCCCGGCGCGGTTGCCCTCGCCGAGACCATTCGCCGTCGCCGCGCCTCCGGCGGCCCGGCAGAGCAGACGTTCGCGACGTTGGTCGGTCTCGAGTTGCGTCCCCGCAAGGTGCGCGAGGCCGCCGATCTGTGGCACCAACTACTGGCCGCCGCGGACGTGGAGGGCCGCGACGGGGTGTGGGCACACCCGGATCTCCTGCCCGACGCATCCGACCTGGACAATCCGGCGGCGTTCATCGACCGAGTCGTCGGCGGCGGCACCTCCAGCTTCGACGACCCCATCGCGCAACTCGAGGCGATGGAGGCAAAGGAGGCCGCCGAACGAGCGGAACACAGCACGGACGACGCCTCGGAGGACGGCGACGACCATCCGGACAAGGGCTCTTCCACACCCTGAACCGGGACGGCGCACACCAATGCCGTCGGCCCCGTCGAACGCCTGCTCGAAGCCCATTTTCCCCTGTGGATAACGTGCTTCGAGCGGGCGTTTGCCGTTCGACCGAGTGTCACAGTGTGGTTCATGATCACATCGACCGTTCGACTCGATCCCGCGGTGGCCATCCTGCCGCGACGGGACGGAACCGTTCAATTGGGGTGGAGCCCCGAGACCAGCGTCGTCGTCACTCCCCCTCCCGGTGCGGAACCGGGCTCGATACTCGAGATCCTGCGGCTTCTCGCGGCAGGACGTTCCAGGCCTCACATCGTCTGTCACGCAATGACGTTGGGTTTGTCCGCGAACCGAGTGTCGTCGATGCTCGCCGAATTGGACGATTCCGGCCTGCTCGTGCACGGCACGAGTGGCCCGGCGGCGAGCAACGCGGACGCTCCGTCGAGTGAACTGCGCGACATTCGTTCCGTGCATCTCGTGGGCCGCGGGCCGCTCTCGGATGCGCTGACCGCCGGGTTGCGGCGCACCAGTGTCGCGGTGACCAGAACGAGCCTGACCCCGACACGCTATCCGCACCTCGCCGTGAACTCGTGGCAGTACGACGTGGTCGTGCTCACCGACGACCTCGTCGCCGAGCCTCGTCTGGTGACCGATCTGGTGCGGAAAAGGATCCCGCACCTGCAGGTGCGACTGCGGGACGGGAAAGGAATCGTCGGCCCGTTCGTAGTGCCCGGACAGACGAGTTGCCTGCGCTGCGCCGATCTCACCCGCTGTGATCTCGATCCGGAGTGGCCGCATCTGTCCGCACATCTGCTCGGCACGGTGGGCCAGGCGAGTACCGCCACGGTGTTGGCCACGGCGGCGTTCGCGTTCGCGCAACTCGAGACCCTCATCGATCGCACGGACGGAACGATGCCCGAAACCACCGACTGCACGATGGAGCTGAGTTTCGCGGCAACCGGTACGTCCGTGCACAAAAGACAGTGGACGCGACATCCGCATTGCGATTGCTGGTACTGACGACACGGTCACTCGACCACCCGCCCACCTCGGCAGTCGAGGCCACGGTTTCACCGGTCCGAGCATTTGTCGGAAGGTTCAGCCATGATGGAGCTGTGTCAGACATACCGCGCCGTGGATCCACTCGTACCGCGAAACTAGCCAGCATTCCCCTGGGAATGGCCGGACGTGCCGCGATGGGCTTCGGAAAGAAGCTCGCCGGCGGAAACCGCGACGAGATCGACGCGGACATGGCCGCCAAAGCAGCCGAGCAACTCTTCTCCGTCCTCGGAGAGCTCAAAGGCGGGGCCATGAAGCTCGGTCAGATGCTGTCGGTGATGGAAGCCGCCGTCCCCGAGGAGTATTCGGAGCCCTACCGTGAGGCACTGACGAAGCTGCAGGCTCAGGGCCCGCCCATGCCGGCCAAGACGGTGCATCGCGTACTCGATCAACAACTGGGTACGGCGTGGCGATCACGGTTCGAGAGTTTCGACGACACCGCAATCGCCTCGGCCAGCATCGGCCAGGTCCACCGAGCCACGTGGGCGGACGGGCGCGACGTCGCGGTCAAGATCCAGTATCCGGGTGCGGACGACGCCTTGCGGTCGGACCTCAAGACTCTGTCTCGTTTCGCGAATCTGTTCAGCACGGTGCTCGCCGGTACGGACGTCAAGCCCGTGCTCGAAGAGCTGACGGCGCGCACCGAGGACGAGCTCGACTACCGCATCGAGGCAGCCAATCAGCGCGCCTTCAGCAAGGAATTCGCGGGCGATCCTCGGTTCGCGGTACCCAAGATCGTCGCCAGCGCCCCGAAAGTGGTTGTGAGCGAATGGATGACGGGCAGACCCCTGGCCGATGTGATCGCGCACGGAACTGCGGACGAGCGTAATCGAGCCGGCGAACTACTCGCGCGGTTCGCGTTCGAGTCTCCCGCACGCGCGAAGTTGTTGCACGCGGACCCACATCCGGGAAACTTCATGATGCTCGACGACGGCCGAATGGGCGTCATCGATTTCGGGGCATGTGCTCCGATGCCCGACGGCCTGCCTCCGGTCCTCGGCCGGATGGTCGCACTCGCTCGTGACGACAAGTTCGACGAACTGGTCGAACTGTGCACCGAAAGTGGCTTCGTGGTGCCGGGTCGCACGGTGACGGAGAAGGAAATTGCCGATTACCTTCGCCCGTTCACAGACCCGATTCACACCGAGTCGTTTCACTTCACTCGGGCGTGGCTGCAGAAAGCGGCAGGCACCGCAGCCGATTTCAACAGCGCACAGTTCCGCACCGTTCGCTCGCTGAACATGCCGCCGGAGTACGTGATGATCTTCCGGGTACTGGGTGGCCTGGTGGGAATCTGCGCGCAGCTCGACGCCTATGCGCCGTACATGGCAATTCTGACGGAATGGTTGCCCGGCTTTACCGAGTGAATCACTCGGTGAAGCCGGACCTCCGGATCGAGCTTCATGCCGCGTTCTTACGTGGCCGTCCGCGAGGACGCTTGCGTGCGATGACAACACCCTGTTCCAGGATCTCGCCACCCCATACGCCCCACGGCTCGGCGCGATCCAATGCGGCGCTGAGACAGGTTTGGCGGATGGGGCATTCGGCGCACAGCGCCTTGGCCTGCTCCAATTCGGCAGGGGTGTCGGCGAACCACATGTCGGGGTTCGCCGCTCGGCAAGGCACCGACAGCTCGAGCTCCGCCGATTCGGCGAAACTTGTTGCTGCGTAGGTGCTTTCGGACTCTGGTCGGCATGTCGTCCGGATCGTGGCGGTTGACACGTCGGTCTCCTCTACTTTTCGTGCGGCGTCGTTATCGGTTCGAGGGGTAATGCGAACCATGTCGGCCTCACGCTCGGGTAGAGGATCTACCTGAACGACAAAGGCCACGGTCCGCGAGTGCGGGTCCGTGGCCTGGTGGGCAAATCGAAGCGTCTACCTACAGTGAAGTCGGTATCTGCTGTCGAACACGGACGCGCGTGGTGCGCGGTGACGTCGATGGGTGTACACAGCGGGTGCTGCCAACGCCAGGACGCCGGGGGCGGAATTCGACCCGAGGGCTTCCGATGCGGACTGGTGCATCGGGCCGAAAGCGGTGGGACGAATCCACGTCTGCGCAACCGAGCCGGCGGCTACGGCCGCAGCAGCGGGCGTACCGACCAGTGCATCGCCGAAGGGCGTTGCACCGCAGACAGGGCTGAGCACGACGGTTGCTCTTGCACCGGCGATGTCGAATGTGTCGATCATGTTCTTCAGCTCCTGTTCTGGTCTCGTGGGCGGACTGGGCAGTGTGCGGTCTCCCGCGACACGAGAAACAGACTAAGCCCCCCGCCGAGATCTGCACAAGTTATTTTTGACCAGCAGTTTTACGGCAACTGTTCGACGGACGGTTACCGGTCGGAGGACCGCACCACCGTGAGCACGTCCTCGCCGAAGCGCTCGAGCTTCTTGGCCCCGATTCCCGGTATCGCAACAAGCCCACGCTCGTCCTGCGGTTGCTGTTCGGCGATAGCAGTCAACGTGTTGTCACTGAACACGACGTATGCGGGCACCTTGAGTTCACGAGACTTGTCCAGGCGCCACGACTTCAACGCGTCGAGCAGGGCGATGTCCACGTTGGACGGGCAGCTATCGCATCGTCCGAGCATCGTGGCCGACGTGCCGATCAACGGCTTACCGCAGATTCTGCACTTGGGCCCCGACCTCTTGGCCGCGGGTGCCGCGATGCGCGACGCGGGCGAATCCTCGGGCACCAATCCGACGAGGAATCGGGAGCGGCGACGCGACTTGCGCCCACCCTCGTTACGGGCCAGGGCCCACGACAGGTGCAGGTGGACCCGCGCCCGGGTGACACCCACGTAGAGAAGGCGACGCTCTTCCTCGACGGCGGCCTCGTTGTTCGCACTGGGATCGTTGCCGATCGCGTGAGATATCGGCAGCGTTCCGTCGGCAAGCCCGACGATGAACACTGCATCCCACTCGAGCCCCTTCGCCGCATGCAACGAGGCCAGCGTCACGCCCTGCACCGTCGGTGGATGCCGCGCCTCGGCGCGAGCCGCGAGTTCACCGAGAAGTGAGTCGAGGGTCAGTTCGGGGTCGTGCACCAGCAATTCCTCGGTGAGTTGCACGAGACCTCCCAGGGAGGCCCACTTCTCCCGCGCCTGCGCACCGGTCGGCTCGGTAGCGGTCAACCCCAGTGGAGCCAGCACGGCCCGAACCAGACCGGTCAGGCCGTCCCCGGCACGAGAACCGTCGGGTAGATCGTCTCGGCCAGCAGCCTGGCGCAGTGCATTGACTCCCTGCCGCACTTCGGGTCGAGTGAAGAAACCCTCGCCGCCGCGAACCTGATAGGGAATCTTCAGCTCGGTCAGGGCCTGCTCGTGCGCCTCGGACTGCGCATTGATGCGGTACAGAATTGCGATCTCGGCAGGCTCGACGCCTTTCGAGATCAACCTCTTCACCGCGCGTGCCACTCCGTCCGCTTCGGCGGGCTCGTCGTCGTACTCGAAGAACTCCGGCTCCGGACCGGAATCACGCTGACCGATCAGCTGCAGCCGAGTGCCCGCAATGCGACCCCGCGCGGCACCGATCACGCGATTGGCCAACGACACGACCTCCGGTGTCGATCGGTAGTCACGTTCGAGACGGACAACGGTGGCCTCGGGATACTTGCGAGAGAAGTCGAGCAGGTAGCGAGGGGACGCTCCGGTGAACGAGTAGATCGTCTGATTCGCATCACCGACGACGGTGAGGTCGTCACGATCGCCCACCCAGGCGTCGAGAACCCGCTGTTGGAGCGGCGTCACGTCCTGATACTCGTCGACGACGAAGCAGCGATAGCGTTCGCGGAATTCGTCGGCCACCGAAGAGTGCTCTTCGAGCGCCGCGGCGGTGTGCAGCAGCAGATCGTCGAAGTCGAGCAACATGCCGTCGCCGCCGCGAGATTTGAGTTCTTCGTATCCCGCGTACACCGCAGCGACCTTGGCTGCGTCCATGGGCACGTCGCGTCGGTTGCTCGCCGCTATGCGCGGGTAGTCCTCGGGGGCGATCAACGAGCCTTTCGCCCACTCGATCTCGCCCGCGAGGTCGCGGATGGCGTCGGTGGACGTGGAGACGCCGGCCCGGTTCGCTGCCTGCGAGACCACGGTGAACTTACGGTCGAGCAACTGCCACCCGGTGTCGCCGACGACCTGTGGCCAGAAATATTTGAGCTGGCGCATCGCGGCAGCGTGGAAGGTACGAGCCTGCACCGGAGGTCCCTCTCCCCCGACGCCGAGTTCTCGAAGACGGCCGCGCATCTCACCGGCCGCCCGCGCGGTGAAGGTGACCGCCAACACCTGGCCGGAGGACACGTGCCCCGCGGACACGAGATGCGCGATGCGTCGAGTGATCGTGCGAGTCTTGCCCGTTCCGGCCCCGGCGAGCACACAGACCGGACCACGAGGAGCCAGCACTGCCGCGGATTGCTCCGGATCGAGACCGGCAGTCATCGCGTCGTCAGCCATGGGTCCATTGTGTCAGTGCCTACCGACAGCGATGTCCGGGCCCGACGCCGCCGAGACTCGCCGAGGCCGCCGTCACGGAACAATCACCTGCGCCCTGCTGTTGACTGTCTGCGTGACCACTACCGAGAACACCCCACAGACCCCGGCCGCGCTGACCGTCTACTCCACCACCTGGTGCGGGTACTGCCGCCGGCTCAAGACTCAGCTCGACGAGGCGGGAATCGCCTACTCCGAGATCGACATCGAGCAGAACCCCGAGTCCGCCGAGTTCGTCGGCAGCGTCAACAACGGAAACCACATCGTGCCCACCGTGCAGTTCGCGGACGGATCGACGGCAACCAACCCCAGTCTCGCCGAGGTCAAGCGCGCTCTGGCGCTCTGATCGAGCGTCAGGTCGTCGCTGCCCACGCCTCCAGCATCCCGCGAGCGATCGAGATGGATCCGGGAAGCAGCAATCGAGACGTCGACTCCGATCCCCAGTCGCCCAGTTCGAGGGCGGCGACGACCTCGGTCCGCTCGAACCAGTGCGCCTCGGCGATCTCGCCGTCCTGGAACGCGAGCGGCTGATCCGGGTCGGCGACGGCCGAGAAGCCGATCATCACCGAACGCGGAAACGGCCACGGCTGACTGCCGAGATATTCGATGCCGGATACGTCCAGCCCCACTTCTTCCTTGATCTCCCGCGCGACACAGGTCTCCAGCGATTCGCCGGCCTCGACGAATCCGGCCAACACCGAGAACCGACGTTCGGGCCACATCGGTGCGCGCGCCAACAGCACTCGATTCGCGCCGTCGTGAACCAGGCAGATCACCGCAGGATCGGTGCGCGGAAACTCTTCGTGACCCGAGGACGTGCTGGTCCGCGACCAGCCTGCAGCCGACGGAACGGACGGAGCGCCGTCGAGCGAGCTGAACCGCGCACTGGCGTGCCAATTGAGGATGGCCAGAGCCCCGGTGACCATCGACAGCGACACACTGTCGAGGCGCTCACCGTCGGTGCGCAGATCTCCCAACGTGCCCTGGACGAGTTCTACGCGCCGGGTCCACAGGTGACGATCCTCATGAATCCCGAGGAAGACCACGTCCTCGGTCGGTTCCGTGGCCACGTCTGCGGCGTCGACGAAGACCAGACCACCGTCGTCCACTGCGAATCTGCCGCGACCGTCCACGTCGAGTATGCGAGCCGTGGACCAACCGGCGGCCAGTGCCGCTGTGTCACGGCGCAATTCCTCGGCCCGGTCGAGCGGTGATCGAGACAGTCGAGGTGGATGGACGAGCTGAAAATTCGGCACGCTCACGACCCTACTGGGCCTGCTCAGTCGGCCACGCGACGGATGTACAGCAGTCGGTCGGTTGCCTCGATCGCGTCGACCTCGGGTGATCCGACCCGGAACAGCTTGCCGCCCCGGACCACTCCCAACACGATGTCGGCCAGATGACGCGGTGAACCGCCCACCTCGTCCCGCTCCACCTCTCGCTCTGCGACGGCGAAGCCTGCCTCCGGGGTGAGAAGATCCTCGATCATCTCCACGACGGACGGTGTGGACGTGGCAATTCCGAGCAGCCGACCCGCAGTTTCGGACGAGACGACCACCGAGTCCGCACCGGACTGGCGCACCAGGTGCGTGTTCTCGGCCTCTCGGATCGCCGCGACGATCTTGGCCTTCGGAGCGATTTCCCTGGCCGTCAGCGTCACCAGGACCGCCGTGTCGTCGCGATTGGTCGCCACGATGATGGCCGCGGCATGTTGAGCGCCCGTGAGCCGAAGCACATCGGACTTGGTGGCCGAGCCGTGGACGGTGACCAGACCCATCGCCGAGGCCGCGTCCAGCACGGTCTGGTCGGTGTCGACCACGACGATGTCCGAGGCCGACACTCCGTCGCCGAGCATCGCGTCGACTGCGGTTCGGCCCTTGGTACCGAAACCGATGACCACGGTGTGATTGCGCACGCTGCGTCTCCATCGCTGAATTTTGAATGCCTGTCGAGACCGCTCGGTGAGAACCGACAGCGTGGTGCCGACCAACAGAATGAGGAACAGGACTCGTAAGGGGGTGATGACCAGAATGTTGACCAGCCGCGCAGACGGACTCATCGGCGCGATGTCACCGTATCCGGTGGTCGACAACGACACCGTCGCGTAATAGAACGCGTCGAGGAACGACAGCTCGCCGTTCTGATTGTCGCTGTAGCCGTCGCGATCGAGGTAGACGACGAACGCCGCGAGAAAGAGAATTCCCAACGCCATCAGAACCCGCTTGTAGATCGCGCTCCACGGGCTGGATTCGATTTCCGGAACCCGCAGCACACCTACCAGCGCGAAATCGGGCTTGTCGGTCAACGCGCCGCTGTCCCCCAGGCGCGTGCGCAACCTACCTCCCACGTCGCCCACCGAGGTGCTCACCGAAGTCGAGATCATTCACGGCACGCAGCGTAACCCCATGCCGCGCTTCTGCGTCGACAACCGACCGCTTCGAGCGGACCGGATGGGCGGATGCAGCACCGTGTGGCACGGTGTGTGCATGACACAGAGACCGAGTCAGGCCGCAGCGCTGCGTCTCGCGGGATTGCTCGCCGGCGCCGGAGTACTCCATTTCGTCACTCCCCAATTCTTCGATGCGCAGGTACCGACCGCCCTTCCAGGTTCGGCGCGGACGTACACCCAGGTATCGGGAGTAGCCGAGCTCGCTGTGGCTGCCACGTTGGCCGCACCCCGCACCCGTCGAATGGGCGGTGCGTTGGCAGCGGGCCTGTTCGTCGCGGTCTTCCCCGCCAACATCAACCTCGCATGGAAGTACGTACGCAGCTCCAAGACGTCACCGGCCTTGAAGGCCGCCATGATCGCTCGTCTCCCCCTGCAGATCCCACTGGTCACCGAGGCTCTGAAAGCTCGTCGACTGGCACCGTAGTGTCGACGTCGTCCACGACGGATCGACCTTCGAGCAGCGCCGCCAAAGCTGTTGCGTCAGGCAGCTTGTCGGGCGAGATGGTACGACCGCTGCGGACGTAGTGGAACGCCGCACGGACGCGATCGAGCGGTACCGGCTCGGCACGACCGACGGACATCAACTCCGCCCACGCCAGCCGGTACGCCGCCAGCTGCATCGCCACCGCCTGCTGCTCGGACGCCGACGGTTCGGCTCCGGTCTTCCAGTCGACGACGGTCCAGCCGCCGTCCGGGTCGGCGAACACCGCGTCGATCCGACCGCGCAGCACTGTTCCTGCCACCGACGTCTCGAACGGCACCTCTACCTCCACCGGACTGCGCAGAGCCCAATCGGAGGCCTCGAACGCCCGCTGAAGAGTGTCCAGGTCCACATCGGCAGAAGCACCGGTATCGGCGGAGCCCGGTAGTTCGTCGAGATCGAGCAGGCGGGTCGCGCCGAACCGGCGCTCGATCCACGCGTGAAACGCTGTTCCCCGGCGCGCCAACGGATTCGGGGGAAACGGAAGTGGCCGGCGCAGTCGCGAGGCGAGCGCATCCGGATCTGCCGCCAAGTCGACCAGCTGCGTCACCGACAGGTTCTCGGGTAGTGCGACATCGACCCCGGCAACGGCCCGCGCCGAGCGCTCGGCCAGCAAGGTCCGGACGTCGAAGCCCCACTCCTCCGGGTCGTCCTCGTCCTCGTCTTCGTCCGAATCATGGTGGGAGCCGGCCCTGTCGGCCAGGGCCCGCAGAACGTCGGCCGCACCACTCTCGATCGCGCCTCGCCGCGGCCCGAGCGGATCTCGCGGCCAGGATGCCGTATGCGGCTCGGCCCCCAACGGGTTGACGGCTCCGGCTTCGGGGGCCGGTGCCCACTGCTCGACCACCGCGACGGCGTCCTCGGCCGTCGAGGTGTACCGGTGGAGCTCGTCGAGAAACTCGGACGGGCCACGAGGCTTCGTGGACGTCTCGTCCCACTGATGCGCCGAGACCAGCAGCACCCGTTCGGTTCTGGTGAGTGCAACGTAGAACAGTCGACGATCCTCCGCGAGCCGACGCCGAGCGAGTGCATCCTTGTGCCGCTTGACGGCGTCCTCGAGGTCCTTTCGGTTGTAGAGGTCCTCGAGCTCGAGTACCGGTACCCCCTCGGAACCTTCACCGTCGAGAGCGCGGTCGCCGCGCAGGGACGGCGGCAGTTCGGCCATCGCCCCGAGCCAGGTCGACGAGGCGTTCGAGGACGGGAACACTCCGGTCGCCACGTGCGGTACGGCCACGACCTCCCATTCGAGGCCCTTCGCCGAATGCACCGTCAGCACCTGTACTCGATGCGGGGCGACCTCGACCTCGCCCGGAGCCAACCCGTCCTCGACAGTCTCTGCCGCCGCGAGGAACGACAGGAATCCGGTGACCGTGGCCGTTGGATTGTCGGCGTAATCGGCCACCACATGGGCGAATTCGTCGAGATGCTCGCGCCCGACTGCACCATCGACACCGAACGGTGTCCGCGCCTGCGCTTCGACGCCGATGCCCATGATGCGTTCGATGTCGGCGACCAGTTCCGTCAGCGGCTGCCCGATTCGGTCGCGCAACAGATGTAGTTCTCCGGCGAGCGCAGTGATGCGTCGGTGCCCGGCCTCCGAATATCGTTCGGCCGAACCTGGATCGGCGATGGCGTCGGCCAGACCGGCCTGCTCCGACTGTTCCCCCGGCAGGGCACTTCCGAGCGCGGCGTCGAGCGCCTGTGGGTCGTCGACACGGCCCGCGGTGCCGTAGCCGCCCCGAATCTCGAGCTCCTTGGCGCGCTGAGCGAGCGCCCGCAGATCGGCGGCCCCGATCTGCCATCGGGAGCCCGTGAGGATACGCATGGCCGAGCTGCCCGCAGTCGGATCGGCCACCAGACGCAGCATCGCGGTGATGTCGGCGACCTCCGGCACATGCAGCAATCCGCCGAGCCCGACCACCTCGACGGGTAGGCCACGGCTACGCAGCACCTCGGCGATCGGCTCGGCATCGGCGTTGCGCCGCACGAGTACCGCGGCACTGGGCGGAGGCCGGTCCAGTTCGAGGGCGTCGCGGTAGTGCTCGGCTATTCGGTCGGCGATCCATTCCCGTTCGTCGAGGACGGTGTCGGTGACGGCCAGCCGTACATCGCCGGGCACCGCGCCCGGCCGGGCCCGCAGGGTCGGCACCGGTACACCGACGCGGCGCAGGGGGTCGGTGATCAGATTGGCGAGAGCGAGTGCCTCGGGCGGGTTGCGCCAGCTGGTGAGGAGTTCGAGCCGCGGTGCCGGACTGCCGTCCGCCTGCGGGAAATCGGTGGCGAACCGCGGCAGGTTCGCCGCCGACGCCCCTCGCCACCCGTAGATCGACTGCATCGGATCGCCCACGGCTGTCAGCGCCAGGGTGGCATCGCTACCGGATCCGAACAGTGAGGACAGCAGCACCCGCTGGGCATGACCGGTGTCCTGGTATTCGTCGAGCAGAACGAGCCGAAAGCGTTGCCGCTCTGCGATTCCCACTTCGCGATGTTCGGCCGCGACCCGCGCCGCCATCGACATCTGCGAACCGAAATCCAGTGCCCCTTCGTGCCGAAGCGTCTGCGCGAGTCGTTCCACCAACGGCAGCAACGTGATTCGTTGATGTTGGGCATCGAGGATGTTGAGCAGCTCCTTGGTCGGCCCACCACGTTGACGCGGACCGGGGCCGAGTGTGTGCACCAATTTCTCGAGTTCCACGTGCGCCTCGCGCAGCTGGTCGGGGTCCACCAGATGCTCGGCCAGCTGACCGGAGAGGGCGAGTACCGCCTCGGTCACCGACGTGGGATTTCGGTCGGTGTCGAGATCGCCGTCCCACGTGCTGACCACACGATGCGCGAGCTGCCACAGTTCGGTCTCCGACAGCAGCGTCGCGGAGGGCTCGATGGGCAGCAACAGGCCGTGCTCGGTGAGCAGTCGCCCGGCATACGAGTGGTAGGTGCTCACCTCCGGCTCGGCGGCGAGAATCCGTTCGCGCAGTGCCAGACTCGGATCCAGCGCGCGCACCAGATCCGACCCGGCGAGCCGCGCCAGCCGAGCGCGGATTCGGGACGTCAGTTGCTGCGCAGCCTTGCGGGTGAAGGTCAGTCCGAGTACCTGATCCGGATCGACGAACCCGTTGGCCACCATCCACACCACTCGCGCGGCCATCGTCTCGGTCTTCCCAGCCCCTGCGCCTGCCACGACGAGCGTCGGACCGGGTGGGGCGGCGATCACCGCCGCCTGCTCGTCGGTGGGTGGGTGCTTCTGCCCGAGGGCGCGGGACAGTTCGACGGGTGAGACCCGCACGGTTGCGCTGCGCGTCGCCGAGGCGGTCACTGCTCGGTCACCTGCCGTCCTGTCTCGTGGGCCGGGCAACTGGATTTGACGGGGCAATGTCTGCACCCGTCGTTGACTCTGGCTTCGAAGACGGGACCCTGCGTCGCCGAGGCCGCCCGGTGGACGGTGTCTCGCCATTCCTCGAGTTTCTCCGGTGTCGGCACCTCCTGGATCCGCTGCGTTGCGCCGTCCTTGTTGTGCGGTTTGGCCACGAACACCAACCGGGCACCCCCGGGTTCGCCCGCGGGCTCTCCCTCGATTGCGCCCGCGGCAGCGGCGACCTGATACGTAGCCAATTGATGGTGATTGCGCGCGTCTTCCTTGGACATCACCGTTTTGGCCGTCTTGACGTCGATGACGACCGGGCGGCCGTCCGGATCGTGTTCGAGCCGATCGATCCGGCCGCGCAGGGCGACCGCAGGCTCGTCCTCGGATCGGGCGGCCAGAATGCCGTCGACCTGTACCTCGACGCCCGCCTCGGTGAGCTCGCCTCGGGTGCCCTGCAGCCAATTCTCGAACGTGTCGAGCATCGCCCCGGTTCGATCGAGCTCGTGACGCGAGAACCACTGTGATCCGAGATCGACTGCATCCCACGCCGTCTCGAGTGCCCGCCTGAGCTGGTCCGGTGGAATCCGGCCTGCCACCGCCTGCACCAGAGTGTGCACGAGGGTTCCGGTGACGGCGTGAGTGTTGGTGCCGTCGTTTCCTCCGTGACGTTCGAGCATCCAGCGCAGCGGGCACGTGGTGAGCTGTTCCACCGTCGATGGCGAGAGCGGGACCGGCCCATCGCCGAGGTGCCACAGGGGCTCGCTGGTGCTGAGGCCCGCAATTCCGAACCACTCGTCGGGATGTGCGCCTCGGACGCCGGCCTCGGCGAGTGTGGCCAGGTGCCGCGCGGCGCGCGCTCGCTTGTCCGGATCATGTTCGGCGACAACGGGATCACAGACGACCCCGCGAAGCTCGGCGACCAACATCGGTAATGCCAACACCCGGTGCGGGGTCGGCGGCTCGGAACCTTCGGGCAGCGGGACGGGATCTGCGTCGCCGTCGACTCCCCGGAGTTCGTCGACGAATCGGGAGCGGACCAGATCGGTATCGCCCGTGCTCGAGTCCACGGCGGTGACGAGCAGAGTGGAGCGCGCGCGACTGCACGCCACGAGGAAGAGCTTGCGTTCCTCGGCGAGTAGCGGTGCAGCTTTCGACAGTCGTCCGTCGAGGGCCGCAGCCGCGTCGACCTTGCCGGACACCAGATCGACGAGCGTGTCGGTTCCGAGGAGGCTGCCGCGCGCTCGCAGACCCGGCCACAGCCCCTCCTGAACCCCGGCGACCGCCACCAGTTCCCATTCGCGACCGGCTGCCGAGTGCGCGCTGAGCAGCGTCACCGCATCGGCCGGCGCAGTCGAACGATTCGAGCTCGAGGTAGGAATCTGTTGCTGCGCAATGTAATCGAGGAATCCGCCCAGCTGCGCGCGCGGCAGCCTGTCGACGTAGGCCGCCGCGGCGTCGAAGAGTGCGACCACCGCGTCGAGGTCTCGATCGGCCTGAGCACCCGCGGACCCACCCCACGCGGACGCGGCGGCCCAACGCCGCTCGAGTCCGGACGCCTGCCACGCAGCCCACAGCACGTCCTCGACTCCGCGGCCCTCCCGAGCCACCGCTCGCGCCTTACGAACGACGCTCAGTGCTCGTCGCAGCGGTGCCGCTTCCACGTCCGACAGACCAGTGATCCACCCGAACTTCTCTCGCGTCTCGCCGGTGAGAACGACTCTGAGCAGTTCGGCCGAATCGCGCTCGCCGCCCGAGGCCAGTTCGAGTCTGCGGACACCTCGGCGCAGCCGCCGCAGACCTACCGGATCGGCACCCCCGATCGGGCCGGACAGCAGAGCCAGCGCATCTTCTCCGTCGAACGACGGGTCGGAGATCGCCCGCAGCACCAGCAGCAAGCCCACCGCTCCGTGCTGGCGATGCAACGGCAACTCCGAAGCCGGGGTGATCATGGGGACACCGGCCGCGTGCAGAGCGCGACGCAGCGGCGCGACGGTACGCGGGACCGACCGCACGACGATCGCCATCTCGGACCAGGGCATTCCGTCGATCAGGTGCGCGCGTCGCATGGCGTCGGAGATGATCGCGGCTTCCTTGGCAGGCGAAGACACGACGTGTACCCGGGCCTCCGGCTCGCCGAACCGAGCCGTGGCCACCGGCTCGGGACTGCGGTGCCGACCGAGCCCGGGCAGTCGCCCCGCCACGATGTCGGTCAGTTCCGCCACTGCAGGCACCGATCGAAAGTTCCGCGTCAGGACCACCCGTCGAGGCGAGTCCGCATCGAGCAGATCGGCCACGAACGTGGGATCCGCTCCACGGAACGTGAAGACGGATTGATCGGGGTCCCCGGCGATCACGGTCGATTCGGTATCGGTGCCGATCAACCGAATCAGCTGCGCAGCTTGCGGATCGAGGTGCTGTGCATCGTCGACGACGAGGTGCCGGATGCGGGCGCGCTCACTGCGCAGCAGATCCGGGTCGGTGGCGAACGCCATCAGTGCGCTGCCGATGAGCTCGGCCGCGTCGAGGCCCGGTGCCGTGGCCCCTGCGGCTTCGACGCCGACTGCGCCGCGCAGCAACATGGCTTGTTCGTATCGAGCCGCGAATTTGCCGACGGCGATCCATTCGGGTCTGCCGTGCGTGCGGCCCAGCTTGACCAGATCCTCGGGTCCGATTCCGCGTTCTGCGGATCGGAGCATCATGTCTCGCACCGCGGTGACGAATCCTGCGGTACCGAGAGCCGGGCGCAATCGATCCGGCCAGTCGGTTGCGCCGTCCTCGATGTCGCCCCGCAGCATCTCGCGGACCACCGCGTCCTGCTCGGCACCGGTCAGCAGTCGAGGAGGCGGATTGCCGTAGAGGGAGGCCTGCAACCTCAGTACCGCGAACGCATACGAGTGCACCGTGCGTACCAGCGGTTCGCGCGTGGCGCGCAGCGCGTGATCGCCGCTGAACAGACCGGCGGTGATCTGCTCGCGGAGCGTGATGGACGCGCGCTTCGACTGAGTGAGCACCAGGACCGATTCCGGATCGCCGGACACGATTCGGGAGACTGCGTAGTCCGCCACGAGCGCTGTCTTTCCCGAGCCGGGCCCGCCGAGCACCTGCCAGGGGTTCCATCGAGGAGCGCCCTGAGCCGCCTCCGCCGCCGAATCGGGAGTCCACGCCAGCAACCGGGCAGCGGAATCGGTCCACCGGCGGGGCGGCTGCGCCACCCTGGGTGCACGGACGAGGGTGACCGTCGCGCCGTGTCTGCCGTCCGTGCTCATGCGGGACATGCAATCACGACCCACCGACACGAACGGCCGTGCCCCGATCCGGCGGCCCGGGGGCGGCAGCCGACCCGTCCCTTTCGAAACCGGGGCCTTCGATGCGGCATAGTGGTTCACGTGCCCGAATTGAATCTGCATACGTTCGGACCCGCAGACGGTCCCGAAATCCTCGCCGTTCACGGTGTAACCGGCCACGGTGCCCGTTGGTGGGACCTCGCCGAGAATCACCTGCCCGAGGCCCGCATTCTGGCTCCCGATCTGATCGGCCACGGCCGTTCTCCGTCCGTTCCACCGTGGGACATCGACGCTCAGGTCACCGCACTGAAGGCCGTGCTCGACGCCCATGCGCGCGGTCCGGTCGTGGTGCTCGGACATTCGTACGGCGGCGCGTTGGCCGTGCATCTCGCACAGCGGTTCCCGGAGGTGGTGCGCGCGCTGGTGCTGCTCGATCCTGCGATTGCCTTGCCGCCGGAGGAGCTGCTCGAGGTCGCCGAGGCCACTGCGAAGTCCCCCGATTACACCGACGCCGACGAGGCGCGTTCGGAGAAGATCCACGGGGCTTGGGCGGACGTGCCCACCGAGTTGCTCGACCGCGAGGTCGCCGATCACCTGGTCCCTGCCGACGGCGGGAAGGTCGCGTGGCGAATGTCGATTCCGGCCATCGTTGCGACGTGGGGCGAGCTCGCTCGTCCGATCGTGGTGCCCGCCGAGAGCGTCCCGACCATCGTGGTGCGGGCCATGCGCGTCGAACCTCCTTACGTGACCGAAGAATTCGTGTCCGCGCTCCGAGACAAGCTCGGCGAGAACCTGCGCACCGTCGAACTCGACTGCGATCACATGGTCGGCCAGGCCAAGCCGGCCGACGTGGCCGAGCTGGTGCGATCCCTGCTGTAGATGGCTCCGATCACCGAGGCGCAGGTGGAGCGGGTACGCGCGTTGGTCGCGTCGATTCCCGTCGGTTCCGTTGCCACCTACGGGGACATCGCGGCGGCGGCCGACCTGTCCAGCCCCCGCATCGTCGGGTGGATCATGCGGACCGACTCCGCCGATCTGCCGTGGCACCGTGTCCTGGGTGCAAGCGGAAAGCCTGCGGCGCATCTGGCGACGAGACAACTCGAGACGCTGCGCGGAGAAGGTGTCGAGATCCGCGACGGGCGAGTGTCGCTGAAGTCCGTTCGCTTCGACTTCGGGGCGCTCCCCCAGCCTCCGACGTCGACCACTAATCTCGAAGGATGAACATCGGAGATCGGCTCGGGCAGTTCGATCCACGCCCTGCGGCGAAGTTCGCCCTGTCCAAGGCGAGCACTTTCGTCGCCGCGGCCGGCCTGGTGATCGACGAGGTCTCGGGCACGCGGGTAGCGGGGCACATCGAGTTGACCGAGGAACATTTCACGCCCTGGGGCGTCGTGCACGGTGGGGTCTATTCCAGCGCCGTGGAAAGCGCCGCGAGCATCGGTGCGAGTGAGGCGGTCAAGGATCGCGGCGAGTTCGCGGTCGGAGTGCACAACGGAACCGATTTCCTGCGCGCCAGCAAAGGCGGACGGGTGGATGTTCTCGCGGAACCGTTGCAGCAGGGCCGCGTTCAGCAACTCTGGCTGGTCACGATCATCGCGACCGACAGCGGTAAGACCATCGCGCGCGGCCAGGTTCGACTGCAGAACGTGCCGCTGCCGACGTGATGGGATCGCACCGGTGAGCGGCTCGTCGACCGAGCCGATCTGCGACGCCATCGTGCTCGCGGGTGGTCGCGGATCGCGAATGGCAGGCCTTGCCGGCTCGCCATCTGCAGAAGTCGACAAGCCCGCGCTCACCGTCGGCGGACGACGACTGGTCGACATTGCAGTGTCGGCCGTCTCGGACTGTCGCCGAACGGTACTGGTGGGCCCCACACGCGACGCAGTACCGGGTTCGGTTGTGCAGACCCGAGAGTCCCCCGCCGGCGGCGGCCCGGTGGCAGCTCTGGCCGCCGGACTCGAAACACTGGACGGCACAGCCGATCTGGTGGCAGTCGTAGCGTCGGACATACCGCTGCTGAATGCTTCTGCGGTGCATTCACTGATCGATCAGTTCTACCGAGTCGAGACCGACGCAGTGTTCGCGGCCGACGCCACCGGTCGCACCCAGTTCCTGCTCGGAGTCTGGCGCTACAGCGCGCTGCGCTCGGCGGTGGCGGCGCTCGATACCGTCGAGGGCGCCCCGATGCGCGCACTCGTACCGAACGAGCACCGCGTCGTCACGGTTGCCGATATCGAGGACTGCGACACCCCTGCCGATCTGGTAGCCGCGCGCGCCGCAGCCGCGTCGAGATCGGACGACGTACTCGACATCGACGCCGCGCACGAACGAATTCGACAGCGAGTAGCCGCCCTCCCGGTTCATCGAATTCCGTTGCAGGACACGGCTGGGACCGTGCTCGCGCAACCGTTGGTGGCAGCAACAGCACTGCCTGCGGTCGACATCTCCGCGATGGACGGATTTGCCGTGAGCGGACCCCCTCCGTGGACGCTGAGGCCCGATATCGCCTACGCCGGAACGTCCGGCATCGCCCGACTCGCCGACGGCAGCGCAGTACGCATCGCGACCGGCGCAGCGCTTCCTCCCGGTGCCACTGCGGTCGTTCGCGACGAACACGCGGTCACGACACCGGCCGGCGTCGTGGAACGCGCACCGACGGCGACGTCGACCGACGACACGCGTCGCCGCGGCGAGGACTGGCTTCCCGGAACGGAGTTGGTTGCCTCGGGTACCGCAATCGGCACTGCTGTTCGGTCACTCGCCGCGAGCGCGGAGGTGACCGAACTCGATGTGCGGGGACCGGTTCGCGCACAAATTGTCATTAGCGGGAACGAGATTCGGGTATCGGGTCCGCTGGCACCCGGGGAGACCAGGGATGTACTCGGATCGGCGCTGCCGGAGTATCTGGCGCACTGTGGAATCGCTGTCGTGGACGCACTGCTGCTCGACGACACGGCGACCGCGTTCGCCGACCTTTTGGGAAGTACCGAGAACATCGACCTCGTGGTCGTGGTCGGAGCCACCGGAGGAGGTGCCGCCGATCAGCTACGCTCCACGCTCGCCGCCCTCGGTGCCGAAACCGTCGTCGGGCGAGTGCGCGTGCGTCCCGGCGGATCTCAGATCACCGCGACCCTGCCCGACGGTACGGTTGTCCTCGGCCTCCCCGGCAATCCGCTCGCGGCAGTGAGCACGGCGCTGCTGACCGCACCGGCGATCGTCGACGCGCTCACCGCTCGCATTCCGCGTTCACCGCGAACGGGGTTGTTGTCCAATGCATCCGAGGTTCGAGCCCCGATCCCTCGAATCGTTCCCGTGGTGGCCGACGGTACCCGCTGGCGAGCCGACGTCAAGGTCCGGACAGCTCATCTGGCGCACCTTGTCGGCCGTGATGCTCTCGCCGTGATACCCGCCGACGTCAGCGACGACGAGCCGGTGACAATTCTTCCGTTGCCGTACTGAATTCCGAACCGGCCAGCAGCCGAACACCCTCTTGGTACCGCTCGACGACGAGATCGACGATGGCCGGATGCACCCCGAGCGGCGCACCGACGCCGTCGGCTCCCACGTCGGCCAACCGATTGTGGAAGAGCCCACGAGCCAGCAGATAGCTCGCCACGAACACTCGATCGTGCCCGGCTTCCCGCAGCCCGGACACCGCCTGCGCGACGGTCGGCGTACTGGTGGCCACGTATCCGATCTTCACCGGTGTCCGAGCCGCGTCCGCGAGCATGGCTGCCGCGATCCGATGTTCCTGCAACGCACGAGGATCGGACGATCCTGCGGCCGCGAGCACGATGCTCTGGCCGGCTCGCCAGCCGGCGTCCCGGAGCCGATCGACCATCACTCGTGCGAGCACCGGGTCCGGCCCGAGGGCACGGGTGACGGCGACCGACGAGTGCGCACAGTCCGTGATCTCGCGCGGCACGTCGGTGTGGACGTGATAACCCGATGCCAGAAATGCCGGAACGACGACCGCCGATTCCGGAGTGTCGCGCAGTACCTCGGACGGGGACGGTCCCAGCACGTCGACGAAGGCGACACGCGTAGTACCGATCTGCTTCGAGACGGCGTCGGCGAGCGCGGCGACCATCTCCACACCGCGCGGGTTTCGAGTGCCGTGTGCGACCAACACCAAGGTGGGTTCCATCAGTACTTACTCCCCTCGCTCACGGCAACAGCCCCCGTGGGTTCGTGTGCATCGCAGTCGGATTCGGTCTCGATATAGTCCAACGCGATACGGTAGCCGCGTTTGACCACGGTCTGGATCGCCTTGGGTGCCCCCAGTGAGGAACGGAGTCGGGTCATGGCGGTCTCCACCGCGTGGGTATCGCCACCCCCTCCGGGCAACGAGGCCAACAGGTCTTCACGGGAGACCACGCGCCCCGGATTACGACTCAGCGTCTTCATCAGCGCCATCCCGGCCGGGGACACGGGCCGCACCTCCCCGTCGACCACCACACACCGTCCCCGAACACTGACCACATGCCCGCCTGCGTGCAGGCGACCGGTTCTCCTGGGCAGCTCCTCGGCGATGTGACGGGCGAGCGCGCCGAGGCGCGCACGCGCAGGCGCAGTGGTGGCAACCGACAGCTGTTCGAGCGGGGCTGCGGTGACCGGCCCCACGCACACCGGGAGCACCCGCGTACGCATCGACTGCAGCAGAGGCTCGAGTACGCCGTTCTCGTCGGCACGCATCAGCATCGACGCGACCGCCGGTGCCGAGGTGAAGCTGATGGCGTCGAGTTCACCGACGACGACCGACTCGATCATGCGATCCATCGGACTCTGATCGTCGGGCGCCGTCCAACGGTAGACGGGCACCGGTACCACTTCGGCTCCGGCGCAACGCAGTACCTCGCAGAAGTCCGGAACCGGCTCCCACTCGGTGGTCGCGCCGTGCAGTTGTACCGCTATGCGTTTGCCCTCGACGCCCTCGGCGAGCAGATGTTCGAGCACTTCGGCGGACGACTCGGAGGCAGGCGACCATTCTTCACGTAGATCCGCCGCTCGAATGGCACCGGTGGCCTTGGGACCACGCGCCAACAGTCGCGACGCACCCAGAGCACGACCGAGTTCTTCGGCTCGCCCCCAACCGTCGGCGGCCTCGATCCAGCCACGAAAACCGATTCCCGTGGTGGCGACGGTGATCTCGGGTGGTGCAGCGATGATCGCCGCGGTGACGCGTTCCAACTCTGCGTCGTCGGCGAGCGGGATGATCCTGATCGCAGGCGCGTGCATCACACTGGCCCCACGCCGCTCGAGCAAAGTCGCGAACTCCTCGGCGCGACGCGACGCCGTCACCCCGACGGTGAACCCGGCCAGGGGCATGTCCGCCCCGGCATTTTCGGTCACGTAGATCCGCCGCGGACGAGCACGACACCCTCGACCGTGGCGACCTCGAACGAGCCGAGCAAGACCTCCGCATCGTCGAGGCAACGTCCGTCGACGAGAGAGAAGACCTGCTTGAGCAGCGGAGACGCGACCGTGGGCTCGCCGCCGCGGTCGCCGACCAGACCACGCGACATCACTGCGGCCCGGCCGTAGGGATCTATGTTGCCCACGGCGAACAGTCGTCCGTCGTCGAGCAAGAACAGTGCCGCCTGGGTGCCGCCGCGCAGCAGCACCGCCACCCCGCGGCCCGGGATTAGAGCGTCGAGGGTGCAGGCCGGGGTCCAGTCTCGCGAAAGATCGTTCGGTACCGAAGTATGTGAATCGATGACAGTCATGACGTACCTCCTGGTCAGCTATTTGACGCTGCCCGTGTTTCTTGGCCGTTAAGCGGCGATTACCCACCTGTGCACATGCGCTCAGGTTCGTGACCTGTCAGTTGTCAGGAACCCGTCACTCGATCACGTCACGCTCCGATGCGCGGCATCCCCATCAGCACGGGCACCTTGCGTGCGCCGGACTCGTCGAACGCGATGGTCGGATCGGCCTCGGCCGGAGCGTTGACGAAGGACACGAACCGGCCGAGCTTCTCCTCGTCCTCGAGCACCCCTGCCCATTCGTCCTTGTAGCCGGCGACGTGGCGTGCCATGTCTGCCTCGAGTTCTGCGCCGATGCCCAGGCTGTCCTCGCAGACGACGGCTTTGAGGTGGTCCAATCCCCCATCGAGCGATTCCAGCCACGGTGCGGTGCGTTGCAGGCGGTCCGCGGTGCGGACGTAGAACATCAGATAGCGGTCGATGTAGCTGACGAGTGTGGCGTCGTCGAGGTTGGACGCGAGCAACTGGGCGTGCTTGGGCGACTGGCCACCGTTGCCGCCCACGTAGAGATTCCAGCCACCTTCTGTGGCAATGATGCCGACGTCCTTGCTGCGGGCTTCGGCGCACTCACGTGCGCAGCCCGACACTCCGAACTTGATCTTGTGCGGCGAGCGCAGTCCGCGGTACCGGTTCTCGAGGTCGACGGCCATTCCCACCGAGTCCTGAACACCGTAGCGGCACCAGCTGGACCCGACGCAGCTCTTGACCGTACGCAGCGACTTTCCGTACGCCTGACCCGATTCCATGCCTGCGTCGACGAGCCGCTTCCAGATTTCGGGAAGCTGTTCGACGCGGGCACCGAACATGTCGATGCGTTGCCCGCCGGTCACCTTGGTGTACAGCCCGAAGTCCCGGGCGACCTCACCGATGACGATCAACTGCTCGGGCGTGCACTCGCCTCCCGGCATCCGAGGCACCACCGAATAGGTGCCGTTCTTCTGGATGTTGGCCAGGAAGTGGTCGTTGGTGTCCTGCAACGACGCCAGTTCACCGTCGAGAATGTGATCCGACGAGGTGGACGCGAGAATCGAGGCCACGACGGGCTTGCAGATGTCGCAGCCGGCACCCGATCCGTACTTGGCAATCAACGACGAGAAAGTTCGGGTGTTCGTCGCCCGCACGATCTCGAACAGCTCGGCCCTCGACTGAGAGAAGTGCTCGCACAACGACTTCGACAGCACCACTCCCGATGCCGCCAGCAGTGATTTGATCGACGGCAAGCATCCTCCACAGGTGGTGCCTGCCGTGGTGCAGCTCTTCACCGCGGCCAGATCGCACGCACCGTCGGAGATGGCCGAGCAGATCGCACCCTTCGTCACACCGTTGCACGAGCAGATCTCGGCGTCGTCGGGAAGCGCTCCGATGCCGACCTGCTCGGCCGCCGGAGAGATCAACGAACCCGGATCGCCCGGCAATTCGCGTCCGACGAGCGGCCGGAGCAGCGAGTACGCCGATGCGTCGCCGACGAGGATGCCGCCGAGCAACGTCTTGGCGTCGTCGGTGACGACGAGCTTGGCGTAGGTGCCCTTCGGCGCGTCGCTGAAGACCACCTCGAGCGCACCCGGAGTTGCGGCCATCGCGTCACCGAAGCTCGCCACATCGACGCCCATGAGCTTGAGCTTGGTCGACATGTCCGCTCCGGGGAACTCCGCTGCGCCGCCGAGCAATCGGTCGGCCACCACCTCGGCCGTCGAGTATCCGGGCGCGACGAGTCCGTAGCATCGGCCTTCGACCGCAGCACATTCGCCGATGGCGTAGACGTCGGGATCGGATGTGGTGCAGCCGATGTCGACCAGAATACCGCCGCGCTCGCCGACGTCGAGGCCGCTCTCGCGAGCCAGCCGGTCCTGCGGTCGTACCCCCGCGGAGAACACCAGCAGCGCCGCGTCGATCGTATCGCCGTTGCTCAGCGCGACCGTCAATCCGGCGCTGTCGTTCTCGGTGATCGACGACGTGCCCACTCCCACATGCACGTTCAATCCGAGATCGGTGACGAGGCGGGCCAGTAGCGCACCGCCGCCTTCGTCCACCTGAAGCGGCATCAATCGCGGCGCGAACTCGATGACGTGCGGCGTCATGCCCATCTTCTTCAACGCATTCGCCGCTTCGAG
Organism: Rhodococcoides fascians NBRC 12155 = LMG 3623; assembly: GCF_001894785.1. Classification (GTDB taxonomy): domain Bacteria; phylum Actinomycetota; class Actinomycetes; order Mycobacteriales; family Mycobacteriaceae; genus Rhodococcoides; species Rhodococcoides fascians. Next base: position 368,100 of record NZ_BCWW01000006.1, read on the forward strand.
GCCGAGCAGGCCGCCACCGACGACCACGCCCACGGCTCCCGGTCCAGCGGCGTCGGCGCGTGCACGGATCCTGTCCAGATCGTCGAGGGTGCGGTAGACGAAGCAGGCGGGCAGGTCGTGTCCGGCGATCGGCGGGACGAACGGGTAGGAGCCGGTGGCGAGGACCAGCGCGTCGTAGTCCACGGTGTCGCCGGCCGAGGTGATGACGGTTCGGTGGTCACGGTCGACGCGTTCGGCCCGCACCCCGGTACGCATCTCGACCAGGGAGTCGCCCGGATAGTCGTTGCCCGCCAACGCAAGTTCCTTGTGGTCCCAGGCACCGACGTAGGACGACAGACCCACCCGGTCGTACGCCGGCAGAGCTTCCTCGCACAGGATCGTGATCTTCCACTCGGCACCCTCGTCGCGCGCCCGCAGCGCCTCGACGAACCTGTGCCCTACCATTCCGTGCCCTACCACTACCGCGTTCTTCATTGCGGGTCCTTCCGATTTCGTTGCCGTGCAGAATGTTTCGAGCGCGCCTGCACCGAGCGTCAGACGGCTACCGGAGCGTCGGCATCGGCGGAGTCGGTCCTGCGCAGGTAGATCGCCCACGTGACGATCGCGCAGACCACATAGAAGCCGAGGAACACCCAGAACGCTGTGGTTGCCGACTTCGCACTACCGGAGTACGACGCCCGCAGCACCAGGTTGATGGCGACACCGCCGAGTGCGCCGATGGCACCGGCGATCCCGATCAGTGCGCCGGACATCTTGCGGGACCAGTGCTGCTGTTCCTCGACCGTCATGCCCTGCAGTGCAACAGATTTTGCAGCGAAGATCGCGGGAATCATCTTGTACACCGACCCGTTGCCGAGGCCCGAAAGCAAGAAGAGTGCGATGAATCCGATGACGAAGAGGACCATCACAGTGCCGCTGGCCGCCCCGGGCGTCGAGTCGTCCCAGGTGCTGGCCGCTACCAGAATTCCGGTGGAGAAGGTCATGGCCACGAACGTGTACAGGGTGATTTTTCCGCCGCCGATCTTGTCGGCGAGCTTGCCGCCGAACGGACGCGACAGCGACCCCAGCAGTGGCCCGAGGAACGCGATCTGTGCAGCGTGCAGCGAGGCCTGGGCCTGCTGAGCCGCCGTGGCGGGTGCCCCGTCGGTCAATCCGGCCAGGAAGTTGATCTGGAGTACCTGCCCGAATGCGAAGCTGAAGCCGATGAACGATCCGAACGTGCCGATGTAGAGGAAGGCGATCCACCATGCGTCGGAGAACTTCAACACGTCGATCATGGAGCGGCCGTTGGTCTTCTGGTTGTCGAGGTTGTCCATGTACAGCGCGGCACCGACGGCGGCGATCGCGATGAACACCAGGTACACGGCGCAGACGATCTCGGGTGCGGTGTTGCCGACGGTAGCGATGACCAGCAGACCGATGAGCTGGATGACCGGTACGCCGATGTTGCCTCCGCCGGCGTTCAGTCCGAGGGCCCAACCCTTTTCGCGCTGCGGATAGAAGGCGTTGATGTTCGTCATCGACGAGGCGAAGTTACCGCCGCCGACTCCGGCGAACGCCGCCACGATGATGTACGTGGTGTACGAGGCCGGGTTCAACATGAAGTACATCGTCAACAGCGTGGGAATCAGCAACACCAGAGCGCTGAAGATGGTCCAGTTGCGCCCGCCGAATTTCGCCGTGGCGAACGTGTACGGAATGCGCAGGACAGCACCGACGAGGGTGGGGACGGCCACCAGGAAGAACTTGCCCGCGGCATCGATGCCGTAGACCGACAACGGCATGAACAACACCATCACCGACCAGATCGACCAGATCGAGAAGCCGACGTGTTCGGCGACGACCGACCAGATCAGGTTTCGTTTGGCGATCTGCTTACCGCCGCCTTCCCACGCCTGCACGTCCTCGGAATTCCAATGCGCGATCCGGTGATTCACCGAGACGGGAACGGTTCCGGGCGGAACGGGTGCGGTGGCAGCAGAGCCGGTTTCGGCTGAAGCGCTGCGAGAAAGGCTGGTCACGTATGGCCTCCTGGTTCGGTGAGTGACACCAAGATAGGAAAGCCATGTTGCAGCGGCGCTGCGTGCGGTGACCCGCTGATTAACTCGTTCTCACCCGCTCGTCGACGCGTACGTGAGATCGAACGCGTCGACGAGCCGGGTCACCAGGAGTCTTCGAGCATCCGAGGTCGACAGCACAGATAGCCGCCGACCAGCAGAATCACAACGCATCCGGTGAGCAGCGTCAGCGGCAATCCCCAACCGCCGGACACGGTGTGCAGGAAGCCGAACAGTATCGGTCCGGTGGCCGACACCACGTAGCCCAGCCCCTGGGTGAAGCCCGAGAGCGAGGATGAGCCCACCGCGGTGCGGGTCCTGAGATTGATCAGCGTCAGCGACATCGGAAAGGTCATCGTGCCGAGGCCGATCAGGCACACCCAGATCACCGTTCCGGCGGCAGGCGAGAAGTGCAAGCCGGAGAACCCACAGAGGTAGCACACCGCGGCGACCAGGACGAGGCCGAACGGATTTCGCAGTTTTGCGCAGAGGGTCGGCGTGGCCAGCGACGTGACCAGGCCCATCGCTCCGAACGCGGCGACCGAGGCTCCGGCCAACCCCTCGCCGATACCCGAGTCGATCAACAGCGTCGGCAGCCACGTCAACATCGAATACGTGATCAGCGACGTCATCGCGAACATCATCACCATTCCCCACGCGAGCGAGGATCGATGGATGCGGCCGCCGGATCGGGTGTGCACGGCCGCCGAACCGGCCTCGGCAGAGACGTCCTTCTCGTCGCGACCACGTCGGGCGATCACGACACCGAGCCACGGCAATGCTGCGGCAACACCGACGATCGCCCAGACCCCGATGGAGAGCCGCCACCCGTGGGCATCGGCGACCGGAACCGCGAGCAGCGGCGGAATCATGGTGCTGATCTGGAGTGCACAGATGTAGATGGTGCTGACCACTGCGAGTCGATCCGAGAAGTACCGCTTGACCAGAGGTGGAATGACGACGTTTCCGATACCCATGCCGGCGAGGGCGATCGCGGACAGCGCCAGCAACGACGCCGTGTTCGGCGCGAATGCCCGGGTGGCCATCCCGATCGTGGTCAACGCCATGGCGAGCAGGGCGGCGCGCTCGAGACCGGTGCGCTTGGCGAGAAGCGGTGTCGCCAACCCGAACACGGCGAACATCGCCGGCGGCAGCATCCCGACGACGCCGATGACGGCATCCCCGAACTGCAGATCCGTTGCGATCCTGCCGAACAGAGGGCTGATGGACGTCACGGCGGCGCGCAGCGTCAGCGCAGAAAGAACGATGGCGGCGAACACCAGCAGTCGGCCGCGAACGAGTGATGTACCGGTCTGGGTGGTCTCGGAAACGGTAGGCGCACTCACCGCGTAATCATAGGATGACCGGATCATCGGGTGCAACGCAGTATCATCGTCGGCGCAGCACCCCGAGCACTGCACCGCCCCCAGAACGAGGAGCCTCCGTGCGCCAGGTCCACCGATCGAGCCTGATCACCCAGGTCACTGCAGCCCTGCGCGACGAGATCACGTCGAAACGATGGCCGGTCGGCAGCAGAATTCCCACCGAACCGGAGCTGTGCGAGATGACCGGCACCGGGCGAAACACGGTTCGTGAGGCCGTTCAGGCACTCGTCCACGCCGGCATGGTCGAGCGACGGCAGGGGTCGGGAACGTTCGTCATGACCTGCTCGGACCTCGGCGGCACCCTGGGCAAGTACTTCTCGGACGCCCGTTATCGCGACGTCACCGAGCTCCGGGAAACTCTCGAGGTGACCGCAGCAGCATTGGCTGCGGATCGACGCGACGAGCACGACATCCGAGAGATGAACGACGCCCTCGAGAACCGCAATGTCGCCTGGTCGAGCGGCGACGTGCCGTTGGCCGACGCCGTACGAATCGACGCGCGCCTGCATCGGAGCATCGTCGCCGCCAGCCACAACGCGATCTACCTGGAGTTCTACGACTCGTTGCTACCGGTGATCCACGAGACGATCAGAGAACACGCCACTGCTCACGACGACGACTACGTCGCCGAGCACACAGCCCTCGTCGACGCCATCGTGGACGGTGATTCGGCCCGGGCAATCGCCTCCGCCCGGTCGCTGTTCCGCGAACTCTCCGCCCCTCCGGGCCACGCGCCCGAACCTACAGAATGAGACGCACCAGATCTGCCGTGCGCGCGAGGCCGGGAAATGCCTCCGACGTCGACCGCGGATGAAGTGCGTGCACAGCCAGACGAAACATCAACGCGCGCAACAGCATCTGCGGCCATTCCGGTAGATCGTCCCACCGGCCCACCAGACCGTCGTCGGCGTCTCCCCACGAGAGCGCGTCCACCACGGCGACGCCGGCAGCCCACGACGCCGGACGCCAGTACGGGGTGATATCGCTGATCCCCGGAGCATCGCTGCCGGAGAACAACACCGTCCCGAACAGGTCGCCGTGTACCAATTGGTCCGGCGATTCGACGGGCTTACGCAGTGTCGCAAGCTGTTTGACCAATTCGAGGCTGCTCTTGCCGTCACTCGACGACGGCTCCGGCGCACCCGCACCGCGAGCGGTCCGTAGCGGAACGGCCTCCCAGGCGGCCCGGTCGGCCGCGACGAACACGTCGACGTCGGCCCACGGGGCGACGGGTGGCTGCACCAAGAAGCGGGGACGTTCCAACTGCGCGGTCGCTGCGTGCAACCGCATGGACAACGAGACCACTTCGTCGTGGCGAGGCTCGGGTTCGCCTGCGACGAACGTATCTGCACGCCAACCGGACACGACGTATCGACCATCGGTCGAGCGCACCGGTCGAGCGAGGCGCACACCGTCCACAGTCAGTGTTTCTCGCACCTTCGCAGACCAGGCTGCGCGAGCGTGATCGGCGACGGGCGAGAGCACGACGTCACCCAGACGCCACCCTCCGTCCCAGTCCGCACCCAGTGGCGCAGGCTCGACATCGCGCAGCCCGAACGTAGAGATCACGTGCTGAGGAGGTTCGACAGAGCTCACGAACGCCACGGTACCGCCGATCGGGCAGAGCTCTGCGGACGACGCGCGCATGCGGCCCAGCCGCCACGTCAGTAGATGGGCAGGCCGGGCTCGATCTGCTTGGCCCACTCCACGATTCCGCCGTCGAGATGGGTTGCGTCGGTGAAACCGGCACCGACGAGTGCGTCGAGAACCTCCGCGGACCTGATGCCGGTTTTGCAGTACAGAACGATCGGTACCTGCTGTGGCAGCTCGGCCAACGCCGCCCCGGACAGAATTCGCCCGCGTGGTATCAGCCGAGCGCCCTCGATGCGGACGATGTCCCACTCCACCGGCTCACGCACGTCGATCAAGGCGACCTCGCGTCCGGAATCCAACATCGCCCGTAGCTGCTCGGGGCTGATCGAGGCGTCGTCGGATTCGACGGCCGGCACCACCCCGCAGAAGGCGTCGTAGTCGATCAGTTCCGTGATCGGGGTTCGGTGCGGATCACGGGCCAGTCCGACGGTTCGGTAGCTCATGGCCAACGCGTCGTAGATCATCAGCCGTCCCAGCAGCGTCTCGCCTATTCCGGTGATCAACTTGATGGCTTCGGTCACCATCACCGACCCGATCGAGGCGCAGAGCACGCCCAGGACGCCACCCTCGGCGCAGGAGGGCACCATTCCCGGCGGCGGAGCCTCGGGGTACAGATCTCGATAGTTGATCCCGACGCCGCCCGGAGCTGCATCCCAGAACACCGAGACCTGCCCCTCGAACCGGTAGATCGAACCCCACACGTACGGGATACCGACCAGTGCGGCCGCGTCGTTGACGAGGTATCGGGTGGCGAAGTTGTCGGTGCCGTCGAGAACGAGATCGTAATTGCCGAAGATGTCGATCGCGTTGGACGAGTCGAGGCGGACCCTGTGCAGCACCACCGAGACGCCGTCGTTGAGTTCGAGGATCGAGTCCCGTGCGCTGTCGGCCTTCGGTCGTCCGACGTCGGACCGCCCATGGATGACTTGTCGCTGGAGGTTGGACAGCTCGACGTCGTCGAATTCCACGATGCCCAGAGTTCCGATGCCGGCGGCCGCGAGGTACAGCAGCGCAGGCGAACCCAGTCCGCCGGCTCCGACCACGAGCACGCGGGCGTTCCGCAACCGCTTCTGGCCGTCCGTTCCGACGTCCGGAATGATCAGGTGACGGCTGTACCTGGCAACCTCCTCGGAGGTCAGTTCACCGGTGGCTTCGACCAGTGGCGGTAGGTGGACCACGCTCAGCGACACTCCTCGACTCGACGGGGCGACCGCACAATTGCGTTCGCCGCCTTCGAATCTAATCCGCGATCGCTCACCCGCGCGGATAGGGCCACGGGTTGAACCGGCAGGTCTTGCCGTCCATGGGCACGACGCCCTCGGGGTCGAGCCGCGCGATGTCGTCGTTGGCCGTTCCGAACGTCTGCTGCATCATCACCGGTGCCAGCCCGCCGTCGGTTTCGCACGGCTGGTGCTGCTGGTAGCCGATGGCGTGCCCGACCTCGTGGTTGATCTGATATTGACGGTAGGAACCGATGTCTCCCTGGAAGGAGATCGCTCCGCGTACCCATCTGGGTTCGTTGAGCACGACCCGTTCGATGCCGGGGTTGTAGCAGGACACCTCGAGTTGGATGTCGTATCCACACGCCTGCCGAATGGACATCTGCGACGTCAGGGAGATCCGGAAATCCGGGTCACCCTGATCGATACGGCGGAACGCGAAACGTGGGTCGTTGGTCCAGCTCTTGGGGTTGGCCAACGTCTGATCCACCAGACGGCCGAACGACTCGTCGCCGCCGAAACCGACGGTGTCCACACCGTCCTCGACCTCGACGGTATAGGTGAACACCCGCTCGGTTCCCTGGCCGACCTGCTCGGTGCTTCCGGCGACGGTGTGCCAGGTGCCTGCCCCCTGCACCGCGAACGGTCCACCGTCGGGCAGCTCACCGGACGAGATCGTTTCCGCGAAGTTGCCGTCGGCCTGCGGCGGGACCCCGATGATTCCGGTTCCGGACGTATCGGAGCTCAGCGTGCCGAACCCTGGGTCCTGCGAGGTGCCCTGAGAGGCGGTGCCGACAACCGGGTCACCGGCCCGAACGGCATCGACGACCACGAGCGCGGTGACGGCGATCAGGATCGGTACCGCGTACGCCCGCCAGCCGTAGGTGGCGGCGAACTTTCCCAACTTGGTCTGTTTACGCACGTCACGCTCGGGGCGGCGACTGCGGTCCTTGACCTCGCGCTGCGTCGGGTCCCACTGCGCGCGCAAAGGCTGATGCGACCCACGACCACCCACGCCTCGTGGAAGATCGTCCGACCGCTCGTCGAACCCGCCGGACTGCACACCGCCGCGAATTCGCGGCTCGCCTCGGTCAGTCACTCGCTCACGATCTCACAATCCTGCTCGCTCGCCGCTCGGCACGCCGATACCGGGGACGGATCTATCGGGCTCTCGGTACGACAAACATCGTACAAACAAACCATCCGATGTGATTCGAGATCGACCGTTTCCGACAAGGATCCCCCAGGATCCCAGCGGTGCCGACGGCCACGAGTATCGTTGCCCGTGATCTGCGCTACGAGCGGTCCGAACCGAAGGCCACCCGCCGAAAGTTCACGCCGGACCGCACGTTGTCGAACCAAGACGAGCGCAGCTGTCGACGCGATGGGAACATATTTGATGACAGATCTCGACGACCGGAGGTCCTCCGACCGTCCGGCCACCACCGGCAACCGCCGCAGCGCCAGGCTGCCGCGTGATGCCCGTCGGGCGCAACTGCTGGCTGCTGCGAGCGAAATCTTCGTGACCCGCGGCTATCACGCGTCGGGAATGGACGAGATCGCCGAATGCGCCGGAGTCAGCAAGCCGGTTCTCTACCAGCACTTCCCCGGCAAACTCGAGCTGTACCTGGCGGTACTGCAGAGCTACGTCGACACCCTCATCGCCGGGGTTCGTCAGGCTCTGCGTTCGACGACGGACAACAAGCAACGCGTCCGCGCCGCGGTTCTGGCGTTCTACGATTTCGTCGACACCGACACCCAGGGTTTCCGTCTGGTCTTCGAGTCGGATCTGATGGGTGACCCTCAGGTCAACGCCCGCGTGGAGCAGGCGACCGAAGCATGCGTCGACGCCGTCTTCGACCTGGTCGCCCACGATTCCGGACTCGATCCGTACCGAGCACGAGTGCTGGCCGTCGGCCTAGTCGGTGCCAGCCAGTTCACCGCGCGCTACTGGCTCGAAGCAGATCGGCCGATCTCCAAGGAAGACGCCGTCGACACCACGGTCTCACTGGCCTGGGGCGGCTTGTCGCACGTTCCGCTGCAGTCTCCGTAACCAGCCGGTCGGGCATCCCTCCCACATACGCCACACGCCCCTCGTTCGAGTAGAACGAGGGGCGTGTGGTGTTACCGGCCGTCTCAGGTGGTTGCGAACCCGACCTTGCGAGGATCGGACGGGCCGATCTCGACGTACGACACCTTGGCGGTCTGGATCAAGAACTTGCGTCCCTTCTCGTCCTCCAACGACAGCACTCCGTCCTTACCTGCGAAGGCGGTCGATACGAGCGCCTCGACCTCGGCCGGGGACTGCGCACTGTTCACGACGAGCTCACGGGAACTCTCCGACACACCGATCTTGACCTCCACGGTCAACCTCCGAACTCTCGACAACTGACGCTGTTCTCGCCAGGCTAGTGCAGCCCGCGTGCCGCAGCCGCTTCCAGGCCTGTGCTGTCAGCGAACACCGGCGGGGACCCGCCCCGCCCGGTGCCCGATCGAGCCGATCAGTCCAACCCGAGCGAGGACATCCGCTCGGCATGCTGCTCCTGCATGCGATCGAACAGTGCGACGACCCCGTTGAGGTCGCCCGACGCGGTGATGACGAGATCGGTCAGCGACTCGCGCTGCGCGAGCACGAACTGGGCCTGCGTGATCGCCTCGCCGAGCAGTCGACGCCCCCACAACATCAGGCGTGCCTTGTCCTGGGAGCTCGCCCGGACCCGTTCGGACACCTCGTGGACGACGAACTCCGAGTGCCCGGTCTCGGCCAACACGTCGCGAACGATCTCCGCGACGTCGGGGGCGAGGCTGTGCGCGATCTGCCGGTAGAAATCAGCGGCGATTCCGTCACCCACGTATGCCTTGACCAGAGACTCCAACCAGGTCGACGGCGTGGTGGAGGCGTGGTACTCGTCCAGAGCCCGCACGAACGGATCCATCGACGAATACACGTCGAGGCCACGGTTGGACAAAGCCTGTTCCAACGTCTCGAAATGACTCATCTCGGCGGCGGCCATACTCGCCAGCGCCACCCGGCCTTCCATGGACGGAGCCATTCGAGCGTCCTCCGCCAACCGGTAGAACGCAGAGATCTCGCCGTAGGCGAGCACGGCGAACAAGTCGGGAACGCCCGGGTGATCGTGTGCGATCGCGGGCTCCCCTCTGTCCGGATCGCTCGACCCGACGAGGGCGGTGGATGCAACTGCGGGCGACGACGACTCCGACGAATGGGCTCCCATTCCACGAATCGTAGACCCGTGTCCGACGCCCCGTCGCGGGGCGCGTCACACCTGCCGCGACCCGTCGACCGTGGAGAATCGGGCCGGGCAAGCTACCATGGTGTCGATCGTTGCTCGCGGACCTGTCACACGGACCGAAAGCCGATGCGGCGATCATCGATAATGTGTGCGCACCTGATCCGGGTCGCCTCGAGAGCTTCGCCGCAGCGAACGTCACAGTTCGCGGCCGCGCTGAGGCTGACGGCGACATCACATCGGATTGAGGGCATCGACTTCGGCCGGCAATAGGCCTGTGCCCTTCCTTGTGCGTACGTTCGACCACGAGGAAGGCCAGTCCCCTGAGCAAGATAGTCGTAGACCAAGAATCCGAGACCGGCGACACCACCCTGTCGGCCCAACTGGACGACACGCATGTGCCACCGACGTTCGCCGAGTTGAACGTCGACGCCGACATCGTTCGTGCACTCGCCGACATGGGTATCGAGCGCACCTTCGCCATCCAGGAGCTCACTCTTCCGCTGGCCATCGCGGGCGACGACCTCATCGGGCAGGCCAGGACCGGAATGGGCAAGACGTTCGGTTTCGGCGTGCCTCTTCTGCATCGTCTCGCCACGGAGAATTCCGGAACGACCCCGCTCGACGGCACGCCACGCGCGCTGATCATCGTGCCGACCCGTGAGCTGTGTGTTCAGGTCAGCTCCGACCTCGAGAATGCATCGAAGTACCTCAGCGCCGCGAACGGCCCGGTGAAGGTTCTTTCCATCTACGGCGGTCGCCCGTACGAAGCTCAGATCAGCGCGCTCCAGAACGGCGTCGACGTCGTCGTCGGCACCCCCGGCCGTCTACTCGACCTCGCCAAGCAGAACCACCTGATCCTCGGCAAGGTCGGCGTCCTGGTTCTCGACGAGGCCGACGAGATGCTCGACCTCGGGTTCCTTCCCGACATCGAACGCATCCTGGGCATGGTCCCCGACAAGCGTCAGACGATGCTGTTCTCCGCGACGATGCCCGGCCCGATCATCACGCTGGCGCGCACGTTCCTGACGCAGCCGACGCACATCCGGGCCGAAGAGGCTGAGTCCTCCGCCGTGCACGATCGCACCGCCCAGCACGTCTACCGGGCGCATGCACTCGACAAGGTCGAGATGGTCGCCAAGGTCCTCAAGGCGGAAGGCCGCGGCGCGACGATGGTGTTCACCCGCACCAAGCGCACGGCGCAGAAGGTCTCCGACGAGCTCGCCGAGCGTGGCTACTCGGTCGGCGCGGTCCACGGAGATCTCGGGCAGGTCCAACGCGAGAAGGCTCTCAAGGCGTTCCGCACCGGCAAGATCGACGTGCTGATCGCCACCGACGTCGCGGCCCGGGGTATCGACATCGACGACGTCACCCACGTCATCAACTACCAGTGCCCCGAGGACGAGAAGACCTACGTCCACCGCATCGGCCGTACCGGCCGTGCAGGGCGCACCGGTATCGCCGTCACCCTCGTCGACTGGGACGATATCCCGCGCTGGCAGCTGATCGACAAGGCCCTGAATCTGGGTATGCCGGATCCGGTCGAGACCTACTCGAGCTCGCCGCATCTGTTCGCCGAGCTCGATATCCCCACCGATGCGACCGGCACCGTACGCAAGGCGGCACCCGCGCGAGCCGCAGAGCAGGCCGCTGACAAGGCCCCCGACACCGAGTCCGCAGCACCGTCGGCAGAGGCGTCCGCACCGAGCAAGCCGCGCCGCTCACGCAGCCGCCGTCGCACCCGCGCGGGACAGGACGGGGACCAGGCCTCGACCTCGACCGACTCGGCCAACGCCTCTGCATCGACCGCGAACCCTGTTGCGGCACAGTCGGATTCGACCGATTCGTCGACACCGGAAGCGTCGACCAAGACCGCTCCTCGTCGCCGACGCCGTCGCCGCACGAGCGGATCGTCCGCCGAGACCGGACCGTCGACGGCGAGCGCGTCGGAGTAGTCTCCCGCCGTGCTGGCTCCAGAACGTAGGTCGAGAACCGATCTCGTCGTCGCGGCAGTCATCGCGGTGACGGTGGTCGTGGCCGCGAGCGTCGCTTGGCTCACGGGTGACGCTCGGGGCACCACCTCTGTCACGGCCGACAATCCACTCGCGCCGTCCGAGGCGGCCGCCTCCGTGCCCGCCGCCCTGTCCGAGTTGTGGCGGGCACCGAGTTCGGCGACGGATTCGGCGCATACGCCGGTTCCGGTCGTGACCGGTTCGGCAGTCGTGACCGCCGATGGCGGTTCGGTCGTCGGCCACGACCCCCGTTCCGGCGACCCGGCGTGGTCGTACTCGCGAGACCTACCCCTGTGCTCGGTGATCGCCTCCTGGAACACTGCCGTCTCGGTCTACCGCGACGACCGCGGTTGCTCGCAGGTGACCACGCTCGACGGATCGACCGGCGTCCGCGCAGCACAGCGCACGTCCGACGCAGACGACTCGGTGTACCTCTCGTCCGACGGCACCTACGTGACCTCGCGAGGTGACACTCGGATGGAACTGTGGCGCTCGGACATGGTGCGCACACTCGAATACGGGCGCGTCGATGCTCCGGTCAACCCGGGTACTCAGCCGAGAACCGGATGCACGCTCCTGTCCACCACGTCGTCCAATTCGCGGACGGCGGTACTCGAACAGTGCCCGGGTGAGCCGGCCGCACGACTGTCTCTGCTCAACCCTGCCCCCAAGGATGCGAGCGAACCCGAGGAGTACGGATCCTCGGTGGTCCCGGATCTCGTCACCTCGGAGCAGGAGCCGACATCCGGACGCGTCCTGGCTCTGACGGGAAGCCTTGTCGCGCTGTATGTTCCGTCCGCAAACGGTGCCCCTGCGCGCATCGCGCTCTACGACGACACCGCCACGGCCGTCTCCGAGTTCGCGCTCCCCGCGGGCCTCGGCCCAACATCCGCACCGCCCGCCTCGCCGGCAGCGAAACAGGGTTCGGTGTTCACCTGGTTCACCGGCTCCGGAGTGCAGGCACTGAACTCCACCGACCTGACTCCGGCGTGGTCCATGCCCGGGGCCCTCGGCAGCGGTGCCGTCATGGCCGGCAGGCTACTGGTTCCCGTGCCCGACGCGATCGCGGTGGTCGAGCTCGCCACCGGCACGGTGATTGCCGAGATTCCGATCGATCGCGGCGACTACGACGGACCGGTGCAGACCTCCGTGATCGGCGATGTCGTCGTCGAGCAGCGCGGTTCCGACCTGGTCGCGCTGGGTTGATCGAGGACGGCCGATCGGAGGAGCTACTCCGCAGGGTCGTACGTCTTCAGTTCTGCTGTGCCCTCCCAGTGGGCCAACAAGTTCTCGGCCAGCTCGCGATACGCCTGCGCGCCCTTGTTCTTTCGCCCCGACAGCACCGTTGCGCCGGATGCACTCGCCTCCGCGAAACGCACCGTCCTGGGGATCGGCGGAGCGAGGACCGGCAGCGAGTACCGATCGGAAACATCGCCGAGCACGTCACGGCTATGGGTGGTACGGGCATCGAACAGGGTGGGCAGTGCACCCAGCAGTGCGAGGTCGGGGTTGGTGATCTGCTGCACCTCGGACACCGTCCGCAGTAGTTGTCCGACGCCGCGGTGAGCGAGCGTCTCGCACTGGAGTGGGACCAGAACCGATTGCGCTGCAGTGAGACCGTTGAGCGTGAGAACACCGAGCGAGGGTGGGCAATCGATGACGACCACGTCGAAATCCTGCAGAATCGGTGCCAGAGCACGCTTGAGTGCGAACTCGCGACCGGCGCGCATGAGCAGCAGCGCCTCCGCACCCGCGAGGTCGATCGTGGCGGGCAACAGCACGATCCCCTCCGCCGTCTCGATCAGTACGTCCTCGACCTGTGCGTCCCCGGTCAATACCTCGTGCACCGACGAGTCGAGCTTGTCCGGGTTGTGACCGAGCGAGAACGTCAGGCATCCCTGCGGGTCGAGATCGACCACCAGAACGCGTCGGTCGAGTGCGTGCAGCGCGGCTGCCAGCGAGGCGACCGTAGTGGTCTTGGCCACGCCGCCCTTCTGATTCGCTACCGCAAGAATTGTCGTCACGCCCTGATCCTTGCCTAGATTCGCCGCTCGAGCGAGGTTTGTCGGTTCCGGGCGCGTCAGTGCATCACGATCGGCGGCGCGGATTCCTGAGAAACGTGCTTGGTTCGGGGCAGGAAGAACGCGGGCACGAACGTGATGACGATGAGCACCAACGCGACCATGAAGGTGGTCCCGAACGCGCGCGCCGAGATGTCGAATGCTTCGAGCTGGCTCGAGGCCGTCAGCGCCGGCTTCTGCTGCGCGGTCAACACCACCGACATCAACGCGGTTCCGATCGATCCGGCGGCCTGCTGGACGATGTTCATCAATGTCGAACCGCGGGCGACTGTTTCGTTCGTCAACGTCTGCAGCGCAGCAGTCATGATGGGCATCATCGTCGAGCCGAGCCCCACCCCCATGACGAACAAGGCTCCGATCAACAACGTGTACGACGTGCTGGTGCCGACCTGGGTGAACACCGCCATGCCTGCGGTGATCAGGACCATGCCCATCAGCACGATTCGTCCTGGACCGGTCTTGTCCGCGATCACTCCGGCGATCGGCATGGCTATCATCGCGCCGATACCCTGCGGTGCGAGAAGCAGCCCGGCCGACAGTGTGGACTCGCCGCGGAGCAGGAAGTAGCTGGGAAACAGCAACCCTGCGCCCATGAACGCGACCATGAAGAAGGTGGTCGTGATGACCGCGACGGTGAGTGAGCGGTTCCGGAAGAGCCTCAGGTCGATCAACGGATGCTCGACGCGCAGAGCGTGGAAGACGAACAACACGATCAGCACCAGGCCCACGATGACCGGAACCAGCACCTTGACGGCCAGTACGGTCTCGGTTTCGACGACCGACGACGCACCGTAGAGAAACAGGGCCAGACCGGGCGAGAGCATCAGCATCCCGCGGAAGTCGAACGATTCCGACGGGGTCGGATTGTCTCGCGGAAAGATCACGATTGCGGCGATCAGCGCGAGAATGCCGATCGGCAAGTTGATGAGGAAGATCCAGTGCCAGCTCGCGGCCTCGATCAGCCACCCGCCGAGGATGGGGCCCGCGATGGGCCCGATCAGCATTGGCACACCGAGCACGGCCATCACCCGGCCGATCCGTTCGGGGCCGGCGGCACGCGTCATGATCGTCATGCCCAGGGGCATCAACATGCCTCCGCCGAGGCCCTGCAGTACGCGGAACACGATCAACGACGTGATGTCCCAGGCGAAACTGCACAGCACCGAACCGAGAACGAACAGCACCAGTGCCGTGATGTAGAGACGCTTGGTGCCGAAACGGTCCGCAGCCCAGCCCGTCAACGGGATGACGGTGGCCAAGGCGAGGGTGTACCCGGTCATCGTCCAGGCCGCGTTGGCATACGTGGTCTCGAACACGTCGGTGAACGTCCTCAAGGCCACGCTGACGACGGTGACGTCGAGAATCGACATGATCGCGCCGAGAACGACGACACCGGCGATCTTCAGCAACGCTCCGTCGAGCTTCTCCGGGGCACCGGAGGGCGCGGGCTTCTGCAAGTCGGTCATTGTTCTCCAGATCGATGAGAAGAGCTACGAGGTCAATGCAGTGAGCACACTGACGGGCAGGACTGCGTTGCCTGCGACGGTGAAGATCCAGAAGAGAATAACCGTCCGGTAGGTCTGGACTCAATCGCGTTTTCGGACACATCCACCGGTTCGGTATGACGAAGCCCACACCCGACCGGCAGGCATGATCGTGTGCATGACCAACCACGGAGCCGTCGAGGCCGGCCGAGTCGTTCTACTCCGTCACGGGGAAACCGAATGGGCCCTCGCGGGTAAGCACACCGGAAACACCGATGTTCCACTCACCGCGCACGGTGAGCAGCAGGCAGTCGAGGCCGGCTCACTGCTGACTCTGCTGAATTTGCGCGACCCGGTGGTCATCAGCAGCCCGCGCGAACGGGCCCGTCGAACAGCCGATCTCGCGGGGCTCGAGGTCGATCGAACATGGGATGCGCTGTCGGAGTGGGACTACGGCGACTACGAGGGCATCACGTCGTCGGAGATCCACGAGACAGTGCCGCACTGGACCGTCTGGACGCACCCGTGCCCGGGCGGAGAGTCGATCGGTGACATCGCTGTTCGCGTCGAACTGGTGTTGTCCGTTGTTCTTCCACTGCTCGAAGGCCGGGACGTGGTGCTGGTGGGACACGGCCATTTCTCGAGAGCACTGATCGCCGGCTGGACGGAAGCGTCCATCACCGAAGGGAAGCGCTTCGCATTGTCCCCGGCCGCCTACTCACTGCTCGGTTTCGAGCACTCCTTTCGACAGCTCATCGCCCACAATGTTCACCCCTCGATTCTCTCTGCAGCCACCGATCGCTCGATCGGCACCGACCCGGCCGGAGGTCCACGATGATCCGCCGCGCCACCGAAGACGATGTATCCGCCATCTGCGGGTTGGTCCACGAACTGGCGGAGTACGAGAAGGCGTCCTCGTTGTGCACGGTCCGAGACGACCACCTTCGGTCGGCTCTGTTCGGTGAGAATCCGTCGGTGTTCGCGCACGTCGCCGAGCACGACGGCGTGGTGGTGGGGTGCGCGCTGTGGTTCTTGAACTTCTCCACCTGGGACGGGGTCAACGGAATCTATCTGGAGGACCTCTACGTGCAGCCGGACGCACGCGGCCATGGGTTCGGAACCGCACTGCTGGCAGCGTTGGCGGCCGAGTGCGAAGCCAACGGCTACACGCGGCTGACCTGGTCGGTGTTGGACTGGAACACCCCGTCGATCGGGTTCTACCGAGCGTTGGGCGCGCAGGCTCAGGACGAGTGGACCACATTCCGATTGACCGACGGTGCCCTGAGGGACCTGGCAGCGAAAGCGTCCTAGAGACGCGGTTCGTCGTCGACGTCGCTGTACTCGGCCGCCATCCACTGCGACGAGGGTGGACTGAACAGCAGCACCAGCACGGCAACCACGACGATTCCCAGAACGATGCCGTAGACGGTCTGATGTGAACCGGTGAGCAGCGACCACACGACGGGAAGCAGCAGTAGCTGTACGACGGTTGCCAGTGCCCTCCCCCACCGTTTGCCGAGAACCAGGGCGACGCCTGCAGCCCCGACCCCGAGGCCCAGCACGCCGAACCACCCGGCCGTGCCGTACCCGTTGGCGACAGCGTTGTCGCCCTCTCCGGAGACCGCGCGCACGACGAGAACGAAGGCCGCGACCAGCGAGACGGCACCTTGTGCTGCGACGAGGACCCCGGCGGATCGAAAAGTGGCCGGTGGGGTGAGGTTCTCGGGTTGGGTGGACACGGGACCAGCCTAGGCAACCGGGAGTGGAGCCTGCGGGACGACCCGGGTGGCGCGAGTGGAGCCTGCGGAACGACCCAGGGGGCAGGAGTGGAGCCTGCGGAACGACCCAGGGGGCGGGAGTGGAGCCTGCGGAACGAGCCGGGTGGTGCCGGTGGAGTCCGCCGAGCCACCCGGTTAGTGTTTGTTCCTGTGCGTGCGCTGCTGATCGTCAATCCCAATGCGACTTCTACGACGGCTGCAGCTCGGGATCTGTTGGCTCATGCATTGTCGAGTCGGTTGCGGGTGACGGTGGCGCAGACGACGCATCGTGATCATGCGTCGGAGTTGGCTCGGGGTGCCCGTGAGGACGGGGTGGGCCTGGTGATCGTTCACGGGGGTGACGGCACGGTGAACGAGGTCATCAACGGTCTGCTCGGGGTTCCGTTGCCGACGTCGATGCAGGCGGTGACGATCGGCGCGATTCCGCCTATTGCGGTCGTTCCCGGTGGTAGTGCGAATGTGTTCGCGCGCTCTCTCGGAATCGAGGCGGATCCGGTAGCGGCCACGAATCAGTTGATCGGTCTGCTGGACGCGCGGGCGCGGCGGACGGTCGGTCTGGGGCATTGCGACAACCGGTGGTTCACGTTCAATGCCGGGATGGGTTTGGACGCGGAAGTGTGTCGGGCCATCGATGCGAGCCGGAAGGACGGTACGCCGGTGTCGGCGACGCGTTATCTCCGGTTCTCGGTGCAGGAGTTCTTCAAGCACAAGCGTCGTCCGGCGCAGTTGACGGTGGAGGTTCCCGGGCGGGATCCGTTCGAGAACGTGCACTATGCGTTCGTGTCGAACTCGAGTCCGTGGACCTTCTTGAACGATCGTCCGGTCCATACCAATCCCGGGACCGCTTTCGATTCGGGTCTCGGTGTGTTCGCGATGCGCTCGACGGCACTGTTCCCCACGCTGCGGGTGTCGCGTCAGCTGTTGGCCAAAGGTGCAGAACCGAAGTCTCGCAAGTTGATTCGAGTCGACGACGTCCCGAGTGTTCGAATCACGTCTGCAGAACCGATGGGGCTGCAGATGGACGGAGACTATCTGGGTGAACGCACCGAGGCGGAGTTCTTCTCAACTCCCGACGCATTGGATGTTGTCGCGCCCGTCACGTGAGACCCACTGTGACCTGCGCGCGAAGATGCTCGATGGGCAATTTCCTGCGAAATCACGAGCAATATCTGCCGAGTCGGGGTAGAAAGGAGCGCAGAAGGCTAAAGCGAGCCTAACAGAGTGAGCTTGACCACGGTCACGCGCGTATCCCTTGACTTCACCTGAGTTCGTGAAAGCATTCACAAGCAACAGTGCGGAAACATTGGTTACCCACTCGTGAAACAGAAGAGAAACGAAACGGCGCTTCGGCGCCCGGTAAGGAGCAGAGGATGGACTGGCGCCACAAGGCAATTTGTCGCGATGAAGATCCGGAACTATTTTTCCCGGTGGGAAACAGTGGTCCGGCGCTCGCGCAGATCGCCGATGCCAAAGTCGTCTGTACTCGGTGCCCCGTCACCGCAGAATGCCTGTCCTGGGCACTCGAATCCGGCCAGGACGCAGGAGTATGGGGCGCAATGAGCGAAGACGAGCGCCGTGCACTCAAGCGACGCAACGCACGTACGCGCGCACGTAGCTCCGTCTAGACGCAGACACACAACACTCGGTAGGCCCGGTATCCGCTCAGCGGATACCGGGCCTTCTGCATGTCGGGCTGCATAGCGGGCGCTTCCACAGATCGGGCGTCCTCACGTCACAGTGCGGCCGGTTCGTAACGCACTGTTCACGAGCGGCCCGTCAGGCTCGCGGCACCCGACGGCCCAGTGGCACTCGCAGCATGGCGTCGGTGCCACCTCCAGGAGCCGGATGCAGGCCCAGAGAACCGTTCAGTTCGACCGACACCAGAGTGCGTACGATCTGCAGCCCCAGTCCGTCCGAACGCTCCAACGAGAACCCTGCGGGCAATCCGCGACCGTCGTCGTGGATGACGACGTCGAGCCATTTCGACGAACGATCGGCACCGATGCGCACCACGCCGACCGATCCGGCGTCGAACCCGTGCTCCATCGCGTTCTGCACCAGCTCGGCCAACACCATCACCAGCGGTGTCGCCCGCTCGGCGGAGAAGACACCGAGTTGGCCGTCTCGGACCACCCGCACCCGAGGGTTGACGGTGGCGATGTCGAGCATGATCGGCACCAACCTGTCGACTATCTCGTCGAGATCCACTTCTTCGTCGACCGACATCGACAGCATCTCGTGCACCAGCGCGATGGACGTCACGCGGCGAACGGATTCGGACAACGCGGTGCGAGCTTCCTCGTTCTCGAGGCGACGCGACTGCAGTCTCAGCAGAGCCGCCACGGTCTGCAGGTTGTTCTTCACCCGATGGTGGATTTCGCGAATCGTCGCGTCCTTGCTGAGCAGCGCACGGTCGCGGCGCTTCACCTCGGTGACGTCTCGGACGAGTACGGCTGCGCCCGCGGATCGACCGTGCGGCTGCAGTGCCAACGTGCGCACCAGAACCGTCGCGCCGCGGGCGTCCACTTCCATTCGGTGCCCGACGTTGCCGGACAGTGACGACCGGATATGGTCGGCCACTTCTTGCGAATCGAACGGGTCGGTCACCAGAGACCGCGTCACCGACGCGAGGTCACGGCCCGACAGTTCCGTCGTCAAACCCATCCGGTGGTACGCCGACAGCGCATTGGGGCTCGCGTAATCCACCCTTCCCTCGGTATCGATGCGGATGAAGCCGTCGCCGGCCCGCGGCGACGAGTTGACGTCGGTTCGCTCTTCCGGCGTCGGAAACGTTCCCTCACTGATCATCAGGCACAGATCGTCCGCGCATTCCCGATACGCGACCTCGAGCGCACTCGGCGGACGAAGCTGGGCCGGATTGGTGTCACGGGTCAGCACGGCGATGACGTGCTCTCCACACCGCACGGGAATGCTCTCGCTGCGGGTCAGAACACCACCCTGCACGATCTTTCGCTGTTGCAACGCGACGAGCACTTCGGGGTGCTCGGACTCGGAGATCGTCGTCCCCACGATGTCGTGGGTGAACACCGTCGGCGCGGTGGTGGGTCTGCACTGGGCGACACACAGCACGTCCGCCGACCCGTCCGAGACGTCGTCGGTACCGACCCAGAGCAACACGTCCGCGAACGACAGGTCGGCCAGGAGCTGCCACTCCCCTACGACGCGCTGCAGATGGTCCACCGCGGCACCGGGCAGATCGGTGTGTTCGGCCAGCAGGTCACTGAGGGTCGACACGGGTTCTCACGCAGCCGTCGGTCAGGACACCACAGCGATGAGATCGCCCTGTTGAATGACATCCCCCACTGCGACGTCCACGGACGTGACGGTTCCTGCGGTCTCGGCGAGCACGGGAATCTCCATCTTCATCGACTCCAGCACGACCAACGTGTCACCGACCTCGACGGCATCACCGCGGGCCACGACCACCTGAAACACCGTCGACACCATCTCCGCACGAACATCCTCGGACACCGGCGAACCCCTCTCTCACGACACCTCGAACCGCGGCGGGCACACACCGGAGACCATGCCCGTCACAGTAAGCCAATCACACGTGGGAGACTGTAGTGAACAAACGAGAGGAGCCCATCATGGGAAAGCGTGGACGTAAGAAGCGTGCTCGTAAGGGCAACAAGGCCAACCACGGCAAACGTCCCAACAGCTGACGTTCTGCCACCAGCCACGAAGGGCCGAGAAGCACTGCTTCTCGGCCCTTCGTCGTCGGTACGATCTGGCTATTCGGAGTCGACGCTACGGGTCAGCACCGTACGTCGGATTTCGACGCTGAGTCGCTCGCGGAGCCCGGCGGGCGCTTGATCTCCGCCACATTTACGGGAGATCAGCCGCTTGACCTTCTCTTCGATGCCGTACGCCTCGAAGCACGATCCGCACTCGTCGATGTGCTTCTGCAACCGTTGCCTGCTGGCCTCGTCGCACTCGTTGTCCAACATGATCCATACGTCCGCGATCACGGCCGAGCAATCCAGTCGCTCGAATTCGGCGTCGGCTCCGCCGTCGCCCACAGAACCGCCGCCGATGATGTCATCGCCGGAATCACCGGTGCGCGTCACTGGACTACCTCCTGCTCGTGCCGGTCGACTGCGCCGTCCCGGTTGAATCCACGGTCGCGGGCCACACCCGCCAGCAAACCTCGAAGTTGCTTACGCCCACGATGCAAGCGCGACATCACCGTTCCGATGGGCGTTCCCATGATCTCCGCGATTTCCTTGTACGGGAAACCCTCGACGTCGGCGTAGTACACCGCCATCCGGAATTCCTCGGGCAACGACTGCAGAGCGGCCTTGATGTCGTCGTCCGGCAGTGCGTCCAGCGCTTCGACCTCGGCCGAGCGCAGGCCGGTGGACGTGTGTTCAGCGGTCGCGGCGAGCTGCCAGTCACTGATCTCGTCGGTCGGGTACTGCGCCGGCTGACGCTGCTTCTTGCGATAGGAGTTGATGTAGGTGTTGGTCAGGATTCGGTAGAGCCACGCCTTGAGGTTCGTGCCCTCACGGAACGACCGGAACGCCGAGTAGGCCTTCACGAACGTCTCCTGCACCAGGTCCTCGGCATCTGCGGGGTTGCGCGTCATCCGCAGCGCGGCACCGTACAGCTGGTCGAGCATCGGCAACGCGTCACGCTCGAAGCGTTCGGTCAGCTGGGCCTCGGTCTCGGCTGCCCGCTGCTCGGCGATCGCCTTCTCGTCCGCTTCGGTGGGAGTCCTGGCTTCTGTCACGCTGATCCCTTCGGTAGCTTCCACCACCCAGGCTACCGCGCCCGAAGTCGGCTTCTGCGACGAGATCACCCCCTTGATCGCCAAGGGACGTCCCGCGGTCAGCACTGCCATTCGTCATTCCTTCCGCCTGCATCCGTATCTGCCCTGTCACAACACTGCCGCGCGCCGCGGTGTTCCCGCCGCAGTCGATAGAGTCCGACGAATGGCTGCGTCGACTCCCGCTCTTGCGCTGCTCACCGCACGGAAGGTGGCGCATATCGTGCACACCTACGAGCACGATCCGCGCACGCAGTCGTTCGGCAGCGAGGCCGCCGAGATTCTGGGCGAGCGCCTCGGCGTGCACCCGGAGCAGGTGTTCAAGACCCTGGTCGTCGAACGCGCAGATCGTTCGCTGGCCGTCGCGGTGGTCCCCGTCACCGGACTGCTCTCGTTGAAAGCGGCAGCAGCCGCTCTGGACACGCGGAAGGTCGCGATGGCCGACAGAGCTGCCGCCGAACGGTCGTCGGGCTACGTGTTCGGTGGAATTTCTCCGCTCGGCCAACGTAGATCCCTGCCCACCGTCATCGACGACTCGGCACTCGAGTTCGACCGTGTGCTGTGCAGCGGAGGTCGCCGTGGCCTGGAGATCGAACTCGCTCCGGCCGATCTGATCCGCCTCACGCGCGCCGTCACCGCGCCCATCGCCGCACACTGACCGCCGATGAGCGAAGATGGACCGGTGAGCACTTGGACAGCCCCCGCCGCCGATGGACCCATCGACGCGACAGTCACTCTGCCCGGATCGAAGTCGATCACCAATCGCGCGCTGATCATCGCCTCGCTCGCATCCGGCCCGTCGACCGTCACCGGCGCGCTTCGCAGCCGCGACACCGACTTGATGATCCATGCTCTGGAGACACTGGGCGTGCAGGTGGCCGCCGACCGCAACGATCCGACGTCTCTCCGCGTGACGCCGGGAACGCTGCACGGTGGATCCGTCGAGTGCGGCCTGGCCGGAACGGTCATGCGTTTCGTCCCGCCCCTGGCCGCGCTCGCCGACGGCGTGGTGTCCTTCGACGGAGACGAGCAGGCTCGCATCCGGCCGCTCGACACCATCCTCGACGCACTGCGCGCTGTGGGTGCCGACGTCGACGGCAGCGCGCTGCCGTTCACGATGCGCGGTACCGGTTCGCTGCGTGGTGGATCCGTCGGAATCGACGCCTCGGGGTCGTCGCAGTTCGTCTCGGGCCTGATGCTCTCGGCCGCGGCGTTCGACGAGGGAATCGAGATCCATCACATCGGTAAGCCCGTCCCGTCCATGCCGCACATCGACATGACCGTCGAGATGCTGCGCCGTGCGGGTGTCCGAGTCGACACCCCGGAATCGAGCGGAGACGCGAACACCTGGCGCGTGCATCCCGGTTCGGTCACCCCCGTCGACTGGAGCATCGAGCCGGATCTCTCGAACGCCACCCCGTTCCTCGCTGCCGCCGCTGTCACCGAAGGTGTTGTGCGAGTACCGAATTGGCCTGAGTCGACGACTCAACCCGGCGATGTGTTCCGCGAGATCCTTACGCAGATGGGCGCGGTGGTCGAACTACGCGCAGGGGTGCTGACCGTCGAAGGTCCGAACACGTTGCGCGGCATCGACTTCGATCTACACGACGTCGGCGAGCTGACCCCCACCGTCGCAGCGCTCGCCACCCTGGCCGAGGGGCCGTCCATCCTGCGCGGCATCGCCCACCTACGCGGTCACGAGACCGACCGACTGGCCGCACTGACGACCGAGATAGTGCGCCTCGGCGGGCGAGCGGTCGAAACCGACGACGGCATTCGCATCGATCCCGCACCGCTGCACGGCGGCACCTGGCACTCCTACGCCGACCACCGCATGGCCACTGCCGGCGCGATCGTCGGGCTCCGCGTCCCGGGCGTCGAGGTCGACGACATCGGCACCACTGCCAAGACTCTCCCCGGCTTCGAGAACCTGTGGGACACGATGTTGTCCGCTTCCACACCCAGCGGGGTCGGATCCTGACCGCGCGCCGCTACGACGAGTCCGACGTCCGCATCCGGCCGGGCAAGAGTTCTCGTCCGCGCACCAAGACTCGACCCGAACACAACGACGCCGAAGCCGGCATGGTGGTGTCCGTGGACCGCGGCCGCTGGGGCTGCGTACTCGACGGTGACCCGTCTCGGCCGGTCGTGACGATGCGGGCCCGCGAGCTGGGGCGAACTCCGATCGTGGTGGGCGACGAAGTCGGTATCGTCGGAGATCTGTCGGGCAAGGTCGACACTCTGGCCCGAATCGTGCGCGTGGCCGAGCGGCGAACGGTGCTGCGCCGCACCGCGGACGACACCGACCCGTTCGAACGCGTCGTGGTGGCCAACGCCGACCGACTGCTGATCGTCGCAGCGCTTGCCGATCCACCTCCCCGCACCGGCTTCGTCGAGCGCGCTCTCGTCGCAGCGTACGTCGGCGGACTCGAACCGGTGCTGTGCCTGACCAAGAGCGATCTCGCTGCACCCGACGAGTTCACCGCGTCGTTCGCAGATCTGGACGTCCCGGTGGTACTGGCGGGCCAGTCCGAGGACCTGACCGAACTGACCGCCATGCTGACGAACAAGGTCACCGCGCTAATCGGACACTCCGGTGTCGGCAAGTCGACGCTTGTCAACAGACTGGTGCCCGACGCCTATCGCGCGACCGGGGTGGTCTCGGGCGTCGGCAAGGGCCGCCATACGTCGACGCAGTCGGTGGCGCTGCCGCTACCGGGCGGCGGATGGGTGGTCGACACTCCCGGCATCCGATCGTTCGGATTGGCGCACATCTCGCCGGAGAACGTCGTGGCCGCATTCTCCGACCTTGCCGAGACCATCGAGGACTGCCCCCGCGGCTGCACTCACCTGGGTCCGCCGGCAGATCCCGAGTGCGCTCTCGACACGCTCACCGGGGATGCAGCACGACGGGTGGCTGCCGTACGGCTCCTGCTGGAAGCGGTTCGAACGAACGAAGCCTGGTAGAGACCCACGGGGTCTGTACCAGGCTTCGCTGCTCGGAATCGGAGGCGGTCAGGCTGCTTTGCCGACCAGTCTGCGAATTCCCTTGCGCTTCTTGGTTTCTGCGATCGCGGTCCGAAGGCCACGCCGCTTTCCGGTGTCGGGATCGACGGCGAACAGACCTGCAGGCGCCTGTTCCCATTTACGCTCGGACGCGGTTTCCGGCGCGTCGTCGCTGGTCGCCTTCAAGTACTTGTTCGGAAGCGACAGCTTGGCGATGGTTCGCCAGGACAGGAAGTACTGGTGCACGATCGAACCGGTCGTGTACGGCAGGTCGTACTTCTCCGCGAGTTCGAGAACCCGAACCTTGATCTCCCGCAGACGATTGCTGGGTAGATCGGGGAACAGGTGATGCTCGATCTGGTAGCAGAGATTGCCGCTCATGAACTCCATGACCGGACCCGCGTTGAAGTTCGCGCTGCCCAGCATCTGACGCAAGTACCACTGCCCCTGCGTTTCGCCTTCCATGTCCGACTTGGTGAACTTCTCGGCACCGTCGGGGAAGTGCCCGCAGAAGATGACGGTGTTGGTCCACACGTTGCGCATCATGTTCGCGACGATGTTCGCCGTCAGCGTGCTCTTCCAGGCAGGTCCGGTGAGCAGTGGATGCAGGACGTAGTCCTTACCGATCTGCTTGCCGACCTTCTCGAGAACCTCGCGACGCTTCTGCTCGAATTCCTCACGTGGGACGCGGCCCTTGGCCACCTTGCCCAGTTCCAGGTGCTGCAGCGCCACGCCGTACTCGAAGAACAGCTGCAGCAACAGGTTGTAGACCGGGTTGCCGATGTTGAACGGCTTCCAACGCTGGTCGCGGGTGACACGCAGCAGGCCGTAACCCACGTCGTCGTCCATGCCCAACACGTTGGTGTACTTGTGGTGGATGTAGTTGTGCGTCTGCTTCCAGTGCGCCGAGGGCCCCGTGTTGTCCCACTCCCACGAGGTGGAGTGGATCTCCGGATCGTTCATCCAGTCCCACTGGCCGTGCATGACGTTGTGGCCGAGCTCCATGTTCTCGATGATCTTCGCGACCCCGAGCATGGCGGTACCGACCAGCCATGCCGGGCGGCGGCGACTGGCGAACAGGACTGCACGTCCGCCGATGTCGAGCGAGCGTTGCAGCCGAATCGTGTTCTTCACGTACCGGGCGTCGCGTTCACCACGGGACGCCTCGATGTCTCGCCGAATCGCATCGAGCTCGTGGCCCAATGCTTCGATGTCGGCGTCGGTCAGATGCGCGTATTCCTTGATGTCCGAAATCGCCATGGGAAACAGCCTCCTGGCAGTTGTGAACACACAGCGTGCGGTAGTGAGCCGTGTGCATTTCCGTCACCTACCGTATCGTAACTTACGGTCGCGTAGGTTACGGGCGTGAATCTGTGTGACGATTCACAATCAGGCGGTGACGTCCGATCGCCGGAGCGCCTTCGCCTGTCGTTTGGCTTCTTTCTTCGCGTTGCGCAGAGCTCCTCGCGCCTCCTGCATCGCCGAGCGCAGTCCACGGCGCTGGCCGGTGAGCGGGTCGATCCGAAGTGCGTGCACGGTCGGCGAATCGCCGACGCGCCAACGCCGCTCCGACGATGTCTCGGGCGCGTTGTCCGAGGTTGCGCGCAACCACTTGTCGGGCAGCGACAGCTTGTGGATGGTCCGCAGTGCCAACAGGTACTGCTTACCGAGCGACCCGGTCGTGTACGGCAGGTCGTACTTGTCGCACAGCGCGTGCACCTTCTCGGCGATCTCCGAGTACCGATTGCTCGGCAGGTCCGGGAACATGTGGTGCTCGATCTGGTAGCAGAGGTTTCCGCTCATGAACGCCATGACGGGGCCGGCCTCGAAGTTGGCACTACCGAGCATCTGCCGCAGGTACCACTCGGGACGGGTCTCGTTCTCGAACTGACCGATCGTGAACTTCTCGGCGCCGTCGGGGAAGTGACCGCAGAAGATCACGGCGTAGGCCCAGAGGTTTCGAACCAGGTTGGCCGTGGCGTTGGCGGTCAACGTGGACTTCCACGCCGGGCCGGACAGGGCCGGGAACAGGACGAAGTCCTTGCCGACCTGCTTGGCGATCTTGCGCGCGAAAGCGCGGGCCGCCGGTGACTTGAAGAGGCCTTTTTCGTGTTCCCCGTCGAGCTGCTTCTGAGCGTCGTAGTCGTGCAATGCGATGCCCCACTCGAACGTCGTCGCCAGCACGACGTTGGCGAGCGGCTGAACGAGGTTGATCGGCTTCCACGGCTCGTCGCGGGTCATCCGCAGGATGCCGAAGCCGATGTCGTCGTCCATTCCGACGATGTTGGTGTACGTGTGGTGCGAGTAGTTGTGCGCCCGCTTCCACTGCTCCGACGGTCCGGTCTGGTCCCACTCCCACGAGGTGGAGTGAATTTCCGGATCGTTCATCCAATCCCACTGGCCGTGCATCACGTTGTGGCCGAGTTCCATGTTCTCGATGATCTTCGCGACGCTGAGCATCGCGGTCCCCACGAGCCATGCCGGCCGGTACTTGCTGCCGAGCAGCACGGCGCGTCCGCCGAGCTCGAGCATGCGCTGAGCTCGAATGGTCCGGCGGATGTATGCGGCATCGCGTTCACCGCGACTGTCCTCGACGTCGCGGCGAATAGCGTCCAGTTCGCGCCCGAACGCTTCCATGTCTTCTTCGGTCAGGTGAGCGAACTCTTTGATGTCGGTGATGGCCACCGGGTCCTCCAACAGTTGTGTGCGGCGCCCGAAATACCGGGGTTCAGCGTGGGCAACCTACGTGAGCGTAACCCAGCAGCCTGAGAAGGCAGTGTGCGAAAAACAGACCTACAGTTCCAATGTGCAGTCGCCCGCGGCCGCGGAAATGCACGTCTGGACGCGGTCACCCTCGCTGTGTTCCTTACCGGAACGCAGGTCGATCACATGCCCTGCGGTCAACGGCACCACACACGTCTGGCAGATACCCATACGGCAGCCGAACGGCATCCGAACACCCACATTTTCGCCCGCTTCGAGCAGTGTGGTCGCCCCGTCCGCCGCCGCTTTCTTGTCGGACTTGGAGAACGTGACGGTTCCGCCCGAACCGGACGTATCGGCGCGTGAGATCTCGAACCGCTCGAGGTGCAGCTTGTGCTCGATGCCCTCGCGCTTCCACGTCTTCTCGATTTCTTCGAGCAGTGCCGCGGGACCGCAGGCCCAGGTGTCGCGGGTACGCCAGTCGGGGTACAGCTCGTCGAGCGAGGACAGAGCGAACTTGCCATCGGAACGCGTCAGCTGCACGTGAGAGGTGAACTCGGGATGCGACTTCTCGAGGGCTGCGAGTTCGGCCGCGAACATCACCTCGTCCTCGGTGGGGGCCGAGTGGATATGCACGGTATCGGGCATGTCGCCGTGGCGATCGAGTGCTCTGAGCATCGAGATGACCGGGGTGATGCCGCTACCTGCGGTGACGAAGAGAATCTTGGCGGGCGGCGGAACGGGCAGTGCGAAATTGCCCTTCGGTGCCGCCAGTCGCACGATGGTCCCCTGCGGCACGCCGCCCACCAGATGTGACGACAGGAACCCTTCGGGCATCGCCTTGACGGTGATGGAGATCAGCTTGTCTTCCCAGTTCGGCGGCGAGGTCAGTGAATACGAGCGCCAGTGCCACCGACCGCCGAGATGCAGTCCGATTCCGATGTACTGACCCGGCTGATAATCGAAATTGAAGCCCCACCCGGGCTGGATCACCAGTGTCACCGCGGTAGCGGTTTCCTTCTCCACGCGTACGACGCGGCCGCGCAGTTCACGGGCCGACCACAACGGGTTGGCGAGGTGCAAGTAGTCGTCTGGCAGCAAGGGAGTGGTGATGCGGGTGAAAGCACCACGCAGCATGTTCAGCCTCGGCCGCTTGGGTGCCGAGACACCGGCCACCGGGGCCTCCAACCACTTCTTCAGATCCATCGGGTGTTCCCCATCCCCTCGATCGTCGTACCGAACCGCGTGCGGGCATCGAGGTTACGCTACCGTAGGTTGAGTCCCCTGGTCACCTCTGCAGGCAGCCCAACCGTGGATATCGCCAGGTCGTGGCCGAGAGCAGGATCACAGCAGATCGAGCAGAAACGGTAGTTCCTGGGGGGCGTACCACGCCAGCGTGTGGTCTTCGGCATCACCGAGAACAAATTCTGCGTCGGCGTCGCCCATGTCCGCTGCATCCACGGCGGAGACAGCCTTGGCAACTGCTTCTTCGGCCCCTTCCAGATCGACGTGCACCGACGCGACCTGATCCATTCGCAGCGGTTCCTTCAGCCGAACGACAGCGTCGTCGAGATCGGGACGCAGGGTGGGATCGTCGACGTCTGCGGCAATCACCGCCCGTCGGTAGACCACGCCGTCGGCCACCGTCCCCGTGTCCGCCTCGTCGTCGACGGCCGCGGCGATCAGGCGCAGCGAGGCACGCGCGGCCTCCCCCATCGCGACCTCGGACAACTCCTCGTCGTCGCCCGACGAATACGCCTCACGCAAGGTGGGCGTCACCGCGAATGCGGTGCGCGAGACCGGACTGAACTCGCCCTCGGCTGCGAGCACTTTCAAGAATTCCAGCGTCGCCGGAACGTAGACACGCATTGCAGAAGACCTCACACTCTCGATTCGTTGCTGGCGTCGACCAACTCTTCCAGCGCCTCGTGCAGTAGCGCTGTCACCACATCCACATCGGGCATCGCTCCGCGGTCGGCGTTGAGCCCGAAGAACACGAAACCGTCGTACGACGTCAGCCCGATACTCAACGCCTGATTCTCGAACAGCGGCGACACCGGGTACATCTCGAGCATCCGGGCACCACCGACGTACAGCGGAAACTGCGGGCCCGGCGCGTTCGTGACGATCAGGTTGAACACTCGTTGCGAGAGTCGGCTACCCGCCCGCGCACCCATGGCATGCAGGCTCGCCGGAGCGAACCCACTGATCCGCATCAGCGTCTGAGCCGTCACACCGCGGCTCTGATGAGAATGGGCCTCGGTCGCGTGCGCGATGTGAGACAGCCGAACGACGGCGTTCGACTCCCCCACCGGGAGGTCGACGAGGAACGAGGACACCTCGCTGCGATCGTCCTCGGCCGGCTCACCGGACATGTCGCTGCCCTCACCGAAGCCGACGCGATCGGACGAGACGTACACCGACATCGGCACCATGGCCCGCACCGTGGACGATGCCGTGACGGGTTCGCCGCGCGAGAGCAGCCAATTTCGCAGCGCGCCGGTGACGACTGCGAGCACGACGTCGTTGATCGAGCAGTCGAATCTGTCGTGGATCCTGCGGTAATCGGCCAGCTCGGTCTTGGCCACGGCGAACCGACGATTTCGTGAGATCGGCGCGTTCAGTGGGCTGGACGGGGCGCTCTGTGTCGCGGTACGCAGCACGGCCGCGACCTTGCCCGCGGCGCGCAATGCGTCGCCCGCGAGACCGGCAACCCCGTTGACCGCGCCGCGCAACGTCTCGATGCTCTCGCCCGGACGCACCACCAGTTCGGTGAGCGCGTCGAGCACCAACACCGAGTCCTTGGGCTCACGGGCAGGCATCCACAGCTCCTCGGCCATCGGCGCGGGGTTCTTGCTCGCGTCCAGAATGACCTGACCGATGTCGAGCGCATTTTCGCCGTCGACGAGGGCCGAATGAGACTTGGTGAAGATGGCGAAACGATTCTTCGCGAGGCCCTCGACCAGGTACATCTCCCACAACGGTCGGGTGCGATCGAGCGGCCGTGAGGTCAGTCGCGCGATCAGGTCGTGCAACTGATCGTCCGTCCCCGGCTTGGGTAGTGCCGAACGACGGATGTGATAGGTGATGTCGAAATCCGCGTCGTCCACCCAGACCGGCCGCGCCAAACCGAACGCGACTTCGCGGACCTTCTGCCGGTAGCGCGGAACCAGCATCAGTCGCTGTTCGACCAACGACAGCAGTCGGTCGTAACTGAAACCGCTCCGCGGGGTCCGAAAGACGGCGAGCGAGCCGAGGTGCATGGGACTGCTGCCGGCCTCGAGAAAGTAGAACGACGCATCCTGCGCCGTCAGTCTGGTCGCCATCGCGTGTCTCGGTCCCCGTCCTCGCACGTGGTGCGCCCCGATCGATACCGCCTGTTGCGCGGTGTGCTCGAACTCAGAGTACGTGGGTTCGCGACGTGAGTCCCAGTGCCGGGTGGGCACCGACGTGTCGCCGATCTCGGGAACCGAAAATCGATCGCGACCGTCAATGTCGGTGTGAGCGTCATCGAATCCAACGATCCGCCGGACACCGGGGACGACAGCCCGATACCGTCGCCGGCGGACTCTCGGCTGCGCGCCGAGCACCACTGCTTTCTGTCGCGGCCGACCCAGTTCGAGCCGCCACTCTCGGCAGGCGCGGTGCACACCTGGGGACGGGGTGAGAGCCCGCACAGGCCACCGGAACGCCATCCGGCATCGGTACGCAGCACTCGCCCCCGCCGCCGGGCCGAGGCACCCCATCGACCGATCGTGCAAGACGTGCCCGCCGATGCGCGGGCGAGCGCCGAACGCGCCATGCGGTTGCTCATCGAGGTGATCGACCGCAGGCGCAGTGCCGAGCAACTGTCCTCGTTGTTCACTGCGCCCGTGATCGACCTGATTCGCACCATCGTCCGCACGCCCCCACCGGGACGGCGACTCGGATTCGCCGCGGTGCGTCGCGTGCACGTCGCTTATAGATCGGACACGTCGGCCGAGATATTCGGCTCGTACACCCGCGGCCCACGCACCTTCGCCTTCGCGGGCCGAATCGAGCAGGCGGTCGACCCGCGGCGGCCAGGATGGACGGTCACCTCGCTGCGAGTGGGTTGAGAACACGGGTCGCCCGGCGAGGTCGCGCCGGATCGACCCGGCCGACTACTTCTTGCGCTTGGAGCGCGCCGACTTCTTCGGTGCTTTGTTCTGCGCTCGCGCTGCTTCGCGACGCTCGCGTCGGGTTCCCTCGGCCGCCGACTCCGCGCTCGCTGCAGCATCCGATCGCTGCACAGCCGTACCGCCGCCCTCGGCCGGGCCGGAGAACGTCAATCTCTGTTCGTCCCGCTCGTCGAGTCCTTTGGCACGCAGAGCTGTGGGAGCTGCCTGAGCTGGAGCGGCAGGGGCCGGGGCCGCCTTGGCCGCAGGCCGATCGCCCGTGGCCGCAGGTGCCGACGTTGCCGCAGGTGCCGGGCGACCGGATCCGACGGGTGAGGCCAACCCGGGGGCAACCGCGAGACCTGCGGACGCGGCCGGACCTGCCGGGGCTGGGGTTGCTTCGACCTGGAGGTTGAACAGGAAGCCCACCGACTCCTCTTTCAGCCCGTCGAGCATGCCCTGGAACATGTCGTAGCCCTCCCGCTGGTACTCGACCAGTGGATCTCGCTGGGCCATCGCACGCAGTCCGATGCCCTCCTTGAGGTAGTCCATCTCGTAGAGATGCTCGCGCCACTTGCGATCGAGGACGGACAGCAGAACCCGACGTTCGAGCTCCCGCATTCCGTTCTCGCCTGCGATGCCGTCGATCTCGGCCTCGCGAGCGGCGTAGGCCGAGCGGGCGTCCTCGAGCAGCGCCTCGCGCAGCTCGTCGCGGCTCAGGTCACCCTTCTCGCCGTCCTCGTTCTCGCCCGAGAGAACCTTGTGGTCGATACCGACCGGATACAGAGTCTTCAGAGCCGTCCACAACTGCTCCAGATCCCAGTCCTCGACGTAGCCCTCGCTCGTCGCACCATCGACGTAGGCGGTGATCACGTCGGTGATCATGCCCTCGACCTGGCCCTCCATGTCGGCACCTTCGAGGATGCGCCTGCGCTCCTCGTAGATGACCGTGCGCTGCTGGTTCATCACCTCGTCGTACTTGAGGACGTTCTTGCGGATCTCGAAGTTCTGCTGCTCGACCTGGGTCTGTGCGCTCTTGATGGCCTTGGACACCATCTTGGCCTCGATCGGGACGTCGTCGGGCAAGTTGAGCCGAGTCATGATCGATTCGAGTGCGCCGCCGTTGAATCGACGCATCAACTCGTCGCCGAGCGAAAGGTAGAACCGCGATTCGCCCGGATCACCCTGACGACCGGAGCGCCCTCTGAGCTGGTTGTCGATACGACGTGAGTCGTGGCGCTCGGTTCCGAGAACGTACAGGCCACCGGCCTCGCGCACGGTGTCCGCGTCGGCCTTGACCTGTGCCTTGACCTCATCCAGAGCAGGCTCCCAGGCGGCCTCGTACTCCTCGGGAGTCTCCACCGGGTCCAAGCCCTGCTTACGCAGCTTCAGGTCGGCGAGGATGTCCGGGTTGCCGCCGAGCACGACGTCGGTGCCACGGCCGGCCATGTTGGTCGCCACCGTCACCGCGCCCTGTCGCCCGGCCTCGGCGATGATCGTCGCTTCCTGCTCGTGGAACTTCGCATTGAGCACGTTGTGCGCGACGCCGCGCTTGGTGAACTGCTTGGACAGATACTCCGACCGTTCCACGCTCGTGGTGCCGATGAGAACCGGCTGGCCCTTCTCGTGCCGCTCGACGACATCGTCGACCACCGCGTCGAACTTGGCTTCTTCCGTCTTGTAGATCAGGTCGCCGTTGTCGACGCGGACCATCGGGCGGTTCGTCGGGATCGGAATGACGCCCAATCCGTAGATCTGATGCAGCTCCGCGGCCTCGGTCTCGGCCGTACCGGTCATGCCGGAGAGCTTGTCGTACAGGCGGAAGTAGTTCTGCAGAGTGATCGTGGCGAGGGTCTGGTTCTCGGCCTTGATCTCCACCTTCTCCTTGGCCTCGATCGCCTGGTGCATGCCCTCGTTGTAGCGGCGTCCCACCAGGATGCGACCGGTGAACTCGTCGACGATGATGACCTCGCCGTCGCGGACGATGTAGTCCTTGTCCTTGGTGTAGAGCTCTTTGGCCTTGATGGCGTTGTTCAGGTAGTTCACCAGAGGCGAGTTGGCCGCCTCGTACAGGTTGTCGATACCGAGCTGATCCTCGACCAGCTCGACGCCGGCCTCGTGCACACCGATGGTGCGCTTGCGGATATCGACCTCGTAGTGGGTGTCGACCTTCAGCATGGGGGCGATCCGGGCGAACTCGCCGTACCACTTGCTCGACGCGTCGGCGGGGCCCGAGATGATCAGTGGGGTTCGCGCCTCGTCGATGAGGATCGAGTCGACCTCGTCGACCACGGCGAAGTTGTGTCCGCGCTGCACCAGATCGTCGAGCGAGTGCGTCATGTTGTCGCGTAGGTAGTCGAACCCGAACTCGTTGTTGGTGCCGTAGGTGATGTCGGCGGCATACGCTGCACGGCGTTCGACCGGCGTCATCCCGGACAGGATCACGTCCACCGACAGACCCAGGAAGCGGTGCACACGGCCCATCCACTCCGAGTCACGCTTGGCGAGGTAGTCGTTGACCGTCACCACGTGCACACCGTCGCCGGAGATGGCGTTCAGGTAGGCAGGCAGAACACACGTCAGGGTCTTGCCCTCGCCGGTCTTCATCTCGGCGATGTTGCCGAAGTGCAGGGCAGCTCCGCCCATCACCTGCACGTCGAAGTGCCGCTGGGACAGCACCCGCCACGATGCCTCACGGGCGACCGCGAATGCCTCGGGCAGCAACTGATCCAAGGTCTCCCCGGACGAGTACCTCTCCTTGAACTCGGCGGTCTTACCCCGCAGTTCGTCGTCGGAGAGACTCTCGACGTCCGAAGACAGGGTCGAGACGTGGTCAGCGATGTTCTTGAGCCGCTTGACCATGCGACCTTCACCAACACGGAGCAGCTTGGAAAACGACAGCGACGGCACGGGTTTTCTCGTCCTCGATCCTCGGTTCACGGGTACTGACACGAACAAATCTGTTACTCGACGCGTTACTGCTACCTGCACGAGCGCACGGGTTCGTCACCGTGACGTCCGCGCGGCAGTAACCCGAACGCGTCCATGGTAGGCGGTCTCGCTGTGGGTACGGCAGTCCCACTGTCGGTCCCCGAACGACACCACGCCGGCATTCGGACAACCCCGACACAGCACTGCAGGCTCGACGTGGGGATCGTGTGTCCGGCGTCGAGCCTGCAGTGGTCGGATATTTCACGGACGGCGAACGACCCGTTCGCCGTCACGCTCGGTCAGGTGAGCCTGATCAGGCCGTAGTCGAAGGCATGCCGTCGATACACCACGGAAGGCCGGTCGGTGGCGCTGTCGTGAAACAGGAAGAAGTCGTGGCCGACCAGTTCCATCTCGTACAGCGCATCGTCGACGCTCATCGGTGCGGCCGAGTGAACCTTCGTGCGAACGATGTGCCCGGGGCCGGTCTGATCGTCCTCGAACGAATCCAGCTTGGTCTCGGGATCGAGCGCAAGTGTGTCGTCTTCGGCGAGTTCAGCGGTGGCCTCGGCGACGGATACGGGTCTCTTCTCGCCGTAGTGGACCTTGCGCCGATCCTTGGTACGCCTGAGTCTGCTTTCGAGTTTCGAGGTCACTGCTTCGAGTGCGGCATAGAAACTGTCTGCGCACGCTTCGGCACGAACGACCGGGCCTTTGCCCTTCGCGGTGATCTCCACGCGTTGACATGCTTTGGCCTGACGGCGATTTCGTTCGTGCTGCAGTTCGACATCGAACAAGTAGATGGAGGGGTCGAAGCGCTCGAGGCGAGCCAGTTTCTCGGACACGTATATCCGAAAATGGTCCGGTATCTCGACGTTGCGGCCCTTGACCACAACGTCGGCATTGCTCTTGGCGGGTTCTTCCGAAGGCTTCTCGTCGAAGAAAACCGAGGCTTGTGAAGGGGTCGTCACGTGTACCTCCCGATATCGGCCACGCCCACTGTTGGACGTGGCAGGTGTGCATGCCGAATGGGGAACCTTCCGGCATCTCGAGTCCGGGGCATCACCTCACGTCCGTGTTTCTACGGGTCGTTCTACCGGTCCGCTCCGTCGTGATGGAGCGTGTCCGCGACGTTAGTCGGTCATCGACGCGTGTGCCACCGTTCACCCCGAATTGGTTGTCGGCGTGTCTCGTCGACTCGCGTTCACGCGCTGGCCACCACGATCGCACCGGCCAACGAGATCCCGAAATCGGTTAGCACTCTTGCACATTCGGCCAGGGTCGCCCCGGTGGTCACCACGTCGTCGACGAGAAGAACGGTCAGTTCGTCGGTTCGCGGCCGCGGCCGGCCGATAGCCGGGCGCGACTGTCCGACCAACTCGATCCGGCCCGCCACGTTGTGCTGACGCTGACCTGCCGAGAGCCCGACCGAATCCCGCACTCCCCCGGCCATCTTCAGCAGCTGGGGAACCGGTACTCGCTCCGGTGCCAACTCGGTCGCTGCGTTCCTCGCACACCGCAGCACCGGATCGCCCCCTCGGGCTCGCGCTGCGCGCGCCCGGGACGGAGCGCACACCAGAACGAGGGGACTCAGCTCCGGTGGATCGATCTCGCCTGCAGCACGCAGTTGGTGCACCGCACCGGCCAGCGCCCGCCCGAACGGCACGGACACGGCCCGTCGGCCCCGTTCCTTCAGTGCGATCACCCCGTTGCGCCGAGGGCCGGTGTACGTGCCCAGCGCCCAGCAGGGCACCCCCGGATCGACCCGCGGACGCACCCGGACAGGCGGCACCGACAGCGCCTGTTCACAACGGCGACACCACTGCTCCCCCGGCACCCCACACCCGGCACATTCGAGGGGCAGGACGAGGTCGAGAAGCGTTCTCATGACCGTGAAGTGTGCCGGTAGCCACCGACACCCGCCGGACGTCAGCCGGGCAGGATCGGCACGGCCTTCACCCCGGCCAGGCCGGTGACCTCGCGC
Source organism: Rhodococcoides fascians NBRC 12155 = LMG 3623 (assembly GCF_001894785.1). Lineage (GTDB taxonomy): Bacteria > Actinomycetota > Actinomycetes > Mycobacteriales > Mycobacteriaceae > Rhodococcoides > Rhodococcoides fascians. The sequence goes on from NZ_BCWW01000006.1 coordinate 404,567, forward strand.
CAGTACCTGTCGCCGACCGGATCGGCATTGTTGAGTGCGAACACGGCGCGGGCGTCGGCAACGTACTCGGTCTCCGGCGACGCATCGACCGCCAGAACGGGATTGGTGAGATTGCGCGACGGCAGGGCGTCCATCCTCGAGCCGTCGACCGTCACCTGGACCACCGGTGTATCGGTAGCAACCCGTGCGATGACGATGGCCTCGCCGGTGCTCCAGTCCAAGCTGGTGGCGTCACTGCCGAGTCCGATCGCAACCGCGCGCGGGGCCGTCAGCGAATAGACGCCCGACGGATCGCGTACCACGGTGGCCACGTACACCACGCCGTCGACGATGAGTGCGGCCCGAACGCCGTCGCGGGCCAGCCGGAGTTCGGTGATGCGAGTTCCCAGGGTGGTGACCGCGCGGGCATCGACCGGTATCACCGATACCTGACCGGTCGAGGGGTCGCGGGCCGCGCGAATGACGTTGGTGCCGTCGATGACCGCCCAGGCGGCGTTGTCATCGGCTCCCCATGTCGGACGCGTGATCGACTGCCCCTCGGCCACCGGGAACGCGCCACCGTCGTAGCTACCGACCATCAATGTGCTCGACGGTGCCGGAGCGGGTCTACCGGTGTCCGCGACGCCGGCCACGAGTGTTCCGTCGTTCGACAAGGCCACCGAGCGCAGATTCCGTGCCTGCCCGAAGTACCCGGGGGCGGGTGTGGTCGCGGATTGCTCGACGCGGAGCAGTCGACCGGAGGCCAGTGCGTGCAGGCCGACCGATTCGTTGGTGGAGCTCTGTGGATCGAAGGAGTCGACCCCGGCCGTCGTCCACCCGTCCGGCTTGGTCGTGTCGATGGGTTGTCCGTCGGCGAGCAGCACGTAGGGCCCGGCCACCTCCGCCGAGGCCAGAGTCCAGATCACCTGTGCGGCAAGCAATTCTCGGTCGCGGTCGCCCTTGTTCTGCAAACCACCGAAGTCGATTCTGATGCCGCCGAGACCGACTCCGACCTGTGTAGTCTGTCCGTCGGCCTTGGTGATGGGCCCCCGGATACTGACGTCGTCGGACAATTCGTTGCTCACCGCTGCGGACAGCGCGGACTTGGGTCCATCGATCAACAGCTGCACGAGCTGGTTTGCGAGCTGATCCTGCGATCCGCTCGTCCACCGAACATCCGGCACCAACACCCCACCGAGCGGATCGACGAAGTAGATGGATCGCTGCTGATAGGTGTCCATGAACGCCGAGCGATCGATGACCACACCCGGTGGCAGCTTCGAGATGCGCCATTGGCCGTCGACGCGCGTCATGTCGATCGCGATGTCGAACGTGTCCGATCCGGCCTGATATTCCCCGCCGGGAGCCAGGATTCCCGCTGTCGTCGACCGAATCGTGAATTGCGCAGAGTCTGCAGTTCGGGGCCCCGACAGGGTGTCGATCCGATCTGCGACGACGGTACGAGCGCCGTCGTCCCACGTGTTCGACGCGTCCTCGGTCAGGAACTGTCGGGCGGCCTGGTGGCGGTTGGCCGACACTGCGCTGGCCTCGAAGAAGTCGTCGAGCAGCCGGTCGGGCTCACGTCCGGGTTCGGGAGCCGGGGCGCTGGTGGGCGCGGCACCGTCGGTCAACGTGCCGATGGCCTGGGGGCTCGAGGACTCGGGCAGGCTGGCACAACCGGAGACGAGGGCGGCGATCAGGGCGCAGACTGCAACCGAGCGAGACAGGCGACGAGACGAGCGAATCACGTCGACGACTCCGACGCGGCCCGCTGCGCACCGATGGCCGGGATCGGTTGTCCCTGAGCGTATTTCTTGGTGCTCGGCTTCAACGGCAGAGGTGAGCCGATCACTTTGTGGCCACGGACCAGTGGCACCGTGAGCCGGAAACATGCGCCTTCGCCGACTGCACCCCACGCCTCGAGCTTACCGTCGTGCAGCCGGGCGTCCTCGACGCTGATCGCCAACCCGAGGCCGGTACCGCCGGAGCGCCGGACGCGGGAGGGGTCCGAGCGCCAGAACCGATTGAACACCAGCTTCTCCTCGCCGGGGCGCAGACCGATTCCTTGGTCGCGCACCACGAAGGCTGCCGCGTCGGCATCCGATCTCAGGCGCAGCAGCACCGGCTTGCCTTCCCCGTGATCGAGGGCGTTGGCCAGAAGGTTGCGCAGGATACGTTCGACACGCCGCGGGTCCACCTCGGCGATGACCGCCGTCTCGGGCATGTCGACGATCACCTCGGTACCGGTTTCGCGGGCGAGGTGACGCACCGTGGAGACCGCAGCGCGTGCACACATCCGCAGGTCGAGTTGCTCGGCGGCCAGTTCGGCGACACCGGCGTCGTGGCGGCTGATCTCGAGCAGATCACCGAGCAACGTCTCGAACCGGTCCAGCTCGTTGACCAACAGCTCGGAGGAACGCTTGAGGGCAGGTTCGAGATCGTCACTGGCGTCGTGAATGAGATCCGCGGCCATCCGCACGGTGGTGAGCGGCGTCCGTAGTTCGTGGCTGACGTCGGAGGTGAACCGGCGCTGCAGGTTTCCGAATTCCTCGAGCTGGGTGATCTGTTTGGACAGACTTTCGGCCATCTCGTTGAACGACATCGCCAGCCTCGCCATGTCGTCCTCACCGCGAACCGGCATGCGCTCCTTGAGCCTACCGTCGGCGAAACGTACTGCGATGCGGGACGCGGATCGAATGGGTAGCACCACCTGCCGCGCGACGAGCATCGCGATCGCGGCAAGGAGTACCAGCAGCACCACGGCCCCGATGAACAGCGTGCCGCGGACCAGGGAGAGCGTCCGGTCTTCGCTGGCGAGCGGGAAGATGAGATACAGCTGCAGCGCCGATATGTCGGAACCGGTGGGCGACCCCATGATGAGCGCCGACCCGGAATATCCGCCGTCACTGTCGGTCACGGTGGCGTACTGCGAGCTGATCAGGCCCTTCTTGACGAAGTCGCGCAAGCTGGCCGGTATCTGGTCGACCGGACCGACCGACGCTTCCGCGCGGGTCGCGTCGCCCTCGACGATCAGAACAGGGTCGAAGGACCCTGCCGACCCGGTGGTCGACGCGGCGTCGAGGTCCTGGTTCGTCAACGCTGCTCTCGCCCGTTCGAGACGGGTGGACAGGCCGCTCGAATCATCGGCACCGGCGAGGTTGCCCTCCACCGTGGTGCGCGAGCGGTCGAGTTCCTCGGTGGCTGCAGACAGCTTCGCTTCGAGCAACCGATCGGTGATCTGGCTGGTCAGAACAACGCCGAGAATCAGGATCACCACGAGCGACAACGTCAGGGTCGAGACGACCACGCGTAGTTGCAGTGACCTTCGCCAGGCATGACCCAGCGATGTGCTCAGCGACCTGAACCAACGCAGGAGCGGGGAGAACTTGCCGTTGATTCGTCGCCGAGAGTGGGAAAAACCGATCACGGCGGTCCGGCCTTGTACCCGACCCCCCTCACGGTCAACACCACCTCCGGGTTCTCCGGATCCTTCTCGACCTTGGCGCGCAGGCGCTGAACGTGGACGTTGACCAGGCGGGTGTCGGCGGCGTGCCGGTAGCCCCACACCTGTTCGAGCAGAACTTCACGGGTGAACACCTGACGGGGCTTGCGGGCCAAGGCGACCAGCAGATCGAATTCGAGCGGAGTGAGCGAGACCAGCTCGTCGCCGCGGCTGACCTTGTGGGCGGGGACGTCGATGACGATGTCGGCGATCGACAACAGTTCGGCCGGCTCGTCCTCGGTTCGACGCAGTCGTGCCCGGACGCGTGCCACCAGCTCCTTCGGCTTGAAGGGCTTCATGATGTAGTCGTCGGCCCCGGATTCGAGACCGAGCACCACATCGACGGTGTCGGTCTTGGCCGTCAGCATGACGATCGGGACCCCCGAGTCGGCTCGCAGCACGCGACAGACGTCGATGCCGTTCATTCCGGGAAGCATCAGGTCGAGCAACACCAGATCGGGTCGATTCTCGCGGACGGCCGCCAGCGCTTGGGTGCCGTCTCCGACGACGAACGGCTCGAATCCCTCACCGCGCAACACGATGGTGAGCATCTCCGCCAGAGCCGAATCGTCGTCCACAACCAGAATCCGAGGCTTCATGGCTCTATCGTGTCACTTTCGGCTCGGCGGATGGCTGATTGAACATGTCGGCGGCGAGTCGATCGGGGTCGACGTCGGCGCGCACGACTCGCCAGGGCGACGCCCAGTTCGTTTCTGCGAGACGGCCGTAGACGGCCGAGGTTCGGGTCTGCAGCGAGCCGTCGCGTTCGTAGGCATCCCGGGTGCGCGCGGCGTCCGCACTCTCACGCGCGGCGGCGCGCTCCGCAGCGAGAGCCACCGGTACGTCCAGCAACACCTGCACGTCCGGAACGGGCACACCGAACCGCTCGAATTCGAGTGACCGGATCCACTCGACGGCCGCTCCGTCGACGGACTGCTCCAACCGCGCCGCGGTGTAGGCGGCGTTGGACGCCACGTACCGGTCCAGCAACACGATATCGTTGCGGGACAACAAGTTTCGGATCTCGTCGGCCGCATCCTTGCGGTCGAGTGCAAACAGCAGCGCCATGGCGTGCACGCTGCCCGCGGTGTCTCCGTGTTCCCCCTGCAGCGCCTCGGCCGCCAGATCGGCATGAACCGACCTTCCGTACCGGGGAAACCCGACCCGGACGACGGCCAGGCCGTCGCGTTCCCACGCCGAGACGAGCCGACGGGCGAGCGTGTTCTTGCCCGCTCCGTCGACTCCCTCGATGACGAAGAGCTTTCCCAACGACCGAACTCTCTCGGTCAGTAGCGGTAGTGCTCGGGCTTGTACGGGCCCTCGACGTCGACGCCGATGTACTCGGCCTGCTCCTTGGTGAGCTTGGTGATCGAGCCGCCCAGCGCTTCGACGTGGATGCGAGCAACCTTCTCGTCGAGGTGCTTGGGCAACCGGTAGACCTCGTTGTCGTACTCACTCGGCTTGGTCCACAGTTCGATCTGCGCGATGACCTGGTTGGAGAAGCTGTTGCTCATGACGAACGACGGGTGACCGGTGGCGTTGCCGAGGTTCAGCAAACGGCCCTCGGACAGCACGATGATCGAGTGCCCGTCCTTGAACTGGAACTCGTCGACCTGCGGCTTGATGTTGATCCGCGTGACGTCGGCAGCCTTCTCGAGGCCGGCCATGTCGATCTCGTTGTCGAAGTGGCCGATGTTGCCCAGGATCGCCTGGTGCTTCATCTTGCGCATGTGCTCGAACGTGATGATCTTGAGGTTGCCCGTCGAGGTGATCACGATGTCGGCCTGCTCGATGAACTCGTCGACCGTGCGCACGTCGAAGCCGTCCATCAGTGCCTGCAGGGCGTTGATGGGATCTGCTTCGGTGACCGTCACGCGAGCGCCCTGGCCCTTGAGTGCCTCGGCGCAGCCCTTGCCCACGTCTCCGTAGCCACAGACCAGCACGGCCTTGCCGCCGATGAGAACGTCGGTGCCACGGTTGATGCCGTCGATCAGCGAATGGCGAGTGCCGTACTTGTTGTCGAACTTGCTCTTGGTGACCGAGTCGTTGACGTTGATGGCCGGGAACGACAGCTCACCGGCAGCAGCGAACTGGTACAACCGCAGCACACCGGTCGTGGTCTCCTCGGTGACACCCTGCACGGATGCGGCAATCTCGGTCCACTTGGTCGTCGACGCCTCGAGGGAGCGACGCAGCAGGCCGAGGAACACCTTGTACTCGTCGGAATCCTGGTCGTCGTCGGTCGGCGGAACGACGCCTGCCTTCTCGAACTGAGCGCCGCGCAGCACCAGCATCGTGGCGTCACCGCCGTCGTCGAGGATCATGTTGGCAGGCTGCTCGGGCCAGGTGAGCATCTGCTCGGCGGCCCACCAGTACTCCTCGAGGGTCTCACCCTTCCAGGCGAACACCGGAACGCCCTTGGGCTCTTCGACGGTGCCGTACGGGCCTACGACGACGGCCGCTGCAGCGTGATCCTGGGTGGAGAAGATGTTGCACGAGGCCCAACGCACCTCGGCACCGAGTGCCACCAGCGTCTCGATCAACACGGCGGTCTGCACCGTCATGTGCAGCGATCCGGATACTCGTGCGCCCTTGAGCGGCTGAACGTCGGCGTACTCGCGACGAAGCGCGATCAGGCCGGGCATCTCGTGCTCTGCCAGCCGTATTTCCTTGCGGCCGAATTCTGCGAGTGACAGGTCTGCGACCTTGAAGTCGATTCCACCGCGGTGTTCCACGGTGAGTGCCGATCCTGACGTAACTGAGGTCGTCATCTTGCCTCTCCTGTTGACTTGAATGTCTTCGTCCAGGCTATCGGGTCGCGGCGCGCGGCGACCGTCTGCCCGGCGAATCGGTCCGATGCCCTTCAGACGGCTCGTCGAGTGGTCCCGCGGTCACCCGTGTTGCTGGGCTCGCGCCAGAATCCGTTCGCGCTTTCGGGGCAGAATGTTGGCCCGGACGAGATCACCGTCGTAGTGGTCGAGCACCCGCGGGTCCATCACCCGACGCCACAGCGGCGGTACCGCTGCCAGTAGAACCATCGTCGCGTACCCGGCGGGCAATTGCGGGGCCTCGTCGCACGAGAGCAGAGTCTGGTATCGCTTCCCCGGATTGGCATGATGATCGCTGTGTCGCTGCAGGTGGTAGAGAAAGATGTTGGTGCACAGCCGGTCGCTGTTCCAACTGTGCCGCGGTGCGCATCGCACGTATCTGCCTCGCTCGTTCGTCTCGCGCAGCAGTGCGTAGTGCTCCACGTAGTTCACCATCTCCAGGAGCACGAATCCCACGACGGCTTGTATCAGCAGATACGGCGCGATCGCCCAGCCGAAGACGACCATCAGCGTGACGAAGAGAACGGCGCTGAGCAGCCACGTGTGCAACAGAGCGTTCGACGGGTGAAACACGGAGTGGCCCTTGCGACGCAGCCGCCGAGCCTCGAGCTTCCAGGCCGAGGCCAGCCCGAGAACAGCGCTGCGCGGCACGAACGTCCACACGCTCTCTCCCAGCCGGGCACTGGCCGGATCCTCCGGAGTGGCCACCCGCACGTGGTGACCGCGGTTGTGCTCGACGAAGAAGTGTCCGTACAGGGTTTGCGACAAGGCCACCTTCGCCAACCAGCGTTCGTGCTGCTCGACGCGGTGGCCCAGCTCGTGGGCGGCGTTGATTCCGGTTCCCGCGACCAGGCCCACCGTCACCGCGAGCCCGATCTTGTCCACCACGCTCAGACCTCCGTACGCCCACATCCAGCAGGCGACGATCAGACCGATGAATTGGATGGGCAGGAACAGGTAGGTGCACCAGCGGTAATAACGGTCGTTCTGCAGCTTGTCGGCCGCAGACGCGTCCGGGTTGTGACCGTCCTCGCCCGCGAGCAGATCGATGATCGGAATGATCACGAAGAACACCAGGACGCCGCTCCACCAGAACACCGGCATGCCGGTCCAGTACACCAATTGGGACGGCAACAGCGCCGATGCCGGTGCCAGCAGACCCAGCATCCACAGGTAGCGCTTGTTGTCCCACCGCCGAACCGCAGGTGCAGCCCCGGCCGAATTCCGCTCCCCGAAAGCGACACCCGAATCGTCCGATGAGGTGATCCGGCCGTCCACGCTCACAGTTGCCACACCCTCTCACCGAATGTTTGCGGTCCTATCAGTTTGTTTTCGAGGGTATAACATGCCGGGCGTTCGGACCGAGGGGTGTGACGCATACCCCGGACACGTCGGATCCGAGAAAACCGGCCCCGCCCGCACAATCGACGGTCGGGGCCGGCCTCGCAAGACGACTCGGCCGCGTCTCACTCGGGTCGCGACTCGACTTTCTTCGCCTCGCGCAGACCCATCACCGAATGGCGGCGACCGTACAGCACGTAGATGACGACACCCGCTGCCATCCACACCAGGAACCGCAACCACGTCTCGACCGACAGGTTGAGCATCAGCCACAGGCATGCGGCCACTGCCAGGATCGGAACCAGCGGAACCCAGGGCACGCGGAACCCGCGCTCGAGATCGGGACGCGTCTTGCGGAGGACGAGCACACCGGCCGACACCAGAACGAAGGCGAACAGCGTGCCGATGTTGACCATCTCCTCGAGCGTGCCGAGAGGGACGAACGCGGCGAGCAGTCCGACCACCACACCGACCAGGATCGTCGTCCGAACCGGCGTGCCCTTCTTTCCGGTGTGGGCCAGACCGCGCGGCACCAGGCCGTCTCGCGACATGGCGAACAGGACGCGAGTCTGCCCCAGCATGAGAACCATGACCACCGTCGTCAGACCGGCCAGTGCGCCGAACGAAATGATGTTCTTGGCCCACGTCAGCCCGTTCAGCTCGAACGCCGTTGCCAGCGTGGCACTGTCGCCGGCCAGATCCGTGTACTTGACCATCCCGGTCAGCACCAAGGTCACCGCCACGTAGAGCACGGTCACGATGGCCAAGGATCCGAGGATGCCGCGCGGCAATGCCTTCTGCGGCTCCTTCGTCTCCTCGGCCGTTGTCGCGACCACGTCGAAGCCGATGAACGCGAAGAACACCAGCGACGCCGCCGCCAGCAGTCCGTACCAACCGAAGGTGCTACCGCCCGCACCGGTGACGAAGGAGAACAGGGACTGATGAAGCCCCTCACCCGTGGACGCGGGCTCGGACGGCGGAATGTACGGGTCGTAGTTGGCGACCTTGATGTAGAACGCACCGAGCACGACGACGAACAGCACGACGATCACCTTGATGGCTGTGATCACCAACGACACGCGCGAGGACAACTTGGTTCCCGAGGCGATGAGAACCGTCAACACCACCACGATGAGAAGTGCGCCCCAGTCGAAATTCAGCGAACCGATCTGCAGTACCGGGGCCGACGTGCCGAGCAGGTCTCCCAGGTAGAGCGACCAGGCCTTCGCCACCACCGCCGCGGCGAGTCCGAATTCCAGGATCAGATCCCAGCCGATGATCCAGGCGATGAACTCACCGAATGCGGCGTAGGAGAACGTGTAGGCACTACCGGCGACCGGAACCGTGGAGGCGAACTCGGCGTAACAGAGGGCAGCGAGCCCGCAGGCGATGGCCGCCAACACGAACGCCACCGAAACAGCCGGTCCGGCAACGTTTCCGGCAGTCCTCGCCGTCAGCGTGAAAATGCCGGCTCCGACCGCCACCGCGACACCGAACACGGTCAGATCCCACGAACCGAGCTCCTTGCGCAACTTGGTGTCCGGTTCGTCGGTGTCCTTGATCGATTGTTCGATCGACTTGGTCCGGAACCACCCCGTCGTACGCGGGGGCTTCCTGGGCCGGTCTGCCTTGGTCATCGGACCTCCGTATCGCCACGTCGCTTCTGCAGACGGCCGATCCGATCGGACCCACCCGTCCCAGAATTCACTGTGACATTACCTTATTGGTAGCGGGCACCCGTGTCGGACACTTCGGCCACTCGACTTGCCGCGCCTTACGACTGCAATGATCCGACCGCCGCCACGAACACTTCGGCACCGTCGGAGTCCGCGGTGACGGTGACCGATCGGTCGGCAGCGGGAATCCACGCCGAACTACCTTGGGGCACGGTGAGCCCCGCGTGTGTGTCACCGGTCGTCGCCAGCACCGAACCGCTGGTGCACAACAGAATTCGCGGACCGGTTCCAGGAATCTCGACGGTCTCCCCCGGACCGACCGCCGTCCGGCTGAGGACGAATTCAGGGGCCGGCGTCGGGTATCGGTAGGTGGGCCGATCGTTCTCACCCGGCGTGATCGGAGAGATGTCGGCGGGCTCGAAGTCCAGCACGCGCAACAACTCCGGCACGTCGACGTGCTTGGGCGTCAACCCTCCACGCAGAACGTTGTCGGAGTTGGCCATGATCTCCACACCGGTTCCGCGCAGGTACGCATGGAGATTGCCCGCATCCAGGTACAGGCCCTGGCCGGGAGTCAGGGTGACCCGATTGAGCAGTAAGGCCGCCAGTACTCCAGCATCACCGGGATACGACTCCCCCAGCTCGAGCAACGTCCGTGCCTCGGCGGCGAATCGACCGCCGTCGGCGCGGGCAGGCCCCGACAGATAATCGATGCAGCCCTGGGCGACCGCAGGCAACAGGTCGTCCAGGGACTGCCCGGGCAACGTGATCCACGAGGTGAACACCGTCCGGAGGCCCGACGCGTCGGGCTGAGCGGCGAGCAACGTGCGATACCCCGCGAGGGACGGCACGGCCAACGCATCGAGAAACTCGACCGTCTCGGCCGGTTGCCGAAACCCTGCCAGTGCTTCGAATTCGGTGAGTGCCACGATCAGCTCGGGCTTGTGATTGGCGTCCCGGTAATTGCGCACCGGGGAATCGATCGCAACACCTGCGGCATTCTCCCGCGCGAAGCCCTCACGCGCCTGCGCGCTGCTCGGATGTGCCTGCAACGACAGAGGTTCTTCTGCGGCAAGCAATTTCAGCAAGTACGGCAGCCGCGACGAGAAGTCCTCTGCAGAGCCGCCCAACTGTGTTTCCGGATCCCCGTCGATGAGGGTGAGCAACGGCGTGCTGCCACCCTCGTGAACCACGTGCGCAGAATCGGCCGGGTGTGCACCCAGCCAGATCTCCGCCTCGGGATGATCGGACGGTACCGGCCTACCCTGGATACGAGCCAGAGCAGTGCGCGAACCCCAAGCGTAGGACCGGACTGCGCCTCGCAGGAGTTGCACTAGCTACCGCCCATCAACGACAAGTACGCGGCAGTGGTGTCCAACCGCGTTGCCAACACCGACATCGTGTCGAGCATCGAGAGTGTAACCGGATCGGGTGACGCCGCGCGGGCCTCGAAACCCGAACTCACGAACTCCCCGCCGGACGTCGCCTCACCGGACTCGGTCAGTACCAGTTCGGAATTCGGAACACCGGCAATGCGTCGTTCGGTCAGCGCGCGATCGGATTCGGACGCCAGGACGAATACCCGCATCGGCTGTTCGGGAGCCGGTCCGTCGAGCTCCTCGTCGTGGAAGATCGAGTCGAAGGTGCTGACCGGCCCCGATGACTCGACCATGGACGCACGGATGGACGCAGCGATGACATCGCCGAGCTCACCCGCAGCCACGATCAGACCGGCCACCCGCAGCAACACCTCGCTACCGTGCCGCGCCACCTCGACGGCAGCCGGCCCGGCACCGCTGAGCACCACACGTTTGCCGCTGAACCCACTGGCAAGCGCTTTGGCAGGGTTGTGGAACACCTCGTTGGACGGGCTGTTGCGCACAGCCTCGGCATCGAGCAGATCTGCGAGCCGAGAAAGGTTGGGCAGCAGCGCCTTCCACGAACCACCGGCAACCGCGCCGAGGACGGCCACGAACGCCGCGAGGTAGCGCATCAGCGCATTGTGGTCACGCACCGCTATGCGCGGCGGCAACCACATGACCCTGGCACCGCGCACGGCACGCAAGGGACCCTCTTCCGGTGCCACGACGACGACCTCCGCGCCGCGCCGCGCTGCCGCGTCGACCGATTCGGCCAAGCGCGGATCGCCTGCATCGTCGCCGGCCACCACGACGACATCCAGTGGCCCGATCCACGGCGGAGTTCCGGTACTACGAACCAGGGGAACGCCCAAATGGTTTCCGAGAGCAGCGACAAGCAGAGACGCGGCACGGCTGCTGCGGCCGTCGCCGGTCACTATCACCACGCTGCGAGGTCGCAGGTCGGCCAGGCGCGCCAGCACCGACTCTTCGACCGCAGTGGCGACGGCGCGTACTTGAGCACCCGCGAGCGCGGCGCTGCGGAGCGCGCCCTCCCGATCGGCGGCCACGATCGCGCCGGCGTCGTCGAGATCGACCAGAGACGTCACTGCCCTCATGACCTCGGCACCTTCCCTTACGTCACCGACTCGAAATGCCTGCATACCCACTTGTGAACTCTAGGTAACCACTATTCCAGTCCGGAGCGAACGATGCTCAATATCTCGGTCGACAACGCGTCGACCTCGGTGCGGGTGCGCGCCTCGACATTGAGTCTCAACAGGGGCTCGGTGTTGGACGCACGCAAGTTGAACCATGCACCACCCTCGAGGTCGACGGTCACGCCGTCGAGACGGTCGATTCCGGTGGTCCGATCGGCGAACGCGTCGAGCACGGCCTGGGTGCGTTCGGCTGCGTCGTCGACCGTCGAGTTGATCTCACCCGACGCGCTGTACGTCTCGTACGAAGCCATCATCTCCGAGAGCGGTCGATCCTGTGCGCCGAGGGCAGCGAGAACGTGCAGCGCGGCGAGCATGCCGGAATCGGCACCCCAGAAATCACGGAAGTAATAGTGCGCGGAATGTTCTCCGCCGAAGATCGCACCGGTATCGGCCATCTGCTGCTTGATGAACGAGTGCCCCACTCGGGTGCGGACAGGCTTGCCGCCGAGCGCGGTGACCAGCTCCGGCACCGCACGCGAGGTGATGAGATTGTGAATGATCGACGCACCGGGCTCCTTGGCCAGCTCGCGTTCTGCCACCAAGCAGGTCACGGCCGACGGCGAGACCGGATCGCCCTTCTCGTCGACGACGAAGCACCGGTCGGCGTCTCCGTCGAACGCGAGCCCGATGTCGGCACCGGTCTCGACGACGAAGCGCTGCAGATCCACCAGGTTCGCCGGATCCAGTGGGTTGGCCTCGTGATTGGGGAAGCTGCCGTCGAGTTCGAAGAACAACGGTTCGATCGTCACCGGGAGCGGAGCGAACACCGCGGGGACCGTGTGCCCGCCCATGCCGTTACCCGCGTCGACGGCGATCTTCATGGATCCGATGCCGGAAAGATCGACCAGGTCGCGAACGAACCCGGCGTAGTCGGTCAACACGTCTCGCGACGTTGCCGTACCGGCCGGGCCGTCGAAGTCCGGCACGCCGTCGATCAGTTCCGACTTGATCGTGGCCAGCCCGGTGTCCTGCCCCACCGGCTTGGCACCGGCGCGGCAGAGCTTGATTCCGTTGTACTTCGCCGGATTGTGGCTTGCGGTGAACATGGCACCGGGGCATTCGAGCAGGCCCGACGCGAAGTAGAGCTGATCGGTCGAGGCGAGACCGATGTGCACGACGTCGAGCCCCTGCGCGGTGACGCCGTCCGCGAAAGCGCGGGACAGGCCCGGCGAGGAGTCGCGCATGTCGTGTCCGACGACGACAGTCCGCGCCGCGCCCTCCTCGTCGCGTACCAACCGGGCGAACGATGCACCGACGTCTCGGACGAACGCCTCGTCGATCTGCTCACCTACGACGCCACGGACGTCGTAGGCCTTGATGACGGCGTTGACGGACTCTGCGGTTCGGGCCACGAAGATTCTCCTGATTGTCGGTCGTCCGGCGTCGGACATCCAGCGTTGGGTACGGGGCGATCAACACCGAAGCTCGGCAGACCGGCTTGTCCGTTTCGGTACTGGTGCAAACCTTGCCAGACGCCCGGTGGGCGGGCCAGTCGACCCGTCGTTCATTCGGGCGGACGCAGCGCCTCGCCCCGCCGCGGCGTTCTGCGCAGGGGGTCTAGGACGTGGGATCGGGTAGAACTCTGAGGTGTCCGCGTCGGCCGGTTCGGACGGCAGGCGTGGCCCGTCGCTCGGTGTCCTGGTGGCGAGCCGGCGACCGGTCACCGCTGTCTCGGTCCTCGGAGCGCGTCCGGTCTCCCCGACCGGCTTCGCGTACGGCCTCGGCCAGCGCGGTCAGATCGTCCTCGTCGGGGGTCGATGTCGAGTAACCACCCTCGTACCGCACGAGCTCCCAGCCCTTGGGTGCCGTGGTCGTCGAGGCATGGACCTCGCACAGGTCCCAGGAGTGCGGTTCGTCCACGGTGGCCAGCGGACCGACGACGGCAGTGGAGTCGGAGTAGACATATGTGAGCGTCGCAACGGCAGAACGGTTGCAACCAGGCCTGCAGCAGCCACGCAGTGATCTCACGAGTGCAGAGTATCCGGTACGTGCAACCGACCGAACGACCGACACACCGGACAGCCGCGATAACCTGCCCCCATGCCTCAGTTCTCTTCCGCGCGCAGGATCACGTCGCGGTCCGTTGCGCGGCACGGCCGCGGCATCCGCGGACCGGTGCTGCCCGAGGACCTACCTGCCCGGCGATCACGTGCAGAGAAGTTCGACCGGCTGGTACTCGACGCGTTCGCGCGCATCGACCACCGGTGGCACGACAAGCTCTCGAAGCTCGACATCGCCGTCGACGACGTGCCCAAGATCAGGGCGTTGGACCCGGAATCGGTCACGTGGCCGCCCGAGGTGGTCGCAGAAGGACCGGTACCCCTGTCGCGACTGGTCCCCGCAGGGATCGACAAGCGCGGAGAGACGACACGCGCCCGTGTGGTGCTGTTCCGGCGTCCGCTCGAGCGGCGCGCCAAGCACCCGGAAGATTTGGAGGACCTACTGTTCGAGGTCCTGGTCGAGCAGGTAGCGACGTATTTGGGCATCGATCCCGACGAGGTGGACCCCGCCAGCGCCGAGCCGTGATGCAGCGTCGGCTCGTGGGTGGATCCTCCTGAGAGCGCTCGGCTCAGCCGATCCCGCGCTTGAGCCGACGACGCTCACGCTCGGACAGTCCGCCCCAGATTCCGAATCGCTCGTCGTTGGCGAGAGCGTACTCGAGGCATTCGTCCTTGACCTCGCAGCCGAGGCAGATTCGCTTCGCTTCGCGGGTGGAGCCGCCCTTTTCGGGAAAGAAGGCTTCGGGATCGGTCTGAGCGCACAGGGCGCGCTCCTGCCACTGATCCTCGATCTCCTCGAACATCTCGTCGAAACCCGCCACGAGACTGAGGAACGGCTTGGCGGGTGGAACCGATTCGGCCACGAACGGCATCGAATCGGCGTCGTTGTCCGAGTCGTCGTTATCGACGTCGTCGACATCCGGGCTGTCGACATCGGGGCTGTCGATGTCCTGATCGATTTGCACGGCGTCACTCGAGAGTTCGCCGTCGACTGCATCGTTCGACGGGGTCACGTACGCAGAACCGGCGTCGACGGAGACGCTCGAATCCACGCCGGAATCGGACTCGGTTTGCGGCGCGTCGTCGACAGCGCTGAGGTGTGCAGTGGGTCCGCCCCGCTGATCACGTGTCACGTGCTGGTCATACATCGCTTCCGCCTCCTCACCTGTGGTAGCGCAGATACTTTCGGTCCTCGTAATCTCGAATACCTTGCCCCGCGCCGGTATTCGATCGAGCTGGTACGTCCGAGCCGACTCTCCACCCGTCCAACTCTCGACCTCTACTCCACGTCCACTCAGGGACGAACAGGAAGGGAACGAGTGTTCGAAACCAGGTTCGCTGCAGTCGAACTCGTGCCGCGAACGCTGAATGACATACCTGTGATTAGACACGTACAGGTGTGTCGCGGTCAAGCCGATCGCACAAATCCAATACCATCCCATGCCCGAAATCGGCTGTCTCCCCGAATCGGAGCGCGTCCCGTGCGTGTCGCGGCGGTTCTCGGGCTCGGATCCCGGCCCCGCGGACGGTCCGGGTGGGCGCTCACCCGGGCGGGCGACAACCGCACTAGGCTCGCATGTTGTGAAAGTTACTGTTCTGGTCGGTGGCGTCGGTGGCGCACGGTTCCTCCAGGGGCTCAAATCCCTGTTCGGCGACTCCCTTCTCGGCGACGAACCCGAGAACGAGATCACGGCGGTGGTCAACGTCGGCGACGACGTCTGGATGCACGGCCTTCGCATCTGCCCGGATCTCGACACGTGCATGTACACCCTCGGAAACGGAATCGACACCGAGCGAGGCTGGGGCCGGGTCGCGGAGACCTGGAACGCCCGCGACGAGTTGGCCGCCTACGGAGCAGATCCCGACTGGTTCGGCCTCGGCGACAGGGACATCGCCACGCACTTGATCCGCAGTCGCATGCTGCGCACCGGATTTCCGCTGTCGGCCGTCACCGAGGCACTGTGCAACCGATGGCAGCCCGGCGTCCGATTGCTGCCGGTCACCGACGACCGCTCGGAAACACACGTCGTGGTCACCGACCCCGACGACCCCAGCGGCGAGCAACAACGCGCAATCCACTTCCAGGAGTGGTGGGTTCGCTACCGCGCGCAGATTCCCACGCACAGTTTCGCTCATATCGGTGCCGAACAGGCCACTGCTGCACCGGGAGTCGCCGAATCGATCGCCGAGGCCGACGCGGTGATCCTGGCCCCGTCCAACCCGGTGGTCAGTGTCGGCGCAATTCTTGCCGTACCCGGCATCCGCGGCGCACTGCGCACCACCGCCGCCAAGGTCGTCGGCCTGTCCCCGGTGGTGGACGGTAAACCGTTGCGCGGCATGGCAGACGAGTGCCTCTCGGTCATCGGCGTCGAGACGACGGCCGAGGCCGTCGGCCGCCTCTACGGAAGCCGAAGCGGCACCGGCATTCTCGACGCCTGGCTGGTGCACAGCACCGACTCGGCGGTGGTCGACGGAGTCGACGTGCAGTCGATTCCGTTGTTGATGACCGACCCGGAGACCACAGCGGTGATGGCACGCACCGCCCTGCGCGCAGCCGGACTCGAACTGTGACCGCCCCACGCGAGGTGGCGTCGATGCCGGAGGCTCCCGGTGACCACGCACCGGGCGGATCGATCGAAATCCTGCCGGTCACGGGACTTCCCGAGTTTCGTCCGGGCGACGATCTCGCCGCAGCGATCGTCGACCGAGCGCCCTGGCTGCGCGACGGAGACGTCCTCGTGGTCACCAGCAAGATCGTCTCCAAGGTCGAGGGACGTCTGGTGCCCGCACCGCAGGACCCCGAGGAGCGGGACGCAGCCCGCCGGGTCCTCGTCGATCAGGAGGCCGTTCGCGTCGTCGCCCGAAAAGGCCGGACGCTCATCACCGAGAACCGCCTCGGCATCGTGCAAGCCGCGTCGGGTATCGACGGGTCCAACGTCGACGGCAGCGAACTGGCGCTGCTCCCGGAGAATCCCGACGCCAGCGCGGCGGCTCTTCGGCGAGCACTGCACGAGTCGGCCGGAGTCACCGTGGCTGTCGTGATCACCGACACGATGGGCCGGGCCTGGCGGATCGGTCAGACCGATGCCGCGATCGGGTCTGCCGGCCTGGCGGTCGTCCATCGATACGCCGGGGCAGAAGACGGCCAGGGCAACGAACTGATCGTCACCGAAGTCGCCATCGCCGACGAGCTCGCTGCGGCAGGCGATCTCGTGAAGGGCAAGCTGGGTGGCGTTCCGATAGCCGTCGTCCGCGGCCTGTCACCGGTCGACGACGGCTCCACCGCCGCCACCCTGCTGCGCGGCGGCGAAGACGATCTGTTCTGGCTGGGAACCGCCGAGGCACTCGAACGTGGTCGACGCGAGGCCCTGCTCCGCCGGCGGTCGGTTCGATCGTTCTCCCCCGACGCAGTCGACCCGGACTCGATCCGTGACGCCGTCGCGGACGCCCTCACCGCCCCCGCCCCGCATCACACCCACCCCGTCAGATTCGTCTGGATCAGAACGCCCGCGGTGCGTCGCCGACTGCTCGAGACCATGCGCGAGCAGTGGCGAGCCGATCTGGCCGGCGACGGGCTGACCGAGGACCGCATCGCCGCCAGGCTGAGCCGCGGTGACATTCTGTTCGATGCGCCGGAAATCGTGATTCCGTTCTGTGTGCCGGACGGGGCGCACACCTATCCCGACGAGAGGCGTCGCGCAGCGGAGGACACCATGTTCACCGTGGCGGTCGGTGCCGCCGTTCAGGGTTTGCTCGTAGCCCTGGCCGTTCGCGATCTCGGTAGCTGCTGGATCGGTTCGACGATCTTCGCCGCCGATACCGTCCGCGCCGAGCTCGGCTTGCGTGCGGACTGGAAAGCATTGGGGGCCATCGCAATCGGACACCCCAGCGAGCCGCTGACGGTACGAGATCCGGCCGCGCCCGGGTCTTCGCTGGTGGAGCTCTGACCGACGATGTCCGCTTCCTCACTGTGGCAGTCCGCGGCCGAGACACTCGATCGGTGGGCACCGACCGACTCCAGGGACGAATCCCTTCGGCACACCGTGATCGCCTTTCTGCACAGCAATCCCGACGCGTGTCTTCGCGCGAACGAGGCCGGCCACATCACGGCGTCGTCGCTGGTACTCGACGCGTCGGGACGGCACGTTCTGTTGACCCTGCATCCCCGGGTGGGCCGGTGGATTCAGCTGGGCGGTCACTGCGAACCCGAGGACGAGACGGTCGTCGCCGCAGCGCTGCGCGAGGCGACCGAAGAATCCGGAATTACCGATCTGTCGATCGATCCCGAGTTGCTCTCGGCGCACACTCACCCGATCACGTGCTCACTGGGTAAGCCGACCCGGCACCTGGACCTGCGGTTCCTGGTGCGCGCCCCGGACGGCGCGCGCGCCGTGCGCAGCGAGGAATCGACGGACCTGCGCTGGTGGCCGGTGGACGAACTACCCGACTCGGCCGAGCGCGAGACCATCGACCATCTCGTCGCGCTCGCGGCGTATCGCTGATCCGCCCGGGTCGGCCCCGCTCAACTCCTCGGGACGACGATCAGACGTCGGTGGAGAAGCGCACTCCCCCGTCGGGCAGCTTCACTCCGGGCCATACCCGTGCCCCACGCAGCAACTCGCACCGAGCTCCGATATCGGCACCGTCACCGATGACGGCGTCACGCACGAGTGCGCGCGGTCCGATGCGGGCTCCGAAGCCCAGGATGGACCGTTCGACCACGGCCCCTGCTTCGACGATCGCACCGTCGAACACCACCGCGCCGTCGAGACGAGCGCCTGCGCCGATCTCGGCACCACGTCCGACGACGGTTCCACCGATCAGCAGTGCGCCCGGCGCGACACCCGCTCCGGGGTGAACCAGGGACTCACCGCGATCTCCGTGCAGTGCGGGCGACGGCGCAATCCCACGAACGAGGTCGGCCGATCCCTTGACGAAATCCTCCGGCGTACCCATGTCGCGCCAGTACGCACTGTCGACGTGCCCGTAGACCTTCTTGTTCTCGGCGAGCAAGGCAGGGAACACCTCTCGCTCCACCGACACCGGCCGGTCGGCTGCGATGGACTCGATGATCTCACGCTTGAACACGTAGCAACCGGCATTGATCTGGTCGGTCGGCGGATCCTGGGTCTTCTCCAGAAACGCGGTGACTCGGCCGTTCTCGTCGGTCGGGACACAGCCGAACGCTCGGGGATCGCCGACCCGAACGAGATGCAGCGTCACGTCCGCGTCGGTCGTGCGGTGCGTATCGAGCACTGCCGTCAGATCGGTACCACCCAACACGTCACCGTTGAACACCATGACGTTGTCCGCCCGCAGTCGCGGCAACACGTTTCTGATTCCGCCGCCGGTGCCCATGGGCTCGGTCTCGAACACGTACTCGAGTTCGATGCCCAACGCCGACCCGTCGCCGAAATGTTGCTCGAACACTTCGGCTTTGAACGACGTTCCGAGAACCACGTGTTCGATGCCCGCAGCCTTGATCCTGGCCAGCAGGTGGGTGAGAAACGGGAGTCCTGCAGTCGGGAGCATCGGCTTCGGTGCCGACAGAGTCAACGGGCGCAGTCGAGTTCCCTTGCCGCCGACCAAGATCACTGCATCCGTCCGTGCGGCGACCGATGGGGAACTATCCGACATGTCCAGCCTCTGTTCTCTCGTCCGACGGTCGTTCTTCACGAGCTCGGGCCCGAAGCGCCGAAGTCACAACGACCTTCGAGCGAAGACCGAGACCCGCGCGCAGCGCCCATCGTAGTGGAGCCTGCCACACCCGGTCGTGTCTGTCGGCCTGGAATCGGTAGGCGCTGGTGTGGTGTGCGGGCAGCATCACTTCCGGATGCCGTCCTGCCGCATGGCCTTTCGAGTGCGTGACCTCGACCTCGGGTACGTAGACGTTCTGCCAACCCGCCCTACCGAGCCGGTCGCCGAGGTCCACGTCCTCCATGTACATGAAGTAGCGCGAATCGAACCCGTCGATGGAGTCGAACGCTGCGCGGCGAAGCAACAGGCATGATCCCGACAGCCATCCCACCGGCCGCTCGGACACCGTCTCGTTCTCCTGGCGGTATCGCCGAGTCCACGGATTGGTCGGCCAGAGCTTGCCCAGAATTGCGTGGCCGGCCCCGGACGTCAGATCGGGCACCGATCGCGCGGACGGGTATCGCGACCCGTCCGGCTCACGAATGAGTGGGCCCAGCGAACCTGCGCGCGGCCATCGCGCCGCGGCGTCGAGCAATCCGTCCAGGGACCCGGGGTGCCACCTGACATCCGGATTGGCGACCACGACGAATTCGACCTCGGGGTCGACCGCGGCGATCGCCCGATTGACGGCAGCGCCGTAGCCGATGTTGGCGCCGGTACGCAGCAATTCTGCTTCCGCGAACGCCGCCTCGGCAGCTTCCGGAGTGCCGTCGACCGACCCGTTGTCGGCCATGATGACTCGCACGGGCCGAGTCGTGGCCTCGCGTAGAGACGTCAGAAATTGCTCGAGGTATTCGCCGGGGGAATAGGTCACCGTCACCACGGCCAGGTCGGAACTCACGCGGGCAAGACTAGCCCGAGGCGAGCATCGATCCCGCATCACGACCGAGCAAGAGCCGCCGTCAGAGCCTCGGACCAGGGGCGGGGCGCACCGAGCCCGGCTGCCGACCACGCAGTCGGTGACAGCACCGAGTATGCGGGCCGAGGTGCCGGGACGACGTACTCCGCGCTCGAACACGGTCGCACCCGGTCGGGGTCGGCACCGATTCCCGAGAACACTGCCCGCGCGAGGTCGTACCAGCTCGCCTGCCCGGCGTTGGTGAAGTGAAGGGTCCGGCCGGTCACCGTCCCGTCGGCTTCGATCTCGAGCAGACCGGCGGCCAGGTCCAGGGCGAAGGTGGGCGATCCGATCTGGTCGTCGACCACCGAGACGGTCTCCCGCTCGCCTTCGAGTCTTCGCATCGTGGTGACGAAGTTCTTGCCGGTGTTGTCGTAGACCCATGCGGTGCGCACGATGACGGCCTCGGGGAGTTCCTCACGCACCGCCGTTTCCCCGGCCAACTTGGTGCGTCCGTACACGGACTTCGGCGCGGTCGCCGCGTCGACGTCGTACGGCTCGGTCGCTGTGCCGTCGAACACATAGTCGGTGGAAATGTGTATCAGTCGTGCACCGACACGCCCGCACGCCCGCGCGAGATTTCGAGGACCGTCGGCATTGACGGCCATGGCCCTGGACTCGTCGGTTTCGGCGGCATCGACGGCGGTGTACGCGGCGCAGTTGACGACGGTCGCACCCGCAGTCACCACGGCGTCGACTGCATCGGGGTCGGTGATGTCCAGGTCGGCGGACGAATAGCCGTGCACCTCGACGTCGGAATCACGCTCGGCGGCGAGCGAGACCACCCGTCGGCCCAACTGGCCGTGTGCACCGGTCACCACGATCGCATTCACGGTTGCCAAGTGTGGCACGCCGCGGTCGGTTCGGCGAGAGCGCGGCCGATCGCCAGTAACCTTCGAGTCGGGGGGAGTGAACGTCTGTCGGTAGGTGTCCATGCCTGCCGGAAACGAGGAAAGGGTCGAAGGTGCCACGAGATTCAGGCACGCACGGAGGTGAGCGCACGCCCCCACCACACCGGCGCACCTCGCGGCGAGCCGACGGCGACGGCCTGCGCGGCGAGCGACGCGACCGTGACACCGACCCTCGTGCATCCCGCGGGCGCGACTCCCAGGATCGACCTGTACGTCCCTCCGCGGACGACGAAGTGGGCGTGCATCGCCGAGGCAGCGCGCGCGGCGACGAACGACGAACCACAGCCTCCCGTGCACGACGACCGCAGCGCGAGCCCCGAGGCGACGACCGACGAGCGGACGCAGGCGAGGCACCCCGCCGACCGGGCGCAGGTGGTCGCTGGCCGGCGACGCACGTTGCGGTGGCCGTGCTGTCGGTGCTCGTCCTGCTGGTGACCGGCTTCGCCTGGCGCAGCGTGGACAGTCTGCGGTCGAACATCGCCACTGCGGGCGGCCTCGGTCTGGGCGGCGCAGCGGACGGCGCCGTCGACATCCTGATGGTCGGCACCGACAGCCGCACCGACGCCCACGGCAACGCGCTCTCACCGGAAGAACTCGCCTCGCTCAACGCAGGTGAGGAAGTTGCGTCGAACACGGACACGATCGTGTTGATCCGCGTCCCGAACGACGGCTCGTCGGCCACTGCCATCTCCATCCCGCGCGACTCGTACGTCGAGGTGCCCGGGATCGGAATGTCCAAGATCAACGCCGCGTACGGAGCGACCAAGGAGAACAAACGGCTCGAACTGGTCGAGCAGGGAGTCTCCGATGCCGACGCCGAACCGCAGGCCACCGAGGCCGGACGCGAAGCGCTGATCGATTCGGTTGCCAATCTCACCGGCATCACGGTCGATCACTACGCAGAGGTCGGTCTGCTCGGTTTCGTTCTGCTGACCGACGCCGTCGGCGGAGTAGCGGTATGCCTGAACAATCCGGTGCAGGAGCCGCTGTCGGGTGCGAACTTCGCCGCCGGTGAGCAGAACCTGTCCGGTTCGCAGGCGCTGAGTTTCGTCCGGCAACGACACGATCTGCCCCGCGGTGACCTGGACCGGATCGTGCGCCAGCAAGTCTTCATGGCCTCCCTCGTACGCAGTGTACTCAGCGCCAAGACGTTGAGCAATCCGAGCAAGCTCGGTCAGCTCAGTACCGCGGTGCAGCGGTCGGTCACCCTCGATTCGGACTGGGACATCCTGCAGTTCGCCACTCGCCTGCAGGATCTCGCCGGTGGCAAGGTCAAGTTCGAGACCATTCCCGCGGTCGACATCAATGCGACGACCGACTACGGCGAATCCATCGTGCAGGTCGACCCGGCAGCAGTGAAGAAATACGTCGCCGGGTTACTCGAGGACGGGAACTCCGCCGAGACCAACGCCGAGAATTCGGATGCCCCGGCCGTCAATCCGTCGACGGTGACGGTGGACGTCGCGAACGACAGCGGTATCGAAGGCTTGGCCAACGGTGTGGCCGGATCGTTGACGGCGCTCGGGTACGTCGGTGGCACCATCGGCAACTACGAGGGCTCGTCCATCTCCACGAGCCGCATCCAGACCGCCGATGTGGACAGCGACGCCGCTCGCGCCGTGTCGGCAGCACTCGGTGGCCTGCAGATCACCGCCGACGACACCATGCCGGCCGATGCCGTCCGGGTCGTGCTCGCCGACGACTACGCCGGCCCCGGCTCGGGTCAGGCCGCAACGGCCGAAACCGTGGCACCCGAAGCAGGTACAGCAGTCCCCGAGGAACCTGCGGCACCGATCGACGCGGGTTCCACCGGCCCCATGTGCGTGAACTGACGGTACGAACGCAGCGCGGAGATCGGGGCGGGTCAGCGTCGACTAGGGTCGTGGTGTGGCTTCGAACCTGACTCAAACCCTGCTCGAGCCGATCCTGGCGGCAGACCCGGCCGGTCCCCGCATCACGTACTACGACGATGCCACCGGCGAGCGGGTCGAGGTGTCCGCCGTGACACTGGCGAATTGGGCGGCCAAGACTGCCAACCTGCTCCGTGACGAGTTCGCACTCGATCAGGGCGCGCGCGTGTGCGTGCTGTTGCCGGCGCACTGGCAGACCGCTGCCGTACTTCTGGGAATCTGGTGGACCGGCGGCGAGGTGGTGCTCGGTGCAGACGACTCCGCGGATCTCGCGCTGGTGCACGGCGACCGCCTCGAGGACGCGCCCGACGTCGACGAAGTTCTGGCGCTCTCGCTCGATGCCTTCGGCAAGGCAGTCCCCGATCTGCCCGTCGGGATGACCGACTACGCCACCTCGGTTCGCGTACACGGTGACCAATTCAGGGCAACCGGATCCGGGGCCGCGGCATTGGACGGCCGCTCGGTGGACGACGTCCTCGCCGCAGCGAGAGAACGCGCCGAGGCCCGTTCTCTCTCGGCCGCGGATCGAGTGTTGTCCAGTGCATCCTGGACCACCGCCGACGAGTTGATCGACGGACTGCTCTCGGTGCTCGCGGCCGGAGCATCGTTGGTACAGGTGGCCAACTCCGACGAGAGCAAGAAGGAACGACGCATCGACACCGAAAAGGTCACGACGACCCTCGACTGAGACTGCGCTCGACCGAGTTGCAGACTCATCCGGTCGGGCGGTAGCCGCCGTCCGCGAGTCCCGCTTCGATCTCGAACCGATTGGCGCTGCCGCGGTGACGCGCTTCCTCGACGAGGTAGCGGAACGGAAAGGTCAGCCCGAACCTCGCCCACTGGTCGGCGTGAATCGCCTCGTGCCGCAGCACCCGACGGGCGGTGTTGTTCGCCGTCAGGTAGGCCCCACCGAATGTGGTTCCGCCGCGGCCGAATCCGCCGCGCAGGCCGGAACACACGAAGATCGAGAACTCGTCGTCGAAACGCGCCGTTCCGCCCCACAGCTGCGCGTAGCGCAGTGCCAGCCGGGTCACCGACACCGACTGCCACTTGCCG
The DNA here is from genome assembly GCF_001894785.1 of Rhodococcoides fascians NBRC 12155 = LMG 3623. Classification (GTDB taxonomy): domain Bacteria; phylum Actinomycetota; class Actinomycetes; order Mycobacteriales; family Mycobacteriaceae; genus Rhodococcoides; species Rhodococcoides fascians. Next base: position 428,943 of record NZ_BCWW01000006.1, read on the forward strand.
CGGCCGGCTCGTCGAATCTGCTCGCGCCGCGACGCCGCGGCACTCATCCCAGCAGCGTGGTTCGCAGTGCCGCGTCCTTGTCCAGAACCATGGCCTCGAGAGACGCCTGGAAGGCCGACATCCGCTGCTGCAGAACAGGATCGGACGCTCCCAGGATCCGCACGGCGAGCAACCCCGCATTGCGAGCACCACCGATGGAGACCGTCGCAACGGGCACACCGGCGGGCATCTGCACGATCGAGAGCAGCGAGTCCATGCCGTCGAGATACTTCAGCGGTACCGGAACGCCGATGACCGGCAGTGGCGTCGCCGACGCCACCATGCCCGGCAGGTGCGCCGCTCCCCCGGCACCGGCGATGATCACTTTGATTCCGCGACCGGCGGCCTCGCGGGCGTAGTCGAGCATCCGCTGAGGGGTGCGATGCGCGGAGACGACGCCGACCTCGAAACGAATACCGAACTCCGCCAGCGCTTCTGCTGCGGCCTCCATGATCGGCCAGTCGGAATCGCTGCCCATGATCAGGCCTACGACGGCGGTACCGGATTCGTCAGTCATGGTGCGGGTCCCATCCGTCGGTCCATTCGGCGTGCGACATCCAGTGCGCTGCACGTTCGGCTCGTTCACGTACGGCCGCCACGTAGGCCGGGTCGCCGAGCGATCCGGACCTCGCGCCCAGAATGTTCACGTGGCCGATCTTTCGGTCTTTCCGCTCGGTCTTGCCGTACAGGTGCACCTTGGCGTCGGGCATGCGGGCGAACAGGTGATGCAGGCGTTCGTCCATCGTCATCTCCGGCGCTTCGGGTGCACCCAGGATGTTCGCCATCACCGTCAACGGTGCCAGTGGATCGGTGTCACCCAGCGGGTAGTCCAGCACTGCACGCAGATGCTGCTCGAACTGCGAGGTGCGGCAGCCGTCCATGGTCCAGTGACCGGAGTTGTGCGGCCGCATGGCCAGCTCGTTCACCAGAAGCTTGCCCGAGGTGGTCTCGAACAGCTCGACCGCGAGGTCTCCGACCACGCCGAGGGCGCCCGCGATATCGAGCGCCAGCCGACCGGCGTACGTGGCGACGTCCTCGTCGAGGTCGGGAGCCGGGGCCAGAACCACCGCGCATTGTCCGTGTCGTTGCACGGTCTGTACGACGGGCCACGCAGCACCCTGACCGAACGGCGATCGCGCGACCATCGCCGACAACTCGCGGCGCATGGCGACCTTCTCCTCGACCATGAGCGGCACACCGAGGTCGAGCTGGGCAGTGACGATCTCTTCGGCTTCCTCGGCGTCGGCGGGCATCCAGACACCGCGGCCGTCGTAGCCGCCGCGGACCGCCTTGAGGACAACCGGCCACCCGTGTTCGTCACCGAACGCAATGGCGTCCTGCGCCCACGACACCTCCGCGTACGCCGGTCCGGGTGCCCCCAGCTCTTCGAGCTTGCGACGCATGCGCAGTTTGTCCTGCGCGAAGATCAGCGCGCTCGGTGGCGGCTGGACGTTGACGCCCTCGGCGACCAGGGTCTCGAGGTGCTCGGTCGGCACGTGCTCGTGGTCGAAGGTCAGGGCGTTGGATCCGGTCGCGGCCGTGCGCAGCGCATCGAGGTCGTCGTGCAGCCCGAACACGACGTCGGGGCTCACCTGAGCAGCCGGCTCGTCTGCGCCCGCGGCGAGCACGCGCAGCGTTTGGCCGAGTTCGATGGCCGACTGATGGGTCATGCGGGCCAGCTGACCTCCGCCGATCATCGTCACGACGGGCATTCCGGTCGACGACGGGCGCGCAGCGGTGGGGCGCGGTTCGGTACCTGTCACGGCTCACCATGGTGTCATGTCCTGCCGGTTCGGGCCGAACCGGCAGTCGCACGGCGGTCGTCGTTGTCGCGAAGACCGTGGAAACACTGTCGTCGAGACTGTGGAAACGCTGATGAACAGAGCGTCGGTTCGCCGGATCGGGCGTTCGTTTCGTAGACTTCACCGTTGTGCCGACGATCGACAGCGTGCTTCAGCGCTTACCCAAGCCCATCAGGGACCTTGCGATCCGGCACAGCGAGTTGATCAAGTTCGCCATCGTGGGCGGTACGACGATGGTGTTCGACCTCGTCATCTTCTACTCGCTGAGCCTGACGGTGCTCGAGCAGAAGCCGGTGATCGCGAAGATCATCTCGGGCGTGCTCGCCACCCTGCTCAGCTATTTCCTCAACCGTGAGTGGGCCTTCAAGCACCGCGGCGGGCGCGAACGCCACCACGAAGCGCTTCTCTTCTTCGCCATCAGCGGCATCGGAGTGCTCATCGCCGCCGGTCCGCTGTGGATCGCGAACAACATCTTCGACATCCGCGACACCAACGAGTCGCTGACGATGGTGGTCGTCATCGACTTCGTGCTGAACTACATCATCGGCAACCTGCTCCAGATGGCGTTCCGCTTCTGGGCGCTGCGTCGCTTCGCTTTTCCCGAGGACAACGCGCGCACCATCCTGGAAGTGGACGCCGAGCGCAACGGGGATCCGACCGACGCATCGAACGCGCTCGACTGACCCCCAATTCGGTCAGCGTGGTTCGCGCCGCGAGAGCGCGGGCGACGATTCGCGCCGAGCGGGCAGGAACACCGAGAACAGTGCCGGCCGTCTGCGCTGTAGTTCCAACCGTCCGCCGTCGGCCTCGATCAGGGCCCGGGCCAGCGCGAGACCGACTCCGGTCGAACCGGCTCCGGAGAATCCGCGGTCGAAGATGTGGGGTGCCAGTTCGTTGCTCACCCCTGGACCCTCGTCGGACACCTCGACACAGACCAGTTTCTCTCGCCGCCGGTCGGTCCCCTCGGCGGCGGACACGGCGCGCACTGCAACCGTGCAGGCACCGTCGCCGTGCACCAGAGAGTTGTCGACCAGTACCGACACGGCCTCGCGCAGACGCGAGCCGGTCACCGACGCCTGGAGGTCGGCGTCGCCCTTGAGCACCAGACTCCGACCTGCATCGTCGAAATTTCGCTGCCATTCGACCACCGTGCCGGTCAGTTCCTCGATGACCGATACCTCGTGCGCATCGGCGGCGCCGTCGCTGCGGGAGGAGCGGACGAGTTCGTCGATGGCCAGGGTCAATCGATCGACCTGATCCATCGCCTCGTTCGCCTCGTCGACCACCGCGGGGTCCGGATGGGTGGAGATCTCGTCCAATCGCAGCCTAACGGCGGTCAGGCGGCTACGAAGTTGATGCGAGACGTCGGCAACCAACGTGTGTTCGCGCTGCAGCCTGCCCGCGATCTCGACGGTGGCCGAGTCGAGAACCTCCGACACCCGGTCCAGCTCGGCAATGCCGTGCCGACGCGGATCCGGCCGAAAGTCGCCCTCGGCCAGTCGGGCGGCCCGCCGCGCGACGTCCTGCAACGGATCGGCCAGTCGCTTGGCCGTCAGCACGGCCACCACGGTTCCTGCCAGCGCGGACGCCAGGACCACCAGAGTCACCGCTCCGAGCGCCTGCCGCTGCAGTGAACGCATGTCGTCGGACGGTACTTCGAGCCGCAGTGATCCCGAGGTCCCCATCGACAAAGATTCGACTAGTGGCCGGGGGACGGATGCCTGCCCGATGTCGGCGCGGGACGCGGCGTCCTCCGGCGTCGGATAGATGACGACAAGGCGGCCACCCTGCGGAATCGCCAGACGCAGCGAACCGATGTCGAGTTGACCCTCGATCAGTCCGGCCGACCCCTCTTGCGAGATGATCTCCGCGGCCATTCGGTCGAGGCGTGCCTGCAGATCGTTTCGAGTGAAGTCCTCGCCCCACAGCCAGGCCGTGTACATCAGTGGCAGCCCGAGCAGCAGGGCCGTCATGATGACGACAGCGAGGATGGAGACCAGGATTCGACGCCGCATCGACGACTAGTCGCTGTTGATGCGGAATCCGACACCGCGAACGGTCGCGATGCGACGCTCCGCCACCGGTCCTTCGTCGCCGATCTTGCGGCGCAACCAGGACATGTGCATGTCGAGTGTCTTGGATCCGCGCAACTCCGCGTCGCCCCACACCTCGCGCAGGATCACCTCCCGCGAGACCACCTGACCGGCGTGATCGAGCAGCACCTTGAGCAACTCGTATTCCTTGTTGGCCAGCGAGATCTCGGTACCTCCGACGAGCACCCGTCGGGCGGCCGGTTCGAGGCGAATGGCACCGACCTCGATCGGAACGTCCTCGCCGGCACCGCGTCGACGCAGGAGCGCTCGAACCCGAGCCATCAGCTCGGCGAGCCGGAACGGCTTGCCCACATAGTCGTCGGCACCGGCGTCGAGGCCGACGACGAAGTCGACCTCGTCCGTGCGCGCGGTGAGCATCAACACGGCCACCTCGGACCGGTTGGCGCGGACCTGACGGCACACTTCGAGGCCGTCCATTCCGGGCAGCCCCAGGTCCAGGATCAGCAAGTCGAATTTGCCGTCGAGAGCACGCTGTAGCGTGGCCGGCCCGGTCTGTTCGACGGTCACGGTGTAGCCCTCGCGCCCGAGGGCACGGGAGAGGGGTGCGGCGATAGCTTCGTCGTCTTCGGCAAGCAGAACATCGGTCACGTCGGCAACCCTACGGTTCGAATGTGAGAACAGCCTGTGTTACCTGCGTTTCCCCGCGCGCCAACCGGGCTTGGACTCGGCCGGTGCATCGTCGGCCATCGGCTCGAATGCTCGGTCCCGATCGTGAACGGACTCGCGACGAAAGTCCATGGAGTCGAATACTTGCTGGTAGAGCAACGAATGGACGCGTTGCACCTGCGGAATGTCGTCGAACTCGAGTGGGTCGTCCGACGCCGACGCGATGATCAGGGTGCCGGTACCGAGCATCCTGTCCAGCAGCCCGTGTCGAAATTGCACATTGCTGATGCGGCTCATGGGGATGTCGATTCCGGAATGCGTGAGCACACCCTGCCGAACGAGGACCCGACGATCGGTGACGATGAAGTGAGTGCACTTCCAGCTCACGAGCGGAACCAGGCATCGCCACCCGACGATCAATGCCCACACCACCAGCGCGGCGATCGTGGCCACATCGGCGGCCGTGGATTCGAGTCGGGCACCTGCGACACCGAGGGCGACGCCGGCGAGACCCGTGGCGAGCACGAACGTGATCGACGGCAGAATCAACATCTTCCAGTGCGGGTGACGGTGAAGCAGCAGCTCTTCCTCGTCGGCCAACGCATCCTGCGGGTAACCCACGTGCACTCCTGACTATTCGCGCCGGATCTGCCCGGGTGAAGATGGTCTCACGAGACAGGTCGGAGATGAGTGACGTCGCCGGCCGCAACCGCCAGCACCGAGGGCGATGCGAAGCCTGCACGTTCGACCTCGATCACGATCCGGCCGTGTTCGTCCACATCGACAGCGGTTCCCACTTCGTGCTCGCCGCCGGGGAGGTCGACACGCACCCGCTGTCCGATGGTGCCGCACCGATCTCTGTATCGGTGCGCCAGCGCCTCGGTATCCCAGTGCGCATCCCGCCACGAATCCACCTCGGCGGCCACCCCGCGCAGAATCGCACGCACCAGGGTGTCTCGATCGAGCACCGCGGCCTGTTCGAGCGCGAGTGACGTCGCCGTGGGCACCGGGAGCTCGGCCTCGGTCATCGAGACGTTCACTCCCAGGCCGATGACCACCGTCGGACTCGGTCCGTGGGCGGCTACTTCGGCCAGAATGCCCGAGACCTTCCTACCGCCGATCAGGACATCGTTCGGCCACTTCAACCGCGCATCGACCTCGGCCACGGTACGCAGCGCATCGACCAGAGCCACGCCGGTCATCAGCGGCAGCCAACCCAGCACCGCCGGGTCGATCCCCGGGAACTTCAGCAGCATCGACAGCAATATCTGCGATCGCGGAGCACCGGAGAACGGACGCGAATGCCTGCCCCGCCCACTCCCCTGATGTTCGGCGATCAAGGCCGTCCGGTCCGCACGGTCTGCCGCCGCAGCGACGAGGTCGGCATTGGTCGAACCGGTCTCGGTCACCACGTCCACCCGAGACCACGATGCCTGCGGTCCGTCCACCAAGGCTCGACGGAGTGCGCGGACGTCGAGCGGTGGGCGATCCAGATTGGTCCACATGACCACCAGCATATGGGTTCGGCACGAACCGACGTCGGCTCGTGAACCACCCTCGGTCGGGGCGCAGATCACACTCGCAGTTAAAGTGTTGCCCCATGACCAGCGTCCAGGATTCCACTGCACCCGGGTCGGCAGATGCACCCGATATCCATACCACTGCGGGCAAATTGGCCGATCTTCGTAAACGTCTGGGGGCTGCGGAGATGCCGTCGGGTGAGGCGGCGGTGGAGCGGGTCCACGCGAAGGGCAAGTTGACCGCGCGCGAGCGGATCACGGCCCTGCTCGACGAGGGCTCGTTCGTCGAACTGGATGCGTTGGCGCGGCACCGATCACAGAATTTCGGGTTGGGTGACAATCGCCCCTTCGGTGACGGTGTCGTCACCGGCTACGGCACCGTCGACGGCCGTGATGTGTGTGTGTTCTCCCAGGACGCGACCGTCTTCGGCGGCAGTTTGGGGGAGATCTACGGCGAGAAGATCGTCAAGGTGATGGACCTGGCGATCAAGACCGGGCGGCCGTTGGTGGGCATCAACGAAGGCGCCGGGGCCCGCATCCAGGAAGGTGTGGTCTCCCTCGGGTTGTACGGGG
>NZ_BCWW01000007.1 GCF_001894785.1 Rhodococcoides fascians NBRC 12155 = LMG 3623
GTCATCAAGACCGTCACCGGGGAGAACGTGACGATGGAAGAGCTCGGTGGCGCGCACACCCACATGGAGAAGTCCGGGGTCGCGCACTACGTCGCGTCCGGGGAGCAGGACGCCCTCGACTACGTCCGCGACCTCCTGTCCTACCTCCCGAGCAACAATCGGGCCGATGCCCCGCGGACGGCCGCGTCGGATCCGATCGTCGGATCCATCGAGGACAGTCTGACGGCGGAGGATCTCGAACTCGACACGTTGATTCCGGATTCGCCGAACACTCCGTACGACATGCACGAGGTGATCCGCCGGATCCTCGACGACGACGAATTCCTGGAAGTTCAGGAGGGGCGGGCCCGCAACATCATCGTCGGGTTCGGGCGGATCGACGGCCGGTCGGTGGGCATCGTGGCCAATCAGCCCACCCAGTTCGCGGGCACGTTGGATATCGATGCCTCGGAGAAAGCAGCCCGGTTCGTCCGCACGTGCGACTGTTTCAACGTTCCGATCATCACGTTGGTCGATGTGCCGGGGTTCCTGCCCGGGACGGGGCAGGAATACAACGGCATCATCCGGCGGGGGGCGAAGTTGTTGTACGCCTACGGGGAGGCGACGGTCGGGAAGATCACCGTCATCACCCGTAAAGCCTATGGCGGGGCGTACGACGTGATGGGGTCCAAGCACATGGGTGCCGACGTCAATTTGGCGTGGCCGACGGCGCAGATCGCGGTGATGGGGGCCTCGGGTGCGGTCGGGTTCGTCTACCGCAAGCAGTTGCTCGAGGCCGCGAAGAACGGTGAGGACGTCGATGCGTTGCGGCTGACGTTGCAGCAGCAGTACGAGGACACGTTGGTCAACCCGTACGTCGCTGCCGAGCGCGGGTATCTCGATGCGGTCATCCCGCCAAGTCACACCCGCGGACAGATCGTGACCGCGTTGCGACTGCTCGAACGCAAACAAGTGACCCTGCCCCCGAAGAAACACGGAAACATCCCACTATGAGCGAAGCGAATCATGACTCAGTGAGCGCAGCGAATCATGACGCAGTGAGCGAAGCGAGTCCTGACGCAGTGAGCGAAGCGAAATCTGCTGCTGCGTCGGATAGTTGGTCGTTTCGCGGAAGTCCGACGGACTCCGAGATCGCTGCTGTCGTTGCGGTTCTGACTGCCGCGCAGTCGTCGGTGGCCGAGGACGTGCCGGCCCCGATCGATCTGTGGGGTCGACCGGAAGATGTGCATCGTTACGGACTCGCCAGTGCCCCAGCTCTTTTCGTCAATGCCCGATTCGGCCAGTGAAGGACTTCGCACAGATGACCACCTCTACCTCCCATAAGAAGATTTCCAAGGTTCTTGTTGCCAATCGTGGTGAGATCGCGGTTCGGGTGATCCGGGCGGCCGCTGATGCCGGGCTGGCCAGTGTCGCTGTGTACGCCGAACCCGACGCCGATGCACCGTTCGTCCGCCTGGCCGACGAAGCATTCGCACTCGGCGGACAAACCTCCGCGGAGTCGTACCTGGTCATCGACAAAATCTTGGACGCCGCCGCCAAATCCGGAGCCGACTCCATCCACCCCGGCTACGGATTCCTCTCCGAGAACGCCGACTTCGCCCAAGCCGTCATCGATGCAGGCCTGATCTGGATCGGACCGTCCCCACAGTCCATCCGCGACCTCGGCGACAAGGTCACCGCCCGCCACATCGCCGCCCGCGCCAAAGCCCCCTCGGTCCCCGGCACCTCCGAACCGGTCGAAGATGCCGACGAGATTTTGGCGTTCGTCGACGAACACGGCCTCCCCATCGCCATCAAGGCCGCGTTCGGTGGCGGCGGCCGCGGCATGAAAGTGGCCCGCACCCGCGAGGAAATCCCCGAACTGTTCGACTCCGCCACCCGCGAAGCCGTCGCCGCATTCGGGCGCGGGGAATGCTTCGTCGAACGCTACCTCGACAAACCACGCCACGTCGAAGCCCAGGTCATCGCCGACCAACACGGCAACGTCATCGTCGCCGGCACCCGCGACTGCTCCCTGCAACGCCGCTTCCAGAAACTCGTCGAAGAAGCACCCGCCCCGTTCCTCACCGACGCCCAACGCAAAGAAATCCACTCCAGCGCCAAAGCCATCTGCCTCGAAGCCGGCTACTACGGTGCCGGGACCGTCGAGTACCTCGTCGGCCAAGACGGATTGGTCTCGTTCCTGGAGGTCAACACCCGGCTGCAGGTCGAGCACCCCGTCACCGAGGAAACCTCCGGCATCGACCTGGTGCTGCAGCAGTTCCGCATCGCCAACGGCGAAGAACTGACGATCACCGAAGACCCCGAACCGCGGGGGCATTCGTTCGAGTTCCGGATCAACGGTGAAGACGCCGGGCGTGGGTTCCTGCCCGCCCCCGGACCGGTCACCACCTTCACCGCCCCCTCCGGTCCGGGAGTCCGCGTCGATTCCGGTGTCGAATCCGGCAGTGTGATCGGCGGCCAGTTCGATTCGATGCTCGCCAAACTCATCGTCACCGGAGCCACCCGCGAAGAAGCCCTCGCCCGCTCCCGTCGGGCGTTGGCCGAATTCACCGTCGACGGGTTGGCGACGGTGATCCCGTTCCACGCGGCGGTGGTCTCCGATCCCGCGTTCATCGGCGACGGCGACTCCTTCTCCGTCCACACCCGGTGGATCGAAACCGAATGGGACAACCAGGTTCCCCCGTTCACCGCCGGGCAACCGATCGACGACGACGAGGCCCTGCCGCGGCAGTCCGTCATCGTCGAGGTCGGGGGCCGACGCGTCGAGGTCTCCCTCCCGGGCGAGCTCACCCTCGGCGGTGGCAGCGGCGGGAACGCCGGTGCGGTGCGGCGTAAGCCCAAGGCCCGCACCCGTGGCGGTGCCGGAGCCGGCGCAGCCTCCGGTGACTCGGTGACCGCACCGATGCAGGGCACCGTGGTCAAAGTCGCCGTCGACGAAGGCCAGGAAGTCGCCGCCGGGGACCTCGTCGCTGTCCTGGAAGCGATGAAAATGGAAAACCCCGTCACCGCCCACAAAGCAGGCACCATCACCGGCCTGAGCGTCACCGCAGGCGACGCCATCACACAAGGCACCGTCCTCGCAGAAATCAAGTAGGGGAGTACCTTTCGATGACTGCCCTCGCTGAATCGTTCGACGGCGACACCTCTCCGGCGCATTCCACCGAGTTCGAGATCGTGTCCACGGTATTGCGGATGGCCTCGGCCGCCCGGGTGCGGTTGGCGGAGGCGCTCGATGCCCAGGGACTGAGCTGGGCACGGTACGAGGTACTCGAATTGGTTTGTCGGAGAGGGCCGTTGTCGTACAGCGCGCTCTCACGTGAATTGGTGCGACACCGAACCAGCATCACTGCGACAACTGCCAGTCTCGTCGACGCGGGCCTGTTGGTGCGCAGTGTCAATCCGCGAAATCGACAGCAGTACTTGGTCGACGCCACCGACTCGGGGTATCGCGCGGTGACACGTGCCGAACGTGCGCTCGAACGGGCTCGGTCGCGGATGGCGGTCGATGCAGATTCCGAACAGACACTCGAAGTGCTGCGCGGCATCGAGAAGCAGTGGAACAGGCGGCGCTGACCGACACGTCCTGGTTGTGATCCGCCGACGTGATGCAAGTACCCCTGGGGTGATACCCCCAGGGGTACTTGCATACCCCCTTGGGTATGTGCAATGGTGGGCACGTTCGATGGCTCGGGGTTTCGTCCGCCTCGATCGATACCCCCACCCGTATAGGAGAACCATGTCGCTGCGCGATGCCGAAATTCTTCGCCCACCTGACGACCTGCCCGCGAGAGGGCCAGGACTACTCGGCCGTGCGGGTGCGTCGATGGTGACCCACCGTCGTTGGGTGTTCGGCGTATGGCTCATCGCGCTGATCGGCCTCGGTTCGTTCGCGCCCTCGGTCTTCACCGATCTGGCGGGAGCCGGGTGGCAGGCGAACGGATCCGAATCCGTACAGGTTCGAGAACTGGCGCAGCAGCACTTCGGTGGCAATTCGTCCGCAGCGGTGCAGGTGGTCGTTCACTCCGACGCAGCATCCATCACGGACCCCGCTGTTCGGGCAGTGATCGACGACGTGACCGAGGTGTTCTCCGGTGACTCCCGATTCGGAGACGTCGTTGCGCCGCAACCGAATATGACGATCAGCCCGGACGGCCGCACCGGCATCGTCATCGCCGGGGCGAACGGCACGACCGACGAGATGGTGAAGGCCGTCGACGATGTGAAGGAGCGGTTGACTGCGCTCTCGACCGACGGAATCGAGGTGTACCCCACCGGTTCGTCGGCCCTGTGGTCGGACTTCAACAAGGCGAACCACGACGCCATGATCCAAGCCGAACTGTTCTCGTGGCCGGTCACCTTGGCGATCATGGTGCTTGCCTTCGGTTCCCTCGTCGCGGCCGGTTTGCCGCTGCTGCTCACCGTCGCGGGGCTCGTTGCCTCCGCTGGTGGTCTCGTTCTGCTCAACGGTGTCACGCCGATCTCGGTGTGGGCCATGAACTTTGCAATGATGTTCGCCCTCGCGCTGGGAATCGACTACGCCCTGTTCATCGTCGCTCGATTCCGCGACGCGCTGCGGAACACCGACCCTCGGGCTGCCGTCGCCGCCACCATGGACACCGCAGGTAAGGCCGTCGTGTTGTCCGGGCTGACGGTGCTGGTGAGTCTGTCCGCAGTGCTGCTGGTCCCCGCGCCGGCGGTGCGCACGATGGCCGTCGGGATCATGCTGGCTGTCGCCTTCGTGTTGCTGGCAACGATGACTCTGCTGCCTGCGGCATTGGGTGCACTCGGACCCAATGTCAACGCCGCTTCGTTGCCGTACGCCAAGCGTCAAGTGCATCGATCCCCAAGGTTCGCGGCATGGGGGGAGTTGCTGCACAAGCACCCGTGGCCGTTCGCGGTCGTGTCGGTGGGGATTCTGATTGCGCTCGCCCTGCCGGTGCTCGGGCTGAAGGTGGCAATGCCGTCGATAGCAGTGGTGCCCGAGGATGCCCCCGTGCGGCAGGGTTACGAGCTCGTTCAGGACCGGTTCGGACCGGGCGCACCGGGTTCGCTGCAGATCGTGGTTCCCGAAGTGGATGCTGCCGAGACCGCAACCGTCGCTGCGCGGGTCGACGGGATCTCGATGGTGACGCCGCAGCAGAGTGCGGCTGACGATTCGGGATATGCACTGCTGCAGGCAATTCCGTCGGTGGATCCGTCCGACGAAGCGATGGGCTCCATTCTCGCCGAGCTGCGATCGACATTGCCCGATTCGGCACTCGTCGGCGGAGCACCGGCAGAGAACCTGGACCTGCAGCAGGCTTTGAACGACTACCTGCCGATAGTCGTCGGGATCATCCTGGTTCTCGGATTCGTGCTGCTGCTGGTGGCGCTTCAGGCTCCGCTCATCGCGTTGCTCGGTACCGCGGTGAGCCTGCTGTCCACCGCGGCGGCGTTCGGCGTCGCCAAGCTGATCTTCCAGGACGGACACGGATCCTCGCTGCTGGGCTTCACGCCGCAGGGATTTCTCGACGGTTGGGGTCCGGTGTTCTTCTTCGCGATGATCTTCGCGATCGCCATGGACTACACGGTGTTCCTCCTGGCTACCGCCAAGGAGCATTACGAGCGCTCCGGTGATTCCAAGGTTGCCCAGGTGGACGGGTTGGCCCACTCGGGACGAGTCATCTTTGCCGCATCAGCGGTGATGGTGGCAGTGTTCTTCGCATTCGCACTGTCGGATCCGTTGCCCCCGAAAGAGATGGGCATCATCCTGGGTGTTGCGGTACTGCTCGACGCGTTCCTCGTTCGACTCGTCCTGCTTCCGGTCCTGCTACGGCTGACCGGACACGGCGCGTGGTGGTCGCCGGCATGGCTACGTGCCGTCCTGCCCTCCATCCGCTTTTCACACTGAATCGACTGCTCTCACTGACACAACAATTTTCGAGGAGACATCATGAACATCGCACTGTCCACCACACTGACCGACACCGATTTCGCCGACGCGATCGAGAGCACGAGAAAGGCGTTGTCGGAGCAGGGATTCGGAGTTCTCACCGAAATCGACATGCAGGCCACGTTGAAGGCCAAGCTCGACGAGGACATGGAGCGCTACGTGATCCTGGGCGCGTGCAACCCGGGACTGGCTCACCGCGCAGTGGGGGTGATGAAGCAGATCGGACTGCTGTTGCCGTGCAATGTGGTCGTGCGTGAGAACCCGGCGGCGGCGCGGTCCGTCGTCGTCGAGGCCATGAACCCGGCCATCATGGTCGAGGTCACCGGTGAGCCGCGGTTGGGTGCGGTCGCCGCCGAGGCCACGGCGAAACTGCAGGCGGCAATCGCGGCCCTCGGCGGTACCGGTACCGCGCCGCAATGATGCCCCCGGGGGTACCCTCGAGTTCACTGCTACCACCATCGAAGGAATCGACATGATCGGCGACGAAGACAGCATTGCACTGGTACTCAACCGGCTCAAGCGTGCGCACGGCCAACTTGCGGGTGTCATCGGGATGATCGAGAACGGTCGTGATTGCAAGGATGTCGTCACCCAGCTCGCCGCCGTGTCGCGGGCGCTCGACCGTGCCGGGTTCAAGATCGTGGCAACCGGCCTACGGGAGTGCATGACGGGGGATGCTGCTGACGGTAGGGAACCGATGACCGAGGCCGAGCTCGAAAAGCTGTTTCTGGCTCTGGCCTGAGCCGCCGGCCGAACTCCGGACGAACGGCATGTGTCGGGTTGCCGTCGATACCGAGTTGCAGTCGACAAGCAGCGGATTCGACTGCATACTTGACTTGGTCCAGAAAACCGGAGGATACTGACGCTGTGATGCCGATCTCACCCTATGCGGAGCAATTACGCACCGCCGATTTGCGCGTGACCCGTCCGCGGGTCACCGTGCTCGAGGTCGTCGAAACCAATCCGCATGCGGACACCGACACGATTCTCGGACTCGTTCGATCGGTGCTCCCCGAGGTATCACGCCAGACGGTGTACGACGTTCTCAATGCCCTGACCGCTGCGCGCCTGGTGCGTCGCATCGAGCCCGCGGGATCTCCCGCTCGATACGAATCTCGGGTCGGGGACAACCATCACCACGCTGTGTGCCGCAACTGCGGCGTGATCGCAGACGTGGATTGCGCGGTGGGCGAGACGCCGTGTCTCACCGCATCGGACTCCGTCGGTTTCACGATCGACGAGGCAGAGGTCATCTACTGGGGCTTCTGCGCACAGTGTTCGGCTGCTCGCGAGCAGCCGGCAGTTCCCGTTCAGTTCCCTCCCCGGTCTCGAACACAGCAGAGTTCGTGACCACCGATCACAGCCCGATCGTCACACCTTGGAAGGAAGCACGTGTCTGAAGATCACGTAACACGCGAAAAAGAGATGAACGAGGATCAGCCGCAGGAGAGCGGTGGCAAGTGTCCGGTCATGCACGACGCGATGCCCACGCCTGTCGAAGGCGGCGGCAACCGCGAGTGGTGGCCCAAGGCGCTCAATCTCAAGATCCTCAAGAAGAACCCGGCCGTGGGCGATCCGATGGGTGCGGATTACGACTACGCCGCCGAGTTCAATTCTCTCGATCTCGCCGAGGTCAAGCGTGACATCGAAGCCGTGATGACGAACTCGCAGCCGTGGTGGCCCGCGGACTTCGGGCACTACGGTCCGTTCTTCATCCGCATGGCGTGGCACGCGGCCGGAACCTACCGCAAGCAGGACGGTCGCGGCGGTGCTGGAGCCGGCATGCAGCGATTCGCTCCCCTCAACAGCTGGCCCGACAACGCGAGCCTGGACAAGGCCCGCCGTCTCATCTGGCCGGTCAAGCAGAAGTACGGCCGCAAACTGTCCTGGGCCGACCTCATCGTGCTCACCGGCAACGTCGCTATCGAGTCCATGGGCCTGCCGACCTACGGCTACGCCGGCGGACGCGTCGACGCCTGGGAGCCGGACGAGGACGTCTACTGGGGCCCCGAGCAGACCTGGTTGGGCGACGAGCGCTACCACGGTGACCGCACGAGCCTCGAGAACCCGCTGGCCGCAGTGCAGATGGGCTTGATCTACGTCAATCCCGAAGGCCCCAACGGCAATCCGGATCCCGTGCAGTCCGCACTGGACATCCGCGAGACCTTCGGCCGCATGGCCATGAACGACATCGAGACTGCGGCACTCGCGGTCGGTGGACACACTTTCGGCAAGACCCACGGCGCAGCCGACCCCGATGCCCACATCGGACCGGAGCCCGAGGGCGCGCCCATCGAGCAGATGGGCCTGGGCTGGAAGAACAGCTTCGGCACCGGCTCGGGCGCCGACGCGATCACCAGCGGACTCGAGGTCATCTGGACTCCGACGCCGACCCAGTGGGACAACTCGTTCCTCGAGACCCTCTACGGCTTCGAGTGGGAGCTCTACAAGAGCCCGGGCGGCGCACACCAGTGGCGTCCGAAGAACGGAGAAGGCGCGGATCTCGTTCCCGACCCGGCGGATCCGTCCAAGCGTCGCCACCCATCGATGCTGACCTCCGACATCGCGATGCGCGTCGATCCGATCTACGAGCAGATCACCCGTCGTTGGCTCGATCATCCCGAGGAGCTCGCAGAAGAGTTCCAGAAGGCGTGGTTCAAGCTCACCCACCGCGACATGGGACCGGTCTCGCGTTACCTCGGCCCCGAGGTTCCGGCGGAGCCCCTGCTCTGGCAGGACCCGATTCCGGCCGTCGATCACGAGCTGATCGGTGACGCGCAGATCGCCGAGCTCAAGCAGACCATCCTCGGTTCCGAACTGAGCCAGGATCAGCTGATCTCGGCTGCGTGGGCGGCGGCATCGTCGTTCCGCGTCAGCGACAAGCGCGGCGGTGCCAACGGTGGCCGTCTGCGCCTGCAGCCGCAGGCCGGCTGGGAGGTCAACGAGCCCGACGAGATCGCACAGGTCATCCGCGTTCTCGAAGGCATTCAGCAGTCGTTCTCCGGAACGGTGTCGTTCGCGGACCTCGTCGTCCTCGGCGGTGTCGCAGCCGTCGAGCAGGCCGCCAAGAATGCAGGCGTCGACATCACGGTTCCGTTCACTCCGGGCCGCATGGATGCGACGCAGGAGAAGACGGACGTCGACTCGTTCTCCGATCTCGAGCCCAAGGTGGACGGCTTCCGCAACTTCCTGGGCAAGGGCCAGAAGCTGCCCGCCGAGTTCAACCTGGTCGATCGGGCCAACCTGCTCTCGCTCAGTGCACCGGAGATGACCGTGCTGGTCGGCGGTCTGCGTGTACTCGGCGCGAACTACAAGGGGTCGACGCACGGCGTCCTCACCGACAAGGTCGGCACGCTCACCAACGACTTCTTCGTCAACCTCCTCGACATGGGCACCGAATGGGTTCCCACCGCGGAGGACGGCATCTACGAGGCCAAGGACGCCGCTACCGGCGAGAAGAAGTGGACCGGAACACGTAACGATCTGGTCTTCGGCTCGAACTCCGAATTGCGCGCTCTCGCAGAGGTTTACGCTTGCGATGACGCCAAGGAGAAGTTCGTCCGGGACTTCGTCGCAGCCTGGGACAAGGTCATGATGCTCGATCGCTTCGAGCTCGCCTAGTACTCACCGGCGCTGATGCGCCACCCGAACTCGAAGTTGTGGATGGAAAACGAGCTGGATCCATCCACAGCTTCGAGTTCGTCGTTACCGGGCTGTTATCTTTCGATGCCGATTCGTGACTTTGCACCTGGATTTGTCGCAATGTCCGATTGTCATGCTGGTTGCATGACACAACAGGACGTATCCGCAGGCTCTGCGGACAACAACAGAGACGAAACACGTCAGGGTGCATCCGGTTTCGGGTCGTTCCTCGAGATGTTCCAGGACGCGTCGACCGACAAGTCGGACACCGAGCGCGGAATCCGATAGGACTCAGCGAGCACCGATGGTGTTGGTGACGGAGCCGATTCGTTCGATATCGAGTTCGACGCGGTCGCCCGGAGCGATCCACCGGTCGAGTTCGAGCCCGCAACCGCGAGGCAGCGTGCCCGACGTCAGGAGCTCGCCGGGGTGGATGCTCTCACCGCGACTCGCATATGCCAGAGATTCACCCATGGAATAGCGCATCCCGGCAGTGCTGGTGGTCGACCAGAGCTCGCCGTTGACCCGGACGGTCGCGGCCAGCGAATCTACATGCGCCGCAACCTCATCGGGGGTGACGATGTCGGCGCCCATCGAACTGGCGAACGTCTTGGTCTTGACGACCGGACCGAACGGCGTCCGGCGCTGCTCCTCCCACTGGGTGTCCCGCGCGCTGATGTCGTCGAAGACGACGTAACCGCCTATCGAAGCCTCGGCCTCCCGCTCGGACGCATCTCGGATCGGTCGGGTGACGAGGGCACCGAATTCGAGCTCGAAATCGAGAACTCGGCTGTACGACGGCCAGTCGACATCGGCCCCGTCGGCTACGACGGTCAGGTGGTTACCGGTGTAGTAGATCGGATGGTCGTCGAACCCCGGACCGGGACGCAGGGCCGGGAAAGTCCGACGCGTCAGCATCTCGAATCCACGGATGAACGGGACGGCACGCGGTAGATTTCGCCGAACGAGGTTGTGTGCGGCCAGGTCCCAGTGCTCGTCCCAACCCAGGAAGCAGCGCAGGGACGCCGGAACGACCGGAAGGGTCGGTGCCGGTCGGTCCATCGTCGCGATGCCCTCGTCGGCCGCCCGCCGCACCACCGTCGTTGCGGCTTCACGTGCAGGTTCACCTGCATCGAGGAACCGAACCATGGACCCGGTGAGCGGGTGCAGGATCTCGGGGGCACCCAGAGTCGAGACCGCAGCCTCGAGATCGATCCACGTGGTCGTGTCGGGCACGTGGACGGCGAGGCGGTCGGCGGAATCGGTGGAGGTCAAGCGTCGCAATCGCACGGGCGCGTCCGATCTGTGCGGAGCGATGCTCCACAACGGTTGAGGAACCCGGAGTGTAAACGGTGCCACGGTCGGCGTGTCAAGACCCGACGGTTAGCGTGGGGTGATGAGATCACCGGTGCCCGAGTATCTTCAGTCCGTCCTGACGGAGTGCCGACACCTCGACGATGGGGAAATGTCGAGCGGCAACCCGGAATTGGCGGCGGCCGATCCCGACACGTTCGCGGTTGCGCTCGCCACCGTCGGCGGGTCGCACTACGGGGCGGGCGATACCGACACCGAATTCTCCATCCAGTCGATCGCCAAAGCGGTGGCCTATGCGCTGGCCATCGAGGACAACGGGCTCGCAGCGGTGCTCGAGGCCGTCGACGTCGAACCGTCGGGTGATTCGTTCAACGAGATCTCGTTGGAAGCGCGGACGGGTCGACCTCGCAACCCTCTGATCAATGCCGGTGCGCTGGCGGTACATTCGATGATCGCGGGCCGTGACGGCGAAGAACGAGCGGGGCGGCTCATCGAGCTACTCGGAGCCATGGCC
The DNA here is from genome assembly GCF_001894785.1 of Rhodococcoides fascians NBRC 12155 = LMG 3623. Taxonomy (GTDB): domain Bacteria; phylum Actinomycetota; class Actinomycetes; order Mycobacteriales; family Mycobacteriaceae; genus Rhodococcoides; species Rhodococcoides fascians. The sequence goes on from NZ_BCWW01000007.1 coordinate 11,406, forward strand.
GGCCGTGAACTCCACATCGATCGGGCGGTGTACGAGGCCGAACTGGAATCCGACGATCGAAACACCGCGATCGCGCACCTGCTGAAGTCGGTCGGCCACCTCGGTGCGGAACCCGCGGTCGTCGTCGACGGGTATGCGCGCCAGTGCGCGGTGACGGTGACGTGCAACGATCTGGCCGTGATCGCCTCGGTGATGGCGAACGGCGGAACCGATCCGGCCACCGGCCGACAGGTCGTCGACCCCGCGGTCAACCGTCACGTTCTCGCTGTCATGGCAACCTGTGGGATGTACGACGGCAGCGGCAGTTGGATTGCGACAGTGGGCATTCCGGCCAAGAGTGGAGTCGCGGGAGCCATCATGGGCGTGCTCCCCGGTCAGGTGGGTGTTGCCGTGATCTCGCCCCGGTTGAACGAGCATGGAAACAGCGTCCGCGGGGTTGCGGTGTTCGAGAGGCTGTCACGCGACCTCGGTCTGCACATGATGCACGTCCCTCCCAGCGGCGAATCCGCCATTCGCACGCTGAGCGAATCCGACGGCGTCACGACCGTCGAACTGCAGGGCGAGCTGAGGTTCGCCGGTGCGGAATCCGTCGTCGCCCGTCTTGCTGCCGGCGTCCCGGACTGCGAGGAGATAGTCGTCGATTTCACCGAAGTGCGCGCCGTCGACGGCGCTGCACAGCGCCTCCTTCGAGAGGCTGTGAGCGGACTGGAAGACGACGGCTACCGCGTCGTCGTCGAGGATCCCGACGGGCTGATGAACGCCTCCCGCGACAGCTGACACACCTCGAACCAGACGGTCGGTATCACAGTCTCCCGGCGAGAATCATGTGCCAGTAGGACTGCGGTAGGCCGTATCGATCGAACGCCCACGCGGACCGTCTGGGTTTCAGGGGATCGAGAAACGAGGGTAGCGACGAGGCCAGTGCACCGGTGCGGTCGAACTCGGCAGCAATCAGAGTGTGTGCTTCGACAGCGATGGGTGCGACGGTGTACCCGTCGTAACTCGACATCGCTCCGCCGCTCCTGGATGCGACGAGATTGTCGACGAGAACCGAAATCTGTTTGCGTAGTGCTCCACCCGACGAGTCGGTGTCGATCGCTGCACCGTCGCCCGCAGCCCACACCTCGGGGTGGCGTCGGTGCCGCATCGTGCGGGAGTCGATGTCGACGACACCGTGCGGCTGCTCTCCTGCCAGACCGGACTCCTGCACCCACAGTGGTCCGCGATACGGCGGGACCAGGTGCAGCATGTCGTAGTCGATGCGCTCGTCGACCCCGGCGTGATCGGTGACGGTGATGCGCTTGCTCTCCGGCTCGAGCGCCGCGACCGCCGTATCCATCAGGACGCGCACACCCAGGTCTCGGAGGTGGCCGGCGAGCCGGGGGTCCAGGTCAGGGACACCGAGCAGACTCTCACGATCGACGACCAACGTGATGTCGACGGTCGGTAGTCGTCCTGTGCGCTTCCAGTGGGCCGCCGCGAGAAACAGTGGCTTGACGGTGGTCCCGGTACACCCGACGGGCGGGCGCGGCACGGTGAACACGGCATGACTGTGTGCAGGCAGGTCACGGACCAGCCGCCATGTGCGCTCGGCCCGGTCGAGGTAGTTGCTGGCGACATCGGGAAAACGAAGTGCCGCATGCACACCCGGCAGAGCGGCTTCGTCGGCGATCAGGCCTTGCCCCAGCACGAGATCGCGGTAGCCGTACTCCATTCCCGACGCGCAGCGAACCGATCGTTCTGCCGGATCCACCGACACGACCGAATCTTCGAGCCACACACAGCCCTCGGGGGTCACCGAGCGTTGGGTCCGTTCGGCCTCGGTCAGCGGTGCCTGACCGGCACCGACGTACGACAACAGGGGCTTGTACGTGTGCACCTGCTTGGGCTCGATCACGGCGACGTCGGACACGCCCTTCTTCAGCAGTCGTGCGGCCGCGCTGATCCCGGCATTGCCTCCACCGATGATCAGCACGTCGTACATGGTGCGGCTCACCGTGAATCGGCCGCCTGCGCTGTGACGTCGGTGCGGGCATCGGTTTCGGTGCGGGCTTCGGCGAGCGTGCGGTAGACGAACACGCGGTCCGAGACGCCGTTCAGGTCTGCGCCGTCGGGAAGCACGACGGAGAGTTTCTGCTGCCAGCGACCCTGGCGAATAGCGGTGGCGTCGAGCACGGAGCGAACTCCCGCCGCGACGAACGTGACGCGAGACAGATCGAGAATCAGAGCCCGGCCGCGCTCGGCGGCTTCCCCCAACGTCTCTGCCAGCACCGGAACGTCCACGTCGGTGATGATGCCGGCAATGCGCACCTCGATGTCGTCGCCTGCGCTCTCGTCGACCGACACCGTCATCTCGGCCTCCGGGAGCGAGGAACGGGTACTCGAGGCACGGCCGTCGGCGGTGGAGAGCGATGGAACCACACCGGCGAGCGGAGTTCGAATGGACGGAACGACGATCATGGACAACTCCTCTGGAGCCGAACTCCTGAACCCGTGCAGGGGGAGTGCGGCAGTCGACTGCCGAGACTGCGGGCTGCTCCTCAACCACACACGTCCTAGCACTACCCCGAAGTGCGTGTCGGTAAGCCTGTTCCGAACAACCGGTTTGCGGGGCTTGGACGCGGGAATACGAATCCGACAATCCACGCTGGGAGGAATGTCCATGACGACAGCCGAATTCGATTCCGTCCGTTCGCTGGCACGAGTGCACGCCGATCCCGGAGTGTACGAGCCTCAGGAGGATTCACTTCTGCTGTGCGACGTCGCCGCAGATTCGGGGCTCGTGCCCGGAGCCCGTGTACTCGACATGTGTACCGGTAGCGGCGCAGTAGCCATCACCGCAGCACTGCTCGGTGCCCGCGAGGTGGTGGCCTTCGATATCTCTCCGCGTGCGGTTGCCTGTGCGCAGCGCAATGCCCGGTCGGTCGGAGTCGATGTGGATGTGCGGCTGGGGTCGTTCTCGGAGGCAGCCGAGCTGGAGCCGTTCGACATTCTGCTGTGCAACCCTCCGTACGTTCCGTCGGAGACCGCGCCCACCGGCATGGGTTTGCACCGCGCCTGGGATGCGGGTGAGGACGGGCGAGTGGTGCTCGACCCTCTGTGCACGCGAGGCGCGGAACTGCTGGCACCCGGTGGTGTGCTGCTGGTGGTCCACTCGGAATTCTCGGGTCCGCAGCGAACACGGGAGATGCTGAATACTCACGGTTTCGGTGCATCGGAGGCGGCGTGCCGCACAATCGACTTCGGGCCCGTCATGACGGCTCGTGCCGAGTGGCTCGAGGCCAAGGGCGTGCTCGAATCGGGCCGCAGAACGGAAGAATTGGTGGTGTTGCGTGGCGACAAGCGATGAGCCGACGGGTGGTGACGCTGCACCTGCGCGCACTCGGGTGAGACTGGTCCGGGGCGGACCGATACTGATCGACGGGCCGGTCGAGATCGAACTCGACGACGGCTCCGTCGTCACCTCAAATCGTTTCGTCGTCGCGCTGTGCACGTGCAAGCGCAGCAAGACGTACCCACTGTGCGACACGAGCCATCGCGCGAAGCGACGAGCGAGTCAGTCCAGCGACGACTGACCGGCGGACCACCGCTGCATCAGGTGGTCCGCGAGCGCGTTCTCGACGAAATCCAGTGCGCGCATGCCGAAGACGATGTCGGCTTCGATGTGCGGTTCCTGTCCGATCAGGTTCTCCACCACGTCGTGGCGCAGGACCTGCTCGTGGACGGCGTCGGCCTCGACGTGCTCCGCGTAGAACGCGATGCATGCAGCCGGCGCTGACAGCCTGCGAAGGCCCTGCACGAACCGCTGTGAACCCGGCGAGGACGTGATCTCCGTGGCGGCGAAATGGCCCACGGTGGCACCTCGGCGGCTACGGTGCAATCCGAACAACGACATGAGGTTGACCCACGCGAGTGTCTGGGCGGGGACGCGATCCACGTACCCGAGGTAGGACGCATCGAGGTCTGCTGCCGTCATGGATTCGGCCCACAGATGCTGGTGGACACGCTCACCCCTGCCACCGCCGTACTCGTCGAATTCGACGGCGACATACGAGGCCTTGACCTGGCCGACCAGCCTCGGGATCGCCCACGCATGGGGATCCGCTTCCTTGAGGTGGTAGATGGACCGATGTACGAAGTACTCGCGCATCTGCTCCCACGATCCTTCGTCCCGCAGGAACCACGACGGGCCGGTACCGGACGACGCCTCGACCGACAGTCGCTTCATTTCGGCGACGACGTCGTCGCCGGGTTCGACATTCGAGCGCACGTAGTTCAGAAACGCGGATTCGAGTGCTGCTCTGAACTGCAGCAGTGCTGGATCCCACTCCAGTTCGTCGTCCACGCCCTCGAACCCGCGGTAGTGCAGTTCGTAGCTGACGAGCAACGCCAGTTGCATGTCACGCGACGTCGGATCGGCATCCGACGCGCTGGGCAGTGCGGCACCGCCGCCGGTGGAGAGATACCGGATCACGGCGTCCGAGAGTGGACCACACGGCACCGGCAACCGAGGCGACACGAGGGTGGGGGCGATGGAAGGGGTCACAACACTCATTGTTCACGCCTACCCGCTGCCGGTCACGGTCAATCGTGTGGGTCCGATGCGTTTGCACGCATACGAAGCAGGTAATCCGCTTCGTGCGATTCCGAGTTTCGGGGTCGAGTAACAGAGAGGAGCCTCCATGCGCGCAGTGACATGGCAGGGCAAGAGGAACGTCAGCGTCGATTCGGTGCCCGATCCCCGCATCGAAGCGCCGACGGACGCAATTGTGAAGATCACGACCACCAATATCTGCGGATCGGACCTACACCTGTACGAGACGCTCGGTGCCTTCATGGACCAGGGCGATATTCTGGGTCACGAGCCCATGGGCATCGTGGAGGAAGTCGGTTCGGAGACAGGCGATCTCGCCGTCGGAGACCGTGTGGTCATCCCGTTCCAGATTTCGTGTGGACATTGCTACATGTGCAATTCGAGTCTGTACACCCAGTGCGAGACCACCCAGGTTCGTGAGCAGGGCATGGGTGCCGCGTTGTTCGGCTTCTCCAAGCTGTACGGCCAAGTGCCCGGTGGGCAAGCGGAGTACCTCCGTGTTCCGCAGGCGCAGTTCACGCACATCAAGGTCCCCGAGGCCGGACCCGATTCGCGATTCGTCTACCTCTCCGACGTATTGCCTACCGCGTGGCAGTCGGTGGAGTACGCGTCGATACCTGCAGGCGGGTCGGTGACGGTGCTCGGACTCGGTCCCATCGGAGACATGGCCGCCCGCATCGCCCAGCACAAGGGTGCTCGGGTCATTGCTGTCGACCTCGTACCCGAGCGCCTGGCGCGAGCTGCGGCACGGGGAATCGAAACGGTGAATCTGGCCGAACACAGCGGGGGCGTCGGCGACGTCATTCGTGACATGACCGACGGCCGAGGAACAGACGCGGTGATCGATGCCGTCGGAATGGAGGCGCACGGCTCACCGGTCGGCAAGCTGGCCCAGCAGATCGTCGGAATGCTGCCCGACGCCGTGGCCGCACCGATGATGCAGAAGGCCGGCGTGGACCGGCTGGGTGCGCTGTACTCGGCAATCGACATCGTTCGACGCGGCGGAACCATCTCGATCATCGGTGTGTACGGAGGTATGGCCGATCCGCTACCGTTGATGACCTTGTTCGACAAGCAAATTCAGCTGCGGATGGGCCAGGCGAACGTCAAGCGATGGGTCGACGACATCATGCCGCTTCTCGGCGACGACGATCCGTTGGGCGTCGATTCGTTCGCCACTCACGAGCTTTCGCTCGAAGAAGCGCCGCATGCGTACGACATCTTCCAGAAGAAGCAGGACGGTGCGATCAAGGTTCTGTTGAAGCCCTGAACCTTTCGAATACAGCGATGCGGCCCGGAACTTCACGGGCCGCATCGGTATTCGCAGAAGGACCGATCGATCGTCGTCAGTCGACGGAGATAACGTCCTTGGCGATTGCTGCCAGGCGAGTCTGTCCTGCGGACACGACTCCGTGGCGGTTCTTGTGTGCCTCTTCGTACGCCACGACAGTGCGTACGTCGGCGGGTGTGGTCAGTTCCTTGATGGCGGCCACCGCGTCCGAGACGTTGAGGTCGTCGTAGTCGGCTACGGGAAGCTCGTCGGCACCGAGAGTTCCACCGGCGGACCGAGCGGTGTGAATGGCGTCGGCGACAGAATCGACACCTTCGCTACGGGTGACATCCTCGGCGGCTTCGAGTGCTGCATCGCGGCTGGCGGTCAACGTTCTGACGGCGACGTCGCCTGCGTGTGCACCGCGGCCCAGCAGAGCGCTCAGTCGATCCGGGGTGGCGCGAGCGGCGTCCAGTGCGCGGTCGAGACCGCGGGCCGACCAGTTGGCCGGTGCGTTGACGATCTTGACTGCGGTGCCGGCAGCTGCCTGGAAAGGCGTCCGGCGCAGTGCGGCGGGTCCACCCAGGGCGTCTTCGGCGAGGACGGTCTCGAGCCAGTCGACCGTGGCGGCGTGCGCGGTGGCCAAGCGGCCGGCCAGTGCCACGACGGACGGTTCCTCGGCTGCTGTCGCCAGAGCCTTGATGTACTTGGCTCGACCCAACAGTTGCTGCTCGAGGGCGAGATCGCCCAGCAGTGCCTCGTCGAACGGCTGCGCCTGCTCGGCGACTGCCTTCACCGCTGCGAACGTGCGCCCGATGAACGGTGCAACTACCTCGGGTAGCCCGCCGAGATTGCGCAGTGCTTCCTCGATGGCGGCGGCGCGGTCACGTCCGTTGGCGGCGTTCTGCGTCAGTTCCCGACGAACCGCTTCGGTGCGCGCCTGCACGACGCGGGTTTCCGCGACCTGAATTTCGGTGTGTGTCAGCTGCAGTGCAATCCGCAACTGAGCGATCAAAGTCGATGTGCTCATGGTGCTCCCCTTTCGGTGGGTGGGTACATTGATCCGGCCGATGCCTGTGGGTCACAGCGTGATGCTCGGCCCTGTTCGGGTGTTACCCGCCGGTAAGTTTTGCCAAACGGCTGTACCGCAGGTGTGAACAGCGACACGTCCGAACCGCTACTCGTGTCGGCGGGATTCGACGGTTTCGATCGGCAGCGGAATGGACATCCGACACCGATGACTACCGAGCTGTACACAGCAACCGTCTCTGCAACTGCGACCGGCGTGACCTCCGACGACGGAGTGCTGTCGTTGAGTGTGCGAGAACCGGCCGAACTCGGTGGCCCGGGCGAGGCCACCAACCCCGAGCAGTTGATGGCCGCAGCGCTGTCGAGTTGCTTGGTGGAGTCACTGCGAATCGCACTGGGGACCGTCGGCGGCAGTGTCGACGAACTCGCGGTCAAGGGCACCGTCGTGCTGACCGATTCCGACGCATCCGGTTACGACGCGAAATTCGCACTGTCGGTGTCGCTACCGGGCACCGACAACCCGGAGGCCGTACTCGCGCAGGCCACGTCGATCTGCCCGTTCCTCAAAGTGATCGACGCCGTGGACGTCACCCTTGAATAACCGCTCGATCGTTCGGCGGACCCGCTCCGAACGCGCGCGATGACATCCGTTCGCGTTCGGGCGGTTCGCGGAGTGCAGGCGATCAAAGCCGGCTTCGCGCGTGAGGACACCACGCTGATCGCGGGCGGACTGACGTTCTACGCGGTGATCGCCGTCGTCCCACTGTTGCTTCTGACGATCCGGGCGACCGTGTTGTTGGTGTCGGCGCAGTGGGTACAAGGCGGATTCGACGCCATGTCTGCGTTACTGCCCGATGCGTTGGGTGCCCGCGCGGCGCTCGACGGTCTGGCCGATGCCGGAATACACCTGGGACCGCTGGGGGTCGTGATCTCGATATTCCCCGCATTGTTCTACGGAGAGGGTCTGCGGAGGGCGATCGTGCGTTTCGCCCCGACCCGTGAAACGTTCACCGGGTGGCGAGGCAGAGCTGCCATGGTTCCCTTCTTCGTCGCCGCCCCGGTGCTGCTCATCGGGGTGCTGACCGTCGCACGCGTCCTGCAGGCGACCACGGGCGGCGGAGGTGCCGGTGCGCTGGCTCTACGAATATTTCTGGGGTTCAACTGCCTGTGGCTGATCCTGGCCGTTCCGCTCGCCTGGACCTACCGGGTCATCGCGCCGCGGGCGGTGGGGTGGCGGGCACTCGTGGCCGGCTCCTTGGTCACGTCGTCGATCGTCACCGGATTCGTGCACGGCTTCATCCTGTTCCTGGCCATTCCGGTCGACCTCGGTGCACCGTTCGGCGGTCTCACCGACATCGGCGGCGGTGTGGCAATCATGCTGTGGATGTTCGTCTTTCACGTGCTGGCGCTCGCCGGCTGGCTGATCACCGCCGAGTTCGATCGGCCCGTCGGTACAGCCCGAACATCAGCTGGGTGAACCCGAGAACTGCCAGACCACACGTCACCGATATTCCGATCGTCGCGGACGTCTGAGCGCTACCGGGGCCCGCGCCCGCAACGGTCGCGGTCACGACGGCGGCAACGACTCGGGACGGCCGCTCCCACACCGTCAGAAAGCCGACGTCGGAGATCCCGGCTCCGACGGCACGCGCGCGGGCCGTCTCGTGCAGCAATGTCGTCACACCGACGGCAACGACGATGGGCATCGGAGCGCCCAGCGCGAGACTGCCCGCGAGGAACAGCAGATCGCTGCACCGATCCGACACCGTGTCCAGTAGATAGCCCCACTGCGATTGGGAACGGCCGATCATGGCCACGCCGCCGTCGATACCGTCGAGCAGCCCGGAGAACACGATGAGCACCGCCGCCAGGAGGGGCAGCGAGGTGCCCGGCCGGGACAACGCCACCGAGCCTGCAGCCGCAACCACCGCGGCGACGGTGACGACGTGGGCCGAGACGGATGCGCGCACGAGCGGGGCGCTCAGGAAGTACACCAGACGAAGCCACGTCGACACGAGCACCGACGACGATGGATCGATGTTGCTGTGCAGACCCGACCATGTCGACAGATATTCCTGGCGGGTCGCCGGAAGTTCGGACGAAGTGCGCCGGCTCGGTGTGCTGCGCTGGTTGACCATCGACGATCCTTGCTCGGCAAATCGAAAGACCGACTCTACGAAAGATTCGCCGGTGTATACCCGCCTATTCGAAACCCACACCCGAGCGGCTCGAACAGTTACTGCTCGTCGGAGTTGCTCTGTCTCCTGCGGGCTTTGAGCCGCGATATTTTGATCCCGACGGCCGCGAACAGAATCAGCCATCCCGCGATCAACACTCCGCCTCCGACGAATGCCGCTCGCTGCAGAGGATGGGTGTCTGCGTACACGTAACCGACTGTGCCCCACAGCAAAGCGACGAAGAAGATAATCGCCATCATCCACATCATCGAATACAGCGTTCTGTTCATCATTCGCCCGATCTCGCCGTTGCTTTTGTCTGCCGCCGATTTACATTCTCCCACTGGCCGTACCCGATTCGGTCGAGTCGACACCGGAACCACCCCACATTCACCACGCGAGTTTCGGTTGAACCTCGCCCGCGAAGAGCCCGAACTCCGCGCCTGTCCGATGCATGTGCCCGAACAGGGCCTCCGCGAGGTCCTCGGAAGCCGTTCCCATCGTCGACGACCACCGTCGAGCGCGAGCGCTCGACCGAGACGTGCGCAGTTCGACCGTGCCCGAGTTGCCCACGTCGACCGTCAGCCGATCCGCTCCTGTCTCCACGAGACGACGAAGTGCGCCGGCACCGAACAGGACGAGGCCGCGCACCTCGAGCACCGCGTGAGAACGTGCGGTGTCTCCCGGAAGACCCACCTGGATGCGGCAGTCGGCGTCGCCCCACTGCCGCCGTAATTCTTCGGCACCGGGTCCGTGAATCCACACTCGACAATCAGGATGCCTCAGGACCGAGCCGACGGTCTCGAGGAGGGACGCAGCGCTGTGCCCGGTGGTATCGACAACCGCGACGATCTCCGGCAGCGCGAAGGTCAGACCCTGGGTCCGCGCCGCAGGGTCGGTGATGCGGGAGGCCAGCATCAACGCTTCGGCATTCTTCCGCTCTCGGTCTCCGCCCGTGCGTTCGGCCCAGTCGGGCCCGTCGTGCCAGGCGACTGCTCGCGGCCGATGGGCCAGGACGACACCTGCGGCGTAGGCCCGATGCGCGAATTCCCAGTCTTCTCCGCCGTACCCGACGAACGTCGGGTCGAACCCGCCGAGTTCCTCGAACAACGTTCGGCTGCAGGACATCACGGCACTGATGACGTATCGGTACGAACGACGGTCCGCGTCCAGAAGATCTCGCGAGCCGGCGTAGCCGTCACGAAGCCATGGGGGCTCGGTGAACTCCGTGGGGCCCGCAGATCGGCCGTCGAACCAGGTGCCGATGTCCGCGGGCGTCCACCCGCCGAAATCGGCATGTCGACGCCTACCCACCGTCACCGCATCGGGAAGGGCCACGATCAGGCGTACCGATTCCTCGATGTAATCGGGTTCGGGCACGGTGTCGGCGTCGAGGAAGCAGAGGATGTCTCCGCGCGCTGCGGACGCACCGAGATTGCGTGCGGCGGCGGCCCGGAATCCGAGATCCGGTTGGCGCACGACGGTGATGTCGAGAGCCGAGCCGAATTCCTCCACGTTCGGTTCCTCGGGAGATCCGTCGTCGGCGACGATCACCTGGATGCGGGACGCGGGCCAGGTCTGCGCGGTCAACGCTGTCAGAACCAGGTCGAGCTGGTGCTGCTGCCGGAAGTAGGGAATCACGACCGACACTCGGGGCGTGTCGGATGCGGTCGGTGCCAGATCCCACCGATTGTGCGGAACCACCGAGCGGCCATCGGGCAGCGCGATGGACGGTAGGGCCATGCCTTCTCGGAACAGGGAGCTGTACAGGTCGGCCGCCTGCGCCGGCGATGGATACGGTGCCGAGTCGGCGGCCTGCCATGTCTTCTCGGGTCGGCGTAACGCTTCTGCCATGGCCTCGGCCAGGCCCTCCACTGTGTCCTCGTGAATCCACAACGCATCGGGCGAATTGACGGCCATCTCGTCGACGTATCGACCACGAGGGACCAGAGGGCGACGGCCCGCCGCGATCCAGGTGTTGATAGAACCGGATGCCGATACATGCCGGTGGAAAGCAACCGGGACAGCAATGGACCGCAATCGGCCGCCCAGTTCGGCATCGGGCACGAAGCCGGTCGTCGAAAACGGCCTGCCCAGATGCCGGGCAGTGGCGCGTAGTTCGTCGAGCACGTCCTCGTGTCCGGCCGACGCGGCCCCGACGATGTCGAACCCGACGTCGGCGTCCAGTGCAGACATGGCACCGAGTACCTCGCTGTGTCCCTTTCCCGGATAGACGAACCCGAGAATTCCGACGACTCGCCGGGGGACGACGTCGTCGGATCGTAGTGCCGGGCGGTCTATCGGTAGGGGAATGACCCGGATGTCGGGTCGGCTGTCGAGTATGTCCTCGAGAAGCAGTCGCTCGTGCACACTCGACACCACGACCGTTGCAGCGCAGTCGATCACTCGGCGGTAGCAGTCGGTGCGTGCCGCAAACGCGGAGCCGTCCGAGATCTGGGGTACGTCGTGCAGCGTAACGGTGATGCGGGCTCGATGCTGCTGTGCCAGTGCGACAATGGCATCGGCTGCCTCGTGCGCGGTACGTCCGAACAGCCGGTCGGTGAAGTGAATGTGGACGGGAGTGTCGGGCGGTAGTCGGTCGGGAGCGGTCACCACGGGACTCGCTGTGGCGGCAGCCATGTCGCGGGCGCACCGGACGACTCCGTGGTCCGGTGGGCCGACCACGAGATGATGCACGGGTGCGATCACGGCGTCGTCTGCAGGATTCGCAGGAGCTCGGAGTGGCGGGCGAGTGCGGCGTCGACGAACTGGGGATGTGCCGCATACCAATCGAGGTGTGCGCGGTGCACGACATCGCTGGACACCTCGGAACCGTCGACCGTCCAGTCTGGGCGAGCATCACCGGGGAAGCCGAGGGCGTCCAGTACCCGGCGTTCGACGGGCGCTCGCACACCGCCGAGCAGTTCTCTCCCTGGATCACCCACAGTGCAGGCGGTGTCGAGGTGGTCCAGGATCCGCTGCGCGAGTGCAGTCAACACCACGTTGGTCGGATGGTTGATCGTATGAGTGGCACGGCTTCCCGCACTCTGGAACAGGTCGGACGCAGCGATGTCGGTGTCGCGGCTCTCGCGTCGTCGTAGCTCGTCCAGGCTCGCCTGCGCGGCGTCACGAAAGCCGGCGTCGGATACCGGGAGGTCCCAGTTCTCGCCGGACCGCGCGCCACGCTCGAAGGCCACGATCGTCCGCAGATCGTGGTACGGAACGAGATCCGGAACGGCAGCTGGATCGCTCGGATGCCGAACGATGACCTGAAAAGGATGCAGCGCGGCGTATCTCAGCACGGGCCAACGAAGTACCACGGCGTGCGGCGGGAGTGCTCGTGTCAGATCGGGGACCCCGAGTGGCAAATCCCGATAGCCCTCCCGCACAGGTTGAGTCAGCAGTACCGAGGTCTGCCGGACCAATCGATCGACGTGCGGCAGATCGGCGGATTCGAGTTCGTGTACCGGCGGGATTCGTACCGTCCGAAACGGCATCGCCGCATCCGAGCTCAGCAGAATGCGCATCGCCTCGGCCTGGCAGTTACCCCAGACGAGCAACAGGGGGCGATCGTCGACGGGTGTACGTGGCGCGGCCTCGAGCCCCGATATTCCGTAGAAATCGCCGTAGTGGCGAGTACGCCCGTCCATGTCTGCCCCGACGTCGTGTGAGTGCGTGTGTTCGACCATTCTTCTGGTCAACGTAGCCCCGCCGAACCTGCGACGCCAACCGCGATTGAACTCGGTACGAAGTGGGTACAGAGCCCATGCGCGTGTCGGGAACAGGCACGATTCGTCTGACCTGTACCCGAAGGAATTCATGATTCGTATTGCGTCCGTACCCTCCTCTCACGTGTACGTACAGCACGTGCAGCCGGTGCCCGACGGCTCCGGTAACTCGGTGGTGCTGTTGCCCGATCCGACGCCGGTTCGCGTCGATGTGCCGGGCCAGTGGTGGCCGCCTCGTCTCCTCGACGCCGGGTGGTTGGCCGAGCAGCCCGATTCGAGCTTCGACGTTCTGCACGTGCACTTCGGCTTCGAGTCCTTCTCGCCGGAAGAACTGACCCGCACGGTCGAGTACCTGAGGGCCCATCGCAAGCCCCTGGTGCTCACGGTCCACGACGCGCACAATCCCCATTTCGCGGACAACACCGGTCATCTGGAGCAACTGGACGTGTTGATACGTGGTGCCGATGCCGTGATCACCCTCACCGAGGGAGCGGCTACATGGATAGCCGATCGGTGGAATGTGCATGCGACGGTGATCGAGCACCCACACGTGGTGCCTCTCGAGAGAATGAACGTCCCACGCCCGGTGTCGGACTCGTTCGTCATCGGAGTCCACGCCAAGAACCTGCGAGCGAACATCGACCCGCTTGCGGTGATGGACGCCGTCGTCGAGGCGGCTCGATCGCTACCGGCTGCGACGGTGCGGTTGGACATCGACGAGGACGTGTTCGACACGGCCGGCCACTGGTACGACCCGACCGTCGGCGCGAAGTTGCTGGACTACAACAGTTTCCCCGACGTCGATGTGCGGGTGCACGCCCGATTCGACGACGAGCAACTGTGGGACTACCTGTCTTCGATCGACGTCTCGGTGTTGCCGTATCGGTTCGGAACACATTCGGGTTGGCTCGAGGCATGTCGGGATTTGGGAACGGCCGTCGTCGCGTCCGATTGCGGCTTCTATGCAGACCAAGCGCCGATTCACAGTTTCGTCATGAACACCGACTCGTTCGATCCCGCCACGTTGGTGGCAGCCGTGCAGGCGGCCCACGCCGATCGGACCACAGCGCTCGACGCCGCAACCCGGGCCGAGCAGAGACAACGAATCGCAGCGACCCACGCTGGGATCTACGCAGCAGTGACAAAGGAGATGCGTTGAACGAGAAGCCACTTCGCATCGCGGTGCTGGCGTCATCGAGTTTTCCGGTGGCACAGCCTTTCGCGGGCGGTCTGGAGGCACACGTCTACAATCTGGTGCGGGCGCTGACCGAGCGTGGGCACCACGTCAGTCTGTTCGCCGCAGACGGATCGAGCGTCGATCTGGATGCCACGATGTTGCCGGTCCGAACGCTGGATCTGACACCGATTGCCCTCGCCGATCTCGCGGTCACCCCCACTGCGGTTCGCGAGCACCACGCATACCTCGCCGTGATGATGGAACTGGCCGGTGCGCTGTCGAACTCGTTCGACATCGTGCACAACCACAGCCTGCACTACCTGCCGTTGGCGATGTCCGCCACACTGCCGGTGCCGATGGTGACCACTCTGCACACGCCGCCGTTCGCGTGGCTGGAGTCGGCTGTTGCCCTGGCTCCGTTCGGTGCCAACACTTTTGCTGCTGTCAGTGCGTTCGCAGCCGAACAATGGGCCGACGTCGCGACCGGGACGATCGTCATCCGGAACGGGATCTCGCTGCAGGACTGGCCGTTCGGTGCGGGCGGCGACTATGTGGTGTGGTCCGGACGGTTGGTTCCCGAGAAGGGATTGCACCTGGCCATCGCCGCCGCGAAGCTCGCCGGCCGGTCGCTACGCATCGCCGGACCCATCAGCAACCTCGAATACTTCCACGGTGTCGTCGAACCCCTGCTCGACGATCGAGTCCGATACGTCGGGCACCTCGATCAGCCGGCCCTCGCCGCGCTGGTGGCCGGTGCCGAGGTCGCGCTGGTGTCGCCGGTGTGGTCCGAGCCGTACGGTCTGGTGGTCGCCGAAGCCCTGGCCTGCGGTACCCCGGTGGCAGCATTCGCCCGCGGAGGGATACCCGAGATCATCGACGCCTCGTCCGGAGTGTTGGTACCCGCCGACGACGTGGCCGGGCTCGCCGCCGCCATTCCCGCCGCGGCAGCGTTGAACAGGCACGACGCGCGGGCGCGCGCCGAGCAGGTGTGTTCGGTGGACCGGATGGTCGACGAGTACGAGGAGCTGTACCGATCGACCCTCGAGTCCGCATCGGCACCGGAGTCCGCCCACGGTCTCGCGATTGCATGATCGGCTACTACGCACACCACCACGGGGTAGGCCACGTCACTCGGTCCGACGCGATTGCGCGCCGCCTGGGTGAGCCGATCACGGTGCTGTCCTCGCGGGCGCGGCCTCCGGAACATGCTGCAGCGGAATGGATCGCACTCCCGCTGGATGTGAACGACACCGTGGGCGAGGCAGCCGCCGACGACATCTCGGCGGGGGGAGTGGTGCACTGGGCACCCCACGACGTCGACGGACTGACGGCACGGATGGCGATCATTGCCGACTGGGTTGCGCGTGAGCGACCGCGGGCAGTGGTCGTCGATGTGTCCGTGGAAGTGGCGATGTTTCTGCGGCTGATGGGTGTCCGGGTGATCGTCATGGCGATTCCGGGACACCGGGCCGATCCCGTCCACGCGATGGCCTACCGCGCGGCGACGCACATTCTCGCACCGTGGTCACGCAGTGTGTACGACCCGGCATGGTTGCATCCGTACGCCGCAAAGACGACGTACTCGGGCTCGATCAGCCGGTTCGCCGGACGAGCCCGAACGGAGGGCTCGAACACTGCGGCCACCGAAGGCCCGGTTGTCGTACTGGGCGCGGCGGGTGGCACCTCGTTGACCCGTGAACTGGTGGACTCGTGGTCCGCCGCGGACGACCGGTTCGACTTCCGCACACTCGGAGTGGCGGGCGGCGACTGGGTGGACGACGTGTGGCCGGTGCTGTGCTCAGCGGCCCTCGTGGTGACCAACGCCGGGCAGAACGCCGTGGCCGACGTCGCCGCGTCGGGCACACCGGCCATCGTGGTTCCGCAAGCCCGGCCGTTCGACGAGCAGGCTGCCACCGCGCACGCACTGGCGGCCGGATCCATCGCCGCGGTGCTCGACGAGTGGCCCTCGGTCGATCGGTGGCGACGCGCTGCCGACTGCGCCCTGGGCATCGGCGGACGGACATGGTCGCTGCTCGGTACCGACGGCGCACCCGATCGGGCGGCTCGCGCGATCGAGCAGGCTGCGTCCGGGACGGCTCGACGATGAAAGTGGTTGTCGTGACCGTGGTCTCGGGCCGTCACGCTCATCTCGCCGCGCAGATTCGCGGGTTGGCCGAGTCCACCGACCGGCCCGTCGAGCACATCGTGGTCGCCATGGGCGATGACGACATTGCAGACGTGGTCGCCCGATCCGGCTCTGCAGCAAAGGTTCTCGACATGGATGCACAGACCCCGCTGCCGGTGGCGCGGGCGCGTAACCTCGGGGCAGCCGCTGCCCTCGGTCGGGGTGCCGAGCTGGTGGTGTTCCTCGACGTGGATTGCATACCCGCCCCGGAGATGCTCGACAGGTATCGCCGCGCCGCACTGCGCCCCGACAGTCGGCGAACTCTGTTGTGCGGACCGGTGACCTACCTGAAACCCGACAGCGTCGGGCTCGAAGGTGACGCTCTGATCCCGCTCACCGCGCCGCATCCGGCTCGACCGAATCCGCCTGCGGGCGCAGTGGAACCCGGACACGATTTCGACCTGTTCTGGTCGTTGTCCTTCGCCGTGCACGCCGACACGTGGACCGAGATCGGCGGCTTCTGCGAGGACTACACCGGGTACGGGGGCGAGGACACGGATTTCGCGGCCACGGCCCGCGCGTCGGGCATCGGGTTGCGGTGGGTGGGCGGCGCTCACGCGTACCACCAGTTCCATCCCGTGTCCGATCCTCCGGTGGAACATCTCGACGACATCGTCGTCAACGCTCGGATCTTCTTCCGCCGGTGGGGCCGGTGGCCGATGGTCGGATGGCTCGAAGCGTTCGCGTCGCTCGGATTGCTCGAGTACGGCGGCACCGAGATTCGCCGTCTCACCGCCGCTGTTCACGACACTGACGACGGTGTGAATTAGGCTGGCCGGACTTTCACGAAACGAGGTCCAGACGTGCCCGAACCATCCAGGCCCCTGCGTTCGCTCGGATTTCTGACCATCGGGCTCTTCGACGAGAACGCACCCGAGGTCGGCCACGAATCGACGCTGCGCATCATCGAACTCGGGGAGCGGCTGGGATTCGACAGTGCGTGGCTTCGTCATCGTCACCTGCAGTTCGGTATCTCGTCTCCCATCGCGGTCATGGCCGCCGCGTCGCAACGTACCGACCGCATCATGCTCGGCACTGCGGTGACGCCGTTGGGTTGGGAGAACCCGTTGCGTCTCGCCGAGGACCTGGCCACGGTGGATGTGCTGTCCGGTGGGCGCGTCAACGCGGGAATCAGTGTGGGACAACCGATGCACTTCGATCGCGTCGCACACTCGTTGTATCCCGACACCGCCGAGGACGAGGACTTCGGCTACGACCGAGTCTCGCGGCTGCTTCGGTTCGTAGCCGGTGAACCTGCGTCCACGTGGTCGGGGACCGAGGGAATCGAAGCGTATTCCGAACGGGTACAACCGCATTCGCGTGGTCTACGGGACCGAATGTGGTACGGCGGGGCCAGTCTCCGTTCTGCTCAGTGGGCAGGGGAGAACGCGATGAATCTTCTGGTGAGCAGTGTGGTGCGCGCTGAGGACTCGACGGATTTCGATGCGATCCAGCGCGCGCACATCGCGCGGTTCCGCGAGGCTCACCCGGCCGGGGCCGACGCGCGGGTCTCCCAGGGGCTGGTGGTCATCCCCACCGACAGTGCTTCCGCCGCGCAGAAGCGCAAGTACGAGGACTACGTTCACGCGCGTACTGCACGGACCGGAGCACCGCAGGGGCCGGCTCGGATGATGTTCGCACCGGACCTCGTGGGTACCTCGGACGAGATCGCGGAGCAGTTGTACGCCAATCGATCTTTTCGTGAGGTCGACGAGGTGGCGTTCGCGCTGCCGTTCAGCTTCGACCACGAGGACTACGTGCAGATCCTGACCGACACGGCGCAGAAGCTCGGCCCGGCGCTGGGGTGGACACCGGCACAAAACTGACCCGGACTTCCGCCGAGGGCGATCGGCTCGATCGGCCGATCGCCCTCGGTGGAACGGAGGTACCGGTGTACTACTGGCCCGTGATGGGCGAGTTGTAGGCACACGGGATCGACTTCGCGGGGGAGCCCTTCGGATCCAGTGCGTTCTTGACGATGCCGATCGCGCGCGGTGAGACGGAGATCGACAGGTGGTCCGACAGGTCGATGCCGCAGCCGTCCTGCAGGGTGACGTTGTTGACGGTGGCACCGGGGCCTGCGGTGAGGAACGTCGTCTTGTACGGGGTGACGACCTCGTCGTACTTGGTGCCGATCACGGTGTACTTGATGCCGGGGTCGGTGTCACCGCCGACGGCCAGTCCCTTGACGAGTGGCGAGTCGATCACCTGGTCCGAGGCTGCCGGCCCGGCGATGGCACCGACGACTCCCAGGACGTTGAGTCCCAGGTTGTTGATGGTGCGCCCCAGAGTTCCGATGCCGACGAGGGTGGTGCCGTGATTCGATCCGGCGACGCTGACGACCGTGTTCACTTTGTTCTTGGTCGGGTCGGTCGGATTGGCACCGCCCTCGAAACGGAGGTACTGACGGGTGACGAGCCCACCCTGGGAGTGGCCGACGATGTCGACCTGCGCAGAGCCCGTGGCCGTCCGCACAGCGTCGACGTAGGTGGCGATCTCCTTTGCGTTGGACGCGACCGATGCGGTACCGCGAAGCGACGGGAGATTGCCGACGACACTGGAGTCCCCGTCTCCGTAGTTGAGCGCGAAGATGCAGTAGCCCTCCTTCTTCAGGGCAGGCGACATGCGCGCGAAGTTGTTGTACGCGTTCTCCCAGGTGCCGTGCAGGAGGACGACCGGGCGGGGGTGCGCGGCGGTGGGCTTGCAGTTCCAATCGTTGGCACCTTGGGGTGCGACGTTGGGGTTGACGATGCTGTAGAGGAATCCGGCCAGGAAGTTCTTCTGATCGGGCCCGTATCCGGTGGTCTCGGTCCGTGGGTCGTACGTCGCGGTGGCGGGGGCAGCCGAATCGATGCTCGGTGCCGTGATGCCCTGATCCGAGGCCTTCGGGTATGCGCCGGTCGGCCCCGGCGGAACAACGGTGTTGCCCTGCACGGTTGCGGGCGGTGCCGGTACCGGGACGGGTGCCGGCTGAGCCTGTGCTGCGAAACCGGAACCGAGGGCAACGGAGCATGCCATTGCAGCAATCATCGCAGCGCGGACTGTGGTGGCCTTCCTCGTTGCACGGAAGGTGGACCGAGAAGTGGTCATGGAGCCTGACTTTCGACGAGGGTCAAGTGGACAAGTCGGAACTGTAGGCCCGGATTCCGGCCCGGAACGTGCGCCGCATCACGTTTGGAAACCGCCCGCACGTGACCGTTCATTCGTGATGGGGCGTCACAAATGACGACGAACCGGACGCTAATGCGGATTTGTTGCCGGGTTCACGGTCCAAAACAATCCCCAGGTTTTATTTGTGCACTATGGTTCGAGTGTCTTCACCCCGGCCGACGGTTCGGCCGGGGAAGGACGGTTCGATACCGAGGCAGGGGCGTTGTGGGCAGACATCGGCCGCCTGAAGGACATGACCTGACGCGGGTTTCGAGTACGAGGGGTGGGGTTCGGTGACTGCAACAGACAGTGTGGACACGGCGCAGGAGGAGTACGCAGGTGGTCGACGTGCATCGGACCGCTTGCGGACGCCCCGGGAGACTGCCGCGCGAATGCTGAACCGGTATTTCGTCGATCCGGAGGACGTACCGCCGCCGCGCGACTGTGCACGGGGCGAGCTCGACGACATGGCGACCACCTGCAGCGAACTGGCTGCAGGGGTCCTCGATTCCGGTCGACTACCGGTCGCGGGGGCCATGGAC
Organism: Rhodococcoides fascians NBRC 12155 = LMG 3623; assembly: GCF_001894785.1. Taxonomy (GTDB): domain Bacteria; phylum Actinomycetota; class Actinomycetes; order Mycobacteriales; family Mycobacteriaceae; genus Rhodococcoides; species Rhodococcoides fascians. The sequence continues at coordinate 31,258 of NZ_BCWW01000007.1, forward strand.
ACCTTCCGGGACGCCGCAACGCGGTGGGCCCGCGACGGAGTGCCACTCGGCCGAATTCAGCACGCGATCAACGAGGGCTGCGCGCTGGGTCTACGGGCTGCCGAGTCAGCGGTGAACCGGGAGGCAGGCGCGGCGGTTGATGACCGGACGATCCTGATCATGGAGCTTCTGAACGTCGTCACCGAGGCGGTGTCCGACGCTTATCTCACCGAGTTCCGCACGTTGGCGCAGAACGGTCCACGGCACGACGTCGAATTGCTCGACGCTCTGTTGACCGGCGACGGCACTGCCCGCAGGATCGCCGATCGGATGGGTGCGCTGCTCGCCGAGGAGTATCACGTCGTGGCCCTGCACTTTCCGGCGCATGCCGACGAAGGGGGTAGGCGCGGCGATGCGGCGATGATGGCCGCACGGAAGCTGCGGAGAATTCACGCGGCCCTGGCAGCGCACAACGGAGACATCGCCCCCATCGCATCCATCAGTGCGACGGGCGGAACGGTACTGCTGCCCGACGTTCCGGGTGCCGACGTCGACGAACTGGTCGAGCGGCTTGCCGACGCCGGCCAGGTCGCAGTGACGGCGACGACCGGGTCGGCAGCGATCGACGACATCTCGGTGACGGCGCCGCACCTGTACGAGCTCTTGAGCCTGGTCCGCAGGTTGCACTACACGCCGGGCACCTACCGCATCTCGGATCTGGTGTTCGAGTACCAGGTGAGCCGGCCCGGACTCGGTCGAAAGCACCTCTTGACTCTGATCGATCCACTCCGTGACTCGGTCGACCTTCTTCCGACGCTGCAAGCCTTCGTGGACTCCGATTCCAACAGGAAGAAGACAGCCACGTGGCTGACGGTGCATCCCAACACCGTCGACTACCGCCTCAAGCGGGTGGATCAACTCACCGGTCTCGATCCGATGAAACCGTCGGGGTTGCGGCGACTGCACGCAGCACTGATCGCCGATCGCCTCGAGGCACGCCGAACCCCGGTGGACGAGCGATCACTGTGACCGTCTCGGACGGCGCGGTGCTGGCAGCGTCCGCGGCGCTCGAGTCGGTGGATTCGGTGGCGGCGCTGTTTCAGCCGGTTGTCGAACTGTCGACGGGACATGTCGTCGGCTACGAAGCCCTCGCTCGGTGGCCGTCGCCGAGCAGCGCACTTCCCGAGGACGTCTTTGCTCTGGCCCGTGAACGGGGACTCGTCGGCCGAGTGGATGTGGCCTGCCGCGCGGCAGCTCTGCGGGCGGCGAGGGAACGTGCCTACTCCCGCAGGGTGCGGTTCTTCCTCAACATCGAACCGGGTTGCTTCCGTGACGAGCAGGACGTCGACATGCACCTCGACGCCATCGGCGACGATCTCGACGTGGTCCTCGAGATCACCGAGCGTGATCTGGATCGGAACGTTCCGTTGCTGATGGCCCTCGTCCGCGGCGCGCGCGCACGCGGGATGGGGGTGGCCATGGACGACGTCGGAGCGACACCGGCAACCCTGGATCTACTGGCGCTGGTGGCACCGGACATCGTCAAGCTCGACGCGTCGATCGTGCGAGCTCCGCTGCGGTCCCGACCGGCGATGCGACAGGTTCACGCCTACGTTCGGTCGAGCAATGCGATCGTGCTGGCGGAAGGCATCGAGACGCGTCGGCATCTGCGACGTGCGAAAGCGCTCGGTGCCAGCTTGGGGCAGGGATGGATGTTCGGGCGGCCGTTGCCGCTGCCGAATCCGACAGAAGGCCTGTGACGGAGAAGAACCCCGCACCCGAGCCGTGAAGGCTGGGTGCGGGGTTCTGCTGCATCGATGGATCAGTTCGTGAACTTGTCCTTGATGTTGCCGGCTGCGTCGGAAACGTCGTCGCCGACCTGCTTGGTCTTGCCCGACGCCTGGTCCTTTGCGCCTTCGGCAGCAAGGTCGTCGTTGTCGGTCTTGTGGCCGATCTTTTCCTTGGCTTCGCCCACGAGCTCTTCTGCCTTGTGCTTTGCCTTGTCGATGAAATCAGCCATGTGAACTCCTCGAAATCGATTGTGCTGCTCGTGCATGGGAGCTATACCCGAGATCGCGGTCGGTAATCATCGGACTCACGGCCGTGTTGCCGGCACGGGATGCGGGTACGTGCCGTTCATGACTGCACAGACGAACGACCCACATTCGCATGAGACGCCGGCACCGGAGCACCGCCGCCCCGACGGAGTGGACGACGATACCGTGGCGGCCACGGGCAAACTGTCCGAGGCACTCGAATACGTCGAGCGCGCTCGCGGCCACCTGTACTCGTTCCATCAGCTGATGGGACACGCGGATCTGCTGCTCGGGGAGGCCTCCGACGCGTTGTCGGACGCCGGGCACGACGCGTTGGCACAGCGACTCGAGACCGACATGATCGGCCGCAACATCGCTCAGGGGCGGTGGACGTTCCAGCTCGTCGAGGAGTTCGACGACGGGTATTGGACGGTACTTCGTGATCACGAGCGGGCGGTCCGGAACGAGCTGCTCGACGGACGTCGGCACGTCTTCGAAGCCGAGATGAAAGAACAGCGACGAACGCACGGTCGCAGCGGCCACGAGGCGCGTCCGACGGAGTGATCTGGTTCTGTCACAACGAAAAGCACCGGCCTCGCCGTGATCGGCGAGACCGGTGGCTTCGGGTGGAAATGTTTGTCAGCCGGCTTGCTTCGCAGCGTCGACTTCGCTGGTCGCGCTCGCGGTGGAGAGCTGACCACCGGAGTTCTCCAGGTGCGCGCGGACGAACCAGTGGAACAGTTCGAGCTGGGCGCTCTGGCCGATGAGCATGTCCTCGGTGATCGGATCGATCTCGCCGACCTCTTCGATGTTCTTACGGGTGGTCTCGATGACCCCGGTGTACACCAGATCGAGAGCGCCGAGGTGCTCGATCGCCGTCGCCCGGCCGATCGAGTAATCGTCCCAGGAACGTTCCTTGACGATGGTGCCCGGCGTTCCCTTCGCAGAGGAGCCGAGGGTCGCGATGCGCTCGGCGACCTCGTCGGCGAAGCCGCGCACGGCCTCGACCTGAGGATCGAGCATTTCGTGGACAGAGATGAAGTTCGGTCCGACCACATTCCAGTGAATGTGCTTGAGCGTGAGATGGAGGTCGTTGTAGGCGTTCAGGCGATCCTGCAGGATCGCTGCGACGCGCGCGCCCACGTCCGACGAGAGTCCGGGAACGGTGTACGAGTTCTTGTCAGCCATGACGACGGTTTGCCCCATCACGGCGAAGTACAAACATGCCCCGCCGGATCGATTCCGGCGGGGCATGTGTCGTGCGGAACTACTTGTCGAGTCGAGGCGAATCGGTACCTGACGTACCCGTCGACGAGGTGCCGGCGGTGGAGGTTCCGTCCGTCGGATCGACGATCGGACTGTCGGCTGCAGCCTTGTCGACCGCGTCGGCGCTGTCTTCCTCCGGGGGATTCTTCAGGCTCAGGACGATCGAGCCTGCCAGGACCACGACGATGACCACCAGGCTGACGAAGGACGGGATCTCGGGGATCGACGTGCTGATCACCTTGTGCCCGGCCTGCAGGATCAGCTTGACGCCGATGAAGGCGAGGATGATCGCCAGTCCCTTGGACAGGTAGTGGAACTTCTCGAGCAACCCTGCGAGCAGGAAGTACAGGGCACGCAGGCCGAGGATCGCGAACGCGTTCGAGGAATACACGATGAACGGGTCGTCGGTCACTGCCAGAACGGCAGGAACACTGTCGACCGCGAAGACCAGGTCGGCGGCCTCGATCGCCACCACGACGGCGAGCAGTGGCGTGGCCACCCGCTTGCCTGCTTCCTTGACGAAGAACTTGGTACCGGAGTACTCGTCCTGAACGGGGACGATCTTCTTGAGCAAGCGCACTGCAATGGAGGTGCCGGGGTCGTACGAGTCGTCCTCGTCCTTCATCAGCTTGTACGCGCTGTAGAGCAGGATGGCGGCGAAGACGAACAGAACCGCGGCGAACTTGCTGACGATGGCCACACCGGCGGCCAGGAAGATGGCACGGAAGACCAGGGCACCGATGACACCGAAGAACAACACGCGGTGCTGGTACTCACGGGGGACCTTGAAGTAGCCGAAGATCAGCGCGAAGACGAAGAGGTTGTCGACCGACAGACTCTTCTCCAGCAACCACGCCGTCGTGTACTCGACTCCGGCCGTTGTTCCCAGCGTGAAGAACACCACGATGCCGAAGATGATGGCGACGCCTACCCACAGTGCGCTCCACCACGCGGCCTCCTTGAAGCCGATGATGTGCGCGCCGCGGTGCGCCAACAGGTCGATGGCCAGCAGGATCAGGACGACGGCACCGAATGCGGCCCACGCCCACCATGGGACGACGTTCATGAACGGCCACCCTTACCGGTGAACTTCGTGCCCAATTGCTTCAACTTCGCCTGATTCTCGGGCTTGGTTGCATATCGGCGCGCTCGGTCGATCATCTGTTTGCCCTGAGGGCTGCGAGCGAACGCGGTCAACTTCTGTGTCAACGACGACATCTGTCCTGCTCCTTACGTTCTCGTTCGATCGGTATGTGGGGCGGTTCGACCGCAACTACTCCAGTCTGACTGTTTGCTTTGCTGCAGGCAGGGTTGTTTTGCGGACATGTTTCGGCGGACTTTCTTGCCGACTTCCGGCAATCTCGGCCTCAGGTGCGATTCAGGAGTGCAGGCCGGATCGCGGCCAGTCGAGCAACATCGCGCCGAGTACTGCCGTGTGCAGCGCAAATGCCTCGACCGGATTGCCCACATCTTGCCCGGTCAAATCTCTTATTCGCGACAATCTGTACGTGACCGCGCGCACTGACAGATGCATCCGGCGTGCGGTGGACGCCGAGTTCGCGCCGGTCTCGAAGTACACCTGCAATGTTTCCAGCAGTGGGCCTGCTCCGCCCCGAGCGCTCGTCAACGGGGTCAGCAACGTCTCGACCAGATCGGCGATCGCGGCGCGATCACTGATCAGAACGCGATAGACGAGCAGATCACGGGCGTCGACGACGGGTGTGTCGAGCCCCAGCGACGACGCGAGGTCGAGCGCGTCCAGGGCGTCTCGGTACGACGCCGCCACGCCGACTGCGCCGCTGCGTGGGCGACCGACTCCGAGCTGTATCCGTCCGTATTCGCCGCGACGGCGCAGGTCGACCGTATCGCTCGGGCCGGCTGCAGACGCACCGAGGACTCGTCCCACACGGGTGAGCACGTGGTCGACGGCCTCGCGATCGGGTGCCGGAAACACCACGATCAGCCGACCCTGCTTGGTGGCGACGAGGAGATCGGCGTCCCCTTTGCTGCCCTGCACGCTGCGTTCGACCAGCCCGATGGCCGACGTCGCGTCGGTGAACGGAGTCGTGGACGTGACCACGGCGACTGCGTGCGGACTCGACAGATCCAGCCCGAACGTCTGCGCACGTCCCAGGACACCGGCGACATCGGCCGTTCCGGAGAGCAGATCGTCCACGAACTCGCGGCGTGCCAATACCTCCACGCGAACCAGGGTCCGCCGGGCGAGCTGAAAGCCTTCGGCGAGTTCGGCCGCGGCGTCGTCGACGGCTCGAAGCATGACCTCGCCCGCGGTGACGACCCCGGCCGGGTCTGCTGCGGCGGCCTGCACGGCGGGCAACTCGCGCCACAATCGCCACGCCGCCGACAGGTAGAGGTCGAGCAACGCGCGCAGAGCCACACCCGCTCGGGCTGCTTCGTCGCCGTGTACGCGGCACTCCCGCAGTTGCTTGCGGGTGAGCGGAACACCTGCGTCCACCGCATCGGTCACGACGTCGAGAAAGTTCCCCAGGAACGCGACGTCCAGGCCGCCTGCGTCCGAGGCCGCTTGCGCGGCCACCGCGTCGAGCGGTGTCGCGTCCGGCTGTGTGGCCATGTGTTCGAGGGTCTCCCATCCGAGTCGAGGTCAATGGTAGGCGGCGCTCACACCGACACCGGCTCGACAACGAGCTCGTGGACCGCGCGGCGTGTTCGGTGTGCGACCGGGTGGCTCGGGGAGCAGAATCACCGAAATCGCCTCGCGTCGGCTGCTGTACCGCCCGCGGCACGGTTCGGTCCGCACCGTTCGTCTTCACGTTGGGAGTCTCGACCATGACATCGTCGAACGGACCCGCATCGGGTCTGCGCTCGCAGTTGTTCCGCAAGAAACCGATCGCAGAACCGGACCAGCAGCCCGGTGGTCTGGAACGCACCATCGGGACGTTCCAACTGACGATGTTCGGAGTGGGAGCGACCATCGGCACCGGCATCTTCTTCGTGCTCTCGCTCGCCGTTCCCGAAGCCGGTCCAGCCGTGGTCCTGTCGTTCCTGGCCGCCGGAATTGCCGCCGGGCTCGCCGCTATCTGTTACGCCGAAATGGCCTCGGCGGTGCCGGTCTCGGGATCGACGTACTCATACGCATACGTGACGATGGGGGAGGTGGTCGCGATGGGTGTTGCGGCCTGCCTGCTGCTGGAGTACGGGGTGTCGAGTGCCGCGGTGGCGGTCGGCTGGAGCGGATACCTCAACGAACTTCTCGGCAATCTCTTCGGCTTCACCATCCCGCACGCGTTGTCCGCGGCACCGGGTGACGCCGATCCGGGAATACTGAACTTGCCCGCCGTCGTGCTGATCGTTCTGTGCGCCGTCTTGCTCATTCGCGGTGCGAGCGAGTCCGCAGCGGTGAACGCAGTCATGGTCGTCATCAAGCTGGGCGTGCTCGCGCTGTTCGCCGTCGTCGGATTCACCGCCTTCGATTCCGGCAACTTCTCGGACTTCATGCCGCTCGGAGCGGCAGGTGTCACCGCGGCGGCCGGCACCATCTTCTTCTCGTTCATCGGTCTCGACGCCGTCTCGACAGCCGGGGACGAGGTGAAGAATCCACAGAAAACCATGCCGCGAGCCATCATTGCCGCACTCGTCGTGGTGATCGTCTTCTACCTCGTCGTTGCGGTCGCGGCGTTGGGCACACAGCCGTGGACAGCATTCGCCGGGCAGGAAGAAGCCGGGTTGGCCGAGATTCTCCGAAATGTGACCGGACGGGCATGGCCGGCCACGATTCTGGCGGCGGGCGCGGTGATCTCGATCTTCTCGGTGACTCTGGTGACGATGTACGGGCAGACGCGCATTCTGTTCGCCATGGGCCGAGACGGGATGCTGCCCAAGGCGTTCGCGAAGGTCAGTCCCCGGACTCACACCCCCGTCAACAACACGATCGTCGTCGCGGTGATCATCTCGATCCTCGCCGCGTTCGTTCCGCTGGACAAGTTGGCCGATCTGGTGTCGATCGGAACGCTCGTCGCGTTCATCGTCGTGGCGATCGGCGTGATCGTCCTGCGCCGGACGATGCCCGACCTCGAGCGTCCGTTCAAGGTGCCGGGCTACCCGGTGACACCGATCCTGTCCATCGCCGCGTGCATCTACATCCTGTCCGGCTTGCGGTGGACCACGTGGTTCTGGTTCGGGCTCTGGCTCGCCGTGGTTCTCGCGTTCTACTTCCTGTGGGGTCGGCATCATTCGGCGCTTCGATCGGTCGGAAAGGTCGCGGAATGAGCGTGCTGATCGCCTTCGCGCCCGGCAAGGGAAGTGTCGGTGCCCTCGATCTCGGTGCGCAACTGGCCCGATCCCTGACCACGAACATCGACGTGGCAACCGTGGTTCCCAAGCCGTGGTCGACGCCGTCGATGGCCCGGGTCGACGCCGAGTTCGCCGACTGGGCCGCGTCGACGGCCACCGAGTCGGAGGCGAAAGCCCGCCACTACTTGGAGGAACGCGCACCCGATGTCGAGGCGTCGTTCCATCGGATGTCGCACCGCTCGGTATCCACCGCATTGACCGAGGCCGCGGAGACCACCGGGGCGTCGATCCTGGTTCTGGGTTCCTGGGGGGACGGTGCTCTCGGGCAAGTCGTCGTCGGTTCCACCGCGGACAAGTTGCTCCATTCCTCGCCGGTCACCGTCGCGTTGGCCCCGCGCGGCTACCGCATTCGAGATCGGGCCGTCCTGACGCGGATCACCTGCGCGTTCTCGGGCGACAGCGAGGCCACCCGCGTCGTCGGGCCCACAGCGGAGTTGGCCCGCGACACCGGTGTGCCACTTCGCTTGGCCTCGTTCGTCGTTCGCGGGGCAACGATGTATCCGCCCGAGATCGGGCTGCGAGCCGAGGACGACGTAGCAGCGGAGCTCGCCCGAGGACTGAGCGAGGCGCTGACCGCTGCGGTGGACGACGCTGTCGCGGTGGGGTTACCGGCCGACCGCGTCGACACCGAGTTGGCGACCGCGGGCAGTTGGCGAGAAGCACTCGACGAACTGCACTGGCAGGACGGCGAAGTGCTGACCATCGGATCGTCCGGGCCGTTGGGTCCGATCGCTCGGGTGTTCCTCGGTTCACGGGCAACGAAGATCATTCGGCACTCGCCCGTACCGATTCTGGTGTTGCCGCGACGGTGAGTGCCCGCTACCGGTTCAGCGCCAGCACCGACAGCAACTCGTACGCGACATGGGCCGCCGCGATGCCGGTGATCTCGGCGTGGTCGTATGCGGGTGCGACTTCCACGATGTCGGCACCGACCACGTTGAGCCCCACGAGACCGCGCAGCGTGTTGAGCAACTCGCGTGAGGTCATCCCGCCGGCCTCGGGTGTGCCGGTGCCCGGAGCATGCGCGGGATCGAGAACGTCGATGTCGACCGAGACGTAGACCGGTCCACCGTCGAGGCGACGACGCATACGCTCGACGATGCTGGCCACGCCGTCGACCTCGTAGTCGTCGGAGCGAATCACCTGGAAGCCGAGAACCCGGTCGTCCTCGAGGTCCTGCTCACTGTAGAGAGGGCCGCGGATACCGATGTGCTGGGAGCGTTCGAGGTCGATGAGCCCTTCCTCGCTGGCTCGTCGGAACGGCGTCCCGTGTGTGTACGGCGCACCGAAATACGTATCCCAGGTATCGAGGTGGGCGTCGAAGTGCAACACCGCAATCGGCCCGTGATCACGCGCGAGCGAACGCAGGATCGGGAGCGCGATGGTGTGGTCGCCGCCGAGAGTCAGCACCGAAGAGCCGTCGGCACGCAGGTTCGTCACGGCATCGTGCACGGTCTGCAGCGCTTCGGTGATGTCGAACGGATTGACCCCGATGTCGCCGAAGTCGGCTACCTGTTGGCGTGCGAACGGCGAGACCTGCAGGGCAGGGTTGTACGGCCGCAACAGTTTCGACGCCGCACGAATGTGGCCGGGTCCGAAGCGCGCACCCGGCCGGTAGCTCACCCCCGAATCGAACGGCACGCCGAGAATCGTCACGTCTGCCCGCGACACCTCGTCGAGCCGGGGGAGTCGCGCGAATGTCGTCGGTTCGGCGTAGCGGGGGACCTTGGTGGCGTCGAGTGGGCCGACCGGGGTGTGTTCCGGGTTGTTCGCATTCATCGAGATGTCCCTCCGCAGTCGAGCGCTCGGCCGTCGAAAGGTCGACCATGTCGCTCGGCAAGCGTTACTCTGATGCTCGGTCTTGTCAACACAAGTTTCCTGAAAGGCGAAAAGGGTGTCTTCAGCCGCGCAGGTCGACGTCGATGCGCCACGGATCGGTGCGCGCCTGAAGGAGGCGCGCCTGAAGAAGCGGCTCACGCTCGACGCGCTGGCCTACACCTGCGGGGTCACCAAGGGGTATCTGTCCAAGCTCGAGCGCGATCAGGTGAACGCATCGGTTGCGTCCCTGGTTCGAGTGTGCGCCGCGCTCGACGTACCGGTCGGCTCGCTGTTCGACGACGCACCCGTCGGCGAAGTGGTACGCGCACAGTCGTTGCCGCGCATCATGTTCGGTGGAGAACAGATGACCGAGTATCTGCTGACGCCGGTAGGGGAGCGTCGCGTGCAGGTGTTGTTGGGGCATATCGAACACGGCGGCGGAAGTGGGTCCGAGGCGTACACGCTGCCGCTCGACGTGAGCTTCGTGTACGTGATCGACGGCGAGCTACGGGTGATCTTCGAAGCCGATGCCGGCGCGGACTTCGGCGGGGACGACATCTCTCTCGGGGCGGGGGACGCCTTCACGTTCTCGCCGCGCCGTCGGCACAGTTTCCGCAGCGACAGCAGCGGTGGGGCGCGAGTGTTGTGGGTACTGGCACCGGCACTGCCCGAAGAACTACCGATCGGAAAGCCGGGGTTGCATCGGTGACGAACACCGTCTCGCTCTATCAGGGGCCGGAGGACTCCGGCGATGTCGAGGCCAACCTGACGGCACTCGATGCTGCGGCTGCGGCTGCCGCGGCGGCAGGTGCATCGATCCTGGTCACTCCGGAGATGTCGGTCAGCGGTTACGACATCGGTGAACTCGTCGTCGATCGTGCCGAACCGTTCGACGGGCCGATCTTCGGGAGGGTCGCACAGATCGCCCGTGCTCACGGCGTCGCGATCGTGTACGGATATCCCGAACGCAGCGGCGAGTCGGTGTACAACGCCGTTCAGGTGGTCGACGCGACCGGTACGTCACTGGCGCGTTACCGCAAGACGCACCTGTTCGGTGAGCTCGATCGTGCGCACTTCACCCCAGGCCAGGAGTTGGTGGTGCAGTTCGACTTCGAAGATCTGCGCTGCGGTCTGCTCACCTGTTACGACGTCGAATTTCCGGAGACCGTCCGCGCGCACGCCGACGCGGGTACGCAGTGGTTGATCGTCCCGACCGGTCTGATGTCGCCGTTCGAGATCATCGCAACCCACGTGGTTCCCACGCGGGCCTACGAGAGTCAGGTGTTCGTCACCTACGTCAACCGCTGCGGCACCGAGTCGAGCCTGACCTATTGCGGCCTGACGTGCGCCGTTTCTCCCGATGGCACCGACATCGCCAGAGCCGGTGTGCACGAGCAACTGTTGACGGTGCACTTGGACCCCGCCGACCTCGACAGGTCCCGAGCGATCAACACCCACCTTTCCGACCGACGTCCGGATCTGTATCGGACGGCACCTCGTCCCGCAGGGACCGCAGGCCCGGTACGAGCCGAGCAGGAGAACGACAGATGACCACACCCGTCACCCCGGACAGCGCGATCGAGTTCGAGGACGAACAACCGCTCACCATGTTCGGGCCGGACTTTCCGTTCGCTTACGACGATTACCTCGCCCACCCGGCCGGCCTGGGTAGCGTTCCCGACGCCGCACTCGGTACCCGAGTCGCGGTGGTCGGCGGCGGACTCGCAGGAATGGTCGTGGCCCGCGAGTTGCTTCGGCTCGGCCTGGAACCGGTTGTCTACGAATCGGATCGAATCGGCGGCCGCATGCGATCGGTGCCGTTCGAGGGGCATCCGGGTGTGGTGGCCGAGATGGGCGCGATGCGGTTTCCGCCGTCCTCGACCGCGTTGTTCCACTACCTCGACTCCGTCGGGCTCGAGACGACACCGTTTCCGAACCCGTTGGCCGAGGCGACCCCCAGTACGGTGATCGATCTCAAGGGCACCAGCCACTACGCCCGCAAGCTCGAGGATCTCCCGCCGATCTTCGCCGAGGTCGCCGACGCATGGAACAGAACGCTCGAGGAGCACGCCGAACTGATTCCGTTGCAGCGCGCCATCCGCAGGCGGGACGCGGCCGAGATCAAGCGCATCTGGAACGAACTGATCGTGAAATTCGACGATCAGACCTTCTACGGATTTCTCGCTGCGTCCGAGCATTTTTCGTCGTTTCGCATGCGAGAGTTGTTCGGCCAGGTCGGTTTCGGAACAGGAGGTTGGGACACCGACTATCCCAACTCCATTCTCGAGATCCTTCGTGTCGTCATCACCGCAGCCGACGATCACCACCGCGGCATAGTCGGCGGGTCACAGCAGCTGCCGATGCGGTTGTGGACCGACACACCCGCGGACCTGGCGCACTGGCCCGCGGGTACGTCGGTGTCCTCGGTGAACGGCGGCACCACGATGCCGCGCGTCACCGAGATCAGGCGCACCGGGGGCGGCACCACGATCCACGACGACCGAGGAAACATTCGGACGTACGCGGCTGCGGTCGTGACCGCGCAGAGTTGGATGTTGCTCAGCAACATCAGATGCGACGACGATCTGTTCCCGATCGACCACTGGACCGCCATCGAACGTACCCATTACATGGGGTCGACGAAGGTCTTCGCACTCGTCGATCGGCCGTTCTGGAAAGACAAGGACCCGGTGACCGGGCGTGATCTGGTCAGCATGACACTGACCGACCGGATGAGTCGCGGCACATACCTTCTCGATCAAGGCGAAGGAAAGCCGGGGCTGATCTGCCTGTCCTACACGTGGTCCGACGACTCGCTCAAACTGCTGGCTCTCGATCCCACCGAACGCATGAACATCATGCTGCGATCCCTCGAGGAGATCTACCCGGGCGTCGACTTCCGCAGCCACATCATCTCGACTCCGGTGACGCTGTCCTGGGAGACCGAGCGCGACTTCATGGGTGCGTTCAAGGCCAACCTGCCGGGGCACTACCGCTATCAGGAAAGACTGTTCACCCACTTCGTGCAGGACGAACTCGAACCCCGACACCGTGGCATCTTCCTTGCCGGCGACGACATCTCGTGGACCGCCGGTTGGGCGGAGGGCGCGATTCACACAGCACTGAACGCGGTATGGGGCGTCGTACATCACCTGGGTGGCATCTCGGCACCGGACAACCCGGGCCCAGGGGACGTCTTCGACACCATCGCGCCGCTTCGACTGGGCGACTAACGCTTCGCTGCAGCCGATCGAGGTGGGCGTTCGTCGAACACGAACAGTGCCAGCGCGACGATCAGCATGACGGCCACCACCCAGATCGCGCGCAGAGCGAACAGCTCCACCGACACTGCGCCGAGTACAGCGCCGCCGAGAAATCCGGCGATGACCGTGCCGAACCGCCGAGCCCTGATCCCCGCCTCCCGATCGTGCTCGACCACACGATGAAACGCCGCCATGGCCATGGTGCGGAGGTTGCCGGTCGTCATCGTCGTGTTGAACGGCGAATCCACCAACACCCGAAAGGTCGTCACCTGCACGCCCGCGACATGCGCGAGGATGACCGACACCACCGCATCGGGAACCGTTGCCGGCAGAAACCCGACGATCACCAGAACCAGGATCTCGTAGCAGAGCACAGCCCGCACCGGCCTGCGCACGATCCTCTCGATCGCAGGCAACGCGATGAACTCCGCCGTCATGACACCGAGAACGAACGCCGTCAACGGCGGCAGGAACACCAGCGCCTCCACCCAACGCCCGCCCGCCACGTCCACGCCGAGCAGCACCACGTTGCCGGTCTGGGCACCGGCGAACACACCGCCGCGAGTGACGTAGGTGTACGCATCCAGAAATCCGCCGACTGCCGCCAGCAGCACTCCGAGCCGAACCGACTTCGCGGTGGCGACGGAGATCTGGGGTTCAGGACGAGGGGTGGTCATCGCGAAATCCTGACACAGAGGGGCGCTCTCATGCCGCGAGTAGGGAGAGCAACAATTCCGCTCGCACCCGCGCCGACGTCAGATCCACCCCCAGCAATTCCTCGCATCGTGTGATGCGGTTACGCAAGGTGTGACGATGCACCGACAGGTGGGCAGCGGCGGTTTCCCAGTGCCCGTTGGCTTCCAGGAATGCCCGAAGCGAACCCACCAGATCCGCGGTGTGAGTGCGGTCGTACTCGGCCAGTACGGCGATGGTGACGGCAGCCATGGCACGCAACGACTCCCGAACCGGTTCCGACGCCAGCAGCATCGACCCGGTGAAATGGACGACCCGATCACCGGGACCGGCCGCCGCGCACGCGAGCCGCGCTTGTCTCAGCGCGGTGGGGGCCTCGGTGATGTGCATGTCGGTGCCGACCCCCGCACACACCGAACGGGGGAGCGAATTCATCAGCTGCGCAACGAAAGTCGCGTCGTCGCCGGGTAGCAGCATCTCGGCACCGTCGTCGGTGGACCTGACGAACGTCGGCCGAGCGTGGGCGCGGAACTGAGCATCGACGGCATCGGCGATGGAACCCGTCCGCCCCGTCGCGCCGCGGAGAACCACCACGGTGATGCGTGAGTCGTCGTCGGCCGCATCGGCGAGATAGCTCGGTACCTGCGTGTCACCGGGGGACAGGAGATGCCCGTCGAGGAGAAGTCCGAGCGCACGCGAGTTGAGGGCCGTCTGCTCCGCGCGCAGCCGCGCGGGCTTTTCCAGTTCGAGGGTTATCAGCGACACCGCATGCCCCAGCAATATCTGCTCGACTCCCGTCACGGGTCCCTTCGTGCGAATCGCGAGAAAGCTCGGCGCACTGGCGGTGATCGGTACCGAGTGCAGGCTCACGGTGCGGCCCGGCTCGCTCACCGACACCGTCGCGGGCGACGACGACGGACGGATACTGGCGGCGATCTCGCGGGCCTGCGCGATCAGATCCGCCGCGTCGACCGGATGGAACGACTCGGTGCGATGTCCGATGAGCGCGACGGAGGTGGAGGTGGCGACCGCCAATTCGCGCACGATCGCGTCGACGCCGCCGTGCAGTGCGGCGCGGGTGATGCGGCTCTGTACCGACGCCGCCCGCAGGACTTCCTCGTACTCCTGCTCGGCGATGCGTGTGGTGACCGCCCGAATGACCGCGGCGAAGGGAGTGTCGTAGGGAACCTCGACGACGGGTAGCCCGACCTCGTCTGCCGCGTCGAGAAGTTCTCGTGGAATCACGCTGTGCGAGAGACCGGTTCCGAATCCGAGGCAGGCAACCCCTGCCGTTCGGAGGGTGCGGACGTACTGCGCGAGTGCGGGGCCGCCGGAGTCGAAGCCGAGACCTGTCGTGAGGATCAGCTCGCCGCCGGACAACCACGGACTCGGATCGGTGAGCTCGGTCGCCTGCGCGAAGGTGATGGCGGCACCGCTGCGTTCGGGCCCGCCGCGATGACTCAGCCGGAGGTCGCGTTGTCTCAACAACCAGGAAATCTGCACACTCACCTGTCGCACTGTAATCGTGCCTGACGAAATGGCGTGTGCTTCTGCACCTGAATGTACGTATCGGCAGTCTCCGGTCGCCCCTCGCGGTCGCATACTTGCTGCACAGAGACCAACCCGAAAGGTGCGACCATGGCTTCGATCGAATACCGACTTCCGCAGGAGCGCAGGATCGTCACCGCGTTCCCCGGCCCGAAATCGTCGGCTCTGGCCGAGCGCCGCAAGGCCGTCGTCGGTGCAGGCGTCGCATCGACGCTGCCGGTGTACGTGGCCGACGCAGACGGCGGCGTCGTGGTCGACGTCGACGGCAATTCGTTGATCGACCTCGGTGCCGGTATCGCCGTGACGACCGTCGGTGCGTCGAATCCGGCTGTCGTTGCCGCCGTGCAGGATCAGGTCGCTCACTTCACCCACACCTGCTTCATGATCGCGCCCTACGAGGGATACATCGCGGTCGCCGAGAAGTTGGCCGAACTCACCCCGGGAGATCACGACAAGCGCACCGTCCTGTTCAACAGTGGTGCCGAGGCCGTCGAGAACGCAGTCAAGATCGCCCGGCACGCCACCGGCCGCTCGGCCGTGGTCGTGTTCGACCACGCGTATCACGGCCGCACGAACCTGACGATGGCTCTGACCTCGAAGTCGATGCCGTACAAGAGTGGATTCGGGCCGTTCGCTCCCGAGGTCTATCGAGTTCCGATGTCGTACCCGTTCCGTGAAGGACTCGGTGCCGACGGATCGGCCGTCACCGGTGCACAGGCCGCCGCCCGTGCGATCTCCATGATCGAAAAGCAGGTCGGCGCAGACAATCTCGCGGCCATCCTGATCGAGCCGATCCAGGGTGAGGGCGGCTTCGTCGTGCCGGCGGACGGCTTCCTGCCTGCGCTGACCGAGTGGGCGCGCAAGCACGATGTCGTGTTCATCGCCGACGAGGTGCAGTCCGGATTCACCCGCACCGGTGCCTGGTTCGCCAGCGAGCACGAGGGCATCGTGCCGGACCTGATCACCATGGCCAAGGGCATCGCGGGCGGTATGCCACTGGCCGCGGTGACGGGCCGGGCCGATCTGATCGACGCCGTGCATCCCGGTGGGCTCGGCGGCACCTACGGAGGCAATCCCGTCGCATGCGCCGCTGCGCTGGCATCGATCGAACAGATGGAGACCCTCGACCTCAACGCCCGCGCTCGCGACATCGAACGCATCGTCGTCGATCGGCTCACGGCGTTGATGCCGGAGGTCGCGATCATGGGTGAGGTCCGAGGCCGCGGGGCCATGCTTGCCGTCGAACTCGTCGTACCGGGTGGACGTGAGCCGAACCCCGAGGCCACCAAAGCCGTTGCCGCTGCGGCACTCGCGGCAGGCGTGATCGTGTTGACGTGCGGAACCTACGGCAACGTCATCCGCCTGCTTCCGCCGCTGGTGATCTCCGACGAGTTGCTCGACGACGCACTCACGGTCCTCGAGAACGCACTGCGCGACGCTTCTAAGGGACTCTGACATGGCCGTCGAGCAACTGCTGTCCTCGCTGCCCACCGACCTGTGGCTCGGTGGAAAGCAGACCCCCGCGCAGTCGGGCGCGCGATTCGCCGTCCTGAATCCCGCCACCGGTGAGGAACTGACCACCGTCGCCGACGCAGGCGCAGCCGACGGCATCGCGGCCCTCGATCTCGCTGCCGCGGCGCAACCGGAGTGGGCGGCAACGCCTGCTCGGGAGCGAGCCGAGATTCTGCGGCGCGCCTTCGTCCTGTTGCAGGAACGTGCAGCCGATTTCGCTCTGCTGATGACCCTGGAAATGGGAAAGTCTTTGGCGGAGAGTCGCGGTGAAGTCAACTACGGCGGTGAATTCCTGCGCTGGTTCAGCGAGGAAGCGGTCCGGATCGGCGGCCGGTACACCCCTGCGCCCGCCGGTAACGGCCGCATCCTTGTCACCAAGATGCCGGTCGGCCCGGTACTCGCGATCACTCCGTGGAATTTCCCGCTGGCCATGGGAACTCGCAAGATCGGTCCCGCGCTCGCAGCGGGTTGCACCGTCATCGTCAAGCCGGCCGAGGACACCCCACTGACGATGCTCCTGCTCGGTCAGGTGTTCGCCGACGCCGGATTGCCCAGCGGTGTGCTGTCGGTGCTCCCGGCCTCGGACGCTGCATCCGTCACCGGTCCGCTGATGGACGACCCCAGACTGCGGAAGGTCACCTTCACCGGATCGACCGGAGTGGGAAAGCTGTTGGTGCGCAATGCAGCCGACCGACTGCTCCGGACATCGATGGAGCTCGGCGGCAATGCGCCGTTCATCGTCTTCGAAGACGCGAACATCGATGCCGCCGTCGACGGAGCGATGCTGGCCAAGATGCGCAACGGTGGTGAGGCGTGCACTGCAGCAAACCGTCTGTACGTGGCCGAGCCCGTTCGCGAGGAATTCACCGAGAAGCTGACCGCGAGAATCGCAGCACTGACGGTCGGCCCCGGTGATCGCGAGGGTACCGACATCGGACCACTCATCAACGACAAGCAGCGACGGACGGTGTCGGCACTCGTCGACGATGCCGTTGCCAAGGGCGCCCGCATCCGCACCGGCGGATCGGCACCCGACGGTCCCGGGTTCTTCTTCACGCCCACTGTGCTCGACCGCATCCCGGCCGACGCAAACCTGTTGCGCGACGAGATCTTCGGGCCGGTTGCCGCCATCGTCGGATTCGAGACCGAGGACGAGGCCGTCGCCGCGGCCAACGACACCCGGTACGGATTGGTGGCCTATTTCTACACCGAGAGCCTCGATCGGGCTCTGCGGGTCTCGGCTGCTCTCGACACCGGCATGGTGGGGGTCAACCGGGGTGCCATCTCCGACGCCGCGGCCCCCTTCGGCGGTGTGAAGGAGTCGGGCTTCGGACGAGAGGGCGGCTCGGAAGGGATCGAGGAATACCTCGAGACCAAGTACATTGCGCTGCAGTAGACGGGCGCTGCAGTAGATCGCAGCGGTGCGCTCCACTCCTGAGCCCAGCGCGGGACATGCGCTGCCGGGTGGAGCGCACCGGGCGTGCGGTCCCTATTCTCGGGCGGCCGCAATTCGCTTCTCGGCCAGTCGGTCCGCGGCTGCTCCGAGCAGGATCCCTTCACTGCGTGCCATGGTGAATATGCCGGCGACGGTAGTACGGATCTGTCCGATCGTTGCCATCACCTCGGCCGAATTTCGTCCGCGCAGTTCACCTTCCACCTGAATCAAGCCGCCGGCGTTGGCCACGTAGTCCGGTACCCAGACGATGCCCCGGGCGGCCAGCAGCGATTCGACGTCGGGCGTGAGCAGTTGATTGTTCGCGGCACCGCACACGATGGACGCCGACAGCCGGTCCACCGAGGACGCGTCGAGCGTTGCTCCCAAGGCGCACGGGGCGTACACATCGATGTCGGCCCCGATGATGTCGGTTCCGATCGTGACGCCGGGGAAGTCCTGGGCGATCCGTTCGAGGGCGGGTTCGTAGGAGTCGCTCACGAGCACGTCGGCACCCGCTCCGCGCAGGAGCGCCACCAGGTTGTAACCCACCTTGCCTGCGCCTTCGACACCTACTCGTCTGCCGGTCAGATCGTCGGAGCCCCAGGTCGATTCGGCTGCTGCCAGCAGGGAGAGATAGACCCCCAGGGCCGTCTGTGGACCGCTGTCGCCGGTGCCGCCCGCAGTGGTGTTCTTACCGACGACGTAGGCCGTTTCTTCGGCGACGATATCGAGGTCGTCGCTGTTGGTGCCGACGTCGCCTGCCGTGACGTACGTGCCGCCGAGCGATTCGACGAACCGGCCGTAGGCCTCGAGCAATGTCGGGGTCTTGATGACGGTCGGGTCGCCGATGATGACTGCCTTCCCGCCGCCCAAATCCACCCCTGCGACAGCCGCCTTGTAGGTCATCCCGCGGGAGAGTCTCAATACGTCGGTAACGGCGTCCTGCTCGGTTGCGTATGGGTAGAAGCGAGTTCCGCCGAGTGCCGGTCCCAGCACGGTCGAGTGAATCGCGACGATCGCGCGCAGACCGGTGTCTCGATCGTGGCAGAACACCACGCGCTCGTGCGCGGAGTCGGATGGCATGTCGGGCCGGTCGAAGACACCGGGTGCGGCCGGTGCCGAAGCCGAATTCGCGGTCTGGGCAACAGAAGAGCGATGTCGAGTGGGTGTGACGGCAGAGTGGTCGGCAACGACGGACACAGTCGGTCTCTTTCGGTCAGGGGATGGGAGCAGATGCAGCGGCTACCCGGATGTCTTGTCCGTCACAGGGTGTCGTGCACGACGCAGACCGGTCAACCGGCATCTCTCGGACCGTGCAGATTGCGTGATGCGGTCGGTATGGGCCCGACGGGGATGGTCGGGGTGCTCAGCGGCGGCCGTCGTCGGCGAGCTGTTCGAGCAACGGCTTGGTTCGGTACTGAATCAGCTCGGACATGGCAATCGACATGTTGGTCCGCTCGACGCCAGGAATGTCGAGGATCAGGCCTGCTATGCGGTACAGGTCGTCGGCGTCGACCGCCGCAATGCGGATGTGCATGTCCGCGGCGCCGGACAGACCGAACACCTCGAGTACTTCGGGGATCGTGCGGAGGTGTTCGGTGACCGCTGCCAACGTGTGCTGATTGACCTGAGCGGTCACGAAGGCCTGCAACGGACGTCCCAGCGACTTCGGCGGAATACGGTGATCGATGGGGGTGAGAGACCCCTTGTCGTCCCACCGCCCGAGGCGTGCCTGGACGGTGTTGCGGGACAGGCCCAACGTGGTGGCGAGTTCGACGCCGGTGGCTCGAGGCTTGGCGCAGAGGGCGAGGAGGAGTCGGGCGTCGGTCTTGTCGAGATCGGTCATTGCGCACTTCCTGTAGCTCGGTCGTTACCCGATATTGTGCACACTGCGTAATTCTGAAGTCATCACTTGTGCACGCTGGGCGTCGGTGGTGTCCTTGTGAAGGACATCACATCACGACGGAGAGTGCCACGGACATGAACACCACCTCGCTGATACAGCTGATCAAGGAATCCGGAACGGTGGTCCGCAACGAGGCGTATTCACCTCTGGTCGCGGACATCGACACGGCTGCGATGAAGGAGATCTATCGCGATCTCGTGGTCGTCCGGCGCATCGACGCCGAGGCCACCGCGCTGCAGCGGCAAGGCGAGTTGGGGCTGTGGGCTCCGTTGCTCGGACAGGAAGCGGCGCAGGTCGGCTCGGCCCGCGCACTAGACTCCGAGGACTTCGTGTTCGCCAGCTACCGCGAGCACGGGGTGGCTTACTGCCGCGGAGTCGATCCCACTCGGATGCTCCGTTTCTGGCGGGGATCGACCCTGTCGGGATGGGACCCGTACGAATATCGAATGACGACGCCGGCGATCATCGTCGGTTCGCAGGGTCTGCACGCGACCGGATACGCGATCGGCATGCAGCTCGAGGGTGCCGACGGCGCGGCCATCACCTACTTCGGAGACGGAGCGACCAGCCAGGGCGATATCTCGGAGGCTCTCGGGTTCGCGGCCAGTTTCCATGCACCGGTGGTGTTCTTCTGCCAGAACAACCAGTGGGCGATCTCCGAACCGGTCACCGTGCAGACCAAGTCCACGATCGCGGCACGCGGTGAGGGATTCGGCATCCCATCGGTACGGGTCGACGGAAACGACGTCCTCGCGGTGCTGGCCGTGACCAGAGCAGCGCTCGCCCGCGCCCGTGAGGGCAGCGGCCCGACGCTCATCGAAGCCGTCACCTACCGCATGGGGCCGCACACCACGTCCGACGATCCGACGAGGTATCGATCCGGGGCCATGGACGACGAGTGGCGTGCCAAGGATCCGATCGACCGAATCGAGAAGCTGCTCAGACGAATCGGCGTGTTCGACGACGAGTTCGTGGCATCGGTCCAGCGGACGGCGGACGACGTCGCCGCCGATCTGCGACGTGGATGCCTCGAGACCGTCGAACCCGCGGCGATGACGGTGTTCGACAACGTCTACGCCGACCCACACTCTCTGCTCGACGACGAGCGTGCCCAATTCGCCTCCTACCAAGCTGGATTCGAAGGAGTCACGTCATGACCACCCTGGAACGGCCCACCAGCCTGCCGCTCGGCAAAGCCATCAATGCCGGCCTGCGTCGCGCTATGGAGAACGACCCCAAGGTGTTGCTGATGGGCGAGGACATCGGCAAGCTCGGTGGCGTCTTCCGCATCACCGACGGCCTGCAGAAGGACTTCGGGCCCGGACGAGTACTGGACATGCCGCTGGCCGAATCGGGCATCATTGGTACCGCTGTGGGCCTGGCGATGCGCGGATTCCGTCCCGTGTGCGAGATCCAGTTCGACGGCTTCATCTACCCGGCGTTCGATCAGATCGTGTCGCAGGTGGCCAAGCTGCACTATCGCACGAGCGGAAATGTCAAGATCCCCATGACCATCCGGGTGCCCTACGGCGGCGGAATCGGTGCAGTGGAACATCATTCGGAATCGCCGGAGGGCTACTTCGCCCAGACCGCCGGACTGCGCGTGGTGACCTGCAGCAACGCCGCCGACGGCTACTCGATGATCCAGCAGGCCATTGCCAGCGACGATCCCGTGCTGTTCTTCGAACCCAAACGTCGATACTGGGAGAAGAGTCCGATCGACCTCGGCTTAGACGATCTCGACACCGCCTTCCCGCTGCACCGGGCGCGGGTGGTCACCGAGGGCACCGACATCACACTGGTGGCCTACGGACCGTTGGTGTCCACTGCCCGTAAGGCGGCCGAAGTTGCTGCACACGAGGGTATCTCGATCGAGGTCATCGATCTGCGGTCGCTGTCGCCGATCGACTTCGAGACCGTCGAAGCGTCGGTGCGCAAGACCGGACGGCTCGTCGTCACACACGAGGCACCGGTCTTCATGGGCCTCGGCTCGGAGATAGCCGCTCGCATCTCCGAGCGGTGTTTCTACAACCTCGAAGCTCCGGTGCTACGGGTCGGTGGATTCGGAACGCCGTACCCGGCGTCGAAGCTCGAGAAGTTCTATCTTCCCGACGTCGACCGGATCCTCGACGCAGTGGACCGCTGCCGTTCCCACTGAGCTGCCGTTTCGCCCCGATCACATCCTCCGCCGATACCGACCGAACAGGATTCGACGATGTCCACCATCAAGAGTTTTCCGCTGCCCGACCTGGGGGAGGGCCTCACCGAGGCCGACCTGTTGACCTGGCTCGTCGCGGTCGGTGACACCATCGAACTCAACCAGAACATCGCCGAAGTCGAGACGGCCAAGGCGGCGGTCGAGTTGCCTTCCCCGTTCGCCGGTGTGGTTGCTGCTCTGCATGTTTCCGAGGGCGACACGGTGGAGGTGGGAGTGCCGATCATCGACATCAGAGTCGGCGGTGAGGACGAACCGGTCGCTACCGATCCAGAGCAGTCCGTTTCCCCGATTCAGAACACGTCGTCCGGGGAGGACGAGGACGAGCGCGTCCCGGTGCTCGTGGGTTACGGCGTCGCGAAGGAAGGCTCGAGCCGACGCGGTGGCCGCGTCGACCCACCCGCGGCGTCCGCGCCGAACGATCGGAACGGAAAGCCGCTTGCGGCCCCACCGGTACGAAAGATGGCCAAGGACAACGGCATCGATCTGAACGAGTTGCCCGCGAGTGGACGCCACGGCGACGTCACCCGTCAGGACGTGGAGTCGTACCTGCAGGGCGGGTCGGCTGGGCAGATTGACACCGATGTGCAGAGTGACACCGACGTGCAGCTCGAGACCGAGGCGCAGCAGTCGGTATCCGGGCGGACCGGTCGGGAGGAGCGCACTCCGATCAAGGGTGTACGCAAGCACACCGCCGAGGCCATGGTGCGAAGTGCGTTCACTGCACCTCACGTCACCGAATTCGTGACCGTCGACGTGACCGAGACGCTCGAACTCCTCGAGTCGCTGCGGTCCTCCACACATTTCCGGGACGTGCGTCTGACGCCGTTGGCTCTGGTGTGCAAAGCCGTTCTCGTTGCCCTGAAATCGAATCCGTCGCTGAACTCGAGCTGGGACGAGGTTGCGCAGGAAATCGTGACCAAGTACTACGTCAACCTCGGCATCGCGGCGGCGACACCCCGCGGATTGATGGTGCCAAACATCAAGAACGCACACGAGCTCTCTCTGGTGGACATCGCGCGTGCCCTGGCCGACCTGACGCGTATCGCGAAGGAGGGCAAGAGCAGTCCGGCCGATCTGGCCGACGGCACCATCACCATCACCAACGTGGGGGTGTTCGGAGTCGACGCAGGCACCCCGATCCTCAACCCCGGCGAGGCGGCCATCCTGTGCTTCGGGTCCATCCGTCGAACGCCGTGGGAACACAACGGCGAGATCGCTTTACGGTCGGTGACGACACTGTCGCTCTCGTTCGATCATCGACTGGTCGACGGCCAACAGGGGTCGGAATTCCTCGCCCTCGTCGGTCGTCTGCTGACTCACCCGATCGATCTGATCGCGCTCGGCTGACCGCGGCGGCGCGGTGTGAATGCCGCCGGCGTTCAGTGCACCGGTTGCGCCGACACGGCCTCGTCTCGATCACTGCTTGCCTGTGCTCGAATGAAGAACGACGCAGCCACCGCGACCAGTGACACCGCCCCACCGCACAGGAATGCGGTGTGGATGCCTGCCTCGGAACCACCCACCTGCGTTGCCCCGTCGGAGATTCGGGCTGCCGCGGTGTTCGACATGACGGTGACGAACAACGCGGTTCCTGCGGCTCCGGCCAGCTGCTGCACGGTGTTGAAGATTGCGCTGCCGTGCGAGTACAGGCGGCTGGGAAGGGATCCGAGCGAGGAGGTCATCAGCGGAGTCATGATGAGCGCGAGCCCCGCCGAGAGCAGCATGTGGATACCGACGACCAGCGGTAGTGCCGACTGTGCGTCCAGCACCGTCATCGACCACAACGCGGCGCTCACCACCATGGCTCCGGGAATGACCAACGGGCGCGGCCCGATTCGGTCGAAGATGCGGCCGACGAAGGGTGCGAGCAGACCCATCAGCAACCCGCCGGGCAGGAGCATCAGGCCGGTTGCGAGGGTGTCGAGTCCGCGCACGTTCTGCAGATACATCGGCAGGAGGATCAGGGCACCGAACAGGGCCATCATCGAGATCGCGATCATGCCGAGTCCGATGCTGAAGGTGGGGGTGCGGAACGGACGCATGTCCAGCAGCGCGCCGCCGCGTTCCTGGCGGGCGATCTGCCGCAGCACGAAGACGACGAGTGCGATCACTCCCACCACCAACGGCAACCAGACCGGTACGACGGACTCCTCGGCAGAATGGCCGAGGCTGCTCAGGCCGTAGACGATGCCGCCGAACGCCAAAGCGGACAACACGACCGACGTGGGATCGAACGAGGGCCGTCCCGTCTCGGTCACGTTCTTCACCAGTGTGGTTCCGATGCCGAACGCGACGAGCGCGATGGGAAGCACCAGCCAGAACATCCAACGCCAATTCAGCGAGTCGAGAATGACTCCGGAGATGGTGGGGCCGACGGCAGGTGCGACGGCGATGACGATGGAGATCACACCCATCATCGCGCCGCGCTTGTGGGCCGGGACGACGGTGAGCACTGTGGTCATGAGCAGCGGCAGCATGATCGCCGTCCCGCTGGCCTGCGTGATGCGGCCGAGCAGAAGCAGCTCGAAACCGGGTGCCGAGGCCGCGAGCAGGGTGCCGACGGTGAACAGGGTCATCGCTGTCACGAACACCTGACGCAGCGTGAAGCGTTGGAACAGGTAGCCGGTGACGGGAATGACCACCGCCATGGTCAGTAGGAATCCGGTGGTGAGCCACTGGGCCGTCGTTGCCGTGATCTCGAGGTCGACCATCAGGGTCGGGAGCGCCACGCTCATGATCGTCTCGTTCAGGATCATGACGAAGGCCGCGATGACCAATATGCCGATCAGTAGCTTGCTGCCCGGCGCGAGTTGCTCGTCGGGGGTGCGGTCGGTCTCGGGTGAACTCATGTGTCTACAAACTTTCGCGTATGGGATCGAAGCGTGCAATCGTATGTAGATAGCTTCAATCATTATGACAGTGACTGTCAACTTGACGATTGCTGGTAAGTTGACAGCGGATGACGACCGCAGTCGACGGATGGACGAGGATGAGCGAACGAGTGCCGGACCTGCGAGAGCGACGTCGCCGAGACACTCGGCTCGAGATCACTCGCGCCGCACTCGAGCTGTTCGAGAAGCAGGGCTGCGCCGCGACCACGGTGGACGAGATCGCGCGCCGAGCGGGGGTGTCACCGAGTACGTTCTTTCGCAGCTTCGCCTCGAAGGAGGAGTCCGTTCTCGGCATCGACCCTGACTTCGAGGTCGACTTCGACCAGTGGCTCGCCGCTACCGCGCCCGAGCACATCTCGCTGCCTGGAATCGAAGCGTTGTACGAGCAGTCCGTCGAGCGACTGTCGACAGCGTCCGAGGAGGAGCGCGACCGACTCCTACGCACTCGGCGACTGATCGGTATCGACGCGCATCTGCGGGCCGCAGCCTTCGCGGCCGACGCGATGACACTGTGCCGCGTCACCGATGCGGTGACCGAGCGTCTCGGTGACCACGAATCACGTTCGTATGCACGACTGTTGGTCGAAGGTGCCGGTATGGCCCTGCGCATCGCCTTCGACGACTGGGCGGTACGGATCGACGGCGGGCAGGATGCCGACCTGCTGGACATCTATCGGACGACAGTGCGCGATCTGCGACGCGTCGTCGCCGGCTGAGGTCTCACGTCGTGAGTGGAACTTCGTAGCCCAGGTCGAGTTTCCGCGCACGTGGCGCGCAGCGCCTCTAGCCGAGGCGGCGGGGCGACAGATCCGCTTCGAGAAGGCCGCGCTCGGCCACGTCGGCCGGAACCGGTTCTCCGCGAACGACAGCCGCGCCCACCCGGGCCAGCGCCGCGCACGTCTGGATTCCGTAGCCGCCCTGCCCGGCGCACCAGAAGAAGCCCTCGAGCTCGGGGTCGAACCCGACCACCGGGGTGCGATCGGGAACGAAGCTGCGCAGTCCGGCCCAGGACGAACGAACGTGTCGCGCGGTCAGGGTGGTCACCTCGGCGATGTCGTCGAACGCCCGCGCGATCTCCAGCTCGTCCGGACGGGCATCGCTCGGTTCCACCGCCGTCTCGTCGGCCGGCGAACACAACAGTTGTGCGCCTTCGGGTTTGATGTAGAACTTCTCGTCGATGTCGCTCAGTGTCGCCAGATCCTTTGTGTCCAGATCGTCGGGTGCGGCGACCATGAAGACCGACCTGCGCTTGGGAACCAAGCCGATGTGGCGGGCCCCGGCCATCGCACCGACGACATCCGCCCAGGCCCCTGCCGCGTCCACGACCAGTGGAGCCCGGTGAGTCGTCCCGTCCGAGGTGTGTACGTGCCACAGACCGTTCACGCGCTCGAGCTCGGTCACCGAGGCCTTGGTGTGGATCCGACCGCCCCGCTGTCGCAGCCCTCCGACGAATCCCTGATGCAGAGCATGGACGTCGACCTCCATCGAATGCGGTTCGTACAGAGCGCAATCGATCAGCTCGGGCCGTAGCGGTGGGAAGAATGTGCATGCGTCGGTGGGGGAGATCAGCTGCGCGTCGGGAGTGAGGCGACTGACGTCGGTGTACATCGCTTCGAGGGCATCGCCGCGTCCCGTGGCCGCGAATTGCAACAGTGGACGCGGAGTGAGCAAATCCGACCGGAAGCAGTCGGGTGGGTTCACCAGAAAGTCTCGGCTGGCGGTCGTCAATGCGCGAATCGTGCTGTTGCCGTACGTCTCCAGAAACAGAGCCGCGGATCGACCGGTGGTGTGGAACGCCAGCGTGGACTCACGCTCGAGCAGCGTGACACGGCGGTCGCCGGCGAGTTCGTATGCGAGTGAGACACCGCCGATGCCGCCGCCGATGACAACGACGTCCGAGAGGGCAGGCTGTTCGGTGGCGCTCATGGATGTCTCCTGTTCGGCTTCGGCGTGAACCACTGCGCTCCGGGGCCGACTGCTTCGTCGAAGATCAGCCACGTCCGCGTCGAGAGTATCCCGTCCAGCCCTTGCAACTTGTCGAGTACCAGGTGTCGCAATGCCGAGTTGTCCGGAGCGCGCACGAGGACCAAGGCGTCGAAGTCTCCGCCCATCAGACTGACGTGTTCGACGAAGGGGAACGTGCTGAGGTCGTCGGCGACAGCCCGCCAGGAATCCTGCCGAATCGACAGTGCGACATACGCGGATGCGCCGAATCCGGCTTTCTCGTACGCGATACGGGCGGTGAAACCCTCGATCACACCTTCGTCGACGAGGCGGTCGACGCGAACGTAGGCATGTGCGCGGGAAATGTGGGTGGCCTCGGCGAGGGCCCTCATGGACATGCGCCCGTCTCGGCTCAGTTCGGTGACGATCCGTCGGTCGACGTCGTCGAGTTCGTACTCGGTCTCGCTCGGTGCCATACGTCCACTCCAGACCGATCTCGATGTAAGCTCGTGGACGAATAGTCACACAGCGAGCTTCAGTATGCCATCGGTCTGCAATCCGGTTCCTGATTTGATAGTCGGTCCATTTCGACACAGTCTGTGTAGAACGCACCGACGACGAACCAGCGCAGGAGGGGACCCCATGGCCATGACCGACACGCTCGAGCACGTCACGACCTCGGTCGCACGACGCGTTCGCGAGGGACACGAGGCGGACTTCGTCGAATGGACCGACCGGGGCATCGACCTGGTGCGAACCTTTCCGGGCTTTCTCGGCGGGGGCTGGCTGCGCAGCTCGGCCGAATCCAGTGACTATCACGTGGTGTATCGATTCGAGACGCACGACCATCTCGAGGCGTGGTTGCGTTCGGAGGCGAGGCGCGATTGGCTCGGCCGTGGCCGACCGATAGCGGACGACGTTGTGACACATCGGCTTTCCGGCGTGGAGGGATGGTTCGAGCCACAGTCGAACTTGACCGACGCCGTGCGCGTCGTGGGCGGTCCGCCGCCGCGGTGGAAGCAGGCCGTGTCCATCGGTGTTGCGTTCTATGCCGTCAGCCTGTTGGTGAACCTCGTGATCACTCCACATCTGACCCACCTGAACGTGGCCCTGCGGACTGCGGTCGTAGTGATGATGTGCACTCCGCTGATGGTGTACGTGGTGATGCCGTTCGTCACCGCACGACTGCGAAAGTGGCTCGTACCGCGCGGTTGACGGCCACGGCCCTGCTCGTTGCAAGCCGAGCGGTACCCTCTGCGTCATGCGAATCGGACAGACCGCCCCGGATTTCGAGCTGCCCGATCATTCCGGTGAACGTCGTGCGCTCACCGAGCTCACGGCGTCGGGGCCGGTGGTCCTGTTCTTCTATCCGGCTGCGAACAGTCCGATCTGCACGGCCGAGGCGTGCCATTTTCGGGATCTGGGAGCGGAGTTCGGCAGGTTCGGTGCGCAGCGAGTGGGGATCAGCACCGATACCCGAGACAAGAACCAACATTTCGCGCTGCAGAGGTCGTTCGACTTCCCGTTGCTCTCGGATTCCGACGGTGCGGTGGCCGAACAGTTCGGAGTGCGGCGCGGCGGGTGGTTCGCCCGCAGGCGTCGACTTCGGGATTTCGAGCGCGGCCACTCGAACGTGGCTCGTCGCAGTTATCTACGGCAGTTGTTGTCCGTGAAGCGGACGACGTTCGTGATCGATCGGCACCGAACGGTGCGGATGGTGGTGCAGAGCGAGCGCGGTCACGTACACGCGACCAAGGCGCTGGAGTACCTGCGGTATCTGTCGTGAGCGTCAGTCGTTGGCACCGCTGAAGAGGGCCGTGTAGACGGCGGGCTTGGTCGCTTCGGCCGAGGCATCGGTCGATGCGTCGTCGGGGTGGCTGAAGAGCGCCTCGTTCTTGTCTTTGTGTTCCATTCCCCGAGCATGCACCTCATCGGTCGCAATAGCCACTTGCCGCGCGGAACGACCGCGCTCGGCCGGTCGCGTTCGGTGGAATACTGCCCGGGTGTCCGATGAAACGTTGTTCGAAGCTCTGCGGCGTGAGCCCGATGCCGAGGCACCCAATCTGCATGCGGTCGACGCGGCAGATCGTCTGCTGCTCGATACCGTCGACGAACTGGGGGTCGACCGCACGGCACCGATTGCTGTGATCGGTGATCGCTACGGCGCTCTGACTCTGGGTGCGGCGGCCCTGGGGTTCACCGACGTGCGAGTGCACCAGGACGCTGTTACCGGCGTACGCGCTCTGGAGCTGAACGCGGCGCGTGTGTCGATGGTCGGCACGTACACCCACCACGGGCTGGGTGCGGAACTGCTCGACGGCGTCGGCACCGTGTTGATGCAGTTGCCGCGAGGTCTGGCCGAGCTCACCGAGATCGCCGAGCACATCGCGGCGCATGCGCTCCCGAACGTCGTCGTCCTGGCCGGCGGCCGGGACAAACACATGACGCCTGCGATGAACGACATCCTCGGGCGGTCGTTCGAGACCGTCACGGCGGGTCGGGGACGGCAGAAGGCGCGGGTACTGACCGCGACCGGGGCAGTGGCGTCGGAGATGACGTATCCGGTCGACAAACGAATCGACGACCTCGGCCTGACGGTCGTGGCTCACGGCGCGGTCTTCGCCGGGGCCGGCCTCGATATCGGGACGAGATTTCTACTGGGGTTCGTGCCTAAGATGGCACCTCGCGCAACCAACGCCGTCGATCTGGGGTGCGGCAGTGGAATTCTCGCGACCGAATTGGCTCGAACCAGGCCCGGTCTCGAGGTGATCGCGACGGACCGATCCGCCGCGGCCATCGCGTCGGCCGCTGCCACCGCCGAAGCGAACGGGACCACGATCTCGGTGGTGGCCGACGACGCGATGTCGACGTTCGAGTCCCGGTCGGTCGACCTGATCGTCTGCAACCCGCCGTTCCACGAGGGCGCTGCGGTACACACAGGCGGGGCAGGCAAGTTGTTCGAGGCCGCCGGACGCGTGCTGCGGCCGGGCGGACAGCTGTGGACGGTGTTCAATACGCACCTGAACTATCGTCGGGCTCTCGCCGACGCCGTCGGGCCCACCGATCCGATGGGACGCAACACCAAGTTCACCGTCACTCGCTCGGTGCGCCCGAGCGAGTGACAGTGAAGACCAGATGCGAGAGCGTCAGGTGACGGGGCCGCCGTCTTCCGGGGTGCCGTCGATCTGGCCCCTGTCGCGCCCACGATCCTCGACGAGAGTCCCTTCGACGATCTCGGCCTGACGCTGGCCTTCCGCGTAATCGATGTCGGGATCCTCGTCGGACTCCTCGATGACGTGGTCGACCAGTTCTTCGGTCAGTTCGTCGTCCGGGGTCTCGGTGATCGGGCGGTCGAGATCCTCCTCGACGGCGATGTCGGGTTCTTCCTCGCTGAGCTTGAGGTCGAGGCTCTCACCCTCGGCTGCTTCACGGGCGGTCGTGCCGAAACTGTTGGCTTCGCTCCAGTGGTCCGGGGGATCGACCACGGTGTCGCCGTCGTCGTTGCGCACCTCGTCGGAGTCGAGGCTTTCGCTTTGGTCCAAGGTCTGGTCGGGTCCGTCTTCGATTGCCATTTCCTCATAGTGCCCGTTTCGATTCGGTGTCACACACGCGGTCGTGGCTGCCTGTCGAGGGGCGACCCGGTAGAGTCCGGTTTGTCCGACGTAGAGGTTCTCGTCACGGGAACTTTTGTCCGGATGTCGAACGTTCTACTGATGACCGACGGGGAGATCCCCGGTGGGGATCAGAACTTACGAAGGGAAGAGACACGGTGCGCACCTCCAGCAACCCGGTGTTCCGCAACCTGCCCAAGCAGCAGGGCGGCGGATACGCCACATTCGGATCTGCGACGGCTGGAGCCTCGCAGGCCGCAACGTTCGGCCAGCATCCCGGAACACAGGCCGACCCGTACACCACGCAGCCCGCTCAGCGGGCCATGACGATCGACGACGTGGTCACCAAGACCGGCATCACCCTCGGTGTGCTCAGCGTCACGGCGATCATCTCGTACTTCCTGGTCTCGGGTAGTCCGGGCTTGGCCATCCCCTTCGTGATCGGCGGCGGCCTCATCGGCTTCGGCTTGGTCATGTTCGCGACGTTCGGTCGCAAGATGGACAACAAGGCAATCGTGCTGGCCTACGCCGCGGCGGAAGGTGTGTTCCTCGGCGCGCTGTCGCTGATGTTCACCGACGTCTCGTTCGGCGGAGTCGGCGGATCGGCACTGATCGGCCAGGCCATCCTCGGCACGTTCGGCGTGTTCTTCGGCATGCTGATCGTCTACAAGACCGGCGCTATTCGCGTCACGCCGCGTCTGACTCGCATGATCGTCGGTGCCCTCATCGGTGTCGTCGTGCTCATGCTCGGCAACCTCGTCGCCAGCTTCTTCATGGACGGTGGATTCGGGCTGCGTGACGGCGGACCCATCGCCATCATCTTCAGCCTCGTCTGCATCGGCATTGCGGCGTTCAGCTTCCTGCTGGACTTCGACCAGGCCGATCAGCTGATCCGCGCACAGGCTCCCGAGAAGGCAGCCTGGGGCGTCGCCCTCGGTCTGACCATCACGTTGGTCTGGCTGTACGTCGAGATCCTGCGTCTGCTGAGCTACTTCCAGAACGACTAGTACTCACGCGAAAAGCCCCGCCCTCCGATTCGGAGGGCGGGGCTTTTCCGTTGTGCGTCTCGGATCAGCTGAGACGTTCGAGCACCATGGCCATGCCCATGCCGCCGCCGACACACATGGTCTCGACACCGAACGTCTTGTCCTGTGTCGTCAGGTTGTTCAGCAGAGTCGTGGTGATGCGGGCACCGGTCATGCCGAACGGGTGGCCGATCGCGATGGCACCGCCGGAGACGTTGAGCTTGTCCTCTTCGATGCCGAGGTCGCGTGCCGAGCCGAGGACCTGCACGGCGAAGGCCTCGTTGATCTCGAACAGGTCGATGTCGGAGATGGACATGCCCGCGATCTTCAGCGCCTTACGGGTGGCCTCGATCGGCCCCAGGCCCATGATCTCGGGAGACGTGCCGGTGACGCCGGTGGACACGATGCGAGCCAACGGGGTCAGGCCCAGCTCCTTGGCCTTGGTATCGCTCATGATGACGAGCGCTGCTGCGCCGTCGTTGAGCGGGCATGCGTTACCGGCGGTGATGGTGCCGTTCGGACGGAAGACCGGCTTGAGCTGGCTGATCTTCTCGTACGTGGTGCCGGCGCGAGGGCCGTCGTCGGTGGTGACGACGGTGCCGTCGGGCAGGGTCACCGGGGTGATCTCCCGCTCGAAGAAGCCGGCGTTGATGGCCTCTTCGGCGCGGTTCTGGCTGCGGACGCCCCAGCGGTCCTGGTCCTCACGGCTGATGCCGGTGAGCAGGGCGACGTTCTCGGCCGTCTGGCCCATCGCGATGTACGCGTCGGGCAGCTCGCCGTTCTCGCGGGGATCGGTCCAGCTGTCCGCGCCCTCTTCCTGTGCCTTCTTGGTACGGGCCTCGGCGTCGGCGAAGATCGGGTTGTGGCTTTCCGGAAGCGAATCCGAGCTGCCGTGGATGAAGCTGGACACGCTCTCGACGCCTGCGGAGATGAACACGTCACCCTCGCCTGCCTTGATCGCGTGCAGCGCCATGCGGGTGGTCTGCAGCGAGGACGAGCAGTAGCGCGTGATCGTCGTTCCGGGCAGCGAGTCGTAGCCGAGCTGAACCGCGACGATGCGCGCGAGGTTGTTGCCCTGCATGCCGCCGGGCAGGCCGCAGCCCAGGAGCAGGTCGTCGATGTCCTTCGGGTCGAGCGAGGGCACCTTGGCCAGCGCAGCGGCGACCATCTGAGCGGTGAGGTCGTCGGGACGAATGTCCTTGAGCGACCCCTTCATTGCCCTGCCGATGGGTGAGCGCGCGGTGGCGACGATGACTGCCTCTGGCATGAGATCTCCTTCGATATCGATACTGCTTACCTGCTCTGTTACCGCCGAGTAGGCGATGTCTCCTGATCGAACTTACAACCCTGCCTGACGGCCATCTCCACGACGTAGGAGATCCTCCGCCGCGCTGTCGATCTCGGCGTCGAGCTCGGCAGTTCTACGCCGGAGAAAGCGGTCCACTGCGGCGGTGGCGCGGGGTATGGCTCTGCGTGATTCGGCGGCGGCGGACACCGTCGGCAGTTCGGGCAGTGGACCGCCGTGCCAGACGCCGAGGGCCGAGGCGAGCACCGGCAGAATCTGTTGCGCGGCCAGCTCGTACCCCGCAGCGGACGGGTGGAAGCGGTCCGCCGAGAACATCGTGTCGGGGGCGGCCAGAAACTCCGGTGCCAGCAGATCCGCCAGGGCAACCGGATGCCCGCCGGCGCCGAGAGTCCTGGCCGTCTGGGCATGGGCCAGCCGCCGACCCCAATTGCGGACGACGGTACGCAGCGGTTGCGGAATGGCCGTCACGACACCGAGATCGGGGCACGTTCCCACGGCGACGACGCAGCCCTTGGCCGTCAATCGTTCGACTGCATCGCCCAGCCTGGCCGCTGACGCCGGAATGGAGAACTTCTTCGTGACGTCGTTCGCGCCGATGAAGATCACCGCGGCGTCGGGCGGCGGGCCCGCGACGAACATGGCGTCGACCTGACCTTCGAGTCCCTTGGACGTGGCACCGGCAATTGCTTTGGTGCTCAAGCGAATTCGTTGACCGGTTTCCTCGGCCAACCCGCGGGCGAGCAGGACACCCGGGACCTCGTCGGCCACAGTGCAACCCACGCCTGCCGCGGTGGAGTCGCCGAAGATCATCAGATGAATATCTGCTGAACTTCCCATGCGCCACCGCTCAGGTGCTGCGCAGCCGGCGGTGTAGACCCCGTCGGCCTCGGGTGGCTTGGCAATGTTGCGTCCGATGACACCGCGAGCCGCGGCGGCCTGCCCCATCAGATGTCGATACGCGGCCCAGGACGCAGTCCCTGCTCCTGAGCCTGCAAGTACCGTCGCGGCGCTCGCTTTCGCGGCGGTGCGCCATCCGCTCGCCGTCACAGATCGATCCCTCTCGTCGTGCCCCCTCACCATCGTATGCGGGTGTCGACAGCCGTGGCCGTGAGTCCGATACCTGCATCTGGGAAGATGGAGCAATGCGCATCGCACAGCACATCACCGAACTCATCGGCAACACCCCGTTGGTGAAGTTGTCCTCCGTCATCGGCGACGGCGCCGGCACGGTCGCAGCCAAGATCGAGTACCTCAACCCGGGTGGTTCGTCGAAGGACCGCATCGCCGTCAAGATGATCGACGCAGCCGAGGCCTCGGGCGAGTTGAAGCCCGGCGGCACCATCGTCGAGCCCACGTCCGGTAACACCGGCGTCGGCCTCGCGCTCGTCGCTCAGCAGCGTGGCTACAAGTGTGTGTTCGTGTGCCCCGACAAGGTCGGTGAGGACAAGCGCAACGTGCTGCGTGCCTACGGTGCCGAGGTCGTCGTCTGCCCCACGGCCGTCGCGCCCGAAGACCCCAACAGCTACTACAGCGTCTCCGACCGACTCGTCCGCGAGATCGAGGGAGCGTGGAAGCCGAACCAGTACGCCAACCCGGCCGGCCCGGCCAGCCACTACGAGACCACCGGGCCCGAGATCTGGGCCGACACCGACGGCAAGATCACGCACTTCGTCGCAGGCGTCGGCACCGGCGGCACCATCTCCGGCACCGGCAAGTACCTCAAGGAGGTCTCCGGCGGCAAGGTCAAGGTCATCGGCGTCGACCCCGAGGGATCGGTGTACTCCGGTGGCACGGGACGTCCGTACTTGGTCGAGGGTGTCGGTGAGGACTTCTGGCCGACCGCCTACGACCCGTCCATCCCGGACGAGATCATTGCCGTGTCCGACAACGACTCGTTCGACATGACTCGTCGCCTCGCTCGCGAGGAAGGCCTGCTGGTCGGCGGCTCGTGCGGCATGGCTGCTGTCGCGGCCATTCAGGTTGCCGAGCGCGAAGGCCCCGACGCGTTGGTCGTCGTCCTGCTGCCCGACGGTGGCCGCGGCTACCTGGCGAAGATCTTCAACGACTCGTGGATGTCGTCGTACGGATTCCTGCGTTCGCGCTTGGACGGCACCACCGAGGAGACCTCGGTCGGCGCAGTGCTGCGTGGCAAGTCCGGCGCTCTGCCCGATCTGGTGCACACCCACCCGTCCGAGACCGTGCGCGACGCCATCGAGATCCTGCGCGAGTACGGCGTCTCGCAGATGCCCGTCGTCGGAGCCGAGCCGCCCGTCATGGCAGGCGAGGTCGCCGGCAGCGTCACCGAGCGCGATCTGCTCAGCGCCGTGTTCGAGGGTCGCGCAGCGTTGGCCGACCCGGTCGCCAAGCACATGAGTGAGCCGTTCCCGCTGATCGGTGCCGGCGAAACCGTCTCCGACGCCACCAAGGCCCTCGGGGAGTCCGATGCGCTGATGGTCGTCGAAGAGGGCAAGCCCGTCGGCGTCATCACCCGCCACGATCTGCTCGGATTCCTCAGTAAGGGTGCCTAGGCATGTGAGTGGAACTTCGTAGCAGGCTACGAGGTTCCGCTCACAAGCGGCGCAGCCGCCTTATCGGAAAGCGCTGGAGCCCGTCAGCGCCTGCCCGATCACGAGTTGATGGACCTCGGATGTGCCCTCGTAGGTGAGGACGGATTCGAGGTTGTTGGCATGCCGGAGTACGGGGTATTCCAACGTGATTCCGTTGGCGGCCAGGATGGTTCGGCATTCGCGTGCGATCTTGATGGCTTCACGCACATTGTTGAGCTTGCCGAGGGACACTCGCTCGCCCGGTAGCTCTCCCTTGTCTTTCAGCCGGCCCAGATGCAGCGCGAGCAGTTGACCCTTGCCGAGTTCGAGCGCCATGTTCGCGAGCTTGGCCTGGGTGAGCTGGTATCCGGCCAGCGGCTTGTCGAACACCGCGCGGGTCTTGGAGTACTCGACGGCCGACTCGATGCAGTCCCGAGCCGCCCCCATCGCGCCGAACACGATGCCGAAACGGGCCTCGTTGAGGCAGCTCAACGGTCCGCTCAGGCCGCGGGCCTCGGGCAGCATCGCGTCGGCAGGAAGCCGGACGTCGTCGAACACCAACTCGCCCGTGATCGACGCGCGCAGAGACAGCTTCTTCTTCACCGTGTTCGCGGTGAATCCGGGGGTGTCCGTGGGGACGACGAAACCCCTGACCTTGTCGTCGGTTTGAGCCCACACGACGGCGACGTCGGCGACCGGACCGTTGGTGATCCACATCTTGCTGCCGTTGAGAATCCAGTCGTCACCGTCGCGCTTGGCGCGGGTGAGCATGCCGCCGGGGTTGGACCCGAAGTCGGCCTCGGTGAGACCGAAGCAGCCGATGAGCGAACCCTCGGCCATCCCCGGAAGCCACTGCTGCTTCTGTTCCTCGGACCCGTACTTCCAGATTGCGAACATCGCCAGCGAGCCCTGCACCGAGACCAGTGAGCGGATGCCGGAATCGATGGCTTCGAGTTCGAGGCAGGCCAGCCCGTACGCCGTCGCCGATGTTCCGGCGCAGCCGTAGCCCTCGAGGTGCATGCCGAGCAGGCCGAGCGAGCCCAGCTCCTTGGCGAGTTCACGTGCGGGAACGGTGCCCTCGTCGAACCAGTCGGCGATGTGTGGTCGGATGCGTTCGTTGCCGAACTTGCGGACGGTGTCCCGGATCTGACGTTCTTCGTCGTCGAGGAGGGAATCGATCGCGAACAGTTCGTCGACGCTCTGGGAGTTGGCCACGGTGCCTCTTTCCGCTGGGGGTTGTCTTCGCAGGTTACCCACGCCCCTGCCGGGCGACGCAGGCCGATTAGTGTGGAGGCCATGAGTGAGCAGCGCAGCAAGGCAGACAACACCTCCTGGCAGGGCTTTTCCACGAAGGCGGTCCACGCGGGTTACGAGCCCGATCCACTGACCGGCGCGGTCAACGTGCCGATCTACGCCAGCTCCACCTTCGCGCAAGACGGGGTCGGCGGAATGCGTAGCGGATTCGAGTACGCGCGCACCGGCAACCCGACGCGTCGGCCGCTCGAGGCCAACCTCGCAGCCATCGAATCCGGTACCTACGGTCGCGCTTTCTCGTCGGGCATGGCCGCTACCGACTGCATGCTGCGGTCGGCGCTGCGTCCCGGTGACCACCTCGTCATTCCCAACGACGCCTACGGCGGCACGTACCGATTGATCGACAAGGTCTTCACCCAGTGGGGCATCGAGTACTCCGTGGCCGCGGTCTCGAACGTCGACGAGGTCCGCGCCGCGATGCGTCCGAACACCAAGCTGGTGTGGGTCGAGACGCCCACCAACCCGTTGCTCAACGTCGGTGACATCGAGGCGCTCGCGGGCGTCGCGCACGAGGGCGGGGCCAAGCTGGTCGTCGACAACACGTTCGCGTCTCCCTACCTGCAGCAGCCGTTGTCCCTCGGTGCCGACGTGGTGTTGCACTCGACGACCAAGTACATCGGTGGTCACTCCGACGTCGTCGGCGGCGCTCTGGTGACCGACAGCGAAGAACTCGATACCGCGTTCGCATTCCTGCAGAACGGTGCCGGGGGCGTTCCCGGACCGTTCGACGCATTCCTGACCTTGCGCGGCATCAAGACCCTCGCGTTGCGGATGGAACGGCACAGCGACAACGCGGAGAAGATCGTCGAATTCCTCGACGGGCATCCGGCCATCTCGCAGGTCATCTACCCCGGCCTCGAGTCGCACCCGTCTCACGCGGTGGCCGCGAAGCAGATGCGACGGTTCGGCGGCATGGTCTCCGTGCGGCTGGCCGGCGGCAAACAGGCCGCTCTCGATTTCTGCGCGAAAACCGAGATCTTTACTCTCGCAGAGTCTTTGGGCGGCGTCGAGTCGCTCATCGAGCATCCCGGCGCGATGACGCACGCGTCGACTGCCGGTTCGCTGCTCGAGGTCCCGGACGACCTGGTGCGTCTGTCCGTCGGTATCGAGGACGGTGCCGATCTGGTGGGCGACGTCGAGCAAGCACTGGCATGATCGTCGCACTGATCGACTCGGGGTTGGGAATGCTCCCGACGGCTGCTCACCTGCGTGAGTCGCGTCCCGAGCTCGATCTGGTGCTGATGATGGATCCCGACAACGCTCCGTGGGGTCCGAAGCCGGATGCGTGGGTGATCGAGCGGGTGGTCGGTACCGCTCGGCATGCCGTCGAACTCGGTGCCGAGGTCGTGGTGCTGCCGTGCAACACGGCCAGTGTGACGGCGTTGAGCCAGGTGCGGGCTGCGCTCGGTGATGCGATCCCCGTGGTGGGGACGGTCCCGGCGATCAAGCCCGCAGCGGCGGTCAGTGATCGGATCGCGATCTGGGCGACGGCGGCCACGACGGCAAGTGCGTACCAGGCCCGGTTGATCGACGAATTCGCCTCTCGTCGGACGGTGACCAGCGTGGCCTGCCACGGCCTGGCCGATTCGATCGATCGCGGAGACTCGACCGGAATACGTGCGGCCATCGACGCTGCGGTGGCCGCCACTCCCGACGACGTCGAGTCCATCGTGTTGGGGTGCACCCACTACCCGTTGGTGCTGGACGAGATCGTCGCGCGTCTGCCGGACGGCGTGACGATGTTCGACAGCGCGGCGGCCGTGGCCAATCAGACGGTGCGGCGCGCGGACGAGGTCGGTTCGGCGCGGGCCGGCACCGGATCGGTCTCGGTGTGGCTGAGCGGGATCGAAGGCGTACTACCGGACAGTGCACATCGTTACCGCGAGGCAGCGGTACTGCTCGACGGTGCGCGGGCCCGGTAGTTCCGCGCCGCCGGGGAATGCCCGGTGCGTTCGTGCGTTGTCCTTCACTGAGGTAACGGTCGTTGCGGTGGAGGGAATGAGCACATGGTCGGTGTCGACACGCGGGACGTTCAGGGCAGAGCAGCGGCGCGGATTCCGCATCGGTACGCCTTCTGGGTGGTCGGCGTCGCCTTCATCGTCCTCATGGCGTCCTCCGCTGCACCGTCGCCGCTGTACCCGGTGTACCAGCAGTCGTGGGGTTTCAGTGCGATCACCCTCACGGTCGTCTTCGCCGTCTATGCGCTGGCGCTGCTGCTGACTCTGCTCACGGTAGGAAGTCTGTCGGACCACATCGGACGCAAACCGATTCTGGTCGCGTCACTGCTGCTGTTGATCGTCAGTCTGGTGTTGTTCATCGTGGCCGACAGTGTTCCGGTATTGATCGCTGCTCGCGTCGTGCAGGGAATCGCAGCAGGCGCGGCGACGGGGGCCATGAGTGCGGCCATCATCGATCTGCAGCCCACCGTGTCGACCGGCCCGCTGCTCAACAGCGTCGCCCCCTCCTTCGGTCTGGCGGCAGGCGCGATCGGGGCCGGATTGCTGGTGCAGTTGGCACCGGCACCCGAAATTCTCGTGTTCGCCCTGTTGATCGCCGCCGCGGCAGTACTGGCCGTGGCCCTGCTGTTCGTGCCGGAGACGTCGGCGATGCGCGGCTTCGATTCCCGACGTCACCTGGCGTCGACCCTGCTGCCGCGAGCCTCGCTGCCTAAGTCGGTGCGGGCACCGTTCGTGGTCATTGCCCCTGCCCTGTTCGCGACCTGGTCGCTCGGCGGGTTCCACCTCTCGCTGGGCCCGTCGATCATCGGCACCGTCTTCGGTATCGACAACTACATCGTGGGCGGCCTGGAGATCTTCTCGCTGTTCGCCTCGGGCTCGGTAGCAGCTGTCGTCGTGCGCAACGGGCTTCCTCGCACGGTGATGATGATCGGCGCGTCGGTGCTCGCAAGCGGCGTCGCGCTGACCTTGGTGTCGGTCGAAATCGGCTCGGTCGCGCTGTATTTCGTCGGCGCGGTCGTCGCAGGATCGGGCTGGGGAGCAACGTTTCTCGGCGCGATGCGCACACTCGGTTCGTTGGTCCCCGCTGCGGAGCGAGGTGGCGTGTTCGCCACGACATTCGTCATCAGCTACCTCGCCTTCAGCCTGCCTGCGGTGATCGCCGGACTCGCCGTGCACCGGCTCGGATTGAGCACCACGGTCGAGGTGTACGGGGCGTTCGTCATTGCTCTTGCATTGATCTCGGTCGTCGGGTTCTCGGTTGTGCAGCGACGAAATCGATAGCGCAGCAATCACTCCTCGATCTCCCCTCCCGAGGACGGGCACCATGTACTGCCCAATCGGATAGTCCGGCAGCGGTGTTGGAACGGTTCTGCCCTGCAGGTGTTCCGATCTCCTCTCGGTGCGGCCATGGTGGTCATCAGTGAGACGCCGATCACACACCCCAGGCGTTTCCTGACCACACTCACCGAGGAGACACCGATGGCAATCGAGCTCAATCAGATCTGGGAATTCCCCATCAAGGAGTTTCACCCGCTGCCCCGCGCCAAGCTGGGGGTCGGCGCTCACGACATGATCGGCGTCGAGGCGAAGGAACTCGGATTCAAGCGTGCCCTGCTCGTCACCACCGGACTGCGCGGATCCGGGATCATCGAGGAACTGATCGGCAAGATCGAATACCAGGGCGTCGAGGTGGTTCTCTACGACAAGGTCGAGTCGAACCCCAAGGACTACAACGTCATGGACGGTGCCGCGCTCTACCAGAAGGAGAAGTGCGACAGCGTCATCTCCGTCGGTGGCGGCTCCAGCCACGACGCGGCCAAGGGCATCCGCGTAGTCGTTGCCCACGACGGCCGCAACATCAACGAGTTCGAGGGATTCTCCAAGTCCACGAACAAGCAGAACCCACCGCATATCGCCGTATCGACCACCGCCGGAACGGGTTCGGAGACGTCCTGGGCGTACGTCATCACCGACACCTCGGACATGGAGAAGCCGCACAAGTGGCTCGCCTTCGACGAGGCGTCGACACCGACTCTGGCACTGGACGATCCGCTGCTCTACTACACCTGCCCCCAGCAGTGGACCGCGTTCTGTGGCTTCGACGTTCTGGCGCACGGTGCCGAGCCGTACGTGTCGCGTCTCGATTTCGCGCCGTCGCTGGGCAACGCGATCTACTCGATCGGCCTGGTGTCCAAGCACCTTCGCGAGGCCGTCTACGACCCGGGCAATCTGAAGGCTCGTGAGGGCATGATGAACGCCCAGTACATCGCCACGCAGGCGTTCAACTCCGGCGGACTCGGTGTCATCCACTCGATTTCCCACGCGATCAGTGCGTTCTACGACAGTGCTCACGGCCTCAACAACGCCATCGCTCTGCCGCGCGTGTGGGAGTACAACCTGCCCTCACGCTACGAGCGCTACGCGGAGATCGCCGTGGCCATGGGCGTCGACACGAAGAACATGACCACCGTCCAG
Organism: Rhodococcoides fascians NBRC 12155 = LMG 3623; assembly: GCF_001894785.1. GTDB lineage: Bacteria > Actinomycetota > Actinomycetes > Mycobacteriales > Mycobacteriaceae > Rhodococcoides > Rhodococcoides fascians. The sequence continues at coordinate 72,334 of NZ_BCWW01000007.1, forward strand.
GCGGCCGACGCGGCAGTCGAAGCCGCCATCAGGCTCGCGAAGGATGTCGGCATTCCCGACAACTTCGGGTCGATCCGTTCTGCGACGTACGACAAGAACCGGATGAACACCGGCAAGTACGCCGGTAAGGGCGACGTGATCAAGGGTGACGAGAAGTCGGTACTCAAGATCTCCGAGCACATCCAAGAAGACTGGTGCACCCCGGGTAACCCCCGCGAGGTCACCGTCGAGTCGATGATTCCGGTCGTCTCGCACGCGATCAACGAGTCGTACTAACCGCCACCCATGTGAGTGGAACTTCGTAGCAGGGTACGAAGTTCCGCTCACATGCGGCGCAGCCGCTCTTCGAAGGGAAACACATGACCTCGCTGTCGACAGTGCGTAGCGACGACACCGACACCGTTCGATTCACCGACGCTGCCGATCTGCGGAGGGCGCTCGCCGAGCAGGACTACATCGCCGACGACGACCTCGCCACCGTGGTGCATCTGGCGACAGCGCTCGATCGCCCGCTGCTGCTCGAAGGGCCGGCGGGTGTGGGAAAGACAGAGCTCGCCAAATCGCTTGCTGCGGCGAGCGGCCGCAAGCTGGTGCGCCTGCAGTGCTACGAGGGCCTCGACGACAACCGGGCCCTGTACGAGTGGGATTACGCCAAACAGCTTCTGCACGTGCAGATGCTGCGTGAACACATCGGTGCGCTGACGCAGCACGTCACCGACATCGACGACGCCTCGAAAATGCTCGCCGCCAAAGACTTCGGTCTGTATTCCGAGCCGTTCCTGTCGGTGCGTCCGCTGCTGGAATCGATCCTGTCCGAGGAGCCGGTGGTTCTTCTCGTCGACGAGGTCGACCGCACCGAGGAATCCATGGAGGCGCTGCTGCTCGAGGTTCTCGCCGAGAAGCAGGTGACCATTCCCGAGGTGGGCACCTTCACCGCACGAAGTGATCCGTGGGTGATATTGACCTCCAACGACACTCGCGAGCTGTCCTCCGCCCTCAAACGCCGCTGCCTGCACTTTCATCTCGACTACCCCTCTGCCGAACGGGAACGTGAGATCGTCACCGCCCGCGCTCCGGAGGTACCCGATCGGGTCGCAGCCGACATCGTGGCGCTGGCAACCGAACTGCGGGCGCTGCCGCTGCGCAAGAGCCCATCGATCTCGGAGGTCATCGACGCGGCTCGTATCGCGTCGGTCCTCGGCCACACGGAGAACACCCGCAAGTATCTGCTCGCCGCGCTGGTCAAATACTCCTCGGACATGAAGATCGCGATGGCAGGCCCGGCGACGGAGACAGCCTCTGCAGCACCATCTCTCGGAGCCGTCGTCAACACGACCGCGACGGCGTTCCGGGGTCATGGTGGACGGGACAAGGGCGGCATCGGGATTCGACGATGACTGCGGTCGAGCCGTTCGCTCCGTCGGTGGTACTCGACGTGCTGTCGGCAGTGTTCGGCCGGACGCTGCGGCGGTTCGGAGTGGCGGCGTCGCCGGCCGAGGTCATCGAAGTCCGACGCGTGCTCGGGCTCCTGGGGGCACGTGACCTGACGGTTCTCCGCACGGCGTTACGCGCCACGTGCGCGAAGTACGATCACGAACAGCAGGGATTCGATCTCGCGTTCGACTCGCTGTTCGCAGTCGGCTCGAACACTGTTGTCCACGAACACACTTCGCCGGTAGGCGCGCAGGTGGCGGGTGGCCTCCCGACCGACCTCGACGTGGGAGCCGACCAGGAGGCGGCGAAGTACGCCGAATACAACGAGCGTGCCGTCGAGATCGGAGATCTGCTCGACGCCCCCGAGGCCGACAAGGGCTTCAACCCGCACAAGGACGACGACGACATCAGTCTGTCGTCGGAGGATCACGATCTGTCCATCGATACCGATGGCGACATGGGTCGACGGGGCGTGACCTACACCGTCGATCTGGAGCGTTCCGGTTCGACGGCGGCAGGGGAGTTGGCGTCGAGCACGAGCGGAGCGGTTGCAGGGCAACTGAACTGGGAGGATCCGGCCAGTATCCTGGCATGGTTCGATGCCTACGATCCCAGTAGCGTGTACGGCGATGGCGGAGATTCTGGGCCGCTGAGCGCGGCGATGTTGGACAGGATCACCGATGCCGTCGAAGCCTTCGTCGCAGCTCTGGGTGAGTTGACCGGGACGATGTCGTCACCGGTGCCGGTCGACGGCGCAGGGCGGGGGATCGACAGCCATGCCGAGATCGAGCGCGCAAGTCACGAAGTGTTGCGGCACATGCGCGGGACTCCTCGGCCGCGGCCTCGCGAACACTCTCGGGGCCCGCTGGACATGCGTCGCACGGTTCGGTCGAGCCTGCGCACGGACGGCATTCCGTTTCGGTTGGTCACCAGGACACCGGTTCCGGACAAGGTTCGATTGTTGGTGCTGGCGGACGTCTCGTTGTCCGTTCGCCCGATCACCGCATTCACGCTCAGACTTGCCCAGGCGATGCACTCGCGTGCGCACCGCTGCACTGTGATGGGCTTCGTCGATTCTCCGGTGGACGTGACGACCACCTTGCTCGGGAGCACGGGCGACGGAGCTCTGGCTGCCGTACTCGCAGATGCGCGATTGGACCTCGAAGCGAGCAGCGATTACGGCAAGACCTTCGCGGACCTGCTGGACTCGCACGGGGAGGTGTTGAACAAGCGCACCGCGGTGATCATCGTGGGGGACGGTCGGTGCAACGGACGGCCGCCCGGACTCGATGCGTTGGAGAAGATTCGCTCCAAGGTGCACCGCATCGCCTGGATCACTCCCGAAGCTCGTCGCTACTGGGCGCAGGCCGCGTGCTCGATGGAGGAGTACGAACAATTCTGCGACCAGGTGGTCGTGGCGCGAGACGGGGAACAGTTGACGGCGCACGCCGCCGATTTGGGGCATGCGCTGTCCTGACCCGACCCATCACACCACGTACCTGCCCGATCGGGTAGGTAGGAACCTGGCCCGGTGCTGGTGGGAACGGACCGACTGTGCTCGTAAGGTTGTAACCTGAATCACAGGTCCGGATCGTGTTCGGATCGAAGGACAGCGAGGGTGTGAACGGTGGACCAGGCAGCTACTGCGAACGTCGGCAAGGCGCTGCACGATCTCGATACTCGGCGCAGCCGAGCCGAGACGCCACGTGTCCTCAAGTTCCATGCGCCCGAGATCGTGTTCGGTCCGGATTCGCTCGGAGAGGTCGCGCATGCGACGCGTCGTCTCGGTGGGGTACGGCCGATGCTCGTCACGGACGCCGGCTTGATCGAGAGTGGCTGGGCCGGGCAGCTCGTCGACCTCCTTCTTGCGCAGGGGCTCGAGCCCCAGGTCTGGAGCGCACTGACGCCCAATCCCAAGGACGTCGAAATCGAGGCCGGCCACGGTTACTATGCGGACTTCGGCTGCGACGTGTTGGTGGCGATCGGGGGAGGGTCGGTGATGGATGCGGCGAAAGGGATTGCCGTCCTCGCCGGCAACGGCGGTCGAATCCTCGACTACGAGGGGGTGGATCGGGCCACCCGGCCGATTCCGCCTCTGGTGATGGTGCCCACGACATCCGGCACCGGAGCCGACGTCTCGCAGTTCTGCATCGTCACCGATACCGCGCGCTCGACGAAGATCACCATTCTCGGCCGAGCCCTGGTACCGGACATCACGGTGATCGATCCGATGTTGCTCACCACGATGCCCGAATGGCTGAACGCCGCAACCGGTTTGGATGCTCTGACGCACGGGATAGAGGCGTTCGTGTCGTTGGGCCACAACCAGCTCACCGACCATCATGCGCTCCGAGCCATCACCATGGTGATGTCACAGTTGGCTCGCACCATCGACGAGCCGACCGACATGGTTGCACGAGGGTCGATGGCGCAGGCGAGTCTGGAGGCCGGCCTGGCATTCACGAACGCGATACTCGGTGCGACGCACGCGATGAGCCACCAGGTGGGCGGGCTGCTCGATCTCCCGCACGGGGTGATCAACGGTGTGCTGCTGCCGCACGTCATTCGTTTCAACGCTGCCGAGGATCCGTTGCCGTACGTGGCCATCGCGACGAGTCTCGGGCTACCCGAGGGCAGGGCCAGGCCGGAGGAGGCCGCCATGGCCGTGGCCGATCGGGTGGACCGCCTCGCTCGTCAGGTCGGTGTTCCCGCCGGCCTGGCCGAGATCGGCGTCAGCGAGTCCGATCTCGATGTGTTGGCCACCAACGCATTACGCGATGCGTGCATGTCCACCAACCCGCGCTCGGCCACGCACCGCGAGATGGTCGATCTGTTCAGGACCGCACTGTGACAACCGGACCCGACCTCTCGTTGCTGACGGGACTGCGTTCGGGCAAGAACACGTTCTACCCCCAGTATCGCGGCGCGGCAGAACGTTTGGAACGCGTTGTCTATGCGCTGGAACTGATTTCGCGAGCGCTGGTGCGCACGGTCGACGGTCCGGAAACGCTGGTGTGCGCTGTGGCCGAGGCGGCACGAGCCCATCTGAGTGCGCGTTGGGTCGTGTTCGCTCTCGCCGACGGGGCGTTCCCCGACGCCGGTCCTCGCAGGTTGGTACTCGGACCCGACGCCACTCCGTTTCTGGTCGACAACGTCGAAGGGCCACCGTTGCCGGACGACGTGGTCGACTGCCTCGAGTCGATCCGACAGTCGACGTGCGGCGACGGGCTGACCCCGGTGATCTCCGCCCATCACGCCTTCGTGCCGATCGCGTACGACGGGGGTGTCGTGGGCGCTTTTGCAGCGTGGACCGGTGAGCAACGTGTGCTGGACGCCACCGACGCCGCGGTGCTCAGCATCCTGGCCAGCCAAACTGCGGTGGCCCTGCAGAATTCGGCTCTGTTCCAGAGCCGAAGACAACTCCTCGAGCGCACCGAGAGTGCCTACGCCGAAGCGAATCGAACAGCGGCCGACCTCGCAGCCCGCAATGCCGAACTCCTGCTGACGCAAAGACAATTGGGTGCCGCGCATCGGCATCAGGTGCTCGACGACGAACGGCATCGCATCGCGCGCGAACTGCACGACAGCGTGACCCAGGCCGTGTTGTCGGCCGGTATGCAGATCGAGGTCTGTCGCAGCGACATCTCGGCCGACGAGCGCAGTGACAGGCTGGATCTGGCCAAGGATCTGACGCGTCGGGCAGTGGATCAGCTGCGGTCGGCGATCTACGCGCTCAATCACCCTCAGGACGCCGACCGAACGTCGCTTCCCGAAATGCTCGAACAGCTTTCGGTGGTCCACATGCCCGACGAGTTGCAGGTCTCGCTGCGGGTGGAGGGAACTCCCGTCGAGTTGAGCAGCGAATGCGAGCATGCTTTGCTCCGCATCGCCGGAGAGGCGTTGTTCAACACTGCAGTGCACGGACATGCATCCCGGGCCATTCTTCGATTGAGCTATTCGCTCGATCAGGTACAGCTGTCGATTGCCGATGACGGTGACGGCGATCCGGCGCACTTGCGCATGATGCTGCACATGGCCGAGTCCACCGACGTCGACGGCCGCCACCGCGGGTTGGCGAACATGGCGGCGCGCGCCCGCGAACACGGCGGGGTCTTCGAGATCCGCCGTGCCCGCACCGGGGGCGTGCGAGTGGCAGTGCGTATACCGCTCGACCCGAATTCCACGAAGGGCACAGCATGAGCGTCACAGCGGTACGAGACGGTTCGCCTCAGGCGGCGCCGCCCAGGGTTCGGATCGTCCTGGTCGACGACCACGCGATCCTGCGCGACGGGCTGCGTTCGGTACTCGAGCGTGAATCGGATCTGACGATCGTGGGGGAGGCGTCGACCCGAGAGGAGGGGTTGGCCGTCGTCGCTCGGGTCACACCCGACATCGTGCTGATGGACCTCAAGCTCTCTGCCAGCTCCGATTACGAGGGTCTCGCCCTGTGTGCGCAGTTGTCCAAGGCACACAACGGAATCGGTCTACTCGTCTTGACGACGTTCCTCGACGATCGTCTGGTGGTGGAGGCCGTGCATGCCGGTGCCCGGGGATATGTGGTCAAGGACGTCGACACCACCGAGTTGGTTCGCGCGATCCGCGCGGTGTCGCGCGGTGAGAGTGCGTTCGATTCCCGGAGCGCGTCGGCCGTCGTTCGTTCTCTCAACGGCACACCGAGCAGCATCGAGCGGCTGACCGAGCGTGAGCTCGAAGTGCTCCGGCTACTGGCAACGGGTCTGTCCAACAACATGATCGGAACGCGGTTGTTCATCTCGGCGACGACGGTGAAGTTTCACGTCAGCAACATCATGCGCAAACTTGCGGTGTCCCGCCGTGCCGAGGCCGTCTATGCCGCGAGTAAACAGGGATTGATCTGAGCGATGAGCCTTCGGGCACAGAGTGCAAAGTAGACGGCGCTCGGCGTCCTGTCGGGAGCGTCCTCGCGGTGCAGGCTACGGATAACGCATACCAGTGATATCTACGCCGAGGAGCACCCATGACGACTGTTCAGGAAGATACGCGCTCACACGACGCCCCGGCCGACCGCCCGACGGAACTCACCGTTCTCGGAGCGTGTGCGCAGGATTGTCCGGATTCGTGCTCGATGGTGGTGACCGTCGAGGACGGGGTGGCGACGAGCGTCAGCGGGAGCAAGACCAACCCGTACACCAACGGTGGCCTCTGCGTGAAGGTGGACAACTATCTCGACAAGGTCTACAGCCCGGACCGAGTGCTGTACCCGCTCAAGCGGTCCGGGCCCAAGGGCTCAGGAGAGTTCGAGCGGATCTCGTGGGACGAGGCCGTGGCCACCATTGCCGAGAAATTCACCTCCATCGCCGAGGAATTCGGCCCCGAGGCGATCATGCCGTGCAATTACCTCGGCACCCAGGGCATTACGCAGGGTCTCAATGTCGGGGATGCATTCTTCAACCGACTCGGGGCGACGGTTGCCGAGCGCACCTACTGCGATGCGGGCTCGTGCACGGCCTACGCGATGACGGTGGGCGACACGGCAGGCGTCGACCCCGAGAGTTTCGTCCACTCCAAGTTCATTCTGATCTGGGCGGCGAACACCATGAGCACCAACCTGCACCTGTGGCCGTACGTGGCCGAGGCGAAGAAACGCGGGGCCAAGGTGGTGGTGATCGATCCGGTCAAGACCAGAACCGCCAAGGCCGCGAGCTGGTACATCCCCATTCGTCCGGGCACCGACGGCGCTCTCGCCCTGGCGATGATGCACGTGATCATCGACGAGGGATTGACCGACGCGGATTACATCGAACGCTTCACCATCGGTTTCGACGAATTGGCCGATCGGGTGCAGCAGTACACCCCGCAATGGGCGTCCGAGGAGACGGGTATTCCCGTCGAGGACATCTACACGCTGGCAAGGGAATACGCACAGAGTCAGCCCTCCGTCATTCGGATCGGCGTCGCCATCGAGCGCAGTGCCGGTGGCGGGCAGAGCGTCCGAGCCATCTCCTGTCTACCGTCGTTGGTGGGGGCCTGGCGTAAGCCCGGCGGCGGCATCCTGCAGCTGCCGCTGTGGGCGTTTCCGGTGAACTGGCCCGAGTTTCTGCAGACGGATCTGCAGACTCCGGGTACACGCGTGATCAATCTGTATCAGCTGGGTGAGGCGCTGACCGGCGGGTTGAATCTGGACACGCCCCTCAAAGGTCTGATGGTGTACAACTCGAACCCGGTGGTGGTGTGTCCCGATCAGAAGCGCATGATCGACGGGCTCAGCCGGGAGGATCTGTTCACGGTCGTCAGCGACCATTTCATCACCGACACTGCCGATTACGCCGATATCATTCTGCCCGCCACGACACAGCTGGAACAGGACGACATCAACTTCTCCTGGGGACACCTGTTCGTCACGTACAACAACCGGTCGATCGAGCCCCTCGGGGAGGCCGTCCCCAATACCGAGCTGTTTCGCCGATTGGCCGCCGCGATGGGCTTCACCGAACCGGTGTTCTCACGAACCGATGAGGAGCTCCTCGCCCTCTCCTACGACTGGAATGCCCCGGCAATGGAGGGCATCACGATCGACTCGCTCAAGAAGCTCGGGTGGCAGCGACTCAACCTTCCCGGTCCCGACGAGTACGCACCGCACGCAGAGGGGAATTTCCGGACGCCGTCCGGGAAAACGGAGTTTCTGTCCTCGGCCGCGGCGGGCGGCAACTTCGTGCTGCCGCTCTTCCGGCAGGGATCGAACGATCACCAGCCGGGACAACCGGTGGATCCGCTCCCGCACTACATTGCGCCGCGCGAGTCATCGAGGACCAATCCTGGACTGGCAGAAAAGTATCCACTCAATCTGCTCACGCCCAAGTCACACGCATACCTGAATTCGAGCTTCGGGAATCTCGACATGCACCGCAAAGTGCAGAAGGAGCCGACGTTGCTGATCAACCCTGTCGACGGCGAACGGCGGGGAATCGCTTCGGGTGACGTGGTGCGAGTCTTCAACGATCGCGGCGAATTCACCGTCGTTGCCAAACTCGACAAGTCGGTCATGCAGGGTGTCACCGTCTGTGCGATGGGCGCATGGCGCAAGAACATGCTGTCGCTGTCGACTCCGGCCTCGCTCAATCCGACGGTGTTCGCGGACCTCGGGAACGCTCCGACGTTCTCCGACACCCTCGTCGAGGTCGCGGCGCTCGACGCCTGACAACTCTTTCTCCTACTACGAACAAGAGGATTCCGATATGGCCTACGTCGTGACCGAAGCGTGCATCGACCTGCTCGACAAGGCATGCACCGAGGAGTGCCCCGTCGACTGCATCTACGAGGGCGGTCGGATGATGTACATCAATCCCGACGAGTGCGTCGACTGCGGCAAGTGCATGCCCGCCTGTCCCAACGACGCCATCTTCTGGGAGCACAAGATCCCGGAGGAACAGAAGCATTTCGTCGACATCGCCGTCGAATTCTGTGAGGACGCAGATGCTTCCGGTGGCGCGGAAGATCTCGGCCCGGTCGGGCACGACCATCCCTCGATCGACGAAGTGGCGAAGAAGTGAGTGCCGCAACGGTTTCCGAGAGTGATCTGATCATCGTCGGTGCCGGACCGGCCGGGCTGTACGGTGCGTACTACGCGGGTTTCCGGGGCATGACGGTCACCGTGATCGACGCTCTGCCCCATCCGGGCGGGCAATTGGCGGCCCTCTACCCCGAGAAGAAGATATTCGACGTCGCCGGTTTTCCGGCGATCAAGGCGCAACATCTGGTCGACGCATTGGTCGAACAGGCGGATCAGGCGAAGCCGACGTATCTCATGGGACACGTGGCGACCGAACTCGAGGAATCCGAGAACTTCGTGCGGGTCACGACGGACAAGGGCGAGACCGTCGTCGGCAAGGCCGTTCTCGTGGCCGCAGGTATCGGTAAGTTCACGCCGAGGCCATTGCCGGCCGGAGCCGAGTTCCACGACCGAGGCCTACGGTATTTCGTGCCGAAACTCGATGATCTCGCCGGCGAACGGGTGATGATCGTCGGCGGCGGAGACTCGGCAGTCGACTGGGCGTTGAGCCTGGAGCCGATTGCGAAATCGGTGGTGCTGGTGCACCGGCGCAACGACTTTCGGGCCCACGCTCACAGCCTCGGTTTGCTGGAGCGGTCCGGTGTCGATGTCCTCACGCCGTTCGAGGTGGAGGAAATCCTGGGCGTGGACTCCGTCGAATCGGTGACGATCGTCGACGGCACCGGAGTCGACCGCCGACAGCTCGAGGTATCGAGTGTTGTTGCCGCACTGGGGTTCAAGGCCGCACTCGGCCCCATCGCCACGTGGGGACTGGACAAGTACCAGCGCGATATCGCCGTCGGACGGACGATGCGCACCAGCCGAAGGCGAGTCTTCGCGGCGGGCGACGTCGCCGGGCACGAAGACAAGGTCAAGTTGATCGCAGTCGGGTTCGCCGAGGCCGCGACAGCGGTCAACCACATCGCCCCGCTCGTCGACGGCTCGGCAGCGATCGTGCCCGGCCACTCGAGCGACTCGCTCCACTGAGGAGAAACCCGTAGGAGCTCAGTTCGACCGACGAGGACCGTGAGCAGTGCCGACCTCGGGCTGCTCACGGTCGGTCGGCCACATCGGGCGAGTGACCGCTCGTGGGTCGTCGGATTGCGCGCACGCGGCCGCGCGGTACTGACGCGGGCTCATCCCGTACTGCTCGCGAAAGGCGCGACTGAACACTGCGGAGTCCGCGAAACCCCATCGCCGACTGATCTGGCCGAGCGAGCGGTTCACCGCGACGCTAGCGATGATCTCGCGTCGGCAGCGCTCGAGCCGTTTGACCCGAATGCTGCGCGCCACCGTAGTGCCACTGGCCGCGAACAGACGGTGCAGTTGGCGGGTGGAGACGAGCATGGCCGACGCGACCGTGCTGGGCGACAGATCTGGGTCTGCGAGGTGTTCCTCGATATACCGTTGCGCCGTCCGAACGAGGGCGGTACCGGGGGAGTCCAGCGCCGGGCTGGTGGTGGTGTTCCTCGCGATGACGCTGACCAGATCTCCGACCTCGTCTACGATGGCCTGTGCGCCCGCGGTACCCAGCGTCGACCGGGTCGACCCCAGGTCGTGCAGAAATCGGCTGAGGAGGCCGCTGAAGCCGGCCGAGCCGTCGAATGCCATGGCCGTCAGGTCGCTGGATTCACGCTCGTCGAGTCGCAGCATGTGACGGGGCCAGGTGAATACTTCGAGCTCCCATTGATCATCGTCGGGGTGACCGTCGATGATCCAGTCGAAGGGACGAGACGTGTCGTAGATGGCGAAGTCGCCGCGGAAGAGCACGCATTCGCGTCCGTCCTGCACCACGATCGCGCGGCCTCGACGGATCATACCGATCTGAACGTATTCGATTCGGTCCTTCTCGATGAGCGAGTCGGTTCGCGCGATGCGTTGAGTCGTCGATCGGACAGTCGACACCTGCAGGTGCGCGAGAGACATCGATCGGACGGCTCCGGTGAATCGGCTGTCCGCCACGTCGGCTACGTCCAGGGCGACGAAGTGTTCGTTCAACATGTCGGACCAGTCGCCGCGGCTGGTCGTTCGAGTCGGAATGGAGAATCCGGATCGAGACAGCATGGGGACCCCTTGTCGTAGACGCTCACGGCGATGCAGGAGCTTTCTTCGAGATTAACCCGCAATGTTTCCGGTTGATTCACTGTTCGTAACTTTGCCGGAAAGTCGTGAGGCAGGGTCGTGCGCTGGTCGCTGCACGTCAACTACCGGGCGCGCGCGGTCAAGTGTGAGGCACTGCCGTCCGCGATTCTGGTGTTCGACCGAGTGAAAGGACTACTCCGTGGGTGACCCCGTTCGAGCAGTGCGCAGCCATCCGACCGACCTCGATTCGGGGACGGTGGACGCTCGGGGACGGGCACTTCGGGATCTCCGTATCTCGGTCACCGACCGGTGCAACTTCCGCTGTGTCTACTGCATGCCTCGAGCCGAGTTCGGTCCCGATCACCGATTCCTCGACACCGGCAGGCTGCTGTCCTTCGACGAGATCGACAGAGTGGCGCGGGCCGCGGCGACGATCGGGATCCGAAAGATCCGTCTGACGGGTGGTGAACCGTTGCTGCGGGCCGGAATCGCCACGCTGATCGAACGATTGAGCGCCATCGACGGCGTCGATCTCGCGATGACCACGAACGGGTCGTTGCTCGCAGCCCAGGCCGCATCGTTGTACGCGGCCGGTCTGAAACGCGTTACCGTCAGCTTGGATTCGATCGACCCGACGACGTTCGCGCGGATGAGCGACACGCGCGTACCCGTCCGGACCGTGCTCGACGGTATCGACGCGGCAGTTCGCGCCGGGATGTCACCCGTCAAGGTGAATGTGGTGGTGCGACGGGGCGTGAACGGTGATTCGATTCTCGACCTGGCCGAACGGTTCCGAGGGACCGGCATCGTCGTGCGGTTCATCGAGTACATGGATGTCGGGGCGACGAACCGGTGGGAAATGGCGCAGGTGACGGACGTCGACTCCATTGTCGACATCATCGGGGCAGCCCATCCGCTCGAGCGGATCGAGTCGATGTACGAAGGCGAGGTCGCGACGCGCTATCGGTATCGCGACGGGAGCGGAGAAGTCGGGGTGATCGGCTCGGTGTCGAAACCGTTCTGCGGCAGCTGTACTCGGGCCAGGCTGTCGGCGGACGGGCAGGTGTACACGTGCCTCTTCGCTTCAGCGGGAACCGATCTGCGCGCGCTGCTGCGTTCGGGGGCATCGCAGGATGCTCTCGTGGCGCGGTTGTCGGCGCTCTGGAACAGCCGTGACGATCGATACTCCGAACTGCGAGCGGGATCGGGGGACACCCCGGCCGGCGAGCGGATCGAGATGTCCTACATCGGCGGATGAGGCGGACCGTAAACGCGACTACCCGTTCGGTCGACGAACACCGTTGTGTAATAGCAGATCTCGGATTGGCAGCCCGAGTGCGGGCGGTACCCATCGGATCTGCGGTCGGCGCAGTTCTCGCCGAGGATGTCGTTGCCGAGCGCGTTCTGCCGGCGTTCGACAATTCTGCAGTCGACGGGTTCGCTGTGCGCCGTACCGATGTGATCGGTTCCCGACGACTGCCGGCCACACTGACCGTCTCGGCGCGTAGCGTTGCCGGACGGTCGAGTACCGAGCTGAGCGTGGCACCGGGTGAGTGCGTACAAATCATGACCGGTGCAATACTTCCGCGAGGGGCCGATCTGGTGGTGCCGGTCGAACAGACCAGCGGATTCGTCACGTCGTTCGGTTCCGATACGGTGACCATCTGTTCGAGTGGTTCCAAGAGCAACATCCGCCGTCGTGCTTCGGATTTCGATGCCGGTGACGTGGCCATCAGGGCCGGTACGGTGCTGACTCCCGCTCAGGTCGGACTGCTTGCGGCACTCGGACGAACGCATGTCAGGATCGGTTCGACATTGACCGTGGCTGTGTTGTCCACCGGATCCGAAATCCGCTGTGCTGAAGAAACTCCGACGCTCGGCGAGTGTTTCGACGCCAACTCTCCGATGATCGCAGCCGATCTGCTGCGGTGTGGTGCCGATGTGCACCTCGAATCGGCGGTATCCGACGATGCGGAGGCGTGCAGAGCGGCCCTTGCTCGCTGCGCTGCGGTAGCCGACGTCATCGTCACGACCGGTGGAATCAGTGCAGGAACCGAGGAGGTGGTCCGGCTTGCGCTGGCGGATCACGACGTCACCTTCGCCTCGGTTGCGGTCAGGCCGGGAAAACCGCAGGGCTGCGGACGATTCGATGAAATTCCGATCATCTGCCTGCCCGGGAATCCGGTGAGTGCGCTGATCTCGTACGAACTGTTCGTCCGGCCGGTCGTGGCATCCGCCCTGCAGGATCCGGCGGCAGAGCGAACGGTGAGAACAGTGCGGGTCCGCGGCGACGTGACCTCGGCGTCGAGCACACCTCGGGTTCTCTTGGGATTCATCGACGGCGCGGATGCGGAGGTCACGCAGTCACATTCGATGAGAGCATTGGCAGCCGCGAACGGATTGGTCGTCGTTCCCCCATGCGACTCACTCCCACAGGCAACAGGGCACTATCCCGCGTGGACCTTCGATTCACGTACGGCATCGAGACCGGGCCGGTACGTATGACCGCCACTGCCGCTTCCCCGGCTGCCACCGATCCGCGGCACGCTGCCAAAACGACCACGTGATCCCGTTCGACCACGCCAATCCACTCGGCGGCTGGACCACCGTCAACAACTTCCAATGCCTCTGCGAATACCACCACAGCGTCAAAACCGCCGGCTACACATCCCCACCCAACCCAGACGATCCGGCATCATCGACTACCCCGACCCACCCGACGACCCGACACCCGAACCAGAACCGAGCGACGAGGAAGCCGACACAGCACCACCGTTCTAGTACTCCTGCGGATCCCATGCCTGGAGTATCGAGACTGTTCAAACGAGTTGTGGTGCCGTCGTCTTGTCGATCACGAGCCAACCGCCGTGGTAGGTCGAGGTCTCGAAGGGCTGCCCCGTCGATAGTCCCAGCTCGGCCAGCGCCGTCTCGTCGAACGTGCGGATGTGTCCGTGGCAGACGGTGGTCTCGGTCTCGAACGGTACCGCGATGACGACGCGGCAGCGCGCCACACGGAGTGCCTCCGCGACGATGGCAGAGCCCGTTTCGGCATCGACGTGTTCGAGCAGGTGCAGAGCGGTAACGGTATCGACACTGTTGTCGTCGAACGGGATTCGGGCTGCATCGAACACTGCCGTGTCGAGTCTCGCGCCGAGGTGCGGAGCGACAGTCGCAAGCAAATCCATGGTTCCCGCTGACTGGTCGGTCGCGGTGACCGAACAACCCTGCATTGCCAGCCGCAACGGGAAGAAGCCGAAGCACGAACCCAGATCGAGTACCGAACCGCGGACCGACGCGGCGGCACGCTCGTGCACAGGAGCGAACTCTGCTCGACCGGAGAGGAGATCATCCAACGAGTTTCGGTAGTACGTCGTCCATGCCTCGACCGGATCGGCGACAGTGGTGCGCACGATGCCGACCAGCACGTGCTCGAACTCGCGTTGGGACAGCCCGATGTGGCGCGCCTGTTCGGTGATGAGCGGCACGATGCCCTCACCGATCTCACCCGCAGCGAGGCAGTGGTTGACCTGCACCGTCGATCCTGCACGCACGGCGTCGAATCGAAGCCCGGGAGTGTGCCGGACGACGACGTTCTCATGAGCCCAAACCCCGTCGGGTCCGGGGGCCAATGCATCGATCTCGGTCATGAAAGTCTTCTTCTGTCGTTTCTGCAGCGATCGTCCGTTCCGGTGAGCGTTCCACAGCGAAGTGCGCCACAAGGCGCATCGACCGCTGGTCGGTCCGCTCGGACGCCGCTCACCCCGCAGGCCGGACGGGCCGGTACCTACCCATCTGGACGGTTGATCGCGACGGCCGACCAGTTCCTGCGCCATGACCCGTCGGAAACCTCGACGGCCGTTAGCGTGGTGATCCTGAACACAGTCGATCGGATTGTGGCCGAACAGATTTCGTAGGAGGAATCAGATGTCGAAGAAGAGTGAGAACGCTGTGGTCGGTACGTCGGTTGTCGAGTCCGATCTGGTGGAGGAGTCGTTGGTGGAGGAAGTCTCGATCGACGGCATGTGCGGCGTGTACTGATCATGACTACTGCTGTGCAGAACACGCTCGATCTGGACGTGCGGTGGATTCTGCATCCGCAGGTGGCGCTGCGTCCCGAGTCGTTCGGGGCGCTGCTCTACCACTTCGGGACCCGCAAGCTGTCGTTTCTGAAGAACCGCACGATCGTGGCGATCATCGAGTCCCTTCCCGACCACCGGGATATGCGGTCGGCGATCGCGGCCGCAGGGATCAGCGATTCGGCATCGGCTCCCTACGTGAGAGCGCTCGAGACGTTGGCGGACTCGAACATGATCACTCGCCCGTAGAACCTGACCCATTCGTAGAAGAGGACGGCCCCTATGACTTCCACCCTCGAAAGACCAGCTCCGGTAGGGAAATTGGTCGATCAGTTCGAGCTCGGTCTCGATGCTCCGATTTGTCTGACGTGGGAGTTGACCTACGCCTGCAATCTGTCGTGTGTGCATTGCCTGTCGTCGTCGGGTCGTCGTGATCCGCGTGAGCTCTCCACCGAGCAGTGCAAGTCGATCATCGACGAGTTGCAGAAGATGCAGGTGTTCTACGTCAATATCGGTGGCGGTGAGCCGACGGTCCGCAGCGACTTCTGGGAGTTGGTCGATTACGCGACGGCGCATCAGGTGGGGGTGAAGTTCTCCACCAACGGGGTCAAGATCGACAAGAAGGTCGCCGCGCGGCTCGCTGCGTCGGATTACGTCGATGTGCAGATTTCCATCGATGGGGCGACGGCGGAGGTCAACGACGCGGTCCGCGGACCGGGTTCGTTCGACATGGCGTGCCGGGCGTTGGAGAATCTGAAGGAGGCCGGCTTCCGGGATGCGAAGATCTCCGTAGTCGTCACCCGTCACAACGTGAGCCAGCTCGACGATTTCAAAGCTCTGGCCGACAAATACGCTGCCACACTGCGGATCACGCGGTTGCGGCCGTCGGGTCGCGGCGCGGACGTATGGGATGATCTGCACCCGACTGCCGGTCAGCAGCGCGAGCTCTACAATTGGCTCGTTGCGAACGGTGAAGGTGTGCTGACGGGGGATTCGTTCTTCCACCTCTCGGCGTTCGGTGACGCTCTGCCGGGGCTGAACCTGTGCGGTGCGGGGCGGGTGGTGTGTTTGATCGATCCGATCGGTGATGTGTATGCGTGCCCGTTCGCCATTCACGAGAACTTCCTCGCCGGCAACATCGTCCGAGACGCGAAAGACGGTATGGGCGGTTTCCAATCGGTGTGGCAGACCTCGGAGTTGTTCCAGGAGTTGCGGTCTCCGCAGACCTCGGGTGCGTGCACCAAGTGTGCTCATTTCGATGCGTGTCGGGGTGGGTGTATGGCGGCGAAGTTCTTCACCGGTCTGCCGATGGACGGTCCGGATCCCGAGTGCGTGATCGGCAACGGTGAAATGGCGTTGGCAGCGGCGGGGGAGATCCCCAAGTCCAGTGTCGATCATTCGCGTACCGGTCAGCGCAAGACTCCCCGTAAATCGGTGCCGTTGACATTGATGATGCGTCCACCGACGAAGATCTGCGACGAAAATCCGCTCGCCGGAATGGAACAGGAAGCGTAGTCATGGCAAAGAGTGCGTGGTTCGAGACCGTTGCCGAGGCGCAGCGGCGGGCGAAGAAACGTCTACCGAAGTCGGTGTACGCCGCGCTGGTGGCCGGCTCCGAACGCGGCATCACCATCGACGACAACATGGCGGCGTTCGGTGAGCTCGGGTTCGCCCCGCACGTGGCGGGGTTGTCGGACAAGCGGGACTTGTCGACGACGGTGATGGGGCAGCCGCTGTCGTTTCCGGTAATGATCTCCCCGACGGGTGTGCAGGCGGTGCACCCGGACGGTGAGGTTGCGGTGGCGAGAGCTGCTGCAGCGCGCGGCATTCCGATCGGCCTGTCCTCGTTCGCGAGCAAGTCCGTCGAGGAGGTGGCGGCAGCGAATCCGCAGACGTTCTTCCAGATGTACTGGGTCGGCTCGCGCGAGATCTTGTTGCAGCGGATGGAGCGGGCCCGCGCAGCCGGTGCGGTCGGGTTGATCATGACGCTGGACTGGTCGTTCTCCAACGGCCGCGACTGGGGTAGCCCGTCGATTCCGGAGAAGATGGATCTCAAGGCGATGGTTCAGTTCGCTCCCGAGGGTGTCATGCGTCCGAAGTGGTTGTGGGAGTTCGCGAAGACCGGCAAGATCCCGGATCTGACGACCCCGAACCTGACCCCGCCGACCGGTGGTCCGGCTCCGACGTTCTTCGGTGCGTACGGGGAATGGATGGGGACACCGCTGCCGACGTGGGAGGACGTGGCGTGGCTGCGGGAGCAGTGGGGTGGGCCGTTCATGCTCAAGGGAGTCATGCGGGTCGATGATGCGAAGCGGGCTGTCGACGCCGGCTGCACGGCGATCTCGGTGTCCAACCACGGAGGCAACAATCTCGACGGCACCCCGGCACCGATCCGCGCTCTTCCCGCGATCGCCGAGGCCGTCGGCGATCAGGTCGAGATCACCCTCGACGGCGGCATCCGGCGCGGCAGCGATGTGGTGAAGGCGTTGGCGTTGGGTGCTCGGGCGGTGTTGATCGGTCGGGCGTACCTGTGGGGTCTGTCGGCCGGCGGTCAGGCCGGGGTGGAGAACGTGCTCGACATCCTGCGTGGGGGAGTCGATTCCGCGGTGTTGGGACTCGGGCACACCTCGGTGCACGATCTGTCACCGTCGGATGTGGTGATGCCCGCCGGATTCGACCGGAAGCTGGGTGTGTGACCGACTGGTTCGAGACTGTCGCCGAAGCGCAACGGCGAGCGCGTAAGCGACTTCCGGCATCGGTGTATTCGGCACTGATGGCGGGGTCCGAACGTGGTCTGACGGCGGGCGACAACACCGCTGCCTTCACCGAGCTCGGGTTCGCCCCACACGTGGCCGACCTGTCGGATTCGCGGGAGTTGTCGACGACACTGATGGGGCAACCGCTGTCATTCCCGGTGATGATCTCCCCGACGGGTGTGCAGGCCGTGCACCCCGACGGTGAGGTCGCGGTCGCGAGGGCGGCGGCGGCGCGCGGTGTGTCGATGGGTTTGTCGTTGTTCGCGAGCAAGCCGATCGAGGAGGTCGTCGCAGCGAATCCGCAGACGTTCTTTCAGGTGCATTGGGTGGGTTCGCGGCAGTTGTTGGCGCACATGCTCGATCGTGCACGTGCTGCGGGGGCGGTCGGGCTGATCGTGACGATGGATTGGTCGTTCTCGGAGGGCCGCGATTGGGGGAGTCCGGTGATACCGGAACGCCTCGACGCCAGGGCAATATTCCGGTTGGCACCCGAAGTCTTGGCCCGTCCACGGTGGCTGGCGCAGTGGGCGCGGTCGGGGACATTTCCGGATTTGACGGCACCGAATCTTGCTGCGCCCGGGAAATCGGCGCCGACGTTCTTCGCCGCGTATCGGGAGTGGATGTCCACCCCGCTGCCTTCATGGGAGGACATCGCGTGGCTACGCGCGCAGTGGGACGGTCCGTTCATGCTCAAAGGTGTGTCCCGGGTCGACGATGCATTGCGGGCGGTCGATGCCGGTGTCACGGCGATCTCGGTGTCCAATCACGGGGGCAACAATCTCGACGGGGCTCCGGCGTCGATTCGGATGTTGCCGGCGATTGCCGAGGCGGTGGGAAATCAGGTGGAGGTCACCCTCGACGGCGGGATCCGGCGGGGCAGCGACGCCGCGAAAGCACTCGCCCTCGGCGCGCGGGCGGTGCTGATCGGGCGGGCGTATCTGTGGGGTCTCGCCGCGAACGGTCAGGCCGGTGTGGAGAACGTGCTCGACATCCTGCGCGGCGGCTTGGATTCGGCGGTCCTCGGTCTTGGACACTCGTCGGTGCACACCCTCGAACCGACCGACGTCGTTGCACCGCATGACTTCACCCGTGCGAATCAGCTCCCCGGTTTGGAATATCCGACGCCGATCGGAGTCCGGGATACGGAACCGAGGAGCTGATTCGATCGACGACCCAGCGCAGCTGACGCTCAGGCCCTGCTGAATCCGTCGAGCATGCCGGTGTACAGCTTGGGCGGAGGAGTCGCGAACTCTCCACGCTTGCCGGTGCCGAGTCCCAGGGTGACGAGGGATTGCACGAACAAGGTTCCCGCTGCAACCCCGTCGACGACGGGTACGCCGATTTCGGACGAGATGTGTCGGCAGAGATCGGCCATACCGGCGCAGCCGAGGACCACGGCATCGCTACCGTCCGTCTCTACCGCGATGCGGCAGGCCTCGGTGACGATCTTGCGAGCGTCGGGGTCGGTTTCGAGATCGAGGACGGGCAGGTCGCACGCATGGATGCCGAGGCACTGCCGTCCGAAGCCGTAATGGTCGGCCAAATCTTGTGCCCGTCCGATCGTGCGCGCGAGCGTGGTGACGACGCTGAAACCGCGGCCGAGGAAACTCGCGGCATGCATGGCCGCTTCCGCGATCCCGATGACGGGCCCCGATGCGAGCTCGCGGGCCGCGTCGATGCCGGGGTCGCCGAAACAGGCGATGACGTAGCCGTCGACCCCGGCGGCCTCGCCGCGGGCGATCTCGGCGAGAATGCCTGGGACACTGAGGGCTTCGTCGACGTGGCTTTCGATCGACACCGGCCCCATGGATGGGCTGACCGCATCGACGACCGTGCCCGGGCCGACTACGGCCCGGGCACAGTCACCGATCGTTGCGGTCATCGAACTCGTGGTGTTCGGATTGATGACCTTGATGAGCACGTGCGAGATCCTATGCTTTCACTGGAGTGTCGAAGTTGGTGACGGCCAGCTTGGTCCGCGTTGCGAGGTAGAAGTACATCGCGAATCCGATGCCGCATCCGATGAACCAGCTGTACTTGGACGCCGTCGACATTCCGGCGATCTGCATGCCGTCGATGGCTCCGTTGAACAGCACGGTGAACATGGCCACCAGCGCGCCGACGATGGTGGAATACACCGCAGCCGGGTTGTATCCCTTGGAGTACCAGTACAGACCCGTCGTCGACATCGAGAACAGCTCGTCGACGACGACCTTCTGCTTGCGGACGAGGTAGTAGTCGGCGATCAGAATGCCGAACAGTGGTCCGATGAATGCGCCCAGAGTTTCGAGGGTCAGGTGGATGACGTCGGGGTTGTTGTACAGGTTCCACGGGGTGATCAGCACCGAGCCGATGGCGGCGATCATTCCGCCTGCGCGCCAGCTGATGCGCTGCGGGCTGACGTTGGAGAAGTCGAACGCGGGGGAGATGAAGTTCGCGACGATGTTGATACCGATGGTGGCGATCGTGAACGTCAGTGCACCGAGAACGATGGCGAACGTGCTGTCGATTCGAGCGACGGTCTCGACCGGGTCGGTGATCAGCTCACCGAACACCGGAAGCGTCAACGACGCCGTGACGACCACCAGGATCGAGAAGACCAGGAAGTTGACCGGAAGGCCGAGGAAGTTGCCCTTCTT
The DNA here is from genome assembly GCF_001894785.1 of Rhodococcoides fascians NBRC 12155 = LMG 3623. Classification (GTDB taxonomy): domain Bacteria; phylum Actinomycetota; class Actinomycetes; order Mycobacteriales; family Mycobacteriaceae; genus Rhodococcoides; species Rhodococcoides fascians. Next base: position 92,849 of record NZ_BCWW01000007.1, read on the forward strand.
CACCGCGGAGTAGGACTTGCCGTAGCGGGAGAAGTCGCCGAAGTTGAGCATGGGGCCGGAGAAGTACGAGACCACGAGGGCGATGGCTCCGAGCATCACCGGAATCGAGCTCAGGCCCGTGTGCTCGACCTCGCCGAGGTTGAGATCGATTGCGCCCCAGCCTGCTTTCCAGATCAGGTAGCCACACAGCATGAACATCACGACGTAGACGGCGGGCCCGCAGAAGTCGATGAACTTGCGGATCGATTCCATGCCGCGCCAGAAGACCGCTGCTTGAACGACCCAGAGGAACAGGAAGCTGGCCCAACCGAGCAGGGAGAGACCGGCGAAGCCGTAGTCGGCGGTGACGGCGTACGGGGCCAGTGACGGGAACAGCTTGATCAACACGATGTCGAGGGCTGCCGATGCCAGGAACGTCTGGATGCCGTACCAGGCCACGGCGATCAGACCGCGAATGATGGCGGGGATGTTGGCACCGAGGACGCCGAACACGCTGCGGCAGATGACCGGGTAGGGCACCCCGGAGACCTGGCTCGGCTTGGCGACGAGGTTGCAGAAGAAGTACACGATGGTGATGCCGACGAGCAGCGCGATCAGCACCTGCCAGCTCGCCAACCCGAGTGCGAAGAGGCTGCCGGCCGTGACGTAGCCACCCACCGAGTGCACGTCGGACATCCAGAAAGCGAACAGGTTGTAGGACGTCCAGGTCTGCTTCTTCAGCGGAGCGAGGTCTTCGTTGGTCAGCCGTGGGTCGTAACTGTCCTTGATCAGGCCTCCACCGACGGGGTGGCCCGCGGCTTCCACGAGATCTCCCGTTTGGGCGGGACCGTGCGCTGTATCTGTCATCGATGCTCCTGACGGCCGGGCAATGAATGGAACGATTGAATGGGGAAAAGCTAGCGGCGAAGTATTGCGCCCTCGTGACGTGAGCGATATATCTTCAGCCCGGCGTTTCCGTGGGTGGATCGGCAAACAATCCGTGATCGTTCGACAATGTCGAAATGACCGAATTGAGACGCGTGTGATGGTGCTGGGCAGCGCGCAACAGTGCGTCGGAGTCGCGATCGAGGAAGGCGGCGATCATGTCGGCGTGGTCGTCGTGCAGTGACGCCCGATCGGATCCGGCGACATGCACCATCGGTTGCACGGGTTCGGTGATGTTCCAGGCGGATTCGAGCATGTGCAGGAGTCGGTGCATCCGCGAAGGCCGGGTCAGCGACAGGTGGAATTCGCGAGAGAGGCGGTGGTACTCGCGTGAGTCGTCCTCGGTCAACGAGGCCTCGAGCTGCCGGTTGATCTCGATCAGGTGCGCGCGATCGGCATCGGTGGCCTGTTCTACCGCGATCGGGAGTGCAGCAGTTTCGAGAACCTCACGCACGATGTACATTTCGCGCAGTTCAGCCGCTGTCAGCTGCGCCACTCGGTAGCCGAGATTGGGTCGATGGTCGACCAATCCCTCGCCGATCAGAGTCTTCAGAGATTCGCGTACCGGAATGCGGCTCACACCGAACAATTCCGCGACCTCGTCTATCGGAATGGGTGTATTCGGAGGAGCGTCACCGGCAAGGATGACGCGTCGGAGCTCGTCCAGAATTGTCGGCTGCGGGCCACCCGGTGCCGATATGGACAATTGCGAGAGCAATATCGACCGACGGCGGGGTGGCACGAATCGAAGATTATCGGCCGTGTGTTTCGTCCGCGTGACGGCTCGGTTCCGTCCGATAGCATCTGCACTCATGGCCACTGACACGCTCGGTACCCAGTACTGGCCGGACATCGTCGGACCGAAGCTTCTCGTGGTTCCGGTCGGCTCGCTCGAGCAACACGGGCCGCACCTACCTCTCGATACCGATACCCGCATCGCCGACGCCGTCGCGCGAACGGTTCCGAACGCTCTCGTGGCACCCGCGGTGGCGTACGGTTCCAGCGGCGAGCACGAGGGCTTCGGCGGCACCGTGTCCATCGGGTCCGCCGCGCTCGAGGCGCTGTTGGTGGAATACGGGCGCTCCGCGTGCCGGTGGGCAGAGAGGATCGTCTTCGTCAACGGCCACGGCGGCAACGGTCCCACCCTGCGCTCGGCGGTGACGCTGTTGCGTTACGAGGGGCGCGACGTCGTATGGTTCCCGTGCTCGGTGCCGGGAGCGGATGCGCATGCCGGACGCACCGAAACATCGCTGCTGCTGCATCTTTCGGCCGACGTGGTCGACATGACGAAAGCGGCACCGGGAAACACCACCGAGATCGCGGCTCTACTGCCCGAGCTGCGCGCCGGCGGCCTGGCGCCCGTCACGGCCAACGGTGTGCTCGGCGATCCCCTCGGGGCCACCGCCGAGGAGGGACGGCTCATTTTCGAGCAACTGCGGGAACGCGTGCTGGGTGCGGTGCAGAGATGGAGTCCGTCCCCGCACGGCGTCATCGTGTGAGCGATCGCGGTACAGAACCGGCGGAAAGCCTGTTCGAGGCCTCGAACAGAAACGGGGAGCAGGTATGTTCCGACCGATTTACCGGGTGGCCGACACACCGACCGTTTGTCCGCTTACGATGCCCTGATGGGTGAAGGTCGGTTGCCTGACGGCTTCGGGGTGCGAGTGGATCCACGCGTACGCACATTCTCCGAGGGACGCGTTCTGATCGGTGGTTCACCGATGCGGATGCTCACGTTGGCACCGACGGCCGCGGCAATGATCGGTGACGGTTTCATCGAGGTGACCGATTCGCAGTCCGCCCTCGTGGCGCGCAAATTGCTCGACTCGGGGGTGGGCAACCCGCGGCCCATGTCCATCCCGTCGCCCAGTGATGTCACCGTCGTGGTGCCGCTGAAGAACAACGAGGCCGGGCTCGCGCGGCTGATCACGGCGATGCACGGCATGCACGTGATCATCGTCGACGACGGATCCGACGTCCCGGTGGCGGTTCCTGCCGTGTCGTGGAGCGTGGGCAGCGTGACGGTGCTGCGGCACGAGACCTCACGCGGGCCGGCGGCCGCACGTAATACTGGACTACGTTGCGCTACAACGGATTTCGTTGCTTTTCTGGACTCGGACGTGGTGCCGCGCAAGGGCTGGCTCGAGGTGATGCTCGGGCACTTCTCGGATCCGGCGGTGGGCCTGGTGGCACCCCGAATCGTCGCGCTGGAGCCCGAGGGCAGCGCACTGGCCCGCTACGAGCACGCCCGCTCCTCGCTCGACCTCGGACGCAAGGAAGCGGCGGTGCGCGCAGGGAGCGCGGTGTCGTACGTACCCAGTGCCGCCATGTTGCTTCGCCGGTCTGCCGCGGTGGAATGCCACGGGTTCGACGAGTCGATGCACGTGGCCGAGGACGTCGATCTGTGCTGGCGTCTGCAGGAGGCGGGCTGGCGACTGCGCTACGAGCCCGTGGCCCACGTGGCGCACGAGCACCGCGTCGCCTTCGTCGAATGGTTCGCCCGCAAACTGTTCTACGGCACCGGTGCCACGCCGTTGTCCGCGCGTCATCCGGGCATGGTGCCACCGATCGCGATGTCGCCGTGGACGTTGGTGACGTGTCTGCTCGCCGCCAGTCTGACGCGTATTGGATTGCTCGGCGCTCTGGCCAGTTTCGGGGTCACGGTCGTCCGGCTGCGCAAGATGTTCGTCGGTCTCGATCAGCCCACCCGCATCGCGGCCGTTCTCGCTGCCGAGGGTTTCGTGGCGGGGTTGTGGCAACTTGCCTCGGCGCTGTGTCGACATTATTGGCCGATCACGTTGCTCGCGGTGTTGTTGTCCAGCCGTATCCGGAAGATCGCGCTCGGTATGGCTGTGGCAGAAGCGTGTTCGGATTGGTACAAGCATCGTGAACTGGGCGGGCTCGATCCGGTTCGATACATCTTCTTCAAACGCGCCGACGACATCGCGTACGGAACCGGGCTGTGGAGCGGTGCGCTGTCGGCTCGTTCCATCGAGGCGTTGAAGCCCCGCCTGGACGGCTGACCCGTGCGCCGGGAAAGCCGGGCAGACGACGAGGGAAGTCCACTCGACGCCGACGTCATCGTCGTCGGAGGTGGGTCGTGCGGCTGTGTCGTCGCCGCGCGACTGAGCGAGAATCCCGACCGCTCAGTTTTGCTGCTCGAAGCCGGGCCGGCATCTGCGGGGGTCGACGACATTCCGCGCAGCCTGGGCGACTCGACGACGCTCCCCATCGGTCCGGACAGCCGGTGGGTGAGCCGCTACACCGCCGAACTCACCCGCGACGTCACGCGCACGGTGACGCGAGGCCGAGTGCTCGGTGGATCCGGTGCCGTCAACGGTGGCTACTTCGTCCGGGCGATCCCCGCCGACTTCGAGGCGTGGCCACAGTCGAACTGGTCGTTCGATCAGGTGCTGCCGTTCTTTCGTCGTTCCGAGACCGATCTCGACGTCGATGCCGCCGGCGGTACCGGCGTCGACCGTCGATGGCACGGATCGGACGGGCCGATGCCGATCACCCGACCACCCGCGCGGGCCTGGCATCGGCTGACGGCCGCGTTCGTGGACTCGGCGACGAACGCCGGGATCGGCTATCGCGAGGACCTGAACGCTCCCGATGCGGGGGCGGGCGGAGTCGGTGCTGTTCCCTCGAACGTTCTGGGCGGGCTGAGGGTGAGCGCGGCCCGGGCATACCTCCTGCCGAATGCCGACCGGACGAACCTTCGTGTTCAGGGTGATACGACAGTGGTGTCGTTGAAGTTCAACGGCAGCAGGGTGATCGGAGTCGAGATCGTCGTCGGCGGAGTGCGCAGTATCGTCCGAGCCGATACCGTGATCGTGGCGGCCGGGTCCGTGCACACGCCCGCGCTGCTGATGCGGTCGGGTATCGGTGACCCCGAAAATCTTGTCCCGCTGGGTATCTCGATGGTGGTTGCCAGTCCGGGTGTGGGTCGCGGATTCTCCGACCACCCCGAGGTCGCCGTTCCCGTCGTTCCGAAACGTTCCCCCGAACATTGCCCCGATGATCGGTTGTCGTCTCCGCTCGAGGCGGTGCTGCATGCGGGCGATGCGGAAATCCGGCCGTACACGAGGCGGTTCGACGAATTGATACCCGGACTGGACGTGGGGCCGCACTCGTTCGGCGTCGGTCTGATGCGTTCGACCGCGCGAGGACGCATCGTGTTGCGCACGGCGGACGCGTTCACTCCTCCCGCGGTGAACTACCACTACCTCGAATCGGAACAGGACCGTCGGGCGATGCGAGACGGGGTCGAACTCGCCGTCGACCTGCTCCGATCCCCGGCCATGGCGTCGGTCGTGGACGTTCCCGCCATCGCAGATCCGCTCGCGCCACTCGGTACGTCGCTGCACCTGTCCGGAAGCGCTCGAATGGGGCCAGAATCTGATCCGGGGTCGGTTCTGGACGACCATTGTCGGGTGCGTGGGATCGACGGCGTGTACGTCGTCGACACCTCGGCGTTCCCGGTAGTGCCCAGCAGAGGGCCCCACGCAACGGCCGTCATGTTCGCCGAACGGGCCGCGGCGCTGATCGATCAGCACGATCGCGGCGCATGAGGCGTAGCGTTCGTGGTCTGGGGACCGTTCAGGTTCCCCAACAGATGGGTTTCTGCCATGTCGGACAAATCGCCCCGCAACACGATGACCAAGAAATCCGGCAAATCGCTCAAGGACAAGCGCGCCGACAAGCGAGCGAAGTCGAGTGGCGACACCAGCAACGACATCATCACCTCCGCCGTCAAGAAGAAGTAGCCGGTCGTCGTCGGCGGGACCGGCCCCGGTCGCACCCGTCGACAGCGGCTGTATCCTTGCCTGTGAGCTGGGTTACAAAGATGTGGACAGGTCACGGAGGAAGCGTCGAATGGCAAGCCGATCGGACAGTGGCGGCAACCCCTGGGTCGCAGTGCGTCCCGGTGAGGATGTCACTGTGCTGGCGCGCCAAATGTCCAGTGCCCATCAGTCTTTCGTCGACGACATCCGTACTCACGGCTCGGCGGTGCGGTCGGTCGTACTCGACTCGTGGATGCGAAGTCGAACCAAGGGCGTCGACCCGGACGGCGGTAGTCAGGCACCGGCCCTGAGCGGACCGGACCTCGACCGCTATCGCAACGGGCATCCGATGGCACTCATCCGCCCGGTGATCCGCAAACTGCTCGTCGAGGACGCCTCCGACACCGGTCTGCTCGTCGCGATCTCCGACGCGGAGGGCCGCCTGCTGTGGGTCGAGGGCGATTCCTCGGCCAAGGACCGCGCGCTGACGATGGATTTCGCCGAGGGCGTCGACTGGAGCGAGGAAAGCAAGGGGACCAACGCTCCGGGGACGGCACTCGCCGTCGATCACAGCGTGCAGATCTTCGCGTCCGAGCACTTCTCGCGATCGGTCCACGAATGGAGTTGCTCGGCAGCACCGGTCCATCACCCCACCAGCGGCCACATCCTGGGAGCCATCGACATCACCGGCGGGCCGCGGGTGGCCGTGCCCGAGGTGCTCTCGCTGGTGCGGGCCACCGTCGCAGCCGCCGAGTCCGAGTTACGCCTGCACCTGTTGAATTCGCCGAAATCGCTGGGCGACACGGCTCCTCGTCTCGAAGTTCTCGGATCCGGCCGGCCCGGAGTGGTGCGCGGCTCGGGCCGAACACCTATGTCGCAGCGGCACGCCGAGATCCTCCTGTTGCTCGGCGATCATCCGGAGGGGCTCAGTTCGGACCATCTCGCCGTCCTGCTCGACGAGCAGGAACTCGACTCGGTGACCATCCGCGCAGAGATGTCGCGGCTGCGTAAGTCTTTCGGCACCGCAGGCCTAGCGTCCCGGCCGTACCGATTGGTCGGCGAGTTGTCCTCCGATGTCGGCGACATCCGACGAGCTCTGGACCGCGGCGACGTCGAGGCGGCTCTACGGATCTACACTGGACCGGTGTTGCCCGGCTCGTCCGCCCCCGGCATCGAGGAGATTCGCGAAGAACTGCGGTCTCGTATGCAGGCGGCGCTGTTGCGGCTGGGGGATCCGGTGTTGCTCGCCCAGTGGACCTCCTCCATCCACGGCCGATCCGACGTGATCGCGTGGGAGGCCTATCGCGCCACGCTGAGTCGCGATTCAGCGCTCTACGGCCAGGTCAGCGCACGTATCGATCTCCTCGACCGAGATCTGGGGATCTGACGCACCCGTTGCTGCGGTGCCGTCGGCACGACGGCAACGTAGTTGCAACGTTGCACCCCCTAGTGTCCTGAATCACACACCGCATCAGCAGTGCAGCACGTGTCGATCAGGAGGATTTTCAATGTCCGTCTATGCCCGTCCAGGTACCGCCGATTCCGTCATGTCGTTCCAGTCGCGCTACGACAACTGGATCGGCGGCGAATGGGTGCCACCGGTCAAGGGCCAGTACTTCGAGAACCCGACTCCGGTCACCGGTGAGAACTTCTGCGAGGTTGCCCGTTCCACGTCCGAGGACATCGAACTCGCCCTCGATGCTGCGCACGCCGCCGCTCCCGCCTGGGGCAAGACGTCTGCGGCCGAACGCGCCGTGATCCTGAACAAGATCGCCGACCGCATCGCCGAGAACCTCGAGTCGATCGCTCTGGCCGAGTCCTGGGACAACGGCAAGCCGATTCGCGAGACCCTCAACGCCGATATCCCGCTCGCCATCGATCACTTCCGATACTTCGCCGGCTGCATCCGAGCGCAGGAAGGATCGCTCTCCGAAATCGACAGCGACACCGTCGCTTACCACTTCCACGAGCCGCTGGGCGTCGTCGGGCAGATCATCCCGTGGAACTTCCCGATCCTCATGGCCGTGTGGAAGCTCGCGCCCGCGCTCGCTGCGGGTAACGCAGTGGTGCTCAAGCCCGCCGAGCAGACCCCCGCGTCGATCCTGCACCTGATCTCGATCATCGGCGATCTGCTGCCCGCAGGCGTGCTCAACATCGTCAACGGATTCGGCGTCGAGGCAGGCAAGCCGCTGGCATCGAGCCCGCGTATCTCCAAGATCGCGTTCACCGGCGAGACCACGACCGGACGCCTGATCATGCAGTACGCGTCGCAGAATCTGATCCCGGTGACACTGGAGCTCGGTGGCAAGAGCCCCAACGTCTTCTTCTCCGACGTGCTGCAGGCCAACGACGACTACCAGGACAAGGCACTCGAGGGCTTCACGATGTTCGCCCTCAATCAGGGTGAAGTGTGCACCTGCCCGTCGCGCTCGCTGATTCAGGCGGACATCTTCGACGAGTTCCTGGCCCTCGCCGCGATCCGCACCAAGGCTGTGCGACAGGGAGATCCGCTCGACACCGAGACGATGATCGGTGCGCAGGCCTCGAACGATCAGCTCCAGAAGATCCTCTCGTACATCGAGATCGGCAAGGGTGAGGGCGCACAGGTCGTCACCGGCGGCGAGCGCGCACAGCTCGGCGGCGACCTCAACGGCGGCTACTACATGCAGCCCACCATCTTCACCGGCAAGAACAACATGCGCATCTTCCAGGAAGAGATCTTCGGGCCGGTCGTCTCGGTCACGTCGTTCACCGACTACGACAACGCCATCGAGATCGCCAACGACACCTTGTACGGGCTCGGCGCAGGCGTCTGGTCGCGGGACGGCGGTATCGCCTACCGCGCCGGCCGCGATATTCAGGCCGGTCGCGTGTGGACCAACACGTACCACCAGTACCCCGCGCACGCCGCGTTCGGTGGCTACAAGCAGTCGGGTATCGGCCGCGAGAACCACAAGATGATGCTCGATCACTACCAGCAGACCAAGAACCTGCTCGTGAGCTACGCCCAGAAGGCGCAGGGCTTCTTCTGATGGAGAACGCTCGGCCGCCCGCGCGGCTGAAGACAACCGCCGAGGCGATAGATCTTCTCCGTCGCCTCGGCGGTATCCACGGCGAACTGATGATGCATCAGTCCGGCGGATGCTGTGACGGCTCGTCGCCGATGTGTTATCCCGCAGGCGAATTCATCGTCGGCGATCGCGACGTTCTGCTCGGGTACATCGACCTCAGGCTCGGAGTGGGCGAGATCGCCCAGGACCTCCCCGAGGGTGTCGACGGCGTACCGGTGTGGATCTCGGGTTCGCAGTTCCAAGCGTGGAAACACACCCAACTCGTACTCGACGTGGTGCCGGGCCGCGGCGGCGGATTCTCGCTCGAATCGCCCGAAGGCGTGCGGTTCCTGAGCCGTGGGCGCGCGTACACCCCGGAGGAGAACGAACTTCTCGCCGCGCATCCACCTCTCGTCGGAGTCGACTGGGAAGAGGGCCGACGACCGCCGGTACCCGACGACCCACTCGTGGTCGCCGAGGCCGTCGACGCCTGTCCTGTGCCGGGAATGCTCCAGGGCTGAGTGCCTACGGCAGTGGTGCGGCTCCGCTTCCGGGTCGTTCCGCGGGCTACACTCCCGTGTGCCCCAGGCGGCACATAGCCGCACCACTGCGCGCAGCGCATACAGTGCGAACGATGAAGAGCTCATCGAAAACCGACGCGGCCGACGGCGGCGACAGCCTGCGCACCGTGGTGATCGCGTTCGTCGCCAACCTCGGTGTAGCCATTGCCAAAACGTTCGCGGCGGTGTTCACCGGGTCTGCGTCGATGGTCGCCGAGGCCGCGCACTCCTGGGCCGATACCGGCAACGAGATCTTCCTGCTCGTCGCCAATCGGCGCGGGGCGCGCGGCCCCGACGATCGCCGCCCGCTCGGGTACGGACGAGAGACGTATTTCTGGTCGACGCTCGCCGCGATCGGTTTGTTCGTCGCCGGCGCGGCGGTGTCGGTGTGGCACGGCATCACTTCGTTGCTTGCCGGCGAGTCCAGCAGTGAGAACTACCTCGTCGCCTACGTCGTGCTCGCCATCGCCTTTCTGCTCGAGGGCGTGTCCTTCCTGCAGTCGGTACGGCAAATACGCGGCGAGGCAGCGCAATACGACAAGGACTTTCTCGATTACGCGTTGGAGACCTCGGATCCGACGCTGCGAGCAGTGTTCGCCGAGGACAGCGCGGCTCTGATCGGCATCGTGATCGCCGGTGCGGGAATCGGTTTGCACCAGCTCACCGGTTCGGCGGCGTTCGACGCCATCGGCTCGATTCTGGTGGGCGTTCTACTCGGGATCGTGGCGTTCGTGCTGATCGATCGAAACCGCCGATTCCTTACCGGGGAGCCAGGATCGAGAGCATTATGGAACGCGGTAGTGCAGCGAATCGAGCTACTCCCCGAGGTGGCGTCGGTCCGGTTCGTTCGCATCGAGTTCGTCGGTCCCAAACAGATCTACGTGGTGGCGAGTGTCGATCTCGTCGGTGACTTCGCAGAGTCACGCATCGCGCACACGCTCCGGCGGCTGGAGCGTGAGCTGGAAACCAACAGAGCTGTGGTGGACGCAGTACTGACAGTCGCAGAACCGGACGAGGGAGATATCGGTGACGTGAATGCGGTTGCACAGCAGCCGTAATTCGCCCGTCATTCACCGATGACACCCCGCTTACATCACGGACCTATCGTGAACCGGTTCGCGCGCCCCACACACCCGAATGGGCGTCCCCTCGCGAGGGACCTGGTACGAGAGGCTTGCAATGTCCGTGAAAGATCCACAGTCGCCTCACCCGAAATCCGGCTCCTACGAGGGCACACAGTCGCACGTCGAGGGCGGTGACTACCTGGCCAAGAGAACCTTGAAGAAGGGGACCGCCGGGTGGGTACTTCTCGCGGGCCTCGGAGTCAGCTACGTCATCTCCGGTGACTACTCGGGCTGGAACCTCGGTCTCGCCGAAGGCGGCTTCGGTGGTCTGCTCATCGCCGCGATCATCATCGCGGGCATGTACCTGGCCATGGTCCTCGGAATGGCCGAGATGTCCTCGGCACTGCCCGCTGCGGGCGGCGGCTACACCTTCGCCCGTCGTGCTCTCGGACCGTGGGGCGGGTTCGCCACCGGCACAGCCATTCTCATCGAGTACGCCATCGCTCCCGCCGCCATCGCCACGTTCATCGGCGCGTACGTGGAATCGCTCGGACTGTTCGGAATCACCGACGGGTGGTGGGTGTACCTGGTGGTCTATGCCGTGTTCATCGGAATCCACCTCTCCGGCGCAGGCGAAGCCCTCAAGATCATGTTCGTCATCACCGCTGTCGCCTTGGTCGGACTCATCGTGTTCGCCATCGCTGCCCTCGGACAATTCGATGCGAGCAACCTGACCGATATCGCGCCGACCGACGCAGCCGGAGCCTCGGGATTCCTGCCGTTCGGCTACCTCGGCATCTGGGCGGCTGTGCCGTTCGCCATCTGGTTCTTCCTCGCCATCGAGGGCGTGCCGCTGGCCGCCGAGGAGGCCAAGGATCCGACCAAGAACGTCCCGCGCGGCATCATCGCCGCCATGGGCGTACTGCTCGTCACCGGTGCCGTCGTCCTGTTCCTGGTGACCGGAGCGGGCGGGGCCGACGCCGTCAAGGAATCGGGAAACCCGTTGGTGGAGGCGCTCGGTGACGGAACTGCGAGCAAGATCGTCAACTACATCGGCCTGGCCGGACTGGTCGCGTCCTTCTTCTCGATCATGTACGCGTACTCGCGTCAGCTCTTCGCGCTGTCCCGTGCCGGCTACCTGCCGAAGACGCTGTCCATCACCAACTCTCGTAAGGCCCCTACGCTCGCGCTGATCGTGCCCGGCGTCATCGGATTCCTGCTCTCGCTGACCGGTCAGGGCGGAATGTTGCTGAACATGGCCGTGTTCGGTGCGGCACTGAGCTACGTTCTGATGATGGTCAGCCACATCGTGCTTCGCCGCAACGAGCCGAACATGGAACGGCCGTACCGAACCCCCGGGGGCGTTGTGACCACCGGATTCGCGTTGATCATCGCGGCACTCGCCGTCGTCGCCACCTTCGTCGTCGATTCCACTGCGGCACTGTGGTGTCTGGCAGTGTTCGTCGCGTTCATGGCCTACTTCGGCATCTACAGCAGACATCATCTGGTCGCCAACTCGCCCGACGAGGAGTTCGCCGCACTGGCCGAGGCCGAGGCCGAACTGGAATGACGATCTACACCCAGCAGGTATCCGGGACCACCTACACGTTCGACGGTCTGGTCGACCTGATGGCCAAAGCGACACCGCTGCGATCGGGTGACGAATTGGCCGGCTGCGCGGCCGAATCCGATGCCGAACGGGCTGCCGCGCAGTGGGCGTTGTCCGAGGTCTCCCTCGATGTCTTCCTGCACGATCTGCTCGTTCCGTACGAAACCGACGAGGTCACCAGGCTCATCATCGATTCGCACGACCGCATCGCGTTCGGGGCCATCTCACACCTGACCGTGGGAGGTCTTCGGGATTGGCTGCTGCAGGTGACAGCGGGGCCCGATGCGGCCCAGACACTGCGATCGGTCGCGGCCGGATTGACACCCGAGATGGTCGCGGCGGTCAGCAAGATCATGCGGAACCAGGATCTGATCGCGGTGTCGCGGGCCGCGCAGGTGACGTCGGCGTTCCGGACGACGATCGGCCTACCCGGGACTCTCACCACGCGTCTGCAACCCAACCACCCGACCGACGACCCGCGTGGCATCGCCGCGGCCACACTCGACGGGCTGCTCCTCGGGTCGGGTGACGCGGTTATCGGAATCAATCCCGCGACCGACTCACCTCAGGCCACCGCCGATCTGCTGCATCTGCTCGACGAGATTCGGCAGCGTTTCGAGATCCCGACACAGTCGTGCGTCCTCTCTCATGTGACGACGACGATGGAATTGATCGACAAAGGAGTTCCGGTCGATCTGGTGTTCCAGTCCATCGCGGGAACCGAGGGTGCCAATTCGAGCTTCGGAGTGAACATTTCGTTGCTGCGTGAGGCCAACGAGGCAGGCAGATCGTTGCACCGCGGAACCGTCGGGAACAACGTCATGTATCTCGAGACGGGTCAGGGTTCGGCGCTGTCGGCGGGAGCGCACATCGGCACCGGCGACCGGCCCGTCGATCAGCAGACACTCGAGACGCGTGCGTACGCGGTGGCCCGTGATCTCGAGCCGCTGCTGATCAACACCGTAGTCGGATTCATCGGGCCCGAGTACCTGTACGACGGCAAGCAGATCATCAGGGCAGGCCTCGAGGATCACTTCTGCGGCAAGCTCCTCGGACTGCCGATGGGAGTGGACGTCTGCTACACCAATCACGCCGAGGCCGATCAGGACGACATGGACACGTTGCTCACGCTGCTGGGTGCGGCCGGCGTCGCGTTCGTCATCGCAGTGCCGGGAGCCGATGACGTCATGCTCGGCTACCAGTCCCTGAGCTTCCACGATGTGCTCTATGTGCGACAGGTCCTCGGTCTGCGGCCCGCACCGGAATTCGAGTCCTGGCTCTCGCGGCTGGGGATGGCGGACGCCGACGGCCGAGTCCTCGACGTCGATGCCGCGGGATCGCCGCTGCGGGCCTTGATGAGTGCGCGATGAGCACGCCTGCGGAACGACCCGAGGCAGGAGTGGAGCCTGCGGAACGACCGGATTTGGGAGTGGAGCCTGCGGAACGACCCGAGGCAGAGTTCTGGGGTGAGTTGCGGGCGAGTACCCAAGCTCGGATCGGTCTGGGGCGTATCGGCGATTCGTTGCCGACGACGCGGGTGCTCGAGTTTCGCTCGGCGCACGCCGCGGCCCGAGATGCGGTGCACATGCCACTCGAGGTCGACGAGTTCGTGCGTCGGGTTGAGCAGGTGGGGCTTGGTGCACCCTCGGTGGTGACGTCGTTGGCGACGAGCCGGGCCGAGTATCTGCGTCGTCCGGACCTGGGTCGTCAGCCGAGGGATTTGTCGGCGATTGCCTATTCGGACGACGAGATAGGCATCGTGCTGAGCGACGGACTGTCTCCCCGGGCGCTGGCGGATCACGGTGTGGCCATGGTGGAAGCACTGAAAACCGAACTTGCCGAGCGGTATTCTATTGCTGCACCGGTCATTGCGACCGAGGCCCGAGTGGCGCTCGGTGATCACATCGCGGCGGCGATGGGCGTGCGGACGGTACTGGTTCTCATCGGGGAGCGACCCGGCCTGTCCGTCGCGGACAGTCTCGGCATCTACTTGACGCACCTCCCCAAGCCCGGCCGTACCGACGCCGATCGCAACTGCATCTCCAACATCCACCCGCCCGAGGGGCAGGGGTACGCGCAGTCGGCCCGCATCGTGGCAGGTCTGCTGGCCGGAGCCAGGAAGCTCGGACGGTCCGGCGTCGCGCTCAAGGACACGTCGCGCGCCGAGGTGCTCGAGGCTGCGGACGTCATCACACTCGAGTAGGACCCCCATTCGGGGGTGGCCGGCCGTGACCGGCGTCACTACCGTGAGGCTCATGGACAGTTACGCCCGCGGAGATTCGGACACAGCGATACTCGACGACACGATCGGCCGAAACCTGCATCGCACCGTCGAGCGGCACGCCGAACGCGATGCCCTCGTCGATGTCGCATCGGGCAGGCGGTGGACCTACTCGGAGTTCGCGGCGGACGTCGAGTTGTTGGCGGCGGGGCTCCTCGTGGCCGGAGTGCAAGTAGGCGATCGAGTAGGGATCTGGGCACCGAACTGCCCCGAATGGACGCTGGCGCAATATGCGACGGCGGAGATCGGGGCAATTCTGGTCAACATCAATCCGGCGTACCGCTCGCACGAGCTGCAGTTCGTGCTGAGACAGGCGGGTGTCTCGGTGCTGTTGTCGGCCACCGAGTTCAAAGGGTCCGACTACACGGCCATGATCGACGACGTGCGACCGGAGGTGACAACTCTGCGCGAGGTCCTCTTCATCGGAAGCATTCAGTGGGAAGCAATGACCGATCGAGGGCACCGAGCGTTGGCGAAGACTCCGCGGATGGTCGCCGACGTGTCGAGCACACTTCGCCCGGACGACGCGATCAACATCCAATACACCTCGGGTACAACGGGTTTCCCGAATGGTGCGACGCTCAGTCATCGAAACATACTGAACAACGGCTTCTTCGTCGGCGAGCTCTGCCATTACACCGAGAACGACAGGGTCTGCATTCCGGTGCCGTTCTACCATTGCTTCGGCATGGTGATGGGCAATCTCGCGTGCACGTCGCACGGAGCAACGATGGTCATCCCCGGTCCCGCGTTCGACCCGGTGGCGACGTTGACGGCCGTGGCCGATGAGAAGTGCACCTCGCTCTACGGCGTACCGACCATGTTCATCGCCGAGTTGGCACTGGAGAACATCGGCGCATTCGATCTGAGCAGCCTGCGTACCGGAATCATGGCCGGATCACCCTGTCCCACAGAGGTGATGAAGCAGGTCATCGAACGCATGGGAATGGCAGAGGTGTCCATCTGCTACGGCATGACCGAGACGTCGCCGGTATCGCTGCAGACTCGCAGCGACGACTCGATAGAGCAGCGAGTGTCCACTGTCGGTCGTGTGGGTCCGCATCTGGAGGTGAAGATCGTCGACCCCGTTCTCGGTGAGACACTGCCGCGAGGCGAGGCGGGTGAACTGTGCACCCGTGGCTACTCGGTGATGATCGGTTACTGGGAGCAGCCCGACAAGACCGCAGAGGCGATCGACAGCGACGGGTGGATGCACACCGGCGACATCGGGGTCATGGACGGTGACGGCTACGTCGCGATCACCGGGCGCATCAAGGACATGGTGATTCGCGGCGGCGAGAACATCTATCCCCGCGAGGTCGAGGAATTTCTCTACACCCACCCCGACATCCTCGACGCTCAGGTGATCGGTGTTCCCGACGAGAAGTACGGCGAGGAATTGATGGCGTGGATACAGCTCAGAGACGGTGCCGCACCGCTGGATTCGGACGCGGTGCGGCAGTTCTGCGACGGTCGCCTCGCGCATTACAAGATTCCGCGCTACGTGCACATCGTCGACGAGTTCCCGATGACCGTCACCGGCAAGGTGCGCAAGGTCGAGATGCGTGAACGCTCGCTCGGATTGATCTGAACCCAGCCGTTGGGCTGACATACTGACGTCCATGACCAGTGCGCTGTGGACGCCCACCGATACCGATGTCGAGCACGCTCGGGTTACCGAGTTCACCCGGTTCGTCGAGGAGCGCCACGAGGTGATGCTGCCCGACTACGCAGCGTTGTGGCGGTGGTCGATCGACGACATCGAATCGTTCTGGACAGCGGTGTGGGACTACTTCGACATTCGCTCCACCATCGAGCCGGCGTCGGTCCTCGAGGGCCACGGTATGCCGGGGGCGCAGTGGTTCCCGGGTGTCGAGCTGAATTACGTCGATCAGGTCGTCCGGCACGCTCGAGGAGATCGAGCCGCCATTGTTCATGCCTCCGAGGACGGTTCGACGCGGACCGTCACGTGGTCCGAGATGATTGCTCAGGCCGGTGCGTTGGCGGGCACCCTGTCCGACGCAGGCGTTCGACGCGGCGACCGCGTCGTCGGATACCTGCCCAACGTGCCCGAGGCGATCATCGCCTTCCTGGCGACAGCAAGTCTCGGCGCGGTATGGGCTGCGTGTGGGCAGGACTACTCGGCGGCTGCGGCGCTCGACAGACTGGGGCAGCTCGACCCCACGGCGTTGATCACCGCGTCCGGGTACGTCTACGGAGGGGCCTTCCGCGACAAAGGTGCGGACGTGAACACTCTCGCAGAGGGATTGCCGACGGTACGCACCGTGGTGACCATCGGCGACGCTGTGGGGACCGCGGGGACGGCGCTGAATTGGGCGGACGCGACCGCGACACCGCGCGAGCTCGCTCCGGTCGCAGTGCCGTTCGATCACCCGTTGTGGGTCGTGTTCTCGTCGGGGACCACGGGACGGCCCAAGGGGATCGTGCACGGCCATGGTGGCGTGCTGCTCGAGCATCTCAAATCCGTTGCACTGCACTCGGATCTAGGACCCGACGATGTGTTCTTCTGGTACACGAGCCCGAGCTGGATGATGTGGAATTTCCAGGTGGCCGGTCTGCTCGTCGGGGCCACGATCGTGTGCACCGACGGAAATCCAGCGTTCCCGAGAACGGATGCGCTGTGGGGCATTGCGGCCGCGCAGGGCGTGACGTACCTCGGTACCAGCCCCGGGTACGTCCTCGCGTGCATCAAGGCGGACGCACACCCCGGTGCCGATCACGATCTCTCGAGCCTGCGCGCCATCGGGATCACCGGGTCTGCGATGCCCGCGACGTCGTCGATCTGGTTGTCGGAGAAGGTCGGAGCCCACGTACCGGTGTTCTCGATCTCCGGTGGTACCGATGTGGTGTCGGCGTTCGCCGGGGGAGTGCGGACCGTGCCTGTCTGGGCGGGCGAGTTGTCGGTTCCGTTCCTGGGCGTTGCGCTCGATGCCTACGACGAGGCAGGCAACTCGGTGCACGGCGCAGTGGGCGAACTGGTCGTCACCGAACCGATGCCGTCCATGCCGGTGCGGTTCTGGAACGATCCCGACGGAACCCGTTATCGGGACGCGTATTTCGATACCTATCCGGGCATCTGGCGGCACGGCGACTGGATCACCGTGACCGAACGCGGCAGCGTCGTCGTGCACGGTCGTTCCGATGCGACGCTGAACCGCAACGGGATTCGAATGGGAAGCGCAGACATCTATCAGGCCGTCGAATCTCTCGACGAGGTCACCGAGGCCCTGGTGCTCGGCATGGAACAGCCCGACGGGGGATACTGGATGCCGCTGTTCGTGGTGGTCCCGGACGGGCTCACCATGGAGCTACGCGAGCGCATCGTTGCCGTCATCAGGACACAGGCATCCCCGCGGCACGTTCCCGACGACATCGTCGCAGCGCCCGCGATCCCGCACACGCGGACCGGTAAGAAGCTCGAAGTGCCGCTCAAGAAAATGTTCCAAGGTGCTGCCGAGACAACTGCTCTCGACACCAGTGCCGTCGACGATCCGGAGGCGGTGCGGTGGTTCGCAGATCGCGCGGCGGAGTATCAGCGAGTCCAGCGCGCGAGGTAGGCCTTCTCCTCGGGCGCTATCCGGCGCAGAGTCTCCGCCCCGACGTCGACCATCGCCATGCGAGTGGTCGCCACCACCGCAGGCGGCGAATCCGGGGCCGCGCCCGCTGCCCGTACCTCGTAGCCGATGGTGAAATCGACCGCACGTACCTTCTCGAACCAGAGTGTGACGTCGAGCGGACCGTCCGAGTGCCGAAGCGGCTTCTTGTACGCGATGGTGACGTTCGCGATCAACGCACTCTTGATCAGGCTTTCGTTGGCCTCGCCCTCACTGAGCAGCCATTCGATGCGCGCCTCTTCGAGCAGAGTGACCATCCGGGCGTGATTGATGTGCGCGAATGCGTCCATGTCCGACCACCGCACCGTGACGGTCGCGTGATATCCGACGGGGTCGGTCCGATCTGTCTGCATCGCCACAGGCTCTGTCTTCATTGCTAGAGGATGGCATGCGCGCCTGCGTCGGGGGCGACGCTCTAGAGTCCCAGGAGTGATTATCGCCAATGTCGCACTGGATGATTCCGGCGTGCTCTTCGACATCGAACTCGTCGGCTCGACCATAGGGTCCATCACCCCGGCCGGTAGCGATCGCACCCGCGGCGTCGAGGTCGTCGACGGCGCGGGGGGAGTGGCCCTACCGGGTTTCGTGGACAGTCATGTTCATCTGACGCAATGGGCAGCGGCGCGGCGGCGTATCGATGTCGGGCCGGCCTCGTCGGCGGCCGATGCCGTGGCACTGGTGTTTCCCTATGCGCGCACAGCAGGCGATTCCGTAGTGCGCGCCAACGGTTTTCGGGACGCGCAGTGGTCCGACGAGCCACACAAGGATCTGCTCGAGAACGCGCTGCCCGGTGTGCGTGTGGCGTTGACGAGCATGGACCTGCACACGCTGTGGCTGAGTCCGGCGCTGCTGCGCGATCTCGGTATCGACCATCCCACCGGAGTGCTTCGTGACGTCGACGGTCTCGAGGCCGTCATGGCGCTGGAGGCATTGGAGGACCCGGCCGAGTTGGACCGAGCTGTGCTCGACGCCACCGCGGCACTGGCGGTCCGCGGAGTGACCGGCGTCGTCGATTTCGAGTTCGCGGACAACCGGACGGTCTGGGATCGACGCCTGTCGGCCGGATCTCCCGCAGTGCGCGTCGACACCACGGTGTGGCCGCAGTGGCTCGACGAAGCGCTCGATCGTGGGGAGCGCACCGGCGACGTCTCGGCCGTCTCGGACATGATTCGGCGCGGACCGCTGAAGGTCATGCTCGACGGCTCGCTGAACACCAGAACGGCCTGCTGTCACGATCGCTACCCGGGCGTCGACGGTGACAACGCCTACGGACTGTTGCTCGAGACCCGCGACGGACTGTTCGAGCTCGTCGCTCGCGCGGCTCGCGGCGGCATCACCTCTGCTGTCCATGCGATCGGTGACCGGGCGAACGGCGTTGCGCTCGATGCATTCGAGCGGGCCGGTTGCGGAGGTCGTATCGAACACGCGCAGCAGCTCGTCCCCGAAGACATCGCACGCTTCGCGGCGCTGGGCGTTGCGGCGTCGGTGCAGCCGCAGCACGCGATGGCCGACCGCGACATCGCCGAGGATCTGTGGGCAGGTCGGCGCTCGGTGGCCTACGGCTACGGGTCGCTCCATCGAAGCGGTGCCACGCTGCTCTTCGGCTCCGACGCTCCGGTGAGTCCACCGGAGCCATTGGCAGGCGTTGCGGCGGCGGTATTCCGAACGAACGACGACCGGCCGCCGTGGCATGCCGAGGAATCGGTTCCTCTCGACGCGGCACTACAGGCGGCGAGCGGCGGCCGCGGTGCGCTCCGCGTCGGGGACGTCGCGGACATCGTCGTTCTCGAGGAGCACCCGGTGCATCGCTCGGCGCACGATCTGGCGGAGACGGAGATCAGGGCAACGGTCTGTGCAGGCACGCTGACACACGCAGCTGCGGTATAGCACCCGGCTCGGCGGGACCCGAATGCCGTCGAGGTTCGGTCCGATCGCGGACATGAAAACTTACTCATGTCGCCTTCATCGTCGTCTCACGCACCGGAGGGAGTGTGGCGGTGTGAAGTTCGCACCCAAGATTGCAGTCCTGGCGGCTGTGGTGATCGTGCCGGTAGGCGTCGCGCTCGCGAGCACCGTGCTGGCCGACACCCCTCAGCCACCGAGCTTCGAGCCGCGCGTCACCGTCGGAGTCGCGACGTCGAGCGGTGCACCTCAGACGTCGGGCGCAGCCAGATCGACGACTGCTGCCCCGTCGACAACCGCAGCCCCACCGGCGACCGCAGCCCCACCGGCGACCGCCGCCCCACCCATCACCGCAGGCGCTCCTACCGACACGGGGCCGTCGGTCGGGAATGCTCCAGCCGTTCCACCATCAGCACCGCAATCCATCGTCGTGCCGGCCCCGCCGCCCGTGGTGGTTCTGCCGGACGGGGATGATGACGACGACGTCGGCAACCAGGACGATGTGGGTGGCGACGACGATGCGGAAGATGACGACGGGTGAACTCGACCGAAAAGGTGATCGACGGAAGCAACGCCCGCACCGAGGTGCTCGCGCCGACGGGACTCGAGCCCGAGCCTGCGATTCGTCGCCCCCGGGTGGGAAGCCGAGTTCCGGCACGGGTGCGCATCCTCGGCTGGCTGTTGTTCGTCATGGCGTTGGCAATGCTGGCCGTCGGCGTTGCAGTGCGAACGATCCTCCTCGCGGACGTCGAGCGAGACACCGCAGTGGCGCTCGAGCAGGAGATCAGCGAGTTCAGCGAGTTCGCGGCGACCGGCCGTGACCCGGACGACGGTCTGCCGTTCGGCAATGTGGCAGATCTGCTCCAGTTGCACCTGCAGCGTCAATACCCGGACGACGACGAGATCTTGTTCGGATACACCGATCGACTCCTGCGTCAGGAGCGCGGCGGTCCGGGGGATCTGGTCGCCGACGCCGCTGTCGTATCGGCCATCGTGGACTCACCCGACAGCGTGGGATCGACACCGACCTCGGAGGGAGAAGTCGCCTGGGCGAAACAGGTGGCCGAACCTTCCGGCGGGGGCCAGGCCGGGACGTTCGCTATCGGAATCCTGGTCGACCGTGAGCGCGCAGACGTGTCCAACACCATTCGTGTAGTTGTCGGGGTATCGCTCATGGCACTTCTGTTCACCGGCGGTATCGCTTGGGTGGTGGCCGGGCAGATTCTTGCGCCCGTACGTCTCGTTCGCCGGACCGCGGCCCAGATCACCACCGACGATCTGTCCAGGCGGATCGAGGTGGAGGGCCGCGACGACGTCGCCGAGCTCGCGGACACGTTCAACGACATGCTCGACCGGCTGGAGTCCGCGTTCGCCGCGCAGCGACAATTCGTGGACGACGCGAGCCATGAGCTACGTACGCCGATCACGATCGTCAGTGGGCATCTGGAACTGATGGGTGAGGACCCACACGAGCGTGAAGAGACGGTTCGGCTCGTCACCGACGAGTTGGACCGGATGAACCGGATCGTGGAGGACCTGTTGATCCTTGCCAAAGCCGAGCGGCCGGATTTCGTCCGCAAGCAACCGGTCGATCTCGAGATCCTCACGCGCGACATCGACGCCAAGGTGCGAGCGCTCGCCGACCGCGATTGGATCCTGGGGCACGTCGGTACGGGCTCGGTGCGGGTCGATCCGCAGCGAGTCACGCAGGCAGTGCTTCAGCTGGCGCAGAATGCGGTGTCGCACACCCGGACCGGTGACCGGATCGTCGTGGGCTCGGAGCTTGCCCTGGACCGAGTTCGGTTGTGGGTGAGCGACACCGGGCCCGGTGTGTCCAGCGTGGATGCGTCGACCATCTTCGAACGGTTCGCCCGCGGAAGCAGTGGCTCGCGTCGCTCGGACAGTGGCGGCGCAGGGCTGGGGCTGAGCATCGTGCGAGCAATTGCCGACGGGCACCACGGTGCCGCGACGCTCGACAGTCGACCCGGTGCGGGTGCGACCTTCGGATTGGACCTGCCGGCACGATGAGAGACCGACGATGAGCCGAATATTGATCGCCGAGGACAACGTCCGCATCTCGTCCTTCATCGAAAAGGGTTTACGGGCCAACGGTTTCACCACGACCACCGTGGCCGACGGCATCTCCGCGATCGATTATGCGACGACCGGAGACTTCGATCTCGTCGTTCTGGATCTGGGCCTGCCGGGCAAGGACGGGTTCGAGGTGATCGAATCGCTACGAGGCGCCGGTGTCGGTATTCCTGTGATCATCCTGACGGCCCGGGACTCGGTGCGCGACACCGTGACCGGCCTCGAAGGGGGAGCGGACGACTACATGACCAAGCCGTTCCGGTTCGAGGAGCTGCTTGCACGTGTTCGACTGCGGCTGCGTGGCGGTGACCGAGAGCCCTCGGTCTCCGTTCTGGAATCAGGCTCTCTGGCTGTGGATCTGCACACCAGACGTGCCGTGGTGAACGGTGTGGTGGTGTCGCTGACATCGCGCGAGTTCGTTCTGCTCGAGATGTTTCTGCGTCACCCACGGCAGGTCCTCTCTCGTGAGCAGATCCTCAGTCACGTATGGGGATACGATTTCGACCCCGGCTCCAACGTCGTCGACGTCTACGTTCGTATGCTGCGCAAGAAGATCGGCTCCGATCGAATCGAGACGGTGCGCGGGATGGGGTACCGCCTGGCCTGAGCAGAACCGCTCATGAAAGAACGCTCATGGACTGTTCATCGGCGTTTCATCGGTCGGCTCCAGACTGGTAATCATGAACACGGTCAGCTTCAGGACGCAGCCACCTCCCCTTCCGCAACCGATGCGGGCGTGGCGCTTTCGCGATCTGTGGACCCGCCGGGTGGTTCAGCTCGTCGTCAGTTCGGTTGCACTGCTGGTGCTGTTGGCCGTGCTCGCCGGCGCGGCGCAAGGGTTGCCGAGCGCGGGACGGACGACGCTCGTCGTCTTCTCGGCAGCTGTCGCCCTCTGGGTGTTCACCAAGATCGACGACACCTACGTCGCACTCGGTGCCGCACTGGCTCTGGTACTGACAGGTGTGGTCAGCACCGACGCCTTGTTCGACACTCTGGGCGAAGAGACCATCTGGCTTCTCATCGCGGCGTTCATCATCGCCGCTGGAGTTCGCGAGTCCGGTTTGGCAACGCGCGCAGCGGTGTTCATCGTCAGCGGTGCGGGCAGCGTACGCCAGCTCGCCCATTTGGTGACGTCTGCACTGATCGTGACCGCATTCGCAATTCCTGCCACCTCGGGTCGTGCGGCACTTGCGCTGCCGGTGTTCGTGGCGTTGGCGCAGGCGCTCGCCGAGCGCAAGCGGGTGGTGCGGGCGTTGGCAATCCTGTTTCCCACCGTCATCCTGCTGTCCGCTGTGGCGACCCTCATCGGCGCGGGGGCACATCTGATCACCAGCCAGGTGCTCGAAAGTGCGACGGGCACCGGCATCAGCTTCACCGCGTGGTTGTTGCTCGGTGTGCCGCTGGCCGTGGTCAGTAGCCACTGTGCGGCCGAACTCGTACTGCTGCTGTTCACCGATCGTGAGGATCGCCGAATCCCACTGGCGGTAAACGTATCCGACATGGCGTCGCGGCTTCCCACCCCGGTGACGGGACCGCTGACCATCGCGGAGAACCGGGCCGCGACGTTGCTGGCCGTCGTCATCGTGCTGTGGTGCTCGGAACCGCTGCACGGCGTGCACCCCGCCATCATCGCCCTGCTCGGTGCACTGATCTCCACCTCTCCGCGTTTCGGTACCACCGATTTCGGCAAGGCGCTGTCGACGGTGCCGTGGTCGCTGCTGCTGTTCATGGCGGCGACGCTGGCCCTCGGGACCGCGCTGACGACGTCCGGTGCGGCAGGGTGGCTCTCGGACGGGCTGTTCACGGTGGTCCCGATCGGATCGGCACCGCCCTGGGTGTTCATTGCAGTGGTGATCGTTCTGTCCGTCGCGTCACATCTTCTCATCCAATCTCGCTCGGCCCGTTCGTCCGTGCTGGTTCCACTCGTCGTCACCACGGCTGTGGCGCTCGGCATCGATCCAGTGGCCGCGGCCTTCGCCTCGACGGCTGCGGCAGGCTTCTGCCACACCATGCCGTCCTCGGCGAAGCCAGTGGCGATCTTCGCCAAAGCCGAAGGTGTGGATACATATTCACCGAAGGACCTGCTGCGGCTGTCCGCGTTCCTCGCGCCGCTGACCGCAGTGACCGTGCTGTTCTTCGCCGTCGCCGTGTGGCCTCTGCTCGGCACTCCCATCTCCTGATCTCCGACTTCCGACAAGGACACGATCACCATGCCCTCTTCAACTCCTCTCCGCTTCGTCGTCGCCCCGTCCGGGTTCAAGGAATCCCTCGGTGCCGACGAGGTCGCAGTGGCTATCGGTGCAGGTATCCGCCGGGTGGTGCCCGGTGCCATCGTCAGCTCGGTTCCCCTGGTCGACGGGGGTGAAGGGTCTGCCCGCGCACTTGCCGGTGCCACCCTGGGAAAGGTGATCGACGCCGTCGTGACCGGGCCGGTCGGCACGCCGGTGGCGTCCCATTTCGCTCTCCTGGGAACCGACGGGCCGATCACAGCGGTCGTGGAGATGGCAGCGGCGGCCGGCCTGTCGCTGGTTCCGCGAGATATGCGTGACCCGACGATCACCACGAGCCGCGGAGTCGGTGAGCTCATCCGCGCCGCCCTCGATTACGGTGCCGAACGAATTCTTTTGGGCTGCGGTGATTCCGGTACTTCGGACGGCGGCGCAGGTTTGCTCCAAGCGCTCGGAGTGCGACTCCTCGATGCCGAAGGCCTCGAATTGGGTAACGGCGGAGGCGAGTTGGTCCGTCTCGATCACATCGATGTGTCCGGTCTCGATCCACGTCTGACTCCGGGAAGCGGTGTGGAGATCAGGGTCGCATGCAATCCGCACAACATTCTGTGTGGACCGGGGGGAGTCGCCCGGGTCTTCGCACCGCAGAAGGGTGCCACTCCGGGGCAAGTGGAGGTTCTGTCGGCTGCGATGGACCGCTGGGCCGAGGTGCTCGAGCGTGACGTGTCGACACGGCCCTCGGGCCTGAACCTGCGCACCGGGCCGGGCACGGGGGCGTCCGGCGGGATGGGTGCCGGCGTGGCTGCAGTCCTGCGAGCAGAGCTCCTACCGCGCTTCGAGGTGATGCTCGATCATGTCGATCTCGACAGCCTCATCGCGACGGCCGATCTGGTGTTGACCGCCGAGGGTTCCATCGACAAGCAGACGCCGAAGGGCAAGATCCCTACGGAGGTCGCGCGCCGAGCGAAGCTCCACGGCAAACCAGTGGTGGCGCTCGCGGGCACCATCGGTCTCGATGCCCGGGCCAATTACGACTCGGGTATCGACGCCTTCGCAGGCATTCTGCCCTCGCCGGTCGAACTGGTCGAAGCGCTCGAACGAGGTGCCGAGTTTCTGACCGATGCCACGGAGCGAGCGATGAGATTGATTCTGATCGGAGCGACGTTGGGTCGCTGAGAGGGCCGTATCGACGAAGCCCCTCCGCGATCTCGTGCAGGAGATCGTCGATTCGACGCGCGAGATATGCGGACGGTGCCCGGCACAGCATCGTCGATCGAGCGGCACGTCCTGGCCGAGTTCGTCGGTGACGTGAACCTGTCGGTCCGGCCGAGTAGCGTGACATCGATGACGTCTTTCACCGATCCACGCGTGCGAGAGTTTCTGTCGGCAGGTACCCGCACCGGAAAGGTCGGCTACCTCGCTTCGGACGGACGGCCCCTGGTCGCCCCGATCTGGTTCGTCGTCGAGGACGATTCCATCGTGTTCAACACCGGAGCCGATACCGCCAAGGGGCGAGCGATTCGCAGGGACCCTCGGATCGTGTTGACCGTCGATCTCGAAGAGCCGCCGTACGGGTTCGTGCAGGTGCAGGGCGTTGCCTCGATCGACGAGGATCCCCGAGAACTGGTGCGTACGGCCACCGAGATCGGAGCGCGGTACATGGGCCGCGACAGAGGGGAGGAGTTCGGCAGACGCAATGGAGTTCCGGGCGAATTGATCGTTCGTTTGGTACCTACCAAGGTGATTGCCGCTTTCGACATGACGGCGTGACAACCGACGAACTCCGCGCGTGCGGGCCTGTAGATTGGCCGGGTGCCGAATCCAGCCACCGGTTCTGCACGTACGGGGGCGGGTGCTCTCGACGCGTGCTGGGCATGTAACGGTCCGGCCCATCTCGACGGATAAGTACTGAAAGGTAACTTCCGAGTTGTTCATGGTGAGAAAATAGAGATCGACGTAGTCAGCTTGCTCGATGTGTTCGGTGCCCATCGTTGTCCGCCGCTTCGGCGGCCGGTGGGGGCGCGTGTGATTGTGGGAAAGAGAGGAATCGATTGGACCCGCTAGGTGTGGAAGGTGCTGGAGACGACGACACGGGAGTCGACAGTCGGCAGCATCCCTCGTTCCCACTGTCACCGGCCCAATTGGGGATGTGGTTCGCGCAGCACGTGGACCCCTCGGTACCCGCCAACATCGCGCAGTACGTCGAACTGCGCGGTGATCTCGACGTCGAACTGTTGCGGCGCGCATCGTCACGCGCAGCCCTCGAACTGCAGTCCGGTTTCGTCCGTATCACCGAGATCGACGCGGAGCCACGACAGATCGTCGACCCCACCCTGGACGACTCGCTCGGACTGGTGGATCTGCGCGGCGAGAACGACCCTCGCGCGGCCGCCCTCGAGTGGATGCACGCCGATTACAGCGCTCCGATCGACATTCTTCGCGATCGACTGATCGCCGCCACCGTCCTGCGTATCGAGGACGATGTCTGGTTCTGGTACGAGCGCGTGCACCACGTCGTTCTCGACGGCTTCGGTGCCGTGACCTTCATGAACCGCGCTGCGGAGTTGTACACGTCCGAGGTCGAGGGCACCGAACCGACGAAGAACCTGGCCTCGGATCTGACCAAGGTCTACGACATCGAGATGTCCTACCGCGATTCGAGCCGCTTCCAGGCCGATCGCGAGTACTGGGCGTCGCGGATCGACGGAATCGACGGAGTCACCACCCTCGCCGGGCACACCGCTCCGCCGGCCCCGAAGAGTCAGATCGACAGCACCGCTCTGTCTGCCGACACGATGAGCAGTCTCGATGCCCTGCGCGTCGAGACCGACACGACGATGGCGACCATCGTCATCGCCGCGTTCGCGGCGTATCTGGCCCAGATGACCGGCCGCGAGGACGTCGTGCTGTCACTGCCGGTGACCGCGCGAACCACCGCGGTACTGCGCCGCTCCGGCGGCATGGTGTCCAACGTGGTGCCGCTGCGGTTCGACGTCTCGGGCGACACCACCGTCGAAACGATGCTGGCGCGCGTCAACGCCGAGGTCTCCGGTGCACTGCGCCACCAGCGGTACCGGCACGAGGACATTCGCCGCGACGCAGGCGGCGCAAGCGGTCAAGCTGCGTTCTTCGGTCCCTGGGTCAACATCATGCTGTTCTTCGGCGAGGTGCGCCTGGGATCGATGGTCGGCGGGATCAACATCCTCTCCACCGGCCTCATCGAGGACTTCGGACTGAACCTCTACACGAGCGTCGCCGGGGCCACGACCCACATCGACTTCGAGTCCAACCCCAACCTGTACGGCCCCGATCAGTCCGGCCGCAATCACGAGCGGTTCGTCGACTTCCTCGGCCGTTTCGTGGCAGCAGCCCCGACGGACCTCGTCTGGGACCTGGCTCTGACCGACGGATCCGAGCGCGCACTGGTCGTCTCCGAGTGGAACCACACCGAACACGAGACGACGCCCAGCACTCTGCTCACCGCCTTCGAGGCTGCCGCGGCCGCTCGTCCCGACGCCACGGCTCTGGTGTACGAGGGCGACGTCCTGACTTACGGAGAACTGTCGGCGCGGGTGAACGGCCTCGCTCGCCATCTGATCGACATGGGCGTCGGCCCGGAGACCCTCGTCGGATTGTCCATTCGACGCTCGTTCGATCTCGTGGTCGGCATGTACGCCATCGTGGCGGCAGGCGGAGCGTGGGTACCGATCGACCCGGATCATCCTGCCGAACGCACGGCCTACATCCTCGACTCCGCGCAGCCTCGGTGCGTACTGATCTCGTCGCGTGACGACGTGTCGCTGCCCGAGGGCACCGACACGGTCGCCGTCGATCTGGTCGACCTGTCCGCCCGTTCGTCCGCTCCGGTCGACGACGCGGAACGGATTGCGCCGCTTCGTGTTTCGAACACCGCGTACGTCATCTACACCTCCGGCTCCACCGGCCGCCCGAAGGGCGTCGCCGTGGAGCATGCCGCCATCCACAATCAGATGGAGTGGATGCTGGCGGAGTATCCGATGGATACCACCGATGTCTATCTGCAGAAGACGGCGACGACGTTCGACGTCTCGCTGTGGGGTTTCTTCCTGCCGCTGCGAGTGGGCGCGACGATGGTGCTCGCCACCCCCGACGGGCACCGCGACTCGGTCTATGTGGCGAACAGGATCGCCGAGCATCGCGTCACGGTCACCGACTTCGTGCCCTCGATGCTGACCGTGTTCGTCGCCAACGCGCCGGCCAACACCTGTGCTTCGCTGCGTCATGTCTTCGTGATCGGCGAGGCGCTTCCGGTCGAGACGGCGGCAGCATTCCGATCCGTCTGCGCCGCGGGACTGCACAACCTCTACGGTCCCACCGAGGCTGCGGTCTCGGTGACGTACCACGAGAGCAGCCCACAGGACACGCGAACCGTCCCGATCGGTGTGCCCGAGTGGAACACCCGCGCCTTCGTACTGGACAGCCGGCTGCGACCCACTCCGGTGGGAGAAGCGGGCGAGCTCTACCTCGCGGGCGTTCAGCTGGCGCGGGGCTACGTGGGTCGCCCCGACCTGAGCTCGGATCGGTTCGTGGCCAACCCCTTCGGCGACGCCGGAGAGCGGATGTATCGCACCGGCGACCTCGTTCGGTGGCGCAGCGACGGAGTGCTGGACTACATCGGACGCACCGACTTCCAGGTGAAGTTCCGTGGCCAGCGCATCGAGCTGGGCGAGATCGAAACCGTCCTGCTCGCACACGAATCCATCTCGCAGGCAGTGACATTGGTCGTGCAGACGGTCACCGGCGACCAACTCGTCGCCTACGTCGTCGCCGGGCCGGGGAAGTCCATCGACTCCGCCGAGGCCATCGAATTCGCCGGGCATGCGCTGCCGTCCTACATGGTTCCCGCAGCAGTGGTCGTGCTCGATGCGCTGCCGCTCAACACCAGCGGAAAGCTCGATCGAAAAGCGTTGCCGGAGCCGGTGTTCACCAGCGCCAAGAAGTACCGAGCACCGCAGAGTCGCGCAGAATACGTCGTCGCCGGAATCTACGAGGACCTGCTCGGCGCGTCCAAGGTCGGTCTGGACGAGGACTTCTTCGAGCTCGGCGGCAACTCGCTGATCGCCACACAATTGGTGACACGAGTCGGCGGCGCACTCGGAGTACGCCTGGGAGTGCGCGAGCTGTTCGAGGCCCCCACCGTCGGCGCACTGGCTGCCCGGGCCGAGTCGGCTGCCGGCCGCGGATCCGACACCCCGATCCTCGAATCCCGGGAACGCCCCGAGCGCATCCCACTCTCGCCCGCACAGCAACGCATGTGGTTCCTCAACCGGTTCGATCCGGCCACTGCGGTGTACAACCTGCCGTTCTCGGTCCATCTGAGCGGTCCACTCGACGTGAGTGCCCTGTCGGCCGCATTCGCGGACGTCGTGGAACGACACGGGTGTACCCGGAAGTGGACGGATCGCCCGAGCAGGTCGTGCTCAACGCGGCCAGGACACCGGCCACGATCACCCCGATCCGCATCGAACGGCACGAGCTCGGTGGCCGACTGCACGAGTTGGTGGCCAAGGGCTTCGACGTCACGATCGACACGCCGTTCCGAATCGCGCTGTTCGAGATGTCGCCCACCGAGTACGAACTGGCGATGGTCCTGCACCACATCGCTGCCGACGGAGCCTCCTTCGGACCGTTGGCGCGCGACGTCCTGCTGGCCTACTCGAGCCGGATACAGGGCCGCGCTCCCGAGTGGACGCCGCTCGAGGTCCAGTACGCCGACTACGCGCTCTGGCAGCGTGCGGTACTCGGTCCCGAAACCGATCCGCATTCGCTCGCTGCACGCGAAATCGCCTATTGGAGTGCCACACTCGAGGATCTACCCGATCAGCTGGCGCTGCCGTCGAGTAGGCCCCGCCCCGCCGTGTCGTCCAACGCAGGCAGCAAGCTGCGCATCGAGATTCCGGCCCGGTTGCACAGTGCTCTGGCCGATCTCGCCCGCGCGAACAACTCGTCGCTGTTCATGGTGATGCAGTCGGCGTACGCGCTGTTGCTGGCTCGACTGAGCGGCACCACCGACATCGCCATCGGCGCGCCGGTGGCCGGTCGCGGTGAGCCTGCACTCGACGACCTCGTCGGAATGTTCGTCAACACGTTGGTACTTCGTACCGATGTCGATCCGGCACTGTCGTTCGAGCAGCTGCTCGCTCGCGTCCGCGACACGGACCTGTCGGCGTTCGCGCATGCCGACGTTCCGTTCGAGCGCCTGGTCGAGGTTCTCAATCCGGTCCGCTCGACATCACGGCACCCGTTGTTCCAGGTGGCGCTCTCCCTGGAATCGGCCATGTCTCGTGAACTCACCGTCGGCGGGCTCCGCGCCGTGGCCGCCGAATTCGACGTCCCGATAGCGAAATTCGACCTCCAGCTCTGGCTCACCGAGCACCAGGTCGACGGAACTGCCGCGGGTATCGATGCGGTGTTCGAATACGCGACCGATCTGTTCGACGCAGATCTGGTCGACAGCTTCGCGCGGCGCTTCCTCGGAATTCTGGACGCAGTCACCACCGACGCGTCGGTTCCGGTCGGCGACGTCGACATCGTGGACGCCGCCGAATACGAGTCCGTCGTGTCCACCTGGAACGTGTCCGGGCCGGACGTCTCTCGCGACGTGACGTTGATCGACCTGCTCGACGCTGCGGCCTCGGCACAGCCGGACGGAGTGGCCGTGCGCTTCGGCGACACGTCGCTGACGTACGCCGAGTTCGATGCTCGGACCAATCGCCTTGCCCGCGTACTGATCTCACACGGCGTCGGCCCCGAGAGCCTCGTCGCGGTCGCCTTACCGAGGTCGGCGGAACTCGTCGTCGCGCTGGTTGCGGTCGTGAAGGCCGGTGGCGGTTACCTCCCCGTCGATCCGAGCTACCCGCTGGACCGCGTCGAGTACATGCTCGACGATGCGCGTCCGACATCGATTCTCTTCTCGGGAACGGACCCGATCGAGCTGCCCGCGGACGTCGAATCTCGCATCGGCGCAACATTCGTCGACATCGACACGGTCGATCTGTCGTCGATCTCGGGCGCACCGGTGACCGACACCGATCGCATTCGCCCGCTTCGCCCCACCAACGTCGCGTACGTCATCTACACCTCGGGGTCGACCGGTCGCCCCAAGGGTGTTCTGGTGCCGCACCGCAACGTGGTTCGGCTGCTCGCGAACACCGATGCGGTCTACGGCTTCGGAGCCGACGACGTGTGGACGATGTTCCATTCCTACGCGTTCGACTTCTCGGTGTGGGAACTGTGGGGTCCGTTGCTGTACGGCGGCACTCTGGTGGTCGTCGACTACTTCACCTCGCGCTCACCCGAAGCGTTCCATCAGCTGCTCGTGGACGAACGGGTGACGGTGCTCAACCAGACTCCGTCGGCGTTCTACCAACTGTCCGAGGCCGATCGCACGGCGGCCTCGACCGGCGGCGAGCTGTCTCTGCGCTACGTGATCTTCGGCGGCGAGGCCCTCGAACAGCGTCGATTGAGCGGCTGGTTCGAGCGGCACGGCGATCGTGCACCGCAGCTGATCAACATGTACGGCATCACCGAGACCACGGTGCACGTGTCGTATCAAGCGTTGGGCTCCGCGTCCGTCGCAACGACCGCATCGGTGGTCGGCAAGCCGATCGCTGGGCTGCGCGTCTACGTTCTCGATACCCGGCTCCATCCGGTCCCGGTCGGGGTGCCCGGCGAGATGTACGTTGCCGGTGGACAATTGGCGCGCGGATACCTGGGACGCGCGCCGCTCACCGCGGTGCGGTTCGTGGCCGATCCGTTCGCCTCCGGCTCCGATGCCGGGTCGTTGCTGTATCGCACCGGCGATTTGGCGCAGTGGAACGCGTCGGGCGAGCTCGAATATCTGGGCCGCTCCGACGATCAGGTCAAGGTGCGCGGCTTCCGAATCGAGTTGGGCGAGGTCGAGGCCGCGGTCACCGCGCACCCCGCCGTCACCCAGGCCGCCGTCGTCGTCCGTGAGGATTCGCCCGGGGCGGCCCGGTTGGTCGCCTACGTGGTCTCGGCGGTGGCGAACGGTCGGCCGACCCTCGACCTCGAGGATTTGCGAACCGGTATCGCCGAACTGTTGCCGGAGTACATGGTTCCGTCGGCATTCGTTGCGCTGGAGACGATTCCGTTGACGGTCAACGGAAAGCTGGACCGGCGCGCACTGCCTGCGCCGGTGTTCGAGGTGCGAGATTTCCGCGCACCGACGACACCGATCGAAGAGATCGTCGCCGACGTCTTCGCCGAGGTTCTCGGCGTCGAGCGGGTAGGACTGGACGACGACTTCTTCGAGCTCGGCGGTAACTCGCTGATCGCCACCCAGGTGGTCTCGCGGCTCGGAGTGGCACTCGACGCCACCGTGCCGGTGCGCATGCTGTTCGAGGCGTCGACGGTTGCACTGCTCGCGGTGCGCGTCGAACAGGCGGCGGGGGAGGGCGGCCGGACTGCACTGGTCGCGACGGTCCGGCCGGAGCGCATCCCGTTGTCGCTTGCGCAGCAACGCATGTGGTTCCTCAACCGGTTCGACGTCGACTCCGCCGCATACAACATTCCGTTCGCGCTGAAGCTGACCGGCGACCTGGATGTCGCGGCACTGCAGGTCGCCATCATGGATGTGATCGACCGGCACGAGTCGCTGCGCACCGTCTATCCCGACACCGCGCACGGACCGCAGCAGTCCATTCTCGACGCCGCTCAGACGGTGCCGAACCTGATGCCGATTCCGACCTCGGCCGCCGACATTCAGCGACAGGTCTTCGCGCTCGCGTCGACGACGTTCGACGTGACCGTCAACGTTCCGATCCAGGCGCGACTGTTCGAGATCGGCCCACGCGAGCACGTGATCGCCATGGTGGTGCACCACATCTCGGCCGACGGCTGGTCGATGGGACCGCTGGCCCGGGACATCATGATCGCCTACGCCTCGCGCACCGCGTGGGAGAACCCGGCCTGGATGCCGTTGGAAGTGCAGTATGCCGACTACAGCCTGTGGCAGCGTTCGGTGCTGGGCTCCGAGGACGATCCGCAGTCGTTGATCTCCGGTCAGGTGAACTACTGGGCCGACATCCTCGCCGGCCTACCCGACCAGCTCGATCTGCCGACCGACCGGCCGCGCCCCAGTCGCCAGTCCTACCAGGGCTCCTCCATCGGATTCGACGTGCCTGCCGATGTGCACCAGGGCCTGTCCGCTCTGGCACATACCCACAACGCATCGCTGTTCATGGTCGTCCACGCCGCACTGGCCGTGCTTCTGGCCCGACTGTCGGGCACCGAGGACATCGCCATCGGTACTCCGGTCGCCGGCCGCGGTGACGCAGCGCTCGACGACGTCGTCGGCATGTTCGTCAACACGCTCGTTCTGCGCACCGACATCGACTCCGGACGCACGTTCTCCGAACAGATCGGCCGCGCGCGCGAAGTCGCGCTCGGAGCCTTCGGCCACGCCGATCTACCGTTCGAGCGTCTGGTCGAGGTCCTCAACCCGTCGCGGTCGCAAGCTCGACACCCGCTGTTCCAGGTCATGCTCTCGTTCGAGAACCTCACCCGAACACACGTCGACCTGCCGGGCCTGTCGGTGGACAGCGTCGCCCTCGATGCCGAAATCGCCAAGTTCGACCTGCAGCTCACCGTGACCGAGTCGATCGGACTGGACGGCCGCGGACAGGGCATGGCCGCCGAACTGACCTACGCGACAGACCTTTTCGATGCCGACACCGTTCGCGGGTTCGCCGACCGGTTCGTACGGATGCTCACGGCCGTGGTGGCCGATTCGTCGGTGGCCGTCGGAGACATCGATCTGCTCGACGACGGCGAGCACGACCGCGTGGTGGACGAATGGAACGACACCGAACACGAGGTCCCCGCCGACATCACTCTGGTGGACCTGTTCGACCGACAGGTCGCCCTGACCCCGGACGCAACTGCGCTGGTCTTCGAAGGTGAGCGGCTGACGTACGCCGAGTTCGATGCACGCGTCAACCGTCTTGCGCGCCATCTGGTCTCGCTGGGCGTCGGGCCCGACACGTTGGTCGGCCTCGCTATCGCCCGCAGCCTCGACCTGTTCGTCGGCATGTACGCGATCGTCAAGGCCGGGGCCGGATACGTGCCGATCGACCCGACCCAACCGGCGGATCGCAACGACTACATCGTGGCCACCGCGGCACCGATCCGGGTGTTGTCCACCGTGCGCGATCACGTCGAATTCCCCGACGTCGACACGATCGACATCGACACGCTCGATACTTCGAGCCTGTCGTCGGAACCGTTGCGCGACAACGACCGACGCGCCCCACTGCGTTCGCGGAACCTCGCGTACGTCATCTTCACGTCGGGTTCGACGGGCCGTCCCAAGGGTGTCGGGGTGTCGCACGACGCGATCGTCAACCGACTGCTGTGGATGCAGGGCGAATACGCCCTGACTCCACGCGACGTGGTGCTGCAGAAGACGCCGTCCACGTTCGACGTGTCGGTATGGGAGTTCTTCTGGGCGCTTCAGGTGGGTGCCTCGGTGGTGATCGCCGTTCCGGACGGTCACCGGGATCCCATCTACTTGCTCGATGTCATTGCGCGCGAACGTGTTTCGGTGGTGCACTTCGTGCCGTCGATGATGTCGGTGTTCGTACCCGAAGTCGAGCGGCGTCGCAGCGCGGGAGCCTCGCTCCGACTGATGTTCGCCTCCGGCGAGGCGCTACCGCCCACCACCGCTCGCGCACTGCGGCGTGCGGTCGCCTCGGTGGAACTGCACAACTTGTACGGACCGACCGAGGCGGCCGTGGACGTGACGTACCACGCGGTCACGGATTCGGACTCCGACGTCATGCCGATCGGTGCTCCGGTCTGGAACACTGCTGTCTACGTGCTGGATTCGCGACTGCATCCCACCCCGGTCGGTGTTGCAGGTGAGCTCTATCTCGCCGGCACCCAGCTCGCGCGCGGCTATGTGGGACGCCCCGACCTGACCGCGGACAGGTTCGTCGCTCACCCGTTCGCCGATGGCGGCGCGCGGCTGTACCGCACCGGCGACGTCGTGCGCTGGAATCGCGACGGCGAGCTCGAATACGTCGGACGTTCCGACTTCCAGGTCAAGTTGCGCGGCCTGCGCATCGAACTGGGTGAGATCGAAACGGCGCTGCTCGCCCAGCGGTCGGTCTCTCAAGCCGTAGTCGTGGTCCGCCGCGACCAACTCGTCGGATACGTGGTTCCTTCGGGGGTGTCGGTCGACACCGGAGCCGTTCTGTCGGCGCTACGCGGCCGTCTGGCGGAGTACATGGTGCCGTCGACACTGATCGTGCTGCCCGAGTTCCCGCTCGGTGCCAGCGGAAAGCTCGACCGAAAGGCGTTGCCCGACCCCGCATTCGAGGTCACCGAGTACCGCGAACCGACCAACGACATCGAACGCACCGTCGCCGAGGTGTACGCCCAGGTGCTGGGCGTCGAGCGCGTGGGTCTCGACGACGACTTCTTCGAGCTGGGCGGAAACTCGCTCATCGCAACGCAACTCGTGTCCCGACTCGGCGTCGCGCTGGACACCCGGATCGCCGTTCGCGAGCTGTTCGACGCGTCCTCGGTGGCCGACCTCGCAGCCAGACTGGGCACCCTGGTCGCCACCGGCAGCAGGCCGCCGCTGGTACCGCAGCAGCGTCCGCAGCACATTCCGCTGTCGCTGGCGCAACAGCGGATGTGGTTCCTCAACAAGTTCGACGTCGAATCGGCGGCCAACAACATCCCGATCGCCGTCCGGTTGTCCGGTCTGCTCGACCGCCGGGCCATGCAGATTGCGGTCGCGGACGTCGTCGCCAGGCACGAGTCTCTGCGGACGGTGTTCCCGGAGACCGACGGCACGGCTCATCAGGTGATCGTCGACGCGCAGTCGGCGACACCGGAATTGACGCCGATCGAAATTTCCGCGCATCAGGTGGCCGATGCCATGCGCGAGCTGGCGACGACAGGATTCGACCTGTCGAAGGACCTCCCGTTCCGTACTCGGTTGTTCGAGGTGAGCCCCACCGAGCACCTGCTGGTGTTCGTGGTGCACCACATCGCCGCCGATGGTTTCTCGCTCGGCCCGCTCACTCGCGACGTCATGAATGCCTATGCGGCGCGGTCGATGAACCAGGAGCCGTACTGGACTCCGCTTCCGGTCGACTACGCCGACTACAGCCTGTGGCAGCGCGAGGTGCTGGGCTCCGAGGACGACCCCACGTCCGTGGTCTCGCAGCAGATCGACTACTGGACGACGACGTTGGCCGGTCTGCCGGATCAGCTCGATGTGCCCTCCGACCGTCCCAGGCCGGCGGTGGCATCGAACAGCGGTGCGCTGGTGCGTTTCTCGATCGACGGAGAACTGCATCGCGCTCTGATCGAGGCGTCCCGACGTGAGAACGCGTCGCTGTTCATGCTGGTGCACACCAGCCTCGCGGTACTGCTGTCGCGGCTGTCCGGCGAGACCGACATCGCGATCGGCACACCGGTCGCGGGCCGCGGTGAGGCGGCGCTCGACGACCTGATCGGCATGTTCGTCAACACCCTCGTGCTCCGAACGGAGATCGACACCGCGCGCAGGTTCGACCAGGTACTCGCCGATGCTCGCGAGACCGATCTGTCGGCGCTGGCACACGTGGACGTTCCGTTCGAGCGTCTGGTGGAGATCCTCAACCCGGTACGTTCCACGGCTCGTCATCCCCTCGTGCAGGTGGTGCTCGCGTTCCAGAACCTGGGGCAGAAGGATCTCGAACTACCGGGACTGTCGGTCTCGGGCGTCGACTTCGAGACCCTGGTTGCACTGTTCGACCTGCAGTTCACGTTCGTCGAATCGTTCGGACCCAGTGGCGCGGCGCAGGGTATGACGTTCGATGTCACCTACGCCACCGACCTGTTCGACGAGTCCACGGTGGTCACCCTGGGTGAGCGTCTGATCAAGGTCCTCGAATCCGTCGCAGACAACCTCTCGACCGTCGTGGGCGACATCGAACTGCTCGACGACGTCGAGTACAAGCGCGTGCTCGACGACTGGAACGACACCGACCACGACGTCGACCGGTCACAGACGCTGGCCTCCCTCGGGCGGTCGGTCGAATCCGACGGAACCGCACTGGTATTCGGTGACGAGTCGGTGTCCTACGGCGAGTTCGACGCACGGGTGGCTCGTCTTGCCCGGTACCTCGTCGATCGTGGTGTCGGCCCCGAGACCACCGTGGCGATCGCCGCCCGTCGTTCGGTGGAGCTCCTCGTCGGAATTCACGCGATCGTCGCGGCGGGCGGTGCCTACGTACCGATCGACCCGGATCAGCCTGCCGAGCGAATTGCGCACATCCTGCGCACCGCGGCACCGGTGTGCGTACTGAGCACGTCACGAGACTCGGTGGATGCCGACGGGCTCGACGTGATCGACATCGACGTTCTCGACCTGTCGGGCGTCTCCGATGCACCGATCACCGACGCGGACCGAATCGGTGCACTCGCACCGACGAACACCGCATACGTCATCTTCACGTCCGGGTCGACCGGGCAGCCGAAGGGCGTGGCCGTCACACACGAGGCAATCGTCAACCGTCTGCTGTGGATGCAGTCGGAATACGAGCTCGTCGCCGACGATGTCGTGTTGCAGAAGACCCCTGTCACGTTCGACGTGTCGGTGTGGGAACTGTTCTGGCCGTTGCAGATCGGGGCGACGCTGGTCATCGCGAAGCCGGACGGGCACCGAGACCCGCAGTACCTGCTCGAGACCATCGAGGCGCAGTCGGTCACGACGGCGCACTTCGTGCCGTCGTTGCTCGAGGTCTTCGTCTCCGTCGTCGCAGCCGAGTCGTCGTCTGCAGCCGCGTCGCTGCGGACTCTCTTCGCCTCCGGTGAGGCGCTGCCCGCCGAGGTCGGCGAACGCGTCCGACGCGTCCTGCCGGGCGTGGCGCTGCACAACCTCTACGGACCCACCGAAGCGGCTGTCGACGTCACCTATCACGAGGTGTCCGAGGCGGACGTCGACCTGGTTCCGATCGGTGTTCCGGTGTGGAACACCAGAACGTACGTCCTCGACTCCCGACTGTCCCCGGTTGCTCCCGGAGTCGCAGGTGAGCTCTATCTCGCCGGAGTCCAACTGGCCCGCGGCTACCTCGGCCGAGTGGATCTGACGGCAGATCGATTCCTGCCGGATCCGTTCGGCGAACCGGGTTCTCGCATGTACCGCACCGGCGATCTGGTGCGCTGGCGGGAGTCCTCGTCTCACACCGGGCGTCTGGAGTACTTGGGCCGCACCGACTTCCAGGTCAAGTTGCGTGGTCTGCGCATCGAACTCGGGGAGATCGAGACCGTGCTGCGCCGGCACCCGTCGGTGGAGTCGGCCGTGGTGCTGGTTCGGCAGACGGCCGTCGCCGGAGATCAACTGGTCGCCTATGTGGTCCCCGCCTCCGGTGCGACCGTCGACGTGGCCGACCTGACGGCGTTCGCCGCCCGCTCGCTCGCCGGGTACATGGTTCCGGCTGCGACCGTCGTGCTCGACGCACTTCCGCTGACCGCCAACGGCAAGCTCGACCGGCGCGC
Organism: Rhodococcoides fascians NBRC 12155 = LMG 3623; assembly: GCF_001894785.1. Taxonomy (GTDB): domain Bacteria; phylum Actinomycetota; class Actinomycetes; order Mycobacteriales; family Mycobacteriaceae; genus Rhodococcoides; species Rhodococcoides fascians. The sequence goes on from NZ_BCWW01000007.1 coordinate 131,536, forward strand.
GCTCCCGGCACCGGATATCGAGCAGCGTGCCTTCCGCGCTCCGACGACCACGTCGGAAATCGTGGTGTCGCAGGTGTTCCGCGACGTGCTCGGCGTCGATGTCGTCGGAGCCGACGACGAGTTCTTCGCTCTCGGCGGTAACTCGCTCGTGGCGACCAGGGTGGCGTCGCGCATCGGTGCCGCGACGGACACCACGGTCAGTGTTCGGACCATCTTCGAGGCGTCGACGGTGGCGGCTCTCGCGGCGAAGCTGGACGAACTCTCGGGATCGGGACGAAAGATTCCTCTCGTGCGCACCGAGTTGCCGGACTTCGTTCCGCTGTCGCTCGCCCAGCGCCGGATGTGGTTCCTCAACCGTTTCGACGTCGATTCGGCAACGGAGAATCTGCCCGTCGCCATCGAACTGATCGGTGACCTCGACGTCGTCGCGCTGCGCTCTGCCGTGGCCGACGTGATTGAACGGCACGAATCGCTGCGCACCGTCTACCCCGAGGTGGACGGGGTGGCCTCTCAGGTCATCGTCCCCGCAGCGCAGGTAGCTCCGGAGCTGGCACCGACGAAGGTCACCGCCGACGACGTCACCGCCGCCCTGGCCGAGTTCTTCGTGCAGGGTTTCGACGTCACGGCCGCACCCCCACTCCGTGCCATCCTGCTCGAGCTCGACTCGAACCGGTATGTGCTGGCCTTGGCCACACATCACATTGCCGCAGACGGTTTCTCGATCGGACCGATGACTCGCGACCTCATGATCGCGTACGCGGCCCGGAGTGCAGGAAGCGAACCGGGTTGGGCACCGCTCGCGGTTCGCTACGCCGACTACACCCTGTGGCAGCAGACCGTGCTCGGTTCCGAGAGCGATCCCGATTCACCGGTGTCCGGCCAGATCCGACACTGGACGCGAACGCTGTCGGGACTGCCGGACGAGAGCACGTTCCCCGGCGACCGAGTGCGTCCCGATCGGTCGTCCTACCGCGGCGGCAACATTCGGTTGACGCTCGATGCGCAGACGCATGCGCGCCTCGGCGCGGTAGCCCGCGCCAATCAGAGCTCACTGTTCATGGTGTTGCACTCTGCTCTCGCGGTGTTGCTGTCCCGGTTGTCGGGCGAAACCGACATCGCCATCGGTACTCCGGTCGCCGGTCGCGGTGAGGCGGCACTCGACGACGTCATCGGTATGTTCGTCAACACCCTCGTGCTGCGCACCGAGATCGATCCCGGTGCTGCCTTCACCGATCTACTCGCCCGTACGCGCAACACCGATCTGTCGGCGTTCGCGCACGCGGAGGTGCCGTTCGAGCGACTCGTCGAAGTACTCGACCCACCGAGGTCGGCCGCGCGGCATCCGCTGATCCAGGTGATGCTCACCGTGCAGAACATGGAGCAGACCGAACTCGAGCTCCCGGGCCTGACCGTGCGCGGAGTCGATCTCGACGTCGAGACGGCGAAGTTCGACATCCAGTTCACATTCACCGAGAACCAGGCGGACGGCACCTCGGCCATCGACGTGACGTTCGCCCGTGATCTCTACGACGAGGACACAGCCCGCGCTTTCGGTGAGCGCCTGATCCGCGTGCTGGAGTCGGTCGGCACCGATGCCGAGCAGCCCGTCGGGGACATCCCGGTGATGGATACGGCCGAGCGCGATCACGTTCTCGCCCTTGCCCAGGACGCACCGGCGGTCGCGGATTCTGCCGACTCCATCGTCTCCCTGTTCGCGGCCAGGGTCGCGGAGAACCCGGACGCTGCCGCCGTCGTCTTCGACGGTCGCTCGCGCACGTACGGAGACATCGACACCGAGTCGACGGCACTGGCGAGAGTTCTTGTCGCACAGGGTGTCGGCCGCGAATCCGCGGTCGCAGTCGTACTGCCTCGCACGGCCGATCTCGTGGTGGCGCTGCTCGCGGTGCTCAAGGCCGGAGGTGCATACGTACCGATCGATCCGTCGTACCCGGCCGATCGCATCGAGTTCGTGCTCGCCGACTCGCGTCCCGCCGCGGTACTGACCTGGACCGGTGTCGAGGTCGCGCTACCGCCGGAACTGCCCAGGGTCGACATGGACACCCCAGCGGACGAGTCCCGGTTCGCAACGGACGTCCTTCCCGCGGTGACGGCCGCAGAAGCTGCGTACGTCATCTACACCTCGGGTTCGACCGGCACCCCCAAGGGCGTCGTCGTCCCGCACCGCAACGTCGTCCGCCTGCTGGCGAACACCCAGCGGCACTTCGATTTCGGTCCCGCCGACGTCTGGACTCTGTTCCACTCGTACGCGTTCGACTTCTCCGTGTGGGAACTGTGGGGCCCGCTCACCACGGGTGGCACCGTCGTCGTGGTCGACTACTTCACGTCGAGGTCGCCGGAAGCGCTCCGCGAGTTGTTGATTCGCGAACGCGTGACCGTGCTCAACCAGACCCCGTCTGCTTTCTACCAGTTCGACCAGGCCGACCGCACGGCATCGGGTGCTGCCGAGTACGCACTGCGCTACGTCGTCTTCGGCGGAGAAGCGTTGGAGCTGCGTCGATTGAGCGGTTGGTTCGATCGGCACGGCGATCGTTCCCCACAGTTGGTCAACATGTACGGCATCACCGAAACCACCGTCCACGTCTCGCATCGGGCGCTCGATGCGCAGGCTGCCGCGGAGGCATCGGGGTCACTGGTGGGTCGGGCGATCTCCGGGTTGTCCGTGTACGTGTTGGATGCGCGACTCGGCCTCGTGCCGGCGGGTGTCCCGGGAGAGATGTACGTCTCGGGCGGTCAGGTGGCGCGGGGATACCTGGGTCGGCCGGACCTGACGGCGACACGATTCGTGGCAGATCCCTTCGCAGGCGACGGTTCCGTGCTTTATCGCACCGGCGACGTCGCCCGGTGGTCGCCCACCGGTGAGCTCGAATTCGTCGGTCGCGCAGACGATCAGGTCAAGATCCGCGGCTTCCGCATCGAACTGGGCGAAGTCGAATCGTCGGTTCTGTCGGCTCCGGCCGTCGGACAGGCCGCGGTGATCGTGCGCGAGGACGCTCCCGGTGCCGCGCGCCTTGTTGCTTACCTGGTGCCCGCAACCGGTTCCACGATCGACGTCGACGCCGTCCGTGCGTCGGTGGCCGAGCAGCTCCCCGAGTACATGGTCCCGTCGGCGTTCGTGGTGCTCGACGCAATTCCGTTGACCACCAACGGAAAGCTGGACCGGCGAGCCTTGCCCGAACCGGCCGCACGAACCCGTGAGTTCAGGCAACCGACGACTCCGATCGAGTCCATGGTCGCCGAGGTTTTCGCCGACGTCCTCGGTCTCGACCGGGTCGGTCTCGACGACGACTTCTTCGAACTCGGCGGCAACTCTTTGGTGGCTACCCAGGTGGTGTCCCGACTCGGTTCCTCCGCCGACACGACGGTCCCGGTTCGGGCATTGTTCGAGGCCCCGACGGTCGCGGCACTCGCCGCGAGGGTCGAGCAGGGCTCGGGCGCGCGGCCGGCGCTGGTGCCAGGGCCTCGTCCCGATCGAGTTCCACTGTCGCTCGCGCAGCAGCGGATGTGGTTCCTCAACCGGTTCGACTCGGACTCGACGGCGTACAACATCCCGTTCGCTCTGCGCCTGAGCGGCGATCTGAACGTCGGCGCGTTGCAGAGCGCGGTCTCGGACGTCATCGAGCGGCACGAGACACTGCGATCGGTGTACCCGGATTCGCCCGAGGGACCGCATCAGGTGGTCGTGCCGATGTCCCAGGTGCCGACGACTCTCGACGTGATCGACACCGACGCGGAATCGGTGACCGCTCGGGTGCTGGAGCTGCTGGCGTCGACGTTCGACGTGACCGCAGAGGTTCCGTTGAAGACCTCGCTGTTCCGAGTCTCCGACACCGAGTTCGTGCTGGCGATGGTGGTCCATCACATCAGCGCCGACGGTCTGTCGATGATGCCGTTGTCGACCGACGTCATGACGGCCTATGCCGCCCGTACCCGGAAGTCCGATCCCGCATGGGCTCCGCTGCCGGTGCAGTACGCCGACTACGCGCTCTGGCAACGCGACGTTCTCGGCTCCGAGGACGACGCCGAATCGATTGCAGCGCAACAGATTCGACACTGGTCTGCCGCGCTGTCGGAGTTGCCCGAGCAGATCGAGCTACCTCTCGATCGCCCGCGTCCGGCGAGCCAGACGTTCCGCGGCAATCGCATCGATTTCCGAATCGACGTCGACGCGCACGCGCGTCTCGCAGAACTGGCCCGCGCGCACAACGCGACCGTCTTCATGGCCGTGCATGCGGCCTTCGCAGTGCTGCTTTCGCGGATCTCGGGGTCCTCGGACATCGTCGTGGGTACACCCATCGCAGGTCGCGGCGAGGCCGAGATCGAGAACCTCGTCGGCATGTTCGTCAACACCCTGGTGTTGCGACTCGATGTTCCGGGCGAGGCGACCTTCGGTGATCTCCTCGACGCCGCGCGTGAAACCGATCTGCAGGCGTTCGCCCACTCGGACATCCCGTTCGAGCGGCTCGTCGACGTGGTCAACCCCACGCGCTCGACGGCTCGGCACCCGCTGTTCCAGGTCGGCTTCTCGTTCCAGAACTTCGCTCGCCGCGAGTTCGAGCTCGACGGGTTGGAAATCTCGGCGCTCGACACCGAGACCGGCAACTCCCAGTTCGATCTGCATCTGATCGTGTCCGATGCCCAGCAGGGCGACGGCGCGGCAGGTGGCTTCGATGCCCTGCTGACGTACGCGACGGATCTGTTCGACGAGAGCACCGCCCGTTCACTCGTGGCCCGCTTCGAGGCCGTGCTGGCCGCCGTCGTGGCGTCGCCGTCGACACCCATCGGCGATCTCGACGTGCTGCTGGACGGCGAGCGAACCGCGATCGTCGAGGACTGGAACGACACGGTTCACGATTTCGGAACCGTGGAACACACGACCCTTCCCGATCTGTTCGGTGCAGCCGCCGAACGCGACCGCGCTGCAGTCGCACTCGTCCACGACGACGGCGTGGTGACGTACGGAGAGTTCGCCGAGCGGGTCTCGCAGCTCGCGCGTCACCTGATCGGCATGGGTGTCGGGCCGGAAGTGCCTGTCGGCCTTGCCATTCGGCGCTCGGTCGATCTTCTCGTCGGCATGTACGCCATCTCGACGGCAGGCGGGGCGTACGTTCCGATCGATCCGGACCAGCCGGCCGAGCGCAACGCGTTGGTCCTCGAGACAGCCGCTCCTGCGTGCATTCTGATCTCCGGCGATGTGGGTGCCGAGATCACCGATGCTGCCCCGATCGTGGATCTGGCCCGGTTCGACGTCGATGCCTACTCGGGTGTTCCGGTGGACGCGTCCGAACGCACCGGGGTGCTCACCGCAGCCAACACCGCGTACGTCATCTTCACGTCCGGATCGACCGGTCGTCCGAAGGGCGTTGCGGTCTCGCACGGTGCCGTCGTCAACCAGCTGAACTGGCTGCGTGCGGAGTACGCACTCGACGAGACCGACGCGGCGCTGCTCAAGACCGCAGCCACGTTCGACCTGTCGGTGTGGGAGTTCTGGTCGCAGCTGACCTCCGGCGGACGGCTCGTCGTGGCCGAGGCCGACGGTCATCGTGACCCCGACTACCTGCTGGAGCTGATTCGCACGCAGTCGGTGACGACACTGCACCTGGTGCCGTCGATGCTGTCGATGCTCGGCACCGTCGCCGCGGGCGAGGTATCGCCGAGCCTGCGGCGGGTGCTGGCGATCGGTGAGGCACTGCCCGCTGCCGTCGCACAGGAGTTCCGCAAGCGGAACGGATCGACCGACCTGCACAACCTGTACGGGCCGACCGAGGCAGCGGTGTCGGTGACCGCGCACGCGGTGACGGACGCCGATACGACCGCGGTGCCGATCGGTGTTCCCGAGGCGAACACGACGGTGTTCGTGTTGGACTCGCGGTTGCATCCGGTGCCTGCGGGTGTCAGCGGCGAGCTCTACCTGGCCGGCGCGCAGCTGGCGCGCGGCTACTTCGGGCGCGCGGACCTGACGTCGGAGCGATTCGTCGCCAATCCGTTCGACGCGAACGGTTCTCGGATGTACCGCACCGGCGACCTGGTGCGCTGGCGGGTGCCCGTCGTCGACGGAACGCCGGCCCCGGCGCACCTCGAGTACATCGATCGGGCCGACTTCCAGGTGAAGATTCGCGGATTCCGCATCGAGCTCGGTGAGATCGAAGCGGCCCTGCGGTCGCAGCCGGCAGTGGCAGATTCGGCCGTCGTGGTGCACAGCGGCGAGTCCATGGGTGACCAGTTGGTGGCCTACGTCGTCGGCCGGGCCGGGGAGGTCGTCGATGTCGCGCACGTCGAATCCGAACTCTCGCACCTCGTTCCGTCGTACATGGTGCCTGCGGCATTCGTGGTGCTCGAAGCGCTACCGCTCAATGCCAACGGAAAGCTGGACCGAAAGGCGCTGCCCGCGCCGCACTTCGAGGCCACCGAGTTCCGCGCACCGGTCACCCCGATCGAGGAGATCGTCGCGACGACCGTTGCCGAACTGCTCGGGCTGGACCGCGCGGGGCTGGACGACGACTTCTTCGCCCTCGGCGGAAACTCGTTGATCGCAACCCAACTGGTCTCGCGCCTCGGCCAGGCTCTCGACGCGCAGATTCCCGTGCGATCGGTGTTCGCGGCGTCCACGGTGGCGGGCCTCGCTGCACACATCGCGCCGCTCGTCGGCGGCGGTGCCCGTCGGGAACTGACGGTGCGCGAGCGTCCCGATCGACTACCCCTGTCGATCGCCCAGGAACGGATGTGGACGATCAACCGCATCGACCCGGGCTCGTCCGCGTACAACATCCCCGTCGCGGTGCGGTTGACCGGTGCCCTCGACATCGCCTCGCTCCGCGGCGCGTTCGACGATGTGCTCGGTCGCCACGAGATTCTGCGGACGGCCTACCCCGATTCGGTCGACGGCCCGGTGCAGCAGATCGGTGGCGTAGCCGACGTCGGGGTGGAGCTCGAACCCGAACAGGTGGCACCGGACGCCGTGGTGTCCCGCCTGACGGACGTCCTCGGTGCGGGATTCGACGTGACGAAGACCGTCCCGGTCCGGGCTGCGCTACTGCAGGTCGGCGACGACGAACACGTCCTCGCCGTGGTGGCTCACCACATCGCCGCCGACGGGTTCTCGATGGGGCCGTTGATCCGCGATGTCATGGTCGCCTACACCGCTCGGGTGGCGGGGGAGATGCCGTCGTGGGCACCGCTGCCGGTGCAGTACGCCGATTTCGCGCTGTGGCAGCGTGACGTACTCGGCCGCGAGGACGACCCGGACAGTCCACTGGCGAAGCAGCTGGCCTACTGGACCGCCGAGCTGGCGGGAGCGCCGGAACAACTGGCACTGCCGCTCGATCGCCCACGGCCACCTCGACCGACCATGGAAGGCGCGTCGTACGGCTTCACGTTCGGTTCCGACGTGGCGTCGGCCATAGAGAAGATCGCCCGCGAGCATGCGGCGACGACGTTCATGGTGGTGCACAGCGCGTTCGCGGTTCTGCTGGGCCGGTTGAGCAACTCGTCGGACATCAGCATCGGCACCCCGACCGCAGGACGCGGCGAGGAGCAACTGGACGACCTGGTCGGCATGTTCGTCAACACGTTGGTGCTGCGCACGCAGATCGATCCGAACGGCACGTTCCTGGACCTGGTACGTCAGGCGAAGGACAAGGACCTCGCGGCGTTCGGCCACGCGGACGTTCCGTTCGAGCGGCTGGTCGATGCGCTCGGCCGCGCTCGGTCGAGCGCCTACACACCGCTGTTCCAGGCGATGTTGACGTTTCAGAACCATGCAACGGGCACGTTCGAGTTGCCGGGCCTGCAGGTGCAGGCGCTGCCGGCAGGCGACGATCAGGCGAAGTTCGACCTTCAGCTGACCGCTGTCGAGAACTTCGACGAGACCGGAGCGCTGCAGGACATCGAGGCGACGTTCACCTACGCGACGTCGATCTTCGACGAATCGACGATAGCGACGTTCGCCGAGCGGCTGTCGAAGATTCTGCGGACGGTCGTCTCCGATCCCGAGGTGGTGCTGCGATCCATCGACATCCTCACGGACGAGGAGAAGGCCGAGTTCGCGCCGCGCGCCAAGCCGAAGACGGTCGACGACCTACCGCAGTTGATTGCCGACGCAGCGGCGACCACGCCCGATGCGGTGGCGCTCGAGCACGAATCGACGAGTGTCGATTTTGCTGCCCTGAACGCCAAATTGACGCAGATGTCGGCGACGATGGGCGCGGCGATGAAGCCGCAGGCTCTGGTGACGGTCACGCTGTCCGCACTGATTCCGGGCATCTTGCCCGCCCTCGGTGCAGAGGGGTTGTCGACCGCTCTGGCATCGTTGATCCAACGGGCGGAGTCGGTGATCGCGTCGTCGTGACGAAAGCCGAGCTCGCCGGTTGTGCACGTGGATCGATCAGGAGGAAAAGTTAGATGGCGGTTGGACGTCGACGCGAGGCAGCATTGACGGTCGAGGACCTTCCGCGCTTGGTTCGGAGCGTCGCTGCGGTCGAACCGGACCGCGTGGCGCTCGCGCACCTCGGCACGGAGTTGACCTACGCCCGGTTGGACGAGGAGATCACCACCCTCGACACGGCCATGGGTGGGGTTCTCGGCCCGGACGCGCTGGTCCCGGTCGTGCTGTCCAACACCGTTCCCGGCCTCATCGAGGCCACCGACGGTGGTCTCGACGCCGTGGTCTCGTCGGTGGTCTCCGATGCCGCGACGGTTCTCGGTGACGACGACTCGGCGTCGAGCCCGGCCGAACCCGAGGCAACCACCCTCTACACCCTGTTCGCCGATCAGGCCGAGCGCACACCGGACGCGCCCGCGCTCGTGTTCGGCGGCGAGAGTCGGTCCTATTCCGAGTTCGCAGAGTCGGTCGAACGCCTCGCCCGGGTTCTGATCGAGCGGGGTGTCGGCCCGGATTCGACGGTGGGGCTGTCGATCCGCCGCTCGTTCGATCTGCTGGTGGGTATGTACGCCATCTCGGCAGCCGGTGGTGCCTACGTTCCGTTGGACCCCGAGCACCCGGTGGATCGACTCGCCTACGTCCTCGATACCGCGCGACCGGTTCTGGTGCTCACGACATCGGAGGACCTGCCGCAGTTGCCGGACGGCACGCAGACTCTGCTCGTCGATGCCGTCGACGTCTCCGGCGTGACTGCAGGGCGCATCACCGATGCGGACCGGCTCGGCACCCTCGGCGAAGACGACCTCGCGTACGTCATCTTCACGTCCGGTTCGACCGGGCGTCCGAAGGGCGTGGCGGTGGGCCACCGCGCGATCGTCGCCAATATTTCGTGGCGGCAGCGGGAATACACGATGACCCCGGCCGACGTCGTCTTGCAGAAGACGCCGTTCACGTTCGACGTGTCGGTCTGGGAGTTCTTCTGGCCGTTGCAGATCGGCGCGACACTGGTGATCGCCGAGCCCGACGGGCACCGCGACCCCGCCTATCTCGCCCGCGTCATCGCTGAACACGGCGTGACGGTGACCCACTTCGTACCGTCGATGCTGTCGGTCTACGTTGCCGAACCCACCGCAGCACAGGCCGATTCGCTTCGCATGGTGTTCGCCTCCGGTGAGGCGCTGCCGGCGCGCACCGTCAACGCGTTCCACGCGATCTCCGACGCCGAGTTGCACAACCTGTACGGTCCCACCGAAGCAGCCGTCGACGTCACGTACTACCGAACCCAGCAGGTGGAGGACGGCTCGGTACCGATCGGCGCTGCCGTCGACGACACCGACCTCTACGTGCTCGACGAGGGTCTGCGGCGCTCACCCCGGGGAGTCGAGGGAGAGCTCTATCTCGCGGGCGTGCAGCTCGCTCGCGGATACCTCGGACGCACGGACCTGACGTCCGATCGATTCGTCGCCGACCCGTTCGGTGAGCCGGGGGACCGGATGTACCGCACCGGCGACCTGGTGCGCCGACGCGCCGACGGCATGATCGAGTACATCGGCCGCACCGACTTCCAGGTCAAATTGCGTGGCCTCCGTATCGAACTCGGCGAGATCGAGCAAGCGCTGCTCGCCGAGCCGCAGGTGACCCAGGCTGCGGTACTCGTTCACGCCGACCGATCGCAGGCCCAGTTGGGTGAGCAGCTCGTCGGCTATGTCGTGAGCACCGAGCCCGATATCGATCACGACGGCCTGGCCGATGCGGTGCGCCGGCGCATGCCCGAGTACATGGTGCCGTCGGTGTTCGTCGTGCTGGACGAATTCCCGCTGAACGCCAGCGGAAAGCTGGACCGAAAAGCCTTGCCTGCGCCCGATTTCGCCTCGCTCGTACGCGAATACCGTGCCCCGGGCACCGACACCGAAACGGCCCTGGTGGCAATTTTCGAGACGGTCCTCGGGATGGACCGTATCGGCGTGGACGACGACTTCTTCGTCCTCGGCGGAAACTCGCTGAACGCGACCCGCGTGATCGCGCGAGTCAACGCGGAACTGGGCACAGCAGTGGATGTGCGGTCGTTCTTCGACGCACCGACCGTCGCCGAACTCGCCGCGGCCGTCGATGCCGCAGGCTCGACGCACGCGCGACCTCCGTTGGTGGCGCAGCAGCGGCCCGAACGTGTGCCACTGTCGCTGGCCCAGCAACGAATGTGGTTCCTCAACCGATTCGAGCCGGACTCGGCTGTCAACAACATCCCGGTCGCCATCGCGCTGAGCGGTGAACTCGATTACACCGCCCTGCAGGCGGCCTTGATGGATGTGTTGGACCGGCACGAGTCACTGCGGACGGTCTACCCCGATCACGACGGCATCGGCTTCCAGCAAATACTCGAATCCGATTCGGTGGCAGTGGAATTGGAGCGCGCGACGGCAACCGATGCCGACGTCCCCGCCGTGCTGCTCGAGTTCGCGCTCAGGCCCTTCGATCTGGCGGTACAGCTACCCTTCCGGGCGGTGCTTCTCGAGACGGCCGAGACCGAGCACGTGCTCGCGTTCGTGGTGCACCACATCGCGGCCGACGGATTCTCGATGGGCCCGCTGACCCGAGACGTGGTGGCCGCATACGTGGCGCGCACCAACGGGCAGCAACCACAGTGGACTCCGCTCGAGGTGCAGTACGCCGACTTCACGCTGTGGCAGAGGGCCGTCCTCGGCAGCGAGGACGATCCGGAATCTCTGATCTCGGCGCAGGAGAACTACTGGCGGCACCGACTCGGCGGCGCACCCGACCAGTTGGAGCTACCCACCGACCGTCCCCGCCCGGCGGTCGCCACGACCAACGGCGGCACGCACACGTTCGAGATCGACGCCGAACTGGTCCGCGCGCTGGAGAAGCTCGGAAGAGACCACAACGCAACGACATTCATGGTCGTGCACGCCGCGCTGGCCGTGCTGTTGGCCAAGCTCGCGGCCGCCGACGACATCAGTATCGGTACGCCGGTCGCCGGCCGTGGAGACGCGGCCCTCGACGACGTCGTCGGCATGTTCGTCAACACACTGGTGCTGCGCACCGAAGTCGATTCACGGACGTCGTTCGACGATCTGCTGCGCGAGATCCGGGAGGTGGACCTCGCTGCGTTCTCGCACGCCGACGTGCCCTTCGAGCGTCTGGTGGACGTATTGGCCCCGGCGCGCTCGCAGGCACGCCACCCGCTGTTCCAGGTCATGTTGACGTTCCAGAACCTGGACCGAACCTCGGTCGAGCTCCCCGGCCTGACCATCGCAGCGGTCGACTACGAGGCAGACCTGGCAAAGTTCGATCTGCAAGTGACGCTGTGGGATTCGGCACCGGCCGGCTTCGAGCCCGCGGGCCTGACCGTCGCCCTGACCTATGCTGCGGACCTCTTCGACAAATCGACGATGGCTCGATTCGGAGAGCGGTTCGTTCGTGTTCTTCGTGCGATCACCGCAGCGCCCGCTGCAGCCGTCGGAGAGATCGACCTGCTCGACTCGGTCGAGCGGGAGTCGGTGCTGACGTTCGGTTCGGGACCGGCGCACGAGATCACCAGCGGAACAACGTTGGTGGGGCAGTTCGATGGTCGCGTCGAGCAGACCCCCGACGCGCAGGCCCTGGTGTTCGAGGACGTTCGGCTGACGTACGCCGAGCTCGATGCGCGCGCGAACCGCCTGGCGCGGTACCTGTTGTCGGTGGGTGTCGGGACCGATTCGACGGTCGGTCTCGCAGTCGGCCGCAGTATCGAGTTGTTCGTCGGTATGTACGCGATCGTCAAGGCCGGTGCTGCGTACGTACCCATCGATCCGGCTCAGCCGTCGGAGCGCAACGAGTACATCGTGAGCACGGCCTCGCCGGTACGGGTGCTCTCGAGCACCCGAGATCACGTCGAGTTCCCCGGCGTGGAGACGGTGGACATCGATACCGTGGACGTGTCGGAATTCTCGTCGGCGCCGGTCACCGATGCGGAGCGGACGGCACCGCTGCGGGCAGAGAACCTCGCATACGTCATCTTCACCTCGGGGTCGACGGGTCGGCCGAAGGGCGTCGGCGTATCGCACGCGGCGATCGTCAACCGGTTGTCGTGGATGCAGCACGAGTACCCCCTCGGTCCGCAGGACGTGGTGTTGCAGAAGACACCGGCTACGTTCGACGTGTCGGTGTGGGAGTTCTTCTGGGCCTTCCAGGTCGGCGCATCGGTGGTCGTCGCGGTTCCCGAGGGTCATCGGGATCCGTCGTACCTGCTCGATGTCATTGCACGCGAACATGTCTCGGTAGTGCACTTCGTGCCGTCGATGATGTCGGTGTTCACACCGGAGGCGCTGCGTAGGCCCGACGCGGGAGCGTCGCTGCGTACGGTGTTCGCCTCGGGGGAGGCGCTTGCGCCTGCTACTGCACAGTCGCTGCGCCGCGCGCTCCCACAGGTGTCGGTGCACAACCTGTACGGCCCGACCGAAGCTGCTGTCGACGTGACCTATCACGCGGTCTCCGACGCGGACACAGCCGTGGTGCCGATCGGTTCACCGGTGTGGAACACCGATGTGCGCGTTCTGGATTCGTCGTTGCGGCCGGTTCCGGCCGGGGTGTCCGGAGAGCTCTATCTCTCGGGTGTCCAGCTCGCCAGGGGATACGTGAGCCGACCCGATCTGACCGCGGATCGCTTCGTTGCCGATCCGTTCGCGGTCGACGGTGCGCGGATGTACCGAACCGGCGACGTGGTGCGGTGGCTGCCCGCCGGTGAGTTGGAGTACGTGGGCCGGTCCGACTTCCAGGTGAAGTTGCGTGGTCTCCGTATCGAACTCGGCGAAATCGAATCGGCTCTGTTGGATCTTCCCGAGATCGCTCAGGCCGTCGTGCTCGTGCGACGAGAACAACTGGTTGCCTACGTCGTCCCCACCGAAGGCCCGGTCGATGTGGACCGGGTACGCACCGCGCTACGTGGACGTCTGGCCGAGTACATGGTGCCGACCACTGTCGTGGAATTGGCCGAATTCCCGCTCGGCGGAAGTGGCAAGCTCGATCGAAAAGCGCTGCCCGATCCCGAATTCGAGGCAACGCCCTACCGAGCACCGTCCGATCCGGTCGAGGAGATCGTCGCGAACGTGTTCGGCGCGGTCCTCGGACTCGACCGAGTCGGTGTGGACGACGACTTCTTCGCGCTCGGCGGCAATTCGCTCGTCGCCACTCAGGTCGCCGCACGACTCGGTGCCGAACTGGGCACGACGGTGCCCGTCCGAACGATGTTCGAGGCAGGCACGGTGGCAGCCTTGGCTGCTGCGTTGGAAAGCCACGTCGGCCACGGAGTCTCCGCGCCTCTGGTGCCGCAGGAACGCCCCGAACGAATTCCGCTCTCTCTCGCCCAGCAGCGGATGTGGTTCCTCAACCGATTCGAGCCCGAATCGGCGGTCAACAACATCCCCGTGGCGATCCGGCTCACCGGAGCACTCGACACTGCGGCCCTGAACGCAGCGGTCGTCGACGTTCTCGACCGGCACGAGGCACTCCGCACCGTCTACCCGAGTGTGGACGGAGCGGGGCATCAGGTGATCCTGCCTGCCGAATCGGTGGCACCGGACCTGACACCCACCACACCGTCCGCCGACGGTGCGGTGGCCGACCTGATCGCTTTCGCCTCCGAAGGATTCGACGTCACCCGGTCGATTCCCCTGCGCGCGAAACTGTTCCAGGTCACCGACGACGAGTACGTGCTGGTCGTCGTGGTTCATCACATCAGCGCAGACGGGTGGTCCATGGGACCGCTGACCCGCGACGTGATGACGGCTTACCTCGCTCGTGTGGCCGGCGACGCTCCGCAGTGGACGCCGCTGGCGGTGCAGTACGCCGACTTCGCGCTGTGGCAGCGCGCCGTGCTCGGCGACGACGCGGATCCGAGCAGCCTGATGGCAGCACAGGCGGACTACTGGCGTTCGGCCCTGGCGGACCTGCCCAGTGAGCTGACCCTGCCGTACGACCGGCCGCGTCCCGCGGTGCAGTCGTACTCGGGCGGGCGGTTCCAGTTCGACATCGATGCGGATCTGCGTGCCTCGCTCGACGATCTGGCCCGGTCGACCGGAACCACCCTTTTCATGGTGCTCCACGGTGCTCTCGCGCTGTTCCTGGCTCGCATGTCCACCACGGACGACGTTGCGGTGGGTACCGCCGTCGCAGGCCGCGGCGAGGCCGTCCTGGACGACGTCATCGGTATGTTCGTCAACACCCTGGTGCTCCGCACCTCGGTCGATCGAAGCAAGGGATTCACCGACCTCCTCGGCCACGTCCGGGACGTCGACCTCGATGCATTCGCACACGCGGACATCCCCTTCGAGCGGCTCGTCGATCTGCTCGAGCCCGAGCGCACGACGGCCAGGCACCCGCTGTTCCAGGTCGCGATCGCGTTCGAGAACCTGCCGCCGAGCGAATTCCACCTACCCGATCTGACGGTCTCGGCGGTCGACGTCGAGGTCGACACCGCCAAGTTCGACCTGTCGCTGACGCTGCACGAGAAGTCCGACGGCACCGGTCTGTCCGCCGGTTTCCTCTACGCGCGAGACCTGTTCGACGAGAACACGATCGAGGTGTTCTCGCGACGTTTCCGCTGGCTGCTCGAAGCGATCGTGGCGACACCGAACACCCCGGTGGGCGATCTGTCCATCCTCTACGACGACGAATACGACCGGCTCACCCACGTCCACGGTGACGACGTCTTGGCCGGCGGCACTCTGGCCGAGATCTTCGCTGCCGGAGCCGCACTCGACCCGTCGGCGACCGCGATTCGCTACGAGGGCCGCTCGATCTCGTACGCCGAACTCGATGCGACGTCCTCGCAGCTCGCCCGGGTGCTCATCGAGCGCGGGGCCGGCCCCGAAACCGTTGTGGCTCTGGGATTCCAGCGCTCCTACTTCATGGTGCTCGCGGTCTGGGCAGTGGCGAAATCGGGGGCCGCGCACCTCCCCGTCGACCCGACGTATCCGCAGGATCGCGTCGCCCACATGGTCTCGGACTCCGAGGCCCTACTGGGCCTGACCACCCGGGCACACTCGGATCGGCTCGCCGGCGGACAGCAAGACCTGACCTGGCTGAGCGTCGACGACGACGAGTTCGTGGCCGAGGTCCGCACCCGCTCTGCCGAGCCGGTCACCGACGCCGACCGCCTGCGACCCGTCACGTTCCAGAACCCCGCCTACGTCATCTACACCTCGGGCTCGACGGGCAAGCCGAAGGGCGTCGTCGTCACGCACGCCGGACTCGGCGGCGTCCTCGACGCAGCAACCGATCTCTATCACCTGAAACCGGCCTCGCGGTTCCTCCACGTCTGCTCGCCGAACTTCGATCCGTCGGTTCTGGAGTGGATGGCGGCGTTCTCCGTCGGCGCGACGTTGGTGGTGGTACCGGCATCGATTCTCGGCGGCACCGAACTGGCCGAATTGTTGAAGGCGGAGAGGGTCACTCACACGATCATCACGCCCGCGGTGCTCGGCACGATGGATCCCCACGGGATCGATTCGCTCGAGGTGCTCTCGGTGGGCGGCGACGTGACCACTCCCGAACTCCTCGCCCGGTGGGCAGGGGACCGGAAGTACTTCAACGGGTACGGACCGACCGAGACCACGATCATCTCCAGCTTCGCCGAGTTGACGCCCGGCGAGCCGATCACCATCGGTCGACCGATTCACGGCATGTCCGTGCTCATCCTCGATTCCAGGCTCGAACCGGTTCCGACCGGTGTCGCGGGTGACCTGTATCTGTCGGGCGGTGCGCTCGCTCGCGGTTATCTCGGTAGGCCGAGTCTGTCCTCCGAGCGCTTCGTGGCCAATCCGTACGGCATCGACGGCGCACGGATGTACCGCACCGGCGACGTCGTGCGATGGACGGACGACCTGCAGCTGCAGTTCGTCGGCCGCACCGACTTCCAGGTCAAGGTGCGCGGGTTCCGTATCGAGCTCGGCGAGATCGACTCCGCGCTCACCGCTGTTCCCGAGGTCGACTTCGCCGTCACACTCGGACACGAACTGCCCTCGGGTGTCACCACTCTCGTGTCCTACGTGTTGCCGGCGCGTGGTTCGGTCGTCGACGTCGACGAGCTGACCGCCTTCGTCGGAAAATCATTGCCCGCCTACATGATCCCGTCGTCGATCATCGTTCTCGACACCGTTCCACTGACCCCGGTGGGCAAGTTGGATCGCGCCGCGCTTCCCGCACCCGTGTTCGAGGCCCGGGAATTCCGCGCACCCACCACCGCGGTCGAAGAGATCGTCGCCGGAGTGTTCGCCGACGTCCTGCACCTCGAGCGAGTGGGACTGGACGACGACTTCTTCGCCCTGGGCGGTAACTCGTTGATCGCCACCCAGGTGGTCTCGCGGCTCGGCGCGGCCCTGGACACGGTGGTCCCGGTGCGGGCGCTGTTCGAGAGCTCGACCGTGGCCGCACTGGTGGCGCACGTGGAGAGCGCTGTCGGTTCGGGGGGACGAGCTGCACTCGTGGCGGGTCCGCGTCCCGAGCACCCGCCGCTCTCGCCTGCGCAGCAGCGGTACTGGTTCCTCAACCAGTTCGACACGACGTCGTCGGTGGACAACATTCCGTTCGCCGTGCGGTTGTCGGGTGCGCTCGACGTCGCTGCGCTGCAGTCGGCGGTGCGCGATGTCGTCGAGCGCCACGAGTCTCTTCGTACCCGGTACCCGGACTCTGCACAGGGCCCGTTCCAGCAGGTGTTGTCGGCGTCCGAGGTACCGATGGACCTCGCCGTCCGAGACGTGGCCGGTGCGAACGTCGTCACCGCCGTGACCGAATTCTTCACGCGTGGCTTCGACGTCACCGTCGAGGTACCGGTCGACGCGCGCGTGTTCCGCGTCGACGAGAACGAGCACGTCCTGGCCTTCGTCGTCCACCACGTGTCGGCCGACGGCGCGTCGATGGGCCCGCTGGCCGTCGACGTCATGACCGCATACACCGCGAGATCTGCAGGGACGGCTCCGGACTGGGAGCCACTCGAGGTGCAGTACGTCGACTTCGCGCTGTGGCAGCGAACCGTACTCGGCACCGAATCGGATCCCGATTCGGTTGCAGCGCAGCAGGTGTCGTTCTGGAAGGATACGCTCGCCGAGCTGCCGGATCAGCTGGTGCTGCCCACCGATCGCCCGCGCCCGCCGGCGCAGAGTTTCCGTGGCGATGCCGTGCGGTTCACCGTCGACGCCGGCACGCACGCTGCTCTCGCCGAACTCGGACGTACCGAGCAGGCAACGTTGTTCATGGTGGTGCACTCGGCATTCGCCGTGTTGCTCGCACGCCTGTCCGGTTCCGAGGACATCGCGGTCGGAACGCCCATCGCCGGCCGCGGTGAGCGGGCTCTGGACTCGATGATCGGTATGTTCGTCAACACCCTGGTCTTCCGGTCGTCGGTCGAATCGTCGATGACCTTCCGCCAGTTGCTCGCTCAGGCCCGAGAGCGGGACCTGGCCGCGTTCGCGCACTCCGACGTTCCGTTCGAGCGTCTCGTGGAGGTGCTGAACCCGGTGCGGTCGACGGCACGCAACCCGTTGTTCCAGGTAGGCCTGTCCTTCCAGAACCTTGCCGAGTCGACGTTCGAGCTGCCGGGTCTGACGGTGAGTGCCGTCGAGGCGGATGCGGTGACCGCGAAAACCGATCTGCAACTGTCGATCTCGGATCGCTACGCCCTGGACGGCTCTCCCGCGGAACT
The DNA here is from genome assembly GCF_001894785.1 of Rhodococcoides fascians NBRC 12155 = LMG 3623. GTDB lineage: Bacteria > Actinomycetota > Actinomycetes > Mycobacteriales > Mycobacteriaceae > Rhodococcoides > Rhodococcoides fascians. The sequence continues at coordinate 149,628 of NZ_BCWW01000007.1, forward strand.
GTCGGCCGAATTGAGTTATGCCACCGATCTTTTCGATCGCGCGACGGTCGAAGGTTTTGCCGACCGGTTCGTTCGCCTCCTCGCTGCCGTGGCCGCGGACCCGTCGGCCGTCGTCGGCGATCTCGAGCTGCTCTCGCCCGAGGAACGCACCCGGATCGTCCGCACCTGGAACGACACCGATCACGATGTCGATGCGTCGCAGTCGCTGGTATCGCTGTTCGATCGACAGGTGCAGGCGCAGCCCGACGCGGTCGCGGTGGTCCATGCCGGTCAGTCACTGTCGTACGGCGAGTTCGATCGTCGAATCAACCGGTTGGCCCGCGTCCTGATCGGTGCCGGTGTCGGCCCGCAGGTGACGGTTGCTCTGGCTATCAGGCGCTCGGTGGATCTGCTCGTCGCGATGTATGCCGTCGCCAAGGCGGGCGGGGCGTACGTGCCCATCGATCCGGATCAGCCGGCGGACCGCAATGCCTACATCCTGGAGGTAGCTGCTCCCGCTCTGGTCCTGAGTACTGCGCGGGACGGTGTCGATGTCGACTCGGTTCCGGTGCTGTTGGTCGACACCGATCCGCGAGTGCTCGACGCAGAGGTCTCGGACGCGCCCGTCACCGACAGTGAGCGCACCTCGCCGCTGCGGCCTGCGAACACCGCGTACGTCATCTTCACGTCCGGATCCACCGGCCGCCCCAAGGGTGTCGCGGTGAGTCATGCCGCCATCGTCAACCAATTGCTGTGGCAGAGCGCCCATTACGGACTGGGCAGCACCGACCGAGTACTGCTCAAGACCGCGGCCACCTTCGACCTGTCCGTGTGGGAGTTCTGGGTCGCCACCGTCTCCGGTGGTGCGATCGTCGTGGCCGACGCCGAGGGCCACCGCGATCCCGCCTACCTCGTCGATCTGATGAACCGGGAATCGGTGACGACACTGCACACCGTGCCGTCCGTGCTCGACGCGCTGGTCACGGCGTCGGCGGGCACCCTGCCCGAACCCCTGACGCGGATCCTGGCGATCGGCGAAGCACTGTCGGTCGCCACGGCCGAGCGCGCGCTGCGCAGTTCGGCTGCGCGACTGGACAACTTGTACGGACCGACCGAGGCCGCGGTCTCGGTGACCTCGCATCGGGTGACGACCGTCGACGGCACCACGGTTCCGATCGGTGGCCCGGAGTGGAACACCTTTGTCTACGTGCTGGATTCGCGTCTGGCTCCCGTTCCGGTCGGCGTCGCAGGTGAGCTCTACCTCGCGGGTGCGCAGCTGGCCGACGGGTACTTCGCGCGGCCGGATCTGAGCGCCGAGCGATTCGTCGCGGACCCGTTCACCCCCGGCGGCCGTCTGTATCGCACCGGTGACCTCGTATCCTGGCGCGCCGACGGCGAATTGGAGTACGTCGGGCGCACCGACTTCCAGGTGAAGATTCGCGGTTTCCGTATCGAGCTCGGCGACATCGATGCCGCTCTCGGATCGCTCGACGAGATTCGCGACGTCGCCGTGATCGCTCTCGCGGACACGGGATCAGGCGCGCGGCTCGTGGCCTACCTCGTGCCCGCCGATGGGGTGACGCTGGATCAGGACGGCATCCGTCGTGCACTCGCCGAACGTCTGCCGTCGTACATGATCCCGGCGGCCTTCGTCGTGCTCGAGGCTCTTCCTCGCGGCGTCAACGGAAAGCTGGATCGACAGGCGCTCCCCGAACCGCAGTTCGAGACAGCCGAATTCCGCGCGCCGACCAATCCGGTGGAAGAGGCCGTCGCGGCGGTCTTCGCCGAGGTGCTCGCTGTCGAGCGCGTGGGTCTGGACGACGACTTCTTCGCGCTCGGCGGTAACTCGCTCATCGCCACTCAGGTGGTCTCCCGGCTGGGGGCGGCGCTCGATACTCAGGTGCCTGTCCGCTCGATCTTCGAGTCTCCGACGGTGCAGTCGCTCGCACGTGCGATCGAGTCCGAGGTGGGTACCGGTGCGCGCCGGGCACTCACGGCTCGAACACGACCGGACTCGGTGCCGCTGTCGATGGCTCAGCAGCGCATGTGGTTCCTGAGCCAATTCGATCCGACCTCCGCCGTGAACAACATCCCGGTCGCAATTCGGTTGTCCGGCAGCATCGATGTCGATGCACTCACCAACGCCGTGCACGACGTGCTGGCGAGGCACGAAATTCTGCGCACCGTGTACCCGGAGGTCGACGGACGAGGCCATCAGGTGGTACTCGGTACCGCGGAGGCCGGCGTGACGGTTGTCGTCGACGACGTCGACGAGAGTTCGATCGAGCAGGCCCTGCGCGACTTCGTGTCCGCGGGATTCGACGTGACCCGAGCTGTTCCGGTCCGAATCCGGATCCTGCGGGTCAGCGAGACCGAGCACGTACTGGCCTTCGTCGCCCACCACATCGCCGCGGACGGGTTCTCGATGGGACCCCTGACGCGCGACGTCATGGTGGCCTACACCGCCCGTGCCGCGGGGGAGAACCCGCAGTGGGCACCACTTGCGGTGCAGTACGCGGACTACGCGTTGTGGCAACGCGAGGTACTCGGTTCCGAGGACGACCCTGATTCGCCGTTGGCGAAGCAGCTCGCCTACTGGACGACGGCTCTGGCCGGTGCCCCGGCACAGCTCGACCTCGCGACCGACCGGCCGCGTCCGGCGGTGGCGTCGTATCGCGGTGCGGCATACAACTTCTCGATCGACGAGGCTCTGCAGTCGAACATCGCTCGCGCTGCCCGCGCCAACAACGCCACGAACTTCATGGTGGTCCACACCGCGCTGGCGGTGCTCCTCGGCGCGATGGCGGGTACCGACGACGTGACGATCGGAACCCCGGTCGCCGGCCGCGGTGACGCCGATCTGGACGAGCTCGTCGGCATGTTCGTCAACACGCTCGCCCTGCGTACCGCGGTGCACCCCGCGGCAACGTTGCGCGAGCAACTCGCCGCAGTTCGCGAGGCCGACCTCGGAGCCTTCGGGCACGCCGACGTGCCGTTCGAGCGGCTCGTCGACGAGCTGGCCCCGGACCGCTCACAGGCTCGCCACCCGATCTTCCAGGTCATGCTGACGTTCCAGAACCTGAACCGCCAGACGTTGGCCCTGCCGGGGTTGAGTGTCGAGGGCATCGATCTGGGTAGCGCGTTCGCGAAATTCGACCTGCAGGTGACGCTCTGGGAGAACACGGACGACCGCGGTGCTCCCGCCGGAATCGACGTGCAGTTCGACTACGCCACAGATCTATTCGAAGAATCCAGCATGGCCTCCCTCGGGCGACGGCTCGTCCGGGTACTGCACGCGCTGACCGACGCACCGGACGGAGTCGTCGGCGACATCGACATCCTCGAGGAAGGCGAACGTACCCGCGTCCTCGAGGACTGGAACGCCACCGCGCACGAGGTGGATCCCGGTGCAACTCTGGTGTCGCTGTTCGAGTCCCGAGTTGCCGAGTCCCCGGACAACACCGCCACGAGCTTCCTCGACGATCGGGTGACGTACCGCGAATTCTCCGAGCGGGTCAACGCGCTCGCGCGTCTGCTCATCGCCGAGGGAGTTGGCCCGGAAACCGTGGTGGCGACGGCCATGCGCCGCTCCATCGACATGCTGGCGGGTATCTACGCCGTGCTCGCCGCCGGTGGTGCCTACGTTCCGGTCGACCCGGATCTACCGGCCGAACGAATCGGCTACATCCTGGACACGGCGGCACCCGTGGTGCTGCTCACGACCGAGCGCGACGGTACAGATCTCGTGACCGACGCCGCCAGAATCCTGGTCGACACCGTCGACACGACAGGTCTGTCCACGGCACCGGTGACCGATGCCGAGCGAACCGCACCGCTGCGACCGGCGGACACTGCGTACGTCATCTTCACCTCCGGCTCCACCGGTCGCCCCAAAGGCGTTGCGGTCAGCCACGAGGCCATCGTCAACCGTCTGCTGTGGATGCAGGCCGAATACCGTCTCGCCGAGCAGGACAAGGTGTTGCAGAAGACGCCGGTCACGTTCGACGTGTCGGTGTGGGAGCTGTTCTGGCCGTTGCAGATCGGTGCCGAACTCGTCATCGCGGTGCCCGACGGCCACCGAGATCCGGCATATCTGGTGAGCACCGTCGCCGAACGCGGCGTCACGGTCGCGCACTTCGTGCCGTCGTTGCTGGCCGTGTTCGCCGCCGCGGACGGCGTGTCGAACTGCACCGGCCTGCGTGCGGTGTTCGCCTCCGGTGAGGCGCTGCCTGCATCGGTTGCCTCGGCCCTGCGCACTGCACTGCCCGCCACCGAGCTGCACAACCTCTACGGCCCGACCGAGGCCGCTGTCGACGTCACGTATCACCATGTCCTGCCGTCGGACACCGTGTCGGTTCCCATCGGCGCACCGGTGTGGAACACGAGGGTGACGGTGCTCGACGCGCGACTGCACCCCGTTCCCGTCGGGGTGCCCGGGGAGCTGTATCTCGCCGGGCGTCAACTGGCCCGCGGATACCTCGGCCGCCCGGACCTGACTGCCGACCGATTCGTCGCCGATCCGCACGGCGCAGCCGGCTCGCGGATGTATCGCACCGGAGACCTGGTGCGCTGGAGGCGCGACGGTGAACTCGAGTACCTCGGCCGCACCGACTTCCAGGTCAAACTCCGAGGCCTGCGGATCGAGCTCGGTGAAATCGAAGCCGCGCTGACTGCAGATCCGTCGGTCGACCAAGCCGTCGTTCTCGTGCGCCGGACGCCGTCGGCAGGTGAACTCCTGGTCGGCTACGTCGTTCCTGTCGCCGGGGAGACGATCGACACCACAGCGGTCACCGCCTCGGTTGCGACCCTGGTTCCGGAATACATGGTTCCGGCCGGGCTCATCGTGCTCGGTGCCCTGCCACTCGGGCCGAACGGCAAGCTGGACCGAAGAGCACTTCCCGAACCGGAATTCGGCAGCGATGCCGAATTCCGTACCGCCACAACCGACACCGAACGCATCATTGCCGAGGTCTTCGCAGACGTCCTCGGCCTCGACGCCGTCGGGGTCGACGATTCGTTCTTCGCGCTCGGCGGCGACAGCATCGTCTCGATTCAGCTCGTCTCTCGCGCCAAGGCCAGGGGAATTCAGTTCGGGCCGCGAGATGTGTTCGAGCGCAAGACCGTTGCCGGTCTCGCCGAGGTCGCCGTGATCGTCGGTGAGGGCAATGACGCGGTCGTGCTCGAGGAACTCGACGGCGGCGGTGTCGGTTGGATGCCGCTGCCCCCGTTCGGTGTAGCGATGATCGAGCGCGGCGGCGGGTGGTCACGCTTCCATCAGGCCGTCACACTGGAGCTGCCGCTCGGTATCGACCGAGCCGGGATTCTCGCCACGGTGACCGCAGTGGTCGATCGACACGACGTGCTGCGGTCGACCCTGGTGCACGACGACCGCGGCTGGGGTCTCGATGTTGCGGGCGCCGGTACCGTCGACGTGGATACACTGCTCACCTGGGCCGATACCGATTCGGCTGCAACAGTATTCGACGATGCGGTGGGAACGCTCGACCCCACGGCCGGTCGCATGCTCGCCCTCGTCTGGGTCGATCGAGGACCCGAGGTGCCGGGCACGCTGACCGTGGCGGCGCACCACCTCGTGATCGACGGAGTGTCGTGGCGAATCCTGGTCCCCGACTTCGTCTCCGCCTGGGCTCAGGTGTCGGGGGGAGTGACCCCGACCCTCCCCGAGGTCGGGACCTCGATGCGGCGTTGGACCCATGCACTGGTCGACGCGGCAGCGAGCGAGGCGCGGCTGGCCGAATTGCCGCTGTGGCGTTCGATCGCCGACACCGAGGACCCCGTGCTGGGCAACCGCCCCTTCGATCCCGCGGTCGATGTCGTGGCGACGCTCGAACGGGTGAACATCGAACTGACACCCGACGTCACGCGCACCTTGCTGACCACCGTTCCGGAGATCTTCCGCGGCGGAGTGGGCGACGGGTTGCTGGCCGGGCTCGCTCTGGCCGTCACGAGACTGCGGTCCGAGCGCGGCATCACTGCACCGGCAACACTCGTGCAGCTCGAAGGCCACGGCCGCGAGGAAGCGGTGGTTCCCGGAGCTGATCTGGGACGTACCGTCGGCTGGCTGACCAGCCTGTTCCCCGTTCGCCTCGACCTGACCGGGATCGACGTCGATGCTGCGTTCGCGGGAGGGTCGCAGCTCGGCGATGCAGTGAAGGCAGTCAAGGAGCAGATGCTGGCGCTGCCCGATCGAGGCATGGGCTGGGGACTGCTCCGCTACCTGAACTCGGAGACCGCTGCGGGACTGGCCGAACTCGGCACCGGACAGATCAGCTTCAACTACCTGGGCCGGGTCGACGCCGGCGAGGTCCCGGACGAGATGAAGTCGCTCGGCTGGTTGCCGGCCGCCGACGGCGAGCTCTCCGCGCCCGGTGATGCCGACATGGCCGCGAACAAGACCGTCGACATCAACGCCATCGTGCTCGACACCGACGAGGGCGGGGTCCTGAGCGCCAGCTTCGCGTTCCCGACCGGAGCCGTGTCCGCGGACACGGTCGAGCGTCTCGCCGGGCTGTGGTCCGAGGCGTTGTCGGCGCTGGCCTCGTACGCCGAGGTACCCGGCTCGGGTGGTCTGACCCCGTCGGACGTGCCCCTGGTGGCGCTGTCGCAGGCCGACATCGCGTCGTTCGAGGCGCGTTACCCACAGCTGACCGACATCTGGTCGCTGTCACCGTTGCAGCAAGGACTGCTGTTCCACGCGTTGTTCGCCGATGCGTCGATCGACGTCTACACCATGCAGGTCGTACTCGACCTGGCCGGCGAGGTGGACGCCGAACGGTTGCATCACGCTGCCCAGACACTGCTGGATCGGTACGACAATCTGCGTACCTCGTTCACCGCGACCGCGGACGGCGAGACGGTGCAGATCGTTCAGCAGAACGTTCGGCTCCCGTGGAACACGATCGATCTGTCTCATCTCGACGGGCTCGAACGCGACGCTGCCGTCGCCGACGCACTGGCCGCGGATCAGCGACGGCACTTCGACGTCTCCACGGCACCCCTGCTGCGGTTCCTGCTCGTCAGGATCACGCCGACCACGTACAAGCTCGCGATGACCAACCATCACGTGTTGCTCGACGGGTGGTCTCTGCCGCTGGTGATGAAGGAACTGTTGTACCTGTATGCCGCTCGGGGTTCCACCTCGTCGATGCCGAGGGTTCGCTCGTATCGCTCCTACCTGGCATGGCTGAACCGACAGGACCCGGCCGTGTCTCTCGGTGCGTGGACCACCGCGCTGGCCGGAGTCGAGGAGCCGACGTTCGTCGCACCGCCGAGTGTCGGACGAGAGATCTCCGCACGCTCGGCAGAGACGGAGCGATTCGTCGATCCCGAGACCACCGCGTCGCTCGTGGCGCTCGGCGGCAGGCTCGGCGTCACCGTCAACACGCTGGTGCAAGCGGCCTACGGCCTGCTGATCGCACACATCACCGGCCGCACCGATGTCGTGTTCGGTGCCACGGTCTCCGGCCGTCCCGCTGCTCTTCCAGGCGTCGAGTCGATGATCGGCCTGTTCATCAACACCATCCCGGTGCGCGTTCGATTCGATCCGGCCGACACTGTCGAGAACTACCTGGTCCGGATTCAAGGAGAACAAGCAGACCTGCTCGACCACCATCACATGGGACTCGTCGACATCCAACGGGCGATCGGAATGGGGAATCTGTTCGACACCCTCACCATCTTCGAGTCCTACCCGGTGGACGAAGCCGAGCTGACGCAGCAGGCGGCAGCGATCGACGGAATGACCGTCGAGTCGGTGAGCTCGAACGACAACACTCACTACCCACTGACGTTGTTGGTCGTGGCCGAGGATCGAATCTCGTTCACGCTCAAGTACATCAGCGATCTGTTCGACGCTACGTACGTCGAGTCCATCCTGTCCCGGCTCGTCGGTGTTCTCGAAACCTTCGTCTCCGACACCACGACGGCGGTCGGCGACATCGATCTGCTCGGCTCGGCAGAACGAACCCGCGTGATCGACACCTGGAACGACACCGCGCACGAGGTCGACGCCGGCATCATGCTGACCGCGCCGTTCCGGGCTCGGGTCGCGGCGAACCCGGACGCCACGGCCGTGCTCTACGAGGGCACCGCAGTGACCTACGCCGAGTTCTCGGAGCGGGTCAATCGTCTTGCCCGACACCTGATTTCGCTCGGCGTCGGCCCGCAGTCGCTCGTCGCTCTCGGCATGAGGCGAGGCATCGACCTGATGGTCGGCATGTACGCCGTCCTCGAAGCCGGCGGCGCATACGTACCCATCGATCCGGACCACCCGGCCGAGCGCATCGAGTACATCCTCGACACCGCGGTGCCGGTCGCCGTTCTCTCGACCAGTCACGATCGGACGGGACTGCCGGAACGGTTCCCGATTCTCGAACTGGACACCCTCGATCTCGCGTCCTACCCGGCAGACGCCGTGGCCGACGCCGACCGACTGGCACCGGTACGCCCGGAGAACACCGCCTACGTCATCTTCACGTCCGGGTCGACCGGGCGACCCAAGGGCGTCGCGGTGCCGCACCGCGCGATCGTCAACGAGATGGCGTGGATGATCGACCAGTACTCGCTCGACGAGAACGACGTCTACCTGCAGAAGACGGCGACGACGTTCGACGTGTCACTGTGGGGCTTCTTCCTCCCACTCCAGGTCGGTGCGAGCGTCGTTCTCGCGACCCCCGACGGCCACCGCGACCCGGCGTACGTCGCGGAGCGCATCGCCCGGCACGGCGTCACCGTCACGGACTTCGTGCCGTCGATGCTCACGGTGTTCGCCGCGTACGCCACCGGGGAGCAGTGCCGGTCCTTGCGACACGTCTACGTGGTGGGTGAGGCACTGCCCCCGGAGACGGTGACGGACTTCCGCGCGATCACCTCTGCCAGGATCCACAACCTGTACGGCCCCACCGAAGCCGCAGTGAGTGTGACGTACTGGAAGACGTCTGCCGACGAGGGCGCGACCGTCCCGATCGGGGCGCCGGAATGGAACACCCAGGCCTACGTTCTCGACGGCAGACTGCATCCGGTCGCCGCAGGGACCGCGGGTGAGCTGTATCTCGCGGGGACGCAGCTCGCCGACGGATACCTCGGGCGCGTCGACCTGACGATGGACCGCTTCGTCGCGAACCCGTTCTCGGCTGCCGGCGAGCGCATGTATCGCACCGGAGACCTCGTCCGATGGCGATCGGGGCCGGGCGCTGCAGGAGTCCTGGAGTACATCGGGCGCACCGATTTCCAGGTCAAGTTCCGTGGCCAGCGGATCGAGCTCGGTGAGATCGAGACCGCACTGTTGGCCCATCCCGACGTCAACCAGGCCACGGCCGTGGTGGCGACCACCGGTGCCGGCGACCAGCTCGTCGGATATGTGGTGCCTGCACCGGGTAGAACGCTGGACCCGGCCGAGGTACGCACCTTCGTCGGCGGCGCGCTGCCGAAGTACATGGTGCCGGCGACGGTGATGGTGCTCTCGGAATTCCCGCTGAACACCAGCGGCAAGCTGGATCGAAAAGCACTGCCGGAGCCGGTGTTCGAGGTTCGCGAGTTCCGTGCTCCCGCAACGCCGGTCGAGGAGATCGTGGCGGAGATCTACGCGGAGCTGCTCGGCGTGCAGCGGGTCGGATCGGACGACGACTTCTTCGATCTCGGTGGTAACTCGCTGATCGCCACAAGAGTGGCGGCACGGGTGTCGGCTGCGCTCGGGAAGAAGGTCGGTGTCCGAGACCTGTTCGAGGCCTCGACGGTCTCGGCACTCGCCGCGCGCGCCGAATCACGCATCGACGACGCGAACGGTGTGCCGCTGCGTCGCCGACCGGCCGGACAGACCGTTCCGTTGTCGCTCGCGCAACAGCGCATGTGGGTCCTGAACCGACTCGACCCCGAGTCCGGGGCCTACAATATGCCGCTGGCGCTCCGTCTGCGAGGCGAGCTGGATGTCGCGGCACTGCAGGCAGCCGTGTCCAGCACCGTGGAACGCCACGAGGCACTGCGCACGCGCTACCCGGAAGATGCGAACGGTTCGCCGTATCAGGAGTTCGTCGACGCCGGATCGGTCGTACCCGATCTGACTCCGATCGACGCGACCGACGACTCCGACACCGCCGAACGGATTCGCGCACTCGTCTACGAGGGCTTCGACGTCACCGTCGCACCCCCGGTCCGGGGAGCACTGTTCCGCTTCGGCCCGGACGAGTACGTCTTCGTCATCGTGATGCACCACATCAGCGGAGACGGCGCATCGATGGCACCACTGGCCCGTGACGTCATGACTGCGTACCTCGCTGCCGCGTCGGGGACCGACTACACGCCCGAACCGCTGACGGTGCAGTACGCGGACTTTGCGGTATGGCAGCGGCAGGTGTTGGGCTCGGACAGCGACCCCACGTCGATTCTGTCGCAGCAGTTGGCCTTCTGGGCGGACGAGCTCAGCGGGATCACCCCGGTCGTGTCGTTGCCGTGGGATCGGCCGCGAGCGGCTACCGCCAACCTGCGCGGAGCCAGTGTGAGTGTCGAGCTGGACGAGTCGGTTCACACCGGGCTCGCCGCGATCGCCCGCGAGAACAACGCGACTCTGTTCATGGTGTTGCACGCGGTCCTCGGGGTGCTGTTGTCGCGGATGAGCGGCTCCCGCAGCTTCGCCGTCGGCACGCCCATCGCCGGGCGCGGGCACGAGGCGCTCGACGGACTGGTGGGCATGTTCGTGAACACGTTGGCGCTGCGCACGGACGTGGACCCGGATGCGACGTTCGCAGAGCTGCTGACCGCTCTACGCGAGACCGACCTGCGGGCCTTCGCGAATTCGGACGTCCCGTTCGAGCGGGTCGTCGACACCATCGCACCGGACCGGAACGCCGGGTACACCCCGCTGTTCCAGACGGTTCTGTCGGTGGAGCCCCACGGCGAGGCGCGCTTCGAGCTGCCGAACCTGGTGGTCGAACCCGTCAGCGGCTTCGAGCCGACGGCGAAATTCGACCTGCAGGTCACGGTGGAGACCCAGCACGCCGACGGGAACAGCGGCACCGGAACCCTGAACGTCGAATGGGTGTATGCCGCCGATCTGTTCGACGAGTCCACGGTCGCGTCGCTGGCGGAGCGATTCGCACGCATCGCCGGTGCAGTGGCGACAACACCAGCGGTCGTCGTCGGCGACATCGACGTGCTCGACGCCGCCGAGCGGGCGGCACTGACCGAGACCCCGCAGACCGCTGACTCCACCGTGGCACCGGCACGGTCGGACCTGACCTTGCCGCAGGTACTCACCTCGACGGTGGACGCAGATCCCGATGCGCCCGCGTTGTCGTCGGACGGAGTCGAGACCACCTACCGTGAGCTCGACGAGCAGTCCTCACGTATGGCTCGGGTACTGATCGAACGTGGCGTCCGAACCGGAGTCGTCGTCGGCGTCACTGTCACCGACGCTGTTGCGGCAGTCGTGACGCGGTGGGCGGTGGCGAAGGCAGGCGGAGCCGTGGCTCCGATTGCCACGTCGAACTCCTCCGACGTTCTGGAGCGGGCAGGCGCATCCGTCCTCGTCCTCGACGGTGACGACGCGCCGAGCTGGGCCGGGTCCGTCACGACCATCCACCTCGGGCATCCGGACGTCGTCGACGCCATTGCCGCGAGTTCTGGGCGGCCGGTGACGTATTCGGACAGAACGGCGGTTCTGGGACCCGACAGCCCAGCGTTGGTCGTGGTCGACGACGGCACCGTGATCGACCACGGAACACTCGCTGCACTGGCGACGAACGCAGTGACGGAGTGGGCCGTGGCCTTCGATTCGCGGCTGGCCGTCCCCACCCGGTTCGATTCCGGTGCAGCAGTTCTGGCCGGTGTGGTCGCCGTGACGGCAGGTGCAGCCCTGGTGACCGATCGGGCGGAGTCCGCCGAGGACGCCGCCGACATCGTGTCCGCAGAATGGGTCACCCATGCGTTCCTTGCCTCAGCAGACATCGCCGCGGTCGATCGACTGCAACCCGAGGACATCGAGGACCTCGTTGCGATCGTGTCGGTCGACGGTGACGGTGCCGAGATGAGCGGTGTCGACATTCCGGTGCATCGTCTGCCCGGGTCGATAGGAACCGCCGCCCGATAAGGTGAGGCGAACTGCAACGCTCGCCGCGTCGTGGACGATGAACGGTCGGATCGGCCGACGCGTCGTCCACGACCGAGCGCGGGGCAACACTGGTGAGGAGTCATAGTTCAGATGAGTTCGGATGGATCGACCGGCACACCGTCCGAGTCGGGCGGCCGAGTGGGTGGACGGTCGAGCCGCCCCAGGCCTACCCGTGCACGACCCACCCGACAGCGACCGGCCCGTACGGTCGCGCTGCCGACTCTGCTCGCCGCGGCGGTGGAAAAGAACCCGGACGGTATAGCGGTGGAGTGCGGCACCCGGTCGCTCACCTATCGGGAGATCGACTCCCGGTCGTCCAGGCTGGCCCGGCTGCTCATCGAACGCGGGGTCGGCCCCGAGGATTTCGTGGCTCTGGCACTGACCCGTTCGATCGAATCTGTCACGGCCGTGTGGGCCGTGGCGAAGACCGGTGCTGCATTCGTGCCCATCGACCCCAACTACCCAGCCGCCCGCATCACGCACATGGTGAACGACTCCGGCGTGCGAATGGGTGTCACTGCAACACAATTCGAAGAATCGATGCCGACGTCGGTGTCGTGGATCAGCCTCGACTCGTCCGACATCGAAGGTGCACTCCAGGGGTTGTCCGACGATCCCGTCGTGGCGGACGACCGACGGGCACCGATTCGCCCGTCCACGCTCGCGTACGTCATCTACACCTCCGGCTCGACCGGTCTGCCGAAGGGCGTCGCCGTCTCCCACGCCGGGCTGGCACCGCTGACCTCCACTCAGGTCGAGATCTACGGGCTGGACTCCGATTCGCGCACACTGCATTTCGCGTCCCCCAGCTTCGATGCGTCCGTGCTGGAGCTACTGATGGCTGTGGGCGCAGGTTCGACGATGGTCATCGTCCCGCCCGGTGTCTACGGCGGTTCCGATCTGGGTGACATGCTCCGCCACCACCGCGTCAGCCATGCGTTCATCACCCCGGCGGCGCTGGCCTCACTCGATCCGGCAGAGGTGCCCGACATGCGAGTGCTCGCGATCGGCGGCGAGGCCTTCACCTCGGAACTGATGTCGAAGTGGGCACCGGGTAGACGTTTTCACAACGTCTACGGCCCCACCGAAGCGTCGATGGTGTGCAACATCTCGCCACCCTTGAACGCGGGCGAAGCCGTGCTGCTCGGGCCGTCCACCAAGGACATGGGCTACCACGTGCTCGACGACCGGTTGCGGCAGGTGCCCGCCGGGGTGCCGGGGGAGTTGTATCTGACCGGTGCCGGCCTTGCGCGGGGTTACCATCGACGCTTCGCGCTGACCGCTGCGCGTTTCGTCGCCAATCCTTATGCAGCCGAAGGAAACTCGGAACAGAGCCGACTGTACCGCACCGGTGACCTGGTGCGCTGGCGGGAAGTGGCGTCCGGACGGGCCATCGAATACCTGGGCCGCAACGACTTTCAGGTCCAGATCCGAGGCTTCAGAATCGAACTCGGTGAAATCGACGCCGTTCTCACAGCGCAGGACGGGGTCGATTTCGCTGTGACCCTCGGTCACCGCAGTCCCACCGGCGCAACCGTTCTCGCGGCGTACGTACTGCCGGTGGCAGGGACGGACGTCGACCTGGACCGGGTGCTGGACGAGGCCGGGCGGAGTCTGCCTGCGCACATGGTGCCCTCGGTGATCACACGGATCGATTCGATCCCGCTGACTCCCGCCGGCAAGCTGGACCGAGACGCACTGCCGGAACCGGTGTTCGAGGCCGCGAAGTTCCGGTCCCCGTCGACCACTACCGAACATGTGGTGGCCGATATCTTCGTCGAGCTGCTCGGGGTCGAACGGGTCGGCCTGGACGACGACTTCTTCGCACTCGGGGGCAACTCCCTGATCGCCACACAGCTTGCGGCTCGATTGGGTTCGGCTCTGGGCGTTCATGTTCCGGCGCGCTGGGTGTTCGAGTCCTCCACCGTCGAGGCCTTGGCGCAGGCCGCCGATTCGGCGGACGGTCCGGTTCGAGCTGCGCTCGACACGTCGAGGCAGCGGCCCGAGCGCATCCCGCTCTCGTCCGCACAGCAGCGAATGTGGTTTCTCAACCGCCTCGACACCGACTCCGCCCTCAACAACGTGCCGGTCGCTCTGTTGCTCCGCGGAGAACTCGATGTCGACGCGCTGCAGGCTGCCGTGGGGGACGTGGTCGGTCGACACGAATCGTTGCGCACCGTGTACCCGGAGATCGACGGTGTCGGGTATCAACAGGTGCGGGACGAGGCCGAGACGCACGTCGGGATGGACGTGGTCCGCATCGCTCGTGACGACGCGCTCGCTGCGGTCACACAGTTCTTCACCCGCGGATTCGACGTCACCGTCGAGATCCCGTTTCGTGTCCGGCTGTTCCACATCACGGACCCCGCCGGTGCAGCACCGGAGTACGTGCTGGCCTTCGTTGCCCACCACATCTCGGCGGACGGGCTCTCGATGGCCCCGCTGTCCCGCGACGTCATGACTGCGTACCTCGCGCGGCACGGCGGATCGGCACCGCAGTGGGCACCGCTGCCGGTCCAGTACGTCGACTACACACTCTGGCAACTCGACATGCTCGGCTCCGAATCGGACCCGAAGTCGTTGGCCCGCAAGCAGATCGACTATTGGCGTCGCACGCTCGACGGCCTCCCCGAGCAGTTGGATCTGCCCTCCGACCGGCCGCGCCCGCGGGTCGCATCGGGACAGGGGGCGGTGACGGCGTTCGAGATCGACGCTGCACTGCACGCCCGTGTACTCGAGTGTGCACGCGCGCACGACGCCACCGCGTTCATGGTGGTGCACGCAGCGTTGGCGGTGCTGCTGGCGACGTTGTCCGGGACGTCCGACATCGCCGTGGGAGCACCGGTGGGTGGTCGCGGCGACGCACGGTTGGACGACCTGGTGGGCATGTTCGTCAACACGGTGGTCCTGCGAACGCAGATCGCTCGAGACGCCTCGTTCGGTGCGGTACTCGATGCCGTACGTACGTCCGACCTGGAGGCATTCGACAATGTGGACGTACCCTTCGAGCGTCTCGTCGAGGTACTCGATCCGGTGCGTTCGCAAGGGCGGCACCCGCTGGTCCAGGTAGCGCTGTTCTTCCAGAACTTCTCCCAGGGATCGTTCGAGCTCCCCGATCTGGGCGTCGAGGCATTCGGGTCCGGGGCGGCGTCGGCAAAGTTCGATCTCCAGGTGACGCTCACCGAACTCGGAGACGGCGCAGGTCTGGCCGGCGAGCTGATGTACGCGACGGATCTGTTCGACGAGTCGACGGTGGCGTCGTTCGGGCGACGGTTGGTGGCTGTACTCGAGGCGGTGACCGCTCGTCCGGATGGCGTGGTCGGTGATATCGACGTTCTCGATTCGGCCGAGCGTGAACGAATCATGGTGCGCGGCAACGGCGACGAGGTGGCCGTCGAATCCGCCGAGGTGTTGTTGGACGGCTTCGATCGGGTGGTGGCCGACACGCCCGACGCGGTCGCGGTGGTGTTCGGCGAACGGTCGCTGACGTATCGGGAGTTCTCGGCTCGGGTGGACGCGACTGCGCAGCTGTTGCAGGAGCACGGTGCCGGGCAAGGTGTTCTGGTGGGGCTCGCGATGCGGCGGTCCGTCGAGTTGGTCGTCGGCATGTATGCGGTGCTGCGATCGGGCGCGGCGTACGTTCCGGTGGACCCGGATCAGCCGACCGAACGTAACGACTACATTCTCGACACGGCCGCCCCGGTGGTCGTGTTGTCCACGGCCAGAGATGGTTTCGTCACGGCGACCGCTGTTCCGGTCGTCGACATCACCGATCCACCGGAGCCGTCCGGGTCGGTGGTGTTTCCGCGCGCCGCCGGGGACGACCTGGCGTACGTGTTGTTCACGTCCGGGTCGACCGGTCGTCCGAAGGGCGTGGCGATCGAACACCGGGCCATCGTCAACCAGATGGCGTGGATGGCGCAGGAATACGGTCTCGATGCGTCGGATGTGTACCTGCAGAAGACGGCGACGACGTTCGATGTCTCGCTGTGGGGTTTCTTCCTGCCGCTGCGAACCGGCGGTCGGTTGATCGTGGCGGCCCCGGGCGCGCAGCGTGACGTCGAGGCGGTCGCCGCCGATATCGCGCGGCACGGGGTGACCGTGACGGACTTCGTGCCGTCGATGCTGACGGTGTTCGTCGAAGCGGTGTCGGCGCAGTCGATCTCGTCGCTGCGGCATGTTTTCGTCATCGGTGAGGCGCTGCCCGCGGGTACCGTCGATGCTTGGCGGGCAGTGTCGGATGCGCGGGTGCACAACCTGTACGGGCCTACCGAGGCGGCGGTCAGCGTCACTTATCGCGATGTCTCCGAGGACGGGGCGGGGTCCGGATCGGTGTCCATCGGTGTGCCCGAGTGGAACACCTCGGTGCACGTGCTGGATTCGCGTCTGCATCCGGTACCGGCGGGCGTTCCGGGGGAGTTGTACTTGGCGGGTGTGCAGTTGGCGCGGGGTTACGTTGCGCGGCCGGACCTGTCGGCGGAGCGGTTCGTGGCGAACCCGTTCGACGGCGTGGGGACGCGGATGTATCGGACCGGTGATCTGGTGCGGTGGTCGATGGATGCCGATCGGCTCGAGTACATCGGTCGCACCGATTTTCAGGTCAAGTTCCGTGGGCAGCGAATCGAGTTGGGAGAGATCGAGACTGCGCTGACGGCGCGGTCGTCGGTGAGTCAGGCTGTCGTCGTGGTGTCGCACTCGGCGGTCGGTGAATCGTTGGCGGCGTACCTGGTTCCTACACCCGGTACCGACCTCGATGTCGAGCTCGTTCGGGCGGAGGCAATTTCTGCGCTGCCGTCCTACATGGTTCCGTCAGCCTTCGTGGTGCTCGACGCTCTACCGCTCAACGCTGCGGGAAAGCTGGATCGTCGTGCGCTGCCGAGTCCGGAGTTCGAGACCCGCGAGTTCAGGGCCCCGCAGACACCGGTGGAGGAAGCTGTTGCAGGTGTGTTCGCGGACGTTCTGGGAGTCGAACGCGTGGGACTCGACGACGACTTCTTCTCGCTCGGCGGCAACTCGCTGCTGGCCGTCAAGTTGGTCTCCGCGCTGAAGGGGGCCCTCGGTGGTCGGCCTGTTCCTCTGAACTGGTTGTTCGTGGACGCGTCCGTTGCCTCGCTTGCGGCACGAATCACTGCTGCCACGGCATCGGGAGTCGACGGAGCGGAAGCAAGCGGGCTCGAGGTCCTGATACCTCTACGGGTAGGCGGTTCTTCGGCCCCGCTGTTCTGTATCCACCCCATCGTGGGTCTGTCCTGGGCCTTCGGTGCCCTGGCGTCACACATCGGCGACGACCGTCCGATCTACGGATTGCAGTCGCCCGCGCTGTCCGGTGCAGAACCTGTGCCGCAGTCGATAGAACAGTGGGCTGCGGTATTCGTGGACAAGATTCGCGCCGTGCAACCGTCGGGCCCGTATCACCTGCTGGGGTGGTCCATGGGCGGACTGATCGCGCATGCGATGGCCGTGCAACTGCAACGTGAGGGCCACGAGGTCTCGACGTTGGCCATGATGGACTCGTTCGTTGCGGGTGGGTCGGACCACCTCGTCGACAGGCCGGTATCGGCGGACGAGATTCTCGGCGGGCTGGGTGTCGGTGCGGACAACCACCTCGAGATCGGTGAACTCACGGTCGACTCCGTGGCCGAACTGTTGAAGTCGATGCCGGCACCTTTCGACTCGATTTCCCGCGAACGGGTCGCCGGGATACTCGACGGGATCGCACAATCGGCAGAGCTCATCGAAACCTATGTGCCACAGACCTTCACAGGACGGGCGCTGCTGTTCGCATCGGTCACCGACGATCCCACGGGCAACGTGGCGGCGGCGACATGGCGCGGTGCGCTGAGCGAGGGCATGACGGTCGTCCCGGTCCATTCGACGCACTGGCAGATGGCGTCGTCGCCGGCATCGACCGAGATCGGGCCCGTGCTGGACGCGGAATTGCACCGGTAGTCCGTTCGGCAACGACGAAGGCCTCACGACACCGTGTCGTGAGGCCTTCGTCGTTGCGTGTGGAGAATGTTCAGCAGGGTGCGGGCGTGGTGGTTGCGTAATCGGGATCGAGTGCGGTCTTCACCATGTACAGGGGAGCGGGATCGGCGACGAGACCGACGTGGGACGTCGTCGCCGTGGGGCACACGTCCTGAACCCAGACGTTGTGCACCATCGCAGGGTCGCCGGACTTGAGGAAGGTGTTCGCGGGCGGTGTCGAGACGGTGTCGTTGCGCGTGGCGATGACGGTGTACTCGACCCCTGGTTCGACGTCTCCGCCTTCGTTCAAGCTCGTCAGCGTCGTCGAACCGACGAGTTGCTGGGCACCCGCCATGTTGTATGTCAGGGGGGTGAGTGCGTCGCCGGGCAGGCCGAGAGAGGTGAGCAGTTCGGAGAGCTGCTGCAAACCACCGAAGGTCGTGCCGTGGTTGGTGGCGCCCAGTGTGACCAGTGTGTGCACCTTGTTGCGGGCGGGGTCCTGCACATCGGTGCCGCCATCGAACTTCATGTACTGCCGAGTGGCGGTGCCACCCTGCGAATGGCCGACCATGTCGACTTGCTCGGCACCGGTCGCCGCGAGCACTTCGTCGACGAAACGGCCGATCTGACGGCCCGACTCAGCGATGTCGCCGGAGCCCCAGATGGTCGTGCCCGGGTCGAGCAGCAGCGATACTCCGCCGTAGTTGGGTGCGAAGACGCAGTAGCCCTCGCTCTTCAGCTGCGGTGCCAGGATCTTCCATGTGGACGCATCCATCTTGGTTCCGTGGACGAGCACGACCGGACGGGGATGGGCCGCGCTGGGAACACAGCCGAAGTCGTTGGCACCCTCGAGGGTAGGCGTGGCAGAAACCGAGGTTCCGGTGGGCGAGGGCGCAGCGACCGCTGTGCCCGTCCCGGTGAAGGACAGGGCACCGGCCACCGCGACAGCAATCGCCGTGGGCAATACTCTCGTGAACTTCTTCGGCATGGCCTCTATCTCGTCCGGGGCGTGGGAATCCGCCGCTGTCACCTGCATCTGCGTCACCGACCGTAACAGCCGGACACACAGGCGTAACAGGCGTGCAGGTCAAGGGTGCCGGTCGGGCAGGCCGGTCGGCGAGCCCGTGTGGTGGACATCACCAACCGATGGCTCCGTATCTGATTCCTGCGCGAAGCTCGCCGACCCGGATGACGAACGCACGCAGCCAATGGCCGCGTGACATCCCGGTCAGCGACGTCGGCAGCAGGGGATTGCGCAGCAGCAGCGCCATCCACCAGGACGCGACTCGGCGCACTTTCAGTGCCGGGCACCCTTGGGGCCGGTAGATTCCGCGAAGCTTGGCGAAGCCGAACCCGAGGCGGAAAGACTGGCGCAGGAGAGGGCGTAGCTCGTCACGCAGTCGATACGCCACTTCTGCCTCGGTACTGAACCCCAAGGTGTAACCCGCCAGTTGCGCCCGCCAACTGAACTCGACATCCTGGCTTGCTCGGTAGCGGTTGTCCATGCCGCCGAGATCGCTGTAGACCGATGCCCAGCAGGCCATACTCGCGCCGATCGCGAACGGCAGGAAGTCGGTGCGGCCCTGGTTCTCCGGCGCTGTCGTGGGCGTCCACGACAGCGCCCGGACGCTGTTCAGCGTGTCGGTTTCGACCGCAGTACCGACAACATCGAACGACGACGCCTCCTGTACGAGCGTGGTGAGCCACGACGGGTGCACGACATCGTCCGAGTCGCAGAACGCCAACAGATCGCCGGACGCCTCTCGGGCACCGCAGTTGCGTGCGTAACCCGCTCCGGTCTCGCGGGAAGCATCGACCGACCTGAGCCGCAGCCGCTCTCGCAAAGGATGAGTGAGTACGTATTCGCCGAGGTCCCCGCCTCGCGTGTTGTCCGCAACGAGCACCTCGAACGGAAACCCGACATCCTGATCGGCCAGAGCCTGCAACTGTGCGTCCAAGTGCGGATCGAGGCCACCGACAGGAATGATCACCGATACCGACGGATGCTCAGGTCGTGCCCGGTCGACCACAACGAATCCCCCAACGTAGAAATGTCGGCCCGGGCGACGCGATCAGCCCGACGCAGATGCCTTCTTGTACCCCCGAATCGCAGGGTAGAGGAAGATCACGACCATTCCCAGAGACCACGCGAGAGTTTGGAGAATCGGAGTCATGACGGGCCCTCCGAGTGCCAGCGCGCGCATCGCGGAGACCGCAACCGACATCGGCTGCGCTGCAACCACCGGCTGCAGCCAGAGCGGATACGCGAGGACGGGGACGAACCCCGCATTGAAGAACATCAACAACGTGCAGAAGATCGACACCACTTCGACCAGTGGTGCGTCGCCGGCCACCGTGGCGAGGAACGTGACCATGACTGCGAACCCGATACCGAACACGACAGGAATCAGGAGCAACAAGATGCCGGCCTGAATTCCCTGGGTGAACCTGAACCCCAGCGCTACACCGGCACAGATTATGACCACGGTGGTCACGAGCACCCGAACTGCTTCGGCGATCATCCTGCCCAGGAGGCCGGCCGCACGGTGAGTGGGCGTTGTCCAGAACCGAGCCAACAGACCCGACTTTCGTTCGCCCTTGAGGCCGACAGCGCTGACTATGGACCCGAACATGGCTCCGACCAGAGCGATCATCGGCACCTGGCCGTAGATCGCCGGCGATCCGGTGGCCGCGGAAATCGAGTTTCCGAGCACGACACGGAACATGACCAGCATCAACGCGGGGTACAGCAACGCCTGAATCATCGTCGACGGATCGCGCATCCACCGCATCAGAAGTCGTTTGGCCTGGATCAGGCTGTGTGTCCCGAGCGCACGAACGGACCCTTCTCGCAGGGCCATGTTGGGTTCGGGAAAGGTCAGGTTGGATACGCGTGCAGCGTTCACCGACGCTTCTGTCATCGTCATCTCGGACTCGTCATTCTGGTCTCGAGCTCGCCCAGATGGCGAGCGGGACGAAGAACAGGAGCAGGCCGGCCACCCAGGCGAGGGATGGCCACAACACCTGGAAGCTGACTCCGCCCTCGGCCATGTCGCGCATAGCGAACGAGAACTGAGAAATCGGTTGATTGCGAACGAACGGTCGGATGAGTTCCGGGAAGCCGCTCTCGGGAACGAATCCGCACGAGGCCATGCCGAGGATGAGCTGGGGCAGGGTCAACACCTGGCTGGTCGCCTCGGGGCTCTTCGACAGCGTTCCGATTGCGTCGGCACCGATCGACAACGTGGTGCTGATCAGCATGGCGAGCGCGCAGAACAACAGGGCCTGACCGAATCCTGCGGAGAACCGAAAGCCGATGACGTAGCCGAAGCCGAGTGCGGATACGAGCGATACCAGTGAGCGGACGACACCGCTCGAGATTCGCGACACCAGCGGGACACCGCGTACGACGGGCATCGTCTTCAGGCGGGAGTTGAGTCCACTCATTGCCTCCGTCGATGCCCTCTGCGCGGCGGAGATGGCGGTGAACGCCATTGCCTGCAGCACGATGATCGGCATCAGAAACTGTGCGTAGTCGATGCCCTGCAGGCCCATCACGAACTTGAGCGGAAGGTAGAAGCCGATGGTGAAGATCAGCGGAGCGATGACCGCGATCAGCAGCTCACCCTGGGTGAGCATCGTCCACAGTGCACGCCCGGTCAGTGCCTGCCACTGCACGAAGCCGGATGGCCGCGTTCGTGACCGGCGTTTGGGCTGCTGCGTCGTCGACCCGGTGGTTGTCCGAGGAGCGGTGACCGCACGCGTATTCGAGACGCCTCGCGTCGTGGCCGTCACGGCGTGGGGCTCGCTTGCGAATGGCCGGTGAGGGTGAGGAAGACGTCGTCGAGCGAGGGGCGGCGCAACGCGATGTCGGCCAGCACGATGCCACGGGCGTCGATACGGCGGAGGATCTCGGACAAGGTTGCGGCACCGTCGGGGGCAGGCACGGACAGGCGGTCGGATGCGGCAGTGATCTCGGCGTGCACCGCCGGAGGCACCATCTCACCCAGCGCCTCGGCCGCTGCTCGTAGCTGACCCGGATCGAGAGGCACCACTTCGCAGTAGCTACCGCCGGTCATGGCCTTGAGCTGATCCGACGTACCTTCGGCGATAACTGTGCCCTTGTCGATGACGATGATGTTGTCGCTCAGTACGTCTGCCTCTTCGAGATATTGCGTCGTCAGCAACACGGTGATGCCCTGCGCCTTCAGTGCCTCGACCAACGACCACACACCCTGTCGGCTCCGAGGGTCGAGTCCGGTGGTCGGCTCGTCCAGGAACACGACTTCGGGACGCACGACCAGGCCACATGCGATGTCGATACGACGGCGCATGCCGCCGGAGTAGCCGCGGACCGGACGCTTGCCGGTATCGGACAGGTCGAATTCGTCGAGCAGGGCCTTGGCGCGAGCCTTGGCAGCCTTCTTGTCCAGACCCATGAGGCGGCCGAACAATTCGATGTTCTCGCGCCCCGAAAGAGTGTCGTCGAGGGCGGCGTACTGACCCGTCATCATGATCGATCGCCGCACCGCGGGAGCGTCGGCAGCAACATCGTGGCCGGCGACGAAGGCTCGGCCGCTGTCGGGCGCGATCAGCGTCGACAGCACTTTCACAGTCGTGGTCTTGCCCGCACCGTTGGGGCCGAGGATGCCGAGTACGGTTCCCCGCTCGGCCGAGAAGCTGATGCCGCGCAGCGCATGCACGTCGCCGAAGGACTTGTGTACGTCCTCCACGTGTACGGCTGCGTGCTGAGCTGACGACATCGGATCTCCGAGCTGTGGGGTGAATGGGGCCGGGGCAGTGCCGGGGCCCGTGGAGGGGAGGGCCACTACTTGATACGGGAACTGCCGGGAAATGTTACCTGTGGATTGCAGTCGCAGATGTTCTGCCGTCAGCCCCAATCGATATCGATACTGTCCTCGACGTCCAGCTTTCGGCACAGGGATCGCAGTCCGCTGTAGTCCTGAACCAGCGATCGACGGCTCTTGTCGGCCTCGACGTCGGCGATCATGGCCTCGGCTCCGCGGACACCTTCGAGTTCGAGAATGCGGGCCCACGTCGAGAAGTCGCTGCTCGAGAACGCATCCATGCCGTCGACGAGGCCGTCGAGAAACTTCTGTCGATCGTTGGATCCGAGCCTGTCGAAGACGATCGCCGCCATGTCGTCGGCAATCGATGCGTGGCAGTACTCGTCGCGATTGTGGAGTTTGACCGTCGCCCGATTGATCGGCTGAATGACGTCGTCGTCCTCGATCAGATCGAGGTAGGACGTGATGGAGATCTCTGCGACCGTCATGAAGGCGAGCGAGCTGATCGCCGCAGACCACGGGTCGTCGCTCTTCGCCTGAGCGGTCCGCTGGCGACGGACGGTGGAACTGAACGGCAGGGATCGTTCGGATAACGCCCAACCGCGACCGCGACGGGTCGCCGCACTGGCGTTGAGGTGCATCAGCGTGTGGTACTGCTCGTCCACCATGGCCTGAGTCACCGCGACCGCGAGGGTGTCGCCCATCCCGGTCTCGAACACATCCTGGGCGAGCAGCGAAAATCCCGGGTGAACGACGTGCTGCTCGACATCCATCACGTTCTTGTTGAAGGCGATCCAGCCCCAGGCCCGCAGCCGATCCTGCTGTTCCGGTTCGGCACCGAGGAACGTGTCGTGTTCTCCGAACGGGATCAAGGCGTCGGGGAAATCTCGCTTGGTCGTGTCGAACAAATCGTCCAACTGGGGTTCGGGCTTCTTGACGGTGGCACGCTGCGACCAGTTCTTCGCCAACCGCGCTACGACCGCGCTCTCGACGACATCGTGGGGGTCGTGCTCCGGCAAGGTCGGCTGTTCCAACATCGTGTGCCCCGCCTCCGCGTCCGGACCGGCGATCACGAATTGTCGCCGGAACCTCGAACGATACCGAACAACTCGGCACAGACGGATCGATAGCGATCGGCAGAGCTGCCGAGGGCGCTGCCTGCTCGGTTCATCAGTTCGGCGAACTCGGGCTCCGAGCCGGATTCGGCGGTCTCTCCGAGCAGTTGCGTCGCGCGGTGCAGCGCCGCCCGCGCGTCGGCGGCGTGTGGGTTACCCGCCTGAACGTCCCAGTACACCTCGGGCTCCCCACCGGTGATGCGTGCGAGGACGGCGAGCATCGTCGTGTGCGGGGGAGGAGCGACGGCGTCGATGTCGGCGAACGGCAGATCGAGCTCGGCCAGGGCGAGCCCGAACGCGAGAACACTGGCGTGGGTGAGCGCTTGGGTCGCCGCAGCGAGTCGGTCGTGACGCTCGGCGTCGAGGAGAACGGTCCGGCCACCCCAGTGCTGCAGTCTGTCGACGAACGCGTCGGCCGAGCTGCCGGGTCGGTGCACGACGACGGCAACGGGGCGTCCGTTCATGCCCAGGGACGGTGCGAACATCGGGTTGATGCCCAGCGTCGGGCCGAGGTGTCCGCCGCGGCCGGCGTACTGCGAGTAGCCGGACTTGACCGACAACGTCTCCACCAGCAGTGCGTCGGGGCGTACCGCGCTCAGATCGGCCGACAGTGCCACGGACTCGGGCACAGCGAGCACGATCGTCGACGCAGTCGACAATGCAGCTGTGACACGGTGGTCGGGTGCGGTGATGTCGCCGACGAGCGTCGCGGCGTCGACCGATGTCGAAGCGGCTCGAGCGTCGACGACGGTCACCTGCACGCCGTCGCCGCGCAGGAGATCGACCAGTAGCCGGCCGACGGCTCCGGAGCCCCCGACCACCACTACCGAGTTCTGCTGCTCCGACCGCGTCACCGTGTCCATCGGTCGAGTATGTCAACGAGAGGCTGCAGATACCCAGATCGTGATGTCGGCGTGCACCACCTCGACGCCCGCGGTGTCACGGATGACAACCGGCACGACGATCTCGCATCCGTCGGTGATGGTCGCGAAATCGGGAATGGTCTCCAGTTCTGCCACCGCGCGCAGTGACGTGGTCGCCTTCGTCAGGTACTGGACGGTCATCGACTTGGGGATCCAGCGGTGCGACGTCGGAACGGTGGCCTCGGCCAGCATCCCCATCGCAACCTCGGCGAGGTTGCACGCGGCGATCGCGTGGAACGTGCCGAGGTGGTTGCGGATCCCCAGCCATTTCGGGGCCGTGACCTCGCAGCGCCCCGGTTCCAGCGCAACCACCCGCGGCAGCACGGACGCGAAGTAGGGCACACGAAGACACATGCCGATGGAGAACACGGTGGATCCGATAGTGTTGTTCGGGAGCTTCGACCAGGCTCGATACGTGGCCCCGGTGGTGGTTGCGACTGTGTTCATGGGCTTACCTTACTGCTGAGTAAGGTCGTGCGGAGCGTATGGATCGACCCCGAGTTGATCTGTCGCGCACACTGCGGCATACTGGTCGGGTTGCCTGGACACGGGACGCGCTTGCGTGCGGCCTGAACCAGGTGAGTCGATCGAGAGATCGGCTGAGCAGAACATGAGACCAGCGCTCCACGTGAGCGCGTCCGGACCACCAGCTCGATCGGTGTGGGTTTCCTCCCTCGGATGGTTGAAGCGAAAGTTTCAGCGCAGAAGAATGAGCGGAATCGCGACACGCCCGACCGCGTGGACCGGAGAACCATGACAGATGAAGAGCGGCAACGGATACAGGTCACGCCTGGTCGTCAACGTTTTTCACTGTCGTGTGTGCACGAAGGCAGTTCGAGTCGGAGGGATTCCCCCGGCTCGGGGACTGTGCAGACGAGGTGGAGCAGGCCGAACGGCCCGTTCTACGACCAAGCGGCAAGAAAAGGACACTAAGCGTGGCGGGACAAAAGATCCGCATCAGGCTCAAGGCCTACGACCATGAGGCGATCGACGCGTCAGCGCGCAAGATCGTCGAAACGGTCACCCGTACGGGTGCCCGCGTCGTCGGACCGGTGCCGTTGCCGACAGAAAAGAACGTGTACTGCGTCATCCGTTCGCCGCACAAGTACAAGGACTCGCGCGAACACTTCGAGATGCGTACTCACAAGCGGCTCATTGACATCCTCGACCCGACACCGAAGACGGTGGACGCGCTCATGCGCATCGACCTCCCGGCCAGTGTCGACGTCAACATCCAGTGAGCGCGGAGACAACGATGACTGATAACAAGAACCGGCCTGCGACAGGAATTCTGGGCACCAAGCTCGGAATGACCCAGGTCTTCGACGAGAACAACCGCGTCGTTCCGGTGACCGTGATCAAGGCAGGCCCCAACGTGGTCACCCAGATCCGCACCCAGGAACGTGACGGCTACAGCGCCGTCCAGGTCGCATTCGGTGCGATCGACCCGCGCAAGGTGAACAAGCCCACCACCGGCCAGTTCGAGAAGGCAGGTGTCACGCCGCGTCGCCACATCGTGGAGATTCGCGTTGCCGACGCCTCGCAGTTCGAGGTCGGCCAGGAGCTCACGGCTGCAGTGTTCGAGGACGGCGCATACGTCGACGTCACCGGCACCAGCAAGGGCAAGGGCTTCGCCGGAACCATGAAGCGTCACGGCTTCAAGGGACAGGGCGCGAGCCACGGTGCACAGGCTGTGCACCGTCGTCCCGGATCCATCGGTGGCTGTGCAACGCCGGGTCGCGTGTTCAAGGGAATGCGCATGTCCGGACGTATGGGTGGCGACCGCGTCACGACGCAGAACCTCTCGGTCCACAAGGTGGACAGCGAGAACGGTCTGCTGCTGATCAAGGGAGCGATCCCGGGCCGTCGCGGCAACGTCGTGATCGTCAAGTCTGCATTGAAGGGTGGTGCACGGGCATGACCAGCCTCGAAAAGAACACCGAGACCAAGCTGACGCTCGATGTCAAGGAAGCCGGCGGCAAGACCAACGGCACCGTCGATCTCCCCGCGGAGATCTTCGACGCACCGGCGAACATCGCGCTGCTGCACCAGGTCGTCATCGCACAGCTGGCAGCTGCTCGTCAGGGAACTCACTCCACGAAGACTCGTGGCGAGGTTCGCGGCGGCGGCAAGAAGCCGTACCGGCAGAAGGGCACCGGCCGCGCCCGTCAGGGCTCGACCCGCGCTCCTCAGTTCGTCGGCGGTGGCACGGTCCACGGACCGCAGCCGCGCGACTACAGCCAGCGGACCCCCAAGAAGATGAAGGCCGCCGCACTGCGCGGAGCCCTCTCCGATCGGGCCCGCAGCGAGCGCCTGCACGTCATCACCGAATTGGTTGCCGGACAGGTTCCGTCCACCAAGGGTGCGAAGACGTTCCTCGCCGAGATCTCGGACCGCAAGAAGGTCCTGCTCGTCGTCGGCCGCGAGGACATCGCAGCCTGGAAGAGCGTTCAGAACCTGGACGGCGTGCACCCCATCGCACCCGACCAGCTCAACACGTACGACGTGCTCAACGCCGATGATGTCGTTTTCAGCGTGGAAGCGCTGAACACCTTCATCGCTGGGCCTGCAAAGAACGAGGAGGCAAGCAAGTGACCACGATCGCCGATCCCCGCGACATCTTGCTGGCACCGGTCATCTCCGAGAAGTCCTACGGACTGATCGAAGAAGGCACGTACACGTTCCTGGTGCACCCGGACTCGAACAAGACGCAGATCAAGATTGCCGTCGAGAAGATCTTCGACGTCACCGTGACCAGCGTTAACACGATGAACCGTCAGGGCAAGCGTAAGCGGACCCGGTTCGGTTACGGCAAGCGCAAGGACACCAAGCGCGCGCTCGTAACGCTCTCCGCCGACAGCAAGCCCATCGAGATCTTCGGAGGTCCGGTCGCGTAAGCGACTGGGACTCTTCGGATATAGAGGACGAGAAGACTCATGGCAATCCGTAAATACAAGCCGACAACCCCGGGCCGTCGTGGCTCCAGCGTGTCCGACTTCGCTGAGATCACGCGTTCGACCCCCGAGAAGTCGCTGATCCGCCCGCTGCACGGTCGCGGTGGACGTAACGCACACGGTCGTATCACCACCCGGCACAAGGGTGGCGGTCACAAGCGTGCGTACCGTCTCATCGATTTCCGTCGCAACGACAAGGACGGCGTGCCGGCCAAGGTCGCTCACATCGAGTACGACCCCAACCGCACCGCGAACATCGCACTGCTGCACTTCGCAGACGGCGAGAAGCGCTACATCGTCGCACCCAAGGGCATCGCCCAGGGCTCGCCGATCGAGCAGGGTGCCAATGCCGACATCAAGCCCGGCAACAACCTGCCCCTGCGCAACATCCCGACGGGTACGACCATTCACGCGGTCGAGCTCCGTCCGGGTGGTGGCGCGAAGATGGCCCGCTCCGCCGGAGCGAGCATCCAGCTCCTCGGTAAGGAAGGCCCCTACGCCACGCTGCGTATGCCGTCCGGTGAAATCCGTCGCGTCGACGTGCGCTGCCGCGCAACCGTCGGCGAGGTCGGCAACGCCGAGCAGTCGAACATCAACTGGGGTAAGGCCGGCCGCATGCGCTGGAAGGGCAAGCGCCCGACCGTTCGTGGTGTCGTGATGAACCCGGTCGACCACCCGCACGGTGGCGGCGAGGGCAAGACCTCCGGTGGACGCCACCCGGTCAGCCCCTGGGGACAGCCTGAAGGCCGTACCCGCAAGAACAAGGCGAGCGACAAGCTCATCGTCCGTCGTCGTCGTACCGGCAAGAACAAGCGCTAGGAGGGAGTTCAGAATGCCACGCAGCCTGAAGAAAGGCCCGTTCGTAGACGATCACCTCCTCGCGAAGGTTGACGTCCAGAACGACAAGGGAACCAAGCAGGTCATCAAGACCTGGTCCCGTCGATCGACAATCCTCCCCGACTTCATCGGTCACACTTTCGCCGTCCACGACGGTCGCAAGCACGTACCGGTGTTCGTGTCCGACTCGATGGTCGGCCACAAGCTCGGAGAGTTCGCACCGACCCGCACGTTCAAGGGTCACATCAAGGACGACCGGAAGGCGAAGAGGCGATGACCAACTTCACCCCCACCGCCAATCCGACTGCCAAGGCCGTAGCGAAGCACGTTCGCGTCACGCCGATGAAGGCACGTCGCGTCGTGGATCTGGTTCGTGGGCGCTCCGTCGAGGACGCGCTCAACATCCTCAAGTTCGCGCCGCAGGCAGCGAGCGAGCCGGTCGCCAAGGTGATCGCGTCCGCAGCCGCCAACGCAGAGAACAACCTGGATCTCGATCCCAGCACGCTGATCGTCGCCACTGCATTCGTCGACGAGGGCACCACCCTCAAGCGATTCCAGCCGCGTGCTCAGGGCCGGGCATTCCGGATCCGCAAGCGCACCAGCCACATCACGGTGATCGTCGAAAGCCTGCCCAAGACCGGCGGAACGTCTCGTAACCGTCGTAAGGGCCAGGCGTCCAAGGAAGGGGCTCAGTAGTGGGTCAGAAAATCAACCCGCACGGCTTCCGCTTGGGTATCACCACTGACTGGAAGTCGCGTTGGTACGCAGACAAGCAGTACTCGGAGTACGTCAAGGAAGACGTCGAGATCCGCAAGCTCCTCGCCACCGGCATGGAGCGCGCGGGTATCGCCAAGGTCGAGATCGAGCGCACTCGTGACCGTGTTCGCGTGGACATCCACACGGCACGTCCGGGCATCGTCATCGGTCGCCGTGGTGCCGAGGCCGACCGCATCCGCGGAGCTCTCGAGAAGCTGACCGGCAAGCAGGTTCAGCTCAACATCCTCGAGGTCAAGAACGCCGAGTCCGAGGCTCAGCTCGTGGCCCAGGGTGTTGCCGAGCAGCTCAGCAACCGCGTCGCATTCCGTCGCGCAATGCGTAAGGCCATCCAGTCGGCCATGCGTCAGCCGAACGTCAAGGGCATTCGTGTTCAGTGCTCCGGCCGTCTCGGTGGCGCTGAAATGTCTCGCTCGGAGTTCTACCGCGAGGGACGCGTTCCCCTGCACACGCTCCGCGCCGACATCGACTACGGGCTGTACGAGGCCAAGACCACCTTCGGCCGCATCGGCGTCAAGGTCTGGATCTACAAGGGCGACATCGTCGGCGGACGGCGTGAACTCGCTGCCGCTGCGGCTCCGGCCGCCGGTGCAGACCGTCCCCGTCGTGAGCGTCCCACTCGTCCGCGTCGCAGCGGTGCCTCGGGCACCACGGCGACCAGCACCGAGGCCGGCCGCGCGGCATCCGCAACCGAGGCTCCGGCCTCGACCGAGCCCACTCAGGAGGGCTGACGCATGTTGATCCCCCGCCGGGTCAAGCACCGCAAGCAGCACCACCCGAAGCGTTCGGGTGCCGCCAAGGGCGGAACTCAGGTGACATTCGGTGACTACGGCATTCAGGCTCTCGAGCCCGCCTACATCACCAACCGTCAGATCGAGTCCGCTCGTATCGCGATCACTCGCCACATCAAGCGTGGCGGCAAGGTCTGGATCAACATCTTCCCGGACCGCCCGCTCACCAAGAAGCCTGCCGAGACCCGCATGGGTTCCGGTAAGGGTTCGCCCGAGTGGTGGATCGCGAACGTCAAGCCGGGTCGCGTGCTCTTCGAGCTGTCGTACCCCGACGAGACCATTGCGCGTGAGGCACTGACTCGCGCCATCCACAAGCTGCCCATCAAGGCACGCATCATCACCAGGGAGGAGCAGTTCTGATGGCTACCGGAACCCCAGCCGCAGAGCTCCGCGAGCTCACCGGTGAAGAGCTGGTCACCAAGCTGCGTGAGTCGAAGGAAGAGCTGTTCAACCTTCGTTTCCAGATGGCTACCGGCCAGTTGGACAACAACCGTCGACTGCGCACCGTCCGTCACGAGATCGCGCGCATCTACACCGTCCTGCGCGAGCGTGAGCTCGGCTTGGCATCTGGTCCTTCCGAGGACACTGCAGGTGACGCGGCATGAGCGAGGAAAAGACTGTGACTGAAGAGCGCAACAACCGCAAGACTCGGATCGGCTACGTCGTATCCGACAAGATGGAGAAGACGATCGTCGTCGAGCTCGAGGACAGGGTCAAGCACCCCCTCTACAGCAAGATCATTCGTCGTACCACCAAGGTCAAGGCACATGACGAGAAGGGCGACGCCGGCGTAGGCGATCGCGTTCAGCTCATGGAGACCCGTCCGCTGTCCGCCACGAAGCACTGGCGACTGGTCGAGGTTCTCGAAAAGGCCAAGTAGGACCTTCACAAAAATGCCCGCTCCCTTCCCGGGGGGCGGGCATTTGTGCTTTCCGAAGCGTGCGGCTTACCTGCCCAGCAAGCCGCCCAGCGGTCCGCCGACGCCTGCTTGCTCGCCGCCACCGGTACCGCCGACCGGTCCACCCGGCGGCTGTTCCGACGGCTGCACCACCACGAACCCCTGGCCGGCGAATTCCAGCGTGAACCTCTCTCCGGTCGAGCGGCCGATCAACGTTCCGAGCCCGAACGAGTCGTTCTTCTTCACTCTCGTCTGCAGAGACGACGACCACGCAACTGCTGCCTGCGGGTCGGCGAACGTCGGCTGGTCGACGTTCAGGACGACCGGCACTCCGTCGGTGGTGATGGCGATACGGCCCCGACCGGTGAACACACAGTTGAAGAACCCCGCGTTTCCACCCGCAGCGGCACCCTGGACACGCTTGATGTCGTAACTCAGCGAGGAGTCGAACGCGAGAACGTTGGCCCCGTTGATGGTGAGCCCGTCCGTGCCGTCGAGATCGATCAGATGAACGTCCTGTGCGGCGTTGGCGAGGAACAGGTCGCCCTGGCCCGTGACCTTCATCAGGGGGACGCCTTCGCCGGACAGGGCTTGTTTGAGGGCTCGACCTATACCCCCGGAGCCCTTGGCCTCGAACTGCAGATTGCCCTGGTACGCGACCATCGAGCCGGCCCGAGCCATGATCTCGCCGTTCATGCCGACCCGGCACATCTTGCTGCCCTGTTTCTGAATCCCCGATCCGGGAACTTCGGCGTGGGCGGGCGCGAACAGTTCACTTCTCATGGTCAGGACTCCTTGTGGGACAGGTGAATTCACGATCGCTTCGCTTCGGTGCGAGGGTGGTGCCGTCGGTGCCTCGGGTGTGGGCGGATCGTCGTCCTCGACGCTGATACCGAACGCGGTGGCCAGGCCCGCCAACCCATCGGCGTAGCCCTGGCCCACCGCCCGGATCTTCCATTGCTGGTTGCGGCGATAGAACTCCAGGATGACGAGAGCACTCTCGTCGCCGAGTGCGTCGGCGGTGAATCCGACGATCGCACCGCCCGACGTGTCGGAGACGGTCGCCGATGTCGGTCCGGCGGCAGCGAACGTTGCCGGACCGGTACCGTCCAGCGATGCCGCGATGGCAACGGTCTCGATATCGGCTGGAATCGCGGAGGGATCGATCAGGACGAGATGGCCGGACGGCCCGCGCTGGTACTCGAGGCCCGCGCCCTCGGGTTGGTTGTAGAACACCAGATCCGCGTCCGAACGCACCCGTCCGTCCGGCCCCAACAGCAGCGCGGACACGTCGACCGACGTCGAGGCGGCAAGTGTCACCGTCAGCCGGCCGGTCGGAGCGGGGCAGTTCTCCCCGCGAGCGAGGTTTTTCATCGGATCCAGTGTGCCAGTGTCGACGCGTGCTGTCAGGAACGCGCGAGTTCGATGACTTCTTCCTCGGTCGGCGGGCTCTTCGGGTGGTAGGACAGGCACAGGGGAGTGGCGGTTCGCCGGAACTCTGCGCCCTCGACGGCAGCGTAGAACTGCCCCGCGGGCAAACGGCCGACATCGGGTACCGAGCCGCCTTTGACGCGGGCCATCTCCTTGGCCGCCTCGACCTGGGACGGGCTGTTGAGCAGTCCGTAGAACTGCGTCGACGCGTTTCCGGCGATGCGGTTGTGCAACCCCTTCGGTGCCTGCGTGGCAAATACGAGACCGAGACCGTACTTACGCGCCTGCGACGCCAGCGCAAGTGTGCTGTGTGTCGCTGCGGTCGTGCGATCGGAGGGGGCGAAGTTCTGCGCCTCGTCCATCACGAACAGTCCGCCGAGCGGCCGGTCACCCGCCGGGTTCTTCTTGATCCAGGAGAACAGGCCCATCTGCAGCTGATTGACGAAGCTCTGCTTCTGCTCGTCGGTGGTCAGGCCCGCCAGATTGATCACCGATACTCGGGCCTTCTTTCCGTCGGCCGGAGTCAGCAGCACTGCCGGGTCGACCGGGGTGCCCGCCCCTGCGAACATGGGGTCGTTGGCCACGGCAGCCTTCAGATTTTCGGCCAGTCCCTGCGCGATCCGTACGGCATCGCGCAGGTCGCTGGTGTCCTCGGGCAATTCTTCGAGCAGGTCGATGAAGTCCGCCAGCGTGCCGCCCTGTGGGCGTCGA
Source organism: Rhodococcoides fascians NBRC 12155 = LMG 3623 (assembly GCF_001894785.1). Taxonomy (GTDB): domain Bacteria; phylum Actinomycetota; class Actinomycetes; order Mycobacteriales; family Mycobacteriaceae; genus Rhodococcoides; species Rhodococcoides fascians. The sequence continues at coordinate 182,940 of NZ_BCWW01000007.1, forward strand.
CCGAAGAGATCGAGCGTCGACTTCAGCACTGCGCGGCCGTGTTTCGCCTTCTGGGAAGTACCCAGGACGCCGGCGGCGGGCTCGAGCGACGCCAATGCGGATTCGACGGAGGAATCGAACTCGTCGGCATCACCGAGAACGCTGACGAAATCGGGCAGTGGCTGAAAGCTCAGCGGTCGGCCCGCCGACTTGCGGGGCGTCCACACCACGACGTCGGTGTCGCGTAGATACGCCGCCGCCTTGGCCTCGTCGCCCGGCGGCCACGTCCGTTCGTCCTCGGGCCACGCGGTGCCGAGGCGAGCCAGGTCGTTGTTGACGTCCAACACGATCGCCGAAACACCTTGCAGCGCACATTCTTCCACCAGTCGGCGAATCAGTACCGTCTTCCCTGATCCGGAACCCGCGAAGATCGCTGTGTGCTTACGGAGCGCCTCGAGTTGGATTGCGACGTCCGCACCGGTGCTCACTTCCGACCCGGCGACGATCGACGGCCGGCGGCTCGCAATCGGTTCGGCCGCGACGGTGTTCTCGGGTTCGATCAATGCGGTGTCGTCGTCGACGACGCTGACTGCAGGCAACACGGAGGAGAACAGTTCGACCTCGTGTGCGGGCTTGCGCGCGAGCAACCACGACGTGAGAGCGGGGGAGTTCTCGGCCAGCAGCACCGACAGAGCCGCCAAGGCCCTGCGGTCCTCGTCGCCGAACGGCACGACAATGCCGCCTGCACGTCGCAGAGCGGCGACGGTCTGCTCGGTCTTCGCGCCATTGGGCCACGGGTCGTTTCTGATGAGGATCAGTCGCCGTTTCGGCATGTCTGCCCTGAGGCCGGCCGTGGTCACCGCACGCTCCACACGGGCCAACGCGGCCCTGGCATTGCCGGAGGTGACCGCGCGGAAGCACCAGTGCTCCTCGTCGTCCGTATCGGTGTCGACGGTATGTCGCAGCCTGGCATGCAGGGCAGGCTTGCCGCTCGGAGGTGGGTCCTGGGCAAGGCTGTCGTCCGAGGACTGATGCTCGTGGATCCACGCGGTCAGGCCCGCAGACAGGAGTGCGGGGACGATCGAGTCCTCACTGTCGGGCTTCAGCGGAATGGCGACGTCGACCTGTTTGCGCAGTGCTGCGTAGCGATCGTCGAGTATGTCGAGTTCGTCGACCCGTGCTTTGGGGAGGTCCTGCGCATCCGCGGGCCCGGACTTGTCCGTGAAACTCTCCAACTCCGACGCGACGCCGGTGTCTAGGCAGTGCCTGATGTGACGGTCGACCGCGATCAGCAGCTGCCGCGGAGTGAAGTCCGGGGCCTGCTCGAATGCGTCGGGTGCCACCGGCCACGTCGGATGCGGCGGGGTGAAGCCTGCCTCGAGAAAGCACGCCGCTAGACGTCGTCCCAGTAACAGGCGTCCGATGTCGGACGACGGAATCGGCTTGAGAGGCTGCGTCACTCGGAAGCGGTCGCGCATCGGTGCCACGCCGCGGGCGGCGATCAACTCCCACGCGCTCGACAGAGCCGAGAGTACCGACGCGGTGCGAGGAAGCGTTTCGCGCAGCGACATCAGACCGTGCGCCAGTTGCTCGACGACCTTGTCTTCCTGTGCGTCGGCGAACTCCTGATCCGATCCCGTTCGGGATTGCGCGACCAACGTGTCGATCTGGTCTATCGCGAGAATTGTCGGACCGGTGATGGCCAGCAGTCGTGAGATGTTCTCGGCAATGCCTTGGTGACCGAGCTCGGCCCGGCGGATTCCCCAGGGCGAGAATTCTTCGGCATCGACGTCGTCGATCGACTGCAGGTATGCGTCACCGAGATCCTGGACGGCCGAATCGGGGGCGATGGACAGCACCAAGGCGCGCAGCGTGTGCTGCGAGGTACGCCGATGTCGGGGGTGGACCTTGTATACGGCGGTGACGAAGTCGTTCAGCGTCTCGGCGTCGATCATGTTCTCGCCCATGATCTTTGCGCGTTGTTCGTCGGGAATGTCACCGATCGTGCACAAGCGACGCAACAGAAGTGCGAGTTGGCTGTCGGATCCTTGGCCGGAGGGCCGCATCAGGTCGTCGAGCATCCCCATGAGAGTCGACCGCCAGAAGCCCGCGGCGTCGAGCAGCCTGATCAGGAAGAAGTACCCGCCCTTCTGCTGCACCTCCTCGCGCACCTGCCCCAGCAGATGCGTCTTGCCGGATCCGGCCGGCCCGCGTACGACGACTCCGAGCGGACTGGCGTCATCCGACGTCTCCGCGTCCTCGTAGGCGTTCATCACCTCGAGGAACACCCGCTCGTGCATGCCGGGAACGTGCACGTTGGACTGCGAACGCCACACGTCGTCGGGGGTCGGGGCCCAGCTCAGCCGTACCGATTCCAGAGCCCGGATCTGCTCGTTGTCCGTCATCGTGGAGTTCACGCCCATCATGATTCGATCGAGAGAAGGTGGTTCTGCTGATTACCGACGACGACGGCCGCAGCGCGTTCCTCGTCGGTCAGCGTCTTCTGGTTTTCCTCGGGTATCAGCGAGACGTCCGCGGCGCGGCGCAGCCGTGCGAGTGCATCGTCGAGATCGGCACGAGGTATGTCTCGCAACTCGTTTCGCAAGCGAGACAGCCGAACGGTGCTACCGGGTTCACGTGCGAGCGACGCGTACGCGGTGCGAATCGAGGCCTCGATGTCGACGGTCTTGTCGGCCTTCTCGGAGCTGTCGAGGGGGGCGGTCTCGTCCCCGCGGGGCGAGAACACATCGGCCGGACGGCTGTCGGTGCGATCCAGCCAGCGACGTAACCCTGCCAACACGGTGAACATGGCCTTGCCTGCGCCTGTCGACCGAGCCGGTGGTTCACCGCCCATGAGCTCACCGCAGGTGCGCCACCCTTTGTCGGTCAGCTCCAGGGTCATCGGGCGCACCGAAGAATCGACCTCGATCAATCCCGCATTCTTCAGTTTGTCGCGGGAAGCCTTAGGTAATTCGGGGCCGAGTCCCTTGAGGACGCTGTTCTTCACCGGACTCGCTTCGGCCATCAGAACGAGCAGTACTGCTGCTTCGGTGCCGTTCAGGTCTTCGGTACTCATCGAGGATCCCCCTTCGATCGTCTTCTCGATACTGCCTCGCGGATGGTAGCCACAGCGCGGTGCGGGTCGTCGATCACCTGAGCGTTGGTGAACCGCAACACTATGTACCCGTGTGTCTGCAGCTGGTTGTCGCGCACGCGGTCCTCGGCGAAGCGCTGGGCGGCACGGTGCTCGTCGCCGTCGATTTCCACGATGACTCTCTCGGTGCGCCACAGTACGTCGACTGTGAACGGACGGCTGAGTTCGCCGAGCCGAATCGAGCGATTGTGCTCTCGACCGGTGGCCCATTCGTGCTGGTCCAGCGCTCTGTACAGGCGCTTCTCCGGATCGCTCGCCGGGTGTGGGTGTCCGGCGATCGGCGGATAGCTCAACGGCCGGAAGCGATCGAGGACAGTGCTGACGCCGGCAGGCACTTCGGGTGCGCGCACCGACACGGACGGGAATCTGTCCATCCTCGACGACCCACCGCCGGTGAGCCACACGCCCGCCCGTGCGTGAGCACACAGCCATTCCGCTGCGGTCGACACGAAGTCGGCGTCCACGGCGTCGGGTACGACCAGCACGAGAGCGACAACGTCGCGGCCGTGAGCTGCCGCGAGAGCTCGCGCCGAACCTGCCGCGCGGGTCTCGACGGTGAACACCGGCCGGCGTATCGGCCGTCCCGAGGAGGCCGACTCGGCCAGAGCCGCTATGTAGGGACCGAAGTGTGCCGAGTCGGCAGCCAGGCGAACGGCGGACGTGCGAGCGGCACGCCGCTCCAACGTGGAGGTCCCTGCGTTGTGCTCGAACTCGGGGAGCCATAGCGCGGTCGAGTGGACCGCTGCGGTCTCCAGCGACGTGACCACCATCTCGACCAGGTCTGCCGAACGATGAGATGCCGACTCGTCGACAGTGAAGAAGACGATCGCAGGTGCGTCGGCGGGGAGCGGGTTCGCGGATTCGGCGAGCTCGCGTTCGGACGCCCCGCGAAGTCGAGTCACTCGATCTGCGGGAAGACTCGACCACCAGCCTGTGGTCTCACCGTTCCCGGTCACAGCTGCTCCCCGCCCACCCCTGTTGCCCCATCTCCGAACCGTACCGACAAGGTCCGACACGTAGGGGGCGAGCACGTTTCCGTGACGGCGATTTGGCTCTGGCATCGGCGTTCCCCTACACTTGACCGGTTGCCTGTGGCAGCGGTGTGTCTTCGTGCGCCCGCTCTCGGCAGCCGACCGCGCGTGTCGGGACGGAAATCCGGCACGTACGTACATCCAGGTCAAGGAGAAGTTAGTGATTCAGCAGGAGTCGCGAGTACGCGTCGCTGATAACACGGGCGCGAAGGAAATCCTTTGCATCCGCGTTCTCGGTGGTTCGTCACGTCGCTACGCCGGAATCGGCGACATCATCGTAGCTACGGTGAAAGACGCCATTCCCGGTGGAAACATCAAGAAGGGTGAGGTCGTCAAGGCCGTCATCGTCCGCACCGTCAAGGAGCGTCGCCGTCCGGATGGCTCGTACATCCGTTTCGACGAGAACGCTGCGGTGCTGATCAAGCCGGACCACGACCCCCGTGGAACCCGCATCTTCGGCCCGGTCGGCCGCGAGCTGCGTGAGAAGAAGTTCATGAAGATCGTCTCGCTCGCCCCGGAGGTGCTGTAAATGAAGGTGCACAAGGGCGACACCGTTCTCGTGATCGCAGGCAAGGACAAGGGTGCCAAGGGCAAGGTCATTCAGGCCTACCCCGCTGACTCCAAGGTCCTGGTCGAAGGCGTGAACCGCATCAAGAAGCACACCGCGGTCTCTGCCAACCAGCGCGGCGCATCCTCGGGTGGCATCGTCACTCAGGAAGCCCCGATCCACGTATCGAACGTCGCAGTTGTCGACTCGGACGGAAACCCCACTCGCGTGGGCTACCGGACCGACGAAGAATCCGGCAAGCGCGTTCGTGTTTCCCGCAAGAACGGGAAGGACATCTGAGATGACTACCACCGAGAACATCGCGGGCGAACAGCCCCGCCTCAAGGCGCGCTACCGCGCTGAGATCAAAGACGCCCTGAACACCGAGTTTGCATACGAGAACGTCATGCAGATCCCCGGCATCGTCAAGGTCGTCGTCAACATGGGTGTCGGCGACGCCGCCCGTGACGCCAAGCTGATCAACGGCGCAGTTGCAGACCTCGCTGCCATCACCGGCCAGAAGCCGGAGATCCGCAAGGCTCGCAAGTCCATCGCACAGTTCAAGCTGCGCGAAGGAATGCCCATCGGCGCACGCGTCACCCTCCGTGGCGACCGCATGTGGGAGTTCCTCGACCGTCTGGTCTCCATTGCCCTTCCCCGAATCAGGGACTTCCGCGGCCTCTCGGGCACGCAGTTCGACGGCAACGGAAACTACACGTTCGGCCTCAACGAGCAGTCGATGTTCCACGAGATCGACGTGGACAAGATCGACCGTCCGCGCGGCATGGACATCACCGTAGTAACCACCGCAACCAACAACGAAGAAGGCCGCGCGCTGCTCAAGCACCTCGGCTTCCCGTTCAAGGAGAACTGAGTCCATGGCGAAGAAGGCATTGGTCAACAAGGCCAACAAGAAGCCGAAGTTCGCGGTGCGTGCATACACTCGCTGCAACCGCTGCGGCCGTCCCCATTCCGTGTTCCGCAAGTTCGGCCTCTGCCGTATCTGCGTGCGCGAAATGGCACACGCCGGAGAGCTTCCCGGAGTTCGCAAGAGCTCCTGGTGATCTGAGGCCTCCGGGCTTCACCACACCACGCTGATGGGCGTGGGTTCCGAAAGGAACCCACGCCCATTTTGCGTTGCTCAGATCCTGACTTTCACACCGACCACACGTCGTGTCGTAGATCCAGAGAGCGGACCAGATCCACCGCCGCATGATGATCCGGGCTGTCGACGATCAGCAGCAGGCCACGCTCGGACATCGCCGACGCGAGGGCATCGGTGGAGACGGTTCTACATCCAGGCGGCATGTCCGGGTCTCCGAGTTCCCGGTAGGTGTCGGCAATCGCCACTACGTCCTCGACTGGATCGAATCCCCAGACGGTCACGAAATGTCCTACGTTCCAGTCGAAGTCGGTCAACTCTGCAGTATGTACATTCGCCAACGATGCGAAGCGGAAAGGCCCGTCGGCAAGCCGGTCGAGTAGCAGACGCAATCGCTCGACGGAGGGCCCCACGATGGGAACCACGGCGACGCGGTGATCGGTCGCGGTCTCGATGCCCTCCGTGAGACCTGCTGCCGTGGTCCCGGCTGCGTCGATCGATGCGGCTCGCGGCAGTAGATCCCACCCGTCGGTGATTCGGGGGGTTCCGGGAGGACGGGCCGAGTCGATTGCACCCGGCCAGATCGCGGACCTCGACGCGACCGCGAGTGCCGTCACGCCCGGTGCGTCGTCGCCCATGACGGCCGTCAGCGCAACCGATGCCGAGAACGGTCCGCAGAGTTGATCCGGTTGCGGCAGAGCATGATCGAGGGCCGAGACGATGGTGGTTGCCCCGGCGAACCTGCGCAGCATCTCAGTAGATCCAACGCAACGATTCGAGCAGTTCGTCCTCGGTATGACTCTCCGCCCACGTGGCATCGGCGTCCCGGCAGGCGACGAACGCGCCCAGAAGTTCCATGCCCAACACGTCTCGGACCAGTACGGACGACAGGAGGTCTTCGCGCTGCTGCGCGTGGGTCGTTGCGAGAGGCGAGATTCCCGCGGCATCCCGACGAGCATCGTCTCAACCTCCTACGTCCTCCTGGACCGGAGGCGGCAATTGCGCCGAATCCACCACTCCCGCCAGACCGGCCGCGATCGTGACGGCCAGCGCCAGGTACGGATTGGCGGACGCGTCGCACGCCTTCAACTCGACGTTGGTGTGTTCCGGGCCGAGAAGGGGCGTGGCCGGTACGAGTCGCACTGCAGCTTCGCGGTTCTCGACGCCCCAGAATCCGAAGGCACCTGCCCAGTACCCCGGTCGACGACGCAGCAGTGACCCCGAACTCGGTGCCGTGATGGCAGTGAGTCCCGGGAGTTCTCGAACGAGGCCCGCGATGTACGCCTGCCCGGTGTCGGACAGTCCGTACTCTCCGTCGCCGGTCAGAGCGTTGTGACCGTCGCGAACCAGTGATGTGTGTAGGTGCCATCCGTTACCCGCACTGCTCGACGAGGGCAGGGGAGCGAAGCTTGCCCTCAGGCCCTGGGCTTTGGCCGCTGAGTGGATGGTCTGCCGCGCGAGTACCTGCGCGTCGGCCGCAGCAAGTGGATCGAGTGGACTCAATGCGATCTCCAGCTGGGAGCCGCCGTACTCGGCATGAATCTGCCCGATGTCGAGGCCATTCGCAGACAGCGCCTCGAGCAATAGAACGACGAATTGATCGACATCGCGGAGTGCGTTCGCCGAGTAGGCAGGTCCGCGATGAGCGGACAGTCCGTCCGACTCGCGAGTCAGGGCGAACTCGATCTCGAATCCGGCCCGTACCTCGAAACCGGCATCGGACGCCTTCTGCACCTGCCGCTCGAGAACTGAGCGCTGATCGTAGGGCCACGGTGTGCCGTCTGCCGAGACCTGTCGTCCGTGCGCCCAGGCCAGCCCCGGCTGTCCGGACAGGGCGACCACGCTCGACGCGCTCTCGATCACCGGAATCAACCGCACATCGCCGGACGGCGTCGACAGTCCTTCGTGGGCGAATGTGATCCCGTCATGCGAATCGAATACCGCGAACACCGCGGTGACTCCCACTCCACGCCGTGCGACTGCAGTCAATTCTGCGGTGGGCACGGTGCGTGATCGGACGATGCCGTTGTTGTCGACCCAGCCGATCGTCACCCCTGCGATGTTGCGGTCACGCAGAGTGTGGGTGAGGTGGTCGATGTCGACTGCCTTCGAGTCCGTCATGGTCCGACGTTAGCGAAGAAGTACTCGTCGGGGTGTCCGACTGGACCCGAGCTGTCCCGCAATGGTAAGGCGATTTGGTCTTCGGGTGCGCGATGCCTACACTAGAGCGGTTGCCCGGGCTTCGTCGTGCCTGCACGCGAGTCCTTGCAATACAACAAACGCAACCTCGAGTTCTCCGCACGTCAGCATTGAACATGCGGAAGCTCGTAACACCTGGCAGTGCAGCGATGCATTGCTTGGAGCGCAACCCCTGACCGGCAACAGTCGGTCAGGACATGTTCACTTCGCTGTAGGCCCACGATGTGACGAGCCAGGCCCGATGGGTTCTCCGGAACCGGAAGGCACCAGCCCGCGCGTGCTGCATGGGAACCGCTGCGAGAAAGGTGCACAGGTCACACCATGACGATGACCGATCCAATTGCAGACTTCTTGACCCGTCTGCGCAACGCCAACTCGGCGTACCACGACGAGGTGAAGCTTCCCCACTCGAAGCTCAAGGCGAACATCGCCGAGATCCTCAAGCGCGAGGGCTACATCTCCGATTACCGCACGGAAGACGCCGAGGTGGGCAAGACCCTCATCGTCGATCTGAAGTACGGCCCGAGCCGTGAGCGCAGCCTCGCCGGCGTGCGACGCGTCTCCAAGCCCGGTCTCCGGGTGTACGCAAAATCCACCAATCTGCCCAAGGTTCTCGGCGGCCTGGGCGTGGCGATCATCTCCACGTCCACCGGTCTGCTCACGGAGCGTCAGGCTGCCAAGCAGGGTGTGGGCGGAGAAGTCCTCGCCTACGTCTGGTAGGGGAGGCCACACCATGTCACGTATTGGAAAATTGCCGGTCGCAGTCCCCGCTGGCGTCGATATCACCATCGACGGCCAGGACGTTGCGGTCAAGGGCCCCAAGGGTGCCCTGAGCCTGACAGTCGCCGAGCCCATCAAGATCGCCCGCGCCGACGACGGCACCATCGCCGTCACTCGGCCCGACGACGAGCGTAAGAGCCGCTCGCTGCATGGTCTCTCGCGCACTCTCGTCGCGAACCTCATCACCGGTGTCACCAACGGTTACACCACCAAGATGGAGATTCACGGCGTCGGTTACCGCGTCGTACTCAAGGGCAAGGACCTCGAGTTCGCACTCGGTTACAGCCATCCCGTGCTGATCGAAGCACCCGAGGGCATCACGTTCACGGTCGAGTCGCCCACGCGATTCACCGTTGTCGGCATCGACAAGCAGAAGGTCGGTCAGATCTCTGCCAACATTCGTCGTCTGCGGCGTCCGGACCCGTACAAGGGTAAGGGCATCCGCTACGAGGGTGAAGTGATCCGCCGCAAGGTCGGAAAGACGGGTAAGTGATATGAGCCAGCAAACAGCAGACAAGGCGAACGTCGTCAAGCGCACACCGCGCGGCACCGACGTCTCGACGAAGCGTCGCCTGTCGAAGGCACGTCGTCACTTCCGCCTTCGCAAGAAGATCTCCGGAACGCCCGAGCGTCCGCGCTTGGTCGTCAACCGGTCCTCGCGTCACATCCACGTGCAGTTGATCGACGACCTGGCGGGCCACACGCTGGCCAGCGCGTCGAGCATCGAAGCCGATGTGCGCGCACTCGAGGGCGACAAGAAGGCCGTCAGCGCGAAGGTCGGCGAGCTCATCGCCAGCCGTGCGAAGGCAGCCGGCGTCGAGGCAGTCGTGTTCGACCGCGGCGGCAACAACTACAGCGGCCGCATCGCGGCACTCGCAGACGCTGCCCGCGAAGGCGGGTTGACGTTCTGATGATGACAATGACTGACAACGGAAGGACAGCCTGATGCCGGGACGTCAACGGCGTGACGGCGGAAGCGGCCCCGCCGGACAGAACAGTGGCCCCAACGCAGGTGGCGACAACAACCAGCGCGGCGACAACCGCGGTGGTGGCGGTCGCGATCGTCGTGACAACGGCCGTGGCGGCAACGCTGCGGACAAGTCGAACTTCATCGAGAAGGTCGTCACGATCAACCGCGTCTCCAAGGTGGTCAAGGGTGGTCGACGCTTCAGCTTCACCGCCCTCGTCATCGTCGGTGACGGCAACGGACTGGTCGGCGTCGGCTACGGCAAGGCCAAGGAAGTTCCCGCGGCCATCCAGAAGGGTGTCGAGGAGGCTCGCAAGAGCTTCTTCCGCGTCCCGATGATCGCCGGCACCATCACCCACCCCATCCAGGGCGAAGCCGCTGCCGGCGTCGTCATGTTGCGTCCGGCCAGCGCCGGTACCGGCGTCATCGCCGGTGGTGCTGTTCGCGCAGTGTTGGAGTGCGCCGGTGTCCACGACGTGCTGTCGAAGTCGCTCGGTAGCGACAACGCCATCAACGTCGTGCACGCGACCGTCGCAGCCCTCAAGGGTCTGCAGCGTCCCGAGGAAGTTGCGGCTCGCCGCGGCCTGACCCTCGAAGAGGTTGCACCCGCCGGAATGCTGCGCGCACGCGCACAGGCAGGAGCGGTGAAGTAATGGCTCAGCTGAAGGTCACTCAGATCAAGAGCACCATCGGCCAGAAGGCGAACCAGCGTGACAGCCTGCGTACTCTCGGGCTCAAGGGCATCCGCCAGACGGTCGTCCGCGAGGACAACCCGCAGAACCGCGGACTGGTCAACACGGTGCGCCACCTCGTAACTGTTGAGGAGGTCTAACCATGACCATCAAACTGCACCACCTGCGCCCCGCAGCCGGATCCAAGTCGACGAAGATTCGCGTCGGCCGTGGTGAAGGTGGCAAGCGCGGCAAGACCGCAGGTCGCGGTACCAAGGGAACCGGCGCACGCAAGAACGTGCCGGCACGCTTCGAGGGTGGCCAGATGCCCCTCCACATGCGGCTCCCGAAGCTCAAGGGCTTCACCAACCGCAACCGTGTCGTGTTCCAGGTCGTGAACCTGCGCGACATCGAGCGCCTGTTCCCCGAGGGTGGTCAGATCGGTATCCCCGAGCTGATCGCCAAGGGAGCTGTTCGCAAGAACGAGCTCGTCAAGGTTCTCGGAGACGGAAACCTCACCGTGAAGGTCGATATCTCGGCCAACAAGTTCACGGGCTCCGCCAAGGAAAAGATCGCCGCTGCCGGCGGTTCTGCAACCGAGGTATGAGCATTGCTTCGATGTGCTGAGTAGCAGCGCGTCGAGCAGCAGTTCGTGACGATGGCCGCAGCCACAGCTCTCGTAGCTGAGCTGCGGCCATCGTTGCCTACACGGAATGTCGTGTGTGTCGACCGATCGGCCAGGGTCCAACACTGACCGTCGGTCCGTTCGATGCGCACTGTTAGAGTTCTAGAGTTCAGAGAAGTTCGTATCGATGCGGTCGACGCATGTCGTCCGCAGTCCATGCTCGTGAGGCTCACGGGAGCATCAGTCGCTCCCGACGAAGCACTCGCGGCGTCAACGCAGTCGTGCCAGGAGGATCTTTGCTTTCCGCCTTCGTGTCGGCCCTCAGGACTCCTGACCTGAGACGGAAGATCCTCTTCACGCTCGGTCTGGTGGCCCTGTATCGCTTCGGTGCAACACTGCCGTCGCCGGGTGTCGACTACGCCAATGTCCGAGCATGCATCGACCAGGTCTCCGGTGGAGATTCGGCGGGCATCTACTCGTTGATCAACTTGTTCTCCGGTGGAGCGCTCCTCCAGCTCTCGGTGTTCGCGATCGGCATCATGCCGTACATCACCGCCAGCATCATCGTGCAGCTGCTCACCGTCGTCATCCCCAAGTTCGAGGAACTCCGCAAGGAGGGACAGTCGGGCCAGGCCAAGATGACGCAGTACACGCGTTACCTGTCGATCGCACTGGCCATCCTGCAGGCGACCGGCCTGGTGGCCCTCGCTTCGCGCGGCCAGTTGCTCCAGGGATGTCAGCAGGACATCATCGCCGACCAGTCCATCTTCGGGCTCGTCATCATCGTGCTGGTCATGACTGCAGGCGCAGCCGTCGTGATGTGGTTCGGCGAGGTCATCACCGAGCGCGGTGTCGGCAACGGAATGTCGCTGCTGATCTTCGCCGGAATTGCCTCGCGCATCCCGTCCGAGGGCAACTCGATTCTGGAGAGCCGCGGCGGGTTGGTCTTCGGGTTCGTCTGCTTCGCAGCGTTCCTCATCATCACCGGTGTGGTCTTCGTCGAGCAGGGTCAGCGCCGAATCCCGGTCCAGTACGCCAAGCGCATGGTCGGCCGGAAGATGTACGGCGGCTCGTCCACGTATCTGCCGCTCAAGGTCAACCAGGCCGGCGTCATCCCGGTGATCTTCGCGTCCTCGCTCCTCTACCTACCAAATCTCATCGCCCAGCTCACGTCCGCCAGCACCGCAACCGATCCGAGCTGGTGGCAGCGGATCATCAACGAGTATCTGGTGAACCCGGCGAACCCGGTGTACATCGCTATCTTCTTCGGGCTGATCGTCTTCTTCACGTACTTCTACGTGGCGATCACGTTCAACCCCGAAGAGCGGGCCGACGAGATGAAGAAGTTCGGTGGATTCATCCCGGGCATCCGACCGGGTAAGCCGACAGCCGATTACCTCAACTACGTTCTCAGTCGCATCACGCTGCCCGGTGCGGTGTACCTGGGCACCATTGCGGTGCTTCCCAACCTGTTCCTCGACATCGGCAGTTCGGGCGGAGCTCAAAACCTTCCGTTCGGTGGTACCGCCGTGTTGATCATGGTCAGCGTGGGCCTCGACACCGTCAAGCAGATCGAAAGCCAGCTGATGCAGCGTAACTACGAAGGGTTCCTCAAGTGAGACTTGTTCTGCTCGGTCCCCCCGGTGCCGGCAAAGGCACTCAGGCCGTCCTCCTCTCCGAGAAGCTGGGCGTGCCACACATTTCGACAGGCGATCTCTTTCGCGCCAACATCGGCGAGAAGACCCCGCTCGGATTGGAAGCGAAGAAGTACCTCGACGCGGGCGACCTCGTGCCGAGCGAACTCACCGTGGACATGGTGCGCAGTCGACTCGCCGAGCCCGACGCCGTCAACGGATTCCTTCTCGACGGTTTCCCGCGTTCGGTCGGCCAGGCCGAAGCTCTGGTCGACATCCTCTCCGACCTGAACGCGCGTCTCGATGCAGTGCTGTCCTTTGTCGTCGACGAGGACGTCGTCGTGGACCGCATGCTGGCGCGCGGCCGTGAGGACGACAAAGAGGACGTCATCCGTAATCGGCTCAAGGTATACCGCGACGAGACGGCACCGCTGTTGGACTACTACTCCGACAAGCTGGTCACCGTCGATGCGATCGGTGAGGTGGACGAAGTCAACGCCCGCGCGCTGAAGTCCATCGAGGACCACGGCAAGTAATGGCGTTCGGCCGTAAACGAAAAGTTGTCCCGTTCAAGAGCGCTGGTGAGCTCGACGCGATGGCGGCAGCCGGTGCCGTGGTAGGTGCCGCTCTCGTCGCCGTACGGGATGCAGCCAAGCCCGGGGTCTCGACGCTCGAACTCGACCGAGTTGCCGAGGCGGTCATCCGTGATGCCGGTGCGGTGCCCTCTTTCCTGGGGTACCACGGTTTCACCGGCAGCATCTGCTCCTCGGTGAACGACCGCGTGGTGCACGGCATTCCGTCGGCGGACGAGTTGTTGGTCGCCGGGGATCTCGTGTCCATCGACTGCGGTGCCGTTCTGGACGGTTGGCACGGAGATTCGGCGTGGACGTTCGGCGTCGGCGACATCATCGAGGCCGATGCGTTGCTGAGCGATGCGACGAGGCTTTCCATGGAGGCCGGGATCGCAGCGATGATCCCCGGCAATCGTCTGACCGACATCTCCCACGCCATCGAGTCCGGTACGCACGCGGCCGAGGATGCTCACGGTCGTAAATACGGAATCGTCGACGGTTACGGCGGCCACGGAATCGGCCGCGAAATGCATATGGACCCGTTCCTCGCGAACGAGGGCGCGCCGGGCAAAGGCCCGGAACTCGTGGTGGGTTCCACGCTGGCCATCGAACCGATGTTGACGCTCGGTACCTACGAGACCGACATTCTCGACGACGGGTGGACCGTGGTGACCACCGATGGTTCACGCGCGGCGCACTGGGAACACACGGTCGCGGTGACCGAGGACGGCCCGCGAATCCTGACGGTTCGGCCTCGCTAGAACTACCAGGTCAACGCTCACCAGGTGAGTGACGAGTACCGGCGGCCCCCTCGGATGAGTCCGAGGTGGGCTGCCGTCAGGCGCAGCCAGAGGCGAGTCGGCATCCGAGTCAGTGCGGTCGGCAGCAATGGGTTTCGTACCGCGAGCGCGAGGAGCGCTACGGAAATTGTGCGGATTCGGAACGGCGGGCATCCGGCAGCCCGATACATTCCGCGGACGTGGGCCGATCCGTATCCGAGTGCCCCCGCCTGTTTCCAATTGTCCCGGTAGCCGGTACGCAGACGATATTCGACCAGCGGCTCGGCTATGAAGTGCAGGCGGGCACCCGATTGCTGTGCGCGCCAGGAGAATTCCATGTCCTCGCTGGCATGAACGAATTCGAACATCCCGCCGAGATCTCGGTAGGTCGACGCGCGGCACGCCATACTCGCCCCGATGACGAACGGGCGAAAGGGCGACTTGCCCTGATTCGAAGGTGGGGCGAACGGAACTGCGGCGCGCGTCGCTTCGGAGTTCAGCGCCTCGGTGCTCAGGCCGGTTCCCACGAGGTCGTAGCTGTTCAGTTCGGCGGTGATGCGCCGCAGCCATGTCGGGTGTACGACGTCGTCGGCATCGCAGAAGGCCAGCAGCGGGCCCTCGGCTGCTTCCGCACCGCGATTGCGGGCATGCGACGCGCCCGGGGTGCCGGACGAATCGACGTACTTCAGATTCAAGCGGGCCCGTAGTGCGTGGTCCTGCACGAACTCGCGCACTCCGTCGGTCGAGCCGTTGTCGCTGACGACGACCTCGAACGGGCCGTCGTAGTCCTGGTGGGCGAGCGCGCGTAGTTGCTCGTCGAGCACATCTCTGGCGTTGTGTACGGGAATGATCACGGAGACGGCTGGGCCGGACGGGTTGGAACTCAAGAGGGCACCTTGCGGGCTCGGTGGCTGAACGATGGCGGGCGGACGAAAGGTTAGCTCAGTTAATCTAACGTCGCCATCCGACGCGTTTCGTGCCCGCTTCGCGCGCATTTGGCCAGATGTGCCTTTGCCGGTAACATAGATCGACGGTGCGCCCTGCGTACCGGATGTCCGCATGCCTCGAGGGCTGTGCGGCCCTCCGGCGATACTCCGACTCGGTTCCGAGGAGTCGGTCAGTGGGCATCACGGTAACGGAAACAGATGCAATCAACCAGGTGTGAGAGCCAGGATCGCGGAGGATATGGCCAAGAAAGACGGTGCTATCGAGGTAGAGGGCCGAGTTGTCGAACCGCTGCCCAATGCGATGTTTCGCATTGAGCTCGAAAACGGCCACAAGGTACTCGCCCACATCAGCGGAAAGATGCGTCAGCACTACATCCGCATCCTTCCCGAGGATCGCGTCGTGGTAGAGCTTTCGCCCTACGACCTCACGCGTGGACGCATCGTTTACCGCTACAAGTAAGAGCTTCCTCGGCCATGTCCGGTCGGGGAGAACCATGCTCGGTCCGCTGCTCGCAGCGCGTCCGAGCTACACACAGGAGATCAACGACGTGAAGGTTCAGCCGAGCGTCAAGAAGATCTGCGAGAAGTGCAAGGTGATTCGTCGTAACGGACGCGTCATGGTGATCTGCGACAACCTGCGTCACAAGCAGCGTCAGGGATAACCACCGAGCATCACGCACGTCGGCTTGGCAACAGCTAGAAGATGACCTCCCAGCACCAACCGCAACACACGCGTTGCGGCAGACCCCCGGCACGGAGGCCGGGGCCCCACTGAGTTTGTTGAAAGACGCTTCCCACCCCAGCGGTGAGAAGGACACAGGGGACGGACTGGGAGCAGACCTCCGGACAAGAAAAGGAAATGCCACATGGCACGTCTCGCAGGTGTGGATCTGCCGCGCGAAAAGCGCATGGAGATCGCACTGACTTACATCTACGGCGTCGGCCGTACCCGCTCCAAGGAAATTCTCGCAGCAACGGGCGTCAGCCCCGACCTGCGCAGCAAGGATCTCGGCGACGACGATCTGCGCAAGCTCAGCGATTACATCAACGAGTCCCTCAAGGTCGAGGGCGATCTGCGCCGCGAGGTGCAGGCCGACATCCGACGCAAGATCGAAATCGGCTGCTACCAGGGTCTTCGCCACCGTCGTGGTCTGCCCGTCCGTGGACAGCGCACCAAGACCAATGCGCGTACCCGTAAGGGACCCAAGCGCACCATTGCCGGCAAGAAGAAGGCGAAGTAATGCCCCCCAAAGCACGCGGTACCGGTCCGAAGAAGGCGCAGAAGACGCGTCGCAGGGACAAGAAGAACGTCCCGCACGGATCTGCGCACATCAAGAGCACGTTCAACAACACGATCGTGTCGATCACCGACCCCGCCGGAAACGTCATCTCGTGGGCGTCCTCGGGACACGTGGGCTTCAAGGGCTCGCGCAAGTCGACTCCGTTCGCCGCACAGCTCGCAGCCGAGAACGCTGCGCGCAAGGCTCAGGAGCACGGCGTCAAGAAGGTCGACGTGTTCGTCAAGGGTCCCGGCTCCGGCCGTGAGACCGCGATCCGCTCACTTCAGGCCGCAGGCCTCGAGGTCGGCACCATCTCCGATGTCACCCCTCAGCCGCACAACGGCTGCCGTCCGCCCAAGCGGCGTCGGGTCTAGCGGGAAGGAAAGGTTTAGAAAATGGCACGTTATACCGGTCCTATCACCCGCAAGTCGCGTCGTCTGCGCGTCGACCTCGTCGGAGGCGACCAGGCGTTCGAGCGTCGTCCCTACCCGCCCGGCCAGCACGGCCGCGCGCGGATCAAGGAGAGCGAGTACCTGCTCCAGCTGCAGGAGAAGCAGAAGGCTCGCTTCACCTACGGCGTCATGGAGAAGCAGTTCCGTCTGTACTACAAGGAAGCCAACAGGGCCGCCGGCAAGACCGGTGAGAACCTGCTGACCATCCTCGAGACTCGCCTCGACAACGTCGTCTACCGTGCGGGTCTCGCACGTACGCGTCGTCAGGCACGCCAGCTGGTCACCCATGGCCACTTCCTCGTGAACAACAAGCGAGTGGACATCCCCAGCTACCGCGTCTCGCAGTACGACATCATCGATGTCCGCGAGAAGTCCGCGCAGACCCTGCCGATCCAGATCGCCCGTGAGAGCTACGGCGATCGTCCGGTGGCTCCGTGGCTGCAGGTCGTCCCCAACCGTCTTCGCATCCTGGTTCACCGGGTGCCGGAGCGCGCACAGATCGATGTGCCGCTCCAGGAGCAGCTCATCGTCGAGTACTACTCGAAGTAAGGCGCAGCACGCATGTGAGTCTCCCCGCGAGGCTCACATGCGTCTTCGCCTCCACACGTGGGCGTCAAATAGCGGACGCCCGTACAGGAGGAACACAGAATGCTCATTTCACAGCGCCCGACGCTGACCGAAGAGGTCATCGCCGACAACCGCTCGAAATTCGTCATCGAGCCGCTCGAGCCCGGCTTCGGTTACACACTCGGCAACTCGCTCCGCCGCACCCTGCTGTCGTCGATCCCCGGCGCTGCTGTCACCAGCATCCGTATCGACGGCGTCCTCCACGAATTCACCACCGTTCCCGGAGTCAAGGAAGATGTCACCGACATCATCCTGAACCTCAAGGGACTCGTGGTGAGCTCCGAAGAAGACGAACCGGTCACCATGTACGTCCGCAAGCAGGGCCCCGGCGCTGTCACCGCAGGCGACATCGTGCCTCCGGCCGGCGTCACGGTGAACAATCCGGATCTGCACATCGCGACCCTGAACGACAAGGGCAAGTTGGAGATCGAGCTCGTCGTCGAGCGCGGTCGCGGCTACGTCCCCGCCGTTCAGAACAAGGCATCGGGTGCCGAGATCGGCCGTATTCCGGTCGACTCGATCTACTCGCCCGTGCTCAAGGTCACCTACAAGGTGGAGGCCACCCGCGTCGAACAGCGCACCGACTTCGATCGGCTCGTTCTCGACGTGGAGACCAAGAATTCCATCACCGCGCGGGACGCGCTCGCTTCGGCGGGCAAGACCCTGGTTGAGCTCTTCGGCCTCGCCCGTGAGCTGAACGTCGAAGCAGAAGGCATCGAGATCGGACCCTCGCCCGCCGAGGCCGATCACATCGCATCCTTCGGACTCCCCATCGAGGATCTGGACCTGACGGTTCGTTCCTACAACTGCCTCAAGCGCGAAGGTGTTCACACCGTCGGTGAGCTGGTTGGTCGTACCGAGTCCGATCTGCTCGACATCCGTAACTTCGGGCAGAAGTCCATCGACGAGGTGAAGGTCAAGCTGCACTCGCTCGGCCTTTCCCTCAAGGACAGCCCCGCGTCGTTCGATCCGAGCACCGTGCCTGGCTACGACGCCACCACGGGCACGTGGAGTGACACCGACGCAGGCTCCTTCGGCGATACCGAAGGCGCCGAGCAGGACTACGCCGAGACAGAACAGCTGTAATCAGCTCGCTGGAGCTCTTACTAGGAGATTCATCATGCCCAAGCCCACCAAGGGCCGCCGTCTCGGCGGGTCGGCGTCACACCAGAAGGCCATCCTGGCCAACCTGGCGACGTCACTCTTCGAGCACGGCCGCATCACCACCACCGAGTCGAAGGCCAAGCGCCTTCGTCCCCACGCCGAGAAGCTCGTCACCCATGCCAAGAAGGGTGATCTGGCCCATCGTCGTGAGGTTCTCAAGACGATCAACAACAAAGATGTCGTGCACAAGCTCTTCGCCGAGATCGGGCCTTTCTTCGCCGATCGCGACGGTGGCTACACGCGCATCATCAAGACCGTCCCCCGTAAGGGTGACAACTCGCCGATGGCCATCATCGAGCTCGTCAACGAGCAGACGGTGTCCAACGAAGCCGACCGCGCACGCCGCGTGAAGGCATCGAAGGCTGCTCCCGCCGCAACCGAGGCTCCGGCCGAGGACACGGCAGACGACAACGTCGTCGAGGCTGTCGAAGCCGACGCGACCGACGCCGAGGTGGCCAACGCCGACGCAGTCATCGAAGGCATCGAGGACAACGACGCCCACGCGTCGGACGCCCCCGAGGCCGAGGATGCGAAGAAGGACTAGTCCTTGTGAGCTCCGAGCACGACCGAAGCGGGCCCGCCATTTCCTCAGGAGATGGCGGGCCCGCTTTGTCGGTCCCCACCAGATACCGGCTCGACATCTCGTACGACGGCACGAACTTCTCCGGCTGGGCTCGGCAACCCGGTATCCGAACCGTGTGTGGCGTGCTCGAGGAGGCTTTCTCCACTGTGCTCCGTCAACCGGTCGAGCTGACGGTGGCCGGTCGTACCGACGCCGGAGTGCACGCGACCGGTCAGGTTGCACATTTCGACGCCGTGGGTGTGCCGGACGAGCACGACCGGTTGATTCGAAGAATGGCGCGCTTCCTTCCCGCCGACGTCCGGGTTCGTGCGATAACGGAGGTCTCGCCCGACTTCGACGCTCGGTTCTCGGCATATCGCCGTCACTACGAGTACCGATTCGGCACAGCGCTCTACGGCGTCGATCCTCTGGACGTCGCCGGAGTCGTGTCCTGGCCGCGGCCGATCGATCTGGACGCGGTACGCGAGGCATCGCAGGCACTGATCGGACTGCACAATTTCGCAGCGTTCTGCAAGAGGCGAGACGGTGCCACGACAGTGCGAGAACTGCAGCGCTTCGACTGGGAACGCGAGGGGGATCGACTGACCGCGTACGTCAGCGCCGATGCGTTCTGCTGGTCGATGGTGCGCAGTCTGGTCGGGGCGATGCAGGCCGTCGGTGAAGGACGACGAACCCCCGACTGGGCACGTTCCCTGCTCGGTCGTCGAGAACGCGCGAGCGAGGTGGCAGTGGCCCCGGCTCGCGGACTTGCCCTGGTGCGGGTCGACTATCCACCCGCCGACATGTTGGCCGCGCGCAATGCTGCCACCCGGGAGACTCGACCGGCAATCGTCGGCGACGAATGCTGTGGAGGAGAAGGATGAGCTACGATTGCGCCGGGTCCGGTGCCGACACGATCCAGCCGATACGTCTAGCGGTGGTCACCGGCAGCGTTCGGGAGGGGCGGGTGGGCCCCACCGTCGCAGCCTGGGTACGCAGCGTGGCGTCGGCGCGCGACTCTCTCACGGTTGTGGATGTCGATCTCGCGGACTTCGATCTCCCGAACAGCTTGACGTCGAGCGAGGGCTCCGAACGTTTCACCCGCATCGTGGGCGAGGCCGACGCGTTCGTCCTCGTCACTCCCGAGTACAACCACGCTGTGCCCGGCTCGCTGAAGACCGCGCTCGACACGGTGAAGTACGAATGGCGTTCCAAGCCAGTGGGATTCGTTTCCTATGGCGGTCTGGCGGGTGGTGTGCGAGCGACCGAGCAACTGCGCCTCATCGCCGCAGAGCTACACATGGTGTCGGTACGGGATTCGGTATCACTCCATCGCGTGCGTCGGCGTTTCGACGAGGCCGGTGGCGTCGACGATCCCGCTGCTGTCGACTCCTTGGGGCGATTGCTCGACCAACTCGAGTGGTGGGCCGGCGCAGTGTCGAGCGCGCGGGCGCGCGTCCGGTACCCCGGCTGACACTGTCAGACTCGGACGGCGGGTCGAAGACTTCTCGGTCGACCGATGAACGCCGTTTCCTGCGGAATGGTGACCAGCGTCAGTTCGATGTCGATGGGACCCGAACGCACCCGAATACGGTCACCGGACGCACGCGGCTGAACGATCGACAGTGTCGCGGCGAATCTCTGTCGGGTCGGCCCGGGTGCCGCCGGATCATGCGGCGGTTCGTGCTCGGTCAGCGAGATCACAGTGACGCCGGGGACAGATTGGTGATCGAGCGAGATGGAGCCGTCTGCGAAGTCGACCACGACGACGTCGTACGAGGGCCGCACCCGTGTGTGGTCGCTGTCGACCAGAAACCGCTCGGGCTCCCCGATGGCGTCGCGGAGGGCTCCCCAGGCGTGCGGTCTGTCCGTTCTGACGACAACTCGCGCTCCGATCGCCACGGCTCGGAACAGAAGCTGTTGGGCGAGGTAGAGCTCGCCCACGATGCTGACCCGCGGCAGGTTCGCCCCGAAGATTCGCACTGCCACACCGTTTCCGTTCGTATCCGATCCCAGTAGTTGGCCGCAACCACTCACCGGGAACGCCCAGGCCTGCAGTGCGGAGGTCGAGAGGGTTCCGACCGGCATCACTGCCGAGTGTGTTGCCACAGCCAGTGGCAATTGAGCGAAAATGCCGTCTCGTTGACGTCCGGCCATCGAGGTCAGTGAAGCAACATCGGGCCTCGAGATTGCCTCTCGCGCAGCGAATCTGCACGACGCACGAACGCGGACGCGGCTCGGCTCGTCGGTGGGGCGCAGGTGAACGGACATGGTCGTACCCAGCGACGGTGTCGCCCACAAGGCCGAAAGATCCTCGACAGTGATTGTGCTGCAATCGATTCCGTAACCCGTACTCGCGACGCCGGGCAATGGAGCGTAGGACCACACCTGAGTCAGGTCGTCGGTGTCGACACCGCGGCTCAGGTGCAATGCCGCGGCTCGGAGTTCTGTGGCCGTCGACAGCCGTGTGGACAGTCCATGAGATTCCAAGGCGCGTGCAATGCGGAGAGCTGCAACGACCGCGGTTCGGGCCGCCCCCGTCCGGCCCGTGCCCCTCGCTGCCATCGCCCGGGCGTTGGCCCGTACGTCCAGAGTGACGGACACCCACACCGTCCGCTGCGCGACGGCGGGCAACGGGCCGATGAGGCCCTCGTACACGTCGGTGGCCACCGAACCGTCGGCGGTTCGAAACCCGAGCGCGACGATGTCGATTGCGGCAACCTCGACGTCGTGCTGCCGAAAGCACGACGTCAACGCCTCGATGGGCAGCGTGTGTCGTGTGTCGGCTCGCGTTCGCGCCAGCACCGTCGTGTCGTGTTCCGGTGCAATGATCTCCACGGTGCACGTGACGGTATCGCGCTGCCAGTGCACACCGACGGGCCGGCCGTCGGGGTCGACATGTTCTGTTGTCACCCCGACGGCAGGGACTCGGCCGGATCCGAAGCGTAGAGCGACGACCAGCCAGCCGGCGATCGACGTTCGCCGAAAGGCGACGAACGGTACGAGCGACACCGTCGCTGCGGCGGTGAGCGTCCACTCGACGGGCATGTCGGTCGCGAGTAGTGCGAGAGTTGTTGTCACAGTAGTTATTTCGGCCGCGAGCAACCCTCGAACAGTTGGCACGGCGAACGACACGACCGACGTGCGCCGTCGTCTCCTCGAACGCGTCATCACATACCCTCCCCCCGAAGGTTGCAGCCCGATCGATCGTCGCCGACACGGTCGCCGATGGGTGCGGACGAACTGTACTGTGTCGCGTGACCCGATGGGGGATCGGGTCGGCACAATCCTGGGGAGGAATCGTGGCATCTACTCCGACGACGAAATGGCAGGTCGGCGGATACCGCTTTCTCGTCCGACGAATGGAACATGCCCTCATCAGGCGCGACGCGCGGATGTTGCACGACCCGATGAAGTCGCAGTCGCGCGCGCTCATGGTGGGTGTCGTCGTCGCATGCGTGGGTCTGGCGGGCTGCGCTGCCCTGGCGCTGTTTCGGCCTCAGGACAAGATCGGCGACGCGTCGATCGTGGTCGGTAAGGAGTCGGCCGCCATGTTCGTCAGCGTCGACGGCGTGTTCCATCCGGTGCTGAACCTGGCTTCGGCGCGGTTGATCGTGGGAAGGCCCGACAACCCTGTGACGGTGAAGGAGTCGGAACTGGCGTCGCGACCTCGCGGTGCGCTGGTCGGAATTCCCGGTGCCCCGTCGGCGTTGCCGCACGACCCGGACGGCGAGGCCGAGTCGTGGACCGTGTGCGACACCGTCGATCCGATCGCCGGCGTCACGTCCACGACAGTGATCGTGGGGGAGCCCCGCTACGGCGAGAACGCGGCTGCGCTCGGCCCATCCGAGGCATTCCTGTGGACTTCGGGCGGTGCGGCGTATCTCGTCCACGACGGCACCAAGTCGCCGGTCGATCTGGCGGACAGAGCTGTCGTTCGTGCGCTGGGCCTCGAGGATGCGACGCCGACGCCGGTCAGTGCCGGTCTGCTCAACGCGGTACCGCAGTCGCCTGCGGTGACGGCTCCGTTCATAGCGCGAGCGGGTGAGATCCCCGCCTACCCGTTCGACAACCGGCCTATCGGCTCCGTGGTCAAGGTTGCCGGCCGCGACGTTCGGTACTACGTCGTGCTCGAGGACGGCATCCAAGCCATCAGCGAAACCGCAGCCCTACTCGTCAAGTTCGCCGACTCGCAGGGCAGCCCCGACATCGCGGCCGTCAATCCCGACGTCCTGGCCGACGCTCCCAAGACGATGTCCGGACTCGACATATCGACCTTCCCACCGACGACTCCCGACATCGTCGACTCGGGCCAGAGGCCCGTCGGGTGTCTGACATGGTCACCACTCGATGTCGCCGACGGTGGTCCGACTGCGCAGCTGGTCGAATCCGCAGGACGGTCGTTGCCACTCGATACCACCGCTTCACCGGTGGCACTGGCTCAGGCGGACGGCGGCGGTGATGCGGTCGACCAGGTCCATCTGTCGCCGGGTAGCGGCGGATTCGTTCGAAGCACCGGTATCTCGACGGCCAGTACCCGTCAGGACAGCGTCTTCTTCGTCGCCGACACGGGAGTTCGTTACGGAGTCGAGGGTGCGGATGCAGCGTCGGCATTGGGCTTCGGACTTCCGGCTCCTGCACCGTGGCAGATTCTGCAGTTGCTGGGCAGCGGGCCGACTCTGGGGCGTGGTCAGGCGCTGACCATGCACGACGGGGTCGCGGCGGACCCGCAGGCAGCCGCGCTTCCGTCCAAGTAGTCCCGGTGAGTGGGCGAGCCGATCACAGTCGTCGGCGCAGGGGAATGGAGACTGCCGTTCCGAGGCCCAGAATCACCGCGACCACTACCGACCCGGCCACCGCCGCATCGCGGGGCCGATGATCGACGGCGAGCGGTGGGAGCGGCGCACCGATCGCGACCGCATCTGCGGGGACGGTTCGCTGCGTCGGTGTCACGACGTCGGTTACTGCAGCGAGTGGATCGACGACACCGTGGCCGACCGACGGATTCCATCCGTCGGCCGGCGCATGAGCTGTTCGCTCGATGCGGTCGATCACTTGGAGAGCGGACAGATCGGGCCTGTACGCCCGCACCAGTGCCGCTGTCGCAGCGACGAGCGGTGCGGCGAAACTGGTTCCGGTCATCGGTACTACGCCGTCGGTGCCCCGAATGCCGTTGGCCAGGCCGTTGCCCGCCGGCGACAGCGACGTCAGGTTGGAGCCCGGAGCAGCCACGTCTACCCATGGTCCGGCCAGGCTGAACGACGACGGCGAACCGTCCAACTCGACCGAACCGACGGTCAACACGTCGTCGAACCAAGCAGGTGTCGCGATGGTCGCAAACCCTTCCCACGGGTCCGCCTCGGGCCGGACCGGGTCGGGCATGGGGTTCTGTGTCCTGCACGCGCCGCTTGCGAAGTTGCCTGCCGCAGCCACGACGACGGCGTCACTCTCACGAACGGCGTACTGCACTGCTGCACCGAGTGGGCCGTCGGCGACGCCTGCGCCGGCAGGTACGCACGCCACTTCGGAGATGTTGATGACCGATGCGTCTGCGTCGGCCGCCGCCCGGATTGCCATGGCCATCGTCCGTACGTTTCCGTACCCGGCAGCGTTCTCGGGTTCGGTCGTCTTCTCCTGGTCGGTCCTGTTGTCCACGACTTGAAACACGTTGCTGGACTGACGGATCGACAGGACACGGGCGTCCGGAGCGCCGCCGGCGAAACCGCTGCCGGAGGCCGTCTGTGCGGCAATGAGACCGGCCACCATCGTGCCGTGCGCGTCACAGTCGAGCAATCCGTCGCCGGTGCCGACGTAGTCGCCCCCCGGAATCAGACCCGGCAGACGTGGGTGAGGCGTGACGCCCGTATCGATGACGGCAATCAGTTGACCGGCTCCGCGAGTGATCGGCCATACGGACGCGAAGTCGAGTGCTTGCTGCGCCGTCGGAATTTCCCGGGCGTCGATCGTTTCGGAGGGGACGGCGCACGCGTTCTTCTGCTCGGTCGGTTCCAAAGGCGCGGGAGGGCTGGGCGGTGGCAGTTGCACCGGATCGATGAGCGGGCGTTCGGCGTGCGCGAAGGACGGTCCCATCAGGGCTTCGTAGGTGAGGGTCAGGACGGTGAGCGCGGCAACGGTGTGCGCTCGACGCCGGCGCGCGGTCACAGTCCGCGGACGACGCTGTACAGACCGCACACCCATACTGCGATCGGAATGACGAGGGCGATCGCGGCGTATTCCGCCAGTTCGGCCGATCGCCGCATCACCGGCGAATAGTTGCGGGTCGGAACCAGGGCTCCGAACACGGATGCGACGACGGCGGCGGCCAACGCCGCGCCGAACAACTCGAGTGCACGGTCCGGAAATGTGATCACTGCCCCGACCGAGAGCGAGAACAGGACGACCGCACCACCACCGACGAGTGGGACGGCATGTGTCACAACGGCATACGTGCGTCCGCGCAGAAGTAGCACCAGCGCGCACAGTGCGGCGAGGGCGATGCCGGGCCACCCGGAACCGGTCGCGGTGTCGCTCGCCGCCGCAGCGAGTACTCCCATCACCACCACGACCGTGAACGCCGTGAGCAATCCCGTCAGGTAGCTCCGTGCGCGCGTGGCTGCCACCTGCAGATCTGCGAACGACATCGAATCGAGCTCTGCCTCCTGGGCGGTGTCCAGTGGGGCACCGGCGGTGGGGACCGGAGGCAACGGAAGCCGCGCCTGCATCATCGACAGTCGGGCCGACACGGCGATTCCGGTCAGACCTACCAGTGCCGCGACGGTACCGATGGCCGCCGGCGTCATCACGGTGAACAACGCGCAGGCCGCCGCGGCGAACGCCGACACTGCCAGCACGATCGACCCGGTGAACACGGCGAGCCCGGCATCGCCGATTCGCAGAGACAACAGCGCGATCGAGCCTGCCATGGCCGAACCCAACATCACGTGAGCTGCCCCGAACTGGCCGGGTACGAACAGCGTTCCACCGGTGAACATCAGCGCCGAGGCGCATTCCCCGAAAAGCACCGCGACGGCCACCTGCTCGTACAGCCGGCCGAGAATCATCCCCGCAACGGCGAACAGGACCGCGGCCGTGACCGCGGCGACTGCCTCGACCGGGCTGCTCGTGTTCTCGGCACCGGCTCGCACCGGGTCACTCAGAACGATTCCGCAGGCGAGCAGGACCGTCGAGCCCGTGATGATCGAACCGACCGTGCGTGCAGTACGCGCGGTCCACTGAGCGACGTCGTCCTTGCCGGCCCGGGCCACGGCGTCCATGAGATCGTCGAACAACGGAGTCGGTGCCGGACGCTCGGCGACACCCAACACGAGCAGGTCGCCGTCACGTACGCCCAGTTCGGACAGTGTTGACGTCGACGGTAGCGGCGGACGTCCGATACGGGACAGCGTCCAGGCCCCCGACAACCCGTCGGATCCGGAGTCCGCGGTCCGGCTCCCGACCGGACCCGGTCCTTCCGCAGCTTCCGCTCGTGACGCGATCATGTCGACGATCCCCGGAATCAACAGCGACACCGGAACGTCGACGGGCAGTGCCATATCCACTTGGGTCGACCTCGCCGACACCGTCACCCGGCACACGTCCTGGGCGAAGACGGCACGCAGCCCCTGGGCACGTCGGGCCGGGTCCGATGCGATGGTTGGTTCGGCTGCGTCGGACGGTGTGTTCGTCGTTGCGGGACGGCTGTCGGCGCGTGTCATGGATATCCCCCCGGATGCGTGCGGTGCACTGTCGATGCCCGCCCCCCGGGCATCGTGCGTCCACACCCTACGACATCACGCCGACACTCGACCGCTCGTCGCCTCCGCCGAGACCTGCTCTCAGCAGTCAGGCAGGAACCAGCTCGCTCACCTGGGCCAGCAGCTCGAACGACCTGAGCCAGGATCGACGATCGGAGACGCCCGAGGCGACGATCAACTCGTCTGCTCCCGTGCGTTCGGCGAATCGGTCGAGGTACTCCCTGACCATGTCGGGTGTCCCGACGGCCGAGTACTTCGTCATCTTCGAGATCTGTTGCCCCGCGGGTGCTTCCAGCACCATGTCGGCTTCCTCGTCGGTGAAGGTGCGACCCCGTCCGAGCAGCAGGCTCACGCGGCTTCTCTTGGTTCGGAGGAACTGGGCCTGAGCCTCGGCGACGGTGTCCGCAGCGATCACGTTGACGCCCACGATGAGGTGAGGTTCGGACAGCTGCGCCGACGGACGGAAGTCGCGACGATAGATCTCCACGGCCTGTTCGAGTGCGTCGGGTGCGAAATGCGACGCGAATGCATACGGCAGGCCGAGGGCTGCCGCGAGCTGTGCGCCGAAGAGAGACGATCCGAGGATGTACAGCGGCACCTCGGTGCCGGCACCCGGCGTGGCACTGACCCCGGGGACGAGGGACTGGTGAGACAGGTACCCCTGCAGCTCCTGGACGTCCTGGGGGAATCGGTCCGAGGACGCGGGGTCGCGGCGCATGGCGCGCATGGTCACCTGGTCGCTGCCGGGGGCGCGGCCCAGTCCGAGATCGATCCTGTCCGGGAACAACGTGGCCAACGTGCCGAATTGCTCGGCGATGGTGAGCGGCGCGTGGTTGGGAAGCATGATCCCGCCGGAGCCGAGTCGAATTCGCTTCGTGTGTGCGGCCACGTGCCCGATCAACACCGACGTCGCCGACGATGCGATCGTCTTCATGTTGTGATGTTCGGCGTACCAGATGCGCTGGTAACCCCAGTTCTCGGCATGCTGGGCGAGCGTCACGCTGGCGTCGAAACTGTCTCGGATTGTTTCGCCCTCGCCCACATGTGCGAGATCGAGGATGGACAGGGGTACGGACACGGAAGCCGACCTTTCGTTCGTCGAACATGTGCGGCCTTGGAGCCGCATTCTTCGTTCAACCGAATGCGGTGCCGTTCTATTTCTGTATCCCGATGCTTCGACGCAACGGTGGACCCTCCGGTTGTGCATGCGTTAGCCTGTCGTCCACGCGGCCTCGGGGGGAGGTCGCCGCGAATGCAGTTGTGGGGGCGCGGCCGTGGGGGCTGATCGATGAGTACCGTGCGCTTCGTTCGCAGCGCGCGCCGGGAAGTACCTCGGTCACCGGGCGGCGAGGTCGTACTTCAACCGCCGCCTCCCGTGCCGCGCGCGGTACCCGGCAATCTCCTGATGAAGCTGATGCCGCTGGTGATGGTCGCCGCCATGGTCGGAATGGTTGCGCTCATGTTCACTTCCGGTGCGGCAGCGAACCCGATGATGTTGATGTTCCCAGCCATGATGCTGATGTCGATGGTGGGCATGTTGGCCGGCGGGGGCAAGTCCGGGGGAGCACGTACCGCCGAGGCGAACGAGGACCGTAAGGACTATCTGCGGTATCTCGACCAGCTTCGACGAGACGTCGCCGACACCGAGCGAGATCAGCGCAGGGCACTCGAGTGGAGCCATCCGGATCCGGGCACTCTGTGGTCGACGGCCGGAACGCAGCGTATGTGGGAACGTCGGCCTCAGGACGCCGACTTCGCGCACGTGCGGGCCGGGCTCGGCGATCAGCGTTTGGCGACCCGACTCGTGCCTCCCGAGACCGGACCTGTGGAAGAGCTGGAACCGGTGTCCGCGGTGTCGCTGCGCCGATTCGTGCGAGCACACTCGGTGGTGTCCGAGTTGCCGATTGCCGTGTCGCTGAGGGGATTCGCCGCTCTGTCGATAGCCGGGGATCGCGATGCCGCTCGTGCGATGGTGCGCTCGATGGTCGCCTATCTCTGTACCTTTCACGGACCGGACCACCTCGCGGTTGCCGTCGTCTGCGGCCCCGACACCGTGGAGCAGTGGGAATGGACCAAGTGGCTGCCGCACACACAACACGACGTGTTGCGAGACGGTGCCGGTTCTGCGCGAATGATCTTCGGCAGTGTCCTCGAGCTCGAGAGCGCGCTGGGGGACGTCCTGTCGATGCGGAATCGCTTCGCACGTGGGGCGGTGAACAGTGGGGTCACGCAGTTGGTGATCGTGGTGGACGGCGGACTGGTTGCCAACCGTTCGACCGACCTCACCGACACCGGCCTCGATTCCGTCACCATCGTCGACCTGTCCGGGTTGTGTACGCGACTGGCGGCAAGTCGCGGGCTCCAGCTGGTGGTCGAGAACGGCTCGATCGGTGCGGTCAGCGGCACGGCAGTCGAGGTCTTCGCTGTGGCGGACGCGATGAGTACCACCGAGGCACACGCCGTTGCTCGACGCCTTTCTCCGTATCGCGCGCCGTCGTCGCCCTCCGCTGTCGATACCGTCACCGACGACGGGGCCGCAGTGTCACGATGGAACAGCCTCGTCGGAATCGCCGACGTCGGTGCGCTCGATACGGATCGAGCGTGGACAGTGCGTCGCGGTCGAGACCGGTTGCGGGTACCCATCGGCGTCGCACCCGACGGCAGCGCGGTCGAGATCGATTTGAAGGAGTCTGCCGAGAACGGCATGGGTCCACACGGATTGTGCATCGGCGCAACGGGTTCGGGTAAGTCGGAGTTTCTGCGTACGCTCGTTCTCGGATTGGTGTCCACCCACGCCCCGCAGCAGTTGAACCTGGTACTGGTCGACTTCAAGGGCGGGGCGACCTTCGCGGGGCTCGAGGCCGCGCCGCACGTGGCGGCCGTGATCACCAACCTGTCCGAGGACCTGGCTCTGGTCGACCGGATGCGTGATGCCCTCGCCGGCGAGATGAACCGTCGGCAGGAGTTGCTGCGCTCGGCCGGAAACTTCGCCAATGTGTCCGACTACGAGAAGGCGCGCGCAGCGGGAGCTGCTCTGGTGCCGTTGCCCGCTCTGTTCGTGGTGGTCGACGAGTTCTCGGAATTGCTTAGTCAGCAACCGGAATTCGCGGATTTGTTCGTGGCGATCGGGCGACTCGGACGTTCGTTGCACATGCATCTGTTGTTGGCCAGTCAGCGTCTGGAAGAAGGGAAGCTGCGCGGACTCGACAGTCATCTGTCCTATCGAATCGGTCTGAAAACGTTCTCGGCCAACGAGTCACGTTCCGTTCTCGGTGTTCCCGACGCGTACCACCTGCCTGCTCAGCCCGGTGCCGGCTATCTCAAGTGCGATTCGGCCGAGATCGTCCGCTTCGCTGCGGCCTACGTGTCCGGACCGTACGTTCCGCCACGTTCGAGTGCGGGGGCACCCGCCGCGCAGGGCGTCGATATCCGTCCGAGGCCGTTCACCGCATATCCGGTCGTGGTCGATCCCATCGAGAACGACGTCCGTGTCGAGCCGGTGGTCGAACCGGATCCGGTCGAGCACGACGACACCGGCGCGACCGTTCTCGACGTCGTCGTCGGCCGAATCGCAGGCCGCGGTATGCCGGCCCACGAGGTATGGCTACCGCCGTTGGACAAGGCACCGACACTGACCCGCTTACTGCCTCGGTCGGTACTGAGCGGCGGCGTCGATGCGCTGAGCACACTTCGTGCGCCGATCGGCATCATCGACAGGCCGTTCGATCAGCGGCGGGATCTGCTCACCGTCGACCTGTCCGGTGCAGCCGGGCACGTCGCGATCGTGGGGGCTCCGCAGTCGGGGAAATCGACGGCCCTTCGGTCGCTGATCATGGCTCTGGCGATGACGCACACACCCGCTCAGGTTCAGTTCTACTGCTTGGACTTCGGGGGTGGAACGCTGGCCGGGTTGGCCGAACTACCGCACGTCGGATCGGTGGCCAACAGATTGGACGTCGACCGAGTGCGCCGGACCGTGGCCGAGGTCGCGGCTGTCGTTCGTCAGCGGGAGAAGACTTTTCGAGATCGCGGCATCGATTCCATGGTCGAGTTCCGGCGGCTGCGGGCGATGCAACCGGTCGATGCGAACGACCGGTTCGGCGACGTCTTCCTGGTGATCGACGGATGGCAGTCCATCAGATCCGACTTCGAGAGTCTCGAACAACAGATCGCGACGCTGACGACCCAGGGACTGGCATTCGGTCTGCACCTCGTTCTGACGGCCTCTCGCTGGGCAGAAGTGAGGCCCGCGACGAAGGATCTGATCGGGACCCGGCTCGAGCTGCGACTCGGAGATCCGTCGGACTCGGACATCGGCCGAACGAAAGCCGCCAGTGTGCCGCAGGGCCGACCGGGCCGGGGCATGACCAAGGACGGTCTCCACCTGCAGATCGCACTGCCTCGGGTCGACGACCGTCGGTCGGTGGCCGACCTGTCCCGAGCTGTCGCAGAGTCCGTCAGCGCGATCGCCGCAGCGTCCACGGGGTCGCCTGCCCCGCCGGTCCGCATGTTGCCGGAGATGCTCGAACGGTCGGAGGTGCTCGATCGACTCGCCGGCGCCTGGCCCCGCGACCGTGGCACCGTTGCGGAACTGAGGGTTCCGATCGGCATCGACGAGGCCGAGCTGGCTCCGGTGACGGTCGACTTCGCCGAGAACCCACATTTCGTCGTCTTCGGCGACAGCGAATGCGGGAAGACGTCCCTGCTGCGGGGGATCTGTCGATCGTTGGTCGATGCGAACCCACCCGATCGGGTGAAACTGATCGTGGCGGACTACCGTCGAACTCTTTTGGGCACAGTCGATTCCGAGCATCTGGCCGGCTATGCGGCCGCGCAGGCGACGTTGACGGCGATGATCGTCGATCTCGCAGGCAGAATGAGCAGGCGCATGCCGGGATCGGACGTGACCCAGCAGCAGCTCCGAGAGCGGTCGTGGTGGGACGGCCCCGAGGTGTTCGTCGTCGTCGACGATTACGACCTGGTGGCCACCGCGTCCGGGAACCCGTTGTCGCCCTTGGTCGAGCATCTGCCACACGCCCGGGACATCGGACTGCACCTCATCGTGGCGCGTCGCTCGGGCGGGGCGGGGCGGGCACTGTTCGACCCGGTGATCGGGCGGCTACGCGACCTGGTGACTCCGGGATTGGTCATGAGCGGGAGCCGAGACGAGGGGAGCTTGATCGGCACCGTGCGTCCGAGCCCGATGCCGCCCGGACGTGGAGTGTTCGTCGATCGGTCCGGCCCCGCGCTCGTGCAGCTCGGACACTCGAGTTGACGAGGCCGCAGTGGCGTTACGCGGCTGTGCATTTGAGTCATTCGGAGATTTCTGTCGTCGCGTCCGGTGCGACGCTGCAGGGTCCACGCGAACACGTCGGATCCGCATACGCGGTATCGGAGGGTGGTCGACTCGTCTTCGGGCGGGCGGGCGCGGACACCGAGGTCCCTCCGCTGCTGTGTCTCGACGATCGATCGATCCTCGTGGGCGACGCAGTGTGGGATCGCGACGACGTCGTGCACGGGATCGTGTGGTCGGCGCTGCAGGGAGCCGGGATACACGAACGACTCGATCTGCTCGAGATCGCGTATCCCTCGACGTGGGGCGACGAGCGTCGAGAGCTCCTCCGAGCCGTGTTCGCCACGTCGG
Organism: Rhodococcoides fascians NBRC 12155 = LMG 3623; assembly: GCF_001894785.1. Classification (GTDB taxonomy): domain Bacteria; phylum Actinomycetota; class Actinomycetes; order Mycobacteriales; family Mycobacteriaceae; genus Rhodococcoides; species Rhodococcoides fascians. Next base: position 215,410 of record NZ_BCWW01000007.1, read on the forward strand.
CGAGCGAGGTCGTCGTCGTGGAGACGGCGATCGCCGCGGTCGCGTCGGCGGGAGAACGCGCACCGGCTGCTGCGGTGGTGATCGAAGTGGGCACCCTCGACACGACGGTCGTCCTGGTGGACGAGGCAAGAACTCACGGCGGCGACATCGGTGCAGTACTTGCTGTCGGAGAACGAGACGACAGCTGGCGACGACGAGCCGACGACTACCTTCGATCGTCGGTGTCGCAATGTCCCGAGGACATTTTCATCGTGGCGGAGTCGGGTTCGAGCTCGAGCCCCGCTGCGGAAGATCCGGCACGATGGCTGACCGGACTCGACGTCGCCAGGTCTCTGTATCGACGTGCGGGAGCTGAGGTGGAAACTGCCCCGCCAGGGCGAGCCGCGGCAGGGCGCTCGGCGGCATGGCTCGATGAAGTGACCGTCGCGGTGCCACCTCCCCGAAGAAGCGGATTGCCGGTTCGAGTGTTCGGTGCGGTGGCCGCATCGGTCATCGTTGCCGGTGGTGTCGTTGCACTGACGTTCGTCCTTCGGTCTCCGCAAGAGGTGGCCGTCGCGACCTCGCCGCCGTTCGAGGTGCCTGCCACCCTGGCGGCATCGGCGACCGAAGCCACCCCCGCGACCGAAACGACCCCCGCGACCGAAACGACCTCGGCGACAGCAGTATCGGCGACGAGCGAGTCACCGTCGGTGATCCCGTCGGCGACGTTCGTCTCGGGCCGGGCGTCGCTGCGACTACCGGCGACCTGGACCAGGATGGAGGACCCGGCCCGGATGGTGTTGATTCCGCCGACAGCACCCGAGCGTCGCATCGTCGTCACAGTGCAGGAACTGGTGCCCGGCTCGACGCTCGAACAGGTTGCGTCCGAGCTCGGTGCGGCAGTCGACGCGCGTGGACCCGACTCCCCGATCGGATCGCTGGAGCCTGCCCGTGATTTCGGAGGTCGGGTGGGGATCTCGTACGTCGAGCGGCCGGCCGATGCGTCCACTGTGTTGTGGCGTGTGCTGGTCGAATCGGATGTGCAGGTGAGCATTGGCTGCCAGTTCGAGGGACCGGACTCGTCCGCGATCGACACCGAATGTGATCTGGCCACCCAGACTCTGGAGATCGTGCCGATGAGTTGAGGCCGCCGCGCAGATTTTCGCCGTATGCCGGAACCGAACCAAGGGGTGGCTGCGTCCAAGGAGATGTAGGGGAGTGAGCGGGCCGCACGCGGTCCCTCGGTCGAGCGTCATGTGCGCCGCGGGCGTACGTGAATACGAAAATCGAAGCAGAGGAGTCGAAGTGGGATATCCAGGGGGACCGGAATCTATGGGTTCGTCGAACGGCGTCACCGTCACACCGCAGGAGCTCGTTGCTGCCGGGGCGACGATCGAGGGCCTGAGCGTGTCGATCGATGCGTCCAACTCGGCCGTGCGTTCCATCGTCGAGCAGACCGCCGAGGCGTGGGTGGGCAAGGCCGGCAAGTCGTTTCAGGATGTCATGTCGCAGTGGGACACCAGTGCCCAGAAGATGCGCAGCGCGCTCGAGCAGATCTCGGCGGACATCAAGACCGTCGGCCACGGCTACTCCGATGCGGACGACGACAACGTGGCGGCTGTGAATCAGGTGGCGGGATCGCTCGGTTCGGGACTGACCACGTTCAACTGACGGCACGACCGGCCACCGACGGCCGACCACACGACCGAGCTCTATTTAGGAGACTGATTCGACATGAAGTACGACTTCGCTCAGATCGCGGCGTTGACCGAGGCGATGAACAAGCAGGCGAACGTGACCAAAGACCTTCTCGCCGACGTGGACGGCACTGCGAAGAGACTCTACGAATCGTGGGAGGGCGACGCGATGACGTCCTACTACGAACTCCAGCGTCAGTGGAACTCCGCATCCGACGAGCTCAATCTCATTCTGTCGAGCCTCGTCGCGGCCGCCCGCACCGGCGGCGAGGCCATGCACGGGGTGGAGATGGCGAACAAGGCGCGCATGGCGCGCTGACCGTAGACCACGAGCGTCGTATGCCCCGATCGGCACTTGTCGGTCGGGGCATACGACTGTCGAGGGGGCGCGACACCTGGCGTGGGTTGCGGTGGCGGTGTGTACTGGACGGATGACGGATTTCGGGACGGCGATCGATGCCGAGCGTTCTCGCGCCGAACACCGCCTGCACTCCCTTCGCGACGAGCTCGCGTCGGTCATCGAAGGCAGCCGGTGGACCACCGACGACGACGAACACGACCCGGAGGGTTCCACCATCGCCTTCGAGCGTGCCAAGATTGCAGCCCTGATCTCCGACACCGAGTCCGAGATGCGCGAGCTCGACGCCGCGTCCACGCGGTGGGATCTCGGGACGTACGGCACGTGCGAGCGGTGCGGAGAGTCGATACCGGCGATCAGGCTCGAGGCATTGCCTGCGGCCCGCCGCTGTGTGCGGTGCGTTCGCCTGTCCTGAGCCGGTCTTCCGCGTCGGAGGCGTTTTGACCTGGGTGCCGGCTCCCGGTATCGTTCCCCGTTGGCGTGTATGGGCTCGCCGCATTTCTTCGATGCGCAGAGCTCTTGTCCTCGGGTCTCAACTGGCCGCCGAGGGCATCCACACGTCTTGGCCAGCAGCGACATCATGAAGACAGGAATTTTCTGTGTCTACTTACGCCCCGAAGGCCGGGGACACCACCCGGACGTGGCATGTGATCGACGCCACGGACGTCGTGCTCGGACGCCTCGCCGTCCAGGCCGCGACACTGCTCCGCGGTAAGCACAAGCCCACCTACGCACCCAACGTCGACGGTGGCGACTTCGTCGTCATCATCAACGCCGAGAAAGTTGCCATCAGTGGCAACAAGCTCGATGGCAAGTTCCACCACCACCACTCCGGCCATCCGGGCGGTCTGAAGTCGCGCTCGACGCGTCAGGTGCTCGAGAACAACCCCGACCGTCTCGTGGAGAAGGCCGTTGTCGGCATGATCCCGAAGAACAAGCTCGGAAATGCCATCGCGAGCAAGCTGAAGGTCTACGCGGGACCGAACCACCCGCATGCCGCTCAGCAGCCCGTTCCGTTCGAGATCAAGCAGGTGTCCCAGTGACGGCGCCGGAGGGAAATGACGTGACGTCGCAGGAGAACATCGAAGAGATCGCCGCCGACGAGTTCGTGGCAGTGGAAGATCCCGAGGTGGCCACGGAAATCGAAGCTGCTGCAGCTCCGGCCCCCATCGTGTTCGATCGCCCGATCCAGACCGTCGGCCGCCGCAAGGAAGCCGTCGCTCGTGTTCGGTTGTCCTCGGGCACCGGTGGATTCAAGCTCAACGGCCGCACCCTCGAGGATTACTTCCCGAACAAGGTGCACCAGCAGCTGATCAAGGCTCCTCTGGTGCTGGTCGACCGAGCAGAGTCCTTCGACATCGTGGCACTGCTGCACGGTGGCGGACCGTCGGGACAGGCAGGCGCGCTGCGTCTGGCCATCTCGCGTGCGCTGATCGAGCTCACCCCGGACGATCGCCCGGCTCTCAAGGCCGCCGGCTACCTCACGCGTGACGCGCGTGCGGTCGAGCGCAAGAAGTACGGCCTGAAGAAGGCCCGTAAGGCGTCGCAGTACTCCAAGCGCTGACGCGTCTTACCCGTTCCATCCTCGAGGGCAGGCTCCAGCAAGATCGGATGCCTGCCCTCGAGGCATTTTCCGACGATGTTCTCTCTGTTCGAAGGGGTCTTCATTCATGGCGCGATTGTTCGGCACCGACGGAGTGAGGGGACTCGCAGGCGGGGTCCTGACGGCAGAGCTCGCCATGACCATCGCCCGGGCTGCCGCCGCCGTGCTGGCACCGGATGTCGACGGTGGTCGACGGACAGCGGTCGTCGGTCGTGACCCCAGAATCAGCGGTTCGATGCTCGGTGCCGCAGTGTCGGCCGGGCTCACTGCCTCGGGTGTCGACGTGATCGACGTGGGCGTGCTGCCGACCCCCGCGGTCGCCTACCTCACCGGCGAATACGGCGCGGCGCTGGGCGTGATGATCTCCGCCTCGCACAATGCGATGCCCGACAACGGAATCAAAATTTTCGCCGCAGGCGGGCACAAGCTCGACGACGACATGGAAGATCGCATCGAGGCGTTGCTCGGGGTGGACGGCCGCACCGAGAAGCCGGTCGATGTGACCGGCGCTGCCATCGGTCGCATCGACGTCGCTCCCGACGCTGCCGAGCTCTATGCCGGGCACCTCGTCGCACCGCTCTCGCACCGACTCGACGGTGTCACCGTCGTGGTGGACTGCTCGCACGGTGCAGCCTCGACGGTCGGACCGGAGATCTACCGCCGGGCCGGTGCGACGGTCGTGGCGATCAACGCCGAGCCCGACGGGCTGAACATCAACGACGGGTGTGGTTCGACGCACCTGGAAGGGCTGCAGAAGGCTGTCGTCGAGCACGGGGCCGACCTCGGGATCGCGCACGACGGCGACGCCGACCGCTGCCTCGCCGTCGATGCCTCCGGTGCGGTGGTGGACGGGGACGCGATCATGGCTGTGCTGGCCATCGCGATGAGTGAGAACGGCACGCTGACCGACAACACGTTGGTCGCCACCGTCATGAGCAACCTCGGGCTCCACATCGCGATGCGCGAAGCGGGAATCACGTTGCGCACCACCGCAGTCGGTGATCGATACGTCCTCGAGGAGTTGCGCCGCGGAGGGTACGCGCTCGGCGGTGAGCAGAGCGGGCACGTCGTACTGCCCGCGATCGGGACGACCGGCGACGGGATCGCGACCGCGCTGCGTGTGATGGAGCGGATGGCCCGGACCGGACGCACCCTGGCGGATCTGGCGTCGCCGATGCGCACGCTGCCCCAGGTGTTGATCAACGTACGTGTCTCGGACAAAGCTGCGGTGGCGTCGGCACCGTCGGTGTCGGACGCCGTGGCCGTCGCCGAGCTCGAGCTCGGCCAATCGGGGCGAGTTCTGTTGCGTCCCAGCGGGACCGAACAGCTCGTGCGAGTGATGGTGGAAGCGTCGGAACTCGACGTCGCGACCCGGCTCGCCGAGGAGTTGGCGGGCCGGGTCGCGGCGGTCTGATCGTCAGGCAGTGTCCGATCGTCAGGCGGTGAGTTCTCGCAAGGCGGTGAGCTGCGCGACGCGTCCTGCGGTGTCCTCGGCCAACGGTGCGACGTTGAGTGTCGTCACGCCGGCTTCGGCGAAGGCTGCCACGCGCTCCTTGACGTAGCTCTCCGGTCCGATGAGATTCACCGAACGCGCGAGCTCGTCCGGAACCGCCGCTGCTGCTTCCTCTTTCTTGCCGGCGAGGTACAGGTCCTGAATCTTCTCGGCCTCGGCTTCGTAGCCGTAGCGCTGAGCAAGGGAGTTGTAGAAGTTCTTTCCCTTGGCTCCCATGCCGCCGATGTAGAGCGCCAGGTGCGGCTTGACCCAGGGGAGGTACTTGTCCGCGTCCTCGCCGATGGCCAGGGTGGGACTGGCGAACACCTCGAGTTCGCCGAGTGACGGATCGCGTTTGGCCTTGCCTGCGGCCAGCGATTCGCCCCACACGTCGGCTGCCTTCTCCGGGAAGTAGAAGATGGGCTGCCAGCCCTCTGCGATCTCTGCGGTGAGCTCGACGTTCTTCGGTCCGAGAGCGGCGATGACGACCGGAATTCGTTCGCGCACAGGGTGATTGATCAGCTTGAGTGGCTTGCCCAAGCCGGTTCCCTTGTCCGCCGGCAACGGGATCTGGTAGTGCTTGCCCTGATACTGCACTTTTTCTCGACGCCACACCTGGCGGCAGATCTCGATGACCTCACGGGTTCTGGCGATGGGTGCGTCGTACTTGACGCCGTGGAAACCCTCGACGACCTGTGGCCCGGATGCGCCGAGTCCGAGAACGAAGCGCCCGTCGGAAACGTAGTCGAGGCCGGCGGCCGTCATGGCCGTCAGCGACGGCGTTCTCGTGTAGATCTGGAAGATGCCCGACGCGATCTTGATCGTGCTCGTCTTGGCCGCAAGGAACCCGAGTTGACTGACGGCGTCGAAAGAATAGGCCTCGGGCACGAAGATGATGTCGAGGCCCGCCTTCTCGAGTTCGGCTACCTCGGCAACGGTCTCGGTGAAACCACCGCTGTAGTTCAGCATCGTTCCGATGTGCATGGGACTCCTCGTTCTCGAGTAGCTGGTGGAGCTGCTCGGTTGTCTGTTACCGACGTTTCGTATCGGGACGTTACCGCTCGCCGGGGAACCGATGGGAGTCGGCGCACGTCATAGTGGGAAAGGGGCACTTCGAGCGGGAACGGGCGGGCGATGAGCGACGGATTCTGGGTGGACGCGGTCCGCGTGCGCGAGGTGGCGAACTCGATGACGGCGTCGGCGGAGGCCCTGGGCACGGCAGCCGATTCGATCGCATCACCGGGATTCGGTACCGCCGCCGCAGGACGGAACTACGGAGACCTGGGCGCGGCCTATCTCGACGCCCACTCCGGGCTCGGGCGAGCCGTCGGGGTGTGGCGATCGTCGGTCGACGACATCGCGGATGCCCTCGTCGCCGCGATGAGCGCGTACGAAATACAGGACGACGCCGGTGCCCACGCGATCGACTCGTTGCGGTGACTGTTTCTTCCACCTCGCCCGCCGAGGCAGCATCGGTCGACGAGATTCTCGACGCCAATGCCGTCGGGCTGCTGTATTTCGAGCGTTTCCTGCCGTTGGCCGAGCGCGTTCCCGGCAGCGAAGTCCCGCGCTACGACGAGGTGTGTGCACGGTACGACGAGCAGCGCGGCCTGAACCTGGAGGCTCTGGCGTCCGACGCAGATGCGGTCGGGGCTATGGCTGCGGCGCTGGGTGAACAATTGGACGAGCAGACGCAGCTCCTGATCGTTCTTCGACTGCGGTGGCACGGTGACGCCGGTGAGACGGCCCAGCGATATGTGGCCACCGAGCAGGAGAGAGCAGGAGTGCTTCTCGACTCGGTCGAGGATGCGCTGCAAACGATGTACGCGGCTGTGGACGTACTGCGTGAGGCTGTGACCGACAAGGCCGAGCTCGTCGGAAGCCTCGATACCGACGCCGTGGAAGGACACGATCCCGACCGAATCGATGCGCTTCTGCTGGCCTCGGGCATCGAGTGCGTCCCGGTCGACCGGGCAACCGGGTTCGCCCGCCTGGCACCGGCGTTTCCGGAATGGGCCGAGCGATTCGCGCGAGCAGACGTATCGGACGAGTTCGCGGCCGAGGTCGCCGACCGGTCTCGAGAATGGATCGAGGGCGAGTTCGTGCCACATGTGCAACGCACGTGTGCCGCAATGTCGTCTGCCTGCATGGCCACGGACACGGCCGTTCGAGAGTGCCTGGCCCTGGTGGTGAAGGTCATCGAGGAAGTCGTCCACCCCGTGTTCGACGAGCTCGACGAGCGCAGTTGGGTGCCACTGGCTGTTGCTGAGAAATCGAGTGAGCGGTCGTCGCCCGAGAACTGCCCTGCGGCGGTCACGGCCGGAGCTGGGGGAGAGGCAGCCGTCACCGGACCCGCATCGGCAGCCCACCCTCCGTCCGAGGTGCCGGCCTCGGCTCCGCCGGCGCAACCGGCACCTGCTCCGGATGCACGTGCCACCGGTCCCACGGCGTGGGGCGAAACCGAGAACGACAATGGTCGTGAAGACAGTCGGGTCGATGCAGTCGCCGGACTCGTCGACGGCATCGTGGACGGCATTGTGGACGACATCGTGGACCGGGTTGTCGAGGCGCTGGGTGACACGACCGGCGACGGGAGTGTCAGTGACGAGACCGATGCCGACCCCACCGCAGAATCCGGCCCCACCGCAGAACCCGACCCCGCCTCAGAACCCGACCCCACCGCAGAACCCAATCCGACTGCAACGCTCGATGATCCGCCCGCTTCGATCCCGTCGCCGGAATTCGGTGATGCATCGAAGGTCGTCGGCGAGCGCGGCCATCTCGAGGCCGAACTCGACGGCCATCGTGCCCGTATCGCGCTCGAACACGATGGGGCCGTATCGCTTCGACTCGAGACACCGGGCCTCGGGGTGCGCACGTTCGAGTTGCGCGTTGGTCCTTTCGGATTGCCGGAGATCGTCGAAGTTCCCGGGACCGTCGATCCGAGCGGTGTCGGGGTGTCGAACCGGTCTTCGGCGACCGTGGAACCGCCGGAGCCCGCCGCGGGGGATCGAACCACACCCGATGCAGAACCCGAGATCGAACCGGCACCTCCTTCTGCCGAGTCCGGCGCTCCCGAGCAGAACACAGCGACCTCACCGCCGGTGGATGTCGCACCGGCCGACGAGCCGCAGGTGGGTAGTGAACCGACGGACTTGCAGCCCGCATCGACCGCGGACACCCCGGAGGTATGCGTTCCTGAAACTTCGGGCGAGGAGCGCTCCGTCCGGCAGGGCTCGAACGAGACTCATGAGGTACCTGCAGCCCCCGTGGCCCCTCCGGTCACCGAACCTCAGCCCAGCTCGGCGGGGTCCGGTGCGGGCTTGAGCGAGGCGGGTGCACTGTGAATTCGGACCCCGCGTGGCGTCGTGAACTGCACCGTATTCGCGACGCGCATCGGTCGGCGATGGCGGATGCCGCCGAACGGCTACGGAATCCGAGAGAACCGGCGAGAACCGATGTGGGACAGGGGGTTTCGGACCGGTTGAGCGGAAGCGACACTCGGTTGGCAGCGGGCTCGGTCCTGCGCCCGGCTCACCTGGATCGGCGGCACGGCGCACCACACGTCGAACCGGACCCCGACGAGCAACCCCGATCGTGGCTGGTGTGACGACGCCGAGCCCGGTGGGTCAGCCGCGACCCAGCAATGCCTTGATCGACGCGGTCGCCTTCGGCTTGGGCTGCTCGGTCAGCGGCGCGTGAGGGTCGACAGCACGGGTGCCGGCGATGTCGCCGTTCGTTCCGGCCAATTCCTCGTAGTCGGAGTCGCCGGTCAGGTGGTAGAGCAGAAATGCGGTCAGTACAGCGCGGGTGCGTTGCTGGGTCTTGCGGTCGGAGCTGTTGACTCCCAGTGCGCGGAGCATTCGCCGGCCTTCGACGAATCCGTCTGCCGTCGAGCCGTCGATCCGTCGGAGGACGGATGGTCCGTGCCAGGCCTGGGCGAGAGCCAGTGAATTGTCGTTGAGCGAATCTGCGTTCGAGCTGTCGCCGACGACCAGTCCGGGCACGTCGAGGCCTGCGGCGGCGTCCTCGGACGACGGTGCCGTCGGTGCCGGAAACAGGGCGGCGACCGCTTTGACATCCGGTCGTCGGGAGGCAGCGAGTACGGCGGTCCCGGCGCCCATCGCGTGACCGACTGTGGCCAGATTCTCGGGATGCACACTGATGTTGCCCGAGCCCAGGCGAACGCCGGTCATGATGTCGAGCACAGTGCCCAGGTCGGTGGCGAGTCCGCGGTGCGAGGGCACGAGGCCACGCTCGGTGTCGGGTGCTGCCACGACGAACCCCCACGACGCCAGGTGCTTCAGGGTGTCGGTGTAACTGCCGGGGCGCAGCATCCAACCGTGCGCGAACGCCACACCGGGCAGGCCGAAGCCCTCGGCCGGGGTGTAGACGACGCCAGGTTGCCCGGCCAGGGCCAGGTTCCCTCTGAGTACCTTGTGCGGGCCACGCTTGGAGAGAGCAGATGCCAGCTTCTTCGGTTTCGCCACGAGAGATGACGCTACCGAATGTGCTCGGGTACGGGGACGCCGGACACGGCGACCTGAGCGAATGGGTCGTGCGCGTCGTGCCGAGTACCCTGATGCACCATGTGCGGAATCGTTGGATATGTCGGCCACCGCCCAGCTTTGGGTGTGGTGGTCGAGGCGCTTCGGCGTATGGAATATCGGGGCTACGACTCCGCAGGAATCGCGATACTGGACGGCGCAGGCTCTACCGCGGTGGAGCGCAAGGCCGGGCGGCTGGCAAACCTCGAGGCCGAATTGGACGACATCGGCACCGATACGTTCGTCGGGACCACCGGCATGGGACACACGCGGTGGGCGACGCACGGGCGTCCGACCGACCGCAACGCTCACCCACATCGCGACGCGTCCGGAACGGTGGCGGTGGTGCACAACGGCATCATCGAGAACTTCGGTCCGCTGCGTGCCGAACTCGAAACGGCGGGTGTGGAGTTCCTGTCCGACACCGATACCGAGGTCGCTGTCCACCTCGTCGCTCGGGCATACGCGGACGGGCCTACCGCGGGCGATTTCGTCGCCAGTGCGAAGGCGGTGCTGCGTCGCCTCGAAGGTGCGTTCACGCTGGTCTTCACTCATTCCGATCACGCGGACACGATCGTCGCGGCGCGTAGGTCCACCCCTCTGGTGCTCGGAGTCGGCGAGGGCGAGATGTTCCTCGGGTCCGATGTCGCAGCATTCATCGAGCACACGCGCGACGCCGTCGAACTCGGGCAGGACCAGGTCGTCGTCATCACGGCCGATGGCTACGACATCAGCGATTTCGACGGCAACGAGGCGCAGGGGCGTCCGTTCCGGATCGATTGGGACCTCGCGGCCGCCGAGAAGGGCGGCCACGACTATTTCATGCTGAAGGAAATCCAGGAGCAGCCCGCCGCCGTGGCCGACACGTTGCTCGGCCACTTCGACAACGGCCGGATCGTGCTCGACGAGCAGCGTCTTTCCGATCAGGAATTGCGTGACGTCGACAAGGTGTTCGTCGTCGCCTGTGGCAGTGCCTACCATTCGGGTCTGCTCGCCAAGTACGCCATCGAGCACTGGACCCGGCTGCCGGTGGAAGTGGAACTGGCCAGCGAGTTCCGCTATCGCGACCCGGTACTGGATCGGTCGACCCTGGTCGTGGCCATCTCGCAGTCCGGCGAGACCGCCGACACCCTCGAAGCAGTGCGGCACGCCAAGGACCAGAAGGCGCGCGTTCTTGCGGTGTGCAACACCAACGGCTCGCAGATTCCCCGCGAGGCCGACGCAGTTCTGTACACGCGTGCAGGTCCGGAGATCGGCGTCGCGTCGACCAAGGCGTTTCTCGCCCAGGTGACCGCGAACTACCTCGTCGGCTTGGCTCTCGCTCAGGCGCGCGGCACCAAGTACCCGGACGAGGTGGCGCGCGAGTTCGCCGAACTCGAAGCGATGCCGGAGTTGGTGCAGCGGGTGCTCGAGACGGTCGAGCCGGTGCGTGCGCTCGCGCGCGAGCTGTCGACGTCGTCGACCATCCTGTTCCTCGGTCGACACGTCGGTTACCCCGTCGCTCTCGAAGGCGCGCTCAAGCTCAAGGAGCTCGCCTACATGCATGCGGAGGGCTTCGCCGCCGGTGAGCTCAAGCACGGTCCGATCGCGCTGATCGAGGACGGCGTTCCGGTCATCATCGTCATGCCGTCGCCCAAGGGCCGTGCGGTGCTGCACTCGAAGATGCTCAGCAACATCCGCGAGATCCAGGCCCGCGGCGCTCGGACGGTCGTCATCGCGGAGGAGGGCGACGAAGCGGTCCGGCCTTTCGCGGACAGCCTCATCGAGATCCCGGCGGCGTCGACACTGCTGCAGCCGTTGCTCTCGACGATTCCGCTGCAGGTCTTCGCAGCCGAGGTCGCTCAGGCGCGCGGCTACGACGTGGACAAGCCGCGAAATCTGGCCAAGTCCGTCACGGTCGAGTAGTAGGACCGGCGGGGCTCGACACACACGACGGCACGAGCGGGAGGACCTCGGCATGCGCGGCTACTACACACCCGAGCAGATCAGGAACGCCGAGGCTCCGCTGCTGCGATCGTTGCCCGACGGCACGTTGATGCGCCGCGCTGCGTACGGCTTGGCCTCGGTGGTGGCGCGCGAGCTCTTCTCGCGAACCGGCGGCGTCGCGGGGCGACGAGTACTGATACTGGTCGGATCGGGAGACAACGGCGGAGACGGCCTGTGGGCAGGTGCGTTCCTGCGCAGGCGCGGCGTCGCGGTGTCCGCGCTGCTGCTCGATCCGGACCGTGTGCACACCGAAGGTCTTGCGGCCCTGCGAGCCTCGGGGGGACGGGTCGTCACGGAGCCGGACGATCCGGACCTCGTCATCGACGCCATCGTCGGGATATCCGGGAAGGGTCCGCTGCGTCCCCACGCTGCCGGGATGGTCGACCGGATCACCGCGCCCGTTGTCTCCGTGGACATTCCCAGTGGCGTCGATGCAGAAACCGGTGAGGTGTCGGGGCCCGCGGTGACCGCCGATGTCACCGTCACGTTCGGCGCTCGCAAACCGGTGCACGTGTTGGCCGTACCTCGTTGTGGCCGAATCGACGTGGTCGACATCGGGCTGACCCTGCCATCGCCCGAGATCGAGTCCTTCGAGCCGGCCGACGTAGGCCGAATCTGGCCGATTCCCACCGCGTCGGACGACAAGTACTCGCAGGGAGTCGTCGGCGTGTTGGCCGGCAGCGCCACGTATCCCGGGGCCGCGTTGCTGTGTGTCGGCGCAGCCGTCGCCGCCACGTCCGGGATGGTTCGGTACGTGGGAAGTGCCGGCGCAGAAGTGGTCTCGCATCACCCGGAGGTCGTCGTCGCACCGGATCTGGATGCAGCGGGGAGGGTGCAGTCGTGGGTCGTCGGCCCCGGCTTCGGCACGGACGACTCCTCGGCGGACATCGTGCGTCGAGTGCTCGAATCGAATCTGCCGGTGGTCGTCGACGCCGATGCATTGACGATCCTCGCGGACAACGAGCAGTGGGTCGTCGATCGCACTGCACCGACGCTGTTGACCCCGCACGCCGGGGAGTTCGCCCGCCTGACCGGATCGGAACCCGGTCCCGACCGCGTCGCGGCCGTACGAGGCCTCGCCGCTCGGTGGGGCGTCACCGTGATGCTCAAGGGCCGCGCGACGGTCGTCGCCGACTCGGACGGCACCGCGTTCGTCAGTGATGCGGGCGGATCCGCCGCGTCCACCGCCGGATCCGGGGACGTGCTGTCCGGCGTCCTCGGTGCCCTGCTCGCAACCGGAATGGCACCGTCGACGGCGGCCGCATGCGGGGCCAAGGTGCACGCACTGGCCGCAGCCCATGCCGCGCACGGAGCCGATGGCGAATTCGCCGCCCCGATCTCGGCGACACCGTTGTCGAACAGCCTGCGAGAAGCCATCCGGACGGTCCGCTCGGTCGCTGTCTGAGCTGCACTGGGCTCGCCGGCCGACCTGACGGTGTGTCATGAGTTGTGCCACCTGATCCGTGGTGTGTGCGGCAGGGATGGCACTATCGAATGTTGTGACTATCGGTAACGGCGACGTGGAGACCGATCCGCGGACGGATTCGGGTGCTCTGGCAACCGTCGATCTCGATGCCGTGGCCCACAATGTCCGGGTTCTGCAGGAAGTCGCAGGCGACGCCGCCGTGATGGCCGTCCTGAAATCCGACGCCTACAACCATGGGGCAGGCCCCGTGGCACACGCTGCCGTCGCGGCCGGCGTGCACGAATTCGGGGTCACGACCATCGGCGAGGCCCTGGAACTGCGCGCAGCCGGAGTCACCGTGCCGGTGCTGGCTTGGCTGCACTGTGCCGATTCGGACTTCGGTGCTGCGATCGCCGAGAACATCGGAGTCGGGGTGTCCACGGCCGGCCAGCTGAACTCGGTGATCGCCGCAGCCAGGCGGACCGGTCTCACCGCCGACCTCTCGCTCAAGATCGATACCGGCCTCAATCGCAACGGCGTTGCGCGGGCGGACCTCGATGTCGTCCTGGATGCCACCGCGTCGGCGGTCGCCGAGGGGTCCGTGCGATTGACGGGGATGTTCTCGCATCTCGCCTGTGCCGACGAACCGAATCACCCGGCCAACGACGCCCAGGCAGAGCGGCTCCGCGACGCGGTTGCCCGCGCCGGCCGGCGCGGTATCTCGCCGGCCGTCGTGCATCTGTCCAACTCGGCGGCAACGCTGACCAGGCCGGACCTCGGTTTCGACATGGTGCGTCCGGGTATTGCGCTGTACGGCCTGTCGCCGGTGCCCGATATGGGAGATTTCGGCTTGCGTCCGGTCATGACATTGTCCGCGCAGGTGGCCCACATCAAGAAGGTGAACCGAGGTGAATCGGTGTCGTACGGATACACCTGGACAGCTCCGACCGATACCGTGGTCGCACTGGTGGCGCTGGGTTATGCCGACGGGGTCGTACGCCGACTCAGCGGTCGTTTCGAGGTGACCATCGACGGTCGTCGTTACCCGTCGGTGGGGCGCGTGTGCATGGACCAATTCGTCGTCGATCTCGGCGGCGACAGCTCGGGTGTCGCCATCGGCGACGAGGCGATACTGTTCGGGCCGGGGGACAGCGGAGAGCCGCACGCTCAGGATTGGGCGGATGCGCTCGACACCATCGGCTACGAGGTCGTCACCGGCGTTCGTGGACGTGTTCGACGTCGTTTCGTCGGCACGCGCTCAGGGGAGGCGGCGAAGTAGGCCATGCTGGGATTGCTGGAGAGTCTTGCGATAGTGGTGCGGGAGACGGCGTTTCGATCCAACAAGGATCCGCTGGCGACCGAGAATCTCGACCTGATGGACGCCGATCGAGGCAGTATCGTCACGGCGGACGACGGTGTTCCGCTGGCGGTCCGTGAGGTGGGGCCGGCGGATGCACAACTGACCGTCGTGTTCGTGCACGGATACTGCCTGCGCATGTCGTCGTGGCATTTCCAACGACGTGCGCTCGAACAGCAGTGGGGTTCGAGCGTGCGCATGGTGTTCTACGACCAGCGCGGTCACGGCCGCTCCGGGGTGCCGAGTGCAAGCAGTTGCACCATCGGTCAGCTCGGTCTCGACCTCGACGCGGTCATCCGTTCGGTCGTGCCCAAGGGACGCATCGTTCTGGTCGGGCACTCGATGGGCGGCATGTCGATTCTCTCGATGGCGCGACAGCGGTCGTCCGTCGTCCGGCAGCGAGTGATCGGTGCCGTGCTGATCTCCACTACGGCTGCCGGCCTCGCACAGACGGGAGTCGGCCGCAGCCTGCAGAATCCGGCGGTCGATGCTTTTCGACTGGCTGTACGCACGTCACCCGGCCTGGTGCAATTCGGGCGAGGAGCGGTGCGCGCCATCATTTCACCGGTGCTGCGCGCTGCCTCGTACGGAACGCGGGTGTCTCCTCGGCTGGTGGCATTCTCGCAGTCGATGATCGACGACACCTCCGTTGTCACTATCGTGAATTTTCTCGAGACGCTCGAACTGCACGACGAGTCGGCGGCTCTGGCGGAATTCGAGAACATTCCGGTGTCGGTGGTGTGCGGCGACGAAGACTGGATCATTCCCTTCGCGAGTTCGGAAGCACTCACCGACGCCCTGCCCAAATCGGAGATGGTGCGGGTGCGTCAAGGTGGGCACCTGGTGCAGTTGGAGTTCCCCGAACAGGTCAACGGTGCGATCCTTCGCCTGGTGGCGCGAGCATCGGAGCCCAAGAAGAAGCGGTGGGGCGTTGTCTGATTCCGAGAGTCCACCGAACTCCCGGCTCGACCTGCCCGTCGAGGCCGAACTGGCGACGGCGACGGACACGGCCGAGTTCGGTGCTCGGCTCGCGGACATTCTGGTCGCCGGCGATCTCGTCGTACTCGACGGTCCGCTCGGTGCGGGGAAGACCGCGATGACCAAGGGGATCGCTGCGGGTCTCGGGGTGCACGGTCGCGTTACCTCACCGACGTTCGTCATCGCCCGCGAGCATCGACCAGGCTTGCGCCCCAACGGTTTACCGCCTGTCGCCCTCGTGCATGTCGACGCCTACCGTCTGGGTATGACGGGACAGTCCGCGTTCGACGAGCTGGACGCGTTGGACCTCGATACCGATCTCGAGCACGCCGTCGTCGTCGTCGAGTGGGGCGAGGGCGTGGTGGAAACCCTGACGGATCAGCATGTCTCCGTGCGCTTGTCACGCGATCCGGAATCGGACGTCCGAAGGGTGAGTGCTCGCCGGGTGAATGGCGATGCGCTCGGCCGCCTACCCGAGTGAGCACCGAAACCCGGCGCGCCCGTAACGGCACTCGACGAAGCGTGCGATGCGGGTATCCCGGGTTCCTGGTGCCGCGGCTACGGGAGTGCTGGGTGCGGCCACCGGGCGGGTAGCCTTGATCCTCGTGCTCGTACTTGCCGTGGACACCTCGACCCCTGCCGTCACCGCAGGTGTAGTGCGGTTGTCCGACTCCGCTGCCGACGGGGCCGATGTCACCACCGTCGCCACCCGCATCAAGGTCGACGCGCGATCGCACGCCGAGGTTCTGACTCCTCACATCCTCGAGTGCCTGGCCGAGGCCGGAATCGTGGCTGCCGATCTCGCGGCCGTCGTCGTGGGGGTGGGCCCCGGTCCCTACACCGGCCTGCGGGTGGGGATGGCGACCGCGGCCGCATTCGGTGATGCGCTCGGACTGCCGGTCCACGGTGTCTGCAGTCTCGACGCGATCGCGGCTGACGTCGACGAATCCGGATCGCTGTTGGTGGTCACGGACGCACGTCGTCGCGAAATCTATTGGGCACGTTACGAAGCCGGGGTTCGGGTAGCGGGCCCCGACGTGATCGCTCCGGCCGAACTGGAGCACGGAGGCGTCGACGCTGTCGCCGGTTCCGCGCCGCATGCCGCACTGTTCGGGTTGCCGGTGCGTGACGTGCAGGCCCCGTCGCCGGCAGGGTTGGTTCGGGTCGCTGCCACCGACATCGGCAGCGGGGTGCCACCGGGACCGCTCGTTCCGCTCTATCTGCGGCGCCCGGACGCGAAGACACTCGCCGAACGGGCTGCGGAGAAGGCCGCTCGATGACGGTGACGATCGAACCGATGACGGTGCACGACTGCGCACGATGCGCGTATCTCGAGACGGTGCTCTTCGAGGGTGACGACCCGTGGTCGGCAGACGCGTTCGTCGCGGAACTGGCTGCGCCGCACAATCATTACGTCACGGCGAAGGAGGCCGGCGAGATCGTCGGTTATGCGGGAATCTCTCTGCTGGGGCAACCGAGCCGCGGCGCGTTCGTCGTCGGTGAGGCCGAGGTGCACACCATCGGAGTCGATCCCGCGCACCATCGCCGGGGGATCGGCGGACGACTGTTGGGCGAATTGCTGCGCGTCGCCGACGATCACGGTGGGCCGGTGTTTCTCGAGGTGCGCACCGACAACGACCCGGCCATCGAGTTGTACCGACGTGAGGGCTTCGAGATCGTGGGTACCAGGGCGAAGTACTACCAGCCCAGCGGAGCCGATGCGTTCACCATGCGTCGACCGGAGAAGACGGAGGCTGCCCGATGATCGTCATGGGTATCGAAAGCTCCTGCGACGAAACAGGAGTCGGCATCGTTCGCTGGCGCGACTCGGGTGTGTGCGAGTTGCTGGCCGACGAGGTGGCATCCAGTGTCGACGAGCACGCCCGGTACGGCGGGGTGGTGCCCGAGGTGGCGTCGAGGGCCCACCTCGAGGCCATGGTTCCGACGATGCGCCGCGCTCTCGCCGCCGCCGACATCGATCGTCCCGACGCGGTCGCAGTGACCATCGGACCGGGACTGGCCGGTGCTTTGCTGGTCGGTGTTGCCGCTGCCAAGGCCTACGCAGCGGCGTGGGACGTTCCCTTCTACGCCGTCAATCATCTGGGCGGCCACGTCGCGGTCGACACCCTCGAACACGGTCCGATGCCGTCGTGCGTGGCACTTCTGGTTTCCGGTGGCCATACTCATCTGTTGCACGTCGACGATCTGTCCAAGCCCATCGCGGAACTGGGTACCACCGTCGACGACGCGGCCGGTGAGGCGTTCGACAAGGTGGCCCGCCTGCTCGGTCTGGGCTACCCGGGCGGTCCGGCGCTCGACGATGCGGCGCGCGAAGGCGATCCGACTGCAATTGCTTTTCCGCGCGGAATGACCGGCCCACGGGACGCGCGCTACGACTTCTCGTTCTCGGGGGTCAAGACGGCCGTCGCCCGCTTCGTCGAGGCCCGTCAGCGGGCCGGAGATCCGATTCCGGTCGCCGACATCGCGGCGTCGTTCCAGGAGTCCGTTGCGGATGTGTTGACGATGAAGGCGGTACGCGCCGCGACCGACGTGAACGTCGACACCGTCGTTCTCGGTGGCGGTGCAACGGCCAACTCGCGGATCCGCTCGTTGATCGAATCACGGTGCGCCGACAACGGTTTGACGCTGAGAATTCCGAAGCCGCGGCTGTGTACCGACAACGGTGTCATGATTGCCGCCCTCGGTGCTCACCTGGTTGCCGGGGGCGCGGCACCGTCTGCTCTGACAGCGGTGACGGACCCCGGCCTGTCGGTCGCGACCAGTCAGGTTCCCGGCTGAGCGTCCTGAGGGGGCTCGGAGGTTCGCGGCGCTGCCGTGTCCGGTGACGTCCGGGGTTCGACGCTCTGACCCGATACAGCAGGTGGTGGTGACCAGACCGTCGGCGGAGCGGTCAATTCCGGAGTGGGATCCGAGCCACGGACGACCGTCGTGGGAACGGTGATCGATCCGGTCGGTACTTCCGAGCTTTCCGGAACCGACCCTGCCGAGGGCCGAGGTGTCGGTCCTGGGCTGAGCTCGATCGGGCCGGACGGCGTGGTGGGTTCGGAAGTCTCACCCGGGGCCGGGGTCGGCTCGACGGGCGAGCTGGTGGTCGGCGCGGGCGTCGTCGTGGGCTCGGGCGAGACCGGCGTCGACGGCTCGACGGTGACGCTGGTGCCCGCGTCGGGCGACGACGACTCCGGTGCCGGATCCATGGGCCAGTCGATCCGCGGGAGGTCGGGAGCAGGTCGCAGCGTCGGCGTGGTGGTCGGTGCGGAGGACGCGGGGAGTCGGGACGTCGGACGCGAGGAATCGGCTGTGGTCGCTGCGGGGCCGATCGGGTCAGCCGAGTAACGGGTCGAAGTCGGCGTATCGCTCGGCGAGTAGCCCTCGGCTGCGGGTCGTCCTGCGTCCCCGGCTGCGACGGGTTCGGTGGCGCTACCGGCAGGGGACACGCTGGGGTCGTCTGCCGGGGTCATCGTCTGCAGCCCGTAGGCGAGGACCAGCCCGCCTGCGACGACGGCCGCCGCGATCGCACCCGAGTAGCGACCCATCCGGCCTGCAGTCCGGCGTGCGGCCGAGACCAGGGGGTAATCGTTGTCGGTCACCGATGCGGCGACGACGGCCGCGCCCACAGCGAGCACGGCATCCGGCTCGGGGAGACGAACGATGCGTGCATGGAACGTGTCGGTCAGAGACGTGGCCAGCAGCGGGATGTGGGCACCGCCGCCGATCAGCACGATGGCCTCGGGTTCGTGGGTGCTTTCGTCGAACACGCTGCGCACGAACTGCGCTGCCTCGTCGAAGAGGGGCAATGCAGCGGTCTCGAATGCAGCGCGGCTCACGGTGAGCGGTACACCGCTGTATCGCTCGATGCGTGCTTCGTTCTCGTGTGAGAGCAGTTCTTTGATCGCCCGGTACCGCGCCGATCCGATTCCGCGGTCGTCGCGAATGTCGTCTCGCAGATTGTCGAGCGTCATGTTCTGAACGAGGTCCTTGACCAGTGCGTCGAGAACGACGCCGCCGATGGCCTCGGATCGGCCGTAGGACAGAACGACACCGTCGGTACGGCGGGCCACGGTCACCGACAGTCCACTGGCTCCCAGGTCCACCAGGGCGATGGTGTCGTACTCGTCGACCAGACCGGTGGTGGCCAGATGTGCCGACGCGGCGGCGGCTTCCGGAACGAGCCGAACGTCTCGCGTGGTGTGTGCGAGTGCAGCGCGGATGCGCGCCGCATGTTCTTCGGTTCGGAAGGTGACTGCGATGGAATCGGGCTGTCGGTCGCCGGGAACGAGGGACGCCATCAGCTCGACCGCGGACGTCACGAGATCACCGACATCGATCTTCGCCTGGCGATCCGCCGAGACGGTGCGGTACTCGACTGCATGGCTGCCGTCGGATTCGACGGTGACCAGGGCTGCGCACACGCCCTCAGATCCGGTGGATACACCGACTCCTACCCGCATGGTGTACCTCCGCCCCGTTGTCCGTGTGTGGGAACCGTTCGGTTCCGCCGATGTCGTGCAGTGCCTCTCGTCTGTCGAGTCGTGGCGCGGCTGTCGATCGTTATCGTTCGGACAGCTCCGTTATCGTAACGTTACCGATCCCGTTGCGCGACCGTAATAATCTGCTCGGTCGGTTACTTCGCAGGCCCGGGTGCGGCCTCACCTGCACCTTCGGCAGTGTCGCGGCATCGAGAAAAAAGTGTGGAAATCCCCGTGTCGCGTGCCGAGGCGACCGGTGCGGGTCGGGTGGAAGTGCGATCCGGCCGAGTCGGTCCCCCGAACGCAAGCCTGGCGAACCCAGCCCTTGAGTGCTGGCACTCTCGTGTATAGAGTGCTAGTTGGCACCGAGCGAAGTCCCGGCACCCGCGACGACGGGACCGAGTTTCGTGCCGAGTTTGTCAGGACCGCACGAGAAGTACTTACACACAGCTGTCCGGGGATCCGACCCCGGACGCGTACCCCATAACTTTGGAGGGCTCAACGTGGCGAGCGTGAAAATCAAGCCGCTCGAGGACAAGATCCTCGTCCAGGCCAACGAGGCCGAGACGACGACCGCCTCCGGTCTGGTCATCCCCGACACAGCCAAGGAGAAGCCCCAGGAGGGCACCGTCGTCGCCGTTGGCGAAGGCCGTGTCACCGAGAAGGGCAACCGAATCCCGGTCGACGTCAAAGAAGGTGACACCGTCATCTACAGCAAGTACGGCGGCACCGAGATCAAGTACGCCGGCGAGGAGTACCTGATTCTGTCGGCACGCGACGTGCTGGCAGTCATCGCCAAGTAGGCCACAACGCATCCCGCCCCGGAATCCGATTTCAGTGTCGGTCCCGGGGCGGAGTGCGTTCGATCGAGTTTCTTTACTCGAAGGAGTAACACCGAAACATGGCAAAGCAAATCCAATTCAACGAGGAAGCACGCCGCTCTCTCGAGCGCGGCGTCGACAAGCTCGCCGACGCAGTCAAGGTCACTCTCGGACCGCGCGGTCGCCACGTCGTCCTCTCCAAGGCCTTCGGTGGCCCCACGGTCACCAACGACGGTGTGTCGATCGCTCGTGAAATCGACCTGGAAGATCCGTTCGAGAACCTCGGTGCCCAGTTGGTCAAGAGCGTCGCCACCAAGACGAACGACGTCGCAGGCGACGGCACCACCACGGCGACCGTTCTCGCACAGGCTCTCGTCCGCGGCGGACTGAAGAACATCGCCGCCGGAGCCAACCCCATCGCGCTGGGCACCGGCATCTCCAAGGCAGCGGACAAGGTTGCCGAGGCACTGCTCGCCGCCGCCACCCCGGTCGAGGGCAAGCAGGCCATCGCTCAGGTTGCGACCGTGTCGTCGCGGGACCCCGAGATCGGCGAACTCGTCGGTGAGGCGCTCACTCGCGTCGGTGCAGACGGCGTAGTCACCGTCGAGGAGTCCTCGACTCTGCTCACCGAGCTGTCGGTCACCGAGGGCGTCCAGTTCGACAAGGGCTACCTCTCGCCGTACTTCGTCACCGACGTCGACACGCAGGAAGCTGTGCTCGAGGACGCCTACGTCCTGCTGTACCGCGAGAAGATCACCTCGCTTCCCGACTTCCTCCCGCTGTTGGAGAAGGTTGCCGAGAGCGGCAAGCCGTTGCTGATCATCGCCGAGGACACCGAGGGTGAGGTTCTGTCGACTCTGGTCGTGAACTCCATCCGCAAGACGATCAAGGCCGTTGCCGTCAAGGCTCCGTTCTTCGGCGACCGTCGCAAGGCGTTCCTCGACGACCTCGCAGTCGTCACCGCAGGCCAGGTCATCACTGCAGATGTCGGCCTGAGCCTGAAGGAAGCCGGCCTCGAGCTGCTCGGCCGGGCGCGTCGCGTCGTCGTCACCAAGGACGAGACGACCATCGTCGACGGTGCCGGCTCGCAGGACGACATCGATGCCCGCGTCGGCCAGCTTCGTCGCGAGATCGAGAACACCGACTCCGAGTGGGATCGTGAAAAGCTCGAAGAGCGGCTCGCGAAGCTCTCCGGCGGCATCGCCGTCATCAAGGTCGGTGCCGCAACCGAGACCGAGCTCAAGGAACGCAAGTTCCGCGTCGACGATGCAGTTGCAGCGGCCAAGGCTGCGGTGGAAGAAGGCATCGTTCCCGGCGGTGGCTCTGCTCTGACTCAGGCCGCGTTGTCGCTTGCCGACGATCTGGGCCTGACCGGTGACGAAGCCACCGGCGTCGCAGTGGTGCGCACTGCTCTGAACGCACCACTGTTCTGGATCGCTACCAACGCCGGCATCGACGGTTCCGTCGTCGTCAGCAAGGTGGCCGAGTTGCCGAAGGGCCACGGTTTCAACGCCGCGACCCTGACGTACGGCGACCTGCTGGCCGACGGCGTGGTGGATCCGGTGAAGGTGACCCGATCTGCCGTGGTCAACGCCGCATCCGTCGCGCGCATGATCCTGACGACGGAAAGCTCCATCGTCGAGAAGCCCGAAGAGGAATCCGAGGCCGCAGCCGGCCACGGACACGCTCACTGATTTTCGGGTAGTACGACGAAGCCCCCAACCCGAACGGGTTGGGGGCTTCGTCGTGTGTGCAGCTGTGAAGTCGTGTGCTCAGACCGCGATGCGGCGGCGGTTGTGCCGGGCGTGCAATTCGCGCTCCGTCTCGGACATCCCTCCCCAGATGCCGTACGGCTCGCTGACGTTGAGTGCGTGGGTGCGGCACTGAGCGAGTACCGGACAGCTGCGGCACATCTCTTTGGCGCGCATCTCTCGCTGTGCTCGCGCCCGACCCCGCTCGCCGTCGGGGTGGAAGAACATGGACGAGTCGACGCCACGGCACAGGCCGTGCATCTGCCAATCCCAAATATCGGCGTTCGGCCCAGGGAGGTGGTTCGGCTGCGGCATGGAAACTCCTAGGGTGGTGTGGCTTCGACGGATTCGTGATCCGAACAGCGACAACGTTATGTGGGTCGACGAAATCGAGTCAATAGAGCTCGATCGTGGGCAAATGCATAGCGGGAGGGCGAAGAATTAACACGTTCGATATTTACTTCGAACCGCTCGCATGTGTGCGCTTCCGGTTGAGAAATCGGCCGAGTCGGGAGACGATGCTCATGGCACGACGCGGCGCAGGATCGACGGTGACGTGTCGGCGCGAGCCGGTGTCGCTCCGCATTCCACCGCGCGTTTCTCGAAGACCTGCAGCTTGAAGGTGTTGTCGCAGAGCGTCGAGCAGTGGCGAGCCGGGTTCGGCCTCGATGCACGAGCGGCCGAGCGGATCGAGCGAGGAGTCGGTCGTTGTTGCCGAACGATTCCGATCGGCGGTGTCGAATGTGCCCGACGCATTCTTGTCCGGCTCCGATAAACGACCCGCCGTTTAACCCATTCGCCACACAGCGTTCAGACAACTGTTTCCGAAACAACACCTATTCACATTGTTAATTCTGTGAAAACTGCAGCGGCGTCCTGAAAGGTCGTCGTGAAAGAGGCAGCCGTCCGGCGCGACATTCGCATTCGTGCGTTGCGTGTCCGTGGTTCTCGGTCGGCCGACTCGCGTGCCTGCAGTCCGTCCGTGGCCATACCCTGACGTCGTGCACAGTGTTTCGAAGTCCTCGCCCGTCATCGGAGAGCCCGATTGCATCGGGCTCGAGCTGAAAGAGGCGGCGTTCGGAGCAGACCCCGGTCGAACCGACCTACCGGCGGCTACCGATGCGCGGCAGAGTTGGTGCCGCGGCGTCGCACTGGCCGGCCAGGGTCGGTACAACGCTGCCCGGGTCGAGCTCCGGCGGTTCCGGCCGGCGTCGCAGGCGCTCGAGTCCCTGTACGAGTCGACCAGGGCGTCATGGCTACGCCAGGTCGGTCGGCACCGGCTCGCCCGCGGGTTCGACGGGAGGGCGGTGTTCCTGATCGGGCTCACCGGCGAGGCGCGAACGACGGACGCGGTGGAGGCGCGCAGTGATGCGCTGGTCGGATTGGCGGCGGATGCACTGGGGACCGGCCGATTCGGGTTCGCGGATGCGTTCCTGGCGCGCAACGCAGAGCTGCTCTCGGTGCGTGGGGGGTCGGATCTGTGGCGTCCGGCGCTGCGCGCGCACTGGGTGGCAGCCGAGCTGGCAATGATGCGTGGGGACGGCTCGGGAGCGCTCCGACACGCCGAGTCTGCTCGCGCACTTGCCGACGACACCGATTCGTTACGGCATCGCATCAAAACCGATCTGGTGATGGCCGCTGCCCTGAGCTGCGCCGGTGCGACCGAGCGCGCACGTGCAGGAGCCGTCGACGTGGCCTGCGCTGCGGCGATGCACGGTTTACTGCCCCTGCGCTGGGCCGCGACGATGCTGTGCGAAGGAACCGGGGGAGCGGATCCGAACATGGTTCCGGCGCGCGACCTGGGAGCCGCACTCGAACGACTGGGTGGATCCGCGGTCGGTTGACCTGGACCGTAGCCGCACACGGACCGAGCGGTTCGATTGTGGGCCGTCGGTATCGCTATCCTTGGTTCGTTCCACCACCACGTGGAAGCGCTCCCAGGCGGGTGCGTACCTGTAACGCGGGGAAATTTGTCGACGATGAACAGTGCGGGTGAGGAGTTGGACTCTTTCGTCGTTGCCGCAGCGCAAGGCGATCGACTGGCTCTGTCCCGGGTCTTGGAATTCATCCGACCACTCGTCGTCCGGTATTGCCGGGCTCGAGTCGGTTCGGCTGAGCGTGGTCAGCTTTCGGCCGACGACGTGGCGCAGGAGGTCTGTTTGGCAGTCATGACCGCCTTGCCGCGTTACCAGGATCAAGGTCGTCCGTTCATGGCATTCGTGTACGGCATCGCGGCGCACAAGGTCGCAGATGCTCATCGCAGTGCCTCGCGTAACAAATCGGACCCGGCCGCCGAAGTACCAGATGTCGTGTCGACAGAACACGGTCCGGAGCAGCGAGCTCTGGAATCCGAGTCGAGTCGTCAGATGACTGCACTACTGGACACCTTGCCCGCCAAGCACCGAGAGATTCTGGTGCTCCGACTCATCGTCGGATTGTCGGCCGAGGAGACGGCAGCTGCGGTCGGCAGCACTGCAGGCGCTATCCGCGTGGCTCAGCACCGAGCTATCGCAAAACTGAAGAACGAAGTTGTGAGAGCAGGTGAAATGTATGGCTAGGGACAATGGTCACGGTGGCACCGGTGAGACCCCGCGTCGCGGAATCTCGCGTATCGGAGAGCACGTGACACCCACTGGACCGAAGCAGAACGATCCCTATGCCGACATCGGCGCAGACGGTGGTCCCGTGGACCTCGTCGCCGTTCGTCGTGACGATGCCTTCATCGACGCGATCAGTGGTGACGGACCGATCGCAACCGATGATGCGGACGATTACCAACTCGCGCTCCTGCTCGCCAATTGGCGAGCGGACGTGATCACACCGTCCATGCCGGCCGGTCCTTCTCTCGACACCGTTGTCGCGGCCGTCGAGCGCGAGAAGGTGGCAGCCGACATGGCGCGATCCAGCGCGGCGAACCGCGGGGGCCGGATGCGTCTGTTGCGTCCCCTCGCCGGTGCCGCCGCCGCGATCGCCGTCGTGTTGGGCGGTCTGGTGGTCATCTCGTACAACTCGACGCCCGAGGATCCGCTGTGGAGCGTCAAGTCGGTCGTGTTCTCCGAGCAGGCCGATTCGACTGTCGCGCAGATAGATACGACATCGAAGCTGCAGGAGGCGGAGAACCTTCTGTCGTCCGGCGATGCCGACGCTGCCCGCGCTCTTCTCGACGGCGCATCGAACCGCAGTTCCGCGATCATCGACGATGCACAGCGAGCCGAACTCGACCAGTGGCTGGCCCGTTTGCTGCAGGAGTTGCAGGCCATGACGGTGCCGCCCGTGGTACCTCCGATGGGTGCGGCCCCGGCAGCCCCGTTGTCGGTGCCCAGCCAAGCAACTCTGGTTCCGACGGCTCCGGTGGAGACGGTTGCACCGGAATCCACCGCGGTTCCGAGCACGCCGAATCCGGAAACGACGACACCGGTCAGCCCGCCCGTCACCACGAGTCCGAGTCCGACGACCACCGACGTCACGCCGACGGTGCTCGACAACCCGAATCAGCCGACGGCCACTGCCAGTGGCAGTTCGTCCGAGAACGGCGACCGCATGTCGGTTCCGTCCGGCGGAAGCTGAGCGACAGGCCCTGTTCGACGACGCAGACCGTAAACAACGAAGAAGCCCGACACGATGATCGTGTCGGGCTTCTTCGTTTGTCTGGGGTCTCAGCTCTCGAAACCGTCTCCGTGCAGAGCGTCGTTCATGGATGCGTCGGCGAAACCACGGCAGTAATCCCACGTGACGTACGCGTCGGGCACCGGGTCGTAGGCCGGCTCGTGCGGGCGCACGGTGCCGTCGACGAGCAGCTGCAGCAGATTCGCACGCAGCATGTCCCAGTCGTGGTAGTGGTCCTGCTGGCAGTCTTCGCAGCACACGACGAGTCCACGGATACCGCGGTGGCCGAGGAGTGCCTCGTAGACAGCGAGGTCCGCCAAGTCTTCTTCTACGGCCAGCCGTTCTTGGGGATCGAGAGGCTGGCCGGGCTCGATTGCATCGAGGGCGGCCGACGGGTCGGCGGGGTCTCCGGCGAACGGATCCGGGGGTAGACCGGGAGGCAGTTGATCGCGCACGCCTCCACGGTACGCAGAACTGGTGGGTCTGCGCCAGCCGTTCGAGTGCGACATGCCGGACGATCCGTACCGCCGGACCCCGTCGGGTCTTCGATTCGGTGCCTCCGAGCGTCCGCAGCGGGAGGCGTGCGCACTGATTGTGCCGCAGGCCGATACCATGGTTCCCGGCGCTGAACAGATGAGTGCAAGTGCCGAAACTCCATCCGTTCTCCAACACCGCACCGCGGTGCGCCTGCGAGCTCTCACCGGCCGCATGCCGCGCCCACGATGCAACCAGGCTCTAGGGAGGGCCAGATTCGTATGAGTAGTCCCGGAGCCCACGTCCGCACAGGCGGCGACGATCCCAACAAGGTCGCGATGCTCGGCCTCACGTTCGACGACGTCCTGCTGCTGCCGGCCGCTTCGGATCTGATCCCCAGCGCCGTGGACACGTCCAGTCAGATCACCCGCGAGATCAGGCTGCGAGTCCCGCTGGTCAGTTCTGCGATGGATACCGTCACCGAGGCGCGGATGGCCATTGCGATGGCACGTGCAGGCGGCATGGGTGTGCTGCACCGCAATCTTTCGCTGCACGATCAGGCGTCTCAGGTCGAGACCGTCAAGCGCTCGGAGGCCGGGATGGTCACCGACCCGGTCACCTGCAAGCCCACCGACTCGCTGGCCGAGGTCGACGCGATGTGTGCGCGCTTCCGTATCTCGGGGCTCCCGGTCACCGACGAGACCGGTGCGCTGGTCGGCATCATCACGAACCGCGACATGCGGTTCGAGGTGGATCAGAACCGTCGCGTCGCCGACGTCATGACGAAGGCACCGTTGATCACCGCGCAGGAGGGGGTCACCGCCGAAGCGGCCCTCGGCCTGCTGCGTCGCCACAAGATCGAGAAGCTACCGATCGTCGACGGCAAAGGCGCACTCACCGGCCTGATCACGGTGAAGGACTTCGTCAAGACCGAGCAGCACCCGGACGCCACCAAGGACCGTGACGGTCGACTGCTGGTCGGAGCAGCAGTGGGCGTCGGGCAGGATGCCTGGGCCAGGTCGATGGCACTGACCGATGCCGGCGTCGACGTCATCATCGTCGACACCGCGCACGGCCACAATTCTCAGGTGCTCGAGATGGTCAGCAAGCTCAAGGCAGAGGTGGGCGAGCGCGTTCAGGTCGTCGGCGGAAACGTCGCCACCCGCGCGGGCGCACTCGCCCTCGTCGAGGCCGGTGCCGATGCGGTGAAGGTGGGCGTCGGACCCGGTTCGATCTGCACCACCCGCGTGGTCGCCGGCGTCGGCGCTCCGCAGATCACCGCTATCCTCGAAGCCGTGGCCGCGTGCAAGCCGCACGGTGTACCGGTCATCGCCGACGGTGGTATGCAGTTCTCCGGTGACATCGCCAAGGCACTCGCCGCAGGCGCGTCGACCGCGATGCTCGGATCGTTGCTGGCCGGCACCGCCGAGTCTCCGGGTGAGCTGATCCTGGTCGGTGGCAAGCAGTTCAAGAGCTACCGCGGCATGGGCTCGCTCGGTGCGATGCAGGGACGCGGGGGAGCGAAGTCGTTCTCGAAGGACCGCTACTTCCAGGACGACGTGCTGGCCGAGGACAAGCTGGTTCCCGAGGGGATCGAGGGACGCGTCCCGTACCGGGGTCCGTTGAACCAGGTCATCCACCAGCTCACCGGTGGGTTGCGCGCTGCCATGGGGTACACCGGGTCGACGTCCATCGAGCACCTGCAGCAGGCTCAGTTCGTGCAGATCACCGCGGCCGGTCTCAAGGAGAGCCACCCGCACGACATCACGATGACCGCTGAGGCTCCGAACTACACCACCCGATAGTCGCGTCGGCCCGTGGTGGCCGATCGATTCGCTCTCGAAGTAGAAAGGTGCGCGCGTGCGCGACCTCGTTGAAATCGGCATGGGCAGAGAAGCCCGTCGCACCTACCAGCTGGACGACGTCGATATCGTGCCGTCTCGGCGCACCCGGTCGTCCAAGGAGGTGTCGACTGCCTGGCAGCTCGATGCCTACCGGTTCGACATCCCGGTGCTCGCCCATCCGACCGATGCGTTGGTCTCACCTGCGTTCGCCATCGAGCTCGGTAAGCAAGGCGGGCTCGGGGTGATCAACGGCGAAGGGCTGTGGGCGCGGCACGCCGACGTGCAGGCCAAGCTCGACCAGTTGATCCACATCGCCGAGACCGATCTCGATCCCGACGCGCCGATCGCATTCCTGCAGGAGCTGCACGCTGCGCCGTTGCAGCCCGATCTGTTGGCCGCCGCAGTGGGCCAGGTGCGTGATGCAGGCGTCACTGTCGCTGTACGAGTGAGCCCGCAGAACGCCCGTGCTCTGACGCCTGCGCTGATCGCATCGGGTCTGGATCTGCTGGTCATCCAGGGCACGATCATCTCCGCCGAGCACGTTGCGCACGGCGACGACGAGCCGCTCAACCTCAAGACGTTCATCGCAGAGCTCGACGTCCCCGTCATCGCCGGCGGCGTCAGCGATCACCGGACCGCGTTGCACCTGATGCGCACGGGTGCGGCCGGCGTCATCGTGGGCTACGGCTCCGTCGAAGGCGGCACGACCACCGGTGAAGTTCTCGGCATCGGTGTTCCGATGGCCACTGCGATCGCCGACGCGGCAGCCGCACGTCGGGACTACCTGGACGAGACCGGTGGACGCTACGTGCACGTCATCGCCGACGGTGACATCACCACGTCCGGCGCACTGGCGAAAGCCATCGCCTGCGGCGCGGATGCTGCAGTGCTCGGTGCGCCGTTGGCCGTGGCCGCCGAGGCTCCCGGTGGCGGCTGGTACTGGCCGTCCGCCGCGGCGCATCCGTCGATGCCGCGTGGCGCGTTGCTGCCGATGTCCGCGGGGGAGCGTCCGAGCCTCGATCAGGTGCTGCACGGACCGTCGCGTGAGTCGTACGGCTCGATCAACCTCGTCGGCGGATTGCGTCGCTCGATGGCGAAGTCGGGCTACTCCGATCTGAAGGAATTCCAGAAGGTCGGCCTGAACGTTCGGGCCTGACAGAACCCCCATACGACAGAACCCCCACACCGCAGGGCGCGCACTCGATCTTCGGGTGCGCGCCCTGTGTCGTTCGTCGGGCAGGCACCGGTAAGCCGACCCTCGGTTGGTGATACCTTCCGTAACAGCTAGAATCGCTTGTGGCGGTAGTCACACAGCGATGTGCATACTGTTCGACAGGTAACGGACGTAGCGGAGGTCACCATGGGTTCAGCTGGACGCGCAACGGATTACGACGTTCTCATCGTCGGTTCGGGCTTCGGTGGAAGCGTCACCGCGCTTCGGCTGGTGGAGAAGGGATACCGCGTCGGAATCCTGGAAGCCGGGCAGCGATTCGAGGACAAGGACTTCGCCAAGAACAGCTGGGATCTCAAGCGCTTCCTGTGGGCACCCAAGCTGGGTCTCTACGGCATCCAGCGGGTGCATCTGCTGCGCGACTGCCTGATCCTCGCCGGTGCAGGGGTCGGCGGCGGATCGCTGAACTACGCGAACACGCTGTACAAGCCGCAGGCACCGTTCTTCGAGGACAAGCAGTGGGCGCACATCACCGACTGGAGCAGTGAGCTCTCCCCGTTCTACGACCAGGCCACCCGCATGTTGGGTGTCGTGCGCAACCCGCACATGACCCCCGCCGACGAGGTGATGAAGTCGGTGGCCGAGGACATGGGCGTCGCCGACACGTTCATTCAGACACCGGTGGGCGTGTTCTTCGGAGACGAACCCGGTAAGACCGTCCCGGACCCGTACTTCGGTGGTGCCGGCCCCGAGCGCACGGGATGCATCGAATGCGGCGAGTGCATGACCGGGTGCCGCCACGGTGCCAAGAACACTCTGCTGAAGAACTACCTCGGGCTGGCCGAACGTGCCGGAGCCGAGATCGTGCCGATGACCACGGTCACCGGCCTGAATCCTCGGTCCGACGGCACCTGGGACGTCGACACCGAGCGCACCGGGGCGCGTCTGCGCAAGGGTCGCAAGACGTACAGCGCTGCCAATGTCGTGCTGGCAGCCGGCACGTGGGGCACGCAGAACCTCCTGCACAAGATGAAGGACACGGGCACGTTGCCGCGGTTGTCGGACACTCTCGGTGAGCTGACCCGCACCAACTCGGAGTCGATCGTCGGAGCCGCGAAGTTGGCGGTCGATCCGAACATGGATCTCACGCGCGGCGTAGCCATCACGTCCTCGTTCCACCCCAGCCCCAACACCCACATCGAACCGTGCCGCTACGGCAAGGGCTCCAACGCGATGGGCATGCTGCAGACCTTGATGACCGACGGCGGAGGAAAGATTCCGCGTTGGCTCAAGTTCGTCTTCGCGCTGATCGCGCATCCGATCCAGTTCGTCCGCGTCGTCAACGTCCGGCACTGGAGCGAGCGGACAATCATCGCGCTGGTGATGCAGAACCTCGACAACTCGATCACCACGTTCACCAAGCGGGGCCCCTTCGGCCGCAAGATCTCGAGCAGGCAGGGACACGGTCAGCCCAACCCGACGTGGATTCCCGAGGGCAACGACGCCACTCGGCGCATCGCGAAAAAGATCGGCGGCGTCGCGGGAGGGACGTGGGGCGAGCTGTTCAACATTCCGCTCACCGCACACTTCCTCGGCGGGTGCGCTATCGCCGAGGACTCCCAGCACGGCGTCATCGACCCGTACCACCGCGTCCACGGCTACCCGACTCTCAGTGTGGTCGACGGTGCGGCAGTCTCGGCCAACCTCGGAGTCAACCCGTCGCTGACCATCAGCGCGCAGGCCGAGCGGTCGGCGGCTCTGTGGCCGAACAAGGGCGAGTCGGACCTGCGTCCGGCGCAGGGCCAGCCCTACCAGCGCCTCGATCCGATCGCTCCGAACTCGCCCGTCGTGCCCGTCGACGCACCCGGCGGCCTGCGGCTGCCGATCGTGCAGATCAGATCCGGTTCGGCGGCCATGCCCGTCGAACATTCGGGTGTCGCGTGAGCGATTCGGGTGCTGCGAGTACACCGAAGCCGTCCCACTAGACTGACCAGGTGACCGACTCCTCTGCACACGATCCCGCACACGCACGGCCGGTTCTGGTCGTCGATTTCGGAGCCCAGTACGCACAGCTGATCGCCCGCCGGGTGCGCGAGGCCAGCGTGTACTCCGAGGTCATCTCGCACACCGCGACCGCCGAGGAGATCGCCGCCAAGGATCCCGTTGCTCTGGTGCTGTCCGGAGGTCCGTCCAGCGTTTACGCCGAGGGTGCACCCGAACTCGACTCCGCTCTGCTCGAACTGGGCGTCCCGGTATTCGGTATCTGCTACGGCTTCCAGGCCATGGCGCAGGCGCTCGGCGGAACCGTCGAGCACACCGGAACGCGTGAGTACGGGCGTACTCAACTCAGCGTCGACGGCGGCCGCCTGCACGACGGTCTGCCTTCCACCCAGCCGGTCTGGATGAGTCACGGTGACGCGGTCACCGCTGCTCCCGACGGCTTCACCGTCACCGCGACCAGTGCCGGGGCTCCGGTTGCTGCCTTCGAGAACGAAGAGAAGCGGATGGCGGGTGTGCAGTACCACCCCGAGGTACTTCACTCACCACACGGACAGCAGGTCCTGAGCCGATTCCTGCACGAGACCGCCGGAATCAAGCCGGACTGGACTGCCGCCAACATTGCCGACGCGCTGGTCGACGCCGTCCAGGAACAGGTCGGTCCGACGGGCAAGGCGATCTGCGGCCTGTCCGGTGGTGTCGATTCCGCGGTGGCCGCGGCTCTGGTGCAGCGTGCGATCGGTGATCGGCTCACCTGTGTCTTCGTCGACCACGGCTTGCTACGCGCAGGCGAACGCGAGCAGGTGCAGCAGGACTTCGTAGCCGCGACCGGTGCCAAGCTCGTCACCGTCGATGCCGTCGACACCTTCCTCGGAGCGCTCGAAGGCGTGTCGGATCCCGAGGAGAAGCGCAAGATCATCGGCCGCGAGTTCATTCGCAGTTTCGAGGGTGCCGTGGCCGAGGTGCTGGGCGAGAACGCCGAGCACGGTGATTCCGTCGAGTTCCTGGTGCAGGGCACCCTGTACCCGGACGTCGTGGAGTCCGGTGGCGGTTCGGGTACCGCGAACATCAAGAGCCATCACAACGTCGGCGGTCTGCCCGACGATCTGCAGTTCGCGTTGGTCGAGCCGTTGCGTGCGCTGTTCAAGGACGAGGTGCGCGCCGTCGGACGCGAGCTGGGCCTGCCCGAGGACATCGTCGGCAGACAGCCGTTCCCGGGACCGGGACTGGCCATTCGCATCGTCGGAGAGATCACCGCGGACCGACTGGCCACGTTGCGTCACGCGGATTCCATTGTTCGAGAAGAGCTTACGGTCGCAGGCCTGGATCAGCAGATCTGGCAGTGCCCGGTGGTGCTGTTGGCCGACGTGCGCAGCGTCGGCGTGCAGGGAGACGGTCGGACCTACGGACACCCCATCGTGTTGCGTCCGGTGTCGAGCGAGGATGCGATGACCGCGGACTGGACCCGGTTGCCGTACGACGTGCTGGAAACGATTTCGACTCGGGTGACCAACGAGGTTCCGGAGGTCAACCGAGTCGTACTCGACGTCACGAGCAAGCCGCCGGGCACCATCGAGTGGGAGTAGCGGGTTCAGTGCATTCTGCTGGGACCCAGCAGTAAGGCCGCACCCACCACTACCGCAGCGATGACGAACACCCAGCGGAACTGAACCTCGGCCAGGGCGGTGACGGCGTCCTGGCCGATCAGCGCGGCGATCGCCACGATCAGCGCGGCGAGTCCAGCGAGGAACAACGGAGCCGACGGGCCCTGCCTGCTCGAACTCTGTGCCGCGGTGTCCGAAGAACTGTCTCCGTGGCCGTATTCGGTGTGAATTCCGTTGTCGCTCATTGCTGCACCACTTTCAGTTCTCCGAATGTCGCATCGCCTTCGATCGTCAAGACCGGCGCGTCGGGTCGTGCGTCCTTTCCGGCGCGGACGCCGGGATCACCGCACTCGGCCGAACCGAATTCGGCGTTGCATTTCGTCTCGATGCTCATCGTGCTCGGTACGGTCACCACAGCACTGCCGAACGTCACATCGATCGTCACCGTCTTGTTCTCGGTGAGCGTCAGGCCGGTGAGGTCGAGGTCCAGTTCACCGAAGCCGACGTCATAGGCGGGGGCAAGTGCGGCGGCGGTGGTCGGGGCAACCCGTTGCGCGCCCGACACACTGTCGTCCAGATTCACCGGCCCGACAACCGATGCCAGGATGACGAACCCGGCCAGCGGCGCGCCGACGACCAACAGGCCGTGGCCCTTTCGGAGAAATGCACCCAGGATCAGACCCACTGCGATGATCGACAACGCGACGGCACCGACGCGGCCCGGAGTGATCCAGTCGGAACCTGTCAGTGCTCCGAGTCCGGTGGTGACGGCAGCGCCGAGCAATGCTAGGCCGAGAAAGCTTGCCGTCCAACGCGATCGACGCTTACGTTCGATCGCTGCCGGTGGGAAGGTGCCGGCCGGTTCGGGGAGGTCCCACGCAAACGGTGCCACTCCCAACGGGTCCCACGACGGAGGTGTCACGGCCTGGGGTGTGGTCGGAACGGCAGTGGCAGAGGTACTTTCGGCACGTGTGCTCTTGGTGAGGTCGACGGTCGGTGCAGTACCGGATTCCGATACCGGCTGTGTTGTCTGCGGTGTCGGCTCGTAGCTCTTGGGTAGCGTCGTGTACGGGGTGTACTGCTCGTACTGGAACTGCGGCGGCCGGTATTGCGCGGCGGACCACTGCTCCGCGGAGGTGGTGGTCGAGCCGAACGGGGTCGGTGCGTACTGCTGCCGGGTGAATTCCGCTGTTCGCAGGTACGGCGGCGGCTCGGGGCAGCGCTGGTGAAGCAACCACAGTCCGCCGAGCATCGCCGCGAGAGAGATCACGCCGGATCCGCCGAGTCCCACACCGGCCGGACCGAGTGTCGACAGTGCGATCACCAACGCGACCGCCACGACGACGGTCTTCGTCGTCGAATCGGAGCTGTGCCCGCGGCCCACCATGGATTCGACCCCCGAGGCGGAGTCGCCGGCGCGGCTGAGGACCAGCCACGCCGCCAGGTACAGCACGATTCCGGTGCCGCCGAAGAGGGTGGACACGACGAATGCGACCCGGATCAGTACGGGGTCGACGTCGTATCGGTAGCCGATACCGGCTGCTACACCCGCCACGTGTCCGCGTTGCGGCAAGCGGTGCGGACGGGTGCGCCACATCTGCTGTAGCTGATCCGAGACGGTCACGTTGTTCATGACAACCATCGTGTCGGCTGCAACCTCGGAACACATCAGGGATTCCCCTGATCTCGTACCCCGGACTTGCACCCGGGTCTGTTGCAGGCCGAAAGATCAGGGCGAACCCTGATGCGGTACCGCCCCCGGCCGTGCCAGGATCGTGGGCGTGCACCCTGTCGACAATCCAGCCGTTGACGCCGCCGTCGGCGCGTCCGCCGCGCCCGGTGCTGCGCCGTCGACCCGTCCGCTCCCGCCGCACCCTGTCCTTGCGTCGGGTTCGGCTTCTCGTGCCGCGTTGGAACGTTCGGCCCCCGCACCGTATCGGCGCCGCGGCGGCGGTCGTATCGTCGGCGGCGTCGCGGGCGGACTCGCCGATCATCTGGGTGTCGACGTGTTCAAGATCCGGGTGGCGTTCGCGTTGCTCGCGGCGTCCGCCGGTGCAGGGATCGTTGCGTACGGCCTGATCTGGATGTTCACCCCGGTCGGTGACGACACGGCACGTCCGAGCGCTACCGAGCGGCAACGAGCATTGGGACTGGCCGCCATCGGCCTCGGACTCGCCGTCGGACTGGCCTGGTTGCTCAGTGGTACTGCGGCATCGGTCGTCGTGCCGGTCGTCGTGGTCGTCGTCGGTGCTGCCCTGGTGTGGCGAGAATTCGATGCCGAGGGGCCGCGGACGGCGCTGGGGCTGCCCAAGCAACCGACCGTGCTCAGCTGGGCTCGTGTCGTCGGCGGCGCGACGTTGATCGTCCTGGGCCTTGCCGTGGTGGTGTTGGCCCGCGTCGATCTCGCGTCGCTTCGGTCGTCCCTGTTGGCCGTAGTGGTCACCCTCGTCGGAGTCGGTCTGTTG
Organism: Rhodococcoides fascians NBRC 12155 = LMG 3623; assembly: GCF_001894785.1. GTDB lineage: Bacteria > Actinomycetota > Actinomycetes > Mycobacteriales > Mycobacteriaceae > Rhodococcoides > Rhodococcoides fascians. Next base: position 251,033 of record NZ_BCWW01000007.1, read on the forward strand.
ACGGTGCCGATCTGGTTGCGGACCTGGCGTGCGCTCGGGGCCGAGCGATCGGCGCGTATCCGAAACGACGAACGTGAAGAGATTGCGTCGCATCTGCACGATTCGGTGCTGCAGACGTTGGCGCTCATTCAGAAGCAGGCGGATCGGCCGCAGGAGGTAATGCGGTTGGCGCGTGGGCAGGAGCGAGAACTGCGCAAGTGGTTGTTCGACGGCGGCGACACCGACAACTCGAGCTTGGCCGATGCGCTCAAGACCATCTCCGGCGAGGTCGAGGATCAACACGGCGTGACGGTCCGTCCCATCACGGTCGGGGACGTGCATCTGTTGCCGGACGACGTCGAATCGGGGCTGTCGCGAGAGAGCTTCACCGCGCTGCTGGGGGCCACTCGTGAAGCTCTGGTCAACGCGGCCAAACATTCCGGTGAGACCAACATCGATCTGTTCGCCGAAACCGAACCCGAGCAGGTCAGTGTGTTCGTCCGCGACCGCGGTACGGGCTTCGACGAGTCTGCGGTGCCCGAGGACCGACAGGGACTGGCCAAGTCCATCCGTGGACGAATCGAACGCCGCGGCGGTTCCGTACAGGTGCGGTCCACAGTCGGTAAGGGAACCGAGGTACGAATCTTCATGCCACGCAACGGCGGGGCAGTGACCACCGAATCCGAATCCAACCATCAGGAGCAGCCGACGTGACCGACCCTTTCCGCGTTTTTCTGGTCGACGACCACGCGGTGTTTCGCTCGGGAGTACGCGCCGAACTGGGCCGTGAGGTGGACATCGACGTCGTCGGGGAAGCAGGCGGAGTCGCCGAGGCGGTGTCGGGGATCGATTCCACCAAGCCCGACGTGGTGCTGCTGGACGTGCACATGCCCGACGGTGGTGGCGTGGCCGTGCTCAACCGAATTGCCGAGGGCCCGGTGTGCTTGGCGCTCAGCGTGTCCGACGCAGCGGAGGACGTCATCGCCGTCATCCGGGCCGGCGCGAGGGGGTATGTCACCAAGACCATCTCCGGCTCGGAACTGGCCGATTCCGTCCGACGCGTAGCCGGGGGAGATGCGGTGTTCAGCCCGCGTCTTGCCGGCTTCGTCCTCGACTCGTTCACCGGCCGCAGCGCAGCGCCCGAGCCGCCGTTGGATCCGGAATTGGATTCGTTGACGCCCCGTGAACTCGAAGTACTGAGGTTGCTGGCGCGCGGCTACACGTATCGGGAGATCGCCGAGGATCTGTTCATCTCGGTCAAAACCGTCGAAACGCACGCGTCCAATGTTCTTCGGAAGACCCAGCAATCGAACAGGAATGCACTGACGCGGTGGGCGCACAAGCGTCGAATCGATTAGGCCGTCTGCGTTGGGCTTGACCTTCGACCGACGCGAAGCTTCAGGATTTCGACATGACTGATTCGGACGAAGAATTCCTGACCATCGGTGTGTTCGCTCGCGAGAGCGGGCTGACCCCCAGCGCGCTGCGGTTCTATGACGATTGCGGCTTGCTGGCCCCGGCGTCCATCGACGCACAATCGGGTTATCGCTACTACACTCGCGCACAATCGAAGCGGGCGAACATCATTCGCCAGCTGCGCGAGATCGGGCTGCCACTCGACAAGGTTGCCGCTGCCCTCGACGGCGATGGAACTGCCGCCATCGAGATCGTGGATCGACACGTCGAAGCTCTGGCTGCACAGGCGCGGGCGGCAGCCGAGGCAGCAGTGTCGATTCGCCGGTTGTTCGACGAAAAATACTGCACGGCAACGGTATCAGCCGAGGATTTGGCCTCGGCGATGGCGCAGGTCTCGTCGGCGGCCGGGGCGAGCCAAGAATTTCCGGTACTGCAGGGCGTACTGATCGAGGTGGACGGAAGTAGCGTCACCCTCACCGCGACGGATCGGTATCGATTGTCCACGCGCAGTTTCGTCGCGCAGTGCTCGCCCGGACTACCGTGGTCGCGAATCGTAGGCGTCGGATCCCTCGAGGCCGTCCCCGCCTCGGGCACCCTCGTGCTGACGCGAACCGACGAGTCGATGGTGGTCGACTCCGACGGTTCTCGGGTGGCGGTGAACACGGTCGACGGTGAATTCCCCGACTGGCGCACGATGATGGACGGTCTGGCTCCGACTGTGACGAGGGTTGTGCTGCAACGAGATTTCGTTCCCGTTGATGGCGGTACCCTGCGCATCGTGGCCGGGCCCGACGGTTTCTCGGTCGATGGTGTTCCGGTTCCTGCACGGGTGACCGGTTCACAGAGTGTGGTGTTCTTCGATGCGGCCGTCCTGCAGGCCGCCGTCGCATCGGCCGTTGGACCGGATCTGATGCTCGATATCGCTGCACCGGATCAACCGATGCTGGTGCGTTCCGCGGTCGACGGTGCTCTGACGACGTTGGTGATGCCGGTTCTCGGCTGAACGGCGGACTGCGCGGGAGTTGTTACAGCAACAGGACGACAGCCAGGATCAGAAGAATCACGACCACGACGAGTCCGCCGAGGACGGCCGTCGCCGGGATGGACGTCCGGTCGCCGATGACGTCCTCGATGCGCATGAGTGCGTCCTGGACCGGGTTCTTTCTCTTCTTCGGAAGGTCGAACGGCGGCGGTGAGTACGAGGAGGGAGTCGGATCCGTTCGGCTCTCTCCCGGTTGCACGGCGGGCAGACCGGCGATGGTGCGTCCGAATTCTCGGGACGGTCGGCGAGATTCCGAGACGGGTGTCGATCGTCTCGCCCAGGCGGGGACGACGCCGTCCGCTGAGGTCAGAGGTACTCCGCGCAACTGAGAGATGGTGCCGCGCTTGCTTATTGCGGCAAGAATGATCTCGTCACGGGCCTGGGCCATGGTGGGACGTCGAGCCGGATCGGGCTCGAGCATGTGCAGTAGTGGGCCGGTGAGGTCTCCGCTGCGAGTGGGAGAGATGATCTGCCCCTTGGCAACTCGGTGCAGGAGCGCAATCGAATCGTGATCGATGCCGAAGGGCGGCGCACCTTCCATTGCGGTGTACAACGTGGCACCGAGGGAGAACACATCGCTGGCCGCAGTGGGGTCCTGGCCGCGCGCGACCTCGGGGGCGAAGTACGCGGGGGTGCCGGTGATGACGCTGTCGTCGGCTTCCTCCACGTCGCCCTTGGCTCGAGAGATGCCGAAATCGCTGATCTTGACGATGCCCAGATCCTTGCCGCGGTCGGCGATCAGAATGTTGCCCGGCTTGATGTCGCGATGCACGATTCCGGCGTCGTGTGCTTCGGTCAGGGCGTCGGCGATCTGCGCACCGATCTGAGCGACCTCGAACGGTGGTAGTGAGTCGGTGACGCCGAGCGCCTGCGCGAGGCTGCGTGAGGACAGGTATTCCATGATCAACCACGGCTCGCCGTCGACGAGAGCGACGTCGTGCATCGCGATGGCGTGTGGGCTCGACAGGCGGGCCGCGATCCGTCCTTCGCGCATGGCCCGGTTGCGCACGTCCACTGCCTGTTCCGGGGTCAACCGGGTGGTGGAGGTGACCTGTTTGACGGCCACCTGCCGGTGCAGAAGGGTGTCGGTGGCGAGCCAGACCGCGCCCATGCCGCCACCGCCGAGCTTGCCGGCGAGACGGTATCTGCCGGCGAGGAGGTAGTCGGGCCCGACTCCCCGTCGAACACGCTGCTGATCGGTCACGTCCACAGGTTAGTGGACGATGCCGCGGTGTGCCCGCAGCAGCGGTACTACCGCCTCTACCAGGGGCTACGGCATCGCCTTGACGAGTTGCCGTCCGAACGGCTTTACTGGGTGCAGATCGAAATTGTGTTCGAATACGTCACTTCCCGCGTCCGTCGAACACCGGTGTTTCGGCTCGATTTTTCATGCAGTGAAGGGGAGTGACATGTCTGTTTCCGAGGCTGCAGCACAGGCTTCCGTACCGCCGGATGCGCTCGACGGGTTGTCGCTTCCCGAGCGGGTGGCGCTGCTACGCAGTCGGATGGCTGCCGTACCGTCTCGCGGTGAAACGGCCTCGGTGCGCATCGAGAATTCTGCTCCCGTTCGTCCCCGCCCTACCGACCCCGAATCCGACCCCGAATCCGACGCCGTCGACGGCTCGGAGCAGGTGTCGGTACCGACCCGTAGGCGGCCTGTTCTTCCGGTGCCGTCGGCGCTGATGGAGGTTCTTCCGCACGGTGGTCTGGTGCGCGGAACGGTGGCCTCGGTGTCCGGTGCCGGTTCGTTGTTGATCGGGTTGGTAGCCGCGGTGACCGGTGCCGGCGGTCATGTCGCCGTCATAGGTCAGCCCCGCTTCGGACTTCTGGCTGCGGTGGAGATGGGCGCGCAGCTGAGCAAGCTGGCTCTCATTCCCGATCCCGGCCCCGACCCGGTGGAAGTGGCGGCGATCCTGCTCGACGGTGTCGATCTCGTCGTCCTCGGTCTCGGTGGCCTGTCGGTACCACCGACTCGGGCCAGGGCAGTAGTGGCGCGCGCCCGCAGCAAAGGGTCGACGTTGGTGGTGACCGACGGGCACTGGGACGGAGCCGAGCTACGACTCGACGCGTCGGTGCACGGCTACGACGGCCTCGGCACAGGCCGTGAGCTGGGGCGTGGCCGGCTGCGCGGGGTTCGATTGTCGGTGTGCGCGCGGGGTAAAGCGATGCGTCCTCGTACGGTTCGATTCGACTTGCGTGCGGAGAACGGCCGCATCGAATGGCATGCCGAACAGCAGGAGTCGAATCCGTTGTCGATCGCGGTCTCGACATGAGTACCGGCCAGTCCAACCGTGTTCTGGCGCTGTGGTGTCCCGACTGGCCTGCCGTCGCCGCAGCAGCTCAGGCCGATCTACCGGCGACGCATCCGGTGGTCGTCACGTCGGCCAACCGGGTCGTCGCCTGCTCGGCCACGGCACGGGCGTCGGGCATCAAGCGCGGCCTACGTCGCCGGGAGGCGCAGGCGCGGTGCCCCGACGTGCATGTGGCCGTTGCCGATACCGATCGTGATGCACGCCTGTTCGAGCCCGTGGTCTCGGCTGTCGCGGCCATCGCCCCCGGCGTCGAAGTGCTGCGGCCGGGCCTGTTGGTTCTTGCAGCGCGTGGTGTCGGACGGTACTTCGGTACCGAGCATCGCGCCGCGGAGCGGTTGATCGACGAAGCGTCGGCTGCAGGTGTCGAATGTCAGATCGGGATTGCCGACGAGTTGTCCACCGCAGTCGTCGCCGCGCGGTACGCACAGGTGGTGCCGCGCGGTGGTGGTGCCGGGTTTCTTTCGCCGTTACCGATCGCCGAACTCTCGGCGGAGCCCAGTATGGCCGCGGCCGATCGTGGTGAACTGGTGGATCTGTTGCACCGCTTGGGTTTACGCAGAATCGGGGACTTCGCTGCCCTGTCTCCGTCGGATGTGGCATCGCGATTCGGTACCGATGCCGTGCTGGCGCATCGCAGTGCCCGCGGTGAGCCCGAAAGGCCGCCGTCTGCCCGTGCTCTGCCTCCCGACCTGGATGTGGAGTATCTGTGCGATCCGCCGATCGACCGGGTGGATGCAGCCGCGTTCGCCGGGCGCGCATTGGCCGAGCAGCTGCACACCAAGCTTGCCGCGGCTGCTGTTGCGTGCACTCGGTTGCTGGTGCACGCCAGTACCGGCAACGGTGAGAATTTGTCGCGAATCTGGCGGTGCGCCGAGCCGTTGACGCCGGAGGGCACGGCCGATCGCGTGCGGTGGCAACTCGACGGCTGGATCACCGGACGCAGCGAGAACAAGCCGACGTCGGCGATCACCGTCCTGCGCCTCGAGCCGATCGAAGTGGTGGCAGCAGGGGAGTTGCAGCTGGGTTTGTGGGGCAGTGTCGGTGACGAGGACGACAGGGCGCGTCGGGCGTTGGTACGCGTTCAGGGTCTGCTCGGCGGCGAATCGGTGCTCGGGGGTGTTCTCAGCGGTGGACGCGGGCCGGCCGAGCGGATCACGTTGCGTCCACTGGGAGACGAGTTGGTGCCGCTGTCCGATCCATCGGCCCCGTGGCCGGGCCGACTACCCGAGCCGGCACCGGCGGCGGTGATCGAGACACGCCCGGCAGTGACGCTGATGAACCGAGCGGGTTCGGGAATCGGCGTCACCGACCGCGGTGTGTTCGATGCGCCGCCCAAGAGATTGCGGTGGGGGACCAAGGAATGGGAGTTGACGGGCCTGGCCGGGCCGTGGCCCGTCGACGAACGGTGGTGGGACAGCGGGCAAGGATCGACGGGGCCGACGGCGCGGGCACAGGTGGTGCTCGACGACGAGAGGGCGTTGCTGCTGGTGTTCGACGACGGTCTGTGGCGGGTGGAAGGAATCTACGAGTAGGAACCGCTACCGTCGGGGAAATGCAGATGATGTCCGAGACGGTCGACCTCGATGGCGTCGACATCGCGTATCGCTCGTTCGCGCCGCAGGAACACACGAGTGCGGCACCGGTGATGCTGGTGCACGGCATGGGCGGAGACAGCGGAACCTGGGATCGCTTCGCTCGGGCTCTGACCGCGCACGGTCGCCGGGTGATCACCGTCGACCTCCGAGGGCACGGCAAGAGTGCCCACACGCCCACGTACGAGTTCGACATGTTCGGCGGTGATCTCCTCGCCCTGATCGATCACCTCGGGCTCACCGAAGTCGATCTCGTCGGACATTCACTCGGTGGATACGCGGTCTCGCTCGTGGCGCAGCGTCGCCCGTCTCTCGTCCGACGCCTGGTTCTCGAAGAACTTCCGATACCGATCAGGCCGGGGGACGCCCCGCCGACCCTGACCGGGCGGATGCCGTCGGTCACCGAACTCTGGCATGCGGCGACCAGCGTTGTTCTGCATCCCCGTGCAGTACTCGCGTTCGATCGATCGATGACCGCCACTGCTCTCGAGCAGTTCCGTCGGCCGAACCCGCGGTGGTGGGAGTCGTTGGCCGACATCACTGCTCCGACGTTGGTACTTCGTGGAGGTCCGGGCGGCATGGTCGATCCGGTTCGGCTCGACGCGATGGTAGCGAGCATCCCGAACTGTCGAGTGGAGGCATTCAGGACCGGACACAGCATCCACCGCGATGGCTACTCAGCCTTCGAGGCGGTAGTTCGTCCATTTCTGACGCAGTAATCTGCTCTCATGTCGCTGACTGTGCTGGATCGGAAGCTACTGGGATGGTCGGCGTTGTTCGTCGTCTCCCAGGCCAATATCGCCCGGTTGCTCGGGCCCGCGGCACCGAAAGTGCTTGCCGTGCAGACGGCCTGGTCCGAACAGCGGTACCGGAAGATTCTGGCGAGCATGGACGAGACGGAGATCGCCCGCTTCCGCAGGCATTATCTGCCCGACTTCGTCCACCCGGCCATCTATGCCATCGCACTGCGTGCGGGTGCGAGGAGCTTGGCTGCGAAGACTCCGCTGAGCCCTACAATAACGACGGCATTGGCTCTCGCTCCCGTGGCCTCCGCTGCCGGTGACTACATCGAAAACATCGTCGGGCTGATACTGGTGGACAACCGAGAACAGATCTCCGACACCGTCGTACGGGCCACCACCGTGGTCAGCACCGTCAAATGGATACTGGCCATCGGCTCATTGACATACCTGAGTCAGGGATTTCTGCGAGTGTGGGCAAGAGCTCTGTTGCGCTGAGGAAAACCCCGGGCTAGAAGACGAAGGGCACCAATCGTTTCGAGCGTGCCATGTATTCGGTGTACGCGTCTCCCAATCCCTCGAGCATGGCCTTCTCCTCCGATGGGATTCTGCGTACGTATCCCCCGGCCAGAAATGCCACCATGGCGGGAGAAAGCCAGTTCCCGTACGCAATACAGAAACCGAGCGCACAGATCAGTGCGCCGGTATACGACGGGTGGCGAATGAACCGGTACGGGCCCGTCCGAACCACGAGTTGCTCAGGGTGTGTGTGGACCACGAAGGTGAAGGACTCTCCGAGTGTGCGAGCTGCCGAGACCCGAAGTGTCTGCCCGAGGGTTGCGGTGGCCAACCCTGTCAGGAAGACCGCCCGTCGGTGGCGGGTGCATACAGTGGCCGGTGAGATCACGCTCAGGAGAAGGCCTCCGCCATACGAGAGCACAAGGCCGCGGCCGACGGCGCGACCGGAACCATTGTCTCGATTCGAAGAGCCGGCCCGCGGCTTCCGCATTCCCATCTTGTATTCCGACCACACGAAGCCGGTGAATGCTGCCGCCAGAACAGCAGCGGCCGCACGATCGGTCACGAACAACGGCAGCTTCTCGGCGATCACGCGTGACAGCTTCGCAGACGTGGACCCGTAACGGAACATCACCCAGACCGCCCACTCCACGATCGAACGCGATCGCTGGACCCTGTGGACTGCCGTGGCCCCCTGACGTGCACGTCACCAACTGGTGCCGGGTACCAACCTGCCGATGCGGCGGACGACCTTGCCGATACGCGCGCTGGGGGTCGACGGGTCGTACGGCCGAACCCGATAGGGCACTTTCCCGTCTTCGACGGGTACCGGCGTTTCGCCCTTGGCGGCGGCCGACTCGGCAAATTTACGGTAGTGCTGATGCATCGTGCGATCTTTGCCCTTGGGGCTGAAGATGGCCCCGAACTGTCCGAGTGTTCCCAGCGGGGTGTCGATTCGCTTCGGCTTGTCGCTCAGCGCGCGGATGACGATCGCGGCTGCCTTCTCCGGTGAGAAGACAGTGCCGACGTTCTTGTCGCCCGTCGGGGTGATCATCGGGGTGTCCACCAGCGGCATGTGAATGGTCGTGTAGGTGATTCCGTCCGAGAGCGTCTCTGCTGCAGCAACATCGGTGAAACCGTCGAGTGCTGCCTTGCTCGCCACGTACGCCGAGAACCGAGGAGGGTGCCCCAGCACTGCAGCGCTGGAAATGTTGACCACATGCCCGAAGCTGCGTTCGCGCATGTGCGGCAGTAGCGCCAACACCACACGAATCGCTCCGAAGTAGTTGACGGCCATGGTGCGTTCGTAATCGTGCAGTCGGTCGGTGGAACGGTAGAGCGCGCGGCGAATGGATCGGCCCGCGCTGTTGACGAGCATGTCCACGTGCCCGTGGTCGTGCAGTATCGCTTTCACTGTTCGTTCGACCGACTCGCTGTCGGTGACATCGCACGAATACCCATGAGCGACATGGCCGTCGGCGCGAATCTGCTGGACGACCTCGTCCAACTGATCTTGGCCGCGCGCGAGCACGATGACCACCGCTCCTTTTCGCGCTGCGGCCTCGGCGCTGGCCCTGCCGATACCGGAGGACCCGCCGGTGATGACGATGTGACGTCCGAACAGCGGACCGCGTGGGTCGTCTCGGCGGTTGCGCTTGGGGTCGAGATTCTCGATCCAGTATTGCCACAGGCGGTCGGCGTACGTCCGCAGCGGCGGCGGTGCGATGGAGCTGCCCTGCAATGCTTTCTGTGTCGTTGCGGACTCGAAGACGGTCGGCAGAGTCAGATGATCGAGCATCACCGGCGGCACGCCCAGATCGCGAAGCGCAGCGTTGCGTTGTTTCCGAACCGCTGCGGATGTGGGTGACACCACGGGGGCAACCAGCTTCCCTGGGATGTCGACGATTCTGGCGCGGGATCCGGCAGCCGAAGAGAATGCGGAGTACACCTCGGCCATCGACTGAGGCTCCGGATTCACCAGGTGAAAAACGCTGCCGGACGGAGTGTCTCGGTGAACCAGTTCCACGATGGCGTCCGCGACGTAGTCGACCGGAACCAGGTTGGTGTGTCCGATCTTGGGTACCGTGATCGGCAGGACCGCAGGCAGTTTCGCCAGCTCGGCGAACAGTGGAAAGAAGTAGTACGGGCCATCGATCTTGTCTGTCGCGCCGGTCTCGGAGTGCCCGACCACGGCAGCGGGGCGGTACACCCGCCAGTCCGCGGAGCTGCCGCGAACCAGTTTCTCGGACTCGAACTTGGTGCGGTGATACGCCGTCGGAAAGTTCTGCCCCTTGTCGAAATCGTTCTCGGAGAACGTCCCTCGGTAGTCACCTGCCACTGCGATCGACGAGATGTGGTGCAGACGAGCGCCGGTCCTGTTCGCCAGTTCGATCACCGACGCCGTTCCGGCGACATTGGTCGGGGTTTGCTCGTCTCCCGCCGTGAGGTCGTAGACGGCACCGAGATGCAGAATGTGATCGACGTCGGCCGGAACGTCTTTCAGGCCGAGTCCGGGCTCGACGAGATCGCCGATCAGTGGGCGGATTCTGTCGCCGCCGTCCAGATCGTTGGCCAGCTTCTCGAGTCGAGCGACCGATTGCGGTCGAACGAGTACATGGACGAGGGCGTCCGCATCACGTCCGAGAAGTCGGGGCAGCACGTTCTTGCCCAGAAACCCGGTACCGCCGGTCACGATGTAGCTCGCCATGCGAGGCGACCTTACTCCTCGGTAAGTTTGACGGCTAGTGCCCCATACCGGCCTTCTCGTGCACCTTCTTCATCCACGCCGGGGCCCACCAGTTGGCTTCGCCCATGAGCTTGACCAAGGAGGGCACCAGCAGCATGCGGATGATGGTGGCGTCGATGATCAGCGCCAGAATCACGCCGAAGCCGAGGAACTTCATGATCGACAGGCCCGAGATCGTGAACGCACCGGTGACGACGATCAGAATCAGGGCCGCGGCAGTGACGATGCGTCCGGTGCGTTGAGCTCCGAAAACAACGGCCTTTTCGGTGGAAGCACCTGCCGAGCGAGCTTCGACCATCCGAGACATCAAGAACACTTCGTAGTCGGTCGACAGGCCGAAGATGACTGCGAGGATGAGTACGACGAAGGTCGACTCGAGCGGACCGGGCGTCACTCCCAGCAGGCTTGCACCGTGACCTTCCTGGAACACCCAGGTCAGTGCTCCGAAGGTCGCTGCCAGGCTCAGCCCGGCCATGAGAACTGCTTTGATCGGCAGCACTATCGAGCCGAAGGCCAGGAACAGCAGGACCAACGTCGAGATCACCATGATCGCGATCATCACCGGCAGCCATTTCGCGATCGCGGCATTACCGTCGTCGACGTTCGCGCGTCCGCCGCCGACGAGGATTTCGGTGCCGTCCGGTGGAGTGATCGCTCGGAGGGCAGTCACCGCATTCGATTGGGACCGAGCCTCGGTCGTTCCGTCGCTGGGTTCGCTGTAGGACGCCTGGAATGCCACCAAATCGTCCTTGGATCCGAGGAATTCGGCTCGGGCCACGCCGGGGGTGGTGTTCATCGCTGCGGTCAGTTCCGCAACGGGCGGGCCCTGAGGCTTGACGCCGTCGAGACCCCGCAGCACCACGGTGGCACCGTCGCCGGTGGACTCGAAGTCGGTGGCGAGGGTTTCGAAGGCTGCCCGTGCCGGGTCGTTCTTCGGTAGTGCGGTGTAGTCGACCTCCCCCAGGGAGACCTTCAGAATCGGGGTGGCGACAATCAACAAGCCGGCGACGATGACGGCGGCGACGATTCCTGGATTCTTCATCACTCGGGTGACGACACCACCCCAGAACTTGTGTGCGCGTGCGTCGCTGCGGTCCGAGGCGGTACGCGACCAGGTCCAGGAGTTGATGCGAGTGCCGAGAAGGGCGAGCAGGGCGGGCACCGCGGTCAGGGACAGCAGGGCGGCGCTGGCCACCGCGGCCATGGCACCGAAACCGAGGGATCGGATCACCGCCTGCGGGAAGACCAGCATGCCCGCGAACGCGCAGATCAGGAGCAGTCCGGAGAAGACGACGGTGCGCCCTGCAGTGGACACGGTACGTACGGTCGCCTCCATCGACGACGACCCAGTGCGGAGTTCCTCGCGGAATCGACTGACGATGAACAGTCCGTAATCAATGGCCAAGCCGAGGCCGAGCAGCGACGCGACGTTGATCGAGAACGAGCTCACCTCGGTGAATTCGGTGAGCACCCGCAGGATTGCCAGCGAGCTGAGCACACTGAGAATCCCGACGAATACCGGTACCGCTGCGGCGATCACGCCACCGAAGATGAAGACGAGAAGCAGAAGTGTGATGGGGACGGCGATGATCTCCGAGCGCACGAGGTCTCGCTCGAGGGTTTGGCTGAGCGAGACTCCCACGACCGATGCGCCGGCGAATTGCGACTCGATGCCGGGGACGACGAGTTGTGGAGGTAGCTCACCGAACGTGTTGAACGTAACTCCCGATTTCGCACCGAGGGAGATCGTCACCAGTGCTTTGGTTCGGTCTTTCGAGACCAGGAATTCCTTGGTCACCGGGTCTGCGGTCCAGTAGGAGTTCACGTTTCCGAGGGTGTAGCGGCTGCGGAATTCGTCGAGTGTCGACTGCACCTGTGGTCCGATGTCGTCGATCGTTCGTCCGTCGGGTGCGGTGTAGATCGCGACGATGTCGGGGGTCGGTTGGCCGATGCCCTGGACCAGCCGCGCGACCTGTGACGATTCGCTGCCTGCGTCGGCGTATCCGCCCTCGCTCAGTTTCGAGAAGACGCCCAGTCCCAGCACGCCGCCGACGGCTACGACCGCGACGACGACGGCGAGCACCCATCGCTTGTGCGATACGACGAACGATGCCCAACGCGTCACAACTGTGCTCCGGCTCTGTGGAAGGGGTGAGTAGCGATTCGACTGTAGTTGATCGTGTCGGACCCTCGTGTTCTCATTAGAACAAGTGTTCGACGATGTGTGTGACGGTGTGAAGGAGGTGGTCTCGATGGGATGGAACGACGGGCCGCCCACCTGGTCGGAAATGGAGCGAGTCCTCTCCGGGCGCCCCAAGCCGGTCGTCGAAGGCGATGGGGGCGACAGCCCGGCGTGGTCGCGCAAACGCGACGCCTACCAGGGTCGCCGGCTCGATTCGGTGGGGCCGTCGACACCGTACGCAGAACTGCATGCGCATTCTGCGTTCAGCTTTCTCGACGGCGCATCGCAGCCGGAGGAAATGGTCGAGGAAGCGGTGCGTCTGGGACTCGAATCCATTGCGATCACCGACCACGACGGCTTCTACGGCGTCGTACGTTTCGCCGAGGCAGCACGAGCCCTCGGCATCGGAACGGTGTTCGGTGCCGAGCTGTCGCTCGACACCCACCGGTCCAGGGCCGGAGCGACCGATCCCGACGGTACGCATCTTCTGGTGCTCGCTCGTGGACAGGAAGGGTATCGACGGCTGTCGCGTCGGATCGCGGCCGCGCATCTGGCCGGCGGAGTCAAGGGTGAGCCGCGGTACGACGTGGACGAACTCACCGAATCGGCGGGAGGGCACTGGCAGATCCTGACCGGTTGTCGCAAAGGGCATGTCCGCCAAGCGCTCTCGCGGGGTGGGCCGGAGGCGGCCGATCTCGCGCTGCGTGATCTGGTCGATCGGTTCGGGGCCGAGCGCGTCACCGTCGAGCTCACCAGGCACGGTACTGCCGACGACGACGAGCGCAACGACGCTCTCGCGGCCCTGGCTCGCCGGTACGGTCTGCCGATGATCGCCACCACGGCGGCGCACTACGCCAGTCCACGTAGCCGAAGGTTGGCCATGGCGATGGCTGCGGTACGTGCCCGGAGCAGTCTGGACGAGGCGGCAGGGTGGCTGGCACCGACGGGTGGTGCACATCTGCGGTCGGGGGCGGAGATGGCGGAGCTGTTCGAGCACTATCCCGGTGCAGTGCGCGGTGCCGTCGAACTGGGTCGAGAATGCACGTTCGATCTGAAACTGATTGCGCCTCGTCTCCCACCGTTCGAGGTGCCCGACGGTTACACCGAGATCAGTTACCTGCGGCGGCTCACGTTCGAGGGTGCTGCCCAGCGGTACGGCCCGCAGTCGGCGAACCCGGCTGCATATTCGCAGTTGGAGTACGAGCTCGACATCATCGAGCGGCTCGAATTTCCGGGCTACTTCCTGGTGGTGCACGACATCGTTCATTTCTGCAAGACCCACGACATTCTGTGCCAGGGGCGAGGTTCGGCGGCGAACTCGGCCGTCTGCTACGCCATCGGAATCACGAACGTCGATCCGGTTGCCAACAAGTTGCTGTTCGAGCGGTTTCTCGCACCCGAACGCGACGGACCACCCGACATCGACATCGACATCGAGTCGGATCGGCGGGAAGAGGCCATTCAGCATGTGTACGCCAAGTACGGCCGAACCCATGCCGCTCAGGTCGCCAACGTCATCACCTATCGCGGGAAGTCCTCGGTACGAGACATGGCCCGCGCTCTCGGGTTCTCCCAGGGACAACAGGACGCGTGGAGCAAGCAGATCACCCGGTGGTCCGGAATCGGCGATCAGGACGGCGACGGGATCCCCGATTCCGTTCTCGACCTCGCCCGTCAGATCGAGGGCTTTCCGCGTCACCTCGGCATCCATTCGGGAGGAATGGTGATCTGCGACCGACCGATCGCCGACGTGTGCCCGGTGGAATGGGCGACGATGGAGAATCGCAGTGTGCTGCAATGGGACAAAGACGATTGTGCCGCAGTGGGTTTGGTCAAGTTCGACATGCTCGGGCTCGGGATGCTCTCGGCTCTGCATTACATGATCGACCTGGTCGCCGAACACAAGGGCATCGAGATCGACCTCGCCTCGATCGACCTGTCCGAACATGCGGTGTACGAGATGCTGCAACGGGCCGATTCGGTCGGTGTGTTCCAGGTCGAGTCGCGGGCCCAGATGGCCACTCTTCCGCGGCTCAAGCCGCGTAATTTCTACGATCTCGTCGTCGAGGTCGCCTTGATTCGTCCCGGTCCCATCCAAGGTGGCTCGGTGCACCCGTACGTCAAGCGGCGCAACGGACTCGAACCGGTCACCTTCGATCATCCGTCGCTGAAGAAAGCTCTCGATCGAACTCTCGGCGTGCCGCTGTTCCAGGAACAGCTGATGCAGATGGCCATCGACGTCGCGGGCTTCAGCGCCGCCGATGCCGATCAGCTGCGTCGCGCCATGGGATCGAAACGGTCTCCGGAGAAGATGGAATTGCTTCGTGGACGGTTCTACGACGGAATGCGTGATCTGCACGGCATCACCGGTGCAGCCGCGGATCGAATCTACGAAAAGCTCTCGGCGTTCGCCAACTTCGGCTTTCCCGAGAGCCATTCGCAGAGCTTCGCCTCGTTGGTCTTCTACTCGTCGTGGTTCAAGCTGCACCATCCGGCGGCGTTCTGTGCTGGTCTCCTTCGTGCTCAGCCGATGGGCTTCTACTCACCTCAGTCTCTGGTGGCCGATGCCAGACGGCACGGCGTGGTCGTGCACGGTGCCGACGTCAACGCCAGCCTCGGCCATGCAAATCTCGAGGCAGACGGTCTCGAGATCCGCATGGGTTTGGCGGACGTGAAGTTCATCGGGACGACACTTGCCCAGAAGATCGTCGATGCGCGAGACGCACACGGGCCGTACACCTCGTTTCTGGATCTGACGGGACGCGTCGAACTGTCGGTGGCGCAAGCGGAAGCACTGGCCACGGCCGGCGCGCTGGGGTGTTTCGGCATCACTCGTCGAGAGGCGTTGTGGGCTGCCGGAGCGGCCGCGGGGGAGCGGCCCGGTCTGCTCCCCGGCGTCGGCGCATCGACGAAAGCGCCTGCGCTGCCGGGTATGACGGACCTCGATCTGGCGTCGGCCGATGTCTGGGCAACGGGAGTGTCACCCAATTCCTACCCCACTCAGTTCTTCCGGGATCGGCTGGATTCCCTCGGCGTGGTGCCCGCGAATCGGCTGCTGCAGATCCCCGATGGCGACCGGGTCCTCGTCGGCGGTGCAGTGACGCATCGTCAACGTCCGGCAACCGCGGGAGGCGTTACGTTCATCAACCTCGAAGACGAAACCGGCATGGTCAACGTCGTGTGCTCGGTGGGGTTGTGGGCGAAGTACCGCAAACTCGCAATCACCGCTCCGGCGTTGCTCATTCGAGGCAAAGTGCAGAATGCCGAGGGAGCGGTGACCGTGGTGGCAGATCATCTGCAATTGATGGATCTGCGAGTTGCGTCCCGATCCAGAGACTTTCGCTGATGGACTCCCGCCCTGCCCGTGCGTCATCGAGCAGGACGCCGGTGCAGAATCGAGGCGTGAAGCTACTGATCATCGCGGACACTCACCTGCCCACCCGAGCGAAAGTGCTGCCCGATCAGGTGTGGGCCGCCGTCGACGACGCCGATGTGGTGATCCATGCCGGCGATTGGGTGAATCTCGCGACGTTCGAGGCACTCTCGCAGCGATCTCGTTCGCTGGTCGCCTGCTGGGGAAACAACGACGGCGACGAGCTGCGTGCGGTCATGCCCGAACGTGCCGACGTGGCACTCGGCGGCGTGCGCTTCACCGTCGTCCACGAAACCGGAGCCGCCACAGGACGCGAGCGCCGGATGGCGGCCGAATACCCCGATACCGACGTCCTCGTGTTCGGACACAGTCACATTCCGTGGGATACGACGGCCGACAACCGTCTACGGCTGCTCAACCCCGGATCTCCGACGGACCGGCGTCGGCAGCCGTTCTGTACCTACCTCACCGCCGTTGCCGAAGGCGGCGAGCTGACAGACGTCGAGCTGCATCGACTTCCGCCTCGCTGATCGGCATGCCGAGTGTCCGTCACATTCCGCCTGCGACTCGGACGACCGTTCCGGTGGCGTAGCGCGCATCCTCGGACAACAGCCACGACACCGCGCCGGCGATCTCGTCGGGCACTCCGGGGCGGCCGAGGGGGATGCTCGACGCCATCTTCCGTGGTCGCTCACGGTCTTTGTGAAACTCGGTCTCGATGACTCCCGGCGCGACGGCGTTGACACGAATGTTCTGCGCGGCAAGCTCTTTGGACAGGCCGGCCGTCAAGGTGTCGACGGCTGCCTTGGCCGCGGCGTAGTGCACGTACATACCGGGGCTTCCGATGGTGGCTGCCGCGGAGGAGATGTTGACGATGGCACCGCCGTGGTCGGCCATCGCGTGTATGGCGTACTTGCAGCAGGTCAGGACGCCGAGCAGGTTGACGTCCAAGTCTGCCCTGATCGTCTCGATGTCGTTGTTCGCCAGGGTCCCTACTGCACGCGCCGATCCGGCGTTGTTCACCAATCCGGTGACAGTGCCAATCTCGGCAGCCGCAGCGAACAGATCGATCACCGACCGCTCGTCAGTGGTGTCGGCACGTATCGCGACGACCGTTCGGTCGGCGCTCGACAGTTCGTTCACCACTGCGTCGGCGGCCGCAGAATCGGAGCGGTAGGCGATCACGACGTCGTGCCCATCGGCCACGAGACGCCGAGATACTGCGGCTCCAATTCCGCGGCTGCCGCCGGTCACGATCGTCAGTGGAGCGTTCATCGTTCGACAATAGAGCGGCTCGGCGGCGACAGCTAACCGTCACCGCTGGGTTCTCACTGCTGGGTCGGTGCGGGCTCTCTGGCATGGTCGACCAAGTCGTGCACCAGTCCGATGATGACGTCCATCTGTTCGATGACCTCCACGCGCAGTCGGTCCTGTTGCTCGTCGGGCATGACCGGGGCATTCGGGCCGTCGAGGGACATCAACAGATCGATGTTGGTGCGCAGAGCGGTCAATGGTTCCATCAGTTCGGCACCGGCGTCGACTATCAACTGTCCCTGTCGTGCCCGCGACCGCGAGAGCGCAGCCAGCATCTCGTTGAAACTGTTGGCGAGAGACGCCAGTTCGTCGTCTCCGTTGACGTCGATGGGCTCGAAGGCACCCGTCCTGGCCACTCGTTCCGTTCCGGCGCGTAACCGTCTGACCGGACGAAGCCCGGTGCGAGCGACGGCTGCGCCGGCCACACCAGCGAGGGCGACGAGGAACGCCCCGACGAGGATCAGGGCAAGCGTGAGTTTTCCGAGCAGTGGTGACGTACCGCTCAGGGCTTCGGCCACCATGATCGTCTCACCGGAATCGGTGCGCTCGGCGGATATGTAGTAGCCGCGAACCTCCCGCAGTGACCGATCGGTGCGGCCCTCGGTGACCGCCTTCTCCGGATCGTCGAGCCCACCATCGGAGTTGGTGAAGGGGTAGGTGCCGTTGGACGAGGACACCAAGGTGCCATCGGTGGTCATCAACGCAACTTTGACCGCGGTTCCTTCGGTGTCCTCGATCCCGAACCCGAAGAGATCGGCAGGCACTCCCGACGCGGCGCTGGCGATCAGTGCATCGCTGTTTCGGCCGACACGGTCGATGATCTGCGAGCGAAGCGACTGCTCTGCGACGAGGTAGATCGCCAGAGCGCTGACCGCAACGGCGAGCGCGGCCAGGCTCATCGTCAACACTCGAATCCGTCCGTGCAACGACAGCGCCCTCGGGCGGGTGTGCGCACGTGAATACCTCATGGATCGAGTATGCCGGTCGGCAGCGACCAGAATTCGCGAGGCTGCCATGAGTAGGCACCGAAGAGCGCACCGATACTCAGAAGGGCGGCTCCTCGTCTTCTTCGTTGGTCGGTTCTGGCTCGGGGGTCGGGTTGTCGGGTGGGTCGGGTGGGTCGGGGTAGGCGATGATGCCTGATCTTCTGGGTTGGGTGGGGATGTGTGGCCGGAGGTCGTTGCCGATGATGGGTACTGTGGTTCCGTTGGCTGGCAGGGTGATTCGGGTGGTCTTCGAGGTGGAGGTCCACAGGATGGCGCCGCCGGGGAGCATGACGGCGGTCCAGTAGCCTGCGGTTTTGACGCTGTGGTGGTATTCGCAGAGGCATTGGAGGTTGTTGACGGTGGTCCAGCCGCCGCCGAGTGGGTTGGCGTGGTCGAACGGGATCACGTGGTCGAGTTGGCAGCGTGCGGCGGGTCGGTGGCAGCCGGGGAAGCGGCAGTGGCGGTCGCGGAGTCGGACGGCGGCGATGGTGAGGGCGTCGGGTCTGTAGATCAGGGCTCGGTCGGTGAGTGGGTCGCGCCCGACGGATGTTCCGAGAGTGGGGTCGGCGGCGATGGCGGCTTCGAGTGCTGCGGCGAGGGACGCATTGCCGAGGTAGATGCCTGCCGGTGTGTGCATGATGCGGCGGTTCGACCGGATCATCGAGGCTAGGTCTAGGGCAGAGCTGTGCCGTGCGCCCCGGCCGATTGGGGTGTGAGTACAGAACAGTGCCGCTGCGGAGGCGAGGGCATTCCGACGTCGTTGCCGGGTGTCGTCATCAACGGTCGGCTCAGGTGGTGTCGGAACAGTCGTCGAATCGGTCTGTGCAGCAGCCGAACCCGGACCCGGCCCTGCATCGTCCACGCGTTCTGCATTGTCGGTTGCATTCTTGGTCGCGCTGTCGGTGTGAGTTGTCGGTGCTGCCGTGTCCGCTGGCGCTGACTTCTCCGTTGCGTTGTCCGTCGGCGCTGCTGAGCGTGTTGCGGTGCTGGTGCCTGTGTCGGTGCGTGTATCCGCATGCGCTGGAGGTGTATTCGATTCCGTCGCGTTCGATTCGGCTACGTTCGATTCTGCCGAGTTCGGCTGTGCAGGCTCGGGGTCTGCCCTGTTCGGCTCGTCTGTGGTGTCTGTGGGTTCAGCGGAGCGTCGTTCCCATTCCCCGGTTTCCGGGTTCTGCACCGCCAGTCCGAGTGTCTCGGCGAGGGTGACTGCTTCGGTGAGCAGGATCTGCCACTGACTGTTGCGCGCCAACTCTCGTGCCAGATCAGGGTCGATGGATCCGTGCCCAGCCAAGTACGCAGGATTTGCCAACAGTCCGATGAGAGTTGCGATGTCGACAGTGACCATCGTCAACGGCACCCGACGATCAGGCAGCTCTGCATCTTTCTTCGGGCAGCCCGCGCGTTGGCACAGGCATGTCAGCCGGGGTTCTCCGTGCATTCGCGCCATGAACGCATCGCACAGTCGTTCCTGTTTGCCGCGCGGATCCTTCGCGCACACCGTGTCGGCCATCTCCTCGAGCAGCTGCCATGCGGCGGCGGCTTCGGGGGCGGTCAATTCTGCTCGGATCCGGGCCAATTCCCCAGCCGGGGCGTAGGAAACATTGCGGAACTTCTTCGCGAACTCTCGCAACGCTGCTGCTTCCTCCGGTGCGACGCGCAGCAAAATCTCCCAGATCTCCTTCTCCAGTGGACCCGGTGACGACCGTCGGGCCGCTTCGACGATGTCGCCCTCGACGGACTTGACGATGTCGTCCGAGAGGTTGTCGAGGATCCGGCACACCGCACGTACGCGGGGGAGGTCGATGTCGCCGGCCTCGAATGCGGCTTTCACCAGAGGAAGCCGGGTGTGCAGTGCCACGCCGACGGACACGTAGGCTTCGGCGACGGTGGCGGAGCAGCTCAACGCGAGTGCCATCTCGGTGCGTCCGTACCGGCTGTACTGCCGATGCTTCGCATCCTGCGCGATGCAGGTGAGGTGGAAGTCGTAGCAGGCAGCGATCTTTCGGGCCGCATGCCGATTCTCTTCCCGCGCGGCAGTGATCAACGCCTCCAACGACACCACTGGTGCAGCCATTTTTTTCACCCCCCGGTGACCCCCAGTTCAGAACATGCGTTCGAACTGGGGAAAGCGTATCTCCACCCACCGACAAGAATGGAAAGGTGCCTCGTGGGCACGTGCTGACACTGCCTGAATACGTCGGGCTGATGCTGTGGTGCGGCAATCGACGCCATGTTGCACGTTGTCGTTGCCGAGTTCGGCGCAATCGACGTTCTGGTTCTCAATGCCTCGGGTGGCCTGGAGTTCGGTGCAGAACCCGACTACGCGATGAGTATCAATCGCGACGCGCAGGTGGCGTTGGCTCGCGCGAGTATCGCCCGTATGGAGCCGGGCTCGCGGATCGTCTTCCTCACCAGCCACCAGGCGCATTTTCACGGCAAGAAACCGGTCCCCGTCGAATACGAACCCGTTGCTGCGAGCAAACGGGCGGGGGAGGATGCACTGCGTGGGATGATTCCTGAATTGGATTCTCGGGGAATCGAATTGGTCGTGGTGTCCGGGGACATGATCGAGGGCACGATCGTGGTCACCCTGCTCGAACGCCGTAATCCGGACTCAGTCGCTGCGCGAACCGCGCAGGGTGCGCTCCCGACCATTGCGGAGTTCGCGTCGGCTGTGACTGAGGCTGCAATCGGACCCATCGAGAAGTCCGGCCGGACTGTCTACGTCGGTGGAGCCGACTACCTCGACGGGTCCGTGTCGGGGTAGTCGGCTCCGCTCGATCGGATGAAGAATCAGCTACCGAGAACGCAGAACTGACCGCTCGTGAGGTTCAGTGCCAACGACAGCGGCCCTACGCAGTCGACGCCTCGTGCCTCGGATGTGGCACCGGATCCCCATCCTGCGACCGCGAGGGTCGTCTGGCCGGCATCTGCCCACGAGTGCGCGATTCCGCCGCCGAGTGCGAGCGCGTATGCCGTGCCCGCGTTCTTGCTTGCTCCGAGCGCGACACCGTAACCGTTGGCGTAGGTGTTGGTTGCGCCCGGCCCGTCGTTGACACTGACGGCAGTTCCGCTGTCAGCGGCACCGGCGGTGGCGGTTCCGGGTCCGTTCGAGGTGGCTCCGCAGCTCGCTGTGTCACTCACCTGGATGTCGTTGGCCGAGGGCGGCGACACGCACGTGACCGGTGCCGCCGACGCGGTGGCGGTGCCGGCGAAGGCGGCCGCCGTCAGGCCCGATCCGATGGCGAAAATAGCTGCGGTGCGGGCGATTCGACTACCGAACCGACTGAACGTTCGCGCGGAGGAGGAGTTGGAAGAAACCGTACGGGGCAGGGAAACAGAGAACAACAGAAAGCTCCTTCACGAGCGAAACGGGTCGGTGCGGCACACGGTACCCCGCTCCGGGGGTCCGTGACAGCAAGCAGACACAGATTGTGTAACGGTGCCGATGGCATCGGGAGATGAATCGTCGTAGAAGTCCGATTTCTCGGACCCCTGCGGTATAGGTCGAGCCGGTTCGTACCGCCTTTGTACTGCCCAGGTTCTACGTGCGCAGTCCGGTCGATTCCGTTCCGTCAGTTCATGATTGGGGCTTGTTTGTCGGCTCGGTGCCGGTGTCCGAAGCGGGTGGCGATGCTCCGAGTCGGCATGCCCGGGCGACCGCCGAACGAAAGGAAATTGTTATCGGAGGGCTGGCGAGCCGTCGGACGCGGCTCGATAGTTGGGTCTCACAGCGCAGGTGCCGTTCCGACCAGATCGATTTGTCGACGCTCACAATCGATTTGACGTGCGAGGACGCAGACATTCCCACCGGGCCGAACGGTTGTTTCACCCGGATCACGGACCCGTGGCGCCGCCGTATGTTGCGATCTTGTACTCGGTTGCCACGAGAGACAGTTGCAGTTCTCGGATGCGCTTGTGAACAGCGTCGCGATGCGCGACGAGCATCTCGAGTCGTTCCGGGACGGTCTGGTCGCCGCTGTCGACCAGCGCGACGTATCTCCGGAGGTCGCGCATGGGCATACCCGAGAGCCGCATCCTTGTCAGGAACACCAATCGACGGACGGCCGCGGAATCGTATCGTCTGTGCTCGAGTCCGTCGCGATCGACGTCGATGAGGCCGCATCGCTCGTAGTACCGCAGCGTGTGTGTGGAGATGCCGAGTAGTTCGGCTACCTCGGCGATACCGAGCGGTTCGGGCAGTTCCGACGGCTCGATCAGGTCGTGCAGCAGCTCCACCGTCAGGGGCGCAGCCGAGTCCACGGCCGCCGACAGCGCCCTGTTCATCAATTCGTTCGTCGACATGAGAGGGAAGATAGTCCTACCTGGGCAGTCATACCGGACGGACGGATTCGGGCACACCGGGGAAATCCGCGCTTGCGGACAATTCGGCATGGGTGTTCAAGGAGTCGAGTTCCCGACGGTACGACTCGCGTAGCCGTCGAACCGCTTCTCGCCCCAGTGGGATGCGCAGGGGAGCGGATTCGGTGTCGACCAGTCGGCGGATGATGTGCGCGGCGCGGGCCGGATCGCCTTCTTGCCGTCCGTCGACGTCGAGCATGTCGACTCTGAGCGCGCCCAACAGGGCGGTGTAGGCATCGATGGGGTCTGCGATCTCGAGTACATCGGCATTGTTGAACCCGGTCCTGAACCGACTCGGTTCGACGATGAGAACTCGAATGCCGAACCGAGCGACCTCGCCGGCAAGGGCTTCAGACCAGCCTTCGAGCGCGAATTTACCTGCAGAATACGAGCCGGCACCCGGGAACGAGACGCGGCCGCCTTGGCTGCTGACCTGCACGATGGTTCCCGCGCTCCGCTCTCGCATGTGAGGCAGGACTGCGCGGGTCAGAGCAGCAGGCCCGACCACGTGTTGTTCGAGCATGTCGCGCAATCGCGTGTCGTCTATCTCCTCCGCCGCACCGATCTGCCCGACGCCTCCGTTGTTCACCAGTACGTCGACGCGTCCGAACCGGCCGATCGCGGCCTCGACGACGGTCGGCGCGGATTCGGTGTTTCTGACGTCGAAGGCGATGGTCAGTAGGGATTCCGGGTTCTCGGCAACCAGGTCGTCGAGACGTTCGGGTCGCCGCATCGCTGCGACGACGGTGTCGCCTGCCTCCAGGGCGGCGACGGTGAGCGCCCGACCCAGGCCGGAGGATGCTCCGGTGATGAGCCAATGCCGTTGTCCGAGCGGTTGTGTCATGAACGGAAAGCTATGGCTTCGAGCGCACTCGAACGCAAATCGTTCAGACGCTGCCCTGATAGTCGTGTTGGCGCCAGGCCTCGTACATCGTCACTGCTGCGGCGTTCGCCAGGTTGAGTGATCGTCGTCCGGGGATCATCGGGATGCGCAGCTGATCGGTCACATGGGGGTCGGTCAGGACGTCGTCGGGGAGTCCGGTGGGTTCCGGTCCGAACAGTAGGACGTCACCGGGTTGGTAGGCGACGTCGGCGTAGGAGCGTGTTGCGTGCGCGGTGAAGGCGAAGACCCGTTCCGGGGCCAGTGCGGACCACGCCGACGGCAGGTCCTGGTGCACGGTGACCGACGCGAGGTCGTGGTAGTCCAATCCCGCGCGTTTGAGCTTGGGTTCGGACATGTCGAACCCGAGGGGGCCCACGAGATGCAGTTCGCATCCGGTGCCGGCGACGAGGCGAATCGCATTGCCGGTGTTCTGCGGAATCCGGGGCTCGAAGAACATGAGTCGAAACACCCGGATCACTCTGCCACCACGAGCCCGGGGAGGATGGGGCAGGTGGACGACGAACAGACCATCGGCGAAGATTTCTCGGATTCTCGACTCGACGGGCGGGAGTGGTCGGGCAGGCAGTTCGTCCGGTGCACCTTCCGTGACGCAGACATGAGCAATGTGCGAACCGACTCGGTCGTCTTCACCGAATGCGACTTCACCGGTACCGACCTCACGGATTCGGTGCACACCAACTCGGCCTTTCGATCGTGCACGTTCACTCGAACCAACCTGCAGCACAGCGTCTTCCGTCACTCGACGTTGATGGGATCGGTGTTCGTGGACACTCGCATGCGTCCGGCCACCTACGACGAAGTCGATTTCACGTTGGCCTCGCTGGGTAATGCCGACCTGCGCGGCGTCGATCTGACCGGATGTCGGATGCGGGAGGCGAACCTGACCTCGACCGATCTTCGCAAAGCGGTGCTGCGGTCCGTCGATCTCGCGGGCGCACGAACCGTCGGTGCCAAAATGGAGGAGTCGGACCTGCGCGGAGCCGTCGTCGATGCGTCGCTGTGGGTCGGCGCAGGGGTGCGCGGGGCCAAGATCGAACTGATGCAAGCAGTGGCCTTCGCGGCTGCGCAGGGTCTGATCGTCGAGAGCTGACCGCGGTGATCGGCCCGGCGCGCCGCCGGACGGGCAGAACCTGAAACAATGGCCCGGTGACTGCAACGATCCTCGATGGCAAAGCGACTCGTGACGAGATTTTCGTCGACCTCACCGCCCGTGTGGCACGGCTGCGTGAGCAGGGCATCACTCCCGGCCTGGCGACGGTGCTCGTCGGAGATGATCCGGGTTCTGCCGCGTACGTGCGGGGCAAGCACAACGACTGCGCGAAGGTGGGCATCACTTCCATTCGACGCGATCTTCCCGCGGATATCACTCAGTCCGAACTCGAAGCGGTTATCGACGAACTCAACGCCAACCCCGACTGCACCGGGTACATCGTGCAGCTTCCGTTGCCCAAGCATCTGGACGAGAACGCCGCGCTCGAGCGCATCGATCCCGACAAGGATGCCGACGGTCTGCACCCGATCAACCTCGGCCGCTTGGTGCTGGGCAAGGACGCCGCACTGCCGTGCACCCCGCGGGGCATCGTCCACTTGCTGCGGCGCTACGACGTCGCACTCGACGGGGCGCGCGCTGTGGTCATCGGCCGCGGTGTGACGGTGGGCCGGCCGATCGGACTGCTGCTGACCCGCCGTTCGGAGAACGCGACTGTCACGTTGTGCCACACCGGAACTCGTGATCTTGCCGCAGAGGTCTCCCGCGCCGACATCGTCATCGCGGCCGCCGGGGTTCCCGGTTTGATCACCGCAGACATGGTCAAGCCCGGGGCTGCTGTGCTCGACGTCGGGGTCACCCGCACCGAGGACGGATTGCGCGGAGACGTCGCGGACGACGTCGCCGAGGTGGCCGGTTTCCTGTCGCCCAACCCCGGTGGAGTCGGGCCGTTGACGCGCGCGTTTCTGCTGTCCAATGTCGTGGAGCGAGCCGAACGCACTGCGGCCCAGAGTTGAGCGCGTCGAGGTGAACGACGTACAGGATGCGCGAGGCGATCACATGCCGGGTCTCCGAGCGGCGCTCGCTCGGAATCTACCGATGGTCGTGGTGTCGATCATCGTGCTCGCCGCGCTGGTCCTGGTTCTCGCCGACCGTTGGCGGCGCGGCTCGTTCATCTTCGGGTGCGCAGCGGTGGTGGCAGCGTTGCTGCGACTGTGCCTGCCCGAGTCACGCGTCGGCACCCTGAAGGTGCGCAGCAGGGGATTCGACGTGTTGGCGCTGGGAGGCGTCGGCGGTGCCATCGTCTTTCTGTCGCTGTCGATCGATCCCCTGGGGACGGACTGACGTAGACCGATCGGCTCGGGTCAGCGCCGTCCGAGGCGGGCGAGCTCCATCGTCTCGGCCAGCAGCTTCGCCACCGAATCGGCCTCGGTGAGAAATCCGTCGTGGCCGTCTCGCGACTGGATCACTTCGAGCCCCCGGCACTGTGGGAGCTCACGCGCAATTTCTTTCTGCAGTCGAAGCGGGTAGAGGCGATCGGAATCGACGCCCCCGACGATGGTCGGAACCGGCACGGATGCAAGGGCTTCGGCGACTCCGCCGCGTCCTCGGCCCACGTCGTGGCGGTTCATCGCTTCGCTCAGGAGAACGTACGTCGCCGCGTCGAATCGATTGACCAGTTTGGCGGCCTGATGCTCGAGGTAGCTCTGCGCGGAGTACCTGCCGCCGGCCCACGGATCCTCGTCGTTCTGCGGAGAGTTTCCGAACCGAATGTCGAGTTCGCTCTCGGTTCGGTACGTCAGATGCGCGATGCGTCGAGCGATCCCGAGTCCGGCGGTCGGGGCGGTGCCGGTGTCGTGGTAGTTGCCGCCGAGCCAACCCGGATCGGCCTTGATCGCAGCGATCTGGGTGGTTTGCGTTCCGATCTGGTCCGCTGTCGCGCGGGCACCGACGGCGAGCACCAGCGCGGCACCCACCCGATCCGGATGTCCCACAATCCATTCGAGGGTGCGCATACCACCCATCGACCCGCCCACGACGGCGGCGAACCGATCGATGCCCAGAACGTCGGCCACCGCGACCTCTGCCGCCACCTGATCGCGAATCGAAATTTCCGGGAAGCGAGAACCGTACGGGGTGCCGTCGGGGGAGGTGCTGCTCGGCCCGGTGGTGCCTCCGCATCCGCCGAGAACGTTGGTGGCGAGGACACACCATTCGTCGGTGTCGATGGGGCTGCCCGGTCCGACCATCCCGTTCCACCAACCGGGCAGTACGTGGTCGGCATCCGGCGGTCCCGAAACGTGGGAATCGCCGGTCAACGCATGTTCGACGAGCACGACGTTGCTGCGATCGGCTGCCATCTCGCCCCAACGCTGCACCGCCACGGTCACGTGCGGAATGTGAGAACCGTTCTCGAGATCGAGACCACCGATGTCGATGGTTCCCAACCGCCCGTCCGGAGACGGAAGGACCGCCTCCGGACGAACGCCTGTGTTCAAGCTGTGGCTCAAGACGCCGCCGCGCGGAAGCCGACCTCGAGATCGGCGATGATGTCGTCGATTCCTTCTATACCGACGGCCAGACGCACGAGGCCGGGAGTGACGCCGGAGGCCAACTGCTCTTCCGGGGTCAACTGCGAATGCGTGGTGGACGCGGGATGGATGACGAGAGAACGCACGTCTCCGATGTTAGCCACATGACTGTGCAGAGTGAGAGCGTTGACGAACTTCTTGCCCGCGTCCACTCCTCCCTTCAGCTCGAACGCGATGATCGCGCCCTGCCCCTTCGGGAGCAGCTGCTGCCCGCGCTCGTACCAGGGCGAGGACTCGAGTCCGGCGTAGTTGATCGAGACGACGTCGTCGCGACCGGCCAAGAAGGTGGCCACCTTCTGCGCGTTCGCCACGTGCCGCTCGATTCGAAGACTCAACGTCTCGAGGCCCTGGCTGATCAGGAACGCATTGAAGGGTGACACCGCAGCCCCGATGTCGCGCAACAACTGCACCCGCGCCTTCAGCGCGAAGGCCGGAGCGCCGAGATCGGCGAAGACGACACCGTGGTAACTCGGATCCGGGGTGGTGAAGTTGGGGTGACGGCCCTGCGTCCAGTCGAACGTTCCGCCGTCGACGATGACGCCCGCGATCGCCGTGCCGTGACCGCCGAGGTACTTCGTCGCCGAGTGCACCACGATGTCGGCACCGTGCTTCAGCGGCTGCAGCAGGTACGGCGTCGCGACGGTGTTGTCGACGATCAGCGGAATGCCGTTCTCGTGGGCGATCGCCGAAATGCCGGGGATATCGAGAACGTCGTTCTTCGGGTTGGAGATCGTCTCACCGTAGAACGCTTTGGTCGACGGTGTGATGGCCGCGCGCCACTGCTCGAGATCGTCCGGATCGTCGACGAACGAGACGGTGATCCCG
This sequence comes from Rhodococcoides fascians NBRC 12155 = LMG 3623, assembly GCF_001894785.1. Taxonomy (GTDB): domain Bacteria; phylum Actinomycetota; class Actinomycetes; order Mycobacteriales; family Mycobacteriaceae; genus Rhodococcoides; species Rhodococcoides fascians. The sequence continues at coordinate 278,904 of NZ_BCWW01000007.1, forward strand.
AGCTTGGGAAGCGTGTAGTGGAAAAGGTTGTACGTGCCGCCGTAGAGCCGCGGGCTCGAGACGATGTGATCGCCCGCCTCGGCGAGATTGAGAATGGCGAACGTTTCTGCTGCCTGGCCCGACGCGAGCAGAAGTGCTGCGACGCCCCCTTCGAGAGCGGCGATGCGCTGCTCGACGACGTCCTGCGTGGGATTGATGATGCGGGTGTAGATGTTGCCCGGTTCCGCGAGGCCGAACAGTGCGGCCGCGTGATCGGTGTTGCTGAAGGTGTACGAGGTGGTCTGGTAGATGGGCAACGCACGAGCCCTGGTGGTGCCGTCCGGTGTCTGACCCGAATGGATCTGCTTGGTCTCGAAGCTCCAGTCGGCTGCGGGATCGGTGAACGGATCCTCGGTAGGTGCTCCGGTGGCGTCGACGACGTCGGGGGTCGAATCGGTCATGGCTGGTGATACTCCGTTTTCTCAGACGTGTTTTCTGTCGAATGAAGCTCGAGAACTCGAGCGTTACGGGGCGTATCGGTACAGCAACACATGAGAACCTCCTGACATGCCTCGGCCCGTGGGGACCGAAGATCAGTGGGTCCGCTTCGGAGCGGACCCGCGCTTGTCGATACGACACGGATGTGTTGCATCGGCCTGGTCGTTCACCCGGGGCACCCCACCGCGGTTGGAGGGTTGCCGGCCAGCAAGCCGGGGCTCGATGCTGGCACTCATGACCTGGCAGGAATCTTAGCGGGTACGGGTGTCTCGGGGGAACGAGGGCGCTCACGACCCTCGAGCAGATGCTCTGGTGAGGACAATCACCGCCCGGCGACTCGAAAACCGGTCGCCTCGGGGAAGAGAATGAACACGACGAACGTTGTGCCGTCCGGTCGGGCTGTACTGAATCGATCCACCAGGTCGTCGATTTACCAGGTCGTCGATCCACCAGCCCCTGGCCCGCTCTGTAATCCGATTGCTTACGAAGGTTGTTCTGCTGTGACTGTCACCGATTCCGCTCTCGCCAGAAACGTCAGCGCCGTGCGCGGCAAGGTGTCGAGTGGGTTGAGTGTCGGCCATCGCCCGCACTCGACCCGCCGCAGGCTCGCCATGCTGGCCCTGTCCATCGGCGGCTTCGGCATCGGCACCACCGAATTCGCGTCGATGGGCCTGCTCCCGGACATCGCGACGACGATGGGAATCTCGGAGCCGTCGGCCGGCCACATGATCTCCGCCTACGCGCTCGGCGTCGTCGTCGGTGCGCCGACCATCGCTGCTCTCGCGGCGCGTGTTCCTCGACGCATGTTGTTGCTGGCGCTGATGGTGGCGTTCACGCTCGGCAATCTCGGGACGGTCTTCGCGCCGAGTTTCAACGAGTTGGTGGCCTCCCGGTTCGTGGCCGGTCTGCCGCACGGCGCGTATTTCGGCGTTGCGGCATTGGTGGCAGCGCACCTCGCCGAACCGGGTAAACGAGCCAAGGCCGTCGCAATGGTGATGATGGGTCTGTCGGTGGCCAACGTCGTCGGTGTACCGGTGGCGACCTGGATCGGCCAGGCCCTCGGGTGGCGAAGCGCATTCGCGCTCGTCGCCGTGATCGGGTTGCTCACCGTCAGTGCGCTGGTCCTGTGGATGCCGCGACTCGACGCCATGCCGACCACCAGCCCGATCACCGAGCTCGGTGCCCTCCGCCGTGGCCAGGTCTGGATGACCCTGTTCGTCGGCATCGTCGGATTCGGCGGCATGTTCGCGGTGTACACCTACATCGCGTCTACCCTGACCGACGTCGCAGGCCTTGCCCGTGCACTGGTTCCGGTGGCCTTGATGATCTACGGCCTCGGCATGGTTGCCGGCAACTACGCAGGCGGTTGGTTGGCCGACAAGTACAAGCTCAAGGGCACCTTCATCGGGCTGGCCGCGACCGCAGTGTCCCTGGCCGTCTTCGTCGTCGCGGCTCACAACCCGGTGACCGCGCTGCTTCTCGTGTTCTTGATCGGCGCGTCCGGCTCGTCCGTCGTCCCCGGACTTCAGACCCGTCTGATGGACGTGGCGGAGGACGCGCAGACTCTCGCCGCGTCACTCAACCACGCGGCGTTCAACCTGGCCAATGCCATCGGAGCCGCGGTGGGCGGCGCGGTGATCGCCGCAGGCCTCGGCTACACGGCACCGGCCGCCGTCGGCTCGGGTCTCGCTGTTGCCGGCCTGGGCGTTCTGTCCGTCGCCATGTGGATGGAGAAGCGCTCCGCGGCATGAGTCAGGACGTGATGGTGGTGGCGGTGCCGCCAAGCGCCTCGGACAGCGCCGGAGCCACCTTGTCGATCACGTACGGCAGGCTCAGCACGCTCGTGAAGTAGATCGCGCCCGCCGTCACCCCGTCGGTGAAGACGAGGTTGCCGTCCTTGACCGGCTGCAGAGCGTTGTACACCGGTTCCTTCTCCAACTGGCCGCGATCGCCCGGGTTCTCCGTTCCCCAGATCAGCACATCTGCAGTGTCGAGGACCGACAGGTTCTCCAGCGGGATGCTCGCCTGCGCACTGCCGTCGGCCGGCACGAACGCGTCGATGTCGTCGGGGATCACAAAACCGAGCTTCGTCAGGAAGTCGGTGCTCAAACCGTCCTGGTACGCGATGGCCTTGCCCTCGTAGAACGCGTTCTGCAGGAAGATCGCCTTCTTGCCTGCGAACTCGGGGTGCGCCGCCGCGGCATCGGCGAATTTCTGATTCACGCCGTCGATGAGCCCGTCCACCTGGGCCTTCTTGCCCAGTGCCCGGCCGATCTTCTCCGCCTGAACGTCCCAGGGCTCGAAGTAGGCGGTCGACGCGTCGGACTGGGCGAGCGTTGGTGCGATGTTGCTCAGAGTCCGGTAGCTGTCCGCGGTGAGACCGGCGTTGGTGGCGATGATCAGATCGGGCTCGAGGGCGGCGATCTTCTCGGTCTCGAAGCCGTCGCCGTTGTTGGTCAGCACCTCGGGCTGGGCATCTCCCAGCGCGTCCCGTGCCCAGGGCCAGGTCGCGTACGGCTGGTCGCCGTACCACTCCGTCACTCCGACGGGGATCACGCCGAGGGCCAACACCGTGTCCTGTTCGGTGTATCCCGCCACCACGACGCGCGTGGGCTCGTCTGGAACGACGGTCTCGCCGAACGCATGCTCCACCGAGACGGGAAAGACGCCCGAGCTGGCGGTCGTGGGGGAGTCGGCACCGTCGGACGTGCCGTCGGAGTTCGAGCAGGCGCTCAGTAGTCCCGCCGTGGTCAGCGCGATCGCGCACACCGCCAAAGTTCTCCGAAGTGGTCGGATACGCATCGAATGGGCCTTTCGTCAGGGCGGGTATCGAAAGGAAGGGTAGCCCACCCTTAGTCAGACATTCACGTCAACCTTCACCGAACCTCCACATTTCCCGACGAAGTCCTCCATGTCCGACCTCTAGGGTCAATTCTCATGAGCCGCACAGTTCTCGTAGTCGACGACGAACCCACGATCTCCGACGCCGTGGCCGCTCGACTGCGAGGCGAAGGGTACGACGTGGTCACCGCCGCAGACGGCCCGTCCGCGGTGGAGGTGTGCGGCCGGATCGACCCCGACGTGGTGGTGCTGGATCTGATGCTTCCCGGTTTCGACGGACTCGAAGTATGTCGACGCATCCAGGCGTCCCGGCCGGTACCGGTACTGATGTTGACGGCCAAGTCCGACGAGACCGACATGCTCGTCGGGCTGGGCGTCGGTGCGGACGACTATCTGGGCAAGCCGTTCAGCATGCGCGAACTGGTTGCACGTGTGCATGCTCTCATCCGGCGTGCCGAACGCGTCGTCACTCCCGAGCAGTACACCACTCGAATCGGCGACGTGCACATCGATCACCGGGAGCGACGCGTCTCCACCGACGCGGGCGACATCCACGTCACCAGAACCGAATTCGACATCCTGGCGTATCTGGCCGCTCGACCTCGCACGGCGGTGTCCAGGGAGACTCTGCTGTCGGAACTGTGGGGTTGGGACGATTCGGCCAGCAGTCGTACCGTCGACAGTCATGTGAAAGCGTTGCGGCGCAAGCTCGGTGGCGACCTGATTCGTACCGTCCACGGCGTCGGATACGCCGTGGAGGCACCGCGATGAGGCCGATGCTGCCGCGTCCGCTCGATCCCTTGCGGTCGTTCAAACTCAAGGTCTCGCTCGTGGTGGGCATCGTGCTGGTGCTGGCGAGCGTCGTCTTCTGGATCGGGGCCGGCTGGCAGTTTCGCTACACACTTCTCGCCGCATTGATCGTGTCTTTGGCTGCAACACAATTCGTCGCGCACGGCATGACGTCGCCCCTGCGAGAGATGACTTCGGCGGCCAAAGCGATGGCGCGAGGCGACTATTCGACCCGGGTGCGTGCCACGTCCCGCGACGAGGTGGGCGAGCTCGCCACCGCGTTCAACACCATGGCGAGCGACTTGGAAGCCGCCGAGAAGTACCGCCGCGAGCTGATCGGAAACGTCTCCCACGAATTGAAGACTCCCATCGCTGCCTTGCGGGCAGTGCTCGAGAACATGGTCGACGGGGTGACCGAACCCGACCCGGCCACGTTGTCTGTCGCCCTGGGCCAGACCGAGAGACTGGGAAACCTGGTGACCGAACTGCTCGATCTGTCGAGGGTCGAGGGCGGAGTGCTGAGCATCGCCCCGACGGAATTCCCGGTGCGCCCCTTCCTGGAGGAGGCGACCGGCGTTCATAGAGAACGAGTATCGATCGTCGTCTCACCCGGTGCCGGGACGGTTGTCGCCGATCGCGCTCGAATGACGCAGGTGATCACCAATCTCGTCGACAATGCCGTACGGCATTCGCCGCAGTCGGGCACGGTGAGTATCCGAGCGCATCGAGCCGGGGACCGGTTCGCGTTCGATGTTCGCGACGAGGGTCCCGGCATCGCACCGGCCGACCGTCACGCGGTGTTCGACCGGTTCACTCGCGGCGGATCCACCGACGGCGGAACAGGTCTCGGACTCGGAATCGCACGGTGGGCCACCGAACTGCACGGCGGGACAATCGACGTTCTCGACAGTGAGTCGGGCTGCCACATCAGAGTGGCCATCCCCGGGCGCTGACGACCCACCTTCTCTCTCACACACACCTCGACTGCTCGTCCCTGGACCGCAGCCGCGGTTCGGCATGCCTCGAACACAGAAATGGATCACAGTCATGACCACGATCGGAATACCCATTCAACCCAGAACGCGGCCTCGTCGATCGCTGTGGAGCGCTCGAACCTGGCCGGTGCTGCGACACTCTCGGGCACCCCGCGCGGCACTTCTCGGAGCGCTTGCTGCCGGGCTCGTCGCGACAGTGATATTGGGCTACAACAACTTCGGCGTAACCATCACCGCCGCAAGCATCATGGCTGTCGTCGTAGCGGTACGGCGTGCGTCGTTGTCGCCGTGGGAGTGGGTGGGTGTGGCGGGGGTCCTAGCCTTGTCCAGCGTCGCGGCGCTACGAGAGGCGGAGTGGATCGTCGCTCTGTCCGTTGCCCTTGCTGTCGTCGTCGGGTCGGTCGTTCTCTCGCGGGCCTGGACTTGGACGGGCATCGCTCTCGGCGCCGTGCTGCCGCTGCTGCTGCCCTTGCGGGTCGTGCGGTGGACGCGACGAGGGGCGGGAACCGTCGATCTCGACGGGCCCAAGCCGATCCGAATCGGCGTGGTCGCCGCCGTCACCGTCGCGCTCTGTGTGGTGTTCGCCGCGCTGTTCGGGGCGGCGGATCGACGTTTCGCGGATGCTCTGGGCTCGGTCACTCCGCAGTTCGATCTCGGATCGATTTTCGGGCGAGTGGTCGTATTCGTACTGACGGCTGCAGGTACGCTCGCCGCCGCATACGTGGCCGTGCATCCGCCGCGCTTCGACCGCCTGGCGGCAACACCGCGTCGCACACTTCGGTTGTGGGAGTGGGCAATACCGCTCGGCGCTGTCGTCGGCCTGTTCGGGGTATTCGTCGCCTTTCAGATTCCGAGCTTGTTCGGCGGCCAGGGACACGTTCTGAGCACCGAAGGTTTGACCAACGCCGAGTACGCACGGCAGGGCTTCTGGCAGTTGCTGACGGTGACGGTATTGACCTTGCTCGTCATCGCGGTCACCGTGACCAAGGCCGAACGAACGGACCTACGCGACCGACTTGCATTGCGGGTTCTGCTCGGCGCGCTGTGCGCACTGTCGGTGGTGATCGTGGCGTCGGCGTTGCATCGAATGTCGTTGTACGAGGAGCAGTACGGCTACACCACCCTGCGGCTGTTCGTCACCGCCGTCGAATGGTGGTTGGGTTCGGTGTTCGTATTGCTGCTCGTCGCGGGCGTACGTATGTCGGGTCGCTGGCTTCCGCGAGCAGTCGGTGTGGGAGCAGTGCTGACCGTTCTCGCCCTCGCGGCCGTGAACCCGGACGCATACATCGCGCGGCAGAACGTCGAACGGTTCGAGGAGACGGGGCGGATCGACGTGTTCTACCTCGGCGGGTTGTCGGCGGACGCAGATTCCGAACTCGATCGCCTGCCCGAACGTGTGCGTAAGTGTGTTCAGGCCCGAGGCCCGGTCTCCTGGGGAGACAGCTGGTACCAGTGCACAGACCCGACGGTATCTGTACCCTGAGCAACGACTCGACGATCGGTGACGTAAGGACGGAGGTGCACGATGGGCTATCAGAACCTCGTCGTCACGTCGGTGCTGTTCTTCACGCTGCTGCTGACTACTCCGGCCGGACCGGCGGATCTCGCGCTGATCATCTTCGCTGCTCTGGCGGCGGCGGTGTTCTACGCGCATCGTGCCGGGGCGCTGAGCCTTCTGTACCGTCCGTCGAACGTCGGACCGAATGCGGAGGAGCGCCACCTTCGTGGCTCGTTCCGACGTCAACATCGCCCCGACGCACCCGGTCGCCCGCAGCCGCGAGCACCCGGTCTCCTGGTGGGAGCGCTGTAGTTCGACGGCTCTCCCACACCTCACGTGCCCCTGGTCCACGAGGTTCATCGGGAGAATCGCTATGTTGTCCATCGACAACGCCACCCGCCGTGTCGGTTCGACGGCTGCATTCGACGCAATTTCCAGGCGTACGGTGTCGCCGTGGCGAGCCGCAGTGGTCACCCTCGTCGGGGTGGCGGCAGTCCTGCTGGTCGTCTTCGCCGTCGTCGATGCCCAGCCCGCGGCCCAGATAGCGATGTTCGGTGCGTTGGTGGCTGCGGCACTGCTGGTGACGGGTGCATCGGCCGACGTCCTCGTCGTGGTGCCGCCCGCGTCCACAACCGCCGGATCCGACGGCGGCAGACTCCGCGGGGCCTACCGCAGACAAGAGCAACCCGACACGCCAGGCCGCCCTATGCCGAGAGCACCCGGATCGGTTCACGGACCGGATCGGTGGCTCCAGTTCCGCTGAGCCACTGCGAGATCCGGTCGAGACGTCATCCGACCGATTTCTCTCTCAGTGAGGCACTCCATCATGCTCGATTTCGTCTATTACCCCGTCTCCGCGGTGCTGTGGTTCTGGCACCGGGTGTTCGGTTTCGTGCTCGGCCCCGACAACGGCGTCGCCTGGGCCTTGGCCGTCGTATTTTTGGTCTTCACGCTACGAACGCTGTTGATCAAACCGTTCGTCGGTCAGATTCGTTCACAGCTCGCCATGAAGAAACTCCAACCCAGGCTCGAGGAGGTACGGAAGAAGTACTCCGGTGACCGGGCTCGACAGGCCACGGAAATCCGCACAGTGCAAAAGGAACACGGGGTGAACCCACTGATGGGTTGCCTCCCGCTGCTCGCGCAAGCACCGGTGTTCATCGGTCTGCTGCACGTGTTGCGCTCGTTCAACCGGACGGGAACCGGGTTCGGGCATCTCGGTATGTCGGCGCAGGAGAATGCGAGTACAGCCAACTACGTGTTCGGTGCGGGCGATGTGCAGTCGTTTCTCGACGCGCGGCTGTTCGGCGCACCGATCTCCGCTGCCGTCAGTAGCTCTCGAGATGTTCTCGAAGCGTTCGGTCCGTTCGGTGGGGTGCCGTCGGTGTGGAGCATCGCGGTCGTCGCGGTGCCGTTGATGATCGTTGCCGCGGTGGCTACCCACCTGAACTCCCGGGCATCGATCGCGCGTCAGGATGCGGCCGCCGCGGCGAACCCGCAGACCGCGATCATGAACAAACTCGCGCTGTGGGTCTTCCCGGCCGGGGTGCTGATCGGTGGCCCGGTGCTGCCCGTTGCGGTGCTGCTCTATTGGGTGAGCAACAACATCTGGACCTACGCCCAGCAGCACATCGTCTACCGACGGATCGACCAGGAGCCGGTCGCGGTGCCGAAAGTGGCATCAGTGGTGACGGCTCCGAAGCCAGGAGCCAAACCGAAGAGAAGGTGAGCCTGCGGAGGCCACCTGCCGGTTGTCGGTGGCCTCCGCTACGGTCGTCGGCGTGCCGATCACTATTTCCACTGTCAACGTCAACGGGATCCGCGCCGCTGTTCGCAAGGGCATGCTTCCGTGGCTCGAGGCCACCGATGCCGACGTCATCTGTCTTCAGGAGACGCGCGCCAACGACGGCGAGCTGACCACAGCACTGGCCCCGGCCCTCGATGCGGGATGGCATCTGGCGTCGGCGGAACCGTCGGCGAAGGGACGCAACGGTGTGGCCCTGCTGTCGAGGGCCGCGCCGGAGGCGATCAGAACCGGCATCGGCGTCGCTGAATTCGCCGACGCGGGTCGCTACATCGAAGGAGACTACGGTGACGTCACCGTGGCGAGCCTGTACCTGCCGTCGGGCGAGGTGGGGACCGACCGACAGGACGAGAAGGAACGCTTCATGGCTGCGTTCGCGAAGTATCTCGCCAAGACCGCCAAGGCAACGACGTCCGCCGAGCGCGACGTCGTGGTCTGCGGCGACTGGAACATCGCCCACACCGAAGCGGATCTGAAGTCGTGGAAGACCAACCGCAAGAAGTCGGGATTCCTGCCCGAAGAACGTGAGTGGGTATCGCGATTGCTCGCCGAGAAGTCACCGTGGACCGACGTCGTGCGTGAGCTGCACCCCGGCGTCGAGGGGCCGTACAGCTGGTGGTCCTACCGCGGTAAGGCGTTCGACAACGACGCCGGGTGGCGCATCGACTACCAACTCGCCACCAGTGATCTGGCCGAGCGTGCGAAGGAAGCTGTCACCGAGAGAGCGGAGGCGTACGACCAGCGGTGGTCCGATCACGCGCCGGTGACGGTGCGCTACCGCTAGGAGCGGAGCCTGCGGGACTGGTGTGGCAAGGCAATCGGTACGGGTCGGGGACGGCGTGAAAAGATTGCCGCATGTCTTCTCCTGACTCGATCGACACGTCGCAGGGTCCGCGTCGTCGGGTGCTCTCGGGCATCCAACCGACGGCGGATTCGTTCCATCTCGGTAACTACCTGGGTGCGGTGCGGAACTGGGTGGAGTTGCAAGAGGAGTTCGATGCGTTCTACTTCGTTCCCGATCTCCATGCGATCACGGTTCCGCAGGACCCGAAGGAATTGCGCCGGCGCACCCGGATAGCGGCCGCACAACTGTTGGCGGTGGGTATCGATCCCGAGAAGTCGACGTTGTTCGTGCAGAGCCAGGTTCCCGAGCATGCGCAGTTGGCGTGGGTTCTCAACTGCATCACCGGGTTCGGCGAAGCCGGCCGGATGACGCAGTTCAAGGACAAGTCCGCCAAGCAGGGTCGCGATCACACCAGCGTCGGGTTGTTCACCTATCCCATTCTGCAGGCCGCGGACATCCTGCTGTACCGGCCGAATCTCGTTCCGGTGGGCGAGGATCAGCGTCAGCATCTGGAGTTGACTCGCGATCTGGCGCAGAGGTTCAACTCGCGGTTCAAGAAGACCTTCGTGGTTCCCGATGCACACATCATCAAGGGCACGGCCAAGATCTTCGACCTGCAGGATCCGACGGCGAAGATGAGCAAGTCGTCGTCGAATCCGGCGGGCATCGTCAACATCCTGGACGATCCGAAGGTGTCCGCGAAGAAGATTCGTTCGGCAGTGACGGACAACGAACGCGATATTGTCTTCGATCCGGAGAACAAGGCAGGCGTCAGCAATCTTCTGGTGATTCAGTCCGCTCTGTCCGGGAAGAGCATCGATGATCTGGTCGCCGGTTACGCAGGCAAGGGCTACGGCGATCTCAAGTCCGACACTGCCGACGTGCTGACCGAGTTCGTGGTTCCGCTGCGCGAACGAATGGACGTATTCATGTCCGATGTAGCCGAATTGGATCGCCTCCTCGCTGTCGGTGCGGATCGAGCCAGGGAGGTCGCGAGCAGAACGCTGGCTCAGGTGTACGACAGGGTGGGGTTCCTTCCTCCCGGCGCATAGCCCTGTCAGTACACGATATTCGCGCTACACGACATTTCGAGGACACGGCCCGAACAGCCGCCGACGACAGCGAAAAGGTGAGTGCCATGCCCGATTTCAAGGCCATGCTCGACGATCGGCGTGCTCGGTGGCCGTGGCTGGATCACACTGTTGTTGCCGCGCAGCGATATCAGGGGCAGAAGGGCGATTACTACGCCGCGGGGATGACGTATTTCAGTGTGCTGGCGTTGTTTCCGCTGCTGATGGTTGCATTCGCCGTTGCCGGGTTCGTACTGGTGAATCAGCCCGAATGGCTTGCCGAGATTCAGTCGCAGATCGCCGAGAACGTCCCCGGTAGCTTCGGTGAGACGATCAGCTCGCTGATCGATACCGCGATCGAGTCCCGTACCGGTGTCGGTGTCATCGGCCTGCTTGGCGCGCTGTACGCGGGGCTCGGTTGGGTGGCCAATCTGCGTGAGGCCCTGACCGCGATGTGGGAAAGCCAGCACGAGTCGGGCGGATTCCTTGCGACCAAGGCCAAGGACCTCGCGGCTCTGCTCGGCCTGGGAGCAGCTCTGGTGCTATCTCTCGGGCTGTCCGCGTTGGCCGGGGGCGGCGTCATGCGTGGCATTCTCGAATGGTTGAACCTCGATTCCGTTCCCGGCGTCGGAGTGGCGCTGCGGGTCTTCTCGATACTGCTCGCGCTTGTCGGAACCTGGGCGCTGTTCACCTGGGTGATCTCACGTCTGCCCCGCGAACCGGTGTCGTGGCGCAGTGCGGCCAAAGGTGCACTGTTGGCCGCAGTCGGGTTCGAGATCTTCAAGCAACTCGGCGCGATCTACCTCGCGTCCGTCACGAGCGGGCCCGCCGGAGTCGTGTTCGGTCCCATCATCGGTCTGTTGGTGTTCGTGTTCACGACGTCGCGGTTGGTGCTGTTCTCGACTGCGTTCGCAGCCACCACTCGGGAGAGCCTTGCTGACGCTCATGTTCCGGCACCGGACCCCGCGGTGATCAACACCCGGGTCGAGGTGAGCGACGGCCCGGGTGTCAAGGGTGGTCTGGCCTTGGTGGGCGCGGGCGCTCTGGCCGCTCTGGGTATCGCTGGACTTCGCAATCGGCGACGCTGATCCGAGGCAACCTACTTGCGAATGTGAGAGGCGGCGGGGGAGTTCAGGGGCGGCGAGACAGTGTGCGTGCGCCCCACAGCAAACCGGCCACGACCAGTGCACCGATGACCCCGATTGCGATGCGCACGACCGTGTCGCCCTGCGCCTGCAGATCGGATTGTCGGCTACCCGATTCGGCACTCGACGCCGACGCAGGGGGTTGAGCAAGGGTCGGCACCGCGCCGGTCGCACGTGTACTCGTCACCGGCGACGTGGAATCCGGTTCGACCAGATCGCCGACGCTGCTGCTCGTATCCAGGGCGAACCCGTAGTCGAGCAGCCGAGCGGCCTGTTCCCACGGCCGGATCGGTAGCACGTCACCCTTCATGAGCGTCACGACCAGACGGCGACCGTTGCGTTCGGCACCCGCCACGAAGGTCTGCCGGGCATCGTCGGTGTAGCCGGTCTTGCCGCCGAGAGCGCCCGGATAGTTGTAGAGCAGCTGGTTGTCGTTGGACAGCGTGAAACCGGGGCGGTCCTGGTCGTCGGGGATCGTGGGATCCTTCGGATAGCCGGGAAATTGCACGTTCTCGGTCGAAATCAGTTGCGCGAAGGTCGAATTGCGCATGGCCTCCCGGTAGAACAGTGCCAGGTCGTAGGCCGAGCTGGCCATGCCGGGCCCGTCCAGGCCGGAGGGAGTCGCGGTCCGTGTGTCGAGCGCGCCCAACTCTGCTGCCTTGGCATTCATCTTCTCGACGGTCGCGGTGTCACCTCCCAGCTGAGCCGACAAGGCATGCGCGGCATCGTTTCCCGACGCCATGACCAGGCCCTGCAACAGTTGCAGATTGGTGTAGACACCGTTCTTCCCGATGCCGACGGCGCTGCCTTCCGCGTCGGCGTCCTCGGCCGTTGCGGTGATCTGTTTGCCGAGGTCCAGCTCGTCCAGAGCGACGAGGGCGAGCAGTATTTTGATCGTGCTCGCCGGTCGGTGCCGACCGTGTGGATCCTTGGCGGCCACGACCGATCCGGAATCGAGGTCTGCCACCACGAACCCGGTTGCCGAGATGTCCGCGGGCAGTGGGGGCGCGCCGTCCGGCACGATCGCGCCGCACTCGGCCAGTCGGGATCCGCCCACCGGGTCCGCCGGGATCGGAACCGGTTGTGGCGCAGCGCTACCCGGAGCCGGAACTTCCGAGGAGTCGATCGCCGGGGGCGGAGAGGCCGCGAACGGGCACGCGTCGGTGTTCGGCGTCGTGAACGGTGGCGTCGTCGATGCGACGGGTGGCTCGACTGCCGGCTGCGCCGATGCCGGGCCGCTGCCGACGCCGGCGAGAGCGAGAGCCGTCGCCCACACGGCTACGAACTTTCGAGTCCTTTTCATCGCGAATTACCATAGGCGCTGCAAAGGTCACCGAGGCCGCGACCCACCGGGGAGCGGGCCGGTTCGAAGGCCCTGCCAAACTACGTCCATCGTCTGTGATCGGCATTACGTTGTACAGACAGTGATCCGCCGAGCTGTACTACCGACAGCTCGGTCGCCCGAGAGGAACCCGGATGACATTTCGACAGGCGGCCCGTACCGGCTCGCTCCGCTCGGTTCGACGCCGCGCCGGTGGGGCGGGTGTCGCACTCGGGTTGGTGATGGTGCTGACGCTGACGGCCTGTTCGAGCACCGGTGGGGCTCCACGATCCACCGACAACGGCAGCAATGCGGGAGTGGCGAACACGCCTGCGGCGACGGTAGCGATGATCACGCACGAGGTACCGGGCGACACGTTCTGGGATCTCATCCGAAAGGGAGCCGAGGCCGCAGCCGCCAAGGACAACATCGAGCTCCGCTACTCGGCCGATCCGGAGGCACCCAATCAAGCCAATCTCGTTCAGAGCGCGATCGACTCGAAGGTGGACGGCATCGCTCTGACACTGGCCAAGCCCGAGGCCATGGCTCCGGCTGTCGAGGCGGCAACCGCAGCGGGCATCCCGGTCGTCGCCTTCAATTCCGGCTACGACGCATGGAGCGCAATGGGGGTGCAGCAGTACTTCGGTCAGGACGAAACCATCGCGGGTAGGGCTGCCGGGGCGCGGCTCACCGAAGACGGTGCGCGAAAGACCTTGTGCATCATCCAGGAGCAGGGTGCAGTAGCGCTCGAAGCGCGCTGCGCAGGAGTTCGACAGGGCTTCACCGGGGGCAGCACCGAAATTCTGAACGTCAACAGCAAGGACATGCCGTCGGTCGAGGCGACGATCACCGCGAAGCTCCAGCAGGACCCGAGCATCGATCACGTGGTAGCGCTCGCAGCCCCGATCGCACTGACCGCGGTGCAATCGAAGACCAATGCCGGTAGCGACGCCACCGTCGTCACGTTCGACACCAACGCGGCCCTCGTCGACGCGATCGAGTCAGGTGACGTCGCCTGGGCCATCGATCAGCAGCCCTATCTGCAGGGTTATCTCGCCATCGACTCCCTGTGGCTCTACCTCAACAACGGCAACACCATCGGCGGCGGCACCCCGGTGCTCACCGGCCCGGCCTTCGTCGACTCGACCAACATCGAGGCCATCGCCGAGTACGCCCGCAACGGAACTCGCTGAGCGTCGTCCGGACGTGGAAGGAACATCATGCCAACACAGGCCGACCCGGCTTCGGGAACGCACGCCGTGATCCTGGACGAGCGGGTGAAGAAACAGAAACCGTTGCAGCGCTTGCTGATTCGCCCAGAGATGGGTGCCCTGTTCGGTGCGATCGCCATCTTCGTCTTCTTCTGCATCGTCGCGCCGCCGTTTCGGTCTCCCGAAGCACTGGCCACCGTGCTGTACGCGTCGTCGACGATCGGAATCATGGCGATCGGTGTCGCGTTGCTGATGATCGGCGGCGAGTTCGACCTGTCCACCGGGGTCGCGGTCACGTTCTCCTCGATCATGGCGTCGATGCTCGCCTACAACCTGCATCTCAACGTGTGGACCGGAGCTGTGCTGGCGCTGGGCCTGGCATCGGCGGTCGGCTTCGTCAACGGGTATCTGGTGACGAAGACGAGAATTCCGTCGTTCCTGATCACGCTGGCATCGTTCCTGATGCTCACCGGCATCAATCTGGCCGTCACCAAACTCGTCACCGGACAGGTTGCGACCCCGTCGATCTCGGACATGCAGGGCTTCGACTCGGCGAAGGCCGTGTTCTCTTCGTCGTTCTCGCTGTTCGGGGTCTCCATCCGTATCACCGTCGTGTGGTGGGTCGTGTTCACACTCGTGGCCACGTGGGTGCTGATGAGAACTCGCATCGGTAACTGGATCTTCGCCGTCGGCGGCGATCAGGAATCGGCCAGGGCCGTCGGTGTTCCGGTCACCAAGGTCAAGATCGGCCTGTTCGTGCTCGTAGGGTTCTGCGCGTGGTTCGTCGGGATGCACCTGCTGTTCGCGTTCGACACCGTGCAGTCCGGCCAAGGCGTCGGCAACGAATTCCTCTACATCATCGCGGCAGTCATCGGAGGGTGTCTGCTCACGGGTGGGTACGGCACCGCCGTCGGAGCCTTCATCGGTGCGTTCATCTTCGGAATGACCAACCAGGGCATCGTGTATGCCGGATGGAATCCCGACTGGTTCAAGTTCTTTCTCGGCGCGATGCTCCTCTTCGCCGTGATCGCCAACAACTCCTTCCGTAACTACGCGGCGAAAAGGTGAGCATGACTACCTCCTCGGACCAGCCCGTCCAGTCGCCGTCGGGCGCGTCGGCGCCGCTCATCGAGCTGAAGAACGTCGGTAAGAACTACGGCAACATCGTGGCGCTGCACGGAATCGACCTACGCGTCGGCGCCGGTGAGGTCACCGGAGTTCTCGGTGACAACGGCGCGGGCAAGTCCACGTTGATCAAGATCATGGCGGGCCTGCACAAGCAGTCCGAGGGGGAGCTGTTCGTCGACGGCACACCGAGGACGTTCGACTCGCCGAGGGATGCTCTCGACCTGGGTATCGCGACGGTCTACCAGGATCTTGCCGTGGTCGCGCTGATGCCGGTGTGGCGCAACTTCTTTCTCGGCCAGGAGCTCACGAAGGGCAGATTCTTCAAGACTCTGGACACGAACGCCATGCGCGCGACGACCATCGAAGAGCTGCGCAAGATGGGCATCGATCTGCCCGACGTCGATGCCCCCATCGGGGCGCTGTCCGGCGGTCAGCGGCAATGCGTGGCAATTGCGCGCGCGATCTTCTTCGGAGCCGGTGTGCTGATTCTCGACGAGCCCACCGCGGCGCTGGGAGTCAAACAATCCGGGATGGTGCTGCGCTACATCTCCGCCGCCAAAGAGCAGGGACTGGGCGTCGTGTTCATCACCCACAATCCTCACCACGCGTACCTGGTGGGCGATCATTTCGTCCTGCTCGACCGCGGCCGCCAGAAATTGGACTGCACCTACGACGACATCTCGCTCGACGAGCTCACGACCGAAATGGCCGGGGCCAGGAGCTCGCAACCCTCACCCACGAACTCGGTCGCTGAGACCCGCGATGGGTGAGACAGGGGCACGGCGGGTAGAAGAGCAATAGTGGTGCCCGAGGGCGGCACCGGACGAAGGAGTCGACCATGAGCAAGCACGAGCCCCTCGGGCCACTGTCGCCGGACTTCCTCGAATCGGATTTCTACGGGTATCAGGGCTTGCTCGACGAGGCCGAAGTCGACGTGGTGCTGCGTACCCGCCGGTTCCTCCAGGAGCAGGTTGCGCCGCGAGCCAACGAGTTCTGGGAGAAGGCCGTCTCACCGGTACACCTCATGCCGGCCATCGCCGACCTCGAAATCGCGGGTCTGGGATACGCATTTGACGACCGCAAGGCCTCCCGCAAGCTACTCACCGGCTGGCTCGAGATGGAATTCGCGCGGGTCGATCCGTCCACCGGAACGATGTTCAGCGTGCACAGTTCGCTGGCGATGAGCAGTATCTCGATTCTGGGGTCCGAGGAACAGCGCGAGCGGTGGTTGCCCGCCATGCGCCGAATGGAGACGATCGGCGCGTTCGGACTCTCCGAACCGCACGGCGGATCGGACGTCGCCGGCGGGTTGGAGACCACGGCTCGCCTCGATGGAGACCATTGGATTCTCAACGGAAGCAAGCGATGGATCGGTAATGCAACCTTCGCGGACCTGACGATCGTCTTCGCCAAGGACGAGGCGGACGGCGAGGTCAAGGGCTTCGTGGTCGAGAAGGAATTCGAGGGGTTCCGGGCCGAGAAGATCGAGGGGAAGTACTCGCTTCGCGCAGTGGAGAACGCCGACGTTCATCTCGAGAACTGCCGCGTCCCGGTCGCCAACAAGCTGGCCGAGGCCAACTCGTTCGCCGACACCGCCAAGGTGCTTCGGCTGACCCGCGGAGGAGTGGCGTTCCAAGCCGTCGGCGTCATGATGGGCGCGTACGAGCGAGCCGTCGCCTACGCGCGCGAACGGGAGCAGTTCGGGTCTCCGATCGCCTCGTTCCAGCTCATTGCCGATCTCATCGCGCGGATGACGGCGAACATCACCGCGTCTCTGGGGATGGCCGTTCGCGTCGCACAACTGCAGGGCAACGGAGTTCATCACGACGAGCATGCGGCGCTCGCGAAGACGTTCTGCACGACGCGTCTGCGCGAGGTGGTCGGATGGGCCCGAGAGATCATGAGCGGCAACGGAATTCTCATCGAGCACGAGGTCATCAGGTTCTTCTCCGATGCCGAGGCGTTGTACTCGTACGAGGGCACCGCTCAGATCAACAACCTCATCGTCGGCCGCGGCGTGACGGGTTACAGCGCGTTCGTGTGACGGACAGACGAAAGCGCCCCTTCGCGTCTGCGAAGGGGCGCTTTCGTCGTAGCCGTGGAGATCAGCGAGCGAACAGCAGTGCGCGCTTGACTTCCTGGATGGCCTTGGTCACCTGGATGCCACGAGGGCATGCGTCGGTGCAGTTGAACGTGGTGCGGCAGCGCCACACACCCTCGACGTCGTTGAGGATGTCCAGACGCTCGGTGGCACCCTCGTCACGGCTGTCGAAGATGAACCGGTGCGCGTTGACGATGGCCGCCGGACCGAAGTAGCTTCCGTCGCTCCAGAACACCGGGCACGAGGTGGTGCAGCACGCACACAGGATGCACTTGGTGGTGTCGTCGAAACGGGCGCGGTCCGCAGCCGACTGAATGCGCTCGCGGGTCGGCTCGTTGCCCGTCGTCATGAGGAACGGCTTCACGGCGCGGAACGCGTCGAAGAAGGGCTCCATGTTGACGATGAGATCCTTCTCCACCGGCAAGCCACGGATGGGCTCGATGGTGATGTTGAGGGTCTTCGACGAATCCTTCGGCAGCATGTCGCGCATCAGCACCTTGCAGGCGAGACGGTTGACGCCGTTGATGCGCATCGCGTCACTGCCACAGACGCCGTGGGCGCACGAGCGACGAAACGTCAGAGTTCCGTCGAGGTAGCCCTTGACGTAGTGCAGCAGGTTGAGCAGACGGTCGGTGGGCAGCGTGGGGACCTGGAAGGTGTCCCAGTACTGGCCGTCGCCGCTCTCGGGGTTGAAACGAGCGATCTTGAGCGTGACCATGACCGCGCCGTCGGGCACGGGAGGCAGATCGTTCTGTTCGGACTTCTTGTCCAGTGTGGGTGCGCTCATGTCAGTACTTCCGCTCCATCGGCTCGTAGCGGGTCTGGATTACCGGCTTGTAGTCCAGGCGGATCTCGGTGAGCAAACCTTCGCCCTCCTTGTAGGCCATGGTGTGCTTCATGTACTCGGCGTCGTTGCGATCGGGGAAGTCCTCGCGAGCGTGTCCGCCGCGTGATTCCTTGCGATTGAGCGCTCCGACGACGGTCACCTCGGCCATCTCGAGCAGGAAGCCGAGTTCGATGGCTTCGAGCAGGTCGCTGTTGTAGCGCTTGCCCTTGTCCGCGACGGTGATGTGGTTGTAGCGCTCCTTGAGGGCGCGCACATCCTTCAGCGCCGTCTCGAGGCGTTCCTGCGTGCGGAAGACCGACGCGTTGTTGTCCATCGACTGCTGCATCTCGGAACGGATGTCGGCCACCCGCTCGTGACCGTGGTCGGACAGGATCAGCTCGAGCCAGTCCTGCACCATCTTCGCCGGCTCCTCGGGGAGCGGGGTGAAGTCCACCGAGTTGGCGTACTCGGCCGCGGCGATGCCCGCACGACGACCGAAGACGTTGATGTCGAGCAGCGAGTTGGTTCCCAGACGGTTCGCGCCGTGCACCGACACGCAGGCGCACTCACCTGCCGCGTACAGGCCGGGGACGATGTCCTCGTTGTTGCGCAGCACCTCACCGCGAATCTTGGTGGGGATACCGCCCATGACGTAGTGACAGGTCGGGTAGACCGGCACCGGCTCCTTGACGGGGTCGACACCGAGGTAGGTGCGCGAGAACTCCATGATGTCGGGGAGCTTCTCGTCGAGAACTTCCTCGGGGATGTGGGTGACGTCGATGTAGACGTAGTCCTTGTTGGGACCACCGCCGCGTCCCTCGAGAACCTCGAGCACCATCGACCGCGCCACGATGTCGCGCGGAGCGAGGTCCTTGATGGTCGGGGCGTACCGCTCCATGAAGCGTTCACCCGACTCGTTGCGCAGAATGCCGCCTTCGCCGCGGACGGCCTCGGAGATGAGGATGCCCAGGCCTGCGAGGCCGGTCGGATGGAACTGGTGGAACTCCATGTCCTCCAAGGGAAGTCCCTTGCGGAACACGATGCTCATGCCGTCGCCGGTCAGAGTGTGCGCGTTGGAGGTCGTCTTGTAGATACGTCCCGAGCCGCCGGTCGCGAAGATGATCGACTTGGCGTGGAAGATGTGCAGTTCGCCGGTGGCGAGTTCGTAGGCGATGATGCCGGTGGCAACCGGCCCGTCGTCCGTCTCGGTCAGGCAGAGATCGAGCGCGTAGAACTCGTTGTAGAACTCGACGTCGTGCTTGACGCAGTTCTGGTAGAGCGTCTGCAGAATCATGTGACCGGTGCGGTCGGCTGCGTAGCACGCGCGACGAACGGGTGCCTTGCCGTGGTCACGGGTGTGGCCGCCGAAGCGTCGCTGGTCGATCTTTCCTTCGGGCGTCCGGTTGAACGGAAGACCCATCTTCTCGAGGTCGAGGACGGCGTCGATGGCCTCCTTGGCCATGATCTCCACCGCGTCCTGGTCGGCGAGGTAGTCGCCGCCCTTGACGGTGTCGAACGTGTGCCACTCCCAGTTGTCTTCCTCCACGTTGGCCAGGGCGGCGCACATGCCGCCCTGAGCTGCTCCGGTGTGGGAGCGGGTGGGGTAGAGCTTGGTCAATACGGCTGTCCGAGCACGGGGTCCGGCTTCGATCGCAGCACGCATTCCGGCACCGCCTGCGCCGACGATCAGTACGTCGTAACGATGTTCCTGCATGTAAGCGTCAGTGTCCTTAGCTCGCCGAGATGTTGGGATCGAAGGTGAAGATGACGTAGGTGCCGACGCCCATGATGAGGATCATCGACAGCACCAGCAAGGTCGTCAGCCAGAATCGCGTCGAGTCCTTGCGGGAGTAGTCGGCGATGATGGTGCGCAGACCGTTGCCGCCGTGCAGCTGTGCCAGCCACAGCATCGTCAGATCCCAGAACTGCCAGAACGGGCTGGCCCAACGGCCGGCGACGAAGGCGAAGTTGATGCGGTGCACGCCGTCGTCGAGCATCAGCATGATGAACATGTGGCCCAGGACCAGCACGACGAGTGCCAGGCCGGAGAACCGCATGAACAGCCACGCGTAGAGCTCGAAGTTGCCCTTGCTCTGACGCCGCGGCGAACGCGGGTTGGCCAGGCTGGCCGGACGGTCGTAGTTCGTGCCGAGGACCTTCGCCTCGGGACCCTGCGTCGACATCAGTGACCACCCGCCGTGAACATGTTGTAGAAGATTCGTCCCGCGCCCGGGATCATGACGACGAGCCAGACGACTGCGATGACCCAGAGCATCAGCTTCTGGTACTGCGGTCCCTTGGCCCAGAAGTCGATCAGCATGACTCGGATGCCGTTCAACGCGTGGTACAGCACTGCCGCGACGAGGCCGAGTTCCATGAGTCCGACGAGCGGGGTCTTGTAGGTTTCGATGATGGCGTCGTACGTCTCGGGATTGACCCGAACCATCGCCGTGTCGAGAACGTGGACGAACAAGAAGAAGAACGTCAACACGCCTGTGATGCGGTGCAGAACCCAGGACCACATTCCCGGGTCCCCGCGGTACAGAGACCGCTTGCGCTCCTTGACCGGAGCGGCTTCCGTCGTGCTACTCATCGAGTGCAATGCCTCCAACGTCGTTGGTGGACGCGTCGAGCCCGGTGGCCGGGCTTAACCTGGCTCGATTTGTCGCGATTCGGCCCTAGTGCTGGTTGTACTAGCCGCTTGATAGAAACTGTAAACCCATTCGAAACACGGAACTAATTCGACTCGAGGTTCGTATGGTGCCGAAATCCCGTGTTAGGTTTGCCTTCCCAATTCAATCGGGCGGTTTCGGGTAGATTTCTGCATCAATTCAGACAGCGTGATTGGATGGGTGACCATGAACGAAATCGACTGGAATGCGTTGCGCGACAATGCCCATGGGGCCATGAGGCACGCTTACGCCCCGTACTCCAATTTTCCGGTGGGCGCGGCAGCTCTGGTGGACGACAATCGCATTGTCACCGGGTGCAATGTGGAAAATGTCTCATACGGTTTGGGCCTGTGCGCCGAGTGCGGGTTGGTGTCGAACCTGCACTCGACCGGCGGGGGCAGGCTCGTTGCCTTTTCCTGTTGCGATTCCCGACGCGAGATCCTCATGCCGTGCGGGCGGTGCAGGCAGTTGCTGTACGAGTTCGGCGGCGCGGATCTGCTCGTCGATACCGCCACCGGGCCGCGTCGACTGGCAGAGTTGCTCCCGGACGCATTCGGCCCCGACAACCTCGACGAAGGACGCGTGAACAACCATGCCTGACGCCGTATCGATCATCAGCGCCAAACGCGACGGACGCGTTCTCGACGACGAGCAGATCGAGTGGGTGATCGCCGAGTTCACCCGCGGAAGCGTCGCGCCGGAACAGATGTCGGCGTTGGCGATGGCAATTCTGCTGCGCGGATTGTCGCGCCGGGAGTTGAGCACATGGACGAACGCCATGATCGCGTCGGGCACGCGAATGGACTTCTCCGCGTTGCCGCTCCCTACCGTGGACAAGCACTCGACCGGTGGCGTCGGAGACAAGATCACGCTGCCGCTCGCACCCTTGGTCGCTGCGTGCGGAGCGGCGGTGCCGCAACTGTCGGGCCGCGGGCTGGGGCATACCGGGGGCACCTTGGACAAGCTCGAGTCCATCCCCGGATGGCGAGCTGATCTCAGCGGCGACGAGATGCACCGGATTCTTGCCGACCCCGCCGTGGGCGCGGTGGTCTGCGCGGCAGGCGCAGACCTGGCTCCGGCCGACAAGAAGCTCTACGCCCTGCGCGACGTCACCGGAACCGTCGAGTCGATTCCGTTGATCGCCAGTTCGATCATGAGCAAGAAGATCGCCGAGGGCACGGGCGCGTTGGTGCTCGACGTGAAGGTCGGGGCGGGCGCGTTCATGAAGAACGTCGACGATGCACGCGAACTGGCAACGGCGATGGTCGAACTCGGAACGGATGCGGGCGTACGGACCCTGGCGGTGCTGACGGCGATGGACACACCGCTCGGCCTCACCGCGGGCAACGCGCTCGAAGTGCAGGAGTCGGTGGAGGTTCTGGCCGGCGGCGGGCCGGCGGACATCGTGGAACTCACGATCACCCTGGCACGCACCATGCTCGCCGCGGCCGGGATCGAGGGCATCGATCCGGCAGACAAGCTTGCCGACGGGTCCGCCATGGACCGGTGGCGCACGATGATCGCGGCGCAGGGCGGCGACCCCGACGCCGCGCTGCCGGTCGCCCGTGAGAGCCAGGAATTCACTGCGACGCAGGACGGCGTCGTTACCGGCTTGGATGCGATGGGCGTCGGCCTCGCGGCGTGGCGGCTCGGCGCGGGCCGGGAGCGGCAGGGCGAGCCGGTACAGAGCGCAGCCGGCGTGCGTCTGCACGCCAAGCCGGGCGATCGGGTGCGGGCCGGGGATCGGCTCGCAACCCTGTACACCGACACCCCGGAGAAGTTCGACTACGCGCAGCAGGCCCTCGAGGGCAGTTGGGAGATCGGCACCACCGCCGCGCAGCCGACCCCCCTCGTCATCGACCGTATCGGGCAGTAGCACCGGCGATCAGATCAGGTTGCCCGCCTCGGTCAGCACGCTGCGCAGAATCTGTTCCATCTCGTCGAACTCCTTCTGCCCGCAGATCAGTGGCGGAGCCAGCTGTACCACCGGGTCGCCGCGATCGTCGGCCCGGCAGTACAGCCCGGCGTCGAACAAGGCGGTGGACAGGAACCCGCGGAGGATGCGTTCTGCTTCGGCGTCGCTGAACGTTTCCTTCGTGGCCTTGTCCTTCACCAACTCGATGCCGTAGAAGTACCCCTCGCCCCGCACATCGCCGACGATGGGCAGATCGTGCAGTTTTTCGAGCGTCGCGCGGAACGCGGGTGCGTTGTCCGCAACGTGGGCGTTGAGCCCCTCGCGTTCGAAGATGTCGAGATTGGCCATCGCGACGGCTGCGGAGACGGGGTGCCCGCCGAAGGTGTAGCCGTGGGCGAAGCTCGACGTGCCGTCGTCGAACGGCTCGAAGAGCTTGTCGGAGGCGATCATCGCGCCGATGGGGGAGTAGCCCGAGGTCATTCCCTTGGCGCAGGTGATGATGTCGGGCACGTAGCCGAAGTCGTTGCAGGCGAACATCGATCCGATGCGCCCGAACGCGCAGATGACCTCGTCCGAGACCAACAGGACGTCGTAGCGATCGCAGATCTCGCGGACCCGCTCGAAGTATCCGGGTGGAGGAGGGAAGCAGCCACCCGCATTCTGGACCGGTTCGAGGAACACGGCTGCCACCGAGTCGGGGCCCTCGAATTCGATGGCCTCGGCGATGCGGTCGGCCGCCCAGATTCCGAACGCCTTGGGATCGGTGTCCATGGGGGCCGCAGCCCGATAG
This sequence comes from Rhodococcoides fascians NBRC 12155 = LMG 3623, assembly GCF_001894785.1. Classification (GTDB taxonomy): domain Bacteria; phylum Actinomycetota; class Actinomycetes; order Mycobacteriales; family Mycobacteriaceae; genus Rhodococcoides; species Rhodococcoides fascians. The sequence continues at coordinate 302,331 of NZ_BCWW01000007.1, forward strand.
ATATTGGTGTTCGGCACCCGAAATGCGCCCGGGGTCAACGGTTCGAACGGTTCCTTGAGTGCCGGGATACCGGTGATGGCCAGAGCGCCCTGCGGGGTGCCGTGGTACGCGATGGCACGCGAGATCACCTTGTGCTTACCTGGTTTGCCGACCTTCTTGAAATACTGCTTGGCCAGCTTCCACGCGCTCTCGACTGCTTCGCCACCGCCGGTGGTGAAGAAAACTCGATTGAGGTCCCCAGGGGCGTATCCGGCGAGCCGTTCGGCGAGTTCGATGGCAGGCTCGGTGGCATACGACCACAGTGGGAAGAACGCCAATTCCTTGGCCTGCTTGGCCGCGGCCTCGGCCAGTTCTTCGCGGCCGTGCCCCACCTGAACCACGAACAGGCCCGACAGACCGTCGATGTAGCTCTTGCCGTTCGAGTCCCAGATGGTCGAACCCTCGCCGCGGGTGATGATCGGGGGAGTGACCCCGCCGCCGTGACGGGTGAAGTGGCCCCACAGATGCTTTGCCGCGGAGGCGTCGAGCTCGGATGTGGTTCGCGTCATCGTGTTCCCCAATTGTATTGCTGCTTGACGAGTTTCAGATAGACCAGGGTTTCGGTACTGGTGACCGAGTCGAGGCTGCGGATCTGCTTGTTGAGAATCCGTAGTAGTTGTTCGTCGTCCTCGCACACCACTTCGACAACGATGTCGAAGGAGCCTGCCGTGAGGACCACGTAGTCGATCGCGTCGATCGCCGAGAGTTGCTCGGCCAGTGCATGACTGTCTCCGGTGCACTTGATGCCGATCATGGCCTGCCGCTTGAATCCGACCTGTACCGGATCGGTGACGGCGACGATCTGCATGACACCGGAGTCCGTCAAGCGTTGAACACGTTGCCGCACGGCAGCTTCCGACAACCCGACGGCTTTGCCGATCGCGGCGTAGGAGCGTCGCCCGTCCTCCTGAAGTTGTTCGATGATCGCCTTGGAGACGTCGTCGAGTGCGATGGGTGACTGATCCGGCATCGGTCGATCTTGTCACCGACACCGCCGCCGACACAAGCGATAGGCGATGAAATTCGCAATAAATATCTGTTTCGACGACAGAATCGGTTGTTGCGGGATCGGAATTCGGGCGAATCCGTGGATCGGTCGGTATCGTGCAGTCATGGCGAACATTCCTGGTTGTTGGATCGACGGACGCGCAGTGGACGGCAGCGGCGACCGCTGCGGCGTCGAGAACCCGGCGACCGGAACCGTGGTGTCCGAGTTCGGTCTCGCCACGGCAGCGGACGTCGAAGCGGCTCTCGTTCGAGCGCGCTCGGCGCTACCGGAGTGGGCCACCGCAACTCCGGCCCAGCGCGGCGCGGTGCTTGCCGACTTGGCGCGATCGGTGGCGGCCGACGCCGAATTCGCAACCGAAGAGGTGGCCCAGACCGGCAAAAGCGTGCGTCTGGCAACGGAGTTCGACGTTCCGGGCAGCGTCGACAACATCGAGTTCTTCGCCGGAGCTGCCCGACATCTGGACGGCAAGGCGGCGGCCGAGTACTCGCGCGAACACACCTCGGCCATCCGACGCGACCCGGTCGGCGTGGTCGGATCGATCACGCCGTGGAACTATCCGCTGCAGATGGCCGTCTGGAAGGCGATCCCGGCGTTGGCGGCCGGGTGTTCCATCGTGCTCAAGCCCAGTGAACTCACGCCTCTGACCACGCTGCGTCTGGCGCGTCTCGCCTCGGAGGCCGGCCTGCCCGACGGGGTGTTCAACGTGGTCACCGGAACCGGAGCGGAGGCCGGAGTCGCGTTGTCCTCGCATGCGGGCCTGGACCTGATGACTTTCACCGGTTCCACTCCCGTCGGGAGGCAGGTGATGTCGCAGGCAGCCGTGCACGGCACCCGGGTGCAGCTCGAACTCGGCGGCAAGGCACCCTTCGTGGTGTTCGACGATGCCGACCTCGAGGCTGCGATTCACGGTGCCGTCGCCGGTTCGTTGATCAACGGCGGACAGGACTGTACGGCAGCCACCCGCGCCATCGTCGCGGACTCGCTGTACGACGATTTCGTCGCCGGAGTTGCCGAGGTGATGGAACGCGTCGTCATGGGAGATCCGACGGATCCGGCGACCGACATGGGATCGCTGATCTCGATCGCGCATCGGGATCGGGTTGCGGCCATGGTGGATCGGGCTCGCGATACCGGAGCGAGGATCGTCACCGGAGGCCGTGTCGCGGACGGTAGGGGTGCTTTCTACCCTCCGACGTTGATCGCCGATGTGGGTGAGCAGGACGAGATCTACCGCGACGAGGTGTTCGGACCGGTGCTCACGGTGTCGCGGCACTACGGCGACGACGATGCGATTCGGCGGGCCAACGACACCGCGTTCGGACTGGCGGCCTCGGCGTGGACCCGCGACGTGTACCGCGCGGGCCGAGCGTCGCGGGAGATCGCCGCCGGTTGTGTGTGGATCAACGACCACATCCCGATCATCAGCGAGATGCCGCACGGCGGATTCGGAGCCTCGGGGTTCGGCAAGGACATGTCGAGCTACTCGCTCGACGAGTACCTCACCGTCAAACACGTGATGACCGACATCACCGGTGTGGCCCGAAAGTCCTGGCATCGCACCGTTTTCGCTAGCGCAGGACCCGAGGATCAGGAGCTACGACGATGAGCGCATCCTGGGCTACCGAACCCACCGATCGCGGCGTGGCGATGGTTCTCGGAGCAGCGCCGCAGCCCTTCTGGCTCGACCGACCGGAACGACCGACGCCCAGGCCGCGGCACTCCGGTTCGACGTCTGCGGATCTGGTGATCGTCGGCGGCGGGTTCACCGGATTGTGGGCGGCTCTGCAGGCGGCAGAGGAGAACCCCGACAGATCGATCGTGTTGCTCGAAGGCGACCGCATTGCCGAGGGCGCCACCGGACGCAACGGCGGCTTCTGCGCGGCCAGCCTGACGCACGGACTGGGCAACGGACTCGACCGGTATGCCGACGAACTACCCGAGTTGCTGCGGATGGGAACCGAGACGCTCGACGCGATCTGCGCGACTGCGAAGAAGTACGGAATCGACGCCGACATCGAACGCACCGGCGAGCTCGACATCGCCAATTTCGACTGGCAGGTCGACGACCTCCGTGAGCTCGGCGACGAGGGGAGACGACTGTCGCAACCGATGGAATACCTCGACGCCGCTGCAGTGAGAGCCAAAATCACCTCACCGATGGCGCGCGGTGCCCTGTTCGACCCCGACGTCGCGATGATCGATCCTGCCAAATTGGCCTGGGGCCTGGCCGACGCGGCGGAGTCGCTCGGCGTACGCATCCACGAGAACACTCCGGCCTTGTCGATCGACAAGTCCGGCAACGGTATTCGGGTGAAGACGGGCTACGGCACCATCGAGGCAGCCAAGGTTCTGCTGGCCACCTCGGCATCGAAATCGTTGCGCCGCAAGCTCCGTCACTGGATAGTCCCGGTGTGGGACTACGTGATCATGACCGAACCGCTGACGTCTGCGCAGCTCGCCGCAATCGGCTGGTCCGGCCGCGAAGGATTGGCCGACTCCGGCAATCGATTCCACTATTTCCGGTTGACGGCGGACGATCGCATCCTGTTCGGTGGGTGGGACGCGCACTACTTCTACGGTAGCGACACCGACCCACGCCGAACCCAACATCCAGACGAGTTCGCGTTGCTCGCCGAACATCTGCTGCAGATGTTCCCAGCCCTCGAGGGAATCCGTGCCACCCACGCGTGGGGCGGATCGATCGACACGTGCTCGCGGTTCAGTGCCTTCTGGGATCTCGGCATGAACGGACGGGTGGCCTCGGTGGCCGGGTTCACCGGCCTCGGCGTCGGCGCGTCGCACTTCGGGGCCCGAACGGCACTGGATCTGCTCGACGGGCGCGACACCGAACGAACGCGCCTGAAGATGGTGCGTACCAAGCCGTTGCCGTTTCCACCCGAGCCCCTCAAGTCGATCGGGATCAACATCACTCGTGCGCAATTCGCTCGTGCAGACCGCAACGAGGGACGGCGGGGATTGTGGCTGAAGGGAATGGACGCGTTGGGTCTGGGCTTCGACAGCTGACCGAGCGGCTGCGCCGCACGTGCGTGGAAACTCGGGCTCTGCTACGCATTTCCACTCACATGCGGCGAAGCCGCTCACTCGTGCGGAACGACGACCACCGGCACCGGGGCAGCACGCAGAATCTTGGCGGCACTCGAGCCCAGGAACACCCGCTTGGGGGTCGCCAGCCGACTCGAGCCGAGCAACAACACATCACCCGGTTTCCAGTCGAGGTTGCCCACGGCCTCGTCCAGTGTCGACCCGTCGGCCACCACGGATTCGAGGCCCTCGATGCCGGGGAGAGTGCGGGCCGCGAGTTCCAGATTCTCCTGTGCGGCAGCGACTTGCCGTCGACGCGTGTCCAGTGAAGTCTCGTCGCTCGGGGTTCCGGTCGATTCCAGAGAGACCAGCGAGACCAATCGAAGAGGCACGTGCGCAGCGCTGGCGAGAGTGAAAGCGAACGGCAACGGGTTCGGGGCGGATGACCGGGTTGGGACGGCGACGGTGAGATCGGTGATCGGTGCGCTGGAGAGCCGGTAACCCCGAGGGGCAAGTGCCAACGGAACTTCCGAGGCGTGCAGAAGCTGACCGGCGACCGAGCCGATCGAATGTCGGTTCAGCAGGCCGTCACTGGCACCGCCGACAACGATCATGTCGGCATCGGAGTTCACGGCGAAGTCGATCAGGGCGCGGGCGAACGACTCGTGGCTGAGCACGTGCGTGGTCACCTCGATACCCGACGGGACCTGGGCGGCCGCGTCGTCCACCCAGCCCTTTGCCTTGGCCTCGAGGATCTTTCGATACGGTCCACTGCCTTCCATGACAGGTTCGTCGACGGCCATGACCAGCACGATGTCGATGGACGCGTCGAGGGCGCGGGCGAGGGCGGTGGCCAGGGCTACGCCGTCGTCGCCGCTGGGGGTGGCGAGGTAGCCGACGGTGATCTTCATGAGTTTCGGTCCTTCTCTTCTAGTAAGTGTCCGGAACCTTGACTTCGGTGGACGCGGTGAGTGTTTTGCCCTGGAAGAAATCCTTGTTACCCACGAAGCACAGCAGCATCAGGGGGATTCCGAGTACCAGCATGCCGACACCGAGGACGAACACACCGCCGATCGGACCGTAGACGGTGTAACCGTAGTCGGGCTTGATCATGTCGACTGCGCTCTGCACGAACGCCCACGTCATGGACAGCCCGCCGAGAAGTGGAAAGATGCCGCGCATGAACAGGTTTCGGGCGGACGAGAACAGTGTCCGACGGAAGTACCATGTGCATGCGTATGCCGTGATGCCGTAGTAGAACGCGACCGCGAGTCCGAGCGATGCCACCGAATCCTGCAGCGCGTTGGCGCTGACGAAGGTGAGCACCAGGTAGAACATCAGGGCTGCGGCACCCATCACGAGCGTGCCGAAGCCGGGCGTCATGTACCTGGGGTGCACGCTGGCGAACCGCTTGGGGATTGCCTCGTACACAGCCATCGACAGTGTTCCCCGGGCCGTGGGCAGGATGGTCGTTTGTGTAGAGGACAGCGCCGAGATGGACACCGTCAACAGCAGCAGCGACGCGACGATCGAGCCGGCGACCGGATCGCCGAGAATGGTGAGCACATCGTCGACGTTGTCCGGATTGTTCAGACCGATACCCGTGTCTCCGAACCCCGCGAACGACTGCACGGCGTATCCGACGAGCACGTAGGTCGCGACGAGAATCAGCGTGGTGATCACTGCGGCTCGTCCCGGCGTCTTCTCCGAGTCCTTCGTTTCCTCGCCGACGGCAAGGCAGGCATCCCATCCCCAGTAGATGAAGATGCACAGGATGATGGCCTGGGCCGCGTCGGACATCGTCACCCCGGTGGGCACCAACCAGCTCCATTGCGGCGTGATGGCCTGCGGACCGGCCGTACCCGTCCCCACCTTGACCAGTGCCGTCGCCGACACTCCGATGAGTACGCCGAACTGGACGACCAGCAACACGTTCTGCATGCGTTCGCTGATGAGGATGCCGCGAAAACTGACGTAGGTCATCGCGACGATGAAGAACGAACCGAGGGCGACCTTGGCCGCGGTGGACTCCGCCAAGTCCGACAGGCCGAGGAACTCGAACAGGTAGATGGCTGCGATCTCGGCGACATTGGCCAGCACGATGATCGCCGAGACGGCCAGCCCCCACCCGGCCATCCAACCGACCCAGGGCCCGAAGGCCTTGGTGCCCCAGGTGAACGACGTACCGCAGTCCGGTGTGTCGCGCCCGAGCTCGCGGTAGGCGAAGGCGGTGAGCAGCATCGGAACGAAGGCGATGAGAAACATCGACGGTGCTTTGTCGCCGACGGACAGAACGACGTAGCCGAGGGTGGCGGCGAGACTGTAGGCCGGGGCCACCGCCGACAGTCCGATGACGATGTTGCCGACCAACCCGAGCGCGCCGGTGTTGAGTCCCTTGCCCGGAATGGTGTTGGGCGGTTCCGCAATCGACATAGGTCTCTCCGAGGTTCGAGTCGACCGAGGCGTCGGAAGGGGACCCGACAGAATCGGTCGCGTGTGATGGATGAACACTACGATTTCCGTCGCCGATTCGCTGTGTATCGACGGAATAGTTTTCATCGGAGTAACAATGCAACGAAATAGGTCGCGGAAGCGGCGGACGTCGGGGGAATCCGCGGACTCGCCGAGTGGCGATGACAGGCGCGCGTCCGCGCACGACGCGCGCTACCGTCGACACATGAGCACCGCGGAGAACACTCAGTCCTCGATCGGTGGCAGTGCGCCACTCGATCTCGCGTCCATCAGGTCGGCTCCGAAGGCGTTGCTCCACGACCACCTCGACGGCGGACTCCGACCGCAGACCGTGCTCGAACTGGCCGACGAATGCGGATACGACGGGTTACCCGCGACCGACGGTGCCGCTCTGGGGGAGTGGTTCCGCGACGCAGCGGACAGTGGATCGCTCGAGCGCTACCTCGAGACCTTCGCGCACACCGTGGCCGTCATGCAAACCCCCGAGGGGTTGTTCAGGGTGGCGCGCGAATGCGCCGAGGATCTGGCCGACGACGGCGTCGTGTACGCCGAGGTGCGCTTCGCGCCGGAACAGCACCTCGAACGCGGGCTGACCCTCGACGAGGTCGTCACCCACACCCTCGCCGGTTTCGAGGCGGGCATCTCCGCAGCCAAGGTGCGGGGCAAGAACATCACCATAGGCACCCTGCTGACGGCCATGCGGCACGCCGCACGTTCACGAGAGATCGCGGAACTGACGGTGCGTTTCCGTGACCGCGGGGTGGTGGGCTTCGACATCGCCGGGGCCGAGGCGGGCTTCCCTCCCAGCCGCCATCTCGACGCCTTCGAATATATGCGAGCCAGCAACGCGCACTTCACCATTCACGCAGGCGAAGCGTTCGGTCTGCCGTCGATCCAGGAGGCAGTGGCGTTCTGCGGGACCGACCGGCTCGGACACGGAGTGCGGATCACCGACGACATCACCACGAACTCCGACGGCACGCCGTCACTCGGTCTGTTGGCCGCGTACGTCCGCGACACCAGGATGCCTCTGGAGTTGTGCCCCAGTTCCAACGTGCAGACCGGTGCCGTCGAATCGTTGGCGACGCACCCCTTCGATCTGCTCGCACGACTGCGGTTTCGCGTCACCGTGAACACCGACAACCGATTGATGAGCGACACCTCGATGAGCCGAGAAATGGTCAAACTGGTGGATACGTTCGGCTACGGGTGGAGTGACCTCGAGCGATTCACCATCAATGCGATGAAGTCCGCATTCCTGCCGTTCGACGAGCGATTGGCGTTGATCGACGACGTCATCAAGCCTGGCTACGCGGTGCTGATCGGCTGACGAGCGAGCGCGCGGCCGGACGGGAACGCCCTACTTCTTGCGGAGACGGCTCTCGAACTCTCGCTCGAGGGCGCGCCAGGCCTCGGCCTCGACGTCGAACGGTGCGCTCGGGGCCAGCCGATCGGGACTGGGCTCGAGGGTGTACGAGACGTACCAGCCCAACGGTGTGGACGTGGCGAGGGCCTCGTCCACCGAGCTGTCGCCGGCGAAATCGGCTGCATCGGTGAACAATTCGACGGCAAGATCGAGCTGGTCGACGTCCACCGCGGTGGGCCCGTCGGCAAGGTCGTCGGCGAGTCCGGGCAAGACGTAGACGTTGTCGTCGGTGATCGTGATGTCCAGGGAGCCGTCGATCGCGGCGGTCTGAACATCGGAGTAGGTGCTGACCTGCGCCAGATCGTGATCGTGATCGTCGGCGAGATAGCGAGCCAGCGACCGCTCGGACCCGAACACGCTGATGGCTCCACCGCGGCCGAGGAAGACGGGCTTGTCGCCGAGGTAGCACCGCAGGGTGTACAGCGTGTCGTCGGACGTGATGATGCGAATGGGATCGATACCGACGGTGGTCCAGAACGTCTCCTCCGCCGCGGCAGCGGCGATGGGATCTCGGTCGACGTCGTCCTCGTCGCTCTCTGCGTCGTCGTCGGACTCGTCGTCCTCGGTGTCGTCGTCGATGTCGTCCGTTGCGTCGTCTGCATCGACGGCGTTCTCCGCAGCCGCGGTGATCTCCGCGTCGGCGACGGCAACGGCGGCGCTGTCGACGTCGGGGGAGGTCACGATGGAATCGACTGCGTCGAGGACTTCGTCCCATTGCTTCGCCACTGCTGCGCCGATGCGGTCCCACAGCTCGGCACCTTCACGGCCGAGAAAGTTCTCGACGCCACCGGCCACCGCTCCAACGAACGGATTTGTTCCGAAAAAGCTTGTGACAGGCCGTAGTTCGCAGACATCACCGATGGACGAGACAATGTCGAAGGTGGCCCGCAGTTCGGCGAGAACGTCGGCTTCGGGGTCTGCAGCCACCAACTCGGGCACTGCGACGAGGTCGAACCGATGCAGCTCGTCGGGCTCGAGTTCGTAGGCCGCGAGAGCGGACACCACCGGCCACGACGGGTGGTCGACGAGGTCGTTGTCGTCGTCGGATCGGACGAATGCGGCGAGCTCGGCAACCGTGGCGAATCCGTAGAGATCTTCCTCGTGTCCGAGGAATGCCTCCCATTCGTCGTCGCCTTCTCGCCACTCCGGTGCCCACAGTGTCGAGAAGTCACCGGCGGTCAGACCGAGTTCGATCGGGATGATGTCTCCAGCCATGGCGCGAAGCCTATCTCAGGAGTCTGTGAACGAAGCCTGCAGACTTTGCAGGATGGTCTCGCGCTGGTCCAACGCTGCGGACGCCGCCTCGGCGGCTGTGAGAACGATGGTCGACGCGAGTTCGCGGGCAGTCACCGATCCGAGATCCTCCGCGAGATCGAGGCCGACCATGGCCCCGGTACCGTCCGCGACGACGGTCACGAGCCCGTTGGGCGAGGCCACTCGAATCCTGATGTGGTCGACGCGCTCCTGTGTCTCGCGCAATCCGTCGAGCCGGTGTCGGGCTTTGTCGATCACGGTGTCGAGATCGGTGGGGTGAGAGTGGGTCATACCGGTCGCAACCAACTCGTGGGTGCCGGATCCTGGGCCAGATCGTCGTTCGCGTCGGCGGCCACTCGGGCGTCGGTCGGCAGACCCAGGCGATCGAGGATGTCGGCGGGAACCCCGTCCTCGGCCAACCGGATTCGGCGCTGTGCCCGAGCGGCTGTGGTCGCCCGCGTGCATCGATGCAGGATCGTCGACGCCAATGCTGTTCCCCCGTAACGTAGTTCACGTTCGTCGATAGCGATTGCGATCGGCACTCCATGCTCGGTGGCGCGAACGGATACCGAGCCGGATCGAGTTGCCGATACCGCGCTGACGACGGTGGTGTTCGCGTCCGTCATCGACTTCCTCTCATTCGGTCTGCCTCTCGTTCGGTCCGACCGTTACTGGGTCGGGCGGTAGAAGCCCTTGAATGCCATGTCGCTGTTGGTCGTTCTGATCGGTCCTACCTGTACCGGGTCTCCCGCCTCGACGAGCTGGCCGTTGCCGATGACCATCGCTACGTGGCCGTCCCACACCGCGAGATCGCCGGGCTGTACGTCACCGGCCGCGACCGACGAGCCGATGTCCTGTTCCTGCGCCAGCCGGGGGATGTCGACGCCCTGCTGTGCGTACGCCCATTGGGTCAACCCACTGCAGTCCAGTCCGGTGCCCGGCGTCGTACCGCCCCAGGCGTAGGGGACGCCCTGCTGCGTCAACGCGCTGCGAACGGCACCTGCGGCTTCGGCGTTGGGGGCAGTGACGGTGCTCCCGTCGGGCAATCGCACCTCTACTCCTCGGCCGGCGTCCCCGGCGCGGGGTGAATCCATCGCCGAATTGCCCAAGAAGTGCTGTGCTCCACCGGCTCCGGGGGAGTCCGGCGTGCCGCCGGTCGGTGAGAGCGACTGCGCGAACGTCTTCGCCAGCTTCTCCCCGGTCTCTATGACCTGCGCCGTTGCGGGTGAGGTCATCAGATTGGAGGGCGAGCCCGGCACTGCTGCCGGGCCGGAGTCGATGGGTGCGGGGACCGCGGGTGGGGAGGCCAGCTCGCCGGCTGTCGCAGCGTGCACGGCCAGTTCGGCGCGCACACGCGCGACCACCGCCAGGGCACGCTCGAGGTGCTCGATCGCGGCCGAGATCAGCATCGTCTGCCCGATCGGGGTGGCGATGATCGGTCCTGCGGAGAGGGCGATGCCCACGAACGACTGCACTATTGCCTGTAGTTCGACGAAACCCTGCTCGGTATCCCGACATGCCCGATCGACGACGGCCGCGATGTCGTCCGCGTGGTCGGCAAGGGCTATACCGCTGGCATGAGCGTTCTCGGCGTACCGAAGTGCTGCGTCCGCAGCGTCGCCGTTCCAGTTCGAAGCAAGTTCGGTGATCGCGATGCGGCCGATTCCCTGTGCGGCCTCGATCGCAGCCGACGACAGTCGCAACACGTCGGCCGGGCCTCCGGAGGGAACGGTACCGCCGCCGAAGGCACCGAGCAGCTCGACGATGGGGCGAGAGAGTAGATCGATCATCGCCGCTTACCGAGCGTCCGACGCGCGACCGGCAGAGTGGGCCGTGACGGCCGCCCCGGTTGCGTCGTCGGTGCGGGCGTACGACACCGCAGCGTCGGTGGCCGCAGAACCGAGGCTCGCCACAGCTCCCGCCAGGCGAACGACCGCATCGGTATGCGCCAGATGGGTTCCGGTCACCGTGGCCAGAAATTCCTGCCCGATCAGGCCGAACACCGGTGCCAACACGGCGGGCCCGCAGGCAGCGGCGGCAGCACCGGCCGCCGCGATCTGCTCGGCCATGGTCGACGCCGCTGCGCCGTAGGCGAGCACCCCCTCGGTCTCGACGACGAGTTCGTCCATGAGTCCCCCTGAAATCGCGTGCGTTCGCGCAGTCGCCGAATGCGACGCCCAACTGGTTCGACGCGAGTGCGGGCACATCGGTTCCCACGACTTGCCGTTCGCCGTGCGTCTCGGCGATCTCCTCCGGTGGGGCTCATCGTGTGGGCCTCATGGTGCTGGGCCTTATCCTGTGAGACATGGATACACACGTGGTCGACCACCCACTGGCCGCCGCCCTGCTCACCACCATGCGGGACGAGCGGAGCGACAACGCCACGTTCCGCACTGCGCTCCGCCAGCTCACCCACATGCTGGTGTACGAGGCCACCAGGGACGCCGACATCGACACGTTCGAGGTGCGTACTCCCGTCGCGGTCACACAGGGCACCCGGTTGGCTCGTCCGCCGCTGCTCGTGCCCGTCCTGCGTGCCGGTCTCGGCATGGTGGAGAAGGCGAGCGGTCTGATTCCACAGTCTCGCGTCGGGTTCGTCGGGATGGCCAGGGACGAGCAGACGCATCAGCCGGTGCCCTACATGGAGTCCCTGCCCGACGACCTGTCCCAGACTCCGGTCTATGTGCTCGACCCCATGCTGGCGACCGGTGGATCGATGGTGCACACGATCGAGCTGCTCGTCGGACGCGGCGCAACCGATGTCACTGCCATCTGCGTCGTGGCCGCCCCCGAAGGTGTCGCAGCGCTCGAAGCATCGGGACTCCCGGTGCGACTCGTTGCCGCGAGCATCGACGACGGACTCAACGACAATGCCTTCATCGTCCCGGGCCTCGGCGACGCGGGCGACCGTCAGTTCGGACCCCGCTGATTCGCTCCGGTGCAACCCTGCTCGCGCTCGGGGTGTCCTGGCCTTCCGCCGGGCCTGACACCCCGCGGTTGCGCCTGCTCGACATCGAGACCGAGCAGGTCGAGTTCCAGGAGCTGGTGGGTAACACACTGAGCTACCGCGCTCTCGGCGGTTCGGCAGACCGATACTGCACGGGCCGAACGGCATTCACTGCGGACGGGCCACCGCGGTACGTTCCGTGCCCGGGCCGAGAGCCGGCCGTCGGGTCGAGCCAGTGCGCACGGTGCGCGGACAAGGACGTGTTTCGTTTCGTTCATACCGTGCACCGCAGCGGATTCGTCTCGCGTGATCTGGAAAAGCATGTCATGGCACCGCATTGGCTCTACCTGGCGGCATTTGCCAACGGCACCTTCAAGATCGGGACAGCCGCGCAGACTCGCAAATGGGGTCGGCTGGCCGAGCAGGGGGCTATCTGTGCGCAGTACGTCGCGTACGCGGACGACGGCAAGGCCGTGCGTGTCGCCGAGGACCTGGTGACCGAAAGGCTCGGACTACGGCAGGCCGTGCGGTCGGCGACGAAGGCAGCATCGCTGTGCGTGCCACTCGATCTCGACCGGTTGGAGGCAGGCACTGCCGCACGTGCGGAGCAGGTCCGTCAGCTGTTGACCGACGCCGCGATCGGCGGATGTCGGCCGATCGCGGAGCGGTGGACTCCGCCTGCGGGGCGGGAAACATTGAGCGAAAACGATACTCGGGTTGCCTACCCCGCCGATGTCGCAACCGGCTCTCATGGACTGCAGATCAGGACATGCGTCGGGCAGGCAGTGATCGCCTCGGTCGACGAGCAGACCTACGTCGCGGATCTAGCGGCATTGAAGGGTCGGCGCATCGAACTCGGGGCTTTCACGTCCGATCTGCCTGCGGTGCAGTCGGCACTGTTCTGAGTTACAGCTCTTTTGCGAACGCGGAGAGCTGGGCCAGGAGTTCGTCCGCCGTCGCTCTCGCCCTTGCCAGATCCTGCCGGTCCGAGACGGGCTCGACGACCTCGAGGTACGCCTTGAGCTTGGGTTCGGTCCCGGACGGTCGCACGATGACCCGGAGTCCGGATCCCGCGATTTCGACTGCGTCGGTGCGCAACTCGTCGTCCCGGTCGGCGTAGTCCATGACAGTCACCGTGCGTCCGGCCAGCTCGGTCGGCGGCGTGCTGCGCAGTCGGCGCATCATGTCCCCGATGTCGGTGAGATCCTGCACTCGGCGCGACACCTGCGCACCGCTGTGGACTCCGAATTCGACGGCGAGGTCGTCGAGTACGTCGAGTAGCGTGCGTCCGTCCTGCTTCAGCGCTGCCGCGAGGTCCGCCAGTACGACGGCGGCAGAAATCCCGTCCTTGTCTCGCACCACATTCGGATCTACGCAGTGACCGATCGCTTCTTCGTAGGCGTACACGAGGCCGTCTCCGGCGCGCACGAGCCATTTGAAACCGGTCAGTGTGCGGGCATAGCGCGCGCCGCGGGCCGGTGCCAGTGCCGAGAGCAGCTGCGAGGACACGATGGTGTTGGCCACCAGTGAGCCGGGCGGTGCGTCACGCAGCAGGTAGTCGGCCAGCAGAGCGCCGGTTTCGTCCCCGGTCAGCATCCGCCAACCGTGAGCATCTCGGACTCCGACTGCGCAGCGATCGGCATCGGGGTCGAGTGCCACGGCGAGGTCGGCGTCGGTCTCGGCCGCCAGCGCGAGAACCGCGTCCGCAGCACCCGGCTCTTCCGGGTTGGGGAAGGTCACCGTCGGGAAGGACGGATCGGGCTCGAACTGCTCCTCGACCACCCGGATGTCGCGGAACCCAGCGCCGCGCAGTGCCGCCACGGCGAGTTCTCCGCCGACGCCGTGCAGTGCTGTCAGGGCGATACGAACATCTCGTGATCTCGAACGGGGCAGTCTCACAACCGAATCGAGATAGCGCGACGCGATGTCCGAGCCGCTGGGCTCGACGGCTGTGCGAGGCACGTCGACTGCATCTGCGCTGGCGTCGATGAGCGCCTCGATCTGGGCATCGCTCGGCGGAACCAACTGCGACCCGCCCCGCAGATACACCTTGTACCCGTTGTCGGCGGCGGGGTTGTGCGATGCGGTGATCTGCACCCCCAGCTCGGCATCGAGCGCCCGTACGGCGAAGGCGACAACGGGCGTGGGGAGTGGTCGAGGCAGAAGGACCACCGAAAATCCCTGCGCAGCCAACGTTTCCGCCGCCGCGAAGGCGAACTGTTCCGAACCGGTGCGCGCGTCACGGCCCACCACGACCGTGGATCCTCCGAGGCCCTGCCCGAGCAACCACGCTGCGATACCGGCGGTTGCTCGTACGACCACGGCGACGTTCATGCCGTTCGGGCCGGCGCGCACCGGCCCTCGGAGACCGGCGGTGCCGAAGGTCAACGGACCGCTGAATCGGTCCGCGAGTTCGGAATCGGAGAGGCCGTCGAGTTCGTCGCGGCTCGCCGGATCGGGATCTCCCGCGATCCAGCGTTGCACGCGTTCGGTGAGATCCTCGATCACAGCCGGGTGACCAACTCGTGCAGCAGAGCGCCCATCCGAGCTGCCGAATCCTTGCCCGCAGCGAGCACTTCGGAATGATCGAGGTGTTCTCCGGTCATGCCGGCAGCGAGGTTGGTAACCAACGAAATTCCCAGCACGCGAGCACCCTTTGCACGGGCGGCGATCGTCTCGTGCACAGTCGACATGCCCACCAGATCTGCACCGAACGTGCGCAGCATCTTGATTTCGGCAGGCGTCTCGTAGTGAGGGCCCGGCAGTCCCGCGTAGACGCCGTCCTCGAGAGACGGATCGATCTCGGCCGCGAGAGCGCGGAGTTCGGGTGAGTAGGCACCGACGAGATCGACGAATTCGGCGCCGACGAGCGGCGAACGGGCGGTCAGGTTGAGGTGATCGGAAATCAGAACCGGTTGGCCGACGCTCATGCCTTCACGGATGCCGCCGGCGGCGTTGGTCAGGACGACGGTCGTCGCGCCTGCCGCGATCGCGGTGCGCACCGGGTGCACGACGCGTCGGAGGTCGTGGCCCTCGTAGGCGTGCGTACGGCCCTGAAGTAACAGAGTGTGGGTTCCGCCCACGTCCACCGAGGTGATCGTGCCGGAGTGGCCCGACGCGGACGGCGGCGCGAAGCCGGGGAGATCGGCCATGCGCACGGTCGCGGTGGGGGAGCCGAAGACATCTGCGGCCGCCTGCCAGCCGGAGCCGAGGACGATGGCGACGGTATGGGTGTCGATGCCGGTCGCTGCAGCGAGAGCATCGGCGGCGGTGCGCGCCGCCGCGTCGGGATCGGTCACGGGATCGGTTGCTCGTGCGTCGGAAGTTGCCACGATGAACAACAGTATGAGATCGCTGCGATGGATGTGGAACCGAGACGGTGCGACCGGGAAGTTACCGCCGAGTAGTATCCGCTGCATGCCTTATCTCGAACGCGACGGTGATGTCCACATCTTGTTCCTCGGTGCCCAGGAGGGCGCGGGCAACCCAGAGAACAGGTTCCACCCCGACTGGATAGATGCCGTCCATGCACTGCTCGACGAGGTCGAGGCATCGACCGGTCCGGCCGCGCTGGTCACCACCTCGGCGGGCAAGTTCTACAGCAACGGACTCGATACCGATTGGCTGTTCGCGAACCTGGACCGGATCACCTGGTACCTCGACCGCGTGCACACGCTCTACACGCGGCTGCTGGCGTTCCCGATGCCCACGGTCGCAGCGGTGCAGGGCCATGCGTTCGGTGCCGGCGCGATGTTCGCAACATCGCAGGATTTCCGTATCCAGCGCGCAGACCGAGGCTTCTACTGCCTGCCGGAGGTCAACCTCAACATGCCGTTCACCGTCGGTATGTCTGCCCTGATCAACTCCAGGCTGCCCAAGCAGACCGCCGTCGAGGCAATGCTGACCGGCCGTCGTTACGGCGGGGCCGATGCGGTGGCCGCCGGAATCGTCGAGGCCACCGCGTCCGAGGAATCGGTGGTCTCCGACGCCGTTGCCAAGGCGGCGGCGCTGACCAGCACCCGGGGAGCGAACCTGGCCGGCATCAAGAGTCGGATGCACGCGGACCTGCTCGCTGCGCTGACGACGCCGACGGACGACAGCAACTTCAGCTTCGGCAACTAGCCTCGTCCGGCACTGTTCGGGCTCGGAGTCGGCACAGCCGTTCCGACACGCCGCCGCGCTAGTGACACACTGTCTCTCGTGATCGACGAACCGAACAGTGCCGCCGTGGGCGAGGAGATCGGCCGCGCGCTCGCTCACGCAACCGACGAACTGGTTGCGCTGTCGCATTCGATTCACGCAGAACCGGAACTGGCGTTCGAGGAGTATCGCAGCGTTGCGAAGGTCCTCGACACGCTTCGCGCCCACCATTTCGAGATCGAATCCGGGGTCGCCGGCATCGACACCGCATTCACCGCGTCGGTGGGTAGTGGCGAGCTCGTGATCGGAATCTGCGCGGAGTACGACGCGTTGCCCGAGATCGGTCATGCCTGCGGCCACAACATCATCGCCGCGTCCGCGGTGGGTGCCGCCCTGGCGCTCGCGCCGGTGGCCGATGCGCTCGGCATCACGGTCCGAGTGCTCGGCACCCCTGCCGAGGAAACCGGCGGCGGCAAGGTCCTGATGCTCGAGCGCGGCGTCTTCGACGACATCGGTGCCGCACTGATGGTGCATCCGGGCCCGTTCGACATCGTGGGCGCGACGTCGCTGGCATTGGCCGACGTTGCCGTCGAATTCACCGGCCGCGCTGCCCATGCCTCGGCCGCCCCCGAGTGGGGAATCAACGCGGGCGATGCCGTCACCGTCGCACAGGTGGCGCTCGGGCTCATTCGGCAGCACCTCTCGCCCGGCCAGCAACTGCACGGCATCGTCAGCGACGGCGGCGTCGCGCCGAACATCGTGCCCGGACATGCCGAGCTGCTCTACTATCTTCGCGCGAACAGCACCGAGTCACTCGAGGCGCTGACGAAGAAGACGTTCGCCTGTTTCGAGGCGGGTGCCATTGCCACCGGATGCACACACGAAATCCGCACGGTGTCGCCGACGTACGCGGCCCTGACCCCGGATTCGTGGCTGGTGGCGGCATTTCGTCAGGAAATCGAATCATTGGGACGGTCGCCCTTGGCACCGGATTTGGAAGGATTTCGCCCGTTGGGCAGCACTGACATGGGAAACGTGACGAATGTTCTACCCGGAATCCACCCCGTCGTCGGCCTCGATGCCGGAGGGGCGGTGACGCATCAACCGGAGTTCGCCGCAGCGTGTGTCACCGAGTCCGCCGACCGTGCACTGCTCGACGGTGCTCTCGCCCTCGCCGGAACGGCCGCTCGCGCCGCAGCCGATCCACAGACCCGGGCGCGTCTGCTCGACGGTGTGAACGCTCGATCGGCGGCGCAGCGATGAGCGCAGGCGAAGAGGCAGAAGTTCGGATGAGCGCAGGCGAAGAGGCAGAAGTTCGGATGAGCGCAGGCGAAGAGGCAGAAGTTCGGATGAGTTCACGTGAAGCCGCGATCGATCGGTGGATCCACGCTCACACAGAAGATCTGTCCCTGTGGCGTCGGCACATTCACGCCCATCCGGAACTGGCCCGTCGTGAATTCGCTACGACGGCGTTCGTCATGGAGCAGCTGTCGGCGGCAGGCCTGTCACCCAAACCTCTGCCCGGCGGCACGGGCTTGATCTGCGATATCGGTCCCGACGGCCCACGCGTCGCGCTGCGTGCGGACATGGACGCGTTGCCGCTGCAGGAGATCACCGGTGCGCCGTACACGTCGACGGTTCCCGGCGTATCCCACGCGTGCGGGCACGATGCGCACACCACGGTGCTGCTGGCGACCGGACTCGCGCTGGCGTCGCTGCCGGACCTGCAACATGGCGTTCGGCTGATCTTCCAACCTGCCGAGGAGGTCATGCCGGGCGGTGCACTCGACGCTGTTGCCGCGGGAGCGCTCGATGGGGTGTCGAAGATTTTCGCGTTGCACTGCGATCCTCGGCTCGAGGTGGGGCAGGTGGGAGTGCGTGTCGGGGCCATCACCTCCGCCGCCGACACCGTCGAATTGCGTCTGGACTCGCCGGGCGGGCACACGTCGAGGCCCCATCTGACGACCGATCTGGTCTACGCGTTGGGCACCGTCATCACCGGGCTGCCCGGCATGTTGAGCAGACGAATCGATCCGCGAACCAGCACAGTGATGGTCTGGGGCGCGGTCGTGGCGGGGCAGGCCCCCAACGCCATTCCGCAGACCGGCATGCTCACCGGAACAGTACGGACCGGCGACCACGAAACGTGGGCGCTGCTCGAGCCGCTCGTTTCCGAGATCGTCACCGGTCTGCTGGCACCGACCGGGGTGCGCTTCGAGCTGCACTACCGTCGCGGCGTACCGCCTGTGGTGAACGATCCGGCGTCCACGGCCACCTTCGAGAAGGCCATCGGCCGAGTCGGCCCGACAGCATTGGCCGACACGGCGCAGTCCGGTGGCGGCGAGGACTTCTCGTGGTACCTGGAGAACGTGCCGGGAGCGATGGCCCGACTGGGCGTGTGGTCGGGGACCGGTCCGCAACTCGACATCCATCAGCCGACATTCGACCTCGACGAGCGAGCCTTGGCCGTGGGTGTGAAAGTGATGACCGGAATCGCATTGGACCCGAACTAGCGGTCGGGCGGTTGTCGTCGCCGCTGACCGCGAACTTCTACGACGTGGTGCCCGGTCCTACGTTGCGGCTGTTCCTGGTGCGTAGGTCGCGCACGTATTCGGCTGGGGCACCGGCAATTTCGGCGGCCTCGGCCATGACCCCGAGGTAGCGTGCCGACGGTAGGCCACCCTCGTAGGCGTCGAGAACGTAGAGCCACGCCAGGACCGGCTCGCCTCCGGTCTCGATGCGCAGCCGGATCTTGCGGTGGATGCCGAGCTCCGAGCCCTCCCACCGATCCAGGCTCTCCTCGTCCTCATCGGAGACGTCGTAGAGCACCACGAAGACCTGTGAGTCCGGGTCCTCGACGATCGTGGCGAGCGCGCCCTCCCAGCCGATGTCGCCACCGCCGAAGGTCAAGCGCCACCCGTGCAGCCACCCGGTTCCCGACAGCGGTGAGTGGGGGCAACGCTGCAACATCTGCTCCGGATGCATGTTCGATCCGTAGGCGGCATAAATTGGCACGTCGGCCAGCCTAAACCGTATCGCCGCCCGTTGACGCCCCGTGGTGGTGTTTCGGTGCGTCGTCGCAGGTACGCCGAGCGGCGGGTGGAGTGAAGCTAGCCTTACCGACGCGCGGAACCGGACACTGCAATACCGTTGACGTGACACAGTACAAAGATTTCAGCACGCGAGAAGAGGATCAATGACCCGGATTGTGATCATCGGTGGTGGTCCGGCAGGGTACGAAGCAGCATTGGTGGCGGCGCAGCACGGCGGACAGGTGACGCTCGTCGATTCCGACGGCATCGGTGGTGCGTGCGTTCTGTGGGACTGCGTGCCGTCGAAGACGTTCATCGCCTCGACCGGCATTCGCACCGAGATGCGTCGCGCGAGCGACCTCGGAATCTCACTCGACCCATCACAGGCAGCGGTCGCGCTGCCCCAGATTCATTCGCGAGTGAAGAGCCTCGCGCAGGCGCAGTCCACCGACATCGCGCACCGGGTCACCTCGGTGGGCGTCGAAATACTGGCCGGTCGCGCCGAGATGATCGACACGCACGTCGGATTGGCCTCGCACCAGATCAAGGCGGTGTTGGCCGACGGCGAGGAGCGAATTCTCGACGCCGATGTCGTCCTCGTCGCCACCGGAGCGCGCCCCCGCGTCGTCAAGGGTGCCGAGCCGGACGGCGAACGCATTCTCAACTGGCGGCAGTTGTACGACCTCGAAGCACTGCCAGAACACCTTGTCGTCGTGGGATCCGGTGTGACCGGTGCCGAGTTCGTCTCGGCCTACACCGAGATGGGCGTCAAGGTCACCGCGGTATCGAGCCGCGATCGCGTCCTCCCGCACGAGGACGAGGACGCTGCCCTTGTGCTCGAAGACGCGTTCAACGAACGTGGCGTCACCCTCGTCAAGCATGCCCGCGCAGACTCGGTCGTCCGCACCGACGACGGTATCGTCGTCACGCTGTCCGACGGGCGCACCGTCGAGGGCAGCCACGCGCTGATGACCGTCGGATCGGTCCCGAACACGTCGGGACTCGGTTTGGAGAAGGTCGGGATCGAGCTCGACAAGGGTGGATACCTGCGTGTCGACCGCGTGTCTCGTACTGCGGTCGCGGGCATCTACGCGGCGGGTGACTGCACGGGTCTGCTGCCGTTGGCGTCGGTGGCCGCGATGCAGGGACGCATCGCGATGTACCACGCCCTGGGCCAGGCCGTCAGTCCCATCAAGCTCAAGACCGTGGCGTCGGCGGTGTTCACGCGGCCCGAGATCGCATCGGTCGGCGTCGCACAGTCCGCGATCGATGCAGGCGACGTACCGGCACGCACGGTGATGTTGCCGTTGACGACCAACCCGCGAGCGAAGATGAGTGGTCTCAAGCGTGGTTTCGTCAAGATTTTCTGTCGCCCCGCCACCGGTGTGGTCATCGGTGGTGTGGTGGTTGCTCCGAGCGCATCGGAGTTGATTCTTCCGATCGCGATGGCCGTGCAGAACAATCTGTCGGTGAACGACCTGGCCAACACGTTCTCGGTCTATCCGTCGCTGTCGGGTTCGGTCATCGAGGCCGCGCGCCAGCTGATGGCGCACGACGATCTGGACTGATCTCGCAATGTGAGAAACGCGTTTCATATTTCGGACGCACATGACATAGTCGAGAGAGCGGACACACCCGTCCGCTCTCTCTTCGACTCTGCGGATCCGCGGGCCGTTCTTCCCGTCCCTGCTGCCCTGGAGTCTCTTTCGTGTCTTCGATTCATCCGTTTGCCGGCTTGGCCCGACGCACCGCAACACTCGACAGCTCGGCCATCCGCGACCTTCTGGCCCTGACCGCTCGCGACGAGATCATCAGCCTGGCCGGCGGTTTACCGGCCACAGATCTCATACCGGTCGACCGCATCGCTGCCGCAGCGGACGCAGTGCTGCGACACTCCGACGCAGTGCAGTACTGCGAGACCTCCGGCCACCGAGCCCTGCGCCGCGTCATTGCAGCCAGGGAAACCCTCGCACGCGAAGGGGGTACCGTTCCGGTGGAATCCGTCGTCGTGACGCACGGATCGCAGCAGGCCTTGACACTGCTCGCGCAGGCGCTGATCGACCCGGGTGCCGTCGTGGTGGTCGACGAACCGGCGTATACCGGAGCGCTGCAGGTGTTTTCGATTGCCGAGGCGCAGATCGAATCCATCCCCATCACCGATGGCGGGATGGATGTCGACGAGCTCGAAGCGCGGCTGCTCGCCGGCCTGCGGCCCGCGGTGGTCCATACGGTCGCCAACTTTCACAACCCCCGCGGCGTGACGATGACCGAGGCTCGCCGTCGCCGACTCGCGGCCCTGGCCAACCGGTACGGATTCTGGATCATCGAGGACGATCCGTACGGCGAGATCTGGTTCGACACAATCGAATCCGGACCGTCCCCGTTGCCGATCGCGTGTCACAGCGATCGTGTCGTCAGGTTGTCGAGCGCGTCGAAGATCCTGGCGCCGACTCTGCGCGTGGGATGGTTCGTTGCCCCGCCCCGAGTGTGCGCGGCGGTGGAACTGCTCAAACAGGGTGCCGATCTGTGCGGTTCCTCGCTGACACAGCTGATGGCGGCCGACCTGCTGGGCGACACCGAGTGGCTGGCGGCCCACCTGACCGATCTTCGGCGTGAGTACGGTTGTCGCGCAGACGCATTGACGAGCGCTCTGTCCGGGGAATTCGGTTCGGCGCTGGACGTCTCGCGACCCACAGGTGGAATGTTCGCATGGGCGACCTTTCGTGACGGGACCGATACCACCGAGCTGCTCGCTGTGGCGCTCGCGCACGGCGTCGCGTTCGTGCCGGGTAGCGCGTTCGTGCGCGCTGCAACGTCTACGTCGGCCGAGTACTTCCGCCACTCGCTGAGGTTGAGCTTCGCCGGCTCCACACCGGAGGTGCTGAACGAGGCGGTGCGGCGGCTGAGCGCGGCACATGCGTCGATGACACGGCGGAGCTGAACCGCGACCAGCCTGCGCTGGTTCTGCGCTCGGCCGACCTGGGGCGGTAGCCTGACGTGGGAGACATCGCGAGGAATTTTCGAGGACAGGGAGCGTCCAGTGAGCAACCGATCGAACACGAAGTTCCTCGGACCCACCCAACGGGTGGAGGCGTGGGACCAGCTCGGACGCGAACAATTCGACGTCGTGGTCGTCGGCGGTGGCGTCGTGGGTTCGGGTGCCGCGCTCGACGCCGCAACACGAGGCCTGAAGGTGGCGCTCGTGGAGGCGCGTGACTACGCGTCGGGCACGTCCTCTCGCTCGTCCAAGATGTTCCACGGTGGCCTTCGCTACCTCGAACAACTCGAGTTCGGACTCGTCCGTGAGGCGCTGCACGAACGTGAACTCTCGCTCTCCACACTCGCGCCGCATCTGGTCAAACCGCTGAAATTCCTGTTCCCCCTCACCCATCGGGGGTGGGAGCGCCCGTACATCGCGGCGGGTATCTTTCTGTACGACCGGATGGGCGGTGCCAAATCGGTTCCGCAACAGAAGCATCTGACCCGTTCGGGTGCCCTGCGGATGTCGCCCGGCCTCAAGCGGAAATCGCTGATCGGCGGAATTCGGTACTACGACACCGTCGTCGACGACGCGCGGCACACGATGACCGTCGCCAGAACGGCAGCCCACTACGGCGCGGTGGTGCGTACATCCACTCAGGTCGTGGGGTTCCTCCGTGAAGCCGACCGTGTTTCCGGTGTGCGAGTGCGAGATTCGGAGACCGGGGCCACCACCGAGGTGCGTGCGCACGTGGTGATCAACGCCACGGGCGTGTGGACCGACGAAATACAGTCGCTGTCGAACATGCGTGGTCGCTTCCGAGTACGGGCCTCGAAGGGTGTGCACATCGTGGTGCCGCGCGATCGCATCGTCAGCGAAGCCGCGATCATTCTGCGCACCGAGAAGTCCGTGCTGTTCATCATTCCGTGGGGCGCGCACTGGATCATCGGGACCACCGATACCGACTGGAACCTCGATCTCGCGCACCCCGCCGCGACCAAAGCCGATATCGACTACATCCTCGGCGAAGTCAACGGGGTGCTCGTCACGCCGCTCACGCACGACGACATCGACGGCGTCTACGCGGGATTGCGGCCGCTACTGGCGGGTGAAAGCGACGAGACGTCCAAGCTGTCCCGTGAGCACGCGGTGGCGCGGGTGGCACCGGGACTCATTGCCATCGCAGGTGGCAAGTACACGACCTACCGGGTGATGGCCGAGGACGCAGTGGATCTCGCGGCCGAGGACATCCCGGCGCGGGTGGCGTCGTCGATCACCGAGAAGGTGCCGCTCGTCGGCGCGGACGGTTACTTCGCCCTGGTCAATCAGGCCCCGCACCTGGGTGAAGTACACGGGCTGCATCCGCACCGAGTGACTCATCTGCTGGACCGATACGGCTCGCTGATCGACGAGGTGCTGGCCATGGCGGACGGCAAACCCGAACTGCTGCAACCGTTGACCGACGCGCCCGCTTATCTGCAGGTCGAGGTGGTCTATGCCGCTGCGGCCGAGGGCGCACTGCACCTCGAGGACGTGCTGTCGCGGCGCACCCGGATTTCCATCGAGTACTCGCATCGTGGGATGAACTGCGCGGGTCAGGTCGCCGCACTCATCGCCCCGATCCTGGGGTGGGACGAGGCCACGGTCGACCGTGAGGTCGACACGTACCGGGCTCGGGTCGAGGCCGAGATCGCGTCGCAGCGTCAGCCGGACGACGAATCTGCCGACGCCCTGCGCGTCGTCGCCCCCGAAGCGCGTCAGGAAATTCTCGAACCCGTCCGGACCCTCTGAGTCACGGAACCCGAACCAGCGTCCGCGGTGCGCGAGCAGCCGTCGCGCCGGAGACAGCCATGACCAGCAGGGTGAGTATCGCAAGTGTCAACATACGATCCATGGTGATCGGCCAAGCTGTGAGCAGGCTTGGTCTCACCTGACGAAGCTCTGTGAAGGCCGGTCATCTCTGGCAGTGCGGGCAGTAGTAGATCTGCCGTTCTTCGAGTGGGTTGTCGCCGATCAGTCCGAACTCGATGGTGGTACCGCACCGCCTGCACGGCTTGTTCTCACGGCCGTACACCCAGAAGTGACGGCCCGCGCGACGATCCCCGGTGGTGACGCGCTGATTGCGATTCTTGTTGGCGGTGATGGTGCGGAAGGACAGGTCGATCATCTTCTTCAGGTCTCCGGAGTCCTCGACCGGCGTGCGGGGATCGACTCCGCGAAGGAAGCAGATCTCGTTGCGGTAGACATTGCCGAGTCCGGCTATGTTGCGCTGATCGAGCAGGGCCAGGCCGATCGGTCGGCCGGGGTCCGACTCCAGATTGGTCAGGGCGACACCTGGGTCCCAGTCGGGTCCGAGTAGATCCGGTCCGAGATAGCCGACAGCGTCGTCCTCGTTCTCGAGGATCTCCAGCACGCCCAGCTCGAATCCGATGGCCTGCGCCTTCTCGGTGTTCAGAATGATCCGCGCTTGGAAGGCCGGACGACGCCAGCGAGCCCCCAGTGCGTAAACGTGCCAGGTGCCTTCCATCTTCAGGTGCGAGTGGATCGAGTAGCCGCCCACTCTGATCAGCAGGTGTTTGCCCCTCGACGCGACAGACTCGACCGTTTCGCCGGTGAAGTCGACTGTGGCGTAACGGGGTACACGAATGTCGCAGGCAGTGAGCTGCTGGCCCTCGAGCGCTGCCCGCAGAGTGTTGGCGGCACGCCAGACGGTATCGCCCTCGGGCATCTACGTCCTCTCTCGTTCTTCGGTTCTCTTCTTCGTCAGTGGTGCGGTGCCTCAGCGCCGCAGGCGTAGTCCGCGGGGAGTCGCCGAGAAACCGGCCGCGGTCAACGTCTTGGAGAAGTCCGTGCCGTGGATGTCGTGACCGTTGATCCGTTCGACCAGTAACTTGTCCACCCCGCCGCGCTTGACCGTGGTCGCCAATGCCGTTGCTGCAGAAGCGATGTCCTCGGTGTTGTCGCCGAAGGTCAGCACCGACTTCCCGCCACGTTCGACGAACATCGTCAACTCCCCACGAACAAGTACGACCAGCGCTCCCGCCTTGCGACCCGGCCGGTGCTTCGTCGTGTCGTCGGTGTCTTCGCCGCCGGCCTTCGGCCAGGGCAGTGCTCCGCCGTACGGGTTGGCCGGATCGCAGGACGCGAGTACGACGGCGGTGGCGTTCTTCTTCGGTTCGTCGTAGCTGCGCAAACGGTCGACGACGTCGGAGGTGGAGAACTGAGCGCCGCCCAGCGAATCGACGAAGTATCCGCGTCGGCAGCGACCCGAATCCTCGAACCCCGTGAGCACCTTGTACATCGTGGCGAACCCGCCGGGGACCCCTTCGTTCATGACCGAACCACGCGTCACCACGCCATAGCGTTCGAGAAGTACATCTGCGGTGGCATGAGCCCGGACGGTGAGGTCCGGTTCGAGTTCGGGCAACCGTGACCACCGACCGCCGGCCGTCGGGGGGCCGGTGCGGGTGGGTAGAGACGGCCGCTCGAACTGACGGTAGGAACGCAGGCGCGGGGTTCGACGCGGTGATCGATGACTCGGGGCGGAGCGGGTGGCCGTCGAGTTCAACAGCGCTCGCAGTGGCGCGAACGTGTCGTTGCTCAGTCGTCCGGCCCACACCAACTCCCAGAGCGCAGCCTGCAGAGCCGTGTCGTCGGTGCTGCCGACGGTGTCGGAGAGCTGGCGGAAGAAGTACGCACCGCCGCCGGCGACTGCGTCCTGAATGCGAATCTGCAACTCGGACAGGTCGGATTCGGAGGCGGGCACCAGAGTCAGCGGCGCGGTATCGGCCATGTGCAGGCTCACCCAACCGTCTTTGGACGAGATTGCACCGTGGCCCGCCCACAACACCTCGCCGGTCGAGGTCAACTCGTCGAGCATGGCGGGGCTGTAGTCGCTCACCCGGGAGGCGAGCACGAGAGATTCCCACGCCGACGCCGGAACGGGCACGCCCGCAAGCTGTTCGATGACCGTTGCCACACCGTCGATCCCGCTCAACCGACGACTGTCCACGTGCTGCCACGCCGGCAGGAAGCGGCCGAGCGTGGCGGTGGACACGGGTTCGACTTCCTGCCGTGCCGCCGCCAGAGATCGCCGCCGCAATCGCCGAAGAACCTCCGCGTCGCACCATTCGCTGCCCGTGGCACCGGGACGAAATTCGCCTTCGACGACGCGCTTGTCGACGGCCAGTCGGCGCAGGACGTCACGCACCACGGCGGTACCGACGCCGAACCGCGCTGCTGCGTCGTCGAGGGTGAACGGTCCGTGGGTTCGGGCGTACCGGCTGATCAGGTCGACGAGTGGGTCGTCGACGGGCTCGATGAACGCGGCGGGAGTGCCGATCGGTAGCGGAACACCGAGTGCATCGCGCAAGCGAGCCGCGTCCTCGATGGCCGTCCACCAGTTCTGGCCGGCGAACGAAACTTCCATTGCCCGCTTTGCATCGGCCAACTCGGCGAGCCACTGCGGATATTCGTCGCCGTTGGTGCGCTGTCCGACTTCCGCGGCGGTCAGCGGACCGAGCAGCCGCAGCAGATCCGCAACACCCTCGATGTCCTTGGCGTGTCTGTCCTCGGGCAGTCGCTGCAACTCGAGCTCGGTGGTGGTGATGACGCTGTCGTCCAGCAACTCTCGCAGCTCGACGCGTCCGAGCAACTCGGCCAGCAGAGCTGAATCGAGAGACAGTGCGGCGGCCCGCCGTTCGGCGAGCGGGCTGTCGCCCTCGTACATGAAAGCGCCGACGTAGTTGAACAGCAACGAATTCGCGAACGGTGACGGTGACGGCGTCTCGACGTCGACGATCCTGATCTGGCGTCGCCCGATGCGGGCCAGGATGTCTTCGAGGGCGGGGAGGTCGTAGACGTCCTGCAGGCACTCGCGCACGGTTTCGAGCAGGATCGGGAACGTGGGGTATTTACGAGCGACGTCGAGCAGCTGTGCCGAACGCTGCCGTTGTTGCCACAGTGGTGCGCGCTTGCCGGGGTTGCGTCGGGGCAGAAGTAGTGCGCGAGCAGCACATTCGCGAAATCTCGACGCGAACAATGCCGATCCGCCGACCTGCTCGGTGACGATGTCGGCGATCTCGTCGCGCTCGAACACGAACAGTTCCGCGCCGGGCGGCTGGTCGTCGGTATCGGGTAGCCGGACGATGATGCCGTCGTCGGATGCGGTGGGGGCGGCGTCGATGCCGTATCGCTCGATCAGCCTCGCGCCGACCGCGAGGGCCCACGGCGCGTGTACCTGCTGACCGTAGGTGGAGTGCAGCACCAATCGCCAGTCGCCGAGTTCGTCGCGAAAGCGCTCGACGATCATCGTCTTGTCGGTGGGCAGTTGGCCGGTGGCCTCGAGTTGTTCGTCGAGCAAAGCGATCAGGTTGTTGACTGCGTTGGCGTCGAGACCGTCGGTGCTCAGCCGCTCGGCCAGGTTGCTGCGGTCGGTGGTGCTCCGCAGAAACTCGCCCAGGGCCCGGCCCAATTCGGCCGGTCGACCGAGGCCGTCGCCGTGCCAGAACGGCAGCCTGCCCGGTTGGCCGTATGCGGGACTGACCAACACCCGGTCGTGCGTGATCTCTTCGATGCGCCAGCTGGTGGCACCGAGTGCGAACACGTCGCCCACTCGCGATTCGTAGACCATCTCCTCGTCGAGTTCGCCTACCCGAGACTGCTTTTCGCCCACCATGTAGACGGTGAACAGGCCGCGGTCGGGGATGGTACCGCCGGACGTGACGGCCAGTCGCTGCGACCCGGGACGGCCGGTGAGAGTGTTGGCGTCGCGGTCCCACACGAGCCGTGGCCGTAGTTCGGCGAACTCGTCCGACGGGTAACGGCCCGAGAGCAGGTCGAGTGTCGACTCGTAGGCAGACCTGGGCAGAGTGGCGAAACTGCCGGTGCGACGGACGGATTCGAACCAATCCTCGGCGTCGATGGGTTCGAGTGCGCACGCCGCGACGGTCTGCTGGGCGAGGACGTCGAGGGGATTGGCCGGGACGAAGAGGGCCTCGATCTTGCCCGACGTCATGCGTTCGACGGTGACCGCGCAATGGATGAGATCGGTGCGGTGCTTGGGGAACAGCACGCCCTTGGAGATCTCGCCCACCTGGTGGCCGGCGCGACCGACGCGCTGCAGACCACTGGCCACCGACGGCGGTGCCTCGACCTGGACCACCAGATCGACTGCGCCCATGTCGATTCCGAGCTCCAGGCTGCTGGTGGCCACAACGCAGCGCAGACGACCGGTCTTCAGATCGTCTTCGATCAGCGCGCGCTGATCCTTGCTGACGCTGCCGTGGTGGGCCCGTGCCAGCAGAGGATCGGCACCGTGGTTGACGTCGGATGCGGTGCCCACCTGAGATGGTGGTTTGTGCTCGGTATCGACTCCGCCGCCGATACGTTCGGCGTACACCTCGTTGAGCCGCGCGGTGAGTCGTTCCGCGAGCCGGCGCGAGTTGGCGAAGACGATGCACGATTTGTGCTCGAGGATGAGATCGACCATCTTCTCCTCGACGTGCGGCCAGATCGATCCCTGAGCCGGGGGAGCGGCGGAGGTGTCCGCATTCGGGTCGGTGACGCCGAGTTCGGTCATGTCCTCCACGGGCACCTGAACCGTCAGGTCGAAAGTCTTCGGTGCGGGTGGGGCGACGATCTCGATGGGGGCGGCACCGGCGAGGAATCGGCCCACTTCCTCGTGGGGGCGCACCGTCGCGGACAGGCCGATGCGTTGCGCGGGCTTGTCCAGCATCGCGTCGAGGCGCTCGAGGGACACCGCGAGGTGCGCGCCACGCTTCGTGCCTGCCACGGCGTGCACCTCGTCGACGATCACCGTATCGACCTCGGCCAGGATGTCCCGCGCCGCAGAGGTGAGCATGAGGAACAGAGACTCGGGAGTGGTGATCAGAATGTCCGGCGGAGTCTTGATCATGGTCCGGCGATCGGCAGCGCTGGTGTCGCCCGAGCGGACTCCGACGGAAATCTCCGGCGGGTTCAGACCGAGACGCTTGGCTGTCTGGGTGATGCCGACCAACGGAGCTCGCAGGTTGCGCTCGACGTCCACTGCCAGAGCCTTGAGCGGCGATATGTAGAGCACCTTGGTCTTGCGGGTGCTGTCCGCACCCAGCTGGGCCAGCTCGTCGAGGGCCCACAGGAACGCCGACAGCGTTTTGCCCGAGCCGGTCGGCGCGACCACCAGGGTGTGCGATCCGCTGGAAATGGACGACCACGCACCGAGCTGCGCCGACGTGGGAGCCGGAAATGCGCCGTTGAACCACTCGCGAGTCGGCCGCGACAGCTTCTCCATGATGTCGGTGCCGATACTGTGCGTGGCCATCCCACCATCATGCCCCGAGGCACCGACAGGTAACCCCGGAGCGCGAAGCTCGTGCGCTGCGGTGTCGTTTCGCCCGATTCGGGTACCCGGTGGCCATGACCGACGACCAAGAGATCATGCAGAAGATTTCCGCGAAACTCGACGCACTGCTCGGCAGCAAGACGAACGGCCTGCAGAACGAGGTGCCGCCGGGTGCAAGCATCCAATCGGACGAGGACGACGCCGAGCACGGTCCACTCGGCCGGGATTACCACATGGCGAGCAAGTACGCCCAGGCGCTGGCCATCAACGAGCCTCAGGTGATCGACCGTGACGAGTTCGACCGCTTGGTCGCCGAATACGGCTGAGCCGACGCATTTGAGCGAGCCCCGACCCCTGCATGGGATCGGGGCTCGCTCGTCTCGGGCGCACCTGGCGAACACCCGGGGCCGGTTCTACAGTCGATGGAGTGACCGAACGCAAGAAGCCAGGAGTCACGTTCGAGTCCTGGGTCGACAAACAGATCCGCGAGGCGCAGGACGCCGGTGCATTCGAAGGACTCGACGGCACCGGCAAACCCATCCCGATGGGCGATCCCGACGACGAACTGTGGTGGGTTCGCGGCTATCTGAGGCGAGAGAACCTGCCGGTCGATGCGCTCTTGCCCACGGCGTTGGCCCTGCGCAAAGAGATCGAGCGGCTGCCCTCTACGTTGATCGGTCTCCGGCGCGAGGAGTCCGTACGAGACGTGTTGGACGAGCTCAACGCTCGCATCGTCGAGTGGATTCGCTTTCCTACCCCGCCGATCGTGCCGCTCGGCCCCGTGGATGTCGAGACATGGGTGTCCCGGTGGCGTACCAATCGAACCGAGGTCGACCGATTGGAAAGACAGCACGACGCGGAGTCGGCTGTGACGTCGGGCCGGCCCTCGGCGGCGGACCACGACGGTGCATCGTGGTTCGCGCGCGTTCGCAGCAGGTTCAGCTGGTGGCGCTGAGTCCGATCGTCCTGGCGCAGTAGGCCAGAGCGTCCGCCGCAGTGGACACGAACGGAAGCGCAGCTGTACCGTCCACGCGAACTCGAGAAGGCAACAGCCCGTCGGGGCACATCGGTTCCTCCAGTGTCGTCCACCCGGTTGCGCGCCGGCGCACGCCGCCGACCACGGTGTCGGTCGCGTGCCGGACTCCGCTGCGGAGCGCCACCGGGGCGGTGTCGAGGTGCGTGCGAGCGAAGCGCAGTGCGGCGTCGACAGCGTCGACGGTCTGGGTGGCCGATGATCGGCCGCGCAGCCCGGTGCTCAGGCCGTGGCCGGGGAGATCCAATACCACTACGTCGACGCCTGCCCGTGCGATCTCTTCGGCCAGGGGTGTCAGGTAGCGGGCATGCAGACCGGTATCGGCAACCAGCACCACCGACTGGTCGGTGGCTGTCGCCGATCGGTGTACTTCGATGTGCACTCGCCCGCCGGCGATGTCGAGCTGCCGGTGCACGATATCGAGGCCGGCGACGTCTGCGCGGGCGAGCGCGACCGCGTCGGAGGCCGGCCGCAACGCTGCCTCGCAGGCGAGGTCGCGTTCGAGGGCGTCCTGACTCCTCAGCAGCGACTTGCCCTGCAGCAGAATCATCACGGCGGCAGCCTCATGGGAGGTGAGGGTGGGTGCCCAACCGGTGGCAGCACCGAGCGCGGTCGAATCGACGATGGGCTCTCCGGGCGTGACCCACTGCCCGGAGAACGGCGTGAGGCCGAGGGCGAAGGCGATGTTCGCGATACGCGTCGCCGCTTTCTGTGGAACGTCGAACATCAACTGGCCCTGCATCGCAGCGAGTTCGCGCACGCCGACCCAGTCCACCGGACCCAGGTTGTACGGACCGACGAGGTCGGTCTTGGCCGCGCGGTGGAAGGCGTCGGCCATGTCGTCCTGGAACAAGAATTGATACGAGGCCCGATCCGCTTCCGGGAACGCGCCGATCGGCCCGGTGAACTGGTCGATCCCGTCGTTGGCGAAGTCGGGTCCGACGATGTACGTGCACCGCAACATGGAGATGGTCATCTCACCGGGGTGCCTACGCAGCCACCACTCCGCGTAATGTTCCACCTCGGCTTTGTCGTAGAAGTAATAGCGATTGGGATCGCCTGCTGGATAACTGTTCTCGGTGAGCGGCTCCGGAGCGATGTCGGCACCGTACGCATTGATGCTCGAGGCGATCACCACGCGTGACACCCCCGCTCGGTATGCGGAATCGATGACGTTGCGTGACCCGCGCAGGTTGATGTCGTGGGTCTCGGTCTTGTCTTTGAGCTCCTCGACCACGAACGCCAAGTGCAGCACGACGTCGCACTCGGCGAACGTCTCCTCGAGGTCGGGAGAGCGAATGTCCGAGCGGAGCGAGGTGAACTTCGGGTGCGTGATTCGGGCTGGGCGACGGGCTATCCCGACGACCGCGTCCACCTCGGGATCCTCGAACAGCCTCGGGAGAATCGCGGCCGCGAAGTCACTGGTGGCTCCTGTGACCGCGATACGCACGCCGCGGTGGCGCTCACTCATGAGGGCAGCTCCGCTACGGCCTCGATGATCTGTTCCGTGGCGGTCGACAGGTGTTGTTCGGTGTGCGTTGCCATCACGCACAGGCGAAGTATGGCACCGGATTTCGGCACGGCGGGATGCAAGGCAGCGCTGGTGAAGATGCCACGGTCGTAGAGGTTCTTCCACAGACTCATGGCCACGAGGTCGTCGCCGATGTGGAGTGAGACGATGGGGGCGGCCGTATCGCCGTGGGGTGTGGACGAGCGACCTGCCACGTCGAGGCCGGCCGATTGCAGTCCGCCGCGCAGGATCTCGGCGTTGTCGAGTACGCGCCGAGCCCGATCCTTGCCCTCGTCGCTTCGGATCAGGCGGACGGAAGCCAATGCGGCACCCACCGCAGCAGGCACACCGGAGGTCGTGAACAGGAAGGCGCGGGCCTTGACCCGGAGGGTGTCGATCAAGTCGCTCGAGCCGGTCACGAACCCGCCGGTGGAACTGGGGCTCTTCGACAGTGACGCCATCGTGACGTCGACGTCCTTGGTGATGCCGAACAGCTCTGCCGCTCCGGTGAGTTCGGGCCCGTAGACACCGAGGCTGTGGGCTTCGTCGACCATCAGCGCTGCGTGATAGCGGATACACAGCTCGGAGACGACGTCGAGCGGTGCCAGGTCGCCCTCCATGGAGTACAGACCGTCGACGATCACCAGCACGGCTCCGTCGTCGACGACGGGTTGCTGGAGTTTGGCTTCGAGATCGGCCATGTCGTTGTGCTTGAACTTGACCACCGACGCGCCCGAGAGAGTGCTGCCGTCGCGGATCGATGCGTGGGCCGCCGAATCGACGATCACCGTGTCACCGGGGCCGACGATCGCACTGATCGTTCCGAGGTTCGTCTGGTAGCCCGTGGTGAAGACGAGTGCGTCGTCCGTTCCGTGCCACTGGGCGATCTCGTGCTCGAGTTCGAGGTGGAGGTCCAGAGTGCCGTTGAGCAAACGACTCCCAGTGACTGCGCTGCCGAATGTGTCGAGCGCGTGCTGGGCACCCTCGACAACCTTGGGATGGTCGGCAATGCCGAGGTAATTGTTGGATCCGAGCATGATTTTGTCCCGGCCCTCGACGCGAACGACCGGGGCAACGGCCGATTCCATCTTGCGGAAGTACGGGACCACATCGGCGTCTCGAACAGCGCGCAGCAAATCCACGCGCTCGTCTCCGCCGAGTCGTTTCATCAATCTGTTGACAACCATCGTGTACCAGAACTCCTCACAGAGTCGATTGTGGATTGTCGCGAATTCATGAGTTCATTCGGAGCGGGCGGCGCTGGCGATTGGTATTCGGCAGAAGAATATTCAGCGTTTCAAAAGATGCTCGTGCGACGGAAATCGGTTGGTAAATGCGCCCCGAAAAATAACTTCGGTTTCTTTCGATGGGCAAACTTTACGAGACCTTTAGTTTATCGTCGCAGGTGGCGGGGTATTGTCGGGGTCCAGCGCGAATTCACCTGCTTTACCGCTGTCCATGCTGATATTCGACTGATTTGTCCAGGT
This sequence comes from Rhodococcoides fascians NBRC 12155 = LMG 3623, assembly GCF_001894785.1. Classification (GTDB taxonomy): domain Bacteria; phylum Actinomycetota; class Actinomycetes; order Mycobacteriales; family Mycobacteriaceae; genus Rhodococcoides; species Rhodococcoides fascians. The sequence continues at coordinate 336,044 of NZ_BCWW01000007.1, forward strand.
CGACTGATGGTACAAATTGGACGACGCCCCAATCAATCAGTGACACACAATCGATTAGTGACACAAGGAGATGAACAGTGACTGGATTAATGGTGCGCGAAAGAGAAACGCTCGAGAAGTACATGCCGGGTTTGCTGCAGTATCTGGACACAACCCCACTGGACCGACTGGAATCCCGCGATTCGGACGCGATCGACAAGTTTCGGGAATTCGGCGGTACCGGCTTGGTGGTCCCGGGCGAACTGGGTGGTCTCGGTGCTCCGGCCATCGACGCGGTTCGGGCGCAAAGGGCCATCGGGTCTCGCTCACCCTCTCTGGGCGCGGGAACCACGATGCACCATCTCTCACTCGCGTCCCTGACCGAATTCGCTCGTGGTGCCACCGACGACGACCGAGCATTGATCAAGGGATTGGTCGACCAGAAGGCGATCGTCGCTTCCGGGTTCTCCGAGGGCGTCACCGGCGGGAGTGTGTTCATTCCGACGATGACCGCCGTGAAGAAGGGCGACAACTACATCGTCAACGGAAGCAAGAAGCCGTGCAGTCTGGCACGTTCGATGGATTTGCTGACCTGCAGCGTCGAGATCGACTCCGGTGACCGCGCCGTCGCGCTGATTCCGGCCGGCCTTCCGGGTATGAGTGTGAAGCCGTTCTGGACCACCGACATTCTGGCCGGCGCGCAGAGCGAGGAAGTGTTGCTCGAAGACGTCGAAGTACCGGCAAGCCTCGTCCTACCCAACAAGGACGACGATCCCGATGGCGTGCACGAGATGACCGGCTACCTCTGGTTCGGGATGCTGATCTCCGCCAACTACATCGGCGCCGCGACCTCTCTGCTCGAGCGGATGATCGAGCAGGACAAGGGTGACTACGAAGGCTACGTTCGAGCGGCGGCCGAACTCGAGGTGTCCATGGCGGCAATCGAGAACGTGGCCCGTGCCTTCGACGAAGGTGAACGCGGACAGGACATCTCGGTGAAGTTGCTGTTCAACCGCATCGCGATTCGTGACGCACTGGTGCGCAGCAGTGCGGCTGCCATCGAATCGCTGGGCGGGATCGGCTTCATCAAGTCACCCGAAATCGCCTACGTCGCAGCAGCATTGCACGCGTTCGCATTTCATCCGCCATCACGGCGGTCCATTTCGGAGACCCTGGCCCGTTTCCACGCAGGTGAAGATTTCGCGTTCGTCAAATAGCGACTACCGCTGTTCGTCTTCCATCTCGTCGTTCAACTTGTCCTCGCCCCGGTTGCGGAAGAACTTGAATCCGGGGATGCCGATGACGGCGCGCCTGACGTCCTTCGTCACTCCGAGAAGCTCGTGGATCTCGGGGGAGACCGTATCGAGGGTCGCGAGGATGGGGAGTAGAGCTTCCATGTGGTCGAGGAGTCCGGGAAGCTGATCGACCATGGCGATCGCTGCGTCGACCTCGGCGTCGGACAGGTTGTCGACGAAGCGTCGCGCCATGGGCTCGGACTTCTTGGCGATGGGATCGAACATCTCGATGAGCTCCAACGCCGTATGCGAGGCGGCCGATGCCGACGCGACCACGGTGTCCGCGGCACCGGTCGTCCGTTGTACATGAGCAACCACGGCATCGGCCGAATCGATGACATGGTCGATTCGTGTCATCAATGTCTCTATACGGCTCAGCAGTGCTTCGATTCTGCCGGGCAGGGTAAGCGCGAAATCGGCCGTGGTGAACATCCAGCTCACACCGGCCCGCGCCACTGCGGCTCCTCGCCGAAGCACCGTTTCGGTACCGAGAGGGTCGGGGAGGACCACACCTGCCAACACGAGAGCCATAGGAGCGACAATGCCATACCGACGCAACGCCCCGACTGCCGTTAGCCTCGACGCATGAGAGTCCTCGTCACCGGTGCCAGCGGGTACATCGGGTCTCGGCTGGTGGCGGCCCTGTTGGCAGACGACACGGACGTCGTCGTCGGGTCTCGGACTCCGAAGAACCTGCGCACTTTCGACTTCTACGATTCCGTGACCGCGGTGTCGCTCGACGTCACTGACGAACAATCCTGTGCCGCGGCCTTCGCAGAGTCGGGCGACATCGATGTCGCCTACTACCTCGTCCACGCGATCGGCGAAGCCGACTACCGTGCCCAGGACCGGACGTCCGCCGAGCAGTTCGCCGCGGCCGCCGCACGAGCGGGAGTGCGTCGCATCGTGTACCTGGGCGGCTTCGTCCCCGACGACGCCCACCTGTCGGAGCACCTGGCCAGTCGCGCCGACGTCGGTGAGGCGCTGACGGTGGACGGTATCGATCTGGTGTGGTTGCGAGCGGCGATCGTCATGGGTGCCGGCTCCACGTCGTACGAGATGCTGCGCTATCTGGCGGACCGCCTGCCGGTGCTGCCGTTGCCGAGCTGGCTCGCCGAGCCCGTTCAACCGATAGCAGTCGACGACGTACTGCACTACCTGGTGGCGTCGGCCGATACCGACACCGTCCCAGCAGGTTCCTACGACATCGGCGGCCCCGACGTGGTGCCGTACCGCGACCTGGTGTTCGCCTACGTCGAAGCCGCCGGGCTGCAGCGCATCGGGATACCGGTACCGCTCGTTCCGACGTCACTCGCCGGCAAGGTGATCGGAAAGATCATTCCTGTGCCCGCCGGGCTCGCCGAGGATCTGGTCGGTTCACTGCACAACACGATGACCACGTCGGAGAGCCGGATTCGGGATCTCGTCCCTGATCCGCCCCGTGGTCTGACCACCATCGCAGACGCCATGGCCCGTAGCGTGCGAGGAACCGTGGGCGAGCCGCCCGGGGTCTGTGCACTGAAGGACCCGCTGCGACTGGCGAACACCGACGCAGCATGGAGCGGCGGAGATGCGCTCGGCGTCCGGCGGCACGGCGTGGCAGCGTCCTCGGACCGCACCTGGGGTCTGGTCGAGGCTCTGGGCGGCCGTCGACTGCTGGCATCGAAGCCCGTGGCAGCAGCAGTGCGTACCAACCTCGATGTGGCTGCGAGTGTGAACCGACGCGCGAAGTCGGTCGTGCGCCGACTGACCGATACCGAGGAGGCATGATGGCAACGTGGTCGACGACCGCGCTGAACGTGATGAAGTCCGCTCTGGTCGATCCTGTCGAGCGAGACCACCGGGAGTCCGACGCGGCGTTCAGGAAACGGCGCATCATCGTGCTGATCACACTGGTGATCGGGGCGACGGTGCTGTATTTCTCGCTCAAGGTGGAACCGGGTGACCCGTCGTTCTACGCATTGACGCTCGTGTTGGCCGCAGTGTGGATCGTCGGTGGATGTCTGTCGGGGCCGCTGCACCTCGGACGGATCAAGGTGGGCGGGTCCATCCGGCGGCCGATCGTCACCCCCATCCTCATCGGTCTCGCCGTCGGTGGCGTGTTCATGCTCGGCGGCCTCGTCGTCCGTCAGATTCCGCCGCTCGCCGATTTCACCGAGAACGTGCTCGCACACGCCCGAGTGGGGTCGCTGGTACTGATCGTGTTCATCGCGTTGCTCAACGGTGTCGCCGAGGAGATCTTCTTCCGAGGAGCCTTGTACTCAGCCATCGGAGTCAAACATCCGGTGATCATCTCGACAGTCGTCTACACCATCGCCACCCTCGCGTCCGGCAACCCGATGCTCGGCTTCGCCGCCGTGCTGCTCGGTTACGTGATGGGGCTGCAACGTCGGGCATCGGGCGGAATTCTGGCACCGATCCTGACGCATGTCAGCTGGTCGGCGGTCATGGTTCTGGCGCTGCCCCCGCTGTTCGTGTGAGCAGAGGGTCATGTCTCGTGCGGGCAGAGGGGCATCGGCGGGGATCTGAGCTAGATTGCGCACGTGAGTGAAAACCTCGATCGCGTCGACCGCCTGATCGTCGACGAATTGATCTCGGACGGCCGCGCGACGTTGGCGACGTTGGCAGAGAAGGCGTCTCTGTCCGTGTCGGCTGTTCAGTCGCGAGTTCGACGCCTGGAGTCGCGACGAGTCATTCGCGGTTATACGGCGCAGGTCGATCCCGAAGCTCTGGGGCGTCCGTTGTCGGCGTTCGTCGCGATCACTCCGATCGATCCGGCTCGGCCGGACGACGCCCCCGCACGACTGAAGCATCTGACCGCCATCGAGTCGTGTCACTCGGTTGCCGGCGAGGAGAGCTACGTCCTGATGGTGCGCGTCGAGTCGCCGCGCGCCCTCGAACATCTACTGCAGGAAATTCGCGCCACGGCGCACGTGCAGACGCGCAGCACGATCATTCTGCAGACGTTCTACGATCGTTGACCGCTCGCCAGACGCGGTCCGAGGACATGGGCAAGTGGTGCAAGCGCACTCCCACCGCGTCACGGATCGCGTTGGCCAGTGCGGGGGCGACGGGGTTGTACGGTGACTCGCTCATCGACTTCGCGCCGAACGGGCCCAATCGGTCGTAGGTGTCCGCGAACAGCACCTGGGTTCGTGGAATGTCCGCGAACTGGGGGACGTGATAACTCCGAATGGAGTCGGTGGTGATCCGCCCCGCACCGTCGGTGCGCATCTCCTCGTACAGTGCGCTGCCGATGGCCTGCGCGACACCGCCTTCGACCTGGCCCCGGCACTGCTGCGGGTTCATCACGGTGCCTGCGTCGGCGCTCTGCACCGACTGGAGGATCGCGACCGTACCGGTCGCTTCGTCGACCGCCACCCGAAATGCCTGCACGTTGAACGCCAGTGATCGCGGGAGTCCGCCGCTGTTGCCGCTTGCCGTCAACGTGCCGCCCGCCGATGCCAGTACGTCGTCCAACGGGACGAAGCGATCTCCGCACCGCACCCCCTCGGGCCCCAACGTGCAGTTCGAAGGGCGGTGCCCGGTCGCGGTGGCAGCGACCTCGACGATGCGGGCCGACAACCCGCGCACCGCCGCGTAGAGCGCCTTGCCTGCGACGACGGTCCCCGCCGAGCCGAACGCACCGGTGTCGTAGGTGACCGACTCGGTATCGGACTGCACGACGCGGATGCGGTCGACCGACGTGCACAGCTCGCTGGCCGCGATCTGGGTGTGGACGGTGGTGGTCCCGTTTCCGAACTCCGCTGTTCCGACGCGTATCTCGTAGCCGCCCTCGGGCAGCAGCGACGCGGTGGCCTCGGCGCGGTGGCCACGGGGCGGAATGGTGGCGATCATGGCCACCGCCATTCCTTCACCGATCTTCCAGCCGGGCGGCGCAGGCTCGCCGTTGCCTTGCCTGATGGCGTTCTCGGCGAGGTCGATGCACTGATCGAGACCGTAGCTGCCGAATTGCAGGTCGTCGCCTTCGCGGTGCGCGGCGACGATCTCGTCGCCGGGAACGATGACATTGCGGCGGCGGAACTCGAACGGGTCGATATCGAGCTCTCGGGCGAGATCGTCGAGGGCCGATTCGATCGCGAACATGACCTGCCCCAGTCCGTAGCCGCGGAAGGCACCCGATGGAATGTTGTTGGTGTACACGGTCTTCGCGTCGACCCGCTTGTTGGCGCACCGGTAGATCGCCACCGATTCGCCGCACCCGTGAAACATCACTCCGGCACTGTGATTGCCGTACGCCCCGGCGTCGGTCAGCACGTCGATCGACAGTGCGGTCAACACGCCGTCGGCGCTCGCGGCGGCGGTGACGTCGACGCGAAACGGGTGTCGGCACGGTGCGACCGTGAACTCGTCCGTGCGGGTGAACTCGAACTGCACCGGCCGACCGGTCCGCAGAACGGCCAGCGCGACGACGTCCTCGGTCAGTAGTTCCTGTTTGCCGCCGAAGCCGCCACCCACCCGTGCGGTGAACACGCGGACACGATCCCGGGGGAGGCCGAAGATCTCGCATATTTCGTCGCGCACCAGGTAGGGAACCTGGGTGCTGGTGCGCAGATGAAGCCGGCCGTCGGCGTCCAGCCAACCGATGGTGCCATGAGTTTCCAAGTGCACGTGCTGAATTCGCTGAGTCGTCCATCGCCCGGTGACCACCGCTGCTGCAACACGTACTGCAGCGTCGACGTCACCGGTGCTGCCGTGCAGTTCGGCCACCAGGTTTCGGGACGGGTCGGCGATCCGAGCCGCTGCATCCTTGTCGCCGTGGATCTTCGGTGCGTCCGGGGCGAGTGCCGACTCGGGGTCGAACACGGCGGGTAGCACCTCGTACTCGACGATGAGGGCGCGGCAGCCCTCCTGCGCGGCGGCGATCGACTCCGCGACCACGATCGCCACACGTTGGCCGATGAACCGGACGACGGTGTCGAGTACCCGGGTGTCGTCGGGGTCGTCGACGCGGCTGTCGTGTCTGGCTGTGGAAAATGCCACCGCCGGGCTGTCTTTCGAGGTGAGCACCAGCTGCACGCCCGGCACCTGTTCCGCGGCCGTGGTATCGATGGAGACGATCCGCGCGTGGGCATGCGGACTTCCGAGAACGCTGGCGTGCAGCAGCCCGGGCGGGGAGTGATCGAGCGTGTACGGCTCGGTTCCGGTGACTACCCGTGTGCTCGCGGGGGCTTCGAGCGAACGCCCGCATGCCGGACCGTCTGCCCCCTTCTCGGTGTTGACCACCCCGCACACGGCATCGGAGATGGCGCGATACCCGGTGCAGCGACACAGGTTTCCCTTCAGTCTCGAGGGCAGCTCGTCCCTGTCGTCCGCGGTCAGGGTCGACGCGGTCACGACCATCCCGGCCGTACAGAACCCGCATTGGAATCCGGCGGCCTCGACGAACCGGCGCTGCATCGGGTGCAGATCCTCCGGGGTGCCGAGCCCGGCCACGGTGGTGACGGACCTGTCGGCCGCGCGGTAGGCGGGAAATATGCACGAGTGCACCGGTTCTCCGTCGACGAGGACCGTGCATGCGCCGCAGTCACCGGCGTCGCAGCCCTTCTTGACCTCGAAACGGTCGTGTTCGCGGAGCAAAGTGCGCAGACATTGACCCGGTCGCGCGGCAACCTCGGTCGGTACGCCGTTGATGTCGACGATCATGACAGCTCCTCACGAATGGACTGCGCCGCAGCGCAACTGATGTGTCGACGCCAATCCGGCGCACCATGGGGATCGTCGTACCAGTGCTGCGGACCGATAGTGTCGGCAAGGGCGTCGTCGAGCTCGTGCGCCGTCGGTACAGCCGAAAACCGAAGTACGAACGGACGAACGGTCGACGCGGTGACGGTCAACACGAATGTGCCGTCGGGGTCGACGCGGCCGATCACCACCGCCGCCGATCGGCCGAGAGGTGAGAGCGACAGCGTGCGCATCGCCGTTCTCGACTCGAGGGCGTGCCGCGGAACGTCGATGCTGCGCAGCACATCCCCGGGTCGGAGCACCGTGGTCTGGGGGCCGACGACCAGCTGGTCGATCGGCAGACGGTAGTCGTGCTCGGGGCCGTGTGCCGACCACACCTCTGCGACGCCGTCGAGGGCGGCAGTCAACGAAATCATGGCTCCTGCAGGCAGGGCGAGCGCTACGTTTCCGCCGACAGTGGCGGTCTTCCAGATCTTGAACGAGGCCAGCAGGGCGGCTGCACACCGAGGGAACAAGGTGGTTGCGGGGAAGGCGGACTCGAATCGAGCCAGAGTCTCGATCGTGCACGTCGCTGCGATCCCGAGTCCGTTCTCGTCGACGATCAACGGCTCCCATCCCAGGGCCGTGATGTCGATCAGGGTGGTCAGGTGGTCCTGTTTCTCCGAGAACAGCCACGTGCCGCCCGCAACTACCGCGGCGTCCGCGCTGCCCGGCGGCAGATCCGCACGCGAGCGGGGAAGCAGAACACGATCGACAGTGCCGAGATCCATGGCTTCGTTCACCTCATTCTCGCCGGCCCGGATTCACCGCCCGGTGCGCCTTCTCGAACTGTAGTGACTTTCTGTTACCGATCTCGGTGCTCACGCGATACGCCCGAAACTCGGCGGAAACAACCCGCGCTTATCTTTGCCTCCGGCACGGCCGAACACACGAGGCGGGAGGTTCAACGATGTACGTCGGAGACCTACTCGATGCCTCGCACCTGGGCATCCGATTGCTCACCTCCGATCGCGACGCCCTCGGACGTACCCTGCGGTGGACGTTCACCACCGACCTACCCGACCCGTCCCGATACATCGCGGGCGGCGAGTTGGTCATCACCGGACTCGTATGGCGGCGCACGCCCGACGACAGCGAAGTGTTCGTTCGATCGGTGGCCGAATCCGGTGCGACGGCATTGGCCGCGGGGGAGGGGTTGCTCGGACACATTCCGCTCGATCTCGTCGACGCATGCGAGCGACACGGTCTGCCGCTCCTCGCTGTTCCCGACACGGTGTCGTTCGGTGAGGTCACCGAATTTCTCGTCGGCCGGGTCACCGGTGATCGGATTGCTTCGCTGAACAATTCGCTCGTGCGCCAACGCCAGTTGCTCACCGCGGTCGCCGACGGCAGAGCCCTCGACGAACTGGCACTGCACATCTCCAGAGAAACGGGAATGGCGTGTCTGATCTACACCGCCACCGGGCGTCGGTTGGTCACCGAGGCATCTGCGTTGTCCGACGCAGATGTCGACACCTTGACGCACGCGGCACTCTCGTCCGAAACGCTTCCTACGACAACCGTTCTCGCTGATGGATCGACCTACAGTGTCTTCGGCGTCGGGCCATCGCTCGTACAGCGCACCACGCGATGGTTCCTGGCTGTGGCCGGAGACATGGATTCGTTCTCTCCCGACGTCTCCGAGGCGTTCGGGCAACTCGCAGCCATCGCCGCGCTCGATCGTGCCCGGCGTGAAGAAGGACGGCTGGTGCGGCGTGAGATCGCAGATCAGGCGGTGGCGTTGATCGAACACGACAGCACCGGATTCGAGGCACTGACGAGGCTGCGCCAGGCAGGAGTCGACCCCGACAGGCCGCTCGTCGTCGTCAGAGTTGCCCACAGCGGTCGCGTCGACCTGCGAGAGATGCTCCGATCCGTCGTCGGTGACACCCTGACCTCGTTCGGCGGTGGGTGTGTCGGATGCAGCGCACACGGCGACATCGTCGCAGTCGTCAATACCGACGACACACTGTTCGCGCAGACCATCCGCATTCGGCTGTCCCGGTTGCGCTCTGGAATCGGACCCAGCCGAATACATGTGGGCGTGAGCGCCGTGGCCACCGGGCTGACCATCGACGGCGCACTGAGGTCGGCTCGGCACGCTCTCGAACTCAGCAGGCAGGGATCCGCGGCGGTGACGGTCACCGCAGGCACCAAGCCGACCTCGGCAGTATCGATGATGTCGGCGCTTCCCGACGACGTACGAGAATCGTTCGTCGAGCACGTCCTCGCGCCGCTGCTCGAGCACGACCGACGCACCGACGCCGACCTGACCGACACGCTGCGGGAGTTTCTGGCCAACGGAGGGTCCTGGCATCGAACCGCAGAGTCGATGCACGTCCATCTCAACACCGTCCGATATCGCATCAAACGCGTGGAGGAACTGCTGGGGCGAGATCTCGGCTCCACTGCGGACAGACTGGATGTCTACCTCGCCCTGCAATCCATGCCTCGGGCGTCGGCCCACGGCGCTGCATAATGGGGAAATGACTGCAGGCTTCACCGGAATCCCCTTCACCGCCCTGGACTTCTACGAAGACCTCGAAGCCGACAACAGCAAACTCTGGTGGAACGAACACAAGGACGTCTACGACAGTGCCGTCAAGGCACCGATGACCGCGTTGCTGGCGTACCTGGAACCCGAATTCGGTAGCGCCAAACTGTTTCGGCCGTACCGGGACGTTCGATTCTCGAAAGACAAGACCCCGTACAAGAGTCACCAGGGCGGGTTCGTCGCACGGGGCGACAGCCTCGGCTACTACGTCCAGATCGATCCCGCCGGATTTTTCGTCGCAGGCGGCTTCTACAACAGCTCCCCGGACTCGATCGCGCGTTTCCGCAAGACCGTCGACGACGACGTACGCGGAGCCGAACTCGAGGCGCTACTGGCCACGCTGACGAAATCCGGGTTCGAGATCGGCGGCGACACGCTCAAGACCAAGCCGCGGGGCTACGAGGTCGACCATCCGCGCATCGATCTGCTGCGGCACAAGACGTTGACTGCCGGCAAACATTTCGGCTCACCCGCGTGGCTCGAAAGCCCCAAGGCAGCAACGAAAGTACGCGACGCCTGGCGTGCTCTGAGCCCCCTGGTGGAATGGTCCGCGGCACTGCACACGTGAGCACAATGTGTTACCCGACGACGGAGTATGTGCGCCAAGCACTTCCGGCGTCCGGAGCGTCCTCTCGTTCGACCGTTGCCTGAATCAGACCGTAGGGCCGATCGTCGGCGTTGAACACCTCCAGGTTGTTCTCGATGCCGAACTTGCCCAAGTCGTAGACGAAGTGGTGCTTGTTGGGGGCCGACATCGAGATCTCGGCAATGAACGGATACTTCTCCAGTGCCGCCTCGCCCATGGCGTACAGGGTCTGCTGAAGAGCCAGCGACTGCAGGTTGGCGAATCGCTCGATCATCGCGGCCTTGACGCCCGCGTACACCGCATCCCACTCGACATCGGTTGTGGTGTAGCGCCACTGCGCTGTCAGCGACGTCGCCATCACTCGGTCGGTCGTGGGCTCGAGAATCGTCAGATCGTCCTCGAGGAAGCCGTGGAACTCCGAACCCGTCGACTTGAGAATCACCATCTCCTTGAAACCGCTGACGACCCAGGTTCGCTGCGCCTCGCCCTTACCCTCGACCGTGACGGCCGAGGTGCGAATTTCCTCGCCCTTGCGGGTCCACGTGTGGTCGTGCTCGACGCCGTCGACGACCGCACGCGCCCAGGCGTACTCCTCGAGTTCGATACGGGCACCGTCGACGGGCTCGACGTCGTCGACGTAGTGACGCGCGAGGTCGAGCCCGTAGCTCTCCAGGTGGAGCAGACCCTTGGTCTTGGCATACGCGTACGCGGTCTGCTTCTGGGTGTCGGTGGGCAGAACGGCGGACTGATCGCCGGCCAGGTGTGCGGCAGAGAAATCGCCACGCAGCGCACTCGATACGTTGATGTCGTGGATCTCGTGCCGCGGAGAATCTCGATAGATCCGCACCACCCGGTTCTCGGCTTTGCCGTACTGATTCGCTCCCAGAACGATCTTTCCGGTCAGGTCGGTCATGTCAGCTCCCGCGATAGGTCGAATATGCGAAGGGGGACAACAACAACGGCACGTGATAGTGGGCGTCGGGGTCGATGACGGTGAAGGAGACGGACACCTCGGGGTAGAAGCTCGGGGTCGAGGTCGCCTCGAAATACGATTCCGTGTCGAACGAGAGCCGGTACACGCCCGGTTCGACAGGTCCGGGAATCACCTCACCGATGCGGCCGTCTCCGTCGGTGGTGGCTGTCGATATCTCGCCCTGTTCGGAATGGAACAGCCGCACGCGCATGCCGACCGCCGGTGTGCCGGCCGTGGCGTCGAGCACGTGCGTGGACAGCCCGGTCACTGCGTCGGTCCCAGCACGCGGCCGAGGCGAATTCGGTTGATCTTGGCCAGTTCCACGCGGAGCACCCGTCTTTCGGTTTCGGCATCGTTGTCGAGCCTCTCCTCGAGGATAGCGAGCAACTCCTCGGCCGACCTGCCGGTCGCGCACACCAGATACACGTGCCCGAACTTGTCCTCGTACGCGCGGTTTCCCGCCGCCAACTTCTCGCGTACTTCGGTGCCCGCAGTGGTCACTGCGGCCTGCTCACGCTTCGACGACGGGTTGTCCGCAGTGCCCCCGATCCGGGGATGGCCGTCGAGTGCATGATCTATCTCGGCCTCCGGCAGCTCGGCAAGTACCCGATCTGCTCTGTCCAACAAAGAGTCTCGGCTGGCGAACGGTCTACCCTGGGCGACTCGACGGGCCCAGATCGAGGACGCGCAGCACTCGAACAGTGCATGCATCGCCTGTCGATCGGAGAGCTTGTTGAACCCGTCGAGTCCTATCCATTCGTGCAGCACATCTCGCTCGCTATCTGAAGTCGTTGATCCGGCCGAACCGCGCGGCCGCTATGGGGTTGGCGTCCGCAACCAGATCGTCGAACCGATAGTTCGCGATCTTGGCGATTTCGATCATCGCGAAAGATCGCTCCGCCGACGGCGCATTCTCCACCCGCGACCATCCGTTGGCCAGAACTCGATCGTACCGTTCGGTCTCTCGGGCGCAGATCACCAACGGGAATCCGAAGTGTCGCCGATACTCGGCGGCGAGCTGAACGATGTTCTCGTGTTCGTCCTCCTCGAGGTTGGACAGTCCGACGTGATCGGCAGCGTTGAGGGTGCCCATCGCATCCTCGCTGCCGAGGTCGGGGTAGCTGTTGATCAGCTCGATCTGTTCCTCGGTGGTACCGGCCAACAGTGCTTCCTGGAATGCCTCACGTAGACCGTGGGCGTCGGCGAACGGGCGCTGCTGATACGCACGCTCGACGACCCACGGGGTGCCCTGCACCAGACCGCCGAACGTGGCGGCGAACTCCTCGGCCGACATCTCGTTGACCCGGTCGAGGGTGATACCTGCACCCGGACCGCCGGCCACGGCCTGACCACGATTTCCGATGTGGAAGAACAGGATGTTGAGGACGATGGCAGAGACGGCGCCCAGGACGATTCCGCTGCCGAACAGCATCTCGAGCCAATCCGGTACGCCCTGCGAAACGGTGGGTTGGATGGTGACGAGCATCGCCAGTCCGAGACTGGTGGCGACGATGATCAAGTTGCGATGGTCGGTGAAGTCCACCTTCGACAGCGTCTGGATTCCGACGACGGCGACCGTCGCGAACAGGGCCAGTGCGGCGCCGCCCAGTACCGGTGGCGGGATGGAGGCGACGACGGCCGCCGTCTTCGGCAGCAGACCGAGCAGAATCATGATGCCGCCCGCGCTGGCGACCACCCACCGACTACGCACACCGGTCAGTCGGACCAGGCCGACGTTCTCCGAGAATGCCGTGTACGGGAACGAGTTGAACGTGCCGCCGATGACGGTGGCGACTCCATCGGCCCGCAGCGTGGCAGCGATGTCGTCCTTCTTGATGCGCTTGCCGACGATCTCACCCGTCGCATACACACTGCCGGTGGTTTCGACCGCGATGATGAGCATGACGACGATCATCGAAATGATGGCGACGACACTGAATTTGGGCACACCGAACAGGAAGGGCTGGGTGAATCCGACCCACGATGCTTCCGCGGTGCCGTCGAAGTTCATGTCCCCCAACACGAATGCGACGGCACTGCCGATGACCAGACCGAGCAAGACGGCGATGGTGGCCATGAAGCCCTTGAAGAACCGTTGGATCAGCACGATGATCAGCAGAGTGCCGATCGCATACGCCATCCATCGACCGTTGGTCGGATCCTGTTCGTGTGTCGCAGGATTGGTCACCGCATCGTTGACCGCTACCGGCAGCAACGCGACGCCGATGATCGTGATGACAGTTCCGGTCACCACCGGTGGGAAGAAGCGCAGCAGCCTGCTGAAGTACGGTGCCATGAAGAACGTGACCAGACCGGCGACGATGACGGCACCGTAGACGTACAGCAACCCCTCGGTGCCACCGCCGTTGGCCATTGCGATCGCGATCACCGGCGACACACCGGCAAACGTGACGCCCTGCAGAAGTGGGAGCCGGACACCGATCTTCCAGAACCCGACCGACTGAATGATCGACGCGATACCGCAGGTGAACAGGTCCGCGTTGATGAGATGGATCAGCTGTTCGTTGGTCAGCCCGATTGCACTGCCGATGATGATCGGTACGAGAACGGCACCGGCGTAGAACGCGACCACGTGTTGAAACCCGTACGCGGCCAATTTGGGAACAGGAAGCACTTCGTCGACGGGATGGACGCGCTTGCGTGTGATGGGCTTGACGGACATCGGTGGGCACCTCGCGGACGCAACAGGGTGGATTCCTGCGACGCTGCAGGAGAAGTGCACCAAGAATCGGTCATTGCGACCGCTGCCGCCATTCGAGCGAGCACAAAGTTTCCGCCGCGCTCGAGGCGCGTGTTGTGCGATCATCCAAGACTCGGCAGAACGACTGAAGGAGCGACGATGTCCGACGCTGTCGTGGGAGTGGTCCTGGCCGCAGGTGCCGGAACGCGATACGGATCGCCCAAAGTGCTCGCTCACGACGGGTTGTGGCTTCGCACGGCCGTGCAGGCACTGACCGATGGTGGTTGTGACCAGGTGATCGTTGTGCTGGGCGCGGCCGACGTCACCGTGCCCGATGGCGCGACCGCAGTACACGCTCCCCATTGGGAGCAGGGAATGAGCGCATCCTTCACCGCCGGGCTCGAAGCAGCATCGGATGCGGCGTACGCAGTGCTGCACGTGGTCGACACCCCGGATGTCGGGTCCGACGTGGTGCGGGCAGTCCTCGACGCCGCGCACGAGACCGGTCTCGCCCGCGCCGTGTTCGATGGCCGTCCGGGTCACCCGGTAGTTCTGGCGCGTCGACACCTCGAGGAGGCCGCGGCATCGGCGTCGGGAGACTCGGGGGCGCGGGAGTTCTTGCGGGGGAGGGACGACGTGATCGCCGTCGAATGTTCGCAGTGGGCAACGGGAATCGACCACGACTACCGGTAGCTACCGAATGTCGGCAACGATCGTCTCGGTCACGCCGTCGAACTGGTGACCACCGGTCAGCAATTCGATCACTGTCGCCGACGGCAGAGCCTTCGAGTTCATTGCCAGATGCGACACAGGGACGACCTCGTCGTCTCGGCAGTGCAGCAACGTCAGGTCGGTCCGCGGTTCGCCGGTGAGCGCGTACTGCGCCACGTCCCAGCCCTGCGGACTCCAGTCCGGCATGGCCAGCAGCGTGGCTCGCTCCGGATGGGCGCGCATCGCTTCGGCCAGGACCCGAACCACGATCGTGGCTCCGAAAGAATGCGCGACAACGCGGTCCGCAGGTCCTGCGTCGTCGAGCAGCTTCCGAACCGGCACAGCCCAGGCCTCGTAACCCATATCGCTGTCGGACAGTTCCGGCATGACGAGGTCCAGGCGCAGCGCCTCAGCCAACCCCTGCGCCAGCTCGGTGTCGTCGACGAAGCCGCCGGCACCGTGAACGAACAGAAGTCGGCCGACCATGCTGAGATCCTCTCCTCGACAATGCTGTCGTAGAAGGAGACCGAATCGCGGCCGTGAATTCACCGGTTGACTCGGATTCGGGGGCCGTGCGAGCATCGACGGCAGCGTCGCGTGTCGATGACGGACTGCGTCAGGCATGGAGGCGTCGTACTGCCCAGGAGGCAGCGCATGTCCGTTTCGTTCGATCACACCATCATTGCTGCGAAGAACAGTGCTGCGTCGGCGGCGTTCTTTCGCGAACTGTTCGACCTGCCGGAGGCACCCTCGTGGGGCCCGTTCGTCAACGTACAACTCACCGACGGGACGTTGATTCAGTTCGCCGAACCACCGGTGGATGATATTCAATTCCAGCACTACGCATTCAGAGTCACCGACGACCTCTTCGACGCCGCC
The DNA here is from genome assembly GCF_001894785.1 of Rhodococcoides fascians NBRC 12155 = LMG 3623. GTDB lineage: Bacteria > Actinomycetota > Actinomycetes > Mycobacteriales > Mycobacteriaceae > Rhodococcoides > Rhodococcoides fascians. The sequence goes on from NZ_BCWW01000007.1 coordinate 351,467, forward strand.
TACACACGGCTCGTCGGTATGGGCGTCGAACACTGGGCCGATCCACGGATGACTCGGCCCGGGGTAATCAACACCGATCATGGCGGTCGAGGGGTGTACTTTCGCGACCCCACCGGCCACTTCTTCGAGATGCTGACGCGCTCGTACCTGGCCGAACCGGGCGAGTCTGTACCGTGACGGTTGTGGCCGAACAGCAGCACGTTTCGATGACGAGGGCGGCATACGACACCGTCGCAGAAAGCTACGCGGACCTGGTTCGCGACGAGCTGGACGGCAAGCATCTGGAACAGGCGCTGCTGGCCACATTCGCCGAGCGTGTCGACGCTGGGGTCGTAGTCGACGTGGGATGCGGATCGGGGCGCATCGCGGGCCATCTACGACGCCTGGGTCTGGCCATGACCGGAATCGATCTGTCGCCCAGCATGATCGACGTTGCGCGTCGTGAATTTCCGGACGTGCGTTTCGTCGTCGGCGCGATGCAGTCGCTCGACATGGGCGACTGCACCGTCTCGGGAATCGTCGGCTGGTATTCGATCATCCACACCCCGCCGGCCCAGCTGCCGCAGGTGTTCGCCGAACTGCATCGGGTGCTGCGTCCGGATGGACTGCTGCTGTTGGCATTTCAATCCGGGGACGAGCGGGTGCGACTGGAACAGGTGTACGGACACTCGGTCTCGTACGACGCCTATCGACTGGACCCCGACGCTATTGCACAGATGGTGGTCGACGCCGACTTCGAACTGGACATCCGCGTGCATCGAGCTCCGATGGGATACGAGTCGACATCGCAGGCATTTCTGTTGGCCCGCAAGCGAACATCGTGACGTCTCGAGACCGGTAGGATCTGCCCGATGTGTGCACCCCGTCCACGCGTCCTGTTCGTGACCGACTTGGCCTATGTGTCGAGGGGCCGACGCTACTGCGACGAAGACATCTTCTTGTCTTCGCAGCTTCGCGAGTGGGTCGATATCGCGCTGTGTCACCCGCTCGATGCGCTGGCACTGATGGACGGATTCGATGCTGTCGTTATCCGGAACTCCGGGCCTGTGCTGGGATACCAGGAAGCGTTCGACGCGTTTGCTCGCCATGCGCGCGAGAACGGCACGAAGGTTTTCACCCAGCTGACCGGCAAAGGCGACCAAAGAGGCAAGCAGTACCTGGTCGATCTTTTCGCAGATGGTTTTCCGGTCATACCTACCGTCGACGATCCGCGGGGCGTCTCCCGCTTACCCGAGGTGAATACCTATGTGGTGAAACCGAAATGGGGTGCCGACTCGATCGGCATGCGACAGATAGGACGCGCCGAACTGTCGGAAGTCGAGCCGGGCACATTGATTCAGCCGCGGATCGATTTTGTCTACGAAGTGTCGTTCTACTTCATCGGCCGCACAGTGCAATACGCCCTGTACGCTCCGGACCCCGGCCGACGTTGGGAGTTGGAGCCGTACTCGAGTACTGCTCAGGACAAAGAGTTCGCGCAACGTTTCGTCGACTGGAACGACATCGACCACGGAATCACGCGAGTGGACGCATGCCGCACCGTCGACGGAACGCTGCTGTTGGTCGAGCTCGAAGACCTGAACCCGTACCTCTCACTCGACCGGCTGCCCGAAACGGCGCGTCGACACTTCGTGAAGAACATGGCGGACGCGATCGTAGCGCTCTGTGCCCAACCGTAGCGGGCGAAAAAAGTCGTGATTCTCGGACCGAACGACGCGTTATCGCGTCGCCCCTCGCGAATCGTGGTGGCAGGAACATCAGGTTCCGGTAAGACCACGTTGTCGGCTCGTCTCGGATCGGTTCTGGGAATCGAACACATCGAGATCGACGCACTGTTTCACGGTGAGAATTGGACGCCCCGTGCCACGTTCGAGCAGGACGTGGACGAGTTCATCACCCGCCCATCCTGGGTCACCGAGTGGCAGTACAGCGTGGTGCGGGATCGACTCGCCGATCGGGCCGACCTCTGCCTGTGGCTCGATCTGCCTCGTCGAACGGTGATGCGGCAGATCGTCTTCCGCACGCTCCGTCGTCGGGTCGGTCGAACAGTGCTGTGGAACGGCAACTTCGAGCCACCGCTGCATCGCATATTTTTCGATCGCGAGCACGTCATCCGGTGGGCCTGGAACACGCATCGGATGACGGCCGCGCGCGTTCAGCGACTGAACATGCGCCGACCGGACCTGACGATCGTGCGATTCCGATCGCACGCTGAAGTGAACAGGTGGCTGGCCGATCGACTGGTTCCGGCGGCGAGGATCTGAACTGCGTCTGTCAGCAGTTGAGTCGGTCGGCAAGGGACTCGATCGAGTCTGCGCTGTAGGTCCACTCGGCTTCGGGAGCAAGGTCGGACGTCTGCGTCGGGCCGTGTTCCAGCGGGCGGGCGACGAATGCGGTGGCGAAGCCACACTCGGCTGCGGCGGCGAGGTCGCTGTTGTGGGCGGCAACCATCATGCACTCGTCGGGACGCAGCCCGAGGATGTCCGCGGTACGCAGGTAGGTATCGGGCATGGGCTTGTACGCCTGCACCGGTTCTGCGCCGAGGATGGCGTCCCAGGGAAGGCCGGCATTCTTGGCCATGTCCAGCAGCAGAGAGATGTTGCCGTTCGAGAGCGGTGCTACGACGAACTCGGTGCGCAGCCGCGTGAGCCCGGGAACGGAATCGGGCCACGGCTCCAGTCGATGCCACGCGAGATTGAGGTCGGCCGTGGCGTCCGTATCGAGGTCGATCTCGAATTCGGAGAGCACCGTTCGCAGGGACTCGAGGTGCAGTACGTCCAACCGAGTGAAGGGCCGTTCACCGGACCGCACCTGTTCCATGGCCGGTTGATAGAGGCTCCGCCACCGATCGGCAAACCGATAGCTGTCGACTCCCGGCCCGCAGATGTCGGTGACCTCGCGGGCGATGCTCGTGCGCCAATCGACGACGGTGCCGAAGACGTCGAACAACAGCGCTTTCAACGCTTCTTCTTCTTTTTCTTCTTGTCGGCCGGATATCCTACCGCAGACAGGATGGCTCCGGCCAGCGGAATGAGAAGGAAGAAAAGCCACTTCTGGTCGAAATCGGTGAGAAAGAACAGAGCAAGTGATCCGAAGATGACGATCGGCATCACCACTGCAGCCCAATCGATTCCGCGGTCCTTCACGGCCGGTGCGTCGGCGTCGGATCGTGCGACCGACGCAGTGCCGGACGCGGTGGGGAGGTCGACGAATACCGATTCGAGCTGTCCACGCGTCGTCGCGGAAGCGATTGTGGCACTGCGCTCGTCGAATTCGGGAACCGTCAGGCGGCCCTCGCTGAAGTGCTGCCCCAGGACATCGAGGGCCTTCTCCCGATCAGCGGTACCGATACGTATTTCCGGAAGCTCGGACATTGCTACAGGGTAGCGCTATCCGCGCCGCCGTTCGATGCCGAAAGTCGCCCGGGGGTCGATCCGTTCGGCATCGAACGTCGGTGTCACTTGATTTCTGCGAGGACGGTGCCTTGGGTGATGGCGTCGCCTGCGGTGACGCTCAGGCCGGTGATGGTGCCTGCTTTGTGGGCGGTGACGGGGTTTTCCATTTTCATCGCTTCCAGGACAGCGACGAGGTCCCCGGCGGCGACTTCCTGGCCTTCGTCGACGGCGACTTTGACCACGGTGCCCTGCATCGGTGCGGTCACCGAGTCACCGGAGGCTGCGCCGGCTCCGGCACCGCCACGGGTGCGGGCCTTGGGCTTGCGCCGTACCGCACCGGCATTTCCGCCGCTGCCACCGCCGAGGGTGAGCTCGCCCGGGAGGGAGACCTCGACGCGTCGGCCCCCGACCTCGACGATGACGGACTGCCGGGGCAGGGCCTCGTCGTCGTCGATCGGTTGCCCGGCGGTGAACGGGGGAACCTGGTTGTCCCATTCGGTTTCGATCCACCGGGTGTGGACGGAGAAGGAGTCGCCGTCGCCGATGAACGCGGGATCGGAGACCACCGCCGCGTGGAACGGGATCACCGTCGCCAACCCGTCGACGGTGAATTCGGCCAACGCCCGGCGGGAGCGGGCGAGGGCTTCTTCGCGGGTGGCTCCGGTGACGATGAGTTTGGCGAGCATCGAATCGAACTGGCCGCCGATCACGCTGCCGGATTCGACACCGGAATCGACGCGGACACCCGGTCCGGAGGGGGCGGTGAAGGTGGTGACCGGTCCGGGGGCGGGCAGGAACCCACGCCCGGCGTCTTCGCCGTTGATCCGGAACTCGAACGAATGCCCCCGCGGTTCGGGGTCTTCGGTGATGGTCAGTTCTTCGCCGTTGGCGATGCGGAACTGCTGCAGCACCAGGTCGATGCCGGAGGTTTCCTCGGTGACGGGGTGCTCGACCTGCAGGCGGGTGTTGACCTCCAGGAAGCTGACGAGGCCGTCTTGGCCGACGAGGTATTCGACGGTCCCGGCGCCGTAGTAGCCGGCTTCGAGGCAGATGGCTTTGGCGCTGGAGTGGATTTCTTTGCGTTGGGCGTCGGTGAGGAACGGGGCGGGGGCTTCTTCGACGAGTTTCTGGAAGCGGCGTTGCAGGGAGCAGTCGCGGGTGCCGGCGACGATGACGTTGCCGTGTTGGTCGGCGATGACCTGGGCTTCGACGTGGCGTGGTTTGTCGAGGTAGCGTTCGACGAAGCATTCCCCGCGCCCGAATGCTGCGACGGCTTCGCGGGTGGCGGAGTCGAACAGTTCGGGGATTTCCTCGCGGGTGCGGGCGACTTTCATGCCGCGTCCGCCGCCACCGAAGGCGGCTTTGATGGCGATGGGGAGGCCGTGTTCGTCGACGAACGCAAGGATTTCGTTCGCGTCTTTGACCGGTTCGGAGGTGCCGGGGACGGAGGGGGCTTTGGCGCGGGCGGCGATGTGGCGGGCGGTGACCTTGTCGCCGAGATCGCGGATGGACTGCGGGGACGGTCCGATCCAGATCAGACCTGCATCGATCACGGCTTGGGCGAAGTCGGCGTTCTCGGAGAGGAATCCGTAGCCGGGGTGGATGGCGTCGGCTCCGGATTTGGCGGCGGCGTCCAAGATTTTGTCGATGACCAGGTACGACTCCGCGGAGGTTTGTCCGCCGAGTGCGAATGCTTCGTCGGCCAGGCGGACGAACGGTGCGTCGGCGTCGGGTTCGGCGTACACAGCGACACTGGCCAGCCCGGCATCAGCGGCCGCCCGGATCACCCGAACCGCGATCTCACCACGATTGGCAACAAGAACCTTGGTGATCTGAGCACTGGCATGGCTGGGCACTGAGCCTCCTACAGATGTGTTTTTCGCATCCATCGTCACGAACGTCACGTCGGAGTCTAAGCACCGACTCGGTCGTCGCTGCAATCGGTCCAGGCCGCTGCGGCGCGTCCAGGGCGACAGGATGGGACTACTGGCTGGTAGCGATCCGCCCGGTATCGGAGTGCCCGGGATCGGGATGCTGGGACGTTGCGGCAGAGAAGGAGGCGGTACCGGTGTCGGCCACCTCGGTCAGCAGGGCGCGAAAGGTGCCTATGTATTCGTGTACCCGGGCAGTTGCGAGCTCGGTGTTGGGATAGCGAGCCGCGATGTTGATTCCCTGAGGTGTGCGGTTGATCCAGATGTACACGTCGTGTTGGTACTGCTTGCTGCGCAGCGCACGCGCGTTCCAATCGGGCCAGTGCTCTGCTGCCGGCGCGAACCGCACATCCATGAACGAGACGACGAAACGTGGCCTGGCCGAGTAGCCGAGGGTGGTGAACACCCGATCGAGCGGAACCCGCGCAATCGGTTTGGTCTTCTTCACCTCGGCCGATGCTGCGGCCACGACCGAGCCGAACGACTCCGCGCCGGCGATGTCGAACGAGATGGGACACAGTCCGACGAACCACCCCAGTGCCGACGCCCATTGCGGCTCGTCCCGGGTGTGTACCGGGGTGACGGTCCGAAATTGGGTGCCCCCGCCCAGCTCGGCACCGGTGATGGCCAGGACCCCCAGTAATCCGGCGAACAGACTGTTCCCGGTCTTTCGGCACGCGACCGAGAACGAATCGGCTTGATCGGGGTCGAGCACCCAAGCAGAGAGCCCGCCCTGAGGTACGTCGTCCGGGCTGGGATCACCGATGTCGAGCGGGAAGTCGGGCAGCTGGCCTTCCCCGTCGATCAGCAGATCGCGCCAGATCGCGACGGCCTCGTGCGAATGTTCCAACTCGGCGTTTCGCTCGCGTTCGGAGGACCCGAAGTCGAGATAGCTGCCGGCCTCGAACAGGGCGGCCGGTGCCCCGCCCAGCTCCTCGCCGTACAGGGCCGCGATCTCGTGGGCGACCAGGACAGTGGACAAGCCGTCGATGATCGAGTGATCTGCTGCGAAGAAGACGGTGATCGGCCGCGTCTCGTCCAGTGGTTCGAGAGTGACGAACGCGTAGGCGGGCCAGATCAGGGGCGAGGTGAACTCGTCGAAGAGATACTGAAGATGCTCGAAGACTTCACTCGATTGCGCACACCGTTCCTGCTCGACCTGCCAGATGTCTACGGCTCCCTGCGCGGCGGTCACCCGGGTCATCTCACCGGTGGCCTCGTCGATCGATGCGCTCGACCGCATGGCTTCGTGTCTGTCGATCCAGTTCAGCACCGCCCGCCGGAAAGCGTGCTTGTCCAGGGGACCGGCAATCTCGAACGCCGCGCCGAGCCACGACTCGCGTCCGCGGCGAGGGCTGCTCAGGCTGGTACGCAGGTGCGCCTCGTGGACGTAGGACGTCGGGCGAGGGTCGGGCTGCCACCCGGCGGCTTCGGGAGTGTGGGCGTGTGGGCCGACACTGGGAATCCATTCGGTGAGCGTGCCCGCGGGAACCGCGTAGTCCGCCAACTCGGTGAACTCCATATCGGCAGCAACCAGCCTTCGTCAGACGCATTCGGGGGATTGTTCGGACAGCGGGCGACGATGCCCACTACCGAAGTCTACCGACGGCGGCGTGTATCGATCAAGACGAAGGCCGGGCGCTGCCGACCACGAGGTCAGCGCAGGTGCCTCTTGATACGTGCGAGCATCGCCGACATCCCTCGGAGACGCAGGGGGCTCACCGCATCGCTCAATCCGAGAGCCGAGTAGAAATCGTCCGGAACGTCGAGGATTTCCTGCGCGCTGAGACCGTCGAGCCCCTGCGCCAGGATCGAGGCGAACCCGCGAGTCGTCGGAGCCTCCGGCGGCGCGCTGAAGTACAGCTCGATCCGGGCGGGATCGGATGCATCGACCGACAGGAACAACGGCGACTGACATTCGGGGACCGGCTCCATCGCATCCTGGGCCAGGTGATCCGGCAACGGGGGTAGTTCCCGGCTGAATTCGAGCAGGAGCTGCAGTTTGTCCTGGCCCTCGACTGCGGCGAAATCCTCGACGATCTCGGCCAACGATTCTGGAAGGGAACTCATCGAGCGGCCGGTGCCGATCCGGGCTCCTCGCCCCTGGCGATCGGAACGCGCACAGCATTGCCCCACTCGGTCCACGAGCCGTCGTAGTTGCGGACGGACTCGTACCCGAGCAGATGCGTCAGCACGAACCAGGTATGGCTCGACCGCTCGCCGATGCGGCAGTACGCGATGACCTCGTCGGTTGCCGAGGTCTCGGAGTAGATCTCGTCCAGTTCTGCGCGTGAGCGGAATCGCCCGTCCGGTGCTGCTGCCTTGGCCCACGGGATGCTGACGGCAGTGGGGATGTGGCCGCCGCGCAGCGCACCTTCCTCCGGGTAGTCGGGCATGTGGGTGCGTTCGCCGGTGTACTCCGCGGGGGAGCGTACGTCGATCAGAGGCACGGAGCCGAGAGCTCCGAGCACGTCCGAGGCGAATGCGCGGATCGGTGCATCGTTCCGCTCGACGACGGGGTAGTCGGTCGCCGGAAACTCGGGGACATCGAGTGTGGTGTCGCGGTTCTCGGACAACCAGGCATCACGTCCGCCGTCGAGCAGCCGCACGTCCTGGTGTCCGAACAGGGTGAACACCCACAGTGCGTAGGCGGCCCACCAGTTGCTCTTGTCGCCGTACACGACGATTGTGTCGTCACGCGAAATACCCTTGCGGCTCATCAGTTTCGAGAACTGTTCGCCGTCGATGTAGTCGCGCGTGACCGGGTCGTTCAGGTCGAGGTGCCAGTCGATCTTGACCGCGCCGGGAATGTGGCCGACGTCGTAGAGCAACACGTCCTCGTCGGATTCGACGACGCGGAGCCCGGGCGTACCGAGATGAGCGGACAGCCATTCGGTGGATACGAGACGATCCGGATGCGCGTAGTCGGCGAACATTGCGTTGGAATCGGTTGGTACAGGCACGTATCGGCTCCTACGGAAGATATTCGGCTGGCGGCCCGCTCGGGGGTGAACGGTCTCCGTCGACAATCCTATGCCGTACCGCCACCGAGTGGCGGGAGCCGCAGGCACAGAGCGCTGCGTCGGTACTGTCTCAGCGTGTCAGGGCCGTTGTGGCGGCCTGGTCGGTCGCCTCGGCCAGCAGCGCGACCAGCGCGCCGCTGAACGCAGTCATGACCGAGTGCGCGAGGACGGTGTCGGGAAAACGTGCCCGCAGAGCCAGACCCGAGGCTGTCCGCGACACCCAGAACTGCGCGTCGTCGGACACCGTCGCGTTGCTGACGTGGTGTGCGTTGGATTCTTCGAGTCGGCGGTGGCCCTCGATTCTGGTGTAGTCGATGTACGACACCATGAACACGTCGTTTCGCGAGAGGGTGAACGTGTCTCCGAGGGATGCCAACACCTGGGGGATGGGCACCGTGCTCAGCGGTAGCGCAGCACGAAACTCCCGTTGGGCCGCGGCGATCGTGTCGACGAGCACGTCGCCGACGTCCACGGTCATCGGGGCGTTGGTGGTGAACCAGCCCAGTGCCCGCCGGAACCGATCCTCGTGACGGGTGTGCAATGGGAACAGGAACGGTATCTGCCGCGGTCCGCCGATGGCGGCGCAGGCCTGACCGATCGCAGCCACGACCCCGGCGAACATCCCGCCGCCCGACCGAGTGCACAGGCGCTCGAACTCGGCAGTGCGGTCGGCATCGAGGATCGGCGCGACAAGGGTTGCCTGCGTGGCAGTCTCACCGTCCGCAAGTCCCAGGTCGAACGGAAAACTCGGCGTCGTACCACCGCACCGTACAAGGAATTCCGACCACCGCACCATGCGCTCGTCATGGCGATCCGCTGCCGGCTCGGTTGCTTCGATTCGGCAGTAGTCGACGAATCCTCCCACCGGACTCAGCTCGATGTTCGGACTCGACGGGCAGCGCCGGTACGCGTCGTACCAGGCGCGAACCTCGTCCACGGTCACTGCGATCGACAGCGCGTCGACGTTCGAGTGGTCGAATGCGCAGACCACCGTCGACACGTCCGGCCGGTCGATCGCGACACACGTGTACGACGGGAACCGTCGTGCGTCGCAACGTAACTCGAGTATTCGGCGGAGATGCTCACGTAGCTCGGTCGGGCAATCGAATTCGGTCCGGTTCGACGCCGCGATCTCGACCGAACCGGGGCGATGGAGCATCCTGTCCAGGCCGTCGGTCGCCTGGACGAACGAGCTGCGCAGAGTGTCGTGTCGGTCGATCAGTCGAGTGAACGCCCACGCGAGAGCGTCGGCATCGATGCGGCCGGGCACATCGAACGTGCCCGCGATCCATACTCGCCGAGCCTCGCCCAGATCGCCCAGATGAAACCGTTGATTGAACGACGGTGGAATCGGGGACCGTTGTGCATCCCCGGTGACGTCGGCGGTGAATTCGACGACGACACCGGCCGCGGGATGGTACTCAGTGATCGAGGTGACCCGCACCGACCCGCTCCTGAACCGAACCGGGCGTCAGGACGTAATCGCCTGTGCGCGCTATCTTTTCCAGTACCGATGCCAGGTGTGCGTGGTACCGCTCGACCGATTCGGCAGCGACGGCCGTGTCGGGGGTCTGCGCCACCAGATACAGATGCTCACCGTCGCGGTTGATCCACATCGACGCGTTGGAGGTCGCGCCCTCGCCGGTGAAATGCTTGGCACGAGTGTCCGCATCTCGCCCGACGCCGGGGAACCAGCGAAAGTCGATGTACGAGAGCATGTTCGGGCTCACAGCGAGTTCGCTTCCGAGCGTGCCGTCTGCGGCGAGAGCGCCGAGTACCGCATGGACCGGTGCTTCGGCGATCTGCTTGGCCCGCTCGAAACCCTCGTGCGCCGGGCCGGCGACGTCGGAGAAGCGCTCGTGACCGGCGATGTCGAACGCGACCGGCGCGAAGTTGACGAACCAACCCTGGGATTGTCCGTAGTCACCGTGGTGGCGAGTGCTCAGCACCGTGATTCCGAAGTACTCCGCGTTCCCCGCGATCTCGAAGTCGGTGATGCCGACGGCAGCGAAGATTCCACTGCTCATCCGTGCGCCGGCGGCCTTGCACGCGGCATCGAACGCTGCCGTCAGTTCTCGGTCCAACAGGTGGCGTTCGACGATGCGGACCGGGGCGCGTTCGCCGGGGGCAAGCCCCAGATCGAGGGGGAACCGAGGCATACGGCCCTCGTGCCTGGTGAAGATGTCACGCCACGCGGCGATCTCGGGGGAGTCTGCACCGAACGTCGCGGCGCGAGCGCGCTCGTCGGCGGCGTACTCGAGGTGACTTCCCGCCGAAGCCGGTTGCGGAACATCCGCCCCGATCTCGATCGCGTACAGATCGGCCAGTTCGCTGATGACCAGAGCCTGTGAACCACCATCGGTGAACGCGTGATCGGCACCGTAGTACAACGTGAAGCTGCCTGGCCTCGATACCACTCCGACGACGAACCCCGGCCAGATGTCGGCGGTGGCCTCGGTCGAGAAGCGCTGCCGCACATAGTGTTGGAACTGCTCGTCGTCGGATGTCTCACCTGCGTCGACGGTATCGAAACGAGCAACTTCCTGGCCGCCGAGGTGTCGAACCACGTCGGTGCCGTCCACCTCGAACCAGCACCGCAGACCCTCGTGCCGCAGCACGTACGCAGTCAGCGCACGGCTCATCGCCTCGGTGTCGATGTCGCCGTCGATCTCGGTGGCCACCCCGGTGTACGCCGTGTGCACGTCACCACGTGCGCGCGCTGCCCACGCTGCCTTCAGGTGGTCTTCCTGAAGAAACGACGGTGGAGTCGAATCGATCGGTGCCGCAGCGGCGCTCGCCTGTGCCGCCGCGGTGGGATGCCACTCGAGCAGTCGGCCGGGCGCGGGGTTCCAGCGGCCCATTGCGGTGATGATCATGTTCGCTTCACTCTTCCGGTCGGGGCGCAGTGGACGGAACGTACCGGCTGCCTACGCCGCCGTCTCCGTCCACTGCGCATCCACTTCTCCTGCGTGCACGCCTATTCTGCGTCCACGCTCATTCTGCGGCGACGACGACCGACGGCGGGGCCGCCGCGAGCACCGTATCGCTACCGCCGTCGGAGTCGATGACCGCCGTCAGAACCGCGACGAACTCGGTGATGAACCGATGGACGTTGGTCGACGCGACATCCGAACTGGGGAAGCGGGCCGAGATGTTGAGCCCTTCGAGCGTGCGATTGACCCAGAAGTAGACCTCGTCGTCGGCGTGGCAGTTGCTCCTGAGCGCCCGCCCCTTGCGCCCCTGCCACTGGGCGGCGTCGGGCAGGAACCGCAGGTCGATGTACGAGACCACGAACCGGGGAATTTCGGTGGAGTCGAGGATCTTGGCGATCTTCGAGTACGGCATACGGGCCAGGCCCTTGTTCGCAGCGCCCGCGGTGGCCGCGGCCTCGAGTGCCTCGACGAAGGTGCAGGCGTTGTCGAGCTGGATCTCCATCGGAAGAATTCCGACGTACCACCCCACCGACGCGGCCCACTTCTGCTCGTCGCGGGTGTGCATCGGCATCACCGTGCGCAGAGATCGACTGCCGGACAGGCGAGCATTCGTCAATGCGAGCGCCGCAAGAATTCCGGCCTGCATGTTGTATCCGGCAGCGCGGCACGCCGCATTGAAGCCGTCCGACTGTTCGGAGGTCAGAAGCCACGACGAGATGCTGCTCTGGGGCGCAGGGCCGGTGTCGGCGCGGGGCCGGTCGCCCGCCAACGGAAGCGGGAAAGCAGGGAAGCGGCCGTCCTCGACAGCGAGGAAGTCCTGCCACGTTCGCACGGCACCGTGATCCGCCGTCAGGGTGTCGCCGAGTGCCCGTTCGGACTGACTGAAGTCGACGTAACTACCCACCTCGGGCAATTCCGGGTCGATGCCGTCGAGGGCATGCGCGTACAGCCGGTCGATCTCGTTGATCGCATAGATCTGGCTGTATGCGTCCATGACCGAATGATCGGCCGCGAAGGCGAGCAGGAACGATTCCTCGGGTCCACCGGCGAGAGTGCGGGACGCGTCGTCGGGTTCGATGGTGGCGAGAACGAAATGCGGCCATGCCGTCGGAGACACGGTGTCGCCGAACCACGACTGCAGATGGCCGAACACCTGAGTTTCCGATCGCGAATCCGCGTGTGGGCGATCTGTCACCTGCACGGCGTCGACCGGTGCGGTGAAGCGCTGCCACGAACCGGACTGCTCGTCACGACGAACCTTGGTTCGGAACGCCTCGTGCCGACCCATGTACGCGGCGATGGTGCGGCGTACGGCCTCGACGTCGTAGCGACGATGGATCTCGAATACCGTGCCGATCCAGGAGCCCGGGGCGCTGCGCTCGCAATGGTCCTCGTGCGTGAACGACAGCCCGCGGGGATCGAGAGCCCACTGATCGTCGCCGACGCGGGGAACCCACTCGGTCAAGCGTCCGGCGGGAAGTGGATAGTCGGCGAGTTCGGTGTATTCCATGGTGTCCTCTTCCGTTCCGGGCTCGGCCAGCGGTATTCGGCAGTAGTGGTGTCTATCGGCATTCGATTACGGTCGAGTGGTGGATGTAACGGCGGAAGTCGTCGGTCCGGCTCGCTTTTATCGGGTGCACTCGCAATGCTTTCGACATTGAAAGAACAACTATTCGACGGACCGTGAAGTCGCAGTCCGGTCGACGTGAGTACGGCACTCACAATAGGGCGAAAGCGAAACTATTTCGCGACGCGTAAAAGTAATTCTTGTCACTGTCGAGGGGGTTGACCGACGGGTGGAACATCGGTCGGAAAACTGATTCTCGCACACGTCGGCATTGTGATTCCAGCGTAACCGCACGTCAGGGCCCGATGATTCGAGAGAGCCGATCCGGGTGACGGGCTCGGAACCCAAACCTCGGGCCGGACCGGCACCCCGAGACCGGAGTCACATTCGCGCGTCCGCTCGGTGGAATGGCACTTATTGCAAACATTGAATGAATCGACCGACGAGAAACAGCACCACCTTCCCGTTTCTTTCGATGTAGTAGGTTCGGCGCGTGACTCGAATTGGATTTGCCGATCACCTTTTCTTGCGAATGCACCACGGCATCGGATTTCCCGTCTACAACCAGTTCCTGTGGTGGTTCGATGACGTCGTGCAGCGAGAAGACCTGGAAAGACTGCGTGACAACCTGTCCGACGGTCTGCTTACACGCAGGGTGGTGGCATCGGCAATTCCGACGGCCCGAGATCGGTGGGTGCCGTCGGCCGCCTCTCATTCACTGGATTTTCATCCAGAATTCACAGACCCCTCGATGGTGCGGCAATGGGCGGACGGCCGGATCGATCCCGATATCGACCCCGAGACCGGATTGGGTTGGCAACTCGCGGCGACGAGACTGAGCGACGGCGGCATGGTGCTGTCGTTGGTCGCCTCGCACATGGTCGCCGACGGCGGCGCCTTGATCGCTGCATTCCGTGCGGCGAACTCCGACTCCGTCGCGTCCCGTGTCTCCTCCGCCCCGGGCGGCCTCGAGGCCCTCGCTTCCGACTTCGGTGACGCCGTCGAGCAAATTCGGTCCGCGGGTGGATGGCTGGTGAACGCGGCGGTGCAGGCTCTGCCTCTGTCCGGACGCTCCGAGCCTGCCGGTGCCACCCAGTCGAGGCCGAAACCACACCGGGCAGCACCCGAGCGAGCGGCTGCGGCGGACTGGACATCCCCGCACGTGGTTGCCGAGGTGGACGCCGATGCATGGCGATCGACCGCGGAACGCTGGGGAGGAACATCCAATTCGCTGTTCGTGGCGGTCCTGACTGCTGCGTCCGGACTCGCCGGCCGTGCTTCGGTGGGAGACACGGTGCAGTGGTCCCTGCCCGTCAGTGATCGCGGCGACGCATCCGACACACGGTCCAACGCCACCAAGATCGTCAAGATCGACGTGCCGATCGCCGACCCGACCGATCTGGACCTCCGCCCGATCCGCGCCGCCAGTAAATCGGCCTTCACGGCTTTCGCCGCTGCTCAGGCCGCCGGTGCCGCTCCGGGCGGCCTGTCCCAGGCACTGGTTCAAATGCTGCCCGACGCGGTGGTCGCACGAGTGCCGCAGCCCCGCGACGGTGCCGAAGGGCTGGCGTCGAACCTCGGTTCTCTTCCCGACGACTTCACGACGGTGGCGGGGATCGCTGCCCGGGCGGTGTCCGGTCGAGCGACGTTCGCCGGAGCCGACGCCGACTTCGCTCGTTCGCTCGACGGCGGTCTGACCGCATGGTCGAGCGAGACCGGCACCAGTGTGACCGTGACCGTCCACGCCATGGACCCCGACCGATGCCCGGACGAGCACATACTGCGTGAACACCTGACCGAGGCGCTTCGGAGATGGGGACTCTCAGCACGCTTCTGGTGAGCGGGTCAGCGGTCGCGCGCTGCTGCTTCGGTGATGTCGGCGGCAGCGGCCGTCGCCGTTCGAGCAGGCGTCATCGTATCGGCAAGCGCTCGCGCGGCCAGCCGGGCGTCTTCGGTCATGAGATCGGAAATGCCCTGCTGGAGAACGGATTCGGTCAACGTCGAGAACTTCGTGCTCGACCCGGCTCCTACGCGCCGCAGCGCCGATCCCCAGAACGGTTGGTCGGCGCTGAACCAGCACACCAGGGTCGGCAGCCCGGCTCGTGCCGAGGCTGCAGTCGTCCCTGCGCCGCCGTGATGAACCGCGGCCAGACAGCGCGGAAAGACCGTCGCGTGATCGACCGATTTCACGACGAAGACGTTCGGGTTCGATCGATGGACGGCTGAATCGGACTCCAGCAGATCGCTCCAGCCCGCGCAGACCAGGGCGCGCACGCCCAATCGATCGGTGACGTTGTCGATCATGCGCATCAGTGCAGCCGGTTCGGGCACCGGCATGCTGCCGAAGCCGAAATACACTGGCGCAGTTCCTGCGTCGAGCCATCGGCGCAACGCGGGATCCGTCTCGGTGACTCCGTCGACCAGGCCGATGAAGCCGACGAACGGGCGTAGCGGGCCCCACTGTCGGGCAAGCCCGGGGAACAGCGCCGATTCGTAGGCCTGAATCTCGATACCGCCGTAGCGCGCCGACCTCACGGGCGTCGACTCCGTGGTGGGAGGCAAACCCAGTGATGCCCTCTGCGCGTTGTCGCGCTTCTTCATCGACTTCCAGCGCAGTGCCTCGAGGGCCACCCACATCGACCGATTGACGACGGCAGGTAGGTTCACGCCCGGTGTGATCGACACTGCATCGTTGCGCCTGAGGGGGCAGTAGTGCAGGGACACGAACGCTGTGCCGTGCGCTTCGGCCACGTTCAGAGCCATCTCCTGACCGAGCGAGCCGGTGACGATTCCGTCGCACCCCGCCGCCATTCGGTTCAGCTCGGACGTCATGTCGTCCCAGCCGTGATGAGCCAGCTCGGACAGCGCAGCAAAGCGGGTCCGCGGGTTTCGAGACTTGATACGCACTCTGACCAGATCGGACTCCAACAGCTGCTGCGTGTCGGGCCCGAACGGTTGAACCTCGATACGTTCGGAGGATGCCGTGGCAGCCGACACGACATCGGTGAGATTGGGTGGGGCACCGAACAGCACGTCGTGCCCGCGATCTGCGAGTTCGAGCCCGAGAGCGATACCGGGGGTCACGTCGCCTCGGCTTCCGTTGAACGGCATCACGAACTTCACAGGCGCACTCGCAGACGTGTCGGCGTGGGGAAGAGCCCCAACCTATCAGCACCGGCCGAACCGAGCCGATACGAAAACATATGGCGGGAAACACATTTGCGGCCGTTCCACCTACGTGGGCGGGCAGGGATAGTCTCTCGTGGTGGAGAGATTGACGTACGACGACGACCTGTTCCTGCGCATGGAGTGCGTACTCGGAGTGCCGGTGGTCAATCAGATCGTGTGGCGGTTCGACTCGGACGTCCCGCTCGACGCACTCGAATCCATGTGGCAGTTGCTTGCTACCGGCCCGTTGGATCGCTCCGTACGACGCTCGGCGGTGCCCGGTGCGCGGGACGGCTGGATCACGGCGCGCACGCACGCCGACCCGGTCGTCATCGGACACGCGATCGCCCGGGACGGCATCGATCTGTGGATCGAGAACGAGGCAGCGGTGACGCTGGACCCCATCGACGGACCTGCGTGGCGTTTGTCGGCGACCTCGGTCGACGGCGGCGGCATGGTGGTCTCTCTCGTCGGATCGCACGTGGTCGGTGACGGCGGTGCCCTGACCTCTGCGGCGGCGGCAGCTCTCGCCGGTCGGGCGACTCCGGACGACTTCGTTCGCGGCGGGCTCGACCACGTTCCCCCGCGGTCGTCGGTACGTGCCGACATCGCGGACGGCGTCGGACAGATCGGTGCGGCATTGTCCGGGGTGGCGCGAGCGCTCGGACGTACGGCAGTGGACGCGGTACGTTCGCGAACCTCGTCCGACGAGGTAGCAGCGGGCTCCACGGCACCCGGCCCGACGCCGAGCCGTGCTCGGGCCGTCACCGCGGCGCGAGAAGGCAAGTGGGTACCGAGCACGGTGGTCGTCGACTGCGCATCGGGGGACTGGGCCGCGGCCGCAGCGAGCAGGGGCGGGAGCTCGAACAGTCTCCTTGTCGCGGTCGTGCTCGGCATTCTCACCGCGAGTGGACGCGTCGGTCCGCAGGACCGGGTACGGGTGGCCCTTCCTGTCAGCACCCGAACACCCGGAGACAGTCGCGCCAACGCGACGTCCGGGGTGTCCATTCACGTCGACGGGGGACAGGGCTACCGCGACGATCTGACGGCCATCCGCGCATCGAGCAAGCAGGCGTTCACCGACCAGGCCGACAGTACGATGACATCGGTGTTCGAGCTGCTCAAACCACTGATGCAGGTGTTGCCCGACGTCGTCGTCGCCAAGCTGGCGGCATCGGGCTCTGCACCGCTGTGCCTGTGCTCGAACCTCGGCGATCGGGGCACGCGACTGCGCACCATCGGAGGCGTCAACGCCGCGGCAGTGGCGATGCGGTCGATCACCCAGAACACCGATGTGGCGTTGCTCCGTCGCACCGCCGGCGGGGTCAGTGCCTGGTGGAACGACTCGGGTGACCGCGCGACGCTGTGCGTCACCGGTCTCGACCCGGACGCGTTCCCCAGCAAGGAGCACCTGCGTGGGCTGGTCGAGGCCGAGTACACGAACTGGGGCCTGACTGCCGAATTCTGGTGACCTCGAGACAAATCACAACATCGGGCGTACGCGGATTTTCGGCGGGATCCCCGGTACGGCTATGCTTTTGCGACTGTTCGAGTGTTCGAGCGCATGTGAGAAAGGGGAGCGATCCATGGCAGTGGTCGTGTTGTTCGGGTCCGAGACCGGTACGGCCGAGGAGGTCGCCGACAAGATCGCGGACGTGCTCGGTGATCACGATGCCGAGGTGCGAGACATGCTCGAGTACGAGGTCTCCGACATCGACACGGACGACTTCCACGTCGTCATCTGCTCCACCTACGGTGACGGAGAGCTCCCCACCGGCGCGGAGCCGTTCTACGAGGCACTCGTCGAGGATGCCCCCGACCTCGCAGGACTGCAGTTCGCAGTCTTCGGTCTGGGAGACAAGGTATACGAGGACACCTTCAACCGCGGCGGCGAGATCATCGCCGAAAAGCTCACCGAGCTCGGTGCGAAGCAGGTCGGCACCCACGCTCGGCACGACAGCTCGTCTAACATCAAGCCCAAGGCAATGGCCGAGGACTGGGCTCGCGAGCTGATCGATCTGTTGCCCTGAGGTAGGTCTCGCCGGTCAGATCCCGATCGGGTCGTCCGGCGAGCCGTCCCAGAGGGCGGCAAGCGACGTACCCACCCGCTCGAGAAGAGTACGAACCAGCGGCAAGCCGATGCCGATCACCGACGAGGGATCACCCTCGATGCTGTCGACGAACCAGCCGCCGAGACCGTCGAGCGTGAATGCTCCCGCTACCTGCAGCGGTTCGCCGGACGCCAGATACGCGTCGAGATCGACTGCAGACGGGGTTGCGAAACGAATCGTCGTCGAGCTGTGCGCTGCAGCCTGCGCCACCACGACTCCGGCGGTGACTCGCAGAACGGCATGACCGGTCAACAGCGCCCCGGTCGACCCGGCCATGGTCCGCCAACGCTCACGGGCCACCTCGACGGTGTGCGGTTTACCGTGCAGCTCACCGGCAATCGACAGCATCGAATCACACCCGACGATCACCAGATCCGCCGAAGAATCCGAGAACGTCTCGGCGACTGCGGCGGCCTTGGCCCGCGCGAGTTCGGTGACCACGGTGGCGGCGGACGCGGACGGCCCCAGTTCGGCCGTCACCGCGTCCTCGTCGACTCCCGACACCCGGACGATCGGCTCCACGCCGGCATTACGAAGAACTCCGAGGCGAGCAGGTGACGCCGACGCCAGAACGAGTCGTACCGAATCGGCCCGGGTCGTCACGGGCGGCACCGTCACCGCGAGTATCGGCCCGACGCGGCGTACGAATACGCCGACTGCGCCGCGAAGCCGCGGTGCATCGACGACGGTGCACCCCACAATTCCCGGGGCCGAGAATCCGCGCTCGATGCCGAATCGTTCTGCGCCGCAGTCAACACCGCCACCAGAGCCGCCACGTCCTCGTCGTCCGGATTGCCCTTGACGACCCTGATTGCCGCGGACATGCCCGAGGTGGCATCGGCCTGACCGTCGTTCACGTCGTCATGCTTCGCTTCATCGCTCACTGCGTCATGATTCGCTTCGCTCACTGCGTCATGATTCGCTTCGCCGCTCATAGTGGGATGTTTCCGTGTTTCTTCGGGGGCAGGGTCACTTGTTTGCGTTCGAGCAGCCGTAGCGCGGTCACGATCTGTCCGCGGGTGTGACTGGGCGGGATGACCGCATCGAGATATCCACGTTCGGCAGCGACGTACGGGTTGACCAACGTGTCCTCGTACTGCTGCTGCAACGTCAGCCGCAACGCATCGACGTCCTCACCGTTCTTCGCCGCCTCGAGCAACTGCTTGCGGTAGACGAACCCGACCGCACCCGAGGCCCCCATCACCGCGATCTGCGCCGTCGGCCACGCCAAATTCACATCGGCACCCATGTGCTTGGAGCCCATCACGTCGTACGCCCCGCCATAGGCCTTACGGGTGATGACGGTGATCTTCCCGACCGTCGCCTCCCCGTAGGCATACAACAACTTCGCCCCACGCCGGATGATGCCGTTGTATTCCTGCCCCGTCCCGGGCAGGAACCCCGGCACATCGACCAACGTGATGATCGGAACGTTGAAACAATCACAGGTGCGGACGAACCGGGCTGCTTTCTCCGAGGCATCGATATCCAACGTGCCGGCGAACTGGGTGGGCTGATTGGCCACGATCCCCACCGACCGGCCGTCGATCCGCCCGAACCCGACGATGATGTTGCGGGCCCGACCCTCCTGGACTTCGAGGAATTCGTCGTCGTCGAGGATCCGGCGGATCACCTCGTGCATGTCGTACGGAGTGTTCGGCGAATCCGGAATCAACGTGTCGAGCTCGAGATCCTCCGCCGTCAGACTGTCCTCGATGGATCCGACGATCGGATCCGACGCGGCCGTCCGCGGGGCATCGGCCCGATTGTTCGACGGGAGGTAGGACAGGAGGTCGCGGACGTAGTCGAGGGCGTCCTGCTCCCCGGAGGCGACGTAATGCGCGACCCCGGACTTCTCCATGTGGGTGTGCGCGCCACCGAGCTCTTCCATCGTCACGTTCTCCCCGGTGACGGTCTTGATGACGTCGGGGCCGGTGACGAACATCTGACTGGTGCCATCGACCATGACCACGAAGTCGGTCAGGGCGGGTGAGTAGACGTGCCCGCCGGCGGCGGGGCCCATGATCACCGAGATCTGTGGGATCACCCCGGATGCGCGGACGTTGCGGTGGAAGATTT
>NZ_BCWW01000008.1 GCF_001894785.1 Rhodococcoides fascians NBRC 12155 = LMG 3623
CTCGCTCAGTTGCCAGATCTCCGTTGCCATGGACCAAGTGTATCGAACAAGTGTTCGACTGGCAACCATAGTGCAATCGAAAACTATTGCTGTGCAAAAGGATTCGGGAAGAGGAAGGTGTCGGTGGTCCGTGATATCGCTCGGAGAGTACATTTCGAATCTGTGACGACACCGATCCTGAAGAAATTGCGTGTTCCCGTTGTCGGTGCGCCCATGGCGGGCGGTCCGAGTACTCCCGAGCTCGCCCGGGCTGTGTCCGAGGCCGGCGGACTCGGAATGATCGCCGGCGCGTTGCTGACGCCGGATGCCCTTGCTGCGCAGGTGGATTCGATGCGTGGCCTGGTGTTCGGCGTCAATCTTTTTCTAC
The DNA here is from genome assembly GCF_001894785.1 of Rhodococcoides fascians NBRC 12155 = LMG 3623. Taxonomy (GTDB): domain Bacteria; phylum Actinomycetota; class Actinomycetes; order Mycobacteriales; family Mycobacteriaceae; genus Rhodococcoides; species Rhodococcoides fascians. The sequence continues at coordinate 368 of NZ_BCWW01000008.1, forward strand.
CCGAGGAGCCGTCGGGCGCGGATGTCGACTCCTACGCCCAGCATCTGGCATCGTGGTTCGAGCGATTCGACGCCGAACCCGGCGTGCTGAAACGCCGCGATGATTACTACCCGGAGAAATTCGCCTGGCTGCTTGCCCATCCGGTGCCGGTGGTGTCGAGTACTTTCGCCACCTTCGATGCCGACGAGGTTGCCCAGCTGCATTCGGTGGGAACCGAAGTGTGGGCAACGGTAGCAACCGCCTCCGACGCGTCCATCGCCACCGCGAACGGTGTGGACGCGCTGGTGGTGCAGGGTCCCGAGGCGGGCGGACACCGAGGCACGTTCGACGGATCGGCCCCGGAAGAGCCGTTGACGGAGTTACTGGTCGCCGTACGTGAAATTTCGGATTTGCCCCGAATCGCGGCCGGCGGGCTCATGGACGGCAACGACATTGCGCCGCTGCTGGATTCGGGTGCCGCGCATGCAGCCCAGCTGGGTACCGCGTTTCTGAACACTCCCGAGGCAGGAACGAAGCCCGTGCACCGCGAGCAGCTGTCCAGTGCGTCGGGTACCGCCGTGACGAAGGCGTTTTCGGGCCGTCCTGCGCGGGGCTTGGTGAACGAGTTCATGCGCGAGAACTCCGACGCCGCTCCGCTGGCGTATCCCGATCTGCACTATCTGACCGCGCCGATGCGCGCGAAGGCCGCAGCTGCGGGTGACCCGTCGGGACTGTCGATGTGGGCCGGGACCGGCTATCGCCGCGCTCAGGCGAAACCGGCGGCCGAGCTGGTCGCCGAATGGGCGAGACAACTCGGCCGCTGAACCAGACCGCTCAGGGGTTGGCGTGGGCGGGCTGGAAGTGTCCCGATGCCTGCGCTTCCTCTGCTCGGATGACGTGCACCACGGCGTTGATCAACGCCAAGTGCGTGAATGCTTGCGGAAAGTTGCCGAGGTGACGGCCGGTGCGATGGTCGATCTCTTCGGCGTAGAGCTTGAGCGGGCTCGCGTAGGCAAGCAGGCGTTCGCACAGGTGCTTGGCGCGCGGGAGTTCGTCGATCTCGACCAGAGCGGACACGAGCCAGAACGAGCAGATCGTGAACGTGCCTTCCTCGCCGGACAAACCGTCGTCGGTGGTGTCGGTTCGATAGCGCAGAACCAAGCCGTCCTCGGTCAACTCGTCGGCGATGGCGAGCACTGTTGCACGAATGCGTTCGTCGTCGGCCGGCAGAAATCGCAGGAGCGGTGCGAGTAGCAACGACGCGTCCAGAGAGGGATCTCCGTACCGCTGCGTCAGCACGCCGCGCGAGTCCACGCCGTTGTCGAGGATGTCGGCCTTGATCTCGTCGGCGATTTCGTTCCACTTGGTCGAGTAGTCCTTCTCGCCGTGGATATCGGCGAGCTTCGCACCGCGATCGAGCGCAACCCAACACATCAGCTTCGAGGACGTGAAGTGCTGGGGCTCACCGCGGACCTCCCAGATGCCACGGTCGGGTTTGCGCCAGTTCGCGATCGCTTCCTCGACCTGCCGTTTGAGTAGAGGCCACAGGAACTCCGGGACGTGTTCACGCGACTTGACGTGTAAGTACACCGAGTCGAGCATGGTGCCCCAGATGTCGTGCTGCTCTTGGTCGTAGGCACCGTTGCCGATACGTACCGGTCGGGCACCGTCGTACCCGGACAAGTGCGGTAGCTCGGCCTCGTCGAGGGTCTTCTCACCGCCGATGCCGTACATCACCTGAAGCGGGTTGACCTCCCCGTCTGCACTGGTGGCTACATCGGACATGAAGGCGAAGAAGTCGTTGGCCTCACGGTCGAGCCCGAGCGTGTACAGACCCCACAAAGCGAATGTCGAGTCGCGGACCCAGGTGTAGCGATAGTCCCAATTGCGTTCCCCACCAGGTGTTTCGGGTAGCGACGTGGTCGACGCGGCGAGCAGTGCTCCCGTGGGTGCGTAGGTCAGTCCTTTGAGGGTCAGAGCGCTGCGCTGGAGGTAGCCGCGCCACGGATGATCGGGGAATCGGCCGATCGTGATCCACTGCCGCCAGCATTCGGAGGTCTGCCACATCTTGCTGGCCGCTTCCTCGAACGTCTGCGGTGCGGGAAGATCGGACCACGACAGCGCGACGAAGATGTTGTCGCCCTCCGTCATTCGTGTTCGCGCGCGTGCTTCGCGGCCCTCGATGCCGATCCGAAGATTGGTGGTCAATTTCAGGGTGGGCTGGTCGCCGTCGGCGCTCGCCTCGCAGGTCGCGGTGGTCTCCTCGTACACCTTGCCGGTGTACTCCCATGTCGCGGGTGCCCGATGGTAGTCGAAGGCGGGCTCGCAGCTCATCTCCAATTCGACTGTGCCGCTGACACATTTGATGGTCCGAAGCAAGATGTGCTCGGCATCCCAGTCGCTCGGTGCGCGCTTGTGAGTTCGAGAACGCTGGTCGGTGTTGTGCCAGGGGCCCATCACCAACGCGTCACGCACGATGAGCCACCCGGTCTCGGTCTGCCAGGTCGTCTCCACGATGAGGCCGCCGGGCAGGTATCGACGGGCGGCGGGTACCGACTGTCCGTACGGCCCGACGCGGAAGTGGCCCGCGCTTCGATCGAGGACGGCACCGAAAATACTGGGGGAGTCCGGCCGCGGTACACACATCCATTCGACGGAGCCGTTTCGGGCGATGAGGCACGTCGTCTCGCAGTCCGAGAGAAATGCGTAGTCGTCGATGGGCGGAAACGCGCTGCGGTAGGAGACCAACGTGGACACCGGCGCATCGGTGCTGCCCAACGCACCTTGGACTTCCGTTCCGCCCAGGCCTGGATGTCCTGAGCCCATGGCCGGCTCCTCGGCGACCGGGGGCACGGGCGAAACCTCATCGAATGCCGTCATGGCGTAATCATCGACCGATCCGTGGCAGCCGTCCACTGAGAGGCCGTACTCGGCGTGGCGCGGCTCAGGTGGAGCCCTGGTTTAAGCTGCGAGGATGGAATCGTTCGCGCGGTGGTGGGACGGCGTCGAGCTGTGGGTGACGGGCCTTCCGTTCGTTCCGCAGTCGGTGGTCGTCCTCGCAGTGCTCGTTCCGGTTGCGTTCGTCTCGGCTCGGGTGTTCGATCGCGTGCTGGCAGTGATCCTGCGCGTGTTGGGCCGTGACGCCAGCGCAGCACGCGAGGCCGAGCTCTCGGCCTCGACGTCTACGACGAAGGATGGACTGTAATGCCGCGGTCTCGGGTGACATGGGCTCTGATCGCGCTGCTGGCGTTGGTCGTCATCGCGTGGTTGATCACCCGCTGACACGCGCCCCGTCGTGCACATGCACGACTCCTCTGATTAGAGTCGGTCCGGAACCTCTGCTAGATTCCTGACCGTGTCTTCTGCCGCCGAGTACCGCGTCCGCCACCAGTTGGCGTTGATTGCTGTCGGCATGCTGGCAGTCGCCGATATCGACTGTTGTTGATTCTTTCCTTCGCGAATCGGTTTCGTCGATCCACTGTCGCCGCGTAGCGCAGTGTGTCCGCACGACGGACCGGAGTCCGTGCCGCCAGTTCGCTGCTTCGCCGGCCGGGTCCTGACTGCTACGGCGCTCAGCGCGAATCTCCTTGCGTGTCTTGTGTTCTTTCCTCATCGTCACACCACCATGAAAGGCCTTTCGCAATGAGGCATCGTTCTCGTTATCTGCTCACCACGTTCGCAGCTGTGGGAACTCTTCTGGTCACCGCCTGCGGCGGCGGTTCCAGCGATGTCGTCGGGGGCGGGTCGGACACTGCCAGTGGCCCGGCACTGACACTCGTCGGCTACGCAGTGCCGAAGAACGGCTGGGACGCAATCGGTCCGGCGTTCGCAGCCACCGAGGATGGAGAGGGTACGGCGATCAACGCCGATTACGGCGCATCGGGAAACCAGTCGCGCAAGGTCGCCGACGGCGCGCCTGCGGACATCGTCAACTTCTCCGTCGAGCCGGATGTCACTCGACTTGTCAAGGCGGGCAAGGTCGACGAGGACTGGAACCAGAACGCGTACGGCGGGGTGCCGTTCGGCTCGGTGGTGACCATCGTCGTCCGCGAGGGCAATCCGAAGAACATCCAGACGTGGGACGACCTGATCAAGCCCGACGTTCAGGTCATCAGCCCGAGCCCCCTCAGCTCCGGATCGGCGAAGTGGAACCTGCTCGCGCCGTACGCCGCCAAGAGCAACGGTGGCCAGGACAAGCAGGCCGGTCTCGACTTCGTTCGTACGCTCGTCGCCGATCACTTCCCTGTGCAGCCCGAATCCGGTCGCGCCGCAACCGAAGCGTTCCTGCAGGGACAGGGCGACGCGCTACTGAGCTACGAGAACGAGGCACTGCTCATCGAAGAGCAGGGACAGAAGGTGGAGCACGTGGACGTTCCCGTCACCTTCCGCATCGACAACCCGGTGGCAGTGATCAACAGCAGTGCGAACCTCGAGCGTGCGAATGCTCTGAACGATTTCGTCTACTCCGACGAAGGCCAGAAGATCTGGGCCGAGGCGGGTTTCCGGCCGACCAACCCGGAGATCGCCTCCGAATACTCGGACAAGTTCTTCACGCCCGAAAAGCTGTACACCATCGATGATCTCGGCGGCTGGACTCAGGTCGACGCCGACCTGTTCGGAGACAACGGCGCAATTGCGACGATCTACCAGGAAAGTACTCGGTAGATGTCGTCGTCGACCGGTGAACCCGCCGCCCCTGGTTCGATCGTCCCGCCCAGTGCGACACCTCGGTTTCGTGCTGGGCGGGAAGGTCGCAAGTTCCGGGGCCCCGGTTCGGTGGGTCCGCTGGGCCTCGGTGTCGCCGTTCTGTGGCTCAGTGTCATCGTGCTGCTGCCGTTGGCGGCGTTGACGGTTCAGTCGTTCGACGGCGGCCTCGGTGGTTTCTGGGATGCGGTCACCGAGACACGTGCCATCGCCACGTTCAAGGTGACTCTGCTGGTGTCGGTGGCCGCCGCCGTGATCAACCTCTTTCTCGGCACTCTGATCGCGTGGGTTCTGGTACGCGACGAGTTTCCCGGCAAGCGTTTCGTCAATGCCCTGATCGACCTGCCGTTCGCACTACCGACCATCGTGGCGAGCTTGGTGTTGCTGTCGCTGTACGGACCGTCGAGTCCGATCGGCATAGTCTTCAACGCCACCAAGCCTGCGGTCATCGTGGCGCTGCTGTTCGTCACGCTCCCGTTCGTGGTGCGTGCGGTGCAGCCGGTGCTGATAGAACTCGACAAGGACGTCGAAGAGGCGGCCGCATCGCTGGGTGCGAACAACTGGACCATCTTTCGGCGCATCGTGTTGCCGGTACTGCTTCCGGCTGTGCTCTCGGGCGGTGGGCTCGCGTTCGCCCGTGCCATCGGCGAATTCGGGTCGGTGGTGTTAATCGGCGGCAACATCCCCAACGACACGCAGGTCGCTTCGCAGTACATCCGTGAACTCATCGAGTACGACCGGCCGATCGACGCAGCCGCAATCTCTGTGGTGCTGTTGGCAATCGCCTTCGCTGTGCTGTTCGTGCTCCGCATCATCGGCAACAGGTTGGCCAGACGGGAAGAGCAGATCTCGTGAAAATCGGTCTCCCGATCAAACTGTCCCTGCGTGCCGTCGCACTGATCTATCTCGCTGTGCTCGTGCTGTTCCCCCTCGGTGCCATCCTGTTTCGCACGTTCGAGGACGGGGTGGTGGCGTTCTGGGAGCAGATCACCACTCCCGCCGCGCAATCCGCTCTCCAACTCTCGCTGTTGATCGTGGCGATCGTCGTTCCCATCAACGTCGTGTTCGGAATCGTCACAGCGTTGGCATTGGTACGCGGACGGTTCCGCGGCAAGGGGATACTCGAAGCGATCGTGGACCTGCCGTTCGCGGTGTCGCCGATCATCACCGGCGTCGCGCTCATCCTGCTGTGGGGTGCCAACGGATGGTTCGGTGGCATCGAAAGCCTCGGTTTCAAGGTCATCTTCGCGCTACCCGGCATGGTCATCGCGACGATATTCGTCACCTTGCCGTTCGTCGTTCGCGAAGTGGAACCGGTCCTGTACGAGATCGGTGAAGAGCAGGAAGAGGCTGCCTCGACCCTGGGTGCGAGTACCTGGCAGACGTTCTGGCGCATCACGTTGCCTGCCATCCGATGGGGACTGACCTACGGCGTGGTGCTCACCGTCGCACGTTCGCTCGGAGAATTCGGCGCCGTCATCATGGTCTCCACCAACCTGCCCGGCATTTCCCAGACGCTCACACTGCTGGTCAATTCACGGTACGAGGACTTCAATCAGCAGGGCGCATACGCGGCGTCCACCTTGCTCATGGCGATCGCCGTCATCGTGCTGCTGCTGATGACGGTTCTCGACAAGAAGAGGACGAAGTAATGACCGAGACATCTTCCGAGATCGAGATCTCCGTGGTCGGCGCGAACAAGCGCTACGGCGATTTCGCCGCCCTCGACGACGTCAGCATCGACATCCCGAAGGGCTCGTTGACGGCGCTGCTCGGACCCAGTGGCTCGGGCAAGTCCACGCTGCTTCGATCCATCGCAGGCCTCGAGCAGCTCGATACGGGCCGAGTGGTGCTGGCAGGCCAGGACGTCACCTGGGTGAGCCCGCAGCGTCGCGAGATCGGGTTCGTGTTTCAGCACTACGCCGCGTTCAAACACCTGACGGTGCGCGACAACGTGGCGTTCGGCTTACAGATCCGCAAGCGGCCCAAGGCCGAAATCGCCAAGAAGGTCGACGAACTGCTCGAGATCGTCGGTCTGGCGGGTTTCCAAAGCCGCTACCCGGCGCAGCTGTCCGGAGGACAGCGTCAACGCATGGCGCTGGCACGTGCACTCGCCGTCGACCCGCAGGTTCTCCTCCTCGACGAGCCCTTCGGTGCCCTCGATGCCAAGGTGCGCGCAGATCTACGGACGTGGCTGCGCCGATTGCACGACGAGGTGCACGTCACCACCGTGTTGGTGACCCACGACCAGGAAGAAGCGCTCGACGTCGCCGATCGAATCGCGGTGCTGAACAAGGGCAGAATCGAACAGGTCGGCACCCCGGAGGATCTCTACGATCGCCCTGCCAACAACTTCGTGATGTCGTTCCTCGGTCAGGTGGCCAGGCTGAACGGACTTCTGGTGCGCCCGCACGACATTCGTGTCGGACGCGACCCGTCGTTGGCACAGGCGCAGGCAAGCGGCACGGCAGAATCTGCCGGGGTGACGCGGGCCGTCGTCGAACGGGTCGTACGCCTCGGCTTCGAGGTGAAGGTCGAGCTCAAGAACGCGGCCACCGGCGAGTTGTTCGCGGCGCAGATCACGCGCGGCGACAGCGAGGCGCTGGGGCTGCACGAGGGCGAAACCGTCTACGTCCGCGCGACTCGGGTTCCGACGATCACGGATACGACCGAATCGGCTCCGGTGCACTGATCGGACGAGCAGTACCGTTCGTGCTACGCGATCGAGCGATCGTGCGCGAGAGCTGCGTCGTACCGCCGGGAGGCGAGCTCGGCGACTGCCGGATGAGGGCCCAGAACATCGGCGTACGTCACGTTCGGGACGCCGTCCAGCACCTGTGAGATGCGGTCGGTGAGCCTCCCGGGTGCCAGGAACCAGGGAGCCACCACGATCCGGGTGGCTCCCAGCGCCTGCAACTGCGCGACCGCGTCCAGTGGAGACGGATCGACGGACGTGGCGAAACAGGTGACAACTCCCGCCCAGCCGGTGCCGGACACCACTTCGTTCGCAACTCGACGGCTACGGTCGTTCGCCGAGAAATCGCTCGATCCGACGGCAGCCAAGGCGACTCCGACGGTCGAATCGCCGAGCACCGCGCCGGCGTCGAGGACACGGTCACGAACGGCGTCGACGAGAAGTGGGTCGTCGCCCAGCACTTCGGACTGACCGATCGATACGTGCGGATGCCGCACCCGCGCTGCACCCAACAGCGCGGGCAGGTCCACTTTCGCGTGAAAAGCTTTGCCCAACAACAGTGGAACCGCGACGATGCGGGCATGCCCGGCATCGGCCAAATCGTCGAGTGCCTGCTCGACACTGGGCTCACTGAGGTCGAGAAACGACACGCGGACATCGAGATCCGGACGCCGTCGACGCAGGACGTCGACGGCGCGGTGGATCGTCTCGCTCGAGCGGGGATCGCGGCTGCCGTGCGCTACCGCGAGCAGAGCCGTCACGTCGGAACTGCCGACCCCAGCTCGACGGCGGCCAGTGCGTTGCCCACCAGACCGGCAGCCAGTGTGTTGCCACCGGCCGGATCGATCAGCAAGAAGCTGCCGGTGTGCCTGTTGACGGCGTAGTCGTCGGCCACGATCGGCTCGGCAACGCGAACAGAGATGCGTCCGATTTCGTTGAGCTCCAACGATTCCGGGCCCTCGTGTGCAGTGAGGTCCTGTTCGTCGAACCGCTCGACGAGAGCCCCGACGATGGCCTGGGTGGTACGAGTGCCGTGTTTGAGCAGCAGACGAGCGCCCGGGCGAAGCGGCTTCTCGGCCAGCCAGCACACCGTGGCCTCGAAGTCGCTGATCGGTTCCGGTGCGTCCTGCGGGGAGGCGATGGTGTCGCCGCGCGAGACGTCGACATCGTCGGCGAGGACGAGGGTGACGCTACGGCCGGCATGCGCGGTACGCAGCTCGCCGTCCGCGGTGTCGATGCGCTCCACTGTCGTTCGGGTGCCCGAGGGCAGGATGACGACCTCGTCGCCGACGTCGACGGAGCCCGCTGCGACCTGGCCGGCATATCCGCGGTAGTCCGGGAATTCCGCTGTGCGCGGCCGGATCACGTACTGCACGGGGAATCGCAGACCGACCCGGTGAGGTTCGGCGTCCACCGGGACCGACTCGAGGTGCTCGATGAGGGTGGGCCCGTCGTAGTACGGGGTCTTGTCGGACTTCACTGCCACGTTGTCGCCGTGCAACGCCGAGACGGGGATTTCGATGACGTCCTCGGTGGACCAGCCGAGCGAGGAGGTCAGTGAATTGAATTCGGCCGAGATGTCGGCGAACACCGTCGCGGGGTCTTCGACCAGGTCGATCTTGTTGACGGCGAGCACCAGGCGCGGAACGCCGAGGAGGGCCAGAACCGCTGCATGCCTTCGGGTCTGAGTGATCACGCCTTTGCGGGCGTCGACGAGCAGGATGACCAACTGCGCCGTCGACGCGCCCGAGACGGTGTTGCGGGTGTACTGCACGTGGCCGGGGGTGTCGGCCAAAACGAAGGAGCGATTGGGCGTCGCGAAGTACCGGTAGGCAACGTCGATCGTGATGCCCTGTTCGCGCTCGGCACGCAGGCCGTCGACGAGCAGCGACAGATCGGGAGTGGACAATCCTTTGTCCACCGAGGCCCGAGTGACGGCGTCGATCTGGTCTGCCAGAACGGATTTGGTGTCGTACAACAGCCGTCCGACAAGAGTGGACTTGCCGTCGTCGACGCTGCCCGCGGTGGCGAGGCGAAGAAGCTGGGTGCCGCGAGTGGAGCCTGCGGAATGACCAGTGGATATGCCGGTGCTGCTCATCAGAAGTATCCTTCTCGTTTGCGATCTTCCATGGCAGCCTCGGAGACGCGGTCGTCGCCGCGGGTGGCTCCGCGTTCGGTCAGCCGTGACGCGGCCACCTCGGCAAGGATCGCCTGGTTGTCAGCGGCCTCGGACAGGACGGCGCCGGTGGTGGATCCGTCGCCGACGGTGCGGTAGCGCACCGACAAGGTCTGCAGTTCCTCGTTCTCGGCCGGTCCGCCCCACACTCCTGGCGTCATCCACATGCCGTCACGCTGGTAGACGGGACGCTGATGGGCGTAGTAGATGCTCGCCAGTTCCACGTCGTCACGGGCGATGTAACGCCAGATGTCGAGTTCGGTGAAGTTGCTGAGCGGGAACACGCGCACCTGCTCACCGGGGGAATGCTTGCCGTTGTACAGGTTCCACAGTTCCGGGCGCTGTTTCTTGGGCTCCCACTGTCCGAATGCATTGCGCAGCGAGAAGATTCGCTCCTTGGCGCGGGCGCGTTCCTCGTCGCGTCGGGCACCGCCGAACACGGCGTCGAACCGGTTCTCGGAGATCGCGTCGAGGAGAGGAACGGTCTGCAGAGGGTTGCGGATGCCGTCGGGGCGCTCGGTGAGACGTCCGTCGGCGAGGTACTCCTCGACGCTGGCCACGTGCAGGCGCAGGTTGTACTTCGCAACCACGTGGTCGCGGAAATCCAGCACCTCCTGCAGGTTGTGCCCGGTGTCGACGTGCAGAAGTGCGAACGGCAGGGGAGCGGGCCAGAACGCCTTGATGGCCAGATGCAGCAGAACCGTCGAGTCCTTGCCACCCGAGAACAGGATGACTGGGCGCTCGAATTCGCCGGCCACCTCTCGGAAGATGTGGATGGCTTCGGATTCGAGTGCGTCGAGGGTGTCGAACCGATCTGCATCGAGATGGGTGCGTCCGACGGTCGCCGTCGTGAGGTCGAGTGTCATGAGGCGTGCAACCCACATTCGGTCTTGGCCTTGCCGGCCCAACGACCGCTGCGCGGGTCGGCTCCGGGGGCAGGTTTGACGGTGCACGGTGCGCACCCGATGGACGGATATCCCTCGTCGACGAGAGGGTTGACCAGGATCGAATGTTCGTCGATGTAGGCCTGCATCTCCTCGTCCGACCACGGTGCGATCGGGTTGATCTTCACGAGGCCGAAGGCGTCGTCGAACGAGATCAACGGAGCGTTGGCGCGTGTCGGGGCCTCGACTCGCCGGATGCCGGTGACCCACGCGCTGTAGTTCGCCAGTTCCTTCTTCAGCGGCGCCACTTTGCGCATCGCGCAGCAGCGGTTCGGTTCGCGGGCGAACAGGTCCTTGCCGTCGATCGCATCCTGTTCTGCGACAGTCTTCTCGGCGCGGGCGTTGACGACGTGCACGCCGTAGACGGCCTCGACGGCATCGCGCGTTCCGATGGTCTCGGCAAAGTGGTAGCCGGTGTCGAGGAACAGGACGTCCACTCCGGGGTGAACCTGTGCGGCGAGGTGAACGAGAACCCCGTCCTGCATGTTGGAGGCGACGATGAAATCGCTACCGAAGGTGTCCTCGGTCCATTGCAACAACTCGAGCGGGCTTGCGCCGTCGAGTTCGCGGGCACCGCGCTCGGCGATGTCCTTCAGTTGGTCGACCGTCAAATTCAGTCTGGTACTCATCGCAAATCCGCCTCGTCTGCTCGCACGGCCCATTGAGCGAACCGTTCGCCGTCTTCGCGGTGCTTGTCGAAATTGCGCACCACTCTGTCGATGTAATCTCCCAGCTCGGAGCTGTTGACCTTGTGCTGACGCAACTTTCGGCCGAACGCACTGTCCAGGCCGAGGCTGCCTCCGAGGTGAACCTGGAAACCCTCGATCTGATTCCCGTCCCCGTCGTCGACCAACTGTCCCTTGAACCCGATGTCGGCGATCTGCGACCGCGCGCACGAGTTGGGGCAACCGTTGATGTTGATCGTGATCGGAACGTCGAGTCGACTGTTGATGTCGGACAAGCGCTCTTCGAGCTCGGGGACGAGAACCTGTGAGCGCTTGCGGGTTTCGGCGAACGAGAGCTTGCAGAACTCGATGCCACTGCACGCCATCAGATTCTTGCGCCAGTGCGAGGGGCGGGCAGGCAGGCCCAGCGCGTCGAGGTCCGAGATCAGCTGCTCGAGCGTCTCGTCCGGAACGTCGAGGACGATCAGCTTCTGGTACGGCGTGAATCGGACGCGATCCGACCCGGCCTTCTCGGCGGCGTCGGCCACCGCGGCGAGGATGGTGCCGGAGACGCGGCCCGCGATGGGGGCAACGCCGACGGCGTTGAGGCCGTTCTTGAGCTTCTGGATCCCGACATGATCACGGGGCCGAGCGGGCTTCTCGGGCGCCGGGCCGTCGATGAGCTTGCGGTGCAGGTACTCGTCCTCGAGGACCTGGCGGAACTTCTCGATGCCCCAGTCCTTGATGAGGAACTTCAGGCGCGCCTTGGTGCGAAGCCGACGGTAGCCGTAGTCGCGGAAGATCGAGACGACGCCCTCCCAGACGTCGGGGACGTCCGCGAGCGGAACCCAGACACCGACGCGCTGCGCGAGCATCGGGTTGGTGGACAGGCCGCCGCCGACCCACAGGTCGAGTCCTGGTCCGTGCTCGGGGTGGTTCACACCGATGAAGGCGACGTCGTTGATCTCGTGCACTACGTCCTGCAGACCCGAGATCGCGGTCTTGAACTTGCGTGGCAGGTTCGAGTACTCGGGCTTGCCGATGTACCGCTCGACGATCTCGTCGATGGCCGACGTCGGGTCGAGAATCTCGTCGACCGCTTCGCCCGCGAGCGGGGAACCGAGCACCACACGCGGGCAGTCTCCGCATGCCTCGGTCGTCTTCAGGCCGACTGCCTCGATTCGACGCCAGATCTCGGGGACGTTCTCGACCTCGATCCAGTGAAACTGGACGTTCTCGCGATCGGAGAGGTCCGCGGTGTCGCGGCCGAACTCCTTCGAGATCTGCGCCAGAGTGCGCAGCTGCTCCAGATTCAATGCACCGGCATCGCACCGGATGCGCATCATGAAGTACTTCGCCTCGAGCAGGTCGATGTTGTCGTCACCGGTGAAGGTGCCGTCGTAGCCCTGTTCACGCTGGGTGTAGAGACCCCACCAGCGGAACCGGCCGCGCAGATCGCCCTTGTCGATGCTGTCGAAACCCTGCTTCGAGTAGATGTTCTCGATGCGGGCGCGCACGTTGAGCGGGTTGTCGTCCTTCTTGGACTGCTCGTTGGCGTTGAGCGGCTCTCGATAGCCCAGAGCCCACTGGCCTTCGGCGCGACGCTTGGTCGGCCGCGGCGCTCGGTCTCGCGGTGTGGCGGAGGCAGCGTCGGTGGTCGCGTCGCTGGTCGACGACATGCATTGCTCCTGCATCTTTGTGCTGGCCGGTACCCGGGACCGAGGGCGCAGGCAATTGCGCTTTCGACGACGGTGGGAAACCGGTGGATCGAATGGACGTGCTCGAAGGAGGCTGGTCAGCAGCCGGTCGTGTGTCGACACGACGCGCTGCAGACACGGCCGAGATCGACATGGCGGCGCGCCACGAGTCGAATTCCTGAGTCGGTCACGGGTGCCATTGTGCCACGTCATCGACCGGGTGCCGACCGCGGCGGCCTATTTACCCCAAAATTCCGGTAAATGGGCTGGCCGGGTGCGAGTCGTGCGTGCACAGCGCCCTGGGCGGCGCGTGGATCGGGCCGCCGGTGAACTCTGGGACACTGGAGTCCGTGAATACCGTCGTCGATACCTCCTCAGTCTTCGAGCTGCCGTCCGGCGCATTCGACGGAGTGGGGGAACGTGCGTTCGGGATCTACGTGCATGTGCCCTTCTGCGCCACGCGATGCGGGTACTGCGACTTCAATACGTATACGGCCGGGGAGCTGGGCACGTCGGCGTCGCCGCAGTCCTGGTTGGAGGGTCTGCGCAGAGAACTCGACGCTGCGGCGAACCTGATCGGAACGGGCGCGGGTCGAGTACCGACAGCCGACACCGTCTTCGTCGGAGGTGGGACGCCGTCGTTGCTCGGAGGAGACGGCCTCGCGGACGTATTGGGCGCGGTCCGGTCGAGCTTCGGGCTGTCCGACGGGGCGGAAGTGACCACGGAGTCGAACCCGGAATCGACGTCGCCTGCATTCTTCGAGCGGCTGCGCGACGCCGGGTTCACGCGGGTGTCTTTGGGCATGCAGTCCGCGGCGCCGCACGTTCTGGTGGTTCTGGATCGCACCCACACTCCGGGGCGAGCGGTGGCCGCAGCGAAGGAAGCGTCCGCAGCCGGCTTCGAGCACGTGAACCTCGACCTCATCTACGGAACGCCGGGCGAGCGAGACAGCGATCTCGACCAGTCCCTCGCTGCGGTGCTCGACGCGGGTGTCGACCATGTCTCCGCGTACGCACTGATCGTCGAGGACGGCACCGCCATGGCGCGAAAGGTGCGTCGAGGTGAGTTGCCCGCACCCGACGACGACGTGTTGGCGAGCCGATACGAGCGCATCGACACGGCCATGAACGCAGCAGGCCTGTCCTGGTACGAGGTATCGAACTGGGCCGCCGATGCCGATGCGCGTTGCCGGCACAACATCGGCTACTGGGACGGCGGCGATTGGTGGGGTGCCGGGCCGGGAGCGCACAGCCACATCGGCGGCACGCGATTCTGGAACGTCAAACACCCGGCCACTTACGCAGATCGGCTCGCCGCGGGCGAGCTGCCGGTGCAGGGCAGTGAGCTGCTCACCGCGCAGGACCGTCATCTCGAAGAGCTGATGCTGACCGTGCGTCTGCGCTCAGGAGTGCCGATGAGTCTGCTTGGGCCGACCGAGCTCGCAGCCGCCGAGCAGACCGTGGCGGACGGGTTGATGGTGCAGCGAGGCGATCACCTCGTGCTGACCGACCGCGGCCGGTTGCTCGCCGACGCCGTGGTGCGCACCATCGCCGCGGCCTGAACGATCTGTTTGAGGCTGCAGTGTTCTCGGGCCTTCGAACCCTCAGGCACCCAGGGCGTCGTAGTCGAACACTCTGGCGTGCAACACCGTTCGACTGCGCAGCGCAGCCCGGACAGCGCGGTGCAGGCCGTCCTCGAGGTAGATGACGCCTCGGAACTGCACAGCGTGGGGGAACAGGTCGCCGTAAAAGGTGGAGTCCTCGGACAACAACCGGTCGAGTTCGAGCACCTTGGTGGTGGTGACGATCTCGTCCAAACGCAGTTGGCGTGGAGGAATTCTCGACCAGTCCCTGATGGACAGGCCGTGCTCCGGGTAGGGCTTTCCGTCTCGTACACCCTTGAAGATCATCGCGAGCCTCGAACCGCTGGACCGAATCGAAAGACAGTTTCCACTCGGACCACAGTAAGGCCTTGCACGAGCATGCGTTCCTCGGCTACTAGACTCGAGCGACGATTGGCAACGAGAACGGAGGTGGGCACCGATGTCGAGCACCGACGACAGGCGGTTCGAGGTTCTGCGAGCGATCGTGGCGGACTACGTGTCCACTCAGGAGCCCGTCGGATCGCGTGCTCTTGTCGAGCGTCACAACTTGGGTGTGTCGAGTGCGACCGTGCGCAACGACATGGCGGTCCTCGAGGCCGAGGGCTACATCGCCCAACCGCACACCAGCTCCGGGCGGGTGCCGACCGACAAGGGCTACCGCCAGTTCGTGGACCGGATCGCCGACGTCAAACCGTTGTCAGCGGCCGAGCGCCGCGCCATTCTGGAGTTTCTCGAGAACGGCGTCGACCTGGACGATGTGCTGCGCCGCGGGGTTCGACTGCTCGCTCAGCTGACCCGGCAGGTAGCCGTGGTTCAGTACCCGACGCTGTCGGCGTCCTCGGTTCGACATCTGGAGGTCGTCGCTCTCACACCGGCTCGGCTGCTGTTGGTGCTCATCACCGACTCCGGCCGGGTCGATCAACGCATCGTCGAACTCGGCGACGTCATCGACGACGAGAACTTGGCCCAGTTGCGGCGGTTGCTCGGCGGCGCACTGGAAGGCAAGCGGCTGGCGGCGGCGTCCGCAGCCGTGGCCGAGCTGGCCGAGAATGCACCTCCCGCCCTGCGTGACGCGATGATTCGTTCGGCCACGGTGCTGGTGGAATCGCTCGTCGAACATCCCGAGGAGCGGCTGGTTCTCGGCGGAACGGCCAATCTGACGCGCAACGCGGCGGACTTCGCGGGAGACGCAGGGTTTCCGGGATCGCTCCGAGCGGTACTCGAAGCGCTGGAAGAGCAAGTGGTGGTACTCAAGCTGCTCGCCGTGACGCAGGACACCCGCACCGTCACCGTGCGTATCGGCGAGGAGACGCAGGTCGAGGAGATGCGCGGAACATCGGTGATTTCCACCGGATACGGCTCTGCTGGCATGGTCCTGGGAGGGATGGGCGTTCTCGGCCCCACCCGAATGGACTATCCAGGAACAATCGCGTCGGTCGCGGCGGTTGCCAGGTACATCGGCGAGGTCCTGGCCGAGCGCTGACGCGAGCCGACGATCCATCGTCGGCCGCGGGGGCACAGCGGCCGTGACACAGCATCAACGAACGAGATCCATCTTCTAGGACGAAAGAGACGACGTGGCACGGGATTATTACGGGACTTTGGGCGTCGGCCAGCAGGCGACGGACCAGGAGATCAAACGCGCGTACCGCAAATTGGCGCGAGAGTTGCACCCGGACGTGAACCCGGACGAGGCCGCACAGGCCAGGTTCAAGGACATTTCCACCGCATACGAGGTGCTCTCCGATCCGGAGAAGCGTCGAATCGTCGACCTCGGCGGCGATCCTCTGCAGCAGGGCGGCGGTGGTGGAGGCGGCGGATTCGGTGGTGCCGGATTCGGCGGTGGCCTCGGCGACGTCTTCGAAGCGTTCTTCGGCGGCGGCGCAGGCGGTGGACAGCGCGGACCCAAGGGACGCGTACAACCCGGAGCCGATTCGCTGCTGCGAACCAAACTCACCCTCGACGAATGCGCCACCGGCGTCACCAAGCACATCACCGTCGACACGGCGATCCTGTGCGACCTGTGCACCGGCTCGGGCACCAACGGCGATTCCAAGCCCGTTCGGTGCGAGACCTGTGGCGGTGCCGGCGAAGTGCAGTCGGTGCAGCGCTCGTTCCTCGGCCAGGTCATGACCAGCCGTCCGTGCCCCACCTGCCGCGGTGCAGGCGAGACCATCCCGGACCCCTGCCGCAAGTGCGGCGGCGACGGCCGGGTGCGTTCGCGTCGGGACATCTCGGTGAAGGTGCCGGTCGGCGTCAGCAACGGCATGCGCATCAGGTTGGCCTCGCAGGGCGAGGTCGGGCCGGGTGGCGGCCCCGCAGGCGATCTCTACGTGGAAATCGTGGAGCAGCAGCACGAGGTGTTCGTCCGTGACGGCGACGATCTGCACTGCACCGTTCGCGTCCCGATGGTCGACGCGGCACTCGGTACGTCGGTGACGGTCGACGCCATCATCGACGGCCCGACCGAGATCTCGATCGAGCAAGGGACACAACCGAACTCGACGACGGTGCTGCGCGGGCACGGGATGCCCAAGCTCCGTTCCGGTATCCGCGGTGACCTGCACGCCCACCTCGAGGTCATCGTGCCGACCAAGCTGGACAGCAAGCAGACCCACCTGCTCGAACAGCTCAAGACCATGCGCGACCGCGATTCGGCGGAGGTCGTCACCACCGGTTCGGCACACAGCGGTGGCCTGTTCTCGCGGTTGCGGGAAGCCTTCAGCGGGCGCTGATTCATGGCCCCCACGGTCTTCTATCTCACGCCGCTGCCGGCCGTGGGAGAGCTCGCCGTGCTCGACGGCAAAGAAGGTCATCACGCCGCGACCGTGCGGCGGATCCGAGTCGGCGAGCGCCTGCTGCTCAGTGACGGTGCCGGCGGTCTGGCCGACACGGTCGTCGTCGGTGCCGAGAAGAACCGACTCGAACTGACGGTGCAGTCGCGCACGGACATGCCGCGAGCCACTCCCACGGTGACGCTGGTTCAGGCACTGCCGAAGGCGGACCGCTCCGAACTGGCGATCGAGCTGGCCACCGAGGCCGGGATCGACGCAGTGGTGCCATGGCAGTCGGCGCGATGCGTCGCTCGCTGGGAAGGGCCCAAGGCGACCAAGGGGGTCGCGCGCTGGCGCAGCACCGCCGCCGAGGCGGCCAAGCAATCGCGTCGCGCATACATCCCCGAGGTCTCCGAGTTGCACGATTCACGCTCGGTGTACGCACTCGTGCACCGGATCGTGGCGGGCGGCGGCATCGTCGCCGTCCTGCACGAAGCGGCCACCTCGGCATTCCGCGACCTGCCGTTCGATTCGGTGCCCGAGGTCGCGATCGTCGTCGGACCCGAGGGTGGCCTCGACGACAGAGAGATCGCGGCTCTGACCGAGGCAGGCGCGACCCCGGTGGTGCTGGGGCCGACGGTGCTGCGAACCTCGACGGCCGGAGCTGTTGCGTTGGGAGCTCTCGGCGTTCTGACGACGCGGTGGGCGCAACTTCCGCCCGATTTCCCGAACGCATGAGCGTTCGCATCAAGATCGCGTACGGCGCGCATCCGGAACAGTTCGGTCACCTCTATCTGCCGTCCGCGCCGATCACGCCCGCGACACCGGTGGTCGTGATCGTGCACGGTGGATTCTGGAGTGGGCAGTACGCGTCGAATCTGGGCACCCAGTTCGCCCGAGCTGTCGCCGGAGCCGGTGCGGTGGCTTGGAACATCGAGTACCGACGCGTCGGTGCGGGCGGGCACTGGCCGGAGATGCAGGCCGACGTGCGCGCCGCACTCGACGCCGTGGCCGGGGTGGTACAGCACCACGCCCCGGTCGGTGTCGACGATGTCCGCGTCATCGGGCACTCGGCGGGCGGCCACCTCGCAGTGTGGCTCGGCGGCGAAACCGACACGACGGTCCGGCCGTCGCGCATCGTCTCGCAGGCGGGTGTCCTCGATCTGGAGCCGCGCGGGGCGTCGGGACGTACCAATCCGGCGGTCGAGGCCCTGCTGCAGGCCCGCTACGAAGACGAGCCCGAGCTGTACCGGTCGGCCTCACCTCTGGCCCGACTACCCATCGGAATCCCGACGATCTGTCTGCACGGATCCGATGACCTTCAGGTCCCGGCTTCGCAGAGCTCGAGGTACGTCGAGGCCGCACGAGCCGCGGGCGACGACGCGGAGCCGGCGATCGTGCCGGGCGAGGACCACTTCGCCTTCCTGAACCCGGATTCGCGGTGCTGGGCGCTCTCGCTCGAGGCCGTCCTGGGCGAGCGCCGTGGGTAATAGGAATGCGCATCGATCCTGCGGCGTTAAACTTGGTCCGAGCGCGACCTGACGGACGCGTTCGAAAACATCAGCGTCACCGGTCGAAACAAGAGAGCAGGCCATAGCCACCACGTGAGTGAACACAGCGAATTTCCCGCCGAGCGCGACGTTCGGTCCACCTTGGAGCTCGCCCCCGAAGCAGTGATGCCGCTGCTGGGACAGTCCGACGAGAACCTCCGGGCGCTCGAGCAGATGCTGACGGCCGACATCCACGTACGAGGAAACGCCGTGACGCTCACCGGGAAGGTGCCCGATGTGGCGTTGGCCGAGCGGGTGATCACCGAATTGGCGGCATTGGCCAAACGTGCTCAGCCACTGACTCCCGACGCAGTGCGCCGGTCGATCGCCATGCTCACCGAGGGGGTGTCGGATTCTCCCGCCGAGGTGCTGAGCCTGGACATTCTGTCGCGTCGAGGCAAGACCATTCGGCCCAAGACGTTGAACCAGAAGCGCTACGTCGACGCGATCGATTCCAACACGATCGTGTTCGGAATCGGTCCTGCCGGAACGGGCAAGACCTACCTGGCCATGGCCAAGGCAGTGCAGGCATTGCAGACCAAGCAGGTCAGCCGCATCATCCTGACGCGGCCTGCGGTGGAGGCGGGTGAGCGTCTGGGCTTTCTGCCCGGAACCTTGCACGAGAAGATCGACCCGTATCTGCGTCCACTGCACGACGCCTTGCACGACATGATGGACGACGAGGCTATTCCCAAGCTGATGCAGGCCGGAGTCATCGAGGTCGCGCCGCTCGCCTACATGCGTGGCCGTACGCTCAACGACGCGTTCATCATTCTCGACGAGGCGCAGAACACCACGGCCGAACAGATGAAGATGTTCCTCACGCGTCTCGGATTCGGATCGAAGATCGTCGTCACCGGAGACGTGACGCAGGTCGACCTACCCGGCGGTGCCCGCTCGGGCCTTCGTGCGGCGTCGGAGATTCTCACCGATGTGGACGACATCCACTTCGCGCAACTGACCAGTAGTGACGTGGTGCGGCACCGGCTCGTTTCGGAAATCGTCGACGCCTACGAGCGCTTCGAGTCCGCATCGGAAGGCGTCATCGCGAACCGCGCGCAACGCCGTGCCGGTGGGCCGCGTTCGGCGAGAAGATGATTCAGGCGTACGGAAACGGTAATGCAGGCAACGAGAGCGTGGGTAGTGGCTAGATGAGTATCGAAGTGTCCAACGAGTCGGGGATGGACATCTCCGAGCCCGAACTGGTCTCGGTCGCACGGTTCGCGATCGCAGGCATGGACGTGCACCCCGCTGCGGAACTGTCCATGGTGCTGGTGGATTCGGCAACCATGGCAGATCTGCACATGCGCTGGATGGATCTGCCCGGCCCCACCGACGTGATGTCGTTTCCTATGGACGAGCTCGAACCGGGCGGTCGTCCCGATGCTCCCGAGCCCGGACCGGCGATGCTGGGAGACATCGTGCTGTGCCCGTCCTTCGCGGCGGATCAGGCCGCGGCAGCAGGACATTCGCTCGAACACGAGCTCGCGCTGCTCACCGTGCACGGCGTGCTGCACCTGCTCGGCTACGACCACGCCGAGCCGGACGAAGAGAAGGAAATGTTCGAGCTGCAGAACCGTCTGCTGGCCGAATGGTACGAGGACGCCAGGCGGGCGGAGCAGGCAGCCGAACAGGCCGTTCGAGACGCTCGGCTGCTCGGCAAGGCCGGCTTCGTCGACGGTCTCGACCGATGATGTGCGTGTTCGGACCAGCGGGAGTGCGGGGTCCTAGCGCGTGAGCAGTGCTGCCGCACTCATCGTCTTCGCCGTTCTGCTGGTTCCTCTCGGCGGCTTG
The DNA here is from genome assembly GCF_001894785.1 of Rhodococcoides fascians NBRC 12155 = LMG 3623. Taxonomy (GTDB): domain Bacteria; phylum Actinomycetota; class Actinomycetes; order Mycobacteriales; family Mycobacteriaceae; genus Rhodococcoides; species Rhodococcoides fascians. Next base: position 20,950 of record NZ_BCWW01000008.1, read on the forward strand.
TTCGCCGCAGTCGATTCGGCCCTGAACACCGTCTCGCGGGCGCGAATCGAAGACATGGTCAAGGACGAGCGACCGGGTGCCACCGGCCTCGTCGTCGTGGTTGCCGACCGCCCGCGGTACGTCAATCTCATGGTGCTGCTTCGTATTCTGTGCGAAATCGGCGGCACGGTGCTGCTCGCAGGCGGCCTGACCCAATTGATCGACTCGACCACCGCGCTCGTGATCACCGCTGTGGCAATGGTTTTGGTCAGTTACGTCGTGATCGGCGTCGGTCCGAGAACGCTGGGTAGGCAGAACGCGTACTCGATCGCGCTCGCCGCAGCGTTGCCGTTGCGCGCCCTTGGCTGGCTCCTCGGGCCGATCAGCAGGCTGCTCATCCTCATCGGTAACGCGATCACCCCGGGCAAGGGATTTCGCAACGGCCCGTTCGCATCCGAGATCGAGCTACGTGAGCTGGTCGACATGGCTCGCGAGCGCGGAGTCGTGGCCGACGACGAACGCCGAATGATTCAATCGGTGTTCGAGCTGGGCGATACCTCGGCCCGCGAGGTCATGGTGCCGCGGCCTGAGATGGTGTGGATCGAATCCGACAAGTCGGCGGGGCAGGCGACGTCGCTGGCCGTGCGCAGTGGGCACTCTCGCATCCCGGTGATCGGCGAGAACGTGGACGATATCGTCGGCGTGGTGTACCTCAAAGACCTTGTGCAGCAGACGTATTACTCCACCGACGGTGGGCGAGGCGTCCAGGTCTCCGAACTGATGCGTCCGGCGGTGTTCGTACCGGACTCCAAGCCGCTCGACAGTCTTCTCGCCGAGATGCAGCGAGACCGAAACCATATGGCGTTGTTGGTCGACGAGTACGGCGGCATCGCGGGCCTGGTGACCATCGAGGACGTCATCGAGGAGATCGTCGGCGAGATCGCCGACGAATACGACTCGGACGAGGTAGCACCCATCGAGCAACTCGAAGACGGACGGTTCCGGGTGTCCTCGCGGGTACCGCTCGAGGATCTGGGTGAAATCTTCGGTATCGACATCGAATCCGAGGAGGTCGATACCGTCGGCGGACTCCTCGGCTACGAGCTCGGCCGCGTGCCGCTGCCCGGTTCCGAAGTAACCACTCACGGGCTGTTGCTGCGCGGCGAGGGCGGAGCCGACCCGAAGGGCCGCGTCCGCATCACCACCGTGCTGGTCGAAAAGCTCGAACCCGACGAAGAATCCACCGAGGACGACGACTCGTCGGACGTCACTCACCAACACTGAAATCTGGAGGTGCTCGATGTCCGAGCAACACACCGAAGAGTTCCGATCCGGATTCGTCTGTTTCGTAGGCCGGCCCAACACCGGCAAGTCCACCCTGACCAATGCACTGGTGGGGTCGAAGATCGCCATCACGTCCTCGCGACCCCAAACCACGCGCCACACGATCCGCGGCATCGTGCACCGCGACCACGCGCAACTGATCCTCGTCGACACCCCGGGGCTGCACCGACCGAGAACGCTTCTGGGCCAACGCCTCAACGACCTGGTGCAGGACACCTACTCCGAGGTCGACGTCATCGGACTGTGCATCCCCGCCGACGAGAAGATCGGACCGGGCGACCGATGGATCCTCGAACAAGTGCGGCACATCGCGCCGAAGACCACCCTGATCGGCATCGTGACCAAGATCGACAAGGTCAAGAAGGAACGCGTCGTACATCAGTTGATGTCGTTGTCGAAGCTGCTGGGCGAGAATTCGCACGTCATCCCGGTATCGGCCGAATCCGGTGAGCAGATCGAGAAGCTCGTCGACCTCCTGGCCTCCGAATTGCCGCCGGGTCCCGCCTTCTATCCCGACGGGGAACTGACGGACGAGCCGGAGGAAATCCTCATGGCCGAGCTGATCCGCGAGGCAGCGCTCGAAGGTGTCCGCGACGAGCTCCCGCACTCGCTGGCAGTGGTCATCGAGGAGGTCGTGCCGCGCGAGGGCCACGACAACATGCTCGATGTGCACGCGATCCTGTACGTCGAACGGTCCAGCCAGAAGGCCATCATCATCGGCAAGGGCGGTTCGCGACTCAAAGAGGTCGGCACCGCGTCGCGACTGCAGATCGAGAAATTGCTCGGTACCCGCATCTACCTGGATCTGCACGTCAAGATCGCCAAAGACTGGCAGACCGACCCCAAGCAGATGGGCAAGCTCGGTTTCTGACGTGCCCTGACGAGCAGGCTACGAGGTGTCGCTCACCTGGGTCCACCACGGCTCGGGGCGTCGGCGATGCCACTGCAGTACGTTCTCGAGTTGAGCGGCCACCGAGACCAGCAGTGGCTCCGTGGACTCGTGACCCATCAGCTGCAGACCGATCGGTAGACCGGCTTTCGTCAGTCCCGCGGGGACGTTGACGCTCGGCCAACCGAGGACGTTCCACGGCCACGTGTACGGGCAGTGTTCGGTGATCACACGGTCGGTGTCGGCGTTGGAGATGCCGTCGATGGCGTCGACCCGCGGAGGCGGCGTGGCCGTCGTCGGGGCGAGCACGATGTCGTAGTCGTCGAAGAACTGGCCGATGCGGCGGGCAATCCGTGGCTCCGCCGCGCGGGCCGCCCGCAGTGGTGCGCCGGCGAGGGCTCGTCCGCTCCGGGCGTTGGCTCGGGTGCGGGGGTCGGCCAGAGACGGGTCGGGCAGGCGGTCGAGCCAGGCCGCGACCCCGGCCAACGACCGCGGTAAGAAGTTGAGCCCCAACAACATTCCGTACGCAGGATCGTCGACGACCACGCGGTGACCGAGCAACCGCAGCACGGCAGCCATCTCGTACGCCGCAGCCGTGATCTCGGGATCCAGTGCCGCGGGTGTCGGAATGAACGGCTTGCGCAGACTCAACGCGATGCGCAGGGAACCGGGGTCGCGGCCGACGGCGTCCGAGACGGTCAGCGGAGTGGGCCGGTGCAGATCGCCGTCGTGCCCACCGGAGACCACATCGAGAAGCAGGGCTGCGTCGGCCACCGTTCGGGCGAGTGGTCCGATGACGGTGATGCCGTTGAACGCCTCGGCATCGGGCCAGGTGGAAATTCGGCCGCGCTGCGGCTTGATGCCGACGAGGTTGGTCCACGACGCCGGGATGCGCACCGAACCGGCACCGTCGGAACCCAAAGCGGCGGAAACCAATTCGGCTGCTACCGCGGCAGAACTACCACCGGAGGAGCCCCCCGGAGTCCGGTCTCGATGCCACGGATTTCTCGTGTGGCCGAACGAGCCGCCCGTGAACGGCCATTGCCCGAGTTCGGGACTGTTGGTCTTTCCCACGATGATCGCCCCTGCCGCACGCAGTCGGCGGACCACCTCGGAGTCCTCGGTGGCAGGAGGAAACCGGCCCGCGCAGCCGAAGGCGGTCGGTTCGCCGACGATGTCGACGTCGTCCTTGACTGCGATAGGAACGCCGAGCAGGGGAGCGGACGAGCCCGCAGCGATCAGCCGATCGGCCTTGGCGGCTTCGGCGAGGGCGGCATCTCGTCGCACGATCCGGAACGCGTTGAGGGTGGGTTGACTGCGTTCTATGCGATCCAGCGCAGCGGTGACCACCTCGACCGAGGTGACGCGTCTCGACGCGAGTTCGGCAGCCTGAGCAACGAGTGTCGACCGATGGAAATCCACGTGTGCACAGTATCGACTCACCGTCAGCGCGGGAACGATCTTCGTCGACGCCCACGTGGGACACTGGAGAGCGTGAGGCCATACCGTGACAACGCAGTCGTCCTGCGCCAGCACAAGCTGGGTGAGGCCGATCGCATCGTCACGTTGCTGACCAGGGAGAACGGTATCGTTCGTGCGGTGGCCAAGGGGGTGCGCCGCACCAAGTCCAAGTTCGGCGCACGGCTGGAGCCGTTTGCGCACATCGACGTGCTGCTCTATCCGGGACGCAACCTCGACATCGTCACTCAGGTGCACACGGTGGACGCGTTCGGCGGGGACATCGTTGCCGATTACGGCCGGTACACGACCGGCTGCGCTGTCCTCGAAACCGCCGAGCGTCTGGCAGGCGAAGAACACGCCCCCGCGCAGCGCCTGCATCAGCTGACCGTCGGCGCGCTGCGTGCCCTTGCGCAGCACGTGCGGCCGCCCGAGTTGGTACTCGACGCGTATCTGCTGCGTGCGATGGGTTTCGCCGGATGGGCTCCCGCACTGACGGACTGCGCTCGATGCGCTGCGGTGGGGCCGCACCGTGCGTTCCACGTTGCCGCAGGTGGCGCTGTGTGCGTGCATTGCCGACCGCCGGGATCTGCGACGCCATCGAGCGGTGTTCTGGATTTGATGGTGGCCCTCGAACGAGGGGAGTGGGACTACACCGTCACCACCTCCGATGCGGTCCGAAAGCAGGCCAGTGGCCTGGTGGCGGCTCATTTGCAGTGGCATCTCGAACGCCAGCTCCGCACACTTCCGCTCATCGAGCGCTCGCATCCACACCAGGTGCCGCTGGCCCAACCTGACTCCGTGTTCGCCGACACCGTCGGGCAGGATGGGGACCGTGATTCGACGACGCGAGCCGCAACACCGGCCTGACGAACGGCCGGCGGTTCGCCCGCCGGACCCGCACCCCTCGGGTGCGCGGCCGCCAATCTTGCAGCCGGAGCTGATTCCTCGTCACGTCGCTCTGGTCATGGACGGTAACGGCCGGTGGGCTCAGGATCGTGGATTGCCGCGAACCGCAGGGCACGAGCAGGGCGAAGCAGTACTGATGGATGCCGTCTGTGGCTGCATCGAAATCGGTGTGCAGTGGTTGTCTGCGTACGCTTTCTCGACGGAGAACTGGAAGCGCAGTCCCGACGAGGTCAAGTTCTTGATGGGCTTCAATCGCGACGTGATCCGGCGTCGACGAGACGAGATGAACGAGATGGGTGTGCGGGTGCGCTGGGCAGGTCGGCGACCGCGACTGTGGGGCAGCGTCATCAAAGAACTCGAAGTGGCCGAGGAGCTGACGAAGCACAACACGGTGATGACGCTGACCATGTGTGTCAACTACGGCGGGCGAGCCGAAATTGCCGATGCCACAAGAGAAATCGCGCGTCAGGTTGCCGCCGGAAAGATCAACCCGGAAAAGATCACCGAGGCGACCGTTGCGAAGTACCTCGACGAGGCGGACATGCCCGACGTCGACCTGTTCCTGCGTCCCTCGGGGGAGCAGAGAACCTCCAATTTCCTGCTGTGGCAGTCGGCCTACGCGGAGTTCGTGTTCCAGAAGAAACTGTTCCCCGATTTCGATCGTCGAGATCTGTGGGAGGCCTGCATCGAATTCGCGTCGCGGGACCGACGATTCGGTGGAGTGAAATATGAGTGACGATGTATCTGGCCTCACCTTGCAGACGCGGGCTCAGTTGGCGCTGACGCAGTTCGCCACTGTCACTGTGGGGGAGGAAGGCTCTCTGGGGTTCGACTATGCAGGTGCGCTGTGCTCGCTACGCGCGGTGCAGCTCTCGCCGGAGCTCGAGGTGCTTTCGCTCACCGCGGTACTGGCCTGGGATCGACCGCTCAAGCCCGCACTGCACAAGAAGGTAGCCGACCGCAACGCCGATTCGCAGTTCGGCGCGATTTCGGTCAACACCCACGACAAGCTCGCAGATGTGTTGTTGCGCTACACCTTTCCGGCCAACGGGTTGGACGACGAAGCGATGTTGACGATGTTGATTCTGGTGCTCGCCGGGGTCGAGAAGGCCCGTGAGGGTTTGCTGCCCTGAACGGTCGTCTAAGGTAAGCCTTTACTTACTCACGTGAAGGCGGTAGCAATGGCGGTTCGAGTGTCCAGAATGCTGACGGCAGTGGTGGCGGTGATGGCCATCGGCGCGTCCGCAACTGCCTGCTCCACAGCAGAACCCGACAACAGCGCGGCCCAGTCTGCGGACGGTGTATTCCCGGTGGTCATCGACCACATCTACGGCAGCACGACCGTTCCGGAGAAGCCCACCCGCATAGTCACACTCGGAGTGTCCGACGCCGACGCCGTCATCGCGCTCGGAACCGTCCCGGTCGGAAACACCGGATACACCTTCTACGAGACCGGACTCGGTCCGTGGACCGACGAGTTGGTGGGCGACGCACCACTGACGCTGCTGGGCTCGGAGTCCGAACCGAACTTCGAGCTGATCGCTTCTCTGCAACCGGATCTGATCACCGGGCTGAACGCCGGCTTCGACGAGGCCACCTACGCGCAACTCAGCGATATCGCCCCGACCGTCGCTCGACCGGCCGGATCGGCGGCATACGCCGTCGATCGCGAGGTGGCCACCGACACCATCGCCCGGGCGATGGGCGAATCCGATCGTGGCAAGGAGCTGAACACCCAGACCACGGCTGCACTCGAACAGGTTCGAGCCGCACATCCGGAGTTCGCGGGTAAGACTGCCGCCGTGGTACTTCCGTACGACGGTCAGTTCGGCGCATATCTGCCGGGGGACGCGCGGGGGACGTTCGTCACGTCATTGGGCTTCGGGATTCCGGACCCGATCCTGGCCGAGGACAACGGCACCAACTTCTTCGTTCCGGTCTCGGCCGAGAACATTTCCACGCTCGACGCCGATGTGGTGCTCTATCTCGGCACCGGCGACGACATCGACGTCGTGGCCGAGAACCCGATCTTCGGAACACTGACAGCCGCCCGCAACGACGCGATCGTTCCGTTGTCCACCGATCAGCGTGGGGCGATCACGTACAACTCGGTGCTGTCCATTCCGTTCGCCATCGATTCGGTGGTGCCTCGCCTGGCGGGTGCGGTGGGGTGAGAGCTGTTCAGTGACCGGCCGTGCTGCACTGACTGCAGGTGCCGAATATCTCGATGGTGTGGCTCACGTCGCTGAAGCCGTTGGACTCGGCGACACTCTGCGACCACTTCTCGACGGTGGGACCCTCGACCTCGACGGTGAATCCGCATGCTCGGCACACCAGGTGGTGATGATGGCCCGAGGAGCAACGCCGGTAGACCGACTCGCCGTTGTCGGTACGCAGAACGTCGACCGTTCCTGCGTCGGCAAGGGTCTGCAGTGTGCGGTATACGGTTGTCAGGCCGATCCCCTCACCGCGCTTGCGCAGCTCGTCGTGCAGATCCTGCGCGGACTTGAACTCCTCGATGGTGTCGAGCAGATCCGAGATCGCACTGCGTTGCTTCGTGGCTCGTACTCCGACTACGACGGGTCGTCTCGGAGTGGCGGTATCGGTCGTCTTCTCGGTCACAGGTTTCGGCCTTCCTCGGCGTGAGCCACGGCGTCGACGACGATGTGGGAGAGATGGTCGTCGACCAGCCGGTACAGGACCTCGCGGCCGTTACGTTCTCCGCGGACCACGCCGGCCGCCTTGAGAACCCGCAGATGCTGGCTGATCAACGGCTGTGTCACACCGAGGGCGACGACGAGTTCGTGAACGCAGCGCTCGGATTCTCGGAGCTGCAGCACGATGGCGATCCGAACCGGTGCGGCCAGTGCACGCAGGATGTCACCGGCCGCGGCCAGGGTCTCCTTCGGCGGAAGTAACGCCGGGGGAGCGGCGGCGAACGGGTCGTCGTGCACCGGGCGTTCCGGATCCTGCAGATGCGCCGCCGTCTCCATGGACGAGTCGGTTCTGTGGGTGTGCACCGTGGACATGGCTGCGGCTCCTTCGGTCACCGGTCGGTTGTCGAATTCTCCCTGCACGGTCGACGTCATGAACTCAGGCTAGTGCAGTCATCGTTATTGCAAATCATATTCATTGTGATATGCACAGGTGCGCATGTCAATTTCGGTGCCCGACCGCTGTTCGGAATCGACGACCGAGCCAGATAGTCTGATCAGGGCGAAAACCGCCCACGTCACCTCTTACACGATGTAACCGAAGATGGAGAGCTCCGCCAGTGGCACCCAAGTCCAAGGTCGAAACCGTCGCCAACCTCGCCAAGCGCAGAGGTCTCGTCTACCCGTGCGGCGAAATCTACGGCGGTACGAAGTCGGCCTGGGACTACGGTCCGCTCGGCGTCGAGCTCAAGGAGAACATCAAGAAGCAGTGGTGGCGCAACATGGTCACCAGCCGCGACGACACCGTCGGGCTCGACTCGTCGGTGATTCTGCCGCGCCAGGTGTGGGAGGCCTCCGGCCACGTCGAGACGTTCTCCGATCCGCTCGTCGAGTCGCTGCACACCCACAAGCGCTACCGTGCCGATCACCTCATCGAGGCCTACGAGGAGAAGCACGGCCACCCGCCCGAGAACGGACTCGCCGATATCCGCGACCCGGAGACCGGTGAGCCCGGTTCGTGGACCGAGCCGCGCGCATTCTCCGGCCTGCTCAAGACCTTCCTCGGCCCGGTCGACAACGAAGAGGGGCTGCATTACCTTCGCCCCGAGACCGCCCAGGGCATCTTCGTCAACTTTGCCAACGTGCTGACGACCTCACGCAAGAAGCCGCCGTTCGGCATCGGCCAGATCGGCAAGAGCTTCCGCAACGAGATCACGCCGGGAAACTTCATCTTCCGCACTCGCGAGTTCGAGCAGATGGAGATGGAGTTCTTCGTCAAGCCCGGCGAGGACGACGAGTGGCATCAGTACTGGATCGACTACCGCATGAAGTGGTACACCGATCTCGGCATCGATCCGGAGAACCTGCGGCTGTACGAGCACGCCAAGGAAAAGCTGTCGCACTACTCCAAGCGCACCGTCGACATCGAGTACCGCTTCGGCTTCCAGGGCAGCGCCTGGGGTGAGCTCGAGGGCGTCGCGAACCGCACCGATTACGACCTGACGGTGCATTCGAAGGCGTCGGGCCAGGACCTGAGTTACTACGAGCAGGCCACCGATACCCGATACACCCCGTACGTCATCGAGCCGGCCGCCGGCTTGACTCGGTCGCTGATGGCGTTCCTCGTCGACGCGTACACAGAGGACGAGGCACCCAACGCCAAGGGCGGCGTCGACAAGCGTGTCGTGCTCAAGCTCGATCGTCGTCTTGCCCCGGTGAAGGTCGCGGTGCTTCCGCTCTCGCGTAACGCCGATCTGACGCCGAAGGCGAAAGATCTTGCGCAGCAACTGCGTCAGTACTGGAACGTGGAATTCGACGATGCCGGAGCCATCGGCCGTCGCTACCGTCGCCAGGACGAGATCGGTACCCCGTTCTGCATCACCGTCGACTTCGACACCCTCGACGACCACGCCGTCACCATTCGTGAGCGCGACACGATGGCACAGGAGCGCGTGGCTCTCGATCAGGTCGAGGGCTACATCGCCGCCCGTCTGATCGGCGCGTAGGGCTGTAGGCAATACACAGGGCCCGATCTCTCGGTGAGAGATCGGGCCCTGTCGCATGTCTGGGTCGAATCAGAAGCGGCCGCCGCCGCCACCGAAGCCGCCGCCTCCACCGCCGCCGAAGCCCCCGCCGCCGCCTCCACCGCCGCCGAAGCCCCCGCCGCCGAATCCACCACCGAATCCGCCTCCGCCTCCGCGCAGCACGCTGTTGATCAGGATTCCGCCGAGCACGGCGCCTGCTACGTTGCCGCCGCTACTGCCGCCGCGTGGGCCGTGCCGATTTTCCCAGTTCTGCACATCGGACTGGGCGATCTGCGATGCGCGCGAAGCCAATTGGCTGGCGGCATGCGCGTGCTTGAGAGCCTCGTCGGGATTGTCCGGCTCGAGCTGACGAGCTGCACCGAGATGCCGTTCGGCTTCGGACAAACGCGTTCGAGCATCGGCACCCACGCCGCCGCGGCGCGTCGAGATGTAGTCCGCGGCAGCAGTGATCTGCGCCTGAGCAGCCGCAATATCGCGTTCCAGACGCGCACGCAGCTGATCCTCGGCGGCCTTCTCCGCCGACGCTTCGTCGACGATCTTCTCGAGTTCGGAATCTGCTGCGGCAAGGGCGGTGTAACTACCGAGCGGATCGCTCGACTGTGCCGTCTCGGCGTTCTTCAATGCCGTCTGTGCCGCAGTCATCGCCGCCTGCAGTTCGGTGCCGCCGTGTTCGGCCAGTCCGCGAGCCTGCTCGATGTCCCGGCGGACGTCCGCGATGGCGTCGGGCAGGGTGGCTATTGCGTGCCGTATGTCGTCGCGGGCGTGGTCGACTCCGTCGAGCAGTGACTTCGCCTGATCGACGGCTCGTTCCGCGGTCCGAATCGCTGTGACGGCCGGGCCCTGCTTACCGGGCGGCAGTGCTGCGGCCTTGCGGCCGGCTTCGATGTTCTCCTCGGCCAGGGAAACTCGATCCTTGGCCATCGTGACGTTGTCGGCAATCGATTTCAATGCGGTCTCGGAGAATTCCGAATGCAGTTGAGCGAGTACGGCTTCGGACTGCGGAATGCGCACCGTCAAGCCGATGATGGCTTGGGTGAGCTCGTCGAGATGCGAACCGGCGTTCATGACGAGGTCGCGGAATCCGTCGAATTCCTCGACCCGAGAGTCGAGTTCGCGATCTGCCTGGCCGCACGAGGAGATGATTTCGACGAGCATCGCCCGTCGCTGATCGGGGGTTTCAGGAATGGCGTCGTCGAGCCGCTGACGGATCTCGAAGGCAGAGGCCAGAGCTTTCTTTGCGTTGTCGTACGCCGTGATGAAGGGAGCGGCTGCCGAATCGCCGAATTCGCCTCGGGCGAGGGTCAATTCCTCCTCGCTGGCTCGCACGGCGTTGTCGGTCTCGATCAGAATTTCCTTGGCGCGGGTGTCGAGAACGTCGATCGGGAATTGGGCCAATGCTGCCGGGTCGCTCGGGTCGATCTTCGCCACCGCTTCCACCTCGGCGGCCACTCGAGCCTTCTTGCGCCGTGAGGAGTAGACAACAGCTCCGCCGCCTGCGACGGCCAACACCCCGACACCGATCAGCAGCGGTGCCGACGACCCACCTCCGCCGCTCGACGCATAGGCCTCGCCGAGAGCGCCGGCCGCAGCTATGGCCGCTCCCGACCAATCCTCTTCGCCCAGCGCAGGTTCGACGTCGTTGACACGAATGTCGTCCTGCTCCGCCGTGGTGATCTGCGAGAGCCCGGTGTTGACGCCGAGGTAGTACGACCGATCGACGGTCGCCACTGCGAGCAGGACGTCACGCTGGCCGAGATCGCTCCGTTGGTATGTCTGTTCGGCCCAGTTCGCCGCCGACATGTTGTCGAAATCCGCAACGTAGGTGACCCACAGCCTGACCTGGCTGCCGCCGTACAGGTCGTCGATGGACGTCTGCACCTCGGCCAGCGAGTCGGGATCGAGTGCCTGCACGTTGTCGGTGATCTGGGTGGCGAGGCGCGACGGTGCCTCGGCGGAGGCGACGCCGGGGGCGAGGAGAACCGCAGCGAACAAGGTCAGAGCACCTGTTGCGGTGAGGCGACGGAATCGATGGACCGACCTACGGACTGTGGCGCTGGAGTGCCGCCGGTGCTGGACTGCCATGCGCTGAAATCTACCGGCTCCAGGGTGTCCGAAACGAGCAGGTCGATCCATGACAGTTGTCATCGTGCAATCGTGACGCTCGGTCGAGGTGGTCGGGCTCGGATCGCAGCAGAGTAACTGTCATGACCACAATGAAGGCAGTCGAACTGCGAGGCGTCACGAAGACATACGGATCGGTCCGTGCGGTGGACGGGATCGACCTGTCCATCGAGCCGGGCGAGGTAGTCGCTTTTCTCGGACCGAACGGTGCCGGGAAGACGACGACCATCGACATGATGCTCGGCCTGGCCACACCCACCACCGGGACGGTGTCGGTGTTCGGCGGAACTCCGGCCGACGCCATCGCTCAGGGGCGCATCTCGGCGGTGATGCAGACCGGCGGACTTCTTCGCGACCTGACCGTCCGCGAAACCGTCGAACTGACCGCGGCGCTGTTCGCCCGAACTCGGTCGGTGAAGGAAGTCCTGACTCGGGCCGGCATCGCCGACATCGGCGACCGGCGAGTGGCCAAGTGCTCCGGCGGCCAGCAACAGCGACTGCGATTCGCACTTGCACTGTTGCCCGACCCGGATCTGCTGGTGTTGGACGAGCCGACCACCGGCATGGACGTCGAGGGTCGACGTGACTTCTGGAACGCCATTCGCCAGGACGCGAGTACCGGCCGAACAGTGCTGTTCGCAACGCACTACCTCGACGAGGCCGATGCCTACGCCGACAGAATTGTCCTGGTGCGGCACGGCAAGATCGTCGCCGACGGCAGCGCCGCCGAGGTCAAGAACCTCGCGGCGGGACGCACGGTCACCGCCACTCTGCCCGGTGTCGACCGGTCAATGTTGCTCGCTCTTCCCGGAGTCGACCGGGTCGAGACGCGCGGCGACCGGGTGATCGTGCACGGACGCGACTCCGACTGCGTTGCCCGCTACCTGCTCAACGACGCGCACGCGACCGATCTCGAAATTGTCTCGCGGAACCTCGAGGACGCGTTCCTCGCTCTGACCACCGATGCCGACACCGAACTCGCCGGGAGTATCCGATGACCACGACCTCGCCCCGCCCCACCGCTGCCAGAGCCGTTGCGTACGGCGGATTTTCGCCCACGTTCCTCGGACTCGAAGTCCGTCGCCTGTTCCGGAACAAGCGCACGTTGGTCTTCACGTTGGTCATGCCGCCGGTGTTCTTCGTCATCTTCGGTACGCAGTCGGACTACCGGACCAACTATCCTTTCGCGCACGGCAATGTCACGGGCTACATCGCCATCAGCATGGCCGTCTACGGAGCGATGCTGGCCACCACCAGTGGGGGAGCGATGGTCTCCGTCGAACGCGCTCAGGGCTGGAGCAGGCAGCTGCGACTGACTCCGCTCAAACCTGTCGCTTACATCGTCACCAAGATGCTCGTCGCCATGACGATGGGTGCTGCAGCGATCGTCGTGGTGTTCGTCGTCGCGGCATTCTTCGGAGCCGACATGCCGATCTGGGTGTGGCTCGCGTGCGGAGTGATCGCGTGGCTCGGATCTGCGGTGTTCGCCGCATTCGGGTTGTTCATGGGGTACCTGCTGCCCTCGGAGAACGTCATGCAGATCCTCGGACCGGTACTGGCCTTCCTCGCCCTGGCCGGCGGATTGTTCGTCCCGCTCGGTGACAGCGGCTGGTTCCCGATGCTGGCGAAGTTCACCCCGCTGTACGGTCTGGCGACTGTGGCCCGGGCTCCGTTCACCTCGGCCGACGCAGGCATCCTCGCCGTCGCAGTGGTCAACCTGGTGGTGTGGGCGGTGGTGTTCATCGCAGGAGCGGCGCTGCTGTTCCGGAAAGACACCAAGCGTGCCTGACGCGGAAACCACCGATCGTGTCGCCCACGGAGATACCGTGGGCGACATGACCACGTTCACCGCCGACCTCCCCGAGGGCAGGGTTTGGCGGTACGGCTGGATGTTCGGAGCCATCTGGCTGATATACCTGATCTATCCGTTGAACGAGATTCTGTCGTTGGAATTTGTGGCGGCACGGGTCCTCGGTATTGCCGCGATCGTCGGGTTCGGAGTCGTGTTCACGGCCACCTTCTGGCGCTTTCGCAACGGTCACCGCCGCGGACACCCGCTGCCGGTACGGCAGGCCTGGATTGCGCTCGCGGCAATGCTGGCCCTGACCGCGGCGATGAGCGCGCTGATCGGAACCACCGGATTCGGTGCAACGATCTACATCGCGGTGCTGGCGATGATGACGCTGCCGGTTCGGCAGGCGTGGACGTTGGTCGCGGTGATGGTGGTGGCCATCGAAGTGGCACCGCGGGTCATCCCGTCCTGGGAGCCCGACAACTTTTTCGCGTTTCAGTTGCTGATCAGCTCGGCCGCCGCGTGGGGTATCACCCAGGTCTTCCAGCGCAACCACGAATTGGCCGTGGCGCGGCAGCAATTGGCGGATCTGGCCATCGTCGCCGAACGTGAGCGGATGAGCCGAGACGTGCACGACATTCTCGGGCATTCCCTGACCGTCATCACTGTCAAGAGTGAACTGGCCGGCAGATTGCTCGAGATCGATGCTGCCCGAGCAGCTGTCGAGATCGCCGAGGTGGAAACCCTTGCAAGGCAAGCACTCGCCGATGTGCGCAGCACTGTCGGCGGCATGCGGCAAATCGACATCGGCACCGAACTGGCAAGCGCACGAACAGCTCTGGTGGCCGCCGCCATCGACGTCGAGCTGCCCGCGGATGCCGACGTCGTTCCACTGCGACACCGCGAACTGTTCGGCTGGGTCCTGCGCGAAGCGGTGACCAACGTGGTGCGACACTCCCACGCACGCCACTGCCGAGTGATGCTGACGCCCTCGAGCATTTCCATCGTCGACGACGGATGCGGGCCGGCCGAGGAACACTGTGGAGGAAACGGGCTCCGCGGGTTGGGTGAACGCGTGAGCGCTGCCGGTGGTTCACTGACGGTCGCCCGGGTTCCGACCGGCGGATTCAAGGTGGAGGTCTCGGCACCATGAGTATCAGACTGTTGCTGGCCGACGACCAAGCGCTGGTGCGCGGTGCCCTCGCAGCATTGTTGGGGCTCGAACACGACCTCGACATCGTCGCCGAGGTGGGACGAGGCGACGAAGTGGTGGCGGCGGTTCTCGAACATCGACCCGACGTCGTGCTGCTCGACGTGGAAATGCCGGGCAAGAACGGCATCGACGTCACCGCCGAGCTGGCTCAGGTGGTACCGGAGTCGAGAGTGCTGATCGTCACGACGTTCGGCCGGCCCGGATATCTGCGCCGTGCGATCGATGCCGGAGCCTCCGGATTCGTCGTCAAGGACACTCCAGCCAAACAGTTGGCCGACGCCGTACGACGGGTCCACATGGGACTGCGCGTCGTCGATCCCGCGCTGGCGACCGAGACGCTCACCGAGGGCGTTTCCCCGCTGACCGCCCGTGAGCAGGAAGTTCTTCGCGCAGCGTCGAAGGGTGGAACGGCCGGTGCCATCGCGGCGCAGGTGCACCTGTCGGAGGGGACGGTGCGTAACCACCTGTCGTCGGCGATCGGAAAGACCGGCACCAGCACCCGGGCCGAAGCGGTCCGAGTCGCCGAGGACCGTGGGTGGCTCTGACCTCCCGAGGCGCGCCGTGAGCGCCGAAGATGCGCGGGCCTGGCAAACTCGAGGGGTGAATTCAACTCTCGACCGAGATTCGTACGGCGACCCGTACGACGACCGGTATGCCCCGGACCCCGGTCCCGAGCGGCTGGGCTTCTTCGGAACGCTCGGACGCTGGACGGGTCGGTTGGTCGCGGGAGTGATACTGATGGCCCTCGTCCTGGTGGCAGGTACCGCGGTGCGCGTGTGGCAGGTGGCTCGGATCGACGACCATACTGCGGCGGACGCCATCGTCGTACTCGGTGCTGCGCAGTACAGCGGTACGCCCTCGACGGTGTTCGAGGCACGCTTGGCGCAGGCCGCGTCGTTGTACGAGCAGGGCATCGCTCCCGAGATCGTCACCGTCGGCGGCAAGCAGGAAGGTGACCTGTTCACCGAGGCGGCGTCGGGTCGCAATTACCTGATAGATCAGGGCGTGCCTGCCGACGCGATCGTGGCCGTCGAAACCGGATCGGACACCCTCGAAAGCATCGAAGCCGTCAGCGCCACGCTACGAGATCAGGGCAAGACATCGGTGGTGCTGGTCAGCGATCCGTGGCACTCGCTGCGCACCCGAACCATGGCGCGCGACGCCGATCTCGATGCGTGGACCTCGCCCACCCGCACCGGGCCTGCCGTCTACACCCGCGAGTCGCAGGCGCACGGAATAGCCAGGGAGACAGGCGCTCTGCTGTGGTACCAGTTGACGCACTTCACCGCTGATTTCTCCTACACGGCAGGCCAGTAGATGACCGGCACATACTCCGAGCACGACGTCGAACGATTCGTTCCCGAACCGCCCAAGACCGCTGGGCTTCGATCCGGGGCGGACAACGCCTCGCATCGGAGTGCGTTCGCGCGAGATCGAGCGCGGGTCTTGCACTGTGCTGCCCTGCGTCGTCTTGCGGACAAGACCCAGGTGACCGGGCCCCGCGACGGCGACACCCCGCGCACCCGGTTGACGCATTCGCTCGAGGTCGCGCAGATCGGGCGCAGCATCGCGGAGGGGCTCGGCAGCGACCCCGATCTGGTCGATTTGGCGGGCTTGGCACACGACATCGGTCATCCTCCCTACGGACACAACGGCGAGCGAGCCCTCGACGAGGTGGCCCAGGACTGCGGCGGATTCGAGGGCAACGCGCAGAACCTGCGCATCCTGACCGGCCTCGAGCCCAAGATCCTCGACTCCGACGGCAACAGCGCGGGGCTCAACCTCACCCGCGCCGCCCTCGACGCCGCGATGAAGTATCCGTGGACCAGGCCCGCGCCGGGCGCGAAATTCGGTGCCTACGACGACGACTCGGCCATTCTCGGCTGGGTACGCGACGGTGCACCGGACAAGCACAAGTGCCTCGAAGCGCAGACCATGGATTGGTCCGACGACGTCGCCTACTCGGTGCACGACGTCGAGGACGGCGTCATCGACGCCAGAATCGACCTGCGTGCACTATCCGATCCGATCGAGCAGCGGGCACTGGCCGAACTCGGTGTCTCGGAGTTCCGCGGACTCGACGTCGACGAGTTGATCGAGGCGGCGAGCCGGCTGTCCAAGATGGACGTCGTCGTCGCGGTCGGCAGATACGACGGCACCCTCACCGCATCCGTGGCGCTCAAGCACATGACGAGCGAGCTGGTCGGGCGATTCGCCACGGCTGCCATCGACGGAACCCGCCAGAAGTACGGCACGGCAGCGTTGACGCGATACGACGCCGACCTCGTGGTGCCGTCGATCGTCGCGTCCGAAGTGGCTCTGCTCAAGACGATGGCACTGCGGTACGTCATGTCCGACGCCGGGCACAAGATTCGGCAGGAACGTCAACGTGACCGGATCCATCGCGTCGCCGAGTGGTTGATGCGCTCGGCGCCGGGCGAACTCGATCCCATCCTGGTGCCCGCGTGGCAACGCGCGAACAGCGACGCCGAACGGACTCGCGTCGTCGTGGATCAGATCGCGTCGTACACCGAGAGTCGACTCGAACTGGTGGACAAGCGGTCGCTCGGGGCTCAGGCCAGCTGGGGTTGATCGACGGGTGTCGGGCGTCTTGTTCGACGCTAGACTCCAGTCGTGGCCGGCCGAATTCCTGAACGTGACATTGCCGCCATTCGCGAACGCACACGGATCGAAGACATAGTCGGCGACTACGTCTCGCTCAAGCGCGCGGGCGGCGACTCCATGAAGGGGTTGTGCCCCTTCCACGACGAGAAGTCCCCGTCGTTCCATGTTCGGCCCAATCATGGCCATTACCACTGCTTCGGCTGCGGCGAAGGTGGTGATGCCTACTCCTTCCTCCAGAAGATCGAGCACATTTCGTTCGTCGAGGCCGTCGAGCAACTCGCCGATCGGCTGAACTACTCGATCTCCTACGAGGGCGGAGGGCCCTCGGTCCAACGTGATCGAGGGACCCGCGCGCGCCTGATCGCCGCGAACGCGGCGGCTCAGGAGTTCTACGCCGGCCGGCTCAGCGGGCCCGATGCCCAGGCCGCACGGGACTACCTGACCGAACGCAACTTCGACGGCCACGCCGCGCTGGCCTACGGCTGTGGATACGCACCCGACGGCTGGGACACCCTCACCAAACATCTGCTGGGCAAGGGCTTCGAAGCCAAGGAGATAGTCGACGCCGGCCTGGCAACCCCGGGCAAGCGCGGCACACCCATCGACCGATTCCGGCGCCGGTTGGTGTGGCCGATTCGCAGTCAGAGCGGCGACGTCATCGGCTTCGGCGCACGCAAGCTGTTCGACGACGACACGATGCCCGGAAAGTACATCAACACTCCGGAAACGATGCTGTACAAGAAGTCTCAGGTGTTGTTCGGGCTGGATCTCGCGCGCAAGGAGATCGCGAAGTCGCATCAGGCCGTCATCGTCGAGGGCTACACCGACGTCATGGCGATGCACCTCGCCGGCGTCAAGACCGCGGTGGCGTCCTGTGGCACCGCGTTCGGCGAAGACCACCTCGCGATGCTGCGCCGACTGATGATGGACGACAGCTACTTTCGCGGTGAGGTGATCTACACCTTCGACGGTGACGACGCCGGCCAGGCCGCGGCCATGAAGGCGTTCGAGGGGGATCAGAAGATCGCCGGGCAGACCTTCGTCGCCGTCGCACCCGACGGAATGGACCCGTGCGACCTGCGCCTGAAATCCGGTGACAACGCCGTTCGCGATCTCGTGGCCCGGCGGACCCCGATGTTTGCCTTCGTCGTCAAATCGCTGCTCCGAGAGCATGATCTGGACACGCCCGAGGGGCGCGTCGAAGCGCTCAAGCGCACTGTTCCGGTGGTCGCGCGAATCAAGGACGCCTCACTGCGGGACGAGTACGCCAGGCAGCTCGCCGGGTGGACCGGCTGGGACGACACTGCGATGGTGCTCGCCCGCGTGCGCGACGAGGCGAAGAAGGGTGCCCGAGGCGACACGAGCGGTAAACGCGTGCCCTTCGAGAAGCGTCAGGCAGCGCCGACGGAAGCCCCCACCGGGCCGCCGCGTCCGAACCCCACCGATCCGACGCTGTGGCCGCAACGAGAGGCCCTCAAGGCGGTGCTGCAGATGCCCGCGGTCGCCGGCACCGTCTTCGATTCGCTGCCACCCGAAAGCTTTCATCATCCGGCGTACGCCGCGGTGCGTGATGCCGTGGCCGCGGCCGGCGGCACTGCCGCGGGCCTGGGCGGTGGGGAGTGGGTCGACGCAGTGGCCAAGCAGGCCAAGGACGCCGTGGTGGTGTCGTTGGTGACGGAGTTGGCCGTCGATCCGATGCGCGTGGCCGACGACGCTCTCACGCGCTACATCTCCGGTGTGCTCGCCCGGCTTCAAGAGGTGTGGGTGGGCCAACAGGTCGCCGAACTGAAGTCCAAGCTGCAGCGCATGTCGCCTGCGGAGAAGCCGGACGACTACAACGCCCTGTTCGGTGATCTCATCGCCCTCGAGCAGTACCGCCGCAGCCTGCTCGAACTCGCCGTGGGAAGCGTCGCCGAGGTCGGTTAGCGCCGCAGCTGATCGCGCGGGACGAAAACCTGGTCTTCGTCGTCGACCGGCTTCATCGGCTCGAGTCTCGGCTGCGTGTTCAGAGAGTCGGACAACTTCTGACGGCCGACCTCGATTGCCTTCTTGGTGGCCGGGCTCGACGCGACGGCGCTGGCCGTCTTGCGAATCTGCTCGTAGCGGCCCCGTCCGGCCTTGGCTCCCAGTACATATGCAGCTCCAGCCGCCAGTACCAAACGAATCATCAGTGGGTCCTTCCGTAGAGCGTGCGGCCGTTCTTCCATCTTGCCCGACGAACCTCGAGCAGGGCGATTCGGTACACAGCGGAAGCTGTTCCGGCGCTCTCGTGGGCCCGATTTGGTACTCACAAGGGGGTGTGCGCTATTGTTTCCAACGGCTCGCACGAGAGTGTGACGCCGCAAGGTAATCCCCCATAGCTCAATTGGCAGAGCATTCGACTGTTAATCGAAGGGTTCCTGGTTCGAGTCCAGGTGGGGGAGCGCAGTCCCCGTCCGGCTTGTCCGGGCGGGGATTTTTGCTGTCCGGGGTCGCTCGCCCGTGACCGGGTCGGTCGGCGAGAACGTACCGCACATGTGGTACCGAGAGTCCCGGACAGCTATCAGATCGTGACCGAATCTTCTGTATATCGATCGAATGAATCAGGTCGACGGATGCCAGTTTTGTCGGTGTCTCGCGACATACTGTTCGTGCGATCCGGGACGCTCGGAAGTGCTGGAAAAAGACGGATCGGTCGGGTTCTAAGGGGCTTTGAAGTGAGTTTGAGTTACGCATCCACCGTTCCACGCCAGCTCGTGCATCGACGCTCTCCGGCGGACGTGCTGTTGACCGACTACGAGACGGTCGACGGTATGCATCGTGCGGCGGTACAGCTGCCGACGTCGCATCGCATGTTCGTGCCGGTACGTCGCACCCACGATTCGTTGATGATCGCCGAGGCGCTGCGGCAGGCAGTGAGCCTGTTCTGTCACGTCGAACACGACGTCCCGCTCGACCACGTGGTCTACATCGAGCACTTCCGGTTCGACATTCTCGACCTGCTGTCGGTCGACAACATCGACGATTCGCTTGTCGCCGAGTCGATCACGACCGACCGCACATTCGAGGACGAGTCGCTGGACAACCTGAAGCTGTCGGCTCGACTGCTCAACCGCGGTCAGGTCGTCGCCTCCGGAACGGCGTCCGTGCGTCCCATCGGACCGGACGTCTACTCCAAGGTCCGCAAGCCGACCATGGCCGACCCACACTTTCGGTACCTTCCCGCCGGAACCGAGGTGGCAGAACCGGCCGGAGTCGGCCGTCTCGACCCCTCAGATGTCGTACTGGCTCGTCATACCTCGGACGGGACGCTCGTGGTGGCTCCGGATCCGCGGAACCTGGCGATGTTCGATCATTCGGTGGAATACCTACCGGGCGTCACCATGCTCGAAGCCGCCCGTCAGGCGTTGCGTTTGGCCACCGGTTGCGTGGGACTGGACTTCACGTCCCTCGAGGTCAGGTTCTTGGGGTTCGCCGAATGGGCCAACCCGTGCACGGTCATCGTCGACAGCGACACGACCGACGGCATTCACCGCATTCAGTTCGAGCACGACGGGGTCGTGCTCTCGGCGATGTCCGTCACGGCGACACCCGAACCGTGGCTACCGCTCAGCGATCGTTCCAGTCGATGAGCGGTGCATCGGCTACCGCTCGTATCCGGGCCAGTCGCCGGCGAGGGGCGATCGACGGTAGCAACAGGTGCCACATCTCGGTCATCCGAAGCTGGAGGTCGGCGCGTCCGGTGAGCATCTCCGAGACGGTCTGAACTCCCGTGAACGATGCAACGATCATCCTGGCGAGTGCGGCCGTGTCCACGTCGTCGACGATGTCGCCTTCGGTCCGGGCGCGCTCGGTCAACTTCGCGATCATTCCGATCCAGTCGTCGAACGATTGCGCATTCGGATTCTGAGCCGTCGTCGATTCCAACGTCAACCGCATGCCGCCACGTGCGATGGGGTCGGTCTGCAGCTGACGCGCCAACTCCTTGGTGATTAGGATCAGGGCATCGATGGCCTTCGGTGTGCTTTCGATGATGGTGACGGTGGCAGCGGTGGCAAGAGCCATCTGTGCCTCGATCACGGCCTGCGCCAGATCTTCCTTCGACGAGAAGTGGAAGTACATCGCACCCTTGCTGACGCCGGCGTTGGCGATGATGGTGCTCAGACTGGCTGTGCCGTAGCCGAACTTGTCGAAGCTCGATGCGGCTCCCACGAGTACGGCCTGCCTGGTCGATTCTGCGCGCTCTTGCATCGGTAGACAATAGCTGGTACCCGCTTTCGCGGCACTCTCCGAGTCAAAAGACGGCAATTCAACGAAAATCGGTGTCGATGCCCAAGGGGCGAACCGTGCGCGCCTGCTCGAATGGTGATGGGGGATAACGGTGAGCGTGCAAATTGATGGCACGCTCATCACATGGTCAACAAGAGCGCGGGCATTCTGCTGTTTCGGGTGAACGCCGACGTGGTGGAGGTTCTGATCGCCCATCCCGGCGGCCCGTTCTGGGCGCGGAAGGACGACGGTGCGTGGTCGATAGTGAAGGGGGAGTTCACCGAGGCCGAAGACCCGTGGACCGCGGCTCAGCGCGAGTTCCGAGAGGAAGTCGGCATCGAGGTGCCTGCGGGCAACCCCATCGAGCTCGGCACCGCCACACAGCGCGGCGGGAAGATCGTCACCGCGTTCGGGATCGAGTCCGACCTCGATGTCTCCACTGCGATGAGCAACACATTCGAGATCGAATGGCCGCCGAAATCCGGAAAGATGCAATCGTTTCCCGAGGTAGACCGCATCGAATGGTTTTCGGTGCCGCTGGCGAGGACAAAGCTACTGGCCGCGCAGCACCCATTTCTCGACGCGGTGGAGGCCTTTGTGGAGTTGCGCTAGTTTCGGCGTCGAATCCGGGGGTATCCGGCGGCCGGAAACGACGGCCGCGGATGCAGGGTGGGAAGTGGAACATGACACCGATGGAGACGACCGACGCCGACACGGCTCGCGTGGAAACGGCTCTGCTGGAAGGTCAGTGGGCAGGTCGAATCGTGGCCTCGGGGTTCGTGGCTCTGGCCACCGGCCTGTCCTGGATGTTCGCCGCGTCCGCAATGATCGGCTAGCAATACCAGACCGTTCGGTCGATACTGCTCAGCGACTACTACGAAGGGCAGTGCAGTGACCGACGGTATTGCGTCAGCGACCCCACCGGCGATCGAGGTACCCAAGCGCGCCTGGCAAGCCCTGGTGGTTCTGTTGCTCGGCATGTTCATGGCCCTGCTCGACACCACCATCGTCAACGTCGCATTGCCGACGATCAGCACGACGCTGGAGGCATCGGAATCCGTTCTGTCGTGGATCATCTCGGGCTACGCGCTCGCGTTCGGTCTCGCCCTGATTCCGGCGGGCAAGGTCGGGGATCGGATCGGGCACAAGTGGGTGTTCTTCACCGGTCTCGCTCTGTTCACGGTGGCCAGCTTTGCCTGCGGACTCGCTCAGGACGATCTGCAGTTGGTGGTTGCCCGAGTGGTTCAGGGTCTGGCAGGCGGAATGTTCGTGCCCGCTGTCACAGCGTTCATTCAACTGCTGTTTCCAGGGCCTGTGCGCGGCAAGGCATTTGCGATCATGGGTGCGGTCATCGGAGTGTCGACTGCGTTGGGGCCGATCGTCGGCGGGTTGATCATCCAGGCTTTCGGTGAGGAGAACGGCTGGCGGTTGGTCTTCTGGGTCAACCTGCCGATCGGCATCGTCGGTCTGATCGCGGCGGCGGTTCTGCTGCCGAAGAAGGATGAATCCGAGCCGACTGCAAGGCCGGGCATCGACTGGCTCGGGTTGGTGCTGATCTCCGCCGGCCTCATCGCGCTGCTCGTACCGCTGATCGAAGGCCAGGAGCTCGGGTGGCCGTTGTGGACCTACGTGACCATTGCTGCAGGCGTGGGCCTGATTGCAGTGTTCGGCTGGTGGGAGGTGATCCACAGCGGTCGTGGACACAATCCGCTCGTGCCGCCGCGACTGTTCACCCGACCGGCATTCACCGGCGGTGTGATTCTCGCGCTGGTGTACTTCGCAGCGTTCACCAGCATCTTCTTCACCATCTCGTTGTTGTGGCAGACCGGGCTCGGCAATACGGCCCTCTCGTCCGGGTTGGTCTCGATACCGTTCGCGATCGGCAGCATCATCGCGTCCTCGCAGAGCAACAAGCTCACGATCCGACTCGGCCGCACCGTACTGATCCTCGGCGCATCGCTGGTGTCGATCGGCTTGATCTGGCTGTGGATCATCTTGGCGACCAGTTCCGCCGACACCATCTCCCATTGGACTCTGCTGGTCCCGCTGTTCATCGCGGGCTTGGGCAACGGCGCGTTCATCGCTCCCAACGCGCAGTTCATCGTCGCAACCGTCGACCGCGACGACGCAGGGGCCGCGAGCGGCGTCATCTCGACGATGCAGCGCGTCGGCTCCGCAATCGGTATCGCAGTCATCGGTAGTGTGCTGTTCGGCTCACTCACCATCACCGGCCCCGATACCGTGGGATCCGGCTTCCTGCACGGTGCCGCAATGGCCATGGCCGTCAGTGCCGCGTTCAGCGTCGTTGCGTTGGCGTTGGTGTTCGCTCTACCGAAGAAGGTGCAGAGCGGTCACTGATCTCGGCTCGTTCAGCTCGACAGGCCCTTGCCGTGCCGCTGGACGACCGTCGATGCGAGATCGGCGATCTTGACGTTGAGATCCTGCGACGATTTGCGGAGCAGTGCGAACGCTTCTTCGTCGGATACTTTGTGCAGCGCCATGATGAGGCCGATCGCCTTGCCGATCTCACGGTTACTCTCGAGGCCGTCGCGCAAGGTCGATGCCTCTTGGCCGTTCAGCATCGCCCCTACCGTCACAGAAGTGAATGCAGTCAGGATGACGGCTTTGTCGGCGGTGTCGGCATCGAAGGCACCTGCGGTGTCGGTGAACAGGTTGAGAGCACCCACCTTCTGCTCGTCGACCTTGAGGCGGAACCCCATCGCTCCCCGGACCGGCGTGCGGTTCAGGACACCCCGAGCCATTGCGGGCCACTGGGTGGGGCTGCTGAAATCCGGCTCGAGTTGGACGGCCTCGGTGGTCAGCGCATCCAAGCACGGTCCCTGACCAGTGGCGCGTTCGATGTCGTCGACGACGCGTGCCACGTCATCCGAGGCCGCGACGGTGACGGCCTTTCCGTGGCGCAACAACATGAGACTCGCGTGATCGCAGTGAGGGACAACCATCGTCGCGGCGTTGCAGATAGCGGTGTAGACCTCTTCTGCGCTACTGCCGCGATACACGATGTCGGCCAGAGCGGCGAATACAGTTGCCGGGTCGGTCGACGGAGCGTCGAACTGTTCGTCGTCGGTCATTGCTTCTCCCGTCGTGTGGCGCATGCCGGGCAAACCGGTTGCGCAGCACATCAACCGTACCGCCCTGCGCCGGGGTCCCTGCACCAATGGGCTGGCAGTAGCCTCATGTCGTGAGCAATGCGCAGGAATCTACGGGGTTCGAGTACGGCCACGACGGCCCGAAGTCCATCGTGGTGGGCGTCGACGGCTCGGATTCGTCCTGGCGGGCCGCCGCATACGCGGGAGGACTGGCCCGTAGGCAACAATCGCTTCTGGTGCTGGTCTACGTGCAGCCCATCGCCACCGCGTCGTGGGGCCAGGCGGGGATCTCGATGGTGGAAACGGGCCGACAGATCGCCGACGAACTCCTCGACTACATCAGAACCTCGGTGGCCCGCTTCGGGGAGCGAGAGCAGGTTCGCTGGGAATTCCGCACTGCGCAGGGTGATCCTTATAACGGACTCGTCGCGGTTGCCGATGGACTCCGCACCGACGCCGTCGTGGTGGGGGCCTCCGAACGCGCCGGGCACCGATTGGCGGGATCTGTGGCAGTGCGACTGGTCAAGGCGGGCCGCTGGCCGGTCACAGTGGTGCCATGAAGGCTCGAATTCCAACCAGTCCGCGGTTTTCCCTGTAAAAATTGGCAGTCACCTCGTCGGATGCGAGGCGCATGTGGTGCGGTTCTCGGATTCGGGGAGTTCTATGGCGGTCTGTCGCGTCGTCAATTCGTCACTCGGGTGGGCACCCTCGCCGCGGCATGGGGAATCGCACCGCAGGTTCTGGGCCACGTCCTTGTCGCTCGGGCGCAGCCGGCGTCAGGAGAGACCGATGTCGGCGGAACGCTGGCGCAGACCATCCTGAGATCGTCGACCGGCCCCGGTCGGTACCGGGTGCTCGCTGCGGGGCCGGGGGAGCCCTACGTCCCTCGCCTCGACATCCTCGGGCGGGCACCCAGCGCGTCTCGGGTGCAGGCCAGACGCTCGTTGCTCTACTTGGGGCACCTGTCGGACATGCATGTCATCGATGCGCAATCGCCCGGCCGGATCGAGCCCATGATCGTCTCCGACCATGCAGCGTGGGGCTCGGCCTTCCATCCGCAGGATCCGCTGACCGTGCACGTCACCGCCGCGATGGTGAAGGCATTTGCGGATGCGCGAATCAGTTCGGTCACCGGCGCTCCCATGGGAGCCGCGGTTGTCGCCGGTGACAGCGCCGACATGCATTCTCATCTCGAACTTCGTTGGTACATAGACGTTCTCGACGGCGTCGCGGTCCGGCCTACGAGTGGCGCATCCGACGTCTTCGAGGGCGTGCAAGCGTGGCCCGAGGCGCAGTGGGCGTATCGGCCGGGCGATCCGTCGGGAGGGTCGTTCGGGGACTACGGATTTCCGACGCTTCCCGATCTGTTGACGCAGGCGATGTCGGGGATCGTCGAATCGGTGGGGCTACCCGTCCCGTGGTATTCCGTCTACGGCAATCACGACACGTTGTTGCTCGGCACGTTCGATCTCTCCTCTCAGCTGCATGCCCTCGCGGTCGGCGGACGCAAGGCGTACACACTCGAAGCGACGGCCACCTCGGCATTGGCCGGGTACGCATCGACAGGTAGTCCGCTGCAGAGGATGCTCGATGCGCTCGGGGTCGGATCCGGTGCCCGGCCCGGGTTTCGAGCAGTGTCGGCAGATCCGGCTCGGTACCTCTTCGAGCAGCGTGAGTTCATGCAGGAGCACTTCGAGACGACTCCCACCCCAGGGCCGATCGGGCACGGTTTCACCCAGCACAACCTCGACTCGGGTGAAACCTGGTGGGCGGCGGACCCGACTCCGAACGTTCGCACGTTCGGACTCGACACCTGCAACGCCGTCGCCGGGCCCGACGGTGCGGTGCCCGAGGACCAGTTCGACTGGCTCACCCAGCAATTGGAGAAGGCGCAGGCCGAACGCAATCTCGTCCTGATCTACACCCACCACAACAGCCTGACCCTGGAGAACCGTGCACAGCGGCCGGGACAGTCGGTGAAGCTGTACGGCGCAGACGAATTCATCGATCTGCTTCTGAAATATCCTGTGGTGATCGGTTGGCTCAACGGTCACACCCACCAGAATCAGATCCTGGCGCATTCGCGAGACGGACGAGGGTTCTGGGAGATCACCACCGCGTCGTGCATCGACTTTCCGCAGCAACAGCAGGTGGTGGAGATCGTCGACAACAGAGACGGGACATTGTCGCTGTTCACGACCGTGCTCGATCACGCGTCGCCGATCACGCCCGGGAACAGCGGCAGCTACCTGGACCTCGCCTCGCATAGTCGTGAGTTGGCTGCGAACGACTGGGCCGAGAATCCGCTGATGCGACGAGGTTCGCGCCTCGACCGCAACACCGAACTCCTCCTGCCCGCGCCGTTCGACCTGAGCGCCATCACCGACGCTGCTCTGGAACAGCAACACCTCGACGAGCACGCCAGACTGATTGCGTACGAGACGAGGCAGGGACGATGAACGGTGTTCGTAGACAGCTCTTCACGGTGGCGGCAGTGCTGGCCTGCGCGGGGTGCTCGCAGACCGCCGCGCTCGCGCCGGTCGGGGGAGCCGAACTCGGGAATCTCCGCTACGCGGTGAACGACGTTCTGTTCGAGCAAGGAATCGAGATCCTGGTTGCGCCCGTGTGCTCGGGCACCGGGGCGGACATCGAATGTGCCGGGACGACAACCGGTAACGAGACGATTAACGGTACGGCCACGTCCGACGATGCCAGTACCGTCGAAGTGAAGGTCGGCGCAACCGTTCTCTACTCGGGTTCGGTGCAGGACGTACTCGACCGCAATTCGACGGTCGGTGCGCCGTGAGAGGGGTGCTACTGCTCGCATCGGTGGTTATCGTCTCGGCTCTGATTCAGGCGCTGACCGTGGTGGGGGATCCGGCTCCGACGTCCTCCCTGAGATTCGCTGCGCTGGTCGTCGGTTCCGCCGCAACGGTGGTGTGTGCGCTGTGGTTCACCGCCTCGATAGCACTCGACGTGGTGGACGGCAACGCGTCGGGTGCATTGAGCCGGACGTGGCGACGACCGCGGGTACTGGCCTGGTGCGTGGTGCTGACCGTGGCGGCCGTTGCGTTCGCAATTCTCTTCCCCCTGCTCCCGGCTGTCGTGATTGTCTTTGCGCTGCTGATACTTCCAGCGGCGGTCGACGGTCGCCGAAACCCTCTGCGCGCTGCACTACACACCGTGAAGCAATCCCCGTGGCGCTGTACCGCAGCGGCGGTCATCACGATCCTCGCCTACCTACTCGGCTGGGTGGTGGCACTCGTGCTGGGATTCTTCGTCACCGGCGTGGTGGCGGCATTCCTGACGTGGCTGTGGTTCGGGGCCACTGCTGCTGCACTGCTGGTGTATTGGTCGGCTTTGTATCGCAAGGTGGTAGGGACTTGATCGGCGCTCGCGAAACGGCTCCAGTCAGCCGCGGGCACGTCGACCGATCGCGGCGTCGGCCACGATCTGATCTATTCGACCTGCACGAGTGTCGTCTCGAACGGCGCTGACAATCCACCACAGCATCTGTTTACGGGCGCTGGGAGGGAAGTCGTCCCAGTTGTTACGAGCGTCTAGGTCACGGTCGAGTGCCGTCTTCAACTCGAGCGGTTCTTCGAGGTTCTCGACCGGATCGGAGATTGTCCACCACCCGTTCGACTGCGCGGCAGCAATGGCGTGGCGACCTGCGTCGGTCATGAGGCCGCGTTCTTCCATATCGGCTGCGCGTTCTCGGTTGAGTTTGGTCCAGGGGCTCTTGGGTCTGCGCGGTGTGAACAGCTGCAGGCCGCGGGCCTCGTCGAGAATGCTGCTGGTGGAGTCGATCCAACCGAAACAGATGGCTTCCTCGACAGCCGCGGGATATGGGCAACGGGGTCGGTCGGTGCCGGTCCGCCATGAACAGAGCCAGACGCCTCGGGTCGAGCTGTGATTGTGCGACAACCAGGATCGCCACTGCGCCCGCGTTTCGGCATGGATGATCGGGTAGTCGAACTTCCACGTCGGGGGATGGGCTGACGCGGGCGACGGCGATTCCGACGCAGTCATGCGCTCGCGCGATCGACTCGACCCGGTAATGCCTCGCTCTGGTTCCACATCGCTTCAGTGTCCCCACAATCGAGGACATCCGCTGTCCGCGATGGCTCGCACATTTCGACGGCCGGCTCGTGGTGGGGCGGGCGGGGCTCGAACCCGCGACCAATGGATTATGAGTCCACGGCTCTAACCGACTGAGCTACCGCCCCAATCCCGTACCAGGTACGAGCCAGCAGAATCGTACAGAATCACGCCGTCTCGTGGTTCCATCGGGGGCGCTACTTGGCCCTCACCTGCACCGGAACGCCGTTGAGAATCGCGTTCGCCGAGACCGCGTCGACTCGGGCGGGGTCGGTGATGTCGTTGACGCTCGGTCCGGTGACAGTGGTGGCGACCGAGAGCTGCACTCCGGGGCGCTGATGTCCGAATCCGTGCGGCATGCTCACCACCCCGGGCATCATCTTTTCGGACGCCGCGACCTCGATGTCGACGGTACCGGCCGCGGAGGTGACCGACACCATCGAACCGTCCTCGATCCCGCGCTGGAAGAGATCGTTCGGGTGGGCCAGAAGCTGATGTCGCGCTTTGCCTTTGGTGAGCCGAGCGGTGTTGTGCATCCACGAGTTGTTGCTACGTAGATGTCGTCGACCGATCAGCAGGAGCTCGTCGTCCTTGGGGACAACGCTCGAGTTCATCAGGTCCACCAGGGCAGGCAGTTCACCGACCACGACGTCCTGGATCAATTGAATGCGCTTGTCCTTGGTCTTCAGCTTCTGGGGAAAGCCCGGACGCAGCGGTCCCAGATCGATGCCGTGCGGGTTGGCTCGAAGCTTCCTCAGCGACAAACCTTTTCGTCGGCTACGGAGCAGGATATCCAGAGTACGAGCAGGAGACAGGCGTAGACGGGCCTCGCCGATGACGCTCTTCGGCGTCAATCGTGCCTTCAGGCGATCGACGGTGGAGCCTGCCATGCGGTTCTTGTAGCGCAGTGACAGGTCTCGGAAGATCTCCCAATCATGCTTGGCGTCAGCCTGTTTGGGTAGGACTGCGGGCATGTACTTGGCAGTGTTGTGTACCGCGAAAGAATTGAAGATCAGATCGTAGTGATCGCGTTCGAGGGACATCGTCGGCGGCAGAATTACGTGTGCGTGCCGCGAGGTCTCGTTGATGTAGAAGTCGAACGACACCATGAAATCGAGTCCCGCGAACGCGTCGTTCAGGGTAGTGCCGCCGGGCATCGACAGCACCGGATTGCCGGACAGGACGGCCATGGCACGAATCTGGTCCTTGCCCTCGGTGGTGATTTCGTCGACGAGCGTCGAACAGGGATACTCGCCGGCGAACTCGGGAAGATCGCGAACGCGGCTGCGCCACTTGTCGAAATGTCCACGACTGACGATGCCCTGCGAGATCAGATCGATCGCCGGATCGGTCACCATCGCACCGCCCGGGCGGTCGAGATTGCCCGTGATGATGTTGAGTACCTGGATCGCCCACTGGCACACCGTGCCGAACTGCTGCGTCGACACTCCCATCCTGCCGTACGCCACCGCAGACTTCGCCGCAGCAAAGTCCCGTGCGAGAGAAGAGATGTCGTCTGCCGACATGCCGACGATCGGTGCCACCGCCGTCGGCGTGAATTCGGCGACGAGATCGGCAAGTCGATCGGCACCATCGACGTAGTCGGCGACACGGACGGAGCCGTCGGCGACGATCGTGTGAATCATCGCCAGCAACAGCAGCGCGTCGCTGCCGGGACGAACGAAGAAGTGGGTGTCGGCAATATCCGCCGTTTCGGTCTTACGTGGATCGACCACTACCAGTCGGCCACCCCGCTTACGGAGTGCGCGTGCTCTTTTGGCGAAGTCGGGCACCGTCATCATGCTGCCGTTGGAGGCCATCGGATTGCCGCCGAGGACGAGGAAGAAATCGGTTCGATCGATATCCGGAATCGGCAGCAGGAGCTGGTGGCCGTACAGCAAATGGTCGACGAGCTGGTGCGGCAACTGATCCAAGGACGTCGCCGAGTACCGATTGCGGGTGCGCAGCAGCGACGTGAACGGAATGCCGTGGGTCATCGCGCCCATCGAATGCACGTTGGGATTGCCCTGATAGAGGCCGACCGCATTGGATCCGTACTTCTTCCGCGTCGAGACGAGGCCGTCGACGACGAGGTCGTACGCCTCCGCCCAACCGATGTTCTCCCACTTCTCACCCACCCGCTTGACCGGCGTGGTGAGCCGATCGGTGTCGGCATGAAGGTCGATCAACGACAGAGCCTTCGGGCAGATGTGGCCCCGGGAGAGTGGGTCCTTCTCGTCGCCGCGGATCGAGACCACCGCGTTGTTCTCCACCGTGAATTCGAGACCACAGATCGCCTCGCACAGATTGCACGATCCATACACAACCGACATCGCATTTCTCCCATTCCTGTCGTCCGAGACTAGCCCGGCAGGGGACCGATCCACGGGCATCGACAGACAATTAGGCTCTGGAGTCGTGACTACCCTCGATCTCACTGCCTCGTGGCCCGTCGACCATGTCAGTGCCGCCGTCGTCACCGACGCCGGAGTGCGGGAGGAGGTGGGGGACACCGCGCGCGTCTTCGAGCTGGCGTCGGTCACCAAATTGCTCACCGCCTACGCGGTGTTGGTTGCCGTGGAAGAAGGCGCTGTCGAGCTCGATCAGCCGGCAGGGCCGGAGGGGTCGACTGTGCGGCATCTGCTGGCGCACGCCTCGGGACTGGCGTTCGGCGAGCGAAAGGTGCAGGCACCTGCCGGCACCAAGCGGATCTACTCGAGCGCGGGATTCGAGGTCTTGGCCGAACTCATCGAAGCAGAGTCGGGAATTACCTTTCCCGACTACCTGGATGAGGCCGTCTGCGGACCGCTCGGGATGGTCGACACGTCGCTGCCCGGGTCGGCCGGTCACGGTGCCCGTTCGTCCGTTGCAGACCTGACCAAGTTCGCCGCAGAGCTGTTGGAACCGACTCTTCTCGCGTCGCAGACACTGTCTTCGGCCGTCGACGTGCAGTTTCCCGGCCTGAACGGAATCGTGCCCGGGTACGGATCGCACAAGCCCTGCGACTGGGGTCTGGGGTTCGAGCTGCGCGATGACAAGACCCCGCACTGGACTGGGAGTAACAACTCGAGGGCTACGTTCGGCCACTTCGGACAGTCCGGGACGTTCCTGTGGGTGGACCCGTCGGTGAGGATCGCGTGCGTGGTGCTGACCGATCGGAACTTCGGAGATTGGGCCAAACCGCTCTGGCCCGAGCTCTCCGACGCCGTCCTGGCCGGGTGAAACACCACCGTTCACAGATTGCACTGGCGCAACAGGGGCAACTCGGGGCACACTAGTACACACACGCGTTGAATCGCTGCAACCAGTTCGAGCATGTCGAGGTCGTTGGGGAAGACGTCCCTCGTCGAAGCTGGAGGTAGTGCAATGCGTGGATCGAACCAATTCGCAGATGCGACATCGGGTGTTGTGTACATCCACTCGTCGCCCGCTGCGCTGTGCCCGCATGTCGAATGGGCGTTGTCCGACGCCCTAGATTGCCGTGCCAATTTGAAGTGGTCCGCGCAGCCGGCCTCCGACGGACAGCTGCGTGCCACCACTGACTGGATCGGGCCCGTGGGCACCGGGGCGAAGCTCGCCCGCATCCTGCGGTCCTGGCAGATGCTGCGCTACGAGGTGACCGAGGATGCCAGCGAAGGCGTCGACGGCGAACGGTTCTCGCACGTACCCGGCCTGGGTCTGTGGCGCGGATCGACGAGTGCCAACGGGGACGTGGTGCTCGGCGAGATGCGACTGCGCGCGCTGATGGACAACAACCAAGGCAACCTCGCCGCCGCAGTGGAGCACGCGCTCGGCTCGGATTGGGATGCCGCACTCGAGCCGTTCCGCACCGGAGGCGCAGGAGCAGAAGTGACCTGGCTCAGCCGCAACGTCGGCTAGCAGCGGTTGCCGGGGATTCGTCGCGGCGGTAGTTTCGCGTTCGTGCCTGGGGTAGGCATGTGGGAACGACCGTGGAGTGGTGAGTTCGATGTTGTCGACCGGAAAAGTGATTCGATTCGACGAGTTCAAGGGGTACGGATTCGTAGCGCCGGACGAGGGCGGCGAGGACGTGTTCATCCACGTCAACGATCTGGACTTCGACAAACGACTGTTGGCACCGGGAGTACGCGTCGAATACGTTGCCGTAGACGGTGACCGTGGTCTGAAGGCCACCGAGGTCCAGATCATCGACGGGCCGACGTCCACCGCTCTGGTGACCCGGCACAAACCCGACGTCCCATTTCACAACACCGCACCCGTCAGTGGTCACCAGCGCCACGACGACGCAGGCGCGGACCTCCTGTCCGAGGCGGACTTCACCACAGAGCTGACCGAACAACTATTGACGTCGAACGGCACGCTGACGGCTGCGCAGATACTCGACGTGCGATCGGCCGTCGTTCGACTGGCCCACGATCACCGATGGATCCAGGGCTGACGGACCTCGATCGACCTCGTTTGCCCGTCCCCGGTGTGAATCAATGTGGCTTTCTTGCACATGGAGTGCCTGAAAGGCGCATTGATCCCAACCGGGGTGGGTTCCCAACCGGGGTGGGGTCTCGGGGTGGGGTCGCGGGGCAGGGCCGACGACCGCAGTAGGTAGTGGTCGGGGTCGATCAGAGCGGAATGTTCTTGTGATTTCCGCGAGCCGCCGGTGCTGCGGCGAGAGCCTTGGCAACCGTGCTGCGGGTCTTGCTGGGCTCGATGACCTCGTCGACGACGCCGATGGCCACGGCGCGATCGACACCGCCTGCGATGCTTTCGTGCTCGACGGTGAGGCGGTCGTGCAGTGCCTCTCGCTCTTCTTCGGGTGCGGCGGCGAGCGCCTTCTTGTGCAGGATGCCGACAGCCGCCTTCGCGCCCATCACGGCCACCTCGGAGCCGGGCCAGGCATAGACCGCAGTGGCACCGAGTGCGCGGGCATTCATGGCGATGTACGCGCCGCCGTAGATCTTGCGAGTGACCAGCGTGACGCGGGGGACGGTGGCCTCGGCGAACGCGTGCAGCAACTTCGCTCCGCGGCGAACGACGCCTTCCCATTCCATGCTGACGCCGGGCAGGTAGCCCGGCACGTCGACGACCACGATGAGCGGTATACCGAAGGCGTCGCACAGGCGAACGAATCGCGCTGCCTTCTCCGCACTTTCGGAGTTCAGGCAGCCGCCGAGGCGGATGGGGTTGTTGGCGATGACACCGACGGTGCGGCCGCTGATGCGGCCGAGCCCGATGACGATGCTGCGAGCCCAGCCGCCCTGGAACTCCTCGTACGTCGATTCGCCTTCGACGTTGTCGAGCAGTTCGTGAATGATCGGGTGCACGTCGTAGGCACGTCGGTTGGATTCGGGCATCAGTGCGCGTAGATCGGTGTCGCCGTGTTCTGCGGCGGCGATGTCGAACACGCCCTGCTCGCAGAACATCGACACCAGACGGCGGGCGCGGGTGAACGCGTCCATCTCGCTGTCGGCGACGATGTGGCAGACCCCGGACTTCTTGTGGTGCGTGTCGGGGCCGCCGAGCGACTCCATATCGACCTGTTCGCCGGTGACGCTGCGAACGACGTCGGGTCCGGTGACGAATACGCGTCCCTCGGGAGCCATGATGACGACGTCGGTCAAGGCGGGACCGTACGCTGCACCACCGGCTGCGAAACCGAGGACGACGGAAATCTGTGGGACGAGGCCGGACGCTCGGACCATGGCCTCGAACACGAGTCCGACGGCATGGAGAGCCTCGACGCCCTCGGCGAGGCGAGCACCACCCGAATGCCAGACGCCGACGATCGGGGCGCGCTGTTCGATGGCGGTGTCTATTGCGGCCACGATGTGCTTGCAACCGTCCACTCCCATGGCACCGCCCATGACGGTGGCGTCGGAGCAGTAGGCGATGGTGTGGACGCCGTCAATTTCGCCCGATGCGGCCAGAATTCCCGACTTGTCCCGATCATGCAGGGGAACAGTGGTTCCGGCGTCGAAGAGCTTCTCGAGGCGGGTGAGGGGGTCGCGCGGATCGGTGGAGGTGCCGGATCGTGTGACAGGGGCCAGAATGGTCATCGCGTTGTCCTTCTTCAGGGCCCCTGGCGGGGGCGAGGCCCGAGCCGGGACCGTCCGTCGAAAGAACGGCCCCAGCTCGGATCATGCACTGCGAGAGCGGGATTCGCTGAGTCGAGAAGTCGACTCAGTGGATCACGCCTTACCGAAGGCGAGCGCTACGTTGTGCCCACCGAATCCGAACGAGTTGTTGATCGCGTAGTCGATCTGTCCGACGCGGGGCTCGCCCTTGACGACATCGAGATCGATTTCGGGATCCTGGTTCTCCAAATTCAGTGTGGGAGGGATGATTCCCTCTCGCACTGCCAGCACCGTCAGTACCGACTCGAGGGCGCCGACGGCGCCGATCGAGTGGCCCAGAGCGGATTTCGGTGCGTACACCGCTGCGTGATTTCCGACTGCCTTGTTGATCGCCAGCGCTTCGGCGGTGTCTCCGATGGGAGTTGCCGTTGCGTGGGCGTTCACGTGGGTGATGTCGGACTTCTGCAGGCCTGCGGTCTCGATGGCGCGCTGCATCGCACGCGCGGCACCCTTGCCCTCGGGGTCGGGGGCCACGAGGTGGAACCCGTCCGAGGTGATTCCGGCACCGAGCAGGCGGGCGTGAATCGTTGCGCCGCGTGCCTTGGCGTGCTCCTCGGTCTCGATGACCATGAGCGCACCCGCTTCACCGAAGACGAAGCCGTCACGATCCTTGTCGAACGGACGTGACGCACCCTTCGGGTTGTCGTTGTTGGTGCTCATCGCCCGCATCATGGAGAAGCTGGCGATCGGAACCGCGTCGATGTATCCCTCGACGCCGCCGGTGACGACCATGTCCGCGTCGCCCATCACGATCATTCGCCATGCATGCGCAATGGCTTCCGATCCCGAGGAGCAGGCGGAGACGGGCGTGATGACGCCGGCTTGTGCTTTGAGCTCGAGCCCGACGACCGCTGCTGGGCCGTTCGGCATGACCATCTGAACGGCGAGCGGGGACACCTTGCGGTAGCCGCCGGCCTTCATCTTGTCGTTGGCGTCGATGAGAGAATCGCCGCCACCGAGTCCGGTGCCGATCGACACGCCGAGGCGAAGGGGATCGACGTCGGGCGAGCCGGCGTTCTTCCAGACCTCACGACCGAGCACCGTGGACAACTGCTCCACGTAGCTCAGGCGACGGATCTCGACCCGCGAGAGCAGACTCTGCGGGTTCACCGCGAGGTGTCCGCCGATCCGCACGGGCAGGTCGTACTCGGTGACGAAATCGTCTTCCAGAGTGCCGATTCCGCTTTCGCCGTTCAGCAGACCCTTCCACGTGGCATCGACGTCACCCGCGAGTGACGTGGTCGCAGCAAGGCTGGTGACGACGACACTGGGGAAGCGTCCGTTGGCGGTGGATGGGTTGGTCATGGGTCGTGTCACTCGCTCGCGGAGTCGTCGAGCTTGGCCTTGATAGCTTCTGCGGCTTCGGGGTTCTCCGCTTCGAGCTTCTGGATGTAGTTGACGGCGTCGCCGACGGTGCGCAGACCTGCGAGGTCTTCGTCGGGGATCTTCACGCCGTACTTGTCCTCGGTCTGCACTGCGATCTCGACCATGGAGAGCGAGTCGATATCGAGGTCGTCCACGAAGGACTTCTCGATGGTCACCTCGGACGGTTCGATGCCCGTGACCTCCTCGATGATCTCTGCAAGTCCGGCGATGAGGTCTTCCTGGCTGGCCACTGTTGTGGCTCCCTTCTCTTCTGTGTCGAACGCCGAAGTCATGTGCTTCGAGACGCGGTTGTGCATTTCTGCCACTCGGGGAGTGGAAGTCGATCCGCAGTACCGAGACTGCGGTGTGAAGGAGACCGAGCTATCCGAGCTCGGCCAATGCGGAGATGTCCGCCGGTGTCTTCAGGCCGAGGTTGGGCACGCCGCGCAGTTCACGCTTGGCGATGCCGACCAGTGCGCCTGCCGGGGGCAGCTCCGCAAGTCCGGTGACCTGCGCGGTACGCAGGTACGCGCTGCACAGGTCCCACCGCACGGGGCGTGTGACCTGGGCAGCAAGTTTGGTGAGCGCATCGGCACCCGATGCGACCGGCTGACCGTCCGAGTTGGACAGCAAGGTGTGCGTCGGCTCGGACGGAGTGATGGCGGCTGCGGCCGCGGCGACGGTGTCGCCTGCCGATGCCATGTACTTGGTGTGGAAAGCACCCGCGACCGGAAGTGCTCGGACCCGCGCCTTCGCGGGTGCGCTCTCGGCCAGTTCCGCCAACTTGGTCAGCAGACCTGCAGCAACGATCTGACCGGCAGCGTTGACGTTGGCCGGGGCGAGATCGAGTTCTTCCAGCCGGGCCAGTACTGCAGCTTCGTCGCCGCCGAGCACGGCGGACATGCCGGTCGGTTCGAGGGCGCAGGCCTTGGCCATCGCAGCACCGCGCACCGCTGCCAGAGATACCGCGTCGTCGGAGGAGATCACGCCGGCAATGGCAGCAGCCGCCAGCTCGCCGACCGAGTGGCCGGCCACGATGGCGTCGTCGGGGAACAGTCCACGCGAGGCGATTTCCTCGAAGGCCAGTAGGGCCGACGCCACGACCAGTGGCTGAGTCACCGCAGTGTCGGTGATTTCTTCAGCGGTGGCGGTGGTGCCGAGTCGCACGAGATCCAGGCCGGAGGCCTTGGACCACAGCGCCAACCGATCGGCCGCGCCCGGGATTTCGAGCCAAGGCAGCAGCATGCCGGGAGTCTGGGAGCCCTGACCGGGCGCAAGCAACGCAATCACAGGCTTAAGAAAACACTGTCGGGCCCCTCATCAGTGATGTCGCGCTCGATGAACTCTCGACAAGCAATTTGTGGGAACCCTACAAATTGCCTCGTGGAGACCCGCTATCGCCGGAAGGCGGTTCGGCGTTACGTAACCACTTCTCCAAATGTGACCTGTGTGACATATGGGGCTGGATATGTCGGTTCGTGATGCGTTCGAGCCAACCTACCTACCGTTGCCGCGACCCGAAGGATGTACGCATCGCGTGGGTGAGTGGGATCACGTCCGGTCACCTCGGCGATGCGCTTGAGCCGATACCGGACGGTATTTGGATGAACAAACAGCTGCCGAGCGCAGGTTTCCACGGCACCGCCGCAGTCGAGATACGCGTCGAGTGTGTCGGCCAAACCCGAACCTGCCGCGGCCAACGGCACGACGACATGATCGTTGAGAGCCGAGATAGCTGCCCCGTCGTTCAGCAACGCTCGTTCGGGCAGCAACTCGCCGGCGTGAACCGGCCGCGGTGCGCCCCGCCAGCCCGCCACGGCCTGCATGCCGGCAAAGGCCTCCACCGCG
This sequence comes from Rhodococcoides fascians NBRC 12155 = LMG 3623, assembly GCF_001894785.1. Taxonomy (GTDB): domain Bacteria; phylum Actinomycetota; class Actinomycetes; order Mycobacteriales; family Mycobacteriaceae; genus Rhodococcoides; species Rhodococcoides fascians. Next base: position 58,758 of record NZ_BCWW01000008.1, read on the forward strand.
CTCGAGTGCGCTGCGCCCAAGGTGCGGGTGGTGGGACCGATGACGACCGGGCCGTCGGAGAAGTTCTGCAACATGTCGTCGATGAACGCGTGATGCGCCGCGGTGTCGTCGAGCTGGCCACTGACCACCATCACCAATCGGGTCCCCTGAACCACCGCCAACGCAGCTCGACCGTGCTTCTGAGCGACGGAGTGCACGGTGCCCACCACGGACACGCCGCGGTCTTCCGGGGGAGTCCCCACCAATACCGTCGCGGGCGCAGTGGCGTCCCAGTTCAACGTGGCAGCACGGGAGAGCATGTCCGATCCGGTATCGCCCCGGACGACGGCGTCGACGACGAGGGCTTCGAGGCGGGTGTCCCACGCCCCTCGTGACTCGGCTGCACTGGCGTACACGGACGCCGCGGCGAACCCCAGCTCGCGGCCGTACCGCAGCACGGCCTCGGTCAGCGCGACCAACTGCTGGTCGTTGCGCGCGAGCGCGGGGAGCCACTGCTCGAAGAACTCCATCGCCACCCGAACCATGTCGACGGTCTGACGCAGCGTGAGGCGTCGGGCAAGGTCTTGCGGGATCACCTGGAAGGCGTCGAGGCTGAATCGAATGTCGCTGTTCGGATTCTTGAGCCATTCGAGAAAGTTGTCGACGGCCGTCTGGATCAGCAGCTGGACGCTGGCCCGCTGGGCGGCGTCGAGGTCGCCGAAGAACGGCAACTGGCCCTGCATCGTGGTCACTGCCTCGGTCGACAGGCGGCCGGAGAACTGTTTGACGCGTCGCAACAGGGCGTCGGGCAAAGGGTCGCGCTTCTGGCGCGAAGGGGCCAACGAGTTGACCGGAAGGTGGACCTCGTTGTCGGTCGTGAGCGAATCACGGGTGGGGGAGTCACGGGCCGGGGAGTCACGAGCCAACGACTCACGCAACGCTTCACGGTAAGCGTCGCGCCGGGAGACATCACGCGCGGACGAACTGTCCGGTGAATCGGGTTTCGCATCGGACATAAGGAGAACCTACGCCCGACCCCCGCCCACCTCGCGCTGGACTCTCGTCGCGAGGTGGAACGGGGGTCGGCCGATCACGGCGAAGACCTACGCCGAGCCGGTATCGGCGTACGACGTCGGAGCTGCGGTGACGTCGTCGATCTTGTACTTCTCGGCAGCCTCGACGGCCTTGGACTTGTCGATCTCGCCCGATGCCGCGAGAGCGGACAGTGTGGCGACGACGATGGACTCGGCATCGACGTTGAACACCCGTCGTGCAGCCGGGCGGGTGTCGGAGAAGCCGAAGCCGTCGGTTCCGAGGGTGACGTAATCGCCCGGAACCCACTGGCGGATCTGATCCGGCACGGCGCGCATCCAGTCGGAGGACGCGATGACCGGGCCGTTGGCATCGGCCAGGGCCGAGGTGACGAACGGAACGCGCTTGTCGGCACCCGGGTTACGCAGCGACTCCTTCTCGGCTTCGACGCCGTCGCGGCGCAGTTCGCCCCACGAGGTGACGGACCACACGGCTGAACGAACGCCCCACTCCTCGAACAGCAACTCACGTGCCTTGCGGGCCGAGACGATGCCGACGCCGGACGCGAGCAGCTGTGCCTCTGGTCCGTCGCCCTCCTGCGGTTCTGCGAACCGGTAGATGCCCTTGAGCAGCCCCTCGACGTCGAGGTTCTCGGGCTCGGCCGGCTGTACGTACGGCTCGTTGTACAGGGTGATGTAGTAGAAGATGTTCTCGCCGCCGAAACCAGGCAGCAACTCTCCGTCTGGGCCCTTGGTGCCGCCGTACATGCGACGCAGACCGTCCTTGACGATGTGCGCGATCTCGTACGAGAACGCCGGGTCGTACGCCACGGCCGCGGGGTTGGTCGACGCCAGCAGCAGCGAGTGACCGTCGGCGTGCTGGAGACCCTCACCGGTCAGCGTGGTGCGACCTGCCGTGGCACCGAGCACGAACCCGCGGGCCATCTGGTCTGCTGCAGCCCAGAGACCGTCGCCGGTGCGCTGGAAGCCGAACATCGAGTAGAAGATGTACAGCGGGATCATGACCTCGCCGTGCGTCGCGTACGAGGTACCGACCGCGGTGAACGACGACGTCGAGCCTGCCTCGTTGATGCCCTCGTGCAGGATCTGACCGACCGAGCTCTCCTTGTAGGCGAGCATCAGTTCCGAGTCGACCGAGGTGTACAGCTGGCCGTTGCGGTTGTAGATCTTCAGCGACGGGAACCACGAGTCCATACCGAACGTGCGGGCCTCGTCGGGAATGATCGGCACGATTCGGTGGCCGATCTCCTTGTCTCGCAACAGCTCCTTCATGACGCGCACGAGTGCCATGGTGGTGGCGACTTCCTGCTTGCCCGAGCCCTTGCGGAGCGTCTTGTAGGTGTCGTCGCCGGGCTGCGGCAGTGGCTTGACGTCGACGCGGCGCTCGGGGACGAATCCGCCGAGCTTGCTGCGACGATCGAGCATGTACTGGATCTCGGGAGCGTCCGCACCGGGGTGGTAGTACGGCGGCATGTACGGATCCTTCTCGAGCTCCTCGTCCGAGATCGGGATGTGCTGAAGATCGCGGAACGTCTTGAGATCGTCGAGCGTCAGCTTCTTCATCTGGTGCGTGGCATTACGGCCCTCGAAGTGCTTGCCCAGGGTGTAGCCCTTGATGGTGTGCGCCAGGATGACCGTCGGCTGGCCCTTGTGCGACATCGCAGCCGCGTAGGCAGCGTGCACCTTGCGGTAGTCGTGGCCGCCGCGCTTGAGGTTCCAGATCTCGTCGTCCGAGAGATCCTTGACGAGCTCCTTCGTTCGCGGGTCGCGGCCGAAGAAGTGATCGCGGACGTAGCTGCCGTCGTTGGCCTTGTAGGTCTGGAAGTCGCCGTCGGGCGTGGTGTTCATGAGGTTCACCAGTGCGCCGTCGCGGTCCTTGTGCAGCAGCGAGTCCCACTCGCGGCCCCAGACGACCTTGATGACGTTCCAGCCGGCTCCGCGGAAGAACGACTCCAGTTCCTGGATGATCTTGCCGTTGCCGCGCACCGGGCCGTCGAGACGCTGCAGATTGCAGTTGACGACGAAGGTGAGGTTGTCGAGGCCCTCGGTGGCGGCCACGTGTGCGAGTCCACGCGATTCCGGCTCGTCCATCTCGCCGTCGCCGAGGTAAGCCCATACGTGCTGATCGGAGGTGTCCTTGATGCCGCGGTCGTTCAAGTAGTGGTTGAAGCGCGCCTGGTAGATGGCGTTCATCGGACCGAGGCCCATCGACACCGTCGGGAACTCCCAGAAGTCCTGCATCAAACGCGGGTGCGGGTAGGACGGCAGTCCGCCGCCCTCGTTCACATGGCTCGCTTCCTGACGGAAGCCGTCCATGCGCTCGGCCGGAATGCGGCCTTCGAGGAAGGCGCGGGCGTAGATGCCGGGGGAGGCGTGGCCCTGAATGAAGATGTGGTCGCCGCCGCCCGGGTGATCCTTGCCGCGGAAGAAGTGGTTGAAGCCGACCTCGTACAACGCAGCCGACGACGCGTAGGTCGAGATGTGGCCACCGACGCCGACGCCCGGACGCTGTGCGCGGTGCACCATGATCGCGGCATTCCAGCGGATCCAGGCTCGGTAGCGGCGTTCCATCGACTCGTCGCCGGGGAACCACGGCTCGTTCTCCGTGGGAATCGTGTTGACGTAGTCCGTCGATGTCAGCGACGGGAGCGCAACGCGGCGCTCACCGGCGCGCTCGAGCAACCTGAGCATCAGGTAGCGAGCGCGGTTGGGGCCGGACCTCTCCAGCAAGCCGTCGAACGACTCGATCCATTCGTTGGTCTCGTCGTTGTCGATATCGGGCAGGTACGACGCGACACCCTCACGGATGACGCGGACCCGGCCGTCCGAGCCCTTCTTGCCTGCAGACGATGTGTTCTGCCGTTCGCCGCTGTTCACTTCGGACAACGTGTGCACTCCTCAATGTGGCGGACGCTCGGTGTGGCGCCCGGTCCGGTAGCTCGCCCCTGTGACGGCGATCTACATTCCTCGTTCTCGTGATTCCTCCCCAATCCTGCCGCATCTCGTCGGTTCTGGTAGTACAGAGGTCCGATACCCACCAGTAGAAATTTATGTACGCAATTTCGGCGCGGTCAGCTTGCGCGAACGGCTTCGACCCTGTTCGCTTTGTCTACTGCACCCACAATTCAAGGAGGTCACCACCGTGGTCGCCGCGGCGGACGCTCAGAACTACGCTCAGAAACTTGGCATCACTCGCGACATGGTCGTTCAAGAGCTGGGCTGGGACGAGGACACCGACGATGATCTGCGCGCCGACGTAGAAGATGCGATCGGTGGCGAGACCCTCGACGAGGATTCCGACGAGGTGATCGATGTCGTACTGCTGTGGTGGCGCGACGGAGACGGTGACCTGGTCGATGCACTCATGGATGCCATCGGTCCGCTCTCGGACGATGGAATCGTGTGGGTCCTCAGCCCCAAGACCGGCATGTCCGGTCATGTGGAGCCCAGCGAGATTGCCGAGTCCGCTCCGACAGCCGGATTGACGCAGACCTCTGCGGCCAATCTCGGTGACTGGATCGGAAGTCGATTGGTTCAGCCCAAGACCCCTGCCAGCAAGCGGTAGGCCCATGCTCGACACAGGAAGACGGTTCTAGATGCCGATCGAGGTTGGCGCTGTTGCGCCCGACTTCACCCTCAAAGACCAGAACAACCAATTGGTCACGTTGTCGTCGTACCGGGACGTGAAGAACGTACTGCTCGTGTTCTATCCACTGGCCTTCACCGGAACGTGCCAGGGCGAGCTGTGCCGAGTGCGCGACGAGCTACCGACATTCGAGAACGACGACACCGCGATCCTGGCGATCTCGGTAGGTCCGCCTCCGACCCACAAGATCTGGGCAGCAGAGCAGGGTTACACCTTTCCGCTGCTGTCCGACTTCTGGCCACACGGTGAAGTGGCTCAGGCGTACGGCGTGTTCAACGACAGCGCAGGATTCGCCAATCGTGGAACCTTCGTGGTCGACAAGTCCGGAATCATCAGATTCGCCGAAATGAACGGTCCCGGGGAAGCCCGAGACAGTTCATCGTGGGCTGAGGCACTCGCACAGGTGAGTTGACCTGCGGAATTGTAGTTAGACAGCAGACACGATAAATTTCTCCAAGCGTTCCGGTGGCCCGGGGATGTCCCTAGGCCACCGGCACACGGGCGTATAGCTCAGCGGTAGAGCTCTGGTTTTACACACCAGCGGTCGGGGGTTCGAACCCCTCTGCGCCCACTCCATATTGCTGCAGGTCAGAGGTGTTATTTCACCTTCAAGTGTGTGTCACTCGTTGTCATACGGTCCGCAAATTGTCACGAGTTGTCACGTGTCGCGCGAAACTTTGCGCCGCCTCAAGGAGAGGTCCAGGTTGAGCATGTGCGTACGTCCGCATAGTGGAACCCGCATCTACGTGGCCTAACCACGCCGCAATAACCACAATCGGCACGCCCTGAAGGTGCATCAGAGTCGCGCACGTGTGTCGACCATCGTGCAGACGGAGCACAGGCACCCCAGCGCGAGCACATCCGCGCTTCCAGACCTTCGCGATTCGATTGGGCCGGTAGGGAGCGCCGCGTTCGTCAACGATGAGGTATCCGCTGTCGGAGTGATTGTCACGGTTTGTCACACGATCGAGAGACTGGGCTGCTCGTGCGTGCAGCAACGCTAAGTACACCGGATCGGGGATCGGCAGCACATGCGTCGAACGCGTCGTACGGAGCATCGACCTACGCAATCTCTGCTCAATGGAAGTACGCACGATATTAAGCCTGTTGGCGGACAGTGGTTGGTGATGGCAAATAACTAATGGGCATCCGCTACATGCAGCTCATGGTCATCGACACGGAGGCTTCCAGGCCATCCTCTGCTGACATAGGTCAGATCATCTACTGCGCTGACACCAAGATCAGTTTCGTCTGGGACGGCACTCAATGGCAGACCACGGACAAGGTGGTCGTGAAGCGAGCCATGGTCACGATCAACGGCAAGACACCAGGGACGACGCCGATCTACACGCTGGAACCGGGCACGCTGAACTTCCACCCAACACAGATCATCATGCGGCCAGTGTCCATCGTGAGTGCAACGCTCAAGCCGACAGTCTCGATCGGTTCCAATGCAACGGCCGACGACAACATAGCGACCGGCAGTCTGCTGAACAGTGTCCTGACCTTAACCGGGGCGACTACCTCACCGCAGAACGCGAGCACATCCCCAGCTTTGGCCGGCGGCACGGTGATCTACGCGAATGTCAGTCTGGGAGCGCTGGCCACGAGCTATACGTTCAAGGTTGATGTCATCGGGTTCTACGATGCGTAGTTCCCAGCCTGGTAGATTACCCAGTTCATGACTAGGTGTATCGGGTGTTTCATGTCTGAGGATGAGTCGGTTAGTAGCGGTGACGAGGCAGTGGAAGATGAGGCAGTTAAGAAAGAGCCCTATCCGTTAGCCGAGTTCAATGACTCGCGACTCGCCATCTATATGAATGAGATTGCTAGGCATGCCCAGGTCGCTCAGACTTCTATTGACTCACTAGATGAGACGTTGCAGTCGATGCCGGTGGACCAGAACAAGCTGTTTATGGGCGTACAAAGTTTACTGGCCTCGTCTGCAATGATCTCCAAGTTGGTGTGGCCTGACACAAAAAACGCGGAAGCGCGTGCCGAGGACCCGGTTGCGCAGTGGACGAAGGACCGCGGTACGAAGCTTAGGGCGGCTTTAAAGCTTGATAAAACCTCGGTTCTTTACTCGCGAAAACTCCGCAACACGCTGGAACATTACGATGAGAGGCTCGATCGTTTCGTATCGAAGTCATATAACACGTTCATGCTTGAGTGGACTGTCACTGCCAGTTCACATGTGGCCGAAGTCATGGGCGAAGAAGATCATGAAGACATGCCGATGGTCACCTGGATTGACCCAGACACGTTAGTCGTTCGTATCATGACGGTAAGGAACTCGCTCAGGGACATCAACGTCGAAGTTCAGCGTGTAGGAGCTATTGCGGCTGAGTGGCCTGGCTTCTAGTAATAATTCCTCGTGCTGACAATCTAGTCTTCGATTCTTAAATATCTGCGAGTCTCAGCTCGCAGAGCCACGCTGCATTCGTGGAGTTCGGCCATAGTGTCATTATCTGTGCCTGGGTAATGGGGACCAAGCTTGAAGGCTGCCGCCCTAGCCCTCGATGCGATCTCAGCCATCTTGCGTGGACCGATTAGCGAGAGTCTGTCCTGCGCCTTCTGCAATGCGAAGAAGGCTGTGTAATAAGCCTGGTTGTAAGCGTTGCCTTGCTCGGGATCGTCGTAATCGTCGTTATTGTTTTCATGGATGTCAGTGACCGCCCTATCAATCGCAACGCACTAATCCAAAATGTCCTGCTCGAAGCGACGCTTGTCTTCAATCTTCAAAGCTTGGCTTTCCCGGACGTGACTGAAGAAGTACGTTCCAACACTGCCGATTCCCAGAGTCGCGATTGGAACCCACCACGGCGATGTGTCTTGAGTTAGAAAGTCGGAGAAGGCGCTCATACAGCTCCTGGTTCGTTGGAGCCCAAATCTTACCGTTCATTCAAACGAATGATTGAGGCGTTGGACCGTTAATCCGTTTGAATGAAGCTGCTGCACCAGACAGCGAGAGGTGCATGTTGACCAGCTAGTTCTGTCGTAGCCGGGTGACATCATCACCTCATGATCAAGCAGACACGAGCGTCACGTTGGTTGCAGGTTCTTGAGACCGCACAGGTCATGTTGAGCCAGTCGCTGGTGTCCTTCTATGAACACCGGTCACGCAACATGGCCCTTTCCGTGCAGGCTCAGAACCTCATCATCGAGTACAGCAGTGAGCCCATCAAACTGATGACCGAGTCAGACCCACCGATTGAAGGGACAGATCTAGCTGTTCAGCTCAACGAGGTGATAGCTCTTGCGAAGGCCCTCAGGTCCGGAAGGAACTTCGACTCTGGTCTGATCGCACTAGTAGCTGCGTTCGATGAGGTCATACCCGTCCTGAAGGCGACGGAAGAAGACGAGATCGAGTCAGCCGAGACACTGTTGGAAGAGTTGGAACGTGGGTTCATGCTCTCGGTGATCCTGTCGATGTCTGCGCACGATGCGATCATGAAGCGGGTAGATGAGTGGGCCAAGCTGCGTCATCCATTCGTTATGGGCAAGAAGACGAACGACATTGGCCATTACTTTTCTGTGCACGTCACTAACTTGGAAGAGATGAAGGCGTCCCGCACCGGCTTTGGGCGTCCAGTTGAGTCCTCGTTCTACTCCGACGAACCCGGTCCCGGCAAGATTCACATGCAGCATCTGACTTTGGCGATCAACTCCGGTGCAAACGTCATGGTCTATGGGGGAGGAGGAATGCGTACGACGACCTACTACCCTGAAGCGCAGGGTATCGAGTACGCCCAGTGGTTCACTTACATGCATGCCTTGTGGGATGAACAGTTCAGGCCGCGCTTCGCGAAGTTCTACAATCGCGGCAAAGATCCGGCTGACCATCTTACAAAGAACGACATCAAGTCCGACTACTTTAACGACATTCGCAAGATTCGCACCGACTTCGTGCATCGCCAGGGCATCGTCGAAGATGCAGCCAACCTGAAGTTCTTTGACTGGGGTTTCGATGTAGGTTCTCGCTTGGAGATCAACATGGACCAAATGATTGAAGTAGTGGATAGATTTCCTGGCAAGAAGCTTTTGGAAGTTCCAAGTCCCCATCGGCAACAACGTAAATCGCTGCACGGGTCGTTCGACGTCGATCTGCTTTTCAAGTACAACGAACACATCGATGCTTCACCGACACTGGGTCTTAAGCGAGCTAACGACGAGATGATGCACGATTGGCTAGTCAAGAAGGGCATCATCTCATCTGACTAAGCTAGAACGGTATTGATTTATAGGCTCCTATATTTGTATCTTTAGAAATAGAGATATACCTATAAATAAAAAGACTAAACTATTTACAACCACCATCAAGTCAATCGATGAAGAAAAGAAGACTATACGCTTCAAAGTTGGTGACGTAACTAGCGACGCCAAATGCTCTCGCTCACGCTACAGACACGTTCCGCCACTTCTGGCTGGACTGCCTCACTAGCAACAGTGGGGTTGGGGGCCACCCAGCCACTCGAACATATGTTCCACTTCACCCGTGGCTCCATCGAATTAGTTCCGCCCCATCAAGCGTGTCCAGCCACCAGAACGCGTGCTCATCGACCTGCGAGTGCTGTACCCGTCTTCGCCGCACCATTCCGCCGACTACATCGCGGCAGGCATGAGGGTGCAGCAGATCGTCGAGGGAACGCTGAGTCAGTGGGGGAGCACGACGGAGGGGGAGAAGCTGGCCTACGTGAGCTACACGATCGAGTTCGCACGGGACAAGTCGACAGTGAGCCACTCGGTGCCGGTGGAGGTGTTGAGACCCGCCCGGTGAGAAGATGCCGGGCATGAAGAAGCGAATAGGTATCGGGGCTGGAGCGGTCGTCGCTGGGCTTCTGATCCCGCTTTGTATCGTCTGGTTTACTCCGGCGTCTAAGGATCAGGTGTTCGGGGACCTAGCGCACTGGCCGTTGAGAGCGGGTGCTTGGGGGACGGTTGGTCAATGGATAGCGTCGATCCTGACCGCAGGGTCGCTGCTTTTGGCTATATCGATCCTGCTCAGGGACAGCCGAAAAGACGAGAAGGACCACATCGTGAAGGTGACGTGCTGGATCGATGCTGGCAATCTGAACTTCATCAACAAGTCGGAGCTGCCAATAGTTAGACCGGTGGTTCACCTAGTGCCGAAGCCGAGGCGTGAGATTGACCGTCTGATAAAAAAGCTTGACCCGGTCGATCGGCCGGAAAATGTTGCCCGCGATTCCCAGATACCAATAAGCTTCTCATTCCAGAAAGATGGCGGGACTAAAACCTTTCAGCCTGAAGAGCAGGGGGAACGGGGTTGGTTCTATCCTAGAATGCACTTGTCTCTATATGACTGTGTGCTGGTTTTCGACGATGCTCTGGCAGTTACATGGGGTCGACGTGTGCCTGGCGGCGAGGTGCTCCGCGCTAGTGCTGTAGAGGAGTTGCTGGCCCGAAAAAGGAAACTCGCCGATGGATTTTTGGTCTCGAAAGAGTACGACGCGGAAGAGCTTGAGTTGAGACGGGACAAAACCAAAGAAATCGAAGAAGAAGTAGCTAGGGAGTAGCTTCAGGTCTAAACGTTTCGATCAATCTGTGCGTAAATAGTCCCATATATGTGGATGCAACAAGCTCAGGAGCGGAAACCAGATGCCGAGTCTGACTCCGGTGCAACTGACGAGGCCAAAGCGCAAGCCAAGGTCCTCATTGAGGACGCGGAGAAGAAGCTTGTCAAGGCCAAAGCTGACGCAGACAAAATCGTCAAAGCTGCTCAGGAAGCCGCTAAGAACGGTGCGCAGACCAAACCGTCTACTTCATCGAAGGAGGCGCTGGGCCGCAACATGACACACGAGACCGCCTGATGAGGGTGGTCTTTTCTATCGGCCGGTGCGAAGACCTGAGTTTCGGGACATTCCGCGAGACTCAGCGCGGAACGCGTCGACCTGTGCTTTCAGAGTCTTTAGATAACCGGCCTGTGCCTGCTCAGCGTCAGACTTTTCGTACACAGGCAGCCCCCGTTCAGTGCGGAAGATGTTGACGAACTGATCCAACTCGATGGCTGCCGCATCCATAGCTGCCTTTTTGGCAAGAACGTTTGTCACCGACTGTGCAACTGTCTGCATCGCGGTGTAGACCCGAACGGCTGAATCCATCAGTTCCTTCGAGGCAAACATCTTGAGGTTGGTGAGCGACAGGCCCAGCCGCTTCAACTCAGAGACTTGGGTCTGTGCAAACGCGATCTTCTCGATGGCATTGGGGTCAATCGCTCCCTGGTCGGTCAAGAATTGATCCCTGATCAGGTTGAAGATGCCTTTCTCGTCGATCGCGCTCACAAGGAGGTCAGTGACGGTGGAGGCGTAGTCCGTCGCAGCTTCGAACACGATGGCCTTGTTGCGCTCATCCTGCTCACGATCGGCCTTTTTCTGGTCCAGCTCGCGCTCGTGCTCTTCTTTGCGAGTTTGGATCGTCGTATCACTTGCCGCCTTACGTTCGTCACTCTTACGGAGCGACCTTTTGGCGATTAGGGGCGCGACTATCCCCGTCAACACACCGGAGATCACAACACCCCACCAAAAGCCCGGTTGACTGAGAAAGGTCCAGATTGCGTCCATGCCGGAACTATAACGGTCGGTACCGACAACCTCTGTCATCTCCGGATAGAACTGGGTCTACTACCCAACTTGCTGGTGATGTGTTTAATTAGAGACAGGAATGTTCGACTCACACGTAAATCTCTTGATCGGCACAGTCCAGATTCCTCCGTCCCCCTCGACCACGGGGGAGACCTTCATACCGATGCCGGGCGACGGCGCTGGCTTCGTCCCCAAGATGCCCGTGACGCTCTTCCCAGACACTGTCGACCTGCCTACTCACGACAACTCGGAGATCGGGTATGTAGGTGCCTAACACATCGGCGACGAACAAACCGTCGAACAGGCCGCGTTCCAACAGTTTCCAGGTCGGTCCAATAGCCGAGCTCCTTGTACCGCCACGACTGGTCGAGTGGATGACGCCACAAACCGGGGGACTGATGCGCAACGCAATTCATGTCGAAGGCATTGAAACGGATCTCGCGTGGCACTAGGAAACTCCTTCGGCAGGGCAGTCTTGACGAACATGCAGCGGTGCGACGCTACCGACGACCCGGGCCGGTGGGAACAGTTCGGATCGTGATGAGTCGATAGCTGGTCGGCAGCGCTCCGATACCTCAGTGTTGCGCAGTCACATCACTGAAAAGAGCGTCGGAGCATGATCGAAATAGCGCAATTGACCAAGACGTACGGGACGGGGGACAGTCGAACCGTCGTTCTCGACCGGCTGGATTTCACGGTGCAGTCCGGCGAAATTCTGGCTGTCGTCGGCCCGAGTGGTGCCGGCAAAAGCACGCTGGCCCAATGCATCAACCTGCTGACCCGTCCCACCTCTGGCTCGGTGATCGTCAACGGAGACGACCTGGCGCAGTTGAACGCCAAGCAGCTTCGGGTCGCGCGGCGCCGCATCGGCACGGTGTTTCAATCGTCGAGCCTGCTCTCGCGTCGAACGGTGGCGGAGAACGTCGCCCTGCCGCTGGAGTTCCTCGGGGCCACGAAGGCAGAGACGGCCAGGCGTGTGGGGGAGCTTCTCGACCGAGTAGATCTGTCCGACAAAGCAGGTCGGTATCCGTTTCAGCTCTCGGGCGGACAGCGTCAACGAGTGGGAATTGCGCGAGCGTTGGCCCTGCGGCCGTCGGTGCTGCTCTCCGACGAGGCCACCTCCGGCCTGGATCCACAGACGACCGAATCGGTGGTCGAGTTGCTGCGCGAACTTCGCCGCGACCTCGACCTCGCCATCGTGTTCATCACGCACGAGATGGATACCGTTCTGCGAGCTGCTGATTCGGTGGCGAGACTCGATCACGGACGCATCGTCGAATCGGGTCGGTTGGTCGACCTACTGACCGACCACACGTCGGCGCTCGGCAACGAGCTGCGCCCCAGGCGTGACGACGCACAAGCTGCAGCCGGAGACGTGCACTGGCACGTCACCTACGACTCGCCCGACGTTCCGCAGGACTGGATCACGCGGCTGGGCCAGGACCTGGGCGCACCGGTCGCGCTGCTCGGAGCATCGGTTCAGGTTGTCTCTGGAGTGACGGTCGGCAGCGCTTCGCTCGGGATCGGCGCACACCTGAGCGGACGCGTCCCCGGTGCACTGGAAGCGTTGGGGTTGTCCGGTTCGCCGCTCACCGAGCAGCCGATTCTCGAGGCTGCGTCGTGATCGCAATTCTGGCCGCTGGCAACAAAGTTCCCGTCGACGAGCTGCCTGCTCTGCTCCTGCCTGCGCTCGGCGACACACTGACCATGGTCGGCATCGTGATGTTCATCGTGGTGCTCGTCGGTGTGCCGCTCGGAGCGGTGCTGTTCAACCTCGGCCCCGGCGGACTGTTCGAAAACCCGGTGTTCCATGCGCCGATCAGCTGGATCGTCAGCATCGGGCGGTCGTTGCCGTTCCTGATCTTGATGGCTGCGTTGGTTCCGGTCACTCGTTGGATCACCGGAACCAACATCGGTATTGCAGCCGCGGTGGTACCGATGTCGTTGGCGGGCATCGCATTCTTCACCCGCATCGTCGAGAACTCTCTCCGCTCGGTCCCGACGTCGGTGGTCGACGTCGCCCGGGCGTCCGGCGGTTCCACGCTGCAGGTGACCACCACACAATTGTCCGAGGCCGTGCCGTCGATCATCGGAGGCCTGACCATCAACGTCATCGCCATGATCGAATACTCGGCCATCGCCGGCACCATCGGAGCGGGCGGAATCGGTTATGTCGCAGTCACATACGGATACCAAAGATTCGATCACACCGTCATGATCGCCACGATCGTCATCCTGATTCTCACTGTCGCCGTCGTGCAGCTCGTCGGCGATGCGCTCGTTCGCTTCACCACACCTCATCAGCGCGCATTGCGCACTGCTTGAACCACATTCGAAAGGTCTCATCCATCATGACAACGTCCACCGAAGCGCACGGCTTCGAGCTGAAGAACCGTCGGAAAGCGCCCTGGATCATCGGGGCCGTCGTGCTGCTGATCGCACTCGCCGTGGTTGTCCGCATCGCGTTCTTCGGCGACACGGCCTCGGCCAACGAAACCGAGGGCGCAACACTCGTCGTCGCCACTGCCGAAGGCAACGCATCCGAGCAGGCACTCGTCGAATTCGTCGCCGATCAGGTAGCTCCCAAGTACGGCATCACGGTTGCATTCCGCGGACTCGCCGACAGCAACACCATCAACCGCGCGGTGAGTGAGGGCGAGGTGGCCGCCACGGTGTACCAGCACAAGCTGTGGCTCGGACAGGTACTCGAATCCAACCCCGACTTCCAGGAAGAGGCCGCAACCCCGGTGTTCCGTTGGGGCTTCGGATTGTGGTCCGGCAAGTACTCCGACCCAGCGCAACTGCCGGACGGCGCAACGGTCTCGCTCTACTCGGATCCCGCCAACGAAGCGCAGGGTCTGTGGGTACTCGAGCGAGCCGGTCTGATCACCCTCGACCCCGCGGTCGACAAGTCGACGGCCACGCAGAAGGACATCGTCGGAAACCCGAAGAACCTGAAGTTCACGTTGCTGGACTTCGCCGCGCAATCGCGGGCATTGCCGGATCTCGATGCAGCAGTGGGCTATACGGAGTACTACCTCGCGGCCGGAATTCCCGTCGAGAAGCAGATCTTCGCACCACCGGCACCGGACGAGTTCGCCGGCCAGCTCACGATCGGTAGCCGGTGGGCGGGCAGCGACAACATCAAGAACCTCGTCGCCGCGTTCAAGGACCCTGCGGTCCAGGAGTTCCTCGCCACCGACCCGCGGGTGAAAGACATCCTCCTGCCACTTCAGTAACGGCCTCGCGCCCGACGGTCCGACAGCGGACCGTCGGGCGCAGCGGTGGTGCTACGTTCGATCCGCACCCGACAGCGATGACACGAGGCGGACGACGTGACCCGGTACGAAGCATTGACCGAACTCCTCGACGAGCGGTACTCATGCCGGCAGTTCCTGCCGAAGCAGGTATCACGGGACGTGCTCGAACAGTTGTTGGCGGCCGCCCAGCGCACTCCATCGTGGTCGAACACCCAGTCGTGGCAGATCATCGTCACCGAAGGTGATGCCACCCGGAAGTTCTCCGACGCCTTGGTGAAACATGTGGTATCCGGTGTGCCGCAACCGGACTTTCCGTTTCCGGCCAATTACAACGCCCTGCACCGCGCTCGGCGACGCGAATGTGGTGGAGCACTGTACGAGAGCATCGGTGTGGTCAAGTCCGACACCGAGGCGACGACGCGTCAGTTCATTCGCAATTTCGAGCTGTTCGACGCCCCACACGCGGCAATCATCACCACCGATGCGGACCTGGGTGTCTACGGTGCCGTCGACTGCGGGCTGTATCTGCAGACGTTCCTGCTGGGCGCGCAGAGTCTCGGGCTCGGCGCGATAGCTCAGGCCGCGCTCGCCGCGTACTCGCCGTTCGTCCACGAATGGTTCGATATCCCGGATACCCGCAGGGTGGTAGCCGGCATCTCGTTCGGCTACCCCGACGAGAGCCACCCGATCAACGGATTCCGCACCAGCCGTGCACCGTTGAGTGAGACGGTGACCTTCATCAGCTGAGGTGTGACGGCGTCAGCTCTGGAGCCGACCAACCAGTTCCGTACCCAGATCCGTGCCCGATCGCCATGCGCTTTCCACCCTGGGCGCGCCGGATTCACACCATTGATCGCCTGCGAATCCGACGAACCGTCCGCTGCGCTCGTCGAGCGCGAAGGTCGAATCATGTTGCGCCGCAGGCTTTGCGAACGTCCAGCGATGGGCATGCGTCCAGTTGGGTGCCGTGGAGATTACCGACAGTTCGCGTAGCGCGTCGAGGACCGGGGTGATCACTGCGTCGGGATCGGCGAGGTGTTGCTGTGCCCGCTCGGGGGTCGTGTGAACCACCAGCACGGGCGCACCGTCACCCCGCCGGGCACCGTCGTCGACGACGAACGCGATATCGGGATGGTCGTTGACGAAGGCCGCGTCGCGGAACGGCACATCCAACCCGTCGAATCCACATGCCACCGCGATGACCGGTTCGTACTCGACCGCATCGGCAACTGTCGTGATGCGCGCGGCTTGCGGATCGGGCATCGCAACCACGACGTGGCCCTCGGGTAGGTCGGTCAACTCGGAGGAGCCCTCGATATCGAAGTCTCCCAGCAAGTCTCGCACCAGAGAACGAAGCCCGTGTGGTGTCGCCCAACGGACCGGCCCGGTGGTGGTGCACGGTTCGGTGTCGGGCTTGAGGATGCCGAAGGTGTTTGCCCACTGGCGCGCAAGGCCCCTCGACTCCCAGTCCGACACCACCGTCGCGAAATCCTGATCGCGGACGGTGAAGTAACCGGCACCCAGATCGACGCGACGCCCGTGAAGCTCGGGGGAGGACATCCGTCCGCCCGGGGCACGTCCTCGATCGACGATGCGGAACGGGACGCCCGCCGCGTGCAGTACTCGGGCACAGGCGGCACCCGCGATGCCCGCGCCGACGATGGTGATCGAGTCCGTGGTGCGCCCAGCATCGACAGTCATGTCGTCAGTATGCCCGGCAGGGGCCGTGCGTAAGCCCGCCATTTGTACTACTGATTGTCTGGACAATTCGGTCACCTGCTGCGGAGGGCCCGACCTTGTGCTGAACTGTTGAAATGGCAATTACGGATAAGCCAGATACCGGAGAGCACGGACTGGGAACCAGTCTCAAACCGCGACACGTGACGATGATCTCGATAGCCGGAGTGATCGGTGCCGGACTGTTCGTCGGCTCTGCCAACGCCATCGCCACCGCGGGACCTGCGGTGTTGTTGGCCTACTTCTTCGCCGGACTCCTCGTCATCCTGGTGATGCGCATGCTCGGGGAAATGGCCACCGCCAACCCCGACACAGGTTCGTTCTCGACGTATGCGACCCGGGCACTGGGACATTGGGCCGGCTTCTCCGTCGGTTGGCTGTACTGGTGGTTCTGGGTATTGGTGATCCCCGTCGAGGCGACCGCCGCTGCCGCCATCCTCACCAACTGGCTGGGCGGTGCCCAATGGATGTGGGCCCTGATCATCGTCGTTGCGCTCACCGCGACCAACCTGATCAGCGTCGGCAATTACGGCGAGTTCGAGTTCTGGTTCGCGTTGGTGAAGGTCGTGGCCATCGTCGCGTTCATCGGTCTCGGCATCGCGGCCATCCTGGGCTGGCTACCGAACTCCGAAGTCAGTGGCGTGGACCAATTGTGGGCCTCCGGCGGCTTCATGCCGCTCGGCTTCGGCGCGGTGATCGCAGCCATGCTGACGACGATGTTCTCGTTCATGGGATCCGAGATCGTCACCATCGCTGCAGCCGAATCCAAGGACCCCGCAAAGGGGATCACCCGCGCCACCAACTCGGTGATCTGGCGTATCTCGATCTTCTACTTCGGATCGATCTTCGTCATCGTCGCGCTCGTCCCCTGGAACGAATTGGACCCGGCAACCGGCTCCTACCAGTATGTGTTGTCCAAGATGGGAATTCCTCACGCGGAGACCATCATGGACATCGTCATTCTGACCGCCGTGGCGTCGTGCCTGAATTCGGCGCTCTACACCGCGTCGCGCATGCTCTACTCGCTCGGCGATCGCGGCGATGCGCCGCGCTCAGTCAAGAAGATCACCGCCAACGGAGTGCCGTGGGTTGCCGTCATCGCCTCGATGGTGCTCGGCTTCCTCGCCGTCGTCGGAAACTACATTCTTCCGGAGAAGCTCTTCACCTACTTGCTCGCGACGACCGGTGCCGTGGCTCTGTTCGTCTACCTGGCCATCGCCAGCAGTCAACTGGTGCTGCGTCGCCAACTCGATCGCGACGGCGAGCGCCCGGCCGTTCTGATGTGGCTCTACCCGTGGCTGACCTACCTGGCTATTGGGTTCATCGTGTTCGTCCTCGTCATGATGGTCGTGCGACCCGAGCAACGATCGTCCATCCTGCTGTCGGCCGTGCTGGCAGCAGTGACGGTGATCGGCGGAATCATCGTTCAACGCCGAAACACGCGGCGCGACAAGGTTGCCGCCCGCGTGTCCGGTGACTCGGCCTAGATCCCGGCGTACACCTGGCGGTACAGATCGACGATCTGCTCTGCCGTCGGGACGACCGGATTGTTACCGGGGCTGCCCGAGGCTAGGGCCTGCTCGGCCATCAACGGCAACAGGTCGTCCCACGTCGACTTGTCGATGCCGAACGTCTCAGGAGTGGGAACTTCGACCTCACGGCACAGCGTGACGATGGCGTCCTGCAACTTGCCACCGGCAACCGCGTCCGAATCGGCTTCCGATGCCGCACCGAGGGCGCGGGCGCAGTCGGCGTAGCGGGCCTGGGCTCCGTCGATGGAGAAGGCTGTGACAGTGGGCAACAGCATCGCGTTGGACAGTCCGTGTGCGACGTGGAAATGCGCGCCGATGGGTCGACTCATCCCGTGGACCAGACAGACACTGGCGTTGGAGAACGCCATTCCCGCTTGGGTGGACGCATGCATCATTGCCTCGCGTGCCTGCCGGTCGTCTCCGTCTCGGTACGCCCGAAACAGCGACGTTCCGATGGTGCGAATCGCGCTGAGCGCCAAGCCGTCGGAGATGGGGTTGGCCTTCTTGCTGACGTATGCCTCGATGGCGTGTGTCAGAGCGTCGACGCCGGTATCGGCGGTCAGACGCGCCGGCATCGACATCGTCAGTTCGAAGTCGATGATCGACGCGATCGGCAGAAAGGACAGGCCGGGGCACAGCATCTTCTCGTCCGAGGCCACGTCGGTGATGATGGTGAACTGCGTTGCCTCCGAACCACTTCCCGCGGTCGTCGGAATGGCGATGATCGGAAGCGCCGGACCGGTGGAGAGCACCGGGGCCTTGAAGTCCCGCATAGTCCCGCCCTGAACAGCGAGAATGGCCAACGCCTTGGCCGTGTCCATCGGACTGCCGCCGCCGAACCCGATGATCGAATCGGCCGAATGCTGCTGCACCGCTTCGAGACCGGCGACCAGAGAATCCGTCGTCGGATCGGGCACGGTGCCCGAGAACAGAGCAGGCGACTTACCGGCCTCGGTCATGATCGTCATCAGTCGATCGGCCGAACCGTTGCCTGCCATGAACGCATCGGTGACGAGTAGGGGACGAGATACGGCCAGGTCGGTCAGTACCGTACCCAGCTCCTCGACAGCACCGCCGCCGAGTTTCAGAAAACGTGGGAAAGAGATATTGGCAACCATGGAGTGCTCCTTCGCGGTATCTCCATGTGCGTGGAACTTCGTAGTGGGCTACGAGTTTCCACGCACATGGGCTTTGTAGAACTCAGTTGTTTGCAGGAAAGCCGAGATCGATACCGCCGTGGCTGGGATCGAGCCAGCGACTGGTGACGGCTTTGCCTCGCGTGAAGAAGTGCACTCCTTCGGTGCCATGAGCGTGGCTGTCGCCGAACAAACTGCTCTTCCAGCCACCGAAACTGTAGTACGCCATGGGAACGGGGATCGGCACATTGACACCGACCATGCCGACCTCGACCTCGTTCTGGAAACGCCGCGCCGCCCCGCCGTCGTTGGTGAAGATCGCCGTGCCGTTGCCGTACGGATTGTCGTTGATCAGGGTGAGGGCTTCGTCGTAGGTCTCGACACGCACGACCGAGAGCACAGGACCGAAGATCTCGTCGGTGTAGATATTCATGTCCGGTGTCACATGGTCGATGAGCGTGGGGCCCAGCCAGAATCCGTCCGCAGCCCCGTCGGGTTGGACGGTGCGGCCGTCGACGACGATCGTGGCGCCGGACGCCTCGCCTGCGTCGACATAGGACGCAACCTTGTCGCGGTGTACCCGGGTGACGAGCGGGCCCATGTCGGCACCGCGGGTGCCGTCGCCGGTAACCAGTGGTGTGGTGCGTTCGGCGATCTTGGCGACGAGCTCGTCGGCGATCTTCCCGACGGCCACGAGAGCGGAGATGGCCATGCATCGCTCACCCGCCGAGCCGAAGCCGGCGTTGACCATGGCGTCCGCGGCCAGGTCGAGATCTGCATCGGGGAGGACGACGGCATGGTTCTTGGCACCGCCGAGGGCCTGAACACGCTTGCCGTTGGCGGTGCCTGTCGAGTAGACGTACTGGGCGATGGGCGTCGATCCGACGAAGGAGATCGACTTGATCTTCTTGTTCTCGAGCAGTTCGTCGACGGCCTCCTTGTCTCCCTGCAGCACGTTGAACACGCCGTCGGGCAGGCCTGCCTCGGCCCAGAGCCGCGCGAGCCAGATGCTGGCACTCGGGTCCTTCTCCGACGGCTTGAGCACGACGGTGTTACCGGCGGCGATGGCGATGGGGAAGAACCACATCGGCACCATGGCAGGGAAATTGAAGGGGGAGATGATGGCCACCGGCCCGAGCGGCTGACGAATGGAATAGACGTCCACTCCGGTGGACGCATTCTCGGTGTAGCTGCCCTTCAGTAGATGGGCTATGCCACAGGCGAATTCGACCACTTCCTGGCCGCGAGAAATCTCGCCGAGGGCGTCCGAGAGCACCTTGCCGTGCTCGGCCGTGATGATCTCGGCCAGCTCGTTCTTCTTCGCGTTGAGCAGTTCTCGGAAGGAGAAGAGGATCGAGGTGCGCTTGGCCAGGGAGGTGTCGCGCCACGCGGGAAAGGCAGCTGCGGCGGCGTCGATGACGGCGCGGGCATCGCTCCGATCGGCGAGCGTGAGCGTGCCGGTGACCTCCCCGGTGGCGGGGTTGGTGACCGGTGACGTCCGATCGGAAGATCCGGAAAAAGTCTTACCATCGAGCCAGTGTGAGATGACGTCGGTCAACGTTTGTTCCTTCCATCGGTGTGTCTCGAGTCTCATTCGAATAGATGCACATGTCAAAGGCCAAAATCGCAGATTGCCGTGCATAAATGCACAGGGGGATAGGCTGGGCGAGTGTTCAACCCAGACCACCTTCGTTATTTCCTCGAAGTGTCGAGAACGGGACGTCTGACCGATGCGTCTCGAACGCTCGGCGTGGACCACACCACGGTCGGTCGACGCATCACGGCACTCGAAAAGTCCGCAGGGCAACGTCTTTTCGACCGAACCCCGACGGGATGGCGATTGACCGAGGCGGGGCGAAGGCTGGTCGGGTACGCCGAAACCGTCGAGTCCACGCTGATCGCCGCCTTCGAAGATCAGACATCCGATACCGGATCGCTGCGAGGGACGGTACGCATCGCTGCCCCGGACGGATTCGGTGCCTTCGTTCTGACGCCGAAGCTGGGTGCGCTTCGTGACAAGCACCCCGATCTGGATATCGAACTCGTCACCGCCACCGAGCACAACTCGTTGGCCACCAGGGAATTCGACATTGCCATCACGTTGGAACGGCCGTCGCCCAGGTTGGTGGTGGCCCGGCAACTGGCGACCTACACCCTGGCGCTCTATGCCGCCGAGCGATATTTGGCTGCGCAGCCGACGATCGACTCGGTCGACGGTTTGCGTGGGCACACCCTGATCTCCTACGTGGATGCGCTGCTCGACGTTGCGCCGTTGCGCATCCTGGATTCGATTCTGCCCGACGGTCGGGCGCAGATTCAGACCAACAACATCACCGGCCAGTGGATCGCGGCGCGGTCCGGCGTGGGAATTGCGCCGTTGCCCAGCTACATCGGCGAACCGGACGACACGTTGATTCCGGTGTTGCCGGGCCTCGTCTCGGTCGAACGCACCTACTGGACGGTGATTCCGCGGGAGCTGACGGGGTTGGCGCGGGTGAAGGTGGTGGACGATTTCATCGGCTCGGTCGTGGCCGAGGAGCCGCACATGCATGCGGTGCCCGTCGGTCGATAGTCGCGGTCACTAAATGCACGAGATCGGCGGTGGCCGTTGAATTTTGGACGTTCTATGTGTCCGGCGTCTCGTGACGACAGACACACGTGACGCCGACCTCAAAGCAGTGGGAATCGCCCTACCGGCGGGTAACAATCTGTCACGGAACACGTCGGCCACGGCACCGCCGCGGCAGGCCCACAACGATTCTTGGGGGAATCATGACCATGTTCGTAGTAGCAGCAATCGGTTTCGTCGGTATGGCCATAGCCTTGCTCAACGACGGAAGCGACATCGACTTCAGAAGCCGTCAGCTCTCCGGCGCGTACAACCGGCGCTGGGCCTGACCCGTACCGATTCCGCACACCGGATGGCCGGTGGATAGATTCGTGCGATGTGGACACACCCCCGAGCGATCGGATTGCTGGTCGGTTACGTCCTGGATCGAGTGTTCACAGACCCACAGCGCTGGCATCCGGTAGCAGGATTCGGAACGGCTGCCCTTCGCGTCGAGGCTCGGCTCTACCGCGACAACAGGATTGCGGGTGTCATCCATACCGCCGTACTGGTCGGGGGCGTCACCGCACTCGGAATCGCGTCCACGCGAGCAGTGTCGCGTCTCGGCCCACCGGCCGAGGCCGCTCTGGTGGCTACCGCGACGTGGGCCGCGCTGGGCGGATCATCGCTGTCGGTAGTAGGTCGCGCGATGGCCGATCACCTCGACCGAGACGACCTGCCCGGCGCACGCGCATTGCTCCCGTCACTGTGCGGACGTGACCCGGCATTCCTCGACTCCGACGGGCTGGCACGCGCGGCACTCGAATCCATCGCCGAGAACACATCCGACGCAACAGTCGGTGTCGTGGTGTGGGGAGCCCTGGCCGGCGTACCGGGAATCCTGGCGTACCGAGCCAGCAACACACTCGATGCAATGGTGGGATACCGGTCTCCGAAATACCTACGTTTCGGATGGGCCGCCGCACGCCTCGACGACGCGCTGAACCTGGTGCCGGCACGAGTCACGGGTGCGGCGACTGTTCTCGCGGCACCGCTGGTGCAGGGTTCTGCTGCACACGCGCTACGGGTGTGGCGACGCGACGCGTCCCGTCATCCCAGCCCCAATGCCGGGGTGCCGGAAGCCGCGTCGGCGGGTGCGCTCGGACTACAACTCGGCGGGCGCACCCAGTACCGGCACGGCGTGGAGATCAGGCCGACACTCGGCGACGGGCGAGCGCCCACGGCACGGGACCTTCGGCGAGCAGTCGTCCTGTCGACGCGGGTGCAAGAGTTCGCGACGGCTGCGTCAGCGGTTCTTGCCGTATCGATCCGCCAGGCGAGGGTCCGTCGGCGTTCTCGCCTGTGATGCCGCGCGGGCCCTGGCCCGCTTCTCGCGTCGGGTCGGAAGAGTGAATTCTTCCTCGTCGTCCGACGCGGAATCGTCGTCGGACGTGGGGTCGGACTGATCGGACATCGCGTCGGCCATCTCGGTTCGAGACATGCGTCGCTCCCGCAGCTCGGCGCGGACGAAATACGCAAGACCCAACGGTGCCATGATGCCGAACGCCAGCCACTGCAGCCCGTAGGACAGATAGGGGCCCGCGTCGGTCTGCGGGAGCTCGATGAGGCCGAGGCCACCGGGTTGACCGTCGTCGAGCTGCAGGTACCCGTCGATCGCGTCGACGCCGACCGCTGCGCCGATCTGCTCCGGGTTGATGTTGTACACCTGCAGGCGGCCGTCCTCCTGGATCGGCTCACGTGATGTTCCTTCGGCCTGACGAACGCGGGCATCGAGAGTGACCGGGCCGGTTGGGGCTGCTGCGAACTCGGGCGGTCGCGTTCCCTCCACCGGGAGCACGTATCCGCGGTTGACGAGAACAGTAGGGCCACCGTCGATGACGAACGGAGTGATGACCTCGTACGCGGGCTGCTCACGAATGCTGCGCAGCCGCACCAGGGCGTCGGAATTCTCCACGTAACTGCCCTGCGCGATCACCCGCCGCCATTCGTCGTCGGCCGCGAATCCGTTCCCGGTGAGAACGTCGGTGATCGGCACCGGATCTGCCCCGACCGATCGGGTGATCAAGTCGTTGCGTGCAGAAGTCGAGGTGTTCTTGCCCAGCTGCCACGGAGCGAGCACGCTGAAGCACAAGAATGCGAACGCCAGCGCGACGGCAGCCAGCACCAACCACTTCGGACGTAGCAAGAACCGTAACTTCTCCACCCCACCACGGTAGCCGGGTCAGGCGGTCAGCCGAGACCGCGCCCAATCGATCAAGCCGGGCACGGCGTCCTCGATCTGTTCTCGCACCTCGGTGAACGCAGAATCCGACGAGTAGTAGGGATCTGCGACCGACGCATCGTCGGCGTCGGGATCGAACGAACGCAGCAGCTGCACCCGATCGGCCGGTGCACCCAACTGCAGTAGAGATCGAGCGTGGCCGGTGTCGAGAGCAACGATCAGATCGGCGGCGAGGTGGTCCGGTCCCACCTGGTTCGCTTCGTGCTCGCTCTCGTAGCCGTGCGCATCGAGTTCCGCGACCGTCCGCGGGTCTGCGCCGTCGCCGACATGCCACCCGTCGATTCCCGCGCTCGATACGCGGACTGCATCACTTAGGCCCGCCTCGGTCAGGTGGGCGGAGAACACCTTCTCGGCCATCGGTGATCGACAGATGTTTCCGGTGCACACGAACGTCACATGCAGTGGCTCGCTCACCGCGACGCCTCCGTGTTCTGCTCGAGCACGGCGGCCAGTTCGTCCATGTCCGACGCGGTGAACGCGGCGTCGTCGCTCTCACCGTCGATGCCGTAGCCCCATTCCACGTAGACCGCCGGAATTCCGAACCGGGCCGCGCCGTGCACATCGTGATCGCGGTCGCCGATCATGATCACCCCTGCGGTGCCGCCGTCCGAGGATTCGACGGGATCGATGCCGAGATTGGTCAGCGAGTGCGCGATGACGTCGGACTTCGCTCGCCGCGACCCGTCGTGGCTGGCACCGCCGATGAAGTCGAAGTACCGCGACAAGCCGAAGTGGTCGAGAATTCGGACGGCGAAGCGCTCCGACTTGGACGTCGCCACGCCCAGCCGAACACCGCGATCCCGCAATCGCGTCAGCACCGTCTCGATGCCGTCGAACGCGGTGTTCTCGGCCCAACCCCGCTCGTCGTAGCGGTCGAAGTAGGCGGCGAGCGCGCGCTGAGCTGCCTCCTCGTCCAGGCCCATCGAGCGCAGCGTGTCGATCAGCGGTGGACCGACGACGAGAGAGAGTTGCTGTTCGGTCGGTTCGGGAGCGCCGACCGAGGCCAGCGCGTGGCGAAATCCTGCGTGAATTCCCGGTGCGGAATCGGTCAACGTTCCGTCGAGATCGAACAGGACAACGGATGCGGGCAGAGCGGCAGACATGGCCTGAGCCTATCGGTGCACGTGACGGCTAGGCTCGTCGCGATGTCCGATACAGCGTCCGGCCCCGATGCATTTCTCCGTCATCACGGAGATCTCGAGGTCGGCTCGGGCCTCGTCGACTTCGCCGTCAACGTGCGCGGTGATGGCCCGCCCCCGTGGCTTCGTGATCGGCTCGCTGCAGCCCTGAACTCGCTCGGTTCGTATCCATCGGGGGCAGCCGAGCGGGCGGCTCGGGAGCAGGTCGCCGCACACCACGGACGCTCGCCGGACGAGGTACTGCTGCTCGGTGGCGGAGCCGAAGGATTCGCGATGCTGCCGCGGCTCGAGCCGGCCCTCGTGGCAACCGTGCACCCGTCGTTCACCGAGCCCGACTGGGTGCTCGAGCAGGCCGGCATTCCCGTGCATCGGGTGTTACTCCAGCCGCCGTTTCTGCTCGATCGGGGCCTGGTGCCCGAGGCCGCCGACATGGTGATCGTCGGCAATCCCACCAATCCGACGTCGGTGCTGCATCCCCGAGAAGTAGTACTCGGTCTGCGTAGGCCCGGCCGCACGGTCGTGGTCGACGAAGCATTCGCCGACGCAGTGACGGGAGCAGGAGAGTCGGTCTCCTCGGACAGCGTCGCGGACGTGCTGGTACTCCGAAGCCTGACGAAGACGTGGGCATTGGCGGGGTTGCGGTGCGGCTACGCTCTGGCCCATCCCGACGTACTCGAACGAATGCAGCGGGGCCGTGCGCACTGGCCCCTGGGCACTCTGC
Organism: Rhodococcoides fascians NBRC 12155 = LMG 3623; assembly: GCF_001894785.1. Classification (GTDB taxonomy): domain Bacteria; phylum Actinomycetota; class Actinomycetes; order Mycobacteriales; family Mycobacteriaceae; genus Rhodococcoides; species Rhodococcoides fascians. The sequence goes on from NZ_BCWW01000008.1 coordinate 84,409, forward strand.
AGCTCGAAGCAATCCGCGCCTGTACCGAGCCGTTCGCTGTCGAGCAGGCCCGAGCCGAAGCGCTGCGTATCGACGCCGAACGTGACGCCATGATCGCGAGACTGACCGCACTCGGTCTCGACATTGCCGGACCGGCGCGAGCGCCGTTTCTTCTGGCGCGGGTCGACGGCGCCGACGGGATCCGAGAACGCCTGCGCACGAAGGGAATTGCGGTTCGGCGCGGCGACACGTTTCCCGGACTGGATCGCAACTACCTACGCGTCGCCGTACGGGACTCGGCACACGTCGACATACTGGTGCATGCGTTGAACACCGTTCTGTGAGGAGAGCAATCGACATGGCAGTGACTCTGGCGAACGTCATCGAGGTTCTCGACAAGGCATACCCGCCTCGATTGGCCGAGAGCTGGGACTCGGTGGGATTGGTATGCGGAGATCCGGAATCCGAAGTGCGACAAGTGCTCTACGCCGTCGACGTCACCCCGGCCGTCGTGGACGAGGCCATCTCCTGGGGTGCCGACCTCATCGTCGCCCATCACCCTCTGCTGCTCAAAGGAGTCGATTCGGTTGCGGCCGACACCGCCAAAGGCTCGGTGATCCACCGCCTGATCAAGGCCGACTGCGCGCTGTTCACCGCCCATACCAACGCCGACTCGGCCGATCCCGGTGTCTCCGACGCACTCGCGTCGGCCCTCGGTGTGATCGACACCAGGCCACTCGATCCCATTCCTGCTCCGGCGCACGACAAATGGGTCGTATTCGTGCCGTCCGCCGACACTGCGGCGGTGCGCCAGGCGCTGTTCGACGCCGGAGCCGGTGAGATCGGCGACTACAGCGAAGCGAGTTGGCACACCGAGGGGCTGGGCCAATTCCGGCCGCAGCCCGGTGCTCATCCGACGCTCGGTGTCGTCGGCGAAGTCCACACCGTGACCGAGGACCGAATCGAGGTGGTGGCATCTCGGGCCGACCGCGCGCGGATGCAGTCCGCGCTCAGACGTGCGCATCCGTACGAGGAGCCCGCGTTCGATGTCTTCGAGTCCGCGGCCCTACCGTCGTGCACCGGTCTGGGGCGGATCGGACGCTTGCCTGATCCGATGACCCTCGCCGAGTTCACCGATGTCGTCCGAGACGCTCTGCCGGCCACCAGCTGGGGAGTGCGAGCAGCGGGTGATCCGGACGCGACGGTGTCGATCGTCGCCCTGTGCGGGGGAGCAGGGGACTCGTTCCTCGCAACCGTCGCGCGGACCGACGCCGACGTTTATGTCACGTCCGATCTCAGGCATCATCCCGTCGACGAGCACCTGAGGGCGGGTGGGCCCGCGGTGATCGACACGGCCCACTGGGCGTCGGAGTTCCCGTGGTGTGCTCAGGCGAGGAGCATCGTGGACGCCGAATTCGGCGACACGGACGGCTGGAGCAGCAGGGTCAGCGATGTCCGTACCGACCCGTGGACGCTGTGACCGACGAACCCCGCGACCGGGGGACTGGACGGATCCGGCTCGGTACGTTCTGCGCAGCCGGTAGGGTAATCGGAATCAACTTCCATAGTCGCAGGAGTCATCAAGCGTGAACGTCGATCCCAAAGTCCAGGCCTCGCTACTCGAATTGGCCGGTGTGGATACCGAACTCTCGCAGATCGCCCATCGCCGAAAGACCCTCCCCGAGCAGCAGGAGGTCGACAAACTCGAGGCCGAGCGCATCACCCGCAAGGATGCTGCCGTCACGGTGCAGATCTCGATGGACGACCTCGATCGCGACATCCGCAAGCTCGAGGGCGAAGTCGATGCCGTTCGCCAGCGTGAGGCGCGCGACAAGAAGATGCTCGAGAGCGGCACGATTGCGCCCAAGCAGATGACCGAGCTGCAGCACGAGCTCGGCAGTCTCGAACGGCGGCAGAGCATCCTCGAGGAAGAACTGCTCGAAGTCATGGAACAGCGCGAGGCCAGCGAGCGCGATTACGAACACGCCGGAGCGCAGTTGACGCAGATCGAGGACGAAATGGTCGACGCCGGTCGTCGCCGCGACGACGCTGTCGCAGATCTGGACGTCGCCGAGAAGCGGAGCGCCGAGCGTCGCGAGGCATTGATCTCGGGTATGCCGGCCGATCTGCTGGCGCTGTACGAGAAGCAACGCGCACTGACCGGTCGAGGCGCAGCATTGCTGCAGGCCCGCCGATGCGGCGCATGCCGAATCGAGCTCGACCGCAACGAAATTGCGAGCATCGCCAACAAACCTGCCGACGCTCTGGTTCGTTGCTCGGAATGCAACGCAATCCTGGTGCGCACCAAGGAGTCCGGAATTTGAGTGCCGCGCAACGGGTCGTCGTCGAAGCCGACGGCGGCTCCCGCGGCAACCCGGGTCCCGCCGGATACGGAGCCGTGGTGTTCACAGCAGATCGCAGCGAGGTGTTGGCCGAACGCCGGGAGGCGCTGGGAATCGCAACGAACAACGTGGCCGAGTACAGGGGCCTCATCGCTGCGTTGACGGCGGCCGCGGACGTCGGTGCCCGTGAGGTCGACGTTCGGATGGACTCCAAACTCGTCGTCGAACAGATGTCGGGACGCTGGAAGGTCAAGCATCCCGACATGATTCCGCTCAATCGCCGAGCGGCGGAGCTTGTTCGGACGTTCGATCACGTCACCTTCCAATGGATTCCGCGGGAGCAGAACTCACACGCCGACGGTCTGGCGAACGAGGCGATGGATGCCGCGGCCAAGGGGATCGACCTCCCTGATCTGCCCGATTCCGAACCGGCCGCGAAGCAACCCGCGGCGGCCCCCGGGTGGACCGGTGCAGTGGGCGACCCCACCCGAATGTTGTTGTTGCGCCACGGCCAGACCGCGCTGTCGGTCGACCGGCGATACTCCGGCCGCGGAAATCCGGAACTGACCGAGCTGGGAGTTCGACAGGCCACCGCTGCAGCGGCAAGGCTCGGCGGACACGACGACATCGCAGCGATCGTCTCGTCCCCCCTCGGCCGCGCCCGACAGACTGCCGACGCCGCGGCAGGTGCACTCGGACTCGACGTGACCACCGTCGACGATCTGACCGAAACGGACTTCGGCGACTGGGAAGGTCTGACCTTCGCGGAGGCGAAAGACCGCTATCCTGAACAACATCGGGCCTGGCTGGGCGATACCTCGGTGACCCCGCCCAACGGCGAGAGTTTCGACGCAGTGCGCACTCGAATCGAAGCGGCACGCGATCGATTGATCGGAGAGTACGCGGGCAAGACGATCGTCGTCGTGACACACGTGACGCCGATCAAGACACTGCTGCAACTGGCACTGGACGTCGGACCGTCACTGCTCTACCGAATGCACCTGGACCTCGCGTCGCTGAGCATCGCCGAGTTCTACCCCGACGGCGGGGCATCGGTGAAATTGGTCAACGACACGTCTCACCTGACCTGATCCTGCGGAGGTGCGGGTCTCAGATCTGCAGCGCCAGCCATAGGCCCGCCACTGCTCCGACGATGGTCAACGGGGTCGTGATGACACCGAGCACGGTGAACGTTTTCAGATCCGCCGGCTCGTCGTTGGCCGATGCGACGCGTCGCCACAACATGATCGCCAGTGAACCGACGTAGGTCAGGTTAGGACCGAGGTTCACGCCGATCACCATGGCCAACAGCAGCGCCGGGGGAGCGTCCGCGCCGAAGGCCGCCAGCAGCAGCAATGTTGCGGGCAGGTTGTTGACGATGTTCGACGCCACCGCCGCGATGGCAGCTGCGGCCAACAGGGACGCGAAGGTGGTGTCGGACGGCAGGATTCGCGCCAGCCAGTCGCCGATCGGGCCCGTCGTCACGCCGAGCACGACGATGCCGAGAAGGAAGACGAAGCCACAGAAGGGCAGATCGGCACCGCGCAGGATCGCGCGAGGCGTGGTGTGGCGAGCGCGAAGCGCCGGGATTGCCAGTGCCACGGAGCCCACGGCAGCCACCCAGAACGGTTCGATATCGAACAGTCCTGCCACGGCGAAGCCGATCAATGTCGCGCCGAGGATGACGAGTGTGCTTCGCGGTGCTGGGACGTCGTCAGTGCTGTGTTCGGTCGCGGAGTCCGTCGGTGTCGCAGTGCGGGTCAGATCCTTGCGGAAGAAGATCAGGAACACCGCCAGTTCGATGGCGACCGCGAAAATCCACGGCAGTGCCATGAGCGCGGTGAAGTGCAGGAAGGTCAGGCCCGTCGCAGCGAAGGCCAGTAGGTTGGTCAGATTCGACACCGGCAGCAAGGTCGACGCCGAATTGGACAGGTGCGCAGTGGCGTAACTGTGTGGACGCGGCGACATCCCCAGGATACGAGCGGCACCGATGATGGCCGGTGTCAGCAGAACAACGGTCGCGTCGAGGCTCAGTACGGCTGTGGTGGCAGCGGCAGCGGCGAACACGAGGGCCAGCAGTCTGCGGGGGCTGCCCTTGGATCCGCGGCGTAGCTTCGCAGCGATCCAGGTGAACACACCGAGGGCATCCGACAGATGCGCCAGGATCAGGATGAACGCCAGAAAGACGACGGTGGGTGCGAGTTCGAGTACCTGCTCACGGGCGGCGTCGAGGCTGACGAGGCCGACGAGAAGAACAACTGCGGCCGCTGGAAGTGCAGCAACGATCTCCGGAAGACCGCGCGGGCGAACGATGGCGAAGACGAGAACGGCGGCGACCAATGCCGCAGCGAGAACGGTCACGCGAGAATCATCACGAGAGTGCGGACGTTCCGCGTGGTGGTCGTGGCCTTGTACTTCGCCTTCGCCGTGGCTTTTCCGAACGTACTGTCGGTGGTGTTGCCCTTGCGCACCTCCCAGTAGAGCACGCTGTTCCCCTCGGCAATCCTCTCGAGATCGGGCTCGAGTTCCACTGCAAGAGCGGACAATTCGGTCAAATGGCTATCGTCGTTACCGAACACCACATAAGGATGCCAGCCCTCCCGTTCGGCGTCGAACGGGTAGGACTCCACTATCGCCCTCAGTGTCGGGACGTCGAGTACGACAACCCAGGCTCGGTAGCCGAACGCCTCGGCGAGCGTGCTCTCCACCTGTGCTTTCAAGGCGGCGGCCGCCAGCGGAGACTGCAGCAGTACGTTGCCGGTCGCCAGAATCGTGCGGACATTCGTGAAGCCGGCCGAGGCCAGAGCTGCGCGGAGGTCGACCATCTTGATGTTGATGCCGCCGACGTTGATGCCGCGCAGCAGCACAACCCATTCACTCATGGGAGGAACTGTAGTGAAGCGCACGAGAACAACCATTGAAGTCAGCAGTTAGTAACCAGTAACTTAGCGGCATGGCACAGAGAGGACGGATGACAGGCCCGGAACGACGGCAGCAAATACTGCGGATAGCGGCAGACGAATTTGCATCGTCCGGACTGCACGGCGGTTCGACCGACAGGATCGCCCGCGAAGCAGGGATCACCCAGGCCTACATCTTTCGAATATTCGGAACCAAGAAGGCACTCTTCTCCGAGCTGGTGGTCGCGTCGTTCGACCGTGTGGCGGATGGGATGCGCGAGGCGGCAGGTACTGCCACCGGTCAGCAAGCCTTGGCCTCGATGGGGGAGTGCTATTACGCCATGCTCGAGGATCGAACCTCACTCCTGCTGCAGCTGCAGGGGATCGCCGCGTGTGGCGACGAACAGGTGCGCGACGCCGTTCGAGAGGCGTTCGGCCGGATGTGGAACACCGTCGTAGAGGTCACCGGTCTCGATGCGGTGACCGTCAAAGCGTTTCTGGCGTTCGGCATGCTGCTCAACAGTGGCGCGGCCTTGCAGATTCATGACGTCGACCAACCCTGGGCGAACGGAGTGGGTACTCGTATCCACGCCGGATTGTTCGACCACATCACGAGCGAGACGAACCGTTGATCTCCGGCTCCGAGCACGACGAATCACGAATGTTCGTGCCTTCTCTGTTGTTCGTCGGAGTCGTCGTCGCCGCTGTCGGTAGCCTCGGTGCCCCGCTGATCACCAGCGTCGCAACAACTTTCGCCGTCTCCCTCTCCAGTGCACAATGGACGTTGACGTTGGCTTTGTTGACCGGTGCCGTCACGACACCGGTTCTGGGCCGCCTCGGATCGGGTCCGCATCGACGGGCAGCAATCCTCGGGACACTGGGCGTCGTCTCGGCCGGAGGCATTCTGACCGCACTGCCGCTGTCCTTCTCCTGGCTGCTCCTCGGCCGCGGAGCCCAGGGAGTGGGACTGGCCCTGACTTCGATGCTGATGGGTGTGGTGCGAGATCATCTGTCCGACAAACGGTCCGGATCGACCATCGCTTTGTTGTCGGTCGCGTCTACTGCGGGTGTCGGTGTGGGCTATCCCTTGTCGGGGTTTCTGGCCGAGCACGGCGGTCTCCGGCTCGCATACGGATTCGGTGCTGCGATGACGGTCATGGCGTTTGCCGTTGCTCTGCGAGTTGTTCCTGCCTCGACGCGCACGCGCGCGACCCGGATCGACGTTCCGGGTGCGGTGCTGCTGGCGCTCCCTCTCACCCTGGTGTTCGTTCTCATCAGTGAGACCGCGCTGTGGAGGAGCCGCCCTTGGACGGCGGGGGTGCTGGCTGCAATCGCGGTCGTCGCTGCGGGCATATGGGTACGCGTCGAACTGAAAAGCTCGGCACCACTCGTCGATCTTCGGTTGTTTCGTCACAGGGCTGTGGTCGGAGCGAACGGCGCAATGTTGCTCGGCGGCATCGGAATGTATCTGCTGCTCACCCTCGCTACGCGCTACGCGCAGACGCCTTCCGGTGCCGGATACGGTTTCGGCCTCGACGTGTTCGCGGCGGGCCTCGTCCTGGTTCCGTTCTCGGTGTTCGGATTTCTCGCCGGCAAGCTGGTCCCCAGAGCGCTGCGTCGGGTGGGGGCAGCCAGCGCGCTGACGGTCAGCGCACTGATCGTTCTGGTGGCTCTCGCCTTGTTCGCCGGTACCCGCACCGGCATCGTTGAACTCTGTGCGGTGATGGCGATTCTGGGTTTCGGAGTCGGAAGCTTTTCGGCCGCGCTGCCGGCCGTCGTGCTGCCGGTGGTGCCCTCCGCGGAGACCTCGAGCGTCATGAGTATCAACCAGGTGGTGCGCAGTGTCGGATTCTCTTTCGGAAGCGCGGTCGGTGGTCTGGTACTCGCCGCCGGAACGAGTCCGGGATCCACCTTCCCCGGAGAGGATGCCTACACGTCCGCCGCCTGGGTGGGGGTGGTCGTCACCGCTGCCGCGGCCATCGTGAGTGCCTCTGTTCTTCATGGCCGGGCAATCGCCGGGCATCCGACGTGAGACGGGTAGAGTACGCAATCGCGAACGAGTTGGCCGGACGGCTGCGGCTCGGAGGACCGGCGGATCATGTCCGTCGCGCTTCGGGCCGAGGAAAGTCCGGACTCCACAGAGCAGGGCGGTTGTTAACGGCAACCCGAGGTGACTCGCGGGACAGTGCCACAGAAAACAGACCGCCTGCGGATCGGTTCTTCGGAATCGAGCTGCAGGTCAGGGTGAAACGGTGCGGTAAGAGCGCACCAGCATCTCAGGTGACTGGGATGGCTAGGTAAACCCCGCCCGGAGCAAGGTCGAAGGCTGCACCGCGCAAGCGGTGCAGCTGCGCAGGTGCTCGAGGGCTGCTCGCCCGAGCCTGCGGGTGGACTGCTCGAGGTACCCGGCAACGGTGTGCCCAGATGGATGGTCGTCTATTCGATCTCGCGAGAGCGGGTCGATGCACAGGATCCGGCTTACAGGCCGACTCGTTCGCACTCCAATTTCTCGCGCGGTACACCTGCGGCGTGGCTGTATGGGGCACACTGGAAGTCATGACCGACGACGACAGCTCCTGGTACTACGACATCAGCACCAAGCAGGTTGTGCAGGGCAAGGAGACCAATGCCCTCGACCGCATGGGTCCGTATCCGGACAAGGCCACCGCAGAGCAGGCGCTGAAGATCGCAGCCGCCCGCAACAAGGCCGCCGACTCCGACGACGACTGGAACAACTGACGGTGCTGCTCACCCGGCTGAGGGCTCCGAACTTCGATTTCGAGTCCATCAGATCCGAGTTCGGTCTGTCCGATGTCTTCGACGCAGACGTGATGCGCGACGCGATCGAAGCCCGAGACCTGCACGCCGACAGCAGAATCGACCGCACCGACATTCCTTTCGTCACCATCGACCCACCCGGCTCGAAGGACCTCGATCAAGCCGTACACATCGAGAAGACGGCCAACGGCTTGGTGGTGCACTACGCGATCGCCGACGTGGGTGCGCTGGTGATGCCGGGGGGAGCGCTCGACGTGGAAACCCGCCGACGCGGCCAGACGTACTATCTCCCCGACGGATCTGTTCCGTTGCACCCGCGTGAGTTGTCGGAGGGCTCGGGAAGCCTGTTGGAGGGACAGACTCGCTGCGCTGCATTGTGGACCATCGAACTCGACGACGTCGGTGAAGCCGCGGCGTGGACCGTCACTCGGGCGCTCGTGCGTTCGACCGCGCGTCTCGATTACACGGGAGTGCAAGCCGACTTCGACGCCGGCACACCGCACCCGTCGATCGCTGCCCTTGCCGAATTCGGACACCTACGGGCGGAGGCAGCGAGGCGTCGAGGAGCCATCGACATCACGCTCCCCGAGCAGGAAGTGGTTCCGGACGGGCACGGTTGGCGAATCGTTCTGCAACCGCGAACAGCAGTGGACGGCTGGAACGCCGAGGTGTCCTTGCTGACGGGCATGTGCGCAGCCAGAATCATGCTCGACGCCGGAATCGGCATCGTACGCACGCTTCCGCCCGCACCGCCCGAGGCCGTCGAGACCCTGAAGAAGACCGCGAACGCACTCGGAATCGAGTGGCCCGCCGGCGCGTCCGCCGGCGCGGTACTCGCCGGCCTGCCCACCGACGAACCGTCGACTCTGGCGATGATGACTCAGGCCACGGGATTGCTTCGGGGAGCGGACTATTCGGCGTTCGACAGTCGGACCCCGAACTCGACCATCGATGCACCCGGCACCGACGATTCCGTCGAACACTCGGGTATCGGAGCGCCGTACGCTCATGTGACGGCCCCGTTGCGACGGCTGTCGGATCGGTTCGCCACCGAGGTGTGTCTGGCCGTGGTCGCCGGTGTGCCCGTCCCCGAGTGGGCGGCGCAGGCGCTGCCGGAGCTACCGGCGATCATGCGTGGATCGGATTCTGCAGCATCGAAAGTGGACCGAGCCTGCATCGATCTGACCGAAGCGCACGTGCTCGAAGACCGCGTAGGTCATACGTTCGACGCAGTGGTGCTGCGCGGTGCCGAGGGCAAGCGTGACGCCGAGGTGCTCGTGTCCGAACCGATCGTCATGGGCAAGTGCGACGGCGAGCCGCCTGCGGGGGAGTCGGTGAAGGTCCGATTGACTCGGGCCGACACCGACTCGCGCACAGTCCGATTCGACTATCCGTCTGTCACGGCCTGAAGCGGTCGGTCGCCTCGACCAGGTGGTGGACGATGCCCGGCTCGGCCGCAGAATGGCCGGCATCGTCGACGATCACCAGATCTGCACTCGGCCAGGCCTTGTGCAATGCCCACGCGCTCGTGGCCGGGCACACCACGTCGTAGCGGCCCTGCACGATCACGCCAGGAATACCGTCGAGCAGGTGCGCGTCGCGTAACAACTGGTTCTCTTCGAGGAAGCACCCGTTGCAAAAGTAGTGGTTCTCGATTCCGGCGAAGGCGCGAGCGAAACGCGCATCCGAATTATGCTGTACAGCATCGGGTTTCGGGAGCAGGTAACTCGTCGCTGCCTCCCACGACGACCACGCCACCGCGGCCCGGGTCGCGGCAGCGTCGTCCTCGGACATCAACTGTCGGTGATATGCCTCGACCAGATCCCCGTCTCGTTCGCCTTCCGGAATGGGGGCGAGAAACTCCTCCCACAGGTCCGGGAAGATGTGTCCGGCACCGCCGCGATAGTACCAGTCGATCTCCGACGGCCGGACGAGGAAGATTCCTCGGAGCACGAGTCCTCGAACCCTCTCGCGATGCGTCTGTGCGTAGGCCAGCGACAACGTGGAGCCCCAGGATCCGCCGAACACCAACCAGGTGTCGATGTTCAGGTGCTCGCGGAGTTTTTCCATGTCGGAGATCAAGCGATCGGTGGTGTTGACCGACAGATCTGCCCCGTCGGCAATATGTGGGGTCGACAGCCCGCAGCCTCGCTGATCGAACAACACGATGCGGTAGACCTGCGGATCGAAGTAGCGACGCTGCAGCGGATTGGTGGCACCGCCGGGACCGCCGTGCACGAACACCACTGGTTCGCCATCGGGGTTGCCGGAGATCTCCCAGTAGATCTGCTGCCCTTCGCCGACGTCGAGGTGACCGGTCTCCACGGGCTCGATCTCCGGGTACAAGGTGCGCATCCTAGAAACCGACCAGACCGGAGGCCAGATCCGGGATGTCGAGGGAGCGGATGGCCTCGTCCCGCACGTCCGAGCACGTTTCCTTCGTGATGTCGTCGACGAGCGCGCGATTCTGCACCACCTGGAGATTGATGACGCCGCTCTGCGCAGCCCAGGTCTGCACCAGAATGTTCAGACCGCCGCGGCCGAGAGTGGGGCCCTGCACGCGCCAATTCGACAGCTGCGCCTCGAGATCGGTGCACAGCTGCTGCTTCTGGGCATCGGTGACAGCTGCTCCCGCAGGAGTCGTCGTCGCCACCGTCGTGCTCGGAGCGGTCGTTGTGGTCGACGACGAACCGGTATTGGTCGTGTCGGTGCTGCATGCCCCCACTACGGCGAGAAGCGCAGCCGCACCGACCAATGCGACTGCGCTTCGTCCTGCAATGGACGTCGTACCCCGTCTGATTGTCATGGCCCGAGTGTGCCATCCGAACCGGGATCAGACGACGACGGTCAGTAGCTGTGTTCGGGTCCGGGGAAGACTCCCGAGCGCACCTCGGACATGTACGTGGTGGCTGCGGTGCGCAGCGAATCGCCCACGTCGGCGAACTTCTTGACGAACTTGGCGGTCTTGCCGTTGGTGTATCCGGCCATGTCCTGCCACACGAGAACCTGAGCGTCGCATTCGTTGCCCGCTCCGATTCCGACCGTCGGGATCGTGAGCTTGCGGGTGACCTGGCCGGCGATGTCGGCGGGGACCATCTCCATGACGACGGCGAAGGCACCTGCCTCCTGTACGGCGATGGCGTCGGCGACGAGTTGTTCGGACGCGTCACCGCGACCCTGAACGCGGAATCCGCCGAGAGTGTTGACGCTCTGCGGGGTGAATCCCACATGAGCCATGACGGGGATACCGGCAGCGGTGATGGCGGCGATCTGCGGTGCGACCCGCTCGCCGCCCTCGAGCTTCACCGCGCCCGCGAGGCCTTCCTTCATGAAACGAACAGCGGTTTCGAGTGCCTGCTGCGGTGAGGCTTCGTAGGTACCGAAGGGCAGATCTGCGACGACGAGCGCGTGCGGTGCGCCGCGTACCACTCCACGTACGAGAGGAAGCAATTCGTCCACGGTGATCGGCACGGTGGTGTCGTAGCCGTACACGACGTTGGCCGCGGAGTCGCCGACGAGAAGCACAGGCACGCCGGCTTCCTCGAAGATGCGGGCACTGGAGTAGTCGTACGCCGTCAGCATTCCCCAACGCTCACCCTCTGCCTTCATCTGCAGCAGATGGTGGGTACGGGTCTTGCGGGTCAGCGCGGTCGCCGGAGATTCGGTTGAGGAACCGCCGTACACAGCATTTTCGGACATCTTTGTCCCTTTCTGGTCCTCGAGGCCCGCGCGGCGGGTCCCCGGGATGGGGTGTGATGACGTCCCCAGTCTGCCACCGCCCTTCCGTCGCAGGAATGCTGGTAGGGAGTGCAATTTGTCACAGTCGCGCCAACAGCTGATCGTCACTTCGGGGGCTCGTACGCGCCCCTCCCGACCGTGATCGGCATCCGGCGATCGCGCCCGAACGCCCGCGACGTGACCTTGGTGCCGATCGGATACTGCCGCCGCTTGTATTCCGCCATGTCCACCTTGCGCACGACGTCCGCCACGACGGACGCGTCGAAACCCGCCGCGACGATGTCTGCGACGCCCTGATCGTGGTCGACGTACCGAAACAGGATGGCGTCGAGGGTGTCGTAGTCGGGCAGTGAATCGGTATCGAGCTGACCCGGCCGAAGCTCGGCCGAGGGCGGCTTGTCGATGCTCGATTCGGGGATCGGCGGGACGTCTCCGCGGTCGATCGCGGACTCGTTGCGCCAGCGCGCCAATCCCCAGACCAGCGTCTTGGGCACGTCCTTGATCGGTGCGAAGCCGCCGACCGCGTCGCCGTAGATCGTCGAATAACCCACCGCCAGTTCGGACTTGTTCCCGGTGGCAAGGACCAGATGACCGAAGGTGTTGGACAGCGCCATCAACACGATTCCCCGGCATCTCGCCTGCACGTTCTCCTCGGCCACGCCGGTCAGGTGCAGCTGGTCGACGAAGCCGGCGACCAGCTGGGAAATCGGTTCGGTTCGAGAGTGAATGCCGGTGCGCGCGGCGAGATCCTCGGCATCGATGCGCGAATGCTCCGAGGAGAACTCCGAGGGCATCGACACTGCGTACACCGCGTCAGCGCCGAGGGCATCGACGGCGATGGCGGCGACGACCGCCGAATCGATTCCACCGGACAGACCGAGGGTGACCGCACGAAAGCCGTTCTTGTGCACGTAATCTCGTAGCCCGGTCACCAACGCGCCCCACACCTGTTCCTCGGTGCCGAGGGGCTGAGCCAGGGACGGCTCGGTACGCTGCCAGCCGCTGATCGCGACGTCGGCCAGAGCGACGCGATCGATCGTCCAGCCCGCCACCGCGGGGGAGTCCGCGACCGGATCCGCGGGGGCACCCACGTCGACGATCAACAGGTGCTCGACGAATTGCGGAGACCGGCCCCACGTCGAGCCGTCGGGACCGAGCACGAGACTTCCCCCGTCGAACACCAGCTCGTCCTGACCACCGACCGCGTTCACGTACGCGATGGGGGTCCCGATCTCGGTGGCTCGGCGCTGGACGACAGAGTGGCGAATCGTGTCCTTCCCCTGCTCGAAGGGACTCGCGTTGAGGCACAGTAGCAGATCGACTCCGGCCGAGGCGTAGGCGGCCACGGATCCGCCGGGTTGCCAGATGTCCTCGCACACAACGAGTCCGAGTCGCACGCCGTTGACCGTCACGATGCTCAACCGAGAGCCGGGCGCGAAATAACGTGCCTCGTCGAACACCCGGTAGGTGGGCAATGAATGCTTGTCGTACCGAGCTGCGACCCGGCCGTCGACGATCACCGCCGCGCTGTTTCTCGAGCCCTCGACATCGCGGTCGAGATACCCGACCACGACGATGCGGTCGCCGCACCCCGCTCGGTCCAGGGACTCCGCCAGCCCCGTCAGTGCCCGCGCCGATGCCGCGGCGAACGACGGATTCAGCGCCAAATCCTCGACCGGATACCCGGTCAGGGCCATCTCCGGAAACACGACCACGTTGGCACCGTCATGGGCGGCACGGACGGTCCATTCGACGATCGCCGCCGCATTCGCTTCGAGATCGCCGACGACGGGATTGATCTGGGCGAGGGCGAGTCTGAGGGCCTGCACCGTGTAGACGCTAGTGCTCGACGGCCGTCCCTGCCGGGCAGCGAGAATGGAGTGTGGCCGGAAAGACCTGGCACGATCGACTCATGAGAACGCGCACCACGACGTCGGTCGTGGCACTGTCCGCAGTCGCCCTCGTCCTCACCGGCTGCTCCGCGCCCGGGCCCGGGCCCGGTGCCGACCCCGATCCGTCCACCGCGTCCGACTCCACGTTCCCGGCTCCGGCCGGTCCTGTTCCTGCCGGGCTCGAGGCGTTCTACACCCAGAATCTGCAGTGGGAATCGTGCGAGTCCTACAACACGGATGGATCCGAACTCGGCGATGCGATCCAATGCGCCCGAGTGACCGTGCCACTCGACTACGCCGATCCGGGCGGCAAGACCATCGACATCGCGATCTCTCGCACACAGGCGACGGGGGAGAAGATCGGGTCGATCCTGATGAACCCGGGCGGTCCGGGATCGTCGGGGCTCTACCTCGCCGAGCAAGCCGACGGCACCCCGATCGCCGACCGGTTCGACCGCATCGGATTCGATCCACGTGGAATCGGGGCCTCCGAACCCGAAGTGCGCTGCCTGACGTCCGAGGGAGTCGACGAAGAGCGTCGGGAACCGGACGTCGACGTCAGCCCGGAAGGGATCGCCGCCACCGAAGCCGATCATCGTGATTACGCGGCGCAATGTGTCGAACGCACCGGGGCCGACGTGCTCGAACACGTCGGCACCCGTGAAGTCGTCCGCGACATGGATGTCATCCGCGCAGTGCTCGGCGACGAGAAGCTCACGTACGTCGGGTACTCGTACGGGACACGCATCGGTACCGCCTACGCCGAGGCGTTCCCGTCGAACGTCCGGGCCATGGTGCTCGACGGAGCACTCGATCCCGACCAATCGCCCGTCGACGAGGCCGTCGCCCAGGGTGCGGCGTTCCAGACCGCGTTCGACCAGTTCGCTGCGGACTGCACGCAGACGGATACCTGTCCGCTCGGAACCGATCCGTCCCAGGCCGTGGCGCAGTTCCGGACATTGGTCGACCCGCTGGTCGACACGCCCGCCGACACCACCGATCCGCGCGGACTGAGCTACGACGACGCGATCACCGGAGCACAACAGGCGCTGTACTCACCGCAGCTCTGGCGCTTGCTGCGAACTGGACTGAGCGAACTGCGAGAGGGCAGGGGAGACACACTGCTGCGCCTCGCCGACACCTACTCCGGGCGACTCGAAGACGGTAGCTACACCAACATCGACGACGCGTTCAACGCCGTCCGATGCGTCGACGGCCCGCCGACCACCGACCGGGGGGAGGCCGACGAGGCCGACGCCAGGTTCCGAGCGGCAGCGCCGTACCTCGACGACGGCCGCTCCACCGGGAACGCGCCGCTGGATCTGTGTGCGTTCTGGCCGGTGCCGAACACCAGCGAGCCCCACATCGTGGAGGCGGAGGGGCTGCCCACGCTGGTGGTGGTCTCGACGACGAACGATCCGGCGACGCCCTACCAGGCGGGCGTGGAACTGGCCGACCAGCTGCGCGGCGACCTGGTCACCTACAACGGCACTCAACACACGGTGGCGTTCTCGGGAGTGGAGTGCATCGACGATCCGCTGACGAACTACCTGGTGGACCTCGTCCCACCAGGCGAAGGGCTGGTCTGCTGACACCTACCTCACCGGGCGCGCGGTGAGCGGAGAGTTCCACGAAGTGAGACTGAATTCACGATGTAACACAGATTTAACTCCGTTTGCTTACTCTCGCGTTCATGGATCGTCAAAAGGAATTCGTGCTCCGGACTCTCGAAGAGCGCGACATTCGTTTCGTCCGCCTCTGGTTCACCGACGTCCTCGGGTACCTCAAATCGGTGGCCATCGCGCCCGCTGAACTCGAAGGTGCATTCGATGAGGGAATCGGCTTCGACGGCAGCGCCATCGAAGGATTCGCCCGCGTCTCCGAGGCCGACACCGTCGCCAAGCCGGATCCGTCGACGTTCCAGATTCTGCCGTGGTCGACCAGCAAGGGTCACCAGCACTCTGCCCGCATGTTCTGCGACATCGCCATGCCCGACGGCTCGCCGTCCTGGGCCGATTCGCGCCACGTGCTGCGTCGCCAGCTGAGCAAGGCTGCCGACCTCGGATTCAGCTGCTACGTGCACCCCGAGATCGAATTCTTCTTGCTCAAAGACGCTCCCCAGGACGGCTCACCGCCGACCCCGGCAGACAACGGCGGCTACTTCGACCAGGCCGTGCACGACTCGGCTCCGAACTTCCGCAGGCATGCCATCGACGCGCTCGAGTCGATGGGCATCTCGGTCGAGTTCAGCCACCACGAGGCAGCGCCGGGCCAGCAGGAGATCGATCTGCGGTACGCGGACGCACTGTCCATGGCCGACAACATCATGACCTTCCGCTACGTGGTCAAGGAAGTCGCCATCGAAGAGGGCGTGCGCGCGACGTTCATGCCCAAACCGTTCAGCGACCAGGCCGGCTCGGCGATGCACACGCACATGAGTTTGTTCGAGGGCGACGCCAACGCCTTCCACAACCCGGACGATCCGATGCAGCTGTCGGAAACCGGCAAGTCCTTCATCGCCGGCATCCTCGAGCACGCCAACGAGATCAGTGCCGTGACCAACCAGTGGGTCAACTCGTACAAGCGTCTCGTGCGTGGTGGCGAAGCCCCAACCGCTGCATCCTGGGGACCGGCCAACCGGTCGGCATTGATTCGTGTGCCCATGTACACCCCGAACAAGGCGTCGTCGCGACGCGTCGAGATTCGCAGCCCCGATTCGGCCTGCAACCCGTATCTCGCGTTCGCGGTGCTGCTCGCGGCAGGCCTGCGCGGAATCGAGAAGGGGTACACCCTTCCTCCCGAGGCCGAGGAAGACGTGTGGGCATTGACCTCCGCGGAGCGTCGCGCCATGGGCTACAAGGAACTGCCGGGCAACCTCGACCAAGCGCTCAACGCGATGGAGGGTTCCGAGCTGGTCGCAGAAGCACTGGGCGAGCACGTGTTCGATTTCTTCTTGCGCAACAAGCGTCGCGAGTGGGAGGAATACCGCAGCCACGTCACGCCGTACGAGCTGAGGGCATACCTCGGTTTGTAGAGCAGCGGGGTCTGTAACGACCCACCGCTGCCATGGGCTACGTTCTAGTCGATCCCGAATGTAGGTTCGATGCCGGCGTGGGCACCCTCGCGTCGCATTACTGACGACGAGGTATATCTGTGGCACCCCGAGGTGGATTCTGATGGTGCGTCCTCCCACGTCCAGGTCGGTCGTACCCGGACCTGGCCGCCTCGGTCTCGTCGAGGAGACTGCGCCGTCCGATCTGCGCACCCTGGGCTGGACGGGCGAAGAGAGTCTCGAGCTGCTGTGGTCGCTCTCGCGTGCCCCCAACGCCGATCTCGCACTGCGCACGCTGGTGCGCATGTACGAGATGCTCGGCAGTGGCTGGGCCGAATTCGACACCGCACTGCGTAACGACAAGGGATTCCGCGGCCGCCTCCTGGGACTCGTCGGCGCGTCCAGTGCACTCGCCGACCACCTCGTTGCCGACGACACCACCTGGCGGTTGTTACTGACCGCGGAAGGTCAGAGCAGCGGTGTGTCGGCGAAGATCCAGTTGCCCAGCAAGGCAACGCTGGTCGCGGAACTGCTCGAGGCCGTCGGGGCCGAGCTGGAGACCGGGCCCAATGCCGCACCCGATCTGTACCGGGCGTCCGTCACCGGCCCGCCCGCCGTGATCGCCCTGCGCAAGAAGTACCGCGACCAGATCATGGTGTTGGCCGCCTACGACCTCGCCGCGACCGTCGAGAACGAACCGGTCCTGCCGTACACGGTGGTGGGAGCCCAACTGTCCGACATGGCGGATGCGGCGCTCACTGCGGCTCTGGCGGTGGCGGTGGCGACCGTGTGTCCCGATGCCCCGTGTCCGACGCGGCTGGCCGTCATTGCCATGGGCAAATGCGGTGCGCGCGAACTCAATTACGTATCGGACGTCGATGTCGTGTTCGTCGCCGAGCCGGCGGACTCACAGGCGAGTCGGATCGCCGGCGAGATGATGCGCATCGGGTCCTCGGCGTTCTTCGAGGTCGACGCTGCGCTTCGCCCCGAAGGTAAGCGCGGCGAGCTGGTTCGCACGCTCGACTCGCACGTGGCCTACTACAAGCGCTGGGCCAAGACGTGGGAGTTCCAGGCCCTGCTCAAGGCTCGGCCGATGACCGGCGATATCGCCCTCGGCAACGATTACGTCGATGCCGTCAATCCGATGGTGTGGCTGGCCAGTCAGCGCGAGGACTTCGTGCCCGAGGTCCGCGCGATGCGGCGACGGGTCGAGGAGATGGTGCCGACCGAGCTTCGAGAACGGGAGATCAAACTCGGACGCGGCAGTCTGCGCGACGTCGAATTTGCCGTCCAGCTCCTGCAATTGGTGCACGGCCGAACAGACGAGTCGCTGCGCGTACTGGGCACGACCGATGCGCTGACGGCTCTGACCGAGGGCGGGTACGTCGGCCGTGACGACGCCGCGAATCTGACCGCGTCCTACGAATTCTTGCGATTGATCGAGCACCGACTGCAATTGCAGCGGATGCGCCGCACACACACCCTGCCTCCACCGGACGACGAGGAAGGTCTGCGGTGGCTCGCGCGTTCCGCGCACATGCGCCCCGACGGTAACCGTGATGCGCTCGGTGTGCTGAACGCCGAGATCAAGCGCAACGCGCAGCGCATCCGTCGGCTGCACGCCAAGCTCTTCTACCGACCGTTGCTCGACTCGGTGGTCAAGTTCGACTCGGAGACAGTGCGTTTGACCCCCGACGCGGCGACGCGTCAGCTTGCCGCGCTCGGGTACGCGACGCCGCAGAATGCGTTGGGCCACCTGCGAGCGCTGGTCGGTTCCGGTACCCGCCGCGGTCAGATTCAGGCCGTGCTGCTGCCGACGTTGCTCGAATGGCTCGCCGACACACCGGATCCCGACGCCGGACTGCTGAACTACCGACGGCTCTCGGAATCGGCCGGCGAGCAGACGTGGTTCCTGCGAGTGCTGCGCGACGAGGGTGCGGTGGCCCAGCGGCTGATGATCGTGCTCGGATCCTCGGCCTATGTGCCGGATCTGCTGATCAAGGCCCCCGAGGTCATCAGGTTGTTCGCCGACGGCCCCACCGGCCCGCGCCTGCTGGACGCCGAACCCGAAGAGACCTACCGCGCCATCCTGTCGTCCTCGGCTCGCTACGAGGACCCGGTTCGGGCGATCAACGCCGCCAGAGCGCTGCGCCGCCACGAACTGGCCCGGGTGGCCTCGGCCGACATACTCGGAATGCTCGACGTCCCTCAGGTCTGCCGGGCGTTGTCCTCGGTGTGGGCCGCAGTGATCAACGCGGCATTGGCGGCCGCTGTGCGGGCGAGTGAGAAGGAGCGTGGCGAACCGGCACCGGCGACGCTGGCCGTCATCGGCATGGGACGCCTCGGCGGCGGCGAACTCGGCTACGGAAGCGACGCCGACGTGCTGTTCGTCTGTGAACCGGTGGAGGGCGTCGACGAGACCGTCGCGGTCAAGTGGGCCAACACCATTGCCGATCGCATCCGGAAACTGCTCGGAGCGCCGAGCACCGACCCGCCTCTCGAGGTCGACACCGGCCTCCGCCCGGAAGGTCGCAACGGCCCGGTGGTGCGCACGCTGGCGTCCTACGCCGCGTACTACGCCCAGTGGGCTCAGGCCTGGGAGGTACAAGCTCTGCTGCGTGCGCATCAGGTGGCGGGAGATCAGGACCTGGGCATCCGCTTCCTGCTGATGGCCGACAAGGTTCGCTACCCCGAGGGTGGAGTGTCGGCCGACGCCGTCCGTGAAATTCGGCGTATCAAGGCGCGGATCGACTCCGAACGTCTCCCCAAGGGAGCCGACCCGGCCACCCACACCAAGCTCGGACGCGGGGGACTGGCGGACATCGAGTGGACCGTACAGCTCATCCAGCTCCGCTACGCACACAAGGTCGAGTCACTGCACAACACCTCGACGCTACAAACTCTCGACGCGATCGGCGCAGCCGAGCTGATGAGTGAGACCGACATCGAGCTGCTGCGCGAAGCGTGGATCCTGGCGACCAAAGCGCGCAACGCGCTCGTCCTGGTTCGCGGTAAGCCGACCGACCAACTGCCGAGACCGGGTGCCGTCCTGTCCGCCGTCGCACAGGTGGCGGGGTGGGAGAACGGCGACGCCGGGGCATTCCTCGACAACTATCTGCGCGTCACGCGTCGGGCCAAGGCGGTCGTGGAGAGGACGTTCGGCGGGCTCTAGTCGCTGCCCGCGGTGACGAAGCCCTGCTCGACCATCCAGTCGCGTGCCACGTCCGCGGGTTCCCGGCCGTCGATGTCGACCTGCTTGTTCAACTCCGAGATCGCTTCGTTGGTGAGCGCAGCGGAGATGGGCGCGGTGACCTCGGCTATCTCCGGATAGCGATCGGCGATCTCCTGCCGCACGACGACAGTCGCGTTGTACCGCGGGAAGAACGCCTTGTCGTCCTCGACCACGGTCAGGTTCAGGCCCTTGATTCGGCCGTCGGTGGTGAACACCTCACCGAAGCGGCACTGCGAACCGTCCGCAGTTGCCTGATAGATGACGCCGGTCTGCAGAATCTGCACCGAGATGGCGTTGGCGTCGAAACCGTACGTGGCGGCGAGGCCGGGGAGCCCGTCCTGGCGACTGTTGAACTCGGTCTCGACGCACAGCGACGCGGCGGCGGGATCTCGGTTCACCAGAGCGGCGTAGTCCGACAGCGTGCGCACGCCGGTTTCCTGTGCGACCTGCTGATTCATGGCCAGCGCGTAGGTGTTGTCCATCGGCGCGGGATTGACCCAGTCGATGCCGTTGGCCTTGTCGGCGTCGCGCACTGCCTCGAACTGTTCCGTGGCATCGGGAATGGGCTTCTCGTTGCCCAAGTAGTTGATCCACCCGGTTCCGGTGTACTCGTAGGCGAGGTCCACCTGGCCGTTCTGCATCGCGAGTCGAACGCTCTGCGAGCCCACGATGTTGGTGAGGTCTCGAACGTCGGCACCGGCTGCGCTCAGCGCGAATTCGAGGATGTAGCCGAGGATGATCTGCTCGGTGAAGTCCTTCGATCCGACGGTGAACTCGGCACCTTCGAGCCCCTCGAGCGGAGTGATGCTGCCGGCCTCGACCGACAACGGCATCGCGCCGCCGGACTGCAATCCGCACCCCGTCAGCGCGAGAACGGTGGTGGCGCACAGCGCTGCGAGTCGTCGGGTGGTGCGCCGCATCAGCGGAGTCCTTTCGGTCCGAGGTAGGCCTCGGCGAGTGCGCCCAGCCAATCCACCAACAGCGCGAGTGCTACCGCGAGAACGGCACCCACGACGAGAATGAGTGGTTGGTTGAGCTTGTAGCCGGTGTCGATCAGCACGCCGAGCCCGCCTGCTCCGACGAGAAAGCTCAGAGTTGCGGTGCCGACGGCGAGCACGAGCGAGGTGCGCAGACCCGCCAGGATGAACGGAACCGCGAGCGGAAATTCGATGCGGCGCAGAATGCCCATGTTCGACATGCCCTGTCCGCGAGCGGCATCGATGTAGTTCGGCTCGACTGTCTGAAAGCCCAACATGGTGTTGCGCAGAACGGGGAGCAACGAATAGAACGCGATCGGGAGAACGCCGGTCCAGAAACCCGTTGCGCCCGTCCACAGGAACAACAACACCAGCAAGCCGACGGCCGGTGCGGCCTGCCCGATGTTCGCGATACCGATGAACAGTGGTGCAGCTTTGCGATACCCGTTGCGAGTCAGCAGAATTCCCAGAGGCACGGCGATGACGAGCACCAACGCGGTGACGACGAAGGTGATCAGCACATGCTCGAGAACCCTGGTGGAGATCGTGCTGATGTTGATCGTCTCGGCCTGCGTCGCGGTGAGGTCTCTGGTCAACGCGTAGACCAACAGAATCGCCACGATCACCAGCACCAGGGCCGGCTGGATGAGAAGACGAATTCGCTCGGCGCGCTTGGCAGTACGCGCGGCGTCCTTGGTCTCGTCGCCGGTATCGGCGAGTGTCGTCACGACGGAGTCCCAGCAGCTTCGCGCGGCTCGTCGTGATCGTTCGCGTGTTGCGACCGCAACGACTTGATGGTGTCGATCAGCACGTCGATGGTCACGGTGCCGACGTACTCGCCGCGATTGCCGGTGACGGTCGCCGTCGCATTGCCCTCGGACAGTAGAGCTTCCAGAGCATCCTGCAGGGTCGACTGGGTCGACACCAGTTCTCCCATCGGCACCCCGACGTCACGGAGGCTCCCCACACCCGCGAGGTGGCGTCGATCCGTCCACCGAATCGGGCGTCTACGGGAATCGACGATGATTCCCCAGGCTTCGGGATCCGATCCCAGCGCGGAGTTCATCGACTCCACCGAGTCGTCCTCGCCGAACACCGGCACGTCGGACAGCTCGATGTCGCGTACTCGCATCAACGTCAGCTGCTTCAACGCGGCTCCGGCTCCGACGAACCCGGCCACGGTGTCGTCGGCCGGGTTGGCGAGCACCGCCTCGGGGGTGTCGTACTGGAGGATCGTGGACTGGTTACCGAGCACGGCGATGCGGTCACCGAGCTTGACCGCCTCGTCGAAATCGTGCGTGACGAAAACGATGGTCTTGCCCAATTCTGCTTGCAGACGCATCAATTCGTCCTGCAGCAACCCGCGGGTGATGGGGTCGACGGCACCGAACGGTTCGTCCATCAACAGCACCGGGGGATCGGCGGCAAGAGCGCGTGCGACTCCGACGCGTTGCTGCTGACCGCCGGAGAGCTGCCGCGGATAACGCTGGCGATAGACCGCCGGATCGAGGCCGACGAGGTCCAGCATCTCGTCCGTGCGGTCGTCGATTCGCTTCTTGTTCCACCCGATGAGACCCGGCACCATCCCGACGTTCTGCGCAATCGTCATGTGCGGGAACAGGCCTGCCTGCTGAATGGAATAACCGATGGTGCGGCGCAACTCGTTCGGATCGATCGACAGTGCGTCCTTGCCACCGATCGTGATGCGGCCCGATGTCGGCTCGATCAGACGGTTGATCATGCGCATCGTCGTCGTCTTGCCGCAACCGGACGGCCCGACGAGTACGACGACCTCGCCCGCGGGGATGGTCATCGACACGTTGTCGACGGCAGCGAGCTTCTGCCCCGGGTAGCTCTTGGTCACGTTCTCGAGCACGATTTCCGCGCCGGAGACATTCGATGTACGGGTCGAGTCACTCACGGATACCCCTCGAGGTGGTCAGTTTGCCGATCAACACGTAGATCCCATCGAGGATCAACGCCAGCAGGACGATCAGGACAGTGCCGGTCAGAGCCTGCGGTAGAGCTGTGGGGCTACCCACGCGGGCGAGGCCCGAGAAGAGGAGGTTGCCGAGTCCGGGACCCTTGGCGTACGCGGCGATGGCGAGAATGCCCATGGCCATCTGCGTACTGACGCGCATGCCGGTGAGGATCGACGGCCACGCGAGTGGGATCTCGATGCGGCGCAACACCAGAGCGCGGCTCATTCCGATTCCGCGAGCCGCGTCGGCAACGGCCGGATCGACGGCTGCCAAGCCCACCACGGTGTTGCGGATGATGGGGAGAAGCGAGTACAGAACGAGTGCTGTCACAGTGGGTTTGACGCCCAGACCCAGCACCGGAATGAGAACTCCGAGCAGTGCGAACGACGGGATGGTGAGAACCGTACTCGCCAGGGCCGTCGCGACTGCGGAGCCCGCAGGGCTTCGGTACACGAGCACACCGATCGCCACCCCGATGACGGTTGCAATGACGACACATTGAATGACGGCCGACACGTGGAGATACGAATCGATCGCCAACTGCCTTCGCCGCCCGACAATGAAGTCCCACAGAGCGTCCATGCAGTTGTAGTCCTCTGTTCGGCTGAGCGCGGATGCTTTTCTGTACCCCGTCGTTACCCATTCAAACGTCAGGTGAACCCTTTTGCAGCGAAACGACGAAATGGCTTCGGCGACAAGCCCATTCGAACCGCGAACGCCCGACCGGGTCAGCCCGGTCGGGCGTTCGTGGACTATCGACGGGTCACCGACGAAAGATGACCCGAGAACTCACACGTCGTAGTAGAGCGAGAACTCGTACGGGTGCGGACGCAGGTTGACCGGAGCGATCTCCTGCTCACGCTTGAGCGAGATCCACGTCTCGATGAGGTCGGTGGTGAAGACGCCACCCTCGGTGAGGTAGTCGTGGTCGGCCTCGAGACGGTCGATGACCGCGTTGAGCGAGGTGGGTGCCTGAGGAATGTTCTTGGCTTCCTCGGGCGGCAACTCGTAGAGGTCCTTGTCGACCGGAGCCATCGGCTCGATCTTGTTCTTGATTCCGTCCAGGCCCGCCATCATCTGAGCGGCGAAGTTCAGGTACGGGTTGCCCGAGGAGTCCGGCGCGCGGAACTCGAGGCGCTTGGCCTTCGGGTTGTTACCGGTGATCGGGATGCGCACTGCCGCAGAGCGGTTGCGCTGGCTGTAGACCAAGTTGATGGGGGCCTCGTAGCCCGGCACCAGGCGGTGGTACGAGTTGATCGTCGGGTTGGTGAAGGCCAACAGCGACGGAGCGTGGTGCAGAATGCCGCCGATGTAGTGACGTGCCAGATCGGACAGTCCGGCGTATCCGGCCTCGTCGTGGAAGAGGGGCTTGCCGTCTTTCCACAGCGACTGGTGCACGTGCATGCCCGAGCCGTTGTCTCCGAACAGGGGCTTCGGCATGAACGTCGCGGACTTGCCGTTCTTCCATGCGGTGTTCTTGACGATGTACTTGAAGAGCTGCAGATCGTCGGCCGCGCGGAGCAGCGTGTTGAACTTGTAGTTGATCTCCTGCTGACCGCCGGTGCCGACCTCGTGGTGGGCACGCTCAAGCTCGAAGCCTGCGTTCTGCAGGTTGGTCGAGATCTCGTCACGCAGGTCGACGTAGTGGTCGTACGGTGCGACGGGGAAGTAGCCACCCTTGTAGCGGACCTTGTAGCCAAGGTTCGGTCCGCCGTCGGCCTCGGTCTCGGCTCCGGTGTTCCACCAACCCGAGGACGAGTCGAGCTCGTAGAACGCGCCGTTGGCCTGCGAGTCGAAGCGCACGGAATCGAAGATGTAGAACTCGGCCTCGGCACCGAAGAACGCGGTGTCGGCGATGCCGGTGCTGGCCAAGTACTCCTCGGCCTTGCGCGCAACGTTGCGCGGGTCGCGGCTGTACGCCTCACGCGTGAACGGGTCGTGGACGAAGAAGTCCATGTTGAGGGTCTTCGCGTTGCGGAACGGGTCGATCTGAGCGGTGGCGTAGTCCGGCAGCAGAATCATGTCGGACTCGTGGATCGACTGGAAGCCGCGGACGGACGAGCCGTCGAACGCGAGGCCGTCTTCCAGTGTGTCGGCCGTGAACGCCTTGGCAGCGATGGAGAAGTGCTGCTGTGCACCCGGCAGATCCGTGAATCGGATGTCGACGTATTCGATTCCTTCATCTGCGATGAACTTGATGACCTCTTGGGCCGTGGAAAACGCCACGCTTTTGCTCCTTAGTTGAGAGTCCGTCGAACTGACGGTATGGACTCGGTGTTGCCCGCCCGTCAAGCTCGTGTTTCGCCCGTGTTACACGTCGTGGTTCACGGTTGGCACGAACAACAGTACGTCCACCCGTTTTTCCGCGCGCCCGACCGCGCCTATCCTGGGAATCATGGCACGAATGACAGGGTCCTGGTTGTCCGGACCGGCGGCCGCGAACCCACGACCGCCGCAGAACTTCCGTGGGGAACAACTCGGTCTGCCCGCACAGGGCATCGGCGCACTCGCCGGAACCGGTCGTAGAGTCCTGGCGTTGCTGCTGGACTGGACGATGGCCACCGGTGTGGCGTCGCTGATTCTCGGCGGTTACACCACCAGCGGGCTGATCTCGACGATCGTGCTGGCCGTGTGGTTCGTCGTAGGAATCGCGAGCGTCTCGCTGTTCTCGTTCACCCCGGGGCAGTTCATCGTGGGAGTGCAGGTGGGACGCATCGACGCCCATGCGCGAGTCGGTTTCGTCCGGGCATTGGTGCGGCAGCTCATTCTGCTGTTCGTCGTCCCGGCCGTGATCACCGACATGGACGGCCGGGGAATGCACGACCGCGCAACGGGAACAGCCCTGCTGCGGACCCGCTGAGGGGTCGACGCACCAGGGCTGTCGGTCGAAATACGGGTCAGCGACGCTTCATGGTCCGCTGAACGCCCTTCATCTTGGCCCCACCGGGAATCGGTCCCTTGGGCATTGCCGGGCCACCCTTGGTTCCCAACGCGGCCAGCCGGGACTCGATGGTGTCCATCCGCTTGCCGTCGATGTTCTTCGGCAGCTTCGACAGGTACTTCTGCAGACCCGACAGTGGAATCTGGTTCTCCCCGTTGCCGACGATGATGTCGTAGATCGGAGTATCGCCCACCAGCCGGGCGGTCTTCTTCTTCTCCTGGGCCAGCAGGGTCTTCACACGCTGCGGCGCACCCTCGGCCACGAGTATCACTCCGGGCTTCCCGATCACCCGGTGCACGGCGTCGAGATGAGTGGTGCCTGCGATCGCATTGGTGACACGCCACGATCCCTGAAGATTGTCCAGGGCCCACGCCGCAGCACCGGCCTGACCGTCGGCCTTCTTGTACACGGACTTCTGAACCCGCCGGCCGAAGATGATGAACGCGACCAGCACGCCCAACAGGAGACCGATGGGGAGAAGGAACCACTGGAAGCCGAAGGCCAGACCGATCAGGAAGCCGATCAGCCCGAGACCGACCACCGCTCCGATCATGAGCGGAAGGAGAGCCTTGTCGTCCTTACGCTGCATCTGGAACGCCTGCCACAACTGGCTGCGCCGTTCCTTCGATGCCTGCTTGCGGGCTGCCTTGGCAGCCGCCTTTGCTTCCTTGCTGGGCTTTGCCGCTTTGCCAGCTTTACTGCCGTTCGCCATACCTCACAGGATACGGCCTGTGCCGACGCTCACGTGCATCGCGCCACGTCGAGTGGAGCGATCAGCGAGGAGCCAGCCGAGCCATCAACGAGCTGGCCTCCTGAGAAGCTTCGCCGCCGTCGGTGAGGTGGCTCATGCTCTCGGGCAGTTCGCGACCGTGGTGTGCCATGGCCTGCGCGTAGAGGCGTCCGGCGCGGTACGAGGAGCGGACCAACGGGCCGGCCAGCACGCCGGCGAACCCGACATCGGTGGCGTAGTCGGAGTGCTCGACGAACTCCTCCGGCTTGACCCACCGCTCGACGGGGTGGTGCCGCGGTGACGGTCGCAGGTACTGGGTGATCGTCAGGATGTCGCAGCCCGCCTCGTGCAGGTCGCGAATCGCTTCCTGGACTTCCTCGGGAGTCTCGCCCATGCCGAGAATGAGATTCGACTTGGTGACCAGACCGTCGTCACGCGCTGCGGTGATGACGTCCATCGACCGCTGGTACCGGAATGCGGGACGGATGCGCTTGAAGATGCGCGGCACGGTCTCGACGTTGTGGGCCAACACCTCCGGGCGGGAGGAGAACACCTCGGCCAGCTGATCGGGCTTGGCGTTGAAGTCGGGGATCAGCAGCTCGACGCCGGTGTTGGGGTTGAGCTTCTTGATGTACCGGACGGTCTCTGCGTAGAGCCACGCACCACCGTCTTCGAGGTCGTCGCGGGCGACACCGGTGATCGTGGAGTAGCGCAGGCCCATGGCCTGCACACTCTCCGCCACGCGGCGAGGCTCGTCACGATCGAGATCCTCGGGCTTGCCGGTATCGATCTGGCAGAAATCGCATCGACGGGTGCATTGTTCGCCGCCGATGAGGAAGGTCGCCTCGCGATCTTCCCAGCATTCGTAGATATTCGGGCAGCCGGCTTCCTCGCACACCGTGTGCAGACCCTCACGCTTCACAAGACCTTTGAGCTCGGTGTATTCCGGGCCCATCTTGGCTTTGGTCTTGATCCAGCTGGGTTTGCGTTCGATGGGGGTCTCCGCATTTCGGATCTCGAGGCGGAGCAGCTTGCGTCCTTCTGGGGCCACAGTCACGCCAGCAATGCTACGCGCCGAACCGAACCGTGGTGAATTGCGGGTTCACCGTCGCGGTGGTGATCTCCGGGTGCTCGAGCTCGTGCTCTCTGACCGGCATCGATCCGTCCAACGCGGCCAGAACTGCCGTCGTGACCGACTCGAGTACCTCGGCGACCGGGACGTCTCGCCCCAGCTCGAGCGACAGCGACGTCACACCGGCGTCGGCGATTCCGCACGGCACGATCGCGTCGAAACCCGTCATCGCCGAATTGCAGTTGAGGGAGAAGCCGTGCAGGGTCACGCCGCGCTGAACTCGCACGCCGATGGCCGCGATCTTGCGTTCGGGTAGAAGCACGCCGTCGCGAACCTCGGACGCGAGCCACACCCCGGACCTGCCGTCCACCCGCCCGCACGCGATGCCGTGATCGGACACCACGGAAATCAGCGCTTCCTCGATCCGGCGGACGTACTTGACGACATCGATCGGCTGCGCCAGCGCGACGATGGGGTAGCCGACCAGTTGACCCGGCCCGTGCCAGGTGATCTTGCCGCCGCGGTCCACCTCGACCACGGGGGTACCGTCGCGCGGCATGTCTTCTTCCGAGGTGCGCCGCCCCGCGGTGTACACGGAAGGGTGCTCGAGCAACAGCAACGTGTCCGGGCCCCGATTGTCGGCGCGGGCGTCGGCCAGTTCCCGCTGGAGAGCCCACGCCTGGGTGTACTCGACGGTGCCCAGCTCTCGCACGACGACCGGTTCGCTGCTGGCCCGGGCCGAGTCGGTGCCGGTGGCCGGAATCGACGGGGCGTTCACGTCACTCATGAACCGAGACGCTACGCCGGGTCATGAGCCGACAGCCACCCGCAGTGCCTCGCCCACGGTGTTGTGCTCGAAGGTGTAGCCCGCGTCCTCGAGTGCCTTGGGAATGGCTCGCGGCCCGGTCAGGATCGCCTCCTCGGCGAATTCACCGATGACCGCTTTCAGGGCGAATCCGGGCACCACCCACGGGGCCGGACGATGCACCGCTCGCGACATCGCGCTGTTGAACTGGGCGTTGGTCACCGGAGTCGGCCCCACCATGTTGACCGGTCCGCGCAGCGAGTCGTTCTCGATACCGTGCACGATGGCACCGACTTCGTCTTCCAACGAAATCCACGGGAAGTACTGGCGGCCACTGCCCAATCGACCACCGAGCGCGAACAGGTACAGCGGGCGCAGCTTGCCCAGCATGCCGCCGCGCTGCGACAGCACCACACCGCTGCGCAACAGAATCGTGCGAACACCTGCCTCCGACGCCGCAGCCGTGGCGTTCTCCCAATCGCGGCACACCTCGGCGAGAAATCCGTCTCCTACCGGAGCGGTCTCGTCGACCACGCGGTCGCCGGTGTCACCGTAGAAATTGACGCCGCTGGCATTGATCAGGGTGGGGACACCCGCGTCGGCCGCAGCCGACGCGATCACCTCGGTAGGCGCTATGCGGCTGTCGCGCACCAGCTGCTTGTACGCACCGGACCATCTTTTGTCGCCGATACCGACACCACACAGATTGACGACCGCATCGGCACCGGCCAGCACAGCGGGGTCGATACTGCCGTGCGACGGGTCCCACTGCGACTCGTCCGGTCCCGCCGGTGAACGTCTGACCAGTCTGGTGACGTCGTGGCTGCGGCCGCGCAGAGCTGCAACGAGAGCTGTGCCGATCAAGCCTGATGAACCTGCAATGACTACGCGCATGTGAACGAAAGCCTCCTTGACGCACTCCGGGGCACCATTCGCGAACGAATGATGCCCCGGATGCTCTGTCCGTGCCCCTGGTGAACGAGACCCCGATGCGAATGTTTCGCGCTCCTACGAGAATACGTGGCGCGACACTCGCCGGTTGTCTACAGACCCAGATCGGCCTCGAACGATGCCACTTCGAGACGCTGCTTGATCGTCGTCAGGAAGCGTCCTGCGTCGGCTCCGTCCACCAACCGGTGGTCGTAGGTGAGCGGCAGGTAGCACATCGAGCGAACACCGATCGACTCGTTGCCCGAGTCGTCCTTGACGACGACGGGACGCTTGACGATCGCACCCGTACCCAGCATGGCCGCCTGCGGCGGAACCAGGATCGGGGTGTCGAACAGCGCGCCCTGGCTGCCGATGTTGGTGATCGTGAACGTGCCACCGGACAGCTCGTCGGGCTTGAGTCCACCCGAACGTGCGCGGGTGGCGATGTCGTTGATCGCCCGCGCGAGTCCGGCCAGCGACAGGTCGCCGGCGTTGTGGATGACGGGGGAGAGCAGGCCCTGCTCGGTGTCCACGGCGATGCCGAGGTGGACATCGGCGTGGTACGTGATCTCCTTGGCGTCCTCGTTGATGCTGGCGTTGACGTTCGGGTGAGCCTTGAGTGCTTCCACGACCGCCTTCGCGAAGAACGGCAGGTACGTCAGGTTGACGCCCTCGTTCTCGGCGAACTTCGCCTTCGCCTTGGTACGCAGGCCGGCGATCTTCGTCACGTCGACCTCGAAGGTCTGCGTCAGCTGAGCAGAAGTCTGCAGCGACTCACGCGTCTTCTTCGCGGTGATCTGACGAATTCGGTTGATCTTCTGCGTGGTGCCGCGCAGGTGTGCGAGCTCGGGACGAACTCCCGCGGTCGCCGGTGCTGCGGGCTTCGACGCTGCGGCGGGTGCCGCGGCCTCGGCCGGAGCAGCGGGAGCCTTCTTGGCCTCGGCTGCAGCGAGAACGTCCTGCTTGCGGATGCGTCCACCCACGCCGGTGCCCTTGACGGACGACAGATCGACGTCGTTGTCCGACGCCAACTTGCGGACCAGAGGAGTGACGTACGGGCTCGAATCGCCCGACGGTGCCGATTCCTTGGCGGGAGCGGCCTTGGGAGCCTCCTGCTTCGGTTCGGGCTTCGGCTCGGCCTTGGGAGCTTCCTTCTTGGGGGCTTCCTGCTTCGGCTCGGGCTTCGGCTCTTCCTTGGGCTCTTCGGCCTTCGGGGCCTCGGGCTCCGGAGTTGCCTCGGGCTCGGGGGCCTTCTCGGCGGGCGAGCCGGAGCCGATGACTGCGAGCTGGCCGCCGACGGCCACGGTGTCGTCTTCCTCGGCGGAGATCTCGAGCAGGGTGCCTGCGACCGGAGACGGAATCTCGGTGTCGACCTTGTCCGTGGACACCTCGAGAAGCGGCTCGTCCACTGCAACCTCGTCGCCGACGGCCTTGAGCCAGCGAGTCACGGTGCCCTCGGTGACGGACTCACCCAATTCGGGCATCGTCACCGGGGTGCCGGATCCGGACGAGTCCGAGGAGCTGGAAGAGGCACTTGCTGCGGGAGCTTCCTGCTCGGCCTGCGGCTCGGGCTCGGCTGCGGGAGTGGGCTCCTCGGCAGGCTCCTCCGGTGCCGACTCCTCGGCGGGAGCGGCGTCCTCGGCCGGCGCGTCGGACGAGGAAGACTCGTCCGCGTCACCGATCTGAGCGAGCTCGCCACCGATCTCGACGGTGTCGTCTTCCTGAGCGACGATCTTGGTGAGAACACCGGCAGCAGGCGACGGGATCTCGGTATCGACCTTGTCCGTGGAGACTTCGAGCAATGGCTCGTCGACTTCGACGGTGTCGCCTTCTTGTTTGAGCCACCTCGTGACAGTTCCCTCGGTGACACTCTCACCGAGAGCTGGCATCTGGACGGAGAAGGCCATGTCTGTTGACTCCTCGACAGTTGTATGCGGGTGATGTAGTTCTTACGACTTGTGGTCGCAGACCATTGTGCTGGCGGAACAGGGTTCATGGACGAGAGTTGGGTGATTCGGTTCGACGGAGGCACCGGTGCGATCGACACTCACCGAGCACGTTCGGCTCGATCCAGCGCCCACGTCGACACTCCCTCTCGGCAACTCACTTACTCACTTCACGAGCCTTGGTTCACAATCAAGAGAGCTGAACCCTCTAATGTCATCCTTCCATTGATGTCGCCTCGCCGTTCCCCTAGGGCGTGCAACACGCCTGTCGAACTGGTGGGTAACAAAGATCCGGCACCGAAACTCGGACTTCGCCGGCCGTACGAAAGAGGAGTTCGCGTGGGATTGTTCGATCGATTCAAGTCGAGCGGCGGGGGCGCGAAACGGGCACCCGAAGGCTCGGTTGCCCAGTACCTGGCCGATTGGACCTCGGCGCGAATCGGCGTCGAGGCCTATGTGGAACCGAAAACGACGGTCACGCCGCTGACGGTGGTTCTGGTCGCGAACGACGGTGAGTGGACGCGTCGACCGCTCGATGAAAAATATGTACGAAAGATCGGATCGGACCTGAAGATTCCGGTGTACGACGTCCGCAAGACGGGCTATCCGCAGCGGATGCGTGATCACGACGCTCGGCAGAAGATCGTTCGGCAGCGCGAACAACAGCAGCGCGACAGCTGACACCGTCCGTGCGCGAGGGCATGGGCCTCGCGCACGGACGGGAGACGATCAACCGTTGTCGGCGATGTCCTCGAGAACCGCGAACATGGTTCGGACCGGAACCCCGGTGCCGCCCTTGCCGGTGTAGCCGAACGGACCACCGGTGTTGTATGCCGGGCCGGCAACGTCGATGTGAGCCCATTCCACGCCGTCGGCGACGAATTCCTTCAAGAACAGAGCAGCGGCGAGCATGCCACCTGCTCGACCGTTGGTGACGTTCGCGAGATCTGCGATCTTGGAGTCGAGTTCGCGGCGAATCTCCTTCGGCAACGGCATGGCCCATCCGTTCTCGCCGATCGCCTGCGAGATTGCTGCGACGCGGTCGCGGAAGTCGTCGGTACCCATCACGCCGGGAGTCCTGTTGCCGAGTGCGACGACCTGAGCGCCCGTCAGCGTCGCGGTGTCGATCAGGTAGTCCGGATCGTCCTCGCAGGCCCGCACGATCGCGTCGGCGAGTACCAAGCGGCCCTCGGCGTCGGTATTGATCACCTCGACGGTGATGCCGCCGTACTGGGTGAGCACATCGCCGGGGCGCTGAGCGGTGCCCGACGGCATGTTCTCCGCCATCGGGACGGTGGCGATGACGTCGAGCGGCAGACCGACCTTGGCGGCGAGCACCACCGTGGCGATGACCGCTGCCGCACCGCCCATGTCCGAGGTCATGTTCTCCATGCCGGCAGCAGGCTTGATGGAGATGCCGCCGGTGTCGAACGTGATTCCCTTACCGACGAGGGCAACCTTCTTCGCGCCGCGCTTGCCTCCCGAGTGCGTCAGGCGCACGAGCCGAGGCAGTCGGGACGATCCCTTGCCCACTCCGTGAATGCCGCCGTAGCCACCCTTCTCGAGGGCTTTGTCGTCGAGAATCTCGACCTCGAGGCCGGCCGCCTTGCCCAGCGCCTTGGCCTGAGCCGCGAACTCCTCCGGGTAGAGATGGCTGGGCGGAGTGTTGACGAAATCCCTTGCGACAGCCACTGATTCGGCTATCGCGATCGACCTCTCCAATTCGCGCTTGGCATCCTTGGAGCGAGTGTCGGGCACCAACAACTCGATGCGAGTCACCGGAAGCGCAGACGGCTTCGGTGCCGAGAGAGCCGACTTGAACTCGGCGAACTGGTACGCGCCGAGGAAGAAGCCCTCGGCAGCCGCACCCAGATCGAGCGCCGAGAGCGTCGTGGCCGCCGTCTCGACACCGGACAGCGCGCGAGCCGCGGTGCCGGCCGAGTGACGAATGCGTTCACTGTCGATGTCGGCGGCGTTGCCGAGGCCCACGGCCAACACACTCGCCACGGCCAGACCGGCCGGAGCCGGAATACGCACTACTTCGTCGGCCTTGCCGGTGGCACCGACGGCTTCGAACGCGTCGAGCAATTCGGTGGCGATCGCATCGTCGGAAATGTCGTCGGTGATGGAGAGTTCGAGGCCGTCGTCACTCGTGCTCAATGCGACGACGAGTACGTCGACTTTCTTACCGAGCTTGCCCGCGAGAACCAGGTCGGGTCCGAGAGTGCGGGTGAGCGTCGAGGGGGAAGGCACGTGGCTGCTCCTGTAGGGGTTGACGTGTATGTCCCTCGATCCTAATGACGGTCGGCGGCGTCGACGATCGAGGGACGTACCGGGGCGACCGACCTGAGACGCTCCGCAAGGTGAGCTAGCGTGGCCGCCATGACCGACACCGAGTTGATCGAAGGACCACTCCACGCCGTGCACACCGAACTCGGCGCGACGTTCGCACCGTTCGGTGGATGGACCATGCCGGTCTCGTACGCCGGCGTCGTCGTCGAGCACACGGCAGTGCGTGAAACGGTGGGTCTGTTCGACGTCGGCCACCTCGGCAAGGCGTCGGTGACCGGCCCCGGGGCCGCCGCATTCGTGAACTCCGTCCTCACCAACGACCTGACCAGAATCGAACCGGGCAAAGCGCAATACACGCTGTGCTGCACAGAGTCCGGTGGCGTGGTCGACGACCTGATCGCCTACTTCGTCTCCGACGAGGACGTGTTTCTGGTACCCAATGCTGCGAACACGGCAGCTGTGGTCGATGCGATGGCTGCTGCTGCCCCCGCCGGGGTCTCGGTGGTGAACCGGCACCGCGAGTTCGGAGTGCTGGCCGTGCAGGGGCCCAAGGCGTCCGAGGTTCTGCAGGAACTGGGTCTACCGACCGATATGGACTACATGGCATTCGAGGACGCCACCTGGAACTCTCTGCCTGTCCGGGTCTGCCGCACGGGTTACACCGGCGAACAGGGCTACGAGCTGATCCCGTCTGCCGACGACGTGAAACCGTTGTTCCTGGCGCTGCTGGCCGCGGTGCGGTCTCGGGACGGTCAGGTGTGCGGGCTCGGAGCGCGCGACACGCTGCGCACCGAAATGGGGTACCCGCTGCACGGACACGAACTGGCGCAGGACATCTCGCCCCTCGAAGCACGATGCGGCTGGGCGATCGGGTGGAACAAGGACTCGTTCTGGGGCAAGGACGCATTGACCGCCCAGAAGGCAGACGGTCCGGCACGGATTCTGCGCGGGCTCAAAGCTCTCGATCGCGGCGTTCTACGCCCCGGTCTCACCGTGCGCGCGTCGGGACGCGATCTCGGAACGACGACCTCCGGCACTTTCTCGCCCACTCTCAAGGTCGGTATCGCCCTTGCACTCCTCGACGCGCAGTCCGCTCCCGCGGTGGGTTCGGAGGTCGAGGTCGACGTTCGAGGCCGCGCCCTGCGCTGCGAAGTGGTCGCACCGCCGTTCGTCGTCGCCAAGACCAGGTGACCGCGTGAGACCGCCACGAACCCCACGATAGGATTCCCGGCATGACAGGTGTTTCCGAATTCACGTATGTGCAGCATCCTTCGCCCGCAACCTCCGCGGCGCGTGACGCGGTACTTGCTGCGCCCGGATTCGGAAAGCACTTCACCGACCACATGGTCAGCATCGACTACACCCGCGACGGCGGCTGGCACGATGCGAGGATCACCCCGTACGGTCCGATCGAGCTCGACCCCGCGGCGATGGTCCTGCATTACGGCCAAGCGATCTTCGAGGGCCTGAAGGTCTACCGCCAGCCCAACGGCGATCTGTCCACGTTCCGGGTGCAGTCCAACGCCGAACGATTCCGTACCTCGGCCAAGCGGCTCGCCATGCCCGAGATGCCGGACGAGTTGTTCATCGGCTCTATCGAGAAG
The DNA here is from genome assembly GCF_001894785.1 of Rhodococcoides fascians NBRC 12155 = LMG 3623. GTDB lineage: Bacteria > Actinomycetota > Actinomycetes > Mycobacteriales > Mycobacteriaceae > Rhodococcoides > Rhodococcoides fascians. Next base: position 119,601 of record NZ_BCWW01000008.1, read on the forward strand.
CTGCTCGAGCTCGATCACGAGTGGGTCCCGGCGGCGGGTGGCGAGGACGCGCTCTATCTACGGCCCTACATGTTCTCCACCGAAGCCGGTCTGGGTGTGCGCCCCGCCGACGCGTATCGCTACATGCTGATCGCCTCACCCGCAGGCGCGTACTTCCCACGTGGCGTCAAACCGGTGAGCGTGTGGTTGTCCACCGAATACGTCCGCGCAGCACCGGGCGGCACCGGTGCCGCGAAGTTCGCAGGCAACTACGCCGCCTCCCTCCTCGCGCAGGCGCAGGCCAGCGACGAGGGCTGCGATCAGGTGGTCTGGCTCGACGCCACCGAGCGCCGCTACGTCGAAGAGATGGGCGGCATGAACCTGTTCTTCGTCTTCGGCTCGGGTTCCGACGCCCGGTTGGTGACGCCCTCGCTGTCCGGGTCCTTGCTTCCCGGAATCACGCGCGACTCGCTGTTGGCCTTGGCGACGGACTCCGGCATCCCCGTCGAAGAACGACGGATCTCCACCGACGAGTGGCGCAAGGGTGCCGAAGCGGGCGAGATCACCGAGGTGTTCGCCTGTGGCACAGCAGCTGTCATCACCCCGGTGGGCAGCGTCAAATCCACCGACGGTTCTTTCGAGATCGCAGGCGGAGAACCCGGCGAGATCACGCTCGCACTGCGAGACACCCTCACCGGCATCCAGCGCGGCACCTTCGCCGATACCCACGGCTGGATGACCAAGCTCCGCTGATCAGCTGCCGATCAACAGGCCCACCGCGGCCGACGCCGTGGTGGTCTCGATTGCGGCACCGAGAACATCGCCCGAGATGCCACCGAAGCGTCGGACGCAGTGTCGAACGGCAAACACCGACAGTGTCAGGACCGCGACGACGACCAGCGGCCCTTGCCAGGGTCGATCGGGTTGCGCGAAGACCGACGCTGCTGCTGCCGCAATGACCCACAGCGTCAGGACGGCGTTGGACTGCGTTCCGGCCACGAGCGCGCCGAAGCCGCCCGACGTCGATGCGTCGATTCCCTTGCGGCAGGCCAGGACTGCCGCCACCCGGGCAGTCACCGCAACCACGACGACAGCCCACCACAGTCGCTCCTGCGCGAGTTGACCCAGACTCGCGGCCTGAATCGCCGACGTCAGAGCGATGGCCGCCACCCCGAACGGTCCGGCACTACCGGACTTCATGACCTCGCGCGCACGTTCGGGCGGGCCGTAACAGCCGAGCCCATCGGCGGTGTCGGCCAACCCGTCGATATGCATCCCGCGCGTCAGCAGCGCGGCGGCGGCAACGGCGATGAGGCCGCACAGGATTGCCGACAGCCCGGCAACCGTCGTCGCCCACAGCAGTGCCGAACACACGCACCCGAGGACGAGACCGACCAGGGGAGCGTGCGCTATCGCGCGACCGGCGCGGATCCTGTCGACCTGCGACGGGCCACGCACGGGCAGCACCGTCAACCACGAGAACGCGAGCACCAGACCCTCGGCCCGCAGCCTCACGGTCAGCGGGCTTCGGGGTCGCCGGTGCTGACGCCGGCGTCGGCGAACGTTGCCATCGAATTCAACGTGTCGACTCCCGCACGAACGAGCGGCAACGCCGTCAACGCGCCGGAGCCTTCACCGAGTCGCATCGACAGCTCCACCAACGGCTCGAGTCGCAAGTGCCGCAAGGCAAGTGAATGGGCAGGCTCGGCCGAACGATGCCCGGCGACCCACCACGCGCTGGCACCGGCCGCACCGTCCTCCGCCACCAGCGCTGCTGCTGTGACGACGAGACCGTCCAGGATCACCGGGGTACGCCGATGCGCCGCCTGCGCGAGGAAGCCGGCGAGGGCAGCGATGTCGGCGCCACCGGCCACCCGCAGCAGGTCGCCGGGATTCTTGGCGACCGGCCGAGCCCGCCGCATCGCGTCCCGGATCGCAGCGGTCTTCCTGATCCACCCGGCGTCGTCGATTCCGGTGCCGCGGCCGACGGCAGCGACCGGTTCGGTATCGGTGAGGGTGGCGATCAATACGGTTGCGGGCGTGGTGTTTCCGATGCCCATGTCGCCTGCGACGAGAAGGTCCGCACCGGCGTCGACCTCCTCGTCCGCGATGGCAGCGCCGGCGGCGACGGCGGCGCGCACCTCGTCCTCGCTCAGTGCGTCCTCGCGGTCGATGGAACCACTCGAGCGCCGAATCTTGAAGGCGGACACCGACGGATCGGTGTCGGCGTCGACAGCGATGTCGACCACCCGAACAGTGGCCCCGGCGATGGTCGCGAGGACGTTGACCGCAGCACCGCCCGCGCGAATGTTCTCGACCATCTGCGCCGTGACCTCGGGCGGGTAGGCGGACACTCCATGAGCGGCGACGCCGTGGTCCCCGGCGAAGACGACGACACGGACGCGCTCGAAGGACTTCGGCGGACTGACATCTTGGCAGGCGGCGATCCACTCGCCGAGCGTCTCGAGACGGCCGAGGCTACCGGCCGGCTTGGTCAACCGACCTTGCCGCTCGGCAGCTTCGTACCGCGCGGAATCGGACGGCGAAGGCACCGGTCGAAACGGTGAGGGTGCCGGAATCTCGTCCACAGGAGTTGTCACACTGGGCCTTTCGCGGTCAGGGAATCCGCCGGTGGTTCTTTGAGGGTCAGCGCGAGGCCCGCGACGACCAGCAGAACCCTGTCACACACGTGCGCGAGACGCGCATTGAGGACACCGAGCTCGTCACGGAACAGTCGACCCGACCGCGACTCGGGAACCACGGACATGCCGACCTCGGGGCTGACGATCACGAGAGTCGACCTGCAGTCCGAGACCGCCGCGACCAAGTCGTCCACGGCCGGAGCAATCGTCCCGCGAGGCAGGTCCCAGGCCGCTGCGTCGTCGAGCATTCCCGTCAACCAGGTGCCCAGATCGTCGACCATCGTGGTGCCGCCCCAGGGCTGAGCCACCACCGTCGCCAGCCCGGTGACGGTTTCGACCGTGGTCCACTCGGGCGGACGCGACGCACGATGGAGTTCGATGCGCTGCTGCCAGTCTTCGTCGGACGCATCGCGCTGTCCGGTCGCGACGTAACGGACCGGGCGGGTCGTGACCAACGATTCTGCGTGCGCGGACTTACCGGATCTGGCTCCGCCGAGGACGAGCGTTCGAGACGGCACGGCCACCGACGTCAGACAGCCTCGCCGGCGCTCACTCGCGGCTTGGGGGCACGCATCTTCCGAATCTGCGACGCCCGTACGAAGGCGTACCAGCCGATCTTGAAGCCGCCGTCGGGAGTGTCGGGGAACCGGACACGAATGCGGTTGTTGATCATCTTGCCGAGGTAGATGCCCTCGCCGACCATGAACAGCATCATCACGAACATGCCGAGAGTGACGTACTGCTGTACCTGCGGCTGCAGAAACAGCGCAAAGATGAGAATGAGAGCGAGCGGCATGAACAAGCCGACAAGATTGCGCCGCGCATCGACGATGTCGCGAACGTAGGCACGCACCGGGCCCTTGTCGCGAGGCAGCAGATACTTGTCGTCGCCCGCAAGCATGCGCGCCCGACGCTCTGCAGCTGCTGCACGCCGTTCGTTCGAGGCAGCCTTACGGTCTTCCTTGCTGCCCTTGTTCGCCTTGCGGCGCTCTCGAGCCTCTTTGCTCGTCAGGGGAGCCGGAGCGACCGGCCCGCGGCGGCGGGCCTCGGCGTCACGGCGCTTGGGGGTCGGTCGGCCTTTGCCGAGAGACACCGGCGAGGTCGCCTCGCCGGCGGACACAGTCGACTCGGGCTCGTTCGAGTCCTGTCCGTCCGAATTGTCAGAGTTTCCACGGCGTAGCAGCTTCACGCAACCAGAGTATGGGATGAGCGGAGGCACTCGAACACCGGCCAGGTCAGCGGCGCAGCACCGGATGCTGTTCGGGCACTGCGGTCCTACACTTCCGAGAATGCGAGTGATGATTGCGCCGGACTCCTTCGGGGACACCCTGACTGCCGCAGATGCAGCCGCCGCCATTGCCAGAGGATGGGCGGGTGTGCGGAGCGGTGACGAGCTGGAACTGGCACCCCAATCCGACGGTGGACCGGGGTTCGTCGAGGTACTGGCCTCGCGCATCGGCACAGTCCACGTCGCCGACGTGGACGGACCGCTCGGGACGCCGGTAAAGGCCCGCTGGCTGCTCGACGGCACGGTGGCGTACATCGAATCTGCTCAGGCCTGCGGGCTGCACCTCGTCGACGGTCCACTGACTCCGCAGTCGGCGCTGAAGGCGAACAGCTACGGCGTCGGACAGCTGCTGAGCGAGGCGTTGATCAGTGGCGCCACGTCGATCGTGGTCGGACTCGGCGGAAGCAGTTGCACCGACGGTGGACGAGCGATGATCCGCGCACTCGGCGGGCTGGGGTCGGCAATCGAACGCTTCTCGGGAATCGACCTCGTCGTCGCGTCGGACGTGGAGAACCCCCTGCTCGGCGATTCCGGTGCTGCTCGGGTGTTCGGGCCGCAGAAGGGTGCCGACACCGAGACGGTCGAGCGACTCGAAGAACTGAACGCCGACTGGGCTGCCGTTCTGTCGGCTGCGGGCCACGACGTGGCAGACCGTCCCGGTGCGGGTGCCGCGGGCGGGATGGGGGCGGCCCTGTTCGCGCTCGGTGGCAGGCAGGTGCCGGGTGCTGCCGTCGTGGCGGAACGAACCGGTCAGCGGGAACTCCTGGACTCCGTCGACCTGGTGTTGACCGGGGAGGGAAAGTTCGATTCGCAGTCGCTGCGAGGCAAGTTGGTGACCAGGATCGCCGCTGCAGGCGGTGCCACCGGAATCGAGACCGTGGTGCTCGCCGGCCAGGTGACGTTGAGCAAGGACGACTTGGCGTCGGCCGGTATCTCGGCCGCTCACTCGATCAGCGAGTTCGCCGGGTCTGTGGAGGTGGCCATGACCGATGCGGCCAATCAGCTCGAGAAGCTGGCCGCGCACGTGGCGAGCAGTGCTGTTGCCGGGCCCTCGAACAGGGGCGGCGCGCGCAAGGAATAGAGCAACCCGGAGTACGGTTGAGTTTGTTCACGGGTTTGGTACGACTGATAGGGAGAGCCCATGACCGTTTCGAATGAGACCACAACGACCGAAACCACGGCGCACAAGGTCACCATGACGGAGACCGCTTCGGCCAAGGCCAAGGCGTTGCTGGATCAAGAGGGCCGCGACGACCTCGCGCTGCGCATTGCTGTACAGCCCGGTGGGTGTGCAGGACTGCGCTATCAGCTCTTCTTCGACGATCGAAGCCTCGACGGCGACCTCGCGGTCGACTTCGGCGGCGTCACCCTCGCAGTCGACCGGATGAGCGCTCCCTACGTGGAGGGTGCATCCATCGACTTCGTGGACACGATCGAGAAGCAGGGCTTCACGATCGACAACCCGAACGCGACCGGATCGTGCGCGTGCGGCGACTCGTTCAACTGAGCTGACTCGCTCTCGACTGTGACCGATACACGTATTCGTGTATCGGTCACAGTCGTGTCTGCTCGTCGGTCATCCAGAACTTCACTCCGAAAGGCCCTTCTTCGTGACTCTCGCGGTATCCGGCTCGATTGCAACCGACCATCTGATGCGATTCCCCGGTCGGTTCGCCGAGCAGATCGTCGCCGATCAGCTCGCGAACATTTCGCTGAGCTTCCTGGTGGACGACCTGGTCATCCGTAAAGGGGGAGTGGGCGGAAACATCGCCTACGCACTCGGGGTCCTCGGCGGTTCTCCGCTCCTCGTCGGAGCCGTGGGGCCGGACTTCGCCGAGTATCGGACTTGGCTCGAAGAGCACGGAGTCGATTGCAGTGGCGTCAGCGTGTCTGCCACCGCGCACACGGCACGCTTCGTCTGCACCACCGACGAGGACATGGCGCAGATCGCGTCGTTTTATCCCGGTGCCATGAGCGAAGCCCGCGACATCTCCATCGATGCGCTGGCCGCGCAGCACAAGCTCGATCTCGTGCTGATCGGGGCCAACGATCCGGATGCGATGACCGCCCACACGGACCAGTGCCGCGCAGCAGGTGTTCCCTTTGCCGCCGACCCGTCCCAGCAACTCGCGCGACTCGACGCCGCACAGGCCACCGACCTGATCGACGGGGCGGCCTACCTGTTCACCAACGAATACGAATGGGCACTGCTCAAGCAGAAGACCGGGATGTCCGACGCCGATATCGCGGACAAGGTGGACCTGCGGGTCACCACGCTGGGCAAGCGGGGCGTGGACATCGTCGAAAAGGGCGGGAAGCACACCCACATCGGTGTCGTGCCCGAGACGAGCAAGGTCGATCCCACCGGAGTGGGCGACGGGTTCCGTGCCGGGTTCCTCACCGGCCACCTCGCCGGAGCGAGCATCGAACGAGCTGCTCAGCTCGGTTCTCTGGTTGCCGTGCTGGTCCTCGAGACCACCGGAACGCAGGAATGGAGTCTGAACCGCGACGACGCGATCAAACGCCTGAGCGCGGCGTACGGTGCCGAAGCCGGCGAGGAGATCGGCGCGTTGCTGCCCGTCTGAGATCGGCTCCCCGCAGCGGGATCAATGCGGCTTTGTTGCAATCTGAGCAACTGAAATCCACATTGATCCCGGGGGAGACGGGTGTACCAGTCAGATGTTGACCGGGTACTCCGGTTCGGCGATCTGCGGCACGATGCGCTTCTCCACGAAGATCCCGTGCCACACCATGAAGATGAGCAGCGTCCACAGGCGACGGCTGTGATCCGATTTGCCTGCCCGATGGTCGTCGAGCATGGCGACGATGGCTGCCTTGTTCAGAAGGTGATCGGTCTGTGACTCGGCGATCTGCTGGTGAGCCCAGTCGAAGAGTTCGGTACCGCGCAGCCAGTGGCGAAGTGGCACCGGAAAACCGAGCTTGGCGCGGTGCAGCACATGACCGGGAACGATGCCTTCCAGCGCCTGGCGCAGCGCGTATTTGGTAGTGCTCTTGGTGATCTTTTGCTCCAACGGCAATTTCTCTGCCACGCGATAGACCTCGGAATCGAGGAACGGGACGCGCAGCTCGAGCGAGTTCGCCATGGTGATCTTGTCGGCCTTGACCAGAATGTCGCCGCGAAGCCAGGTGAACAGATCCAGATGCTGCATACGAGCCACGGGATCCCACCCCTGCGACTGCGCGTAGATGGGCGCGGTGACGTCCTGATGCGTCCACTCCGAACGGAACTCACGCAGCACCGATCGCAACTGCGCGTCGTTGAAGCTGCGTGCGTTGCCGTAGTAGCGCTCCTCGAGGGTCATCGATCCTCGGTGCAGCAAGCTCTTGCCGCGCGTGCCTTCGGGAATGCGCTCGCTCAACGATCCGGCTGCGCGGCGTAGAAATGCGGGTAGAGACTCGAACGGCTTCAACGACAGCGGCTCGCGGTAGATGGTGTAGCCGCCGAACAGTTCGTCCGCACCCTCTCCGGACAGCACGACCTTGACGTGTTTGCGAGCTTCTTTGGCGACGAAGTAGAGCGGTACGAGCGCCGGATCGGCCACCGGGTCGTCCAGGTACCAGACGATCTCGGGAATGGACGCCGCGAACTCTTCCGGTCCGACCACTTTCACGATGTGCCGAGCACCTATCGCGGCTGCCGACTCCGCTGCAACGTCGACCTCGGAGTAACCCTCGCGCTCGAAGCCGGTCGTGAAGGTGATCAAGTTCGGATTGTGTCGAATCGCCAGTGCCGCGATGGCCGTGGAATCGATGCCGCCCGAGAGGAAGGAACCGACGGTCACGTCGGCTCGCATGTGCTTGGCGACCGAATCTTCGAGCGCCTCGGCAATCTCCTGGTAGCGAGCCTTCTCGCTGCCGGGAGCGAAAGGCTTCACCGGGAACGTCGGTGTGAAGTATCGGGTGATCTTCGGCGGCGTACCGGGGGAGAGGGTGGCGTAGCAACCCGACTCGAGCCGCCTGATCCCCGCGTGCAGCGTCTCCGGTTCCGGGACGTACTGAAGCACGGTGTAGTGCTCGATGGCCCGCGGGTCGAGGTCGAGATCGACGCCCAGCAGCTCCATCAGTTCGAGAACGCTCTTCTTCTCACTGCCGAACGCGGTTCCACCCGGGCCCGTGGCGTAGAACAACGGCTTGATGCCGAAGGGATCGCGCGCGATGAACATCTCGCGAGTCTCGGTGTCCCAGATGGCGAAGGCGAACATTCCTCGCAGACGTTGCACGGCGGAAGCGCCCCAGTAGTGAAATGCCGCGACGATCGACTCGCTGTCACCTTCGGTGGCGAATTCTGCACCGTGATCGCGCGCGAGCTCCGCACGCAACTCAAGGTAGTTGTAGATCTCGCCGTTGAACACCAACGCGTACCGGTCGGGTGAACCCGGAGGTCCCCACCGCATCGGCTGATGCGAGTGTTCGATGTCGATGAACGAGAGTCGATTGAAGCCGTATACGACGTCGTCGTCGTGCCAGGTGCCACCGGGCTCGTCCGGGCCTCGATGGCGCATGCAGTGAGTCGCCGAGCTCACCAGCTCGACGCCGGCGGCGGTCGTTCCGTGAGATGTCAGTACTCCGAGCAGTCCACACACAGCGTCTGCTACCTCTTCTCGCAGTTGGGGACAATGCCGGGGGCCGGATCTCCGCGTGTCGTCAGCGGGACGGTCGATCAGCAACCGAGTATGCCGCAGACACGCTCGAACCTAGGTAACGACCCAAGGGTGGCTCCGCGTCAGCTTTGGTCTACGCTGCGTAGTACTCGGGCATCTCCATGTGGAAGCCCTTATTCTTCAGTGGTGGGCAATCAGGAAGGCGTGAACGTGGCGCATAGTCGGATCCTTCGGCGAGCGGGGCTGACAGCATTTCTCGGTGTAGCCGCGTTGATGCTGTCGGGCTGTTCCATCAGCAGTGACAACGTACTCAATTTCGGTTTCGCCTCGGGCGTCACTCCGCAGGGACGACGCATCGGCGACCTGTGGACCTGGTCGGTCATCGCCGCCCTGGTCATGGGCATCGTCGTGTGGGTCTTGATCTTCTGGGTGGTGCTCTTCCACCGTAAGAAGAAGAGCTCCCCGGAGTTCCCGCGTCAGACCGCGTACAACGTTCCGCTCGAGCTGTTCTACACGGCGGTTCCGTTCGTGATCATCGCCGTGCTCTTCTACTTCACCGTCGTGGTGCAGAACTACGTCGACGAGAAGCAGGCAGATCCCGACGTCCAGGTCGACGTGACCGCATACCAGTGGAATTGGAAGTTCGGATACCGGACGATCGACCTCAAGGACGGTGCCGCCAAGTACGAGGGCACCGACGAAGAGGAGCAGGCCGCCGCAGAAGCCGCCGCAACTCCCGGCGAAGGCGCCGAGGGTAGCGAGGACGGCGAGTTCGTGCCCGGCGCGATCCACGGTGCCATTCCCCAGGATCTGTCCTACCTGCACTACAACAAGATCGAAACGGTCGGTTCCAGCGCCGAGATTCCGGTGCTCGTCCTTCCCACCGGAAAGCGCATCGAATTCGTGCTGGCATCCTCGGACGTCATCCACGGCTTCTGGGTTCCGGAGTTCTTGTTCAAGCGTGACGTTCTCCCCAACCCCGAGGAGAACCATTCCGACAACGTGTTCCAGATCAGCGAAATCGAGCGCGAAGGTTCGTTCGTCGGTCGATGCACGGAGATGTGCGGCACGTTCCACTCGATGATGAACTTCGAGGTTCGCGCCGTGTCCCCGGACAAGTTCGAGCAGTACATCGAGCTGCGCAAGCCGTTGTCCGAGGGTGGCGAAGCGCTGACCAACGCGCAGGCACTGGAAGCCATCGGCGAGAGCCCGCTCGCGACCAGCACCTCGCCGTTCGAGACCGATCGCACCGTCCGTACCGCCACCGTCGCCGAAGGCAACTGACCAAGGAAGCATGCTGATATGAAAATCGAAGCGAAGATCTTCGAGATCCTCACGGTCTTCTTCCTCCTGGTCGGCATCGTGTATGCGCTGTTCACAGGATTGAGCCGAACCGGCGTCGAGTGGGCAGGCGTCACGGCGATCTTCCTGTCGGTCGGCCTGACGCTGATCGTCGGAACGTACTTCCGATTCGTCGCGCGACGGCTCGACACTCGGCCCGAAGACTTCGACGACGCCGAGGTAAGTGACGGCGCAGGCGACCTGGGCTTTTTCAGCCCCGGCAGCTTCTGGCCGTTCGTGCTGGCCGTGGCGGCGTCGATCACCGCTCTGGGCTTTGCCTTCTTCCAGCCCTGGTTGATTGCTCTGGGCGTCGTGTGCGTCATCGCCTCGGCCGCTGGATTGGTCTTCGAGTACCACATCGGTGCCGAACGCCACTGACCTGTAGACACCCGAAAAGGGCCCCGATCGTTCACGAGAGCGATCGGGGCCCTTTTCTGTGCTGGAACGTGCACACCGGGGACATCGCTCGAGTGCAGGGGCATTCCGACCGGGTCAGCCGGCGGGGGTCGAGTGCTTTTCGGCCAGAACTGTGGCGAGCTGACCGATGCGTTCGCGAGCTGCGGCTGGTGTGAGTACTTCGATTAGGAACCCTCTATGCCTGCACCGAACCTGTTCTTGATCGGCGTCCGGGAGACCCAGGCCGCCACCGCCTTCTACAGCGACCTGTTCGAGATCGAACCGACTTTCACCAGTCCCCACTATGTTGCTTTCGACGTTGCCCCCGGTGTACTGCTCGCGTTGTGGACGGGCTACGCCGAGCACTCTGTACCGAGCACACCCCGCATGAGCGAGATCGGACTCATGGTGCCCGGCCCCTCGGAAGCAGTCGACGACATATTCACCGATTGGGTCGCGAAAGGAGTTGCCGTAGTGCAGAAGCCACACGACGCCGTCTTCGGCCGCACTTTCGTGATCGCGGACCCCGACGGCAACCTCATCAGGGTCTCGCCGATCGACTGAGAAGCACCACGCCTACCTACTGCGGGTCGGTGAGAGACCGGCCGCACCCCGGTCTTTCGTCATGGACTGGAACGCATGAACGTCCCGGAAGACCACGGCGCGGATCCGAACCAGTCAGGACGCGTCTGCCTCCCGCAGGGTCGACGACGCATCCGCCGTGGATTCGAGCAGTGCATCGAGTGAGATCTCCAACGCAGTGCACAGTGCGGCGACGGTAAAGAATGCCGGGGTTGCGATACGCCCGGTCTCGATTTTTCTGAGCGTTTCGACGGAGATGCCGGCGGCGTCGGAAACCTCGGTCATGGTCCGGCTACCCCGGAAACGGCGCAAAGCTGTGCCCAAGCGAGCACCACGCGCGAGTTCACCGGGACTGAGTGGGATACGGACCATACACCGATACTAATACCGGTCGAGGCCGACCGGGCCGATGCTCGTCACCGATGGGTCTGCAGGCTACCGGCAGGTGAGTGCCGACTCCGACTCGAGCATTACCGCGCTCTGAATCGGCAGTCCTCGGGCGGGGGAGGGGAGTGGAGCCTGTGAGAGTTGCGGCCTCCGTTCACAGGACTCCCGCGGACCGATGGAGATCCAGCCGGATCGTCTCCGGACATGTGTCGAGCGGGTAGCACCGCCACCACACGAAGAAGTGCGGCACCGTTGCCGGTGCCGCACTTCAGCGGAATGCGTTGTCAGGACTCAGTGATCGCGATCGCTGTCCTGACGACCCGAAGAAATCGAGGTGTCTTCGTGCCCGTTGGCATGGCCGTTGCCGTTGGCGTGGCCATTGGAATGACCGTTGCCGTTGGCGTGACCGTTGCCGTTCGTATGGCCGTTGCCGTTGGCGTGACCGTTGCCGTTCGAGTGGCCATTGCCCAGAATGCCCGCCTGGTAGTTGCGAAGCATTGCCAGCTGCTCGTGCTCGCCCTTGTGGAGTGCATCCTCGAGGGCCTTGCTCTGCGCAACGGGGTCCGGGGTGAACAGTGAACCCGAGCCGGGCTTGCCGGCAGAACCGAGCTTGTTCATCTTCTTGGGGACCGCTGCACCCTGGTAATCGAGCGGGATCGGGTGACCGTGATCGTCGACCGGTCCGAGCGGCTGGTGGATTTCCACGTACTGGCCGTGCGGGAGTCGCTTGATGATTCCGGTTTCGATGCCGTGCTCGAGAACTGCCCGGTCGCTGCGCTGTAGGCCGATGCAGAACCGGTACGCGACGAAGTATGCGATCGGCGGAGCAATGAGCACTCCGATTCGACCGATCCACGTCATCGCATTGAGCGAGATGTCGAACTTGTACGCGATCAGGTCGTTGACGCACGAGAGCGTCAGAACGACGTAGAAGGCGATGGACATTGCGCCGATTGCAGTACGGACCGGCACGTCGCGGGGACGCTGCAGCAGGTTGTGGTGTGCGTTGTCTCCGGTGAGACGCTTCTCGATCCACGGGTAGGCAATCATCACGGTGAAGACGAGGCCCATGATCACGGCCACCCAGAAGACTGCAGGAATCGTGTAGCGACCAGCGATGTAGATGTCCCATGCCGGCCACAGACGCGCCAGGCCGTCGGTCCACATCATGTAGAAGTCGGGCTGCGAACCTGCGGACACCTGAGACGGGTTGTACGGACCGAGCGCCCAGATCGGGTTGATCTGCAGCAGTCCGCCCATGGCGGCTATCACGCCGAACGTCACGGCGAAGAACGCGCCGGACTTGACGGCGAAGACCGGAAGGATACGAACGCCGACGACGTTGGTTTCCGTACGACCGGGTCCGGGGAACTGCGTGTGCTTCTGGTACCAGACCAAAGCCAGGTGAGCTGCGATCAGCGCCAGGATGATGGCCGGTAGCAGCAGCACGTGCGCCACGTACAGGCGAGGAATGATGATCGTGCCGGGGAAGTCCCCGTCGAAGATCAACCAGTGCATCCAGGTGCCGACGATCGGGATGCTCATCGTGATTCCGGAGAACGCGGCGCGGAGGCCGGTGCCCGAGAGCAGATCGTCGGGGAGCGAGTATCCGAAGAAGCCCTCGAACATCGCCAGGATCAGCAGCAGGCAGCCGATGACCCAGTTGGCCTCACGGGGACGACGGAACGCACCGGTGAAGAAGATGCGCATCATGTGCACGATGATCGACGCGGCGAACATCAGTGCTGCCCAGTGGTGGATCTGGCGCATGAACAGACCGCCGCGCACCTCGAACGAGATGTCGAGTGCTGTCGCGTAGGCACGTGACATGGTCACGCCGTTCAGCGGGGTGTACGCGCCCTGGTAGACGACCTCGCTGAGCGAAGGATCGAAGAACAGGGTGAGGAAGACGCCGGAGATCAGCAGGATCACGAAGCTGTACAGCGCGATCTCACCGAGCAGGAACGACCAGTGGGTGGGGAACACCTTGTTGATCTGGCGGCGCAAACCTGGTGCCAAGTGGTAACGACTGTCTACGTCGTCCGCCTGCTTGGCGGCGAGGGTTTGCAGTGAAGGACTCATGAATCACGCTCCGGTCGACGTTCCCAGAAGGCGGGACCCAGTGCTTCGTGGAAGTCGTGCTGTGCCACTAGGTAACCCTCCTCGTTGACTGTGATGGGAAGCTGAGGCAGCGCGCGCGCAGCCGGTCCGAAGATCGGCTTGCCGTACTCGAGCGCGTTGAACTGCGACTGATGGCAAGGGCAGAGAATGCGGTTGGTCTGCTGCTCGAACAACGATGTCGGGCAACCCAGGTGCGTGCAGATCTTGGAGTAGGCGTAGTAATCGCCGTAGTTGTAGCTCTCCTGGCCCTTGCGCTTGATGACCGTGCTTGCGTCGTCGGGACGCAAACGGATGAGCATGACCGCGTTACGGATACCGCGGAGTGACATGAGCAGGTCGTGCTCGCTCTCGCGGTCCGCCTCGCGGAACGGGAAGACAGTTTCCATGGCACCAGCGTCCAAGTCCTCGGGCCGTACGAGAACAACATCTTCCGGTCGCCCGGTGTCTCGTCGGAGGTAGATCGTCTCTCCATCGTAGCGAGGCGTCCAGCCGGATACCCACAACGGAGAATCTTCGCCCTTGGCCCACGGATTCTTGATGAGGCCGCCGAGGGGGAGCAGTGCCATCACGCCGAGAGCGCCGCCGCCGAACAGAAGCGAACGCTTGATGACCTTGCGTCGTCCGATGGTCGACGTGTCGAGCGAATCGCCCAGCTCGGCGACCAGCGTCTTGCGGTCCGTTTCCGACGAACTTCCGTCGTGGCGGTCCTGGATGGAGACCTCTTCGGGGATGAACTTCTTGGTGAACTGCACGGCACCGACGCCGACGGCGAGGATCGCAAGACCCATCGTTCCGCCGATCAGCGGCGTGTACAGCGAGTACAGGTTGTAGTTGTCGTCACCGATGCCTGCGTACTGCCAAGGCCAGAAGAGGTAGACGCCGATGAACGCGACTGCCGACAGGCCGGCGATGGCAAACCAGATCGCCACGCTGCGCTCTGCGCGCTTCTCGGCGCGAGTACCTTCCACAGCCCAGCGATTGCGACGGAATGCGACATCCACACCGTCGAGATTGGTGCCGAGTTCGACCAACTCGTCCCGGCTGAGCGCTGCCAACTCCTCGTCGGTGTACTTCTTGTCGGGATTCACACCCTCGGCATTGGTGCCGTCGGTGTTGTCGGCGTCCTTACGGCCGGAATCGCCGTCGCTCATGATCTAGCTCCGATCCACAATGTTGCGCCGACGACAGCGGCGATTCCGACAACCCACAGGGCGATCATCTCGGTACCGGGACCGAAGCCACCGAGACCCCAGCCGCCTGCAGCCTTGGTTTCCTGGGCCGACTTGACGTAGGCGATGATGTCCGACTTCTCCTCGATCGTCAGCTGACGGTCGGAGAACTTGGGCATGTTCTGCGGACCGGTGACCATCGCGGTGTAGATCTCCTGCTCGTTGGCAGGCCCGAGGTCCGGCGCGAACTTGCCCGACGACAGTGCGCCGCCCTGGCCGGTGAAGTTGTGGCAGGACGCGCAGTTCAAGCGGAACAGCTCGCTGCCTCGGGCGATGTCGTCGCCGCGAAGCGACTCCTGCGCCACCTCACCGTTCTCGTCGAGAATGACCGTCGGGCCGCCGCCGTTGGCCTGGATGTAAGCACCGAGCGCGTCGATCTGCTTGTCGTCGAACTTCGGCGGCTTGCGCAGTGCCTGTGCCTCGTTGCGAACAGCCGGCATACGGCCACTCGACACCTGGAAGTAGACGGCAGCTTCACCGACACCGATGAGACTCGGTCCGCGATCCTGAACACCCTGCAAATTGGCACCGTGGCATGTCACGCACGACGTGTCGTAGAGCTGCTTGCCTTCGCGGATCAGCGCCGCCGAATCGGTGTCGGCTGTTGCAACCTGGGGTGTAGGCGTCAGGGCCGACGCGAGGAAACCCGCGCTCAGAAGGCCCATCATCAGAACGAGTGCACCGGTGACGCGTCGACGCGTCTTACGCTTGCGTCGCGCCTTCGAGGCCGAAGTGTCGTCGGTTGCTGCTGGGGGAGATGTACTCATCTTCTATCCCTTGTCGTGTCGGGACGGGCCGAACGTCGGGGGCTGAATCCGTTCGCTCGATATCTGTGGCTTGCTGACTGTCACTAGCGGATGAAGTAGATCGTCGCGAAGAGGGCAATCCAGACGATGTCGACGAAGTGCCAGTAATACGAAACGACGATGGCGGCGGTGGCCTGCGCGGGCGTGAACTTGCTGACCAGGGTTCTGGTGATCAGGAAGACGAAGGCGATGAGTCCGCCGATCACGTGCAAACCGTGGAAGCCGGTCGTGATGTAGAAGACCGAGCCGTACACGCTGCTCGAGAGCGTCGTGCCCTCGTGGACCAGGTGGTAGTACTCGTATCCCTGACCGGCGACGAAGAACGCGCCCATTGCCAGGGTGACGATGTACCACCGACGAAGCCCGAACACGTCGCCACGCTCGGCAGCGAACACGCCCAGCTGGCAGGTGAACGAAGAAGCGATCAGCACGGCCGTCACCGGAACAGCCAGCCCGAGGTTCAGCTCGGTCGGCTCCGGCGGCCAGTTTCCATTCGCCTGCGCGCGTGCGACGAAGTACATCGCAAACAGCCCGGCGAAGAACATGAGTTCACTCGACAGCCACACGATCGTGCCGACGCTGACCATATTGGGACGGTTCAGCGAGTGCACGCGTTGGGTGATTGCCGATCCTTGAGTCCCTACAGCGCTCGTCACAGAAAGAAGTATGACCCGTCGTAGTACGGAAGGCATATCCGGGTCCGGTCTTGGCGCGTCGCGGAGGAACGATTCCGAGCGCGCCGTTGTTCCCGCGCTGGTGGAGGGGCCTGTACGGGCCGGTAGGGTCCAGTCGTGCAAGGCTGGCCTCATGGCAAAGAGCAGTGCAGGTGGGTGGTTTCGGCGGTTGTTCTCGCGGTCGACCGCGGAACGTCTGGACCCCACGCGCGAAGATCTGGTGGTAGTCGCGAGCTGCTTCGACGACGCGCGGGCGTGCTCCGCCGTTCTCGACGAGGCGGCGAACACGGAACCCACGTGGATCGAGTCCTCCGAGGTGCTGTTGCGGCATCACCTCGTGCTGCCCGCGCACGAAGTCGACGATGCGGCAGCCGTCGCGGCGCAGGATGCGTACGAGGTCGGTCCGCAGGTCGAACTACCGGACGACACCGGGTATCGGCCGCAAGTCGATGACGGTGTCGCTCTGGTCCTGCAGCGGGTACAGGTGCTCGACGCGTTGCACTGTTCGCAGGAGAGGTCTCGCATGGCGGGTCTCGCGCAACGGCGTGGGGGAGCGGTACTGGGGTGGGATGCGCTGCAGCCCGCCTCACCCGCCGACACGTCTGACTAAGCTTCCACCGCACCGCGCGCATCGACAGCAGAAGGGCACGGCACATCCACCATGACCGCAGGGACCAGTGACGAGCAGCCGCGAACGTGGCGTCGAATCCTCGGAGCGTTGACCACGCACGCCGACCTGTCGAGCGCCGATACCGGCTGGGTGATGGACGAGATCATGTCCGACAACGCCACAGCCGCTCAGATCGCTGCCTTCGGGGTGGCACTGAAGATGAAGGGCCCCACTCCCGCGGAACTGGAGGGTCTCGCCGACTCCATGCTCTCGCACGCATTTCTGGTCGAGACCGACCGTGACGCGGTGGACGTCGTCGGAACCGGCGGCGATGGTGCGGACACGGTGAACATCTCCACGATGGCCGCGATCGTCGTCGCTGCCAGCGGAATACGCGTCGTCAAACACGGTAACCGTGCAGCGTCGTCCAAGAGTGGTACGACCGATGTGCTCGAGGCGCTGGGCGTGCGGGTCACCCTGGGGCCCGCCGGGGTGGCGTCGAGCGTCGAGCAGGTTGGGATCGGGTTCTGCTTCGCGCCGATCCACCACCCCGCACTTCGGTTCTCCGGTCCGGCGCGCAAGGAGATCGGCATTCCGACGATCTTCAATGTGCTGGGCCCCTTGACCAACCCGGGCCGCCCACGCGCCGGACTGATCGGCTGCGCATTCGAGAATCTGGTGCCCGTCGTCGCCGGCGTGTTCGCTCGACGCGGTAGTTCGGTTCTCGTCGTCCGTGGTGACGACGGGCTCGACGAAATCACCCTGTCCACCACGACCACCGTGCACGTGGTGTCCGACGGGACCGTCACTGTCGACTCGATCGACCCTGCCGATTACGGAATCGCTCGGGCACCCATCGAGGCCCTCCGAGGCGGGGACGCGAAATTCAATGCAGCAGTGGCACATCGCGTGTTCGCAGGCGAACACGGACCCGTCCGTGACGCCGTGCTACTCAACGCCGCCGCGGCCATGGCCGCGCATCGAGGAGTCTCAAGAAACCTGCACGAGCAAATCGAAGCCGGATTGGCAACTGCGGCAACGGTTGTCGACAACGGTTCCGCGGCCCGCCTGCTTGCCGACTGGGCACGCTGCACCACCGCGCTGGCCGACTGAATCACACCGAACTACTCGCCGATCGAGAATCCTGCATCGACGTCGGCACTCGAATACGACTGAAACGCAATGTGAGTCGTCGTACTGCGAACACCACGAACACGATTGATGTGCTTGGTGATGACCTCGGCTATCGACGCATGATCACGCACCTTGACGATGGCAATCAGATCGACGTCGCCGGCGCACGAATACACCTCCGACACACCGTCCACATCGGCAACCGCCTGCGCCGTCTCCGGAATCAGATCGGCCTCGGCGTCGATCAAGACGATGGCATTGATCATCTGTGCTCCTCACGCATCTCCGGGCTCACACACGACGCGAGCTCGACCCAACCGAGACAACACTAGTTGCTCGGCCGACTCCACTCTCGCTTCATCGGTCGTTCCGCGGGCTCCACTCCTGCCTCATCGGTCGTTCCGCGGACTCCACTCCTGCCTCATCGGTCGTTCCGCGGACTCCACTCCTGCCTCATCGGTCGTTCCGCGGGCTCCACTCCTGCCGCGTTGCTTCTCGGGCCGTTCGACACCACTCCTCCCACGAACCCGCAGACCGAGCAGGGCTGCAGTAGCCACTGCTGGTGCGAACGATGCGCACTCCGTCCGTGTGGAGCCACGACACGATCAGGCCCACCTCTTCCGGAGGCGCACCGCGAAGTGGCGTCGCATCGGGCATCACCGTCTCGGCCGACGCCGTGATCGCATCGACGACGGGCATCGGGTGCACCCCTCTCGGCGCGACGGCTGCCCCGGCCAATCGGCCGAAGCGCACCACCATCAGCTCCCAGCCACCGTCGGCCGTCCGCCTGGCCGCCACGAGCTCTGCGATGGCCGCAACGGCGGCTGCTCGGTGCATCCTGCGGAGCACGTTCACCGTCACCGCGATTCGATCGCGGAGACGCGCGGCTGTCTCGAACAGTTCACGCTCCGCGAGTTCGGCGACGCGGCGTCGCATCGCGAACAGCAGCTCGTCGTCGTGTCCACACACGAACGCCAGAAATTTCGCCGGGGCACCCGAGTACTCCTCGGCCGTCAGGGGCCCGGAGAACGCCGCTGGGCAGCCACCGACGTCCGTCGCGGTGCACTCGTCACCGTGTCGAACTGCGCGGCCCAACCGGCGGGTGCATGTACGAAGTCGACAGAATTCTGCGGCGAGGGCGGAGGCCTCCGCCGCGTCCGCCCGAACAGCGAACGGTCCGAGGCTGTTGGGTGCGGGAGTGCGCACGATCGACAGACGCGGAAACGCTTCGTCGGTGAGGGTGACCCACCACCCTTTGCGGGGAAACTTCGATCGGCGGTTGTAAGGCGGGACGTGAGCCGAGAGCAGCCGTAATTCGCGGACTCCTGCCTCGAGTGCGTGCGCACATTCGACGTGGTCCACGCGAGTAGCGAGCGAGACCATCTCCTTCATTCGCCCACGTGTCTCGGAACCGGTGAAGTAGTTGCGCACCCGACGCTTGAGGTTGTTCGAGGTGCCTACGTACAGGACCTCGTCCGACGGTCCTCGGAAGAGGTAGACGCCGGGTGTATCGGGCAGGTGTGCGGCCAGGCCGCGTTTGGCTCGTTGCCCCGCCGACACCGCAGGGAGGTAGTCGACCAGTTCCGCGTAACTGTGTACGCCCTGGTTGCCCACTCGTTCGATCAGGCCGTGCAACACGTCCACCGTGGCACGCGCGTCGTCCAATGCTCGGTGAGTCGGCCGAGTGCTGGATCTGAACAACGTCGACAGGGCGGACAGTTTCACCGAGGGTGCCTCGTCGCGCGTGAGCACTCGCCGGGCGAGTTTGACCGTGCAGAGCACCTGGAAGCGGGGCCAGGAGATGTCGAGTCGACTCGCTGCAGCCTTGAGAAATCCCGTGTCGAACCCGGCGTTGTGTGCCACCAGTACCGATCCGCGAGCGAACTCGAGAAAGCCGGGGAGAACGCGTTCGATGCGGGGAGCCCCGATCAGCATCGCCGTCGTGATGCCGGTCAACTCGACGATGTAGGGCGGGATCGATCTGCCCGGGTCGACGAGGGTGGCGAATTCGCCGATGATCTCGCCGCCTCTGACCTTGACTGCCCCGATTTCGGTGATCGCCTCCGTGTCAGCGCTGCCACCAGTGGTTTCGAGGTCGACGACGACGAACGTGGTGGCGTGAAGCGGGGTGTCGAGTTCGTCGAACGTCAGCTGGATCGGCAGGCTCACTGCGACGACGTTAGGGCCGACCTCCGACAAGAACGCCGAACACGGCGTCGGAGGGCATCGTGTCGGTCGGTGCCGATTGTCGAGTCGCGGAACCTGTCGGTGGCTGGCGCTACCTTTCTTTCGATCGGCCGATTACACCGTCCGACGCGACAAAGAGACAAGGATCACAATGATCATCGACTGCAGTGACTGCCTGGTTCGTGACATCGCCTGCGCCGACTGCGTTGTGACGGTGCTTCTGGGGGCTCCCGGGATGCCCGCGAGATCGGATGGGCAATGGGTCGGTTCACCGTCTCGTATCACCCTCGAGCAGGAAGAACTCGGTGCCATGGGAGTACTCGCCGAGGTCGGTATGGTGCCCGCGCTCAAGCTCGTCGTGAACGACGACGGCACCGCGGATGTTCCCCTGTTATCGACTCGTGACACACCGGGCGATCAACGCGCCGGGTAGCGAGAACACGGCCGAATTCGGTCCGTTCGGCGCGTTGGGGTCGACACAGGGGTATGCCATTTCGTAACCTTCCTGAGACCTTGCGGAGTCTTGCCAGTCCAAACCGGAGTGGCGTCGCAAGTCACCGCCTAATCGATCACTCGCGAGAGTGTTCGTACCGGGAACCCGATATTTACTGGGGTGAATCCCGCCGAGTCACCGATGGTGGCCGGTGGGTAGGGCTGCTCTTCCCAGCCCGAACCCGTCAGCTAACTCGGTCGGCGGACGAGTGGAAGAAACGGAGCACCATCTTTCGTGGCGTCACAACTTTCCAACCGAACATTGCGGCGAGCTCTCGTAGCCGGAGCGCTCACGGCAGGCGTGGTGATTCTCCCCGCTGCACCGGCAATGGCGGCCCCAGTCACCATCCCCGGCGTCGGAACCTTCGAGATTCCTGACATCCCGGGTCTCCCTCCCCTCAACATTCCGGGCATGCCCGCTCCGGGTGCGCCCCTTGCCCCGCAGGTCACCCCGGCTGCCAAGGCCGTCCAGGCAGCGGAGTCCAAGATCGGCGCTCCGTACGTGTACGGCGCTTCGGGTCCGGATTCGTTCGACTGCTCGGGCCTGATCCAGTGGGCCTACAAGCAGGCCGGCGTCAGCCTGCCCCGTACGAGCTACGACCAGGCAGCCGCGGGCACTCCGGTCTCGCGTGACAGCCTGATGCCCGGCGACGTCGTCTCGTTCTACGGCGGCTCGCACTCGGGTATGTACATCGGCGACGGCAACGTCGTGCACGCATCCACGTCCGGCGTGCCGGTCAAGGTTGCTCCCGTGGACTCCATGCCGTTCGACGGTGCTCGACGCTACTGAGCCGAGCGCTCCGACCGGAGTTGTGTACCGACCGACAGGGTCGATCCGTTTCGACGGTTCGGCCCTGTTGTCGTTTCCAGGGACGGTTTCCGGGCGACACGCCGGTACGGTGGACAGCAGAGCGTCCAGTTCGTAATCTGATCGAGACCTCTCCGACGTTTGGTTTGTGATCTGTCACGTGCAGACTGCGTCGATTTCGGACCGTGTTCACGTCCGCGCCCAGCTGAGCATGGGTATCGTTCGGTTCCGGTCACTTTTTCCAACCGCCACTCCAGCTGGAATGGCATATGTCAGGACGGAGAGTCGCTTTCCGTGGCGATATCGAGAACCACCCGAGTTCTACGGCTAGTAGGTAGCTCGGTGACCACAGCCGTTGCGGCCGCGTGCATCATGGTGGTGCCGATCACGACGGCGACCGCCGATCCGGGCTTCGGCTCGGCTTCCGACGCGCAGGCGAAGCTGGCGGAGCTGTCCCGGGAGTCGGAACAGACCAACGAGTCGCTGCACAACGCGCAGATCGATCTCGACGCTCGGGCTCGCGAGCAGCTCGATGCGCAGACCGCCGTCGATGCCAGTCGGGCGGCCCTCGACGCCGCCCAGTCGCAGCTGGCGCAGCTCAAACCCGCCATGGACAAGGTGGCCAATGTCAACTACCAGGGCGCTCGCACCAACCGGTTGTTCGCGGTCATGGTCAGCGACTCCCCGCAACAGTTGCTCGACCAAATGTCGGCCCTCGATGTCATCTCCGCCGAGACAGCCGGTCAGGTAGCTCGGTTCCAACAGGCCAGCGCGGATGCATCCGCGGCAGAGCAGGCCGCCGCGATCGCCGCAGAACAGGCCAGAGTCGCCGCCGAGCAGGCCAAAGCGGTCAGCGACGATCTGCAGGCGAAGCAGAGTGAACTTCAGGGCCAGATCGCCGAAGTCATGGCCGCGTACAGCGCGCTTTCCTCGTCCGAGCAGCTGGCCCTCGCGGGATCGGCGCTTCCTGAAGGTTTCGACCCCTCCACGATTCTGAAGAACTTGACGCCGGGCTCCGGTTCCAGCGCGTTGCAAGCCGGTCTCACACAGATCGGCAAGCCGTACGTCTGGGGAGCGACCGGCCCCGACGGTTTCGACTGCTCCGGGTTGGTCGTCTGGGCCTACAAGCAGGTCGGAAAGACGTTGCCGCGGTCGAGTCAGGCTCAGGCTGCCGGCGGAACTCCCGTCGATCAGAAGGATCTGCAGCCGGGAGACGTCGTTCTGTTCTACCCGGACGCATCACACGTCGGTATCTACGCCGGTAACGGCAACGTTCTGCATGCCTCCACCTTCGGGGTACCGGTGAAGGTCCAGTCGATGGCGTCGTTCCCGTTCTACGGGGCCCGTCGATACTGACTGTGCCGCGAACGACGACTGACGCCTGAATGAGCGGTACGGAACGGCCGTCCGTTGTCCACGCTCTCACCGCGTCGGGGCGGGCGCGATGGGCGGCAGTCCTGGTCGTTCTGGCAGTGGCGTCGACGCTGCTGTTGGTTCATCGTCACGACGGTCCTGCATCGGGAGCGGCGACATCGAGCGCATCGACTTCGTCCGATCCGTCGGCCTCCCAGAATCCGCCGACCTACGACGAGCAGCGCCGCGCCGAAGTGACCGAGCTGCTCGAGCGCTGGGCGGCCGCCCTCCGTTCCGGCGACGAATCGGCGCTGCGTGGGTTGCTCGACCCCCTCGCGGATCCGACGTTCGTGGATGCGCAGGTTCGCCGGGCGACTGTCGTTCCGACGGTTCCTTTCTCGGACTTCGACTACGAGATCGGTGACGAACCCGAGACCCCCGTGCCGTCGTCGATTGCCGAGCAGCTGGATGCCACCGATGTGTGGGCTCCACCGGTGTACCTGCGATATGCCGTGCAGGGCCCGGATGCCTCGCCGACCCGCCGGCCGGTTTCGCTGGTGGTCGCCGAACGCGACGACCAGTGGCGACTGGTCGACGACGCCGACTTGCCGACCTATCGTCGCCACACCTGGCGCGGTCCGTGGGATTTCGGGCCCGTGACGGTGCGCTCGGTCGCCACTGCATCCGGCACGTCGGTGGTGTTGGGACATCCCGACCGTGAGCAGTTCGTGGCTGATGTGGCCGCCGAGCTGCCCGCGGCGACCGCTGCGGTCACCGACTTCTGGGGAGCCGACTGGGCCCGGGACGGACTGGTGTTCGTCAGTTCGACGGCCGAGGAGTTCGACGAATCGACGGGGTCCTCGCCCTCGACGGACGTGGCCGCAGTGACCGTGTCCGACGCCGTGGCCGGCGGGTCGCGTCCGACGGGTCAGCGCGTGGTGTTCGGTCCCGATGCCGCGTCGCGGCTGACTCCGTTCACTCTTCGTTCGGTGCTTCGGCACGAGTTGACGCATGTGGCGGCGCGGGCGAAGACGGCGGAAGGCACCGCGTTGTGGGTGGCGGAGGGTTTCGCCGACTACTCCGGGTATCGCAGTTCCGGTGCCGACTTCCGGCAGCTGGCACCTAATCTGGCATCGATCGTGGCTGCCGGTGGCCCGCCGACCGTGTTGCCGAAAGACGAGGATTTCGGTGCAGGCGGCACCCGCTCCAACGTGGCCTACGAGTCAGCATGGTCGGTCTTCGCGTTCGTGGCCGACCGGTACGGCGAGTCCACGTTGCGCAGGTTCTACGAGGCGCTGGCGTCCGGACCCGGGTCGGACGGAGTCGTCGACGCAGCGATCACCTCGGTCCTGAGTCTGAGCCGAACCCGGTTCGTCGCGGAGTGGGGCAACTGGGTGGCCGCTCGGTCACGCTGACCCGGACGTGCGCGTCGTCGACACGAGCTGTCCGATCGGGAGCGCTACGGTTGTTGTCATGCGTCGGACTCTTCTGGTGACGAACGACTTTCCGCCCCGGCCGGGCGGAATCCAGTCCTACTTGCACAGCTTCGCCTCGCAGTTGCCCGCCGACGAGCTCGTGGTCTACGCGCCGCGGTGGCGTGGTGATTCGCACGTGAAGTTCGATGCGAAACAACCCTTCGAGGTCATCAGGCATCCGACTACGTTGATGCTGCCGACTCCGTTGGTGGCTCGCCGCGCAGCGCGCATCGTGAAGACCCGAGGGTGCGACTCGGTGTGGTTCGGTGCCGCGGCCCCGTTGGCGGTGATGTCGTCACACCTGCGCAAAGCCGGGGCGGATCGCATCGTGGCAAGCACACACGGCCACGAGGTGGGGTGGTCGATGGTGCCCGGTGGTCGCGCGACGCTGCGCACCATCGGGGAGAACACCGATGTGGTGACCTACGTGAGCAAGTACACGCGGAGCCGATTCAGCTCGGCGTTCGGGGCGTCGGCGGCACTCGAGCATCTGCCGCCGGGGGTCGACATCGATCGCTTCGTGCCCGACGATGCCGCGAGGACGGAGTTACGTGCTCGGTACGGCCTCGGTGACCGACCGACGGTTCTGTGTCTGTCGCGGCTGGTGCCGCGCAAGGGCCAGGACTTTCTGATCCGGGCGCTACCGGAGATCCGGCGCGCGGTGGACGGGGCGGTTCTGGTGATCGTCGGCGGCGGTCCGTACGAGAACACGTTGCGCGAACTGGTTCGCTCCACCGGGATGGAGCAGCACGTGGTGTTCACCGGGACGGTGCCGTCTGCGGAACTGGCTGCCCATCACACGATTGCCGACGTGTTCGCGATGCCGAGCCGCACCCGAGGCGCGGGCCTCGACGTCGAGGGGCTCGGAATCGTCTACCTCGAGGCGTCGGCCTGTGGCGTTCCGGTGGTTGCCGGGATGTCGGGAGGCGCTCCGGAAGCTGTGCAGCACAACAAGACCGGGCTCGTCGTCGACGGGACGTCGGTGTCGTCCATCGCCGACGCGATTGTGACGATCCTGTCCGATCGAACACTGGCGACGCAGATGGGCAACGCCGGTCGGGCATGGGTCGACGCGGAATGGCGCTGGGACGTGCTGACGGAGAAACTGCGGTCGCTGATCTGACCGGGCGGTCCGCTCGCACCACGGCTCACGCCACGCGTGTCACCTCGCGTAGATTGCCTCGATCTCGTCGGCGTACGCCTTGGTGATGACATTGCGCTTGAGCTTCATCGTCGGCGTCAATTCGCCGCTCTCCTCCGAGAAGTCGTGGGGGAGCAGGCGGTACTTCTTGATGGATTCCGCGTGCGAGACCGACTTGTTGGCGTCGGCGACGGCGGCGTCGATCTCGGCGACGAGATCGGGGTCGGCCTGCAGATCCGCTGCGGTGGCGTCGGAGTCCTTGCCGTGTGCGGACTTCCACTTGTCGAACGCATCCGGATCGAGGGTGATGAGGGCACCGATGAAGGGCTTCTGGTCACCGACCACCACGGCCTGACTGATCAGTGCTCCGGCACGAAGGTGATCTTCGAGGCCCGCGGGGGAGACGTTCTTGCCGCCGGCGGTGACGATCAGTTCCTTCTTGCGGCCGGAGATCGTGATGTATCCCTCCTCGTCGACGGATCCGAGATCGCCGGTGCGGAACCACCCGTCGTCGAGGGATTCCGCGGTCGCCTTCTCGTTTCGCCAATATCCGTCGAACACAACGGGTCCGCGTAGTTGGATCTCACCGTCGCCGGCGATGCGGACGGTGTTCCCGGGTAGCGGGCGTCCGACGCTGCCCACACGTTGGAATCCGATGGTGTTCACCGCGAACGCCGCAGTGGTTTCGGTCAGGCCGTAGCCCTCGTAGATGGTCACGCCGATGCCGCGGTAGAAGTGACCGAGTCTCGCGCCCAGTGGTGCGCCGCCCGAGATGGCGAGTTCGCACTTGCCGCCGAGAGCGGTCCGCAGCTTCGAGTAGACCAGCTTGTCGAACACGAAATGCTTGGCGCGCAAGATGATCGACGGGCCACCGGAGTCCTGCGCCTGGCTCCATGCCACTGCGCACTCGGTCGCGAGATCGAAGATCTTGCCCTTGCCGTCGCTGTGTGCCTTCTGCTTCGCAGTGTTGAAGACCTTCTCGAACACGCGTGGCACGGACAGAATGAAGTCCGGTCGAAATGTCCCGAAGGTCGCGACCAGGTTGGGAATGTCGTTGGTGTGGCCGAGGGTGACTCCGGCATCGAACGACGCGATACTCACCGCGCGAGCGAGGACGTGCGCCATCGGAAGGAACATCAACGTACTGCGGCCCTGTGTCAGGAGAGCTTTCAACGACGTCTGGCGAATGCCGCGAGATTCCGCAAGGAGGTTCGCATGCGTCAATTGCACACCTTTGGGGCGGCCGGTAGTGCCCGAGGTGTAGATCAACGTGGCCGGATCGGACGAGCGAAGTGTCGAGACTCGTTCGTGCACAACGTCTTCGGGGACGTCCGCGCCGTTGTCGATCAGAGCCTGCACTGCGCCCGTGCCGGAAGAGGTCTCGATGACGAACGTTCGACGCACCGACGGCGCCGCAGCTACGACGGCTTCCGTCTCCCGTACGTGCGCGTCGTTCTCGAGGACCAACAGAACCGGCTCGGCGTCTTCGAGAATCCACTCGACCTGGCCCGCCGACGACGTCTCGTAGATCGGCACGGTCACTCCGCCCGCGGCCCAGATCGCGTAGTCGATGACCGACCACTCGAATCGCGTGGACGACATGAGCGCGACGCGATCGCCCTGCTCGATACCTGCTGCGACGAGGCCCCTGGCCACGTCGACGACCAGTCGCTCGAATTCTGCGGCACCGACATCGGTCCATCGGCCGTCGTCGAGCCGACGGAACACCACGGCATCCGGCGACGTCCGAGCGCGGGCGAAGACGCTGTCGACAGCCGAGTCGGTGTCCGCGATGTCGTACTCGGCGGAAACAGTGAACTCGCGCACGGGATTACCTCCGGATCGAACGGGTTGGAGAAAGTCGATAGCTCGGCTTCACAGATACTCTAGACCCGGGGCGCGCGGTCCCGAATGTGCCTCGGCGGTCCTGGTCTCGGACCCGATATGTGAAGCTCTGACGATGAGCAGTATTCAAGTTGCGGATCAGACATTCGTGGCAGCGCCCGGTGCGGCGGTGGCGCAGGCGTTCGTCTCGCCGGAGCGGTGGCGGCGGTGGTGGCCGGACCTGTCGCTGACCGTGACCGAGGATCGCGGCGAGAAGGGCATTCGGTGGTCGGTCCGCGGCGGCGTCGTCGGAACGATGGAGCTGTGGCTCGAGCCCGTACTCGACGGCGTGATCGTCCACTACTTCCTGCACGCCGAGCCGGCCTCACCAAGTGAGTCGGCCACCGAGCAGCATGCGCGTCGGGTGGCCGGCCGCGCCATGACCTTCGAGCTGAAGCGGGAGCTCGAGGCCGGGAGGTCAGCGGGCGAGGCACCCCACCACGTAGCGTCGAGTTCAGCTCCCGAATGAACCGCGCGGTACGGTCGGCCGGTTCGCGTTGTGCGTCGGCGGTTCGATCGTGTGAGATAGGCCTGCCGCGGGTTACACAGCAGGCAGCGAACGAAGCGGATCGAAGTACCCGAGAGGAAGCGGACCAGTAGTCATGGCGGAGAAAACCCAGAGGTCGATCGTCGTCGAAGCCCCACCGAGTCGGGTCATGGACGTCATCGCCGATTTCGACGCGTATCCCACGTGGGTGTCCGCCGCGAAGTCCGTCGAGGTCCTCGAAGTCGGTGCGGACGGACGGGGAAAGCGGGTCAAGTTCGTGCTCGACGCCGGAATGGTGAAAGACACGTACGAACTCGAGTACGACTGGGCGGCGGACGGCAATTCGGTGTCGTGGAATCTCGTCTCGGGCGAAATGCAGAAATCTCAGAACGGGTCGTACTCGCTGCGTGAGACCGGCAACGGCACCGATGTGACGTACGAGCTCACGGTCGATCTGAACATTCCGATGATCGGCCTGTTCAAGCGCAAAGCAGAGAAGGTCATCACCGACACTGCGCTCAAGGAATTGAAGAAGCGGGTCGAAGGCTGACCGACGCTCGCCCCGAACCCCGCACCACGGTATCGCTGTTCATCGGCAAAGGTGGCGCGGGGAAGACCACCCTGGCGTCTGCATCGGGTCTTGCGCTCGCGGCCTCGGGCCGGGAGGTGCTGATCGCCTCCCTCGACCAGGCACACTCGCTCCGCGACGCCCTCGGCGCAGACGGAGACACCGACGAGGACGCGGGCATCGGAGCGGTTGCTCCGAACCTGGACGTCGTCGAGATCGATACCTCGCGGCTGCTCGAAGAGCGGTACCGCGGTCTGGGTTCGATGCTGTCGGTGGCCTCGGCGGGCCACGAACACGGCGTGAGTTTCGGCGCGATCGAGCCGGAGGAGCTGATGGGGTTCCCGGGTATCGAGGAGCTGTTGGGATTGCACGAGGTGTCCCGGCTCGTCGACGAAAGTCGTTGGGACACAGTGATAGTCGATCTTCCGGCATCGGGGGATGCGCTGCGAACACTGCAGCTGCCCGGCACCGTCTCGTCCTACGTCGAGCGCGTGTGGCCGCGCCACGATCGCATGGTCGCCGGCACCGGAACCGACGTGCGGCTCACGCTCGTGGTGGCCATGATCGAGCGGATCCTCGGACAGATCGAATCGGTCCGGGCGCTGATCACCGATCCCGACCGGACCGGGGCAACCGTGGTCCTGACCCCCGAGCACCTGTCCATCGTCGACGCCGAACGCACGCTCTCCGCAGCGGCTCTGTTCGGCGTTCGCGTCGACCGACTGCTGGTGAACCGGATGCTCCCGGCTCTCAATTCCTCGTCGATCGGTCTGGTCGGAGCTCATCCTGCGGTGTTCTGGTTCGAGCGATGGCGGGCCACGCAGCTCGACGCCGTGGCCGAACTCCGAGGACGCGTCGGCTCGGTTCCGATCGTGGAGGTGGAGCACTGTGAAGTGGAACCGGTAGGGTTGGGCCCCTTGCAGGATGTGGCCGAGCACCTAGCACCGCACTCCCTCGAACGACGTGCGTCGAGCCCGGACGGTCGACCGTCGGTCGAACTCGAGTCGGGGAGCGGACTCGAATCCGTGTACGCGATGAGAATGCTTCTGCCGGTAGTCGATTCGACCACCTTGGGTCTGGGGCGAGTGGAGGACGACTTGATAGTGAGTGCCGACGGTAGGCGGCGACGCATCACGTTGGCGTCGGTGTTGCGTCGGTGTATCGCCGATTCTGCGGAACTCGACGGCCCGTTCCTGGTGGTGCGTTTCCGACCCGACCCCGATGTGTGGCCGCTGTGAGCGGCCGAGCCATGACCGTAAGAGCTGTGAGCGGAGAGACGCTGTGACGGCCGGGCATTCGGAGTTGGGCGCGGACCTGCTGGCGTTGGCCGACACCGTCCTGACACGTCTCGAGCCCATCCTGCGCCGAGTTGCCGAGACACAGCAGGACCGCGATCAGCAGGGCTGCAGCTGGTGCCCGGTGTGTGCGCTCGCGGCGTTGGTGCGCGGTGAACGGCACGATCTCGTCGAACTCGTTGCCTCGGAAGGGGCCGTCGTCGTCGCACTGCTGCGTCAGTTGTTGATCGACCACACCGCGCCGGGCACCGAACACGCCGCTGGGGGTAGCAGCGAGCCCGGCACCGAGTCGACAGCGTCCGCTGCCGACCGGGTCGACGCCGCCGCGGACGTGTCGGAGGACACCTCTGCGCCGTCCGTTCGTCGACCGGAGTTCGTACCGATTACCGTTCGGGTCAAGGAGTGACCATCGCCGTGGGGGGACGGCCGAGGAAGGCATGAACGAATGAAGCGTCATCATCAGCGATTGACGGTCGGGATCGACGTGGGCGGCACGAGCCTGCGCGCCTCGGTTGTCGACGCGGACGGTCAGGTGCTCGACTCGACCGCAGCACCCACGCCCCACACTGCTCGTGCACTCGAGCGGGGTCTCGACCGCGCCGTGCAGGAGCTGGCCGGCCGACACGACATCGCTGCCGTCGGTCTGGCGGTGGCGGGTTTCATCGATTCCGACCGCACGACGGTCCGGTTCGCCCCGCACCTGCCGTGGGTCGACACGCCGGTCGCAACCGAGATGAGCGAACGCATCGGACTACCGGTGCTGCTCGAACACGACGCCAACTCCGCCGCGTGGGCGGAATACCGATTCGGAGCGGCATCGGGTGGCCGCAACGTGGTGATGGTGGCTATCGGAACGGGAATCGGCGCGGCGCTGCTGATCGACGGCCGAATCTATCGAGGGAGCCACGGGGTGGCACCCGAACTCGGTCACATTCAGGTGGTGCCCGACGGACGAGCGTGTCCCTGCGGCAAACGCGGGTGCTGGGAACGGTATTGCAGCGGTACCGCACTGGTGGATACGGCGGTGGAGTTGTTGGCCGCAGACCCGTCGTCCTCGACGAGGTTGGCGCGCGAGGTCTTCCTCGATCCCGGCTCGTTGACCGGGCGTCGGATCGCGAGCGCCGCGCACGACGGCGACTCGATCGGCCGACGCACCATGGAGGATTTCGCACACTGGCTCGGCGTCGGACTCTCGATGGTCAGCGATGTGTACGACCCCGACCTGATCGTGTTGGCCGGCGGTGTGGCCACTTCGTCGAGCCAATTCCTCGCTCGTGCCACGGACAAGTACGCCGAGCTCGTCACCGGCGCGGGGCATCGCCCGCTGGCACGGATTCGCAGCACCGAACTGGGCGAGGCCGCGGGGATGATCGGTGCGGCCGAGCTCGCGCGAGCACAGTTCGTCACCACCGCACGATGACGGTCCGGACCCACCCCGTGTGATGTCGCACGACGACTCCTCGTCGATGTGGCTGGTGTCATAAACCCTGGGTACAGTTCACTACGCGGCACGGTTCGAGAACGCACGGCCGCAGTCGGTTCGCTCCGCGCGACCCGGCACACCATCGATTGCCGACCATGATCAGGGAGCACGTCAATGTGGTACTGGCTGTTCAAATTCGTCATCGTGGGGCCCCTGCTCATTGCCCTGGGTCGGCCCACGATCGAGGGTGCGGAGAACATTCCGACGCACGGCCCGGTGATCCTGGCCAGCAACCACAAAGC
This sequence comes from Rhodococcoides fascians NBRC 12155 = LMG 3623, assembly GCF_001894785.1. Lineage (GTDB taxonomy): Bacteria > Actinomycetota > Actinomycetes > Mycobacteriales > Mycobacteriaceae > Rhodococcoides > Rhodococcoides fascians. The sequence goes on from NZ_BCWW01000008.1 coordinate 150,827, forward strand.
GGTTCTCGATTCGTTCTATCTTCCGCTCAAGACCCCGCGGCGCATCACCTTCCTCGCCAAGAGTGAGTACTTCACCGGCTCGGGTCTCAAGGGTGCGTTCCAGAAGTGGTTCTTCACCGCGGTGGGTCAGGTGCCCATCGACCGCACCGGAGCCGACGCGGCGCAGGACGCACTGAACGCCGGTGCCCGCGTGATCGAAGCCGGCAAGGTGCTCGGTATCTACCCCGAAGGCACCCGGTCGCCCGACGGCCGGCTCTACAAGGGCAAGACCGGAATGGCGCGCCTGGCATTGCAGACCGGCGTTCAGGTGGTGCCGGTCGCCATGATCGGCACCGAGAAGATGAACCCGATCGGTTCGCGCGTCTGGCGTCCGGCAAAGGTCACCATTCGCGTCGGCAAGCCCATCGACTTCTCCCGGTTCGAGGGAATGGCAGGCAACCGATTCGTCGAGCGCGCCGTCACCGACGAGGTGATGTACGACCTGATGCTGCTCTCGGGCCAGGAGTACGTCGACGTGTACGCGGCCTCGCTGAAGAAGGTTGCGACACCCGAAGATTCGGCTCCGTCCGCGCGCCGTATCCCCGATTCGAAGGCCAGCTGACGACGGCGGTCAGTGAACCGCGGTGTCGCTTTCCTTCGGGGTGACCCGAGGCGAGAGTTTCACGGCCGCGACGGCGACCACAGAGGCCAGCGCCCACCACACGTAGGCGGATGCGGCGAACTGATCGACCAACGGCCAGTCGAGTCCACTCCATCGACCTTCACCGAGTTTCCAGTGCGGTGCGTACACCATGATCGCCAGTCCGACGGCAACCAGAGCGAGTAGCAGTGCGCTTCGACGGCGGTATCCGACGGCGGCCAGCACCAACGCGAACGGTATTGCCCACACCCAGTGGTGTGACCAGGAGACCGGCGAGACCAACAGGCCGAACATCGCGTTCACGGTCAGCGCCAGGGCGATCTCACCGGCGGCGAATGCTTTGCGCATCGCGATTCCCGCAACGAGCAGTACTCCTACCGACAGCGCGATCCACAGAATCGAACGGGGGAGCTCGTCCATTCCGAGGCGGGCCAGTACACCTGTGATGGACTGATTCGCCGGGTACGCCGGGCCGCCGATCCGATCGGAATCGATGATCGTCTCGGTCCAGTACTTCACCGAGTCCGACCACGTGAGCGCAAACCCGATCGCCGTGAACACCGCGAAGCTCAGTGCCGATACCACTGCAGCGCGAAAGTCCTTGCGCAGCAAGAAGAACAAGACGAAAACTGCGGGAGTGAGTTTGACGGCGGCGACCAGGCCGATCAGCACACCCCGAGGCCACGGAGTCTTCTTCGGCAAGCAGTCGAGCGCGACGAACATCATCAGAACGATGTTGATCTGCCCGTAGTTCAACGTGGACGTGACCGGCTCCAGTACGAGGACGGACACCGCGAACACCGCGCCTGCACTCCACCATACGAGCGTGCGAGGGCGAACCCCCAACGAGATCAGCGTGAGCACAACGGTCGCCAGCAACGCGAGCATGGACAACGACGTCACCGTCATCGACGCGGCGTAGAGCGAGACCTTCGAGAGCGGGCTGAACAGAGCGGCAGCAATCGGGGGATACGTGAACGGCAACGTGGTACCGGTCGCGATGGGAGGAAGCTGGCCGTACAGATCCCCGCCCCGAGCGAACACCTCACCGCCGAGCCGGTAGACATCGAGATCCAGTCGGTAATGCTCACCCAACGTTCGCAGCCCGGGAAACCCGTTGAGATGGAAGAGCACACCGACCGCCGCGGCGACGACAACGACGACCCTGCTCGACGCCACCGCCCAACGCGGCCACCGGCGTCGCGTCGGGCCGGCAGGCTCCGACGCTTCGGCGACCGGACGGTTGGTGTCGGACGAAGTCACAACGTTCCCTTTCAGGGCTTGTTCGGCTCGGTTCTGCGGTGTGTGGGGGACGTGCCGGGGCACGCGCTAGGGTGAGCCGCGTGCGCTACTTCTACGACACAGAGTTCATCGAGGATGGTCGCACAATCGAGTTGGTCTCGATCGGTGTGGTGTCGGAGGACGGTCGCGAGTTCTACGCGGTGTCCTCCGAGTTCGACCCCGAGCGGGCGGGCCGGTGGGTCCGGCGGAACGTCTTACCCAAGCTGCCACCGTACTCGTCGCCGTTGTGGATGAGCCGATCCCGAATTCGCGACGAACTGCTCGAATTTCTCGTTCCGCACTACGGTGCCGAGGTCGAATTGTGGGCATGGGTGGCGGCGTACGACCACGTGGCGCTCTGCCAGCTGTGGGGATCGATGACCGAGTTGCCGCGTTCCCTGCCTCGATTCACCCGTGAGCTCCGTCAGCACTGGGAGGATCGCGGCAGTCCCGAGCTTCCCGCGGTGCCCGACGACGCCCACGATGCTCTGGCCGACGCGCGCCATAATCTGGCCAAGTTCCAGGCGATCGAGGAGTACTCGTACCGCGGTTGAACACCCGTTGTCCTGCGGTGACGGCGGTACGAATATCCTATAGCGGTGAACTGGACTGTCGACGTACCCATCGATCGCTTGCCCGACCTGCCGCCGCTGTCTCCGACGCTGCGCACTCGATTGGACGACGCGTTGGCCAAGCCGGCTGCGCAGCAGCCGCAGTGGGATCCCGAGCAGGCCGGCGAGATGCGCAAGGTGCTCGAGAGCGTTCCGCCGATCACCGTCGCAGGTGAGGTCGAGGCGCTGTCGGACAAGCTCGCTGCCGTCGCCCGCGGCGAGGCGTTCCTGCTTCAGGGTGGCGACTGCGCCGAGACGTTCGTCGACAACACCGAACCGCACATCAAGGGCAACATTCGCACGCTGCTGCAGATGGCCGTCGTACTCACGTACGGGGCGAGCATGCCGGTGGTCAAGGTCGCGCGCATCGCCGGCCAGTACGCCAAGCCTCGCTCGTCGAACATCGATGCGCTCGGACTGCAGTCCTACCGCGGCGACATGATCAACTCGCTGGTGGCCGACGAGAGCGTGCGCGGCCACGATCCGTCACGGCTGGTGCGCGCTTACGCCAACGCGAGTGCGGCCATGAACCTGGTTCGGGCACTGACCGGAGCCGGGATGGCCGACCTGCACAAGGTGCACGACTGGAACCGTGAATTCGTCGCGCAGTCACCTGCGGGAGCCCGCTACGAGGCGCTGGCCGGGGAGATCGACCGCGGCCTGCGGTTCATGGATGCCTGTGGTGTCTCCGACCCCAATCTGCACACCGCCCAGATCTTCGCGAGCCACGAAGCACTCGTCCTCGACTACGAGCGCGCGATGCTGCGGCTCGACAACACCGACGATCACCCCAAGCTCTACGATCTGTCGGCTCACTTCCTGTGGATCGGCGACCGCACTCGCCAGCTCGACGGCGCGCACATCGCGCTCGCCGAACTGATCTCGAACCCGATCGGGCTCAAGATCGGACCCACCACGACCCCCGAGATGGCCGTCGAATACGTCGAGCGCCTCGACCCGACCAACAAGCCGGGCCGCCTGACGCTGATCTCGCGCATGGGCAACGGCAAGGTTCGCGACATCCTGCCCGGCATCATCGAAAAGGTGCAGGCCACCGGACACCAGGTGATCTGGCAGTGCGACCCGATGCACGGCAACACCCACGAGGCGTCCACCGGATACAAGACACGGCATTTCGACCGCATCGTCGACGAGGTGCAGGGCTTCTTCGAGGTACACAACGGCCTCGGCACCCATCCGGGCGGAATCCACGTCGAACTGACCGGTGACGACGTCACCGAATGCCTCGGCGGAGCCCAGGACATCTCCGATCTCGACCTCGCCGGGCGCTACGAAACTGCCTGCGACCCGAGACTGAACACTCAGCAGAGCATCGAGCTGGCATTCCTCGTCGCCGAGATGCTCCGCGGCTGATCGCCGGCACCGCCCTGGTGGCTCAGGGCAGCCGGTGGTCAGGGCGGCCGGGGGTCAGGGCAGTGAGACGACCATGACCTCGGAGTCCGGTTCCACCCGTGAACCGGCTCCGGGGCTCTGGGAGATGACCAACGAGCCGTCCGTGTCGACCACCTGACGAACATCGATCGTCAGTCCCAGCGAGTCCAGAGTCGTGCGTGCGGATCCCACCGAACGGCCGAGGAGCGACGGCACGGTGACCGCGGTAGACACGTCGAGGACGGCGGTGGTGCCGGACTTGACGGTTTGGCCGGCCTTCGGGTTCGTGCCGATCGCTTTTCCGCCGTCGGTGTCCTCGTCGAACGTCTCGCGGACCTCGTCGACGGTGATACCGACCGATTCGAGAGTCGTCCGTGCCTGATCGACGCTCTGTCCGCGGACGTCGGGAACCTGCACCGGCGGTGCACCTTTGCTGCGCAGCACGGTGACTGCGGCACCGGTGTTCAACACCGTTCCCGGCGGGGGATCGAGCGCCGCGACGCCGCCGATCGGTGCGGTGGTGCTGAATGCCTCACCGCCGTCGACCGGGGTGAAGGTTCTGTCGCGCAATTGCTGCTGCATGTCTTCGACGGAGGCGTCGGAGTCGATGGAGGGGACGGTCGGGCTGCCCAGTGAGACGAGCAGGAAGACGGTGTCGCCCTTGGCGATTCGGGAACCACCGACGGGGTCGGTGCCGATGAGCAGATCGGTCGAGACGGTGTCGGAGTACGTTCCCCGAACCGTTGCTTCCAAGCCCGACGCTTCGATCGCGCTCGTGGCACCGGTGGTGTCGAGACCGTCGACCATCGGAACTGCGGTGTATCGGCCCGAGCCCATCCACCAGCCGCCGAAACCGACCAACACGGCCAGCAGTGCAACGACCACCAACCAGACGACGATGGCCCGCCGGGACCGTTGGCGATCGGCGGCGAAGTCGGGAAATTCGTAGTGTCGCCGGCCCAGGGGTGCCGCCGGCTGCGGGTCGTCCGGTTGCGGTTCGTACTCGATTTCGCGGGATGTCGGTGACGTGACCACTCGGGTGTGGTGCACGCCGTCGGGCGGTGGTACCGGGGGAGCGCTCTGCACCACCTGGGTGCGGGTGGGCGGCTGTCGATCGCCGGCGACTGTCGTCGGTGCGCCCGCAGCCGCCGAGCTCAGGTGCTGTGCCGAACGCTGGGGAGCGGGCACCCGGTACGCGGGAAGTGCCAGCGCCGACGCGGCGGTGCGCAGCGCGCGGGCCATGTCGTCGGCGTTGCGGTATCGGTGTTTCGGGTCGCGGACGGTGGCGTGTTGGACCACGTCGTCGAACTGTGGTGGCACGCCTGCGATGAGGGTCGACGGGAGCGGAACGTCGTTGTCGATGCGCTGGTAGGCGATGGACAGGGATGTGTCGCCGGTGAACGGGGTGCGTCCGGTGAGCAGCTCGAACAGTACGACTCCGACGCCGTAGACGTCGCTGCTCGCGGACGCGGAGCCGGTGGTGACCTGTTCGGGAGACAGATACGCGGCCGTGCCCAGAATCACACTGCTCGAGGTGACGGTGGAGGCGGCCACGGCTCGGACCAGCCCGAAGTCGGCGATCTTGACGTCTCCGTCGTCGCTGATCAGGATGTTCTCCGGTTTGATGTCTCGGTGCACCAGACCGGCGCGGTGTGCGACGGCGAGAGCTTCGAGCACAGGGCGAACCACGGCGACTGCGGCGTGCGGAGGCATGGGCCCGCGCTCCCGCAGCAGCTCGCGCAACGTTCCGCCCTCGACGAGCTCCATGACCAGGAATGCGTGATCGCCGTCCCGCCCGTGGTCGTACACGGCCACCAGACCGGGGTGGCTCAGCCTGGCCACCGCGCGTGCCTCGAACTCGAATCGCTGAACGAACTGCGGGTCCTCGGCGAACTTCGGATCCATGATCTTCACCGCGACAGGTCGGTCGAGCCTGGTGTCGAGTCCGCGGTAGACCGTCGACATTCCGCCCCGTGCGATCGGTGCGTCTATTCGATATCGACGATCGAGCATCGAACCCGGTATCACCGAACCTCCCCTCGTCGTCCTCGATGTGTCCGCGCGAAATCCGGACGCCTGACGACGATGGTATCGGCGCCGTGGGAGCTCACCGACGATCGTGGTTCGTGTCTTCGGTCTCCGTGGCGGGCCGCGTCACTTTTGAAGTCTGGACGCCGGACCCGTTAACGTTACCCGCGTGAGTGCCATTCCCTACGCCGACGACGTGCTCGATCCGTCGGTTTCTCTGCTGCAGTTCGCCGACGTCGCCAAGATCCTGGACGTCCCCAAGACGCGCGTCGAGCAGCTCGTGCGGGATCGTCAGCTGTTGGCTCTCAAGCGTTCCCGCGTCCCCGGCGTGCCCGAGCAGTTCTTCGACACGACCAAGGGCGAAATCGTCAAGGGTCTGCCCGGCCTGCTGGCGGTGCTGCACGACGGCGGCTACGAGGACGAAGAAATTCTGCGGTGGTTGTTCGCCGAGGACGACAGTCTGCCCGGCACCCCGGTCGCAGCGTTGCACGGTGACCTGATGCGCGAAGTGATCAGACGCGCTCAGGCAATGGCCTTCTAGCAGCTGGAACAGCGGTCGTCAGCGGACCGTGGCGCGCTTCCAGCCGGTGACGGCGAACTGCGGCAGCGCGACGCGTGCGCGAGTCCACTGCGGCACGGTCGCACGCTGGGAGAGCACCCGGTAGCCCTGCGCCTCGACCTCGTCGAGAATGCGGCCGTACAGAATGGACGCCGTTCGCATGGACGGACGCACTCGCGGATCCAACATGTCGATCCCGGCGTCCGACGTCCGGTAGATCGACCGGGTGACGGCGATCGAGTGGGCGAGGGCGCGGGTGACTCTGGCATCGACCGAGCCGGTGGTCCGGCACCACCGCAACAGATCCTCGTCGACCCCGAAGGCCGCCAGTTCGTCGGTCGGGAGATAGATGCGGTCGCGGTCGAGGTCCTCACCCATGTCGCGGATGAAGTTGGTCAGCTGAAACGCCTCGCCCAACGCCGCAGCCGACGGCTCCGCCTCGGCTCGCGGAACCACCGTTCCGAGAATCGGCAACATCTGCAGTCCGATGACTGCGGCCGATCCGTACATGTACTCGTTCAACTGCTCCATCGTTCGGTACCGCGAGACGAACATCGCGCTGCCCGGGATGTCCATGCGCATCGAATGCATGAACGCGAAAAAGTAATCGTGGGGAATCTCGTACCGAGCGACCGTGTCGCACAATGCGCTCAACACCTGATCGGATGTGCTGTCGGACAGCGGTTTTCCGGCCAAGGCGTCGCGCACCCGGGATTCGATGATGTCGAGTTCGACGATTCTGCGGGCGTTCAGTTCGTCCGAACCGACCGCGATGTCGGTGCCCTCGAGGTCGACGATGTCGTCGACCATCCGAGCGAAACCGTACAGAGCGTGCACGGCTGCGCGCTTGTCGACGGGCAACAGTCTGGTTGCCAGAAAATAGGTCTTGCCGTGCTGGGCGTTCAGTTCGCGGCAGATGCGATACGCCTCGTGCAGAGCAGGATCGATGTCGGTCAGTTCTCTCGATACGCGGGCACTCATGGCGCGGGACCTCACGGTGTGGCGTCGTCTTCGGTGGAGACGGGCGCGGTCTTGGGGGCGTTGGGTACGGCACGGTGTTCCCGGGAGCGGTCCGATCGCAAACGCAACGGGTCGACTCGGGTCAGCGCCAGCGCGGCAACGACACCAGCGAAAACTGCGAGGGCCACGTGCACGAACGTGTACAGGCCGATGGATCCGTCGGGTTGGAACACCAGCATCAGCCAGGTCGACAGGCCGGTGAGAACCATCAGAGTTCGGCGGGACAACGCAAAGCCGGCCGCGATCGCCAACGGCCACGAGTAGTACCAGGGCAGCGCGGCGGGGGAGAGAACGACAGTGGCGACAAGAGCGATCAGGATGCCCTTGACAGCGTCCCGCTCGGATCGGCGGCCCAACCACCACGCCCCGGCCAGGATGACCACCAAGGCGATCGCGCACAGCAACCGGGTGACGTCGAGAACCGGTCCGAGACGCAGATCGAGGAACCACGAGGTGCTGACGGTCACCAGATGCGCGAGGATCGTCGGCAGCGACAGCCAGTTGATGATCTTCGCCGAGCCGGACAACGCCGTGAGCCAGCCGATGCCGACTCCGGCGATCACAGACGCGACGGCGAACACCGCGACGAAAACGGACGCTCCGATGCCCGCGGTCTTCGTGAACGCCAGAATCGGTGCAGGCGGTGTGCGGCCTTCTTCGCGCGCCTTGTCGCGGAGGTGCAGCATCCAGATCCACACCAGGAACGGCAGAGCGAGACCGGCAGTTGCCTTGATGGCCACAGCGATCGCCACCAGCGCGATGCCGGCCACGTGGCGACGCTCGAGCGCGAGCACGATGCCCGCGGTCATCAGGCCGACCATGAGCAACTCGTTGTGCACTCCGCCGATGAGGTGGATCAGCACCAGGGGATTGAGCACGGCGAGCCACACCGCCGTCGTGGCGCGCCCGCCCAGATGGGTGGCCAGTCGCGGGACGGCCCACATCATCAGAGCGAGCCCGGGGAGCATGGTCAGGCGAAGCAGCATGGTTCCGGCGATCACATTGTCACCGGTCAGGCTCGTGATGCCGCGACCGAGGAGTAGGAACAGTGGCCCGTACGGGGCAGTGGTCGTGGTCCACACGTTGCTGACGTTGTCGAGCAGGATTCCCGGATTGGCCACGGGCCCAACGGCATACGGGTCGAAGCCGTCCCGTAGCAACGCACCTTGAGCGAGGTACGAGTAAGCGTCGCGGCTGAACATCGGCACCGACAGCAGCAGCGGTGCCGTCCATGCGGGCACGATCCACCGGAGCTCGCCCACCGTGGTGCGGCCGTGCAGCGTGGCTCGGCCGAGCCTGACCCAGGCGGTGATCATCAACAACACACCGGCCCAGACGATGACGGTCGACATCACGAAGCCGTGGCCGAATCGCAGCCACGACAGATGCATCTCTTCGAGCAGAGGGTCACGACGGCGCACGCTGCCCGCGCCGAATCCACCGAACATGATGCAGACCGCACCGAGAACCCCGAGGATCGCTGCTTTGCCCTCGGGGCTTCGCAGGAAGTTTCCGGTGGTCGTCAGTCTCGACGGATGCCGCGCAGGCATGGGTGCAGACCCGTCCGACGAGCGCCCTTCGGAGGTGGAGTGCGACGAAACCGAAGACATTGCCGCCTGCTCCTCCTCTGCTGCTGCGAGTCGTGTGTGTCGAGATGTGGCTCCGCGCCGACGCGTTCTCGCTGTCGGCCGAAGGATCATGGTCGCAGCAAAGATCGCGACCGGCAAACGATCGCGCTCAGCTTAGTTGGTCGACGCAGTCGGTCGGACGAACCTACCGCCCTTGCGGCCCTGTCACCCGTTCTGCCGCCAGTTTGCCTGAGACCAAGACGGTCGGCACGCCCACACCCGGAGTGGTTCCGGAGCCGGCGAGAACCACGTTGTCGAGGCCGGCGACCATGTTCTTTCTCCGGAACGGCCCGGTCTGCCGGAAGACGTGCGCGGACGAGAACGGCGAGCCCGACAACATGCCTTTGTCCGCCCACGTCTGCGGTGTGTCGATGTGATCGAGCACGAAAGCGTCGGCGAGTCCGGTGTATCCGCGGCCCTCCAGCGTCGCCAGAATCTCTCGGAGGTACGGCTGAGCCAGTTCGGCCCAGGCGAGGGGAGCGCTGTCGAGGTTGGGGCACGGGGCAAGGATCGAGACCGGCTCGCTGCGGACCCCGTCGCGCACGACCTCGAGGCCCGAATCGCTCACCGACGGCCGCGTGATCAGCAGTGACGGATCGGCCATCAGAGATCCTTTGCCGGAGCGGGCGGTGATCCGGCGGAAGGTCTCGGCCCATTCGTCGCCGAAGTCGATGGTGTGGTGCGCCCGCGCAGGCCACGACGCCGTGAGTTCGACCGGAACCGTTCCGTGGGCCACGACGGCGGACGGCGACACGACGCCGTACCCGTTGCGCCTGCCTTTCTTCGACACCGCGGCGCGATCGAGCAGGCGATCGACGACGGGCAAGTCGGCGGTGAGAATCAATGCGTCGCAAGCGATTCGACGTCCATCGGCAGTGAGGACGGCATCGGCACGGCCGCGGTCGACGGTGATGTCGACGATGTCGGTGCCCAGTTCGAGCGTGCCGCCCGCCGTCACGAACGCGTCGGCCATGGCCCGGCCGATAGCCGCCATGCCTCCCTCGGGGAAGAACACCCCGAGGGAGGTGTCCATGTGTGCGATCGCACCGTAGACGGCCAGCGCCTTCTGCGGTGCCATGCCGGCGTAGAGGGCCTGGAACGTGAACACTCGGCGCAGACGGGTGTCCTTCAGGAAACGATCGACCCGTGGCCCGAGGCGACCGAAGCCGCCCAGCTTCGTCAGCGTTGCGGTATCGGTGATCGCGGCCTTGGATCCCACGAGGTCCAGCGGCGAATCGAAGTTCGAGTCGATGAAGCGGTCGAATTCGGCGTCGAAGATGTCGGCGAGCCAGCGCCGAAGATCGCGGTAGCCCTGCGCCTCGGCCGTACCGCAGGTCCGCTCGACCTCGGCGGCCATTGCCTCCGGGTCCGAGTAGACGTCGATGGACGTGCCGTCGGCGTACCGCGTGTGGTACGACGGCGACAGGGACGTCAGCCGAATCGGCGGCGTCGTGGACTCGAAGTCGGCACCCACGGCGGCCAACGCTTCGAGCACCAGGTTCGGCATCGTGAGTACGCTCGCACCGTTGTCGATGTCGTAGAGATGCGTTCCGTCGGAGTCGGTCACCGGATACACCCCCACCCGGCCGCCCACGGTGTCGTCGCGCTCGACGATCGTGACCTTCTTGCCTGCGCCCAGCAGGTGGAGCCCCGCGGCCAGGCCGGCCAATCCAGCTCCCACGACGACGACCGAGTCGGTGCGGCCGGGAACGGTTCGGATCGTAGACATGACGCTCTCTTTCAGTACTGCCGTTGGATGGCGGCGGTGGCCATGGCACGAAGGTGTTCGGCGGCGATCGGATCGATGGAACTGTCGTCCAGCGCGGCAACGGCCCGGGTGCCCAGTTCGTCGATCTGCCGTTCGACGGCGTCGACGGCGCCCAGTTCGGTGAGTATCGATCGGATGTCGGCGACCTCGCTCTCGCTGAGCTCGGTACCGAGACTGGCTCGAATCCTCGCCGCGTGATCGGGACGGCTCGCATCCGCTTGCTGCAAGGCGACGGCGATGAGCACCGTGCGCTTGCCCTCGGTGATGTCGTCACCCGACGGTTTGCCGGTGATCTCCGGGTCGCCGAACACGCCGAGCAGGTCGTCGCGCAGCTGGAAGGCAATGCCGATGTCGGCACCGAAGCTGCGGTACGCCGCAGTCAGCGGTTCGCCGGCCCCGGCAAGAACGGCCCCGAGGTGCAGCGGGCGTTCGACTGTGTAGGCGGCGGTCTTGTACCGGTTGACGCGCATGGCTGCCGCGACGCTCTCGTCGGTCCCGGCTTCGGCCTCGATGTCGAGGAGTTGACCGCCGAGCACCTCGGTACGCATCGCGGACCACACGGGCTGCGCCCGCCGCGCCGCGTCCGTGTCGATACCCGACTCGCGCAGCATGTCGTCGGCCCAGCACAGCGCCAGGTCGCCGACGAGAACGGCAGCGGAGACACCGAAGTGATCTGCCGAGCCCGACCACCCCGCATCGCGATGTCGCTGAGCGAAGCCGACATGCACGGTCGGAAAGCCTCGGCGGGTGCGGGACGAGTCGATGATGTCGTCGTGGATCAATGCGCAGGCCTGGATCAACTCGAGTGCCGAGCACGCACGCAGTACTGCGTCGGCGCGGTCCCCGGTGGGCTCACCGCCCGCGCCGAGCCACGCGGTCCACGCGAAGGCTGGGCGCATGCGCTTGCCGCCGCGTAGTACGAACGCCTCGAGGTCGGCCACTGCGGCCGGGTAGCCACCGCCGACGCTGTCGACGACCGCACGACGCGAGGCGAAGAACTCCGCGAGCTTCGCATCGACGGAATCCCGTAGCGACGTCGCATTCACGGACACAGAGTTGGTGGGCGCGGACAGGTCTCCGGACAGGACGATCCTCCAAGGTCTTCGTGGGAAAGACGCGTTACAGTCCCACAGTAATAGGCACCCGAACCCGGCACCGACGAGCAGCGAACTACGCCGTCGGGGGATGCCCAGCGGGCCGGCGGCGCAGCGCAACCTATGATCTTCGGGTGAGCGAAGATTCCGTCAGGGGGCGGTCGAGCCGAGGATTCGTGACGAGGACGCCGTCGATCGTCGACCGATTGCGGACCGAACCCGAAGCGAGGATCCCGTTCTCGGTGGAGTTCTCGCCCCCGCGCGACGAGGCTGCCGAGGCCAGGTTGTGGCGAGCAGTGCGAGAGTTCGAGCAACTCCAGCCCGCGTTCGTGTCGATGACGTACGGCGCAGGTGGTTCCACCCGCGATCGAACGGTGCGCGTCACCGGTCAGATCGCCGAGGAGACGACTCTGCTGCCAGTGGCGCATCTCACTGCCGTGTCGCACAGTGTCGCCGAGTTGCGCTCGATGGTCGGGTCGTACGCCGACCGCGGCATCACCAACATCCTCGTTCTTCGCGGTGACCCCCCGGGCGATCCACTCGGCGAGTGGGAGAAGCATCCCGAGGGAGTCGAGTACGCGGAAGAGCTGGTGCGCATGGTCCGCGAACTGGGCGACTTTCACGTCGGAGTGGCGTCGTTCCCGGAAGGCCATCACCGCGCCGACGATCTCGAGCAGGACACCAGGTGCCTCGTCGGGAAGCTGCGTGCGGGAGCGGAGTATTCGATCACGCAGATGTTCTTCGACGTGGACGACTACCTGCGGCTGCGTGATCGCGTCAGCGCATACGACCCCGAGCAGGGTGCCAAGCCGATCATCCCCGAGATCATGCCCATCACCTCGCTGCGTTCGGTGCGCCGGATGCTCGAGCTCTCGGGCACGACATTGCCGTCGCATCTGGACGAGAAGTTCACTCGCGCAGCAGGATCCGGAGCCGAGGAAGACAAGGCCGCGGTTCGAGAGGTGGGTATCGAGCTCGCCACGAACATCGGCGAGCGGCTCATCGCGGAAGGTGCGCCCGGGCTGCACTTCATCACGTTGAATTTCGCGCGCGCGACACGTGAGGTCCTGAGCAACCTGGGGCTGGCAGCCGCGCGCGTCTGACTTGCGATCGGCGTTACGACGTCGGCATCGGACGCGACTTCCAACTCAGCGCGCCGCGGCGTCGTCGCACGTGGGATTCCGCAACGAGCCCCACGAAGGCGAGAATCGACAGCGGGTGCACCGCGGCGTCGACGACGTCGCGAGCGCCGAATCGGGGTCCCGACTCGCGCCGACGAGATGCCACGCGCGAGATGGTCCCGGCGAGGTAACCGACGACACCCAGTCGCCGCGTCGAACCGGAACCGAAGACTGCCGCGACCGGCGGCAACAGGTAGACCGTACTCAGCGCAAGGGCAGCCGTGGCCGAACCGACGGGCCCACCGAACTCGTTCCACAGCCACCGGCTGTAACCCGCCCGAACATCGGCGGCCGAGCGGTACATCCGGCACCGTACGAACCCGGCACCGGAGGCAACCGACGTCGAGAACCCGCGTCGACGCAGGACACGCGCGATGTCCAGATCCTCGGTGGCACTCGACGCGACGCAGCTGTGGCCGCCGACGACGCGATACGCGGCGGCATCGAACGCCATGAACTGCCCACAGGCGACGGCCATCGACGGCAGCAGCGTCGCATTGCCGACCGGCACGGGCAGCGTCGACATCCACGACCACGCGAGCAGCGGTTGAACGAGGCGTTCGGCGAGACCACCCGCCACCTGCTCGGGCCAGGGGCACATCAGAGCGTCGCCGCGGCGGCGCAACCTCCTCGCCGCGGCGGCGAGGGCCTCGGGTTCGAGCCGGACATCCGCGTCGACGAACATGACGATCGTCGTATCCACGTCGACCGAGTCGGCCAGTTCGGCGCACGCGGCGGCTTTACCCGTCCATCCGGGCGGCGGCGACGCGTGGGAGGTCACGACGCGGAATCGCGGATCGCCGTTCGCCGCGGTGACGGCAGCGGCTGCCGTTCCGTCGGTCGAATCGTCGTCGAGGACGACGACCTGCAGGTCGGTGCAGAATCGTTGACGCGTGAGATCGCCGATCAACGCAGGCAGCGTGTCGACTTCGTTGCGCGCGGGGATGCACACTGCGACCCGTTCGGTGACGTCACGGCTCGGTCGACGCAAACCCGGCACGAACAGCGCATTGAACACCGCGACGGCAGCGGAGGTGGAGGCGAGAACGGCAGTCGCCCGAGTCGCCCGGGTCAGGACCGTCATTCGGCGAGATCTGTCGTGCGGGACGAGATGGGGGCGATCACACCGACGTTCGGTCGTTCGACTCGCCCGTCTCGGCAGCGCGCTTACGACGGTTGCCCAACGGTGGGTTCCGCGACACCCAGGCCATGGCACCGACGATAGCGGCCACTCCGACGGTCACGCCGCCCACGATGCCCGCCCAGCCGGCGAAGCTACGAGTGTTGGGGTCCGGGTAGTTGACCTCGGCACGCACCGAGGTGACTTCGCCTGCCGGCAGCTTCCACGAGATCGAGTTGTCGCTCTCGCGAGTGCCGTTGGTGGTCCCGATACGGGCGGGAAATGCAATAGTGAACTGCACGTCGGACCCCTGGACCGGTACCGACGACAGGTCGGCGTTACCGGCGAGCGTCACGGTGTCGCCCGAACGCTGCAGGGTCAGCTGAAACGATCCGGCCGCGTTCTGGAAGATCGAACCGAGTGTCTGAACATCACCGAACGAGAGGTCGTCGAAGATGGCCTGCGACCCGACGTACCCGTCCTGGTTGTACGGCTCGACGCGGACCTTGTCCTCGATCGAGGAGGGCACCACGAGTTCGGGGCCGGTGTCGGTGTCGGAGGTGGGGACCGTCGCCGCGACGATCTGACCCGCCACCCGGTCGTTGGCCGACACACCCATCGTGACCTGGACCCGCAAGCAGCCGGCCAGCATCGGCGCGACCAGCAGCGTCAGGGCGAGCACCGAGAGAACTCGGCGTCGGCGGGTACGAGCGGATGTTCGTGATGTCGACTGCACAGCGACATCGTGCCAGGGCGTCGCGTCGGTGTCAGTCGGCAGGGGTTGCCATCGGTGCGTGTCGGCTACGTAGAGATCCGCGACGACGTGCGATCCACAGCAACGGGATTCCGACACTACCCATGACGACGAATCCGTAGACGGCCGAGAATCGTAGTTCGGGGCCGTCGAGGAACACCGCGTGCGCGAGCGCCGAACCCAGCCACGTCCACAGGAACAGCCCGAGGGGAACGACGTCGTCGGACGCGCGCGGGGCCACCACGCGGTTCACCGCTTCCATGACTGCGGCCATCAATGTCGCCACCAACAGCCAACCCGCGTAGTTGGTCAACGGGATCGACGACACACCCGGCAGTCCGACGGCACCGGACGTCCAGGTCCACTGGCCGTCGGTGACCATCTGAGGATCGAGATACAGGTCCCAGCCCACCATCCCGACGGCGACTGCGGCGATTCGGAATGCAGACGCTCGGAGCCGTGTCGCACCGAGATGGCCGACGATGAACGTGACCGCGCACCAGATCGGATAGAACCCCGCCGTCCAGGCGAGTGGAACCACCACGGGGACCTCGAACAGGCTGGGGCCGAGTCGATTCTGCGCGTAGAAGTACTCGCCGAAGGGAAACCCGGTGGCCGTGCCGACGAGCTCGGACACGAATCCCGTTCCTGCAGTCAGGATCACGAGAGCCGCCGCCCACAGCTTTCCGCGGTACAGCACGGCGTGCGCGATCGACGCCAGCGCGAGTAGCGCGACCACCGCGATGGTCACCGCGTCCCGCGTCGAACCCGATACGAGCGGATAGCAGATCTGGGCGGCGACGGCACCGATCGCGAAGACCGTCGGGGCAATCTTCATGCTCGTCTCCTGCTGAAGAATGCGCGACGACGCCCCGCGCGTGCGTCCGCGAGTGCGATTCTCGCCGCCGAACGGCCGCTGGCCGCTGTGACGCCGCCTCCCGGGTGAGTCGACGCGCCGGTGAGATAGAGACCGTCTGCTCCGGGAACGCGGTGGCCGGCCAGTTGGGGATGAGGACGCCACATCATCATCTGGTCCAGTGACATGTCCAGGTGCATGATGTTGCCTCCGATCAGTCCGAGTTCCTGCTCGATGTCCGGCGGCGACTGTACGTACCGATCGAGGACCGACGCGGCGAATCCAGGGGCGTAGCGATCGAGCTCGGCGACGATTCGATCACCCTCGACCTCGGCCAAAGAACGTTGCCCCGGTACGTTCGAGCGCCACCGGCGGCCATCGGCGAGAGTGTGCGGATGCCACTGCGACCACAGGGAGATCTGATGCTGACCCGGCGGCGCGATCGTCGGATCGAGGGCGCTGAACGACATGCCGAGAACAGCGGGTTTCGGCGGCAGCTCCCCGGCGAGAGCGTGCCCGTGAGCCAACCGCAATTGCGCGCGGTCGCGGACGAGCAGCGCGAGACCGTGGGTACCGTCCTCGATGCAGTCGGCGCTCGGGTACTGCGGCAGCGCGTCGGTGGCCAACCGAACCGCGGTACCGATCCCCGGACCCACCCGAATGGTGGAGCGCCACCGGGCCAGCTGCGCCGCGTCGTGTCCGCCCTCCGCCAGCAGGTCGAGCGTGGTCAGGATGTGACACCCGGCCACGACGATCGTGCTGTCGATCTCCCGTCCCGACGCGGTCCTCGTCGTCCAGCCGTGCGCGCGACGCGTCAGCGATACGGCGGCATCGCCGAGCGTCAGCGCTGCCCCGTCCCGGTGCAGCCGGGCGATCATCGCCTCGGTCAGTGCGCCGCTACCGCCGACGGCGCGGCCCGGTGGGAGCGTGTGCATCAGAGCCGCGAACCCGACCATCGGGGCGGTGCCGGGCTCGGACATCGGCGGGCCGGACTGCGCTCCGAACCATGCCAGCGCAGCCTTGAGTCGCTCGCTCGTGAACATTTCGTCCAGCAGGGAATCGCCGGTGGCAAGAAACTCGCGCGAGAGCGCGCTGCCGCCGTCGGGCGCACCGAGTCCCCAGAAGGATCGGAGCAGTTTGGACCCGGTGGGCGGCCCACCGAATGCGCGCATGGTGCGTTCGCTGCGCGGACCCCACACCGAGACGAAGGAACGGTAGGCGCGCGCATCGACGGGCCCGCAGGCGGCAGCGATGGACTCGCACGTTCGATCGAGGCTGCGATGGAAGACGATGGCGCGTTCGGCGGTGTCGACGTCGCCCGGGGCGAATGCCCACGGATCGCAGTCGATGTAGCGCAGCCCGAACTCCTCGAGTCCGAGCTCTTCGACGATCCCGGTGTGCCTGATCATGATGTGCGCGGACGAGCCGCGGTCGACTCGATGGCCGGGGAAGCGCTCCACCGTCGACACCGCACCGCCCGCGACGGTGTCGCGTTCGACGATCTCCACCGACATTCCGGCATCGGTCAGGTAGCAGGCAGAAGTCAGGGCATTGTGGCCGGAGCCCACCACCACAGCATCGATCACACCTTCAGGCTACGGGCCCGTCGAGCGGCAACCGGCGGCCCAGCACCGCGAAGGGGCGCCGGTCGCCGGCGAACGTGAAGTGCCGCAGTACGTCCTCGAAGCCGAGCCGTCGATACAACCGCCAGGCGCGGTTGTCCTCCTGCGCGACCTCGGGTGTGGACAACATCACAGAGTGCGCTCGAACACCGTCGAGCAGCCTGCGACAGAGACGCCCGCCGAGTCCGTGTCCTTGCGCGCTCGGTAGTACGTGCAATTCGGTCAGTTCGAAGTAGTCGCCGAGGGTGGCGTCGACGTGCTGTGTCGAGTGTCCGGCGCGGCGCAATCCGTCGCGGACCTGCTGATGCCACCACTGATGGTGCGCGCCGTGATACCCGTACGCAACGGCGACCAGCGTGTCCGGCTGCGTCTTGTCGGGATTGGGCACCATGGCTCCCACCGCTCGCCAGCCCGGCCGGTGCAGATGCTCCGTCCACATCGGTGCGCGGCTGTGCTCGGTTCCGCGGGGATATCCCATGGCCTCGACGTAGATCGCCAGAGCTTCGAACAAGCGCCGACGGAATTCCTGGGGCGTCAGATCGACCACGTAGGGGGTTGTCTGCGCATCGGTGACGACGGTTCTCACCCTTTCTTCGGCAACTTGTCGGTGGGCACAGCTATATTGAATGTGTCGAACGGGTGTTCGATGATCGGGGCCGAGCGCGCCGGTGGATCACCTCGACGAACGAGGCGGATTCTCCCGGAGTTCGACTGTAAGGCTTCATCACGGTTCCAGGCGTGTCGGTAGCGCGCCCGGAGATTCGAACTGGAGGTGTTCGAGTATGACGATGACGAAGACATTCGATGTCGGCGTGCGGTCGCCGGTGTCGCGTCAGGCGCAGGTCCTGCTCGGTCGAGCCGATGCGTTGCTGTCCGAATCCATCGGTGAGCGCGATGCGGGGGACCGCTTCCTCGGAAGCTACATCGCCGCACTCAAGGGTGCTGCCGCAGTCCTGGCATCGCTGCCCAATTCGATCGGCTCGCGGCCACGTTCACGCAACGCCTGGGTTCTGATGGCGAAGGCTGCGCCGGATCTGGCGATCTGGTCCGAGTACTTCTCGTCCTTCTCCGCAACCCGCGCGGCAGTCGAGGCGGGTGCCTCGTCCGCTGTCGGAGACGTCGACGCCGACGACTTCTATCGACACGTCAGTCGTTTTCTGAACGCGGTCGAGGACCGGTTGGGCGGTCAGTCGAGGTTCCAGCCCGTCGATCCGATGGCGGCACCGCTGTCCGCATAGCCCGCCGCGTCGATTCCTCGAGTTCGAACGGACGTGAACGGCCACGTCACACGGTGTTCGACAAGTGTTTCCGAGACGTCCGTCTCGAAAACTTGGTCGTTTCTCAGGAACACATAGTGCGAGTAGGTGGTAAGCGGCCGATTCAGCTCGTATCATCGTCAGTAGGTAGCCGCCAAGGTCAGCTTCCCGTCGCTTCTGAACCGAAACGACTCTCATTATCTGTGCAGGGGGAGGTACCGTGCCACTCTCCGAGCACGAGCAGCGCATGCTCGATCAAATCGAGAGCGCTCTCTACGCCGAGGATCCCAAATTCGCGTCCCATGTGAGGGGCGGTCGCGTTCGCGCGGCGTCGAGCAAGAGGCGTTTTCAGGCTGCCGCGTTGTTCGTCGTGGGACTCGTGTTGCTCGTCGCCGGTGTAGCACTGTCGACGAACAGTCTGGGTTTTCTCGTCGTCAGCCTCATCGGCTTTCTCTTCATGTTCGGTGCCGGGGCACTGTTCTTGTTCGGCGGCTCCAAGAAGGGAGCTGCCGCGACCGGCGAAGAAGGTAGCGCAAGCGACCGAGCCGGCACGCAAGGTCGTAGTGCTCAGCCGAAATCGAGTGGTGGCCGCAAGGGCGGCAGCTTCACCTCTCGAATGGAAGACCGTTTTCGTAAGCGGTTCGATCAGGAGTGATATGACTCCGCCGTCCGGATCTCCCTGGGCCTGACGGTCACCCACCACAACTTCACCGATTCGACAGCAGCACCTCACCCTCGGGTGAGGTGCTGCTGTCGTTCCACGGCTCTTCGATACGGCGAGCATTCCGTAGCCCCTGTCGCGCGGCGTGCTCGATCAAGTGCGCCCCAGCGACGACGCGGGGCGATCGTTCCCGTGCGGTGGTTCCCGGGTGGTGGTTCCGGGGCGAACTCCCCACTTCCCCCCACAGCCGCCATTGTCCCCACTTCACCCCACCCAGTCCCCACTTTCAGGGTCCAGCTGCGCTTGTCAGGCGGGTTGTCGCACAAAGTGCCTGCTCGCGACGCCGCGCGCCCCGGGGGATTGCGTCGGCCAGATCAGGGCCGACGTCGAACGCGGCAACCTGAACGGGCAATCTTCTTGCGTCTGAGCTGCGGATATGTGGTTGTCCACAAAGTTTTCGGGCTGTGAATGGTTCGAAGTGGGGGAGAGTGGGGTAAAGTGGTCCGCAGCGGAGAGTCGAGGCTGGAGGTGGCGAGTGTTTCTCGGTACCTACACGCCGAAGCTCGACGACAAGGGTCGACTCACGTTGCCGGCCAAGTTTCGGGACGCGCTTGCGGGAGGTGTCATGGTGAGCAAGGGGCAGGATTTCAGCCTTGCTGTCTACACCGCGGCAGACTTCGCAGAGCGTTCTCGAAAGTTGACGGCGGCCTCTCGTGCCAACCCCAAAGCCCGTGCCTATGTGCGCCAGTTCTTTTCGGGAACCGACGAACAGCGGCCGGACGGACAGGGCCGTATCACCATCAGTCCCGAGCACCGTCGGTATGCGGGACTCGAACGCAACTGCGTGGTGATCGGATCGATGGACTTCATCGAGATCTGGAACGACGAAGCCTGGGCCCGCTACTCCGCCGAGAACGAGCAGGATTTCTCCGACGCGTTCGACGAATCCCTCGGAGGGATCTTGTAGACCACCGAGGCCGGCTGCGAGTGCAGCGAGGCCTCTGCCCGATCAGAACCCTGACGTTCTTCCCCAACGCCAGGTTTCGCAGATCAGGACCCTGACGTTCTTCCCCAACGCCAGGTTCCCTATCGGACAGGGACCTCGAAGCATTCGCACCGGCCGCAATGGACGACCCGCAGGGCCCGGACCCGGGCGAGAAGTACGTATACGCAACCGGGAGGGACCATGACGGAGGGAGCCGGGCCGGACGAGAACGACGCGTCCGCCGACCGCACTCACCGTCGCTCCGGCGGCCCGATCCACGTCCCCGTTCGACTCGAGCGTGCCGACGAGCTTCTTGGGCCCGCAGTGGAATCGGCGGACGACCCCGACACGACTCGGGTCATGATCGACGCCACGCTCGGACTCGGCGGTCACGCCGAACACTTTCTACGGAAGTATCCCGGTCTGCACCTCATCGGACTCGATCGCGATCCTGACGCGCTCGACAAGGCGGGTGCCAGACTGGCCCCGTTCTCGGATCGAACGACTCTGGTGCACACCACATACGAGGGCATTGCCGCCGCCCTAGACGAGGCCGGACTTCCCGCGACCTATTCCGTTCACGCCATCCTGTTCGACCTCGGAGTGTCGTCGATGCAGCTGGACGAGTCGGACCGCGGCTTCGCGTATTCCGTCGATGCACCGCTGGACATGCGGATGAATCCGACGCAGGGCATCACGGCAGCCGACGTGCTCAATACGTACTCGCACGGCGATATCGCTCG
The DNA here is from genome assembly GCF_001894785.1 of Rhodococcoides fascians NBRC 12155 = LMG 3623. GTDB lineage: Bacteria > Actinomycetota > Actinomycetes > Mycobacteriales > Mycobacteriaceae > Rhodococcoides > Rhodococcoides fascians. The sequence continues at coordinate 172,026 of NZ_BCWW01000008.1, forward strand.
CGTGCTCAGCACCTACGGAGAAGAGCGGTTCGCAGGCAAGATCGCGTCCGCAATTCTGCGGCGACGTGAGCACACGCCGTTCACGACGAGCGGCCCGTTGGTCGAATTGCTGTATGCCGCAATACCGGCCGCGACTCGCCGCACCGGTGGGCATCCGGCAAAGCGAACTTTCCAGGCGCTGCGTATCGAGGTCAACGGGGAGCTCGATTCGCTCAAAGCCGCGGTGCCGGCCGGACTCGACGCCTTGGCCGTCGGCGGCCGCGTCGTCTTCATGTCGTATCAGTCGCTCGAAGATCGAGTTGTCAAGCAGGAGTTGGCCCCTCGGATCAAGTCTCGAAGTCCCGAGGGGTTGCCGGTCGAACTTCCCGGGATGGGTCCGGAATTTCGGCTGTTGACCAGAGGTGCGGAACGCGCCTCGGACGAGGAAATCGAAGTCAACCCACGCTCGGCCCCGGTGAGGTTGCGCGCCGCCGAACGGATTGCAAGGAGAGCGGAATGACGGTTCCAGGCACAACTGTTGGAACACAACGCAATCGGGTTCCGGCTACTCGACCCGAGCGGGCCGGCCGCGGTGGTCGGTCCGGAGCCGCATTGCGCGCCTACGAGCGCAGGCAGCAGCGTGCCTCGATACATACGTCGGATTCTGCTCGCGGTTCAGCGGCCTCACTTCGTCCGACGCTCAACGGCAGTGCCATTGCGGCTCGAATCCCGTTCGTAGCCTTGGTCATCGGTCTGCTTGCCCTGGGGCTCGGCTTGACGTTGTTGTTGACGACGCGCTCGGCGGGCGACTCCTACGACCTCAGTGCCGCCAAGGCCGTCAACGCCGAGCTCGCACAACAGCGTGCCTCCTTGCAGCGTGACGTCGAGCTCGCGGAATCTGCGCCCGAGCTCGCGCGCAAAGCCGCCGCGATCGGAATGGTCCCCGCCAAGAACCCCGCCCGCCTCGTCGTAGCCCCCGAGGGCGGTGTGCAGGTCGTCGGCACGCCCGCTCCCGCCGACGGTGCGCCGGTTGCACCCCTCGATCCGCCTCCCGCCACCGGCTCGGGGGAGGGCTCGGTTCCGAGTGCGTCGACACAGAATCCCGCACGACAGTCGGCGCAGTCGCAGACTCCGAGGAGTGCGTCGCAGCCCACCAGGCCGACGGGCGCAGGTGACACCCGTGCCGCCACGCCGAGTGCGCCCAATGGTGCCGGAACTGCCGCGCTTGCTGAACAATTGGTTCCCATGAGCACCCCCTCGGCTCCCGCCCCCGGCGAATCCTCCGGTGACGAGCAGTGACCAGGCCGTCGCCTGCGTCACGTCCCCGGCCCGCAGATCGAGCGCGGCCGGGACGAAAGCGTTTGGACTCGTCCACATTTCGTTTTCGGCACGGTACGGGCCGCATCTTGATGTACGTGGCTTTGGCGGTCGTCGCGGCACAGTTGCTCTGGATTCAAGGATTCGATGCGCCGACACTGTCGGCCGAGTCCGCCTCGCAGCGCACCACCACCCTCGTCGATCCGGCGATGCGCGGCTCGATCCTCGATCGCAACGGAAACCCGATCGCTTTCACCATGGAAGCGAAAGCGCTGACGTTCCAGCCGGTCCGGGTTCGTAGAGAACTCGACGAGGCACGCGCGAAGGATCCGACGAAGCCGGAAACCGACAAGTACCTCGACGACATCGCCGAGCGGATCCACAGCGATCTCGGTGACGTCGTCAGCAAGAAGGATCTGCTCGCGAAACTGAAGAGCAACGACGAATTCACCTATCTGGCACGGGGTGTGGACGCCACCGTGGCGTCGAACATCAGCAAGGAATTCAAGCAGGTCGGGCTCGAACGTCAGGACATCCGCGAGTACCCGGGTGGCTCGCTCGCCGCGAACATCGTCGGGGCCACCGGGTGGGACGGACACGGCCTGCTCGGGCTCGAGGATTCGCTCGACGCCACGCTCGCCGGTACCGACGGATCGCAGACCTACGATCGCGGTTCCGACGGGGCCGTCATTCCCGGCAGCTGGCGCGACAAGCAGCCCGCGGTCAACGGCTCGAACGTGGAACTGACCATCGACGCGGACCTGCAGTACTACGTACAGCAGCAGGTGCAGCTGGCGAAAGATCTGTCCGGGGCCAAGAATGCGTCTGCCTACGTTCAGGATTCGCACACCGGCGAAGTGCTGGCCATGTCGAACGACAACACCTTCAACCCCGGAATCGGCGTCGGAAACAACGAACGGACCAAGGAGATGGGCAATCTGCCCGTCACGACGCCGTTCGAGCCCGGTTCGGTCAACAAGATCATCACTGCTGCAGCCGCTATCGAGTACGGGCTCACCACACCCGACGAGGTGCTGCAGGTACCGGGCAACATCTTCATGTCCGGTGTCTCGGTCCGGGACGCCTGGGAACACGGAGTTGCGCCGTACACCTCCACCGGAGTGTTCGGTAAGTCCTCCAACGTGGGGACTCTGATGCTGGCTCAACGTGTCGGCGAGGATCGGTATGCCGACATGCTGAACAAGTTCGGCCTGGGCCAGCGCAGCGACGTCGGCCTCCCCAACGAGAGCGCAGGCAGCGTGCCCAGCCGCGATCAGTGGTCGGGCGGTACCTTCGCCAACCTGCCGATCGGGCAGGGTCTGTCGATGACGCTCCTGCAGATGACCGGGATGTACCAGGCGATCGCCAACGACGGTGTGCGCATCCCGCCGCGGATCGTCGCGGCAACGGTGGACGCCAACGGCGAACGAACCGAGACGCCGCGACCCGACGGGGTGTACGTGGTCAGTCCCGATACGGCGAAGACGGTCCGCAACATGTTCCGGTCGGTCACCCAGGACGACACTGGAAATCAGCGCGGTACCGGAGTCGCCGCAGGTGTCGAGGGCTACCAGATCAGTGGTAAGACCGGCACGGCCCAGCAGGTCGATCCCGAGTGCAAGTGCTACTCGAACTCGAAGTACTGGATCACGTTCGCGGGTATCGCTCCGGCAGACGATCCTCGCTACGTGATCGGGATCATGCTGGACGCGCCGTCCCGCAGCGCCGACGGCTCGGGAGGGCAGTCGGCCGCACCGCTGTTCCACAACATCGCCAGCTGGCTGTTGCAGCGCGACAGTGTTCCGATGTCCGCAGACCCGGGCCCCAAGTTGGTTCTTCAGGCCGACTGAGGCCCGAATCTTCCAGTCTGGGAATCGGGGCGGCAGCATGCCGATCACGGTCGCCGGTAATCTGACACATCGGCTCGAGGCGTGTTCGTCGATCAGCCACCGCAGCGTGTTCGAGCTGACGCAGTGTGCGGTGGAAGTACAGAGGAAGGGAGCAGGAGTGACTGTGTCATCGGATTCACAACCCGCTCCGGGGTCTCGGCCGGCGAATCCGCCGCACACCGACGTATCCGACGTGGCGTCCGCTGTCGGTGCAACGATCGAGTGGGGACACCTCGACGGAGTGCAGGTCACCGGAATCGATCTGCGAGCGCAGTCCGTTCGTCCCGGCGATCTCTTCGCCGCGCTACCCGGATCCGCTCGGCACGGAGCCGAGTTCACCGCCGACGCGATCGAGCGGGGTGCAGCGGCGGTCTTCACCGACCCATCCGGTGCCGACGTCGTCCGCGGCGTCCTCGCCACCGCCGATCGCCATGTTCCTGTCCTCGTGCACGACCGACCACGCCAGGTGCTCGGAACCGTGTCCGCCCTCGTGTACGGCAATCCGTCGTCGAAGATGACGGTCGTCGGAATCACCGGCACGTCGGGCAAGACGACGACCGCGTACCTCGTGGAGGCCGGCCTGACAACCGCCGGCCGCCGCTGCGGACTGATCGGCACGATCGAGACCCGCGTAGTGGGCCAGCACGTACCGAGCGCTCTCACCACCCCCGAGGCTCCGCAGTTGCATGCGCTCTTCGCCGTCATGGTCGAGGCCGGAGTCGACACCGTGGTGATGGAAGTGTCCTCCCATGCGTTGTCCCTCGGCCGAGTCGACGGCACCGACTTCGCGGTCGGCGCGTTCACCAACCTGTCCCAGGATCATCTCGACTTCCACGACTCGCTCGAGGACTACTTTCTGGCCAAGAGCCGGCTGTTCGGGGTCGATTCGCCGGTACGGGCAGACACAGCGGTCGTGTGCGTCGACGATGCCTGGGGAGTGCGGATGGCCGATATCGCCCGGTCGGCCGGATCCACGGTCGTCACGGTGTCCACCGGTGCCGACTCGCAGTGGACCGTCTCCGAGTGGGCCAAGCACGACGACGGAACGCAGTCGTTCACCGTTGCCGATCCGAACGGAACGTCGTTGCCGGTGTCGGTGCGTCTGCCGGGTCGCTACAACGTCGCCAACGCCGTGCTCGCGCTCGCGACCTGCGAAGCGGCAGGCGTGGATGCCGCGACGGCGGCGCCCGGAATCGCGACCGTCGACGTGCCCGGTCGAGTGCAACGAATCGATCGTGGCCAGGACTTCCTCGCGGTGGTCGACTACGCCCACAAGCCCGCTGCGGTCGAAGCGGTGCTGGCGACTCTGCGAGAGTCGTCCCGTGGACGTATCGCCGTCGTGTTGGGTGCCGGCGGGGATCGAGACACCGCCAAGCGCCCTCTGATGGGTGCGGCCGGAGCGCGCGGTGCCGATCTGCTCGTGGTGACCGACGACAATCCGCGCAGTGAGGATCCGGCCGCGATACGGCATGCCGTCGAAGACGGTGCACTGTCGGTGCCCGACGACGCTCGTGGCGAAGTACGAAATGTCGAAGGCCGCGCAGCGGCGATAGAACAAGCCGTGGCGTGGGCACGTGAGGGGGACGTTGTGTTGATCGCAGGTAAAGGACACGAGACGGGCCAGGAGGTGGCGGGGGTGAAGTATCCGTTCGACGACCGAGTGGTACTCGCATCGGCCATCGACGCACGACTGGTCACCACGAGCGCAGGCGCACGGTGATACCGCTCTCGATCGCTCGCATCGCCGAGATCGTCGGCGGCGAACTGCACGACGTGGCGGACCCGACGGTGCTGGTCGCCGGGCCGGTGGAGTTCGACTCACGCAAGGTCACACCCGGCAGTGTCTTTCTCGCCCTGCCCGGTGCCAAGGTGGACGGCCACGAGCACGCGGCCGACGCCGTGGCCGCAGGCGCTTCTGTCGTTCTCGCGGCGCGTCCGGTGGGCGTCCCGGCTGTCGTCGTTCGGCCGGCGCCGCACGCGAGCCGTGCGATGGCACTCGAACACGACCCGGAGGGGGCCGGCGCTGCGGTGCTGACCGCGCTCGGTGCATTGGCCCGGGAATCGGTGCTCGAACTGACCGCGCACCACGACCTGACCGTGGTGGGCGTGACGGGGTCGTCGGGCAAGACGTCGACGAAGGATCTCATCTCGGCTGTGCTGCGTCCGCTCGGATCCGTGGTGGCCCCACCCGGATCGTTCAACAACGAACTCGGGCATCCATGGACTGCTCTGCGGGCCGACTCCGATACCGACTTCCTCGCCCTCGAGCTGTCCGCCCGGGGAATCGGCCACATCGCCGAACTCGCCAGGCTCGCGCCGCCCCGGATCGGGGTGGTTCTCAATGTCGGAACCGCGCACCTCGGCGAGTTCGGTTCACGTGCCGCCATCGCGCTGGCCAAGGGCGAACTGGTCGAGGCATTGCCCGCTGCTGCGGACGGCGGCGTGGCGATCCTCAACATCGACGATCGTCTGGTCGCCGAGATGGCGACACGCACGAAGGCGGCCGTCGTCACCGTCGGACTCAACGCGGACGCCGACGTCCGGGCTGTCGACGTCGTGGTCGACACCGATGCGCGGGCGTCGTTCACGCTCGTGTGTGCGGCAGGCTCGGCGCACATCACCCTGGCGGTGCACGGTGAACATCAGGTGGGCAACGCCCTGGCTGCCGCGGCCGTCGCGCTCGAGTGCGGGGCCGGCGTGGCCCAGGTTGCCGAAGCGCTCTCGACCGCGGTACCCACCTCGATCCGCCGGATGGATGTACGCACCCGCGCGGACGGCGTCACCGTCATCAACGACTCGTACAACGCGAATCCCGATTCGATGCGGGCCGCCCTCAAGGCGCTGGTGTCGATGTCGCGGCGTGATGACGGGCCGAAGCGGCGCAGTTGGGCGGTGCTGGGGGAGATGGGCGAGCTCGGCGGCGAATCGGTGGTGGAGCACGATGCGATCGGTCGGCTCGCCGTCCGCCTGGACGTCGATCGGTTGATCATCGTCGATTCGGGTCGGCCCACGCGTGCGCTGCATCAGGGCGCCGTCATGGAAGGGTCCTGGGGCGAGGAATCGATGCTCGTACCCGACCGCGAGACCGCCATCGCCGTGCTCGAGGACGAGGTTCGCGCCGGCGACATCGTTCTGGTCAAGGCCTCGCAGTCGGGCGCGATGTGGACCGTTGCCGACGCCCTGTTGGCCGAACCGTCGGCCGACGCCCTGTTGGCCGAACCGTCGGAGGGCGAGCAGTGAGACAGATCCTGTTCGCCGGAGGGATCGCACTTGCAGTCGCAATTCTGCTGACTCCCGTGCTCATCAAGACCTTCTCGAAACAGGGCTTCGGCCAGGAGATCCGGGTCGAGGGCCCGGCGAGCCATCAGTCCAAGCGCGGTACTCCCACCATGGGCGGCGTGGCGATCCTGGTCGGGATCTGGGCCGGCTACTTGGGCTCGCACCTGATCGGCATCGGATACGACGCCGAGGGGCCGTCGGCCTCGGCTCTACTCGTACTCGGCCTGACCACCGTGCTCGGCCTCGTCGGCTTTCTCGACGACTTCATCAAGATTCGTAAACAGCGCAACCTCGGTCTGAACGCCACCGGCAAATACGTCGGCCAGATCACCGCGGCGGTGCTGTTCGCCATCCTGGTCCTGCAGTTTCGCAGTGACGACGGATTGACTCCGGGCAGCACTCAACTGTCGTATGTGCGCGACATCGCAACGTGGTCGATGTCGGCTGCTGTCTTCGTGTTCTTCGTCTGTCTGCTGGTGATCGCGTGGTCCAACTCGGTCAATCTCACCGACGGCCTCGACGGCCTGGCGGCCGGGTCCATGACATTGGTCCTCGGGGCGTACACCGTCATCACCTTCTGGCAGTACCGGCAGGCGTGTGCAGGACCGGCCGGTCCTGCGCCGGGTTGCTACGACGTACGCGACCCTCTCGACCTGGCCCTGGTGTGCGCGTCGGCGGCCGGTGCCTGCATCGGTTTCCTGTGGTGGAACGCCGCGCCCGCCAAGATCTTCATGGGCGATACCGGATCCCTCGCTCTGGGCGGCCTGATCGCAGGACTGTCCGTGGTCACCAAGACCGAACTGATCATGGTGGTCATCGGCGCGTTGTTCGTCGCCGAAGCAGCGTCGGTCGTCATCCAGGTCGCAGTGTTCCGGTCGAGTCGGCGACGCGTGTTCCGAATGGCCCCGTTCCATCACCACTTCGAGTTGGCCGGTTGGGCCGAGACGACGGTCATCATCAGGTTCTGGTTGCTCGCCGCGATCGCGTCGGCCGTCGGCTTGGCACTGTTCTACAGCGAATACCTCGCGGCTGTGGGCGGTTAGGCAATGACCGAAGCCTCGACCCATCTGTCCTGGTTGCGCGATAGTTCGGTGCTGGTCACCGGTGCGCGCATCTCCGGGCTGGCCGTCGTACGCCCACTGCTGGACCTCGGCGCACTCGTGACCGTCACCGACTCGAACCGAGCTGCGCTCGACGAGGCGTCGGCGCTCGGTGCTGCCGTGGTGGTTCAGGACGATCTGCTCGCCGATCCGGACGCGATCGCGGCCTTTGCGCTCGTCGTCACCAGTCCCGGGTTCCGGCCGGACTCTCCGGTGCTGGCTGCGGCCGCCGACCACGCCGTCCCGGTGTGGGGCGACGTGGAGTTCTCGTGGCATCTCGACCGCGCCGAGGTGTACGGCCCGCGCGCTCGTTGGCTGGTTGTCACCGGTACGAACGGTAAGACGACCACCACCTCGATGCTCGCGTCGATCCTCGACGCTGCCGGAATCGACTCCGTCGCCTGCGGAAACATCGGCCTCCCCATCGCCGACGCGTTGCGCGGTACCCCGCATCCGCGCGTACTCGCGGTCGAGCTGTCGTCCTTCCAGTTGTTCTGGGCACCGTCGGTTCGTCCCGCGGCGGGGGTGGTGCTCAACATCGCCGAGGACCATCTGGACTGGCACGGGGGCATGGACGGGTACGTCCAGGCCAAGGCGCGCGCGTTGAGCGGGGACGTCGGGGTCGTCGGACTCGACGACGCGGTGGCGGCCGGTCTGCGGGCGGGGGCACCGGCAGCGACGGTCGTCGGTTTCCGCCTGAACGAACCCGCCGCGGGCGAGCTGGGAGTGCGGGCGGGAATGCTCGTCGACCGTGCGTTCGGGGACAACGTCGAGTTGCTCCGGGCCGACGAGGTGGAACCGAGTGGCCCGTCCGGTGTGCTCGACGCGTTGGCCGCGGCTGCGTTGGCGCGATCGATCGGTGTCGACGCCGAGGCCGTCCGAAACGGATTGCGGACGTACCGGGTGGGACCGCATCGGGCCGCAGTGGTGCGTGAGCTCGGTGGGGTGACGTTCGTCGACGATTCCAAGGCGACGAATCCGCATGCCGCGCGCTCGTCGATCCTCGCGCACGATCGGGTCGTGTGGATCGCGGGCGGGTTGTTGAAGGGTGCGGTGATCGACGATCTGGTCGTCGAGATCGCCGATCGGCTCGTGGCTGCGGTGGTGTTGGGCCGCGATGGGATGCAGATCGCAGAGGCTTTGGCGCGACACGCCCCCGATGTTCCGGTCGTCAGGCTCCCTTCGGGAGACGATGCTGGTGTGACTCATGAGGCTGAAGATGCAGATGCGGTGATGCGAGCGGCCGTCGACCACGCTGCGGGGTTCGCCGCCTCCGGCGATACCGTCCTGCTGGCCCCCGCGGCTGCGTCGTTGGACATGTTCGTCGATTACGGCCACCGCGGCCGAAGCTTCGCCGAGTCCGTCGAGCGCCTCGACATCGCCGCCCTCGGATCGCCGCGATCGTGACCACCGCAGCTCGACCGGCGCGTCCACCTCGTCGCACCACCACGCCGCGCACCCGAATCGGACTGTGGTTCGGTCGGCCGCTGGCGTCGTTCCACCTCATCGTCACGATCGCGGTGCTGCTCACCGTGCTGGGACTGGTCATGGTGCTGTCCGCGTCGTCGGCCGAATCGTTCGCAGCCGACGAGTCCGGCTACGCGCTGTTCACGCAACAGCTGATCGGTGTCGCACTGGGTGTGGTCGCGTTTTATGCGGCGCTTCGGCTGCCGGTGCGATACCTGCGCAAATTGTCGTTCCCGCTCTTCCTGGTCTCGATCACGATGTTGATGCTGGTGTTGATCCCCGGTATCGGTGCCGAGCGTCAGGGCGCACGGCGTTGGTTCGACTTCGGTGTCGTCTCGTTCCAGCCGTCCGAGCTGGCGAAGGTCGCGTTGGTTCTGTGGGGAGCGCACCTGCTGGCCTCCCGTCGCAGCGAGCACGGCAACATCAAGTCGCTGCTGGTGCCGTTGCTGCCTGCGGGCCTGCTCATGTGTCTGCTCGTCGTGCTCCAGCCCAACCTCAGTACCGCGATCGCCCTGGGCATCATTCTCGTCGCACTACTGTGGTTCGCCGGCCTCAACGCCCGGCTGTTCGGAGCAGTCCTGGTGACCGGTTTGGCTCTGGCGACCGTGCTCGCGTTCACCGCCGGCTACCGCTCGAACCGCGTCAAGGCCTGGCTCAACCCGGGGGAGGACACCCAGGGTCTGTCGTATCAGTCCACCCAGGCCAAGTACTCCTTGGCCGACGGCGGACTCTTCGGTCGCGGATTGGGACAGAGTCGCGCGAAATGGAGCTACCTCCCCAACGCGCACAACGACTTCATCTTCGCGATCATCGGCGAGGAGCTCGGAATGATCGGCTGCCTTGCCGTCATCGGATTGTTCGGTCTCTTCGTCTACACCGGCCTACGCATCGCGATGCGGTCGGTCGATCCGTTCCTGCGTCTGTTGACTGCAGGCGCAACGTGCTGGGTGTTCGGTCAGGCCATGATCAACATCGGCTATGTGGTCGGGCTGCTGCCGGTGACCGGTCTGCAGCTGCCGCTGGTGTCCTACGGCGGTACGTCCACGGCCATCACGCTGTTGATGTTCGGGATCATCGCCAGTGCGGCCCGACACGAACCGGAAGCCATCGCCGCGCTGCACGCCGGGCAAGAGGGTCGTATCGCCCGAGCTCTGAGATTGCCGCTGCCTGCTGTCTTCTCACCGAAGCGGGCCGCGATGGCACGCTCCAAATCCACCCGTCCCACGTTGGCGGCGCAGGATCGCACACGTCTCGAGTCCCGCAAGAACAAGGACGGCCGCGGGGCACGGTCACCCGAGCCCGGACGTACCCGGGTGTCGAGTTCACGGGTGGACACGGCCGGCCCCAACGGGTCGGCCAGGAACGCACCCCGTGGCCACGCCCGCCGTGCCGAGCCCCAACGCCGAGACACCGGCAGCGGGTACGCCGCCGGACCACGGTCGCCGTATCGGCCGCGTCCGGAACCGCAACCCGGTCGTCCGCCGGTCCGCTCGGGTGAGCGAGGATATCGACGGTGAAGCAGACATCGAGGCCGATATCCGTGGTGGTGGCCGGAGGCGGAACCGCCGGACACATCGAGCCCGCGCTCGCCGTGGCCGACGCCCTGCGCGAGCTCGACCCCACCGTCACCGTCACCGCCCTCGGCAGCAGCCGGGGGCTCGAAACGACACTGGTACCCGCCCGCGGCTACGCGCTGGAACTGATACCGCCCGTGCCGCTGCCTCGCAAGCCCACTCTCGACCTGGTGAAGTTACCGGTTCGGGTCGCACGGTCGGTGCGTCGAACCCGGGAGATCTTCGCTGCGGTCGAGGCCGATGTACTGGTCGGCTTCGGCGGTTACGTCGCGCTTCCTGCGTATCTCGCTGCCCGCGGTCGACTTCTCGGTCGCGGCGGCCGTATTCCGGTGATCATTCACGAGGCCAATGCCCGCGCCGGCATCGCGAACAAGGTCGGTGCACGCAGCGCCGAACGAGTCCTTGCCGCCGTCGCCGGATCTGGTATCTCTGCACCGGGGTCCGAGGATGCAGAAGTGATCGGAATTCCGGTGCGGCCCACCATCACCGGTCTCGATCGCGCAGCGATGCGGTCGCAGGCTCGCGCTCATTTCGGTCTGCCCGAACACGGGCCGGTGCTGCTGGTGTTCGGCGGTTCACAGGGCGCGCGTTCACTCAACGACGCAGTGTCCGGTGCCTCGGCCGCCCTTGCCGCCGCCGGCATCTCGGTTCTGCACGCACACGGTCCCAAGAACACACTGGACGTGGAGCAGAGCAATCCGGATGCTCCGTACGTCGCAGTGCCCTACATCGACCGGATGGACCTGGCCTACGCGGCGGCCGATCTCGCGATCTGCCGGTCCGGTGCCATGACGGTCGCCGAAGTCTCCGCGACCGGGCTTCCTGCCGTGTACGTGCCTCTACCGCACGGCAACGGTGAGCAGGAGCTCAATGCCCGTCCCGTCGTCGACGCCGGAGGTGGCATCCTGGTAGCCGACGCGACGCTGAGCGCGCAGTACGTGACCGACACGGTCGTCGCTTTGGTGGCCGACACCGAGCGCATCGCCGCGATGTCCCGTGCTGCGGCAGGAGCCGGTCACAAGGGTGCTGCGGCTGCCGTCGCGCAGATCGTGCTCGATACCGCGCACGCGGCGCGGCGCTGAACCGGGCGGCGGCGAGAATGCCACAGAACGAGGGAGACGTCCGCGTGACAACTGAGGGTGCGGCGATGTCGGAGTTGCCGGCAGAGCTCGAACGGGTGCACATGGTGGGAATCGGCGGTGCCGGGATGTCCGGGATCGCACGCATTCTGCTGGCGCGCGGTGGTCAGGTGTCCGGATCGGATGCCAAGGAATCGCGCGGGGTGTTGGCGCTGCGAGCCCGCGGTGCGCTGGTGCGAATCGGGCACGATGCAAGCGCGCTGGACATGATCGACGGCGGCCCCACCGTGGTCGTGACGACCCACGCGGCCATACCCAAGACCAACCCCGAACTCGTCGAGGCTCGCGATCGCGGGATTCCGGTGGTGTTGCGGCCCGCCGTCCTCGCGTCGTTGATGGAGGGGTACCGCACCCTGCTGGTGTCGGGCACGCACGGCAAGACGTCGACCACATCGATGTTGGTCGTCGCACTGCAGCACTGTGGGTTCGACCCGTCGTTCGCCGTCGGCGGTGAGCTCAACGAGGCCGGAACCAACGCGCATCACGGCAGTGGCGACGTCTTCGTCGCCGAGGCGGACGAGAGTGACGGTTCGCTGTTGCAGTACTCCGCGAACGTGATCATCGTGACGAACATCGAGGCCGATCATCTCGATTTCTTCGGTACGACCGAGGCCTACGTGAAGGTGTTCGACGATTTCGCCGCGCTGCTGCACCCGGGCGGTGTGCTGGTGGCATGCATGGACGATCCGGGTTCGGCAGCTCTGGCCCGCCGCGTGGTCGAGAAGAATCTCCCCGGAGTGACGGTGCTCGGCTACGGGTCGTCCGACGTCGACGCCGGACCGGTCGAGATGGCCGTTCGCCTGTTGGCCTGGGAGCCCGAGGACATCGGCGGCGTCGCGCAGTTGCAGATCGCCGGTGAGGACTCTGCCCGCACGGTTCGGCTGGGAGTACCGGGACGGCACACCGCCCTCAACGCCCTGGCGGCGTTCGTGGCTGCCCGCCAGGTGGGCGCGGGGGTCGAGGAGTTGCTGGCCGGGCTGACCGGATTCGGGGGAGTGCACCGGCGGTTCCAGTTCACCGGACGCGAGCACGGAGTACGAGTGTTCGACGACTACGCCCATCACCCCACCGAGGTGCGGGCCGTGCTGACCGCTGCGCAGGCGTTGGTCGCGGGTCAAGCACTTCCGGGCGAGCGGGGGCGGGTCGTGGTGGTGTTCCAACCGCATCTGTACTCACGTACTGCGACGTTCGCCGAGGAATTCGGTACCGCACTGTCGTTGGCCGACGAGATCGTGGTGCTCGACGTCTACGGCGCTCGCGAGGAACCCCTGCCCGGTGTGACCGGGGCCTTGGTCGCAGCGTCGGTGACCAAACCGGTGAACTACCAACCGGATCTGTCGTTGGTCGCCAAGCAGGTGGCCAATCTCAGCCGTCCCGGCGACGTGGTGATCACGATGGGTGCGGGCGACGTGACCATGCTCGGCGGTCCCATTCTCGACGCCCTTCGTTCCAAAACCGATTTCGGTGCCACGACCGGCCGCGCGGTACCGAAGGATCGGCCGTCGACGTGACTCGTCGGTCCGATCGAGACCGCGCTTCCAGATCGGAACCCGTTGCCGGGCAGGGTGATTCGACGTCGTCGGTCACAGACAGGCAAGCTCGCGCGCAGGCCAGGGAAGAAGAGCGCGCTCGCGTGAAACGGTCACGCCGTCGCGCGGTGCTTGCCGTCGTGGCGGTTGTCGCAGTGATCGTCGGGTCGGCAGTACTGGTCTACTTCACGCCGCTGCTGTCGGTTCGGACGATCTCGGTCGTGGGAGCCTCGTCGGTGTCCGAACAGGAGATCCTCGACCGACTCGAGGTGCCGACCGGCCTGCCGCTGGTCCGTGTCGACGCCGCGGCCGCGGCCCAGCGTGTTGCGTCGATACCGGAGCTGGCATCGGTTCGGGTACAACGGAAATACCCGTCCACCGTGCAGGTCACCGTCGAAGAACGTGTCCCGGTGGCGTTCGTCGATTCTCCCGACGGCACTCACTTGCTCGATGCGACCGGCGTGGACTTCGCCGTCGCACCGCCTCCGCCCGGGGTGGTCCGACTGGTGACCGACAATCCTGTCTTCGGCGATCCGGTGACGAAAGATGCACTGGCTGTACTCGATTCGCTGCCGCCGCTGATTCGAGGTCAGGTCGGCGAAGTGCGCGCGAGCACGCTGTCCGACATCTCGATCCTGCTGTTGGACGGGCGTACCGTCGTGTGGGGGAACAAGGACAACTCCGAGCGCAAGGGGGCGGTGGCCATCGCGCTGCTGTCGCAACCGGGTCAGATTTTCGACGTGTCCAGTCCCGATCTTCCGACCACGAAATAGCAACGGGTCCGAAAGGCTCATATTTTCGGCGCGGCATCGGCGCGCCTAATGGCGATCGTGGCCGTCGGTGAATAGCGTTCCGATCAGTCGAGTACTTGACATAACTCTAAGCCTGTGGTTTAGGTTGAGGGTTTTCCACATTTTTCGAGCAACAATCCACGGAAGGCGAGAGCCCATGACGCCCCCGCACAACTACCTCGCCGTAATCAAGGTCGTCGGCATCGGCGGCGGCGGCGTGAACGCGGTCAACCGGATGATCGAACAGGGACTCAAGGGAGTCGAGTTCATCGCCGTCAACACCGACGCTCAGGCCTTGCTGATGAGTGACGCCGACGTCAAGCTCGACGTCGGCCGTGAGCTGACTCGCGGACTCGGTGCCGGTGCCGACCCCGAGGTGGGTCGCCGCGCAGCGGACGACCACAAGGACGAGATCGAAGAGGTCCTCAAGGGTGCCGACATGGTCTTCGTCACCGCAGGTGAGGGTGGCGGAACCGGTACCGGCGGTGCTCCCGTCGTCGCCAACATCGCGCGCAAGCTCGGCGCGCTGACCGTCGGCGTCGTGACGCGTCCGTTCTCCTTCGAGGGCAAGCGCCGTGGTGGCCAGGCCGACACCGGTATCCAGCAGCTGCGTGAATCCTGCGACACGCTCATCGTCATCCCCAACGATCGTCTGCTTCAGCTCGGCGACGCAGCCGTCAGCCTCATGGATGCGTTCCGCAGTGCCGACGAGGTCCTGCTCAACGGCGTTCAGGGCATCACCGATCTGATCACCACCCCCGGGCTGATCAACGTCGACTTCGCCGACGTCAAGGGCGTCATGTCCGGCGCAGGCAGTGCGCTGATGGGCATCGGTTCCTCCCGCGGTGAAGGCCGCGCGATCAAGGCCGCGGAATCCGCGATCAACTCGCCGCTGCTGGAAGCGTCCATGGAAGGTGCCCGCGGAGTGCTGCTCTCCATCGCGGGTGGCTCGGATCTCGGCCTGTTCGAGATCAACGAGGCCGCCTCGCTGGTCCAGGAAGCTGCGCACATCGACGCCAACATCATCTTCGGAACCGTCATCGACGACTCTCTCGGCGACGAGGTTCGTGTCACCGTCATCGCCGCCGGGTTCGACGGAGGAACGCCCACGCGTCGTCCGGTCGAGGCAGCGGCATCCACCCGCGGCCCGATCGGATCGGCGCGCTCGGGGGAGGTCTCCTCACGCTCGAACGACAGCTCCGAGGGCGCTGTGTTCCGCGACCCGGTCGGCGCACCCAGCGGATCGAGCCTGCCCCCGCTGAACTCGTCCAGTTCGTCGAACCGCGAATCGTCCAGCCGCGAGTCCGCAGCCGGTCACGGCCGGGATTCCGGCGGTCAAGGCCGCGAGTCGGTCGGATCCGGACGCCGCGTTCCCGTCGCCGAGGACGACGGCGAAGACGAGGTCGACGTACCGTCCTTCATGCGGCGGTGAGTGACTCCTTTCGGGTCAGGCGGGTGTCGACGACGCGAGCAGGCGGCGTGTCGGCCCCGCCGTTCGACACCTTCAATCTCGGTGACCACGTAGGCGACGACCCGGCTGCTGTCGAGGCCAACCGTCGACGCCTCGGTGACCGTTTGGGTATGGGCATCGAACGCATGGTGTTCATGGAGCAGGTCCACGGCCGCACCGTCACGGTGGTGGACGGGCCGGTGTCCGAGCCCGTTCCCATGACCGATGCGTTGGTGACGACGCAACGCGATCTCGCGCTCGTGGTGTTGACGGCCGACTGTGTTCCGGTGTTGCTGTCCGACGAAGAGGCGGGCGTGATCGCCGCGGTGCACGCCGGCCGTGTCGGTGCCCGCATCGGCATCATTCCTCGAGTACTCGCGTCGATGGTCGAGCTGGGCGCGGTCCCGGAGAGGATCGGGGCCCTCCTCGGCCCGGCGGCCAGTGGGCGTCAGTACGAGGTACCCGCCCACATGCGCGCCGACGTCGACAAGCATCTTCCCGGAAGCGCGACGACGACGGTTCGGAACACCCCCGGTCTCGATATCCCGGCCGGTGTGCGCGCGCAGCTGATTGCCGCCGGCCTGCACGGAGTGGCTCAGGATCCCCGGTGCACCATCGAGGATCGCACCCTGTTCAGCCATCGCCGGGAGGGTTCGACCGGCCGTATCGCGAGCGTCGTGTGGATGGATTCCGCATCCGCAGACGAGGTTCCCGACTCCGGCCAGGAGAGGATGTCGTGAGCGAGCCCACCGACCGAGCTGCCGAGATCGCCGCCGCGTTGGCGTCGGTACGCGAACGATTGGCGCGAGCATGTGCGGACGCAGGTCGAGAAGACTCGACCGTGACTCTGCTGCCGGTGACGAAGTTCTTCCCCGCGTCCGACGTTCGGATCCTGTACGAGCTGGGCTGCCGTGAGTTCGGCGAGTCCAGAGAGCAGGATGCGTCGCCCAAAGTGGCCGAGACCGCAGAGGAGTTCCGCGTTGATCCGCCCCGATGGCACATGATCGGGCATCTCCAGCGAAACAAGGCGAAGTCCATCGCTGCGTGGGCGCACTCCATTCACTCGGTGGACAGCGCTCGGTTGGTCACCGCGTTGTCCAAGGCCACCGAGACAGCACTCGACGACGGCGCTCGGACGACGCCGCTCGACGTCCTCGTTCAGGTCAGTCTCGACGGCGATGTCCACCGCGGCGGCGTCGAACGCGGGGACCTGTACGAGTTGGCCGACGCGGTGTCGACCGCACCCGGCTTGCGTCTGGCCGGACTCATGGCCGTACCTCCGTTGGACGCCGATGCGGACGCTGCGTTCGGTGATCTCGAAGTGCTGCATCAGCGACTTCTGCGTGATCATCAAGATGCCCGCGAGTTGTCGGCCGGCATGACGGGGGACCTGGAAGCTGCTGTGCGACACGGATCGACGTGCGTGCGTGTCGGTACCGCAATACTCGGTGCGCGGCCGATAGCCTCCCAATAACAGTCCACGGATCACATCAGTCACAACAGACACTTGCGAACCTGGAGATGGACAGTAGACACGGCCACGGAAGGCAGAACGATGAGCACCCTGCACAAGTTCAAGGCGTACTTCGGCATGGTTCCGCTCGCGGACTACGAGGACGACTACCTCGACGATCCGGACACCCGCCGCAGTCCCCGTGGTGGCCGTGACGGTTACGACGACATCGACGATCGTGACTTCGTCAAGCCGTCGTTCGGTGGCTCGCGGCACGCGCAGGCCGAGGACGATTACGACGATTACGAGGCTCCTCGCCCCGCTGCGACGCTCGCTCCGATCGGTGGACGCGCACGCGGCACAGCAGGACCGTCGACCCGAGGCGCTGCCACCCGTGGCGCGCTGGCGATGGACACCCGCATGGACGTGCGGGCCGAGACGCGACGCAGCCCGATCGTCGACGACGGGGGCCCACTCTCGAAGATCACCACCCTGCGCCCGAGGGACTACAGCGAGGCGCGCACCATCGGTGAGCGTTTCCGTGACGGTACTCCGGTCATCATGGATCTCGTCGAAATGAGCAACGCCGACGCCAAGCGACTCGTGGACTTCGCTGCCGGATTGGCCTTCGCACTCCGAGGATCGTTCGACAAGGTGGCCACGAAGGTGTTCCTGCTTTCGCCCGCCGATGTCGATGTATCCCCGCAGGAGCGCAGGCGAATCGCGGAAACCGGCTTCTACAGCCAGCAGTGATCGTTTCTCCCCTTGGGGCGGCAAGTCGGAGCTGTGACCAGCGCACTTTGCTCAGCCCGGCGAAGTCAGGCAGAGTATAGCCGTGATCGTGTTCACGGTGATCAACATCGTATTGTTTCTTTTTTGGCTCCTTCTCATCGGTCGAATCATCGTCGAGTTCATCAGGACTTTCGCGAGAGATTGGCAACCGACCGGGCTGGTCGTCATCCTTCTGGAGGCGATCTTCACGGTCACCGACCCGCCCGTGAAGTTCCTGCGCAGGATAATTCCGCCGCTCAACCTCGGTGGTGTGCGACTGGACCTGTCGATCATGGTCTTGCTGTTCGTCGTGTTCATTCTGTGGAATGTGACCAGCAGCCTCGCGGCCTGAGGCCGAAGATGGAATGTTAGAACTCGGGACCCAGCGCAAGCTGCGTGTCCCGTGTGACAGAATGGACGCCAGTTACAGTTTGATTGTTCTGCACTCGCGCGGAATGGCATATAACTGAATGCTTGCTCTACCGCCCCAAGACGCGTGAAGGGATCCTTCCATGCCGCTGACTCCAGCTGATGTGCACAACGTTGCGTTCAGCAAGCCGCCCATCGGTAAGCGCGGTTACAACGAAGACGAGGTCGACGCATTTCTCGACCTCGTCGAGCAAGAGTTGTCCCGACTGATCGAAGAGAACGCCGACCTGCGCCAGCGCGTCGGTGAGCTCGACCAGGAGCTTACGGACGCCAAGAACTCTGCGCGCCAGAGCCCACAGTCGGCTCCGGTCGCCGCACCGAAAGCCGAGCCGCAGCGGCCGGTCGATCCCCCCAAGCCGCCACCGGTGGTTCAGCAGCCCGCGCCGGTCGCTCCCGTGGCCGCAGCACCGCAGCAGAGCGGCGACTCCAACATGCAGGCCGCGAAGATTCTCGGTCTCGCGCAGGAGATGGCGGACCGCCTCACCGGCGATGCGAAGACGGAGTCCGAGCAGCTGCTCGGTAATGCGCGCACCAACGCCGAACGTCTGGTGTCGGATGCCCGGGCTCGTTCGGAGTCGATGATGTCCGAAGCGCGGCAGAAGTCCGAGTCGCTGCTCACCGATGCACAGACTCGCTCCGAGACCCAGCTTCGCCAGGCCAAGGAGAAGGCCGACGCATTGCAGGCCGACGCCGAGCGCAAGCACACCGAGATCATGGCGACGATCAACCAGCAGCGGTCCGTGCTGGAAGGTCGCATCGAGCAGCTCAAGACGTTCGAGCGCGAATACCGGGTGCGCCTCAAGTCGTACCTCGAATCGCAGCTCGAAGAGCTCGAGAACCGTTCCTCGGCGCTGCCGGTGGACAACGGCCAGGACAACTTCAACCAGGACAACCAGACGTCCGGCTACAGCCAGTCGTACGCCAAGGGCAACAACTGACGCGATCGTTCTCCGACGCTGCCTCTCGGGGCAGCGTCGGGCTCGGTTGTAGCGTCGAGTGGTGAGCGAGGAATCCTGTGCTGATTCTGACCCTCGGCGCGGCGGCTGTCGGGTTCGGGTTCCTGGTGTTGGCCCTGATGACCGGATCGGTCGTCTGGGCCTGGGCCTGCATCGTGATCTGCATAGTCGGGGCGGTGCTGCTCCTGGTCGGGGCCCTGCTCGGGCGACGGCCACCGCCCGAGATCGACAAGTAGCATCTACGCGGTAGTGCATCAGGCGGGCAGTACATCAGTTCGACGGTTGTCAGACGAAAGAACAATCAGGCGTCGATCCGGCCATCACCGGGGAGCCTTCGGAAGAACGACAGTGACGATTCGGTCTGCAACGACCGAAATGGGCTGTTCAGTAGAACCGAACGGGTGAGCCCGTCACAGCTCGTGTGGAGAGGCTCGGTCCGACGGGTTCCATCGGTCCGAGCAAGCGGGGTGGTACCGCGGTACTCGGCGTCCCCATCGCCGAATGTCGTCCCCGTGCCAATCGATGTCGCGTCCTGTACGCGTCCGGCACGGAGGAGACAGATATGACAGATTCGAGCGCACGCACCGAGAACGCGTCGTACCCGCTGGTGGATCTGGCCGAAGGTCGATCGGGAAGCGTTCCGTTTCCCGATCTCGAGCGCATCGTGCTGCACGAATGGGCCGAGGACGGCACGTTCCGCGCCAGCATCGACAACCGCGCCGATGCCGAGGAATTCGTTTTCTACGACGGACCTCCGTTCGCCAACGGCTTGCCGCACTACGGCCATCTGCTCACCGGGTACGTCAAGGATCTCGTGCCCCGGTTCCAGACCATGCGCGGCAAGAAGGTCGAGCGTCGTTTCGGGTGGGACTGCCACGGCCTTCCCGCCGAATTGGAAGCGGAGAAGCAACTCGGCATCAAGGACAAGTCCGAGATCGACGAGATGGGCCTGGCGAAGTTCAACGCCTACTGCAAGCAATCGGTGTTGCAGTACACCGACGAGTGGCGGGATTACGTCACTCGGCAGGCGCGGTGGGTCGACTTCGACAACGACTACAAGACCCTCGACGTCGACTTCATGGAGTCCGTCATGTGGGCGTTCAAGACGCTCCACGACAAGGGCCTGATCTACCAGGGCTACCGAGTGCTGCCGTACAGCTGGTACGAGCAGACGCCGCTGTCCAACCAGGAGACCCGGCTCGACGACGCCTACAAGATGCGTCAGGACCCCGCGGTCACCGTCACCATGCCCCTGACGGCACCGGGCACACCCCTGGACGGCGCGAACGCACTGATCTGGACCACCACTCCGTGGACTCTGCCGTCGAACCTCGCGATCGCGGTGCATCCGGAGGTGCACTACGTTCAGGTCCGCGGTGCCGACGGTGAGCGTTACGTGCTCGCCTCTGCCCGACTCGCGCACTATGCGAAGGAACTGGGGGAGGAGCCGGAGGTGCTCTCGGAGCACACCGGCGCGGAGTTGGTCGGCCTCGCCTACGCACCGCCCTACGACTTCTTCCTCGGCCACGAGAATGCGCATCGCGTTCTGGAGGCCGATTACGTCACCACCGACTCAGGCACCGGAATCGTCCATCTCGCACCGGCATTCGGTGAGGAGGACATGGACGTCGCCACCGCGAACGGTATCGAGGTCGTGCAACCGCTCGATGCGGGCGGCAAATTCACGTCGTTGGTGCCGCCCTACGAGGGCCTGATGGTGTTCGACGCCAATCCGGTGATCATCAAGGATCTCAAGGCCTCGGGCCGCTTGCTGCGGCACGAGACCATCGAGCACTCGTACCCGCACAGTTGGCGTAGTGGTCAGCCGTTGATCTACATGGCGGTTCCGTCGTGGTTCGTCGCGGTCACCAAGTTCCGCGATCGGATGGTCGAGCTCAACCAGGAGATCACTTGGGTGCCCGAGCACATCAAGGACGGCCAGTTCGGCAAGTGGCTCGAAGGTGCCCGCGACTGGAACATCAGCCGAAACCGGTACTGGGGCAGCCCGATCCCGGCTTGGACGTCCGACGACCCCGCCTACCCTCGTCTCGACGTGTACGGCAGCCTGGACGAACTCGAGCGTGACTTCGGTGTGCGTCCCACCGATCTGCATCGGCCGTACATCGACGACCTGACGCGTCCCAACCCGGACGACCCGACCGGCAAGTCGACCATGCGTCGCGTTCCCGAGGTGCTGGACTGCTGGTTCGAATCGGGCTCGATGCCGTATGCGCAGGTGCACTTCCCGTTCGAGAACGAGGAGTGGTTCCAGACGCACAACCCGGGCGATTTCATCGTCGAATACAACGGTCAGACGCGCGGCTGGTTCTACACCCTGCACGTGCTCGCGACTGCACTGTTCGACCGGCCTGCCTTCAAAACCGTTGCCGCCCATGGCATCGTGCTCGGTGACGACGGTCTGAAGATGAGTAAGTCGAAGGGGAACTACCCGGACGTCAAGGAGGTCTTCGATCGCGACGGCTCGGATGCCATGCGGTGGTTCCTGATGTCGTCGCCGATTCTGCGCGGTGGCAACCTGATCGTCACCGAGCAGGGCATCCGCGAGGGAGTACGGCAGGCGCTGTTGCCGATCTGGAACGCGTGGAGCTTTCTGCAGCTCTACGCGTCGACGCCGGGGCAGTGGCGGACCGATTCTCCGCATGTGCTCGATCGATACGTGCTGGCCAAACTGTCCGCCACGCGGGATGCGATCACCGACGCGCTCGAAGGGAACGACATCGCCGGGGCGTGCGACGAACTGCGTACGTTCTGTGACGCACTGACCAATTGGTATGTGCGACGGTCACGTTCACGCTTCTGGGGCGAGGACGCCGACGCGATCGACACCCTGCACACGGTGCTCGAAGTGCTCACCCGCATCGCCGCTCCGTTGTTGCCGTTGATCAGTGAGGTGGTCTGGCGCGGGTTGGCCGGTGGCCGATCGGTGCACCTGACGGATTGGCCGACGGCCGACGAGTTGCCGTCCGACCCGGAGCTGGTCGACAGCATGGACGAGGTTCGTACCGTGTGCTCCACGGTGCTCGGTCTGCGTAAGGCACAGAATCTGCGCGTGCGGCTGCCGCTGCCCGAGGTGACCGTCGCGGCCGCCGACGCCGAGCGTCTGCGTCCGTTCCTCGACATCATCGCCGACGAGGTCAACGTCAAGAAGGTGGATCTGACCGAAGACGTTGCCGTGCACGGCAAATTCGAGCTCGTCGTGAACGCACGCGCTGCCGGGCCGCGAATCGGCAAGGATGTCCAGAAGGTCATCAAGGCAGTCAAGGCCGGTGACTGGTCCGAGGACGAAGACGGTGTCGTGAGCGCCGCAGGCATTGCGTTGCTGCCCGAGGAGTACACCCGCAGACTCGTTGCCGCGGAGCCGGAATCGACGGCACCGCTGCCCGGGAACGCAGGACTCGTGGTGCTCGATTCGGCGGTCACCGAAGAGCTGGAGGCCGAGGGTTGGGCCAAGGACCGCATCCGTGAGCTGCAGGATGCGCGTCGTAGCCACGGACTCGATGTGTCCGACCGTATCGACATCGTCATCGAGGTACCCGAACATCGACGGGCGTGGCTGGACGCTCATCGGGATCTGATCGCGCGCGAGGTACTCGCGTTGTCGCTGGTCGACGGCTCGGTCGGCGACGACGGCAGCGATCTCGGTGAGGGAGTTCGGGCAGCGATCACGAAGTCGTCGTGACCGAGGGCATATGAGCGAGGGGCACCGGGTCGTCGTGACCGAGGAGGAGGTGGTCGATGCCGTCCACGAGCGTCTCTCCGAGGCTCGCGGCGGCGTCGTTCCCATCGTCGCCGCCGGCCATCCGGTGCTGCGTGCCCCGGCGCTGCGCTACACCGGCCAGCTCGAGCGTGATGTGTTGACGGAGTTGATCGAGGTGATGCGTGCGACGATGCACGATGCGCCCGGTGTCGGCCTTGCTGCACCGCAGATCGGAATTCCGTTGCAGATCGCGGTGATCGAGGATCTCTTCGATGTCGCCGAGGGCGTCGCCCGGGTCCGGGAGCGCACCCCGTTGTCGTTCCGAGCGTTGATCAATCCTCGGTACACCCCGGTAGGGCGACGCACGGCCTCGTTCTACGAGGGCTGCCTCAGTGTGCCGGGGTATCAGGCCGTCGTCACCCGCGCCGCGGAAGTCCGGCTTCTGTGCACCGACGAGACCGGCCGAGAGATCGACGAGGTGGTGCGTGGCTGGCCCGCACGGATCGTGGCCCACGAGAGCGATCACCTCGCCGGCACGCTGTACATCGATCGTGCGCACACACGGTCGCTGACCACGACGGAGCAGTACTCCGCACGGTGGTCCGATCCCGGACCGGAGCGGGCCGCACGTGTGCTCGGCTTCGGTGCCGACGCCCCGTCCGAGCCGCCCGACGGCCGTCGTTGACCATGCCCGACAGTGTCGATCGGACTCTGCGGAGCCGGCGTTGGGTGTTGCATCTGGACATGGACGCGTTCTTCGCGTCTGCCGAGCAGCTGACTCGGCCGACGCTGCGGGGTCGGCCGGTGTTGGTCGGCGGTGCAGGCGGCAGAGGCGTGGTGGCCGGGTGCAGCTACCAGGCCCGGGCGTTCGGGGCTCGTTCGGCGATGCCGATGCATCAGGCCCGTCGACTCGTCGGTGCGAGCGCAGTGGTCCTGCCGCCGCGGTTCCCGCTGTACTCGGAGCTGAGCAGACGTGCCTTCGAGGCGCTTCGGGTGCGCATGCCCGTGCTGGAACAGCTCTCGATCGACGAGGCCTTCGGCGAGCCGCTCGAGCTGGCGGGCGCGACGGTGGCCGAGGTCGAGCGCTTCTGTGCCGATCTGCGGGCGCTGGTACTGGCAGAGACCGGGCTCGTCGCCTCCATCGGTGCCGGGTCCGGGAAACAGATCGCCAAGATCGCGTCGGGTCTGGCCAAACCCGATGGAATCACGGTGGTAGCGCCCGGCATCCAGGCCGAGTTGATGGCCGATCTGCCGGTGCGCAAGTTGTGGGGGATCGGCCCTGTTGCCGGAGAACGGTTGCACCGCTTGGGGATCGACACCATCGGCAAGTTCGTGGCTACGCCCGAGTCGGAAGTGGCGTCGATTCTCGGTGCGACCATGGGCCCGAGCCTGCATCAGCTGGCGCGCGGCATCGACAACCGGATGGTGGCCGAGCGGGCCGAGGCCAAGCAGGTCAGTGCCGAGACGACGTTCGCGAACGACCTGACGACTCTCGCTCAACTACGCCCGGCGATCGAGTCCATCGTCGAGTCGACTCATCGCCGGTTGCTGAAGGACGGCCGGGGGGCCCGCACGGTCGTGCTCAAGTTGCGTAAGTCCGACATGAGCATCATCACCAGATCGGCGACATTGCCCTACGCGACGGTGGACAAGCAGACGATCGTGGCCACTGCTCAGCGGTTGGCGGTCGATCCGGTGGATGTCGGACCGATCCGGCTCGTCGGTGTAGGGCTCGCCGGTTTGTCCGCGGTTCGGCAAGGATCGTTGTTCCCCGAACTCGAGTACGAGCCGGTTGCTCCGGTCCCGGACGAGCCGTTACCCGCGACGGAGGAGGCCGCGAATCTCGCCGTCGTCGAGGACGGTCCGCGGTGGCAACCGGGTATGGACGTTCGGCATGTTCGGTACGGTCACGGGTGGGTGCAGGGCGCGGGACACTCGGTGGTGACGGTCCGTTTCGAGACACGGACCACCGGTCCGGGAACGGCCCGCACCTTTGCAGAATCGGACACCGACCTGGTCGTGGCCGATGTTCTGGACAGCTTGGCGTGAGTTGTGGCGCGGCTGAGGAAACTCTGTGAGGTTTCACAGGTATGCCCTTCGCGTTGTGACTCGGGCGAGTCGAGCTGACATAGTGGACTCGGTCCGAGACGACCCCAATACAGACGACCGACGAGTCACAGAACGATCGATACGTGACTCAGAGTGAAAAGGACAAGCACTTGAAGCTTCGCAACACCCGACGGGCCATGGTTGCCGGTATCGCCATCGCCGGTGCACTGACGATGTCTGCCTGCAGCTCCGGTGGCGGCGACGAGCCGACGGCCACGACGACGACGGCTGCCACCACCACCGCCGCGCCACCCGCGGGCGGGGACTACCCGCCGGTGCCCACCGTCGAGCAGCTCAACACCGAGCTCAACCGCGGACTCGATCCCAACGTTCCGGTCGAGGAGAAGGCTGCTCTGATCCAGGGTGCGTCCGAGGATCCGGGTCTGATCAACCAGGTTGCCGCCGCTGCTGTGGCCAACAACGCACAGATCGAGATCACCAGCATCGACGATCTGGGCACCGGTGAGCTCAACGCCGGTATCACCATCACCCTCAACGGCCAGGCCAACCCCGGCACGTTCAAGTTCGTCCCCGAGGACGGTGTGTGGAAGCTCTCCAAGGAGAACGCCTGCGGCATCGTTTCTCTCGCGCAGCTGACCAGCCCGGCGTGCCCCGCACCCTGAGTCCTGCCGATCGTCTCTGACCAACCGCGAACTGCCGGTGACACCCTTTTTCGAGAGGGCGTCACCGGCAGTTCGTCTTGTGTAGGGACGGCGGTCAGGCGCTGGGCACGGCCGATCGAATGCGATCCGCTGCAGACCCCGCGACGGCGGTGACGGTCTCCGGTTCGAGTCCGCTCTGGTCGGAGACGACGATCTGCACCACGGTCGAGTCGACCACCGCCACCACGACGTCGGAGACCAGCGTGAAGCCCTCGCTCGTGGTGGTCAGTCGAATCGATGCGGACGCGTCGCCGATGGTCGTCTGGTCACGCCCCGCCACCGAGTAGTCGACGCCGATACCGTCCGCGTCGGTTCCGGTGAACGTCGAGCACTCGGCCCACGCTCGCTGAATGTTCGCGAAAGCCTCGGCGGCTCCCGGCACGGGATAGCTCGCCGCGTCCTCGTCGATCGACGAGAAATTCGGCCCGGAGAAGCGAACCACGGCGCTCGACGCGGCTCCGGCCTGCTGTTGCGATACCGGCGCGAGGACGGCGGCGCACTCGGCCGGGTCGGTGCTCGAGCGATCAGGCGAGTCGTACTCCGGTGCCGGATCCAATCCCAGATCACGAACCGGATCGGGAATCGAGGAGAAGCCGTCCGGCAGGTCTGCGAGTCCCAGCATCGCGGCAGTCAGCGCGGCCGGATCGGTGATGGGCGGACCGCGCAGCGGGTCGGGAGCCGCGACGGTGGTGACGGCAGGCGTGGCCGTTTCGGCAGGCTCGTTCGTGCTGCATCCGGTGGCAGCGATCCCGAGAATCGACAACGTCGCCAGTACTCGGGTGGCAGCGCGCGTCATCGGGCGGTCCAGGTGATCGAATCGCCGACGGTTTGCCGAAGCACCGTGGTGCTGTCGGGGTCGGTGTACATCTGCTCGCCGCCCGCGGTGATCGCACCTCCGACCGGAAGTGGTCGGGAGAGATCGACGTCGAGTGTTCCCGCGCCCGTGAAGGTGTAGGACGCGATGTTGAGCGTGCCCGCATTGTCGGGCAGATTCCACACCGACGATTCGGGCGTCTGGGTGATGGCCACGTCGAGGGTCGCGCGGTCGCCGTCGAGTGCACGCAAGGTGACCGTGGTGCGCTGGTTCAGTGTGATGCCGCTGAGCACTTGCTGATCGACGGTCCAGACCGCGCCGACCCCCACTTCCGCCTCGGGAAAGTCGATGGATCGGTACACGGCCGCGTTCAAGGAGCGTTCGATCGCGGCTCGGGCGGTATCGAGGGCATCGTCGGCCGGCGTGATGTGCAGAGCGGTGATCGCTCCGGAATCGGTCCTGGCCAATCGTGCAGTCGATCCATCGGATGCGGAGAGTGCGTCGGTCAGTCCAGCGTCCGGTGACGTCGCCGCCCCGATGGTCAGCTCGACGGAGGTCGTGGCCCCGCTCGACGCGTCCTCGTCCGGCACGGTGTCGGACGCCGAGGCAGTCAGCGGCACGGTCAGTTCCGGACTGGAGAAGTCCTGCGGCGCAGCAGCATTGATCTGTTGCTGCACGGTCGAGGTGGTGGTGAGGTCGACGCTCTGGTTCTGCGCGTCCGTGTCGGAGCTGTCGAAGGTGAGCGCGCGCCGTGGCTCGCTACCGGGATCGACGACGGTGGTGGTCGTGGGCGTCACCGCGATCGTGACCTCGTTCGAGGACGGGGTCTGCTCGGGTGCAGGATCTGGATCACCGCTCGAGCATCCGGCCAGTAGAGCCACTGCGCAGGATGCGGCCACGAAGCCGGAGCGGACGGTGCGGGTGCGTTCGGTCGACTTCACGGGCACCAGGCTACTGATGACACCGTGTGCGCAGACCGCTACCACGCGGCTCGGATGCGGACCGAAGGTTGTCGATGCGCCATGATGGACGGGTGAGTGACGACCGACCCGACGATCCGACCACCGAGACCAGTGCAACCCCCGAACCCAGCGAGGCTGCAGACGGGCAGGTGTCCGACGCCGGCAGTGCTGTGCTTCGGCCCGCCGCACCTTTGCGGACCCGACTCCTGGTGGCGATCGCTGCAGTGATTCTGCTGTTCGACCTGATCACGAAGATCGTGGTGGTGCACTTCGTGAAGCCTGGAAACCCGATCGAGATCATCGGCGACGTCGTGACACTGCGGCTGGTGCGCAATCCCGGAGCGGCGTTCTCCATGGCCACCGGAATGACGTGGTTGTTGACGCTGGTCGCCGTGGCCGTGGTGATCGGGGTCGTGAAGATCGGTCGAACGCTGCGTTCGCCGTGGTGGGCGCTGGGTCTGGGTCTGGTTCTCGGCGGCGCTCTGGGCAACCTGATCGACCGGTTCTTCCGCGCACCGGGCCCGTTCCAGGGTCACGTGGTCGATTTCGTATCGGTGGGATGGTGGCCGGTGTTCAATGTCGCCGACTCGTCCATCGTGTGCGGGGCCATCCTGCTCGTCGCGCTCAGCCTGTTCGGTTTCGAGCCCAACGGCGAACGGGTGACGAAGTCCACGTCCGATGCCCCGCAGAAGGCCGACTCGTGAGGGAATCGCGTTCCATGCCGGTGCCCGACGGTTTGGACGGCATGCGCGTCGACGCCGGCCTGGCGCGACTTCTCGGGCTCTCGCGCACGGTCGCCGCAGCCTTGGCCGAAGAGGGCTCGGTGCTGGTCGATCACAGTGCCGTCGGGAAGTCCGATCGCCTCTCGGGTGGGTCGTGGCTCGAAGTGACTCTGCCCGAACCTGCACGTGAGCTGACGATCGAGGCCGAGCCGGTCGAAGGTATGGAGATTCTCTACGCCGACGACGACGTCGTGGCCGTGGACAAGCCCGTGGGCGTCGCCGCGCACGCCAGTGTGGGCTGGACCGGGCCGACCGTCATCGGCGGCCTCGCGGCCGCCGGTTTCCGAATCTCCACGTCCGGCGCGCACGAGCGTCAGGGCATCGTGCACCGACTCGATGTGGGAACGTCCGGGGTGATGGTGGTCGCGACGTCCGAACGGGCATACACCGTGCTCAAGCGGGCGTTCAAGGCTCGTACGATCGACAAGCGTTATCACGCCCTGGTGCAGGGACATCCGGATCCGAGCAGTGGAACCATCGATGCTCCGATCGGACGGCACGGCAGCAACGACTGGAAGTTCGCCGTCCGCGCGGACGGCAAGCCCAGCGTCACCCACTACGACACGGTCGAGGCCTTCCAGGCCGCGAGCCTGCTGGACGTCCACCTGGAAACCGGTCGCACACACCAGATCCGCGTGCACTTCTCGGCGCTGCGGCACCCGTGTTGCGGCGACCTGACCTACGGGGCCGACCCGCGGTTGGCCGAACGGTTGGGCCTGGAACGTCAGTGGCTGCACGCGCGTTCGCTCGGCTTCGCGCACCCGTCCGACGGCCGCTGGGTCGAGATCGAGAGCAAGTACCCGGCAGACCTCGAACACGCTCTCGAGGTGCTCCGGAAGGCGTGATGCGCGGAGTCTCGGGTGTGGTCGGTGTCGTCGTCACGATCGCTCTGGTGGTCGGTGGCCTGGCCGTCGTCGGCCATCTGAACCCGCAACGGCAGCTGCGCGTGGGCACCGACCGGCTCGGCCCGGAGAGCGGCGAGCAGGTGACCGACTACCTGGCTCGCGCCGAGGCGAGTCTGCTCGGCAACGATGCCGAACCTCGCTGGGGATCGGTGTCGTTCGATCGCGAACTCACCGCCGAACAGGCCTACGCCGCCGCGAACGGCGTGCGCATCTCGATGGTGCTCTTTCGAGTACCGCTCGATCGCGTGCAAACTCCGATCCTCACAGTCGGTGTTCCCGGCAGTGAACGGTCGATACTGAATGCGACCGCGCGCGCTGCCGGCCAGATCCAGGAATCGTTCGGCGTGGAGGACCGGCAGGCTCAGATAGACGCTGTGTCGCAGCGCCGGTTGCTGAGCGGATGCGCATGCGTGGTGACGGTGGTCGTGCGGGGCACCGCGGCCGAGTTGAGCGAGGTGGCAGGCCGCGACGGGGTGCGGGCGGTGGAGGCACTTCCGCCCGACGCGGTGTCCGGGAAGTTCGCCGTCGAGCCGTTGCTTCCGGAGTACATCGACGTCGTCGGGCCGCTGCCGGACGACGGGCCGGTTCCCGCCGAATGAGGCAACTTCAGTCTCGTTCGTCACACCCGTCACGTCCTCCCAGGACACACCGTCGGCCTGAAAAATCTGTCGGTTCCACCGCCTAGAGTGGGTGCATTCGCGGCTCGTATTTTCGAAAACGCACGACCTTCAGGAGAGAACCTTCGTGGCCGATTCGTTCGTTCATCTGCACAACCACACCGAATATTCGATGCTCGACGGTGCCGCCAAGATCGGGGCCATGTTCGCGGAGGCGGCGCGGTTGGAGATGACGGCGGTCGGCATGACCGACCACGGCAACATGTACGGAGCCAGCGAGTTCTACAACGAGGCCAAGAAGGCCGGCATCAAGCCGATCATCGGTATCGAGGCCTACATCGCTCCCGAATCCCGATTCAACAAGAAGCGCGTGCTGTGGGGCGACCGAAGCCAGAAGTCCGACGACGTCTCCGGTAGCGGTGCGTACACGCACATGACGATGGTGGCGGAGAACGCGACCGGCGTGCGCAATCTGTTCAAGCTGTCCTCGCTGGCGTCCATCGAGGGTCAGCTCGGCAAGTGGGCCCGGATGGACGAGGAGATCATCGCTCAGCACGCCGAGGGCATCATCGCCACCACCGGCTGCCCGTCCGGTGAGGTTCAGACGCGCCTACGTCTGGGCCAGGACCGCGAAGCACTCGAGGCCGCGGCCAAGTGGCAGGAGATCTGGGGACCGGACAACTTCTTCCTCGAGTTGATGGACCACGGTCTGTCCATCGAGCGACGAGTCCGAGAGGGCCTGCTCGACATCGGCAAGAAGCTGTCCATTCCGCCGTTGGCCACCAACGACTGCCACTACGTCACCAAGGACGCCGCCGAGAACCACGAGGCTCTGCTGTGCATCCAGACCGGTAAGACGCTCAGCGATCCCACTCGCTTCAAGTTCGACGGCGACGGCTACTACCTCAAGTCCGCTGCCGAGATGCGTGCTCTCTGGGACGACGAGGTACCCGGTGCATGCGACAGCACGCTCCTCATCGCCGAGCGAGTCCAGCCCTACGACGAGGTGTGGGCGCACCGCGACCGGATGCCCATCTTCCCGGTTCCCGAGGGATACACGCAGGGAACGTGGCTGCGGCACGAGGTCATGACCGGACTCGAACGTCGGTTCCCCGACGGTCCGGCCGAGGATTACCTCGCGCGAGCGGAGTACGAGATCAAGGTGATCCTGGAGATGGGCTTCCCGGCCTACTTCCTCGTGGTCGGCGACCTCATCAACCACGCGAAAGCGGTCGGCATCCGCGTCGGACCGGGCCGTGGTTCCGCCGCCGGATCCCTGGTTGCCTACGCCATGGGCATCACCAACATCGATCCGCTCCCGCACGGATTGCTCTTCGAGCGATTCCTCAACCCCGAGCGTGTGTCGATGCCCGATATCGATATCGACTTCGACGATCGTCGTCGCGGTGAGATGGTGCGCTACGCCACGGAGAAGTGGGGTAGCGACCGGGTTGCGCAGGTCATCACCTTCGGCACCATCAAGACCAAGGCTGCCATCAAGGACTCCGCACGTGTGCAGTTCGGCCAGCCCGGTTTCGGCATCGCCGATCAGATCACCAAGGCTCTGCCGCCACCCATCATGGCCAAGGACATCTCGGTGGCCGGCATCACCGATCCGTCGCACGAGCGCTACAAGGAGGCCGTCGAGGTCCGAGCGCTCATCGACTCCAACCCCGACGTGGCCACGATCTACAAGACGGCCAAGGGCCTCGAAGGCCTGATCCGCAACGCGGGCGTGCACGCCTGCGCGGTCATCATGTCCTCGGAGCCGCTCACCGACGCAATCCCGGTGTGGAAGCGGGCCCAGGACGGCGCGATCATCACCGGCTGGGACTACCCGTCGTGCGAGGCCATCGGCCTGCTGAAGATGGACTTCCTCGGTCTGCGAAACCTCACGGTCATCGGCGACGCGATCGACAACATCAAGGCCAACCGCGGCATCGACATCGATCTCGACGCGTTGCCGCTCGACGATCCGGCGACCTTCGAATTGCTTTCTCGCGGAGACACTCTCGGTGTTTTCCAGCTCGACGGCAGCGCGATGCGCGACCTGCTGCGCCGCATGCAGCCCACCGGTTTCGAGGACATCGTCGCCGTGCTGGCGCTGTACCGCCCGGGTCCGATGGGCATGAACTCGCACAACGACTACGCCGACCGCAAGAACGGGCGGCAGGAGGTCAAGCCGATTCACCCTGAGCTCGAAGAGCCGCTCAAGGTGATTCTCGGCGAGACGTACGGCCTGGTGGTCTACCAGGAGCAGATCATGCAGCTCGCGCAGAAGGTCGCCGGGTACACCCTGGGCCAGGCCGACCTGCTGCGTCGTGCCATGGGAAAGAAGAAGCTCTCCGAGCTGGAGAAGGCGTACGCCGGATTCCGTCAGGGCATGTTGGACAACGGCTTCTCCGAGGCCGCGATCAAGGCGCTGTGGGACACCGTGCTCCCGTTCGCCGGCTACGCGTTCAACAAGTCGCACTCGGCCGGATACGGCCTGGTCTCGTACTGGACGGCGTACCTCAAGGCCAACTATCCGGCCGAGTACATGGCCGGCCTGCTCACCAGTGTCGGTGACGACAAGGACAAGGCCGCGATCTACCTGGCCGACTGCCGCAAGCTCGGCATCACGGTGCTGCCACCGGACGTCAACGAATCCGAGCTCAACTTCGCATCGGTGGGCAAGGACATCCGGTTCGGTCTCGGCGCGGTGCGCAACGTCGGCACGAACGTGGTCGCATCGATCATCAGAGCGCGGTCGGAGAAGTCCAAATACACGGACTTCTCGGACTACCTGGGCAAGATCGACGCGATCGCGTGCAGCAAGAAGGTCACCGAATCTCTCATCAAGGCAGGCGCTTTCGACTCTCTCGATCATCCGCGCAAGGGTCTGATGTTGATCCATGCCGACGCGATCGATGCGGTGATGGGCACCAAGAAGGCCGAGGCGATCGGACAGTTCGATCTGTTCGGCGGTGAGGACGCCGACGAGTCCATCTCCTCGGTGTTCAACGTCCGCGTGCCGGACGAGGAGTGGGAGTCCAAGCACCGTCTGGCCCTCGAGCGCGAGATGCTCGGTCTCTACGTCTCCGGCCACCCGCTGCTCGGTGTCGAGCACATGTTGGCCGCGAAGTCCGACTGCAACATCCCGACGATCCTCGAAGGGGACATCAAGGACGGCACTCAGGTCACCGTCGGCGGAATTCTGGCCTCGGTGAACCGGCGGATCAACAAGAACGGTCTGACGTGGGCGTCGGCTCAGCTCGAGGACCTTGCCGGCGGCATCGAGGTGCTGTTCTTCCCACAGGCCTACTCGGTGTTCGGTGCCGACGTCACCGAGGACTCGGTGGTGCTCGTCAAGGGTCGCGTGTCGGTGCGTGACGACCGGGTGTCGTTGATTGCGAACGATCTTGCGGTGCCGGATCTTTCGGCGATCGGTATCGACAAGCCGCTCGCGGTGAGTTTGCCGACGCGACTGTGCACGGCAGACAAGGTCGGCGCGCTCAAGCGGGTGTTGATCAGCCACCCAGGGACCTCGGACGTCCATCTACGTTTGGTCAGTGGCGACAAGATCACCACGATGAAGCTCGACGACAGTTTGCGGGTAACGCCGACGTCGGCGCTGATGGGAGACCTGAAGGCGCTACTGGGGCCCGGCTGCCTGACGGGGTGAGCCGGTCCGGGCGGGGTGGACCTCGGTCAATCGGAGAGTCCACCACGCGGCGACTGCGACTGCCGCGCCGCCGAGGACGGCTGCCTGCAGTGATCCGACCAGCGCGAGGGTGGCGACGAATACGACGAGCCCGATCGCCAATGACTCGAGCTTGTACAGAGGCCAATCGACTCCGGCGACATCGACCGTGCGCAGGGCGGGGACAGTTCGACGGCTCACCTGGTTGCTCGTGTAGGTCATCGCGTCCTCCTCGGGTACGCCCGTCCGGTTCGATGATTCGGGTGTCCGGCGGGTGAAGTTCAGACTATACCCACGCAAAGATTCGGTCCACCGAACTCATGGTTCCGAGCTGCGACGATCGAGATTCGGTGGCGTCTCGGCGGCCGTGGGTGTTGACTGAAACCATGCCATTGACAGGAGAATACGAACCGAGTTCATCCGACTGGGCCCGAAAGCAGGCCGAGCTGTACGAGAACTCCGGCGGAACCGAAGGCACGACGATGAACGGGATGCCGGTCGTGCTGCTGACCACCAAGGGAAACAAGAGCGGAAAGCTGCGCAAGTCGCCGTTGATGCGGGTGGAACACGATGGGGAGTACGCCATCGTGGCCTCCCTCGGTGGTGCGCCGAAGCACCCCGTCTGGTACTTCAACGTCAAGGCCGAGCCGCTGGTGGAGCTGCAGGACGGACCCGAAAAGCATGATTACGTCGCTCGGGAGGTAACCGGCGACGAGAAAGCCGTGTGGTGGGAGCGCTCGGTCGCGGTCTACCCCGATTACGCGGATTACCAGAAGAAGACCGACCGGGAGATCCCGGTGTTCGTCCTCGCGCGCGCCTGAGCGCGATCGGCCTGCCCGTGGAACGGTCCCGAGTGGGTGACCGTTCCACGCTGGTGGCAGCATGTGCTGGTGTCTTCATCACCTGAGCTCGCCTCCCAGCACCCCTCGTCGGTAGCCGTCACCGCGGCCGACATCGATGCAGCTGCGATGCGAATTTCCTCGGTGGTCGCCGCGACACCCCTGCAGTTGTGCGAGCGCCTGTCGGCAGAGACCGGAGCGACGGTCTACCTCAAACGCGAAGACCTGCAGATCGTCCGCTCGTACAAGATTCGCGGCGCGTACAACCTGATGGATCAGTTGACCGAGGCCGAGCGCAGCGTCGGCGTGGTCACGGCGAGTGCCGGGAACCACGCGCAGGGTGTGGCATTCGCCTGTCGGTCCATGCAGGTGCGAGGTCGGATCTACGTGCCGGCCAACACCCCCAAGCAGAAGCGTGACCGAATCAGGGTGCACGGAGGCGACTTCGTGGAGCTCATTGTCATCGGCGACACGTTCGACGCCGCAGCTGCCGCGGCTGCCGCAGACGTGGCCCGTACCGGTGCCACCATGGTCCCGCCGTTCGACGATCCACGAACGGTGGCGGGCCAAGGGACGATCGCCAAGGAAATCGTCGATCAGCTCGGCGGCGCACCCGATGTGGTGGTGATGCCCGTCGGCGGGGGCGGCTGCATCGCGGGTATCTCCAGTTATCTGCGTGAGCGCGCTCCGCAGACATCGTTGGTCGGCGTCGAACCATCCGGTGCTGCGTCGATGACCGCTGCGTTGATTGCTGGTGGGCCGGTGACGCTGTCGGATATCGATCCGTTCGTCGACGGGGCGGCGGTCCGGCGTATCGGCGATGTTCCGTACTCGGCGCTGCAGTCGTTGGGCGCGACGGTGGTGTCCCATGCATCGTTGCCCCTGATCACCGCGCCGGTGTTCGAAAGCTCCGGCCCCGGTGCGTTCCTGATCACCCAGATCGACGAGGGCGCGGTCTGTACCGCAATGCTCGAGCTGTACCAGAACGAAGGGGTCATCGCCGAGCCCGCAGGCGCATTGGCGGTCGCCGCGCTCGAGCATCTCGACATCGCACCGGGAAGTACCGTCGTGTGCCTGGTGTCCGGGGGAAACAACGACGTCTCACGGTACGGCGAGATTCTCGAACGATCGCTCGTCCACCTCGGCCTCAAGCACTACTTCCTCGTGGACTTTCCGCAGGAGCCCGGCGCACTGCGTCGGTTTCTCGACGAGGTACTCGGGCCCGAGGACGACATCACCCTGTTCGAGTACGTCAAGCGAAACAACCGGGAGACCGGTGCCGCGCTCGTCGGCATCCAACTCGGTGCGGCGCACGGCCTTTCGGCCCTCCTCGAACGTATGCGGTCCTCGCACCTTCAGGTGGAGCAGCTGGAGCCGGGTTCGCCGGTCTACCGCTACTTGACCTGAGTCACCGACCCAGCAGGCGGTCGACCACCCGCTTGTGCAGTTCGGGGTCGACGGCGGGCAGGTCGAGGACGGCTCCGAGGTATATCCCGTCGCCGACGAGTCGGATGATCTCGGCCTGCACCGGATCGTCGATCTCGGTACGTAAGCCCTCGTCCCACTGCTGCATCATGTCCGTGACGGCGTCCTGCACCTCACCGGAGTTGCCGTCGACGCTGCGCAGTGCCGCCAGCGTGGAGCGGTAGAGCGCGATTTCCTTCTCCGAGATGCAATCGGGTGGTTGCAGATACCACTCCGCTACGGAGGTGCCACCTGCGCCGGCGTCGGCTCTCTGCTGATCGGCCTGAACGGCGAGTCGTCGGACCATGGCAGCGACCAGCGCGTCCTTGGTCTTGAAGTGGTACAGCAAGCCGCCCTTCGATACCCCGGCGGCGGCAGCGACGCTGTCCAGGGTCACTTTGGTCATGCCGTGTTCGAGGAGCAACGTCTCGAGCGAATCCAGAATTCGGTCGCGTGTGTCAGATGACATGGAACTCACTTTACCGGCTGGACGGTTCGAGGTAGTCTTCAGAGCTGTACCGGCTGGACGGTTGGTATCGAAGATGTGCCGGTCGCGGACCGGGCGGGCGAAATGGAGTCATGGTGAGCGACGTGCGGACCGGTGCGGTGCACGAGATCGACGGCGGATCGGCCTCCAGAGCCACCGCGCGCGACTGGTTCGGGTTGGTGGTGCTCGCGTTTGCCGTCCTTCTCATCGCGGTCGACGGGACCGTGCTCGACCTCGCCCTGCCGTTCATCAGCGCCGATCTGGCACCGTCGAGCAATCAGCTGCTGTGGATCATCGACGTGTACTCGTTCGTACTGGCCGGCTTGCTCATCACGATGGGCACGCTCGGTGACCGGATCGGTCGGCGTCGCCTACTGCTGATCGGAGCAGCGGGCTTCGGAATCGCCTCTCTCGTTGCGGCTGTCTCGACCAGCCCGGAGATGCTCATCGCGGCGCGAGTTCTGCAGGGTATCTCCGGCGCGACCTTGATGCCCGCCACTCTCGGCTTGATTCGCACGATCTTCCTCGATCCGCGCCAACGGGTGACCGCTATCGGCGTCTGGGGCGCGATGGCGGGCGGCGGCGCGGCCGCCGGTCCGCTCGTGGGCGGGTGGTTGCTCGAGCACTTCTGGTGGGGCTCGGTGTTTCTCATCAACATTCCCGTCATGATCGCGCTGATCGCGCTGGGGCCGTTGGTCATTCCCGAGTCCAAGGATCCGAACCCGGGCCGTTTCGACCTACCCAGCTCGGCGTTGTCGATGCTCGCTATCGTTCCGATCGTGTTCGCGGTCAAGGAGATCGCAGCGCACGGCCTTCACCCGGCCTACGTGGTCTCCGCCGTCGTCGGCGTGATCGCCGGTGTGGTGTTCGTGCGGCGACAGCGGATTCTGGACGCCCCGATGATCGACATCCGGCTGTTCGCCAACCGTGCCTTCTCGACGGGTGTGGCGACGAACTTCCTGTCCGTGTTCGCACTCGCCGGCGTGCTGTTCTTCGGTTCGCAGTACCTGCAGCTCGTCCTGGGCAACAGCCCGCTCGAAGCCGGACTGCTGTTGCTGCCGGGCACGGCCGCCAGCATCGTGACCTCATTGCTCGCTGCGGTTCTGGTTCGGTACTTCACCGCAGGCACGGTCCTCGGCGCAGGCATGATCGCAGCTGCTGCGGGCGCGGGCATCCTGGTCGGTCTCGGTACCGACACCAGCCCGGCGTTGTTCATCGCCGGATTCGTCCTGGTGGGTGCAGGCGTCGGCTTCGCGCTCACTCTGACGTCCGACCTGGTGGTCAGCGCCGTCGAACCCGAGCGAGCCGGGGCTGCGTCCGCGGTGTCGGAAACCGCGTACGAGCTGGGCATCGCGCTGGGAGTGGCGATCCTCGGCACGGTCGTCATGGCCATCTTCCGACGCGGGATCGACACCTCGCAGCTCACACCCGAGCTCGGTGCCAGAGCAGCCGAAACGCTCGGCGGCGCAGACGCGGTGGCCCGTGAACTACCGGACTCGGTGGCGACGGTCCTCCTGGACTCCGCGCATGCCGCGTTCGTCTCGGGCATGCACGTTGCGGCCGTCGCCACCGCGGTGGTCCTTGCGGTCACCGCCGTGTTCGTGCTGGTGAACCTACGGGTTCGTCAGGATTCGAGCACCGCGAAGGAGTGACCGGGAACCGTGGTGGCAGACCCGGTGTCGTTCGAGGTCGTCGGCTCCCACTCGAGCAGTGTGGAGCCGCCGACCGGTACCGTCACCGCGGACTCGGACAGATTGCACACCACGCTGACGCGGCCGCGGCGAATCGCGATCCACTGGGCGTCCTCGTCGTACTCGACCTTCACGTGATCGAGCCACGGGTCGGTCAGTTCGGTCCGCTCGCGGCGCAGGGCCAGTAGGTCTCGATAGACGGCCAACAGTCGGGCATGGTCGCCGTCGCCCAGTTCCGACCAATTCAATTTGGATCGCGTGAACGTCTCGGGATCCTGTGGGTCGGGGATGTCGCTCTTGTCCCACCCGTGTGCGGCGAACTCGGCTTTGCGTCCTTCCGCCGTGGCCTTGCCGAGCTCGGGTTCGGGGTGGGAGGTGAAGAACTGGAACGGAGTCGACGCTCCCCATTCCTCGCCCATGAACAGCATCGGAGTGTAGGGCGAGGTGAGTACCAGAGCTGCCTTGATCGCGAGCTGTCCGGGGGAGAGGTAGAAGCCGGGGCGATCTCCGATCGCACGGTTACCGACCTGATCATGGGTGGTCGTGTAGGCCACCAGAGAGCTGGCGGGAATGCGGCGGGTGTCCAATGGTCGCCCGTGGATTCGGCCGCGGAAGCTGGAGTACGTTCCGGCATGAAAGAAGCCCTGCCGCACCGTGTTCGCCAGGCCCTGCAAGGACCCGAAGTCGCCGTAGTAGCCCTGCCGTTCGCCGGAGACCGCAGCATGGATCGCGTGGTGAATGTCGTCGTCCCACTGTGCGTCGAGTCCGTAGCCGCCACCCGACCGCGCCGTGATCAGCGACGGATCGTTGAGGTCGCTCTCGGCGATCAGGGTCAGTGGACGGCCGAGATGCGCTGACAGGGTGCGCGTTTCGATCGAGAGTTGCTCGAGGAGGTGCACAGCGGTGTGGTCGACGATGGCGTGCACCGCGTCGAGACGCAACGCGTCGATGTGGAACTCGGAGAACCAGCGCAACGCGTTGTCCAGGGCGTAGCGCCGCACCTCGCCCGAGTCTGCATCGGCATAGTTGATCGCCTGGCCCCAGCTGTTGGCCCCTTCGGTCATGTAGGGACCGAAGCGTTCCAGGTAGTTGCCGGACGGGCCGAGATGGTTGTAGACGACGTCGAGAACCACACCGATCCCGCGGCCGTGGCATGCATCGACCAAGCGCTGCAACCCTTCCGGGCCACCGTAGGCCTCGTGCACGGTGTACCAGAGGACGCCGTCGTAGCCCCAGTTGTGCACGCCGTTGAATCCGTTGACCGGCATGATCTCGACGAAGGACACGCCGAGGTCGACGAGGTGATCGAGCTTGTCGATCGCCGCGTCGAACGTTCCCTCGCGAGTGAAGGTGCCGATGTGGAGTTCGTAGATCGACGATCCGGGGAGTTGACGACCGGTCCATGCGGAATCGGTCCACAACGACGGATCGACCTCGAACACCTGGGACAATTCGTGCACACCGTCGGGTTGCCGAGGCGAGCGTGGATCCGGCAGCGCCTTCTCGGCGTCGTCGAGGAGGAATCCGTAGCGACTGTCCGCGGCGGCGGCCACCTCTGCTCGCCACCAGCCGTCCGAGGATTGCTCCATGTCGTGGACCGCGTCGTCCAGTTGCAGCCGTACTCGTTCCGGGGTCGGTGCCCATACTGCGAATTCACGGGTGGTGGCCGAAGATGTCGTGGCCGGGGATGTAGTGGTCGAGGATGTCATCGTGCTGACTCTCCTTCGTTGTTGCGCACCAGAAGTGCAACCGGCAGGGAGGCGAACAGCTCGGCGACCGCAACGGTCCCGCTGTGTTCGACGTCGGTGATGCGGTCGCGCCACCGACCGTCGGGCAGCGTCACGGTCGTCTCGCCCCACCCTTTCTCGGCCACACCGAGGGACAGCCTCGTGGCCAGCGCAACCACATCGGAGTTGCCGGGCAACGGACCTCGGGCAAATCCGACGACATGCTCGGCCGCGGCCCCGTCCGCGACGATCGGCGTGTAACTACCGCCGACGAAGCTCGCAGGCCGTTCGCGTCGTACCGTCAGCGCGGAACGAACCACGGCCAATTTCGCAGCACCGGTATCGACCGACGGCGCGGATCCGTTCAGTCCGGCCAGAACGGACCGGCGTACCGAGTAGTCGACGGGTCTGCGGTTGTCGGGGTCGACGAGCGAGTCCTCCCACAACTCGGTGCCCTGATACACATCCGGGATTCCGGGACCGACGAGTGTGAGCAACTTCTGCCCGAGTGCATCGGAGTGTCCATGGGGCGAAAGCTTTTCGACGAGCATCGTCATCGAACGCGCCACCGGACCGTCCATGATCGCGTCGAGCCACGTGTGTACGGCAGTCTCGAACTCCTCGTCCGGATCGGTCCACGTGGTACGGAGAGCGGCCTCGCGAATGGCCTTCTCGGCGTAGGCGTGTAGCCGTTCCCGCAGGGTCGAGGTGATCACCCCGTCGACCGGCCAGACACCGAAGACGTTCTGCCACAAGAACATCCCTGTGGTGCCGTCGGGGCTCGGGGCCAGCTCCTCCCAATCGGCGATCGACCGGGCCCACAGCTCCGGCGTCTGCGAGAGCACGCCGATACGCGCCCGCACGTCCTCACCGCGTTTGGTGTCGTGTGTGGACAGTGTCGTCATCGCGGCGGGCCAGCGCTTCGCGCGGTCGGCGTTCTTCAGATGGAAGTACGCTGGGCTGCAACCGAACCGAGCGGGATCGCCGCCGACCTCCTGCAGCGAGATCAACCGGTTGGCGCGGTAGAACAGGCAGTCCTCGACGCCCTTGGCCGTGACGGCACCGCACACCTGATCGAAACGCACGGGGGATTCGGTACCGGCGATCAGGGCGGTTGTCAGAGCGTCGAGACCGCCGGCCAGTTCCGGCTGCTCTTCACCGATGGCGGCGACGACACCCGGAAGCACACCGGCCAGCGGCGCGTAGTCGGTGCGGTACACCGGAACTGCGGCAACAACGGCGACGATGGCGTCGATCACCGATTCGAGCTCGATGGAGGTACCCGATTCACGAACCACGGCGCGGGCGAGGCGTCGCACCTCGGGGGACAGGTCGCCGCGCGCGACAGCGGTCTTGAGATCGAGTTCTGTCTCGTGCAACGTCTCGTCGTCGTAGGCGATGCCGGAGCGCACCTGGGACAGTGCGGTCAGTGCCGGCGCCCCTTCCGGGTCGACGAATATCCCGCCCACGGCCGCCAACGCGTCGTACCCTGTCGTGCCGTCGACGGGCAGCGACTCGTCCAACGGTTCGCCGTCGGCCAAGATCTTCTCGATCACCAGCCAGCGGTCGGGACCGAGCAGCCCGCGTAGTTCGGTCAGATATCCGGCAGGATCGGCCAAGCCGTCGGGGTGGTCGACGCGTAACCCGTCGATCAGCCCGTCCTCGATCCAGCTCGCCACCTGGCGATGTGAGTCGGTGAAGACGTCGAGGTCTTCCTGCCGGACACCGGCCAGGCCGTTCACCGAGAAGAAGCGGCGGTAACCGATCAACCCGGCGGACCAACTGACGAGGCGGTAGGCCTGACGGTCGTGCACGGCCTGGGCGTCGTCGCCGTCGGTACCGTCGGCGATGGGGAAGCGGTGCTCGTAGAACGCCAGCAGAGGCTCGTCCTCGGAGCGGTCGACGGTGAGCTCGGCGACATCGCTCGCGCTGCCGAGCACGGGGATGGCGATCTTGCCGTCCACTCCGTTGTCGGCTGCGAAGTCGATGTCGAAGTAGGTGGCGAACTCCGAGTCACGACCGCGCCGCAGAACGTCCCACCACCACGCGTTCTGTCGTGGATCCTCCACCCCGACGTGGTTGGGAACGATGTCGACGATGATCCCCATGCCCACCTCGGCAGCCCGAGAGTGCAAGCGAGTCAATGCATCTCGCCCGCCGAGGGCGGCGGAGACGGTCGAGGTGTCGGTGACGTCGTACCCGTGCGTCGAACCGTCGGTCGCGGTCAGTATCGGCGAGAGATAGAGATGGCTCACTCCGAGGTCGTGCAGGTAGTCGACCACGTCCGAGGCGTCGGCCAGGGTGAAGGCATCGCCCCGCAGTTGTAACCGGTATGTGCTGGTGGGCAGCGGCATGAGTCAGGCAGTCTTTCGTAGAACGAGTAGGGATCGAGCGGTGACCTCCACCGGTGTACCCGCTTCGATCGATTTCTCACCCGCTCCCGTGCGCGCTGCCGTATCGAGGGCGACCGTCCATTCCTTGGCGTAGTTTCCGTCCGGAGTGACGAATTCGATCGTCTCGTGATGTGCGTTGAAGCACAACAGGAACGAGTCGTCGACCACCCGCTCCCCGCGCTGATTCGGCTCGGGAATGCCCTCACCGTTGAGGAACACGGTGAGCGATTTGCCGAAACCGCTGTCCCAGTCCTCGGGAGTCATCTCCTCGCCTGCGGGGGTGAGCCAGGCGATGTCACGTGCCTGTTCGCCCGATCGGATGGGCCTGCCCTCGAAGAATCGGCGACGGCGAAACACCGGGTGCTCGTTGCGCAGCGCAATTGCGTTGCGGGTGAACTCGATCAGGTCGGCGTTGGTCTCGGCCAGGGACCAATCCATCCACGCCAGTTCCGAATCCTGGCAGTAGACGTTGTTGTTGCCCTGCTGAGTTCGGCCGAGTTCGTCGCCGTGCGCGATCATCGGCGTGCCTTGGCTGAGCAGCAGCGTGGCCATGATGTTGCGAATCTGGCGGGCCCGCAGATCGAGGATCTCGGGATCGTCGGTCGGACCCTCGACGCCGCAGTTCCACGACCGGTTGTGGCTCTCGCCGTCGTTGTTGTCCTCGCCGTTGGCCTCGTTGTGCTTGTCGTTGTACGAGACCAGGTCGTTGAGGGTGAAGCCGTCGTGCGCGATGACGAAGTTGATGCTGGCACCGGGGCGACGGCCCGTCGCCTCGTAGAGATCCGACGATCCGGTCAGGCGCGACGCGAACTCGCCCAGCGTCGCGGGCTCACCGCGCCAGTAGTCGCGAACGGTGTCACGGTACTTGCCGTTCCACTCGGTCCACAGACCGGGGAAGTTACCCACCTGGTATCCGCCCTCGCCGACATCCCACGGCTCGGCGATCAGCTTGACCTGGCTGACGACCGGGTCCTGTTGCACCAGATCGAAGAACGCGCTCAGCCGATCCACGTCGTGCAGTTCACGGGCCAGGGTGGATGCGAGGTCGAACCTGAATCCGTCGACGTGCATCTCGGTGACCCAGTAGCGCAGCGAGTCCATGATGAGCTGCAGCGTGTGTGGGTGTCGAGCATTGAGACTGTTGCCCGTCCCGGTGTAGTCCATGTAGTGCTCGAGATCGCCGTCGACCAGTCGGTAGTAGGCCGCGTTGTCGATGCCGCGGAAGCTGATGGTGGGGCCCATGTGGTTTCCCTCGGCGGTGTGGTTGTAGACCACGTCGAGGATCACCTCGATGCCGGCGGCGTGGAACGAACGGACCATCGCCTTGAATTCGGTCACCGCGGCACCGGGCGACTGATGCGAGGAATACTCCGCATGAGGCGCGAGGAATCCGAAGGTGTTGTAGCCCCAGTAGTTTCGCAGTCCCTTGTCCAGAAGTACCTGGTCCTGCATGAACTGGTGCACCGGCATCAGCTCGATCGCGGTGACGCCCAGGTGCTGCAGATGCTCGATGATCACCGGATGTGCCAGACCGGCATAGGTGCCGCGCTCGGCCTCGGGGATGTCCGGATGGGTGATCGTCATGCCCTTGACGTGGGCCTCGTAGATCACCGTCTCGTGATACGGCCTCTTCGGTGCGCGGTCGGCCTGCCAGTCGAAGAAGGGGTTGATCACCACGGTGGTCATCGTGTGCCCCAGCGAATCGTGCTGAGGGAAATCGTTGTTCGGCTCGTCGTCGTGGGCGATCGGTGCCTCGTCGACGATTTCGCCGTCCGGATCGGCAAGATCGGCCGCGTCCTCGAACCCGCCGTCGGCGTCGAGTGGATCCGCGGCTGCGGAGTCCGTGGACTCCACGGGCTCGGGTTCGGCGGCCGGGATGTCGATGTTGTAGGAGAAGAGCGATCGGTCTCCGTCGAACGACCCCTCGAATGCTTTTCCGTAAGGATCGACCAGCAACTTGCTGGGATCACAACGATGTCCGGCAGCCGGATCCCACGGCCCGTGGACGCGGTAGCCGTAGCGTTGTCCCGGCACCACCGTGGGCAGGTACGCGTGCCACACATAGCCGTCGGACTCCTCGAAACGAATACGAGTTTCGGTACCGTCCTCGGCGATCAGGCACAGGTCCACGGCCTCGGCGACCTCGGAGAACAAGGCGAAGTTGGTTCCTGCTCCGTCGTAGGTCGCTCCCAGTGGATAAGGGGATCCCGGCCATACGGCGATGGCGGGCGTGTCGTCGGAGGCGTCGTGCAGCATGGATCAACCCTACTGTGACCGGTGGGACCAGGCTTACCGAGCGCGAGCCGTTCCGCTCACGGTCCGGCCCACCAGCCGGTCGCAGATCCGAGCTGCCGGCCGAGCTCGGTGGTCAG
This sequence comes from Rhodococcoides fascians NBRC 12155 = LMG 3623, assembly GCF_001894785.1. Classification (GTDB taxonomy): domain Bacteria; phylum Actinomycetota; class Actinomycetes; order Mycobacteriales; family Mycobacteriaceae; genus Rhodococcoides; species Rhodococcoides fascians. Next base: position 216,373 of record NZ_BCWW01000008.1, read on the forward strand.
GGTTCGCACGTAGGTGGCGGTCAGATGATGCTCGTCGCGATAGATCAGTACGTTCCCCTGCTCGACGCGACAGACGGTGTCGTCGCACACCGCGTCCGAGAGGTCGAGGGCGGAGAATCCGCTCAGCTGGAACGAGGACGCCAGAGCGGGGTTGACCGAGTCGAGCGCCTCGTCTCGCGGGATGCCGCACGAGGTGGCCGAGCCGCCGTCGGCCAGGCAGTCGATGGCTCGATACGCGAGCCACGGGGTGTCCCTGATACCGAGGACGCCGACACCGTCGGCGATCAACTGCTGCCAGACCGAGACGTACCAGGGCGGGGTGAAGTCGCCGGGGAAGTCGTCGCGGGGCCGGGTGGCCGTGGTGAACACGTATTCCGGTTGCATCGATGCGACGTCGTCGAGCACGGTCCGGGTCCAGTCCAGACAATCCGGGTACTCGTTCTGCCCGAGCATCGGCATCGTGTCCAGGCTGAGCGGGCACCCCATCTTCACGAACGTGACCACCTTGAAGCCGTGCCGCCGCCCCAGAGTGTCGAGAGCGGTCACCCAGTGCTCGGCGTGTGAGCTCCCCGCCAGCACGATCGTTCGGGCCGCATCGACGTCGCCGTAGGTACAGGACAGAGCGTCGCGAGTCTCGAAATCCGCGATGCAGCCCTCGAGGGTGGTGACGGGAAGATCCTCGGGAGCGGAGTACAGGGGAGGCGTCATCTCGGCCGGTTCGACGCGAATGCCGTCGGTCAGTTCCAGCGCCCCCGGGTGCGTGGCTTCGTCGACCGATTCGTCGGCCTGCACGGCCGAGATCGATCGTTCGATGTAGGCGTTCCAGCCGACCGAACCGGCTGTCACCGCCACGGCAGCAACGAGGGCGACGGCCGTGACTGCGATGCGGCCGGGAGTGAATGTGGCGGCCTGCGTGGGACGCTCCACGAAGCGGACGGTGAGCCACGCGAGTGCGACCGATGCACCGACGATGCCGAGTCCGCCGGGTATGTCCGCGTGGGTCCTGCCGGTGGCCGACAGGTAGAAGATCAACAGCGGCCAGTGCCATAGGTACAACGGAAACGCGATCGAGCCGACCCAGGCGAAGAACCGGTTGGACAACGTCGCGGCGACCACGGTGTTCGAGCCTGCGATGATCAGCGCCACAGTGGCCAGTACCGGAATCAGCGCCAGGGGACCGGGGAACGCGGTCACGCCGTCCACCACGAATCCACAGACGACGATGACGAACATCGCACCGGCGGCGAGCGCGCCCCGGGCGGTCGATCCCAGCCGACTCACGCGGGCATCGGCCCCGGTGTTTCTGCCGGCGAATGCCGCGAACGTGGCCGCGACCGCCGCACCGAGCATGATCTCCCAGAGTCGCGCGCCCGTGTCGTAGTAGTTCCACGCCTGATGGCGTCGAGCACCGTCCGCTGCATACACGAACGACAACACCGCGATGACGGCGAAGATCACGGCGAAGGTCTGTGGTCGCAGACTTCGCGGTCCCTCCGGTCGCATCGTGCGCAGAATCCACGCCAGACCGAACACGACGGCAATCGCGAGCAAATAGAACTGGAATTGCACCGCGACGGACCACAGGTGCTGGACCGGACTCACCGAGGGGTCGGCCGCCAGGTAGTCGTTGGCCGTCGTCGCCAACTGCCAGTTCACGAAGAAGAAGACGCCGGAGACGAGTTGGTCGCCCACGTCGGCCCAGCGGGTCCTCGGTAGCAGGAACACAGACGCGGCCGCTACCGCCAACAGGGTGAGCGCCAGAGGCGGTCCGAGTCTGCGGAGTACGCGAACGATGCGGGTGATCGGGTTCAGGCTCGCACCGGCCTCGGCCGATCGAAGCAACGACGCAGTGAAGAAGAAGCCGGACAGCGTGAGGAAGACATCGACTCCGCCCGACACCCGACCCATCCAGATGTGGAACACGACCACCAGAGCGATGGCGACACCACGCAGGCCGTTCAGATCCTGGCGCTGTGGCGGTCGCGGCACGACGGGAGCCGACACCGAACTCGGGGCCGCGGAATCGGTTGCCGATTCGTGATCGGTGCCGCTCGGGTGTACCTGCATGAAAGGGGAATGGCTCCGGCTGTCGATCGACCACTGGTCGGGCGGTCACGGTCGGTGGTGTTCGTCTCGGAAGCTGCTCGGCAGACGCCGAGGTTCGTCGCAAACAAGAAGACGTTCTGAGCAAACAATACGTGTACGCGCGGTGACGCACTCCTCGGAGTCCGTACTGCGGTGCCGGTCCCAGCTCGTCGCCGGTTTCTCACAGCGTGGTCTCACCGGTCCCGCAGCAGTTCGGGTTCACATCCCACCGTCGGCCGGAACCGAGGACAACGCGGCGACCAGGGCCACGGGATCGTCCACGTACACGCCGATGGACGTCGCGGTGCCCTCGACCCGCCACCGACGTAGGGGTGCGGGTACGACGACTGTGGTGCGGGTCGACAACGTGATGTCGACGTTCGTGCCGTCCTGGTTCGGTAACACGGCTCGGTCGTCGCGGACAGTGGGAGCCACCACGCCGAACCGGCGATGGAGTCGGGCCGAGACGATCGTCGATCTCTCCACCGTGGTGACGACCTCGCCGGAGGTGCGCAGGACGAGTGCTTCGGGTGTGAGGACATGGGGGTGCACCCGGCCGACGGCTAAAGCCGACGCCAGCAGAACGATCGATACGACCGAGAGCGCACCGAGCACGATATCGAGCCACAGCCACGGCACGAGGAGATGCACGACGACGATCTCGACGACAGAGGCCACACCGAACATCAACGGCATCGAACCCGTTCCGCGCACCGCGGTGAACTCGGCAGAGTCGGCCGCGATCGGTGCGTGGCGGCCGCGTGCCCACAACAGCAGTGCGTGCCATCTGCCGACCCGGGCACCCCGATCCGGGGTCACTGTGATGTTCCTGCCGGATGCTCACCGTCGAGCAGACGAGCTGTGGTGCGGAGGACGACGGCGCGTTGGGCCGCGTCGGGAACGATGTCCTCGATGTCGAGCAGCCCGGTCGATTCGCTCCCGAGCGCAGCGGACTCGGGCGCCTGAGCGAAGGACTCGACATCGAGTACGGACACCAACTCGTCGGCCAACGCGTCGATGTCGTCCTCGGATTCGGCGACGCTTCGGCCCTCGAGGGCACCGAAGCGTCGTAGCAACACCAGGTATCTCCGACGTAGGTCGTGATCGCCGAGCGCGGCGGACATCGTCTCGAAGAATGCCGCCGGGACGCGGCCCGAAATTGCCATCACTTCGAGTAGATCGCGTTCGCGGATCAGCGCGGGCCGGTCCCGTTCGTCCGCTGCATCGAGCAAGGACCCGAACGTTGCGGCAACATCTCGTGGGAGCGCGGTCAGAGGACGCCGTTCGACAGCGTCGTCGAGCAACGCCGACAAGCGACTGTGCTTGTGTGCCAATGCCGTCTGCTCGGTCTCGATGCCGGCCAGCAAGGCTCGCAGGTCCCCGACCACGTCGGGCTCGTCCGTCGCTTTTCCGTCGAGCACTGCCGCTATCGCGCCCAGCGGCATTCCGCACTCGGCCAACCATCGGATTCGCATCAGCCGAACGACGTCGTCGATCGTGTACTCGCGGTAGCCGTTGGACAGCCGCCGAGGCTCGGAGAGCAAGCCGAGTCGGTGGTAGTGGCGCACCGTCCGCGGGGTCGTTCCGGCGGCATCGGCGAGGGATCCGATTCTCATGCGTCCAGTGTGAACGTTGACGTAGCGTCAAGGTCAAGGCCGATCGCTCGATACTGTTCGGGTCCCCACGACGGCGTATCGTCGGTGTGTCGTGTGAATCGATGTGGCTCGCACCGTTCGAGGAAGTGAACCGGACAATCATGGTCGACGCCGATCGCTGGTATCGGGAGATGTTCGAGGCCAGCACGGTGGGAATGGCACTCGCCGACGAACACGGGCTGCTGTTACTCGCGAACGAGGCGTATGCGGCAATCGTGGGGTGCCCCAGGGACCTACTGTGGGGCCGATCCTCCCGTGAATTCACCCACCCCGACGACCTGGACCAACACGCGGCGATGGAACAGATGATGGACGACGCCGAGGCCCGTGGTGAATCCGTACACGTCGAGAAGCGATACCTGCACCCCGACGGCACGGTGCGGTGGGGTTGGGTGTCGGCCAGCGAGGTCCCCGGCCCGGACGGCCGACGATGGACCATGGCGGTGGTCCACGACGTCACCGATCGGCGGCGGTTGGAGGACGACCTACGGGAGGCTGCGCTGACCGATCCCTTGACCGGGCTGCTCAATCGGCGTGGATGGCGAGATCGGTTGTCTCAGTTGACGACTCCGCGCGGAGTCGACGTGTCGCTGGCGATGGCGATGATCGATTTCGATCGCTTCAAGTCGTTCAACGACAAGTATGGACACGGCCGCGGCGATCGCCTGTTGGTCCAGTTCTCCACTGCCGCAATGCAATTGCTTGCAGGGCGAGCGTATGTCGCCAGATGGGGCGGGGAGGAATTCGCCATCGCGATGCCCGATACCGGGTCGACGACGATGGCAACCGTGCTGACCGAACTCGCAGCCGTCGTCCCGGACGAGCAGACGTTCTCCGCCGGTTACACGACATTGCGTCCGGGGGAATCGCTCTACGACTGTTTCGACCGAGCAGACCTGTTGCTGTACAGAGCGAAGAGAGACGGAGGGGCGCGATCACTCGGCGACCGTTCCAGCACCCCGTCGCAATGACGGCCCTCAGGATGCCAAGCGGCCGAATCCGACTACACCCGAGTCGGATTCGTAATTCAGAGTGTGAATCCTGATCTTGCCGGCTTCGTTCCCGCCCACGGTGACGGCCTCGCTGCCGTCGACAGCCACGATGACGTTGGTGTGTTGGCCGACCCAACTGGAGTTGTCGTACAACACCACATCACCCACCGACGGCGTGTAGTTGCCGACGGTCTCGAACCGTCCCTGTTGCTGGTAGTACTCCTGCAGCGTGTAGACGCCGGGAATGCGCCACGAACCCGAGTTGGGATTCGACAACGGCATGCCCGCTTCCTTCATGATCCAGCTGACGAAGTCGGCGCACCAGGCCTCGTCCACGCCCTCTGCATAGAAGGTTCCCGGACGCTGCTTCTCGTGCTCGACTCGCAGCAGGTCCACCACACGGGCTTGGTCGACGGTCAACTCGGAGCTGTTCACCTCGGGGAACGATTCGGTGTCCCACGGTAGATAGCGACTCGGGGCGAGCCACAGAACACCGACGGCCACCACCACGACCACAGCGGTGACCGCTGCGGTCCACAGGGGCCAGCGTCGCCGCGTACGGGTATCGGTGTCGATGCTCATGCCCACACGGTAGCGCGTGAGCGAACACCGGTTGGCACAATAGCTGTGTGACCCATTCGCACGAGCAGACGGTCGACGCCGTTCCACAACCCATCGTGGACGCCGCACGAGCGGCGTCGCGCATCGTCGTTCTGACCGGGGCCGGCATGTCGGCCGAATCCGGAATTGCAACGTTTCGCGACGCCCGGACCGGTCTGTGGCAGGACTTCGATCCGAAGGACCTCGCCAGTCCCGAGGGCTGGCTCGCCGACAGCGACCTCGTGTGGGGTTGGTACCGGTGGCGCGCAGCACTCGTGCGTCGTTCCGAACCCAACGCCGGCCACCGCGCCGTCGCGCAATGGCAGCAGCATGCGCAGGTGGACATCGCCACGCAGAACGTCGACGATCTGCACGAACGAGCCGGATCCACAGTGCTCGCACACGTACACGGAAGCCTTTTCGAGCCGTACTGCAGCGAGTGTGGAGTGCGCGCGGAACTCGACGACCCCGACGTTCTGGGTAACGACATTCTGGACGACGACATTCCGATCGACGCAGATCAGCGTGTTCCGCCGCCGGACTGTCCCCGGTGCGGCGGACTCATCCGTCCCGGGGCCGTGTGGTTCGGCGAATCGCTGCCCGAACAGGCGTGGGAAGCAGCCGAGAATGCTGTGCGCGCTGCAGATCTGGTGCTCGTGGTCGGTACGTCGGGCGTGGTGTACCCGTTCGCCGGACTGCCCGCCGTCGCACGCAGTGCGGGCGCAACCGTGGTCGAGATCAACCCGGTCGAGACCGAGGTATCCGACATGGCCGACCACCGATGGCGCACAACGGCCGCGGTGGGTCTGCCACTGCTGGTCGCACAATTGTGAACGGACGGGCGGCACGCGAACTACCCTGATCACACCATCGACTTCGAGGAGGCCGAGATGGCGGAGTACTGGTTGCTCGTGTGCGCCCTCGCGTGTTCGTCCGTCGGTGCGTGGTGGGCAACCTCGGATCCGACATCCCGACGCGTTCGCCGAATCGAATTCTTCGCCTGGATCCTCGGCATCGTCGGCGCGGTCACCCTGGCCGATCAGCTGGGGGTGTGCAGGCCGTGGTCCACTGCTGCACTCGTAGTCGGAATCATGGTTCTGGTCCTCGGCCTCCCCGCCCTCGTGGCCACAGTGATCAGGAATCGGAAACCGCTCGGAATTCCAGCGCAGAGGTAGCTGCGGCAGACCTGCCCTAGGGACGCAGCCTGCGCAGCAGCAGGAGTGACACGCCCCCGAGAAGCCCGGCAACCACCAACGACAACGCCGACTCGATCGCCTGGAACCGCCAGAACGATCTGTCCTCGTGATAGCGCGTCTCGTAGGCCTCCGCGCCCTGATCCCGAATGCACTGGATCTCGATGTTGCGACGTTCCACGCTCTGGCGGTCGGAGTACTCCTCGTACTCGGCGACCGTCTCGAATTCGCTCAGATCCCTGTAGTTCTGGGTCCAATTGCAGTCCATCAAGTCGACGGGCACCGGACTGCCGTTGCTGTCGACGTAGTCGGCCGAGAATTCCCATCGTGGGAACAAGCTGATCGAGTCGCCTGGTCTGTAGTAGTCCGGAGTACCGCCGTACACGTCGTTCACCTTCTGTTCCACCGATACTCGGTCTGTCTGGGGAGTCGCATAGTGCTCGCGTAACTGCGTCGGCAGCAGTGCCAGGAATACAGTCGACACGATGACGGTCGTGATCATCGCAGCGATCGTGTTCCGCATCGCGAGTGCGCATGCCGAACCGACCATCAATCCGACGGCCGTGTACGCGCCTGCGACGAATCCCGTGGCTCCGAAGATGGGAAAGTCCAACCGCGATTCATTCGACCCCGCGAAGGACATGGCGAAGGTATCGGGTGCAGTGTTGTACTTGGCTGCGAACAGCACGCATCCGAGCACCGTCATCGCCCCGACGATCGGTGCGAACACGACGAGAATGCGCACGCTGTACCACCGTCGTCGGCTCACGGATTGACTCAGACCGAGTACATGGGTGCGACGTTCGAGATCGCGGGAGAAGACGGTCACCCCGACGAATGCCCCCAGGACGACGGGCAAGACGATCGCCGAAAGTATTGCTATCGTCTGCATGTTTCCGACGGTGCAGTCGGACGAATCGAAGGATCGGCAATTCTGCAGATACGGTGACGGAATCACACCGCCGCCGATCACCGTGACGGCAATGGTGATCGCAGCCAACAGAAGTGGCGTCAACACCCCGAACAGGATGGTCGCGCGAAATTGTCTCCAAGTCACCCAGATCATCAGCTGGTCTCCGTTCCGAGGTGGGCGAGTACGACGTCGTCGAGGGTGGCGTTCTCGACTGTCCACCCCGGTGGTGTCGTTCTCGGTTGTTTGCCCTGTACGACGAATGTTGTTGCCCCGGAACCGAACACCACGGACACGATGGTGCCGTCCTCGACCGACGGGTCGGCGTCGGAGCTGCCGGCGAGAAGGTAGTGGTCGGCGGTGATGGCGTCGAGGTCCCCGTCGAGTCGCATTCGCCCACCGCGTAGCAGCAACAGCCGGTCGGCGACGTCGACGAGCTCGGACAGCACGTGTGAGGACAGCACGATCGTCGTACCGTTCTCGGCTGCATCGCGCATCAGGGTGCGTGCCACCGCCCTGCGAGCGACCGGATCGAGATCGGCAAGCGGCTCGTCGAGCAGCAGTACTTCGGGTCGACGCCCGAGTGCCAGTGCGAGGGCAATCCGCGTGCGGTGGCCGGGGGAGAGGGACTTGACCCGAGCGGAGGTGGCGATTCCGGCGGCGTCGACGATTTCCTTCGCGTACGCATCGTCCCAGTGCGAGTTCGTGTTTCGGCCGAATCGCAGCAGTTCGGCGACGGTGAAGTGTGGGTAGAGGGGCTTGTGCTGCGCCAGATAGGACAGGCCGGGCGAGATTCCGCGTTGGGTAACGCCCTCACCCAGAACCCGAATGGTTCCGCTGTCCGGTGTCAGCAGGCCGACGGCCAGCGACAGCAGCGTCGACTTTCCGGCACCGTTGGAGCCGACCAACGCTGTGACGCTTCCTCTTTCGACTGCGAACGAGCATCCGTCGAGGACGGTCTTCCTGCGAAACGATTTGGCCACCTCGTCCATGGTGAGCACCGCGTCGGTCATGTTTCGTCTCTTTCGGTTCGGTCGAATTGCTTGTCGAGTGCGGCGGTGACGATGGCTTCGAGGTCAGGTCTGTCCAGTCCTGCGGCCGTGCAGTGTCGGATCCAGCGGTCGAGTTCGGTCTCGAGCGCCGATCGTTCGGCCATGCCGGGTTTTGCGAGCGAGGCGACGACGAACGTCCCGGAACCGGTTCGTGGTTGGACCAGCCCGTCGCGTTCGAGTTCTCGGTACGCCTTGAGGACGGTGTTGGGATTGATGGCCAGCGCCGTGACCACTTCTTTTGCTGTCGGCAGTCGGTCACCGACGGCGAGTGTTCCCAGTCGTAGGGCCTGTTTGGTCTGCAGTATCAGTTGGACATAGGTGGGAATGCCGGACTGACGATCGATACGGTAGGCGATCACCGCGTTGGCCGTGACGGCTGGGGGATGCGCCGCCATCTCCGACCCGCAGCAGACCCGAGACTTCTTCGCCCGGGGCCAGTCCTACTACCGCTCGCGCAGAATCGCAGTGGCTGTGCCGCTCGACATCGCAGTGACAACGCCGCTCGACGCGGGGTAGTGGGCAATCGGCACTCGGTACTGTGGGAAAGAAGATCACGTACTTTCTCGAGTAGGGATGACAGATGGCTGTGGGCTCCGACCGATTCTGGCGTGTACTCGGCCGCTCTGCGCAGAAGGCGCAGAGCGCGTCGCGTCGGCGCGTCGAGCAGGCCGGAGACCATGCGAGCTGGGCTTCGGGCTTGTCGGACGCCGAATTGGTCACCGAGGCCGCTGCGTTGCGGGCCCCGAGCGCATCGAAACTCGACGTTCCGCGGTGCCTGGCGTTGACGCGTGAGGCGAGCGACCGCACGCTCGGCATGCGACCGTTCGACGTACAACTTCTGGGAGCCGAGCGACTTCTCGCCGGTGACGTGGTGGAAATGGCGACCGGCGAAGGAAAAACGTTGTCCGGGGCCGTGGCTGCGGTGGGATACGTTCTGTCCGGTCGCAGGGTTCACGTCATCTCGGTCAACGACTTTCTCGCACAACGTGATGCGCGGTGGATGGCTCCGCTGTTCGAGGCTCTGGGTATCACCGTCGGTTCCATCGCCGAGTCGTCCTCCGCGCAGGAACGTCGTGATTCCTACGCGTGCGATATCACCTACGCGTCGGTCAATGAGGTCGGATTCGATGTTCTCCGTGACCATTTGGTCGACGATCGTGCCGATCTGGTGTCGCCCGTCCCGGATGTCGCACTGATCGACGAGGCCGACTCGGTGTTGGTCGACGAAGCGTTGGTGCCGTTGGTGTTGGCCGGCTCGGTATCGGGTGACGTGTCGACCTCGACGGTGATGGACGCAGTCCGCCTGTTGGACAAGGGGATCGACTTCGACACCGATGCCGAAGGACGCAATGTGTTCCTCACGGACGAGGGTGCGCTTCGGCTCGAGAAGGAACTCGGCGGAATCGATCTCTACTCCGAACAGCACGTCGGATCGACTCTCGTTGCGGTCAATGTAGCGCTGCACGCTCAAGTGCTGGTGCAACGCGATGTCGACTACATCGTGCGTGACGGACGTGTTCAGCTGATCAACGCTTCCCGTGGCCGAGTGGCTGACCTGCAGCGTTGGCCGGACGGGTTACAGGCGGCCGTGGAGATCAAGGAGGGGCTCGAGCCCACCGAGACCGGTGAAATTCTCGACACGATCACGGTGCAGGCGCTGATCAACCGGTATGCCACCGTATGTGGAATGACCGGCACGGCAATGGCGGCGGGGGAGCAGCTGCGTACGTTCTACGGGCTCGGCGTCTCGGTCATCGAGCCGAACGTGCCGACGGTGCGCGTCGACGAGGTCGACCGGGTGTACGACACGGTCGAGCACAAGAATGCCGCAATTGCGCAGCAGGTCAAGGAAATTCACGAGACCGGGCAACCGATACTCGTCGGAACCCACGATGTTGCGGAGTCGGAGACGCTGGCGACGATCCTCGCGGAATCCGGTGTGGACGCCGTCGTACTCAACGCCAAGAACGACGCCGAGGAGGCCGCGGTCATCGCTGCCGCCGGAGTGCACGGCGCGGTCACCGTCTCGACGCAGATCGCCGGGCGCGGAACCGACATCAAGCTCGGGGGACCGGAGGGGACCGACCGCGACCGCATCGCCGAGTTGGGTGGGCTGTTCGTCGTCGGTACCGGCCGCCACACCACCGAGCGGCTCGACAATCAATTGCGAGGACGTGCGGGCAGGCAGGGCGACCCGGGCCGTTCGGTGTTCTTCGGCAGTTGGGAGGACGACGTCGTCAAGAACAACATCGGTGACAAGGACGCGCCGAAAGGCGTCGACGACAGCGGCCTGTTCACCTCTGCCGCCGCAGCCGATCGAGTCGATCATGCCCAGCGCATCGCCGAAGGACAGATGCTCGAAATACACTCGCGTACCTGGCGCTACAACCAACTGACGGCGCAGCATCGGGAGATTCTGGACCGTCGTAGGGCAGCGTTGCTGGACACCGGAGAGGCGTTGGCTCTGCTCGAGGAGCAGTCGCCGACGCGATCGAAGGAACTTCGCGAGAACGTGTCGGAGGAGACCCTCGTGGTGGTCGCCCGCCGAATCGTTCTTCACCACCTCGACCGCGCGTGGTCGGACTACCTAGCGCACCTGGCCGACGTGCGCGAGAGCATCCACCTCCGTGCGCTGGGTCGCGAGAATCCACTCGACGAGTACCACCGAATTGCGGTCGAGGCCTTCAAGACTGTCTCCGCCAAGGCCATGGATCTGTCCCACGCGACATTCGAGTCGGCCGAGATCACCTCCGACGGAATCGATCTCGACAATGCCGGTATGCGCCGACCGACGTCGACGTGGACGTACATGGTGCACGACAACCCGTTTGCCTCCCGCGGAAATGCCGGTGCGGCCGGTCTGGGGCCGATCTTCGGTGGCTGACGCGCGCCGGGCACTGCTCGCTCTCGCCTGTGGCGTGAGCGTGTTGGCCTCGGGCTGCACCGATTCGTACGGGGAATTCCCGGCAGACAAGAATTACACCTCCGTCGATGCCGACGGTTCCTACACCCCGGTCTCGGGTACAACGATCCGGCTCGAGTTCGCCGACGACCGCATCTCGGCCGAAGCCGGATGCAACAGGTTGTTCGGCACCGTCGACACTTCGCTGGGGACGCTCACCGTCGATTCCCTGGGTGCCACGCGGATGGGGTGCCCGGCCGAGCTCATGGAGCAGGATCGGTGGCTGTCGGAGTTTCTGTCCTCGAAGCCGAAATGGTCCAGAGAAGACGACACGATGACTCTGGACAACGGACGCGACCGAATCGTGTTCACCGAATCCTGACGGAGCGTGGTTCGGACGCGGCGTGGCGCACGCCGTCCAGAAAGAGCCGGAGACCGAAGTCGAATTTGCTGGTGGGATCGGGGCGCTCGAACATCGGGGACGCGTCGGCGGTCAGCGCCCCGGCCGAGTCCATCTGGAGCCGAGCCTGTTCGTCCACGGTATGGCCGAGCACGTAGTACAGCAGCGTATCGGCGGTCAGTTCGGCGTCGACTCTGGGCAACCCGGCACGAATGCAGACCGCGGCGATGCGTTCACGGATGCGGTTGGTGGTGAGCCGCGAGGCGTAGGTGGAGGCGACCAGTTCGGCTCCGTCGCGCCGGGAGAGCAGCGCGTCGCGAAGTCGATGTGCGATCTGCGAGATCTGCGCGTCCCACAGTTCTTCCGTCGACGGTGCGTCGGCACCGGACAGTATGTGATCTGCGATCGCTCCCAGCAGCGTCTGCTTGTTGGGGAAGTGCCAGTACAGCGCTCCGGGTTGGACGTGCAGTGAGGTCGCCAGGCGGCGCATGGTCAGATCCGCGAGGCCGTACTCGTCGAGAATGGCTATTGCACCGTCCAGGACGTCCTGCCTGCGTAGCTGCACTTCCTACCCCTGCCGTTCGACGCGGTGTTTCGCTTTGACAGTAGCCGAGTGCGGTGCCTAACGTGAACGCCGTTCAACTTGAACGGTGTTCAATTCCGAGACCGTTCGACGACGAGGGGACCGGTATGGACATATTGCGTACGGCGCGCCTGCAGGTGCTCGACAACGGCATCGCGCTCGATCGATCCCAGGTGCTCGAGGTACTCGAGCTCGGAGAGGACCGTCTCGAAGAGACGATGCAACTGGCGCACGAGGTTCGGATGCGATGGTGCGGACCGGAAGTGGAGGTCGAGGGGATCGTCAGCCTCAAGACCGGAGGCTGCCCCGAGGACTGCCACTTCTGCTCGCAGTCGGGCCTGTTCGCCTCTCCGGTGCGGGCGGCCTGGCTCGATATTCCGGCGTTGGTCGAGGCGGCGAAACAGACCGCAAAGACCGGAGCCACGGAGTTCTGCATCGTGGCCGCAGTGCGGGGTCCGGACGCTCGACTGCTCGCGCAGGTCGCCGCAGGAATCGAGGCCATTCGCGGCGAGGTCGACATCGACATCGCTTGTTCGCTGGGCATGCTCGACCAGGATCAGGTCGACCAACTCGCCGCAATGGGTGTGCACCGCTACAACCACAACCTCGAGACCTCGCGGTCCTACTTTCCGAACGTGGTCACCACCCATACCTGGGAGGAACGCTGGAACACACTGCGGATGGTCCGCGAGGCCGGCATGGAGGTCTGTTGCGGAGGCATCCTCGGTATGGGCGAGACGCTGGAGCAGCGAGCCGAGTTCGCAGCCGATCTCGGCGCTCTCGAACCCGACGAGGTTCCCCTGAATTTCTTGAACCCACGTCCCGGAACGCCGTTCGGAGATCTGGACGTGCTGCCTGCATCGGATGCGTTGCGAGCCGTTGCCGCCTTCCGGCTGGCCCTGCCGCGGACGATTCTTCGATTCGCGGGCGGCCGCGAGATCACTCTCGGTGATCTCGGAGCTCAGCAGGGAATTCTGGGCGGCATCAACGCGATCATCGTCGGAAACTACTTGACGACGCTCGGTCGTCCCGCCGAGGAGGATCTCGATCTTCTCGGGGAACTGCAGATGCCGATCAAAGCGTTGAACTCGACGATCTGATGCGCGTATTAAGGTGGGTCGAATGACGAGCGAGAGCCGGTACGACCCGCACACCGGTCGGCCTGTCGAGGTCGGTACGGATGCGGGGGCACCGTCGTTCTCGGTTGCCGTCGGTCTCGGGCTGGAGCCGCCGAGGTACTGCGACCGGTGCGGTCGCAGGATGGTGGTGCAGATCGTGCCCGACGGATGGACGTCGGTGTGCTCGCGGCACGGCCTGATCGATTCCGCCGCGACGGGTAGACGTTAGGTGACGACCTCGTCTGCCGTCGAGACTCCGGAGCGGCGTCGAACGCTTCGCTTTGTGGCTCTGGTCGGCGGTGTGACGATCGCGCTGTCCGCCGTCGGCGGTCTGCTGTGGGGATTCCTGGCACCGAGCCAGCAGTTGCTCGTCGTCGCGCAGGACAGAGGAGCAACACTGACCGGGGAGAGTCTGCATCGATTCGACGCTCTCGCCCTGTTCGTCCTCGTCTCGTTCGCTCTCGGCATTCTCGTGCCGATCGGGTGGTGGCTGTGGATTTCCCAGCGGGGTCCACGGCTGTTCGTGGCCGTGTTCGTCGGGTCGTTCGTCGGCTCGATCGCAGCAGTGCTGGTGGGCAACGGCGTTGCGGCGCTGCGATTCCCGAGGGCGGACGAGCCGGCCGTCGGATCGATCGTCCGGGTTGCACCGAGTATCGACACGCCAACGGCACTGATCGTGCAGGCGCTGACGGCGTCGTTGGTGATACTGCTGCTCGCGGCGATGAATCCCGACGACGATCTGCAGCACCCCGATTCCGATCCCGAGCTCGACGAGATCGAATTCGACGTCGCTCCGCCGCCGCCGTCGTTCGACTCGCGGGTACCCGACTGACGGCGGATCTCGTTCATGCCTGTGGTGGCCGCAATGCCGCGAACTCGTCGGTGACGCGAATGCTGTTGTCGGCGAACCGGAACAATGCTGGAGGCCGTCCACCCGCTCGACCCGACGGTGCACGCCGTCCGGTGGGTTCGATGACGCCGCGGCGGCTCAGTACCCGTTGCAGATTGGTGGCGTCGACCTGATAGCCGAGGGCTGCGCCGTAGATTTCGCGAAGCGTCGAAATCGCGAATTCTGCAGGAGCGAGGGCGAATCCGATGTTGGTGTACGACAGTTTGGCGACCAGTCGATGCCGTGCGTGCTCGACGACCGTTCCGTGATCGAACGACATGGCGGGCAGCTCCGACACCGGGTACCAGGTCGTATCCGCGGGCAGGGTCGGCTCGGCCGCGATCGGTACGAGGCCCAGGAACGTCGACGCGATTCGGCGATCTCCCGGCACTCTGTCGGGCTCGCTGAAGATGGACAGCTGCTCGAGGTGTGCCACCTTGCGTACGTCGACCTTCTCGGCGAGCTGTCTCCGCGCGGACGTGGCCAGGTTCTCGTCGTCGCGCAGGGTGCCCCCGGGGAGTGACCAGGTGCCCGCCTCGGGGTCGAGTGCACGCTGCCACAACAGGACCGCCAGTTCAGGGGTGTCGGGGTCGGAAAAGACCCGAACTTGGAACACCGCAATGAGTACTTCGTGGACGGTGCTACGATGAATCATGTTTTCGATCATAAGTCGAAAACTCCCTCGGAGGAAATTCGGTCACCGACGACCGGATGATCGGTGAAGGAGAACCGTCATGACCAGCAGCGCTACCCAGGTGAACTTCCTGGACTCGGCTTTCGCCGGAGTCCGCGACATCGTCGATGGAGCCGGTGGTTACGGGGGAGTCGACGCGTCGGCTGAATGGGCCGCGGAAGTGCGACGGCTCGCCGATCTGCGAGGCGCGACCCTGCTGGCGCACAACTACCAGCTGCCTGCGATTCAGGACGTTGCCGATCACGTGGGTGATTCGCTCGCGCTCTCGCGTATGGCCGCCGAGGTATCCGAGGACACCATCGTGTTCTGCGGCGTGCACTTCATGGCCGAGACTGCCAAGATCCTGAGCCCGCAGAAGACGATCCTGATCCCGGACCAGCGTGCGGGTTGCTCGCTCGCCGACTCGATCACTGCCGAGCAGTTGCGCGAGTGGAAAGCAGACTTCCCGGATGCCGTCGTCGTCTCCTACGTCAACACGACCGCTGAGATCAAGGCGCTCACCGATATCTGCTGCACCTCGTCCAACGCGGTCGAGGTCGTGCAATCGATCGATCCGAGTCGCGACATCCTCTTCCTGCCCGACCAGTTCCTCGGGGCTCATGTCAAGCGCGTGACCGGGCGCGAGAATCTGCACATCTGGGCCGGTGAATGCCACGTCCACGCAGGCATCAACGGCGACGAGCTCGCCGAGAAGTCTCGGACCCACCCCGATGCGGAGCTGTACGTGCATCCCGAATGCGGTTGCGCCACCTCGGCTCTCTACCTCGCCGGCGAAGGATTCGTGCCCGCCGACAAGGTCAAGATCCTTTCCACCGGCGGCATGCTCGACGCGGCCCGCGCCACCGAATCCAAGCAGGTTCTGGTCGCCACCGAGATCGGGATGCTGCATCAACTCCGCAGGGCTGCACCCGATGTCGACTTCTTGGCCGTCAACGACCGCGCGTCGTGCGGATACATGAAGATGATCACGCCCGCCGCGCTGTTGCGCTGCCTCGTCGAAGGGCGCGACGAGGTCCACGTCGACCTCGAAACGGCGAACATCGCCAGCAAGTCGGTGCAACGCATGATCGAGATCGGCACACCCGGCGGCGGCGAGTGAACCCGTCGGTCGCCTGGGAAACCGCGGCCGACCTCGTCGTCGTCGGCGGCGGAATCGCCGGACTGACCGCGGCTCGCACGGCCGCCGCTCGCGGTCTGCGCGTGCTGACGGTCAGCAAGGGCAGTTCGGTCGACACCGCGACCAAGTATGCGCAGGGCGGAATCGCAGTCGTCGGCACCGATCTCGGCGACTCGATCGATGCGCACGTGTCGGATACCTGCGCAGCAGGCGCGGGCCTGTGCGACGAGGATGCGGTGCGTTCCATCGTGTCCGGCGGCCGTGCGGCGATCGCGTCGCTCGAAGTCGCCGGCGCACATTTCGATCGTGCGCCCGACGGTTCGGTTTCCCGCACCCGAGAGGGTGGCCACAGTGTGCGCCGAATCATCCATTCCGGCGGCGATGCCACCGGAGCGGAGGTACAACGCGCACTGGACTCCGCAGTGCCTTCGGTGGAATTCGACACCACGGCGCTGCGTGTACTGACCACCGACGGCGCGGTGGCCGGACTCCTCGTGCGCGGGCCTCGCGGTGTCGGCGTCGTTCGCACTCCGACGGTGTTGCTCGCGACAGGCGGCCTGGGACAACTGTTCTCGTGCAGTACCAACCCGGCCGGTGCCACGGCCGACGGCATTGCACTGGCCCTCGATGCGGGCGCACGGATCGCGGATCTGGAGTTCGTTCAGTTCCACCCGACCGTGCTGTTCGCCGCAGGGTCGACGGGCCGTCGCCCGTTGATCAGCGAAGCGGTGCGCGGAGAGGGTGCACGCTTGGTCGATGCCACCGGCCGCGCATTCATGGACGGTGTTCATCCCATGGGCGACCTCGCTCCACGCGACGTGGTCTCGCGTGCCATCGCCGAGTTGCTGTACCGCAGCGGCGACGACCACGTGTTGCTGGACGCCCGTCGCGTGGAGCACGTGCGTGAGCGTTTCCCGACCGTGACGGCATCGTGCCTGGACGCCGGCATCGATCCCGCAACGGATCTCATCCCCGTGGCACCCGCCGCGCACTACTCGTGCGGAGGGATCGTGACCGACACGTTCGGACGGACGTCCGTCTCGGGATTGCTTGCCGCGGGCGAGGTGGCGCGCACCGGGCTGCACGGTGCCAACCGGTTGGCGTCGAACAGTCTGCTCGAGGGTCTGGTGGTCGGCGAACGCGCTGCGCTCGTCGCCGCGGAGCGGGTCGGAACCACCGTCGCCGTGTCCGATACCGCACTGCCTGTCTACCGGCGGATCGATCGCGCGGTACTGCAGCGAACCATGACCACGCACGTCGGTGTCGTCCGCGATGCGTCCGGTCTTGCGGCGGCACAGAACGTGCTGGCACACGGCGTGGTGTCGGAACCGCCGGTCGACGGCGTAGCGGTCGAGGATGCCGCCCTGACGGCAGCGGCAGACGTGATCGTGCTGGCTGCGGCGCACCGCCGAGAGAGCCGAGGGTGTCACACCCGACGGGATTTCCCGGACAGCATGCCCGAGTACCGACGGAGCCTGTATGTCGAACGCGACGACGAGGGACGACTGACGATCGTGAACGATGACGTGATGACGGGAGCAAGCTGACATGACCGGTACTGCCGACGAAGTGAACCCGGGAGTCGACCGCGACGAGGTTCTCGCACTCATCCGCACCGCGCTCGACGAGGATCTCCGGTACGGGCCGGATATCACCACCATGGCAACGGTTCCCGAGGGCGCCGTGGCCACGGCGTCGGTGGTGTCTCGACAGTTCGGCACCCTCGCGGGCCTCGATGTCGGACTGCTGGTTCTCGACGAGGTGATCGGTTCGGGCGCGTACTCGATCCGCCACAGGACTGCCGACGGATCGAATGTCGAACCCGGACAGGCTGTTCTGACGGTCGATGCTCCCACCCGTGGCTTGCTCACCGCCGAGCGCACCATGCTCAATATCGTCTGTCACCTGTCGGGTATCGCAACCGCCACGGCCGGCTGGGTCGCCGAGGTCGCAGAGACCGAGTGTCGCATTCGAGACAGTCGAAAGACGTTGCCCGGACTGCGATCGCTGCAGAAGTACGCGGTACGGGCGGGCGGCGGGGTCAACCATCGTATGGGTCTCGGTGACGCCGCGCTGATCAAGGACAACCACGTCGCGGCGGCCGGCTCCGTCGTCGCTGCCCTGCGAGCCGTGCGTGCCGCTGCGCCGAACATCGCCTGCGAGGTAGAGGTCGACAGTCTCGAACAACTGGACGAGGTGCTCGCCGAGAACGTCGAACTCGTTCTGCTGGACAACTTCGCGCTGTGGCAGACGCAGATGGCAGTGCAGCGCCGCGACAAGTTCGCGCCGGACACCAAGTTGGAATCCTCGGGTGGACTGACCGTCGACGTGGCTCGGGATTACGCGCGTACGGGGGTCGACTTCCTGGCGGTGGGCGGTCTGACACACTCGGTGACAGTGCTCGACCTCGGCCTGGACATGTAGCCGAGCCTCACGATTCGAGGAAGACGTTCGAAGATGGAATTGCAGAGTGCCCGTCTGGACAGCTGGATCTGGGCGGTGCGACTGTTCAAGACGCGGTCTGCCGCGGCCGCAGCCTGTCGCGGTGGGCATGTCCGCGTCAACGGCACCCCCGCAAAGCCCGGCCAACGCGTCGGGCCGGACGACGAGATCCGGCTGCGCGTGGAGGGTGTGGAGAAGATCGTCGTCGTCGTTCGGGCCATCACCAAACGCGTCGGCGCGTCGGTGGTAGCCGAGTGCATGATCGATCGCAGTCCGCCGCCGCCACCGAAAGAGGTTCTGGCGTCGGTTCCCCGACGCGACCGCGGAACGGGCCGTCCGACCAAGCGGGATCGACGGGACATCGATCGGCTACGGCTGCGCCCCTCGTAGTCGTGAGCGAGGGCGATGCCCGGCTAGCGTCTCTTCCCGCTGCGGCGTGCGTTCGTTTTGGTCTTGACGACCGGTCGAGCCGGTTTGGAGGGCTGCGCCTTCTTCTTCTTGACGGGCGCGTCGTCGGACGATCCGCGTGAACTTCGCGTGGACCGGCCCCGCACGATGCCGATGAATTCTTCGATGCGGTCGTCTTCCCGCTCCGCCACCCAGGCCAGTGCGATCTGTGTCTGCTCGACGTCGGTGACCGGGCGGTACACGAGATCTTTGCGAGCGTTGAATCGCGCAACCGAGTGCGGGACGATCGCCACGCCCAGCCCAGCGGCCACGTACTCGAAAGTCTCCGCTGTGCTGGTCATCGGTGGCAGTGCGGGACGATCGCCGGTGCTCAGTTCTGTTGCAACAGCGGCCCATTCGGGCACCGTGGTCGGATCGGCGAGCAAGTGTTCGTCGGCGAGGTCGAGAGCTGTGACCGAGTCGAATGCTGCGACCGCATGGTCTTTGGGCACCACCACGACCTGGACTTCCTGGTACAGCCCGATGGCGTTCAGACCTTCACGATCGATCGGCGGCCTGACGAAGCCGACGTCGACCGTTCCATCACGCAGATGAGACACCTGCGTGTCCGGAGTCGTGGCCACGACGGACAAGGCGACATCGGGAAACCGATCGGCCCAGATTCGCGTCCACTTGGTCAGTGTTACGCCCTCGGCGTATCCGATGGTGAAACTGCGCGGCTCGCCGGCAGCAACCTGTGCAACCTCCGAACGCCGATCGTCCTCGGCGATCTCGACCAACGCGCGTTCGAGCAGATCGCGTCCGTCGGCGGTGAGTTCGGTGGGGGAGGCACCCGGCACGAACAGGTCGACGCCGAGCAACTCTTCGAGTTCCACCACGGTCTTGCTGAGGCGGATTCGGGAGATTCCGAGCGACTGAGCAGCGCGGGCGAAATGCAGTTGTTGCGCCACTGCCGCATACCAGCGCAGTGTCTGCACATCGATGTTCACGGAGTCGAGCCTATGGGACGGTGCACGAAGCGCGGGACGGTGGCGTCGGGACCGCCGATTGCCGGATAAGCTGGTCCGGTGAGCCCGGAGAACAAACAGCAGACCATGAAGCCATTGACCGCGGCGAACAAGCTCGGCATCTATCTACCCGCAGCGCCGGAAGAGTTCCAGAACTCGATGATCAGCAGATCCGACCTGGACGCCCTGCGCAGCGATCCGCCGCAGTGGCTGACCGACTTGCAGACCGACGGACCCTTCCCCCGCGACGTGATCGCGAAGAAGCTCGACGTGTCCATCGCCGGATTGGCACGCGGCGGAGTCACCGAAGCGTTGACCAGTGTGGAGATCGAGGAACTGATCGCCAGCCCACCGCAGTGGCTGGTACGCGAGCGTCGGACTCAGATCCAGGTTCGCAAGAATGCCGAGCGCATCAAGGAGAAGCAGGAAGCGCGTCGCACCGCGGGCAATCGGCCCACGAAACTA
This sequence comes from Rhodococcoides fascians NBRC 12155 = LMG 3623, assembly GCF_001894785.1. Classification (GTDB taxonomy): domain Bacteria; phylum Actinomycetota; class Actinomycetes; order Mycobacteriales; family Mycobacteriaceae; genus Rhodococcoides; species Rhodococcoides fascians. The sequence continues at coordinate 236,885 of NZ_BCWW01000008.1, forward strand.
CGCAACCTCTAGGGAGCGACGACTCCGTCGAGGTAGCGCCACCGGCCGTCGACCCGGACGAAACGGCTGATCTCCGACATCGTGCCGGCACCGTCGGGATGCTTGTACCGTGCCTCGAACTGCACGGTGCCGGTCTCGTCGAAAAGTCCGCCTGCGTCGGCAGCGAGGACGTCGAGCCGATACCACCGTTGGTCGGGGTCCAACTCCAGCTCAGCCGGAGCGGTGTCGGGATGCCAGGACGTCCGCAGGTAGGCGACGTCGCCGACGGCAAACGCGGTGAAGCGCGAGCGCATCAGCTTCTCCGCCGTCGGTGCATCGACGGGGCCCGTCAGGTACGGCTCGCAACACGCATCGAACGTGTCGCCGCTCGAACACGGACACCGTGTACTCACTCGTCGACCTCCACTTCGACTGTGTACGTGCCGAGTTCGTGCTCGTCCCGCTTACCCACGTCCTGAATCCAGGTGTTGGCTTCGAGCAGAGTGTCGAACAGCCCCAACGGAATCGGATCTCCGCCGAGCGCATTCTTCATGATCACGCGGTATTTCCTCATGGGGTCACCCTTCGTACCGTGGCCAGAAATGTTGCGGCGGCAAAGAACAGGCCGGCGAACGTGCGGTTCATGGTCTTCTGCTGACGGTGGGACCGCATCATGCGGAGGACTCGCGATGCCAGAGAGGTGTAACCGGTCATCACCAGCATGTCGACGACGACCATGGTCGCCGCGATGGCGAGATACTGGGTGATCAGCGGCCGCGCTGGGTCGAGAAACTGGGGCAGCACAGCGACCATGAACACGACGGCTTTCGGGTTGCTCGCGTTGACGAGAAATCCTCGCGCGAGCATCGTCGTGCCTCGATCCGCCACCGCGGGGGCGTCCGCTACTTCGGACGGAGCCGACCGCCACTGGCGAATGCCGAGGTAGACCAGATAGGCGACACCGAACCACTTGATCGCGGTGAAGGCCAGGGCCGAATTGGCCAGGACAGCACCGAGTCCGACTGCGACGATGCCGATCTGGACCAGCAGGCCGATCTGCAGCCCGAAGATGTTCCAGTAGCCGCGGCGCAGGCCGTAGCGCAGACCTGTGGACATCGACGCGATGGCTCCGGCTCCGGGAGACAGACTGATGACGATGCTCGCGCCGAGGAAGGCGAGCCACACTGACCAGGACATGTGTTCATTGAACTACGCCCGTCAATTCGCATTCTGCGCGGTGGCCGGGTGTCGATACGGTCATTGCGGGGTAGACGCTGCAGATGGCAGACATCAGAACCATCGACAGCGGTCCCCAGCAGGTCACGAGACAGACCGAGGTTCGGGCACCGGCAGCCGAACTGTTCGACATCGTGGCCGATCCCACCCGGCACGGCGAGCTGGACGGATCCGGCACAGTCAAGGACACCGTCCGTGGACCCGAGAGGCTGAGCAGCGGCGCGAAATTCTCCGTCGGCATGAAGCAGTACGGCGTGCCGTACAAGATCACCAGCACCGTGACCGAATTCGTGGATGCGGATCGACACAAGATCATCGAGTGGCAGCACCCGATGGGCCACAGCTGGCGCTGGGAATTCGAGGAGAAGCAGCCGGGCCTGACCACTGTCACCGAGAGCTTCGTCTACGGCACCGCCAAGGTTCCGAAAATGCTCGAGTTGTTCAAGATGCCGCAGAAGAATGCGCAGGGCATCACGAGCACACTGCACAATCTGGCTGCTCGTTACGCCTGACCTCTCGGACAGCCCGTGGCGGTACGGGCCCTGCTCTACAGTGACCCGCATGCCGATCGAACCCGATACCAAGAACTGGACGTGGGTCCTCGACAGTGCCTGCCCCGACTGCGGGTTCGACTCGAGCTCCGTCGAATACGACGCCGTACCCGCGTTGATCCGCGCTGACGTGGATCGGTGGATCGCAGTGCTCCGTCGCGAGGACGCGGCAGTGCGTCCCGACGATTCGACATGGTCGGCGCTCGAATACAGCGCACATGTTCGGGATGCACACCGCATATTCCGCACTCGGTTGGCGCTGCTGCTGACCGAGGACGACCCCGAGTTCGACAACTGGGACCAGGACGCCACGGCCGTGGCCGAGAACTACAACGCACAGAATCCGGCGACGGTGGCGTCGGAACTCGGGGAAGCGGCACATGCATTGGCCGACGCCTTCTCGGCTGTGCCGCCGGAAGACCGTGATCGCAGAGGGCGACGCAGCGACGGTTCCCACTTCACCGTCGAAACTCTGGCGGCCTACTACATTCACGATCCCATCCACCATCTGTGGGACGTGCGGGGCTGAGCCGAATTCGGTGGAACTATCCTGGTGGTTCGGACAACACTGATTCGACCGAACCCCGGCACCGAACCGACTCCACGAAGGGGCCCACTATGCCTGCCCGCATCGAGCTCGCCCGCGTCGATCTACGCGGACGAACTCCATCCACTGCCGAACTACGCGGCGCTCTTCCCCGAGGCGGAGTGGATGTCGATTCGGTGCTGCATCAGGTTCGTCCCGTCGTCGACGCAGTCAAGGACCGTGGGGCCGACGCGGCCCTCGAGTTCAGCGAGAAGTTCGACGGAGTCCGACCGGACCGCGTTCGGGTTCCGCAGCAGGAATTGGTTCGAGCTCTCGACGAGCTGGACCCGGCCGTCCGGGCCGCCCTCGAGGTCGCGATCGAGCGAACCCGACTGGTGCACTCGGATCAACGTCGCACCGACCACACCACCCAGGTGGTGCCCGGCGGCACGGTGACCGAGCGCTGGATTCCGGTCGATCGCGTGGGTCTCTACGTGCCCGGTGGCAACGCTGTGTACCCGTCGTCGGTCGTGATGAACGTGGTGCCTGCGCAGATCGCTGGCGTCGGTTCGCTGGTGGTGGCGTCGCCGCCGCAGAAGAACTTCGGTGGATTACCCCACCCGACGATCCTGGCGGCCGCGCAGCTCCTCGGAGTCGACGAGGTCTGGGCCGTCGGCGGCGGTCAGGGCATCGCCCTGCTGACGTACGGCGGTGTCGACACCGACGGCGAAGAACTGGCACCGGTCGATCTGATCACCGGCCCGGGCAACATCTACGTCACGGCGGCCAAGCGACTGTGTCGTTCGCTCATCGGAATCGACTCCGAGGCAGGCCCTACCGAGATCGCGATTCTCGCCGACGGCACCGCGGATCCGCTGCACGTCGCAGCAGACCTGATCAGTCAAGCCGAGCACGACGTGATGGCCGCGAGTGTGCTGGTGACCGACAGCCTCGAGCTCGCCGATGCCGTCGACGAAGCTGTCAATGCGCAGATGGCGTCCACCCGGCACGCGGAACGCGTCACCACGGCGCTGAGCGGCAGCCAGTCCGGAATCGTTCTGGTCGACGACGTCACACAGGGCCTGGCCGTGGTCAACGCCTACGCGGCCGAACACCTGGAGATTCAGACGAAGGACGCGTCCGACGTCGCCGCTCGCGTGCGCAGCGCCGGCGCTGTATTCGTGGGGGCGTGGTCACCGGTCAGCTTGGGTGATTACTGCGCCGGGTCGAATCACGTACTGCCGACGGCCGGGTGCGCTCGGCATTCGTCCGGCCTGAGTGTGCAGACGTTCCTGCGGGGGATCCACGTGGTGGACTACAGCGAGGCCGCACTGAAAGATGTTGCTGCGCACGTCATTGCGCTGGCCAACGCCGAAGATCTCCCGGCTCACGGTGAGGCCGTTCGGCTGCGTTTCGAGGGGTTGCGTACCGGTGGTACATCATGAGTGATGCTCTGGGGCAATCAATTTCGCTCGACGATCTGCCGTTGCGCGAGGTGCTGATCGGCAAGTCGCCGTACGGCGCGCCGCAGCTCACCGTGCCGGTTCAGTTGAACACCAACGAGAATCCACACCCGCCGACGCAGGCACTGATCGACGACGTTGCCGAATCGGTGCGCATCGCCGCGGCGCAGCTACACCGGTATCCGGATCGCGACGCAGACGACTTGCGAGCCGACCTGGCGCGTTATCTCACCGGGCAGACCGGCTTTGCGGTCGACACTGCCAACGTGTGGGCGGCCAACGGCTCCAACGAGATTCTGCAGCAACTCCTCCAGGCCTTCGGTGGGCCGGACCGTACCGCGCTGGGTTTCGTGCCGTCGTACTCGATGCACCCGATCATTTCGTCGGGGACTCAGACCGAGTGGATTCCGGCGCAGCGTCGGGCGGATTTCTCTCTCGACGTCGACTACGCCGTGCAGGCGATCGAGGAGCGTAAGCCGGACGTCGTGTTCGTGACCAGCCCCAACAATCCGACCGGGCACAGTATCGACGAGGCAGATCTACGTCGAATCCTCGACGCCGCACCGGGAATCGTCGTGGTCGACGAGGCGTACGCCGAATTCTCCTCGGCGGCAAGCGCAATCGGATTGATCGAGAGCTACCCCAGCAAGATCGTCGTCAGTCGGACCATGAGCAAGGCGTTCGCGTTCGCCGGCGGACGGCTGGGATACCTCGTTGCGGCCCCGGCCGTGATCGACGCAATGCTGTTGGTGCGCTTGCCCTATCACCTCTCGGTGGTCACACAAGCCTCCGCTCGGGCCGCGTTGCGGCATGCCGACGACACCCTCGCGAGCGTGGCCGAACTGTCGGCCGAACGCGATCGTGTTGCCGAAACACTCGCCGACCAGGGATACGACGTGATCCCGTCCGACGCCAACTTCCTGCTCTTCGGCCGATTCGCCGATGCCGCCCGGACGTGGCAGCGATATCTCGACGACGGCGTGCTCATCCGGGACGTCGGAATTCCCGGGTATCTGCGTGTCACCATCGGACTCGCTCACGAGAACGACCGATTCCTTACCGTCAGCTCGGAACTCGCATCGACCGAAAGAGCAGAGGCACTGCAGTGACCACACCCGCTCCCCGCATCGCCAAGATCGAGCGCACTACCAAGGAATCCGACATCTCCGTCGAGCTGAACCTCGACGGCACCGGCATCGTCGACATCTCCACCGGCGTGCCGTTCTACGACCACATGCTCACTGCCCTCGGCACCCATGCCCGCTTCGATCTCACCGTGCGGGCCAAGGGCGACATCGAGATCGAGGCGCATCACACGGTCGAGGACACTGCGATCGTGCTCGGGCAAGCGCTGGGACAAGCCCTCGGCGACAAGTCCGGCATCACCCGCTTCGGCGACTCGTTCATTCCGATGGACGAGACACTCGTGCATGCGGCGGTCGACGTGTCCGGCCGTCCCTACTGCGTGCACACCGGCGAGCCGGACTACATGGTGCACTCGGTGATCGGCGGCTACCCGGGTGTTCCGTACTCCACCGTGATCAACAAGCATGTGTTCGAGACCTTGGCGTCCAACGCTCGGATCGCGTTGCATGTCCGCGTCATCTACGGCCGCGACCAGCACCACATCACCGAGGCGGAGTTCAAGGCCGTCGCTCGGGCGCTGCGTCAGGCCACCGAATACGACCCTCGGGTCACCGGAATTCTCTCCACCAAGGGCAGTCTGTGATCGGTCGAGCGGTGCTCGTGCGTTGAGTGGTCTGAGTTCGATTCGTGGCCTCCCGGCCGCGATGGCCATGGGTGCGGCCGCGTTCGGCGGCTGGGGCCTGCTGCTCCCGGTGGTTCCGCTGGCGGTGTCGCAATCGGGTTCGTCCGACGCGGTGGCGGCAGCCAGCACCGCGATCTTCATGGCCACCACGGTCATCACCCAACTGTTCGTTCCCTCGATGCTGGTTCGCGTCGGCCATCGGCCCGTGCTCGCGGCCGGTTGCCTGCTTCTGGGTGTTCCCGCGTTGCTGTTCATCGTGTCGGTGCAGGCCGTACCGGCACTCGCCGTGTCGGCGCTACGGGGTACGGGTTTCGGAATGTTGACGGTCGCCGGGGCCGCCATCGTCGCCGAGTTGGCACCGACCCACTTGCTCGGCCGCGCGACGGGAGCACAGGGAATCGCGGTCGCGTTGTCGCAGATGGTGACGTTGCCGCTGGGCCTGGTGATCTTCGCGGCCAGTCCGACGGCGGTGTTCGTCCTGGGGGCTCTGGTTCCCGCTGCGGGCTTGATCGGGGTGGCTCTGTTGCCGCCGACCCGGCCTGCACCGCAACCGGCTCGGGTCGACCGGGTCCGCCTCGACGCCAGGCGATTCCTGGTGCCGTGCCTCGTCGTTGCGTCGGTGTCGGCGTCGTACGGCGGCATCACCAGTCTGCTGCCGATCGCCGAATCCGAGCGAGCCGCGATGATCGGTGTGGCCCTCGCCGTGGTCAGTGCCGCGATGTTGGTCGGTCGATATGCCGCCGGCTCGGTTGCCGATCGCATCGGAATCGGCCGGTCGGTGGTGCCTGCGCTCATCTCCGCGGCCCTGGGCGTCGGCCTGTTCGCCGTTGCCGCCGCGGGTGCCATGCCTGCCGCACTGTTCTTCGTTGCCGCGGTGTTGTTCGGAATCGGCTACGGCGCATGCCAGAACGACAGTCTGGTGATGGCCTTCGATGCGGCGGGGCCCGCTCGCTACAGCAGCGCCAGCGCGGTGTGGAACATCAGCTTCGATGCCGGTACCGGCGCAGGGGCGCTCGCCCTCGGTGTGGTCGCGACGAGTGTGGGCTACACCGCCGGGTTCACTGCAGGTGCAACCACCGTTGCCGTTGTCGCGGCGGTGGCACTGATCGCGCGTCCACGTCCCCGATAGACTCGTTCCATGACTTCTGTGGTGTTGCTCGACTACGGCTCGGGCAATCTGCACTCGGCGAAAAGGGCGTTGGCCCGCGTCGGTGCCGACGTGACGGTGACCTCCGACTTCGACGAAGCCCTGAATGCAGAAGCGCTGGTGGTTCCCGGGGTCGGTGCATTTGCCGCCTGTATGGAGGGTCTGACGGCCGTTCGAGGTGAGCGCATCATCGGGCGTCGTCTCGCGGGTGGCCGCCCGGTACTGGGAATCTGCGTCGGCATGCAGATCCTCTTCGATCGCGGTGTCGAGTTCGGCGTCGAGGCGGACGGGTGCGGCGAATGGCCGGGCACTGTCGAACGCCTGCAGGCGGACGTGCTCCCGCACATGGGTTGGAACACCGTCGAGGCTCCGGAGAACAGCGTGTTGTTCGACGGCATCGACCGCGAGACACGGTTCTATTTCGTCCATTCCTACGCCGCGCAGCAGTGGGAGCTCGAACCGAGCGAGACCATCGCCGCGCCGTTGCTCACGTGGGCCGATCACGGTGGCCGCTTCCTCGCTGCCGTGGAGAACGGCGCGCTCTCGGCCACACAGTTCCACCCGGAGAAGTCCGGCGACGCCGGTGCCGCGTTGCTCGAGAACTGGGTTCGATCGGTGTGAGCGAACGCGAGTTCTCGCTCGGCCGGTTGGCGTTTCGAGCGCTCGGGGCGGCAGTTGCGGTACTTGCCCTCGCGACCGTGTCGATTGCTGTGTGGCAGCCCACCGCCGGCGTTGCTCTGCTCATCGCGTTGGCCGGAGTTGTCGGGGCGATCACGGCCATGGGGGTCGTGTCCACGCGCATGACGCGCAAGGAACTCGGTCCCGACAGCTGACGGTCCGTCCCGGCGGCCTGCGGATCCGGGCAGTGCTGACCCGTTTTGAATTCGACGCGAGTCGGCCCGTAGCATAACCGCACGTGAGCCTGGTCTTATTGCCTGCTGTCGATGTCGCAGGCGGCGAAGCTGTCCGTCTCGTTCAAGGGGAAGCCGGTAGCGAAACGAAGTACGGTTCGCCCCGTGATGCCGCCCTGGCGTGGCAGAACGACGGCGCCGAGTGGGTCCATCTGGTGGATCTCGATGCCGCGTTCGGGCGCGGGTCCAACCGTGAACTGTTGGCCTCGGTGGTCGGTGAGCTCGATGTGAAGGTCGAGCTCTCGGGCGGAATTCGCGACGACGATTCCCTGCGCGCCGCCCTCGCAACCGGATGCGCACGCGTCAACCTGGGTACGGCGGCTCTGGAAGACCCCGAGTGGTGCGCTCGCGCGATCGGCGAATTCGGCGATCGTGTCGCGGTCGGCCTCGACGTGCTGATGGTGGACGGCGCGCCTCGTCTGCGTGGCCGCGGTTGGGTCAGCGACGGCGGTGGCCTGTGGGAGGTACTCGAGCGGCTCGAACGCGACGGCTGCTCGCGGTACGTCGTCACCGACGTCACCAAGGACGGCACCCTGACCGGCCCGAACCTCGAACTTCTCGCCGACGTGTGCGACAGGACCGACAAGCCGGTCATCGCGTCCGGCGGCGTGTCGACGATCGCCGACCTCGAAGCGATCGCCGGACTGGTCGACCGTGGCGTGGAGGGATCCATCGTCGGAAAAGCCTTGTACGCCGGGCGTTTCACACTGCCCGATGCCCTCTCGGCAGTGTCTCGGTAACGACGAATGACCCTTCCCGAGGAACCGAGTCGTCTGCTCGAGATCGCCGGTGGGTTGCTCGACGGCATCCATGATCGGTTCCTCGCGGGCGTCGGCGCACCGAGTACCGTGCAGAAGGGCCCCGACGACTTCGCCACCGCGGTGGATCTCGAACTCGAGCGTCGTCTGGGCGCGGAACTGTACGACGCCACCGGAATCGCCGTTCACGGTGAAGAGTTCGGCGGTCCCGATCTGAACTCCGGTCTCGTATGGGTACTCGACCCGATCGACGGCACATTCAACTACTCGTCCGGATTGCCCTCTGCCGGAACGTTGTTGGCGTTGCTCGATGACGGGGTGCCGGTCCTCGGGCTCACGTGGCTACCACTGGTGAATCAGCGATTCTCTGCCGTGGCGGACGGCCCGTTGCTTCTGAACGGGGCCCCGCTACCCGCACTGCAACCGAAGTCGTTGCGCGAGTCGATGATCGGGTTCGGTGCGTTCAACGTTGCCAGCCGTGGATCCATCCCCGGCCGCTTCCGGTTTCGCATTCTCGAAGAGTTGTCGATGCACTCCTCGCGGCTGCGCATGCACGGTGCCACCGGAGTCGATCTGGCGTACACCGCCAGCGGCGTACTGGGCGGCGCGGTGGTCTTCGGATACCGCGCCTGGGACAACGCTGCCGGGGCCCTGCTGGTTCGTGCTGCGGGCGGAATCGTCACCGATCTCGCAGGCCGACCGTGGACCATCGATTCGAAGTCGGTGCTCGCGGCCGGCCCCGGAGTACACGGCGAACTGCTGAAGGTGATCACCGAACTCGGTGCACCCGGCGACTATTTGGAAGGACCGGTGCGATGAGCGTTGCGGTCAGAGTGATCCCGTGCCTCGACGTCGATGCCGGACGTGTCGTCAAGGGCGTCAACTTCGAAAACCTCCGCGACGCAGGTGATCCCGTCGAGCTCGCGGCAGCGTACGACGCACAGGGAGCCGACGAACTGACGTTCCTCGACGTCACGGCGTCCACATCCGATCGAGGAACCATGCTCGACGTCGTCAGCCGCACCGCCGAGCAGGTGTTCATTCCCCTGACCGTCGGTGGGGGAGTACGCACTGTCGCCGACGTCGACCTACTGCTGCGGGCCGGTGCCGACAAGGTCAGCGTCAACACCGCAGCCATCGCTCGGCCGGAGTTGCTGCGCGAGCTCAGTGAGCGATTCGGGTCCCAGTGCATCGTCCTGTCGGTGGATGCACGCACCGTCCCGCAGGGACAGCAGGACACCCCGTCGGGCTGGGAAGTCACCACCCACGGCGGCAAGCGTGGAACCGGTATCGACGCCGTCGAATGGGCAGTACGCGGTGCCGAACTGGGAGTCGGTGAGATCCTTCTCAATTCGATGGATGCCGACGGCACGAAGGCCGGATTCGACCTGCCGATGATCGCGGCGGTCCGGTCCGCCGTGCACGTTCCCGTCATCGCCAGCGGAGGAGCAGGGCGCGTCGAACATTTCGCGCCCGCCGTCCACGCCGGAGCCGATGCCGTCCTCGCCGCAAGCGTGTTCCACTTCGGGGACCTCACCATCGGCCAGGTCAAAGAATCGATGCGCGCCGAGCGCATCGTCGTCCGCTAGCGAAGAGGTTTTCGATGACTCTCGACCCGACGCTGTCCGCCCGGCTCAAGCGAAACGAAGCCGGACTGTTCAGTGCTGTGGTGCAGGAGCGCTCGACCGGCCAGGTACTGATGGTTGCCTGGATGGACGACGAAGCGTTGTCGCGCACGCTCGCGACGCGCAAGGGCACCTACTACTCCAGGTCCAGGCAGCAGTACTGGGTCAAAGGCGAGACCTCGGGGCACACGCAGTACGTGCACGAGGTCCGGCTCGATTGTGACGGGGACACAGTGCTGTTGGTCGTCGACCAGATCGGCGCGGCATGCCACACCGGCACCCACACCTGCTTCGACTCCGACGTGCTGTTGGGGCCCGCGGCTCAGGCGTGACCGGTTCCTGCGGCAATTCCCTTGTCCAGCTGAGTGAGTAGCGTCGTGCTCAGAGTCGACAGTCGACCCACCTCCGCGTCGGACAATCCGTCGAATATCAGAGCCTGCACTGTCTCGACGTGTCCTGGCGCCGATGCCACGACCTTTTCCATGCCGGCGTCGGTCAGCACCGCATAGGAACCGCGGCTCCCCGGAATACTCTCGCGGCGAACCCATCCCGCTTTCTCGAGCTTGGTGACCACGTGCGACAGACGTGACAGTGACGCGTTGGCGTACTCCGCGAGATCGCGCAGTTGAATTCGTCGCTGTGGATTCTCGCTGACGACCGCGAGGACGAAGTAATCGAAGTGGGTCAACTGCGAATCGCGTTGCAGCTGGGCGTCCAATGCTGCGGGCAGTCGGGTGACCAGGGCGACGAGCGCGCGCCACGCGTCTTGCTGGCTCTCGGTGAGCCAGCGGGGATCCACCGCATCATTCGGTGTCGCCGACGTGTCCATCGCGGGTACCTCTCGATCGAGACAGTTGTGTTCTGCACATGATGCCTCGAGCATCCCCGGGCCCGAGGCATCGCGTCGAACAATCGGCCTAGCTGCGGTGCGCGCGCAGGTATTCCAGCGCCTTGTCCGCGTGGGCCTCGAATCGCAGCTCACTGGAGAAACTCTCGAGGACCTTGCGGTCGGTACCGATGACGAACGTCGCGCGCTTGACCGGGGAGAGCTTGGCGAGCAGGCCGCGCTTGACCCCGAATGCGGTCGCGACGGCACCGTCCTCGTCGGAGAGCAACGGATAGTCGAACGATTTGGCGGCGGCGAACTCGGCCTGCTTGGCGACCGCGTCGGCGCTGATGCCGACCCGGGTGGCACCCACCTCGGCGAATTCGCCTGCGAGATCGCGGAAATGGCAGGCTTCGGCGGTGCATCCGGGGGTGAATGCAGCCGGGTAGAAGAACAGCACTATCGGACCGTCGGTAAGCAATTCGGTCAGCGTTCGCAGCTTTCCGGTCTGGTCCGGCAGGGAAAAATCGGGAACGAGCTCGCCTGGTTTCATGGTCGGCAGGTTACCGCGCGCGAGGGTGTCGCCGCCGAACCTGGGAGGATGGGGTCATGCACGGCGAGACGACTCCCCACACGAGCCCCACCGAGACCGCATCCATGGACGCCGCACCCATCGACGCCCAACCCACCGATGCCGCGGACTCGACCACGTCCCGGGAGGTGTTCCGCCAGCTCGCCGCCGAGCATCGAGTGGTGCCGGTGACGCGAAAGGTGCTCGCCGACTCCGAAACTCCGTTGTCGGCGTACCGCAAGCTTGCCGCCGACCGACCCGGAACGTTCTTGCTCGAATCCGCGGAGAACGGACGGTCGTGGTCGAGATGGTCGTTCATCGGTGCGGGTGCGCCTGCGGCGCTGACGGTGGTCGACGGCGAGGCGGCGTGGCGCGGCAACGTGCCCGCAGGTGTCCCGAGCGGCGGTGACCCCCTCGACGTGTTGGCTCGAACCTTGGAGCTACTCCATTCCGAGCGCGTGCCGGGCCTGCCGCCGTTGACCGGCGGAATGGTCGGATATCTCGGATACGACTCGGTGCGGCGCATCGAGAAGCTGCCCGAACATGCGCAGGACGACCTCGGCATCCCCGAGATGGTCATGTTGCTGGCCACCGATCTGGCGGCCGTGGACCATCACGAAGGATCGATCACCCTGATCGCGAACGCGGTCAACTGGAACGGCACCGACGAGCACGTCGACCGGGCCTACGACGACGCGGTGAGTCGCCTGGACCGGATGTGCGCGGATCTGTCCGAGCCTGCTGCGTCGACGGTGTCGGTCTTCTCCAAGTCCGCGCCCCGTTTCCGCAGGCAGCGGACATCGGAGGGATTCGGTGCCGATGTCGAGCGGCTGGTCGAGGAGATCGAGGCCGGTGAAGCGTTTCAGGTGGTGCTCTCGCAGCGCTTCGAGATGGACACCGAGGCGTCTCCTCTCGACGTCTATCGCATGCTGCGGGCCTCGAATCCCAGCCCGTACATGTATCTGATGCACGTGCCGGGGGAGAACGACGAGACGGCGTTCTCGATCGTCGGATCCAGCCCCGAAGCTCTCGTGACGGTGAAGGACGGTCTCGCGACCACGCACCCGATCGCCGGTACGCGCTGGCGCGGTGCCTCCGAGGAGGACGACGTGCTGCTCGAGAAGGATCTGCTGGCCGACGAGAAGGAGAACGCGGAGCATCTGATGCTCGTCGATCTCGGTCGCAACGATCTCGGCCGAGTGTGTGCTCCCGGGACGGTGCGCGTGGGCGACTACCGCCATATCGAGCGCTACAGCCACGTCATGCACCTGGTGTCGACGGTGACGGGACGGCTCGCCGAGGGAAAGCGGGCTCTGGACGCAGTCAAGGCGTGCTTCCCCGCGGGCACGCTGTCGGGTGCACCCAAGGTGCGGGCAATGGAACTGATCGACGAGCTCGAGCCGACGCGGCGTGGCATCTACGGCGGCATCGTCGGCTATCTCGACTTCGCCGGGGACGCCGATACCGCAATCTCGATTCGCACCGCGCTCATCAAGGACGGCACGGCGTACGTGCAGGCCGGTGCCGGAGTCGTGGCCGACTCGGTAGCGGAATACGAGGACGACGAAGCGAGGAACAAGGCCATGGCCGTGCTGAGTGCCGTCGCAGCAGCCGAAACGCTGCGTGAGGTCGGTGGCCGATGACCGAACGCTCCGGCGGCCGCGGATCGGCCGTTCTGCCTGTCGTGCTGCTCGTGGTTGCGGCCGCATGCCTGTGGGGTGCGTCCAGAATGACGTGGGTGAGCGTGACGTCCTCCGACGGTCTCGGCGAGAGCCGGACCGACGATCTCGTCGGCAGTACCTGGGCCGCCGCGACGACTCCTCTCGCCTTGGTGCTTGTCGCTGCTGTGGCGGCCTCGTTCGCGGTGCGCGGGTGGGCATCTCGGGTTCTGGCGTTGCTCATCGCGGTGGTTGCGATTGCTGCGGCGATTCCGGCCGTTCGGCTACTCGCCGCGGGGGCTTCGGACTCGGAGGCGGCTGCGCTCGCCGAGCTCCCGGCTCGTGCCGAGGTGACGATGACGACGGCATCGACACTACCCGCGCTGATCACGCTCGCAGGGGCCCTGTGTGCGTTCGCGGCGGCTGCCCTGTCGATTCGGAAATCTTTTGGCCCACAGGTACTCTCGTCCAAGTACGCAGCTCCGGCTGTGCGGCGCGACGAAGTGGCTCGCCGGGCCGCTGGAACCACGTCCGCCGTGGGTGCACAGGACGAGGGTGAAGACCTGACCGAGCGCATGATGTGGGACGCGCTCGATGCCGGTGAAGACCCTACCGACGAGTCCGGTACCCGGCGTTCGTCGGATTGATTCGGCCCTCTACGCTAGGTTCCGACCTCGATGAGATTCCTCACATCGAATGTCGACGCTCAGAAAGGACTGGGGCACCATGACTGTTCTCGACTCGATTCTCGACGGTGTACGAGCCGACGTCGCCGCGCGCGAATCGGTGATCGATTTCGCTGCGGTGAAGGCAGCAGCGAAGCTGGCCCCGGCACCTCTCGACGCGGCGGCTGCCCTCCGCGAGGACGGCATCGGCGTCATTGCCGAGGTCAAGCGTGCGAGCCCGTCCAAGGGCGCGTTGGCCGACATCGGTGATCCTGCGGTGCTCGCGCGTGCCTACGAGCAGGGTGGCGCTCGCGTCATCAGCGTGTTGACCGAAGAGCGTCGATTCCGGGGATCGCTCGCCGATCTCGACGCGGTGCGAGCCGCAGTCTCGATTCCTGTGCTGCGCAAGGATTTCATCGTCGGTCCGTACCAGATCCACGAGGCCCGAGCCCACGGCGCGGACGTCATCCTGCTGATCGTCGCAGCCCTGGAGCAGGACGCACTCACGTCTCTTCTCGATCGCACGGAGTCACTCGGCATGACGGCACTCGTCGAGGTCCACACCGAGGCCGAGGCCGATCGCGCACTCGAGGCGGGTGCCAGCGTCATCGGTATCAACGCCCGCAACCTCAAGACCCTCGAGATCGATCGCGACAGTTTCGGCCGTATCGCGCCCGGTCTGCCCAGTGAGATCATTCGCGTTGCCGAGTCGGGAGTGCGGGGCACCGCCGACCTTCTCGCGTACGCCGGAGCCGGCGCCGACGCAGTGTTGGTCGGAGAAGGTCTGGTCACCGCGGGCGATCCGCGCACTGCGGTCTCGGACCTGGTGACGGCGGGCACGCACCCGTCGTGCCCGAAACCCGCACGCTGAACCGGCACCCCACCCGAACGCGGCGACGGTCCGCCGTTGGGGCACACTGGAGCGGTGAGCACCAGCCAAACTTCTTCCGCCGCGGACGCCCCTCAGGTAGTCCGCTTCAAGGGCGCTGATCTGCCGCAGAGCAGCATCGGCCTCACCGATCGCAGCGCGCACGAGCCCGATGTGGGCGGTCACTTCGGCGTGTACGGGGGCAGGTTCGTGCCCGAGGCGTTGATGGGTGTGATCGAGGAAGTCACCGCCGAGTACGAGAAAGTGCGCAGCGACAACGAGTTCCTCGGTGAGCTGGATCGGCTGCAGCGCGATTACACCGGTCGCCCATCTCCGGTGTTCGAGGCGACCCGGTTGTCCGAGCACGCCGGTGGCGCTCGGATCCTGCTCAAGCGAGAAGACCTGAATCACACCGGTTCTCACAAGATCAACAACGTGCTCGGGCAAGTTCTGCTCGCGAAGCGAATGGGCAAGACTCGTGTCATCGCAGAGACCGGTGCCGGTCAGCACGGCGTCGCGACCGCCACAGCCTGTGCCCTGATGGGTCTCGACTGCGTCGTCTACATGGGTGAGGTCGACACCGAGCGCCAGGCCCTCAACGTCGCCCGGATGCGTTTGCTCGGGTCGGAAGTCGTCGCAGTGAAGTCCGGTTCGCGCACTCTCAAGGATGCGATCAACGAGGCACTGCGAGACTGGGTCACCCACGCCGACAACACTTATTACTGCTTCGGAACCGTCGCGGGGCCGCATCCGTTCCCGGTGATGGTCCGCGATTTCCAGCGCATCATCGGCCTCGAAGCGCGGCAGCAGGTCCTCGCGTCCACCGGCCGCCTGCCCGATGCCATCGCGGCCTGCGTCGGCGGCGGGTCCAACGCCATCGGAATCTTCCACGCGTTCATCGACGACGCCGATGTCCGTCTCGTCGGGTTCGAGGCTGCCGGCGACGGAGTCGAGACCGGTCGTCACGCGGCGACCATCAGCGGTGGTACGCCTGGAGCCCTGCACGGTGCCTACTCGTACCTGCTGCAGAACGAGGACGGCCAGACCGTCGAATCCCATTCCATCTCAGCAGGATTGGACTATCCCGGGGTCGGACCCGAGCATTCGTACCTGCACGACATCGGGCGCGCCGAGTACCGCGGCGTGACGGACACCGAGGCGATGAACGCCTTCAAGCTGCTGTGCCGCACCGAGGGCATCATCCCGGCCATCGAATCGTCGCACGCCATCGCCGGCGCACTCACCCTCGGCAAGGAACTGGGTGAAGGTGCCATCATCCTGGTCAACCTGTCCGGTCGCGGCGACAAGGACGTCGACACCGCAGCCGAGTGGTTCGGTCTGATCGACGGAGACGGCGAAGCGAACGTGGACGACGAAGCAGGTATCAAGCCATGAGCAACAACGACTCTCGCCTCTCCGGGACGTTCGCCCAGTGCCGTGCCGAAGGGCGCGCTGCACTCGTCGGATACCTGCCCGCCGGCTTTCCGACCGTCCCCCGGTCGATCGAGGTCTTCAAGACCATGGTCGATGCCGGGTGCGACATCGTCGAGGTTGGCATCCCGTACTCCGATCCGGTGATGGACGGCCCCACGATCCAAGCTGCTGCAGACGTCGCGCTGCGAGCCGGTGCCCGGGTCAAGGACGTCTTCGCCGTCACCGAGCAGGTTGCCGCCGCTGGCGGCAAAGCGGTCGTCATGACCTACTGGAACCTGGTGCTCAAGTACGGCATCGAGAATTTCGCCCGGAGCCTCGCCGATGCGGGTGGACTCGGGATCATCACTCCTGACCTGATCCCCGATGAGGCTCAGGAATGGATCGAGGTGTCGGATCGGTACGGACTCGACCGAATCTTCCTCGTCGCACCGTCGACGACGGAGGAGCGACTCGTCAGCACCGTCGAAGCCAGCAGCGGCTTCGTCTACGCCGCCTCGACGATGGGCGTGACCGGTGCCCGCGACGCGGTGTCCTCGATGGCACCGGCGTTGGCGGCGCGTATCCGCGAGCATTCCGACATTCCGATCGGCGTCGGTCTCGGCGTTCGGTCGGGCGCACAGGCTGCCGAGATCGCGAAGTATGCCGACGCGGTCATCGTCGGGTCGGCTTTGGTGACCGCTGTCGACAACGGTCTCGACGCGGTTCGTGACCTGACGACCGAACTCGCCGAGGGTGTCCGCTCCGCTAACGTAGCGTCGTGACTTCGACCGCGTTCCTGGCCTACATTCCCAGTCCCGCGCAGGGGGTGTGGCACGTCGGACCGCTCGCGCTCCGTGCCTACGCCCTGTTCATCATCATCGGCATCGTGGTGGCCGTTGTGTGGGGAGATCGCCGGTGGGTCGCTCGCGGCGGAACCAAGGGCACAGTTCTCGACGTCGCTGTGTGGGCCGTGCCTTTCGGGCTTCTCGGTGGCCGGCTGTATCACGTGGCCACCGACTGGAAGACGTACTTCGGTGCCGGCGGTCGGCCGATCGAGGCGCTCTACGTGTGGAACGGCGGCCTCGGAATCTGGGGCGCGGTGTTCCTCGGCGGAGTCGGCGCGTGGATCGCGTGTCGTCGACGCGGCATCCCACTCCCGGCATTCGGTGACGCGGTAGGCCCGCCGATCCTGCTGGCCCAGGCAATCGGCCGCATCGGCAACTACTTCAACCAGGAGCTCTACGGTCGCGAAACCACGCAACCGTGGGGTCTCGAGATCTACGAGCGACTCGATGCGAACGGCCGGCTCGATCCGCTGAACGGCGTGTCCACCGGAATGGTCGAGAAGGTCGTCCATCCGACGTTTCTCTACGAACTGCTGTGGAGCGTCCTGATCGTCGTCCTCCTGGTACTCGTCGACCGGAAGTACACGATCGGCCACGGTCGACTGTTCGCGCTCTACGTGGCCGGATACTGCGTCGGTCGGTTCTGGGTGGAACTCATGCGAGACGACTTCGCGACGAAGATCGCCGGCATTCGCGTGAACTCGTTCACCTCGGCGATCATCTTCGTGCTCGCGGTCGCCTATTTCGTTCTCGCCACCAAGGGTCGCGAAGACCCGGCGGCACTGAAGTCGAACGACGACGACGGTCGCGACAGCGAAGACAAGACGGGTGGCGAGTCCGCCGACGGCGATCCGCAGGAAGGCACGGGCGAGACATCGTCCGAGAAGAAAGCCGAGGAAGAAGGCAGTACCCGTGGTTGATTTCGAGAAGAGGGCACACCCCGACCCTGCTGATTCGGGCGGCGGCACCGACAAGTCAGCCGGCTCTTTCGGTACACCGTTCGACTACGACGCAACGGCCGAGGCGTCGCTATCCGAGCCGCCCGCGACATCCGAGTCTGCACCCTCGCACGGTCCGGCCGGTTCTACCGGACCGGGCTGGGACACCTATTCGGGTATCGGCAACGGGCCCGGCTGGTCCAGTACTCCTAGCTATCCGGCCCCCAGCCCGGACGGCAGTATCGACAATTCGATCGGTGGCCTTCCGCCGTCCGCCGGTTACCCGACACCGGGATCCGAGTACCAGGGATACGGTCAGCCGGGATACGGCCAACAGTCGCCCTACGGTCCACCACAGGGGTACGGCCAGACCGGGGGATACGGCCAACAGGGGTATGGCCAGCAGGGGTACGGCCAGCACTCGGGCTACGGCCAGCAGTCGGGCTACGGCCAGCAAGGGTACGGCCAGCAGGGTTACGGCCAGCAGGGTTACGGCCAGCAGGGGTATGGCCAGCAGGCCTATGGCCAAGCACAGGGCTTTTCGGCCGGGCCCGGTTTCGGTGTCGGACCCGACGCGCCGTACGGGCGGGATCCGGTCACCGGTGAACCGTTGTCGGACAAATCGAAGATCGTCGGTGGACTACTTCAGCTGTTCCTCGGCTGGCTCGGCGTGGGTCGTTTCTACATCGGTAGCACCGGAATCGGCGTCGCGCAGTTGCTGCTGTTCTTCTTCGGCGTGCTGCTGACCGTGGTGTTCGGCCTCGGCCTGATTCTGTTGTTCGGACTGTTCGTGTGGCATGTCGTGGACGCCGTGCTGATTCTCGTCGGCAATGTTCCCGACAGTCGCGGGCTCAAGCTGCGAGACTGATCGGCCTACCCGTAGCGCGTCGTCGAGGGAGTTCGTTGTGAGTGATTCAGGTACATCGTCATCGGACGGATCGACACCGGGCGGATCGGCGGGAGACGGCTCGGGGTCGGAGCCCACCATCTCGTTCGAGAAGAACGCGGCACCGGGTCCGGTGTACGGCGCACCCGACCCCAGCTACGGTCCGCCGAATTGGGGCAGTGATCCGTACGACGCGTCCGGAAGTGACGACCGTAGCTCCGGTGCACCGGACGGTCCACCGCCCGGTGCGGGTTACCCGCCGCCCCCGTTCCCGGGCGGCGGTCCCCAATACGGCGGTCCCCAATACGGCGGTCCCCAGTACGGCGGTCCCCAGTACGGAGGACCCCACTACCCAGGCCCCCAGTACGCCGGTGCCCCTGGTTGGGTGGATCCGAGCGCTCCTTACGGACGGCATCCCGTCACCGGGGAACCGTTCTCGGACAAGCAGAAGCTCACTGCCGGGCTGCTGAACATCCTGCTGGGAGTTTTCGGCGCAGGACGCTTCTATTTGAATCAGCCGGGAATCGCGGTGGCGCAGATCGCGGTCACGTGGCTCACGTGCGGCATCGGCGGTATCTGGCCGCTGATCGACGGGATCATGATGCTCACGGGCAGCGTGCGCGATGAACACGGGCGCCCCCTGCGCGACTGAGCCCAGCGCCGTTCGCGATTGCATCGTTGCGATCGGCAACTGATACGATTTCGCCATCCGAGAGCGATCTCGGATTCTTCGCGGGCCAGAGCTGTCCCGGTGAATTCCCGATAGGCATCGAATTCGATCGATCCGGCACTCTATGTCGGTTCGGACGACCAGCCGGCGGGGTAGCCGAGGCTCACAGTGCAGCGTGTCGACACTGCGCCATCCGAAGCACCCACCGGTCTACGTGGAGGTGATCGTGGTGTTGTTTTCTCGGATGCCTGCCGAGCAAGGACTGTACGACCCGAGCGCGGAGAAGGACTCCTGCGGCGTCGCGATGATCGCCGACATCGCCGGACGACGTTCGCACTCGATCGTGTCCGACGGTGTACTGGCACTGGAGAACCTGGAACATCGTGGTGCTGCCGGTGCCGAGCCCAACAGTGGTGACGGCGCGGGCATTCTGATCCAGCTGCCCGTCGAACTTCTCGATTCGTTGTCGTCGTTCGAGTTACCGTCCGCCAACGGCGACGGCGAGAACACCTTCGCGGCGGGTGTCTGCTTTCTGCCGCAGGGCATCCGCGAGCGCGGGTCGGCCGTGCAGCGTGTCGAATCCATTGCAGCCGAAGAGGGTCTCGAGGTGCTGGGGTGGGTTCCGGTCGAGGTCGATCCCGATCGCGCCGACGTCGGACTGACCGCGCTCGGATGCATGCCGTACATGAGCTATCTCTTCGTCGCGGCCCCCGAGGTCGACGGTTCACGTCCGGCCGGTCTCGAACTCGACCGATTGGTGTACGGGCTGCGTAAGCGGTCGGAGCGCGTCACCCCGGAGATCGAGGCAGAAGGCTCGGGCCTGTTCTTCCCTTCGCTGTCCGCACGCACCATCGTCTACAAGGGCATGCTCACCACCATGCAGCTGCCCCTGTTCTTCCCGGAGCTGCGTAACCCGTTGTGTACGAGTGCAATTGCCATCGTGCACAGTCGCTTCTCCACCAATACCTTCCCCTCGTGGCCGTTGGCGCACCCGCACCGCTACGTCGCGCACAACGGAGAGATCAACACGGTCAAAGGCAACAGGAACCGGATGCGAGCTCGGGAAGCGATGCTGTCCAGCGATCTCATCCCCGGCGATCTGGAGCGGCTCTTCCCCATCTGCAATCCCGATGCATCCGATTCGGTGTCGCTCGACGAGGTGCTCGAACTGCTGCATCTGGGCGGCCGGAGCGTTCCCCACGTCGTGATGATGATGGTGCCGGAGCCGTGGGAGAACCATCGCACGATGGATCCGCGGGTACGGGCGTTCTATCAGTTCCACTCGTCGATGATGGAAGCGTGGGACGGTCCCGCCTGCGTCACGTTCACCGACGGTAGCTACGTCGGAGCCGTCCTCGATCGCAACGGTCTGCGACCCGGTCGGTGGTGGCAGACGGCCGACGGTCGGGTGATCCTCGCCAGCGAGGCAGGTGTCCTGGACGTGCCGCAATCTCAGGTCGTCGCCAAGGGTCGCCTCGAACCGGGCAAGATGTTTCTGGTCGACACCGTCGCCGGGCGTCTCGTTCCCGACGAGGAGATCAAACTGCAACTGGCGCAGGAACATCCGTACCAGGAATGGCTGCACGCCGGCTTGCTGGAAATCAAGAGCCTGCCCGAGCGCGCCCACATTCAGTACAACCACGAGTCCGTGATCCGCAGACAGATCGCCTTCGGCTACACCGAGGAAGATCTCCGCGTCGTGCTCACCCCGATGGCCGCCTCCGGGGGCGAGCCACTGGGATCGATGGGGACCGATACCCCGTCCGCGGTGATGTCCCAGCGATCTCGTCAGCTGTACGACTACTTCATCGAGCTGTTCGCGCAGGTCACGAACCCGCCACTCGACTCCATCCGAGAAGAGATAGTGACCTCGTTGTCGCGCGTGATGGGACCGGAGCAGAATCTGCTCGAGCCCACTGCCGCGTCGTGCAGACAGATCGTGTTGCCGTGGCCGGTGCTGGACAACGACGAACTCAACAAGATCATTCACATCGACGACGACGGTGATCATCCCGGTCTGTCGGCCATCGTGCTCCGCGCACTGTACGAGGTCGAGCGTGGTGGGGAAGGTCTGGCCGAGGCCATCGAGGAGCTGCGCTCGCGGGCATCGGAAGCCATCGCTGCCGGCTACCGCACGCTGATCATCTCCGATCGTGATTCGGACCACACTCGGGCACCGATTCCGTCCCTGCTGGCCACCTCTGCTGTGCATCACCATTTGGTGCGCACCAAGGAACGCACCAAGGTCGCCCTCGTCGTCGAGTCCGGCGATGCACGAGAAGTGCACCACCTGGCCCTGCTGATCGGATTCGGCGCGGCGGCGGTCAACCCGTACCTGGCCATGGAGTCGATCGAGGACCTGGTCGGCGAAGGCGAGCTCACCGGGGTCGAGCCCACTGTCGCGGTGCGCAACTACCTGTACGGGCTCGGCAAGGGCGTGCTCAAGGTCATGTCCAAGATGGGCATCTCGACCGTCGGGTCCTACACCGGCGCACAGGTTTTCGAGGCGGTCGGTCTCGATCGCGAGGTCGTGCGCGAGTACTTCAAGGGCACCGTCAGCAAGCTCGGCGGAGTCGGTCTCGACGTCCTCGCCGAAGAGGTCAAACTCCGTCACCGGAAGGCATACCCGGAGAATCCCACCGACCGTGTTCACCGCCGCCTCGAGATCGGCGGCGAGTACCAGTTCCGGCGTGAGGGCGAACTTCACCTGTTCACTCCCGAGACGGTGTTCCTGTTGCAGCACGCAACACGCACCGGTCGCTACGACGTGTTCCAGAAATACAGCGACGAAGTGAACCGGCTCGCCCGCGAAGGGGGTGCACTCCGGGGCCTGTTCGAGTTCAAAGACCATGTGCGGACGCCTGTTCCGCTCGACGAGGTGGAGCCGGTCGAGTCCATCGTCACTCGGTTCAACACCGGCGCGATGAGCTACGGATCCATCTCTGCCGAGGCGCACGAGACCATGGCCGTTGCGATGAACAATCTGGGTGGGCGCTCCAACTCCGGTGAGGGCGGAGAGGACGTCGACCGCCTCTACGATCCGAGCCGGCGCAGTGCGGTCAAGCAGGTCGCGAGTGGACGGTTCGGGGTGACCAGCGATTATCTGGTCAACGCCACCGACATTCAGATCAAGATGGCGCAGGGTGCCAAACCCGGTGAGGGCGGGCAGCTGCCCGGTTACAAGGTGTACCCGTGGGTGGCCAAGACTCGGCACTCGACGCCCGGGGTCGGCCTGATCTCCCCGCCTCCGCACCACGACATCTATTCCATCGAGGATCTCGCGCAGTTGATCCACGATCTCAAGAACGCCAACGAGAACGCGCGCGTCCACGTCAAACTCGTCAGCTCGGTAGGAGTGGGCACGGTGGCGACGGGAGTGAGCAAGGCGCACGCCGACGTCGTACTGATCTCGGGATACGACGGTGGCACGGGCGCGGCTCCGTTGACGTCTCTCAAGCATGCCGGTGCGCCCTGGGAAATCGGGCTGGCCGACGCCCAACAGACGTTGGTGCTCAACGGACTTCGCGATCGCATCACCGTCCAGTGCGACGGCGGAATGCGCACCGGCCGTGATGTGATCATCGCGGCGCTGCTCGGTGCCGAGGAATTCGGGTTCTCGACGGCACCTCTGATCGTCGCGGGATGCATCATGATGCGGGTCTGCCATCTCGACACCTGCCCAGTGGGTGTCGCGACTCAGAACCCCGAACTGCGCAAGCGATTCACCGGCAAGCCCGAGTTCCTCGAGGACTTCTTCAGGTTCGTCGCCGAGGATGTGCGAAAGTACCTCGCGCAGCTCGGGTTCCGCAGCATCGACGAGGCCGTCGGCCATGCCGACGTGCTCGAGACCGCTGCCGGCGTCGCACATTGGAAGAGCAAGGGACTCGACCTCGCACCCATCTTCGCGATGCCGGTGGATCGACACGGCGCGCCCATGACACAGCGTCGACGCCTACGCGATCAGGACCACGGCCTCGATTTCGCGCTGGATCGCACGCTGATCCAGCTGGCCGAGGGGGCATTGGAGGACGCACATCCGGTCACGCTGGAGCTGCCCGTGCGCAACGTCAACCGCACGGTCGGAACACTTCTGGGGTCCGAGGTCACGCGACGCTACGGCGCGGCCGGGCTACCCGACGACACGATTCGCGTGTCGTTCACCGGCTCTGCCGGGCAATCGCTCGGTGCATTCCTGCCGCCCGGAATTACGATCGATCTCGTCGGCGACGCGAACGACTATGTGGGCAAGGGCCTGTCGGGAGGACGCATCGTCGTCCGACCGGCCGAGGACGCACCCTTCGTTGCCGAGGACAACGTCATTGCCGGAAACACGATTCTCTACGGAGCCACGTCGGGGGAGGTGTACCTGCGTGGTAAGGCGGGGGAGCGGTTCGCCGTGCGCAACTCCGGAGCCGTTGCGGTCAACGAGGGCGTGGGAGATCACGCCTTCGAGTACATGACGGGCGGACGGGTTGTCGTGCTCGGGCCGACCGGACGCAACATGGCGGCCGGCATGTCGGGCGGTATCGCCTTCGTTCTGGGTCTCGACCCCGCGGACGTGAACACGGCAATGGTCGAGTTGCAGGTTCCCGATCCGGACGATCTGGTGTGGCTGCGCGAGACGGTCGAGAACCACGAGCGCTGGACCGGCTCCACCGTCGCGGCATCGCTGCTCGCCGACTGGCCCCGCCGATCCGCTCTGTTCACCAAAGTCATGCCCGTCGACTATCAGCGAGTGCTGGAGGCGACACGAATGGCGCGCGCCGAGGGGCGCGACGTCGACGCTGCGATCATGGAGGCTGCACGTGGCTGATCCACAGGGATTTCTGAAGGTCGTCAAGCGTGAGGCCGCCAAGCGTCCTATCGACGAACGGGTCAGGGACTGGAACGAGGTGTACTCGGATCAGCCCAGCAGCGAACGCGCAGCCGAGGTCTCGGAACAAGCGCGCCGCTGCATGGATTGCGGAATTCCGTTCTGCCACTCCGGAACTGCCGGATGCCCGCTGGGCAACCTGATTCCGGAATGGAACGATCTCGTGCGCCGCGATCGGTGGGACGCGGCCAGTGATCGGTTGCACGCCACCAACAACTTTCCGGAGTTCACCGGACGAGTGTGTCCGGCTCCGTGTGAATCTGCCTGTGTCCTGTCCATTTCCGAGGCCGCCACCGGCGGAAGTGTGACGATCAAGCGGGTCGAGCAGACCATCGCAGACCTGGCCTGGGAACAGGGCAGCGTCGTTCCCCAGCCTCCGACGATCACCACCGGTAAGCGAGTGGCCGTCGTGGGTTCGGGTCCGGCGGGGCTGGCTGCGGCGCAACAGCTCACCAGGGCCGGGCACGATGTCACCGTGTACGAGCGCGACGATCGGCTCGGTGGATTGCTTCGATACGGAATCCCCGAATTCAAGTTGGAGAAGTCGGTGCTCGATCAGCGGCTGATGCAGATGCGGGCCGAGGGCACGCATTTCGTCACCGAGTGCGAGGTCGGCATCGACTTCACCGTCGAGCAACTGCGCGCGAGCTTCGATGCGGTCGTGCTCGCCGTCGGCGCTCTGCGGGCTCGCGACAACACCGAGGTGATCGGCCGCGAACTCGACGGCATCCACCTGGCGATGGAGCATCTGGTGCCGTCGAACAAGGAATGCGAGGGCGACGGGCCGACGTCGATATCCGCTGCGGGCAAGCATGTGGTGATCATCGGCGGCGGAGACACCGGGGCCGATTGTCTGGGCACGGCTCACCGTCAGGGTGCCGCGTCGGTCACTCAGCTCGACTACAACCCTGCTCTTCCCGGTGCCCGTGACGACAGTCTTTCGCCATGGCCGTCGTGGCCGTTGGTGCTCCGGACGTCGCCCGCTCATGCGGAGGGTGGCGTCGTGCGTCATCAGGTCGCGGTGCAGCGATTCCTCGGCGACGAGCGCGGACATGTGCGCGCCATGGTGCTCGCCGAGGTCGAGGTGCAGCGCGACGCGGACGGGCGACGCATCGTGACGCCCATCGGTGAGGAGGTCGAATTGCCCTGTGATCTGGCATTGTTCGCCATCGGATTCGAGGGTGTCGAGCATGGACCGCTGCTCGACGACTACGGCCTGGCGCTGACGAAGCGCGGCGCGTTGTCGTGTGGTCCCGATTGGCAGACGACGGCCCCGGGTGTGTTCGTCTGTGGGGATGCCCACCGCGGTGCGTCGTTGGTCGTGTGGGCGATCGCCGAGGGGCGTTCGGCTGCCAACGGGGTCGACGCTTACCTCACCGGACACTCGGAATTGCCGTCCCCGGTACACCCCACGGCGCTGCCTCTGGCGGTGGTGTGACACTCGTCTCTGTACCGGTACAGGTGCTTTCAGCAGCGGCCCGGCGAGGCTACCCGTCGGTAGTATTCGGCCGGGTTCCTCTGCGATAGAGAACAAGGCGTCCAGCGGCTACGCTCGCAACCGTGAGCCGACGTACGAAGATTGTCTGCACCCTTGGACCCGCAACCGCAACCACAGAGCGCATCCGCGAACTCGTCGAGAGTGGAATGGATGTCGCACGACTGAACTTCAGCCATGGCGATCACCCCGATCACCAGGCCAACTACGAGAGAGTTCGCGCCGCATCGGACGCCACCGGCAAAGCCGTGGGCATCCTGGCCGACCTGCAGGGACCGAAGATCCGACTCGGCCGATTCGCCGAGGGCTCCACCACCTGGGCCGCCGGTGAACTCATCCGCATCACCGTCGAGGAGTGCGAGGGCACCCACGATCGTGTGTCGACCACGTACAAGGAGCTGGCTCAGGACGCCAAGGAAGGCGACCGCCTGCTCGTCGACGACGGCAAGGTCGGCCTCGTCGTCACCGGCGTCGAAGGCAACGACGTGCTGTGTCGGGTCACCGAGGGTGGTCCGGTCAGTAACAACAAGGGCGTCTCCCTCCCGGGCATGGACGTCTCCGTTCCTGCCATGAGCGAGAAGGACATTGCGGACCTCAAGTTCGCCCTCGCGCTCGGATGCGATTTCATCGCGCTCTCGTTCGTGCGCTCTCCCGCCGATGTCGAACTCGTCCACGCAGTCATGGACCGCGTCGGCCGCCGAGTTCCGGTCATTGCCAAGCTCGAGAAGCCCGAGGCCGTCGACAACCTCGAAGCCATCGTGCTCGCGTTCGATGCGATCATGGTCGCCCGCGGTGACCTCGGCGTAGAGTTGCCACTCGAGCAGGTGCCCCTGGTGCAGAAGCGCGCCATCCAGATCGCCCGCGCCAACGCCAAGCCCGTCATCGTTGCGACCCAGATGCTCGAATCGATGATCGAGAACTCCCGTCCCACCCGCGCCGAGGCGTCCGACGTCGCCAACGCAGTGCTCGACGGTACCGACGCGGTCATGCTGTCCGGCGAGACCTCGGTCGGCAAGTACGTCATGGAGACGGTGCGGACGATGGCTCGGATCGTCGAGACCGTGGAAACCGAAGGCGACAGCGTTCCTCCTCTGACTCACGTTCCTCGCACCAAGCGCGGTGTCATTTCCTACGCCGCCCGCGATATCGGCGAGCGTCTGGACGCGAAGGCCCTCGTGGCCTTCACCCAGTCGGGCGACACCGTGCGACGGTTGGCTCGCCTCCACACCAAACTGCCGTTGCTCGCATTCACCTCGATCTCCGAGGTCCGCAGTCAGCTGTCCCTGAGCTGGGGCACCGAGACGTTCCTGGTTCCCGACGTGGGCTCGACGGACGCGATGGTCAAAGAGGTCGACAAGGCGTTGCTCGAACTCGGTCGTTACAACCGAGGCGATCAGGTCGTGATCGTCGCCGGTGCCCCTCCCGGCACAGTAGGCTCGACCAACTTGATCCATGTGCACCGAATCGGAGAAGAGGACCGGTAAGTGGTCGAAGCGGGGGGAACCGGCGTCAGCGAGAGCGCGCCGAGCAGTACAGCAGTACGCGGAACCGATCTCGAAACCCTTCTCGGTCTCCTCGCCCTCGAGGAGACCGAGGAGGATGTGTTCATCGGACAGCATCCGGAGCAGGTGGGGAGCCGGACGTTCGGTGGGCAGCTCGTCGCTCAGGCGCTCATCGCCGCCGGCCGGACCGTATCCGGAACGTCCCGGGACGTTCATGCGATCAATGCGCACTTCATCCGCGGTGGTGACGTCAAGAAGCCCATCGAGTACCGGGTGAGTCGTCAGCGCGACGGCCGGGCGTTCGCCAACCGGCAGGTCACTGCGCTGCAGGACGGTAACGAGCTGTTCGTCATGCTCGCTGCTTTCCAGGATTTCGGTAAGGGCCTCGAGCACAGCGTCGAGGTGCCCGAGGTTCCGTATCCCGATGCTCTGCCGCCTCTCGGCGACCACTTCGTGGGGTTCGAGGACCGACTGCAGATGTTCGTCGATGCACTCAAACCGATCGACATGCGGTACGCGAACGATCCGGCGTGGATCATGCACGGCACCGGTGAGAAGCTCAACCACAATCGAGTGTGGATGAAAGCGGACGGCGATCTGCCGGACGAGTCGATTTTTCACGCCGCGACCATGGGCTACGCGTCGGACACCACGGTGCTCGATTCGATCATCACCACCCATGGACTGTCCTGGGGACTCGACCGCATCGTGGCGGCGACGGTCAACCACTCCATCTGGTTTCACCGACCGTTCCGATTCGACGAGTGGGCTCTGTATGCGACCGAATCGCCGGTCGCGGCCGGATCGCGGGGACTCGCCACCGGCCGATTCTTCTCGATGGACGGTCAGTTGCTCGCAACCGTCGTGCAGGAGGGCCTCATTCGCCACTTCCCGAAACGCGTTCGCGCCTGAGTGCTGCCGACCACAGTCGAGTCTTGGCTTCGAGGGTGAGTGAGGCGTGCGCTGGACTGGTGGACGGCAGACGGATGCACTCGACGTCCTGCTGCACCGCGTTCGCGACGTATCTGCGATAGCTGTCGGCAGCTTTTGCTCCGTTGAACAGCACGGTGTCGATGCCGGGGTGACCTGCGATGAGGTTCGCGACATCGTTTGCCACGATGGATGATTCGACTATGGCCGAGTCCAGGCTTCCGGTCCTGGTACACAGCTTCAGTACGTCCCACACAGCAATCCCGCTGCGCGCCAGTCGCTCTGTTCGCGCCTCGTACGGAAGTTCGGGACCGGCACCGAACAGCGCGCCCATGATCGGCCAGAACGCATTTCGGGGATGAGCGTAATACTGCTGAGCAGCAAGCGATGCGACACCGGGCATCGAACCGAGTATCAGCGTGTGAGCGTGCTCGTCGACTATCGGTTCGAAGCTGTGCACGACGTTCATGTCGCGATTACAGCAAACAGCGCGCGCAGGTACTCGGGTGGGACCACAATGGAGAGATGTTGGATCCACGCGTACTCGACAACAACGAACTCGAAGCCGAACTCGCCGCCTTGCGCAGAGGACGCGACGCCGCGATGGACGAAGGCGCGCGAGATGTGTCCACTGCCGATACCGATCATCTCATCGCCCGCTTCGAGGACGAGATTCGCAGGCGTCACCAGGACGGTGAGTCCGATCAGCCCAGCGCGGATCTGCCCTGACCGAGGATCAGCACGGCGCACGCCGCCGTCGACGAGATGATCCGGACGGTGTTCCACCGTGTCCAGTTCGACGTGAACGACTGCCACATGTCGGCTCCCGACGGACTCGCCGGATCCACCGCTGCCAATGCATCGTTGAGTGGGACGTTGAACGCCACCGTGACCACGAAGCAGCCCACCACGTAGAGCCCTGCTCCCGCGCCGACCCAGGTCGATCGCCCACCCTCCGTGGTGATCGCGAGAACGGTTGCGAGAGAACAGGTCAACGCCGTACCGACGAACAGCGTCAGAAACAGTGGGTTGAGGATCGCGGCGTTCGATCTCTGCATCGCGGCGATCGCGTCGGGCACCGGTAACGACGCCAGGCCAGGAAGAACACTGACCGAGAACGCGAGCATGACGCCCGCGACGAGGCCGCATCCGACTGCTGCGACCAGGGTGGCGATCGAGGAGATCTTGTCGATCATCGGTTTTCCTTCCCGGGGATTCGTCGTGCGCTTCCGACCTTTCCGCGTCACGGGTGGATGGACAATGCGCGCAGGGCTCGAATTCATGTCCGATCGTCCCGGCCGTGGGGGACAATTGTCCGGTGCGTGGAGCCGACCCCTGGAAGTCACCCGATCCGCTCGGTGAGGCTTTGCATTTCCTCCGAATGACCGGGTCCTTCTACGTGCGTTCCGAGATGAGTGGCTCGTGGGGGCTGGCCCTGCCCGCGATGGACGACGCTGTGTGGTTCCACACCGTGGTCGACGGGTCGTGTGTGCTGTCGGTCCCCGGGGAGTCGACGCGTGAGCTCGTTCCCGGCGACTTCGCGTTGGTTCCCCACGGGCGTGGGCACGTATTGGCGGCCGACATCGAGTCTGTCGGCGACGCGACCAGCGTGTACGAGGTGCCACACGATTACGTCAGCGACCGGTACGCGGTGATCGACCAGTGCGATGCGAGCGGACCCGACACCGTGTTGGTCTGCGGGGCCGTCCGGATGGATCATCCTGCGGCGCAGCAGCTTCTTCGGCTGCTACCGGCGGTGATCGTGATCGACGCAGACAGCGAACCACGGCGCGCACGTATGCAGAACATCCTCGCCATGGTGGCCGACGAGGCACGATCGCTCGAGCCCGGGGGAGAGGCAGTGATCACCAGGCTTTCCGACGTTCTGGTGATTCAGGCGTTGCGGTCATGGATTGTGGACACTCCGAGCGCGCAGTCCGGTTGGCTGGGAGCGTTGCAGGACGAGCGGATCGGAGGCGCGCTGGCTCGCATTCATCGAAATCCCGACGAGCGGTGGACCGTTGCGGCACTGGCGTCGAGTGCACACATGTCACGTTCGGCGTTCTCGGCTCGATTCACCGCATTGGTCGGCGATTCGGTGATGAGTTACCTGGCGACGTGGCGGATGCAGGTCGCGTACGACACATTGCGGTCCGAGGACGTGGTGCTGGCCGAATTGGCCAGGCGCAGTGGCTATTTGTCGGAGGCAGCATTCGGCAAAGCGTTCAAACGGGCGATGGGAGTCTCTCCGGGGAGTGTGCGTCGTCGTCGGGACGTGGCGTTGGTGCCGGTTCAGTCGAGTAGATGACGGAGATACACGTTCGGATCGTCGAGATATCGCCGCCAGTGCTGGACCAATTCGAGTTCGTCCCAGGTGCTTCGGCGCAGACCGTGTTCACCCACTTCGACGATGTCCGCACCGGGTGTCGAAGCCAGGATCGGTGAATGCGTGGCACAGACGAGCTGCGCCCCCTCCTCGCCCAAGTGGGACATCAGCGCGACCAGGTTCAGGCACGCGGTGAACGACAGGGCCGACTCCGGTTCGTCCAGCACATAGAAGCCCGGTTCGGCCAACATCGCACCGAACATGGTGAGAAAGCCCTCACCGTGGCTCATTTCGGCGGTGTTCTCGTCCCAGAAGCCCGGCATGCCGCCGAGGTTCTCGGCCATCTCGAATGCAGTCTCGGCGCGCAGGAAGAATCCCCGCTTCTGCTCCCGCGGACCCCGCAGCATGCGCGCACCTCGTGGTGTGGTCTCGAGCTCGAGAATCTCGCCGAGGACGCTCGTCACCTCGTCGACTCGACGAGACTTCTGCGCTGCCCGACCCCCGCGGGCGTCGATGCCGAATCGCTCTGCGATCGCCTCGACGAGAGTCGACTTACCGGACCCGTTGTCGCCCACCAGAATTGTGACCGGCGCGAGGAATTCGAGACCCTCACGCGCGAGGTCGGCAACTGCGGGAACGGTGAAGGGCCACTCCGATCCCGCATCGTCGGCGTGGACAAAG
The DNA here is from genome assembly GCF_001894785.1 of Rhodococcoides fascians NBRC 12155 = LMG 3623. GTDB lineage: Bacteria > Actinomycetota > Actinomycetes > Mycobacteriales > Mycobacteriaceae > Rhodococcoides > Rhodococcoides fascians. Next base: position 267,996 of record NZ_BCWW01000008.1, read on the forward strand.
GCGCGTTCTACGAACATGATTCAGGCGGTGACCAGGCGGTCGACGTAACCGGTCTCGTGAGCGGAGTCCGCGCTGCAGGTGTAGTAGACCCACTGAGCGGATTGGTCCGCGGAATCTCCGAAACGGTGGTCGACCTTCTGCGCGCACAATTTGCCCGCGCTTGTGTCATGGCAACGAAGACTGCTGGGTATGTACATCACTCCACTGTAGGCGCGATCATGGGTGACCTTTACCGACATCGCGACTCGCGCGCATTGCTGTTGTGCCCTCGGTGAGACTCGAACTCTAATCCGGCGTTTCGCTGACATTGGCCTTAGTCGACAACACACGTGCTGACGTGCACTTTCGAGGCAACCCCGAGTGAGTCGGTGTGAGCACTAATTACTTCACGATGTGGTCAGAATGTGGTCACCGAGGGGTGAATCGAACGGTCGTTCTGGTGCATCAGAACTCGGGTCGCATCTCGGGTGGAAGCGACGCGTCGAACTCAGCTTTCGGGCGAATACGCAACTGCCGCATAGCGGGTGCAGTCCATCCCTCGTCGCGCAGTTGTGAACCCCACGCATCGACCCACCACGGCAGGATGGCGAGGACGTCCTTGACTGAACGATCGTCCGGCCACGTCGAAAACTCGACGCCGAACTTACGCAGCGCGAACAGACCACGATTCACGTACTGCAGACCGGCCAGCACCGCTCGTGCGTCTTGCTCGGTAATGGTGACGGTTCGTCGTTCGTGTCTCGCCCACCCACCGTCTGTTGACATCTCGTCGGGTTCTTTGTAGGCCACTCGCAGGATCGTCGCTGTCTGGTTGGGAGTTACGCCCTCCATCGACTTGAAATGGAGCATATGTCCGAGATCGTCTCGCATGGCCTTCGCGCGCTTGACCTCGTCGGTCCACATCGTGTCGTTGGGTAAGACCAGGTTGAGATTCTTTGCCATCCGGCGCATATCTCGTGCAACATTTTCACCATCCGGGTGTACGAACGGTGCGGTCGTCGGCGGTGTCTCGGCAGTCGCGTACCGCAGGAATCGGATCTCTTCAATGGCCGTCTCCCACGCGCCCGAAACCTGCCAGAGCAGTCTTTCGAACACGGGTGACGGGACGAAAAGTAGTTGCTCTGCTCGTTGGTTGGCTTCGATCGTCCGCCTCACCTCGTCAGCAGTCTTCAGCAGGCGCTCGTCACTGTCACCGTTGTCGGGGGCACTCATCAGACGAGTCAAGCACGCCGACTGGTCAGATGTAGGGCAGGTGCACGGCGAACGAGACCGTTCGCTGAGAGCGTCATATCGAGCCGCAGCTCGAAACATGCTGATACGCGAGGAGACACCTCGCCGACCGTGTGTGGCGTAGCGTCCAGTTGAAGTGCAAGGTACGCCCTCGAACTGGGGAGTTGGTATGCCAAAGATGGGCTTCACAGCAGGCGTGGCATCGCGCCACTATCTCGCGACTCAGCATCTGTGGACCGCGCAGCATGCCGCACGACTGTGCGGTGAGGTCGAGTTGTCGTTCCTGGACTCGGAAAGTGGTTATCCAGCAGAGCACCGAGCACATGCGCTGACAGCCGTGTTGTCGTCTGTGGCGTTCCTTGAATGCCTAGTGAATCAGGTTTTCCAGGACGTGGCAGACACTGCCCCAGACACTCCGAACTCTCGTATCGACGGCATTTCCGAGGCCGCGCGGGACACCATGCGAGTTCTATGGACAGAGGCGAAGCTAGACGAAAAGCTATCCGTCCTCGACAAGTACCAGCTTGCTCTGACGTGCACCGGAAAGCCGAGATTCTCCTCTGGTCGGGACCCGTTTCAGAGCGGTGATCTGCTGATCAAGCTGCGCAACAAACTGGTGCATTTCAAACCTGAGTGGCACGATCACGCGAACGAGCACAAGTTTGAGAAGCATCTGAAGGGCAGGTTTGCGGACTGCCAGCTACCGGGTGACCCGTGGTTCCCCAACAAGTGTCTTGGCGCTGGTTGCGCATCGTGGGCGTGCAACACTGCCGTCGCTCTCGCGGACGATTGGTGGAGCCAATTGGGTCTGTCATTTGACTACCGAGCAGATTTGGAAAGTTGGGGCAGGCCTTAGGGGATCAGTTGTAGGGCAGGTGCACGGCGATCGATCCCGGTGCATCACCGCATCGAATCGCGTCGCGGACCATCCGATCATGGCGTACGTCGCCGTCCATGCCGAGCTAGTCAAGCACGGCGTCGTGGCCCACCCTGCCGTCCACGAACAACTGTTTTGCAACCGAGGTCACCGAGGACCAGTAGGTTTCGAGTTCATGCTCGATCTCACGCGGCAATCCTCAATCACTCCAAACTACGTCGTCGCAGTCCGAGGCGTTCGATGCGAGCAGCGCCAGAACGTGCTGTAGCCGTGGTCTTTCCCCGTGTCGCCACCGCGACTCGGCCCATGGTCCGGCGTAGCTCACCTCACGGAGTCGGGCGCCGGGTACATCGACGTGCAGGCAATGGCCTGGCGTGTCGAGGTCGCCGTCGTTGATCTTGACTTCGACGATCCGACCTCCAGCGAGCACCGCCTGCACCGCGTGTCCGGCTTCGTGTATCGAGACCTCGATTCGGCGGTGTTCGGCGGGCGATAGATCACTGAGCTTCACGTGTGCTGTCCGTTCTGGAGAGTTGGGGTGAACGAGGGTGTCCGGCTCGGTCGGCCCACAGCCAGCACCGAGCCGGACATCCTCAGCGAGCAGCGAGACCCGGCGTTCCGCTGCTCTCGCAGTCAAGCTTTCGGCGCTTCTTACGCATCGAAGCGCGTCGATGCTTCGCCGTCTTTCCCGAGTAGTGCTGACAGGACGGGCAGCGCCATGGGTGCACGACGTTCGGGTCGCTGGTCGTTGCCGTGCAGCAGGTGCACGCGACCTCAACACGGCACCCGGCGCAGCGCCACTGACCCGGAACGGCGTCAGGATTCGAGGTGGCGGCACCGCAGCTCGTGCAGTCGGCAGCCATCACGCGCCCTCGGCCTCGATCAGGTTCGGGGACCAGCTCATTCGTCCACTTTGCGCCGCTCGGACTAATCCGCACCGAGTTTGGTCGTCGGAGCTGGCGTCGGATCGAGACCGAGCTGCGTCGGGCTCTGCCGAGCACGGTCGTAGGTTCCGAGGCTGCCGGATGCGTTTTTCACGACGTGACTCCAAGTTCTGCCAGTTGGTCCTCGACAGAGGGGGCCGGGACAGGCCGGGTGGAGTGGAACAGCTCGCGGTCGCCAGATCGGCGGTCTAGTCGGCGTTCGAGGCTCAGAGCGCGGCGGTCGACTTCTCGGAGCGCGGCCTCGACCGACTCGGACACCGACACGTCCACTTTCTCGGGTGGCAACGCGCGGCCCAGCAGTTCGGACAGCGGCCCAGATACGGGCGCTGCCAGCTCGACGAGTGCCTCGGCCCAGGCACCAGACGCCAGGTCTGCCTCGGTGATCTCGGGCCGCTGTCCGGCTCGGTGGCTGCGCAGCAGATCCAACGCTCGGCGTCGGTCTTGCTCGCTGAGGTGCGCGGTGCGGCGCTGGTCGTCGCCGTTACCGGTCAGATGGTCCAGTTCGCGAACGCATCCAAGCACCGCATCGGCCAGTTCGTCGACCATCTTGGCGTACGCCCTCGGAACCGGGTCGTGTGCGATCCGAGCTGTCAGCGGCGCAACGATTGCCGAGATTTCTTCACTCAGGCTGAACTCCGCACCGAGGACGTTCGGCAGCCATCGCCGACGCCGCAGGCGTTGCGCGTGCTGTTCGAGCTTCGGTCGCTCGGTGCTCAGTTCGAATCTACGTCGGCGAAACGGCTTCATCGGATGCTCAGGCCGCAATCTGCCCGGCATCATGTCTGGCGGAACTCAACACCGTCCCACTTTTCGGCGGTATCTGTGGGCCGAATCCATTCGATTGGCACCGTTCCCAAGACGGTTCTTTGCGCGCGGGAAGCCTGGATGTAATGGGCGTGAGCGGCCAACCATCTGCACTCGTGAATTCTCTTCTTCAACCCAGTCCGACTTACGATTTTTGGCTCGGTCGCAGGCTGTGATTCTGAAATGTGCGTTCGGCGGTTGACGGACAGGCGGTCGTCATCGACCGGATCAATGCTTGCCGCGTGCGCTAAGCGGTCACGCATGTCCTTGCACTTGGCGAATGTCGAAGCGTAGTTAGACAGCTGGGCGTCGACTCCCCAAGCCGCGGCGACCGCAGCAATCAATGGGGGTCTAGCGGCGTCCGTGATTCTGTTGGTCACGCCCCGCTGCTGCAACCAAAACATCACATCGGGTGTCTTCGTCTCGAAATAGCTCTTGACCGCCCAGTCGATGGCGTCTTGGGCCCGAGTGAACTCACGTATCAATTCCAGCGCGAGCGTACCGATCGGCGCTGTCTCGATATCGTAGTGGCTGCTCGCCGTGCGGTCGTCCATGCGTCGATCATTCCACAACCGTCGCAACGCTATTGCGCGCCGCAGTCGGCAGTCGAGCTTCTACGGCCTGTACTTCCATCCGTTCTGTTTGGCTTTGGCGAGAAGCGCTTTGGCGGCGAGTTCGTGTGCACCTTTGTCGGAGGGAGGTAGATCGTTGTAGTCGATGTGGCCGTGGTCATTCGCGCGGGAGTCGTTCATCGAGTCGTCCCAGACTGTCAAAGGGTTGCGAGCGGTCGCACCGCCTGCCGACTTGACTTCTACCGATTCGACTTCTCCGACAGTGACGCTCAAGACACCCACCGGTGCGATGAACGGCTTCCCGTTGTCGTCGCACCGTTGCTTGATCGACTCGGCGCGGGCGTTATACGCCTGCTCAGCGGTCACAACCTCTCCGCGTGACACTGAGAGCCTGTTCGCGTCGTTCTTGTCGGCTGTACTGAGTTTGAAAGCGTCTGGACCAACCACGTCATCGCGTACCCAATGTTGGATGATCGGCCTGAACAGTTCGTTTGAGTGCTCGACGATCCGCTCGCGTACGAACTCAGTCTCGGTTTCACTCATTAGCTGCGTCCTCGGAAAGCCATGAATCAAGTGACTCGGATAGGTCTGCGACATCGGCCGAGATAGTGCTCTCGTCAAAGGTGCCAGCCTCGATATCTGCTGAGTGGACGTAAATTGAGCCGCTCGGCTCTACCTCGATGGAAAGCTGGTTTTGGGCCTCCGGCCAGTAGAAGCGGATGCCCCCTTCCTCCGTTGGAAATATTGTGCGAGTGAAGTTTCCGATCGCAAGCATTGCGGCGATAACCGCATGCCCTCGTTCGATTACAGAGTCTGCAATTGCCTCACCGACTTCGCCGTCAACCCAACCCACTTCGAGATTTGCCAGAGCTTCGAGCGACTGCCGGGCAACGCGCGCATCCTCTGTGACGTCGACAATCTCAAGTGAATGAACGGTTGTGAGCTTTGTCAGCCTGCCATCGGCAGTAAATTCGCCTATGCCCTCGGCGTGGCATTCGAACAATTGCTTCTCGGAGTCGATGCTGGCTCTCAGGCCAGACTCCAGGTAGGGCACCGAAACGCCATGCTTGTGGGTGCGATCTTTGACAACGATCTTGCCTGCGGCGACATTGAACTCGACGACTTGTCCGTCCACTGCGACGGTCTGTGTGTACTCTCCCGTCAGTTCCACCAGCGCACTGCTACGTGTCCGTGGCGTGAACTGAATTACGTTGTCCCACAATGCGTGATCGTCGGAAGCGATCTGAATAGCCTCACCCTGTTGAAGGCTTTGACCGAATTTCTTGATCTTCGATACCGGTAGTCGTCGTATGTCGTTCGGAATCTCGCCGGTGTTGGTCTGTGCATAGGTGATGAACGCTTCTACAACGTCACGGGCGCGATCGAAGTCGTCCGTCAATTCGGATTCGCTGAAAAGATCGTCGATCTCGGGACCTGGGTCGTACTCCAGTAAGGGCACGGCGCAGCCTTCGCCAATCTTGCGCAGGCGGAGCGCGACGCGGTTGTTGTAGCCCTTTGGTGCCCGAACTCGATTCTTATTCCGGTCATGCCAGTAGAGTTTCACGAGCGATCGAAGGATGTCCTCAAGGGCTGCGACCTCGACCAGTGAGTCGGCGGGCATACCCGCGGCGTCGAATCGGTCTCCACTCAGGCGCATGGCTGCGACTACACGCGGCGCATGAACATCTTCGGACACAGCAACGAGGCTATCTGAACGTTCAAGACTTACTACACGGCACCCTTGACGGCAGCCGCGCTACTCATTCGTTCGGCTGACGCGCGCTTATAGATCCGGGCGACGGTGTTGGGGACCGCCTTGACGTTTGCGCCCGCCGACGCACACGATTCACGCGTTTCTGAGGGCGATGTGGTCAGAATGTGGTCACGAGCGACGTAGGCAGCCGACGTCCTGCGTGTTCTAAGTCGTTGACCAGCAACGACTTAGCGATACCGCGTGGTGCCCTCGGTGAGACTCGAACTCACACTGGACGGGTTTTGAATCCGTTTCCTCTGCCAATTGGGATACGAGGGCTGGCGTCTTTCAAGCAACGATTGACGAGTGTAGAAGATGCGCTTTCGGCCCCGTGCACCGGTACCCTTCAGTTGCTCGATGCCCCTGAGGGGCGACGACTGTCGAAGGAGACCGGTACAGATGAATGCTCCTGATACGCACGGTACTGGCAAGCCTGCGCTGCGGGTGGTGGTCGCGGAAGACGAATCCCTGATTCGTCTCGACCTGGTGGAGATGCTCCGCGAAGAGGGGTACGACGTGGTCGGTGAGGCCGCGGACGGTCAGCAGGCCGTGGAACTGGCTGTCGAACTTCGACCGGATCTGGTGATCATGGACGTGAAGATGCCGCGACGTGACGGCATCGACGCGGCCTCCGAGATCGCGGAGAAGCGGATCGCGCCGGTGGTGATTCTCACAGCGTTCAGTCAGCGAGAGCTCGTGGAGAAGGCGCGCGATGCGGGTGCGATGGCCTATCTGGTCAAACCGTTCACCAAGGCCGATCTGATGCCTGCAGTCGAGTTGGCCGCGAGCCGGTTCGGCGAGATCTCTGCGCTCGAATCGGAGATCGCCGATCTTCAGGATCGACTCGAGACCCGCAAGTTGATCGAGAAGGCCAAGGGCGTCCTGATGGAGTCGCAATCGCTGACGGAACCGCAGGCGTTCAAGTGGATTCAGCGTGCCGCGATGGACCGACGCACGACGATGAAGGCGGTAGCCGAGGTCGTGATCGAAACACTCGGTACTCCGGCGAACAACCCTGTGGCAGAGAGCTGATCGGCCCGCGGAAAGCTACGGCCACGTAAAACTTCGACCTCTTAGGTCACAGTCAGGTCACGAGCGTCGTTCTAGGCCTTGCGAACCGGTTTCGAGCATTAGCGTCTGGTTCACACGTGAGCCACATGTAACTCAGGTGAGCTTCAACGACGAGCAATTTCAAGGAGAACCTAGATGGCAATTCGGACCTATGTCCGCACGGCTGCAGTGCTGAGCGTCACCTCGCTCGCACTGTTCGGCTGTTCGTCGAGCGACGACTCGGGCTCGACCGACTCCACCAGTGCCAGCGGCGGCACGTCGGCCGCGGAAACGACCGTCTCCACCGACTGCACTCCTGAGCAGGCCACCGCCGGATCCACTCCCGACACGTCGCCGCTGGTGGTAGGAACCCTCCTTCCCGAGACCGGCACCCTGGCCTTCCTCGGACCACCCGAGGTCGCCGGTGTCCAGCTGGCCGTCAACGATGTCAACGGTGCGGGCGGCGTCCTCGACCAGCCCGTCACGCTCATCCCCGGTGACTCGGGCGACACCACCACCGACACCGCCAACACCACGGTCGACCGTCTGCTCGCCGGCGGCTCGAACGTCATCGTCGGTGCGGCGTCGTCCTCGGTGTCGCTCAAGGTCATCGACAAGATCGCCAGCGCGGGTGTCGTGCAGTTCTCGCCTGCCAACACCTCCGACCAGTTCGTCTGCTACCCGGACAAGGGCCAGTACTTCCGTACCGCGCCCACCGATGTGCTGCAGGCACAGGCACTCTCGCAGCTGATCGCCGAGGACGGCGCGCAGCGCGTGGCCATCCTGGCTCTCAACGACCCCTACGGAACGGGCCTGGCCAAGAACACCGCCGACAACCTCGAAGAGGCCGGCATCGCGGCAGACCAGATCCAGACCACGATCTACGACCCGAACGCACAGTCGTTCAACGCCGAGGTCGACGGCGTGAAGAACTTCAACCCGGATGCCGTCGCCATCATCGGCTTCGAGGAGTCCGCGAAGATCATCACCCGTATGCACGAGATCGGCATCGGACCGTCCGACGGCACGTTGGTCTACGGCGTCGACGGCAACATGGGCAACGCACTCGGTGAGTCGGTCGCTGCCGGCCTGCTCGACAAGATGCGCGGCACCACCCCGCTGACCGACGTCGGCACCGCGTTCCAGGACCGACTCAAGGGCGTGGATCCGGCATTGGTCGACTTCAACTACGCCGGTGAGTCCTACGACGCGGTCGTCATCTCGGCGCTCGCAGCCGAGCAGGCGAAGTCGACGGCAGGCACCGACATCGCTGCCAACATCAACAGCATCACCAAGGACGGCACGAAGTGCACGACCTTCGCCGAGTGCCTCCCACTCGTCAAGGCCGGCACCGATATCGACTACGACGGAGTCACCGGCGCGCTGAACTTCAGTGACGCAGGCGAGCCCGCCACCGGTTCCTACGGCAACCTGGTCTTCGGACCGGACAACAAGCTGACGACGGACGGATACATCGTCGTCGGTGAGTGATCTGTAGCTGCTGCACAGCCTCCGGGCCCGAGTCCTGACATCAGGACTCGGGCCCGGAGTCGTTCGAATACACCACGTTGGGTACCTATGGCGCAGGTACGAGAAAGCCCCGACTCGAACTATGTCGAGTCGGGGCTTCTTGTCGAGAGGGTCAGGCCTTCTTTTCTTTGCTTCCCGCGAGAGTGCCGAGGTAGAGCTCGATCACCTTGGGATCGTTCATCAACGCCGGCCCGGTATCGGTGTAGGCGTTGCGACCTTGATCTAGAACATAGCCGCGGTCGCAGATCTGCAGGCAGCGGCGGGCATTCTGCTCGACCATGATGATCGAGACGCCCGCCGCGTTGATCTTCTTGCAGCGGATGAAGACCTCGTCCTGGAACATCGGCGACAAGCCTGCCGACGGTTCGTCGAGCAGCAGCACCGACGGTTCCATCATCAGGGCCCGCCCCATCGCCACCATCTGGCGCTCACCGCCGGACAGTGCACCTGCCTTGACCTTCTTGCGTTCGCCGAGCAGTGGGAACAACTCGCTGACGAAGTCGAACCGCTCACCGAACTTCTTGGGCCGCAGATAGATTCCCATCTCGAGGTTTTCCTCGATCGTGAGCGATGGGAACACGTTCTGCGTCTGGGGCACGTATCCGACGCCCTTGGTCACCAGGACGTGCGCCTCGGCGGAGGTGATGTTGTCACCGCGCAGCTTCACACTGCCCTCGCGGACCGCCACGAGGCCGAACAAGGTCTTGAGCAGAGTCGACTTGCCGGCACCGTTGGGTCCGATGATGCCGACGATCTCACCGTCGTTCAGAAAGAAGTTGCACTCACTGAGGATGTTCACACCGGGGATGTACCCGGCAACCAGACCGTCGGCGCGCAGCAACGCTCCTTCGGCCAGACGCGCATGCTCGCCCGGCGTGGCCGCGAACTCGGCCGGCGTCAGAGTTTGTTCGCTCATCAGTTGTCCTCCTTGGCTCGGTGCGAGCCGCCCGCAGCAGTGTCGGTGGCTGCGGGGCTGACGAACTCCGGTTCCGAAAGATCGCCTCCTGCTTGCAGTTCCTCCACCTCGGCTTGCTTCAATGCCTCGGCCAGTTCGGCGGTAGCTCCGACGGGATTGCCGTCGGCATCGAATTCGAGTGCTTGATCGTGATGGCTACCGAGATAGGCATCGACGACGGCACCGTTGTTGGAGAGCTCTTCCGGGGTGGACTCGGCGATGATGCTGCCCTGAGCCATCACCACCACCCAGTCGCTGATGTCGCGGATGACATCCATGTCGTGTTCGACGAACACCACCGTCATGCCGTCGTCGCGCAGCGATTTGATGTGGCCCAGAAGCGATTGCGTCAGAGCGGGATTGACTCCGGCCATCGGCTCGTCGAGCATGACAACCGACGGATCGGTCATCAACGCTCGCGCCATCTCCAAGAGTTTGCGCTGACCACCGGACAACGAGCCGGCCAGATCGTCGGCTTTGGCGTCGAGTTTGAATCGCCCCAGCAGTTCGTAGGCGCGTTCGGTGATCTGACGCTCCTGTGCCTTCCACGTCCACGGCATGAACGTGTTGATCATGCGCTCGCCGCGTTGGCCCGTCGCGCCCAGTCGAACGTTGTCCAGCACAGTCAGTTTCGACAGTGCTTTCGTCAACTGGAAGGTGCGGACGACGCCTTTGCGTGCCACCTGATGAGGGTGCATCCGGCCGAGTTCCTGACCGTCCATCGACCACGTTCCGGTGTCGGGTCGGTCGAATCCGGTGAGCAGGTTGAACAGTGTGGTCTTACCCGCACCGTTCGGTCCGATCAGACCGGTGATGCATCCGCGCTGGATCTCGAGGTGCGCCACGTCGACGGCCTTGAGGCCGCCGAAGGTACGCGAGACCCCGTCGACCACCAATGTCGCGTCGGGCTTGGCTGCCCCGGGCTCGTTGGCGACGCCGGCGAACAGACTGGCACGCTGATCGCTCGACAGTGCTTTGGCCGCACGTGCTTCGAGTGTGCTGGCTTTCTTGCTCGGTGTCGCATCTGCGGCGGCACCGGTGCTCGGGTCAGGCATTGAGTTGAACCTCTCGCTTGTTGCCGAGAATGCCCTGGGGTCTGAACACCATCAGCACGGCGATCAGAATTCCCAGGAGTACGAATCGTGTGGCACCGACCTGGGCACCGGTGAGGTTGAGCACCGGATCGTCGCCCGAGATCAGTTGCCGCAGAATCGCGTCGGGAATGGACAGCAGGAACCAGAACAGCATTGCGCCGATCACGGGGCCGAACACCGTTGCGGCACCACCGAGAATGAGAGCGCCGAACGCGAAGAACGTCTGCGCGGTCGAATAGAAGTCTGGGTTGATCGACTGCGTCTGCAGTGCGTTGAACACCCCGCCCATACCGCCGATCACGCCGCCGAGAACGAGTGCCTGCATCTTGTAGACGAACACGTTCTTACCCAGCGACCGGGCAGCGTCCTCGTCTTCACGAACCGCCTTGAGAACACGACCCCACGGGCTGTGTGTCAGCAGGTATACGACCCCGCACAGCAGCAGTACCAACGTCCAGCCGACGAGCATGGCCCACAGGTCGTTACCCAGGAACCGAACGCCGATGAAGCTGTACGTCTTTCCACCCTCGAACGGGCTGAGGTTGGTGAACGGAGCTGCGAATCCGGTGATGCCGTTGGTGGACTTGGTCACCGAATCGGTTGCCGTGGAGCGGAATACCAGTCGCAGGATTTCCGATGCGGCGATCGTCACGATGGCGAGATAATCCGCTCGCAATCGCAGGGTCGGAATGCCGAGCACCAGAGCCAGCAGGCCGGCCGCAGCGAGACCGACCAGAATGCCGAGCCACAGTGGCTGCTCGTAGGTGATCGTGGTGATGCCGACGCCGTAGCCGCCGAGCAGGGCGAAGCCGATCTGGCCGAAGTTGAGCAGGCCGGCGTAGCCGAAGTGCAGGTTCAGGCCGATGGCGAGCAGTGCGTAGAAGATGGCCGACGGGCCGACCAGCTGAGCAAGAGAGATCTGAAGTGCGCCGATGATATCCATGTGCAGGTCACCCGATCCTTTGTCGCGAGCCGAGGATGCCCTGAGGACGGACGACGAGGATGAGAATCAAGACGAGCAACCCTCCGATGTATTTGAGGTCGGGATTGATGACCAACGTCGACCACTGCACGAGCAGACCCACGATGACGCAACCGAGGAATGCGCCGTAGGCCGTGCCGAGTCCTCCGAGCGTGATTCCGGCGAACATGAGCAGTAGGAGTTTGAAGCCCATCTCCCATTGCACGCGGCCGCCGAGTTCGGAGAGCCCGAACAGCACGCCGCCGAGGGCAGCCAGGCCGCCACCGAGGCACCAGACGAACGTCACGACGCGCTCGACGTTGATACCCGACGAGGCAGCCAGATCACGGTTGTCGGCCACCGCACGCATGGCTTTACCGATCTTGGTGCGCTGCAGCATCAGTGCGACGCCGATGAGGACGACGACGCTGATGACGATGCAGGCGAGGTTGACGTTGGTGATCGACAGTGGGCCCCAGTCGTTCTCGGTCTGAGCCTGGTAGTCGTCGAATGGCTCCGAGCGGTCGGAGAAGAAGATCAGGATGAGGTAGCGCAGCGCAATGGCGAGTCCGATCGTGACCACCAGCTGAGCGATCAGGCCGGTTCGACGTTTACGCAACGGCCGCCAGATCAGGGCGTTGTTGAGCCAGCCGATCGCGACTCCGACAATGATGGCCAGCACGGTGGCCGGGATCAGTTGTATCCCGAGGCTCACATTGAAGAACCACGCCGCGACGGCTCCGAGCGTCACGAGTTCGCCGTGTGCGAAGTTGGTCAAACCCGTCGTTCCGAAGATCAAGCTCAGACCGACCGCCGCGAGCGCGATGACCAGACCGAAGCGGAAGCCGTCGACCGTGGTGCGCACGAACTTCTCGTAGAACGGGGTGCTGGTCGCGGTCCTGGCCTCACCGAAGGAGAAGATGACGGTGTTCGAGCGACCGGCCTGCACGTCGCGCTCGACCTCGCCCTGCACGCTCACCCCGTCGGGGAGCGTTTCCTGGACCACCTGGAATGTGTATGTGCCAGGCGACAATTCGAGAGTCCAGCGTCCGCCGGTCTCGCTGGTGGTGCGGGCCACTTCGCTGCCCGACGCGTCGAGCGCCGCAACATCGACCCCTTCGAGGCGTTCTCCACCGTTGTTGAGCGATCCCGCGACGCTGACGGCGTCTGCGGGCGGTGCCTGTTCGGCACTGGTTCCCGGCGCCGCCGGGGGAGTGGGGGTAGGTTCCTGCGCCAACGCAGGCGCACTGAACAGCAGCGCCGCAATGGAACTCAGGATGGCGAGTAGGAGTGTTCGCTGGAATACGCGAACTGCAGATCTTGCGCGCAACCTCGGTGGTTGCACCTTTCTGGTCCATCGAACATTTGGAGCCACGCACGTCCTCCGGACGGTTGTCGTTGAGTCACGGGATGGGGATTTACTGCAATTGTCGGACTCTATCCGTTGAAACGACGCAAAATCGGCAACTGAGATTTCCGGAAAGTATCGGTTGTGTTTCGCGCTGCGGGAGATCGGTGCCGCGGCGATTGCGGCGCGGTGCCCGCATCCGGCTACGTGATGTCGGACCCGCTACCTAGACTGGTCAACCGTGAGCCCAGTAACCGACAAAAGTGCACCACCCGCAGCCCGGACCGATGCGAAGTCAGCCGAAGAGCGTCCGACGCTGCTCCTCATCGACGGTCACTCGATGGCCTTCCGTGCCTTCTTCGCGTTGCCGGCGGAAAATTTCAAGACCACGAGCGGTCAGTCCACCAATGCCGTGTACGGGTTCACCTCGATGCTGATCAACCTGTTGCGGGACGAGAAGCCGACGCACATCGCCGCCGCCTTCGACGTGTCACGGCAAACGTTCCGGGCCGAGCGCTTCCCCGAATACAAGGCGAACCGCAGCAAGACGCCGGACGAGTTCGCGGGCCAGGTGGACATCACCAAGGATGTGCTCGGTGCCATGGGCATTCCCGTGATGGCCGAGGCAGGGTTCGAAGCCGACGACATCATCGCCACTCTGGTCACGCAAGCCGAGGCGCTGGGCTATCGCGTCCTCGTGGTCACCGGCGATCGTGACGCACTGCAGCTGGTCACCGACAACGTCACGGTGCTCTATCCCCGCAAGGGTGTCTCGGACCTGACGCGATTCACCCCGGACGAGGTCGCCACCAAATACGGTCTGACGCCGTCGCAGTACCCGGACTTCGCAGCTCTGCGCGGAGATCCGAGCGACAACCTTCCCGGCATTCCCGGCGTCGGGGAGAAGACGGCGACCAAGTGGATCATCGAATACGGGTCGCTCACCGCCCTCGTCGACAATGTCGACAAGGTGAAGGGCAAGGTGGGCGACGCATTGCGGGCCAACCTGTCGAGTGTGGTGCTCAACCGCGAGCTCACCGAGATGGTGCGCGACGTGCCGTTGCCCTTCACGCCCGATCAACTCGAGCTGGCCCCGTGGGATCGCGAGAAGATCCACGCCCTGTTCGACGATCTGGAGTTTCGCATCCTGCGGGATCGACTGTTCGAGACACTCGCCTCGGTCGAGCCCGAGGCAGAAGAAGGGTTCGACGTTCGGGGCGGCATCGTCGCGCCAGGGGAGTTGGCGGCGTGGCTGGACGAGCACGCGTCCGACGGTCGGCGTAGCGGGGTATCCATCCTCGGACCGCGCAGGCCGTACGACAGCGATGCGACATCGGTGGCCATCGCGGCAGCAGACGGCGAGGGCGCCTTCGTCACCACGACGGCTCTCGACGAATCCGACGAACGCGCATTGGCCGCGTGGTTCGCCGATGCGGATCGACCCAAAGCTCTACACGAGGCGAAGTGGGCACTGCACGCGGTTCGTGGTCGGGGATGGACGCTCGGTGGGTTGACGACCGATACCGCGCTCGCGGCGTATCTCGTCCGGCCCGGTCAGCGGTCGTTCAACCTCGACGACTTGTCGCTGCGCTACCTCAAGCGCGAACTACGCGTCGAAGACGCGGGCGAGGGGCAGATGTCACTTCTCGACGCCGAGGACACCGCTGACGCGGCATTCGCCGAGGGCGAAATTCTCAAGGCGCGGGCGGTCATCGATCTCGCCGACGCTCTCGACGCGGAACTCGCAGCAATCGAGTCGACCACTCTGCTCTCGGAGATGGAACTGCCGCTGCTGACAGTGCTTGCCGATATCGAAGCCACGGGCATCGCAGTGGACGGCGATCACCTGCGCTCGCTGCAATTGGGTTTTGCTGCGCAGGTCGACGAGGCCGCGAATTCCGCGTACGGCGTGATCGACAAGCAGATAAATCTCGGATCGCCCAAACAGCTGCAGGTGGTGCTGTTCGAGGAACTCGACATGCCCAAGACCAAGAAAACCAAGACCGGGTACACCACCGACGCCGACGCACTTCAGGGGCTGTTCGAGAAGACCGAGCATCCGTTCCTCAAATTCCTGCTCGACCACCGTGATGCCACACGAATGAAGGTGACGGTGGACGGCCTGCTCAAGTCCGTCGCCGACGACGGCCGCATTCACACCACGTTCAATCAGACCGTCGCGGCCACCGGACGACTGTCGTCGACCGAACCGAACCTGCAAAACATCCCGGTGCGGAACGAGGCGGGTCGCCACATCCGCGACGGCTTTGTGGTCGGTGCCGGCTACGACACCCTGCTCACCGCCGATTACAGCCAGATCGAGATGCGCATCATGGCGCACGTATCCGGTGACGAGGGGCTGATCGAAGCGTTCAACACCGGTGAGGACCTGCACAGCTTCGTCGGTTCGCGCGCGTTCGGCGTACCGATCGACGAGGTCACCCCGGAACTACGCCGTCGAGTCAAGGCCATGTCGTACGGCCTCGCCTACGGACTCAGCGCGTTCGGCCTCGCCGCGCAGTTGAAGATCTCCACCGACGAAGCCAAGCAGCAGATGGAGGCGTACTTCGCTCGCTTCGGCGGCGTGCGCGACTACCTGCGCAACGCGGTCGAGGAAGCCCGAAAGGTGGGCTACACCTCGACGCTGTACGGCCGTCGTCGTTACCTCCCAGATCTCAACAGCGACAATCGTCAGCGTCGCGAGGTCGCCGAGCGCGCGGCACTCAACGCTCCGATTCAGGGCACTGCCGCAGACATCATCAAGGTAGCGATGATCGACGTGCACAAGTCTCTGGCGGAGTCGACCTTGAAGTCGCGCATGCTGTTGCAGGTGCACGACGAACTGGTACTCGAGGTCGTCGACTCCGAGCGCGAGGAAGTCGAGGCGTTGGTGCGTGACAAGATGTCGTCGGCCATCGAATTGTCGGTGCCCCTCGAGGTGTCGGTCGGTACCGGTCGCAGCTGGGATGCCGCAGCTCACTGAATCGGGCCATGGCACAGCGAAGGGCCGCTCACCGGATTCGGTGAGCGGCCCTTCGTTTTGTGCTGTGAGGGAACTACTCCGCTGCGGGTGCCTGCTCGGCGATCTGCTGACGGACGACGTCCATGTCGAGTGCCTTGATCTGGCCGACGAGGTCTTCGAGCGCCGGAGCGGGCAATGCGCCGGGCTGGGCGTAGACCAGGATGCCCTCGCGGAAGGCCATGATCGTCGGGATCGACTGGATCTGTGCGGCAGCGGCCAAGCCCTGTTCGGCTTCGGTGTCGACCTTGGCGTGCACGATGTCCGGGTGCGCGTCGGAAGACTTCTCGAACGTCGGCGCGAACTGGCGGCACGGACCGCACCAGGAGGCCCAGAAGTCGACCAATACCACGTCGTTGCTGGTGACGATCTCGTCGAAATTCTGCTGAGTCAAAGTCTGAGTGGCCACGCGTACCCTTTCGATTGATTGCGCTTCTTGTTCGTCTCAACGCAGAGGTTCTCCGGAATCTTCCCGGACCACTCCTCTCCGTGGTCCGTCACACGGGTTGCGGCGCGGCCCGGAATGTTCGGCGGTACGAGTTGGGCGTCGTGCAGCGAAGTCTGACGAAATGCTGGCGCAGGGCTGCGGCATTGCCGAAACCGACGACTTCGGCGATCGAATCCATCGGCAGGTCGGAGTTCTCGAGGAGCTGCTGCGCAGCCAGTACGCGTTGGTCGTTGAGCCACCGCGCGGGCGTCGTGCCGGTCTCGGCGGCGAACTTGCGGGCGAATGTACGAGCCGACATGTTCACCCGCGCAGCCAGTCGGCCGATCGTGAGTTCCGAATCGAGGTTCTCGGTCATCCAATCGAGCAACGGTGCCAACGTTTCGGTTCGGATCGCCGGTAGTGGACTGGTGACGAACTGCGCCTGGCCTCCGTCACGGTGTGGCGGAACGACCATTCTGCGCGCGATTCCGTTGGCCACGACACTGCCTTGGTATTTGCGGACGATGTGCAGGCACAGGTCGATACCGGCCGCGGTGCCCGCGCTGGTCAGTACATTCCCGTCGTCCACGTAGAGAACGTTCGGATCGACCTGCGCCAACGGGTATTTCGCGGCCAGGGAGGCCGAGTGTCGCCAGTGGGTCGTACACCGCCTGCCGTCGAGCAGGCCCGCCGCGCCGAGTACGAACGCGCCGTTGCACAGGCTGGCGACCAGCGCGCCTCGGTCCACCGCCGCACGGAGTTTGTCGAGTAGTGGCTCGATCGAGGGGCTGTACTCACTGCCGCACACGTAGCTTCCGTCGTCGGCCGATTCGGTGCCGCCGGCCGGAACGATGATCAGATCGGCGCTGTCGAGCCGGTCGAGATCGTGGGGCACATCGATCGTGTAACCCACCCGGGTGCGAATCGTGTCGGGGACCCCGGCGATCAACGAGAAGTCGTAGGTGGGCAGTCCCTCGTCGGAGCGGTCGAATCCGAACACCTCGCAGGCCACGCCGAGCTCGAACTGCTCGGTCAACGGCAGCAGTACTGCGACCACCTTCTTCAGCATGACAGCAGTATGGCAGAAAATCGACGATACATGTCGTTACTGCCACTCGTGTTGAGTCGGCGCAGGTAGGACGCTGGTGGCATGACAATTGTACTGGTGGTTGTGTTGATGTTTCTCGCCCTCGATGCGTGGGTCGCTGTCGGCCGCACGCCGGATACACATGCGGAGGTGACCCAGTTCGGAGACTTCCGGTTCTGACAGGCCCGGCGGTCAGCCGATGCGCCATTCGCACTTGTTGTCGCCGTCCCACCGACGCAAGGCAACGGCAGAGCCGATCAGGTCGTCCAGGTGCGGGCACAGCAGGCGCGTCGCCGCACCGGCTTCGTCGGGTGTCAACCGCCGGGCCAGCGTCACGTGCGGCGTCCAGTGCCCGATGGCGACGTTGTCGAACGAGCCCGGGCCCACGGCGGCATGCATCCGGGCATGCAGGTCGAGCAGCTCGACGCTCGGCACGACCAGACGGGCCAGGGTGGCGGTCCGGCCACCGAATACGACGAGGCCGCCGAGACGAACATCGAACGGGTCGAAACGCACGGCCGTACCGGAATCGACGGACGCGGGCATTGACGACGCCACCGAGACGGTGATGTGCGGTCGATTCGACTCGCCCCGATGACGGTTCTGGCTCGGCAGGCCGGCATCGGAGAGTGCCGCCCACTCGCGGCGAACCGCAGTATCGAGCCCCGAGTCGAGGAGGAGTTCGGCGGACTGCACCATGTAGTCATGATGGCGCAGACGGACGGACGAGATGCACCGACTTTACGAATTGGGGCCATGACCGGCGACGGCATCGGTCACGAGATCGTCCCTGCGACGATCCGGGTGGTGGACGCAGCTCTGGCCGCAGTGCACGGTCCCGTCGTCGACTGGCAGCACTTGCCGCTGGGGTTGGGTGCTCTCGACGAGCACGGAACGCCGATGCCCGAGCACACGTTGAACGAGCTCGGCAGGCTCGAGGCGTGGATTCTCGGGCCTCACGACAGCGCGTCGTACCCCGAGCCGTTCCGATCTCAGCTGACTCCTGGCGGACGAATTCGCAAGCATTTCGATCTGTTCGCCAACATCCGTCCGGCCAAGGCACTTCCTGGAGTGCGCGCGATGTCGCCGCAGATGGACCTGGTGGTGGTGCGGGAGAACACCGAGGGCTTCTACGCCGACCGCAACATGTTCGTCGGCAGTGGCGAGTTCATGCCCACGCCCGATGTAGCGCTCGCGGTGGGAGTGTTCACCCGTTCGGCGTGCGAACGCATCGCTCGTGAGGCCTTCTCGCTCGCAGACCGGCGGCGGAAGAAAGTGACGATCGTGCACAAGACCAACGTGCTGTCGTTGACGACGGGGTTGTTTCGCGATGCCTGCCGGTCCGTCGGCGAGGAGTTTTCGCAGGTAGACGTCACCGAAGAGCACGTGGACGCCCTCGCGGCGCATCTGGTTCGACGCGGTGAGGACTACGACGTCATCGTGGCCGAGAACATGTTCGGGGACATCCTCTCCGACCTGACCGGAGAGCTGTCCGGGTCACTCGGCACGGCACCGTCGATCAACTCTTCGCGTACCCAGGCCATGGCGCAGGCCTCCCATGGATCCGCCCCGGATATCGCAGGCAGGAATAGCGCCAACCCGACGGCACTGTTCCTGTCGGCCGCGATGCTGCTCGAGTGGCTCGCCGATCGGCACGGGGACGAACGGCTCGCCGCCGCAGCCGGCCGGATTCGGCACGCCGTGGACGACACCGTCGAATCCGGGGTCGCGACAGCAGACCTCGGCGGGCAGGCGTCTACCAGCGCCTTCACCGAGACCGTCGAAGCCAGGGTGCACCGGCGCTGATCGACTACGGACTCACCGCGGTTTTCGACTACTGAATATCGCGGTGCCGGGAAACAGCTGGCCGCGCAGTGGGCTCCACTGACCCCACTCGCGGTCGAGCCACTCCGGCCAATCCGGCTCGACGATGTCGCGAACCTCGAGACCTGCGGCGACCAGCTCGCGCACGCGGTCACCGATCGTGCGGTGATGCTCGACGTAGTTGGGGGTCCCGTCGGCGTCGTATTCGACGTACGGGGTTCGATCGAAGTACGGAATCGTCGCGGTCAGGCCGCCCACCCCGGGATCGTCGGGGAACACCCAGCGCATCGGATGGTTGACCGCGAACACCCAGATGCCGCCCGGCCGCAGTACCCGCGCCACTTCCTTCATCACGTTGGCGGAGTCCGCGACGAACGGAACCGCACCGAAGGCCGAGCACACGATGTCGAACCGCTCGTCGGCGAACGGTAGGGACTCGGCACTGGCCTGCACCAGCGGAACCGTCGACCCGCCCGCGGTCATCGCGTCGACGCCGCGCTGCAACATGCCCATCGAGATGTCGAGGCCGATGGCGCGCGCCCCCTGAGTCCCGAGCCAGCGGGCGCAGGGTGCGCTGCCGCAGCCCACTTCGAGAATGTCCTTGCCCGCGACGTCACCCAGCAGATGCACGTCGCCCTCGTGCAGTCCCTCCGGGCACCAGACGAACTCTCCGGATTCGGTCGACGCGCCCAGAAATGCGCCGTGCGTACGGTGATAGTTGTCGGCATCCGAATCCCACCAGGTTCGACTCGCGCGGTCGCTCGCGACCGAATCGATTCGGCCGCGGCCGGGGGTGGACAGCGGTGCGGAAGGATCGGTCACACGCCGACTCTAACCGGGTTTGTGCTGGTACTGCGGCATCGCGTACCCTGTTCAACGCGAGTGTGTTCATGCTGCGCCCAGGTCGGGTTCGCCCGGCGTCGACGCGTGCGGAGCCGGCAACGGATCCGCGGAAGAAGCTCGTGCTGCACACGTTTCACAAGTCCGACCGAACATCCATCAACCGATACCCAACCCGTCCGGAGCAACTCAACACATGCCCTCAACCACAACCTCACCGCAGGTAGCCGTCAACGATATCGGCTCCGCAGAGGATTTTCTCGCCGCCATCGACGCCACGATCAAGTACTTCAACGATGGTGACATCGTCGAGGGCACCATCGTCAAGGTCGATCGTGACGAGGTTCTACTCGACATCGGTTACAAGACCGAAGGCGTCATCCCTTCCCGCGAGCTCTCCATCAAGCACGATGTCGACCCCAACGAGGTCGTCTCCGTGGGAGATGAGATCGAAGCACTCGTCCTCACCAAGGAGGACAAGGAAGGCCGTCTGATCCTGTCCAAGAAGCGAGCTCAATACGAGCGCGCTTGGGGCACGATCGAGGAGCTCAAGGAGAAGGACGAGGCCGTCAAGGGCACCGTCATCGAGGTCGTCAAGGGTGGACTCATCCTCGACATCGGTCTCCGTGGCTTCCTCCCCGCCTCGCTCGTCGAGATGCGTCGCGTCCGCGACCTCCAGCCGTACGTCGGCAAGGAGATCGAGGCCAAGATCATCGAGCTCGACAAGAACCGCAACAACGTGGTCCTGTCGCGTCGCGCATGGCTCGAGCAGACCCAGTCCGAGGTCCGCAGCGAGTTCCTGCACCAGCTGCAGAAGGGCCAGGTCCGCAAGGGCGTCGTGTCCTCCATCGTCAACTTCGGTGCCTTCGTGGACCTGGGTGGCGTCGACGGCCTGGTGCACGTCTCCGAGCTGTCCTGGAAGCACATCGATCACCCGTCCGAGGTTGTCGAGGTCGGCACCGAGGTCACCGTCGAGGTTCTCGACGTCGACCTGGACCGCGAGCGTGTGTCGCTGTCGCTCAAGGCAACGCAGGAAGATCCGTGGCGCCAGTTCGCTCGCACCCACGCGATCGGCCAGATCGTGCCCGGCAAGGTCACCAAGCTCGTTCCGTTCGGTGCGTTCGTTCGCGTCGAAGAGGGCATCGAGGGCCTCGTGCACATCTCCGAGCTGGCCGAGCGCCACGTGGAGGTTCCGGACCAGGTCGTGGGTGTCGGCGACGACGCACTCGTCAAGGTCATCGACATCGATCTCGAGCGTCGCCGGATTTCGTTGAGCCTCAAGCAGGCCAACGAGGACTACGCAGAAGAGTTCGATCCGTCCAAGTACGGCATGGCCGACTCGTACGACGAGGGTGGCAACTACATCTTCCCCGAGGGCTTCGACTCCGAGACCAACGAATGGCTCGAAGGTTACGAGAAGCAGCGTGAAGAGTGGGAAGGTCGCTACGCCGAGGCCGAGCGTCGCCACAAGATGCACACCGCTCAGATGGAGAAGACGGCCAAGGACGAAGCTGCCGAAGCCGCCAACACCAACTACTCCTCCGAGTCGGGTCAGGCTCCCGCCGATGCAGAAGGCGATGCTCCCGCAGCGTCGGCTCCCGCCTCGACCGGTGGATCGCTGGCCAGCGATGCGCAGCTCGCTGCACTTCGCGAGAAGCTGTCGGGCAACGCCTGATAGAAGTAGTCCACCCGTGAGGGTGTGACCTCGGCCCCGGTTCTCCCTGTGAGAACCGGGGCTTTCTCGTTCGAATACGCAGGTGCAACGGGAACGACAATGGACCCGGTTCTGGTGAACCGGGTCCAAGGTTGAGAGGGAGTGCGAACTACGCGGCGGTGGCTGGACTCCACTGGCCGACGCTCGCCGTGCGCTTACGCATCGTGGCGAAGCTGTGGCGGGCAGGGGTCAGGAGGTTGGTGAACCAGTTACGCCGGTGGTCGGCCAGCGCCGAGGCAACTTCTGGAATGAGAATGCAATGAACGCCTGCATCCATGCCGAGGCGGTGCCGACCCGGTTGGATCTGATTGCTTTGCATGGGTGTCCTTTTCGCTGGCGGTGGGTCGGCACATCGAGGTCGCGCTCGTCGAAGATAACCGACAGGCTTGCAAAACCGGTGCATTTGGGGCTGGTGGGCTTCGGCGTGTTCGAGTGTCAGACTGGACGCATGCTGAGACTGGGACTGACCGGCGGAATTGGTGCCGGCAAATCGACCGTGGCGAAAGTGCTGACCGAACTTGGGGGAGTGCTCGTCGACTCGGACGTACTTGCCCGCGAAGTGGTGGAGCCGGGAACGCCTGGGCTGCAACAACTGACGGACACCTTCGGTACCGAGATACTGGCACCCGACGGGTCACTCGATCGGCCGGCCTTGGCCGCCAAGGCTTTCGGCGACGAGGAGTCGCGAAAGAAGCTCAACGCCATCGTGCATCCATTGGTCGGACAGCGCACTACCGAGATCATCGAGGGTGCGGCAGCGGATGCCGTGGTGGTGCAAGATATTCCACTTCTCGTCGAAGGCTCGATGGCTCCGTTCTTCCATCTGGTCGTCGTCGTCTGGGTCGACGCCGAGGAACGAGTACGTCGGCTGACCGGCCAACGAAACATGCCCGAGGCCGATGCCCGCGCGCGCATCGCCGCGCAGGCGACCGACGATGCGCGCCGAGCGGCGGCAGATGTGTGGATAGACAACACGGGTGCGCCCGGCAGCGTCGACGATCAGGTACGAAACTTGTGGAACGAGCGCGTGATTCCCTTCGAGCGCAACCTCAGAGAGGGCATTGTCGCCCGGACGCATCCGGAACTCGTGACTGCAGACCCGGCCTGGGAATCCCAGGCGCGGCGAATGATCGCGCGCCTTGCTCTCGCGTGTGGGGACAAGGCTGTTCGGATCGACCACGTCGGATCGACGGCGGTACCCGGACTCGACGCCAAGGACGTGCTCGACATCCAGATCACGGTGCGCTCGCTGGCCGACGCAGATTCCGTCGGCGAACAGTTGCGCGTCGCCGGGTTCCCCGGCGTCGAGTCCAGTGACTTCGACGATCCGAAGCCCGCTTACGGAGTGGGTGGTGAGGCCGATCCGGCCGTGTGGGGCAAGCGTTTTCACGGCAACGCAGACCCCGGGCGACCGGCCAACGTCCATGTTCGAGTCGACGGTTGGCCGAACCAGACGTTCGCGTTGTTGTTCCGCGACTGGCTCCGGGCGGACGCGGCTGTCGCGACGGAATACGCCGCTATCAAGCGGCGTGCGTCAGAAGCCGCCGCCGGAATCGCCGAATATCAACCGGCGATCGATGCCTACGTAGACGCGAAGGCACCGTGGTTCGACGTGGCGTATCGGCGGGCGTGGCAGTGGGCGGAGGAGACGAACTGGACTGCCTGAGGCAGAGCTGCGCGGTTCAGGCCGGTTTGCCGTTCCATTCCGTCGGCATGCCGACGGACGCGAGCCAGGCGTTCAGGTCGTAATCGTGCCGCGTCAGTCCTTCGATGGCCGCGATCGATCGGGACAGCGCCCGCTCGGCCGTCGGGGTGTCCAGATGCTGCGCCACGCGCGCGTCGAACAGCTCGTCGACGTCCAGCAGGTCGTAGTCGCGGCCGGTGCGAACACTGAGGTCGAGATAGTGATCGACCGAGGTCCATCGGCTGGCCCCGGCCGTGTACTCGCCGATGTCGACGTAGTAGTCCTGGTCTCTCGCGTGCGCGGGCAGGTAGTGGAACACCGAGGCCCGGAGCCCGAGAGCAGGCAGTAGCCAGGACTCCAGGTAGTCGAAGTGGGCATGGTCGGAAGGCCGGGCCATGTACAGCCCCCACGGCTCGACGCGGTATTCGTCGACCACGCGAACGAACCCCTTGGGGTCGACGTTGGTCTTCGCGACCAGGTCGAACGTTTCGTGTTTCGGGGCATGAACGACGGTGTGCGCACCGGCTGACGTGTGAGCGACCATGCCTGTAGAAGCTACCGGGAACAGACCTCCTGGGTCTCTCCGACGGAACTTGTCGGTGGTCGCGTCTACGCTTGTGTAATGGCGTTTGCATCCGAACATCCCGTTGTCGCGCACTCCGAACACCGTCCGGTGGGAGCGATCGAGCGCACCGGACCGGCGTTCGAGGTCGTCAGCGAACACGTTCCGGCCGGTGATCAGCCGACCGCCATCGCCGAACTCGAACGTCGGATCAAGGCGGACGAGAAGGACGTCGTGCTTCTCGGTGCCACCGGTACCGGTAAGTCGGCCACCACCGCCTGGCTGATCGAGAAACTGCAGCGCCCCACCCTGGTGATGGCACCGAACAAGACTCTCGCAGCGCAGTTGGCGAACGAGCTGCGAGACATGTTGCCCAACAACGCAGTCGAGTACTTCGTGTCGTACTACGACTACTACCAGCCCGAGGCGTACATCGCGCAGACCGATACGTACATCGAGAAGGACTCGTCCATCAACGACGACGTCGAGCGTCTGCGGCACTCGGCGACGGCATCCCTGCTCTCTCGCCGAGACGTGGTCGTGGTGGCGTCGGTGTCGTGCATCTACGGTCTCGGTACCCCGCAATCGTACGTCGATCGGTCGATCGAGCTCGAGGTCAACGTCGAGGTCCAGCGCGATGCGCTGCTCCGGCTTCTGGTCGACGTGCAGTACACGCGCAACGACATGGCGTTCACCCGCGGATCGTTCCGAGTCCGCGGCGATACCGTGGAGATCATTCCGTCGTACGAGGAGCTCGCTATTCGCATCGAGTTCTTCGGAGACGAGATCGAGGCGCTGTACTACCTGCATCCGCTGACGGGCGACATCGTTCGCCAAGTCGATTCGGTACGCATCTTCCCGGCCACCCATTACGTCGCCGGACCGGAGCGCATGGAACGGGCGGTCAAGGACATCGAGGCCGAGCTCGAGGCGCGCCTGGCGGAGCTCGAAGGCAAGGGAAAGCTGCTCGAGGCGCAGCGGCTTCGGATGCGCACGCAATACGACCTGGAAATGATCAAGCAGGTCGGCTTCTGCTCCGGCATCGAGAATTACTCGCGGCACATAGACGGTCGCGGGGCCGGCACCGCACCCGCGACCCTGATCGACTACTTCCCCGAGGACTTCTTACTCGTCATCGACGAATCCCACGTCACCGTCCCACAGATCGGCGCGATGTACGAGGGCGACATGTCGCGCAAGCGGAACCTGGTCGATTTCGGGTTCCGGTTGCCGTCTGCGACGGACAACCGGCCGCTGACGTGGGAAGAGTTCACACAGAGGATCGGCCAGACCGTCTACCTGTCCGCTACTCCCGGCAAGTACGAACTGGGGCAGACCGGCGGCGAATTCGTCGAGCAGGTCATCCGTCCTACCGGTCTCGTCGATCCGAAGGTCGTCATCAAACCGACCAAGGGGCAGATCGACGACCTCGTGCACCAAATTCGCGAGCGTGCCGAGAAGGACGAACGAGTTCTCGTCACCACTTTGACCAAGAAGATGTCGGAGGACCTGACCGACTATCTGCTCGAGCTGGGCATCCGCGTCCGGTACCTGCACTCCGACATCGATACCTTGCGCCGAGTCGAGCTGCTGCGGCAGCTTCGGCTGGGTGAGTACGACGTCCTGGTCGGCATCAACCTCCTCCGGGAGGGCCTCGACCTTCCCGAGGTGTCATTGGTCGCCATTCTCGACGCGGACAAGGAGGGATTCCTCCGCAGCGGCACCAGCCTCATTCAGACGATCGGCCGCGCCGCTCGAAACGTGTCCGGTGAAGTGCACATGTACGCCGACAAGATGACCGACTCCATGACGTACGCGATCGAGGAGACCGAACGTCGGCGCGAGAAGCAGATCGCCTACAACAAGGAGCGGGGAGTCGATCCGCAACCGCTGCGCAAGAAGATCGCCGACATTCTCGATCAGGTGTATCAGGAAGCAGAGGACACCGACACGGCCGTCGAAGTGGGTGGCTCGGGTCGGAACGCCAGCCGTGGTCGGCGAGCGCAGGGCGAAGCAGGCAGGTCGGTCAGCTCCGGCGTGTACGAGGGGCAGGATGTCTCGTCGATGCCGCGCGCCGAGTTGGCGGACCTGATCAAGAACATGACCGATCAGATGATGAACGCTGCCCGCGAGTTGAAGTTCGAGCTGGCCGGTCGACTGCGCGACGAGATCCAGGACCTGAAGAAGGAGCTCCGGGGCATGGACGCGGCCGGCCTCAAGTAGGTCGCGCGGGTGGTGCGAGTTGAGCCTGCGGAACGATCCGAAATGGTTCGGTTACGGTTCAGTGATGGACGCAACCACCGCCGGCCGCACCTCTCGTGCACTCGAACTGATCCACTCGATGACCTACTTCCTGCCGGAAACGCAGGACGCTCTCGTTGCTGCTGGGTTACCGCCACGGGCCTGCTATTTCGCCGGTCGTGCAGCACCTCTCGGGCCGGTCGGTGCAGGTGTCGTGACAGCCACGTTCTACAACTTCAACCGCGATCTGATCAGCCCGCTGATTCCGGCAGCCTGGGCCATCGCCTCTCCCGACGAGATCATGGCAATCCGTTACGCCACACTCGACACCGCATTCGAGCGTCTGTTGGGCTCCGAGACGTTGGCGTCCCCGGATATGGCCGAAGCTGCCGACCTCGCATCGATCGCTGCGCGTGGAATCCCAGGAGACGACGGTCGGCCGCTGTACGCCGCCTACGCCGAACTCGACTGGCCGCAAGCGCCGCACCTCGTGTTGTGGCACGCTCTCACCCTGATCCGCGAATACCGCGGCGACGGCCACATTGCCGCGCTGCAGACGGCGGGGTTGAACGGCCTGGACGCGCTGATCACCCACACCGCCACCGGGTACGGCTTCGAGAAGGAATTCGCGCGCAAGCGTCGTGGATGGTCGACCGAGCAGTGGAACGGAGCCGTGGCGTCCTTGGCCGATCGTGAATTGTTGACGGCCGACGGCGCTTTGACTCAGGACGGGAAAGATCTCCGCACGTTGGTCGAGGACATCACCAACGACCTCGCCGTCGCGCCGTGGGCCGCCCTCGGCGAGGACGGTGCAGCTCGGCTGGTTTCGCTCGCGACGCCGTGGCGTGAGTCGATCGTCGGCCAGGGCACCATTCCCGAGGGCGTCTTCGGGCCAGCGATCAAAAAGAAGTAGGCCGCCTCAGCTGGTGATGTCCTTGGTGGCGAATCGTCTCCACGCGATCAGCCCGAAGACCGCCGCGTAGGTGATGGCCGAGAACGATCCGACCACCATGTCGTTCCAGTCGATGTTCGTGCCGAAGGCGTCGATCCACGAGTTCGCGTAGTGCCCGGGCAGATAGTTGCGCAGCGACCCCAATGCCGTGATCTGATCGAGGATCTGCATCAGAATCGACGTCATCACCGCGCCGCCGACGGCCCCGAGAGGGGCGTCGGTGAGCACCGACAGCAACATCGCCAGACCTGCCACCCACAGCAGATTGACGCCGATGTAGGCGACCGCAATCAGTAGTCGCACCAGGGAAGTGCCGTACGACAGTCCCTCACCCAGCGGCGTGACCAATGATTCGGCACCGTACATCACCGTCCCGATCAGTAGGGACACTCCGACCAGCACCAGAATGGCGGCGCTGGACAGCGTGGCCGAGACGAGTGCCTTCTGGGTCAACAGTCGGCTTCGAGGAACTGGGATGGCGAGCAGGTAGCGCAGGCTCGACCACGAGGCCTCGCTCGCAACGGAGTCGCCGAAGAACAGCGCCACCACGACGATGAGCAGAAATCCGACGGACATGAACAGTGCGAAGACGGTGAAGTTCATGCCGCCTCGCGTGCCGAGCTCGATGAGCCCGCCGGCGTCGGAGTCGGCGCTGGAGCTGCCCACGGTGAAGGCGACGACAAGGATCACCGGTAGCAGGGCAAGGAAACCGATGGCGAGCTGAGTGCGTCGCCGGCCCAGCTGTCGACGCAGTTCGGTACGAAACGGCAGGGTGCGGCCGCCGCTGTAGCCCGCTGCGCGGCCGTCTGCGTGCGTTGTACTCATGAGCGATCCTCGCTGGAGTCGGTCTCGTGAACGACTGTGCCTGGGGTATCTCGATGAACGAGGTCGAGGAACACGTCCTCGAGTCGGGTGGACTGGGAGAAGCCGCGGACCGACACCCCCGCCGTGACGAGTTCTCTGATGACAACGGCGGAATCGGCGTCGGTCAGGTCGACGGTCACCGTGCCGTCGTCGACGATCACCGCGCCGTCATGGCCGGCGGCGTCGAGTACCGACTGGGCGCGGCCGGCGTCGTCGACCCTGATCTCGGTCTGCCCTCCGGCCGCTGTCAGCTCGCGGACGGTGCCCGAGCTGATCACGGAGCCACGGTTCATGACCACGACGTGCGTGCACGTCTGTTCCACTTCGGCGAGGAGGTGGCTCGAGACCAACACGGTGCGTCCCGTCTTCGCGTAGTTGATCAGCACGTCACGCATGGTTCGGATCTGTGGCGGGTCGAGGCCGTTGGTCGGTTCGTCCAACACCATGAGATCGGGTAGACCCAGCATGGCCTGTGCAATGGCGAGGCGCTGACGCATGCCTTGGCTGTAGGACTTGACCTTGCGTTCGATCGCTGCGCCGAGGTCTGCGATCTCGAGTGCCTCGTCGAGGTGAGCGTCTTCGATCGGTCGCCCTGTCGCCTCCCAGTACAGCCGCAGGTTCTGGGTGCCGGTCAGATGCGGAAGGAAGCCGGAACCCTCGACGAAGGAGCCGAGCCGCGACAACACCGGGGCACCGGGTGTGACCTTGTGACCGAAGACTCGGATGTCGCCGCCGGTGGGGGTGATCAGGCCCATCAGCATGCGCAACGTGGTGGTCTTTCCGGCACCGTTCGGTCCGAGCAGTCCGAGTACCTGCCCCTGTTTCACCTCGAAGCTGACGCCGTCCACGGCACGGAACCCGTTCGAGTACGTCTTGGCCAGGTCGGTGATCACCAGGGGAGTGTCGACCAGAGCCTCGTCGACTTCGGCCACCGTGCGGCGTCTGGTTCGCACGATCGTCGCCACGACGATGCATCCGACGACCAGGACGACCACGCCGATTCCGATCAGTGGAGCGACGGGTACCGTGCTGTTCGCGCTCGCCACCGCGGGAACCGTCGGTAACGCGACGGATGTGTTCGCCATGGTCACGCTGAATTGTGCGGGCTCCAGCGGGACGGCGTAGGCCTGATCGGTGGTGGAGACGCTCAGTTCGAGACGATGACCTTGCTGGACGGTATAGCTGATTCCCGGGAGGGCGACGGTGACGTCGACGGGATCGATGCTCCCGGTGTCGGGCAGTCGGATGGCCGACACTGCGCCGCCGGGAAGGGTCCGTGTGCCGTTCGGGGCGACGTCGTACAGTTTCGCGAACAGCACAGCCTGGCCGGGCCCGGCGAGGGACGCCACCCGGAGATCGACTCTCGGCGCGCCGGTGATGGTCAGTGACGAGTCGACGGGCTCGCTGGTGAAAATCGCGGACTGGCCCGGAAGGTCCGCAGTCAGCGCTGCACCGGCTCCGGTCGATCCGAGTGTCGACAACACCGAACCCAGACCGGGGACCGTCGAGATGGCGGACGGTGACGCGCCGGGCGGACGAATGATCGTCCCGTCGTCCGAGGCGGGGGTGAAGGTCACCGTATTCGTCTGTGTGGGTTCGGAGTTCGGGGTCAGGCCTGGGTAGTCGGGAGCCGTCATCCGACGATTGCGTTCTCCTCCTCGCTCATCGGCTGCGCGCTGCGTCGAATACACGAACGGCGCGCTCTCGGAGGTCGCGGGATCCGGGGTGCCGCGCAGCGTCCGGTCGAAGAAATCCGCGACGGCTCGATCCGACACTCCGTTCGTGCCACCGGCATCGTGCCCACCGTCGAACCACCGAACGGTCACGTCACCGCCTGCGTCTGCAATCTGCCGAGCCGTCGCGTCGGCTTGGTCGAGACCGAACAGAGTGTCTTGGGTGCCCTGTAGGAGAAGCGTCGGAGCCGTGATGTTCGACGCCACCGCAACGGGCGAGTGGGCAGTCAGCAGATCGAGCAGCGGCTGGCTGGGGATGCCGGTCACTGCGGATTGTGCGTATGCGTCGCAGAATTCCTGGGCGAATCTGCCGCATGCGGATGCGCCACCGCCATCGTTCCCACCACTGTTACCGTCCCCGGAACTACCGGGCTCAGCGCTGGAGGCCCCCGCTCCGAAGAAGACCCCGGCCCATCCACGTTTGAGGACGCCGGGTCCGCCGTATGCGGCACCGGCCGGGGAGTCGATGTTTCCGAGCGCTTCTCGACCTGCGGACGAGGTGACGCCGAAGTTGGGGAACAGGGCCTGGCCCAGGTCGTTCCAGGTGATGGCAGCGGCCACCGAGTCCACACGCGGGTCTGTTCCGCCTGCGCTGAGGGCCAGTGCCCCGCCGTACGATCCGCCTGCCACGCCGACGTGGGGATCACCAGGAGCGTCGAGCTGTACTTCGTGCTGTTCGGCCAGCCAGTCGATCAGGCCGCGGGCATCGGCGACCTCGCGATCGGGGTCGTTGATGGAGATGGAACCCGTGCTGTCTCCGAAGCCGCGCGCGGTGTAGGCGAGAACCACGTATCCGCGCGCGGCGAGATCACGAGCTTCGCCGTCGACCGAGTCCTTGCTGCCGCCGAAGCCGTGCGCGAGCAACACAGCCGGAGCGGGGGTGGACTCGGGAATGTAGAGCCGGGTGTCGAGGTCGACGGTCTCCGTCGAACCGGGGCTGTCCGGTAGCGTGATGCGCGCGTCACGCGTAGCAGTGTCGGCTTCGCGTCCCTGGGGGAGGAATGCGAATGCGAGGGCGGCCACGATCACGATCGAGATCGAGACGGCACCGAGAGCGAGGGCCCGTCTCGACAACGGCGGGCGGGGGATCGGCATGTAAACCAATGTATGTGAGTGGCGCGGATCGTGTTGTTCCCCAAGTTCACGTACCGATCGTCGACTTCCGGCTACTGTCAGCGCATCAGTCCCCGGACCACGTCTTTCGGTCCTGTGACTTGCACCAATCCAGATCGACCAGAAGTGTCACATCTGTGTGTGACCGACAAATGGAGGAATGAATGAGCGCCTACCGCACCGTCGTCGTCGGAACCGATGGCTCCGAATCGTCACTGCGGGCAGTGGAGAAGGCCGCGGCTCTGGCGGGAGATGCCGATGCCACCCTGGTGATCGCGTGTGCTTACTACCCGGCCGATCCGAAAGACACCTCTGCCGCCGCCGACGCACTCCGCGAGGACGCCTACCAGATCACCGGTTCGGCACCGACGCGCGAAATCCTGCGCACCGCCCGAGAGCACGCCACCAAGGCCGGCGCGAAGAACATCGAGGAGAAGCCGATCGTCGGAGCGCCCGTCGAGTCCCTCCTGGCACTCGTGGACGAGGTCAAGGGCGATCTACTCGTCGTCGGCAACCGTGGGCTGAACTCGCTGACCGGTCGCTTGCTCGGTTCGGTTCCGTCCGACGCGGCCCGCAAGTCGACCTGTGACGTCCTCATCGTCCATACCGTCCGCTGATTTTCTCGTAGTACGACAATCGGCCCGCCCCGTCGACGATGACGGGGCGGGCCGATTGTTCTTGTCAGACTGTTCTCGTCAGACCTCGGCGTCGAAGGACTGCAGGGCCCCGAGCTCCTGGGGCAGAGGATCCACATGGACGACTCCGAGTCGCTGGGTTGCTCGGGTCAGGGCCACGTAGAGGTCGTTCATACCCTTGACGGACTCCGCAACGATCGCGCTCGGCTCGACGATGAGCACCGAGTCGAACTCGAGCCCTTTCGCGTCCTTGACCGTCGACACGGTCACCACATCCGACGCCAGGTGCTGCAGTTGGGAGACAAGTTCGGAGGGAACGAGCACTGCGCTCAGGCCGGGACGAGGGTGGTCGGCCACTCGCTTCTCGACCGTCGTCACCAGATCTGCTGCGGCTACGCGTTGAGCCCACGGCTCGACGCCGGTGCTGCGAATGGATCGCGGTTCGGACTGCTCCGGATCGATCGCCGCGAGCACGTCGTGCGCCAGGGTCATGATCTCCGACGGCGTTCGGTAGTTGACCGTCAGTTCGGTGAGCTTCCAGCGTTGAGCCACATAGGGTTCGAGCACCGATCCCCAGGACGAGGTTCCGGCCGGATCACCGGTCTGCGCGGTGTCACCCACCAGTGTCATCCACCGATTGGGGATGCGCCGCATCACCATTCGCCACGCCATCGCCGACAGCTCTTGTGCCTCGTCCACGATAACGTGCCCGTAGGTCCAGGTACGGTCGCCGGCGGCGCGTTCGGCGGTGGTGAGTCGCTGACCCGAATTCTGGCGTCGCGCAAGCTGATCGGCGTCGATCAGGTCGTACGCCATCAGAATCTCCGGGTCCAGTTCGTCCTCGAGGTCCTGTGGTGCAGACCCGGTCAGGATGTCCAGTGCGCCCTGGGCATCGGCGATCTGGCCACGCCATTGACGCTGGGCCTGTTCACGTTCGGCAGCATCGTCGACGCCGAGCAGCTCGGCGAGCTCGTCGAGCAGCGGGGCATCCGCGGACGAGAAGCCGTGGCCGCGGCGCAGCAGCGACTCGCGCTCCGACTCGTCGAGCGCAGGTGCGGCCGATGCGATTTTCTCCGGCGATGCGAACAGGTCTCGAAGAACCTGCTGGGGTGACAGATCCGGCCACAACTCGTCTATCGCAGCCATCACGTCGTGGTCCTCGCGCATCTCGTCCCGCATGTCCGCGATGTCGTCGGCGCTGAGCAAGCTCGATCCGTCCACCACGTTCTGGCCGAGTTTCGCGGCCAGCTGATTGGCCAACTGGTCGATGACCGAGGATACGAACAGAGGTCGAGCCAAGTTGTGTGGTCGCCGGGAGGACCGGGCGCGGCCGCGGGCACGCGTGACTATCTTTCGATCGAGGGTGATGTCGTAGGTGTCGAATTTCAGCCGGCGCGGCTGTGCGGGCACCTCCTGGCGATCACGCACTGCCTGCGTCAGTACGTCGACCATCGACAGTTTGCCCTTGACCTCGGTGGCCAGAGCCGAATCCTCGCGCTGCGCACGGACTCCGGGGTACAGATCGCCGATCGTCGACAGCAGTACCCCGGTTTCGCCCAGCGACGGCAGCACCTGGCCGATGTAGTCGAGGAACGTGGCGTTGGGCCCGATGATCAGGACACCGCTCTTGCCGAGCTGTTGACGGTACGTGTACAGCAGATACGCTGCTCGGTGCAGTGCCACGGCCGTCTTGCCGGTGCCCGGTCCGCCCTGCACCACCAGCACACTGCGATGCTGTGAGCGGATGATCGCGTCCTGCTCGCTCTGGATCGTTTCGACGATGTCGTTCATCTGACCGGTTCGCGCCGCATCGAGCGCGGACAGCAGCGCACCCTCACTGGCGACGCCACCCGCGACAGCGGCATCGTTGGACGACTGCGCGGAATCGAGGTCCAGGAACTCGTCGGCGATGGCGGTCACCTTGCGTCCGCGGGTACGGATGTGCCTGCGGCGCAACACGTTTTCGGGAGCTGCCGGTGTCGCCAGATAGAACGGACGGGCCATGGGGGCTCGCCAGTCCAGCAGTAGTGTCTCGTAATCGTTCTTGTCGTCGAGGATGCCGACACGGCCGATGTAACGCTCGGGGCGGTCGTCGACTTTCGGATCGAGGGTGTCCGGGTCGAGGTCGATGCGTCCGAAGCAGAGCCCGTTCTCGGCTGCGTCGTACTTGGCGATGTCCTCGGTGTACATCTGGTTGAAGGATTCGCGCTCGCTTCGGGCCTGCGGTGTTCCGCCGGTCTCGAGCAGCACGGCGCGAAGTCGGTTTGCTGCATACTCGCGCAGCGAATCGAGCTGCGTGTACAAGCGCGTCAGGTGCGCCTGTTCGAGGTCTTCCTCGATGGGTGCACCGGGATCGTTCGATGTGTGGCCGTCGTCCGGCAAAGGTTCTCCTCGGGAGTTCGGCCGAGGCGACGATATCGCCTCGAAATCAGCCAGAGCAGTCTACGCCGCAGAACGGCCCTGCCGCAGAACCGCGAGTTCTGGGACAGGGCCGTGCGCGCGAACGACGCCGAGCGTCGCGGGTAGACCTACTTCGCGTACTGCTGGAGCTTCTTGTCCAAGTTCTTCTGCGCCTTGGCAACTCGCTTCTCGAGCTTGGCCCGAGCCTGCTCGGTTGCCTTCTCGAGTTCCTTGTTCTGCTTCTCGGCGCGCTTACGAGCGCGCTTGCCGAGCGTGTCTACCCGATCCGACGCCATGTCGGCCCACGTGGCACCGCGCTTCTGAGCTTCTTCGGCCAGAACGGATCCCTTCTCGGCAGCGAGATCGGCGAGCTTCGCTCCGCGCTCCTGTGCCACTTCGGCCAGTTCACTGCGACGGTCGGCAGCGACGTCGACCAATTTCGAGCCCCGCTTCTGAGCGAGCTCGGCCCAATCGGAGCTGCGGTGCGCGGCCTTGTCGGCGAGCTTCGAGCCACGCTTCTGCGCTTCTTCGGCCAGATCGCTTCCGCGGTCGGCAGCAAGCTCGGCCAGCTTCGAGCCCCGCTTCTGGGCTTCCTCGGCCAGCTCCGAACCCTTGTCGGCGGCGATGTGAGCCCACCGGTTCAGAGCGGGCTGCGCGACCTCGGCCAGCTCCGAGCTCTTCTCGCCGGCGATGTCGGCGAACTTGGCCAGCTTCGGCTGTGCGGCGTCGGCGAGCTTGGCCAGCTTCGGCTGTGCGGCGTCGGCAAGGTCGGCACCGCGGCTCGCTGCGATCGAGGCAATTTCCTTGACGCGTTCCCCGGTGTCGTGAGTGGTGTGACCGGGCAGCGCTGAGACCACAGATTCCTGTGCGCGGCGTGCCGCCCGCTTGCTGCGCCACGCGACGGAGGGCTTGCCCTCGGTGTCGACGGCCGCGATCAGCAGTCCGCCGAGGAGGCTGAGGTTCTTGAAGAAGTGGATGCGTTGCGCAGCCTTGGTCTCCGGGTCGGTTTCGTTCCAGAACGCGTGTCCGGCCAGCGTCGTCGGAACGAGGCTTCCAGCCAGAGCGAGCGATGCGATACGCGGTGCCTTGCCGGTGGCCAACAGAATGCCGCCGGCGACCTGGATTCCGCCGTTGATCCGAACCAACGTCTCGGGATCGGTCGGCACGTTCGCGGTGACCTCGTTGGGCAGAGCATCCTTGCTCTGCTCGATCAACGGAGCGGCTGCCTTCGCCCTGCCGGCGGGATTACGAAGTGCATCGACGCCCCCGGAGATGAAAATCGTAGACATCAGCGGACGGGCGATACGGCGGACCAGCATTGACAGCCTCCTGCGTAGTTTCTCGTGTCATGGCGGTTGTACGTGCGGACTCGCACCGAAAGTAGTTCGAAATCACCGGTGCGTGCACTTTTGTCACACTCTTCATACCCCGTGTTTCACGGTCTCAAGCACGTGCGGCGTCACCAGCCGCGTTCGCGCCATTCCGCCAGGTGCGGCCGCTCGTCACCGAGGGTGGTGTCCTTGCCGTGCCCGGGGTAGACGACGGTGTCGTCGGCGAAACGGTCGAACAATTTGGCGCTCACGTCGTCGAGCAGGTGGGTGAAGTCCTCGGGGCCGTTGGTTTTGCCGACGCCGCCGGGGAACAGGGAATCACCGGTGAAGAGGTGCGTCGTCTTGCCCTCGGCGTCGGTCAGCGCGAGCGCTATCGAGCCCGGAGTGTGACCGGTCAGATGCACCACATCGAACGTGAGCTCTCCCACCGACACCGTGTCGTGGTCGGCAAGAAAACGGTCCGGAGCTACCGGCAGCGGTTCTGCGTCCAGCTCGTGGGCCGCGGTGGGGGAGTCGGTGCCACCGGCGATATCGGCCAGCGCCTGCCAGTGGTCGGCATGCTGATGTGTGGTGACGATCAGAGACAGCGTCGGTGCGTTCTCGTCGAGAAGCAGTGAGATGCGGTCGGCCTCGTTGGCGGCGTCTATCAGCAAAGAATGGCCCGTTGCGGAACAGACGACCAGGTAGGTGTTGTTGTCCATGGGGCCGACCGACATCTTGGTGATCGTGGCTCCGGGGATCGTCCGCCGCTGCGGGGGTGAACCCTGTGCAACGACGCCGGTGTAATTGTCGTCGATGACCATGAGGTGCTCGTCCATTTCGAGGACGCTACCGTCGGCAGCAACGACGGGAGCGCCGGGGTCACGCTCGTGGAAAAGTGTGTCGGTACCTGGACCTACCATTGCTACGAGGTGAGGTTCGTCCCTCACCTCGACAGGTTTTCGACGTGGAGTCCTCGGCTACACGGCGTGTGATCGGTGCATCGGCACCACGCGTCATCATCGACTCGACGTCGGACAATGCTGCGTCGAGCAGCAACACGGCTCGACGTGCTCGTGAGAAAAGAAGGGAACACAGTGGCGGATCGCCTGATAGTGCGAGGTGCACGGGAGCACAACTTGAGGGGGGTCGATATCGACCTGCCCCGGGACGCGCTGATCGTGTTCACCGGTTTGTCCGGTTCGGGCAAGTCGTCTCTCGCCTTCGACACGATCTTCGCCGAAGGCCAGCGCCGCTACGTGGAGTCGCTGTCCGCATACGCACGGCAGTTCCTCGGGCAGATGGACAAGCCCGATGTCGACTTCATCGAAGGCCTTTCGCCCGCGGTCTCGATCGACCAGAAGTCGACCAACCGCAACCCACGCTCCACCGTGGGCACCATCACCGAGGTCTACGACTACCTACGGTTGCTCTACGCCAGGGCGGGCACTGCGCACTGCCCGGTGTGCGGGGAGCAGATCGCCAAGCAGACTCCACAGCAGATCGTCGATCAGGTTCTCGACATGGAGGAGGGCCTCAAATTCCAGGTCCTCGCGCCGGTGGTCCGAACCCGTAAGGGCGAGTTCGTCGACCTGTTCGACTCGCTCAACACTCAGGGCTACTCACGTGTGCGCGTCGACGGTGTCGTCCACCAGCTCAGCAGCCCGCCGGTGTTGAAGAAGCAGGAAAAGCACGACATCGAGGTCGTCGTCGACCGACTCACGGTCAAGTCCAGCTCGAAGCAGCGGCTCACCGACTCGGTGGAGACCGCACTGCGGCTCGCGGACGGCATCGTGGTTCTCGACTTCGTCGACCGTGAGGAGAACGCCCCCGATCGGGAGCGTCGTTTCTCGGAGAAGCTCGCGTGCCCCAACGGCCACCCGCTGTCCATCGACGACCTCGAACCGCGATCGTTCTCGTTCAACTCGCCTTACGGCGCCTGCCCCGACTGTGTCGGGCTCGGCGTGCGCAAGGAGGTCGATCCCGAGCTGGTGGTGCCCGACGGTGATCTGAGTCTGGCCGACGGTGCCATCGCGCCCTGGTCGATGGGCCAGACGTCGGAGTACTTCGGTCGCTTGCTGTCCGGACTCGCCGACGCCATGGGCTTCGATCTGCACGCTCCGTGGAACAAGCTGCCGGCGAAGGTCAAGCGAGCTGTCCTGGAGGGCAGCGACCACCAGGTGCACGTGAAGTACAAGAACCGGTACGGCCGCACCCGGTCGTACTACGCCGAGTTCGAGGGCGTCATGCCCTTCCTGCACCGCCGCCTCGAGCAGACCGAATCCGAACAGATGAAGGAACGCTACGACGGCTACATGCGCGACGTTCCGTGTCCTACCTGCAACGGAGCCAGGCTGCGTC
Source organism: Rhodococcoides fascians NBRC 12155 = LMG 3623 (assembly GCF_001894785.1). GTDB lineage: Bacteria > Actinomycetota > Actinomycetes > Mycobacteriales > Mycobacteriaceae > Rhodococcoides > Rhodococcoides fascians. The sequence goes on from NZ_BCWW01000008.1 coordinate 305,880, forward strand.
CGGAAATTCTGTCGGTCACCATCGCGGCAGGTGATTTCGGGCCGAAGTCGATCGCCGAGGTGTGTGAACTGTCCATCGCCGACACGGCCGACTTCCTTAACAGCCTCACTCTGGGGCGACGCGAGGAAGCGATCGCGGGCCAGGTCCTCAAGGAGGTGCAGGCTCGACTCGGCTTCCTGCTGGACGTGGGTCTCGAATACCTGTCGTTGGCGCGCACCGCGGGCTCGCTGTCCGGCGGCGAGGCCCAACGTATCCGGCTCGCCACGCAGATCGGCTCCGGCCTCGTCGGCGTGCTCTACGTACTGGACGAGCCGTCCATCGGACTGCATCAACGGGACAACCGCCGGCTCATCGACACGCTGACGCGACTGCGCGATCTCGGCAACACGTTGATCGTCGTCGAGCACGACGAGGACACCATCCGTACCTCGGACTGGGTCGTCGATATCGGACCGCTGGCCGGTGAGCACGGCGGACGCGTCGTGCACAGCGGTTCCTACGCGGACCTGCTCACCAACGACGAATCGCTCACGGGTGCGTATCTGTCGGGTCGCATGGAGATCCCGTTGCCGGACACCCGTCGGGTGGTCGACAAGAAGCGACAGGTCACCGTCGTGGGTGCCCGTGAACACAACCTCCAGGGAATCGACGTCAGCTTCCCCCTCGGTGTTCTGACGTCGGTCACCGGTGTCTCCGGCTCGGGCAAGTCGACTCTGGTCAACGACATCCTGGCGACCGTGATGGCCAACAAGCTCAACGGTGCCCGGCAGGTTCCCGGTCGGCACACCCGGATCAACGGTCTGGACCAACTGGACAAGCTGGTTCGCGTCGACCAGTCACCGATCGGCCGCACGCCCCGGTCCAACGCCGCGACGTACACCGGGGTGTTCGACAAGATCCGTACGTTGTTCGCGGCCACCACCGAGGCCAAGGTTCGTGGGTATCAGCCCGGGCGATTCTCATTCAACGTCAAGGGCGGCCGGTGCGAGGCATGCTCGGGAGACGGCACGTTGAAGATCGAGATGAACTTCCTGCCCGACGTCTACGTCCCCTGCGAGGTGTGCGAAGGCGCTCGCTACAACCGCGAGACGCTCGAAGTGCACTACAAGGGCAAGACCATCGCCGAGGTCCTGGACATGCCGATCGAGGAGGCTGCCGACTTCTTCGAGGCCATCACGTCGATTCACCGGTACCTCAAGACACTTGTCGAGGTCGGCCTCGGTTACGTCCGCCTGGGGCAACCGGCGACGACACTGTCCGGCGGCGAAGCTCAGCGTGTGAAACTCGCAGCCGAGTTGCAGAAGCGATCGACCGGCCGCACCGTCTACATTCTCGACGAGCCGACCACGGGCCTGCATTTCGAGGACATCCGGAAGTTGCTCGGCGTGGTGAACGGACTCGTCGACAAGGGGAACACCGTGATTGTCATCGAGCACAATCTCGATGTCATCAAGGTCTCCGACTGGGTCATCGACATGGGGCCCGAAGGTGGTTCGGGCGGCGGAACGGTTGTGGCGCAGGGTAATCCGGAAGCCGTAGCAGCGGTGCCCGAAAGCTACACCGGAAAATTCCTGCAGGAGGCGCTCTCCCGCGAGGTAGTGGCGTCCACGCCGAAGGCGGCCCCGAAGAAGCGTCGGGCTCGTAAGGTCGTTGCGGTCTGACGCGAACACGTCGATGACGAAGCCGCATCCGGATTGCCGGATGCGGCTTCGTCGTCTGTGGGTGGGGTGGGGTGCGCTCGTTCAGTGCACCGGGCCGGTGTACTTCTCACCGGGGCCGAGTCCTGGCTCGTCCGGGTGTGCCGAGGCTTCCCGGAACGCGCGTTGCAGTGCCTGGAGGCCGTCGCGAATCGGTCCAGCGTGGGGACCGAGGTACTCGACCGACGCGGTGACCAAGCCGGCGAGTGCGGTGATGACGCGTCGGGCCTCGTCGAGATCGAGGTAGGGGCTCTCCGCGGGATCGGGCTCGGACAGACCCAGCTTCTCGGCCGCGGAACTCATCAGCATCACCGCTGCACGGCTGATGACCTCGACCGCGGGAACCTCGGCGAGTTCCCGGACTTCTTGCTCGATATCGGTGGGGTCGGAGCCTGCGGGATCGGCGGGCGTGGATGAACTGGTCATACTTACGAGAATCCCACGCCGCGGGTGCCGTCGGTCGGATCGGGTGTCGACTCGGCTTCATCGACCGGTGCGATTGTCGGTTTCGGCATTCTGCTGGTAGTCTGACTCGACGACCGTCTTCGGCGTGCGCTCCTCGATGGAGTTCACCGCATGAAGGCAGCAAGTGGAGCCCGACTCCCACCGGTATGTGATCCGAATGGATCGCTTCCGGTCCGGTCGCACGAAGGTCTCCCAATCGGGATTCCCCAGTGCTTCCTCCTCGTGAGGAGACTGTACGACGCGCTGTGTCGTACGGATCGACCGGTCGACATCGGGCCCTGCTGTCGGTACAGACCGGCTGCAGGGTTTTTTCGTTTTCGGTGTTGGTTCGCCGAGCGTGATGTCGAGGTTCGAGGGCGACGGGCTGTGTAAGTGGCAGGCGGTCGGGTTACACACCACACCGCACTACCTAGGAGGCCCCATCAGCACTGAGACCCGCATCAACGATCGCATCCGAGTTCCCGAGGTCCGTCTTGTCGGACCAGGCGGTGAACAGGTGGGGATCGTGCGTGTTGAAGATGCACTCCGCTTGGCTCTCGAAGCCGACCTCGATCTTGTCGAAGTAGCTCCCGACGCACGTCCGCCGGTCTGCAAGATCATGGACTACGGGAAGTTCAAGTACGAGGCTGCGCAGAAGGCGCGCGAATCGCGCAAGAACCAGACGCTCACCGTCATCAAGGAGCAGAAGCTCCGCCCCAAGATCGACGCGCACGACTACGAGACCAAGAAGCGCAACGTGGTTCGCTTCCTCGAAGCCGGCTCGAAGGTCAAGGTCACCATCATGTTCCGTGGTCGCGAGCAGTCGCGCCCCGAGCTGGGTTTCCGTTTGTTGCAGCGCCTGGGTGCCGACGTCGCGGAACTCGGTTTCGTGGAAACGTCGGCCAAGCAGGACGGCCGCAACATGACCATGGTCCTGGCTCCGCACAAGGGTGCCAAGACTCGCGTGAAGGCTCAGGAAAGCGCTGCCGCGCCGCCTGCGCAACGCGCACCGGCCCCCGCGCCGGAACAGCCCGCCGCAGCAGCTCCGGCTGCCGAGGCACCGGCCGCAGCAGCTCCGGCTACTCCGGCTCAGACCAACTGAGCTTCGCGCTCTACCAGTAAGACAGTCCCGCACCCGCCTCGGTGCGCAGTCCGTTCCGAGGCGCTGCGTGGCTGTGCCATGCACCACCGAAGAGCTAATACAGAACAGAGGATTTCATGCCCAAGCAGAAGACGCACAGTGGTGCCAAGAAGCGATTCAAGGTGTCCGGCAGCGGCAAGATCCTGCGCCAGAAGGCCGGCCGTCGCCACCTGCTCGAGCACAAGCCCACCAAGGTGACTCGTCGCCTCGATGGTGTCGCCGTTGTCAAGAAGGCCGACGTGCCTCGGATCAAGCGCCTGCTCGGCATCTGATCCGGCTCGCCGCCGACTGATTTCGGTCGGCTTCATCCCATTACCATTCGGGGTTTCACACGCCCCCAGATCGACAGGATTCACCAGTGGCACGCGTAAAAAGGGCCGTCAACGCCCAGAAGAAGCGCCGTTCGATTCTCGAAGCGTCCAAGGGCTACCGCGGACAGCGCTCACGTCTGTACACCAAGGCCAAGGAGCAGCAGCTCCACTCGCTCACCTACGCGTACCGAGACCGCCGCGCGCGCAAGGGTGACTTCCGCAAGCTGTGGATCACGCGTATCAACGCTGCAGCGCGGGCCAACGACATCACCTACAACCGCTTCGTCCAGGGCCTGAAGGCCGCGGGCGTCGAGGTGGACCGCAAGATCCTCGCCGAGCTCGCTGTGTCCGATGCCGAGGCATTCGCCGGCTTGGTCGCCATCGCCAAGGCTGCACTGCCTGCCGATGTCAACGCTCCTGCTGGAGAAGCAGCCTGAGCGAGTCGCCGCACGACGATTCAACTCCGAAACGACCCGTGGATTCGCTGACCGAGCGAACTCCGCGGGTCGTTTCGGCCGTCAAGCTCGCTCGCGCTGCAGAGCGCAAGAAGACGGGACTGTTCCTTGCCGAGGGCTTCAACGCTGTGTCCGAGGCTGCTCGGTTCGGTTCGGTCCGCGAGCTGTTCTTCACCGCGGATGCCCTCGACCGACACGAGAGCCTCATCGCCTCCATCGAGGCCGGTGGCGCACGGGTGTTTCCGATCACCGATCGTGCCGCGAAGGCATTGTCGGACACCGTCACCCCGCAGGGTCTGATCGCAGTCACCGAGTTGGTCGACGTCCCGATCGACCGTGCGTTGGCAGGAACACCGCGGCTGGTGGCCGTTCCGGTGCAAATGGCCGAGCCGGGTAATGCCGGCACGATCATTCGTGTTGCCGATGCCGCCGGGGCCGATTCGGTGGTCCTGCTCGGCGACTCCGTCGACCCGCACAACGGCAAATGCGTGCGGGCCTCGGCCGGCAGCGTCTTCCATCTTCCCATTGCGCGGGAGCGCTCGATCGAAGACGGTATCGACGCACTGCGCCGTGCCGGCCTGACGGTCGTGGCGACTGCCGCCGACGGCGAAGTCGACTTGGACGACGCAGACGAGCTGCTCCAGCAGCCGACTGCGTGGTTGTTCGGCAACGAGGCCCACGGTTTGTCCCTCCCCGTTGCCCAAGCTGCCGATCACCGGATCAGAATTCCCATCCACGGTCGGGCGGAGAGTCTGAACCTGGCGACCGCCGCGGCACTGTGCCTCTACGCGAGCGCCCGTGTTCGACGACGGTCGGCGACCCCGTGAATACGGTCGCCTAGGATCGTTACCACTCTGCTTCGTGCAGACCGACCATTATTCGAGGAGTGCATCTGTCGTGGCGAAGAAAGAGTCCGGGCCCGAGCCGGTAGATCCGAGCGTTCTCGAAGAGTCCGCACTCGACGCTGCGGTGGACTCGGCCGAGCAGGCGTTCGCCGACGCGTCGGACCTCGATGCGCTCACGAAGGTCAAAATCGATCACGTGGGTGGAAAGGCGCCACTGGCGTTGGCTCAGCGCGCCCTCGGAGCTCTACCCGGTGATCAGAAGGCGGACGCAGGCAAGCGCGTCAAGGTGGCACGAGACCGGGTGCAGAAATCCTTCGACGAGCGCCGCGCAGTGCTGTCGGCGGAGCGCGATGCAGCGATTCTCGTGGCCGAGACGATCGACGTGACGCTGCCGACCGACCGGGCACCCGTCGGAGCGCGCCATCCCATCACGATCATCTCGGAGCAGGTCGCCGATGTCTTCGTCGGTATGGGCTGGGAGGTCGAAGAAGGCCCCGAGGTGGAAACCGAGCACTTCAACTTCGACGCGTTGAACTTCCTGCCCGATCACCCGGCTCGCACGATGCAGGACACGTTCCATATCGCACCGGAGGGCTCGCGGCAGGTACTGCGTACGCACACGTCGCCGGTGCAGGTGCGGTCCATGCTCTCCCGCGACGTACCGATCTACGTCGTCTGCCCTGGCCGAACGTTCCGTACCGACGAGCTCGATACGACGCACACTCCGGTCTTTCATCAGGTCGAGGGGCTCGCGATCGACAAGGGCCTGACGATGGCGCATCTGCGCGGAACGTTGGACGCGTTCGCGCAGGCTCTGTTCGGCAGCGATACGCGCACTCGGATGCGGCCCAACTACTTTCCGTTCACCGAGCCCTCCGCCGAGGTCGATGTGTGGTTCCCGAAGAAGAAGGGTGGAGCCGGTTGGGTCGAATGGGGTGGCTGCGGAATGGTCAACCCGAAGGTGTTGCAGGCCAGCGGCATCGACCCGGAGGTGTACACCGGTTTCGCGTTCGGCATGGGTCTCGAGCGAACTCTGCAGTTCCGCAACGACATCCCGGACATGCGGGACATCGTCGAGGGGGATATCAGGTTCACTCTGCCCTTCGGTGTTCAGGCCTGACGCGGCCACTCTCCAGCCCCACTTCATCTCGGATACAAGAAAGAGCTGAGCACACGTGCGAGTCCCACATTCCTGGTTGACCGAGGTCCTGCACGCGGGTACTCCCGACTGGTCCGTCTCGCCCGACGAGCTCGACGCGGGTTTCGTACGCGTCGGTTTCGAGGTCGAGGAGCTGGTCTCGTTGGACAACGTGACGGGGCCCCTCGTGGTGGGTCGGGTCGAGTCGATCGAGGAACTGACCGAATTCAAGAAGCCCATTCGGTTCTGCCTCGTGAACGTGGGGGCCGACGAGCCGCAGGAGATCGTCTGCGGTGCACGCAATTTCGCCGAGGGGGACCTCATCGTCGCGGCGCTGCCCGGCAGCGTTCTGCCGGGCGGGTTCGCCATCGCGTCGCGCAAGACGTACGGCCGCAACTCCAACGGGATGATCTGCTCGACGCTCGAGCTCGGTCTCGGCCGGGACCACTCCGGCATCCTGGTGCTACCGGAAGGGACTGCGCAGCCCGGCGACGATGCCAAAGTCGTTCTGGGCCTCGATGATTCGGTGATCGAGCTGAACGTGACACCGGACCGCGGGTACGCCTTCTCGGTACGCGGCCTGGCTCGTGAGTTGGCGTGCAGCTTCGATCTTCCGTATGTGGATCCGGCGCGCACGATGCCCACCGAGGTCACCGGTGACGCCTGGCCCGTGACGGTCGAGCCTGAGTCCGGTACTTCTCGGTTCGCTCTGCGCAAGGTCGTCGGTATCGATCCCGCTGCCGTCACTCCCTGGTGGATGCAGCGGAGACTGCTGCTGGCCGGGGTGCGACCGATCTCGGCGGCGGTGGACGTGACCAACTACGTGCTCCACGAGCTCGGCCAGCCGTTGCATGCTTTCGACGCGAGCAAGCTCGACGGTGATCTCGTCGTGCGGCGCGCAAATGCGGGGGAGACGCTCACGACGCTCGACGGCGTCGAGCGGTCGCTCGATGCGGAAGACGTGGTCATCGCCGACGGAACGGGAGCCATCTCGTTGGCCGGCGTCATGGGCGGGGCGTCCACCGAGGTCGACGACTCGACCAGCGATGTCGTTCTCGAAGCAGCATCGTTCGATCCGCTCGCGGTGTTCCGAACCGGCCGTCGCCACAAGCTGTCGAGCGAGGCGAGCAAACGTTTCGAGCGGACTGTGGATTCGGCGCTCCCGGTTGCGGCGCTCGATCGGGCCGCACAGTTGCTCGTCGAGATCGCCGGTGGACGTATCGAACCGGTGCTGACCGACATCGGCGAGGCTGCCCGTTTCCCGTCGGTGACGATGGACTTCGACCTGCCCGATCGGATCGCGGGTGTGCAGTACCCCGACGGGACCGCTGCTCGACGGCTCACTCAGATCGGATGCACCGTCGAGGTGGATGTCGACGGTGGCGGCCACGGACAACTGGTCGTCGATCCTCCCTCGTGGCGACCCGACTTGGTGCAGCGCGCCGATCTGGTCGAAGAGGTGCTGCGGCTCGAAGGGCTCGAGAAGATCCCGTCGATTCTGCCGTCCGCTCCCGGTGGGCGCGGCCTCACCGCCGAGCAGAAGCGTCGGCGGGCAGTCGGCAAGGCCCTTGCGTTCGCCGGCTATGTCGAAGTTCTTCCGCCGGTGTTCCTGCCCAAGGGAATCTTCGACACGTGGGGCCTCGACGCGGACGACCCGCGCCGAGCGACGACGTCGGTGTTGAACCCTCTCGAGGCCGACCGCCCCGAGCTTGCGACGACCGTACTTCCCGGTCTGCTCGAAATGCTGAGCAGGAACATCGCGCGCGGTCAGCGGGACGTGTCGTTGTTCGGAATCGCCCAGGTCGTTCTCCGGCACGACGCGACCGCTGCGGTGGACGCGTTGCCGGTCGATCGGCGACCGACCGACGATCAGATCGCGATGCTCCGTGGGTCCCTCCCCGCACAGCCGGTACACGTGGGCGTGGTGCTCGCCGGTCAGCGTGAGCCGTCCGGGCCGTGGGGACCGGGCCGAGCAGCCGAGGCCGCAGACGCGTTCGCCGCTGTGCGCACGGTTGCCGCGGCGTCCGGCGTGCACGTCGATCTTCGTGCAGCACACCACCTTCCCTGGCATCCGGGCCGGTGCGCCGAGGTTCTTCTCGATGGTGAGGTCGTCGGGCACGCAGGCGAACTGCATCCGGCCGTGCTCGAGCGAGCCGGTTTGCCGCCGCGTACGTGTGCTGTGGAGCTGAGTTTGAGCGCTCTGCCCGTCGTCGAATCGCTTCCGGCCCCCGAGGTATCCCCATACCCGGCCGTGTTGCAGGACGTCGCTGTCGTGGTCGACGCGTCCGTGCCCGCTGCGTCCGTCGAGGCTGCGCTGACGATCGGCGGTGGAGAACTGCTCGAGTCCATCCGACTGTTCGACGTCTACGAGGGTGAGCAGGTCGGCGAGGGGCGTAAGTCGTTGGCGTTCGCCCTCAGGTTCCGCGGTTCGGACGGAACGCTGACCGAGGATCAGGCGACGGCGGCTCGCGACGCAGCCGTGGCTGCGGCGTCCACAGCGGTCGGTGCCCAGCTGCGTAGCTGAACCGTCGACGGCGCGGCCGGTGTGGTGCGTAGCGTGGTGTCATGACGGGCACGACGACGGGAGCAGCCGATGAGTGAATCCGACACGCAGGCCACGGCCTCGGATCTGCAGGTGTTGAACGAGGTTCTCGCGGCGGTGGCCGGCCGACCTCGGTTGGCTCCGGTGGCAGCGGCGGCATCTGCTCTGGCGGCCGAGTTGGGGACGGCGGAACCCGAGCCCGCCGGTCCGGATCGCAGCGTCCCGCCGGGAACCGTTCCCGATGTGGATGTTCCGCAGGTGACGAAACCTCGTATCGACCAGCCGCTCGGCGATCCACCACCGGGAGCTCCGTTGGGCGGAACGGTGCCGGGCGTCATCGATGCGGAATTGGTCGACGACCTTCCCGTCGGCGGGGGTGGGGGCTATGTCGGCGGTGCGACTACGGGCGAGTTCACCGACTCCGGGGTTCCGACCTGGGATGGGGTGCGAGAGAAGGTGGAGCATCGCTCGGGTACGGCTGTCGGGGCGGAGGAGCTGGACCGGGAATCGAGAGCCGGTCAGGACCTGGACAAACAGTGGAACGATCGGCAGGAAGCCGGCCGAAAGAAGCTCGACGAAATTCGTAGATCGATGGGTAGCAGCTAGCGTTTCCGGCCCGCCGATGAATGAGCTTGCATGATGCTGCATAATAAACCGTATGACTATTTCGGAGGCAACGCCGAAGCGCATCGCGGTGGCGGGTGCCAGTGGCTACGCCGGTGGTGAGATCCTTCGCCTGTTGCTCGGCCACCCAGCTGTACGCGACGGCTCGTTGGTCATCGGAGCGCTGACTGCGGGTGGCAACGCAGGCGCGACACTGGGTGAGTTCCATCCCCACCTGTTGCCGCTTGCCGACCGTGTGCTCGGCCCCACGACGGTCGACGAACTTGCCGGACACGACGTGATCTTCCTCGGGTTGCCGCACGGTAAATCCGCCGAACTCGCGCTCCAGTTGCCCGAATCCGTGGTGATCATCGACTGCGGTGCCGATTTCCGCCTCAACGACTCGGCAGCCTGGGAGAAGTACTACAAGTCCCCGCATGCGGGGACTTGGCCGTACGGGCTCCCGGAGCTACCGGGGCACCGCGAGCTCCTGGTCGGGGCCACGCGTATCGCCGTGCCCGGGTGCTATCCGACGGTGTCGAGCCTTGCCCTGGCCCCGGCAGTTGCCGCCGGAATCATCGAGCCACGGGTCAACATCGTTGCGGTCACCGGCACGTCCGGTGCGGGCCGGGCACCCAAGGCCGACCTGCTGGGCTCCGAGGTGATGGGCTCGGTTCGCGCATACGCGGTAGCAGGCGCGCACCGGCACACTCCCGAGATCGTGCAGAACCTGTCGGCTTTGGCCGGTACCGACGTGTCGGTGTCGTTCACTCCGGTACTCGCGCCGATGCCGCGTGGCATTCTGGCCACCTGTACGGCCGTGACCACCGCTACCGAGGCTCAGGCCGTCGAGGTGTACGAGAAGGCCTATGCCGCGGAGCCTTTCGTTCATGTTCTTCCGGCCGGGCGGCTGCCGCAGACCGGTTCGGTCATCGGATCGAACGCCGTGCAGATGAGTGTGTCCGTCGATGCAGACGCCGGCTTGCTGGTGGTCATCGCGGCCATCGACAACCTGGCCAAGGGAACAGCCGGTGCAGCAGTGCAATCGATGAATCTGGCGTTGGGAATCGACGAGACCGACGGTCTCTCTACCGTAGGAGTTGCTCCATGACCGGCCTGAAGAGCGAGACGGATACGGTCGCCTCGATCGCGGGGAAGCTCGTGCGTTCCCAGGGCGTGACGTCTCCTGCCGGATTCCGTGCGGCCGGGATTCCCGCGGGTATCAAGGCAAGTGGCAGGTCCGATCTGGCTCTGGTGTTCAACGAGGGCCCGGACTTCACGGCAGCGGGCGTCTTCACCCGCAACAAGGTCAAGGCCGCGCCGGTGCTGTGGTCGCAGCAGGTGCTCACCACCGGTCGGCTTCGCGCGGTGGTGTTGAACTCGGGCGGTGCCAACGCTTGTACCGGTGCACCCGGTTTCCAGGACGCGCATCGGACGGCCGAGGAGGTCGCGTCCGTGTTGAGCAACTGGGGTTCGGAAACAGGGGCCATCGAGGTTGCCGTGTGCTCGACAGGTCTCATCGGCGATCGGTTGCCGATGGACAAGCTGTTGCCGGGGGTGACCGAGGTGGTGCACGAACTGGCCGGCGGTATCTCCGGTGGCACCGATGCCGCTTACGCGATCATGACCACCGATACCGTTCCGAAGCAGGCCGCGATTCATCACGCAGACAAGTGGAATGTCGGTGGCATGGCCAAGGGCGCGGGCATGCTCGCACCCTCGCTGGCCACGATGCTCAGTGTCATCACCACCGACGCCGTCGCGACCGCGGAGCAGCTCGACACCGCGCTTCGTGCGGCCACCCGGTTGTCCTACGACCGACTCGACGTCGACGGCGCATCCTCCACGAACGACACGGTACTGCTGCTCTCCTCCGGGGCGAGCGGTGTGAGCCCGTCGCAGGAGGACCTCGACGCTGCTGTTCTGGCGGTATGCGACGACCTCGCCGATCAGATGATGGCCGATGCCGAGGGCGTCACGAAGCGAGTGAAGATCACCGTCTCCGGTGCAGTATCCGAGGACGAGGCTCTCGTCGGTGCGAGGACGGTCGCCAGGGACAGTCTCACCAAGACGGCCCTGTTCGGTTCGGACCCCAACTGGGGCCGTGTACTCGCGGCGATCGGTATTGCTCCGATCGAACTCGATCCGGATCGGATTGCTGTGTCGTTCAACGGCAATCCGGTGTGCATCGACGGCGTCGGCGCTCCGGGTGCGCGCGAGGTCGACCTGTCGGGAGTCGATATCGCCGTGACCATCGACCTCGGACTCGGGTCCGGTACGGCCACGATCAGAACGACGGATCTCTCCCACGCCTACGTCGAAGAGAACTCGGCGTACTCGTCATGACTGCTGCTGCAACGCAATTGACGGCAGCGCAGAAGGCGTTCACGCTCGCCGAGGCACTGCCCTGGCTCCAGCGCTTCTCGGGCAAGATCGTCGTGGTGAAGTACGGCGGGAACGCCATGATCGACGACGATCTCAAACGAGCGTTCGCCGCCGACATGGTGTTTCTACGCACCGTCGGAATTCACCCCGTCGTCGTGCACGGCGGCGGCCCGCAGATTTCGGCCATGCTCACCAGGCTGGGCCTGACGGGTGAGTTCCGCGGCGGATTCCGGGTCACCACACCGGAAGTCATGGACATCGTTCGGATGGTGCTGTTCGGGCAGGTCGGCCGTGAACTCGTCGGCTTGATCAACAGTCACGGGCCGTATGCCGTCGGAATCTCGGGGGAGGACGCGCACCTGTTCACCGCGACGCGTCGTTCGGTCCTGGTCGACGGCATCGATACCGATATCGGTCTGGTGGGCGACGTCACCTCGGTAGATCCGAAGGCGATCTTCGATCTGATTGCCGCAGGCCGCATTCCGGTGGTCTCCACCGTCGCACCCGACAGTGACGGCGTGGTGCACAACATCAACGCCGATACCGCTGCTGCCGCTCTCGCCAGTGCGATCGGGGCCGAGAAGTTGGTCGTGCTCACCGACGTCGAGGGTCTTTACACGGCGTGGCCCGATCGCAGTTCCCTGACCTCTCGAATCGACGCGTCGGAACTCGACGCCTTGCTGCCCACGCTCGATGCCGGGATGGTTCCGAAGATGGAAGCGTGCCTGCGGGCCGTTCGGGCCGGCGTGCCGTCGGCGCACGTCATCGACGGTCGCGTCGAACATTCGGTTCTGGTGGAGCTGTTCACCGGTGAGGGGATCGGCACCATGGTCACCCCCGATCAATTGTCTACGTCAGGAGTCACGTCATGACCGGCACGCAGTCCACGGTCGATCTACAGCAGCGGTGGTCCACGTCGCTGATGGACAACTACGGTGTGCCGCGCGTAGCGCTCGTTCGAGGCGAAGGCGCTGTGGTGACCGACGCCGACGGCAAGCAGTACCTCGACCTGCTGGCCGGTATCGCCGTCAATATCCTGGGCCACGCTCATCCTGCGGTGATCGAGGCGGTCACTGCTCAGCTCTCCACTCTGGGTCATACGTCGAATCTGTATGCGACGGAACCGGGTATCGAACTGGCCGAGCAATTGCTCGCACACCTGGGTGCGGGTACGACGGGACGAGTGTTCTTCTGCAACTCGGGTACCGAGGCCAACGAGGCGGCGTTCAAGATCGCGCGTCTGACCGGTCGTCCTCACATCATTGCCGCCGAGAAGGCCTTTCACGGACGGACGATGGGTGCACTGGCGCTCACCGGACAAGCCGACAAGCGAATTCCGTTCGAACCCATGCCTGCCGGTGTCCAGCACGTGCCCTACGGAGACATCGCCGCGCTCGAGGCAGCCGTCGATTCCGACACCGCCGCAGTGTTTCTCGAACCCATCATGGGGGAGGGCGGCGTGGTCGTTCCTCCCGACGGGTATCTTGTTGCCGCACGTGAGATCACGGCGAAGCACGGCGCGCTGTTGGTCCTCGACGAGGTGCAGACCGGTATCGGCCGCACGGGCTGGTTCTACGCCCACCAGTCGGTCGGCATCGTGCCCGACGTGATCACCTTGGCCAAAGGACTGGGCGGGGGTCTGCCCATCGGAGCCTGCATCGGTATCGGGGCGGCGGGGGAGTTGTTGCATCCGGGCAAGCACGGCACCACCTTCGGCGGCAACCCGGTCTGCGCCGCTGCTGCGTTGGCTGTGTTGCGGACCATTGCCGCCGACGACCTCGTGTCGCACGCCGACAGTCTCGGCAAGACCATCGCTCATTCCATCGAGGCTCTCGAACACCCTCTCGTCAGCCATGTTCGGGGCTCCGGGCTTCTGCTCGGAGTGGTGCTCACGGCCGCAGTTGCGCCTGCGGCCGAGGTGGCGGCCCGTGACGCAGGCTTCCTGATCAATGCAGCGCAACCAGACGTATTGCGGCTCGCACCGCCGCTGATCATCACCGAAGAGCAGGCCGCGTCGTTCGTCTCGGCACTACCGGCAATTCTCGACGCAGCACAGGAGGCCCACCAGCCATGACCGTTCAGCACTTCCTTCGCGACGACGACATCACCCCGCAGCAGCAGGGAGAAATCCTGGCGCTCGCGGCCGAGATCAAGCGGGCTCCGTTCTCCAAGCGGCCGCTCGAGGGGCCGAAGGGCGTCGGTGTGATCTTCGAGAAGAATTCCACCAGAACTCGGTTCTCGTTCGAGTTGGGCATTGCGCAGTTGGGCGGCCACGCCGTTGTGGTCACCGGAAGCGACACTCAACTGGGACGCGAGGAGACTCTGCAGGACACCGGCCGCGTGCTGTCCCGCTACGTCGAGGCGGTCGTCTGGCGTACGTTCGGCCAGAAGCGACTGGAGCAGATGGCAACGGGTGCAACGATTCCCATCGTCAATGCGCTGTCCAACGAATTCCATCCCTGCCAGGTCCTCGCCGATCTGCAGACGCTGATCGAGCACAAGGGAAACCTGACCGGGAGGACGCTGGCGTACTTCGGCGACGGTGCCAACAACATGGCACATTCGCTTCTCATCGGCGGAGTGACCGCGGGACTCGATGTCAGGATCGCCGCTCCGAAGGAATTCGCACCACTCGGTTACGTCCTCGATGCCGCACGTGCGCGCGCCGAGGAGACCGGAGCGTCCATCACGGTGACCGAAGACCCCGACGAGGCCGCCGACGGTGCCGACGCTCTCGTCACCGATACCTGGACATCGATGGGTCAGGAGAACGACGGACTCGATCGAGTCGCTCCGTTCCGGCCCTACCGCATCGACTCCGAGCTGCTGTCGAAGGCGAAATCCGATGCGGTCGTGCTGCATTGCCTTCCTGCCCACCGCGGCGAGGAAATCACCGACGAGGTGCTCGACGGTCCGCACAGTGTCGTCTGGGACGAGGCCGAGAACCGTCTGCACGCGCAGAAAGCACTGCTGGTCTGGCTCCTCGAGCAGGCTCGGCGACCGTGAGTGACGACGTCACTGCGGTTCCGCTGACCGCGTCGACCCGCGCGGGCAGACAGGCGCGGATCATCGCGTTGCTGGCCACGCATCAGGTGCGCAGTCAACCGCAGCTGGCGTCGTTGCTCGCCGCCGAGGGGATCGACACCACCCAGGCGACGCTGTCGCGTGACCTCGAAGAGTTGGGTGCGGTGAAGTTGCGCGCTCCCGACGGCGGCGTCGGGGTGTATGTGGTCCCCGAGGACGGCAGCCCGGTGCGGGGGGTGTCGGGCGGAACCGACCGTCTCCTGCGGCTGTTGGGGGAGCTGTTGGTGTCCACCGATCACAGCGGAAACCAGGCAGTTCTGCGGACACCGCCCGGAGCTGCGCATTACCTGGCCAGCGCCCTCGATCGTGCTGCATTGCCGGAAGTCGTGGGAACGATCGCCGGGGACGACACGATCCTGCTCATCGCTCGTGAACCGACCACCGGCGGCGAGATCGCCGACAAGATAGAAAAGCTCGCTCGACGCGGAAACTGAGATCCGGTCACTCCGCACTGCACCACACGAACCACGAAGGAGCGTCATCACCATGGCCGAACGCGTCATCCTCGCCTACTCCGGCGGACTCGACACCTCTGTCGCCATCAGCTGGATCGGACGGGAGACCGGCAAGGAGGTCGTCGCTGTTGCCATCGACCTCGGCCAGGGCGGTGAGGACATGAATGTCGTCCGCCAGCGCGCATTGGACTGCGGCGCAGTCGAATCGGTCGTCGTCGACGCCAGGGACGAGTTCGCCGACGAGTACTGCCTGCCGACGGTGCAATCCAACGCGCTGTACATGGACCGGTATCCGTTGGTTTCGGCCATCAGCCGCCCGCTGATCGTCAAGCATCTGGTGGAGAACGCACGTGCGCACGGCGGAACCGTCGTCGCCCACGGATGCACGGGCAAGGGCAACGATCAGGTCCGGTTCGAGGTCGGTTTCAACACGCTCGCTCCCGAGCTCGAAGTGCTGGCACCGGTACGCGATTACGCGTGGACCCGGGAGAAGGCGATCGCGTTCGCCGAGGAGAACGACATTCCGATCAACGTCACCACCAAGTCACCGTTCTCCATCGACCAGAACGTGTGGGGACGAGCAGTGGAGACCGGCTTCCTGGAAGATCTGTGGAACGCGCCGACGAAGGATGTGTACGACTACACCGAGGATCCGACGGTCAACTTCCAGGCACCCGACGAACTGATCCTCACGTTCGACAAGGGTCGCCCGGTCGCCATCGACGGCCGTCCGGTGTCGGTGCTCGGTGCGATTCAAGAACTCAACACCCGTGCGGGCGCTCAGGGTGTCGGCCGATTGGACGTCGTCGAGGATCGGCTCGTCGGCATCAAGAGCCGTGAAATCTACGAGGCTCCCGGTGCGATGGTCCTGATCCGTGCGCACGAAGAACTCGAGCACGTGACCCTCGAGCGCGAACTCGGCCGCTACAAGCGTCATACCGACCAGAAGTGGGCCGAGCTGGTCTACGACGGCCTGTGGTACTCGCCGCTCAAGGGTGCACTCGACACGTTCGTTCAGCACACGCAGGAACACGTCTCGGGCGACATCCGCTTGGTGCTGCACGCGGGCGGAATCATCGTCAACGGCCGTCGCAGCGGGGAGTCGTTGTACGACTTCAACCTCGCTACCTACGACGAGGGCGACACGTTCGACCAGTCGGCGGCCAAGGGATTCGTGCAGCTGCACGGGCTCTCCTCCAAGATCGCAGCGAAGCGGGACCTGGGCCTGTGACCACTTCGAGCAACGCACACGGAACCAACGAAGGCTCGCTGTGGGGCGGGCGCTTCGCCTCCGGCCCCGCGGCTGCCATGGCTGCCCTGAGCAAATCGACACACTTCGACTGGGTTCTCGCGCCCTACGACATCCGTGCGTCCATGGCGCACGCTCGGGTTCTGAACGGTGCCGGACTGCTGACCCCGCAGGACCTCGAGACCATGCTCGACGGTTTGCAGCGGCTGGCCGACGACGTGGCGTCCGGTGAGTTCGTCGCGGCCGAGTCGGACGAGGACGTGCACGGCGCCCTCGAACGCGGTTTGATCGACCGGGTCGGACCCGAGGTGGGTGGTCGCCTGCGCGCCGGCCGCTCACGCAACGATCAGGTCGCGACCCTGTTCCGGATGTGGTTGCGCGACGCCGTCCGTCGGGTGGCGGTCGGTGTTCTCGACGTCGTGGACGCATTGGCAACTCAGGCTGCGGCTCACCCCACCGCGGTCATGCCCGGCAAGACTCATTCACAGGCGGCGCAGCCGGTGTTGTTGGCGCATCATCTGCTCGCACATACCCATCCGCTGCTGCGTGATGTCCAGCGGTTCGCGGATTTCGACAGGCGAGCGGCGGTGTCGCCCTACGGTTCCGGCGCTCTGGCCGGCTCCTCGCTCGGTCTGAGCCCCGAGAAGATCGCCGCCGAACTCGGGTTCGATTCGTCCGCCGAGAACTCGATCGACGCCACGTCCTCGCGTGATTTCGCGGCGGAAGCCGCGTTCGTATTGGCGATGACGGCGGTGGACCTGTCTCGGTTCGCCGAGGAGGTCATCTCGTGGAGCACACCCGAATACGGTTACGTGACTCTTGCAGATGCATGGTCGACGGGCAGTTCGATCATGCCGCAGAAGAAGAATCCCGACGTCGCGGAGTTGACTCGTGGCAAGACGGGCCGCCT
This sequence comes from Rhodococcoides fascians NBRC 12155 = LMG 3623, assembly GCF_001894785.1. Lineage (GTDB taxonomy): Bacteria > Actinomycetota > Actinomycetes > Mycobacteriales > Mycobacteriaceae > Rhodococcoides > Rhodococcoides fascians. The sequence goes on from NZ_BCWW01000008.1 coordinate 323,139, forward strand.
GATCGGAAATCTGACCGGCCTGTTGGCCACCCTCAAGGCACAACCCTTGGCGTACAACCGGGATCTTCAGGAAGACAAGGAGCCGGTCTTCGATTCGGTGGCTCAGCTCGAGTTGCTGCTCCCGGCACTCACCGGTTTGACGGCGACATTGGAGTTCCACACCGATCGCATGGCCGAACTCGCGCCGGCCGGGTTCACGCTCGCCACCGACATCGCCGAATGGATGGTGCGGCAAGGGATTGCGTTCCGGGTAGCTCACGAGGCAGCGGGAGCCTGCGTGCGCGCGGCGGAAGCGCGGGGCGTCGGGCTGGTGGATCTGACCGACGACGAGCTCGCGTCGATCGATCCGGCGCTCACTCCGGCGGTGCGCGAGGTGCTCACCGTGGAGGGCTCCATTTCCTCGCGTGATGCTCGCGGCGGCACCGCGGCGGTTCAGGTGGCGCACCAGCTCGGTGGTGTGCGGGCGACTGCGTCGACGTTGCGCGCGTGGGCCGAGGTGCCGGTGTTGCGGCACTAGTCGACATCCTCGCCGTATTCCACGAGTGTGATGTGAGAAGCTTTCGTCACGCGAAGACCGATGTCGGTCGTTCCGTCGGGGCCGAACGCAGGAGTGTATTTGTGGGACTGAATGCAGACGCGGTACGTGGTCCACTGCGGCGTGCTATCGCAACGGCCCAGAACGGCCTCGAGGTCATCCGGCTGGGTGGACTCGAGACCGAGGTCGATCCGTCGCCTTTCCGGGTGATGGACCGCGAGCCGATGTATCGGTTGCGGCGTTACTTCCCCGACGACGTTCCCGTGGACAGTCCTCCGGTGGTGCTGATTCCGCCGATGATGGTCTCCGCGGACGTGTACGACGTCACCACCGATCAAGGTGCGGCCGGAATTCTGCACTGCATGGGCATGGACCCGTGGGTGGTCGATTTCGGTTCGCCCGATACCGAAGAGGGCGGATGGAGCCGTACTCTGGCCGATCACGTCGTCGCCATCAGCGAGGTCGTGGACAAGGTGCACGAGCACACCGGCCGCGACGTTCACCTCGGAGGGTATTCGCAGGGCGGCATGTTCTGCTACCAGGCTGCCGCCTATCGAGGTGGACGAAACCTGGCCAGCCTCATCACGTTCGGGGCTCCGGTGGACACCTTGGCAGGCTTGCCGCTGGGTATCCCGGCCGGTGTCGCCACTCGGGGCGCGGAGTTTCTCGCCGACCACGTATTCACGCGCTTGGCCGTGTCGGGGTGGATGGCGCGGACAGGATTTCAGCTGCTCGACCCGGCGAAGACCGTGCGGTCTCGTTTGGATTTCCTGCGACAGTTGCACGACCGGGAAGCACTGTTGCCTCGGGAGCCGCAGCGCCGCTTCCTGGCGATGGACGGCTGGGTGGCGTGGTCCGGGCCCGCCGTGGCCGAGTTGCTCAAGCAGTTCGTCGTGCACAACCGCATGATGACCGGCGGTTTCGTCATCAAGGACAGGTTGTTGACGCTTGCCGAGTTGACGGTGCCGGTCTTGGCGTTCGTCGGCGAGGTGGACGACATCGGACAGCCGTTGGCGGTGCGCGGAATCCGGCGTGCCGCACCGCGTGCTCAGGTATTCGAAACGACCTTGCGTGCAGGCCATTTCGGTCTCGTGGTGGGTAGCACGGCAGCTGCGCAGACGTGGCCGACCACCGGAAACTGGATTCGGTGGCGCGAGAACCTCGGACCGAAGCCCGAGGCCGTGCGCGTGATGGAACACGAGGAGCACTCGGACAGCGACAGCGGAGTGTCGATCACCAACAGGCTGATTCATACCGCTGCCTCCATCGCCGAAGTGGGAGTCGGTGTAGGACGCGGATTGGCGTCGGCCGCGACCGGTGCCGTGCGCGGCACTCGTGAGATCTCGACCGAGGCCGTGCGCACCCTTCCGCGGCTGGCACGGCTGGGGCAGATGCAGCCGCACAGTCGGGTCTCGTTGGGCCGCTTGATCGCTGAGCAGGGAAGAAAGTCCCCGCTCGGCGAGTGCTTCCTCTTCGACGACCGAGTGCACACCTACGACGCCGTCAACGTGCGTATCGACAACGTGGTTCGAGGTCTGATCAGTGTCGGTGTACGGCCGGCATCGCGCATCGGTGTGCTGATGGAGACCAGGCCGAGTGCCCTCGCCGCCATCGCAGCTCTCTCGCGCATCGGCGCTGTTCCGGTGTTGCTGCAGCCGGGTAGCGACCTCACTGCCGCGTTACGCACCGTGGACGTCGACACCGTGATCGCCGATCCGGAAAATGCCGCGGCGGCGGTTCCGGTCGCGCCCAACGTACTGGTGCTCGGCGGCGGCGAGACGCGGCGGCTCGATGTTCCGGACGGCTACGAAGTGATCGACCTCGAAGCCATCGACCCCGACGCCGTCCGGCTACCGGCCTGGTTCGAGCCGGATCCCGGTCGCGCTCGCGAACTGGCGATGATTCTGTTCACCACCACCGACCGTGGCCTCGAACCGCGATACATCACCAACCATCGCTGGGCACTGTCCGCATTCGGTACCGCGACGACGGCCGCTCTCGGTCCCGGCGATACTGTGTATTGCCTTGCACCGCTCCATCATTCGGCGGGCATACTTGTGACCATCGGCGGCGCGCTTGCCGGCGGATCGAGGATCGCGCTCTCCCGTGGTCTCGATCCCGAGCGCTTCAGGGAAGAGGTGTACCGCTACGGCGTCACTGTCGTCAGCTACACCTGGACGATGATGCAGCAGATCGTCGACGACGGGCGCTTCCCGGTCGACACCGGTCACCCGGTTCGGCTGTTCATCGGCTCCGGGATGCCGGTGGGATTGTGGCGTCGCACCCTGGCGAAGTTCACCCCGGCGCGAGTGCTCGAGTTCTATGCCTCCACCGAGAACGACGTCATTCTGGCCAATGTCGCCGGGACGAAGATCGGCTCGAAGGGACGCCCTCTGCCCGGCAGTGCGCGAGTGGCTCTGGCGGCGTACGACCCGATCACCGGCCGACTCGAAGAGGACGACGACGGATTCGTGCGGCAGTGCCGCGACGACGAGATCGGGCTACTCCTGGGCCGCCCGAGCGGTGACGGTGAGGCGACCAGCCATGTCATGCGTGGGGTCTTCGAGCCCACCGACGCGTGGATACCCACCGAGAACCTGTTCCGGCGTGATTCGGACGGCGATTACTGGCTCATCGATCGTAAGGACACCGTGGTTCGCTCGGCGCGGGGTCCGGTGTACACCCAGCCGATCGTCGACGCCGTCGGCGATCTCGACCAGGTCGGTTCGGCCGTGGTCTACGGGGTTCGTGTTGCCGTCGACGGGCCACGGTCGATCCGCATGGAAGCGTCGGCCACCGAGGTTGCCGTGTGTGCTGTCTCCCTGCAGCCGGAAGCGGTGATCACCGCTCGCGCTCTCACCGATGCCCTGGGAGTCCTGCTTCCGGACGAGCGCCCGGCGATCGTCCACGTTGTGTCCGACATTCCGGTCGGTCGCGCCTATCGACCCAACGCGTCTGCATTGAAACAGGCAGGAATTCCTACTCCGAGCGCACGATCGTGGTACTACGATCCGGAGTCGAACAGCTACCGACGACTGACGAAAGCTGTTGTGGCAGAACGCTTCGTGGGACGTCAGGCCACCGTCGAGAAGTCTTCCTGACATGAAGGAACGGCCGGCGGCCCCGACGACGGAAACAATCGGCGTTCGGTAGCGTGAACGAAGACCATCACTCCGACTCGGTCGGAGCAGACAGAAGGACACCTGTGGCAATCGACTCGACACTGCTCTCCATCCTCGCGTGCCCTGTGGACAAGGGCCCGCTCCTGCTCGTCGAGGACGAATTGCTCTACAACCCGCGACTGCGTCGCGCATATCCGATAGAGAACGGCATTCCGGTGTTGCTCGCCGACGATGCGCGCGATGTCGACGACGCCGAGCACGAGTCGATTCTGGCGCGCGCCACGTCCTAGACCACCTCGTTCATGGTGTCCGCCGACGCAATGTCGCTGCCGCACCGGTCAGCGCTGCCACGGTGAACATCACGACCACGGCGATGTCGGCCCCCATGCGCCTCGTTGCATCGGCGTGGACGGATATCTCCTGCAGGGCGTCCACCAGGTAGCTCAGCGGCAGAAGGTTGCTGGCTGCACCGAGCCAACTCGGCATCTGATCGCGGGCCACCAGGAGCCCGCAGAGGAAGAGCTGCGGGATCACGACGACCGGCATGAACTGGACCGCTTGAAATTCGGTACGTGCAAAAGTGCTGCACAACAGCCCGATCGCCACTCCGAGCATCGCCCCGAGTACCGCGATCACCAGAACCCACCCGATCGACCCGTCGATGTCGAGCCCGAGCAGTCCGAATGCGAGTGCACACGCGAGCAGCGCCTGCCCTACAGCGGCGAGCGAGAACGCCGAGCCGTAACTCGCAAGCAGGTCCATCTTGGACATCGGTGTGGTCAGCAGGCGTTCGAGTGTTCCCGTGCTGCGTTCACGCTGCATCGAGATCGACGTGAGCAGAAACATGACGACGAACGGCAGAATGCCGAGCATCGTGATCGCAATTCGATCGAACGACGATTGTTGGTTCAGGGGAGCTGGGACGTCTCGGTACAGGAAATACAGCAGCACCATCAGTAGAGACGGCACGAGCAGGACCATGGCCACCGATCGGTGATCGGCTCTGAGCTGGCGCAGGATTCGACCGGTACCCGCGACGTAGATTCGTGCGTTCACGATGTCTGTTCCGTGGATCTGATGAGCGAGAGGAATGCGCGGTCGAGGTTCGTTTCCTTCGTCCGCGCCAGTAGCGCTTCGGGGCTCGATCGGTCCAGGACAGCACCGTCGCGCATCAGTACGAGCTGGCTGCAGTGTTCTGCCTCCTCCATCACGTGGCTCGAGACCAGCACTGTCGTACCTGCCGCAGCGATTGCGGCGAATCGTGACCACAGTTCCGAGCGAAGGACGGGATCCAACCCGACCGTCGGCTCGTCGAGGACGATGAGTTCGGGCTCGGCGACCAGCGCGCTGGCCAGGGAGACTCGGCTCAGTTGGCCACCGGAGAGCTCACCCGCCCTCGACGCCGCATGGTCGGTGAGTCCGACAGCCGCGATGGCGGACGCCACCTCGGAGTGGCGGCGACCGTACAGCGACCCGAAGTACTGCACGTTCTCGCGAACGGTGAGGTCTCGGTACACGCTCGGTGCCTGCGTCACGTACCCGACAGTGCGGCGCAGGGAGGCGGAGCCGGCTGGGCATCCGAGCACTGTCACGGTTCCGCCGGCAACGATCTGCGTGCCGACGATGGCGCGCATCAGCGTGGTCTTTCCGCAGCCCGATGGGCCGAGGAGGCCGGTGATGGCAGCCCGCGGGATCGTCAGGGACAGATTGTGCAGCACCGTTCGGTTGCCGCGGCGAACCGTCAACCCCGTGATCTCGACGGCATGTTGCCCGGCGAACGCCATGTCGGCCTCCAGACTCTCATCGATCGATGCAGTCATAGCCCCATCGATGCCTCGAGGTCAAGGGTTCAGCATCATGGGACGGGTGAACGCTGCTGACTTGGAAATGGGAGAGCCGGACGACGCAGCCCGACGTATCCTCGGGGCCACCGTCCATGCAGGCGCGGTGTCGGTACGCATTGTGGAGGTCGAGGCATACGGCGGTCCGGTCGACGGTCCGTGGCCCGATCCCGCTGCGCATTCTTTCCGTGGTCCGACACCCCGAAATGCCGTGATGTTCGGTCCGGCGGGTCGGCTGTACGTCTACCTGAGTTACGGCATGCACCTGTGCATGAACGTCAGTTGCGGGCCGGACGGGACGGCCGCTGCCGTCCTGCTTCGAGCCGGTCAGGTAGTTGCAGGTCACGACCTCGTCGACGGCAGGCGCGGTGGCGGAAAGTCGCGAACAGCGCGGGTCGAGGCCGGGTGGGCTCGAGGGCCCGGCAATCTCGGACGAGCACTCGGAGTGGGACTTGCCGACAACGGGACCGATCTGTTCGACGCGTCGTCACCGATCACCCTCGAGCTGCTCGAACATCCGCTGGGCGACGAGGCGTTGAAAGTCGGTCCACGCGTGGGTGTGAGCGTGGCAGCAGACAGACCGTGGCGTTTCTGGCTACCGGCCTCGCCTGCAGTGTCGAACTACCGGCGCAGTCCCCGGGCTCCCCAGCCCGGCTTGCGTGAGGGCTGAACGAGGCGGCGGCAAGTGCATGCGGGAAGATCGACGTCGTGAGCGAGAACATCATCGACGAATTGACCTGGCGCGGACTGATCGCGCAGTCCACCGACGTGGAAGCACTGAAGAAGGCCACCTCGGACGGGCCGATCACGTTGTACTCCGGTTTCGACCCGACCGGACCCTCGCTCCACGCCGGCCACCTCGTTCCACTGCTCGCCTTGAAGCGGTTCCAGCGGGCCGGTCATCGGCCGATCATTCTGGCGGGCGGCGCGACCGGACTGATCGGTGATCCTCGCGATGTGGGGGAGCGGACCATGAACTCCCGTGAGGTGGTCACCGAATGGGCGTCGCGTATCCGGGGGCAGCTCGAACGGTTCGTAGACCTGGACGACGGCCCTACCGGTGGCGTGGTGGTCAACAACCTGTCCTGGACAGGGGAGCTGTCCACCATCGACTTCCTCCGAGACGTCGGCAAACACTTCTCGATCAACGTCATGCTCGCGCGGGAGACGGTCAAGACTCGGCTCGAGGGCGACGGCATGTCGTACACCGAGTTCAGCTACATGCTGTTGCAGGCCAACGACTACGTCCAGCTGCGCCGGGAGTACGGCTGCAGTCTGCAGATCGGTGGCTCGGATCAGTGGGGCAACATCATCGCCGGCGTGGAACTGAACCGTCGGCAGGACGCCGAACAGGTTCACGCGCTGACCGTTCCCCTGGTCACGTCGTCGGACGGCAAGAAGTTCGGTAAGTCCACCGGTGGTGGCAGTCTCTGGTTGGACCCCGAGATGACCAGCCCGTACGCCTGGTACCAGTACTTCGTGAACACCGGTGACGCCGATGTGGTCAAGTACCTGCGCTGGTTCACCTTCCTGTCCCAGGACGAACTGGCCGAATTGGAGACAGCAACCGAGGAGCGACCGCACGCGCGAGAAGCTCAGAAGCGACTGGCAGCAGAGATGACGACTCTGGTTCACGGCGAAGAGGCGACTCGCTCGGTCGAACTCGCCAGCCAAGCACTGTTCGGGCGGGCCGAGCTCACCGACCTCGACGAGAGCACTCTGGCAGCGGCGTTGCACGAGGCATCTGTGGCCGACATCGAGGTGGGTGCTCCGAACACGATCGTCGACCTCCTTGTCGCGACAGGGTTGAGCGAGAGCAAGGGTGCTGCGCGACGGGCGGTCAAAGAGGGCGGGGCAGCGGTGAACAACGTCAAGATCGCCGACGAGAACTGGACACCGTCGAGCGACGACCTCTTGCACGGACAATGGTTGGTGGTCCGGCGCGGGAAGCGGAACTTTGCGGGAGCACGCGTGGCTCGCTGAATCCAGGATCGGCCAGTGGCCGGAGTCACATTGATGTAATTTGGTTTGGACATCCGCTCGAGGGGCAATCCATCGAGCGCGACCAGGCTGTTCACACCGATTGTGTCCGAACGACCTGGGGATTTGACGCGTTGTTATCCGGGGCGTAACTTTGTCCAAGTCAGAGCGACACGGACGCCAGCCCAGACCGCAAGGCCTGAGCGAAGCGGACGCGCTCTACACAATCTGGTTCGGAGATACTTCGGTTGTGTCTTAACCGCGGATCGAAGGCCAGTTTGACTGAGCCTGAACATCCGATCTAAGCTGGAACGGTTGCCCCGGACACCGACGAGATCATCTCGGACGTGAATGGTGTGTG
>NZ_BCWW01000009.1 GCF_001894785.1 Rhodococcoides fascians NBRC 12155 = LMG 3623
AACACGTAGTCGGCTACGAGTTTCCACTCACGTGCGGCGCCAGCCGCTCTACCGACGCTGGGCCTCACGAGTGGCCGGATGTACGGCGATCAGACCGAGGCCACGACGACGCTTGCACAGGGACGCCAACTCCTCGTACGCGGCTTTGCCGAGCAGCTCGGTCAATTCCGGCTTGTACGACTCGAACACCTGCTTGGCTCCGACGTGCGCGTCGGGTGAGCCGGAGCAGTACCAGTGCAGATCGAGTCCGCCTTCGCCCCAACCGCGTCGGTCGTACTCGCCGATGGTGGTCTTGAGAATCTCGGAGCCGTCGGGACGCGTCACCCAATCCTGGGTGCGCCTGATGGGCAACTGCCAACACACGTCGGGCTTGACCTCGAGCGGCTCGATGCCTTTGCGCAGCGCCATCGAATGCAATGCGCACCCGATGCCACCCTCGAACCCTGGTCGGTTCTGGAAGATGCACGCACCCTTGTACCGCCGCGTGCGCAGAGATTGCTCGTCGTCGAGATCGTCGTATTCGACGTATCCCTTCTTGCCCAGACCCTTGTCCATCAGCTGCCAGTCCTGCGGCGTGAGCAACTTCACCGACTCGTCGAGCTTGCGTTTGTCGTCCTCATCGGACAGGAACGCGCCGTGCGAGCAGCAACCGTCGTCGGGGCGACCCTCGACGGTGCCCTGGCAGGCGGGGGTACCGAACACGCAGGTCCAGTTGGACAACAGCCACGTCAGATCGGCGGCAATGACATGTTCGGCATTGTCGGGGTCGGGAAACTCGACCCATTCTCGCGGGAAATCCAACTCGACCTCTGCAGCGAACGACTGCTGCTCACGACCTGCTGTCACAAACGACGACGGTAGACCCAGTACCGTGGGGTTGTGCGATTAGGGGTGCTCGACGTCGGTAGCAACACGGTGCATCTGCTCGTAGTGGACGCACACCGTGGCGCACACCCGACGCCGATGAGCTCGAGCAAGGCGACGTTGCGCCTGTCGGAGAACACCGACGCGTTCGGCAACATCACTCCTGCGGGTGCCGATCGGCTCGTCGACGAGGTGCGTGAGTTCGCCGCCATTGCCGCTCGGTCGGGTTGCAGTGAACTGATGGCGTTCGCCACCTCCGCGGTGCGCGACGCCTACAACTCCGACGACGTTCTCGCGCGGGTTCTCGCCGAGACCGGAGTGGCCCTGGAAACCCTGTCCGGCGTGGACGAGGCCAGATTGACGTTCCTGGCCGTGCGCCGCTGGTACGGCTGGAGCGCCGGGCGCATCCTCGGACTCGACATCGGCGGCGGATCGCTGGAACTGACCAGCGGCAGCGACGAGAATCCCGACGTGGCGTTCTCCCTGCAGCTCGGTGCCGGCCGCCTGACTCGGGACTGGCTCGACGAGGATCCTCCGGGAAAGCGTCGTATCGCCGTGCTTCGTGACTGGTTGGATGCCGAACTCGCGACACCGGCCAAGGAACTGTTGGCTGCGGGCGACGCGGACCGCGCGGTGGGAACGTCGAAGACATTTCGTTCGTTGGCTCGCTTGACCGGTGCTGCGCCTTCCGCGGCCGGTCCGCGAGTGACGAGAACGCTGACGGCGAGCGGTCTGAGGCAACTCATCGCGTTCATATCGCGGATGACGGCCGCCGACCGTGCAGAATTGGAAGGCATCAGTGCCGACAGGTCACCACAACTGGTGGCCGGGGCGCTGGTAGCGGAGGCGAGCATGCGGGCACTGTCGGTGGAATCACTCGAGATCTGTCCGTGGGCGCTGAGGGAAGGTTTGATTTTGAGGAAGCTGGACACCGAAGCCGACGGCGATCTGGTGGGGAGTTCGAGATGAGCGACGCCAACCCGGAAGACACCGGGCAGATCTCGGTCGCCGAGCTGTTGGCCAGAAACGGCCAGAAGACCAACCTGACGGCAGGAGGGCGACGCCGGCGAGGCGTCAAGGGCGGCATTTCCGTGGCCGAACTGACCGGGGAGATTCCCGTCGTTCGTGACGAACCCGGCGACCGCAGCGCACCCGTCGTCGACGAGCCGCGGGACGAAGCTCCCGATACCGCTGCGAACGAGCCCACGAGCAGTGCATCCGATGGCGACACGACCGCGGCGTCCACGCCGCAACCGGCCCGGCCCCAGAGCACCCGCCCGACCCCGTACCAACCGGCGGGTAAGCGCGACAAGCAGCAGCCCGAACCGGAACTGCTGTCGGGCTCCACGACCGTCGCCGGAGACCTGCTCAATCGATCGCACGACGACACCGCGCGCGGGTTGCGGCCCGCTGCTCCTTCCGCGCAGGGATCGGAGCGTCGTCCGTACGGGTCGACCCAGGCCGAGCAGGGACGGGCCCGTCGATCGGCGGGATTCCAGCCGCCGCGTTCGACCGAATCCGCCGAACCCAAGACCGACGTCACCTCGCGTGCGCCGCTGGTGGAGAGCCCACATGCCGCTCTCGTCGAGGTGGACGACCTGGCGAAGACCGCGGTCACCCCGCGCATCACGCGCGGCAACGAGGTCGACGACAAGACGACCGCCGACAAAAAGACCGCTGACAAGAAGACCGCGGACGAGAAGGCCACTGATGAATCGGCCGACGAGGCCGGCACTCAGGTCATACCCGAGGTGGTCGACCTCACGAAGCCGACCACCGACGAAGACCCTGCCGACTCGACGACCGCCGACTCGACGACCGCCGACTCGACGACCGCCGACACCGCGAGTACCGGCTCGCGTGCCGATCGACGCAAGTCGGCGAGCAAGGACAAGGCGAGTAAGGACAAGGCGAGCAAGGACACGGGAAGCAAGGACAAGTCCCCGGTCAAGGGCAAGGGCGGCGCGGTTCGGCAGTGGCTGGTGCTCATCGGGCAGGCCGTCGTGTCGATCGTCGTCGGTGCGCTGCTGTTCAAGGGCTTCGAGCAGCTGTGGGACGTGCTGCCATGGGTGGCACTGGTGCTGTCGGTGCTGGTCATCGTCGGTCTCGTCGCCGTGGTGAGGATTCTCCGGCGTACCGACGATCTGGTCTCGATCGTCATTGCCATAGCCGTCGGTGTGTTCGTCACGCTCGGTCCGTTGGCCTTCCAGCTCAGTACCGGCTGAGTTTCGACAACGATGGCGGCGAAGCGAATCAAAGTCGGATTGTCCACGGCTTCGGTGTACCCGCAGAACACCGAGGCAGCGTTTCGCTATGCCGCCGATCTGGGTTACGACGGCGTCGAACTGATGGTGTGGGCCGAATCGATCAGTCAGAACGTCGATGCGGTGGCTGCGCTGTCACGTGAGTACTCGATACCGGTGCAGGCCATCCATGCGCCGTGTCTGCTGATCTCACAGCGGGTGTGGGGATCGGATCCGATCGTCAAACTGGCCCGGTCGATCGAAGTGGCCGAGAAGCTGGGTTCGGCGACCGTCGTCGTGCATCCGCCGTTCCGCTGGCAGCGCAAGTACAGCGATGGATTCGCCGATCAGGTGGCGGAACTGGAATCGAACTCCCACGTCGTGGTCGCGGTGGAGAACATGTTCCCGATGCGTGCCGACAGATTCTTCGGGCGCAAGGAGAAATCCGCCCAACGGCTGGAACGACGCGGAGGCCCGGGAGCGGCCCTGTCGGCGTTCTCGCCGTCGTACGACCCGACCGACGTCGGTCACGGCCACTACACACTCGACCTCTCGCACACCGCGACCGCAGGCTCGGACGCACTCGAGATGCTCGACCGGATGGGCGACGGGATAGCGCACCTGCATCTGGCCGACGGCCGCGGCGCGTCCGTGGACGAGCATCTGATCCCGGGGCACGGCAGCCAGCCCTGTGCCCAGGTCTGCACCGAACTGGTGCGGCGAGGATTCGACGGCCAAGCCGTCATCGAGATCAACACTCAGAATGCGCGCACGGTGCCCGAGCGTTCGTCGATGCTGGACCAGGCGCTGCAGTTCGCCCGCGCACACCTGTCCTGACTGCCGGTAAGTTGTCCGGAATGAGTTCCACCAGCCCGTTCCGGGCCGCAACCACACTGGTCCCACTCGACGTCTCCGCAGACACGGCGTCCTTCGCCGGTGCGATCGATTCCACCTGGACCATCGGCCCCAAAGTGCACGGCGGGGCGATGCTCGCCATCTGCGCGGCCGCGGCGCGTCAGCAGATCGTGCTGATCGACCCGGCCCAGGTCGAGATCCAGCCTTTGGCCGTCAGCGTCAGCTATCTGGCCGCGCCCGACCCAGGCGAAGTGGCGCTCACGACGATCGTGCGCAAGCGCGGCAGGCAGGTCTCGCACGTCGACGTCGAGCTGACTCAGGCCGGACGTGTCGCAGTGCGGGCGGTGGTCACCCTCGGTCGGCCCGACTCGGAGGAACCGAACCACGAAACCCCGTTGTCGCTGACGTCGATGGCCGCGGAGCCTCCTGCGGACACCCTCGCGGTGGCAGGCGATCACCCCATGGCGTCGATCGTGCACGTCGCCAAGGGCTGCGAGATGCGGATCGAACCGTCGTCGGCATCGTTTCTCACCGGTCAGCAGGGTGAGGCCGAAATTCGACTGTGGGTGCGCCCCTTCGCGGGCGACGAAGCCGACGTCGACACGTCGGTGCTCTTCGCGTTGATGGCAGGCGACATCTCGGCCCCGGTGACGATGAACCGCGGAATGTTCGGTTGGGCACCGACGGTCCAGCTGACGACATATCTGCGTCGCCGCCCGGCTCCGGGGTGGCTGCGGGTGGCGGCGACCAGCTCCGTCATCGGCAGCACCTGGTTCGAGGAGGACCACCTGATACTCGACTCGACCGGTGCCGTGGTGGTGCAGAGCCGACAGTTGGCGATGGTGCCGCGCTCGAACTGACATGGCAGGCTTGGCCGTATGACGAGAATTGCAGTGATCGGTGGCGGACGGATCGGCGAGGCATTGATTGCGGGACTCCTCGAGGCCGGTCACGCCGTGCGCGACCTCGTGGTCGCCGAGAAGTCCGAGCCGCGCGCCAGAGAGATCGCGAAGGACTTCGGAGTACTGACCGCCAGTGTCGCCGACGCGGCCGAGGGAGCCGACGTCATCGTGCTGGCGGTCAAGCCGGCCGACGTCGAGGGCGCCCTGAATCAGATCACCAAGATCGAGCTCGACGGTGACCGCGAACAACTCATCGTCTCGCTCGCCGCTGGCGTGCCCACCGCCAAATTCGAGCCCAAGCTCCCCGCCGGATTCCCGGTCGTACGGGTCATGCCCAACACCCCCATGCTGGTAGGGGAGGGCGTCAGTGTGCTGGCCCCGGGAAAGTACGCCCGCGCCGAGCACCTCGAGCTCGTGCGCTCCATCCTGTCGGCCGTCGGCAAGGTCGTCGTCGTCAAGGAACATCAGCTCGACGCGGTGACGGCCGTGTCCGGGTCCGGTCCGGCCTATTTCTTCCTGGTCGCCGAGGCCATGATCGACGCGGGAGTGGGCCTGGGATTGAGCCGGGATGTCGCGTCTGCACTCGTCGCACAGACGATGGTGGGGTCGGGAGCGATGCTGGATCGCTCGGACGAGTCCGCCAGCGAGCTTCGGTACGCCGTGACCTCCCCGGGCGGAACGACCGCCGCGGCGGTGCGCGAATTGGAGCGAAACGGCCTCCGAGCTGCGTTTTTCGATGCTCTCGGTGCAGCCAACGCCCGATCGATTGAGATGGGCATCACAGCAGAATAAAAAATCTTTTCCCCACACCCGTCGCAGTAACCCCATCTGTCCCTATAGGCTCGGGGGCAGCACGTGCGTGTCTGTTCGGCAGGAGGGGAAGCCTGCCGCATGAGACGTGCCGGAGGTAAGTGGATTGATGGCGTCTATAAACAAGCCGTCCAAGGGTTCGTCCCCGGACGGTCAACCGGCTCTGGCCGGAACACAGTTCCTCACTGTCGCCGAGGTGGCGACTCTGATGAGAGTTTCGAAAATGACCGTGTACCGACTGGTGCACGGCGGAGAGCTGCCCGCAGTACGGGTGGGTCGATCTTTTCGTGTGCACGCCAAGGCGGTACACGACTATCTCGAGACCTCGTACTTCGACGCAGGCTAGTGCACGTAGCTAGGTCGTAAGACCGGGCCGGTTTCGTAAGTCACGGCTCACACCGGTAGGATTGGCGTTCGTCGTGCCAGCCAGCCGGTGTGCAGCCGTGGGCGAGTACGTGGCCCCAGCGCCAGCTCGGTGACCAAGGTTGTTGGCTCGAAGCCTTCGGGCTTGGTTGTCAGGTAGGCGTACGCAAACGGCGTGCGCGAAAACGCTAGAGAAGAACGTGAGGACACCCGCATGGGTTCAGTGATCAAGAAGCGTCGCAAGCGCATGTCGAAGAAGAAGCACCGCAAGCTGCTTCGTCGTACCCGCGTGCAGCGCAGGAAACTCGGCAAATAAGCCTGCCGTCATCTGCTTCACGGCCGAGCCCGTCACCATCGGTGGCGGGCTCTGCTCGTTCGAAGGCGAGTGGCACCTTTCCTTTCGGGACCTCCTTTCCTTTCAGGCCTCCTTTCCTTTCGGACCTCCTTTCCTTTCAGACCTCGCGGAAACCTGTCGATCCAGTAGGCTCGGCACGGGAGCCGAAGTTGGGGAGGCGCAGTGAGTCCGAGCGATCGTGGTGTTGCCGCGCCCCGGGTGGTGCTCGTGACCGGTGCCAGTCGATTCCTCGGCGGATACCTCGTGACCCGGCTCGCTCAGAATCCTCGCATCGAACGTGTCATCGCCGTCGACGAGAAATCTCCGAGCAAAGATCTGCTGCGACGTATGGGTCGCGCGGAATTCGTTCGTGCCGACATTCGAAACCCGTTGATCGGCAAGGTGATTCGTAACGCCGGCGTCGATACCGTGGTGCATGCGGCCACGGTCGCCAAGCCTCCGAAATCTGGCGGCCGCGCGACGATGAAAGACCTCAACGTCATCGGAGCCATGCAGCTGTTCGCGGTGTGCCAGAAGTCGCCGACCGTGGAGAAGGTGGTCCTGCGGTCGTCCTCCTCGGTGTACGGATGCAGCGCCAAGGATCCGGTGAAATTCACCGAGGAGATGAGTGCTCGACGCCCACCGAGCGGCGCGTACGCCAAGGACACCATCGACATCGAGGGCTACATTCGCGGACTCGGTCGTCGTCGCCCGGATATCGCGGTATCGATTCTGCGTATGGCCCCACTGATAGGCCCGCGGCTCAACGGCACCATCTCGCGGTACATGACGTCACCGCTGATTCCGAGCATCGTCGGACGCGACGCGCGCATGCAGCTGTTGCACGAGGAGGACGCCCTCGCGGCTCTCGAACGCGCGACCATCGGCGGGCCGGCAGGCACGTTCAACATCGGTGCCGACGGCACCATCATGCTCTCGCAGGCCATTCGACGTGCCGGTCGAGTGCAGGTTCCGGTGCCGTTTCCACTGTTCAAGAGCGTGGGGCGGGCGCTCATGGGCGGAATGATGCGCGAATTCACGACCGAGCAACTCGACTACTTCCATTTCGGCTGCGGGCTGGACACCACGCGGATGCGGTCCGTGCTCGGGTTCGAGCCTCGGTGGACCACAGTCCAGGCGTTCGACGACTTCGTGCGCGGCGCGGCTCTTCGGCCGGTCGTCCGAACCGAATGGGTCGACGCCATCGAGAATCGGCTGCTCGGGGCCGTCGACACAGGGGCGTCCGCGGCGCGCGTCCTGGCCTCACTCGGCAGTGCCGACACGGCGCGAGAATCCGGAGCGGACAGGTGAGCGACGTGGCCAAAGTCATTCCCTTGCACGGCGGCGCGTCCGCCCGGTCCGCCCGCGCAGCGCAGGGTTCACGCGAGCGGCACCCATCGGCCTACGCCGACCCACGTGAGCCGACGCCGCTGGTGGACCCGACCCCCGCCGCTTCTGCGGCCACGATCGCCGCAGAAGCGGCACCCGTGCTGTCGATGATCGACGACACCAAGACCGCGATCGTCGACCAGATCTCCTCGGTCGCCGAATTCGTGCGTCGACGCCTGGCCGGCGACTACAGCGTCGACGAGTTCGGCTACGACCCGCACTTCGCCGATGCCGTCTGGCTGCCGCTGCTGCGTCCGCTGTTCGACAAATGGTTCCGCGTCGAGGTCAAGGGCATCGAGAACATCCCCGCCGAGGGAGGTGCGCTCGTCGTGGCCAACCACGCCGGAGTCGTACCGGTCGACGCGCTGATGACGTCGGTTGCCGTGCGCGATCATCACCCTGCCCACCGGCCGTTGCGAATGTTGGCTGCCGACATGGCATTCGAGATGCCCGGCGTCGGCACGATCGCCCGCAAGGCCGGGCATACGCTGGCGTGCAATCCCGACGCGGAGCGGCTGCTGCGCACCGGGGAAGTTGCCGCCGTGTTCCCGGAGGGCTTCAAGGGCATCGGCAAACCGTTCAGTGAGCGGTACAAGTTGCAGCGGTTCGGCCGCGGCGGGTTCGTCTCGGCTGCACTGCGAACGGGTGCGCCGATCATTCCGTGCTCCATCGTCGGGTCAGAGGAGATCTACCCGAAGATCGGCGACATCGCCCCGCTGGCACGACTGATGGGGATGCCGTACTTCCCGGTGACACCGTTCTTCCCGCATCTCGGGCCGCTGGGCCTGATTCCGTTGCCGTCGAAGTGGTACATCGAGTTCGGCAAGCCCATTCACACCGACTCCTACGACGCCACCGCGTTCGAGGATCCGATGGTGCTCTTCGAGCTGACCGACCACGTGCGCGAAACCATTCAGCACACGCTGTACCGACTGCTTGCCAAGAGACGCAACGTCTTTCTCGGATAGCTCGGGTTATCCTCTGCCAGTGCATATTCGCGACACCACGGTAGAAGACCTCCCCGACATTCTCGACATCCACAACGATGCGGTCGCCAACACCACCGCCATCTGGGACGAGGAACAGGTGGACCTCGCCGATCGCACAGCGTGGTTCGAGGGACGGATCGCTGCCGGGTACCCGGTACTCACCGCGGAGGTCGACGGCCGGGTCGCCGGCTACGCGTCGTACGGCCAGTGGCGAGTCAAGAGCGGCTACCGGCACTCGGTGGAACATTCGGTGTACATCCACCGCGACTTCTATCGCCGCGGCCTGGCCAGTGCCCTGCTGAGCGAATTGATCGACCGGGCCCGAGGCGGCGACATCCACGTGCTGGTGGGGTTCATCGAATCCGAGAACACCACGTCCATCGCACTGCACGAGAAGTTCGGCTTCGTTCGCGTCGGACAGATGCCGGAGGTAGGGGTCAAGTTCGGGCGCTGGCTGGACCTGACCCTGATGCAACTGACGCTCTGACCCGACGGACGGGCGAGGTCAGGCCTTGCGGCGACCGATCACCGCAGCGAGACCGCCGCCCACCGCACCCAGGGCCAGCGCAGTGGGAACACCGATCTTGGCGGCCTTGCGTCCGGTGCGATAGTCGCGAATCTCCCAGCCGCGGTTCTTCGCCAGCTCACGCAGGTCCGGATCGGGGTTGATCGCGACCGCGGTACCGACGAGCGAGAGCATCGGCACGTCGTTGTGGCTGTCCGAATACGCGGTGCACCGCTTGAGGTTGAGGCCTTCACGTACGGCCAACGACCGCACCGCATGAGCTTTGCCGATGCCGTGCAGGATGTCGCCGACGAGACGGCCGGTGAAGACGCCGTCCTTACTCTCGGCGACAGTTCCCAGCGCGCCCGTCAGGCCCAGCCGCTTGGCGATGATCTGCGCCAGTTCGAGGGGAGTGGCGGTGACCAGCCACACCTGCTGACCTGCGTCGAGGTGCATCTGGGCGAGGGCACGGGTGCCCGCCCAGATCTTGTCGGCGATCATCTCGTCGTAGATTTCCTCGCCGAGCCGGCTCAGTTCGGCAGTGGGACGACCGGTGATGAACGAGAGCGCCTTCTCGCGGCCACTGGCCACGTCCTCGCTGTTCTCCTTGCCGCTGACCCTGAATTTGACTTGCTGCCAAGCGAATTGGGCGACGTCGCCCGTGGTGAAGTACTTTCGGGCGGCGAGCCCGCGCGCGAAGTGGATGATCGACGCGCCCTGCACCATGGTGTTGTCCACGTCGAAGAAGGCGGCTGCGGTCAGATCGCGGGGAACCGCTCCCTCGGACTCGACCTGCAGGGCGAGAGCGGCATCGGCGCTCGCTTCACCCGCGACGTTGGCGCGTACCTCCGCATCGGACGGGCCGAACGGATTGCGAATCCGGCGAATACGCCGCTTGCGCTGCTTGTCCCCGTCCGGATCGTTCGTGTCGACCATGTCGACATCGGGCGTGTCCTCGATCGGCAGGTCTGTGCCCCCGTCAGTCACCACGTCCACCTCCCTCGCCAGTACGTCACTCGCAGCCTAATGCGTGCGTCCGACACGAGCGTCGCACGACGGCACCTACCGACGATGAACAGTTCCCGACGCACCGCGCAGCTGTGACCTTCGTCTCTGTTGCCGGCATGTCAGAGTGGACGGATGGAAACGACTCCGTCCGGCGTGGCACTTCTCACCCGCGCAGGTTGCCATTCCTGCACCCACGCGTCCGCGGTGCTCCACGAGGTGTGCGCCGAATTCGGCGTCGCCGTGACGGTCATCGACGTGGACGAGGCCGCGGCCGAATCGCCTGACCTGCGCGCGGAGTACGGCGACCGAGTGCCCGTGGTGCTACTCGACGGTGTCGAGCACAGTTACTGGGAGGTCGACGTGCCCCGATTGCGGGCCGATCTGGGCCGGGCAGGGCACCCTAAGAACGTGTGATTGCTCTCCGTGTGCAGGTGAGGGCCGGTATGCGCAACTTTGTTCATTCGTTCACAAGCAGTTACCGTGGTGTGAACAGCATTCGTGAAATAGACACGAACGCAGGATCAGCGTGAAGACCGGCATCGACGCCGTTCGGACGAGGAGCCCCAGACGTGACCGAAGAGCGCCCGTCGCCCAGCGGCGTAGAGCGGGTCATCCCTCAGGCTACGGTCACTCGTCTGGCGACATACCTGCGGGTCCTCTCGATCCTTGCAGACGAAGGCGTTCTCATCGTCTCGAGTGAAGAGCTTGCCACCGCAGCAGGCGTCGGATCTGCGAAATTGCGCAAAGATCTCTCGTTCCTCGGACCCAACGGTGTGCGCGGAGTCGGTTACGACGTCGCGCGCCTGCGCGCCAAGATCGACAGTGCTCTCGGGCTCGACCGTGGCCACCGCGTCGTACTGGCCGGTGTGGGCAACCTCGGTCAGGCCCTCGCCGGATACGGCGGTTTCGCACGTCGCGGATTCACCATGGTCGGCCTGTTCGACAACGACCCCGCGCGAGTCGGCACCGAGGTCGAGGGACTCACCGTTCGGCATATCGACGAGCTCGAAGACGCCTGCCGCGAACTCGAGGCGACCATCGGTGTCATCGCCACTCCCGACGAGGCCGTCCACCAGGTGGCGGGCCGGTTCGTTTCGGGCGGAGTCGAGTGCATCCTGAGTTTCTCGCCGATGGTGCTCGACGTCCCCGACCACGTCGAAGTACGCCGAGTGGACCTGGCTGTCGAGATGCAGGTTCTGTCCTTCAACAGCTCCCGCAACGTGTCCGGGCCGACGATCGTGACAGCCCCGGTGCCGACGCCCGTGTCGGCGTCACCACTGCCCTCCACCTCGCGTCTGGGTCGCAGTCACGGCCCGCGCATCGCCGGTAATCCAAGCCCAGTCAACAGTTCGACAAGAAACGGATCGGTGATTGCACCGTGAGTGTCCTTCTCGTCGGGATATCGCACCGTAGCGCTCCCGTCGCAGTCCTCGAGCGTGTCGCCATCACGGACACCGATCGCCCGAAACTGACCGACAAACTGATGGCCAGCGGAAACATCTCCGAGGTCATGGTGGTCTCCACGTGCAACCGCGTCGAGATCTACGCGGTCGTCGACGCGTTCCACGGCGCACTGACCGCCGTCGGCGAAGTTCTCGGTGAGCACTCCGGCCTCGAGATCGCCGACCTGACCAAGCACGCCTACGTTCGGTACAGCGAGGCAGCCGTCGAGCACCTGTTCGCCGTGGCCAGTGGCCTGGACTCGATGGTCATCGGAGAGCAGCAGATCCTCGGCCAGATTCGATCGGCCTACGCCGCCTCGGACGGTCAGCAGGCATCGGGCCGCGTCATGCACGAACTCGCGCAGCAGGCTCTGCGAGTCGGCAAGCGCGTGCACAGCGAAACCGGCATCGACGCCGCCGGAGCCTCGGTGGTGTCCGTCGCTCTCGACCGCGCCGCAGACGTGTTCGGCGGCTCGCTCCGCGGCCGCACCGCGGTGGTCCTCGGCGCAGGAGCGATGGGCGGACTCGCCGTCGCACACCTGGGCCGCGCCGGAATCGACTCGCTGACCGTCGTCAACCGCACCCGCGAACGAGCCGACCACCTGGCCGAGAACGCCGTCTCGAACGGAATCACCGCCTCCTCGGTCGCGCTCGAGAACCTGGCCGACGCAGTGGCCGCCGCCGACATCCTCGTCACCTGTACCGGTGCGGTGGGGGCCGTCGTCTCCATCGCCGACGCCCACCTCGCACTCGCCCGCCGCGACGCAGACCGGCCGCTCGTGATCTGCGACCTGGGACTACCGCGCGACGTCGACCCGGCCGTCTCCGGTCTGCCGGGCATCACCGTCTTCGACATGGAATCCCTGCAGCGCGACCCCGCTGCCGGAGCTGCCGCGAACGACGCGTCGGCCGCACGCGAGATCGTTTCCAACGAGCTCTCGGGTTACCTTGCGGGACAACGACTTGCCGAGGTCACCCCCACCGTCACAGCGCTGCGCCAGCGCGCCGCCGAGGTGGTCGAGGGGGAACTGCTGCGGCTCGAGTCGCGGCTGCCCGGGCTCGACTCCCCGCAGCGTGACGAAGTGGCCCGCACCGTGCGCCGCGTCGTCGACAAGTTGCTGCATTCACCGACGGTGCGCGTCAAGCAGCTCGCCAGCACTCCCGGCGGAGATTCCTATGCTGCGGCGCTGCGCGAATTGTTCGAGCTCAGCCCCGGTTCGGTCGAGGCCGTGGCGACTCCCATGGAAATCGGTTCCCTGGAGTTGGTCGACGACTTCACGGCAAGCCGTACCGATCTTCGCCCCGGAACCACCGCCGAGGGGGATCAGGAATGACCGGCGTCGTGAAGATCGGTACTCGCGGAAGCCTTCTCGCGACCACTCAGGCCGATACGGTTCGGGTGGCTCTCGCTGCGGCGGGAGTCGAAGCCGAACTGGTGATCGTCAAGACCGCGGGCGACCTGTCGGCTGCACCGGTGCAGACCATCGGCGTCGGAGTGTTCACCGCGGCGTTGCGTGAGGCCCTGGCCGACGGCACCGTCGACATCGCCGTGCACTCGTACAAGGATCTGCCGACCGCCGCCGACGAGCGCTTCACCATCGCTGCCATTCCGGAGCGTGAAGATCCCCGCGATGCACTGGTTGCCCGCGACGGGCTCGTGCTCGGTGAGCTGCCGGCCGACGCGAAGGTGGGTACCTCCGCGCCCCGCCGTATTGCTCAATTGCGTGCTCTCGGACAGGGATTGGACGTTCGACCTCTGCGCGGCAACCTCGACACCCGCATCGGCAAGGTGGCCTCGGGTGAGCTCGACGCCGTCATCGTCGCGCGGGCGGGACTGTCCCGTATCGGCAGGTTGGACGTCGTCACCGAAGCGCTGGATCCGGTGCAGTTGCTGCCGGCTCCCGCACAGGGTGCACTGGCCGTCGAATGCCGCAGTGGCGACACCGATCTCGCTGCCTCCATCGCCACACTGGACGATGCACATTCGCGGGCGGCAGTGGCCGCCGAACGCGGATTGCTCGCCGAACTCGAAGCCGGCTGCACCGCGCCGGTGGGTGCGATCGCCGAGGTCGTCGAGTCCATCGACGAGGACGGCCGCATCTTCGACGAGTTGTCGCTGCGCGGCTGCGTCGCGGCCATCGACGGTAGCGACACCATTCGCGCGTCGATCGTCGGGTCACCCGACCGGGCCGAGGAACTGGGCCGCGAACTGGCCCGCGAACTACTCGATCTCGGTGCACGCGAACTCGTTTCGGTCACCGAACCATCACAGGGCGGATCTCATGTCTAGGGCAATAACGGCACCCGTTCGCGGACGCGCCAAACGCGCGGCGACCCGTCCCGTAGTGCGAAGAGAGTCGATCGCCACTGCCCGGCTGATTCCCAAACGGGGCACCGCAACCCCGATAGAACTGCAGTACCCATACAAGACAGCACTGGAGAACAACCGATGAGCCCAGTCCGCAAGAACACCAACGGACGGATCCTGTTCGTGGGATCCGGGCCCGGTGACCCGGCTCTGCTCACGGTCCGGGCACGGGAAGTGCTCGGAGCGGCCGAGCTCGCTTTCACCGATCCCGACGTCGACAAGGGTGTCACCGCTCTCGTCGGTGCCGACGTCCCTCGCGATGCCGAGACGGGTGAGAACGGGGTCGAGGTGCGCCCGGCACTGGGCGAGCCCGCCGAGGTCGCCAAAACCCTTCTCGCCGAAGCCAAGAACGGCCACGATGTGGTGCGTCTGGTCTCGGGAGATCCGCTGACCACCGACTCGGTGATCGCCGAGGTCAGTGCCGTGGCCCGCACTCACGTGCCGTTCGAGGTGCTGCCCGGTCTGCCTTCGGGCTCCGCGGTACCCAGTTACGCAGGCATGGCACTCGGCTCCGGCCACACCGAAGCGGACGTTCGCGGCGAGGTCGACTGGGCTGCACTCGCGGCTGCTCCCGGCCCGCTGGTGTTGCACGCCACGGCGGGGCACCTGGCCGAAACCGCCAGTGCCCTCGTCGAACACGGCCTGGCACCGCAGACACCTGCAGCCATCACCGTGCGCGGCACCACCCGTCAGCAGCGCACCGTCGAGGCAACACTGGCCACCCTCAACGACGCGGGATCCGAGCTCGTCGGATCTCTGGTGGTCACCGTCGGCAAGGTCGTCTCCGGGCGAAACAAGATGTCCTGGTGGGAGTCTCGCGCACTGTACGGCTGGACCGTGCTGGTGCCGCGCACCAAGGATCAGGCCGGCGAGATGAGCGATCGCCTCGTCACGCACGGGGCCATCCCCATCGAAGTTCCGACCATCGCCGTCGAGCCCCCGCGCAGCCCGGCTCAGATGGAACGGTCGGTCAAGGGCCTGGTCGACGGCCGCTACCAGTGGGTCGTGTTCACCTCGACCAACGCCGTTCGCGCGGTGTGGGAGAAGTTCGAGGAATTCGGCCTGGACGCGCGTGCGTTCTCCGGCGTCAAGATCGCCTGTGTCGGTGAGGCAACCGCGGCCAAGGTGCGCTCGTTCGGCATCAATCCCGAACTCGTTCCGTCGGGGGAGCAGAGCTCGCTCGGACTGCTCGAGGACTTCCCGCCGTACGACGAGGTCTTCGACCCGGTCAATCGAGTTCTGTTGCCGCGCGCCGACATTGCTACCGAGACGCTCGCCGAAGGGCTGCGCGAACGCGGCTGGGAGATCGACGACGTCACGGCCTACCGCACCGTCCGGGCAGCGCCACCCCCCGCCGAGACCCGCGAGATGATCAAGACCGGTGGATTCGACGCGGTGTGCTTCACCTCGAGCTCCACCGTGCGGAACCTGGTCGGTATCGCAGGTAAGCCGCATGCTCGCACGCTCGTCGCGTGCATCGGCCCGAAGACCGCCGAGACGGCCGTCGAGTTCGGTCTGCGCGTGGACGTGCAGCCGGAGTCGGCTCAGGTCGGACCGCTGGTCGAGGCACTGGCAGAACACGCGGCTCGGCTGCGGGCCGAGGGTGCACTGCCGCCACCGCGCAAGAAGTCACGCAGGCGGTAAGAAGTCACGCAGGCGGTAAGAAGTCACGCAGGCGCTGAATGCGCCTCGTGCGCGTTGTGCGTAGCTCCGGCCACACACAACGCGCACGACGAACCAAGTGAGGCAGGTTCGCTTGTTCCCCACCGACCGTCCCCGACGCCTTCGCCGCACTCCGGCACTGCGCCGCCTCGTGGCCGAAACGTCGCTGCAGCCACGGCATCTGGTGTTGCCGATGTTCGTCGCCGACGGCATCTCCGAGCCCCGCGCGATCAGCTCGATGCCCGGAGTGTTCCAGCACACGCTGGACTCGCTGAGCAGGGCCGCCGAGGAAGCAGTCGCAGCCGGTGTCGGCGGCGTGATGTTGTTCGGTGTCCCCAAGATCGAGGACAAGGACGAGAACGGTTCGGGGGCAACGGATCCCGACGGAATCCTCAACCGGGGCCTGGCCCGTCTGAAAGCCGATCTCGGTGACTCGACGGTCATCATGGCCGACACCTGCCTCGACGAGTTCACCTCGCACGGCCACTGCGGTGTGCTGAGCGAGAACGGCTCGATCGACAACGACGCGACGTTGCTGCGGTATGTCGACATGGCCGTCGCGCAGGCGGAATCCGGAGCGCACCTGCTCGGGCCGAGCGGCATGATGGACGGCCAGGTCGGTGCCATTCGTGCTGGACTCGATGCGGCCGGTCACGTCGAGGTGGGGCAGCTGGCGTATTCGGCGAAGTATGCGTCTGCGTTCTATGGACCGTTCCGTGAAGCGGTCGGCTCGTCGCTGCAGGGTGACCGTCGGACGTATCAGCAGGACGCGGCCAACCGTCGTGAGGCGACCCACGAGGTCGAGCTCGATCTTGCCGAGGGTGCCGACATGGTGATGGTCAAGCCGGCGATGTCGTATCTGGACATTCTCCGCGACGTGGCCGAGATGTCACCGGTTCCGGTTGCGGCGTACCAGATTTCGGGGGAGTATGCCATGATCACCGCCGCTGCCCAGAACGGGTGGATCGACCGGGACGCCGCGGTCCTCGAATCGCTCGTCGGCATCAGGCGCGCCGGTGCAGATGTCGTACTGACCTACTGGGCAACCGAAGTGGCGGGCTGGCTGTGAACGATTTTCCTCCGAGCAACAACGCGGACGGTAGCAATCCTGACAGCAACGTGCCGAACAATCCTCCGTTGCAACCGGACTGGCAGCGCTGGGAGCTCGAACACGGCTTCCCTCAGTCCGGTCCCGAGCTCGAGCCGGCCGCTCGCCCGGCACCGGTGGATGTGGAGACTGCCCGGCACCTGTGGTGGGGAGTTGCGCTGATCGGTGCGATCTCGGCGCTGTACTCGGTGTGGACGCTGTTCGGCGCACGCGCGGAATTCGCGCAGTCTCTGCTCGACGACCTCGCAGCACAGGGTGCGGCGGCGGACATGACCGTCGAGTCCACGCAGTCGATGGTGACGGTGATGCTCGTCGTGACGCTGTTCGTCGTCGCGGGATTCGGTGCGTTGTTCCTGTTCTGGGTGAAGCGGATGCGCGCCGGCAAGATGTGGGCGCGCATGCTGCTGACCATCATCGGCTCGATCACCGTGTTCACGACGATTCTCGACCTGTTCGCGATCGCATCGAGTACCGGTGCGATGAACATCGTCATGAGCGTGCTGAGCATCGGCCAAGGTGTGCTTGCTGCGGGTGCGATCTACTTGATGCACCGCAAGGAATCCAACGAGTACTTCCTGTCCTCGCGGAAGCGCTGATTTCGAGCGTGTTCCGCGCGCCGAGCCCGTCGGTGTGACTACCATCACTTTCGATAAAAGTATCGAGTGATCGGATCGAACATGGCAGAGAACATTCCGGTGCCGCCCAGTCGTGCCCTCCCGGAGTCGATCGCGGCGGCCGAGAGCAACGCGTGTCCCGCCGAGAACGGCAGGCCCGGGTGGGCATTGCTCGGTCTGCTGCTCGCCGTGTCGGCGGCCATCGCCATCATGGCGCTGGGAATTTCTGCCGGCTGAACTCTGCGCCGCCGCGCGGTGGCAGTATGTCGAGCGTGAGTGCTGACATTGACGAATCGATGGTTCGTCCCCGGGTGGTCTCCACCGCGTACTGGTTGTGGTTGGCGTCGGCAGTGATGCTGATCGTCGTCTGCATGATCGCGCTCACGTTGCCCGTCGATCAGATCCGCGCGTCGTTCACCGACGGCGGCGCGAGCGACGAACAGATCGACTCTTTTCTGACCGTGTTCCGAGGTCTCGGTGTCATCTTCGGCGTGGTCGGCCTGGCAGTGGGGCTGATGTCGGGCCCCGTCCGAGGTGGCGACCGACGGTTCCGACGGGCGTTGGTGGCGCTGTCCGGGGCCACCGCGCTGCTCTTGACCTTCGCCGCGCTCGTCTTCCCGTTCGTGTTGCTGATCATCACGATCGCGCTGGTCGTTGCATCGGTGCTGGTGTATCGCCCGTCGGCGCGAGAGTGGTTCGTCCGT
Organism: Rhodococcoides fascians NBRC 12155 = LMG 3623; assembly: GCF_001894785.1. Lineage (GTDB taxonomy): Bacteria > Actinomycetota > Actinomycetes > Mycobacteriales > Mycobacteriaceae > Rhodococcoides > Rhodococcoides fascians. The sequence goes on from NZ_BCWW01000009.1 coordinate 18,161, forward strand.
GAGCAATGATCTCGGCGGCACCGACCCCGTTCTGTTCCACGAGCCCGGTGGCCGTTGGCGCGCCCTGCTGTGGGGCCCCGCGTTCTGTCTGGTGGTGCTCGCGGTCGAGCTGGCGTCGGGACCGGTGATCCACTGGTTCGCCCTGGCGCTGTTCTCGCTGATTCTCGTCGGACTGACCTACGTACAGCTCCGCGCAGCCCGGATGCATGTCAGCGTCGAGCTGACCACTCGGCAGCTGCGCCAGGGGACCGAAACCGTCGACGTCGCCGAGATCACGGAGATCTTCCCTCCTGCCGAGTACGAGGACGGCGAATACGAGCCGAAGAAGTGGGAAACCGCACGCGTTCTCGGGGAGCTCTCGGGGGTGCCGCGCAAACGGCACGGCATCGGGCTGCGACTGGTCGGCGGCGGACTGGTGCAAGCGTGGGCGAAGGACGACGACGGTCTACGCGCCGCACTCGAGACGGCGAAGCAGGAGTACGTGTGAGGAAGTCCGTCGGCTGGGTGGAACTGGTCCTCGCAGTATTCGCGGTGATCTGCGCGGTGGTGTGCTGGAAGGCAGGCGTTCGCACCACCGAATTCGCCGCCGTTCCCGACGTCTCTCCGGCGTACACGGGCACCTATTACTCGGGGTCGTGGATTGCGGTCGCCGCCCTCGCAGTGATCGTCGGGGGACTGGTTGCCATCGATGGCGTCCGTCGACTGCTGACGGTCGACCCTCCCCATACCGGGTAGGGGTATGATCGACGGCATGAGCAGCTACAGCGCCGAACAGGACGACCTGCTGAAAAGACTGCGTCGCATCGAGGGGCAGGTGGCCGGCATTTCACGCATGGTCGCCGACGACCGGTACTGCATCGACGTCCTCACCCAGGTATCTGCGGTGACGAAGGCGTTGCAGTCCGTCTCGCTGAAGCTGCTCGACGCCCACCTCGCCGGGTGCGTCGTCGACGCCGCGCGGCAGGGCGGACCCGAAGCAGACGCGAAAGTCAAAGAGGCGTCCGAGGCCATTGCGCGTCTCGTTCGTTCCTGACCAGGCACAGGAGGTAACAAAATGCAGACGACCTACTCCGTCGAGGGTATGACGTGCGCGCATTGCGCAGCGTCGGTGAAGGAAGAAGTGTCCGAGGTTCCGGGCGTCACGGGCGTCGATGTGGACGTCGACACCGGAGCCGTCGTGATCAGCAGTGACGCGGAACTCGACGCAGCTGCCGTCGACGCCGCAATCGAAGAAGCCGGCTACCGAATCGCGTCCTGACTGCGTCGGCCATCTCCTCGGTGTGTTTATGATCGTGTGATACCGGTCATATCGGGCTGGTGGCCGATCGTCGTCAGGAGTGTGGATGAACAAGCTGGTGTCCAGTTCCGGTGTACTCGCCGCCAGCGTCTTCCTGACGCTGGCATGCTCGACGGGCGCGACGGCACAGGCCGATCCGCTGCCCGACCTGACGGTCACCACCGTGCTCGACGGGCTCGCGAAACCGTGGGATGCCGTGGTTGCCCCCGACGGGACGGTGCTGACCGGCGAGCGAGCGGGACGATTCGTCATTCGTGATGTCGGCGGTGCCACTCGCGAGCTCGAAGCGGATCTCGGCGATCTCTACGCGTCGGGCGAGACAGGCCTGATGGGCATCGCACTGGCGACGGACTTCGCCACATCCAGAACCATCTACACCTGCCAGGGCGTGCAGGGTCAGGGAACAGGTGCCGGCAGTGCGGGCACCGGTAGTGCGGGCGGGGGCACCGACAACCACATCGCCGTGGTGTCGTGGACCGTCGACTCTGCATGGACCGAGTTGACGCGCACCGGCACACTCGTCGACGACATCCCCGTCGCCGACGGTGGTCGCCACGGCGGCTGCCGCATCTTGGCCCACCCCGACGGCACCCTGTACATCGGAACCGGCGACACCGCGTCGCCGTCGGTGCCGCAGGATCGAAACTCGTTGGGCGGGAAGGTTTTGCACATCAACGCCGATGGCTCGGCGGCGGCCGATGCACCCGGCCGCGTCTTCACGCTCGGTCATCGCAATGTGCAGGGGCTCGCAATACGACCCGGCACTCAGGACATCTACGAGGTGGAGCAGGGCACCACCAGGGACGACGAACTCAACCTGCTGGTCCCCGGCGGCAACTACGGCTACCGGCCGGATCGGCTGCCGTTCGTCTACGACGAGTCGGTGCCGATGACCGATCCCACCCGGGTGCCCGGGGCCCGCGCGGCGGTGTGGAGTTCGGGTAGTCCCACGATCGCAACCCCCGGCCTGACGTTCGCGAACGGCGCGGGATGGGGTTCCTGGAACGGTGCCGCAGTGGTGTCGAGTCAGCAGGGCGAGAAGCTCGTGTTCCTGAAGCTGTCCGAGGACGGCACGGACTACGTCGACGAAGCCGACGCCCTGGTGGGTACCTACGGTCGGCTGCGCTCGCTCACCAGCTTCGGAAGCGACGGGGCCTTCCTGCTGACCACCGACAACGGATCCGACGACAAGGTTCTGCTCGTCACCCCCGCTGCCGACTGATGTGCGGCCCCGAGGTCGTCGAAACTGTTCACCGCAGAATCGGACGTAGGGCGCTGTTCGGGTCGTTGGGGGCAGCTGCCCTGACGGTTGCGGCCGGCGGTGCTGCACACGCCGCACCGGCGGTCGCAGCGGCGATCCCCGCAGGTCGACTGATCGATCTGACGCACACGTTGAGTCCGACGTTTCCGGTGTGGCCGGGTAACGAACCGTTCTCGATGCACCCGGTCGCCGCCTACGAGTTGGGCGGCTTCCTCGTCAACAAGCTCTCGTACTACGAGCACACGGGCACGCACATCGATGCCCCCGCGCATCGAGTGCGCGGCGGTGCGACGGCCGACATCCTGCCGCTGGAAGACCTGATCGCCCCGCTGGTCGTGCTGGACATCTCCGCGCGGGCCGCGTCGGATCCGGAATCGGTCGTGACGACCGAGGACATCGCCCGGTGGGAGCGCGAGCACGGACGGATACCCGATCGCGCACTGGTGGTCATGCACAGTCGATGGCAGGACCGGCTCGCCGAACGTGCCGCACCCGGGTTCGGCGGTGACGCGGCACGGATGCTGGTGCGCGAGCGCAACGTCGTCGGAATCGGGGTCGACACGCTCAGTCTCGATCGGATGAGCGACCGCGACTATCCAGCGCACACAGCGGTACTCGGCGCGGGCCGATACGGAGTGGAGGCACTGGCGAATCTGGATGCCGTGCCCCCGGCAGGGGCCACGGTCGTCGTCGGCGCACCGAAGCACGCGGGCGCGACCGGTGGTCCCTGCCGGGTCTTCGCGATCTCTCCCGGCTGACCCCCGACTACGCGTCAGTGCGCGTGGCTGGGGTTTCCGGCCGGTTCTTCCTCGGTACCCGCTCCGGGCTCGCCGAGCATCGCGGCACCGACGAGAGCCTCGGGCACGCCGAAGCCGTCGACCAGCAACTCCGCATGCGGACGCAGGGTGCGGCACCGCTCGTTGATAGCGCGAGTCACTGCCTTGGAGCGCTCGGTGGACAGGTAGCGATGCTCGATGAACCAGGCCTTGTCGTCCTCGATCACCGACAGGGCGTAGAGATCGCAGACCTCCTCGAGCAGGTCCTTGGTGGTCTCGTCCTCACACGACTCGATACCGGCGATGAAGGCCTCGAAGATGATGCGGTCGATGTGGGCGCTCGCAGCGTGCAGAACGTGGTCCTGTACCGCGTTGAACGCGTCGAACGAACTGCTCTCCTTCGACTTCGACTGCAGACGGCGCGCGACCGTGGACAGCAGGTACTCCTCACGATCCTCGAACATCTTGACCTGGGTGCCGCGGTTGAACAGCGACCCCTCCTCTTCGTTGTCCTGACGCCGATCGAGAATGGTCTGCATGATCGCCTGCGCCGCAGTGCGTTTGACGACGCGATCGCCGACCATGTCGGCTGCGAACTTGACCCACTCGACCGGGCTCATCGACTTCACGTCGTCGGCGTACGCGGTGAGCAGTTCCTTGGCCACCAGCTGCGTGAGCACGTGGTTGTCGCCCTCGAAGGTGGTGAACACATCGGTGTCGGCCTTGAGTGAGATCAGTCGGTTCTCGGCCAGATAACCCGCGCCGCCACATGCCTCGCGTGCTTCCTGGATCGCGGCAGTGGCGTGCCAGGTGTTGGCGGCTTTGAGGCCGGCGGCACGCGACTCGAGCTCGCGCTGCTCCTCGGCATCCGGGTTGTCCGCAGTCTGCAGCTCGTGCATCTTCGACACCAGCTCGTTCTGCGCGAACTGCAGTGCGTACGACTTGGCGATGAGCGGGAAGAGTCGACGCTGATGCACCAGGTAGTCCATGATCAGCACTTCCTGATCGGAACCGGGGGCAGCGAACTGCCTGCGCTGCAACGCATATCGCGTCGCGATGTCGAGGGCGACACGAGCTGCGGCCGCAGCGCTGCCACCGACTGTGACGCGCCCGCGGATCAACGTGCCGAGCATCGTGAAGAACCGCCTGGACGGATTCTCGATGGGGGAGGTGTACGTGCCGTCGGCAGAGACGTCGGCATACTTGTTGAGCAGGTTGTCCCGCGGAATGCGGACATGGTCGAACATCAGTCGGCCGTTGTCAACGCCGGGGAGTCCGCCCTTGTACTGACAATCCGAGGTCGTCACGCCGGGGAGGTCGTCGCCGTTCTCGTCCCGCAGCGGTACGAAGAAGCAGTGCACACCGTGGCCCTCGGGCTCCTCGCCCGGCCCTGCGGTGATCAGCTGCGCGAAGACGGCAGCGACGGTCGCGGTCTCGGCGGCACCACCGATGTAGTCCTTGCGTGAGGACGGAGTGGGTGAGTTGATCACGAACTCGTCGGTCTTCGGGTCGTACGTCGCCGTCGTCTCGAGAGACTGCACGTCACTGCCGTGTCCGGTCTCCGTCATCGCGAAGCAACCCAGCAACTCGAGGTTGATGATCTTCGGTACGTATGCCTCGTGGTGCCGCTCGGTACCCAGATTCTCGATGGCACCGCCGAACAGTCCCCACTGGACCCCTGCCTTGACCATCAACGACAGGTCGCTCATCGCGAGCATTTCGATCATCGTCACCGCGGCACCGACGTCTCCGGTACCGCCGTGTTCCTTCTTGAAGCCGTTGTCGGCAGCCCCGGCCGCGGCGAGAAGCTTGAGCTGTTCGAGCGCCTTGGTGCGGGCGATGACGGTGTTCGGTGTGTAATGCGGGCGGAACTCGTCGCGCGCGAGTTGCTTGCGCGCCTCGTTCTTCACATCACGCCAGCGGCCGTCCAGAGTGTTCCGAAGGTGATCCGTTGTGGTTGCCATACTCGACGGTAACCTTTTGCCGCGGCCCGTGAGGCCCGGAACTTCAGACCGGCCAGACGAATTCTCGGAACACGGCCCGGAAGGTCCGCCAGAAGCCGGATCTGCCGTAGGGACCGTCGTGGAACAGCGACGCGCAGTTGTCCTCCATGGCCCTGGTCACCAGGGGACTGAAGTCGGTGAACTCGCAGACCAGGAACTCTTTGAAGCCTGTCGGCCACGCCTGCTGAGCCGGTTCGTGTTGTGCCTCCACAGACACGAGTGTAATCCAGCGGTAACACCGGTGTTACAAATCCCACTCACTTCAACAGAGCGAAAGCTTCCTGCGCAACCAGGAACGCGTAGCTGGACGGGATCAGGTCGATGGCACCGTCCGCCCGGAACTGCTCGGTGACGATCCAGTCCTGCCCCGAGGCGTCGGTTGTCAAAAACGCCGCGGCGAGGTCGCCAGGAGCGTTACCGCCTTTGAAGCCGGAGTACGGCCAGCGAGCGGGATCGAGCTGCACACCCGGGGTGATGGCCAGGATCCGACGGTTCTCCTCCGCCGACGGGCCGGTCGCCAGGTACCCCACGGCCGCACACACGTCCTGTGCGTTGGCGAACCACTCCACGCCGTCGGCCGATGCCGGGTTGTCGAGAAAATTCTCGAAGTCGATGTCCAGCGGCCGGGAATCGGCTTGCTTCAGGAGCTGCTCGCGAGCGTCGGCATCTGCGTCCGCCCATTCGGAACGAAGATTCGGATTCCCGAACCCGATGACGAAGAACTGTCGGGTGTCCATCATCGGCGTCATCGCCGCGGGATCGTTATGACCCATCGTGGCGAGCTGAGCCTCGACGCGGTCCCGACCGAGGCGTTCCATCAGCAGGTCCGTGGCGGTGTTGTCGGACAGCGAGATCATCTTCTCCGCGGCCTCGCGCACCGACACCGTCGTGCCGTCGCGGCGATTCTGCAGCTCACCCGATGGCGCACTCTTGTTCTCGTCGCGGATGGTGAGCTGCTCGTCCCATCGCACGCTGCCCGCCTCGATCTCGTCGGTCAGCGCCCCGAGAACGTACAGCTTGAACACCGATCCCAGCGGGAGCATCGCGTCGGCATTGACCGAGTACACCGACTCGCACTCACCGCCGTTCAGACGAGACGCACTGTAGGAGTAATTCGGAGCCACCTTCGACAGGGCGGAATCGAGCTCGTCGAAGGACGAGATCTTCGGAGTTTCCGGACTGGCCAGAATGCCGTCGAGCGTGCCGTCGGCACCGAGGGAGGTGGTGATCGTGGCCGGAATGCCGGCGGTGGTGAAGCGAAGAACGGCGCTGTCAGGTCCGGCCTCGAAACCCGTCGCCACGTTCGGCGCACCGGCGCGCAACTGCTCGAGAGGGGTGACGAGCCCGCCCATCGGCTCGAGTGCTGCCGCCAGCTCCGCGCCGGTGACGGCGTCCACCGCCGCCGGATCCGGGGCGGCGTCGGCGTTGATCCACTGCAGAATTCGGTCGTTGATCGCGCCCAGCGGCGTCGAGGTGTCGATCGCGAACGCCGGTGCCGTGGTGGTCGTGGGCGTCGGCGTTTCGGACGGTCCCCCGCAGGCGGACAGCGTCAGAGTTACGGCCACGACCACCCCTGCCAGTCTCGTCACGGTGCGCGTCGTCATGTCGCAATGCTAAAGGATTCGGACATTTCGCCACCCGCCCAGTCTCGGTACGGCCGGTCGGGTGCTGTGGCAGTGTGCTCTGGCGTGCTGACTTCAGACGACGTCCGTCGAATAGATACCGAGCATCTCTGGCATCCCTACAGCGGGTTTCCGTCGACGACGACACCGTTGGTCGTCGACAGCGCTTCCGGGGTTCGACTGACGTTGGCCGACGGCCGCCAACTCGTCGACGGCATGAGTTCGTGGTGGGCGGCGGTGCACGGCTACCGGCATCCGGTGCTGGACGCGGCAGCGCGAGACCAGCTCGACCGCATGAGTCACGTGATGTTCGGAGGCCTCACTCATGCGCCGGCGGCGCGATTGGCGGAGCTGCTGGTCTCGATCACGCCGGCCGGGCTGGACAAGGTGTTCCTCGCAGATTCCGGGTCCGTGTCCGTCGAAGTCGCGGTGAAGATTGCATTGCAGTACTGGCGTGGGCGGGGTGAGAGCGGGCGTACGAAGTTGCTGACGTGGCGGGGCGGCTATCACGGGGACACGTTCGCGCCGATGAGTGTCTGCGATCCGGACGGCGGGATGCACAGGTTGTGGACCGGAGTGCTGGCGCAGCAGGTGTTCGCGCCCGCGCCACCCGCCGCGTCCGATGCGGCGGGTATCGCCGCCTACGTCGCCGAGTTGGAGCAGGTGCTCGCGGCGCATGCGAACGATGTGGCCGCGATCATCGTCGAGCCGATCGTGCAGGGTGCCGGCGGAATGCGCTTCCACGACGCACGTCTGCTGGTCGAACTGCGCCAACTCGCGGACGAGTACGGCGTGCTGTTGATCTTCGACGAGATCGCCACCGGGTTCGGCCGCACCGGTGAGCTGTTCGCCGCCGATCACGCGGGCATCGCACCCGACATCATGTGTGTCGGCAAAGCGTTGACCGGCGGCTACATGACGCTGGCGGCGACGCTGTGCACCACCGAGGTGGCGGAGACGGTGTCGAACAGTGAGGCGGGCGGTCTGATGCACGGGCCCACGTTCATGGGCAATCCACTGGCCTGCGCGATCGCGGTGGCGTCGGTGGAGCTGCTGCTCTCGCGCGACTGGCGCGCCGAGGTCGCCGCCGTCGCAGACGTGCTGACCGAACGGCTCGAGCCGGCCCGGTCGCTCCCGGGCGTGGCCGACGTGCGCGTGCTCGGCGGAATCGGGGTGATCGAACTGACCGGCGCGGTCGACATAGCACGTGCGACGGCCGTCGCCGTGGACGCAGGTGTCTGGCTGCGGCCGTTCGGCAGGTTGGTCTATGCGATGCCGCCGTATGTCTGTACCGATGCCGATGTGGCAGCCATCGCCGATGCCATGGTGGCGGTGGCGCGCGACCATACTTGAACACCCATACTTGAACACTGTTCAAGTATGGTCGTGGACATGAGTGCACTCGATTGGCTCGACGCCGCCGCATACGACCGTCGCGCGGCCGGGCTCGAGCGCGTCGTCCACGCTCGCAGTCCCGAGGATTCGACACTCGACCTGGCGTCGAACGACTACCTCGGCCTGTCTCGTCATCCGCACGTCGTCGACGCGGCCTGCGCGGCCACGCGTCGGTGGGGCACCGGGTCCACCGGATCTCGATTGGTCACCGGCACGACCACCGCCCACGAACAGCTCGAGCAGGACCTTGCCGACTTCGTCGGTGCCGAGACCGGACTGGTCTTCTCGTCCGGCTACACCGCCAATCTCGGAGTCGTCACCGCGCTCGCCGACCGCGACTCCGTCGTGATCTCGGACGCCGCGTCGCACGCGTCGTTGATCGATGCCTGCCGTCTGTCTCGGGCGCGGGTGGCCGTGGCGCGGCATCGCGACGTCGAGCACGTCGAGCAGTTGCTCCGCGAACGAACGGAATCTCGCGCGCTCGTGGTGACCGACTCGATCTTCAGCGCCGACGGCGATCTCGCGCCGCTGCACGAGCTGTACGCGGCGTGCCGGAGATGGAACGCGGTGCTGATCGTCGACGAAGCCCACGGGCTGGGCGTCCGAGGTGACGGTGGGCGCGGTGCCGTCCACGACGCCGGTGTGGCGGGACTGCCGGACCTGGTGATCACCGCGACGCTGTCCAAGGCGCTGGGATCGCAGGGTGGGGTGGTGCTCGGGCCGGCGGCGGTACGGCACCAGGTACTGCACAGTGCGCGCAGCTTCGTCTTCGATACCGCACTCGCCCCGGCCGCGGTCGGCGCGGCATCGGCAGCGCTGGCGGTGCTGCGCAGCGAACCCGATCGGGTCGCTGCGATCGGTCGGCGGGCAGGGCAATTGGCGGCGGCCGCCGGTGTTTCGCCGACGGCGTCGGCGGTGGTTCCGGTAGTACTCGGCGACGCAGTGCGTGCCGTCCGCGCGGCCGGGGAGTGTCTGAACCTGGGCGTGCGCGTCGGGTGCTTTCGGCCGCCGTCGGTTCCCGCGAACGCATCTCGGCTGCGTTTGACCGCGCGCGCCGACCTCAGCGACACCGATATCGACCGTGCCACGTCCGTTCTCTCGACGGTGTTGCGTGCGGCGGTGTCGGGATGACGGTTCTTCTCGTCACCGGAACGTCGACCGGCGTCGGCAAGACCGTGGTGACCGCGGCGCTCGCGGCCGCAACCCGGGCACAGGGCCGGACAGTGGCGGTGTGCAAACCGGCGCAGACCGGAGTCGGTGACGACGGCCTGGACGAGTCGGATATGGATGTGGTGGAACGTCTTTCGGGCATCCGCGGGATCGAGCTGGTGCGGTACCCCGAGCCGCTCGCGCCCGACGTCGCAGCACGCCGTTCGGGTCGGTCGATGCTCGAACTCGACCACGTCGTCGACGCGGTGCGAGTCCTCGACGAGGCTCACGATCTCGTCGTGGTCGAGGGTGCGGGCGGGGTAGCGGTGCGCCTGGGTGCCGGCGGGTTCACCGCACTCGATGTCGCCGGCGCCGTCGGCGCATCGGTCCTGATCGTGGCAGGGGCGGAGCTGGGGACGCTCAACCACAGCGCGCTGACCGTCGCCGCGGTGCGCGCAGCGGGTGTGACCTGTGCGGGCCTGGTGATCGGATCGTGGCCGGCCGAACCCGATCTGGCGGCGCGGGTCAACGTGGAGGAGTTGCCGCTCGTGACGGGCGTCGAGCTGCTGGCGTCTGTGCCGACCGGGGCCGCCGCGCTGGACGCAAAGAACTTCGGTGCGCTCGCCTGGACGAAGTTCGGCGAGTTTGCCGGCTCATTACTCGGGTAACCGGCTCGGAACGTCTGCCACTTCGGCAGTCGGAACAGATCGGGAGTTCCATCATGAGCACCGCAGTGTGGATCATCGTTGCAGTAGTAGTCGTAGTGTTGGTCATTGCCGTCGCCTTGGTTGTGGCACGCAAGGGCAAAGAGCGAAAGAGGCTGGAAGCGAACCACCTTCGCGAGAAGGCGGCCGATCAGGCGACCGTCGTCGAGGAGCGTGAACTGCAGGCCCGCGAGAGCGAGGCCAAGGCACGTCGCGCCCAGGCGGAGGCGGACGTCAAAGCTGCCGAGGCAGAGAAACTTGCTCAGCAGGCCCAATCTCACCAGGGAGTCGCGGCGGCATCACGCGACGAAGTGAACTCACAGTTCGAGCGCGCGAACCACATCGATCCGGATGTGAAGGGCGACCGCAAGGTGACCGGTGACCACAACGTCGGCCGCGACGCGGGCGCGGATCGGGACTTCGGTGCGCAGCACAACGCGACTGTCGATCGGAACGCGAGTGCCGACCGGTCCGAGGCAGGACAGCATGGCGTGACCGGTAATCCGGACTTGCCCCCGACGGCAGCCCGGCACGAGCGGAACTAGCTCGTCGAGGTATTGGGCAGTTGGAGTTCGACCACGTCGTTCTCGCCTAGGTTCGGACGCTCATGGGTGACCTTCGCCTTGGCGTAGGCCAGCAGGGTCGACACCTTCGAGCCCGGGGTGGACCAGTACTCGGCACCTTCGGCGGCCACGTGGATCAGAGCGACCTCACGTGAATCGGGGTTCTTCTCGAACCACGCGGCCGCCCGAGAATTCCACAGCTCCTCCGCCTTGGCCTTGTTCTCGACGACCGCAGCAGTACCGGACAGCGACACCCAGCCCTGACCGGATTGGAACGAGACGTTGACCGTCGGGTCGGCGGCGATGTCGCGTACCTTTCTGGAGTCCTGCGCTGCGAAAAACCACAGGTCCCCGTCGAACTCCGCCTCCTGCAGTGCCATCGGACGCGAGAGGAGGTGGCCGTCCCGGCCCACGGTGGTGAACATGCACAGTCCGGCTTCGGACATCAATTCGGCGACCTTGGTGACGCCATCGGTGTTTGTCATCGAAAGTAAATACCCGGGGCGGGGGTCTTCAATCGCCGAAACCAGGCCGACTCCCTGTTTCGGCGATTATTACGCCCTGTAGTTGGTGATTTCGCAGAACCTGGGACACTGGAAGTCGTGACTGTTCCTGACGGCAACGACGCCCCCGTATCGGCCCAACTCTTCGCCCGCGCGAGCACAGTGATTCCAGGTGGCGTCAACTCTCCGGTGCGTGCGTTCGCATCGGTCGGCGGCACTCCACGCTTCATCACGCAGGCCAGCGGATACACGATGACCGACGCGGACGGGAAGTCCTACGTCGACCTCATCTCGTCCTGGGGTCCGATGATCCACGGACACGCCCATCCGGCGATCGTCGAGGCAGTCCAGAAGGCGGCCGCAACCGGACTGTCGTTCGGCGCACCCACCGAGCGCGAAATCGAACTCGCCGAGGAAATCGTGCGCCGCGTCGGCCCCGTCGACCAGGTTCGCCTTGTGAATTCGGGCACAGAGGCCACGATGAGCGCGGTGCGTCTGGCGCGCGGCTTCACCGGCCGCACCAAGATCCTCAAATTCTCCGGCTGCTACCACGGCCACGTCGACGCCCTGCTGGCCGACGCGGGCTCGGGACTGGCCACCTTCGGACTGCCGACGTCACCCGGAGTGACCGGCGCTCAGGCATCGGACACCATCGTCGTTCCCTACAACGACCTCGACGCCGTCACCGCCGCGTTCGACGCCAATCCCGGCGAGATCGCGTGCATCATCACCGAAGCGGCCGCGGGCAACATGGGCGCGATCCCGCCGGTCACCGGCTTCAACGAGGGACTACGCCGACTCGCGACCGAGCGCGGCGCATTGCTGATCATGGACGAGGTGATGACCGGATTCCGTGTCAGCGCCGCAGGCTGGTACGGCATCGACGGTGTCGCCGGCGACCTCTACACCTTCGGCAAGGTCATGTCCGGCGGGCTGCCGGCCGCAGCATTCGGTGGCCGCGCGGACGTCATGGCCTACCTCGCACCGGCCGGGCCGGTGTACCAGGCGGGCACCCTCAGCGGAAACCCCGTCGCCGTCGCTGCCGGCCTGACGAGCCTGCAACTGGCCGACGCCGCCGTCTACGAGAAGCTGCAGACCAACTCACAGCGACTCGGAACACTGCTCGGCGATGCTCTCACCGCCGAAGGCGTCCACCACCACGTGCAGTTCGCGGGCACTATGGTGAGTGTGTTCTTCGCCGATGGACCCGTCACCGACTACGCGCAGGCCAAGGCTGCCCAGACGTGGCGCTACCCGGCGTTCTTCCACGCGTTCCTCTCTCGCGGGGTGTACCCGCCGCCGAGCGCATTCGAGGCATGGTTCGTCTCGGCTGCGCTCGACGACCGAGCTTTCGAGATCATCGCCGACGCGGCCCCGGCCGCTGCGAAGGCTGCGGCAGCCGCTGTAGCACCACTGTGACGTCCACTCAGAAGTGATCACCACCCGACTAGCGAGAAACAGGACCCCGACGTGACCGAGGCCCCCGCAACACACCCGCACTCGACGACGCGCACCATCGTGCACGTCCTCCGGCACGGCGAGGTGCACAACCCCAAGGGCATCCTCTACGGGCGGTTGCCCGGCTTCAAGCTGTCGGTCACCGGCCAGTCCCAGGCCAAGGCCGTCGCAGATGCGCTCGCCGGTCACGACATCACCCACGTCGTCGCGTCGCCGTTGCAACGCGCCCAGGAGACTGCTGCCCCGATCGCGGCAGCCCACGGCCTGACGGTGTCCGAGGACGAGAATCTCATCGAGGCGGGTAACGAGTTCGAGGGGCTGCGCGTTGCCGTCGGCGACGGAGCCCTGCGTAGGCCTCGGCACTGGTGGAAGCTGCGCGACCCGTTCACCCCGTCCTGGGGCGAGCCGTATCTGCAGATCGCGCACCGCATGCTCGCCGCCGTCAACGCGGCCAGAGTCGCAGCCGTCGGGCACGAGGCCGTCTGCGTGAGCCACCAACTCCCGGTCTGGACGCTGCGCCGGTTCCTCCAGGGCGACCGGCTCTGGCACGACCCGCGCAATCGCCAGTGTGGACTCGCGTCGCTGACGTCACTGGTCTACGAGGGCGATCAGCTCGTCGATCTCGTCTACTCCGAGCCAGCAGGAGCATCCGACCCGAGGATCACCGGTGCGTAGGTTACTACTCGCGGTTGCCGCTGTGGCCCTCGTCGCCGGCTGTTCGACCGGCACCGACGCGGTTGCTCAGGGCGGAACCTTCCAGTTCGTCTCGCCCGGCGGAAAGACCGAAATCTTCTACGATCCGCCGTCCGACCGCGGCGCACTCGGCGAACTCTCCGGACCCGACCTGATGACCGAAGGCAAGACGACCTCGTTGTCGGACTACGAGGGTGACGTCGTCGTCCTCAACGTCTGGGGTCAGTGGTGCGGACCGTGCCGCGGAGAAGCGGACGACCTCGAGAAGGTCTACGAGGCCACCAAAGCCTCCGGCGTCGAATTCCTCGGCATCAACGTGCGCGACGAATCACAGACCGCAGCACAGGATTTCGTCGTCAGCAACAACGTCACGTACTCCTCGATCTACGACCCGCCGATGCGCACCCTGACCGCGCTCGGCGGCGTTCCGACCTCTGTCATTCCGACGACCATCGTGCTCGATCGACAGCACCGCGTGGCCGCAGTGTTCCTGCGTGAACTGCTCGTCGAGGACCTGCAGCCCGTCGTCGAGCGCGTGGCAGCCGAGGAGCCTGTGCAGCCGTGAGCGAGATGTACCTAGCCGGCGTCGGCGCGAGTTTCCAGGAAGCTGCGGCCTCCGGGCCGCTGCTGCTGGCCCTCGGAGCCTGCGTCCTGGCCGGGCTCGTCTCCTTCGCATCACCGTGCGTCGTACCGCTGGTTCCGGGATATCTGTCGTACCTCGCCGGGGTCGTCGGAGCCGACGCACCGGCGGTCAGCGCCGACGAAGCGGCCGTCAAGACGAAGGTGCGCAGCGGTCGGCTGCGCGTCGCGGGAGCCGCGGGGCTGTTCGTCCTCGGATTCACCGTGGTGTTCGTTCTCGCCACCGCGTCGGTGTTCGGTGCAATTTCGGTGCTGGCGATCAACCGCGAACTGCTCATGCGAATCGGCGGCGTCGTCACCATCGCCATGGGCCTGGTGTTCGTCGGACTGATTCCCGCGCTGCAGCGCGATGTGCGGTTCGAGCCGAAGCAGATCGGCTCCCTCGCCGGAGCGCCCTTGCTCGGGGGAGTGTTCGCACTCGGCTGGACCCCGTGCCTCGGGCCCACCCTCGCCGGCGTCATCTCGCTCGCCGCAGGCACCGACGGTGCCACGGCTGCCCGCGGAGTCACCCTCATCGTGGCGTACTGCCTCGGTCTTGGATTGCCGTTCGTGATCCTCGCGTTCGGATCGGTCAGCGCACTGCGAGGCGTCGGCTGGCTACGTACACACGCACGACAGATACAGGTGTTCGGCGGAATCATGTTGATAGCGGTAGGAATTGCACTGGTCACCGGTGCCTGGGATCAATTCGTCGGCTGGGTGCGCGACGCCTTCGTCTCCGATGTGGTGTTGCCGATATGACCGCCGAGACCGAGGAGCGGACAGAAGCGTCGCCGCCGCACAAGCAATCCGTACTCGGTAAGGCCGTGGCCGTGGTGCGCAACACCTGGCGCGGGCTCACCAGTATGCGGACCGCGCTGGTGCTGCTGTTCCTGCTGGCCTTCGCCGCCGTGCCCGGAGCCCTGGTACCGCAACGCAGCCTCAACGCGGGCAAGGTCGACCAATACATCGCCGACCGTCCGACACTCGGCCCCATCATGGACAAGCTCGAACTGTTCGACGTGTTCGGCAGCTTCTGGTTCACCGCGATCTACGCACTACTGTTCGTCTCCCTGATCGGCTGCATCCTGCCGCGGTGCATCGAGCACGCAAAACAGTTGCGTACCAAGCCCGTTCGTGCGCCGCGGAACCTCTCGCGCCTGCCGCACCACACCCGGTACGACGTCGACGGCGCACCCGAGGAGATCGCAGCCCAGGTTCGTACTCAGCTGCGTGGGTGGCGCGTCGCGCAACGGTCCGAGGGCAGTGGGGCAGTGACGCTCTCGGCGGAGAAGGGCTACGTTCGCGAACTCGGCAACCTCGTGTTCCACCTCTCGCTCGTCGGACTGTTGGCCGCGATCGCCATGGGCAAGCTGCTCGGCTACGAGGGAAACCGCATCGTCATCGCCGACGACGGCCCCGGATTCTGTACCTCCACGCCTGCCAACTACGACTCGTTCCGGGCGGGCAACCTCGTCGACGGCACCGACCTCGAGCCGTTGTGCTTGCGCGTCAAGGACTTCCAGGCGGACTACCTCGACAACGGCCAGGCGGAAATGTTCACCTCGAACATCCAATACCAGGCCGGCGAAGACCTGGCGAACAACGACTGGCAGGACGACCGACTGCAGGTCAATCACCCGCTGCGGGTCGCAGGCGACCGCGTCTACCTGCAGGGCCACGGCTACGCGCCCACGTTCACGGTGACGTTCCCGAACGGCGAGACCCGCACCGACACCATCCAATGGCAGCCGACGGACGCCACCACATTCCTCTCCAGCGGGGTACTGCGAGTCGACCCACCCGGTGGCCTCTACCCCGACGCGCTGGACCGGCGTAAGAACCAGATCGCCATCGAAGGACTGTTCGCCCCGACGGCGTCGTTCCACGGCAGTCTGCTGTCGTCGAGCTTCCCGGCGATGAACGACCCAGCCGTCGCCATCGACATCTACAAAGGCGACACCGGACTCGACACCGGACTCCCGCAGTCCATCTTCTCGCTCGATCAGGAAATGATCGCCCAGGGCAGGCTCGTCAAGCAGGACCGCGTCAACCTCATGCCCGGGGAGTCGGCCACACTCAGCGACGGCACCGTCGTCAGATTCGACGGGGCGAAGGAATTCGTCAACCTGCAGGTATCGCACGACCCGGCTCAGACCTGGGTCCTGGTGTTCGCGCTGACGATGATGGGCGGACTGCTCGTCTCATTGGTGATCAAACGTCGCAGAATCTGGGTCCGACTCACCGCCGACGGCGACTCACGACGTACTGTAGTAGAACTCGGCGGACTTGCACGCACCGATCAGGCGGGGTGGGGCGAAGAGTTCGACCGCCTGTGCACCCGCCTGCTCGGCGACACCTCGAAACAGGAGAACTGACCGATGCCGATCAACGAGACACTCTCGCAGTACAGCGACTGGTCGTTCGAATCAGCCTTCACCATCTACGTGCTTGCGTTCGTCCTGCTCATCGCCCAATACGCCTCCGCCAAGGCGACGGCCGCCCAGGCCAAGGAGCTCGTCGGTGCCGGAGCCCCGGTGACCGCGTCGTCGCAGGCTGCGTCCTCCGGCCCGGGACGCGTCATCGAGGCACCCAAGCGCCCGCTGTCCGAACGCCTCGCAGGCATGGGCTTCGCGCTGCTCGCACCGGCCCTCGTCCTCCACATCGCCTCGGTCGTGCTCCGCGGATTCGCCACCCACCGATTCCCGCTGGGCAACATGTACGAGTTCGTCACCATGGCAACCGCTGCCGCAGCACTGACCTCCGTGGTGGTGCTGCGCAAGAAGACGATGCGCCCGATGCTGGTGTTCGTCCTCGCACCCATCATCGTGCTGATGTTCTTCGCCGCCACCAAGCTCTACGCCGATGCCGCACCCGTCGTCCCGGCACTGCGCTCCTACTGGCTGCCCATCCACGTCACCATCGTCAGCGTCGGCAGCGGCATCCTGCTGGTCTCCGGTGTCGCGAGCCTGCTGTTCCTGCTGCGCATCAAACAGCCCCTGGGCGAGGAGAGCGTGGGATTCTGGGGCCGCTTCGCCTCCAAGCTTCCTGACGCCCAAGCCCTCGACCGACTCGCCTACAAGACGACCATCGTCGCCTTCCCGCTGTTCGGAGCCGGCGTCATCCTCGGCGCGATCTGGGCCGAGGCCGCATGGGGACGTTTCTGGGGCTGGGACCCCAAAGAAACGATGTCCTTCATCACGTGGATCATCTACGCCGCTTACTTGCACGCCCGCGCTACCTCCGGCTGGCGAAACACCCGCGCCGCGTGGATCAACGTCGGTGGATTCACTGCCATGCTGTTCAACCTCTTCATCATCAACATGGTCGTCTCCGGTCTGCACAGCTACGCAGGACTGAACTGACCTCTGCGCGTTCCACACGCTCCGCTGCCGACGTGCAGCTGGTAGCGTCCGATCCGGCTCGATGGGGGAGACATCCGAGCCGGCACTCGACGCGGGACGCACACTGGGGGGAAATCGGTCATGGCCGATCGGCACGGAAACAATTGGCAACCCGTCCGACCGATGGACGACGACGAACCCCCGAACACGCCGGAGCCGGTGGTGACCGAGACCCCGGTTGTCGGGTCTGCCGAGGTTGGGGAAGTTTCGGGGGTTGCGGGGTCTGCTGAGACTGCGGGGTCTTCTCGGGTTGTGGGGGAGTCTCGGGTTTCGGGTGAGCGTGAACCGTTCCGATCCACCCCCATCGCCATGCCGCCCGCGGATGCTCCGAGCCCGAATCCTGTTGTCGCGGCAATGCCGACTCCACCCGTCGAGGTGACGCCACCGACCGACGAGATGCCGACGATGCCCGAAGCATCGGGTCCACCGGTTGTGCCACCGGTTTCGTCCGACATGGCCATGGCCCCTGGTCCGCCGACTCGGCCCACGGGCGAGCCGCAGCCGCCTGGGCAACAGGGTCAGCACCCTGTCCAGCCGCAGAACGGGGTGGTGTTGCCCCAGAATGCTGTTGTGCCCCAGCAATATTGGCAGCCGAACAACGAGTGGGCAGCCCAGAATCAGTGGCAGTCCCAGAACGGCTGGCCGACGCATGGGCATGGGCAGGGATATGGGCAGGGTCAGGGGTATGGGCAGTGGGCTCCGCAACCCGGTTCGTGGCCGCAACCGATGGTGCCCGGCCATGTTCCTGTTGTGGTTCCTGCCGTGGCTGCTGTCGTTCAGCCGGATCATCGACCGCTGTCGCAGCCGATGTCGGCGGCCGACCTCGGCGATTCGTTGCTCATCAGGTCGGCAAGTGTCGCTCCGGTGGCCGGGTGGCGTCGTGCGCTGTATCTGATGTCCGGTGGTCGGATCGATGTGGGGAACAGTCCGGCGCAACAGCGACGCCTCGAATTGACCGCGCAGGTCGATCGACCATTGGTGGGGTGCTACCGCGTCGCGGTGCTCTCGTTGAAGGGTGGGGTCGGAAAGACGACGACAACGGCGACGTTGGGCTCGACGTTCGCGGACATCCGCGGTGACCGCGTGATTGCGATCGACGCGAACCCCGACCGCGGAACGCTGGGGCAGAAAGTACCGTCGGAAACGACGGCGACGGTCCGAAATCTGTTGCGAGACATGGATTCCTTGGAGCGCTACAGCGACGTTCGGGCCTACACGTCACAGAACGTCCATCGGCTGGAGGTGCTGGCCTCCGATTCGGACCCGGCGGCGTCCGAGGCATTCAGCGGTGACGACTACGACCGAACGGTGACACTGCTCGAGAAGTTCTACAGCATCGTCATCACCGACTGCGGCACCGGATTGATGCATTCGGCGATGGAGAGCATTCTCGAGGGCGCGGACACTCTGGTCGTCGTCAGCTCAGGGTCGGTGGACGGGGCGCGGAGCGCGTCGGCGACATTGGATTGGCTGGATGCTCATGGCTATCGAGAGCTGGTGGCCACGTCGGTGGCGGTGGTCAACGCGGTAAGACCGAGGGCGGGAAAAGTCGACTTGCAGAAGGTGGTCGAACATTTCGAGCAGCGATGCGCTCAGGTTCGGACGATTCCGTTCGACCCGCATCTGGAGGAGGGGGCTGAGATCGAACTGGGCAGGCTTCGTGGACGCACGCGGAAGGCACTCCTCGAAGTAGCTGCGGCGGTGGCAGCAGGCTTTCCGGCCTCGCCCACTACTTCTCGCCGCAGCTGATCGGAAACTTTATTCGCCGACTTCAGTGCCGGCGTCGGTCCCGTCCTTGCCTCCGCGACGAGCGTCCCGGTTGATTTTCCAGAGAAATTCCGGATCGTCATCGGGCCCGACAGTCCGCGGGGGTTCAGGTTGCGTGCTGGGTCCGAATGCCTTCCACAGCAGCACAATCACTGCCACCAAACCGATCAACGCCAATAGATAGATCACGACGCACCTCCTACTACGAGGGTAGCCGTCATGCAACGACCTCCGCACCCGTCGAGCGTCGAAGATTCCTGAGAATGTTCGATGAGTTCGTACGGGTGCGGAGGTCGTTGCCGAAACTGCGCCGAATGGCCTGTCTCAGTGCTGTACGCCGGCTTCGGTCGTCAGAGAAGTCAGCAGCTGCATGACCTCGGTTTCGCGGAAGCGACGGTGTCCGCCGGGAGTGCGGAGCGATCCAAGACGTCCGGCGTGCGCCCAGCGAGTCACGGTCTTGGGGTCGACGTGAAAAAGCGCTGCTACCTGACCCGGTGTGAGAAGTGAGTCCTGAGCTTTGTGGAACGTGGGTGCGCTCATCTGTCGTGTCCTCCTACGGTGCGGTTCTGTGCATTTGCGTCGAACCGGAGATATCGGTCTGCGGTGTTGTGAGCCCCATGGTTGCACTCGGACCCCTAGGTACTCGACTGATACAAGGTTGGTAAAGGGGAGGTAATGGACAAATCGGTCACGCCAGGGGTGGGTGGGAAGCCCTGGCGTGACCGGTAACCTTGAGCTCGTGAGCGATGCGACGAATGCCGACCGAAGCGACCCGACCAGCGGAAACCCCACGCCCGGCCGTTCTGCGAAGAAGTCCCTTGCCGTCAATCTCGCCGTGTACACGTTTGCGCGTCTGGCGCTCGTCATCGTCATCGCCGCGATCATCATCGGTGTCGGTTTACTCTTCGGCATCGAGGTTCCGATCCTCGTCGCGGCGATCTTCGGCGTCCTCATCTCGCTGCCGTTGTCCCTGCTTCTGTTCAAGCAGATGCGCATCCGCGTCAACGAGTCCATCGCTGCGGTCGACGAACACCGACGCACCGCTCGCGCGGACCTGCAGTCCAAGCTGCGCGGTGAAGACGGCCGCAAGTGACCGCATCGGTGGACCGCTCCGGATCGCGTGAGTGGGTCGACAACGCAGTCCGGTTGATCGAAGCCGATTCTCAGCGCAGTGCCGACACACACCTGCTGAGCTATCCACTGCCTGCCGCATGGGGAATCTCGCTGTACCTCAAGGACGAATCCACTCACATCACCGGCAGCCTCAAACACCGGCTGGCGCGATCGCTGTTTCTGTACGCGATCTGCAACGGCTGGGTCACCGCGCGAACCACGGTCGTCGAGGCGTCGTCCGGCTCCACGGCGGTCAGTGAGGCATATTTCGCCGGCCTGCTGGGATTGAAGTTCGTCGCAGTCATGCCCAGAAGTACAAGTCCCGCCAAGATCGCCCTCATCGAATCGCACGGTGGGCGCTGCCACTTCGTCGACCACCCGGGTGAGATGTACACCGAGGCGCACCGGCTCGCAGCCGAACCCGACTGCCATTACATGGACCAGTTCACCCACGCCGAACGGGCCACCGATTGGCGGGGGAACAACAACATCGCCGAGTCCATCTACGATCAGCTCCGGCTCGAGAAATGTCCTATCCCCGATTGGGTGGTCGTAGGCGCGGGAACAGGCGGAACGAGCGCCACCATCGGTCGCTACATCCGATACCGCAGACACGCAACGCGTTTGGCCGTGGTGGACCCAGAGAATTCGGCCTTCATCGGAGGCTACGAAACCGGTGACGCGAGTTTCGAGACCGGTAAGTCCTCACGTATCGAAGGCATCGGGCGACCGCGGGTGGAACCGTCCTTCGTCGGCCAAGTGATCGATCGAATGATCGCGGTGCCCGACGCTGCGTCGGTGGCGGCCGCGAGATTCACTTCGGCTGCGATCGGTAAACGAGTGGGAGGATCCACCGGCACCAACATCTGGGGTGCCTTCGGATTGATCTCCGAGATGATTGCCGCGGGACGCACCGGCAGTGTGGTGACGTTGTTGTGCGACGGCGGCGACCGTTACTCGCAAACCTATTTCGACGACACCTGGGTCGCGGGCCAGGGGATGGATCTCGACGAACCGACCGCCGCGCTCGAGCAGTTCATCCGTACCGGGGTGTTCTGAGCAGATCTACCAGGTCACGACCATCGACGTCACCGCAGTGACAGCGGCGACCGTCCCGACGGCCGGCCACGCACCGATCTTCTTCGCGAGCGGATGCGACGCACCGAACGCCACGAGGTACGTCCCGAGCAGTGCGCCGGCACGAGCCGAGCCCGACGACTTCTGCCATTGCGTGGTGCAGACAACGCCGACTGCAGCGAGCACTGCTCCGCCGAGTTGGCGATTGTGCGACCGGCGAGCAACAGCGAAGCCGCCGAGCAAGCCGCCTGCGGCGAGAGCGGATGTGGCGAACGAACGTCGAGCATCATGGTCGGACATGATCGTCACCCTAGCCGAGCTTGCACGCGCAAACTCCGGGCCAGGTGATCTCTCTGCTCGATCACCAAGCGCCGCAACGCAGCCGGTGCCCACTCGTGCTCGGCGAGCCACACGTCTGCACTGTCGGTCGACGATCGCTGAGGAAAGAGGCGAACAACTATCCTCCGTGCGATCTCGATGCTGCGTGAGGTCCACAACGAGGAGATGGACTCGAAATACCGGTCCTCGTACGGTTGAGTGAGGTCCGGTCGGTGACCCGCCCCGAACCCGGTGATGAAGGCGTCGAGAACATCGTTGGACACGTCGTCGCGCTCGGTGATGGAAGTCCACGCGCTCGCTTTGACTGTGGCGTCAGGGATCGCCGTCGCCGCCGCGGTGTGGGCAGTGCGCCCCGAAAGTGTGTCGTCCGAACCGAGTTCGGCATCCAGCTCTGCGATAGTTGCGTGTCCGGTGGCGGCGAGTGCCAGCCAGAATGCCCAGCGCTGATCGGGGTCCAGCCTCAGCCCGGCAATGGTCGCGGTGCCATCGAGCAGGGAGCGTAGATCGTCGGCCAGGAAGTCGTCGAGCTGCGCAGCCGATGCGACCGCCCGCGCCCACACCAACTGCGCGTCGCTTCCGGGTTCGCTCGATTGCAGCTGCCGCCACGACGCTTCGAGCCAATGCCGGGTGGGCTCGTCCCGTCGGTCTTCGGGGAGGTAGTGCGCGAGTGTGTACGTGACGTTGGCCGTGACTGCGGAGAGCAACCCGATCTTGGGTTCGGTCGGCGCGAATCTGGTTGCGATGTCCAGGTATTCGATCGCAGAGAGCTCGGCGTCCCGGGTGGAGTTCCACAGTGCCGACCACACCAGCCCTCGTGCAAGGGGATCGACGATGCGATCGAGTGAGGTCCGCACGGTGGCGGTGGAGCGCTCGTCGAATCGGATCTTGGCGTAGGTCAGATCGTCGTCGTTGAGCAGAACCAGTGCAGAATCGGGGAAGTCGACGGGCGTTCGCGAGTCGGTGATGTCGAGTTCGTAGCGGTGGGTCCTCGTGAGATTTCCGGCCTCGTCCGGATCGTAGAGCCCGACCGCGATGCGGTGCGGACGCGGATCCGACTGCTCGACGGCGTCGCCTGTATAAGTCAGTGTGGACACGCCGGTGGTCTGCAGCCACGCGCCCGCCCAGGCCTCGAGGTCTCGCCCGCTGGCGGTGGACATCTCGCTCAAGAGATCCGTCAGGGTCGTATTACCGAAGGCATGCGTACGAAAGTAGTTGCGGGACGCTGCGAAAAAGGCGTCGGCACCGACGAACGCCCCCAACTGTTTGAGCACGCTTGCGCCCTTGGCGTAGGTGATGCCATCGAAGTTGAGCTTGGCTGCCTCGAGGTCGGTGATGTCGGCGACGATCGGGTGAGTGGTGGGAAGCTGATCCTGCAAATAGGCCCACGCCTTTCGGCGGTTCGCGAAACTGACCCAGGCATCGGTGAACCGGGTGGCTTCGGCCGACGCGTACGCACCCATGTAGTCGGCGAACGACTCCTTGAGCCACAGATCGTCCCACCATTGCATCGTGACGAGGTCGCCGAACCACATGTGCGCCATCTCGTGCAGAATCGTGTTCGCCCGAGCCTCGTACTGGGCTTCGGTTGCTGCCGAACGGAATACGTACGATTCGGTGAACGTGACGAGCCCGGGGTTCTCCATCGCACCGAGGTTGTATTCGGGGACGAAAATCTGGTCGTACTTACCGAACGGGTACGCATAGTCGAACTTGTCGTGGAAGAAGTCGAGGCCACGCTCGGTGATGTCGAAGATGTCCTCGGCGTCGAAATACTCGGCGAGGGATGCGCGGCAGTACGCGCCGAGCGGGACAGTCAGATCGCCTCGGGTCCAGGACGATTCGACGCCGTGGTACGGTCCGGCCGCAACCGCGGTGATGTACGTCGATATGGGCAGCGTCGGGGCGAACGTGGTGACTGTGCCGTCGGTGACTCCCGCGCGGTTGGACAGGACCGTCCATGCCGGGGGTGCTGTGACCCTCAGCGTGAACGAGGCCTTCAGATCGGGTTGCTCGAAATTCGCGAACACCCGTCGCGCATCGGCAGGTTCGTACTGGGTGTACAGGTAGACGTTGTCGTCGACGGGGTCGACGAAGCGGTGGAGTCCTTCACCCGACCTGCTGTACCGCCCGCGTGCCCGTATCCGAACGACGTTGTGGTCGGCGAGTCCGACCAGTTGAATGCGAGCTCCGTCGTAATCGACCTGCGCATCGGTGCCGTTGACGGTGACCTCGTCCACGGACGCACCGATGAAATCGACCCATGTCGCCGCCGTCGTCGCATCGAACTCGATAGTCGTCACCGACTCGAAGGTGTCGACGTCCGTGTCCTCGGCGCGCAAGAGGTTCAGATCGACGAGATATTTCACCCCGTCTATGTGGCGCGATCGCCTGCGAGTTTCGGTTCGGGTCAGATTCGCGGTGCTCACCGAACCAACCCTAGGTGATTGTTTTTCACAGGGCGGGTGGGGTGAAGTAGTGACGTCCGAGTGGATCGACGATATGCAGCACTCCGTCCGGAAGCAGTTCGGTGCGCCAAAGTTTGCGCGTTTTGAGGTTGTGGTGGAGCCGACAGCGCGGACCGATGTTCGTGAGGATGGTCCAGCCGCCCTTCTCGGGGCGGTGTCGGTCGAATTCGACGATGTGGTCGAGGTCGCATCGTTCCGAGGGCACGTTGCAGCCAGGATGCAGGCAGTACGGGTTCTCGGCTCGAACCGTCGCCGCGAGAGCTCGACTGGGTGTATAGCTCAGCGCGCCTGGCGGCGGGAGTTTCATGCCCCCATGGCCGTCGGGGTACAAGGCGTGGATCCCGATGGGGTCGTCCCCGACGATGGCACGCCACCGTTCGATCAGCGTTCCTCCACCCGGCCGCGATCGGGTAGCTCTGGTATTCACAGAGCCGGGCGTGGGAAGCCTGGGTGGCGGTGCGTCCGGTGGGATCGTGTTCGGTGATTGGCTCGTCGGCGGCTCGTCCCCCGGTGCAGCGGAAGTGGAACTGCCGCTGCGTGTTCCGTCGGTTGCGGCGCAGTCGGTGTCCGATGGTTCGTTGTCCGCTGTGTCCGGATCATCGTGCTCGGGGGCCCTGTCGCTGTCGCGTGGCGTCAGGCATGTCGCGCACTCGCACAGCAGTGTCTCCCCGCGCATCAAGGCGGTCTGAGCGTCGGCCCGTCGTTGGTCGTCCGACCGCGGATCCTCCGGGTGCAGGCCTATGACCTCGGCGTCGATCCGCGAAAGTTGTTCGTCGGCTTCGCCGTCGGTCATCAGTGTGGTCAGGCTCGACAGTCCTCGTGCCCGGCGACGAAGGCGGATTCGCTTCTCGGTGCGTGCGGCACGCTTGCGTACCGCACGGTCCCAGTCGGCGTCGGCCTCGATGAGCAGTCGATCGATTTCGCGGCCCAGAGCTCCCGGTGCCATCTCCCGGGCGGCCTTGAGAATCTCGGTCTCCAGGGCAACGGCCGTCTCCGGACGGGCATGAAGTAGATGATCGTGGATCGTTCTGACTCGCTCCAGATCGAGGGCACCGTCGATGAAGCCCTGACGCACGAGAGGGCGCAGTTGACGCCACATCTGCAGCTTGTTGTTGATGGCGGCAAACGTGGACGACAGAGCCGCCGCCAGTTCACAGACTGCCGAGTTGAACAGATCTTTCTCGGTGACCTCGGTGACCCCGGTGTCCCACGGTGACGCGCCGGCCGTTCGGCTGCGGACATAGTCGTCCAGTAGAGCAAGTTCCGAAGCGACGGCAGCGTTGATCGTCCGTCGCGCGCCCAGAACGTCGGCGAGCGGAGAATGGTCCCCCGTCACCCACGCCGCTTTCCGTAGCCCCATGTCACCCCCCAGCGACTCAAGATCGAACACGTATTCGATCCACTGCGGCAAGTGTAGAACAGGGCGCCGACACATTCTTCGGCGCTGGCAGGAGGCGTCAGACCGCGCTGACGGCTCGGGTCACATCGAGTTCGTGTAGGTAGTGACTGATGGCGATTGCAGCCTTCGATCCTGCTGCTGCCGAATTGATGAGCTGGGCGGGGGAATCCGAGACGTTCCCCGCAGCCCACAGGCCGTCGACGCTGGTGAGCCCGGTCGGGTCGGTGGCCACCCAGCCGTTGTCGAGGCGAGTGCATCCGATCGATCGCAGGAGCGCGTCGTTCGGAACGAACGTCGGCCCGACGAACACGACTGTTCGAGGAACGACGGTCCCGTTCGTCAGCTCGATGCCTATGATGCGACCGTCCTGCACAAAGATTCGGGCAACCGGTACGTCGACGATTCCGACGGACCGCGCGTCGAGTCGAAGGCGTTCGTTTTCACTCAGTTCGATGCCGTTGGTGAAGAAGACGACGTCGTCCGACCATTGGCGAATCAGCGACGCCTGGTGGATCGTGAACGGTCGGTTGGATCCGCCGACCACGGCTATCGGCTGATCCCGAACTTCGTAGCCGTGGCAGTACGGACAATGCAGCACTCCCGAGCCCCACTGTTCGTGAACGCCGGGGATATCGGGCAGTTCGTCTCGAAGCCCGGTGGCCACCAAGACCGACCGCGAGTGCCGGGACTCGCCGCCCTCGAGGCGGACCTCGAATCCCTCGTCGAGTCTAATTACTTTGCCGCGCAGAATTTCTCCGCCGTATCGGAGGACTTCCTCGCATCCAGCCCGATGCAACTCCTCGGGTGTGGAACCATCGCGCGAGAGGAAGTTGTGAACATGGTCGGCAGGCGCGTTGCGTGGTTCTTCGGCATCGACAACGATCACCTTTCGGCGGGCGCGAGCCAGAAGTGTCGCGGCACTGAGTCCGGCTGGGCCGCCACCGATTACCACGGTGTCGTACGTCAAGATGCCTCCTCGGTGGTGCGATATGTTGTGAACGTAGCAGAACCGTCAACTAGTTAACAATATTGGTGGTGCCGATGACCGATGCCTCGCTTCGTGAGCTGACCTGTGCACGGTGGGCCGAGTTCAACCCGGAGCTGGACACCTCGCCGATGCAGGTGGTGGCCGAGATCAAGCGCATCGTCGCGCTGCTCGACGTGGCCGTCGAACCGATATACGCCGCGGCCGATGTATCCGTCGCCGAGGTGGAATTGATGGTGCCCCTGCGTTACGCGATCGAACCGGTGACGGCAGCGCGGTTGGCGGAGCTGCTCGGCATGACCCGCGCAGGTGTGAGCAAGACGCTCGGAAAGCTCGAACGTCGCGGCTTTCTGCAGCGCGTGCCCAGCGCCGAAGACCGACGGTCTGCGTCGATCACCCTGACCGATCAGGGAAGGCGCATCGTGGATGACGTATTTCCCCGAGAGCTCGAAGCGCACGGAAGATTGTTCGATGCGTTGGGTGCACGTCGAAACCGTGTTCTCGAGGCCCTGACCACGCTCGCCGAGTCGATGAAGTCCGGTCTGCCGTCTCGGTGACGTTCCCGTCGGCCTGTGTCACGGCTACGCTCGCCAACACGTGCGGGGCGATTCGTAAGGCGGACACGATGAACACATTTCAGAAGTCGGCGGCAGGGTTCGACACGGTCTTCATGGTCGTGATGAAGGCACCGGTGCTCGACAGGGTGCTCGGACGCTCGATGGGCATTTTGACCTACACCGGCCGGAAGTCCGGCAAGAGGATCGCATTGCCGGTTGCGATCAGCCGGAAAGGTGAGCACCTGAAGGTCAGGGTGGCGATGCCGGACAAGAAGAACTGGTGGCGAAATTTCGTGGACGGCGGCGGTCGTGTCGATGTCGACCTCGGCGGTGTCCAGTACTCCGGCCTCGCGACGGCGACCCGTGACGACTGTGGGCGGGTCTCTGTCGATATCGCTGTGGACCACTGACTTGTGTGTCAATAAAGGTTGACAACCCCTTCTCTGTCAACCTACATTGACATGCATGACAGAAGCCACTGCATTGGCCGCCGCGGCCGCCAGTTCCGATCCGGGGGAGGGGTTGCGTGCCGTAGCCGCACTTCGCCGTCTACTCGAACGTCTGGAAGCCGTCCAGGTTCGCAATGCGCGGAATCAGGGGTGGGCGTGGCAGGCGATAGCGGATTCGCTGGGTGTCAGCAGACAGGCCGTTCACAAGAAGCACGGCGGAAAGGGAAGGTAAACAACCATGTTCGAGCGATTCACCATACAGGCCAGGGCGGTCGTCATCAGTGCCCGGCTGCACGCCCGGACGTTGCACTCGGAGCGGGTCGAACCCATTCATCTGTTCCTCGGTGCGCTCGACAAGACCGACGAACCGCTCGGGTCCGCGCTGGCCGAGGCGGGGTTCACCCTCGACAACGCGTTCGAGGACGTGCTGTCGAGGGACGCCCGGGCCCTACGGTCCATCGGCATCGACCTTCACAACGTGATCGACACCGTCGAGACTGCGGTGGGGTTCGGAGACGTCGACCATTCGAACGATTCTCACCTGCCGTTCGCGCCGTCGGCCAAGGAAGCGCTGAAGCTGGCCTTGAAGGAGGCCGTCCGATTGCGGGACAGGGAGATCGGCGTCGAGCACATGCTTCTCGGTGTGATCGCAGGTGCCGATCCATCGTTCACCGAGCTCGTGAGTGTTCGCGGCAGCCTGGACGATCTGCGCGACGCCGTCCTGCTGGTTCGCACGACATAGCTCCGAGCGGGCCCGAACTCTACGATGGGCGCCATGAACTTTCTGATTCGGCTCGTGATCAATGCCGTCGCCATCTGGGTTGCGAACGAATTCGTCGACGGCATCACCGTGACCAGCTCGGGCCGCGGTGACGGGTGGGACATCGTGGTCCTGCTCGGTATTGCGGCCGTGTTGACGATCGTCAACGCGTTCATCAGGCCGATGGTGAAGCTGTTGTCACTGCCGCTGCTGATTCTCACCCTCGGGCTGTTCACTCTCGTCATCAACGCGTTGATGCTGATGTTGACGGGGTGGCTGTCGTCGCAGACCGGTTACGGCCTCGAGATCGTCGGTTTCGCTGCCGCGTTCTGGGGCGCGATCATCATCTCGATCGTGAACTTTCTGCTGGGCGCATTCGTGCCCGAGAAGCGTTAGGCGAACGCCAGCGCCACACCGGTAGCGGCACCCCAGACGAGCATTGCCAGTCCCGAATCACGCAGCGCCGGTATCAACTCGAAGCCGTGAGCACCGCCGCGAACCGGCGAATTGGCGCGCGCAGCGAGGGGTAGCGCGAGCAGGGCAACCAGGGCCCACGGGGTTCGGGCGGTCAGCGCGACGGTCATGGCGAACGGGACGACCAACAGTGCCAGGTGCAGATAGCGCGTGCGGGTATCGCCCAATCGCACTGCGAGTGTTCGCTTTCCGGATTCGGTATCGGTAGGAATGTCCCGAAGGTTGTTCGCGACGAGTACGGCACTGGAGAAAGATCCGACGGCTACCGCGGCGAGCACGCCCGCCCAGTCGATCTGCTCGGCCTGCACGTATTGGGTGCCGAGCACGGCGACGAGTCCGAAGAACACGAATACGGCAATCTCGCCGAATCCGCTGTAGCCGTAGGGCTTCGAGCCGCCTGTGTAGTACCAGGCACCGGCTATGCAGATCAGGCCGACGATCACCAACCACCAAGCGCTCGTGGCGGCCAGGACAAGACCTGCGACGGCACCGACCGCGAAGCAGCCGATGGCGGCCCGTTTGACGGCTCCTGCCGAGGCGGCCTTGGAACCGACGAGTCGAAGTGGGCCGACTCGGTCGTCGTCCGTGCCACGGATTCCGTCGGAGTAGTCGTTGGCGAAGTTGACGCCCACGATCAGCGCCAACGAGACGATCAGTGCCAGTAGAGCCTTCCACCACACGCCTGCGTCCAGGGACACGGCTGCACCGGTGCCGACGAGGACGGGGGCGATAGCGTTGGGGAGCGTTCGGGGTCGCGCCCCTTCGATCCATTGTGCTGTGGTGGCCATGAGCGACGATCTTTCCGTATCTGCCGGGAGGGTGCGGACGCGGCCGGTCAGAACGGCAGGCGCGGCAGTACCGGCAGCGGGATGACAGGCATCTGGACTCCGGGGATCTGCGGGAGCGGCACCGTCGGAGCGGGCGGCGGTGGCGGCGGGTTGTAGTGCGGTTGATACTGCACGTACGGCGCGCTGTCGGCGGCTGGAGGTGGTGCAGCGGACGTCGGCGGCGGGGCCGGGATGTCCGGGGTCGGTGACGGTGTGGCGGTGGTGGTCCGTGCAGCCGAGGGTGTCGTGGTCTGCCGGATGCCCTCGTCCACGCTGGCAGGGGTGCTCAGCGGTTGATCTTCGCTCTCGGAACTCAGGCCCGAGAACAGTCCGACGGCGGCGATGACGCCCACAATCGGTAGCGCGATCAATCCGAGCCGCGCCAGCGCCGGTCGGTGCGAGACGACCGGTGCAATGCGGTCGACGTCGACGCGCGCAGCGTGCACGGCCGCCCCACCTGCAACGACGAGTTCTGGTTGCTCGGGGACGATGATCGGCAGCTGCAGAAACCGTTCGAGTGTCGTGCGGACCAGAGGGACATTGCTCGTACCGCCGATGGCGATGACCGCGTCGGGATAGAACTCGGCTTCGAGCCCCAGTTGGCGGACCGTGGTGGCAGCCTGTTCGGTGGCCCGGGCAATCGACAGCTCGAAGATGTGGCGCTCGAGAAGAATGTGTTCGCCGTCGGGCGTGCTGGTGGTCTCGTGCGTGGACAGTGCCTCCTTGATGCCACGGCAGAATGCCGTCAGAGCAGTGTCCTCGTCGTGTGTGTGCGGCTCCCGCACGATGCCGAGGCCCAGTATGTGTTCCCGAACCACCGCATCGAACGAGGCTCCGCTGATTGCTGTCGTACGGGTCGAGCCGTAGGAGCGGCCGGATTCGACGTCGACGATGTCTATGTCGACACCGGTCTCGCCTGCGTCGAACAGGGCGATGGTGCGGTGCTGGCTGGCCAGGCCGGGACGGAGGTACTCGAGGGCAGCGTCGGTCTCGTCGATCAGATGTACGTCCGAGACGTATTCCTCGGCCAGAGCCTTCGTGATGCGATCACGCTCGTCGGCGGTCCGGTATGCAATGCCCAGCGATTGCGGCGCGTCCGGGTGGTCGACGATTCCGCGAACGACCCGCGCGACGTCCTCGGGGGAGGGGGAGAGCTGCCAGTCGTCGAAGGGAGCGGCGTCTGTCCACGTGCCGTCTTCGGTCGTCCGAGACGTGCGGATGCCGCACGTTCCCAGGGACACACCTACCGACGAACGCATCTCCAACCGGCCTCTCCTGTACGGCGACGTGGACACTGTACCGTCTCGAGGTTTGATTAGAGGTCCAAAACAATCCGAACGTCAGGTCGAGGGTGTTCGACGGGCGGCCTACGATCTGATGTCAGTGCGCAGTGACATCTCCGACCCCAATACGACGGACCCCACGACCGACAAACCGGTGGTGGGGCTTCTCGGCGTGGTCACCGCGGCGATCGACGGCCGTTCGGTGCCGGTTCCCGGTGCGCGAGCGCAGTCCCTGCTCGTGTCTCTGGCCTTGCATCCGGGGCGGGCGCGATCACCGCAAACTCTCATCGACGACGTGTGGCCCGACGAACCGCCTCGATCTCCCAAGAACGCGTTACAGACGCAGATCTCTCGGTTGCGGTCGGTGTTGCCCGAGGGTGCACTGGCCGGCGGCCCTGGGGGCTATCGGTTGGTCCTCGGTGCCGAGGACACCGACCTCGGCCGTGCGCAGGCGCTGGCTGGGGCAGCGGGCAGCATGCTCCAAGACGGGCACTGTCAGGAGGCCCTCGATACCGTCACCGAGGCGCTGGGCCTGTGGCGCGGCGAGCCACCGGAAACCGTGCGCGTCGAGGCCGACGTGGTGGAGGCTGCCCTGACATCCCTTCGGATAGCCGCGTTGCTAGGGCTGCGACGATTCGGCGAGGTGATCCCGCTCGTCAGAGCTCGGGTCACGGCCGATCGAGCGGACGAGGGCGCTGCCGTGGAGCTCATGCGGGCTCTGCACGGCGCAGGTAGATCGAACGATGCGTTGATGGTGTTCGCGTCGCTGCGAACCGAATTGTCACAGCGGTTGGGAACCGATCCGTCGCCCGCGGCGGCGGCTGTGAACGCCGACATTCTCGGACGGATGGATGCGGCCCCGAAGGTGTTGCACACCATAGGATTGCGTGCCGCACCCAATGCCCTTATCGGTCGAGACGACGATCTCGTCGCGATCGAACGAGTCCTGGCCGGCTCGCGCGTGACGACCGTGCTCGGGCCCGGTGGGGCGGGAAAAACGCGGATCGCTCACGCGCTCGGACGTCGGGCTGCTGCGAGAATGCCGGTTGCGTTCGTCGAGCTGGCCTCGCTCCGCAGCGGAGAGGACGTGGCATCCGCCGTGGCTGCGACCCTCGGTCTGGCCGAGGCCGATTACCTGGTGGGAGGGTTGCAGGTCGCTCGGATACATTCGATTCAGGAACGCCTGGTCGACGTGTTCTCGGCCCGACCCGGTCTGCTCGTTCTCGACAATTGCGAGCACGTGATCGACGAGGTTTCGGCGGTAGTGGACAAGCTGGTCTCGGCGACCGATGCGGTGACCGTGTTGACGACCTCACGTTCTCCGATCGGGTCGACGTCGGAAACGGTATATCCGCTGCCGCCTCTGGGGTCAACCGGTCCGAATTCGCCTGCCATCGAACTGTTCTGCCTTCGGGCACGCGCGGTTCGCCCTTCTGTGGTGCTCGATCTCGATGCGGTCGCGCGGTTGTGCAGATCGTTGGACGGGTTGCCGCTGGCGATCGAATTAGCTGCGGCGCGGGTCAAATCAATGACGGTGGAGGACATCGCCGCCAGATTGGACCGGCGTTTGGTCTTGCTACGTTCGGTCGATCGGACGAGGCCCGAACGGCACCGGACCCTGCATGCGGTGATCGCCTGGAGTTGGAATCTGCTCGCACCCATCGAGCAGGCGGCGCTGCGGCGTCTGTGTCGGTTTCCGGCGGGTTTCGATCTCGATGCCGCACGCCGGGTCGCGGAATGGGCCGACGTCGAGGATGTTTCGGCTGCACTCGATGGGTTGGTCGATCAGTCCTTGCTCTCCGTTGCCGAAACGCAGTCGGGAATCCGCTATCACATGCTCGAGACGGTCCGTGAGTACGGTGAGGAGCAGCTCGACGTCAGCAGAGAGGCGGCCGACGTCGCCGCGCGGATGCGCTTGTGGGCCGAGGCCGTCGCGGTTCGGGTGTCCACGGGCTACTCTGCTGGACAACCGGCCAAGATGGTTCTGGTGTTGGAGGCCGAGCACGACAATTTGTTGTCGGTGATGAGACATTCCTTCGCGCATGATGTTTCGGCCAACGTGTGCACCCTGTTCTCGGTGTTGGGCTATTTCTGGGCCATGCGCGGCGCGCACGCGGAGGTGCTGAATTGGGCCGGCCGAGTGCAGGACAGTATGCGCCGCGGCCTTGCCGGGGCACCCGACGACAATGCCGCGATGTGCCTGCTGGTCTTGGTGGCGCACTTCGCCTACGGCGGGAACCTGCGCCAGGTGGCGAGGATGCGGATCGACTTACGGCATCTCCTGCGCACCAGGCCGGGAATGTCGCCGGGTCTGAGGTTCAATTCCGAGGTGGTGGTCCATCACACGGGCGGCCGCGGGCTGGCCCGAAAACTGGCCCGCGCCAGTCGTTCCGAACATGAGGATGTGCGGTGCAACGCGTACGTGGTTCGCTCCATGCTCGCGCAGAACTCGGGTCGACTGTTCGAGTCGATCAGGGACGGTGAGCGCGCGTTGAGTATCGCTCGTCGACGCGGCGACCTGTGGGCGGTCGGGTCGACGTCGCAGACGTTGGCGAGCTCGTACGGTCTGTCCGGTGACCACGCTCGCGCGGCCGAGTACTACCGCACGGCCGCTGACGTGATGTGGGAGATGCATGCGTACGAGGAGAGTGTGCAGACCCGAACCTTTCTCGCGATGGCCTTGACCGGCGCGGGGCAGACTGCCGAGGCTCGGACGCTGATCGACGAATTATCCTCGTCGACGGGGCAACCGGAGTGGGTTCTCGATGGGGGTGCAGAAAAAACGGAACGTGAGGGCGACGGTGTCGGTGCTCGATGGGATCGAGCTCAACAGAGGTCGACGTCGGCGTCGTTGACCGCGGCGCGAGCCGCGGCGGATCTGGAGGACGGTTCGATCGAGCAGGGGCTGACGCTGTTTCGTGAGGCGCTGGCGATGGGTCGGTGGCCGTCGGACGATCCGACGGATCCGTTCATGTCGATCCTGGTGTGCGCAGCCGTGGGCGCACATGTGTTGCACGAACGTGCCGAGGATGTGCGCGGCGCGGTGGAGCAGCTGGTGCGCACACCGTGGAATAAGCTGATGCCGAGCGGTTTCCACGATATCCCGATGCTCGGTGCCGTCGCCTGCGCGGTGGGTTCTTTCGAGGTGCACTGCGGGGACTCAGAGTTGGGTCTGCGCTTGTTGGCGGCGTCGGAGCGGGCGGTGGGTCGCCAGGATTTTCCGTCGATGCGCATCGATCGGCACGTGGCCGCGGCCCGCGCGATTGTCGGTGACCCTACGGTCGATGCCGGTATCGCGCGGGCTGCTGGTATCACCAGACATACTGCACTGCAAGAGATCTTGAGTTCGCTACCCGTGTCCTAGGCCTTGCGCATGTACGACTTCACGGTCAGTGGGGCGAAGACGGCGACCATGACCACGGCTCCGACGAGTGAGTACACGACGTGGATACCGAAGTGCCCGTTGTTCGCCAGCTCGCGCACCGCGGTCACCAGGTGCGAGACGGGGTTGATGTTCGCGAAGGACCGGAGCCAGCTCGGCATCGTGGAGGTGTCGACGAAGGCGTTGGACAGGAACGTCAGCGGGAACAGCACCAGCATCGAGATGCCCTGGACCGAGGAGGCTTTGCTCATCAGGGTGCCCAGCAGTGCGAATATCCAGCTGATCGCCCAGGCGCAGAACATCACCAGTAGGACGGCTCCGGCGAGGCCGAGAAATCCTCCGGCCGGGTGGTAACCCATCGCGAACCCGGTGAGGAAACAGACGACAGCCGCGATCAGGTAGCGGATGACGTCGGCCATCAATGCTCCTGCAAGCGGGGAGATTCGGGCGATCGGGAGAGATCGGAATCGGTCGAAGACACCCTTGTCCATATCTTCTCGCAGCTGTGTGCCGGTGACGACGGAACCAGTGATGACTGTTTGTACCAGGATTCCGGGCACGATCATCGGCAGGTAGGACGTGACGTCGCCGGCAACCGCGCCGCCGAAGATGTAGCTGAACATCAGGGTGAAGATCACCGGTAGTAGCACCACGTCGGTGAGTTGTTCGGGATTGTGGCGAAGCTTGAGCAACCCGCGATATCCCATGGTGGCGGACTGGGCGACGGTGCGGGCCAGGCCGATGTGTCGGACGACCGGACGGTCGGCGGGGTCGATGTACGTCGACGGTTGCGGAGTGAGAGTAGTGGTCATGCTGCGTCCTCGTCTGCGCTCTTGCAGGTGAGGGTCAGGAATACCTCGTCCAGGCTGGGTTTGGTGACGGTGATTTCGCAGACGTCGATGCCGAAGTCGCGCAGGCGAATCAAGATGTCGGGGGTGATCGATGTGTCGGTCATGGGTGCTGTCAGACGAGCGGACTCGGGGCTGACCGACACTTCTGTGCCCAGTTGCTTCGCGACCAGAGCTCGGGCGTCGTCGATCTGGTTTCGATCCGTGAGAGTCAGTGACAGTGCGGAGGTGCCTACCGAAGACTTGAGCCCGTCGGCGGTGTCGTCGGCGATCACGCGGCCATGATCGATGACGGCGATGCGATCACACAGTTGATCGGCCTCGTCCAGGTACTGAGTGGTCAGTAGAACTGTCGAGCCCGCCGCGACGAGCCGGCGGATGGTGTCCCACATCTGGGCTCGGGTGCGGGGGTCGAGACCGGTGGTCGGCTCGTCGAGGAACAGCAACGGCGGTGCCGAGATCAGGCTCGCGGCCAGATCGAGGCGCCGCCGCATGCCACCGGAGAACAACTTCAAGGGTCGGGACGCTGCGTCCGCCAACCCGAATTCCTCGAGGAGTTCGACGGCCTTGGCTTTGCTGTCGCGGCGGCTCAGGCCGAGGAGCCGTGAGAAGACGACCAGATTCTCGGTTGCGGTGAGATCCTCGTCCACCGATGCGTACTGACCGGTGACGCCGACCAACGACCGGACCGCGGTGGCGTCGGCGACGACGTCTCGGCCGAAAACTCGGGCTGAGCCGCCGTCGGGTCGAAGGAGGGTGGCGAGCATGCGGACCGTGGTGGTCTTACCTGCGCCGTTGGGGCCGAGGACGCCGTAGACCGCCCCGGTTGGGACGGTCAGGCTGACGCCGTCGACCGCGCGTTGCTTGCCGAATGTCTTGATGAGGCCGTCGGCCTCGATAGCTGGTGTGGTCATGGGACAACGATCGCCCCGACCGCTTGCACGACGCATACGTCGCGCTTGCAGCAGCTGTCTCGTCAGAGCGGCAACGATGTCTCTGTCAGTCCGACCCCGCCGGTGCCCCGCAGTTTGCGGAACCATTCGAGACCGAACGCAGTGGTCAGTTGTTCGATCGGCATTGCGAGAAACGGCCCGAAATCGCCGACCTGCGTTTCGTGCGCTTCCATCGCGGCCCGCTTGGCCGCGATGACGCTCGACACGTCCACGACAGTGGTGATTTCGGTTTCCGGCAGTCCGAACGACTCCATGTCCGGTGGTGACGCCTCTTCGCTCCAGTGGGGATTGGCTTCCATCAACCTGCGCATGTGGTCACGGTTGGTGGTCGTCTCGTACACGTACGGCGTCTCGGCGATCTCGGCGGCGCGCTTGCCGACGACGTGCACCTGAATGTGGTCGGGGTGGCCGTATCCACCGTTCGGGTCGTAGATGGTGACGACGTCGGCCTGCTCCTCGCGCAACACGTCGGCCAATCGCCCAGCCGCGGTGTCGACGTCGACGTTGCAGAACGCCTCCGGGTTGCCGTTCTCCGGCGTGCCGGCCATTCCGGAATCGGCATAGTGCAGGCGAACGACGCGCGCGACCCCCAGGACGGCAGCCGAACGGTCCAATTCGATGTGTCGGCGCGCGGCCAACGTCTCCCCGTCGGCGAGGATGCCGTCGGGATATTCGCCGACGGCACCGTCGGTGGCCGTCACGAGTACGACGCGGTGGCCGGCGTCGGCCGCGAGCCGCATGACGCCGCCCGTGCCGAACACTTCGTCGTCGGGATGCGCGTGGAAGCAGACCAGAACACTCATGGCGTGAATGCTTGCACGTCGAAGTGGGTGCGGCCCAGTCGGCGGGCCAATACGATCTATGGGTGACCACACGGCGGTCGGCCTCGATACGTTCGTATTGGCGGGATTCGCGAGCGGATCGGTACTGTCGCGCACTACATCCGGTGGGGATCGTCTTCGCTCTGGTGTTCTTCGCGCTGTCGATGACTCCGTCTCTGCTACCTCGTGTGTGGTACCTGCAGGCGGTGGCCACGGGGATCAGCGTCGCGATCGGGTACGGCGTGGGGTGCCTCGTTGCCTGGGTGGTCCGGCGCTGCGGAGTGTCACCGAACTGGTCGGAGCAGTGGCGTCGACGTGGTTGGTGGGCGTTGGCCGCGGCTGCGGTGGTGGCGATTCCGCTCTTCCTGATCCTCGGCTCGTGGTGGCAGCAGATCGTGCGCAAGCTGGTCGGTGTGGAGGACCCCGGCCGGCCGCTCTACATCGCGGTGCTGGTGCTCTCGCTGGTGGTAGCGGTGGCGGTGATTGCTCTCGGCCGCCTGCTGCGCAGAGCAACTCGTGCGTTGACGCGATGGGCAAAGCAGTACGTACCGAGGCCGTTGGCGAGGATCGCCAGCGTGATCGTGGTTGCACTGCTGGTGGTGTTCGCCGTCAACGGTGCACTGATTCGGGGAATTGTGGCCGTCGCGGAGAAGTCGGCCTCTACCGCCGATCGCGGCAACCACGAGGGTGTGGAAAAGCCTGATGCAGCAGAACTGTCGGGGTCCGATGCGTCGAACGAGGACTGGGAATCGCTGGGTCAGGAGGGGCGACGCTTCGTGGTCTCCGGAGCATCGCCCGACGAGATCGGTGACTTCACCGGAAGGCCTGCAGTGCAACCGATCCGCGTTTACGCCGGTGTCGAATCGGCCGAAACGGTCGAGGGTGTGGCAGAGCGGGTGGTGGCCGAACTCGAACGTACCGGCGCATTCTCACGGGCCGTGCTCGGTGTCGCGACCACCACCGGACGCGGATGGGTCAACGAATCCGTGGCTCGTCCACTGGAGTACCTGTTCGACGGCAATTCGGCGATTGCGTCGATGCAGTACTCGTTCCTGCCGAGCCCGATGGCATTTCTGGCCGATCGGCAGACCCCGCAGGATGCCGGACGAGCCCTCTTCGAGGCGATCTACGCGGTGTGGAGCGAACTCCCGGAGGATTTACGACCCAAGTTGGTGTTGTTCGGCGAGAGCCTCGGTGCCTACGGCGGGCAGGATGCATTCAGCGGTGCACAGGACATGATCGCTCGTATCGACGGCGCTCTGTGGGTCGGCAACCCCAATTTCACGCCTCAGTGGGCGCGTATCACGAGCGGACGCGACGCCGGTTCCCGCGAGATCCTGCCTGTCATCGACGGCGGAGAGCACGTGCGATTCGCGAGTTCGTCCGGGGATCTCGACATCGGTGGTCCGTGGGAAGAGCCGCGAATCGTGTACTGGCAGCACGCATCCGACCCGATCGTGTGGTGGTCACCCGATCTGATCCTCGGCAGGCCCGACTGGCTGCGGGAACCCCGCGGCACCGACGTCGATCCGGGAGTGCAGTGGTTCCCGTTCGTGACGTTCTGGCAATTGACCTTCGACCAGGTGTTCTCCACCGACGTCGACGACGGGCACGGCCACAGCTACGGAGCCGACGCGGTGCGCATGTGGGCCGACATCCTAGAACCGGCGGGATGGTCCGACGCCGACGTCGAGCGGCTGTACCTCGAAATGGCGGGTTGACATCGGTGCCGGAGAACGACGAGGTCGGCCAGGTGTTGGAGCTGGAGCGGCAGTTGCAGCGGGCCGAGACCCGTGGTGACAGAAGCAGACTCGCGGCGCTGCTTGCGGACGATTTCGTCGAGATCGGAGCGTCTGGGGTGGTGTGGACCAAGCAGTCGATACTCGAGCTGTTGGGCGGAGAAAGTGCGGCCGACGGCATCATCGAGGTCCACGATCTCTCCGGACGGATACTGGACGTGGGTGTCGTTCTGGTGCAGTGGACGTCACGACGGTCGGGACGTCGAGCCCGTCGATCGTCGATCTGGCGACGCACCTCCGATGGATGGGAACTGGTGCATCACCAAGGCACACCTGTGGTCGACGGTCCGCCGGATCGGACGGGGTAGCCGAACCCGGGGACGCAGAGTGGATTTCTGCGTCCCCGGGCTGCAGGGTCAGGCAGTCACGACGACGAATTCGTTGGGCGTGACATCGAGTTGCTTGCTCTCGGTGACGTTTCCGGTGCTCAGATCGACGGCGTGGATGCTGTTGCCGGCCGGTTCGGTGACGTAGGCGGTGTCACCCGCGATGGAGATGCCGGGGTGGGCGTCCTGGTATTTCGCGGGACCTTCCCAGGCGTCGATGACGGGGTACGAGGCGGTGAATGTCTTTGTCGTCGGATCGAATACGTGGACTGCGCCGTCCGATCCGATGATGTAGGCCAAGTCGCCGGGGCCTCGGGCGACTCCGCGCCAGGTGTACTCGGCACCGTCGGGGAGCTTCACGACGTCGAGGGTCTTGGCCGCGGGGTCGATGACGGTGACCGCGTGCAGGAGTGAGCCCTCTGCGTCCGGGTCGTCCTTGTAGTCTCCGACGATGAGGGGGCTGGTCTCGCTCACGTACGCGTTGCCCGTCCGCCCGTAGGGCTGGTCCGGAGCGTCGAGCTTGGTTATCTGGCCCTTGTCGTAGATCAGAGCGCCGTTCTCGCAACCGAAGACGACGATCTCGCCTTCCGCTGTTCCCTCTCCGTGGACGCCGGGGCACTGATCGTTTTTGGCGACGACCGCGCCCGATGCGTCACGAACCTCGATGCCGGTGCGGCCGTTCGAGTTCCCGACCGTGGTGAGAAACGTGCCGTCTTCGAGGACGATCGAGACGCCGTGGTGCGCGTCGACACCGGGGATGCTCTCGGTCTCCGGGAGCCCGTCTGCGGATTCGAGCGCTGCGGTGTCGAAGATCGTGGTGTCGCTGGTGCCGTCGGCGTACAGGATGGTCTTGCCGCCGTGTCGTACGACGTGACCGGGCTTCTCGGCTTCGAAGACGGTGTCGGTCAATTGCGGTTGCTCGGTCGTCCCGGCCGCGGTGTCGAGCACACGGAAGCCCTCGCTCGTGGTGACCATGACGTTGCGGTCGTCGCCGGCGAGGTTGAGGCGCGTGTACTCCTCGGAGTCGAAATCAGCGACGGTCTCGAACGTCTCGGCGTCGAGCACCCGAAGGCCGCCTTCGTAGGACACTGCGACCCGTGGCCCGGCCGCAATCGCTGTGGATTCGGCGGCGGGTGTGGTGCCGGAGGCGCACGCCGCCAGGGTCGCTACCGCACCGAGGGCGAGCGCGGTGACGCTCGCCCTTCGAAAATCGTTGATACGCATGATTGTTCCTTTTCTGTGTGACGAATCGGTCAGCTGGTGAGTCCATCGGAGATGCGCTCGGTGTTGACGCGCATCATGGTGAGGTAGTCGGGGGCACCGCCGTCGGGCGCGGTGAGGGATTCGGTGAACAGTTCGATCACAGCGACACGAATGTCGGCCTCACTCGCCAAGGCCTGGACGAGACGATCCGGAGAAGACGATTCCGCGAATATCGCGGGAACACCGGTCTTCTCGATGGCTCCGACGAGTTCGGCCAGATCGGAAGCAGACGGTGCCGCCAGGGTGGTGCCGCCGGGAATGGCTGCCCCGATCACCGTGAAATCGAAACGGGCTGCGAGATAACCGAATACATGGTGATTGGTGACGAGTGCGCGGCGCTGATCCGGGATCGCAGCGAAGGTGGCGCTCATGTCGTCGTCGAGCCCCTTCAACTGCAGCCGGTAACCTGCTGTGCG
The DNA here is from genome assembly GCF_001894785.1 of Rhodococcoides fascians NBRC 12155 = LMG 3623. Classification (GTDB taxonomy): domain Bacteria; phylum Actinomycetota; class Actinomycetes; order Mycobacteriales; family Mycobacteriaceae; genus Rhodococcoides; species Rhodococcoides fascians. The sequence goes on from NZ_BCWW01000009.1 coordinate 58,910, forward strand.
GTCGGCGATCTCGGCAGAATCGACACCGTCCAGCCCGGCGAGCGCCGGCTCGAGGGCATCGACGACGGCTGTCATGCGCGCGGGATCGGTCCAGAAGTGCGAATCGGGACTGCCTGCGGCGTCCCCTTCCGTGTACTCGAGGACGTCGATGGCGTCGCCCGCGACGAAGGTGGGCACGTTCTCCGCCGCTGCCTCGTCGAGATGTTGCTGTAGACCTTCTTCGAGGCCGAGACCATTGGAGACGATCAGGTCTGCCGTGCGTAGGCGGGCACCTTCCTGCGCCGAGATCTCGAAGGAATGCGGGTCGGCGTTCGGCTTCATCAGCGTCACCACGTCTGCCTCGTCGCCGACGAGCTGCTGCACGACGTCGCCGAGGATGTTCGTGGACACGATCACCACCGGGCGGTCGTCACCGTCGGCGGAGCAGCCGCTCAGGCACAGTCCGATTGCTGCGGCCACCGCCACTGCCGATGAGAAGCGGCCGACGCGTCCGCTCGTCATCGTCCGGTCTCCGCGGTGAAGGTCGGTTCGGTGGCGGTGTCGAAGGTCCGCGCTATGCGGGCACCGTCGGCGTAGTCGATCTCGTACAGCCGTCGTTCGGTCGGGGCGCTGAGATAGGCGCGCTGATCGTCGGCGACCAGGGTCGGGGACGCGCCGGCCTCGAGTGATTCGGCCACCAGCGGTGCGGTTTCGGCCAGAACAGCTCCGTTGTTGCCGTCGAGTACCAGGACTCGGCCATCCTCGGTGAGGGCCAGCACGTGCTCGTCCGCATCGTCCACGGCGGTGACGTGCACCAGGGGTGCCGGTGCCGGGAGTAGGGACCACGACCGTGCGCGGGTATCCAGCATCCAAATGCCCTCTGCACCGGTAGAACCTGCGACCGTGGGGCGGCCCTCGCGGTTGTCGAACGACGTCGCTGCCGCGGCGGTGGCGCCGGCCGGGTAGGGGATTCTCTCGACCGCCAATTCGTCGCCGGTGGCCGAGGCGAGCAGTGCGCCGTCGGCGCACCCGATCACGGCACCGACCCTGGTGGTGATCGTGCCGCGGGCCTGCGGGCACGGTTCGACCGGCCCGGTGCGTTCGCCGTCGGCGGTGTATCCGACGACCGAGGTCGACGGTCCGGATCCCTCGGTCACGAGCGCGAAAGTGCCGACGGGAACGACCATTCCGGCACCGGGAGTGGTGACCTTTCGGAATCGTTCCACGACTGTGCCTTTCGACAGGGCCTCGGTGTCGAGCAGTACAGCGTCCCCGGAGTCGGGAAAGAACAGCCCAGTACTTCCCGAGGTCGAAAGGTTGGATGTGGCAACGGTTGCCGTGCCTGAGCCGCCGACCGTGCCGAGTAGTCGAGGCTCGCTGCGGTAGTAGTGAAAATGGTCGACGTGGTCCCAGGTCCAGACCCCGCTGTCGACGATCTCGACGCCCGCGTCGGTCTGCACGAACAGGTAGCGGCCGTCGGTGTGCAGAGCCTGCGGGGCTCCGATGGTCCCGAGATCGGTGACGGTGTCGTCGAGCAGATCGAGATGGGACACCCGCCCCGTCGGGTCCACGGACGTGAGCCCGAGCCGCGGTTCGGCGAGTTCGGCGGCACCGGCTATTGCCCCGTGGCCTTCGCCTGTGGGTTCGTCTGTGGGTGGCACGTTCGTCTCCGAGGAACAGGCCGTCGATGCGAGAACGAGGGCACCGACGGCGATTGTGGTGGTCAGGATGCGGGTGCGCACGTGTTCCTTTCGGGTGAAGTGGGGCGAGGACGGATGGCGGTGACGGCACTGCGTATCGCGTACGACAGGCCGGACACCGCGATCGCGGTCGCCGCCACGGAGGCACCGGCGGCGGTGGCCGCGTGCCAGGAGATCAGTAGGCCGCCGAACACGGACAGCACGCCGAGGACGGCCGCCACCAGCATGCGAGTGGGAATGCGGGTGGTCCACTGCCCGGCGGCGACGGCAGGGGCGAGCAACAGTCCGACGACCAGCAGCGAGCCGACGGCTTGGTACGACGCGACGACTGCCAGCGTCACGAGTGCGACGAGAACTGCTTGGGCCGAGCGCGGCCCGAGTCCGAGCACCGAAGCAATTCGGGGGTCCAGCGCAACGGCGACCAGCGGTCGATGAAACAGCGCCGCGACGGCGACTCCGAGTGCGGCCGCTCCTGCCAGGAGATAGAGGTCCGTGTGCGTGATGGCAAGAATGTCGCCGAACAGTATGGACGTGGCGTCGGTGGCGAAGCTCCCCGAGTGGGAGATGACGATGACGCCGAGCGCCAACATGGACACGAACAACATCCCGATGCTCGTGTCGTAGGACAGTGTTCCGCGGCGTTGCAGCGCGGTGATCCCGAGGCTCATGGCGACCGCGCTCAGTGCGCCGCCGATCATCACCGGGACTCCGAGAACGGTCGCGAGAGCGACACCGGGCAGCATTCCGTGTGCGAGCGCCTCACCCAGAAATGCCATGCCGCGGATCACCACCCACGTTCCGACCACCCCGCACAGCACGGCGACCAGGGCTCCGCCGAACAGGGCGCGTTGGACGAAACCGAGGTCGAACGGCTCGAACAGCGCGTCGATTGTCTGAAATGGCACATTCCGGAGCTTAATGAGAGTGATAACGATATTCAAAATCGTATAGTGGCAATGTGAACACCTCAGCTGTCAGCGCGTCGTCCGAGTTCGCTCGCCTCCGGGGCGTCCGCGTCGAGTTCTCCGGCCACACGGCACTCGCAGGCGTCGATCTGGACCTGCTACCCGGTCGGCTCACGGCCATCGCAGGGCCGAACGGTGCCGGCAAGTCCACGTTGCTCGAGGTGGTCGCCGGCACCCGGCCACTGACGGGCGGGACCCGAAGCGCAACTCGCGCAATTGCATTCGTTCCGCAGCGCGCTGCTGTGCCGGATCGGTTGCCGTTGACCGTATGGGACGTCGTGGCAGTGGGTGCGTGGGGACGCCTCGGCCGATGGCGTCCGATGAACACCGAGGCTCGGGCATCGGTGCGCGACGCCCTCGGGCGCCTCGACATCGCGGAACTGACCGGCATGCCGTTCGCCGACCTGTCCGGAGGGCAGCGTCAGCGCACCCTACTGGCTCAGGGTGTGGCCCGCCGGGCCGATCTCCTGTTGCTCGACGAACCCACGACAGGTCTCGACGCCGCTAGTGGACAACGGATTCGAGCCGTCATGCGTGAGGAGACGATGCGCGGAGTTGCCGTTGCGTGTGTGTCTCACGATCCCGAGGTGTTGGCTGCGGCCGACCGAGTCGTGCGACTCGAGGACGGTCGAATCGTGTCCTGACGGATACGCGCGTCGGGTGCTCTCACCGCGCTGCCAACGCGGCTCGCAATCCCGCGCGGTCCAGTTTGCCCGGGCCTCGGGTCGGCAGTGCGTCGACGAGGAACAGCTCCCGCGGTGCAGCGGTGGCATCGAGCGACTGCTCGACGTGAGAGCGCAACTCCGCCAACGTCACCGGCGCAGAGGCAACCACTGCTACCACCACCTTCTGGCCGAGGCGCTCATCCGGCAATCCGACGACAGCGCACTCGCGGACAGCGGGATGCGTTGCCAGCGCGGCTTCGACCACCTGCGGTACGACGGTCAAGCCGCCCGTCGAGATGGCCTCGTCGAGTCGACCAGTGATGCTCAGCACCCCGTCGATCATCGTGCCTGCGTCGTCCGTGCGGAACCATCCCGGCTCGGCGAACGCCGGGTGATCGGGTAATCCGCGATAGCCCGAGGCCAGAGTCCGCCCGCCCAGAACCACTCGTCCGTCGTCGATCCGAACGACGGTGCTGTGCAACGGAACTCCGTCGTACACACAGCCGCCCGCGGTTTCGCTCATGCCGTAGGTGCGTACCAATCGAACGTCCGCGGCAACAGCTCTCTCGCGCAACGGAATCGGCGTGGCAGCGCCGCCGAGCAACACGGCGTCCAGCGATGCCAGTGCAGCAGTGGCCTCGGGGTTCTCGAGTGCTTTGATCAACTGGCCGGGCACCAGGGAGGTGTAGCGCAGCGGACCCGACATCCGTCCCACGGCCTCGACCATGGCGGCCGGGTCGAAGCCGGCAGATACGTCCATGATCACCGGCGACGTGCCGGCGAGCACGCTGCGCAGCAACACCTGCATCCCGGCGATGTGGTGTGCGGGCAGAGCCAGCAGCCACGAGCCGGGGCCGCCGAGGCGCTCCTCGGTTGCCGTCGCCGACGCGACCAGTGCGGATGCAGACAGCATGGCACCCTTTGGAATTCCCGTCGTCCCCGATGTCGCGACGACCAATGCGACGTCGTCGTCGATGGGGGTTCCGGGGGCCAACGCGTCGTGCAGGCGTCGGATCTCGCGTGGATCGTCGGCGGGGACGGGGAGGACGGCCGGGCCGTCGCCGGCCAGCAGACGGCTCAGCCGCGGCAGGATGTCTGCCGCGGCCGAGCCTGCTGGAATGGGAACGCTCTCGAGCACACTGGCGAGATTAGTCCTTGCGCCGGATCGTGAACGGGTCGGCCAGAGGCCAACCCCCGGCGGCGAGGTTCGCGCGCACCCGATTGACGTCCTCTTCTCGGGGCAGCTCGTTGGTGACCTTGGTGATGGTGACGGAAATTCCGGCCTTGTCGGCAGGTAACTGGCCGTCGGCGATGAGGGCATCCATCACCGACTGCACTTCGTCGTCGGACAGTCGCCGATTCAGAAGGGCAAGGAGGGGAACGTAATCCGCTTCGGGTACCCCGTCGGGATACCCACCGCGGAGCCACTCGACGATCGAGTGGAGAAACGACGGGACCGCCATGGTCTTACAGGGCAGCCGGATCCGCGAGCGGCCAGCCACCGGCGGCCAGTCGTGCCGAGACACGGGAGATGTCCTCGGCCGTCGGCTCGGCGTCGATCTGGTCGCGGATGTACGTCGCGATCTCCTCGGTCGAAATGGCACCGTCGTCGAGTGCACCGTTGGCGGGAGAGACGAGTTCGAGAACGATCTCCTGCACCTGAGCGTCGGTGAGTGCGGCGCGGCGCAGAAGGGCGACGAGCGGGAATCGGTCCTTGGGCGGAACGCCCTCGGGGTATCCGGCTCGGAGCCATTCGAGCACCGAGGCCGGGAATGCGGTCTTGGTGGAGTCGGTCATGAGAGCTGTACCCCTTCTCGGGTGTGTCAGAAGACGGAGATGCCGAATGTGCTGTCGAGGAAGTTCTTCATGATGAAGAGAATTCCGGCCACGATGGCGACGACGACCACTGCGAAACAGAGGACGGCCGCGGCGGTGGCCACTGCCGGTCGGGCCACGCGTGTGGTGCCCGAGGCAGTGGCCTCGTCCGAGGGCTCACCGACCGAGAGTGCCTTGAGTCCGAAAGCGAAGATCGCGGGCAGTCCGGCACCGAGCAGCAGGCCGACGAGAACAACCTGCCAGAGCGAATCGAGTGTGTGCTTGAGGGTTTCCATGATGTTCAGACCTTCGCGGGGGAGTCGGTTTCGGCGGCGGCAGGAACGAGTCCGCCGTCCCATTCGGCGTTCACGTTGTCCGGATCGACGGGTTCGCGGCGCGAGCGGATGTACATGACGGTGGCCAGGCCGACGAGGATGGCGAAGACCACGAGGATGCCGGGCAGACCGCCGATCGTGTGGGCGAGCAGCCAGCATGCGGCGCCGACCACACCGGCGAGCGGCAAGGTGATGACCCAGGCGACGGCCATGCGTCCTGCGACGTTCCAGCGCACGGCGGCACCGGGCTTGCCGAGTCCCGATCCGAGGATCGAGCCGGTCGCGACCTGCGTGGTCGAGAGCGGGAGGCCGAGGTGGCTCGACGTCAGAATGATTGCTGCAGAAGAGGACTCGGCTGCCATGCCCTGCGGGGATGCGATCTCGACGAGGCCCTTACCGAGGGTGCGGATGACGCGCCAGCCGCCGAGGTAAGTGCCCAACGCGATGGCGAGGGCGCACGTGACCTTGACCCACAGGGGCATCTCGGCGTCCGGCGAGACGGTCCCGTACGCGACGAGCGCCAGGAAGATCACGCCCATCGTCTTCTGGGCGTCGTTGGTGCCGTGGGCGAGCGAGACGAGTGAGGCCGAACCGATCTGGCCCCAACGGAATCCGCGCTCCTTGGACTTCTCGGGAACTGCGTTGGTGATGCGGTAGATGATCCAGGTGCCGACGGTGGCGACGAGGCCGGCGACGATGGGGGCCAGCACGGCGGGCAATACGATCTTGCTCCACACCCCGTCCCACACGACGCCGCTGGTTCCCAGGCCCGCCATGGTGGCACCGATGAGGCCGCCGAACAGTGCGTGCGAGCTGCTCGACGGGATGCCGAGCAGCCAGGTGGCGAGGTTCCACAGGATGCCGCCGACGAGGCCGGCGAAGATGATGGTCAGCAGGGCCTGGCCGCCGGTGTCGCCGAGATTGACGATCCCCTTCGCGACGGTGGCTGCGACCTCTACGGACAGGAAGGCGCCGACCAGGTTGAGGACGGCAGACAGGGTGACCGCGACCTTGGGCTTCAATGCCCCCGTTGCGATCGACGTCGCCATGGCGTTGGCGGTGTCGTGGAAACCATTGGTGAAGTCGAAGGCCAGGGCCGTCACGACCACCACGAGAAGTACGAGAAATTCAGCGCTCACGGTGGAAAGTGTGGGACACGAACGGCCATTCGCGGAAATTTCTTGCGAAGTGTTCTTCTCGGGTGCCGCGAAGTCGTCTCCAGTTCACCTCCAGTTCACCTTTTTGCCTTATATGTCCACTTCGTCTGTGGCGTAGCGCACGACGGTGGTCTCCTCCGGTCGAAGCATTGTGGAACAGTGGACGACGTGAAGGGATCGGGTATGGATGATGCGGTGTCGGCCGCCCTGTCGTACTTCGATTCCGTCGATCCGGCTCTTGCCGCCGACGCCCGGCTCGGGTGGGACGGACTGGCCGCGGTGTCGCCGCCTGCGGGGCCGACACAGCATTCCGTACAGACGTTTTTGTGGATCTATCTGCGCCACGCGGCCGAGGGCCCCGATCGGGCCGTCGACATCGCCCGAGCGCTCGGGGATCTGCTCGAGCGGCTGGGACGCCTCGCTTATGCGGAGATCGCACGCAGCGGCGTGACGGACGAGCTCGTACGTGCCACCGACGATGCGATCTGGCTGCAGCAGTATCGCGCTGCCACCGAGCAATCCGGTATCGGAGCAGTCGACACCGAGTTGGTGACGTGGCAGGACGCTCCGACCGGGGTCGAGCGGGCCATCGTCGAAAAGATCGGTGAGACACTCGAAGTGGCGACCATTGCCGGTGAGTTCGAGCCGTCGAAGCCCGGTGGCAGGCCGCTGGGAGTCACCGCACGGGCGACGCGTCGTCGCGGCGTGACCGACGCGGTGCTGACCTCGGAGCAGGGCAAGAACGGCACCGACGACGTTCTGCTCGAACAACTTCTCGACCACCGCATCGAACTGTGGAGCAGTTACAGCGCTCCACGCGCCGAGCTCTACTTGGGCTTGCGCGAGGCGCTGCACGAGGCGGTCGAGCCGGTGTACGGGTGCGTGCGCAGACTCGAGAGCTTCATCGGCTGCATCGGCGACGGCGTGGCGCTGACCGATGCCGGGTATCTGCCGGACGATCTGGTGGCGCGGATCGCTCGCACTGTCTTTCCGGTAGCCGAGCGTCCGCAGTTCGTCGGACGCGAACTCGACACCGACAAGGTCCTCGCTCTCCGGCGTCTGGTGATGCGACTTCGGTTGATGCGTCGATCTGCAGGCAGGCTGGTTCCGACGACGCGCACCCGGCAGCTGAGCTCGGACGGATTGTGGCGCGTGCTCGCCGGGGGAATCGTCGGCAGCGACTACCACCCCGACTCGATCGCTGCGGAGGTTCTCCTGGCCCGGATGATCCTGGGCAACGACATCGCCGACGCGCAGGCGACGGCCGACGATTCGGCTCGACTGTTGCGTGCGGAGGGATGGACCCATGCGGGGGAGGAGCCGGAGTCGGAGCACGCCGAGACTCTGGCGGACACGTTGATCGCAGAACTCGACGCTCTCGGAGCGTTCCGCTCGGCCGACAATCGCGTCGCAACCGACGAAGGCGCACGGGTGGCCGCGGCTGTGTTGCGTCATCGGCTCCTGCACACGCGCTTCCCGGCATTGTGACGAGCTCGAGATGGGGTTTGCCTGCGGTCTGCCGTTCGTGCACGGTTAAACTCGGTTCCACGCGGGTCGAGAGCGTGCCCGGATGTCGGCTGCGAGGAGATGCTGGTGGACGGTGAGGTGCACGACACCGCACGCTCCCAGTCTCGGCGGCAGAGCGACTCGGCTCGCCGCTACCTCGATCTGGAAGCAACCACACCCGCGTTGCGCTCCACCGTCGAATTCGCGGCACGCAGTGTCGGATTCGCCATCGCCCAGCTGAACGTGTTGGACGAGGACACCCAGTACACACTGGTCAACATCGGCGGTCCGCCGATGTCCACCGTGGTGCGGGCCGACACCCTGTGCGACGACGTGGTGCGCACGGGAGTGCCTGCGGTCGTCGCCCACGGCCGGGTCGATGCGACCACCCGGCAACGCGCGCTGCTCGACGAGAACGGCATCGAGTCCTATGCCTCGGTTCCGCTTCGCGGACGAGAAGGTCTGGTGATCGGCACTCTTTGCTTGCTCGACCGCACTTCGAGGCCCCTCTCCAACGACCAGATGCAGGAGCTCGAACAGTTCGCGTCCGTCCTCGAGGAGCAGCTCGATCTGCATCGGCGGGTCGGCTCGGGATCCACCCGACTCGGCAGCGACAACGACATCGCTGACTCCCTCGCCGACGGTCACATCGTGCCGTGGTTCCAGTCGATCGTGGACCTACGGACAGAGGAGATCGTCGGCTTCGAGGCATTGGCGCGTTGGCACCATCCCACTCGGGGTCTGGTGGTGCCCGCGGACTTCGTGCCGTTCGCCGAGGCGAGTGAACTGATCATCGACGTGGATCTGAGCGTGCTCGCGCAGGCGGCCGCGGAGATGAAGAAGTGGCACGTACACCGACCGGACCTGCGGCTGACCGTCAACATTTCAGGACGTCATCTGGCGCATCCGGACGGCGTCGGCCAACTCGAACGTGCGATCGCGTCGACCGAGGTGTCGCCGAAATCCATTTCGCTCGAACTCACCGAGACCTCGTCGGTGACGCCAGGGCCGTTGCTGCGCAAGCACATCGACGACGTGCACCGGCTGGGTTTCCGCGTCCTGCTCGACGACTTCGGCTCCGGCTGGTCGTCTCTCGAACGTTTGGTGACGTTGCAACCGGACGGCATCAAGATCGACGGACATCTGACACGGTTCATCGACACCGTGGCCGGTCGGGCGATGATCAAGTCGTTGGCCTCGGTCGCCAACGATCTGGAGCTGACGATGATCGTCGAGGGGATCGAAAGTCGAGCTCAGGCCGACGCCGCTCTCGATCTCGGATGCACTCTGGCGCAGGGATATCTGTGGTCGAGGCCGCAATCGGCGTCGGCGGTACTGCGAACCGTCTCGGGTGGCTAGCGAGTATCCCGGCGTAGTGGGTGGTCCTGCGGAATCTGCACCAGCACGATGGGGATTCCATCGGGATCCTCGATCCACATCTCTATGAGTCCCCAGGGTTCGGTGGTCGCCGCGCGTACGATCGCAATGCCGGCCTGCTCCAATTCCGCTGTGGCAGAATCGATGTCGCGCACCTGCAGCCACAGTGCCCCGGAGAACGATCCCGGCTCCTCGGTGCCGCCGTGCGCTGCGATCTCGATCAACCCTTGGCCTGCGAACAACACCGTGCCGCCGGGATATTCACGGCACACCGCAAGAGACAGGCCGTCTCGATAGAACTCGAGGGTCTTCCGGTAGTCGACCGGGCGCAGGATGGTACGTGCAGCGAGGATGTCCACCTCGCATGGATATCACGCAACCGACCATCACTGCCGCAGGATGGTCACAGCGAGAGTGGAGCCTGCGGAACGACCCGGATCAGTGGCATCGATCAGTGGAATCACAGCACCGTCGTGACGATCCGGTTTCCGCCGGCTGCTTTGGCCTCGTACATCATCGAGTCCGCCACTCGCATCGCCCGCGTCACGAGGTCGAGGTTCTGCTCCCACAGGGGTGAACTCGCGTGCAGGATGGCTGCCCCCACGCTGACCGTCACGGCGACGCCGTCGTCGGGATCGCGCATGGCTCGTCGAACACCATGGATCAACGCATCGATGTGCAGGCGCGACGTCGAGACCACCGCGAGGTATTCCTCGCCGCCGGTGCGTGCGATCACGCCGTATCTACCCATGTGTGCGCCCAGACGCTCGGCGACGCGAACGATGACGGCCTCACCCTCCTCGTGCCCGTAGTCGTCGTTGACGGCTTTGAAGCGATCGATGTCCACGACCACGACGGCCGAGCAGCGATCCTCCTCGCGGCCGAGCAACCAGACGTCGTGGATCACCGATTCGAGCCCGCGCCGATTCAGCAACCCGGTGAGCGGGTCGAGCAACGAACTGCGGGCGTCGTCGGTCAACACGGTGACCAACAGATGCGAGGTGAGCGGCACCCCGGCGATCGCGAGCAACACCACGTCGGTCCGGAAGATCAGTGACGCGACGTCCACGTCGCCGGTGCGGTACGTCGCCACCGCGGCAGCGATGGTGCACGCCACCGAGAAGATCAGGTGAGCCACCAGCCACCGTGGACTGACGAAAAACGTGCAGAACGTGCCGATGACGGCGAACAGCGCGCACGTCAGGATCGCGTCGGCGATCGGGTTGACGAGGATGGACGACGCGGTGCCCAGATCGGCGAACACCGCGAATGCCACCACCCCGAGACGGCCCGGGAACGGCTTGACGATCCACGCGGCCGCGACCGCCACCGCCATGACGACCAGGAATGCCTTCCAGCCGATTGCCGCGGCGTTCCGCGAGGTGCCGTCGGAGAAGAGGGCCACCACCGCCAGAGCGCCGTAGTTCAGCGTCAGGATCGCCATCACCCATCGGATGAGTTTTCCGGTGGGCCGCGAGTTCTGGAAGTCCGCCATCCAGCGGTAGTCGTACGGCTGCGTGAACCAGGCCCACAGAGCACCCGCGGCAGTACCGCGATCGCGGTACTGCGAGTTCGGGGTCACGAAGCGTCAGAAATATCGAGGAAACGGCGACCAGTCGGGCTCGCGCTTCTCCAGGAACGCATCGCGTCCCTCGACGGCCTCGTCGGTCATGTACGCCAGCCGGGTGGCTTCACCGGCGAACAACTGCTGGCCGACGAGACCGTCGTCCTGCAGGTTGAAGGCGTACTTGAGCATCCGCTGTGCCTGCGGCGACTTGGCGTTGATCTTCGCGGCCCACTCGATGGCGGTGTTCTCGAGTTCGGCGTGATCGACCACCTTGTTCACCGCGCCCATGCGGTGCATTTCCTCGGCCGAGTACGTCTCGCCGAGGAAGAAGATCTCTCGGGCGAATTTCTGCCCGACCATCTTGGCCAGGTACGCACTGCCGTAACCACCGTCGAAGCTGCCCACGTCGGCGTCGGTCTGCTTGAAGCGAGCGTGTTCGCGGCTCGCGAGCGTCAGATCGCACACCACGTGCAAGCTGTGCCCGCCACCCGCTGCCCACCCGTTGACGAGGCAGATGACGACCTTGGGCATGAAGCGGATCAGCCGCTGCACTTCGAGAATGTGCAGACGGCCCGCGCGCGCCTTGTCGACCGTCTCGGCCGTTTCACCGTCCGCATACTGGTAGCCGCTTCGTCCGCGAATGCGCTGATCGCCGCCGGAACAGAACGCCCAGCCGCCGTCTTTGCTGCTCGGCCCGTTGCCGGTGAGCAGCACGGTTCCCACGTCCGAACTCACGCGTGCGTGTTCGAGCGCGCGGTAGAGCTCGTCGACGGTGTGCGGCCGAAAAGCGTTGCGAATCTCGGGACGATCGAACGCCACCCGCACGGTCGCGTCGGACACGTGGCGGTGATAGGTGATGTCGGTCAGATCTTCGAAGCCGGGAACGGGACGCCACAGTGCGGGAGTGAAGGTCACGTGGGCCAGCTTAACGGTGGCGAGGGCTGAATCCGCTGCGGCCGGGCGATGCAGCTAGCGTGCAGGTCATGACCGATCCGATGCAGCTCGACCGCAGTTCCGACCCCGATTACGACCACCACGGCGGCTTCCCGCGTTTCGTTCCGGCGAAGGTGGGGCCGGAATACGGACAGTTGCTCGAGGCATTGCGCACGGTCCAGGATCTCGCGGTGTCCACGTCGTTGCCCGCAGACGTCACCGAGGCAGCCGCGAGCAAGACTCGAGAATTGATCGAGTTGTTGGAGCCGCACGTGGTCGCCGAAGGCAAGCAGACCGCGGGGCGGGTACCTGCTCTGCCGGGCCGTGGTTCGCTGCTGCTGCCGCCGTGGATCATCGAGAAATTCGCAGCCGACGGCGTCCGTAGCCGTGGCATGTTCCGTCGCTTCCACCTCGGTGGCAACGCCGCCGCGCACGGGGGCACCCTTCCACTGCTGTTCGACGACCTCTTCGGCCTGATCCAGCATGCGTACGGTCGGCCCATCAGCCGGACCGCATATCTGCACATCAACTACCGCAAGGTGACCCCACTGAACACCGAGTTGGTCGTCGAGGGTGCCGTGGACAAGGTGGAGGGTCGTAAGACGTTCATCAGCGCGAGGCTGACGGATCTGGACGGCAACCTGCTGGCCGACTGCGAGGCACTGATGGTGCAGTTGCTCCCGGGGCAGCAATGATTCCCCCGATCGACGATCTGCTCGACGGTGCGCACGTGCTCTCGATGCCGATGCGGACGAAGTTCCGTGGGATCACCACCCGTGAGGTGATGTTGATTCGTGGTCCCGGTGGGTGGGGTGAATTCTCTCCGTTCCCCGAGTACGACGACGTCGAGTCCGCCCCGTGGTTGGCGTCGGCGATCGAGGCCGCGTGGGATGGCCCGCCGAATGCGGTGCGTCGACGCATCGCGGTCAACGCGACCGTGCCCGCGGTCGCCGCCTCCGATGTGGCGGGCGTGCTGAGCCGCTCACCCGGGGCCGAAACGGCGAAGGTGAAAGTGGCCGAGAAGGGGCAGAGCCTGGCCGACGACGTGGCTCGCGTTCGTGCGGTGCGCGAGCTGGTGCCGCGGGTGCGGATCGACGCCAACGGGGGCTGGACCGTCGACGAGGCAGTCACTGCGTTGGCTGCTCTCACTGCGGACGGGCCACTCGAATACGCGGAGCAGCCGTGCGCCACGGTTGCCGAGCTCGTCGAGCTGCGGCGACGGGCTCCGGGAGTTCGGGTGGCCGCGGACGAGAGCATCCGTCGGGCCGAGGATCCGATGAAGGTCGTGCGGGCCGGCGGCGCGGACATCGCGGTACTCAAGGTCGCTCCGCTCGGTGGCATGCGCGCACTGCTCGAACTGGCCGGCGAACTGGGGGAGTACGGCGTGCCGGTGGTCGTGTCGAGTGCACTCGATTCGGCTGTGGGCATCGCCTCGGGGCTCGCCGCTGCCGCCGCGCTGCCGCATCTCGAATTCGCCTGCGGACTGGGGACGGGCAGTCTGTTCGTTCGCGACGTCGCACCGGCACCCGAGGTGGTCGACGGAACGTATCCGGTCCAGAGCGTCGAGCCGGATCCGCACGCGTTGATCGAACTCGGTGCCGACGCCGAGCGCACCCAGTGGTGGATCGAGCGAGTGCGGCGCTGCCACGCACTGCTGCGGTAGTGTTGCGCCCGGTCCGCGTGGGGCCGCCGACACATCTGGGAGGAAGTTCGAAGTGGTTGCTGCACTGAAGGATTCGCTGCTCGACGAGTCGAAGGCCGACGCTCTGCGCGTCGACGTATTGGCATTGATCGACGCCGAGGTAGCCGACAAGAAGGGCGCGAGTGGCCTCGCGGTCAAGGGGGGCTACGGCGCAGTGAAGAAGGTCGGTCCGTCCTACATCGACAATGCGGTCTCGGCTCTGTGGCCCGATTTCGTCGACAAGCTCGATCCGTTCTGGCAGTCGTACAACGCTGCCCCGCAGGGCACGTTCGGTGAGTACCTTGCTGCCAACGGAGATGCCGCGTCCGACGCTTTGCTCTCGGTCACCGATGCGCGCATCGAGGAGACGGACAAGTCCGTCGTCAAGAAGTTCTACGGCAGCCTGCGTGGCTCGGCGAAGAAGAACGTCACCGAGGCACTGCCGCGCGTCGGCGATCTGGTCGCCAAGCACGCCTGAGCGGCTTCGCCGCATGTGAGTGGAAATTCGTAGCAGGGTACGAGTTTCCACTCACATGCGCGTAGCGCTCAATCGTTCCCAATCGGCCTCGGTTTGGTCGGCGTAGAGTCGCGCGAATCGGCACAGTGCGACGTCGAGTTCATCGGAATCGCCCGTGTATCCCGAGATCATCGACGCGCCGCTGGTGCGAGCGTGTCCCTTCGCGAGCAGTCGCCCCACCACCCGCGCGTAGTCCACCAGCGCGGGTGCATCGATCGACGAGAGATCGATCGTCCCCTTCATGTTGCGGAACTGCCGCACGTAGTACTGCCGTCCGGCGATCGTGCACCACCCCAGCAGTGGATCGCTGACCGTCTGCAGATCCTGCTGGTACTCCACCACGCGTTGTCCCTGGTGGTCGTGCCAGGCCGATTCGCCGTGCACATACGGGGCGAGCACCGACCGTCTGGCCTGCTTGAGCTGCAGGAACACCACGTCGTCCGCGCTGGTGCCTTCGAGCAGTGCCACGTACGCCCGGAGCCCGACACTGCCGACTCCGACGACGCGATGCGCGACGTCGATCAACGTGTATCCCCCCAATACCCGACGCCAATGCGGGGTGAGGGTGCCCAGGTATTGGTCCAGCCCGACGGCCAGCAACTCCTCGTCCTCGGCCGAGATACGAGTGGTGATCGGCGGCTCCTCGACGATCCTGCGAGTGCCCTCGTGTTCCTCGGTGAATCGCGGCAGGACGCGGTCACTGGTGCGTCGACGCGCTTTCTTGGTGGCGCGTTTGATCTCCTTGCGCAACGATCCCGCAGTGGCATCCCGTTGCAGTTTCTCGGCCGTCAACCGTTGGAACGACCGCGACATCAGCGGTTCGTCGGCGAGGCGCGCGACCTCGATTCGATACGCGGACACGCAGGCGGCGACGGCATCGCGGCACCGATCCTCGCTGCGTCCGTTCTGTCGGCCGGCCACCCAGATGCTCGCGGCGAGGCGTCGTAGATCCCATTCCCAGGCACCCGGGTGTGCTTCGTCGAAGTCGTTGAGGTCGATGACGAGGTCGCGTTCGGGGGAGGCGTAGAAGCCGAAGTTTCCGAGGTGGGCGTCGCCGCTGATCACCGGGTTGATGCCGGTGGACGGCAGCATCGCGACGTCACGGGCCATGACGATGGCCG
Source organism: Rhodococcoides fascians NBRC 12155 = LMG 3623 (assembly GCF_001894785.1). GTDB lineage: Bacteria > Actinomycetota > Actinomycetes > Mycobacteriales > Mycobacteriaceae > Rhodococcoides > Rhodococcoides fascians. Next base: position 74,228 of record NZ_BCWW01000009.1, read on the forward strand.
TCCCGCGCAGGAAGCCGTACGGGGATTCGACCATGCGCTCGAGGCGCGTGGGGATGAGCCATTCGATCCGGCCCTGGTGCGAGTACTCGATCTGCTGCACCGGGTCCGGGCGATCCGGCGGCGGTGTCCACTCGCCCAGCGATGCGATCGGGACCTTGTCGCGCAGGCGTCGACCCAGCTCGTATCGTTCGGCTCGGGGGAGTGGCCGCGCACGCAACGATGCGTACGGTGCGCTGTCGACTGCTGCCGAGTCGGTGACGACGGTATGACCTTTTCCGGAGCCGGGCATGTGAAGTCACACTAATCGAGGGCTACGGGGCGGCTTTACCGAACTTCCAGTATCCGGTGAAGCAGATCCGAGACTTGGGTACGGAACGCTCGTTCACCAGGTATCTACGCAGGCCCGTCGCCAGCCCCTGTTCCCCTGCCACGTAGACGAACGGATCGCCGTCCGGAAGCTCGGCTTTCTGCACCGCGGCCAACGCGGCCTCGCCCGGCTTGGCCAGCGGGTTGGGGCGCACGATCCACTCGATCTCGACGCCTGCGTGCACGTCCTGCTTCTGGATGTCGGCCTCGGTGGGCACTTCGACGAAGGCCTTGACCCGAACGTCGGCCGGCAACGACCGCAGAATGCCGAGAATCGCCGGGGCAGCACTCTCGTCGCCGACGAGCAACTGCCAGCTCGATTGTCCCTCGAACGTGTACATGCGGCCTTCGTCGAAGATCGCGACGCGATCGCCTGGGACTGCCCTGGTAGCCCACGACGACGCCGGACCACTGTGACCACCGGTTCCGCCGGCTCCATCTACTTCGCCGTGCGCCACGAAGTCCACATCCAGCTCCGGGCCGTCGCCGTATGTGCCCTCTCCCGCAGCGCGGTATCGGCTGACCGTGTAGTTGCGGACCGCCGGCTTGGTGTCCTTGGAGAACGTCAGATACTGGGCGTACCAGAGCATCGAGGTGGCGCTGGGGATGCGCGGCTCGTCCTGGCCCGGCTGCGGCAGGAACAGGCGAAACCAGTGGTCGTAGCCCATGTAGCGGAAGTTCGACAACGAATCGCCGCTGAGGGTGACCCGGATGAAGCTGGGGCTGATTCGGTCGCTCCCGAGCACGGTCAGGCGGTAGAACGCGGGGTTCTCCGGTTTGAGGTACTTACCCATGCCGCACAGGTTAGCCGACCCTAAGCTGCGATGGGGTTGCGTCGATCTCTCACTCGGGCCGACCGCGCCGGTAGCGCTGGACCACCTTGGCTCCGACGGGTACTGCGAACAACATCATGAACACGCGGATCACCTGGGCGGCCACGACGAAGGTGACGTTCGCCCCGGTCGACGCGGCGATGGCCAGCACCGCGTACACCCCGCCGGGAGTGGTCGCGAGGTATCCCTCGTAGCCGCTCGTCCCCGTCGCGGACGCCAGCCATAGGCCGAGCATCGCGCAGCAGACGGTGACGGCGATGATCAACATAAGCGATGCGGGCAGGACCCGCGAGATCGACTTCAAGCTGGCGACGGTGAATCGCAGTCCGGCCTGCCAGCCGATGACGATGTACGCCGCCCACAGCAACAGCGTCGGGACGGACGCGTCGAACGAGACGCCGAGCACGTCGGCGAGCGTGGCGATCATCAGCGGGCCGAGCAGGGCGGGGGCGGGCAGCCGGATCACCTTGGCCAGCATTACCCCGATGACGCCGCAGATCAGGACGAACGCAAGATCGATCCACAGCGCCTCGTGTACGTCGGCGGTGACCGACGACTGTCCGGGTTGGGCGTCGAACACCAGGGTTGCGATCAGCGGCAGCGTTGTGGTCACCAGCACGACACGCAGGTATTGCACCACCGCGACCACGCGTTCGTCGCCGCCCAACTCCTGGGTGATCGCCACCAGTCCCGAGGCTCCGCCCGCGACCAGCGCCAACGAACCGGTCAGTGAATCGATGTCTTTACGAAGCCCCAACAGTGCGCCGGCCGCGATCGACAGCAACAGGGTGCCGATGCATGCCAGCAGTACCGGCAGCCAGGTATCGCCCAGCGAGCTCAGAGTGTCGCTCTGCACGAGCGTGCCGATCTCGACGCCGAGGATTGCCTGCGCCGTCATGCCGAGTCTGCGGGGGAGCGGCGCTCGCTCGGTTCCGGTCGTCGGAGCCCACCCGGCGAGCGCGAACACGATCGCCACCAACAGTGCAACGAACAACGCAGCCGACGGCACACCGAGTGCATCGGCCCCGACGGTCAGTGCGACCGTGACGAGAACCAGCAGCAGCCAGCGAATCAAGAAGGTCGCTCGATCTCGCGAACCTCGGGCGGCAGTCCCCACTCGGTACGGCCGAGTCGACTGAGCGGAGCGATGGTCTCGAACTCGGGCAGGCCGTCCTCGGCGAGAAATTCAGGTCGAACGGACACTGCGACGACGCTACCCATGACGACGAAGCAGTTTCCCACCTCGACGACGCGGTGCAGCGTGGCTTCGATGGCGATCGGGGCGGCAGCTACCCGCGGCGGCGTGACGATCGCACTGGGTTCGCTCTCGATGCCGACGGCCTCGAACTCGCTGACGCCGTGCTCGAAGCTCGCCGAGCTGCCGTTGACCTGATCGACCAACGGTGCCGTGGCCAGATTGACGACGAACTCGCCGGTGGCCTCGATGTTGCGCAGACTGTCTTTGCGGGTCACGGACGTGAACTGGACGACCGGCGGTTCCACGGACGAGACGGTGAAGAAGCTGTAGGGCGCGAGGTTCGCCACACCGTCGGCCGAGACCGTGGAGATCCAGGCGATGGGCCTGGGGACCACCGACGCGGTCAGTAGCTGGTAGAAGCGGCGGGAGGAGACCTCGTCGGGCCGGAAGACTGTACGCACGTCTCAATACTGTCAAAGCCCGGTTGCGGCGGCCGACCGGAGCATCTGACACTCTGGAAACTGTGAATCCGTCCACCGCTCAGGCCACTGCAGTCGTCGACGAACTGGCGCGCAGCGGGATCGAAGACGTCGTGCTCTGTCCCGGCTCGCGCAACGCCCCGTTGGCCTTCGCTCTGGAGGAAGCAGACGCGGCCGGACGGCTACGACTGCACATGCGGATCGACGAGCGGACCGCCGGATTCCTGGCCATCGGACTGAGCCTGGGCAGCGGCCAACCTGTCCCGGTGGTGATGACGTCGGGAACAGCGGTGGCGAACCTCGGGCCCGCAGTGCTCGAAGCGAACTACGCCCGGATCCCGCTGATCGTCATCAGTGCCAACCGGCCGTACGAGATGCTCGGCACCGGTGCCAACCAGACCATCGAGCAGTTGGGCCTGTTCGGGTCGCAGGTCCGCGCAACGATCAGCCTCGGGCTCGCCGAGGAAGGACCCAAGCAGAACAGTCAGTGGCGAAGCGCGGTCTCGCGAGTCATCGCCGCTGCGCGGGGTGCGCGCTCGGGCAACGCCGGACCGGTGCACTTCGACATTCCACTGCGTGAACCGTTGGTCCCCGCCCTCGGCGATCCGGGGGCCCGGCCCGAAGGACGTCCCGACGGGATGCCGTGGACCTCGACCACCCAGGCGACCCTCGACGTGCCGGTCGAACTCGATCTGTCGGTCGACACCGTCGTCGTGTCCGGGCACGGCGGAGCCGTTCGTCCTGAGCTCGCCGGGCTGCCGACCGTTGCCGAGCCGACAGCGCCACTGCACGGAATTGCGTTGCATCCCTTGGCTCTTGCGCAGTTGAAGCCGCGTCAAGCCGTCATCACCGGTCGTCCGACCCTGCACCGTCAGGTGTCGGCGCTGCTCGCGGATCCGGCGGTGGACGTCATCGCGCTCACCACCGGCCCGCGTTGGCCCGACGTCTCGGGCAACGTGCTGGCCACCGGCACGCGTGCCGTGACCACCGGCGCACCCGATCCCGCGTGGATCGCCCGTTGCGCCGCGCTGTCCGAGAGAGCCGAAAAGGCTGTGCACCAACAACTTCGAGAGCACCCCAAGCCGACGGGTCTGCACGTTGCCGACGCGGTGATGTCGGCATTGCAGCCCGGAGATCAGCTGGTGCTCGGAGCCTCCAACCCCGTGCGCGACGCGGCCCTGGTCTCGACTCCGATCCCGGGCGTGAAGGTTCTGTCCAATCGTGGCGTGGCCGGCATCGACGGCACCGTCTCGACGGCCATCGGTGCGGCGATGGCCGGAAAGCGCCGCACGGTGGCGCTTCTCGGTGATCTGACGTTCCTGCACGACGCGGCCGGTCTGCTCATCGGCACCGGCGAGCCGAGTCCGGACGATCTGACGATCGTCGTCGCCAACGACGACGGCGGCGGCATCTTCGAGCTTCTCGAACAGGGCGACCCGCAGTACGCGGGTGTGTTCGAGCGGGTGTTCGGAACACCGCACGGAATGGATCTGGGGGCGTTGTGCGGTGCCTACCGCGTCGAACATCGTCTGGTGGACGTGGCGGAACTGGCGGCCGAACTCACCGGCCACGCCGACGGAATCCGCGTGTTGGAAGTGACCACGGAACGGTCCGGGCTGCGCGACCTACACGCAGCGATCCGGGCCCGTCTCTAATTCTGTTGCGCAGCAACCCATTCGAGTGTTTCGCCGGTTTCCTGATCGATCATGTCCTTGATCATCTTGTTGATCAGGTCTTCGATCTTGCCGCCGACGAGCGGAATCTTGACCGTCGACTCACCCTTGACGACCAGTTTCGCTCCGGTGCCGTCGGGGCGAAGCGAGAGGGTGCCGTTCACCTTCGCGGGGAGACCCGTGGTGCCGCCGACCAGCGTGCCCTCGGCGTGGTCGCCTTCGAGCGGACCCCAGTGGTCGGTACGCGAGACGATCAGCTTGCCCTTGATGACTTTCGTGACGAACCCGGGCAGTTCGGACGTGCCGACCTCCTCGGTGATGTCCACGGTCAAGCCGCCGTCGTCGTGCTTGGTCATCTCGTACCCGTCCGTCTTCTTCGCCTTGGCGAAGCGAGCGGCCCATTGGTCTTCACTGGTGAGTGCGGCATGCACGTCAGCGGGCGGATTGGACGATTCGACGGTGAACTCGAAGCTGCGCGACATGAGCACAGAGGCTACCGGAGCGGAGGCGAACCGGCCGCGAAGTAACCTGAATGCTGTGACCGACACCGAGAGGGGCAGCCGAACTCTGTACAGAATCCGGCTGGTCGTGCTCGTGGTCGCGGTCGCCATCTCGGTTCTGTCGGTCCTCTTGGTGGTCGGTGCCTGGCGAAACGACGTCACCATCGACTCCGACAAAGGTGTCGCGACGGCCGAGGTGCTGTCGGCGGGCAAATTGCGTTCGGCGGTCAGCTTCATCACCCCCGACGGCGTGACCCACAACCCCAGACTCGGCGTGCTCTACCCCACCAATCTCGTCGTGGGCCAGCGCATCGAGGTCGAGTACTACAAGGCGGACTCCGACGACGACGACAGCGACCTGCTGGTGCGGGTTGCCGGCCGTGACGCCGCCGTGGCCATCGTTCCTGCCGGATCGGTCATCGTCGTCACGTGGCTGATCGCCGGGCCGGTGTTGTTCTGGTTACGTCGCAAGGAGACCCAGCGCAAAGAGGCACAGAATGCGTAATGCCAGGCAGTGGGTCATCGCTGCTGTCGCCGCAGTGGCCGGGTTCGCGTTGGTGAACTTCGGCAACATCGCGTCCTCGATCGTGATCATGGTGCTCGTGGTGGTGTTCCTGCTCGTCCTGACGACTCCGGTGCTGTATCCGCGCTCTGCATCCGACGACGCGTCTCGAGTGTTCGCGACCGAGAAATCGGTGCCGCTGATCTACTGGCGTCCCGGTTGCATCTTCTGCCTTCGGCTGCGGGTTGCGCTGTTGCTCCGCGGAAAGAAGGCCGTGTGGACGAACATCCGCGCAGATGCTGCTGCCGCAGCGCGGGTTCGGTCGGTGAACGACGGGAACGAGACGGTTCCGACGGTGTTCGTGGGCACCGGACACCGCACCAACCCGAGTCCGTCGTGGGTCGCCCAGCAATTCGTGTGACGTTGGCCCACACGTAACGTCGTCCATGCCTGGGCGACTGCGTGGCCACCCACACTGAGGACCGTGCGAGTAGCCATCGTTGCGGAATCGTTCTTACCCAACATGAACGGCGTCACCCACTCGGTGATCCGTGTCCTCGAACATCTCGAGAAGACCGGGCACGACGCCATAGTCGTCGCCCCCGACAACCCGTCGGGACCGCGAGCGGCGACCTGGCACAACGGCGTCCCGGTCCACCGAGTGCCGTCCGTCATGGTGCCGAAGGTCAGCTCCCTGCCCGTCGGTGTTCCTGGCCTCGGGATGGTCTCGGCGCTACGGACCTTCGCGCCCGACGTCGTGCATCTGGCGTCCCCGTTCCTGCTCGGAGCGGGCGGCCTGGCCGCCGCCCACCGCCTCGACGTGCCTGCCGTCGCCGTCTACCAGACCGATGTCGCAGGATTCGCCGCGAGCTACGGCCTCGGCTTGACCTCGAAGGCCGCGTGGCGTTGGACCAGGAGACTCCACCGCGGAGCGGCCCGCACTCTGGCACCGTCCACCTCGGCCGTCGACGCGCTCGAGCAGCACGGCATCCCGCGCGTACACCGGTGGGCCAGGGGAGTGGACGCGGTTCGGTTCGCGCCCTCGGCCGCGTCGGCCACCCTTCGCGGCCGATGGGGAGCAGGCGAAAAGCTGATCGTCGGGTTCGTCGGCAGGCTCGCGCCGGAGAAGCACGTCGAGCGGCTTGCCGTGCTGGCCACGGATTCGTCGATCCAGCTGGTGATCGTCGGCGGCGGACCCGATACGGCAGCACTGCAGGCGTTGATGCCGAACGCGATCTTCACCGGGCAACTCGGCGGCGACGAACTCGCGCAGGCCTACGCCAGCTTCGACATCTTCGTCCACCCCGGCGAACACGAAACCTTCTGTCAAGCAGTCCAAGAAGCCCTCGCCAGCGGAGTCCCCGTCATCGGGCCCGACGCCGGCGGACCCCGCGATCTGGTCTCGCACTGCCGCAACGGCTACCTACTGCCGGTCGACAAGTTCACCGAGCTGCTGCCCAGTGCAGTCGGCGCCCTCGCCGAACCCACCACCCGTGCCCGCTTCGGCAACGCCGCCCGCCGATCGGTTCTGCACCGCACCTGGCCTGCCATCTGCGACGAGCTGATCTCCCACTACTACGACGTGCAAGGCATCACAGCGCCACGGGTGACCGAAGCAGCCTGAGTAAGCTGGAGTTCGTGGCCACGACATCGCGCGCAACCCTGGAAAAAGAGCCCCATGAGGTGGCGTCGATGTTCGACGGCGTCGCCCGCCGCTACGACATCACCAACACCGTTCTGTCGTTCGGCCAGGACCGCAGCTGGCGCAAGCTGACCCGCCGAGCCCTCGACCTGAAGCCCGGCGAGCGGGTCCTGGATCTCGCCGCCGGCACCGGCGTCTCCACCGTCGAACTCGGACGCAGCGGAGCCTGGTGCGTCGCCACCGACTTCTCCAAGGGCATGCTCCGAGCCGGACTCTCCCGCGGAGTGCCGATGGTCGCCGGTGACGCGATGGCGCTTCCGTACGCCGACGCCAGTTTCGACGCCGCCACCATCTCGTTCGGCCTTCGCAATGTCTCCGACTTCGATGCCGGTCTGCGCGAAATTGCCCGAGTCACCAAACCCGGTGGGCGTCTTGTGGTGTCGGAATTCTCCACCCCGGTCTTCGGCCCGTTCCGCACGGCATACATGGAGTACCTGATGAAGGCGCTCCCCAAAGTCGCTCGCGCAGTGAGCAGCAACCCCGACGCGTACGTCTATCTCGCCGAGTCCATTCGCGCGTGGCCCACGCAGGAGCAGTTGGCTCAGCGCATCGCCGACGCCGGCTGGACCGACGTGCAGTGGCGCAACCTCACCGGCGGAATCGTGGCTCTGCACAAGGCAATTCGGCCCTGAGTCCGCGCGCGGCTACGAAAACGGCGGCCGCGAATCGATTTTCAGTGACGTGGTTCCTGCGGTTCGCCACGTACGAGCGACGAGGTCGCTGTCGGCCTCGGTGACCAGGTTGCCCATGCACCGGACCGCGACTTTCATCAGTGACCGCGAGCGCATGCCCACCGGGCCCGCTGCGGGCAGGAACCTCGGCACGGTCAGCAGTCCGGCGAGGCGTCGAGCAATGGAGAAGGCTTGACCGTAGTGCTCACGCAGCAGGGTCGGCCAGGCGTCGGTCAGGTCCGCGTGATCGAGAAGGTCGACCACCATGCGGCCGCCTTCGAGTCCGTAGTCGATGCCCTCACCGTTGAGTGGGTTCACGCACGCTGCGGCGTCGCCGATGATCGCCCAGTTCACCCCCGCGACGCCGGAGACCGCCCCGCCCATCGGCAGCAGCGCCGACGCGACCGACCGCAGCTCGCCGGTCAGTTCCCATTCCGACCGCCGTTGCTGGGTGTAGAGGTCCAGCAGGGGACGCAGGGCTCCCGGTGCGGGCCGGGTGGCAGTGGCCAGCGTGCCGACGCCGATGTTGATGTTGCCGTCGTTCAGTGGAAAGACCCATCCGTAGCCGGGCTGCAGCGTGCCTGCGCCGTCGCGCAGTTCGAGGTGCGAGCTGATCCATTCGTCGTCGCTACGAGCAGACGTGATGTACGCGCGGGCGGCGACGCCGAACGCGGTGTCGCGGTGCCACTGGCGTCCGAGTTGCTTGCCCAGCGTGGACCGGACGCCGTCGGCGACGATCAGAGTGCGGCACGCGATGTCGTGGCTGCCTTCGCCGGTCTGCAGCGTCACCGAACGGACCGCATTTCCGTCGCGGGTGACGGACACCGCTTTGGCACCCTCGGCCATCACAGCCCCGGCGTCGACGGCAACGCGGCGAATGCGGTCGTCCAACTCGGTTCGCGGGACGGCACTACCCACGGCCGGGAAAGATCTGCTCGGCCATTCGAGCTCGAGTTCCTGGCCGAACCCACTCAGGCGCAACCCGCGATTGCGCGCGGTACCGCGAACCCATTCACCCAAGCCCAACCGATCGAGTTCGGCGACCGCGCGCGGAGTCAGCCCGTCGCCGCACGTCTTGTCCCGGGGAAAGACGGCCGCGTCGGCGAGTACGACGTCGCGGCCGGAACGCGCTGCCCACGCCGCCGCGGACGATCCTGCGGGGCCCGCGCCCACGACCAACACATCGGTCGAGGAGGGCAGGGCCGGGTTGGATGAGGTCACAGATCCCAGTATCCCGACTGCCGCGGTGCTGCGCCGTCAGGGCCTTCGGTCGACCGTTGTCGAGGCCCTGCTCATCGGGCGTGTTCACCGTCGGAGCGGTGACGTCGTTCACTCACTCGCCCCTGGAGGGCGCGTCGGGAAGCGACTCGGGCTCGGTTCGGTGAGGGAATAGTCACCTGTGGTGGGCGGCACCGTCGTGCGAGTGTGCACACTAGGTTCACTACGGTAGTACCCGAGCAGCAGTTTCCGTCATCCATCGCCGCTCGACGCCGACGACAGGACAGGGATCAACATCGTGAGTACAGACGACGCGACCGCAGTAACGGTCGTTGCCGGAGTCGACCTGGGTGACCCGGAGCTCGCTCGATCCGTCGCCGACGGTCTCGCGCGCGTCGAAGAGCTGATGATCAGCGAACTGTCCGACGGCGAAGAGTTCCTCACCGAGGCTGCTCTGCATCTGGCGAAGGCCGGCGGCAAGCGATTCCGACCCCTGTTCACCGTGCTGACCGGCCAGCTGGGGCCGTCGCCGACAGATCCGGCGATCGTCACCGCCGCCACCGTGGTCGAGCTGGTGCACTTGGCGACGCTCTATCACGACGACGTCATGGACGAGGCGTCGATGCGCCGCGGAGCCGAGAGTGCGAACTCACGCTGGGGCAACAGTGTGGCCATTCTCGCGGGCGACTACCTCTTCGCACATGCGTCGCGTCTGGTGTCCACCCTCGGACCCGACGCCGTCCGCATCATCGCCGAGACCTTCGCCGAGTTGGTCACCGGGCAGATGCGCGAAACGATCGGGGCCAAAAGCACCGACGATCCCATCGCGCACTACTTGAAGGTCGTGTGGGAGAAGACCGGGTCGCTCATCGCCTCCTGTGGGCGCTTCGGCGGCACGTTCAGTGGCGGCGATGCCGAGCACGTGGGACGCCTCGAGCGCCTCGGTGACGCTGTCGGCACCGCGTTCCAGATCTCCGACGACATCATCGACATCTCCTCGGCCACCGAGCAGTCGGGTAAGACTCCCGGCACCGACCTGCGGGAAGGCGTGCACACCCTGCCGGTGCTGTTCGCGCTCCGCGAGGAAGGTGCCGACGGCGACCGCCTGCGCGAGATCCTGGCCGGCCCGGTCACCGAGGATGCGCTGGTCACCGAGGCCCTGGAGCTGTTGCAGCGATCACCCGGCATGGTCGCGGCCAAGAAGACCCTCGGCGAGTACGCCGACCGCGCCCACGCCGAGCTCGCACTGCTGCCGCAGGGCCCCGCCAACGACGCCCTGGGCCGACTGGTGAACTACACCGTCGAACGCGTGGGGTAGTCGCCCACTCGGTGGTCGGGAACTGCACGTCGGGGTGCCGTCGTTGGATCGGGTAGGAACACCCGGTACGAGGAGGCACCCGTCACGATGAACAGTTACGCCAACGGTGCGAAGACATTCGGCCTGCTGGTCGGGATGTCTGCGCTGATCGTCTTCATCGGTTCGTTGTTCGGTAACTCGATGATTCTGATCGGGTCGATCGTGCTGGCCGTCGGCGTCAACGGCTACGCGTACTTCAACAGCGCGAAGATGGCTCTGAAGTCGATGCACGCGGTACCGGTCAGTGAGCTCGAACAGCCCGCGATGTATCGGATCGTGCGGGAACTGGCGACAACGGCGCATCAGCCGATGCCCGCGCTGTACGTGAGCCCGACCAACAATCCCAACGCGTTCGCCACCGGGCGGAACCCGCGCAACGCAGCCGTGTGCTGCACCGAGGGCATACTTCGGATCCTCGACGAGCGGGAACTGCGAGCGGTGCTCGGACACGAACTCTCGCACGTCTACAACCGCGACATCCTGATCTCGTCGGTGGCCGGTGCCATGGCCTCGGTCATCTCCGGCCTGGCGAACCTGGCCTTCTTCGCCAACGTCTTCGGTGGCCGCGGCAACGGGGGACCGAACCCGCTCGCGCTGCTGTTGGTGTCGATGCTGGGACCCATTGCGGCCAGCCTGGTTCGCCTCGCGGTCTCTCGGTCTCGGGAGTATCAGGCCGACCAGTCCGGTGCCGAGCTGACCGGCGACCCGTTGGCTCTGGCGTCGGCACTGCGCAAGCTCGAGCAGGGGGTGCAGCTGGCACCGCTGCCGCCCGAGCCGCGGCTGGCCGCGGAGTCACATCTGATGGTCGCCAATCCGTTCCGTATCGGCGACAAGGCGGGCGCACTGTTCGCCACCCACCCGCCGATGGCCGACCGAATCGAGCGGCTCGAGCGGATGGCCGGCCATCGGCCGTACTGAGCGGAGCCTGCGGCATGTGAGTGGAACTTCGTAGTCTGCTACGAGGTTCCACTCACATGCGGCGCTCTACCGGTAGTTGACGAATTGCAGGGCGATGCCGAAGTCCTCGTTCTTGAGCAACTGTTGGATTGCCTGCAGGTCGTCGCGCTTCTTGCTGCTCACGCGCAGCTCGTCGCCCTGGATCTGCGCTTTGACGCCCTTGGGGCCGTCGTCGCGGATCTTCTTGGAGATCTTCTTGGCGTTCTCGGTGCTGATGCCTTGCACGAGTTTGCCGGTGACCTTGTAGACCTTGCCGGACGCGGCCGGGTCGTTGGTCTCGAAAGCCTTGAGCGATACGTCGCGTCGGATCAGTTTCTCCTTGAAGACGTCCAGAGCTGCCTTGACCTTCTCCTCGGATTCGGACGTGATGACGATGGTCTCGGACTCGCCACTGCCGGACCACTCGATGCTGGTGTCCGATCCTCGGAAGTCGAAGCGGGTCGCCAGCTCCTTCGCGGCCTGTCCGAGAGCGTTGTCCACTTCCTGCCGGTCGACTTTGCTCACTACGTCGAAGGACGAATCAGCCACTTCTCACACTCTCCAGTCGAATCGAAAATTTGTTTCTGCGGTGGTGTCGGTCCACATCCCGCTGGGACTTTATCGGCCCGCTACCGACCGTATCCACCCGGTTTGCGTTCCGGGGGGACGTTCGTTGTATTCTTCTCACCGCGCCGAAGACCAGCACGGACTTCGATCGCAGCACGGCAGATTGCCCGAGCGGCCAATGGGAGCGGACTGTAAATCCGTCGGCTTATGCCTACGTAGGTTCGAATCCTACATCTGCCACACCTGGAACCCCGGCGAGAAATTTTCTCGCTGGGGTTTCCATGTGAAGAGGACATATCAGGGCCGCTGACCTCGCAATTTGGCAGTCGGTGCTCGGAATGTGTAACCTCTTGAAGGCTTCAGCGCACGGCTTGTTCGTGTTCTGAGGTGGAGCCTGCGGAACGAGAGTTCCCGTAGTCACCCGCCCCCTTAGCTCAGTCGGTAGAGCGTTTCCATGGTAAGGAAAAGGTCAACGGTTCGATTCCGTTAGGGGGCTCGCTGGATTGGATGGCTCGACGTCGCGCTCCCGTTCGTGGGATGGTGGACGATGAGCACCTGAGGCGGTGTAGCTCAGTTGGTAGAGCAAACGACTCATAATCGTTGCGTCGCCGGTTCAAGTCCGGTCACCGCTACACAGTAGGCAAGCACGGCAAGTAGCACGCATGAACAGTCCTGATTGACCCAGATCAGATTTACCCGAAAGTAGGCGTCCAGTGGCCTCCTCCACCGATGTGCGGCCCAAGATCACCTTGGCCTGCGAGGTTTGCAAGCACCGCAACTACATCACCAAGAAGAACCGTCGGAACGATCCCGACCGCATCGAGCTGAAGAAGTTCTGCTCCAACTGCGGCACGCACCGGGCGCACCGCGAGTCTCGCTAGGTCCAACTGCCCTTCTGCAAGGGTAGAAAAGGTCGTTTCCACCGTGTCACAAGCACCACACGATGCTGCGGCATCATCTGAAATTCCGGCCATGGATGTATCCGCTCACGCGGCGTCCATGGTCGGTTTTCATTACCGCGTCGACGACTTCTACGAGGTCGGCCGCGAAAAGGTCCGTGAGTACGCGCGTGCGGTCCAGGACTTCCATCCCGCGCATCACGACGAGGACGCAGCGAAGGGCCTCGGTTACGACGGTCTCCTCGCGCCCTTGACCTTCATTTCGCTGGTCGGCATCATCGCGCAGACGCGGATGTTCAAAGAGGTCATCACCGGGTACGACCCGAGCCAGATTCTGCAGACCGATCAGCGGCTGCAATTTCATCGCCCGATTCAGGTCGGCGATCGACTGGTGTGCGATGTCCACCTCGAGTCGTTCCGTCAGATGAGTGGCAGCGACATCATGACCACCAAGAACATCGTCACCGACCAGAACGGCGAGGTCGTGCAGACGACGTGGACGACCATCGTCGCGCGTACCGGCGGCGAGGTCGACGAAAACATCGCGCACGCGGTCAAGGAAGTGATCATGCATGGCGCTTCGTAGTTTCGACGACGTCTCCGTCGGATACGAGATGCCGGAGCGAGTCGTCATGCTCACGCGCGGCGATCTCGTGAACTACGCGGGTGTCTCGGGAGATCCGAACCCGATTCACTGGAGCGACGAGGTCGTCCGCCTGGCCGGCCTGGACAATGTGATCGCGCACGGCATGCTGACGATGGGCCTCGGTGCCGGGTTCGTCACGTCGTGGCTGGGTGATCCCGGTGCGGTCACCGAATACAACGTTCGCTTCACCAGCTCGGTCTACGTGTCCGAGGACTCTGCGGCTGCGGTCGAGTTCTCCGGCAAGATCAAGTCGGTGGATGCGGACGAGAGAACTGCCGTCATCGCTATCGTGGCGAAGTTCGACAGCAAGAAGATTTTCGGGCGAGCGACCGCTACAGTTCGCTTGGCCTGATGATGGGTCGATCCGGACGGCCACCGAGCTGCCGGAACGACGGGATTTATCTGTTCCGAAGGGTGTGCAGTACACTGAGATTTCTGGGGTAATCCAGCGCTGTGCGCTGCCCGCGTCCTCCTCGGAGGTTGTGTGGGTTCGCGTGAATGCGTCGGGTGGACACCAGAGCGGCCGAGAAGTTTTCGGCCGAAGGGGCGTAGCTCAATTGGTAGAGCAACGGTCTCCAAAACCGTAGGTTGCAGGTTCAAGTCCTGTCGCCCCTGCCCAAGGTGTCAGCAACTGAGAGGAACGACGTGAGCGAGGAGCGCGGTAAGCGCGACGGTCGATCGGAGGAGTTCGAGAACTCCTCGGCTCCAGACGACGTCGCACCTGGCTCCGAGGGCCGTCTCTCCGATGCTGACACAACCGCAGATGATGCCGCTGCAGGCGCAGTGGCTCCCACCGGCAAGCGCGCGTCCGGCAGGTCCCGTGGCAGCGCCGCCGGCGTGTCGATGACGAAGGCCGCACCCGCGAAGGCCGCTTCGGGCAAGGCTCGATCCGGCAAGGCCAAGCTCGACAAGCGACCGAATGTGTTTCTGCGTCTGCTGCAGTTCTTCCGCGAGGTCGTCGCCGAGCTTCGGAAGGTCATCTGGCCGAACAAGAAGCAGATGGTCACCTACACCACCGTCGTGCTCGTCTTCCTGGCGTTCATGGTCGCGTTCATCAGTGGCCTCGATCTGCTGTTCATCAAGGGCGTCGGCTGGCTGTTCGGTTGACCGAACGCAGTTGCCGTGACTTTTCGACGATCGAACCGAGCAGGAACTAGAGAAAGGGTGCTGACGTGAGCACGCCGCACAACGACGCCACCGAAGTGGCCGCATTCGACGCCGATGTCGAGGCGACCAAGCAGGGCCTCGAAGCGGAGCAGGCCGCTCAGGACCGCGAGACGGACGAAGCAATCAAGGCCGATGTCGCCGCTGCCGCCGGGGACGACGTTCCCGCCGAAGGCGACGAGACATCCGAGGTCTCCGCTGACGTCGACGTCACTGCAGAGCCCGAAGACCCCGTTGCCGAGATGAAGGCGGCTCTGCGCCGCGCCCCCGGTGACTGGTACGTCATTCACAGCTACGCCGGATACGAGAACAAGGTCAAGGCCAACCTCGAGACCCGTGTGCAGAACCTCGACGTCGGTGACTACATCTTCCAGGTGGAGGTTCCCACCGAAGAGGTCACCGAGATCAAGAACGGCCAGCGCAAGCAGGTCAACCGCAAGGTTCTGCCCGGCTACATCCTGGTCCGCATGGAACTGAACGACGAATCCTGGGGTGCGGTTCGCAACACTCCCGGCGTCACCGGTTTCGTCGGCGCGACGTCACGTCCGTCGCCGCTGACCATCAACGAGGTCGTCAAGTTCCTCATGCCTCAGGAAGGTGCCAAGAAGGACGCGAAAGCGGCCGCAGGCACTGCCGAGCAGGGCAGCGAGACCACGTCGAAGCCCACCATCGAGGTCGACTTCGAGGTCGGCGAGTCGGTCACCGTCATGGACGGCCCGTTCGCGACCCTCCCGGCCAGCATCAGCGAGGTCAACGCAGAGCAGCAGAAGCTCAAGGTGCTGGTATCGATCTTCGGCCGTGAAACCCCGGTCGAGCTCGGCTTCACCCAGGTCTCCAAGATCTAGAAGCCGACCGCACAGACTTGCAGTAGCAACCGCAAGAAACCCGAGCGAATACAAGGAAACAAGACATGCCCCCGAAGAAGAAGAAGCTAGCCGGGATCATCAAGCTTCAGATCCAGGCCGGCGCCGCCAACCCGGCACCGCCCGTCGGCCCCGCACTGGGCCAGCACGGCGTCAACATCATGGAGTTCTGCAAGGCGTACAACGCCGCGACCGAGTCGCAGCGCGGCAACGTCGTGCCCGTCGAGATCTCGGTCTACGAGGACCGTACGTTCGACTTCAAGCTGAAGACTCCTCCCGCTGCCAAACTGCTGCTCAAGGCTGCAGGCGTGGCGAAGGGCTCCGGCGAGCCGCACAAGACCAAGGTCGCCAAGGTGACCATGGATCAGGTGCGCGAGATCGCCAAGACCAAGCAGGAAGACCTCAACGCCAACGACATCGATCAGGCCGCGAAGATCATCGCCGGCACTGCTCGCTCGATGGGCATCACGGTCGAAGGCTGATTTTCAGCCTCTCCAAGCATCACACGTGGGAGAGCCGGCCAGGCTCGTCAACCACTCTGAACTCGAACGAAGGACAGTAAGACATGGCAAAGCGCAGTAAGGCCTACCTCGAGCAGGCCGCCAAGATCGACCAGGACAACCTCTACTCGCCTCTGGAAGCCGCCAAGCTGGCCAAGGAGACCGCGTCGAGCAAGTTCGACCCCACCGTCGAGGTCGCAGTGCGACTCGGCGTCGACCCCCGCAAGGCAGACCAGATGGTGCGCGGCACCGTCAACCTTCCCCACGGCACCGGCAAGACCGCTCGGGTTATTGTTTTCGCCGCTGGTGAGAAGGCTGCTGAAGCCGAGGCCGCAGGAGCCGACGTCGTCGGTGCAGAAGATCTGATCGAGCGCATTCAGGGCGGATTCCTGGACTTCGACGCCGCTATCGCGACCCCCGATCAGATGGCCAAGGTCGGCCGCATCGCCCGTGTCCTCGGACCGCGTGGCCTGATGCCGAACCCGAAGACGGGCACGGTCACCAACGATGTGACCAAGGCCGTCAACGACATCAAGGGCGGAAAGATCAACTTCCGCGTCGACAAGCAGGCCAACCTGCACTTCGTCATCGGCAAGGCCTCGTTCGACGAGACCAAGCTGGTCGAGAACTACGGTGCCGCACTGGACGAGATCCTGCGTGCGAAGCCGTCGTCGGCGAAGGGTCGCTACGTCAAGAAGGTCACCGTTTCGACCACCACCGGACCCGGCGTCCAGGTCGATCCCAACCGCACTCGCAACCTCCTCGAGGATGACGCGAACGCGTAATTTCTTCAGCTCCGAACGAAGGCCGGTCTCCCTGTGGGAGGCCGGCCTTCGTCGTTCTGTCCTGCCGAGATCTAGGCTGCGTTCGCGCGAGCGAAGTTGGCCAGCACGAGGCCGCTGATCCGGTCGAGCAACGCGGCCGGCAGGTCGTGTGCCATGCCCTCGATGAGGGTCAGCTCCGCGCCGGGCACCGCCCGGGCGATGGCCTTGCCACAGGCCGGCCGCACCAGTCGGTCCGCGGTCCCGTGGATGACGGTCGTCGGTGCGTCGATCTTCTGTGCGTAGGGCTTGAGGCTGCCGGTACCGGTGATGGCCGCCATCTGCCGAATGACTCCGGACGGGTTGTAGTTGCGTTCGTACATCACCTGGGCGATCTCGAGCTGTTCCTCGAGCGGGGTCCGGAACCCGGGGGAGCCGATCGTGGACAGCGTCTTCGCCGAATGCGCGATGATCTCGTCCTTCGTGGCGTCCTTGCCGACGCCACCGATCAACGGCAGTAGTGCCCGGGGATCCGGCGGTGGCAGGAATGCCTCGTTGGTGCTCGAGAACAGAATGGACACGGACTTGGTTCGCTGCGGGTAGCTACCGGCGAACACCTGCGTGATCATGCCGCCCATCGAAGCGCCGACGACGTGCGCGGAGTCGATGTCGAGGTGGTCGAGTACGCCGACCGCATCGGCGGCCATGTCGACGATCGTGTACGGGACGTCCGACGACATTCCCAGTTCGTGCCGGAGGAGCCGAAGAATCTGCCAGCCGTGCACCTTTCTGCCCGTCATCTTCGTCGACAGCCCGATGTCGCGGTTGTCGATGCGGATCACCCGATAGCCGGCGTCGACGAGACGCGTGCAGAAGTCCATGGGCCACAGCGTCAGCTGCGCGGACAGACCCATGATGAGCAGTACGGCGGGGTCGTCGACCGAACCCATGTCCTCGTACGCGATGTCGATGGAGTTCGACGGCGCGATGCCTTGTTCGATTCTCATGTTCTCGTTCCTACCAGTCGGGGGCGCCCAGCACCGGAACCACCAGGTAACTGGGATCGTGTGGGTCGATCGCGATGTCCTGCGGTTTCAGTCGAGTGCGAACGAGGTCCGGCAGGATGGGGATGAACCGTGGTGCGTCGGTGGCGAATACGGCCACCCGGAGGCGATGACCCGTCGCGATCATAGCTTCGGTGCCGAGAATGTCGATGTCGAGTGTGATGGGCTGCCCCACGGGTACCGGCAGCACAGCGGCCTTGGTGAGCGGGTGGTACGGCCGGGTGTAGTCGCCGTTCGGTGCGAACAGTGATCGCTCGTCGTCCACGGCTCGGCGAGACGCGAGCAACGCCCCGTTGCTCAGCACGGTCGACTTACCGTCGGGGGCGACGTCGCAGATCATGATCGCCCACAATGCTTCTCGGGCACGGCAGATGACGCGCAGATGCAGGTTCATCGGCCCCGACAGCACGGCGTCCGCGCGGGCGGGTTCGGTGGTGAACGTGGCGGCGGCACCTTCGGCGAATCGGTTGTCGTAGGTGAAGCCGCCGCCCAGTAGAGCCGTGACACCGGCGAGAACCTGTGTGGTGTCCCGGGATACGACGGCACGGAGTGATGGACGTACGGTCAGCACGCCGGACGACGTGGACGGCTCGAAGGCGAGGCTGCCGTCGCCGGCGGCGTGGGAGGCGGTGTTCGACGCTTCGGCCGACAGATACAGCCTGCGCGACAGTGCCTGGGGAGCCGGAAAGCGGCCGTGCGCAGTCCAATTGCCGCCCTGTTGTCGTAGGGTGACCGGCCCGTAGTTCTCGATTCCGTTGTCGATGTCGCACAGCCATCGGTCGAACCAGGCTCGCTCGAGTACATCCAGTCGTGGTGGGAATCCCGGTTCACCGAAACCGATTCCGGGATTGACGTGGTAGCCGTCGCCGACGAGTAGTTGTTTGGAGCCGCGTTCGAGAGCGAGTCGGTTGTAGATGTCCGGTGCCGAGCTGCCGAAGATGTCGTGCCAGCAGCCGTAGAGGAAGGTCGGTGCGGTGATGTCCTCGATGACGGCGTCGATGGTGTCGTAGTACGGGTCGTCGTAGATTCGTGGATCATTCCCCGTGACAAAGCCTTTGGCCAGATCGAACAGGTCGGTCGCAGGTGATCGGACGCGATCGCGAAGCCAGGCGACGGTATCGATTCCTCTCACCGCAGGTGCCCATTTGAGTCCGTTGACAGCAGCGAGCCACAGGGGAATGAACGCCGAGGTCGCGCCTCCGGTTGCGAAGATCTCGCGAACGATGTCCACCGAACCTTCGACGGCGAATATCGCGTCGAGCCCGTCGGGTCTCTTGGCTGCCGCCTGCAGTGCGTTGATCGCTGAGTACGAGATGCCCGCCATGCCGATTCTGCCGTTGCACCAGTGTTGCCGGCGCGCCCACTCGATCACTTCGATCGAGTCCAGTTGTTCTCGGGTGCCCAGTACGTCCCAGGTTCCGGTGGAGCTTCCGGTTCCTCGAACGTCGACGATCATCTGGACGTACCCGCTACGAACGAGGTGGCGGTTGACCGACAACAGATCCGCGGCTCCGCCCGCGACCACACGAGTGATTTCGGTGATGCCGTCGAACGCGGTACCGGTCAGGTCGAACGCCGACGAGAACTTCCTGATGGCTCGGCCGAGTATCGGTGTTTCGAGGATCGTATCGATACCTTTGATCAGCAGCTTGTTGTAAGGCGTCAGGTTCAGGACCGTCGGGAACGTCCCCGGTACCGGCTGCCCGGACGCATCGGCGGGTCGGAAGACGTATGCGCGCAGGGCCGCTCCGTCGCTCATCGGAATGCGCACGTCGGCCGAGACGGACACTCGTGGGTACTGCGGAGCCTGCGCCGTGATCGCTGCCCAGGCCTGTGCGGCCTCGCCGCCGCTGGGGTCGCGCGGGGGTCTCAGGAGGGGGTGGGGCTCGACGGCGGTCATGAAGAACGATTAGACCTTCGAACGACCCTCTTTGTCCTGTGGAACGCGAATCGGTCGTGGTGTGCTCCAACGAGACGGCCTCAGTCCTGTGTTTTGTTGGGAACATTCTCAACGCCGGTTGAGCGTTGCTGTGGGGCGTACCAGACTTTCGAAACCAGCGACTACGACGCGCGCTGCGTTGTTAACGTCTGCCCGTCCGAGTGATGTGGGACACCGACCGTTGCAGGGGAGTACGAATGCACGTAGAAGCACTGTTCGGAGACGGATCGCAACGGCCTATCTGGCCGCACGCGGACGCACTGATCACCAGCGAATGCCCGGGGCTGCGCTTTGCCGGCAAGTACGCCGATGTCGTTGCCCTCAGCAACGGCGATCCCACCGCGCTGCGGCCGTTCATCGACGAGGAGACTCGTCGCCGCGTCGCGAGCATGGCACCACCGCGTACCGACACTGCGCTCGTGTTCGGAGCGAACGGGTTTCTCGGCGCGCATCTGATCGGCCGTCTCACCCGGGACTCCGCCGTCGACGTCGTGTACGCCGTGGTTCGTCCCACCGAGGAGGAGTCGGCTATCGAGCGACTCCAGCGCACGTTCGATCAGTACGAGATCACGGTCGATGCAGACAAGATTCGGATCGTCGAAGGCACGCCGACCTCGTTCCGCTTCGGTCTGGACAAGGCCGGGTACTTCGAACTCGCAGCCGGTGTGAGCCAGATCTTCAACTGCGCCAGCTCGACCGACTACACCGAGAGTTACGCCGAGCTGCGGGACGACTGGTTCGTCAGCGTGCTACGCATCCTCGAATTCAGCATCACCTCGGCCCGTAAGCATCTGACCTACGTCGGCAGCATCGGCGCGCATCTCTATCAGAAGCCCGAGGACTTCCGTCGTCCCGACTCGTGGTGGTACTCCGGGTACGCCCAGATGAAGTGGGTCAACGCCACCTTGCTCGGGTGGTTGTCGATGTCGGACACGTATTCCGTCACGCTGGCCGAGGCCCCCTACATCCTCGGCAGTACCGACCTGGGCCTCGATCCGGGCCGCGTCTACAGCTTCTGGCGCATCGTGGAGTTGGCGATCGCCGCCGGCGCGATCTGGGACGGGCCGGGAATGAACTACGTCCCGGTGGACGTGATGTGCGACGTCATGGCCGGCAACGCACTGCGGAGCCACCCGCTCACCCGATTGTTGCCCAGCAACCCGACCGGTTACGGACACGACCTTTACGCCGAGCTCCTCGGCCTCGACCTGGTGAGCTGGGACGAGTTCGTCGAACGCGTCAGCGTCCGTATCTCGCCTCGGTTCGCCGAGACCATGCTCGCCGACAACATCGACAAGCTCATGCGGCTGGTGCACAAGCCCGAGGCCATCCTGCCCGTCGACCACGACACCTCCTGGTGCGATCACCGCAGGCTCTTCGAGCTGTACTTCGAGAAGGCCCAGCTCAAGACGCTCACCCCTGTCGTCAACTGACGTGGCAGACGGATTCGAGCCGACCTCGGTGCGGTTGCGGGAACTCTCCGTCGGCCACGAGGTCACCAATGCCGTTCTCTCCGTTGGCTTCTACGTCGTGTGTGCAGCTATCGGGCTGCTGCCCGGTGCGCTACGTCACCGGGCAGCCGACGCGTTCGTGACCTGGTCGGAGAGCATCGACGAACAGCGACATCTCTGATGTCGCTCGGACGAGCACTCGTCGGTGTGGGTGTCGCCGTGGCGGCGCCGTTCGGGCTGTTCCTGTACTGGCGCACCCGGTTCTTCTTCCGAGACCCGCATCGCGTTCCGCCGGCCGATCCGCTGTCGGTGGTGGCACCCGCCGACGGGTTCGTCACGTACGTCAAACGAGTCGACGCGGGTTCGACGGCATTCGCCGTCAAGAAGGGCAGAACCATTCCGCTCGACGAGATCGCGGGTGTGGCAGCGACCGAGAGCGGATACCTCATCGGGATCTACATGTCCGAATACTCGGTGCACCGCAACAGGATTCCGGTCTCGGGCACCATCGGTATGCGGCGTCATCGCTCCGCGGCACCGTTCAACAAGTCGATGGCGCGAGTGGGAGCGAACCTGTTGACGCGGCGCACCCCGTACGACGAGGGGTGCGACTACATACTGAGCAACGAGCGGCTCACCATCTCCATCGAACATTCGTCAGGGTCGGTGGTGACGGTGACGCAGATAGCCGATCTGTGGGTCGACCGGATCGTCGCGCACGTCGCCGTCGGCGACACCGTCGAACGCGGCGAGCAGTACGGGATGATCCGCTTCGGGTCTCAATGCGACGTGTTCGTCCCCGACGCTCTCGCCGAGACCATCACCGTCCGACCGGGCCAGTACGTGTTCGCGGGGGAGAGCGTCGTCGCCCGCTCACCGATCCCGGTGGCAGACAACACTTCATGTGAGAAGGAACGATGATCACTGTCGACCGGGTCGAGTCCACCCAGGACTGGAACGAATTCAAGGCTGTCACCGATCTCGTCTACCAGGGTGATCCGTACCGATTGCCCGACGAACCCATGGATCTCGATCGGATCCTGATTTCGCCGCCGGTCGCCATCGCGTCGACCCGCGATATCGCGGCCTTCCTCGCACGCGAGAACGGGGTCGTCGTCGGCCGAGTCGTGGCCATCCACGACACGAGCTTCACCCAGTACACCGGTGAATCCATCGGCTTCTTCGGGTTCTACGAGGCCGTCGACGATCACGAGGTCGCCACCGGCCTGCTCGACGCCGCGGCGGCGTGGCTTGCCGCGCGTGGGCTCGGAGCGATGTCCGGGCCTTTCGGTCCGTCGATGTTCTACAGCGCGGGCATCGTCGTCGACGACGAGCCCGCCCTTCCGTTGGTGGGCATGCCGCACAACCCTCTCTACTACGCAGCCCATTTCGAGAAGTGGGGGCTCGTGGGAATCAAGGACTTCTACAGCTACCTGTTCGACGACCCGTGCGTGATCTACAACCGCCCCGAATATGCGCGGCACATGCAGATCTTCGAGAAGATCAAGGCGCGTTCGGAAGTGACGTTCCGCTCGATGAGGTACCGAACGGTTCGCCGCGACGCGCGCATCGTGCGCGATCTCTACAACAAGACGTTCGTGAACTTCTGGGGTTTCTCACCGCTGTCGTTCGTGGAACTGTTCGAGTTGCTGAGGATGATGCTGCCGGTCCTCGATCGACGGCTCACCCTGCTGGCCGAGTTGGACGGCAAGCCCGTCGGATTTCTGATGGGCATCCCGGACGTCAATCAGGCCGCGGCCAAGGCCGCGCACCTGAAGTCGCGGTGGGTACGAGACCTGGTGACGCTGTGGCACGTCAAGAAGCCGAGCCGGACGGACGTCATCGACGGGGTGCGGGTGGACATGCTGTTCGTCGATCCCGACTGCCCCGATCGCGCGGTGTCGTCGTTGCTGATCATGGAGTTGTCGGTGCGGATGCGCGATCTCGGCTACACCCGGGTGGAGGCAGCGCCGGTGCTCGACGACAGCCCCTGGATGAAGGGATCGGTGCTGACCCGCATGGAGCAGACTCCGCACCGGACGTACCGCATCTACAACCGCGATCTCGAGCTGCCTCGGCCATGATCGATCGGACGGTGGTGCTCGACCGTGCGCAGACCAGGCTCGGCATCGGTGACCGCTGGGGGCGGACGGTCGGCCGTCACAGGTGGCTCGTGCTGGCCGTCTGGCTGTTGCTCGCGGTGGGTTCTGCTGCGCTCTATCCGGCACTGCAGAACTCGTTGGTGGGAGCCAACTTCTCCGTCCCCGGTACCGAATCGAGTCGCGCCGACGCGCTCGTCGAACAGCACTTCTCCTCGTTCGGGTCCGAGCAGCTCGTCGTCACGTTCACGTCGGATCGGGTCCGCGTCGCAGATCCCGCTTTCCGCGAACGCGTCGGCGAGACCGTCTCTGCGCTGCGCCAATCCCCGGATGTGCTGCGGGTCGTCGATCCCTACGAGACGGCCGGATTCGTGCCCCAGATCTCCGAGGACGGAACGTCGGCGCTGGCTTTCGTCGGTGTCGGCGGCGACCCTCGCGACCGGATCGCGACCGCAGAACGGATGCAGAAGCTCATCGACGGGGCGTCCGCCGGTGGTATCGACGTGGCGGTCACCGGATACTCGCCGATGACCGTCGATCTGACGAAAGTCGAGTCCGACGACGCCGTGCGGGCCGAAAGTATCGGCCTACCACTGGCATTCGTGCTGTTGATCCTGGCTCTCGGATCCGTGGTCGCCGGCATCGTGCCGCTCGTCACCACGGGCATCGGAGTGTTGGCGGCGTTCGGGGTGTTCTCGCTGCTCTCGCACGTCATGACCTTCGACGTCCTCGTGACGACGGTGGCGTCGATGTTCGGTCTCGGTCTGGGCATCGATTACGCGCTCTTCATCGTCAGCCGGTTTCGAGAGGAAATGGACCGCACCACGCTGCCGGGGGGCACCACGGGCCAGGGGCGTACGAATGCGGCTGTCGGGGCCGCGATGGGAACGGCGGGCCACACGATCGTCATCTCCGGGCTGGTCGTGCTCATTTCGCTCGGGGCCCTGGCGATCGTCGATGTTCCTGCCGTGCAGAGTATTTCGTTCGTCGTAGCGCTGACGGTGGCGTGCGTCGTCGTGGTGGCCTGGACGCTGCTACCGGCAATTCTCGCGGTCCTCGGCCCGCGAATCTCGACACTGTCGCTACCGCAGAGGTTTCAGCCTCCGGCGGTCGGTGAGCACGATGCCGCGATACCCACGTGGTGGTCACGGTGGGCGCAGCACGTCATCGAACGCCCGTGGCGCTACACGGCCGTCACCGCAGCCGTGCTGCTGGCCTGCCTGGTGCCGATCGGGACCATCCAGTACGGGGTGGACCTCGGAGCCGACGCCCTTGCCGCGGAGCCGAGCGGCCGGGCCAACACGGTCCTCACCGAGAAGTTCGCTCCTGGAACGATTTCGCCGATCACCGTCGTGTTCACCGGCAGCGGTGACCGTCCCCTCGAACCGGCGCAGGCGGCCACGGTCGCGGCTTTCGCCGACGACATCCGAGCCGACGGTCGCGTCGATTACGCCCTGGCGCAACAGGACTCCGGCCGCACGCTGCTGATCGTGGTGCCCGCGGTGCCGATCGACTCGACCGAGGCCTCCGACCTGGTCGCGTCGATCCGGTCGCAGGCAGTTGTTGCCGCAGACCGCGACGGCACCACCGTATCCGTCGGCGGAACCACCGCCCTTGTCGTCGATGCCTCCCAGGAGATTTCGAGCAAATTCCTGTGGGTCGTGTTCGCAGTGCTGGCATTCTCGTTGGTGTACCTGGGTATCGTCTTTCGGAGCGTGGTGATTCCGATCAAGGCGGTCGCCATGAATGTGCTCGTCACCGGCGCGGCGTTGGGTGCGACGGTGGCGGTGTTCCAGTGGGGATGGGGATCGTCGCTACTCGGGTTCGACAGTCCGGGGTACATCCAGGTGTATCTGCCCGTCACCGTGTTCGCCGTGGTCTTCGGTCTGTCGATGGATTACGAGGTGTTTCTCATCGGCCGGATGCGCGAGGTGTTCGTCGCGCATCGCAACCGACACAGCGTGAACGACCCCAGCGTGAACGACACCAGTGCCAACGACACCGCGATTGTCGACGGCCTCGAGCACACCGCCAGGCCGATCACTGCTGCGGCCGCGATCATGACCGCCGTGTTCGCCAGCTTCCTCACTGCCGATGTTCTCGAACTCCAACAGTTCGGGTTCGCGCTCGCTGTCGCCGTTTTGTTCGACGCGGTTCTGGTGCGCATGATGATGGTGCCGGCAATGATGAAGCTGTTCGGCGAGCGAAATTGGTGGCCCGGATTGCGTTCCGAGACAAGCGTTCAGGCAGACGGCACCTGAGCCGACGCGAGTACGACTCCGTCCGAACCCCTGATCTCGATCTCGGCGACGTCGCCGCGCAGGACGGCGGCATTCATCCGGCACTCGATGGTGACGGTGCTGCCGAGGAACGTGCCGGACGGCCGGTCGACGCCCGATCGGTCGACGAGAACGACGTCGTACGGACCGCCGTCGGAGATGCCGTCCATTTCGAGGACGGTTTCCGTTCCCCACGTGTGGGCGACGAGACCGCCTTCGACGTCGACAGTCGGTCCGCTGGTGGTGAACGATATTTCCTCGTAGGCCCCGAGAGTTCCTGGTGGTCCGGTGACCACGACCTGGGGTTCACCGGGCTCGGAGCGGTATGCGTCGATGCCCAGTACTGCTGCACTGCCGACGACGACACCGACGAGCGCTGCGGCAGCGGCCAACCCGGCCGACCCGTTTCTGACACCGAACCGCGGCCTGGCGACCGGCTGCAATCCGGAGCTGTCCGAACGCTCAGGGACCACGGTGTTCTCGGCGTTGCCGGCGTTCTGGGTGGCGGTCAGGATTCGCTCGCGGAGTCCGGGCGGCGGAGTCGAGTCGAGCCACGGCAGGTTCGGGCCCCGGCGTTCGAGCTGCTCCGTCGTCGCGCGTAGTTCAGCGATCTCGATGTCGACCGTGGGGTCCGACGCGGCCAGTGCGCGAAGTTCGTCGGCTTCGGCATTGTCGAGATCGTCGCCGACTGCTGCAGCGATCAACTCTGCCCGCCGATCGGGTGAGGCTGTCATCGGTCCTCCTTTCTGTCGAGGTTTCTGCGTAGTGCCTTCAGGGCGTAGAAGGCGCGGGTGCGGAGCGTGCGTACCGGCACTCCGGTCGATTCCGACAGCTCGGCGTAGCTGCTTCCGGATACGTGCACAGCCACGACGACCTCGCGGTGGTCGGGCGAGAGCTGTGCCAGTGCCGCGATGATGCGGAGCCGCTCGTCGGTGTCGGCGGTGGTGTCGCGCGTGACGGCGCTCGGTCCGCGTTCGTGCTCGTCGGGCCGGTCCGATGTCGTCGCAGGCACTCTCGCCTGGGACCGAACGAGATCGACGATGACGTTTCGCTCGATCGCGAAGAGCCACGTGCGAAGTGAACCTCGGCTCGGGTCGAAGCGCGCTCTGGCCCGCCAGGCCCGCAGGAACGTCTCCTGCACACAATCCTCGGCGAGGGCTCGATCGCGGAGGGCATTGACGGCGTAACCGAGCATCTCCGACGCGTGCTGGTCGTATGCGGCCGCGACATCGAAGTTCAGCTCGATCACGCTCCCGATGCTCATGACAGTGATTACGTCTGCGGCCCCGCAGGCGTTCATATCCAAGACTGGAATATTTCTTTACCGATATTTGAACATCTACGCGCCGACCGTCGTACACCGTGTACGGGCTCGCCTGCCCGATACTTTCATGGAAGGCACACGAGATGATCACACGTTCCACTACACGCCGGGCGGCGTCCGTTCGTAGATCCGCCACGGCACTCGTCGGCGGTACGGCCACCGCGGCGGCGCTGCTGCTGTTCTCGGCGGGCCCGGCCGCTGCCGACACCCCGGTCGCCGAACCGGACAGTTTCACCAGCGCATTCACCGCGATGGCCACGCCCGATCAGGTTCTGAACGGTGACGGCGTGGCCACTCCGGGTCAGCCGGGCGCGATGGGCACCTTCACGCTGCGGATCAATTCCGACCTCGACATCATCTGCTACGACATCTCGCTGAACGGTGTGACAGGTGACTACATGAGCCCGGCCAAGACGGCTACTCATATCCACCAGGCCGCAGCAGGTGCAGCGGGACCGCCGCGCCTCGCGTTCCCGAACCCGACCCCCGTCGGGGACGGCCCGCGCAACAGCAACGGCTGCATACAGGGTCCGTTCACCACCGGTCTGACCCCGGCCGGTGCCGATGCAGACAGCGGTACCGGATTCACGTTGGACCGGATCGAAGCCGACCCAGCAGGCTTCGCGGCCGACACCCACACCGTCGACTTCTCGGCCGGAGCGGTCCGAGGACAGCTGACCCGGATTCCGGTCGGATCGGTAGCAACCGGAGGTGGCGGCGCGGCGCTCGCCGCGGCATCCGATTCGGCGACCGGTTCCGCAGCTCCCGTCGTCGGCGCGGTAGCCCTCGGCGCGATGGCTGTCGCGGGCGTGACGTTGGTGGCACGGCGCACCCGCGGGGTGCAGAGCTGAAGCTCCCCACGCGGGCTGCACTCGCGGCCGCGGTTCTGACGGCTGCGGTTCTGACGGCGGTGGTGACGGGATGTGGTGCGTCGCCACCGTCGCCACCGTCGTCACAACCTGAGCCGGCCCCGACGGTGTCCTCTTCGTCGCCCGTGCCCGTGCCCTCGCCCGAACTGTCCGGCGTAGTGGGGGATCGGCCGATCCCGATGCGCCTGAGCATTCCTGCCATCGCGCTCGACGAGGGGCTCGTCGGCCTGGGTATTGCCGACAGCGGCGAGATGGAGGTACCCACCGACTACGACGACGTCGGGTGGTTCACCGGCGGTAGCCGACCCGGTGGGATCGGCAGTCCGACGGTGTTCGCCGGGCATGTCGACTCGACTACCGGGCCTGCGGTGTTCGATCGGCTGTCGGATCTGAACCCGGGCGATATCGTCACGGTCGGCGACGAAGCAGGTGGCCGAGCGGACTATCGGATCGAGCGCATCGGCGACCACGGCAAGGCGGACTTCCCGACGGCGTCGGTGTTCGGCGCGGTGCCCGGCGACGAGATCCGGTTGATCACCTGTTCGGGCGATTTCGATGCGACCGTGGGCAGTTACGAACGCAACCTGGTCGTCTACGGGGTGCGGCAGTAGCCGATCGTTTTGGAGTTGACCCCCGAGGTGTTGTAGCCTGGTCGACGGTCCAGAAGGAATGTGCTCGCAGTGCGTGCATTTCTTTCGTTCCGCCCAATCAAGTTCTACCCAAGACCGTTGGTCACCGCCTTCTCGAGGGAAATTTCCTGACAGGTGTGCGGTTGAAGGTCCGAGATCGCTTCGGACGGCCCACGCAGGAGAACGCGGTAGGGAACCTGTCGTGCAGCTTCGGCTGCCACTTGTTCACGCCCCGTGTGCTTCCTGCACCGGGGCGTTCGTCGTTTTCCGGCCCTCTCGCGATCGACACAACTTCCCACGAGAGGAGGCGAAGTATGGCAAAGCCCGAAAAGGTCTCCGCAGTTTCGGAGATCACCGACCAGTTCAAGGGTTCGACGGCTGCCGTCGTCACGGAATACCGTGGCCTGTCGGTTTCCGGTCTGACTCAGCTCCGGCGTGCGCTCGGCGAAGGTGCCACGTACTCCGTCGCCAAGAACACCCTGGTCAAGCGCGCAGCTGCCGATGCCGGCATCACCGGCCTCGACGACTTGTTCGTCGGACCGACCGCCATTGCATTCATCAAGGGCGAGCCGGTCGACGCTGCGAAGGCCATCAAGGCCTTCGCGAAGGACAACAAGGCCTTGATCATCAAGGGCGGCTACATGGACGGCGCAACGCTGTCCGTGGACGAGATCAACAAGATCGCAGACCTCGAGTCTCGCGAGATCCTGTTGGCCAAGCTCGCCGGCGCCATGAAGGGCAACTTGTCGAAGGCTGCAGGCCTGTTCAACGCTCCCGCATCGCAGTTCGCCCGCTTGGCGTTCGCGTTGCAGGAGAAGAAGGCTGCCGGCGAACCTGCCGCAGCCGAGGCCCCTGCAGAAGCAGAAGCACCGGCGGAAGCTCCCGCCGAAAGCTGATCCGCTGGCATTAGCGAACAGCTCCACACCAACACCATGTCGCGGATCAGCGGCCAGGTACTTACAGGAAGGACCGCCACCATGGCGAAGCTCAGCACCGAAGAATTGCTCGACCAGTTCAAGGAGCTCACCCTCCTCGAGCTCAGCGAGTTCGTGAAGGCATTCGAGGAGACCTTCGAGGTCACCGCAGCTGCTCCCGTCGCAGTTGCAGCAGCAGGCGGAGCAGGCGCTCCGGCTGAGGCAGCCGAAGAGCAGGACGAGTTCGATGTCGTTCTCGAGTCGGCCGGCGACAAGAAGATCCAGGTCATCAAGGTCGTCCGTGAGGTCGTCTCCGGCCTCGGCCTGAAGGAAGCCAAGGACCTCGTCGAGAGCGCTCCGAAGGCAATCCTGGAGAAGGTCGCCAAGGATGCAGCCGAGGCTGCCAAGGAGAAGCTGGAAGCTGCCGGCGCAAAGATCTCCGTCAAGTAAGACCGCTTCACTGCAGTCGTACTTCGCGCTCTCAACATCGAGCGCACAGAAGGGGCCGTCCTCACTTCGGTGAGGGCGGCCCTTTTCTGTGTTCGGGGGAGGGCTGCTCCTGCGTTCGATGGAGCCTTCTCCTGTGTTCGATGCGGATCGCATCGCGCTGCGTTGTGACCGATCACGGAGTCTTCTCGATCCCGGGACATCGGCAACGCGTCACTGTTTACTCGTGAACGCCGAAGTCCGAAGCTTTCCGAATGGTCTCGGCCGGGTGCGGTTGTGTCTTGTCACAGAATCCGACGGCAGGGACTTGTCACAGTTCGGGCGACTTCCCGACCGGCTCGCGTGAGATGAGCCACACTGATGCAAGCTCTACAGCCTGACTCGGGGAAGTTCTTACTGGGCGGTAAGCTCCTGTGTCGGAGCGGACACGTGCATGGGATACAGTGACGCAACCCACATCCGGGTCGATGTGTATGAATTGTGGAGGTCAGCGTGGGAGTCGAGGTTTCGGTCGAAGGATTGACCAAGTCTTTCGGTGTACAGAAGATTTGGCAGGACGTGACGTTGACTCTGCCGAAGGGTGAAGTCAGTGCATTGCTCGGTCCTTCCGGTACCGGTAAGTCGGTCTTCCTCAAGTCGCTGATCGGTCTCCTTCGCCCCGAGCAGGGCAAGATTTTCATCGACGGAACCGACATCCTGCAGTGCTCCTCGCGTGAGCTCTACGAGATCCGCAAGCTGTTCGGAGTGCTCTTCCAGGACGGTGCCCTGTTCGGCTCGATGAACCTCTACGACAACGTCGCCTTCCCGCTTCGCGAGCACACCAAGAAGTCCGAGTCCGACATTCGCAAGATCGTCATGGAGAAGCTCGAACTGACGGGTCTGCTCGGTGCCGAGGACAAGCTGCCCGGTGAGATCTCCGGTGGTATGCGCAAGCGTGCCGGCCTCGCCCGCGCGCTGGTGCTGGACCCGGAGATCATTCTCGTCGACGAGCCGGACTCCGGCCTCGATCCTGTTCGTACGACGTACATTTCGCAGACATTGATCGACATCAACGCCAACATCGATGCCACGATCCTCATCGTCTCGCACAACATCAATCTGGCTCGAACGGTCCCCGACAACATCGGCATGCTGTTCCGTCGTCAGCTGGTCATGTTCGGCCCCCGTGAGGTGCTGCTCACCAGTGACGAGCCGGTGGTCAAGCAATTCCTGAACGGCACGATGATCGGGCCGATCGGAATGTCGGAAGAGAAGGACGAGGCGCAGATGGCGCAGGAGCAGGCCATGGTCGACGCCGGTCACCACGCCGGTGGCGTCGACGACGTCGAAGGCATCGTGCCGCAGATGAAGGCCACCCCGGGTACGCCGGTGCGCCAGGCCGTCGGACGCAGGCAGGAGCGGGTGCGCCAGATCATGCACACCCTGCCGCACAGCGCTCAGGTCGCGATCCAGGAGAGCCTCGACAGCACCGACTCGGGGCAGCGTTACCCGGCGTACGCAGACCAGCAGGGTTACGACCAGCAGGGCTACGACCAGCAGGGCTACGACCAACAGGGGTACGGCCAGCAGGGCTACGACCAACAGGGGTACAGCCAACAAGGCTACGACCAAGGACATGATCAGCAGGGCTACCAAGCTCCAACACAAGGTCGGGGTCAATAGCAGACATGGGGGGATCGAAGAAGTCCGCGTTCGCGCCCGCGAACGCCGCTCTGACACAAGCGGGCAATATCGTCGAACTGTTCGTCGAGGTGGTCCGAAACACCTTTCGTAGGCCGTTCCAGTTCCGCGAGTTCATCGAGCAGGCCTGGTTCATCGCCAGCGTGACGATTCTGCCGACGGCACTGGTCGCCATTCCGTTCGGCGCGGTCGTATCGCTGCAGACCGGTTCGCTGATCAAGCAGCTCGGTGCCGAATCGTTCACCGGTGCAGCCAGCGTGCTCGCCGTCATCCAGCAGGGCAGTCCGATCGTGACCGCCCTCCTGGTGGCCGGTGCGGCCGGTTCTGCCGTCACCGCCGACCTCGGTTCTCGCACCATTCGCGAGGAGATCGACGCGATGCGGGTACTGGGAATCGATCCGGTTCACCGCCTCGTCGTTCCGCGAGTGCTGGCCATGATCCTCGTGGCGCTGCTGCTCAACGGACTCGTCTCGGTCGTCGGCATCGTCGGTGGCTACTTCTTCAACGTGATCCTGCAGGGTGGTACCCCCGGTGCCTACCTGGCGTCGTTCTCCGCGTTGGCTCAGCTACCCGATCTGTATGTCGCAGAAGCGAAAGCGGCGATCTTCGGTCTCATCGCCGGCATCATCGCGTCGTACAAGGGCCTGAATCCCAACCCCGGCCCCAAGGGTGTCGGTGAAGCTGTGAACCAGACGGTTGTCATCACGTTCCTGCTGCTGTTCTTCGCCAACCTCATTCTCACCCTGGTCTACCTCCAGGTCGTACCAGCGAAGGGAGCGTAACCGCGATGACGATCGCCAGAGGTCGCGGTGACCGCACGCTGATGCGCGTCAAGCGCGTCGGCAATGCCCCGCTCAACGTGCTCGATCGCGCAGGCGAGCAGATGTCGTTCTATCTGCGGGCCATCGGGTGGATACCCAAGACCGCAGTCCATTACAAGAAGGAGGTTCTCCGCCTGCTGGCGGAGGTCACCTTCGGCAGCGGCGCGCTCGCCGTCATCGGCGGCACCATCGGTGTCATCGTGATGATGTCCGGCTTCACCGGCATCGTCGTCGGTCTGCAGGGTTACGCCGCCCTGGAACAGCTCGGCAGCTCGGTGTTGACCGGCTTCCTGTCCGCCTACGTCAATACCCGTGAGATTGCACCGATCGTGGCCGGGCTTGCACTGTCCGCCACCGTCGGTTGTGGTTTCACCGCCCAGCTCGGCGCGATGCGTATCTCGGAGGAGATCGACGCACTCGAAGTCATGGCAGTGCCCAGCGTGCCGTTCCTCGTCACCACCCGCATGATCGCCGGATTCGTCGCGGTGATCCCGCTCTACATCGTCGGTCTGCTTGCCTCGTACGTCGCTTCCCGCGGAATCAGCACGATCTTCAACGGGCAGTCGTCCGGCTCGTACGACCACTACTTCAACTTGTTCCTACCTCCAGAAGATGTGCTGTATTCCTTCCTCAAGGTGCTCATCTTCGCGTTCGTGCTGATCATGATCCACTGCTACTACGGCTACCACGCCTCCGGCGGACCGGCAGGCGTCGGCGTCGCGGTGGGTCGCGCAGTACGTACGGCGATCGTCACGATCGCGGTACTGGACTTCTTCCTGAGCCTCGCCATCTGGGGCACGACCACCACAGTGAGGGTTGCCGGATGATCGACTCGCCGTCGCGACTGAAGCGAGTACTGCTCGGACTTGCGTTCTTCTTGGTACTCATCCTGTTTCTCGGATGGAGCATCACCTCCTACAACAAGACGTTCAAATCGGTCGTCAACGTCAGCCTCGAAACCGACTCGGTCGGCAACGCTCTGCCGATGAACGCAGATGTGAAGGTGCGCGGCATGATCGTCGGCGAGGTGCGCTCGGCGTCGACCGTCGACGGCGTCGTCACCTCGCAGCTCGCCATCGATCCGGACAAGGCTCCGCTGATCCCGTCGAATGCCACTGCACGGCTGCTGCCGAAGACCCTGTTCGGCGAGCGCTACGTCTCGCTGATCGTGCCCGAGAACGATTCGGCGTCGCCGATCTCCGACGGCACCGTTCTTCGACAGGACACCAGCGGCAACGCGATCGAGGTCGGGCAGCTGCTCGACGGGTTGCTGCCGTTGCTGCAAGCCATCCCGCCGCAGGACCTCGCCAATACCCTCGGGTCACTGGCGCAGGGCCTGAGCGGACGCGGCGAGCAGCTCGGACAGACCATCGACGACCTCACCGATGTCGTTTCCGGTCTCAACACCGAACTGCCGAACATCCAGCAGACGCTGGTGGGTCTCGCCGACTTCTCCCAGACCTACGCAGACGCGGCACCGGAGCTGATCTCGGCGCTGGACAACCTGCGTACGACGGGTAATACGGTCGTCGAGCGGCAGTCGAGCCTCGAGACGCTCTACGGCTCGCTGACGTCGGCATCGAACACGACCGCCGATTTCTTGCAGGTCAACTCCGAGAATCTGATCGGTCTCGCCTCGAACTCGCGAGAGGCCCTCGATTTGCTGGCCGAGTTCTCGCCGACGTTCGGCTGCACCTTCAGTCAGTTCGCCGAAGGTGCCAGGCGCGGCAAGATCGTCCTCGGTGAGGGCGACGAGTACCCCGGAATCAACGTGTCCGCATCGTTCGTCAACCCGAAGGGCCGTTACTTGCCGAACCAGGACGAGCCACGGCTGTTCGACGACCGCGGAGCCACCTGCTTCGAGCCGGCAGCACCGGGAGAGTTCTTCCCGCAGTACCCGGGAGGTTCGGTCAACGACGGGTCCTACCAGGTACCGACCCGTAATCCCGGCCCGCAGGAGATCCCCGGGCAGGGCCCACCGAAGTCGGCTCAGAGTTCCATCGTTCCCGCTGTCTCCGCGTCTGCGCAGCCCGCGAGCTACGAGGGCTCGGACTTCGAGCGTGACACTCTTGCCGTCATTTACGGACAAGCGAGTGGTGTTGCACCAGAGACTGTTCCGTCGTGGGCCGCCGCACTCGGCGCACCGGCATTGAGAGGAGTGGAGGTGACCGTGCCATGAGAGGCCTTCTCGCGCCGATCATCAAGTTGGTCGTGTTCGCCGTGATCACGATCATCGCCACGGCCACCCTGGCCTTCACCATCGCGAACTCGAGCGGTGGTGGCGGCACCAAGTTCTCGGCCTTGTTCACCGATGTCACCTCGCTCAACGAGGGTGACGAGATCCGAATCGCCGGCGTTCGCGTCGGGCAGGTCGACAAGATCGAGATCGCCAACGAACGAGAGGCGAAGGTCGACTTCACGCTGAGCAGTCGCGACTGGCTGCCGGCGAGTTCGACTGCCACCATTCGCTTCCGCAACCTGGTCGGTCAGCGCTACATCGCCATCGAGCAGGGTTCGGGCGATCAGGGCAAGAAGATCACCGGGGGAGCGACCATTCCTCTCGAGCGCACCAAGCCCGCGGTGAACCTGACGACTCTGTTCGACGGATTCCGCCCGCTGTTCACCACGCTCAGCGCAGATGACGTCAACAAGCTCTCGTACCAGATCATCCAGGTGTTCCAGGGGGAATCGGGCACCATCAACGAACTGGTCAAGAACACTGCGAGTCTGACCAACACCGTGGCCGACAAGGATCAGGTCATCGGTCAGGTCATCACCAACCTCAACAACGTGCTCGCCACGGTCAACCAGAACGACGGGCAGCTCGACAGCCTCATCGTCAACACTCAGCAGCTCGTGTCGGGCCTGTCGGCCGACCGCGACGTCGTCGGCTCGGCCGTGACCTCGCTGGCCGGACTGACCAACGCCACCGCGGACCTGCTCGAGCCGACACGGCCGTCGATCCAGGGTTCGGTCACAGCGCTGAACACGTTGTCGGAGACCATCAATCGACGCAGCGCCGACGTGGACGCGGTCCTCGGAAATCTGCCGGTCAAGCTCGACAAGCTGATTCGTACGGCTCAGCAGGGATCCTGGTTCACGTTCTACCTCTGCGGTATCGACATCGTCGCCGGACCGGGGTATTCGCCGAACCTGAATTTGCCGACCGGGCTTCCGACCGTCAATCAGCCCCTGTACACGAACTCGGCAGAGCGCTGCAAAGCTGGGGGGATCAAGCAATGACATCTCGACGTAGTCCGGCCACCATCGGGGCACTGGGAATCGCGATCATCCTGCTCGCCACGATGTCGGTCTTCTTCCTCGACCGTCTCCCGATCATCGGTGCAGGTTCGGTGTACACCGCGGAGTTCAGTGAAGCCGCAGGTCTGAAGCCGTCCAACGAAGTCCGTATCGCGGGGGTCAAGGTCGGCAAGGTCACCGACGTGCGGCTCGACGGCGACCGGGTGCTCGTGGACTTCACGGTGCAGGACGCCTGGGTCGGCAACGAGTCGCGAGCGGCCATCGCCATCAAGACTCTGCTGGGGCAGAAGTACCTGGCACTGGATCCGAGTGGCTCGGACACCCTGAGCCCGAAAGATCCGATTCCGTTGGCGCGCACCACCTCTCCGTACGACGTCATCGACGCGTTCTCGGCGGCGGCGTCGACGATCAACGACATCGACACCGACCAGCTCGCCACCAGCATGCGGACGTTGTCCGACGCGTTCTCCGAGACCCCGGCCAACATCAGAGCCTCGCTCGACGGCGTGACTCGGTTGTCGCAGACAGTGGCCAGCCGCGACGAGGAACTCAAGAAGTTGTTCGCAGCCACCGGCGAGACCTCCAAGGTGCTGGCCGACCGCAACGAGCAGTTCAACAAACTGATCACCGATGCGGGTCCACTGCTCGAGGAGCTCAACAATCGGCAGCAGGCCATCTCCCAGCTGCTCACCGGCACACAACGTGTGTCGCAGGAGTTGACCGGTCTGGTCCGTGACAACGAGGCAACCATCAACCCGATGTTGCAACAGCTCAACGGCGTCATCGACATCCTGCAACGCAACAACGACAATCTCGACCGGGCGCTGAAGCTGTACGAGCCGTTCATCCGGCTCTACACCAACGTGACCGGTAACGGACGATGGCTCGACATCGTTCTGGCCAACCTCACCCCACCCGGAGTTCCGTTGATACCTGGTTACCGCCAGCCCGCGCTCGATACGTTGGCGGGGAACTGATGACAGAGACTCAGGCAGCACCGAGGAACAAGAACAAGCTCGCACTGATCGCGGTCGTCGTGATCGTGGCGCTGGTTCTGGCCGTCGCCGGCTGGTGGCTGTTCACCAGGGCCGGTTCGACCAAGATCACCGCCTACTTCGACAAGTCGATCGGCATCTACTCGGGATCCGAGGTCAGAGTTCTCGGCGTCAAGGTGGGTACCGTCGAATCGGTCACGCCGTTGGGTGAGGACGTCGAGGTCGTCATGCGAGTCGATCGCGGCATCGACATTCCGGCCGACGCGAAGGCCGTTCAGGTCACCCCGTCGCTCGTCGCCGACCGTTACGTCCAGCTCTCGCCCGTCTACACCGGCGGCGACACCATGGCCAGCGGCACGACGATCGGCCGTGATCGCACTGCCACTCCCGTCGAGGTCGACGAGCTGTACAAGTCGATCAACGATCTGTCCACTGCTCTCGGTCCGGACGGCGCGAACAAGGACGGCGCTCTCACCGACCTCGTGAACACCGGCGCGGCGAACCTCGACGGCAACGGGGAAGCGTTGGGCAACAGCATCACTCAGCTCTCGGCCGCCGGCCGTACGTTGAGCGACTCGCGCTCCGATGTCTTCGACACGATCAAGAATCTGCAGACCTTCGTCAGTGCGCTGGCCGTCAACGATCAGCAGGTTCGTAACTTCAACAGTCAGCTCGCCGATCTGACGGGCTTCCTGTCGGGCCAGCGCGAGGACCTGGGAGCCGCCCTGCAGCAGCTCTCGGTGTCCCTCGGTGACGTGGCGACGTTCGTGGCGGACAACCGGACCGAGCTGACCACCGCAGCGAACGGTCTGGTGGTCCCCACTCAGACCCTTGCCGACAACCGTGAGCAGCTCGTGCAAACTCTGACGCTGCTGCCGTTGGCCATCAGCAACCTGGTCAACGCCTACGACGCAGAATCCGGCACGCTGGCCTCGCGTGCCAATCTGCAGAACGAGACCCAGGATCCGCTCGGAACCGTCTGCCGATTGCTCGACCTCGGCAAGCTGGTACCCGGTGACCCGCGTTTCGAGGCGCTCGGTGCGCAGATTCAGCCGATCATCGATCAGTGCGCCAACATCACCACCATGATCCAGGCTCCTCTTGCCGACCAGAATCGGCTTGTGTTGCCGTTCGGGGTTCTCACCAACGACATCGAGCAGAACGTGTCCGTGCCGGGCACCGTGCCGGGCAACGTCTCGCCGAGACTGGGGTCCACCACCATGCCAGGTCTCGAGCAGTCGCTCATCGGGGGAGGACAGTGATGACCTCTGTGAATCGGAATCGAGCTCGCGTGAAACGTTCGTTGACCCTCGGAGCCGGGTTGTGCGTGGTTGCGCTGTCTGCCGGCGCGTGCTCGTCGGCCGGCATCTATGCCATTCCGCTACCCGGTGGTGCCGACGTCGGCGACAACCCGTTCAATCTGACGGTGCAGTTCGACGATGTGCTGGACCTGGTGCCGCAGTCGACCGTCAAGGTCGACGGTGTCCCCGTCGGTCGCGTCGACTCCATCTCGGTGCCGAACAACGGGTGGACCGCCGATGTCAACGTCATCCTGAACTCCGACGTGGATCTGCCGGCCAACGCGATCGCGTCGGTGCAGCAGACCAACCTGCTCGGTGAGAAGTTCGTGCAGCTCTCCGCACCTCCCGGTGACGAAGAGGCTGCACGTCTGCAGGACGGTGCCACGATCCCGCTCGATCGCACCCGCCACGCAACCGACATCGAGCAGGTACTCGGTGCCCTGTCGCTGCTGCTCAACGGCGGCGGCGTCGGGCAGCTCTCGCCGATCGTCAAAGAGCTGAGCACGGCGTTCGACGGTCGCGAAGGCAAGACCAAAGAGCTTCTGCAGCAGGCCAATACGTTGATCGACGGTCTCAATCAGCAGCGCGACGACATCACCCGCGCCATCGACGGTCTCGACACTCTCAGTGGTCGCGTCAACTCGCAGACCGACAAGATCGACGCAGTTCTCAAAGACCTGCCGATCGCGACGGAAGTTCTCGAGAAGCAGCGCCCGCAGCTCACCGAGATGCTCGGGGCACTCGATCGACTCGGGGCCGTCGGCACCGATGTCATCGATCGCTCCAAGGACGACCTGATCGCAGATCTGCGTGCACTGCGTCCGACGCTGCAGGCCCTGGCCGATTCCGCGGACGACGTCGTCACCTCGCTCGCGGTGATCCCGACACTGCCGTTCGCGGACGGCACCGAGAAGATCATCGAGGGCAACTCGGCCAACCTGTTCCTCTCGCTGGATCTCTCGATCGGTACGGCGCTGCGGAACTTCGGTGTGGGAGAGGGCGATCCGGTCTACATCCAGCCGAAGTACGGCAACACGCTGCCGGTCGTGGATCCGTCGAATCCGTACTACAACGGAAACGGCCCGCGTCCAGGCTGGCCGACGATCTCGCTGCTGCCGTTGCCGCCCATCATTCCGTCGCCGGTTCCCGGACCGGGTGCGCCTACGGGTGAGGCCGCCGGTGCTGCCGAGCCTGCACCGTTCGACCCGTTGGCTCCCGTGACCGATCTGCTCGAACGATTCGGAGTTGGACAGTGAGATCGAAGCTCGTTCGCTTTCAGTTGGTCGCGTTCGTCGTGGTCGCCCTGCTCGGGCTGATCTACGTCGGTGGCAAGTACGTCCGCCTGGACAACATGCTCGGGTTCGGGCAGTACGAGGTCGCACTCAACCTGGCCGACTCCGGCGGCATCTTCTCCAATGCCGAGGTGACGTACCGCGGTGTGCCGGTCGGAACCGTCGGCGATCTGCAGTTGACGTCGGACGGTGTCCGGGTGGCGCTCAAACTCGACAACGGTGGACCCGACATCCCGGCCGACACCAAGGCCGTCGTTGCGAACCGTTCCGCGATCGGCGAGCAGTTCGTCGACCTGCAGCCGCAGTCCGATCAGGGTCCGTTCCTGGTGGATGGTTCGGAAATCGCACAGGCCGACACCGCCACGCCGGTTCCGGTGGAGGACGTGCTCGCGAACACGAACACCTTGGTCAGGTCGGTGCCGCTGGACACGTTGACCAATGTGGTCAACGAGCTCGGTGTCGCGTTCGACGGCAAGGGCAACGACCTGCAGTCTCTGGTCGATTCGCTCGGGAACATCTCCGAGTCGGCCAACGAGGCTCTGCCGCAGACTCTGTCGCTGGTTCGTGACGCGGTGCCGGTGCTCGACACTCAATCAGAGCAGTCGGATCTGATTCGCGAATTCAGCACGAGCCTGGATCAGGTGACGGCTCAGCTGAAGTCGAGCGATCCCGATATCCGTCGTCTCATCGATACCGGAACTGCTGCCGGAGACCAGGTCGGTGGTCTCATCACCGATGCAGGCCCGGCGTTGACGACCGATATCAACAATCTGGCCCTGGTCGCGGCTCAGGCCGAGCCGCGGACGGTCGCGCTCCGTCCGTTCCTGACGTTCCTGCCTGCACTCGGTGCCGGTATCTCGACCATCGTCCCGAACGACGGCACTATCCATCAGGGTCTGTTGCTCGAAACCAACAACCCGCCGCCGTGCACCGTCGGCTACGAGGGCAGCCAGGCCATCCTGGACGAGGAGAAGCGGAAGAATCCGAACTTCGACGAGACTCGGGAGAACTACCCACTGAACCTCGACGCGAACTGCGCGACGCCGCAGGGCAGCGTCACCGGTGTCCGTAGCGCGAACCGAATCGTGTTCGCCGATCCGGACGTGCCGCAGCCGTGGGACCTCAAGCCCAAGGTCGATCCCGAGAAGCTCAACCTCAACCCCATCGCCACCCAGTTGGCACCGCTCCTCGGCGTCACGCCGAAGTAGCGGGGCCGAAGGAACTGCTGCTCAGCACTACTATCGGGCCGAGAGCGGTTCGGCCGGATATTACCGAGTAGTAGGGTGACAGTGTGAACTCGAGCACCGAAA
The DNA here is from genome assembly GCF_001894785.1 of Rhodococcoides fascians NBRC 12155 = LMG 3623. Taxonomy (GTDB): domain Bacteria; phylum Actinomycetota; class Actinomycetes; order Mycobacteriales; family Mycobacteriaceae; genus Rhodococcoides; species Rhodococcoides fascians. The sequence continues at coordinate 114,738 of NZ_BCWW01000009.1, forward strand.
CCCTGGAGTCGCCCGCGACTCCAGGGTCAAGCAAGACAGCAAAGATTCTGTTGGCCGTCGTCACGGTGATTGCCGTGGCGGCGCTCGCAGCGGCCGTGTTCTTCGGATACGGCTGGGGCACGGCGCTGTTGAGTGAGAAGCCCACCGCCGACACCCGCGATGCGGCGCTCACCGGCGCTCAGCAGGCTGCGGTCAACCTGAACACTGTGGATGCAGCCAACATCGACCAGTCGTTCGACAACATGAAGTCCTCGATCACCGGTGATCTGATGCTCAACGATCTGGAGCAGACCCGTTCGGGAATCACCGATCAGGTTCGTCAGTCCGGTGCCAAGAGCGAGGCCGAGGTGCTGCACGGCACCCTCACCGAGCTGAGCACCGACGAGAACACCGCAACGGCGCTCGTCGTCATCGCCACGACCACCACCTGGCCCGACCGGGTGGAGCGCAGCAAGCTGACCATGCGGATGGCCATGGAAGACGTAGACGGGGTGTGGAAGACCAACAAGGTCGATCCCATCGGTTCGCGGATCTCTCTCGACAACCCGAACACCAATCCCGTCATTCCGACGGAACCGGGTGGTCCCACCGACCCCAACGCGGTCGACCCCAGTACGGAAGCGACGCCGGCCCCCCAGCCGAACACCGGCGGCAACTGAGTTTGCCGGCAGCGCCGTCGTCCATCTGTACAGAAGTAAGCCTCGAAGGAGTTCTGCAGTGCCTCCCCAGCGTCGCAAGATCGTTCCCCCCACGACCACCAGCAAGGTACGTCGAAAGGTAGCCGGCACCGCCAAGCCGACGTCGGCCGAGACCGACGCACCGGCACCTGAGACAACGGCACCCGACACAACGGGACCCGAGACAGCGGCACCCGACACCACGGCTGCCGAGACAGCCGTCGGCACCACACCCGCGTCGGAAGAGCCCAGACTGGACAAGACAGATCCGGTCGAGACGGATACGGCCACGACAGCCCCGGCCACGACACAGCCAGCCGAGACGCAGCCCGTAGACACGCAGCAGGACAAGTCGCGCCCGTCCAGGGCCGGGCTGAAGAAACCGGTCGCGCCCACCTCGACCTCGACCGAGACGACCGAATCGCCGAAATCGGCGTCGGGTATCGGGTTCAAGCACGTGATCGCGGTCGCGGTCATCGCCGTGGTTCTCGGTGCTTTCGCAGCCGTCGCTGCATTCAAGCCGTTCGCGACGATCGACAACAAGGCGTGGGTGGATTCTTCGGCGACGCAAGAGGTGACGTCGGCAGCTACCGACGCTCTGCAGACCCTGTACACGTACAAGGCCGAGACGATCGATGCAGATTTCGATGCGGCGCGGGCGGTGCTCAATCAGTCGATGCTCGACGAGTTCAACTCCACCGCCGACACCACCAAATCTGCTGTGGTGCAAACCGATACCGGCACCGAGGCAATGGTCACCGATATCGGCGTCTCGCGACTCGAGGACGACAAGGCCGAACTGATCGCGAACGTCAACATCAGCGCGACTCAAAACGGCGTTGCCTCCGGCAGTGCGGAAGGCCCTCTGACAGTCAACATGGAGAAGATCGACGGCACCTGGAAGCTGTCGGCGATCGACGACCAGTAGACCCCGGCCGGTCGATACTTCGGCCCCGTCCGATGCAGCGTCAGCGCTGCTCGGACGGGGCTTTTCGTTGTTTTCACGGTCTCCGTCGGTGTCCCTGGCCAGGTCTACCATCGCGTTTGCGTCCTGGCTTGGGGCGAGCCCTGGTTGTTCGGGACAACCATTCGATGCTCGACGGCCAGGGATGGATCCGATGAAAACGGAGCATGCTGGTCATGACTGACACGACAATCGATGTATCTGTAGTACCCGAGCGGTCGGGTCGCTCGGGATTTGCGGGCAGCGTCAATCCCGAGTTGTACCGACTGCTGACTGCGCTGAATCTCGATCGCGAGTACGTCCGCGGCGACGGCACCGTGCTGTTCGATTCTGCGGGCCGTCGGTATCTGGACTTCGCGGGTGCCTACGGGGCGCTGCCGTTCGGGCACGGGCCGACGCCCATCTGGCAGGCCATCAACGATGTTCGGTGCAGCGGCGAGCCCATCTTCGTGCAGCCCTCGGTGCTCACCGCCGCAGGTGAACTGGCCGATCGTCTGGGGAGAATCGCACCCGAGGGATTGACGCGTACGACGTTCGTCAACAGTGGCACCGAAGCGACCGAGGTGGCGCTGAAGATCGCGCGGGCCCATACCGGCCGCCTCGGGGTGCTGACGACCGGGAACAGTTTTCACGGCAAGACGCTGGGGGCGCTGTCGGCGACAGGAAATATCAAGTACCAGAGTGGATTCGGGGCCCCGGTATCGGGATTCGACCACATCGCGTTCGGCGATGCAGAGGCACTCGACGCGGCTCTGGCGGCTGCGCCGGATCACTATGCGGTGTTCCTCGTCGAGCCGATTCAGGGTGAGGGCGGCGTGGTGTGCCCGCCCGACGGTTACTTGCGGCAGGTCCAGGAGATCTGCAACCGCCACGGTGTGTTGCTCGCGCTCGACGAGGTGCAGACGGGACTCGGCCGGACCGGCCGGATGTTCGCAGCCGAGCACGAGGGCGTGGTTCCCGACATTCTGACTCTCGCGAAAGCGCTCGGCGGCGGGATCGTGCCGGTGGGCGCGGTGCTGTGCCGCCCGGAGCTGGTGGGGGAGAGTTTCGCGCTTCGCCACACGTCGACGTTCGCGGGCAACGCGTTGGCCGCACGGGTCGGCCTGGCCGTGCTCGAGGAGTTGACCCGAGACGACTGCGCGGTGGTCACCGGAGCTGCCGCGCTCGGACGACAGCTGAAGAACGATCTGGCCGGCCTGGCCGAGAAGTACCCCTCAGTGGTCACCGAGGTACGTGGTCGCGGATTACTGCTGGGCATCGAACTCACCGCGGATGTGAACTTCGTCGGACGGCAGTCGCTGCTCGGTTCGATCGCGGATCAGCACAACCTGTCCGCGGTGATCTGCTCGTATCTGCTCAACGTCGAGGGCATTCGCGTGGCTCCGACTCTGTTCGGCAACAGGGTGATTCGTATCGAACCACCGTTGACGGTCTCGTCGTCGGCATGCTCGCGTCTGGTCGCTGCCCTCGATCGCGCGCTCGGCTACGCGGCCGAAGGGGACATGGACGGATTGTTCGGACATCTGCTCGGGCGTCCGACTGTCGCCACTCCCGCGGCGCTCACGGCATTGCGTCCTGGCCGTACTCCCGACATCGCGGTACGGCCGGGCGATCGACGCTTTGCCTTCATCGCCCATCCTCTCGATCTCGGCTTCTTCGCTGCGTTCGATCCTGCGCTCGAGGTGTTCGACAATGCCGAGAGACAGGACTTGCTGGAGCGATTCGCCGCGTCGACGTCCGAGCTCGATCCGGCCTCGTTCGTCATCGGCAGCGGGCGGGTGTCCGGATTCGGAGACGCAACTGCGCACGGCGACCTGATCGGGCTGCCGTACACCTCCCAGCAGTTGCTGCAGCTGCCGACCGATCGTGCGCTGGCAGTGGTGGGCGGAGCCGTCGAACTCGCGATCTCGCGCGGGGCGACCGTGGTCGGACTCGGCGGGTATTCGTCGGTAATCACCGGAAACGGGCTGGGTCTCGGTGCGACATCTCGGCCGATCACGACGGGCAACACCTTCACCGCGGCCGCGAGTCTGCGGGCCGTCCGACGTGTATGCCAGGAAAGGGGTATCGATGTCGCTCGCGCTCGGGTGACGATTCTCGGTGCGGGTGGGGCGATCGGACGGACCATCGGCAAGCAATTGGCCGGTGAGGTCGGCAGTATCGCGTTGGTGGGCAGGCGCGGCGAGAACTCGGTGATCGCGCCGAAGTTGTGGGCTGCGGCGCAGGAGATGGTGGCGAGTGCCGGTGCGGGTTCGGGTGACCTGGCGGTGGCTGCCGCCGAGGTCGACGGCGATCTCGACGATCTGATCCGTTCGCGTCACATCGAATTCTTCACCGATCCTGTTGCTGCTGTGCGGGATTCGTTGATCGTCATCGCGGCGACGTCGGCTCCGCAGTCGTTGATCGATCCGACGGACCTGATGCAGGGTGCCATCGTCTGCGACGTGGCGCAGCCACCGAACATCGGCCGGGACGTCCGCGGTGAACGGCCGGACGTGACGGTGTTCGACGGCGGGATCGTGCGGGTGCCGTCGGGCTCGGATTTCGGTTTGACGTACGGGTTGGCTCCGGGGCTGACGTACGCGTGCATGGCCGAGACGATGCTCATCGCGTTGTCGGGCGAATTCGCGCTCCGCAGCATCGGGACCACTCTGGACGGTGAGAATGTCGAACGGTTGGGTGCGCTGGCCGACGTTCACGGCTTCACGCTCGCCGAGGCCACCCGGTGGCGTCAGGACGCTCACTAGGTGACCGGGGCCGGAGGTCGCGAGAGCAGGTGGACCTCCGGTCCCGCCGCGCCGATGCGGGCGGTTCCCCATGGCACAAAGCCCATCGCCGTCCAGAATCCGAGGTTGCCCTCCTTGCAGATTCCGTACAGAGGTCGGCCCTCGCGATCGGTGCGCGCCTGCACGTGGGCCGACAGCGCAGCACCGACCCCGGATCGGTGCGTGGACGGTTCTACGCCGAGATAGACCCACAGCACAGCGTCGGGGGCGGGGGAGTTCTCGGTCAGGAGCCGATCCATCTCGATGCCGGCCCGGGTGCCGGAACCCATGGCCCACAACAGATGTGGACCGGACACCAGCTGTCGCCACCGCGGTGTCGCGGGCGCGTCGTGTGGATGCCACAGTGACACTCCGACGATGCGGCCGTTCTCGACGGCGAGGTCGGCCCCACCTGCGGGAATGTAGCGGTGGCGGATCAGTGCGGCCATCATGCGCCGCTGTTTGCTCGGGCGGCTGGACGCGTCCGGGAAGAAGTATTCACTGACCGGGTCGTCGTCCTGGAAGGCGCGTGCCATCATCGCGGACATTTCGGCGATGTCTGCTGTGGTGGCCGTTCGGATCTCAATGGGCACGGCTGGTCTCCTCTGCGGGCGAGTGCGGACGTGGTGTGGCCTGCGGTCGCTCAGGGGTGGGGCGCAGCCACCAGTTGGCGTTGCCCATCGACGCGACGAGCGCGGGCACCAGCATCATGCGCACGATAGTGGCGTCGATGACGAGACCGACGATGATGCCGATACCCACGAGCCGCATCATGGTGAGTTCGGACAGCGAGAAGAATGCGGTGACGGTGATGAGCAGTAGCGCGGCGGCCGTGACGACGCGTCCGGTGTGGGCGGCACCGATGCGGACGGCGTCCCGGGTGGTGGCTCCTGAATCGTGTGCTTCGACGATGCGGGAGAGCAGGAAGATCTCGTAGTCGGTCGACAGGCCGAACACCACGGCCATGATGAGGATGCTCATCGTCGACTGCAACGGCCCCGGGGTGACGCCGATCCACTCGGCACCGTGGCCGTCGACGAAGATCCAGGTGAGCACTCCGAAGGTGGCACCGAGGCTTATCGATGCCATCGCAATTGCCTTGACGCTGAGCACGATCGAGCGGAACGCCACCGTCGTCATCACGAACGTGGCGAGAACCATGATGGTCAGCATCCACGGAAGCGTCGCGTAGATGGCGTCCATGCCGTCCTGGCTCTGCGCGGTGCCGCCGCCCACGCGGAGTGTCGTCCCGGTCGGGGCCGGGATCGACCGGATGGAGTCCAGTGTCTCCAGGGCACCTGCCGTGCGATCGGGTGAGCTCATGATGGCGTCGACGACGGTCAGGTTGTCCACGGTTCCGCCGGGGACTGCTGCAACGACACCGAGCGACCCGTCGACCGCTCTGGTCACTTCGGCGACCGCTGCGGGACTCGGTGGGGAGTCGGTGTCGGATTCGACGAGGACGGTGACACCGGTGTTCGCGAGCGGGAATTCGGTGAACAGCTTCTCGGTGGCGATTTTCGCGGACGCGTCGGAGGGGAGGCCCGTGTGGTCGAGATCGCCCAACCGGGCACCGAGAATCGGCGCACTGAGCAGTGCAAGTATCGCGACAATGGCTACGACGACGAGGACCGGCCTGCGGATGACGCGGTCTGCGACCGTGCCCCAGAACCGTTGGGCGCGGGCGTCGCCTCGGTCGATCGCGCCTGTGCGCCAACTCCACGAGTCGATACGGTGTCCGAGGATCGCGAGCGCTGCGGGCAGCGCGGTCAGTGAGATGACGGCAGCAACGGCCACCGCGGCCATGCCGCCGAAGCCCAGAGATCGAATCATCGACTGCGGGAAGATCAGCATGCCCACGAACCCACATACGAGCAACAGGGCCGAGAACGCCACGGTGCGGCCCGCGGTGAACATCGTGCGGCGCACCGCATCTGCCGGGTCTCGGCCGTCGCGTAGTTCCTCGCGGAAACGCGTGATGACGAACAGGCTGTAGTCGACGGCCATCCCGAGTCCGACGAGCGAGGCGATATTGGTGGCGAACACCGATACTTCGGTGACCTCGTTCAGTGCACGCAGTACGGCGAGCGACGCCACGACGCTCATGCCGCCGATGACCAACGGCGTTGCAGCAGCGACGAGTCCGCCGAAGATCAACAGCAGCAGGACGAGCAGAATCGGGAACGTGATGGTCTCGGCCCGCACCAGATCCGCTCGCGCCTGCTCGTTGTAGGCGTCGGCGATGGCCGAGAAGCCGCCGAACTGCACGGTCGCGCCGTCGATCGTCAACTCCGCGCGCAGGTCCCGGTAGGTCTTGACGCGTCGGTCCTCGTCGCCGGTCAGCGTCAGGACCGCGAGTGCGGACCGGCCGTCGAACGATCGCAGACCCGACGCGAACGCGTCGGGCACGGTCCAGTAGGTGATGGGAGTGCGGGCGAGCAGTCCGTCGTCGATGTCGTCGAGGCGACCGAGAACGGTGTCGCCGATGTCGTCGATCGAGCGTCCGTCCGTCGGGGTGTAGACCACCGCGACGTCGGGAACCTTTCGGCCGAAACGCGATTCGACCAACGCGTCTACTTCGGCCGATTCACTGGCCGGGTCGGTGTACCCGCCCAGGCTCAGTTCGTCGACGACACCGATGCCCCACGCACCCGCGGCCAGCACGAGCGCGACCACGGTGACCAGTACCCACCGCGCACGTTCGACGACGAAGTCGACCGGGCCGGTGCCGGTGGTCACGACGCACCCGGGGCGCCGACGCCGTCGACGAAGGACGCCAGTGCGGTCAACGCGGCGTCGATCTGTGCGTGCGTGTGTTCGCTCGAGAGGAAGAACCGGAGCCGTTCCTGGCCCACCGGTACCGAGGGATAGGTGATGGCGTTGACGTTGATGCCCTGGTGCAACAGTGCGACGCAGGCCAGTACGGTTCGTTGGGTGTCGCCGATGACGATCGGCAGAATGGACGTGCCCTCGGCGGTCCCGGTGTCGAACCCGTGAGAGCGTGCGCGGGTGAACGCATAGCGGCCGTTCTCGCGCAGGCGTTCGACACGGTGCGGTTCGGCGGTGAGCACGTTCAGCGCCATATTCGCCGCTGCCACTGCGGACGGCGCGGGTCCGGCGGTGAACATGCTCAATCCCGGTGCGGAGTACTTGAATCCGCGGATCAGCTCGCGGGAGCCGGCCAGGAACCCGCCGACGCTGCCGAGGGCCTTGGACATGGTTCCCATCCACACGTCGACGGCGTCGCCGGGCAGGTCGTAGAGTTCGCGGATGCCGAGGCCGCGCTGACCCAGTACGCCGAACGCGTGTGCTTCGTCGACCATCACGGCGCAGTCGTAACGCCGGGCCACGGCGATCAACTCGGGGAGTAGGGCGACGTCGCCGTCCATGCTGTAGTGGCTTTCGAGAATCACCATTGCGCGTGCGAAACTGCCGCGCGACATCTTCAGTATCGCCTCGAGCGCATCGGGGTCGTTGTGACGGAACAACACTCGTCGACACCCTGCCCATTCGGTTCCCGAGACGATGCTGCTGTGGACCAGGGTGTCGCACACTGCCAGGTCACCTTTGCCCAGCAGATAGCCGACCGCGGCGGCGTTGGTGAGGTACCCGCTTGCGGTGATCACCGTGTCGTCGACGTCGTAGGTGCGGGCGAGCGCCGACTCGAACTCCTCGTAGAGCGGAATCTGACCGCTCACGATGCGGCTGCCGGACACCGAGGTTCCGTAACGATCGATCGCGTCCTTGGCTGCGTCCATCACGCGCCGGTCCGAGCTCAGGCCCAGGTAGTTGAAGCTGCCGAAATTGATCATGTCGCAGTCGAGCTGTCGGATGGTTGCTCCGGCCGTGCCGTCGTGCGGCAGGTACAGCGGGTTGGGCACACCGAGTTCCGCGAACATCCGGTCGACTCCGTCGAATTGCGCGGTGGTCGCCGCGACGTCGGGATGGTCGGCCAGAGACCCGCTTCGCTGCCCCTTACCGTGCCCGGCGACGGCAGGTTCGGCGGCTGTGGGTCCACGGCCGATCGACTCGGGGCCGGTGTCCACGTTCACCGTGGAGTACCCGCCGCGGGCGAGCAGCCTGCGAGCGATCTCTCGTGAATCGACGCTCATGGTGCGACCGCTTCCAGAGGTGCGGACGGGGGCACGGTGGATGCGGCGTTACCCGCGGCGGCATTCCTGGTGATGCTCGCAGCGAGTTTCGCTCCGATCGCGGCAAGGCCTTGACCACGCCCGAACTCGAGCACCGACATTTCGAGACCCACGGATTTGCCGACCCGAGCGGCGAATTCGACTGCCATCAGTGAGTCGAGGCCCAGTTCCGGTAACGGTGTCGAGGTGTCGACTGCATCCGGATCGATGCCCATGACGGCAGCGAGCTGCTCGGCCAGAACGAACGTCAGCACGTCCGCGCGTTGGTCCTCGGGCAGCGCGAGTATTTCGGCGTGCAGTGCGGTGACGCCCGACCCGCCGGTGCTCGCTGCGGCGATGTGCGCTGCGAAGCGTGGGATGTGCGCGGACGCGGGGTTGGCGATACCCCATTGTTCCCAGTCGATTCCGACGACGGCCACGTGCGGAAGGTCCAGCGTCAGGCATTCGCCCAGATAGCGGGCTGCTGCGTCCATGTCGACATTGCGGAAGCCGAGCATGTCGAGGTATCGCACCACCTCCTCGGCAGTTTCCGCCATGCCTCCTCCGCTCATCGCGCCCCAACTGACCGTCAATGCCGACTTACCGCGGGCACGCCGGGACCAGGCGAGTGCATCGAGCACGGAGTTCGCGGCGGAATAGGACACCTGCGGGGTGCCACCGCTGAGGCTGCTCATCGAGGAGAACAGGACGAAGATCGCAGGATCGATTCCGGCGACGTCGAGTGCGCGATCGAGATTCAGTGCGCCGGTTACTTTGGGCGCGAACACTTCTCGAACGGACTGTTCGGTGATGTTCGCAACCGGCAGGTTGTCCACCACCCCGGCGGTGTGGAACACCCCGCCGAGCGGGGCGTCGGCGACGGTGCGTCCGATCAGTTCGGCCACTGCGTCGTAGTGCGAGATGTCCACGCGTTCGGCGACCACTCGTACTCCGGCTGCCTCGAACGCGGCGACTCCCGCGATGGCGGTCTCGGTGGTTGCTCCGCTGCGCCCGACGAGTACGAGGTGTCGTGCGCCCTCGGCGACGAGCCAGCGCGCGATCGCCATTCCGAACGCGCCGAATCCGCCGGTGACGATGTAGGCGGCCGTGGGATCGATGCGTACGGTCGGGACCTCGGGCCGGACCGAGGGCATGTCGTCGTCGAAGGACAGTACGACGCGGCCGGTGTGAGTGGAGCGCACGACAGCGTCGAACGCGTCGGCGACGCGAGCGAGTGGGTACGTCGTGTACGGCAGTGGTGTGTACGTGCGGTCCACCAACCCCGCGATGACGGCCTCGGTGACCTGCCGCGCCAGAGCCGGCTTGAACTCGAACATTCGGTCCATGTCGACGGCGAAGAAGGTGAGATTGCGATCGAACGGGGCGAGGTCCAGTACGCCGCCGAAGTAGATGTCGGCTTTCCCCAGCTCGACGATGCGGCCGAATTCTGCTGCCACATGCAGGTTCTGGGCCATGATCTCACCCGGCGAGGAGTTGTAGACGACGTCGACGCCTCGTCCGTCGGTCAGCACACGAATGTCGTCGGCGAAGTTCAGTGATCTGGACGCGAGCACGTGGTGAGCGCCGGCCTCGGTTGCGACTGCCCGCCGCTCCTCGGTGCCTGCGGTCGCGATCACCACTGCTCCGAGTCCGCGGGCGACCTGGATTGCGGCCAATCCCAATCCGCCCGCGGCACCGTGGATCAGGACGGTCTCGCCGGGTCGAACTCGGGCGAGATCGAGTAGGCCGAATCGCGCGCACATCAGCGGCAGGATCGACGAGCACCACCCGAACTCCCAGTCGGACGGTACCTTCGCCGAGCCCCCTTCGTCGGCGTCGAGGGTGACGAAGCGCGCCATGATGTTTCGTGAGCACAAACCGATGTGATCGCCCGGTGCGATGCCGTCCACATCCGGTCCGACGCGAGTCACGACACCGAGTCCGCCGAGCCCGAGTGTCGTGCCGAAGTAGGTACCCGCGAGTTCGCGCTCGGTCAGCACTCCCATGACCTTGAGCGGATCCTTGTAGTTGATGTCGATTGCGCGGACCTGAACCTCGATCTGGCCGGGGCCGGGCTCCATGCGCTCTGTCGCGCGAAAAGCGATATCGGACAACATCTTCGATGCCGGAGCCTCGATCGCGAAGGATGCCTCCCGGTCCAGTAGCGGGGCGGGTGTATCCCGTAGCGCCAGGTGGTCACGCAAATTGCTGCGCAGCCTCACCGCCCATCGAGAACCCTGGCGCAGAGCCACCTCGTCGGCATCGTCGCCTGCGTAGGGTCCGAACGCGATCGTCTCGGTCACCACCTGCTCGACGTCGGTGTCGGCTTCGGTGTCCACCAGACGCCACGCGGCAGGGGATTGTTCGTTGCGCAGTGACCGTCGGGCACCGACGAGGCCGGAGTGGGTCAGGTGCGCGCCGGCGGGATCGCCCGGCATGCAGAAGGCCTTCTCGGTCACGATCACCGCGGTGACGGACCCCGGCTCGGACGCCGGCCCGTTCGAGTCGCCGTACAGCGCGTTCTGCACGGTGCGTGCGATGGTGGTCAGGGCGTGCACGGCCGACGCCGGGTCTGCGAACTCGCCGGCGACGGCGACGACGGTGGCGCGGTCGACACCGTCGGCCTCGAGACCGGTACGCAGGATTCTGGTCAGGTCGGTGGCGTCGAAGGTGTTCTGCGCCAACACCACCGATGTTCGGCGGGCACGGGCGATGGCCTCGGCGCGCGTGTGTGCTCGGCTGTCGGCTGCGGCGTCGCCCAGCACGACGACCAGAGCGAAGTCGCGATCTGTGTCGGCTGCGGGCATCGGAGCATCGCGGTTGTCCCGCAATTCCCACACCGGTTCGTAGAACAACCGGTCCAGTTCGGTGTGCAGCGACTGCGGCGGCGCAATCGGTTTGAACTCGACGCCGCCCAACGCGACCGCGGCCCGGCCCTCGTCGTCGGTCACGGTGATGTCGGCTCGCATCGGGTCGGTTCCCGTGCGCCGCACCACGACGACGGCATGGTCGGGAACCGGTCCGTACCTGCGGACGGACGCGATGGTGGCCGGAACCACTGCGCCGCTGCGGTCCCCGGCGGCAGCCGACGAACCCAGCGCTGTTCCAGCCAGTGCGGCTGTGCCGGCCAGTGCAGCGACGCATTGCAGCGCGGTGTCCAGTACCGCGGGATGCACCAGGTGACGGGAGCCGGAGTGACGGCCGGCGTCGATGACGGCGACGACTGTGTCGGTGTCGATTCGGGCGGAGACGATGCCCTGGAAGGCCGGTCCGTAGTGCAACCCGGCCGCGGCGAGCAGCGGATACAGCGCGTCTCCGGTGATCTCGACGGCGGCGTCGGAGATCTCAGCGGCGACGAACGGGGCGTCGAATCGCCCCTCCACGAGGCGGCCCGTGGCGTTGACGGTCCATTGGGTGTCGGCCGCCGACCGCGAGCGCAGCACGAATCTTCTCGTCGAGTCCTCCACCGAGATCTGCAGAACGGGAACGTCGTCGGCGTCGATCACCAGCGGGGCGACGAACTCCACGTTCTCGGCTGCGGCCTCGGGATGTCCGGTCCGCGCGGCCGCGGCGCTCAGTGCGGCGTCGAGGTATGCGGTACCGGGTAGCAGCACGAGACCGTCGACGACGTGGTCGCGTAGCCACGGAAGTTGGGCAACGGCCAGTTCGACGCTCCAGTGGGAACCGGCCTCGTCCGAACGTTCGCCGAGCAGGGGGTAGGTGTCGGGGGCACCGAACCTGTCGAGAATCGAGGATTCGGGCTCGGACCAGCAGCGTGTGCGTTGCCACGGGTATGCGGGCAGCTCCACGTGCGGCGATACGGCTGCAGAGCCGTCGAAGGAGCCGCTCGCGTACAGACCCTGGATTGCGGCCGTCAGGCTCGATCGGTCGTCCGCCCCACGGACCAACGTTCCGATCGACGTTCCGGTCTCGCCGGCTCGGATCAGGATTTCCCTGATGTTGCCCGAGAGCACCGGATGGGGGCCGACTTCGAGGAAGACGCGGTGGCCGTCGGCGACGAGAGCGGCCATCGTGTCGGCGAAACGCACCGGGCGTCGAACGTTGTCGCACCAGTAGCTCGAGTTCCATTCTGCGCCGGTGACGCGTTCTGCCGTGACCGTCGAGTACAGCGCGAGGCCAGGGACCTGTGCATCGATGGTGTGCAGGGCCGAATCGATCTGCGCCAGAATGGGATCCATGAGGTGGCTGTGGTACGGCACCTCGACGTGCAGCATCTTGGCAAAAACTCCGCTGCCGGTGAGTGTCTCGGCGAACGCTGCCAAGACTGTCGTGTCGCCTGCCAACGTGACCGCGGTCGGGCTGTTGATCGCGGCCACCGAGATCTCCGCGGACACGCCGTGCTCCTGGATCCGGGCCATGGCATCGTTCTCGGACAACCCGACGGCCAGCATGCCGCCGGAGCCTGCTGTGGTGGCCTGCAATCGGGCGCGGTGGTAGCTGACGAGCAGGGCGTCGTGCAGGCTCAGTGCTCCGCTGATGTAGGCGGCGCTGACCTCGCCGACGCTGTGTCCGACGACCGTGGTCGGTGCTATCCCGAGGGAGCCGAGCTCGGCGACGAGAGCGACCTGGACGAGGAAGTTCGCCGGTTGCGCGATCGAGGTATCGGTGACCCGGGATACGTCCTCGTCCCGGGTCAGTTCCTCGATGATCGACCAACCGGCGATGTCGACGAACGCAGCATCGACGAGCCGTGCGACACGGGCGAATTCGCCGTCCGCGAGCAGCAGTTCGCGGGCCATGGCCCACCACTGCGGGCCCATGCCGCTGAAGACGAACACCGGTGCCGCGCTGTGGCCGACGACGGTGTGGGCGGTCGACCCACTGCCGCCCGCGAACGAGACCAGGGCGCCGAGCAAGTCGTCGGCATCGGTGTAGGGGAGTGCGGCCCGGACGGGGTGGTGGGCTCGACGCGACCACGCGGCCGAGGTGAGCGCAGGTAGTTCGTCCGCGCGGCCGGAATCGATCAGATCCTGCACCGTGGTTCCGAATGCCGCGGCGGACGCACGTGCGGCCGTGTCGGTCCGTCCGGAGACGGGGAACAGCCGAAGTTCGACGGTGTCGTTCGCAGGTCCGGTGGCCGGCGCGTCGAGCTGGGCCGGTGCCGCAGACATCACGACGTGTGCGTTGGTACCGCCGTATCCGAAGCCGTTGATGGCCACGTACGGGTCTGCATCGGAGAAGGGTTCCGCGGTCACCGGAATGCGAATGTTCAGCTCGTCGAACGGGATTGCCGGATTGAGCGTGTGCAGCCACGCCTGCGGCACGATGGTCCGGTGGTGCAGCGTCAGCGCCGATTTGATGAGGCCGGCGATGCCCGCGGCCGCTTCGGTATGCCCGATCGCGGCTTTGATGGACCCGACCACCAGCGGGCTTTCGCGTCCGTCGACCACGCCGTAAGCTCCGCCGATCGCCTCGAGTTCGAGTGGGTCTCCCACCGCGGTTCCCGTGCCGTGCGCTTCGACGTAGCCGACCCGTCCGGGTTCGATACCTGCTTCCGCGCACACTCGGGTGGCGAGTGCATGTTGCGAGACGGGATTGGGGACGGGAATGGCGATGGTGCGCCCGTCCTGGTTCACGCCGGAACCTCGAATCACCGAATAGATCCGGTCCCCGTCCGCGATCGCATCCGCCAGGGGGCGGAGCAGCACCATGCCCGCGCCTTCGCCGCGGCCGTATCCGTCGGCGGCGGCGTCGAAGGACTTCGATCGGCCGTCGAACGAGAGAAACCTGCCCTTGCACATCGAGACGAACGTTTCGGGGCGGAACATCGCATTGGCTCCGCCGACCAGGGCCATGGTGCATTCGCCGCGCTCGAGTGCGCGGACGGCCTGGTGGACGGCGACGAGGGACGACGAGCATGCGGTGTCGATCGTCATGGACGGTCCGACGAGATCGAGCGCGAACGAGATGCGGTTGGAGAGCAACGTATGCGAGGAACTGGTGGCGCTGTGCGAATTGATCTGGGCGCGTGCGGAACTGGATGCGCGCAGCCCGGCCGAATCGTTGGTGAATCCGCCGACGAACACTCCGATCGGTTGCCCGCTGACCCGGCCTGCGTGCCCGGCGTCGTCGAGCGCTTCCCAGGCGACTTCGAGTAGGAGACGTTGCTGAGGGTCGGTCACCGAGGCCTCGCGAGGCGACATTCCGAAGAATTCGGGGTCGAAGTCCCACAGCGACTGGGTCAGGAATCCGCCGCGTCGGGTGTAGGCGCGCCCCGGCGCGTCGGGATTGGGGTCGTAGAAGCGATCGGCGTTCCACCGATCCGCTGGTACGTCGACGATGCCGTCGCCCTTGTCGAGCATGAACTTCCAGAAGCTGGGGCCATCGTGTACCCCGCCTGGGAATCTGCATCCGATTCCGACCACTGCCACCGCGACCATGCTGTCCCCCCGAGAGACAAAGAGTTATGTTGTGCGAATGCGTTTGTTGCGCAAAAGAAAAGACGCGCGTCGACGAATCGAACCCCCTCGTCGACGACCCCCGTTGCGACAAAGTGAATACAATCAGACCGCGGGCCGGATTTCCATAGCAACCGAGGGGTTGCGTCGATCGGGTCGGTCTGCATGGTCGATCACGACTCGACCGTTGTCGTTGCAAATGAAATGCGTGTTCCACCAATATCTTTCGTGATTGTCGCGAAGGATCTGACAGCTCACGCGGGAATCGCGGTCCGCAACTGGGCTCGGGTCGCAGTCGCCGGAGCCCCGATCCAACGAATGTCGATCAGCAGATCCCTCGGTAGCGATTCGTCCGGGTCGCCGCGATCGGCGGGATCAACGGCTGAAGCGAACGGCTGGAGTGAACTGCAGGGGTGATCAGCTTCCGTGTCGGTCGGGAGGACCGGCAGACTCGCGTCTGTGCCAGTCGTCACAACGGTCGCCTCGGGCCGGGTCGATGCGTCGGTTTCTCGCGGACCTCTTGACGAAGGGAGGCGCAAGGTTCACTCTTGTCGTCAGGAGCACCCCCTTGCGGTATCGGGCGCACACCTGTTCGAGGCGGCGTGGCGACACGCTTTCCTCGACTCGGTGCGAGAACGGACCTCGGGTGTTACTTTTGATGCCCCCGTTGCGCCTTGCGCACATTTGGGGTATCTTTGGACGTTGCGCTGGCTGCCTCCTGTCCACCTCTCGATCGCTGTTACCCGAAAGCACGTTTTCGGGCCGCTGTGATGGGGATTCGGTCTGGTTGCGACCAGCCGAAATTCGCCCCACATATAGCAAACAGATACAGCGGCGGTCGCCATGTCGTTTCGGTTGACAGAACGGCGCGACCCGCGTGAGGTGCTGGAAGGACGCATCTTGGCAGTCTCTAGCCAGACCAAGGCAGTTGTCGGAACACCGGGAGCCCCGAGGAGGGTTTCGTTCGCGAACATTCGCGAGCCGTTGGAGGTACCCGGTCTCCTCGATGTACAGACGGACTCGTTCGAGTGGCTGGTAGGTGCGCAGAGTTGGCGCGACCGTGCCGCCGCCCGTGGAGACAGCGGTGTCTCCGGCGGACTCGAGGACATCCTGACCGAGCTCTCTCCGATCGAGGACTTCTCGGGCTCGATGTCGCTCTCCTTCTCCGACCCACGATTCGACGAGGTCAAGGCCTCGACCGATGAGTGCAAGGACAAGGACATGACGTACGCGGCTCCGCTGTTCGTCACCGCCGAGTTCATCAACAACAACACCGGCGAGATCAAGAGCCAGACGGTCTTCATGGGTGATTTCCCGATGATGACCGACAAGGGCACCTTCATCATCAACGGCACCGAGCGCGTCGTCGTCTCGCAGCTGGTGCGTTCTCCGGGCGTCTACTTCGATCACTCGATCGACAAGACCACCGAGAAGGACCTGCACAGCGTCAAGGTCATCCCCGGCCGCGGTGCTTGGCTCGAGTTCGACGTCGACAAGCGCGACACCGTCGGTGTCCGTATCGACCGCAAGCGTCGTCAGCCCGTCACGGTGCTGCTGAAGGCTCTCGGCTGGTCCACCGAGCAGATCACGGAGCGCTTCGGCTTCTCCGAGATCCTCATGGCCACGCTGGAGAAGGACAACACCGCCGGTACCGACGAGGCTCTCCTCGACATCTACCGCAAGCTGCGTCCGGGCGAGCCGCCGACCAAGGAGTCGGCGCAGACCCTGCTGGAGAACCTGTTCTTCAAGGACAAGCGCTACGACCTCGCTCGCGTGGGTCGCTACAAGATCAACAAGAAGCTCGGCCTCAACTCGGGTCAGCCCATCGTGGCGTCGACCCTCACCGAGGAAGACATCGTCGCGACCATCGAGTACCTCGTGCGTCTGCACGCAGGTGAGACCTCGATGACCGCACCCGACGGCGTCGAGGTTCCGGTCGAGGTCGACGACATCGACCACTTCGGCAACCGTCGTCTGCGCACCGTTGGCGAGCTCATCCAGAACCAGATCCGCGTGGGCCTGTCCCGCATGGAGCGCGTCGTGCGCGAACGTATGACGACTCAGGACGTCGAGGCGATCACGCCGCAGACCCTGATCAACATCCGTCCCGTCGTCGCTGCGATCAAGGAGTTCTTCGGAACCTCCCAGCTCTCGCAGTTCATGGACCAGAACAACCCGCTGTCGGGTCTGACGCACAAGCGTCGCCTGTCGGCACTGGGACCCGGCGGTCTCTCTCGTGAGCGCGCCGGCCTCGAGGTCCGCGACGTGCACCCCTCGCACTACGGCCGCATGTGCCCCATCGAGACCCCGGAAGGCCCGAACATCGGCCTGATCGGTTCGCTCTCGGTGTACGCACGCGTCAACCCGTTCGGCTTCATCGAGACCCCGTACCGCAAGGTCGTCGACGGCAAGGTCACCGACGAGGTCGACTACCTGACCGCCGACGAGGAGGATCGCCACACGCTCGCGCAGGCGAACTCCCCGGTCGACGATTCGGGTCACTTCATCGAGGACAAGATTCTCGTCCGTCGTAAGGGTGGAGAGGTCGAGTTCGTCTCGTCCGACGACATCGATTACATGGACGTCTCGCCTCGTCAGATGGTGTCGGTCGCTACCGCGATGATTCCGTTCCTCGAGCACGACGATGCCAACCGTGCCCTGATGGGCGCGAACATGCAGCGTCAGGCTGTCCCGCTGGTCCGCAGCGAGGCTCCGATCGTCGGTACCGGCATGGAGCTGCGTGCCGCTGTCGACGCCGGTGACGTCGTCATCACCGAGAAGACCGGTGTCGTCGAAGAGGTCTCCGCCGACTACGTCACGGTCATGGCCGACGACGGATCGCGCAAGACCTACCGGATGCGCAAGTTCGCGCGCTCCAACCAGGGCACCTGCGCCAACCAGCGTCCGATCGTGGACGAGGGACAGCGCGTCGAGTCCGGCCAGGTCCTCGCCGACGGCCCCTGCACCGAGAACGGTGAGATGGCACTCGGCAAGAACCTGCTGCTGGCGATCATGCCGTGGGAGGGCCACAACTACGAGGACGCGATCATCCTGTCGCAGCGCCTCGTGGAAGAGGACGTTCTCACCTCGATCCACATCGAGGAGCACGAGATCGATGCTCGCGACACCAAGCTCGGTGCCGAAGAGATCACTCGCGACATCCCGAACGTCTCCGACGAGGTCCTCGCAGACCTCGACGAGCGCGGCATCATCCGTATCGGTGCCGAGGTTCGTGACGGCGACGTGCTGGTCGGAAAGGTCACGCCGAAGGGCGAGACCGAGCTGACCCCCGAAGAGCGCCTGCTGCGCGCCATCTTCGGTGAGAAGGCTCGCGAAGTTCGCGACACCTCGCTCAAGGTTCCGCACGGCGAGAACGGAAAGGTCATCGGCATCCGCGTCTTCTCGCGCGACGACGACGACGATCTGCCTCCCGGCGTGAACGAGCTGGTCCGCGTCTACGTGGCTCAGAAGCGCAAGATCCAGGACGGCGACAAGCTCGCCGGCCGCCACGGCAACAAGGGCGTCATCGGCAAGATCCTCCCGCAGGAGGACATGCCGTTCCTGCCCGACGGCACCCCGATCGACATCATCCTCAACACCCACGGTGTTCCGCGTCGTATGAACATCGGTCAGGTCCTCGAAACCCACCTGGGTTGGATCGGCAAGACCGGTTGGAACGTGCAGATCGCCGCGGACGGCAGCAAGCCCGATTGGGCCGAGCGTCTGCCCGAGGAGATGCTGGCGGCTCCGGCCGACAGCAACATCGCCACCCCGGTGTTCGACGGTGCCAAGGAGAATCAGCTCGCCGGCCTGCTGGAGAGCACAATTCCCAACCGCGACGGCGAGCAGATGGTCGGATCCGACGGAAAGGCCACGTTGTTCGACGGCCGCTCCGGCGAGCCGTTCCCGTACCCGGTGTCGGTGGGCTACATGTACATCATCAAGCTGCACCACTTGGTCGACGACAAGATCCACGCTCGTTCGACCGGGCCGTACTCGATGATCACGCAGCAGCCCCTCGGTGGTAAGGCCCAGTTCGGTGGACAGCGCTTCGGTGAGATGGAGTGCTGGGCCATGCAGGCCTACGGTGCCGCGTACACGCTGCAGGAGCTTCTCACCATCAAGTCGGACGACGTTGTCGGCCGTGTGAAGGTGTACGAGGCGATCGTCAAGGGCGAGAACATTCCCGAGCCCGGTATCCCCGAGTCCTTCAAGGTGCTCCTCAAGGAGCTCCAGTCGCTGTGCCTCAACGTGGAGGTGCTGTCCTCGGACGGCGCTGCCATCACGATGGCCGACGGTGACGACGAAGACCTCGAGCGTGCCGCAGCCAACCTGGGAATCAACCTCTCCCGCAACGAAGCTGCCACGGTCGACGACCTCGCACAGTAGTTCTGTGGTCCGGTGGCCTGCAGCGATGCAGGCCCACCGGGCGATATTTCTTGTTTTTGATTCGGTATCACAACACCCATAACGGGGAAAGGAAGTTACGTGCTCGACGTCAACTTCTTCGATGAACTTCGCATTGGCCTTGCCACTGCGGACGACATCCGTCAGTGGTCCTACGGCGAGGTCAAGAAGCCGGAGACCATCAACTACCGCACGCTCAAGCCCGAGAAGGACGGCCTCTTCTGCGAGAAGATCTTCGGCCCCACTCGGGACTGGGAGTGCTACTGCGGCAAGTACAAGCGCGTCCGCTTCAAGGGCATCATCTGTGAGCGTTGTGGCGTCGAGGTCACTCGCGCCAAGGTGCGTCGTGAGCGCATGGGCCACATCGAACTGGCCGCTCCGGTCACGCACATCTGGTACTTCAAGGGTGTGCCGTCGCGTCTGGGCTACCTGCTCGACCTGGCTCCGAAGGATCTCGAGAAGATCATCTACTTCGCTGCATACGTCATCACCACGGTCGACGACGAGCTCCGTCACAACGAGCTCTCGACGCTCGAGGCCGAGATGGAGGTCGAGAAGAAGGCCGTCGCAGATCAGCGCGACGCCGATCTCGAGGCTCGTGCGCAGAAGCTCGAAGCCGACATCGCCGAGCTCGAAGCCGAGGGTGCCAAGTCCGACGTGCGCCGCAAGGTCAAGGACGGCGGCGAGCGCGAGATGCGTCAGCTCCGTGACCGCGCGCAGCGTGAGCTCGATCGTCTCGAAGAGATCTGGACCACGTTTACCAAACTTGCCCCCAAGCAGCTCATTGTCGACGAGCTCATCTACCGCGAGCTCATCGACCGGTACGGCGAGTACTTCACCGGTGCCATGGGTGCCGAGTCGATCCAGAAGCTCATGCAGACCTTCGACATCGATGCCGAGGCGGAATCTCTTCGCGAGACCATCCGCAGTGGCAAGGGGCAGAAGAAGCTGCGCGCGCTCAAGCGTCTGAAGGTCGTCGCTGCGTTCCAGGCCGGCCGTAACTCGCCGATGGGCATGGTTCTCGACGCTGTCCCGGTCATCCCGCCGGAGCTTCGTCCGATGGTGCAGCTCGACGGTGGCCGTTTCGCGACGTCCGACCTCAACGACCTGTACCGCCGCGTCATCAACCGCAACAACCGCCTCAAGCGTCTGATCGATCTCGGTGCTCCCGAGATCATCGTCAACAACGAGAAGCGGATGCTGCAGGAGTCGGTCGACGCCCTCTTCGACAACGGCCGTCGTGGACGTCCGGTCACCGGACCGGGTAACCGCCCGCTGAAGTCGCTCTCCGACTTGCTCAAGGGCAAGCAGGGACGATTCCGTCAGAACCTCCTCGGCAAGCGCGTCGACTACTCGGGCCGTTCGGTCATCGTCGTCGGCCCGCAGCTCAAGCTGCACCAGTGTGGTCTGCCGAAGCTGATGGCACTCGAGCTGTTCAAGCCGTTCGTGATGAAGCGTCTGGTGGATCTGAACCACGCGCAGAACATCAAGTCGGCCAAGCGCATGGTCGAGCGTCAGCGTCCGCAGGTGTGGGACGTTCTCGAAGAGGTCATCGCCGAGCACCCCGTGCTGCTGAACCGTGCACCCACCCTGCACCGGTTGGGCATCCAGGCGTTCGAGCCGCAGCTCGTCGAAGGCAAGGCCATCCAGCTGCACCCGCTCGTGTGTGAGGCGTTCAACGCCGACTTCGACGGTGACCAGATGGCTGTCCACCTCCCGCTGTCCGCCGAGGCTCAGGCCGAGGCACGCGTGCTGATGCTGTCGTCGAACAACATCCTCTCGCCGGCATCGGGCCGTCCGCTCGCCATGCCGCGTCTGGACATGGTGACGGGTCTGTACCACCTGACACGTCTCGATGCCGGTGCTGTCGGCGAGCGCGTCGACGCATCGACCGATCAGGCCGAGTTCGGGGCGTACTCCTCCCCGGCCGAGGCTCAGATGGCCGTCGATCGTGGATCGCTGACGGTGCAGTCGCAGATTCGGGTTCGTCTCACCACGCAGCGCCCGCCGCGTGACATCGAGAACGAGCTGTTCCCCGAGGGCTGGAACCGCGGCGATGCATGGACCGCGGAGACCACTCTGGGACGCGTGCTCTTCAACGAGCTGCTTCCGGCGGACTACCCGTTCGTCAACGAGCAGATGCCGAAGAAGCGTCAGTCGACCATCATCAACGATCTCGCCGAGCGTTACCCGATGATCGTCGTCGCGCAGACCGTCGACAAGCTCAAGGACGCAGGCTTCTACTGGGCCACGCGTTCGGGTGTCACCATCTCGATCTCCGACGTCCTCGTGCCGCCGGAGAAGCCGCAGATCATGGAGACCTTCGAGGCTCAGGCCGATCAGATCGAGAAGAAGTACCAGCGTGGCGCACTCGACAAGGTCGAGCGCAACTCCGCACTGGTCAAGATCTGGCAGGACGCGACCGAGCAGGTCGGTAAGGCCATGGAGGCCCACTTCCCCGACGACAACCCGATCCCGATGATCGTGAAGTCCGGCGCAGCCGGAAACATGACTCAGGTTCGCTCGCTCGCCGGCATGAAGGGCTTGGTGACGAACCCGAAGGGTGAGTTCATCCCGCGTCCGATCAAGTCTTCCTTCAAGGAAGGCCTGACGGTCCTCGAGTACTTCATCAACACGCACGGTGCTCGTAAGGGTCTGGCCGATACGGCGCTTCGTACCGCCGACTCGGGCTACCTGACGCGTCGTCTGGTCGACGTCTCGCAGGATGTCATCGTTCGGGAAACCGACTGTGGCACCGAGCGCGGCATCGTCACGACGATCGCCGAGAAGACCGCCGACGGCAAGATGATCCGCGACGCTCACGTCGAGACCAGCACGTACGCCCGCACCTTGGCGAACGACGCTGTCGACGAGAACGGCACGGTCATCGTCGCTCGTGGACACGATCTCGGTGACCCGGCCATCGACGCGCTGCTCGCTGCGGGCATCACGTCGGTCAAGGTTCGCTCGGTGCTGACCTGCACCACCGGAACCGGCGTCTGCGCCACCTGCTACGGCCGTTCGATGGCCACCGGCAAGCTGGTCGACATCGGTGAGGCCGTCGGTATCGTTGCCGCACAGTCCATCGGTGAGCCCGGAACCCAGCTGACCATGCGTACCTTCCACCAGGGTGGTGTCGCCGGAGATGACATCACCGGTGGTCTGCCTCGCGTGCAGGAGCTGTTCGAGGCACGTGTGCCGAAGGGCAAGGCTCCGATCGCGGACGTGTCGGGACGCATCCAGCTCGAGGACGGCGATCGTTTCTACAAGATCACCATCGTCCCGGACGACGGCGGCGAAGAGGTTGTCTACGACAAGCTCTCCAAGCGTCAGCGTCTGCGCGTCTTCAAGCATGACGACGGCACCGAGCGCCTTCTGGCGGACGGTGACCACGTCGAGGTCGGCCAGCAGCTCATGGAAGGTGCTGCCGATCCGCACGAGGTGCTGCGCGTGATGGGTCCTCGCCAGGTTCAGATCCACTTGGTCAACGAGGTCCAGGAGGTGTACAGGTCGCAGGGTGTGTCGATTCACGACAAGCACATCGAGACCATCGTGCGCCAGATGCTCCGTCGCGTGACGATCATCGACAGCGGCTCCACCGAATTCCTGCCCGGTTCACTCACCGAGCGCAGCGAATTCGAGTCGAGCAACCGTCGCGTGGTCTCCGAGGGTGGCGAGCCCGCAGCCGGACGTCCGGTCCTGATGGGTATCACCAAGGCGTCGCTGGCCACCGATTCGTGGCTGTCGGCAGCGTCCTTCCAGGAGACCACTCGTGTGCTCACCGACGCGGCGATCAACTGCCGTAGCGACAAGCTCATAGGTCTCAAGGAGAACGTCATCATCGGTAAGCTCATCCCGGCTGGTACCGGCATCAACCGGTACCGGAACATCACGGTGCAGCCGACCGAAGAGGCACGTGCCGCGGCATACGCGGTGCCGTCGTACGACGATCAGTACTACAGCCCGGACGGCTTCGGCCAGGGAACCGGTGCTGCAGTGCCGCTCGACGACTACGGTTTCTCCAACGAATACCGCTAGAGCGACTCCGTCGCACGTGCACGGAACTTCGTAGCCCACTACGAGTTTCCACTCACGACGACAGGGCGTGACCAACAAAGCCCCGCATCGACTTCGGTCGGTGCGGGGCTTTGTTCTATGTGGAGGGGGCGCGGTGAGTTTGCCGCGGCACTCGGGTCGGTACCGGTATGACCGAGCAAACACCCAGCACCATCGTGAACATCGGCGTGGCCATGTTCACCGTCGCCGATCAGGACGCAGCCCTCGATTTCTACTCCCGCGTTCTCGGGTTCGAGATTCGCGGTGATCTGCGCTTCGGTCCCGAGAGTGAATACCGGTGGTTGGAAGTGGCCCCGCCGGGTTCGACGGCGCGGCTCGCCCTCAACCCGCCGATGGGAGGTACGCCCGGTGGCGGGTCCATCGGTGTCGAGACAGCTGACGTCGCGGCCGAGCACAAGCGGCTCAGCGCTCTCGGCGGCGTCGATCTCGACGACTTCATGGAAGAGGTGGACGGCGTGCCGCCGATGTTCGCCTTGCGAGATCCCGACGGCAATTCGATCTGGGTCGTCCAGACCTGATCCGGGCAGCCGACGACCTACGCGCGCTGCGATCGCGCCGCCGCTGCAACACTGACGAATGCCAGCGCCGCAAAGGTGAACAGCAGCAACTGCGCCGATCGCAGCGTCGACGGTTCCCCGAGGTTCACCAGGACACCCGCCAGAGCTGCTCCGAAGGCGTTGGCGATCAGCTGAACAGTGTTGATGGCGGCTGAGGCTCGTGCGCCTTCGCCGGGTTCGGCAACGGAGGTCATGGCACCGACGGCCAAGTGTGGCCACGCGATTCCGATTCCGACGCCCGCGACGAGCAGACCCACTACCCACGTGGTGATGGAACCGGGACCTGCTTGGTCGGCGAGACACGTTGCCACGATGCACAATCCGGCGGCGACGAGGATCGGGCCTGCGATGACGATGCGTCGCACGACGCGTGGAGCGGTGGCCGATGCGCTCGGTATCTCGCCGAGGGTCCACCCGAGCGCCAGTGCGGCTCCGAGGAATCCGGCGGCCAGCGGTGCCAATCCGGCGAGACGTTGGCCGAACAGTGGGATGAAGGTCTCCACCGTGGACGCGACGGCGAGGACGACGATGGTCAGGTATATCCATTTCAGCGCGGACGCGCCGAAGGTCGACGGGGGGAGTACGCCGTGCGCTGCGCGACGGTCGGCGGCCACGAAGGCGATCAGCAGCAGTACTCCTCCCAGGACCATTGCCGCGGTGATCGCGAGGTTGGAGACCACACCGGCGATGCTCACCAGCAAGGCAGCCGTGGTGAGCAGGGTCAGCGACAGTGTCGGTACCGGGCTGGGTTCGGTGGCCTCAGCGGTGTGGGCGGGCAGTGCTCGCGGGACGAGGGCAGCCATGGCCAGAGCTGCGAGAACGAGCACACCGAAGGCCATTCGCCAGGCTCCGAATTGCGCGAAGATGCCGCCGACGGCCGGTCCGGCGAACGTTCCCACACCCCACATGGCCGAGACCAGAGCCGCACCTCGCGTCCAGAGATGTTGCGGCAGTGCGGCATTGATGACGGCGTAGCCGAGTCCGGCCAGTAGGCCACCTCCTGCGCCCTGAATTGTGCGCCCCACCAGTAAGAGTTCCATCGTGGGGCTGACGGCACACACGACGGTGCCGAGAGCGAAGACCGTCAGGCCGATCAGGTAGGCACCGCGAGGTCCGCGGGCGGCCAGAACTTTGCTGACCAGCATCGACGAGATGACGGACGCAACTAGGAAAACCGTTGCAGTCCAGGCGTAGTAGCGCTGGCCGCCGATCTCGTCGATGGCCGTGGGGAGCAGGCTGGTCGTCAGGTAGACGTTCGTGGCGTACAGCGCGACGCCGCCGGCGAGAACGGTAGCGGTGCCGAGGTAGCGAGCGCCGAGCAGCTGTCGCCAGGTTCCGGTCGTGGATTGGGTGGGGGAGTGCATGGTGTTTAAGGCTAGGATCTCGAGTGCACTTGAGATCAACTCGTCGTGTCGGTTGGGAGGCAGTATGATCCGTATCAGTGACGAACTGTTGTCCATCGGGGAGGTCGCGGCCAGAACCGGGGCCGCAGTGTCCGCGGTCCGGTATTACGAGACTCTCGGGCTCGTTCCCGCCGAGCGGACGGCGGGCAACGTCCGAAAGTTCCCCCGTCATGCCATTCGGCGGATCTCCCTGATTCAGGTCGCGGTGCGGTTCGGAATACCGCTCGCCGAGGTGGCCGAGGTCTTTGCGTCCCTACCGTCGGGGCGCACCCCGAACAAGCGCGACTGGGCCAAGATTTCGGTTGCATGGAACCAGCGGTTGGAGGATCGGAAGCAGTCGATTGCGCGGATGCAGGAGCAACTCACCGGCTGCATCGGCTGCGGATGTCTCTCCCTCAACAAATGCAGTCTGCTCAATCCAGGCGACGAGCTGGGCAAGGCGGGCCCCGGGGCGCGGCTCATCTGACGCGTACGTCGGCGGTGTCGAGTCTTGTGGGTGGCCGGCTATGGCTGGTCGATGAACGTGTACAGCTCGGTGATCAGGTTGTCCTTCACGACGACGAAGTCCTGGCCCGAGACTACGGCGGGGGCGTCGGGCGGCGACAGTGCCCAGGAGATTCGGGCGACGTTGCCCAGGGCCGTGGGCTCGGCGGTGACGGCGAACATCAGACCCTCGGCGGGCTCGACCAGCGCTCGAATCGCCTCGATGACCGCCTCTCTCCCGGTGGCGGTGTTCTCGGCGTCGTAGAACACCGCGTCCGGGTGATACATGGACTCGATGAGTTCGCGTCGTTTCGCGTCGTCGTTCGTGTTGAATACTTCGACGACGTTGCGGCGTGCCAGCTCTGCGGGAGTGCTGCGATCCATGGTGTGCCCCTAGGGTTGGTGGTCGGGGTTCGGTGCGCCGGTGCCCCCGGACCCAGCATCGCAGAAAGTACGTGACATGTCACCAAGTAACCCCGAAAGCACTCCGTGGTTGACGCCCATCGAGGAATCGGCGTGGCGCGCCTACATGGGTTTGTCGCTGCAGATGACGTTCGAGATGAACCGGCAGCTGACCGAGGAGCACGGTCTGTCCCTGGCCGACTATTCGGTGCTGGTCGCACTGGCGGACAGTCCCGACGGTCGTCGCCGGGTGACCGAACTGGCCGCCGAGATCGGCTGGGAGCGCAGCAGGGCCTCCCATCACCTCGCGCGGATGTCCACGCGAGGGCTCACCGATCGCGCTGTCTCGACTACCGACGGACGGGCCACGGATGCAGTCCTCACCGAGGCAGGCAGGGCCGCTCTGGACGCATCGGCGGCGGGTCACGTCGACGTGGTTCGGCGATTGTTCTTCGACGGGCTCGCACCCGAGGACATCGCCACTCTCGAACCGCTTCTCACTCGTCTGCGAGACCACTTGCGAGCCAACGGGACACTGCCGCGGCCGCAGTGACGGAGGCGACACACGAAGTTCACCTGCCCGTCGGATCGATGACGAATGCAGTTGTCGGTCGCACGAGAGTCTCGGACAATGGTGAACCGAGGTAACGACGTCAGGATCGGTCGCGACATTTCTCTGCGGGCCGGGGCCACACGTCGACAGTTTCTGACGTGGAGTGCGTTGGTGGGGGCGCTGGCCTTCACGCCCGAGCTCGCGGGGACATCCGCGACTGCGGGTGCGCAGTCCGTGATCACCCCCGACTATCCCTTCCGTCTCGGTGTTGCCTCCGGCGATCCGTTGCCCGATTCGGTGGTGCTGTGGACCAGACTCGCCACCGATCCGTTCGCCCCGCTGGGCGGCATGACGCCCGGCGTGGTGCCGGTCCAGTGGCAGATCGCTGCCGATGAAAGGTTCGGGCGTATCGCAGCGCAGGGGGTCGAGCTGGCAACCGAATTCGACGGTTGGTCCGTTCACGTCGATGTGCGCGGGCTCGAGCCGGCGCGCGAGTATTTCTACCGTTTCCTGGTCGGCCCACATGCGAGTCCCGTCGGTCGCACCAAAACTGCACCCGCACTTGGGCAGCCGCTGAGCACGCTCGATTTCGCCTGGGCTTCGTGCCAGAAGTGGGAGGACGGGTTTTTCGGCGCGTACCAGGACCTGGCGGCCTCGAATCTCGATGTGGTGTTCTTTCTGGGCGACTACATCTATGAGTACGCGATCAAGAACGAGGGTGCGCGGGCGGGCGAGCCGCGCACCGAGTCGGCGGCCCGAGAAACCATGGTGCTGGCCGATTATCGCGATAGGTACGCCCTGTACAAGGCAGACGAGAATCTGGCGGCGGCACATGCGTCGGCACCGTTCGTCTCGACGTTCGACGACCACGAGGTGGACAACAACTGGGCCTCGCAGATCAGCCAGGACGCCCAGGAGTGGAGCCCGCGGAACGACCCAAGCCAGAACGACGATCCACGAGAGTTCCTGCTACGCAGGGCCGATGCGTTCAAGGCGTGGTGGGAGAACACTCCGGTGCGCGCGAACCTGCGGCCCGTCGGCCCGGACATGAAGGTCTATCGCCGGTTCTCGTTCGGTGATCTGGTGGACTTCTCGGTGCTCGACACCCGGCAGTACCGCAGCGATCAGGCTCATGGAGACGGTGAGCACGCGCAGGACGGCGAGACGGCGGATCCGGCGCGCTCCATCACCGGTGCGGCACAGGAACAATGGATCCTCGACGGATTCGCGTCGCCGTCGAGGTGGAACTTCCTGGCGCATCAGACCGTCATGGCCGATCTCGCGCAGGGGCAGGGCAACGACCGGAAGGTCGGCATGGATCCGTGGAGCGGCTACGAAGCGTCCCGGCATCGAATTCTCGACGGAGCCAGGGATCGTGGCACGAAGAACGTGGCGTCGATCGTCGGCGACATCCA
Organism: Rhodococcoides fascians NBRC 12155 = LMG 3623; assembly: GCF_001894785.1. GTDB lineage: Bacteria > Actinomycetota > Actinomycetes > Mycobacteriales > Mycobacteriaceae > Rhodococcoides > Rhodococcoides fascians. The sequence continues at coordinate 142,990 of NZ_BCWW01000009.1, forward strand.
CCGGACGATCGTCTCGGAGTTGCGACGCGACTACCAGGATCAGGTCTCGCCGTTGCAGGGAGTCGAGATCGCCACCACGTCCATCGCGTCGGGCAAGGACGGTGCCGACATCGACAAGACCGGTGCTGCGATCGCCGACGGTTCACCCCACGTCAAGTACGGAAATGCCCGTCGCGGCTACCTGCGCAGCACCTTGACACCCACCGAATGGCGTTCGGAGGTAAGGGTTCTCGATGCCGTGTCGACGCCGGGTAAGCCGGTTCGCACGGCCATGACGGTCACCGTTCCCGAGGGGCGGCCGGAGATCCAGCTGGGGTAGCGCCTGGTGCCGCAGGCTCATCCCGTGCCGAATGTTCGGATCATGGACCACACCTCGGGCCCCTCACTCGGTGTGGCGTGGCTCGAAACACGGAACCCGGCCCGCTCGTACAGGCGCACGTTGCGCAGATCCGATGTGTCCAAGGCCAACCCGGAGGCACCACGTTGCTGTGCTTCCTCGACGGCCTTCTCGAGCAGTAGTCCGCCGATCCCGTGCCCTTGCCGATGCGGTTGCACGCCGAGCGTTTCCAGTGTCCATGACCCCGGTGCTGCGTCACTGGAGGACAGTCGGTCGATCCGATCTCCGTGTAGCTCGATGATCCGCGCGATGGATTCGTCATCGGGCGGAGGGGCATCTGCGGGCAGTAGTGCAGCGACCCCGGCGTAGTCGGCGGTGAGCAATACGATTCCGTGTCGATGCGCGTGTCGTAGGTACAGCTGCTGGAGTTCCCGCAGCGTGGCCAGGTAGTCCTCGGCCGGGATCACCCATCGCGTCCATGGGTAGTCGGCAAATGCGTCGCGCAGTGTGTCGGCCGCAGGCAGCAGATCGTGATTTTCGGCAAGTCGGGTGGCGGGATGGTGCATGGGTAAACCTCTGGAAAGACGGCTCAGCGCCCGTCGGCGATGATCTGTGCGACGTTGCGTTCGGCGAGTGCGGTGATGGTCAGTGACGGGTTGGCGGCACCGGTGCTGCCCGGGATCAGGGCACCGTCGACGACGTAGAGCCCGGGGTGGCCCTTGACGCGACCGTAATCGTCGGTGGCGTCGCCGAGTACTGCGCCGCCCAGGGGGTGCGCGGTGAAGGTGTCGTCGACATCGCGGGTGAACGGTTCGGCGGCGACGATGGTGCCGCCGGCCTGCGCCATTCGATTCTGCACGGCGCGTAGGGCTTCGACGGTGTCGCGGCTGCCACCCTTGGGCCAGTTGAGGGTCAATCTGTTTGCGGCGGAATCGAATCCGAAGTTTCCGCGCAACGGGTCGATGGTCATACCGAGTGAGCCGAGGAAGCCCATGTTCACGGGAACGCCTGGGGTGTACCAGTTCTCGACGGTCAGGGGCAGTCCGGAGTCGTCGACGATGCGGGATGCGCAGGGCGCAGCCTGAGGGCCGGCAGACATCGGTCCGAGGGACCTGGTCATCGAGGCGTCGCCGTTGGTGCCCCAGCCGGTGCCGACGAATTCGTTGAGGTTCGACAATGCTCCGGTGGTGCGTGCGCGCATCAACAGTTCGGTGGTACCGATGGATCCGGCCCCGAGGACGAGGGTGTCGCACGTGAGTGTCCGGGTCTCGACGATGTTGCCGAACGGGTCGAGCCGTTCGATGTCGACGCGGTAGCGGCCGCCGGATTCGCTGCCGATCGCTGCGACGCGGTGGCTGTGGCACACCGTCGCGTTACCGGTGGCTTCGGCTTGGGGGATGTAGTTCTGGGTCAGGTCGTGCTTGGCACCGTTGGAGTTACCGAAAGTGCTTTCCCCGACGGTCGCGGACGGCCGGGAGCGGCCGGCGATCTCGTCGCGCACGACGTTCCAGTTCCAGTTGCCGTCGACTGCTTCGGGGCGGAAGCCTGCACGGCGGGCGTGATCGTCCCAGGTTCGTGAGTGAGCGAAGTTGGGGCTGTTGTAGACGTCCTCGGGCATCGCCGACGGCCGGAGCATGGAACGGGCTTTGGGATACCAGGTGGCTGCCATCTCGTCGTAGTTCAGGCGTCCGCCGAACGAGAGGTCGAAGAATTTCTTGTTCGGTGCGATGGTGACGCCGGTGTACACCACGGAGCCGCCGCCGACAGCCGCGCCGCGCCAGACCGAGAGGTTCTCGTAGCGGGTGGTGTCGAGGACACCGCCGAAGAGATCGACCGGTCCGACGGGGAGACCGGTGATGTTGGTGAACGAGTTCTGCTGCCACAGTCCGCGGCCGTCGGCCGTCATGTCCGCCGTGAAGATTTCGCGCCAGGGGTCGCGCGGCCAGCGCAGTCCGCGCTCGAGGACGGTCACCGCGGTGCCGGCCTGAGCCATGCGTAGGGCGGCGGCGCTGGCTCCGAAGCCGGAACCGATGACGATGACGGGCGAGTGGTCCGGTGGCCGGGGAGGGTCGGCGAACAGTTCGGGTACCAGCGACCGGATGCGGTCTGCTCCGATCGGCAGAGCGCCGGCGACGGGGGATCCGGCCAGTCCGGTCGAACTCAGGACCGGGGCTGCAGCGGCACCGAGCATTCCGGCAGCGGCCAACCGCAACAGTTGCCTTCTATTCACGGCAGTACTTCCCCCTCGGACACCTCGCGGACAGCGCTCCCGATTCTGTCGTGTTTGCGACAAGAAAGCCAACGGTCCGGTCGTATTTCGGGACGGCTCCCAGCTCGGCCTCAGGTTTGCCTGCCAGACTCCGCTCATGGTGTCGGCATCGGTGGCTGTATTACTGCTCGTCGCGGCGGTCACAGGGGTCGTCGCGCACCTGGTCGACGGACGTGGGCAGCCGATGGCGGTCGCTGCGGCTTTGGCACATGTCCTCATGCTCGCGGCTGTGCCCGGAACCGTGTTGGCAGGTGTGGCCTTCGGTGGGTGGGGGCTGGCGGCAGGATCGGCGGTCTCTGCCGCGGCGGTCGCGACCCAGTTCCGGCTCCGCTACCGCCGCGTCGCCCCGAGGCCCCGGGCCGCGGACCTGACGGTGCTGCACGCCAACATCTGGCTCGGCCAGGCCGATCCGGATGCGTTGATCGCGCTCGTCGAACACCATCGGCCGGACGTGCTCACTCTCGTCGAGCTGACGCCCGAGGCCGATGCGAGTCTTCGACCCAGGCTGTCCGAGCTGTTACCGCACGCCCACGTCAGCGCCGGACCCGGAGGCAACGGAACCGGCATCTACAGCCGATTTCCTCTCGCCGACGAGCAGCGGCACGACGGCTTCGTGACCGAACTGCTGTCGGCTCGGGTACAGATGCCGGGCCGGCCGCTGGTGTTCGCGGTCCATCCTGTTCCGCCGTGGCCGCGGGAGCCGTCCGAATGGGTACGTGAGCTCGGGCTGCTTCGGCAGCTGCTGGCCAAGATCCCCACCGACGACGGACCCGTCGTGGTGGCCGGGGACTTCAATGCCACGCAGGACCACCGGCGCTACCGCGATCTGCAGGACGGCCGATTCGTCGACGCCGCGGTGGCCACCGGAGCAGGCATGCTCAGGACGTATCCGGCGCACACCTGGCACCCGCCGGTCATTGCCATCGACCCTGTTCTGGTGGCAGACATGGGGGTTCGTTCGGTGGAGGCCGTGACCGTCCCCGGCTCCGACCACCGCGGCATCCTGGCGCGATTCGCTTTCTTACCGAACCAGGGCTTTCCGAACTAGGGCTGTGCCGGCAACTGCTGCAGCGACCACTTGTTGCCGTCGGGGTCGGCGAAGTACACGAATGTTCCCCAGCCCTCGTCCTTCGGCTCCTCGACGGTCAGGCCCACCGCGGTGAGGTGGTCGTAAGCCTCCTGGGCACTGTCGACGACCATCAGAATGCCTGCGCCGGCACCGGGTTCGGCGTCGGTGATGCCCTCGCCGATGGCGATGGAGCACGCCGATCCCGGAGGGGTGAGTTGGACGTACCGAATGCCTTCCCATGGGCGTGCGTCGTGGTCGGCATCGAACCCGATCGAGGTGTAGAACTCCTTGGCGCGGTCGACGTCGGTGACAGGGACGGTGATGAGTTCGACCTTCATGGTGAGAGTCATGAAGCAATGATGAGCCCCATTGCGGACATATTCGGTCCGCGATGAGCAGGTCGTTCCGAGAAATATGCCCGACGCATCGCCGGTTGCAGCTGATGTGTTCTTCTCACTGCTCGACCGATCCCGCACGAGGGCAGGCGTCGACGACGCCGCAGCGCTCCGTCACACCGTCGAACGCGGCGTGCACGCCGAAAAGCTCGGGCTGCACCGGTTCTGGGTGGCCGAGCATCATGCGGTACCCGGCATCGCTTCGGGCGCGCCTGCGGTTCTCGCAGCGGCGGTGGCGTCGCAGACCTCGCGCATTCGCGTCGGATCCGGCGGGGTGATGCTGCCGAACCATCAACCGCTGATCGTGGCCGAGCAGTTTCTGATGCTGGAGTCGCTGTTTCCGGGTCGGGTAGACCTGGGCGTCGGGCGGTCGCTCGGGTTCACCGAGCCGGTGCGCGCCGCGCTGCGTCGAGACCGCGACGCTCCCGATACTTTCGAGGCCGACATCGCCGAACTGCGGTCGTATCTCGACGGGTCCGGTCCTGTGACCGCGCGGCCGGCAGCCGCGCCGCCGCCGATGTTCGTGCTCGCGACCGGTGCCGGTCTCGAGGTCGCCGCCCGCGCCGGGCTGCCGGTGGTCGTCGGTGGTCCTGTATTGCGCGGGGACGACCCATTGGCGCTGTATCGCAAGCACTTTCGGCCGAGTTCGCAACTGTCGGAGCCGTACGTGATCGTCTCGCTCGATGTGACGATCGCCGCGTACACAGCAGACGCGCGCCGTCTCGCACTCCCGGAGGCATGGGCGATGGCGCGATCGCGGCGCGAGGGCGAATTTCCGGCGCTCGAACCCGCATCGTCGATCGACGAATCGCGGTGGACGCCGCGAACCCGAGATCGGATCGAATCCTCTTTGGATGCAACCATCCTCGGCACGGCCGAGCAGGTCCGGCCCCGGCTCGACGAGCTGATCGAGCGCACCGGAGCGGACGAGGTCATGGCCTCCACGTCGACGTTCGACCGGGCCGAACTGTTCGCCGCGGACGCCGCTTTCGCTCAGCTCTCCGCCGCTGTTTCTTGAACCGGAGCTGTGGGCTGGGCCGGTGCCGTATCGGCCAGCGCGGCAACCAGATCGCGTTGAATGTCGGTGGCCGGCACGGTCGCGTCGACCACTGCCGAGACGGGTAGTCGCAGCCGACGGTCGGCCTCGGTGCGAAAGACGAGGCCGGTTTTGGGTGTGCTCTCGGCCGTGCTGGCGTAGAGGATCGACCAGCATTGCGGGTGGTTGAGCAGTTCGGCGCTCGCGGTGTGATCGGACGCCACCGGCGGGCCGAAGGTCAGTGGAAGCCCACTGCGTTTCATCTCGCGTTCGATGACGCGGTGCAACAGGATCTGCTCGCTTCGTTTGGGTAGCAGCAGTGGGTATTCGGCGAGTTGGCTCAGGCTCGGGTTGGGTTCCCCGGCCAGGGGATGGCCCTCTGCGAGGACGACGACGAGGTCCTCGGTCCACAGTTCGGTGACGTGCAGACCCGAGCGTTCGACGCTGCCGCGGATCAGTGCCACCTGGCAGTCACCCGACGTCACCGCTTCGATCTGTTCTGCGAATCGTTTGAGGACGAAGTCGATCTCGGCGTCGGGATGGCGTTCGCGTACCGCGACGATTGCCGAGATGGCGTTCGCGGCGAACGTCATGTTTCCGGTGAGGCGGAGTTGGTTTCGACGCCTGGTCGTCAGCGCCAACGCTGCCTGTTCGAGCTCCACCATGTGGCGGGCGATGGACACCAATTGTGCTCCGACGACGGTCAATCGGACTGTGCGTGAGGTGCGCTCGAACAGCGGCTCACCGATCTCGCGTTCGAGCTTGGAGATCTGCAGACTGATCGCCGATTGCGAGACGTAGCACCGCTCGGCGGCACGGGAGAAGTTGAGTTCTTCCCCGACCGCGAGGAAGTACTTCAGTTGCCGCAGCTCCACGGCGACCTCCATTCATGAGTTCTGCTCATGGATGCTATTTCAACTTTCGCGTTGATAGCGCAGGAACGGCGGAGTTTCATGGAGGTAGTTCTGCGATCTACTAGAAATGTGTGCTCGGAAAGGGAAGTGCTGTGAAAACGTACGACGTCGTCATCGTGGGTTCGGGATTCGGAGCGTTGGCCGCGGCCAAGGCTCTGGGCAAGGCCGGTGTGACGTTCTCTCTGATCTCCAGCACCACCGAGCACCTGTTCCAGCCGCTCCTCTACCAGGCAGCCACCGGGATGATCTCGACGGGCGAGATCGCCCCGCCGATCCGGCGCATTCTCGCGCAGTACGACTCCGCCGACGTGCGTCTGGGCCGAGTGGTCGACGTCGATCCCGAAAGCCATCAGGTCACCTACGTCGGTGGCGGCGAACGCCACACCATCGGTTTCGGTCGCCTGATCGTCGCCACCGGAGCCACTCAGGCCTACTTCGGCCGCGACGAGTTCAAGGACCGCACCTTCGCGCTCAAGACAGTCGACGACGCAATCGCCCTGCGTGAGCAGATTCTGAGCTGCTACGAAAAGGCGCACCAGACCACCGATCTCGACGTACGCAAGGAACTGCTCAGCTTCGTGGTCGTCGGTGCAGGCGCGACCGGCGTCGAACTGGCCGGCCAGATCAGGGATCTCGCGCACCGGTACTTCGCCGGCTCGTTCCCCGATATCGGACCCGACGACGTCACGGTCACCCTCGTCGACGGTGTGAAAGAAGTACTCCCCGCTTTCGGCGGCAAGCTCAGTGCCTATGCCCGCACCAAGCTGGAGAAGTCGGGCGTCGACGTCGTCACCGGCGCCATGGTGACCGATATCGCCGACGACGTCGTGACTGTGCAGGACGTCGACTCGAAGACCTCGCGCACCTACCCGGCCAAGACCGTGATCTGGTCGGCCGGCGTTCAGGCCAGTGAGCTGGCGGCGACGATCGCCGATCGCACCGGGTGCGAGACCGATCGGGCCGGTCGGTTGCTCGTGCACGACGACCTCACCGTCGGTACCGCGAAGGACATCTACGCGATCGGCGACGTGACCTCGCTGCACAAGCTGCCGGGACAGTCGCCGGTCGCGATGCAGCAGGGCCGCCACGTAGCCAAGACGATCATCGGGAAGGTCGACGCGGGAACGCCGTTCAAGTATGTCGACAAGGGCAGCATGTCGATCGTGGGCCGATTCAGTGCGGTGGCTCGACTGTTCGGCAAGGTCGACATGTCCGGACCGATCGCTTGGTTGATGTGGCTCGCGGTGCACCTGATGTACCTGGTGGGCTTCCGCAATCGTTACGTTGCAGTGGTGTCGTGGATGACGTCGTACATCGGCGACAAGCGACCGCACTTTCAGTACACCGACAAATCCGGGTCGATGCTGGAACTTGCCGACGAGACATCGGACAGCGAGACATCTGACGACGAGGAACGTTCAGCGGCTTAGGGTTCGGATAGGCCTAGCTGCTCACCAGACCGTTGCGGTAGGCCCAGATCACCACGTGCACTCGGGTGCTGACCTCGAGCTTGCGGCAGATGTTCCCGATGTGGGTCTTGACCGTACTCTGCTCGAGTCGCAGTGATCGGGCGATCTCGCTGTTGCCCAGCCCTGTCGCGAGCAATTGCACCACCTCCATCTCCCGGAGACTCAGGTCATGTTGTGGGGCAGTGCTTCTCGCCGATCGCTGTGGTGCCCCGCGTCGCGCGAACTCCGCCATCAACCGCGGGGTGACGCGCGGCGACAGGGCCGCTCCGCCGGCGGCGACGGTCGTCACGGCGTCGATGAGCTCGTCCGGATCTGCGTCTTTGAGCAGAAATCCGGATGCACCGCTGTCGAGTGCGGCGAACACGTACTCGTCGAGATCGAAGGTGGTGACGACGATGACGCGAACATCGTCGAATCGCGCCAGGATTTCCCGTGTCGCGGTGAGTCCGTCGCCGTTCGGCATCCGAATGTCCATCAGTACGACGTCGGGCTGCAGCGCCGAGACCTGTTGAACGGCATGACGTCCCGACGAGGCGTGTCCGACGACCTCGATGGTGGAGTTGCCGGCCAGGAACAGCTCGAATCCCTGCCGAACCACGGGTTGATCATCGACGATCAGTACTCTGATCATGCCGGTACCCCGTCGGGGCGAGAGATCTTGCCGTCGACCGGTAGTTGCGCGCGCACCACCCAGCCTCTGCCTTCGGCGAGCTCGTTCGGCCCGGCCTCCAGCGTCCCGCCGAAGAGGGCTGCTCGCTCCCGCATGCCGGGAATACCGAATCCCTGACCCGAGGAATCGTCATGACCGGAGGTGGGGGAAGCAATCGTGTTGGAAACGGTCACCTCGACATTCGCGGCTCCAGTGCTGACCTGGACCAGCGCGGCGCAATCGGGCGCGTGGCGTCGAGCATTGGACAGTGACTCCTGCACGATGCGAAAGCACGTCAACTGCACCGCGCTGTCCATGCGGGCTGCGTCGCCGGTGACCTCGAAGTCGATGGAGGCGAACGACATTCGAGACTGTTCGACGAGGTCGGTGATATCGGAGATCATGGGCTGTGGTGCGCCGCCGTCATTGTCGGTCGGGCGCAGGATGCCGACAATTTGGCGGAGACTGTCGAGGGTGCGTTGACCGTGTCCGATTGCGCCGGTGAGTAGTTCGCGTGCCTGCTCGGGGTCGCTCGTGATGAGAGTTCTCGAAGCCTTGGCCTGGATGAGCATGCCGGTGAGGTGATGGGCTGCGACGTCGTGCAATTCGCGCGCCATGGTGCGCCGCTCGTTGTCCAGAGCTGCCTCCAGGCGTTCCAGGTGCGCCGATTCGGCCCGCCCCAGTGCCGCCTCGCTCTCCAGTTCCTGGGCCCGGCCACGTGCGATGTATTTACCCAGCGCGATGAGCACCGTGTAGTTGATGGCCAGGTTGGCGATCTGTTCGGCCACCACTCCGACGGCACCGCCAGGTCCGGCTGCGGCGTCGGGAAAGGACAGGCGTGTATCGACGCTGACCAGGATCTCCAGTATCAATCCTGCGCCGAGGGGAACGAAGAGTCGAGGGCCGCTCACGCGAATTGCCAACGCGGCGATGGCGAACCAGTACAGGGGAGTGAAACCCAAAGTGCGCTCGGGTAATACGAGGATGAGTGCGACGCTGATCGCGACCACAGCCGAGTACGAGAAGACAGGGTAGGTCCGGCGGACGCAGGTCGCCGCCGTCATCACCAGTACTGCGACGACACTTACCGTGATCAGGGCCGGGCTCTCGACGAGTTCGTCTCTGGTGTCGCCGACCATGCCCGTCGAGAGTTGGAATGCGGCGTAGACGACGGTGGCCAGCAGCATCTCGACGGGCAGAACCACCGGATTACGCGGCCGCCAGGAAGGGCGGAACGTGTTCGGTATCCGGGACCTGCCCATCATCAGCGTCGACTCCGTTCTGCTGCAGTGTCTTTCGAGACTACTGCAGTATCTTTCGAGCGCCCAGGGCTCTTGGTTCCCAGCACCCACAGCGGTCCGGTGACGAACCAGAAGAACGTGATGACGCCGAGCGGTTGCACCACTGTTTTCAACGCTGCTGCCTGCTCCGAGTCTGCCACGGTGGCCGCCAGCACGTAGGTGATAGCCAGTGCTATTGCGGCAGCGCACAGCCATTTCACGAATCCTCGGATCTCGTTGCGGTAGGCCTGCGGTCCGGTCTTGGGTGGCGTGGACGGTGCCGGTCCTCCCGCAAACCTGTGGGCGAAGCGCACGTCCAGCCAGGCCACAGTGGAGTGTGCGAACACGAGGGTCCAACCGAGGTAGATACCGGCGAGACGGTGAGCGAACTCGACCTCCCCGCCGCGATGCAAGTCGACGGCGACGGCAGCGACGAGGACGAGATCGAGGACCGGAAGCAGAGCCAGCACGACGGTGCTGGCTCGCCGCATCCGAGCCAGGTAGCGCACGCACAGGCCGCCGAGGACCAGTACCCAGAACCCGACTTCGCAGACGGCGATGGTGAGCAGAATCGGATTGTCCATGGGCCGATCTCACGCGAGTCGACTCTGATGCGGTACCCCGCCGCGGCGTCGTAGCTGGTGATTCCTACCGACGTACGACGCGGCGGTCCACCGAAAGTCGTAGTAGGCCGCGCTACTGTGGAAATTGCGCATACGGGACACGAAAAGGGAGTCGACGATGGCAGGCAAGAAGATCGACAGAGTCCATGCACAGTCCGCGCTGGAAACGGTCCGCGAGAATCCCGGTATTGCATTGATTGCCGCCGCACCTGCATTGGTGGTGCTCGCGGTGGTGTGGTGGCTTCTCGGATTTCCTGCCGCGCTGATTCTGCTGATCGCCGCAGGCGGTGCCGGCTACCTGTATCTCCGGAACCGTTAGTCGGGTCTACGCGCCGTCGGATTCGGCGCGGGGGATGCAGAATTCGGTGATCGTGGCGGTACTCGCTGCCAGCTCGGCCCAGCTGCATTCGGTGGTCAGCACAGCGATCGCCGAGGTGGGGAAGCGGTGTCGCACGTCGCGGGCCACGTCGGTGTCGTCGTCGACGGCCAGTTCGAGTGCCGTCCACGGGATTCCGGGCTCGTGCCCGACGACCAACAGTGTCGAGACGGTCACCTCGTCGAAGTAGGTGTCTGCCAGTTTGATTTCGTCGATGATTTCGTCGGCCGAACCACCGTAGATGTCTCGCTCGAAGCGGGTGGGTGCATCGCCGAGGCCGGTGGCGGCCAAGGTCTCGCGAGTCCGCAGAGCCGTCGAGCACAACACGGCGTCGACGGAGCCGACGTGCTCGGTGATCCAGGCTCCCGCCAGTCCTGCTTCCCGTTGGCCGCGTGGAGCCAGTGGCCGCTCGTGGTCGGGCACGCCGTCGGGGTAGCCGGATTTTCCGTGCCGCATCAGCACGAGGGTCCTAGTGGTCGCCATGCCGTCCACCGTAAACGGTCAGGGCAATCTCATCGGGAACGACGTTCACCGGCTCGGGGAAAACGAACTTGCGCATTGCCCACCACCGGAACGCGGTGGCGAGCAGGGTGCCGACGATGGATCCACTGACGAAGTCCGCGATGTTCTCGGTGATGAAAGACACGTTGGGAGCGCGCAGATCCAGCACGTAACTCGACACCCAGAGCGGCAATTGGTTGATGGCCAGACCGGTCCCGGCGACGGCGAAGAACAGCGCTGCTTCGTGATGGCGACGTCGTCCGCCGCGGGCAGTGAACGACCATTCCCGGTTGAGAACGTACGACACGATCGTCGCGATCAGCACGGCCAGAACATTGGCTGTCACCGGCTTGTCCTGCAGGATCGTCCACTTCAAGCCGAAGAACAGCACGACGGTGACGACGAAGGTGATTGCTCCGACGATGAGGAACTTCAGAGCCTCGGCGTGCTTGACGAGGGGCGCGAGCCAACGTTCGGGAACGTGGTCGGTGAGGCGGTCGGACACATGCATCCCATCGACGTTACCTCGAGTAACGGGTTGGGTAGTCCCATCAACGATAGGCTCGCGGCACTATGGGCCGCCCGAAAACCAGTGCTCGCTTGTCCGTTCTGATCGTCTTCTTCGTCAACGGCGCGGTGTTCGCCAACTGGGCACCCCGCATTCCCGAGATCCAGAACTCGTTGTCCATCGATGTAGCCACGCTGGGTCTCGCTCTCGCCGGGGTCGGTGTCGGCGGGCTTGCCGCAGCACCCGTTGCCGCCGTGCTGGTACACCGGTTCGGCAGTCGGTGGGCTGTTCTCGGGTCGGGACTCTTGTTGTGCGGTGCGTTCGTGCTCCCCGCTGTGGCGGTGTCGTGGTGGACGCTGCTGGCAGCTCTGGTCCTGCTCGGCGGGGCCGACGCGGTGATGGACATTTCCATGAACGCCCAGGGAGTTCTCGTCGAGGAGCGGGCCGGTCGGTCTCTGCTCAGTGGCTTTCATGCCGCGTGGAGCGTCGGGGCGGTGGTGGGCGGAGTGACGGGTTCTGCGGCCGCGGGTGCTCGCCTTCCGGTCGTGGTGCACTTCGCCTTCGTGGCAGTGGTGCTGGTTCTTGCGCTCGCGGCGGTCGGCCGGGGTCTGCTGGGTCCGGACACACGGCCGGACGAGTCCGCCGACGGCCCAACTCCTCAGCCGGCCGTCGGCCGTCCGATTGCGGCGCTGGCCATGCTCGGCGCGGTGGTTCTGCTGGCCGGCCTGATGGAGGATTTTCCGCAGTCCTGGAGCGCGGTGTACATGACGACCGAGCAGGGGGCCGGTCCTGGCGCTGCCGGTCTGGCGTTCGTCGCGTTCTCGGGGGCCATGTTGGTGGGACGCCTGGTGGGTGACCGGATCGTCGATCGGTTCGGACCGTCGTCGGTACTGACGGGTGGCGCAGCGCTGGTTGCGGTCGCATTTGCGGGCATCGCGGGGCTGTCGGTGCTCGCCGTCGACGTGCCTGTACTGGTCATCGCTGCATTCGCGGTCGCCGGCCTGGGTTCGAGTCCGCTGTTTCCCATCGTGTTCAGCCTGGCCGGACGGCTTCCCGGCGTCTCGTCGGCTGCGGCGATCTCGACCGTGTCGCTTATCTCGCGTGCCGGATTTCTGCTGGCACCGTTGGTGGTCGGGCGGGTCGTCGAGGCATCGGGCTTCGGGTCGGTATTGGCCGCGATCGCTGCCGCGGGCGTCGTCGTCGCGGTGATCGGGTGGCTCTACGGCCGCAAATTTCCCGTGGACTCGGCTCAGGACTGCGGCTCCAAATAAGTGCGCAACAACCGACGTACCTCTTCGGCCGTGAGTTGCTCGGGATACGTCACCGTGAGTGCGCGGTACTGAATTCTGGCCTCGTGCGTGATAGACAAGTCCGGAGTTTACGGTCTCGGTCGTGTGAGAGGCCCGTTGGCAATAGCGAGACGCAGGGCAGGATGCGGCGATGAGTGAATGGTGGTGACTTGATGGCGACCGATGCCGACTCGGGTCTCCGTGACGAATCCCGCAGGCGGGCGCTCTCAGTCACCGGTACGGCTGCTCTGGCGCTCGCCCTGGTGGTCGGGTGGGTCGTCGTGTATTTCATCGGCTTGGTGGGTGCGCTGTGGCGTTTTCGTGAGCCGCATGCGCCGGCACCGATCCTCACGATGCACGATCAGTGGACCGATCTCGCGGTCGGCGCCCTGCAGGTCGTTGTGGGGGCGATCGCGATCGGCGCGGTATATCACGCACGGCGACGGACTTTGCCGGCGGTGCTGCCTCTGCGGCATGGCTCCGCGCGCGAGGCTGCGTTGACATGGTGTGCTGCGATCGGCGCGGCGTCGGCAATAGTGCTCGTATTGTCGCGACTGAATATCGTTCGGTTCGGGTTCTCTATCCCTGCCTCTGTCGAATCAGATTGGCTTGCAGTCGTTTCCGCGCTCGCTGTCGGTCTGCGGGAGGAGCCGATTCTGGTGGCTCTGCCGGTTCTGCTGTTGGTGGGCAGGATGCCGATCTGGGCGATCATGGGGTTGTCGGCAACGTTGCGGGGCTTCCTGTACCTGTATTTCGGCGGCGGCGGATTCCTGTGGGCAGCCATATGGGGCGCGGCGGCGGTGTGGGTGTATTACCGATATCGGCGATTGTGGGTGCTGATCCTCATTCATGGATTCGTGATGAACATCCAGGTCTTCGACCGGGTGATTCCGTCCGACAATTCCGCGACGGTGCTGCAGTGGATCAACATTTTGATCCTGTTCGCGGCCCTGCTGTGGTGGATCACGCCCCGCGCCCTCGATGCGTTCCTGCCGAACACGGTGGCTGTCCGTTCCAACGATCGGGCTGTCGACACGACGCCTGTGGTGACCGACGTCGTGCTGAATCCCGAGAACGTGAACCCCGACCGATCCAGAAACGAACCACCCGTCAAACCCTGACCATGCGCGCCTCGTGGCATTCCCACGTCGGGTCGAAGCGGGCTTCGCCGTCCAGCTCGAACCCGTTCTTGCGATAGAAGGCGATCGCGCGCTCGTTGGCCGCGGCCACCCACAGATACGCAGCGGGAGTGTCCTCACCTAGTGCGTCGTTCATCAACGCCAGTGCAATGCCGGTGCCGTGGTGTTCGGGAAGAACGTTCAACGACCACAATTCCCTGCGTGCAGGCGGATTTTCGTCGCGCGGGGGTCCGCCGGTCGCGAAGCCGACAATGCGTGAGTCGGCGACGTCGACTGCACATCGGGTGCGAACTCCGCGCGCCGACGACTCGTGGCGATGGGCGATGATCTGCTCCCACCGATCGATGCGGTGCGCGGGCCTCATCGCATCCAACTTCGCACCGTTGATCATTCCCGCATACGTCGCCTTCCAGATCGCAACGTGTGCTGTACCGATCTGATGCTCGTCACCGGGCAGGGCGTCACGAATCGAGTAGCTGCGCATGGTGTCGTTATACCGGCCCGAACTCGGTGACCGAATCGAATTTTCCTGTCGGACCCCTCTCGTAGTATCGAATACATGTTCGATACCGGGGGGTGGGGAGCGGTGGAGACGCCGTCGGTCGATGACTGTATCGCGGGGTTTCTCGATGTCATCGCGCTCAGCCGTGTTCAGGAAAACCTCGCTCGGGCAGCGACTTTGCTCGCATACTGCGACGTACTCGAGATGCGTCTCGAGGCCGCCGAAGCCGCTGACGGAGATCCCGGCGAGACCGTCCGCGGCGCTTTGTGCGACTTGGCCGTGACGATGACCGGCACGCGTCGCCATGCGTCGGTGGTGCACGATGTCGCCGAGCGTTTACATCGAATGCCGTTGACGGCCTTGCGTTTCGTGACCGGCAGCTTCGACTGGTCGACGGTGGTCACCATCACCTCGGTGTTGCATCGCGCCAGTGACGAGACCATCTCGACAATCGAATATGAGGTCTGCGCCGCAGGGGGCCGAATGCGTCCGCAGGCCTTGCGGAATCGAATCTGGCGGTTGTGGATGAGGGCCGATCCGGACGGCGCTGCGCAGGCTCGCGAGACCGCGAAGTCGGAGGAAGTCGGAGTGCGGATCGACCGCACCGGTCCCGGCGGTATTTCGTCGCTCATCGCAAAAATCACGCATCTCGAGGCGGCCGAAGCGGATGCGCTCATCGTCGAGATCGTGCGGACTGTCTGCAAGGACGATCCGCGGTCGACGGGGATGCTGCGGGCGGCGGGACTGATGGCGTTGCTACACGGCGAACATTCGCTGGCCTGTCAGTGCGATCTGGGTGACGACTGCCCGGTTGCGGGTGGCACCGATGATCTCCCTGCTCGGCGCGGGCATCTCCTTCAGATCGTGGTGGCGGTGGAGACGCTGCTGGGACTGTCCTCGGATCCCGCGTCCTTGGCGGACGGGACGCCCATCGATCCGGAGGTGGCGCGCATCGTCGCCACCGACGCGAAATGGCAGGCCATGCTGACCGAGTTGGTCGACATGCTCAAACCCGAGGGAAACAGTTCCGACGACGGCGACGACGGCGAGGGCGGCGAGGGCGACGACGGCCCTGAGGGCGGTGAGTGCGGCGACGACGACGAGGGCGACGAAGGCCCTGAGGGCGATAACCCGAAAGGTGGAGGACCGTCTGGCAGAGGGCCGGATGGCGGTGACCCGAACGACGTGAATCCTGATGGCAAGTCCGGCCCTGACGGCGATTCCGGTCCCGACGGCGATTCCGACGGCGACGCGGGTCCAGGCGCCGGCGACCAGGACGACCGTCGCGGAAGAGGCCCGGACGGCGCTGGAGGCTCGCAGCGCGGTGAGTGCAGCGGTCGAGACCCGGGCAGCAGTAAGCACCCGGGTAGCGGTCAGGACCCAGGCTTGCGGTTGTCGACCGGTTCGTTGCTACGTCGAGTGGTGGGCATCGGGCGCGTGCGCGCTGCCGGCGAGCTTCCGTCGATACGCGGGGCAGGTGACTGCGCGAATTCACCCGCAGCCCCTGTGCTGGGGGAGGAGTCTGTCCGCGATGGGCTGGTCGCGCGGTGGCTCGCATGGATTGCCGAGAAGCCCGAGCGTGCTCGGGGCATCTTTCCCGACGGCCACGGCGGGGAGCGCAGTCCATCTCAGGCTGCGATGACCTATCGACCCAGTGCCCGCGTCGCTGCTGTCGTTCGGGCCGCGTATCGCACGTGCACGTTCCCCCGTTGCGACGTGCCGTCGGCGCGGTGCCAGATCGATCATCTGGTGCCGTTCGACAAAGACGATCCGCGGCGGGGAGGTTGGACCATCGTGACCAATCTTCAACCGGTGTGCGTGTTCCATCATCAGGCGAAGACCTCGAAAACGTGGTCGGCGGCGATGGTGGCCGGAGGGGTGATTCTGTGGTCGAACTCGCTCGGGTTGCGCTCGATCACGTTGCCGGACTTCTCGATCGGATCGCACGCGGGTCGCAGCCGACGTCCGAAGCGGTCTTCAGGGAAGGAGACGTCCCTGTCCGAACCCACCCGATGGGAACTCGACTACAGCGGGTCCGCAGCCCCAACGCTCGCGGACTTCCGTGCTGCCTCGACGGACATGGCGAGGAAGCGGCTCGCCGAGAAGAGGCGGGCCTATCTCGAACATTGCCGCGTTGTACACGCACGCATACGACAGGACTGGAGTCGATACGATCCCGCGCCCTTCTGACGCCGGGACTGCCGGTGCCCGATAGGTGGTCAGGGCCACGCACCTGCTACCTTGAACGCCGTTCAAGTATCTGGGGCAGGTGATCGCCCCTTCCTCGAGGAGCCACCGTGTCAGGTATCGACAGCAGTACTCGCCCGCCGAGCCGTAAGGTCGGTCGAATGAACGTCTCCGCCCGCGACATGGCGCAGATCGCGGTGTTCGCGGCGCTCATCGCCGCGCTCGGACTGCCGGGATCGATCACGGTGGGCTTCTCCGGAGTCCCGATCACCCTGCAGACCCTCGGCATCATCCTGGCCGGCGCAGTTCTGGGACCACGCAAGGGCACGGCCGCAGTACTCGTGTTCCTCGCCCTGACAATGATCGGCCTGCCGCTGTTGGCGGGCGGACGCACCGGCCTCGCGGCGATGGCCGGCCCCACCGTCGGATACCTGATCGGCTGGATTCCGGCAGCGCTGATCATCGGTTGGCTCACCGCCCGCATCCTGCCGAAGTACTCGATCGTGCTCGGACTGCTGATCAACGCCGTCGGCGGAATCCTCGTTATCTACATCTTCGGCACCATCGGATTGCTGCTCCGCACCGACGTCGGGCTCTGGGCCGCGATCACCACCAACGGACCGTTCCTGCCCGGCGACATCGCGAAGGTCGTCGTCGCCACGGTCGTGGCCAAGAGCGTGCACCGCGCTTACCCGGGACTGATCAAGAGGTGACCTTTACGCTGGGAGGTCGAGGCCAGGACTCCGCCATCGTCTGGCGCGGTCGCAGTCTCACCTACGCCGAACTCGACGCCGCCGTCGAGCAGTGGCCTCACCTCCCGGCACACGCCCAATCTCACGACGCCCAATCACACGACGCATCAGCACTGGATCTGCCGGACGCGTTGGTCTGTGTTGTCGCGGCGGCTCGGCAGGGGTGCGCGGTGCGAGTCGAGGACCCGGCCGCCAGGCCCGAACGCAGCGGCGACCCCGACCCCGACGCCTTCCTGCTGGTTGCAACCTCCGGTTCCACCGGCAAACCCAAGCCGCTCGCGCGGACCGCGGCGTCGTGGGTCGACAGCTTCGCCGAGTTCACCGACATCACCGGCATCCGTCCCACCGATTCGGTAGCGATCACCGGACCCCTGCACGCCACGATGCATCTGTTCGCGGCCTTGCATGCGCTGTGGCTCGGTGCCTGTGTCACCGACGATCAGGCGCAGGCCACGGTGGTACATGCGGTCCCCGCTGTGTTGCGGGACGTCGCTCCGCGGATGCCGCACCTTCGGATTGCGGTCGTTGCTGGAACGATGCTGGACTCCGTTGCAGCTCGGTCTGTTCCGGACAGCGTGAGACTGGTCGAATATTATGGGGCCGCCGAGTTGTCCTTGATCGCAGCGAGGGTCGTGGGTGAGCAGCCGACGCTGGCGCTGCTTCGCGACGTCGAGGTGCGCACCGACGACGGTTACCTGTTCGTGCGGTCCCCCTACGCCGCCTGGAGTGCACGTGATTGGTTCGCCGTCGGCGACCTGGCCGACGTGCGTGGCCGGGAACTCGTCGTCCACGGGCGCGGAGATGCGGCGATCAACGTCGGTGGCACCACCGTGATCGCCGAGGACGTCGAGCGAATTCTGGTCTCGATCGACGGCGTCCTCGCCGCCGCGGCGATCGGGACCCCGCACTCCATTCTCGGCGAAACCGTCTCTGCCGTGATCGAACTCGACGGTTCACGCGATCTGGACGTGGTGCGCGCCGATGCCCGAGCGATCATGACCAAAGAGGCACTACCGAGGCGGTGGACGGTGGTAGAGCAGTTGCCCCGCACCGCCAGCGGAAAAATCGCACGCGGGGCACTGCTGGCTAGAGGAGCACTGGCGTGATGCCCACACCCGTTGTTGTCGCGGGTAAACGCACCGCGATCGGCATTGCAGGGCACGGGTTCGCCGATGTCACGGCACCTAACTTGGCGGTACCGGTTCTGAAAGCTGTTGCTGCAGAGATCGATCCGCTCGGTGTTCCGATCGACGACGTGATTCTCGGCAACTGCCTCGGCCCAGGCGGTGACGTCGCCCGAGTGGCGGCGTTGGGTGCCGGGCTCGGGTTCGCCGTCCCCGGGGTCACCGTCGATCGCCAGTGTGGATCCGGGTTGGACGCGCTCGCCCAAGCCGCGTCGCGCATCCGGAGCGGCGACGAGACGATGATTCTGGCCGGGGGAGTCGAATCTGCAAGTACCAGCCCGTGGCGGTTCTGGCCGCCCGTCGGCGACGCGGAGCCGGTCCGCTACACCCGAGCGCCGTTCGCACCCGACGGGTTCGACGACCCGGACATGGGGGTTGCGGCGGATCACCTCGCACGGCGTCGTGGGATCGGCCGCGAAAGCCAAGACGCTTATGCCGCAAGGTCTTTCGCCCGAGCGGCAGCGAACGACTTCTCCGCGGAAATCGTGGCTGTGAACAACATGGCTACCGACGAGCGCATTCGGCCCAACATGACGACGCAGCGCCTGGGTAGGCTGCGCCCCACGTTCAGCACGGACGGGACCGTGACCGCCGGTAATTCGTGTGGAATCTCCGACGGCGCAGCCGTGTTGGCAATGACCACCCTCGACCGCGCCGCGGGCATGCCGGCGCTGCGCATTCTCGGCAGCGCTGTTGCCGGGTCCGATCCTGCCCTTCCCGGGCTCGGACCGGTACCCGCGATCGACAAACTGCTCGCCCGCACCGGGGTGGCGCTGAGCGACATCGAAGCAGTCGAGATCACCGAGGCCTTCGCGTCGGTCGTGCTTGCCGTCGCGGACGAGCTCGGCATCGACGAGGACCGCATCTGCCCGGACGGTGGTGCCATCGCAATGGGGCATCCGTGGGGAGCGTCGGGCGCAATATTGTTGGTGCGGTTGCTCTCTCGTATGCTGCAGCCCGGAGGCCCCGCGCTGGGGTTGGCGGCCTGCGCTATCGGCGGCGGGCAGGGAATAGCAATGCTGGTGGAGAGAGTGTCATGAGTACGGTCGCCTTCGAGAACATCTCTCACGCCTTCGGCGAGCGGCAGGTGTTGCGCGGCATCGATCTCGAATTCGACGAACGCCGTATCGGCATCATCGGGTCCAATGGATCGGGGAAATCCACGCTGGCCCGCATGATCAACGGGTTGATCAAGCCCGATACCGGCCGGGTCACGGTCGACGGAATCGACGCGGCCAAGAAGGGCGCGCAGGTCCGCAAGAAGGTCGGCTTCGTCTTCACCGATCCCGACTCTCAGATCGTCATGCCCACCGTCGCTGAGGATCTCGCGTTCTCGCTACGGAGGTCCGGGCTCAGCAAGACCGAGGTGGCCGAGCGTGTCGACGAGATGCTCGTCAGGTTTCGACTCGATCGGCACCGCGACCACCCTGCTCACCTGCTGTCCGGTGGACAGAAGCAGTTGCTCGCCATCGGGGCCGTCCTTATCCGGCGGCCCGAGGTGATCGTCGCGGACGAGCCGACGACATTGCTCGATCTGCGTAACGGCCGCGTCGTCGCAGACGCCTTGAATTCGATGGACCAGCAGGTCATCGTCGTGACTCATCAGCTGGCGTTGCTGGACGGCTTCGAGCGCGTCATCGTCATCGACGACGGCCGCATCGCGTTCGACGGCACCCCGGCTGCCGCGGTCCCGGCCTACCGCGAGTTGATCGAATGATCGGTCTCTACCGCCCCGGTGATTCGTTGCTGCATCGGGTGAGTCCGGGATCGAAACTGCTGGCGCTGATCGTTGCCATCCTGGCGACGGTGATTTTTGCACGCACACCCCTCGAGGTCGGTGTGGTTGCCGTGGTGGTCGCAGTACTGTTCGCGGTCGCCCGCATCCCTGTGAAAGTCGCTCTGGCGCAACTACGTCCGGTGCTGTGGATGCTGCTGATCATAGGGGTGTTCCAGGTGATCATCACCACCTGGCAACGCGCAGTGGTGGTCTGCGGAGTGCTGATCGTCTCCGTCGCGTTGGCCGCATTGGTCACGCTCACCACCCGGGTCACCGACATGCTCGATACCGTCACCCGAGCCCTCGGTCCCGTCCGCCGCTTCGGCGTCGACCCGGATCGAATCGGTTTGCTTCTGGCCCTTGCCATTCGCTGCATACCGTTGTTGGCGTCGATCGTGCAAGAAGTGTCGCAGGCAAGAAAGGCCCGCGGCCTGCAGTGGTCGATGACGGCCCTGGCCACACCGGTGTTGGTGCGTGCGCTCCGTACCGCCGATGCGATGGGCGACGCTCTGGTGGCGCGCGGTGTGGACGACGACGGTGTCGATGATGACGGTGTGGATGATGACGGTGCAGATGACGAGTGACCTTCTCACCGCGCGGATAGCGCAGCACTGCGATCGGGCGGACATCGCGATCGTCGACGCGACAGATCGGATCACGTACCGGGATATGTGGCGTCGGGTGGAACGTGCGGCCGGGTCGATGGCCGGGATGCGTCGCATCGCGGTCTTGCCGACGTCGGACATCGACTCGCTGGTCGTCGTCGCGGCAGCGATGCATGCCGGCGTGAGTGTCGTTCTGCTGCATCGGCATCTGCTACCCGGCGAATTCGTCGACGCGATGTCGGTCACTGCACCGTCGCTCATCGTGGCGCATCCGCGTCAGCACGCACGATTGCACAGGTGGGGTGCCGACGCGGTGCTGGCACCCGAGCAGCTCGCCGGCGACCGTGTTGCGCGCGTCGATCCGCCGGCACGCAGCGCCGAACTGCTCGTGGGCATCACCTCCGGAACCACCGGCCCACCGAAATTGTTCGTTCGTGATCAGGCGTCCTGGGCGGCCACGCTCGACCGTTCCGATTCTCTGTTCGATCTCGGTCCGGGCGACAGAGTGTCTGCATCGGGAACTCTCGATCACACGCACTTTCTCTACGGTGCGTTGCACGGGCTTACTCGCGGCGCGACGGTGGACCTGCGCACGGCGGCTGCTGCTCTCGAAGATGTTCCGACACACTTGTATTCGGTACCGACGATCGCCTGGGACATCGCGCGGTCGCACGTGCAGTACCCCAGCGTCCGCGAGGTGCTCTCGTCTGCGGCGCGATGGCCGCAGTCGGGTCGGGCGGCACTTGCCACGGTGCTACCGAACGCGACCATGACGCACTTTTACGGCGCGTCGGAATTGAGCTTCGTCTCGTACGACCGTCGAACGTCCGAGGGCGCGGGGATCGAGGGGGCGGAGATCGAGGGAGCGCTGTTCGACGGCGTCGAGGTGGAGACCAGGGGAGAACTGCTGCATGTGCGCAGCGACATGCTGTTCGACGGCTATCTGAGTCGGGTGGGTGAGCACACCACCCTGACGGACGGACCGGTCGACGGGTGGATGACGGTCGGTGATCGCGGCAGCGTCGACCAGGGCCGGTTGACCTTGCTCGGCCGCGGCAGCGAGACGATCGTTCGAGCCGGCCTCACGGTCGAGTTGCCCCCGATCGAGGCGGCGCTATTGTCGGTCCCCGGTGTTCTCGATGCCGGAGTTCTGGGCCTGCCCGATGACCGAGCAGGGGAGATACCGGTCGCCGGAGTGGTTGTAGCACAGGATGTTTCACCGACGGTGGCGCAGATACGGCGGCACCTGCGTTCGTTGCTACCCGACCCGAGTCTGCCCGTCGTCATCGCGATCGTCGACGGTTTGCCGCGTACCCCGCGCGGCAAGCTCGATCGTCAGGCCTTGGGTGCAACCTTGGCGACGGTGCGGACCGTGGGTTCGCCCGAGGCTCCGGTGACGACGAACCAGACGGTCAGCGCTCCGCCCTCGTAGCGGTGACGTAGCGTCACGCGTTCGTTCGCCAGCACCGGCGTGAGGTATTCGATGACGGCGCGGTGGGGCGCTGCGGCCAGGTGCGGCAAGTCCACCAGGAGTTCTTCGACCGCGTGCCAGTACGCCGCGTTGTTGAGGTGGTTGAAAGGATCGATATCGGTTGCGCGCAAAGGGAATTCGACGTCGCTCTGGGACTGCGACGGTACCGGTTCGGTCAGCCACGCCTTCCAGCGCAAGCGGTGCTGATCGGTGGTCTTGGCCAGCATCTCCAGTGCCCCGTCGCTGATGCGCGTCGGCATGCCGGTGTCCTTGCTGATGTTGATCCAGAAGCCCTCGGTTTCGATGCGACCACCCTTGGGGGTCGTCACCGCCACCCGCATGTTGGACCACCGCGTCGACATCGAGGAACACCAGCGCCGCAGGTGCACGCGGTCGGGAAAGTGGATGGGCTCGAAGACGTCGATGACGGTGCGTCGCACGATCCACATCGGGTCGGTCTTACCCAGAGGGGTGGCGTCGAGATTGTCGGTGCCGATGTCCTGGAGGTAGCGCGCGACACCGTCGAACCGGAGTCGGTTGTTGGGGTCGATGTCGCCGGTACGTACTGGCCAGCTCGTCTCGAAGCCTTCACCGGGCGGCGGCTCGGGTGCCAGTTCGTCGTCGAAGCCGGCCGGTTCCACGCGTGCATCGGTCACGTCCGCACTGTACGCGGGTGGACCCACGTGATACCCGTCAGAGGATGTGGCGAGCTCGCATCCCGTCGAACACCGGTGCCACCCGCACCACGTCACCGGTGGTGGGCGCATGCACCATTTGCCCGTTGCCCATGTAGATCGCCACGTGTCCCGGGCCCGCCGCGCCCCAGTTGCCGAACAGTAGATCGCCCGGCTGGGCGAGCTCCATCGGCACCTCGGTGCCCACGTTCCACTGCGTCTCCGACGTACGCGGCAGGGTGACCTTTCCGCCCGAGGCCTTGAACAGTGCGTAGGACGTCAGGCCCGAGCAGTCGAATCCGCCGCCGGACGGCCCGTTGATGTTTCCGCCGCCCCACACGTACGGCAGGCCCAGGTAATCCATCGCCAATTGCACTGCCCGCCCGCCCATTCCGGTGAGATCGAGCCCGGCGAACGGAGTGAGGATGGCCGCGAACTGGGCCTCGGTGGCCCGGATGCGCGCTACGTAGGGCTTGGTCTGAGTCTCGTAATCGACTGACCCCGATGGCATTCCGCCCGAGCGCAACACTGCGCCCGCTCCGGCGTTGTATCCGGCGAGGGTCAGGTCCGTCGTGTCGCCCGAGACCTTGCCGTCGCGCTTCCAGCCGTCGACCTGTCCGTAGATGTCGCACAGCATCGTTCCCGACGCCATGACCGAGTCGCCGATGCTGTTGACGTCGACCACGCCGTTGCCGTCGTAGTCCTTGCCGTAGGTTGCCCAGGTTCCCGGCATGAACTGGCCGGGTCCCTGTGCGCCGGTGCTCGATACCGGAGCTGTCGGACCGTATCGAAATCCGTTCTCTGCGGCATAGAGCGCGGCAATCGTTGTGGCTTTGACGCCGCCGCAGATGTTGCCTGCCTTCTGCAACCACGGAACGAACGCGGTGATTGCTCCCACTGCACCCAAACCGATAGGGCCCACATTGATGCCGGTGAACGTGATGGGTAGACCGGGGAACAGTGCTCGCCGAATGGCTTCGGCCGACGCCATGAACGCCGTCTGGGTCGCGATGTCGGCGGCGGTGTACGTCCGGCCGGCGAATTGCAGAGCGCCGGTGGCGAGCCCGGCGACGGCGCTGGATGCCGCATTCGACGAAAAAACACTGAAGGGTAGCGGGGCGCCGGCAGTGATCGCAGCCTGTGTGACGGCTGCCCCTGCAGCTGGGGACACCGCCCCCGGCGCAGCTGTGTCGGCAGCGCCTGCAGCTGCGGCAGCGTCCGGCGTCTCGATCTCGGCAACCGCGGGCAGGTCCGGCAGCATCGGTTCGACGGCGGTGTGCAGTCCCTCGGCGGCGTCGTTCAGGGTCCGGTCTGCGACGTCGGCGGCGGGTTCGGGCATGGTGCCCATCAGGTCTGCCCATTGATCGGACATCGTTTTGCCCTGGTCCTCGGCAGCGGCGGCGACCGCGGCTGCCTGATCCTTCACCGCCTGATTCTGCAGTGGAGCTGGGGCGTCCGTTCCGGCGACTGCGCCTGCGGCAGACACGATGACGGCAACGATGACTGCGAAGGGATCGCCTGCCATGCTTCGACTCCTGTTACTCGATCGTTCTTCCCCGAGCCAGGAGCTGTGATCAGACTCACCCGGGTGCTGCAACCATCATGCACGGTGCAGCCGATCGACTCATGAGTTTTGCGAAACTGTCAGAGCAACGATGCCCAGTAGTCCGAGAACCGGATTCCGATGAGCGCGACAACGATTGCGTACCACACGGCGAGCAGCGTCCACCGCCATTCGAGGAAAAGACGGCCGACTGTGCCCGGGCGTTCGTCCGGATTACTGGAGCCGGTGCTGATCAGTCGGCTCAGAGCCAGTACGAACAGTGGCATCGTCACCGCCCACACCACCATGCAGTACGGGCACAGGGCACCGATCTCGTAGAGACTCTCGAAGATCAGCCAGTGCACGAACACTTCGCCGAGCAGCAGACCGGCACTGAGTCCGAGCCAGAACCAGTGCGGGAGTTCGACGCGGCCGAGCCACAGGATACCGGCGACGAGAGCGACGGAGAACGCCACGATTCCGAGGATCGGATTGGGGAATCCGAACAGCGCAGCTTGCTTCGTGACCATCACCGACCCGCACGAGAGCACCGGATTCAGGCTGCACGACGGAACGTAGGACGCGTCTTCGAGGAGCTTGAATCGTTCGATCGTCAGGGTCAGTGCGGCGAGGAGCCCCAGTGCGCTGAAGAGTGTGAAGACTGCAGCGCCGGCGCGAGTTCTCATGGTCGGTTACCGGTTGCTGCTCAGTTTCCGGCTGCCGCGGCGGCAGCGAGGATGTTCTCGGGTGTCGGAGTGGCGACGTCAGTGCCGTTGACGCGGACGCTCGGCGTTCCGTTGATGCCCTCGCCGATGACGGTCTGCGTCTGGGTGGTGACCCAGTCCGTGTAACTGCCGTCGGTGATGCACGACGCGGTGGCGGGGGAGTCGGCACCGGCTGCGGCGGCGATCTCGACGAGTTTGTCGTCGGGCAGACCGTTGCCGTTCTCAGCGGGCTGCTCGGCGAACATCGAGTTGTGCCAGTTCATCCAACTGTCCCGATCGTTCTCGGCGACGCAGATCGACGCGCTCGCAGCACGAGTGGAATACATCGTGCCGTTCGAGAAGCGATCGAGAATGGAGATGGGACGGTAATCGACGGCGACGTTGCCTGCGTCGGCCAGCTGCTGCAGAGTCGATCCGCTGACCGACTCGAATGCCTTGCAGGCCGGGCACTGGAAGTCCTCGACGACGCTGACGACAGTGGTGGCATCGGGGTTGCCGAAACGTATGGCACCGTTCGCGGTGAGCGACGTGGGCGTCAGCTGCGGGCCCGATGTGGAACTGGCGTCGGGAGATGCCTCACCCGACGTCGAATCCTTGTTGACGATGAACAGAGCAATGGCTGCAACGAGTGCGATGAGAACTACCGCGACGACGATCTGGATCAGCGTTCGACGATTCTTGTCGCCGTTCTGCATTGCCCGGATGTCCTTGGACGCTCTGCCGTCTCTCGATGCCTTGTTGCTGGTGTTCACGGCGACCAGTTTATGCAGGACAACCTGAGTGTCAGATGAGAGCAGTGTCGAATAAGTGCAGTATCAGACAAGTACTGCGAGTCTTTCGATTGCGAATCGGTATCCATCGATGCCGAGTCCGGCGATGACTCCGCTGGCGATCGGCGAGACGTAGGAGTGGTGCCGGAACTCCTCGCGGGCGTGCACGTTGGAGATGTGCACCTCGATGATCGGGACCTCGGGGATGACGAGTGCGTCACGCAGTGCCACCGACGTGTGGGTCAGTCCGCCGGGGTTGATGACGATGCCCGACGCCACCCCGCGTGCCTCGTGGATCCAGTCGATCAACTGTCCCTCGTGGTTGGACTGCTCTGCTTTCACGTCGAGTCCGTGTGTGGCGGCGGTCTTCTCGCACAGGGCGACGACGTCGGCGAGGGTGGCACGGCCGTACACCTCGGGCTGACGGGTGCCGAGCATGTTCAGGTTCGGACCGTTGAGCACCAGCACTTGCTTGGCCATGACGTCACTCGCTTTCCTGCTCTACGAACTACCGGGTCCGATCATTCCACAGCGTGGTTGACACAATTGCCCCGTGAGCATTGGGAAGACGGTGAGTACGGGGAGAACCGTATGGGTGGTGTGGGGCGTCGGTGTCTTCGCGTATGTCATCGGGGTGCTGCATCGGACGGCCTTCGGGGTCGCAGGGCTGAGCGCTGCGGACCGGTTCTCGATCTCCCCGTCTCTGTTGTCCTCGTTCGTGGTGCTGCAGGTGGTCGTGTACGCGGCGATGCAGATTCCGGCCGGAGTGCTGCTGGATCGGATCGGTTCGCGCAAGATGATCGCTGCCGGTGCGCTGATCATGGCGTCGGCGCAGATAACGTTGGCGCTCACCGAATCGCTGCCGGTCGCGGTGGCGGCACGTGCATTCGTGGGCATCGGCGACGCGCTGACGTTCATCTCGGTCCTGCGTCTGGTGCCGCGTTGGTTCTCGCCGCGGCGGGTGCCGATCGTGTCCCAGTTGACCGGGCTGCTGGGTCAGCTCGGGCAGGTGCTCTCGGCCGTGCCGTTTCTGATTCTGTTGAACGGGCCGGGGTGGACTTTCGCTTTCGGTAGCGCGGCGGCACTGGGTTTGCTCGCACTCGTCCTCTCGCTCGCTCTGATTCGAGATCGTCCCGACGACAGCACTGCTCCGGAACCGGAGCCGACGTCGTTGCGACAGACGCTGGACTCCATCGGCGAGGTGTGGCGACGACCGGGAACCCGGCTCGGATTCTTCTCGCACATGGGGACCCAGTTCTCGATCACCACGTTCGCCTTGTTGTGGGGTGTGCCGTACATGACCACCGCTCAGGGATTGTCGGCGTCGACGGCCGGAGCGCTGCTGACGTTGTCGGTGCTGTCCGCGGTGGCGTCGGGCATCGTGCTCGGTTTGCTCACCGGGCGCTACCCGATGCGTCGGTCCTGGCTGGTGCTGGCGATCATGGTCAGCAACGCCACGATGTGGGCCATCGTGCTGTCGCTGCCCGGACCTGCGCCGCTGTGGCTGCTCGTTCTTCTCGTCGTGGTGATTTCCGTGGGTGGGCCCGGGTCGGTGATCGGATTCGACCTCGCCCGCACGTTCAATCCGAGTGCCAATCTGGGGACGGCTCAGGGGATGGTCAACATCGGAGGCTTCCTGGCATCGCTGTTGGTCATCGCGGCGATCGGGTGGATTCTCGACGCCATGGGCGGTTACGACTTCGACAGTTTCCGGGTCGCGATGCTGGTGCAGTTTCCCGTGTGGATCATCGCGATCATCGGGGTGCTGGCGACACGGCGCAAGACGCGCAAGGTGCTCGCGGCCGACGGCATCCACCCGCACACGATGCGCGAGGTCCGAGACCGGATGCGCCGCAAATAAACCTTTACTTAGTCGGCTTTCTACGAGCATGCTGGTGGTCCGAATATCGTTGTAGGACACAAGCAAACGTTACGTAAAGGTGAAACAAAGAGATGGTAAGCGAGCCTGAAGCGACCGCCGAGCGTGAAGCGAGTGCGGTGAGTGGCGAGTACTCGCACCGCGAGATCATGACCATTCTGTCGGGCCTGATGATGGGTATGTTCCTGGCGGCTCTCGATCAGACCATCGTGTCCACGTCGGTACGTACTATCGCCGACGACCTGAACGGGTTCTCCGTTCTCGCCTGGGTGACAACGGCATATCTGATCACGTCCACTGTCTCGACCCCGCTGTACGGCAAGCTCTCCGATCTCTACGGGCGCAAGCCGTTCTTCATGACGGCCATCTCGATCTTCGTCGTCGGGTCCATGCTGTGCGGCATCGCGACATCGATGTACGAGCTCGCAGCTTTCCGGGCCGTGCAGGGTTTGGGTGCAGGTGGCCTGATGTCGATGGCGTTGGCGATCATCGGCGACATCGTGCCCCCGCGGGAGAGGGCCAAGTATCAGGGTTACTTCCTGGCGGTGTTCGGTACGTCCAGTGTGCTCGGGCCGGTCATCGGCGGTCTGCTGGCCGGGCAGTCGTCCATTCTCGGCATCACCGGCTGGCGCTGGGTCTTCTACATCAACGTTCCGCTCGGCATCATCGCGCTCGTCGTCGTCTGGCGGGTGCTGAACCTGCCGGTCTACCGCCGCGAGGCCCGCGTCGACTGGTGGGGCGCAGTGCTTCTCAGCGTCGGGCTCGTGCCGCTGCTGATCATCGCCGAGCAGGGCCGCGTCTGGGGATGGAGTTCGCCGCGGGCACTGCTGTGCTTCGGGATCGGCATCGTGGGCGTCATCGCGTTCGTTCTCGCCGAGACCAAGATGGGCGACGACGCCTTGATCCCCATGCGGTTCTTCCGAAACCCGTTGTTCTCGTTGTGTATTGCCGTCAGTGTCATTGCAGGCGCAGCCATGTTCGGCGGCATCTCGTTGCTGCCGCAGTACCTGCAGGTGGTCAAGGGTTCCTCGCCGACTCTCGCCGGTTATCAGACCTTGCCGCTCGTCGGCGCTTTGATGATCGCGTCCATCGTGTCGGGTTCGATCATCTCGAAGACGGGGCGGTACAAGATCTTTCCGATCGTCGGCACTGCGCTGATGGCGATCGCCATGTTCACGTTCCACTACGTGCACGCCGACACTCCGTTGTGGCAGACGATGGTCGTGATGGGTGTGTTCGGTCTCGGTCTCGGTTCGATGATGCAGCCGCTCACGTTGGCCATCCAGAATGCGATGCCGCCCAAGGACATGGGCGTCTCCACCTCGGCGGCAACGTTCTTCCGTCAGATCGGTGCGACGGTCGGCGTGGCGGTGTTCCTCTCGATGTTGTTCACGCAGCTGACGCCCAAGACCGGCGATGCGTTGGTCGCCGCCGGTTCGACGCCCGCGTTCCAGCAGGCCGTGCAGAGCGCGGCCACCAGTGCCGATCCGTTGGAGTCCGGGTTCGCGAAGGCCATCGCCTCGGGTGATGCATCCGTTGCCGGTAGTGCCTTGCAGGACAGTTCGTTCATCCAGAAGCTCGATCCCGCGCTCGCCGAGCCGTTCCGCATCGGCTTCTCCGACGCGATGGACTACGTGTTCCTGGCCGTGTCGATCCTGATGCTCCTCGGATTCGTCCTGGTGCTCTTCCTCAAGGAGGTGCCGTTGCGCACGATGTCGGGTCTGGCGGCAGCTCAGCAGGAGCGCGACGAAGAGCGAGCGAACGACGTGGGCACGGGTCTACATTGATGGCGTGAATTCGGAGAACTGGGTTCGGCTCGGCTCGGTGGACACCTGGTACGCCGAGGTGGGCGACGGGGAACCGCTGGTCCTTCTCCATCCTGGGGGCGCTGATGCGCGAGCACTGGATGTCACTGTTGCCGGGTTGTCCTCGGCGTTTCGGGTGTTCACCCCCGAACGTCGAGGGCATGGCCGCACCCCTGATGTTTCCGGGCCTGGTCTCTCCTCCGAGTTGACGTTCTCGGACATGGTCGACGACACCATTGCGTTCATCGAGCAGGTCGTCGGGCGACGGACGCGGTTGGCCGGGTGCAGCGACGGCGGTGTCGTAGCGCTACTGGTGGCGCTGCAACGCCCGGATCTGGTGGATCGTCTCGCCTGCGTCGCGAGCGTCTTTCATCGCGACGGTTGGGGCGGCGGGTTGTCCGGTCTCGCCGATGCCGACCGCAGCGATTTCGTACGGCGACTCGACGATATGCACAGTGCAGATCCCGCACTGACTGCTAGCGATCTCGCCGCGTTGTCGGTGCGCACTCTGGTGATGATCGGTGACGACGACGAGGTGAGCATCGAGCATGCTGCCGAGTTCTACCGCAGTGTGCCGGTCGCCGAGCTGGCAATAGTCCCGGGTACCTCGCATGGCGTGTTGGTCGAGAAGCCCGCGTTGTGCAATGCAATATTGCTGGACTTCTTCACCCGGGATGCAGTGCAGACGTTCGCGCCCATTCGCCGAGCCTGATCTGTGGTCACGGGTTGTGACGCAGGCCGTCGAACAGTGCGTCCAATCCGCGATCGAGTTCGTGGGCACCGTCGTATGTGGTGATGAGGGGCGGCAGGACGGACATGATCGGGAAGTCCTCGATAGGGAGTCTGCGTAACGCGAGGCTGAGTCTGTCGACTGTCTCGTCCGGGTTGTCCGTCGTCTCCTGCGTTTCACTGAGCACGTGACCGCGGAGCAACGACATCAGCAATCGGTAGGCCGAGAGTGACTCGGGGACAGTGAATCCCGCGGTGGCAAACAGGCCCAATATGCCTTCGAGTGACATCAGGGACCTGGTGGTGCCCAGGCCCAGCGGAGTTTCTCGCGGCCGAGTCGCCAGCAAAACGGCCGCGCGCGGATGTGCCAAGGCGAGTTCGCGATAGTGCCGACCGAAGATCGTCAGCTGACGTCGCCAGTCGGTGTCCGATCCGTCCACCGACACGAGGTCGCCGAGAATCGAATCGGCAACGGCGTCGAGTAGTGCTTCCTTGGTGGCGACGTAACGATACACGGTCATGGGGTCGCGATCGATCGAGACGGCCAGGCTGCGGATGGTCAGGCTGTCGAGTCCGGTGTCGTCGATGATGCCAAGGGCGGCCGACACGACGAATTCGTGGTCGATTCTGTCCCGAGAGTTGTGGCTGCTGCGATCCGAGGGGGTCATCACATTGCTCCACCATCTTCGGTTATTCAGACAAGCGGTAAGCCGACGGCTTTCGGTCGACAAACAATTTTATTGTTCACCAACGTCATTCGCTTGACCCTCGACCCTACACATGGTGTGCTGTAGGCCTACACCGTAGAGATACGGGGAAACTCGCTGTTGCGGAGTGGGCCACGAGCCTCCGCCCCCTCTACTCATGTCGCGCAGTTGAACAGCCAGCCGGCGACGCCATCGAAGTACGGATACCGCGAGACCTCGGCGCCCCTGGATCGTTCCAGTGACCATCGTCGATCGTCGTGGTACTTCTGCAGACATCATCGAATCTCGTCGGGGGAATCGATATCCCTAAAGCGTTGTGCGGCAACAAGCCTCGCACGCATCCCCTCGAACAGATCGGTACACACCATGTACTCTCCGCAACATCGTCCTGCGCAGTCCAGATCCCGACGCAAGGGCTCGGCGTTGATTCCCCTCGTCGGTACCGTCGCACTGGCCACCAGCGCACTCATGCTGGTCAACGCCTCTTCGGCCGACGCTCAATCACCTGCTGTCGCCGTCCCCACCGTCGGTCTCGGTGCCGCAGATCCGTACGCAATTCTTGCCGGCTCCACCGTGACCGACGCGGGTGGATCTGTGATCAACGGCTCCGTGGGTGTGAGCCCAGGTGACGGGAACCCTTCGAGCGTCAGCGGACTGCTGCAGGGCCAAGTGACCAACGGCGTCATAGATGACAAGAACGAACGAGCACTGAATGCGAAAGCTGCTCTGCAGGTTGCATATACCGACGCTGCCAACAGGTCGGGTCCTGAACTGGTCCCGGTCGAGCTGGGCGGCACCACTCGGTACGCCGGTTTGTACAAGGGCGACACACTCGGACTGACCGGATCTCTGCCTCTGACGCTCGATGCGCAAGGCAATTCCGCTGCGGTCTTCATCTTCCAAGCTGGATCCACTCTCATCACGGGGTCGAACAGCAGTGTCTCGCTGATCAACGGGGCCAGCCCGTGCAACGTGTTCTGGCAGGTGGGAAGCTCGGCCACTCTCGGCACCGGCACCGATTTCGTCGGCACGGTCATGGCGCAGGCGTCGATCACCGCGACGACGGATGCCGATGTGCGGGGACGGCTCTTGGCTCTGACCGGCGCAGTCACCCTCGACTCGAACACAATCAGCAATGCGGAGTGTGGGATCACCGAACCTCCGGTGACGACGACGCCGCCGGTCACGACCACGACGCCTCCGGTCACGACCACCACACCGCCGGCACCCACGACAACGACACCGGCACCCACGACAACGACGACCGCCCCGGGTGGCGGCGGCGGTACACCGGGTGATGGTGGCGGAACGCCAGGTACGCCGGGTGACGGCGATGGTGGCGGAGATGGTGGCGGAACGCCGGGTACACCAGGTGATGGTGGCGGTACGCCGCCGATCGTCATCGAAGTACCCCCGATCCCGGGTCTGCCGCCGATCCCCGGCATCACGCTTCCGCCGATTCCGGGTATCCCGAACGTGCCGGACAACCCGAACACGCCGGATCAGCCGAACACTCCGGACCAGCCGCGCACTCCCGATCAGCCGAACACCCCGGACCAGCCTCGGACTCCGGACCAGCCCAACACCCCGGACCAGCCGCGCACTCCGGATCAGCCGCGCACTCCGGATCAGCCGCGCACTCCGGATCAGCCGCGCACTCCGGATCAGCCGGGCGGCCCTGATCAGCCGGGTACATACAACCCCGGTGGCCAGATCACCCAGATTCCCAACGGTGGAGTCGAAACGGGCGATGGCAGCACCAGCGTGCGGCCGACCGCGGCGTCGATGACGTCGATGTGGGCTGTGCTGTTGGTACTCGCTGCAGGCGGGGTCTCCGCCTTGGCGCTCAGCCGTCGTCGACGCTGAGCAACACGTGAACACTGAGATCGATACTGCTGCAGAAGTTTCCCGCACTGTGACCCGTCGCCGGGTTGCAGTGCGGGCTGCGGCAGCAGCCTGCCTGATGGTGGTGGCCCTCGTGTCGGGGTGTGCGACACCCGTCGATGAACCCGCTCCGACTCGAACGTCAGCGGCGACATCGGCTGACGTTGTTGCTCAACCCAATTCGGTCCCTGCCCAGAGCGGTGGTTCGGCCGATGGTGTCGCATCTCCGCCCGAACGTATCGAGATCGACGCGATCGGTGTCGATTCCGATGTGATGGACCTCGGGTTGAATCCCGATGGAGCAATGGAGGTCCCGCCGGGCGGTTTTCCCGCAGGCTGGTACACCGGATCGCCGATCCCGGGTCAGCTGGGACCGTCGATCGTTGCCGGCCACGTGGATTGGGCCGGTAGCCCGGGTGTCTTCTACCGACTCGGCGAACTGGAGCAGGGAGACGATGTGTCCGTCACTGCAGAGGATGGAAGTACGGTCCGGTTCGTCGTCAGCGCTGTGGAGCAATATCCGAAGGATGCTTTCCCCACCCAGAAGGTGTACGGCGATCTCGACCACCCAGGGTTGCGTCTGATCACATGCGGTGGCCAATTCGATTCGGATGTCGCGAGTTACGAGGACAACATCGTCGTCTACGCGGATCGGGTCTGACCTCTACTTTTCGAGCCCGGCTGCTCGAGTTCGAGGTCGATAAATCTGCATGCCGTTCCGCGCCTTGGGGTCTGCGGTAGACGGTCGGAAGGTGCCCGTGATTTGCGAGCTGCGTAGTTGCAGGCACGGTGACGGCAGTGGTGCCGGCATTGGAGACCCAGAATTCGACGCCATCAGCAAGCATGACCGGAGTCCACAGGCCCGCGGTCTTCAGGCTGTGGTGATAGCGGCACAGGCAGACCTTCATGCCAGCTCGAATCGCTCCAGCACCACCTGAGTGTCGTCGTTCACCGTGAAATTCGGATTGCCCAGCTCCTCGCGGACTTCGACGGACTGCCAGAATCGTTCGTGGCCGGCACGCCACTGCGCCACATCGGTGTAACCCTCACCCTCGTCGAGCGCATGCTGCAGCGGAACATCGCTCAGCGCAACGACATCGACGGCCGTGGTCTCGATGACCCCGACCACGGCACCCGTCGAATTCACCACCGCACCGCGTTCACCGACCCTCGGCAGCTCCTCGTCGGTGTACTGAGCCAACAGGCTTGCCGTGCTGGTCTTCGCTCCGGACAGCACGGCCGCAACCAGCGTGTCCCGTAGTGGGCCCGGGTAGGCGAACTCGACAATCGGCAGATCGGTCACTCACGCATCATATTTCGAGGTCTACCCACACCAGTCTGTGGTCCGACGGGTGCTCGGCCTGATCGGGCCAATACACCTGCGAGTCGCGCACGGTCAGATCGTCCGAGGGTAGTACGTAGTCCACGCGCAGGTCACCCGGCGTCGGATCAGCGAAATCAGCTGTGTCCGTTCCATGTCCATCGGACGTGGGTGCCGGATCTCGAACCCGCGGAAGATCCAGAACCTGTGCGATGGCACCGGCCACGGAGTCGCCGTCGACCGGATCGCTGTTCTGGTCGCCCATCATCACGAACGACGCTCCCTCGTCGAGTCCGCCTCGCACGCCGTTGTCGTCGTAGAGATAGTCGGCACCGGAAATGTAATCGGCGCTCAACCGGATCTCGTCGTGATTGCGCTTACCGTTACGGTCCTCGGGTCCGTCGAAGGACGGGGGAGTGGGATGCGAGGCCAACACGTGCAGCGTCTTCCCGTTCACGTCGACGGGCACGTCCCAATGAGACTTGCTGGACAGTCGAAGCGCGTCCGCGTTCTCTCCGTAATAGTCGCGCGGTAACAGCGAGTCCGGCATGTCCTTCCACAGAAAGTTCTGGAACGTGCGTACCGAACCGGTGTCGATCGGGAACTTCGAGTACACCACCATGCCGTACTGGCCGGGAAACTGTCCGAATCCCCAGGCGTCACCGGGGCCACCGAGTGCGCCGTCCCCGTCCAGGTCGAGTCCCGAGTCGACGCCGGTGTTCACCGGAGCAGTGAAGAAGAACGGGTACTGCCCGTCGAGGTAGTTCTCGTTGAAGAGGGTCGGGCCATCGGACCCCGAATAGTCGAACTCGTTGACCAGCAACACATCCGGAGAGTTCGCGGAGATCACGTCGGCCACTGCGCGAGCCTGGGCGTTCTCCGCGCTCAGGTCGGTGACCAACTGTCCGGCCGCGGACCGATTGAGACTGGCGTTGAACGTCGCCACCCGGATGCTCGACGGTTCGTCGGGGGTCGGGTCTGCAGCAGACGGGTCCGTGGCGGAGCATCCGGCACCCATGACGGCGAGGGTAACGGCGACGGCCACAAGTCTCGACGTTTTCACGTTTTCGACCGTAGAGACGGCAAGCGAACGTAAGGTTACAAATTAACAAGCAAGCGTGCTTGCTTTTTTCTCGTGCCTTTGTGAAGCTGGTCCCATGGCAGACCTCGACTCACTCGTCGGCGATCTCCGTGCCGAGGGTGACGACCTCGACGCGCTGGTGGCCGAGCTGGCACCCGAACGCTGGGCGGCACCTACTCCGGCGGCGGGCTGGACGATTGCACATCAGATCGCGCACCTGTCGTGGACGGATCACGTCGCGGAGCGAACCACATCCGCAGCGTCCGGTGATGCCGCGGCCGAGGAGGAGTTCGCCCGCACGCTGAAAAAGGCCTGGGAGAACCCCGCCGGGTTCGTCGACGACGCCGCCGAGGAGGAAGCGAGCAACCCGGAACTGTTGAGCGCCTGGCGAACCCGCCGCCACGCCATGACGGACGCGCTGAAGCAGGTCCCGTCGGGCGTCAAGATCCAGTGGTTCGGGCCGCCCATGAGTGCCGCGTCCATGGCCACCGCCCGTCTCATGGAGACGTGGGCCCACGGACAGGACGTCGCCGACGCGCTGGGCGTCACCCGCGTGCCGACCGACCGAATCCGCGGAGTCGCACACATCGGCGTGCGGACACGGGATTTCGCGTACGCCGTCAACGAGCAGACTCCGCCGGCGGAACCGTTCGGAATCGAGCTCACCGCACCCTCGGGCGAAGTGTGGACGTGGGGTCCCGACGACGCAGAACAGCGTGTCACCGGATCTGCACTCGATTTCTGCCTTCTCGTCACTCAGCGCGCACACCGCGACGATCTGGACGTTCGAGCCGACGGGGCCGATGCCGCACACTGGCTCACCATCGCCCAAGCCTTCGCAGGCCCTCCCGGACAGGGACGAGACAAGGCAGGACGCGAGAAAGCATGACCGTACGTATAGGCAACTGCTCCGGTTTCTACGGAGATCGACTGTCCGCGATGCGGGAGATGCTCGAAGGAGGAGACCTCGATTACCTCACCGGTGACTACCTCGCCGAGCTGACCATGCTCATCCTCGGACGCGACCGAATGAAGGACGCGACCCGTGGCTACGCCAAAACCTTTCTGCGGCAGGCCGAGGACTGTCTCGGACTGGCACTCGACAAGGGCGTGAAGATCGTCGCCAATGCCGGCGGACTGAATCCGCGTGGACTGGTCGAGGCGTTGGAAAAGCTGGATTCCGGCGCGAAGATCGGCTACGTGGACGGCGACGACCTCCTCGGCAGGGCAGGCGAACTCGGCCTCGGCAGCCCGCTGACGGCAAACGCCTACCTCGGTGCGTGGGGAATCGTGGAATGCCTGAACTCCGGTGCCGACGTCGTCGTGACCGGTCGCGTCACCGACGCCAGTGTCATCGTCGGCCCCGCCGCCGCTCACTTCGGCTGGTCGACAACCGATTACGACGCACTGGCCGGCGCAGTCATCGCGGGCCACGTCATCGAGTGCGGTACTCAAGCGACCGGCGGCAACTACTCGTTCTTCACCGAGATCGCCGACATGTCCCGTCCCGGGTTCCCGATCGCCGAGATCGAAGCCGACGGATCCTCCGTCATCACCAAGCACGAGGGCACCGGCGGTGCCGTCAGCGTCGGTACCGTCACCGCGCAACTGCTGTACGAGATCACCGGGGGCCGATACGCGAACCCCGACGTCACCGCGCGCATCGACACGGCGGTCCTGGCGCAGGAGTCCAGCAACCGAGTATCGATCAGCGGGGTCGCCGGAGAAGCGCCGCCGCCCACCTACAAGGTCTCGCTCAACGCACTCGGCGGCTTCCGCAACGAATTCACGATGGTGTTGACCGGCCTGGACATCGAGGCCAAAGCCGAACTGGCGCAACGGCAGTTCGAGTCGTGGTTGCCCGCCCGACCGACCGAGTTGGACTGGACTCTGGTGCGTACCGACAAGCCCGACGCCGAGACCGAGGAAACCGCAAGCGCGTTGCTGCGCTGCGTCGCCCGCGACAGTAATCCTGACGCGGTGGGACGCCAGTTCTCGGCTGTGGCGGTCGAACTCGCGCTCGCCAGCTACCCGGGCTTCTCGGTCACCGCACCGCCCGGAAACGGAGCCCCGTACGGGGTGTTCACCGCAGGTTTCGTCGACGCACACGACGTACCGCATACGGCCCACCTGGCCGACGGCACCGAACGCAGCATCGCACCCTCGGCACAGACGCGAGTCCTGGAATCGCTGGTCGAACCGCAACTGCCGGCACCGCGAGCCGCCGAGGACACCATCCGAATACCACTCGGCACCATCGCCGCCGCCCGCAGCGGCGACAAGGGTGGGAGCGCCAACGTCGGAGTGTGGGTGCGCACCGACGACGAATTCGCCTGGCTCGTCCACGCATTGACCGTCGACACCCTGAAAACGATGCTGCCCGAGGCCGAGCACTTCACGGTCACGCGCCACGTGTTGCCCAATCTACGGGCCGTCAACTTCGTCATCGACGGCATCCTCGGCCAAGGCGTTGCATCGCAGGCCAGATTCGATCCACAGGCCAAGGGACTCGGTGAGTGGCTGCGGTCGCGGCACATCGACATCCCCGAAACACTCGTGTTCACAGGAGTGGAGCCTGCGGAACGACCCGACAAGAAAGCAGCACTCATATGAGCATCTGGACGACGCCGGAGCGTCAGCAGCTTCGCAAGACCGTTCGCAGTTTCGTCGAGCAGGACATTGCGCCGCACATGAATCGGTGGGAGACCGAGGGCGAGATCCCGCGCGAGCTGCACAAGAAAGCGGCCGCTCTCGGTTTGCTCGGCGCAGGGTTTCCCGAGGACGTCGGCGGCGACGGCGGTGATCTCGCGGACGCGGTGCTGATCTGCGAGGAGATGCACCAGGCCGGCGCGTCGGGCGGACTGTTCGCTTCTCTGTTCACCTGTGGAATTGCGTTGCCGCACTTGGTTGCCGCGAGAGATTCTGAGCAGATCGACAAGTGGGTACGGCCGACGCTGGCGGGGGAGAAGATCGGCTCGCTCGCGATCACCGAGCCGGGCGGCGGCTCCGACGTGGGTCATCTGCGGACCAAGGCGGTCAGAGACGGCGACCATTACGTCGTCAACGGGTCGAAGACCTACATCACCTCGGGGTGCCGTGCGGACTTCGTCGTCACCGCGGTCCGGACGGGAGGCGAGGGGGCAGCCGGAGTGTCGCTCCTCGTCGTCGAGAGGGGCACACCGGGATTCGAGGTCACCAGCAAGCTCGACAAGATGGGGTGGCGCGCCTCCGATACTGCCGAACTTTCCTTCGTCGACGCACGGGTTCCGGTGGCCAACCTGGTCGGTGCCGAGAACAGTGGCTTCGTCCAGATCGCGCAGGCATTTCTCACCGAGCGTATCGCTCTCGCCGCTCAGGCCTACGCCAGCGCGCAGCGGTGCCTCGATCTGACGCTGCGGTGGGTCCGTGATCGCGAGACCTTCGGAAAGCCGCTCATCGCACGGCAATCCGTACAGAACACCGTCACCGAGATGGCGCGCAAGATCGACATCGCTCGCGTGTACACCCGCTCCCTCGTCGAGCGGTCCTTGCAGGAGGACGGTGACTTCATCGCCGAGGTCTGCTTCGCCAAGAACACCGCCGTCGAATCCGGGGAGTGGGTGGCCAATCAAGCCGTCCAACTCTTCGGCGGACTCGGGTACATGCGCGAGAGCGAGGTCGAACGGCAATACCGCGACATGCGCATCCTCGGTATCGGCGGCGGAACCACCGAAATTCTCACCGGCCTTGCCGCAAAACGATTGGGGTATCAGGCATGAGCGTGCTGAAGTCCACTCTCGACACCGCATCGGAGCAGTACACCGGTGCCACCGAGGCCATGCACACCAAACTGGCCGAGATCGACGCCGAACACGACAAGGCGCTGCTCGGTGGCGGTCAGAAGTACGTCGATCGCCACAAGAAGCGTGGCAAGCTGCTCGCCCGTGAGCGTATCGAATTGTTGATCGACGAGGATTCCGCGTTTCTCGAACTGTGCCCACTTGCGGCGTGGGGCAGCGACTTTCCCGTCGGTGCCAGCACCGTCATGGGAATCGGTGTCGTGTGCGGGGTCGAATGTCTCATCGTGGCCAACGATCCCACGGTCCGCGGCGGATCCAGCAACCCGTGGACCCTGAAGAAGGGGTTCCGCGGCAACGACATCGCCACCCAGAACCGACTGCCGGTGATCTCTCTCGTCGAGTCGGGCGGTGCCGACCTGCCCACGCAGAAAGAGGTGTTCATCCCCGGCGGGCGCATGTTCCGCGATCTGACGCAGCTCTCGGCAGCCGGAATTCCGACCATCGCCCTGGTGTTCGGCAACTCGACTGCGGGCGGTGCCTACGTGCCCGGCATGTCCGATCACGTCGTCATGATCAAGGAACGATCCAAGGTGTTCCTGGCCGGGCCGCCCCTGGTGAAGATGGCCACCGGTGAGGATTCGGACGACGAGTCGCTCGGTGGAGCCGAGATGCACGCCCGGAAGTCCGGTCTCGCAGACTACTTCGCCGTCGACGAGCAGGACGCCATCCGCATCGGACGCAGCATCGTCTCCCGGTTGAACTGGAAGAAGAAGGGGCCCGAGCCACGCACCGAGGTCATCGAGCCACTCGCCGATCCC
This sequence comes from Rhodococcoides fascians NBRC 12155 = LMG 3623, assembly GCF_001894785.1. GTDB lineage: Bacteria > Actinomycetota > Actinomycetes > Mycobacteriales > Mycobacteriaceae > Rhodococcoides > Rhodococcoides fascians. The sequence continues at coordinate 183,037 of NZ_BCWW01000009.1, forward strand.
GAGGATCTGCTCGGCATCGTCCCCACCGATCTGAAGATCCCATTCGATCCCCGCGAGGTCATCGCCCGCATCGTCGACGGTTCCGACTTCGACGAGTTCAAGCCGATGTACGGCGGCTCGCTCGTCACCGGTTGGGCAGAGTTGCACGGCTACCCGATCGGCATCCTCGCCAACGCACGCGGCGTGCTGTTCAGCGAGGAATCGCAGAAGGCGACGCAGTTCATTCAGCTCGCCAACCGGTCGAACACGCCACTGCTGTTCCTGCACAACACCACCGGCTACATGGTCGGCAAGGAATACGAGGAAGGCGGCATGATCAAGCACGGATCGATGATGATCAACGCCGTCTCCAACTCGAAGGTGCCGCACATCTCGATCCTGCTCGGGGCGTCCTACGGAGCCGGCCATTACGGCATGTGCGGCCGCGCCTTCGATCCTCGCTTCCTCTTCGCCTGGCCGTCCAGCAAATCCGCCGTCATGGGTGGCGCACAGCTGGCCGGCGTCATCTCCATCGTCGGACGCGCCGCCGCAGAAGCTCGCGGTCAAGCGTTCGACGCGGAGGCCGATGCCGGACTGCGCGCGATGATCGAGAATCAGATCGAAGCCGAATCGTTGCCGATGTTCCTGTCCGGACGCCTCTACGACGACGGCGTCATCGATCCCCGTGACACCCGCACGGTAGTGGGAATGTGCCTGTCGGCCATCGCCTCTGCCCCGATCGAAGGCACCGCGAACTTCGGTGTCTTCCGGATGTGATGCCCGCATGCTGAACAAAGTCCTCGTGGCCAATCGCGGCGAAATCGCCCGACGCGTCTTCACCACCTGCCGCGCGGAGGGCATCGATACCGTCGCGGTCTTCTCCGACGCCGACGCGGCATCTCCCCATGTGCGTGAGGCGGACTCCGCTGTGCGTCTGCCTGGGCAGAGCCCGTCCGAGACCTACTTGCGCGGAGAATTGATCATCGCCGCCGCGGTGCAGGCCGGAGCCGACGCGGTCCATCCGGGATACGGATTCCTCTCCGAGAACGCCGAATTCGCCCGGCAAGTTCTCGACGCCGGGTTGACCTGGATCGGACCGCCCGTCAAGGCCATCGAATCGATGGGCTCGAAGGTCGAGTCCAAGAAGATGATGGCCGACGCCGGAGTGCCGGTGTTGACTCGACTCGATCCCGAGTCGGTCACCGAGAACGAGCTACCGGTACTGATCAAGGCCTCCGCGGGCGGCGGCGGTCGGGGGATGCGCATCGTCCGCAGTCTCGATGCACTGCAGTCGGAGCTCGAGGCAGCCGGACGAGAAGCCCTCTCGGCCTTCGGCGATGGAACGGTGTTCATCGAGCGGTACATCGAAACCGGGCGGCACATCGAAGTTCAGGTCATGGCCGATCGATTCGGCACGGTGTGGACGGTGGGCGAGCGTGAATGCTCGATCCAACGCAGGCACCAGAAGGTCGTCGAGGAAGCTCCGTCGCCGCTCGTCGAACGCATCGACGGCATGCGCGAGAAGCTTTTCGAAGCAGCCACACTGGCATCCGAGGCCATCGGCTACGAGGGTGCAGGGACCGTCGAATTCCTCGCCGACGAAAAGGGAAATTTCTTCTTCCTCGAGATGAACACCCGCCTGCAGGTGGAGCATCCGGTCACCGAATGCACGACGGGTCTGGATCTCGTTGCGCTGCAGATCCAGGTTGCGGCGGGGGAGCGGCTACCGGCCGAACAGCCCACGACACGGGGACACTCGATCGAGGTTCGGCTGTACGCCGAGGATCCGGCTCAGGACTGGCAGCCGCAGAGCGGTGCCGTGCACCGATTCGAAATCCCTGGTGCGCAGTTCGAGGTGTCGGACAAAGCTGGATACATCAGAGTCGATTCCGGCGTCGAGACGGGCAGTGTGGTGGGAACGCAGTACGACCCCATGCTCGCCAAGGTGATCTCCTTCGCCCCGACGCGGGACCGAGCGGCGACTCTGTTGGCGAAAGCACTGCAGAACGCCACCATTCACGGCCTGAAGACCAATCGCGATCTGCTGGTCAACATTCTGCGCCATCCGGCGTTCCTGGCGGGCGACACCGATACAGCCTTCTTCGACACGCACGGCCTCGATGTCCTGGCTCAGCCGTTTGCGCAGGGCCGGGCCGAGGAACTGTCGGCGCTCGCGGCTGCCTTGGCCGACGCGGCGAGCAACGTCTCGCGAGCTCGGGTGAACCGGGGTCTACCCGGCGGCTGGCGCAATCTCCGGTCGCAACCGCAGCGCAAGACGTACAACGACATCACCGTCGAATACTCGATCGGACGCAGCGGACTCACCTCCTCGGTGGAGGGTGTCGAACTGGTGGAGCACACACCGACCTCGGTGACGTTGGACGACAACGGGATTCGTCGTATCTTCGCAGTGAGCACCTACGGGTCCGACGTGTTCGTGGATTCTTCCCTGGGCCCCGTTCGATTGGCTCGGGCACCGAGGTTCACCGACCCCACCGACGAGGTGGCGGCCGGATCACTGCTTGCGCCGATGCCGGGCAGCGTCATCAGAATTGCTGCTGCGCAGGGAGATACCGTCACCGCGGGCCAGCCCATTCTGTGGCTGGAGGCGATGAAGATGGAGCACACCGTGACTGCACCCGCCGATGGTGTGCTCACCGAACTGAACGTGCAGCAGGGTCAGCAAGTCGAGGTAGGACAGGTCTTGGCAGTAGTCACCGACACGCCAGTAGTCACCGATAACGGAGTGGAGCAACCATGAGTTTCATCGAAACCGAAGAGCAGAAGGGTCTGCGCAACGCAGTCTCGTCACTGGGCAAGCGCTACAACTACATCGACTACGTGCTGCCCAAGGCGCGCAAAGGCGAGCCACTGACCGAACTGTGGAACGAGGCGGGCAAGCTCGGCTTCCTCGGGGTCAATCTGCCCGAGGAATACGGCGGCGGCGGCGCAGGCATCTACGAACTCGCGCTCGTGCAGGAGGAGTTGGCTGCGCACGGTGCCGGTCTACTGCTCGTCGTCGTCAGCCCGGCCATCTGCGGCACCATCATCGGCAAGTACGGCACGCCGGATCAGAAGCAGGAGTGGCTCACCGCCCTCGCCGACGGTTCCAAGATCATGGTCTTCGGCATCACCGAGCCCGATGCCGGATCCAACTCGCACCAGATCACCACCACGGCGCGTCGCGACAGGGACGGGGCGAGCGGAGCGACGGGGGATGAAGCAGGGTGGATCTTGAAGGGCAACAAGATCTATATCTCGGGCGTGGATCAGGCCGACGCCGTATTGATCGTTGCCAGAACGGAAGACAGCAAGACCGGCAAGCTCAAGCCTGCCCTGTTCATCGTGCCCACCGACGCTCCGGGACTGCAGAAGACGCAGATGCAGATGGACATCGTCGAGCCCGATCACCAGTTCGTGCTGTTCCTCGACGACGTCCGGTTGCCCGCCGAGGCACTCGTCGGTGAGGCCGACGCTGCCCTGATGCAGTTGTTCGCCGGACTGAACCCCGAGCGCATTCTCGGTGCTGCGATGGCTGTCGGTATGGGTCGCTACGCTCTGGACGCGGCGGTCAAATACGCCAACGAGCGGACGGTCTGGAAGACGCCGATCGGCGCTCACCAGGGCTTGGCGCACCCGTTGGCGCAGTGCAAGATCGAGCTGGAGTTGGCGAAATTGATGATGCAGAAGGCCGCGGTGCTGTACGACTCCGGCGACGATTTCGGTGCCGCCGAGGCCGCGAACATGGCCAAATATGCTGCTGCCGAGGCCAGTATCAAGGCACTCGATCAGGCGATCCAAACCCACGGTGGTGCCGGGTTGAGCAGTGAATACGGATTGGCTGCGATGCTCGGAGCCGCCCGCATCGCCCGCGTCGCTCCCGTGAGCCGGGAAATGATCCTGAACTTCGTGAGCCAGCACTCGCTCGGCCTGCCGAGAAGCTACTGATGGCCGTTCTCGTCGAGTCGGGCAAAGACACAGCGTATTTGACGTTGGATTCGCCGCAGAACCGAAACGCGCTGTCGTCGGTGTTGGTCGAGGAGCTGACAGCGGGCCTCATCGCTGCGGCGCACGACGACGACATCAGAACGATCGTGCTCGGTCACACCGGTACGACGTTCTGCGCCGGTGCCGACCTCAGAGAGGCCGGGGCGTCGCCCGAGCTTCGGACTCGGCAGATGCTGGATCTGATGCGGCTGATCATCGACACCCCGAAACCCGTCGTCGTACAGATCGATGGACATGTGCGGGCAGGCGGGATGGGGCTCGTGGCGGCGTGCGACGTCGCCATTGCCGGACCGGAAAGCTCGTTCGCGCTGACCGAGGTTCGCCTCGGACTGGCGGCGTCGGTCATCTCCGTCGCCGTGTTGCCGCGACTGTCGTCCCGGGCGGCGAGTCGATACTTCCTCACCGGGGAAACATTCGACGGTGCCACGGCCCAGGAGATCGGTCTGGTCACCGTGGCCGACGCCGTTCCCGCGGCCGCGGTGGCCGACTACATGATCATGTTCAGGAAGTGCTCGCCGCAGGGCTTGGCCGAGTCCAAACAGCTCACCACCGCCGCGATCCGACGCGAGATCGACGAGCGCGGAACGGCCGTCGCCGAGCAATCGGCCAGGTTGTTTGCATCGGAGGAAGCCCGAGAGGGGATGATGTCCTTTCTGGAGAAAAGGCCGCCGTCCTGGGCTGCCGAAAAGTAGGTCGAGAAGGAGCAGGGAGATGGTGATGGCGCGCGAACCCAAGCAGGATCGCAGCAGGGTGACGCGTCAGCGACTGCTCGAGGCGACGATCGACTCGCTCGCCGAGCAGGGCTGGAGCGCAACGACGGTCGGGGTCGTCGCCGAGCGCGCCGGCGTCTCTCGCGGTGCCACCCAACACCATTTCCCGACGCGTGAGGACCTCATCACCGGGGCACTCGAGTACATGTTCGACACCCGGATGGACCACGCGCGCCGCGAGGCGCAAGAGATTCCGCCCGGCCCCGGCCGAACGAAACTGGTGGTGGAGAGGCTCGTCGAGTACTACACGGGTCCGATGTTCAAGGCGGCGCTGCAGGTCTGGACAGCCGCGTCGGCCGACCCGGAGCTGCGCGACCGGATCGTTCCACTCGAAGAGCGATTCGGTCGTCGAGCGCACTCGATGGCCGTCGAGAACCTCGGAGTCGACGACAACGATCCCGTCACCCACCGTCTCGTTCAGGCGACGCTCGACCTGGCGCGTGGGCTCGGTCTCGCAGACGTCCTGACCGACGACGCGCGTCGCCGCGTCGAAATCGTGCGAGCCTGGGCCGATGTGCTCGATGCCTCGCTGAACGCGCGGCTGTCCGCCGTAGGAGCGGTAGCGCACTAGAAGCGCACGATCTGCAGTTCCGATCGACCTGTGCTTGAGTCGGCTCGTGACTTCCGATTCCGCACGCGTCCACCGTGGCCATATCTTTCACATCGCCGGCTCGCCCACGGTGCTCGAGGCCGCAACCGCGTTGGTGTCCATTCCCGACGGTGCCCTCGTGGTCGGCGGCGACGGCAGGATCGAGTACTGCGGCGAGTTCGATTCTCTACCAACGCACTACGCCCATTCGGATGTGTTCGATCATCGGCCCGGCTTCCTACTGCCGGGATTCGTCGACACGCACATCCACTTCCCACAGACCTATGCCGGCGATTCCTACGGCGGCGGGCAATTGCTCGAATGGCTGAACACGTGCATCTTTCCGTCCGAAGCACGATTCGCCGATCCGGAATTCGCGGCGGCGGCCGCGCGCGACTTCTGCGCAGCACGCATTCGCGCTGGGACGACGCAGGCCATGGTGTTCGGGTCGGCATTCCCGCACGCACAGGATTCTTTGTTCTCCGAGACGCTCGAGCACGGACTGCGCATCGTCAGTGGCCGCGGGATCCAGACCACCGGCCCCGCGTCGGCGCACGCGCTGATCACCGGTGAGGACGAGGCGATCCGCCTGGTGTCCGAGGAGATAGAGAAGTGGCACGCCGCCGATACCGGCGACGTCGACACGGCGATGCTGCACGTTGCCGTCGTACCGCGTTTTTCTCTGTCGGTGACGACGGACACGCTGAGGAACCTCGGCGAGCTCTACGACTCCGTACGCGGCAGAGGCGTCTACTTCCACACGCACCTCAACGAGAACAACCGACCGGGCACCGGCGAGATCGACGCCACGAAGGGTGCGTACCAGGTCGAGAGTTACCTGGACACCTACGACGGCAAGTTCCTGCCGGGCTCGCAAGTAGGGGGCAAGAGCCTGCTCGGTCGACGGTCGATCCTTGCGCACGCGGTGCACTGCGACGACGCGGAACTGACGAGGTTGGCCGAGACGGGTACGTCCATCGCGCACTGTCCCACCTCGCAGCAGTTCCTGGGCTCCGGCACGATGCCATGGAAGAGAACCGTCGCCGCCGGGGTCACCATCGCCATCGGGTCCGATTTCGGTGGCGGTGACGAGTGGCTACTGCCGCAGGTACTCGCCGACGCGTTCAAGGTGCACATCTCCGAACCGGGGGACGCAGGCCTGTCGTTGCATCCGGCCGAACTGTTGTTCACCGGAACGCTCGCCGGGGCACGTGCTCTCGACATGGAGGAGCGCATCGGCAACTTCGACGTGGGGAAAGAGGCGGACTTCGTCGTCGTCGATCCCGACGCGTGGCCGCAGCTGGCTGCGGCCGTCGACCACGGCGTGCGGGCCGAGGACCCCGAGCTGGCCCGCGACCAGACCCTGTTCGCCCTGCTGATGGCCATGCGAGAGCCGGCCATCGTGGGTGTGTACGTCCAGGGACGCGCTGTGCACGGCACATGACCGCTGCCCTGTTCGGTTGGTAGGTTCGGTGCGACGCGAACTGCAGCATCGGACCAGCACGCGAAGGACGGCATGAAGCGAGTGACACTGGTGATCACCGCGGTCGCCGCGCTGATCGCAGGTTGCGGTGGCTCGGATACCGACGCCGCCGATACCGCGCCCGAGCCGTCGACGAGCAAGGCCGCGTACGAGCCCGGCCCGTTCTTCGGCGAATGCGGATCGATCAGCGACGCCGAGGTGCAGGCTGCGTTCGGTGCCGGACCGTTTGCCCAAGTCACCCGCAACTCCGTCGGCTGTCAGTGGGAAACCGTGGCCATCAGCGGACCGAGTGTCAGCTTCTCCTGGTACCGCGGCAGTCCGATCGGCCGCGAACGCGCCGGTTCCGAACTGATCGGCCGTCCGGCCAAGGACATCGCCATCGACGGCAACCCCGGATTCGAAGCCGAACAGGGCCCGTTGTGCGAGATCGGTGTGCAATTCGGAGACGACTTCTTCCATTGGTCGGTCACCTATTCCGAACAGATCCCGGCGCGCCCGCCGTGCGACGTCGGGAACGAACTGGCGAAGCTGACCGTGGAGCGTAAGCAATGAGATCTCGAGCAAGTACTTCGAGACGGGTTTTCGCCGCCGCAGCGACCCTGCTGCTCGCGGCCGGTTGCTCTCAGTCGGTCGAGGGCACGCCGCGGCCGGCGAGCTTCGCCGGATCGGGCAACCAAGAATTCACCAAGTTGTTGACCGAGTGCGATGCCGTCTCCGACGACCAGATCGCAGAGGCCGCCGGAGCCGACGACATCGCTCGCGGCTTCTTCGGAGCGATCTGCCGATGGGATCTCATCGGTTCCGCGGGCATCGTGAAGGTGACGTTCAACTGGTTCGAGTCCGGCACCCTGGCCGCCGAGCGGGCAGCCGACGAGAAGATGGCGTACACCGTCAGCGACACAACGGTGCAGGGCCGCAAGGCAATACAGGCTCAACGCCCGAACGACCCGGACTCGTGCGGAGTGTCGGCCGGAGCGGACCGGGCAGGCATCTTCGGGTGGTGGGTGCAGTACCGTCCGGGCGTCGCACACCCCGATCCCTGCCAGGCCGCAGCGAAGCTGGCAGACCTCACACTCAACCTGAGCAGATAGGTTGCGTATCAGAGCGAAGGGTGTTTTGACCCGAGGCCGCGCCGCCGGGTATCGTTATGGGTCGTGTCCGGCCTGGCCGGACCGTTTGTGTGCCTATGCGAGGTACAGCCGTGCGCACGTTCGTCTCGAGAGCGCGCAACCGGCTGGACGTGTGGGGGTATGCGACACACCCGACCGCGGGGTGCAAGAGACCCGCGGAGACGTCATGGGTGAGGAGCAGTGTTCTCTTGCTCCAACTGCTAGATCCCTGTTTATCGACACGAAGAAAGCCGGTTTATGCCAACGATCAACCAGCTGGTCCGTAAGGGTCGCACCGACAAGGTCGCGAAACTGAAGACCGCTGCCCTCAAGGGCAGTCCCCAGCGCCGTGGTGTGTGCACTCGCGTGTACACCACCACCCCCAAGAAGCCGAACTCCGCTCTCCGTAAGGTCGCGCGCGTTCGCCTGACCACCTCGGTAGAGGTCACCGCGTACATCCCCGGTGAGGGCCACAACCTGCAGGAGCACTCGATGGTGCTCGTTCGCGGCGGTCGTGTGAAGGACCTCCCGGGTGTGCGTTACAAGATCATCCGCGGCTCGCTCGACACCCAGGGTGTCAAGAACCGCAAGCAGGCTCGCAGCCGCTACGGAGCCAAGAAGGAGAAGAGCTGATATGCCACGCAAGGGCCCAGCACCCAAGCGGCCGCTGATCAACGACCCGGTCTACGGATCGCCGTTGGTCACGCAGCTCGTCAACAAGATCCTTCTCGACGGCAAGAAGTCGACCGCAGAGCGCATCGTCTACCAGGCGCTCGAGCAGGCTCGCGAGAAGACCGGCACCGACCCCGTCGTCACGCTCAAGCGTGCACTCGACAACGTCAAGCCGGCCCTCGAGGTTCGCAGCCGACGCGTCGGCGGTGCCACCTACCAGGTGCCCGTCGAGGTTCGTCCCGGCCGCTCCACCACGCTGGCACTGCGCTGGCTGGTCACGTTCTCGCGCGCTCGTCGTGAGAAGACCATGGTCGAGCGTCTGGCGAACGAGTTGCTCGACGCCAGCAACGGCCTCGGTGCCGCTGTGAAGCGCCGCGAAGACACTCACAAGATGGCCGAAGCCAACAAGGCGTTCGCCCACTACCGCTGGTGATCTCCTCGCTCGGGCGGTATTCGGAACTTTCCGATGCCGCCGGAGCGTTGATCAGCTCAGGCAATACCTCTTCCAACACCAAGGCGGGTTAACTCGTGGCACAGGACGTGCTGACCGACCTCAACAAGGTCCGCAACATCGGCATCATGGCCCACATCGATGCCGGCAAGACCACCACTACCGAACGCATCCTCTTCTACACCGGTATCTCCTACAAGATCGGTGAAGTTCACGATGGCGCAGCCACCATGGACTGGATGGAGCAGGAGCAGGAGCGTGGCATCACGATCACCTCTGCTGCCACGACGTGCTTCTGGAACGACAACCAGATCAACATCATCGACACCCCCGGTCACGTCGACTTCACCGTCGAGGTAGAGCGCTCGCTCCGCGTCCTCGACGGCGCTGTCGCAGTGTTCGACGGCAAAGAAGGTGTCGAGCCGCAGTCCGAGCAGGTGTGGCGTCAGGCCGACAAGTACGACGTGCCGCGTATCTGCTTCGTCAACAAGATGGACAAGCTCGGCGCGGACTTCTACTACACCGTGCAGACCATCATCGATCGTCTCGGTGCCAAGCCGCTGGTCATCCAGCTGCCCATCGGTGCAGAGAACGAGTTCGAGGGCGTCATCGACCTCGTGCAGATGAAGGCTCTCGTGTGGAGTGGCGAGACCAAGCTCGGCGAGAAGTACGAGATCCAGGAGATCCCGGAAAACCTCAAGGAGCGCGCAGACGAGTACCGCACGATGCTGCTCGAGACCGTGGCCGAGTCCGACGAAGCGCTTCTGGAGAAGCACTTCGGCGGCGAAGAGCTCACGATCGACGAGATCAAGGGCGCCATCCGCAAGATGACGGTCAACAGCGAGCTGTACCCGATCCTGTGTGGATCCGCGTTCAAGAACAAGGGCGTTCAGCCCATGCTCGACGCGGTCATCGACTACCTCCCGTCTCCCCTCGACGTTGCCGAGACCATCGGACACGCCGTCGGCGACGAGGAGAAGGAGATCACTCGCAAGCCGTCCGCAGACGAGCCGTTCGCGGCTCTCGCGTTCAAGATCGCGACGCACCCCTTCTTCGGCAAGCTGACCTACGTCCGGGTGTACTCGGGCAAGGTCGACTCCGGCGCTCAGGTCATCAACTCGACCAAGGGGAAGAAGGAGCGTCTGGGCAAGCTGTTCCAGATGCACTCCAACAAGGAGAACGCGATCGCGACCGCGTCTGCCGGTCACATCTACGCCGTCATCGGCCTCAAGGACACCACGACGGGTGACACGCTCTGCGATCCGCAGAACCAGATCATCCTCGAGTCCATGAGCTTCCCGGACCCGGTCATCCAGGTCTCGATCGAGCCCAAGACCAAGTCCGACCAGGAGAAGCTGGGAACAGCGATCCAGAAGCTCGCCGAAGAGGACCCCACGTTCTCGGTGAAGCTGGACGAAGACACCGGCCAGACCGTCATCGGCGGCATGGGCGAGCTCCACCTCGACATCCTCGTCGACCGTATGCGTCGCGAGTTCAAGGTCGAGGCCAACGTCGGCAAGCCGCAGGTTGCGTACCGCGAGACCATCCGCAAGACGGTCGAGAAGCACGACTACACGCACAAGAAGCAGACCGGTGGCTCCGGCCAGTTCGCGAAGGTCATCATCAAGCTCGAGCCTTTCGAGGGCGAAGACGGCGCGACGTACGAGTTCGAGAACAAGGTCAGCGGTGGTCGTGTGCCCAGGGAGTACATCCCCTCGGTCGACGCCGGTGCACAGGACGCCATGCAGTACGGTGTTCTCGCCGGATACCCCCTGGTCAACGTCAAGGTCACACTGCTCGACGGTGCGTACCACGACGTCGACTCGTCGGAAATGGCCTTCAAGGTCGCCGGCTCACAAGCGTTCAAGGAAGCCGCCCGCAAGGCCAGCCCCGTCATCCTCGAACCCGTCATGGCCGTCGAGGTCATCACGCCCGAGGATTACATGGGTGAGGTCATCGGCGACCTGAACTCCCGCCGTGGTCAGATCCAGGCCATGGAGGAACGCAGCGGTGCCCGTATCGTCAAGGCACTGGTTCCGCTGTCGGAGATGTTCGGCTACATCGGAGACCTTCGGTCGAAGACGCAGGGCCGCGCTAACTACTCCATGGTCTTCGATTCGTACGCAGAAGTTCCCGCGAACGTAGCGAAGGAAATCATCGCGAAGGTCAACGGAGAGTAATTCTCTTCGTTTGCTGGACCACGCTCGACCTGTAATAAGTAACAACACATACGCGTGCGTGCCCCGTCGGGGCCCGCACAGATCAGTCCAGGAGGACACACAGTGGCGAAGGCGAAGTTCGATCGGACGAAGCCGCACGTCAACATCGGCACCATCGGTCACGTTGACCACGGTAAGACGACGCTGACGGCTGCAATCACCAAGGTTCTGCACGACAAGTTCCCGGACCTGAACGAGGCCTCGGCTTTCGATCAGATCGACAAGGCTCCGGAGGAGAAGGCTCGTGGTATCACGATCAACATCTCCCACGTCGAGTACCAGACCGACAAGCGCCACTACGCGCACGTCGATGCACCGGGTCACGCCGACTACATCAAGAACATGATCACCGGCGCGGCACAGATGGACGGCGCAATCCTGGTCGTGGCAGCTACCGATGGCCCGATGCCGCAGACCCGCGAGCACGTGCTCCTGGCCCGCCAGGTCGGCGTGCCGTACATCCTGGTCGCACTGAACAAGGCCGACATGGTCGACGACGACGAGATCATCGAGCTCGTCGAGATGGAGGTCCGCGAGCTCCTCGCTTCGCAGGAGTTCGACGAGGACGCACCGGTCATCAAGGTCTCCGCACTCAAGGCACTCGAGGGTGACGAGAAGTGGGGCGAGTCGGTTCTGGAGCTCATGCAGGCCGTCGACGACTCGGTTCCGGACCCCGTCCGTGAGACCGACAAGCCGTTCCTCATGCCCGTCGAGGACGTCTTCACCATCACCGGCCGTGGCACCGTGGTCACCGGACGTATCGAGCGCGGCTCGGTCAACGTCAACGAAGAGGTCGAGATCGTCGGCATCCGCCCCGGCTCGACCAAGACCACCGTCACCGGAATCGAAATGTTCCGCAAGCTGCTCGACTCGGGCCAGGCAGGCGACAACGTCGGCCTCCTCGTTCGTGGCATCAAGCGCGAAGACGTCGAGCGTGGACAGGTCATCATCAAGCCCGGCACCACGACTCCCCACACGGAGTTCGAGGGCAACGCCTACATCCTCTCGAAGGACGAGGGCGGCCGCCACACGCCGTTCTTCAACAACTACCGCCCGCAGTTCTACTTCCGTACCACGGACGTTACGGGCGTTGTGACCCTTCCCGAGGGCACCGAGATGGTCATGCCCGGTGACAACACCGAGATGTCCGTCACGCTGATCCAGCCGGTCGCCATGGACGTCGGCCTGCGTTTCGCAATCCGTGAGGGCGGTCGTACCGTCGGAGCCGGTCGCGTCACGAAGATCATCAAGTGATCTAGCTTCACCCAGCTCTACGAAAGCGGCACCCACCTTCTGGTGGGTGCCGCTTTTGCGTGTGCACGCGACCTCCTCAATGTGCGGCCTCCCTTGTGTGGCCCTCCCGTTGGACGGCCCTCCCGTCGGGATCAATGTGGGTTTCAGTCGCTCAGACTGCAACAAAGTCGCATTGATCCGGCGGGTAGAGGGGAGTACACGACCGGAAAATGGGACGCATCGGACGCGGCTGTCCCGTAACGTCGCTGCGGTGCTACTGACCGTGACTGCAAATGCCACAACCGATTTCCCGGACGCCTCCGATATCGGGTATTTGTTGCACAAGCACCCCGATCGCGTGCAGAGCTGGAACCTGCCGATGGGTGCCACCACGGTGCTGTATCCCGAGGTCTCGGCTGAGTGCACCACCGTCGCCGTTCTCGCCGATGCCGACGCCGCCTCCGCATTGGCGGTAGCGCTGTCGCGGCTGTTCAAGCAGACGCTGGCAGGCGTCTGTACCACAAGACCCGAATTGGTCTCTGCGGCAATCGATCTGAGCGTCACGATGCCGGCCGCGCCGTCGCGCGGTTCGCCAGATCTTGCGCCTCGGCTGTTCGGACCCCTCGGATGGAATGTCGAGGCCACCCCGATCCCACTGGATTCGACGCAGCCGAACTGGGGCGACTCCGAATACGTGGATCTGGTACTCACCGGCACCTTTCCTCTGTCGGCTGCGCTGCGGCACCTGTACGTACTGCTGCCAGTGCTCGACGACACCAAGCACTATTGGGTCGGTGAGGACGAGGCGGACAAACTCGTTCGGGCAGCGGGGGATTGGCTCGGCGAGCATCCGGAGTCGTCGTTGATCGCCTCCCGATATCTTGCGCACCGGCGTGAGCTCGTCGAGTCCGCACTCGATCGTCTGGTCCCCGATGCGCCGGAAGAGGTTGTCAGCCCACGGGATCCGACGTTGGCCGAGCAGCGACTACATGCGGTACTGGCCGCACTCGGTGATGCCGGTGCGAAGTCGGTCATCGACATGGGGTGCGGCGAGGGCCGACTGTTGCGTGAATTGCTCGCACACAACGCAATCGAGCGGATAGTCGGTGCCGACGTGAGTGATCGTGCGTTGGCGAAGGCACAGCGCAGGCTTCGTCTCGACGAGATGTCGGATCGGCAGCGTGGACGCATCGAACTGCTCCAGTCGTCGGCGATCTATCGCGACGTACGGTTGCAAGGATTCGACGCGATGGTGCTCATGGAGGTCATCGAGCACATCGACCTCGAACGCCTTCCGGCGTTGGTGCGCTCGGTCTTTCGAGAGGCACGTCCGAGGTCGGTGCTCGTCACCACGCCGAACTCGGAATACAACGTGCTGTACCCGGGCCTCGACGCCGGAGCCTTTCGGCACGTCGATCACCGATTCGAGTTCACCCGTGCCCAATTCGAGCAATGGGCGACGTCGGTGGCGGACGCACACGCCTACACCGTTCGCTTCGACCGCATCGGACCCGTCGACGACGTGCTCGGCAGCCCTACCCAGATCGCGCTATTCACCAGAGAGGAGCAGTCCCAGTGAGTACCTACGAGATTCCGGACCTGTCCCTCGTCGTCCTCGTCGGCATCAGTGGATCGGGGAAGTCCTCCTTCGCTGCAGACCGGTTCGGCCCGTACGAAACCGTGTCGAGTGATGCCTGTCGAGGGATGGTCAGCAACGACCCCAACCTGCAGAGCGCCACGAAGGACGCGTTCGCGCTCCTGGAATTTCTCGTCGCAACCAGGCTGCGGGCCGGTCTGCTCACCGTCGTCGACGCCACCAACGTGCAACCGGCGGCTCGCAAGGCCCTGATCGCCTTGGCTCGTGAGCACGATGTCCTGCCGGTTGCCGTGGTGCTCGACGTGCCGGAACCGGTCTGCGCACAGCGCAACGCGGACCGCAGCGACAGGACGTTCGGCCGAGACGTGCTGCGCCGCCAGCAGTCCCAGTTGCAGCGCTCGATGCGAGGGCTGTCCAAAGAAGGCTTTCGCTCGGTTCATGTCCTCGACGGTGTCGACGCGGTGGCGTCGGCGACGTTCGTTCGTACCCCGCTGCGTAGCGACCGCCGGGAGCTTTCCGGGCCTTTCGATGTGATCGGCGACATTCACGGATGTCTGTCGGAGCTCGAAAGCCTGCTCACGACTTTGGGTTACACGCTCGAGCGCGACGCAGACGGTAGGGCAGTCGGTGCAACGCCGCCGGAGGGTCGAACGGCGGTGTTCGTCGGGGACTACGTCGACCGTGGGCCGGATTCGGTCGGTGTGCTGCGGCTCGTGATGGGGATGGTGGCAAACGGCGCAGCACTGGCAGTTCCGGGCAATCACGAGAACAAGCTCGTCAAGGCGCTGCGAGGTCGGAAAGTCACTGCCTCACACGGTTTGGCCGAGACACTCGAGCAGCTCGACGGCGATACCGACGAGTTCCGCCGCGAGGTGCTCGAATTCTGTGATGGTCTCGTCGCACACCTGGTGCTCGACGGCGGAAGACTCGTCGTTTCGCACGCGGGGTTGATCGAGAAGTACCACAACCGCGCGTCGGGCCGAGTGCGCAGCTTCGCCCTGTACGGCGACACCACCGGCGAGACCGACGAATTCGGGCTGCCGGTGCGGTATCCGTGGGCTCAGGACTATCGCGGGTCGGCGACTGTGCTGTACGGACACACTCCCGTGCCGGAGGTGCAGTGGGAGAACAACACTGCGTGTCTGGACACGGGGTGTGTCTTCGGCGGCAAGTTGACGGCGCTGCGGTATCCGGAGCGTGAGGTCGTCTCGGTGTCGGCGGAGCAGGTCTGGTACGAGCCGACCCGGCCGCTGGGCGGGTTCGTTCGGGAGTCGTCGTCGCTGGATCTGTCGGACGTCATCGGACCGACCGGAGTGGAGACTGCGCTGCGTGGGCGTGTGTCGATTCGGCCGGAGAATGCCGCGGGCGCATTGGAAGTGATGAGCCGGTTCGCCTTGGTTCCGCAGTGGCTGCACTACCTTCCGCCGACGATGGCACCGAGTCGTACCTCGGAACGAGAGGGTTATCTTGAGTACCCGACGGAGGCATTCGACGCGTATCGGGCGCTCGGTGCGTCGACGGTGATCTGCGAGGAGAAGCACATGGGCTCGCGGGTGGTCGTCGTGGTGTGTCGCGATGCCGACACCGCTCGGGCGAAGTTCGACGCTCCCGACGGTGTCCTCGGCACCGCGTACACGCGGACCGGTCGGCCGGTGTTCGACGAGACCGTGACCGGGGTGCTGATCGCTGGGGTGGCCGACGCTCTGGAGGGGGCCGGCGTGTGGGACGAATTGTCCTCGCACTGGCTGGTTCTCGACTGCGAACTGATGCCGTGGTCCGCCAAGGCGGAGGGCCTGATCAAGTCCGAGTATGCGGCACCTGCGGCCGTGTCCCGGGCGAATCTCGAGGCCGAGGAGTCGGTGCTCGCTCGGGCGGCCTCGCGCGGCCTGGCCGTGTCCGAACTGCAGGAACGGAACGTGATTCGGCAGCGCAACCTCGCCGAGTTCACTGCTGCGTATCGGCGGTACAGCTGGCCGACGGATGGACTGGCAGGCGTCAGTCTCGCCCCGTTCCAGCTGTTGGCCTCCGACGCCGGCACGTATGCGGACCGCCCGCACGAATGGCACCTTGCACTGGCCGATCGACTGGTGGCCACTGCGCCGAAGCTGTTCACGACGACGCGTCGGATCGAGGTCGATCTGTCGTCGTCGGATTCGGTTGCGGCAGGGGTGACATGGTGGGAGGAGTTGACGGCACAGGGCGGTGAGGGAATGGTCGTCAAACCGGCGGCCAACATGCCGCGCGGAAAGATGCAGCCCGGCATGAAGGTTCGTGGCCGGGAGTACCTGCGGCTGATCTACGGTGCGGATTACACCGACCCTAATCGACTCACTGCACTGCGTAACCGAAACGTGGGACACAAGCAGTCGATGGCGCTACGCGAATACGCGCTCGGCATGGAGGCGTTGGACCGATCGGTGCGTGGTGAACCGTTGTATCGCATCCACCAGGCAGTGTTCGCGGTACTCGCACTGGAATCGGAGCCGGTGGACCCGCGGTTGTAAGTGCCTGCGGCAGTGGTGTGGCTATGCGCCATCTGGGGCACATATCCACACCACTGCGGCGAAGCCGCACTCAGGCCCGCGGCGATGAAAACGGAGTGATTCCGGCACCGATCGGTGCTGCGATTGCGGCGGTCACCGCTATGGATGCCCAGAAGGTGGTCGAGTCCAGCATCACGCCTCCGGCAAGTCCGCAGACCGCGACCACGATGCCGCATCCGATCAGCAGTGCTGATCCAACAGCGGCGTGGAGCAGGCCGGTTCGATCGGGGGTGCGACGGGCGTTGAGCCAGATCATCGTCCCGGTCGTCGCGAACACCAGGGGGACGTAGAAGTAGAGGGAACTGTCACCGAGTTTCGAGGCGAACGCGGCAATCACCAGTACTGCTCCGAATGCCACCGGGACAGAGAGGGGCATTCCGCCGGACCATCGCTCGAATCTGCTACGCGTCGATGACGTCATGGATCCACCGTAACGTGGCGTCAGGTCCGTTTGTCGATGTGCAGTTGGACGCGTGTCGCCACATTCGCGCCGCCCAGAGACCGTGCCACGAACGCGGCGCGAGACTCGGCTTCGGCGGTGAAGACGACAACGTCGAAATCGGCTGCCGCATAGACCGATACAGTGATCGTGGGCATGCCGCGATCATCGATCGCTGTTCCTCTGGCTCGTCGAACACCGTCAAATTCTGCCAACTCCGCCGCCACGCCCGACGCGATCGCACTCAGGTCCACATGCGCCGAGAAGTGTGGCTCCTCGATAACGCTCGCCGTTCCGGTCATGCGTGGTGAGAAGTTGCCGATCAACAACACCAGCGCCGCGACGACGGCCACCGCGACGACGATTGCCAGAGTCGGTACCCACCAACCCTGCTGCGGCAGTTCGGCAATACGAGCACGCTCGAAGCGAGAGAGCGTCTCCCGTGCCCACGGAACGTCGTAGTGCCACGCAAGTGCGAAGCCGCCACCGGCGAGGAGAGTGGCTCCCGCGATGACGGCAACGAGTCGATCCACCCCTGCGACAAAGGTTTTCACTACGACACCCGTGTCGGTTGCGACACCGAGTGCTGCACCGTCAGACGCCGCCCACCCGCGGCGACGGACAGTATCGGACCGAGGGCAGCGCGCACGGCAGCGTCGGCAGTGTCCGGAGAAACAGCTCGATCTCGCTGCACCCGGACCTCGATCTTCTTGCGTGTGACGACGGTATGCGCGTCCACGACTCCGCGGGTGGACTGCGCTGCAGCACTGCACAATCGAGCGATGTCGGTCGGTGTGGCCCAGACGGTGGGCGCCGGACCGCCCAATCCCGAATGAGTTCTCGTCCGAGGTTTGACGCCCGCGAAGACGAAGAGTGCACCGACGACGATCGATCCGACGGCGGGAGCGATCATCCACCCCTGCCAGTGCAGTTGCGAAACCCAGTGCACGGCATCGGCAATCCATGGACTGCCGACGATGTGTCCTTGAGCGATGAAGAATTCGCGGCCGGCTACGAACGCCACGGCGAGGAGGGCGAACCCGAACACCAGCGCCACCGGCATCGCCGCGGGACCGGCCGTGGGTGGTCGAGGTGAAACCAACGCAGCAGCAACGTCATCAGCAGCAACGCCGTTCGCGGGTCCGCGCGCCGAACGGTCCAGCGCGGTATCCGACACCAGCACGTTCACCCGATGCACGTGCACGCCGGTCATCGTCGCCAGTGCGGCCTCGACGGTGCGGTGAACCGACTCGGTCACGTCGGTGATCTGCGAGGGCCAGCGCACTCCGATGTAGAGGTTGACCGAGACGGTGTCCTCTCCGAGGGTGACGTCGGCTCGGGGAAGTTCGCGGCCGGTCAAACGCGACATGCCGCCGGTGGTGCGGGTGACCCGAGGGTCCTTCGATGCCGCCGCGATGGCCGTTCTCGACAGCGCACGGTGTTTGATCTCCAGACTTCCGCGCGACTCGTCGTGGGCACTGTGGTGTTGCACTCCACAACTGTAGTGACGCGGTGCACCTCGGCCGGATCGGCGGCGCAATTCTTCCTGGCATACTGCGGTTGTGTCGGAAATCGTTCGGGTGACCACGTCGGATATTGCCTCGGCCGAGGCGTTGCTGGAGCCGGTCATGCGCCGGACGCCGGTGGTCGCGTCACGGATTCTGTCCGACCTGACCGGTCACGAGGTGCGCCTCAAATGCGAGAACCTGCAGCGCACCGGATCGTTCAAGCCGCGCGGGGCGTACAACCGCATCGCCAGGCTCGACGCCGACCAGCGAGCCCGAGGCGTGGTGGCGGCCAGCGCAGGCAACCACGCTCAAGGTGTCGCGTGGGCCGCGTCGCAGGTGGGGATCACCTCGACGGTGTTCATGCCGGTCGGAGTGTCGCTGCCCAAACTCGTCGCCACCAAGGCGTACGGCGCGACGGTTCATCTGGTGGGCAATACCGTCGACGAGGCTCTGACGTCGGCACGGGAATTCGCCGACCGTACCGGTGCCACGCTCATCCACCCGTTCGACCACCTCGATATCGTCGCCGGGCAGGCGACGCTCGGAACCGAACTGCTGCAGCAGATGCCGGATGTCGGCACCATCGTGATCCCCACCGGCGGCGGGGGACTGTTGGCGGGGGTCGCTGCTGCGGTGAAGCTGACGAAACCGGACGTCAGAGTAATCGGCGTGCAGGCCGAGGGCGCGGCCGCGTGGCCGGCGTCGTTGGAGGCGGGCCACCCGATCGCGCTGACGTCGATGTCGACGATGGCCGACGGCATCGCTGTCGGTCTCCCCGGGTCGGTGCCGTTCGATCATGTGCAGGGCTGGGTCGACGACGTCGTCACCGTCAGTGAGGACGCGCTGTCCCGTGCCTTGGTGCTGTGCATCGAACGAGCGAAGCTCATCGTCGAACCGGCCGGTGCCGCTGCGGTGGCAGCGCTGATGACGCACTCGGCCGAGGAATTGGGCCTGACCGGTTCGGTGTGCGCGGTGCTCTCCGGCGGAAACATCGATCCGCTGCTGCTCACACATGTCATCACCCACGGACTTCGGGCCGGCGGACGTTATCTGGCAGTGCGGGTGACGATTTCGGACAAGCCCGGCGGGCTCACCGGCGTCCTGGGGGTCGTGCGCGACGCCGGTGCGAGTGTCGTCGACGTCGTGCATTCCCGCACCGGCGGACGCTTGGGCCTCGAGGAAGTCGACGTCATGTTGACCGTCGAGACACGCGGACCCGATCACCGCGGCACGGTGCTCGACGCCCTGGGCGCAGCGGGATATGCGGTGCAGGTCGAGAACTGACGGCCGGGTTCACACAGGTCGCACTGGTACCTTGATCAGCGACCTGGACCAGGACATCGGTGGGAGAAGTTTGCATGGCACGGCTCGTCGCGATCGTTTCCGCACTGGTGGGAATCCTGCTGACGATCTCGATACCGCTGTTGCCGATCGAACAACAACAGTCGTCGTTGACCTGGCCGCAGAGCGAGACGGTCGGCAATGTCGAGGCCCCGCTCGTCGGTTACACCCCGATCAGCGTCGACGCGACCGTTCCGTGTGCAGCCGCGGCTGATCTCTCCGACGGCGGCCTGTTGCTGTCCACGTCGCCCAAGGGATCGCCCGACGCCTATCGCTACGGTCTCGTCGCCGAGGTGACCGGGGGCGAGGCGTCGCAACTGAAGGTGACGCTGCGCGATTCGGTCCTGCTCGAGAAGCCGGTCGCGGAACTGAGCCCATCGACTGCGGGCGACTGCTTGCTGACGATCACCTCGAACGGCACCGCGACCACTGTCGGACTGACCGGTGACGACACCGTCTCCCGTGAGGGCGACGTGCGGCCCCAGCTGGTCGGAGTGTTCAGTGATCTGCAGGGCAACGTTCCCGGTCTGCAGCTGCAGGCCGAGCTGGACAGTAGGTTTTCTTCCACGCCCAGCGCGCTGAAGTGGTTCGCGATGATCGTCGGAGTGCTCGCCACGGGAATATCGCTGGTGGCCCTGCACCGCCTCGATCTGTCCGACGGCCGTCGCGCCCGCCGGTTCCTGCCGCGTCGCTGGTGGAGCTTCGGGCCGGCCGACGCGGTGGTGATCGGGACTCTGCTGGTGTGGCACGTCATCGGCGCGAACACCTCCGACGACGGCTATCAACTGGGCATGGCACGCACGGCCGATCACGCCGGGTACATGGCCAACTACTTCCGTTACTTCGGGGTGCCCGAAACACCGTTCGGCACACCGTTGTACGACATGTTCACCCTCCTCTCGCACGTGTCGACGGCCAGTGTGTGGATGCGGATCCCGACGTTGATCTGCGGCGTCGTCGTCTGGCTCGTCCTCAGTCGTGAGGTGATCCCGCGGTTCGGTGCCGCTGCCCGCGCGTCGAAAACTGCGTTGTGGACCGGCGGGCTGGTGATGCTGGCGTTCTGGTTGCCGTACAACAACGGTCTGCGCCCGGAGCCGTTCGTGGCTCTGGGCGTGTTGCTGACGTGGTGTTCGGTGGAGCGGTCCATCGCGACACGGCGACTGCTCCCTGCGGCAGCGGCTATCCTGATCGCTGCGTTGACGGTCACGTGCGCACCGTCGGGCTTCATCTGTTTTGCGCCACTGATTGCCGGTGCCCGGCCGGTGATTCAGATCGTCGTCGCCCGTGCCCGCGCGTTCGGCACCACAGCTTGGGGTGCACTGACACTGCTCGCGCCGTTGATCGCGTCGGGCACGGTGGTACTCGTCTTCGCGTTCGGGAATCAGACCGTGGCCGGCATGCTCGAGATGCAGCGGGTGCACACTGCGGCCGGGCCGAGCCAGGCGTGGTTCGAGGAGTACCTGCGCTACCAGTGGCTGATGAACATGGACATCGACGGCTCGCTGGCGCGCCGCTTCGGGGTGTTCGTCATGGTCGTCTCGCTGATCGCGGTGGTGATCGCGATGCTGCGCAAGGGCGGCAAGATTCCCGGCACCGCCACCGGCCCCGCTCGACGCATCGTCGGCATCACCGTCGGGGCCATGGCATTGATGATGATCACCCCCACCAAGTGGACGCATCACTTCGGCGTGTTCGCCGGGCTCGCGGCCTCGGTTGCGGTGCTCGCGGCCGTGGCAACCGGCGCAGCGGTGCTCCGTTCGCGGCGCAACCGGTTGCTGTTCGCGGCGGCCGTGTCGTTCCTGACGGCGGTCGCCTTCACCGGAACCAACGGCTACTGGTACGTCTCGGCGTGGGGAGTTCCGTTCTGGGACAAGCCGATTCTGGTGGCCGGTCTCGGCATCTCGACGATGTTCCTCGGCCTGACGGTACTGCTGTTGCTCGCCGCTGTGTGGTTCCATCTGCGTGCGCCGTACGTCCGCGCCGACAAGCCGATGGCGCGATGGTGGTCGGTGCCGCCGATCGCCGTGGCCGCAGGGCTGATGGTGCTGCTGGCCGTGGCATCGATGGCCAAGGGTGCGGTGGCTCAGTGGCCGTCGTACTCGGTCGCGAAATCGAACCTGTCGGCGCTGGCCGGCAACACGTGTGGACTCGCGAACGACGTGCTGCTCGAGACGAACCCCAATGCCGATGTGCTGCAACCGGTCAGCGGCGACGCCGTCGCCGCTCTGGGGGCCGAGAACGACGGGTTCACCCCGGACGGGGTTGCGCGGGACCTCACCGCAGACAAGGAATCCTCGGCGTCGGGCACCTCGAACACCGTCGACACCGAGGATCAGCAACAGCCGACGTCGACCACCGGAGCCGGAACCGGGGGCAGTGCACTGCCGTACGGCCTCGACCCTGCGACCGTGCCGGTGCTGGGGTCGTTCGGAGCGGACACTCCCGCGACGCTGACCACCGGCTGGTACG
Source organism: Rhodococcoides fascians NBRC 12155 = LMG 3623 (assembly GCF_001894785.1). Lineage (GTDB taxonomy): Bacteria > Actinomycetota > Actinomycetes > Mycobacteriales > Mycobacteriaceae > Rhodococcoides > Rhodococcoides fascians. The sequence goes on from NZ_BCWW01000009.1 coordinate 205,447, forward strand.
CGCTGCCCGCCGACCCCGGTCAGCTCGTCTCCATTGCCGCGGCCGGACGCATCCGCTCGGTGAACTCCGACGGCATCGTCACCTACGGCCAGAACCTCGAACTCGAGTACGGAGTGGACGGCCGGGCGCAGGGGCGGGTGACGCCCATCGACATCGGCCCGACGCCGTCGTGGCGCAACCTGCGGGTGCCGATGGACCTGATTCCCGCCGGCAGCAACATGATTCGTTTAATACTGAGTGACACCGACCGTGACCCCGACCAGTGGCTCGCGGTCACCCCGCCGCGGGTGCCGCGTACCCAGACGTTGAACGAGGTGGTCGGGCGCGAGAATCCGGTGCTGTTGGACTGGGAGGTGGGCTTCAACTTTCCGTGTCAGCATCCATTCGATCACCGACTCGGGGTTGCCGAAGTTCCGCAGTACCGGGTGTTGCCGGACCGCAGCGGTGCCGTCATCACCAACGCATGGCAGGACCATTTCGGCGGCGGCCCGCTCGGATGGATCGATGTCGTTGCCTCGGCCCGCACCATCCCGTCGTACCTGGACGGGGACTGGGATCGCGACTGGGGATCGATCGAGCAGTACACACCGTACGACCGATCGGCTGAGCCGGCGAAGATCACAGCAACCGAGATCCAGCGTTCCGGCCTGTGGACGCCCGGTCCCATCAAAACCGGTTAATCTCTACGCGTTCGGAAGTCCTTATACCGACAGTGGAAGAAACGGGGAGAGGGCCATGGCGAACGCTATAGAAGTAGAGAACCTGGTACTTCGGTACGGGAAGAACGTCGCGCTCGACGGGATCGATTTCACGGTGCCCGAGGGCACGGTACTCGGTGTGCTCGGCCCCAACGGTGCGGGCAAGACGACGGCGGTGCGGATCCTGGCCACTCTGCTGCAGGCAACGTCCGGTTCGGCGCGGGTGTTCGGGCTCGATGTAGCGAAGCAAGCCAACGAGGTTCGGGGGACGATCGGCCTGACGGGCCAGTTCGCGGCTGTCGACGAGTATCTGACCGGGTACGAGAATCTGGAGATGGTCGGCAGACTGTTCGGGCTGCGCAAGGCCGAAGCGAGGAAACGCGCCGACGAGCTGCTGAGCAGATTCGACCTCGAATATGCACGCGACCGCACCGCCAAGCAGTACTCCGGAGGTATGCGTCGCCGACTCGACATCGCGGCCAGTCTGATCGGCAGGCCACGGGTGGTGTTCCTCGACGAACCCACCACCGGTCTCGACCCGCGCAGCCGAATCACGATGTGGGAGTTCATCGCAGATCTCGTCCGTGACGGAACGACGATCCTGTTGACGACGCAGTACCTCGAGGAGGCGGACCGGCTCGCCGATTCGATCATCGTGCTCAACAAGGGCAAGATCATCGCGCGCGGCACCGCCGACGAGCTGAAGGCCCAAACGGGCGGCGAGCGAATCGAATTCGTACTCACGGACCGATCTCAGGCCGATCGCGCCAAGGAGATCCTGACCCCGATCGGCGTCGAGCCGCCCACCCTGGACGAACAGGTGGGACGGATCGTCATGCCGGTCAACGGTGGATCGAAGGATCTGTCCACGGCGTTGAGTCATCTGGAAGCTGCGGGAATCGGGGTGGTCGACGTCGGTCTGCGACGGCCGAACCTCGACGATGTGTTCCTGTCTCTGACCGGTCAGACCACCGGCGAGCCCGAGGCTGCGGAGGAAGAGAAATGAGCAACGTTCTCCTGGATTCGGCGATCATCACCAAGCGAAACCTGATCAAGCTCAAGCGAGTTCCCGATCTGCTGTTCTTCGCGACGCTGTCACCGATCATGTTCGTGCTGTTGTTCGCCTATGTCTTCGGCAGTGCCATCGACGTACCCGGTATCGACTACAAGAGCTTCCTGATGGGCGGCATCTTCGTCCAGACGATGATCTTCGGTGCGTCCATCACCGGATCCTCGCTGGCCGAGGATCTGCAGAAGGGCGTCATGGACCGCTTCCGGTCGCTGCCGATGGCGCGATCTGCCGTCGTCATCGGGCGGACGGCCGCCGACGTCGGCAACAACGTCGTCACCATCACGATCATGTCCATCACCGGACTCATCGTGGGCTGGCGCATCACGTCGTCGTTCTTCGACGCTCTGCTCGGTTACGTGCTGTTGCTGTTGTTCGCGTACTCGATTTCGTGGGTGATGGCGCTGGTGGGACTGATCGTGCGCTCCCCGGAGATCTTCAACAACGCGTCGTTCATCGTGATCTTCCCGCTCACGTTCATCGCGAACACCTTCGTGCCGATCGACAACTTCCCGAGCGTGCTCAAGACCATCGCGGAATGGAACCCCATCTCGTCGGTGACCCTGGCCGTGCGTGAGCAGTTCGGCAACACCAATCCGATGGCCCCACCGCCCGAGGTGTGGCCGTTGCAGAACCCGGTCCTGTACACGTTGATCTGGGTCGTGGTGATGCTCGTGGTGTTCGTGCCGCTGTCGGTCCGCAAGTACCAGAAGACGATGACTGCCTGAGATCGTCCGAAACGACAACACCCCCGGCCGCTGAGCGACCGGGGGTGTTGTTCGAGAAAAGGCCCGAATCAGGTGTGGTACGGCTCTGCGCTGACCAGCGTGACCTTCATGGTCTTGCCGTTGGGCAGGGTGTACTCGCGGGTGTCGCCGACCTTCGCGTCGATGAGCGATCCACCCAGCGGGGACGCGGGGGAGTACACCTCGAGCTTGCTGTCGCGGGCACCCTCTTCGCGGGTGGCGATCAGGAAGGTCTCGGTGTCGGACTCGTCGCCGTCGTAGTAGACCTTGACGACGGATCCGGGCAGAGCCACGCCCGACTGGGTGGGCGCCTCGCCGACCTTCGCGTTGTTGAGCAGTTCCTGCAGCTGACGAATGCGTGCTTCCTGCTGGCCCTGCTCCTCGCGCGCAGCGTGGTAGCCGCCGTTCTCCTTCAGATCGCCCTCTTCGCGACGCTCGTTGATCTCGGCGGCGATGACGGGGCGATTGGAAATGAGCTGGTCGAGTTCGCTCTTGAGCCTGTCGTGTGATTCCTGGGTAAGCCAGGTCACCTGGGTCTCGGTCATCTCGATCACTCCCTCGTAGTCGGAATCTCGAGTTCGATTCCGGTTTCTAGGCGGTAGGGCACGCAACGAAGAGGGGACTCCAATGGATGGATCCCCTTGGTCGGCCCGCATCCTGGAGCCGTCGACATCGTTGACGCAGGTAACCCTGCCCGCAATGCAGCAATACACGGCACCTGTGCGGCAGCCGTGTACGACCCGAGCTTACCACGAACAGGCTCTTCGCCTATCGGGCTCGTAAATACTCGGGAACATCGAGGCTGCAGCCGTACACGTCTCCAACGGCGGGTGGGGACGACGTCGTCACGTCGGTGGTGAGCTCCACCGTGGTCGAGGAGGACTCCGGTGGGATGTACACCTCGCGCCGTCCCGTCTCGGAACCGTCGCGAGAACGAGCGCGGACGATGCACACCGCCGGCTGCTCCGGGTTCTCCCGGGTGACGCTGAATCGGATCGACATCGTGCTCTCGTCGACGATGTCGAACGAAAGTTGGCTGCCTTCGACGGGCTTGACCGAGAATTTCGTGTAGGCGTAGTAGGCCACGCCGAGCCCGACCAGCAGGACCAGTGCCACCAGTGCGATCTTCGTCGCACGTTTCGGAGCTCGCCGAATGCCGCTCGGACCGGAACCCGACGGGTATCTACCTGCGGGAAGTGCGTTGGTCATGTCAGCTCTCGGAGTGAAATCGGGGGTGCCGCTGGGGGCATGTCGGCGTCAGGTGGAACTATAGGGCAGGCAAGAACAAGGCGAATCCGAGGTGAGGAAGAACGTGTCCGGACTGCGGCTCATGGCAGTGCATGCCCATCCCGACGACGAGTCCAGCAAAGGTGCTGCGACCACGGCCCGTTATGCGGCCGAAGGGCACGACGTTCTGGTCGTCACGCTCACCGGCGGCGAGCGAGGGGACATCCTCAATCCGGCCATGGACATTCCGGGCGTCCACCAACGCATCCGGGAGGTTCGACGCGAGGAGATGGCCGAGGCCGCGCGCATCCTCGGGGTACAGCAGACGTGGCTCGGATTCGAGGACTCGGGACTCCCCGAGGGCGATCCGCTGCCGCCGCTGCCCGAGGGCTGTTTCGCGCTGGTGCCGTTGGAGGTGTCCACCGAGGCGTTGGTGAAGGTGGTTCGAGACTTCAAGCCCCACGTCATCACCACCTACGACGAACGCGGCGGCTACCCGCATCCCGATCACATCCGCTGCCACGAGGTCTCGATGGCCGCGTGGGAAGCCGCGGGCGATCCCGAGCGTTTCCCCGATGCGGGTGAGCCGTGGACTCCGCTCAAGCTCTACTACTCGCACGGTTTCCTGCGTAAGCGCATGCAGCTCTTCCACGACTGGTTCATCGACCGCGGCGAGGAGAGCCCGTTCGTCGACTGGCTGAAGCGGTGGGACGGTCAGCGCGACGAGATCATGGAGCGCATCACCACGCAGGTCGACGTGGGCACCTGGTTCGAGCAGCGCGACGACGCACTGCGAGCCCATGCGACGCAGATCGATCCCAACGGAGCGTTCTTCGCGGTGCCGGTGGACGTCCAACGCAAGTTGTGGCCCACCGAGGAGTTCGAGCTCGCCCGCACCCGCGTGACCACGTCACTGCCCGAGACCGACCTGTTCGCGGGAATAGAAGAGACCGAACAATGATCGTGTCGATCCTCGCCCAGCAGCCCACGGGGCCCGAGTTCGGCAAGTCGTCGCCGATCGGTCTGGTGATCCTCGTGGCGTTGCTGGTCGGAACGGCGCTGCTGATCTGGTCCATGAACAAGAAGATCAAGCGTCTGCCCGCGACGTTCGAGAAAGAAGATCCCACGCTGGATCAGGCGCTCGACGAGGGCACTGATCGTGGGGGCATCACGCCGAGCCCACAACCGGACACCAGCCGTCCGAAACCCGCTGTTCCCGACGAACCCTGATGCTCGACGCGAACACGCTGGGCGAATCCACCAGTCCGTATCTGCGTCAGCACGCCGACAATCCGGTGCACTGGCAGCAGTGGGGACCGCAGGCACTGCAGTCCGCGCGTGATCGCGACGTCCCGATCCTGTTGTCCATCGGGTACTCGGCGTGCCACTGGTGTCATGTCATGGCACACGAATCGTTCGAGGACGAGGCCACCGCGGCCCTGATGAACGAGCACTTCGTGTGCATCAAGGTCGATCGGGAAGAACGCCCCGACCTCGATGCGGTGTACATGAACGCCACTGTCGCGATGACCGGTCAGGGCGGTTGGCCCATGACCTGTTTCCTCACACCCGAGACCGAACCTTTCTACTGCGGGACGTACTACCCACCGGCCCCGCGCCAGGGGATGCCCTCCTTCGAACAATTACTGACCGCAATCGCCGATACCTGGTCCACCCGGCGACAGGAGGTGTTCGACGCGTCCGCGGCCATCGTCACCGAACTGCGCAAACAGAGCTCCGGAATTCCGGCCGGCGGACGACCGATAGACGCCGATTTTCTGGCCGCGTCCGTGGCGGCGGTCTGCGCCGACGAGGACACCACGTACGGCGGCTTCGGCCGGGCACCGAAGTTTCCACCGGGTGCACTGCTCGAGGGTCTGCTCCGGCACTACGAGCGCACCGGCAACGGTGAGGTACTCGACGTGGTTCGACGTACCGCGGCGGCAATGGCGCGTGGAGGCATGTACGACCAACTCGGCGGCGGCTTCGCACGGTATTCGGTCGACGCCGAATGGATCGTTCCGCACTTCGAGAAGATGCTCTACGACAATGCGCTGCTGCTGCGGTTCTACGCGCACGCCGCCCGGGTCGACGATGATCCGCTGGTGCGTCGGGTGGCGTCGGATACCGCACGATTCATGCTCGGTGAATTGCGCACGGCCAACGGCTGTTTCGCGTCGGCGCTCGATGCCGACACCGAAGGAGTCGAGGGTCTGACCTACGTGTGGACCCCCGAGCAGCTGGTCGACACCCTCGGTTTCGAGGACGGTGTGTGGGCGGCAGGCCTGTTCGCGGTGAACTCCGCCGGCACGTTCGAGGCCGGTATGTCGGTGCTGCAACTGCCCGCCGAGCCCGAGGACTACGACCGGTTCGCCCGCATCCGGAACGCGTTGTCGGCGGCTCGAGCGTCGCGGCCGCAACCCGGTCGAGACGACAAGGTGGTCACCGCGTGGAACGCACTGGCCATCACCGCGTTGGCCGAGGCCGGAACCGGCGCGAACGAACCGACCTGGGTCGACGCCGCCGTCGAATGCGGCGAGCAACTGTTCGCCACTCACGTCGAATCGGGACGTGTCCGGCGGGCGTCCCTCGGTAGCGCAGTGGGTGAGGCCACCGGAGTGCTCGAGGACTACGCCTGCCTCGCCGTGGCCGCTGCCACGCTGTTCCAGGCCACCGGCGACGCCGTCTGGACCCGACGGATGACGACGATCCTCGACGCCGCGATCGAGCACTTCGCCGATCCCGACGACGCCGGCAGCTGGTTCGACACCGCCGACGATGCCGAGACCCTGGTGACCCGGCCGCGGGATCCGATCGACGGCGCGACTCCGTCGGGAGCGTCGACGATGGCCGAGGCTCTGCTCACCGCCGCCGCCCTCGTCGATCACGAATCGTCCGCACGGTACGCCGAACTGGCCGCTGCCTCGCTCGCACGAGCAGCGGCCATCCTCGAACGCGCCCCCAGGTCGGGTGGTCACTGGCTGGCCGTGGCCGAGGCGTCGGTGCGCGGCCCGATTCAGATCGCCGTGTCGCTCGCACCGGACGGTGAGTTGCTCGCCGCCGCGCGGTCGCTGGCACCCGGAGGTTCCGTGGTGGTCGCAGGCTCGGCCGACTCGTCTGCGCTGCTGACGGGCCGACCGCCCGTCGACGGGCAGGAAACGGCGTACGTGTGTCGCGGATTCGTCTGCGACCGGCCTGTGACGTCGGTCGAGGATCTGGCGGCCGCACTGCGGAAGTGACGTCGCCGACGCGGTGTTCCGCCTTCCGACGGGTCGTCAGAACAGGACGAGCCACACTGCCACGAGGTGGCAGATTGCCGCCAACACCGTTGCTGCGTGGAAGAATTCGTGATGGCCGAATGTCGTGGGCCACGGGTTCGGCCACTTGGTGGCGTAGAGGACCGCCCCGACGCTGTAGAAGATGCCGCCGACCAACAGCAGCAGGAACGGTGCGAAGCCGACGTGCTCGATCAGGGTGGGAGCGACCGGCACGATCGCCCAGCCGAGAACGAGATACAGCGGTACCCCGACCCAGCGGGGAGCGGTGGGCCACAGCATCTTCAGAGCCACCCCGCAGATCGCTCCGATCCACACGACGATCAACAGAGTTCGTCCCGTCGCGGCCGGCAGACCCAGTACGGCGAACGGGGTGTAGCTACCGGCGATGAACAGGAAGATCATGGAGTGGTCGGCGCGTTTCATCCAGATCTGCGACGCGGTGGTCTTCCAGTGCACGCGGTGATAGGTGGCGCTGACGCCGAACACCCCGCACACGGTGATCGAATAGATGCCCGTCGCGAGGCCTGCGCTGACCGACACCAGGCTGAACGCCATCGTGACGAGGGTGATCGCGCACACTACCGCGACGCCGAAGGCGTACAGGTGAATCCAGCCACGCATGCGTGGCTTGACGGGTATCTCGTCCAGTCCGAACATCGTCATGAAAGATGACCTCCCGTTCCGCCGTAGTGAACCTACGCAACCGTAGGTTCGGACGCTACTGTACCGGCCGCCCGCTCGAAGACGTCGGCGTAAGGTGATCCTCCGTGGTGATGAGAGCAGCGGTGACGAAGTAGTGGTGATCATTCCGCAGAAGGTGCGCGGCGTTCTCTACAACGTGTACGAGCGGCGTTTGTTGAGTCAGCTCGAGGGTGTGCAGCACCCGCGGCACGTCGCGGTGATGTGTGACGGCAACCGGCGGTGGGCACGGGAGAACGGGTTCACCGACGTCGCGCACGGCCACCGCATGGGGGCGCTCAAGATCGCCGAGATGCTCGGCTGGTGCGACGCTGCCGGAATCGAGATGGCCACCATCTATCTGCTCTCGACCGAGAACCTCCGACGGGATGCCGACGAACTTGATTCGCTGCTCGACATCATCACCGACGTCGTCGAGGAGATCTGCGGACCCGAGATGAACTGGGGTGTCAAACTCGTCGGCACTCTCGATCTGCTGCCTGCTTCGACCTCACGCCGGCTCAAGGAGGCGGCTGCGCGCACCGAGGGCCGAACCGGAACGCACGTCAACGTCGCCGTCGGATACGGCGGGCGTCAGGAAATCGCCGACGCCGTGCAGTCACTGGTCACCGAGAAGATCGCCGAGGGCATCACCGGGGACGAGTTGGTGGCCTCGATCAACGTCGACGGTATCGACAGTCACTTGTACACCTCGGGTCAACCCGATCCCGATCTGGTCATCCGCACCTCGGGAGAGCAACGGCTGTCCGGTTTCCTGCTGTGGCAGAGCGCATATTCGGAGATCTGGTTCACCGAGGCCTATTGGCCCGAATTCCGTCGCGTCGACTTCTTGCGCGCACTCCGCGACTTCGCCGCACGGCACCGACGGTTCGGTATCTGACGTGCGCGGCTGGACCGTCTGGTCATTCCGCAGGCTCCACTCCTGTTCGTAGCCTGCTACGAACTTCCACTCACGACCTGGACCTACAACTTTCGCAGGCGCAGCCGGTTGATCGCATGGTCGTTGTCCTTGCGCAGCACCATGGTTGCTCGCGGACGTGTCGGCAGAATGTTCTCCACCAGGTTCGGCAGGTTGATCGAATGCCACAGATCCTCGGCCGCGATCTGCGCGTGATCGTCGGACAATCCTGCATAGTGATGGAAATGCGAGGACGGGTCGGTGAACGAGGTCTTGCGTAGCGCCAGGAATCGTTTGACGTACCAGCTCTCGATGTCCTCGATGCGAGCGTCGACGTAGATCGAGAAGTCGAACAGATCCGAGACCATCAGCCGAGGTCCGGTCTGGAGTACGTTGAGCCCCTCCACGATCAGGATGTCGGGCTGGCGAACCATGTGGTACTGGCCTTTGACGATGTCGTACGACACGTGCGAATAGACCGGCGCGCCCACCTCTTCGGTTCCGGACTTGACCTCGGTGACGAACCTGAGCAGCTTGCGTCGGTCGTAACTTTCGGGAAAGCCCTTGCGGTGCAGGATCCCTCGGCGCATGAGCTCGGCCGTCGGATACAGGAAACCGTCCGTGGTGACGAGGTCCACGCGGGGATGGTGATCCCACCGGGCCAGGAGTGCTTGCAGCACACGGGCAGTGGTGGATTTACCGACCGCGACGCTGCCCGCTACGCCGATGACGAACGGAACCTGTCGATCGGGATGTTTCTCACCGAGGAACGTGGCCGTTGCCGCGAACAACCGCTGGCGCGCGGCCACCTGGAGATGAATCAGCCGGGCCAGCGGCAGATAGACCTCGGCCACCTCGTCCAGATCGATCTGCTCACCGAGGCCGCGCAGACCGACCAGTTCTTCCTCGGTGAGTACCAACGGTGTGGATTGACGCAGCGTGCGCCACTGCACACGGTCGAACTCGACGTACGGACTGGACTCGCTCACGCACGCCACCTGAGCATCGGAGCTGCTGAGGATTCGGCGTTGCTCCTGTCGGGCGCGAGTCGCATGGTTCCAGATTGTGCTCGGTGCCTGTCCACCGCGCACGGGCGGGGTCGTTCGCCGTACTAGGGTTCGGATATGGATGCTGCTTCCCTGGTTCGCGAATACCTGTTGCTGGGCCTGAGTTTCGACCGACTCGAAGACGGTTTCGTCGACGCGTACACCGGTGATCCCGAACTGCGTCGAATCACCGAGAACGCCCCGGCGCCGGAGCCGCGTGAGCTCGTCCGTCGAGCGCAGACACTGCGCGCCGAGCTCGGCAACGTCGAACTGACAGCGGAACGCCGGACGTTTCTCGACGTCCACCTGCGGGCGTTGGAATGCTCCGCGCGCAAGTTCGCAGGCGAGAACATCGGCTTCGTCGACGAGGTCCACGCCTACTTCGACGTTCGAATCGCACCGGGGGATCAGGACCAGTACCTGCAGGCGCATCGCAAGATGGACGAGGTGCTCCCCGGACCCGGCTCGCTGAGCGAACGGTTGATCGCCCACCGCCGCGCCGACGTCATCCCAGCGGATCGACTGCAGGACTGCGTCGAAGCGTTCTCGTCCGCATTGCGCGACCGTGTCCGCGCCGAATACTCGTTGCCCGAGAACGAGAAGGTGACGTACGAGGTAGTCGGCGACAAGCCGTGGTCCGGCTTCAACTACTACCTCGGCAACTTCCAGTCCACCGTCGCGATCAACTCCGACATCGAACAGCAGATGGCCAACCTGCCCCACCTGATCGCGCACGAGTCCTACCCCGGCCACCACACCGAGCACTGCCGCAAGGAGACGGGGCTCGTCGGCGCAGGACAACTCGAGCAGACGTTGTTCGTGGTCAACACTCCGCAGTGCCTGATGGCCGAGGGGCTCGCCGATCACGCTCTCGGGGCGATCGTCGGCGAAGGCTGGGGCGCATGGGCGCAGGAAATCTACGCCGACCTCGGACTGCGATTCGACGGCGACAAGGCCGAGCGACTCTCGGCGGCGTCGAGCCAACTGCTGGGGGTTCGCCAGGACGCCGCTCTGTTGCTGCACGATCAGCACAGGAGCGAGGACGATGTGGCCGCCTACCTGGAGCGATGGTCGCTGGCCTCGCCGCAGCGCGCACGGCACAGTCTGCGCTTTCTGTCCTCGCCGCTGTGGCGGGCGTACATCAGTACCTACGTCGAGGGCTACAAGCTTCTCGCCGGCTGGTTGGACCAGGGAGAGACCGCCAGTGAGCGGGCACAGCTGTTCGGCAGACTGCTCGACGAGCCACTGACACCGGGCGCAGTACGCGTCTCGTAAACTGGCCCAGGTCCGTTGTTTATTGATGCCCCCTTACTCTGCTGTCCCTTGGAGACTCCTGTTATGACTGACGTCAACAACCTGTCACTGGCCGAGCTCGATCCCGAGGTCGCCGCGGCGATGGCAGGTGAACTGGGACGTCAGCGCGACACCCTCGAGATGATCGCCTCGGAGAACTTCGTGCCCCGCGCGGTTCTGCAGGCCCAGGGCAGCGTCCTGACCAACAAGTACGCCGAGGGTTACCCCGGACGCCGCTACTACGGCGGCTGCGAGCACGTCGACATCGTCGAGGACCTCGCGCGCAATCGCGCCAAGGAACTCTTCGGTGCCGAGTTCGCCAACGTGCAGCCGCACGCCGGTGCGCAGGCCAACGCCGCGGTACTGATGGCACTGATCAACCCGGGCGACAAGATCATGGGACTCGACCTGGCCCACGGCGGCCACCTCACCCACGGCATGAAGCTCAACTTCTCGGGCAAGCTCTACGAGGTCGAGTCCTACGGGGTGTCGAAAGAAGATCACCGCATCGACATGGACGAGGTGCGCAAGCAGGCCATCGCCGCCAAGCCCCAGGTGCTGATCGCCGGCTGGTCGGCCTACCCGCGCCACCAGGACTTCGCTGCGTTCCGTTCCATCGCCGACGAAGTGGGCGCACTGCTCTGGGTCGACATGGCGCACTTCGCCGGACTCGTCGCCGCAGGCGTACACCCCTCACCCGTGCCCTACGCAGACGTCGTGTCCTCCACGGTGCACAAGACCCTCGGCGGACCGCGCTCCGGCATCATCCTCGCCAAGAAGGAATGGGCCAAGAAGCTCAACTCCGCCGTGTTCCCCGGCCAGCAGGGTGGGCCGCTGATGCACGCCATCGCCGCGAAGGCCGTCGCCTTCAAGATCGCTGCGACGCCCGAGTTCAAGGAACGTCAGGAACGCACCCTCCTCGGCGCGTCGCTGCTCGCCGAGCGTCTCACCGGTGCCGACGTCGCCGACAAGGGCGTGTCCGTCCTCACTGGCGGCACCGACGTGCACCTCGTCCTCGTCGACCTCCGCAACTCCGAGCTCGACGGCCAGCAGGCAGAAGACCTCCTGCACGAGGTCGGCATCACCGTCAACCGCAACGCCGTGCCCTTCGACCCACGCCCGCCCATGGTCACCTCCGGCCTGCGCATCGGCACCGGCGCACTCGCCACCCGCGGATTCGGCGAAGCCGAGTTCACCGAGGTCGCCGACATCATCGCAACCGCCCTGGCCACGGGTCAGGCCACCGACGCCCTGAAAGAACGCGTCGTGAAACTGGCACAGAGCAAGCCGCTGTACGAGGGCCTCGAAGACTGGGGATTGCTGGGCTGACCCTGGCTTTCCTTCTTGCGGATCCGCCCCACCCCGGTCGCGTCAATGGACCGTTGCAGCGTTCAGACGTCTGCAGTGGTTCATTCACGCTGGCCCCCGGTCGGATCAATGTGGCTATCAGTCGATCTGAGTGCAACAAAGCCACATTGATCCGACGGGGGAGGGCGGTCTCGGCACCGAACGTCCCGCCGACCTGGGGCGAATCGGCCGTAACGCGTTGTTCACCGACACGCCAGACTTCCAGCGAGCCGATACCGGATTTCGGCGGTACCGTCGGCAGTAACAGGCAGCGGGGAAGCTGCCTGTGCGGGAGGTTCTGATACGTGACTGAGCTAGTGAGCGCGAGAGGGCCGGTACCCGGTCCTCGTGTCACCTGACACATCGGACCCGACCGGCCGAGCGACAGAGTTTGCGCGGTGCCGCGCAAACGTAGGAGCCCCACGTGACCACTTCACGCTCCGTTTCCGCCCCTCTTCGGACATTCGTGCTCGATACCTCGGTCCTGCTGTCGGATCCGTGGGCAGTCATCCGGTTCGCCGAGCACAATGTGGTACTTCCGTTGATCGTGATCAGCGAGTTGGAGGGCAAACGCCACCATCACGAACTGGGATGGTTCGCGCGGGAATCCTTGCGCATGCTCGACGATCTTCGCGTAGAATTTGGCCGACTCGATCAGCCGGTCCCCATCGGAACATCCGGCGGCACACTGCAAGTCGAGCTCAATCACACCGATCCGTCGGTGCTTCCCGTCGGATTCCGTACCGACTCCAACGATTCTCGAATCCTCGCCTGCGCCCTGAATCTGGCGGCTGAGGGCAAAGATGTGGTGCTGGTCAGCAAGGATATCCCGCTGCGCGTCAAGGCCGGTGCTGTCGGGCTCCCCGCCGACGAGTACCACGCTCACGACGTCGTGCCGTCCGGATGGACCGGTATGACGGAGCTCGAGGTGCCCTCCGACGCCGTGGACACCCTGTTCAACGACGGTGTCATCGATCTCGTCGAGGCCCGAGACTTGCCGTGTCACACCGGAGTTCGACTGCTTGCCGGACGGCAGAGTGCACTGGGACGCGTCACGCCCGACAAGCAGCTGCAGCTCGTGCGCGGCGAGCGTGAGGCGTTCGGCCTGCACGGTCGTTCGGCGGAACAGCGTGTGGCGCTCGATCTTCTGCTCGACGAGAGCATCGGCATCGTCTCGCTCGGCGGCAAGGCCGGCACCGGTAAGTCCGCACTGGCTCTCACTGCCGGACTCGAGGCCGTCCTCGAACGTCGCTCACATCGGAAAGTTGTTGTCTTCCGGCCTCTTTACGCCGTCGGTGGGCAGGAACTCGGCTACCTCCCCGGCAGTGAGAGTGAGAAGATGGGCCCGTGGGGCCAGGCTGTCTTCGACACCCTCGAAGGGCTCGCCAGCCCGGAGGTGATGGAAGAAGTCATCGCCCGCGGAATGCTGGAAGTGTTGCCGCTCACGCACATTCGTGGTCGCTCGCTCCACGATTCGTTCGTGATCGTCGACGAGGCGCAGTCACTCGAGCGCAATGTGCTGCTCACGGTCCTGTCCCGACTGGGGTCGGGCTCACGCGTCGTGCTCACCCACGACGTCGCGCAACGAGACAACCTGCGGGTCGGACGACACGACGGCGTCGCTGCCGTCATCGAAAAGCTCAAGGGACACCCACTTTTCGCGCACATCACCCTTACTCGCAGTGAGCGTTCACCGATCGCTGCACTGGTGACCGAAATGCTCGAGGAATTCGGTCCGTCAGGGGCCTGACGCCCCTCGTGAGTGGAACTTCGTAGCCTGCTACGAAGTTCCACTCACATGGGTCACCGGCCGAGTGCAGCCCTGAGCACTCCTCGCGCAACGCCTTTGAGGAAATCGACGTTGTCGAAATAGTCGCGCCACACAGCTACTTTGCCGTCGCGCAGCTCGAATGTTCCGCACACCCAGAACTCGACACGAAGCCGACGCCAGATCAGGACGTCGGTGCGCTCGGTGAGCACGACATCTCCGTCGGCCGCGATGTTGTGCACGACGACGTCGAAGCCGTAACCCGGCTTGGCCAGCAGCGTCAGAAATCTGCCGACGTTCGAGATTCCGCGTACCTTCGGAAGCCCGACGTTGTGCCACACGATCTTCTCGTCGAGAAGCGTCAGCGCGCGATCGGTCTCGCGAAGCCTCAACGCGTCGAACAGGTTTTGCACGATATCGGTTGCTTGTCGGGTATCAGTCACTTGGTGAACCGTCCTAATCCATCGCCGTCGAAGAACTCGAGTGTGACCGTGTTCCCCTCGAAAGTCGCCTGAGAAATCGTTCCGTCCGGTGCGTTCTCACCGGTCGGCTCGAACGCGAACGTATCACCGTCCCAGTGCGACAACTCGTAGGAAGTCGAGTTCGGTCCGAGGGTCAACACCAGCCTCCCGTCGACCTCCGCGACGGTGGCCGGCCCCCAGTAGGCGTTCTGGTACAACCCGGTGTACGACGTGAGCGGTTGCGGTGCAGCGGCATTCGGCGGAGCGGTCTTCCCCGCGAGCTCGCCCTCCGGCTCGCTCATACCGGCGAAAGCATTCTTGTACAGCGTTCGCCAGTCCTCGCGTACCTCGCCGAACTGCACGAGGTCGGCGAACTCGGCCGTGACCGTTTCTGCGATGCCCAGTGGCGCGGCGTTGGTCAGTACGACGATGGCGACGTCGAGCGACGGGATCCAGTGAAAGTTCGTGCCCGCCCCGAGTGCGAACGCTCCGGAATGGCTGACGGTCGTGCGGCCGGCTGCACTGGTGGAGATGTTGAATCCGTATCCGTAGTAGCCCGCGCGCGAATCCGCCGTCGTCGACGGGCTCGAGACGATCTGCGCGCTGATGGCAGGAAGGAGGGCGTCGGGATCGACGATCTGGTTCCCGTCGTGGGTGCCGTCGGCGATGAGCATCGTCAGCCACCTGCCGAGATCGTTCACCGAGGAGCTGACGCCACCGGCCGGCGTCTGCGGATCGGGTTCGCGTTGGTATCGGGCCTGATACTCGCCGTCCACGAGGACGTGAGGTACCGCTCGGTCGGCGCGGTCGATGTAGTCGGAGAACGACGAGCTGGTCGAGGTCATGCCGAGTGGACCGTAGATCGTGTCCTGGCTGAGGGTGTCCCAGTCCTTGCCCGAGGCGGCAGCGACGGCCTCGGCCGCGGCTGTGATCCCGAAGTTGGTGTAGTGATACGTGGATCGGAACGGATCGAGGGGCACCTCCCGAAGGCGCTCGAGGATCTGTCTGCGGTCGTAGCCGAGGTCTTCGAGCAGATCGCCTTCGTGCTCTGGGAGTCCGCTTCGATGCGCGTAGAAGTCGCCGACCGTGATGTTCTGAGTCACCCACGGATCGTCCAGCGCAAACCACGGCAGCTCGGAGACCACCGGCGTCGACCAGTCGATGACACCCGCTCCCACCTGTGACGCGACCACCGTCGCACCCACCGACTTGGACAGCGAGGCCAGCTGGAACACGGTGTCGCCGTCGATCGGGTCGTCCTTGCCCATTTCGCGAACGCCGAAGCCTTTCGAGTAGACGACGTCGGAACCGTGCACGACGGCAATGGCCATACCCGGAATGTTCGACGACGCCATCAGTTCGTCGGCGATACCGTCGAGCTTGCCGACCGCATCGTCGACGCGACCGGCCGGAACGTCGACGCCGGCAACCTGGCCGGGCGACAGATCCTCGGTCGGCGCCGGCTCGGACGCCGGTGGACTGTCTGCGGTGGGTGCGTCTTCGGAGCACCCTGCCAACAGAACCAGAGAGCACACGACAGCAAGACACAGAAAATTTCGACCCGACCGCATCATGAGGAGTCCTCACGTCGATGATTGGATGCACCTGAGGATAGACCCGCAACGACCTGGCGTTAGGAGAATTCACAGAGGTCAGGGGCGCGACGTCGGACGCTCGGCGGCAGGCGCTACGGTTACCGCATGTCTACGAACCTGTCCGACGGTGATCTGCTGGTCCGTTTGGAGCCCGCGGTCGAAGAGAATCTACGACGCCATATCGAGGCAGCGAGTGATTGGCACCCCCATGAGCTCGCGCCGTTCGACGACGGCAAGAACTTCGCGTTCCTCGGCGGCGAGGATTGGTCGCCCGAGCAGTCGCACCTGAGCGACGTCGAAATTCTGTCCGCCACGGTGGGCGTGTTGGTGGCCGACAACCTCCCCGCCTACCACCGGGAACTGGCCCACGCCCTCACCGGCCTCGGTGCCTGGTGGAAGTGGACGGGCCGCTGGACGTCGGAAGAGAACCGACAGTCGATCGTGCTGCGCAACTTCCTGGTGCTCACCCGCGCTGTCGATCCGGTCGCCCTCGAGCGAGTGCGGATGGAACACATGACCCTCGGATTCGACGCGCCCAGCCAGCGGCTGCTCGACATCCTGGCGCACTTCGCCATCGAAGAAGCTGCCGCCGCCTTGCGTAACCGCAACACCATCGCCCTCGGCAAGGATCCGGTACTGGCCACCATCCTCGGCAAAATTGCCGACGACGACGAGCTGCAGTCGGCATTCTTCGCCAGCATCCTCGACGAGGCATTCGCTGTCGTACCCGATCAGGCTGCGCGCGCAGTGGCCGACCGCATCAACGGCTTCAAGATCCCCGAGATCGAGCTTCCGGACCGCGGCAGCAGCATCGCCGCCCTCGCCGAAGCCGGCATCTACGACGCCGACCAGGAACGCGACAAGGTGTTCAAGCCGTTGCTCGCAGGCTGGAAGATCTTCGACCGCACCGATCTGGGTGAGGACGGCCTGAAGGCACGCGAAGAACTCGCGCACCTGGCCTGAGGTACGCCCCTTTCGAAACCGACCCGCCCCCGGTCGGATCAATGCGACTTTGTTGCAGTCAGAGTGACTGAAACCCACATTGATCCAACCGGGGGCGGGCGCGTTCAAGGGTGCAGCGGGTCCTGCGGGTCCTGCGGGTAGAGCAGCGAAACTAGTCCTTGACCTTCGCCATGGCCAGGACGTCGAGGCGCTTGTCCAGTTCTGCTTCGCTGAGCTTGTCGCCGATCAGTCCGCGGTCGATGACGGTCTGACGGATCGTCTTCTTTTCCTTCAGTGCCTGCTTGGCGACTGCGGCCGCTTCCTCGTAGCCGATTGCGGAGTTCAGCGGCGTCACGATGGACGGCGAGGACTCGGCGAGGGTCTTGAGGTGCTCGACGTTGGCTTCGAGGCCGACGACGCACTTGTCGGCGAACAGCACCGAGACGTTGGCGAGCAACTTGAAGGATTCGAGAACGTTGCGGGCCATCATCGGGATGTACACGTTGAGCTCGAAGGCACCCGATGCGCCGCCGAAGGCCACTGCCGCGTCGTTACCGATGACCTGTGCGGCGACCTGCGTGACAGCCTCGGGCAGAACCGGATTGACCTTGCCGGGCATGATCGAGCTGCCGGGCTGCAGGTCGGGGAGTGCGATCTCGCCGAGTCCGGTGAGCGGCCCCGATCCCATCCAGCGAATGTCGTTGGCGATCTTGGTCAGTGACACTGCGATGGTGCGCAGTGCGCCCGATGCCTCGACCAGTCCGTCGCGAGCGGCCTGCGCCTCGAACGAATCCTTGGCGGCGGTGAGGGCGTCGATGCCCGTCGACTTCACCAGAGCAGCAACAACTTTCGGGCCGAAGCCGTCGGGTGCGTTGAGGCCGGTGCCGACGGCGGTGCCGCCGATGGGCAGTTCACCCAGACGCGGCAGGGTGGCTTCGACGCGCTCGATGCCGGCCTCGATCTGCCGGGCGTAGCCGCCGAATTCCTGACCGAGAGTGACGGGGACGGCATCCATCAGGTGGGTGCGTCCGGACTTGACGACGTGCTTCCACTCGGTGGCCTTGGTCACCAGAGCCTCGTGCAGGTGCCGCAGCGCGGGCACCAGGGAGGTGACGGCTGCTTCGGTGGCGGCGACGTGCGTGGCCGTCGGGAACGTGTCGTTGGAGGACTGCGACATGTTCACGTGGTCGTTGGGGTGCACCTCGACGCCGTTGGCCTTGGCGATCGACGCGATGACCTCGTTGGCGTTCATGTTGGAGCTGGTGCCCGAGCCGGTCTGGAAGACGTCGATCGGGAACTGATCGTCGTGCTTGCCCTCGGCAATTTCGTTGGCTGCCGCGATGATCGCGTCGGCCAATGTGCCGTCGAGCAGACCGAGATCCTTGTTGACCTGCGCGCAGGCTGCCTTGAGCAGGCCCATCGCGCGGATCTGGGTGCGCTCGAGCGGGCGGCCCGAGATGGGGAAGTTCTCCACCGCACGCTGCGTCTGGGCGCGCCAGAGCGCGTCGATGGGGACGCGAACCTCTCCCATGGTGTCGTGTTCGATCCGGAACTGCTGTTCGTCTGTCTGCGTCATGAGCCTTACTTTGCCAGTCGTGGTTTCGGGGATCAGAAGGACGGTGCCTGGCCGGATTCGTCGGCGTCGAAGTCCACCGAGGAGTACTCGCGCAGCTTCTCGAGGCGGTGGTAGGCGTCGATCATGCGCACGGTGCCGGACTTCGAACGCATGACGATGGACTGGGTGTGGGCTCCGCCGCCCGCGTAGCGAACGCCGCGCAGCAGGTCGCCGTCGGTGACGCCGGTGGCGGTGAAGAAGACGTTTTCACCCGAGACGAGGTCCTTGGTGTCGAGGACGCGATCGAGGTCGTGGCCGGCGTCGATGGCCTTCTGCTTCTCGGTGTCGTCCGTGGGTGCCAGACGGCCCAGGATCGCGCCGTCCATGCAGCGCATCGCGGCGGCCGCGATGATGCCCTCGGGCGTTCCGCCGGTGCCGATGAGCATGTCGGTGCCGGAGTCGGGACGAGCGGCGGCGATGGCGCCGGCGACGTCACCGTCGGAGATCAACCGGATGCGTGATCCGGCGTCGCGCACCTGCTGGATCAGTTCGGCATGCCTGGGGCGGTCGAGGATGCACACCGTCACGTCGGAGGCGGAACCCTTTTTGATCTTGGCGATGCGGGCGATGTTCTCGGCGACGGGGACGGTGATGTCGATGACGTCGGCGTAATCGGGTCCGACTGCGATCTTCTCCATGTAGAACACGGCCGAGGGATCGAACATCGCGCCGCGCTCGGCGACGGCGAGTACCGAGATGGCGTTGGGCATGCCCTTGGCCATCAGGGTGGTTCCGTCGACGGGGTCGACGGCGAAGTCCACCTCGGGTCCGTTTCCGTTGCCGACCTGCTCGCCGTTGTAGAGCATCGGCGCTTCGTCCTTCTCGCCTTCGCCGATGACGACGACGCCGCGCATGGAGACCGAGCTGACCAACTGACGCATCGCGTCGACGGCTGCTCCGTCGCCACCTTCCTTGTCGCCCCGACCGACCCAGCGACCCGAGGCGAGCGCACCGGCCTCGGTGACGCGGACGAGTTCGAGTGCGAGGTTGCGATCTGGCGCCATGGCGCGAGTGGACTCGGTGCTGGCCGTCATCGGTTTGTAGCCTCCTGGTTGGTGGGGTGTTACCCAGGCAGGATTATCTCACTTCTGTGATGCCCGCGGTGGGGTCGGGTCGACTGTGAGGTACGCGCCGACCGAGCACTGCCGCACAGAGGGGATACTGGAAATGTGGCAAACAGCAAACCTCGGATTCTCAACAACAACCGCGACATGGTCTGGTCGCTGATTCCGCTGGTCATTGCGTGTTTGTTGATTGCAGGCGTGGCCAGTCAGTGCTCGTTGAGCCCGGGTGGACCCAAGCAGGGACCCATTCCCAACTTCGACGTGAACTCGGCACTGCAGTACGACGCGGCCGAAATCGGGTTCCCGGTGCGCAATCCGGTCGTTCCCGAGGAATGGACGCCCAATTCGGGGAGCCGCGCGACCATTTCCGGTGACAGCGGTGGAGCGGCGTCGACTGTCGGATACATCACCGGATCGGGTGCGTACCTGCAACTGACTCAGACGGCCGCGTCCGAGGAACTGGTGGTGCCGTTCGTGGCCGGGGAGACGGTGTACGCGTCGGGCGCGCAGAACGTCTCGGGTCGAGACTGGGTCGTGTACGGCGAGGAAGGCTCGCGCACCTACTGGGTCTCGGACTTCGGTGACGTGCGAATCCTGTTGGGCGGCACGGCGAACACCGAAGAATTCACCACTCTCGCGGCTGCGGTCGAGGCCACCGAACCGCTCGCGCCCTAGCTGTCGTTCTCGGTGCTCGCCAGCGCGGTCTCGATGCGCTTGCGTGCACCTGCCAGTTGTTCCTCGCAGCGCGTCGCCAATTGTTCGCCGCGCTCCCACAGAGCGAGGGATGCGTCGAGATCGAGCCCGCCTTGCTCGAGGATCTTCACCACTCCGACCAGCTCGTCGCGGGCTTCCTCGTAGCCCAGTTCGGACACCGGCTTGTCTTCGTTCTCGCTCATCGAATCTCCCTCTGTCTTTTCACTCGGCGTCATTTCACTCGGCCCATTACTGCGGCGGTGACGGCACCGTCGGCCACCCGCACCCTGATCTGTGTACCCGGCGGCGCGTCCTCGACCGAACGCAGTACCTCGGGATCGGCACCCGGCACCACCCGCTGTACGACGGCATAGCCCCGGGCAAGTGTGGCAGCAGGCCCCAGCGTCGACAGCCTCGCCCGCAGATGTTCGACGAGCGTGTCCTGGGTGGTCAGCTCGCGCTGCACGTCGCGTCGAGCTGCATCGGCGAGTCGCCGAACTTCCTCGCGACGCTGTTCGAGGGCCGCCAACGGATCGGCCAACACGGGTCGATGCCGCAGCATCTCCAGCCCGCGCGCCTCACGTTCCACCCAATTGCGAAGCGCTGCAGCGCTTCTGGCCTTCAGTTCCGCGACCAACGCTTGTTCGGCGACGGCGTCGGGCACCACGAGCTTGGCGGCATCGGTGGGGGTGGCAGCGCGCAGGTCGGCGACGTGATCGCTGAGGGGACTGTCGGGTTCGTGACCGATGGCGCTGACGATCGGCGTCGTCGCCCGTGAGATGGCTCGGCACAGTGCCTCGTCGGAGAACGGCAATAGATCCTCGACGCTACCGCCGCCGCGGGCGAGGACGATGACGTCGACGCGCGGGTCGTCGTTCAGATCCTTCAACGCGTCCAGGATTGCCGGCACCGCTTGTGGACCCTGGACCGGAGTGTTCCGTACCTCGAATCGCACTGCAGGCCAACGCCTCTGCGCGACGGTGAGGACGTCCTTCTCGGCTGCGCTGGCGCGAGCGGTGATGAGCCCGATGGTGCCGGGCAGGAACGGCAGCGGACGCTTGAGTCGCGGGTCGAACAGTCCTTCGGCGGCCAGCAGAGCCCGGAGCCGTTCGATGCGGGCCAGTAGTTCGCCGACACCCACAGCGCGAATATCGGTGGCGCGCAGCGAAATGGTGCCGCGGCCGGTGAAGAACGACAGCTTGCCGTAGAGGATGACGCGCGCGCCTTCGGTCAGCGGAACGGGCGAACGATCCAGCAGCTGCGGCGAGCAGGTCACCGACAACGACATGTCCGCCGACGGATCACGCAGAGTCAGAAATGCCGTGCGCGTGCCGGGGCGGGCGTTGATCTGCGTCAGCTGCCCCTCGACCCAGATGCTGCCGAGTTTGTCGATCCACCCGGCGACCTTCATCGCGACGGTGCGCACCGGCCATGGTTGTTCGGCGGTGCTCGCACCGGATGGGGCGGGGCCGGACTGAGTGGGGGGAGTGCTCACTTCGCCTTGGCGGTGGTGATTCGGTTGGCGAGCATGGTCTGGAACGGTGCGCGAGCCGACGTCGCGTTCTCGTACTCGAGCAGGGTTTCCAGATCCTCGATGGACAGCGTGCGCAGCCGTGCGCGCAACTGAGCCAGGGCAAGGGTGTCGAAGTCGATCATCTCGACGATCTCGGGCTTCGCAGCTGCTGCGGGCTTCGCCGACGTGTCCTGCACCGGTTCGTCCAGCGGAGGCGTCGAGTACAGAGCAAATCGTCCGTTCGCGGCGATGGGCTCGGCCACCGGTGTGTCGGGAACATCGACGTCATCGGTGACTGCTGCGGAGTCGAACCTCGACGTGGCCGGGAACGCGTCGTCGTCGTCCTCGTCGAAACTCGCCCACGACGGCTGCTCCTCGCGCGGAGTTCCGATCACCGGCAGAGCCGAAATGACCAGATCGCCCTTGATGGCGAGGGCTGTCACCTGCTGCTGAAGCCGCATGCCGCGCGCCAACGCCTCGCTGACGACGGTCATCGGCAACATCAACGCGGAACCGGGAAGCTTGCGGGCCTCTTCCACGACGGTCACGGCGACGCCTGCAGCCACCCGCGCCGCAAAGGGGAGTCGAGTCATGCACACCAGACTGCCCGAAGTCGTCGTCTTTGGGTAGCCGACAGGCCAGGGCCTGCGGAATGACCCGGTTGCTGCGATACACGTATCCTGGGAGGTATGTCTTCGGCTGTTCCTTTGAATCTTGGTATCGCACACTCCGCCGGCTCGCACACGACCGCGCATGCCGGGGGTAAGCGAGTGCTTCTCGCCGAGCCGCGCGGCTACTGCGCGGGCGTGGATCGCGCCGTCGAGACCGTCGAGAAGGCACTCGAACAGCACGGTGCGCCGGTGTACGTGCGCAAGGAGATCGTGCACAACAAGCACGTGGTCGAGACGCTGTCCGATCGCGGTGCGGTGTTCGTCGAGGAGACCGACGAGGTGCCCGAGGGTTCGCTGCTGGTGTTCTCGGCGCACGGTGTCTCGCCTGCGGTGCACACTTCTGCCGCCGAGCGGAACCTGCGGACGATCGACGCGACCTGCCCGCTGGTGACCAAGGTGCACCAGGAAGCCAAGCGGTTCGCCCGAGACGACTACGACATTCTGCTCATCGGCCACGAGGGCCACGAGGAGGTCGAGGGCACCGCAGGTGAGGCACCCGAGCACATCCAGCTCGTGGACGGCCCGGAGTCGGTGGACAGCGTCACGGTGCGCGACGAGAACAAGGTCATCTGGCTTTCGCAGACCACGCTGAGCGTCGACGAGACCATGATGACGGTCGCGAAGCTGCGGGAGCGCTTCCCGACCTTGCAGGATCCGCCGAGCGACGACATCTGCTACGCCACGCAGAACCGTCAGGTCGCGGTGAAGGCGATGGCACCGGAGTGCGATCTGGTGATCGTCGTCGGCTCGAAGAACTCGTCGAACTCGGTGCGCCTGGTCGAGGTCGCCCTCGGTGCCGGCGCACGGGCCAGCTACCTGGTGGATTACGCGAAAGAGATCGATCTGGCGTGGCTCGACGGCGTCGAGACCATCGGCATCACGTCGGGAGCGTCCGTGCCGGAGATCCTGGTTCAGGGCGTCATCGACCTGTTCGCCGAGCACGGATACGCTGACGTGCAGCCCGTCACCACCGCGAACGAGACCCTGGTCTTTTCCTTGCCCCGCGAGCTGCGCCCCGCACGCTGACCGGTCCATGACCGGCCGGTACCGGTGGGGTCAGTCGTCGGCGTGGCGGTCGCGGTACCGAACCTGCGGCACCGGATGCGGAGGAATGTCGTCACGGCGCACGTTCGGCGGCGCGTCGTTCACAACCGGTTCGACTGTGTGCCGAGCGCTGCTGGAGTACGGATCGACGGCGTCCCGCGGCGGCTGAACCCGAGGTGAACGCTCCCGGCGAGGTTCCGTCGAATACGGTGCCTCGGACGGCTGGGGCCGCGATGGGCGCGCTACGCCGGGTGGGGGCGTGCGATCCTGCGGGTACTGGGCGTGGGAGCGGGAGGGCCGCTGGTACTCGGGCTGCGGACTCGCCTGACGTGCGTATCCGGGCGTCGCCCCGGGGGTTGTTGCCGACCGTCTTGGCGCGGCACCGGAGTCGGTTGCGGCGCGAGAGGTTCCTCGGCGGCCCACGTACGGCTCGGGCACGATGTCGGTGGCCTCGACCGCGGACACGTCGTCACGGTCCGCCGCAGCTCGACGGCTACGTGCGCGCGACGGACGGTCTTCCTGCGCTCGCCGCGGTGCCCGGGTGAGTGTGTCGTCCTCGGAGGTCGGGCTCCGGCGAGCGGAGTCTCCGGCCTTGGTGCTTCGACGAGGGGCGTCTTCCGATTTCGTGCGACGCCGAGCGGTGTCGGCGGTCTTCGTGCTGCGTCGAACTGCGGGCGCGTGCGTGTTCTGCCGCTTCAGCACGATGCGTACGGCACCGAGGCCGACGGCCACGAGGGTGCCGAGCAGCATCAATGGAAATCGGTTGACCAGCGGAATCGCCACGTTCAGGATGATGTCCTTGAGGCTGGTGCCCGCGTTGTCGGTGAAGTACTGGTACGACAGCGGCACTGCCACGAACAGAATCAACGGGGCTTGGACCATCGCGGTGAACAGTCCGCGGTAGCGGACCAGCAATACCGCCGCGATGCAGCCGAGGATGTAGAGGAACGCGAACGCACCGGTCAGCTCGGTTCCACGCGCGGCGTCGATGAGAAATCCGAGAAAGGTCAGCCCTGCGGCGATCGCAACGGCACCCCACGCTGGTACGCCGGGCAGGGTCGCGAGGATGGATCGGTGATCCAGCGGTACCCCGGATCGGGCACGTTGGGAGGTAGACACCCCTCGAGGTTAGCCGTAGTTCAGCCCACTGCATCGCTGACATGACCGAAGTCGTGCCGGTAGCGGGACGAATCGGACAGCTTGGGACGCTCGTCCACGCGTGCGATCTCCACCGGTTCGGCGTCGAACAGCTCGAGCTCGTGCAGCTTGCGTGCGGTGACACTCACCCTGCTGTCGACCGACCCGACGGTGGAGTTGAAGGACTCCACGGCCTTGCCGAGGTGGGCTCCGAGCTTGTCGAGATGTGTCGAGACGATTCCGATGCGGCCGTACAGTTCGCGGCCCAGCTGGTGGATCCGCGCCGCGTCCTCGGCGATCGACTCCTGCTTCCAGGTGTACGCGACGGTGCGCAGCAGAGCGACCAGAGTGGTCGGGGTGGCAAGAATCACGTTCCGGCCGAAGGCGTACTCCAGCAGGCTCGTATCCGACGTCAACGCGGCGTCGAGAAACGGGTCGCCGGGAACGAACAGGACGACGAACTCCGGCGTCGGCTCGAACGCCTCCCAATAAGCCTTGTCTGCCAGTTGATCGATGTGGGTGCGCAACTGCTTGGCGTGGCGGCGCAGATGCTTGTCGCGAGCACCGGGTTCTTCGTCCTGCGCGGCGTCGAGGTAGGCCGCGAACGGCACCTTGGCGTCGACGACGATCTGCCGATCGCCGGCGAGGCGAACGATCATGTCGGGTCGAAAGCCGTCCTTGCTCACCTGAGTGTCGAAGTCGCAGTGCTTGACCATTCCGGCGAGTTCGACGACCCGTTCGAGCTGGATCTCGCCCCACCGACCTCGGATCTGCGGTGCGCGCAGTGCGGTGACCAGTTGTCCGGTCTGCATGGAGAGCTGCATCGACGCGCGATGCATTCCGGTGACCTGTTCCGACAGGCCCGCGTACGCCCTGATGCGGTGGTGCTCGACTTCTCGCACGTGCTCGGCGAGAGCATCGACGGCGTCGTGCAGTGGCTCCACCAGATGGGACACCTGTTGGCCGATGACCGTCGAATTGCGCCGCGCGGAATCCTCGTTCACCGCGCTCAGCGACTGGCGAAGCAGCGCCTCGTTCTGGCGTAGAGCCGCCAGCTGGGCCTCCGCTCGTACGGCCCGATCACCCACCCGAGAGGCATGCAACAGCCACCCCACCACGCCGCCGATGGCGAGGGCGACGAGCAGGCCGAGCGCGGTGAGAATGTTCATGGTGCCGATGATGCAGCACGCCACCGACAAGTTCGGGCGAGACGAGCTGTGGGTCGATGCTCACGCCCGACAGGCCGACGAGCCTCGAATAGTTTGTCGGTGGTTGCCGATAGCGTCGTGGACATGAGAATCCTGCACACCTCGGACTGGCACATAGGTCGCACCTTTCACGGTGTCGACCTGTTGGCCGATCAGGGCGCAGTGCTCGAGTCCATCGCGGAACTGGTTGCCGCACAGTCGATCGACGTGGTCGTCGTCCCGGGTGACATCTACGACCGCGCCGTGCCGAGCGCGGATGCCGTAGTGGTGTGCAATCGCGGACTCGAAGCGATCAGAGCCGCCGGAGCCGTCATCGTCGCGACGTCGGGTAACCACGATTCACCCGCTCGGTTGGGTGCCGGAGCTGCGTTCGCCTCGGCCGGTGGACTGCATCTGATGACCAAGGTCGGCAACGTCGCGACCCCGGTGGTCGTCGATGACGAGCACGGATCGGTTGCGTTCTACGGCATTCCGTACCTCGAGCCCGAGACCACCCGAGTCGAACTCGACGTTCCGGCGGCACGGACGCACGCCGAGGTGCTCGATGCTGCCATGGACCTGGTGCGCGCCGACCTCGCAGCGAGAGACGAAGCAGGGCAACATGTTCGGTCCGTCGTCCTCGCGCATGCGTTCATCGTCGGCGGCGAAGCGACAGGTTCGGAGCGATCGATTTCGTCCGGGGGAATCGAAACCGCACCGGCATCGGCATTCGACGGCGTCGACTACGTGGCACTGGGTCATCTGCATTCTCCGCAGACACTCACCGAGCGGGTCCGGTATTCCGGCTCCCCGTTGCCGTACTCGTTCGGCGAACGCTCGCACCGTAAGGCCGTGTGGATTCTCGAACTCGACGCCGACGGGCTCGGCAGCGTCGATCGAGTGGACTTGCCGGTGGTTCGCGGTCTCGCCCGCATCGAGGGCACGGTCGAGGAATTGACCACTCACGCAGCCTTTTCCGAATACGAGGACCACTACGTCTCGGCAGTGCTGACCGACGAGGTACGTCCTGTCGATGCAATGCGGTTGCTGCAACAGCGTTTTCGGCATGCGATCCATCTCGAGTGGCGTCGACCCGAAGGCGACGGTGGGCTTCGGTATCGCGATCGTGTCCGCGGCCGCAGCGACCTCGAGATCGCGACGTCGTTCCTGACGGACATGCGGAGCGCGCCCACCGCAGCCGAGTCCGCGCTCTTCGAGCGCGCTCTTGCTTCCGTGCAGCGCGAGGCCGAATCCACGCGCACACCGGAGAGCACCGTCGACCGCGGCGCTGCATGAGGCTGCACTCACTCGAGATCACCGCCTTCGGTCCCTTCGCGGGAACGGAGACGGTCGATTTCGACGCGCTGGGGGCCGACGGGTTGTTTCTGTTGCACGGTCAGACCGGAGCCGGGAAGACGACAGTGCTCGACGCCGTTGCCTTTGCGCTCTACGGCACCGTTCCCGGAGCGCGGCGGGAGGGCAAGAGGCTGCTGTCCGACCACGCCGCGAGAGGTGCCGTCCCGCAGGTGACCCTTGAAGCGACGCTCGGTGGGCGACGAATCAGGATCGTGCGCAGTCCGGAGTTCCTGCGCCCCAAGCTCAGGACTGCCGGCACCACCAAGCAGCATGCCAAGGCGAGTCTCACGTGGCTCGATGGGCGTGGGCAGAACCTGACGCGGCTCAACGAGATCGGCGACGCGGTCAACGGGTTGCTCGGAATGAGTGCCGATCAGTTCTTTCAAGTGGTGTTGTTGCCGCAGGGCGAGTTCGCGAAGTTTCTGCGAGCAGACAGCGACGAGCGCGGAAACCTACTCGAAAGACTCTTCGACACAGGCAGATTCGGCGACGTGGAGGAATGGTTCGCTGAGCGGCGTCGAGAATTGGCCGCCGGTCTTGCCGACGCCGACCAGGCCATCGACATCATGCTGGGCAGAGTGTCCCAGGCCGCGGGCGTACCCGAGCCGTCCACCGACGACGCCGCGCCCGGTGAGCAGGCCCAGGATCCCCTCGAATGGGCGGCACGGGTTCTGGACGGTGCACGGCAGAACAGAACTCTCGCCCAGGGTCGTGCGGTGCTGGTCGACGCGGCGGCCGGGCGTGCGTCCGCCGCGCTGGCCGAGGCCACCAGCGCCCTGGACCTGCAGCGCCGACGCGCCATCGCCGAAGAGCAACTCGCGCAGTACCGGGACGGCGAAGCCGCCCGAGCAGCGCGACGCGCGGAACTGGCCGATTCTGCTGCTGCGGGTCCCATCGCCGACGCTGTCGCCGATCTGCGCCTTGCCGCCACCACCGCAGATGCGGCCACCACAGCGCTGACCGCCGCGGAACAGGCACTGCCGACGTCCGCAGAGGGCAGGCGCTTCCACGACGCACTGCAGTGGCCGCCGGTACAGAACGATCCGGCCGACGAGCGGGCAGTGGTTGCCGAGTTCGTGCGAGCATGGACCACCGATGTCGCACGGCTGCAGTCGCTGCTCGGGACAGCCCGTGAGGCCGACCGGCTGGACGCCGAGCTCGCAGAACAGCGCGCACAGCGCGCCGAGACCGTTGCTGCCATCGAACGCACGACGACGAAACAGGCGACACTTCCCGAAACCCTCGCCGCTGTGGAAGCGCGGGTGGTGCGCGCAGCTGCGGCCGCTGCCGAGCTTCCGGGACTGGACGAGCGGTGCGCCCGCGCTCAGGCGGCCGCTGAGTCGGCCCTCGAATTGGTGCGGACCCGAGCCGTTCTCGTCGAGGCAGAACGCGTCAGGGACCGTGCCGCAACCGCGCGCAACAGCGCCTGGGAACACTTGCTCGAGCTGCGCGAACGCCGCATCGACGGCATGGCCGCAGAGCTGGCGGCCCGCCTCGAGTCCGGTGCGCCGTGTGTCGTGTGCGGGTCGGCCGAACACCCGAATCCGGCGGCTGCCGCGACGTCGACGGTCACGAAAGCGCAGGAGGACAAGGCCGCTGCCGCGGAGCGGAAATGCGCTGCCGAGCTGGAACGGTCGATCGCGGCCGTCGCCGACGCCAGTCGTGCGGTCGATCTGCTGCACGACCGGACGGGCGGAGCCTCCGCCGCGGAGCTTGCTCACACCCTCGATGCGGCGACGACTGCCGTCCGAGACGCCCGAGCGAGGGCCGCCGACCTCGACCCGGCGACGACCGAGCTGCGCCGGCTGCGCGCCGAGTCGGATGCGCTGGCGGTCACGCTGCAGGATCTCGTCGCCAGGCGCAGCGCGCTGGACGAACGCATCGCAGCCACCGAGCGATCGGTGGCGCAGATGCGAGCGTCGGTAGCCGAGGAAATTGCCGAAGGCACATCGTTGACCGAGCGAATTGCCGAGTGCGAGAAGCTGATCGACGGTGCCCGCCGACTGCAGGAAGCGCGAATCGCCTGGCTCGACGCCAGCGAGCAGCATGCCGCGCTGCGCGGCGAACTGGATCGACGGGTATCGGCATCGAACTTCGACTCCGCCGATGCAGCAGCAGATGCCGTTCTCACCAAGGACCGCGTCGAGCAGATCGAGACCGAGCTTCGTCTGGCAGAGGAGCGTCGGGCACACGCCGAACACGTGCTGCTCGAACCCGGCATCGTCGCCCAGAGCGGGCAACCGCCGATCGACCTGGATCCGCTGCGTGCCCGGTTCGCCGAATTGGACGGCGAGGCGAAGGTCGCCGCGGGGGAGGTGGCCGAGTGTCGCCGACGCGCGGACGATCTCGAGCGGTTGGTCGCCGAACTGTTCGTCGCGGCTGCGGCCATCGCGCCGCAACGCGCCGAGTTCGACGAGCTCGCCAACCTGGCGGATGTGGTCGCCGGGCGTGGGCAGAATGCACGCAAGATGTCGCTGCGGTCCTACGTGCTTGCGTCCCGTCTCGAGGACGTCGCCGAGTCGGCATCGGCACGCTTGCGTCGGATGTCCTCGGGTCGATACGAATTCGTGCACTCCGACGAGGCCGGCCTTCGCGGAAAGCGGGGTGGACTCGGTCTCGACATCCGCGACGACTACACCGGTGTGGTGCGTTCGGCCAAGACGTTGTCGGGCGGCGAGGCTTTTCTGGCGTCGCTCTCGCTCGCGCTGGGTCTCGCCGATGTCGTGGCCGCCGAATCCGGCGGGGTCGTTCTCGACACCATGTTCATCGACGAGGGGTTCGGCACGCTGGATGCGGACACGCTGGAATCGGTGATGGCCGTGCTCGACGAATTACGTGCGGGCGGCCGCGTCGTCGGAGTCGTCAGTCACGTCGACGAAATGCGTCAGCGCATTCCGAGCCGCCTCTACGTCAAGCGTGGACGCGCGGGCTCGACACTGCAGGTCGTCGCGTCCTGATCGGGGCTACTTCTTCCCCGGCGCAGCCCTGTCGTCCTCGTCCTCGAGGCCGGCCTGTTCGTCGGTCAGTCCCTCGGGTGCGGGGATCTGATCCTCGAGCTCGTCCTGATCGGGCTCGTTCGATCGCTCGTCGATCTGTTCGGAGACGTAGCGAATCAGCACAGCAGCCACCGCGGCAGCGGGCACTGCGAGGAACGCGCCGATGATCCCGAACAGCGAGCTGCCTCCGGTGACGGCGAGCAGCACGATCGCTGGATGCAGATTCATGCTGCGGCTCTGCAGGATCGGCTGCAGCACGTTGCCTTCGAGCTGCTGCACCGCGAGGATGATCGCGAGCACGATCAACGCGGTCGTCAGACCGTTGGCTACCAATGCGACGAGCACAGCGAGAGCGCCCGCGACGAACGCACCGACGATGGGGATGAAGCCACCGAGGAACGTCAGGGTGGCGAGCACCAATGCCAGCGGGACACCGAGGATCACCAATCCGAGCCCGATGAAGAACGCGTCGATGAAGCTGACGATGGCCTGGGTCCGGATGAAACCGCCCAGCGTCACCCACATGCGGGAGAGGACTTCGCCGAGATGGCGTCCCGCGCGGCCGCCGGAGAATCCGTGCAGCCACGGCAGGAACTTCGGGCCGTCCTTGACGAAGAAGAACGACAGCACGAGCACCAGGGCAAGGGTCACGAGGATGGAACCGGCTGCCGAGACGCCGCTGAACACGCCGGTCGCGATGACGTCGCCGCTGTCTTGCAGCCGCGAGACGATGGCCGATACCGCATTGTCGATCTGGTCGTCGCCGATGTTGAGCGGAGGTCCCTTGAGCCAGTCCTGCACCTGACCGATGCCGCCCGACGCCTGATCGACCAACTCGGGAGCCTGCTCGGCCACCGACGGAATGATCAGAGTGATGACCCCGCCGATCACGACGAAGAACACCACGAGCGACACGGACGATGCCAGCGCAGGCGGAAAGCCAAGGCGCATCATCAATTTCGCAGGTGGCCACAGAACCGTGGCCACGATCACCGCGAGTAGAACCGGTAGCAGAATCACCCAGAGATGACCGATCAGCCAACCGAACACCCACGCGCCGGCCGCGATGGAGATCAGGATGAGCGACCATTTCGCCAGCCAGAGGCCACCGGTTCCGATGAGGTCCCCGCGATCTCGTCCGGACTTCGCGGGCTTCGCAGTACTGCCGGGAACTGCCGATTCGGTCACGGTGGGTCCTCACATTCGGCGGGTGGCGGTTCGTGAAGAACCTTAACGTCCCACTCCGACGCGGTGTCGGTCAGAGCGCCTCGTGGGCCAGCAGCCACTTCTTCGTCGGCAGTCCCCAACGGAATCCACCGAGCGCACCGCCGATCCGAACCACTCGGTGGCACGGTACGAACAGGGCGGCGGCATTGCGCGCGCACGCCGACGCGGCACCGCGAATCGCCGTCGGCCGTCCGGACAATTCCGCGAACGCGGAGTACGTCACCGGCGCTCCGGGTTCGACAGTGCGCAGCACGTCCCAGGCGTGCATCAGGAATTCGCCCGATCGTTGTGCGACGTCGATGTCGTCGATGCGGTCGACGTCGCCGCGGTGATAGGAGTCGACAGCTGCGGTGACGGCGCCGAGGTCGGTCGCCGAGCGGACGTCGGTGGGTCGCAACGTCGGATGGATCAACACTCGGAGTTCCTCGACATCGGCGGTCCAGCCCGACGCCAGCACGCGCTGATCGGCGTCGACGATGGTGGTGAACGGACCGATAGGGGTGTCCTGCGTTGCGGAGGTGGCCATCATGCCTGCCTTCTTTCCAGTGCGGTGATCCACAGGTGCATCGAGACGTAGGAGCGCCACGGTGCCCAGCGTTGGGAGTTCTTCAAAGAAATGTCCAGCGCCTGCGCGCCTTGGCGGACAACGAGATCGGTGTCGAGCAGAACGTCGGGGTCGCCCAGCAGTCGCATGACGACATAGCGGGCCGTCCACGGCCCGATTCCCTTGAGTTCGAGCAGTTCTCGTTCCAGATCCGGACCCTCCCGCGCGGGGTGTAATGCCACCGTTCCCGACGCGATGGCGTCGGCGACGCGGATGACGGTCTGGACCCGAGCCGCCGGGCCGGTGAGGACCTCGTGGCCGCGTTCGGCGATGACGGCAGCGTCGGGGAACAGCCGTCCGACGCGTCCGTCGCCGAAATCCAGTGGTGCCCCGAGCGCGTCGACGAGCCTGGCGGTGTGGGTGGCCGCTGCCTTCAGCGAGATCTGTTGCCCGATGACGGTGCGCAGCAACATCTCCGCTCCGTCGACGACCCCGAGGGCCCTGATGCCCGGATGGGCCTCGACGCTCGGCGCGAGTTGGGGGTCGGCGCGTAGGGCTTCGTCGACGGCAAGCGGATCGGCGTCGAGATCGAGCAGGTGTCGAATCCTGGCCACGGCCGGAGCGAGGTCGCGCATGTCCTGCAGAGTCAGTGCGGCGCTGACGAATCCGTCCAGGATGCGCAGTGCCACCAGTCCGGCAGCGTGCGGTAACTGCAGTGAACGCACGTATTCGCCGTCGTCGGAAAACGATTCGATGCCCTCGACCACGTGGCCTCGGAGAAACCACTCGACCCAGCCGCGGTCCAGCGGCGCGCGGTACGGCAGGCGCAACGTGACGGTGCCACCCACAGTAGGTACGGCCGAGCGGTGCGCTTCTCGCCGCAGGGTCGTCGGATCGACCGCGAAGACCTCTTTGACGGTGTCGTTGAACTGGCGGACGCTCGAGAAGCCGGCGGCGAAGGCGATGTCGGCCATCGACATGTCGGTGGTCTGGATCAACGTGCGGGCGGTATGCGCGCGATGGGCGCGAGCCAGCGCGAGCGGTCCGGCACCCACCTCTGCCGTCAGGACGCGGGTCAGTTGGCGGCTCGAGTAACCGAGGGTGCTCGCGAGGCCGTCGACGCCCCCGCGCTCGACGGCTCCGTCGGAGATCAGCCGCATCGCGCGAGAACTGAGATCCGAGTGGATGTTCCATCGTGGGGAACCGGGAGTGGCGTCGGGCTGGCAACGTCGGCAGGCGCGGTAGCCGGATTGCTGAGCCGCTGCTGCCGTGGCCATGAACGAGACGTTGCCGGGCTTGGGAGTGCGCGCCGGGCAGGAAGGTCGACAGTAGATGCCGGTGGTGGAGACGGCGGTGAAGAACTGGCCGTCGAACCGTGCGTCACGCGAGGAGACCGCGCGATAACACCGATCGAAGTCCAGTTCTTGCACCTGCCGTTCGCTGCTCATGCTCCTACTGTGTCAGCGCGATCCCGCCAGTGCTAGCGGAAATCGGACAGCACCGTGTCAGCAGCATCGAGCCCCTGGGTTTCGGTCCGCCTCGGCGTGCCGGTCTTTCCAGTACTGCCGCACGGTCGGTGGCTCCTGGCCCGGGTGGTGCCGGGCCAGATGCGCGACGTAGCGGTCGTAATCGTGATCACCCATCACCGAGGTGATCCACCACCACAGCCCGCGCATCTAGTGCGCCGACCCGGGGCGTCGAACGGTGCCCGCATCGATCAGTTCGTCCCACTCGGCCTGGATCTGCTTCTCGGCGGGGGTGAGGACGAATCCGGCAGGACCGAAGATCTTCGATGGCACCTCCGGCTCCTCGTTGTCCGGCAGATCTGCTCCGCGAACGGCTCTGACGCACACGATGACTCCGGCGATGACGACGACCAGGACGAGTACCGCGAAGATGATCGACAGCGTGCCCTGGATGAACGTGTTGCGAATGACCGCGTCGATGGCCTCGGGGGTCTTTGCGCTGCCGAAGCTGCTCAGGCCCTGCTCCTTCGCGTCACGGAACTGAGAATGCTGCGTCCAGTAACCGATGGCCGGGGTGGAGGAGAAGATCTTCTGGTACGAGGCCGTCATCGTGACGATGAGGTCCCAGGCAAGTGGAATGCCAGGGATCCACGCCCATTTGTACAGACCTCGTTTGACGACGATCACCATGACCACCGTCAGGGCGATGGCGGCGAGCAACTGATTGGCGATACCGAACAGCGGGAACAGGGTGTTGATGCCGCCGAGCGGGTCGGTGACTCCCATGAGAAGGATTGCGCCCCAGGCTGCGACGACGATCAGCGAGCAGATCCATGCTCCGGGACGCCACGACGGGTCCTTGAACTTCTTGGCCGAGGCTCCGGGCAGGTTGCCGATGCTGTCGGAGAGCATGAAGCGTGCGACGCGGGTGCCGGCATCGACCGTGGTGAGGATGAACAGTGCCTCGAACATGATCGCGAAGTGGTACCAGAACGACTTTAGCGATTCGCCGCCGAACACCTGATGCAGAACCTCGGACATGCCGAACGCGAGGGTCGGTGCGCCGCCGGTGCGAGAGATGATCGATTCCTCGCCCACATCGGTTGCCGCCTGACTCAATTCGGCCGCCGAGATGTCTCCGCCGCTCAATCCCAACCCGTTGACGTACGTCGCCGCAGTCTCCGGGGTGCCGCCGGTCAGAGTGGCCGGAGCGTTGAGTGCAAAGTAGATGTGCTGATCGAGAACACATGCGGTGATCAGAGCCATGATGGCGACGAACGACTCGGTGAGCATGCCGCCGTAGCCGATCATGCGCATCTGCTTTTCCTTCTCGAGCAACTTCGGCGTGGTGCCGGAGGAGATCAGAGCGTGGAAACCCGAGAGCGCACCGCAGGCGATGGTGATGAACAGGAACGGGAACAGTGATCCTGCGAATGCCGGTCCGTTGCCTTCGGTGGCGAAGGTGGTCATGGCGGGCATCTGAATCTCGGGGCGGGCGATGAGAATTCCGACGGCCAACAGGGCGATGGTGCCGACCTTCATGAACGTCGAAAGATAGTCGCGCGGGGCGAGCAGCAACCACACCGGCAGGATGCAGGCCAGCAGACCGTAGCCGATGAGCAGCCAGGCGACCGTCACCTTGGAGAGCGTGAACCAGTCTGTGCCCCATTCGGTTTCGGCGACCCAGCCGCCGGCAACGATGGCGAGCAGAAGCAGGACGACACCGATGAGCGAGACCTCGGTGACGTTGCCCGGCCGCAGGTAGCGCAGATACACACCCATGAACAGGGCGATGGGGATGGTCAGCGCGATGGAGAACACGCCCCACGGACTTTCGGCGAGCGCGTTGACGACGACGAGAGCAAGAACCGCGATCAGGATGATCATGATGACGAACACCGCGATCAGCGCGGCGGTTCCGCCGACTACTCCGAGTTCGTCACGGGCCATCTGGCCGAGGCTGCGGCCGTTGCGGCGCGTCGAGATCCACAGCACCAGGAAATCCTGGACGGCTCCGGCGAACACGACGCCGATGATGATCCACATGGTGCCGGGCAGGTAGCCCATCTGGGCCGCCAGAACCGGTCCGACGAGGGGGCCCGCTCCCGCGATCGCGGCGAAGTGATGGCCGAACAACACCCGACGGTCCGTCGGCATGTAGTCCTTGCCGTTCTCCAAGATCTCGGCGGGCGTGGCTCGGTCGTCGCGAGGAAAGACGATCTTGCGTTCGATCAGTCTGGCGTAGAAGCGAAACGCGAAGATGTAGGTACACACCGCGGCGATGACGAACCAGACTGCGTTGGGATTCTCGCCGCGGACGATGGCGATGATCGTCCAGGCGACGCCGCCGAGCAGGCCGATCACGACGAGCATCAGACGCTTGATCGGCGTCATGGGATGGGAATCGACGACTCCGACAGGTGGTAGGTCGGGGTCTGTCTTCAGCAATTCGACGTGTGGATCGTCGGCCGCTTTCAGTGACATGTGTGGGGTCTCCATGGTCGCAGGTGTGACTGCGATCACCCTATGCGTGACGCACTTGCACGTCCTCGAATCGACACTTCGCGGTGCGCCCGGCGGTCACTCGTGTGCGCCGAGTGGCGGCGGCCTGGAACCGGATGGTGCTGGGCTGCGTCGTACCGGGTGTCATCACTTCATTCATTCGGGGGGAACACCACATGTCGGGACCGTACGAGCAAACTCATCAGCAGAACTTTCCCGCGGCGCAGCCCTTTGCGCCGGTGCTGCCGGCGTCGAACGCAGGGTGGGCAGTGGTGGCAGTCATCTTCTTCTGGCCACTGGCCATCCCCGCGTTCAATCATGCGTTGAAAGTCCATCCACTGTGGTCGATGGGTGATGTCCAGGGCGCGCAGTACTCGTCGCAGCGCGCGGCGTTCTTCGGCAAGCTGTCCCTCATCATCTTCGGCGTCTTCATCGTTCTCTACCTGGCGTTCATCGGCTTGGTCGTTTCGAACATGTGACGGGTCGACGGCGGTGTGCTGATCACCCGCGGGTGACCGAAATTCCGCCGTCGACGTAGAGCGTGGTTCCATGCACCATCGCGGCATCGTCCGAGACCAGGAACAGCACACCGTCGGCAATGTTCTGCGGCGACAGCACTGTGCCTGCCGGGGTTCCGGCCGTCATGGCGTCGAGTACCTGGCGTGCATCCTCGTTGCCCGGGGTCAGAGTGGCTCCGGGCGCGAGGGCGTTCACTCGCACACCGTGTGAGCCGAACTCAGCGGCCCAACTGCGAGTGAGCTGCTCGTCGGCGGCTTTGGTGGCGGAGTACATCGCAGCGAACGGACTGCCCATCGTGGCCATCCACGACCCGATGTTCACGATGACTCCGCTGCCTCGCTCGGCCATGGCCGGTGCGAGCTCACCGACGAGCACGTGCGGTGCTCGGACGTTGACGGCGAGCATGGCGTCGAGCTGGTCGTCGGGAAGATCGGCTGTCGCGGTGGCCGGATAGATACCGGCGTTGTTGACGAGAATGTCGACGCGGCCGCCGAGGGCGTCGGTAGTGCGGGCGGCGAACTCGCGAAGTTCGTCGTAGCTGCCGGAGAGATCGACGTCGACGAATGCCGCTGTGCCGCGGGCTTCCGAGATGCGGGCCGCCAGGGCTTTGCCGCGCTCGGCGTCGCGGCCGCTGACGACCACCGATGCCCCGTGGGCGGCGAGGGTGAGCGCGATGGCAGCACCGATCCCACTGGTCGATCCGGTGACGACGGCGGTGCGTCCATGGAGTTGTGTGGAACTGGAAGATGTCATGACGCCATGTCTACGGTCGCGGAATCGGGCGGACCAGGCGTCGTTCGACCTAGGTCTGTCATGACCAGGTTGGCCATCGCTCGCGTGGCTACTGTGGATTTCGTGAACAACGACAGGTCGGCGCTGAGCGCGTTTCTGCGTGATCGACGCGACCGCATCACTCCAGCCGAGGCGGGAGTACCGACCTATCCCGGTGCGCGACGGGTCCCGGGCCTGCGGCGAGAAGAGCTCGCAGCGCTGGCCGGAGTGAGTCCGGATTACTACAGCAAGCTCGAACAGGGTCGCCAGGCCAACGTCTCACCCGAGGTGCTGCGGGCAATTGCTCGGGCGTTGAAACTCGACCGGGTGGAGTCCGCGCATCTGCTCGATCTCGCATCTCCGGCTGTGCCGGTCGGCAGCGCCCCGGAGCGACCGGATCCGGGATTGCTGCAGGTGATGCGGGCGCTCGATCACGTGCCGGTGCTACTGCTCGGGCGCTCGGGAACCATCTTGGCCAGCAATGCGCTGGTTCGTGCGGTGTTGAGTCTGCAGTCGTCCGCCGGGGATTCGCTGTTCCACTATCTGTTTCGCAAGCCCATCGCGCGGGAGCGAATCGTCAACTGGTCGCAGTTCGCGGCGGCCTCGGTTGCCGCGCTGCGCAGAGAGCTTGCCCGAAGGCCGGGCGATCCGACCCTGACCGCGCTGATCGACGAATTGCGTTCGACGGAGCCTTGTTTCGAGCAATGGTGGAGCGATCACGAGGTCGCCGAATTCGCAGGTGCAACCAAGATCATCCAGCACCCGGCGGCGGGCACCCTGCAATTCGGAATCGAGTTTCTGACCTCGCCGAGCGCGCAGGATCAAAGTCTGATCGTCTACACGGTCGAGGAGAATTCCAGTACGGCACAAGTCATGCCAATCCTGGCGAGCTGGGACGCAAACTCGGCGATCACCTCTTGACCTGAACAACGCTTCAGGTTCTAGCGTCGCAGCCATGGACACATTGGGGCTCGGCTCAATCGGCATTTCCATCGACGTGTCATCGTCGTATCTCGATGAGGCACGCGCGTTGGAATCACTCGGATTCACCTCGTTCTGGCTGCCGGGCGGGCAGATCGATCGGCTCGGCAGGCTGGCCGATCTGGTTCACGCGACCGAGACCGCCACCGTCGTTCCGGGGATCGTGCCGGTCGATGTGTACTCACCTGCACAGACCGGAACACTGTTCGACGAGCTCTCGGACACCGGTCGATTCGTCCTCGGTCTCGGTGGGCCGCAGAGTGCTCGACCTCTCGCCGAGTTGCATAGATACCTTGACGAACTCGCCGTACCAGCGGATCAGACGCTGCTCGCGGCGCTCGGGCCGAAGAAGTTGGAGATGGCTCGCGACCGCGCGGCCGGCGCGATCGGGTTGCTCGTGACGCCCGAGTGGACGTCGCAGGCGCGCGGTGCGCTCGGTGTGTCGACGTTGGTGGTCGACCAGTTCGTCGTGGTCGAGTCCGATCCGGATCGAGCACGCGCTGCAGCTCGGGAGCCGCTGAGCTTCCTCGCAACCGTCCCCGGCTATCGGCAGAACTTCCTCCGCATGGGGTTCACCGACGCGGATGTCGAGGATCTCAGCGACCGTCTGGTCGACGACCTGGTGGTGTGGGGGAGTGTCGACGACATCGCCGAGCGGGTGGCCGCTCACCACGCTGCCGGCGCGGATCACGTAGTTCTGGCACCACTCGGTGCATCGAGTATCGACGCTGGCCGGGCACTGTCCGGGCTGGCCTTGTCGTCAAAGTAGACTCCATAGACCGTGAGCCTCACCCTCGGAATCGTCGGACTGCCCAACGTCGGCAAGTCCACTCTCTTCAATGCACTGACCAACAACGATGTGCTGGCCGCGAACTATCCATTCGCGACCATCGAGCCCAACGTCGGCGTGGTCGCGCTGCCCGATCCTCGGCTCGAGAAGCTGGCCGAGGTGTTCGGTTCGGAGAAGCTCGTGCCCGCGCTGGTGTCGTTCGTCGACATCGCCGGCATCGTCAAGGGTGCGTCCGAGGGCGCAGGCCTGGGCAACAAGTTCCTCGCCAACATCCGTGAGGCCGACGCCATCTGTCAGGTCGTGCGCGTGTTCGCCGACGATGACGTGGTGCACGTCGACGGTCGCGTCGACCCCACCGCGGATATCGAGGTCATCGAGACCGAACTCGCGATCGCCGATCTGCAGACTCTCGAGAAGGCGATCCCGCGCCTCGAGAAAGAGGTGCGGATCAAGAAGGACCGCAAGCCGGCGCTCGACGCGGCTCTGGCTGCGCAGGCCGTTCTGAACGACGGCAAGACGCTGTTCTCGGCGAAGGCGAAGCTCGACTTCGAGCTGCTCGGTGAATTCCAGCTGCTCACCACCAAGCCGTTCCTGTACGTCTTCAACGCCGACGAGTCGGTGCTGACCGACGACGCGAAGATCGGCGAACTGGCTCGCCTGGTCGCTCCAGCAGATGCGGTGTTCCTCGACGCGAAAATCGAGTCGGAGTTGCTCGAACTGGACAAGGAGTCGGCGGCCGAGCTGCTCGAATCCGTCGGTCAGACCGAGCCCGGCCTCGACGCGTTGGCGCGCGCCGGCTTCCACACTCTGGGCTTGCAGACCTACCTCACCGCAGGCCCGAAAGAGGCCCGTGCGTGGACAATTCACCGGGGTGACACCGCACCCCAGGCCGCAGGCGTCATTCACACCGACTTCGAGCGCGGCTTCATTAAGGCCGAAATCGTCTCGTTCGACGACCTGGTTGCCGCAGGTTCGATGGCCTCGGCCAAGGCTGCTGGCAAGGTGCGCATCGAGGGCAAGGACTACGTCATGTCCGACGGCGATGTGGTGGAGTTCCGCTTCAACGTGTAGTTCTGCTCGGCCGGTCTCGTGCGGTGACTCGATTCGTATTGGGACAAGCCCGGACTGTGGCACACTCCCGGCGGTGAACAGCTCGCTGACGCTCTGCGCCGAAGCCGCAGGTCCCAACTGCATCTCAGCGCGGATGGAGACACCATCCGGCGTCGAGGTTCGCGTGACTACCGGGTCGAACTACAGCCTGGACCACTCCGTGACTCCCTGGCTTCCTCCGCTGTTGGCAGCAGGTATGCGGCACAGGTGGGACGTCGACTTCGACGCTCCCGTGGACTCGGTGGCACTTCGCAATGCGTCGAAGGCTCAGAGTGTTCTTCGCAGCTGGTACCCGAGGCGGTTTCACAAGATATCGATTGCGGCAGACCCCGTACACAGCGTCTCCGAGGCTAAGGGCGTCGGTTGCTTCTTCAGCGGAGGCGTCGACAGCTTCTATTCGGCGATCACCCAGTCCGAACGCATCACCCACCTGATCTTCGTGCATGGATTGGACATCCACATCGACGACGAGGAGTTGGCGTCGAAAGCCTTGGCCGGGGCCCGAGAAGCGGCTGCGGATCTGGGCAAACCGTTGATCGAGCTCGAGACCACGGTCAGGTCGGCGCTGGGCGATCCCCTGCAGCTCGAATGGGGCGGGGTCTTCCACGGCCCCGCGCTGGCGCATGTCGGTCTGGCATTGTCGGAGCACCTGAGCACGGTCATCATCCCGTCGTCCTACAGCTACCGGCAGTTACATCCATGGGGATCCCATCCGGATCTCGACCCCCTGTGGTCCAGTGGTGCCGTCGCATTCGAGCATCATGAGCTCGAACAAGACCGCTACGGAAAGATCCGTCGCATTGGCGGGAACGAGACCGCGATGAACCACCTGCGGGTCTGCTGGGAGAACCCCAACGGCAGCTTCAATTGCGGGCGTTGTGGCAAATGCACTCGCACGAAAGTCGGTTTGGCACTTGCAGGTGCCGAGAGCGCGACGCTCCCGGGCTCGATCGACAAGGACGCTGCACGTCGGATGAAATTGATGGTCTGGGACCGACGCCAACTGCGGGACGGTCTTGCGGCTATGCAGAAGTCGGGAACTCTCGACGCCGGCGTGCGCAAGGCTTTGAGGAAAGCCATTCGCCGCAGCTACTTCCATTCGGCCGCTTTGTCTCTTCGTAGCCGCTTCTGACCGTTTGGTCCTCGATCGATGAGACTTCGGTTCGCGGGACGACGCAATCGATCAACCGTCTACGGTCCGGGTGACCAGTAGCCGCCACCGTTCGCGCCGTCGGAGACGCAGAACATGTCGAATCCGTCCGGCGACACCGCAATCCCTCTCGCTGCGGGGTCGCATTCCGACCCTGGCTCCGCATTGCCATCGATGATCGGTGCCGACTGCACCCAATGCGCGCGAGTCGACCCTGCATAGGTGCACTTCAGGAACGTGCCATCGGCGGAGGTTCCGTGATTGTCGACGCCCGGATCGCATGGTCCGTCCACCTCGGGCAGTGAGGCCGAGGGGGCCTCGGTCGCGTCCACAGTGGTCTCGACCGGAGCCGGTGGCTCCGTAGTGGAAGGAACTGTGAACAGTGCGGTAGCCGGTAAGGAGTACGGAACAAGTGTTTCGACGGATGCCGACGTTCTCGGCGTGAGAGAACCGAAACCGTAGACGACAGTTGCGACCACGAGCAGTTCGATCACTCCGATTGCCAAGCCCGCGATGGTAGTTCCACGACCGGCAGGTCATTCGGTGCGAACGCTACAGGCATCGGTGTCGGCCAGGTGGCAGTTGTCGTCTGCGCGCACGATCGACCGTCGGCTACGCTCCGAAGCAGTCGAACAGGAGGACATGGATGGGCCTGGAATACCTCGAGTCGTTGGTGCATCGAACTGCCACAGCGGGGGAGCCTTTCGAGCGTGGAGCCGACGAGTCGGAACTCGGATACCTGTCCGCACTGGCCGCGAGGCCCGGCACGACGTCGATCTGCGAGGTCGGGTTCAATGCCGGCTTCTCGAGCTGGGCGTTCCTCGAAGCCTCTCCCGACGTGACCGTCGTATCCTTCGATCTGGCCGCGTATGCCTACAGCGACGCCGCGAAAGCCCATGTCGACGAACACTTCCCGGGCCGACATACTTTGATCCAGGGAGATTCCCACACCACCATCAAGGCTTATGCCGAGCAACACCCGGACGCGCGCTTCGATGTCATCTTCATCGACGGTGACCATTCTGTGGAAGGTGCCCGCGCAGACCTCGACGATCTTCGTGCGCTCGCCACCCCGGAATCGGTTGTCATCATGGACGACATCACGCCGTGGCTCTGGTTCGGCGAAGGTCCGACGCAGGCCTGGCAAGAGGCAGTCGACGCGGGTCGGATCCTGCACACCAACTACTTTCGCGACGGCGAACCCGTCGACGCGGTGACTCCTCCCGCCGCGCGTGCCTGGGCCGAGGGCCGTTACCCCTTCTGAAAACGGACGGGGTGTCGACCAGCGTTCATCGTCGACTGTCGGACACGGCCTGCCGAACCATGTCGGCGGCGGCGTCGGGTGTCGCTGCGAACTGAACGTTGTCGAACCGGTGCAGGTAGGCGTCGTAGATGCCGGATACCTTCCTGTTCGCGTTGTCCATCGCCACGACGCGCTTGCCCATCATCGCGGCCAGTACCGCCGCATGCAGCCTATCGGTGAGCACGACGGGCGCCAGATGTAGAATGCGCTGCGCCACACGGAGGTTGAG
The DNA here is from genome assembly GCF_001894785.1 of Rhodococcoides fascians NBRC 12155 = LMG 3623. Lineage (GTDB taxonomy): Bacteria > Actinomycetota > Actinomycetes > Mycobacteriales > Mycobacteriaceae > Rhodococcoides > Rhodococcoides fascians. The sequence goes on from NZ_BCWW01000009.1 coordinate 248,382, forward strand.
CTTCGCTGTCTGCTCGTACGAGCGAACGAGAGCGGGGTACAGCAGGCGATTCGCTTTGGGGAAGTTGTATGCGATTCGGGTCGGCAGCGTCACCACCGTCGAGATCGCCAGATCCCTTCCGTGCAGACCCCAGTCGTACTGGACGGACGACGCGTCGACGTTCACCGAAGCATGACCGAGGCTTTCGGAATCGTCGCGCACGAGTTTCACGACGTCCACTGCAGAGTCTTCGGCGCTGTGTGCGATCTCGGCACCGAAAGCCATGTCCGGACAGTATTCGACGCGGTTGTTCGGGAAATGGGCGAGCGCCAGCTCGTACGAACGCTGTTCACGCAGCATGAGGGTGAGGTCCGGGTGCTGTGCGTAGAGGGCCGCGGTCCTGTGCATGGCGTCGGCGTCGGAGTAGTCGATGCTTTGGGGGAGGCACACGATCTTGTTGCGAGGAAACCGCGCAACGATTGCTTCACGAAATTTCTGGTCCATCGGCCAGCGGTCACCGAAATTTCCTCCGCCCTGCAGAAACAGGGTCCCATCACCGACTCGTTGTTCGAGCAGATCGTGGTTGTGGGTGAACGGATCGGACACGTAGTCGACGTGCACGTCCAACCGCTTCAGGTACTCGACCTCACCGGCGTAGATGAGCGAGTCACCGGCATTGAAGTGATTCGGAAAGTCCAAGTGAGCCACCCGATCTCCGGGTTTGGCATGCTGCCGCAGGACGGCCATGGTCTCTTCGCGTATCGCGTCGACTATCTCGTATGTCATCGGGGACTCCGTCGCAGGCTGCGGCCGAGCGCGGCCACCCGAATTCGGAGTGCGCCGTAGTGGATTCCGATGTAGTGGGCCCACAGACCGCTGGGCATCGGTCGTAGTACCTTCGGCAACCACGGATTGCGAATTGTCGCGAGATACAAGATCGCCGCAGTGTGCGCGGGAATCCGGGCAAGTGACGACGGATGAGGGCAGCCCGCAGCACGGTGCTTGGTCGACAGTTGGTACGACGTGCGTCCGTACGCGCGGCCTTGCAAGAACGATCGACGAACCGTAGTTCTGATGCGGTAGGCGACCGACGCATCCGCGGCATGTCCGAGAGTGAATCCTGCTTGCTGAAGCCTCCACGAGTAGTCGACGTCTTCGGCACCGCCCACGAGGTCTTCGTCGAAGCCTCCGACCTCGTCGAAGACGCGCCTCCACAGCGCGAAATTGCTTCCCGGGGCATACGGCAGGTAGGCGGTGGGAAACAGGGTGCCGTTCGGCGGGTTGTCTCGCCACGCCGTCACCTCGGGCGGATTGAGGGAATCGTGTTCGATTGCGCCGCCCACGGCGTCGTAGCTGTCGAGTGCGCGCACCATGGAAGTCAGCCACGTCGGAGAAGCGACGTCGTCGTGGTCGACGAAGGCGATGATGTCGCCCCGCGCGGCTTCCACGCCAAGGTTGCGGGCGTAGGAGACGCCACGCTTGGCGGAGGCGTCGACGATGCGCATCGTCAGAGGTAGAGACAGTTCTTCGAGATGTGAGCGGAGGCCGTCGGTCGAGCCGTTGTCGCTGACGATGAGCTCGACATCGCCTGTGTAGTCCTGCGCAGCAAGCGCGTGGAGCTGCTCGTTCAGTTCGGGCAAACCGTTGTACACGGGGAGGACGATGGAAACCAGACTGATAGGCACGTTGTGACCCTACAACGAAATCCGGGTGCTGTTTGGTTAGGCATCCCAACCGTAGGAGTGGGGATCACATAGCTCGAAGGGTTGTGTGGCACCGCCATTTACACACACACAGTTCGACTGTCACCTCGGACCGATATGGCTACGACTTTCCGCGCAGTCTCTTCTCCAACGGCGTCGGAAACGACGGGACCACCGCGGTACCGTCGAGCAGGGCGGTGATCCGGTCAGCCTCTGCTGCAACCTCTTTCGACGCCGCAGACCCGACGTCCTCGAGTACTTCCGTGACCACCGAACCATTGGAATCCACGGCCCATCCGCCGACGATGCGCCCCTCCCACCAGATGGTCGGACCGATATTTCCGAAGGTATCGAACAGCGGGGCCTTGTGTTCGCCGAGATACCAGTGTCGGTGCTTCCACCCCATCGGCGTGGGGTCCAGGGCGGGAAGCAGCATCGCCCGAGGCGGGGGATCCTGGAACACTGTGTCGGTCAACATGATTCCGTCACCCTCGGCCAGTTCGACGGCCACGGTGTCGAGTTCGGCGACCGCTCCACGGGTCTGCGTCTTGTTCCATCCCGTCCACCATTGCAGGTCGTCCAAGGTCGCCGGTCCGAACACGTCGAGCCAGCGCCGGGCCACGTCGGCTCGGGCGGAAGTCTCGTCCAACTCGGGAATCCCGTTGGGCCACCACTGATCGATCGGTGCCCAGGCATGTCGGCGCGACGTCCACGCGCCGCGCGGCTCGACCCGTACCAGCTTCCCCTCCGCGGCCATCATCACCAAGACTTCGGAGGTGACATAGCGTTTGACGTCGTACACCTTGTCCGTGGTCGGCAGCAGAGCGGTCTTGAGTCCGGGTACTGCTGCGGACAGCTCCGCCCCGGTCGCCGTACCCATCGAGCGCAAGACGGAATCGGTCTCGGCTTCGGTTGCTGCGAGCCAGGATTCGACGTCGTCGATCACCGGTTCGGTCGGCAGCGTCGACACCTGCTTGATCAACCGGGTTCGCATCGTGCGGGCAACTCCGAGGCTGGCGGCAGCGTGGATCATCGGAACGTCGTCGTGCGCGACGACGAACATCGTGCGACGCATCGCCATCAAGCGAACCAAGCTACGGCGTTCGTACATCGCGTCACGAACGTCCGACAATCCCAGCGAGCGGGCGCGTGCCAGCACGGAAAGATACACCGTAGCCGGATCGGTGGCATGCAGCGCGAGCAACGACGACACCACGGATTCGGCGCTCGGGGCGTCGGACAAGTGCTGCGCGACGAGCCGCTGTCGCCGCTGGGCGTCGGTGATCTTCACGGGCTCAGTGTGACTGCTCGCGGGGAGCAGGACCGACGAAACCGGTGAGAAGCGCGTCGGCGATATCGGCCATTCCGTGCGCGCGGGCATCGTCGGCGGCTCCGACGTGGTCGTACTCGACGCGCTCGAACGACACCGTCCAGCTGCCTGTGCCGTGATCGTCGAGCACTGCGTATCGGGCGTGTGGAGACCCCGATTCCATGACGTGGGGGTAGGGCTGATCGTCGTCGTATGCGGGCGCGCCGACGCTGCCCGGATTGACTACGAGCGTGCCGCTGGGGAGAGTCCAGTGGCGTTGCAGGTGGGTGTGGCCGCAGGCGATGACAGATCGGTCCGTGAAACCTGCTGCCCTTTCAATGATTTCGACCTCGGTTGCCTCGCGAGAGCCGTGAGGGTACACCGAGTGCAGGAAGTACTGCTGATCATCGGTGGGTGTTCCGTGTACTGCGAGGATTCCGTTGCCCAGCTCCAGCGAGAACGGGAGCGAACCCAGCCAACGTCGATGCTCGTCGTCGAGTCGATCGTGGGCATGCCGATCCCAACTGCCCATGGAATCGGGCTCCTGCTCGAGGAGGTAGCGATCGTGATTGCCGGCGATGGTGGGGAAACCCAGTGCCATCAATCGATCCGCAGTTCGGCGCGGATGCAGTCCGCCGGAGAGCAGATCGCCGAGGTTCACCACGGAGTCGACGCATTGCCGTTCGATGTCTTCGAGGACGGCGTCGAGCGCCGCGATGTTGCCGTGAATATCGGCAATGAGAGCTACTCGCACAAGCACAGGATCGCAGCGTGGGCATTCGACTGCAACACGGCAACCCTCGTCGAGCGTTGGAGACTTCGCCCTCGGATCTCCGTCTTCGATGGGTGATTTCTCCATAGACCCTCGACCGACTGGTCCATAGTGTGGTCCAAGTCACTTCCGTTCGATGGAAAGCCGAGCCAATGCCTGCAGTCACGACAAAGCCCGAGATCGAAACGAGGGTGGTCAAGAAGGTCGCCCGACGCATCATCCCGTTTCTCGGGTTGGCCTACTTCGTCAACTATCTCGATCGCACCAACATCGGCCTGGCCAAGCTCACCATGAGCGACGAATTGGGCCTCACCGAAACGATGTTCGGCCTGGCGTCGGGACTGTTCTTCATCGGCTACCTGCTGTTCGAGGTGCCCAGTAACTTGGCGCTGCACAAATTCGGTGCCAGACGGTGGATTGCACGCATCATGGTCTCGTGGGGAATCGTGGCCGCCGCCATGGCATTCGTACCCACAGCGGGCTGGCTATACGGACTCCGCATCGTTCTCGGCATCGCCGAAGCGGGCTTCTTCCCCGGTGTTCTGCTGTACATGACGATGTGGTTCCCTCGCGCGTACCGAGTTCGACTGATGGGCCTGTTCATGCTGGCACTGCCGGTCTCCTCGGCACTGGGTGCGCCTCTGTCGAGTGCCATCATTCAGTACTGGGACGGACTGTTCGGACTCTCCGGTTGGCGCGTGATGTTCTTGTTCGAGGGCCTCCCGGCAATCGTTCTCGGTGTGATCACCTGGTTCTACCTCACCGATCGGCCGTCGCAGGCCACATGGCTGGACGACGACGAGAAGAGTTGGTTGACAGCGGAATTGGAGTCCGAGGGGTCGTCGAAGAGCGCGCACATCACCGGCTCGGTCAAGCGGGCTCTCACCGACGCACGGGTATGGATGCTCGGACTGGTGTACTTCGGGATCACCTACGGCCTGTATTCGCTGAGCTTCTTCCTACCCAGCATCGTCGCCGGTTTCAAGAAGACGTTCTATACCGACTTCTCCCTCGTGACAACCGGGCTGATCGTCGCGGTTCCTTTCTCGGTGGGTGCCCTCGCCATGGTGTTGTGGAGCAGGCATTCGGACCGGACGGGTGAGCGCACCTGGCATGTCGCGATCCCCACGTTGATCGGCGCGGTCTCCATACCGTTTGCGCTGTACATGGATTCGCCGTTCACCACGATGATCGCCGTGACGGTCAACGCAGTCGGAGTGTTCTGCGCGCTGCCGGTGTTCTGGTACCTGCCCAGTGCATTCCTCACCGGGGCAGGCGCGGCCGCTGGCATCGCGATCATCAACTCGGTGGGCAACCTGTCCGGCTTCGGCGCGCCGTACGTGACGGGCTGGCTACTCGACGCGACAGGGAACGCGCGCGCCGGACTGTGGGTCGTAGGCGGCGTCATGATGGTGGCCGTCGGGTTGGTACTGGCGCTGCACCGTCGCACGGTGGGTGACAGCACGAGCAGTGATGCGGGAGCGCCGGTCTCGCACTGACGACCGAGTGGATCCGGAGCGGCAAGTCGTCTCGACGCCGAGCGGATCGACTATCGATCCGCGACCCGTCGCCCGTCGACCCGGATCGTGGGGAGCCACGTCGCCAAGGTGCGCCCGAGGGTGGCGACCATGCGGGTTCCGAAGACACACAAGGTGCGTTCCCACGGGTGGCCGAAGGTCCCTTCGGTGAATTCGTCGCGGGCGAAGATGTAGTAGTCGCCGTTCGGGTGGACGGGTACCCGCCACTCGGCGTTCTCGGCCGCATCGGCGTGCGCTTGGGCATCGAAGCTGTAGCAGGGGTGTTGCCAGTCCAGGGCCACAAACGTGGGGTCATCCGCAAATTCGGTGACGAAGCAGCGCAGGGCTTCCGCATTGACTGCGTCGACTCTCGCAGACCATGAGGCCATCGTGCGTACGGTGTCTGCGTCGAGGTCGAATGTCATCGACGGGGCAGGCTCAGCAATGGCCGGCCACGAGTCAGGTGTGGTCCCGGGCCGAAACTCGAACTTTTTGTCGAACAGCGACCAATGCTCCGATGTCACGCTTCGGTCGAGTTCGGTCCACCCGATGGGCAACGCAGAGCCGAAGTCCATGGTCAGCTTGCTAGTCATAGGTCCATCGTCCCAGGGCTTGGGAGGCTGCGATCTCAGGGTGCGAATACCTTGCCCGGGTTCAGGATTCCGTGCGGATCGAGTGCTTTTTTCACTGCGCGGTGCATGTCCAGCACAACTGGGTCCAGCTCCTGTGCCAGTCCGTCCATCTTGAGCAGTCCCACGCCGTGTTCGCCGGTGACAGTGCCTCCGAGTTCCAGTGCGGCGTCGATGATCTCGGCGAAGGCGGCCTGAGCGCGCTCGCGGGCCGGGATGTCGTCGTGCGGCGTGATGAGCAGCGGATGCAGGTTTCCGTCGCCCGCATGGGCGATGTTGGCGATCGTCGTCTCGTATCGCAGGCCGATCTGTTCGATACGCGACAGCATCTCGGGCACATGCTTCTTCGGCACACAGACGTCCTCGGTCAATACCGGTCCGAGTCGCTCCATCGCGGGATACGCCAACCGCCGAGCAGAGAACAGGGCGTCGGCCTCCTCCTGATCGGTCGATACCGCAGACCACGTGGCTCCGGCCTCGTCGAAGCACGTCAGCATCTTCTCGGCTTCTTGGTCTCCGATCAGGCCCGGATCGTCGATCCGACCGAGCAGCACCACATTCGCCTCGACCGACAGGCCCATGTTCTTCCAGGCATCGACGGCGATGAGGCACTGCTTGTCGATCAACTCCAACGCCGATGGCGTCAATCCTGCGGCCGCGACCGCGGCCACGGCACGACCGGCATCGACGATGCTGTCGAAGTAGCCGGCGACGGTGCGTTGTGGATCCTGCAGCGGGCGCAACTTGACGGTGATCTCGGTGATGATTCCGAGTGTTCCTTCGGATCCGACCATCAGACCCGCAAGATCGTATCCAGCAACGCCTTTCGCGGTCTTACGCCCGAGTCGTACCAATTCTCCGGTACCGGTGACGATCTGCATCCCCATGACGTAGTCGCGGGTGACGCCGTACTTGACGCAGCACAGCCCACCGGCGTTGGTGGCCACGTTGCCGCCGATCGTCGACCACGGCGCACTGGCTGGATCCGGCGGATACCACAGGCCCTGCTCTGCGACGGCTGCTCTGAGGTGATCGTTGACGACTCCGGGTTCGACGACGGCATAACGCTCGAGTGCGTCGATCTCCTTGATGGTGTCCATCCCGTCGAGCGCGAGCACGACGCAGCCTTCGGTGGCATTGGCTCCGCCGGACAAACCGGTACCCGCCCCGCGGGTGACGATCGGCGTTCCGTGGGCAAGACAGGCTCGAACGACGGTCTGCACCTCCTCGGCGGTCCGGGGCCGCACGACGGCAACGGGCAGCGAATACGGGGCCCACTCCGCCTCGTCGTGCTGGTAGGAGGCGATGACGTCCGGGTCGACCACGATGCGATCGGTGGGTAAGGCCTCGGACAGTTGTTCGACGAGCGTCATGTTCTCGACTCTAGCTGTGAGCTGGGTCTCGGCCAATGTAGGTTCTCTCTATGTCCGCGGAGAAGTCATGGATGGAACTTCTGCTCGACGACGCGTCTATCGATCGTCTCGAGGAGCACCGGAAGGCATTTCCGGGTGCCGAGGCGCACGCAGCTCTGCGGCTACGCGCCCTGCTGGATCAGCGACGTCAACGCAGCACGGAGTTGGCGGCACTCAACGACATCGCCGTGCGACTGACGACGGTGCGAGACAACCGTGCTCTTCTCCAAGAGGTCGTCGATCAGGCACGCAGGCTTCTCGGCGTCGACCTCGCCTACATGGGGTCCGTACAGGGAGACGAGTTCGTCATCGACGTCACCAGCGGAGCCCTGACTCCTAGGCTCGTCGGTCTTCGGCTCGAACAGGATGCAGGGCTCGTCGGACTCATCGTGCGCAGTGCGTCGCCGTCGTGGACCCCCGACTACCAGAGCGAGCCGGCGTTCCAGCACATTACCGGTGCGGACAGCGCGGCCCGCTCGGAGAACATGCGCGGTCTGCTCGGCGTGCCGTTGCGGGTGGGCGATCGAGTGATCGGCGCACTGTTTGCATGCAAGCGCCAGGAACGCGACTTCGCAGACAGTGAGATCGCCCTGCTCTCGGCGCTGGCCGCGCACGCGGCCATCGCCATCGAGAACGTTCGGACCATCGACCGGCTCGAGACGCTGAATGCCGAATTATCCGAACGCACAGCCGAACTCGAACAGACACTGCAGTGGGACCGAACGTTGACCCAGGTGGTCCTGCGCGGCGGCGGCGTACGAACACTGGTGCGCGAGATTGCCGTATTGACCGAGCGTCCGGCGTACTTCGTTCCGGATGCCGCTGCGATTCCCGTGGCACTGGCCGTCCACTCGGCGGAGGTCGACGAACTGCTACGCATGTGTGGCGACGGCAAAGACTCCGTATCGACGCCGTCGATGACGGCTCATCGGGTGGCCGCAGCCGGTCAATTCCTCGGCGCGCTGATCTCGATCGGACCGGACGATGCCAGGACGCGTCTGCTGCTCGACCGAGCCGCGCCTGCAGTTGCCCTGTCACTTGCCGAGGAGCGGGCCGCCGCCGATTCCGCGCGGCGCGCCCAGGATGCGTTCCTGGTGGACCTGCTCTCGCACCCGGCGTCCACTCCGGATGCCGAACGGCGACAACTCCATTTGGCCGGACTTGCCCCCGACACGTCTTACTGTGTAGCCGTCGCGCAGGGTGCGTCGAGAACGAAGCTCGGCCGATTTCCGGCAGGATCTGTTGTCGCGGAGCAAGGTTCGCGCCTGATCGTGGTGGTGCCCGCGCACGATTCGGCGACGGTCACACCGATGTTCTTCGCCGGTGCCACCGTCGGAATCTCCGAGCCGAGCACCGGACCCGAGGCACTGGCAAAGGGCTATCGGGAAGCTCGGCAGACCGTCGACGTGTTGGTCACCCTCGGCCGCGAGGGGGAAGCATGTTCGGCGCGGGGGCTGGGAATCTATCGAATTCTGCTCAGCCACTTGGCGCGTGAACATCTCGACGAACTCACGCAGGAAAAGTTGGGTCCGCTGTTGGCCGAGCAGAACAAGCGCGGGGTTCCGCTGATGGAGACACTCTCGACCTATCTGGCGCGTGGACGCCATCATTCGGCAACCGCGTCGGCTCTCGGGGTGCATGTCAACACGCTCTATCAACGACTCGACGCGATCGACCGCCTGATCGGAACGCACTGGCGCGACCCGGATAATGCTCTCGATCTTCAGGTCCTGATGCGGCTGCGCAGATCGGCCGACCTGTTGGGTCTGTGACGTCGATCGGGCTCTTCGGATCGGGGCCAGGTTGGGCGCAAGTGGCTAGAGCCCGGGCTGAGAAGCGATCAGATCTCGATTCCCGTTGCCTCGACCACATTCGCCCACAATGCATCTCGCACCCGCACGGAATCTCCGCGCCAGGAGGGATAGTGCGTCGGCCGCGGCGCTCGGTCGTGCCAGAATGTGCCGGTGCTGGTCAACGCGGGATCGGCGGCCACGAGCCAGACGATGGTGTCGGCACCGTCGTCGGCGCTGCGCAGAATGGGCTTCATCACCGAATCGAACAGTGGCATAGAGCCGGTGACGCCCGGCGTGGACGCCCAGCCCGGGTGCATGCTGTGCACCACCGGATCGTCCTCGAACGAAAAGCGTTCGGCCAGTTGCTCGGCCACCACCACCTGCATTCGTTTCGTTCGGGCGTACGCCGTCATGCCGGAGTACTTGCCGTTCTCGTACTCGAAGTCCGGGTTCTGAAGGGGCACCGCGTACATGCCGCCGCTCGATACGAACACCACCCGCGATCCGGCGTCGAACAATTCTCTCAGTCCCACCGTCAGTGCGACCGGTCCGAGAACATGGGTGGCGAAAGCGGATTCGTGTCCCTGTGCCGACAACCGCCGCTCGTCCGGCATCACCCCGGCGCAATGTACGAGCGCGTGCACCGCTGTCAGTTCGGACGCCAATGCCGCGATCAGGGCCGCCACCGAATCGAGATCGCTGATATCGCACTCACGCACCACGAGCGAGGCGTCGGGCACTTCGGTTCGGATGGCAGCAGCGGCGGCGTCGAGTCGCTCGGCCGATCGTCCGACCAGGTGCACCCGCGCTCCGAGGCGGGCGAGCTGCTTCGCGGTAGCTGCTCCCAACCCCGAGGATGCGCCGGTCACCACCATGTCGATGGGGGAGGCGAACGGTAACGGATCGGCGGCCCAGAATCGCCGACGCACCGTGGCACCGATTCGGGAGTAGCCGGGAACGACGGCTCTGTCGAGAATCGTGTCCACCGTGCGGCTCAGCAATGACATGCTGCGGCAGTACCCCGGGGAGTCGGGATGTATGCGCGTCGGCAGCGACTGCTCGATGCCATGATGAGTCCATGGCGCACACCACGGTCTCAGACGTCACCCGCGACATCCTCGCCGAACTGCCCGCCCATCGACGCGAGACGTTCGAGCTCCGCCTCGAACAGTGGTTTCCCGATCTGCACGACGCCGTCACGGCTGTCTACCCCGAGCCTGATGCAGTGGCTGCCACGCTCGTGGAGATCGCCGCCCGTGCGTACGCGGAACGGTCCGAGGATCTGCACAGACTCGATCAGCGTCGACTGCTCGAACCCGATTGGTTTCAGCAGCCGGACATGTTCGGCTACGCCTGCTATGTGGACCGTTACGGCGAGACGCTGCGCGGAGTCGGTGAACGACTGGATCATCTGACCGATCTGGGTGTCACCTACCTGCATCTGATGCCGTTGCTTCGACCGCGGCCGGGCGACAACGACGGCGGCTACGCAGTGATGGACTATCGCGCGGTGCGAGAAGATCTGGGCACCAACGAGGATCTGCGTACTCTCGCCGAGACTTTGCGCGGACGTGGTATCAGCATGGTGGTCGACCTGGTCCTCAATCACGTTGCTCGCGAACATGAATGGGCTGTCAAGGCGCGAGCCGGCGATCCCGTGTACCGCGACTATTTCTTGATCTACCCCGATCGGACGACCCCGAATTCCTACGAGCGCACCCTCCCCGAGGTATTTCCGGACTTCGCGCCGGGCAGCTTCACGTTCGACGACGAACTCGGCGAGTGGGTGTGGACCACGTTCAACGAGTGGCAGTGGGATCTGAACTGGGCCAATCCGGCTGTGCTGGAGGAGTTCGCGAGCATCGTGCTGCACCTGGCCAATCTCGGGGTGGAAGTGCTCCGCCTCGATGCGATCGCATTTCTGTGGAAGCGGCTCGGCACCAATTGCCAGAACCAGCCCGAAGTGCATGCGGTCACCCAGGCTCTCCGAGCGACCGCTCGCCTTGCCGCTCCGGCAACGCTCTTCAAGGCCGAAGCAATCGTCGGCCCACGCGATCTGTTGCCGTATCTGGGGCAGGGCAGACACACCGGGCGAGTATCGGACATCGCCTACCACAACTCGCTGATGGTGCAGGTCTGGTCGATGTTGGCCACGGGCAGTACGGCTTTGGCGCGTCATGCCCTGGCGTCGTTACCGCCCACGCCACCGAGTGGCACCTGGGTGACCTACGTGCGATGCCACGACGACATCGGCTGGGCCATCGACGACGGTGACGCAGCGTCGCTCGGACTGTCGGGTGCAGGCCATCGGCATTTTCTGGCCGACTGGTACTCCGGCGAGTTCGATGGTTCCTGGGCCGAAGGGCTTGTGTTCCAGTACAATCCGGACACCGGGGATCGCCGGATCAGTGGAACCGCAGCCGCGCTCACCGGTCTGGGCCCGGCCCGCCTGGATCCCGACGGCGCGTTCGGGCGAATCTTTCTGTCGCACGCCATCATTGCCGGATGGGGCGGCATTCCCGTCGTGTGGAGCGGTGACGAGCTCGGCTCCCCGGGAGACCCGAACTGGGCAGACGAACCAGCTCATGCCGAGGACAACAGGTGGGTGCATCGACCCCGCGTCACCGACGCCGACCGCGCCGGCCGATTTCAGCAGGGGAGCGACGCCCAACGAGTGTTCGACGGCATCGCTCGCATCGCGAAGGTGCGCTCCGGTCTACCGATGTTGCACGCCGAGGCGCCGGTCGACGTCCAGACCGAATCCGACGACGGCCTGCTCGTGGTGCGCAGACGTCATCCCAGCGGCACCCTGGTGGGGCTCTACAACGTCACTTCTGAGCACCGCCCGTTCCCCCATGCGCAGTTGATCGAGCTCGGCATCCCGGCCCCCACCGAGGTGCTCTCGCAGCACGACCTGGCGGTCGACGACAACGGATCGGTATGGCTGCCGCCGTACGCGGCCTGGTGGATCGTCGACAGCCCGTCGCGCTAGAGGACGCATTACCGTAACCGAGCTGTTACCCTCCCCGGGACGGTGGGGCTGGATACGAACAGGGGACAATCTCGATGCGCGGTCGGTTACGAAGTACGGTGCTCGCTCTGGTAGCGGTCATGGTCGCCACGATGGCAACGGTGCTGATGGGGACCGGCGTGGCGAAAGCCGACTCCGAGCTGGTCTACGTCTACTCGCCGTCGATGGACAAGAACATCCCGATCAAGGTGCTCCGAGCTGCTGGTGGCGGCCCTGCACCCACGCTGTATCTGCTCGACGGGCTGCGTGCGCCCGAGGACAACAGCGGTTGGCTCATCGAAACAGACGTCGAGAGCTTCTTCGCCGACAAGCACGTCAACGTGGTCATTCCGTTCGGCGGCGGCGGCACCTTCTACTCGGACTGGCAGCGCGACGACCCCAAGCTCGGACGGGTGAAGTGGGAAACGTTCCTCACCCAGGAATTGCCGCCCTTCATGGCCGATCGTTTCGGGAGCGACAACGTCAACAACGCCGTCGCCGGCCTGTCGATGAGCGGCACCTCGGCACTGAACCTGGCGGCTCACCGGCCGGACTTCTACAAGGCGGTGGCGTCGTTCAGTGGCTACCCGACGGCCAGCAGCCCCGGATTCGCTCAGGGCATCTCGGTCGCCGTCGGCGAGATGGGCGGCAACGCGCGCAACATGTGGGGCACCTGGCCGTCGGCAGACTGGATCCGCAACGATCCGTCGCTCAATGTCGGCGCGTTGCGCAACACGGCAGTCTTCGTCTCTTCGGGTAGCGGCTCACCGGCGACGGACCCGGTGTTCAACCCGGCCAGCAGCCGCTTCGACCCCGTCAAGTTCGCGCAGATGGTGCCGCTCGAAACCGCCGCAGGCATGAGCAGTCGGGCATTCGTTCCGTTGTTGCAGGCCGCAGGCGGTCGACCCAACGTCAAGATCACCGGCACCGGCGTGCACTGGTGGAACCACTGGCAGCAGCATCTGCACGAGGCGTGGTTCGAGACCATTGCCCCGGCAGTCGGCGGTTGATCGGCAGCGAGTAATCGATAGTCCGACCCGGGTGATTCTCGCTACGATTCCGACATGAATGCACCCGTCATCGCCGTGGACTACACGGTTCTCGACTGTCCCGATCCGGCAACGCTCGCCCGGTTCTACAGCACGATCCTCGGCTGGGAACCGGTGCGCGACGACGGAGATTGGGTGGTCGTCCACGGTCCGGGCGAACTGCGGTTGGCCTTCCAGAAGGCCCCCGACTTCACCCCGGTGGACTGGCCGAACGACGGCATCAAGATTCACCTCGATTTCGTCGTCGACGAGATGGAACGGGCCCGCGACTTCGTCGTCGGTGCCGGAGCGACATTGATCGACGACGCGCACGAGTCGTTTTGGGTGTACCGAGACCCGGTCGGCCACATCTTCTGTCTCTGCAAGCGAGACTGATCTGCGTTGCGCGACCTGCGCGGCCGGTACAGCTCGGCCGAGCCGCTCATCCTCTTGCTCACCGAGCCAGCGGGCGAGAACCTGGCATCCGGTGAGGCCGTCTGCGTACGGCTCCGACGCGTAGGCGATGTGCCGACCGCCACCCGAGTTGGTCCACACCCATCGTCTCCAGCCGAGCGACGTGGGCAGGTACCCGGACACCTCGGTGGCCGCGGTGCGGAGGCGTCGAACATCCTTCGCCCACTGGGCCGGTCGTAGGCGAGTACGAGTCGCGTTCTGAAAGCTGTTGCTGCGCACGAGTAGCCAGAGCTCGCGCAACCAGGTCTTGGGCGTGCGGAACGACATCCAGCGCGTCAGGTCGGCGATGTCGCGAACGAGGCTGTCGTCGCTGGCGTTGCAGATCATGTCCGACGCGAGAGCTATCCAGTGGGTGGGAATCGACTCCGGCAGAGCCGGCCCGGTTCCGGCAACCCCGCGGCCGGTGCAGCCGGGCACCGCACCGGCCGGCTGCTGTGGATCCGAGACCAGACCGGCCGCGACGATGCGGCTGCCGTCGACGATTCCGTCGTGAACGAGGCCCAGTACTTCGCGAACGACCGTGGCTCCCTGCGAATATCCGATCAGAGCGAGAGGGCCAGTGGTGTTCTCGATCGCGCGACGCAGGCGACGAACTCCGAGTTCGGTGCTGTGCCGGTAGCTCAGTCCCCCGAACGCAACGGGCCCGTACGACGCCGGGTAGCCCACCCAGCGGCCGACGAAACGATCGTCGAGTGCACCGACGACACACGACAGGAGACCGGTGACGCGGGTCCGATGGTCGGCCGGACGCGATTCGCCGGTGCCGCCGACCGCGAGTACGGTTACCTGCTCCTGGTTCATGGTTACCGAGTGTGGCCGACGAACCTGAGCCGAACGCCCGACAAATGCTGAGAACTGTCTGGCATTGACGCGTTCAGCTCAGTGCGGCACGTACGTCGTAGAGGCCATCGCGCAGAAGTATCTCGTAGCGATCCGGATCCGGTACGGCCGCTCGGTTGGACGTCACGCTGATCGCGACGGTGTCGCCGATACCGTGCACGCCGTGCGTGAGGCTCATGGCAGGGGAGAGGGCAGGGAACCCTGCCGTGAATCGAACGTGCCCGCCGCCGAGCGTGAGGTCCGCTGCACCGCGCGAGACACTGGATACGACCGTGTTGCCCGTGACGGTCGGCGGCACCGCAGTCGGATCGAACTGTGCGACTCCCCACGCCGCCAGGAATGCCGGGACATGGCGTTCTGTCTCGTTCTGAGATGCGCGGGCTGTCAACGACACCGGGTGACCTGCTCGCGCTCTGCGCTCGGCCAGGTCTGCGGCCACGAGTCGGCTGCGAGTCCGCAGGTCCGGTTCGGCCGAAAACAAGCCGACGCCGACGTTGCCGAAGTTGTTGCGTGCGCCCACTGCAGCCGTCCGTGCGACGGTGACCTCGGCGGCGAGATCGGCCGAAGCATCGTCCGAATCGCCGAGGAACCGTTGGAGTGCAACGGAAATGGCGGTCAGGGCAGTGACGGTGATCGAGGTGTCGGCGAACTGGAGAGCCGGCTTGGGCAGCACGATCGTTCGCAGATCCGTCCGGTCCGTAGGCGCAACGTCGAGAGTCGTCAACGCGCGAGAACGTGCAGGAGGAGGGACCGAACCCGACGCGGTATCTTCCTCCAATCGCAGTGCGTCGCGTCGCGCCCGAATGCCGGCGCGAGCCATGCGCACTACTCGCACAGGCAGAGTCAGGGCGGCTACGGCGGCGGTCAGGGGTGCGGGTGGCGCAGTCGGTGTAACGGGCCGAGAGGGCACGGAATGTGTACCGAACAGCTCGCGAGCAGTTCGGGCGGCCAGTGTTCCGTCCGCGGCTGCGTGCGACAGTTGCAGAACAGCAACAAGACTCGGTCCGTCACACGCAGGAGCACCCGATACGTTCGGATACAGGTGCAGATGCCAGACCGTGTGTCGCGGGTCGACCTGACGCTCGAACGACGACGCGACGGCGTCGAGACATTCCTGCCACGTCCGGGGTTCGGGGTGAACGCTGATCGTGTCCGTGCCGGGGTCCATCGCAGTCCAGTGCGGACGCTCGAGACCGAACGGAACCTCTGTAATTCGGAGACCGAGCACCTCGATACCCGCGCTGCGAATGCGCAGCCGTCGCACCGTGGACTCCAGTGGTTCGCGCGCTCCCTCGAAGCAATACAGCAGAAACTGGTCACTGGGGACCTTCGACGCCATCCAGTACGCCTGCGCATCGACCGGGTGGAGACGCGCAGAGCCCGACAACAGAGTTTCGGCGATCGCACAGGGCACACCAGAAGCTTAGGGCGTGCATCGCCGGTCGACGGTCTCGAAACAGACCGGTTTCGTTCTGTGAGCTGTCACGACGTTCGGCCCAGGACTTCTGCATCGGCCTCGGCGTTTTCGGCGTGAATCGACGCTAGCCTGATCCAATGCACCACCGCGTCCCGATTTCACGACGCCCGCGCCGCCGCGGGCGGGTGTCGTGACACCGCGGGTCGCGTCGGGATATCGAGCAGGGCTTCGCTTTTCGACCAACGCGGCAGCATCGGCCGACTACGCCACCGATATCTCCTACACCGAATACGGGTCGTCCGCGTGCACCCTCGGAACAGCCGCGGACAACACCGTCTTTCTCGCCCCGGCATACACCGTCGACGGCGTCGGAGTTCTGCAGTCCTCCGATTTCGGACAATCCTGGCGAGCATCGGTGCCGGACGGCACGGTGAACACCGGCCGCCGAGCGCACATGTACTTCGACGATGCCGACGACCGGCTGTTTCTCACCGCCGGTCGCGTCGACTCGACACCGACGCGCATGTTTCGATCGGGCTTCGACCTCGGAATCAGCGACGACCGAGGTCGAACGTGGCGCTTCCGGAGGGTGGCATCCAAGGCGAGGACAGGTGCCAAGGTATTCGCCGGACCTCGGGTGTCCGCACCGGACGCGTCGTCTCCGTCTTCTGCTCGCGTGACGTACCTGTCCGCTCCCACGCCGTTCGCCCTCCGCGTGCGACCTTTGATCAACGCCACTCGCCAGGTGATCTGGCGTTCGTACGACGGCGGGACCAAATGGGAGGTAGCCGGCGGGTTCGACATCGACCCGAAAAACATTTCGGGACTTCCCGGTACGGACTACGTCGCATTCGGCACCGGTGTCGTCGGCCCGGACGGCACGGTCTACATCGGCGGCCGATACGGCCGTCGTTTCGCGGTCGCGGTCAGCCGCGACGAGGGTTTGACCTGGGATGTCCGCATAGTCCCCGGATCGGCGCTCGCCAAATATCACAACCCGTTGCACCTTCTGCTGCTCGCTTCCCGATACCTACTGCCGGAGTCGGTCGCTGTCGACTGCGACGGCACCCTGTACGCCCTGTGGCCGGACCGGGACGGATTGCTGCACGCTTCGTGGTCTTCCGACGGCGCGAACAGCTGGTCGAGACCCGTCGTGGTGTCCGCTCCTGGAGTGCGAGGGGCGCGGTTCGGTGCGATCACCGCCACCGGATCGGGGCGCGTCGGAATTTCGTACTACGGGCGGGAGGCCGGTCGCGCATTCCACGGCTTCATTGCGCAGAGTCGCGACTTCCGCACTGCAGGACCGGTTTTCGTCGGTGGGAAGTACAACGAACCCGATGCTCCGCTGTTTCCGTACGGGTTCCGTCGAGGTTTCCCCGGCTCCGTTTTCGGGCGATCTCTCGACGAGATGGTGCGGGTCCGGTTCGCGCCCAACGGAGATCTCGTGACCGGAGCGGTCATGCAGATGCGCGGACGGAACCGCTTGCGTCCCTGGGCCGCACGCGCGCGGCGCACCGAGATGCAGGCGGTTCTGGGTCGGCTCGGCCGCATCGATCGCTCCTGATGCAGCGAAAAGCCGTGCAGCGCAGAGCTGCACGGCTTTTCGATCGTTCGATTGGACCTGAGTCAGGCGACGTTCACCAGGCCGACCGTCGGGAAGAAGAAGCAACTCTTGTCCGAGCCGTCGACTGCCTTGTGGTTCACGGTGCCGAACACCGCGGCCAGAACGGTTCCCGATCCGGTCTGCACGGGGACAGCGCGCGCACCGGCAGCGGGCAACGCATTGAGTGCGTTGACCACGAGGGGCCGGGCCAAGTCCTTGAACTCCGCCGGAATTCCGGAGTTGTCGAGGATCGACTGGGCCATGGTGGTGACCAGGCCGCCGAAGTCGGCGAAGCCGCCCTGCAGGGTGTTGACGTTGAACCACGCCACCTGCATGCCGGACTTGTCGGCCGAGTCGTTGACGATGCCGGCCGGAACGAATGCGAACATCGTCTCGCCCTTGTCGACGGCATTGAGATCGGGAATCTGCAAGGACGGCACACCTGGGATTGTGGGGATGGCGGATGCCTTCAGTTGCGGCCACGGTCCGCCGGCACCACCGGCGACGCCCGGCACGATTCCGAGCGGCGCGCCCGGTGTGGCGGCGCAGTTGATCGCAGCGGTCGGGTAGAAGAACGGCGTGATGCCGAAGTCGGTGAGAGCCTTGTTGGCCGCGTCGAGGGCCGCGAAGGGGTCTGCGGAGGTGTTCTCGGCGACCGGGGTGCGCGAGTCGGCGATGGCATTCGCTGCGGCGAGCGAAGCACCGTCCTGCCCCTGTAATGCGGCGATCGCCCGGGCGAGCGGATCAGCGGGAGCCGGGTCCGCTGCCGCAGTGGCTGGAACGGCGAGCAATGCCGCGCAGGAGAGCGCGAGCGCGCCCGCCAGACGGCTGAGGCGACGAGACATGTGTGACTCCTGTGACTTATGTGGCTGATGTTGCGTGTGCGCTGATATCACCACACATCATCTTGGCGTCACAAGCTCAGCTGTAGACCGTTGTGCAATCGAGACGGACTCGCGCACCCTGCGTCAGCCGACGTCGATGCCGAAATCGCGCACGATGCCCTCCAGGCCGGACGCGTAGCCCTGACCGATTGCGCGAAACTTCCACTCGGCACCGCGGCGGTACAACTCGCCGAAGACCATCGCAGTCTCGGTCGACGCGTCCTCGCTCAGATCGAAGCGCGCGAGTTCGCGGCCGTCGGACTTGTCGACCACGCGAATGAAGGCGTTGACGACCTGACCGAAGTTCTGTCCCAGCGCGTCCGCGTTGTGAATCGAGACCGGGAATGCAATGGAATCCACCTCGGGTGTCAGCGCTGCAAGGTCCACGTCGATGCTCTCGTCGTCTCCTTCGCCCTCGCCGGTGCGGTTGTCTCCGGTGTGCTCGATCGCGCCGTCAGGGGAGCGCAGGTTGTTGTAGAAGACGAAGTAGTTGTCGTTGAGCGCCTTCTTGTCGGTACCGAGGCCGATCGCGCTCGCGTCGAGGTCGAAGTCTCCGCCGGTGGTGGAGCGAACGTCCCAGCCCAGTCCGACGGTGACCGCGGTCAAGTTCGGTGCTTCCTTCGTCAGGGAGACATTTCCGCCCTTGGCGAGTGTTACGCCCATGTCCAACCACTCCTTCACGCGTCGTTCGTGCTTCGTCCTCCCCACCCTATTCATGACTGCGGGTGCGGTGCTCGAGTTGCATGTGTGAACGACGAGCCACGCGGGTGGGGTGTGAGCAGTGGGGCTGGCGGTGCACATGTGTTTGTGATGGGATACGACAAAACATCAGAAAATAGCAGTGACGGCGCGTTTCGTTACGTAGGCGCGCCGTGGCAATCGAACGGCATGGGAGATTTTGTGCAGGTTTCGCGACGTGAACTGTTCAAGTACGCCGCGGCCGGCTCCGCAGCCGCCGTCGGCCTGGCCGCGTGGGGTTCGGCCACCGCTCACGCCGACGCGGGGCTGGGAACGCTCGTCGACTACGCGGGTGGGGTGCCGTCGGCGTCGGCCATCAAGAGCGCAGGCCATCTCGGAGCTGTCCGCTACGTCTCGGATCGGCGTCCCGACGCGACCTGGATGGTCGGCAAGCCGAT
Organism: Rhodococcoides fascians NBRC 12155 = LMG 3623; assembly: GCF_001894785.1. Lineage (GTDB taxonomy): Bacteria > Actinomycetota > Actinomycetes > Mycobacteriales > Mycobacteriaceae > Rhodococcoides > Rhodococcoides fascians. The sequence continues at coordinate 267,888 of NZ_BCWW01000009.1, forward strand.
GACCGCGTCGGAGGCGCAGTCCCTCACCGAGGCCGGCTTGGAGGTGGTCTCCAACTACCAGTTCGGTAAGGGTGCCACCGCGGATTGGCGAGGCGGGTACGTTGCGGGCGTCAAGCATGCGAAACGTGGACTCGAGCTCCATCTGGCGGCCGGTGGCCCGTCCGATCGGCCGATCTACGCATCGATCGACGACAACCCGACAGCCGTCGAGTTCGCCACCCTCATCGCGCCGTACATCCTGGGCTGGCAGTCGGTGATCGGAGCGGAGAACACCGGTATCTACGCAAATGCTCCGACCATCGAATTGGCGTCCGTCGCAGGGCTGGGCCAGTGGTATTGGCAGCACAATTGGGGGACCCCGAAGGGGTTCGTACATCCCGAAGCGCACATTCACCAGATTCGTATCGACAAGGACACGGTGGGTGGAGTGAAAGTGGATATCAACAATGTCTTGAAGTCCGATTACGGCCAGTGGTCGAAATCCGGTGCCGACATCATCTGAATACCATCCGTGTAATTCGGTGGTCTTTTCCCCGGCCGATAAGCACGAAAACAATTCGCCCCCGGCTTCGAGGAAGCCGGGGGCGAATTGCTGTGGTCTCGTGAGCTACGGAACGTAGACCGTGCCGATCGTCGGCAGGAAGTTGCAGCTGCGCGGCGGCGCTGCGGCGTCTTCCTTGGACTGAGTGGTGATCGATCCGGACACCACGGACAGCACGCGACCGGGACCGGTGTCAGCGATGGCCGACAACGTCGCGGGGCCGTCGGCGTTGATCTTGGCTGCGCCGGTCAGGTCCTGGGTTCCCGATCGGCGGTTGTCGATGTTGAGCCACGTCACGGTGAGCGGAGCGGACTGCTGCGCGGCGAGAGGCGCGGTACCGAGGGCGGTGAACACGAAACCGGCCTGGCCTGCAGCCGGTCCGGGGGGCGGCAACGTGGCCGGTCCGGGAACGGCCAAGGCGGTTCCGACGGAATCTGCGGTGTCGGAGATGCAGCCCTTGCCCAGGGTCGGGTACAGGAACTGTGCGATGACGGGGCCGTCGGAGGGCAGCTCGGGCCCGCCGCCGCCGGATCCGTCCAGGAAGGTGATGACCGATTCCAGCAGCGACTTGACCTGGTCCGGAAGCTGCGCGGATTCGAGAAGGGCGCGAGCCTGGCCGAGGAGATCTGCTGCGGGAGCGGCACCCACATCGGCCGGTCCTGCAGCTGCACCGACGATGGCAGGCGCGAAGGACGCGAGTGCCTCGATGTCGGAGAGGTTGGGCAGGGGTTCACCGGGAGCGGGCAGGAACTGGGCGATCAGCGCTGCGGGATCGGCCGGAGCAGCCGGCAGATCTGCCGGAGCCATGGGCACCAGAGGCTGAGCGGATGCGCTGGTCGGCACAACGAGTGCGGCGGCTGCGGCCACAGCCAGAGCTGTGACGACGCGACGCGTTCCGCGAGTACGAAGCACGGTGATATTCCCCATTCTGATCATGACGCAGGTCCACGGCGACAGCCGGTGCCCGAGGGGTCACTCTATGTAGAGCGATCCCGGATGTACAGCCGTAGTAGGTCCAGTCCTCCCCGGCTGAACTCTATCGAGGATTCTATGGGCCACGCGCTGCGAATTCTCCGCAGAATCGAACAATAGCGTGTTACACGAGTGACCAGTGTGAAAGGTGATGTAAATGTTACGAGGGGATCGGCACGGTTAGGGTGGGTATCGATCGCCCTATAAGCTCGGCTGTCGATAAACGGCATCGATACCGAACGGAACCACACGCACCGTGAACCGACTTGTTCGGCTGGCCCCCGTTCTGCTGGCAGTTTCGGTGATCAGCCGATTCGTGTGGGCGTTCGTCACCCCCAACGGTATGAACCTCGTCGACCTGCACGTCTACGTCGAAGGCTCCGCTGCGCTGCTCGGCGACAACCTGTACGACTACACGTACTCGGTGCAGACCCCGGACTTCCCGCTGCCGTTCACGTATCCACCGTTCGCCGCCCTGGTGTTCTTCCCGCTGCACTATCTGCCGTTCACGGTGGTCGGCATCGTCTGGCAGGCCGCGACGATGATCGCGCTGTTCGCAGTGGTCCGGCTCGCCGTGTCGATGGTTCTCGGCGACGACCGGGCCGCCGAGAACCGCTGGGTGAGAATCGCCATGCTGTGGACCGCGCTGGGGCTGTGGTCCGAACCCGTACGCACCACACTCGACTACGGCCAGGTCAATGTGTTCCTGGTGCTGCTCGCGCTACTCGCGGTACGCAGCTCGCGCTGGTGGGTGGCGGGCGGACTCGTGGGGTTCGCCGCAGGCATCAAGCTGACCCCGGCCATCACGGGCCTGTACTTCCTCGCCACTCGGCGGTGGAAAGCTGCAGCATTCTCGGCGGTGGCATTCGCACTCAGTGTCGCGGTCAGCTACGCGGTGCTGGGGCGTCAGGCGGCCACGTACTTCACCACGTTGCTCGGCGATGCCGACCGCATCGGACCCGTCGGCTCGGTCTGGAATCAGTCTCTGCGTGGAGCTCTGAGCCGGATCGTGGGCGAGGACGTCGGCCAGGGACCGCTGTGGATCGCCGCCGCAGTGATCGCCGTGGTCCTCGCTGTGCTGGCATGGCGAGCACTCGATCGCCGCGACCACCTGGGAACCCTGGTCATCGTCCAACTCCTGGGCCTGTTGGTGTCGCCTATCTCGTGGTCGCACCACTGGATCTGGGTGATTCCGATGGTGATCTGGCTGCTGCACGGGCCGTTGCGCGATATCGCCGGAGCCAAGATCGTTGCCGGCTACTGGCTGGTGACGGTCACGGTGGGGGTGCCCTGGTTGCTGAGCTTCTTCCAGGAATCGATCTGGACCATTCCCCGTCCCGGGCTCGAGGCCTGGGCCGGAGCCGTCGACGTGATCGGATCGGCCCTGTTCCTCGGCTGGGTCGTCTATGCGGGACGCATCAATTCGCGGTCAGTGCATCGATCCGACGCGCCAGATCCACGTCCTTCTGCGTGAGACCGCCGGCGCTGTGCGTGGACAGGGTGAACGTGAGCGTCCGCCACCTGATGTCGATGTCGGGGTGATGGTCCGCCTCCTCCGCGGCGTCGGCCACGCGGTTCACCACCTCGATCGCGGCGGGAAACGACGTCAGCTCGACGGTGCGGGTCAGAGATTTCTCCGTCACAGTCCAGTGGGTGAGCTGTGCGCCCTCGATATCGCGGTCGGTCAGCAATTCGGTCATAGAAAGATGGTGGCATGTCCGGTACCCCTACCGCTGTGGTTGTCGCGGCCGCGTTGATCGACGACGGTCGTCTGCTGCTCGCGCAACGAACTCGTCCGCCGGAGTTGGCCGGTCGGTGGGAGCTGCCCGGCGGCAAGGTCGAGCCGGGGGAGTCCGAGGACGTCGCCCTGGCGCGCGAACTGCGCGAGGAACTGAGGGTCGAGTGTTCGATCGGTGCCGCGCTCAGCGGAGACGTCGAGCTTTCCGGTGGCATGGTGTTGCGGGCCTACCGAGCCTCAATTGTCTCGGGAACCCCTGCGCCGCTGGAGCATTCGGCTCTACGGTGGGTCGATGCCGCGACGCTGCCGACGGTGGATCTGGTCGATGCGGACCGACTCTGGCTGCCGGACCTACAGGAAATTCTGCTCACTTCGCCCGAGCGGTCTTCAGACCTTTCTTGAGGTCTTTCTTGGTCGCGCCCGCGGATTCCAACTTCTTCATTCGCATGATCACGACGGGGCATTTGATGCAACGAACTTTCTTGCGGCAGCATTTTTTCTTGGGCTTCATCCCCGAGACATCTGCGGCCTTTATCTTGCCCATGGGCACCAAGACTAATGGGTGGCGCAGGTCACAGACCTGAGGGTGGCGCGGGGCACTGCCGGACTACGGGTAAACTCGATCAGTCGCGAGAACCTCGCGGTGCAGCGCGCTTCTCTAGCGACATAAGCCCGCTAGCGAACAAGAGCCCGCATTCGACTCCAGGAGAATTTTTCGCGTGAGCGCCCCAAGCAGTGCAGACAACATCGACAGCACCACTACTTTTCGCAACGTCGCCATCGTTGCACACGTCGACCATGGCAAGACCACCCTGGTCGACGCCATGCTTCGGCAGTCCGGCGCGTTCGAGGAACGTGCCGAAGCGATCGACCGCGTCATGGACTCGGGTGACCTCGAAAAAGAAAAAGGCATCACGATCCTGGCCAAGAACACGGCCGTTCACAAGCGCAATGCCGACGGCACCATCACCGTCATCAACGTGATCGACACCCCCGGCCACGCCGACTTCGGCGGAGAGGTCGAGCGCGGCCTGTCCATGGTCGACGGCGTCGTGCTCCTTGTCGACGCTTCCGAGGGCCCGCTGCCGCAGACCCGTTTCGTGCTGCGCAAGGCGCTCGCCGCGTCGTTGCCGGTGATCCTGGTCGTCAACAAGACCGACCGTCCCGACGCGCGTATCGAAGAGGTCGTCTCGGAGAGCCACGATCTGCTGCTCGACCTCGCGTCCGATCTCGACGACGAAGCGTCCGAGGCAGCCGAGCTCGCCCTCGACCTCCCCGTTCTCTACGCCTCCGGCCGTGAGGGCAAGGCCTCGAAGGTCCAGCCCCAGAACGGACACGCTCCCGACGCCGAGAACCTCGACGAGCTGTTCGAGGTTCTGCTCAGCTACGTCCCCGCGCCCAAGGGCAACGTCGACGCGCCGCTGCAGGCACACGTCACCAACCTCGACGCGTCGGCCTTCCTCGGCCGCCTCGCCCTGGTTCGTATCCACAACGGCCAGCTCTCCAAGGGCCAGACCGTCAGCTGGATGCGTGAGGTCGACGGCGAGCCCGTCGTCCAGAAGGCCAAGATCACCGAGCTGCTCAACACCATCGGCGTCGAGCGCGTTCCCGGCGAGAAGGGTGTCGCAGGAGACATCGTCGCCGTCGCGGGCTTCCCGGACATCATGATCGGCGACACCCTCGCCGATCTGGAGAACCCGGTCGCTCTGCCTCGCATCACCGTCGACCAGCCGGCCATCTCGGTCACCATCGGCACCAACACGAGCCCGCTCGTCGGACGCGTCAGCGGCCACAAGCTCACCTCGCGCATGGTCAAGAGCCGCCTCGACCAGGAGCTCATCGGTAACGTCTCGCTCAAGGTCCTCGACATCGGTCGCCCCGATGCCTGGGAGGTCCAGGGTCGTGGAGAGCTCGCGCTCGCCATCCTCGTCGAGCAGATGCGTCGTGAAGGCTTCGAGCTCACCGTCGGCAAGCCCCAGGTGGTCACCCAGCAGGTCGACGGCAAACTGCACGAGCCCTTCGAGGAGCTGATGGTCGACACACCGGAGGAATACCTCGGTGCAGTGACGCAGCTGCTCGCCGCACGCAAGGGCAAGATGGTCCAGATGACGAACCACGGCGCAGGCTGGGTTCGCATGGAATTCATCGTTCCCTCGCGTGGCCTGATCGGTTTCCGCACCGAGTTCCTCACGGACACTCGCGGCACCGGCATCGCCAACGCTGTCTTCCACGGTTACGCGCCGTGGGCCGGCGAGATCCGCGCCCGCCACACCGGCTCGCTCGTCTCGGACCGTCACGGCACCGTGACCCCGTTCGCGATGATCCAGCTGGCCGACCGCGGCACGTTCTTCGTCGAGCCGGGCGCAGACACGTACGAGGGCATGGTCGTGGGCATCAACCCGCGTCAGGAAGACCTCGACATCAACGTCACTCGCGAGAAGAAGCTGACCAACATGCGTCAGTCCTCCGCCGACGTCATGGAGACCCTGGCCAAGCCGAAGAAGCTGGACCTGGAAATGGCCATGGAGTTCTGTGCAGGCGACGAGTGCGTCGAGGTGACCCCCGAGGTCGTCCGCGTCCGCAAGGTGCACCTCGATTCCAACGAGCGCGCCCGTGAGCGTTCGCGCAGCAAGACGCGCGACAAGGCTGCTCTGTAAGACAGATCCTGTACGGCAGAAGCGACGTGTCACCATCGTGGGACGTCGCTTCTGCCGTACCTGTAGCCGATCACGAAGGAGATCCTCGTTGCGTAACGTACTGATGCCGGTGGTTCTGGCCTCCGCCACTGCCCTGGTACTCACCGCATGCACCGCGGATCCACCGCCACCGATCGAGAGCGTCGAAACTCCGGTCACCACGACGACCGTGCCGTCGAAGACCGGCGACCCCGTTGTCGTGGCGATCGACGACGTGGGCATCGGGTTCAACCCACACCTGCTGGCCGACCAGTCGCCCGCCACCGCTGCGGTCAGTTCGCTCGTGCTGCCCAGCCCGTTCCGTCCCACCCTGAACCCCGACACCGGCGTGACCATGTGGGAGCCGGACCTGTCGCTGTTGATCTCCGCCGAAGTGACGTCTCAGTCTCCGTTCACCATCCGGTACCAGCTACGCAACGAGGCCCAGTGGTCCGACAGCGCACCGATCGCGGCCGAGGACTTCCGGTACCTCTGGCAGCAGATGATCACGCAGCCGGGCGTCGTCGATCCGGCCGGCTACGCACTGATCAGCGATGTTGCCTCTTCGGGCGGCGGCAAGACCGTCGACGTCACCCTCGAGTCGCCGTATCCGGCGTGGCAGCGATTGTTCGCCGACCTCGTGCCCTCCCACTTGCTCAAGGATTCGCCCGGCGGCTTCGAGGGTGGCCTCACCGACAACGTGCCGGTCTCCGGTTCGCGGTTCAACATCAAGACCGTCGACCAGGGCCGGGACGAGATTCTGCTGGAACGCAACGATCGCTTCTGGGACCAACCCGCCTCGCCCGACCAGATCCTGATTCGGCGCGGAGGCACCCCCGCACAGTTGGCCGATTCGTTGCGGTCGAGTGATGCGCAGATCGCACAGGTTCGGGGTGGGTCTGCGACGCGCGCTCAACTCTCGGCAATTCCCGGGGTCCGCACCGACACGATTCACCAATCGCGAGTGTTGTCGATGACCGTGAACGGCCGGGCACCGAACATGTCGGAGTCGCTTGTGCGGCAGGGGATCATGGGTCTGCTGGACCCGAACCTGCTGGCCACGGTCGGGGCCGGCGGAGGGGCGACGGATCGCCGAGCAGCGGCCCAGTTGTCGTCGCCGTCGGACCCCGGGTACACCGCGACCGCACCCGCCCCGATCGGCAGAACCGCGGCCCTCGACCTGCTTCGCCGCGCCGGCTTCGTTCCGACACCCGACGCGATCGTGACCTCGACGCCGAGCGCGGGCGCATCCACGACCTCTGCTGCGCCGCCGACCACCAGCGCGCCGACCACGAGCGCGCCGGCTCCCGGAGTACCCCGACTCGCAGACGCCGGCGGTACCGCGCTGCGATTCGTCATCGGTGCCGTCGAGAACGACGACATCGCACTGGCCGTGGCCGGGACCGCCGCGGACGAGCTCGTCAGTGCGGGTATCGACGCGACCGTCACTCCGCTGCCCGCGGACGAGTTGTACTCGACGGCGCTGACCGACGGCGGCGTCGACGCCGTGGTCGGGTGGACCAGTGCGGGCGTGGACCCGGCAACGGCCCTGGCCTCGCGCTTCGGCTGTGTTGCCGAGCCGGCTCCGGGGAGCAGCGGCAGCGTGGACGCCCCGCGCAATCTGTCCGGTCTGTGTGTTCCGGAATTACAGCCGACGATCGACCGCGCCCTGATAACCGGCGCCGATGCGACGATCGTTGCCGAGGAGATCGAGCCCAAGCTGTGGTCTCTGGCGTCGACGCTGCCGATCATGCAGGACCAGTCCGTGGTGGCTGCGGTGCCTGGTATCACCGGCGTCTCGTTGACCGGGCCGGTGGAGGTCGGCATCTTCGCCGATGCCGCGAAGTGGATCCGGACGGTCCGGTGAACACCGTGCGCTTGCCTCGGGTGATCATCTTCGACGTGAACGAGACCCTGTCCGACATGGCTCCCATGGCGGCGCGATTCGCCGACGTCGGAGCGCCCGAGCACCTGTTCCCGACGTGGTTCGCAGGAGTGCTGCGGGACGGGTTCGCGCTCGCGGTCGCAGGTACCGCTCGGCCGTTCGCCGAGGTCGGTTCCGGTGTGCTCGAGGCGTTGCTGTCCGATGCCGCGATCGATCGCCGGTTGGACGATGCAGTGGACCACATCATGGCCGGTTTCGCCGAGCTCGAGGTCCATCCCGATGTGGTAGCCGGAGTGAATGCGCTTGCAGCGCAAGGTATTCGGATGATCACCCTCAGTAACGGGTCCGCGTCGCTCGCGCAGTCTCTGCTCGAACGAGCCGGCGTGCGGAGTGCTTTCGAGTTGTTGCTCTCGGTCGAGGACGCCGGACGGTGGAAGCCGCACGCCGATGCCTACCGCTACGGGTTGGAGCAGTGCGGTGTCGAACCCGGCGACGCGATGCTGGTGGCCGTGCACCCCTGGGATATCGACGGTGCGCACCGGGCAGGCCTGTCGACGGCGTGGCTCGATCGCGAGAACCGTCCTTATCCCGACCATTTCGTGCCTGCCGATGTGACAGCGCAGTCGTTACCGGATGTGGCGCGAATGCTCGGCGAGCGATGAACGGCTGCCCGACCCAGAGACCGAGACAAACGATGACACAGCGAGTAGCGAGCGACGAGGCATGACGGAACAGGTTGTGACAGAGCAGGTTGTGACAGAACAAGCAATGACGCAGCCGCAGAGGTTGCTGCTGGTCCATGCGCACCCGGACGACGAGAGCATCACCACCGGCGGGACCATCGCCCATTACGTGCGCGCGGGCGTGGACGTCACCGTGCTCACGTGCTCGCTCGGTGAAGAGGGTGAGGTGATCGGCGATACGTGGGCCGATCTCGTGGTCGACCGAGCCGACCAACTCGGTGGTTACCGGATTCTGGAACTGCATCGCGCGCTCGCGGCGTTGGGCTGTAACCCGCCCCGCTTTCTCGGTGGTGCCGGCCGCTGGCGAGATTCTGGAATGGCCGGAACCCCGGCTGCTCTCAAACCGCGCGCATTCGTCAACGCCGACCGGCAGGAGGCGCTCGGGGCGCTCGTGTCGGTGATCCGCGAACTCCGGCCTCAGGTCGTCGTCGGTTACGACCCCGAGGGCGGCTACGGCCACCCCGATCATCAGCAGGTCCACTCCCTGGTGACCGAGGCGGTCGAGGTCTGCGGAACGGACGCCCATCCCACGGCCGGAGTTCCGTGGGAGGTAGCGAAGTTCTACTGGACCGTCACCGGCCGCGATCAACTGGACGCGGGACTACGGGCGATCGCCGATATCCCCGAGGGGTGGCGCATGCCCCTCGACGGTGAGTTGCCGAGTGTGGCCGAGGACATGATCACCACCAGCATCGATGTCCGCGGTGTGCTCGACGCGAAGACCGACGCGTTGCGTGCGCACGCAACTCAGGTGACGGTTGCGCCCTCGGGTGCCGAGTACGCACTCTCCAACGACATCGTTCAGCCGATCCTGCTCGACGAGCAGTACGTACTCGTGCGGGGCGTGCTCGGCTCCGACGGGGCGGGCAGGGAGAACGACTTGTTCGCGGGCGTACTAGGCTGTGTTCCGAATCACTGATCTCATGACAACAGGGGCGGAACACACATGTACAACTGGGTAGTGCAGGACGCAATCGTCGCGTTCGTCGATTCTCTCAAGCCGCAGTTCGGCGCACAGGCAGATCTGTACCAGTACGTTCTGGGTCAGATCGCCATGGGTGCGAGCAACTTGCTCACCTCGCTGGGCTATCCGCCGGTTTCTTGAGTGCCGGTGCCCGGTTTTTCGAATGCGATGCCCGGTCTTCGAATGCGGTGCACTGAAACGACCCGGGCCAAGGCAGTATTGGGCGCATGATCTCGAAGGCCGCATCCAATACTGTCGCCCTGGTGTCGTGGGCGACGGTCGCAGTACTGGTGTTCGACGGCTTCCTGTCCGGAATCCTGTCGGTCTTCTTTCTCCCGACCTATGTGGGGTCGGTGCAGTTTCCCATCAGCGCGTTGCTCGGGGGCATCGCGAACGTCGCTCTGGTTCTGGCCGCGCGTAAGGTCGCCGAACGGCCGATCTGGGTGGCGTCGCCGCTGATCGGATGGTTCGTCGCAGTAGTGCTGTGCATGTTCGGCGGCCCCGGCAACGATGTTCTGCTGCTGGCCGACTGGCGCACGATGCTGCTCATCGTGGCCGGTGCCGGGCCGGCCGGTGTGCTGCTGTTCATGTTCAGAATGAAAGCCATCACAGCAAGCGTGCGTGCCGACCCGCATTCCGGAGCACGTCCTCGATCATCGTCGGAGTCAGCAGTCCGGTGAACGTGTTTCGCTGACTGACGTGGTAGCTGGCGAACACGGTGATCGAGCCCAGATCGAGCTGCACGCCGTGCCCGAATTTCGTTGCAGGCCTGGGTATTTCCCACCCGTTCGCGGCGAGAATCGGCAGCAGCGATTGCCAACCGAACGCCCCGAGCACGAGAATCGACTTCAGTCGCGGACGCAGCAAGCGCAATTCGTCGTCGAGCCAGGGGCGACACCGATCGCGCTCGGCGGGAGTCGGCTTGTTCTGCGGCGGAGCGCAGTGCACGGGGGCTGCAATACGAACTCCGTTGAGAGTCAGCCCGTCGCCGATGTGCGTCGCGGTCGGTTGGCTGGCGAGCCCGACGGCATGCATGGCTCGGTACAGCACGTCTCCGCTGCGGTCCCCGGTGAACATCCGTCCGGTGCGATTGCCGCCGTGGGCGGCCGGGGCGAGTCCGACGATCAACATCGACGCATCGGCCGGGCCGAAACTGGGAACGGCTCGCCCCCAATACGTTTCGTTGGCAAACGCGGCGCGCTTCTCGGCAGCGACCTGTTCGCGCCACTGCACCAGCCGTGGACAGGCGCGACACTGGGACACCGCCAGGTCGAGCTGCGCAATGGTCTGCGGGCGCTCCTTCTTCATCGGCTCCTTCTTTACCGGCTGCGTCTTCACGTGCTGCGTCGAAGCCAGATGTCGCCGGCACCCGGTGTGACGGCGTCGATCATGGCCCACGCGTTCTCGATGGGTATGTCGACCACCTCGTAGCGTCCGACGCCCGCCGGTGTCGCTGCCACGACGGTGGCCACGCCGGCGCGACGTTGGAAGAACGTCTGCCGCACCGTCCAACCGATGATGCCGCCGGCTTCGAGGCTGTGCCGGGTGCGGTCGAGCGATCCGTGCTGGGTGATCAGCCAGCCGGGCAGGACGGCGTGCCCGAGGCCGCGGTAGCGGTCGTGAGCGAGTCCGACGGCGGCCACGAACAGCACGGCCACGGCGATCCACGCGAGGATCGGGATCGGTGCGCCGAGAGACTGCGCAATTCCCAGTCCGGCCGCGACGACGAGCAGCGGTAGAACCGCCCGGGTGTAGCGGCGTCGCCGCGCGGCAGGTCCGTGCTGCAGAAGCGGGCGGTCGGCATTGCCGTGCATGCCTGCATCGCCGAGCACCGTGGTCATCATGCGCAGCGCCTCGGCCCGCGGAGCCTGGGGAAGCAGTAGCGACGATTCCTTCTTCTCGGCGCTCACTCCGGTCATGATGGCGTCGAGTCGGGCCCCGCCGACCGACCTCAGTAGTAGAGGCAGCGACAGAGAAGTGCCGCGCAGTCTCTTGCGGTCGAGGGTCGACTGACGGGTGCGGAGCAGCCCGTGGCTGACGTGCAACGTGCGACCCTGGTCGGTGACGGTCAGGTTGCCGTAGGTGATCAGGTATCGAACGCAGGCGAAGATGCTGGACACCACGAGGAGCACGATCAGTGCGAAGACGACGAACAGTGCGATGCCGAACCGTTGCGCCGATTCGACGCTGTTCGAGACCACCGACGTCTCTGCCAACGTCTGTCCGATGCCGTATTGGAACAGCACGCCCACTGCCGCGGCGATGGTGACGATGCCGGTGATGGAGAACGGCGCGAACCGCACCCACGAGAACTGCCAGTGCGCAATCTCGACGCCGGGGTCGTTTGCGGCAACGGGCATTCCGTCGCTCGGCGTTGTTCGGCCCGACACCCGCTGCAGCAGTTCGCCGCGAAGCTCCGGCACCAGTGACGTGTCGAGGGCGTTGAGCTCGAAAGCCTCGCCTTTGCCCGCCTGCTGGCCGGTCCCGATGCGAAGAATGGACAGGCCGAGCACTCGGTGCAGTACGTTCGCTTCCACGTCGACCGACCGAATCCTGTTGCGCGGGATGGACAGTACTTTCTTCTGCAACACCCCGGTGCGCAGTTGTACGTGCACCGGCCCGATCCGGTAGCTGGTGGTGAACCAGCGCGCAATCGCGAACACGACGACGACCGCGAGGATGCCCAGACTCCAGTAGTGATTACCGCTCTGACTGCCGACGAAGAACGAGATCAGCAGTACCGGCAGGATCTTGATGCCCTCGTTCACCGGATGCACCAACAACATTCGCTTGTCCAGGCGCAACCACGGCTGCTCCTCTTCGACTGCCAGCAACTCCGCCTGATCGGTCATGTGGCATCTCCGACGGTGCGGCCGGCGATATCGGTCAGTCGCGTGACGGTCTCGTCCGCAACGGCCTGATCGAGTGCGGTGATCTTCACCGCGCCCGCCGACGATGCCGTCGTCACGGTGACCGTCGCCAACCCGAGCAGACGATCGAGTGGTCCGCGCTCGGTGTCGACGGTTTGCACCCGCGAGATGGGGGCGATGCGTCGTTCTTGGCTGAGCCAACCGGTGCGGGTGTACACGGCGGTATCGCTGATCTCCCAGCGGTGCACCCGGTAGCGCCACTGCGGCACGATCGCGAGGTGCAGTGCGGTCAGCACGACCGATACGACGAGGACGGTGACGTGCAGCCACGACGTCCGGTTCGAGTCGACGAAAAACCAGACGATCTGAGCGATGAAGACCGGTAGCCACAGCAGTCCGGCGCTCAGGGTCCAGAGCAGACGCGCACGGGGAGAAGGCTGCCACTGTGGGTCTGTCATCGTTGTCACGGTACAAACCTAGCGCTGCCCCGTCGTGCGCGTTGTGCGCCCTTCCAGGTACGCAAAACGCGCACAAGGGCCGCAGGCCCACCCGCGGGTGGCACGTGCGTACCAAGAAGGCGCATGATCGACTGGTGACTTCGCAGCCTGATACCGCTCCAGCCGCCTCCGCCATGCGCCGCGTCCTGCGTCGCGCCCGCGACGGGGTGTCGCTGAACGTCGACGAGGCAACCGTCTTGCTGCACGCTCGCGGTGACGACCTCGTGGATCTGATGGCGTCGGCGTCCCGGGTTCGCGATGCCGGGTTGGAGTCGGCGGGCCGTCCCAAGACCGTGTCGTATTCACGCAAGGTGTTCGTGCCCATCACGCGGTTGTGCCGCGACAAGTGCCACTACTGCACGTTCGTCACGGTGCCGGGCAAGCTCAATGCGGCCGGGCACGGGATGTTCATGGATCCCGACGAGATCATCGACGTCGCCCGCAAGGGGGCCGAGTTGGGCTGCAAGGAGGCGCTGTTCACGCTCGGCGACAGGCCGGAGGAGCGGTGGCCCGAGGCCAAGGCGTGGCTCGATTCACGCGGCTACGACTCGACTCTGGACTACGTGCGCGCCATGTCGATCCGGGTACTCGAAGAGACCGGCCTGCTGCCGCACCTCAATCCCGGAGTGATGTCGTGGCAGGAACTCTCGCGCCTCAAGCCGGTGGCCCCCTCGATGGGCATGATGCTCGAGACGACGTCGCGTCGGCTGTTCGAGGAGAAGGGGCAGGCCCATTACGGCAGTCCCGACAAGGATCCCGAGGTTCGGCTGCGCACGCTGACCGACGCGGGCCGGCTCAACATTCCCTTCACGACGGGCATCCTCGTCGGCATCGGTGAGACGTTGCAGGACAGGGCCGAGTCCATCATGGCAATTCGTAAGGTGCACAAGTCTTTCGGTCATGTGCAAGAGATCATCGTGCAGAACTTCCTGGCCAAGTCCGATACCGCGATGCGGTCGGTGCCCGATGCCGGTCTCGAAGAATTCCTGGCGACCATCGCGGTGACGCGCATGGTGGTCGGTCCGTCGATGCGAATTCAAGCCCCGCCGAACCTCGTCGCAGCGGAGGAGACCGCAGCGTTGCTCGGCGCAGGCGTCGACGATTGGGGCGGTGTCTCGCCGCTGACTCCCGACCACGTCAATCCCGAGCGGCCCTGGCCGAACCTCGACACTCTCGCCGAGTTGTCGGCGGCCGCCGGTTACACGCTCGTGGAACGTACTGCCGCGCAGCCGCAGTACGTGTTGGCCGGTGCACCGTGGATCGACCCGCGAATCTCGGCACACGTGCGGGCAGTGGCCGACCCGGAGACCGGGATGGCACGCGAGGGCGTCAACCCGACCGGTCTGCCGTGGCAGGAGCCGGACGAGGAATGGGAGTCCTCGGGACGCGTGGATCTGAACACCGAGATCGACACCCAGGGCCGCAACACCGAGACGCGCTCGGATCTGGCGAATGCGTTCGGCGACTGGGATTCCATTCGTGAGCAGGTGCGCGATCTGGCCGGTCTCGAACGAGTCGACCGCGACCTGGTGTCGGCATTGACAGCAGCGGAGAAGGACCCGGCCGGTCTGTCGGACGAGCAGTACCTCGCACTGGCGACGGCCGAGGGCCCCGGCATGGACGCCGTTGCCGCGCTCGCCGACGATCTGCGTAAGCAGGTCAACGGGGACACCGTCACCTACGTGGTGAACCGGAACATCAACTTCACCAACATCTGCTACACCGGATGCCGCTTCTGCGCGTTCGCGCAGCGCAAGGGCGACGCCGACGCGTTCACGCTGTCCACCGCCGAAGTCGCCGACCGTGCGTGGGAAGCGCACGTCGTCGGGGCCACCGAGGTGTGCATGCAGGGCGGCATCGACCCCGAACTGCCGGTGACGGGATACGCCGATCTGGTCCGTGCGGTCAAGGCGAAAGTGCCGTCGATGCACGTGCACGCGTTCTCGCCGATGGAGATCGTCAACGGGGCCTCTCGCGGCGGCCAGTCGATCCGCGAGTGGCTCACCGAGCTGCGGGCAGCCGGCCTGGACTCGATTCCGGGTACCGCCGCGGAGATCCTCGACGACGAGGTGCGGTGGGTGCTCACCAAGGGCAAGCTCCCCGCAGCCGAATGGATCGAAGTGATCACCACCGCGCACGAGGTGGGCCTGCGATCGAGCTCGACGATGATGTACGGCCACGTCGACAATCCGTCGCACTGGGTCGGGCATCTGAACGTACTCAAGAAGATCCAGGACAAGACCGGTGGATTCACCGAGTTCGTGCCGCTGCCGTTCGTGCACCAGTCGTCGCCGCTGTATCTGGCGGGTGCCTCGCGTCCCGGCCCGACCAATCGGGACAACCGCGCGGTGCATGCCCTGGCCAGGATCATGCTGCACGGCCGTATCGACAACATTCAGACGTCATGGGTGAAATTGGGAATCACGGGTACCCAGGCGATGCTGAACGGAGGCGCGAACGATCTGGGCGGGACCCTGATGGAAGAGACGATCTCGCGCATGGCGGGTTCGCAGAACGGTTCGGAGAAGACCGTCGCGGAACTGCACGAGATCGCCGACGGCATCGGACGACCGGTTCGTCAGCGCACCACCACGTACGGCCCGGCACCGGCGGTGTCGGTCGCCGGCCTGATCTGACCTACAGGTCTTTACCCGAAACGGAGTTTGCCCGACATGGACGACCGTCGAGTCGCCGCGGTACTGAGCAGTGCCGTCGCCATCATTCATCCCGTGCTCGACATCCTGGCCACACGTGACCCGATCGGACTGAAGGGACGGACGTTCCGCGAGTCCTCCGCGGACGATTCGACCCTCGACAACGTCATCGACTTCCTGGCCAAGGCGTTCGACACCACCGACTTCCCGGGCACCGCCGGCTGGGAGAAGCTCGACAGTGATGCTCGTTCGCAGTGGTGGGTCAATCGCATCGGAGCTCTCAACACTGTCGCCGTCGCCTTCCCCGGCGTCTTCGGCATCCTGGTCAACCGTCTGCCGATCCAGGATCTGCTCGGGTTCGCCAACCAGGCGATGGTGCTCGTCGCCGTGGCGCGCGAATCCGGAGTGACCGACCGCGAGACGCACGTGGCGCTGCTCGGGTCGGTGCTGTGCAAGCGTGACCTGACGTCCTTGGCCGACAGTGCTCCTGCGAAGAAGGAAGAATCGCCGAAATCCGGCCCGTTCGCACTGCTGCGCGGAATGTGGCAGATCGCCAACGTGCTGCGCGACGTGGCAGGCGAGCTGGAGAAGCGCCCGCATCCACGCGGGTTCTACCGGGTACTCGGAGCCATCCCGCTCGTCGGTGGCGTCGCCGGATATCTCGGTGAGCGGGGCGCACTGTCGCGCGCTGCCAAGCAGGGACGCAAGTGGCTCGCCGCCCACAAGACGGCGTCGGCTTCGGTGGCCCAGCCCGCGAAGCAGCTCCGGCGATAGCAGGCCGGAGCAGGTGAGGTCACCCTGGTCGGATTGTCCCAGGTTCGGACCGCGATACTAGGATGCTGAGGGCGCGAGAGCGCCCACGATCTATACAAGGAGGGGAGAGCAGCAGTGACCTACTCGATTGCAGAACCGTGCGTAGATGTACTGGACAAAGCGTGCATCGAAGAGTGCCCGGTGGATTGCATCTACGAGGGTAACCGAATGCTGTACATCCACCCCGACGAATGCGTCGACTGCGGAGCCTGCGAACCCGTGTGCCCCGTCGAGGCCATCTTCTACGAAGACGACGTGCCCGAGCAGTGGAGTGCATACGTCAGCGCCAACGTCGATTTCTTCGACGATCTCGGATCTCCGGGTGGCGCAGCGAAACTCGGCAAGACCGACTACGACCCGCCGTTCATCAAGGCTCTGCCTCCCATGGGCGAGAACTGACGCCTTGGCACGTAGAGCGGTGGCAGCGACGCTGCCCGACTTTCCGTGGGACTCGCTGACCGCTGCCAAGGAGAAGGCGTCGGCGCACCCGGACGGCATCGTGAATCTGTCCGTCGGCACGCCCGTCGACCCGGTCGCCGAGGTGATTCGGGTCGCGTTGAACTCGGTGGCCGACGAGCCCGGGTACCCGACGACCGTCGGTACCGTGGCGCTTCGGGAGGCCGCGGTGGCGTCGCTCGAACGTCGCTACTCGATCACCGGTATCTCGACCGACGCGGTGCTTCCTGCCATCGGCACCAAAGAAATGATCGCCTGGTTGCCGAGTCTGCTGGGTCTGGGTGCCGATGATCTGGTCGTCATCCCCGAACTGGCATATCCCACATACGAAGTGGGTGCGCTGCTCGCCGGCGCACGAATTCTTCGTGCAGACGGACTGAATCGTCTCGGCCCCGAACGTGCCTCGCTGATCTTCGTCAACTCGCCGTCGAACCCGACGGGGAAGGTGCTCGGAGTCGAGCACCTGCGCAAGGTCGTCGAGTGGGCCCGCGAGCGCGACGCCATCGTCGTCTCCGACGAGTGCTACCTGGGTCTGACCTGGGCAGCCGACGCAGTCTCGGTGCTCGACCCGCGCGTCTGCGACGGCGATCACACCAACCTCCTTGCAGTGCACTCACTCTCGAAGACCTCGAATCTGGCCAGCTACCGCGCCGGTTTCGTCACCGGCGACGCGGCCCTGATCGCCGAGTTGCTCGAGGTTCGCAAGCACGCAGGGATGATGGTGCCGCTGCCCATTCAGGCCGCCATGACCGCCGCTCTGGCCGACGACGAGCACGAGAACATCCAGCGAGAGCGATACCGCGCCCGTCGAACGACTTTGAAGTCTGCCGTCGAGGCAGCCGGATTCCGCGTCGACCACTCGGAGGCCGGGCTCTACCTGTGGGCCACCCGCGACGAGCCGTGCCGCGACACCGTCGACTGGCTCGCCGAACGCGGGATCCTCGCCGCACCGGGAGAGTTCTACGGACCGAACGGTGGCAAACACGTCCGCATCGCACTGACTGCGACGGACGAACGCATCGAGGCTGCGGCGGCTCGCCTGCGCGGTTAGCCGAGCTTCCTGATGCGCTGAGTGTTGTGGTGCGCTGAGTGTCCACTATTCGGTCCGATCGACGGGATCCCGCTTCTCGATACGAATAGTGGACACCGAGCTCAGTTGGCTTCGGCCCCGCTGACGCCGCTGAAGCGTGTGAGCTCGAGGTGCGCTGAGTGTCCACTATTCGGCCCGATCGACGGGATCCCGCTTCTCGATACGAATAGTGGACGCTGAGCTCAGTTGGCCCCTGCTCGGATCGGGTGTTCTCATGTACCCATGACCCTCAGCCTGCTGCTCAGCTTCGCCGGTGTGTGCTTTCTGCTGGCGATTCTGCCCGGGCCGGATTCGTTTCTGGTGCTTCGCTACAGCATCGGCGGCCTCAAGCCAGGCGTCGCTGCAGCGATGGGTGTCGCGATCGGCGGACTGTTCTGGGCCGTGCTGGTGGCCGTCGGGCTGGCGGCGATCGTCGAACAGTCTGCGACGGCATACCGCGTCGTCAAGGTTCTCGGTGGGTTGTATCTGCTGTATCTGGGCGTGAAGGCTTTCCGGGCGCGACGTAAGAACAAGGTGGACGGCGAGCCGCTCCTGCCCGTTGCTGCGTCCGCGTGGTCGGCGTTCGGTGCCGGAGTTCTCTCGTGCGCGCTCAACCCGAAGGTCGGACTGTTCTACCTCGCGGTGGTGCCGCAATTTCTCACTGTGGTCACGTTCACCGGTGCCATGACGCTCGGTCTGGTCGAGGTGGTTGTCGCTGCCGTGGTGATGGGAGTGTTCTCCGTTCTCGCCTCACGCGCTGTGACGCTGCTGCGTAAACCGGCCGTGACCGACTGGCTGGACCGCATCAGCGCTGGATTCCTCGTCGCCCTCGGAATCGGAACGGTGGCGTCTTCGGCCTAGTTGCGGTGGGCCGTCAGTCGAGGTCCGGCTCGCCGACGTCCCATCCGCCGCGCCTGATGCGCAGGATGTAGACCAATTCGTTGCTGCCGAAGGCTTCGACGGTGGTGAACCGCTTCGGTTCGGCGTTGACCTCGGGGTTGCGCGCGTGCGCCTCCTCGTAGAGCTGAGTCGCTCGGAGGTCGGCCAACTCCACTCGCGTCCAGAAATCGTCGGACTGCACCGAGTAGACCAGTCGCGGCGCCCCGTCACTGACGTGCGCGAGGTCGATGTCCTCGTCGTCGGAGTCCTCGTCCTCGAGGTCCAGGTCGAGGTCGTCTTCGGAATCGACGTCCTGTTCGGCGTCGGTTCCGATCAGATAGACACCCGCCTGCAGGTCACCGGCGGCGACCGTCATGTACTCGGCGTAGTCGCCGGTGTCGATTCCGTCCACGTCCATGTCTGTACGGTAGCCATGTGCTGCTTCGTTCACTGAACCCACTCGCCGTTGCGCGGGGAGACGATATTCCCGACGCCGTCACCATCGACGGCATCTCGCTCTCTCGTGCCGACATCCTGGGAGCGTCGACTTCCGTAGCCGAGCGCATCGGCCGGGCAGATCGGCTCGCCATCCACGCGACGCCATCGGTGAAAACGGTGCTCGCCGTCGTCGGTGCGTTGATTGCCGGCGTCACCGTTGTTCCAGTCCCACCGGATGCAGGCTCGGCCGAACGTGAGCACATCCTCCGTGATTCGGGTGCGCAGGCGTGGCTCGGCGAAGCGCCGCGGGATACCGCAGGTCTGACGGTTCTGCCGGTGCGTCAGCACGCACGGTCGTGGCACAGCTACCCCGAGCCGCAGCCGTCGTCGATCGCGTTCGTGCTCTACACCTCCGGCACCACAGGCCCACCGAAAGGCGTGCTGATTTCTCGCAGCGCCATCGCGGCCGGGCTCGACGCGTTGGCGCAGGCCTGGAGCTGGACGTGGAAAGACACTCTGGTGCACGGTCTTCCGCTGTTTCACGTGCACGGACTGATTCTCGGGTTGCTCGGCCCACTGCGAGTCGGAAGCCCGTTGATCCACACCGGCAAACCGACTCCCGAGCTCTATGCGGCAGCGCGGGGTTCTCTGTATTTCGGGGTGCCGACGGTGTGGTCGCGCGTCGCCGCGGATGAGACGTCGGCCCGCGCCCTGGCCCACGCCCGACTATTGGTGTCCGGCAGTGCGCCGCTCCCGGTTCCGGTGTTCGAGAAGCTGCGTGAGTTCACCGGTCAGGCTCCCATCGAGCGGTACGGCATGAGCGAAACCCTCATCACCATCAGCACCCGCGCCGACGGTGAACGTCGGCCGGGGTCGGTGGGACTGCCCGTCGCAGGCGTCGAAACCCGACTGCTGGGCGAGAAGGGCGACATCCTGCCGCACGACGGCGAATCCATCGGCGCATTGCAGATCCGCTGCCCCATGTTGTTCGACGGCTACCTGAACAATCCCGAGGCGACGGCGAAGACCTACACCGAGGACGGGTGGTTCGACACCGGGGACGTCGCGCTCATCGAGCCCGACGGGTTCCACCGCATCGTCGGGCGAGCCTCGACCGACCTGATCAAGTCCGGCGGCTATCGCGTCGGCGCGGGGGAGATCGAGACCGTGCTGCTGGGGCACCCGAGCGTGGACGAAGTAGCTGTCGTCGGCCTGCCGGATGATGATCTGGGTCAACGCATCGTGGCGTTCGTCGTCGGTACCGAGGTCGAGGATCGAGTACTCATCGACCTGGTGGCCACCGAACTGTCGATCCACAAGCGGCCCCGGGAGATTCGCGTCGTCGACTCGCTCCCGCGCAATGCCATGGGCAAGGTGCAGAAGAAGCTCCTCGGCTGACTCCGCGTTGTGAGCGCGGGTCGGGTGCAACGCGCTAGCTTCGAGTCATGAACCTCGACGGCGCACGCATTCTCGTATTCGGTGCCAGTGGCGGGCTCGGCGGTCCGATCGTCGAGCAACTCGCCCAGGCCGGCGCGCGGCTTACCATCAGCGGACGCAGCCTCGAGTCCGCGGAGCATCACACGGTGAATGCCGATCTGACGCTGCCGGATTCGGCTCGCTCGGTAGTCGCGGAGGCCGTCGAACACCACGGCGGTCTCGACGGGATCGTGATCGCGGCGGGTGTGGTGGCCTTCGGTTCGGTCGCCGAGGTGGACGACGACACCGTCGACGAGCTGCTGTTGCTCAACTACCTGGCACCGCTGCGCATCATGCGTGAAGCGCTGACCACTCTGGATCAGGGTGGATTCGTGCTCAACATCAGTGCGGTGGTCGCAGACAAGCCGATGCCCAACATGGGTGCCTACTCGGCGAGCAAGGCCGCGGCGAGTGCGCTGCTGAAAAGTGTTCGCACAGAGGCACGGAAGTCGAAGATCCGTATCGTCGACGTGCGGCCTCCGCACACCGAGACGGGGCTGGCGATGCGGCCGATCGCCGGGCAGGCACCGAAACTACCGCAGGGCCTGACGCCGGAGGCAGTGGCCTCACGGATCGTTGCCGCGATCACCGACGACGAAACCGACGTCGGCGCAGACCAGTTCTCTTAGGCTATTGTCGGCACCGTGACCGAGACACATGTGACCGACGCGGGCAGAAGGCTCGTGCGTCGTCGCACCATCGATCTGTGCCTGGTCTGCACTTCTTCCTGTTCGTAACTGTCGATCGAACCCAGCCCCGACGAGTTCCACACGCTCCTCGGGTCGTTCCGGCAACCTCTTTCTACGAACAGGATCACTCATGACCACATCTGTCTCCCATCTCGGCGGCGTCATCGCTGCCACCGACGACGCAGTACGCGCGGACGCGAAGAACGCTCACGCTGTATTCCGTGCCTCCGTCACCGCGCACGATGCCGTCGCCAGCACCGTCACACTCGGCAAGTTCAGCGTCGAGGTCGACGAGCCGCCGGCCCTCGGCGGAGAGAACACGGCCGCCAATCCCGTGGAGTACTACCTCGCGTCGCTGCTGTCCTGCCAGGTGGTCACCTACCGCGTCTGGGCCGAGAAGCTCGGTATCGTCGTCGACGACATCAAGGCGAAGGCCGAGGGCGACCTCGACGTACGTGGCTTCTTCGGTTTCGACGACAACGTGCGGCCGGGATTCGGTGAGGTGCGCGTCGTCGTGACGGTCACCGGGCCCGAGACCCGTGAGCGGTACGAGGAATTGCAGCAGGCCGTGGACGATCACTGCCCGGTGTTGGATCTCACGCGTAACCCCACGCCGATCCACACCGTCCTCGAAACGGCCTGACGTCATGAGCGAGCGAACATTCGGCCTGCGTACCAGAGCAATTCACGCCGGCGCGCGGCCCGACTCGGCAACCGGTTCGCGTGCGGTGCCGATCTATCAAACGGCGAGCTACGTGTTCGAGGATTCTGCTGACGCTGGGGATCTGTTCGCTCTGCAGAAGTACGGCAACGTCTACAGCCGCATCGGTAACCCGACGGTCGCCGCCTTCGAGGAGCGCATCGCGAGCCTCGAAGGCGGCATCGGGGCGGTCGCGTTCGCCAGCGGGCTCGCGGCCGAGTTCGCGGTGTTCGCCGCGCTGGCCGGCACCGGTGATCATATCGTCGCGGCAGCCGGACTCTACGGCGGAACCGTGACGCAACTCGACGTGACACTGCGGCGCTTCGGCGTCGAGACCACCTTCGTTCCCGGCACGGACCCGGCCGATTATGCGGCGGCGGTAACAGATTCGACCAAGTTGATCTACGCGGAGGTCATCGGTAACCCCTCCGGTGAAATCGCCGATCTCGAGGGTCTCGCCGCGGTCGCGCACGATCATGGGATCCCGCTGGTGGTCGACGCGACGATGGCGACACCGTGGTTGAGCCGGCCGATCGAGTTCGGAGCCGACATCGTCATTCACTCGGCAACGAAGTTTCTCGGCGGTCACGGCTCCACGCTCGGCGGCGTCGTGGTGGAGTCCGGTCGATTCGATTGGGGCCGAGGCAAGTTCCCGCAGATGACCGAGCCGGTGGCCTCGTACGGGGGCCTGTCGTGGTGGGGCAACTTCGGGGAGTACGGATTTCTCACCAAACTGCGCAGTGAGCAACTGCGCGACATCGGTGCAGCACTGGCTCCGCACTCTGCCTTCACGCTGATCCAGGGCGTCGAGACGTTGCCGCAGCGCATGGACGCGCACGTGGCCAATGCGCGCGTCGTCGCCGAGTGGCTCGAGGCTGACCCACGCATCGAGTACGTGAGATGGGCTGGATTGCAGAGTCATTCGCACCACGATCGCGCCGCGAAATATCTGCCCTCGGGTCCGGGTGCGGTGTTCGCATTCGGCATCGAAGGTGGTCGGGATGCCGGCCGAACGTTCGTCGAGAGCGTCCAGGTGGCCAGTCACGTCGCGAACATCGGCGACGTCCGTACCCTGGTCATCCATCCGGCCAGCACCACCCACCGACAGCTCAGCGATGATCAACTGGCCGGCGCGGGGGTGGGGCCCGAACTCATTCGGATCAGTGTCGGCCTCGAAGACGGCGAGGACCTGCTGTGGGATCTCGATCAGGCCTTGACGCTGGCAACCGGGAAGGCGCGGTCATGAGCGAACGAACCTGGCAGGGACCCTCCGCTCAGGACCGTCAGCGGATCTTGCGTGAGACGAAAACCGTCGCGATCGTCGGTGCGTCCAAGAACCCGTCGCGAGCAAGCTATTTCGTCAATCGGTATCTGTCCTCGACAAGCAACTACGAAATATTTCTCGTCAATCCGACGGTCTCGGACATCGAAGGAACGACCGTCTATCCGACTCTCGCGGATCTACCGAAGAGTCCGGACCTGGTCGACGTCTTTCGCAAGTACGACGATCTCCCGGAGGTGTTGGGCGAAACCATTGCTGCGCAGGCGAAGACGATCTGGCTGCAGCTCGGGTTGTGGCACGAGCAGGTGGCCCACGACGCCGAGGCAGCCGGATTGAACGTCGTCATGGACCGGTGCCTCAAGATCGAACACGCCCGCTTCCACGGCGGGCTGCACTTGGCCGGATTCGACACGGGAGTGATCGATTCGCGTCGAATGCGGGGTTAGGGGTCAGGCCTTCAGTAGGCGACCGCTGATTATCGCGGCCAACGATCGTGGCGCGAGACGCACACTGCCGGCGCTGATCTTGTTGGAAAGGCCGGACACGACGCTGGCAGGGGTACGGCGAGAATCCAAGGCGCGCATAGCCGTCGAGACCACCTGCTCGGAGGTCTGGAAGTTGCCCACTGCGGCATCCTCGGATCCGACGACGTCGAAGAACTCGGTGCGCGTCGGGCCGGGGGAGAGAGCGAGGATCTTCAGCGGTGACGTGCGGTACTCGTAGGCGAGCGCCTCGGTGAAGTTCAGTACGAAGGCCTTCGTCGCCCCGTAGACCGCCATGTTCGGAGTGGGCTGGTACGCAGCGGTACTCGCGATGTTGATCAACGCGCCGGTCAGATTCGGCAGAAACGCATGTGTCAGATCCACCAGCGCACTGACGTTCAATGCGATTTCCGACGCCACCCGCGCCGGATCCTCGTCGCGAAAGCGCCCGTGGGTCCCGAATCCTGCATTGTTGACCAGCGTCGTGGGTGTTATCCCTTTGTTGGCCAACGTCTTTCGTAGTGACTCGCCGATGCCCGGCACGCCCAGGTCCATGGCGACGGCGGTCGCGGTGACGCCGTGGTCTGCTTCGATGCGGCGGGCAAGTGTCTCGAGTCGGTCCGCCCGTCGTGCCACGAGGACGACGTTCTCGCCGCGTGCGGCAAAGCGATGTGCGAATTCCTCGCCGAGGCCGGAGCTCGCCCCGGTGATGAGTGCTGTGGATGTCATGCGAGCAAATGTAGGCACTGTCATCATTGTTGTCAACGCCAACATCGCCTAGGGTGAGTCCATGGCAACGGAGCGCTACCACCACGGTGATCTGCGCGCGGTGCTCCTGGAGGAGGCCGAGCGGAGCATCGCCCGCGACGGCGTAGATGCGCTGTCGCTGCGGCAGTTGGCCCGAGACGTGGGTGTCAGTCACGCAGCCCCCGCGCGCCACTTCCGCGACAAGCAAGCACTGCTGGATGCGTTGGCGCTGCACGGCTTTCAGGAAATGAATCGCCGAATGGTCGACGCGGCCACCGGGCCGGGAGAGCTGCTGGCCAAGTTTCGTGGTGTCGCCCGCGCCTACCTGGGTTTTGCAGTCGAACACCCGCAGCTCTTGGACGTCATGTACAGCACCAAGCATCACCCCGAGGCCAGCGAACAACTCAAAGACGTTGCGCACGAAAGCATGGCGGCGACGGAATCCTTGCTGCACGCTGCGATGGACGCGGGAGTCATCACCGAAGCATCGCCTGCCGTCCTCGCCCGCGTCGCGTTCGCGAGCGTCCACGGACTCGCCGTGCTCGCCGCCGGCGACCTCCTCGACGGCATGCCTGCCGATGACCTGCTCGACGCCACGGTCGACACCCTGCTCCGCGGATTCACCTGACCGGGTCGTTCCGCAGGCTCCACTCCCACCCGTCCGGGTCGTTCCGCAGGCTCCACTCCTGCCATCGGGTCATTCCGCGGGCTCCACTCCCGCCATCGGGTCATTCCGCGGGCTCCACTCCTGTGTCGCTAAGTTGTCGGTATGACCGAATACGACCTGCAACGCTTCGTCGACGCCCAGGATCCCGTCTGGAACGTCGTGGTCAAGGAGTTGAAGGCAGGCCGGAAACAGACTCACTGGATGTGGTTCGTGTTTCCGCAGTTGGCCGGCCTGGGCCGCAGTGCCACCGCTCAGCACTTCGGCATCGCAGACCTGACCGAGGCCGAGCTGTACCTGTCCCACGAAGTTCTCGGGCCACGCCTGAAGAAAGCCGCGCAGCTCACTCTTGCGGTCGAGGGCAGCACGGTCGACGAGATCTTCGGTTACCCGGACAATCTGAAGCTGCACTCGTCCATGACGCTTTTCGCCGAAGCTACCAAGGGGCAGTCCGTTTTCGTCGAAGTGTTGCAGAAGTATTTCTCCGGCGAATTCGATGGCGCAACACTCGACTTGCTCGACGAGCGATACCGCTAGCATCGCATCCATGACCACTCCACTCGCCGGATCCATTGCCTTCGTCCATGCCACCTGGCATCTGGACATCGTCGATCGTGCGCGGGTGGGTTTCTCCGCCGAACTCGGGCAGTTGGGCCATGCCGACACCGCGGTCGACGTCTTCGAGGTGCCCGGAGCATTCGAGATCCCGCTGCACGCGCAGCGTCTCGCCAGAACAGGAAAGTATTCGGCGATCGTCGCCGCAGCGCTCGTCGTGGACGGCGGAATCTACCGACACGACTTCGTCGAAACGGCGGTGATCGACGGGCTGATGCGGGTGCAGCTCGACACCGACGTCCCCGTGTTCTCGGTGGTTCTGACTCCTCATCACTTCCACGAACACGCCGATCACAACGCCTTCTTCACCGCGCACCTCGAAACCAAGGGTGCCGAGGCCGCGCGCGCCGTGGTGAAGACACTGGCTTCGCTCGGAACCATCGGCTGACGCTGCCGCAGGCAGACCGGTGGTCGACGTGCGATCCGTGCTCGCGGAGCTCGAACGGCGTGAACCCATTTTCCACCGCCGTGAGTACGGCATCACGCGTGAAGATTTCGATCGTCTGACCGATGTCGATTTCTGGGAGGTCGGTGCGTCCGGTACCCGATACGACCGTGACGAGGTGTGGGCCGTTCTCGAGAAGCGCTATCGACAGGACCCGTCAGGAGACCACGACGTCGACTGGGAAACCAGCGATTTCGAGGTCCGTGAGGTTGCCCCGGACACGTACTTGCTGACGTACACCTTGCTGCAGGTCGACAGACTTACGCGGCGAGCGACGCTCTGGCAGCGACGCGCGGGGGAGTGGACAATCCTGTATCACCAGGGGACCGTTGTGCTCTAGGCATTTCTCTTACCATGGGCCACCGACAGGTTGCGATTCACGAATCCTTATGCACAGCAATAGTTTTCGATTGCACCATCATTGTGTATCGAACACCCGTTCGATACACTTGGTCCATGACGACGGAGATCTGGCAACTGAGCGAAAGCGAACTTCTCGCCGACGCTGCTGATGTCTCCCACCGAATCCAACTGCTCGAAGCCCGGCGGATCGCCCTCGTCGCCGACATCGACACCCGCGTCAGCCGAGAGAAGCTCGGGTTCCCAGGACCCGCCGGCTGGCTGACCTCCACCACCCTGCTCTCACCGTCCAAAGCCACCAAGATCGTCGCCCTCGCCCGCGGCATGAAGAACTTCCCCGACATCGCCGACGCCGTGAACACCGGCAGCATGACCATCGACCACGCCGCCTTGATCCTCACCTTCGCCGAAACCCCACCGAAAAACCTCCCCCAAGAGGGCCGCGATGCCGCTCGTAAAGCCATGATCACCGCCGCAACCGGGCCCGGGGCACGCACCGACCGCATCCGAGAAGCGATCACCAAACTCGAGG
>NZ_BCWW01000010.1 GCF_001894785.1 Rhodococcoides fascians NBRC 12155 = LMG 3623
TGTCGCGGGTCGGCAGGTGCGGGCGATTGTGTGTACGCATGGTCACAACGATCATGTGACGGTTGCGCCGCAGTTGTCGGGGGAGTTGGATGCGCCGATTCTGTTGCATCCGGCCGATGATGTGTTGTGGGAGCAGACGCATCCGGGCGTCGGGCATTCGGTGCTCGAGGACGGTCAGCGGATCACCGTCGCGGGGACGGAGATCGTGGCGTTGCATACTCCTGGTCATTCGCCGGGGTCGAGTTGTCTGTATCTGCCCGAGGCCGGGCAGCTGTTCTCCGGCGACACCCTGTTCTCCGGCGGCCCCGGAGCCACGGGCCGCTCCTACTCGGACTTCCCGACGATCATCGGGTCGATCCGGGACCGGTTGTTCACGCTGCCGGCGGAGACAAGGGTGAACACCGGCCATGGGGACGGGACCAGCATCGGCGACGAGTCACCGCACTTGGAGGAATGGATTCAACGGCAAAGCTGACGCGGTTGCAGTCGAAGGGCTGAGGATGTCGGAAACATCGATGGGCGGCGACTGACAGTAATCCGACTCACCCAGCTATGGGCAAAATTCAACTGCGCCAACATCATCGATGCAAGTTGCCAGACTTGACCTACCTAACCACCGCACCGCCGCGCAGGCCGATGAGGATTGAGCGCGGGGGAACTCGAGCTCGAGGCGTGGGAAGCGAGGGCTTCGCCCCTCACACGGTTTTGGACACGGAGGAAGACAACGTCCGCGCCCACGACGCCCAGATCTGTAGCGCAGTTTCGCAGATCACATGACGATTCGCCGACATGATCGTCGCCCACGCATGAGAGCGCGTTCACAACGCCCCTGAGGGTGCGGCTGTGAGCCGTTCTTCCACCTTCGAGAACGAAAACTTGCGTCTGGAGTTTTCGCACAGTCCAGGAGACTTCGCTCTGCCCAAGACTGCAAGTCACATCGCAGTGTGGCTCGCGCGAATGGGCCGGGCCACGTGGTCCAGATATCAAGGTGCAACGCCCTCAATCGATCACCGCAGCGTTTCCATGCGGATGAACGCACTCCAGATTCGTCAGCGCGATAGCTGTCGCGCCGTCGAGTTCACTCGACGCTGGCCTCGAGTGGTCTTAGTAAAGCGACATCGGAAACAAGGCGGATGTGCTCGGCCATTGCTCGACCGGCCGCCATCGAATCTCTTTGGCGCACTGCTTCGGCGATGCGGCGGTGGCCTTCGAGCGACGCTTTGGGGCGTTCGGACTGGGACAGTGATTCGATTCGTGTTTCTCGGATTAGTTCGGCGATTTCGCCCATCAGCCGTGCAAGGAGTGGGGAGTGCGCGGCTTCGGTAATTGCACGATGGAAAAGTTCATCACCAGACACACCCCGGTCGCCTTCGGTAATCTCGGACTCCATCACGGTGAGGGCACGATCGATTGCAGCCATTTCAGCGTCACTTCTCCGAGTCGCAGCCAGTTCGGCAAGTTTGACCTCGAGAGCCTCACGCGCCTCGATAACTTCCGGCAGCCTGTCCGCGTGTTCCCGAAGCGCGCGAATCGCCGTATCTCCTACGGGGCGGCGAACGAGGACAGCACCGTCGCCGTGGCGGACGGACAGTATGCCTTGAACCTCGAGAGCAACGAGCGCTTGACTCAGGGACGCGCGGCTGACTCCGAGTTGACCGGCGAGTTCGCGCTCGGCCGGCAAGCGTTCACCGGGCCTCATGTCGCGGTCGGCTATGTGTGCGCACAATTGTTCGACAATCATCTCATACAGTCGCGGCCGTGCTACCCGACGTATGTGCTCAGCCACTGTGTCACTCGCTCTCTGATCCTCTGATTCCACGAGCCTATCGCGTCGACGCACAAAGTCGCCGACACTTCATGGTTGACAAGCAATCCACTTCACTGATTAGGTTCTTACTGACTCAGTGACTAGTCCATTTTGCCACGTGTTGCTCGTGGCAACGCTCAGTGAAGTTCGCACCGGGCAGCAGGCGGTTGCTGTCAGGTTCAGTGGTGCAACATCAGCCGACCGACGTCGCCTCGGAGGGAGGACTAGCGTCGGCTCGAAATTAATTCTCGTGCAAGCTGATCCAGATCCGACGTCCACGATCGTTCAGTGAGGTACACAGTGCATGCGGTTTTGCTCACCCAGATCGACGGGGTTATCACCCCATCGTTGTCCGTGATCGACAGACCTGAGCTCGTCGCGGGGAGCGTGCGTGTCCTAGTTCGCGCCGCTTCAGTCAATCGCGCCGATCTGTTGATCCGTGCTGGCAAGTACATCTCAGCGGCGGGAGGTGGCGAAACCCCTGCCGTTGCTGGTATCGACGCATGCGGTGACGTCATCGAAGTCGCGCCGGATGTCAGCGGCATAGCCGTCGGCGACCGGGTGATGGCAATGGTGCCCGGTGGCCTCGCCGAGGAAGTCGTGGTTCCGGCCGCTGCTCTGGTGCCGGTGCCGAGGTCGTGGTCCTACGCCGAGGGAGCCGCTGCGGTTGTGGCATTGATGACGGAGCATAATGCCCTCGTCACTGCAGGTCGGCTCCAACCCGGTGAGAGCGTGCTCGTACACGCAGCGCCGGCAGGCGTTGCAACGCAAGCGATCTCGCTTGCGAGAGTACTCGGAGCCGGGCGCGTGTACGGCACCGCCCGGTCGGGACTGCACCGAGAGTCGTTGCTGCGACACGGTATCGACGAATTGATCGACGTCACCAAGACCGATTTCGCGGATCGTACCGACGAGTTGACGGGTGGGCGGGGAATCGATGTAGTGCTGGACCATGTCGGTGGTCCATATCTCGAGCAGAACTTGCGGGCGGCCGCCATCGGTGGTCGGATCGTTGGTGTAGGCCGATTGGGTGGCTCCAACGGATCGCTCGATATGGAAGAGCTCGCTCGTAAACGCGTCGAACTCATCGGAGTGACGTTTCGAACGCGCACCGACACGGACAAGTTCGATATCGCTCGCGCGTTGCGAACGGTCGATCTCGAAGGAAACGCCGACGCACTCCGCCCCGTGGTCCACGGCATATATCCCTGGCATGAGGTTGCCGAGGTACAGAATCAGTTAGCGGACAACAAGCACGTCGGAAAGCTGGTTCTGGAGGTGCAGAGAGCCGTCGGGCACCGAGACAGGACAGACTCCGTCCCGACGGCTCGTTCTTAGACAAACCCGCTAGCTCGATCTTCCGTCCAGCCCACCCATGTGTGCTCCACGCCAGATCTGCAATTTCTTGTCGAGGCGAGGTCTCACTTGATGAGCTGCGCACCCAGCTGCAGGACCTCGCGAAGGCCGCTCACTGAGCACGAGGCCTCGGCCGCGCAGCCCCTGTCGACAGGTCTTGATGAGCTCAACCCAATCTGACTGCAAACGGTTCGATCGATTCGACTGGACCTCGGCACCGGCCGATCAGATCATCGGTATTCACTGCTCGAGGAAGTATTCGGTGCAATGCCGATCCATCAAGAGAGAAATTGGAGCTGACGTACGAGCATCTGCGTGAGGTTTGCCGTGCACTTGCGGCAACAAGCCACCGCGGGCTCGACCCAGGCTGGCAAACCCTCACGTCACGGCCGTATATATCCCTACCTTCTAATCTAGAGAATTGAGGACACGTGGCTGACAAAGCTCGCTCGACCGCGTCTGGATCCGACCAACGCGCATACCTCAATTTACTTGTCGCCATGGCGCTCTTCGGCACTGGGTTCGTCAGCTCGAAACAAGTGGTGGGTGAGATCCCGCATCAAGTAGCGGCCGTCCTACGTTTTGGCGGCGGGGCTTTGATCCTGCTCCTCATAGTTCTTGCCATGTCTCGGCGTGGCTTCACCCTCAGTCGTGGCGCGGCAATCCGTGCCGGCGCAGTCGGACTGTTAGGGGTATTCGCTTACAACGTCTTCTTTTTCTGGGGGTTATCGCTCGCGCCCGCGCTCGACGGCACGGTGATCGTCCCGGTCATGAGCCCCGTGATAACAACCACCTTCATGGTGATCACTGGCCGTGAACAAGCTTCAGGGATGCGAATTACGGGGCTGATACTGGCGGTGTGTGGGGCGATCCTGTTCTTCGTCTGCGTCGGAGGTGCCAACGCTGGGCTCAGCGACTCGCGGCTGGGAGGTGATGCGGTCTTCCTTGCAGCAGCGGCCTGCTGGGCCGCCTACACGATTACGTCCAAGAACGTCTTGAAGGGAACCGACCCACTTCAGGCTACGGCGGTGGGCACGGCGGTAGGAGCTCTCGCGCTGGCAGTTCTCGCTGCACCCGCCATTCCGGATGTTGAATGGAGCGCTGTGTCCTCGACATCATGGTTGAATATCGCCTACCTTGCGATCGGACCGACCGTCTTGGCATACCTGTTCTACTTTCGAGGATTGCGTCACGTCAGACCGACCACCGCGACTATCTTGATGTTCGCTACACCTATCTTCGGATCTGTCTGTGCCGTGGTGTTTTTGGGCGAGACATTTACGGGCCCGCAGTTATGCGCCGCGATAGTAACTGTGGCTGGCGCTCTTTTGGCGGTCACCGATCGACGCCTCCCGTCTATTCGTCGGCGGCGTTGATCGTCTGGAATTGGTTGTTAAGCTCTCGTACGCCTGGGGTGTGCCTCCATTCGTCGATGAGCAGATGTGGGAGCAAATCTAGGATGTAGCCAATCCTGCGGTTTCAGCGCGAGCCAGCACTGATGCCTGCGGTATGAGAGCGCCCTAAGGCCCTGTCCCCGTGCGCCACCGTGGACAAGGGCAGCTGGAGACTGGGTGTCTCACGGACAATCAGGCACTTCTGTAAAGGCGAGCATTGACACGCTACGAGAAGAGACAGAAACATGCACAGAGAATCGATGTCAGACAAACGTCAGCTGAGCCTCATCGACACGAACTCCAGTGGCCCGCACCCTGCGCGGAGACTGAGCTACCTTCGTGTGCAGTAGCGGCGGGGGAGTGGGGTCGACCATCACGAGGCTAGCACCCGCGCGGCGCACCAATTGAGCTCGAACCCAAGACCGCTCGACGGCGGGGGCTCGGCCGATCGTCGAATCGGCCTCGCGCCATTGCGATTTCCAGCCAGTCGACCCCGGTGTCGGAGCGCCCAACGCCCGGTCGGTCAACCGATCCAGAAGCTGGTCGAGCGTTTCAGATTCCGTCGTCCGAGCTACTTTGACGGCTACCCAACAGACGCAAACGCTCCTGGGCAGTCATTCCGCCCCAAACTCCGTGCGCCTCGTGCGTGTTGAGTGCATACTGACGACAACGGCCGATAACCGGACATACAGAACAAATCCGTTTCGCATCGCGCTCACGTAGCGCGCGGGCGTACCCGCCGATACCGGTGGGCGGGAAGAACATGCTGGCGGGCATCGCGTGACACGCCGCATCCATTTGCCATTCCCATTCTTCGCATTTCGGAGGTGGGAGTACGAGTGTGGGAAAGACCTTTCGCATCTTCAGTGTCATCCTTCGTTCGTAAACATCAACCCGACGTTCAGCAATTGGTTACGTTTGTACGGCGGCTACCCGCGGAGACTGTTGGTCCAGTACTGCATCCAAGTGGTTTGAATTGCGGTGATGCAACGGTATTCGTCTCGTGAGATTTTGATCAAGGAGCAGGTTACTAGCGTCATTTTCAGCGCGGTCCACTCCGCAGCACGTTCTCTGCCGGTGACGTGCATCAGCGGCTTCGGCACCGTGGAGCGGCGAGCTGTCCGCCGCCGAGCGCATGGGTGAGTCGCTGGACGGTATCCGCAGCCACAGTAAGAACGGCCTGGCTCGCCGCCGACGGTTCTGCGCGGGCTCATATCAATGTTTGGCCACGGCACGGTTTCTTCGGCGACTCTGTGGAAGCATCCCACGCCAACGGCTGACTCGCACTCCGAAATCAATGCGGGTAACGGGCCGCGGGGACGCAACGCCGAGCAGAGAAAGGGGACTACAGACTACGTTTCTCACCCCCGGGTTACCTGCCACCGAGAAGCGTTGTGGTGCAACAGGTATCAACTTTGCGATCCGCCAGAGAGTCGATACTCACTCGGGTTAATTCGCGGTGCAGTGGGATACTCCAATTGCCATCCCGATGAGGCGCGAACAGGAGGTTCGCTATCGGAATGACGACCTGGCTGATGGCTCCGCCTCAACGCGCGGACGAGCCCACGATAGGAGTCACAAGAGTTCCGAGTCTGTCGATTTCGACCTCGACGGTGTCGCCGTCGTTCAAAAGCCACGGGGGGTTTCTCACGTAGCCAACTCCCGCGGGCGTACCAGTGGCGATTACGTCACCAGGGTTGAGGGTCAAGGTACGGCTGATAAGAGACAGAACGTCGCCCAGCTCGAAAATGTGGTCTCGCGTATTGCCGTCTTGCACGATGGATCCGTTGACACGGGTCATAACCCGGAGTCCGTCGCGGAGGTCTCCAACCTCGTCCGAAGTGACCAGTGGGCCCATCGGACCGGTTCTGTCACCATTCTTGCCCAAGGTCCACTGAGCAGTGAGTTTTTGAGCTTTCCTGGCAGTCAGGTCGTTGAATGTCGAGTAGCCCAGAACAGCAGCACGAGCGGTATCCGCGTCGACGTCACACAAAGTGGAACCCACGTACGCGGCGACCTCGCCCTCCCAGTCGAGGCCGGCTTCGTCGGCCGGCACCGGGGCGGACACTCCACCGGCCGTCAACGACGAGGTCCATCGTCCGAACAAAGTCGGGTAGTCGGGTACGTTGAATGATCCTTCCGCGGCATGTTCGCGGTAGTTGAGACCGATGCAGACGACACGAGCTGATTCGGGTACTGGCGGCACCAGTTGGACCGAGTTGAGAGGTAGGCGTACATCGGTGACGTCATGCGCCTTGGCTGTCCACGCGCGCGGGTTGGTCCAAAAGGTTTTGAGATCCGTGATGGGTTGAACACTGTCGTCATCCAGTCGCCCCACCGTGACGCCGACGTCCCCTGTCAACCTGAAGCCCACAATTTTCATGACTCTGCTTCCGTTTTGTGATGAGTAGCTTTGCCGGGTGTGACGGTCAGACGGCTGTTTGGAGATGGGAAGAAAGGAAAGCCGACGTCAGTGCAAGGTGATCAGGTCGGTCGAAATTAGGGTCTTCATGCCCGCATCCTCCAAGGAGGACGAGCGTCGATTCGGCACCGGCTCGAACGAGCGCGTCGTGCAGCGCAATACTTTCGCTCGCTGGAAGGACGCGGTCGCGGTCGCCGTGCGCGATGAGAAAAGGCGGTGCGTCTGCCGTAACTCGAGCCAGAGGACTGGCGGCTCGCACCGTCTCCGCAATCGATTCGACGTCCTCCACACCGAATAGAGCCCCCTCGACAGGTGGGTTGAGAATCTCCTTCTCGAGCCAAGTTAGGCGCGAGTTCACCACGAGATCGGACTGTCCGAACCAGTGCACCGCGGCGTCGACGGCAGTCGACTGGTCGAGGTGGTCACCTACACGACCTTCGAAGGCGGGGTCATTTGGTGTCAACGCTGCCAGGCTTGTGAGGTACGCACCGGCAGATGCTCCCCAGACTCCGATCTTGTCGGTCGACAGTCCTAGTTCCGACCCGCGAGCACGCAACCAACGAATGGCTGCTTTCGTGTCGTGAATCTGAGCGGGGTAAATCTGGTCAGTGACTAGACGATAGTTCGCCGAGGCCACCGCTACCCCGCGAGCGGCGAAGGCGCGCAATCGCTCGTCTGCACCGTCGGATTTGTCTCCAACCCGCCAGCCACCACCGTGGAGGTACAGCACAACTGGAACAGATTCCGATTCGGATTCGGGTCTGTACAGGTCGAGACTCAAGGCTAAGCCGTCGACGACGGCGTAGGTGATATCTAGCGTTACGTGCACAGTCTTCATGTGTATCCCTTTCGACGTGGACAAACAGGTCACGATCCAGAGTCCGCAGGCGCAGCCGCAGGAGCGTCGATGGACTTCGACACTGCCACGCGTCCTACGGCCTGCTATCTGGAAACTTGAGCAGGTTGCAGAAGATGCATCACAGTTCGCGCCACTCAGCAATCCACGATGAAACCGTTACGGTGAGGTGTGAGGACTGTTCTACGGGCCTGGGACGTCACTGACTGCTGAATCTCCGATGCTTCCCGCGGAGAGCCACGGTCCGCTCGTCACCCAACGTGCCGCGTTCCCCTGCCGGCTTTTGCAACCTGCCTCAAGGCTACATCAAACCTACTAACCCTTCGACTGTTTAGGCATTTAAGCCGGTTCAGCGATCCGATGGTCGTAGTCATAGGTCAGCTGCAGGGCGCCCGCCTACCCGCCCCGTCGATTTTCGACGCGTCGGCAGTCCGCTACCCGCGGACCGCGGATTCAACGGTGCAGAAGGACCCTGTGCTGGCCAGCGACCTTGAACCGGTGAACCGGCCTGCCCGTCGAGTATGCGCCTTGGCAACCGCATCCCTAGGTCGATCGAACGAGGCCTTGACGTTTTCTGCCGTAAGGGTGAAGCTGTCTATGCGAAAGGTTCGCCTGTTTACTCGCCGTGCAATCGAAAGCCTGTTCCAGCCGATGGAAGTGAGACCTGCAATGACATGTTTCGCCCGACCCCGTTCCATGGCACCGATGCAGCACAGTCGTCTCTTTGCTGCCGCGCGGGACAGCTGCACTAGTCAGGCCAAAAAGCCGCGCTTACAGGCGCATTGATGTACTTCTCGGGTGTCATCGCCAACGCAACCGTTCGTCAGCTGACGCTCAGCAGGCGGGGCTGCGTGGCAATGACAGCCGAATCGATCAGTGTCAGTGCTTCACCTCGACCTTGTTAGGTCCGAAACATTGAAAGTTCGCGTATTGCCACCCATCATCACAAAGGAGATTGAGCCAGTGAACGACACCAGCCTGAACGACGCGCGAGTCGAGGATCGCTGTCTGATTACTGCCGTTATGCATCGGTATTGCAACCTGGCCAGAGAAAATGCCGACTTCGCGGGGATGAGCGTTCTGTATACGGAGAACGCACGAATTCGCCTTCCAGACGGGACAGTGGTGGGGCCGACACAAATGGGTGAGGTGGTCAAGGGTGATGAAGCCAAGTACATCCGCCATCACGCGACCACTCTCGATATCGAATTCGCCAACGCTACCGAAGCCGTCGTGACGACGATGTTTCTCGCAATCACGAACGAGGCGGTACCCGACCACTGGGGCCGGTGGGACGACAAGTTCGTCAAGCAGGACGACGGTCGCTGGCTCATCGACGAGCGCGCGCTCATGGTTGAGGGCGCGAACCCCGATGGTTGGCTAGCTCGCGTTTACCAGTAACGGATTGCACCCTGAGATTTTCCAATCTCGGTTCTTTTCAGCCAGCTTCTCGTGTCAACAGACCAAGCAATACCAACCAAAGAGTGAGAGATAATGACCCCGAGTGACCTACCCAAGTACCACGAGCTTCCAGAATTGCCGGGAGGTGGCCGCAGTGGTTGGGGCCAGTTCGGCGATGCGGATGAAATCGGTCGCGTCAACCTCGCGACTCCCGACCGGATAGTTGAAGCCGCCCGGTTGGTTCAACGCGGCGTCGCTTTCCCGATGGATCTGCCATGGGGAACTTTCGATCCACCCCTGAACGCCGCGCGTGGAAATCCACGTCAGCACGTGATCGAGCAACCCGGTGGTATCGGCCTG
This sequence comes from Rhodococcoides fascians NBRC 12155 = LMG 3623, assembly GCF_001894785.1. Taxonomy (GTDB): domain Bacteria; phylum Actinomycetota; class Actinomycetes; order Mycobacteriales; family Mycobacteriaceae; genus Rhodococcoides; species Rhodococcoides fascians. The sequence goes on from NZ_BCWW01000010.1 coordinate 9,597, forward strand.
GACGACGTGTGGGACAACTTTTTCGCTCAGGCCGGCAGCCAATGGGACGGCCTCGCGCACATTGGCCTGACACGCGACGTCTACTACAACGGTGCCACTCACGAACAAGTCCGCGACACGGAGCGCAATGGCGTCCATCGTTTGGCTGAGCATGGAATCAGCGGCCGGGGCGTCCTCCTGGATATGCCAGAGGTGTTTGCCCGGAGCGGGCGTGACCACGAGTCGGGAACTGCGATCGAATACTCCGTCGAGGATCTCGAGGCTGCTCGCGAAATTGCAGGCGTGGAGTGGGAGAAGGGTGATATTCCTCTGTTGTATACGGGATTCACACAGTGGTACCGGCAGCTTTCGCTTCAAGAACGTAAGCGTCTACCGAATAATTACCAGTCCCCGGGTCTGGAACATTCCGAAGAAATTTGCGCCTATTTGTGGGACTCCCAGGTATGCGCCTTCGCTGGTGACGCCGCGGGCGTGGAGGCGTGGCCCGCAAATTTGTCTCCCGACCAGGCGCCGTTCGCGTTCATCCACCAAATTTTGATTGGTAGTTTCGGACTTCCGCTTGGGGAGCTTTGGTGGCTACACGACTTGGCAATGGATTCCCGCGCCACCGGGACGTACACCGGACTACTGGTCAGTACCCCTGCACCAGCACCCGGTGGCATTTCGTCACCTGCCAACGCAGTAGTCCTGAGGTAACAGGGTGTCGGCGTACCTATAAGACTTCGGGCTGCGCGGCGATTTCGCTTCTCGAGATTGGAGCGTGGGAGTGCAACGATGCGATGAGGATCAACAATGACGATGGAAGTTCGCCGGGCAACACAAGCCATAGCGATCGATGCGCCGGCCCACCGCAATGTCCAACCTATGGTCGTGGTGGGCCCTCCCGTCTCGAGGGCCGAGAACTTCACCGTCATGTACTCGCACTACTTGCCGGGCGGTAGAGCGGAAATATCCGAAGTTCCCGCAGACACCGTATACATCGTCACTGTCGGACAGTTGACGTTCGAAGCAGACGGCGAGGTGGCTCGCCTAGGTCCGATGGATACAGTCCGGATGAAGGCACAAACCGTTCGATCAGTCGTCAACGAAACAACTTTTCCAGCCAGCATGATTGTGATCCGCGCAGTCACCGAATCGCCAACATACGCGGATTCAGCGTTGTCATGCGGCGATGGCCCACGGAAGAAATAGAACAAGGAACAAAGGTTTGGGCCTCCCACGTCAGGCGTCGAACGCCCTGTTGTGGCGCGTTTCGACGTGGGAGGATCCAAACTGTTGGCAATGCATGGCCCGCCGCAAACCCAAATCGATCCGCGGTTGTTCGTTCGATACCGGCATGGTTTCCGAATGCGCGGATCCATATGAACGATCATGGCTGGCAGCACTAGTTGTTCGGGCCGGGCAGGTCGTCAAAGTCAAAGCGCCGAAGCTTGTTTCATCTCCATGGCTGCCGGCATCGTGACAGAGCGTGGCAGCATCCGGCACCATTCAACGAGCTCCCGTGGAAATCTTATGAGGACCTCAAGCCGCGGTGGAGATGCACAACGCGAACCGTCTCGTCTCGATCGCCCGCAGTTATGGCCGCCACCAGATCGGCGTGGACGTCAACTCGGTGCGAGGTGTAAGCACGTTCATCGACATCGATTGCGCTGTCGGCGTGGCTCGCAAGTCCGCTTACGTACTTCAAGGTACCCAGGTAAACACCCCTTGCCATCTGATTCGGTGTAATTTGCGCTATCCGTTCGTGCAAGAGCCAGTTGACGCGCATGAACGCATCTCGAGTTACCGCCTCAGCGCGCATCCGTCCGATGATCTGGTTGAGATCGGCAATATCGTGTGTAGTTCGATGCAAAGCGGCGTCGACATCGATCAGCTCCTCCAACGAATCACGTACGGCGATTGCATCGGCGACAGTCGCGCCTTCGTTATCGACGGCAAGGAGTGTGTGACGAAGACGGACCACCGGGCCGACCTCGGCAACGAAGAGACCGCCACCGCGGCCCGGCCTGATGTCCACGGTTCCCCGCTCAGCAAGTAGCCGAGCGGCTTCGCTGATCGTGGCCCTACCAAGCCCAGTCTGCTCGCGCAATCCATCCATCGTGTCGATGCGCTCACCCGGATGCAGGCCCCTGTCGACAATCAGACGCTCGATGTCGTGAACCAGAGATTGCGCCCGGGTTTGGGGTGAAGTGAACATGCGAAACATTATAGGGGTTATTTACTCGCGCTAGCAGCCCCGCGGGCAAATCGATCTGGGCTTGACGTTCAGGATATCGACGCAGCTCATGGATCACGGTCTGTGGCCACCGCCAGTCAGCCATCGAACAGGACCGCCATCGCATCAACCCCACACAGAACTACAGGCTCACAACGCGCTCGTCGCGTGGGTCACGGTTCCAGCTCGAAACCGGTGAAGGGATGTCAGGCGGCCAGTGTTTCGACTTGACGGCGCAGGACGGGCAGTGGTCGCGCAGGAGCCGTCTCGGCCAAAACCTTGCGCTGGAATGTGACGAGCAATACTATCTAGCGTAAAGGTTCGGGTGGTTTACCGAGCTCCGATCACTACTCAGGGAGAAACTATGTCGATTGAATACGACGTGGCCGTTGTGGGCTACGGCCCCTCAGGTGAGGTCACCGCGTCCACGATCGGAGGTGCTGGCCACCGCGTCGCCGTATTCGAACGGCACGAGGTTGCGTACCCGCTGCCCCGGCTTGGACACATCGACGGGGAGACGTGTCGAACGATTCAAGCGACCGGGACAGATGTGGACCACGCTCTACGCAACGCTTCGCCGATTGCCAGCCTGAATTTCGGTGATGCAGAGGAAGATCCGTTGATCTCCCTGGACTGGAGCACCAGAGAATGCGGATTCGACGCGCACTACGCCGTCTTTCAACCGGACTTCGAGGCTCATCTACAGGAGTGCGTAGCCGGCATGACGAACGTGGATGTCTTCAGAGGCACAGAAGTCGTCGGCCTGGAGCAGTACGACGATCACGTGCAGTTGACCGTCCGCCCGAAAGGATCGACGGACGAAGCAGATCACCGGACCGTTCGCGTCCGATACGTCGTCGGAGCAGACGGGACGAACAGCGTCGTGCGGCAGCTTGCCGGAATCACTATGCGCGACTACGGCATGCACGAACGCTGGATCAACTACGACATGAACAAACTGGTAGAGCTACCCGACCAGTATCGGGACAAAGCCATGATGGTTATGGACCCCAAGCGGCCACGGATGTACATGCCACTAGGGGGTAACCGATACCGGTTCGAGGCGAGGGTAGACGACTCCGAAACAGACGAGGAAATGCTCGCCCCCGGTAAGGTTTGGGAGTTCTTGGAAGAGCATCACGGCCTCGGCTCGCAGGAGCTCTCGGTTTGCCGTCAAGCCGTCTATCACTACCACACTCGCGTCGCCGATCGCTGGCGCAACGGGCGAGTCTTCATTGTCGGCGATGCCGCACACACAATGCCGCCCTACATGGGCCAAGGCGGTTGCTCGGCAATGAGGGACGCACGCAACATCGGTTGGAAACTAGCCCTGGTACTCGACGGTGCTGCCGGTGAAAGTCTGTTGGACGAGTACCAAACGGAGCGAGAACCGCACGTCTCCACACTCGTCTTCGTCAGCCATGAACTGGCGAAAATGGTCAACATCACTGATCGGGCGCTCGCAGAAGAACGCAATGCGAAGCTGCGCAGCCCCCTGACAGCCCCGCTGCCCAATTTCCCAAAACTCGAGCACGGCGTACTTCATCGGGAGGCCGACGGGACTATCGCCGCGGTTACCGGTTCTCTGTCGCCTCAGGGGCGCTTGCGCAGTGCTGACCGTGAGGGCAGGGGAGACGACGTCCTCGGCCACAATCTGCAACTGATCAGTCGTCGAACTCCTGACCTCAGTGACAAGCAGCGAGAATTGCTGGATTCGATCGGATGCGCTGTGGCTGTTCTTGATGACCCCACGGATCCGAACGCCGTCGAGGATATCGAAGGTGTTTATCACGACTTCCTCACCAAACACGATGTCGACGCATACATCACCCGACCGGACTGGTACGTCTTCGGCGTCGCACAAGCCGTGGATCTACCCGCTCTGGTCGACGAGCTCGGTCACTTGCTGAAGGCCACGGCTGGCTCTGTCGCGAGCTATTGACCTCCGAAATGCCAGATGACCAACAGTTCATAGCAAAGGTAATTGCATGAGTACAAAACCGTCAGATGGCCCGCTCAGTGGGCTCGTCGTAGCTGACTTCTCGAGAGTTCTCGCAGGTCCCTACGCCACTATGCTGATGGCCGATCTGGGAGCGGACGTCATCAAGGTGGAAGCACCCGAAGGCGACGACAGTCGCAGTTGGTCACACCCCGCTCGCGACGGGGTTGGCACTTACTACCTGGCAATCAACCGGAACAAGCGATCTGTTTCCCTGGACTTGAACAATCCGTCCGACCTCGAACTCGCTCATGAGCTGTCTGCGAGGGCAGACGTCTTCATACAGAATTTCAAACCCGGCGGCCTCACTCGCTTCGGGCTGGATTTCGAGGCAGTTCAAGCCCGTAATGACGCGGTCATTTATTGTTCGATCAGCGGATTTGGAGCCGCCGGCGGTGCGCGTTTACCGGGCTACGATCTTTTGGTTCAGGGAATGTCGGGGCTCATGAGTCTGACCGGAGACCCTGACGGTCAACCCCTGCGGACGGGGATGTCCGTCTTCGACGTCACCACGGGAATGCACTCCGTCATCGGTATTCTATCTGCGCTTTACCATCGTCAACTTACCGGCGAAGGCCAACACGTCGAAACAAATCTCTTGTCGACAGCAATGTCCACACTGGTCAACCAAGCATCTTCTTATGTAGCCGGCGACGTGGTGCCGCACAGGATGGGAAATTCACACCCCAGTATTTTCCCTTACGAACCATTCGCGACCGGTGACGGGGATCTGATTGTGGTGGCTGGTAACGACGGACAGTTCCGCCGACTCGCCGCGGCCATCGGCCGCCCTGAACTCGCCAGTGATCCGAGTTTCGCTACGGCAGGTAAACGGAGTGCTAATCGCGAACAGCTGCGGCCACTCCTACTCGATGCGTTATCGACGAAGAGCGCGCGAACCTGGTTCGAAGTTCTGACTGAAGCAGGTCTACCTTGCGCACCGATCAACACTGTCGCTGGAGGTATTCAGCTTGCTGAGGAATTGGGATTGGCCCCGGTGGTCGAGGTAGGTCGCCACGCAGTTCCGACAGTGCGCAATCCAATTCGGATGTCGCGTACTCCACCAAGTTACCGGCTCGCCCCTCCATCCCTGGACGAACACGGCGTTTGGATTCGCCAATGGCTCACAGCGGCACGTGGGGGACGCGACCATGTCTGACGTACTGGGATGTTGACTATCGACGGGAAATCGACAGAAAGTACACCTGCGGAACCAACTACTGGACGCATGCACTGATCACACGATCCCAAAAAGGATTTCAAGATGCACCAGCACAACGAACACGCGACCAATTTCACGGCGAAGGGTATGCGCTTCGCCCAGCGGGTACGGAAAGAGACAAAATGCACGTAATTGATGGTGAACCGCAGGTATGGAAGATGTTCATCAACGGCGAGTGGGTAGACTCCACGGACGGAGAGACCATCGATGTCATTACCCCTATCGACCGGAACCTCGTAATCGCGACGGTTCCTCGAGGACGAGCAGTGGACGCCGACAGAGCTGTCCAGGCCGCACGCACGGCATTCACCGACTGGTCGCAGCTGACTTTTCCACATCGCCAGAAGGTGCTGTTGAACATTGCGAACCTGCTCGAAGAGAAAATCGAAGACTTAGCGCAGCTCACCGCACTCGACACGGGCAACGCAATCCGGACACAGGCTCGACCTGAGGCGAAAGCGCTGGTCGACTGCTTCCGTTACTTTGCTGGGCTGGCAGGAGAAGTCAAGGGACTGACCCTACCTGGACCCACAGAACAGCTCCAGTACACGCGACGACAGCCGCTCGGTGTGGTAGCGGCAATCCTCCCGTGGAACAGCCCTTTGATGATCGCCGCATTCAAGGTCCCCGCCGCTCTCGTCACCGGGAATACAGTCGTCGTCAAAGCCGCCGAAGACGCACCCCTCACAATTCTGAAGATGATGGAGATCTGCGCGTCGGTACTTCCACCGGGAGTCCTCAACGTCGTGACAGGTTACGGTGCAGAGGTTGGTGAGGCTCTAGTTGTCCATGAAGATGTAAACAAGGTGTCCTTTACGGGCTCGACCCCTGTGGGGAGGGGGGTTGGGGCTAAAGCTGGTGGTCGCCTCGCGCACTTCTCACTCGAACTAGGCGGAAAATCACCGACCATCGTTTTCCCGGACTCGTGCACGGATGACGTGGTCGACCAAGTCCTGCTCGCAACCCGATTTGCCCGCCAAAGCCAGTCCTGCACGACCGGCTCCCGCCTCTTTTTGCATCGGGACATTTCTGAAGAATTTTTGGACAAACTCGCTCTGCGAGTTGCACAACTCAAAATAGGTGACCCGCGAGACGAAGATACGGACATCGGCTGCATCATCAACGACAAGCAATGGCGTCGTGTCCAGGAATACATCGACGAAGGAACGAGCCATGCAGGAGCGCGGATCGTTTACGACGGGCGTCCTTCCATGAAAGTTCCTTCGTCTGGTTTTTACCATGCACCCATGATCTTGGCGGGGGTCGATAACACTTGGCGTGTCGCGCAAGAAGAGATCTTCGGCCCAGTTCTATCCGTTATCGAGTGGAGCGACGACGCTGAAGTCATTGGCATGGCGAATGACTCCGACTATGGGCTTGCTGCGTTCGTCTTCTGCCAGAACCTGGGCAGGGCACTTCGGACCGCCCACAGCCTCGACGCCGGTTGGGTGCAAGTAAATCAAGGCGGGGGACAGGTGATCGGGCAGTCGTACGGTGGCATGAAGCAAAGTGGCGTAGGCCGTGAGCTTTCGCTAGAAGGAATGCTGGAAGGTTTCACGCAAATCAAACAAATAAACGTCAAGCTGTAATCCGGACATTATCCATTCGGCATCAACCCGGCGCAATAGACCAGATGCATGCCGACAAACCCGTCGACAGTGGTCAAAAGTTCATTTAAGTGAATTTCGTTTCGAGTAATATCTGGCACTGCCCACTGAAACCGACATACGTAAAGGATTTTTAGAAGATGAATATTGTTCTTCGTAAGGACGCAATACCGTACAAGCCGATTAATCATCTGACAATATCGCCTGTCAGGCTTCAGGGTGAAGAAGCAGGCGGCCCAGACCGGATGAGCGTCGGACTTTCCCATTACCCTCCTGGTGCTACTGGAGAATTGGACGCAGCCAGCACCGAGATCATCTACATCGTCACCGTGGGCGTTCTCGACGTCGACTTCGAAGGCGACACCTGCACTCTCGGCGTAGGCGACTCCGTCTACATCGAAGCCGGCGAGAAACGGTGCGCTGTGAACAGATCCGGCCACGATGCAGAGTTGCTGGTAATTCGACGTTGGGATTAGCGTCCTGATTGAGTGGTTATTTCGTCTCGCCCCGCCGAATGCACAGCAAGGAAATTGAACAATATGAAGTCTGATCGAGCCGTCGATACCAATGTGAACAATGGTACGGTAACGGTACAATTTGAAGACGAGATTGCAATTGTCGAAATAAGTAATCCACGTTCCCGCAATTCCATTACTAGCTCGATGCGTAGGCAGCTGGTGGAAATCTTCGACAAGTTGTCGACCGACCGGATCGCCTTGGCTGTGGTCCTTACTGGGTCTGGCGCACATTTCAGCTCAGGGATGGACATCAAGGAGATCACTGCATCAAATGCAAACGCCATAGCGGACGATCTGGCTCTCGTGGAGCGCCGAATTTCAGCGGCCCCGATGCCAACCATTGCTGCAATTGACGGCTATTGCTTGGGAGGCGGCGCACAGCTGGCGTTAGCATGTGATATACGGATTGCGAGCGCCAGGAGTTTTGTTGCTATAACTCCTGGCAAACTAGGAATAGTATATCCTGCTGAATCCATCAGTCGGCTGACATCCCTGGTTGGGGCCTCTGCAGCAAAATGGATGTTGTTCTCCGGCGACCCCGTTACGCCTGAAGTAGCACTTCGGCTCGGTCTCGTCCAACAAGTCACTTCGGATGAGGATTTGCGACCGGCAGCTATGGAGTTGGCTCGCACAATCTGCTCGAGGTCTCCAATTTCGGTCACCGCCGCTAAAGCCATGATCACTGCTTCCACCAGGTCTCTAGGAGAAGTCCAAGAAGTTGAGCGTTTCTGGCGTAGCCTCCCAAATGCCGATGTCGAGATTGGAATAAATTCTTTCATCAACAAAGTGCGACCCGCGTTTCCTCGCAACAAACTGCCGTAAACAAGAGTATTTTCTACTTCACGTTCAACCCACGATCAGTAGTTTCTACGTCTACGAAAGGACTTCTGTAGATGGTCGGCGAATTTCGCAGATATTTATTCCCTCACAATCATCCGCGCCTAAGCGAGATTCGGGGCATGGATGCATACTCCTATCGCGACAAAGCCCGCGAAGAGGGAACTTTCACCGGAAATCTCATCGCGGGATGGCGTCCTTTATACCTAAACGAGTTTCGAGGAATCACTGAAGATGGTCGTCTTCGAAACGATGTTCATCGATATGACCCACCGTTGGAAGGTGAGCAAGCACCCGTAGCAGCGATGGTTGCTGCTGCCAACGAGCTGCTCGTTTCGCTTGACCAGGAGAGCCGAACCAGATTTCGGTACTCGGTTGATGCCAGAGAGTGGCAGACCTGGGCCAACCCCGAATTTATGCAATTCGACACCGGTATTCGTCTCGAATTTCAGCCGCAAGAGGTTCGAGACAATGCACTTGCATTGGTAGCTGCATCACTCAGTTCCGATGGGTATCGACTTGTACGCGATACAATGCTGATTAACGGATTCCTCGGTGACATCCTTGATTTGCAAGGTGTATTGAACCAATACAGCTATAACATGGCTTTGTATGGTGACCCCCATGAGACGGAACCGTGGGGATGGCAGTTGTACGGGCATCATCTCGCAGTGAATTGCCTGGTGATCGGTGGAAGGATGGTCATCGGACCGGTTTTCTTCGGTGCTGAACCCAATGAGATTGACGAAGGACCACACCGGGGAGTCGAATCCCTTTCGCGAAGAATTGATCTCGGAAGACAATTGATGTCCGAGCTGACACCGGAACAGCGTGTTTCGGCAACCGTGTACGACCAGATGGTGGACCCGGCTATGCCCGAGGGGAGGGTCCATTCCGGTGACGAGCGTCATCTCGCAGGAGCCTTTCAGGACAATCGAATTATTCCTTTCGAGGGCGTTTCGGTTTCGTCGCTTTCCGCACGCGCGCAAGGGTTGGTTCTCGACATAGTCGAGCAATTTTATGCCCTGTTGCCAGATGGCCCACGATCTGGTCGACTGAGGGAGGTGAGGCGATTTCTCGACGAAACGTGGTTGTCATGGATAGGCGGTCATGGCCCTGGAGATGTTTTCTACTACCGAATTCAGTCACCGAGTGTGGTTATTGAGCTAGATCACCATTGTGGGGTGTTTCTCGACTACGCCAGTCCGCAGCCGTTTCACATTCATACTGTTCTCCGCACTCCGCATGGAAATGATTACGGTAGGGCATATCTTCGGCAATGGCAGGCGCTGCAATAGCTTCAGGGGCGGATCACATTCGAGCGATACTCCTTGCCTGTCACCGGCGTGAACCCAGGAGCTGATGCACATACAACCACTGCGGCGCGATCTGTCGAGGAGGCTGCTACACAACACACGGTCGCTCCCGGGCCTTCGCGTGCAACTACTTGCGCTCTGTCCCATTCCATTCCTGGGCCCCCGGATCAACGAGGCCCAGCCATCGAGCTGGTTGCGGCCCTGATAGTTCGATGAACGCTTGACAATCCAACACGAGGCTGGTCCAATCTAATGGCTAGGCCACTGGCTCACTAGCCCACTGCGGACTTATGTGCCGCACTCCAGCAGAAGGATCGTGATGTGGATGCCTCTCAACACCTCAGGCAGAACCGGGCCGCTGGAAGGAACTGTGGTGGTCGATCTGACACGCGCACTCGCGGGACCGCACGCGGCGATGATGTTGGGGGATCTTGGTGCGGACATCATCAAGGTTGAGACGCCGAACGGTGGAGACGATACCCGCGGGTGGGGCCCACCTTTCGTGACTCCCGAAGCAGCGGAACGGGAGTCGACCTACTTCCTGTCTGCTAACCGGAACAAGAGGTCGATTGCGCTCGATCTAAAGAATGACGACGGCAAGCAAGCTTTGCGCGCAATTATCGAACGCGCTGATGTGCTGCTGGAGAACTTTCGCACCGGGGTGCTGGACCGGCTCGGGTTCTCACCTGCACGCTTAGCCGAAATCAATCCTCGTCTCGTCGTATTGTCCATCAGTGGTTTCGGGCACGACGGACCTGAAGGCGGCCGATCCGGATACGATCAAATCGCACAAGGCGAGGCGGGCTTGATGTCCGTCACGGGGTCCGGTCCCGACGATGTTCAACGCGTCGGTGTTCCCATCGCGGACCTTCTCGCAGGTATGTACGGAGCGTTCGGCGTCCTGGCTGCGCTACGAGAGCGAGACCGGACCGGGCGCGGCAAGGTCGTGCGTACATCGCTGCTGGCCAGTGTCGTCGGTGTACATGCGTTTCAGGGAACGAAGTGGACAGTCGCAGGCCAGGTCGGACAGGCTCAGGGCAACCACCACCCGTCGATCTGTCCGTACGGGCTGTTCCCCACCTCGGACGGCGCAGTCCAGATCTCGGTAGGAAGCGAGGGTCTGTGGCACCGGTTCTGTGATGGCTTCGGAATCGACCCCCTCCGGGAAGGCATGGCAACCAACCCGCAACGCGTCGATTCGCGTCTCGAGGTGATCGAACTCGTATCCGAAATATTTCGCACCTACGCTACCGAACCTCTCCTGGCACTGCTCGCCGAAATCGGCGTTCCTGCAGGGAAAGTGCGCAATATCAAGGAAGTATACGAGTGGGAGCAAACGAAGTCGCAGGGCTTGCTCGTGGACGTCGAGCACGAAACGTTGGGTACGGTGACTCTTCCCGGCCCGCCTTTGCGGTTTTTCGAGTCCGACGGCACCGAGGTCACCGAAACCCGGCATCTCGCACCTCCCGTTCTCGGCGCCGACGACGAACTCGTCCGTGCCTGGTTGAAGGAGGTGATCTGATGCCCAGGATGACAGCGTACGAGTTGCTCGACATCGTGGTCGATATTGGCAGTTTCGTTTCCTGGGACTCGACAGCTGCTGAGTACCTCGTCGACGAGGCATACGCCACCGAACTGGCAGCAGCCCGTGATCGGACCGGACTCGACGAAGCTGTGATCACCGGGTTCGCCACCATCCGAGGACGCAAAGTCGTAGTTCTGGTGTGCGAATTTTCCTTCATGGCCGGCTCGATCGGCGTCGCAGCAGGCGAGCGGTTGGTAACGGCAATCCGCCGCGCTACCAACGAGGGCCTACCGCTCCTTGCACTGCCGACGTCGGGTGGAACCCGGATGCAGGAGGGAACGGTCGCGTTTTTGCAGATGGTCAAGATCACCGCTGCGATCACCGCACACAAGGCCGCGCACCTGCCATATATCGTTTACTTGAGAAATCCCACCACGGGCGGAGTTTTTGCGTCCTGGGGATCTCTCGGCCATGTCACCGTTGCCGAGCCTCAGGCTCTGGTGGGCTTTCTGGGGCCTCGGGTATACGAGGCGCTGTACAACGCAAAATTCCCGGCAGACGTACAGACCTCGGAGAACCTCCAGGCTCATGGGTTGATCGATGCCATCAGAGCTCCTGAACAGCTCGGCGAGATCGTCGATCGCGCACTGCGCATCATGACCGACAAGCCGCCCTGTCGGACCCGCCCGACAGAACCGTTGGCCTGGGAGATCGAGGACGTGCCGGCTTGGATTTCGGTTCTGCTGTCACGTCGACCGGACCGTCCGGGAGTCCGGGAATTGCTGTTCAATACTGCTGCGGACGTGTTGCCGCTCAACGGAACCGGACAAGGCGAAGCGGACCCGGGTTTACTTCTCGCATTGGTTCGGTTCGGTGACATGCCGTGTGTTTTGTTGGGTCAAGACCGGCGATCGCAGACGACTCAAACACCGCTGGGGCCCGCTGCACTACGCGAAGCGCGACGCGGCATGCGGCTTGCGCAAGACTTGAAACTGCCACTCGTTACTGTTATTGACACCGCCGGAGCCGCGCTGTCCAAGGAGGCAGAGGAAGGTGGGTTGGCGGGGGAGATCGCGCGGTGCATCGCGGATATGGTCGACCTCGATACCCCGACCGTATCGCTGCTACTGGGACAGGGAACCGGCGGAGGCGCTCTCGCACTCGTACCGGCGGACAGAGTTCTCGCAGCACAGCATGCTTGGCTCTCGCCGTTACCGCCGGAGGGAGCCAGCGCTATCATCCACCGCGATACCGACCATGCCTCGGAAATGGCCACCAAGCAGGGGGTGCGGTCCCTGGATTTACTTCGCGCCGGAATCGTAGATGTCATTATCCCGGAGTTGCCCAACGCTGCAGATGAATCGCAACAGTTCTGCGACCGAGTAGTGACAGCGCTGCATCGTGAGCTGGCGAATCTGATCAGCCAAGACTCGAGCGAGAGGCGCACCGCGAGGGGAAAGCGGTTTGACCGTATCGGGTGGGCTCCAACCAACGCCTGATTCAGGACGACCCCCAAAGGTTTTGTGCCACCAAGGGGCAATTCGATCGGCCTGACCGAAGAAGTCTCGATCTGATCGACCGTCCTGATCAAGTCGTGATCATCGAACTGCCTGTCCGCGTGACGTCAGAGAAGAGTGAAAGCGCATGGTGATCGACAACCGGCCACGGAGGTCGGCGGGCAGTCAAGCAGCTCACGAGGGTCCTCTGATCCCCCAGACCGAACCCAGCGGCATCCACACCTCCACCGAGTTCGAGATAACGGCAAACGTGTTGCGGCTGGCATCGTCCTTGCGGGTACGCCTCACGGAGGTTCTCGGACCGACTGGTCTTACATGGGCACAGTACGAAGTATTGGCTCAGCTCTCAGGCAGAGGGCCGCTGTCTTACCGCGAGCTGGGGCACGACCTCTACCGGCACCGCACCAGCATCAAAGCCACTGTGTCGAAGTTACATTCGGCCAACTACGTGGAGCGGTACACCGATTGGCGCAATCGTCAAAGACAAATGGTCGAACTCACCGACGCCGGTTCCGCGGCAGTGGTGGCGGCTGCTCGTGTGTTGGACCGCAGTCGTGGATCTTTTGCCGTCACCGATGCCGAGTCCGCTCTCGAGGTCCTGGGCCGAATGGACCGCAGCTGGACTCGGAAGATGTCTTAACGCGTGTCTCCACGAACCTATGGGTTCAACGAGCCGGGATGCTGTATTACTGAATGCACTCCAACCGAGTGCCACCGTATGAGCGACACCGCATGTGTGATTAGCAGCTATTCATGGGCAAGCAGTGGCTGCAGGTCACCAACCTACGTCTCACGGTCACAATGTTCCCGAAGCAAAACAGGGTCTGTCAGGGCCTCAAGAGCCTGGATGACCCCGATTCTTCCTCAGCAGGCCGAGCGGAACGGATTCGGTCAGTCCAGTCCGAGCGTCCGCACCAGGTCGAGCATATCGGCACGATGTAGGGCAGCTGGATTACCTGCTACGGGGTGAATGTGACCGTCGACTTCCAGCGCAACCAGACCGTGAATCCGGCCCCAAACCCGCAACGCGAGCGCTGCTGCAGCGGGCGTGACATCAGGAAGGTCGGCCTGAATCTTTGCCACGAATTCCGGGTGGAGATCGGACCAGGATGTGTCCTGCGGCTGCTGGTGTTGCACGTGAGGCCAGGCCACGGCAACGAGTCGGGTGAGCTCACGGCATACGCGGCGAGCCGTCTGGTCCACTGGGCCATTGTCTGGAGGCTGATAGCCGGGTATCGGGAATCCGTAGAAGAGTCGGAAGCTCTCGGGGTGGGCGAGCGACCATTCTCTGAGAGTCTGACCCCAGGCCAGTAGCCGTCCGCCCGGGTCGGTCTCCGGCACCGCGTGCACGGCCGTTTCCAACGCAGTGCCGAGCGACATTGCGATTCCGCTGATGAGCTCGGTGATCAGGTCGTTTCGAGTGGGAAAGTAACTGTAAATAGCGCGTGCAGTCATTCCCATGTCACGGGCGATACCCCTCAACGAAATTGCCCCTGCACCTCCCTCCGCCAACTGACGCAGTGCGATGGCTGTGATCTCTCGGGTCGTTTCGGTCCGGATCCGCTCTCTCCGGCTGGTCAGCTCTCGGGGGTCAAATTCCTGGTCGTTGCTCACCCTTGGAAGTTACAGGGATACGCTACTATCCGTTGTGTCATTAGTACACGCCGTGTCCAAAGATGGAGAAACCGCTATGCCCTCGTACGTCATCGTCAACTTCGACGTTCTCGACCAGGAGGCCGGTGCCGCCTATGCAGCCGCTGCACAACAGTCCATACTCCTGTACGGAGGTCACCACCTGGTGGCAGGACCAGTGCCCGAGCCGACAGAAGGAGCCTGGCCCGCTTCGGGCTTCGCGGTCATTGAATTCCCCGACATGGACACCATCCGAGCCTGGTACGACTCTCCTGAATACCGGCGTGCCAGAAGTATTCGAGAAGGCAAAGCACGAGTGAGCATGCTGTTCGTCGACGGAATCGCAGCGGACGGCTTTTCGCAGCCCACCTGAGAGTTCGCGACAGTTGCGGTAGCCGCTGGAGGCGGCTGGGCGTCGACTGCTCGGAGCCCACACCGAGCTGTCGGCACCCAGTAGGGGCGTCGCTGAGACGCAATACCCTTCGAGCCCTTCGGCGGAGCTGACCGGGTGTGCCCCTTCTCGGGTTCGGAGTCAGGCTTCGACCTGGGTCGACACGTCGGCTGACACCGACTGTTGCAGCCGTCGTCGACCCGCCGCATTCACCATTGCCGTAATCGCGAGAGCTCCGATCACCCATGGTCCTGCCGCGCCCAGACGGTCAGCTTGCACTGCAACAGTGTTCGGCGTTCCAAGTCGGTCGAACAGCCACCCCAGTGCCGCGACGCCGGCAACCACTGCCCCGCACACTCGCACCGGTGTGTATGCGCGCGTGGACGCAAGCACGATCAGAGACGGCAACACCACTGCGACAATCGCCACCTGCATGAGCTCGATGCCGAGGTTGAAACCCAACAAGCTCAACAACATTTGCGTTGTACCCAGGTTCAGCTCGGCCAACACCACCGAAAACGCAGCACCGTGAATCAATCCGAAGAACCCGGCGACGAACACCTCTTTGCCGACAAAGATCGGCCGAATTGCGTGCGCCGCGCTGATAGCGATACTGACCGCTATCAAGGCCTCGACTGTGCCCGTCCACGGTGCCCAGTGTCCGAGCGAGGCCACGATCAGGGTTGCTGAATGCCCGATCGTGAAGGCAAGGGTGATCTTGGCGATCGATGAGGTAGAGGCACGTACTCCGGAGAATCCACCCCACCGTCTGCCCGAGACGACGAGGGGTGCCGGTAATAGGAGGGTCAGTAGGAATAACAAGTGGTCCGTGCCTTCACGGATGTGGCTCATGCCCAGCTCGACCATCGCGATGAAGCCACGCCACGTGCTTCCTGCGCCGAGATCTATCGTCACTGGCAGCACGCGACCGGTCGCTGTGTCGATTCGTACGACACCGACCTCCGATGGTGCGGTCTCGCCGGCCGAGCCCGACTTCCAGTCCTGGCTGACCGATATCAGTGCGGTGTGTGTGACTACCTGGTGCACCACGGCGTCGTAACCGAGGTGGAAATGGCGGGTGTCGCCACCGGCTGGCGGGGTGAGAACAGCGTCGACTTGCACTTCCTGGTAGCGGCCGGTGGACGTCTGCTCTGCAGCGGTGACTGTTGCCGGTCGGAATTCGACGATCCAGGCTCGACCGTCGAGGGTCATGGGTGCGAAGTGTGCACTCAGGTAGTTGATCATCGCGCCTTGTTGTTGCGCGACAGTGCCTTCCGGGTCGTTTCTGAGATCGATGCCCATGGCCAGGCTCAGGTCGGCGATAGGCAGTTCCAAGTGGGCGGTCACCTTGTCGTTGTCGACGTCGAGCAGCACTACCGAATGTGGCATCGGATGAGCCTGTGCGGTCCCGGCAACCAGGGCCGGAACCGCAACAGCACCTATTACCACCAGTACGGACATAAGGAGCGTTTTCATGTCAAAACGAGAATTCGCCACCGTAGTCGCGCGTGTGATCGCGCCAAATGGTGTGGTAGTGAATCTGATCGGAATAGACAACGCCGTTCTGGCAGACGAATTCGATCCATACGCTGGGGCCGTCGATGCGAACGTAGTCTCCCTGTGATTCCAACGCCGTGCCGCCCGAGTAAGAGACGTATGTTTGATCCAGTTCGTCTTCGTACGTGGCCATCAGAGATTCCTGTGTGTTGGCATCGGCGACCGACACCCATGGCACCATCGCTGCGAGCACAAGCGCCTTCTGATCCTCACTGAGCTCCGAGACAGCAACGCCGGTCTTGGTGTCGGGGAAACCACCGTCTTGATCAGGCCCGAGCAGCACATCTGTGAACGATTCGGTAAGTTTTGCCGACGCCAACTGCGTTTCGTCGAGACTGCTCAACACCGCCAACATCGCCTCCCGGCCCGCGTCCAGCGGAGCGTAGGTGACGCCGTCGGTCTCCCAGGTCTTCGGCTCCACTCCGATGAAGTACGGCGTCGCTCCGGCAACGACGCCGCCGGCGTAGGTCAGATTCACTGCGAGGTGGTGGCCGCCGAAGTGCACCTGCCAGCTGCCGTCGTCGCTGGGGGTGCCCAGAATGGCGAGGTAGTAGTTGCCACTGGAGTACGCACCGCCGCCGCCACCACCGCCGCCATCGGTGGATTCGCCATCGCCGGGCGGCACGCCTGCGGCGTCGCTCGGTGCTCCCGAGGGAGCAGTGCCGGCAACACTGGGACCGCCGACCGGAGGAGTGCCACCTCCTTCTCCGCCGGAGCCAGAGCGGGTGGTCTGAGCGGTGCCGAGAACATCGTCGGCTGCAAGGATCTGCATGGCTTGGTCATATCCTTGGCCCTTGGCAGTGCCCATCGCAGCCTGCAAGAGGGCTTTGGCCGAGGTCAGCTGATCTTCATCCAACGTGCTGAATTCGATCCCGACGCGGCAATCAGCTCCGCACGGCAAATTCGACCACGCGGTGGCGTTATCCTCGGTGAACTCGAGTCGAGCCTCGGTCTGCTGTGTGTCGTCGAGAGTGTCCAAGAATGCGTTCGCCGCTGTCGTCACTGCCTCGACGGATGAGTCGGTCGACGCCGCGGTGGACGTGGCCGGTGTTGCACCTGAAGAATCCGAGTTGCTGGTGTCGGACGAGCATGATGACAATGCCACCGCGGCTCCCACCAGTAACACTGCAGTCCGCACCGCGGAATGCCGTTCCAGCATCGTAGTAAAAGTCATAACGTGCGCCCCCTTTTTTGGTTTCGAGAAACGTAATCTGCGCATAGATAACACTAGTTGTTGCCATTTTGCACATTCGTCGACTCACAGCAAATTCGGATGAAATTTACATTATTGACGTTGAAGGATAAAGCGCCGATCAGCGAATCGACTGTACTCATTTCTCAGCCGTTGGCGGCGGCACAAGATTGCCTGCCACCACCTGCATGGGACGACACGTGCGTGACAAGCAATCCGGCGTTGCCATTCGATTGAAAGGCTCCGGACAGCTGATCCCAAGCTTTGCGACATAGCGTTTGCCTGGCACCAACAACGACAACAAGTACCCAGGAGTCCCTCATGAAAAACCATCTCGTAAAAATTGCAGCTGTGTCCGGAATTGCGCTGGCCGGGCTGGGAATAGGTGCCGGTGTCGCATCGGCAAGTCCCGTAGCGCAGGCGAACCCTGCGCCCGCTCAGCAGCAGGCACCCGCACCCCAGTCAGCCGCATCACAGCAGCAGGCACCCGCTCCGCAACCAGCCGCACCACAGCAGCAAGCACCGGGACCCGTCGGCCACGGCTTCTGGTTCTTCTCCCAGTGGATTCCACTGCCTTTCTGATACCTCGGAGAATGATTGATGCCCCTGCGGCCTGCTCACGATCGAACAAACCGCAGGGGCGTCGCCGTCCTCACCGACCGAAAAGCGAATGCCTGAAAGGCTTGCGTCCACGCTCTACGCTGTTTCTAAGCTCGACGTCAGCGGCAGCGCGAGACCACCGCGTTGCTGTGTGGGCGGTTCTTTGTCATGGCTTGAGCTTTCCGAGGCCGGGACTTTCGAAGCACAGTGCGTAGATCATCATCCAGATCAGCCACCAATCGAACCATCCCAGCGCGTTGCCATTCATTCGGTCGGTGACAGCCGGTTCGTGTAGCACTACGTCGGCGACGAAATAGTAGTACGCGAGGAAAGTCAGTACACCGAGAATGAACGTTATGAGTATCCGTGCCACAACGTTCTGCGCGACCGATCCGTTCGTAGGCTTGTTACCGAAGCAGTTTGCCCAGAAAAGCATGCAAAAAACCCAACAGATGCCGATTTGGGCTGAGTAGCTCGGCAGGGTTGCACCGAGCTGGCCGACGTCGGATCCCAGCGTCACACGGGCAACTGCCTGCAGGAAAAAGTACAAGCCGATTCCGAGTACCGCATTACCGACCGTGGCCGCGAGTGCCGTTCGTGTCGCGGACCCGGCCAGCTTCCATGGCCAGTTCTCTGCGAGGACTCCGGTCATCAGGATGGAAACGACAATGCTGAAGAAAACTCCGATGACGGTGCTGGTATCGAGCAGTGCCGAGCCCGGTTCGACCCAAGTGGCCACGCTGGGCAGACCGAAGATGAGATACAACGCCGTGGTCGGGATAATGAGCACGACGATTTGTGCTGCCCCGAGCCACGGTTGCGCCAACCCGGTCAGCGAACTCGGCCAGTGGGCCCAATTGACGACGCTCATCAGATATACGACGAACCCGAACAGAACCCACAGCCCTCCGGTGAAGTAGCCGAGGCCGTCTTCACGGCCCCCAGCGAAAGACGGGTCGATAGAACCCCAGAAATGGGAGAGGCCGTATGTCACGACGACCGCGAATACGATTGCGGCAGCTACGGTGAACAATCCTTTGACGGGTTGTCTGAACCTCGCGAATGCCGTGAATTCCTGGTTGGAGCCAAGACCCACGAGCCCGAGAACACTCCAGAACAACAGTGCGGTGTAGGGCTGCGGGTACCCGGACAGTGGGCTCCACTCTGGATCCACAAGCAAGTACCACGACGCCACTGCCAGTGCCGTGATCAGAATAAGGTTGCCGAGTCCGAACAGGACCCAACGGCTCCGTCGGTCCGGCACGGTTTCGACTGTGGGATGTGAGTCAGTTGTCGTCATGAGTGACGTCCATTCAGGGAGGCGGACGTGGCAATTGCCACGGGAATCGGCAAGGTGCACCTTCAGTCAATTGTTCTGCCTCACAGCTAAAGTCAATTGTGATGTGCATCACTCTGTTGGTTTTCGGTCGCAGTACTTGCCGCACACGTTCTGAAGCCCGGAAGATGCATCTGCCACCCCATGTACACCACCCGGCATCAACCCCGCTCCGCGCCGACTCGGTGGAGCGACTTCGGAGAACGGACACTCGAACCGTCTCGAACGGAACGCTCAAACGTTCTGCGCCAGAACCGATCGCACCGCACTATCTGTGCCGATAGGTCAGCAGTAGGGCATCCATCGGACTCGCAGCAGGAGGGCGACGAACCCACGCGAAAAGCTTGCAAGTCACATCGCTGGCGAAGCGGTCATCGCAACCGAGGACTTCGCAAGTGAACCAACGTTTGGTATCCATTTAGTTCGTAACACCTTACTTTTGTAGTTAAGTTTTAGCTTGTGACTACAACTCATAGGCGCTATGGTATCCACATGACAGTGAACGAGGAGAGCGTAGAAGCGCGAATTCGTCTGGACGACACAGATTTTGAACTACTCAAGCTGCTGCAAGAGGACGGCAGGGCGACACAGGCGCATTTGGGCAAGACAGTGGGACTCAGCGGACCGTCAGTATTCGCACGCATCAAACGGATGGAAAAGGCGGGGGTCATCTCCGGGTACACCGCGGTGGTCCACGGCTCATTCGTCGGTCAGGGCTTAACGGCGTTCATTCGCGTGGTGACCGTTGCCGCGGCAAGCGAAAAGGATGAGTTCGAGGATTTCGTTCATTCCTCACCCATGGTTCACGAGTGCCACGACGTCGACGGCGAAGACAGCTATCTGTTGAAAGTAAAAGTTTCCGGACCTGCTCAGTTGCGCGTCTTGCTTGCCGATATTCGGTCGATCGAGCATGTCGCACGAACGGTCAGCACCATTGCGCTCGAGACGGTGAAAGAACATGGCGCGGGTGCCTTCCTGGCATTCGCCCGTGTCCCGACCGCCGGTTCGGACGCCGAGTAATGGGGGAGGTCGTTTTACTGGCTGCGTTGCTCGGGCTCGGTGCCGCGGTTTCCGTAGGGCCGATCTTCGTCACGATCGTGCAGGAGTCAGCCACGCGCGGGTTTTCCGCTGGGTTTCGTGTGATCTTGGGATCGGCTGTCGCGGATCTGCTTTTGATGGTGCCCGCCTTGGCGTTCGTCGGTGTGATCGCCGCTATCGACGGCGCACGCTTGTGGATAGCCATCATCGGTGCTGCTGTACTCGCTGGATTTGCTGTGCAAGCACTGCGAGACGGGTGGCGAATGTGGACGGTGCCGACCGATAGGAAGGGGCTGAAGCCGACCCGGTGGGCGTTCTGGAAGGGAGCTATTAGTAACCTCGCAAACCCCCTGACATGGGCATTCTGGCTTGCAACCGGCGTCCCGGCCCTGGCACGAGCCAGCGATCAAGCAGGTGTCGTCGGGTTACTCGTGTTCACCGCCGTATGGCTGGGCATCGCGATCGCCGTAGAATCATCGGTCGCAGTTGCGGTGTCGGCGACTGGTCGACGGATCGGCCCGAAAGGTCAAGCCGGGCTTTCGATCGCCTCCGGCATCTTGTTTTTCGTCTTCGGCATGGTCATAGTGATCGCAGAGGTAATGACGACGAGATGAAGTGTAGATGTCGGAGCCACCGATGCATGACATGGTTGTTTGGCGGGCACCGTACGACGTCGGCGAACGGTGCCCGCCAAGCATTCGCCTCGACCTGGGGGACGGGAACCAGGCATGACGCGCTTCTGTAAGCCTGGCGGACAATCGATCTCAGCCGTAGTTACCCTTTACACACGGCAGAAACTCCAGCGGGCGTCGCGGCGGTAGATCGCGAGACGTGCAACTTAACCGATGATTCGGTCACCGACCAGTCAACGTCATGACCGACTTACCGAGGATGCGTCCGCTGGCGAGGTCATGCAGCGTCTCCGCGACTTGTTCGATGGAAACGGTGCGGGAGATGAGCGGTACGATCTTCTGCTGTTCATACAGCTCGAAGACTTTGGTCTGCGCGAACTGCACGATATCAGGACGATATTTCCAGTACAGCGACCAATGCAGACCGGCAATAGTGTAGTTCTTGACCAACGCGTGGTTGAGGCGCGGTTGTGGGGTCGTACCGCTCGCAAACCCTACGATGATTATACGACCTTCGAAGCTGATGTACTTCGTTGCTTCTTCGTACGAATCACCACCGACGGACTCGAATACGATGTCGGCCAGTCCATGGGGAGAAGCCTCTTTGACCCGAGTGATCACGTCGCCTTCCAGGCGATCGATCACGAACGGTACACCGTGAGACTCGACCAAGGCTTTCTTCTCTTTGCCGGAGACGATACCGATGACAGTCGCACCGCCGGCCATGGCGATCTGTGCAGCGGCGAGCCCGACACCGCCCGCAGCCGAGGTTACGACGACGACATCACCAGAGCACATTCGACCGCGGCGATGCAGTCCGAGCCATGCGGTCAGATACGTCAAATGCAGTGTGGCGGCGGAGGAATCAGGTATGCCGGTCGGAACAGCGAGCGCAGTTCGACTGTCCAACAACGTGTATTCGGCAAAGCCCCCACGGGGTAGCAGCGGCTGTCCCACAACCCTGGTCCCGACCAAGCTGGACGGGGCGTCGTCGCCGACCGCTTCGACGACGCCGCATGTTTCCAGTCCTGGAGTAAAGGGAAGGTCAGGTTTGACCTGATACTTACCACGGCACAGCAGCACGTCGGCGAAATTGAAGGCTGTTGCCCCGACCCGCACCAAAATCTCTCCGGGTGCCGGATGGGGCGCTTCGATTTCCAGCATCGAAAGGGCTTCTCGAGGCTCGCCGTGCTGCATTACGTGCCATGATTTCATTTGCTGCTACCACCGTTCTCGGCTGTTGTTCACATCGGACAGTCGCGAATATTTAAGCGCGCTTGCCTGCTTGCGGATCGGCTGCACCGACGAGGATGACGGTGTTACCGAAAACTTCCTCGCCTCGCCCCATCTCCGCGTGCGCGCGCGGAATGTCGTCGATGGTCAGAACTCGGCCGACGCACGGATCGATGCGCCCGTCGACGACGAGCTGATTGTAAGCTCTAGCTTGCTCGCCGTTAGTGCCGTGTGAGCCCTGCAGACGCTTCTGTCGGGTCCAGTGGTAACGGAGGTCGACCATTGCATCGAATCCGGTAGTTCCAGCACAGATCGTGACCATTCCGCCCGGGCGGCACACGAAGATGCTGGTGGGTACCGTGGCAGCACCGGGGTGCTCGAACACGATCGCGGGGTCCTCTTTTGCCCCCGCGATCTCCCAGATTTTCTTGCCGAAGGCCCGGGCACCGGCCGTCCACACCTTCTGACCTTCTTTGTCGTCGACGAGAGGCGGAATTCCCCAGTGATCGAAATCGCGACGATTGATGTACCCGATCGCGCCGTGCTTCATGGCGTACTGACCCCGCTCGTCGTCGGAAACGACCGCGATCGCGCGGCCACCTGCTTCGCGGACGAGCTGCGATGCCTGTGTCCCCAGTCCGCCGGATCCGCCCCATACCAGGACGAGATCACCGTCTTGGACGGTGTTGCCCGCCCACCCGTGCAGCATCCGATACGCGGTGGTGCCCACGAGGGTGGGGGCAGCAGCTTCTGCCCATGACAGGTGCGGGGCCTTGGGCAGTACCTGATGTGCCTGCACCCGCGCGAACTGTCCGAACGATCCGTAATTGGTGTCGTAACCCCAGATACGCGCGCTCGGCGCGATCATCTCGTCCCGGCCTGCGGCGATCCATGGGTCCTTCTCATCCCAAACTCCCGGATGTATGACCACTTCGTCTCCGATGGCGATGTTGTCGACGCCGTCGCCGACCGCATACACAATGCCCGAGGCATCCGAGCCGCCGATGTGGAAGTCCTCGGTTTCGCCGCGCTTGTTGCGCGTCGCGACCTGATCTACTGGATAGCCCTGTGCCGCCCACACATTGTTGTAGTTGATGCCGGCAGCCATCACTGCGATCAAGACCTCGCCCGGTCCGATCTTCGGTGTGGGCACCACTTCGTGCTGAAAGGCGGTGGCCGGGTCGCCGTAGCGGTCCGGCCGAATAACCTGCGCGTGCATCTTCGGTGGCACTGCGCCCAGCGGCGGAACTTGCCCCACATCGGGAACTTCGAGATGCGGATCGGAGACGGTTTGACGTTGATCGTCGAGAAGGATCACGAGGAACTCCCAGATAGTTCGAAATATGTAAAACTATAGAACCATACGAAAGTCCTTCGCTGCAAGCATTTTTCAGCATCGACGTACCAATGCAACACCACTTGAACATATTGCGGCGTAAGCACGTTCGTCGTTGCGGAATCTACGAACCGCACCGAGTCCGCCCTATCTGAGTCACCTCCTACGGATTCGGTCGTCGGCAGCGACCCCGATCGGCGCGGTGCTGTGTCGAGGGCTGCGCGTGGAATGGTGATCGACTCGCATCTAGACCCGTGAAATGTGTACGCTGAAAGTTCGTAAGTGACTGAACTATGAAACGATCAGGACAAAGGGGCACAGCAATGGTGCACGGCGCTCCGGCCACGTTCGATGCTCACGTGGAGATTCTCAAGGCCATCGCCGATCCGGTCCGATTGGACCTGCTCAGGCGGGTGGCGGCGGTTCCCGAGATGGCATGCACCGACCTGGTGGAAGCTACCAACGTCGCGAAGTCGACGGTGTCCTACCACATGAAAATGCTGCGCATGGCCGGGCTCATCGAAGTTCGCAAAGTAGGCCGCAACTTTTTCTACACCTACCAGCCCGATTCGATCCAGGCTGTCGCTGCTGTTCTAGACGACCTCGGACACTAACGCCGCAACCGCGCGGTATCAGGAAGTGCGATGAGACTTACTCATCTCGGGTTACGAACCCACCGCGCTCACCCGTCCTCGCGCGCGCTACTCGCGCCTCGAGAAGCTGCCCTGCGTGTTCTGTACGCGCTGACAGCGAGTCCGCGGTCGATCCCTCCGCGGCGATGGACAACGCTGCTCTCGCGGCAATCAGAGGCAAGATGCGCCTTTACTGAGAGTGCCGAACCGATCAGCATCGTGAACGATCATCTGGCTTCCGCCGGCGGGTCCCTGTCGTGAACGACGATGCTGCGCAGTCGGATGCAACCGCTGGTGATCCGTACGCCGCCCGCCGACGATCCCTGATGCAACGAATGCACGAACGTCGCCACGAACTCGCGAGCCGACTCGTCGACGAATTCCGACAGGCCATGCCCGAATATCAGCAGCTCTCAGAGGCAGTGCTCAGTGACGTAGCCGAAATGTCGGTACACAACATCGACCATCTCGCACGTACCTTCGCCGACGGGTTCACTGGCGCGGACGATGATGTCGAGTGGTTAAGACGCAGCGCGGCACGTCGTGTTCACCAACATGTCAGTTTGCCCTCCCTACTCAGAACCTACCGGTTGTCCGGCACAGTGCTGTGGCGGGCGATCTGCCAGGACGCCGGCGACGACCCCATCGGCAGACAACTCGCCCTCGACTGCGCGGACGCCATGATGCGGTACACGGACAGCGTCTCGTCGGCGATCGCGCAGGCCTATCTCCGAGAGTCGACTGCAGGACCGACGAGTGGGAGCGCCCTCCGTGCGGACGTGATCGAGACCATCTTGACCGGCAAACCGGTCAACGAAGCGGCGCGACGCCAGGCCGCCGCGTTGTCGATGACACTCCGCGAACGTGCACTGTTCGTGGTCCTTCTACGCGTGAAAGATCTAGACGATTCATCTGCAGGTGTGCAAGTCGGTTTGCGACGGATGCGTGAGCAACTGACGCCCAGGACCGGCACCATTCTCGTGGGCGTGTGGGACACAGAAGTCATCGCCGTGTGTTGCCCCAGTGACGACGCAGATCATCGCGAGTTGGAGGCTGCGTGCCACAGACTCGTTGACGCGAACGCCGGTTGGACAGTTGGTCTCGGTCGGCTGTCCGAGGGAATGGCAGGGGTACGCCGGTCGTACAAAGAAGCAAGCGAGGCAATCGAGCTCGGACTTTCGGCCGGCTGGAACGGCCGAGTAATACGCTTCGCCGACGTGCTGCTCGACCAGATCCTTCGCTCGACCCAGCATCTCGATGCTCTCCTCGAGGAAACAGTGCAGCCGCTTGCGGACTACGACAGCCGCAAGGGCACCGACCTGGTCCTGACGCTGAGGGCGTACGTCGCGTCCAACTTCAACCTGACCAAGGCCGCGTCGAGTCTCGGCGTCAATCCGAACACAGTCGTCTATCGCTTGCGTCGGATCCGCGACCTCACCCACCGCGATCCGGCGGTCTCGGACGACCTCCTTCTGCTCGCACTTGGACTCCGGCTGTTCGACTCCGCGCCACTTACAGCCCGATCCGCTTCACGCAGACTGTAGAAAACGCGAGAAACCCGCCGAAAACTCCTCAGTTCTTCTGATGACAGTGCGGACCTGAAGACCCAATACTTTGCAGTGTGTCCCACGACACGGTCTTATCTGAACCGCATCTGAACCGAATCTGAACTGATCCCGCCGTAGTGATCTCCCGCCCCGGAACAGTCGGCTGATGCCTGGATTGGTCAGAGCTCCTGGCCAATCGTTTCGTCACATAGGAGTCCTTGATGGGCAACACCCCAGGATCGAACAGATCCGAGACGCGTGTGCTCCGCCGCAAAGATCCCGCGTGGATTGCAGTGAGCGCAGCCATACTCGCGGTGCCGCTTTGCTTATCGTTGGCCACCCCGCTTTACGATCGCGTGACCCCCACGCTGATCGGAATTCCATTTTTCTACTGGTTCCAGCTGCTGCTCCCTCTCATGACAGCTCTAGCAACCGGAATCGTCTATCGGCTTCTGTTCACAGGAGACGGAGCCGACGAAGACGGAGAGGAGCTCCAGGTATGAATGCTCAGCCACTGTCCATCGCCGTTTTTATCGCTCTGTTCCTGTTCATCACCGCAATGGGCTTCGGAGCCACCAAATGGCGCAGTAAGGGCAAGATAAACAACCTTGACGAATGGGCGCTTGGTGGCCGCACGTTCGGGCCGTTCATCACGTGGTTTCTTCTGGGTGGAGAAATTTACACCGCGTACACGATCATCGCCTTGCCTGCCGCGGTTTTCAGCGTGGGAGCGTTCGGTTTCTACGCAATGCCCTACGCCGCCATAGCCTATATTCTCGGCTTTCTGTTCCTGCCAAAACTTGTCACACTGTCGCGCCAGAACGGCTACGTGACACTGACCGACTTCGTGAACGACCGCTTCAAATCCAAGTGGCTCGGACTTGCTGTCACTGTGACCGGATTGCTTGCAATACTTCCGTACCTCGCACTCCAGTTGATCGGTCTCGAAGTAGTGTTCGGATCGCTAGGAATCGGCGGTAGCTCGAGCAGCTGGCTGGTCAACCACATGCCGTTGTTCGTCGCGTTCGGCATCCTGGCGGCCTACACGTACTCGGCCGGTTTGCGAGCGCCTGCGCTGATTGCATTCGTCAAAGACATCTTGACGTATTTGGTCTTGATTGCGGCAGTGATCTTCATCCCGATCAAACTGGGTGGATTCGAGACCATCTTCGATCGCGCTGCGGATGCGACAGCGGCCAAGGGCGCTGCCGAGTCGCTTTCCACCATAGATCCCGGGGTATACCTGACGGTGGCGTTCGGTTCGGGATTGGCGCTGTTTCTGTACCCGCACGCTATTACCGGACTGTTTGCCGCAAAGGGCGCGAAGACAGTGCGACGCAATATGTCGATGCTGCCCATCAATGCGGTGTTCATGGGAATTGCTGCTCTGCTCGGAGTGATGGCGCTAGCAGCAGGAATCGTGCCTAAAGACGGCAATCCTCAGTACGCGGTACCTCAACTTCTGATCGAGTCCTTTCCATCGTGGTTCGTCGGGATCGCATTCGCAGCCATCGCGATGTGCGCTCTCGTTCCGGCAGCCATTATGGCCATTGCGGCCGGCAATCTTGTCAGCCGGAATCTTTATCGAGAATTTGCGCGCCGCCCAGTGACGTCGGCATCGGAGACGTTGGTTTCGAAGATTGTCTCGGTGCTGATCAAAGTCGGCGCTCTGGTGTTTGTACTCACCCTCGATCCGAAGATTGCGGTGAACTTCCAACTTCTGGCTGGCATTTGGATTCTTCAGATTCTCCCCACGATCTTGATCGGGCTGTTCGTACCCCGTTTCGTCGTGCCGCGCGCCCTTCTCAGTGGGCTTGTCGTCTCCATCGTGTACGGAACGTGGGCCGTCTACGAGATCAAGACGCCGACTGGCGCACCTTTTGGCGGATCGACGGCAACGCCGTTCTTCCTCAGTTCCCCAGTGTATGTCGCAGTCTCCGCGCTGGTCGTCAATTTAGTGGTCGCCGCGGTCATAAGCCTGATCACCTGGGCTGTCCGCGCGAATACTCGACGCGGCCGAGGGAACGAGGGCGACACACCGGTCGACAGCGCGCTCAGCACTAGCCAGTCCGAGAGTCCCTCCGGCGCGATTGCAACACCCAAGATCTGACTTGAACTTTTTGCACGAGAAGGAGCTCGAAAGAATGACACCCGGTATACGCACCGATGACGAGGGCCCCATCAGGGTCCTGACGATCGACAATCCCTCCAAACGCAACGCATTCTCCGGCGATATGGCAACCACTCTGCTCACGGAACTCGATCGAGCCGATGCGGATCCCACGGTTCGTGCCATCGTGGTGACCGGAGCGAACGGCTACTTTTCGGCCGGACACGACCTCACAGAGGTTCTGGAAAACCCGGATACCGGTGGTGACCCGGTCGCCAACGCCGCATTCTCACGGCCGTCGGAGATTCTCACCCCCGTCATCGGGGCGGTGGACGGCCCTGCGTATGCCGCAGGCTTTTTGCTCACTCTCAATTGTGATCTGCGAGTGGCAACTCCGGACGCACGCTTCTGCGGAGTCGGCGCGGCAATCGGAATCGTGCCGATCGCTGGTGCACTGAGTCGACTTCTCGACCTGGTGGGCTACCCGACGGCGTACCGATGGCTCGCGACGGCAAAGCCGTTCGGAGCCGAAGAAGCAGAGCGGCGCGGCTACGTCTCGTCCGTACACCGCGGCGAAAGAGCGCTCGACGGTGCACTCGAACTTGCTCATTCGATCGCCGCCGTGTCTCCGGCCGTGGTCACCGCGATCAAGGCCGGGCTCACCCACAGCATGCGATACGGGGTCGACGCCGGCCGGGCGGCGGAGACCCAGCTGTCCGAGCTTGTCCGCGCCCTGCCGGACGGCGATGAGGGCGTCCGATCGTTCCTCGAACGTCGCGCCGCTGTTTTCCCTGATGTTCCCGAAGGGCTGAACGCCCGAGTTTTGGAGGTTTTGTCGTGACTGCCGTGGAAATGGTGCCTGGAGTACGTCTGCGTGACGATGTAATTCGCAATCTCGCAATCGATTACGGGATTCCGGCCAACCCGGTTACTTTCGCTACTACTGCGGCGGAGGCAGCGTCGTTCGCCGCAGTTCATGGCCGCCCGGTGGCAGTCAAGCTCGTCGCGCACGGTGTCGTGCACAAGTCCAAGTCCGGCGGCGTTCTACTTGGGCTCGAACCGGACGAAGTGGGCGGGGCCGTGGAACGGTTGTTCACGGAGCAAGAAGCACGAGGCGTTTCGGTCATCGGAGTCACGGTGGAACCGATGATTGCGCCCGGCCTCGAAGTAGTGGTCGGCGCTCTTCATGATCCCAATTTCGGGCCGATCGTCATGGTCGGCACGGGTGGAGTCGACGTCGAAACAGTCGGTGATTTCGCATTCGCACCGGCACCGCTCGACCGTGATGGAGCCTTCCGATTGCTCGATCGAACTCGAGTGGGTGCGGTATTGCGTCAGCGATTCGCAGCGAGCCATTCCGCGCTCGCCGATCTCCTGGTTCGGGTGGGCGGATCGACGGGCCTACTCCTCTCCGAGCCGATCGATCAGATCGACTTCAACCCCATTGTCGTTGGACCCGACGAGATTGTTGCCGTCGATGCCAGGGCGATCACTCGCGACCACAACCTTCCCCGTCACGCAGACCTACCTGTTCCCTACGACGTGTTCGGACAGCTCAGACCCGCCATCTACCCTTCGTCGCTGGCGATCGTGGGAGCATCTGCGGATCCGGCCAAGATGGGCCATCGCGCGGTCAAGAGCGCGATCGAACAAGGCTTCGAGGGTGCGCTGTATCCGGTCAGTAGGTCCTCGAGTGAGATACTCGGCCGGCCGGCCGTCGGCACCATCGCCGAGCTTCCCGAAGGCGTCGACCGAGCAGTTGTCACACTTCCGGCCGCAGCTGTACCCGACGCGTTGCGTGAACTGGCTAAGCGGGGCACCAAGAGTGCGCACGTGTACACCTCGGACACGGAAGACCTTAGCGATGTCGCTGCCGGAACAGGCATGCGAGTGCTCGGCCCGAACGCGCTCGGTCTGTACACCCCGTATTCGCGGCTGACGATGATCGGCAGCGCCGCATCGTCCAACGAAGTGGGATCGATTGCCGTGATCTCCCAGTCCGGCACCTACGCAGGCGATGTCATCCGACGTGGACAAGAGCTCGGGATCAAATACAGCTTCGTCGCCTCGATCGGCAACTGCGACGACGTCACTCCGTCCGAGTACTTGGCGTTTTGTGAGGCCGATCCTGCTACCACGCTCGCGGCCTTCTACCTCGAGGACGACAGCGATGCCCACCGGTTCTTCGCACTTGCAAAACGCGTGACGAAGCCCGTGGTGCTGTTCAAGGGTGGACGCAGCGTTGCCGGCGGTGCCGCAGCGTCATCCCATACAGGTGCGCTCGCGTCGGACCCACGACTCCTGCGCGATGCGGCAGCTGCCTCTGGAGTCGTTCTCGTCGAAAGTATCGAAGAGCTGCTCGACACGTTGATGGTGGCTCAGTACACGGACACATTCGTGGGCAAGCAGCTCGGAATCGTCGGTGGGGGCGGCGGTGTGGCAGTCGTGGGAGCGGACACAGCACACGAAAATGGTCTGACACTGCCGCCCGTGTCGACCGCGACACAGGACGCACTCTCAAGGTTCAGAGCCCCAGGCGTGAACTTGAGCAACCCAGTCGATATCTCCATCTGGTCGTTGTACGACGAGACCGGCCCGTTCACCGGATCCTTGGTCGAGGCGCTGGCGCTGGACCCCGCGATCGACTGCCTGTGCGCGTACCTCGACCTCGGCACCGCCTGGGATATTCAAGGGGGAACAGAAGCCGCCGAACTGATCACGATGCTCACGCGCGACATGCTCACAGCCAACCGCGGCGATGTGACCATGGTGATGTCCCTACGGAGCAGCCTCAGCGTGGACCAGGACTCCCTGGTGCGGCATCTGAGAACGGTAGCCGCCGAGCACGGTGTCGCCCTGCTCGAATCGGTCGATCGTGCGATCGCGGCGCTGGGCCGAGTGCGAGCAATGAACCTCTACCGCGCTCAGCGCTCGACGCACAGCTAGTCAAAGTCGCGGACACCGACCGCAGCTGAAAGAGCAACGTCGACTCTGCTCTGCGACAACACATTCGATCACGACTTCGGCCATTACGAGAGGCATATTGCATGAGAACGCTGTCAGACGATCCGCAGGAGAAGGCCAACTCCGTGGCGGCAGTCCGAACCGTGTTCGGCAGCTTCGTCGTAATGGCCGTAGTCGGTTCGATGTACGGGATGAGCGCATTATTGGTGCTGATTCCCGGTGCTGCACCATCGAGGTTGCCGCTGTCGGTACTCGGATTCGGCGCGGCAAGTGCCGGTCTAGCGGCCGGAACGGTGATTGCAGGCAAGCTCTTGATCAAACTAAGCCCCCGTACGGTGGGTGTGGTCGGCGCGATCACATGGTCTACCACCGCAATGATCTCCGGCGGGTTGGTCGCCGCAGGGCAGTGGAGATTCGCTCTCGCCCCTCTCGCGCTGGGGGGAATCGGTATCGGACTCACCTACCTGACGGTCGTGGTGAACCTCGGCCCACGATTCCCGAACCGCCCAGTTCTGGGCGCCTCCATCGGCCCCGCCGGCTTTTCGGCAGGAACTGTGGTCATCAGCCTGACCAGCCTTGTCACTCTCGGATCCAGTTCCACGCCAGCTCAAGTCGGATCGATCATCGTCGTGCTCGGCGTCGTCGGCTTCGTACTCAGTCTCACTGGTCGATGGCTGCCCGGGACCAGGCCAACCGAAGCCTCGACCGGAGTAGGCCGAGCAGCACAAGCTCCCCGACTATCTGCGACCCAGACTCTCCGGCTGGCCGTGCTTCTAGGTGTCAACGCGCTACCCGGCATGTTGCTGTTGAGCTTCGCGTTCCCCATTTTGGAATCTTGGACTTCTCTGTCGTACCAACAGATTGCGACTGTTCTGGCGGCAAGCATGGTCATGCTCTTCGCCGGCGGTCTCATTTCGCCCACGTTGACCCGACGCGTCGGTACACGGGGAGCGTTCGTCGCTCTCCTGGCTTTTCGCGGAGTCCTTCTTGTCGTGACCGCCTTTTCGCACAATCCCGTTATCCTGTTCGTGCTCCTCGCGTGCGTCCTGATTGGGCACGGTAGCGGGTTTGCCATACTTCCGGGAGTCACACGCAAGCTCTCGGGCCCTCGAACGTTCGCCAGCGATTACGGGCTGGTCCTCGGATCTTGGGGCCTTTCCGGCGTCCTGGCCACACTGTTGGGGTTGGCCTCCTGGTACCGGAATGATTCGGTGACAGGTGCCCTGCTTGTCACTGGCGCACTGGTACTTCTCACTGCGGTCGGCCTCTCTCGGCAAGGCGTGCGACATCCGCTCCTCAGTTGAACCGGGTTTCGCAGTTCTGTTGCAGGCATTCTCCGGTGCAAAGATTTCAGTGATCTATCAGCACAAAAGATGTCAGGCGCTATTACAGCACCTGACAGCCCAAGAAAAGCTCCTTCAGGTCAGACTGCTTGATTGAGGAAACGATCATGAAAATCGAGGACAATTCGACCCATAGAACGGTCGGATCATGCACATCACGTCTGACCGTCGACTATAGATTCCGGGAAAAGGCATGGACCCAGGAACGAGAAGTCGAGCGCCTCAAATACTCGAGCGAAGCTGCACAGATCGTGCGAATGGCCGTGAGCTGGGCACCATACGGAGGTCCACCTCCGGAAGATGTCTTCCAGCAATTCGGCTTGACCACAGTCGAATTCACAAAGAGGCTCTGGTTGGCAGTGAAGGAGCTCGACTGCGGCATCGATACCATTGCCCGTTTATCAACGGTATATCCACGTCGGCCGTGCGCTTGATATAAGACACATCGCCGACGTGCAAAAATTCAATGAACGAATCCGTGTACACACATCCAACTTTTCTAGTATTTTCTGTACATGAGAGACGGAGCGTGCACCGGAACCCTGATTGAGAACAGATTCGGCATTGTGGATGTATTTCTTATGGGAGTACTTTACCAATGACGTAAATTTCCCGCAAACTCGACTGCCGTTCACCCAGCGACTTACGGCTGTCGATGGCAGAATGGCAAGCTGAGCTCTTAATTTTATCAGTGGGCACGATCGATGCCCGCATGAGGAGGGTCGTATGGCGATCAACATTCCCGACAATGCGTCACTGACACACATCTCGGACCGTTACGGTTTTCGCATCGCACCCGACGACATGGCCATATACCAGGCCGGTACAGCGGCGCTGCTGCAGTCATGGAACAGAGTGGAGGAACTGTACGAACAGTCCAAGGCCGATTCTCCTGTGCGTCAGTGGGTCTCGCCGGACACCACCGAAAACAAGTACAACGCATGGTACGTGACCACCGACATTCAGGAGGTCACCGAGGGCCCACTCGCCGGCCGGCGTGTTGCAATCAAGGACAACACGGCAGTCGCGGGAGTTCCGATGATGAACGGCTCGCGTGTGTTGGAAGGTTTCGTGCCGGCAACGGACGCAACGGTCGTTCGTCGACTTCTCGACGCAGGAGCGGTCATCGCCGGAAAATCGACATGCGAGGACTTGTGTTTCTCCGGAGGGTCACACACCAGTAAGCCGCATGCAGTCCTCAACCCTTGGGACCAGACCCGTTCTGCAGGTGGCTCTTCGAGCGGCAGCGCGGTGTTGGTGGCCACTGGCGAGGTCGACATGGCGGTCGGCGGCGATCAGGGCGGATCGATCCGCATGCCCGCGGCATGGTGCGGGGTCGTCGGGCACAAGCCGACATTCGGTCTCGTACCCTATACCGGAGCCTTCCCGATCGAGCAGTCGATCGATCACCTGGGACCGATCGCTAGGACAGTGTCCGATGCTGCGTTGATGCTCACCGTGATGTCGGGTGCCGACGGTCTGGATCCACGGCAGCTCAAGGCTGTGGAGAACATCGATTATGTTTCCGCTTTGAGCGAGTCGGCGTCCGGTCTTCGGGTGGGAGTCCTCTCCGAGGGCTTCGGCCGGGATGAATCCGATTCGGAGTCCGACACCGTCGTTCGGCAGGCGATCGAGGAACTCGTGAAAGCGGGCCTACAGGCCGAGACAGTCTCCATCCCCTGGCACAACGACGCGTTTCCTCTCTGGGACGTCATCGCGACCGAGGGTGCCACATGGCAGATGATCGAAGGCAACGGATACGGCATGAACTGGAAGGGCGCGTACGACCCCGAACTCATCGCGCACTACGGGGCCAAGTCCAGGAGCGACGGGTCCCTGTTTCCGGAGACCGTCAAGATCACCGCTCTCGCCGGTCGTCATGCCCTCGACACGGAGTTCGGGCGACACTATGCGATGGCCCGCAATCTGGAAGAGCAGCTCACGGCGGCGTACGACGAGGCTCTGAGCCGCTTCGACGTCCTGGTCATGCCGACGATGCCGATGCTGCCCACCCCTCTCCCATCCGCCGACGCACCCGTCGACGAAGTGCTGAGCAGGGCTTTCGGATACATCGGAAACTGTTGTCCGTTCGACATCACCGGGCACCCCGCGTGCACTGTTCCCGCCGGAACGTTCGAGGGAATTCCGGTCGGCCTGATGATCGTGGGCCGTCGCTTCGACGACGCCACCGTGCTGCGCGTCGCGCACACCTTCGAAAAGGCAGTGGGCGGTTTCCCCTCGCCCGGCTTGATGAGGAGCATGGCATGAACGTTTCGTTCGATCTAGGCGGTGCCGACGGCTTCGGACCGATCGAACCGCCCGCAGAAGAGCCGGTCTTCCATGAAGACTGGGAAAAAGTGGTCATGACCATGTACCCGATCCTGTACCGCGCCGGATGGTACGGCCTCGATTCGTTCCGACACGGAGTCGAATTGATGGATCCGGACATGTACTTCGCGACCCCGTACTACGAGCACTGGCTGCATTCGATGGAACACCATGGACAGCGCGTCGGCGAACTGGACATCGAAGAACTCGATCGTCGCACTACCTTCTACCTCGAGAACCCGGACGCACCGTTGCCCGACCACGAGCAGGACGACGAGATGGTTGCCTTCATCGTCGCCTCTCGTGGGGGCTTCTCTCCGAAACGCCCCTCCGACAACCCGATCCGCTTCGCAGTCGGCGACACGGTTCGGCTCGCCGTCGATGCGCCCCGAGGCCCCGGCCACACCAGACTCGCACGCTACGTGCGCGGCAAGGTGGGGACCGTCATTGCGCACCGGGGCGCACACATCTATCCCGATTCCGCCGGCAACAACCTCGACGAGGACCCTCAGCACGTCTACACGGTGAAGTTCGACTCGGTCGAACTGTGGGGAACGGGCGCTGAGGCCAACACCACCATGACCATCGATGTCTGGGATCCCTACATCGAACACACTGCAGGAGGGAAGTCATGACTGCGATACCCCGCACCCCCGCCGAGATTGCTGCCCGGGTCAAAGCGCTGGAATCGATGTTGATCGAGAAGGGTCTGTTGACAACCCAGATGGTCGACCGCATGGTCGAGTTCTACGAGAGCGATGTCGGCCCTCAATTGGGTGCGAAGGTGATCGCCAAAGCATGGTCGGATCCGGAGTTCAAGGCGCGGCTCGTCGAGGATGCCTCCGAAGCCTGTAAGGAGCTGGGAATCGGCGGCACGCAGGGTGAGCACATGGTTGCGCTCGAGGACACGGCAGAGGTTCACCACGCCGTGGTGTGCACACTGTGCTCCTGCTATCCGTGGCCGATCTTGGGGCTTCCACCGAACTGGTACAAGGACCCCCAGTACCGAGCACGTATGGTCCGTGAGCCTCGCAAAGTCTTGTCCGAAGACTTCGGGTACACCGTTCCGGAGACCACCGAAATTCGAGTCTGGGACTCGAGCTCCGAAATCCGTTACTGGGTCTTGCCTCCGCGGCCTGCAGGTACCGACGGTTGGTCCCAGGAGCAACTAGCCGAACTGGTCACCCGGGACTCGATGATCGGTGTAGCCCCGATCAGAGCCACGTCATGAACACCTCACAAGACGACACCACGCTCGATGCTCATCGAGCCGAAATCGACGCCCTGGTGCGCGGCCTTCCAGAACCACGCCACGGTGATCAAGCCTTCGACGAGCCCTGGCAGATCAGGGCGTTCGCGCTCGCGGTGGGCGCGTACGAAGCGGGCGAGTTCGAGTGGCCGACCTTTCAACGTGCACTGATCGAGTCGATCGAAGACTGGGAGACACACGGCGGCACACCGTCGGACTGGTCCTACTACGAGCACTGGGTCAAAGCCCTCGAGACTGTGCTCGGTTCTGCGGGAAAGCTGGACCGAGCCGCGCTCGAGACAAAGACTCGTGAGGTTCTGGCCACTCCCGCAGACCGAGGACATCACCAACCGCGTTTCGATCCGATCGCGATCGACCCTGGAACGCGTTCGTCCACACACTGAGTTCCCCGGTTCACGGTGCGGGCGTGCCGAAACCACTCTCACACTGTCGAATCCAGGAGAAGCATGCACATCGCTGAAGGATTTCTGCCACCGGTCCAAGCTGCGGCGTGGACAGCTGCAGCGGCCCCGTTCGTTGCTCATGGGGCATATTGCGTTGTCCGCCAGATGCGGGAACATCCTGAAACCAAGCTGCTTCTCGGGGCGGCCGGCGCGTTCACGTTTGTCTTGTCCGCGATCAAACTGCCGTCTGTAACGGGCAGTTCGAGTCATCCGACGGGTACAGGCCTGGGTGCCGTCCTGTTCAGACCGCCCGTCATGGCGTTCCTCGGCGTCGTGGTCCTTCTGTTCCAGGCTCTGCTCCTCGCTCATGGGGGAATAACGACCCTAGGGGCAAATACCTTCTCGATGGCCATTGTTGGTCCATGGGTCGGGTATTTCGGATACCGCAGCGTCGTGAAACTGTCCAGGAACGTCTCCGCTGCGATCTTCATGGCGATGTTCCTGGCCGACATCTCCACGTACTGCGTGACTTCCGGGCAGTTGGCTCTTGCCTTTCCTGACCCCGCATCGGGTTTCGCCGGTGCGTTCGGCAAATTTCTCGGTGTGTTTGCTCTGACCCAGATCCCACTCGCCGTTGCCGAGGGTCTTCTCGGCGTGTTGGTCTTTCGGGTCCTTCGAAGCGTAGCTGCGCCGGAACTGCGACGCCTGAAGGTTCTCCCGTCAGAGAAAACTGACCTCAGGGGCAAACCGTCTACCGATCAAGGAGTCGTGCGATGAAACGGAACATCGTCGTCAATCTCCTCATTGCCGTAGCCATCGTGCTCATCGTGGTCTCGGCACTGGTTATCGATTCGCAACGGTCGGGCAATCACGAGCGGTTCGTGGGCTCCGACTCAGCCGCAACCGAACTCGTCGAGCAGGAGAACCCGGACTACAAGCCCTGGTTTTCGTCGATCTTCGCTCCCTCATCAGGTGAGGTCGAGTCCGGACTGTTTGCAATGCAGGCGGCGCTCGGGGGTGTGATTCTCGGCTATTGCGTTGGTGCACTGCGGCATCGGCGGCGCGAGGAAGCTGAGGTGCCACGCACATCGAGTGTCGGCACGTCCGTCGACTTCCCTCACCTCGAGAACTGACTCGATGCAAGGTCTCGCGATCGACAACGCCGCGTGGTCCAGCCCGTGGCGAGACAAAGGCCTGGGCGGCAAAGCTCTTGCGAGCTTCGGGCTGTTGACACTGGCACTAGCGCTTCCGGTCTGGCCGACGTCGTTGACAATCGCCGTCATCACCACCTGGCTGATCCTAGGTCCCGCCAGAACCGATCTCCGTGTATTCCGTCGTGCCTTTACAACACCGCTCGGCTTCATTGTCCTGAGCTCGATGACTGTGGCGGTGTCCATACAAATTGATCCATCGTGGTCGATCACCGTCACTGCTGACACGCTCATGCGCGCCCTCGCCCTTGCAGTTCGAGCGACTGCCGGAACGCTTGCTGTCCTTCTTTTGTCGCTCACAACCCCGATGACCGATATCCTCGCCGGACTGCGTCGCCTCGGGGTGCCAGCCGGATGTGTCGAGGTTGCGGCGTTGATCTACCGCATGCTGTTCATACTGCTGGAAACCACGCGAACGGTTCGACACAGCCAAATTGCTCGACTGGGGAACGCTACGGTGGCGCAGACCCTACGGTCCAGTGGTGATTTGATGTCCTGCATCTTGATTCGCTCGTGGGACCAGGCTCGCCGTCTGGAGATAGGTCTGGCCGGACGTGGCTACACCAACGAACTGACCACTGTCGACGACCTGCCGAGTACTCGGAAGTCCGACGCCTTCATGGTCGTCGGGTTGCTGATCGCTGTCACAGCCTCGACCGTCGTCATCAGGAACGCGTCATGAGTCATCGAGTTCTGCAGTGTGTCGAACTGTCTGCGAGCTATACAGCCGACCTCCCGGTTCTGCGATCTGCGACGCTGCGCATCGCGCCGGCCAAGCGGCTCGCCTTGTTGGGTGCCAACGGATCCGGCAAGTCGACGCTTCTCTCGTGTCTGGCCGGGAGCACTCAACCGATATCGGGCCAGATCTCGGTCGACGGTGAAGTGCTCCGCTACACTCGCAGGGGCCTCCGATCCCATCGCCAGGCGGTTCAACTGGTCCTGCAGGACCCCAACGATCAGCTGTTCTCAGCCGATGTGACGCAGGATGTTTCATTCGGTCCGGCGAATCTCGGACTCACTATCACCGAAGTCAAAGAGCGAGTCGCTGAGGCTCTCGATCTTCTCGGACTTCAACATTTGCACCGGGTGCCCACTCATCACCTGTCCTTCGGTGAGAAGAAGCGCGTCGCCATTGCGGGTGCCGTAGCAATGAGGCCCTGCGTGCTGTTGCTCGACGAGCCGACTGCGGGACTGGACCCGCAGGGTGTCGAGGAGATGCTCGAAGCGGTTGCCCGGTTGGAGCAACATGACACCACGATTGTGATTGCGACCCATGACGTCGCGTTCGCCCTCGAATGGGCTGACACCACAGCGGTGATGCTCGACGGCGCGGTAGTCACGGGTAAACCCACGGACCTGCTGGCCGACGAAGCGTTGTTGAGGGCAGCGCGGCTCAAGCGGCCCTGGTCCCTGAGGCTGGCCGATGCCCTCGTCGGTGCAGGTCTTCTTTCTGACGGCGCGCGCCCGCGCACCGTCGAAGACGTCACTCGACTACTGCTCGATAGGCCTGTCGCTGACGGCATTGCGGCAAAGTCGCACCAGGATGGCGGTCCACCAACAGCAGTGTCAGTACCGTTTCCCGCACGTGACAGTGAGCTCAGTCATCACACCTGCCGGTGAGCATCCTGGATATTGAGCTGCCCGGGCCTCGTGAAATGACCGAGAGCTCGCAATCCGGCAGTGCGACAATTGATCCGGGGACCGGACTAACTCGCAGACCTTGGTTTCGATACCGCCGAATAGATGAGAGTTCGAGCGATCGGTGATCGTGACTGATCGATTGAATAGATCGAGTGCTGCACCTTCGCGTGCAGCTATGTTGCTACAGACTCTTCGGCTGAGAATCTCGAAAATCGAGCTCGAGCATCGACCATGTCCCAGGTGGCTGACGACCGAAACCAAGACATCGCAGTTCGAGGACTCTGCGAGGCTAGGACACGTCAGCGGACGGTACGTACGGAAGGACGCACCGTCCGCTGACATGAAGAAGGATGCCTTGCGGCGGTGGCGGCGGCGGGGGCCCGCACCATGAATCGGCAGCTTGCCTCAGCGTGGCCGTTCGTTGTTGAAAGGCAGGGGATCGACCTATCGGAGAACGGTGAGCTTTGGCAGCCGGAGAGCTCAGTGCCCTTGGGTCTGTGTCAATGGACTGGGCCGGACCCCGACGTGACGCGGCCGCGAGTGCCTTCCGGCCCGCCGCGCGGGCTCAGGAAGTGTGTTTGAGATGTGACAGATTCTGAACTTCGGACTGGGACAAATGGTGCGACTCGACCTCGTCTTGTGCACTGTGGTGAACGTGTCGAGGGTCGGTTCGGTCATCGTTGGCCGACCCGTTGGCCGACCCGTTGGCTACCCGGTCGCCGTGTCCTCGAGATTGAAAGATTGTGTGCCGCTGCATGTCGACCGACAGATTGAAGATATCCGCACGGTTGTAGGTGCCAACGATGTCGTGTGCACGCTTGGCGATGACCTCTTTTTGCAGATCGACTTCCGCATAGAGGATTCCCTCCGGCTCCCGCAGAGGCCCAGCGACGAACTGGCCGTCCGGACCGATCACCATCGACACCGGAGGAGATGCCGTGAGCGCCTTCTCGATTCTGGAGTCGCCCTGCGCTACTTCACGAATCGCCACGTCGTCCAACGTCGTGGCAGCGACGATCACGAACACCTTTCCCTCGAAAGCGTGTGCAGCACTGCGAAGTCTGATATTTTCGGCCAGGTCGTAGTCGAAATTTTCGGTCCGCCCGTCGAATGGCCATGCAGGCGGATAAGTCGCAATATGCAGACGCTCGCTCTGGGCCAATAGCGTGAAACGCGCAAGCGTGTTGGTGTTTTCGCCGCAGATGAGTGCGCCGAGGTTCCAGCCGCCGAGTTCGGCGGGCTTGAGATCATGAGCGTCCCCGTGCGACCACGTCAGACGCTCGTAGTACGTAGCCACAAGCTTGCGGCGGTGGTTGACCAGACGTCCAGTCGCATCGAAGATCAGGTTGGAGTTCCAGAGTTGTCCGAAACTGTTCGGATTGCGCTCGTTCACCCCCACGGACAACACCACTCCGTGATCACGGGCGATACGACCCAGTCGCTCCGTTTCGGCACCTGGAACGACGATCGACTCTGCGACCAGCCGTTCGTGTAGGTCGTGTTGGTCGATAGGAGCCAACACTGCATTCCATACGGGGAAGCCCGCCAGGAACGCTTCGCCGAAGACAACCAGTTCCGCTCCGCCCTTCGCGGCCTCGCTGACCAAGGATTCGAGCTTATCGAGGCTTGCCTTGAGGTCGAGGAAGACCGGCGAAGCTTGAACAGCCGCGACAGATACTTTGGGGAGAGCAGTCATGGACATCGAAAGTGATCCTGTCTCGTTGTTGCGCTTTCGGAGTGTGTCAACTCGACTCGACGTTTTATCGAGCATAGATGCGCGCTGTTCACTCACTATAAGTGCTGCTCAAGGTGTGTCAACCGTGGTTGGAGTCAGATTCACTCGAGCACACTGTCGACCGAAATTGACAACAGTGCGGACCACTGTATCTAGCTACTTCGAGCGATTTTTATCTATTTCGCACCAAGAGTGAGCGATCACTTCGTTGACCGGCTTCAGGCATCGGCCGGCTGCCGAGTCGACACGATCCACCCTTGCGGAGATCACAGTGACCTACATTCACCATCATGAGGGATACGTTTGCTGACGGCGTCGACGCGCATCGCAACGTAGACGATGAACGACCCCGGTTGCCCGGCAATCAGGCCACCGATTCGGCCCACACTGGTTGGATCGCCCGACCTACGCCTCATTCTGCTGGCGGTCGGCCACAGAACGACAGCGCCTATGGGGTCATCGAGAATCGCCGCCGGCCGTTCCGTTCTCCGACTGCGGCGACGCCGGTGGCTCTTCGGCGGCTGCCGCCCACATCACCTCGAAGAGATTCCGTTGCATCTCGACGTATTCATCGCTTTCGATGACCAGCGCAAAATTCTCCCGCGTCGACGAAATCATCGCTACAGCCTCATCGCCAATGATCATTGTCATGGTGAAGATGTACTCCGCCGGCACGTATCGAGCCTTGCGCAGATCTACTTCACTGGTTGGCCACCCCTGCGGGTAGTCCTTTTCCGGCGATCTCAACACATGTAGCCAGAGCCCGCGCTCGCGGCGAGCAGCGACGTATTCACTCATAGCTTCTTCGCCGGGCACGGCCATCAGGTCTCGCATCGACAACACTCCTCGCAACGGAGAAGGCCACTCGAGCGTCTCGAACAGTGCCGTCCTGATGCCGCTCAATCCCTCCAGATGGCGAACGCGAGGCGCAAGTCCACCTTTGGCATGCAGGGCCCGTAGCTGCGGAACGAGGGATTCCAGAACACGCTTCTTCTGAGCCCACTCGTCCAAGAGCCGTTGCGGATCCACAGTACGAACGACAAGTCGGGGCCGACTACCGACCTGCGAGTCACCGCTGTGGCCGCCACCTTCGATCAATGACAGCAACCCGCGATGGGCCAGGCGCTTGGCGATGTCGTATGCATTGGTCCGACTGATCTGTGACACCTCTGCAACCTGGGCCACTGTTGGTGTATCCATACTGAGTGCGGCCAAGTAGAAGCGAGCTTCTTTGGGCTCCAACCCGGCTTCGACCAGCTCCGCCCACATCGACTGCCTCCACTCTTTGTCGGGCAACGGGTGACGACGCCCTGACTCGTATCTTGCCAGCTCCTCAGACCCCGAAGCGTCCGGCGATATCGCGGGAGAGAAGCACCACTGTGGAAAACGCTGCCCGACGCCTCGACGGTTCTCATCTTCGTCTCGCGCGTCTCGATGACCTCGATCTCGAAGTGTTGAAACTTGTCTCCGACGTACCGAAGTTTGGACTTCTACGGCATCCCCACGGCCAAGCCGCGGCGAACAAGATTCCCGGGCCGCCCACCTCAAGCTTCGAAGTCCATGACGTGACTGCAGTTGTTCGAGGGCAGCCGCCGAAGTTCGGATCGCAAGCCAGAACCGGGCGTTGGATCGCCCGAGATCCGGTGTCGTCGAGACGCACGGCGGCGGTTTACCGTTGAGTTCGGCGACATCAGACGATGTGAGTCTTGCAGAAGCGCTGCAGTGCGTCGTTACTGCGGTAGCGCTGCAGTGCGTCGTTACTGCGGTCCGTTACCGTCGAGCCTCGAGCCTCGAGTTTTCTTGTTCCGCAGCCGTTCACAATTGTGTCACCACGCCGCGGGCAGTCATGAGTGCGGCCCCGCGAGGCATGGTAATGGCAGAGTTCAATTTGCGGGCTCGATCACGTCGGCATGAAAGTTGCGGTCCGCTGTCGATAGGGTGCCGTCATTGAGAAGCTCGACCACGATCGAGGCTGCTTGGTTGGCCAACTCGATGGCATCGTGTTCATCTTCGGTACGCGCGGTGACGGCTAAGTCAGCTACACCGTCTTCGGAGGGCGTGATCCGCAATTCGTCGGAGTAGTCCGCGGCCGATCCTCCGTGTTGCAGTGCGAGTCGCTCGCTGACTTGGGGCAGAAGGTCGTGGTTTTGCAGGTCGGTATTGGTAATCCTCAAACTGGCATTTCCAGCGTTTGGACTGTCCGAAGCCGCTGTTACACCGACCGTCGCGGTACTTGTGTGTGTCGCTGCGATCGCCCACCACGTTGTAGCGATGATGGCAACCCAGGCAACTGCGAGGGAAACGTATAGGCGCTTCTGAGTTCCAGCCACAGGTGCTCCTCTGTGATGAACGGGCGGAACGCATTTCGCATCTCGCATCTGGAAGTAAAAAATCAGTGTGCCAGACAAGTCCAGCGGCACGAGGCGCAAGGGGGCAACGCTTCTTGGCCTTCGCGCCACCCACTCGCTTACGAGAACATGATGCATTCGCCGTGACGCAACCTACCGTCGAGCAGGTTTGTTCCCGACCGTTCTAATCGAATGTCAGTCGGCCGCGCGTGCGGGCACCGGACCTCCGTCGGCGACAGCTACCACTCACGATAGCTGCATACCCATCACTTCGGCAGGTGACGTTGGTGACGACCGCCTAGCTGACCGACAGAATGCCCTGTGCGCTAGATGCTCTGCTCGGCACTGGGAGAGCGAATGGCGATATCTGGCCCGATGGACGCGATTGTCATCGCGGGGTCAGATTGGTCGAGCTAGGCAGCTCGATAATGCTGTCGAAGCCGTTGACACCGTGGTCCCCGAACCGGAGGGCGATGCAGTACGTCACGACGAATTGCTCGTCCAGGCCCGCCAACTCGCATGTACCTCACAGTCGGCGATTCATCCCTGCATCACTGGCGGATCGTGTTCGTGGTGCTGCACCAGGCTCTCCCAGCCGGCCCGCTTGTCATAACTTCATAAGGCAGGCGGCTGTGCAGCATAGCGCGTGACCGCACTGGTCTTGTCTGTTACTTGTCGGGCTCTTCGGGCCATGTGACAGAACGTGAGTCCTCGAGCTCATGTGTCGGCGATAAGTCGCGAAAATTTCCGGCACTGAAAGATTCTGCAAAAGAGTATGTTCGAGTCGCCGTCAATTTGTCCGAGGACCCTTTTCCTGACCAGGATGAGCGCACGTGGGTCGTGTGCGCTCATGTGTCGTGCGTTCGATACGTGTACTCATGATCAACCACCTACCGCGCCGACGATGAACGTCGTCTGCAATGGATGTCGCCCACGGTATCTACTGTGGAATGTATGCATATCGACGACCTCGATCCCGAACTGTTACAGGTGGTGTCCGCGGTGCCGGCCGTGGACTTTCACGACATCACCGCTGCTCGGGCTGCGACGACGAGCAGCCCGGTCCGCTCGTCTGCGGATGTCGTTGTCACGGACTCGGTTGCCGAGTTCGACGGGCACACTGTCAGTGTTCGCATCACCGGTCCAGCAACAGTGACAAGCGGTCCGTTGCCGATCGTGGTCGAAATGCACGGCGGCGGTTTCGCTCTGGGTTCGGCGGCTTCGAACGATGCGAGTAACGCGGGCCTGGCGACTGCGTTGCCGTGCGTCGTAGTTGCGGTCGACTACCGGTTGGCCCCTGAGTTCCCCTATCCCGCATCGGTTCGCGATTGTGTCACCGCAGTGCGGTGGGCGGTCGATGCGGCCGGCAGCATTGGCGGTGACCCGGGGCGGATCGGTCTGTTGGGAACCAGTGCCGGAGCGTGTCTGGCCGCGTGC
The DNA here is from genome assembly GCF_001894785.1 of Rhodococcoides fascians NBRC 12155 = LMG 3623. GTDB lineage: Bacteria > Actinomycetota > Actinomycetes > Mycobacteriales > Mycobacteriaceae > Rhodococcoides > Rhodococcoides fascians. The sequence continues at coordinate 54,249 of NZ_BCWW01000010.1, forward strand.
ACGGCCTTGGAACTTCGCGACAGCGGCGGTCCGAGACTGGCAATGCAGGCTTTGATCGAACCCGCACTCGACGACAGAGCCGACTCGCCGTCGATGCAACAAGGCGTTGACGCCGTGTTCTGGAACACCGGCAATGCGATTCTGAGCTGGCAGCACTATCTCGGAGGCCGAGTTCCTGACGGACACACATCTCCGGCGCGACGACAAGACCTCGAGAGCCTGCCGCCGACCTACCTCACAGTCAACGAACTCGACCCTTTGCGCGATCAGGGTATCGATTACGCCCGCAGACTTTTGGCAGCCGGCACCAGAGTCGAATTCCATTGCTGGCCCGGCGCATTCCACGGATTCACCATGTTCGACACGGCACTGTCTCGTCGCACCCGAGCCAGCGATCTTGCCGCGATGGATCGCCTACTGAACGGTCCCGTCCGCGGCTGAGCCCGTCAGCGGTTACGCGACGAGATTGCCGACGGCCCACATCATGTGTTTACGCACCGCTGCCGTTGCATCGTCGGGAATACCAGACTCGATGGCGTCGACCATGTCGTGGTGACGGTCGGCGTCCATGTTGCCCAGGGCGCGATCGCGTCCGGCGTACATGATGGACATGCGGATCGAACCTTCGAGGCTGGTCCACGAGTGCAGCAGGGTCTCGTTGTCGGCGGATCGGCACAGCAGGCGGTGAAAGTCGAGATCTGCCTCTATGCGGTCGTCGAGGGTCTCGTCCTTGGGAGCCTGATTCAGCAGTTCAAGTGCAGCCCGCAATTCCGCGACGATGCGGAGGCGTTCGGAATGTCGAGCGATCTCCGCCGCGGCCAAGCCCTCGAGCGCGCCTCGCACCGAGAAGATGTCCTGGATCTCCTTGGTGTCGAGGTGCCGTACATGCAGCCGGCCGCGAGCGCCGGTGACGACGAGGCCTTCCTGCTGCAATTGCCGCAGTGCCTCGCGCAGGGTTCCTCGACTGATCTGCAGTCGCTCGGACAGTTCGGTCTCAACCAGGGCACTGCGTGGACGAAGCTCACCGCTGGTGATGGCGGAACGTAGGGCGGTGACCGCCTGCTGACGCAGATTGGTTTTCTGCAGTCCGAGAAGTGCGCCGGGTTGCCCCATGGCGGGGGCTCCTTTCGTCGATGACGTCCCACTGCAGACAGTCGACTGATAGCTGTCGACAGTAAGTCTACGGTGCTGCGTCCCGTCGGTTCGTGGCGACTTCTCGGACCGCACGTCCGTCAGAGCTCGGCCATGATGCGAGATTCGATGCTCGACGTCGACAGGCCGTAGCGATCGTGCAGTGTGGGCAACGCACCTGCAGCGAGGAACTCGTCGGGCAACGAGATGGCACCTACCTTCTTGCCGAGTCCGCGCTCCACGATCGCCGAGGCGACGGTCTCGAACAGTCCGCCGATCTTCGTGTGGTTCTCGCAGGTGAACGCCAATCGTGGCGTATCCAGTTGCGCCAGAACGGTATCGGTGTCGAACGGCTTGATGGTCGGGGTGTGGACCACTGCGACATCGATGTTGTGCTTTTCCAGGTTCTTCGCTGCCTGCAACGCGCGCATCGTCATCAGTCCGCTCGACACCAGCACCACATCGTTGCCCGGACGGATGACCTTGGCTTTGCCGAGCTCGAAGGTGTAGTCGTACTCGTCGAGCACGGTCGCCACCTTCCCTCGGAGCAAACGCAGGTAGGTCGGCCCGTCGGAGGCAGCAAGTTGAGGCACGGCCTGGCTGATGTCGACCGAGTCGCACGGATCGACGATGGTCAGATTCGGCATCCCGCGAAAGATGGCGATGTCCTCGGTGGCCTGGTGGCTCGGCCCATACCCGGTGGTGAGGCCGGGCAGGCCGCCGATGATGTTGACGTTCAGATTGGGTTCGGCGATATCGAGGCACAGGAAGTCGTATGCCCGACGGGCCGCGAACACCGAGTACGTCGATGCGAACGGGATCAGTCCGGTCTCGGCCATGCCGGCGGAGGCTCCGAGAAGCAACTGCTCGGCCATGCCCATCTGGAAGAAGCGATCGGGAAACGCCTGGGCGAAGATGTGCATGTCGGTGTACTTGGCGAGATCGGCGCTGAGGCCGACGATCTTGTCGTTGTTCTGCGCGGCCTGGACCAGGGCGTGACCGAAGGGGGCGTCGGCGGTGCGTTGGCCGGGGTCGACGAACGAGGCGATCATCGCCGATGTCTTGAGCTTCGGGGGCGTGGTGGTGGTCATGCCTGAACCTCGTTTTCCTGCAGGTAGGTCGGGTCGGAGAAACGCTCGGTCAACTGATCGCGGCAGATGCTCCACTCGCTCTCGTCGATGCGCATGAAATGTGCCTTCTCCCTGTTCTCGAGCAAGGGAACACCGAATCCGATCTTGGTGTCGCAGACGATGATCGACGGTGTCCCGACGGGCTCGGCTGCGGCACAAGCGGAATCGAAGGCTTCCGAGAGAGCAGCGGGATCGTTACCGTTCACGCGGTAGACGTTCCACCCCATCGCCGCCCACTTCTCGTGGACGGGCTCGATACCGAGCACACCTGCTGTCGGGCCGTCCGCCTGAAGTGCGTTCATGTCGACCATCGCGATGAGGTTGCCGAGTCGATGGTGATGGGCTCCCATCGCGGCCTCCCACGTCGAACCCTCGTCGAGTTCGCCGTCGGAGAGAAAGTTGAACACTCGGGACGCGGAATTCTGGTGGCGGAGTCCGAGGGCCATCCCCACTGCGACGGTCAGTCCGTGGCCGAGCGATCCGCCAGAGATCTCCATACCCGGTGTGTAGGTGGCCATTCCGGACATCGGGAGTCGGGACTCATCCGAGCCGTACGTCTCGAGCTCGTCGACCGCCACGATGTTCGCTGCGGCCAGGGCGGCGTAGAGGCCGATGGCGTAGTGGCCGGTGGAGAGCAGGAAGCGATCACGTTCGGACCATTCCGGGTCGTCGGCCCGGTACTTCAACCGGTCGGCGTAGACAGCGGCGAAGATGTCGGCAGCTCCGAGGGCCTGCCCTACGTAGCCCTGTCCCTGAGCCTCGCCCATATCGATGACGTGGTGTCGCATGGCGTATGCGAACTCGGCTGCGCGTTGGATCTTGGCCGTCGAGTCATCAAGTGTTGCTTCGGTTATCGTGCTCACAGTAGTTCCTTTGCGCGAGTGGAGGCCGGGAAATCCGCCGGGGTGTCGAGTTCTGCCTGTGCTGCGAGACGTCGCTCGGTGGGACCCCAGGTTTCCTTGGTGGCGAGAGCGGAGCCGAGCCCGATCAGGGCGTAAGCGATGAACAGCAGGGCCGGCCCGAGCCACCCGAGCCACACGAACAGCAACGTCGTGATGAACGGAGTGAAGCCGGAGACCATGGCCGAGATCTGGTACGCCAAGGAAGCTCCCGATGCACGGCGGGAGGCGTCGAACAATTCGGGGAACCAGGCACCCTGTGAGCCGGCAAGGGCGTTCTGGCATACGGCGTAGGCGAGAACGATGGTCGCGATGACGAACATGAAGAGGCCCGTGTTGACGAGGAGGAACATCGGTATCGCGAACACGGCACCGAAGGTGCAGACCGCGATGTAGAGGGGCCGTCGCCCGATCCGGTCGGTGAGAGCGGCCCAACCGGTAGTGGCGAAGATCCCGATGAACGAGGCGATGCACAGAGCGGTGATGGTCTCGGAGGTGCTCGCCAGTTCTTGGGTGTGCAGGTAGGAGATCATGTAGGTGACGGACACTGCGTATCCTGCGGTTTCGGCGATGCGAAGGCCGATGCCACGCAGGATGTTTCGCCAATCGTGCTTGATTGCTTCCTTGATCGGCGACTTGGAGACACCGGCCTCTTTCACGTCGTCGAACACCGGCGACTCGGGCACCTTGGATCGGATGATCAGGCCGACTGCGACCAGCACGATGCTGAAGAGGAAGGGAACTCGCCACGCCCAGTCTCCGCCGAGGTGGACGCTTCCGAGGAATACGAGGTTGGCCAGTAGTAGTCCCACCGGGAAGCCGGCCTGCACGATGCCGGTGAACTTGCCCTTCTTGCGCCACGGCGCGTGCTCGTAACTCATCAGGATCGCGCCACCCCATTCGGCACCGAAGGCGAGACCCTGAATGATGCGCACCACCACGAGCAGGATCGGCGCGACGATGCCGGCCTGGGCGTATGTGGGTAGCAAGCCGATGGCGAAAGTGGCGAGGCCCATCAGGATCAGGGAGCCCACGAGTACCGGTTTGCGGCCCACTCGATCTCCGAGATGGCCTCCGACGATTCCGCCGAGAGGGCGGGCCGCGAACCCGACGCCGAGCGTGGCGAACGCGGCGAGCGTGCCGGTCACCGAGTTGGAGCCGGGGAAGAATGCGGTTCCGAAGTACAGGGCGGCGGCGGTGCCGAAGCCGATGAAGTCGTACGTTTCGATGACGGCACCGACCGATGATCCGACGGCGACGCGCTTGGCGTCCTTCGTGCCGTGAACCGGTCCGCGCATCTGCAGAGCATCTGTGCTCATGGGGACTCTCCTGCTGGGGTGTTGGTTTCAAACTCGTCCAAGTGACCGTCGACTGTCAACAGCATTGAGTGTGACCCAATGCACTGTCACTGTCAACAGTCGACCGGCGACGGTTGACTGTTGAGCAACATCGTGCCTACTGTGGTCCGCATCACGACGACAGGACGGAGGGCGCTGATGTTCGATTCACGCCTGGGTTGCTCGACGATCTCGTTTCGTCACCTACCCCTACGCACCGCACTCGACGTCATTGCCGAGCTCGGATTCGCGGAAATCGACCTGGGTTCGCTTCCCGGGGTGTGCGACCACGTACCCCTCGACCTGGACGATCGTGGTGTCAGCGAGGTTGTGGAGGCCGTGCAGCGCTCAGGCCTGGCCGTCCGTTCGATCAACTGCGATATCGGAGATCTTAACAATCCGGCTACCGACCTCGATGCGTCCATTCACCTCGAACGACTGCTCGAGCTGGCTTCACAGGTGGGGGCTCAGGCACTCGTGCTACCGAACGGTGCCCTCGGGCATGAGCCCATCGAGTCGCTCGACTCCGATCTCGATCGGGTCGCGGCCAACCTGAACTATGCGTCGACACGGGCCCATCGGCACGGCGTGAACGTCTGGACCGAGTCGCTGCATGTGTTCCGGCTCTGCTGCACCACCGACCGTGCAGCCGCGTTGGCCGAGCGCATCGATCCGGCGATCGGCATCGTCATGGACTTCAGCCACATCGTCGCCTCCGGCGGCGACCCGACTCACTTCGCGCATTCGGTGGGCACTCGAATCTCCCACGTGCATGTTCGCGATGCGACGCGGGGCGACGTCCGGCTAGGCGGAGCCGACGGCGTCGACGAGCCGGGCAACATCAATATCAGCGTCGGCCGCGGCGAGGTCGACTTCCGCGGCGGCATCGATGCGCTCCGATCCGTGGGATTCAACGGCCATTTCGCGCTCGAACTCGAAACGAGAGACATCTCCGACGAACAACGTCCGGCGGCGACCACTGCCGCCGGTGACCTGATCACCGAACTGCTACTCGACACACACCAGGAGACATCATGACAACCACCACCCGTACCGCAGTGATCACCGGGGCTACCTCCGACAAGGGAATCGGCCGCGCCACCGCGGAGCGCTACGCCGAGGACGGTTGGGGCGTCGTCATTCTCGACCTCGACGGCGAGAAGTCCGAAAAGGTCGCCACCGAGATCGCCGCGGCCTACAACGTCGCTGCGTTCGGGCACGCCATCGACGTATCGGACGAGGACTCCGTCCAGAAAGCTTATGCAGCAACGAAATCAGAGGTCGACGCAGGGAACTTGCCACCGGTCGGAGCCGTGGCGAACATCGCCGGCATCACGTCCCCGGTCCCGTTCCTCGAGACCACGGTCGAGCTGTGGAACAAGGTCTTCGCGGTCAACGCCACCGGAACCTACCTGGTCACCAAAGCATTCCTGCCGGACATGATCGAGCAGCGGTGGGGTCGCATCATCACCATGTCCTCGGTCTCGGCGCAACGCGGCGGCGGAGTGTTCGGAAAAGTCCCGTACTCCTCGGCCAAGGCCGCTCTGCTCGGCTTCACCAAATCCCTTGCCCGTGAGCTGGAAGATACGGGCGTGACGATCAACGCGGTCACCCCGGGAGCTGTGGACACCAACATCCGCGTCGGCAGCACCGACGAACAGGAAAAGGCCATCGCCCAGGGCATTCCGCTCGGACGCACCGCCACCACCAGAGAAGTCGCCTCCGTCATCACGTTCCTGTCGTCCGAAGACGCCGCGTACCTCACCGGCACCACGATCGACATCAACGGTGGAAGCCACATGCACTGAGAACCCCAGGACGGAACACCATGAAGTACAAGTCACTCGACGTGCAGCTGCCCGCGCCCATCGCCGGCGTGTGGGAATGGCAACTCCGAGCCCGGTGCAGAACGATGCCGATCTCGGTGTTCTACCCGGACAGAGGATTGCGTGGCCCCACCCTCCGTCGCCTCGAGGCCGAGGCAAAGGCCATCTGTCGGCAATGTCCGGTAGTCGAGTCCTGCCTGGCCCACGCCGAGCGATGCGACGAGCCGTACGGAATCTGGGGCGGGCTGACCGAGCGCGAAAGAACTATGAGGGCGCGAAGCTTGTGATGCGAAGGACTGATGCCTGTCGCCTCAGCCTGGAGGAGGTGCCGGGTTGTCGTTACTAGGGCGTTTTGTGGCACTCAATGGGTAGTGGGCGGGTGTCAGAACCAGCTGGATTGATTAAGAATTTGCGCGCGAGGCGCTGCTTTTCGATCTGGGCCCATGCCTCGGCAAGTTCGTTGAGCCCGCGTGCGAGAGGGAATGCGTGGCCGGTGCGTTCTGAGGTGTTGCCGCTGAGTTTCACTGATGCGGCTACGTCCTCGGGGTGCACGATATCGGGCCATGTCGGGACGACCAGAGCCTTGTGTGTTGCCGCGTGCGAATCGAATCGGTCTTGTAGTTGGTCGCGTTCGGCTCGCACGGCGCTGACAGTGGCGTCGACGTCGACTACGCCCGCAATCCGAATCCCTTGTCGTTCTATCAAGTCGGTTGCTGCGCATCGTACGATGAAACGGTCCTTCGTCAGTACCTGGATCTTGTCGGTGTCCTCGCGGTCGAGTACCCAAGCTCCCGACAGTCGCGACAGACCGATGTCGGGTCCGACATCGACGTGCCAGATGCAGATTTTTCCTGCGGGCTCATCGACTACGGCGAGCGGACGGAGATAGGTCGGATGCGAAGTGGTCACGAAACTCCTGAGACGTCGGTCATCATCATGTGGTTGCCTTTTCAGGGATAAGAACCCGTTGAGTGGTGTGAGGAGCGTTGACCGCGGATATCACAGTTTACAACTCGAGCATCCGGAGGCTATGTCGCTCAAGCGTTGGGCGCTGACCCGTTGGCATCTGCGGCATCGAACGTGATGGGGGTCGTGGGGTAGTGAGGGCGCGGTCAGGAGCCCCAGATGCTCGAAGCCGTGCTGGTCGCAGAAGGCCTGAGCGTTCGCGATCGAGATCGGTATGCTCCGGGCCCCTACGTTCTCGTGTACTCGGGTGCTGGTCGCCCATCGTCGCCAGAAGCAGGCTCTGCAGGTCGGTTCATCGTAGGTGTTCTTGTCGAGTGTGTAGGCAAATCTGTAGTGCGCGCGAATTGTGCAGTGGAGGCACTCGGTCAGTTGCCAGTCGTCGGGGTGAGTGAATGATTCGAGCGGTTCGAGACCCCCTGCGTGCTGTTGTTCGATGATATGGCGCTCGCACCATGTGGGTTTGCTTCTTGTCTTGAATGCTCCCGGGTCGGAACAGTGTTCGCTGGTGCAGATCTGGTCCGTCGGGACGGCCGCGCGGCGTAACGGTCTCGGCGGCTCGAGCAGTGCTGGCGGGCGCGGCGGTTGAGGTGGCGGGCGCCGGTCGGGCGGGAGTGATCGGTGTGCAGATGTCGTAGTCGGTGGTAACGAAGCATCGAGCGTTGCTTCGCCGAGGAGTGATTCTGGCTGTTCGAGTGGTGTTCCGCCGAGGCATCGTAGGAAGTCAATTTCGGTCATCACTTCGATGTGCTGGCCGCCTTCCTGCAAGTCGAATGCCTTGCGGGCTTTGCCTGTTATCTCGGAGCCGGGGCGGAGGGATGCCGGGTTGATGTCGCCCACGACGAGGACGTTGGTGCGTTTGGTCGTCGACTTCTCGGCGGTCGCGCCGATGCGTGCGCATTCGTCCCACGCGACCTGGCGGGTCATCGACGTGAGGGTCCCGGTGAAGACGACGACTCGGCCGTAGAGGTACCCGTCAGGGTCAGCATCGGCGTTCGCGTCGGGCTGATTCAGCACTGTTTGGGTGCTCGTTCTCCGAACCGTGCCGCCCGCCGTTGTTCCAGCAGTCATTCGGCCGATGGTGACGCCTACAGAGCTCGCAAGATCCTCGAGATTGTGGCAATCGGATAGGTCGGCAAGCCCGCGCACGATGTCGACGACACCGCGAGCATCGGCCAGGGCGTCGTGGTGATTGAGCGCCGGGCCGCCCAGCGCTTCGACAACGTAGGGAAGGCGGTAACTCGGCAGGGGCAGTGAGCGGCGGGAAAGCACCATTGTGCACAGAAATCTGATGGTCGGCCACTCGATATTGTCGATCGTGCATGCATGGCGCAGAACTCCGATATCGAATCCGGCGTTGTGTGCAACCAGTACATCTTTGCCGACGAAGTCCAGGATGGTTGGCAGGATGTCTTTCCAGCGTGGTTCGTTTTCGACCATCTCTGCAGTGATTTTATGCAAGGCCGTGTTGAACGCTGAGAAGTGGTCAACCGTTTCCGGAGGGCGGATGAGCCAACTCCGTTCGTCGACCGGCCTTCCCCCGCGGACTCGTACGAGTCCGACCGCGCAGGGAGACCCGCGGTTGGAGTTGGCCGTCTCGAAGTCGATTGCGGTGTAGTCGAACATCAGGTCCTGCACCCCAAATTGTGTTTGGCTCCAGCCGAATACGGTGCGCATGTTGCGTCTTCAGCAACCACTGGATCTGGCGCTCCGTTCGGTGGGGTATGTTCTTGTGTGCAAGGTAAGTGATTCGACCGCCGCGTCGGAGACTACTGGTCGGTATTAGTCCGTTTGAATGACTGGCGGGAATCCGGGTTCGATCTTCCGGGTGCAGGTTTGCGACGAATCCGGCGGTCCCCGCCCGAGTGACGAGACGCTCGTTGCGTTTGTATATCGCGTCGCAATATCACAAGAGTTAGCTAGGCGAGGGCGTGTTGAGGACAGGGGTGGAGCAAAGATGCTTTCGTTGGACGGTGATGCACGAGAATTGTCGAAAGTTTACGAACGACGCGTCCTGTGTTGTTCATCTTCATTGCCCTCTGAGGCTTGTAGATTGCACTGTGTCGATCTGAGTCCGATCGGGGTGCACAAGTCTGCCTGAGGCATGGTGAAGGACAAGGAGAGTGTTGGTCGACGTGGCTGCCTGCGTGTCCGACGGTTCCGCTAAATCTTGCCACGCGTCTACAGGTGAGTCCACGATGACTACGCCGGTTTGCAATTGGACATAAAAGTGCTGCGTTGCAACTGGTTTTGGCAGTCCGGCCCAGATCAAGCCCACCCGCCGAGGTCGAAATTCGGTGAGGAAAAATGCATCCCGCACTTTCTATGCCGAAACACCGGTTCAACACAGTTCTCACTCCGCACAGCTGCCGGGGACGTGGGCTACGCTGCATAGAGTTCCGGCCAAGCCGCGCACCTGCGAAAAGATTGCGGGCATTGCCGACGCGGGTAGGCCGGTCACTGTCGAGCCGGAGATCCCGCCGTTACGAAGCGGATCGCGGGCACCGTGCGATCCTCACGGGCCGAGGGAACGCGCAAGACCTAAGTGGCAGCGTGGAGGCCCGTTATCAGCTGGTGCGGGCGAGTGGTTTCACGTGACGATGCCGGCTCACCCGGTTACTGTGGCCGCCTGCCGTGTTGACGCCGCCGACACCCTAACCGAGCCAGGGGAGCGGGCCTACGCGGCCTCCACCTTCGGCACCTGGATCGCCGCAATCAATCACCACCAGCGCGCCACCGGGCACCTTTCCCCGTCAGCGCACGAACTCGTCCGCGGACACTGTAGGTGATACGACGCGAATATGCCGCGGCGAGGAACAGGCCCTGCGGCCCGCGAGGCCCACCCCTTTTCGACGACATCAGGTTGCTCGCGGCGACCGCGTGGGGACGGTGCCGAGAGGCTGGGCCGACGGGGTGCTCGAACGCCTTGATTCAGCGATTCTGCTGCTTGTTCGCTGGGGCAATCCGACGAAGCGAACTTTTCGACCTGGTGCGCGAGGGCCTCGCCGTCTACCGGCACGACGGCCTCTAAGTGCGGCTAACGAAGTCGAAGGCGGACCTGGGGCAAGGTGGCGGTGAAGGTACCGCCATACACCGAGTCCCACGAGACCTGCCCGCCCTGCGCGTGCGCTCGCTGGGTTTAGGTGGTTGCCGCGTTCGACGCTAGTGGTCGACCTTCAGTGATCTGGCTGGTCTGCAAGCGGAAACTAGCGCGGCCCAGAAGCACATTTTTTCCACCACTGCCTCTTAACAACGTTCAAGCCATCTCGTAAGGTGGTAAAAATGAGCCGCGCATCGTCGTCGAGTTACCAGGATCAAAATGGGCTTGAGCGTGCGGTGATCGACCTTGTGCGAGTTGGAACGCGTGGTCATGGCGCGGGGGTTCGTCAGTTAGCCTCGCGTCTGCTTCGCGCAGTTCCGCCCAGCGTAGAGGATGTCGAAGCTTTTCGAGACGCAGTCCACGGTGCAATTGCCTCAGGATCTCAAACAACTGAGCTTCGGTATACCCAGGGCAGCATGCCCACCGAGCGTGACACGACACACCCCCTGGTCGACGTGGACTCGACCCCCGACGCCGCAGGCTTGTGCTTGGCGGACGCTGCAATGAACGCACTCATGGAGATCCTCAAAGAGCGCGAACGAGCTGCCGAATTAACAAAAGCCGGCGTCGGCTTGAGTCGCAGCGTGCTCCTGAGCGGCCCGCCTGGCGTGGGCAAGACGATGGCCGCCAAGTGGCTCGCTCAAAATCTCGACGTCCCCTTAGTTTCGATTGACCTCTCATCCGTCGTATCGAGCTATCTCGGCACGTCCGGGCGCAACATCAAGGCTGTACTCGACTATGCAAAATCTGGACCATGCGTTCTACTCTTAGATGAGTTCGATGCTATAGCCAAGCGTCGTGACGATGAAAGTGATATTGGCGAACTCAAGCGCATCGTAAATGTAATACTCATTGAACTCGATCGCTGGCCCGACACCAACCTTCTAGTTGCAGCAACGAATCATCCACAACTACTCGACTCGGCAGTCGAGAGGCGCTTCGATATAAAGATCGATATACCGCTACCAGGCGTAGCGCAACGACGCTCAATCCTGGCCAGCTTGAGTGGTTCGGCCGGCGACGTGGACTCAAACGTCCTTGACTTGATCGCCTCTCTGACCGCAGGTTTCAGCAGCTCAAATCTCACACGATTGTGGATGCAGTCCCGACGGCGTGCCATTCTCGAAAATATCAACGTCACTGATGTACTGATACGCGAATCACCGTCGCTCGCCCGCGATACCGGTGAAGAGCGCGACAGGCTGTTTCTAACGTTGCATTCCGTTCTCGGACTGTCGAATCGGCAGATTGCTACGTTGACGGCAGTGAGTCATCCGACTGTTGCCGCAGGTATCAGCCGAGCTAAGGGGAAACGCGTTGGCAGACAAGCCAGCAAGCAATAGCGTCAGTCGACCACTGCTGGTCAATGGGGAGGCCCTGCGTCTCGACGTGCGAGCCCCACAGCATGGCGGGGGGACGAAATACGAGCCACGGACTCCGGAGGAGGCCCAAGCACTTCTCATCCCGCAGGTTGAGGCAACCGCTGAGGCTGCCGCCGCCATACCCCGGAATCTGCGCGCCCGTGATCGACTCTACATCGAAGCGAAGTTGCTCCCGAACTATCTAGCTCCTTCATATTTCCCAACCGAGTTGCTCGCGCACGTCGGTGCAATGCCCGTCGGATCTAGAGCTGATGTGGGGGAATACGCCACTAAATCCAAGAGCACCTCGGAACAAACGCGGCGCTTAATTTTCGCGGTCACCGACGAAGGACTCACAGATCTCCGTCAACTGATCGTCGAAGGCGGACGCACGCGGTCGGCCAATCAAGCGTTTGCCCAGATCCGAGAGCTCGATGAGATTTCGTTGCCGAGGCAGTCCGATGTCTTGCGTACATCTCAACACCGGGAGATTGAATCGCCGGACAGCGAGATGTGGGAGGCCGTACTGCACCCTCGGACTTCCCGTCTCGGCGAGCAGCTCCCTCTGGATGACTCCACACTTCTGCTGTGGGAGGAACTGATTGCCTCGGAGGAAGGGTTGTTCCACCGTGACTACGTGCGCAGGGTCGGTGGGCTGACCTTCACTCCTGTCACGCTCAGGTCAGAACGGGTAGGTAACCTTTCTCGCTTCAATCCTCTGCGAGTGCTACGACCGATGCCGTCTATAAGACCCAGGCCTAGGTTCGGGACTAGGAGTCGTAACTCTCTCATTCCGCCGGCGACACAACAGCCGGTCTTGCAGACCGTCTCCGTCGGAGTTTTTGACGGGGGTGTCGACAGCGCCCGTGCAGATCGATCACTCTTTGAAATCGCAACATATGAGTTGACCACCGAGGGACCCGACCAAGAAGATCTTGACCACGGAACCGGCGTGACCGGGGCCGTTCTCTACGGCTTAGTTAGGCCCGGCCAACAGGCTCCACAGCCACCGCTGCCCGTCGAGAGTTACCGAGTCTTACCCGCACCGCATGTCCCCGGCGATCTGGAGGGGTACTGGGTACTTGACCGGATTATCGAAGAAGTCGAGTCCAAGGGCCACAAGCTCGTGAATCTCAGCTTAGGCCCCACACTCGCAGTCGAAGACGATATGGAACCAAATCGATGGACAAGCGAGCTAGACCGGCTCGCGTGGGAGCGAGATGTCCTATTTGTCGTTGCAGCTGGCAACGATGGTGACAAAGACCGCGCAGCAGGTCTCCATCGAGTACAGGTCCCCGCAGATATGGCAAACGGCCTCACAGTGGGAGCATGCGATGTACCAAGCCCTACTAGTCCGTGGGCCCGTGCGCCATATTCGTCTATGGGACCAGGTCGACATGGATCACGTATCCAACCGATGGGAGTTCAATTCGGAGGATCCGACACTAAGATGTTCGACGTTTTGCGCGCCGATGGAACGTTCCTGGAGGCCACGGGGACAAGCTTTGCCGCACCTGTCACCACTCACGCAATCGCCGAGCTGATCACGAAGCTGCCGCGGGTCAACAGCAGCATCCTTCGAGCCTTTGCAACCCATTTTGCGGAGCGACCTCGAAATCACAACGTCCTGCGCGATGAAGTGGGACATGGTCGCCAGCCGCTCAGCTTTGATGAAATGTTGGAGTGCGGCCCAAACAAGACACACGTTTTGTATGTTGATGAAATAGAACGCGGGGACCTGCTGGGCTACGAAATTCCGGTCCCTACGTCTCATTCCGGCGAATTAAAACTGCAGGCCACCATTGCCTACGCGTCACCGGTTGACCCCACGCAGCCCACAGAGTACACGAGCGCATCCCTTGAGATTTTAGTAAGACCACACCACCAAATGCATCAATTTCGCCCCCCGGCCGGACTCGCAGAAAAGTCGGAAACTCTCAACATCGCAAGCCAGGAGGCCCGAAGCCGCCTTACTCAAGGATGGACACCTAGCCAAGAACCGGTAAGTAAAACACTTGCAGCCCACAAAGGGGTATCGGAGAATCGGCTACGTGATAGCGGAAAGTGGGAGACAGTTCGTCATTACCGAGCGACTTTCAAAGCCGGGGAAGTGCAATCTCCGCGGCTTGAGCTTTCCTATATCGCTCGGAGAAGTGGAGCAATTGATAATTCTCCTACCCAAGTTCCATTCGCGGTTCTGCTCTCCCTCGTCGATTCTTCCAGTACTTCAGACTTTTACGACGCCGTAGCACGCCAGTACTCAAATTTGCGCCCCATGCAGCGGGCCAGTGGCCGGTTGCGTACACGGTCGTCGACGAAGCCGCACTGGCGATAGGATAACGAGCTGTTCATGTGTGGTCAACTGTCTTAATGCCCTCTCGAAGTCGCGCCTATAGGGTCCAACGTCGAGCGGGTTCAAACACATGCTTGGAGCACCGGACTGGGCGCGCTAAATGCAGACAGCCGAGTTCTGGTTGAGGCGACGAGTCATCGTCGCGTGCCGCTACCGACTGTGCCGTGACGGTCTGGCATTATCGCACCATGGCCAACAACAACACCGCCCCGACGCACTGGAAGTCTTTCTGGTTCTGGGCGTCTTTACTTGCGGTATTGATCTCTTTCTTGGGGCTTATTTCCCTGATATGGATTGGTGCTGCGAAAGAATGGTTCGCGGAGCGATTCGCAGCTGTATACACACCCACGGGTGCGGTGCTAGTAGCGGCCCTAGCCTCACTCGGCACGGCTCTGAATTACTATCACCAGGCCAAGGATCGATACGAACGTGATACCGAGGAAGCAAACCATAAGCGCGAGGAGGCTTTGTGGGAAAGATTTCACAAAGCCGCTGAGTCATTTGGGACCAAGGATCGTGATCTCGTCGGAATTCGCCAAGCTGGTGTATACGCATTGTGCGGAGTAGGTGACGACTGGATTCGTTACCGACGCGGTCGAGGTGACGACAACACGTTGCTCTGTAGCGAGGCTGAGACTATTTCTGATTTACTTTGCGCTCAGCTACGGCGAAAGGGGCATGTACCGCAAGCCGGGATCACGGCTGGCACGTACCATGAAAATGAAGCGCAGGTCAATGATGCAATTATTAGCCAATTAGCTGTCCGATTTAACAAAATTCACGGCGCTTGGAGGGGACAAGGAATGGTGCTAGATTTGCGCGGAGCAGATCTAAGCGCGTCCCTTTGGTCGGATATGGACTTGAGGAAGGCGGTTTTGGCGAAGGCGGATCTGACCAATATTGACTTGCGTAGATCTCTACTTAGCGATGCCAACTTTACGCGGGCAATACTCGACGAAGCGGATGTATCGAATAGCACGATAACGCCAGATCAAATCGCACAAACCGCTTCTGCGGTAAATGTTACAGGCCAGCCAACTTCGACTGGGCCATAGCCGGGCACAGGGATTGCGTCGATATCCTTGACGGTGCGTTAATTGTCGTTTGCGTACTTCCGGCTTGGTGGTCCGGAGGAGGGCTGTAGGAACGGCCGCGTTAGGCGCGACTGAGGGCTTCGAATCTTTGGCGTATCGGTGAAGCAGGTGCGAGACTTCGTTGACACAGATGTCGGACTCATTAGATGTGCACAGAAGATCGTGGTGTTCTCCAAACCGGGCACCGGGTCCACGTGGATACGGGATGGAACATCCTGGTCCGGGTGGGTCTTATCGGCTGCTCTCGTTGACACAAGAGTGACACAAGTCGGTACGGATCGGCATGGATTGGTGTGGACCGGTGAGCACGAAAACGGTTGCACTGCAGGAAAAGTTGGATTCATTGGGGTCCATCAGAATCCATACTTCCGGACTTAAAATCCGCACAGTGTCGGTTCGAGTCCGACTGGGGGCACTGGAGTCCACATGGATCCACAATCTCGCTGTCGAGCAGCGTATTTCGTTGGTGGTCGTGGACTGCAGTAGACTGTGTTGTATCTGAATGGACAAGTGAGGCAGCGGATTCAAATCCGCCTCGAGGCTCTCTTGGCCGTGCCGGTGGTTATATTTCTGCAGGTCAGGGTGTTGCGCGTCTTGGCTGAAATTCTCGGTGGCACAAGTCTGTCACAACTCGGTACGAACTGCGCCATGGCGTACAGGGAGTGCAACGAATGTAGTTGCTCGACTACGTAATTCGGGATTTTTTAGCCGCATTGCAATGTGTCAAATGCTTCGAGCACGCCACGCTTGGTCACCTGGTCCGATCGGCGTTGTAAATTTCATTTTCCGCGCCGTCTTAGGAGAAAAGCCAGCTCAGCACAGTTTTACTCTGCAGACGTGTCGGTGACCTGCGTTAGGCTGCTCCTATGGACTTCCGGCCTGGCCGCACACCTGCCACAGCTACTTCCGTCGGCATCCCCGAGGACGTTAGGCCCGTAGCCGTCGAGCCGGTGATCCCACCCGCTGTCGCAAGGCGGATCGCGGTCGCCGTGCAATCCTTTCGCTCCGAGGGAACCCGTAAGACCTATGCGGCGGCGTGGAAGTGATTCACCAGTTGGTGCGAAGCGAATGGTCACGTGACGTTGCCAGCGCACCCGGTCACTGTCGCCGCCTACCTCGTCGACGCCGCCGACACCCGCACCGAGACGGGGGAGCGGGCCTACGCTGTCGCCACTTTCGGTACCTGGATCGCGGCGATCAACCACCAGCACCGCACCACCGGACATCTATCGCCGTCTGCTCATGAACTGGTCACCGCGACCCTGTCGGGGATACGACGCGAGTACGCCGCGGCGGGGGACCGACCCCGCGCCCCGCGAGACCCGCTCCTGGTCGACGACATCAAATTACTCGTCGCAACCGCTCGAGAACGTCGCCGAGGCTGGGCCGACGAGGTGCTCGAACGCCGCGATTCGGCGATTCTGCTGCTCGGGTTCGCCGGCGCATTCCGACGAAGCGAACTCTCCGATCTGGTGTGCGGCGACATCACCGTCCACCGGCAGGACGGCCTGCACGTGCGGCTGCGGAAGTCGAAGACCGACCAGGACGGCCGGGGAGCGGCGAAGGCCCTACCGTACACCGACTCTCACGAAACCCGCCCACCATGCGCCTACGTCCGCTGGGTGCAGGTCGTCGCCGCGTTCGATGTCGGTGGACGACCGTCTGTTATCCGACTGCTCAGGAAGCGGGGAGCGTTCGACGCTCACGTGTGTCGTGGGGGATTACCTCGAACCGCCGCCCGTGCACCTCTGTTCCGGGCCATCGCCAAGAACGGCAACCTCGGAGCGACCGCGTTGTCCGGGGCAGCGATCCACCAGAGCGTCCGCCGCCGCGCCGAACACGCCGGCTACGACCCCACCGCGCTCGCCAAACTCGGCGGACACTCCCTCCGCGCCGGCTTCGTCACCCAGGGAACCCGCAATGGTGCCGACGGATCCGCGATCGCCCGCCAGACCGGCCACGCCAGCCTCGACTCCGTCGAGGTGTATCGCCGCGAACACGCACCCCTTGTCGGAAATGCGGTCAACGACATCGGTCTCTAGTCGTCTCGATCGTCACGAGGCAGCACATCTGGAAACCCGTTCTCACCTAGACCTTAGCTAGGCTGACGTGCCGACTCGTCGCCGCTACCGCCGCTATTCTTTCGCGTCGGAGGTACTACTGGCTCAGTACAAGGGGGCAGGAAAGATCCGTCTGTGCGTTTCAAACCCATCGCGTCACTGATCGCGTCGTTCGCCAATCGATCAAGTGCTCGAAAGCGCCGCGCGAGGTCCATTAAGCGACCTGCACTCCACCCCCGTATGTCGTAACCACCGTTCTCCGGTCGCTTTTTGGTCGACTTGCCGCGCAGCATCGTCACGTAGACGCTGCGTCCGCTAGGGGGACGCAGCCACAAGCCATGCACCACGTGATGGCGCAATGGCAGGAGGGCGCGAGCTTCGTCTGCAATCGGCCGCAGAGTCGGATCGCCGATGTCTTCCAAGGCTCTAACAAGGGTCTCTCCGCTTCGCGACCAACGCGGGTCAGGCGCGTCAATTCCGGTACGGAGCACGATCAGTTCCCCCAAAGAGTCCTCTGCGACGGACGCCTCCAGGACAACGTATCCAACGGCACTGGCTAACTCGCTTGCGTCGATACTTTCGGCTCCCTCCGTCACATCGGGGAAGCTACACCAGCTATGGGTGCGACCTATGGCCGCCTGATTTCCTCATTTCGCTCCGTACAGGTACCCGCATGACAAATACGCCTCTGTAACCGCACGTCAGCGGTACGTGAACCGACCCGCAGGTCGCTTTGCGTTCCTGATCACCTCGCCGTCGACGTAGTCCGCCGAGAATGACCTTGATCCGCCCCAAAAACTGAGCCGACAGCAGCTTCTCGGCGTGGGTCGTCGAAAGTACGACGAACAGTGCCATGCTTGCTTCCATGGCATATGACCTCTCGAACCGTCTGGTGATAGGGGTCGCGTCTAGTGCGCTCTTCGACTTGGCTTCCAGCGACGCCGTGTTCAAGGAACAAGGAGAGAGTGAGTACCGCCAGTACCAGGAAGACCACCTGAACGAGCCATTAACCCCTGGAGTGGCTTTCCCGTTTGTGCGACGTCTATTGGGCTTAAACAACCTGTCGCCGAGCGCAACTGACCCGCTGGTCGAAGTGGTGATCATGTCGCGTAATGACCCGGACACTGGTCTCCGGGTCATGAAGTCGGTGGCGCACCACAAACTCGGCATCACACGAGCGATATTTAGAGCCGGACGCTCACCGTACGAATTCATACCCGCACTAAACATCTCACTCTATTTGTCTGCGGATGAAGTCGCGGTGAGAGCGGCGGTCGACGCGGGATTCCCTGCGGGCCTCGTGCTCGACTCCATAGCCGAGGATGAGGACGACGACGACCTGCGAATCGCGTTCGACTTCGACGGAGTGCTCACCGATGACAGTGCCGAGCAGGTGTTCCAGACGCAGGATCTGGCCGCATTTCACGCAAACGAGTCCGATCACGTCGATGAGGTACTGCCCGAGGGTCTCCTTCTGCCGTTCTTGCGTGCGCTGTCTCGGATTCAGCGTGCTGAACAAGCGAGGTCGGCCGAAGACACTAGCTACGGAAAGCGGCTCTTTGTCTCACTCGTGACTGCCAGGAACGCGCCCGCCCACGAGCGCGTCATACGAAGTTTAAAAAAATGGGAAGTCACTGTCGACGACGCATTTTTCTTGGGCGGAATCGAGAAGGGTCTCATCATGGAGGTCCTCAAACCACACATCTTCTTCGACGATCAGAAAATCCACTTGGATCGGACGTCGAAATATGCGCCTTCGGTGCACATCCCGTTTGGCGAACTCAACCGGATGTCGTCAACGGTTGAAGCCGCCGGGGATCAGGCAAATCCGACATGAGTCAGGGTTGATAGCGTCGACAGCTACGAATGTGAACTCGGCCTTATCGAAGCTGTTGGTGTCACAGATGCGAGTTGGATTGGGTGACAGACGGTGGCGGCTCGGACTGACGTCGATGAGGGTGTGGCCAGCCAAGTGACCTGCTGATTGAATGAGCGAGTGTGTCCGGCATTGTGGCGGGCCCAGGGAACCTGGCGCACCGTCGGCCCAATGTCTGGCAATCGAACCGCAGGGAATCGGCTCCTATCCTCACACGACACCCAATCTTCACGCAAGGTCGGTATCCACGTTCATTTCAGCAACTCGTCAAGCTATCTTGACGGTGCGGTAACTGCCGTTTCCGCACTACGTGGTCAGTGGTTGATTCGACGAAGGCGGTCTGTTCAGCGATCACATGGACGACGTCGGGGCCCGGCACGTCCAGTCTGACAGTTGCCATGTTCGCTCACCCCCACAGAGTCGTGAGGACGGCTCGCTTTTTCGCGTTCGGGTAGCGCCTCCGCTGGCCTGCGGAGCAGTAGTCTGGGTTGGAGTTGAGGAGGTGTCGATTGTCGATAGGCCGACCGTCTGTGGATCGTGTACGGGCTATTGATGCTGCTCGTATCAACAGTGCTCTCGAGGGTGCTCGCAGTACCGAGGCGTCTCCTGATTCGGGTCGCGTTTGAGCAAGAGGGAGCTCATCACTTTGAATCGTGGTGGAGTCGAATGTCCATGGCGGTCCGTTTAGACGATGGGGGACCATGAGGGACTGAGATGGACCGGGAGCAGGTCGCCGGTGGTCATCGTTTACTCATCACTTTGAGGCGCACCCGGGTGGATTCGTGTGGACGCCGATGGTCACTCGATTCGCCAAACACCCTGCTCAACGGGCCGATGATGGACGTGAGTGCATCCACTTGAATTGTTATCTCTTGTACAGCGGGTCCGGGGTTCGAATCCCTGATGGCGCACACCGAGTGCCCCTGAACAGCATATTTGCTGCTCAGGGGCACTTTTTGTTGTCCGGGTACGTGTGGGCGACCGCAATCTTGGCAAGAATGGACAACTCTGTGACCTGCGGGTTCGCAAGCGCCGGAGGGCGTTTCGGAGACTTGACTCTTAATCGCGAATACCGGGAGTCAGGTTCCGGCTGCTATGCCGCTGACCTGCGAGTTGTGTGCCGGATTCGCACCGCCGGGTAGCTGATGGACGCCTGTGGACGCTCCAGTCATCACTTACTCATCTTTTTGAGCATCTACAACCGAACGCGGCCAGTATCCGTAGGCATTCCGCGGGAGGTGCTCGAGCAGTATCGGCATTGAGACGACGGACGAGCATGAGACGAAATTGGCAGTTCCTGCGGTGTCGAGACGGTTCTGGTGTTCGGTGGTGCCCACCTCGGGAAGTTCGAGGGTGTTGTTCAGTCCGCAGTCACCACGTGGAAATGATGGCTGCACCGACGGCTCGACGAGCTACATGTCGACAGGTGCCGCCGCGAGAACGACTCCAGGCACCGGGCTTCGAAGATCGAGTGGCGAGGTAGCTGCCGACGTCCGGGGTCAGTGCCCAGGTCAGGAGGAGGTCCGGAGCTCAGCGAGGCCGACCGCCGGGATCGAATCGTGGTTATCGGATCGGATCGGATCGGACTGGCAAGAGGTGCCCTGCTGGTGCACCCCTCGACAGTGACTCCCCGACACGGGGTTTTGGCGATTGACTAGTCGATGTGAGTCGCGCTGAGCGCGAACGATCCGACGCGAGAATAGGACTGTGTGATGACCGATCAACCCAGGCAGGTAAGAGGTGGGCGGTCGATGTTCGGAGATTTCGCTCCGAAGCTCGCTGAGCTCACCGACGACGTACTTTTCGCGGACGTGTGGAACAGGCCCGAGCTCGCCGCCCGTGACAGGAGTCTGGTCACCGTGGCCGTACTCGCGGCGGGAGGCGACACCGCGCAGCTCGAGTTCCACCTCGGCCACGCGATCGAGAACGGCGTGACGCAGAGCGAACTGATCGAGACGTTGACGCACGTGACGCTGTACGCGGGCTGGCCCAAGGGTATGGCGGCAATGGGCGTCGCCAAGAAACTCTTCGATGAGAGTGCCAGCTCGGACGCATCCTGAGGTACAGCCGCTCCCTGGTAGGTATACGACAGAAAGTAGGCCCTCGATGAACATCGAACCCGCAGTTCCCACCACCAAGAACCCCGCCGAGCAATTCGCCGGCGATGTGTGGCTGGACCCGATCGCGATGCCGCACGAAGCGAATCAGACGATGGTCGTTGCGACCGTTCGATTTGCACCCGGCGCTCGCACGGCCTGGCATTCACACGAGAACGGACAATACCTGCGTGTCACGCAGGGAATCGCGCGATTCGGAAGCCGCGACGGCACGATCATCGAGGTTCACTCAGGCCAGACCCTCTACACCCCTCCCGGCGAAGAGCATTGGCACGCAGCAGCTCCCGGCGTGTACATGGAGCACATCGCGATGCTTCAGAACGGTGAGGATCCGTCCACCACGACGACGTGGGCCGAGCACATCACCGATGAGCAGTACGAGGGCCGCTGATCGCAGCGGGCTCCGACAGTCGAATCGGTCTCGTCCAGGACGGGAGGGTTCCCCGACATGGGATCCCACTGTCCGGTTCGTCCGAACACCTCATATCTAATCCAACCGGAAACGCAAAGAGGTAAGCACGGTGAAGAAACTCTTGATCTCCGGGGTCGCAGCAGTCGGACTGTTGATCACGACCGCCGCCTGCTCGCAAGCATCGGACCAGGCAGGTAGTGACGGTCTGACCGGCGAGTGGCGGATGACCTCGCTCGAGGTCGGAACAGAGGGCGATCTGACGCCCACACCGTATTCAGGGCAGGTCATCTTCACGGACGAGACGATGTCGGTACAGGCAATGAACCCGGACACGTCCGCACCGGACACCCCCTTGACGGTCCAGGGATACGAGGCGTACTTCGGTGACCTCACCACCAACGCTGATGCCGGAACCCTCACCGTCACAGTGGAATCAGCGGCAGCGCGGGACCTGATCGGGCAGACGTTCGAGCGAAACTACGAGGTCGACGGTGACACCCTGGTGCTGACACCGAGCGATCCCGCCGAGGGGTTTCGGGTGACCTACGAACGACAGTCCGCGTCGTGACGGCATCGGCCGTGCGAAGCCGAGTCCTTTCCGGTCTGGTCGCGGCGTCCTCGGTTCTCGCGCTGGCGGCCTGTTCCGCCGGAACCGCCTCGGAGTCGACGGCTGAAAGGTCCAGCTCCACCAGGGCGAGCGTCATGATCCCGAATGTCACCAGTGCAAGTGTCCCCGCCACGGTCGACGCTGCGAACGAGCAGGTCGAGAACGGAGAAGCCATGCAGATTGACATCCAGGTCGGTGAACGGATCGTCGTCGGAACGTTGAACGACACCGCGGCCAGCCGTGACCTCGCGGCCCAACTCCCGCTGACGCTGAATCTCTCCGACCACGGTTCGGTCGAGAAGACTGGGCGGCTGCCGGCAGAGTTGTCGACCGACGGAGCGCCGGGCAGTGCAGACCCGAACCCGGGAGACATCGGCTACTACGCACCGGGTAACGACTTCGTCCTCTACTACGGTGATCAAAGCGAGTTCCCAGGCATCGTCATTCTTGGCAGCATGGACCGAACAGGTTCGGACACTGTCGGTTCCATCGACGGCGATGTGACGGTGACCGTTTCCCGTTCGGAGTAGCTCACTGTGCAATCGGCACATATATTCCAACGACCAGACGGCTCCCTCGGCCAGATGGGATATGACGCGTCGGGCCTGGTCCGGATCCAACGAAACGGCTTAGTATTCGGACAGCAAGCTGCTGACCGCCACGCTCATGGCCGCGGTGCCACCCCGCGGTGCACGACGAACGATTCCAGAACGAACTGCTCGCTGCTCTCGCGCAGCACACCGGACTCGACCTGCGGCACAATTGGATCGACCTGAAGGAAAACACCCTCATGACCGTCACGTACGACTTCACCGGCAAGACCGCATTCGTCACCGGTGCCAGCGCCGGAATGGGCGCGGCAACTGCCCGCGCGTTCGCCGAAGCCGGTGCCCAAGTTGCCATTGTCGACCTCGACGGGGACGCTGCACGGCACCTCGCAGACGAGTTGAACGCCAACGGTTCCACGGCGATTGCGTTGCAGTGCAACGTCTCCGACGAGGATCAGGTTGCCGCGGCAGTCCAGGCCACCGTCGAGGCTTTCGGCACTGTGGATATGGCCTTCAACAATGCCGGAATCATGCTGCCGCCCGTCGATTCCGCAGACGAAACTGCCGACGCCTTCGACAAGATCGTTGCCGTGAACCTACGGGGTGTGTGGGCGTCGATGAAGCACGAACTCGTACAGATGCGTGAGCAGGGGTCCGGTGCCATCGTGAACTGTTCCTCTCTCGGTGGTCTGGTCGGCGGAGCTGGTCGTGCCACCTATCACGCAACCAAGCACGGCGTCATCGGTTCCACCAAAAGTGTTGCGCTGCAATACGGACAGCATGGAGTGCGCGTCAACGCGGTGTGTCCCGGAACCATCAGTACGCCGATGGTCGAACGGATGATCGCGGGTGGAGAGCTCGATTCCGACGCTGCCGCGAGTGGTGTGCCGTTGGGACGGCTCGGGCGGCCGGAGGAGATTGCGGCGGCGGTGCTGTGGCTGTGTAGCGATGCCGCGAGTTACGTCACCGGCGTGGCTTTGCCCGTCGATGCGGGGTATACCGCGCAGTAGAGCTCGGCCAGCGTCCACGGACTCGTGAGGTGGTCCACAGACCACTGCTCAGCTCGACCTTTCGGGACCTTTACAAGTCGACCAACCCCGAACGTATCGCGCAGAATTTCGACTGGTTCGATTTCGAGCTCGACGACGAGCTGGCCGCCATGAATGCTCTCGACCGAGGTGTAGGCGGGGACCCGACCCCGACGACGTGGACTCGACAACATTCGACGTCGAGATCACCGAACCCTGACCGACATGCGTGCCGGGGGCTGCGCTCTCACGCCTCTGCGTGTTGCGCCGCCCAAGATCCGAGTAGATGCAAACGTTCGGCGCTCGGCGAGCCTGGCTCCGCGGTGTAGACCATGAGGATGGATCCGGGGTCAGCGGTGACGACGAGCTCCTCGTAGGCGAGGTGAATTTCGCCGACGACCGGGTGGTTGAAACGCTTCTTGCCCGCCCCGTGCGTCCGGACGTTGTGGGCACCCCACAACGTCCGGAATGTCTCGTCGCGCGTGGAAAGTTCACCGACGAGATCCTGGAGGCCTTTGTCGTGAGGGTCGCGTCCGGCCTCGGCGCGCATGATGGATACACACATTGCGGCGAAGGTGTCCCAGTCGGGATAAAACTCCCGGGACAACGGATCGAGGAATTGGAATCGAGCGAGGTTGGGCGTTCGTCCACCGTCTCCGATGATCGGGGCGTAGAACGCCCTACCGAGTTCGTTGGTCGCCAGCAGGTCTTGACGCTGATTGCGAACGAAAGCCACGCCTTCCGTTATCGAGTCCAGCGCCCACTGCAGACTGATTCTCTGGTTGGTCGGGCGCGAGGCCTTGCGACGCGGCCGTCCGGACGTCGGAATTCCGTCAGCGGCTCGTGCGAGGTCGAGTAGATGTGCGTGTTCGGTATCGTCGAGCTGCAGGGCGCGTGAGAGTGCATCGAGCACGGACGCCGACGCACCGCCGATCGCGCCGCGCTCGATGCGTGCGTAGTACTCGACGGAGAGGCCGGCCAAGGACGCGACCTCGCTGCGTCGCAGTCCGGCGACCCGGCGGTTCATTCCGCCTACGATGCCGGCCGCGTCGGGCGTCAGCCGGGCCCGGCGCGTCATGAGGAACTCACGTACCTCGGCTTTGTTGTTCATACATCCAAGGTTAAGGCTGAGCCTGACCTGACGCGAGGCCCTGTCGGGGCACCCTTCGCGACGACGCCGGCAGTGAAGCCCCGGGGGAGTGAGGCTCCTGACGTTCATCGGTGCGTTGGGTTCACGGCGTACGCACCGCGATCGTGTCGAAAGACTCAATGCTGCAGGGATTTCCGCGCAGGCGATCTAGCGCCTGCAGTCACCTCTCGGCCTCGATCTGGATGCGCAGTCGCGGGAAGAAACCGCGGTATCCATTTCGGCGCAGAAAGCCGCCTGTGCACATACATCGTGTGCGTGGACAGGCGGTATTCGTTCTATCGTTGTCCGGGGCCGATCAAGCCAGAGTCGCCGTGTCGATGACGAATCGGTACCGGACGTCGGAGGCGAGCACGCGCTCCCAGGCGTCGTTGATCTTGTCGGCGGAGATGACCTCGATCTCGGCACCGAGATGGTGCTCGGCACAGAAGTCGAGCATTTCCTGGGTCTCGGCGATGGAGCCGATGGCCGATCCTGCGAACGTCCTGCGAGAGGGAATGAGCGAGAAGATTTGCAGCGGAAGTGGTTCCGCAGGAGCCCCCACGTTGACCATCGCGCCGTCGACGGCGAGCAGCGACAGGTGTGCGTTCAGATCGATTGGGGCGCTGACGGTGTTGATGATCAGGTCGAACGTGGACGAGAGTGTCTCGAAGGTGCTGGGGTCGCTGGTGGCGTAGTAGTGGTCTGCTCCCAGCCGAAGTCCGTCTTCCTGCTTTTTCAGCGACTGCGAGAGCACTGTGACCTCGGCACCCATGGCATGGGCGATCTTGACGGCCATGTGGCCGAGTCCGCCCATACCGACGACGGCGACCTTACTGCCGGGTCCGGCACCCCAGTGGCGCAGGGGTGAGTAGGTGGTGATGCCGGCGCACAGCAGGGGTGCGGCGGCGTCGAGTTCGATGCCCTCGGGGATCTTGACGACGAAGTGCTCGGTGACGACGACCTGCTGGGAGTAGCCGCCCTGGGTTGTGGTGCCGTCGCGGTCCGTGCTGCCGTAGGTCTGAATGTTGCCGACGAGGCAGTACTGCTCGAGTCCTTTGACGCACTGGGCGCACTCGCCGCACGAGTTGACCATGCAGCCGACTCCGACGCGATCGCCGACGGCGTGTTTGGTGACCTCGGAGCCGATCTCGCTAACGATGCCGGCGATTTCGTGTCCGACGACCTGGGGGTAGCTGATCGGTCCCCATTCGCCGCGTGCGGTGTGGATGTCCGAGTGGCAGATGCCGGCAAATTTTATGTCGATGCGGACGTCATGAGGTCCGACGTCACGGCGCTCGATCGTGTTGGGGGAAAGTGGCTTGTCGGCTGCGGTGGCGGCGTAGGCCTTTACGGAAGTTGTCATACTTCGATACAACAACAGCGGACCCGATCGAACCAGTGTCTGATGAGAGGTGTACCGAAAGGGCACCCCATGGTTGTCTCAGTCCGGGAACAGAAAGGTCCATGATCCCCGGTGCCGTCATGACGTTGGAGACTACGGCGAGCAGGTCGAGGTGATCCGCGGCATCGTCGGTGACCGACAGCTTCCAGTGTGGTGGAACCATCAACGGGGCAACACAGTTCGAGGGCTAGCTGACGTGCGTCGGGCAGTGAGATTCGTTCGGCGTCGTCATTTCCGCAGAAGTCATCGATGGCCGGGCGGATCTTTGTCGCTGCTGCCGACGCCACGCCTTGTCACGGAAATCCTCGGTATGGAAACGGGGGAAGTCCTGGTCATTGCGTGCAGTCGGATATTCGAAATACACAATGCAGCAAAGATATTGGGGCTCCTCAACGGTCGAATTTGCGGTGATCCACAGCGTCTCGTTCAACTCGACATCGTCAGGGACCAGGGAGGCGAGGTCGCCTTTCTCGCTGCGTATAGGCGCGGTTGAACACCGGTGCCGTCGAGGGATAAGTACTGTGGTCGCACTATTGGCCCTGTCGGGCGGGGGCTGCTGCGTTTCGGGCCCTCTGGAGCACAACGTTGGACGTGGTTCGACACCGACGTCGGACCACGTCCAACCATCCTGAGCTCCGGATCGTCGTCGGCAGTTTCACAGTCCAGACGACCGCCGCGCTGCGACGCGTTCGGTCAGCGAACTTCGACTTCGTGGCCGGCGACCGACTGCGACGGTGCAGACGCAGCATCGCTATCCCGACGTGCCCGGTCGATGATCACGAGCGCGGCCAGCGGAACCACGAGCAACACTGCGAACAGTGCACCTACGACGGGAATCGCGGCGGGTCCGTATTCGCTGATCGCTTGCGCTGTGACCCATGTGCCGACGGCGGTGCCGAGGTTGAACATCGACGTGCACAGCGATGTGGCCAGAGTCGGCGCGCCCTCTGCGAATCGGACGGCCATCGACATGAGCACGGGGTTCGTGCCCAGGCCGGCCATTCCCGCGACAGCGAGAAGGGCGATCGATGGCGTAGCGAAAGATGAAAAGACGCTCAGTAGTCCGAGTGCGATCACGACGATGACGCCACCGTTCAGCGCGGTGACGTAGGGCGCGCGGTCTGCGAACCGACCGCTGTTGAGGGTGCCGGTGACGGCACCGACGCCGAAGATAGTGAGACCCAGGGGGAGGAGTCCGACGGCCAGGCCGGAGCGTTCTGTGAGCAGTGGTGCGATGAACGAGTAGGTGGACATGACGGCCGTCGAGATCAGCACGCACGCTGCCATGACCACCCAGAGTCTTCCGGTGGCGACCGCTGCGAGTTGCGAGCGAAGAGGGATGACCGTCGATACCGAACGACCACTGGGAACGAAGCGGGCGATAGGCACCGATGCGAGTACGGCAAATACCGCGAGGATCCAGAACGGGCCGCGCCAACCTACGAGCTGGCCGGCAACAGAGCCGAGGGGCACCCCGATCACCGTCGCGAGAATGCCTCCACTGAGGACCAGACCAATGGCGCGCGCACTGGCGTTCGGTCCCGCAACGCGGGACGCGACAGATGCGGCGAGCGACCAGAATGCGCCCGTTGCGAGCGCGGTCACGAAGCGAGCCACGAGGATGACGGACAGGTCGTCTGTGAGTGCGACGACGATGTGTCCGGCGGAATAAACAGCGAGCGCGAGCAGAAGTGTCGTTCGTTCGGGCATCTCGAGTGCCGCCACCGCGATCAACGGGGTGGCGATCATGCCGATCGCGAACGCAGTGACCAGGAGTCCGGCCTCGGAGATGCCGATGGCGAGGTTGGAGGCGATATCGGGCAGGAGTCCGGCAACGACGAATTCCGACGTGCCCATGAGGAACGTACCCATTGCGAGGACGTAGACGAGGAACGGCAAGGACTTTCGTTCACTGGTGGAATTGGACACAGCTGAGTTCTTTCGGGTGGGGTTCTGTTGTTTCGAGCTCGTACCGAGCGCAGGCGAGATCGGCGTCCGACTCTGGGTGCGATGCTTACTCATTGCCAGTAGGCGCAAACGTCCTGGATTGATCCGTCTTCGACACTATTGCCCACGACGCGCAGCTAGAAGGCACTGACAGGGAACCCCACCTGTGTCGACCGAGTAGATGGAGCGCAGCGCGGCGGGTGGCGGGGATGCCGAGATTCGAGTTCGCTTCATCCGCTCGGATGATGAGAGCGCAATCTGTTCGCAATCAACAGTTTTGACCGGACAGTGCTTATGATCTTGATGACCGGGAGCAGATCGACGGAAGTCATCTTCTACTCATCACTTTGGGTCGTACTCGCATAAACGCAGACGGACGCAGGTGGTCATTCGATTTGCCGAACACTCAGCTCAACGGGCCGACGATGGACGCCGATACATCCACCTGAATTGTTATCTCTAGTACAGCGGTCCGGGGTTCGAATCCCTGATGGCGCACACCAAGTGCCCCTGAACTGCTTAATTGCTGTCATGCGCACTTTTTGTTGTCTGGGAAGGTCAAGACGTCTGGAAGCAGGACGAGGAGTTTCCGATCGACGCCGACCTCGACATCATCACCGCCCACGGCTCCCTCGATGTGCGCGCTGCGTCGATCGATTGGGATGACGACGCCGCCCTCAGCGCCGGCGATGGTCGATTTCGGGACGGCGGTTTCTGCTCGACGCGGTGGTGATCGTGACCGTCATGAGGAAAGTGCAGTTGTCGGCCAGTGGGCCGGCTTGCTCAGCCCCCGGACGTCGCGGCTGGCCGCTAGCGGCGCGAGGCTGGCGACCAGAAGTGCCGAGCCGATGAACATCGACGCCGGTCCGCCGGCAGCGGCGACCGACAGCCCCGCTGCTGGTGGGGCCAGCGGCGCAAGTCCGAGCGAGAAGACTCCACCGGCGGCGTTGACGCGTGCTTGGAGGTGTGTGGGCGTTACCGACGCGATGAAGGCGGAGATGCCGGCGTTGTTGGCGGGGAGCAGCACGATGCCGGCGGCGAACAGCGCACCGATCAGGACCACATTTGTCGTCAATCCCATCGGGGCGACGATGACGGCCAACGCCAAGCCCGTGGACATCGTCAACCGCCCGGTGCGGAAGGTCGCAACAATTCGCCCCGCCGCAACTGCGCCGATCAGACCTGCGGCGGCGGCTACCGTGTCGATGAGACCGATGGCCACCGGGTTCACGCCATCTCGGATCAGCCGCAAGGTCACAGCGGTGAAGACGTATGCCAAGGCGAAGTTGAACATTCCTCCCCACATCAGGATTGCGCGCACCGAACTGTGTCGCCACACGAAAACGAAGCCGTCGCGTGCGTCGCTCAGAAAGGACCTGCTCGGTTGATCCGACGTTCTCGTCGTCGTCGGCAATCGGCTCGAGAGGAGCCCAAATGTCAGGTAGCTGATCGCGTCGACGATGAACGGCACACTGCGCGCAATCGAGTACAGCGCCCCACCCAACGGTGGGCCGATCAAAGTCGCAAGGTGCTCCCGTACCTGAATGCGTGTGTACGCCAACGGAAGCTGGCCTATCGGAACCGCGTGCCGAATTGCTGCTGATACCGCAGGACCGACGAACGCGTCGGCCACCCCGATCGCCAACCCGGCGAGCACCAGATGGATCAGACTCAGTGCGTGGGTGAGCGAGGCGGCGGCGACGCTCGACATCGACACGGTTGCAGCAACATTGGCGACAGTGAGCGTCCGACGGTGAGGCCACCGGTCGACGAGCGGACCGGACACCAGCCGCCCCAGCAGCTCGCCGGTCAGGACGCCGGTGGCGGCCAGGCCTGCCAAGAACGTCGAGCCGGTCAAGGCAAAGCCGACCAGGGGGAATACCAATGTGCTCATCGACGAACCCACACCGGAGAGCACACCGCCGGTCCACAGGATCAGGAAGGACCGGTTCCGGTGCAGTGCAGACTCGTCGACGCCCTTGCTCGAATCCACCAGGTCTGTCCTCCTGTCGCCAGTGCACCGTATACCGGTATGCCGGCCAGGGCACCGCCGATCACTCGCCCGCGGTACGAAGCCAGGCTCAGACGCTAGTGCGCTCTGTGTCAGGTTCGAGGATTCTGCGCGGCGTGGCCGCACCGCATGCTCGCTCAGGTATCAAGAGGCTCTCAGTTACCAAGAGGCTCAGGCATGGCCCAGGATTGCTGGTTTCTCAGGAGTTGCTGGACGGTGTGGTGTGGACCGTGAATGACCCGAGCCTCGGAAGCATCACTGCCATGAGCACGGACGCGGTCCCGAGTGCGATCAGTGCTCCGGTGAGCCCGCCGAACACGGCACCGAGGGCGACGACGACGAGGGGGCACAGGAATTCGCCGGTGAACATGGCGGCCGTCCACGCTCCGGTGCCGCGGGCTCGCTGAGCGTAGTCGAGGTCGCTGACAACCCAGTGGAGCAACGTCGGAAGCAGCAGTCCACATCCGGCCGAAGCGATGATGCCACCAACCGCGACGAACAGGGGATTCGATGCCAGTCCGACGACGGCCAGGCCGATACCGGATGCACCGAATGCAATGGGCAACAACATCTTCGGACCGGCGTCGGAAAGTCGACCGAAAGTGAGCGCGGCAAGTGCCGTAGCCAGCGCGACTAGCGCACTCACGATGCCGATGGTAGCTGTGTTGTTCACACCGACGGCGTCGAGTTTGATCGGAATCTGCACGATCGGTGTGTAGAACACGGCCCCGCCGAACAGTGTGACGGCCAACGGTTTGAGCAGAGGCCGCCATCGAATCGACGCAACCAGGTCTTGCATCGTGGTCGTGGAACGAGGCTGCCACAGCATGATCGGGGTGAGGATCGCGAAGACGACTCCGACGGTGTAAAGCCAGAACGGAGTTCTCCAGTCGTTCTGTGCAAGTGCGCCGCCGAGACCGATGAAGACCACGGCCGACAAACTCGTGAACACCACCTGCAACCCGAAGTAGCGAGCGCGGTCCTTGCCGGAGAAGTAATCAGCGATCAGTGTGGTGCAAGAGGTCATGATGGCGGCTTCGGCAACGCCGACACCGAGTCTCGACGCCACGATCAACGGGAGTGAGTCCAAAAAGAACGGGGCGATTCCGAACAGCGAGTAGACGACGAGCGCGACAGTCAGCAGTCGGATGCGGCCCACCTTGTCGATCACCCGTCCCGCGCCGAGCGCGAGCAAACCGATCATCAGCGCAGGCGCAGTGATGGTCAGGGGAACCAAGGCTTCGACGCCGGGTGTGTCGGCAAACTCGTCGAGCATCTGCGGTTGAATCGGGGCGAGCAACACCGCACCGAGCACCGGCAGGCAACTCATCGAGACCAACAGAATTCCCTGGGTGCGACCTGGCGTCCTCTGCTGCACACCAGGTTCGGAACCGAGTTGAGTCATGTAGATCTCCCTGAATCGTACGAAGGACCTCGAGTGAGGTGGGTCACGCATCGCCGCTAAGTGTGTGTCGGTGTCGGTGATCAGGGAAATCGAATGTGTTGACACCGCATATCAGTCCGAGTGATACATCTCGAGCCTCCCCACGTCAGCGACGTCGAGGTGGGGTGCGGCGGGTCGGGTGCACAGCTGAGCACCCTTGTTATGATGGACGACATAATCAGAGCCGACCCGAGAGGTGGCACCATGCCGAGACGGTCGACCGCACGCGAAGACATGCTGCGCAGCGCCATCGCGTTGTTCAAACAGAGGGGCGTCGAGGCAACGTCCGTCGCCGACGTCCTGGAACATGCGGGTGCTCCGCGAGGCTCGGTCTACCACCATTTTCCGCAGGGTCGACCACAGCTGGTGGAAGAGGCGACCCGAGCGGCCGGTACCTTCATGGGTTCGATGATCTCGGCAGGATTGACAACCCTCGGTCCGCTGCGGACGGTTGAAGCGATCATTTCCGGATTTCGCGGCGAGTTACTGGCCACCGATTTCGCATCGGGGTGTCCGGTGGCCTCCGTCGCTATCGAAGGGCCTCAGAGTCCGGCCGCACTCGCTGCCGCGGGGGAGTCGTTCACCTCGTGGGAGGACACGATCGCGGCGTCACTGTGGCAGCACGGTATCGATCAGGAACGCGCCCATGGGTTGGCCACCATGGCACTCTCGGCTATCGAGGGCGCCTTGCTGCTGTGCAAGGCACAGCGGAGCACCAGGGCGCTGGACCTTGTAGAGAAAGAAATGGTGCTCTTGTTCAATGGAGTCGTCGACTCGTCACGGTAGCCGAGCGCCAGAGCCTGCGATCACTTGCCGAACCGCATCGGCGACAGGCGTTGTGCCGTCGGTGAGTTCGACGATCGTCCGGGTCAGTGCGGGTTCGGCCAACGCTGCCGCGATGAACGATGCGACGTTGTCGCGCCGTACGTCGCCGTGCTCGATGGCCAATCCGGCGGTGACGGTGCCACCCCCCGGCTCGTCGAGTAGCACTCCGGGCCGGACGATCAGCCAATCCAACTCGGTGTGGGACAGGTAGACATCGGCAGTCTTCTTGGTGGCCATGTAGTGCTCGAATCCTTCGGAAGGCTGTTGGCTGCGGCCCGATTCGGGGAACGCCGAGACCAGTACGAACCGCTTCACGCCCGCACTGTGCGCTGCGTCGGCTGCCTTTTCCAAACCTTTTCCGTCGATCGACGTCGTCTTGTCCATGCCGGTACCGTGTGCGCCTGCACTGAAGACGACGGCGTCGTGGCCGGCGAACGCGGTTGCCAGCGTGGCGGCGTCGCTATCGATGAGGTCACCGAAAACAGCTGTAGCGCCGGTTGATTCGACTCGGTCACGGTGAGCGAGGTTGCGGATCATTCCGGAGACCGTGTCACCGCGAGCGGTCAGAACGGTGCTCAGTCTGGAGCCGATGCCGCCGGCAGCTCCGATGATGAAGATCTTCATATGGTCTCTCCTGGCTGTCGGTGAACACTGTATCGGCCGAGCCTTCCTCGGGCGTTGTGCATGCGCACACCTTCCTGCGTTCGGACGTGTTGTGGCAGCTATCGCGACGACGAACCTTCTCGACCACGATGGTGCAGAGAATACGTCGGCGAAGGGGTGAACACTGTGATCATGACGATCCGCTGGCTCGTTCGCATGCGGTCCACGAGGCGAAAAGCCACGGTAGGGGAGGCTTTGGAAACGCGGTTCCGGGTGCTTCTCGTGGATCTCGACGTCCTGATGCACATGACGAACGGTCGATACCTGTCCGTTCTGGACGCTGCGCGAATTTCGTACTACGCAAGAACAGGTCTCTGGGCGCAGTTTCGCAGCCGCGGGTGGAGCCCGGTGGTGACCGCCCAAACCATCACATATCACCGTTCTCTCACTTTCCCTCGGTCGTACCGCGTGCGAACACGCCTGCTGGGCACCGATGCCAAAAATCTCTACTTCGAGCAGGTATTCCACATCGGCGACATCGACTATGCGACCGCGTTCGTGTCTGTTCGCCTGACGAGCAAGACTCACGGTTCGGTCGGTCCCGCTGAAATCTTGACCCTCGACGGCGCGTTCGCACTGCCCACTGAGTTGCCGGCTTCGGTCACCTCGTGGTCTGAATTCTCCCGAAAGCCTCACTCACAGAACGCGAGAGAATCATGGTGAAAACCGGGTCCGACGCCGATCCCGATCATCACACCCTGGCAGTCATCGGTTCGGGGTTCGCCGGTCTCGGTGCCGCTATCCGGCTGGAAAAATTGCACAGCGGCAGCGTCGTCATCTTCGAGCGGGCGTCGTCGCTGGGGGGAGTGTGGCGCGACAACGATTATCCCGGTGCCGCCTGCGACGTGCAGAGCTTGCTGTACTCGTTTTCGTTCGCCCCGAGCCACACCTGGCGGCACACGTATGCGAGGCAGTCTGAGATTCGCTCGTATCTGCACAATCTCGCGCGCGATCACGGTCTGATCCCGCGTCTCCGAACCGGTTGTGCCGTGCGATCTTTGGCGTGGGACTCGAACACCTCACGATGGATACTCGACACCGCCCGGGGAAGGTCGACTGCCGACCATGTCGTGCTCGCCACCGGATCGCTCGCAGACCCGTCGCTGCCTGCTCTCGAGGGAATAGACACCTTTACCGGCCCCGTCTTCCACTCCTCTCAGTGGCGCCATGAGGTCGATCTCTCGGGGAAGCGAGTGGCCGTCGTCGGTACCGGTGCATCGGCAATTCAATTCGTGCCGAAGATCCAGCCGGTCGTGAAGTCTTTGACGCTGTTCCAACGCACTGCACCGTGGGTTATGCCTCGCAACGATCGGCCGATATCCGAGAGAACCCGTAGGCGTTTGCGGTCGGTTCCGGGTTACCAGCGTGCATCCAGAGCAGTCGTCTACGCCAAACGTGAGATCAAGCTGCTGGCCTTCCGGCACCCGGCACTGATGCGAATCGGAGAAAAGGAAGGACGAGCACATCTCGCGCATGCCGTGAGCGATCCTGCGCTGCGGGCGAAGTTGACGCCCGATTATCGGATGGGCTGCAAGCGAATTCTGCTGTCCGACGAGTACTACCCGGCGTTGGCTCAGCCGAACGTGACCGTCGAGAACGGGGGAGTAGCGAAGGTGACACCCACGGGAGTCGTGGATGCAGCGGGCGGAGTGCACGATGTCGATGCGATCATCTTCGGCACCGGGTTCGATACGCGCCGACTACCGTTGACCGACAGAGTATTCGATGGACAGGGTCGATCGATGGCCGAGAGTTGGGGCGAGAGCCCACGGGCCTATCTCGGTACCTCTGTCTCGGGTTTTCCGAACCTGTACCTGATGCACGGCCCCAATATTGCGCTCGGGCACACCTCGGTCATCATGATGTTCGAGTCGCAGATCCAGTACATCGGGAGGGCCATGAAGCGTGCAATCGATGCCGGTGGCTTCATCGAGCCGACGCCGCAGGCTCAGGCGAAGTACTCGACCGACATCGATGCACTGACCGAAGGAACAGTGTGGACCAGCGGCGGCTGTCGGAGTTGGTATCTCGATCCTTCCGGCCGCAACAGCAACCTGTGGCCCGGCAGCGTTCTCGGTTATCGCTCTCGTGCAGTTCGATTCGATCCCGAGGACCACCTCGTGCGTACCTCCGAGAGGCCACGATGACATCCGAGGCAATCGTTCTGCTGCATGGTCTCGGCGCTTCGGCCGCCACCTGGGATCGCGTGGAACCGCTCCTGGCCGGAAACGTCCTCGTGCCCGACCTGTCGGGAAGCGACACCATCGAGCACGATGCACTTCATGTCGCCCGTGAGATACGAGTAGCAGGTTTCGAGTCCGTCACCGTGGTAGGCCATTCGCGAGGCGGCCTGGTCGCGACATCACTGGCCGAGCAGTACCCCACGCTCGTTCGACGACTGGTGCTCGTCGCGACGACGCCGACCGTGTCGAGTCGACTGACCTCGCGCGGTCTGTCCGAGAGAATTCTCAGGACGCCGCTAGTCGGCAACGCAGTGTGGGCAATGCTTCCCGCGAGAATGCTGCGTGCAGGGCTCGGCTCTGCGTTCGCTCCGAGTGGTCCGGTGCCGGAGTTCGCGGTACAGGACCTATTGGCCACGGGTATTCGACGGTTCCGTACCTCGACCTCCTCGATCGATCACTACCTCGAGGAGCGTTCGCTCTCGGAACGTCTACCTGCACTGAGCTGCCCGGTGTCGGTGGTCTATGGACTCGACGACCGACGAGTGAACTCCAGTGACATGGCGTTGTCGGCGAGTGATCCGAGGATCGACGCCTACCCTTTGCCTCACGAGGGGCACGGTGCGCCCTGGAGTTCGGCGGGTGCCATCGCCGCGGTCGTCAACGGTCAGGCCTCACCGTCGGCGGCCCGTCTTCCGGCGACGACACTCAGTCCGAGTCTGCGGCCCGTCCGGTGGACACCGCCGAAGTCGACTGCCCGTGCGAGAGCGAAGTACAGCGACACCCCGATGGGCTCGATCAGACGCGTCGAACTGCCGGGCCGGGGCCCGGAGGACGTTCGGCTGGATTCCCAGGGACGGATTCTCACCGGACTCGTGGATGGGAGGGTTCTCCGGGTGACACTGATCGACGACAGTACTTCTACTGTCGAGACTCTCGCCGACACAGGGGGTAGGCCGCTGGGCATCACCGTCGTCGACGATTCGACGATTCTGGTGTGCGACAGCGAACGCGGTTTGTTGCGTGTCGATCTCGGCAGTGGCTGTGTCGACGTAGTGTTGGACCGCCTCGACTCCGTCCCGATCACGTTCGCGTCCAACGTCGTTCGGGCACCATCGGGAAATATCTACTTCACCGTGTCCTCGCGTAGGTTTTCGTTCGACGACTTCTTGGCGGATCTGCTCGAGCACTCGGGCACCGGTCATCTGGTGAAACTGACACCGGACGGTGCGGCGCGAATCGTCGTCGATGGCATTCAGTTCGCCAACGGCCTGACTGTGTCGGATAACGAAGAGTTCGCAACGGTTGTGTCGACGGGAGACTTCGAAATCACTCGGTATTCTCTCGTCGATGGGACAGCGGTCCCGCGAACTCTGATCGACAACCTGCCCGCGTTCCCCGACAACATCTCGGTCGACGGCGACCTGACGTGGGTGTCGATGGCGACGCCCCGGAATGCGCTGCACGATCGAGTGGCCCGCTTGCCGGGAATCATCCGCCGAATCTCCTACTCCTTGCCGGAGAAGCTCCGACAAGGAGAACGGACCACGTGGGTCATGGCGATCGACCGAAACGGGTCGATAGTCCATGACTTGCAGTCGCCGACGCCCGACTTTGCCATGGTCACCAGCGTGGTGCGGCGCGGATCGCAACTGATCCTGGGGAGCATTTCGGAATCGGCCCTTGCCGTAGTGGATCTGCCCGACCACCCACAAGGGGTTGTTTCGTGACCGCTTCGCCGCTTTCCGGACAAGTCCTGTTGATCACCGGCGCGGCGGGCGGGCTCGGGTCCGCTACCGCGTTCGAGTGTTCCGCTCGCGGAGGCATTGTCGTTCTCGCTGATGTGGACGCAGCCGGTCTGGCCCGCGTGGCGGCCACCATACCGGGGGAGTGCGACACATACGAGTTGGACGTTCGCGATGCCGAGGCCTGCAACCGAATGGTCGAGCAAATTCTCGCCACCCGTCGCCGGATCGACATCGTCTGGGCGAACGCTGGGGTGTCCGATTACGGTCCGATCGACCTGCTTCCCGAGGGAACGTGGCAGCGCATCATCGATATCAATTTGATCGGCGCGCACAATATCGTCCGAGCAGCCTTGCCCGCTGTCATGAAAGCGGAAGGCTATGTTGCTTTCACCTGTTCGTGGGCTTCGTTCGCTCACCAGCCCGGGCACTCGGCGTACGCAGCGGCCAAGGCGGGTCTCGAAGCCTTCGCCAACTCGCTTCGACTCGAACTGAGCGGAACCGGCGTACGGGTCGGGTCCTTTCACCCGGGGTGGATCGACACGACGCTGGTCACGAACAAAATGAGCCAACCAGCGTTCGTTGCGCTGCTACAAGCTCTCCCCGGGCCTTTCGGTGCTGTCACACACACGGACAGAATCGTCCCTCACTTCGTACGCGCACTCGAAAACCGTTCCTCCAGAATGATCTATCCGCGGGCAGGCAGGCTTCTGCTCGCTCTACGAGCGGTACTGACGACGGCACCTTTCACCGCCCGCAGTCGTGCCATCGCACCCGAAATTCGACGGCTGTCGGCTCGGGATATGACACGATCGTAGCGACGGAAGGTAGCTCGATGCAGGAAGACAGTGACACCACCAGGGAGCGGGCGATCGCGGCACGGATTTCGTCGCTGATCGCCGGTGCCGACGTAGAGCTCGACTCGGTGGCATCGCGATTGACGGATCTGTATCGCCAGCGGATTCCGTTGTACGACTCCGTCGCTCGCGAGGAAGTGGAACGCAATACCAGGGCCGTGCTCGATATAGTGGTGTGGCGCGTGCAAAGCAACTCGCCGTCGGTGGACGAAAGCGACGTGACCGAATTGGTCCGGCGCTGGGCGGATCAGACGATCCCACTCGAATTGGTTGCCCACAGCATCCAATTGGGGGCGCGGGAGCTGTTCAAGATAATCAGGCACAATGCGGCCGAGCAGAATCTGCCCACGGACGCAGTGGACGACATGCAAGACATGATGTGGGAGTGGGCGACGTCCTATTCGGCAGCCGTCAACACCGTGATGCAGGAGCGGGCAGTCACCGGTGCCATCCGCCGCTCGGATCTGATCCGGCAACTCGTCGAGAATTCGTACCTACCCTCTTCCCTGGCCGGCGACGCACAGGAGCACGGCATAGACCTGTCGCATTCGTACCGGGTCGCCTGCATCGTGTGGGACGACACGGTGACAGCGTCGGACGCTCGTGCGTTGCTCCGGATGCGTTGTAGAGGAGAGGTTCTCGATGTGGTCGACGCGGTCATCGACGGTCGATTGATAGCCTTGTTGCCCATCGTCCCGGAACGGCTGGAGTCCGAGATTGCCATCGGGGTGGGTGACGCACGCCAACCCTCCGACGCGCGCTCCTCGTACCAGCAGGCCCAACGCGCGCTCTCGTTGGCCACGATGTTCGGCAGAACCGGGTTGGTGGATCTCGCGGCGCTCGGACCACTTCCTCTGCTGGCCTTCGCCGACGAAGTCGCTGAGCAGATAGCCGGCGTTCACCTGAGCCCTCTATTGGTTCGCGGCGCGACCGGTCGAGAGATCATGGACACTGTCGCAACGTATCTCGACAACGATCGCCGCGTCGACGATACCGCCGCTGCGCTCTTCGTGCACCGCAACACCGTCCGCAACCGCGTCGCCCGTTTCGGCGACCTCACCGGGCTGGACATCGACTCGACCGCGGATTTGGTCTTGGTGTGGTGGTTACTGACCCGTGACCGAGCGCTGCGTGCGGGCCCGAAGAATCCCGTCCTCTAGAGCGGGAACCGTCTTCTTCACCCGCGGACGCAGAATGGCGTCCCACAGACGGCCTGTGAACACTCCGCGCACGGTGTCCACGCCGCGAAGTGCACCGGGTACATAGACCTTTCGACCACGTTCGACGATCGTGTTCACGAATGCCGCTGCGCAGTCGTCGAGTTCTGTCACGACGCTGAACGGCCACGGCATTTCCTCGATACCTGCGCGCACCGCCGCTATGCTGTGCTGCGACTCGAACATCGGTGTGCGCACGAATGCAGGGTGGGCGACGCCGACGCCGACGCCCTTGTGAGCCACTTCGAGCCGTAGCCCGCCACCGAACGCCTCGACACCGGTTTTGGATGCGGCGTAGGCAGATTGGCCCGGGATGTTCTTCAGGGCTGCAGCAGAGGAAACCAGGAGGTAGTAACCTCGCTGGGCCGTCACTGCAGGCAAGGTTGCGTGAACCGTCCGGATGACTCCTATGAGGTTGACTTCGACGATGGCGACCAGCGATTCGACATCGCTGATCGCGACGGTGCCGGCCTCGGCGATGCCGGCGTTGGCGACGACCACGTCCAGGCATCCGTATTCGGTCAAGACAGTGGACACGGCCAGTTCCAGCGACGCGGTGTCGGTGACATCTGCCACGACCGACATGTGTCGACAGTGGCGGGTCGTGTCCAGGGTCTCCAACACCGATGCGGAAATCTCGGACCGATCGACGAGGACCACGTGCGCGCCGAGCGATGCGAGTCGGCGACCTGTTTCGAGGCCTATGCCAGACGCCCCTCCGGTGATGAATGCGACTTTTCCCGCTACGGACGTCATTGTTCACAAGCCCTTCGAATCGGTCGGTCACAGGGGACTCGATAGATTGTGGATGGCAGCAAGGGCCGGGCGGAAGGTGCGAGTGTCCACTCTTGGGCCAGAGACGATGTGCGCGTGCACAACCGGCAAGGGTAGATGGCATTTCCATCGATGTACGCCCAAAGTTGCTATCTACGTTGGCTATTCGTATGTAGTATGACGTTCGGCATAATTGTGGGCTGGAAATCAATGACGGACGGAGTCTCGTGACGTACATCGTGGCCGAACCTTGCGTCGACATTCTCGACAAGGCATGCATCGAGGAGTGCCCGGTGGATTGCATGTATCAGGGCGATCGGATGTTGTACATCCATCCGGACGAATGTGTGGATTGTGGTGCGTGTGAGCCGGTTTGCCCGGTGGAGGCGATCTTCTTCGAGGAGGACGTACCTCCGCAGTGGACTGGCTACGTATCCACCAATGCCGAGTTCTTCGAGGAACTCGGTTTCCCAGGGGGTGCTGCCAAGACTGGACCTACAGGTAAAGACACGATGCTGGTTGCCTCGGTTCAGGCTCGTTCATGAACTCGCCGTTCGCTACGTCCACTGTCGCCTTGCGGTCGGTGGAGGAGCACTCTGCGATGGTTGCCGGTCTGATCGGGATCACTGCGGTCAGGCAGTCCAATCTTGTGGCGGCATCCGGCCTTGTCCTGGCAGAGCCTGTGTTCGCACCGGATCCGCTTCCCCTGTTCGATACGTCCGCAGTCGATGGATACGCGGTGCATGTATCCGATCTCATCGGTGCCTCGGCCGAATCTCCCGTCCTATTGCCTGTTGCACAGCATGTTCCGGTGACATATCGCGCGCCGGTGGTGTCGGCTGTCGGCACGGCTGTCGAAATCTCGGCCGGGGCTCCCGTTCCCGCTGGGTCGACCGGGATAGTGCCCATGGACGAGGTGCGAGTAGATGAGGGCCGGGTGGAATTTCGTGGGAGATGCGCTTTCGGCGCTCACATCCGGCGTAGGGGTGGGGATGTGCGGGAAGGGCAGCGACTTCTCGCGCCGGGAACGGCCCTGTCCCCGGTGCATACAGGTCTTCTGGCCGGAGTCGGCGTTCGAAGCGTGTCGGTCCGAAGGCGATTGCGCGTAGCCGTGATTTCGACTGGTGACGAAATCATTTACCGATCAACAGTTCTCGGCTTCGGTCAGATTCACGACTGCAACTCGGTGATGCTCGCCGCCGCCGTGGTGGCCTGCGGTGCCGACGTGACCATGTGCGTTTCGGTGGCGGACTCGGTGGACGAATTTCGGGCCGTTCTGGCGACGGCGTGCGCCGGAGCCGACGTCGTCATCACATCCGGGGGAATCGATGCGGGCCGTGACGGAGTAGTCGACACAGCTCTGCGCGCAGAGGACATGGGATTCGTGGACGTCGCTATGTGGCCGGACCGACCAGAAGGTGCCGGCCGCATGTTGGGCACTGCGGTGCTCAGCTTTCCCGGTAATCCACTGGCCGCGTACGAATCCTTCGAGTTGTTCGCCCGCCCCAATTTTCGGTTGGCCATGGGGTTGAGCGCCGAGGAGCGTCGACAGGTGTCTGTGCCGCTTGCTCACGGCGTCGACCCGCGGCCTGGACATCCTTCGTTTCATCTCGCACACCTGAATACGAACGGAACGGTCACCTTGCTGACCGGGGTGGAACGGCATGGCCTCGAATCGGCAGCCGGCGCAGATTGTTTCGTGCGTCTGGACGATACGAGTGCGTCACTGGCGGCGGGACACCTGGTGGCAGCCGTCGCTCTGCGGTAGTCATCGTCCGCCCGCAACATATCGGTCCATGGCCTAGGCCATGGACCGATCTGCGTGCTATGCCGATGCTTCCGAGTACTGCCGGGCGGTCATCTGCTCGACCCCTGTGCCGAGTTCTGGATCGGCTCGATTCGAACCGGCACGTTCTTGTGCCAGGGAGTGCCGAAGAACTTGTCCCGACGAGTGATCGATGTCAACGTGTTGAGAGGCACCCCGACGACTGTCTCGTTGCCGTCACCCGTGGGGTAGGTGACGCCCATTCCGTTCGGAAGCGACACATGGCCGGCTTGCATCATGTCGCTGACTTCCACCACGGTCGAGGCGCTACCTGTCTCCGTGATCAGCCGAACGGTGTCACCTGTGGCCACCCCCATCGATTCCGCATCGGAGGGACACATCCGCAACGCTCCCTCTTTGTCCCGTCGTCTCCATTCGGGATCACGGATAATGACGTTGGCGGTGAAAGCTCGTCGCTCACCCGCGGACAGGATGAAGGGGTAGTCGTCGCTGGTGTAGCCCGGTTCTTCTCGGTCGAGCAGCCGCAATTCCGCGAGCAGCTCCGGTATGGCGGCGTGGATCTTGCCGTCGGGGTGGCGGATGTAGCGCCATGCGTCCTCGTACCGGTCTTCGGTGAAGGTCACGCCCTGCGGATCGGCGAGAATGGCGTCGAAGAGTT
This sequence comes from Rhodococcoides fascians NBRC 12155 = LMG 3623, assembly GCF_001894785.1. Classification (GTDB taxonomy): domain Bacteria; phylum Actinomycetota; class Actinomycetes; order Mycobacteriales; family Mycobacteriaceae; genus Rhodococcoides; species Rhodococcoides fascians. Next base: position 96,729 of record NZ_BCWW01000010.1, read on the forward strand.
GATCTCCTTGCGCGGCACCGTCTCGGTCGAATCCGGCCCGCCGCGCGGCATCCGGGTTGGCGATGCAGGCGAGCTGTGCAAGGCCCCAGATCAGCGCCGTGGATTCCTTGCCTACGTCGAGCGTGGCTCCGAGTGTGCGGTACAGGATGTACGGCAGGAGCCCGGCCAATTCCGGCTTCTGCTCGATGGTCGAGAAGAGTGCCAGGTTGAACGTCGCCGAACCCGTACGTGCCGCCGCACCGAGGGCCGACAGCACGTTGTCGTCCACGACGCCGAGTCTGTCGATGATCTCGGCGTAGATGTCGGGCTCGGATCGAGTGCCTGCCATCGGCTGCATGAGCGGCACCCGTAGCTGGAACACGTTGTGCGGGAAGTGAAGAGTGAACAGTGACGCTTCGTACTTCTCGAATTGGCTCGAGGCAGGGAGAACGTAATCGGCCTCCCGCGCTGTCTCGGTGAGTGCGACGTCGACCACGACCGTCAGTTCGAGACTGCGCATCGCGCGACGGAATCGGTCGCTGTCCGCCAGGGAGTGCAGAGGATTGGACGAGTCGATCCACATGGCGCGCAGTCGATCAGGGTGATCGTTCAGTATCTCGTCGGCGATCGAGTTCCCCGGTATGAGGCCGGAGACGATGCGAGCGCCGGTGACCGGTGTGAAGCCCGTCTGATACGGATTACCCATCGTGCGTGCTATCGGATCGGCCACGGCTACCGACACGGAGGAGAAAAAGTTGTTCAGGGCGAGCTGCGCCGCGCGCTCGACGATGCTGCGAGTCCTGCGATGGCCTCCCATCCGAGTCGTCAACGACCGCACCGCACCTGCACCTGCGCGCATGGCGCGTAGTGCGGCGATTCGACGTGCCGCATCGAGCGGCGGTCTGTTCTCGCGCGGGATGGGGAACCAGGCACCGGCGAGAGGGAAGACCCACGAATGCATGTGCATACCACCGGGCTTGGCGAAGTTCCCAGTGAGCACCCACATCAATTTCTGCAGATACGCGCACACCGTGCTGTTGGGGGACTGCTGAATTCCCAGGTCCTCGTACGTCGCGACGCTGCTTGCCCGTCCGATGCGACGTGCGGCCGCACGAATGTCGTTTTCCGGCACACCGCACCGACGAGCGTAGTCGGTGATGTCCACACTGCGGAGTAGCTCGAGGACGTCGTGCACCCCCACGGTGTGGGTCGCGAGCCACTCGTGGGCGATCAGATTCTCCTGCACGAGAGTGGCATCGAGAGCTGCGAGGCACCACGCGTCCGTCCCGGGCTTCACTTGCAGGTGGTGGTCCGCCAGCTCCGCTGTCTCGCTTCTGCGCGGGTCGATCACGATGATCGACCGCTCCGGATCACGGGCGATCTCTTTGAGTGTGGGCCGTGCTCGAGCCAGTCCGTGGGACTGCCACGGGTTCTTGCCGACGAACACGGCCACTTCGGAATTCTCGAAGTCGCCTGCGGTGTGACTGCCGTAGAGCTCACCGTCGACGAACGCTTCACCCGTCTTCTCCTGCGCCAGAGCATTCGACGTGTATTTCGCTCCGACTGCGTGAAACAGGGATCGACCGTAGGCAGCGCCGAGATGATTGCCCTGTCCGCCGCCACCGTAGAAGAAGATGCGTTCGCCTCCGTGTCGTTCACGAACTGCCCGCAGACGTTCAGCGATCTCGTCGAGCGCGGTAGTCCAGTCGATCTCCTCGTAGGTGCCGTCCGCACGGCGTCGCAGAGGCGAGTCGATGCGGTGAGCGCCGTTTTGATAACGGTCCAACCGGAGCGGCTTCTCGCAGGTGTAGCCCTGCGATCCGGGATGATCCTTGTCGCCTCGGATCTTGAGAAGCGCCCTGTCCTCGACCTTCACCTCGATACCGCAATTGCACTCGCACAGAATGCATGCCGTCTTCTGCCAGTCGCCGGTGGCGCCGTTCTCGACCATGGAGCTCTCTTTTCACTCGTTACATGTCATCGGATGTGATCGCGCGGGTCAGAGCACTGTCGCCGTGACCGTCTCGCCGGCGTCGAGGGAAGGAACTGCACCGTTCAATTCCACGAGATAGCCCGCCTCTCGCGCCGCGCTGAGCCCGTGCTTTCCCGAGCCGGTGAGCATGGCGATCGACCCGTCGGGGCGTCCGATCGCGAGGTCCAGGGTGTGTCTTCCACACTTCCTGGGTAGTGGATGTGCCAACGGCACCCGCAGGGTAGGACGGTTGTCCGGAACCAGGCCCATAGCGCGTCGGAGAATCGGACGCGCGAGAAGCTCGAATGAAGCGTAGGCGGCAAGGGGGTTTCCAGGAAAGGTCAATAACGTTGTGCCGAAAGCGGTTCCGGCACCTTGGGGTCGCCCGGGCGACATCGCGACGCCGGCGAAGCGCACGCCGTAGGGCATCAGCGTTTGCTTGACCACCTCGTGATCCCCGGCGCTGACTCCGCCCGATGTGATGACGACGTCTGCACACGCTCCGAGCTCTGCTAGGTGCGATCTGAGTTGGTTCACCGAGTCCGGCAAGGCAATACACGCCACGAGTTCGGCACCGCAGTCTTCGACCGCGGCCGACAGGAGTGCCGAGTTGGAGTCGTGAATACGACCGTGACGCAGAAGAGTGGCAGCGTCGACGATCTCGGCGCCGGTCGACACCACGGCGACCCGGATCCGACGGTGTACGAGAACCCGTCCCAGACCGGATGCAGCCAGTAGTCCGATACGCGACGGCGTCAGGACCGTTCCCGCATCGAAGAGGCGCTCCGGAGGCATGACGTCCTCCCCGGTTCTCCGCATATTCGCGCCGGCCCTGCTCGGGCTACCGAACACCGCCTCTGTTCCGTCGTACCGGGCATCCTCGACCGGAACCACGGCGTCGGCCCCTGCAGGTATCGGGGCACCGGTCATGATGCGGGCAACCGTTCCCGCACGTAATTTTTCTCGTGTTCCATCACCTGCGGCTATCACGCGTGCAACAGGGAGGTGTACGACCGCGTCGGGTCCGGCACCGACCAGGTCGGCGACGTGCACCGCGTACCCGTCGACTGCGGAGTTGTCGAAGGGCGGAAGTGGGATCGGAGCATCGACCTCCGCGCCGAGGGCGCGTCCTGCTGCCTGCGACAGGGGCGTCATCACCGTGGGGGTGCGCGAGATCAAGCCGTCGATGAGCGCACGATGTTCTTCCACCGTCCGCAGGCCGGGTACCGACCGCATCATGAGCGCAGGAAGTCGATGACGACCGCAGTCGAAAGATGGATGTCATCGATGTACGTCACGAGCCCCAAGTCCTATGCATTCCGTCATAGTACAGAGGATCGTCTGCGGCGCAACGAACTTCGGTAGAACGGCCGAAATGCCGTGTGAAGTGTGCGCGTGCACAATGATTCCGGCGGAGGTATGTACTCCCGTACCTTGTCGTCGATACCCGATCGCGCGACACTCGCCATCACGGCCGATCGCAGTCGAGGCATCGAAATCGTTTCATCACCTCCTCATTCGACTGCACACCGACTCGATTGTGCAGCAGGCGTACTATGCAGTTCCACATACAATTACTGGAGACGAATGTGACGGACGAGAGCAGTGTGGACTGGAAGAAGACCGCCTGCATTCTGTGCGAAAACAACTGTGGTATCACCGTTTCCACGGAAGGTCGGAGGATCGCCAAGATTCGTGGCGACAAGGACCACCCCAAGTCGCTCGGATACACCTGCAACAAAGCGCTCAGGCTGGACCACTACCAGAACGGCGGGTCGCGACTGGATACTCCGATGCGACGCGAGGCCGACGGCACGTACATGCCGGTCGACTGGGATACGGCGATCGCAGAGATCGCACGGCGTCTGGGCTCCGTTCGTGACAAGCACGGCGGTGAGAGCATCTTCTTCTGTGGCGGCGGCGGACAGGGAAATCATCTGGGCGGTGCCTACGCCGGTGCGCTGATGCGCGGACTGGGTGCGCGGTATCGATCGAACGCCATCGCGCAGGAGAAGACCGGAGAGGCGTGGGTCGACGCGCACCTCACAGGTAGCCACACTGTGGGTGATTTCGACCGTGCGCAGGTCAGTGTGTTTCTCGGCAAGAATCCGTGGCAGTCGCACGGTGTCGCCCGAGCTCGTACCGTGCTGCAGGAGATCGGCAAAGACCCCCTCAGGTCGATGATCGTCCTGGATCCGGTGCGAACGGAAACTGCAGAGCGCGCCGACATACATCTACAGATCAAGCCGGGAACCGACGCGTGGTGCCTTGCAGCCATTTTGGCGATCATCGTCGATAACGGGATGATGGACCACGCCTTCCTGCACGAGAACACAGCTGGTGTCGAACAGGTAGTGGCCGCAGTTCACGGACTCGACGTTTCGGCCTACGCAGGTGTGTGCGGAGTGGACGAGTCCGCGATCAGGCGCGCGGCGCATCTCATCGGGACAGCGGACAGCGTCTCGATCTACGAGGATCTCGGAGTCCAGCAGAGCCCCAACAGCACCTTGGTCTCCTACCTCGAGAAGCTCATCTGGCTCGTCACCGGAAATTTCGCGAAAAGTGGTGCCATGCATAATCACTCGTGGCTCGCACCATTGTTGAACTACTCACTCGACGTCAAAAGCACACCGGTTCACGGTACGCCGATGTTCGGTGGGTTGGTTCCGGGTAACGCCATCGCAGAGGAGGTGTCGAACAACCACCCCGCGAGGTTCCGGGCAATGGTGATCGAGTCGTCCAACCCTGCGCATTCGATGGCCGACTCTGCAAGCTTTCGCACAGCGATGGACGAACTCGAATTCAGCCTGGTGATCGACGTTGCGATGACCGAGACTGCACGACGCGCCGATTACGTGCTTCCCGCGTCCAGTCAGTTCGAGAAATGGGAGGCGACGTTCTTCTGTCTCGAATACCCGCGCAACAGCTTTCAGTTGCGGGCACCGATACTCGACCCATTGCCGGGAACGTTGCCCGAACCCGAGATCTATGCACGATTGATCAACGAATTGGGCTTGGTGAAACCCCGCTGGATCATCTTGCTGCGTGGGGCGCTCAAGCTGGGCCACAAGGTGTACGCAGCAACGTTTCTTGCCTTGCTCGGGCTCGACAAGAAGTCCGTCCCGGTCGCCGCGTACCTGCTCTACGCAACGCTCGGCCCCACGCTCCCGAACGGCGCGACATCGGCTGCGGCGCTGTGGGCGCTGTCCCACAAGATCTACCGCGAGCACCCCCGATCGGTCCGCGCAGCGGGCCATCGCAATGCCGAAGCCTTGTTCGCCGCAATTCTGGAGAACCGATCAGGCGTCGAGATGACCGTCGACGACCTCGACGGCGGAGCGTGGGACTATGTTCCCGCCGCCAACAGACCTATACAGCTGGCCATCGCACCCCTGCTGGGCTCCTTGAGAAACCTGAAGAACAGCGATCCGTCTCACACCAGCGATGACTTCCCTTTCGTACTCTCCGCAGGCGAACGTCGCGCGTTCACTGCGAACACCATTTTTCGGGACGACACCTGGCGCAAACGGGGCGGGAACGGTGCATTGCGTATCTGCCCGGTCGACGCCGAGGCGCTCGGACTGTCCGAAGGCTGCAGTGCCAAGATCACGACCGCCAAGGGGTCGGCCGTGGCACAGGTCGAGATCACGAACACGATGCAACCCGGCCATATCTCCCTTCCCAACGGCTTCGGACTCGACCTTCCCGGTTCCGCGGCCCGCGTCGGAGTTGCACCCAACGAATTGACCGATGCCGCTCGCCGCGACGAGTTTTCCGCGACTCCGTGGCACAAGCACGTGCCCGCGCGCGTGGACGCAATGCCCGCCCTGGAGTGAGCAGGGGGGCTCGGCAGTGCGGGTCGGACAGCACCGAAGAATGCAGACGCTGTGTGGCACCTCCAGTATCGTTCGCTTCGCTCGACCATTCATGAACTACTTTTCACATGGAGGAACCATCGTGCGACTGTCCACCCGCAATCAGCTCGTCGGCACCATCACCGAGGTCACGCTCGGCAGTGTGATGGCGACGGTGAAGGTTCGTCTCGACGGCAGCGACCAGACAGTCACCTCCTCGATCACCCGCGAGGCCGCCGAGGAGCTCGGGCTCGCGGTGGGGCAGCAGGCAACCGCGTTCGTCAAATCCACCGAGGTGACGATCGGCGTCGAGTGAGAAGTCCAGCGGGTCAGTCCATCTTGTCGGTCGCAGTGTTCGACGCCATCTCGGCGGCGAATTCCTTAGCCATGGCCCGGGAGAGTGCCTGTGCCGCCGACAGCGGACGCACCATGACGGTGAAGTCGTCGATCAGGCCGTCGGAATCGAGGTGCAGGATGTCGCAGCCATGGACGGTCACATCGTCGATGCGGGCCTCGAAGAACAGGACGTGATCGCGACCGCCGATGTCTTCGACAGTTCGGACGTATCGCAAGTCGCGGAACACCCGCGTGACGGCCCGCAGGATCGCCGCGGTCATCGGTTTGCCGTGGTACGGCTTGAACGCAACTGGCGAGCTGAAGACGACGTCGTCAGCAAGGGTGGAGGCCATGGCGTCGTGGTCGTTCGCCTCGACGGCTTGTCGGAACCGCTGCACGCGTCATCTCCTGAGTAGGGTCGGACCCGGGTTCGGGTGTTATCGCGAACGATACACAACTTTGTGACTATTGATCGGGTAATGGCGGTCAGCGTCGACCAGCGCGGACCTCGAGTACGTCGAGAATCCGGGCACCCCAGCGGAGAGATTCTTCCTCGAACATTCGTCCTCGCATCAGGGTGAGGTATGGGCCGATGCGATCTGCGGTCGTCAGGAAGTCGGTCTCGGTGCGTCCGTCGAGCAGGCGGTGCGCCATCCGGTCGTACCTGGCCAGTTTGTCGCGTGAGAGCTGCATCCGTTCGCGGATCGCGGCAGTCATCGGCTCGAGGTCGCCGGCCTCCAGTGCGTGCACTGCCAACAGGTGCTCGTCGCGAATCGCGGGAAGCTTCGGGCGGCGGTGGCTGACCTGGCGCAGCGCCGCACGACCCTTGTCGGTCAGGCTGAACAGCTTCTTGTTGGGGCGACCGTCCTGCTCTACCAGTCTCGCGGTGATCACCTCGTCTCGATCCATTCGATCGAGCTCGCGGTAGAGCTGTTGAGGAGTGGCAGTCCAGAAGTTGGCGACCGTTGCATCGAACGCCTTGGACAAGTCGTAGCCGGACAGCTCCCCGTCGACCAGTGCGGCGAGCACGGCATCACGTAGGGACATGATCCGGCACAGTACCCGTCGCGCAGGAAAAGCGTCTTCATGCACAACTTGTTGTATATTTCTGCTCGACGAAGGAGCGGTGATGGAGAACCGAGAAGGTCAGTTGCGGTACGTAGCTCTCGGTGACAGTCAGACGGAGGGGCTGAACGACGGCGACGACATGGCGGGCTTTCGTGGCTGGGCCGATCGGCTCGCCGAGCACATGGCCGAGAGCGACGACACGGTCGTGTACGCGAACCTCGCGGTGCGTGGTCGCAAAGCTGCTGAGGTCAGAGCAGAGCAATTGCCCGCCGCCGTGGCGTTGCGACCCACCGTCGCGTCCGTCGCTGCCGGCGTCAACGACATCTTGCGACCCCATTTCGATGCGCGCACTGTGGCCGGTGAGCTGGGCACAATGTTCGGCGCGCTGCGAGCGGCCGACTGCACCGTGATCACCATGACGTTTCCCCGCCTCGCACACCCCGTCCCCGGTCGAGCGATCATCGCGAAGCGTATGACCGAGCTGAACGCCGAGATTCGGACGGCTGCAGAAGAATTCGGTGTCATAGTAATTGATCTTGAGAAGCATGACGTGGCATCGGATCCGCGTCTGTGGAGCTGGGACCGCTTGCATCTGAACGAGAAAGGACACGCGCGGCTCGCCGCGGCCGCCGCATTCGCTCTCGGCCTGCCGGGTGCCACCGACGCATGGGATCGTCCTCTGGCCCCACTCGGGCGCCCACATCTGGTCTCCCGGGTTCGCGGCGACCTGAACTGGGCCGGAATGTTCCTTGCGCCGTGGTTGACTCGCCGCGTCCGTAGGCGCTCCTCGGGCGACAGTCGGACGGCAAAACGGCCCCAGCTGCTGTCGGTAGGCGGGTAGGGATGTCGACTTGCGGGCACCGCAAGGTCAGGGCGACAGTTGTCCGAGCTTCACGCTGCACAAACAGTGAGCAGATCTTCAGGTAAGACGCCGGACCGCCGATATTCCCGCGCCACTCACCGCGAGACCGAATGCGAGCATGAGGCCGGTTTCGATCGCTTGAAAACGCCAGAACTCGTCGTCGGCAAAGTATCTGATATCGAAGCGGGCGACGCCTTGGTCGCGTAAGCAGTCGTCGAATCGTGCTGCTCGGTCCACGGTTTCGAGTCGAGTTCGCTCCGAACGCTGTTCGTTCGTCTCCCCGGCAGGTGGATTCCCGTCCCGGTACGGCTGCGCGCACCGCGCTGTGTCGGGTCCGACCTCCGCCCCGCTGCTGTCGACGTACCCGGCGTCGACGACCCACGTTCCGTCGGTGGTGTAGTACGGGTTGGGTGGATATTCCGATTCGCGATACAAGCCGCTGATCGGCTCACTGTCGATGCTGGGCGATCCGTAGTGCTCGCGCGCAATCCAGGTGAACGCCACCGGTGCAAAGAAGAGAAAGACGACGAGGGTAGCGAGCATGGAGACGATCCCGCGTCGGAACACCAGTGCCAGAGTGCTGCCGACGAGAAGCATCAGCAAGGTGTATGCACCGAGAGCGACGCCGGCCGTCTCGAAGTGAGGAAAATCGAACCACGAGAAACCGACGGACGGGCCGTGGTCGGCACTCGAAGAATCGCGCGACCGGCCCGTGGCCCAAAGCAATGCCAGGCCGAGGCACGTCATAGCAGCCGAAATGGGCAGGAAGACAACGATTACGGGTGCGAAGTACCACCGCAGTCGACTCCGCGACTGCGTCAGCGCCAACACATGGGTACGAGAGTCCACGTCACGAGAAAAAGCGGGTACCCCGACGAACATTCCGAGCAGCAACGGTAGAAGCAGTGCACCCAGCGTCGACAGGGTCAGTGCGGTCTCCGGTCTGCACGGTCCCACATCGTTCCATCGAGAACACATTCGAGGGAACGACCACGACGTCTGCGGATAACGCGGAACGTAGGCTCCGGCCGTCGACGTCGCCGTGATCAGGATTGCGATGGTGATCAGCGAGATCAGCAGAGGTGCCCGGTTCGACCGCCACGCGAGCCAGATCACGGCTGGGCGGACCGCTCGGTGTTCGCCAGCGCATCGAGATATGTCGTGCTCGCCGCGTCGGATACGACAATCATGGATCCACCACCGGATGGCATCGGGACGGTGAAATCCCCTGAATGTGGCTCGAACGCGCCAGAAGTGAAGTGCAGCAGAATCACTCGACTTTCACTTCTCCGGCCGTTCTCTCCGGAGCCCGAGATTGCGCGGACGGGCGGCGCAACTGCCGACCCCGCGACGACTGCCGATCTCGTGAAAGCTCGTGCCGTCATGACCGGGGACACTACAGGCCCGACTATTCGGGCGGCCGAATCTTCGCGATGCCGGCCGGTGTCGGGACCGTGGTGCATGATCGCGGTACATCGGTTGCTTCGGTCGAAAGGACCTGTCATGCCAGTCGAACCCGGCGTCACCGTCGTCGTAACTCATAAGACTCTGCCGAATCGACGCGACGCCGTCCGGGCTCTGTGGGAAAAGCGCCTGGCACCGGCCGTGCTCGACAACCCTGGGCATCTCGCCTACTACTACTGCCTCGATTCCGACGATCCGGATGGCATCACAGCGTTTCAGCACTACAGAACCGCTGAGGACGCAGTCGGGTTTCTTCGGCATCCTGCATATCTGGCGTACGAACGCGAAGTCGCCCCACTACTGGCCTCTGCACCACAGGTACGCAGGCTTTCCCCGGCGTGGATCAAGTCGGCAAAGTAGGGGAGAGCTCGCGCTACACCGCTACCGCACAGCCTGTGGCGGAATGCGAATTGTCACGTTGAGCCGCATACTTACTCGCGAGATGAGACTCCATTCCGTCACGTGCGCCGCGCTGGTCCTTGTCGTGTCCTGCGTTCTGTCGATTGCACCCGCTTCGGCAGCACCCGCTTCGGCAGCACCTGCGACAGCCGATTTCTACGGTGCTCCCGTCGCCGATCTCGAAGCCTTTGCGCCCGGGGCCGTCGTGCGGCGAGAAGCCGTGCCGCAGCTCGATTTTCTGGGCTCACGCACCGAGCGCATCCTGTATCGATCAGTGGATCCCCGTGATCGTGCGGTGGCGGTGTCGGGGCTTTTGATCACACCTGATCGCGCATGGAAGGGTCGAGGGCCACGGCCCGTGATCGCCTATGCGCCAGGCAGTTACGGCATATCTGATCGTTGCTCGGGTTCGTCCGAGCTCGGACTGACAACTACGATGCCGGCTTTACTGCCTCTACTGGCCCAGGGATATCAGGTGGTCACCACCGATTATCAGGGGCTCGGAACCCCCGGCGAGTACGAATTCCTGGGCCGAGTCGCGGGCGCGCGTGCGCTGTTGGACTCGGCTCGTGCCGCGGCGAGCCAGACCGGTGCGCCGATCGTGCTCTACGGATACTCTGCGGGCGGCGTTGCCTCGGCCGCCGCCGCCGAACTCGCCTCTACCTATGCGCCCGACCTGTCCGTGGTCGGTGCCTTCGTCGGTGCCGCACCGACCGATCCTGTGCTGCGTGTCGAGGGCCAGGACGGAACCGAGTGGGCCGCAACAATGCTGTACACGGTCGACGGCTGGATCGGAGCGCATCCCGAGCGTGCCGGCGAGATACGTGCCCTCTTCAACGAACGCGGGCGAACGGCCCTGGATGCGGCACTGAACTTTTGCAATACCGACGCGCTCGCACATGGGTCGCTGCGGTCCGAGGACTTGACGGCCGACGGCGCATCGCTGGGCTCACTCATGAGGGGTCCCGTATTGGGTCCACTCACGGATGCGAACACCATCGGGTTCACCCCGCCCGCGCTGCCCGTCATGATCGTGCAGGGCATCAACGACCGCTCCGTCGACATCGAGCAGAGCCGGCTCCTGACACAGCGCTGGGGTGCCGTCGGTTTCACGGACATCACAGTCCGGGAGCTCGACTTCGGAACCGAGCTGGTTCCGGCAATCGACCATCCGGCTGCCAACGCCGTTGCCTACCCCGAAGTGATCGGATGGATCTATCGACTCGTCGAGGGGCGGTAGCTCGGGAGCCGGCACGCGGTCCGTGACGTAGATCACGCCTGACCGATGTGTGCTTGCTCGTTCCCGATTCGACTTATTCGGCGCAGTCAGTACGTACCCGGCGTACCGCCTGGATCGGCTGCCGACGAGAAAGGGAACCGAACCGACATGACCATCACCGAACACGAGGACACCGTATGAGCGGCCGCAGGAGTCTTTCCAGTCGACTCTTCGAGGGACTCGGACGCATCACCTGGGGGTACGGCAAGAAAAAGCTCGACGAACGACGCGCTCGCAAACGCGGACGGCGTTAGGGGATTCATCGAGCGCACTTCTGACGATGCTCGTCGGTGATAGTCGGTAGATGGACTTCACGGGGAAGAATCGAGACGCGGAGTCGAATAGTATTCGACTGCTTTCTCATCCGGAATAATTGAAGCTTCACCTACGCTGACGACTACGTCCACCACCGATCGAGAGGTCCCATCGTGCATCTGGGCGTCGACAGTTTCGTTTCTTCCGTGACCGACCCGACCGACGGTCGCGTGATCGCTCCGGAGGAGCGCATGAGTCACCTGCTCGAAGAGATCGCTCTCGCCGATCAGGTGGGGCTCTACTCGTTCGGCATCGGTGAGCATCATCGCAGCGAGTACTACGACTCGGCCCCGTCCATCATTCTGGCCGCCGCGGCTGCGCGAACCGAGAACATCAGGCTCGGTAGCGCGGTCAAGGTACTCAGTGCGGACGATCCGGTACGGGTGTTCCAAGAGTTCGCCACCCTGGATCTGATCTCGAAGGGACGGATCGACCTGGTTGTCGGTCGCGGCTCCTTCACCGAGTCGTTCCCACTCTTCGGCCTGGATCTGGCCGATTACGACTCACTCTTCGCCGAAAAGCTGGACCTGCTGCTGCAGATCCGGGACAACGAGGAGGTCACCTGGTCGGGTCGTCACCGGCCGGCGCTGAACCGGCAGGGGATCTATCCGCGTCCGCTGCAGGATCCGCTGCCCATTTGGGTCGGTGTCGGTGGAACGCCCGAATCGTTCGCTCGCGCAGGACTTCTGGGACTCCCGCTCATGATCGCGATCATCGGCGGCGAGCCACGCCAATTCGCCCCGCTCGTCGACCTGTACCGGCGTGCCGGAGCCCAAGCGGGCCACCCGCCGGAACGATTGAAGGTGGGTCTGCACGTGTTCGGCTTCGTCGCCGAGACGACGGAGATCGCCGCAGACACGATCTATCCCGGCTGGAACGAGATGTTCACCAAGATCTCTCGTGAGCGTGGATTCGCCCGCCCGAGCAGGCAGCAGTTCGACGCCACCTCCGGTCCGAACGGTGCGTTCTTCATGGGCGATCCCCAGACGGTGGCAGACAAAATTCTGCGAGTCGGCGAGCAACTGGGCGGTGTGGATCGACTCTCGCTTCAGATGACGAATCCACGCCTGGCGCACAGCGATCTGCTGCGCGGCATCGAATTGCTCGGTACCGAGGTGGCACCCCTCGTAGCGGGGAAGTAGGGCTCAGCTCAGTTCGAGGCCCATTCCATTTCGTCGACACCGGCAACCGGGGTAAGCAGTGACCGAATCTCGGGTGCGTACATGGTTCGCTTGATCTCGCCCAAGACGTCGCCTCGCGTTCCGGCGAGTTCGCCGGCGCGTGCGACAGCGGTGTCGAGGAGCGAATCTGCGGCCGAGACGTCGTGGACCAGGCCGAGTGCCATAGCGTCGTCTCCGCCGTAGCGGCGTCCGGTGGTGAGTGCCTCGTGAAAGGCGTTCGGTGCCATCTTCGCTCTCACCATGTCCACGGTTCCGGGGCTGTAGGTAGCGCCGATGTTGACACCGGGGAAGCACAGGAAACCGCGATCGGATCGCATGATCCGGTAGTCGTGCGCCATTGCGAAGAATGCGGCACCGCCGAAAGTGTGCCCCTGCATGGCTGCGACTGTCTGCATCGGAAGCGTGAGAAAGCGCACCAGCATCTCTTGCACGGTGCCGATGAACCGATTGATCTGGTCGAGGTTTTCCGCGCCCCACGACAAGTCGACTCCAGTGGAGAAGTACTTGCCTGTCGCTGTTGTGACGAGCGCAGCAGAACCGGAGCCGGCCTGGACCTCGTCGAGCAGGGTGTTGATCTCGGCAACCCAGTTCGGGCTGATGCGGTTCTCGGTGTCGTCGACCCCGCGGCTTCCGAGGTTGAGAACGAAGACATCAGCGGTGCGTTCCAGGTATGGCATTTCCCGAACGTACCCACATCTTGTTGTTCTCACTCACAACTGCGGTCCGGTTCGTTCCGAATCAGGACGACGGCGTCGCCGATTGCCGTCGAATCAGCTCGCGGTGACCGTACGTGGCACCGAGGATGTCCTCGCGGTCTGCGACCGAGGACCCGACGGCACCCGCCACCGTACCCAGCGAAGCTGCGAGCCACGCCAACGAGAAGTAGTCGCCGAGGGTTGCGGTGCGGTCTATCTGCACAGCGAGAAAGACCGGTGAGATCACGACCGCCGCCGAGAGCAAAACGACAGCGAACAGCAGGGCGTACATGCACAGTGCACCGGTCAGCACTGTTCCCAGAGTGGCCGCGTTGTACATCCAACGGTCGATCGTCGAGCTTCGGAACGACCGTTTCTCCCACAGCCCGTTGGGGAAGATGACCCACACCGTCATGGCCATCACCGCGGCAACTCCGATCATCGCCAAGCGCATCACACTCATCGACGCCGCCATCTGACAGATGCTCGCGTAGAACACGCCGAAGGCGGACGCCGCACTCGCAGCTGCGAGCGCGCCCGACAGTGTGGGAACCAACCGCCACGGGCGAATACAACGAATCATTCCCGATATCAACCTGATTCGGCCGAGGATGCTCGACGTCACCAGTACTTCGTCGCCTTCCCCGGAATCGCTCGGAATCCAGCTCGACTTGAAATATCGTCTCGGCGGTCGAGACGAATCGTCGGCCTCGATCAACTCGTGCAACACAGCGAGAGCAGCGGTGGTGGCACGGCGACGTACAGCCAGTGTTCCGAAGGACGGCACGTACACCGCGCCTGTCGTACCGTCGCGAAGCTCGGCGATCACCGGACGCGACCCGAGCCGGCGAGGAACCTCCGACACACACAACACGATGTCGTAGTCGTCGGTAGCTCGCACCGCTGCCAGCCATTGACCGAGTGGGGCGGAGCCGGTTGCTGTGGGCGGCAGCGGAACGGATGCTCCGGAGACCCGGAGTTCCCGCCGCTGCCCGTCGATCATCGCGTGATCGGGCAGATTTTCGATGATGGACGACGCAACGGTAGACGCGAAGCCGTCGTCACTGACCACTCCCACCGAGAGTGGGGCCTCTTCTTCTCTGTTGTCCTGGTTGTCGGTGACGTCTCCCGCCACTTCGTGTGATCCATCCGAATGCATCCAGTTCGGTTACCCGATGATGCTCGACGCACACCATTCCTAGGTGTCGGAACGAGGTTTGTCGTCATGCAGACCGGGTAGCGCTGTCATTGACCGAGTCAGCCCAGTGCGAGGGGATCACGATGCCGGCGAAGAACGACAACACAGACCAGCCGCAGTTGAAAGACCAGGGCTTGTACGAGAAGCTCCGGGAGGAGGGCAACTCGAAAGAGAAGTCTGCCCGCATCTCGAATGCGGCCGCGAACAAGGGTCGGGACGAGGTGGGTAAGAAGGGTGGTGAGTCCGGATCCTACGAGGACTGGACGGTGGACGAACTCACCGACCGAGCCAAGGAACTGGGCCTCGAGGGGTACTCGAAATTGAACAAGCACGAGCTCATCGACGCGCTGCGTAACCATTGACTCACAGCGGGCGCAGCGACGCATAGTACGTCTGCTGTGATGGGAAGTAGTCGTCGAGCGTCCGCACGGCCAGCCGGCTCGGCGGCTCGCACGCTTCGATGGCCATATCCGAGGCCGGTGCGCCCTCCTCGAAACTCATGGTGATCCGAATGGAGTCGTCCGAAATCCGTTCCCACGGACCGAACCATTGCGCGGTGAGGGACGATTCGGTGAGTCTTGCCCACACGTCCTCACGTGGAAGCTGAAGCGTTCTGCTCAATTCGAGCGCGAAGCCGCTATCGGTACCACGCAGTGTGCCGGTGGGGATCGGTTCCATCGAGTGATTATGCTACTTCGGCACTGATGCCGTCGAGTACCGGATCGGCGCGCGTCCATTTTCGAGTCAGTCGCTGAAGTCGACGCGCACCGAGATCGGATCGGTTTGCAGCGCGCGGAAGCCCGCTCCGATGACCCGCCCGAGTACCGGATTGTCCGAGAACGACCGCGCACGGAGGGCGACGTCATCACCGGGCACAAAAGTGGCGGTCCCGCTGCGCCATCGGCTACCCACCCGAATACGAACGGCGGGCTCGTCGGTGATATTGGCGCCCCAGCCGGATCGGCTTCCGTGCTGTGAGATCAGCCACGCTCCGGTGGTGTCGAACGATGCGGATACCGGCACCCGACGGCGCAGGCCGGACTTGCGGCCGACGGTCTCGATATCGGTGATCAGGGACGTTCTGACACCGACCGCCGTGAGCGCGTCGACGATCGGATTCGCAACGTATCTACCGATCCACCGTTCACGGCGAAATTTCTCGATCGCTGAGGATGGGTTCGTCGACGCGGCCGTTCTGCGATTGCGAAACGCGTCCCAGCCGTTGCGCTGCACCATCGTCGCGGCGGTTCTCCATGCCGGGCGGCTCGAGTTCGGTTGCCGGCCGGCACCGATGAGCTGGAGCTGGTCGGTGTGCCACTGCAGGTCCAGAGCTCCGTTGATCTGTTTGAAGGCGTTCGCCTTCGATGGGAGCCGGAGGGCTACCTGCGGCGACTCGACGCGGTCCAGTGTGCCGTCGACCAGCGGACCGGCGACACCGGGGGTCAGAGCGGTCGGCCGCCCGAGACCCACCATGTCGCATTCGCCCGACCGGACCGCCGAGCTCATCACCGATCGGGTGCGGAAGCCTCCGGTCACGGCCAATGGAACCGGTCCCGCGGCGTAACGGACCGTGCGTGCGTACTCCAGGAAGTAGGCCTCGCGCTCGCGGGTGCTCGCCGTTCCCATCATTGCGGGTGATTCGTAACTGCCACCGCTGATTTCGATGAGATCGATCGATTCCCGGACAAGGTGCTCGACGGTGATCCGTGATTCCTCTTCACTGAATCCGCCGCGCTGGAAGTCTGCCGAATTGAGTTTGATTCCCACCGCGAAGCTGGGGGAGACCGCCGACCTGATGGCTCGGACCACCTCGAGAACGAATCGCATTCGCCCGTCGAGGTCGCCGCCCCAGTCGTCGTCGCGTCGGTTGGACAAGGGCGACAGGAATTGAGACACCAGGTATCCGTGCGCGCCGTGGATCTGAACACCGTCGAAGCCTGCCGTTTCGGCCACCGCCGCTGCCGTCGCAAACCGGCCGATGACGTCGCGGATCTCGTTCTCGCTCAACGCCCGCGGTGCCGGGATCCCCGGGATGTTGGGAGCAACGGCGGACGGTGCGACGGGCTTGGTGCGCGTCACGATCGGATTGGCTTGGCGGCCCGGGTGATTGAGCTGCATCCAAATGGGTGCACCGCCGTCGGATGTCGCTTTTGCCCATCGAGCAAGTACATCGTGGTCGCGATCGTCTTCGATGACGACGTTGCCCGGCTCGCCGAGGTGGGATCGGTCGACCATGACATTTCCGGTCACCACGAGTCCGTAACCGCCCGCACCCCACTGGCGGTACAGCGTTTCGAGACGAGAGTCGGGTGCATGATCGACGGTGGCCAAACCTTCGCTCAACGCCGACTTCATCACGCGGTTCGGCAGGATCTGCCCACAAGCAAGTAAAAGTGGGCTGCTCAGATCGACGACGTCTGTGTCAGGGGACATGGCGTTGCTCCGATTCCGAAGAGTGGCGGCAGGGTATGCCAGACACCATAGTCTGCACAGCTGTCGCCGTCCCGTCCCGGATGGATAGTGAAGTGGTCAGCCTGCTGGAGGGGCGCAACGCGCGTCGTCGTCGAGTCTGTTCCGTGCGACGCGGTTGCTATAACGGCCAGTTGCAGATACTTTCCTTTCAGGAACTATGCCGTCCGGCATAGTTGAAGGGATCCTCATGTCGCTGCCCACGCTCGCCCTTCATCGACCAGGTGCGCCGCCGTTCCGTCGGCGATACCTCGCGCTGCTCGTCATCTGCATCGCCGAGTTGCTCGTCGTTCTGGACAACACGGTTGTCAACGTGGCGCTGCCGTCCATCGGGTTGCAGCTGAGAGCGGACATCAGTGGGCTTCAGTGGGTGGTCGATGCCTACACGCTGACGTTCGCGGGTCTATTGCTGGCGTTCGGTCACCTCGGAGACCGCTACGGGCGCAAGAAGGTCATGATGTTCGGTTTGGCAGGCATCGCAGTGATGTCTGTGGGCGGGGCTGTCGCCGCCGACCTCGGGCAGGTGGTGGCGGCCCGCGCTGCCATGGGAGTGTGTGCCGCCGCGGTGTTCCCGGCCACGTTGGCGCTCATCATCAACATCTTCACCGACGCCAAGGAACGGGCACTGGCCATCGCCGCATGGACGGCGATGGCAGGCTTCGCTATCGCCATAGGCCCCACAGCAGGCGGCTTTCTGCTCGAACACTTCTCGTGGCACTCGGTGTTCTGGATCAATGTTCCGGTCGCTCTGCTCGTTCTGATCGCAGCCTTTGCCTGCGTGCCGGAATCGAAGGCGGAGCACGTCGGAAAATACGATCCACTGGGGATCGTGCTCTCCTTGGCCGGTATCACCGTGCTGGTCTGGGCGATCATCGAAGCGCCGCACAACGGGTGGCTGTCGCCGTTGAGCCTCGGGGGCTACATCGTCGGATGTATGGCATTGGGCGCGTTCGTGTGGTGGGAGCTTCGCGCGCCGTCACCGGTACTCGACTTGCAGCTGTTCCGAAACCCACGTTTCTCGTTGCCCGCACTGGCTATTGCAGTGGCGTATTTCAGCATGTTCGGTTTCCTGTTCATGATCACCCAGTATTTTCAGGGTGTCATGGAACTGACGCCGTTGCAGTTCGGCGTTCATTCACTGCCGTTCGCGGTATCCATCGCGGTCGGGGCACCACTGGCCACACTGATCGCGCAGCGAATAGGAACGACAGCCGTCATCGTCTTCGGACTCGTCGTGATGAGCATCGGCATGTTCATTGCGGGCCAGGTCGAGGTCGAAACGCCGTACCTGGGACCGGTCGTCGTCTCGATGATCTTGATGGGCCTCGGGTTGGCGATCGTGCAAGGCCCGGCCACCGAATCCATCATGTCGTCGGTGACGCTCGACGAAGCAGGTGCAGGCTCGGCGGTGAACGACACCACCCGTGAGGTGGGTGGAACACTCGGCGTCGCGGTGCTGGGCTCGATCGTCGCGTCGATCTACACCACGAAAGTGGGCCCCCGAATCGACGCCATTCCCGAGGCAATCATGGAGCCCTACCAGAAGGCCTTTGCCCGTGAGACCGTCGTCAGCGTCATCGAAATCGTCAAAGCGCCGACCAACCCGATCTTCGCGACGCAGAAGGCGGAGCTCGTGTACGCGATGAAGGCCGCGTCACTGGAGGGATTTCAGCTGGCGTCGTTCGTCACCGTCGGGGCCGCCATGGCCTGCGCGATCGCTGTGGCGCTCTTCCTGCCATGGCGGCGACCCGAAGGAGACGGGGTGCTGTTGGCGTGGCGGGCGTCGAAGTCCGAAGACTCCGAGATCAGTTGAACGGGGTGCCCCCGGTGACCGCAATGGTCTCGCCTGTGATGTAGCTGGACTCGTTCGAGGCCAGGAAGACGTAGGCCGGAGCCAACTCCGCGGGCTGGCCCGGGCGGCCCAACGGAACCGTCTCGCCGAACTCGCCGTACTTCTCGGCAGGCATGGTCGCGGGAATCAAGGGTGTCCAAATAGGTCCGGGCGCAACGGCGTTGACTCGAATGCCACGGCCGGCGAGGTGGCCGGCCAGGCCCTTGGTGAATGCGACGATGCCTGCCTTGGTGGTGGCGTAGTCCATCAACTCCGGTGACGGATTCGATGCCTGAATCGAGGTGGTGTTGATAATGGTGGAGCCCGCACCCATGACGGCGGCGGCGTGCTTCGAAATCCAGAACAAGGCATACAAGTTGGTCTTGAGCACACGGTCGAACTGGTCGGTGGTGATATCGGCGATGCCGCCCATCTGGGCCATCTGGAACGCGGCGTTGTTGACGACGATGTCGAGGCCTCCGAGAACCTCCACGGCAGTGTCGACCAACTTGGTGCACTGCGTTTCGTCGGTGAGGTCGCAGGCGATCGCTCGGCCCGACCGTCCAGCGGCTTCGATCAGGTCGACGGTCGCTTGGGCATCGGGGCCCTCGGATTCGAGATGAGCAATGACGACATCGGCACCTTCTCGCGCGAATGCCAGCGCCACAGCTCGGCCGATCCCGGAATCACCACCGGTGATCAACGCTTTTCGGCCGTGCAACCGATCCGAACCCCGGTACGACTTCTCGCCGTGATCCGGTGCGGTGACCATGTCGCGAGTCAATCCCGGATGCTCGAGCTCGGGCTGGTCGTCCCGATCGGGCATGGAGAAAGCAGTGGTGGGGTCGCTCTTGGTGAACTGGTCGGACATTGTCGATCCTTGCCTCGTGTGAAAAGGACCCATTGCGGCAGAACGAAAGCCGCCCCACTTCTCGAGACGAGTCACGGTCGTTACCGACTGGAGTCGCTGTCCAGACGAGGTTTGCCGGTTGAACCGGCACGCAAACCTTGCGAATCAGCGCGCGGAGGGATCTTCCCCGATGAAGCTCGCACCTACCGCATCGAGCACCCGGCGCGCCGGCCGGGTAGGAGCGAAGACCTCGACGCGTCCGTCGGAACGTTCGACAGCATCGACGATCACGCTCGCGGCACCCGAGTACATGAAGTCCACCGCCGACAAGTCCAGCAGCACAACTGCATTGTCCCGTAGGGCACCGTCGAGGGCGTTCACCAAATCTGCTCGTGCACTCATGTCCAGCTCGCCGACGGCGCGAACAACGGTCAGATCGGGGGAGTAGGACTCGATACCGATCGAGTGGCGTCGAGCGGGGGCGGTGGAGCGAACATCGGTGAAATCGGAAACAGTCACGGTGCGAACCTCTCAGTTCGGGTGGCCTATCGAACCGGCGTGCTCGGTGTGGAACCCGAGGGCTGCAGGTTCCGGTGCACGCTGTCCCGTAATCCTGACAGCGCAACATCACCGAACCGAGCCTGCAACATCACGGATTCGTCGCTACTTGGTAACGGCAAGGTAACGCAGTTCGATGCCCGGCATCAGGGCAGTGTGTGACCCGCTGCGCGGAACAGGCCGTACCATTCCGCCCTGGTCAGGCGGATGTCCGACCCCGTAGCGGCCTCTACTATCCGATCCGGCGTGGTGGTCCCCAGGACCACCTGAATGTCGGCCGGGTGGCGTGTTATCCACGCGACCGCTATCGCGGACGGTGTCGTGTCGTATCGGCCGGCAATGTCGTCGAGCGCATCGTTGAGGGCAGGGTAATTCTCGCGATCTCCGACGAACACACCCGACGAGGTCCCGCTCTGCAGTGGCGACCACGCTTGCACGGTGATGCCGCGTGCCCTCGCGTAGTCGAGCAACCCGTTGTCACGATCCACCGACTGGTCCAGCGCGCCGATGTTGGCGGTCAGGCCCGCAGCGATCAGCGGTGAATGGACGACGCTCAACTGCACTTGGTCGAACAGAAGTGGTTGTGTGACTGCTGTTTCGAGCAATTCGATCTGACCGGGAGTGTGATTGGAAACGCCGAAACCGAGCACTTTGCCCGACGTGTGCAGTGTGTCGAATGCCGCCGCGACCTCGTCGGGCTCGACCAGGCTGTCCGGTCGATGCAGCAGCAGGGTGTCGAGATGATCGACGCCGAGTGCCGAGAGCGAACCCTCGACGGCCGACACGATGTGGTCTTCCGAGAAGTCGAAATAGCCGTCGCGAATGCCGACCTTGCTCTGAATGCTGACGCGCTCACGCTGCGACGGAGTGAGTGTCACCGCTTGTCCGAAGCGCTCCTCGCACCCGTGGGGTCTGCCGCCGTAGATGTCGGCGTGATCGAAGACGGTCACACCCACGTCCAGGGCGGTGTCGACCAACCTGCGAATCCTGTCGTCGTCCAGGTCGAGGATGCGCATGAACCCGAGGACGATGCTCGACACGGTTGTGCCGGTCTGGGGGTGCGTAAAGGTGCGCAAGGTGAGTCTCCCTCTGTGCGGACGTGGTCGCAGTCGAGTGTGTCAAACCGCGGACCCGGTACGCCCGGGCCTCTGTTGCGCAAACCGTTGACAATATTGCGCAACTTCTGTCATCGTTGTGCTCGGCATCACAAAGAACTCAGGAGGTGAACCGTGGCACCCACGCTCACGCAGGTCGCACAACGAGCAGGTGTGTCGCTGTCGACGGCATCGCGCGCCTTCAGCAACCCGGATCGAATCGGGGCGGACACGTTGGCTCGGATCATCGCCGTCGCCGACCAGATCGGCTATGTCGCGGCTTCGGGGCGCTCCTCCGACACCCGCGTCTCGGCGACGACGGTCGCAGTCGTGGTACCCGACATCGGCCACACCGTCTTCGCCAGCTTCGTCAAGTCCGCGCAAGCACAGGGCTGGCATCGCAGACAGACCATCGTCCTCACCGACACCGACGGAAGCGCAGACCGTGAGCGTGAAGTGATCGGTGACCTGCAGGGCCGAGTCGACGCTCTGATCGTCTGTGCTCCACGACTACCGGCCGAGGACATCGTGCAGCTGGCGGGCGACACACCGCTGGTGCTGGTCAACCGATCCTCCAGCGAATGCGATTGTGTCGTGGCCGATTCCGAGGACGGTATCCGGCAGGCCGTCGATTACCTGGCAGCTCTCGGTCACACACATCTCGCGTACGTCCAGGGATCACCGCAATCGTGGTCCAACGAGCGACGCGTCGACGCCGTCGAACAGTTCTGTGCAGCACGAGGAATAGTGCTCGATGTACTGGGGTGGCAGCAGGAAACCTTGGCCGGCGGCCATGCTGCGGCTGCCAGCGTCGTCGCCACGGGTGCGACCGCCGTCATGACCCACAACGACCCCATGGCCATCGGCGTCATGAACGGGGTCCGGTCGATGGGCCTGGCAGTACCGGAAGACCTCAGCGTCATCGGCATCGACGATTCGCCCCTGGCCGAACTCGCGCATCCCGCTCTGACGAGTATCAACGTTCCGATGGGCCGTGCAGGTCTGGTGTCCTCCGATCTGGTGTTCCAGCGGGCAGCCGAACCGGAGTCGTCGGCCAGAACCATCCACCTCCCTACCCAACTCGTGGTCCGCGGCTCATCGGGCCCCGCTCGGATTCGCACTCTCGCACCAGGAAAGGACGACTCGAAATGAAGGTCGTCATCGCAGATTCCAACCTCCTACCGCATCGTGGCCGCTTCGAGAGCCGAGTCGCCTCCGATATCGAGCTGTCGTGGCACGAGAAGTTCGACGTCGATGCACTCGTCGCGGACATCGCCGATGCGACCGTGTATGTCGGCGGAAAGTTCCCGGCCGTTCTGGCGGAGGCGGCACCCGATCTGCAGCTGGTGCACGTTGCGGGGGCAGGCACGGACGGCGTTTCCTTCGACGACCTGAGCGCTCGGACATTGGTGGCCAACACTTTTCACCACGAACGCTCGATCGCCGAATACGTCGTAGCCACCGCCGTCGTGCTCCGGCGCGGGTTTCTCGGCCAGGACCGCCTCATGCGGGAGAATCGGTGGGCGTCACCGGTGTACGACCGCACGCTTCGGCAGTCGACTTCGCTGGGTTCGGCAACGGTGGGATTCGTGGGCTTCGGTCATATCGGTGCGCAGTCGTGGCAGTTGCTGCGGGCCTTCGGTTGCCGGGGCATCGCGGTCACAGGAAGCGGATCGGTGAACGCAGCCGAGAACGGATTGGCCTGGGCCGCATCGACCGATCGTCTGTCCGACCTGATGACCGAAGCAGACGTCGTCGTGGTGTCCGCACCACTGAACGAGCGCACCACCGGCATGATCGGCGACACCGAACTCGCAGCTCTCGGACCGGACGGCGTGCTGATCAACGTGGGGCGTGGCCCCCTGGTGCAGCAGGATGCACTGTTCGACGCGCTGTCCGCCGGATCGCTCGGGAGCGCCGCCATCGACGTCTGGTACGACTACCCGTCGGCCGACGGCATCGGTGCCCCCTCGCGTCATCCGTTCCACACGCTGCACAACGTCCTGATGACACCTCATTCTTCCGGCATCACACGCGAAACCTTCGAGGGCCGGGTCGACGACATCACCGCCAACATCGGTCGACTCGCCGCGCGCGAACCGTTGACCGATGTCGTTGCCGGAGAGAACTTCACGGAGAAAGCAGAGCGCTCGTGACCGACAAGATCGTCGCCGCGGACGTCATCGTCTGCAGCCCCACGCGTAATTACGTCACACTCAAAGTGACCACCGCAGACGGCGTCGTCGGCTACGGCGACGCGACCTTGAACGGCAGGGAACTCGCGGTGGCGTCGTACCTGCAAGATCATGTCGCGCCGCTTCTCATCGGCCGAGATCCCGCACGCATCGAGGACACCTGGCAATACCTCTACCGCGGTGTCTACTGGCGCCGTGGGCCGGTGACGATGGCCGCGATCGGTGCCGTCGACCTCGCCTTGTGGGACATCAAGGGCAAATCCCTCGGGCAACCCGTCTACCAGCTGCTCGGTGGAGCCGTCCGCGACCGCATTCTCTCGTACACCCACGCCACCGGCTGGGACACGTCGGAATTGATCGATTCCGTCGATCGACGTCGAGCACAGGGTTTTCGCGCCGTGCGGGCCCAATCGGGTGTTCCCGGCCTGGAGTCCGTGTACGGAGTGCACCGAGGCGCGCAGGGATACGAACCCGCAGGGCGTGGTGCCGTTCCCGTCGAGGAGGTCTGGGATGCCGATGCCTATCTCAATCACGTTCCCGGGGTGCTCGCAGAGGTGCGCGAACACGTGGGATCCGAGCTCAAGTTGCTGCACGACGCGCACCACCGACTGACACCGCAACAGGCAGCGCGACTGGGCAAGTCGCTCGAGGACGTCGATCTGTTCTGGCTCGAGGACGTCACCACCGCCGAGGATCAAAGCGCCCTGCGGCTGGTGCGTCACCACACCACGACCCCGCTCGCGATCGGTGAAGTGTTCAACACCATCTGGGACTGCCAGCAATTGATCTCCGAGAAGCTGATCGATTTCATTCGTGTGGCCATCGCCCATGCCGGCGGTATCAGTCATGTCCGAAAGATCTTCTCGCTGGCCGAGGTACACCAGGTTCGTTGCGGACCGCACGGGCCCTCCGACGTCTCGCCGATCACGCTCGCCGCGAGCGTGCACCTCGGAATGGCCACTCCGAACTTCGGCATTCAGGAATTCATGGGTTACGACCCACTGGTGGACGAGGTGTTCCCACACGCATGGTCGTTCGCCGACGGCTACCTGACCCCCGGTGACGCCCCCGGCCTCGGCGTCGACATGGACGAGTCGTTGTCGGCGCGGTACCCGTACGAGCCCGCGTATCTCCCGGTCGCTCGCCGCCTCGACGGCTCGATGACGGACTGGTGACGAGATGAGCGAATCCAGACTGACTCGTTCGGCACTCGCTCGCTCGGGCGTCGTCCCGGCACGACCGGACGGCACCGGGATCGTCCATCTGGGGCTGGGCAACTTCCATCGCGCGCATCAGGCCGTGTACACCGCTGCGGCACTGGCGCAGGACGGCGGTTCGTGGGGGATTCTGGGCGTAGCGAACAGATCTCGCACGATTGTCGACGCCATGCTCGCTCAGGAACTGCTCTACGGCGTCGTCGAGATCTCGCCGTCGGGATCGAAGGTGAGCGTCCCCGGAGCACACACGGGAGCCATGGTCGCCGCCGACGACCCCGCCGCCGTCGTACGGGCCATTGCGGACGAGGACGTCCGAATCGTGACGATCACCGTCACCGAGTTGGGCTACACGCTGTCGTCCCGGACGGGCTCTCTCGACCTCGAATCGACTGCAGTGCAACAGGACTTGCAGCGGCCGGAAACGCCGACGACCACAGTGGGGCAGCTCGCGAGGGCTCTGGCGATGCGGGCACGAACGCACGGGGCTCCCATCACCGTGGCCAGCTGTGACAACCTGCTGGGGAACGGTGATCGCACCGCTGCACTCGTGCGTCAGTTCTTGGACCGTTGCGGTGCGGACGATGTGCTCGAGTGGCTGGCCGCGGCAGTGACGTTCCCCAACTCCATGGTCGATCGCATCGTTCCGTCCAGCAGTGCGTTGTACGACGCCGAGTCCACCGCCGAGCTGGGCGCTGTGGACACCATTGCGGTGCCGGCGGAGCCGTTCACGATGTGGGTGATGGAGGACGAGTTCGCCGCAGGACGTCCCCGCTGGGAAGCCGGTGGTGCCGTGTTCACCGAGGATGTCGAACCGTACGAACTGATGAAGGTTCGACTGCTCAACGGAACCCACTCTCTCATTGCCTATCTCGGCGCACTCGACGGTCGCGCGACAATTCCGGACTCGATCGGTCGCCCGTTCGTGGAGGCTGCAGCTCGAGCGGTGTTGGTCGACGAATACCTCCCGACCGTGCCCGTTCCGGGCGGGGTGGATATCGACGACTACATCGCCCAGCTGTTCGTGCGGTGGTCCAACTCCGCTCTGGGGCACAAGACCGCGCAGGTCGGTTCGGACGGCTCGGCGAAGCTCGCGCAGAGGATCCCGGACCCAGCGCTCCACCACCTACGAAAAGGTGTTGTACCGCAACAGCTTTCCTTGACCATCGCCGCCTATCTCTGCTGCGTGTGCCCGCCCGACGGTTTCGACCCGGGCCCGCATGCGCATGCGATGGCCGACCCTGCACGTGCGCGTTTGGCAGGACTTGCCGCTTCGGCAGCGTCCAGTGAGGATTTCGTCCGCTCGGTTCTCGAACGCGGCGACATACTCCCCATCGAGTTGGCGCAGTTTCCTGAATTCATCACACGCACAGCGGAATTCATGGATACTGTTGTTCGTCACGGTCCGATGGCCGCAGCCGTCGAAGCGGCGAGTTCTTCGCTCCGCCCCGTCGTCACGGCATCTCCGACCGCACTCGACTGACCCATTCTCCTTCCTTCGTTCGGCCGAAGCCGAAACTCACCCGAGGACAACCATGGACACGACCACAGAACCGTCAGATTCTCCCAGAATCGCTCCGGCCCAACATGATCCTTCCGCCGTACGACGCGCAGCGTGGGCCGGCCTCATCGGAACCACACTCGAACAGTACGACTTCGTCATCTACGGCACAGCGTCCGCGCTGATCTTCAACAAGTTGTTCTTTCCCAACATCTCCCCGGCGGCCGGCATCATTGCCAGCTTCAGCGCGTACGCCGTCGGCTTCCTCGCCCGGCCACTGGGTGGACTGTTCTTCTCACGCTACGGTGACCGGCTCGGGCGCAAGTGGGTTCTGGTCGCCACGCTGATGCTGATGGGCGGCGCTACCATGGCGATCGGTCTGCTGCCGACGTTCGAGCAGGTGGGACTACTGGCCCCGGTCTTGCTGGTCCTGTGTCGATTCTTTCAGGGCTTCGGCGCTGGTGCCGAACAATCAGGTGGCGCAACGCTTCTGACGGAAACGGCCGCGATCGGAAAGCGTGGCAGATTGGCCGCTCTTGTGATGACCGGCGCGGCGCTCGGCACCGCTCTCGGAGCCATCGCCTGGATCCTCGCCCAGTTGCTCCCCGACGATCAGCTCATGTCCTGGGGCTGGCGGATGGTGTTTCTGAGCAGCATCCTGGTCACGGTGGCCGCGTTCATCATCAGGCGCAAGCTCAACGAGTCACCGGTGTTCCAGGAGCTGAAGGCGGCCCAGGAGCGACCCAAGGCACCGGTGAAGGAAGTGTTCACCAACGGCAAGCGACCGCTGTTCATCGTCATGTTCATGACCGTCGGCATCAGCGCTCAGTCCTACACGTACCAGGTGTTCATGGCCTCCTATATGAAGAACGACATCGGCGTCGATCCCACGTTCATACCCAAGGTTCTGCTCATCGGCGCAATCTGCGGCGGCATCGCGGCCTGGGGCTTCGGATGGCTATCGGACAAGGTGGGCCGTAAGCCCGTGTACATCGGTATCGTCAGCCTGCTCGTCGTTCTTCCGGTTCCCACGTTCATGGCTCTCAGCACCGGTTCGCACGTACTGATCACCCTGGTGATGATCATCGGATTCATCCTGGCGTGCCAGGGGGCCGTCGGTGTCACGATGAGTTACTTCCCGGAGATCTTCGGGGCTCGATACCGGTACGCCGGAGTCACTCTCGGCCGCGAGTTCGCGTCCGTCTTCGGCGGCGGAATCGCTCCTCTGCTGTGCGCGGCACTGATCACCGCGTTCTCCGGATCCTGGGTGCCGGTCGCGGTCTACATGATGATCATGGCCGTCTCGGTGCTCGTCGCCGCATCCTTCGCACCGGAAACTCGGGATCGCGATCTGACCGATCCGGCCAACGCAACCGATCCGGTGCTCGACCGGGTCTGACCTGCCCACCTCGAACGGAACGGACTACACGATGACCACCGAACCGAACCCTGTGCCCGACAGAACGGTCGCCCTGATCGCGTACGGCACCGATGACATCCGCGTCGAAACAGTGGCGGTGGCCGACCCCTCGCCGGACGAGGCCATCGTCGCAATTGCTTACGGCGGAATCTGCGGCTCCGACTTGCATTACTGGAAGCACGGGGCGGCAGGACAATCGGTACTGAAAGCGCCGATGCGATTGGGACACGAGGCTTCGGGCACCGTGGTTCGGCGCGCAGGAGACGGCAGTGGCCCCGGTGAAGGCACCCCGGTCACCGTCCATCCGGCGACTCCCGCCGCCACCGGCGCGAAGTATCCGGCCGATCGTCCGAACCTGTCTCCCGGATGCCGCTACATGGGAAGCGCCGCGCAGGTACCGCACGACGACGGTTTGTTCATCGGTCATGTCGCCGTCCCGACACGAATGCTCAGAGCGTTGCCGGACGGTCTGGATCTGAGAATTGCCGCGTTGGCCGAGCCGGCGAGTGTCGCGTGGCATGCCGTCGAGCGTGCCGGGGCGGTGTCCGACAAGACGGTTCTCGTCGTCGGGACCGGTCCGATCGGTGCCCTCATCGTGGCGGTCGCTCGCCGAGCCGGTGCAGCTCGAATCGTCGCGGTCGACCTCGAGGACTATGCGCTCGATGTGACGCGTCGACTCGGAGCACATCGAACAGTCGACGCCCGAGACGGGGCGGCAGTCGCGGCGGTCGAGGCCGATGTGACGTTCGAGTGCTCGGGCAACCACCGCGGTCTGGCGTCTGCAATCGACGGCACGGCTCGCGGCGGTCGTGTCGTCATGGTGGGGTTGCCTGCGGCCGGGCCTCAGCCGGTGCCGCTGTCATTGGCGATCACCCGGGAGATCGACCTGATCGGCTCGTTCCGGTTCAACACCGAGATGGACGACGTGATCCAAGCCCTGGCCGACGGTTCACTCGATGTGGCACCCGTCATCACCGCGGAGTATCCGGTGGCAGACGCCCTCGACGCGTTCGCGCTCGCCGCCGATGCATCCCGATCGAGCAAAGTCCTGTTGACGTTCTGACGGGCTACTACTCGAATTCGGTTCGTATCGACTGTGTCGTGAGCTGCAGCATCAGCACGAAGCCGGTCAGCGTCACGACGATCGGGGCCCACAGCACCACCGCCACGAATGTGTCCACATCGCGTTCCAGCACTATGTACACCGCGACGATCGATGTTCCCAACAGGCACAGGGCGATGTGCGCAGCGAGGCGCCATTTGTCGAAGAAGAACCCGGCCAACATTCCCATCGGGATGAGGAAGGTGCATTTGCCGAGGGTGACTTCCGGCGCGAAATTCGCGGTGATGGTGGCTCCGAAGATCGACAGATCGGCTATGACGACGAAGGCGAAGGCTTGCCCGAGCGTCGGCCACGGTCCGAACCACCAGAACGCGCCCATGATGTATGCGGCGATCATGCACGTCCATTGCACGATCGAGGGGATGGGGGTGGTCGCGCCGTACCCGAACGCCAGCTCGAGGGTGACCACGACGGCCATGGCCAGGGCGGCGGCGGACACGATCCGCTTGACGAGCGTCGTGACAGCGAGCGACGTCATCACGCCCATGCCCCATTGGTAATGCTCGTTGGACCTCGTCAGTGCGCGAGTCACAGTGCCCCCTCGTTCCAATCGGGAGTCGATTGAAACACAGTCGCACCGCTCGACGTTCGGCTTTCACCGTGTTCTGGCCGACGGTGCGGCACGATCAGCTGGTCAATTGGTGTAACAGCTCCGGCAGTGTCTCGCTGATGTCGTGCCGGCTGGCCACCCGATAGCGGGCGGCCTCACCGAGCAGCCGCCGTCGATCGGCGTCGTCGACCACCGCCGAGACGGCGGCAGCGAGAGCATCGGAGTTGCCGGGCTCGACCAGAATTCCAGCACCGTCGGCGAGGAATTCGTGCGTGCCACCGTGATCGGTTCCGATCACCGGCAATCCGTGCGACATCGCTTCCAAGACCGACAACGGACCTGCCTCGGGAGAAGTACTGGCCGACACAACGACATCCCACCTGCGAAGAGCGGACTCGGCATCGGTGTGTCCGAGGAACTCGACACGTCCGGCAAGATCCGGTTCCGCGGCGCGCGCGCGGAGTTCGTCGACGTATTCGCGATCACCGGGGAAGCTTCCCCCGGCCAATTCGACTCGGACGTCAGGGAGCATGGCGACGGCGTCGAGCAGCACGCGGTGCCCCTTCCATGGCGTCAACAACGCCAGCATCCCGACGACCGGCGGAGAGTGCAGCGCACCGCCGAACCGCGGAACCGGCCACGGCACGCCGTTGTGTGACACCACCACGGGGAGGCCGGCCTTTCGGAGCGGTTCTGCGGTGGCCTCGGACACCGATACCGCAACGCGAACGGCCGGCCGGGCGAACCGGACCACCACACGCTGCTTGAGAGAGGTCATCGTGTCGTGGACGAGCCACGACGCCCCGCGAGCGGGCCGCGCAAACCGCGCCACCGGAAGCGCGAACAGCGAGTTGACGACCGTGGCGGTGCCCGGTGCGCGGGCGATCGTGCGCACGGCGCGCGCCGCCCCCACCCATCGTGCGACCATCCTGATCGCCGCGATACCGCGCGCGGCACCACGTTGCCCACCCAGTCCGAGCTCGTCGATGCGGACGTGTCGCGTCGTGTCGGGCAGGCGATCTGCCAATGGGCCTGCAGGGCAGGCGATCACGGTGGCATGGCCGCGACGCGTGGCCTCGTCGATCAAATCCAGCAGCACCTTCTCGGCACCGGACACCTGGCCGGTGTGCGCGAGGAAGAGAACTGTCGATTCGTCGGTCATGTATCGGCCCGTCTGTGCGGCAAAGGTGGTTCTGGCGGATCAGTACGCATCGCGGAGCAGTGCCACTGGGTCTTCACACATTCTGCGTAGCGCTGCATCCATGACGGCCACATCGACCATCTTGCTGCAGAACGAGGCCGTATAGGTTCGCCCACCGGCGATTTCGGCGATGAGCATCGTGCAGCCGTCCGGACCGTCCGGTTCGAGCGACGCGGCCATCTGCGGGGGCCTGCCGTCGTCGGCCCAGTCGAGGTGGTCGAACACCCGCACTTTCCCGAGGTCGCTCACGGCCAGCCGCAAGGTCTCGGGTACCTCGACGACCGAATTCTTGTCCTGCGACGGTGCAGACGGCCGAATGCGTGACGCCACATCGCGAAGATGTGACATGCCCAGTACCGCGATGGGCCAGCCGGATTCGATCACCTCACGCATCGATGCGGTGATTCGGACGGGTGTCGTGTCGGCAGGAAGATGCAGTGGGATGCCGACGGCAAAGTTCCCGTGCGCGCCCTGCTGGGCCGGATCGAGATAGCGGCGGCTGTTGAACAACACCATGATGTGCTCGTCGATGTCGACGGATTCCGCTCGTAGCGCCGCGCTCCACAGGGCAATCGAGATCGACGCAGCGGTCGCTCCGGGCAGGTTCTCCGCAGTCCAGTTCTTCAGCTCGTCCACGTCGGCTTTGCTCATGTACCCGGCCCGGCTGACCTTTCCGGCTTCCCAGTTCTCGATCCGACGACGGGGACCGGACCCGCCGTCCGCTGCGCGCCGGTGTCGAGCACGCAGGGACCAGAAGTCCGCCAGCGTCTTCGGATGCCGAGAGTAGTGCCGCCACAGAGCTTTCCAGGTCGTGCTCGGTGGCAAGCCTGCGGCGAGGCCGGGAACCAGTGAGCCGTCGGCATCGTCGCAGAATGCCGCCAACATCAGGACGCCGATCTGGCCGTCCCCGATTCCGTGCGAATAGTCGATGGCGAGGTGATCGTCGAACACGACCACCTCGAGTGGACCGCGAGCACCTTGTCGCGACCGAATGTCGGTGAGCATCTGCCCCAGGTCTTCGGTGCCGCCACTGCTCGTGGTGACATTGTCGCCGGCGATGTTGCTGCGGTAGCGCCACCGTCGAGCATCGGAGCGTGGTTCCAGCGCGATGTGCGGCTCGGCGTCGACGTGTTCGGCGGCGGTGAGCGTTCGACGCGTCCGCTCGATGTCGAGACCGCGGACGGGCCCGACCGCGGTGACTATCCGGGTGTCGGCAAAGACGCGATCCAGTGCAGTCGAGCGATAACTACGCTCAGCGGACGGCATCGACGACCTCCTGCATTCGACTGCGGAAGTTGGCCCGTGAGAAGCCTTCCGCCCATCTACGAATGGCGGCGCGATCATAGTCGGCCGGGTCGAACGAGCGCATGGCCTCGGCGAACCCGGCGATGACGGCCTCGTCGGAGCCCGGCTGTACATGCAAGCCGGTCTCACCGGGAATCACCGAGTCCACGGCACCACCGTCTCCCAGTGCGATGACCGGTGTTCCGGTGGCCATGGACTCGACCGGGACTATGCCGAAATCCTCCACTCCGGGCATCAGCAGGGCGCGCGTCGTGCGGTGCAGTTCGAGAAGCTTCTCGTGCGAAACCCGTCCCAGGAAGATCGTTTTGGGTCCGGCCAGTTCCCGGCAGGCGTTCATTGCACGGCCGTCTCCCGCCACGACGAGGGGAACGTCGGCCTCGGCGGCCGCGCGCACCGCGATGTCAGGACGCTTGTAGGGGACCAGGCGGCCGGCAAGCAGGAAGAAGTCCTCACGCTCGATCGACGGATCCGGCGTGAAACCCTCGGTGTCGACCGGAGGGTGAACCACCACGGCGTCGTCTCGGCCCCACCAGTCATCGATGCGCCGAGCGACCGCTGTCGAATTGGCCACCACGGTCGTCAGTTTCGGTGCGGCGGCGATCTCGCATCGACGGGCAACGGCCGACAGTGCCGTCAGTATCGCAGCTCCGGCTCTGCCGCCGCCTTCACCTGCGCGAAGTTCGGGATCCCAGGCCCATCGTGCGGGACTGTGCACGTAGGCGATCACGGGGGAGTCGGTGGCGAACACGGCCTGAGTCGCGAAGGCATGATGGCTCACCACGACGGCGTCGTAACCGCGCAATGGCATCCGACGAAAGGCCAACGGCATCATCGGAAGAACGGGTGCGTACGACCGTTGGCCCAATGCGTTGTACACCCGATTGAGGGCGGACGTGTGCGGCGCGCGGCTGATTCCGGACGGAACCCCGGACGGGCGGGAGATCGGTGCGAACACTTCCGCAGCGGGCCAGTGCAAGGCCAGCTGTTCGATGACGTGCTCGGATCCTGCGATCTCCGTGAATCTTTCGTGTACGACGGCAATTCTGTCAGCTGGCATGGCGTTGGCCTTCCGGCGCGATCGTCTGCGCGGTCTGTTCTGCTCGTCGGGTCGAGTTCTTGTTCTGCAATACCAGGTGTACGGGAATGTCGAAGTCGTCGAGCCGTCGCAGCGCCGCAGTTGCTGCCTTCTTGTCCCGTCCACGCTTCGACACCAGCACGACGACGGTCTCGACGTCACCGACGTCGGTGTACTGCCACCACTGCTCTGACAGGCCGAATTCGGCGGTGGCTCGATGGTGGCCGGTGGTCGGTCCGTCGCCGTGCGTCGACTCGAAGACTGCACCGTCGCCGACCAGGACGAGAATCACGCTGTCGCCCTTCGGGGCTGCGTGTCGCGCACTTCTCGATGCCGGTCGGTCGCCACGCTCGAGGGCAGCGATCCGGGAAGCCACGACGGGCGGTACCGTGTCGCCGGTTGCCGGGTCGAA
Organism: Rhodococcoides fascians NBRC 12155 = LMG 3623; assembly: GCF_001894785.1. Lineage (GTDB taxonomy): Bacteria > Actinomycetota > Actinomycetes > Mycobacteriales > Mycobacteriaceae > Rhodococcoides > Rhodococcoides fascians. The sequence continues at coordinate 130,129 of NZ_BCWW01000010.1, forward strand.
GTGTGCACCGTATTTTCGGGACACCCGACGAGCCCAGGAGCGAGAGGGCTTGCGGCCGAGCCTTCCTCGAAGCAACACGATCAGTTCGGCCGCGACGATGAGTGCAGCCAGAGCTGCGACAAGTGCCTCCGAGACCGGTTTCGGTGAGACCGGAGTTGTGCTCTGCTCTGGTTTCGACAACACGACCAGTCGATCTCCGCTGGCAGCTGCTTCGAGTTCGCTCTGCTGGGTGCGTAGTTGGGCCAGTTCGGACAGTGCCGCAGGCCGACTCGGATCGTCGGCAGGCAGGGCGTCCACCCGAGCCTGTTGCGCGTCGACGGTGGACTGTCCCTCGGCCGTTCGTTCCTGCGAGTCGCGGATCGCGTTGGCGGAGGACGTACTTGCCATCGTCGACACCATCGCCTCGGCCAGTTCCGCGGCGAGTTCGGGAGATCGGGTCGTCACGGTCACTGTCAGCAGCGCGGGTGAGGTGCCAGGAGACAGTTCGACGCTCGAGGCCAGTTGCGACGCGTCCATATCGGCGTCGACCTGTTCCAGGACCTGATCGAGAACGCCGCGATCGGTGGCCAATTCGATGAACGGTGCGCGCATCTGCTCGATGAACGCGTCACCGGGAACGAGCGTTTGGGCAGGTTCGATCTCCGCGACGATCGACGCGGCGTACTGCTTGTCGGTGAGTTCGCTCCTGAGGTAGAACATGCCTGCACCGACCAACACGGCAATGATCACGGCGGGCAGCAATGCCCGGCCGAGTTCGCGCATGTGTCCTGCGAGGTCGATCGGTGGGGGCACGTCGCCCCGGTGTACGGCATCGTGGACGGACATCAACCGCGTACCCTTCCGTCGTCGATGCGAGCGGATGGACCGCTTCGGTGGTTCGTGGAGCCGACAGGCTCGATGATAGCTGGGTGTGGATACAGTCCGCGTAGCCGTGCCGACTGCGAATGGATCTGCATCTCAACGACATTGGAATAGCAGGGGCGGTGGTCGGAAAAGATCGTGAAACCGAACTTCGGCTCCGAAGGCTGCCGCCGGAATCGGGTGATTCGTCTGTTGTGTGTCCGCTTCTCACTGCACGTGCGCACGGTGTCGTCCTTTCTCGGCTGATCCCGGCATCGGTGACTCGACGACTCCGATGGCAACGAACGCGGCGAGCGAGGTCGCGACCAGTAATGCCGCCCCGACGGATACGAGCAGCCACAGGCCGGGGTAGTGCTGTACCAGGAGCCAGCCGCCGACGGTGGCGGCCGCGGTGATCACGACGACGACCGAAAGGGACTGCACCGGAAGTAGTCTGGGGATGGGCATGCTTCGCGCTATCACGATCCACAGCAGGACGAGGGTGGTTCCGATCGTCGCGACCGTGGAGATGGCAGCTCCGTCGTACGACATCCGTGGGATCAGCACGAGGTTCAACCCGATGTTCAGGGCCAGGCCGACCAACGCAACCACGGGGTAGTGACGCTGCATCCCGGCCGAGGCCAGCAGAAAGATGCCCAGCATCACCAACGACATCAGTGCCGCGCCGATGACGAGCAGCCGGGCCGCGTGTGCTCCGTCCACGAATCTGTCGCCATACAAAAGGCCGATCAACGGCTCGGCCGACGGTACGAATGCTGCCACGGCCATTGCACCGAAGACTGCGAACAGCAGTGCGGCCGAACGGGTGCGCGCTCGAAATGCAGTGGTGTCGTGAGGCCACGACGCCACGAGCAGGGTGCTGATCGGTGCCACTGCCGCCAATACGAAGGTGTCGATCATGTCGGAAAATTTGTAGCCGATCGAGTACAGACCGACGGCCTCGAACGTGTCGAGGAGGCTGAGCATCAGCATGTCGATCTTGAGCATGGCAATGGTGAGGGCGAAGCCGATGGCGAGGGGCACGGCCTCCCTCAGGTACGGACCCCAGCGGCGCACCTCGATGTGCCTCGACGGTCGCAACCCCATGGAACGGTTGCCTATGCCGAACCCCTTGGTGATCAGTTTGAACACTTCGTTGACCACAGCCGGCAGCACGAAGATCAGCAGGGTGGGAGCGAGCACGGCCGCCAACACGGTCAAGGCCAACTGGATTGCCTGACCGGCACTTTCGGCCACCGCCACCAGGATCAGCCGGTGACGACTCTGGAAGAGGACGCTCAAGGCGTGGCCCGGTGTGGCGAACACGACCACCAGTCCACCCAGCACCGTCGCGAGGACCACCTCGCTCGGATACTGCAGCAGGAGAACGTATGCCACGGCGAGTACGTAACCCACGAGTCCGAGGGCAGTACGCAGGGCCAGAAACGACGACGCGGTTCGACCGATTTCCTCGGGATCGTCGTCCATCAATTTCGCCAGCACGACGCGTCCGACTCCCAGGTCGGTGACGACGGACATCAGGCCCAGCAGTGCGAAGACGAAGCTGAACTGGCCCCACTCGTCCGCGCCGAGGGACCTCGCGACGACGACACTGCCGACCCAGCCCAGCGCCGCGATGATCACTCTGCTGATCAGAACGGCGATTGTCGCCTTGGCTGCGGCCTTCGGATCCGCTGCGATCGCGCGGTAGTCCGGGGGCTGCTCGGTGCCGTCGAGCGCGAGCTCGTCCGACATCAGACCACGCCCGCGGCTCGATACGCGTCGGCAGTGAGCTCAGCCGTTCGACGCCAACTGATCTCGCGAGAGGCGTCGGCTGCCGCGCCGACGAGGGCTGCGCGTGCATCCGCGTCGAAAGCGATGGGTTTCATCGCGTGCACCCAGTCGTCCACGTTCTCCGATGCGACGAGCACGGCACCGTCGCCGACGACGTCGGGGAGGGCACCGACTGCACTGGCGACGACCGCGCCGCCCGAGGCCATGGCCTCGACGGGTGGGAGCCCGTAGCCCTCGTAGCGAGAGGCGTACGCGGTGACGGTCGCAGCTGCATAGAGGGCAGGCAGGTCCTCGACATCGACGTACCCGAGCCCGCGGGAATTGCGGGGAGCGTGGGGACCGGTCGAGCCGGCTCCGGCCAGCAAACACGGGATACCCAGACTCTCCGCTGCGTCGGCCACCAGCTGAACGTTCTTGCGAGGCTCCACCGTTCCGACCTGCATGACGAAACGGTCCGGTAGGTCGTACTTGGACCGAACAGCGTCCACTCGGCTGTCGGTGGGGACTTCTGCCCACGCTGCGGGGGCCAGGCCGACGACGGTGGCGTCGCGGCCGCTGACGGCCTTGATCCGGTCGGCGGTGAATTGCGAGACAGCGATGAGCAGATCGGCACGGCGCAGAGCTCGCCGCACCAGTCTCTGTTCACCGAGCGCGCGAAATCTACTGGAGGCCGACGGCATGTCGATGACCGAAAGATCGTGCACCGTGGCGACTGTGAAGGCCTTGGTGACAAACGGAAGGTCGACGTCCAGGCCGTGTACGACATCGCACCGGCCGACGGGGAGTGCGCCGAGCACCGCCCGAGCCGCACCGCTGGTGACAGGCCGTTCCATCGCCCGAACCGAGGGTGGCAGCTCGCCGACGGCGTCGCGCTGCACCACCGCGGTGAGATCGGCGTCGGGCAGACGATGCGGTAGCTCGTTCAGGAGCTCGCGAATGTAGGTCTGTACTCCACTTCCGCCGGGCCTGAGGGCGAGCGCCCCGAAGACGATTCGTGTTGCGCTGCTGCGCATCCCACCACTCCTAACAAGAGCCAGAAATAGACATCGATCGGAAAGATCTCGAAATACGTGGAGACCAGACTGGCGAACACGGCAGCGACGATCGATGCGCCGACGCCGAGAGCGAGCGACCCGTCGTCGCCCCGTAGTGCCCGGGACAGGCGTGTGCACCACAGCAACGACGTCACCAACAGTGCCACCACCGCCCAGAGGCCGATCGGCCCCAGTTCGAGCAGGGCCTTCACGTAGTAATTGTCGGGTTGGTAATTGGTCGAGAGTCCAGATTGAGTGAACGCTCGGCCCTCGGCGGTGGAAATGCGGTCTGCGGCAGACCCACTCGATCCCAGACCCGTGCCGAAGGGATGAATCAGGATGCTGGCGATGATATTGGCCCAACCGTCACCGCGTTGACCCAGACTGCTGGACGAGAAGAAGACCGACGTGATCTTGGGTACGAAGGGGACCGTGACGGCGACGGCCAGTGCTGCCAGAGCAAACGGCGCGGCAAGGTATCGAAAACGCACGGCGATCAAGTAGATGACCCCGACCGCGAGTCCGAGAATCGCTCCACGCACGATCGAACTGGACATCGCGACCACCATCATCGGAGACGCGCACAGAAACAACAGGTTTCGCCGACGGCGCGGATCGGCCAAAGCGACCGCACCACCGACGAGCAGCGCCAACATCACGTACAGCCCGAATGGGAACGGCAGGTTGAACGTGCTGAACGTGCGCAGTAGCCCGCCCGATGTTCGGACCTGCGTGCCGTATTCGTAACCCAGCGATACCAGTGCGGCGGGCCCGGCCACCAGTTGAGCGATGCCAACGACAGACGTGAACACACCCATGCCCATCAGAACCGAGACGAGGTGGTCACGGTCCCTGGCGTCGAACGGCGCGAGCCACATGACCACAACCAGCAGAACGTAGAAGAAGGTGACCTTGATACCGAACAGACCGACTATTCCGAACGTGGCGAATGCAGACAGGCTGCCGAACACGACGAACACCGCAGCGGCCGGCCACCACGGCACGAACACCCGAGCAGGCGAGCCGGGAACTTGTCGTGGTCGGCGTAGCCACGCACACAGAACGGTGAAGACGACAAGGCCTTCCTTCCAGCCCGACACGACCCCGGGAAGGGGAACGAGAACCAGAAGTCCGTGCAGTGGAACCAATCCCGCCAACAGCAACACTCCACGTTGTGGGCGGCGGTAGATCGCCGATGCCACCGCGCAGCCGAGCGCGAGGACCAGCGCTGCGCCGAAAGCAAGCGCAACGTACGTGGTCACGGGGTCACCCGAACGTGGCGGTGTTCGGCGTAGACCACGATCAGTCCTCGGCGCGTTTCAGAACGGCGAGCAAGGTGAGAAACAGGATCTTGACATCGAGCCAGATGGACCAGTTCTCGATGTAGTAGTTGTCCCACTCCGCGCGGTCGGCAATGGACGTCTGGCCCCGAAGGCCGTGCACCTGAGCCCATCCCGTCACACCGGCCTTGACCCGGTGCCGTTCACCGTACCGACGGATCTGCATCTCGAACAGGTCCACGTACTCGGGCCGCTCCGGCCGGGGGCCGACCAAGCTCATGTCGCCACGAAGGACATTGAGCAGCTGTGGCAGCTCGTCCAACGAGGTCTGTCGCATGATTTTGCCGATACGCGTTCTCCGGTCGACACCCTCGACGCCACCTGGTGCGTCCCCGGCCTTCCGCTCGAACGCCGCGTCGGATGCCCGTGGAGGCCGCATGGACCGAAACTTCAGGCAGTCGAACGGCAGCCCATCGCGGCCGATTCGTTCCTGCGCGAAAAAGATCGGGCCGGGGGAGCTCAGGCGCACGAGCAGCATCAGCGTCAGGAAGACGGGGGAGAGCAGCAGGAGTCCGATTGCCGTCAGAACTCGATCGAGTACACCCTTCAGGGCGAACTGCCAACCCTTGGGGTTCACGTGCGGCAGCACCATCAGCGGCAGGCCGCCGATGTGCTCGACACGAGTGTTGACGCCGACGGCGTCGTACAGCCTGGGTACCACCCACACTCGCATTCCGAGCCGGTGCGCAGTCCTGATCGCACCGACCAACACTTGGTCTTCGGTCGGAGCGAATGCCACTATCAGCTCCTCCGCACCGGTCCTGCGCGCAACTGCCTCCAAATCGCTGGGCAGTCCCAGGTGCGGCAGATCGGGCAGCTCGCCTCCCGATGAGACGTCGGCGACGGGGATTTCTCCTACGTAACCGACCGGAACAAGACCGTACTCAGGAAATTGTCTTGTGCGAGAGACGAGTTGATGCGCGATCGGGTCGTTGCCGAGCACGATGGTCGGTGCTGCCGATCCGAATTTGGTGCGAATCACGCGCTGGACGACGATGCGTACGAGCCGGACGATCGCAATCGTGAATGCGCTGAGCAGCCACAGTCGCAACACGACCGCGCTGGGCCGGTACTCGGTGTCGGCCAGGAACATCACGACCATCAACGCGAGCGCAGCGAATGCAACAGCCGTTTCGGCAGGCCCGATCTCGTCGAGAAAGTTGCGACGAAGGCTGCGCCTGTACATCGACTTGCCCGCCATGATTCCGATGAGCAGCGGGAGGAAGAGCCATGGCAGCCAGCCGGTGTCGACGAGACTGCCCGAATACCACAGCAGCGCTCCGGTAACTGCGACCGCGGCACCGAACACGTCGACCGCAACATTGACGGCGGTGTTCAGCGGATCGACCCGTAGTCGGTCCGCGAGTGTGCGACGGGCTACGACGACGTCGGGCTCGGCAGCCCGCGGGCGAGCGTGGGGTGATTCCAGTGTTTCGGGCACGGCTTCTTCCGGTGGTTAGTTTCGAATGAGGTCGGTCCTGAATATCCCAATTAATGTATACCGCCACGAAAGTGGACACCCGGTCGACTTCACGAAAAAAACTCAAAGTCGGTTGTAGGTCGAAAATGCTAATACTTGTCGGGGAAAGCGCCCCTTATTCGAAAACTCGCTCGCGAATAATCCAGGCCAAGTCCTGCAGTATCTGAACGTGGCCGGTGGTCCACTGCCGCGGCTGTCGATCCCACACGCACAGGGTTCCGACGGAATGGCCGTCATCGTCGGTGAGCGGAACTCCGAGGTAGGAAACAAACAGGTTGCTCTGGACCGACGGATGATCCTTGAGGGCGTCGTTGAGTCTCGCGTCTTCCACCACCAGCGGCTGGCCTAGATCGATCGCATAACGGCAGATGGACGCTTCGAGAGGAACCTCTTGCGCGCCACCGAGTTCCGACGGCAGTCCGAGTGCACTCTTGAAGTACTGACGCTTGTCGTCGAGAAGCGAGAATGCGGCAGACGGAGCGCTCAATGCATCGGCGACCATCGCGACGATCCGGTCGTAGCCGGAGTCGGATCCGGTGTCCATCAACCCTGTCCGAGTCACTGCTGCCAGCCTCTCGGGGTCGTCGATCGGCGTACCGAATGCCCGCGTCACCTCGGCCGGTTCGACGCCCTTCTCCGAAGCGGCCTGCAAAGCCCGCAGCAACGCACCCACGTCGGAATCCTGATCGTCGGACAGTTCGCGAACGAGGCGATCGACGACAGCTCGTCGAATGAATTCATCGGTCCCGAGGCCGGATTTCTCCGCCTGCCGGGCGAGTAACTCGTTGAGACGCTCGTCGAAACCGGGAAATCCTGTTGTCATTGGGCATATGGTAGTACAGGCAATGTCTTCCTACCGATGACTGCGGGGTCGAATTCTGCTCGATCGCGAATCGCTGCCGTAATTGCCACAAAGCGTATGACAATCCGTTTCGGCGAAGATCGCCTACCGGTGTTGCTATCATCCCGCGGATGAAAGCAAATGCTCCTCTGCGGGTGATGGCCGTTCTTGCGGCTCTGGTGTTGCCGTTCGCTGCGACGCCGGCAGTGGGTGCAGCTCCCGTCGTGCGGGCTCAGGCCGGTCCGGTGAACTGTGGCGGGCAGTCCGACGCCATCCGGATCGGAGTCTCGCCGGGCGCGTCGATAGGTAGCCTCTCCCCAGCAGATCTGGATCGCGAACTGACGCTTGCCAAAGCCGCGGGAGCCTTCGCGGTTCGTCTCGACATCGATTGGTCCGCAATCGAATCGACACGGGGCGCTTTCGATTGGAGTCGAACGGACCGAGTGATCGATGCCGTCGTGGCCCACGGGATGTGCCCGCACGGGATCATCGCCTACACCCCCAGATGGGCGCGAGTAGCTGCCGCGGTCAACGATTCTCACTCCCGTCCTGCAAACCCGTCCACTTACGCGGCTTTCGCCAAGACGGTGGTTCAGCGGTACCAGAACCGCATCAAGATCTGGGAAGTATGGAACGAGCCGAACATCGTGACGTTCTTCAAGCCCGTTCCCGACGTCACGGCGTACTCGGCGCTGCTTCGAGCGGCCTACACGGCGATCAAACAGGTGCAGCCCGGTTCGACCGTGCTCGTCGGTGGGATGGCACCGTCCGAGGACACGAACGGCAACATCGCGGGCACGTCGTTCCTGTCGAAGATGTACGCGCAAGGATCCAACAAGTACTTCGACGCCTTCAACGTGCATCCCTACACGTGGCCGTACCTACCCAACGACCCCAGCACAGCGTCATGGAACACCGCCATGAAGATGTGGTCGATGCGAGACACCATGGTTGCCGGCGGTGACAGTGGCAAACAGATCTGGATCACCGAATTCGGCGCACCGACCGGGACCAACCCCAACAGCGTCAGCGAGCAGGTGCAATCGGACAGCATCGGGATCGTTCTCGACGCCGTCCTCGGCAACGATTGGCTCGGACCGGCTTACGTCTACAGTCTCCGAGACGCCGGGTCCGACACGGCCGACACCGAACAGAACTTCGGCTTGGTTCGCAGAGACTGGACCCCCAAGAACGCCTACGGTCGCGTCGATGCCTACGCCGCGGAACATTCGGCACCGTAGAACGATCGATTCCGCTGCCGGTGTTCGTGGGCTATGGTTCGCCCATGAATTCGCAGCCGGGGGGCGCGGTCCCTGATCGTAAGGACATCACGTTCGACTCGAACGGCGTCGACTGTGCGGCGTGGCTGTACCTGCCCGACAGCACCGAGCCGGCCCCGGTGATCGTGGTGGCGCACGGTCTCGGCGGAACCCGGGGAATGCGACTCGACGCCTACGCAGAACGATTTCGCGCCGAGGGCTACGCGTGCCTGGTGTTCGACTATCGGTACTTCGGAGACAGTGGCGGGCGACCGCGACAATTGCTCGATATCGAGTCCCAGTTGCAGGACTGGGCGGCAGCGATCGCGTGCGCCCGGGGTCGGCAGGACGTGGACGGTTCGCGAATCGTGTTGTGGGGCTCGTCGTTCGGCGGTGGCCACGTCATCGTCGCGGCAGCACGGGATCAGCGTGTCGCCGCGGTGGTCGCGCAGTGTCCGTTCACCGACGGCATTGCCTCCGGGCTCGCTTCGAACACATGGACCTCGGTCAAACTGTCCGTGCGGGCTGTGTGCGATCTGCTGGGATCGGTGATCGGGCGGCCGCCGGTGATGGTGGCGACCGCCGGACGACCGGGGACTACCGCATTGATGACGTCACCCGACAGTTACGACGGGTACCTCGCGCTCGCTCCGGACTCCGACGAGTCGTTCCACAATCGGGTTGCCGCCCGCTTCGCGCTGCAGATCGTGCGCCATCGGCCCGGACGTCGAGCGAAGGACGTCCGCTGCCCGATACTCTTCGTCGTCTGCAACACGGATTCTGTGGCACCGGCGAAGGCCACCCTGCGATACGCCCGGACAGCCCCGCTCGGCGAGATCGAAACCTACGACGCAGGCCATTTCGACATCTATCTCGGTGCTGACTTCGAGCAGGTGGTCGCAGACCAAATCGCCTTCCTCCTGCGCACTGTCCCGCCGCTGGTGGCTGCGGATCAGTAGACGTCGCGCACGTACCGCTTCTCCGCAGCGAGAGCCTTGACGTACGCCTCGGCGCTGCTCGGGGCCAGTTTCCCGTGCTGTGCGACCACGCCTTTCAGGGCCGCATCCACGTCTTTGGCCATTCTCGACGCGTCGCCACAGACATAGAAGTGGGCACCTCGGTGAATCCAGTTCCACAGCTCGCTGCCGTGTTCACGCATGCGATCCTGCACGTAGACCTTGTCCTTCTGATCCCGGGAAAAGGCGACGTCGAGACGGTCGAGCGACCCGTCGCTCAGCATCGCGGTGAGTTCGTCGCGGTAGTAGAAGTCGGTGTCCGCGTGCTGTTCGCCGAAGAAGAGCCAGTTCGGGCCGGTGTGCCCGAGCGCGCGCCGCTCGTGCAGGAACGCCCGGAACGGTGCAATGCCGGTGCCGGGACCGACCATGATCATCGGCGTGGCGGGATCCTCGGGCGGTTTGAAATGGGTCGATTTCTGTACGAATATCCCGATGTCATGGTTGGCGGCATGGTCGGCCAGATACGTCGAGCACACCCCGCGTCGAGCGACACCGTGCACGTTGTATCGCACAGCCGAGACGGTCACCTGCACCTCCTCGGGATTCTCCTTCGGGCTCGACGAGATGGAATACAGACGCGGCTGCAACGGCTTGAGAACGCCGAGCCAATCGTCCACCGACGCGCGAACCGGATGTGCGGCAAGTACATCGATCGATTGCCGTCCCCACATCCAGTCGGCGAGCGTGTGTCTGTTGTCCGGATGCAACATGGCCTCGAGGTCGTCGTCCGCGGTACGCCGGTGTACGAACTTCAACAGATCCGGTGTGGCACGGGCGATCTCGAGGTGCCGACCCAACGCCGTACGGAGCGGCATTTCACCGTGCTCGGCCAGTTCGACGACGGCGTCACCGTCGAGTCCGGTGGCACTGAGCCACTCCTGCACGTACTGGTCACTGTTGCGAGGCCAGACCCCGAGTGCGTCACCCACCTCGTATTCGAGGGTGCCCGCGGGAAGGTGGAATCCGAGTTGACGGACGTCCTTGAGCGATCCGCGTGCGGTGAGCACTCGATTCCGAACGAGAGTGGTCACGAGGGGCGACTTCTTGCTGTACCGCGGTTCTACGTCAGCGGCCGCAGGCCGACGTGCGGGTGCCGCAGGCGCGGTCGCGGGGTCGGACGTTGGCGAGTCACCTGCCAGCAGCGCGCTCACCGAGTCGAGCCACTCGGCGGCCTCGTTCTCGTAGTCGGGCTCGAGGTCGACCCTGCCGAGTAGTCGCCGCGCACCGAGTTGCTCGAGGCGTTCGTCGATCTTGCGGCCGTGCCCGCAGAAGTCTGCGTAACTCGAGTCGCCGAACGCCAGCACGGCGTAACGGATTCCGTCCAGTGCAGGTACCGAATCGGTTGTCAGGCTCTCCCAGAAGGTTGCGCCGTTGTCGGGTGCTTCGCCGTCCCCGGTGGTACTGCTGACGATCAACACGTCGGCCTCGGCCGGTAGTCGGTCTGCGGTGAAGGAGTCCATGGAGTGTTCGGTGACGGCAGACCCAGCAGCTCGCAGATGAGAAACACTGGTCTGGGCGAACTCCTCGGCAGTTCCCGTCTGCGAGGCCCACAGCAGGAGCAGTGGTCTGCCCGCTGCCGACGAGGTGTCCCCGGCGGTTCCTTCGGTGCCCGGCGAGGGAGTGCGCGAGAACAGGCCTGCGAGAACACCGTCGAGCCACGCGTGCGTCTCGGGAGTCAGCGGGGTCCGTTCGGGCAACGTGGGGATTCCCGGCGCGGAGCGACCTGCGTCGGTCCGAAGCCCCTCAAGCAGGCCTGCCATGTAACTTTGCTCGATGACGGTGAAAGGTTCTGCGGGTCGGCTCGGGCGGCCGACCAACACGGCGAGAGCGTCGACCGGATCGTGCACGTCCTCGGACGTATCGGGCGAATCCAATTGAGCAGCAGATACTTTAGTCAGCGACACGGCGCAGGCCTTGAATTCGGGTTGCTGCGAGTAGGGATCGACGGCGTCATTGGTCACCGCGTTGATCGCCAGGGATTCACCGAACTCGTCGTTCCAGTGGAACGGTGCGAAGCAGCCGCCGGGCAAGACGCGATCGGTGACCACGGCGGGCAGTACCGCACGGCCTCGACGCGACGACAGTTCGACGGTATCGCCGTCGGACAGATCGAGCCGGCCCGCATCGTTCGGGTGTATTTCCACGAACGGGCCGGGGTTCAGTTTGTTCAGCTTCGCGACTTTGCCGGTCTTGGTCATGGTGTGCCACTGATGGGGGAGTCGCCCTGTGTTGAGCAGGAACGGATAGTCGTCGTCCGGCATTTCGGCCGGTGCCATGGCGGGTCGGGCGAGAAACTGCGCTCGACCGCTCGCGGTGGGGAACGACAGGGCAGGAATCGAGCCGTCCTCCGACACCCGCAGGGTTTGGCTCACTCCGTCGTTGAGGTACCGGATGGGGTGTCTGGTGGTAGTCGACCCGGGCGGGCACGGCCACTGCATCGAACCATCGCGGAGCCCGTCGTAGGTGACGCCGCGAATGTCGTAACCGGTGGCGGGGTTCGAGAACTGCTTGATCTCCTCGAAGATCTCTTCGGCACTGGAGTACGTGAACGACTCGGAATAGCCGAGAGCGCAGGCCATGTCGGCGATGATCTTCCAGTCGGGGAGTGCTCCGCCGGGTGCTTCGACAGCCGGCTGGAACAGCGTGAGGTTCCGCTCGGAGTTGACCATGACGCCATGGGCCTCGGTCCACAGCGCAGCGGGCAGCATGACATCGGCGTATCGGTTGGTCTCGGTGTCGGCGAAGGCGTCTTGGGTGATCACCAGTTCGGCACGTTCGAGACCGTCGATCACGGTTGTTCGATTGGCGACGGACGCAACAGGATTGGTGCAGATTATCCAGCAAGCTTTGATGTCGCCCGCAGCCAACTTCGAGAACATCTCGATGGTTCCACCGCCGACGTCGGTGCGCAGTGATCCGGGCGGGATTTTCCAGGCCTGCTCGACGAACGCGCGGTCGGTGTCGTTGGTGACCGCCCGTTGGCCCGGCAGTCCGGGGCCCATGTATCCCATTTCCCGGCCACCCATCGCGTTCGGCTGACCGGTCAACGAGAAGGGGCCGCTTCCGGTCCGGCAGATAGCACCCGTGGCCAGGTGGAGATTGCACAGTGCGTTGGTGTTCCAGGTGCCGTGGGTGGACTGATTGAGTCCCATCGTCCAACAGCTCATCCAGTTCTCTGCAGTCCCGATCATCTCCGCTGCGGCACGCAGATCTTCCTCGGCGAGACCAGTTGCAGCGCAGACCTTCTCGGGGGTGTAGTCGCGAAGAAACTCCGGCATCGCGTCCCAGCCGTCGGTGAACTGGGCGATGAAGTCAGGGTCTGTGTTTCCGCTGTCGACGATCAGAGCCAGCAGGCCGTTGAGCAGCGCCAGATCGGATCCCGGTTCGAGCATGAGGTGCAGGTGCGCCTTGTCGGCGGTGGCGGTGCGCCGCGGATCGACCACGATCAGTTTCGCACCGGCCTTGACCCGGTCCATCATTCGCAGAAACAGGATGGGGTGGCAGTCGGCCATATTGGAGCCGATGACGAGGAACACGTCGGCGTTGTCGAAGTCTTCGTACGACCCCGGCGGACCGTCGGCTCCGAGTGACTGCTTGTAGCCGGTCCCCGCGCTGGCCATGCACAATCGTGAGTTGGATTCGATCTGATTGGTACCGATGAACCCTTTGGCCAGTTTGTTCGACAGGTACTGAGCCTCGATCGACATCTGCCCTGATACGTACAGCGCAACGGAATCGGGTCCGTGTTCGTCGAGGATCGTGCGGAGCCTGCGGGCAGTATCGGTGATGGCCACCGAGGTGTCCGTACTCTCCGGCCGGTCACCGCGCCGGTGGCGAATCCGAGCCTTGTCGAGGCGGCCCGGCGCGGCAAGCATGTCTGCGGTGGTGCTTCCCTTGGTGCACAGTCGGCCGAAGTTCGCCGGGTGGGTCTTGTCGCCGACCGACTTGGTGACCGTGGGCCCGATCGGCAGCGTCGACCGGGAGCTCGACTGGGACTTCGCCGCCGACGGCCCACCGACCTCGAGCACCATGCCGCATCCCACGCCGCAGTATGCGCAGAGCGTCTTCACCGTGGTGACCATGGCTTCCACAGTGCCCGGTGCAGTGTGCGCGGCCATTACACATCGGTTAGCCGGATATGACGTTGTCCTCACCGGGCGTCGGACGAGGCGGTGATGTGCGTTCGCGGCACCGCTCTGTGTGGCAGGGAGGTAACACCAACTTTCTGCAGTGCGATTGGTACTCGAACGTTATTCGTCGAACGGGCTGTCGAGTGGAATGTGTGGATTCTGCGCTGGCAGAATCGTCCGGGTCGGGCTCGAAGTGGGAAGTGGTGTGTTCATGAGGGTGTCTCGAGGATTCGTTCTCGCCGCGGTGGGAGTTGTCGCTTCGGTGGCGGTGCTGTCCGGGTGCAGCTCGCAGACGGACATCTCCGAACCCTCCGTTCCGATCGATTCCAATCCGATGACCGAACTGATGAAACCGAAGCTGACCGCGAGCGTGCTCGACGGAGCAGTCGGATTCTCACCGGCGGACCCGGTGACCGTCTCGGTTGCCGACGGCAAGTTGTCCTCGGTCACCATGCTCAACCCCGATGGCGAGCCGGTATCGGGAGCCATTGCTCCGGACGGGCTGTCGTGGACCAACACCGAACCCCTCGGCTACAACCGCGAGTATCGAGTGCAGGCCGATGCGTACGGACTCGGAGGATCATCGAGCACGGTGTCGAGCTTCACCACCAGCCAGCCGGGCAATTTCACCAAGCCCTACGTTCTGCCGAACCCGGGCGACGTGGTGGGTATCGGGCAGCCCGTCGCGGTCCAGTTCGACGAGGCGATCACCGACAAGCTTGCTGCCCAGAATGCGATCACGGTCACCACGACGCCGGCCGTGGAAGGTGCGTTCTACTGGGTGAACAACAAAGAGGTTCGCTGGCGACCGCAGAACTACTGGGCACCGGGCACCAAGGTCGACGTGGCCGTCAACGTGTACGGGCGTGATCTCGGTGACGACATCTACGGCCAGGAGAATGCGACGACGTCGTTCACGATCGGCGACGCGGTCATTGCCACTGCGGACGACAACACCAAGCAGGTGACGTTCAACGTCAACGGCCAGGACGTCATCACGATGCCGACGTCGATGGGCAAGGACTCCACCCCGACGGACAACGGCGTCTACATCATCGGTGATCGATTCGAGCATCTCGTCATGGATTCGTCGACCTACGGTGTGCCGGTCAACTCGTCCACCGGGTACCGAACCCCGGTCGACTGGGCGACGCGTATGTCGTACAGCGGCATCTTCTTCCATTCCGCACCGTGGTCGGTTGGGCAGCAGGGCTACTCCAACGCCTCGCACGGGTGTCTGAACCTCAGTCCGACCAACGCCAAGTGGGTCTACGACAACACCAAGCGCGGTGACATCGTCGTGGTCAAGAACACCGTCGGTGGAACGTTGTCGGGCACCGATGGTCTCGGCGACTGGAACATTCCGTGGGACGAGTGGAAAGCGGGCAACGCCACCACTGTCTGATCGGTGTCGATCAGCTTCGATCGCGGGTTTGGTAGAGCGAAGGATCTATCCCGAGTGTCTTCAGGTACGCGACCGGTTCGATGCTCGAGCCGTTGTTGCGGACCTCGAAGTGCAGATGCGGTCCCGTCGAATTGCCGGTGCTGCCGACCGCCCCGAGGACATCTCCCGGTGCCACCTCGTCACCGACGGACACAGCGAGGCTGGACTGATGGCCGTAGTAGGTCTCGGTGTTTCCGCTCTTGACCCGAACGAGCTTGCCGTAGCCGTCGCCCGCGTCTCCGGCCTGAACTACGGTTCCGCCGGTCACCGCATGGATCGGGGTTCCGCTGTCGGCAGCCAGGTCCACACCCTGGTGGTACTGCGCGCCGTTGCCAGTCGGGTTGTTGCGTCCGCCGTAACCCGAAGTGATGCGATATTTGCCTGCGTCGATCGGGAGCACGGCACCGCCGAGCCCCACCGTGGGCGGCGCACTCGGAAGTTCGATCTCGGGTACATCCGCGGGAGTTGCGGTATCCGGCACCGACAGCACGTCGCCGTCGAGAACGATCGCCGCGACCTGGTTGATGAGCACACCGGTGGCGTCGAGCACCGCGGCGAGTATTGCGGCCCGCTGCTGCGCATCGGGCTGGGGGATCGGGATCTGAGGCAATTCGATCGTGGGTTGAGCGGTGGCCACCGCTGGGCTGAGCAAGCCGGTTGTGCCGATGCACAGTGCTGCCGACAAGATCGAACCCGCTATGACTCTGTGCATTCTGCGACCCACGAAAAAGCCTCCTCGTCTCTGCCCGCCGTGCACCCGTCGGATGGGTGCGAGCTGGGCGTCGAGCATGTTCGGTGACGCTTCGGGGCACGCTGAACTCACGTAGCAGAAAACACATGAATCACGTTGGTACTTTTCTTCCCCAAAAGTGCCATTGGTAACCGTACGTCACAGAAACCCCATAAGAAACTCGAAAAGTGAATTACAACAACGTAATTCGAGGTCAGGGTGGGTACGCACCGTCCGCTCGAACACCCTGGCGAAGGGTGGAGTGAATGCACGAAAAAGGCCGGTCTCGCGAGGAGACCGGCCTTCTTCGTTTGGGGTGAGCGACGGGACTCGAACCCGCGACATCCAGGATCACAACCTGGTGCTCTACCAGCTGAACTACGCCCACCATTGCACGCGTCCGCAGAACCGTTTCGGGCTCTCCATCAGCAGCGTCGACAATACTAGCGGGTTGAATCCGAGGTTGCTAATCCGCCCCCGATTGCGTGTCGAGTTCGGCAACAACTGCTGCGATGTCGCTGGTAGAGGGCCCCGGCGGAGCCACGAAGGCCGTCCGGCGGTAGTACTGCAACTCTTTGATCGACTCCTTGATGTCCGCGAGGGCGCGGTGCGCAAGGCCCTTGGCCGGCTGCCCGTAGTAGATCCGTGGGTACCACCGTCGAGAAAGTTCCTTGATCGAGCTGACGTCGATCATTCGGTAGTGGAGGTAGGTGTCGAGCGCGGTCATGTCGCGAGAGATGAATCCACGATCGGTCCCGATCGAGTTTCCCGCGAGCGGAACCGTTCCGGCCACCGGGACGTGCTCCTTGATGTACGCGAGCACGCGCTGCTCGGCTTCCTCCAGGCTCACCGTCGACGCGCGCACCTCGTCGGTCAAGCCCGACTTGGCATGCATGTCGGTGACGACGGCCGGCATGTTCGCCAACGCATCGTCGTCGGCGTGGATGACGATGTCGACACCCTCTCCGAGGATGTTGAGCTCACTGTCGGTCACCAACGCCGCGATTTCGATCAGCTTGTCCTTGCTCAGGTCCAAGCCGGTCATTTCACAGTCGATCCACACGAGTTTGTCCTGCACACGCTCCACCCTAGTGCGAGCTGTGATGCCACTAGGGTTTGCGGTGGCGATCGAGCCAATTCAGCATCAGCACAGTTCATGGAGGACGCGGACATGACAGTCGACCCGACGCAGCCGACGCCATCGCTCAGCCCGGCAGAGAAGGCGAAGGCTGCCAAGGCTGCCGCAGTGGAAGCCGCGCGGGTGGCTGCCGAATCCATGGCTGCAGCCGACGCGGCCGAAGCCGAGGCTCTCGCGGCGGAACGAGGGCAGGTATCGCCGGCGACCGGTAAGGCCGCGGAGATCGCTTCCGGATACACCTCTGCGGGTGCCGCTTTGGAGCTGGGAACCGTAGTACTCGACGGCGTCACCGAGCCTTCTGCCCGCATTCGAATCCCGTTGGCGACCTTGAACAGACACGGTCTCGTGGCCGGAGCCACCGGAACCGGTAAGACGAAGACGCTGCAGGGTATTGCCGAACAGCTTTCTGCAGCAGGCGTTCCCGTCGTCATGGCCGACGTCAAAGGCGACCTGTCGGGCCTGTCGAAGCCGGGCGAGGACAACGAGAAGATCCGCAGCCGAGCAACCGATACCGGGATTCCGGACTGGGCTCCGGCCGGACATCCGGTGGAGTTTCTCTCCCTCGGCACCGAGGGGATCGGGGTACCGGTCCGTGCCACCATCACTGCCTTCGGGCCGATTCTGCTCAGTAAAGTGTTGGGGCTGAACAATACTCAGGAATCCACCCTCGGCTTGATCTTTCACTGGGCCGACTCCCAGGGGCTCGCCCTGCTCGATCTCAAGGACCTGCGGTCGGTGATCATGCACCTGACGAGTGACGAGGGGAAGCCAGATCTCAAAGGCATCGGCGGGGTCTCGTCGGCGACCGCAGGGGTGATTCTGCGCGCACTGGTCAACCTCGAAGCAGACGGCGGCGACACCTTCTTCGGTGAGCCGGAACTCGAGACCGAGGACTTGCTGCGCGTCGGACCGGACGGCAGAGGGGTCATCACACTGTTCGAGCTCGGGGCGCAGGCGTCCCGCCCGGTGATGTTCTCCACCTTCCTGATGTGGGTGCTCGCGGACCTGTTCCAGACGCTTCCCGAAGTCGGTGATGTCGACAAGCCCAAACTGGTCTTCATCTTCGACGAGGCACACCTGCTGTTCGCCGATGCATCCAAGGCTTTTCTGCAGCAGGTGGAACAGACCGTCAAGCTCATTCGCTCGAAGGGCGTCGGCGTCTTCTTCTGCACGCAGCTGCCCACCGATGTTCCCAACGACGTGCTCTCACAGCTGGGTGCACGTATTCAGCATGCCCTGCGCGCCTTCACCCCCGACGACCAGAAGGCGTTGAACAAGACGGTGCGCACGTACCCCAAGACCGACGCGTACGACCTCGAAAAGGCGCTGACGTCGCTGGGGACCGGCGAAGCGATCGTGACGGTGCTCTCGGAGAAAGGTGCGCCGACACCTGTGGCGTGGACGAAGATTCGCCCGCCTCGCTCACTGATGGACACCATCGGCAACGACGCCATCGCGGCGGCCGCCTCGTCGAGCACTCTGTCTGCGAAGTACCGGGAGACCATCGACCGCGAGTCCGCCTACGAGCGGATGAACGCGCGGGTGGCGGATGTGCCCGCCCCGGCCGAGAAGTTCGACATCCCGCCCCTGCCTGCGGACCTGCCGGACCTACCTCCGAACGAGCCCGACGGGCCGTCCGCCGCGGAACGCATCATGGGCAACCCAGCGGTCAAGAGTTTCCTACGATCGGCTGCGTCAGCGGCCGGCCGCGAGATCTCGCGCAGCATCTTCGGAACCGGTCGACGTCGGCGGCGCTGAGCCTGCTCAGTCGGGAGTGGAGCCCGCAGAACGACCAGGATTCGGGTACTAGTTGCCCAGCTTCTTGTAGAAGCTGCCGATGATCGGTGCCGAAATGCTGCGCGGGCTGTACTGCCCGGCGACCGACATGCCCTTGCTCAGCAGACCCGGCACAACGCGCATCTTGTTCTTCGCCAGGCCGTCCAGTGACAGCTTCGCGGTGTAGGCGCTGTCGATCCACAGGAAGTCCGGGACCATCTTGTCGACGATCGACGCATCGGCCGGGTCGGGTGTCTCGGTGCGGACCGGGCCTGGAGCGAGCAGGGTGACGTTGACGCCGGTGCCCGCGAGCTCACCGCGCAGCGACTCCGAGAACGTGTTGACGAAGGCCTTCGTCGCGGCGTAGGTCGCGTTGTTGGGGATGGCCATGTTGCCCGCCGCAGAACCGGTGATGAGGATGCCGCCTGCTCCGCGACCGATCATGCCGGGCATGACCGCCAACGTGAGGTCGTGTACGGCAACGGCGTTGAGCTCCACCTGATCACGCTCGTACGCGGGATCGAGCCCGGCCACCGGTCCGAACGTCGCGATGCCTGCGTTGTTGCACAGGATCGAGATCTCACGCTCGGAGAGCTCGGTGACCAGCTCCTGGCGCTGCTCGCGGTTGGACAGATCCGACGCCCGCACCTCGACGGTGACGCCGTGCTCGGCGGTGAGCTTCGCGGCCAGCGCCTCGAGCAGTTCGCCGCGTCGGGCCACGACGATCAGCGAGTGACCACGGGTGGCGAGTTCGGTGGCCAGGGCTTCACCGATACCGGAGGAGGCTCCGGTGACGACGGCGCGGGCATCGGGGCTGGGCTTGGGCAGGCTCACGGTGAGACAGGCTAGCGGACAGATCAGATCGTGGCCGCGAGCCGGGTGCCCTGCTCTATCGCCCGTTTGGCGTCCAACTCTGCCGCCACGTCCGCACCGCCGATGATGTGCGTGGTGGTACCCGCTGCCTTCAGCTCGTCGACCAGATCCCGGACCGACTCCTGGCCCGCGCAGATCACGATGGTGTCGACCTCGAGCAAGCGTGGGCGTTCGTGCTTTTCGCCGAACGAGATGTGCAGGCCCGCATCGTCGATCTTCTCGTAGTTCACCCCCGAAAGCTGATGCACGCCTTTGGCTTTCAATGCTGCGCGGTGGACCCACCCGGTGGTCTTCGCGAGACCGGCCCCGATACGTCCCGGCTTGCGTTGCAGAAGGTAGACCTCCCGAGGAGATGCGGCCGGCACCGGGGTGGTCAACGCGCCCGGCGCGGCCTCGGGCTCGGTGACTCCCCACTCCTGCTTCCATTCCTTCAGGTCCAGCGTGGGGGAGGCGTCGGTGGTGAGGAACTCGGAGATGTCGATGCCGATACCGCCGGCACCGATGACCGCGACCCGATCGCCGACGGCCCTACCGTCGCGTACCAGTTCCGCGTACGAGAGCACGGACGGGTGATCGATACCTGGGATCTGCGGCATCCGGGGAGTGACACCGGTGGCCAGGACCACCTCGTCGAATTCGCCCGCGGCGAGTTCTGCGGCGATGACCCGAGTATCGAGGTGTACCGCAACATCCGCGTCGCGCAGAGCGGTGGAGAAGTAGCGAATGGTCTCGGCGAACTCTTCCTTGCCGGGAATCAGACGGGCGATACCGAATTGGCCGCCGATCTCGCTCCTGGCCTCGAACAGGCTGACGGCGTGTCCGCGTTGCGCAAGGGTGAGCGCCGCAGACAGTCCGGCGGGCCCGGCCCCGACGACTGCCACCTTCTTGGTCTTCTTCGTCGGCAACAACTGCAGGTCGATTTCACGGCCCGCACGGGGATTGACCAGGCACGAGACCTTCTTGTGTACGAAGGCGTGGTCGAGGCAGGCCTGGTTGCAGGCGATGCAGGTATTGATTCGATCCGCGGAATCGGTGGCAGCTTTCTCGACCCAGAACGGATCGGCGAGCATCGGCCTGGCCATGGCGATCAGCTGCGCGTCGCCGCGGGCGAGGATGTTCTCGGCGATCTCGGGCATGTTGATGCGGTTGGACGCGGCGACGGGGATGCTCACGTATTTTTCGAGCTTGCCGGTGATGTCGGCGAACGCCGCCCTGGGGACGGAGGTGACGATGGTCGGCACCCGCGATTCGTGCCAGCCGATGTCGGTGTTGATGATGTTCGCGCCTGCGGCCTCGACGTCCTCGGCGAGCGCGACGATGTCGTTCCAGCTCTGGCCCTCCTCGACGAGGTCGGCCATCGACAGCCGGAACACGATGAGAAAGTCGGATCCTACGGCGGCACGGATCTGCCGCACGATCTCGACTGCCATTCGGCGACGGTTCTCCGCGGAACCACCCCATTCGTCGCGTCGCTTGTTGGTGCGCTCGGAGAGGAACTGGTTGATGAAGTAGCCTTCGCCGCCCATGATTTCGACGCCGTCGTAGCCGGCGCTCTGTGCGAGTCGGGCGCACCGCACGAAGTTTCTGATCTGCCAGCGAACACCCCTCGAGGTCAATCGCCTGGGCCGAAAAGGATTGATGGGAGCCTTGATCGACGATGCCGACACACTCAGCGGCTGGTAGGAATAGCGTCCGGCATGGAGGATCTGGAGCGCGATCTTGCCGCCTTCGCGGTGCACGGCAGTGGTGATCCGGCGGTGCCGACGGGCCTCGATGCGGTTGGTCAGCTTGGCCCCGAACGGCAACAGCCACCCGGTGCGATTGGGGGCGTAACCCCCGGTGATGATGAGTGCGACTCCGCCGCGGGCCCGCTCGGCGAAGTAGGCCGCCAGGCGGCCGGTGTCGCGGGCGCGATCTTCGAGGCCGGTGTGAATCGATCCCATGATCACGCGGTTCTTCAGCGTGGTTGCGCCGACGTCCAACGGCGACAACAGAATCGGGTACGGACCAGTGGTCTGCTCGGTCTTCACAGCTTCTCCAATACCTCGGTGCACCATTCGGTGAATCCTTCTTCGACACGAATCCCGCCGCGGAGCACCAGGTATTGATGCAGCGCGGTACCGGTCAGGGCAGCGGGGGTCGGAAAGTCCTGCTTCTCGATCAGTCGATACACGTCGAGACGGGTGGCATGTACGTCGCGGTGGCGGGCGACTTCGACTTTCAACGCTTCGATGTCACCGTTGGCCGCTCCGCGAATCTTGACTGCGAGTTCTTCGCGAAGCTGCGAGGGATCGGTCGGCGCAGCAATCCACCGATCGAGTTCGGCTCGGCCCGCAGCGCTGACCGAATAGACCTTCTTGTCGGGTCGGCCGTCCTGCGCGACTGCCTCGCCGGTGATCCAGCCCGCTCCATCCATCCGCGTCAGAGTGCGGTAGATCTGCTGGTGAGTTGCACTCCAGAAGAAGCCGATGGACTTGTCGAACCGTCGGGCGAGCTCGTACCCCGAGCCGCTCAGCTCGGCGAGGGAGACCAGAATCGCGTGTTCCAAAGCCACATCCGAGAGTATATATGCAACGAGGTGACTATGCAACTAGGTGCACCCTAACGTGGGCCCGTCGCGGGCTAGTGTTGGCAACCATGGGAACCCAGCCGGAGGCCGCTGTCGTCGGAGTCGCAACCACGCGCAAGCAGGTCACCGCCTGGGGGTTCTGGGACTGGGGATCGGCCGCGTTCAATGCCGTCATTCTCACGTTCGTGTTCTCGGTGTATCTCACCGATGCCGTAGGTGACGACCTACCCGGATCCATCTCGGCGACCACGTGGTTCAGCTGGTCGATCGCCGCGTCCAGCGTCGTCATCGCACTGCTCGCGCCGGTGTGTGGACAGTACTTCGACGCCCGCGGCAAGAGAAAATGGCTGCTGGGGCTGTTGACCGCGTTGACGGTCGTGGCCATGGCCGGCTTGTTCTTCGTACAGGACGACTACCACTATCTGTGGCTCGGGCTGCTGCTGCTCGGTCTCGGATCCATCATGTTCGAGCTGGCCAGTATTCCGTACAACTCGATGCTGCGGCAGGTCTCCACCCCGGCCAATATCGGACGCGTGTCCGGATTCGGTTGGGCGATGGGCTATTTCGGTGGAATCGTCCTACTGCTTCTGTGCTACCTCGGTTTCATCGTCGGGGACGGCGACACTCGGGGCCTGCTGGGGCTGAGCACCGACGGAGGGCTCAACATCAGGCTCGTCGCCGTGCTGGCGGCCGTCTGGTTCGCGGTCTCGGCCATCCCGGTGATGTTCGCAGTTCCCGAAGTACCCAGGGCCATCGCCGATCCCGAGGCGGCACAGGCCGGCTTCGCGGAGTCCTATCGCGTTCTCTTTCGCGATGCGCGCGAGTTGTGGAGCGCAGACCGGCGTGCCGTCTACTACTTGATCGCCAGCGCACTGTTCCGGGACGGGCTGGCGGGCGTGTTCACTTTCGGAGCCGTTCTCGCCGTCAGCGTCTACGGCATCGGCGCGGCGGACGTACTTCTGTTCGGCGTCGCCGCCAATGTCATCGCGGGCCTCGGTGCCATCGTCGCCGGGCGGTTCGACGACAGAATCGGACCCAAGAAGGTCATCGTCTTCTCGCTCACGTCCATGATCGCGGCCGGAACTATTCTGCTGTTCGTGTCGGGACCGACGATGTTCTGGATCTTCGGGCTGATCCTGTGCCTGTTCGTGGGGCCCGCGCAATCGTCTGCGCGTACCTTCCTGGCCCGACTGGCACCGCCCGGGCGCGAGGGTCAGTTCTTCGGACTGTTCGCGACGACGGGTCGGGCCGCGTCGTTCCTCGCGCCCTCGCTGTTCGGGCTGTTCGTGTGGATGTTCGACGCCGACCGCGCGGGTATCGCCGGGCTGATCATCGTTCTCGCCGCCGGGCTGCTGGCACTGCTCAAAGTTCGCGCCCCGGAACAGGTTTAGGCCGACCCGATACGATCCAAGATCTCGGCTGCGAGTCTGTCGGGGGCTTCCTCGGGGATCCAATGGGAGATGCCGTCGAGTTCGACGAATCGGTACGGCGCATCGACGAACTCGCCACAGCGCTCCGCGCCGGCTCGACCGATGGCGGTGTCGCCGTTGCTCCACACGTAGGTGGTCGGCACCGTCACCGCAGGTAGGTTCGCGAACTCCCTCGTCATCGCGGCATACCAACTCGACGCAGCCGTCAGTGCTCCCGGCACCGTCAGATGGCGAACGTATTCGTCGTCGAGGCTCTCGGCTCCGAACATCGCGCGGAGCCGTTGCGCGTCGTTCTCGGTCAGTACTCGTTCGGCCTTCTCGGGTTCGCGAAGCAATCCGAAGTACTGCGACCGCTGTTGCTGGTCCGGGTCCTCGCGAATGGCCCAGTTGAACGCCGCGGAATGCGGAACGGATGCGGCAGTGAGGCTTCGGACGCGGTCGGGATGTTCGGCAGCGACATGCCAGGCAACCACAGCGCCCCAGTCGTGCCCCACCAGGTGCGCCGAGTTCAGGTCGAAGGCGTCGAGCAGACCGAGGACGTCCTCGGTGAGACGCTCGATGCGGTAGTGCTCGACGCCGATCGGGCGGGCACCGGGGGAGTAGCCCCGCTGGTTGGGGGCCAGGACGCGGCAGCCCGCGGCCGTCAATTCGGGGGTCACCCGCGACCACGACGCGTTGGTCTGTGGAAAGCCGTGCAGCGCAACGACGGGTACGCCGTTGACAGGGCCTGCCTGCGCCAGCTCGAACGTGTACTCGCCGATGTGTACCTCGGTGGTCATGATGCTCCTTCGCGGCTCGCGCTCGTGCCCGACGGTCAGGCCCGTCGCGGTTCCCATTTGCTCATCCCCAGCATGATCATCCGGATCTGCTTCTCGGTGCGTTCGATGAGGTCTTTCTCGTTCTGACTACCCGGCCGGTCGATCTCCAACAGACCGACCACCGCCGTCAGCATCGTCGAGACCAGGAGGTCGGCCGTCATCTCGAGATCGGAGACGTCCCATCGTTCGAGACCGGGCATGCGAGAGAGGTCGATGGTCAGCTCGCTGACGAACAGCCGGAGCTCGGTGGCGAACGCGCGACGTACCTCGGTGACTCCGCCGTAGCGCTCGCGACTGAGGAAGCGGAACTGATCCTCGTGGCTGCGGACCTGACGAACCAGGATGCCGAAGGATTCGGTGGCCGTCTTGGTACTCGGGTTGCGTCTGGCGTCGCGCAGCATCTGGCGCAGCATGCGCATGCTGTCCTCGACCAACGCGACCCCGAGGTCTTCCATGGACGCGAAGTGTCGATAGAACGCGGTGGGGACGATGCCGGCGGACCGCGCGACCTCACGCAGGCTCACGCTCGCGAACGACCGTTCGCGAAGCAGATCGAGTGTGCCGTCGATCAAGGCCTGCCGCGTGCGCTCCTTGCGCTCCGCGCGGGTACCCGGTTCTGTCACGGCGTCCAGTTTATGGGCGGGCACTCTGTGATCTCCCCTCCGGTTGCTTCCGCGGTCCCCGTGAACTTCACATGAGGTCTGTAATGGCGGTCACATAAACGTTGACAGGTACCGGTGTCGCTCTGTCACACTCATGTTAGTGCACAATCGTTCACTGAATGGGTCGTAGGGTTCGATCCGGTTAGGGAGGATGGAATGACGCTTCAAGAACGTCCGACGCGACCCACGGGTTCGCGCAAGTTCTCGCTTCTTTCCCTGTTCGAGGCCATGGCCACGCCCCACGCGCTCGATCGGTACCTGGAGCTGGTCGACCCCATGACGACCGTTCGTGATCTGCGCGGTGAAGTGACCGAGATACACCGGTCCACCGAAGATTCGCTGACGCTGACCATCCGCCCCACCCGACAGTGGAAAGGCTTTCAGGCCGGCCAGTTCGTTCAGGTCGGGGTGGTCATCGACGGCGTACGTCAGACTCGCTGCTACTCGCCGGCCTGTTCGCAGTACCGCAAGGACGGCCGAATCGAGCTGACGATCAAGGCGCACCCCGAGGGGCTGGTCTCGCAGTATCTGCACAAGAACGCACACGTCGGCCTCGTCGTCAGCCTGTCGCAGGCGGACGGCACGTTCAAGCTTCCCCAGCCACGCCCGGCGCGCACGCTGCTGATCAGCGGCGGCAGCGGCATCACGCCCGTGCTGTCCATGCTCAGGTCGCTGCTGGACGAGGGGTACAGCAGCGACCTGACCTTCCTGCACTACGCGTACACCGAGAACGACGTCGCGTACAAGCAGGAGCTCGAGAAGATCGCCGCCGAGCACGACAATGTGAACCTCGTCTTCGCATACACCGAGCAGACGACCGGCGGGGACCTGCACGGGTTCTTCGGCAAAGAGCATCTCGACGCCGTGGCGCCGTGGTTCGCAGACGCGGACACCTTCCTGTGCGGTCCACCCGGGCTGATGAAGGGCGTGACGTCGTTCTTCGACGACGCAGGGCTCGGCGACCGACTGCACCTCGAGGAATTCACACCGTCCTTCGCCACCGTGAGCGACGACGTCACGGGAACCACCACGTTCTCCGGAAGTGACGTCGCCGCCGAGAACGACGGTGCAACGTTGCTCGAACAAGCCGAGGGAGCCGGTCTGTCGCCGGCCAACGGGTGCCGAATGGGCATCTGCTTCACCTGCACCTCGGTGAAGAAGTCCGGCTGCACCAAGAACATCAAGACCGGTGAGACCGACACCGAATCCGACAAGAAGATCCAGCTCTGTGTGTCCGTTGCCGTCGGCGACGTCGACATCGACATCTAGTCCCGGAGCTCCCGCCCACCACCCGATCGAATTGGAGATCAGCAGATGCTCGGAACGATTTTCTCGATCCTGCCCACCGCCGTCATTCCCTTCCGACGCAACGAAACGCTGCCCGACGAGCCGACCGTACTGACGTACGAACAGGTCGAAGAGCTCGGCCGCGAACTCGACGACCTGCGGGCCCGCACCGTCGCCAAACTGGGCGACGAGGACCGCGAATACATCTACAAGATCATCAAGGCGCAGCGCGGGCTCGAGATCACCGGACGCGCACTGATGTACCTGCCTTTCGTCCCGCCGGCATGGCTCGCCGGTGTCGGCGCACTCGGCGTCGCGAAGATCCTCGACAACATGGAGATCGGCCACAACGTCATGCACGGCCAGTACGACTGGATGCGTGAGCCGGGTCTGAACTCCGAGGTGTTCGAGTGGGACACCGTCTGCCCGGCAGACCAGTGGAAGCACTCGCACAACTACATGCACCACACGTTCACCAACATCGTCGGCATGGACCGCGACATCGGGTACGGAATCCTGCGCATGGATCAGGACCAGAAGTGGAACCCGTACTACCTGGGCAACCCCGTCTACGCATTCCTGCTCATGACGTTCTTCGAGTGGGGCGTCATGCTGCACGACCTCGAGACCGAGAACATCGTCGCCGGCAAGAGGAAGTGGCACGACGTCAAGCCGTTGCTGCAGGGAATGTGGCGCAAGGCGGGCAAGCAGGCTCTCAAGGATTACGTCATCTTTCCCGCTCTGACCGGGCCGTTCTTCGCCTCGACCGTGGTCGGCAACGTTGCTGCGAACCTGATCCGCAACGTGTGGACGTACTCGATAATCTTCTGCGGCCACTTCCCGACGGGGGTGCAGACCTTCAGTCAGGAAGAGACCGCCGACGAGAGCCGGGGCGAATGGTACGTCCGTCAGATGCTCGGATCGGCCAACATCGAGGGTTCGCCGCTGTTCCACATCATGTCCGGCAACCTCTCGCACCAGATCGAGCACCACCTCTTCCCGGATCTTCCCGCGCACCGCTACCCGCAGATCGCACCCGAGGTCAAGGCTCTGTGCCAGAAGTACGACCTGCCGTACAACACCGGCGGCTTCTTCCACCAGATCGGCACCGTGTGGGGCAAGATCTTCAAGCTCGCTCTGCCCAACTCGCTCACCGGATCGGCTGCCCCGGCCAGTGTTATCGTCGAGCGTAAGAAGACCGACGCAGCGTGACGACTTCGAAGGGGGCGGTCCTGGTGGTGGGAAGGTTCGAGCGCAACAAGGACACCGTGCAGGATTTCACCGAGTCTGCGGCGACACACGTCGGCAGAATCGTGGTGATCATCGCCGGAGCGGTCCGTGACGTCACTCGCGAGATCGGTGATCTGATCACCGATGGAATC
Source organism: Rhodococcoides fascians NBRC 12155 = LMG 3623 (assembly GCF_001894785.1). Lineage (GTDB taxonomy): Bacteria > Actinomycetota > Actinomycetes > Mycobacteriales > Mycobacteriaceae > Rhodococcoides > Rhodococcoides fascians. Next base: position 157,972 of record NZ_BCWW01000010.1, read on the forward strand.
GAAATGCGTGAGGCCGCGAAGAAGGCCGAGCGTGATGCGCCGCTGGGCACCGTGATCAACGGGGAGTTCGAGACCCGCGACCGGCACTGACTCACCGCACGATCGACGAAGCCGCCCGAGCATTGCTCGGGCGGCTTTCTCGTGTCGGGCGTGGATGGCTAGCGGCGGCGCAGTCTCCACAGTGACGTGGTCTCGCGCGACCGAGCTTCGTGCAGAACATCGGAGGCGTCGGTCGCTCGAGAATGCGATGGCACGGTGTCCATCCGGTCGACGACGGTCAGGCCGGCCTTGTCGATCGACGCGAGAAGGTCTGTGCGCGTGACCAATCCGAGCAACTCGGCGAGGTCGGACAACACCAACCAGGCCTCGCCGTCGGGCGTCAGATGCCCGCCGAGGCGGCTGAGGAACGATTTGAGCATGCGAGAACCGGGATCGTAGACGGCATGCTCGATCCCCGACGTCGGCTTGGTGGGTATCCACGGCGGGTTGCAGACGATCAATCCCGCGCGGCCGCTCGGGAAGATGTCGGTCTGCACCACCTCGACCCGATCGCTGTACCCGAGTGCGTCGAGATTGGCGCGGGCGCACGCGACCGATCGGGGGTCCTTGTCGGTCGCCACCACTGCAGGTACGCCCCGGCGCGCGAGTACCGCAGCCAGCACACCCGAGCCCGTCCCGATGTCGAAAGCCCGGTCCGTGGCAGGTAGCGGTGCGTCGGCGACGAGCTGGATGTACTCACCGCGGACAGGCGAGAACACTCCGTAGTGGGGATGAACGGACGCGTCCAGCGCCGGCACGAACACTCCCTTGCGGCGCCACTCGTGTGCGCCGATGATCCCGAGCAGTTCCCGTAGTGACAGGACGCAGGCCGAGGCATCGGGACCCAGTGCTTCCGCTACGGCCGATCGCACCTCCGGCGCTCGGCCGAGATCGAGCCGTAGATCCGAATCGAGTTGCACCAGAAGCATTCCCAATACCCGTGCGCGCCGCGCCTGGTACTGACGATGCAGGTGGAACCGCTCGGCGGGCGACGCGTTCTCGGGCTGTGTGGCCGGTGGTACCCGCCGCGTCATGGCCGACAGGAGCTGGCGAGCGTTGTTGTAATCGCCACGCCACAGCAGAGACTCGCCGATCGTCGCCAGCTTGTAGGCCACGTCCGCCGTCGTCGCGTCGTCGACGATCCGCACCACCCGCGGTGGCGGCGCACCGTTCTCCGACTGCCATCGCGCGGATCGTTCGATGCCGTCCTCGACCCACGTGACGCTCATGCTGCAGTGTGCGGGTACTCCGCACTGCGATGTTGGAAGGCAAGGATATTGGGGTTCACGATGACGCCCTCCCTGATTTCGATGGAACGCTCGATGGTGGCGTCCTCACTCCACGCCGCGGGCCCGTCGAGAACCACGCGAAGGTAGGGCAGCAACGATTCGCTGATCTCCCACGTCGCCGAATTCCACAGATAGGACGGACTGTGGTCGACGGCGTAGTAGTGCACATTGTCACCGACGGTGAACATCGGGTCGGCGAACGACGTGGGCCGAGCCCATTCGAATCCCATTCCCTCGTCACACGAGACGTCCACGACCAGGGTGCCCGGAGTCAATGTGGGCAGGTCCTCGTTCGCCAAGAACGTCAGTGGTGAGTTCGTATCCTGCAGTACGCAATTGACGATCACATCGTGGTCGGACAGAAACTGCGAGAGTGGGATTCGACCGTCGGGAGTCAGAGCTCGGCTCTGGCGGGGATCGGCGTCGTCGAGATCGAAATTGACGATGTTGGCCGAGTGGATCGGCGAACCCACCGCCGTGACCCCACGCTGAGTGAGGACATCGACGTCGTGGATCCCGTGTGCACTGAGCGCGGTGACCGCGCCGCGCGCCGTGGCTCCGAAACCGATGACAGCGGCCCGCAACCTGCGGCCGTAGTCCCCGGTGGAACCGATCAGCTGCAATGCGTGCAGCACCGAGCAGTACCCGGCCAATTCGTTGTTCTTGTGGAACACATGAAGATTGAACCAGCCGTCCTGCGTCCAGTGGTTCATGGCCTCGAAGGCGATCAGCGTGAGCTTGCGATCGACGGCGATCTGGGTGAGCCTTTCGTCCTGCACACAGTGCGGCCAACCCCAGAGCGTCTGGCCGGGTCGAAGAGACTCGAGATCTTCGGCCTGAGGCTTCGGCAGCAGAATCACGTCGCACCGAGCAATGAGTTCGGCGCGGGTGCCGATACCCGCGACCTGCGTGGCCAGGTGCTCGTCGGAGATTCCGAACGGTTCGCCGTAGCCGGATTCGAGGAACATTCGGCTTCGAATGTCGGCGTCGATGCGATCGAAATGAAGAGGATGAATCGGTAGTCGACGCTCATCGGGCTTGCGCGAACGTGAGAGGACTCCGAGAGTGAGCTGATGCACGTGTAACCCTTCGTTACGCGAAGTCAACCACAGTAACGCGAGTCGGCCAGCGTTCGCGCTGGTCAGAGGGTGCCCCCGGCAGGATTCGAACCTGCGACCAAGGGATTAGAAGGCCCTTGCTCTATCCCCTGAGCTACGGAGGCTGGCACGCGCGGACAGGCCCGCTCGAGCACGGTTGACGAGTGTACCTTTCCGCCTACGGCGATCACACCGGCATGGGTTGAGGGAGCAGTGCAGGGGGAAGCCTGTGATGTCGTAGACGTTCCGGCCGGCACCCGAAGGAGGTTCGATGCACGACATTCTGGACGAGCTGCTGCACGCCTGGCAGACCGGCGACGCGGCCGCGGTGGCAACGGTTGTGCAGACATTCGACTCCGCGCCGCGTCCTGTGGGTGCGTCGATGATGGTCGGCCAGGACGGTGCGGTCGCCGGTTCGGTGTCCGGCGGCTGCGTCGAGGGTGCCGTGTACGAGTCGGCGCACGACGTGATGCAGTCCGGTACCCCGATACTCACTCGATACGGGGTGTCGGACGACGACGCATTCGCAGTCGGGCTCACGTGTGGGGGAACGCTGGATGTGTTCGTGCAGGCGGTGTCGAAGCACACCTTTCCCGAGTTCGGTGACGTCGTGGCGAACGTGCGCCGTAACGTCCCGGTTGCAGTGGCCACCGTGATCGCTCATGCCGACGCAACACGGGTCGGTCGGAGAGCAGTTCTGACGGAGTCGGGTATTCGCGGTTCCCTCGGCAGCTCGCGGGCGGACGCCGCCATTGCCGACGACGCGAAAGGGCTACTTGCAGCGGGACGTTCGACTGTTCTGACGTACGGAACCGACGGCCAGCGCCGCGGTCGGGGAATGCAGGTGTTCGTGTCCAGTCATGCGCCGTCGCCGAGAATGCTCGTGTTCGGTGCCATCGACTTCGCTGCGGCGGTTGCGCAGCAGGGTGCCTTTCTGGGCTACCGCGTCACCGTCTGCGACGCCCGATCCGTGTTTGCGACCCCGCAGCGCTTTCCCGCTGCCGAGCAGGTGGTGGTCGCGTGGCCGCACGACTACCTGAACCAACAGTGGGCGGCGGGGGAGTTGGACGAGAGGACCGTGGTCTGTGTGTTGACTCACGACCCGAAGTTCGATGTGCCACTGCTCGAAGTGGCGTTGCGGATTCCGGCCCTGGCGTTCGTCGGAGCGATGGGGTCGCGGCGAACCCATGACGACCGCATCGCCCGGTTACGGGCGGCAGGAGTGACCGAGACCGAACTCGCGCGATTGTCGAGCCCGATCGGACTCGACCTGGGTGCACGCACGCCGCAGGAGACCGCGGTGTCCATTGCGGCGGAGATCATCGCCCAGAGATGGGGCGGGAGCGGCACGCCTCTCCGGCAGCAGCACGGACGCATCCACCACGACTCGCTGGACGCCGAGGACGGGGCAAAGTACGACGCTGTGTAGGACTCTCGTTTCGAGTACTGCCGAACACCTCTTACTCTGGTGGTATGGCCACACCGGATCTCGACAAGACCGACCCGTCGCACGCCGGGGACTCCACCGGCGATGTGCGGTCGGACGAGGGTGCGGGCAGTGCAGATCCCCGCTCGACAACGACGTCGGTGTTCGTCACTGCCGGCGTCATCGCCGGTGTCGTCGCTGCCCTGATCGTCATGCTGTCCGCGTCGGACGCGTTGGTCCTGCTCGGTATCCCTGATCCCGGCCCGGCCACCACCTACGGACTGCCCGCCCTGCGTGCGATCGGTGAGATCGCAGCGGTCATCGCGGTCGGCTCGTTCCTGCTGGCGGCGTTCCTGGTTCCGCCGCAGAAGAACGGCGTGCTCGACGTGGACGGCTACCGGGCGGTTCGCACCGGCTCGGTCGCATCCATCGTCTGGGCCGTATGTGCGCTTCTCCTCGTGCCGTTGACGCTGTCCGACACCTCCGGCCAGCCGTTCGCCGAGGCCGTGAAGCCGGCGAATCTGTGGATCGCGCTGGATCAGGTGGAGATCGCCAGTGCATGGCGGTGGACGGCCATCATGGCCGTCGTGGTCGCCATTGCCTCGCGGACGGTACTGCGGTGGTCCTGGACGCCTGCGCTGCTCGGATTCTCGCTGGCCACCCTGCTGCCCATTGCGCTCAGTGGTCATTCCTCGGCGGGCGGATCGCACGACATCGCGACCAACTCGCTGATCCTGCACCTCGGTGCCGCGTCGTTGTGGGCGGGCGGGCTGTTCGCACTGCTTGCACATGTTCGCAGACGCGGCGCGCACACCGACGTCGCTGCTCGGCGGTTCTCCACGATCGCCGGCGTCTGCTTCGTCGTCATGGGCATCAGTGGAGTCATCAACGCCCTGGTTCGGGTGTCCCTCGCCGACCTGTTCACCACGACGTACGGCCTGCTGATCGTGGGCAAGATTCTCGCGTTGATCGTGCTCGGCGGATTCGGCTGGATGCAGCGGCGTCGCGCTCTGCCCGCACTGATCGCCGATCCCACCGCCCGTGGACCGCTGCTCCGGTTCGCCGGGGCCGAGGTGCTCGTTCTCGCCGCGACGGTCGGTCTGGCCGTCGGCCTCGGGCGAACACCTCCGCCCGCCGAGATCGACCCCAACCTGACGCCGACCGAGGCCGCGCTCGGATACGACCTCAGCGGCCCGCCGACGTTCGCCCGTATGGCTTTCGATTGGCGCTTCGACCTGATCTTCGGCACCGCCGCGATCGTGATGGCCGTGGTGTACCTGATCGGGGTCCGTAGGCTGCGACTGCGCGGCGACGCGTGGCCCGTCGGTCGCACCGTCGCCTGGGTCCTGGGCTGCCTCACACTGCTGATCAGTACGTCGTCGGGCATCGGACGGTATTCCACGGCAGTGTTCAGCGTGCACATGACCGGACACATGATGCTGTCGATGCTCGCGCCGGTTCTGCTCGCGCTCGGCGGTGCACTGACATTGGCGTTGCGTGTCCTGCCCGCAGCGGGCAAGGACGGCGTCCCGGGGATGCGCGAGTGGTTGCTGATGGGCCTGCACAGTCGACTGTCGCAGTTCGTCACCCACCCGCTCGTCGCGGCGCTGATCTTCGTGGGCGGCTTCTACGTGCTCTATCTCGGCGGAATCTTCGGGGCCGTACTGGACAGTCACGGAGCTCATCTGTTGATGAACCTGCACTTCGTGCTCAGCGGATACCTGTTCTACTGGACGGTCATCGGCGTCGATCCGTCTCCGCGCAAGATTGCTCCGGTGACCAAACTCGCCGTGGTGTTCGGCTCACTGCCGTTCCATGCGTTCTTCGGTGTGGCGCTGATGAGCATGAACACCGTCATGGGTGCCTGGTTCTACCGCACGCTCGGCCTCGACTGGAACTCCGACCTACTGGGGGACCAGAAGCTCGGTGGCGGCATCGCGTGGGCAACCGGCGAGGTGCCTCTCGTGCTGGTCATGCTCGCACTGCTGGTCCAGTGGTCCCGCAGCGACGATCGCGACGCCAGGCGCGGCGACAGAGCCGCCGAGCGTGACCACGACGCGGACTTGGCCGCGCACAACGCGATGTTCGCCGAGCTGGCCCGTCGTGATCGGGACGGCAGGCAGTAGCTTCTCGTCAGTCGCTGTCGGCGATCTTGTGCAGAAGACGGTCGAGTTCGGTGCGTTCGGCCGGCTCGAGGCCGTCGAACATGTCCGCGGACACCTGACGTCGTGCCTCGTCGACGCGGTCGAGCAGGGCGCGGCCGGCGTCGGTCAGCTCGACCAGAACAGCGCGTCGATCACTCGGGTCCGGCGCTCGCGTCACCAGTTCTGCCGCTTCGAGTGAGTCGACGATGTCGGTGGCCGATCGCGCGACGATGCGGAGGTGCTCGGCCAGATCACGCAATCGGACCGATTCTCGTTCGCGGGCCAAGACGTGCATGGCCCTGCTCTGCGACGGGTTGAGTCCGAACGGTTCCAGCGCAGTCATGTGGCTTCGCCGAATTCTTCGGGCAACGGCCATGAACGAATCGCTCAGGTTGGGCGAGTGTCCGGTGTCCATACGACGGATCATAGCGAGGCTTGCTCGCAACCTCATAGTGAGGTAACCTCTGCATATTACTTCAGCTACCACGGAGGTCTACTTGGAAAGCAGTCCCGAACGCGTACCACTCGCTTCCGATCCAGCGCCCGTCCGACGAGTCCTGGCTCTGTTCACGCCCTACCGGCGCAAGATCGCTGTCGTCAGCGCGATCATCGTGGCCAGCGCCATCATTGCGCTCGCCTCTCCTCTACTTCTTCGCGAACTCCTCGATCATGCAATTCCCGACCGCGACGTCACGCTCGTCAGCCTCATCGCGGTCGGCATGATCGCTGTTGCAGTCGCCACCAACACTCTCGGCGTGGTGCAGACCTGGATGTCCAACGGCGTCGGTCAGCAACTCATGCACGATCTGCGCGTGCAGGTCTATTCGCACCTGCAGAGACAGTCCCTCGGATTCTTCGCGCGAACGCGCACCGGTGAGGTGCAATCGCGTATCGCGAACGACATCGGCGGCATGCAATCCGTCGTCACCAACACCGCGACGTCCATCGCGCAGAACGCCACGACGGTCGCTGCGACCGTGGTCGCGCTCTTCCTGCTCGATTGGAAGCTCGCCACGTTCTCGCTGATCATCCTGCCGATCTTCGTGCGAGTCGCTCGACGTATCGGCGACGAGCGTCGCAGGATCTCGACCAAGCGGCAGAAATTGCTCAGCGATCTGTCCGTCCAGATCGAGGAATCACTGTCCGTCAGTGGAATTCTTCTGGGCAAGACCACCGGTTCCGCCCAGGCGTTGACCGACAAATTCGCCGACCGATCGCACGAGGTGGCCGGTGTCGAACTGGCCGCGATGATGGCGGGCAAGTGGCGGATGGCGACAATTCAGATCAGCTTCGCCGTGATGCCCGCTCTGGTGTACTGGTTCGCCGGCATCACCATCGGTCAGGGGAGCGCATTGACGATCGGCACCCTGGTCGCGTTCACCGCATTGCAGACCCAATTGTTCCGGCCCACCATGCAATTGCTCAACACCGGCGTCGAAGTACAGGCATCCTTGGCGTTGTTCGGCAGAGTCTTCGAGTATCTCGACCTGCCCATCGATGTCGCCGAACCCGAGCACCCGGTCACACTCTCGCGAGAGAGCGTGCGCGGCGATGTCGCTTTCCGCGGCGTCGACTTCACCTATGCCGCCGCGACTGTCCCGACGTTGTGCAACATCGATCTCGACGTACCGGCCGGGAGCACGCTCGCGCTCGTCGGCGCAACCGGATCGGGCAAGACCACGCTGGGATACCTCGTTGCCCGCCTGCATGATCCGACAGCCGGCTCGGTGACCATCGACGGTGTCGACTTGCGGCACCTGGCGTCGGAGAACATTGCCGACCTGGTGGGCGTCGTCTCTCAGGAGACCTACCTGTTCCACGCCACCATCAGGGAGAACCTGCGGTTCGCCAAACCCGACGCCACCGACGACGAGATCGTGGCTGCCGCTCGGACGGCCCAGATCCACGACTTCATCGACGGCCTCGACGACGGTTACGACACGATGGTCGGCGAGCGCGGCTACCGATTCTCCGGTGGTGAGAAGCAGCGCATCGCAATCGCCCGGACTGTCCTGCGCAACCCGCCGATTCTGGTGCTCGACGAGGCGACGAGCGCCCTGGACAATCGCACCGAACGTGCAGTGCAGACAGCGCTCGACGGTTTGATGCACGGCCGTACCACCATTCTGATCGCCCATCGCCTGTCCACCGTGCGAGCAGCAGACGCCATCGCGGTACTCGATCACGGCATCGTGCGCGAGGTCGGAAGCCACGAGGCGCTGCTCGCCGAAGACGGTATGTACGCCCAATTGGTCCGTGCCGCAGACGATGTCGTGGACAGCGTTGCTGCATGATCAGGGTTGCTGCATGAGCAGGGTTGTTGCATGAGCTGGGCTGCCGCGTGATGGAGCTTCGAACGATCGCCGGCCGGGTTGTGTGCGAGACCGAGGTCAAGAGATCGCGGTTCGTCACCGTGGTGGACAGGGCGAGCACCGAGGCCGACGCTCGCGCGGTCATCGCAGCGGCGCGGAAAGCGGATCCGACTGCCGGACATCACTGTTCGGCATTCATCGTCGAATCCTCGGCTGCAGGCATCGTTGTCGTCCACGAAGACTTGACCCACCGCATCGAGCGATCCAACGACGACGGCGAACCCAGCGGCACGGCAGGAACGCCGATGCTCGAGGTGTTGCGCGGTCATGGGCTGACCAACGTGGTCGCGGTGGTCGGCAGATATTTCGGTGGCACCAAGCTCGGTACCGGCGGATTGGCCCGCGCCTACGGCGGTGCGGTCACCGAGGCACTTGCCCGGGCTCGGTTTCTCACCCGAGAGCGACGCGACGTGCTGACCCTCGAACTCGACCATGCCGAGGTGGGACGGGTCGAATCGGAGCTACGCGGACACGGGGCCTTGGTGCTCGATACCGCCTACGACACTCGAGCCGTGCTCACCGTCGCCGTCGCAGACGCCGATTCGACTGCAGCGCTGGTGGCGTCGCTCACCGCCGGACGGGTGGTGCCGGCTCTCGGTGGGCATGTCTACGTAGAGACAGCCGAGTAGCACACCGGTCCGACACGAGTGGCGTCATGACCAGCCGATCCTGGACGTTCATCCACAGGCTCAGCGGTTGTCCACATTTCGCGAACACGTCCGTCACGGGTGGCTCCGGCGTAGCAGTGTCGATCTCGATCGCAATCACGCGACATCCATCGAGAGGAAGACACCATGTACGAAGCTCAGTGCGCTGTTGTGGGCACCGTCATCACCAATCCCGTCAAGCGCTCCACGCCCACCGGCGACGAGGTCCTCAGCTTTCGGATGGCGAGCAATGCCCGACGGCAGGACCGCAACACCGGTGAATGGACCGACGGCGGCACCCTCTATCTCACGGTCACGTGCTGGCGTCGACTCGTGCGCGGCGTCGGCGCATCGTTGATGAAGGGCGATCCGATCATCGCCTACGGACAGCTGCGCACCAACGAATACACCAATCGCGACGGCGTCGAACGATCCGACCTCGAGATGCGGGCCAGCGCCGTCGGGCCGGACCTTGCGCGCTGCAACGTGGCAATCCAGCGGACCAGGACGGTCGCGCCCGAAGTACCTGCAGACGAGGCACTCACCGACGACGATCGGGGTGCCGCCGAACCACCGGAGGACGAGCCGGATCACGACCGAATCGGTGACGACGTCCGCGAGGCGGTACCCGCCTGACGGCCCGCCGACATCCGTCGTCCCCGGTGGATGCAACCCGCGCACGACCGCGGACGACGGATGTGGGCTCGGCGCGGACTCGGTCGATGGTGTTCCGACGCGGCCGCACCGATAAGCTGGGCGGCATGGCTGAATTCATTTACACCATGAAGAAGGTGCGCAAGGCGCACGGCGACAAAGTCATCCTCGACGACGTGACGATGAGCTTCTACCCGGGAGCGAAGATCGGCGTCGTCGGCCCGAACGGCGCCGGTAAGTCGAGCATCCTCAAGATCATGGCGGGAATCGATCAGCCCGGAAACGGTGAGGCGTTCCTCGCTCCCGGTGCCTCGGTCGGCATTCTCATGCAGGAGCCGATTCTCGACGACACCAAGACCGTTCGCGAGAACGTCGAGGACGGCCTCGGCGAGACGATGGTCCAGCTCAAGCGCTACAACGAGATCGCCGAGCTGATGGCAACCGATTACTCCGACGAGCTCATGGAAGAGATGGGCGAGTTGCAGGAAAAGCTCGACCACGCCGACGCCTGGGAGATCGACTCGCAGCTCGAACAGGCGATGGACGCGCTGCGCTGCCCGCCGCCCGAGTCCCCGGTCACCAACCTCTCCGGTGGTGAGAAGCGTCGCGTCGCCCTGTGCAAGCTGCTGCTCAGCAAGCCCGACCTGTTGCTGCTCGACGAGCCGACCAACCACCTCGACGCCGAGAGTGTGCTGTGGCTCGAGCAGCACTTGGCCGCCTACGCCGGTGCCATTCTCGCCGTGACTCACGACCGGTACTTCCTCGACCACGTCGCGCAGTGGATCGCCGAGGTCGACCGCGGACATCTGTACCCGTACGAGGGCAACTACTCGACGTACCTGGAGAAGAAGGCCGAGCGCCTCGAGGTCTCGGGAAAGAAGGACCAGAAGCTGCAGAAGCGGCTCAAGGACGAACTCGCCTGGGTTCGCTCCGGTGCCAAGGCTCGCCAGGCCAAGAGCAAGTCTCGTCTGGCTCGCTATGACGAGATGGTGGCCGAGGCCGAGAAGACCAGGAAGCTCGACTTCGACGAGATCCAGATCCCCAACCCGCCGCGCCTCGGCGACGTCGTGGTCGAGGTCAAGAGCCTGGACAAGGGCTTCGACGGCCGCGTGTTGATCAAGGATCTGTCGTTCACGTTGCCGCGCAACGGAATCGTCGGCGTCATCGGACCCAACGGTGTCGGCAAGACGACACTGTTCAAGACCATCGTCGGGCTCGAGGAGCCGGACGGCGGCGAGGTGAAGATCGGGCAGACCGTCAAGCTCAGCTACGTCGACCAGAACCGCTCGGGCATCGACTCGAAGAAGACGGTCTGGGAAACGGTCTCCGACGGCCTGGACTTCATCACCGTGGGCAACTCGGAATTCCCGTCGCGCGCGTACATCAGCTCGTTCGGATTCAAGGGCCACGATCAGCAGAAGCCCGCCGGAGTTCTCTCCGGCGGTGAGCGCAACCGTCTGAACCTGGCGATGACGCTCAAACAGGGTGGCAACCTGATCCTGCTCGACGAGCCGACCAACGACCTCGACGTCGAGACACTTGGATCGCTCGAGAACGCGCTCGAGGAATTCCCCGGTTGCGCCGTGGTCATCTCGCACGACCGGTGGTTCCTGGACCGCACCTGCACCCACATCCTGGCGTGGGAAGGCGGCTTCGGAGACAACGAGGCTGCCTGGTACTGGTACGAGGGCAACTTCGAGGGCTACGAGGCCAACAAGGTCGAGCGGCTCGGTCCCGACGCGGCGCGTCCCCACCGCGTCACGCACCGGAAGCTGACCCGAGACTGACATGTCGGCACAGACCTTCACCTGCACACTTCAGGTGCGGTGGGGTGATTCCGACCGCCTCGGGCACGTCAACAACACCCGGTTCGTCGAGTACCTCCAGGAAGGCCGCGTTCAGTTTCTGAACGCGGTCCTGGGGGGCTCGAAAGGTCGCGGCGCGGTGGTGGTTCGTACGTTGACCACCAACTTCTTGCACCCGATCCTGGACGACTCCGGCCCGCTGGTGATCGAGCTGTGGATCACTCGTATCGGAACCACCTCGTACGGCGTCCGGCACGTCGTCACCGATCGAAACGGAACGGTGTGTGCAGACGCGGAGGCACTGATGGTGGCCTTCGACCTCGACACCTCCTCGTCCAGGCCGCTGCGCGAACACGAACGAACTGCACTGAGCGAGTATCTCCACAGCGATTCGTCGTGACTGCCGGATCGACCTGACGCGCTGGTTCCCGAGATCTCTGCGGTTGCGGGGTCACCCGCACTAGGGTCGAGGGGTCATCGACGACCGGCGATCGGCGGGCGTCGGGAAATCCTCACGAGGGAGTACTCGAAAACAATGTCACGCTCGCTTGACCTGACCGACGACGACTGGGCCGACGGGCTCGACGACAGGCTTGTGGCCGAGTTGGCGACATTGCGTACGGAGTATTTCGAGCACACCGACGCCACTGCGGTCGCAGTGTCCGCGCATACCCCCGACATCACCTCTTTTCGGCGGCACGTTCGGCTCGCCGCAGAGCGGCTGCCGGGGACGGCGAATGTGGCGGTCCATCGACCGAACGAGTCTGCAGCACAGCAGGTAGCGGGAAGCTACCTACAAATCGTCACCGACGATATGCCGTTGCTGGTCGAATCGATCATGTCGCTGCTCTCGCGTCTCGGCATCGAATACACCGACGTGGTCCATCCCATTCTCTCCGTCGATCGGAACGCAGAAGGAGTGCTCGTCGGGCTGAGCTCGGCCGGCATCGCCGAATCCTGGATACACGTCCAGCTGCACCCGTCCACCTCCGACGATGCCGTCGCGCAGTTGGAAGAGGAGACGAGTCGAGTACTCGCCGATGTGCGTCAGGTCGTCGGCGACACCGACGAGATGCGTCGCGTGCAGGCTGCTGTGGCCGATCGGTTGGACGGTGTCGCCGCGGCGTCCGGCGACCTCGATTCCGAAGCAGCCGTCGCACACCGGGATGCGGCTGCCTTGCTGCGTTGGCTGGGCGACGGCCATTACACCTTGCTGGGTTACCGCAGATACACGATCGACGGTAGCGACGGCGACCGAACCGCAACCGGTGTGGAATCGAGCAGCCTGGGTGTGCTGCGCGATGCCGGTCAACATGGAGACGGACCCGAACCGGTCGGTGAGCGCGATCTGGTTGCTCTGACGCAGGGTCCGAACCCGGCCACGGTTCATCGTGCTGTCTATCCCTATTTCGTCAGTGTGATCGACGCCGACGACTCCGCCGAGCATCGATTCGTCGGCGTATTCACCGTCACCGCGCTGCACGAGAACGTCCTCGACATTCCGGTGATCGAGCGTCGAGTGCGGTCGGTGATCGCCAAGGCCGGCCATGATCTCGGGTCCTTCTCCGGCCAGGCCATGCTCGAGGTGCTGCAGTCGATGCCGCGGTCGGAACTGTTCGCGACCTCTGCCTCGTGGCTGTTCGAAACGGCGAGTGCTGTTCTGGCGCTGGGTCGTCGGCGCAAGGTCAAGCTGTTCGTGCGACCCGATGCGAGTGGGTCCTTCGTCAGTGCTCTGGTGTACCTGCCGCGAGATCGCTACACCACTCGCGTCCGACTCGCGATCCAGGACCGACTGCTCCGAGAGCTCGGTGGTACCTCGCTCGACTACACCGCACGCGTCACCGAATCGGATCTCGCGCTGCTGCACGTGACGGTGCGCCGCGCACCGGGCACCGTCTCTCCCCACCTGTCCGCCGACGACATCACCCGGATCGAAGCGGCGCTGACCGAGACCACCCGGACGTGGGAGGACTCGTTGGGTGACGCCGTGTCCCTCGACCGAGCCGTCGACCCGGCGCGCATTCAGCGCTACACCGAGGCTTTTCCCGAGGCGTACAAGCAGGACTTCAGTCCGGCCAGGGCCGTCACGGACATTGCCCGCCTCGAAGCACTCGGCGACGAAGCGATCGACATGCAGCTCTACCGAAACGAGCGCTCGGCCGTGGGGAGCTGGCGCTTCTCGCTGTACATCGGCGGTGCGGGCGTATCACTGTCCCAGGTGTTGCCCATTCTGCAGAGTCTCGGTGTGGAGGTCGACGACGAGCGGCCGTACCCGGTGGTGCGTCCGGACGGAATGTCCTGCTGGATATACGATTTCGGCCTCTCCGCCTCGCGTGAGATGTTGCGCTCGGCCATCGACGGGGACCTCGACGCCGAGCTGTCCGAGGCAGGCACGGCCGATCGCGAGAGCCGGGTCCAGCATCGATTCACCGACGCATTCGCGGCCGTGTGGAGCGGCGCGGCAGAAGCGGATCGTTTCAACGAACTGGTGATGCGTGCAGGTCTGCACTGGCGGCAGGCCGTGGTGTTGCGTGCCTACGCCAAGTACCTGCGGCAGGCGGGTTTTCCCTACAGTCAGTTCAACATCGAGGGCGTCCTCCTGGCGCATCCGCGTACCGCGCGGCTGCTCGTCGGACTGTTCGAGGCGCAGTTCGACCCCGAGACCAGTGCCGAGGCGGACGCGCAGGCCATCGGAACCCAGCTCGGCGAGCTGATCGACGAGGTCGTCAGTCTCGATGCCGACCGCATTCTGCGCAGCATGTTCGAGCTCATTCGAGCGACGTTGCGCACCAACCACTTCGTGGTGGGATCCGACGGTGCGCATCGCCCGTACCTCTCGCTCAAGTTCGACCCGCAGTCCATCGCGGAGCTGCCCAAACCGAAGCCCACGTTCGAGATCTTCGTGTACTCCCCGCGCGTCGAGGGGGTGCATCTGAGGTTCGGTGCGGTGGCCCGAGGTGGGTTGCGCTGGTCCGATCGACGGGAGGACTTCCGGACGGAAATTCTCGGTCTGGCAAAAGCTCAGATGGTCAAGAACGCAGTCATCGTGCCCGTCGGGGCCAAGGGAGGATTCGTCGTCAAGCGTCCTCCGGTGACCACCGGTGAAGCCGACCGAGATCGACAGGCGTACGCCGAGGAAGGCAAAGCCTGCTACCGACTGTTCATCGCCGGGTTGCTCGACATCACCGACAATCTCGACCGCGCCACCGGATCGGTATCGGTACCTACCGGGGTGGTGCGCCGCGATGGAGACGACACCTACCTCGTCGTCGCGGCGGACAAGGGCACCGCGACCTTCTCCGACATGGCCAACGGCATCGCCGCCGAGTACGGATTCTGGCTCGGTGACGCCTTCGCATCCGGTGGATCTGCCGGATACGACCACAAAGCCATGGGAATCACCGCGAAGGGTGCGTGGGAGAGCGTCAAGCGGCACTTCCGTGAGCTCGGAATCGACACGCAGAGTCAGGATTTCACGGTCGTCGGCGTCGGCGACATGAGCGGAGACGTATTCGGTAACGGCATGCTGCTGAGCCGACACATTCGCTTGCTCGCGGCGTTCGACCACCGGCACATCTTTCTCGACCCCGACCCCGATCGGGAGTCGTCGTTCGCCGAGCGGGAGCGCTTGTTCGCCCTGCCGCGGTCGTCGTGGGCGGACTACGACACCTCGCTCATCAGTGCCGGCGGAGGGGTGTGGGAGCGGACCCGCAAATCCGTACCCATCAGCGCCGCAGCACGTTCGGCCCTCGGGTTGGACGAATCGGTTGCTGCACTGTCACCACCCGAGTTGGTGAACGCGATCCTCAAGGCTCCCGCCGATCTGCTGTGGAACGGCGGAATCGGCACCTACATCAAGGCTTCCGGTGAGAGCAACGCCGAAGTCGGCGACAAGGCCAACGATGCTGTGCGGGTCGACGGCGTGGATGTGCGGGCGGCCGTGGTGGGGGAGGGCGGAAACCTCGGTGCCACCGCACTGGGCAGGATCGAGTACGCCGCAGCCGGCGGCAAGATCAATACCGACGCCGTCGACAACTCGGCGGGCGTCGACTGTTCCGATCACGAAGTCAACATCAAGATCCTGCTCGAGACTGCCATCACCAACGGAAACCTGGCGCGCGAAGACCGCGATGAGCTGCTTGCGTCCATGACCGACGAGGTCGGGCGATTGGTGTTGTGGGACAACATCATGCAGAACGAGTTGCTCGGTACGTCCAGATTCGACGCACCACATCTGGTGACAGTGCACAGCCGGGTCATCGAGGATCTGGAGACGCGTCGAGGGCTCGACCGGGAGCTCGAGGCTCTGCCCACCGAGGCCGATCTCCGTCGTCGCAAGCAAGACGGGCGTGGACTGACGTCGCCGGAACTCGCGACGTTGATGGCGCACGTGAAATTGGCACTGGAAGCGGATTTGCTCGACAGCGAGCTTCCCGACAGCGACGTCTTCGCCCCCCGGCTACCCAAGTATTTCCCCGAGCCACTGCGGGATCCGTACGCAGATGCCATCAAGGCGCATCCGCTCCGGCGTCAACTGGTGGCGACGACGCTCGCCAACGAGGCCATCGACTGTGGTGGAATCACCTACCCGTATCGGTTGACCGAGGACTCCGGTGCCGCAGGCACCGACGCCATTCGCGCGTTCGCCGCGGCCACCGAAATCTTCGGCCTCGACGAGGTGTGGGATTCGATTCGCGCGGCAGACGTACCCACCGCAGTGTCGGCCGAGCTGCTGCTCGAATCGCGTCGCATGCTCGATCGAGTATCCCGGTGGCTGTTGGCCAATCGGCCGCAGCCGTTGGCGGTCGGGGCCGAGATCAGTCGCTATGCCGGGCAGGTTCGCGCTCTGCAGCCGCGGGTCGCGTCGTGGATCTCCGGTCACCAGGCGGTTGATCTGGACCGGCGTTCGGGGGCCGCGATGGAACGAGGTGCTCCGGCCGAGCTTGCACGTCGGATCTACGGCTTGCTCGACGTGTACTGCCTGCTCGACATCATCGATATCGCCGACATCGTCGACCGGGACGGGGCGGAGGTGGCCGAGCTCTACTTCGCGCTCGACGCGCACATCGGCATCGACTGGTTGCTCACCGCGGTCTCGAAGCTTGCCCGCGGCGATCGATGGCATTCGTTGGCGCGCTTGGCTCTTCGTGACGATCTGTACGCCTCCCTTCGCGGAATCACCAAGGCCGTGTTGGCCGCGGGCGAACCGGACGAGTCGGTCACGGAGAAGATCGCCGAATGGGAATCGACCAATTCGTCGCGGTTGGCCCGCTCGCGTGCAGCGCTCACCGAGATCGCCGAGACGGGGACGCTGGACCTGGCGACACTCTCGGTTGCCGCCCGACAGGTGAGAAACATGGTTCCCTGACAGCATGGAACTTTCGTTCGATCGAGAAGAGGTAGTAACCGCGTGAGTGTGCCCGACGACCATCTGTCCGACAAGCGACCCGCCACCGAGCGGGTGGGCTTTCACGCCGCTGTGGATGTGCGGTGGTCGGATATGGATGTGTATCAACACATCAACCACGCGCGAATGGTGACGTTGCTCGAAGAGGCGCGGATCCCGTGGCTGCTGGTGGACGGCAGGCCGACTGCGAATCTGCGTCACGGTGCCGTCATTGCCGATCTGCACGTGAAGTATCGCGGGCAGCTGCGACACGAGGACGGACCCCTCGACGTCTTCATGTGGATCGATGCGGTCCGCGCGGTGGACTTCGTCGTGGGGTACGAGGTGCGGGCACGCGGGGCGTCGCTGGATACTCCGGCAGCGGTGGTGGCGTCGACGCAGATCGCGGCGTTCGACATCGACGCGCAGCGACTGCGTCGGCTCACTCCCGCCGAGCGCGAGTTCCTGGTGAGTTGGCAGCGTGTATGAGCGCGTTCTGACCGTTCCCGATGCGGTCGAGCGGGAGAACCTCCAGACGTTCTGCAGCAGGGCATTGCGCTTGGACGAGGCTGCTGTCGTTCGGTTGCGCACTCGGGCCGGCGGGGGCGTGTCGTGTTGGGCGGCAACCGGTTTCGATGCGCTCGCCGCGCGCGTGATAGCGGGAACCATCGTGCCCGACGACACCAGTGCGGGTGCCGATGTGTTGGTGTCCGCACTGCAGAACGCGGACGACGGCGTGATCGACCCGGGTTTCTCGATGGACTCCGCCTGGCGTGGCACCCTTCCTCCCGACAGCGGATTCGAGCATCTCGACGACGTCCCCGCGCGGGTGCTCATCGGACTCGCACAGCGCGGTGCCGCACTGGCGAAGGAACACGGCAGCAGTCACGGGCCGCCGAGCTCGTTGCTCGAACAGCAGGTGTTGCACGTGACCGGTGACGGCGACGACGTCTCGGTCACCATGCGCACCGTATTCGCTTTGACCGCAATGGGTTTCGTGCCACACGACGGTAACGATCCGTTGACGATCGACGTCGACCCGGAGAGGATCGCCGCCGCAGAGGTGGTACGAGTACGCGCCACCAAGGTGTGGTTGCGCCTCGATGCCAGGTTCGGGTCGGTGTTCGTTCGCCGCCCGGGCCAACAGTTGTCGCTCACCGTCGAACGCTGAGCGTGGCCGGTCGGCCGGTTCGGACGAGCCAGGCGGCCGGCTCAGACGAGCCAGGCGGCCGCGTTCGCGGGAAGCATCCCGTCGACCAGCGGAGTGCTGGTCAGCAACACTTCGCCGGGTGGGAGTGGGATCGACTCGTCGGAGGCGTTGAGGGCGCAGATCAAGCCCCCGCGGCGCCGGAAGGCCAGGCACCCGGGAGGGGCACCGTACCAATCGATTCCGCCGCCGGTGAACTCCGGCCGCAGGGTGCGCAATTCGAACGCCGTGCGGTACAGGCTGAGCATCGAATCGACCTCTTCGAGCTGCGCCTCGGCGGTCAGCCCCTTCCACTCCGGCGGCATCGGCAACCAGGTGCGATCGGTGGTGGAGAACCCGAACGGAGGGGCATCACCCTCCCACGGCATGGGGACTCGGCAGCCGTCGCGTCCGCGCTCGGTGTGCCCGGACCGCTCCCACACCGGGTCCTGCAGGGCGCTGTCGGGCAGCTGCACGTTCGGTAGCCCGAGCTCGGCACCGTTGTATACGAAAATTGTTCCAGGAAGGGCCAATTCGACGAGAATCATGGCCCGGGCCCGGTGGTAGCCCAGGTCTCCGTCGCCGTATCTGGTGACCTCGCGTTCGACGTCGTGGTTCGACAGTGTCCACGTCGGGGTGCCGCCGACCAGTTCGACGGCCGCGAGCGAGTTGGAGATCGCATCGCGGATGGTCTCGGCGTCGAAATCGACACTGGCCAAGCGGAAGTTGAAGGCCAGGTGCAGCTCGTCAGGGCGGATGTATTCGGAGAACCGGACGTTGTCCTGGACCCAGATCTCGCCGACCGTCACCGCGTGGGGGTATTCGTTCATGACGGCTCTGATGCGGCGGTGCAGTTCGTGGACTCGGGGGTTGTTGAACCGGGGATCGTCGTCGTCGTTCTTCATCAGTGCGTTGAACTCGAGGCTCATGTCGGCCAACTCGGCAGGTTTTGCCATGCCGTGGGCGACGTCAAGTCGAAATCCGTCGACGCCTCGGTCCAGCCAGAATCGAAGGGTGCGCGCGAAGTCGTCGAAGACCTCGGGGTTGTCCCAGTTCAGGTCCGGTTGTTCGGGCGCGAAGATGTGCAGGTACCACTGACCGGGGGAGCCATCCTTCTCGTCGACTCGCGTCCAGGCGGGACCCCCGAAGATGCTCGGCCAGTTGTTCGGCGGCTGCGAACCGTCGTCGCCGAGCCCGTCGCGAAAGATGTAGCGCGCTCGCTCGGCGCTGCCACGAGGGGCGTTCAGAGCCGCCTGGAACCACCGGTGTTGGTCACTGGTGTGATTGGGCACCAGATCCATCGTGACCTTGATGTCGCGGGCGTGCGCCTCGTCGAGCAACGCGTCGAAGATCTCGAGACTGCCGAACATGGGGTCGATGTCGCGGGGGTCGGAAACGTCATAGCCGTGATCGGCCATGGGCGACCGCGTGATCGGTCCGATCCAGATGGCGTCGATACCGAGCAATTCGAGGTAGCCGAGTTTGTCTCTGATGCCGTCGAGATCACCGATTCCGTCACCGTTCGCATCTGCGAACGACCGGGGATAGATCTGGTAGAAGACGGCGTCCTGCCACCACGACAACTCGGTGCTTTCGATCGGATCGGTCACAACTGGCAATAGTGCCAAACGAATGGGCTGCGAACGATTCGAGGGCGCTGGGGTGGACCCGGCACCCTGCAATGGCGGTCGATCCGAAGGTAAAGGATTGTGCTCATTCACATGACCGACACGTATCCGCACGTTTGGAAAGTGTTGTATGTTCTGCAACGTAAAACGTGCAGCGGCCGGCGCCGCGCCCGACGGTGAGGACGCGACGACACCATGAGAACCTCGACCATAGAAGCCGTGCGGCTGGAAGATGTTTCCCTCTCCGACAGTCCCATCGAACCCACGTGGATCCTCGAGGGAAACCCGCGGGCTCGAGTCGCGGAGTGGTCCAGGAGTACCGACGGCACCACGACCACCAATGTGTGGGATTGCACGGCCGGACGCTTTCGGTGGTACTTCGCGGTCGACGAGATCGTCCACATCATGGACGGGTCGGTCGTGGTGTCCAGCGAAGATCACGCGCCCCGGACTCTGGTCGCCGGCGACGCGGCGTTGTTCCGCGCCGGCACCTGGTCGGAATGGCGCGTCGACAACTACGTGCGTAAGCACGCCATCTTGCGGCAGCACCTGCCCGCGCCGCTGAGCTTCGTGCTCGGGGTAGCCGGCTCGCTCCGCCGCAGGCTCGGCCGCCTCAGAGGTGGCGCAGCGGGCCCGCGGCGAGGCGCATCGCTGTAGTTCGTGACGCTGTAGTTGGTAACGCTGTAGTACGTGACGCCGTAGCTCTCAGATTGCCGAGTTCATCATCGAATTGGCGGCCATTTCCATGTAGTCGACGAGTTGCGTTCGGTGCGCAGAATCCAGGACGGCCGGGTCGATCGAGGCGATCGCGATGTGCATGCATCGAAGCCAGGCGTCACGTTCGAGCGGCCCGATCCGGAACGGGTTGTGCCGCATCCGCAGTCGCGGATGACCACGTTCGTCGGAGTACGTACGAGGCCCGCCCCAGTACTGCTCGAGGAACATTCGCATCCGCCGTTCGGCCGGTGCCAGGTCCTCCTCGGGATACAGGGGCCGCACGATCTCGTCCTTGGCCACTTCCTCGTAGAACTTCGCCGTGAGCAACCGGAACGTCTCCGCACCGCCGACCGCGTCGTAGAACGTCTGTTGCGGTTCGGTCATCACACTCTCTCTGTTCGTTCCTCGTCGGCGTCGGTCACGCTCATTGTCCCTCAGCTGCTGCTCTCGACTGCAACCCCACCCGGACGGCCCAGCGCATACGGGGCTTTGATACCGGCATCGTCGAACGACTGCAGGATGTCGCGGTGGAGGCGACGCTGCACTGCCCATTGGCGGCCGGGTCGGGTCTTGATCGTGATCCGGATGGTCACGGTATCGGCGCTGACGGCATTGACGCCGAGCATCTCCGGGGGTTCGAGGATGTCACTGTCGAAGTCGCCGGAGTCCACGACCTCGTTGGTGGTTCTCTCGGCCACCGCGCAGGCCTCGTCGATGTTGGCCGTGTGGGAGACGGGGAGGTCGAGGACAGCGACCGCGAACCCTTGGCTCATGTTGCCCACCCGCAGAACTTCACCGTTTCGGCAGTACCACACGGTGCCGTTGACATCTCTGATCGTGGTGACGCGCAATCCCACGCTTTCGACCGTGCCGATCGCCTCGCCGAGATCGACGACGTCGCCGACCCCGTACTGATCCTCGAGAAGCATGAAGATTCCGGACAGGAAGTCGCGGACGAGGTTCTGCGCACCGAAACCGAGGGCGACACCGACGATCCCCGCCGACGCGATGAACGGGGCGACGTTCACACCCACGACGTCGAGCACCGACAGCACGAACCAGGTCAGGATCATGACCGACACCGCAGATCGGAGCACCGAACCGATCGTGTTGGCCCGCTGTCTGCGCCGTTCGTTGAGTATCTCGCCCTTCACCGTTCCCGAGGACCGGTCGCGTAACGGCCGGAGAAGTGCAGGTGATCGGCCGGCGTCGTGTCGAGTGAAGCGGTCGATCATTCGGTGCAACACGAGCCTGAGCACGATCGCCAGAACCAGATAGCCGAGGATCTGCAACGGACGGTCGACCAGCCAGTCGCGTCCGGTGTCGGTCAGTTCGAATGCTCGGGTGTCGAGCTCTCGCAGCAGCGAAGGTTCGGGTAACGGCGATACGGACAGAAGGGTTGATACAGCCACCCGAAAAGTCTACGGAGACACAGAAATCTTGCCAGTCACGCAGCGCATAGCGGTATCGATCCTCGAACTCGCCGATCGGAAACCGGAATGTTCACCGATCGGCAACAGAAAATGCGCAGAAAAAGGCTGTGCGCGGGCGGTGTATTCGTGTTCCACTGTGAACCGTGTTCCACGCAAGCCATGCGCGGGCGCCGACACTCCCTGGAGTAATGCATGAAGAACTCTCAACACCGCCACCGACAACTCCCGCCCACTGAGGGCCGCACCACGCACGACCAGCGTGAGACGGCCTCGGGGGCTTCTCCGCTGCGCGTGGTGCCGACGGCACACAACGCCACGGGCGACGACGCCGTGCCGGCGTGGGTCAAGCGCCGTGTGCTGCTCCTCAACGCAACTTTCGAACCACTGACCGCGCTTCCGATGCGCCGGGCGGTGGTTCTTCTCGTTTGCGGCAAGGCCGACGTGATCCACGACGATCCGGAGGGGCCGTTCATCCGGTCGGCCGATTACTCCGTCCAGGTGCCGTCGGTGATTCGGTTGCGGACGTTCGTCCGCGTTCCCTATCGAGCGCGGGTGCCGATGACGCGCGCGGCACTGATGCATCGCGACAGATTCCGCTGCGCCTATTGCGGCAGCAAGGCCGAGACCGTCGATCACGTCGTGCCTCGCAGCCGCGGCGGCGGCCACTCGTGGGAGAACTGCGTGGCGTGCTGCGCCTCCTGCAATCACCGCAAGGCGGACAAGCTGCTCAGTGAGATCGGGTGGACGTTGCGAGCCCAGCTCGTACCGCCGAAGGGCCCGCATTGGCGTCTGCTGGCGACTACGAAGGAGTTGGACCCGAGCTGGTTGGCATACCTCGGTGAAGGTGCTGCCTGACTGTCGGCCGTTGGCTCTTTTCGGTCACAACACCGGCCCCGACGTGGTCCGACGGGCAATTGTCGACTAACGTCACACCCCGTGAGCATTTTGGAGACCACGCTGATATTCGGGGTGATTCCGGTTGCGGTGATCGGAATCGTCGGCGCGCTGTCCTACTTGACCGACAAGCAGCCGGGGATGGACGTCGCTCCGTACCGGCTGACGGACGAGTGGACGCGCGAGCCATTGCTGTGGAGCGCTACGGACGAGGTGACTCCGTTCGGGGGCCACGGATCGCACGACGCGGACACAGCCGATTCGATCGGAGGTGCTGCAAGTGGCAAGTGGTGAACTGGTACGTGGCGGTGACATCCGAGAAGAGGACCTGCCGTTCGGGGCTGCGCTGACGGCGAGTGGTCGCGTATCGGTGGCACACGAGTTCGGCACGCCGAGCCCGGAGCACCTGCCTTTCGCGACGCAGGATCTGGTCGCGCTCGACGACGCACTGAGCGAGGCGACCCGGAAGACGAAGATTCGGTTCAACATCTACGTCGGTGACCTGGGAGTCGATCCGGCTGCGGGAGCGGATTCGGTCTTCCCCGGCACCCCCGATGCGATTCGTTCGGTTCTGATCGCTGTCGACCCCAACCGGCACGCGCTCGAGATCCGCACCGGAAAGCGGGTCTCGAACCGTGCTACCGATCGGGTTGCTCAGCTCGGCGTCACCGCTGCGCTCGGCCCGTTCCGCGACGGCAACCTCATCGACGGTCTCGTGACCTCGGTCCGCGTGATGGCAGCATCCATTCTCGCGCCGTAGCTCGTCGCGCTCCATCCCCGTAGTTCTCGGCCGGCGGTCCCGGCGACGACGAGGGCCGGTTGCATCTCACCTTCGCGGGTGAGACGCAACCGGCCCTCGTCGTATGTGTACCTGCGATCAGCCGGCGTCGTATGCCCGGGCCGCGAGTGCCCGAACGACTCCGGCGCGGCCTTCGATCACCAGTCGGCGCAGAGCGGGTGGAAGATCGCCATCGAGGAACCTGTCGGCTGCGGCCAACGACTGCTCGCTGATCGACCACGATGGGTAGAGGCCCACCACGACGGTCTGTGCGACTTCACTCGATCGACGAGCCCACACGCCGTCGATCGCCTCGAAGTAGCGGTCGACGTACGGCTCGAGCAGTTCGCCCTGGCCGGGGCCCGCGAAACCACCGATGATCGACCGCGCCGTGATGTTCGGAACCGCGTCGTCGTCGACGACGGTCGTCCATGCCCGCTCCTTCACCTCGGCACTGGGACGCGCAGCTCGTGCAGCGGCAGCCGACCGCGCTCCGGCGGCGGTGTTGTCCTTCTCGGCTTCGGCGTCGATGACCGGCGAATCGAGCCCGTCGGCATCGATGGCTCCGGCCGCCGCAAGGGCGGTGACGATGCGCCACCGCAGATCCGTATCGATGTCGAGTCCGGCCAGGGACTGCCCCTGGGCGTCACCGTCCAGGAGAGCGCGCAATACCTCGACATGGCGCTCGCTGAGTTCGGTACCGGTCAGAGCATTGACGAACGCCAACTGGTGATCCGAGCCCGACTCGGCACCGCGGGCCAGCTCGAGCACTGCGTCGGCGAACTCGGGGACTCCGTGTTCGGCCGCCCACGCCGGATCGGCGTAGCTGGTGACAGCCGTCTGCGCCTGGAGCAGAAGACGTTGCACCACACCCACTTCGGTCTCGCTACCGATTCCGCGCTGGACCAGAGCCACGAAGTCGCGTGCCTTCATCTCGGCGGACCGAGTCATTTCCCATGCGGCCGACCAGGCGAGAGTGCGGGGGAGCGACTCGGCGATGTCGCCGATCCGATCGACGAGAACACCGAGCGAATCCGGATCGAGCCGCACTGCGCAATACGTCAGGTCGTCGTCGTTGACCAGCACGAGCTTGCCGCGCGATACACCTACGAGCGCTTCGACATTCGTCGATTCGGCAGCCTCGAGGTCCAGCTCGACGCGGTCGGTACGCACCAACTTGCCGTCGACGTCGTCGTAGATGCCGATCGCGATGCGGTGTACGCGATGCTCGCCCGCGCCCGGTGCTGCGCCGGTCTGCGACACTGCGAACCGGGTGAACTTGCCCTCCGAGTCGACGTCGAAATCGGGGCTCAGAGTGTTCAGGCCGGTGGTCCGCAGCCACTGCGCACCCCAATCGGAGAGATCGCGGCCCGATGACTTCTCCAGTGCCGCAAGCAGATCCGAGAACGTTGCGTTGGCGAAGGCGTGATCGACGAAGTAGGCCCGCAACCCGGCCAGGAAGTCTTCCTTACCGACGTACGCAACCAGCTGCTTGAGCACGCTGGCACCCTTGGCGTACGTGATGCCGTCGAAGTTGACCTCCACGGCGGCCAGATCGGGGATGTCCGCGGCGATGGGGTGCGTCGAGGGCAGCTGGTCCTGTCGGTATGCCCAGGCCTTCTCGACGTTGGCGAACGTCGTCCACGCGTTGGTGTATTCGGTCGCCTCGGACTGGCACAACACGGAGGCGAACGTCGCGAACGACTCGTTGAGCCACAGGTCGTCCCACCATGTCATCGTCACCAGATCGCCGAACCACATGTGCGCCATCTCGTGCAGCACGGTCTCGGCGCGTCGCTCGTAGGAGTACCGCGTCACCTTGGACCGGAAGACGTAATCCTCGAGGAACGTGACGGCCCCGGCGTTCTCCATGGCTCCGGCGTTGAATTCGGGCACGAACAGCTGGTCGTACTTGCCGAACGCATACGGGGTGCCGAAGTTCTCGTGGTAGAAACCGAAACCCTGCTTCGTCTCGGTGAACAGTCTCTCGGCATCCATGTGTTCGGCAAGGGATGCGCGGCAGTAGATTCCGAGAGGGATGGTGCCGTGATCGTCGGTGTACGAATCGGTCCACTCGGCGTAGGGACCGGCGATCAGAGCAACCAGGTATGTGCTCATCAGCGGCGTCGTGTCGAACACGTGCTCACCTGCGGCCGGCTCGGCACCGTGCGCTGCGTTGGAGATGACGGTCCAGCTCTCGGGAGCGGTGACCTTCAGGTCGAACGTGGCCTTGAGATCGGGTTGATCGAAGCACGCGAACATGCGCTTGGCGTCCGCAGTCTCGAACTGCGAGTACAGGTACACCGAACCGTCCGACGGATCGACGAAACGGTGCAGGCCTTCGCCGGTGTGCGAGTAGACGCAGTCGGCATCGACCACGAGCTCGTTGTGTTCGGCGAGATCGACCAGAGCCAGCCCCGTCGACTCGTCGTAGTTCGTCGTGTCGAGCGCTGTGCCGTTGAGCGTCGCCGACCGGATGGTGCCTGCGACGATGTCCACGAAAGTCGACGCTCCGGCGGTCGCGGCGAACGTGATGGTGGTGAGCGAGCGGAACGTCTTCTCGCCGGGATTGCCCTCGCCGTCGGTGAGATCGAGAACGATCGCGTACTTCGTTTCCCCGATGATCGCCGAGCGCTCGGAGGCTTGGTCACGCGTCAGGTTGGGAGCAACCACTTCAGTCGACACCTCTTCGTGTAGTTATGGGTAGTGCCGTCCATCCCATCACGTCCGCCGTGTCGCGCGCTGGCTGACGGGTCGCGTGGAATGTCCGCGCGGTGGCCGGGTGTTACGACATGAAGAGACAGCGACATCGACTTTCGAGGAGCAGACAGTGACCGGTTCAGGACAGAAAGACACCGCTGATTTTTGGTTCGACCCGCTGTGCCCATGGTGCTGGATCACTTCACGTTGGATTCTCGAGGTCCAGCAGGTGCGCGACATCGACGTCAACTTCCACGTCATGAGCTTGGCCGTCCTCAACGAGGGCCGCGACCTGCCCGAGGAGTACGCCGCGATGATGAAGAAGGCGTGGGGTCCGGTGCGGGTGGCGATCGCCGCGGCGAAGAGCAACGGCGACGAGATCCTCGCGCCGCTGTACGCGGCCATGGGCACGCGAATTCACAACGAGGGCAACAAGGATTTCGACGTGGTCATCCGGGAGTCCTTGGCCGAACTCGACTTGCCCGCCGATCTCGCCTCGGCAGCCGAGAGCACCGATTACGACGAGGACCTGCGCACCAGCCACCACGCAGGAATGGACAAGGTCGGCCCCGATGTGGGCACTCCCACCATTCACGTCAACGGCGTGGCGTTCTTCGGCCCTGTGCTCTCGCGGATTCCACGCGGTGAAGAGGCAGGCAAGTTGTGGGACGCGTCGGTGATCTTCGCGGCGTACCCGCACTTCTTCGAGCTCAAGCGCACCCGCAACGAGGACCCGCAGTTCGACTGATCGCGTGACCCTCGTGCGTGGAAACTCGTAGCAGGAGCCGAACTTTCACGCACGAGGGGCCAGTTCGCGCACGGGGGATCAGGCGACGATTCGATCCGAGCCGCTGTCGGTGCCGAACGTCAGATGCTCGCCCAGATGGAAGCGCCTGGCCGACCACGCCGCTGCGGCGGCATCGAGAAAGTCGTCGGCGAGCGGCCCGTTCGGCAGGTCGTCCAGATGGAGATCCCCGGTCCACCGGGTCAGTGCGGCCAACCGTTGCCCGACGCCGCGGCCGGTCTTCTTCGATGCGTAGATCGTGGTCGGTGACATCGCCCTGAACGAGCATTCGGGATGCACTTCGACGTATTGTTCCGGATCGAAGTCCGAATCTCGCCACGCCCGGACCGCGGGCAAGATGTGCCACGTTTGTTTACTGATCGCCTTGCCGGTCTTCGACCGCGAGATCGAGCACGCCTGTTCGTACGACACCGCGTCCAGAACATCCGCGACCGGGGTGTGAAAGATCGAACTGCGCGCCGTCCCCAAGAACTTCTTCGCCTCCAGTTCGCTGACGCGATAACCGTCCACGGGTAGCGACAGCGGCATGTCGACGCCCACTCGCGCGCAGTCTCGGGTGTGCTCCAACACGTCGGAGACGGAGGAGCAGGCCGTCCACGTCACTCTCGTGCCGTCGAACACTGCGACCACCCACGCACCCTTCGCGCCGTCGACACCGGCGAATTTCTCGGCTCGTGACATCACCTGTCAGACTCTAGGCATGCGCGTATACCTGGGTGCCGACCACGCCGGCCTCGAGTTCAAGAATCAGATCATCGAACACCTGACGGCAACCGGGCACGAGCCCGTCGACTGCGGTGCGTTCGACTACGACCCGGTCGACGACTACCCGGCCTTCTGCATCGACGCAGCACGTCGCGTCGTCGCCGATCCGGGCAGTCGCGGCCTCGTGCTCGGCGGATCCGGAAACGGCGAGCAGATCGCCGCGAACAAGGTGCCGGGCGCACGCTGTGCCCTCGCGTGGAGCGTCGAGACGGCAAAGTTGGCTCGCGAACACAACGATGCGCAGCTCATCGGCATCGGCGGCCGCATGCACACGTTGCCCGAAGCACTTGCCATCGTCGACGCGTTCCTCGGCACCCCGTTCTCGGGCGAGGAGCGCCACCAGCGTCGCATCGACATCCTGTCCGAGTACGAGCGCAGCGGCGAAGCACCCGAGGTTCCGGGAAAGCCCGAGTAAGTGCCCGAAGGGCATACCCTGCACCGACTCGCTCGGTTGCATCAACGTCGGTTCGGCGGGGCACCGGTGGAGGCGAGCAGTCCCCAGGGACGGTTCGTTTCCGGTGCCGCGCTGATCGACGGCCTCGTCCTCGAGAAGGCCGAGGCATGGGGCAAGCATCTGCTGCACCGCTACGAATCCGACCTGATCGTGCACATTCACCTCGGCCTGTACGGAAAGTTCACCGAACACGCTGTGCCACTAAACGATCCGGTGGGTGCGGTGCGTCTGCGCATCGTGGGGGAGAAGTACGGTGCCGACCTCCGCGGCCCCACGGCCTGCGAGATCTACACCGAGCAGCAGGTCGACGCCCTCCTGGCGCGTCTGGGGCCGGACCCGCTCCGCAAAGATGCCGACCCGGATGCGGCCTGGGCACGAATATCCAAGTCACGCACGGCCATCGGCACGTTGCTGATGGATCAGAAGGTGCTCGCCGGCGTCGGCAACGTCTACCGCGCCGAGATCCTCTTCCGGCACGAGATCAACCCGATGCGGCCCGGAAAGGACCTCGATCGAGCCGAGTGGGACGCCATCTGGCTGGATCTCGTGGACCTCATGGCCATCGGTGTCCGGCGCGGTCGCATCATCACCATCCGGCCCGAGGACGATCACGGTGACACCTACGGTGCCCGCCGGCCGCGTTCGTACGTCTACCGCAGGGAAGGCCTCCCGTGCCGCGTGTGCGGAGCCGAGATCCTGCACTCGACGATGCAGGCGCGAAACCTGTTCTGGTGCCCCGTCTGTCAGGCGACCTAGGGCCGGCGAGCTAGAACCCGCCGAAATCCCCTCCGCCTCCGCCGTCGAAAAAGCCACCGCCGTCTCCGCTGTCGAAGAAGCCGCCGCCGTCACCGCCGTCGTTACCTGCTCCGGCGTCGCCACCGTCGTAATTGTCACCAGCACCCCCGTCGGAACCGTCGGCACCCAGGTCGCCACCCGCTGCGGTCTCGTCCGGAACCCCGGCCATGCCGGAGAACATCGCCGAGAACAGGAACATCGAGCCCATTCCCCATGCGCCGGCGACCAAGGCCGGACGCCACCACGGTTCGGAGTACCAGCCTGCGGGGACGGGTCGGCCCGCCACTCGTCCGCCGGGGTAGTAGTTCGGGGTCCGGTCCGACGGGTCCGGTGAGGCCGCGATCTCTCGTCCCTCGAAGTCGACCTTGCGTTCCTCGGTGACACGGCCTGCCTGCTGTTGGCCGTCGATGCCCTGTACCTCGGGGCCCGGGTCCATGCCCATCGCCAGGCGCGCGGCGCGAATGTAATAGAGCCCCTCGAGCGCGGTCTGCTTGGCCAGCCTCGCCTGCTCGACGGTTGTCGCCTGGTCGATCTGCGAGCCTGCTGCGATATTGCGCTCGGATGCGTCGGCGAGGGCCTGCTTGGATGCGGTGTCGGAGCCCACGAGGTTGTAGACCTGGCCGCCGAGCCGTTCGATCGACTGGCGGGCGTCGGCCTTCGCATCGGCCAGTGCGGTGGCCGCGGCTGCGGCGGAGTTCTTCTTGCTGCGAAGCACCAGCAGTGCCACTACGGCCACGACGATGACGATCAGGACGATTTCCACTTCTGAGCCTTCCATCGGCGATACATGTCCAGTTCGTCCGATTCACTCGAACACTGTCGACGATACGCGGACACGAAAAAGCCCCGCACTCGTGAAGTGCGGGGCTTTCGATGGAGCCGATGACGAGAATCGAACTCGCGTAGCCTGTTTGGAAGACAGGGGCTCTACCATTGAGCTACATCGGCGTGCAAACAACAGTCGTGGGATCGCCAGTTCCGTCGCCTGCGTTTCAAGACTGTACCCAAAGCGGTTGCCGGATTCCAAACCGGCCCGTCGAGCCCGGTCTCACGGAACGTCATGGGTGGGGCGCCCATGAGGGGCTACTATCGGTTGCTGTTCAATGGTGTCCGTACGACGGGGTGTGGCGCAGCTTGGTAGCGCATCCGCTTTGGGAGCGGAGGGTCGCAGGTTCAATTCCTGTCACCCCGACAAATGAGAGCCGCGGGCACGGCTCACCGTGCTCGTGGCGAGCGGAAGACAGCAAGCCAGAACTGCCAGCAAGCAAGAATCACCACAAAGGAGCATGTCCCGTGAAGAGCACCGTCGAGCAGCTGAGCCCGACGCGAGTCCGTATCAACGTTGAGGTGCCCTTCGAGGAGCTCAAGCCTGATTTCGACCGCGCGTACAAGGCTTTGGCTCAGCAGATCCGCCTCCCCGGATTCCGTCCCGGCAAGGCTCCGGCCAAGTTGCTCGAGGCGCGAGTCGGCCGTGGTGCAGTACTCGAGCAGGTCGTCAACGACGCTCTTCCCTCTCGCTACTCCGAGGCCGTGACCAACGAGAAGGTCAAGGTCATCGGCCAGCCCGAGATCGAGATCACCAAGATCGAAGACGGCACCGAGCTCACGTTCACCGCCGAGGTCGACGTGCGTCCCGAGATCGAGCTGCCGGATTACTCGACCATCAGCGTCGTCGTCGATCCGCTCGAGATCAAGGACGAAGCCGTCGACGAGCAGCTGCAGTCGCTCCGTCAGCGTTTCGGAACCCTCACCGGTGTCGATCGCCCGGTTCAGTCCGGCGACTTCGTGTCCATCGATCTCTCGGCCACGGTCGACGGCGAGAACGTCGAAGAGGCCACCGCCAGCGGGCTGTCCCACGAGGTCGGTTCCGGCCAGCTCATCGAGGGCCTCGACGACGCGATCATCGGCGTCTCGGCCGACGAGTCGAAGGAGTTCACCTCCACGCTCGTGGCCGGTGAGTACGCGGGCAAGGAAGCCGTCGTCACGGTCAAGGTCGTCTCCGTCAAGGAGCGCGAGCTGCCCGAGGCCGACGACGAGTTCGCCCAGCTCGCCAGCGAGTTCGACACGTTCGACGAGCTGCTCGCAGACCTGAAGACGCGCGTCGAGCGAGTCGCGAAGGTCGAGCAGGCCGGTCAGATCCGCGACAAGGTGCTCAAGACGCTGCTCGAGACCCTCGAGATTCCGGCTCCCGAGGCCGTCGTCAAGGCCGAGGTCGATTCCCAGGTGCACGAGGCCATCCACGGCCTCGATCACAACGAGGAAGCGCTCGCCGAGTTGCTCGAGTCGCAGGGTTCGAGCCGCGAGGAGTTCGACAAGGACGTCAAGGAGGGTGCCGAGAAGTCGGTGCGCACCCAGCTCCTCCTCGACGCCATCGCCGAGGCCGAGAACACTCAGGTGGGCCAGGACGAGCTGACCGAGCGGATCATCTTCCAGGCCCAGCGCTACGGCATGCCGCCCGAGCAGTTCATCCAGCAGGTCCAGCAGGCCAACCAGCTCGGTGCCGTGTTCGCCGACGTCAAGCGCGGCAAGGCGCTTGCCTCGGTCGTCGAGCGCGTCACCGTGACCGACACCAACGGAGCCAGCGTCGACACCGCCGAGCTGTTCGGCAGCCCTGCCGATGCTCCCGACGAGGTCGAAGCAGCTGATTCTTCCGAGGGCGAACAAGAGAAGTAACGCTCACAGCGAACGACGGCGGTTCCGGGACTCCGGAGCCGCCGTCTTTCGTTAGTGTCTGTGTCAGGAACCAACGATTTGTTATGGAAAAGGCAGGTACCGTGACTGTTCAGAATCCGGCGGCTTCGCACGAGCAGAGTCCCGTCATGACTTCGGCCGCAGCAGGGCTGAATCTCAGCGACTCCGTGTACGAGCGTCTGCTTCAAAACCGCATCATTTTCCTCGGTACCCAGGTCGACGACGACATCGCCAACAAGTTGTGCGCGCAGATCCTGCTCCTGTCGGCTGAGGACCCCACCCGCGACATCTCGCTGTACATCAACTCGCCCGGTGGCTCGGTCACCGCAGGTATGGCGATCTTCGACACCATGGAATTCGCCGAGTGCGATATCGCCACCTACGGGATGGGCCTGGCTGCCTCGATGGGCCAGTTCCTGCTCTCGGCCGGTGCGAAGGGCAAGCGGTACGCCCTTCCGCACGCGCGCATCATGATGCATCAGCCTTCGGCCGGTATCGGCGGCAGCGCTTCGGACATCGCGATCATGGCCGAGCAGTTCGCGCACACCAAGCGTGAGATGGCCGAGCTCATCGCTCAGCACACCGGCCAGACCGTTGAGCAGATCACCGAGGATTCCGACCGTGACCGGTGGTTCACGGCACAGGCGGCCAAGGAATACGGGTTCGTGGATCACGTCGTCAGCCGCGCGCGGCAGGCCGGCGGAGTCGGCGAGTAATTCGGCCGCTACCGGCGACCCTCGATCACTCACATCTTGGAGAAACGATGACAAACCTGTTCGATCCCAACCAGTTGCCGTCCTCGCGGTACATCCTTCCGTCCTTCGTCGAGCACTCGAGCTACGGCGTCAAGGAGTCGAACCCGTACAACAAGCTGTTCGAGGAGCGCATCATCTTCCTCGGCGTTCAGGTCGACGATGCGTCTGCCAACGACGTCATGGCACAGCTGCTGGTGCTCGAGGGCCTCGACCCCGACCGTGACATTACGATGTACATCAACTCGCCCGGTGGCTCGTTCACCTCGTTGATGGCCATCTACGACACGATGCAGTACGTCCGCGCCGACGTGGCGACAGTGTGCCTCGGCCAGGCGGCTTCGGCTGCCGCGGTACTGCTCGCAGCCGGTACCCCCGGCAAGCGCGCGGCTCTGCCGAACGCACGAGTGCTGATTCACCAGCCCTCGAGCGGCGGAATCCAGGGCCAGGTCTCGGACCTCGAGATCCAGGCCGCCGAGATCGAACGTATGCGTCGACTCATGGAGACCACCCTCGGCCGCCACACCGGCAAGGATCCCGACGTGATCCGCAAGGACACCGATCGCGACAAGATCCTCACCGCCGAGCAGGCCAAGGACTACGGCATCATCGACACCGTGTTCGAGTACCGCAAGCTCTCGGCTCAGAAGTAGCACGCAAGTACCACCGGTCGGATCGCCTCGCGGTCCGGCAGACGATCGGACGCCGGGCACGAGTGGACAACTCGGCCCGGCTGTCTCGATTCACGCCCCGAATGCCGTGATTGGTGAAAACGGGCGGCGAATCACCGGAAACAACCCGCCCATGTTCGGCGAACACGGGTAGCGTCGCATCCAAGAACTCGGTCGGAGCATCTCGAACTCGGCATGCCATCGATCGAGAAGTAGCCCGTCCTTCCGCGTATGCGGTCGGCCGGGTCGTACGCGGACAAGGAAGTAGGAACCTCCGAATGGCACGCATCGGTGACGGTGGCGATCTGCTGAAGTGCTCGTTCTGCGGCAAGAG
The DNA here is from genome assembly GCF_001894785.1 of Rhodococcoides fascians NBRC 12155 = LMG 3623. Classification (GTDB taxonomy): domain Bacteria; phylum Actinomycetota; class Actinomycetes; order Mycobacteriales; family Mycobacteriaceae; genus Rhodococcoides; species Rhodococcoides fascians. The sequence continues at coordinate 191,434 of NZ_BCWW01000010.1, forward strand.
CCAAAAGCAGGTCAAGAAGCTCATTGCAGGACCAGGGGTGTACATCTGCGACGAGTGCATCGACCTGTGCAACGAGATCATCGAGGAGGAGTTGGCCGAATCGAGCGAAGTCAAGCTCGACGACCTGCCCAAGCCTTCCGAGATCAAGGACTTTCTCGAGAACTACGTGATCGGCCAGGACGCTGCGAAGCGCACGTTGGCCGTCGCTGTCTACAACCACTACAAGCGCATTCAGGCCGGCGACAAGGCGCGCGATGTGCGCGGCGAATCCGTCGAGCTGGCCAAATCGAACATCTTGATGCTCGGTCCCACCGGGTGCGGCAAGACGTATCTGGCCCAGACCCTCGCCAAGATGCTCAACGTGCCGTTCGCGATCGCCGACGCCACCGCACTGACCGAAGCCGGGTACGTGGGTGAGGATGTCGAGAACATCCTGCTCAAGCTCATCCAGGCCGCGGACTACGACGTCAAGCGGGCCGAGACCGGCATCATCTACATCGACGAGGTCGACAAGATCGCTCGTAAGAGCGAGAACCCGTCGATCACCCGCGATGTCTCCGGTGAAGGCGTACAGCAGGCACTGCTGAAGATCCTGGAAGGTACCCAGGCCAGCGTCCCGCCGCAGGGCGGACGTAAGCATCCGCATCAGGAGTTCATCCAGATCGACACCACCAACGTGCTATTCATCGTCGCCGGTGCTTTCGCAGGTCTCGAGAAGATCGTGTCCGATCGCGTCGGCAAGCGCGGTCTCGGGTTCGGAGCCGAGGTGCGTTCCAAGGCCGAGATCGACACGCAGGATCACTTCGCCGAGGTGATGCCCGAGGATCTGATCAAGTTCGGTTTGATCCCCGAGTTCATCGGTCGTCTCCCGATGATCGCGTCGGTGACCAACCTGGACAAGGAATCACTGGTCACCATCCTGTCCGAACCGAAGAACGCGTTGGTCAAGCAGTACCGTCGACTCTTCGACATGGACGGCGTCGAGCTCGAGTTCACGTCCGAGGCACTCGAGGCAATTGCCGATCAGGCGATCCTGCGTGGCACCGGTGCTCGTGGGTTGCGCGCCATCATGGAAGAAGTGCTGCTTCCGGTGATGTACGACATCCCGAGCCGGGACGACGTGGAGAAGGTCGTGGTCACGGCAGAGACGGTCAACGACAACGTCTTGCCGACCATCGTTCCGCGCAAGCCCGAACGCCCGGAGCGACGCGACAAGTCGGCCTGACCAGCTCCGGCACGACACAGAACGAGCCCCGATCATCGAACGCGATGATCGGGGCTCGTTCTGTGTTGTGGAGGTTCTCGATCGAGGTTGTCAGCCGAGGACCGAGATGTGCGGGTGCAGGTCCGGGTCGACCGCGGCACACCGCTGCGCCACCAACGGGTCGTGGCCCGGCACGACATGCTCGGGGCTGTCGGCGAGTTCCTTGATCCGGTCGAACGCGCCGAACATGTCCGGCAGGCAGTGCAGAATCGCGAAGGGACTGTCGGATTCGATGTTCTCGTAGAAGTGACTCGCATCCGACGCCAGCACCAGGGTCCCGCGCTCGGTGTGCACGCTGACTACCTGCATGCCCGCGGTATGTCCGCCCACCGCATGCACCGAGAGTCCCGGTGCCAGTTCGCGGTCGCCGTCGACGATGTCGAGACGCGGACTTCCCGTGACGTGGTCGATGTCGGACCGCGAGTGCAACCAGCGTTCCTGCCCGACGCGGGTCGCCCACGGGCCGTTCCAGTAGTCGAGCTCTTTCTGCTGGACGACGTAGCGGGCCGACGGCAGATCTGCGACGACTCCGGTGTGGTCGTAGTGCAGATGGGTCAGCACACATACGTCGATGTCACCGGGGGAGATTCCCAGCTCTCCGATGAGGTCCACGGGGGAGCCGACGTAGTCCAGTCCCTTCATCCGTGACGCCGTCGCCGGTGCGAGACCGGCGTCGACGAGGACGGTCTCGGTGTCCGACAGCGCGAGCCACACGTAGTACGCGGTGGGGTGCGGCTCGTGACCGCGCTCGTCCGCATAGTGGAAGTGCGTGCTGCGCAGGGAAGTTCGGCTCGCATAGCGCACGGCGTACACACGCCATTCACCGCTGCGATCCGGTCGCAGTCCGTCGATCATCGCGGGTCAGTTCGACGTCGTACGAGCGACCGACTCGCGCCGAGTCGTTCGAGTGGATCGTCCGAGCTCGTCGGTGGGCGTGCGATAGGTCTCCTTGGACGTGGACACGATCGCAACGTTGACGGCGCAGAACACGGCGGTGACGATGGCGACCGGCAACCACGCACCGATCTCGGCCCCGGCGATGGCGCCGGCAATGGTGGGCGCGAATCCTGCTATGGCGAAACCGATCTGGGTACCCAGCGCAGTTCCGGTCAGACGGACCCGAGCCGGGAACATCTCGCCGTAGAACGAGGGCCACACACCGCCCGTCGCGCTGTGGACGAAACCGAACATGACGATGCCGAAGACGAAGATGAGCGCGTAGTTTCCGACCGAGATGGACCAGAGGTATCCGAACATGAGGATTGCGCAACCGATCGATCCGAACAGGAACACCGGCTTGCGACCGACACGATCGGACAGCGACCCGAAGAACGGGAGTGCAAACAGCGCGACGACGTTGGCGAGTACGCCGACCCACAGCATCGGAGTTCGTTCCAGACCGACTGTGTTGACTGCGTACGACAGCGCATAGACGGTGAATATCGTACTGACCGAGGCGATCACGGCGGCAAACATGACTCGAAGAACGGCGGGCCAGTGCTCGGACAGCAGTTCGGTCAGCGGGAGACGCTGCGGCTCGGCGGACGCCACCTCTTCCTCGAAGACTGGGGTCTCGTCGAGCGAGCGCCGGATCAGGAATGCGGCTACAACGACGAATGCGCTGAGGAAGAACGGGATTCGCCAGCCCCAGCTGAGCAACTGGTCCTCGGGGAGCATGGCGACCGGGAGAAAGACTGCGGTGGCAAGGATCTGACCGCCCTGGGTGCCGCTGAGGGTGAAGCTGGTGAAGAATGCCCGTCGGTGGTCGGGTGCGTGCTCGAGGGTCATGGAGTTGGCACCCGCCTGCTCACCGCCCGCAGAGAAGCCCTGGGCCAGGCGCAGCAGGACCAGGATTATCGGGGCCGCGAGGCCGATGGATTCGTACGAGGGAAGGACGCCGACTCCGAGGGTGGCGACTCCCATCAGCAGGACGGTGGCAACCATGACCTTCTTGCGGCCGTAACGGTCACCGATGTGACCGAGCACCAATGCGCCCAGTGGGCGGGCCAGGTATCCGACCCCGAAAGTCGCCAGGGCCAACAACGTTCCGGTGGCGGGGTTGGAACCGGGAAAGAACACGCGGCCGAAGACCAGCGCAGCGGCGGTGCCGTAGATGAAGAAGTCGTAGTACTCGAGGGCGCTGCCCACCCAGGCCGCGGTTGCGGCTTTACGCGGGTTGGCTCCGGGGCGCAGGGGCGGGTGACCGGACGTGAGGGGATCCATCGGTGTCGTCTCTTTTCGTGTGACGGGAAGCCGGGCGCACAGTTCGACATCCACGACCCGATCGGCCGCTAATGTACGAAATAGTTAACTCCGGGCGCTCTTAGATATTGAACGTGATCCATGCCACGTGTCAACCCCCGATGCGATGCGGGTCGCTCGATCTCGGTGTCAGGCGTCGGTGGAGGTGAGGAACGCGATGATCATGTCGCCGAGCATGGCCCGCAGTCGTGTGCGGTGCGCCGGGTCGGTGAGGTCGCGCCCGAACAGTGCCTCGAACGTGTATCGGTTGGACAGCCGGAACACGCAGAAGCTGCTGATCGCCATATGGATGTCCAACGCGTCGACATCGGTTCGAAAGAGCCCGTCGGCCTGCCCGCGCGCAAGAATGTCGGCCAACAGCTCGGCGGCCGGATTGCCGAGATTGCTCAGCGCCTCGGAAGTGCCGATATGTTCGCCGCGCAGAATGTTCTCGGTCGATACCAGCCGGATGAAGTCCGGGTTCTGCTCGTGATGGTCGAACGTGACCGATGCGATGGCGCGGATCGCCTCGACCGGACCGAGTCCTTCGACGTCCACGGCTCGTTCGCGCTCGCGGATGCGGAGGTAGGACCGCTCCAGAACGGCCTTGTACAGGCCTTCCTTGTCGGTGAAGTAGTAGTACAGCATCCGCTTGGTCGTGTGTGTTCGTTCGGCGATCTCGTCGATGCGTGCGCCCGCGAAGCCCTTGTCCGCAAACTCCTCCGTGGCTACCTCGAGGATGTTGTGTCGGGTCAGATCGCTGTTGCGCCGACGTTTGACGGCCGGTCCGCTGTCGTCGGAGGTGTCGGTTGTACGCGGAGCCATGGGTCGACTCTATCGCCGCGAATTGCGGAGAAAGGGTGTGTGCGTGCCGTCACCGTAGTACCGTCGAGCTAACTCACCAATTAGTACATTAAAGCTCGAGGAGATCGACATGCCGGAATCCCTGCTCTGCGGGCTGATCGGGACGGGTATCGGCAAATCGCTCACGCCCGCGATGCACGAGCGAGAGGGTGCCGAGCACGGTCTGACCTACCTCTATCGGATCATCGATCTCGATCGGCGCGGGCTGACCGTGGACGACCTACCGCGGCTGGTGGCCACGGCAGCCGACCTCGGATTTCGCGGCCTCAACATCACCCACCCGTGCAAGCAACGGGTTCTTCACTGCCTCGACGATCTCTCGGAGGATGCCGCGCGTCTGGGTGCCGTCAACACCGTTGTGTTCTCCGACGGGCGCGCGATCGGTCACAACACCGACTGGTCCGGGTTCGACCGAAACTTCGGCCGTGGCCTACCGGGAGCCGACCTCGGTGATGTCGTGCAACTCGGAGCCGGGGGAGCGGGTGCCGCTGTTGCGTACGCGATGGCACGCCGGGGAGCTGCAAAGCTGACACTCGTCGATGCCGATCCTCTTCGGGCGCAGCAGCTCCGAGACTCGCTGGCCTCGATGTTCCCCGACTCCGAGATCTGCTCGACCGGCGTCGATCGACTCGCAGATGTGCTGAGCACGGCGTCAGGGTTGGTGCACGCAACGCCGATCGGAATGCTCGCCCACCCGGGATCTGCTGTGCCGCAGAAACTTCTGCGTCCGCAGATGTGGGTTTCGGAAGTCGTGTACAGGCCGGCCGAGACCGAATTGCTCATGCAGGCAGCGCGAGCGGGGTGCCGAACCCTGAGTGGCACCGGCATGGCCGTGTTCCAGGCAGCGGACGCCTTCGAGATATTCACCGGCCGAATCGCGAACGCAGATCGGATGATCGCGCACATGGGCACCCTCATCGACAGTGAAGATCGCGTCGCTGCCGCCGGGGCCTCCGCATGACGGCCATTGCCACGTCGGTGGCCACTGTCTCGCTCAGTGGGTCTCTCGACGAGAAGATGCGCGCCATCGCCGAATCCGGGTTCGACGGGTTCGAGGTGTTCGAGCCGGATCTGATCAGCTCACCGGACCTGCCTGCAGACATTGCGAAGAAGGCTGCAGATCTGGGACTGACCGTCGATCTCTACCAACCCTTCCGTGACGCCGACTCCGACGACCCGGACCAGTTCGCGCGCAACCTCGTTCGCGCCGAACGCAAATTCGACGTGATGGAACAGCTGGGATGCGACCTGCTGCTGGTCTGCTCGTCACCGTTGGCCGGTGCAGTGCGCGAGGACGACAAGCTGATCGAACAGATGGCAACTCTCGCCGAGCGTGCACATCGCCGCGGACTGCGGCTGGCCTACGAAGCGCTCGCCTGGGGTAGCCACGTCGACACCTACCGTCACGCCTGGGACATCGTCCGGCAGGTGGACCACCCGGCGTTGGGAACCTGTCTCGACAGCTTCCACATCCTCTCCCGCGGCGACGACCCGTCCGGCATCCGCGAGATACCCGGCGAGAAGATCTACTTCCTACAACTGGCCGACGCCCCGCACCTGGTGATGGACGTCCTGCAGTGGAGTCGCCATCACCGATGCTTCCCCGGTCAGGGAAACTTCGATCTGGCAACGTTCGGAGCCGACGTCGTGGCCTCGGGCTATACGGGCCCGTGGTCGCTCGAAATCTTCAACGACGTCTTCCGGCATTCCGACACCGGCCGAACGGCGTCGGACGCACACCGTTCGTTGCTCCACCTGCAGGAGCAGGTCCGCAGCGTCGACACCGTCGTGCCGAATCCCGATCTGTTTTCCCCGCCTCCGCCCGGCCCGATCGAAAACATCGTGTCCCTACGTATCGCCGCGGGCCCTGCCAAGGCCGCCCAGTTGGGTACCACCTTGCGTCACCTCGGCTTCGACCTCACCGCCGCGCACAGCGAACACGGACTGTCGCTGTTCACCCAGGGCCCACTCGCAGTCGCGGTCGACACGACCGTCGATACCCTGTGGACCGCACCGGGCGTCCCCGCCCACCTGCCCGCTCTGGCCCAGATCGGGGTCCGCAGCGAACGGCCCGATCTGTGGTTGACCAGAGCCCGCGCTCTGGGTGTCCCCGCCGCGACGGTCACCATGCCGGGCGTGGCCGACGCGAACGACGCGGTGGTGCGGCTTGCCGTCACCGGTGCAACCTCGCTCGACCTACGCACCCGAGACAGCGCCGGTGCCTGGCAGTCCGCATTCGACCTCGCTCCCAGAGTGCCTGTGCCGCAGGACAAGCCCCTGGTCTCGCACGTGGACCACATCGCCCTCGCGGTCCCGGCGGAAAGCTGGGACGGCGTGATGCTGTTGCTCCGCTCGGTGTTCGGCATGGTGCCCCGGGACGGTCAGGACGTCGTGGACGCGATCGGACTGGTGCGAAGCCAGGCCCTCACCCTGACGACCACGAACGGCACCATTCGCCTGTCGCTCAACATGGTTCCCGGTCGCCCGTCCGATGCCGACCCCCTGCCCGCCGCCCGCCGCGGAGGCGTCGGACATGTGGCGTTCGGATGCGAGGACATCTACGCCGCGGCCGAGGCGATGACCGAACGCGGTCTCACGCCGTTGCGTATCTCGCCCAACTACTATCGCGACCTGAACGCACGGTTCGGGCTCGGTCCGGACACCCTCGACGCGATGCAGCGGCTCGGCATCCTGTACGACGCCGACTCCTCAGGCGGCGAGTTCTTCCACTTCTTCACCGGCACCGTGGGCGACGACCTCTTCTTCGAGGTGGTGCAGCGGGTAGGCGGGTACGAAGGCTACGGGGAGACCAACTCGGCTGTGCGCCTGGCTGCGCAACTACAGCAGTGAGTAGCGATCAGGACAGTCGCTCGAACACCGCGGCCAGGCCCTGTCCGCCGCCGATGCACATCGTCTCGAGTCCGTAGCGGACCTCTCGGCGGTCCATTTCACGGAGCAGGGTGGCAAGGATTCGGGCACCGGTGGCCCCGACCGGGTGGCCGAGCGAGATGCCGGAACCGTGAGGATTCAACCGCGGGTCGTCCGACTCGATACCCCAGGACCGAGTCACGGCGAGCGCCTGGGCGGCGAAGGCTTCGTTGAGTTCGATGACGCCCATGTCGTCGAGAGTGAGCCCGAGGCGTCCGAGCGCTTTCTCGCTGGCGGGCACCGGGCCGATTCCCATGGTGCGCGGAGCGACTCCGGCAACGCCCCAGCTCGCGAGTCGCGCCAGTGGTCGGAGTCCCAGCGCCGCAGCCTTTTCGGGGGTGGTGACGATGGCGATCGCGGCGCCGTCGTTCTGCCCGCTGGCATTGCCCGCGGTGACCGTCGATTCGGGATCGATCGATGCACGGATTGCCTTCAGCTTCGCCAACGACTCCACGGTGGTGTCGGCCCGTGGATGCTCGTCGGTCGAGACCAGAACCGGTTCCGACTTACGCTGGGGGACAGCCACACCCACGATCTCCTCGGCGAACACGCCGCTGTTCTGCGCGGCGACCGCCCGCCGATGCGACTGCACGGCCAGCGCGTCCTGATCGGCGCGGCTGATGGAGAACTCCTGGCGAAGATTCTCGGCGGTCTCGATCATGCCGCCGGGCACCGGAAAGTTCTTGCCACCCGCCGTCACTCGGGCCCGCGCAAGTCGGTCGGAGAGGGCGACCGCCTCGGCCTTGACGCCCCACCGCATGCCGGTGGCGTAGAACTCGGTCTGGCTCATACTTTCGACGCCGCCTGCCAGAACCAGGTCGTTGCCGCCGGACTGCACCTGCATGCACGCCTGCAGTACTGCTTGTAGGCCGGAGCCGCAGCGTCGGTCGATCTGCATGCCGGGCACGTCGATGCCGAGATCGGCGTCGAGGGCGGCGATTCGACCGATGGCCGGTGCATCACCGTTCGGTGACGCCTGACCCAGGATCACGTCGTCGATGTCCGCTCCGGAGATGCCCGTTCGCGCAACGAGTTCGGTGATGACCGTGGCCGCGAGGGCCTGGGCGGAAATGTCGCGGAACTGGCCACCGAAACGGCCGACGGGGGTACGCAGGGGCTCGCAGATCACGGCTTCAGGCATGGGTGTTTCCTCGCTTGTCGTTGGCTCCGGTACTCACCCGGAGCAGATCGGTCTCGATGGCGCGGGTGGCGTCGAGCAAGGCCGGGAGTAGTTCGGCGCGCACGGCGTCCGCAGAATGACGTGCAGCTTGGGTCGAGACGTTGGCTGCGGCGACAACCACGCCGGCGCTGTCGCGGATGGGTGCGGCGATCGAACGCAGGCCCTCTTCGAGTTCTTGGTCCACCAGGCAGAAGCCGTCGACCCGCACTCGTTCGAGTTCCCGCGCGAGCGAGGCCGCGGTGGTGATCGTCTTGCCCGTCAACGGCGTCAACCGCACTCGCTCCAGGTACGCATCCAGCTCGTCCTCGGGAAGACCGGCCAACAGCACCCGGCCCATCGAGGTCGCGAACGCCGGAAATCTGGTGCCGATGTTGATGCCGACGGTCATGATGCGGCTCACCGGAACCCGGGCGACGTACACCACATCGTCACCGTCGAGTATCGACACCGAGGACGATTCACGCACTCGTTCGGCGAGCGCCTCGAGATGGGGACCCGAGACCTCGGGGAGCGAAAGACTCGACAAGTAGCTGTACCCCAATTCGAGTACTCGCGGGGTGAGCCAGAACATCGAGCCGTCGGTACGCACGTATCCGAGTTCGACGAGTGTGAGCAGAAACCGCCGGGCGGTCGCGCGAGTCAGGTCGGTCGCTCGGGCCACGTCGGCCAGCGTTCGACGCGGATGCTCGCCGTCGAAGGCTCTGATCACTGCCAAGCCGCGTCCGAGAGACTGGACGTAATCCGAGGACGGCGGTGTGTCCGCGGCACTCACGAGGTTTCGCTCTCGGTGATGGCGGCCTGAGCCAATGCGAAAGCGTTGTTGCTGTTCGGTACTCCCGCGTAGACGGCGGTGTGCAAGAACACCTCGGCGAGTTCGTCGGGTGCGATACCGGCACGCAACGCCGCTCGGATGTGCATGTCGAGTTCGTGGTGGTTACCCAGGGCCGTCAGAACGGCCAGAGTCAGCAGTCGGCGGGTGTGGTGGTCGAGTCCGGGACGAGCCCAGACGTCGCCCCATGCGGTTCGGGTGATGAAATCCTGGAACGTGGACGTGAATTCGGTTCTCGATGCGATGCTGCGGTCGACGTGGGCGTCACCGAGCACACTGCGCCGTACGGCCATTCCGGTGTCGTGCGCCGCGGACCGTCCGGCGGAGTACGCATTCGCTCCGACGTGAGCGGCAATGGCCGCCGTGACGCGGCCTGCCTGTTCGACATTGGCCAGATGTGCGGCCGGGTCGAGTGTCAGGAACGTCGATCCTGCAATGCCATCGGCGATGATGCGCAGATCGTCCGGAGTGGTCGACGGATCCTGTCGGCCCGCGATCACGAGGGTGGGAGCGGCGATCCTGGCAAGGTCCGCGCGAGAATCCCACTCGGACAACGCCTCACAGCATGCCGCGTAGCCCTCGTCGGAGGTCTCGGCAATCATGCGTCGACACCGTGCGACGAGATCGGTGTCGCGGGCGGCGAGTTCGGGCGTGAACCACCGTGCCAGTACAGCGTCCGCGAGTGCTGCTGTCCCCGAGGCGCGGACGGTCGCGGCTCGGTCGATCCACTGAGCGGGTTCACCGAACTTGGCGGACGTGCACAGCAGAGTCAGAGTGCGCACCCGCTCGGGGCGATGAATCGCAATCCATTGAGCGACGGCACCGCCGAGGGAGAGTCCGACCACGTGGACGCGTTCCAGAGCGAGTGAATCCAGCAGTGCAAGAACGTCACCGGCGAGATCGGCCACGGAATAGGGGCCGGGGGGTACCGGTGATCGACCGTGTCCCCGTAGATCGACCGTCAACACGTGGACGGAAGCCGACAGTGCGCCCACCTGCGGGTCCCACATCGATCGGTCCGAGCCGAGCGAGCCGATCAGCACGACGGTATCCGCACCGGGGTGCGGCCCCTCGGTGCGGTGGTGAGCCAGAGTGACTGTCATCAGATGTCCTTCGAATCCGTGGGGCGTTCGGTGTCCGGTGCACACGCAGCGAGGATGTCGTCGACCAAGTCGGGTGCGTGACCCACATAGCCTGCTGGATCCAACATCTCGCGGACCGCCGCCGGCGTCAAGAAGGCGGTGATGGCGGGATCCGTGTCCAGTGGCGCACCTGCTGCGCATCGGTCGGTGACGATGTCGCGGGCGCGCTCGGTGTGCGGTGCCAGCGCCGCCGTGACCCGTTCGGCGAGAAGTGCACCACCCGTCGCTTCGAGGTTGCGCGCCATGGCATCTGGATGCACATGCAGACCGGTCAGGCTCGTCGCTATGCGATGCGCACCGCCGCCGGTGAGGCGTAGCAGATCGGTGACGGTCTCCCATTCGGCGTGCCACGAGCCGGCGGCGCGCTGCTGCTCGTGGTCCATGTTCGCCAGCACTGTCGCAACGGCTCCCGGCACCCGTCGGGCCGCAGCCCGCGCGGTGACGGCGGCGATCGGGTTGCGCTTGTGTGGCATTGCCGACGAACCTCCCGGCGCGTTCTCGGACACCTCGGCCAGTTCGGTGGCGGACATCGACACGATGTCCCCGGCGATCTTCGCAATGGAGCCCGCGGCAATACCCAACGCGCACGCCAGATCTGCGACGGTGACGCGGTCGGTGTGCCAGGGCGCAGTCTGTGGTGCCAGACCGAGGGCGTCCGCGAGCGCGGCGGCAATGGCCGGACCGTGCGGATGTACGGCGGCCATCGTTCCGGCGGCACCACCGTATTGCACACAGCACGACCGCCGAACCGCAGCGAGACGGTGACTCGAACGATGCAGCGCCCCAGCCCAATTGGCGGCCACCAGCCCGAAAGTAGTGGGTAACGCCTGCTGGCCGAGGGTGCGCGCGACCATAGGAGTGGTTCGGTGCGCCAGCGCCAGGCCTCGCGCCGCGGTATGTGCATCACCGAGCGACGCCTCGACGACCGTGAGTGCGTCACGTGCGACGAGCATGGACGCGGTGTCCATGATGTCCTGGCTGGTCGCCCCGGGGTGCACTGCAGCAGCAGGAACTCCGCGCTCGGACACCGCGTTTCGCAGTACTTTCACCAGTGGTATCACCGGATTCCCACCGGCCGCTGCAGCCGCTCCGAGTGCTGTGATGTCCAGAGATTCACCCAGCTCTGCCGCGACCGCGGTGATGATGTCCGCATGCTTCGCGTCGACCACGCCGACCGAGGCAGCCGCCCGGGAGAGGGCTGCCTCGACGTCGAACATCGCCCGAACCCAGCCTCGGTCGCCGACGATCGGTGCGATGATCTCGCTGCCGAATGTCGGATCGAACAGTGCCCCTCTATCGGAAGCCATGGTCCTCTTTCACCGCATCGTCGATCAGTTCGGGAGCGTGCATCACAGCGCGAAGAACGGGGTCTCGTCTCCGTCCGGATCGGTGTTCTGTAACACGATATCGAGGTGGTAGCCGCCGTCCACTGTGGTGGCGACGAGTCGGGCTCGCTTGTCGGCGGGCAAGGCGGACAGCACCGGATCGATTTCGTTGGCCTCGGCCTCGTCCGGGAAGTACATCCGCGTGACGACCCGCTCGAGCATTCCGCGGGCAAAGATTCCGACGTCGATGTGGGGTGCTTCGACGAGGTCGTTCTCGGCGGGCAACGGCCCCGGTTTGATGGTCGTGATCGTCATCGTTCCCCGTGCATCGGCAAATGCTCGACCGAAGCCGCGGAAACCTGCGACACGTGGTGCCACGGCACCCCGTGGATCGTCCGGATGGTCGAAGCGACCGTCGGAGTCGGCCTGCCAGGTCTCGATCATGGCGTCGGACACCGGTTGACGAGCCCCGTCCACGAGGGTGAACGTCAGGGTGATCGCCTCGGCGGTGCCGGGAGGTACCACGTCCTGTCCGGCCGGCCACAGCAGACCGATGTGGACGTAGGGCCCGACCGTCTGAGAGGGCGTCTGACCGAACGGTGCGGTGGTGAAATCGGCACCGGTCACCACCGGGTACCGGGGAGCGAACTCGGGGTCAGTCATCGTGGTCGTCCTCCTCGAACGGGGTGGCGTTGCGTCCGCGCAGAACGATGTCGAACCTGAACCCGAGAGCCCAGTTCGGTTGTGTTGCTTCGTAATCGAAGGTGCTGATCATGCGAGCACGCGCGTCTTCGGGGGCTGCGTTGTAGATGGGATCCTGGAAGAACATGGGGTCGTCGGGGAAGTACATCTGCGTCACCAACCGCTGGGTGAATGCGTGACCGAACAGGGAAAAGTGAATGTGGGCAGGCCGCCATGCGTTGTGGTGGTTGCCCCAGGGGTACGCGCCCGGTTTGATCGTGGTGAAACGGTATCGGCCGTCGGCATCGGTGAGTACTCGGCCCACGCCGTCGAAATGCGGGTCGAGAGGTGCAGGCCAGCGATCACCCGAGTGTCGGTAACGCCCGCCCGCGTTGGCCTGCCAGACCTCGACGAGGGTGTTCGGGATCGCTCTGCCGTCGCTGTCGAGCACTCGTCCGTGCACGGTGATGCGTTGCCCCTGAGCTTCACCACCTCGCGCGAGTGTCAGGTCGGCGTCGGAGTCGGTGACCCGTCCCTCGCCCAGAACCGGACCGGTGATCTCGGTCAATCGTTGGGGGAGAAGCGTCAACGGCTGCGCCGGATGCCGCAGGGCAGTGGTCCGGTACTCGGCGAAGTCGCGTGGTGCATGGACACCCGTCTGGTCCCGGTACTCGGGCGGGAGATGAAGCATCGACAGCTCCTGACGATCGTGGTGATCAAGCGCACTCGCCACCGTATACATGTGTTCGCATGGTGGCAACCTGTTCACATAACGCACATTGTCGGGTACCGTCGCTGCCATGTTGGACAAAGTCGTGGCCAGTGCCACAGAAGCGGTAGCGGACATCCCCGACGGGTCGTCGATCGCCGTGGGCGGGTTCGGGTTGGTGGGAGTGCCGGAGATCCTGATCGCCGCGGTGCTCGAGCAGGGAGCTACCGACCTCGAAACCATCAGCAACAACTGCGGGACCGACGGCTTCGGTCTGGGAGTGCTGCTGGCGCAGCACCGCATTCGGCGCACGATCAGCTCGTACGTGGGATCCAACAAGGAATTCGCACGGCAGTACCTCGGCGGCGAACTGGAGGTGGAGCTGACCCCGCAGGGCACCCTCGCCGAGCGGCTGCGAGCCGGTGGTGCCGGTATTCCGGCGTTCTTCACCCCCGCGGGTGTCGGGACGCAGGTGGCCGACGGCGGTTTGCCGCTGCGCTACGACGGCAGCGGCGGCATCGCCGTGGCGAGTCCGCCGAAGGAGACCCGGGAATTCGACGGGGTCACCTATGTGATGGAGCGCGGCATCGTCGCGGACTACGCCTTGGTCCACGCCTGGAAGGGCGACAGGCACGGAAACCTGGTGTTCCATGCCAGCGCACGGAACTTCAATCCACCGGCCGCCGCGTCGGGTCGGATCACCGTGGCGCAGGTCGAGCACCTGGTCGAGCCGGGGGAGATCGGTCCGGACGAGGTGCACACCCCGGGCATCCATGTGCAGCGGGTCGTGCATGTCGGCCCGGTCGAGGTCGGCATCGAGCAGAGGACGGTACGAGCATGAGCGAGAAGATGTCCCGCGAACAGATGGCCGCCCGGGTGGCGCAGGAGCTCGGCGACGGGCAGTACGTCAACCTCGGAATCGGCATGCCGACCCTGGTGCCCAACTACATTCCGACCGACGTCTCGGTGATTCTGCATTCCGAGAACGGCGTGCTCGGCGTCGGCCCCTATCCCACCGAGGACGAACTCGATCCCGAGATCATCAACGCGGGCAAGGAAACCATCACGGTGCTTCCCGGCTCGTCCTACTTCGACTCGTCGCAGTCGTTCGGAATGATCCGCGGCGGCCAGGTCGACGTCGCCGTGCTGGGTGCTATGCAGGTCAGCGCCACCGGCGACCTCGCGAACTGGATGATCCCCGGGCACATGGTCAAGGGGATGGGTGGTGCCATGGATCTGGTGCACGGTGCCCGTCGCGTGATCGTCATGATGGAGCACGTCTCCCGGAAGGGTGAACCGAAGATTCTGCAGTCCTGCACTCTGCCGCTGACCGGGAAGGGCTGCGTGCACAGGATCATCTCGGACATGGCGGTTCTGGACGTCACCGACGACGGGTTGCGCCTCGTCGAGACCGCGCCGGGGATCTCGGTGGACGAGGTCCGGAACGCCACCGCAGCCGAGCTACTCGTCGATGTCGCTGGGGAGTGGAGCCTGCGGAACGACTCAGGAGATACCGTCTGACACCAGGACGCGGTCGGCGCGGGAGTAGATGTTCATCGACCGGCCGCGGAGAAAGCCGATCACCGTCAGTCCTGATTCGGTCGCGAGATCGACCGCGAGAGACGACGGTGCGGACACCGCAGCAAGTATGGGGATCCCGGCCATCACCGCTTTCTGCGCCAGCTCGAACGAGGCGCGGCCACTGACCATCAATATCATGCCGCGCAGCGGAACTCGATCGTGCTCGGTGGCCCAGCCGACGACCTTGTCCACCGCGTTGTGGCGTCCGACGTCCTCGCGGAGGACGAGCATGTCGCCGTCCGCAGTGAACAGCGCCGCAGCGTGCAAGCCGCCCGTGGTGTCGAAGACCTTCTGCGCTGCGCGCAGGGTGTCCGGTAGCCCGGCAAGGGTATCGGACGTCACAACGACGCCGTCGTCAGCAGGAGAATGCTTGGTGCGCAACCGAATTGCGTCGAGTGACCCCTTGCCGCAGACCCCGCACGACGAGGTCGTGTAGAAATTGCGTTCCACCCCGGTCTCGGGGGCTGCCACGCCCGGTGCCAGCGTGACGTCCAGGACGTTGTAGGTGTTCGCGCCCTCGTCGTCGACGCCGTCGCAGTACCGTGCCGCAGCGATATCGGCACGCGATGCAATGACGCCCTCGGTCAGCAGAAAACCGTGGGCCAGTTCGACGTCGTGTCCCGGCGTACGCATCGTGACGGCAAGGGCTCTGCCGTCGACGCGCAGTTCCATCGGTTCCTCCACCACCAAGGTGTCGGGACGGTCGACTCGGTGTTCGCCGCGTATTCGGACGACGGGTCTGCGAGCGGTGATCCGGCCCATCAGTGCCGACTCGATACGCGGCGACGTCGAAAGCTCATACCTCGATTGTGGACCCTCGTGTCATCGGTCCGACGACTCGGTTGCCATTGCCCGCACGAGCGACACCAATCGCGGGTGTTCGGCGAGGTCGTCGACCAGCACTGCCGAGCCGTCGGAGTCGGCGAGCGGGACCTTCCAGTTGCCGTACTGGGTCTCGTCCGTACCCGGTTGGTTCTGAATGCGATGTTCACCGACCGCGTCGACGAGAGCGACGCCGATCAGCAGTGACGGGCTGCGCTGGACCAGCCGGTGCAACGCCTCGACGGTCTCGTGGTTGTCGGCATCGGCAGCGAGTAATCCACGGGTGCGGGCCAGGTTCAGAACCGCCTCTCGCGCAAGGGAATCCACTTCCTTTTCCGCATCGATGTCGCGCTCGAGCAGGCCGAGTCGGGACCGCAGTTCGATGTGCTCGCCTTCGAGGTATCCAGCGGTGGGAGGCAGGTCGTGCGTCGTCACCGACGTCAGGCACAGAGTCCGGTAGTCCTCGGGCGGGATAGGTCCGGAATCATCGGCCTCGAACCAGAGGATGGAGGTGCCGAAGATTCCGCGCTCGGTGAGGTATTCCTGCACCATCGGCTCGAACACCCCGAGGTCCTCGCCGACCACTACCGCACCCGCGCGCTCGGCTTCGAGGGCGAGGATGCCGATCAGCGCCTCGTGGTCGTATTCGACATACGTTCCGCCGCCGGCGTTCTCGGCCTCCTGCGGAATCCACCACAACCGGAACAGGCCCAGGATGTGGTCGACGCGGATGCCCCCGGCGTGACGCAGAATCGTGCGCAGCATGTCTCGGTACGGGACGTAGGCCATCTCGCGCAGTCGATCCGGATCCCATGGCGGTTGATTCCAGTTCTGGCCCTGTTGGTTGAAGTTGTCCGGCGGCGCTCCCACGGTGACTCCGGACACCAGTACGTCGCCGAGCGTCCACGCATCGGCGCCGCCGCGGGCGACTCCCACCGCGAGGTCGTGCATGACGCCGATATCCATCCCGGCGTCGAGCGCGGCCCGCTGGGCAGCGGCCAGTTGCTCGTCACAGATCCACTGCAGCCACATGTGAAAGTCGATGCGCCCGGCCAGCTTTGCGCGTTGTTCGAGGACGAAATCGGTGCGGGGGTGCGCTGCGCGATCGGTCCATGCGGGATCGTTCGGGCCGAACTTCTCCGCCAGCGCGCTCCACACCGCAAAATCCCGGAGCCCGGTGTCCTCGCGTTCGACGAACGCCCGGAACGCGGACTCGCGGGCCGGACTGCGCTCGACCTTGTGGACGCGTTCGAGGGCGCGGAGCTTGGCCTTGAACGTCGCGTCCCGGTTCAGCTTCTTGGTGCGAACGTTCGCCTTGTCGAATCGAGCCGCGGCATCCTGGATCTTGCCGAACTGCTTGGGCGAGAGCAGCGCCGTCTCCCGAATGTTCTCGACACGGATGTACAGCGGATTGAAGAAGCGTCGCGTGGTCGGTAGATACGGAGAGGCCTCCACGGGCGTCGTCGGCCGGTCGGCGTGCAGCGGATTGACCAGCAGATAGTCGAATCCATGCACGCGGCCGGCGATGTCGACCATGTCCTCCAGGTCGGCGAGATCACCGATGCCCCACGAACGCGTCGAGCGCACCGAATACAGCTGTGCCAGCAGACCGGTACGTTGCCTGTCGGCAAGTTCGGCATTGGGCGACAACGACTTCGGTGTGACCACGACGACCGTGTCCGAGGTTCGGACGGTGTTGTCCTCACCGATCGTCGTCGCAGTGAGGCTGTGCCATCCCAGCGGGGCATCGCCGGGCACCACGAACGTGGCACGTCCGATCAGCCGTCCGTCCACCTCGCGCGGATCGACCCAGACGTCGGCCTGCGGTACCTCGATGGCGTCGCCGTCCTCGGACACCATCGACACTTCCACCGGATTGCCGTGTGGCACATGCACCCACACCGTCGCGTCGGTGCCCTGGGTCGTGACGACCACGGGCGGAAGCAGGCGACGCCACGGTGCGTTCTCGATGTCCTCCAGTGCGCGATCGACATCCTCGGTGGTTTCGGTCGTGTAACCGCGTGCAGCCAAGACCTGCCGCAGGGTCGCGTCGCTCACGTCGTGCTCGGTGTCGTCCCAGCCTCGGTACGACGTCGACGTACCGAGCCGCTGGGCGAGAGTCCGTAGGGCCTGCGAGTAATCCTCATCCGAATGTGCCACGGTGTCGATCGTGCCAGTTCGACGGGCGCACGTCACCCGCACCGGTCGGCCGTTCACCGCAGGTTCGTTCCGCGGTGTGTTCGGGGGGCGACACTCGTGTACTGCGAGGGTTGAAAGCTTCCCCGCTGGGTAGTCTTGCTCGGCACACGAGAAACGAACTGCTTGGCGACGATGGGAAGTGCGGATGGCTGGGGTCAGCAAGATCGAAGAACTGGAGCGAGATTCCGGTGCACCGGTCGAGCTGAGGGTGCGCGCCGAAGCCGACCAATTGCCGGTTGTGCGGGCCGTCGCGGAGACTCTCGTGTTGCTCAGTGACTTCACTCTCGACGACATCGCCGACGTGAAACTCGTCGTAGACGAGGTGTGCTCCCAGCTCATCAAAGGTTCGGTCGCCGACGCGGAACTCTCGTGCAGGTTCTCCGTCAACGATGCCGGGATCCGAATCGTCGTGACGTCCACGCTGACTCCGACGTCGGTCCCGAAGCAGGACAGCTTCGGTTGGCACGTATTGCAAACTCTCGCAGACTCCATCGAACTCCGCGCCGACGACGCGATCGACGACGTTGCCGGCCGCACCGTCGCGATCGACGTGGTCAAGCGGAGGAGCAAGGTCTAGTGCCGGTGCCGCAGGAACGAAGCACACGGCGAGAGTCCGACGATTACAGCGACGTGGTCGCGCTGATCCAGCAGATGCAGGCGCTGGACGAGAATTCACCGCAGCGTTCCGTGCTGCGTGACCGCATCATCACGCGCTGCCTTCCTCTCGCCGAACACATCGCGCGCCGATTCGGTGGGCGCGGTGAAGCGCACGAGGACCTCTTGCAGGTGTCCAGGCTGGGTCTGGTCAATGCAGTCGACCGGTTCGACATCGAGCGTGGGTCGGATTTCGTCTCGTTCGCCGTCCCCACCATCATGGGCGAAGCACGTCGCTACTTCCGCGACGCCGGCTGGTCGGTACGGGTACCGCGACGCATGAAAGAGCTGAACTCGATGATCTCGCAGGCGGTGGGATCGTTGTCGCAGAAGCTCGGTCGCGCCCCGACCGCGAGCGAGATCGCCGCCGAACTCGGGATCGACGTCAAGGAAGCATCGCAGGCACTGCTTGCCCGCAGCGCGTATCAGACAGTGTCGGTCGATTCGGTGGTGAGCGAGGATCGCCTCCCGCTGATGGACACGCTCGGTGCCGACGACCCGGAACTCGAGAAGATGGAAAGCTACCTCGCTGTGCGGCCCGCGCTGGAGAAGCTGCCCGAGCGCGAACGTCGCATCGTGGTGCTCCGGTTCTTCGGGTCCATGACTCAGACGCAGATCGCCGAAAAGGTCGGAATTTCGCAGATGCACGTGTCGCGCATTCTGGCGCGCACGCTCGCTCAGTTGCGTGAGGATCTCGGCGAGGACTGAACCGGACACAGCCGACGCGGAACGATCTGTTGCCACTACTGTCGTTCGCATGAGTGTCTACGACAACATCGACGAGTACATCGCGGCCCGACGTGTCACGGGGTTGGCGGTGGATCGCAGTGGTTCTCGTGCGGTCGTTGTCGTTGCTGCTCTGAGTGATTCGCGCACCGAGTACCGAACGTCGCTGTGGGAGATCGACGTGGACGGACGTTCTCCGGCGCGGCGAATCACCCACGGCGAGCTGGGCGAGAGCGCGCCGGTGTTCACCGCGTCCGGGGATCTGATGTTCTCGCGCCGCTCCAGCGAGGATGATCCGGCACAGTTGTGGATACTGCCCGCCGCCGGCGGGGAGGCCCACGTGGTCGAGACCCGGTCGGCGGGAATCGGTGACGTGCGAGCGGCTCGGTCCGTCGATCGGTTCGCCGGCTTCTCGCCGGTGTTCGGCTCGTCCACGACAGACGAGGACGACGACGGCCTGCGTACCGAGCGCAAGACGAACAAGGTGGATGCAATTCTGCACACCGGTGTGCCGGTGCGTTTCTGGGATCACGATCTCGGTCCCGCAACCCCGCATCTGTTCGCAGGCGAGACGGAAACCGACCTCGAGTCGGCACCACTGCGTGATCTGACGCGTGACGCGGCAGGCGCTCTGCAGGAAGCGGCCTTCGACATCAGCGCCGACGGCACTTTCGTCGTCTCCACGTGGTCGGTGCCCGGCCCGCTGGCAACCGTCCGCACGATACTGGTGCGCATCGACACCGGGACCGGAGAACGGACCATGATCGTCGACGACGCGGATGCCGATCTGGGTGCACCGGCCATCTCGCCCGACGGCCGTGCCGTCGCGTTCGTCCGTGAATCGATCTCGACTCCCGAACAAGCGCCACGAATGACGTTGCAGCAGTACGAGTTCGGTACGGACTCCGTCACCGATCTCGCTCCGGGCTGGGATCGATGGCCGATCGGTCCGGTCTGGCTGCCGGACGGGTCCGGCGTGTTGGTCACCGCGGACGACGACGGCCGGTCGCCGATCTTCGTGATCGAGGCGGGTGCGGAGCCGCGTCGTCTGACGCATACCGACGACGCGTACACCCACATCCATGTGTCGTCGGACGGAAAGCGCGTAGTCGCTGTGGCCGCCTCGTATCTGGCCGCCCCGCACCCGGTCTCGATCGACCTGTCCGACGGCACCGTGGTCGACCTCGACGCCGGAATCGACAACGGCCCGCTGCCCGGCACGTTGACCGAGATCGAGACCGCCGTCGAGGACGGCAGTCGAGTCCGAGGATGGCTGGCGTTGCCGCACGGTGTGTCGGACGATTCGCCCGCGCCGCTGCTGCTGTGGGTGCACGGCGGCCCACTGGGTTCGTGGAACACGTGGTCCTGGCGGTGGAATCCATGGCTGATGGTGGCGCGAGGGTACGCGGTGCTGCTCCCGGATCCGGCGTTGTCCACGGGCTACGGCCAGAACTTCGTGCAGCGTGGTTGGGGCGCGTGGGGCAGTGCCCCGTTCACCGATCTGATGGCGTTGACCGATGTGGCGGTTGCCCGAACCGATATCGACGACACGCGCACCGCCGCAATGGGTGGCTCGTTCGGCGGGTACATGGCCAACTGGATCGCCGGGCACACCGACCGATTCGACGCCATCGTCACCCACGCCAGTCTGTGGGCACTCGATCAGTTCGGACCGACGACCGACGCACCGTGGTACTGGGCGCGGGAGATGTCCCCCGAGATGGCGGTGGAGAACTCTCCACACCTGTTCGTCGCGGACATCTCGACGCCGATGCTGGTCATCCACGGTGACAAGGACTATCGCGTGCCGATCGGCGAGGGCCTGCGGTTGTGGTACGAACTGCTCAGCGAATCGGGATTGCCCGCCGACGACGACGGTGAGACCGAGCACCGGTTCCTGTACTTCCCCGGCGAGAACCACTGGATTCTGACGCCTCAGCACGCCAAGGTCTGGTACGAGGTGGTACTGGCATTTCTGGCGGGGCATGTCCTGGGCGAGAGCGCGTCGATGCCGCGAATACTGGGCCACTAGAATCGACCGGTGACCAGTTCAGCGCCAGAGACCCCAGACAACCCAGCCGACCGTTTGCCCAAGAGCTGGGACCCCAGCGAGGTAGAGGCCGAGCTGTACCGGGGTTGGGTGGATGCCGGTTATTTCGAGGCCGATGCCACCAGCGACAAGCCGCCGTACTCCATCGTGCTGCCGCCGCCCAACGTCACGGGCAGCCTGCACATGGGCCACGCCCTCGACCACACGTTGATGGACGCGCTGAGTCGGCGCAAGCGCATGCTCGGGTACGAGGTGCTGTGGCTCCCGGGAATGGACCACGCGGGCATCGCCACGCAGTCGGTGGTGGAGAAGCAGCTCGCCGCCGACGGAAAGACCAAGGAAGAGTTCGGTCGCGAACTGTTCATCGACAAGGTGTGGGACTGGAAGCGCGAGTCGGGCGGCACGATCGGCGGCCAGATGCGTCGTATCGGCGACGGTGTCGACTGGAGCCGTGAGCGATTCACCATGGACGACGGCCTGTCCGAGGCCGTGCAGACCATGTTCAAGCGCATGTTCGACGACGGTCTGATCTACCGCGCCGAGCGGCTGGTCAACTGGTCGCCGGTGCTGCAGACGGCCATCTCCGACATCGAGGTGAAGTTCGAGGACGTCGAGGGCGAACTCGTCTCGCTTCGATACGGGTCGCTGGACGACTCCGAACCGCACGTCATCGTGGCCACCACTCGAGTGGAGACGATGCTCGGCGACACTGCTGTGGCGGTGCACCCCGACGACGAGCGCTACCGGGCTCTGGTGGGCACCACCCTCGAGCACCCGTTCACCGGACGAAAAATTCCGATCATCGCCGACGACTACGTCGATCCCGAATTCGGTACCGGCGCAGTGAAAATCACTCCGGCGCACGACCCCAACGACTTCGAGATGGGCGTTCGACACTCACTGCCGATGCCGTCGATCATGGACAAGGCCGGCCGCATCGCCGATACCGGAACGCAGTTCGACGGTATGGACCGATTCGAGGCGCGTGTCAAGGTCCGTGAGGCCCTGGCCGAGCAAGGCCGAGTGGTCGCCGAGAAGCGCCCGTACCTGCACAGCGTCGGACACTCCGAGCGCAGCGGTGAGCCGATCGAGCCGCGTCTGTCGCTGCAGTGGTGGGTCAAGGTCGACACCCTGGCCAAGGCGGCCGGTGACGCAGTTCGCAACGGCGACACCGTCATTCATCCCAAGAGTCAAGAGCCGCGCTGGTTCGCCTGGGTCGACAACATGCACGATTGGTGCATCTCGCGTCAGCTGTGGTGGGGCCACCGAATTCCGATCTGGTATGGCCCCGACGGCGAGACGGTGTGCCTGGGACCGGGGGAGACCCCACCCGAGGGGTGGGAGCAGGACCCCGACGTCCTCGACACCTGGTTCTCTTCCGGCCTGTGGCCCTTCTCGACGATGGGCTGGCCGGAGGCCACTCCCGAACTGGAGAAGTTCTACCCGACCGGCGTACTCGTCACCGGCTACGACATTCTGTTCTTCTGGGTCGCCCGGATGATGATGTTCGGCACCTACGTCGGAGCCGACGACGCCATCACCGCAGGAAAGCAGGGCCCACAGGTTCCGTTCCGAGATGTCTTCCTGCACGGACTGATTCGCGATCAGTTCGGCAAGAAGATGTCCAAGTCTCGGGGCAACGGCATCGATCCGCTCGACTGGGTCGACCGCTTCGGCGCGGATGCACTGCGGTTCACGCTGGCCCGCGGTGCCAACCCGGGTGCCGACATGTCCGTCGGCGAGGACCATGCGCAATCCTCGCGCAACTTCGCCAACAAACTGTTCAACGCCACCAAGTTCGCCCTGATGAACGGCGCAGCGCCGGCCGAGCTGCCGTCGCGCGCCGCACTCACCGACGCCGACCGTTGGATCCTCGACCGACTCGATCAGGTTCGAGCAGAGGTGGATTCGGCGTTCGATCGCTACGAGTTCAGCAAGGCGTGCGAGGCGCTCTACCACTTCACGTGGGACGAGGTCTGCGACTGGTACCTCGAAATTGCGAAGGTGCAGTTCGCCGACGAGAGCATCGCCGAATCCACCCGTGGAGTCCTAGGCAACGTTCTCGACGCGGTGCTGCGCCTGCTGCACCCGGTCGTCCCGTTCGTGACCGAGACCCTGTGGAAGGTGCTGACCGGGGGAGAGTCCCTGGTGGTCGCCACGTGGCCGACCCCTGCCGCCGATCCGGTCGATCCTGTTGCTGCGCAACGCATCGAGGACATGCAGCGCCTCATCACCGAAATTCGTCGGTTCCGCAGCGATCAGGGGCTCAAGCCCTCGCAGAAGGTCGCCGCTCGCATCGTGGGAGTGGGCGACGCCGACCTGGAGGGCCAGATCTCGGCAGTGACCTCGCTGGCCCGGTTGACCGAGCCGGGTGCGGACTTCGCGGCGACGGCATCGGTGGAGGTGCGTACGAGCAAGGCCACCGTCGTCGTCGAGCTCGACACCTCGGGCACGGTCGATCTGGTCGCCGAACGCGCGCGACTGGTGAAGGATCTCGCCGCTGCGGAGAAGGAGTTGGCCCAGACGACCGGCAAACTGGGCAACGAGGCATTTCTGGCCAAAGCCCCGGATGCGGTGGTGGACAAGATCAGAACTCGTCAGACGATCGCTCGCGAAGAGATCGCGCGCATCGGCGCGCGCCTCGAATCGATGGGAAGCTAAGTGACCGAGCCGGACGACGCCCTGCCGTCACCACCACCGACCCCGGTCGACCTGGCCGAGCTCGCACTCGTCGAGGCCGAGCTCGACAAGCGTTGGCCCGAAACGAAGATCGAGCCGTCTACCGCCCGAATCTCGGCGCTGATGGACCTGCTCGGTTCTCCGCAGAAGGCGTATCCGTCGATCCACGTGGCCGGAACCAACGGCAAGACGTCCGTCACCCGCATGATCGATGCGTTGCTGACCGCTTTCCATCGGCGTACCGGCCGCACCACCAGCCCCCATCTGCAGATGGCTACCGAGCGGATCAGTATCGACGGCCGTCCGGTGTCCCCGCGCACCTACGTGGACACCTACAACGAGATCGCACCGTTCGTCGAGATGATCGATGCACAGTCCGAGGCCGCCGGTGGACCGCGGATGAGCAAGTTCGAGGTCGTCACCGCCATGGCATTCGCGGCCTTCGCCGAGGCACCCGTCGAGGTCGCCGTCATCGAAACCGGGCTGGGCGGCCGCTGGGATGCCACCAACGTGGTCGACGGTGAGATCGCCGTCATCACCCCGATCGGTCTCGACCACGTCGAATTCCTCGGGGACGATCTGTCCACGATCGCGGGGGAGAAGGCCGGCATCATCAAGAAGGCACCGGAACTACTCGTGCCACGGGACACGGTGGCCATCCTCGCCAAGCAGGAACCCGAGGTGTCCGAGGTCCTGCTTCGTGCGGCGGTGCAGGCAGACGCTGCCGTGGCACGGGCCGGATCGGAGTTCACCGTTCTCGGTCGGCAGATAGCCGTGGGCGGACAACAGCTGGAGTTGCAGGGGCTGGGCGGTGTCTACACCGACATCTTCCTGCCGTTGCACGGAGAGCACCAGGCGCACAACGCCTCTCTCGCTCTCGCAGCAGTCGAGGCATTCTTCGGGGCGGGCCCGGACCGTCAACTCGACCAGGACACCGTGCGCGAAGCCTTTGCGACCGTGGTCAATCCCGGTCGTCTCGAGCGAGTACGCAACGCGCCCACGGTGTTTCTCGATGCCGCGCACAACCCGCACGGGGCCGCTGCACTGGCGGCCGCCCTGACCGACGAATTCGACTTCCGCAAACTCGTCGGAGTCGTCAGTGTCATGGCGGACAAGGATGTCGGCGCGATCCTCGAAGCATTGGAACCGGTGTTCGACGACATCGTCGTCACCCACAACGGGTCCGGTCGAGCGATGGATGTCGACGCGTTGGCCGACATAGCCGTGGCCAAGTTCGGCGACGAGCGGGTCGTGGTGGCGTCGACGCTGCCCGATGCGCTCGAAACGGCGATCGGGTTGGCCGAAGAAGTGGCCGAGCCCGGCGAAGCCGTGTCCGGTGCCGGGGTCGTCGTCACCGGCTCGGTGGTGACCGTGGGCGCAGCGCGCACGTTGTTCGGAAAGGATCCCGCGTGAGCGAAGCAGAGTTTCGACCACCGACAACCGACCCGTGGAAGGGATTTCGCGGTGTGTCGGCGGGCACACTGGTACTGGAAGCGATCGTGACTCTGCTCGCTCTTCCGGTCGTGGCGACTCTCGGCGGCGGCGCAACGTGGTTCTCGACCACCTATATCGTGGCGCTCGCCGTGGTGATGATTCTGGCCGCGGGGAAACAGGGCGAACCCTGGGCGATGAAGCTCAACCTCGCGTTGCAGTTCTTCGTGATGGCCGGGGCCGTGTTCCATCTGTCCATCGGTGCCGTGGGTCTGATCTTCCTTGCCGTGTGGCTGTATCTGCTCTATCTGCGCCGGGACATCACCGAACGCATTCGACGCGGCATGCTGCCCGGGCAACGCGACTGACACCGGACCGGTCGGTTGGGGCCATGCGCCGCGCGACCGGGTGCCGGTGTCCATTACTGTCGTCGACGTGACCGATCGCACCCTAGTACTGATCAAGCCAGACGGAGTTGCCCGGCGTTACGTAGGAGAGATCCTCGGCCGCGTGGAGAAGAAGGGTCTGAGCATCGTCGCCCTCGAGCTCAAGACCGTCTCTCGCGACGTGGCCTCGGCTCACTACGCGGAGCACGAGAGCAAGCCGTTCTTCCCCGACCTTCTCGAGTTCATCACCTCCGGGCCCGTGGTGGCCGCGGTTCTCGAAGGCCCCCGTGCCATCGAAGCCTTCCGTCAGATCGCCGGCGGCACGGATCCGGTCGCCAAAGCAGTTCCCGGCACCATCCGAGGTGACCTGGCCCTCGACGGTCAGCAGAACCTGGTACACGGATCCGATTCGGTGGAATCCGCAGAGCGCGAGATCGCCCTGTGGTTCCCCGACTTGACCGCCTCCTAGAAGCCCGTCGCAGAGCCTTTCCGCAGTCACGCCGCACCCGCTCGAAGTCCGATCGGTGCGGCGTGGCTCGTACGGATCATCGCGTGTGGGATACTCGACGGAGATCGACCCCACAGCACTTGTACGTTCACACGCTCCACCTCTGTTCAGCTCCACCGAAGTTCGCTAGAGAAAAAGTGCTCGTGGGATCGATCGGATGACTGTCGTCGACCCGCTGCCCGTCATCGCAGAGTCGCGAACGAGAGACAGGCTCGTTCGCGTTCATGCTTGATGATCAGGCGCTCGGATCGCCGAGACACCACCATCCAGCCAGGCACTGCACACGCCGTCGTCGGCCACCGAGATTCACGAGGTGGCTCACACGATTTGTGGAGAGCGAGACCGAACAGCTGACGTCCAACCCGACGTGAGTACACAAGGATTGCCCTCGCGTGGCCGCGTCACACCCGATTTCGGATGAACGCGCCCGGGGGCCCGAGGAGACTACGTGGCCGATCAAAGCCCGCCCGAAGATGTACAGAGCACGAACGCAGGAAATCCGGAGGACACCGACGCGGTGTCGTCCGCGAAATCCGACGCGGTTTCCGTGCAACCCGACACCATCGAATTGCCGACCAGGCTGCGCGTGCATGCACTGGCGAAGATTCTGGGTGTGACCAGCAAGCAGTTGCTCGTCACTCTCGGTGAGCTCGGCATCGAAGCCCGCAGCGCGCAGTCGAGTCTGAGCCGAGACGTTGCCGAGTCGGTGCGCGATTCGGTGAACGGGCCGACCGCACCCGCCCCCGATGCCTCCGCAGCGGAGTCGCCGGCACCGGATGCGTCGACAGACCAGCAGCCCGAGCCCGCATCGGTAGAGGTGCCGGCCGAGACGGCTCCCTCGGTAGAGGTCCCCGCTGCCGAGGCAACGCTGTTCACCAGCGCGCCCACGGCCGAGCCCGAGGCCGCCCAACCCACGGCCACGACCTTTGCGACGCCGGTGTTCCTGCAGCCGGCAGCGGCAGAGCCCGCAGCAGAATCGGCGGATGCGCCGTCCGAGGCCCCCGCGCGGCGTCGACGTAGCCGCAAGGCCGCACCCAAGGACGAGGCACCGTCCGATAACAACGCTACGTCCGACAAGGCCGCGGACGAGCCCGCCACCGGCGAGTCACCCGTCGCCGAGAACGTCTCTACGGTCGCCTCCGACACCGCCACGCAGGACACCGCTGTGTCCGGTGCTCCCGTGTCCGAGTCCGGTGCTTCGGATGCGTCCTCCGACGAGTCCGGGGCTTCCTCGGCAGCGGACGGCTCGGGCGACGACGACGACCAGTCTCAGCCCCGTCGCCGTCGGCGCGGTCGCCGCGGTCGTGGGCGTGGACGCGGAGAGCAGTCGTCCGACGACAACTCGACCGACGACAACTCGACCGACGACAACTCGACCGACGAGGATTCGGACGACACCGACTCCGAGACGGACAGCAGCACGTCCGCCTCTTCGGCAGACGGCGAGTCCACCGGAGCGGACGAGTCCGACGATTCCGATGCCGACGAGACCTCCGGCGACGACCAGCCCTCGAGTTCGGGACGGCGTTCGCGTCGCTCGCGGTCACGCGGCCGCGGGTCCGATCGGCAGAACGCCACGACCGACGCCACCACCGACGGGTCGGACAAGCAGGGCGAGGACAGTGACGACGAGTCCGAGTCCGGCGCTCAGGACAACTTCGGCGACTCCGACAACGGTGATTCCGACAACGGCGATTCGGACGGAGACGGCTCGAGCCGTCGTCGTCGGCGCCGCCGCCGTCGTAAGACCGGAGCCGAGGCCGCGGCAGAAGCAGCTGCGTCGTCCGAGGACGACCCGCCCAACACCGTCGTGCACGAACGCGAGCCGCGCAACAAGAGCCGCGCAGCGCGCGACGAGGTGCAGGGCATCTCCGGTTCGACTCGGCTCGAGGCGAAGCGGCAGCGTCGCCGTGACGGCCGCGATGCCGGGCGACGCCGTCCGCCGATTCTGACCGAATCGGAATTCCTCGCTCGTCGTGAGTCCGTGGACCGCGTTATGGTCGTTCGCGAGAAGGCCACCCCGGACCATCCGTTGACCACGCAGGTCGCCGTGCTCGAAGACGGCGTTCTGGTGGAGCACTTCGTGACCAGTAGCGCCACCGCCTCGATGGTCGGCAACGTCTACCTGGGCCGCGTGCAGAACGTCCTGCCCAGTATGGAAGCAGCGTTCATCGACATCGGCCGTGGTCGTAACGGTGTGCTGTACGCAGGCGAGGTCAACTGGGACGCCGCCGGTCTCGGCGGAAGCGCGCGCAAGATCGAGCAGGCCCTCAAGCCGGGCGATCAGGTTCTGGTGCAGGTCAGCAAGGACCCGGTGGGCCACAAGGGCGCTCGCTTGACGACTCAGCTGTCGTTGGCCGGACGCTTCCTCGTCTACGTTCCCGGTGGCAGTTCCACCGGCATCAGCCGCAAGCTGCCCGACACCGAGCGCAAGCGACTCAAGGAAATTCTGCGCGACATCGTTCCCCCCGAGGCCGGCGTCATCATCAGGACCGCGGCCGAGGGCGTCAGCGAGGAAGAACTCGCGCGCGACGTGACGCGGCTGCAGGCCCAGTGGGCCAGCATCGAAGAGCGGTCCGCGAACGCCGAAACAGGCAAGGGCGTGCAGCCCCAGACGCTGTACGAAGAGCCCGACATGCTGGTGAAGGTCATCCGCGACCTCTTCAACGAGGACTTCTCGAAGCTCGTCATCGAGGGCGACAAGGCGTGGACGACCACGTCGAACTACGTGGAGACCGTGGCTCCGGACATGATGGAGCGCCTGCAGCGCTACGAGGCCAACGGCAGCTCCGTGGACGTGTTCGCAGCTCACCGCATCGACGAACAGCTGGCCAAGGCCCTCGATCGCAAGGTGTGGTTGCCCTCGGGCGGCACGCTGGTGATCGATCGCACCGAGGCGATGACGGTCGTCGACGTCAACACCGGAAAGTTCACCGGCTCCGGCGGCAACCTGGAAGAGACCGTCACCCGCAACAACATCGAGGCGGCCGAGGAAGTCGTCCGCCAGATGCGTCTGCGCGACATCGGCGGCATGATCGTCGTCGACTTCATCGACATGGTGCTGGAATCGAACCGTGATCTGGTGCTCCGCCGCCTGACCGAGGCGTTGGGCCGTGACCGGACCCGTCATCAGGTGTCGGAGGTGACCTCCCTCGGTCTGGTGCAGATGACGCGCAAGAAGCTCGGCACGGGATTGGTCGAGGCCTTCTCCACCACGTGCGAGCACTGCCAGGGTCGCGGAATCATCGTGCATCCGTTCCCCATTGACGCCAAGCCGGACTCCGACGGTGGACGCCCGAGCTCGTCACGTTCGGACTCGAACGGTTCGGGCAACGGCAGCAGGCGTCGACGCGGCAAGGACGCCAAGTCCGACGGAAACGATCGGTCCGACAACACCGAGCGGTCGACGCCCAACGGACAGTCGGGCACGACGGACGGGACCGACCACCCGGTGGTCGACCCGTCGATCAAGCGGGCACACCCCGTGGCTCTGGCGATGGCAGCGCATCACGACGACGTGGTGGCCGATGTCAGCCCCGCGGAGGTCTCGCAGGCATCGTCCGGCTCCGCCGGTGACAAGGACGAGTCGGTCACCGTGGTCTCAGCGGAGGACGTGGCTGTCGCGGCAGCGGCGAACGAGGACGCGGACGTCGCGCAGGCAACCGTGGACAGCGCGCAGTCTCACGAGCCGGTGCCGGCTGCAGAATCCGCCGGCGACGGCGGTTCCGCAGATACCGGGGCGACGCAGTCCTCCGACGCCACCCCCGCTCAGCCGGAGCCGGTGGTGGCCACTCCACGACGGGGTCGACGGGTGGCGCGGAAGGCCGCCGCGCCGACCAGTGCTGCGCCGGATGCCGGTGTGCTGATGGTGGTTTCGGCCACGGCAGACGCCGACGATGTTGCCGACGCAGGTTCGGTCGGCGGTGACACGGTGGCCGATTCAGCACCGCTGACAGCGGCGGCGGAGCAGCCTGTCGAGCAGGTGGACGTGCCGACCGCACAGCCGCGCAGGAGACGGGCAGCGGCACGTCCGGCAGGCCCGCCGGTGGACATCGATGTGTAGGGGTCGAGGCGGTTTGACCCTGGCCGTCTCTCTGCCGTAACCTTGATAAGTCGCTCCCGGTGACACTGTCTTGTTGTGCCTAGCGGTCCTGCAAGTGGAAACAGTTCTCGAGTGGTTCGGATGCAGTTCGGTCCGAATCGGCCGAATGGGAGCAAGCAAACACGTTTTACCAGACCAGTCGCGGTGCCATGCGCAACGCGAGCAAGTTCGAAGAAGCAAGGGGTAGCCCTCCGATGGCAACGTACGCGATCGTCAAGACCGGCGGAAAGCAGTACAAGGTCGCTGTTGGTGACCTCGTCAAGGTCGAGAAGATCGAGGGAGCGCCCGGCACTGCTGTCTCGCTTGCTCCGGTCCTCGTCGTAGACGGATCCGACCTGACCACAGATGCAGACAAGCTGGCAAAGATCTCGGTCGCCAGTGAGATCGTCGAGCACACCAAGGGCCCGAAGATCCGCATCCACAAGTTCAAGAACAAGACCGGATACCACAAGCGTCAGGGACACAGGCAGAAGCTGACTGTCCTCAAGGTCACCGGCATCAAGTAACCAGGTCTTACCGGACCCGAGTTCTTTCAGCTGATTCACCCCGAGGAGGGTATGCAACATGGCACATAAGAAGGGTGCATCAAGCTCCCGTAACGGTCGCGACTCGAACGCACAGCGCCTCGGCGTCAAGCGCTTCGGCGGCCAGACCGTCGGCGCAGGCGAGATCCTGGTCCGCCAGCGCGGCACGCACTTCCACCCCGGCGTCAACGTCGGCCGTGGCGGCGACGACACCCTGTTCGCACTCGCTCCCGGCGCAGTCGAATTCGGTGCCAAGCGCGGACGCAAGACCGTGAACATCGTTCCGGTCACTGTAGAGGCCTAGTCCTTCTGCAGCTCGCGCTCACGATGACCGGCACGGCAGGCAACTGCCCGGGTCGGACGTCCACCGCGCACGTTCACAGCTCCCGATAGGGGCGGACCAGGGTCACGAGACCGGTCCGCCCCTATCGCTTTTTTCACCCCGTTTTTCTTCCAGAAAGGATCGAAGACAGCTATGTCACGATTCATCGACCGCGTGGTGCTGCACGTCAGCGCCGGCAAAGGTGGCAACGGCTGCTCTTCGGTTCACCGCGAGAAGTTCAAGCCTCTCGGCGGCCCGGACGGCGGCAACGGCGGTCAGGGTGGCGGAGTCATCTTCGTCGTCGACAGCAACGTCCACACATTGCTCGACTTCCACTTCTCCAGTCATGCGAAGGCCGGCAACGGAACTCAGGGCATGGGCGGAAACCGTGAAGGGGCCAACGGAGAGGACCTGATTCTCAAGGTCCCCGACGGCACCGTCGTGCTCGACAAGAAGGGCAACGTCCTCGCCGACATGATCGGTGAGGGAACGCGTTTCGACGCCGCTCCCGGCGGGCGCGGCGGGCTCGGCAACGCAGCACTGGCGTCCAAGGCTCGTCGAGCGCCCGGTTTCGCTCTGCTCGGCGAAGAGGGCATCGAACGCGAACTCGTCCTCGAACTCAAGTCCGTCGCCGACGTCGGCCTCGTCGGATTCCCGTCGGCCGGTAAGTCCTCGTTGGTTTCGGTTCTTTCCGCAGCGAAGCCGAAGATCGCCGACTACCCGTTCACCACACTGGTGCCCAACCTCGGTGTCGTCTCCAGTGGAGACACCACGTTCACCGTCGCCGACGTCCCCGGACTGATCCCCGGCGCGAGTCAGGGCCGCGGTCTCGGACTGGACTTTCTGCGTCACCTCGAGCGATGCGCTGTGCTCGCACACGTAGTCGATTGCGCGACACTGGATCCGGGCCGTGACCCGATCTCCGACGTCGACGCTCTCGAAGCGGAGCTGGCGGCCTACAAGCCGGCCCTGTCCGGTGATGCCAGCCTCGGTGATCTCGCCGACCGGCCCCGCATCGTCGTACTGAACAAGGCAGACATTCCCGAGGGTGCCGAGCTCGCCGAAATGGTCACCGCGGAATTCGAGTCTCGCGGCTGGCCGGTGTTCACCATCTCCGCAGTGACGCGCGCCGGTCTCAAGCCTCTGACGTTCGCGTTGGCGAAGCTCGTCGAGGATTACCGCACAGCTCACCCGGCACCGGAGCCGCGGCGTCAGGTGCTGCGTCCCGTCGCACGAAACGACGACAGCTTCAAGGTCGTCAAGGATCCGGACATCCCGGACGGCTTCATCGTGCGCGGTACCCGTCCGGAACGGTGGGTGCGCCAGACGCAGTTCACCAATGACGAGGCTGTCGGCTACCTCGCGGACCGCCTCGCTCGGCTCGGCGTCGAGGATGCACTGATCAAGGCGGGCGCTCAGCCGGGCGCGTCGGTCACCATCGGCGACGTGTCCTTCGATTGGGAACCGCAGACCCCGGCCGGTGTCGAGATCACGATGACCGGTCGCGGCACCGATGCTCGACTCGATCAGGTCGAGCGCATCGGTGCCTCCGAGCGCAAGCACGCCCGTCAGGTTCGCCGCGGGCTCGATACCGAACAGGAGTAGACGAGGTGTCGGTGCGTGAATCCGATTCGCCCGCAGAGGCTCTCACCGATACCCGTCGTACGATCGCCGACGCCAAGCGCATCGTGGTCAAGATCGGATCCTCGGCGCTCACCAGCCTCGATGCCGGTCTCGATCTGGATCGACTGGACCTGTTGGCCGACGCCATCGAGTCGCGGATGCGTAGCGGCACCGACGTGGTCGTCGTCTCGTCGGGCGCGATCGGTGCAGGCATGGCACCACTCGGCCTCACCAGACGCCCACGTGACCTCGCAACGAAGCAGGCTGCGGCGAGCGTAGGGCAGCTTGCTCTGGTCAACGCCTGGAGTTCGTCGTTCCACCGGTACGGCCGCACGGTCGGGCAGGTGTTGCTGACCGCCGAGGACATCGCGCGGCGAACCAATCACCGTAATGCCCAGCGCACCTTGGATCGGCTACGGTCGCTCGGCGCAGTAGCGATCGTCAACGAGAACGACACCGTGGCCACCGCCGAGATTCGGTTCGGTGACAACGATCGGTTGGCGGCACTCGTGGCACACCTCGTCGGTGCCGACGCGCTGTTCCTGCTCTCGGATGTGGACGGGCTCTACGACGGTGACCCGCGTAAGGGTTCGGCCACGTTGATCCCCGAGGTGACCAGCCCGGAGGATCTGGACGGCGTCGTCGCCGGGTCCGGGGGAGCGCTCGGTACCGGCGGTATGGCCTCCAAACTCTCTGCTGCGCGCCTGGCGGCCGACGCCGGGGTTCCGGTGCTGCTGGCCGCGGCATCCGATGCTGCTCACGCTCTGACGACATCCGCAGTGGGCACCGCCTTCGCGGCGCGCCCGACGCGGTTGTCGGCACGAAAGTTCTGGGTGCGGCATGCGGCCGACGCGGCAGGTGAGCTACACCTCGATGCCGGTGCCGTGCGAGCAGTCGTCGAGCGGCGCAGGTCGTTGTTGTCTGCGGGGATCACGGCCGTGTCCGGTTCTTTTCACGGCGGAGACGTCGTCTCTCTCGTCGATACCGACGGTGTACTGGTGGCCCGTGGGGTCGTCGCCTACGACTCCGGGGAGTTGTCCGGAATGCTCGGGCGGTCCACGGGGGAGTTGGCCGCGGAGCTACAGCGTCCGGTGGTTCACGCGGACGATCTCGTCCGCGCCTGATCGGATGCGTCAGCCAGCGCTGTCGCTGTTTCCGAACAGCCGGTATGCAGTGTGAGAGAGGCGAATTCGTCGCCACGGGTAGAACCCCGATTGACGATGACAACGGGCGTGCCGGTCTTGAACGCGTGTCTGACGAATCGCAGGCCCGACATCACGGTCAGCGAGGACCCCAGCACCAGCAGCGCGTCGCTGCGATCGACGAGGTCGAAGGCCTCGGCGACGCGCGGTTTGGGGACACTCTCGCCGAAATAGACGATGTCGGGTTTGAGTATGCCGGAACAGGATTCGCAATCGACCATCCGAAAATGCGCGGTGGACGAGATGATCGCGTCGGCGTCGGGTGCGATCTCGACGCCCTCGGCCGGAGCAACGGATTCGACGAAGCCGGGGTTGGCTCGATCCAAGCGTCTGGCCAACTCGAACCTCGACACCAACCGCTCGCAGTTCAGGCAGCGCACGCGGGCGTAGACACCGTGGAGATCGATGACGTTGCGGCTGCCGGCCTTGGTGTGCAGCATATCGACGTTCTGGGTGATGATGCCGGTGACGACTCCTGCGCGTTCGAGACGGGTCAGGGCTCGGTGGCCGTCGTTGGGCACTGCCGCGTCCATGTGTCGCCAACCCACGTGATTACGCGCCCAGTAGTGCCTTCTGAACTCGGCATCACCGATGAACTGCTGAAAAGTCATCGGATTGCGCGGTGGTGACTTCGGACCCCGATAGTCCGGAATTCCGGAGTCGGTCGACATGCCGGCACCGGTGAGCACTGCAACAGTTCTTCCGTCCAGCATCGAGAGCAATTGCCGATACGTTTCCGCGGGCGCGGTCGGAGCATTCACCTCGTCCAGGATAGCGAAGAGTCGTGTCACGCATCGACCGACAACGACGACACCGGGCCCGCACCGACGATGCGTCGGTGCGGGCCCGGTGTTGTGACGAAATGCGTTACGCAGGTACCTCGACGAGGGGGTACACGCCGTTTTCGTCGTGCGTCTCGTTGCCGACGACCGGCGGGTTGAACACACACAGCATGCGCATTGTCGTGCGCGGCTCCACGGTGTGACGCTCGTGCCCGTTGAGCAGGTACATCGACCCCGGTCCGAGCTCGTACGTCTGTCCGGTCTCGCGATCGGTCAGCGTTCCTTCACCCTCGATGAGCCACACCGCTTCGACGTGGTTCGCGTAGTGGAAGTTGTTCACCGTTCCGGGCTGGATGGTGGTCTCGTGGAACGAGAAGCCGACCTTGTCACCGCCCAGAATGATTCTCTTGCTGCGCCAGTTGCCGTCCTCGCTCGAGATGTCGCGGTCGGTTCCGGTGATTTCTTCGGTGGTGCGAACGATCATGCGATGTCTCCTTCGATGTCGGTGTGTGCTGGACGCTGCTAGGACAGAACTTTCGCCACTGCACTTTCGATGATGTCCAGGCCGCGGTCGAGCTCGTCGATCGTCGTGGTCAACGGGGGAAGAAGCTTGACGACCTCGTCCTTGGGGCCCGCGGTCTCGACGAGCAGACGCTCGTCGTAGCACAGCTGAGACACCTTGCCGGCCAACTCCGCGTCGTCGAACACCAGAGCCTGGACCATGCCGCGACCGCGAGTCGAGATGCCGTCGAACTTGGCGCACAACTTCATGAACCGATCCTGGATGTGCTCGCCCTTGGCGAGGGTTTCCTTCTCGAACTTGTCGTCGGACCAGTAGTGGTCGATGGCTGCCTTTGCCGTGACGAACGACGGGTTGAAGCCGCGGAAGGTGCCGTTGTGCTCACCCGGTGCCCAGACGTCCAGCTCGGGCTTGAACAGTGTCAGCGCCAGCGGCATGCCGTAGCCGCCGATGGACTTCGACAGGGTGACGATGTCCGGGGTGATGCCGGCTTCCTCGAACGAGAAGAACTGGCCGGTGCGGCCGCAGCCCATCTGCACGTCGTCGACGATCAGCAGAATTTCGCGTCGCGAGCACAGTTCGGCCAACGCGCGCAACCACTCCGGTCGTGCGACGTTGATTCCGCCCTCGCCCTGAATGGTCTCTACGATCACCGCGGCCGGTCGGTTGAATCCACTGCCCGAGTCGTCGAGAACGCGCTCGAACCACTGGAAGTCCTCGGTGACGCCGCCGAAGTAGTTGTCGTACGGCATCGGAGTGGTGTGCACCAATGGAATTCCGGCGCCAGCTCGCTTCATCGAGTTGCCGGTGACCGACAACGCGCCGAGTGTCATGCCGTGGAATGCGTTGGTGAAGTTGATGATTGCCTCGCGCCCGGTGACCTTGCGAGCGAGCTTGAGCGCTGCCTCGACGGTGTTGGTGCCCGTCGGACCGGGGAACTGAACCTTGTAGTCCAAGCCGCGGGGGTCGAGGATGTTCTTCTTGAACGACTCTAGGAACTCACGCTTGGCGACGGTGGACATGTCGAGTCCGTGCGTGATGCCATCGCTGGTGATGTAGTCCACCAACGCGCTCTTGATCATGTCGTTGTTGTGGCCGTAATTGAGTGCGCCTGCGCCACCGAAGAAATCGAGGTAGTCGTTGCCGTTCTCGTCGGTGATGACCGAGTTCTTCGCTGTGGTGAATACGGCGGGCCACTGGCGACTGTAGCTACGCACGCCGGACTCGACGGTCTCGAATACGTCGGGCTTCTCTGTTGTCACTGTGTTCTTTTCGGTCATGTTCTGCTTGTTCCTTTCGTAATTCCGCGATGCGTCCGGGCCTACGGTGTAGAGCTCTTCTGCTTCGTGGCTATCAGGGAAATCGTTGGGCGCGAACAAATCCGACTTGACGATGTCGGTACCTCGCTTGCGTGCGAGGCTGGTGAAGGTTGCGATGGACGCTTCGTTGTCCGGGCTGATCGTGGTTTCGAGGTGCGTGATGCCCTGTGGCTCGAGGCGGTCGAGCAGCTCCATGAGCATGCGACCGGCAAGTCCCTTGCCGCGCTGGTCCGCATCCACGGCGACCTGCCACACGAACAGCGTTCGAGGGGCGTCCTGGCGGATGTATCCGGTGACGAAACCGACTGCGCGGCCGTCGATGTCGGATACGACGGTGGTGGCCGCGAAATCTCGGCACCACAACACGTACGAGTAGCTGGAGTTCAGATCCAGAACTCGTGAATCTCTTGCGATCTCCCAGAGCCGGACTCCGTCGGAGATCTGTGGCTTGCGAAACTTCACTGCGTCCGGCGCAGTGAGCGGGGTACCTCTCAGCAATGCAGGCTTCATAGGAAATACGACCGTAACAAGGAGGCGGGAGCATATCGAGTGCGTCGGAGAATCGACGCCCGAATCGGACATGCTTTGCCTGGTTAACCGCCAATTGTGATGGTGCTCACATATTTCGGGATCGGCTGGCGGTACCCATCTGGCGCGTTTTCAAACTCGCATTCCGAGAAGGCCCTGGTTCGGCGTTGCCGCTATGCCCTATTTGGGCGTTGCCAATGCGAAGGGGAGGATCGCATCCGCTCCCGCAGCCTGCAGTGCTGCGGTTGCACACGTGAACGTCCAGCCGGTGTCGGTGAGCAGATCGACGAGCAGAATCGGCCCGTCTACGGACGATACGTCCGGAACCTCCCACGAGTCCACCAGGCCGGCAACTCGGAAGGCCGAATTCGCGGCCGATACCGGGGGATGTCCCGGTCTGACCTGCATCACTCCCAGGTTCTCCAGCTTCCCGACGGTTGCCAGGCGCTCGGCTACCGAGCGCACCAGCAGCGGGTGGGTGGGGGAGTCGAGGGCCAGCACGGCGGTCGGGCGGTCGGCCCAGTCCCAGTTGGCCAGCACCGAGATGCAGGCCTTCTCCAGCGCCTCGGTGACGGGAGCGTCGGGTGCATCCAGCAGGGCTCGCAAGCGTCCACCCCACCCGAGGTCGGTGAGGCGGCCGAGAACGCGACCCGGTCGGTGCGGGTTGCCGATCTTGCCCGAGAGCGATACACCGAGCTTTTTCATCCCACTGGGCCACTGCTTTCGGGGCTGGAGATCGAGTCCGGGGCGATCGAGCCGGGCCCTCGCAGAGTCGACCGACGTGGCATCGACCGCGGACGAGAGATGCTCGCCCGTGCAGTTGTCGCATCGGCCGCAACGGTCGGACTCGGTGCCGGGTGCGCCGAGATCGGGGTCGTCGAGCTGCCGACGAAGAAATTCCATCCGGCACCCATCGGTGCTCTGGTAGTCGAGCATCGCCTGCTGCTCACGGTCCCTGGCTTGCTCGAGGCGTTCGTAGCGGCTCGCGTCGTACGTCCACGACTCACCGGTGGCCATCCAACCGCCACGGACGCGTCTGACGGCCCCGTCGACGTCCAGGACCTTGAGCACCATCTCGAGCCTGCTGCGATTGAGCTCGACCAGTGGCTCGAGAGCTTGGGTCGACTGAGCCTTGTCGGTATCGAGTGCCTCGATGACCTGTCGCACGAGATGTTCCCGCGGGAATGCGACGGAGGCGAAATAGCTCCAGATCTGCCGGTCCTCGTGGCCGGGGAGTAGTACGACGTCGGCGCGTTCGGTGGCGCGGCCGGCGCGACCGACCTGCTGGTAGTAGGAGATCGGCGAGGACGGTGCCCCCATGTGCACGACGAAGCCGAGGTCGGGTTTGTCGAACCCCATGCCGAGTGCGGAGGTCGCGACGAGCGCCTTGACCCGGTTTGCGAGTAGGTCGGCTTCGAGTGATTCGCGTTCGGTGGGGTCGGTCTGACCGGTGTACGACGCCACGACGTGGCCCTGGTCGGTGAGCAGCGCGGCGAGATCCTTGGCGGCCGAGACCGTCAGCGTGTAGATGATTCCGGAGCCCGGCAGGGTCTTCAGGTGATCGCCGAGCCACGCTGCGCGCTCGGTGGCGTTCTCGATCCGCACCACCGACATCCGTAGTGAGTCTCGTGCGAGTCCGCCGCGTAGGACCAGGGTGTCTCCGCCGCCGACCCCGAGTTGGGCGGCGACGTCGTCGACCACCCGGTCGTTCGCGGTCGCCGTGGTGGCCAGCACGGGTATGCCGTCGCGCAGTTCGGCGATGAGGGTTCGGATCCGCCGGTAGTCGGGCCGGAAATCATGTCCCCAATCGGAGACGCAGTGGGCCTCGTCGACCACGACCAGGCCGGCGTCACCGGCCAACGACGGCAGCACCTGGTCGCGGAAGTCGGGATTGTTCAGGCGCTCGGGGCTGACCAACAGCACGTCGAGCTCGCCCGAGTTCACCTGTTGATGGATCTCGTCCCACTCGGTCATGTTGCCCGAGTTGATGGTCGCCGCCCGCACCCCGGCGCGCTGCGCAGAGGCGACCTGGTTTCGCATCAACGCCAGCAGTGGCGACACGATGACCGTCGGTCCCAGACCCTGGGCGCGCAGTAGTTTCGCGGCGATGAAGTAGACAGCCGACTTACCCCAACCGGTCCGCTGGACCACCAACGCCCGCCGACGGTGCACGACCAGCGCTTCTATTGCCGTCCACTGGTCCTCACGCAACACCGCCTCGGGGCCGGCGAGCTCACGCAGCAGCCTTTCGGCGTCTTCGCGCAAGTTGCCTACGGTCGCGTGCGTCGCTGTCGTCATACTGTTCATCGTGCAGCATCGGTACGACAGAGAGCAGAGCCGGCGGTGAGCGACCCGGCATCGCATCGCAACCTCGCGGCCTTGGCAACGGTATTCGTCGGCGGCGCGGCAGGCACTGCTGCTCGCTATGCGATCGAGGAACGTCTCCCGCACACGACGTCGCAGTGGCCTCTCGCCACCTTCGGAATCAACATCGTCGGTGCGTTCGTGCTGGGGTTGCTGCTCGAGTCGCTGCTGCGCAGTGGTGCCGATACGGGTGGACGGCGTCGGCTCCGGTTGCTCGGCGGTTCGGGGTTCTGTGGCGCGTTCACCACGTACAGCACCTTCGCCCTCGAAACGGTCGAGGGTGTCCGGGGCGGATTCACCGGACTGGCGTCGGCATACGCCGTCGTCAGTGTGGTGTTGGGAGTTGTGGCGGCCGGAGCCGGAATCATGTTCGCCAACAGAGTGATCCGATGATCGCGGCCCTGGTGATCCTGGCCGGCGCGCTCGGGTCGGTCGCGCGATTCTTCGTCGATGCGGAGGTGAAGTCACGGCTGAGCTCGCGCACGAGCTTCCCGTGGGCAACCGTCGGTATCAACATCTCGGGCTCGTTCTTGCTCGGGTTGCTGGCCGGCTGGGTGATGCTGCGCGCCGGCTCCACCGATGCGCAGGCAGTTCTCGGAACCGGGTTCTGTGGGGGCTACACCACCTTCAGTACCTCGACCGTGGACACCGTGCGGTTACTGCAGCAGGGCCGTCGGGTCGACGCCGCCGTCAACGCGATCGGCACACTGGTGGCGTCCGTACTCGCGTGCGGTGGCGGTCTGGCGCTCGCCTCGGCTCTGTAGTCGAGGCGGGCGCCACACTTCAGGCTTGGCTGACGCGCACCATGTTTCCGGCCGGGTCACGGAACGCGGCATCGCGGGCACCCCAGGGCTGACTCGTCGGCTCCTGCAGTATCTCGCCCGTACCCGCCGCGCGGATCCGCTCGAACGCGGCGTCGAGGTCGTCGGCGCGGAACAGTAGTCCCGGCAACTCGCCCTTGGCCAGCAGCGCGGCGAGCTGATCGCCCAGTTCCCGAGAACGGCCCGCGTGCGGCTGCGACAACACGACCTCGATCTCGGGTTGTTCGCTGGTGGACAGCGTGATCCAGCGATAGCCGTCGTTGGCCACCTCGCTCTTGACCTCGAGTCCGAGAGCGTCCCGGTAGAACGCTACCGAGGCATCGGGGTCGTCGGTGTAGACGTGAACGTGGCTCAGTGAAAGTGTCATGGATGAAGGCTAGGACGCCCCGGCCGCAGATGCTTCTTCGATTCTGCTCGGCTCGGTCACCGCCGCCGTCGGGGATGTGGGCCCTCGCATCGGGCGTCCGAGAACCATCGCGGTGCAGCTGGGTACGGCGTGGCTGCCACGATGATCGCGGGCGCGGTAGGCGCTCGGTGTCTCGCCCACGATCTCGGTGAATCTCGAGCTGAACGACCCGAGACTGGTACAGCCGACGGCGAAGCACGCCTCGGTGACCGTGACGTCTCCGCGTCGCAGCAGCGCTTTGGCGCGCTCGATCCGTCGTGTCATCAGATGCGCGTACGGCGTCTCGCCGTAGGCCTCCCGAAACCGGCGACTGAAATGTGCAGTGGACATCAGCGCGGTTCTGGCGAGTGACGGGACGTCGAGCGGTTTCGCGAAATCGCGATCCATTCGATCGCGTGCGCGGCGCAGCAGGCGGAGCTCGGTCGGGTCGTACGCACTCATCGCGCGTCCGCACCGCGGAGGGATTCGATCTGGGCCCTCGTTCCCGAGGACGCGCTCGCGCCGGCTCCCGTCGCAGCGAAAGCACCTGCGGCGACGGCCCATTGGATGGCAGCGCGGGGTCCGCTCGACCAGGATGCCGCGAGTGCTCCGGCGAATGCGTCACCCGCTCCGGTGGTGTCGACCGCCTCGACCTTCGGCGCGGGTACCTCGAACGATTCCGAGCCGCGATATCTCGCGCCTCGTGCGCCCAGCGTGGTGACCACATGTTCTATGTTCTTCACTCGACTCCCGATGCGCGCTTCCTCGGCCTCGTTGACCACCAGGACGTCGGTGGCCGCAACGAGAGCGTCGGGCAGATCCTGGACGGGGGACGGGTTGAGCATCGTCACGACGGCGCGGGAGTGTGCGTACTCGAACGCGGCGAGTACGGTCTCGAGGGGAATCTCCAACTGACACAGCAGGATATCGGCCTCGTCGATGATTGCCAGGTCGTCGTCGGTGAGCTCGTGTACACCGCCGTTGGCTCCGGCGACGACCACGATGCTGTTCTCGGCTCGGTCGTCGACGGTGATGGCGGCGATACCGGACGCTCCTGCTGCGGTTCGCAGAGCATGGTCGTCGACGCCTGCGCTGGTGAGGGTGTGCCGCAGTGTCGGCCCGAATTCGTCGTCCCCGACCGCCCCGACGAAGCTCACGCGAGCTCCCGACTTCGACGCCGCGATCGCCTGGTTGGCACCTTTGCCGCCGGGTGCGGTGTCGAACGAGGTCCCCAACACGGTTTCGCCCGGTTCGGGCAGGGCGGGGGTCCGAGTGATCAGGTCCATGTTGATGCTGCCCAGTACGACGATGCGCGGGCTGCTCGAGCGGGGGTTCGATGCGGACACGACCGAACCCTATCGCTCTCGGCTCGACCGAACGGGTCGATCCCGCCCGGAATTCACAATTGCAGATTGTTGACAATCCGGAATCGGTGGGTGACGATGGCGTCCATGACAGCGTCGACTCGCACCCACCTCAGCCCCGCACTCAAGCAGGCGACCCCGATCGTCGTCGACCACGGAAAGGGCAGCTGGATCATCGGGACCGACGGGCGCAAGTACCTCGACTTCACCACCGGCATCGGCGTCACCAGCACCGGTCACTGCCATCCCCGCGTGGTCGAGGCAGCTCGCGAACAGGTGGGCAAGATCATCCACGCCCAGTACACGACCGTCATGCATCAGCCTCTGCTCGCGCTGACCGACAAGCTCGGAGAAGTGTTGCCTGCCGGGTTGGACAGTGTGTTCTACGCGAACTCGGGATCCGAGGCAGTCGAGGCGTCGATCCGATTGGCGCGCATGGCAACCGGTCGACCGAACATCGTTGCATTCCACGGCGGCTTCCACGGGCGAACGGTGGCGGCTGCATCGCTCACCACGGCGGGAACCAAGTTCCGATCGGGATTCTCGCCGATCATGGGTGGGGTGCACATCGCACCGTTTCCGTATGCATTTCGGTACGGATGGGACATGGACACCGCAGTCGCCTTCGCGCTGAAGGAACTCGATTACCTGTTGATGACGATGTCCAGCCCCGCCGATACGGCTGCGTTCATCATCGAGCCCGTGCTGGGCGACGGCGGATACCTCCCCACGCCCCCTGCATTCCTCGAGGGCTTGCGCGAACGCGCCGACACCCACGGCATCGTCCTGATCGTCGACGAGGTGCAGGCCGGAGTCGGACGCACCGGAACGTTCTGGGGCCATCAGCACTCGTCGATCACTCCCGACATCCTCATCACCGCAAAGGGACTCGCCAGCGGGTTCCCGATTTCGGCGATCGCCGCCTCGGCAGAGCTGATGGGGAAGGCATGGCCGGGGTCTCAAGGCGGAACCTACGGCGGCAATGCCGTCGCTGCTGCGGCGGGAGTCGCAACCCTCGACGTCGTGCGCGAGGAAGGGCTGGTCGACAACGCGGCAGCGCAGGGCCGAGTTCTCCTCGACGGCCTTCTCGCGCTGAAGGAACAGCACCCGGCCATCGGTGATGCTCGGGGGCTCGGATTGATGCAGGCGCTCGAATTCGTAGACAGCTCGGGCAATCCCGACGCCGCCGCTGCTCTGCGGGTGCAACAGGGTGCCATCGACGAAGGGCTGCTGTTGCTCACCTGCGGTGCGCTCGGCAACGTGGTTCGCATCATTCCCGCACTGATCGTGAGCGACGACGAGATGACGTACGGACTCGACGCGTTGTCGCGGACATTGAAGAACGTGCTGTGACAGCAGCCCCTGTTCGCTCCGAGGTGCCCGCACTCGTACAGCGAGTGCGAAGACTGGGCATCGACGTCGACGATTCGTCTCGACGGTTGGCCGAATACTCCTACGACGCATCGAACTACCGAGTCCCACCGGCCGCTGTCGTCTTTCCGCGCAGCGCCGACGAAGTGGCTACGGTCGTGTCGCTGTGTGCCGCCGCCGACGTTGTCGTCATCGGGCGTGGCGGCGGTACCTCCATGGCGGGCAACGCAATCGGCCGTGGGATCGTCCTCGACTTCTCGCGCCACATGAACCGGGTGCTCTCGGTCGACACCGAGTCCAGGACTGCCGTCGTCGAGCCCGGAATCGTCATCTCGGAGTTGCAACG
Organism: Rhodococcoides fascians NBRC 12155 = LMG 3623; assembly: GCF_001894785.1. Taxonomy (GTDB): domain Bacteria; phylum Actinomycetota; class Actinomycetes; order Mycobacteriales; family Mycobacteriaceae; genus Rhodococcoides; species Rhodococcoides fascians. The sequence goes on from NZ_BCWW01000010.1 coordinate 235,206, forward strand.
TCAGCTGGTGACGCGGACCGACGGTGCCTTCACCTTTGCGCCCGATCCGTCCAGCAAGACCCGCGCGACGGTGGGCGGAGCCGTCGGCAACGACGCGTGCGGTAACCACTCCGTGCGGTACGGACGCACCGCCGACCACACGGTGGCCATGGACGTGGTGACCGCCGACGGATACCTGCTGCGAGTCACCCGCAGTGGTGTGCAGGCGCTGCGAACCCAGGACTCGGCGGCTGTCGCTGCAGCCGAACGTATCTCGAACGAGCTGCGCTCGCTGGTGTCCGACAACCTGGCCCTCCTGCGGGTCGAGTTGGGTCGCATCCCGCGTCAGGTATCGGGATTCCACCTCTCGCATCTGTTGCCGGAGAACGGTTTCGACGTTACCCGCGCACTCGTCGGAAGCGAAGGTGCCTGCGCGGTGATCGTGTCGGTGACCGTCGCCGTCGTGCCCGTACCCCCAGCCGCACTGCTGCTGTGTCTCGGATACGACGACGTGGTGGCCGCCGCGGCGGACGTGACGACCATTCTCGAGTTCTCACCCGCCGCCGTCGAAGGAATCGACGACAACATCGCCGGCACGATGGAGTATCGCCGCGGACCGGACTCGGTACGAGGGCTCCCTGCAGGCAATGCCTGGTTGTACGTCGACCTCGACGGGGCCGATGCGACAGAGGTGCAGGACAAGGCATCTCGGTTGCTCGAGGCGCTCGGTCGGCTCGGGCGCGTCAAGGAGGGTCGTATCGTGACCGATGCGGCCGATCGCGCAGCGTTGTGGCGGGTGCGCGAGGACGGTGCCGGTTTGGCGACGCGCCTGGCGAGTGGAGTCGAGTCCTGGGGCGGTTGGGAAGACGCCGCCGTGGCACCGGAAAACTTGTCGGCGTATCTCGCGGACCTGAATTCGCTACTGGCCGAACACGACTTGACCGGAGTGATGTACGGACACTTCGGTGCCGGCTGCATGCACGTACGGATCACCTTCGACCAACGCACCGACGCCGGACGACGAGTGATGTACGACTTCCTGCGCGCTGCCGCGCGCGTCGTCGTCAAGCACGGCGGCAGTCTTTCGGGCGAGCACGGTGACGGCCGCGCGCGCTCGGAGTTGTTGCCGGTCATGTATTCCCCTCGCATGCTCGACGCCTTCTCCCGGTTCAAGCGCATCTGGGACCCCGCGGGAATCCTGAACCCAGGATCCATCACCGACCCCGAACCCCTGATGGACAACCTGATGCTTCAGGGCATCCCGGCCCGGGAGTGGAAGACCAGCTTCGATTTGCACCAGATAGGGTCGCGACCCGATCTGGACCCGTTCGTCCATGCCACCCAATCCTGCGTGGGCGTGGGTAAATGTAGAACGACCACCGGTGGCGTCATGTGTCCGAGTTACCGTGCGACGGGTGACGAGAAGGATTCGACGCGAGGCCGGGCGCGGGTGCTGCAGGAGATGGTGCGCAGTTCTCCGACGGTGGCCGACGGATGGGCCTCGAAGGATGTTGCGGAGTCGCTCGATCTCTGCCTGTCGTGCAAGGCCTGCTCCTCGGACTGTCCCGTCGGTGTCGACATGGCCACGTACAAATCGGAGTTCCTCGACCATCACTACGCGAGGCGGCTGCGGCCGCTCTCGCACTACTCGCTCGGGTGGTTGCCTCGATGGCTCGCGGTGACGAAGCGAACGGCACCGCTGCTCAATCGTCTGCTGACACCCCGGGTGTCGGCAGTGGCGGCACGTCTGGGTGGGCTGACGACCGAACGCGCATTGCCCCGGTTCGCGTCGTCGAGGGAACTGGCCGATGCCGTCCGAATCGACGGTGGCCGCGACGCCGATGTCGTGCTCGTCGTCGACACGTTCACGCAGGGATTTCGCCCCGAGGTCGCGGGTGCGGCGCAACGCGTTCTCGAAGATTCCGGACGCACCACCGAATGCCGAACGGATGTGTGCTGCGGTTTGACGTGGATTTCGACCGGTCAGCTGAAGTCCGCTCGCAAGCAGCTGACGAAAGCCGTTGCGGCGCTGGACGACGGTACCGACAGACCGATCGTCGTGACCGAACCGAGCTGCGCGGCCGCGTTCCGCAAGGACATGCCCGAACTGGTCCCCACAGACGCGGCGAGGAGGGTCGCGGCGCGCGTCCAGAGCTTCGCCGGAGCGGTGATAGATCAAGCAAGCGCGGGCTGGCAGCCCTCGGGCGGCATGCCGGCTGCGGTCACGGTGCAGACTCACTGCCACGAGTACGCCGTCTTCGGCGATGCAACGCAGCGCCGAGCCCTCGCGGCGGTGGGCATCGAGTCGGTACGTGAGGCCACCGGATGTTGTGGTGTAGCAGGTAATTTCGGTTTCGAGAGTCGACACTACGAGCTCAGCATGGATGTCGCCGAGCAGGCTCTCGCGCCCGCGTTGCGGGCCACCGAACCCGACACTCCTGTTCTGACCGATGGATTCAGCTGTCACATGCAGGTGCGCCAGCTCACCGGTGATTCGGGCGACGATGCATCCGTACACCTGGCACAGATACTCGATCCACGTTCGACGAAAGGACCGCGGCCATGACCGCCAGCTCGACCACCAGCCTCACGCGTCCGCGCATCACCTCTCCCACCGATTGTTTCATCGGTGGGGCGTGGTCTCCGTCGGTATCGGACGCCCGATTCGACGTCGTGGACCCGGCCACGGGCGAGGTCATCGCCACGGTTGCGGACGGCGGTATCGCGGACGCAGAGAAAGCGCTCGCTGCAGCCGTCGACTCCGCGGCGGAGTGGGCGGCCACCGCACCGCGAGTGCGAAGCGACATACTGCGGACGGCATACGAGATGATCATGGCCCGCTCGGAGGAGCTCGCTGCGATCATCACCGCCGAGATGGGTAAACCGCTCGCCGACGCGCGCGGCGAGGTGGCGTACGGAGCCGAGTTCTTTCGCTGGTTCTCCGAGGAAGCGGTACGCATCTCGGGTGATCACACCCTGACCGGAGACGGGAAGAACCGCATCGTGGTCACCCGCGCGCCGGTCGGGCCCTGCATTCTCGTCACGCCGTGGAATTTTCCGCTGGCCATGGGAACTCGCAAGATCGGGCCTGCCCTTGCGGCAGGCTGCACCGTCGTGTTCAAGCCCGCCGAGCAGACGCCGCTGACCGCACTTGCGCTGGTGCAGATTCTGCACGAGGCGGGGGTGCCTGCGGGCGTCGTCAACATCGTGCCGACCACCGATGCGTCGGGTGTCGTGGGGTCGTGGATGAGCAGCGGCGCTGCCCGCAAGATCAGCTTCACCGGATCCACGGCGGTGGGCAAGATTCTGCTCGAACAGGCAGCGGCGACGGTGATGCGGACGTCGATGGAGCTGGGCGGGAATGCGCCCTTCGTCGTCATGGACGATGCAGACCTCGACCGCGCCGTCGACGGAGCCATGGTTGCCAAGATGCGCAACATGGGCGAAGCATGTACCGCAGCGAACCGGTTCTTCGTTCACCGCAGTGTGGCACAACGCTTTTCGGTTGCTTTGGCCGACCGAATGGGTGCGCTGAGGGTGGGCGCGGGCGCTTCTCACGGGACCGAGGTGGGGCCGCTGATCGACGACGCAGGCCGAGGCAAGGTCCAGGCTCTGGTCGACGATGCTCTTGCACGCGGTGCCCGCGCCGTCGTCGGAGGTGCGGCCCCGGACGGGCCGGGCTACTTCTACCCTCCGACCGTCCTGACCGATGTCGATACCGAATCGGATCTGATGTCCCAGGAAATATTCGGACCGGTGGCCGCCATCGTTCCCTTCGACACCGAGGACGAGGTCGTCACGCTGGCCAACGACACCGAATGGGGACTGGTCGGATACGTGTTCACCCAGGACATCGATCGGGCTCTGCGAATGGGGGAGCGCCTCGAGGTGGGCATGGTGGGGCTCAACACCGGGCTGGTGTCGAATCCGGCAGCCCCGTTCGGTGGTGTCAAACAATCGGGACTCGGCCGCGAGGGCGGGAAAGTCGGAATAGACGAGTTTCTGGAGTACAAATACTTCGCGATTCCCCGCAGCTGAGGAAGGTTCTGATCATGCCCGGTTCGAGACGCCTGACACCGATCGACGCACGCAACACGTCGATGGTGATCGCGGATCAGATTCGCGATCGCATCATCGACGGGTCCTACGCGCCCGGAGAACAGATCAACGAGGCGAATGTCGCGGCGGAGCTGGAGATTTCACGTGGCCCCGTGCGAGAGGCGTTGCAGCGTCTGAATCAGGAGGGACTGCTCGTCAGCTACCGCAACCGCGGTGTGTTCGTCGTCGAGCTCAGCAGCGGCGACGTCGCCGAGATCTACCAGTCGCGTGCAGCGATCGAGGTCGGTGCGGCATGGACTCTGGTACATGGCGATCGTGCCCAGCTGATCAAGACCGCGGACGAACTCTCGGCCATCGTGATGCAGATGCAGCCGTTCATCGATCGGGCGGATTGGCGTGGCCTCGCCGAACGCGACCTTGCCTTTCACACTGCCCTGGTAGCGGCCACGAGGAACAGTCGGATGTCTCGTATGTACGCCACGCTGGCGGCCGAGGCACGCATTTGCATGGCAAATCTCGAAACTGCTTACTACCGTCCCGAAGCCCTGGTCGAGGAACATCAGCTGATCGTCGATCTGCTGCTGGGATCGGATTGGGATGCGCTCGAGAAGGGCGTCCACGAACACATGGACACCGCCGTGCACGATCTGACGCGAGCCATGGTCGACGAGCAGGCCGAGCAATCCGTACTCGCCACACCCGGGTAGAGCCTTCGGGCGCAACACAGCTTTAACACGGCAGCCCTTGCTCCCCACCGGCACCTGCGGATAGCCTGATTCTCAACAATCTACTAAAAGACCTCCCGAAGGGGGTGCCCGTGAACGCCTCATCCGACGATGCCTACGTCACCGCAATCGGACCCGCGCAGACTCCAGGACGGGCTGCTCCCGGCCTGGCTCGCTACCCGGACGTACCGAACAGCACGCCCATCACGTTCACCGAGGAGGAATACGCCGACCGGCTCGCAGCCGTCCGTCAGCGCATGGCGTCGCAGAACCTGACTGCGCTGATCGTCACCGACCCCGCGAATCTCTACTATCTGCTGGGCTACAACGCACTCTCGTTCTATACCCCGCAAATGCTGTACGTGCCGCTGGACGGCGAGCTGTACTTCTTCGCTCGCGAGATGGATGCCAACGGTGCGTTCCGTACGTCGTGGTTGCCGCAGGACCACACCTTCGGATACCCGGAGACGTTCGTTCAGCGCAGAGACACCCACCCGTTCGTCTGGGTAGCCGCCAAGCTACGAGAGTTGGGGTTGGTCAACAACTTCGAGCACGGTCAAGTGGGACTGGAGATGGACTCGTACTACTTCAGCCCCAAGGCCTTCGAAGCGCTCGTCAAATCGCTACCCGAGTACCGATTCACCGACTCGTACGAGTTGGTCAATTGGATCCGCGTGGTCAAGTCGCCGGCCGAGATCGCGTTGATGCGCGGTGCGGCGACGGTGTGCGAGGCCGCGATGTCTGTTGCGCACCAAGCAATTTCGGTAGGGGAACGGCAGTGCGATGCCGCTGCCGCCATCATGAACGCACAGGTACGCGGCACTGCCGACTTCGGCGGCGATCACCCTGCCATCGTGCCGATGCTGCCGACCGGGGCCGGAGCGGACACTCCGCACCTGACGTGGTCGGATCAACGGTTCGTACGCGGCGAGACCACCGTCGTCGAACTGGCCGGCGTGTTCCGGCGGTACCACGTTCCGATGGCTCGGACGATCGTGCTCGGCAAGCCGAGTCCGCGTCTGAAATACCTCGCGGAATCCACCGGTGAAGCGCTGAACGAGGTACTGGCAACGGTCCGCCCCGGGGCCACCGCAACCGAGCTGGCTCAGGTATGGAACACCAGCCTGGCCAAGCACGGCCTCCACAAACCCTCGCGCATCGGCTACTCGATCGGCGTCGCGTACGCCCCCGACTGGGGCGAGCGCACGGTGAGCCTCCGCACCGACGACGAGACCGTTCTGGCCGAGAACATGACCTTTCACATCATCGGCGGAATGTGGATGGACGACTACGGATACGAGGTGTCCGAAGCAGTCCGAGTCACCGACACCGGCGTCGAAACATTCACCGCATACCCCCGAGAACTACTGACGAAGGAGTGAGACATGACCACCTCCACCGCAGGCTCCACTCCTGCTACTTCGAGTCGTTCCGCAGGCTCCACTCCTGCAGCTGCGGGTCGTTCCGCAGGCTCCACTCCTGCCATTCCCTGGGCCCTGCGCACCGACCAACTGGTGGGATCGGTGATCGACTCGTCGACATCGCTTCTCGCCGCCCAGAAACACGACATCGTCAGGTTCGCGATGGGATCTCCTGCGGCCGAGACGGTTCCGGCTGCGGCGTTCACCGAGATCGCCGGCAGTGTGCTCACAGCGGACGCCTTCGATTACGGTGCCACCGAGGGTGATCCGGGTCTGCTCGACGCGTTGTTGGCGTATCTCGAGTCCGTCGGCGAACCCACGTCCGAGGATCGGGTCGTCATCACCTCGGGCGGCATGCAGGGTCTCGACATCGCCTGCAAGCTGTTCGTCGATCCCGGTGATCTGGTCATCGTCGAAAGTCCCACGTACACCAACGGAACTGCCACCGTGTTGAGCTACGGCGGCGACATTCTCGAGGCACCGATGGACAGTGACGGTCTCATCGTCGAGGCGTTACCCGAACTCGTCGAGCGAGCCGGGCGTCTACCGAAGATGATCTACGTGATTCCCAACTTTCAGAATCCGTCCGGGGTCACGCTGTCACTCGAGCGTCGACTGTTGTTGATCGAGTTGGCACACCGATGGGGTTCGGTGATTCTCGACGACGATCCCTATGGCCTGCTGCGTTTCTCGGGGGACCCGATCCCGAGTTTCGGGGCGCTGAGTCCGAACGATCCGCTGATCTTCTCGGTGCGGACCTTCTCGAAGATGATCGCTCCCGGTCTGCGCGTGGGGTGGGTGGACGCGGCCCCCGAAGCGCGTCGGTTGATCGTCAACGCCAAGCAGGCAATGGACACCTGTACGAATCTACCGGCACAGAGGATGGTGGCCGAGTACATCCGGCGCGGGCTGCTCGAGGAGCACCTGCGGTCGCTGGCTGCGGTGTACCTACCGCGAAAGATGGCGATGCAGAGCAGCATTGCGACACACTTCGGTGACGCGATGTCCACCACGGATCCCGACGGGGGCTTCTTTCTGTGGGCGACGTTACGTGGAAACGACCACGATTTCTCGACGCAGGACCTGTTCGAAACCGCACTGGCCGAGGGGGTTGCCTACATTCCCGGACCGGCGTTGTCGGTGGGCGGCAAGTTTCACGATTCGCTACGGCTGTGCTTCGCCTCGTCGACACCCGAGCGCATCGAGGAAGGCATCAGGCGGTTGGCCGTCGCGGTGGAAAAATCGAAGCATCTGCTCGCCTCCGACCCCACGCGATGACCGTTCCGAGTGCCCAGCAGTCTCTGCTCGACGCCGTGGATGAAAGCGAGATCGTTTCTCTCACAGCCGCGTTGATCGAGGCGGGCGGTGAAAATCCGGGCGACACCGAAGAAAAGTGCGCGAAAATACTCGCGGAGCGATGTCGCGCACTGGGATTCGACGTTCGCACGATCGAGGTCGCTCCCGGCAGACCGAACGTGATCGCCTCGATCGGACCCGATGACACCCCCGGGGTCCTGTTCGTCGGCCACTCCGACGTCGTTCCGGCGGGCACCGGTTGGACGACGGATCCGTTCACCGCGGTCGTGCGAGAGGGGCGCATGGTCGGACGGGGAGCATGCGACATGAAAGGGGGAGTGGCCGCAGTGGTGGCCGCTATGGATGCGGTGAACCGTGCTGGTCTTGCAGATCGCTTCCCGATGACGTTGGCGTGTCTGGTGGACGAGGAAGACACGGGCTTGGGTATTCGAGCATTCGTCGCCGACCCGGGACCCCGTCGTTTCCAGTGTTGCGTGGTGGCCGAGCCGACGGACCTGGTGACCATCGTCGGTTGCCGAGGAGCCGCGAATATCGAGATCGACGTGCGCGGGCATTCGGCTCATGCAGGTCGTCCGCGTAACGGTGCCAATGCGATATCCGCTGCCGCCCGCATCGTCGCCGTCATCGAGGACTGGCAGATCGAATTGGACGAGGATCCACACGCCGAACTCGGTCCCGCTACCTGGAACGTGGGCACCGTGACAGGAGGCACCGGTACGTCGATGGTCGCCGACCGGTGCGTGCTCACGGTCGACCGTCGGCTGCTACCCGATGAGAGCGCTGCGGAGGTGGTGGACGAGCTGCGTTCGCGGATCGACGCGGCAGGTATCACCGGTTCGGGAATCGAGGTACATCTCGAGGTGTCGATGGAAATGCCGGGCTTTCTGACCGCTGCGGACGATGGATTGGTCACCACTGCAATGCAATCGGTTCGCGACATCGGATCTGCCGGTTTCACTGACATCTGGACGGCTTCGTGCGATGGTGGTTTCGTGGCACAGCAGATGGGTATCCGCACCGTCGTGCTCGGTCCCGGGGAGATCGAAAACCAGGCGCACCGGCCGGATGAGTCCGTCGCCGTGCAGCAATTGACCGACAGCGCAAAGGCGTACGCGTTGATCGCCACCAGAATCGCTGCGCCACCTGGTCTTTAGTTTTCCAAGAGGGGGTTGTTCGAGACGTGCGTCCGGCGTCGACGTAAAGTCGGACGCTGCGAAGTACCAAACCGACGCTCCACGTTGTCATAAAGCGAGAGGTATTGGACCGTGACCGAAACTTCAGGGTCGGCAGCTTCGCCGACCGGATATCCGCCGAGTACCGACACACTCAGCGCGAACGAAACGAAAATTCTGCATCGCGCGATCGGCGGGTCCGCACTGGGCAACGCCGTGGAGTGGTTCGACTACGCGGTGTACGGCTACCTCGCCGTCTACATCGCCGCCAACTTCTTTCCGTCGGACGACGGGGGAGCGAGTCTGCTCTCCACGTTCGCCGTGCTGGCCGCGTCGTTCATCATTCGCCCCATCGGCGGCATCGTGCTCGGCCCGCTCGGCGACCGAATCGGTCGTCAGAAGGTCCTCGTCCTGACCGTCTCGATGATGACGTTGGCCACGGCGGCGATCGGTGTGCTGCCGACGTTCGACACCATCGGTATCGCAGCACCGTTGCTGTTGCTCGTCTGCCGACTGGTGCAGGGCTTCTCCACCGGCGGTGAGTACGGCGGCGCAGCAGTGTTCATGGCCGAGTACGCGCCCGACAAGCGCCGCGGATTCTTCGGGTCGTTCCTCGAATTCGGCACCCTCGCAGGCACGGTGGGCGGTGCCACCCTGTGCACCCTGCTCAACGTCGGGCTCGGAGACGAGACCATGGAGGCCTGGGGCTGGCGAATCCCGTTCCTGGTGACGCTCCCGCTGGGCATCGTCGCGTTGTGGTTGCGGACCCGACTCGAGGACTCTCCGGTGTTCGCCGAGGCCAAGGAAGACGGCGGCACGGTCGAAGAAGGTGCAGGTGGAGCAGTCACCTCCCTCAAGGCAACCCTGACGTACTGGCAGCGAATCCTGATTCTGATGGGATTCGTGCTGCTGCTCAACATCGCGTACTACACGGTGCTCACGTTCTTGCCCTCGTACCTCAGCGACACGTTGGGGCACAGCACGACTCAGTCGAACTTCACCCTCGTGGCCATCATGATCATCATGATGTTGATCATCAACCCCATCGGCGCTCTGTCCGACCGGGTGGGTCGAAAGCCGTTGCTGCTGGTCGCCTGCGTGGGGTACTTCGTATTCAGCGTCCCGCTGTTTCTGCTGATCATCAACACCGGACTGATCGGCCAGAGCATCGGCCTGCTCGGTCTCGGAGTGTTGCTGGTCATCATGTGCTCCTGCGTGTCGTCGACGCTGCCCGCACTGTTTCCCACCCAGGTGCGGTACGGAGCGTTCGCCATCGGATACAACGTCTCGACGGCGCTCTTCGGTGGCACCGCACCGCTGATTCTGACGTTCCTGATCGACCGAACGGGTTCCAACCTGATCCCGGGTTGGTACATGATGATCGCAGCTGCCATCGCGTTCGTTCCGATCCTTTTGATGCCCGAAACCGCCGGCCGGTCGTTGCGCGGCACCCAGTGCCCCGGTGACAACGACGACGAGGTCGCTGCGTCCGGCGTCGAGCTCGTAGGCTACAAGAAGTAGAAGTGGCACCGGTTCTCGTCGTTCTGCACGCCGGCGATCTTCCCGAGGGTCTCGAGCCCGTCGAGAAGATCGCCGACGTCAGATACGCCACGGCCGACACCCTGGCGGATGCAGTCGACGGCGCAGACGCGTTGCTGCTGTGGGACTTCTTCTCGCCTGCAGTCGAATCCGCGTGGCCGCGCTGCGGATCGCTGAAGTGGATCCATATCGCCGCTGCCGGCGTGGACTCGTTGATGTTCGACGAGCTGGTGGAATCCGATGTGGTCGTGACCAATTCGCGTGGAGTGTTCGACCGACCTATCGCGGAGTTCGTGCTGGCCCAGATCCTCGCGTTCGCCAAGGACTCCGAACGTTCGCGCACACTGCAGCATTCGAACACCTGGCAGCACCGCGAGACCGAACGCATCGACGGTGCACACGTGATGATCGTGGGCACCGGAGCAATCGGGCGTGCCATCGCGACTCTGCTGAGTGCTGTGGGAATGTCGGTCTCCGGTGTGGGTCGAACAGCGCGAGGCGGCGACGGAGACTTCGGCACCGTGTACGCCAGTGATGATCTGGTGGACGAAGTAGGGCGGGCCGACTACCTGGTTCTGGTTGCCCCGCTGACCGAACAGACGAGGGGCCTGGTCGACGATTCCGTGTTGGCCGCGATGAAGCCCGGATCCAGGGTGATCAACGTCGGTCGCGGCGAGCTACTCGACACCGATGCCCTGCTCACACATCTCGATTCGGGACACCTCGCCGGGGCTGCGCTCGACGTCTTCGAGACCGAGCCGCTCCCGGCCGACCACCCGCTGTGGGCGGCCGAGAACGTGGTCGTCACTCCGCACATGAGCGGGGACGCGTCGGGGTGGAAGAGTCGTCTCGCCGACGTCTTCGTCGACAACGTGCAGCGATACTTCCGCGGCGAACAGCTGCGCAACGTCGTCGACAAGAAGCTCGGTTTCGTGGTGTGACCGGTCTCGTGATGTGACTGTCAGTAGGCCCGCTCGTACTGCGGTGCCACTGCCGGTGCCATCTCCACTCCGAGTTCGCGGGCCGCGCGCCGTGGCCAGTACGGATCGCGCAGCAGCTCACGGGCGAGGAGCACCGCAGTCGCCTCGCCGAGCGAAACGATGTCCTCGGCCTGTTTCGGTTCGGTGATCATCCCCACCGCTGCGGCCGGCATCGTGGTCTCGTTCTGGATACGCCGTGCGAACGGCACCTGGTAGCCGGGTTCGACCGGAATCTCGGCGCGTACGTTCCCGCCGGTGGACGTATCGACGAGATCCACGCCGTGCTCGGTGAGTATCTGCGCCAGCGCGACAGTCTGATCAGAGGTCCAACTCGGAGCTTCCAAGTCGGCTGCAGCATCGGACTTCTCGGGTTCGTCGAGCCAGTCCGTTGCCGACAGACGGACGAACACCGGAAGCTCGGCCGGCCACACCTCACGGACCGCGTCGACCACCTCGATCAGCAGGCGAGTCCGTCCCGCGAAGTCGCCGCCGTAGGCGTCGGTGCGCGTGTTGCTGGCAGGCGAGAGGAATTGGTGCAGGAGGTATCCGTGCGCGCCGTGTATCTCGGCTACCTGGAACCCGGCCTTCAGTGCGCGCTGCGCAGCGTTACGAAAATCGTCGACGATCTTTGCGATGTCGTCGGCTGTCGCTTCCCGTGGTGTCGCGTAACGACCGAACGGTACGGCGCTCGGGCCCACGGTTTCCCAGCTCCGGGGATCCTCGGCGGGCAGTGATGTGCCACCGAGCCAGGGAGCCGCCGTCGAGCCCTTCCGGCCCGCATGCGCCAGCTGGATGCCCGGCACGGTACCGAAGGACGAGATCTCGGTGACGATCTCGGCCAGTGCGTCGGCCTGTGTGTCGTTCCAGATGCCCAGGTCCGACGGGCTGATTCGGCCCTCGGGGCTGACCGCTGTGGCCTCGGTGATGATCAGGCCGGCTCCGCCGATCGCGCGGCTCACCAGGTGGGTGCGATGCCAGTCGCCCGCGACGCCGACGTTCTCGCCCGTCTCGTCGGCCGAGTACTGGCACATCGGTGCCATCCATACCCGGTTGGGAAAGGTGAGCTCGCGCAATGTCAGGGGCTCGAACAGGGCACTCACAGGTGGTTCCTCCGGTCTGTCGGTCTCGACGTCGGTGACGTCGGCGATGTCCACGCTGTGCTGCAACGACGTGGAGATGCAGCTTCATTCCCCGGCCCTATTAGTGTGTAGTGCATGACTGCTTCCGTCTCGGCCGCTTCGGTGCCGTCCTCTGCCGACGAGCGCGAGAACGTGCACTCGGCTGCTCGCCGAGCCCGCGTCGCTTCACGTGCACTGGCGTTGCTGACCACTGCGGAGAAGGATTCGCTGCTGCATGCCGCGGCCGACGCCGTGCTGGCCGCAGCGGAGCCGGTGCTCGCAGCCAACGCCGCCGACATCGAGATCGCCCGCGCTGCGGGAACGGACGAGGGTCTGCTCGATCGGCTGCGGCTGACGGCTCCGCGCATCGACGGTATTGCCGCCGGGCTGCGGCAGGTGGCGGGCCTACCCGATCCGATCGGCGAGGTCATCCGCGGATCGACGCTCCCCAACGGGCTCGAGATCAGGCAGATGCGGGTACCGCTGGGCGTCGTGGGCATGGTCTACGAGGCGCGCCCCAACGTGACCGTCGACGCGTTCGGTCTGGCGTTCAAATCCGGGAACGCAGTGCTGCTGCGGGGGTCCTCGTCCGCGGCGCAGTCGAACGCAGCCCTGGTCGAGGCGCTGCAGGGTGCGCTCACGAGCCACGGGCTGCCGGAATCGGCCGTACAACTGCTCGGCAGTGCTGATCGGTCGACGGTCACCCACCTCATTCAGGCCCGCGGGCTGGTCGATGTCGTGATCCCGCGTGGGGGAGCGGGTTTGATCGCCGCGGTCGTGCGTGATGCCACGGTTCCCACCATCGAGACCGGGGTGGGTAACTGCCACGTCTATCTGCATTCCTCCGCCGACGCGGAGACGGCCGAGAAGATCGTGCTCAACGCCAAGACCCGCCGGGTGAGCGTGTGCAACGCCGCCGAAACGGTGCTGGTCGATGCCGCGATCGCCGAGACCATGGTGCCGAGGTTGTTGCAGGCGTTCCAGATGCACAGCGTCACGGTGCACGGTGATCTGCCGGGGTTGGTTCCTGCAGGCGACGACGATTGGTCGCAGGAATACCTCTCGCTCGACATCGCGCTGAAGGTGGTCGACGGCCTCGACGAGGCAATCGACCACATCGACCGATACGGCACCGGCCATACCGAGGCGATCGTCGCGTCGGACATCGGTGCTGCGCGCGAATTCACCCGACGAGTCGACGCGGCTGCCGTGATGGTCAACGCCTCCACCGCGTTCACCGACGGCGAGCAGTTCGGCTTCGGTGCCGAGATCGGCATCTCCACCCAGAAGCTGCACGCCCGCGGCCCCATGGGCCTGCCCGAGCTGACCTCGACCAAATGGACGGTGTGGGGCGACGGGCACGTCAGACCCGTCTGACCGGCCTGCAGCCACTCGACCCGCCAGACCCGATCTTCCAGGAGTTGTGACGTGGACCGTGCCCTACCGACGACACCACCGTTGTTCGCGAGCGTGAACGATGTTCAGGCCCGTCTGGCCGAGACGGGGTATCTGGCCGACAAGGCCACGGCCACATCGGTCTTTCTCGCCGATCGCCTCGGCAAGCCGCTGTTGATCGAGGGTCCCGCCGGAGTCGGCAAGACCGAATTGGCGCGCGCGGTCGCGCAGTCGACCGGAGCCGAACTGGTGCGACTGCAGTGCTACGAGGGCGTCGACGAGGCGAGGGCACTGTACGAGTGGAACCACGCCAAACAGATCCTGCGTATCCAATCCGGCTCGAGTGCCGACTGGGACTCGACGAAGCTCGACGTGTTCTCCGAGGAGTTTCTGCTGGCTCGGCCGCTGCTGCAGGCCATTCGCCGAACCGAGCCGACCGTGCTCCTGATCGACGAGACCGACAAGGCAGATGTCGAGATCGAGGGCCTGCTGCTCGAGGTGCTCAGCGACTTCGCGATCACCATTCCCGAGCTGGGCACGATCACTGCGGAGCGCACCCCGTTCGTCGTGTTGACGTCCAATGCCACGCGCGAACTGTCGGAAGCTCTCAAGCGCCGCTGCCTGTTCCTGCACCTCGACTTCCCCGACGCGGACCTCGAGCGTCGAATCCTGGCCAGCCGCGTTCCCGAACTGCCCGAGGCAATCGCGGAGCAGATGATCAAGACCGTCCGCGTGCTCCGAGGGATGCAGCTCAAAAAGTTGCCGTCGGTGGCCGAGACGATCGACTGGGGTCGCACACTCCTGGCCCTCGGCATGGACACCCTCGACGACGACGCGGTCCGGTCGACGCTCGGAGTGGTGCTCAAGCATCAGTCCGATCAGGTGCGCGCCGCCGCCGAACTGCGGCTGAACTGACATGCTCGCCCCACACGGAATTCCCGGGCATCTCGTCGGCTTCGTCGAGGCGTTGCGTAAGCGTGGGATCTCGGTGGGGCCGTCGGAGACCGTCGATGCCGGACGCGTCCTGTCGGTGTTGGATCTGTTGGACAGAGAAGCGGTCCGCGAAGGGCTGGCCTGCGCGCTGCTGAGACGTCCGACGCACCGCGGGGTGTTCGACGCGTTGTTCGACCTGTGGTTTCCGGTGGCATCGGGTACCCGGGATTCGGGGCAGATCGACACCGCGCTGCCTCGCACCGAGACGGGCGAGGTCGATATCGATGCGTTGCGTGAACTGATCGTCGAACTGCTCTCGGACGACTCGGCGGAGGCGGCCGAACTGACCCAGATGCTGGCGGCCCAGATGGTCGAAGAGCTCGGTCAGTACAAGTCCTCGAACGGGCCGTCGTTCTCGGCCTATCAGGCGTTGCGTGATGTCGCTCCCGACACGCTGCTCCGCAAGATCCTCGACGGCCTGCTGGGCCGAAGTGACGATACGCCGGATCGGCCCACCGACGACTACGAGTCCGAGGTGGCCAAACGGACTGCAGCGCAACGCATTGCCGACCTACGCAAGATGGTCGAGAGCGAGACGAGGCGACGGTCGGCCGAGAAACTGGGCCGCGACCGGGTAGCGAGCTACGGCGTGCCGAAACTGGCGGAGGAAGTCGATTTCCTGCGTGCCTCGGACGCGGAGATGGTTGCATTGCGGCGTAACGTCGCACCGCTGGCGAGGTTGCTGGCCTCGCGACTTGCGGTGCGCCGCAGTCGAAGCAGGCACGGCTCCATCGATCTGCGACGCACGCTGCGCAAATCCATGTCGACCGGCGGTATTCCCATCGATCTGGTGGAGCGTAAGCCGCGTCGGGCCCGGCCGGAACTGGTTGTGCTGTGCGATGTCTCGGGGTCGGTGGCCGGATTCAGTAACTTCACCCTGCTGCTGGTGCACGCTCTTCGTGAACAGTTCTCCCGGGTGCGAATCTTTGCGTTCGTCGACTCCACCGACGAGGTGACGCGGTTCTTCGATTCCGGGGCAGACCTCGGGGCCGCCATGAGCCGGATCGTGCGGGAAGCGGACCTGGTGACCTACGACGGTCATTCGGATTACGGGCATGCTCTGACGACATTCGACGAGAAGTACGCGCAGGTCCTTACCAGCCGCAGTTCGGTTCTCGTTCTGGGCGATGCCCGGACGAACTACCGCGAACCGAAGCTGCCGGCGTTGGCCCGAATCGTCTCGGTGGCCAAGCACGCCTACTGGCTCAACCCCGAGCCCAAATCTCAGTGGGGATCCGGTGATTCGGCGGCCAAGGTGTATGCGGACGTGATTGCGATGCACGAGTGTCGGTCGGCCCAGCAGCTCGCGACGGTGGTCTCACGACTGTTGCCGGTATGAGCCGTGTAACCGGCGTCGCTGCCACGGACGTAGAATCGTCGGTTGTGCAGCACGAATCCGGCCCCGGTGAGGACACGAACACCACGCCGACTCTCCGGTTGGGGGTCATGGGCGGCACTTTCGACCCCATTCACCACGGTCACCTCGTGGCTGCGAGCGAGGTGGCGGCCACGTTCGGTCTGGACGAGGTCATCTTCGTTCCCACCGGGACCCCGTGGCAGAAGGAGGGCCGGTCGGTCAGCCCGGCCGAGGATCGCTACTTGATGACGGTCATCGCCACCGCGTCGAATCCTCGGTTCTCGGTGAGCCGGGTCGACGTCGACCGGGAGAAGTCGACCTACACCGTCGACACCCTGAGGGATCTTCGAGCGCAGCACCCCGATGCCGAGTTGTACTTCATCACCGGTGCCGATGCGCTCGAGTCCATCCTGACGTGGCAGAACTGGGAGGAGCTCTTCGAGCTCGCGAAGTTCGTCGGAGTGACGCGGCCGGGGTTCGAGCTCGGCGTCGATCATCTGGCCAACCATCTACGATCGTTGCCCGCCGACACTCTCACATTGATGGAAATCCCGGCACTCGCGATATCGTCGACGGACTGCCGACGTCGTGCCGGTGAAAATCGGCCGGTCTGGTACCTCGTCCCGGACGGCGTCGTGCAATACATCTCGAAGAGGAACCTCTATCGACCACGGGGCGCGCAGCGCCTCGACGGATCCGTCACCATGTCGGAACCGGCGCCACAGAAGAAGCAACCGGCCGGGTCGGTCACCAGCGCAGTGACCGCGAACCCGAGCCATACGAGTGGGAGTACACCGAAGTGACTGCAACAGCCGAAGCCGCCGAGATGGCGCGTATCGCCGCGCTCGCAGCCGACGACAAACTGGCCAGCGACGTGGTGATCCTCGACGTCTCCGACCAGCTCTACATCACCGATTGCTTCGTGATCGCCTCCGCGCCCAACGAGCGTCAGGTCAACTCGATCGTGGAGAACATCGAGGACCAGCTTCGTGAGGCCGGACACAAGCCGGTGCGTCGCGAGGGTACCCGAGAGGGCCGCTGGGCGCTGCTGGACTACTCCGACATCGTGGTGCACGTCCAGCACAACGAAGAGCGCAACTTCTATGCGCTCGAGCGACTGTGGAAGGACTGCCCGACGATCGAGGTTCCGGGCCTCGGTCAGCATCCGGCACCGGAACCGGAGCAATGATCCGGCGGCTCATCCTGCTTCGCCACGGTCAGACTGACTACAACGCCACCGACCGTATGCAGGGCCAGCTCGATACCGATCTGTCCGAGCTGGGCCGCAGTCAGGCGAAGACGGCTGCGGCCGAATTGGCTGTCCGCGCGCCCATCCGCATCGTCTCGTCCGATCTCAAGCGCGCTCTCGACACTGCGGAAGCTCTCGGGGACGCGGCTGGAGTCCCGGTGTCCACGGACGAGCGGCTGCGGGAGACACATCTCGGCGACTGGCAGGGACTCACCCACACCGAGGTGGACGACATCGCCCCCGGGGCGCGTCCGGCCTGGCGTGCCGACGCAACCGTCGCCCCGCCCGGTGGGGAAAGTCGCATCGACGTTGCGAACCGCAGCGTGCCGCTGGTGCGTGAGCTCCTCGGCGGCGTCCCCGAGTGGGGTGCCGACGGCGACCAGCGACCACTGGTGCTCGTGGCGCACGGAGGGTTGATCGCTGCCCTGACCGCAGCGTTGCTCGCACTGCCGACCGATCGCTGGCCGGTGCTCGGCGGCCTCGCCAACACCAGCTGGGTACAGCTCGGTGCGCACGGACCCGGTGACAACCCGTCCTGGCGGCTCGACGTCTGGAACGCCTCGGCGCGGGTGGCCAGTGACGTCCTCTGAGGAGGCCGCCGCGCGCCCCGTGCTGCTCGTGCTGGCGGACTCGCTGAGCTATTACGGACCCGAGGGCGGGCTGCCGGTCGACGATCCTCGGCTGTGGCCCAATATCGTTGCTGCAGAGCTGGATTGGGATGTCGAGCTGGTAGCCCGCATCGGCTGGACGAGCCGCGATGCGTGGTGGGCTCTGACCCAGGATCCGCGAGTGTGGGCGGTGATACCGCGGGCCGGTGCCGTCGTACTCGGAATCGGCGGCATGGACTCGTTGCCGTCGCCGCTACCGACCGCGTTGCGTGAGCAGATCCGCTACATCCGTCCGCCCGCACTTCGGCGGGTCGTTCGCGCGGGTTATCAAGCGGTGCAGCCGGTCCTGTCGCATCTGGGTTGGCCGGTGGCGCTTCCGCCGCGACTGAGTGTCGACTACCTCGAGCAGACCCGCGCCGCATTGGCCTACGTGCGGCCGGAATTGCCCGTCGTCGGTACCTATCCGTCGGTGCATCGGTGCGACGCCTACGGGCGGGTGCATTCGGGGCGCGAGCCCGCGGTACGAGCGCTGCGTGCCTGGAGCGACGAAAACGGTGTTCCGATGGTCGATCTCGCGGAGGCAGTTCGGCCGAACATCGAGTCCGAGAACGCCAACCCCGACGGAATCCACTGGGGTTGGGATGCACACGTGGCCGTGGCCGACGCAATGCTGACGGTGTTGCGACCGGTGGCAGCGGCGGCAGCGATCCGGCACCCATGACCGTCGCCGTCGTCACCGATTCGTCGTCCTGCCTGCCCGCGTCCATAGCCGCCGAGTGCGGTATCACGGTGGCACCGCTGCATGTGTTGGTGGACGGCGTCGACCATCGTGAGGGTATCGACGAGATTCCCGAACAATCGACCGACGGAAAGCCGGTGACGACCGCGGGGGCGTCTCCGGGCGAGCTGACCGAGGTCTATGCCGCAGCTCTCGAACGCAGTCGCGGGGCGGGCGTCGTCGCACTGCACATCTCCCGGGGCCTGTCGAGCACCTGGGAGGCTGCGCGGCAGGCCGCCGAGCAGATCGGATCGTTGGTGAAGGTTGTCGATTCCGGTTCTGCCGGAATGGGATTGGGCTACCCGGCGCTGGCAGCAGCGTATGCCGCAGCGGGTGGAGCCGGACTCGACGAGGTCTACGACAATGCTGTTCGCAGGTCTGCGTCGTCGAGATGTTTCATCGTCGTCGATCGATTGGATCACCTGCGCCGCGGCGGCCGTATCGGCACTGCCGCAGCCCTGCTCGGTACGGCCCTGGCGATGAAGCCGGTGCTGTACATCAGCGATGGTGCGCTGGTGTTGCGCGAGAAGACGCGAACCTCCTCGAAAGCACTGAGCAAGCTGGTGGACGCGGCAGCTGCCGCGGCGGCCGACATCGGTACGCAATCCGGGGTTGTCGTGGCTGTGCATCATATGCAGTGCGCCGAGCGAGCCGAGGACGTCTCAGCCATGCTGATGGCGCGTATCCCGGACCTGACCAGCGTCGACGTGCTGCCGTTCGGTGCGGTGCTCGGTGCACACGTCGGTCCCGGTGCCGTCGGCGTAGTCGTCGCTCCTGGTCATCGGTAGGGCGTATCGAGCCGCGTCATCCACAGACTCTCGGTTGTGCACAGGGCAGTTCGCGACCACCGTTCGCCCCGGTCGGGTTCGTCCGGAAGGCGCTAGCGTCCTGAGACATGGGCGGCGACGACGATCGGGCACACACGGTGGCACGATTGAATTCCGTGCGGAGGCAGAATGATTCCGCGCGCGCCGAGCCGCGCCGAGTCGACGAATTCGATGACCCCCAGGGCGAGCCGCCGATCGGGCAATACCAGGACGGCGTCGTGCGTCCCGATCCGGAGTGGCTGCTTCCTGCCGCGCAGCGTCCCGAATCACCATGGTCGTCGTTGCTACCGCAGCGGTGGCGATTCGCGCGGGTGGATCCCGGCCGACCCGGTGTGAAGGCGTTGGCGGCGGCGGGTGTGTTCGTGGTCCTCGTCGCCGGCTTCGCGGTGTTTCGAGATGCGCCGACGCCTGCGCCCGCACCACCACTGGCGGTGGTCTCCACCGACGCCGCCGATACCCGCGCGCCGGACTCGGCGATGTCCGAATCCGGGTCGGTGGGCCGGTCGCCGGACAAGACGGCCGGCACGGCACCGGTCGCGGAAACAGAACTTGTCGTCAGTGTCGTCGGACTCGTCGCGCATCCCGGTCTCGTTCGGCTGCAACCGGGCTCGCGCATCGCCGACGCCTTGGCCGCAGCGGGAGGGGCCGTGGAGGGTGCCGATCTGTTGGCGCTGAACATGGCAGCTCGGGTGTCGGACGGCGATCAGATCGTCGTGGGGCTGGTCCCGGCTCCGGCGGCCCCTCCGGTCAGCGGCACCACGTCGGGTCAGGGCGCAGGGCCCGACAGTGGTGCCGGTTCGACGACGGACCAGGCGGGCCCGGCCGCCGGCGGGGCTGTGGACCTCAATACGGCCACGGTCGCAGAATTGGACGCGCTGCCCGGTGTGGGACCGGTGACGGCAACGTCGATCGTGAGCTGGCGAGACACGAACGGCCGCTTCGTATCGGTCGATCAGCTCGCCGAGGTCGACGGTATCGGCCCGGGCCGGCTCACCAAGATTCGCGACCTGGTCCGAGTCTCGTGACCGGGGTGCCGTCGTCGACGGACTCCGAGGAACCAGTTCCTTTCGACATCCGCCTGATTCCGGCGGCAGCGGCATCCTGGTCGATCACTGCGACCGGTATTCTCGCCGGTCCGAGCGCGGCGGTGAAGGCCACGGTGGTGACGTGCGCGATCGTGGTGCTGGGAGCCGTTGTGCTGCAGAGGATCTCGAAGGGTCGAGCGGACACCGCGAGACACGTGTGGTCCGGGGCGGCCGCGGTGATCGTCGTGGCGTTGTGTTTCGGCGGTGCGATCTGGCTCCAGATGCGCTCGGTGGCGGAGCATCCAGTGGCTGCGGCCGCGCAGAATCGGGCATGGATCACGGCAGTGGTCGACATCGAAGAAGACCCGCGACGTCTGCCCGCGCCCGGGCCGCCGATGGTGATGTTGCAGGCGGAGATGACCCGCGTCGATGTCGGTGGCGAGGCGCTCTACGTCGGCGGCCGGGTATCGATCGTGGCACCGGAGTCGACATGGTCGGCACTGCTTCCGGGCCAGCAGATCACGGTCCGGGGCCGGCTCGGGGTACCCACCAGGTCCGATATGACCGTGGCCGTCATCCGAACGACCGGTCCGCCGGTGGCCGTAGGTGAGCCCGGACCGGTCTCGTCGGCGGCGGGCTCGTTTCGCTCGAATCTGGCAGATGTGGCGCAGAATTCGCTCCCGTCGGACCGGGCAGGTCTACTGCCGGGCCTCGTCGTGGGCGATGTCTCACGATTGGACGAGCAGGTAGTCGAGAACTTCCGAGCCGCGGGATTGACGCATCTGACCGCGGTGTCGGGTGCGAACTTCTCGATCCTGATCGGTGCCGTGCTGTTGGTGTTGCGCGGCATAGGGATCGGGCCTCGCGCGACCGTCACGATTGCCTTCGTCGTTCTGATTGCCTTCGTCGTCGTGGCCCGACCGTCTCCGAGCGTGTTGCGCGCCGCGGTGATGGGGTCGATCGGTTTGCTGGCCTTGGTGACCGGCAGACGGAAGCAAGCGGTCCCGGCCTTGTGCGGCGCGGTGTTGGCACTACTCGGGTGGTGGCCGCGGCTCGCCGTGGACGTCGGATTCGTGTTGTCGGTGTTCGCCACCGCGGGGCTGGTGCTGGTGGCACCGATCTGGGTGGACTGGCTGCGGGCCCGAGGATGGCCCCGGGCAGCTGCGGAGGTGGTGGCGGTCGCCGCGGCGGCCCACGTGGTGACGGCACCCGTCGTCGCGGCAATGGCGGGAACGTTCAGCGTGGTGGGTGTGGTTGCGAACGTACTGGTCTCGCCGGTCGTCGCCCCCATCACCGTGGTGGGCATCGTGACTGCGGTGTTGGCTGTGGTCAGCACCTCGTTGGCCGACGTGACGGCGCAGCTGGCGTCGGCACCGTTGTGGTGGTTGATCACGGTGGCCGAGCGTGCCGCGTCGGTGCCGGCAGCATCGGTCGTCGTTCCCGAGGGTGTCCGAGGAATCGCGGCGGCGACCGTCGGCACAGTCGCGCTCCTGGGCGCGCTGCGATGGGCGTTGTTCCGCTGGGTGTCGGCCACGTTCGCGATTGCACTTCTGGCGCTGTGGACGGCCCACGTCGTGTGGTGAGTGCCGGTCCGAAGCGGATGTCCGTGGTGTCGGCGGCGCATGGCACGATCATGGTCGTGACTTCGAGTGTGGCTCCTCTGCATCTGGTACTCGGCGACGAGGAACTACTGATGGATCGTGCGGTGGCCGCGATCGTGACGCAGGTGCGTGCGAATGCGGCGATCCCGGGGGAGGACCTCCCGGTGACCCGGCTGCGGACCGGTGACGCAAGTGCTCCCGAGCTCGCCGAACTGCTGAGTCCGTCGCTGTTCGCCGAAGACCGTGTCGTCGTACTCGAGGCGGCGGCCGAGGCCGGTAAGGATGCAGTCACTCTGGTGCTCGACGCGGCTACCGATCCACCCGAGGGTGCCGTCGTGGTGGTCATGCATTCCGGCGGCGGCCGCGCCAAAGCGATGGTCGGTGCCCTCCAGAAATGCGGGGCTCAGGTCCACGAATGCGTCAAGCTCACCAAACCGGCCGAGCGGATCGATTTTGTCCGGGGCGAGTTTCGCGCGGCGGACGTCCGCGTCAGCGGCGAGGTGATCGAGGCTGTCGTCGAGTCCGTCGGTAACGAACTCCGCGAATTGGCCTCGGCGTGTTCGCAGTTGGTCTCCGATACCGGAGGCAAAGTCGATCTGGCCGCCGTGCGTCGGTACTACTCGGGCAAAGCGGAGGTATCGGGATTCGACGTCGCGGACAAGGCCGTCATCGGTGATCGAGCCGGCGCTCTCGAAGCCTTGCGGTGGGCGATGCACCGGGGAGTGGCACACGTTCTCCTCGCGGATGCGCTCGCCGATGCCGTGCGCACCATCGCGCTCGTCGGCTCGGCCGGTCGCGGTGACCCGTTCCGGATGGCAGGCGAACTGGGAATGCCGCCCTGGAAGATCAAGAAGGCGCAGGGCCAAGCGCGCGGGTGGAACGGCCGCTCGATAGCGCAGGCCCTACGCGTGGTGGCGCAGCTGAACGCCGACGTCAAAGGTCAGGCAGCGGACGCGGACTACGCGGTGGAGCGAGCTGTCGCCGAGGTCGCCTCGTTGGGTGACCGCTAGCGGGGTGCCCGGCGCACGACAAAGCCCGCTGCGTCCTCGTCGGATGCAGCGGGCTCGGTCGAGCTCAGTACGAGATCAGAGCTTGTTGACTGCGAGAGCCAGTGCCGACTTCTTGTTGGCGGCCTGGTTCTTGTGGATGACGCCCTTGCTGGCGGCCTTGTCGAGCTTGCGGCCGGCATCGAGGAGAATCTCGGAAGCCTTGTCCTTGTCGCCCGCAGCCTGTGCCTCGCGGAACGAGCGGATGACGGTGCGAAGGGAGGACTTCACCGACTGGTTGCGCAGGCGTGCACGCTCGTTGGTGAGAATCCGCTTCTTCTGGGACTTGATATTGGCCACGCGTAAAATCCTTGTCGTCTTCGTCGGTATTCCGGTCAGGGCGATCCATGCTGGAATGCCCGAAGTCTGCTGCTGAGCGTTGAGCCCTGCGCCGAAGATCGAGAATACCAGCACAGGACGGCAGAACCCAATTCGGAGTCGCCCTCCACAGCCGTTTCAAGAATTTAACGCTTCTACCGCGCCTAACTCCTGTCTCTGTAGCAACATTGCCAGGATGAGTCCGCGATCGGCAACGCATGCCGCCTCCAAGGCCAAAGCGACCAGAACGAAGTCAGCGGATCGTGTCGAACCCGATGCAGACGGGGTGTTCGGGGGGTACTCCGACGTCGGAAAGTACAGCCTCGCCTTCGACGAGATGTTCGACTCGGACGGCCGTACTCGAACGCCGTACAAAGGAATCCACACGGCGCTCGCCCCGGCGAACGCCGTGGACCTGGACGCCAGATCGGATGCGCTCGGACGCGCGTTCGTCGACCAGGGCATCACGTTCTCACTGTCCGGCCAAGAACGCCCGTTCCCGCTCGACCAGGTGCCCCGCGTCATCGCAGCAGGGGAGTGGTCGCGTCTGGAACGCGGCATCAAGCAACGCGTCAAGGCTCTCGAGATGTTTCTCGCCGACATCTACGGAGACCAGGAAATCCTGCGAGACGGCGTCGTTCCGAAACGGCTGATCACGTCGTGCGAGCACTTCCACCGTGAGGCCGTCGGCATCACCCCGCCCAACGGCGTACGTATCCACGTCGCCGGAATCGACCTCGTCCGCGACGCGCAGGGCACGTTCCGTGTCCTCGAAGACAACCTGCGTTCACCCTCGGGCGTCTCCTACGTCATGGAGAACCGCCGGACCATGGCCCGGGTGTTCCCGGACCTGTTCGCCAGTCACCGCGTGCGTGCCGTCGGCGACTACGCCTCGCACCTGCTGCGGGCACTGCGCGCATCGGCCGCCCTCAACGAGGCAGACCCGACCGTGGTGGTTCTCACTCCGGGCGTGGCGAACTCGGCGTACTTCGAGCACTCGCTGCTCGCTCGGCTGATGGGCGTCGAGCTCGTCGAAGGTCGAGACCTGTTCTGCCGAGACAACATCGTCTACATGCGCACCACCGAGGGCGAGCGTCAGGTCGACGTCATCTACCGACGAATCGACGACGACTATCTCGACCCCATGCAGTTCCGTCCCGACTCGGTGCTGGGAGTGGCAGGTCTGGTCAACGCCGCCCGCGCAGGCAACGTCGTCATCTCGAGTGCCGTCGGAAACGGCGTCGGCGACGACAAGCTCGTCTACACCTACGTTCCCACCATCATCGACTACTACATGGGCGAGAAGCCGCTGCTGGCCAACGTCGACACGTTCCGGTGCTGGCTCGACGACGAGTGCGAGGAAGTCCTCGACCGCATCGACGAACTGGTGATCAAGCCGGTGGAAGGTTCTGGCGGCTACGGCATCGTCTTCGGACCCGACGCCTCGCCGAAGGAACTCGCCACCATCAGCAAGAAGGTCCGCGCGGATCCGCGCGGCTGGATCGCCCAGCCCGTCGTACAGCTCTCGACGGTGCCGACGAAGATCGGCGATCGCTTGGTACCCCGCCACGTCGACCTGCGGCCGTTCGCGGTCAACGACGGCGACGACGTCTGGGTGTTGCCCGGCGGACTGACCCGAGTGGCGTTGCCGGAGGGGTCCCTGGTGGTGAACTCCAGCCAGGGCGGTGGCAGCAAGGACACCTGGGTGCTCGCCACTCGGACCTCTCAGGAGGAGCAGGAACTTGCTGGCGACGAGATCGTCAGCGTTCCGCCGGAGTCACCGATGGCCGAACAAGGCCCGGAGCTGACGATGGACCAACAAATGAATCAGCAGCAGCAGCAACAGCAGCAGGCAACGAACTCGGACTCGAACGGCGGTGGACAGTAAATGCTCGCGCGCAACGCAGAGTCGCTCTACTGGATCGGGCGGTATGTGGAGAGAGCGGATGACACGGCCCGCATTCTCGATGTCACCGTCCACCAACTTCTCGAAGACGCCACAGTCGATCCCGACCACACTTCGCGAGTGTTGTTGCGAGTGCTCGGTTTCCAGCACGAGCCGGACGTCTCGCTCGACGTGTGGTCGCTTACCGAGGTCGTCGCCTTCAGCCGCGACGGATTGGGTTCGATCGTGGACTCACTGTCGAGTGCGCGCGAGAACGCCCGAGGTGCGCGTGAAGTCACGTCCAGTGAGATGTGGGAGTGCTTGAACACCACGTACAACGGATTGAACGAGCGCATCAGGGCGTCCAAGCGCACCGGCCCGGCCGAGTTCTTCAGCTACATCGAGGAGCGCGCCGCGATGTTCGCCGGTCTCGCGGACTCCACCCTCAGCCACGACGACGGCTACCGCTTTCTCCTGCTCGGTCGCTCGGTCGAGCGCATCGACATGATCGTTCGGTTGTTGCTCTCGCGAGCCGGTGACCGGCCGTCGTCGCCGGCGTGGGTCACTGTGCTTCGCTCGGCCGGTGCCCACGACACCTACCTGCGCACCTACCGCGGCGCGCTCGATGCCCAGCGAGTACTGGAATTCATGTTGTTGGACAGACTCTTTCCGCGTTCGGTGTTCTACGCACTGACCGAGGCGGAACGGTCTCTCGACCAGCTCGATCATCAGCCGAACAGTCGCGTCGGTGCCCGCGCCGAGGCGCAGCGCCTACTCGGTCGCGCTCGAAGTGAGCTCGAATTCCTGCGTCCCGGTGCAATTCTCGAGGACCTGCAGGATCGGCTGCTGGCATTGCAGGAAACCTGCCGCGAACTCGGCGAGGCGATCTCGAAGCAGTACTTCCATGCCGCGCCGTGGGTGGCGTGGACCGATGCCGGGTCCGGCACATACGAAGATCAATTGGAAGGTGAACTGTGAGCTGGCGTATGCGTGTCGTGCACACCACGGGCTATCAGTACGACGCACCGGTGACGTCGTCGTACAACGAGGCTCGACTGACGCCGCGAAGTGACAACCGGCAGAACGTCATTCTGAACCGAGTCGAGACCAACCCGGTGACCCGCTCCTACCGGTACACCGACTACTGGGGAACGGCGGTGACGGCATTCGACCTGCACGCGCCGCACACCGAGCTCGAGGTGACCGGTTCGTCGGTGGTCGAGACCGACCCCTTCGTCTACCCCGACGAGAACGCCTCCTGGGAGGAGCTGGCCAGCGACCCGATCACCGACCGCTTCAACGAGGTGCTCGACAACACCGAGTACGTGCCGAAGAACAGGCAACTCGCGTCGGTCGCGAAAAAGCTGTCGAAGGGTCTGCCGCCGCAGGAATCGGTCGTCGAGATCTCCAACTGGGTCAACCAGGAGATGTCGTACGTTCCCGGTACCACCGGTGTGCACACCTCGGCGGTGGAGGCCTGGTCGGAGAAGAAGGGTGTGTGTCAGGACTACGCCCACCTGACGCTGCTGATGCTGCGCAGCGTCGGCATCCCCAGTCGGTACGTCTCGGGCTACCTGCATCCGAAGAAGCAGGCCGCGATCGGTGCGACGGTCGAGGGCCAGTCTCACGCCTGGATCGAGGCCTGGACCGGTGCGTGGTGGGGCTACGACCCGACCAACGCCATCGCCGTCAACGAGCAGCACGTGTCGGTAGGACTCGGCCGTGATTACGCCGACGTCCCGCCGCTCAAGGGCATCTTCTCCGGCGGCGGTTCGACGGCTCTCGACGTGGTCGTGGAGATCACGCGACTGGCCTAGCGTCGTGCGCGTTTTGCGTACCCAGGGATACGCAAAACGCGCACGAGGTCAGTTCCAGCCGTAGTCCCGACGCAACCGATCTGCCACGGACTCGAACTGAGCTCTACCGAGGATTGCGCCTTCGCGACGAATACCGTCCTCGGGCACGTCGAGAACTCGGTCCAGACGAATCCAGCTCGGGCGCCCCTCGGCGTCCCACGCACCGGATCCGATCGACTGCCAGTCGCGGTCGCCGTCGCGGCTGCTCTGGCTCGACAGCATCAGGCCGAGCAGATCGTTGCCCTCACGACCGATGACCAGCACCGGGCGGTCCTTGCCCTGAGTGGCGTCTTCCTCGTAGGTAACCCAGGTCCAGACGATCTCACCCGGATCGGCCTTGCCGTCCAGATCGGGGGAGTACTCGATGGTCCGCGCCCGTTGGGCGGTCGGCCTGGTCTGCGATGCCACCGGACGGCCGGGGCGAGGTGCCGGAGCCGGCGTGCGCGACGCGCTTCCGGAGATCGCGTCCTTGCCTTTCTGCAGCGCACCGGAGTTCTGTAGTTGACGCAGTAGCCTCGGGCCCTCGCGCAGTGCGATCTTGCCCAGTTCCTTGCCGAATCTGCTCCAGTTGCCAGCCATGCGGCGAGTGTAGCCACGGCGGCAGCGCTACAAACCGCCCTGACTCACCGGGCGACCAGCCACGACGGACAGCCGGGGACGGCGCACCGTTCCGCTCGTGGGACGATAGGGAAACCCGTTCGCTCATTTCGAACACGCCAGCCGAAGGATACGAGTGCCCAGCTTCGCCGACACGACGTTCACCGATCCGTCCAGGATCAGGAACTTCTGCATCATCGCCCACATCGACCACGGAAAGTCGACGCTGGCAGACCGGATGTTGCAGCTCACCGGCGTCGTCGACGACCGGTCGATGCGTGCGCAGTATCTGGACCGGATGGACATCGAGCGCGAACGCGGCATCACCATCAAGGCGCAGAACGTGCGTCTGCCCTGGGTCGTCGACGGCGAAGAATTCGTTCTGCACCTCATCGACACCCCCGGCCACGTCGACTTCACGTACGAGGTGTCCCGCGCGCTCGAAGCGTGTGAAGGTGCGGTCTTGCTCGTCGACGCTGCTCAGGGCATCGAGGCGCAGACGCTGGCGAACCTGTACCTGGCTCTCGACAAAGAGCTCACCATCATCCCAGTGCTCAACAAGATCGACCTGCCCGCTGCCGACCCGGATCGCTACGCCGCCGAAATCGCGCACATCATCGGATGCGAGGCCGACGACGTGCTGCGGGTGTCCGGCAAGACCGGAGTAGGCGTCGAGGAACTGCTCAACGAGGTCGTCAAGCTGGTGCCGGCCCCGGTGGGCAATCCCGACGGCCCGGCCCGCGCGATGATCTTCGACTCGGTGTACGACACCTACCGCGGCGTCGTGACCTACGTCCGAGTGGTCGACGGGGCACTCAACCCTCGTGAGAAGGTCACGATGATGTCGACCGGCTCGACGCACGAGTTGCTAGAAGTCGGCATCGTGTCGCCGGACCCGAAGGCCACGAAGGGCCTGGGCGTCGGCGAGGTGGGGTACCTGATCACCGGCGTCAAGGACGTCCGTCAGTCCAAGGTCGGCGATACCGTCACCACGTTCCGCAAGGGTGCTACCGAGCCGCTGACCGGTTACCGCGAGCCACGGCCGATGGTTTACTCGGGCCTTTACCCACTCGACGGCTCCGACTACCCGGACCTGCGCGACGCCCTCGAAAAGCTTCAGCTCAACGACGCGGCCCTGACCTACGAGCCGGAGACCTCCGTGGCTCTCGGATTCGGCTTCCGCTGCGGCTTCCTGGGGTTGCTGCACATGGAGATCACCCGCGAGCGGCTCGAGCGTGAATTCAACCTCGACTTGATCTCGACCTCTCCGAACGTCGTCTACCGCGTCGAGATGGAAGACGGTGCCGAGCACATCGTCACCAACCCGTCGTACTGGCCCGAGGGCAAGGCGCGGGAAGTGTTCGAGCCCATGGTCAAGTGCACCATCATTTCGCCGAGCGAGTTCATCGGCTCGATCATGGAGCTGTGTCAGGGGCGACGAGGCGAGCTCGGCGGTATGGACTACCTGTCGGAGACTCGTGTCGAACTGCGCTACACGATTCCGATGGCCGAGATCATCTTCGACTTCTTCGACATCCTGAAGTCACGCACTCGTGGATACGCCAGCCTCGACTACGAGGAGATCGGCGAGCAGAGCGGAGCGCTGGTGAAGGTCGACATCCTGCTGCAGGGCGAGGCCGTCGACGCCTTCAGCGCGATCGTCCACAAGGACGCCGCTGCGGCCTACGGCAACAAGATGACGACCAAGCTCAAGGAACTGATTCCGCGGCAGCAGTTCGAGGTGCCGATTCAGGCTGCTATCGGATCTCGCATCATCGCCCGCGAGAACATCCGCGCCATCCGTAAGGACGTGCTTGCCAAGTGCTACGGCGGCGACATCAGCCGTAAGCGCAAGCTGCTCGAGAAGCAGAAGGAAGGCAAGAAGCGAATGAAGACCATCGGACGGGTCGAAGTTCCGCAGGAAGCTTTCGTGGCGGCACTGTCCTCGGAGTCCTCGTCGGACAAGCCGAAGAAGTAGGGACGGGACTTCCGCTCTCTGAAATCGTTGTAACGCAATCTTTCCGGCCCCGCACCGTGTTCTCGGTGCGGGGCTGGTGTCTTTGTGTGGGGCTGGTGCGTGTTTGCGCGGGCTCATGCGATGTGGGGGCCGGCTCGTGCGTGGGATTGTCGGGGTCGTCGGTACGGGTCGACGGATGCCGGGGGTACGAACCAGGGGTGCTGATCGGTGCCGATGAACACGTCCCAGTCACTGTGGTGGATGAGTCGGTGATGGAATCCGCACAGGAGGACGAGGTTGTTCATGTCGGTGGGGCCACCATCGGCCCAGTGCCAGATGTGGTGACCTTCGGTCCAGGCGGCGGGTTTTCCGCATCCCGGGAACGCGCAGCCGTGATCGCGGGCAGTCAAGGCGCGTTTCTGCTTGGCGGTGACGGTCCGGGCGGTGCGGGCGAGGTTGAGTGGGTTGCCGTTCTCGTCCATGACGATGGCGGTCAGGACACAATCACACGCCAACTGGCGGGAAGTGTTGCGGGAGAGGGGTCCCATCCACGGTAGCCACCCGACCGACGTGCCGTCACCGAACAGGTCCCGATACGCGCTCCGGTTCGCGGTCGGGCGATCTGGTTCGCCCTGGGAATCGGACTCGGCCGTGTCGGGGTGGATCGGGTTTCCGGTGTCGATGTCGACCGGATCGGTGTAGTCGGGTTCTGCTGCGGCGCGGGTGGTTTCGTCGTCGGTGACGTCGCTGTTGTTCTGGCTTTGGAGGTCCTGTAGCCGGATGTGCAGGTTGACGTGTGGTTTTTCGCCGCCTTCGGTGGGGCGATTCGAGGTGGCGAGGTAGCGGTCGAGGATGTGTCCGAAGGCGTCGGCTCGTCTCTTGGCGGGGCTGCGGTCGTCTTGGGTGCCGTCGGCTGCGGGGTGGGGTTCGGTCAACGGGGAAAGTGCGGTGAGCAGCTTTTCTCCGGTGATCGCATCGAAATCCATCTTCGCCACGAGACGTCCGTTGAGGGTTTTCGAGGCGAAGAGTTCGTTGCGGTCGG
>NZ_BCWW01000011.1 GCF_001894785.1 Rhodococcoides fascians NBRC 12155 = LMG 3623
CGGTCTCTGCTACGAGTTTCCGCGCACATGCGGCGAAGCCGCTCTACTCGGGAACAGAGCTGACGGTGAACGGCTCGACGGGTTCTCCCCCACGCTTGTCGAACTGACTGTTGACCACCAGTAGTCGATCATCCACTGCTGCAACGGTTGTGGGGTAGGCAAACGATGGGTCCGTGATTTCGCCGGTGACCGATCCGCGCCGGCCATCATCGTTGAGGTCGACCTTCGAGATCAGACCGTCGCGATTGCGGACGACATACAACGTGTCGTCGTCCATCTCCATGCCATCGCCGTTCATGAGCGTCGCCCCACCGAGGTCGACCTGGGTGACCTCTTTCGAGGTCTTGTCGATCCGGTACAGATTTCCGGTGCTGGACTGCACAACGATCAGCGCCGATTCGTCGTCGTTCTCGACGATGCCGTTGGCATTGAAGCCCTCCCCGTAGACGAACGGGCTGCCGTCGAAGTTCACGAACGTCTCCATCGGAGCGTCCTGCGTCCCAGCCACGATTTGGTCGAACGGAATGCGGTACAGCGCCGGGCTGCGTGAATCCGTCACAAAGGTATCGCCGTTGTCGGCAATCGCAACGTCGTTGAGGAACGTCGCGTCGGTGCCGAGACCGTTGGTGAACGTGGCTACCAAATCACCGGAGTTGGCGTCGTACACCCACACCTTGCCTGTCGCTCCTCCGGCGATCACCAAGTAGTCGGGCCGATCGTCGTCATCGAGCACGTCGAGTCCGGCAGCACCCGTGCGTCCATCCGCGCCTCCGGGCAGAAACACCGACACGTCCGGCGATCCGACGGTTCCGCGGAACACGGCACCGTCGGAAGTGGAGGTGACGTAGAACGTGTCGTCGGCGGCGGTGATGCCTTCGGGGAAGACTCCTGTGCCCGGCAGGTTGTAGACGCCGGCGTTCGATGGGCCGGACGAAGCCGATACAGACGACGGAGCGGACGACGCCGGAGCTGACGATTCAGTGGGAGCGGAAGCGGGGGTCGGCTCCGGATCGGAGGACCCGCAGGCACCCAGCAGGAGTGTGGCGGCGGCAACAACGGGCAGTACCTGGAGGGCTCGTTTCACCCTCGCGAGTGTTCCATATGTCTCAATTTCTTGGCATTTCTCCTGGTGAGCAGATTTTCGGTCGAGACGTTTCGTACAGTCGTAGTCATGAGTGAGCTCTCCACCCTTGGCGCGACCAGCACTGAACTCGGCGGAATCGCCGGGTGGGCGGTGAGTTTGATGGAGGCGATCGGCGGTCCCGGTGCCGGTATTGCCGTCGCTGCCGAGAACTTCTTCCCGCCGCTACCCAGCGAGATCATCCTGCCGTTGGCCGGCTTCACCGCATCTCAGGGCGGGATGACGCTCTTCGGTGCATTGTTCTGGACGACGGCCGGATCGGTGCTCGGCGCTCTGGTTCTCTACTGGCTGGGCATCAAACTCGGACGTGACCGGATGTACGCCATTGTCGAGAAGATGCCGTTCGACGGAACCGAGGATCTGACGAAGGCCGAGGACTGGTTCACCAGACACGGTCGGTCGGCGGTGTTCTTCGGCCGCATGATCCCGGTGGTTCGCTCGGGCATCTCGATTCCGGCCGGTGTGTCACGGATGCCGGTACTGCAATTCACGTTGTACACCACGCTCGGCAGCCTGATCTGGAACTCCATATTCGTGCTGGCCGGTTACTTCCTCGGCGAGAATTGGCATTACGTGGAGAACTACGCCTCGGTGTTCCAGTACATCGTCATCGGCATCGTTGTGGCGCTGATCGCGTGGTTCGTGGTGAAGAAAATGAAGTCGAGGCGCGTCGAGGTTGAGTGAACCTCACAGATCGTCGATATCGATGAAGCCGTCCTGCAGAGCCCTCGCCAACAATGCCGCTTTGGTGGGTGCCGTGCGCCCCACCGCGGAGTACTTGGCTCGGATCCGGGACAAGTGGGTGTTCACAGTTCCCATCGACAGATAGAGCGCCCGCGACGCCTCCGACTTGGAGTCGGACACCAGCCACGTGGTGAGCACTTCGATTTCACGAGCGCTGAGCCGCGGATCGGAGCCTTCGTGGATGCGGATGTCGAGAATTGTCATGAAAATCCTTGATATCGGGCACCACCGCTGTCCCGGCGGCGCGAACACAGCACATCACACCGCACTCTTTCCGTTGGGTCACTCCGGATGATGACCGAGGTCGCTCTCACCCGAGAGTGAGTACTGTCACCGGCACCGTCACGGTCGGTCTCACCTCGGTAAAGTCCGTCCCCATGAACGAGCTCGACGCGACTGCCACCCATTTCGTCGAGGCGGCCGTCACATTGTTGGTCGCGGATCCTCGACGAATTCTCGACCGCGGTATGCGCATCGAGGACGTCGTCCACGCATCCGACTCGTCGACAGCGACGTTCTTCCGCAAGTTCAGCACCAAGGCCGACTTTCTCGACAAGGTGGTCGAGCAGCTGGCCCGGACCTCGCTGCCCACCGACGTCCACGAAACAGTTCGCAGCCAGGTGACGAACGGCGGTGCATCGATTCGCTCGACGGTGACGGCGCTCGTTGCGCAGTACTTCCCGGCAATCGTCGACCGGCAAAGCATCACCGAGTCTCTTCTGGACCACGTTTTCGGCGGACCGTCGTCCCCGACCCTGTTGAGTGAGTACCGCGTCCGAGACGAAGCCGTACTGGGCGCGTTCGAGGCACTGTTCGACCCCGACGGCGGGGCCTTTCGCCGTCCCTTCACAGCCCGAACGTTCGCAGTGACGGTCAACGCAATCATCGATGGATTTCGCCTCCGCAGTCAGGCGGACGCCGCGTCCGTATCGGCCGAGGTGATGTCCGACGCGGTGCTTGCCTTTCTCGGGGCCGTCGTCGACACGTCCGGACGTCATCAGCACCTCGATGATGTGGGAGAAGTCGATTCACCGGTCGAGGAACGCCTGCTTCCTCGCGATCCTCGCGCTGCGATCGTCACAGCTGCGCGCGACGAGTTCGGAAAGCGTGGCTACTTCATGACGCGAATGGACGACGTCGCCGACATCGCAGGAGTGCCGAGGACGGCCTGCAAGACACTGTTTCCGACCAAGCCGTCCGTCATCGTTGCAGCCCTGCAGAATCGGGTCGATCATCTTCGCGAGTCGGTAGCCGACGACCAGTTGCTGGGCCTCGATGAACTCACGATTCTACGAAATCACATGCTGCGGTGCGCGCAGCTCGCCGCCGACGAAGTCGAATTCATGGACGCGCTCCTCGTCGCCGTCGCACACGACACGTACGGCGAGCCGGAGGGGTTGATCTCGATCAAGGAGAAACTCAACCTGCCGGCAATCATCGGGCCGGTCATCGCGCGGGGCCAGGACAGCGGGGTGTTCCGAAAGAGCTCGAGCCCAGTCGATCTCGCAGCAGGCATCACCAATACGCTGCTGATGCGATGCTTCACACGAAGACAGAACAGCCCGCAGGACAACGCGAACTTCGTCGCTGAACTCCTCCTCGACGGTCTCGGTGTGCACTGAGCATCGACCGAGTGCGTGTTATCGGACCCGCCGGATGCCGTCCGCGAAATCGTCGAGAGCGGCAAGTATCTCCTCGGCCTGCCACACCCTGTTTCGTCGCCCCTTCGACGTCTGGTGCAAAATTCCCACCTCGGTCAGCTTGTCGATTGCCCGCTGAGCCGCAATCTCGCTGACGGCGAAAGTGTTTCGTACGTAGGCGTTGTCGACGACCGGTTGCGCCACCAGCGCGTCGAGTAGTTTCCACACAACCGAGTCGCTGCGTGCGACGACGCGATCGGTGTACTCGGTTCTGACGTCGGACAGCTCGTCTACCAATCGCCGCCCACCTTCGACGGCGTGGAACGTGGCAGCGGTGAGGCTTCGCACGATCGCCTCGACATCCCCGGCGCGGTAGGCATCCAGACTTCGGAAGTAGCCTGCGGTGTCCGTGAGGAGCCCAGCAGACAATGGAACCGTCACTCGCTCCGTCACTTCTGCCCTCCGCAGCATCGCGTGGACTATGGCTCGGCCCGTTCGCCCGTTTCCGTCCGTGAACGGGTGAAGCGTTTCGAATTGCGCATGCGTGACGGCGATATGCGGGATGACGGGCAAGTCCGAACGAGCTGCGAACTCGAACAGGTCGGCAAGTGCACCCGGAAGCCGGTCGTGGTGCGGTGGAACGAAAGCGGCACGGTGCGGGCCTATGTCCGATCCCCCGATCCAGACTTGCTGAGTTCGCCATTGCCCCGGGAACGGATCGCCGTTGGACTCCATCAGCGATCGGTGCATCTGAAGCACGCTTGCTTCTCCGATCGATGATCCGACCTCGAGTGCTGCTTCCATCGCACGGACGTTTGCCGACACGATCGAGGCGTTCCGCGTTGTGGGCGCACCCAATTCGGCGAGTGCAAGTGCCCTGGCTCCCACGGTCAGATTCTCGATCTGCGAGGACGCCGAGCTTTCCGTCCGCAACAGAATCGAACTCATGGGTGCAAGTTCCACTGACGAACCGAGCCGCTCAGAGGCATAGTGGTCGAATCGAACGATCTCACGGAGGGCGTCCTCCGACTCCGCGATCAGCTGCGCAGGCAGGTTCAGCTCTACCTCTGCAATACGCGGCGGTACAGCTGCTCGATAGTCACCCTGATGCAGCCGCCTCTGGGCGCGCGACGTGTACGAATCGGCGACACGCCACGGCCGGCTCTCGAACTCCACCGCAGGCCAGGATGCACCGGCCTCACCGTCTGCCATTATGTGACCATACCAAACCTTATTTGTATATAGTTTGGTATGACCCGCTAAACCGTACGATCGGCACGCTCGAACAGTGTCGAGATGCAGGTCGACTCCGCCGATGGCAGCTACCTTTTACAGTCAGGCTCGAAGCTGGCCATTGTGCAGCCGCTCCCCTGAGTCAGTCGTTCGGAACGCGGTACCGGCCGCCTCTGACGATAAATACCGTGTAACCCAGAACGGCCAACATGTAGAGCCCCGTCGGGACCGCAAGAACCCACACGTTGGCCCCGTCATCCGCCGTCGTACCCGCAACGCCGCCGAACCAGGCCAACAGCAAATTGGTTGAAACACCGATCCAGTCGAGGTCCTCGGGAACTTTTCGATTCAATGCAGGTCGGTTCTCGGCTGCGGTCCAGTAGTCGTGCATGCGTCGAGTCGGGAGATTCACGTACTGAGCCGGCAATTTCGGGAACCACCATCGAACGCTCGCGAACAGCCCGATCAGCAGAAATCCGGTGCCGCCCATCGTGAGGAGGAAAGACAGCTTCGAGTCCATCCGATCCACCTGACCGGATCCGTCGTAATGAGCGGGTATCTCGTCGCCCGCGGTGACGGCGACCCAGACGAGAACACCGATGAAGACGAGACTGGACAGCAGTAGGGCAGCGCGCGAAAGCTTCATCCCAGTCAACATTAGCGCCTGCGGCAGTGGTGTGGTGCTGAGCCTCTGGGTCGCTCCGCAGGCTATGCTCCTGTGCCACAGACGGCACCTATCCGCACCACTGCCGGAGGCACCGATGCCCAACAACGAGTTCGGAGACTTTCAGACTCCGATCGAGTTGGCGTGCGCGTTGGTCAACGCCCTGCCTCGTCGCGAATGGACCCGCGTCCTGGAACCCACCTGCGGTGTCGGGAACTTCCTGTCGGTGATGGCCCGGACTCATCCTGAAACAGAGCGCGTCGGGATCGAGGTGCAGCCCGAGTATGCCTCGTCAGCAGCACAATTCGGCAGGATCATCACAGCGTCGATCTTCGACTTCGATCTGGCCCGAGATATCGAGTGGAGTTCGGGGCCCGGCGCGACCCTCGTGATCGGCAACCCACCGTGGGTCACCAACTCGCAACTGTCGGTGCTCGATTCCGCCAATCGACCCGCACGCACGAACACGAAGAACGCTCGCGGCATCGACGCCATCACCGGCAGCTCCAACTTCGATATCGCAGAGTTCATTTGGATCAAGTTGCTCACCGAATTCGCAGATCGACCCGCAACCATCGCGATGATCTGCAAGACCCAGGTAGCTCGAAACGTTCTGCTGCACTGTGCTCGGCATCAGCTTCCGGTGACCGGTTCGAGCCTACGAATGGTCGATGCCAAAAAGTGGTTCGACGCAGGGGTCGATGCCTGCTGGTTCCTTGTCGAACTCGGGCCGGGCCAGACCGACTACACCGCAGAGACATTTCCGAGCATCGATGCGTCGCAGCCGGACAACAGAATCGGAGTCGTCGACGGCCAACTCGTCGCGAACGTCGATGCGTACCAGCGCAGCAAGCACTTCGACGGTGCCAGCCCTCTGGTGTGGCGGCAAGGCATCAAGCACGACGCCACCGCGGTGATGGAGTTGGCCGAGAATGGCGGCCCGCGAACCAAACTGGGAACCGGCGTGGACATCGAAGCCGACTACCTGTTCCCACTCTTCAAGTGCACCGATGTCTACCGCGACAAGCTGGACTCGGTGTCCAGGTGGATGATCGTGCCGCAGTCGCATACCGGTGACGACACCGAGCAGTTGGCGCACACCGCACCGAAGTTGTGGGCATACCTCAACGCCAACACCGCGGCGCTCGACGGCCGGAAGTCGTCGATCTATCGCAATAGAACCCGGTTCTGCATCTTCGGTGTAGGCCCGTACACGTTCGCGCCGTACAAGATTGCGATTTCCGGGTTCCACAAGATTCCACAATTCAGGATGGTCGGTCCCTACGACGGCAAACCAGCGGTGTTCGACGATGCCACCTATCTGCTCCCTTTCGAGGACCCCGCAGCCTGCTCCGTCGCCCACGCGTTACTGACCGGGCCCGAAGCCACCGATCTCATTGCTGCTCTGGCATTCTGGGACAGCAAGCGGCCCGTGACGAAGAAGCTCTTGCAACGCATCGACCTCGCGGCGATCGCCCGGGCGACCGACCCCGTCGTACTGAGTGAGCGTTCCGCAGCGGCGGCAGCTGCGCACGGTCTGGTATTCGAGGCAGCATTGCTCACTCGCGCGGTGGATCTCGCGAGAGGCAAAAAGCTGTGACTGTCGATCCTCCTCAGCGACCACCCGTTCCAGAGCTGGTCCCTTTTTTATCGGCGGTGGCATGTTCGTGGTGGCTACCGCGGCGAAGTGGAGCGCGTTGATCTTCGTGTCTATCTTCCTCTGCGTATTTGCCGGTTTCGCAGCCCTCATTTCGACATGACTGTCCCGTCAGAGTCGGCGCATGATCGCACTGTCCGGCATCATCAACCTGCTGTCGGGCCACATACAGAAGTCGCGCCGACGCAGTGGAGGCGTCACAGATCGGTCTTGATCGTTTCGGCCAATCGGTCGAGGTACTTGGCGTTGCGTTTGTAGTGCACCCACGGCCCAATTTTGGTGCTGGTCACCAGGTGGGCGCGTTGTAGCACCGCCATGTATTGCGAGGCAGTCGACTGCGAGACGCCCGCTCTGGATTGAATGTGTTTGAGGCACACCCCTACCTGTTCGGCCGGTTCGAGCTGCGGCGGAAAGTCACTCGGGTCCTTGAGCCATTGCATGATCGCCAATCGCGCCGGGTTGCTGAGAGCACCGAACACTGCCGCCAGCTCCGCAGGATTCAGTTCGTCAGCCACCCTCGAAGCGTACCCCAATATCGCAATATCGCGATCTGTGGTCTACTTACTCGGACATCGCAATATCGCGATATTCAGATAAGGAGAAGCCGATGAAGACAGCAGTAGTCGTGGGGGCCAACGGCGTGATCGGCGGAAATTTGGTCGAACACCTGCAGCGGACCGGGGATTGGAAAATCATCGGCCTGTCCCGCCGCGGCGGTATCGACAGCGAACGCGTCCAGCACATTGCGGTGGACCTGCTCGACGGCGACGAGACCCGACGCCGACTCTCGCACCTGACGGACGTCACGCACATCTTCTACGCCGCATATCAGGAACGCCCGACGTGGGCCGAGCTGGTGCCTCCCAATCTGGCGATGCTCGTCAACGTGGTCACCGTGATCGAGGACAGTTCTCCGAACCTGGAACACGTCAGCCTGATGCAGGGTTACAAGGTCTACGGGGCGCATCTCGGACCGTTCAAAACCCCTGCGCGCGAAAGCGACCCACCGCACATGCCGCCCGAGTTCAACGTCGACCAACAACAGTTCCTCGAAAGCCGTCAGGTCGGAAAGAGGTGGTCCTGGTCGGCTATCCGGCCATCGGTGGTGTGCGGTGTAGCGCTGGGAAATCCGATGAATCTGGCCACCGTCATCGCTGTCTACGCCACCATGTGCAAGAAGCTGGGCGTACCCATGCGATTCCCGGGCAAGCCCGGTGCTTTCGAATCTCTGCTGGAAATGACCGACGCATCGTTGCTCGCCGAAGCGACCGTCTGGGCCGCAACCACTCCCGCGTGTGCGAATCAGGCGTTCAACATCACCAACGGAGACCTGTTCCGCTGGAACGACATGTGGCCGCGCATCGCGGACATCTTCGGGTTGGACACCGCCACCCCACTGCCGATGTCGCTGGCCGACGTCATGGCCGACAAAGAGCCACTGTGGAATTCGATTGTGTCCGAACACGAGCTGAAGCCCACTCCTTACCGCGATGTGTCGTCCTGGGCATTCGGTGACTTCGTGTTCTCGTGGGACTACGACGTCATATCCGACGGCTCCAAGGCCCGCCGCATGGGTTTTCATCGTTTCGTCGACACCGAGGCGATGTTCGCCGGCATCGTCACAGATCTTCGGCAGCAACGAATCATTCCCTGAGCGAATCGGGCTCAGTGGTTCCGCACCCCGGGAGCTGTGGAGGCATAGGCTTTTCGACGCACGCCCCCGACAAGGAGATCGCCATGTCAGTGAAGTCCGAATCGACGTCCACTCGGCACGTGATGCCCAAGAAGCAACTACTCGCAGTCAGTATCGGCAATGCCGTCGAGTGGTACGACTGGACGGTCTATGCGACATTCTCGATCTACTTCGCGACCCAGATCTTCTCCGGTGACAACCCGGCTGTGGCTCTGTTGAGCACCTTGGCGACGTACTCGGTGGCGTTCTTCTTCAGGCCGCTCGGGGGCTTGCTGATCGGACGTTTTTCCGATCTGAGAGGGCGACGTCAGGCAATGATCCTGACGATCGCGATGATGTCGGGTGGGTCGTTCGCGATCGCGGTCCTCCCCACGTTTTCCGTAGCAGGGTGGATCGCTCCGATTCTGCTGTTGCTGGCCCGGATCGTCCAGGGCATGTCGATGGGCGGTGAAGTCTCCAATGCGTCGGCCTACCTCGCCGAGATCGCCCCGAACAATCGGCGGGGGCGATACTCGTCCTTCTATTACATCTCCACCGGCACGGCCATTCTCCTTGCCTCACTACTTGGCGCGTATCTGACCTTCGTGCTCGACGACGACCAACTGAGCTCGTGGGGCTGGCGCGTACCGTTCGTCATCGGCGGGCTGCTCGGAGTAGTGGGACTCTGGATGCGACGCGGCATGGCCGAAGCCGACAACCAGGAACGCAACGCAGTGAAGGCGAAGGCCGTGCGAAACCCGTTGTGGGTGACCATGAAGCACCATCCTCGTGCCGTCCTGCAAGTCGTGGGATTCGTTCTCCTCGCCACTCTCGCCTACTACACGTTCTTCTCCGCGATGACGCCCTACGCCGTCAAGCAACGCGGAGCGGAGGCCAACGACGTGTTCGTGGCCTTGTCGATTGCGACAGCGATGTTCGTCGCGTTGCAGTACCCCATGGGCGCTCTCGCGGACCGCATCGGCCGCAAGCCGCAATTGCTCACCTACGCTGCACTGTTCGCGATTCTGATCATCCCGCTCTCCAAGCTGATCGGGCCGTCGTTCGTCAAACTGCTGATCGTCTTCTGCGTCGGCCTGCTGCTGTTCGCGATGTGCTCGGCCATCATTCCTGCCGTTCTGGCCGAAGCCTTCCCGGCAGAGCTTCGAGGTGTAGGTATCGGGGCCTGGTACAACCTCACGGTTGCGTTGTTCGGTGGCACCGCTCCCCTACTGGTCAATGCCTTGTCCGACGCAGGCCACGCCGACTGGTTCTTCTACTATCTCGCTGCAGCAGCTGTGATCTCGTTCTTGACGATGGTGTGGATGCCGGAGAAGCGTGGCCAGGACCTGGACTGATTCTCGGCGACACTACGATCGGATGACACACCGTCCGAGGCCGTAGGAGAGTCAATGCACCCGTTCGACGCAGCAGTCGCACTCGAGAGTGTCGGCGAGGGCACGTACGCCGGACGTACGTCGCCGTCGTACAACAACATGGTCGGCCCGTTCGGCGGAATCACTGCTGCCTCGTTCGTCCGGGCCATCGAGCTCCATCCCGACTGCCAGGGAACACCGGTCTCGTTGACGGTGAACTTCGCCGGTCCTGTCGCCGAGGGTGATTTCGAGATCTCGGCTCGCCCGGTGCGGACCAACCGAAGCAACCAGCACTGGTATCTCGAACTGACTCAGAACGGTGCGGTGGCGACGACCGCGACCGCGGTGTTCGGTTCGCGTCGCGAGACCTGGGACAACATCGAGGCGACGGTCCCTGACGTTCCTTCCCCCGCCGACACGAAGCAGGGCGGTCTTCCCGACGCCATCGCGTGGGCACAGAACTACGAGATGCGTTTCGTGCACGGCGCACTGAGCGATCAGGAGTCCGCTGACTCGACCGAAACTCTGTGGATCCGCGATACACCACCGCGGCCGATGGACTTCGCGGCCCTGACCTCGCTGAGCGATGTGTTCTATCCGCGGATCTTCCAGCGGCTCGGCAAGTATGTTCCGGCGGGGACGATCTCGTTGACTACCCATTACTTCGCTACGCCCGAGGATCTCGAGCAGCATTCCGACGGATACGTCCTCGGCACCGCGCGGGCACGCCGATTTCACCAGGGCTACTTCGACCAGACTGCCGAATTGTGGACCGAGGGCGGGATTTTGCTGGCAACCAGTCACCAGATGGTCTACTACAAGGTGTGACTCACCGACGACTGTTCGAGCAGTCGTCGTACCGCGCCCCTCGCACCGTTGTCCTGCAGCGAACGCTTGGCTCGCTGGTACGCACCTCGTAGTCGCGGGCTAACCGAGAGGTCCCCGAACACTGCGCGATTGGTCAGGAACGCTCCGGGATTGTCGTGGTCTTCCCACGACAGTCGCTGCAGACGCTCCGCATCGGCGTCGATCATGGGAACGTCCCCACGCTCGTACACCCCACACCATCCGGCGAGTATCAACGCGCAATGATCGACGGTCCGATCGTGCGCCAACCGATCTCGCAGTACCGGCAGCACGAACTTGGGAATCCGCGCGGAGGCGTCGACGATCTGACGTTCGAGGGTGTCTCGAACGGCCAGGCTCGAAAATCGTTGCAGCAGTTGCTCGATGTAGGCATCCAGGTCGATCCCCGGCACCGGCGCGAGCGTCGGGGCAGCCTCCGCACGCATGTACGATGCGACGAATTCACGCATGTCCGGATCCGCCATCACCTCGTGAACGTGGGTGTATCCGGCGAGGATGCCGAGGTAGCTCATGGCCTGGTGGGATCCATTGAGCAGCCGAAGTTTCATGTGCTCGTACGGTGCGACATCGGAGACGAGTTGCACTCCTACTTCGTCGAACGGTGGCCGCCCGAACGAGAAGGTGTCTTCGAGTACCCACTGCGAGAACGATTCCGACTGAACGGGCCAGCGGTCGTCGATGCCGAAATCACGTCGCAGGTC
This sequence comes from Rhodococcoides fascians NBRC 12155 = LMG 3623, assembly GCF_001894785.1. Classification (GTDB taxonomy): domain Bacteria; phylum Actinomycetota; class Actinomycetes; order Mycobacteriales; family Mycobacteriaceae; genus Rhodococcoides; species Rhodococcoides fascians. Next base: position 11,693 of record NZ_BCWW01000011.1, read on the forward strand.
GTCGACGACGGTGGGCGTCGTGGCCGGGGTGATGCGGTCGACCATCGAATTGGGGAACGCGGTCGTGGCATCGATCCAGTCGGCCAAGTCGCTGTCGTGGTGGCGCGCGAAGGACGTCAGCGCGGTGCGGGTGACCGCGCCGTTGTGGACGATGTTGTCGCACGACATCACGGTGAACGGCGGGACTCCATGGAATCGACGGGTGGCAAGAGCCACGGTCAGAAAACCGAAGACGCTCTTCGGTATGGAGAGATCCTCGAGATCCGCCAGCACCGACGGGTCGGTGGGCTCGAACGCGCCCGTCAGATCGTCGACGCCGTAACCGCCTTCGGTGATGGTCAGGGACACGATCATCGTGGACGGTGAACTGAGCACATCGATGACGGACTGAGGATCGTCGGGTGCGAAGACGAAATCGGCGACGGAGCCGACGATTCGGGCGTCACGTATGCCGTCGGGGTCGACGGTCACGAGTGTGTAGAGGTAGTCCTGGGCGTCGAGGACCTCTCCGATTCTCTTGTCCTGGGGCAGTACTCCTACCCCGCACAGCGCCCAGTCCAGGTGCCCGGCCGCGAGCAATCGGTCGAAGTAGACCGCCTGATGTGCGCGGTGAAACGCACCGACACCGAAATGAACCACACCGCAGTGCAGTTCGTCCGCGTCGTACTCGGGCCTCGCGACGGTCGCCGGTAGGTGTTCCAACGTGGTGCGACGAAGCTCGGTCATGACTTCGGTCCTCGAGTCGGCTGAAGATGAAACGGACGTGGTGAGCGGTGGCGCTCCCGGGCAGGTTCTGCCACCAGGAGCACCACCGCAGTTCAGGGGTGAATCAGCAGGACGACTTGTAGACGTACTGTGCGCCTTCGCCGTCGATGTTGTCGGCGGTGATGACGTGGAAGCCGGTGGAGATGTCGGCGGTGACCGGCTTGTCATCGATGGCAGCCATGGCCTGCTCGACGCCATCGGTGCCGATGGTGCCGGGCTGCTGAGCGATCAGTGCTTGCACCGTTCCCTCACGAAGCTGCTTGACCTGCGCCGGGCCCGCATCGAAGCCGACGATCTTGACCTGATCCTGCTTGCCCGCCTGCCGAACTCCGGTTGCGGTGCCCTCGGCCGCAAAGGTGTTGGCAGCGAAGATGCCGACGATGTCGGGGTCCTTGGCCAGTGCGGCCGAGACCAGCCGGGCTGCTTCGGCCGGATCGTTGTGGCTGTACTGCACGCCCAGGTAATCGAAGGCCGAGTTCTCTCCGACGGCTTCCTCGAAGCCTTCCACTCGGGCATCGGCGGTGGAGACTCCCGGATCGGTGGAGATCACCAGTACCTTGCCGCCTGCCGGGCTGAGCCGCTCGATGGCGCTGAATGCCTCTGCGCCGCCGCCCTTGTTGTCGGACGAGATGGAAGAGACCGCGATGGACGGATCTTCGAGAGTGGTGTCGACGAGGACGACCTTGATACCGGCCTTGGAGGCTGCCTCGAGGGGTGCCTGCATGGCCGCGACGTCGGTGGGCGCGATGAGAATGGCCGACGGCCGTGATGCCACAACCGAATCCACGATCGGCTTCTGCAGCGTCGGGTCGAACTTCACCGGCCCCTGGGTGTCGACGGTGACGCCTGCGTCCTTGGCCGCGGCCTCGATTCCGCACTGCATGCTGATGTAGAACTCGTCGCCGCTGACGCCCTGGATGAAGGCGATCTTGCCGCTGCCGCCACCGCTTCCGGAGTCGGACGAACAACCCGCCAGGAACATGGCGGAGACCGAAGCGACACTCAGTGCAACGACGGCGGTGCGTGATGTGATCATGGTCGACTTTCTTGTAAGGGGTTGCGAGTGAGGGAGTTCAGGGCCGGTCCGAAGCTAGGGACTTCGAGACCAGAGTCTCTTGAGGGAGCTGGGCGACTGGCCTCGACTTGCGGCGTCGCGTCGACGTTGGTCGAAGTACACCGCGGCGATGAGAACCGCACCGACGGCGACCTGCTGCCAGAAGGGCTGTACTCCGACGATGACGAAGCCGTTCTGCAGTACGGCCGGGATGAACAATCCGACGACGGTGCCGAACATGGTGCCGATGCCGCCGAACAGGCTGGTTCCACCGATGACCACTGCCGCAATGACATTGAGGTTGGTCTGGGACTGGCCGGCGATCGCGGTGGTGCCGTACTGGGACAGCGATAGTATGCCCGCCAATCCGGCGAGGGTGCCGGAGAGTGCGTAGATCTTGACCAGATGCATGTCCACCTTGATGCCGACGCGGCGAGCGGACTGCTCCTTGGAGCCGACGGCGAAGGTGTAGAGGCCGAACTTGGTGCGGTGCAGAACGATTCCGAAGATGACGACCAGCACCAAGGCGATGCTCGAGATCAACGGGATGGTGGTGGCAGGCAGGTTTCCGTAGCCGATCGTGTCGACGAGAACCGGTGGTACGTCGCGGATGTCGACGCCGCCGGTGATGACCTGCGACAGACCGAGCGCCCCGCCCAGTGTGCCGAGTGTGACGATCAGCGGAGGCACTTTCGCCTTACCGATCAGAAATCCGTTCAGCAGGCCCCAGCACAGGCCGCATCCCAGCGCCACCACGATGCCGACGGCCGCCACGCCCCAGCCGTCGCCGCCGATCGCGGCCATCGTCTTCGCCGACACCACGCCGGAGAAGACGAGCACCGAGCCGACCGAGAGGTCGATGCCGCTGGTGACGATCACGAACGTCATGCCGATCCCGAGGACGGCCAGGATGGAGACGTTCTGGATGATCTGCCGGATGTTGCCCCATTCGGGGAAGCTGCCGGGGGCCATGATCGAGAACACCAGGCAGATCGCCGCCAGCACGAGCACGATCTGAAAAACCTGGACTCGCGCCAGTTTTCCGAGCGACTCGACGAGATCGAACGTGTGCCGTGACGGCCTGTCGCCGGGAGGCAACGGCTCGAGCGATGGGGAGATGGTCTGGTTGCTCATCGTGTTGCTCCGGTGGTTGCGCCGGTCATCGCACCGACGAGTTCTTCCATGGTCGTGTTCTTGGCGTCGAGGGTGGCCACGCGCTTGCCCATCCGCAGCACCTGGACGCGGTCGGCTACTTCCATCACGTGCGGCATGGAGTGGCTGATGAACACCACGGCCACTCCCCTGTCCGCCACCCGGCGGATGGTGTCGAGGACGTTGCGCGTCTGCACCACACCGAGGGCGGCGGTCGGTTCGTCGAGAAAGACGACGCCCTTGGCCCAGGCGACGGCACGCGCGATGGCGATGGCCTGTTGCTGGCCGCCGGACATCGATCCCACCGGGACGGTGAGGCTGCGGACGGTGGCACCGAGTTCGTCGAGCGCATCCTGTGATTGCTTGCGCATCGTGGAGACGTCGAGGAAACCGAGGCGGCCGAGCGGCCCTTTGGCCGGTAGTTCGCGTCCGAGAAACATGTTCTGTTGCGCGTTGAGATGCGGAGCGAGCGCGAGATCCTGGAACACCGTCTCGATTCCGAGCTCTGCCGCCACCGTCGGACTGTCGAGATCGACTGCGGTGCCGTCGAACAGGATCTCTCCGGTGTCGACGGCCAGGCTGCCCGAAAGAGCCTTGACCATCGTGGACTTGCCTGCGCCGTTGTCGCCGATGAGGGCGACGACCTCACCCGGGTAGATGTCGAAGTCTGCGTCGTCGAGGGCGCGCACGTTTCCGAAGCTCCTCGACAATCCCCTCGCTTCGAGGATCGGTGTCGCAGCAGGTGCAACGGTGGCCATGGGTACTCCTCGGTCGAATGGAAACGTTCGGGTGTGGGACAGGACGCCCCCGCCGACGCCGGTGCAGCACGGTTCGAGAACTGGGCCTGCGCGGCATGTCGAGCTCCCTGCGGGGCTCGCTGTGTTAACGAGTGTGACCCACACAACTCGCATTGTCACGTGTTTCGCGAAAATTCATGTCACCGGTGACATGGCCTGTCGACCCGGCAGTTGTTCCGCCGCAGTACGAGGCCGATATCCGACCACGGAGTACCGTCTCTGAACTGGACAAATGGACGATCTACACCGTTTTCGCGACGGGAACGACGCGCTGCGGTACCGTCCATGACACCGATGACATACGCGTCCACTCCGGGACGAATGACACCGATGACATGACCACTCGGAACAGTGAAGGTAGACCCCCATGGCGAAGTTCGACGGCCGCAAGATCTTGGTGACAGGTGCCAGCGGAGGCATCGGCTCGGCAACGGTTCGGCGCTTGGTGGCCGACGGTGCCGACGTCGTCGCGGCGGGCCAGTCGGTGGACGCGCTCGACAAGCTGGCCGACGAGACCGGGGCCACGCCCCTGGCGTTCGATCTGACGTCCGAGGACAGTGTTCGCGACGCCGTCGCGGGCCTCGAGCTGTACGGGGTGGTCAACTGCGCCGGTTTCGGCGGCGAGATCGCCACGCCTCAGGACACCGACATCTCGATCTTCGACAAGGTCATCGCCATCAATGCGCGCGGCGCACTGTTGGTCATCAAATACACCGTCCCCGCCATGATCGCCGCGGGCACCGGAGCCATCGTCAACGTCTCGAGCCAGGCCAGTCTCGTCGCTCTGACCGGACACATCTCCTACGGGTCCTCGAAAGCAGCCTTGGACAACATCACTCGGGTCTCCGCACTCGAACTCGGCCGCCACGGCATTCGCGTCAACGGTGTGAACCCGACGGTCGTCATGACGGAGATGTCGGCGTTCTACTGGGGTCGCCCGGAGATCGAGGAGCCGTTCCTGGCGCAGATGCCGCTGGGACGCTGGGCCACCGAGGACGAGATTGCCGCGCCGATTGCCTTCTTGCTGAGCGATGATGCTTCCATGGTGACCGGAGTGTCGTTGCCGGTGGACGGCGGCTACACCAGTCGCTGACGGGACGAGGACGAGCAGACGGGGTAGATCATGACCACCATGCAAGACGTCGCGGCGCTGGCCAAGGTCAGTGCCAAGACCGTCTCACGGGTGTACAACAACGACCCGCACGTCGATCCCGATACTCGTGCCCGCGTTGCCGAAGCGCTCGAGTCGCTCAACTATGTGCCGAACACGATGGCGACCTCCTTTCGCAACGGCCAGACGGCGGCCATCGGTGTCGCCGTCCCGGACATCGACGACCCCTTCTTCTCCTCCATCGCACGCGCCGTGGAGGAACGGGCCCGCCAGGACGACATGGCAGTTCTCGTCACCAGCCTCGGTCACGACGGAGATCAGGAACAGGCTTTGGTGGAGTCACTGCTGCGGAGGCAGTTGAGCGGCTTGATCATTGCGCCGACGGGTGCAGACCACGCATATCTGGAGCGCTGGCTCGACAAGACACCGACGGTGTTCGTCGACCGCGCACCCGACGGCCTCAAAGCCGACAGCTTCGTCGACGACGATCACGGCGGGGCGGTGTTGGCCACCGATCATCTGCTCGATTTGGGTCATACCCGCATCGCCGTGATCGGCGACAGTGCCGGGATCCCGACCAGCCGCAATCGATTGGCCGGATATCGAGAGTCGTTGCAGGCGCGGGGAATCGAGTTCGACGAGGCACTTGTCGCTCTGGGTGTGCTGGACCGCGGGGATGCGCGTGTGGCACTGACCGACTTGACTGCACTCGACAGTCCGCCTACCGCACTGTTTCTGTCGAACGCGCGAGTGGCGATGGCCTGCGTGCCCGTTCTACAGCAGATGAATTTGCTGCATCTGGCGTTCGTCGGATTCGGCGACTTTCCCCTCGCCGATGCAGTGATGCCACCGGTGACGGTGATCGATCAGAACCCGGCTCGGCTCGGCCATCTGGCCATCGAACGACTGTTGGGTCGAATCGAGAATCCTGGGCGTCGTTTCAAACGACGCAACATCCTCGGCGTCGAGCTGATCGAGCGCGAATCCTGCACTCCCGGAACCACTCACACCATCAGCTGAGCCCGAGTTCTCGGGCCACGAGATCGGCTTGCTGCGCGGTCGTCAGTTCGGCGTCGACGCGCAGGTGCGGGATGCGCGGCGTCCGAGCGGGCGGATCCACCGGCCGGTGGGCATCGCGATCCGCCCCACGAGCGGCCCGGCGTCGCGCCAGGAGCTCCGGCGATCCGTCGACGTGGATCACCTTCGTTGCAGCAGGGGACAATTCGTTCACCAGGAGCGTCCATTCGGGCGCGCCCGTCAATTCGCGGGTGAAGGGCGCAACGAGGACGGGTCGTTGACCGAGCTGTACGAGATCCCGGGCAGCGGCGCGCACCACGGCGTAGCGCCCGGCGCGAATCCGCTCCGAATGTGGACCGACACTGTTCCAGTGTGGGCCTTCGATCAGCGAATCCAGTTCGTCCAGTAGCGGATTGGTGAGGGTGTCGAGGTCGAGCAGGGCCGTACCGAGACGGCGCGCCAGCTCTCTACCCAGCGTCGTTTTGCCACTGCCCGCCGCGCCTGCAACCACCAGGACCGGTAGAGATTCCCGTTCGATTCCGAGGACGTCTTGACAGACATGAGGCATAGCGGGAATCATACAAGACAACGTTGTCTCGCATACGTGCTACAGCGACACACTTCCTCCGATCGAGAGTTCACGTGACCGAGCGCGCCAGCATCAAAGACGTCGCCGCATTGGCGGGCGTCAGCTTCAAGACCGTCTCACGCGTCGTCAACGGCGTGGATACGGTCCTGCCGGAGCTACGCGAGCGGGTCGAGGCTGCGGTGCAGACACTGAACTACGTTCCGAACTCCGCCGCCAGGTCCCTGAAATCGGGGTCAGGCAACACCATCGGGATCGTCGTCGACTCCATCGACGACGTCTTCTTCGCATCCTTGGTCAGTGCCGTCGAAGATCGCGCACTCGAACACGGGCTCGCCGTCATCGTCGGCAGCACCGGCTTCGATGCCCAGCGCGAACGGGATCAGCTGGCCCTTCTGGCCGGACAACACGTGCGGGGCATCATCCTCGCGCCGGTCGGCGACCACAGTGACTTCCTCGTACCGCGGCGTCGCACACTGCCCACGGTCACCATCGACCGCTCGATCACTGGTTTCGATTCCGTCATCGTGGACGATTACGGTGCCGCCAAGCGAGCCGTCGAGAAATTGGTGGCAAGCGGGCACACGCGAATTGCCCTGCTCGGCTTCGACGATCGCTTGCAGACCGCGCAGTTGCGCAGGCAGGCATACCTCGACGTTCTCGCCGATCTCGGCCAAGAGCCGGAGGCCGCGCTCGCCCCTCCGGTATCCCACGCCGCAGATTCGGTGCGACCGGTGGTGAAGACGCTACTGGCGCAGCGCAATCCACCGACTGCGTTCTTCGTCGCCAACGCTCGACACGCGACCGCCGTGGTGTCGGTTCTGCACGAGATCGGTCGCACCGACGTCGCCATGGTGTCGTTCGGCAATTTCTCGCTCGCCGATGCCGTCAGCCCATCGGTGACCTGCATCGACCAAGATCCGTATCGCATAGGCACCCTCGCATTCGACCGCCTGGTACAGCGGTTCGACGATCCCTATCTCGAACCCGAGCAGCAGATTGCGCCGACCACTCTGGTGGAACGACTTTCACATGCACTCCCTCTACCCGTACAGAAATGAGACCAACTCCGTGAACCCCAGACTTGTTGCGGGACTGGACCTCGGGAGCACCGGCGTCAAAGTACTCGTCACCGACGATGCCGGCACCGAACTGCTCATCGAGCAGAGTCCCACACCGTGGCGGCACGGCCCGGGCGGAACCACCGACCTCGCCGCCGAGGACTTGCTGACCACCATCGGGCAGTTGCTCGACGCCGTCGCGCGTCGACTGCCCGACGTCACCGGCGATCCGGCCGCCCGCATCGACGCCATCGCGGTGTCCGGGATGGGCGAGACGGGCTTTCTTCTCGATGAAGACAACGTTGTCCGCGCGCCGGCTTTCGCGTGGTTCGATCCGCGCGGTCAGCAGCAGGTCGACAACCTGCCGGCCGAATTGCGCGACCGGTTCGCCGGCAAGACGGGCCTTCCCGTCGGCGTGCAGGTCTCCGTCGTCAAGATCGCACACCTTCGCGACAACGGACTGAGCTTGAACGGGCTTCGCTGGTTCAACCTGCCGGAGTTCGTCGTACTGTCCCTCGGTGGCCGGCCGGTGGCCGATTACTCGCTGAGTTCGCGCACCGGACTACTCGATCAGGACAGCGGCGAGCCGTGGTCGGAGATGTTGGCGCACTTGGGTGTCGGCACCGACTTCATGCCGCCACTGGTCGACGCCGGAACCGATCTCGGAACTGCCGACTCACCAACACTTCCCGAGACGATTGCCGGAGCTCGATTGACCGTGGCCGGTCACGATCATCTCGTCTCCGCGGTGTCGGGCGGAGCTATCCCGCCCGACCGCTACCACGTGTCGATGGGCACCGCCGAGGTGCTGCTGCGGGTACTCGACGCTCCGTTGACCACGGCCGCGCGGAGCAGGCTCGCCGACCATCTCATCAACTCGGTACGCCATGTGGTGCCGGGCCAACATGTACTCGTTGCCGGAGTCAAGACCGGCTTGCTGATGCGACGGGCGTTGCAGCTGTGCGACATCAGCGATCGTGCCGGCCGCGACCTACTGGACCAGCGAGTGTGCGCCCTGCCTCCAGGTGGGCCGTTCACCGACGGTGGTATCGACATCGCCGGTGCCCGCAACGACGACGGCGTTCTGTCCATCACGGTCCGGACCGACGGGATCGATTCGGCGGAGCTGTTCCGTTCGATTCTGTTGCACGGCAACGACGAAGTGGCTCGACTCATCGAGGCACTCGACGCCGAGGTGCCGCCAGCCAGGACGACATTGCTCACCGGCGGCTGGGCCGGGATGGCCAGCGTGCGAGACGCGCGAGCTCAGGTGCTGCCCGGCGTCTCGGTCTCGACCCGATCCCAGGACACCGCCTACGGTGCAGCGCTGTTCGCTGCCCGCCTACTGACGCTCATAGAAATCTGAGCCCATATTTCTGCAGTGAGACAACGTTGTCCCACTCGCGCTCGACCCCAACACCCACCAGGAGAAGAAGATGAACGAACTCACCACCCTCGAACGTCGCGGAATGGCTGCCATTTCCACCGAAGACGGCAACATGCTCATCGTCGCGGGAGATCAGCGCAACGGCATGAAGGCCGTCATGAAGGACGCCGTCGACGGGCCGGGCTCGATCACCGTCGAGCAGCTCGCCGAGGCCAAGGCCGATCTGGTTCGCTACCTCGGCAACCACGCGCCGGCCATCCTGCTGGACCCGGAGGTGGCACTGCCGAAGATCGTCGACGACGGTGTGCTTTCACGGGGCACCGCTTTGGTGGTCGGCATGGATGCGTCGGGCTTCGAGGAGACCGGCGGTCTGCGCTACACCCGTTTCGTCGACGGCGTGACCCCGCGCGTGGTGCGTGACCTCGGCGGCGATGTCGCCAAGATGCTGTTCTACATGCGCCCCGAGCAGCAGGGCGTCGATTCCCGTGTTGCCGAGGAGATCCGCGACCTCGTCAAAGCTTGCTCGGCCGAGGGTCTGCTGCTCATCGTCGAGATCTTGACGTACCAGCTCGAGGGCGAGTCGGACGAGGACTACAAGGCCGGCTTCGGCAAGATCATCGCTGATTCCACGCGCATTTCGGTCGAGTGCGGTGCCAAGGTGCTCAAGCTCCCCTACCCCGGTTCCGCCGAGGCCTGCGCTGCCGTCACCGAAGCGGCACAGGGTGTTCCGTGGGCCGTGCTGTCGGCGGGCGTCGATCACGAGACGTTCATCGAGCAGGTCCGCATCGCCGTCGCCAACGGTGCGCGCGGAGCGATGGCAGGCCGGTCACTGTGGAAGGACAGCATGGCTGTCTCTGCCGAGACCCGCGAGGATCTGCTCACCAACCGCGCACTCCCCCGGCTGCGTGAGCTGAACGCGGCCGTCGACGCCTGATCGGCGTCTTTCAACCGAGCCCGTGGGCGAACACGGGCTCGGTCGACGCCGTCTGGGTAGCGTGAACCCATGACGGAAGACTCGAAGCACATCGATATCGTTGCCGCGCCCGGAGTGTTCGCCGACCTGCAGACCGCGCAAGAGCTGGTCGCGAGGGCGCTGTCCGCCCGCGGTCTGTCGGGCGGAATTGTCGACGCTGCAACCGGTTCCGATGAGGTCGTCGTCGTTCCCGGCGATGGAGCACAGGTCGATACGTCGTTGTACAGCAGCGTCGTTCGCGTCGACTTCGGTCAGTGCGCGCCGGATCGGTCCGAGGGGATTCGCGCCCATATCCGGGGCCGCGGTCTCGACGGCCTCCGGTTCGCGATCGACACTGTCTACTTTCATCGCTTCCACCCCGGCACGATCGTGACGTACGGAGATCACCCCGAGCAACGCGTCGAGTTGCGGGTGCCGGAAGGCGACGGACCCTTTCCCGTCGCCGTACTGATTCACGGCGGGTACTGGCGTTCGCGGTGGGAATTCGACCTGATGGATGCGATGGCGGTCGATCTGACCGCACGCGGCTACGCCACCTGGAATGTCGAATACCGCCGACCCGACGAACACGGGTGGGATGCGACGACCGAAGATGTCGCGGCTGCTCTCGCCGCGCTGGAGACGGCACCCGCCTCGCTGGATCTGTCTCGAATTGTCCTGATGGGTCATTCCGCGGGAGGCCAACTGGCCCTGGGACTTGCGGCCGATTCTGTCGGCGAACGGGTGGCCCCTGCCCTGGCGGTGAGTCTGGCCGGGGTGCTCGACCTGAAAGTCGGCGACGAGCGGTGGCTCGGGGAGGGTGCGGTATCGAACGCCATCGGTGCCCGCTATGCCGAGGCCCAGCGCATCTACGAGGAGTCGTCACCGATGTCTCGACTGCCCCTCGGCGTTCCACAGCTGGTGGTGTCCGCAGTGGCCGACGATCCCAATCTCTTGGAGATCAGCCGCGCGTACTACGCCGCCGCATCCACGACTTCCGATTCCGTTGCTTCGGTCGAAGGACCGGGCGGGCACTTCGCCGTCGTCGATCCCACGTCGGAGATCTGGGTCGACATCGTTGCGGCGGTAGATGCCGCCCTGATGTAACTCGACCTCAGTCGGTGGTGATCGACAGAATCACCCGCGGCTTGCGGCGTCGAGCAATGATCAATTCGACGAGCATGACGATGCGGTACTCGAAGCCGTATTTCTTCTTCAGCACCGAGGTCGGTCTCGAGGCGGCGTCTCCGGTGACGATGGTCGCCGAGCCGGTTACCGCCACGGCGTCATCGGGCACCGCTCCGCGCCGACTGCACGGGCGGAGCTCCACGCGATCGGAGTTCCTGATGCGCTTGACCTTGCCGCTCTCCGCGGGAGTGATGACGACCAGGTTGTCGCCGTCTCGGGCGATCCACACCGGCGTCGATACCGGCGCACCGGATCGACGGAAGGTGGTGAGCGAAACGAATGCCTCGTCGCCGAGGGCACGAGCGTCATCCGAAGTAGTGGCCATGAGTACCAAGTTACGCACCCTCCTCGCGTCGAGTCCGTAGTGTGCATGTTGTGACGCGGAGCACAACGACGTGCAGCCGCGCCGGGACATCGAAAGCGAGATCGTCGTGAAGAGCACCATGCAGGACACCCCACTGTCCATCGGCCAGCTGGTTCGATTCGGGACGTCCATCCACTCCTCGGCCGAGATCACCACGTGGACCGACACCGGCCCCACCACGGTGACATTCGGGGAGTTGGGCAGGCGGGCAGCACAATTGGCTCACGGCCTGAGGTCGATAGGGATCGACGATGATCAGCGAGTCGCGACATTCATGTGGAACAACGCCCCGCATATGGAGGCCTACATGGCGATTCCGGCGATGGGCGCAGTGCTGCACACCCTGAACATCCGACTCTTCCCCGAGCAGCTCACTTACATCGTCAATCATGCCGAGGATCAGGTGATCATCGCCGACGCGAGTCTGCTCCCCCTGCTGACGCCGTTGCTGCCGACGTTCGAGACCGTGCGACACCTCGTGGTCGTTGGGGTCGACCCGGCGCAGGTCACTGCACCCGACGGTATCGAGGTGCTCGGCTACGAGGACCTGCTGGCGGGCAACCCGGAGGAGTTCGATTGGCCCGAACTCGACGAACGGTCAGCTGCCGCAATGTGTTACACCTCGGGCACCACCGGTGATCCCAAGGGGGTCGTGTACTCGCATCGTTCGATCTACCTGCATTCCATGCAGGCGTGCATGACCGACGCAATGGCAATTGCGCAGTCCGACAAGGTGTTGGCCATCGTGCCGATGTTCCACGCGATGTCGTGGGGGCTCCCGTATGCGGCGCTGATGGTCGGTGCGTCCCTGATCATGCCCGACAGGTTTCTGCAGCCGGCTCCGTTGGCAGAGATGATGTCGACGCTTCGTCCGACGGCGGCGGCTGCTGTCCCGACGATCTGGCAGGCCCTGCTCGCTCATCTGGACGAGCATCCGGCGGATCTGTCGAGTCTGCGTGATGTGGTGGTCGGCGGTGCCGCATGCCCACCGAGTCTGATGAAGGCATTCCACGAGAAGTACGGCGTCCACATCTCGCAGGCATGGGGCATGACCGAGACGTCACCGCTCGGCACCTCCGGTAGGCCCGACGCGGGACTATCGCCGGAGGACGAGTTCGACTTGCGTTGCACACAAGGCAGATTCGTTGCCGGCGTTCGGGCACGACTCGTCGACGACGCCGGAACGGTCCTGCCGTGGGACGGGAGGACCGTCGGCGAGCTCGAGGTCCGTGGCCCGTGGATCACCGGCAGCTACTACCGCGCCGACGCGGACGACAAGTTCGACGACGGTTGGCTGCGAACCGGTGACGTGGGCACCATCTCCGAGAACGGCTACCTCCGCCTGACCGATCGCTCCAAGGACATCATCAAGTCCGGCGGTGAATGGATCTCCTCGGTGGAACTAGAGAACCAGGTGATGGGACACCCGGCCGTTCGCGAGGCCGCGGTCATCGGTGTGCCCGATCCGAAGTGGGACGAGCGGCCACTGGTCGCTGTCGTCGTGCGCGAGGGTGCGTCGGTGACGGCCGAAGAATTGAAAGAGTTCCTCGACAGCCGCGTCGCGCATTGGCAGTTGCCGGAACGATGGACCTTCATCGACGAGGTCCCGAAAACGAGCGTCGGCAAGTACGACAAGAAAAGGCTGCGGAGTTCCCACGCCGACGGTGCGTTGGAGGTCATCGAACTGGTCTAGCTCCAGCCGATACGCCTCTCACGATTGGTGCCGTCAGTGCGTTGTCGGCGGGCCCATTCCCAACGAGGCGAGAGTCATGTCCGCAACTCGTTCGAGTTGATCCCGAGTCGACCCGTCTCGGGCACGTTGCGACATGCCCTGGATGACGACGCCGATGAATTCCGCTGTGTCGAGAGGTGCCGACGACTGCGGCAGGATTCCGTCGGCGGCGTTCTCCGAAATGCGTTGTGCCAACAGTGAGACGTTGGCATTGCGTATGTCGCGCAGCCGATCTGCGATGCTCTGGTTGGCCTCGGTGACCCCGACGGCCGAACTGATGATCAGACAGCCCCCCGGACAGGACTCATCGGTGTAGTGCGATGCTGCCTCGTACAGCAGTCTGGAAATGAGTTCGGCAGCGTTGGGCTCCTCGGCAAACGCCCGGCCCATGAAGTCACCGCGGGTCGCGAGGTAACGGTCGATAGCAGCGAAGAACAGCTCTTCCTTGCCACCGAATGCGCTGTAGAGACTTGGCGGGTTGATGCCCATAGCACTGGTGAGCACGGAGACGGAAGTGCCCTCGTACCCGTGCCGCCAGAAGGCCAACATCGCTTTGTCGAGCGCGGCGTCGACGTCGAACTTCCGGCCCTGCCCGCGAACCCCGGCCATTGTTCCCCCTCCCTCTCGCGCATTGCACTGCTCGGTGTGGCCGAGCTTACTCGTATAGCGATCGATACACGAATAGCCTAGCCTCGGACAGGTCGCGCTACGTGAACGAGAGGAAGTCGAATGAAAGCTGTTGTCATCACCGGCAAGGGTGGACCCGAGGTACTCACAGTCGCGGAGATCGACGAGCCCGACGCAGGCTCGGGCGACGTCACCGTGTCGGTGGCTGCGGCAGCCGTCAATCCGGTCGACATCAAGACCCGCTCGGGATTCCTGCCTATCGAACTGACGTACCCCGCGGTCCTCGGTTGGGATCTGTCCGGCACCGTCGTCGCCGTCGGACCATCGGTCACCCGATTTGCACCAGGCGACAACGTGATCGGAATGATCACGCAACCAGCGCACCGCTTCGGCACCTCTGCCGAGCGAGTCGTCGCCGACGAATCACTGTTCGCGCACGCACCTATCGGCATCAGCCTCCAGCACGCCGCAGCAATCCCACTCGCCGCCCTCACCGCCATGCAACTCATCGACAAGATCACCCTCCCTGCGCATTCGACGGTCTTGGTGACGGGTGCGGCCGGTGCGGTGGGCGGCATAGCGTCGGCGCTTCTGTCGATCCGCGGCCACACCGTCGACGCTGTCGCGCGGAAGTCCGATACCGAAAACCTCCTCGCACACGGTATGCGCAGGGTGTTCACGAGTCCCGTCGACCTGCCTGCGGGCGCTTACGACGCCGTGGTCGATACGGCCGGCATCGTCGACGCCATCGACAGCGTGCGCGACGGCGGAGCGTACGTCTCGATCGAGGACGGAAATCAGCCCGAGCCACAGCGCAACATCACGCCGAGTAAGAGCTACGTGAACGAGGACGGGCTGGGGCTCGAGAAATTCGTCTCGCCCGTCTCCGCGGGGACGATCACTGTTCCGGTCGCTCGCGAATGGGAATTCGACCAAGCCCCACAGGCACATTCGCTGCTGGCCGCCGGTGGAACACGAGGAAAGGTGTTGTTGATCCCATGATCGGTGATGCTCGACCCGTCCCCGGTGCGCTATGAAATACGGAATCAATCTTCCCAACTTCGGGCCGCAGATCGACCCGGACGGAATTCTCGCGTGGGCGCGCACTGCCGAATCCGCTGGTTTCGACAACGTGCTGCTTTCCGATCACGTCGTACTGACCGAAGACGCTCACGGCCGCTCGCCGTCACCCTTCTACGAATGCCTGGCGACGCTGTCGTGGCTCGCGGGTCAGACCGAGTCCATTCGCCTCGGCAGCGGGGTACTGATCGGAAGCCATCGCCATCCGGCGCATCTGGCTCACGCGACCGCCACAATCGACCGGCTCAGCGGTGGACGACTCATCGTAGGAGTGGGCGTCGGTTGGACGACCCAGGCATTCGATGTGCTGGGTGTTCCCTTCGACCGGCGAGGTCGAATGACCGATTCGACGCTCGAAACTCTGCGTGCAGCATGGTCTTCCGAAACGTACGGGGCCATGGGAGCAAGCGGCACACCCCGCCGAGTTCACACTGGACCGCTACCGCTGCAGACACCGCATCCGCCACTGTGGATCGGTGGCAACGGTGCAGCCGCACTCGACCGGACGAACGCGTTGGGCACCGGCTGGCATCCCCTACACCCCACCCGGCAGCAATGCATCGATGGATCCCGCGCGCTGAACGATGGTAAGGAGTTCGTCCCGCGGATCTTCTTCCTACCCTCTGACGCTTCGGTGCAATCGCCGAACCGCCCGCTCGGCTACGGGTCCATCGAACAAATTCTTGAAGACGTTCAGTTCCTCGCCGAACTAGGCACCGAGACAATCGTTCTCGACACCGACCCTGGAGACCAGAAGCTTCGAAGTTTCACTGCCCACGATCTCGAACTAGTTCGATACGCAGGCGACGTGTTGGGGATGTGAGTCACACGCTCGACAGTGCGAACTATCCGCTCCAACCCCAGTTGTAGGGGTTCACCACGATTCGATACCAGACATCGGTGTCCGCAACGTTGGTGCAGGGCACCAGGATGTACGACTGTGATGCTTGCTCGAGCGACAACGCCTTGTTGCAGAAGTACTGTGCGCCTTCGCCGGATTGCTCCGCGCGATAGACGGGGCCGTAGTGCCATTCGTCGGCACTTGCGGTCGCAGCCCCCATCGTGGCACCGGCGGCGAGCGGAAGCGCCAGAAGTCCGGTCAATACGGCAATACGTCGGCTGATGCGGTTCATTCGAGGGCCTTTCGTGGCGGCACGTCCTGCACAACGTCGCCGGCCGTGGTCCGGCCACCGACTCGATCCGTTCATTGGTGACGTCGCTCGACGGCCGAGTCGCGTTACCGCTCGCGAGAACGACGGTCCCGCAGCCCTATCGAACTCGGTATACGGCTTGTCGGCGTCGTCGACGACCGGGACCGTCCTGGGCACACACAGCTATTCACATTGCGGGCCAGTGATGTACCCCTGCTCGCAGCCATACTGCGTTTGTATGTCACCGCTGGTGGGTTCTTCTCCGCAGAGGACGCCGCAGCGCTCATACCCGTTGACGACACCATCGCCGTTGCGGTCTTCGGATTCGTTGTACGGATAGCCGGATTCCTGTGACGGCACCGTAGCTGTACACCTCGGATCGTTCACCGCATAGGACCCATCGGTGAAGACCGCGGTACCGCCGTAATCGCAGTATCTGAACTCGGGAGGTGCAGGGGCGACGTATGTGTCGCATTCGGCTTCGTATCCCGTCGTTCCGTCTGAATATAAAGCTGTGCCGGACTGGTACAGGCCCAAGTCTCCACATTGAAAGGTGACCGGTTGGGGCTGAGGAACGGGTGCCTGCGTGGGTGGTGGCGGCGGCTCGACGGTGAGGGTTGGCGGTGCGGATGCCGGACTGGACCCCCTCGACACGGGGGGATTGTCGCTCGGAGGCTCGGTTGCGCCGTCGTTTGAGCAGCTCAGGCATGCTAGAGCGATTGCGATGACTGCAATGGACAATCTTCTCGACATAGCCACTCCGAACGAATCAGATAGCGTGGGCCCGTCCCCGACCACAGGCAATGTCGATCCAGTATGGCAATTGACTGGACGCTGAAGCGCTTGATTCGACACCCGACATCTGGAGATACGCCTTTGATCCCGGACACAGGGGTGGCGACACGGGATGAATGCGGTGCCGCACCTCGGCTGTCCGAGCGCAGTCCGGATGCAACCGCCAAAGATCCTGGCTGCGAGTGCCTGCTCGGATTTACAGCGAGCTAGCTCAGGACACTACGAAGTGCGAGAGGATCGCTTGAACCTCGTAGATGTCGACCTGCTTGGTGAACTGCTTCTGGATAGGAACCGCGTTGCCCGAAATCCAGATTTTCAATTCGGCGTCCAGATCGAAAGTACCGGCAGTTTCGACAGCGAAGTGTGTGATCGAGCGGTAGGGCACGCTGTGGTATTCGACTTTCTTGCCGGTCAGACCTTGTTTGTCGATCATCAGTAGACGACGGTTGGTGAACAGGAAGGCGTCTCGGACCAACTGGTACGCCGCGTGGATTTGCTCGCCACCGCCGAGTAGCCGGCTGTACTCCTGATGCGCTGCGACAGGATCGATCTTTCCTGCGTTGCCGATCAGACCGTCCATGAAGCCCATGTGCTCACGCCTCTTCCGCCCAGTCCGCCGCGTGCGGACACCTGAAATCTAGTCGCTGACGAATCCACTCTCGTTACCGCACACTCACTTGACCAAGATCTGGATTGGTGCGATCACTCCGAAGTACAGACGCTCTCCGTGCCGATCTGTGCAGCTCGACAGCGTGGCCGCGGTCGCGGATGCTCTGGGGTGCGATATCGCACTGCTCACGCGCGCCGGATCGTTTGTGCCACCGCTGGATCCGACATGATTCAAGCACTCGAGCTACGAGAGGTCGATGCAGCCGATGCCTACCAGGGAAGACCCCTTCTTCCCGATTTACTGACCCGCTCGGGAAACGACATGGTGTTTCGATACGACAGCACCTACCTCGACGACTCCTCTGCGTCGGATCGTCACCGAGGCCCGAATTGACGGTCTCCCGCATCCCCCAGTCCTGGCACGATGATGCCCTGATCGTTGAGCTCATCATCGACGGCGGCACACACCACACGGACGGGATGTCCTGACTTCTCCAGCGCGGCAAGGCCTTCAGGTGTGACGACGACGCACACGACGACCACGTCGGTTGCTCCACGTGCGACGAGCAAGTCGATCGTCGCGGTCATGGACCCGCCTGTGGCCAACATCGGGTCGAGAACGAACACCGGCGTGCCGGCGAGATCTGCGGGGAGAGACTCGAGGTACGGCACCGGCTGCAGTGTCTCTTCGTCTCGCGCCATGCCGATGAATCCCACACCGGATCGCGGAATGAGCGCACTCGCCTGCTCCACCATGCCCAGCCCGGCCCGCAGAACCGGCACGAGCAGAGGTGGATTCGCCAACCGAACACCCGTGGTGCGGGCAACCGGGGTGTCGACCTCGAAGGTGTCCACCGGGGCATCACGCAAAGCCTCGTACACCAAGGTGTGTGTCAGCTGCCGCAGCGCCGAACGGAAGGTCGCGTTGTCACTGTGGACGTCGCGCATCGTCGTCAAAAGCGCTGCGGTCAAGGGATGGTCGACTACGTGGGTATCCATGGTCGCAGATTATGGGCCCCTCGTCGGCCATCCGTCCACACGGCTCGCGCTCGCTCGAACTGTCCGAAAGCGACCCCTCAGCGTCGGCAACTTTTGCCCACGACGGAGCCGCGACCGGCACGTTGACTCGGACGCATGACGCTTCGCAACGATCGATTCGAGTTCGACACCGACATCGCTCCCCTGTCTCGGAACGCAATCCGATGACGGTCGGACCGCTCTCCGACTGCCTGGTCGTCGACCTGTCGCGGGCACTCGCCGGACCCCATGCCGCGATGATGCTCGGGGACCTCGGCGCGCGAGTGATCAAGGTCGAATCGCCCAGCGGCGGTGACGACACGCGAAGCTGGGGGCCGCCCTTCGTCGCCGACGACGAGGGCGATCGACACTCGACGTATTTCCTCTCGTGCAATCGCAACAAGGAGTCCATTGCACTGGACCTGAAAGCTGTCGACGGCCGAGAAACGCTCACCGCATTGATCCGCCGCGCCGACGTGCTCGTCGAGAACTTCCGCCCCGGCGTTCTCGCTCGCCTCGGCTACAGCATGGAGGCATTGCACGAGCTGAACCCCCGTCTGGTGATCCTGTCGATCACCGGTTTCGGCCACGACGGGCCAGAAGGCACGCGCCCGGGCTACGACCAGATCGCTCAGGGCGAAGCAGGATTGATGTCCCTGACCGGGCCGTCGAAGGACGAGCCCACTCGGGTCGGCGTTCCCATCGGCGATCTGCTCGCCGGAATGAACGGCGCGTACGGCGTCGTGGCCGCACTGCACGAGCGCAACACCACCGGCCGCGGCCGCGTCGTGCGTACCAGCCTGCTGGCCTCCATCGTCGGAGTGCACGCGTTTCAAGGCACTCGCTACACCGTGGCCGGCGAAGTGCCCCGCCCCACCGGCGGACATCACCCGTCGATCTGCCCGTACGGTCTGTTCCACTCGTCCGAGGGGCTGGTTCAGATTGCCGTGGGCAGCGAGGGATTGTGGCAGCGCTTCGCTCCCGCATTCGGATTGGACCGTCCGGAGTGGGCCACCAACCCCCAACGGGTCGACGACAGAGAGGCCGTCATCGCCGCTGTCGATGCCGTTTTCGCGGACTGGCCGACCGACAAACTTCTCGGACTACTCGGTGAGCTGGGCATACCGGCCGGACGCGTCCGTGATCTGGCCGAGGTCTACACCTGGGAACAGACCCGGTCGCAGGGACTGATGATCGACGTCGACCATTCGGCCCTGGGCACCATCACGTTGCCCGGCCCACCGCTGCGCATGGACGAGGATTGCGAGGGTGCCGCGATGCGCACGACGCACGCAGCCCCGCCGACCCTCGACCAGCACGGCGACTCGATCCGCGCCTGGCTCGAGACGACGCCATGACCCGCACCGGCGCGCCGGCCCGGCTCGGCGCGCTCGAACTCGTCGAGATGGTCGTCGACGCCGGCAGTTTCGTCCGGTGGGACACCGACCCCCTTCCCCCGATCGGGGTGCACGGACCGGCGGAGCAGGGCTATCTCGACGAGCTCGCCGCGGCGCGCGAAACGAGCGGCTGCGACGAGTCGGTGTTGACCGGCGAAGCCACCCTCGCGGGGCGCCGAGTGGCACTCGTCCTGTGCGAGTTCGGGTTTCTCGCCGGCTCCATCGGAACGGCGGCCGCCGAACGATTGGTAAAGGCCGTCGAAAAGGCGACAGCAGAACAGCTTCCGCTGCTCGCGTCGCCGACCTCCGGCGGAACACGGATGCAGGAGGGCACGGTCGCCTTCTTGCAGATGGTCAAGATCTCGGCGGCTATCGCTGCGCACAAGTCGGCGGGTCTCGCCTACGCCGTGTACCTTCGCCATCCCACGACCGGTGGAGCACTTGCCTCGTGGGGCTCACTCGGCCACGTCACTGCGGCCGAACCGGGTGCGCTCCTGGGCTTTCTCGGTCCGCGCGTGTACCAGGCGCTGTACGGCGAAAAGTTTCCCGAGGGAGTGCAGACAGCCGAAAACCTCGCCGCCCGTGGCCTGGTCGACGCGGTGGTCCCTCCCGAGCAACTCCGTGAGGTTGCCATTTCGGCGCTCGCCGTCCTGTGTGCGCCACACGAGCCACCTCCGCCGGTTCCGAACATCCCGTTGGAGCACCTCGACGATGTGCCTGCATGGGAATCCATCCGTCGTTCTCGACGGCCGGAACGGCCGGGAGTACGCCACCTCGTACGATCGGCCGCGAACACGGTGACGACGTTGCAGGGCACCGGAGCCGGTGAGATCGAACCCGGTTTGTTTCTGGCCCTTGCCAAGTTCGGGGCCTCGGCGTGTGTCCTTCTCGGCCAGGACCGCACTTTCGCCGATCAGCCGTTGGGTCCCGCCGGCCTCCGGGAGGCACGACGCGGAATGCGGCTGGCGGAAGAGCTGCAACTACCCCTCGTCACAGTCATCGACACTGCCGGTGCCGCGTTGAGCAAGGAGGCCGAAGAAGGTGGCCTCGCGGGCGAGATCGCCCGCTGTTTGGTCGAACTCACGACACTGAAGGCACCGACGATCTGCCTGCTGCTCGGCCAGGGAGCCGGCGGCGGCGCACTCGCACTGCTCCCCGCCGATCGGGTGCTGTGTGCTCAGCACGGTTGGCTGTCGCCACTGCCGCCGGAGGGTGCATCGGCGATCAAGTTCCACACCACCGACCGCGCAGCCGAGATGGCAGAGGAGCAGGGCGTGCGCAGCCTGGACCTGCTGCGTAACGGTGTCATCGACCGGATCGTGGCCGAACGGCCGGATGCCTCCGACGAGCCTGCGGCGTTCCTGTCTCGCCTCGGGACCGTGCTCGAACACGAGTTGGCCGTCCTCCTTGCTGCCGACCCTGCCGCGCTGGCGACCTCACGGCTGCAGCGCTACCGCTACCTGGGGATGTCCGATAACCAAAAAAGTGCGCTGATTGGGCAAAGCTTGCCAGTGCACCCCCGGTCCCACGGTCGATAACGTTCGTGGGGCGAGCCCCCGCCGCGCGAACGCCGGCCGACTCTGCAGTACCCACAGATCCCGATGAAGGAGATTTCAGTGCCCGACGCAATCGAGGTCCGCAAGGTCCCGCTCCACAACGTGTCCGATGCCAGCGAGCTGGCGAAGCTCATCGACGACGGGGTGCTCGACGCCGACCGGGTCATTGCAGTCATCGGTAAGACCGAAGGCAACGGCGGAGTCAACGACTACACCCGCATCATCGCCGACCGAGCTTTCCGCGAAGTGTTGTCCGCGAAAGGAACTCGCAGCGCACACGATGTCGGCGAGGTTCCGATCGTCTGGTCCGGTGGCACCGACGGAGTCATCAGCCCCCACGCCACCATCTTCGCGACCGTACCGTCGGACAAGGCAGTGCAGACCGAGGAGCCGCGCCTGACGGTCGGCGTCGCGATGAGCGAGCAGTTGATGCCCGAGGACATCGGCCGCACCGCGATGATCACCAAAGTGGCTGCAGCAGTCAAGGATGCGATGGCCAACGCGGGCATCACCGATCCCGCAGACGTGCACTACGTGCAGACCAAGACCCCGCTGCTGACGATTCACACCATCCGTGACGCCAAGAGCCGTGGCAAGACCGTCTGGACCGAGCAGACCCACGAGTCGATGGATCTGTCCAACGGCGGCACCGCTCTCGGTATCGCTGTCGCACTCGGTGAGATCGATATGCCGACCGACGAGGACGTCATGCATAGTCGTGAGCTGTACTCCTCGGTGGCGTCGTGCTCCTCGGGCGTCGAGTTGGACCGTGCGCAGATCGTCGTCGTGGGTAACACTCGCGGAATCGGCGGCCGGTACCGCATCGGACACAGCGTGATGAACGACGCGCTCGATCAGGACGGCATCTGGAACGCGATCAAGGATGCCGGTCTCGAACTCCCCGAACGGCCGCACACGAAGGATCTGGGCGGCAAGCTCGTCAACGTCTTCCTCAAATGCGAAGCAAGCCAGGACGGTACGGTCCGTGGACGGCGCAACGCCATGCTCGACGATTCCGACGTCCATTGGCACCGCCAGATCAAGGCGTGCGTCGGCGGCGTCACCGCAGCAGTGACCGGCGACCCAGCGGTCTTCGTATCGGTCTCGGCAGCGCACCAGGGCCCCGAAGGTGGCGGCCCCGTCGCCGCGATCGTCGACCTCGGATAACGCCGGTTTCGATATCGAACAGCGCCGCGCGAACCCGACAGTCTGGGGTTCGCGCGGCGTCCGGCCCTCCCTGCTTCTGCGTCTCTCTCGAACGAAGGAACCACCATGGCAACCACCGTCGGACCCGCTGCCGAACTTCTGATGTCCGACGCGGTCGAGCTCAGCGGCAAGATCAAGCGCCGCGAAGTCTCGTGCGTCGAGACCATGACGGCGTACCTCGACCACATCGAGGCACACAACCCGACGGTCAATGCCATTGTCGCCCTGCGTGATCGCGACGACCTGCTGGCCGAGGCACGCGAGCGAGATCGGCAGCTCTCGGACGGGCAGTATCTCGGGTGGATGCACGGATTTCCCCATGCGGTCAAGGATCTGTCGGCAGCCCGAGGGCTACCGTTCACATCGGGGTCACCGATCTTCGCCGATCGCATCGCCGAGGCGGACGATCTGTTCGTCGCCCGCGTGAAAGCGGCCGGTGCCATCGTGATCGGCAAGACCAACACACCGGAATTCGGGTTCGGATCTCAGACGTACAACCCGGTGTACGGAACCACGGTCTCGCCCTACGACACCTCGCGCACTGCAGGCGGAAGCAGCGGAGGTGCGGCGGCAGCATTGGCCCTGCGCATGCTGCCCGTCGCCGACGGCACCGACTACATGGGATCGCTGCGCAACCCCGCAGCCTTCAACAATGTGGTCGGCTTTCGCCCGTCGTGGGGACGCATTCCCGAGCCCGGCTTCATCGCCCAGGGCGCGGTCGCCGGACCGATGGGACGATCGGTCACCGACGTCGCACATCTGCTGTCGACGATGGCGGGCCCGGATGCCAACGCGCCCCTCGGGATCGACGAGGACCCGGAGATCTTCACCCGCACTCTCGAACGCAGCTTCCGCGGTGCTCGCATCGCGTGGGTCGGAGACTGGAACGGCCACCTGGCTACCGAACCCGGTGTCCTCGCTCTGTGCGAGTCGTCGTTCACCGTCTTCGAGGACCTCGGCTGCGCAGTGGAAAGTACCGTGCCGTCGTACGACCCGGCGAAAATCTGGGACTCGTTCCTGACGTGGCGGTGGTGGGCGCAGCTCGGGATGGCCGATCTGTACGAGAACCCGCGCACGAGGGAGCTGATGAAGCCCGAAATGCTTTGGGAGATGGAGCATGCCGTCGCATTGACCGCACTCGATGTCACCAAGGCAGCGCAGGCTCGCAACGACTGGCAGAGCGCACTGACGACATTGTTCGAGACCTACGATTTCGTTCTCGCGCCCACCGCTCAGGTGTTCCCGTTCGACAAGGACCAACACTGGCCGCAGTCCATCGCGGGTCGACCCATGGACACCTATCACCGGTGGATGGAAACGGTGGTGCCCTGGACGATGACCGGCGTTCCTGCCGCCGCCGTCCCGGTCGGATTCGACGATCGGGGTCTGCCGATGGGTGTTCAGATCATCGGCAGGCACGGTGCCGACCGGGCGGTTCTGCAGCTCGCCTACGCCTACGAGCAGGCCTCGCGGTGGGTCGAGCGCGTCCTCCCGCCGGCACTGCACGTCGGCTGATCCCCCGCCGTCGCGACATGCCCTACACAGTATTGTTGAACAATGGATGACATGGTCGGTGCGCTTCGGCCACGAGTACGAGACTTCCCGGCGTCGGCGAGTTACGCGCTCACCGTCGCAGAATTGCTTGCGCTCCCCAGCCTCTCGGGGTCCACTCTTGTCGCAGGCGAGCAGGGACTCGAGAATGTGGTTCGACGCGTCAACGTCATCGAAGTTCCCGACATCCTGCCGTGGGTGAAACCGAACGAACTGCTGTTGACAACGGGTTTCCCACTGCGGCATGCAGATTCGGGCCGCCCGTTCGATGCCGGTGCCCTGGTGGAGCTGGTCGAAGGACTTGCCGAACGCGGTGCGGCCGCGCTCGGAGTCAAAGAAGGACGCTACTTCGGAGACGTGCCCGCTGCGATGATCGAGGCAGCAGATCGACTCGGCCTGCCGCTCTTCCTCATTCGCCGAGATGTCGGCTTCGACGAGGTCATCTCCGAGGTGTTCACCCACCTCGTCGACCGGCAGGCGTGGGCGTTGGATATCGCCGATCGCATGCATCGAGCACTGACCTCGATCGTGCTCGAAGGCGGCGATCTACCGCAGATCGCCGACGAGGTCGCCACGCTGTTCGAGGCAACGGTGCTCATCTGCACTCCGGACGGTCGAGTCCAGGCCACAGCAGGAACAGACGCAGATCTCGCGGCTTTGGAAGAGATGCCGCTGTTCGACCCGTCCGGTCGCCTGCTCACCGAACGACTCCACGAGGGCCTGCAACCGGTACCGGGCGACAGCGGGCACCGCATTGCCGTCGCACCGATCATCGCGGGCGGCACCGACCACGGACTGATCGTGGCTGTGGCGGCCGCCGAGCGACTCGGTCCCGTCACGATGCAGTCCCTCGAACGCGCGGCCACCGTCGTGGCGTTGGCGGTCATCAAGAAGCTCGCGGTCTCTGCCGTCGAGTCCAAGTTTCGCGGCGACTTCCTGCGGGACGTCCTCAACGGCGCAACCGAATCCCCCGAACAGATCATCGAGTACTGCGCCCAGCTCGACTGGGACGTGGACCGGAGCATGGTCGTCATCGTTGCCCAATTGGACGAAATCGCCGAGGTTGCCGTGAGCAACTCGGTGAAGCCGGCCGTGTCCGGCCGCCTGCCACAGGAGCGGCTGACCGCGGCGTGGCAGCAGGTGGTGCGCAGGCGCGATCGACGGGCTCCCGTCGTCGGGTTCAGCAACGAGGTCGTCACGCTCATGCCGGCCGAACCCGGCACCGAACGGGACGTCGTCGAGGATCTGATCGCCTCCGTCGCCGGAGACAAGGGCGGCGGACGAAACTCGTTCGGCGCGGGCGTGAGCCGCGTCATCGACTCCGTTGCCGACATTCCGCGCGCCTACGATCAGGCCCGCAAAGCAGTCGTCGTAGGACGGCGCATGCGCGGCAACGGCTCGGTAGCGCATTTCGACGGCCTGGGCGTGCATCGACTGCTGTCACTGGTCACCGACGGAGCCGAGCTGCAGGCCTTCGCTACCGAGGTGTTGGGCTCACTCGCCGGCGACGACGCCGATGCCGTCGACCTGCGCCAGACGTTGCAGGCGCTGCTCGACACCAACTGCAACGTGGCAGAAACCGCCCGCGTCTTGCATTTCCACTACAACACGCTCCGCTACCGCATCGGCAAGCTGGAGTCCATCGTCGGCCCGTTCACCACCGATCCGATTCTGCGCCTGGATGTAGCGCTGGCACTGCGGGTCGCGGAGATGAAGGGGCTGTGACACCACCCGAGGAGACACCCAGTGCCTGAGGGCAATTCGATCGGAACCGACGCCGTCGCACTCGCGGCAGCAGTGCGCGCCGGCGCCGTGTCCGCGCGCGAGGTGACCGAGCAGCACCTCGAACACATCGGCCGAATCAACACCGAGCTGAATGCGATCGTCACCGTCGCAGCCGAATCGGCACTGCTGGCAGCCGACGGAATCGATGCCCGCATCGCCCGCGGCGAGCGGGTCGGCGACCTCGCCGGAGTGCCGTTCACGGTCAAGGACCTGATCGCCACCGCCGGAGTTCGCACCACCGCGGGTTCACATGCGCTCGCGGACAACGTCCCTCGCGTCGACGCTCCCGCCGTTGCTCTGATGCGCGCCGAGGGCGCAATCCTGATCGGTAAGACCAACACACCGGAGTTCGGTGCCAGCGGACTCACGCACAACGACCTGTTCGGCTACACCGTCAACCCGCTCTCTTCCGCCGACACGAAGCTGTCACCGGGCGGGAGCAGTGGCGGTGAGTCGGCGGCCATCGCGTCGGGCATGAGCGTGGTGGGACTGGGCACCGATTTCGGTGGTTCGGTGCGGTGGCCCGCGCACTGCACCGGTCTGTGCTCGATCAGGCCGACACCGGGCCGAATCGACTCCGAGGGGCAGTATCCCGGTGTCATGAGCAACAACCGAGTGCTGACGAATCCGGCGACCATGCACGGCACCGTGCAGACCATCGGACCCATGGCCCGCACTCTCGACGACGTGATCCTGTTGCTGCGCGTGCTGTCGTCGCCGCAATACACCTGGACCGACCCTGCGAGCGTGAACCTCCGCGAGCTCGATATTCGTTGGGCCACAGGAGAAGGCACGATTCCGGTCAATGCGGAGATCCGCGCTGCCGTCGAGGCCGCAGCTCTGCGCACAGAGCCGTTCGTCGGATCGGTGACGCCGTACGAGGGCACCGCACTACGCGAAGCTCATGAGCTGTTCACTCGGATGCGGGGCTGCGAAACCCAAACGGACATCGAGCAATACGGCCCCGCCGAGTTCAGCGCCAACATTCGGGCCATTCTGGCTGCCGTCGGAACCCCCACGGCCGCAGACGTCGAGGCACTGTGGGCTCGCCGCGCCGAGATGCAGCACCAGCTGGTGTCCACGATGGGCGACGTCCTGATACTTCCCGTCGCATCGATTCTCGCTCCGCCGCTCGGTGAGACGAGCTTCGAGGTCGACGGTGCATCTTTGTCGTGGTCGCAGGCGTTGGCGAGCAGCCGAGCGATCAGCATCCTCGGGGTGCCCTCGGTGGTGATTCCCGTTGCCACCTCCAGCAGCGGTCTGCCGATCGGGGTGCAGATCATCGCCAAGCCGTGGCACGAGCATCACGCTCTCGCCGTCGCCGCTGCTCTGACGTAGTCCGCTCGGTCCGTCCATCCGTACCGCGACGGCAGGTTCTTACAACGACCCGCTGTCGATTTGGTCGAAATGTGTTTCATGGTCGGCCCGCGCCAGCAACTAGCGTGATGGGCATCACTCATCCGGTCGAAAGGCGGCGGCATGCGCGACATTCTCGACGACGTGGCCCCGTGGCTGCGCGAACGTGAGCCGTTCGCCCTGGCCACGGTGGTGCGTACGTGGCAGTCGTCGCCGCGCCCCGCGGGTGCGGCCATGGCAGTCGCCGCGTCCGGTCAGGTCATCGGCAGCGTTTCCGGCGGCTGCATCGAAGGTGCCCTGTACGAGCTGGCGAACGACGTCCTCGCCGACGGCATGGCCAGGAGCGAGACCTACCGGGTAGCGGACGACGACGCGATCGGCGTCGGCCTCACGTGCGGCGGCACCATCGAGGTGTTCGTTCGTCTCATCGACAGCGACGCGTGCGCGGCACTCGAAGACGTCGCTCGTCTGGTCTCGAGCGGCGAGCCGGTGGCCGTGCTCACCGATCTCACCACCGGGGCCCCGACGCGGCTGGCGGTTCTGGGAACGGAGGCAACCGTCGATCCCGACGGTCTCACCGACATCGAGTCCGACGGTTCGAGCGTGGGTCTCGCCGTTCTCGACCGACTGCACCGCGGCGAGTCCGGCTTGGACATTCGCATCGCCGACGACGGCGCGCGGTCCGTCCTGGTCGAGTTGTTCGGACCACCGCCCCGGATGTACGTGTTCGGTGCCATCGATTTCGCCGCCGCGATGTGCCGCCTGGGCACGTTCGCCGGCTTCGCCGTCACCGTCGTCGACGCCCGCCCGGTGTTCGCCACCCGAGCACGATTCCCCGACGCGCACGACGTCGTGGTGGCGTGGCCGCACACGTTCCTCGCTACTGCGCCGGTGGACGAGCGCACCGTCATCACCGTTCTCACCCATGACGAGAAGTTCGACATTCCATTGCTCGAGGTCGCGCTGCGCAGTGGTGCCGCCTACGTGGGCGCGCTGGGCAGTCGATCTACCCACCGCCGCCGGGTGGAACTGCTCGGCGAGCGCGGGGTGACCGAGAGCGAGCTGGCTCGGTTGCACTCCCCCATCGGGCTCGATCTGGGTGCCTCCACTCCACCGGAAACGGCGATATCCATCGTGGCCGAGATCCTCAAGGTCTCACGGCAGACGACCGGGCTCGAATTGCGAAGTCTCAGTGGGCCGATCCACCGCGATGCCGCTGCCGAGATCGACGCGACATCACCCGTTCGATCGGCCGTCAGGTGCTGACACTGCACGACGAGCGACGCTCGCCCACCACGGAGGTACCGCATACCGTCGAGACCGTGCTGGGCTCGAACCTGCTGGCGCACGCCACGTTGCTCGCCGGTCGCGCCGGCCTCGGCCGGCCGGTACGCAGAATCAATCATGTCGACGACCCCGCCGGCATTCGGTTCTGGATTCGGCCGGGTGACCTGTTGTCCACGACGAGCGAGGCCCTCACGCACCTGACGGAGCCGACGGCAGCGCTGCTGTCCCGAGCGCATTCCCTCGGCGTTGCCGGGATTCTGGTGCGGGTGGACGACGACATCGCCGTTCCGGACAGCGTCGGCGTGAGTGCCGAGACACTGGGC
The DNA here is from genome assembly GCF_001894785.1 of Rhodococcoides fascians NBRC 12155 = LMG 3623. Lineage (GTDB taxonomy): Bacteria > Actinomycetota > Actinomycetes > Mycobacteriales > Mycobacteriaceae > Rhodococcoides > Rhodococcoides fascians. Next base: position 40,599 of record NZ_BCWW01000011.1, read on the forward strand.
CTGCCGCTGGTTCAGGTCTGCGGCGAACTCGACCCCGGGCACGATCTCACCGCGGGCCTGCGCGACAACGCAAAGACGCAGGCACGAGCGATGTTTCGGTCCGAACGTCTGCGCCGGGCATTGACCGACATCACGCTCGCCGGCGGCGGGGTGGCACAACTGGCATTCGCAACCTCGGTCGAATGCGATGTGGCAGTGTCGATCACCACGGTGGACGGACGCGAACTTGCCTCGGCAGGCAGTGACGACGAACTGTCCGCCCTCAGCACCAGCACCGCCCTCGATCCCACCGGAAGACTGCGCACCGACTCCGTCGACGGCGGCCTCGGTCTTCGTTCGCAACAGGGCAATTCGATCGCGGTATGCGCCATTACTGCCAACGGAATCGACCACGGACGCATCGTTCTGTTCTCCTCACGTCGGCCTTTGACGGAATCGGACCTGCACACTGCCGACGCGGCCGCAGGCGTGTTGGCGATGGTCGTCACTCGCGATCTCGCGCTGTCAGCAGTCGAGGAGAAACACCGATCGAATTTTCTGCGCGATCTTCTCCTGGGCCGAGGCGGCGAGCACGCACACGCGGTGGCGCATGCTCGACGCTTCGGCTGGGATCTCGGCAGGCCGGTGGTGATCGTCGCGATCGAACCGATCCCACACCTCGACGACGAACCGACGCCCGGCCGCAGGCCACTCGTCGATCGGCAGATGTCGGCTTTCGCAGGGGCTCTGGCACAACGAGATCCGCAGGCCGCCATCGCCGCCCTCGGCACCGAGACCGTCATCATCATGGGCGAACGTCCGACGACGGTCGCGGACGTGCACGAGATCGTCGAACGAGTGCACGGAGACGGCGGCGGTGGTCGGCAACCGTTCACGGTCGGGATTTCGCGTCCGTGCATCACGGTGGCCGACATCCCCAGCAGGTACGGCCAGGCGCGTACCGCGTTGAAGGTCGGCCGGCAGGTATCCGGGGACTGGGCCGTCACCACGTTCGACGAACTCGGCGTGTTCCGACTACTGAGCCTGGTGGACAACGTCGACGAGCTCGAATCGTTCACCCGGGAAACCCTGCACGACCTCGCCGGACACGACGACGAGGCACGCGACATGCGCAGAACGCTGGAGACGTTGCTGGCCACCAACATCAACATCGCCGAAACCGCTCGGGCACTGCACTTTCACTACAACACCTTGCGATACCGAATAACGAAACTCGAAAAGATACTGGGCCCCTTCACCGATCGCGCCGATCTACGCCTGGATCTTTCCCTTGCGCTGAAAATCATGGCCATGCGCGGAACCGACCACCACATGTGACGGACCCGCCATCGAGCGCTTGGCAGATTGCGCTCGTAGCGATTTGGAAATGCGTCAGTAACGTTGCAGGACAATGCTTTACCCATCCCGCGAACCACCCCGGTTCGATACGTTGGAGAAAGGCTCGACATGCCTATCTGGAAGATTCACGGAGACGGAAAGAATGTTCGACCGGGTGACGTCGTCGCGCCGAACGAACGGTTGAACTGGGGCCGCACCATCAGTCTCGGCGGCCAGCATGTGGTGTCGATGTTCGGGGCCACATTCGTCTTCCCCATCATCATGGGACTCAATCCTCAACTCGCCATTCTGATGTCGGGCTTCTGCACCATCTTCTTCCTACTCATGGTCAAGGGCCGCATCCCCAGCTACCTCGGCACGTCCGCGGTGTTCGTCGGCGGTGTCGCGGCCATCCGAGCGCAGGGTGGAACGTCGGCCGAGATCACCGGTGCCATCCTCGTATCGGGCCTCGTCCTGGCTCTCGCCGGGCTCGCCATCCACTTCATGGGCGGCGGCGTCGTGGTGCGGGTGCTGCCCCCTGTCGTCACCGGTGCGGTGGTCATGTTGATCGGCTTCAATCTCGCGCCTGTCGTCGCCAGCACCTACTGGCCACAGGACCAATGGGTCGCTCTCGCAGTGATGTTCGTGCTCATCGTCATGAGCGTAGCGTTACGCGGGTTCCTCGGACGGATCGCGATTCTGCTGTCGCTGGTGTTCGGGTACGCGCTGTCCTGGATCCTCGACCTCGTATCCGGGCCCATCACGTCCTACGACGCCACGGCCGGCGAGGTCACCGAGCACTTCCGCGTCAATTGGTCGGGTGTCGAGGCGTCGCAATGGTTCGGGCTCCCGCCGTTCAGCGACGAGGCGAACGGCATCGTCGGCATTCATGCACCGTCGTTCAGTCTCGCCTTCATCGTTCTCGTCCTCCCCGGTGTCATCGCTCTGATCGCCGAAAATGCAGGACACGTCAAGGCTGTCGCGGAGATGACCGGTGACGATCTCGACCCGATGATGGGCCGGGCACTCGCTGCCGACGGCATCGCAACGGTCATGGCCAGCTCGGTCGGTGGCTCACCGACGACGACCTACGCCGAGAACATCGGCGTCATGGCGGCGACCAAGGTCTATTCGACGGCGGCATACACGGCGGCCGGAATCATCGCCATGATCCTCGGATTCTCGCCGAAGTTCGGCGCGCTGATCTCGGCCACCCCCGGCGGCGTACTCGGCGGTATCACCGTTGTCCTCTACGGCATGATCGGTCTGCTGGGTGCCAAGATCTGGCGCGAGAACGGTGTCGACTTCGGCAACCCGCTCAACATGATGCCGGTTGCCGCGGGGCTGATCATCGCGATCGGCGACACCTCGCTCGTCTTCAGCGATTCGTTCTCGTTGAGCGGTATCTCCCTCGGCACGATCGTCGTCATCGGGCTCTACCACCTGTGCGCTCGCATTGCCCCGGCCCACATGAAGACACCGGTCGACGCGTCGCCTCGGCATCGATCCTCCTCTACCACAGCACGTTCCGACGGCAGCGACGGAGACGGGGTTGCCGGCGAGGTCGACACCCTGAAGCCGTTGCGGTAACGAGCGATTGCAACACTGGGGCGTGACGTTTGTCACCTCTTGACGAAACACTTCCAGGCACAGGCAGGCAGGATCGGGATATGAAACCTTCTCCATTGAAATACCATCGGCCGCGGTCGATCGAGGAGGCGTGCCGCATCCTGGCCGAGGTCGACGGCAAGGTGCTGGCCGGCGGTCAGTCCCTGATTCCGATGCTGTCGATGCGCCTGGCCGCTCCCGGGAACCTGATCGACATCACCGGTATCGACGGTCTCGACGACATCACCGGGTCGACCCAGTCGGGCGTCACGTTCGCGGCCCTGGCCACGCACGCGTCGCTCGCGTCGAACCGGGCTGCCGCTCAGACGCAGCCGTTGCTCGGACGGGCACTGCAGTTGGTGGCCCACGCGACCATCCGGAACCGTGGGACCACCGTCGGATCCATCGTGCATGCCGACCCGTCGGCCGAGATGCCCGCGGTCATCCGGTTGCTCGACGGTTCGGTCACGGTGCAGTCCGTCCACGGCCGCCGAGAGATCGCGGCGAAAGATCTGTTTCTCGGGCCGTTGGAGTCCTCGCTCGAGACGGACGAGATCGCCATCGCGGCAATGGTTCCCGCTGCCCGGGTCGGAGAAGGAACGGCCATCGACGAGGTTGCGCGTCGCCACGGCGACTACGCGCTCGTCGGAGTCGCGGCCCGCGTCACCGTTGCCGAGAACGCGGTACGCACCGCGCACGTCACCTATGTGTCCGCCGGAGAATTCGGCGAGGTCGTCGACTACACCGACGTCATCGGTGGGGCCGCGGTGTCCGACGCACGTGATCCGAAGTGGAACACGTTGTCCGAGGACGCACGTCGACGCGTCGAGACCGAGTCCGACATTCATGCCACCGCGGCATACCGATCCCAACTCGTCGCAGCACTGACCGCACGGGTGGTGATGGCCGCCGCAGTCGACGGCGCGTCGTCGAAGTCCGCTCACCCGCAGCACGCCGATTCCGGAGTGAACCACTGATGAAGACAACAGATATCGAACAGCAGTTGGACGATCTGATGGCGGAGACCGGTGAACAACACGTACAGGTGACGTTCACCCTCAACGCAACCAAGCAGACGATCGTCGTCCCGGCCCGCACTCTCGCGTCGGACGCCATCCGCCACGACCTTCGTCAGACCGGCACCCACGTCGGATGTGAGCACGGCGTGTGCGGCGCATGCACCGTGCTTCTCGACGGCAAGCCCGTCCGGGCCTGCCTGATGCTCGCCGCCAGCCTCGAGGGGCAGACCGTCACCACGGTGGAGGGTCTCGTCGAGCCGGACGGCACTCTGCATCCCGTGCAGCAGGCCTTCAAGGACTGCCACGGTCTGCAGTGCGGTTTCTGCACACCGGGATTCGTCACCACCATCGCCGCGTTCCTCGACGAAAACGATTCACCGACGCAGGAGGAGGCCACCGAGGCCATCGCCGGCAACATCTGCCGGTGTACGGGCTATCAGAACATCAAGGCTTCGGTGCTGCGCGCCGCCGAGATCAAACGCGAACGGGCGGGCGAGTTTCCGCTCGGTCCCGACGACGAGTCGAGTCGTGCCGCACTCGACCGCAAGGTACGCGGATCCACCAGTCCCGTCGGCGGACGGATGGGCCGAGCATGAGCACCACGCGCACCGCACCGCCGCACACTCCCACCAACACCGCTCCCCTGTTCGGCCAGCCGCTGTCACGGTCGGAGGACGAGCGCCTGCTCAGCGGCAAGGGCAAGTATCTCGACGACCTCGGTCACGGCGCGCTGATCGCCGCCTTCGTGCGCTCCCCACACGCACATGCACGCATCACCGCCATCGATATCGACGACGCGCTGGCCATGCCGGGCGTGCACGCGGTGTACACCTACGACGATCTCGAAGCGGACTCCGCCGAGATGGCCGAAGGGCTACCGCTGCTGATTCCCCATCCGGCAATCATCGCTCCGCGCAACGGCTTCCCACTCGCCAAGGACGAGGTCAACCACGTCGGTGAGGCCATCGTCATGGTCATCGCAACGAACCGTTACGTGGCCGAGGATGCCTGCGCGGTCATCGAGGTCCGCTACGACATCCTCGACCCCGTCGTGGGCATCGACACCGCGCGCGTCGCGGCTCGCCGAGTACACGACGACGTGCCGGACAACGTGGCCGCGCACCTGCAGCACGGTTTCGGAGACATCGACGCCGAACTTGCCGCTGCACCACACCGCATCACCCTCGACCTGAACATCGAGCGTTCAGCGGCAATGCCGATGGAGGGCAAAGGCGTCTACGCGCGCTGGGACAGTGACGAGGAGACGCTGACCTTCTGGTCTTCCACGCAGACCTCCACGTCGGTGCGCGCGGCCGTCGCGGCGCGACTCGGCATGGCGATGAACAAGATTCACTGCATCGCCCCGGACGTCGGTGGCGGCTTCGGCGTGAAGATCATGCACCCGTGGCCGGAAGAGGTGATGGTGACGTGGGCAGCCCGACAACTCGGCCGCGCCGGTATCTCCAACGAAGTCAAGTGGGTCGAGGACCGCCGCGAGCACTTCATCTCGAGTGCGCACGAACGTGCACAGGTCCAAGAGGTCACCCTCGGTTTCGACGACGAGGGACGGCTGCTGGCCTTCGACTTCACCGTCTGGCACGACAACGGTGCATACCTGCCGTACGGCATCATCGTGCTGATCAACACCGCGACGCAGGTGCTCGGGCCCTACAAGCCGGTCTCGTTCCGCTGCAACGGTTATTCGCTGTACACCAACACCGTCATCGTCATTCCGTATCGAGGAGCAGGCCGCCCGCAGGGTGTGTTCGCGATGGAACGCTCGATGGACGCCATCGCCCAGTACCTCGGCAAGGACCGGCTCGAGGTCCGCGAGAAGAACCTCATCAGGCCCGAGGAGATGCCCTACGACTTCGGTTTGATGTTCCAGGACGGTCGCCCGTTGATCTACGACACCGGCGACTACCAGGCCGGGATCGACAAGCTCAAGGCCCTGATCGACTGGGACGGCTTCCCCGAATACAAGAAGCAGGCTGCAGCGCAGGGCCGCACCGTCGGTATCGGTGTCGGTGCCTACGTCGAGGGCACCGGCCCGGGGCCGTACGAGGGCGCGCACGTGCTCATCGAGAACTCGGGAAAGATCAAGGGCGCAACGGGCTTGACGACGCAGGGCCAGGGCCATCAGACGACGTTCGCGCAGATCGTCGCCGATGACCTGGGTGTCTCCATCGCCGACGTCGAGATCACCACCGGCGATACTCGTCGATTCGGTTATGCCGTCGGCACATTCGCCTCTCGCGGTGCAGTGATGTCCGGTTCGGCGTTCCACGTGGCCGCGCAGATGGTCGCCGAGAAAGCGAAGGTCATCGCCGGGCGCGCCCTCGATCTCGACCCCGTCGAGCTCGAATTGCGCGGGGGCTACGTCTGCAAGATCGGCACCGAACCCGGAGCAGAGGGCACGTCCATCTCCCTCGGTGTTGTTGCCGTACTGTCCAATCCGCTGCGTTATGCCTTCGACAAGGAGTCGAGGCAGGCCACCGGGTTCGCGAAGATGGACACCGACATGACGATCCCGCCGGTGCCGGAGGGCGAACAGCCGGGCCTCGAAGCCACCGGTTACTACTCTCCCCCGCGCTCGACGTTCGCGTCGGGCATCCACGCGGCGATCGTCGAGACCGATCCGGTGACGGCCGAGATCCACGTCGAGCGGTACGCAGTGGTGCACGACTGCGGCAACGTCATCAACCCTCGGATCGTCGAGGGCCAGATTCACGGCGGCGTCGCCCAGGGAATCGGCGGAGCGTTGTACGAGAAGATCGCCTACGACGAGCACGGGCAACTCCTGAACGCCTCGTTCATGGACTTCCTGATGCCGTTCGTCACCGAAGTTCCCGAGACGATCGAGATGGACCACACCGTCACCCCGTCCGGGCTCAATCCGTTGGGCATGAAGGGTGCCGGCGAAGCCGGCGTCATCCCCACCAGCGCCGTCATCGCGGCCGCTGTCGAAGATGCCGAGGGCTTTTCGATCACCTCGATGCCCATTTCACCGTCCGACCTGTACGAGCTGCGGCTGACCCACGCGGTCGCTCAGACAACCGAGGAGATTTCATGAGAATCGCAGGAACCGCCACGCTGGCCGCACCTCCCGCCGAGGTGTACGACAGCATGCAGGACGGCCGGGTACTGGCCGCAACCATCCCCGGAGTGCAGTCCCTCGAGCAGTTGAGCGACGATCACTACAAGCTCTCGATCACCGCAGGCGTCGCCGCCATCAAGGGCACCTACGACGGTGAAGTTGTCCTCTCGCAACAGAATCGGCCCGAATCGTTCGTCATGACCGCCTCCGGTGCCGGCGCACCGGGCACGGTGCGCGCCGACGTCACCATCAAGCTCGAGCCCACCGAAGGCGGCGGCACGATGCTCAGCTACGACGCCGACGCCGTGGTCGGCGGCATGGTCGGCGGGGTCGGTCAGCGCATGATCACCGGCGTCGCAAAGAAGATGGCCGGAGTGTTCTTCAACGGCCTCGACGGCGTCATCGCCAACGGGGTGCCGGAGGCCGCTGCTGCGCCCGCGGAGGTATCAGCCAGCGATTCCGGCACCACCCCCACTGCCCTGCCTGTCGCGGCCGGACGCGCTGTGAGTGCCGGTGCACCCGTCGCCGCGCAGTCCGTCCGCGGCACCCTGCTGGCCGCCGCAGCCGGCGCAGGCTTCGCACTGGCCGGAGTCGTGTTGGGCGGACTGCTCACTCGCTCGTCCTGTCACCGGTAACTTCGCGCCGTCACGGCTCACGACAAAGGCCGCTCATCCCCAGCCATCGGGGGTGAGCGGCCTTTGTCGTTGCAAGTACTGCCAATTCGACGCCGGTGCAGGGCGCGCGAAGCTCAAATGCTCGGCTGGAGTTTGGCACCTTGTGCCAAAGATACTGAGACGCAGAACGGGTCGAATGTGAGTACACGTCAGGTACCCGCCGATCCGATCAACGGACGCGTGGCCTACGAACCATATCGAGGAGGAAGCGTGGAACCACGAAAGATTCGGGTCGGTATCGACACCGGTGGCACATTCACCGACGTCGTGGCAGTGGACGAGGAGTCTGGAGCCATGGTGACCACCAAGACTCCGTCGACGCCGAGTGATCCGGCCGAGGGATTCCTGACCGGCATCGACAAGGTACTCCGCCAGCTCGGCGTATCCGGCGATTCGCTCAGCGCCGTCAGCCATGGCACCACCGTCGCCACCAACAAGCTGCTCGAAGGCAAGGTGGAGAACCTGGGGTTCATCACCACCGAGGGCTACGAGCACGTACTCGAGATCGCGCGCCAGTCGGTACCCGACGGCTACGGCAACTCGTACTTCTGGGTCAAGCCCGATCGCATCGTGCCCGCACACCGCGTCCGCACCATCCGCGGCCGGCTCTCGTTTGACGGCAACGAGATTCGCCCTCTCAACGACGACGACGTACGCGCGGCAGCAGCATTCTTCAAGGCAGAGGGCGTCAAGACCCTCGGCGTCTGCCTGGTGCACTCCTATGCCAACCCCGATCACGAGCAGCGCGTCCGCGACATCCTTCTCGAGGAATACCCCGAGGCGACGGTCTCCATCTCCACCGAGGTACTGCGTGAGTACCGCGAATTCGAGCGCGCCATCACCACATTGGTCGACGCGGCCGTGAAGCCGAACATTCGCAGCTACGTCAACAACATCGCGAACCGCCTGCGGGAGTTCGCCACCGAATCCGGTGATGCACGCGATGTGCCGTTCTACGTCATGAAGTCCAACGGCGGCGTCCTGTCCGCCAAAGAGGTTGTGCACCAGCCCATCACCACCGTGCTGTCGGGACCGGCCGCCGGCGCGCTGGGTGCGGCCCTGGTGGCCAGCGCTGCAGGTGTCGAACAGGTGTTGACCTGCGACGGCGGCGGCACCTCCACCGACGTGACCGTCGTGGTCCGCGGCGAGCCCGCGCTCACCACCGAGGGACGCGTCGGCAACTACCCGTCGAAGATCCCGATGATCGACGTCGTCACCGTCGGCGCAGGCGGCGGCTCGATCGCCTGGATGACACCCGAGGGCACGCTGCGCGTCGGGCCACATTCGGCCGGTGCCGATCCCGGGCCCATGTGTTACGGAAACGGCGGCTCCGCGCCCACCATCACCGATGCCCACGTCCTGCTCGGCCGCATTCCACCCCACCTGCTCGGCGGCGAGATCCCCCTCGATACCGACCTGGCACGCAAGGGCATCGAAGACCTCGCGCAACAGCTCTCGCTCGAAGTCGAAGCTTGCGGCACCGGCATCCTCGAGGTCTCGGCCTGGAACCAGGCCAACGCGCTGCGGCAGATCTCGGTCAAGCGTGGCCTCGACGTCCGCGACTTCACCCTCGTCACGTTCGGCGGCTCCGGGTCGTTGCTCGCCTGCCGCCTGGTGGACATCCTGGGTCTGAAAGACGTTCTGGTACCGCTGAACCCGGGCAACGTCTCGGCATTCGGTCTGCTGACCGTCGATGTGCGCAACGACTACGTGCAGACGCACGTCAGCCGGCACGACCGTCTGCGCGCGGAGGATCTGGAATCGGAGCTGGCAGTGCTGGCATCTCGGGCCGACGAGGCGCTCGCCGGTGAGGGCTTCGCGGCCGAGGATCGTCGCTACGCACGCTCGGCCGACCTGCGCTACTTCGGTCAGGCCTTCGAGGTGCGCGTACCGATCGCCGACGGCGAGATCACCCAGGCGACCATCGATCAGGCCGCCGAGGCTTTCCACGAAGCGCACCGTGAGCTGTACGGCTACGACTTCCGCGGAGATCAGAGTCAGTTCGTCGAGTGGGTCAACCTGCGGGTCAGCGGTATCGGCCCCATCAAGCGCCCCGTGCTCTCGGAGATCGCCGCCGGCACCGGAGCCGAAAGTGCCCGCACCGGAACGCGTCAGGCGTACTTCGACGGTTGGCACGAGACCGCGATCTACAGCCGTGCGGATCTCGGTGCCGGTGACACGATCACCGGCCCGGCCGTCATCGAAGAATTCAGCTCCACCGTGCCGATCGATCCGGGCTTCTCCGCCCGCATCGACACGTTCGGCAACGTCCGCATCACCCGCACTCTCGACTCGAACGGAGCGAACTGATGACCGTCATCGACATGGTGAACAACAAGCCCTACCGGCTTTCTCCGGTCGACGCGCCTGCGCCTGATCCCGTTCTCGTCGAGATAGTGGCCGGCTACCTCGCAAGCGTCGAAATGGAAGTGGAGACCGCCATTTCACGGACGTCGCGGTCACCGATGATTCGTGACGCCCACGATTTCCGCGCCGGAATTCACGACCGCAATCTGCGCAAGCTGACGGGGCGTTCCTACTCCGCGTTGGTGCATCCGGTGGCTCGCGACTTCCCGCTCGAGACCATGAAGCCGGGCGACGTCTACTTCCACAACGACGTCTATCTCTCCGAGGGTGGCATCGGCCACCTGCCCGATCTCTGTGTCACTGTGCCGGTGTTCGCTACCAAGCCCGGCGACACAGAGCCGTCGGTCGTTGCTTTCGTGCAGGCCTTCGGCCATCACGACGACATCGGCGGCTGCTGCCCCGGCTCCATGCCGTCCGGTGCGACCACCGTGTACGAAGAGGGCCTGATGGTTCCGCCGATCAAGCTGTGGGATCAGGGCGTACCCAACCAGGCTGCGTTGACGATCATGACGCGCAACTCACGCATGCCCGACGCGTTGGCCGCCGATCTCGACGCCGAATGCTCGGCGTGCCTCATGGGTGCCCGGCGAATGACGGAGCTGTACGAGCGCTACGGCATCGACACCGTCGAGGCGTGCTTCGACTCGATGATGGATGCCACCACCGAGATCTACCGTCGCGAGATCCTGAGCAAGATCCCCAAGGGTGAATACACCTGGGAGGACTACGCCGAGCACGACGGCGTCGACGAGCCGATGCTGCACGTTCAGCGGATCACGTTGACCAAAACCGGCCCCGAGGACGAGCGCGGCGAGCGCCTCATCCTCGACTTCACCGGCACCGGGCCGCAGGCCAAGGGCCCGATCAACCACTGTGGTGATTACGCGGACGGCAACTTCCTGGCCAAATGGCTTGCGCCGGTGCTCCGCAACCTCGCGGACTCCCCCGAGCGTATGGCCGAGCTCGACGTCAACGAGGGCGTCATCCCGCTGATCGAGATGAAGTTCCCCGAAAAGGGCACGCTCATCACCCCGATCTTCCCGGCCCCGACCAACGCTCGGACGTTCGTCATCCTGCGTCTGCTCGGTGTGCTCGCCGGCGTCGTGGCAAAAGCTGTGGACGGCAACATGCCTGCCGATCAGGAAACCATCCGCTACACGGGCGTGTACGGCGACGACTTCGACGGCAACTCGTACCTCATGCGTGAGGTGCTCGGCGGCGGCTCTGGTGGACGGCACTACGCGGACGGTGAAGACACCATCCACGTCGTACCCGATTCCCGGAACCTGCCCACCGAGTTCACCGAGAGCCGCTTCCCGTTCATCGTCGAAAAGCTCGGCTTGGCCAAGGATTCCGGCGGTGCCGGACGCTACCGCGGCGGCCTCGGTTACGAGAAGCACATCCGGATGCTCAAGGATGCGCACTTCATGTCCATCGCCGACCGTTCGATTCTCGCGTGCTGGGGCGTCAAGGGCGGTAAGGCCGGCGGATCGTTCTCCGTAACGCTGAATCCGGGCCAGCCCAACGAGCGTGAATTCGACGCGTTGACCGATGCCGAGCCGATCCTGGCGGGCGACACCATCCGTATCCGCACGACGGGTGGCGGCGGCTGGGGCGATCCGTTGGAGCGTCCCATCGAATCCGTCGAGCAGGACGTGCTGTGGGGCAAAGTCTCTCGCGAGTTCGCGGCCACGGACTACGGCGTCGTGATTGCCGAGGGCACAGCGACCGCGGATGTAGAAGCATCGGAGAAGCTCCGCGCAGAGATGCGCAATGCACGCGGCCTCGATGAGCCGTTCTTCGATCGTGGGCCCGGTTACGAACGCCTCTCCGGTGGCGCGAAGTTCGCCGAGTACGACTTCATCGATCGCTGAGATTCACTGATGGCGCTCGATGTTTCCCGTGGCACCGACATCGCGATCGTCGGTGCCACGGGCAAGACCGGACGAGCCGTCGCAGATGCACTCGACGGCGTAGCGGTGGTGCGGCGGCTGAGCCGTTCAGCACCGGACTTTCCGGTGGACCTGGAGACCGGTGAAGGCCTTGCCGAGGCCTTCACCGGGTGCCGTGGGGTGTATTTCATTGCACCCAATGTGCATCCGGACGAGCCGGCTCTAGTGTTGCGGGCGCTGGACGCGGCGGCGTCCGCCGGAGTGGACCACGTCGTCTACCACTCGGTGGCGTGGCCCTACAGCCCGAGGATGCCGCATCACATGGACAAGGCCCGCTGCGAGGACGATCTTCGTGCCTTCTGCAGTGAGCACGGAATGCACTGGACCATCCTGCAACCGTGTGCCTATGCGCAGAACTTCGAGGCGGTTCTGGACGGGAGCAGTACCGATCTTGTTGTGCCCTACAGCCTGGACAGTAAGTTCTCGCTCGTCAGCCTCGACGATGTGGCCGAGGTGGCAGCCCGGGTCCTCATCGAGGGACCTGAGCTGCACCATGGGGCGACGTACGAGCTCGGTGGGCCGGAAGCGCTCAGTGTCCGAGACGTGGTTCGTCTGGTCGAGGTGGCCACCGGCCGTGTGGTCGCTTCCAGGTCCTCGAGTATCGATGAATGGATGAGGCTGCACAGCGACTCGATGTCCGCCGATGAGCAACATCGACTCGGGGCAATGTTCGAGTTCTACGACGACCGAGACTTTCTGGCCGGGAATGCCGTCACCGCAGCCCTGTTGGGCCGGGAGCCGACGCCGGTGCGTGCGCTGATCAGCTAGTCGTTTCTCGACGAGCAGGCCACTGCAACACCCTCACGGCCAGGTGATGCCCAGGATTGCCACTGCGCTTTCGGCACCGGAGGAGAGCGAGTACGTGCGTACGTCACGCACTCGACTCCCGTCCAAGGCAGCGCCCAAAGGTGAAGCGGTCGAGCAGGTTCGGCCGCTGCTCTCCATCGCGTGTTCGACCAGCACGAAGGTGTCCACGTCCTTCTCGTCACCATCGAACATGACGGTGACAGCAGATCCTGGGCCGGCGATATCGCGGTCGATGGTTTTCGATGCGTCCGATTCTGCGATGCGGCTCTTCACTTCTGCGATCGTGCGATCGATGCGCTGCAGCTCGGCGCGAGCGCGGTGGTACGCGTCGTTGTTGTCGAGGTCACCCGAAGCACGTTGCACCAGAACGTTGTTGAAAGCCATCACTCGGCTCTCCAGTAGCTCCGACAGTTGTTGCTCACGGGGTGCGGGTGTGTCGAACGGCAGGTGATCGATAGTGGTCACGGTTTCTCCTGTGTGACTGGGGTTGTGAGAGTTCTCGAGCAGCACGTCGTTGCGCGATGTACGGACGCAGAACTGCGCCCGCCGATTCGAGATGAATATTCGATGACCGCTGTTTCTCGATGAGCCGACGGACAGGCTTTACCGAGCCCGATCAGAACGGCCGGTGGTCGAAAGTGGTGGCGCTGAAATCGGGTCCAGGACGGAGTCGAGGGACCGAGGATCGAACGAGGTGACGAAAGCGCGAACGCTACCGCACCTCTGCTCCATCGGGGATCACAGCGACACACCTTCTTTCGGTTCGAGCTCGTGCAGCCGACTGTAGCCGAAAGAAAACAAAAGGCCAGTCGGTGATGAGGGCGGTGCTTCAGACGATGCCGAGAGCGATCATCGCGTCGGCGACTTTGATGAAACCGGCGATATTCGCGCCGTGGACGTAGTCGCCCGGCTTGCCGTACTCCTCGGCGGTCGCGATGGTTCGGTGATGGATTCCGTGCATGATCACGGCGAGGCGTTCGTCGGTGTACTCGAAACTCCACGAGTCACGAGATGCGTTCTGCTGCATCTCGAGAGCGGAGGTAGCCACTCCCCCGGCATTGGCCGCCTTGCCAGGTGCGAACGCCACTGAGGCGTCGCGGAAGATCTGGACGGCGTCCGGTGTGGTCGGCATGTTGGCCCCTTCGGCCACCACCTTCACGCCGTGAGATGGGCACACAGGTTGGGGCCTCACAGGACTGGGTCCACGACGTTTCCGATCGAGTGCGGTCAGCTTCCGCAGCGCGATGTACGCGCGAATGCGGCCTGCGGGTCAACACCTGTCTGCATACGCCACGCCGTCAGAGCGAGTCCCAGACCGGCCAGGTGCGTCGGATCATCGAGCGAGGTGCCCAGGAGCGTGTCGAGTCGCGACAACCGGGCGTAGAGAGACTGTCGCCTGATGCCCAGTCCGATCGCGGTCTGGGCTTTACTACCGCCGTTCGCCACGAAGGCATCGAGGGTTCGCACGAGATCGGCAGAGTGTTCGGTGTCGAAAGCGATCACGTCACCGAGCTGTTCGGTGACGAACTCCGTGATCATGGCCGGTACGCACGCGCCCAGCAACCGTTGAACACCGACATCGCGAGCGCACAGAACACCGGTGCGAGTTCCGAAGCGCCGCGCGATCTGGACCACCTCACGCGCTCGGCCGATCGCATCGGAGATGTGAGACAACCCGAGGACCGGAGCCGACGCACCGATCGTGCGCAATGCTGAACCACGAGATCCGCCGCGGAGCAGAACCTCGATCTCGTTGAACGCGGCGCGAACTCGCGCAGGGGACGGCTGCACCCAGCCCTGCGCGAGCACGACGACGTGGTTCGCAGCCACCCCGACCAAACACCGCCCGAGGACGGACTCGACCGCCTCTCGAACCGGAATCAACAGCTCGCGCGCCGGAGTTCGTTGATCGACGTCGACGGCGGCCACCAGAACATGGTGGCCGTCGGTGGGTGCCCAACCGGCTGCGCCGAGGCGCTCGACGAGGTCACCGTGTGAGGTCGACGTGCCTCCCACGAGATCGGTGATCACGGCCTGTGCACGGGACTGTCGGGGACCGAGGCCGGGATGTCGACCGAGTTCCAGAGCTACCGCGACGGCCGCGCAGTGACCGATGGCCGAGCGCCGTGCGGTGGTCCGTCCGGCCAGCACGAGCCGACCGAGCGAGCCCGCGGGTCCGCGCACGTCGAGGACCGTTTTTTCATCGGCCGATCGCGGTGCAGCGGTAGCGTTGTGTTCGACGACGCGGCCCTCCGCGTCGAGCAGGTCGACGCCACAGCCGGCCAGCCGTGCGATCGCGTCGAGTAGGGCAGTCATGCCCTGCCCCGCCACGACGAGGTCCATGAGCTGATGCCAGACCGGCTCGCCGGTGCGCTGCATTCCGAGCCGGCGCCTCATCACGAGGTCGTGGAAGTCCTCGACCATCCGCTCGAATGGGACGATCGTGTGCAGCGTCAGGAATGCCACCCCTCGGCGACGCGCGGCCTCGACCAATTCCGGCGGTGCCACGAGAAATGAGCGTCCGACTTCCATTGCGAGAGCGGCACATCCCGCGTCGGCCAGTTGGTCGACGTAGGCGGTCAGCTGCTGGGCCGATCGTCCCTGGAGGCCGAGTCCGGTGGTCAACAACAGCTCTCCGCCCGACAGCAAGCCGCCCATCTCGTAGACCTCGGACGAATGCACCCATCGGACGACCACGGTGTCGGGTGAGCCCGTGAGTACCTCGACAGCAGCCGCTTCGAAAGACGGCAGCGCCAGAACGTTTCGCAGAGTCGGCAGCATTCGTTCATGTTCCGCCGACGGGACACAGTGCTCCAGATCGACTATTGCTCGAGTGACACGTTGTCCCTTGGCAATCTGTGCGAGGCCTGGTCGACTGATGGCACGCATCACCCTCACCGTTCGTAGACGCTTCAGGAGGACCCCTTGACCGATCCCGCGCACACCGACGAGTACTTCCTCGGACTTGCAATCGAACAGGCACAGATCGGCTGGGAGGAGGGCGGCGTTCCCATCGGCGCGGCACTCGTGCACGACGGCGAAGTACTGGCGGTGGGACGGAACCGACGCGTGCAGATGGACAGCGCAATTCGTCATGGCGAAACCGACTGCATCGAGCGAGCGGGGCGACTACCGGCTTCGGTGTACCGCAAATCCGTTCTCTACACCACCCTGTCCCCGTGCTTCATGTGCGCGGGAACCGCATTGCTGTACGAGATTCCGCGAATCGTCATCGGCGAGAACCGCTCGTTCGAGATGTCGGAGAGTCTGTTGCGCGAGCATGGAGTACAGCTCGACGTCGTCGACGACCCCGCCTGTCTGCAGCTCATGGAACGCATGTTGGCGGAGCGCCCAGGCCTGTGGCTCGAAGACATCGGCGAGGAGGCATGAGCAACCGAGCCGATCACGAGTCCACCGCACAGAAGGCCGACGAACCGGTCGACCTGGACTACCCCGTCACGCCCGTGCCCCGCACTGCCCGCAAGCCGTTCTTCTCGTTGGCCATTGTGCTGCTGGGCTTTACCATCTTCACGCCGACAATGCTGGCCGGTGCTGCGCTCGGCACGGCGTTCAGTTTCTGGACCCTCATCCTGGTGATCGTCGCCGGCTCGGCGATTCTGGGCGCGTACGTGGCCATGATGGGATTTGCCGGTGCACGTACAGGTTTGACGACCGTGCTCATGGCGCGTTACAGCTTCGGCACCCGCGGATCCAAGCTCGCGTCGTTGCTCCTCGGTGGTACGCAGATTGGTTGGTATGGCGTCATCATCGGCACCATCGGTGAGCTCACCTCGCAAGCATTGGGCTGGGAGTCCTATGCCGCGCGGGCGGCGGTCATGATCGGTGCGAGCATCCTCATGTGCATCACCGCCTGCTACGGATACCGCGGGATGTACTGGGTCTCGGTCGTGTCGACGCCATTGATTATTGCCTTGGCGTGTTGGGTGGTCTCCCGCTCTCTCGACGAGGTCGGTGGGTTCTCCGGTCTGACGTCGATCGCACCCACGACGACCATGACGGTCACGCTCGCCATCACGACGGTCGTCGGCACTTTCGTCTCCGCGGGGACACAGGCACCCAATTGGACTCGATTCGCACGATCCGGGTCGCAAGCGGCGTGGGCGTGCATCATCGGGTTCCTTCTCGGCAACGGAATGATGATTCTGTTCGGAGCAATCGGAGCAATCACCTTCGGTGAGGGCGATTTCGTTCTGGTTCTCTACAACCTGGGACTCGTCGGCTGGGGCCTGATTCTGCTCTTCGGTAACCTGTGGAAGAGCAACGCGGACACCGCATATGCCTTCGGCGTCGCCGGCGCGGAAATGTTCCGTCATCCCCGGAAGGCACCGTTCATCATCGGCGGCTGCGTCATCGGGACCCTGCTCGCGCTCGTCGGTGTGCACAACCATCTGGTCGACTACCTGAGCCTGCTCGGCACCTTCATTCCCCCGTTGGGCGGTGTTCTCATCGGGGACTTCCTGTGCCGCTGGCGTCAGGGCATACCCGAGGGGCACACTCCCCCGCTCGTGCATTGGCGACATCTCGCGGTCTACGCCTTCGCGGCATTCCTTGCGTGGCTGTCCGGGGAACTCGAATTCGGAATACCACCCCTGATCGGCATCGTGGTCGCCATCGCGCTGACGGTGGTTCTGCATCGACGTGCCGCGGCGTCAGCAAGTGGCTCCGTGGCCGCTTAGGGTTGTCGACACGACTGTCAACCCCGAGGCCAGTGTTGGGCGAAAGAGGTGGCCGAAGCCGATGATCATCACCGGATTGTTCTTCGCGGAGTACGCGCGAGTCAGCGAAGACATGCTCGACATTCTCGGCGGTGTATGGGATACCTGCACGGTTCCTCGCGACACCCGAATGCTCGAATGCCGTCTCGTGGCGCTACTGCAGACGGGGCCCGACGACATCGGTAAGGACTTCCCCGCGACGCTCGAAGTGCTCGACGCGAAGGGCGAACACATCGTCAATCAACGTGGTCTCCAGATCCCCGGTGCCGGATTTACCGGGGAGAATCGATTCTGGTTCCTGCCGATGCAGATGGTGTTCCGCGACGAAGGACGGCACAACTTCATCCTCAGCGCCGGTGAAGCCACAGCGAGCGTAGGGCTTCGCATCGCGTTCGGTTAATCGAGCGGTAAGAGGCTTTCGGTCAGTTACTAGAGCGCCCGCAGCCGGGACAACACGCCTGACTGCTAGTCGACCCACTCAGCGGGACAACGCGTGCAGGGTCGCCTCTCCCGCGCGATATCCTGCCTCGAACAGCCATGGCCACTCGGAGAAGTCCTCTGGATCGACCACTACCGTCTCCACGCGGCCGTTTCCCCGCCGCTTTGGCTTGTTCTCGGGATGCGACGGGAACCGATCCTTCAAATAGGCCGGCTCGAGGCTCTGCCGAAAGATCAGCCACGTTCGCGGTGAGAAACCCACTGCTTCAGCACGTTTCGCAAGGTCGATCCAGGCTTCACTGTTCGCATATCCACCCTCGAGTACCAGCCTCCGGGTCTCGAGCATCGGGAACACCCCGAACCATATCGGCGGATAGCTCAGCAGCGTCTGGCACCAGGCACGACGACGATCCGGCGGAATGGGTTCCCATTTGGCTTGTGCTGCTGCGAGTCCGTCATCTGCAGACATTTTTCACCTCGTCCTGGAGGTGCGACCTCCATCGACTTGCGCACCCGCGGTCGCGAGATGCGCCGGTTCTTCCCCTGGGGCACCCTGTCGATGGAGACGGGGTTGCCGGACAGCCGGCCAGGTACCTACGGCTGTCGCTCTTGAACCTTCCTCGACAATAGCCGAGGGGTACGGCTGCGACAATCCTGTGGGTCAGCGGAGCATCTTCCGACGAAATTCGCATCCAGATCGGGACCCGCACTTCAGCTCGCACACCAACTGCGCAGCGGCGCAGTATCTGTCCAGACGGACCGGTGGCACCGATCGCGTTGGGCCTCGGACCTGAAAGGTCACCTGCCCAGACGCTCACCGATCTCCGCGATGGACGTCAACGTCCGCTGATCGGCGTACTCGGCTTCATCGAAGTAGCGCTTGAACACCGACCGCATCAATTCGATGACCTCGATGTGCTGCGTCAGCACGACGCGCAGCGAGCGATCACCGCTGTAGGCAATCCTCTCGAACTTTTCGCCGAGCTGCCTGGCCGAATCCAAGGAGCCGAATGCCTTGACGTCGACCAAGTTTTGCGTCTTTACCACCATGTCTTTCAAGTGCCGGATGTAGGCAGCACACACCTCGTCACACCGGAACGCCACGCCTTCTGGAATCTCGAGCTGCCCGGAATCTGCCTGCATCGACAGCGCCTGCCACTGCTGCATCGACGACGCCAGCTCGTTGGTCTCCGAACCCATCGATTACATCCACCTATTCTTCCGACGGCAAGGACAGTCGGAGCGAACGCGCCAACCGTTCGACCTCAACACACGGATTTTCAAGAGGTGGTGTCATCACCAACCCGTCGAGATTCAGGTAGACGACGCCACCCGGGTGGCCGAAGGCGACGCCGCAGTTGACCTCGTCGTACTTGATGGTCCGCTGGAAGCGCATGCCGTCGGAACCCTCGATGGGCTCGAATTTCTCGAACGGTCCCCGCTCACGCAAGTAGTCCAGACTTTCCGTGGAAGAAAAGATGCCGACGCGATACCACGGCGTCGGCAGAGGGTTCGTCCAAAAGCACGTCATCCAGTCTTCCGAAATTGGCAGATCTCCTACCAAGTTCGAGGACTTCGTCTCGACTGCCAAGCCTGCGTCCTCGATGGCCGAGTCCGGGATAGTGCACGGATCCCATGCACCATCTGCCGGTGCGGTTGTCGACACCGAGGTCGTCAACGGCGACGCAACAGGCATGCCTTCGGTCGCCCGTCCGCATCCGGTTACCGCCAGCATCACCCCGACCGCACCCGCGATCAGCAATCGCATCTTGCTCACAGCACTCCATCCAGGTAAGCCATCCTTGATGTTGGACGCAGCTAGCGACGCATCGGTTCCATTGGATCGGAGGCGAGCATGCCCTGCGTTTGCCGATAGGTGCGACGCGCTGTGGACCGAATGATCCCAGTGATGAACGGGCACCACTCCGGCCGAGGTTCTCGACGTAGATCGGACATCCGTCATCATTGATGCGTGATAAAACAGGCAACTTGTTTTGCTTTGCTCGGCGCTGTGATCGCGGTACTGGGTCACGCAGTGACCGGAACTTCGGGGTACGCGGCGTACGTCTCCGGCGAATCGTTCTATGAACCCGACACCACGCTGGGGCTATGGGTGCGACCCGTCGTCGCCGCTTCGACCGGCGCGGTGATCGGCATGTTCGCAGGGCTGGTGCTGCACCTGTGTGGCTATCGATTCATCGTCGAACCCTCTCGGCGCGTGGGGCTCGTAGTCGTTGCCGGTCTGGTCGGAGTGACGCTGGGGATGATGCCAGTGCTGATCCTCGTCGGCACAAGCTTCTCCGGTTCAAGTTCGGGCGTATCGACCGACTACGTGCTCCCGATATACGCAGGCACCGGAATATTGGCCTACGTGGTCGGAGTCGCCTCGGTCCGGTTGCTGCTCAGGGCAACTCATGATCCGTTGTCGTCTCGGACAACCAAGGTTGTAGCTGTCTTTCTCCCGATCGGAGGTGTCCTCGCTACCCTCGCTGGAATGGGGACCGCCTGGATTCTCGGATTCTCCACGACGGTATCCACTTTCGTCGCGGTGATGGTGGCGGTGCTGTGCGTACTCGTGGCAACATTCGCGCTCGCTCGGGCGTGGGCGTTGCGTACGACGGCATAGGCGCTCGAAGATCTACCGCCGAGATCGTTTAGCCTGAGGGCAATTCACGAACGAGCGAGCGAGCCGATGATCATCACCGGATTGTTCTTCGCGAAGTAGGCGCGAGTCACTGCAGACATGCTCGACGTCCTCGGCGGAAACCTGCACCGTCCCACACGAAACCCGCAGGCTCTAATGCCGGCTGGCCGCACTGTCGCAGCCGGGACCCGACGACATCGGTAAGGACTTCCCGCGACTCTGGGGGTTCTCGACGCCAAGGGCGAAGACACTGTCAATCAACGCGGTTTCCAGATTCTCAGTTCCGACTTCACCGACGAGGATAGATTCTGGCTCCTGCCGATGCAGATGGTTTTCCGCAACGAAGTACGGCACAACTTCATCCTCAGCGCCGGTGCCGCAGCAGCGGGCACCATCCGATCCGACGGCGTTTTCGGTGCCCCTCGCTATCGAACTTCGTGTGCCAGACGCCGTCCAGCGTCGATCAACCATTGTCGCGGATCCGCCATGGCGGCCTCACTGCTGCCGGCAAGGTCCGTCAGCGACACGGTCCGCACCTCGACGTCCGACTTCACCGCCCCGGCGACCACCACTACCGGAACCGAAGCGTCCGAACACATCTGAACTACATATCCGACCAGTTTGCCCGTCAGCGACGTGCGATCGAAGGTGCCCTCACCCGTCACCACGAGGTCGGCGGAAGAGACAGCAGCCGACAGTCCCGTCAGGTCCGACACCCGTTGCGCTCCGGCGGATACACGAGCCCCCAGCGCGCACAGCCCAAATGCGACCCCTCCCGCAGCACCGGTTCCCGGCATGGACGGGTCGGCCGGCAAGCCCGCATCGGCGAGCAGATCGGCCCAATACTCCAACGCTTCGTCGAGAGACTCGATGTCAGCGGCCGACGCACCCTTCTGCGGCCCGAAGATGTGTGCGGCACCGTCGAGTCCGAACAAGACCGCGCGCGTATCGGTCAGCAATTCGATATCGGACGGCACCCCCGCGAGGCCCGACGCATCCACCGACCGGGCGGCCACCAGACCTGCACCGCCCTCCGGAACGTCCTGACCCGATTGGTCCAGCACCCGAACGCCAAGCGCCCGAAGCACTCCTAGCCCGCCGTCGGTCGACGCCGAGCCCCCCAGCGCTACCGTAATTCGATCCGAACCGCAGCCTCGAATGACCTCACCGAGCCCGCGGGTGGTCGCAGCAAATGCATTCAGCGACTCCATCATCGCGATGCCCGACGACTCCGAAAGCTCGATCACCGCCCGGCCGTTGTCGAGCATCAACCATCGCGCGTCGACCGGCCGACCGTCCGGGCCGCAGACACCGCGCACCGATGACCACGTCGAGTCTGCCGAGCACGCTGCGAGCACGTCGAGCGTCCCTTCGCCCCCATCTGCCTGCGGCATCGACACCAGGTCGTCACCCTTGCGGACAGCCGCCCACCCCTCGATCAGTGCCGCGGCGGCATCCACAGCGTCGATGGTGCCTTTGAAGGAATCGGGGGCGAAGAGAACTCTCATGCGATCAGACTGGGAAGAACCAGATCGCGGTAGCGCTGCTTCATCGTCTCGATCACCTGGTCTCCATCGGTCGCCCACACGGCAGCGTTGAAGATCTCCACTTCGACATCACCTCGGTACCCAGCGTCCTGAATCCATCGGCCGATGGATTCGAAGTCGATCACACCGTCTCCCATCATTCCGCGCGACAGAAGCGGGTCGGCCTCCATCGGCACCAGCCAGTCGCACACCTGGTACGAGCTGATGCGGCCACGGTCACCTGCCGTTCGGATCAATGACTCCAGGTCCGGATCCCACCACACGTGAAAGGTGTCGACCACGACGCCTACCGCTTCCACCGGATGCGGCTCGGCCATCGACAAAGCCTGTCCCAGTGTGGAGATGACAGCACGGTCGGCCGCGAACATCGGGTGCAGAGGTTCGAGCGCTATGCGAACCCCCCGCTCGAGTGCATACGGAACGAGCAGAGCCAGCCTCTCTTCCACCCGAGCCCGCGCTCCGACGAGGTCGCGATCGGGGATGCCACCCATGACCATCACGAGCTCGGGCGCTCCGAGTTCGGCGGCTTCGTCGAGAGCGCGACGGTTGTCATCGAGACCGTCGTCGTCGATCGCCGTGAGGAACCCACCGCGGCAGAGGCTCGACACCCGCAGACCGGCATCGGAGATGAGCTTGGCCGATTCGCTGACACCGGCCTCCTGAATCCGATCCCGCCACGGGGCCACCGCACCCAGCCCGGCTCGCGCGGCCCCGTCGACGGCTTGCTTCAGCGTCCAGCTATTCGTCGTCTTGGTGTTGAGAGATAGTGACGCGTAGGGGTTCTCGATATCGAACGGTAACAATTTCACGAGGACACTCCGTTCAGATCCAGGTATAGCCCCATACGATGCGCAGCCAGCGACGGATCCGACAAGAGCCCGGCGCGATCGGCGAGGACGAACAGCGTGGTCAGGTGTTCCACACTGCGACCCGACGACAGACCGCCCACCATCGAATAGCCCGGTTGCTTGCCGTTGAGCCACGACAGGAACGCAATCCCGGTCTTGTAGTAATAGGTGGGCGCGGCGAAGATATGGCGGCCGAGCTCCTGCGTCGAACGCAGAATGGTCTCGGCGCGTGCAGTGTTCCCGCGGTCGAGCTCCTGCAACGCCGTCGACGCCGCCGGGTAGATGCCGGCGAAGATGCCGAGTAGTGCATCCGAATGATGCTGTCCATCGCCGATGATCAGCTCGGGGTAGTTGAAGTCGTCGCCGGTGTAGAGGCGGACGCCTGCGGGCAGCCCGGCTCGTAGTTCGATCTCGTGCTGAGCGTCGAGCAACGACACCTTCACTCCGTCGACCTTGGCTGCGTGCGACTCGATCAGCCCGCGGAAGGTACCCGTAGCGGACGAAATGTCAGCGCTACCCCAGTATCCGGCGAGCGCGGGATCGAACATCGTTCCGAGCCAATGTAATACGACAGGCTGTTCGACTTCGTCGAGCAATGTCGAGTAGACGTGCAGATAGTCGTCGGGTGACGTCGCCACCCGAGCCAGGGCGCGTGAAGCCATGACGATGACCTTTGCTCCCGACTCGGTGACCACCGAGATCTGCTCGCGGTAGGCGTCGAGCACAGCAGCGAGACCGTCTTTGCCCGACGGCAGCGCGTTCAAGTCGAGTTGGTCCGTTCCCGCGCCGCAGGCGAGTGATCCTCCGACGCGAGCGGCCTCGGCTCCAGAGCGACTGATCAGCTCGGACGTAGCGGCCCAGTCCAGGCCCATGCCGCGCTGAGCGGTGTCCATCGCATCGGCGACACCCAATCCGTAGGACCAGAGTTCATGGCGGTACGCCATGGTGGCGTCCCAGTCGATGTCGGCGGGTGCCCCCGGGGTGTTGTCTCCTGTGGCCCTGGGGATCACGTGCGCTGCGGCATATGCGACGCGTGAGGTGATGGGGGCGGTGGGCTTGGTCCACTCACCCGGTTCGCCGAGCGCGTAGACCCCGCGGCCGGGGAGGGTGATCGACACCCTGGAGTCGACGGCGGTCACAGCGCGATCTCCGGGACCTCGAGGCGACGGCCCTCGGCGGAGGATCGCAAACCGAGCTCGGCCAGCTGCACACCGCGGGCAGCGGAGAGCAGACCGTAGCGGTGCGGCCGTTCAGCGACGACGTCGCGCAGGAACTCTTCCCATTGCAACTTGAACCCGTTGTCCAAGTCCGCGTTCGCGGGAACCTCGAGCCACTGGTCGCGGAACGGTTCGGTGACGGGCAGATCTGGATTCCATACAGGCTTCGGGGTGTGCGAACGATGCTGGGCGACGCAGTTGCGCAACCCCGCGACCGCCGATCCGTGCGTGCCGTCGATCTGGAATTCGACCAGTTCGTCTCGGAACACTCGCACTGCCCACGACGAGTTGATCTGGGCGACAACGCCGTTCTCCATCTCGAAGATGCCGTAAGCGGCGTCGTCGGCGGTGGCGGCGTATTCGTTGCCCTGCTCGTCCCAGCGCGTCGGGATGTGGGTGGCGGTTTTCGCAATGACGGTCTCGACCTTGCCGAGGATGCCTTCGAGCACGTAGTTCCAGTGGCAGAACATGTCGACGACGATGCCGCCGCCGTCCTCGGCCCGGTAGTTCCAGCTGGGTCGTTGGGCGGGCTGACCGTCGCCTTCGAAGACCCAGTAGCCGAATTCGCCCCGTAGGGAGAGGATGCGGCCGAAGAATCCCTCGTCGACGAGCCGCTTGAGTTTGACCAGGCCTGGGAGGTAGAGCTTGTCGTGCACGACGCCGGCCGTGATGCCTGCGTTCTGCCCGATGCGGGCCAGTTCGATGGCTTGCGTCAGCGTTTCGGCTGTCGGCTTTTCCGTGAAGATGTGCTTGCCGGCCTTCATCGCCGACGAGAGCGCCTCGGCGCGCCGCGAAGTGACCTGAGCGTCGAAGTAGATGTCGACGGACGCGTCGTCGATGACCGATGCGCTGTCGGTGGTGTACTCGGCGATACCGTGTCGGCTGCAGAGCTCTTGGAGCTTGGCTTCGTTGCGGCCGACCAGGATCGGCTCGACCTGTATGCGTGAACCGTCGTCGAGGAGGAGCCCGCCGGCGTCGCGGATGGGCAGGATGGAGCGAAGAAGATGCTGACGGTAGCCCATGCGGCCGGTGACGCCGTTCATGGCGATGCGCAAGGTACGGGTGGGTGTGGGCATGAGAGATTGCCCTTTCTGTGCACTGATGACGAAGGACGTGGGACGACGGCGAGCCATGACGGATGGGGCCGCGGCGACGGTGTGGCGGAAAGTCCACTACGCGTCGTGAGGGAAAGTCAGCTTTGGAATGCGCTTTCCAAGCTATGCTGTCGATGTCGATCGGTCAAGTGCGACCGTCGATCACAACGATTTCGCAGGGGGTGAGGGGTTCATGGCGGCAGTCCGACTCAGCGATGTGGCTGCGGCGGCCGGCGTCTCGCAGGCCACAGCGTCGCGGGTGCTCAACGGCTCGTCACGAGTGCCCGGCGAGGGTGTCGCCGATCGCGTCCGTGCAGCGGCGGCGGATCTCGGCTATATCGCCAACGCGCAGGCCCAGGCGCTGGCTCGGTCGTCGACCGGACTGATCGGGCTCGTGGTGCACGATGTGGCCGATCCGTACTTCTCCTCCATCGTTCGCGGCGTGCAGAACGAGGCGCGCGACGCAGGCAAGCTGGTGCTCCTGGCCAGTACCGAGCGCGATTTCGCTCTCGAGCGGCAGTCGGTCGCCACCTTCATCTCGCACCGCGCCGATGCCATCATCCTGGCCGGCTCGAGGCAGAGCGGCGACTTGGACCGAGCGTTGGGACAGGAGTTCGCGGCATACCGCGACAACGGCGGCAGGGTGGTGGTGATCGGACAACCGGTGCCGTTCGCCTCTGCGGTCGAACCGGAGAACTTCGCCGCATCTGCGGCTTTGGCGCAGGCCCTGCACGAGCACGGCCATCGTCGCTTTGCCATCATCGGCGGACCGGGAAATATCCGGACCTCGACCGATCGTCGCAACGGCTTCGTCGAGACACTGTGCACACACGGCATCACACCGGAAATCGAAGTGGCCGGGGACTTCTCGCGAGACGGCGGCTACAGCGCCGCGCGGCGTCTGGCGGCTGCGCTCGAACTCTCCCCCGGCCACGGCGCTCCACCGTGCGTGTTCGCAGTCACCGACGTCATGGCCATCGGGGCAATCGCAGCGTGGCGTGAGCTGGGCCTGAGCGTGCCGGAGGATGTCTGCGTCGCCGGATTCGACGACATCCCTACACTGCGCGATCACTCTCCGAGCCTGACCACCGTCGCACTCTCGTTGGTGGATATCGGCGAGAGAGCCGTGCAGCTCGCCCTCGATCCGGACAGTCGCCCTGGCAGCCGGGAGTGGGCACCGGGCACCGTCGTCCTGCGCCGTAGCACCTCTCTGAACAGCTGATTGTCCGAATTGCTTGACACTGTGGGCGCGATCACACTACGTTGGGCGACAGCTTCGGAAAGCGCATTCCAGCGGGTGTAGACGGACCCGCCTCCTACTAGATCGAGGACTCCATATGACGACAACATCGTCGGTCGAAGTCCGTTCTGCCACTGCGTCGGTTCCTCAACCCGCACCGACCCGTCGTCGACGGTTCCCTTCGCTCCGCAATACCTGGTCCGGCCTCTGGCGACCTCTGGCCCTCGTGGCCGTGCTCGTCGCCGCATGGTGGGCCGTCACCGCCTCCGAACTCGTTGCGCCCTATATTCTTCCGTCACCCGGTGACACGTGGTCGACGATGGTGGACAACGCGTCCTACCTCGCCGGCCACACCTGGGTGACAACGTACGAAACCGTCGCCGGCTTCATCATCGCCAGCGGCGTCGGAATCGCCGTTGCAGTGGTGATGATCTACTCGTCCTCGATCGAGAAGACGATGTACCCGCTCATCCTGTTCGCACAGGTGATCCCGAAGATCGCCATCGCGCCACTGTTCGTCGTGTGGCTCGGCTTCGGTCCCAGCCCCAAGATCCTCGTGGCCGTCCTCATGGCCTTCTTCCCCATTGTCATCGCCGGAATGGCGGGATTGCGTTCCGTCGATCCCGAGATCCTCGAACTCACATCTACCATGGGTGCGAGCAAATGGAAGACGTTCTGCAAGGTGCGTTTTCCGGCGTCGTTGCCGCAGCTGATGTCCGGCCTCAAGATCGCCGCAACACTCGCGGTGACCGGAGCGGTGGTCGGTGAATTCGTCGGGGCCAACGAAGGTCTGGGGTACGTGATCCTCCAGGCCAACGGAAACATCGATACAGCAATGCTTTTCGCCTCTCTGATCATCATGTCCCTGCTCGGCATCGTGCTCTTCCTGATCATCGAGATCGCCGAGAAGTTCCTTATCCCCTGGCACGCATCGCGTCGCTCCACCGCGTCCGTCGGCGCTGTGTGACCCGCTTGCTCTCCCTCCATCGAAGGACATATTCCATGAAGCTCAAAAACGTTCTGGTGGCGACCGTCGCGTCGTCCGCTCTCGTACTCGCCGGATGCAGCGGAGGAGGTGGAGGCGAGGAGAAGGCCCCGGGTGCCGACGGTGAAACCACCGCGACCTCGCTGATGCTCAATTGGTATCCCTACGGCGAGCACGCCCCGTTCTACTACGGAGTGCAAGAAGGTATCTTCGCCGAGCACGGTATCGACCTCACCATCACTGCGGGCCAGGGATCGACCAAGACCGCACAGGCCGCGGGCTCCAACCAGACCGATTTCGGCTGGGCCGACACTGCGGCCGTGATGTCCAACATCGACAAGGGGGTCAAGGTCAAGAGCCTCGGCGTATTCCTGCAGACGACGCCGTCGGCTGTGCAGGTCTACGCAGACGGACCTATTCAGACCACCGCCGACCTCGCAGGAAAGACCATCGCCGTCTCCGCCGGGGATGCGCCCACCACTACATTCCCCATCTTCCTCGACCGCGTCGGCGTTCCCGAGGACCAAGTTCAGCAGCAGAGTCTGGACTCCGCGGGCAAGATCGCCGCGATGCTCTCGGGTCAGGTCGACGGTCTCATCGGCTTCGCACACGACCAGGGGCCCAATATTGCGAACAAGTCCGGACGCGAGATGCGCTACCTCCGTTACTCCGACGAGGGCTTGAACTTCTACAGCAACGGCCTCATCGCCAACACGTCGACCATCGAGCGCTCCCCCGAACTCGTTCAGGCCATGGTCGACGCCACCCGCGAATCGTTCGAGGCAGCCATCGCCAATCCTGAAGCGGCCGTGGCATCGATGGTCGGTAAGGACCCGCAGACTCCGCCGGAGTCGGTGCTTCTGCAGCAGTGGCAGGAAACCATTCCGCTGCTCACCACGGACAACACCGAAGGAATGGCTCCGGGTGTCAACAGCGACGAGGACTGGGCCAACACCATCAGCATCCTCAGCGATGCCGGACTCACCGAGGCTGGAGCCGAGTCCTCGACCTACTGGGACTCGACCTTCACCTCCAACGAGGAATGAGACGTGACCATGAATGCGATCACCAGTGAACGGCCTCCCACCGTGACGGACACCGCGGTCTCTGTCGACAACCTCACCGTTCAGTTCTCGTCCAAACGAGGTGACGTGACCGCTCTCTCCGATGTCGACCTCCGGGTTGGGAAGGGTGAATTCGTCTCCATTGCAGGGCCTTCCGGTTGCGGCAAGTCCACCCTGCTCAAAGTGGTCGCCGGTCTCACCGGTGCCTCACGTGGGTCGGTCCAGCTGGTCGGCAAGGAGGTCAAGGGCCCGCAACGCAACATCGGCTACGTCTTCCAACGTGCTGCACTGCTCGAATGGCGGACCGTGCGCAAGAACATTCTGCTTCAGGGTGAGATGCGCGGAATGAACAAGAAGGTAGCGGCCGCGAAGGCCGATCAGCTCATCGAGATGACCGGGTTGACCGGTTTCGAGGGAGCACTCCCCCATGAGCTGTCCGGCGGCATGCAGCAGCGCGTATCACTTTGTCGCGCATTGCTTCACGAACCCGAAGTGTTGCTCATGGACGAGCCTTTCGGAGCTCTGGACGCTCTCACCCGCGAGAAGATGAACGTCGAGCTGCACCGCATCTGGCGGGAGACCGGAACGACGGTCATGCTCGTCACCCACTCCGTCGCCGAAGCGGTCTACCTCGCCAACCGAGTGGTCGTCATGAGCCCACGGCCGGGTCGGATAGTGGACATCCTCGACGTCGACCTTCCTGTGCACCGCGATTACAGCGCAACGATGGAGAAGCCAGAATTCATCAGTGTTGCAAACACTGTCCGCGATCTCCTGGGAGCGACAACGAGCGCGGACTGATCACCACGCACAAGGCCCTGCAGACCTCGATGGTCTGCAGGGCCGCCTGCCGTCGTGAGGGCTGCATTTCACGGGTGCATTGTTCTCCGGCGTCGAGCTTGTCAGCTCCGCGCCATCGTCTCCCGTGCGACTCCTCGCTGCGCCACGCGTCGAGCACTCCGCGCCACGGCTTCGTCGATCAGGAATCCTTTGCTGTCCACCGCCACACCCGAGGTGGCACGTTCCAAGTCGGCCAACAGTTCCTGAGCTTCTCGTACCTCGTCCTCCGAGGGCACGAACACCGTTCGCACAGGACCGAGTTGAGCCGGATGAATACACGCACGACCGACAAAACCGAGACCAGCAAGCGTTCGGGTATCGGCCTCGAACGCATCGGCATCGCGGAAATTTCGCGACACCGCAGCAGGCGGTGGATCGATCCCCGCCGCCACGCTGGCTGCGACCACCTGAGCCCGCACGAACGACAGTGATTCCGCGGAACCGTCGACGCCCAGATCGGCGGCGAGATCCACCTCACCGATCTGAAGAAACTTGACCCTAGGCGCACGGGCGATCTCGAGAGCAGCGAACACTCCTGCGGCCGTCTCGATGAGGGGTGAGACCACCGCGCTGCTGCCACCCAGTAGAGCATCGGCCTGCTCCACCTCGCGAGCCGACGACACCTTCGGCAACCAGATACCGGTCAGGTTCGGGTGCAGCACTGCACGTATATCGTCCTCCTGCAACGGCCCTGGGTTGACCCGCACCCAGATCTGCACGTCACCCGGATCGCAGGCAGCAACCCACTCGGCTACCGTCGCGCGAGCGTGATCCTTGTTCGGCGCGGTGACGGCGTCCTCGAGATCCAGCACCACCGCGTCCGTGCCCGATGCCAGTGCTTTGTCGAACCGCTTTGGCACGTCCCCGGGAACGTAGAGGTACGTCAGAGCGGTCCTCATCCGATGACGCCCGTGCCCGCTACGAGGGACTTGGCAATGACGGTGCGCATGATGTCGTTGGTGCCCTCACCGATGGCCATGAGAGGCGCATCGCGGTAGAGACGCTCGACGACGAACTCGGTGGAGTATCCGTAGCCACCGTGGATGCGCATCGCTTCGAGGCTGGCGGTAATGGCGGCCTCGGAGGCGAAGTACTTCGCCATACCGGCTTCCATATCCACTCGCTTACCCGAATCTGCCTGCGATGCAGCCCAGTACGTCATCAGACGTGCAGCCTGCAGCTGGGTCGCGATGTCGGCGATCTTGAGCTGGATCGCCTGGAACTCGGCGATGGGCTGACCGAATGCGGTGCGCTGCTTGGCGTATTCGAGGGCGGCGTCGTAGGCAGCCTGCGCGATGCCGACGCTGCGGCCGGCGATGTTGAGACGGCCGATCTCGAGACCCGACAGTGCCTGCTGCAGACCGCGACCCTCGACGCCACCGAGCACTGCGTCGACGGGGACCCGTACGTCGGTGAACGTGATCTCGCACGATTCGGTGCCCTTGTAGCCGAGCTTGCCCATGTCGCGCTGGACCTCGAACCCGTCGGTCGTGGTGTCGATCAGTAGCAGCGACATGCCCTTGTGCGCGGGAGTCGTGGTGGTGTCGGTCTTGACCAGTACCGGAAGCACATTCGCGTGTCGGGCATTGGTGATCCAGGTCTTCGCACCGTTGACGACGTAGTGGTCGCCGTCGCGCTTGGCGGTGGTCTTGATGCCCTGCAGGTCGGTTCCGGCACCGGGCTCGGTCAGGCCGACTCCCGTACGCCATTCACCGGACGCGAGCTTGGGCAGCAGTGTGTTCTTCTGCTCCTCGGTGCCGTGCTTGCCGATCATCCAGCACGAGAGGTTGTGGCTGCCGAGAATTCCGGCGACGCCCATCCATCCGCGGGCAAGCTCCTCGTAGACCAGGGTGAACGAGACCTTGTCGAGGTCGAGGCCGCCGTACTCCTCCGGCGTCGTGATCCCGAACAGGCCCATGGCCTTCATGTGTTCGACGATCTCGGTGGGGTACCGGCCCGTCTTCTCCCACTCGTTGGCTACCGGGATGATTTCCTTGTCGACGAAGGTGCGCAAAGCTTTACGGAATGCCATCTGCTGTTCGTCGTACGTGAAGTCCATGATGATGTCCTGTCGGTTGAAGAGTCAGGGTGCCGGCGCGATGGCTGCGGCGAGATCGAGAATGGCGGTCAGGTCGGTTTCGTCGACCAATCCGAGGATGCGGTCGGAGAGCTCGGCAGCACGAGAATCGTTGCCGCAGTTGGCGAGAAACTTCTCCAGCAGACGGTCGTCGCTCAGGGGGAATCCGGCGGATCCATGACTGCCGCCGACGGAGGCGTCGAGCACTCGTCCGTCGGTGAGGGTGAGAACCGCCCTGCCCGACGCGGCGGCCGCGGGAACCTCGGACGGGAGGTTCGTCACCCGCACCTTCCGGGCGGTGACGAGTACGTCTTCGCGTGCGATGGATTCGTCGGTGTAGGTCGAGACGGTGATGGTTCCGTCGTGCAGTAGCGCCGCCACACTCCACGGCAGGTCGAACTTACCGTCGTAGGTGCTGCGCGGCGACGCGACTCCGGTGTTGGGTCCGCACACGAAGGGACTCGAATCGGGGTGAACGTACACCTCGATGTCCGCGACATCACTGGCCTGAACTGCGTTGTCGCCGAGCGCCTTTGTCACTGCATCGAGCGTGACGTGCATCAGCTGGCAACTGGGGTACGGCTTGATGCCGATCCGGGTGGCTTCCCACCGCGTGCCGAGTCCCTCGGTCAGCGCCGCGAAGTTCGTCGGCCGGTCGGTCAACGCGGCGTAGATCCCGCGTCGACCTTCGAGAACCGACGACGGGCCGGTCGCACCGGCGGCCGCGAGCCGAGCAGCGAGAACACCGTTCATACTCGCTGATCCCGGATGCAGTGCCTTGGTATCGGCGTCGGTATCGAGAAACTCCAGCAGTCCCGAACTCGACGATCCGGCGATCCCCAGGGCGTTGACCAACGTCTCGGTGTCGAACTTCGAGAGGTGTCCGGCGACGAGGGCGGCTGTCAACGGTCCCACCGCTGCCGTGGCATGCACACCCCGAGCATGGAATCCGTGCGGGCTGACTTCACCGAGGCGACAGGCGGTTTCGAGCCCGAGAGCTGCGGCGGTCAGCACATCTGCACCAGAAGCTGATACCTGCTGCCCGACGGCGAATGCCGCAGGAAGAGATACGGCCGTCGCGTGCACCAGTGCGCCCGCATGCGTGTCGTCGAAGTCCAGAGAGTGCAGCATCACCCCGGTCGCGAAGGCGGCTGCGGGCGCGGACAGACCTCGAGTGCCGGTGAGAGGACGCGCCTCCGGTGGGCCGCCGAGAGCGTCGGCCACTGTCCAGCCCGGTCGGCCGTAGCCGAGTCTTTGAGCCGCAACGGTATTGCCGACGCCATCGAGCAGGTGGCGCGCGGCCGCGTGCCGGACGTCCTCGGACAGATCGGCAACGGTGACACTCGATGCCCACTCCGCCAAGATCGTCGAGGTCACGCCCGCACCTCGTCCTTCGCCGTACCGAAGGCACCCTCCGCCTTCAGTTTTGCGACGCGTTCGTCGTCGTAGCCCAACTGATCGCGCACGATGTCGTCGAAGTGCTCGTTGCGCTGCGGCGCTCGGCGGTACTGCTTGGCCTCGGAACCGAAGTTCACCGGGGAGGCGACCTGGCGGACCGTGTTGTACA
Source organism: Rhodococcoides fascians NBRC 12155 = LMG 3623 (assembly GCF_001894785.1). Classification (GTDB taxonomy): domain Bacteria; phylum Actinomycetota; class Actinomycetes; order Mycobacteriales; family Mycobacteriaceae; genus Rhodococcoides; species Rhodococcoides fascians. The sequence goes on from NZ_BCWW01000011.1 coordinate 73,737, forward strand.
CCGGGTGCTCGGTCTCGACCACAAGATTGCGTGCGAGCGTGTGCGGTTCGGTGAGTGCGTGCTCGACGTCGTTGATCGGACCGGTAGGCACCCCGGCTGGGCCGAGCTTCGAGAGCCAGTGCTCGACGGTGTTGGTGGCGAACACCTCTTCCAGGATCGGCAGCAGCACGTCCTGGTGCTTGCCGCGCAGGGAGAAGTTGGTGAACCGTGGATCGGCACCGAGGTCCGGGCGATCGATGGCGACGACGAGCCGGTCCCAGAACTTCTCCTTGGCGCAGCCGACGATGAGCCAGCCGTCCGTTGCCTCGAAGGCCTGGAACGGAACCAGGGACGGGTGAGCGGAGTTCTTCGTGCGGATCGGCTCGAAGCCGGCGTTGAGATGCCAGGTCGCGGGATAGGTGAGCAGCGACATCGCCGTGTCGTACAGCGAGACGTCGCAGTCACCGCCGATGCCGTCGCGTCGGGCAGCGTGCAATCCCGACAGCAGTGAGATCGCGGCGACGAATCCACCGGAGTAATCGACCAGCGACAGACCGGATTTGGTGGGCGGGCCGTCCGGGTCGCCGGTGACGCTCATCCATCCGGCGAGACCCTGCAGAATGTAGTCGTAGCCAGGCTCTTTCGCGCGCGGGCCGGTCATACCGAAGCCGGTGAGACTGCAGCACACGATCGCAGGATTGAGGTGCTTGAGCTGGTCGTAGGTGATGCCGATCTTCTCGGGCACGTCACCGCGGAGATTGGAGTAGACGGCGTCGCTGGTACGGACGAGGTCTTCGAACACCGCCCGCCCGCTCGGGGTCGAAAGGTCCAGTGAGAGAGAGCGTTTGTTGCGATTGAAGCTCTCGAAGAACAGCGAGTCCTCACCCTCGTTGTAGGGCGGGACGTAGCGGCCGACGTCGCCGCCGACGCTGGGGTCCTCGATCTTGATGACATCCGCGCCGAGGTCGGCCAGATGCAGGCTGCCGAACGGCCCTGCGCCGTACTGCTCGAGGGAGATGATGCGGACGTCTTCGAGTGGCCTCATGCGTCGGAATCTTTCGTCGTGGGGAGTTCGAGCGGGCCGTTCTGCGCTTCGGGGAAGTAGTTCTGCCCGATGCCACTGTCGCGGGTGGCGACCATGACCGAGCGTTTCCACGAAATGACCTCGACCCCATCCTGATTGAGGCCGCGGGTGATCATCGAGACAATGCCTGCGTAGGGGCGTGACTCCGACTTGCGCAGCCCGGTGCAGATGCTTTCGGCATACAGGGTGTCGCCTGCATAGACGGGGTGGGACATCTTGATGTCGGTGAAGGCGAGGTTCGAGATCGCGTTCTGGCTCATGTCGATCACCGAAAGTCCCAGCACCACAGAGACTGTGAAGCCGGAGTTGACGATGACCTTCCCATCGGTGATGGGGTTCTGCGACGCCAGGTGCGCGTTGAAGTGATTCTGGTTGGTGTTGAGCGACAGCAGCGTGATCCACGTGTTGTCGGTCTCCGAGATCGTCCGCCCGAAGGGATGTTGGTAGACGTCCCCCACGGTGTAGTCGTCGAAGAAGCGCCCCAGAACGGCCGGATGGATTGCCACCGTGTCTCCTCGTGTCGGTTTGGCGAGTGCCTTACCTAGACCATAAACATCAGATGTTTACGGCGTCAAGGGTTCGCGAAAACCGGTAATCGGCAGACTTCCCCTGAATCGACTCGATAAAGAGCAGATGTTTACGGGTTGCGGAGTCGATCCATCCGTCGGTACGAGTCACCGAGGTGATCGAGATGCTTGCGCATGAGATCCATGGCAGCCATCGAGTCACCGGCCTCCACCACGTCGAGCAGTCCCCGGTGGTCGCTGTCGACGCACTGCCAGAAGCCCTCAGGTGCGTGGTCACGGCCGAAGCGGCCGGACAGGACACGGAAGACAGGTGCGGTGATGAGCTCGAGCAGGGGGTTGTGGGCTGCGCGCAGCAAGACGAGGTGAAATTCCTGGTTCTTGGCGAAGGTTTCGGGCCCCTGCACTTGGTTGGGGTCGAAGATGGTCTCGTTGAGCTGCTCGAGATGCTCGTCGGTGCGGCGGAACGCGGCAATGCCCGCCGCCGGAACCTCCATCAGGTTGCGCACTTCCATGAGCTGGTCGACGGTGACAGTCTCCGCGGCAGCCATCAGAGCGACACCGGTTTCCAGGTGCTCACTGATGTGTCCGACACTGGGGACGGCGACGAAGCTTCCCCCGGTCACTCCCCTGGTCGTCTCGATCAGGTTCTGGCTGGCCAGGGACCGGAGGGCTTCACGAATAGTGCTACGCCCGACGCCGAATTCGGCGGTGAGTTCGGCTTCCCCGGGTAGCCGCTCCCCTGGCTGCAGCTCACCGGAGAGAATGCGGCCCCGAAGATGGCCGGCGAGAACCGCATACGCGGGGACACTCTTGGCGGTCGCCTTGAGCGGAGCCGATTGGGCCACGTCTTCCCCCTGATGTCGCTCGACTGTTTCTGCCGACTGGTGGGTACCAGTCGGCTCGAGCTTAGCCTGGCCGATGCCCGGAGATGCGGAGATCGCAACCCTCGATACATCCGCTTTTTAGCAAGAAACCACGCATACCTACCCGAATCTAGGCCGATATCTGGACAAAGCCGACGCAATACATCAGAGGTATTGCTTTTCCCGTCGATCATCAGCACTATGACTCATGTCACCTCAGCAGTGACCCCACGACTTCGTAGGACACGCGGAGCACGCCTTCCCGCTCCCCTCGGGCACCGACAGAACGGACGCAGCATGAAACGCATTGGAGTCGACGTCGGCGGCACGTTCACCGACCTCGTCCTGTGGGACGACGACGGCACGGTCGTCGTGCACAAGACCCCGTCCACCAACCACGATCCCTCGATCGGCACGATGGACGGAATCAAGGTTCTCGCCGAACGTGCCGGCATTGACCCGTCCGAAATCGACATGTTCTTCCACGGCACCACCGTGGCGACTAACATTGTGCTCGAGCACAACGGCTGCGACGTCGGCATGATCACCACCGAGGGTTTCCGCGACCTGCTGCACATCGCGCGTAAGAAGCGTCCTCTCAATTACTCGAACTACCAGGATCTTCCGTGGCAGAAGTGGCAGCTCGTGCCGCGACGCAACCGTCGGGTGGTCCCGGAGCGCATCGATGCCGCGGGAAATATTCTGACCCCACTCGACGAAGATGCGGTGCGCGAGCAGGTTCGCCTGCTGCGTGAGCGCGGCGTACAGGCCATCGCCGTCGCATTCCTGCACGCGTACCGCAACCCCACGCACGAGCAGCGCGTGCGAGCCATCATCGAGGAAGAGTTTCCCGGCGTCTTCATCTCACTCTCCAGCGAGGTGGCTCCGCAATACCGCGAGTACGAACGCTTTTCGACCGCAGCGCTCAACGCGTTCATCGGACCGAAGACCTCGAAGTACATCGAGAACCTGGCCGGTAAGGCCAAGGCGGCGCAGGTCGGCGAAGACGTACACCTCATGACCTCGGCCGGCGGGCTCGTCACCTCGCGCAGCGCCAGCGAAATCCCGGTCTCACTCCTGACCAGCGGTGTGGTCGCCGGCCTGCTCGGTGGCTGCGCCATCGGCAAGGCATCCGGGTTCCCGAGTGTCATCACTCTCGATGTAGGCGGCACCTCCGCGGATGTCGGCGTGGCCCCGGACGGCGCGCTGCGGATGAAGCATCTGCTCGACACGCGGATCGGTGACTACCACGCGATGGTGCCGATGGCCGAGGTCGACACCATCGGTGCCGGAGGCGGTTCCATCGCTGTGGTCGACGACGGGGGCATGTTCCGCGTCGGTCCTCGCAGCGCGGGTGCTGTTCCCGGACCGGCGTGCTACGGACACGGCGGCACCGAACCGACCTCCACCGACGCCATGGTGATGATGGGATGGCTGCGCGAGAAGAGCTTCCTGTCCGGAACCATGGAGGTCAAGCCCGAGCTGGCACGCGAGGCGATTCAGACTCACATTGCCGACAAACTCGACACCCCACTCGACGATGCCGCGATGGGCATCTTCAAGATCCTCGCCCATTCCATGACCGAGGCGATCAGCCTGCACTCGGTGCGCAAAGGCTATGACCCGCGCGACTTCTCACTGATCGCCGAGGGTGGTGCCGGCCCGCTGTTCGCCTGGCAGATCGCCGACCAGCTCGGTATTCCGCGCGTGATCGTGCCCGGTCACCCCGGCATCACCTCCGCTGTCGGCCTGCTCACCACCGACATCCGCTACGAGGAGCCGACGACGGTGTGGACGTCGTCTGCGGACCCGAACATCGAACTGCTGCAGGAGCAGGTCGAGCGTCTGTCCGCACTGGCCGTCGCGCAGCTCGAGAAGGACGGCGTTGCAGCCGAGAATATTTCGCTCGAACGCAGCGTCGACTGCCGTTATGTCGGCCAGGGCTACGAATTGCGCGTCGCCGCGCCGGACGGCGACATCGACGACGTGTGGGTCAAGACGGTTGCCGAGGCATTCCACGACGTGCACGGACGCACCTACTCTCAGCGGTTCGACGACAAGCCCGTGCAGCTGATCAACGTCCGCGTCACCGGCGTCGGTGCGGTCCCGCACGTGCAGATCGCCGACATCGCCGTAGGCTCCGCCGACTCCTCGGCCGCGATCAAGACGACCACCCAGGCGCTGTTCTGGCAGGACGAGACGTCCGCGCCGCAGTGGGTGGACACCCCTGTCTACGAGCGGTCGTTGTTGTTGGCGAACAACGAGATCGAGGGCCCGGCGATCGTCGAGCAGTTCGATTCCACCACGATCATCGGCATGAACCAGCACGCCACCGTCGACGCCGTCGGCCACATCATCATCGAGAGGAACCCCGCATGAGCAAGGCGCTGATGCCCACCACCGGAGTATCTCTGGCGGGCGAATCCACTCGAACCTGGAACGACGTCGAGGTCGATCCCATCACCCTGCGCGTCATCGGCGGAGCCCTGCAGTCGATGGCCAAGGAGATGGCCCAGGTCCTCTATCGCATGGCGTACTCCTCGCTCATCCGAGAGTCCGAGGACCTCGGCGCGGGCATCTTCGACATCAACGGACGTGAACTGTGCGAATCGGATTCGACTCCGATGCACTGTGGTTCGATTCCGGCGTACATCAAGGGTGTCAACCGTCGCCTCGCGGGAACGTACAAGCCCGGAGACGTGGTGCTGCACAATCATCCGTACCACGGCGCGGCTCACTCCCCCGATTACGGCGTGATCATTCCGATCTTCTGGCAGGGCGAGCACATCGGCTTCGCCGGGTGTACCGGTCACGTGTCCGACGTCGGCGGCAACTTCCCCGGCCTGTGCATGGACGTCGTCGATGTGTGGGCCGAGGGCAAGCTGATGGACTCGATGAAGATCTACGAGGCCGGGGTCCGCAACGACTACCTGATTCAGCACATCCTCGACAACGTCCGTACCCCGGAGCAGAATCGCGGCGACCTCGAAGCACTGATCGCGTGCTCGCGCATCGGGGAGAGGCGGTTCACCGAGCTGCTAGAGAAGTACGGCCTCGACACCGTCATGAGTGCGGGCGAGCGGTGGATGGACTACTCCGAATCCATGCTGCGCAAAAAGATTCGCGAGATTCCCGACGGCAGCTACACCGCACCCATCGGCTACCTCGACGACGACGGCAAGAACCGCGGCGAACCGCTGAAGGTGGCCGTGCGGGTGCAGGTCGAGGGCGAGGACATTCTCATCGACCTCACCGGCTCGAACAGCCAAGTGCCCACTGCGTTCAACGTCCCGTTCGAGGGTTCGGTTCTGCCGGTGACCGTCTCGGCCATTCGCACGATTCTGCTCGACGAGGATCTGACCGAGGAATTCGTTCCCCAGAACGACGGGTGCTTCCGACCCGTCAAGGCCTATGCCCCCGAGGGGACCATCTTCAACCCGGACTTCCCCGCGTCGTGCTTCGCGCGGTTCTCTCAGGTGAACCGGGTGTTCGACTCGATCAACCTGGCTCTGGCCCCGGTGCTTCCGGATCATGCCATCGCCGGATCGTCCGCCGCTCTGTGCGCCATCGCGTATTCCGGCATTGCGCCGGACGGCGAATCCTATTGGGTCTACATCGAAATCAACGAGGGCTCTTACGGTGGCCGCAACGGCAAGGACGGCATGGACGCCGTCGACGCCCTGATGGCAAACACCCGTAACAACCCCATCGAGGAACTCGAGCTCAACCACGCCATGCGCGCGTTGCGGTACGAGCTGCGCGACGAGGCTCCCGCACCAGGGAAGTGGCGCGGCGGTATCGGCAGTGTGCGCAAGTGGTTGATGGAGACCGATACGTTCCTCGGTTCCGAGGCCGACAATCGATCGGATCCGCCGGCCGGTGCTCTCGGCGGGCACGACGGTGTGTCCGGCTCGTTCACCAGGAACGCCGGGACCGATCGCGAGGAAGTGTTGTACTCCAAGGTCACTCAGGAGACGATTCGCTCCGGTGAGACGCTGGAGATCAAGCTCCCCTCAGGCGGTGGCTTCGGAAACCCGTTCGAGCGTGATCCGTTCCAGGTGCTCAGCGACGTCTGGGACGAGTACCTCACCGAGGACGATGCTCGACGCGACTACGGTGTGGTCGTGAACACCGATTCGTGGACGGTAGACGAGGACGCGACGGCCGAGCTGCGCGCCCGGAGCGCCGCCTGATCGAGGACGGGACCTTCGGCGGTGTCGTCCGGTGGATCGACGACCGGAACGACACCCCGGGGCCCCTGTCCGGCCTGAGCATCGGCGTCAAGGACAACATCGACGTGGCCGGCGTCGAGACCACCTGCGCGTCGAAGTTCCTCGAGCACAACGTCGCCGACGCTGATGCCGACGTCATCACCCGCCTGCGGCGCGCAGGCGGGTCGGTGGTCGCGAAACTGAACATGGCCGAGTTCGCCGTCGGAGTCACCTCGCAGAACTCGGCTGCAGGCCCGTCGTACAACCCGTGGGACCGCACTCGGGTCCCCGGCGGATCGAGCGGCGGTTCGGGGATTGCCGTCGCCGCCGGACTGGTCGACGCATCCCTGGGCACCGACACCGGCGGGTCGGTGCGCCTCCCCGCCGCGGCATGCGGAATCACCGGTCTACGCCCGAGCTGGGCATCGATCAGCAACGACGGCGTCTTCCCGGTGAGCGAGCAATTCGACACAGTCGGCCCGATGGCGCGGTCGGTCACCGAGGTGAAAGCCCTGTTCGACGTCCTGTCCGCCAGCCCATCCGAGCCCTCGAAGGTGACGCGCATCGGTGTCCCCACCGTGTTCCTCACCGCAGACGTGGACCCCGGCGTCGCGCAGACCGTTGCGGCCGCGGTGCGCACGTTCGCCGAACTGGGGTACGAGATCGTCCCCATCGAACTGGGGCATGCCGCCGATGCCCAGGACATCGTCTACACGATTGTCTACAGCGACCTCGCTCGCCGCCATCGGCACCGGCTCGACACCGAGCCTTCACGTTTCCAACCCGCGACCTACGAGCGAATAGCGTTGGGCCTGAGCATCTCCGAGTTCGACCGTGCCCGTGCACTCACCGGCCGTGATCGGTTCCATCAGGCCATGACCGCCACGTTCGAGACCGTCGACGTGGTGTTGACCCCGGCCATGCCTGTCGACGTTCCCCCGAGGGACGGGGGTGACGACGTCGTCGCGCTCTCGCGCCGGATGGGACAATTCACGTACCCGTGGTCGTTGCACGACGGCCCGACGCTGGCTCTGCCGGTCGGGTTCCACCCGTCCTCGGGCATGCCGGTGGGAGCGCAACTCACCGCTGCGGTGCACCGTGAGGGCGCGTTGTTCGGCGTGGGCGAGCGCTATCAGTCGGTGACCAACTGGCATCGGGCGACACCACCGCATACATCTGATCTTTAACCCCGGCCGTTCCGTCAATCAGCGGGTATTGTCCGTATTTACCTCATCTTGACGCCTAAAACATCTTATGTTTAAGTGGTGAGCAGCTGTTACGTACGTCTCACTACGGGTGGGCCTGCGACAGCCGACACTCCTACTTCGGCACCGTCACGCCGATCAGCAAGCGAGGACGCAGATGCATTTACGCCGAATCACCTCGATCATGACAGCAGTAGCGCTGTCCGGCGCGCTGGTGGCGTGCGGATCGGATCCCGGCCCCGACGCGGACCCCGCCAATCCGGTCACGATCGATGTCACCGTCTCGGCAGCGGCCGAAATCTACAGCATCCCTTGGCTTGTCGCGCAGAAGCAGGGACTGTTCGAGAAGCACGGCGTGATCGTCGAGAACATCGTGCCGGGCAAGGGCGGTAGCGCGACCATGCGCACGCTGCTCGACGGCAACATCCCCATCGGTGAGGTCAGCTACCCGTCGATCGTGCAGGCGGACGCGGCCGGCTCCGAACTGCGCATCGTCGGCGGCGGCACGCAGGGGCCGTACCCGATGAACTTCTACGCACTCGCCTCCAACCCCGACACCAACTCCATCGAGGACGTCCGCCGGTGGGCTTACACCCGGCCCAACTCGGCGTCCGATGCTCTGACGCGTCTGCTTCCCTCCGTTGCGGGCGTCGACCCGAGCCGGATCGAGCGGGTTGCCTCCGGCGGTATCGGCGAGGGCTTCGCACTACTCGAAGCCGGCAACGTCGATATCGCACTCGTTCCCTCCATCGTCGCCGAACAGCGACCGGGGGATTTCAAGCTGATCGTCAGCAGCCCCGACTACATGTCGCGATTCCTGCAGTCGACGATCACCACGACCAAGGATTACGCCGCGAGTAATCCCGGCGTCGTGCGCGCCATCAATGCCGGTTACACCGAGGCGGTGGCGTCGATCAAGGCCGATCCTGTTGCGGCAGCGCAGATTTATTCGGATTACACCGGATTCGATATGGAGTCGGCTATCGCGGTGGTCGAGCGCGCATCCTCGGTCGACACCTGGGGTGGCGGCTTCGACGCCGCGTCGGTCGAATCCGCCCAGGACGGCGTGGAAGCGTCCGGGAGCGATCGAGTACCCAACTTCTGCACCCTGTTCGACCCGGACTTCCTCGCCGCGGGAGTAGAGAACGATGTTCCCGGCGACTGCGACTCCTGACCGCAATTTCCCACCACCAGAAGGTAGCGACGTGACTCACGCAACGACTCGACCCCGCCCCGACACCACCTCCGCCATCGCCGTCGCCTCGTCGGTCTCGCGGCACTTCGGTGATGTCACCGCCCTCCACGAGATCGACTTGTCCATCGGCCGAGGAGAATTCGTCTCCGTCGTCGGTCCCAGTGGCTGCGGCAAGTCCACCCTGCTCGAGGTGTTCGCCGGACTCCAGGATCACGATGGCGGCACCGTGCAGGTCGACGGGCAACCGCTCACCGGCCCTCGATCCAAGACTGCGGTCATCTTCCAGGAATCGGCGACGCTGCCCTGGCGGACCGTCCGCGACAACGTCGGGTTCGCTCTCGAAGTCCGAGGTGTCGGCAAGAAAGAGAGGCGCGCCCGCGCCGACGAGCTGCTGAACACAGTGGGGCTGAGCAAGTTCGGTGACCACTACCCCACCCAGTTGTCCGGCGGTATGCGCCAGCGTGTGGCCATCGCGCGCTGCCTGTCCATGGAACCCGACCTCATACTCGCGGACGAGCCGTTCGGTGCGCTCGACGAGCAGACGCGACTGGTCATGTCGTACGAGCTACTCAAGATCGTCGAAAAGCTGACGTGCGGAGTCTTGTTCATCACCCACAGCATCCAGGAAGCGGTACTGCTATCCGATCGCGTACTGGTGATGAGTGCGCGGCCCGGTCGATTCATCGACGAGATGGACATCGACCTGCCCCGTCCGCGCTCCGAGGACGTTCTCGCCAGCCCAGCGGCTACTGCTCTGCACGAACGCATTTGGTCGAGTCTGCGCGACGAAGCCAAGAAGACGATGAGCATCGAACCATGAGTGCGCCGACGCGCGAGAGCACGCGCGCCTCCGTGGTCCCCGGATACATCCGGCCGGCACCCTCCACACAACTCGGTCTCCCCGCATGGGGCTGGACCGTACTCATCCTCGTCGCGGCACTGGTGACCATCGACATCTCGGCACGGTTCTTCGCTTCTCCGCTCGACATCGTGCCGGTGACCGATATGATCTCGACGTCGCTGAGCCTGCTGACCGACCCGGACTTCCTGGTCGACGAGTTGGGCCGGACGCTCGGCATCATCGTTCTGGCGTTCGTGCTCAGCTCCGTACTCGGTGTCGCCGCCGCATACGTTCTGTGGCGGTACGAGCTGTGGGACAGAGCATTTCAGCCGTACCTCAACGTCTACTACGCCGTCCCGACGTTCGCGCTGTACCCCATCATGGTGGTGCTGTTCGGTGCCGGTGTGGCTCCGATCGCCATTCTGTCCACCATCTTCGCCTTCGGCGTAGTCGCGTTGAACGCACGCACCGGTTTCAACTCGGTGTCGCCGATCGTCACCAAGCTCGGCACCACACTGATGCTCACGCGGTGGCAGTACTTCCGATCGGTTCTGCTTCCGTACGCGTTGCCGAGCATCGTGACCGGACTGAAACTGGGGCTCTCGTACGCCGTCATTTCGGTGTTGGCCAGCGAGTTCATCCTGTCGACGCAAGGGCTCGGGCACTTCATCTCGATAGCCTACGACGGGTTCGACATCGCCGACATGTACGCCGGGATCCTCATCGTGGCGCTGATCGCTCTGCTCTCGACCTCGCTGATCTCTCTCGCGCTCAACCGATTCGATTGGAGGCGCCGCTGATGAGCAGCACCTTGGACAGAGTAGCCACCACACCCACCGCTCCCCCGAAGGTCACCTCGTCCGCGGGCCGCACCAACGCCCGCCGCTTCCTCCCACCACTGGTCGTGGCCGTCGTCGCGGTCTTGATCTGGTGGGTAGCGGCCGTTCTGGTCGACAGTCTCATCTTCCCGACGCCTGCCGAGGCCATGGCCTCGCTCGTCGAAGACCTGGGCAAGGCAGACTTCCGCGCCAACGTCGGCGACTCGCTACGTATTCTTGTGCTCGCGTTTCTGGCCAGCACGGTCGTGGGTTCCCTGCTGGGCCTGACGCTCGGACTGAGTCCGTTCTGGACCCGAACCATCGCCCCGATCGTCTACTCGATCAACAGCATCCCGAAGATCGTGCTATACCCGATCTTCCTGTCATTCCTCGGTATCGGCGCATTGAGCCGATTCGGATTCTCCTTCTACGCCGCCTTCATCCCGATGTTCCTCGTCGCCGTCGAGGCCACGGCATCGGTCCAGAGAATTCACTTGAACATGGCAGCATCACTGCAGGTGAGCTGGCCCAGGTTGATCCGTCAGATCGTCATTCCCGCCGTGCTCCCGGCGCTCGCGACGGGTATGCGAATGACCTTCGGCTTGGCGTTCCTGGGACTGCTTCTGGCCGAGATGTTCTCGTCGTCCAGCGGCATCGGATACGAACTGCTCCGCAACGTCAGCCTGGTGCGGATGGAAAACATCATGGGCACGGTTGTGTTGATACTCGTGATGGCACTGCCGCCCACGATTGCGCTGCAGTGGTTGGAAAGTCGCACCACCTCGAAATACGGCGGTCGGTGACGACGACAGCTCAGGTTCTTGGCTCCTTGAGCTGAACTGAGACGAGACGCCGGCAGTCGGGCGGCGATTACCCACAATCTCGCTAGCTGACTACGGCGAATGGCCGGGCACCGTCTCGGTGCCCGGCCAACGAAAACCTCTAAGCTATCGCAGGGAGATCTCAGCCCCACCGGAGAAGACGGAATCGTGTACTTCGAGTGTCGCGGGGACCGCATCCGCGGGGATGTCGAACACGATCGTTATGTTCTGCGACAGACCGGGGTTGATATCTCCCCCGATTGCAGTTTCTGCCTCCAGATTGATCGCTGCCATCGCGTCGTTCTCGAACTCGCGACCTTGGACATCGATCAGCTTCTGGTTCGAGCCGAAGTAGCTTTGCGCCTTATCGGAAACATTGGTCACCGTGACACTGACCAGCACGAACTGCCCTAGTGCGTCTTTCTGAAGGTACGGGTTGTCGCCCAGGGTCGTAACACCTGTCTCGACGCCAGTCACGACGAAACCGAACTTGCCATCGCGGACTTCCTGGCCGATACCCGGTGCCGCCTGCTCGGGTTCGGTTGCGGGGGAAACCGATTCGACAGGAGCAACGACCGCAGCAGAAGGAGCATTTCCGGCTGCGACAGGTGCAGCCGTGGACGAGGTTGTGGATTGTGCCGTTGTGGACTTCTCATCATCACCCCCACCCAACATTCCGCCCACAACAAGAACCAGCACGACGCCACCCACAACCCACGGCCACTTCCGCTTCTTCTTCGCGGGCGGCTGCGGCTGTCCATACGGCTGCTGAGCGTAAGGCTGCTGCGCGTAAGGCTGTCCCTGCGTAGGTGGCTGGGCACCGTAAGAGCCTTGTGGCTGCCCGTAGGGGGCCTGCCCTGAGGACTGCGGCTGATTCGGATCGTGCGGAAATGTCATGAAGTCCTGGTCTCTGGTCGAAGTGGTGCTGAGTAGGTATAGGACCGGCGGGTCGGAATGTTTCAGTGCAGCGCAAAAATTCATTCGACCGAATGAACTAAGAGCATTTTCGCTTCCCCATAGGCAATCTCTGCTAGTCCCCTCGTGCGCGTCTGCGGTCCTCGGAAGTGAAGGCCGACGCCGAATACGCATCGACACCGGCCGATCGCTTCCGATGCTGGAAGTCCGCAACCGAATCGAAGGCCGCCGTCACCCGGCCGACGTCGAAACGTACGTCATCGACCTGCCGCGCTGAAAGCCTTGCCATCGCCCAAGTTTGCAGTCCATCACTCGAACGCAATCCCGACGGCCGACCGGACCAGTGCCGATACCGCCGGCGATCGGACTCCGGCCGGCCACGCGATGACCGTCGTGATCATCGGCGCATCGGACACAGGTACGGCCACATGCTCGGGCCATTGCCACGCGCGACTCGATGCTGGGATCACCAGCAGCGCCTGACCCAGCGCGACCAGTTGTGCGATCTGCGTTTGAGCGCGTACCTCGGGCCCGGGACCCTTCGGATAGGTGCCGTCGAGCTGCGGCCAGCGGGCCATCGGCAGATCCGGGACGTCACGGATATCGTCCATGCTCAGTTCGTCTTTCGAGGCCAAGGGGTGATCACACGGAACGATCGCGACTTGCCCCTCTGTGAGGAGGTCCTCGGAGTCGAACCCGACGAGGTCATCGACGGGACGATGCATCAACGCAACGTCGGCGTCACCGCGGCGAAGATATTCGGCCTGCTCACCGACTTCGCATAACAAGACATCCACGTCAGCGGGGTACGCATCGAGAACGCGGCGTAGGAGCTCGTGGGACGCACCGGCTTTGGTCACCAGCTTGACTCTGGCACCGGCGGCTCGCGCTCGCTGCGCTGCCGCTGCGACAGCGTCGAGCGCCGTCGCAGCGTCCCTCAGGAGCACGGCACCGGCAACAGTGAGTGCGACTCCGCGGCGATTCCGATCCAGGAGGGCGACGCCGAGTCGGCGCTCAATCCTGCTGATCGCTCGCGAGAGCGGTGGCTGGGCGATCCCCAATCGTTGCGCTGCGCGTCCGAAGTGCAGCTCCTCTGCAACGGCGATGAAGTACCGGAGTTCGCGTGTTTCGAGATCGTCCACTACGGCAGCGTAGCTGTGATACCCGTCGAGTATCACTGGTTGGTCGATCGGTATTGGACGCACTTGCTCTCGACGCCGACCATGGATCGCATGACGACAAAGACCGCGCTGATCACCGGCGCCAACAAAGGGATCGGCTTTGCTATCGCACACGGACTCGGAATGCAGGGAATCAGAGTAGGAGTAGGGGCCCGCAACGATGCACGACGACAGGATGCGGTCGACAAGCTTCGTACTGCGGGCATCGATGCCTTCGGAGTCCCTCTCGATGTCACCTCCGACGACAGCGTTGCTGCCGCCGCCGCCTCGATCGACGACCTGGACATACTGGTGAACAACGCAGGCATTTCCGGCGGCGACCAACAGAATCCGACGACGCTGGATATCGACGTGCTGCGAACTACGTTAAACACCAACGTATTCGGAGTCATCCGAGTGACGAACGCACTACTTCCGACGCTTCTTCGGTCTGCCTCGCCACGCATTGTCAATGTCTCGAGCAACATGGGCTCGCTCGCGCTACAGACCGGCCCGGTAATGGCGGCATATGCTCCATCCAAGACCATGGTGAACGCGATGACCGTGCAGTACGCACGGCAGCTCGCGGATACTGCGGTGATCGTGAATGCATGCTGCCCGGGCTATGTGGCAACGGATTTCACCGGATTTGCATCCACACGCACGCCGGAGGAGGGTGCGCGCATCGCTCTGAAGCTTGCCAGTCTGCCCGACGATGGCCCGCGGGGCGGATTCTTCGACGACGCCGGACCGGTGGCCTGGTGAGACTCTCGGTGCCGAGCTGACCACCGCCGGCGGTGTCGAGGAGAAAGTAGTAGACCTCCCCCTACTCCCCTCGCGCCCGTCTGCGGTCCGCCGGGGTAAAGGCCGATACCGAACACGCATCGACACCCGCCGATCGCTTCCGGTGTTGGTAGTCCGCCACCGAATCGAAAGCTGCCGTCACACCCAACGACGTCGAGACGTATGTCATCGACTTGCGACGCTGAAAGCCCAGGTCGGCACCCACCTCGACGGCGTCGATGTTCGATCCCAAGAACACGAAGTCCCAGTTGTACTCAGCCTCCTGCCGCTGGATCAACTCGCGCACAGCCGAATTCGTCCACTCCTGGCTTGAGTTCTCGTGACCGTCCGTCATCACGAGCACCGTTACCGAGCCGGGGCGCTCATCCTCCGGCATCGTGGCCAGCCCGGCCCCGACCTCGCTGACGAGCCGGCCGATCGCGTCGTACAACGCGGTGCCACCCCGCGGCTCGAGCATGAGCGGGTCGACGTCCTCGATCGGCACGTTGTCGTAGACCAGCTCGTACCGGTTGTCGAACTGCGCCAGCGTGACCACGGTCCGACCGTCGGCCTCACGCTCCCTGGCAATGAACGAATCGAATCCGCCGCGGGTGTCGTCGGCGATGGAATGCATCGAACCGGACCTGTCGAGCAAAGCAGCAACGAGAGATAGTTTCGGGTTGGTCATTGTTTCCTTCCGTGGGACGCAGCCTGAGCTGCGTCGAATGAATTGAATTGCGGGATAACGGAAGAGCGAATAGCGACGGCTACCGCAGCGCAACCGTCGTACCGCCCGAGAACGCCGAATCATGCAGCTCGATTTCCGCAGGCACGGTCCCGACGGGGACGTCGAACACGACAGTCGTGTCCAGCGCGTTGCCCGGGTTGATTTGCTCGTAGCCGATGCCCTCGTCGAGGTAGGCAGTTGCGAGGCTGTCGACCGAGTACTGCTTGCCGTCCGCGTCGAGCAACTTCTGCGAGGAAGCGTCCAAGCTCTGCGCACGATCGCCGATGTTGCGCACGGTCATCGTCACCTGAACGAACTCGCCCTGTGCGGTCTGCGTCAGGTATTCCGAACCGACCGTCGCGACGGGTGGTACGACCGCGGTGACGACGAACTCGAACTTTCCGTCGCGCACTGGGACGCCGATGCCCGGCTGAGTCGGCTCGGCCGGGGCCGCAGGAGCCGCTTCTTCCGACGACGGGGATCCGGCCGGCGCGGGAGCTGTCGGGCTCTCCGACGAACCACCACCGATGAGCCGAATGAGGACACCCAGCACGACGATAGCCAGGATGACGGTCAGGATCTTGTGTCGGGCAAACCAACTCTTCTTCTGCTCGGGAGCGGGCGGGGCGTACTGCTGCTGGGGGTTCGGGTTGTGGTTGGTCATGTCGAAATTCCTCTCGTTCGGCGATGCATCAACCACACCGCAGTCGGCCCTGTCCGCGCCTCGGCTGACCGGTCGGTACGCCTCCTCCTTTCGGTCGCATCCGATGGGTCATGCGGGCCGTTCGGACGATTCGCCGTGTCGGTGCACGGCCGTACGCTTCTCCTCGTGAGCACCCACCGGGCAGGCACCCTGCGCCGCAAAGCCTGGACTACGGCGGCGGTGGCCTTCAGCCTGTTCTGCTCGTTGATGACCGCCGGGTTGGCGGGCTCGTCCGGGACGCCCGGGTGGAACCTGGGCCTCGGAGTCACGCTCAACCTGATCGCCGGTGTCGCGTTGATCTGGCGACACGAACGGCCATGGGTGGTTCTGGGACTGGCGTTGGCCGGGCCGTTGTTCTTCGCCACCGATGCGACGGCCGCGTTGATTGCCCTGTTTGCCGTCGGTGCGTTCGCACGCACCAAGCCGCTGGTGCTTGCTGCCGTCGCGGTATATGTCGCGTGCGGGGTGTCGTTGACGTACGACGCGCATCGCAGTCGGTACTACTCCGTCCTGACCATCGGTTCGACGAAGGCCGAGGACGGATCCGTACCGGTGGAATGGGACGTCCCGGCCTGGATTCCGTGGGTCGTCGCGGCAGTGCTCGTCGGGTTGGTCGTGGGTGGAGCAATACTGCGCCGCACGCGATCCGACCTGACGGAGGCTGTGGTCACCCGTGACAAGGTGACGGTGGAGTCCAACGCTCTTCGTGAGGAGATGCTGCTGAATGCGGAACGTGCCCGCATCGCCCGCGACATGCACGACACCCTCGCCGCGAGCCTGAGCCGCATCTCGTTGTTCGCAGGCGGAATGCAGGTCAACAGCGCCGACGGGCCCGAGAAGGTAGCCCAGACGGCGTCGATGATTCGGCAGACCGCCCACGATGCGCTCGATGAGCTCAAGCGCATCATCGGTGTGCTGCGCGGATCGGCCGATGCCTCGAGCGGTGGCCGGCAGAGTGTCGAGGGCATCTCCGATCTGGTGCACTCGGCGCTGGACGCGGGCTTGCACACGTCACTGATGCTCGACGTGACGCCCGGTGATATTGGGGCTGCGAGCAGTCATGTGGCGTATCGGGTGGTGCAGGAATCGCTGACCAATGCGCAGAAGCACGCTGACGGTTCGACCGTTCGGGTGGCGGTGCACGGGTCAGATCAGACGGGCGTGCGCGTCGATGTGCGCAATCAGCTGATGGGGCAACCTGCGTTCGCGCACGGGTCGGGCACAGGGTTGGCGGGCTTGGCCGAGCAGGTCCACGGGGTAGGCGGCACGTTCAGTGCCGGCGCGCAGCCTGGTGAGTTCGTGGTGTCGTGCTGGTTGCCGTGGTACTCCTGACGGGCAGTGTCGGAGTCGCGTTCTAAGCTCAGCGAACCATGACAGCGCCAGCCGTGATCACCGTTCTGATCGTCGACGACGACCCCTTCGTTCGGCGGGGCGTGACCGACATCTTCGCGAAGACCACGGACATTTCGGTGGTCGCCGACGTGGAGGACGGTGACCAGGTGTCTGCTGCAGTGGCGGCGTACCGGCCGCACGTGGTGCTGATGGATCTTCAGATGCGACGGGTCGGCGGACTGGATTCCACCCGCGAGTTGATGACGCTGGCCCACCCACCGAAAGTCATCGCGATGACGGCGATGGATGTGGACGATCTGGTGGTACGGGCCATCGAGGTTGGGGCGCATAGCTTCCTGAGCAAGAGCGAGGCACCCGAGACGTTCCATCAGTCGGTTCGAGCAGTGGCATCCGGCAACACGTTGTTCAGTGAGGATTCGCTCCGGAAGATTGTGGCGACGTCGATGCTGCCGGCGGCCCGGCAATCGGTGTCGATGGACATGCTGAGCCCACGGGAGCGAGATGTGCTGCGCATCTTGGCTACTGGTTCGACCAATGCGGACATCTCCTCTGAGCTGTACCTCAGTGAGACAACGGTGAAAACCCATATCTCCGGGATCTTCGTGAAACTCGGTGTGCGCAATCGAGTCGAGGCGGCACTGGCTGCCTTTCGGGCAGGAATGGTTACGTGAGCGAAATCAAGCCACGATCGCCGGCCGCCTGAGTTCGAACTGCCGTGGAACAGAATGCGCCGCCGGATTAGGAGCCAGTCTCGCGCAATATGCATCTCGACAACGGACGGTCGATCTTGGAGCGCGAGGTATCCATTGGAGCGTTTGCTCCAAGACATCCGAATACCGCGCCAAGATCTCCTCGCGGCTTCTCGACGGCAATTCTGTCACCGTACAAGCACACGGCACCCAACCGCGGAAAGCCCGCCCATGTCACCCCCGGAGGGACAGTACCGGGCCTCTAGTCCTTGATCTGAGTGGCTCTTCGCAAGAACCGTGCCGAAGTCGACAACAGCGACCTCGGCAGCCATGCTTTACTCGCGGGTCAAATTCGGACAGACATGCTCGAAAAGCTGCGGACAATGGTATCGGGTGTGTGCGCAGAAATGCATTCCCATCAAGTTGACAACCAGCGCGCCTGCGGCCTTCACCACCCAAGGATCGGGTATCAACTTGGTGAGCGTGTCCAGCTCTTTGATCCAAAGCCTTAGCGTGCCAGCCCCCACGACTTCGCAGCCAGTCTCTAAGACTTCGACGCCTCGGATCACTCCCTCTTAAGGTTAAGTTCTGGCTGATGTTAATCGGTATCGACTCTCGCACCATACGGGCGGAATTGATGCGATTCTGGTGGACGAGAAACCGCACTCTCGGCCTGGGGCATCCCGTATACGCATGCGGAGCGGGTCTGCCTCAAGAGTAGCTGGTGGGTGGTACGAGACCATCGGCATCCCGGGAGACCCGCCCTGGTTGGCGGTGCCACCCAGGAGGGGAATTTCAGTGAGCGTCCATGTGGCATCTCGATGAGCGCTACCAGCAGTGGCGAATACCATCTGCGGAGAGCGCAAGGTAGCCCCTGCGGACGGTGGAGCAGCGCGGCCGATCTAAGACCCTACAACAGTCGACGCTAAAGCATGTCTCGTTCAACCTGGGGCCACCCGCCGCGATTCTCATCACTAAGCTGTACTCATAAATCGAAACATATACGCTTGGTTCTGCTTCAATGGCAAAGGTGAACTCGATCCAATACGAAGCCGCAAAATTTCCGGCATCAATCGCGAAGGCCGGCCACTGTCTGGTCAGTGATGCCAAGATGATCCATGCGGCCACAACCGTCGGGGTCGCACCCGCTGGATCCGGAGGAAGTCGTGCCGTTCGCACGGCATTGCACGGAAGAGCCCGAGCAGGACACCGCTCGTTGGCAGAGCTGATATGGAGAGTCGCGATGACCGACGCAAACCTAGTACGTCAGTCGACCGGATTTATGCGAAGCGACGGCTATATGCGTCTGGATCCGAGCGAAAAGTCCGCTGTAAGCTACTTCCTCGGAATGGTGCAAGCCAAAATCATCGCGGGTGATGTTCTGAATATCTCTCATCTCGTACACCTCGATAGCCTACCGTCGTTCTCTACAGCAACACGGTCCCGCCCCGATTTCTACGGAATTGACTGGTCACACCCGAAAACTTGTTACTTCTTAGAAGCCAAGGGGCGAACAATGGGCTACTCGGCAAGTGTGGTCGCAAAGGCAAAAAAGCAGACCACTCTGGTGACACACCACCCAAATTTCGACAGATTGACCGGCATCGCCTCCTTATCCTATTTCAATAGAAATGGGTTCTGGACTTCCTACCTTGAAGATCCACCCGCGGAATCAAAGACTTCTCCGAACGCTCCTTCCGCCGGCTCTCTGTACGCGTCTTATTACACACCCATTATCGACGCAATGACCAATGCAGATGTCGACAGACAGGATTCCAGTATTAGAACGGCATACATCGATGCGTTCGACTTTCAGCTCAGCTGCCCCACGTCTGTCTTCGACCTTTTAACTAGTAAACAAAATGACACCAGCCGAAGCGAACTGCCCGAGGCGCTCAACGAAGAACTTTCACGGCCTAGGAACAAATTGGAAGGATACCAAGACGGTAGTTCAAACTTCACCGGGTCAGATGGTATTCGAATCGAATTGGGCCCCTCGTGGTCCTCGAACGCCGACAGGGCGACGGAGGGAAACGAATCATGACAATAATACTCAGAGCAGTTGCCACTGACGGAGTGGTGATGGCAAGTGATGGCCGTACGGTGCACGGCTGGCCACACACTTCCATTAGCGAATACACTGAAAAAATCAGAGATTTCAAGCTTTGCTCTTCGGGCTTCATGGTGGCAACTTCAGGAAGGGCAACCATTGACCAGAAGCCTGTAAATGCCCACATTTCCGAAATAGTTTCGGAAATGGGTGTGATGAAATCGCTCGATACGAATCGATTGTTTGAGAATATTCAACAACGGATGCGTTCCGCACCGCCTACAAATGAGCATGATCAGGTCCTTCAGCTCGTCATCCAAGAGTATGACCTAGGCGGCCCGACGCGGTGCACTAGGTGGGCGGTCAATTCTGACAAGACTGTCGCTTTGGACTGCGCTACAACGTTCTCTGTTCAAGGAGAGCTGGAAGGCGAGCAAACGAATGGGATTAAACACAGAGTTCAACAAATAATGGACGAGAGAGCGCTACTCCCGCTTACAAATATGCGCACGACACGAAATATAGTGAAGGGCATACTGTCGTTCGCCTATAAAGATTCGTCTACAATCGCAAAGCGGCAGCCGTTTATGTATTGGCCGGAGTTCATCGAGGCTGAACTAGAGCTTAAGGAGTACGTTACAAAGAAATGGGGAGCTAACTGGAGTAATCTTTCAGAAAAAGCAAGACAAACTAACATTACGGATCTATCTGATTACCGCGAATTCGACAGAGATCTTCAATCGGCCATCGATGCCGGCACGATCTCAGCAGAGGAATCGGAGTTAATCATGGCTTCCGGCGGAGCTGCAGGAGTGGGGGGTTCAGCGCTCATTACTCAGATTGGGATGGACGGTCACGTCGATCTGGCCAATTTCGAGGAAAGGCAGGTCTTGGAGTGGGATCCGAATTTCGTAATCGAGGAAGTTCCAGGCGTTGGCGGACACTAACGTCTTACCCATTCAAATTCAAAAGAGCTCCTAAACAGACGCGATCAAGCTATCCACAGAGCGCTTTTAAAGGCGAGGACACGGTAGCCACGATTTGCGGTACCCCGTTGTCTGATTATCCGATGCCATTGGAAGTGCAATCCGGCGAGGGTGTTAGCAGCTGCTGCCAACTGGCACCAAGCTACTCGGCTCTCCCACCCACATGACCGCAAGCTCGTCTCTCGCCCTGGTTGCCGCGCCGTAGACCAACGACCGTTCCCGCTGCAGGGCATCGACACGGTCACCCTCCGGCAGTTGGGCGATAACGTAATCGCGGGGCATCGAGTTGGCACTGACGCCCACAAGGATGACGTTGGCAAACTCCATCCCCTTCGCCCGGTACATGGTCATCACCTGCACTCCCGCTGATGACGATTTGGTCGAATTGTCGACGAAGGTTGCCGTCACCCCTCGCTCGCCGAGAGCGCGTGGCAGCGCAGAGGCCTCTTTGTTTGCCGGAGCCAGTAGCCCGATGGATGACTCAGCACCACCGCCCCAGGCTGAACCTGCTCAGCCACCTTGTCGTACAAGTCCGTCAAATTCTTGGCGCGGGCAGCCGTTGGGGCGGGTCCCATACGTGCGGACCGATCGCCGACAGGTATTTCTTTGTCGCCCTCGAGACCGACAAATTCTTCCCCGGTCAACACAGCGAGTGCATAGTGCAAGTTCTGCTGTGTCGTGGGGTAGTTAAGAGTCAGCCGCCTGGACCACCCGACGATGTTGATTCCGAATTATTTCAGCCCAATCTTCTGACCATAGATTCGCTGATGAGCGTCCTCGGCGAAGAAAATGCACCGAGGGCGTGCAGCGCAACGTCATGGCCACGCCGGCGCAAGCGTAAACGGAACAACTCGATGTATTTCAAGACACTATCGAACAGAACCCACGGCCTCTGCAGGAGCGTCGTAAGTGGACCGTCATCCTCGATAGTGGAGGACCTTGAATTTTCGGTCACGAATAAGGTATTTTCCATTCGGGCCGGTTCTCACTTTCGCACACTTTTCAGGAAGTGCTTACGTTTTAAGCACGATCCACTACTCGAATTCCGGCCCTGTGATGTACCCCTGTTCTCATCCATATCGGATTTGAATGTCCCCACTCGTGGACTCTCCTCCGCGCAGCACTCCGCGCCGTTCATAGCGATTGACCAAGCCGCCTCTATTACGGTCCTCCGGCTTGATTTACGGGTATCCCGAGTCGGCTGCAGGTTCGATTGTGGGGCAACGAGGGACACGGACTGTGTACGACCCATCGGTGTTGACCGAGATGCCGCCGTAATCGCACGGTCGGGCCAATCTACGCAAAGTCGTACCGTTGCGCACCAGTGCCGCTCCAGGCTGACGAAGGACCCGATGGTTTGCCGGTGGCCACGGCGCTCCAACTAGCGCGGGGGATCATGCGGCATCTGCGACACCTTGTTGGTTCACGCTAAACCGGCATCGTCCTCGGCTATGCTCGAACAAAACCGGTGAAACCAGGTTTGGTCGAAGCGAAAGGTTCTGCGTTCTCTATGTCTGAGCCTTGGCTGTCTGCCGACGATATCGCCGCCCACCTGGGCGTCACGAAGGACACGGTCTACTCGTGGATCGCCGATAAGGCGATGCCCGCTCACAAGATCGGCCGTCTCTGGAAGTTCCAAGCGAGCGAGGTCGACGAGTGGGTCCGCAATGGCGGAGCAGCTGTCCCAGAGGCGCAGCCCCCACCCAAATGACGGCACTGATCATCGTCAGGCCGGGATGTCTGACGGTCGCGATATCTTGAACGACTTTGTTGGTGGCCAGAAGGAGGTGCACATGATGATGGACACGTCTCGGGGTTCGCGCTACGCACTGTCGTTCACCAGCGGTGCGCTTCTCATGCGCGAAGCGCTCATCGCTGCTCCGATGTACCTCCGCGAGCACGACTGGATGAAGGTCCGCCAGCTCATTGATGACGACAACCTGCTCCAGTCTCGAACCGTTGCTACCGGACGGCGGCTCGCTCGCGAGGTTGCCCAGCGTCTTTCCGTCCTGAGCGACGGCGAACTCGAATTAGTAATCGACGCGACGACATCAGAGCGCGGTCACCTGTTGTGGACTGCCGCATGCCGCCGCTACAGCCTGATCGGCGAGTTCGCCGAAGAGGTCCTTCGTGAGCGCTTTCTTCTCCTGACAGCCACGCTCGATTACGACGACTTCGACGGGTTCATCCGGAGCAAGGCGCTCTGGCACGAAGAGGTCGCGAACCTCAAGAGCTCCACCCTGCAGAGGCTCCGCTCCAACCTGTTTCAGATGCTCGTCGAGGCAGTGCTTCTCACGGATGACGGCCGAATCGTCCCCACCGTGCTGTCATCTCGCGTCTCCGACGTGCTGTATGCCCGCGCTCCGAGCGACATTCGCTTCTTCCCCACGGCAGTGGGTGTGCAATGAGCAGCGTCGACCTAGCCAAGCAAGAGAAGCACCTGTTCGCAGTGCTCAGCAGTAAGCGGTTTCTCCAGATGGAGGGCCTCGGCAACGAAGTGCCGTTCTTCATCTACCCATATCCGCCGGAGGACGCTCTTGCGGTCGCGCAGATCAAGAAGCGGGTCAAGAACAGACTGAGCCAGATGGGCATCAACGTTCGCGAGGTCAACCTCTACGACCTCTCGGTCGAGATCCTCAAGGAACGCGGCGTGTGGGAACGCGTACTCGCCGCGGAGCCCGACCAAGACAAAGACGACTTCCGCGAGCTCCTCCAAGGCATGCTGGATCCGCAGCTCCACCTCGCGCCCGCCATTCGCTCCAAGGTCGACGACGGCGACTTCGACATCTTCTTCCTCACCGGAATCGGCGAGGTCTTCCCGTACATCCGGTCACACAACGTGCTGAACAACCTCCAGAGCGTCGTGACCGGCAAACCAATGCTCATGTTCTTCCCCGGCCGCTACGAGCAGTCCGACACCCTCGGATCCACGCTCGTGCTCTTCGGTCGGCTGAAGGACGATCAGTACTACCGGGCCAAGAACATCCTGGAACAGGAAGCGTGACAACGATGTTGCTGAACGAGATCTTCGCTAAGGACGTGCAACGTCCGATCGAGGGCGTCATCAAGGCGGACGACACTGCGCATCTGCGTACCGAGGTGGACGAGTACGTCCTGACCAATGAGGCAGCCAAAGGCCTTGAGCTTCTACTCGAGGCCTACACGAATTACACCAACGCCAACGGGGTGTGGATCTCAGGCTTCTTCGGTTCGGGTAAGTCGCACCTTCTGAAGATGCTCGCTCACCTTCTCGGCGACGTCGAGGGCCAGACGTTCGACCGCACCAAGGCCACGGAAAGCTTCCGCGCCAAGGCAGCTGGCGCTTTCCTGCCCGCCCTTCTGACAAAGGCCGAGCGCATCCCTGCCAAGAGCCTGCTGTTCAACATCGATCAGAAGGCCACGCTCATCACGAAGGATCAGACCGACGCCTTGCTGAAGGTGTTCGTGAAGGTCTTCGACGAGAGTCGCGGTTACTACGGAAACCAGGGCCACGTGGCTCGCTTCGAACGAGACCTCGACAACCGCGGTCAGTACGTAGCGTTCAAGGGCGCGTACAGGCGAATCTCTGGCCGTGACTGGACCCAGGGGCGCGAGGAGGGCGTTCTCGAAGAACCCAACGTCGCCGCGGCCTACGCCGAGGTGAGCGGTCAGGGAGGAGCACCGACCAACATCCTCACCAAGTACCGCAACGAGTACTCGGTTTCCATCGAGGACTTCGCCGAGGAAGTCACCACGTGGCTCAACAAGCAGTCCGACGGCTTCCGGCTCAACTTCTTCGTGGACGAGGCGGGCCAGTTCATCGGCTCGAACACCCACTTGATGCTCAACCTCCAGACGATTGCGGAGAGCCTCAACACCAAGTGCCAGGGCCGCGCGTGGGTGTTCGTAACCTCGCAGGAGGACATGGACAAGGTCGTCGGAGACCGAACCAAGCAACAGGGCAACGATTTCTCGAAGATCCAGGCGCGCTTCAAGACTCGCGTGAAGCTCACCAGCGCCGATGTCGAAGAAGTCATCCGCAAACGCCTGCTGGAGAAGAACGCGGCAGGTGCCGCCGCACTCAGCGTCATCTACAACAAGGAGGCGGCCAACTTCAAGACCCTGTTTGACTTCGTCGATGGGGCGAAGGGCTACCGCAACTACACCGACGAAGCTCACTTCGTCGGTACCTATCCGCTTGTGAGCTACCAGTTCCCGCTGTTTCAAGCGGCAATCGAAGGCATCTCCGATCACAACGTTTTCGAGGGGCGCAACAGCTCGGTGGGCGAGAGGTCGATGCTCGGCGTCGTCCAGCAGGTCGCCAAGGATATCGGCGACGTGGAGGTCGGTCGCCTGGCCACCTTCGACCACATGTTTGCCGGTATCCGAGCGTCGTTGAAGTCGGCGGCTCAGCGCTCCATCGACGTCGCTGAGCGAAACCTCGACAACTTGCTCGCGATCCGCCTCCTCAAGGCACTCTTCCTCGTCAAGTACGTCGAGAGCTTCCGGGCCACACCGCGCAACCTGACCGTGCTCGTCTATGACCGCTTCGGCCTCGATCTGCCCGCGTTGTCGGCGGAGGTCAAGGAAGCGCTCACGCTGCTGGAGGCGCAGACCTACGTCCAGCGTAACGGCACCATCTTTGAGTACCTGACCAATGAAGAGCAGGTCATCGAAGAAGAGATTAAGAACGTCGACTTCGACTCCTCCGAGGTGAGCGCACGACTCTCCAGGATGCTCTCTGGCGACGTCATCAAGACCAACAAACTCCGCTACGCAAAGAACGGTCAGGACTTCCCATTCGGCTTCAAACTCGACGACCAGATCCACGGCCCCCAACGGGAACTTTCAATTCACTTCATCACACCGGAGTACCCGTTCACGGCAGACGAGACGCGGATGCACAGCGCCGGGAAGGACGAACTGCGCGTCATCCTCGAGCCAGACGCTCGCGTGCTCGCAGATCTCCGCCTACTAATCAAGACGGAGAAGTACACGAAACGCAAGCAGACCAGCGCACTTTCGGCAATCGAGGATCAGATCCTTCGATCCAAAGCTGCTCAGAACGTCGACCGCGAGAAGGAACTCATTGGGCGTCTCCGTCGCGCCGTGGGTGAAGCTGCGCTGATCATCAACGCCACCGACGTCTCCTCGAGCTCGCAGGACGGGCTTGCCCGCGTGACCGACGGTTTCCAGGACCTCGTCAGCCGCACCTACACTCAGTTGAAACTGCTCGACGGCGTTACCTATGCCGAGCAGCAGGTGGCCGGGGCGGCTAATCCGGACAGCGGCCTCTTCGACCCCGCGGCGTGGACTAAGCTCGCCATTCCCGGCGAGGAGGTGCTGTCGTTCGTTCTCCGCAAGGAGGCACAAGGTGAGCAGGTCACCGTCAAGGCGATCGTCGACGCCTTCCAGGCAAAGCCCTACGGGTGGGACCTCGCCTCGATCGAAGTATTCGTGGCCTTCCTGATCGGTGCCTCGAAGGTGACCCTGACAGTGGACGGTAACGTCCTCAAGCGAAGCGAAGTGGCGGCTGTGCTTCGGAATACGCAGAAGCATTCGCACGCAGTCGTCGCTCCGCAGAAAACGTTCGACGAACGTAAAGTCACCGCCTTCCGAAAGTTCTGCACGGACTTCTTCGACGATGCCAACGCGCCAAAAGATCCCCTCGAGCTGGCCCGCTACGGTGCTAACAGGCTCAAGGTCAAGCTCGGCGAACTAAAGGCCGTCGCCACTGGCTCGAAGTACCCGTTCGTGGAGCAACTCCACGGCCCCATCGGTTTGCTCGACCAGGCAGCAGGCAAACCCAACGAGTGGTACCTCACCGACTTCAATCTTGGCGATGAACTACTCGACGCCAAGGAAAGCACCGCCGACCCGATCCAGTCGTTCCTCAACGGGGCGCAAAGTGCGATCTATGACGAGGCCGTAGCACTGCTCGCCACACACAGCAGCAACCTCAGGTATCTGCCCGACGGCAGTGACAAGAGTGTCCGGTCTGGGCTCGCGGACCCAAATGCTTTCCGGGGCAACCGGATGGCGCAGCTCAAGAAGACCACCGACGAACTTCGCAGCCTCATAGACGACGTCATCGCTGCCAACCGGGAGAGTGTCGCCACCTCGATCGAAGGACGCAGGATCGAGCTTGTCGCCGGCGCCTATTACGAGAAGGCCACCGCTGAAGCCCAACAGGGCGTCGTCCGGCGGATCGACCTGACGCTCTCGCGAATCGGCGCAGAGAGCCAGGTGGCCCTCATTCTGCAGATCGGAACCGACTTCGAGGCCAGCGTGTATCCCTCGCTGGTCGACCAACTGGCCGCGTCCCAACAGGCCAGCGGGGACGGTCCGCCCCCGAAGCAGACGGTGGCGGTCAAGTCCGTCGTTGTGCCAGGAGCCACTGGCGTCCTCGAAACAGAGGACGACGTCGACAACTACCTCACCGAGCTCCGTGAAGCGCTGCTCCAGACCCTAGACGACGGAAAGCGAATCTCACTCTGATGGAGACTGCACCACTCAAATCCTTCGCGACGTGGGCGCGCACCGCACTCATTCGCGAAGTCACCGCGCGCATCGCCGTCGTGCTAGCACCGGCGTCACCGGAGCGAGTCGAGCAGCCCACAATCGTTTCCGCCCTTGAGAAATCCGTCAACGCCGCAGGGGGTGGCGACAAGGGTCGGTCGGCCGTGGCGGACCGGGTCGCCTACACCTGGTTCAACCGAATCATCGCTCTGCGCTTCATGGACGCCAACGGCTACACCGGTATCGGAGTCGTCTCGCCCCAAATGGGAGTTGACGTTGGCCAGCCAGAGATCCTCGCCGAGGCGAAGCGAGGCAACATCGACCCCGAAGTAGTCGGCCAGAAGGCTCGTGAGACCGTCACGGCGCTGCTCAACGGAACCCGACGCAGTGACGACCCGCAGGGCGAGACCTATGCGCTGCTGCTCGCCGAGTACTGCCGCTACTGGAACCGCTCCATGCCGTTCATGTTCGAGCGTGCAGGCGACTTCACTGAGTTGCTCATCCCGGCCAACCTCCTCGCCGACGAGTCGGTGCTGAACCGTGCGACGAAGGTCCTGACATCGGACGTGTGCCAGGACGTCGAGGTGATCGGCTGGCTGTACCAGTTCTACATCTCGGAGCGGAAAGATGAGGTCTTTGCCGGCTTCAAGAAGAACAAGAAGGCTGGCGCGGATGAAATCCCGGCTGCCACTCAACTTTTCACACCGCACTGGATCGTTCGATATCTTGTCGAGAACTCACTCGGGCGACTGTGGATGCTGAACCGCCCGAACTCGCGCCTGATCGACCAAATGGAGTACTACATTGCTCCTGTCGATGTAGAAACCGACTTCCTCAAAATCGATAGCCCCGAAGAGCTCAAAGTCATTGATCCCGCCTGCGGTTCGGGTCATATGCTCACCTACGCTTTCGACCTGTTGTGGGCGATCTACGAGGACGAAGGCTACGCCCCATCTCAGATCCCCGGACTGATCCTTACAAATAATCTTTACGGCACTGAGATTGATCCACGGGCCGGGGCGCTCGCCGCCTTCGCGCTCACGATGAAGGCCCGCGCGAGGCAGCGGACGTTTTTCAACAATCAGGTCGAGCCAAATGTTTGCGTAATCGATCCGATCTCGTTCGACCTCAACGAGATCGACATTCTCCTCAGTTCGGGCGACGATCGCCAAGAGCAGATTTCCTTCTGGAACCAATTCGCGGATGCCGACACTTTCGGATCTCTGATCGAGCCCAACGCCGACCAGACTTCTGAACTCGCGCGTAATCTTGAAACCCTCGACGATAGCGGAGACCTGTTCAATGCTGACGTCATCTGCCGGGCCGAACGCGTCGTACGTCAGGCTGAATTCCTCGCGACGACGTACGCAGTCGTCATCACGAATCCTCCGTATATGGGTACCGGGAACATGAGCGGCTCACTATCTTTGTGGCTAAAGGCGAACTATCCAAGCACGCGCTTCGATCTAATGACTGCGTTCATGGCTAGAGCGTTGTCACTTTGTTTAAAAGGAGGCGTGGTCGGCATGATCAATCTGCCTTCTTGGATGTTCTTGAGTTCGTACATAACGATGCGGTCAGAGTTACTAAAACGGGCCTGCATTGCTTCGATGCTTCACCTCGGCCGAGGGGTCTTTGGCTCCGATTTTGGCTCGGTCGCATTCGTGATTTGCCGTCAACCGCCAGTGGCAGACACTGGGGGTTCGTACCGCCGACTGTTCGATACAAGCTCCGAAGTCCGGTCCAACTCGGTGATAGAGGCGCGCTTTCAGGAGCGTAACCGCGATCGATACGAGGTTCGACAAAAGGACCTTGAATCCCTTCCAGGGACGCCGATTGCCTACTGGCTGTCCCCAGCCATGCGAACAGCATTTCGTGTCGGCCAGCCGATGATCGAAGTGGCAGAGCCGCGCCAGGGGATGGCCACGGCGGAAAACGCCCGGTTCCTGCGCCTCTGGTTCGAGGTTTCAGGAGATAGGTTTGGTCGCGGTTGCACCCGTGAAGTCGCCCGCACAAGTTCCTTCAAGTGGTTCCCGTACAACAAGGGCGGGGAGTATCGGAAGTGGTACGGAAATCATGAATGGGTTGTGAACTGGCAGAACGATGGAGCTGAGCTCTACGCTGAACGACCCAAGGCTGTTGTTCGAAGCCCGCAAATGTACTTCCGCCCATCGGTCTCGTGGTCCAAGGTTGGAATCGGGATTCCGGCGTTTCGTTACTTCCCTGCCGGGTTCCTATTCGACGTGGCAGGCACGTCAATCTTCGCCTCTGAAGAGCGACTGCTTCAGATAGCTGCCATCTGTAACTCGAATGTAGTTCAGGCGATGCTGGCCGCAACGTCACCCACCTTGAATGTGGAGGTGGGAACTATCGCCCAGCTTCCTGTGGTTGAGGTCTCAAGGACTGTGACCGAGGCGGCCCACGAGTTGATCGGGATTCATCGCGATGACTGGAATAGGCAAGAAAACTCCTGGGATTTCTCAACTCTCGACCTTGTGGAGACGAGGGAGCTGACGGTTAATGGAGCCGTCCAGGCAGTTCTCAAGTTCGGGCGTCGCCTGGCCGATGAGGTCCGCACTCTCGAAACCGAGATGAACGCCGAGATTGCACAGGCATACGGCCTGGAGGAAGAAGTCAACCCGGACGTACCTCTTAAGCGCGTCACACTTAATGCCAATCCTGAGTTCCGCTACGGGGTGGGGCTCACTCAGACTGAGCTTGCGGCCCGTTTCGCAACGGACCGAGTGGGCGCCCTCATCTCATACGCCGTGGGTTGCATGTTTGGTCGCTACAGCCTGGACGAGCCGGGCCTGATCCTTGCAGACCAAGGCGCCACGTTGCAGGACTATCTAGCCAAGATTCCGTCGCCGTCGTTCGTGCCGGACGCAGACAATGTGCTCCCCGTCGTGGACGGTGATTGGTTCGAGGACGACATCGTTGCCCGGTTCCGGCATTTTCTTCGTGCGGCTTTTGGTGAAAAGCATTTCGAGGAAAACCTTCGGTTCGTTACCGAGGCGCTCGGGGTGAAGGAGTTGCGCGACTACTTCGTGAAGTCCTTCTACAAAGACCACATCCAGCGGTATAAGAAGCGTCCGATCTACTGGTTGTTCTCCAGTCCGAAAGGCTCGTTCAACGCGCTGATCTACATGCATCGTTACACGCCATCGACGGTCTCGACGGTGCTCAATGAGTACCTGCGCGAGTACAAGGCCAAGCTGGGGTCCAGCCTTCAGCATCATGAGCGCTTCGCCTCGGGCGGCGGTCCACCTCGGGAATCAGCTGCGGCTCAGAAAGAAGTGGACCGGCTCCGCAAAGTTCTGCTGGAGCTCGACGAGTACGAGCACGATGTGATGTATCCCTTGGCAACCAAACAGATCGAGATCGATCTGGATGACGGCGTGAAGACAAACTACCCGAAATTTGGTGCCGGGCTGAAAAGGATTATCGGGTTGGATGTGGCGGAATGACTCGAATCGCAGCCTTGGTGGTGAGCAACCCCCTAAATGGGACCGCTCACGTTGGTAAACCGTCGCGGCGAATTCGAGGTCTTCCATGAGTGGCATTCGTGATCACCTGGTGCGTCGATTCGAGGGAACACGGGTCGTGTTCTGGCATGACCCCGATGGCCAGTACACCGCAGACTTGGACGGTCTCGATCTGGTGGATGTGGAGACGCTCTGCGTCGCAGACAACGAGTACGGCATCAAGCAGCGGTTGCTGCACGACGAGCCAGCGGGCAAGTTTCTCGTCTACCGCTCTGGGCAGGTGCCTAGCGGGATCGGCAACTGGCTACTCGATCTGGAGCTGGCCTACGGAGTATTCACTGCGGATCGCACGTCCCTGGTCGCTCAAGAACTCGGTCTCACTGGGAACGGCATCGCTGAGGTCGTCCAGGCGCATGAGAAGTTCTTCAATGCCGGTAAACGCATTCACAGTCTAAAGGGGCTGCTGAAACCTGACGACGACCCGACAGTCGTGCGCGCCAAGATGACCGCGGTGGTGCTGGGCCTTAAGGATTCGCACAGTCTGTTGGAGGTCACCCGGACGCTTCTGATGGAGAACGCCAAGGGCATCCGAACGAAGTACGACGCCCTCGTCGACTACGCACTGGACGACTTCTATTGGCGCGGCGTCGCTTCCATCTATGGATACGAGTCTCCGACTCCGAGCATCGACGACTTCGTGTTGTGGACCTTTCGCAAGGCGATCGAAGGCTTTGCGTCGGAACGACCGGGCGGCCTGCAGAACATACAGCTCGATTTCGCCAGCCTCCGCAACGACCGGCGCAGCCAGGAGTCGCTCGCCACGCTCGCCAAGCGCGCGGCTGTCGACCTCGACTACGCCTCCTCCATCGAAGACGCGAGCTTCCGCGACCTCGCAGCGGTCGACCTATTCGAAGAGACTGACCAGAAGATCCTCAGCGACCTAGCACGCGCGGTGGCCGAGCGAACCGTCACCGCGCGAGAAGTCGCCGAGGTCGTGCGTGCGCGGCAGAGCAGCGTATGGATCGATGGTTATAAGCAGCTCTATACGGCGATCGCCTGCGCGTCAGAGTTGCTGACCGAACTGGTATCGCTGAACCTCGTTGCGCAGTCGTTCGACGAGGCACTGGAGCGGTACCGCCGCGAATGGTTCCGTATCGACCAACTCTATCGGCAGTTCACCTTCGCCTATCGCACCTACGAAGGCCCGCATCCGCTTGGACCGCTTCGTGACCGAGTTGAGAAGCGCTACACCAACACATTCGTCTACGAACTGGGCAATGCTTGGCAGCAGAAGGTCGACGATACGAGCGCGTGGACGTCGTCCGTCCTGCGATCGCAAACCTCCTTCTACGCCGACTATGTCGAGCCGCTGGTGCGCGACGGCGACAAGAAGGCGGTCGTCATCATCTCCGATGCGCTGCGTTACGAGGTGGCCGACGAGCTCGGCTCCCGCATCCGCCAGGAGGATCGTTTCGACGCCTCACTCGACGCGGTCCTCGGTGTCCTGCCTAGTTACACACAATTGGGAATGGCAGCACTGCTGCCTCACACCACCCTCAAGCACTCCGGTGACGCGAAGATAGTGCTGGCGGACGACCAGCCCACTAACGGAACAGTCCTACGCGGCAAAATCCTTAAGCACGTTGGTGGTTCGGCGATCCAGGCCGAGGACTTCAAGGCCTTGAGTGCTGACGAGCGCCGGGAGCTATTCAAAGCCAACCGGGTACTGTACGTCTACCACAACCGCATCGACGCCACCGGCGACAAGCCCGGCACCGAGCGGCAGGTCTTCGAGGCCGTCGAGGACTCCCTGCGCGACATCGTCGACCTCGTGAAGAAGCTGGCCAACGCCAACGCCACGAACATCTTCATCACGGCCGACCACGGATTCCTCTTCCAAGACGACGCCCTCGCTGATTCGTTCTTCCTCTCGACGAAGCCGCAGGGCGACGACATCAAGGTGGTCAACCGCCGCTACATCCTCGGGCGCGGCCTCAAGATCGACATCGCCTTCAACACGTTCACCTCTGCACAACTCAACCTCG
This sequence comes from Rhodococcoides fascians NBRC 12155 = LMG 3623, assembly GCF_001894785.1. GTDB lineage: Bacteria > Actinomycetota > Actinomycetes > Mycobacteriales > Mycobacteriaceae > Rhodococcoides > Rhodococcoides fascians. The sequence continues at coordinate 106,675 of NZ_BCWW01000011.1, forward strand.
GCAGCGACTTCGAGGTGCAGATCCCCAAATCGATTCATCGACTCCGACTACCCGGTGGCGGCACGCGATTCGTCCACGGCGGCTCCACACTTCAGGAAGTCGTCGTACCGGTTCTCGCTGTCAACAAGAAGCGCAAGACCGACACCCGCTTGGTCAACGTCGAGGTGTGGCCGGAGTCCGACAAGATCACCACGGGGCAGGTCGTCGTTCGCCTGTTCCAGTCCGAGCCGGTGAGCGACAAGGTCCAACCGCGCACCGTCCGTGCTGGCCTCTACGTCGGGGAAACCCTGATCTCGAACCAAATTGAATTGGCTTTCGATCAGTCCTCAACCGATAAGCGGGACCGCTACCAGAGCGCTCACATGTTGCTTAGCCAGGACGCCAACGACTACAACAACCGCGCGGTTGATTTCCGAATTGAAGAGCGCATCCCCAATACCAACCAATGGCGCGTCTACGCGAAGGCTATTTACACGTTGAAGCGTTCGTTTGCCTCGGATTTCGACTTCTAAGGAAGGTACGTGATGAGCGAAGTGGGTGAGCTAAGCGAGGAGGCCATGGACGACAGGGCTCCTGATCCACTGGCGCAGTCGGCGCTCGACCGCAAGATCAACGAGCACTTTGCCGGAGTCGTCGTGCGCAAGGACTTGGTCAAGGCGGTCAAGGGCAACGCAATCGTGCCGTCATATGTGCTGGAATATCTACTCGGTCAGTACGCCGCCTCTGACGACGAAGCCACCATCCAGGCCGGCATCGACACGGTCCGGCAGATCCTTGCCGATCACTACGTTCACCGGAATCAGTCCGAGCTGGTGAAGTCGACGATCCGAGAACGCGGACGCTACAAGATCATCGACAAAGTCACCGTCACCCTCAACGACAAGGACGACGTTTACGAAGCCACCTTCTCCAACCTCGGTATCAAGCAGGTTCTCGTCGAGCCGTCCACCATCACGGCCCATCCCAAGCTACTTGTCGGCGGCGTCTGGTGCATCTGCGACATCGAGTATTTCCACAGCGACAGCGCAAAGGTCGTGCCCTGGATCCTTGGGTCGATCAAACCTATCCAGCTGTCCAACTTCGACTTCGACGGCTACATCGCGGCGCGACGCGAGCTTACTACCGACGAGTGGATCGATCTGTTGATCCAGTCGATCGGATTTAACCCGGAATTGTTCGGCCGGCGCGCCAAACTGATCCAGCTCGTTCGTCTCATCCCGTTCGTCGAGCGCAACTACAACCTCGTTGAGCTCGGGCCGAAAGGCACCGGAAAATCGCACATCTTCTCGGAATTCTCTCCCCACGGCATGCTCATCTCCGGCGGCGAGGTCACCGTTCCCAAGCTCTTCGTCAACAACTCCAACGGCCGCCTCGGCCTGGTCGGCTACTGGGATGTCGTCGCGTTCGACGAGTTCGCCGGCAAGAAGAAGCGCACCGACAAAGCGCTCGTGGACATTTTGAAGAACTATATGGCGAACAAGTCGTTCTCCCGCGGCGTCGAGACTCTCGGTGCCGAGGCCTCGATGGTGTTCGTCGGCAACACGTCACACACCGTGCCCTACATGCTGAAGAACTCCGACCTCTTCGACGAGCTGCCCGAGAGCTACCACGACTCGGCCTACCTCGACCGTTTGCACTACTACATCCCCGGTTGGGAAGTCGACACCATCCGCGGCGAGATGTTCTCCGACGGTTACGGATTCGTCGTCGACTACATCGCTGAAGTTCTCAAGTCGATGCGAGACGCCGACTACTCGGACCGCTACCAGCAGCACTTCACGCTCGGCTCCGACATCTCCACCCGTGACCGCGACGGCATCCACAAGACGTTCTCCGGGCTGTCGAAGATCCTCTTCCCACACGGGGAAGCCACGAAGGACGAGGTCGAAGAGATCCTCCGGTTCGCCATCGAAGGCCGTAAGCGGGTCAAGGACCAGATCCTGCGGATCGACACCACAATGGCCAACGTCAAATTCGGCTACCTCGATAAGGCTGAGGAGTGGCACGCCGTCACTACACTCGAAGAGGACGAGTACCCGAGGTATTACCACCGGCTTCAGTCCGAAGTCGACGACAACAAGGGCTCGCCGGGCAGCTCGATCCATGAGCCCGAAGTGCCGGATACGCCACCTGTCAATACCGCGCCAAAACCGGAGCGACTCTTTGAGGGGCACCTCGAATTTCAGGAGAACCAGCGCGGCGTCTCCTACGAGACGTTGCTACTCCCGTACCTCCGTGGCGCAAGCGAGATCACCGTCGTCGATCCGTACATCCGGCTACCGCACCAAGGCCGCAACCTTGTCGACCTTCTCGCACTGCTGGCTTCAGCGAAGGACCCGGCCGACGAAATCTCGGTGACATTGGTGACGAAGGAAGACACCGGCGAGTTCCAGAGGCAGCATCTGTTGATGCTCAAGGACATTCAGGAGGGGGCAGCTTCAGTCGGGATCAAGTTCAACGTCGAGTGGGACGCGTCGATCCACGACAGATCGATCCGAGCGGACAACGGCTGGAAGATCCTCCTCGGTCGGGGCCTCGACATCTTCCAGAAGGGATCCGGCAGCCAGTTCGATATCGGTGCTCGGCGTCAGGAGTTCCGGCAGGTCGTTGCATTTGGGATCACCTACATCCGACAATCGGAGAGCGAGCACCATGCCTGAAATGCCCGAGGTGCCTGAGCCATCCCCGGTGGAGCCCGACGGCGAGACGGCGCAGGAGAATTCGGGAACGGTATCTGCACATCCTCGAGGACTATTCGTGGTCGGCGGTGTCGTCAAACAGCTGATCAAGACAGGCGACGCGCACGTAGTGCGCGAGCATTTGAGCTCACTCTTACAGGTGAACAACCTCGTCGTGCTTTTGGGGTCAGGGGCCTCGTTCCACCTCGGGTCTCCACAGACTCGCAACCTCACCAACGAGAGCGTGCTGAAGCTGATCACAAAGGCTGGAGGCGAACCAACCGACTCTGACGTGGAGCTTCTCAACATCATCAACCCAACCGACAGTGGTGACCTGGAGAGGCTACTCAACGGACTGCAACTCGCTTCCTCACTCGCAAGGCAAGCTGGTCAAGACTCAGTTGCACTCGGCACTGGGGAGGCCACCCAGGCCTACCCGAAGGAGCAGGTCGAACGTCTCCGCCGAAGCATCAACCGGGCGCTGGCAGAAGCTTGTCGTCTGCCATCTGATGCAGCGGCACTTGACCCGCCGTTCGACGCAGACCCGTTCCACGCACACCGGACCTTCTTGTCACGGATCGTGCGCAGCCGGCGGTCAAACCTCCCGCGCCCGAGCATCTTCACGACCAATTACGACCTCGTGATCGAGCAAGCTCTCGATGAACTCGGATATCCGTACATCGACGGCTTCAGCGGTACTGTGGATCGGCGCTTGAACCTGGCGTATTACGGACTGGACTTCCACCGAGTCGAGACGAGCACCCAATCGGTTGTCGCAAGGGCAGAGGGAGCTGTGTACCTCCACAAAGTGCATGGCAGTCTCAACTGGCGCTCATCCATTGAGCGGGACCCTCTCACCGGCCTCGAATCACTGGAGGTCAAGCAGTTCGCCGATATGAACGCCGGAGACGACCTTGTGCTCATTTATCCGACCGCTTCTAAGGAGGCTGACTCGTTGGCCTACCCGTATTCCGACCTCCTGCGCCTTCTCGGAGACGCTGTACAGCAGGACGACACCGCAGTCCTCGCAATCGGATACGGCTTCGCCGATCCGCACATCAACCGCCTCCTGTTGCGCAGTCTTGCCAGTAATCCAGCACTCAACGTCTTTGTTGCCGACCCCAAGGCTGTGCTGACCGACGAAGATGTGGTGGCGGTTACGGACAACACAGATAACCTGGGCAGGGCGTTAACCGAAACCGGCGGGAACCTGAAATCGACGGCGATTGCAGCGCTTGCAGCCGCAGCCGATTCGCGTATCGCGGTCCTCACCGGAGACCTCGGTAAATTCTCTGAACTCGCCGAGTTGATGCCGGACATGAGTAGGCACGGACGCGTGCGTCCACCTGCGGCGATCACGAGCCTCATCGAGGCCCTGGAGCGGGCATCAAGCGGAGTTGTACCGCCTCTCCCTGGGATTGATCCCGCGTGAGGGACGTAGGTGTGATCGGGCGGATCATCGATGTTCGCAGCACCACGATCCGCGTCGGGTTGGAGGTCGGCGCAAAGGGCTTCACCAAAGTTGGCCCCGACGGTGTTCAGACAGTAGGTGTTGTCAACTCATACATCACCGTGCCAGCCGGAGCGCACCGCGTCGTGGGAATTGTCACCGCTGTGTACATCAGCGGGCGTCAGGATCCCAAGGCGCACATCGGATTGCTGAGCCAGGACGATACGGCTACCTACGAACTGGAAGCCACTGTCGTAGGGCGGTTCGAGGGAGACAAGTTCAAGTCTGGGCTAACCGGTTACCCACCGCTACACGCGCCCGTACAGGCGGCGACTCCCCACGAAGTCAAGGATATCTTCCATCCCAGAGGGGGCCTTGCGCTTCGGATCGGAACATCAGCTGTGGCCAGCGAACAGTCGGTCTACCTGGATGCGAATCTACTGCTAGGGCATCACTGTGCGGTTGTCGGTTCAACCGGTTCCGGCAAGTCATGCACCGTAACAGCCATCATTGATGGCCTTCTCGATCACGCGATACCTAACGGGCACATCGTCATCTTTGATATCAACGGTGAGTACGCTCAATCGTTTTCCACGTCGAGCGCCCGAGGCAAGAAGACGCGGCCCTTGATCCTCGGTCCTCGTCCAGGACCTTCGAGTGGCCTCTTCCTTCCGCATTGGTTCTTGAACAACGAAGAGCATCTGACGATGTTCAAGGCAAGCGAAGGCGTTCAAGCACCCGTTCTTCAGCGCTCGATTGCAGACGCACGTGTCGCTGGCACAGCGACCAATTTGGAGCTGCTCCGCCTACAGAATGTCTTGAGTTCAATGGTGATCACCGAGGGAGCGTTCTCAAACACCAGATCGGGCTCAGATACGACCTTTGCACAACTTGCAGGGATGCAGACCCTAGTTCACGACGTAGCGAGCCAGACGAGTGCGTGCTCTGCCCTGTGGGCCCAGATCAAGCACATCCTCGACACGGGAATCCCGCTGGCCGACGTTCAAAATGTCCAGTGGACACCATTGACGGCACCCCAACGGGATGTCCTTGCGCGCATGTTCTTTCGAATGAGGGGTCACATCCGGGAAGCGTTCGGCATCTTGGGCATGGGAAGTGCCCAGGCAGCACCGGATTTCGATGCGCCCGTGTATTACTCCCTTCAGGATCTCTGCGACCTATTCCTCCCTAATCGCATCCAATTGGAACAGGCGGTCGACAACAAGATCGCGGGCTACGTGGCAACGCTGCAGATGCGACTGAGCCGCCTTCTGGCTGATGGGCGCTACGACTTCATCACGCGCGTCGAGAAACATGCCGACCCGCTCGGCAACTACCTCAAGGCCCTAATGGGCGTCGATCCGACCGGAGGGAAATCCGACTCCGACTGGCCGGCGACGGACGCCTACCGCGCCCAGGCAGTCACCCATGGCTCGGGGCCGTCAGTCACGATATTCGACCTGAGCCTGGTCGCCGACGACGTGCTTGAAAACGTCACCGCTCTTCTCGGCCGGATCCTGTTCGACTTCGCGGTGCGAAGCCAGCCCCGAGCTGAGCATCCACTATTGCTGGTGCTGGAAGAGGCCCACCGATTTATCCCTTCCCGGCGCGACCTCGACGGGTCCGGCAGTCGCTCGGCAGCGGTCTTCGAGCGAATAGCTAAGGAGGGCAGAAAGTTTGGGCTGTCACTGCTCCTGGCAAGCCAGCGACCGAGTGAACTGAGCGAGACTGTCGTCGCCCAGTGTGGAACCGTTATCGCGCACAGGCTCACTCACGAAGCGGACCAGAGCTTGCTGCGGCATGCGACCGCCCTGAGTTCCCGCGCGCTACTCGACCAGCTGCCTAGCCTCGCGCAACAGCATGCCCTTGTGACCGGTGTCAGCACCGGTGTGCCAGTCTCGGTCCGCGTCCGTGATGTCGATGACCCGCCGAAGAGTAATGATCCAGACTTTATGAGCACTTGGGGAGAAACCGAGAAGTTATCCGGGCTCGAGGAACATATTGATCGGGTGGTCAAGGACTGGCAGGGCGACGAGCCGTCGAATTGATGTCGGCGGGGAGCGCCGCGATAGTTCGAGAACCCTGTCGGGGTGCGATCGCAACACGCCGGAACTATGGACGAAACCCGCATTCGGTCGGTTAGGTCAGCGGAGACCTGGACAACGCCAACCGCCGCTACCCAATTCTGGATGCACGCATCGCCTGCCACGGTCACGTTTCATACTGATGTCCATCATCCGGGATGACCAAGAACACTCGGTATTCGTCTGCACTAAGCTGAACTTTGTCGTGTCTTCCTTTTGCCTACTTATTGTGCGGCTTTACATTGCTTGCGACTGAGACTGAGCGACCGGCGCCGCAGAAGGCATTGCACTGTTGCCCTCTAGCGACTCGAACCTACGTATAGCGTCGATCCCTTTTTCTCGTATTTTGGCCACGTTTTCGATCGGAATGCCTTCTGATCTCGCCACTGTCATCACCGATCGACGCTGTTGCCCGCCCAAACCGAAGACATCGACGAGAATCCGAGCCTCCTTTGCTGTCAACGTCGCGGCATATCGCAACATCAAATCGAGATTGCCGGAAGCACCGCTCAAATCTGAGATTGAATCCGCTTGCACTGCGGTCGGGCTCGGCACAGTGGTAGGTGAGACAGCGGCATCATGATCCCTCCCTTGGGACCGGGACAGTTCACCACTGGCACCAGGCTCGATGAACGTCGGAGGCTTGGAGGGGACCCGGACCGGTTCCGGTTTGGGTTCGACGGGTCGCGTCAGCCATCCCGTGAGTAGCGTCGGCGCTTGCGCGATGGGGACATCAACCTGCTCCTCAGCAATCTCGAGGAGTTGCTCCAAGAACGCCTCGTGCGCGCCGAGCGCCGGGTCTTCCATGGTCCCCGGGACGTACATGATCACGAATGCCGCTGCCCGGTCTCCGGGCTTGAGCCGCAGTACCCGACCCATGCGCTGAATCATCTGCCGACGGGAACTGCTGCTGGCGATGATGACGCCGACATCGACGGCAGGAACGTCGATTCCCTCGTCCAGCACCCTCGGTGCGACGAGGTTTGTCAGTGCTCCGCTACGGAACTGCTGCAAAACGCGGGTTCTGGCCAGTCGGTCCAGTCCGCTGGAGTAAGCACTGGACTGCACGCCACGCTCACACAATATTGCCGAGCCGGCCTCAGCCGAAGCCTTCGTCTCGGAGAACACGATCGACCGGTCCGACTTCGCCAACGCCGATGCCAACGTGCCGAGCGCATCGATCTTGCCCTGGCAGTCCGCCAGCAACGACCGCCGCTTGCTGAATGCCGACAAGTACCGGCTGGCGAGTCGTCCTTCTGGGAGATCTCTTTGTTCGGCGAGCTTCGTCACGGTCTTCATGAACTCACCGAAAGGCGATGCGACACAGTCGTATTTGTTGATCAGATTCTTGCGCGAATCTCTTGCGATCGCATCGTGTTCCTCGAACTTGGCACGTTCGTCTGGTGTGAAGTCGATGGCAACCGTCATCACGCGGACCGGAGCAAGGACGTTGTCTCTCCGCCCACGGGCAAAGTCGCATCCTGCGATCTTCGTCCGGAAATACGGGAGGATGTGCGTGTCCACACCTTCGTCCTGGCGCTCCAGCGTGGCCGTCAATCCGAGACGATGATCGAACCTATCGGTGAAGACCCGCGCGAACCCATCGGTGCCATAGCGGTGGACTTCGTCCGCGATCATCAAGGCACCGGGACGCGGCTGAGGTGCACCCTTCATGATCGCCGACTGAATTGTGGTGATCAGAACGCTGCTGTGCCGGAAGTCATCCCGATGGCCATTCCCCCGCCTACCGACCGATACCGAGGGAAGTTGCTGTTTGACCTCCGTGTGCCACTGTTCGAGGAGGTCGATGGTCGGCACCACAACGAGGACCTGTTGGTTCAGGCTCCGCGCCGACACGATCGCAGCCACACCGACCCGTGTTTTACCAGTGCCTGTGACTGCTTCGACGATGGCGCGATTGCCAGCCCCTCGCCAGGCCTCGAATGCTTCCTTCTGCCAAGCCCTCAGTTCCGTCATGATGCCGCGTCCTCGGGTCGTACCCATTCGGCAACGCCGTTGGGCCGCTGTCTGCGCACGAGCTTCTTTGTCAGTTCCAAGTCTGCGAGCAGTTGCTGAGCAGCGATCGGGTTCATGCCTGTGATCAACGAGCAACGCCGCAACGTCAGTGGCGCATCACGACGCGCTGCAGCCACTGCGATGACGCGCCCCGTCGAACGGGAAGCCGCGGGTAGCGATGCCAATGCCGCTTGCACCGCGGCAGGGAGCGTTTCGATACCGACCCCCGCTGTAGCCGCGGCAGCAGGTGCTGTCGAAACGACGGGCTTTTTCGACGGTGCCCGTTTCGGCATGACTGCTGGCGAAGGACGCGTCCTGACAGGCTCGCGCTTGACCGGGGTGCTCCGTCGTGGGGTCGAGTATCGAGAGTCGACCCGAATCTCGCGCGAACCGTCGAACTTCGGCGGTCGTGTCTCTCCCGGCTCGAGCTCGACGACCTGAACGGAAGTCGATCGGACTGGATATTTTTCCTCGATTATGGTGGGCAACGGCGCGACCACGGTATCCACAACAGGAGCAGGAGTCACCGGCTTCTCGTCAGGAAGGGCGTCCTCGCTGGAATTCGCACTCAGTACAACCGGTTTCCAATTCGCATCCCGATTAGCGTCAGCAATCTCTACTTCGCCGGGAAGAATTCCGACCGCGTCCAGAATCTCGATGATCGGGGCGAGTGCCATCTCCACGTCGACGACGACCTGGGACGCACGCACTCTTCCGAACGTCCACCCACACCGCTTCAAATCCATTTCTCGGCGGAGGCGTTCGACAACAACGTCTCTCGAACGCATACGGTCGTCGTCGCATTCGATCGCGACCTTCGATGCGACACCGGTGACCACCAGATCCAGGACGAGTTCGTTGATCTCGATCGCAGGATTGACGTGGTATCCGCGATCACGCAGGGCGACGAACACCCTTTGCGCCGTCATCGATAGGAAATCGCTGTGGAGGGCTTTCTCGTCGACAACCTGCGGCATCTCCGGAACCGGGACAGTGGGGGCAGCTTCCACATAGGTGAGCAGCGATGCCCGCAGGTCCATCGGCGAGAGGTCCTCTGCCCGGACAGAATGGAACAGCCACACCTGGTCTCGTGCACGAGTTGCCGCAACATTGAAACGGCGCTGCCAGGATTCGCTGGTGAGCGCATTGCTCGACGATCCCGCGCCGACGACCATCGACACGAACACAACGTCCCGCTCATCACCCTGGAATTCGGGTGCCGTTCCCACGCGTAAACGCAGATTGTCCCGCTGCTCGGCCGGGATACGCTCCGAGATCAGCGAGCGGATCAACTCGACCTGCGCGCGGCTCTGCAAGACGACGACTCCGAAAGTCATACCGTCGTAGTCAGGATCGGAGATGCACCCGCACAGTCTCTCGACGAGGCCACGTGCTTCGATCTCGTTGACCAAGGTCGCACTCGACCCCGTCGTTTCAGCGCCCTCGACGTAGGTCGACACGAGCGGTTGCAGGCGTTCCGCTCCGAACTGTCGAACAGGAATCAGCGGAGTGTCTCGATAGAACTGCTGCGACGACCATTCGATGATCTCCGGCATGGACCGGAAGTGCTCACGTAGCCGTACACGCTGGTTGTACCGGCTCCGGAAAAGCGAGAACAGGCTCGAGCGAGGGCTGAAATTGTTCCGGACGTGCATCGGTAGATCTCCGAGGTGAGAGTCCAGACGCTCGAAAACAGTGTCGTCGGAGACCTGCTGTATTCGATCCGGTGCGCACTGCTTGTCGTCGCCCACCACGATCACCCGCGGTGCGAGCCACATCAGAAACAGACTGCTGACGTCGGCCTGACTCGCTTCATCGACAATCACGACGTCGAAGACGTTCTGCTGCGCGGGAATCGAAGACAGAACCTGCCCGATCGGCATGATCCACGCCGGCACAGCGCTCTGCGCTTCCTGCATTGCTGCCCGCGCGGCGGCTCGGTAACGCTGTGCGATTTTGGTACTGCCAACACCGATATTGCTGATGCTCTCCTGGTATGTGCGGAGCGCCTGCATCTGCCGTGACGTCATGCGCTGCAGACACTCTCGCCATGCTTTCTCGGCCGCCAGTGTCGCTGTGAGCTGGGAGATCTCTCCATCTACATCGTCGTACAGATCGTCCAAGTTCGAAGCCTCGGGACGGACGAGACGCTGCTCGACGTGCTGGTTCGCCCACCTCCACGCCCATGAGTCCTCGAAATCGCCGGCAACAGCCACCCAGTCGGTGACGCGGTCGCTCGTGACCAGATGACCAAGTGTCGGTGCTGCTGCATCGAGATCCCGCAGCAATATGTCCATCGACAACTGTTGCTGCTGTTCGACACTCGCGCGTGCGTATCCACGGACCGCAGCGTCGAATGCCTCGCGGTCGGCGGTGCGGAGCGCATCCGAGAGTGCGAGCGCTTCTGTGCTGTTCGCCCCGCCGGTGGCAGCGTCGAAACCATCGGCGACGATCACAAGCCGCTCCAGCGCGTCGCGTGCATTCGCGCCCGCCAGCGCCTTCTCGATATCCGACAACAGTCCTTCCACGCCGTCGAGCGTTCGTAGTGCCACCTGGTCTTCGAGCTCATCCGAGATTGTTGCAATACGCTCGACGACGTCCTGCACCAATACCACGTTGCGAACTGCACCGTCCACCTCGTTGATACGCGCCGCGCGACTCTCTCGGCCCGGAAGGCGAATACCGATGTCCGCCAATAACGATGCGGCCTCGTCTACCGAACGAAGCGCACGAATATGTTCTGCAACAAGGCGGTACGCATGGCCTCCTTGCGCCGGAACGCCATCGACTGTGGCCGTTACGGCCAGTTCGTCGACCGCGGTCTGCTCCTTCGGCATCCGCAACCACCGAAGGGTGTCGAACCGTCCTTCTGTGTAGAGACGCGCGGCGGCGTCGTACGTCTCCAGAGCAACGAGATCGGCTCTGTCGACGACCACATTCGCTGTACCGACCAATGCGTCGGCAGATTTCGCGTCGTCGAGCAGGGCTGACGCCCCGATTGCCCTCGTCCACAGGTAACCGAGCGAACCGGACAACACACCGTCCAGGACGGCGCGGAGGTCCCCATCCAGCTGCGTGCCGCGCGCAAGAACCTGACGAGACAGTGCTGCGAGTCGGCGCAGCTCCGCCGTCGGGAGATCAGCCAGTGCAGATACCGAAGCCCGACTGCTTGCACCGTCGCACAGTCGAGTGACCACGGTCTTGCTCGGTAGCACCGTTGACAGGTCCGGAAGAGACTGTTCGCGGCGATCCGCCGCATGAAGCTCGCTCTCGACCAGCAGACCCGCGAGTTCAGCAAATTGTGCCGAGGTGATTGGCGGCGACTCCTTATAGAGCGGACCCGGCACCCAGGACAGCTCTGCGGCCGACGCAGCAAGCTGCAAGGCCACTCCCGACATCGTTCCGTCGTAGTGCGAGCCGAAATTCTGGACCTCGGACTCGTCGGACCTCGTCGACGTCAGCGCTTCTTCCAGGGTGTACTTCTTGTTGATCGCTCGGTAACGGTCCCCGGCGATTCGCTCTATGTGCCGGTCCGCCTGCGCGATCTCGAAATCCGCAAGACGGCCGGCAATAACCGAGACACTGTGGTCGAGTTCCTCCGACCCGCCCTTCGCAAGGTCGGTGATCGACACACACAGATCTTGCAGTTCCGCCGGCAACTTGTCTCGTAGCACTCGCAATGCCTGCGACTTCTCACTGGTAACGAGAACTCGCTGCCCCTGAGCCAGCAACGCAGACATCAGGTTTGCGATGGTGTGGGTCTTTCCCGTTCCAGGCGGCCCTTCGACAACCACACCTGTGTCGTGTGAGAGCTTTTCCATGATGCTGGACTGCGCACGGTTAGCGGCAAGTGGAAACAGGATCTCGGGCGTCGGCTCTGAGGTGGGACGCGCCAACCAGTCGAGCCGGTCTGTCGACTCGATGCTTTCGACGAGCTGTTGAAGTCCTAACGGGACATCGGCACCGTCGTTCAACGCAGCAATCATGGCGTCGTAGTAGGAGACGAGCGCAAAGCCGGTTCGACGACGAAGCAGCAACGCAGGTGACTCTCGAACCGTCCCGCGTCGCGCAGCAGGCGGAAGATGCCGATCGGCGATGTACGTGATGCTGGAGATGGCCGAATTCGACCACTCCTTCAGAATTGCGGATGCAGAACTTGCGATCGGCGAGCCCGCGACGTCGCCCAGTTTCTGTGCAAGGGATGCTGCTGACGCCGTGCGGAGTCCATTGAGCCCGAGCAACAGTTGCCGGTCTTCGAGCCGAGGGCTGCTTCCAGCCGTCAACTTCACCAGCAGATCCCCGGTGTCCTCGTCTCTGATGACCTCCACAGGTTGCGTCACTAGGTGGGAATCGATGGACACTCCGGACACTGTCGCCGACAGGAGTCCTGATGCCAGAACGACTTCGACCGTCTCCGGCTGTGTGTGCGACTCTTCTCGCATTCGATCGACCGACAAGTACAGCTCGGCCAGCGGACGTTTCGTCGCGTCGTCGGCCGCCCACACCTGCCATTCGTTGAGCCACGATCGAAACAGCTCGGACTCGGCTGCAACGGCTCCGCGCGCGAGTGTCGGCGGTTGGGCGGCACGGTCGATCGGACCTTGCACCGCATCGACGAGCTGCTCGGGCAGTTGCGGGGGAGGTTCGACACTGACGCGGACAACTCTGACGACTGTGTCGCCTGCCGTTGCGTTGGCATCGACCTGGACATCGCGGTCCCGCCGATACAACCACTCGAGCCGAGTCGTCGGCCCGTAGGCGCGAACCGGTTTGGACTGAGCCGAGACCGTCTCGCGCAAGAACTCGAGCAACCGACGGACTCGCCCGCCGACCTCATCGCTGTGAACGGTCACCGCACTCCTCACTCGAACGTTGTTCCGACAATCTAGCGGCAGAGTCGGACAAACGTGACGGGCGGTCGGTTGGTGACGTGGGCTTGGTGCTGAGCCGTCGCGGGGGCAGGTCGGAGATCACGCCGTGGTCCCGCGTAAACCAGCGTGGATGTCGTGGGTGGTATGTACCGTGTGACTCACCGAGCAGGCAACCGAGGAGTCGTGTGAAGACCGAAGTCCGTTCCCCCCTGGATATTTTCAATCTCCCTCAGCACCTGGTCATTCCGTTGTTCCAACGGCCCTACGTGTGGAGTCTCGAAAACCAGTGGGCACCCCTGTGGGACGACATTCGCAGGTTGTCCGAGCTCCGCTTGAAAGACCCGTCGAGTAGCGCCACCCACTTCTTCGGAGCTGTTGTTCTGCAAGCGCAGGAAAATCAGACGGGCACATTTCAGCCGCGCCTGATCATCGACGGCCAACAGCGCCTCACCACACTGCAGCTCGTCATGGACGCAACTGCGTCCGTACTCGAGGCACGAGCCGAAGACAATCTGGCCAGACGACTGGAGGAGTTGACCCACAACCCCGCCCACTATGTCGACCAGGAAGAAGATCGCCTCAAGCTCCGACATACCAACCGGGACCGGATGGCCTTCGACGAGGTCATGCAGGCCGACCCGCCAATCGACTACGCGGGACTCACGCACGCACAGAGTCTGCTTTCGCAAGGGCATCAATACTTCAGCGCCGCCGTGGAGGAATGGCTAGGACCGGTGACCGACTCGTCCGCGCATTCCCGTGCGGAGGCACTGACGGGAGTGTTGACAAGAGGGCTGCAGCTAGTTGTCATCGACCTTCAAGCCGACGAGAACTCGCAGGAGATCTTCGAGACGCTCAATGCCCGTGGCACACCGTTGACCGCGGCCGATCTGATCAAGAACTTTGTATTTCAGAGACTGGATTCGGAGGGCACTGACACTGCGAAGTCTTACAAGGACGACTGGCCGTTCGACTCCACATTCTGGGAGCGCGAGGTCAGCGTCGGTCGGTACCTCGTCTCTCGGAGTTCGCTGTTCCTCAATCAGTGGCTGGTGGCACGCGTGGGTGAGGAGATCAGCCCCCGCCATACGTTCACACGGTTCAAGCACTTTGCCGAACACGAAGCGACACAGTCGATGACAACGCTTCTGCCGATCATCAAGGTGCAGGCCGATCAGTACAGGAGTTGGACCGAGCGCGCCGCTGAGCCTCACGCACCATTGACCGCGGTGGAACTCAACGTCTACCGACTGCATGCGAGCGAGCTCGAACTGCTCAAACCGGTACTCATCTGGCTCCACGAGCCGGACTCGAATTACGACCAGGCGACAATCGACGGAGTTGTCAACGCTTGCGAAAGCTGGGTGATGCGGCGAGTCCTCACCCGATTGGGGACGAGCGATCTCGGGCGGGTGGTGGCGGACCTCATCAAGAGCAACCGCCAGACACCGCCCGAGAATCTGATCAACGCAGTCCAGCTCTACCTCACCCGTCTGAACGCGGCCGGTACGTACTGGCCCGGCGACAAGCAAGTACTTGAGGACGTCAGGACGCAAGCTGTCTACCGTCGGTTCAAACGAGGCCGGCTCCGTGTGTTCCTCGAAGCGGTCGAAGATCACTTACGCGGCTTCACAACTGCGAAGCCGATGAGTAACTCCCGAGTTCCGCGAATTGGCTATCCCATCGAACACTTGATGCCTCAGAAGTGGGAGGCCCACTGGCCAGCGAAGACCCCACAGGGGCAAGACCAGCGGAGAGAACACATCCATCGGCTCGGCAACCTCACATTGCTGACGCAGGCTCTCAACGGGAAAGTGTCCAACGGTCCGTGGTTGGGCGAAAACGGCAAACGCGCGAGTTTGGACACTCACGACACCTTCTTGATGAATCGACGGAAGAACATCGCCGCCGACGGCTGGTCAGAGAAGGAGATCAACGAGCGAACCAATGCACTCATCCAATCTTTGCTCGCGACGTGGCCGGTTCCTGAAGGCCATATCGGGGAGGTCAAGGACAAGCCAGCAGAGCAAGCAGCATCGGTCACTCTCACGCAACTTGTTTCTGCTGGGCTCCTCGAGCCAGGCACTGAGCTTCACGCACGCTCGGGGACCTGGAAAGACCTGCGCGCCATAGTCAACGAAGATTCCAGCCTGTCTTTGGACGGACAACGGTTCACCACGCCGTCGGGTGCAGGCCATCACCTCAGGAAAGGTGCCACCAATGGGTGGTATTTCTGGCTTCTTCCGGACGGCCGGAAGTTGAAGGATCTTCGAGACGAGTACGTCGCCGGCCGTCAGCAGCAGGTCTGAGATCTCGGTGACTGACAGTGCGACGACCTTCGGGCAGCTGCACTGGGCCAAACCCATTCGTGAACAGGATAAATCGACAGCCGGAGGCATGTAGTGGCTACGACCGAGGACGGGTTCGCATTGTTCGAGGCAGAAGTACGTCGGCGCGGCGGAACCACGCAGCGGATGCCGGGCCTTGAAGCAGTCGTCGAGGTGCGGGGTCGAGATGCCCGTGTACACCGAGTCAGACTCAAGACGAAGAAGTCGGGAGACTGGCAAGACACCAAGAAGTCACGACTTGTTCGCCCACCACACAGACGCATCGACGCCTGGGCGTTCGTTGACGTGCGACTCGACGCGTCGAACATCAGCATCGTCGAACACGACTGGATGCGACAAACCATCGCCGGCGACGTGGATGTGTGGCTCTCACGGGACCCATCGCGCAACGCCGATACCGACACGCATCACAGGATCACCGATGCCCAGGTGATCGACTGGCGTGGTCGTTGGGATGTCATCGGGCTATCGGAAATACCTGCGATGCAGAGTGATTCCGTAACTTTGTCCAATCTGGGCGCCTGGGTCTTCAAGTGCAATCCGAAAACATGGGACCTGAAGTCATTCATGGCTGACGGTCATACCCTTATCGATAGTTGGTCCGTTGCGAACAACTACCGATCCGAGCTGATTCAGCACGGGCAGCGGGTAATTTTCTGGGTGAGCGGCGCCGAAGACGGCGCTATGCCGCGGGGAATCTGGGGCTACGGGTGGACGACTGGCACTCCCGATTTTGTGGCCCACCCATCCGAAGGCTATTGGGTGGACGACGACAAACGGATCGACGCTCACTCGTTCGCCCCTACCGATCTGCACTTGCTCGATGCGCCTCTGACAAGCGCAGAGTTGAAACAGATCAAGGTTCTCGATAACCTCGAAGTGCTTCGCCAGCCGTTCGCGAGCAACCCATCGTGGGTAAATCAGTCTCAGCTCGCAGCCATCCAAGATCTGCTGCCGCCGTGGCCCGAACTCGGTGAACCGGCCGGCCAGGCGATCACCGTGAGTGAGCGCGGAGCGGGCTTCGGCGATCCTGTCACGAACAAGCTTATCGAGAATGCCGCAGTCGATGCCGTGACTGACTACTATCGCGATCAATTCCATTGCGAGGTAACCGATGTAGGTTACCAAAAGCTGGGATGGGATCTTTCATGTGTGGCACCGGACGGCACGTTGTACAGGGTCGAGGTCAAGGGCGTCGCGGGTGCCAAGCCGTCAATTCTCCTGACGCGGAACGAATTGCGTTCCGCCAGAGAAGACCCCAACTGGGAGCTTGCGGTGGTTACAAAAGCTCTGAGCAGTCCGACAGTGTCGATCTACTACCCCGAAGACGTAGTCGACATCGCAGAGAGCATGGTCTACCGGGTCGACCTACCGCCAGTGTGACGCGACGAGCGCCCGGTTGACCCGGCCGGAGCCGTAGTCCACATCGACGGACTGAGCACGGTAACTATGTTTCCGCCTTACGTCCGGCGTAGACCCCTGGGCTGCCCGGCACAAGCCGAACAGCCGGTATTAACCTTTCGCTCGAAACAGACTCAATCCGCTCCGCTCGAAGGGCAGTCCATCAATGAAGTTGATCTACTTGCACGGTGTCGGCGACGGCGACACGAGCCGGGCGTGGCTCGACGCGCTCAACGAAAGCTTGTGTGACGAGAACCTGCCGGTGATCGACCCGAAGGACGTGATCGCACCTCACTACAGCGACCTCCTCTCCTCTTTGGACGCCGAGGCAAGCATTCCAAGGCCAACGGTAAGTACCGAGAAGTCCGACCAGTCTGCGGAGCGTGCTCAGTTCATCAACCGTCAAATCGAAGCCGCCCGAGTGGTTGGCGTCGACCCGAGGGTCGAGAGCCTTGGATTCCCGCTACCCGACTTCGATCCGTCGGATTCGATGTTGGGCGCATTTGCGAAAGCGATGCCCGACAAGTGGTTCGCTGACGAGATCAGCCAGATCAGGGCCTACGTGCACCGCAAAGGTCTTCGTGGGGCTGTCTTGACACGGGTGCTGGAATCGGTGCCACTACAGGGCGAGATCGTGATCGTGGGCCACAGCCTGGGTAGCGTCGTCACCGTCGATCTCTTGTCTCGATTGCCGGTTGACCTATCGGTCCGTCGCGTAATCACTATAGGAAGCCCCGCACAGACCAAATTATTTGCCGTGTCTCGGCGCGAACTAATCGGCAACTTCCCCTACGCGCAAACCAACTCGTGGTTGAACTTCTTCAGCGGACGAGACCCGGTGACACGAGCCCGCGGGCTTGCGTCGGTGTTCGCCGATGTGCAGGACATTCGGGTCGGCATCGGCCTCGTCGGTCACAGCTCGGCTGCATACCTATCGCAACCTTCCGTAGCCAGAGCCGTCGGAAGCGCATTCCACCAGTCTGCTCTCACTCCTCGACGCACGACGAGGGTGACAACGAAGCTGACCGACGATACGGCCGCCTTAATATTGGAACTGCATTTTCGGTACGCGGTATCCGACGCGATCACCGATTCGAAGGTGAAGGCTCGTTTCATCGAAGCAATCCGGATCAAGCGACTTGACCTAGTGACCCAGATATGGGAGGCAGACAGCAAGGGAGTGCCCCTCCCCCGCGAGCTGCACTTGTTGGCCGAAGGAGAAACACCAAAGGTACCGAAGTACTGGAGTGTGCCAAAAATGATCGAACAGCTCACCATCCTCGCGCTCAGCGACCTCACCGCACCCTTCGAGATCGATATCGCAGACAGTAGTTTCAAAGCACTTCCAGAGTTCGTCAAGCAAGTCGGCCGTACCCCGGAATTCGGAAATACTTTGGCTGGTGCGATACGAACTTTTAACAACAAAATGGCGAAACTCGGCAAACCCGAGGCAAATTGGCAGCGATGGGCAATCGCGGGCGCAGGAGTCGCAGTAATTGCAATTGCCCCTATCAGTCTTATCGCTCTTGCACCGGCTGGAGCTGCGGGCGCAGCAGCAATGACGGGTGGACTAGCGGCGTTGGGACCCGGAGGCATGGCGGGCGGTCTTGCGACCATCGGCGGAATCGCTGGATCGGGTGCAGCCATTACAACAGCGGCAACCGTTTCCGGACGTCGAGGTCAGCATCGCTTGAGCTCGGCGGAACTCTTGCTCGCTGTAGCCGTTGCCTACGCCCAGAAAGTTCTCGGCCATGCTTTCGACGACGAGCTTTGGCTGAAAGCATCTGGTGCTGTGTCGGAGCTGTCCGCTCAGATCAACACAGTTGAGGCGTTGAGCGATGCCAAGGCACCTTCGGTAGCAGCCATGATCGCGGAGCGAGACATGACGCAGAACCTAGTGCAGTTCATGGAATTGAACGATCTCATGCCAGTCGCCGTACCGCGAATAGCCCTAGCCTGAGGATAGGTTCCAATGTGAGGTTGTCACTGGTACGTGCGCTGTGTCGTTATATCGACACATAGATCTGGCTGCGATGCCAGTTGAGGTACGACACTTCGGGCGCTACAGACTCCGGACCCAGAAAAATTCGATCCCCTAACGGCGGCTTTCCCAGTGCGTATCTAAGCGGGGCGGCAGCCGACACGTCGTCCTCAACACTGGGCGCGTAGCTGATGCTGAGATCGTCATTCACCGTGATGAGCCCAGTATCGAATGCAACATCATGAGTGGGACACGCCGTCAGACCATTTCGCGGGTCCAGGCGCTCCTTGTTGTTGCTGTCCCGCCAGGGTTTGATGTGGCTTGCAGCCATCATCCGCGGTCGCCGCTTACCGCCGATCACCCCGCTCATTCCGCAGAACACGCACCGGTGCTGATGATTTCGCAACACCGATTGCGCAAACCGATGCTGCCCTACGCGTACCGCTGACGTCAGCATCCTCTCGGTCGTCAGAATGGGGATGTCGGCCCGCTTGCGCGACCACGTCTCGAGGGCATCTACGAGCGAGGTTTCGACGTCGCTCGAATCCAGCTCATACTGGCCTTCGAGCTCGAAGCGTTCGCCGTCTTCCAGACCCAGGAAATCGGGAAGCTCCTCGCGATCGATCCCGAGACTGCGCGCGACGTCGAGGATCCGCAGATAGACCCCCTGCAACAGCTCCACGTCCCCCAGTCGCGCAGCGACTTCCAGCTCATGCTTGCCACCGTTGCTACGGGTGCCGTCGAGATTCGCCATCTTGGCCAAGATTGAAGACGGGGGACGCTTGAACAGTCGCGCCAGAGGCTGAACCGGGAATTCAGCCTTGTGCGCCGTCGAGCTCCCGTACCTGCGGTGATCCATCAACAGCGATGCGCAATGGCACAGAACCACCTCGCAGGGAACGAAGTGCACTTGCCGGACGCCTTGCGGAACGACCTTTCGTGCAAGAACGGACATCCACTGCTCTCGCAGCATGTCGGTGGTGGGGTCGATGAACGCCGCCACACCACCGCCCATCGGTTCGGTTGTCATTTACCCTCCAACAACACGGCTACGACTCCACAGAGGTGCCTGACTTCAGCAACCGTCGGTGCCAACTCATACGCATGGTGGTGGCAGGCGTTGCTCAGCCTGTTCCACGCGACCGACGCGGCGTCCGCGCGTTCCGTGGTATCCAACGACCGCAAGATCACCAACCTAGATCGCATACTCGGTCGCTCGATGTCGACGCCCAACGCCACGCAACGCTCGATGACCAATTCCTCCAGCGCCTGGCGAGCGAGGAACGCAGCCAGACGCGCCGAACCGCCTGCAGCACCATGACTTCCGCCGAGCAGCAGTTCGGCATTTCTCAGCGCTACTGCCGGTGACGTGGTCGTAGTCATTCGGCGAGGATCCCGTCGACCATCTTCTTCAGGTCGTTCACCACTTCCCAGGTGATCGGCCGATCGGCACTGTTGTGGCTGCCGGCATTCGCGATATGAAGCGTCGGGAAGCGTTCGGTGCGGAAGCCGAGCCACTGCGACAGGTCGCGTTCGGGATCCTGGTGCACGGCGAGGGCAATCTTGTTGCGCGTCTTGAGCACTGCCGACCACCGCTCTTCAGTCGCCAGCCGAGACTCCCCCGCCCGGTGTTGCTTTGCGTAGAACACCTGCTGCGCAGCCGATTCCAGAGCCAAACGGAACAAGCCGGGTGCGACCCGACGCTTGACGTCGTCAGGCACGTTCTCGTCCAGGACCAATGCCCGCACATCGTTGAAATAGCGGGTCGCTTGATTCTGTGTCTCGGAAACACTGATGTTGGAACCTGGTTCGCGCATCACCTCGACGAGTCGAGCGTCGACTTCGAGTTGCCTGATCGCAGTGGCCAATCGGTCGTCGTGCGAGAACACGATGACCTGCCTGGTCTTCGCGAGCGTCGACAGCACCTTGATGAAGCCGTCGATCTTCGCTGGATCCATTGCCTGGATCGGGTCGTCCAGCACGATGAATCGAAACGGACTGTTCGGCGTAGTCGCTCTCGGTATGAACAGTGCCAATGCCAACGCATGCAACTCGCCCTGACTCATGACCGACAGTGCCTCGGACTCCACGCCGTCGACCGAGCCGGTCATCACCACTCGTCTGCTGGTGTTATGACCCACCAAGTTGATGGCACCGATGTCGACATTGCTTTCCTGCCGCAACTCCGCCCAAATGTCGCGCGCCTGCTCGGCAATCGGAGCAAGCCGCTGATCCCTCAATTGCTTGGCGTGCGAGGCAATCCACTTCCTGGCCGTGTCGACGTTCTTGACGGCCTCATCCGCCTCTCGCGCTGCGGATTCGAGGGTGGCCCACGCGGCCAGACGTCCAGCAATCGGTGCCCACGTGTCCTCACGCTGAGCCGCCGCTTCCTTGGCCTCTGTGCGCAGCGCCTCAGCAGACTCGATAACCGCGGGGATCGTCGTAGCGAAGTGATCCGCCACACCGGAAGAACTCGACGGTTGCTCTCGCGCCACGGCGACGGACTTTCGATACTCGGACAGGGAAGGCAGGTCGACGCCCTCCACCGCGGTGGCGTCGGCAATTCCGTTCCCCAGTTCGACTGCGGCGCGTTGCGCTTGGTCGAGTCGGCGGCGACTGTGCTTGTAGGCTGCCAGTTTCTGGCTCTGCTCGGCAAGCTGCGCCCGCGAGTGCTCGGCCCACGCATCGTCGAGCGTCCCCGTTGCGCAGACCGGGCATTCGATAGTGCCCGTCTCACTGTGCAGTCGCAGTGTCGCATCGAGCAGATCGTTGCGTTGCTCCACCACCGACAGTGCCTCATTAGCCGAATCCGCCGTATCGGCCGAAGCTGCCCGAAGCTCCGCCACCACCTCGTCGACACGCTGCTGCGTCGGGGCGCTCAACGCTGCGAGCCGCTTCAAACCGATGAGCGCGGGCGATGCCAGTGCGTCGGATCCGGTGGCGAACGCCAGCACCGCGTCGAGATCCGCAACCCGTTTCTTGACCAGGTCTGCAGCCGTTTTCGCACGATCGTCCGACGCATCCGACAACGAGGTCTTGAGCTGGCGCAGGCTCTCCGCTGCTCGTTGCCGGGGCCCCTTGATCTCCTTGAGTACCGCTGCCAGTCGCTTCTCTGCATCGGTGATCTCGTCGAGTCCGAGGAGTTTGGCCAGGGCGTCGTGCAGGGTGGACGGCGTCGCGTCGAACAGTCCGCCGATTTCGTCGTAGGACAGGATCGGGCGATGTAATTCGACGGCAGACTTCCACCCAAGTGCCTCGGTACCGTTACTGCGCTTCTGCTTTCCCACCTGAGTCCAGGTGGAGCATCCCTTCAGCGCGGCATCGGAGGTCCAATCGACACCGACAACCGTCGGTTCGGACCCTTCGATCGTGAGCCCCACCCGCACCTCACACGGGTCTCCCTGATGCAGATTGCGCCAAGTATCGGCCCACAGCTTGGCCTTGTTCTCCCAGCGGTAACTCGAACCGGTGATCGCGAATTCGAGTGCCTCGGCAAAGCTCGACTTGCCCGATCCGTTGCGGCCACTGACGATCGTGATCCCAGGCGCGGGGTGTAGCTCCAGCGCTGCCTTCGGCCCGATACCACGGAATCCCGCGACAGTGATCGAGGTCAGAAATGCACCGACCGGCTCTTCGACGAGGTGGCTACCCGACGGCTCCGGAACGTGCGGGGTCGAGACGCCGTTGAGAAGCTCTTGTAGCGCTGTCGGCCCTTCCAGGGCGGCGAGAACGAAGTACTTGGCCTCGTCGGACAGGTCGTTGTCCGCGTCGATGGCGTCGATCACCACGTCGACGAGTGGCCTGTCGACAGCATTGTCGGCAACGGGCACCGGCACTCCCCTGTTCGTTCTGATGGCTAACCAGACCCCACAGTTCCATATGGTGCCGACAGTTCGCAGGGACATGAACCATCTCCGATTCACCGTCAGCTCGAGCCTATGAAGGTTGGTCTCGGAAAGGTACGAACGTGAGGATTGTGTTCAGGCCCCCGAACCGCAGTCGACGGGCACGATCGCCCCGGTCACCGCGGACGCCCTGTCACTCAGCAGCCACGCGGCCGCCTCGGCAACTTCGCGGGCTTCGGCCATGCGACCCATCGGTGACGCAGCGCTACTGGCTGCGATGACACCGGGTGTCTTCGCCTCCCATTCGTCCATCATTTCTGTCGCAGTTCCTCCGGGCATCAGACCGTTGACACGGATGCCCTCAGGAGCCCAGGTGACCGCTGCTGTTTCGGTGATGCTGTTGAGTGCCCGCTTCATCGCCCCGTACGCCGGAAGCGGCGGAACGGCACGGCGGCTGCCGATGCTCGAAGTGTTCACGATGGCACCGCCGCCACTCCGACGCATAAGGGCGGCTTCGGCATTCATCGCCGTCCAGTGAGCGCGGAAGTTGACGGTGAACTGCTCGTCGAGGTCGTCTTCGGTGGTGGTGTCGAGGGGACCTATCTGCTGCTGGTTGACGCCGCCGTTGTTGAACGCGCCGTCGAGTCGTCCGTGCAGCTGCTCGACACGGGCGACGGCGGCACGGATGCTGTCGGAGTCAGCAAGGTCCATGGAGACCGCGTCGGCGGTACCCCCGGCCGTTCGGATTGTCGTCACGAGCTGATCGAGCGCGTCGACGTTGCGGGCGGCGAGCACAACAGCAGCACCCTCAGCCGAGAAGAGTTGAGCCGCAGCGGCACCGATTCCTCGACTGGCACCGGTGATGAACATGATTTTTCCGGCCAGAAGGCCGGCAGCACTGGAAGTTGTTTCGATGGTCATGATGCAAGCATCAAGGCGCATCGACACCGGATACAGGCACAAACGGTACTAGGGTCCGACGCTCCACTCGGGGCACAATCGAACTCATGGACAAGCAGGAACTCGGGGCGTTTCTCCGCAGCCGCCGCGAAAAGCTTCAACCGCAGGATGTGGGTTTACCGTCCGGCCCTCGCCGCCGGACCCCGGGTCTTCGCCGTGAAGAAGTAGCCGTGCTCGCGCATATTTCGACGGAATACTACGTGCGCCTCGAACAAGGCCGCGCACCACGCCCGTCGGCGGAGGTGCTGGCGGGCATCGCGGCTGCCCTGTGCCTCGGCGACACCGAGTCCGACCATCTGCACGCGCTGGCGGGCACCGCGCCCGCGAAATCAGGTGTGCACCGGCGCGATGTTCGGCCCAGCATTCTCACGCTCCTGGAACGGTTACCGCAGACCGCCGGCATCGTCATGTCGGCCGCGTTCGAGGTACTCGCCTGGAACGATCTCGCCGCAGCGCTCATGGAAGATTTCGGCACCCTGACCCCTCGTGATCGCAACCTTGCCCGCAAAGCTTTCCTCGGCACCGAGCAGCCGAGCGAGCGGCTCTACGGCATTTCCGACGACGTCCACTTCCGCCACAGCGCGGTCAACGAACTCCGCACCGCACTCACCCGATATCCGACAGACGAGACCGTGTCCGACCTCGTCGCCGAACTCCGCGACGGCAGCCCCGACTTCGCTCGACTGTGGGAACGACACGACGTTGCAGTCTCCCCCGCCCTGCGAAAGACCTTTCGGAACACCCCCGTTGGCGAGATCACGGTGGACTGCGATTCGCTGAAGCTCATCGAACTCGACCAGCACCTGATCCTGTACACCGCTGCCCTCGGCACCCCTGATGCCGACAAATTGGCGCTACTGGCAATGATCGGACCGCAGCAAACTGATCACTACGACAAACCAGCCGGGACCCGCTCGGAGTGACAGCAGCCTTCGAACTGTCGGTACCCGATGCTTCGATGGCGGTATGTCACGTCTCGACGAGGGGTTCCCGCCGCCCACGGCCTGTGTGCAGTGGTGTCAGCACCGCAGCTACGACCTGCATGTCCTCGACGACGGCGTGGAGGTGGACCTGGATTGGTGGAACGGCCACCTCGACCGGGCAGGTCACGACCTTCGACTGCGGGGCCGCAACCTCGACGGAGAAATCGTCGCATACGGCGATGCCACCGTGCAGCGCAACGATCTTCGAGTCGGCACCGATCTGGCTGTAGGCGAATACGATTCGCTCGGCCTGCTGTTTCTCTGCGCGGCCTGGCAGGGCAGTCACCGGCACCGTAGAGCGATGCGGCGATTTCCGGACGTCATGAACCCGCACCTCAGCCGTCCCGACGAGAACCCGGTCGCCAAGACTCTCGCTGTGCTCGACAGCTGTGTCCGCAACCGCGCAGTGCCCGAGCATCCGAACTCGACCTGGTCCGGCTGGCCAGATGCACCAGGCGTGGGAATGTCTCTGATGGCCACGTTCCTGTGGGCGGTGAAGGCATCGGTCTACGGCGGTCCGGCGCAGCTGATCGACCAATACGGAGTCTCGACCCTCATCCACGAAGGGTGGCTCGAAGACCCGTCCGTCACCGGGTTCACTCGTCGCCGCTACGACCGCTACGTCGAACTCATCACCGCATGGGCCGCCGACATCGGCACCAGCCCCGAGCTCGTCGAAATGTGGCTCGTACAGCGCTGGAGCGCCCGACTCAATGAAGCACGACACGGCCGCTACACCGCACCCACGTTGTTCTGAACCGCTCGAAATATCATTGCAGCTCAACGGCATTGGCCAGAACTGGAGGGGTTCGTCATCTGCTCGTCACCATCCGCACGTGCGGGATTCCAGCGTCCAGGTAGTTCTCCCCCACACGAACGAATCCGAAGCGGCCGTACCACTCTTCGAGGTGCGCCTGCGCAGAGAGTTCGACGACCCCGGGAAATGCCGCCTGTGCCGCTTTCACGAGTTCTCCGGCGTAGCCCTTACCCCGTGCACTGGCGGCGGTCGCGACGCGGCCGATGTGAACGGTGTTGTCGACGAGGACTCGGATGGTCGCCAGCACCTCACCGTCGTCGTCCTGCATCCAGAACAACTCCGTCGTCGGAAGCAGGTCGGCGCCATCGAGTTCGATGTCGTCGACGATTTTCTGCTCGTGCACGAATACCGAGACCCGAAGCGCCATGATGCGGTACAGGGTGTTCTGGTCGACGCGCTTCAGCGGGGCGTGGTGGAGAGTGGGCATGGGGGTCCGTTCTGTCGAAGGTAGGGACAAGGTCACCGGTCGGTTGCGGCACTGCGGTCGACCACGCTGGCGATCGTCCGCTGAGCCAGTCGTTTCTGCGTCGCCGGCGGATACGTCTCGGGATCGAGTACCGCCAGAACCACGATGCCTTCCACCGCGGTAGCGATGTGCTGAGCGCACTCTGCAGCCTCGACATCGGTGATGTGAGTGCCGAGGTCGGCAACGAGACCGGCTATGCGAGTGAGCCACTGACGCGTGTGGGTCACGTGTGGGTTTTGGAGCTCATCATCCGCGATCGCAGCCGCCGCGAAGCCCGTGAAAATCTTGGCCTCGACTATGCGCTCGTCGTCGAGCGGAAGCACCGAGCAGACAACGGAATACAGCCGCTCCGCCGCGGACTGCGTGCCGCCGGCTCCGGCCTCGTCGGCGCGCGCTGCCGTGCGCTCGAACAGGGTCTGTCGCGCGTGCACCAACATCGCCGACCGGGAGCCGAAGCGGTGCATGATCAGACCGGTGGTGCAGCCCGCCCGAGTCGCGACCGCGCGCACCGTCGTCGCCTCGATTCCCAACTCCCCGATCGTGTCCCACACTGCCTGCGAAATGCGATGCCGCGGGTCGTCCGATTCGAGAGTCACTCGTCCTCACCTCTCCGCTTCGCCGTAACACCTGTTACGAACAAGCGTAACAGGTGTTACGGCGAGCCGCATTCCGGGAGTCGACGGAAGGGGTTGCCGAGACACGTCATCCGCCTTATTGTTTTTCCGTAATTACGGATGAACAACCAAGGGGCTAGAGATGCGACGCCTCACCCTGGTTTCGGCAGCCTGTGCGACGGTCCTGTTGATGAGCGGATGTGCCTCCACCGACTCGGACACCGCCGAGGCCGCCACCCCGACACCGGAGAACTGCGCACCCGTCACCTCCACCGACCTCACCGCCGAAGACGGGTGGATCGGACTGATCGATCAGGCACCCGACACCGTCGGCCTCGTGATCGACGACGGACGCGGCCGCACCGTCGAACACCGAGCCGATCAGGAGCAGGTACTCGCATCGGCGATCAAGGTGGTGCATCTCGCCGCCTACGCCCAAGCCGTCGCGAACGGCAGCATCGACCCGAACGAGCGAGTGACGCTCTCGGATTGGGAGCGCTGGTACGTACCCAACACCGACGGCGGCGCGCATCCTAACGCCCTGAATCGCTTGAGAATCGCAAACACCGGCACCAACGCAACCGACCCCAATGCCACGGTCCGCATCGACGACATCGTTACGGCCATGATCCAGGAAAGCGACAACTCTGTCCCCGACTTCCTCCGTTACAAACTCGGCGATCAAGCGATCATCGACGCAGCCGCTACCGGAGGGTGGGAGAACTTCGAGGTGCCCAGCCTGGTGACGGACATCCTGTCGCTCTACGACCCCGCCCTCGCCGCCGGTGACCGGTGGGAGACCGCGCAGAAGTGGGCATTCGACCCGCAGTTCCGCGCCCAACTGGAGGCGTCGTTGCAACCGTCCACTCCCGAGGAGCAAGCCGACCGAGTGCAGAGCACCTTTCGCGGTGGTTCGGCCGCACAACTCAACGGTATGTATCGCGCCTTCACGGATGGAACCTTCGGCACCGCGTCGGATACTATTCTGCGCCAATTGGAATGGCAGCCCGCAGGGGACGACGTTCTCGGTGTCGGGTTCAAAGGCGGCAGCCTCGCGGGGGTGATCACTCAGGGATTCGAGCTACGGCGCACCGATGGAACGGTGGCGACCGCAGTGTGGCTGATCGATGGTCTTTCTGCAGACAGATTCGAGCAAGCGTATGCGGACGCAGGCGTGCAGCAGCAACTCATCCTCGAGGCCATGCTCTCGTCGGACGTACTCGACCGGATAGCCTGCGTGGTGTGAGTTCAACGTTCGAGTCGAGACTGGCAGAGCTGGAAGCTCGCGTCGCCGAGCTGGAACGACGCGACGCTCCCGAGCAGGTCGATGCCGCCCCGTCGACGGGCGGCATCGTCGCCTACCAGGGCGACGTGCACCTGCACGGCACTGTCCGCTGGGACATCAGCTACTCCCCCGACGCCATCGTCGACCTGCCCATCGCCTCGATGTCGGAAGTGCTTGCTGCGCTGGGCCATCCCGTTCGGTTGCAGATCGTACGAACCTTGCTGCGCGGTCCGGCGAACGCCGCTGATCTCCATGCCGCGGTGGGAGTCGGCTCCTCGGGCCAGATCTACCACCACCTCAAGACGCTGAGCTCGGCGAACATCGTGGAGCAGCAGGGCCGCGGTGACTATCGAATTTCCGCGAAACGAGTTGTGCCGCTTCTGGTATCGATGCTCACGGCAGCCGACATTGCCGGTGACCTGGGTACCTGACCGTTACGGCCAGGTGAGGCGACACCACAGTCTCCCGCAATCGATCGGAATGCCAGCCGTGCTAACTTTCGTGGCAGTGACACCCGTCACCAGCAGAGCACAGGGAGAAGCGGCAGTGGGACGACGCGCAACGGCAGCGATACTAGGGCTGTTTCTGATGGCGGGCGGTCTCGTCGGCACCGGTACCGCTGCGGCGCAACCCGCACCGGCCACGACGTGGCTGTGTAGCCCCGAACTGACAAGCGACCCCTGCGACCTGGGCGGCGACACCACCGACCTCGGCACCGGCACAGTGACTCCTGGACCCGCGGCCGTGCCGGAGTCCGACAAGCCCGTCGACTGCTTCTATCTCTACCCCACCGTCACCAACGACGTCGCACTCAATGCCCCCGGCAACGCGACGCCCGAGGTGGCTTCTATCGCCAGTTTCCAGGCTGCCCGGTTCAACACCCAATGCCGAGTGTTCGCGCCGGTCTACCGCCAGACCCCGTTGGTCGGGCTACCTCTGGCACTGGTGGGTGCGGCCGGACCGTCGATAGATCTGGCGTACTCCGATGTGCGCGCCGCCTGGGACAACTACATGGCCACCGAGAACAACGGCCGAGGCGTCATCCTCATCGGCCATTCACAAGGCACGTTCATGCTCCGCAAACTGATGCGCGACACCTTCGATCAGGACGCGGCCCTGAGACAGCAACTCGTCGGCGCATTCCTGATGGGCGGGAATGTCGAGACGGCCCGCGGCAGCACCACCGGTGGCGACTTCACGAACATCCCTTTGTGCACCGAACAGGGCCAGTTCGGTTGCGTCGTAGCATATTCCACCAACACGCTCCTGCCGCCGCTGTCGACGTTCGGCAATTCGTCGCTGGATCTGTGGTCTCAGCGATGGGGCCTGCCGAGTGGCCCGCAGTATCAGGTGGCGTGCACCGATCCGGTGGCACTCAGCGGAGACGATCGGCCCGTCGGAATCACGGTGCCGAGCGCACCGTTCGCGTTCGGAATCATTTCGATTCTGCTGCAGTACACCACGGCACCCGAGACCGTGCCGACCTCGAACTCGACGTGGACCACCAGCCGCGGCCGAGTGGTGGGATCCTGCATCGACGCCGGCGGGTACAACCAATACCACCTGCAGTTCGTAGAACCTCAGCCGCTCAACGAGGTTCCGCTACTCGATTCACATCTGGTCGACATGAACGTGGGCCTCGATCGTCTGGTCAGCATCGCCGATCAGCAGACGACAGCGTGGCAAACAACCCGCTGACCGTCCAGACGTGTCACGGAACGAGCAACACACCCAAGCCGGGGATGAGGGCATTCGATGCGGGTGGGGCTTGCCACTGCTCACGATTGTGGGTGACGGTCACGACCACCGGGCCCGCCCCGGTCTGCGCAGTTACTTCGAGAGGCAAGTTGACCGGATATCTCGGCTCAGCGTTGATCGGGAGCGATGGATTCTCGAGGGCTTCCCAGTGCCGTAGATCGACCGCTCCGACGGCACCCGTGGCGAGATTGCGCCAGTTCACCGTCAGGAAGCGGTAATTGAACTGGTAGTAGTACGGCCTGATGTCCGCGGCCGCAAAGCGCACCTCACCCGGCTTCTCACCTACCGTCGCCGTGATCGGAATCGTCTGAACGAGTCCGCCTGGAACCCCAGCCGGACCGAACTCCGGCCCGGTGACGACAGGGACCAGAAGCTCGGACGTCGTCGGTGCCGCCGTCGCCGCACCCACTCCCACACCCAGAACCAGTGGTACGGAGAGCGCCAGCGCAATTACTCCGCGTCGTAAAGATGTTCGCATCGTTTGCCTTTCATCCGCGATCGAATTCAGGGGACCAGCACCATGCCGGCACCGGGGAGAAGAGTGTCGAGGTACGGAGAGCCCCATTGGCCGCCGTTCGAGTAGTCCTTGGTGTGCGTCACCGTCACCACCACAGGACCCGGTCCGGTATTCGCGACCACCTCGAGGGGCAGATCTTCCCGTCCGTAGGGGCCACTCGGGGATGGTGTCGGATCGTCCTGCCAATGCCGTAGATCGGCGGCACCCGCCGCACCTGTCACGAGGTTTCGCCAGTTCAGGTTCAGATACCGGTAGGGATACTGATCGGCGAACGGGGCAATGTTTGCGGCTGAGAAGCGTGCGACACCGGGCTCGTCGCCCACAATGGCCTTCATCGGAATGGTCTGGAACAGGCCACCGGGGACGGCTCCGGGGGCTATCTGGAATCCGGTCACGACGGGTACCTGCAAATTCGTCACCTGCGGGGCAGCCGCTGCCGTGCCCACTCCGATCCCCAACACGAGGGGCACAGTCAGTGCTGTAGCTACTGCCGCTCGCCGCAATGACTTTCGCATACTGCGTACCTTTCGTCGAAGTCGCACAACGTGATTCCAGATCGAGATCGATCCTGCGCCAGGCGTCTCAGGTTGAACCTGAAACATCAACTGGCGGTTGAGTGTTATCTCCGTCCACACTCGCAGGCGAAATATCCGATAGTCCACCCGTATACCGATTCGTGACGGGGTCGTGACACGAACGACGTTAACAGACCATCTGGCCCGTTCGATTCATAGTTCAGAGGTGATGCACTCTGCAGCCACCGGTGAGGACGAACGAATGAGGCAAGTCCGCAACATCGTCGCCATGTGTGCTCTGGTCGCCGCTACCACCCTGTCCCTCACGGCCTGCGGGTCAGAGGCACCGACAAGCACCGATGCAGCGCCGGCCACCAGCGCCGCCCCCGCGCCGTCCGCGGGTGGCTCTCCCGACACAGGCGGCGGCACCGAGGCCGACAGACCCGTAGTCGAGGCCCCTGAGGTCGTGACTTCGGCACCGGCGCAGCCTGCCGATACCGGGACTCCTGCCGTTCCGTCCGCTCCGAATCGTGACGACGTGAACGTCGACGCACGCGACTTCGAGGTAGACGGTGGCCAGTACTTCTTCCAATCCCCGAGCGGGAATGTGTTCTGCGCATTCAATTCGTCGAATGCTCCCGGAACGATCGTGGGCTGTCAGGTCCGCTACTCGGTGCCGGGCAACACCGGGCGCGAGTGCTTAAACACGGCAAACAACACCTACGGCGTGCAGATCACCCAGGACGGCACCGTCGAACAGATCTGCACCAACCAGGGAATCTTTTTCGGCGGGAATCCCGGCCCACGAGTTCTCGAATACGGCCAGGTCATCGGAGTGACGGGCAACTTCTGCCGCTCCACTGAAGCCGGCATCACCTGCTACGACGGCGACAGAGGCTTCATGATCTCCCGCGACGTCAACATTGCTTTTTGATGAAGGAGCTCCGAATGTTCCGAAGAACTGCTCTGCTCGCGGCGGCCGCAACACTCACGGCCGTGACTCTGACGGCCTGTGGGAGTGACGACGCCCCCGCGGCCGCACCGGCCCCCACCGCTGCGCCACAAATCTCCGCTCCGCCGCAGGTGACCGTTGCAGCGCCGACCCAGACCGGTGGAAGCAACGCCGGAGGTGAGTCCGGTGCACCCGCGGCGACCGAATCGACGCCAACCGCTGCCGACCCCGGGAACAACACCGCACCGATCACGCCCGTCGACCCGGCCAGCTTGATCGTTCCCGGTAATCAGGTCGCGTGGAAGTCGCCGTCCGGCAAGATCTACTGCAAGATCGGCTCCGGACCCTTCTCCTCCGGCTGCCAATCGTCCGACGCCCCCGTTCCCGACGGTGCCGAAGCCGACTGCGCCCCGAACTCGACCTTCAGCGTGGACATGCTCTCCAAGGGCTTCTACCTCGACCCCGGCAAAGTGACTCCCACCTGCTTCAACCAAGGAGTATTCGGTGCCGAGGACGCCCAGGTATTGGAGTACAACACGTCCGTCTCCTACAACGGCTTCAAGTGCTTCTCTCGAGTCGAAGCAATGATCTGCGACGCCGGTGGCGGGCATGGCTTCGTGTTGTCGATGCAGCAAGCGACGTCCAACTGATGCCGAGACACAGCAGTCGCGTGGCCCTAGCCGCCATTGCGTTCATCGGTGTACTCCTGACGGGATGCAGCAGCTCGGACGAACCGACCAATGCGATGCCGTCGGTCATTCCCACCGTCGTCGCGGGTGCGCCGGCGACATCGACCGAGGCGGCACCGCAGGTGACGGTTGCTCCGCAACCGGGTGGCAGCCATTCCGAGTCCGATTCTGCGACAACACCATCGGTCGACTCTGCGCCGATCACTCCCGTCGACCCGGCCCGATATGCCGCCATCAACAACGAAGTTGGCTGGAAGTCGCCGTCGGGCAACATCTACTGCAAGCTCGGCTCCACCGCGTTCTCGTCCGGCTGCCAGGCCACGGACGCACCCGTGCCCGACGGAGCGGACTGCGACAAGCCACCGTTCTCGGCCGACGAGATGAGCAAGGGCTTCTTCCTGGACCCGGCCGAGGTGACTCCGATGTGCTTCAACCAAGGCGCCTTCGGGGTCGAGAACGCGCAATCGCTGGACTACAACACATCGATCTCGCACCTCGGCTACACCTGCTACTCCCGAGTCGACGCCATGGTCTGCGACGCGGGCGGCGGGCACGGCTTCGTGTTGTCGATGCAGCAGGCGACGTCCAACTGATCAGCGAGCCTCATCCCGTCGAGGCTCCATGACGAAGTCGTCGAGATCGGCCCGCCGCGTCATCTCCCAGTAGTCGACGATGCGCCATGGCAATGTCGAGACCACTCGTCCGGCGTCGTTGCGGTACCAGTTGTCCATGCCGCCGTGCGACCAGATCATCTTCGCGTGCGCCTCGTCGTGCTTGCGGACGTACTCCGTTTCGACGTCGGCCTTGCACTCGATGGCTCCGATTCGCTTGTCCACCATGTCTATCAGCACATCGACGATGTAGCGGACCTGGCATTCGGCGATCGTGATGTAGCTACCCCCGTGGCCCAATACCGTTCCGGGGCCGCAGGTGATGAAGAAGTTCGGGAAGTCCGGGACGGTGATGCCGAGATAGGCGTGCGCATCCTCCGGACCCCAGATATCGCGGATGGACTCACCCGACCGTCCGCGCACGTCGATCGGCGTCAGCAGCTTGTGGGTCTCGAAGCCCGTCGCCAGGATCACCACGTCGACCTCGGTCTCCGAACCATCGCGCGCAACAACCGAATTCGAGGTGATGGACTCGACGGCGTCGGCGATGAGGGTGACGTTGTCTCGTTTGAGCGCGGCGTACCAACCGTTGTCGAGCAACATCCGCTTGCCGAAGGGCGGGTAATCGGGAAGTGACTTCTCGATCAGGTCCGGCCTGCCTTCGAGCTCGCGTTCGATGTAGCGGGTGAACACCCGTCGGTGGGCGTCGTTCATCGGGTTGATCGAGCGCTGCGGATGCTCCCACTCGGGATCGACCTGTAGCGAGCTGTGCACGCGATCGTTGAAGTTCCAGGCCAACCGCGTCCGGTACCACAGGCGATACAGCGGAACGACGTCCATCAAGTAGTTGGCGTCGTCGCCCATCTCGGTGAAATACACGTCGCTCGACGACACCCACTGCGGCGACCGCTGGAACACGGTCGCATGCCCCACCGTCGACGCGATGGCCGGCAGCACCTGCATGGCACTGGCCCCGGTTCCGACGATAGCGACACGCTTGCCGGTCAGATCCAGATCGGCCGGCCAGTTCGCGGTATGGAAGATGGGGCCGTCGAACGACTCAAGCCCGGGGATGTGGGGCACCTTCGGCCGATTGAGCTGACCGGTAGCGGTGATCACCATGTCGGCGGTCAAGATCTCACCATCCATCGTCGTGACGGTCCAGCCTTGCCGCTGCGCGTCGTACTCGGCGGTCGCCACTTCGGTGTCGAAGCGAATTCGTTGCCGCAGATCATGTTCGGAGGCAACGTCGCTGAGGTACTGCCACACCTCGTCGCGCTTGCCGAAGTGCGTGCTCCAGGCCCGCGGCGCGAAAGAGTAGGAGTACAGGTGACTGGGGGTGTCGACGCCCGCACCGGGGTAGGTGTTCTCGAACCAGCCGCCGCCCACATCGGAGTTCTTCTCGAGCACGGTGTGACTGATGCCCGCCTCGTGCAGCTTGATGGCAGCGAGCATCCCGGAGACGCCGGCACCGATCACGATGACCGACAGATCGTTCGGTGCAGCCACCGGAGTGTCCGAGGCAGTGAAGCCCAAGTCCTCGGCCACCATGACGCCGAACTCGGGTGGAACCTGCTCACCGACAGCCACGCTGATCATCTCGACGAGGTGCTCCGAGTCAGGGGCGGGCACCGCCATGGGCGTGCCCTCGTGGAACGCGCAGATCGCGTCGAGCGCCGCGGCGCGGATGCGGTCGGCCACGGCGTCGTCGAATCCGCCCGTGTCGTTGTTGTCCATGCCCCGACTACGGGTGGGGCGATACGGATCGATGAGCCACGTACGGTCTCCGGTCAGCTGATAGAGCACCGCCACCAACGTGGGCAGATTCGCCGCGGTGAGAGCGCGCGTGAGCCGATCCCGATCCACGCCTTCCACGGTCTCCGCTGCCGTTGCTGCATCTGTGGACACCGGTTACCTCCTGTTGCGTGCTGCTCTCTCCGACTCCGATAGCTCAACTAACCATGGTTAGGCAATTTCGCGCAAGGGATTCGCGGTCTCAATGTTCACAGCACTTCAGGCCTTGACAATGTGGCCCACGCCACACAATGCTTCAGGGCACTACCTAACAGCGGACAGGCGAAGGGACTTTACCCATGGAACTCACCGAGGCGATGCGCACCACCGGCACCTGCAGGCGGTACCTCAGCGATCCTGTTCCCGACGAGGTGTTCAAAGCCGCGTTCGACGTCGCGCGCTTCGGCCCGCAGGGCGGCAATCGTCAGCCCGTGCGGTGGATCGTCGTGCGCGACGCCGCCCGCAAGCAGGCTCTCGCCGATCTGTACCTCCCGATGTGGGACGCCTACTTCGCCGGCATCACGGGCGGAACCGTCGCCGTCGGCGCACTGCCCAAGACCGTGCAGGACGCCGATTACTTCGCCCGCCACCTCCACGAGGTGCCCGCCATCGTGGTGGTCTGCGCCGCGCTGGACGGACTGCACCCCACCGATCACGAACTCGGCCGACTCTCCGTCGTCGGCGGCGCGTCAATCTACCCCACCGTGCAGAACCTGTGCCTGAGCCTGCGCGATCAGGGCGTTGCAACTGCTGTGACCACTCTCCTGTGCCATGAGGAGCCGGCCATTCGCGAACTGCTCGGCATCCCGGACGACTACATCACCGCCGCGCACATCGCCGTCGGCTATCCGGAGAAGTCGTTCCCGCGCAAACTCACCCGTGATCCGGTGGAGCAGATCGTTGCGGCAGAGACGTTCTCGCAGCCGATGTTCGACTCCGCTGCACTCTCCCCTGCCCTCTGAACCACGTTCATCTCAGGAGTCCGCCGTGCCCGGTACCGCCATTCACCACCGTTCCCCCATCGGTCGCGCCACCATCGGCGATCAGCTGCGTCGCCATGCGCGGACTCAGCCGAACAAGGTCGCCTTCATCAGCTACGCAGCGGACGGCACCCGTGCGGTCACCACCTACGGCGAACTCGATTCTCGCGCAAATCAGTTCGCCAACCTGCTGGTCGATCTCGGGGTGACGACGGGTGACCGCGTCGCATCGATGGCCCGTAACAGCGTCGACGTGGTGGTGGCGTACTACGGCACACTCAAAGCCGGAGCGGCCTTCACCGGCATCAACGTGATGTATCGCGCGGCCGAGGTG
Organism: Rhodococcoides fascians NBRC 12155 = LMG 3623; assembly: GCF_001894785.1. Lineage (GTDB taxonomy): Bacteria > Actinomycetota > Actinomycetes > Mycobacteriales > Mycobacteriaceae > Rhodococcoides > Rhodococcoides fascians. The sequence goes on from NZ_BCWW01000011.1 coordinate 142,624, forward strand.
AAGCACCAACTCGAACACGCGGAACCGACTGTAGTGGTCGCCGATCCGGCCTTCGCCGAGATCATCTCCTCGGTGAAGCCGGACACCACCACCCTGGTGACGTTCGGCTCCGAATACGCCGCGCTGACCGCGAACATCCCGTCCACCGAGCCGGACGTCGAGATGGACGAGAACGACGTCGCGATGGTCATCTACACCTCCGGAACCGAAGCGGCTCCCAAGGGCGTCATGATTCCGCACCGCAACTTCCTCATCTCCACCGCGCCCGCGTGGAGCTGGGGCCTGCGCACGGGACCGGAAGACACCTGGTTGTTTGTCATGCCGTTCCACACCATCGCCGGACTCGGCTCGATGACCACCCTCACGCTGATGGGCGCGACCCTGGTGCTGCCCGCGACGGTCGACCCGGCCCAATCGCTCCGCATCATCGCCGCCGAGAAGATTTCCGTCATCGCGCAGACTCCCACCTTCTACCTGGCGCTGGCCCGTGATGCGCAGTTCGGGCCCGAGGCCGTGAGCCAGGTGCGGCGCTGCCTCACCTACGGTGGCCAGGTGTCACCGCACACGATCAGCGCCTGGGCCGCCGCTGCACCCGAGGCCATCTGGGGCACCTACTGGGGACAGTCGGAACTCTCGCAGCTCGGCTCGGTCGGCTGGTTCTCCACCCTCGACGACATTCCCGACGGCGACGCGTCGTGGATCGGAAAGCCCGTCACCCACCTCGAGATCAAGGTGGTCGACCCCGCGGGCAACGAGAGCGAGATCGGTGAATTGCTCTGCCGCACTCCATCGGTGATGCTCGGCTACTTCAAGGACCCCGAGCGCACCGCCGAGGTGTTCCGCGACGACTGGGTCCACACCGGCGACATGGTGCGCATCGACGCCGACGGCAACCTGTTCTTCTACGATCGGATGAAGGACATGATCAAGTCGGGAGGGATGAACGTGTCGTCGCAGGAAGTGGAACGCACCATCCACACGCACCCGGATGTGCTGCGCGCCGCCGTCGTCGGCGTACCCGACCCGTACTGGTCCGAGGCCGTGACCGCCTTCGTCATCGCCCGCGACGGGGTGACCGCCGACCCGGCCGCGATCATCGAATACTGCCGCACCGAGTTGGCGTCGTACAAGGCCCCGAAGTCGGTACACATCGTGGCCGAACTGCCCGTCGACCCGCAGGGCAAGATCCTCAAGCGTGAACTGCGACTGCTGGCGGCGGTCGAGGAAACCGTATGACGCAGCCATCCGAGGTCACCGCTCTCCCCCGTCAGGTTCGGACCCGACAACGACGACAGGACATCGTGGCCAATGCCGCGAATATCTTTGCGCGTGAGGGTTACTCGAATGTCGGGATGCGCGATATCGCCGACGCCGTCGGCATCAAGGGTGCCAGTCTCTACCACCACTTCCCGTCCAAGGAAGACATCCTGTTCGCGATCTGTCTGACGGTGACGCAGGAACCGGCCGAGGAGAACCTGCCGCTGCTCGACGCGGCCGGAACCCCCACCGAGCGCATGTCGTCTCTGGTGCGCGCGCACCTGGTGCATCTCAATCGCCGACGGGTGGAGTACATCGTGGGCCTGCACGAGCTGGCCTCGCTCACCCCCGAGCACCGCACTGTTGTCGAGGACTATCGCCGTCAGTACCAACGACGCGTCCGCGACGTGATCACCGCGGGTATGCGGAGCGGCGAATTCACCGTCCCGGATGCGCGATTGGCATCCTTTGCGTTGACCGACATGCTCAATGGCATCAGCAACTGGTTCCACGACGGCGGCGAGCTGAGCATCGACGACGTTGCTGACAACTACGTCGAACTGGCCGTTCACCGCGTTCTGGGGGCATCACATGGCAATTGACGGTCACTGCGACTCGGCCTTCACTGCGGTGCGCGAGAAGTTGGCGGCCAACTTCGATAGTGGGGAAGAACTCGGCGCGTCCATCGTGATCGACATCGACGGCCACACGGCCGTCGACCTGTGGGGCGGCTACCGCGACACCGAGCGCAGCCTTCCGTGGGAGTCGGACACGATCACCAACGTGTGGTCGACGACAAAGATGGTGACGTGCTTGGCCGCGTTGATGCTCATCGACCGTGGGGTGCTCGATCCGGATGCGCCGGTCGCGACGTACTGGCCCGAGTTCGCCGCCGAAGGCAAGCAGGACATCCTGGTGCGGCATCTGATGTCGCACACCTCCGGCGTCTCGGGCTGGGACCGGCCGTTCGGCGAAGAGGACCTCTACGACTGGGAACTGGCAACATCGCTTCTGGCCGCGCAGGCACCATGGTGGGATTCGCGCACCACGTCGGGCTATCACGCTGTCAGTCAGGGCCACCTGATCGGAGAAGTCGTCCGCCGCATCGCCGGAAAGTCGTTGCGGCAGTTCGTCGCCGACGAGATCGCCGGGCCACTCGGTGCCGACTTCCAGATCGGTGCCGCCGAGGCCGACTGGGATCGAATCGCCGATGTCGTTCCGCCGCCAACACCCACCGATGATGCCGTGCCCGATCCGACGATGGTGCGTCGCAAGACCTTTCTCGGACCGTTGGTCCAGGCCTCGTCCGCGAACACCGCGGCATGGCGTGCCGCGGACTTGGGTGCCCTCAACGGGCACGGCAACGCACGATCGGTCGCGAGGATCCTGTCGGTCATCTCCCGCGGCGGAACCGTGGACGGCGTACGGCTGCTCAGCCCGGAGACGATAGACACGATCTTCGAGGAGCAGTCCAACGGAATCGATCTGGCCCTGGGCATTCCGTTGCGCTTCGGCCTGGGCTTTGCCCTCCCACAGCACGAATCGATTCCCTATATCCCCGACGGCAAGATCTGCTTCTGGGGAGGTTGGGGCGGATCGCTCACCGTTCTGCACCCGGAGTCGAAGCTGACCATCTCCTACGTCATGAACCGAATGGGGCCCGGAATCATCGGTTCCGACCGCGCGGAGCAGTACGTCCGGGCGGTGTACGCCGGAATCTGCTGACAGTGCGTATCACCGACTCCGAGCGGCCGAGGACCGGCTATGGCGCGAGCAAAGCCAACGGAATCACCGCGATACCGTCCTGTCGGCGGTAAGCGTGAGGACCTGTCGTCACTACGATCGCGTCCCTCATTCGACTGCCCACTGCGCTCCGAAGCCACTTCAGATGTCGGACATCGTGGTCCGTGATATCGGGCGAGACTTTCACCTCGATGCCGATGAACGATCCATCGCCTTGCTCGACGATCAGATCCACTTCGGCAGTCCTGCCACGGAAATGAAACAGCCTCGCCTCGTTCGCTTGCGCGTACACCTCGAGGCTTTGCGTTACGAACGACTCGAAAAGGTGCCCCAATCTGACGCCCGCCGAGCCGCCAGGCGTCAACAGGGACTCAGCTGTCACGCCGAGCAATCGAGCGCACAGGGCTGGGTCCACTAGATGGTGCTTAGGTGCCTTGGCCAGCTTCCCCAACGAATTATCCTGCGGCAACCAAGCTTCTACGTCATGCAGCATGCGCAGGCGACTGAGCACATCGCGATAGTTGATCGATGTTTGACGGGTTGGCTTGTGGGTCGCACCCGGCGTTGCCGCATCCCTGATCGACTCCCAGGATGCTGTGGTCGATGTGGCTGCGGCGTATGCAGTCATCCAGGCACGAAGGGATTCCGGACGTCGAACCACGTGGCCTTGCTCCGGAAAGTCGTGTTCGATGATCGCGTGCAGGTAGCCGTCCAAAGCTGCGCGATTCGCGCGACCGGCGAGACGACGGATGCCAGGGAAGCCGGAAACCAACACTTCTTCGATGTAATCGCCGAGCACGGTCTCGGTCGAACCCGAAATAGTCACCTGCCGGGGAGACAGCAAGTCCTTCAGGGATACAGCCGAATCCGACGGCCGACGTTCGGCGAAGCTCAGAGGCCACATTCGTACACGGACAATTCGGCCTGCACCGGAGTGGACGACAGCGTCGGAAGGCGGCGCGCTTCCCGTCAGCAGAAATTGCCCACCCGACGCATCGTTGTCCACGGCTCTGCGAACCAGATCCCACGACGGCGGGAATCGTTGCCATTCATCGATAAGCATGGGGCGCGCCGATCTCGCGAGCAGATCTGGGTCCGCAGAAATCAGCTGCCGATCCACCGCGTTGTCGAGTTCGAGAACCGACTTCGCACGGCGGGTGGCGGTGGCGGTCTTGCCTACGCCCTTCGCACCGTCGAGGTTGATCGCGGCTAGGTGAGGGAGGAGGTCGTCGAGCTCCTCGTCCACGATTCGCGGGACGTACATGGCACTGGACACGCAGCCATCATACAGATTTGCCCTCGTCTATCATCCATTTTTCACACCATCTACTGGACAGATTTCCCAATTGCGCAGACCCGGCGGGTTCGATCCCACGTGCTCTAGCGCGCGGGAACCGTGATTCCTCGTGCGTCGAGGATGGGGCGTACTCCCTCGGCGAAGTGGTACGCCTCCTCGAGGTGTGGGTAGCCCGACAGGATGAACTCGTCGAATCCGGCGTCGTGATACTCGCCGATCAGGTTGGCAACTTCCTCGTGCGAACCGACCAGCGCGGTACCGGCACCGCCTCGAACGAGACCTACTCCGGCCCACAGGTTCGGGTAGATCTCGAGAGAATCCTTGCTGCCGCCGTGCAAGGCCGCCATCCGCCGTTGTCCCTCGGACTGTGAGGACGAATGAAGTGCGTGTGCCGCAGACACCTGCTCCTCGGGAAGCTCGTCGAGCAGCTTCTGTGCGACGGCCCAGGCCTCTTCGGAGGTGTCGCGACTGATGGTGTGCAGGCGAATGCCATAGGTGAGCTTGCGGCCCTCGGCGTCCGCGAGCGCCTGCACCTTCTCGATCTTCGCGCGAGCGTCGGCCGGCGGCTCGCCCCACGTCAGATACGTCTGGACGTGCTTGGCCGCGACAGCGAGTGCGGGATCGGAGGAACCGCCGAACCAGAACTCTGGCAACGGGTCCGGGGCCTCCGAAACTCGCGCGTCAGCCACCTTGAAGAACTCGCCTTCGTGATCGACCGCCGTCTCCGTCCAGATCCGATGCACCAGTCCGAGGAATTCGTCGGTGCGGGCGTATCGCCGATCGTGGTCGATCCAATCCCCGAAACGACGCTGCTCGACGTCGTCGCCGCCGGTGACGATGTTGAACAGCACCCGACCTTCCGAGAACCGCTGGAGCGTCGCTGCCTGTTGCGCCGCCAACGTGGGCGGCGTGAGGCCGGGACGGAAGGCGACAAGGAACTTCAACCGTCGGGTGCTCTGCAGTAGCGCGGCGGTGGTCAACCAGGCGTCCTCGCACCAGGTTCCGGTCGGAGTCAACACTCCCTCGTAGCCGAGGCGGTCCGCGGCCTGAGCCACCTCCGTGAGGTACCGCAGCGACGGACGACGGAACCCGGCAGGTTCGACGATGTTGGCCGACGCGTGAGATGCACCGACGATGGAGCGGCCGTCGCCTGCGGTGGGGAGGAACCAGAAGATTCGTGCGGTCACGAGTGAACTCCTACGACGTGGTGGGTGATCAGTTGGTGGAGGCGGTCGCGGCGGCGATGGCGTCGTTGTAACGCGTGTCGACGAAGTCTGCGAACGTGTTGCCGCCGGGGATGCTTCCGCTCTCGACGAATACATCGAACAGCGTCTGCTCGGATTCGATCACGTTGTCGTCCAGAGCAATTGCTGGTCGCTGGCTTCGTCCCTGCGCCAATTCACCCGCGGCCGGGTCGATGCCGACGGCGGTCGAGTACGCCGCCGCCCACTCTGCCGGGTGTGCGTCCGCCCATGCGGACGCCTTGGCCAGGCGAACCACGAAGTCCTGCAGCGCAGTGTTTTTCGCGGGGTCGTCCAGAGCCTGCTGAGACGCGATACCGAAGCCGTACCCGTTGGCCACACCCTCGGCAGTGGTCAGTGTCTTGGAGCCGTTCTGCACCTGCGCGATCGCGGTGAACGGATCCCAGATCGCCCAGGCATCGACCTCGCCCGAGGTGAATGCCGTCAGCGCGTCGGCAGGCTGAAGGAACACCAACTGAACGTCGTCGGTGGTCAAGCCGGCCTTCTGCAACTGCAGCAGCACGTGGCCGTGCGCCGAACTTCCCTTGCCCACCGCGATCTTCTTACCGCGCAGGTCGGCGAACGACGCCAGAGTCGAATCCGGTGGCACGAGAATCTGATCCCCGCTCGCATCGTTGGTGTAGGCAGAGACGACCTTGATGCGGGCATTGGCTGCAACCCCGAAGACGGGAGGCGTGTTGCCTGTGACCGCGAAGTCGATCTGTCCGGCCGTTGCGGCCTCCACCTGAGGCGGGCCGGAGGTGAAGGTGGAGAACGCAACATCGTAGGGAGCGGAGTCCAGCTCACCCGACGCGCGCAGCAGGGCTTCGGTGCCACCCTTCTGGTCGCCGACGTCGAGGGTGACTGTGGCGAGTTGGTCGTTCGAGACGAGCGCGGGGGCTTCGGTGGCGGTGGTGTCGCTGCCACGCGAGACGCAGCCGGTGAGTCCGACGACCGTCATGGACAGGGCAGCGAGCACACCGAGTGCGCGCAGAGAACGAGGACGAGCGTATGACGACATGCGTGAAAGATCCTTGTCAGGTGCCGAATTGGACGGTCAGTGAACTCCAAGAGCTCCGAGCAGATGGGTGCGAAGGCGGGAGAAGCCCGGCGTTCCGCGATCGCGGGGGCGGGGCAGATCGACGGTGACGGTGTCCGAGACTGCGCCGTTCTCGAGCACCACAACCCGATCGGCCAGCGCGATCGCCTCGTCGACATCGTGCGTGACCAGGAGGATGCCGAAGCGGTGCCGTCCCCACAGGTCGAGCAGAAGTGACTGCATGGTCAGTCGTGTGAGTGCGTCGAGCGCTCCGAACGGTTCGTCGAGGAGCAGCAGTTCGGGCTCCCCCACCAACGCCCGCGCCAGCGCAGCGCGCTGAGCTTGCCCACCGGACAATGTGAGTGGCCATGCGTCTCGCTTCTCGGCCAGCCCCACCTCGTCGAGAGTCGCGTCCGCAGCAGTCAATGCTTCGTTGCCGGTGACGCCTGCGGTGTTCAGACCGTAGGAGACGTTCTGGCGAACCGACCGCCACGGGAACAGTCGTGGTTCCTGGAACGCGACTGCAGGATGTCCGGCGACGTGCCGCTCCCCCGTGTGGTCGGTCGACAGTCCGGCCAGGACACGCAGGATGGTCGACTTGCCGGAGCCGGATCGTCCGACCAGCGAGACGATTTCGCCGCGCTCGATGGACAGGTCGACACCCTTCAACACGTGACTGGATCCGTAGAACTTGTCGATGCCGTGCAGGGTGGCGACGGAAGTCGTCGTCGTAGTCATGAATCACGCATCCAATCGATAACGGAGGGCTCGCTTTTCGAGGATTCGGACGATTCCGTCGGTGCCGATTCCCATCAGCGCGTAGACGACGAGACCGAAGATGATGGTGTCGACCCGCAGGAAGTCCCGCGCGTTGTTGATGATGTAGCCGAGCCCCGATTCGGCGTTGATCTGCTCGGCCACGATCAACGACAGCCACGCGATCGCCAACGACTGCCGAAGTCCCACCAACAGCTGGGGCGCGATGCTCGGCAGAATGATGGTGGTGAATCGCTGTCGCCACGAGAAACCGAGGACAACGGCGGTGTCGAGAAAGTCGCGATCGATCTGACGGATGGCCGAGAACGTGTTGAGGTACAACGGAAATGCCACTCCGAGAGCGACGAGCAGAATCTTGGGAGTCTCGCCGATTCCGAACCACAGGATGAACAGTGGGATCAACCCGAGGTGCGGGAGTGCACGCAGCATCTGCAGCGGCGGGTCGACGGTTGCTTCGGCGAGCTTCGACAGTCCGACGAGCGCCCCGAGTGCCACCCCGATCAGCCCGCCCAGCAGGAGTCCTTGAACCACTCGCGTTCCGGAAATGGCCAACGCGTCTGCCAATTCACCGTTGCGCAGCAATTCCAGGCCCGCGTCGAAGATCAGGGACGGTGCGGGCAACACTCGTTCGGAGAGAACTCCGGCAGCACTGGCGATCTGCCAGAGGACGAGGAGGACGATCGGCGACAAGGCGCGCAGGACGGTCCATCGGTATCGCTGCCACAGTGGCGTTTTGGACGAGGCGGAAACCGGGTCGACCTTCGGTACGACGCTGCGCCGCGTGTCCACAGGTCCCGCGGGAGCGGCGTACGACGTCACGACCATGTTCACGTGCCTTCCACTTGATGACGATCAGCTTCGACTCACCACCCTCCGTTACGAGAGGGGTACGGGACCAGGGTTCGAATCAGCGTGAATCTAGGTCGGGCAGAATCGGACATATGACAGTCGAGCCCATCCACACCGAGCGCCTGACCCTTCGTCTGTACGAACCCGACGACGCAAACAGAATTCTCGCGTACTACAGCGACCCCGAGGTGTGCCGCTATCTCCTGCACGAGGCCTGGACGCACGCCGACGCCGTTGCAGCGGTGGGTAAACGGATGAAGCGATCCGGATTACACACTCAGGCGCTCGCCATGGTCGTCGAACACGAGGGGACGGTGGTGGGCAATGTCGAGGCGTGGCTCGTTGACGGTTCGCCGGCACTCGTCGAACTCGGCTGGACGTTCTCCCCTGCCGTGGCCGGTCGTGGTTACGCCACCGAGGCGGTCGATGCGTTGATCGAGCACGTGTTCTCACTGCCCCAGATCCACCGGGTCAGCGCACAGATGGACGGACGCAACGACGCGTCGGCCCGATTGGCCGCACGGGTCGGGATGCGTCAGGAAGCGCACTTCCGCCAGAACTGGTGGTGCAAGGGCGAATGGACCGACACGCTCGTCTACGCATTGTTGCGCGAGGATCGCTGACGCACATCATGCGACGTTCACCTCCGCGTCGGTTCCCCGACACCGGCCGGTGACCGCGGTGCGACAGTCTCGGAAAACTTCACTTTCCGAACTCTGGGAGTTTCACGAATGGCATCGCGTCGCAGAGCTGCTCTACTGGGCACGCTCGCTTTGATCTCGATCGTCTCCACGTCGATGGGCGGCGTCGCCACTGCCGCCCCGGCACGGACGGCGTCGCCGTTGTGTCAGGTTGCGGACCTGCTCCCCAGTGGATCGTCCTCGGGCCTCGGCTACCAATGTGCCGAAGCGGGTGAGCTTCTCGATCTGCCGATCGGTGATGTCCGCGCCACGCAACCCTCACTCGGATACGACGAGGTGTACTACAAGCTCGGTCGATACACACTCGGCAAGGACGAGATCAACAAGAAGTTCGACGACTGGTGCGAAGCCAACGGCCAGGAGAAGGCCGCGTCGGCGCTACCCGATGCGCGCCTGGACAATCCGTCGTCGTTCACCTGCACCGTGCCCGTCGGCCAGGAAACGCCCGACACGATCGCGCCCATGAAGACGGTTGTCATCGGACCGGGCGGCGTGCCCTATCTGACCGACGGACACCACACTCTGACGTCGTTCTACGAAACGGCCGACGGTGGACCGAATCTGCATCTTCGTCTGCGAGTGGTCGCGAACCTCAGCGACCTGAGCCGTGCTGACTTCTGGGCTCGGATGAAAGCCGAGAAGTGGGTGTGGAACTACGACGTCGACGGCAACGAGGTTCCGGTGGAACAGCTTCCGTCAGGAGTCGGTCTCGCCAAGTTCCAGAACGACAAGTACCGCAGCCTGATGTACTTCGCGCGCGACATCGGCTTCACACCCGGCACGATCCCGTTCCAGGAATTCTATTGGGGTGCATGGGTTCGCGACTCGGCGGAAGTCGACATCAGCGGATGGGACAGCAACAACCTGGCCAGCTACCTGAGCACCGTCGAGTCGGTCTCGCGCGCTCAGGTGGCGGCCCCGAAAGACGCGGTCATCGACAGTGGTCGTACCGCAGCGGAACTCGGCGCACTGGCTTCCTGGAACGACGGCAAGACTGCTGGTAAGGGCGAGTTCGGGAAACTCTCCGCACCGTACGCGAACGACAAGCCCGGAAAACTGGCCTACGCCTTGCAGTACAAAATGGGGCTGCCCCGATAGGTGCATGTCAGGTCGCCGGGGCCGGCGTCGTCACACACCGGCCTGGCGGCGAGACCGCAACCGCAGGGCCACGAAGGCGACGAAGGCAATGGCGACCGTCACGATAACGATTTTCTGCAGGATCTCGGCGTACGAGTCGACCAGGTGCCAGTTCTCGCCGAGCTTGTATCCCGCGGTGACGAAAATGGTGTTCCAGATGAGACTCCCAATGGTGGTGAGTAGAAGGAACTTCGCCATTCCCATCCGCTCGATCCCGGCCGGCAGGGAGATGAAGCTACGAAAGAGCGGGATCATTCGGCCGAGCAGAACTGCCTTCGAGCCGTGCTTGGCGAACCATGCCTCCGAGCGGTCGAAGTCGCTGGCCTTGATCAGGGGAATTCGCGCTACCAATGCCCGTGTGCGCTCGCGTCCGATGAGCGCACCCACCGCGTAGACGATGACCGCGCCCAGTACCGAGCCGAGCGTCGTCCAGAAGAGCGCAGCACCGAAAGAGAACGCTCCCTGACTGGCCGAGAACCCGGCAAGTGGGAGAACGAGTTCGCTCGGGATCGGCGGGAACAGATTGTCTGCACCGACGACGACCGCTGCGCCGGGGCCGCCGAGGGCATCCATGACGCCGACCGCCCACCCGGCCAGTCCGTCGAGAGTGCTGGTTTCTGCTGCTGTAGCAATCGATATGTTGGACATGGCAATTCCCTTGTTCGTCTATGTTTCCGGTCGTGAAGGACACGGAAAACGCTACGAACTATGTGGTTGCGGGACATCGAGGAAGACCGTCGCCTGCCGCGGGGCTATCTGCATGGAAGTGTGTGGTTTACCGCAGTATCAGCGGCCACTTGCTCGGATACGCTGCTCGTGTGCTGGCCAACCGTGACGTCTACTCACCCGAGCAGGCTGATCGCGCGTCGATCGGCTCACTTCTACGGCGCTGGCTCACGGCACTTTCCGGAGTTCTGCTCGGAATCTTCACCGCGATCGCGGCTCTGTCGTTCTCCGTGGCGGCTTTACTCGCCCTAGCACTGGTGCGTCTCCTCGGCCGGTGGGGAGAACCAATACGGACGGCCGTAGATGAGACCGCATTGATATTGTCCGACTTCGAGATCCGGCGGATCACACGCTTTCACGGCGCGTTCTCCACGGATGCGGCGGCCCCTCGTCGCTGCCGCTGGTATCTCGGAATTCGTTGGCCTATCGGGCTGCTCGGGCTCGGCGTGGTTCTCCTCCTGACGCTGTGTCTCGTGGTCGCCGCATCGATGGTCTCGGCATGGACTCTCAGCGGCGACTGGGGCTTGATCGAGGACTCGAACCGCGTCGACGGCGGACTCGTTGCTATGGCCGCACTACCCGGAATCCTCCTGATTTTCGTCGCGGCAGTCGGAGTGGCAGGGGTGGGATCTCTCGATCGTTGGTTCGCCATCCAGGTACTCGGCCGGCAGTCGGATCGGTTGCTGCACCACCGGGTTGCCGAGCTGACGAGCACCCGCGATCATGTCGTGGACGCTATCGACGACGAACGCCGACGCATCGAGCGTGACCTGCACGACGGCGTGCAACAGCACCTGGTTGCTTTGGGAATGCTCGTCGGCCGGGCTCGCCGCGCTGAAGATCCCGACAAGGTGAACGAACTCCTCCGCCAAGCCCAGGTCGCCTCGCAGGGAGCGATGGACGAGCTGCGCGAGGTTGCCAACCGGGTGTATCCGATCGCACTCGACAAGGACGGCCTGCGTCCAGCTCTCGAGGCGCTGGCCGAGCGGTCCGGTGTGCCCGTTCGACTCTCGTACGAACTGACAGAGAGGTTGCGCCCCGCTGTGGAAACAGCCGTCTACTTCGTCATCTCGGAGGCGGTGACCAACGCAGCCAAGCATGCCTCCCCGAGATCGTTGGAGGTCGAGGTCACTCGGCAGATGTTCGATCGCATACTGGCAACCATCACCGACGACGGGTCCGGTGGTGCCGATCCGTCCGGCACCGGATTGTCCGGACTGGCCCGCCGCGTCGCTGCCATGGATGGCACCCTCACCGTGGACAGCCCGGTCGGCGGCCCGACCGTTGTGACTGCGAGCATCCCATGCGCGTGATCGTCGCGGAGGACTCGACGTTGCTGCGTGAGGGCCTGGTCCGTCTGCTGGTCGACGAAGGCCATGACGTGATCGCGTCCGTGGGCGACGCCGACGCGCTCCTGGCTGCCGTGGAACTGGATCATCCCGACATCGTCGTCACCGACGTTCGGATGCCTCCAGGCAACAGCGACGAGGGGCTTCGGGCAGCATTGACCATTCGCAGTCGATGGCCGGAGGTGGCAGTGCTCGTGCTCTCCCAGTACGTCGAAAACCGCTACGCGGCAGAGCTGATCAGTGGGCCAGGAGGCAAGGTCGGGTACCTGCTGAAGGACCGAGTCGCGCAGGTCGACGAGTTCCTGGACGCCCTCGACAGAGTTGCCGGCGGCGGGACTGCCTTCGACCCGGAGGTGGTGCGCCAGCTGTTGTCTCGCACCACCCGATCCAATCCCCTCGAACGACTGACGCCGCGCGAGCGCGACGTGCTCGAGCTGATGGCGCAAGGTCTCACGAACGCCAGAATCGCCGCTGGTCTGTTCATTTCGGTGAGCTCAGTCGAGAAACACATCAACGCCGTGTTCGACAAACTCGGATTGGCGAACTCGACTGGTATGAGCCGACGCGTGATGGCGGTGGTGGCCTACCTTCGCACCTAGCCGGGCCGACTACCACCGATCGACGTGCAGCACCGTCTCGATCGGATCCCTGGGCGCGACCTTGAAGGTCTCCCCCGTGTAGTACGCCGTCGGAATCAGTGCACCCTGATGGAAGCCTTCGGGAATACCGAGCAGTTCGGAAATCTCGGCTTCCTTCGCGAGATGGATTGTCGTCCACGCTGTTCCGAGTCCACGCGCCCGAGCAGCCAGCGCGTAGTTCCACACCGCAGGCAACAACGAGCCCCATAAACCGGCCTGATTGCCGGCCGGAAGCGTCTTCCCTGCCTTGATGCACGGAATCAGCAGCACGGGAACTTCACCCATGTGCTCGCCGAGCCACCCGGCACTGTCGCCGACGCGCTTCTGAACCGATGCGCGTTCGGGATCGTCCGCGAACAAGGCCGACGCGGATTGCTTCGATGCCTGGTACTCGGCGAACAGTTCGCCGTAGATCGCACCGATGCGGGCACGAAGATCAGGATCGGTGACGACGATCCACTGCCACCCCTGCTTGTTCGAGCCGGACGGGGCCTGCAGCGCGATCTCGAGACATTCTTTGATCAGGTCCATCGGCACCGGCCGCGTCAGGTCCAGGCGCTTGCGGACCGTACGCGTCGTAGTCAGCAGCTCGTCGGGAGTCAGATCAACGATCGGGAAATAAGTCACCCTTCGATCATGCACCATTCGGCCTCTGCAGGGCCCGCTTGGTCAATTCCTCGTTCGCAGCGTCCCAGCGCGCCGCCATGGACAGTCCCCCGTGCCCGTCGCCCTCATCGATGACGAGTGTCGAACCGGGCCAACGTCGGTGTAGATGCCACGGCGTGACAGCCGGTCCGGAAACGTCCTTTCGGCCGTGGATCAGGACGCCCGGAATGTCTCGGAGACCGTCGGCGCGATCGAGCAAGGGTGGATCGCAGAAGCCGTCGTGCGACCAGTAGTGCGCGGTCAACCGCACGAAGCCGAGCCGGAACCGGTCGTCGTCCCATCGCGGATTGCGCCGAACGCCATCGGTACCGATCGATATGTGGACGTCCTCCCACAGCGCCCATTCTCGGGATGCATTGTCGCGCAACGTCAGATCGCTCGAATTGAACAGGCGGTTGTACGCGTCGACGATTCGGCCCTCACCGCGTCGATAGCCGACTCCGGCCTGCTCGGCAAATGTGGCGAACCGATCCCACGCCTCCGGGAAGACCGCGCCGACTCCCTCCGTAATCCAGTCGACCTCACCACGACCGGTCGTGGTGACGGCGAACAGGACGACGCCGAGAACACGCGTCGGGTGCGCGAGGGCGTAGGCGACAGCGAGGGTGGATCCCCAGGACACGCCGTTGACGATCCACGCCTCGACGCCGAGGTGCACACGCAGTGCTTCGATATCGGCGATCAGATGCGCAGTGGTGTTGGTAGCCAACGACGTCGAGGGATCGGACGCGTGCGGGGTCGACCGGCCGCACCCGCGCTGCTCTAATCCGATAGCGCGAACACGGGACAGGTCGAAGTGACGACGAAACTGACTGGCATTCAGGGTCCCGCCCGGTCCGCCGTGCAAGTAGACCGCCGGGACGCCGTCGGACGGACCCCATTGCTCCCAGTAGACGCGCTGCCCGTCCCCGACATCCAGCATTCCGCGCAGTGTCGGTTCGTCCTCCGGTGTCATACCGCCATCACATCATTCGAGAGGCAGCATCTGTCGGATCACTGCCCACGCGGACGCGTCGACCCATGAGGGATTGGACTGCTGCGGCGACCGGAACACCTCGAGCGTCGACAGTTCCGCAACGGCCTGCAGATCCGACGCGAGGATCGGCTCATCGAACAGCGTGATGTTCGTCGAGACCTTCCACTGGGGGCCGGGGACCGGGGTGCCGGTCAACCGACCCGCACCCCAGATCCCGCGCCGCGGGTGGCTGCTGACCCAGAACAACACCGGCTGCCCAGGTGCCATCAGACGAGTTCGATAGTTGTCGGCGACGCACCAATTCTCGTGCGCACGTCCGGCTTCGACCATTGGTGCGAGGTCGGTCTTGTGCGGATTGCACTTGATCACCCATGCGCCGAGCGTCTGGTCCGTTATCGCTCGTGCCGTCACACTCGCCATCGTAATGACGAGCTACGCCACCGCGTCGTTGCCCTGCGCAGCCGAGACCACCAGATTGCTCGCTGTGAGCCCGTTTCCGTTCTTGACCGCGTCGATCCACTGGTCGGTCGTCGCCACCGCTGCGAAATTGGACTGGTAAAGCACCATCAGCGCCTTGTGGAGTTGTTCGGCTGAGACTGTCCCCGCCTCGTTCGAAAGGTTGATCGCGCCAGTGGCGTCGGACAGGATTTCGACGGTCAGGTCCAGTGCTTCGGCGTCGGCGCTGGTGGCGAGATCGCAGTTGTTGGTCATGTATCCGACGATCGTGACGGTGTCGACATTGTTGCCCTGCAACCACTTCGCCACGTCGGTGCCAGCGAAGACGCTGCTGTACTGCTTCTCGACTCGCTCGAAGGACGGCTGCACGACGGCCTGAATGTCGGGATGAAGCTCGTACGTCGGGGTTCCCTTGACGAAAGCAGGCGAGCCTTCGGGCATCTCGTGCTGCACGATGGCCACCGGAACATCCTGCGCCACAGCCGCTTCGATGGTACGAACGATGTTGGCCAGCGACTCGTCGCGAGGCGGGTACTGAATCTTCAGAACTCCCTCGAAATATTCCTGCTGTACATCGATGACGATGAGGGCTCTACGCGGTGCAGTCATGAACGTTCTCCTTCAAGTGGCGTACTCGGTCGATCCCCATACTTCGGCACCGACCTTGCGTTCACGAGTGGCACGGATGCATACTTTCGATGAAATTGCGCCAATTCGTCGATCGGAGATTCATGCGCATCGCGCTGTACGTGTTCGACGGCATCACCATGTTCCACCTCGCCGCGCCGTTGATGGTGTTCGGCGAGGTGACGCGCCTCGGGCTGGCCCCCGACTGGGAGACGCGGGTGTGGTCCGACAGGCCAGGGTCGATCCGCACCGAGGAGGGCTTTCCCGTCGGCGAGATCGAGGGCCCCGACATCGCCGATTGGGCCGACATCGTGATCGTGACGTCGTGGCCGGAGTCGTTGCCACACATCGGCACTCACCTGTCCACCGCTCTTCGAGGCGCTCACAGACGGGGAGCCCAGATCGCGGGACTGTGTCTGGGGTCGTTTGCCGTCGCCGACACCGGACTGCTCGCGGGACGCCCTGCCGTCACCCATTGGTCCAAGATGACCGAACTGCGCGACCGCAATTCGCAACTGGGCCTCGACGAGTCCGTGCTCTACATCGACCACGGCGACGTCATGACTTCCGCGGGCACGGCATCGTCGATAGATTCCTGCCTGCACATCGTCCGCAAACACCTCGGTGCTGCGGCGGCAACGCGGGTGGCACGCAGCCTCGTCGTCGCACCCCATCGCGACGGCGGTCAGGCGCAATACATCGAACGGCCGGTCATCGAGGCGTCGGAGGACTCCGCGATCGCCGACGTCCAGAGCTGGGCGATGGAGCGACTGGCCGAGCCCCTACCGATCGAGCGGCTCGCCGAGCGGGCACGCATGAGCCGGCGCAGCTTCATCCGGCAATTTCAGTATGCGACGGGCACCACGCCCGCGCGCTGGGTACTCGACCAGCGGCTCGACGCGGCCCGCAGCCAACTCGAAACCACCGGCCACAGCATCGAGAGCATCGCTGCCTCGTGCGGATTCGGCAGCGCCGTCACCCTGCGTCAGAACTTCCACTCGGCGTTCGCCGTCACGCCGACGGCCTATCGGAAGCAGTTCGCGGTGGGTTGTGCAACCACGGACACCGCCGAGAGGCGAGGATGAGCAACGTGATCCTGTGGATAGTTGCCGGAGTCGAGCTCGCCGCCATCATCGCGCTCGGTGTGGTTCTCATCGTGTCTCGACGAAAGTTGAAGCACACGCGCCGAGCACTCGACCGCGCTCTCGAATCGCAGCAACGCCGTAAGCGACGTGGCCTGGTGCCCTTTGCGATCAGAACCGCCTTCCACACCACGGAGCTACTCATCAACAAGGGATTCGGCGCTACCGTCCGAAACTCCGTAGAAGACCTCGCGGGCTGGGCCAAGGTCGAACGCCCCGACCTGGCACGCATGACCGCCGACGGCGACATAGTGGTCATGTTCTCCGACATCGAAGGGTCCACCGCCCGCAACGAGGAACTGGGCGACCGCGGTTGGGTGAAACTGCTCGAGAAGCACAACAAGCTGATCCGCAAACACGTCGACGACCACGGCGGACATGTGGTCAAGAGCCAGGGCGACGGTTACATGATCGCCTTCTCCGACCCGGCTGAAGCCGTGCGCTGCGGGGTGGAAGTGCAAGAAGCCCTTTTGGAAAACCCGGATCGATGGGATCGCATCCGCGTCCGCATGGGCATCCACGTCGGCAGCTCGGTGCGTAGGGGCGACGACCTGTTCGGACTCAACGTGGCCATGGCGGCACGGGTGGCGAACCAGGCCGAGGGCGGAGAAATTCTTGTCAGCGAGCCGGTGCGTGACGCCATCGCCAGGGCGGACGGCCTGACTCTGGGGACGCCCCGCGACGTCGAACTCAAGGGAATGAGCGGAAGCTTTCGGTTGTATCCGGTGGCGCTGCCGGCACTTCCGAGTGCGGAGACCGGCCCCGCGAGCGCATGAATGTCCCATTCACCACGTCTGAACGCGTGAATGTCGCATTGATCCCAACCGGGGGCGAACTGTGGACCTGGACGGCTGGCGGCTGCTGCTAAGCCCGAAAGCTGTTGCCTCCGAACGAATGAATGGCCCATTCACAACGTCTGGGCAGTTTCAAGCGGTCGTTGCAACGACTAGCTCGTTGATCACTTTTGCTGGTGAGTTCCAGCCTAGCGTTCGGCGGGGGCGGTCGTTGAGTTCGGCGGCGACCGCTTGAAGCCGCTCTGCGGTATGCGCGGAAAGGTCTGTGCCCTTCTTGAAGTATTGCCGCAGAAGCCCGTTGGTGTTTTCGTTCGTGCCACGTTGCCAGGGACTGTGGGGGTCGCAGAAGTAGATTGCCATGTCGGTGGCCATCGTGATCTCTGCGTGCCGGCGCATTTCCATGCCTTGATCCCAGGTCACCGACTGTTTGAGCGTGTCCGGCATCGATCGGATCGCGGCGATCATCGCATCTCTGACGGCGTCGAGGTTGTGTGAATGTGGCAGGTGCAGCAGCATCGTGAATCGGGATGTGCGCTCGACCAGGGTGCCGATCGCCGATTTGTTTCCGGCGCCCAGGATCAGGTCGCCTTCCCAGTGCCCAGGGACTTTGCGGTCTTCGACGTCGTCGGGGCGCTCGGAGATCAGCGTCTTATCGGGAATGTGGTGGGCATTGCTGGGCACTCGCCCATGCTTGCGGCGATGAGCCCGGCCGGTCCGGAGCGCGTCGGCGACATCTGCTTTGAGTTCGCCTTTGGCTTGAACGTAGATGGCGTTGTAAATCGTTTCGTGCGACACGTGCATCTCCGGCCGATCGGGGAAATCGATCTTCAGTGTCGCCGAAATCTGTTGCGGTGACCACTTTTTCCCGAGACGGCGAACAACTTCCGCGCGGAGTTCACTGCCGGGATCGGCCAGTTTCGCAGCCTTGGGTCGGCGGGCGCGTGTCTCCGCTCGCTGCTGCGCGGACACCGATCGGTAGGTGCCACCGAGGTTGGTGTTGCGGCCGAGCTCACGTGAAACGACCGACTTGTCGCGACCGATGAGATCGGCAATGTCGGTCTGAGACAGCCCCATCGCACGGCCTATGGCGATCTCTTCTCGTTCGGACTGAGAAAGGAATCGCCCGCTGGGTTCGGACCGGATCCGTTTGGCCCCGCGGACGATTCCTTTCCTCTGATCTGTCCACCGCATCCCCGTGGATCGACTGACGCCGGCGGCGGCAGACGCAACGATCACTGACGCGCCCGAATCTCGCATGGCATGGAACCTAGCGACTACCTCTGCTCGGTTCGGGATGACACGTCGGGACATTTGCTCCACATCTCCTCAGGTGAGGAGCTGTGTTGCAACCATCACTTGAAACTGCCCTGAGCGCGTGAATGGGCCATTCATCCCGAAGGGGGTGGTGAAGCAGGCAGAAGAACTACTGCTTCGCAGACTCCAGTGCCTCGTTGAACGTCGTGGACGGACGCATCACTGCGGCGGTGGCTTCGGGGTCCGGGTAGTAGTACCCACCGATGTCGACCGGGTTGCCCTGTACCGCGTTGAGCTCGCCGACGATCTTCTCTTCGTTCTCCGCGAGGGTCTTTGCCAGAGCTGCGAAGTGCTTGGCCAGCTCGGTGTCCTCGGTCTGCTCGGCGAGTTCCTGTGCCCAGTAGAGGGCAAGGTAGAACTGGCTGCCACGGTTGTCGAGTTCACCGGTCGAGCGCGACGGCCCTTTGCTGTTTTCGAGCAGCTTGCCGGTGGCCGAGTCGAGTGCGTTGGCGAGGATGGTCGCCTTGACGTCACCGGTCTTGGTTCCCAGGTCCTCGAGGCTGACCGCGAGAGCCAGGAATTCACCCAGCGAATCCCAGCGGAGGTGGTTCTCCTCGATGAGCTGCTTGACGTGCTTGGGGGCCGAGCCGCCCGCTCCCGTCTCGTACAGTCCACCGCCGGCCATCAGCGGAACGATGGAGAGCATCTTGGCGCTGGTGCCGAGTTCAAGGATCGGGAACAGGTCGGTGAGGTAGTCACGCAGGATGTTGCCGGTCGCGGAGATGGTGTCGAGCCCGCGGATGAGACGTTCCATCGTGTAGCGGATCGCACGTACCTGCGACATGATCTGAATGTCGAGGCCCTCTGTCTCGTGATCCTTCAGGTACTTGCGCACC
Source organism: Rhodococcoides fascians NBRC 12155 = LMG 3623 (assembly GCF_001894785.1). Lineage (GTDB taxonomy): Bacteria > Actinomycetota > Actinomycetes > Mycobacteriales > Mycobacteriaceae > Rhodococcoides > Rhodococcoides fascians. The sequence goes on from NZ_BCWW01000011.1 coordinate 162,189, forward strand.
TTGCCGATCAGCTCGTTCTCGTGCGGGCGGTACGGGTCGAGCCAGAAGACGACCGGCATTCCGGACTCACGGGTGCGTCGCACTGCCAGGGCAACCCAGTCGCGGATCGGCGCATCCTTGACGATGCACAGACGCCAGATGTCACCCTCTTCGACGTCCTGCGTCAGCAGAACCTCGCCCGTCGCCAGGTCGGTGATGTTCGCGACGCCCCCGGCGGGGACCTCGAACGTCTTGTCGTGCGAGCCATACTCCTCGGCCTTCTGTGCCATCAGGCCGACGTTGGGAACGGTGCCCATCGTCGTCGGATCGAACTGGCCGTTTGTCTTACAGAAGTTGATCATTTCCTGGTAGATGCGGAAGAAGGTCGACTCCGGGCTGACTGCCTTGGTGTCCTTCGGCCGGCCGTCCGCACCCCACATCTTGCCGCCGCTGCGGATCATCGCAGGCATCGACGCGTCGACGATGACGTCGCTGGGCGAGTGGAAGTTCGAGATTCCGCGGGCGGAGTCGACCATCGCCAGCTCAGGACGAGTCTCGTGGCACTTGTGCAGGTCGTCGATGATCTCCTCGCGCTGCGCGCTGGGGAGTGCTTCGATCTTGCTGTACAGATCCGACAGGCCGTTGTTGACGTTGACGCCCAGTTCCTCGAACAGATCGCCGTGCTTGGCGAACGCGTCCTTGTAGAAGACCTTGACGGCGTGACCGAACACGATGGGGTGCGAAACCCGCATCATCGTGGCCTTCACGTGCAGGGAGAACATGATGCCCGTCTTGTAGGCGTCCTCCATCTGCTCTTCGTAGAACTCGATGAGCGCCTTCTTGCTCATGAACATGCTGTCGATGACGTCGCCGTCGGTGAGCGACACCTTCTCCTTGAGCACGATGGTTTCGCCGCCCTCGGTCAGCAGTTCCATCTTGACCTCGCGGTCGCCCTCGACGGTCATCGACTTCTCGCCGTGGTAGAAGTCGCCGTGGCGCATGTGCGCAACGTGAGTGCGCGACGCCGGTGACCATTCACCCATGCTGTGCGGGTGCTTGCGGGCGTATTCCTTGACGGCCTTGGGAGCGCGCCGATCCGAGTTACCCTCCCGCAGAACGGGATTGACCGCACTACCCAGGCACTTGGTGTAACGGTCGCGGATGTCGCGCTCTTCGTCGGTCTTCGGGTTGCCGGGAAAGTCGGGGATCGCGTAGCCCTTGTCCTGCAACTCCTTGATGGCCGCGAGCAACTGCGGCACCGAGGCGCTGATGTTGGGCAGCTTGATGATGTTGGTCTCGGGCAGCTGCGTCAGCTTGCCCAGCTCGGCGAGGTTGTCGGTCACTCGCTGGTCTTCGTTCAGGTAATCGGGGAACTCGGCGAGGATGCGGTTGGCAACGGAGATGTCACTCGACTCGACGTTGATCTCGGCCGCACTGGCGAAAGAACGTATGACCGGAAGAAACGCGTGAGTCGCCAGCATCGGCGCCTCGTCGGTCAGTGTGTAGATGATGGTCGGCTTCTTCGCTGTCATGTTTCGCCTTTGCCTCAGTTTCAACGTCGTCTTTTGGATGCGTTCGCCATCGACTTTAATCTTCCGAACCCGCGACTGTGGGGGCAGTGGGGTATCACTCCACCTGGGGTTCCAAGTTACCGACCAGTAGGACGCCCACAGGGTTTCGCAACTTCACCCCGCCCCATCCTTGACCACCGTCGGAGCATCCGATTTGCCCGAGTCGGAACAATCGCACCCTCCCCGACCGTTGAGCGAGGTATGACGACCTACAAGACTGTCAATCCTGCCGACGGCACAATTGTCAAGGAATTCGAGACTCTCGACGGTGCCGGCGTCGAGCGTGCACTTGCCGATGCACACGCCGGTTTCCAGACATGGCGCAAGACCTCACCGAAGCATCGCGCCGACATCCTGCACAAGGTCGCCGATCTCTACGCCGAGCGTTCCGACGAACTGGCCCGCACGATCTCGCTCGAAATGGGCAAGCCTCTCACCGAATCCCAGGGCGAGGTGGAACTGTCGTCGAACATCTACCGCTACTACGCCGACCACGGCCCGTCGCTTCTCGAGGATGAGAAGCTCGACGTACCCGGCGCGGAAGACACTGTGCTGCAGCGTAAGCCGGTGGGCGCACTCGTTGGCGTCATGCCGTGGAACTTCCCGTACTACCAGGTTGCCCGGTTCGCCGGCCCGAACCTGATGGTGGGCAACACGATTCTGCTCAAGCATGCGCCCAACTGCCCGCAATCTGCGCTACTGATGGAGGAAATCTTCCAGCAGGCCGGTCTGCCCCGGGACGCATACATCAACATTTTCGCGACCAACGACCAGATCGCCGACATGATCGCCGACTCCCGCGTCCAGGGCGTCTCGCTCACCGGTAGTGAGAGGGCCGGAACCTCCGTCGCCGAGACGGCCGGACGCAACCTCAAGAAGGTCGTCCTCGAACTCGGCGGATCGGACGTATTCATCCTGCTCGATTCCGACGACATGGACGCCACCGTCGAATCCGCGACCCGGGCGCGGCTGTCCAACGCAGGCCAGGCCTGCAACGCCGCCAAGCGCATCCTCGTCGCCGAGGAGGTCTACGACGACTTCGTCACCAAGCTCGTCGCGTCGTTCGAGGCCGTGCAAACCGGCGACCCGCTGGACGCGAAGACCACCCTCGGACCACTGTCGTCGCAAACCGCCGCCGACACGCTGATCGAGCAGATCGACGACGCCGTCGCCAAGGGCGCAACGCTGCTGACCGGCGGTAAGAAGATCGACGGACCGGGTGCCTACGTGCAGCCGACGCTGCTGACAGACGTGACCCCGGACATGCGCGCCTACAGCGAAGAGCTGTTCGGGCCGGCCGGTGTGATCTACAAGGTCGAAAGCGCGCAGCAGGCAATCGAACTGGCGAACTCCTCCGCATACGGTCTCAGCGGCTCGGTGTGGAGCGCTGACCTCGACAAGGCCCGCGACGTCGCCGAGCAACTCGAAGTGGGCATGGCGTTCGTCAACGAACACGGCACCACACTGCCCGGCCTGCCGTTCGGCGGTGTGAAGCGCTCCGGCGTCGGCCGCGAGCTGGGACCGTGGGGCATGGACGAATTCGTGAACAAAAAGCTCGTCCGAGTCTCCGCGAAGTAGCCGTACTCGCCGATGCTCCCCGGGCAGTTGCTCGGGGAGCATCGCGCTGCTGCGGTCATACTGTCTCGGTGATCGTCGAACACGCCCTGCTGCATGTCATCCCCCACCGAACCGACGAGTTCGAAACCGCGTTCGCCGATGCGAAATCGATCATCGCGTCGATGCCGGGGTTCGTGAATCTGACCCTCTCGCGGGGCATCGAGCAGCCGAATACCTACCTGCTGTTGGTGAAGTGGGAACGACTCGAAGACCACACCGACGGCTTTCGTGGTTCCGACGAGTATCAGCAGTGGAAGTCGCTGCTGCACCATTTCTACGAACCGTTCCCCGTCGTCGAGCATTTTGCTCCGATGCTCGAGGCGTAAGAGTTAGGTTCGTGTCTCGACCCTCTCGCCGCACCAAGGAGATTTCCGTGGCCAACGCTTCGTCGTTCGTGTCCAAGCAGGACGACCTCGAGATCAGCACCTACACCTGGGCGACGTCCGCCGATCCTGCTCGCGGCGTTGTACAGATCGCGCACGGACTGGCCGAGCACGGCAGCCGCTACGCGCGATTCGCGGCCGCTTTGAACGGCGCCGGCTTCCACGTCGTCGCGTCCGATCATCGCGGCCACGGCGAGTCCATCGTCGACACCCCGGGCGATTTCGGTGCCGCTGCATTCGCTGGGCTGTGGGCCGACATCGAGCAGCTCGGCGAATCGTTGCTGAACGAGTACCCGGACCTGCCGCTGTTCTTGTTCGCTCACTCGATGGGTTCGTTTGCCGCGCAGCATGTTCTGATCGAGCGCTCGGACCTGTACGAGGGTGTGGTGCTGTCGGGCTCGACCACGCTGAACATCCTCGCCGCCGGAATGGCCGACGCCCCCGCAGGCGATCTCAGCGTGTTCAACGCCGCCTTCGAGCACCGCACCGGATACGAGTGGCTTTCCCGTGACGAGGCCGAAGTGGACGCCTACGTCGCCGACCCGCTGTGCGGCTTCGACCTCCCCGAGTCGACGGTGCCCGCGCTGTTCGGTGAGGCCGAGAAGCTCGCCGACCCACACAACCTCGAGCAAATCCGCTCCGACCTGCCGCTGCTCATCACGTCGGGAACGGACGACCCACTCGCCGGCGGCGGCCAGTTGATCGAGACACTGGCGTCCCGCTACCGCGCGGCCGGCATGAGCGATGTAACCGTCACCCTGTACCCCGGTGCCCGCCACGAAATCCTCAACGAGACCAACCGTGACGAGGTCACAGCCGACATCATCGGTTGGCTCACCGACCGCGCCGGATCGGCCTAACGCCGTCTCAGCTGCACGGGCTGGCCGTCCTCCGGGAAGGGCAGCGACGTGAAGTTCAGCGGTGCAACGTAATCGGGGTCGACCGTCCAGTCGAATCGCAGCAACAGGTGATGCATGATCGTCTTGATCTCGGCCCCGGCGAAGAACATGCCGATGCATTTGTGGACGCCGCCGCCGAACGGCTCCCACGCATAGCGGTGCACCTTGTCCTCGCGGCGATCGGCGGCGAACCGTCCGGGATCGAATTGCTCGGGGTTGGGCCAGTACTGCTCCATGTGATGCGTGAAGTGCGGCGCGACAGAGGCATACGTTCCCGCGGGCACGAACTTGCCTTGCACCTCGGTGTCCTTCACGGCGCGGCGGGCCACTACCGGTGTGGGCGAGACCAGGCGCAAGCACTCCTTCATGACCAGATCGACGTTGGTCAGCTCGTCGAGTTGCGCGAACGAGGGAGCATCGGTGCCCAGCGCCTCGCATTCGGCCCGGCACTTGTCTTGCCACTCCGGATGCTGGCCGAGGTACTGCATCATCGTCGACAGCGTGATCGTCGACGTGTCGTGCGCAGCCATGAGCAGGAAGATCATGTGGTCGATCACTTCGTCGTCGGAGAAATGCTCTCCGTCGTCACCCTCGATGTGGCACAACACCGAGAAGAGGTCGTCGGTCTCGGTGGCTCGACGGGCCGGGAGGTAGCGGCGGAAGAACTGGTCCAGCACCGCTCGGCCGTCCAGACCCCGCTTCCACCGCGTGCCCGGAACGCGGTAGCGCACGATCGACGTGGCAGCCTGCACGCAGGCGATGAAACTCGCATTGAGCTCCGCAATGTCGGCGTCCGTCGTTCCCTCGGCACCGCCCATGAAGATGCTCGTCGCGACGTCCAGCGTCAGCGCTTTGAGCGCCGGGTAGACCTGGAAGTCGCGGCCCGGCTGCCATGCGTCCAAACCTGTTGCCGTGACGGGATTCAACGCTGCGACGGACTTGGTCAGCCGGTCCCGAGTGAAAGCCTGCTGCATGATTCGTCGATGACGTAGATGCTCTTCGGAGTCGAGCAGCATCAGCCCGCCGTGGAAGAACGGCCCGATCAACAGCGACCACCCGTCACCGTTGGCGAACGCCTTGTCCGCATTCTGCAGCACTTGCTGACACGCATCGGGGCCGAGAACGGTGATCCACTTCTGTCCGGCCATCGTCATCCACGAGACCTCGCCGTACTTGTCCCACCGACTACCGAGCAGCTTCAGAGGGTCGCGAATGTACTCGAGTGTGTGCCCGACGACGGGAAGACCGCCGTCGCCGAACACCGGTTGGAGAGCTGAATCTGCGGGTGGAGCAGCCAGAGCACGTGCCATTGTCGACCTCCGTCAATCTGACATGACGTCATGTCAGATGAGATGTAGTCTGCGTCACAGTCACGGTCTCTGTCAAGATCTACCCATGCCCCCTACGACGCGTCGCTACAACGGCATGAGCGCCGACGACCGCGCGGCCGACCGCCGAGCGAGATTGCTCGACGCCGGCCTCGAGGTATTCGCGGCAGCCGGAGCGAAGGGTGCGACCATGACCGCGATCTGCGCATACGCCAAGCTCACCGAGCGCTACTTCTACCAAAACTTCACCAGCAGAGACGACTTGCTCGAGCAGGTCGTGGAATCGGTGTCCGCCGAGATACGAACGGCAGCGCTGGATGCACTGCACTCCCCCGCCCGGACCGTCGACGAGAAGGTACACAAAGCGGTGACCGCGTTCGTCGGCGTCCTGACCGAGGACCGTCGCAAGGGCCGGGTTGCGATGATCGAATCGCTGGCCGTCGACTCCCTCCGCGAATACCGACGAAAGTCCCTGCGCGGCTTTGCTCATCTGGTGGCCGAACAGTCGCGCGAACTGTACGGCGACAAGGCTTGGCCCCAACCACAGTCCGAGATCAACGGTCTGCTCTTCATCGGTGGACTTGCCGAACTCGTGATCGCCTGGCTGAACGACGAAATCGACATCGCACCTGCAGACATCGTCGACGCCGCAACACGTCACTTCATCGCTACCGCGCACCGCTGAGGTGCCTTCGGCAGTGGCGTGATTATGTGCCCGCAGAGGCACTTACCCGCACCACTGCGCCGGAGGCGCACTACTACCGGTCGAAGTGCGCCTTCGAGATCTGTCCGTGCACGCCGACGGTCTTGTCGACCACCTGCGAGACGGTGAAGTTCGCGGCAGCGGAGAGGTACGCATACGCCGTCGCTCGGTCCATGCCGAGGTCCGTCTCCAAGAAGTCCAGAGCGTTGACGACCGCGCGACGCATCGCCGCGTTCAGGTCCGAACTCTGGCCGCCGACGGCCCCGTCCGGATCTGACAGGCCGATCGGAATCCACGAGTCCTCGTTCTCGGCAAAGGGATACGAGTACGCGACAGACGGCGCGTCACCGCTGCCCGCCTTGCAGACCGTAAGGCGGAAGGTGCCGCGCAGAGACCCCTCCATCGCAGTCAGGGCCACCTCACCGTCACCCATCGCCATGTGCGGATCGCCGACGTAGAACAGCGCGCCCTCCGCGAACACGGGAAGGTAGAACGTCGAGCCGACGCCGAGCAGACCGACGTCGATGTTGCCGCCGCCGAGCGTCGGGGGAATCGAGTTGGCATTCGGGGATGTCAGACCTGGGTCGCTGGCGAACGCCACGCCCATCATGCCCATGAACGGGCGCAGCGGAAAGCGCACGGCCGCATCGCCGTACCGCATCACGCCCTGTCCGTCCTCGACGGCCGTGAACGTGGATACATTGCCGTACTGCGTCGGGTCACCCGATTTCCTGCCGTCGCTTCCGATCGGCGGCATGACTTCATCAAGGCTGATGCCCGCCGGTGCCTCGCCGGACGCCGTAACTGCCAGCGCGCCCTTGCCGTGCCTACTCGACACCACCCCGTACGGCACCCGCGGAACGGCCTCGAGTGTCTCGATCTTGAGAACGTCTCCGCGCTGAGCGCCCTCCACGAACACCGGACCGGTCACGACGTGCGGTCCGTCGACGTCGAAGTTGCGTACCGTCCTGTCGTATCCGCTGGCAATGTCGATGGCGTCCTGGAGGACGTCGGACTCCGAAACGCCTTTGCCGCCGAAGAATTCGACGGGATCGCGGCCCTGGTCCTCGAGAATGCCCTCGTGGCTGAGCGCATCGATGGTGACAGTCTCGCCGGACTTCATCTGCAGTACCGACTCCGATTCGACCGTCGGGACGTAGCCCCACAGAACCTTGTCGACCTCGGAGCTCAGGTAGTGGTCTCCCGAGATGTCGCCCGATCCTGGGTTGAGAATGGCACCCGCGGGCGCTACCGGAGCCGATGAGCTTGTTGCCGCGGTAGTGGTCGAGGACGTCGAACACGCTGCTGTAGTTGCCAAACCAGCCCCTGCGCTCATCGCTGCCACCGCCCGAATGAAGCCGCGTCGACCGATTCCTTTGCTGATCGTTTCCGCTGCGTGCTCTGCCATCGACTGCGCCATGCTGCCTCCTGAATTGTCCGAATATCGAACGTAGATCAGGGGTGTTTCTCAGCAGTTACGAACGCGCGTCACGCGAATTGCTCAGCGACTCAACTGGGGTCGCTGCCGGCGATCGCCGACCACCAGATCGCGGTGACAGCTGCCAACAGACTCACTGCCAGAAATTGTGCAAAGCCCCCACCGTCGACGATCAACCACAGCAGCCCGATGAACGGGCCGGCCACCGCTGCGGGGGCGTCGAGCATGATCCGACGACGCAGCGAACCGAATCTGGCGCTGCGCCTGCGCAGATCGGAGTCGTTGAGGCGCGGGGCATCGAGAGGTGTTCCCGGCGGTAAGGACGATCGACGCCGACCAGACGGCAACGCAACGATCCCCGGTTCGACGACGAAGGCGCGGCGTCCGAGAAACGACCTACCGACCTTCGCTTCGGCGTCGGGGACCAATCCGAGAAGACCGATGTGGAAGTAGACGGGGTACCAGGCCCGCCCGCCGTTCTCGTGGACTTCCAGGTACCCACGCGAGCGCATGCGGTGTTGAAACCGAACACGACGCACGGCGATTCGATCCCGAGACCGCGCTGCGGATCGTCCGGCCAACAAGGCCGAGGCCACAGACCAACCCGTCCAGATGAAAACGACGAGCGCAACCAACAGGCCGAGCGGGGTGTAGACAGCGGTCGATGCCGCGACAACCAGCGTGATTGCCGCGACACCGACCGGATATTCGAGCCCGTTGCTTATTTTAGGAACCCGACCTTCGACATGTCGATGTCGCCGAATCCTGGAGCACCGAAGTTGGCGAGATTGGACTTCGTCGCGTAGGTGAACGGACGCTGGAACAGCGTCAGGCTGTGGCCTTCGGCCCAGATCGCCTTGTCCGCCTCGTTGTAGTCGGCGATACGTGCTTCGTCGTCGAGCTCGCCCGCAGCCTTGTCGAGTAGTCCGTTGATCTCCTCGGACCCGACCTGGCCGTAGTTCTGCAGCGTGCTGCCGGGCGTCAAACGGAAGATGCCGTCACTGCTGGACGTGTACGGCGTTCCCTCCCAGGTGAAGTGGGTGACATCGAAGGCACCCACCAGGATGTACTTCTCGAAGAAGTCGTCCGACGGCACCGCATCGATGATGAGGTTGGCACCGACAGCCTTGAGGTTCTGCTGGATGATCTGCGCTTCCTGCGTCGCGTTCGGGGTATCGGCCGGAATGATGTCGTGCAGATCGAGCTGCTGACCGTCCTTCGAGCGGAACTCACCGTTCATCGTCCAGCCGGCCGCGTCGAGTTCGGACTTCGCCTTCTCCGGATCGAACGTGATGTCGCCGTTGTTGGCCTGGTAGCCCTTCTGTCCGTCGACGTAGATATGACTGTTCAGCACCGTCGGGTTCGAGGTGATCTGGCCCAGCTGCGAGGTGGCCAGGTAGTCGCGGTCGATCGCCTTCATCAGAGCCAACCGGACCGCCTTGTCGGACGTGATGCGTCCGGGAGCACCGTTGAAGTCGAAGTGGCGGTACTGAGACCCGAGGCTCTGCCGCAGGTCGACGTTCGGGATACCGCGGGCAACCTTGAACGCATCTGCGCTGCTGCCCAGTTCGTAGTAGTCGATCTCGCCGCTCTGCAACGCGCCGACGGACGCTGTCGAATCGAGTGGCAGGTACGTGATGGTGTCGAGCACTGCGGGATTTTCGCCCCACCAGTCCGGGTTGCGTTCGGCGACAATGCGCTTGCCACCGGGCTCGATGGTCCGGATACGGAACGGTCCTGCGGTGGCCGGCATCGTGCTCACAGATCCGGTGTTGAATGCGTCGACACTGGCCATGGACTCAGCCGGCATCAGAGGCTCGTACAACGACCGCCAGTCACCGAACTTCTCGGCAAAGGTCAGGATGACCTGCTGGTCGTTCTCGCCGCGGACGACGGACTCGACCTTGTCCCAGCCAGCGGTGCTGGACGCCTCGTAGGCCGGATCCTTACCGTTGTTGGCCGTCCACGTTGCCACGAGGTCTGTGTAGTCCAACGGACGCCCGGTGCTCCACTTGGCCTTCGGGTTAATGTTGTACGTGATGACCTGCTTGCCGTCGACATCGGACTCGGTGATGTCGGTGAAGAAATCCGTCGCGACCGTCAGGCTTGCATCGGCTGCAGCATTGAATGCTCTCGGCATCAATGCCAGGTAGTACCGTGCCGCATCGACCGTCGTGCCATCGATTTGGTAGTAGTTGTAGTTGGTCGGCACCTGCGAGAGCGGAAAGTTCATATTTCCGCCCTGCTGGAGATCGCTGATGGGATGCGGATTGATCTGCGCTCCGCTCTCGAAGGACGCGGGCGCATCGGGGTTGGGCCCGGTATCGCCCGAGCTGCACCCCGCCACCAGTCCCACAGTGGTCACGGCCACCGCGATCGGGACCAGTGCCCGAAATAGCTTGGCTCTCATCAATTCACCTTTCTCAGTGTGCACGTAACCTGCAGGGTCAGATGGCGTCGGCCAGTGCTGCGGCCTCGGCGATTCGGGCTCGTTGGAGCACGGGATCGGGGATGGGGATGGCTTTGAGTAGCGCCCGTGTGTACGGGTCCTTCGGTGCGTCGAAGATCTGCTCCGTCGGACCCTTCTCGACGAACACTCCGTTGCGCATCACCACCACTTCGTCGGCGAGGTGACGCACCACCGAAAGATCGTGCGAGACGAACAGATACGCCAGACCGAGCTCCTCCTGCAGATCCTGCAGCAGGTTGAGCACACCCGCCTGGATCGACACGTCGAGAGCAGACACGGGCTCGTCGAGCACCAGGATCGACGGCTTCAGCGCCAAAGCCCGTGCAATGCCGACTCGTTGGCGCTGCCCGCCGGAGAACTGGGTGGGATACCGATCCGCGAGCTCGGGACGCATTCCGACGGTGTCCATCAGTTCTCGAACTCGGCGGGTTCGCTCGTCGACCGGGACGCCGTTGATCTTCAGCGGCTCGGCGATGATCTCCCCCACCGGCATGCGCGGGTCGAGCGAGCCCATCGGATCCTGGAACACGATTTGGATGTGGGCGCGCAACTTTCGTTGCTCGGCGCGGCTCAGGCTGTAGGGCTCGACGCCGTTGATCTTGATCGAACCCTGCTGCGGCTTCGCGAATTCCATGATCTCGAGGAGAGTCGTGGACTTTCCGCACCCGGACTCACCGACGATCGCCAGTGTGGACCCCGCATGCACATCGAAGCTGATGCCCTGCACCGCAGGCACTTCCCCAGCCCGACGCCGCAGCACGGAACCCTTGAACATCGGGTAGCTCTTGTGCAGGTCGGTCACCGACAGCACCGGAGCGTCCTTGGACACCGTCACCACGAGCTCCGCGGGGGCCTCCGACCGTGGGGCACCCTCGAACTCGGCCTCCACCGACTCGGCCGTCGCCGCGTCGACGCGGATGCACGCCGCCCTGTGATTCGGTGCCACCTGAACCAACGGCGGTTCGCCTTCGTCGCAGGCCTCCGTGTGCAACGGACACCGGGGCCCGAACGGGCAGCCCGTCGGGAGATTCACCAGGGCGGGCGGCGTGCCCTCGATAGGCACCAGCCGCTCCTGCGCGGGACGATCCGGGCGAGGCACGGATCCGAGCAAGCCGACGGTGTAGGGCATCGACGGGTGTGCGTACAACTCGTCGACCGGAGCTGTCTCGACAGCGCGCCCGGCGTACATGACCATGGCCCGGTCGGCAACGCCGGCAACGACTCCCAGGTCGTGGGTGATGAACACGACGCCTGCGCCGGTGACGTCGCGGGCCGTGCGCAGCAGATCCAGGATCTGGGCTTGGATCGTCACGTCGAGGGCCGTGGTCGGCTCGTCGGCGATGATGAGATCGGGATCGTTTGCGATAGCCATGGCGATGACGACGCGTTGACGCATCCCTCCGGAGAACTCGTGCGGGTAGGACTTTGCCCGTGTTCTCGGATCGGCGATGCCGACCAGATCGAGCAGTTCCAGGGTGCGGTCGTGGACCTTCGCCTTGCTCAGCGAGGGGTTGTGCACGGAGATCGCCTCGGCAATCTGGTCGCCGATGCGGTAGATGGGCGTCAACGCCGTCAGCGGATCCTGCGAGATCATCGCTACCGAACGTCCACGCTCACGCGACATTTCGCGGTCGGACAGGCCGAGCAGTTGACGGCCGTTCAGTTCGATGGATCCGGTGACCCGCGCGGACTCCGGGAGCAAACCCATGACCGCGAGGGACGACACCGACTTGCCTGAGCCGGACTCGCCGACGATGGCCATGACCTCGCCCTTGTCGACCTGGTAGTCCAAGCCTCGCACTGCGGTGACGCGCCCCTCCTCGCTGGGAAAGCTGACCTCGAGTCCGCTGACCTTCAACACCGGCACTGTCTCAGCCACGTGCCTGTCCCCTCGTCGAGTTCGGATCGAATGCGTCGCGCAGGCCGTCGCCGACGAAGTTCGTCGCCAGCACGATCAATACCAGTGCGCCACAGCAGAACGCGAACAGCCACGGATACGTCAACGCGGACGATGTACCGTCTGCGATCAGCGTGCCGAGCGAGACGTCGGGTCGCTGGACACCGAAGCCGAAGTAGCTCAGCGATGCCTCCCCGATGATGGCGATACCCACGTTCAGCGTGACGTCGACGATGAGGATCGACGCCATCGACGGCAGCACGTGCTTGCCGATCACGCTGCTCGGTGTTGCGCCCATGTACTTTGCGGCGCGGATGAATTCGCGTTCACGTAGGGACCGCGTCATCGCGCGAATGATGCGTGAGGTGATCATCCACGCGAAGGCCGCGAGCAGCAGCACCAGGATGAAGAAGCTCTTGTCGCGGAACAACGGAGAGCAGATAGCGATCACCAGGAAGCTGGGTACGACGAGCAATACATCGGCGACCCACATCAGCGCGCGGTCGGTCCAACCGCCGAAGTACCCCGCCACCGCGCCGACGACGCCGGCAAGCACCGTGGAAATGAGCGCGACGAGCATGCCGATGATCAGCGACTTCTGCAGACCGCGCAGCGTCTGAGCCAGAACATCCTGGCCGATCTGATTGGTGCCGAACCAGTGTCGTGTGGTCGGCGGCGAGTTGAGCGCGTACGCGTCGAGTTCCTCGTAGGTGAACGGGATGAAATGCGGGAGCACGAACGCGCCGACGAACATCGCGAGAAGGACCACGATGCCCACCAGCGCCGGCCGGTTACGCAGGAACCGGCGCAGCACCAACCGCCGACGGGTGATCGGGGCAGACGAGTCGATCGGGCCCTCGACCGCAGCGATCTCGGGAACCACAGGTGTCACCATCGCCGGTCCTTTCCTCTACTCGAAGTGGTGGGTCAGTCCGCGTAGCGAACGCGCGGATCCAAAGCAGCAGTGAAGATGTCGGTCAACATTCCGGAAACCAGGACCGACAGCGCCGTGAAGAGCGAGACCGCGAGCGTGATGTTGATGTCCTGACTGGTGATGCCGTAGATCAGCCAGTCACCCATGCCGTACCAGCCGAACACGCGCTCGGTGAACGTCGCGCCGGTGATCACCGCACCCATACCGAATGCGAACAGCGTGGCCATAGGGATCAACGCAGTACGGAAGCCGTGCTTGAAGATTGCGCGACCGCGCGTGAGCCCCTTGCCGCGGGCAGTACGGATGTAGTCCATGTTCAGCTCGTCGAGCATCGAACTGCGCATGTACCGGCTGTAACCGCCGATGGTGAACAACATCAGCACGACGGTCGGCAACAACAAATGTTGTGCGCGGTCGAGTATTTCGTTCATCAGACCGGGGGCGAGCGTCGTGGACGTCTCACCGGTGTACTGGAAGAACTGACTGCCGGTGCTCTGATTGACCTGCACAGCAAGGTACTTGAGCACCGGGGCCAAAACCAGGATCGGGGTGCTGATGAGAATGAACGTCACGACCGTCGCGACGTGATCGAAAATCTTGTACTGCCGGACGGCGCCGTACGCACCGACGAGTGTTCCCAGTACCGCGCCGAGGACGGTGCCGAGCACGACCAACCGCAGCGAGACCAGGATGCGTCGCCACAGTTCGTCGTTGACCGAGCCCGCAGCAATGGTCTGACCGAAGTCACCGTGAAGAACGGCCCACAGCCATTTCAGATACCGCAATACCGGATTGTCGTCGAGGTGCAGTGCCGCACGCTTGGCGTCGAGTACAGCATCCGACGGCGGCGGGTTGCGGCTGAGCAGATTCGACAGTGGATCGAACGTGAGCGAGGCCAGCAAGTACGTGAGAAACGTCGCGATGATCAGCAGGACGACGTAATTCAGCAACCTGCGTGCAAGATAACCGCCCACGCGCAACCACCTTCCATCAAGCACCACGGCCGTGCCCGACGGCACTGCTCTCGGCATTGTTCACACCGCTTGTTTCCTGCGTGTTTCGTTAGCGGTGGAAACGGACAATCCTCAAGATAGCACCAAGAATTCGTTTTTCGACGACGGTTGCGAAACTCTTACCGACACTTCGGACAATGCGGAATCATCGGTCGCAGAACGAGTCTGACGACCTGGCTGTCGTAGGGTCGCCTAATTCATCGGCTCACCGAACGCATTCGCGACAATGCGGACAGGAGACGAATAGGCGGTGCTCGCACGCGTCGGTAGATTCACTGCCATGCCGACAGACTCCACACCCGACGGATTCGCCCTCGAACGCTTCGACGTCACCGATTCCGGGGCCATTGCCACGATCTTCGCCGCCAAGGACTACAGAAACGGAATCTACGTTCTGCATTTCGCAGACAACGCGGCCTTCGTGGGCTACTCCGAATCACTCGCGGCCCGAGTGCAAGCCGACCGCGAGATATGGCCAGACATCGAGGCCCTCGAGGTTGCACCCGGTGCCGCAGATCGTCTGGAGCAGCTCACCGATCTCGTGTCCCAGCTCCACCCCCTGCGACAACGCCCGTCGGAGCCCACCGCAATCGGCGAAACTCCGGGAGTGAAGACGGCACTGCCCAAAGAACGAGCCAAGCGCACGACGCTCCTCGACGCGGCCGTAGGACGCAGTCGTCGCCAATTCTGGGAACTGTCCGACCACATCGCGTACCCCGCCATCCGCAGCATCGTGGCCGACTACATCAACTCGTCGATCCCCGACCCAGCCAACACCGCGAAATACCTCTGGCAGACAGCCGCTCTGTCCGACGTACAGGACGACACCGGTCCGCGACGATTGCTGACGCTGACGTGCGGCGGCTTCGAGACCCTGCGAGTCGACGAAATCGTGCACGACGACGACACGATCGAACTCGACCTGCGCATCAACACCAACGTTCCGCGCGACCGGACCGACGAGCAACTCGAGGTCTCCAACGAAACCGTCAGCGCCGGACGGGGACCGTACCGAGAGGAGCGGGTCTGGTCGTGGTCGATCGACCTCGGCGCGTTACTGGAAGAAGACGTGGACGTCGACCTCGGTATCGACGACGACACGTTCGACGATCTCGCGTACGGCCTCAACGCGCGGCTGATGCGGTCCGGAAACTCAACGGGCGCAGCGGCACACAACAACGATCTCGCGGCCGACCTACTCGCCGAGGCGTACCGGCAGCTGTTCGAGGCCGAGTGACCGACCGCCTCTGGTACGTCGCATACGGCTCGAACCTGTTGCGAGAGAGGTTCTCCGTCTATCTGACGGGCTCCGAGGACGGATCGGAGTTCGGGGCGCATCCACCGGCACCCTCGTCGGCAGCGGTCGAGGCCGAACGCTGGTTGTGGATCGATCACGCCCTGTACTTCGCTGGCGTGTCCCGACGGTGGACCGGGGCGTCGGCCTTCGTGTCACTGACGACCGATCCCGCCGAACCGTCACTGGCGCACGGATACCTGATCGACGGCGCGCGGTTGGCGCATGTTGCCGCAGTGGAGAACGTGGTCGATTCCGTCGATATCTCGGCTGTGGAATCGCAGGGCATCGGCGAGTGGGCCGCACTCGACATCGACCGCCGAGGTGAAGCATACCGAGGGAAATACGATGCGCTGCTACGGCTTCCGGACATCGACGGACTGCCCGCGTTCACGCTGACGAGTTCGATCGTGCGGGAGCACGGCGAACCGTCGAGCAGGTATCTCTCGACGATCCGGCGTGGACTACTGTCCGCAGAAATCGACATGGACGTCGACGCCTACCTCGACGCCGCCGCCGGACGCGTCACTTCAACGCGTCGAGGTTGGTCTTCAGAAGCATGACGTTGTAATCGGACCACCGAGAAGCCGTGAAGTACAGGTCTTTTCCGCTCGACATCGGGTGAATGAACGGCGCGTAGATGCCGCCTGCCGTCTGGTTGGCGTCGAGAATCGTCCTCGGTTCGCTCCACGGCCCCTCCGGGTTTTCCGCCGTGCGCGCCACCAGCGTCCGGTTGTTCTCGTTGCCGTACATCATGACGTACCGGCCGAGGTAGTCGTTCCACGCCACCGACATCTCGCTGACCGGGCCCTTCACCGCGGCGACGGTATCGCCGACGTTCTTGGACCATTGCTTGGCCGGATCGGGGTCTTGCGTCGAATACTCGTACGCGTCGAGATTCTCGATCTGATCGGGCGCGACTCGGGAGACGAACGCGTCGCCGAATCGTCCGTTGGGAGTACCGAACTGGTACAGGTATTGACCGTCTTGTCCCAGAACATAAGCGCTCTGCTGGAACTTGCCCTGACTTTCGTGGACGTTGGTGAAGCCCGGGATCGTGACACCCTTGTTGACGCGGATCGTCTTGGGATCCGTCGTCCAATTCTGGCCGTTGTCGGTCGATTTGGCCGTTGCCGAGTAGTTCGTGATCCAGCGACCGGGCGTGCCCCAGCTCTGCACCGACATGTAGTTGATGTACTGGGTGTTGCCGATCGCGATAGCCGCCGTGGGGATGGTCGTGTCCTCGACGCTCGGTAGCTTCGCGCTCGAGATGATCTCGGCGGCGTAACGCGGATTGTTCGCTCTGACAACCGCACCCGAGGTGGTGTTCGCAGAGTCGGCCGGACCGATCGTGATGCCCTGCGACAGGTTCGTCGACGCCTTGTCCGAGCGAAAGAGTGCATTGCTGCGCCACTGGGCATTGCCGGAGGAGCAATCACCGAACGTGTCGCCGAAGGCCATCAAGATCTGGCCCGCTCCGTTGTCCCAGGTGATTCCGAGGTCGGTGCCGGACATCGCCAGGTTGTTGTAGGTGTCGTTCACGCTCTGCGGACCGGTGACCCAGGCGATGCTCTGGGTGTTCCCGGTGATGCGCGGCAGAGGACCCTGCGGTCCCTGCGGGTTCTTGCCCGACATTCCCGCGCTGCCCGACGAACCGAACAGCGGTGAGGAGCCCGGCCCACCCAGGCCGCCGCACGGTTCTGCAGAGACGGTCGGCGCAGTCAATGCGCTCAGCCCGCTCACTGCCAGTGCCAGGACAGCCCCGACAGCAATATGCCGACTACGTAAGCGCATGAACGAACCCACCGTTCCCCTTGTGAAGCACGATACGGATGTGACTGTTGGGACGAGTGTTACGCAAATACACTTAGCTCGCAACAATTAGTTCGTGTCGATGCTTGACAAATCGAGCGCTATGGGAATGACACCTATGTGATTACTGCGCGATCAGGCGGGCGTGCGCGGTGTCGAGCAAGAGCAGAGCCGCTCCCTGCACGACGACCGCCGTTCCGTGACCGATCGCCTGGTCAGCGGTGATTCGGCGGCCGAAGGTGGGCTTCCGGACGGCGATATGAGCACCGGCCGCGACGTAGAGCACGTCGAGCCCGGCATTGATCCACAGCAACTTGCTCAAACTCTTCGACGTCGGGACCGAGGAGTTGAGCGCTCCCGCCCCTGCGATCGCCACGTCGATCGCACCCCAACCCGCCGTCTGTTGGCCGAATGCACGACGGGCAGGCGACGAACCGCGGGCCGCCAACACCGTTCCGGCAAGCACACTCACACCGCCCCACACGGCGAGACGCCGACCGAGTAGTTGGGCTACGGCGGGAGCTTCCATACGAGTCATCGCTCCAGTGTGCCGGGCTCGAACCCGAAGGCGATCCGTAACGCACGGTCCGTTGCTGCCGATCACCGAGCACCGGGTATTCGTGCTCGAAACGAACGGAGTCACCATGCTGAAGAAGATTCTCGCAGGCGCTGCACTGACGATCGGCGTAGCAGTGCTCGCCGCGCCGACGGCATCCGCTGCGCCCGACGACAACCCGTTCGGCCCGAAAGACTCGACGTCGAGCTTCGTCAACGCATTCGACCCCGCGGCCTACGGCAGCGCGAGCGAGAGGTCGTTGATCATCAGCCCGTTCGGGACCACACGGCAAATCGACTGTTCCTCGTTCCATGCCCGCACCTGGTGCACTCAGAACGGCCACGCGCTCACCGACATTCGCATTCCGGCCGGATCGTCGGAATGGGATTACCGAATGCTCTACATCTACAACCCGTTCTAACCGTCGGATAAGGCACAGCCGCGATTACAGCCCGAGCGGATGCGCGTCGGCCCCGGGCAACCAACTGTTGCGCGGCCCGACCCACCCCCTCTCCTTGATCATCTTCTTAGCCGCACGTCGGTGACGGCCGAGGAGGCGGTCGAGGTAGAGGAGCCCGGCCAGATGGTCGGACTCGTGCTGCAGACACCGCGCCAGATAGCCCGTTCCTTCCACCGTCACCGGGTTGTTCTCCACATCGACACCTGTGACGCGAGCCCAGTGGGCGCGCCCGGTCGGGAACAGCTCCCCCGGCACGGACAGGCATCCCTCGGTGTCGTCCGGGTCGGGCATCGTCTCCGGGATCTCCGAGGTCTCGAGCACCGGGTTGATCACGTGTCCGCGATGACGGACCCCGCCGTCCCGCAGGTCGTAGACGAAGACCGAACGTGGGTCGCCTATTTGGTTGGCCGCCAGGCCCGCACCGGGTGCAGCCGTATTGGTCTCGAACATGTCCTCGACCAGCGTTGCGAGCTCGTCGTCGAACACCGTCACGCGAGTTGCCGGAGTTGTCAGCCGGGGATCACCGGCAACCAGGATCGCTCGAATCGCCATGAGATGAGGATAGTTTCGCTCCGAGAGCGGCGGAGCCCTGGGCAACGAGGTTACTGTCGATCTGTGGCCCACTCCCGTCGTACCTCCACCGCGCACCCCGCAGACAAGGTGTGCGCGTCGTGCGGTCGGCGGATCGAGTGGCGCAAGAAGTGGGAGAAGAACTGGGATGACGTCAAGTACTGCAGCGACACCTGCCGGCGGCGCAAAGTGAGTGCAACCGACAAGGAACTCGAAGACAAAATCCGATCCTTGCTCGACGCCCGATCACGCGACGCCACGATCTGCCCCTCGGATGTGGCACGAGCTCTGTCCGACGACGCCTGGCGCGACTTGATGGAGCCCGTTCGCCGCGCGGCCCGACGTATGGTTGACGCCGGCGAAGTTGAGATCACCCAGAAGGGGTCGGTCATAGATCCCTCGACCGCAAAAGGACCGATCCGGATCCGCTGGAAGCGTTGACGGAAACCTGTCGGTGGGTGGGTATAGCTTTCGTGGGGTGAAGACATGGGGGGATGTGTTCGAGCTCGGGGACCAGGAATTGGTCTCCGAGCTCGCCGATGTGACCTCCCTCGAAAACGCTCTCGCAGCAAAGAGATTGACGTTGCTCGCCGAGATCGACCGACGCGGCTTGGCGATGAAACTCGGGCACTCGTCCGTCACCCGCTGGTACGCGAAGTCGATACGGATCACCGACGGATCCGCCGCCCGCCAGAACGCACTGGGGTACTGGCTGTTCGATCACCACACCGTGCTCGACGCCCTCGCCGACGGCCGCATCCATGCCGCGCACGCCGCCGCCATCGCCGAGGGATACGACGTCGTGGTGGTGGCCGACCCGACGTTGGATCAGGTCCGCCGCGAAGGAATTGTCGCCGAACTCCTCGACACCGCGATGCGCAACACCGCGGGGCAGGTGACCTCCCGCGCGCAGGCTTTGGCGCATGCGGCCGCGGACGACGCCCGAGCACGACACACGAAAGCCGAGAAACAAAGACGAGAGCAGGAACAGCAGGAACGCGAGCGTCATGATCAGGAGCGGCGGAAAGATGGTGGTGCGACCGCTACCGCTACCGGCCGGCTGCCCGATCCGGAACCGCCTGCACCCGAGCCTGTTCCGCCGACACCTGCACCGCGACCGGTGTCGGAAAACCCGGACCTTAACCGATTCGACCTGCACCCGCTGGCCAACGGCCGCTTCCAGGTCGGTGGCGACATCGACCTGTTGCTCGCCGAGAAGCTGCTCACCGCTCTATCGCCGTTGACGGCACCGCGACCAGGTCCCGGCGGGGAGCGCGACCCACGCAGCCCGTCGAAGCGCCGGGCCGATGCACTCGATCAGATCCTCGACCGACACCTCCGCGGCAGCACTCGTGGGTCGGCGGGCGGGTCGCGGGCGTCGGTGCACCAGATCGTTCCCCTGCGCGACTTGCTCGCCCACGGCGCAAACAAGCAAACAGGCAGCACCGCAACGGAATCGGGCGACACCGGTACGGGCGCGGGGAGCTCCTCGAGCGGCGGCGAGAGCAACGGCTCGCGTCCGCATGGAGTGGCTCGAGGGGATATCGCTGCTCGCGGCGATGCGACATCCAGATGTGGTGGTGCCGGGCAAGAATCTGTGCCCGAGCCGGGCGACGCTGGTCCTCGCAGCGATGCCGCGGCCCGTCGTGGCGGTGACAGTAACGGCGGGCAGAAGCCTGTCCCCAAGCCGGGCGACGCCGACTGGCCGTTCCACCTCGACTGGACCGGCCCCATCAGCCGCTTCCTCGCCGAACTCGTCACCTGCGACGCCGACCTGACCCCGGTCATCGTCGACCACCACGGCGTACCACTCGCGCTCGGACGAACCACACGACTCGCCAGCGACGACCAACGCATCGCCCTGACCATCCGCGACACCTGCTGCGTCATGTGCGGCCGCCCAGCCCAGTGGTGCCAAGCCCACCACATCAGATTCTGGGAACACGGCGGCCGCACCGACCTGATCAACCTCGCGCTGGTCTGCGGAGAATGCCACCGCCTCGTCCACCACGGCGACTGGCAGCTGCTGATGGGCGACGACGGACACCCCTACGCCATCCCACCCGAATCCGTCGACCCCAGGCAGCAACCCCTCCCCAGCTACCACCGACGAAAACAGCGAGCCGCGTGAACAACTCAGGCGCGCAACGCGCGCTTGAGCAACTTTCCGCTCTGGTTGCGGGGCAACTCGTCCAGGAAAGTGACGGTCTTCGGCACCTTGAACGGCGCGATCCTGCCCTTCACGTGGTCGATCAACTCCTGCGCCGACACCTCACTTCCGTCCTTGAGCACGACGACAGCAGTCACCGCTTCGATCCACCTGTCGTCCGGAGTCCCGATGACCGCCACCTCGGCAACGGCGGGGTGCGTGTAGATCGCGTCCTCGACCTCACGAGAAGCGACCAGAATTCCGCCCGTGTTGATGACGTCCTTGATCCGGTCGACGACCGTGATGAACCCCTCGGCGTCCCGAGTCACCAGATCACCCGAATGGAACCACCCACCCGAGAACGCATCCGCCGTCGCCTCCGGCTTGTCCCAGTAACCGTCGCACAATTGAGGCGAGCGGTAGAGAATCTCACCGGGCTCGCCGTCCGGCACATCGTTACCGTCCGCGTCGACGACGCGTGTCTCGACGAAGAACACCGCACGACCACACGACGCCGGTCTGGCCTCGTGCTCGGACGGCTGCAGAACCGTTGCCAGCGGGCCGATTTCGGATTGCCCGAAACAGTTGTAGAACTCGATGTCCGGGTATCGCTCACGCAGCCGGGTCAACACGGTGACGGGCATGATCGACGACCCGTACTGAGCCTTCTTCAGCGACGAGAGATCGCGGGTATCGAGGTCGGGATGATTGGCGAGCGGAACCCACACCGTCGGTGCCAGGAACAACGACTTGATCTTCTCGTCCTCGATCCGCCGCAGAATCTCCGCGACGTCGGGCTTGCGCATCAGTCGCACGGTCGCCCCGACCGACAGATACGGCAGCATGAACACGTGCATCCCCGCCGAGTGGTACATCGGCATTACCAACAGCGGGTCGTCATCTCGGGTGAACCCCAGAGCGATCACACACGAGACGTACTCGGCAACGAGCGCGCCGTGAGACATCATCGCGCCCTTGGGTTTCGACGTCGTGCCGGAGGTGTAGAGCAACTGCGCCAGGTCCGCGGAGTCCGCGGCCGGCTCGAGGACCGAATCATCCCCAGCAGCGTCGAGCAGATCCGGAAGCGACACCACGAATTCGACGTCTGTGCCGCTCCGAACGGAATCGAGCGTGTTCGACAATTCCGGGTCGACGAGCACAGCCCGTGCGCCCGACTGATCGAGCAGATACAGCAGCTCGTCGCCCACAAGTGCGTAGTTGATGGGCACGTGCACCAATCCTGCTCGCGCACAGGCAAGAAATGCCACCACGTACGCGTCGGAGTTGACGCCGTACGCCGCTACCCGGTCACCCTTGTTCAAGCCCATAGCAACCAGCCGACGGGCGACCCGCGTCACGGCGGTGTCGAGCTCGCGGTAGCTATGGCTGCGGCCTTCGAATGTCACGGCCGGACGGTCGGGAAATTTCGCGGCCGACCTGCGCAGAACGCCGTCGACGGTGCTGACTCGGGTGCCGTTCGTCATGCCAACGACGTTATAGGACGTCCAAGCTTCTCGCCTCGACTTCGGTGTCGATGGTTCGCTCGCCGATGACGGGGCATTCGGTGTTGCATGACAATCAAACAAGCACTCGACAGTCTCGAGACTGCCTCGTTTCTCGACGGACCCAGCGACGCGATCCATGGCGTACTTGCACCTGCGGTAGCGGACAGTGCCGTCGGATCAGCGCTGCACGGCCGGTGGATCGGGCACCCCATCCACCCTGCGCTGGTGACGGTGACCATCGGCAGCTGGACCAGCGCCGTCGCGCTCGATCTAGTCAAGAACCAGTCCAGGGCGGCCAAAATTGTCGTCGCGCTGGGTCTCGCGTCCGCGCCGCCGGCGATAGCGACCGGATGGGCCGACTGGTCGACGATGAACACTGTTCAGCGTCGGGTCGGCATCATCCACGCGGCATCGAACGCAACCGGGGTGTTCCTCTTTCTGGGCTCCTACCTCCGTCGGCGGAAGCAGACCGACGGAGTCGCCAAAGCTCTGGCGGCGGCCGGCCTCGCAGCCGCAGGACTCGGCGGACTCATCGGCGGGCACCTCGCCTACAGCACCCCCGGCAGCGAGGCCGAGTCCGAAGCTCGACACCGCCTGCCGAGCTGACCCGTCAACAGTTGTTCGGTTCTCCGATCTTGACCACCGACAACACGGCTTCGCCCTCGCCGATGAGGACGCCGGGAGCCGGATCCTGTTCGACGACAATCCAGTTCGAATCGTTGACCTGCATACGGCCCTCCCCCGACGCGTCAGCGCTGCGGGAGTAGAAGACACCGGCCGCCTGTATCGCGTTCTGCGCTGACTGCAGATTCATACACACAACCGGAGGCATGGCAACGAGGACCGGCTCCGGCGCGGGCGATTGGGTTACGACCGGCTCGGACGCGGCGGCACTTGGGGCACCGGTTATGGCGGCCGAGGTCGGCGCGGCTGCGGTCGCCTCGACCGTGACCGTACGGACCTCGGTTCGGACATCGGACTCACTCGGGCTATCCGATCCGCAGCCCGCAAGGGCCACAGCGGACATCGCAAGCAGGATGGCCGATCGCACGGTGAACCGGGTATTGCTCGACATGAAAGCCTCTCGGTAGGACCGACGCTCACCGTCGGTCGATGCCCATATGACATCGCCAGACCAAGGAGTCTGTTACTTCGGAAGCGTCTCACACCGTTTCCGTACGCTGTACGGTAAACTGCGTCGGCCCAGGGCGAACCATCGTCGGGGCAGCGAAAGGTGGCCAAAGCGATGAACGCAGTCCAGCCGATGATTGCCGACGAACGAACGACACCCGAACGAGAACTGTCCACGATCGTCGTGCGTGGAGCCCGAGAGAACAACCTGCGCGACGTCGACCTCGATCTGCCGAAACGCTCGCTGGTCGTGTTCGCCGGCGTCTCCGGGTCGGGCAAATCGTCACTGGTGTTCGACACCATCGCCGCCGACGCACAGCGGCAGATCAACTCCACGTTCACCGCGTTCGCGCAGACGTTCCTACCGTCCTACGGCCGACCGGATGCAGATCTGATCGCGAACCTGTCGGCCGTCGTCATCGTCGATCAGAAGCGACTGTTCGGTGGCCCGAGGTCGACGGTCGGCACCATCACCGACATCGGAGACTGGCTGCGCATGCTGTGGTCCCGCGCCGTCACGCCGAGCATCGGCTACGCCAACGCCTTCTCGTTCAACGACCCCGCCGGAATGTGTCTCGAATGCGAGGGGCTCGGCGAGGCAAAGGTCGTCGACCTCGGCGAACTGGTGGACGAGTCGAAGTCGTTGCGCGAGGGCCCGTTCAAGCATCCCGACTTCGAGGTCGGCAAATGGCCGTACCGGGTGTTCGCCGACTCGGGCCTGTTCGATCTCGACGTCCCGATCGAGCAGTACTCGGCGCGCGAGCGTCACCTCTTCTTCGACGCCAAGCCCGGCGAGGTCGAGGTGACCAATCCCGACGCCGTCATGAAGAGCTACGAGGGCATCGTGTCGAGGTTCCGCCGAAGCTACCTCGCAAAGGACGCAGATGCGCTCAAGGGCAAGGCGAAAGCCGCGTTCGAGCGCATCGTCACGCGCGGCGTCTGCGAGGCCTGCGGCGGTTCCCGCTACAACGACATCATCCGCGGCGCCGCTCTCGAAGGACTTTCCCTGCCCGACGCGTTCGCCATGCAGGTTTCCGAACTAGCCGACCGTATCGAACAATGGGACATCAAGGGCCTGCACTCCGTCACCGCCGAAATCGTCACGCAGTTGACCAGACTCGTCGATCTCGGCCTGGGCTACCTGAGCCTGGACCGTGCGACGTCCTCGCTCTCGGGTGGTGAATCCCAGCGCATCAAGATGGTTCGTCACCTCGGAGCCACGCTGAACGACATGCTCTACGTCTTCGACGAACCGACGACCGGTTTGCATCCTCGCGACGTCCACCGCCTGAACGACATGCTGCTCGCGCTGCGCGACAAGGGCAACACCGTCCTCGTCGTCGAACACGACCCCGAGGTGATGGCCATCGCCGACCGGATCGTCGAGATCGGACCGGGTGCCGGAAAGTCCGGTGGCACCGTGGTGTTCGAGGGAAGCTTCGACGAGCTCCGCCGAGCCGACACCAGGACCGGCTCCGCACTCCGGCGTGATGACGCCGAGATACGTACTCCCCGTACGCCTTCGGGCTGGCTGAGTATCTCCGGTGCCACCACCCACAACCTGCGCGATGTCAGCGTCGACATCCCGCTCGGGGTTCTGACCGCCGTCACCGGTGTCGCCGGTTCCGGAAAGTCGAGCCTCATCCACGGTCATTTGCGCGAGGCCGCGCCCGACGCCGTCGTCATCGACCAGGCACCGATCCGGGGCTCACGCCGTTCGTCCCCCGCGACTTACACCGGTCTGCTCGATCCGATCCGCGCGTACTTCGCCAAGAAGACGGGCCAGCCGCCGTCGCTGTTCTCCCCCAACTCGGACGGCGCGTGCCCCGATTGCCAGGGCAGCGGCGTCATTTTCACCGAACTCGGGTTCACCGATCCCGTGACGAGTACCTGCGAGACGTGCCAGGGCAGGCGCTTTCGCTCCGGGGCAATCCGGCACACCGTCGACGGCGTCAGCATCGCCGACATCTTCGAGATGTCCGTCGAAGATGCGCAGGACTTCTTCGAGGTCAAGAAGATTCGAGACATTCTGCGCCGCTGCCGGGACGTCGGACTCGGCTACCTCTCGCTCGGGCAGAACTTGTCGTCACTGTCCGGCGGCGAACGGCAACGTCTCAAACTCGCCACCGAGCTGATCGGGTCGTCCTCGGTGCTGGTGCTCGACGAACCGACGACGGGACTGCACCCGTCGGATGTGTCGAACTTGATCGCGTTGCTGTCCGGGATGGTCGACGAGGGCAGGTCGGTGATCGTCATCGAACACAACCTCGACGTCGTCGCCGCGGCGGATCACATCATCGATCTCGGTCCCGACGGCGGCCACAACGGCGGGCTGATCACGTTCACCGGGACGGTCGACGAATTGGTGGCCTCGGACACTCACACCGGTAGGTACTTGGCACGGAGCCTGGGGCGTTGACCGCTCCCCGATAGTGTTGGCGTTCGAAGAGACACCGGACAACACAGGAGTGGCAGTGCAGCGTCGATCGGCACGAATGATCTCAGCCGGGTTCGCGGTCGTCGCGCTCGTAGCGGCGGGATGCAGCACCACGGAAACGGACGCGCCACCCGCCGCCGATCCGGCACCCGCGGCAAGTGGCGGGTTTCCGAGGACGATCACGTCCGGCTCGGACGGCGGCTCGGTCACCATCGAGGCTGCTCCGCAGAAGATCGTGTCGCTGAGCCCGACCGCGACGGAGACGCTGTACGCCGTCGGGGCGGGCGACCAGGTGGTGGCCGTGGACGATCAATCGGACTTCCCCGCCGATGCTCCGAAGACAGGGTTGTCGGCGTTCACCCCGAGCCTCGAAGCGATCGTGGCGTACGACCCCGATCTGGTGATCGCCTCCACCGACCTGGGCCTCGTGACGTCGACACTGGCCGAGGCAGGCGTTCCGACGCTGGTGTTGCCTGCCGCGACGAGCATCGACGATGCCTACTCGCAGATCGAACGCGTCGCGGACGCCACCGGCCACGACGCCGACGGCGATGCCGTCGTATCCCGGACTCGTGACCGGATCGATGCAGCCGTCGCGAGCGTCCCGACCCGCGAGGCGCCGCTGACGTACTTCCACGAACTCGATGACACGTTGTACACGGTGACGAGTGCGAGCTTCGTCGGGCAGATCTACGGTCTGTTCGGACTCACCAGCATCGCCGACGGTTCCGATGCAGGCGACTACCCGCAGCTCGCCGCCGAGGCCGTCATCACGTCGAACCCGGATGTGGTGTTTCTTGCCGACGCCCAATGCTGCGGCGTCACAGCCGCTTCCGTCTCGTCACGACCGGGATGGGGATCGATGACGGCCGTCCGCGACGGCCGCATCTTCCCGATGGACGAGGACCTGTCGAGTCGATGGGGCCCGCGTATCGCAGACCAGGCAGAGGCCGTCGCTGCGGTGGTACAACAGATCCCTGCGTGAGCTATCGATGCCCGATACGAACTTCGTCCACGAATTCGTCTGCTGCCCATGCCAACCGAGACCTGATCCGGTCGGGCAGGGTAACCGTCAATTGAACGAGGTACTGATCGACGATGTGGTGGACGACGACATACCTGGTCCGAGCGAACAGCGTCCGACCGTCCCAGTCGTATCGACCCGCAATCGAAACGGACGGTAGACCGCAGAACGGGTCACGGTCGTAGCTGACGTCGATCCATTCCGGAAGTGCCCGGGAGTCGCCGAACCCACATGCCAGCAGGGTCTGCGGATCGAGTGACCGCGTCAACTTTCCGGTCAAGACTGCCGCGTTGGGAACGAATCCGTCGACCGCATCTGTCGGAGAACACAGCACCGCGGTGGCGTGCGGAAACAGATGCGCAGGAACGAGATCCCACCCCGGCAGCGCGGGGAGCTCCAGACCGAACCTTGCGCATTCGTCGAGATGTACGGGCACGAGCTCGACATCCTGCTGTTGCAGAACGCTCTGCATCGATTGCTCCTGAGTTGTCACCGGACGTCCCGTCGACCCGACATCGACGCCGCTCGGTCTGCTTCGATGCGATCGAGGAATCGAGGCGGTCGCAGTAGCTCTCGCGCGTCGTCGTGGGCAAGCTGCGCACGGCCCCAGGGATTGGCCCGACACCACTGCAGTACGGACAGCAGTGCGTTGGGCTCGACCTTCTTCTCGCACGCCATCAGGACCAGCACCTGATCCGTTCCACCGGAAGGGTCGCGATACACGACTCGGATGGTGGGGTACCAATGTGAATGCGACACCGCAGGATTCGGATGCGTCCGCGGCTGCAGCTCGACGATCCCGTCCCACGGGACAACCGTGATTGCAGTGGTGGCCTTCCATCCGCGGCGCCGATAGATCTCCTCCACGAGGCCATCGGGATGCAGTGAAATTCGGGTCCGATTGACGACGAGCACACTCAGTGCGAAAAACAGCAGACATATCGGAGCGCCGAAGTGCGACATGATTACGACGCTCAGGTCGTGACGCGTCGTACTTACCCGTGCGTCTCCTCCCCAGTGGATGTAGGACAGGCCGGACACCAACGCGAATGCGAGTATTCCGCTGCGATACAACACAGTCCCCCGCCCCGGCACTGCCACGCCTCGGCCGACTCCGGCGACAGTCACCGGTCGCACGAACAGCGACAGCCGCGCAGACCCGATGCCGGACAACACCACGGCCGCTGTGAGCGGCATCAGCACCGCGAGCACCAGCGGCGACACGAGGAGAACGGTCTCCCCAGAAAGCGTCTCGAACAGGAGAACCGGAGCCACGATCGTCGCGGCAAGGAATGCAGACGAAACCCCGAGAGCTACCAGCCAACCCAGGTAAACACTGCGCCACGTCCGCACCCACAATGGATACTTCTGTGCTACCAGGCTCTTACGCAGCACGTCCTCGGTCTGTGGCGTGCGATCGTCTCTGATCTCGCTCATTTTCCTGCCGCCTCGAACAACTTCTCCACGCCGTAGCTGACGACTTGGCCCAGTGCGATCCCGGCAGCAGCGCCTGCCACCGTGCCGGGCCCCGGAAAAATGGAACCCGCCATGCCACCCACGGCTCCGAACGCCCAGGTCGTAATTGCTCCCGCGACTATCGGCGTCGCCTCGACGATCACGGCCTCGGCCGGGTTCACGCCCTCGTCGATTTTTCCCGCAATTCCGGGAATCGCACCGGCAACGACTCCGAAGACCCCGAGCCCGCGTCCGATGTTCTTGGCAACGTCGTCGACGGATTCGACACCAGGTATTTCCAGCGCCCGCCTCGTCACGGCGGCCATACCTCCGACGACCGACGCCGCGATGGTCGACGGCCAGTCCGGCATCCAGGAGAACGACCCGTCCGGGTTCTCGACGAACTTTCCGGTGGGATTGTCGAGGGCGAGCGCCGTCAGCACCTCGGTGGGCTCGGCCAGCTGCTGCGCAGCGTCGAGAGCGACACTCTCGGCCTGGCGCAGAGCACTCTGGATATCCTCGGTCAATTGATATGCTGCAGAACGTAGTTCGTCGGCTCGACGCGTCTTCTCTTCACCCAGGCTGTCGGGAATCAGCGCGATCATCCCTTCGGGATTCACCACACCGTCGGCCCGTACCGCGAACCCGCTCGTCGTAGCCGCGGACACCTGAGCCTGCACGTGCGCTTGGGCGGCCTCGACGATGTCGGCCGCACCTTCGAATGCGGCTCCGAGCGAGTCGATTTCACTGCAGACGGAGCTCATCCGGGAGCATTCGGCCACCACGCGATCGGCTGCGGCGCGTGCCGCCTCGCCGGTCCACGTCTCGGCCAGTGTGTCCTGCTCTTCCAACACCCCGGTTCGTTGGCCGTTGACGCGCTCGACTATCTCGGCCAGTTCGATCATCGTCTTGCGCATCGACTGCGGCTCCCAGCCGGCGACGTGCGGCACGGTCGGGGTCATTTCGGCTGGTCCATCGCAGCGAGGCGGCGGGCAAGGTCGTCGTCGGTGATCTCGTAGTTCTGCGCGACACCACGGGCGATGTCCGCAACGCATTCGGCTCGGCCTGCCAGAGCGGCAACAGCTCCCGCAGCCGCTGCCGACGCTGCCGCACACGCTGCGCGAAAGTCGGTACCCTGCAGCGCATTCTCGGATGCTCGGAACGGGGCGAGGGTGTCCAACTCGGCGATCACCTCCCCCGTTCCCGACAGCACATTCGAGAACTGCCGCAGGATCACTGGATCCACATTCACTGTCATGACGCTCCCCCGAGTCGCACCGTATCGACGCCCGGTGAATCGGCGTCATCGGGTTTGACGCAGCGAGCCCGTTATCGGTTCCGTGCCGGGCGGTGACGGAGCTCGGTCCCGTACTTCCTCGATGGTCTCGGGTACATCGTCGTCGGCACGTTTCGCGTGGCAGCGGTCGGTGGTCACGGCAGCACCTCGGTGGGTCCAGCGGTGTGGAATCGTCGTGGAATTGGCTGCGGTGCCGACGACGGCGCTGCGGCGGTCGGCCGTACCGCGGTCACGTTGACGGCGGTCTACGGCGTCGGACATGTAGTGGGGCCATTGGTGATTGCGCCCCCGATCGGCGATTCGCAAGCAATCGCCATCGCGGCCGGGGCGCTGGTGCCGGGAACTGCTGGTGAAATGCGCGTATCGCAGTCGACCGCGCCACGCTGAGCCTCACCGCCACGGCCGGTTCTGCCGTGCAACGGGCCGGTGCCGTCACGTAAACGACCGCCGGATCGCCCGTTGGACACCGCAACCATTTCGGCGACGATCGACAGCGCCGTCTCCCCAGGGGTGCGCCCGCCGAGGTCGAGACCGACAGGCGACGACAACCGCGCGAACGCGGCCTCCCCGACACCTCTGTCGACAAGACGTTCACGTCGGTCCTCGTGCGTTCGACGGCTGCCGAGCACGCCGATGTAGCCGGCAGGGGTGCGCACTGCGACGTCGAGCAACGGGACGTCGAACTTCGCATCGTGTGTGAGCACACACAGGGCGGTGGTGCAGTCGATCAGCCCCTTGTCCCACTGTGCCGTCAGATACTCGTGCGGCCAGGCCACGACAACCTCGTCGGCGTGTGGAAAGCGCTCCTCCGTAGCGAATATCGGCCGGGCATCACACACCACGGTGCGGTAGCCCACGATGGTTGCTGCGTGAGCAACGGCGTCGGCGAGGTCGAGCGCACCGAAGACGATCAGGAGCGGTGGGGCTCGAAACGATCGCACGAAAACCTCGACGATGCCGTCGTCGACGTCGATTTTTCGCAGTCCGCTTGCACCGTCCGCCAACATCACCCGAGCGAGCGATACAGCTCCCTCATCGAGCGTCGGGGTGCCGATGGAACCGGACGAGCCGTCGGCAGTCACCACGAGGTGTCCGCCCGCAGCACCGGAGGCGACTGTGACTTCGGCGACCGATGATCGCGATGATATTCGCGCCAACAGTTCTTCGTAGTGCGGGCGACTGTCCCGATCGACTCTGTCGACCACAACGTCGACCGTTCCGCCGCAGGTGAGTCCGATGGCAAACGGATCGTCGGCTGTGACGCCGAACCTCAGACGGTCGACGAGTCCACCCGTCGCCGCCGACACTGCCGCGTCGAACACTGCACCCTCGACGCATCCGCCGGACACCCCGCCGAGGGCGGTACCACCGGCGTCGACGGCCATTACCGCACCGACGTCCCGCACCGCGCTGCCTGAGGTGGCCACGACAGTAGCCACACCGAACGGGCGTCCGTCTACGAACCAATCGTGCAGTGTGCCGGCGAAGTCGAGCATCGCGAACCTACCGACGTCCGAAGGCTCTGGATACCAACCAGCCCTCGACCATTCCGGCGAGAAAGATCCCCGCGACCGGTGCGTACTTGCGCACCGGTTCGGGCATCAGAGACATCGCATTCAATTCGCCGCCCATCGGACTCGGAACAGCGGTCTTCACTGCTGCAGGCGCGGTGGGATCTGCCGTAGCCGAACCACTGAGCAACGCACCGAGATTGACGGCGAACTGTTGCAACACCTTGTTCGACACCGCCACGATCGCGCCCTTGCCGAACGAGACGATCTTGCCGCTGATCACCAGATCGGTGTTCAGGGTCAACCGCGAACGGTCACCGATCGACTCGACCGCGAGATCGACCTGAGCCTCGGCATCGCCGTTTCCGTGCGAGTCCGCACCCTTGGCTTCGAGTGTGAGCGTGCGGGTCTCGGCGTCGACTTCGAGGAACCGAATCGTGCCGGCGTACGACGCGCTGATCGGCCCGACCTTGACCTTGACTCCACCGAGGAAAGTCTCGCCGTCCTTGCCGGTGATAGCGGCCCCGGGTACACAGGTCGCCACTTTCTCGACGTCGTTGATCAGCCTGAAAACGTCGTCCGCGGACGCGTCGATGTCGAGGGTGTTGGTCAGTATCACTGGGAAACTCCTTTCGCGCAGCCGACGCAGCGGCGCTGTTCGGCGCACGAGTCGATGGCCTCGACGATGGTCTGGTATCCGGTGCAACGGCAATAGTTCGAGGCAACCACCTCGCGGATCTGTTCCTTGGTGGCATCGGGATTGTCGGCAAGATATCCCTCGGCCAGCATCAGGAATCCCGGCGTACAGAATCCGCACTGCAGTCCGTGGTGGTCCGCGAACGCTTGTTGCAGATCGTTGAATTCGCCGTCGATGCCCAATGATTCGACGGTCCGAATCTCGGAGTTCTCCACCTGCGCGGCAAACGTCAAGCATGCGCGCGCCGGCTTGCCGTCGATCAGGACAGTGCAGGCCCCGCACACGCCGTGCTCGCAACCCACATGAGTTCCGGTCAACTGCAGGTCGTGCCGTAGTACGTCGACCAGGGTGCGGCGTGATTCGGTGATCACCTCGTGCTCGGTACCGTTGACGGTCAGTTCGATCAGTTGCTTGTTGCTCATGGCCTTCCCTTCACCAGCGCCGCATGTACAGCAACGGGAGTGATCGGTGTGTCGTTCAGTTCCACTCCCGTGGAACGTAGTCCGTCGTTGACCGCGTTGAGCACCGCGGCCGGTGCGCCGATAGTGCCACCCTCACCGGCTCCTTTGGCCCCGGATTCGGTGAACAGGCAGGGAGTTTCGAGGTGGTGGATCTCGATGTCGGGAATCTCGCACGCGGTGGGCACCTTGTAGTCGATGAAGCTGGCGCACAAAGGGTTTCCGTGGTCGTCGTACGAGACCTGCTCGAACAACGCGCCCGCGATTCCCTGGGCGATCCCGCCCCGACACTGCCCCTCGACAATTTTCGGGTTGATGGCTACTCCGCAGTCCTCGACGCACACGTACTTCAGGATCTCCACTTGACCGGTGCCCTCGTGCAATTCGACGACGACGCCGTGGGTGGCGTTGGAGAACGTGCCGTCGTTGAACACGTCGAAGCTCGCCGTTGCGGACAACCCCGGCTCGACCCCCTTGGGCAGCAACTGTGCCTTGAGGTACGCGACGTCGGCGATGTCCCGGTAGGTGACGTATTTCGAGTGGTCGTCGCGCTGACGGACGCGACCCGAGGCCAGCTCGACGTTGTCGTCGCGGGTCTCCATCAGGTGCGCTGCGATCTCACACAGTTTGTCTCCCAGCTTGTTCGATGCCAGCGCCACCGCACTGCCGCCGATGGTGATCGAGCGAGAGGCGAACGATCCGAAGCCGTACGTGATCCGGTCGGTGTCGCCCTGAACGATCTTCACCTGCTCGACGCCGATGCCGAGACGATCGGCGACGATCTGCGCCATGGTGGTCTCGTGACTCTGCCCGTGGCTCATCGTTCCGGTGGTCACGACGACGGTGCCGGAGGTATCCATCCGGACCTCCGAGATGTCGAACCCCGGCACCACGTTCATCTTTCGGGCGGCGAACGCGCTACTGCCGTATCCCGTTCGCTCGCTGAAACAGGAGTACCCGATGCCGATGTGCCGGCCTTCCGCTGCGGCTCGCTGCTGGAAGTCGTACCACCCACCGTCTCGCACAGTCTGCTCGCACAGATTCAGAGCCTCCAGGTAGGAGCCTGGATCGTAGGTGATGTTGTTGACACCGGTGTACGGGAAGGCGGTGATGACGTTGCGGCGCCGGATCTCCACTGCATCGAGTGCCAGTTCACGGGCTGCGCGCTCGAACAGTCGCTCCATCACCATGACGTACTGCGGGCGTGACACTCCGCGGTACGGCGCTGTCGGGGCCTTGTTGCTGAAGATCGAGCGTCCCCGTACCCGGTACGCCGGAACCTGATATACCCCGGGCATTTCCGCCGAGGCCATGAGCGGCTCTATGCCCGCGGTGAAGGGGTAACACGAGTACGCACCCATGTCGCACACAACGTCCGCGTCGAGGCCGAGAATGCGCCCCTCGGAATCGAACGCGGCCCGCACGTCGTACTGCTGCTCGCGTGCCAGAAACGACGCCGTCAGTGCGTCCTTCCGATCCTCGATCCACTTGACGGGTCGACGGAGCTTCAAAGCAGCTGCCGCGACTGCGATCTCCTCACGGCCGACGACGCATTTCTGTCCGAACCCGCCTCCCATGTCGGGCACGACGACGCGTACCTGGCGTTCGTCGAGACCGAGGCACTGCGCGGTGACGGTGCGAACCTGGTGTGGGACCTGCGTGCAGATGTAGATGATCAATTGCTCGTCGCGGTCGTCCCAGTACGCGATGCATCCGCGTGTCTCGAGCGGCAGTGCGTTCTGACGTCCGGTTCTGGACTGCACGGACACCACGGTGTGCGCGTCGTCGAATATCTCGTCGATGCCGTCGGTGGCGAACATCTGCACGTCCACGACGGTGTTGTTCGGAACCGAATCGTGAACCAGCGGCGCACCTTCGGACATGGCCTGATCTGCGGAGATGACGGCGGTGACGGTCCGGTAGGACACTCGTGCCGCTTCGAGCCCGTCCTCGACGCTGTACGCATCGGCGGCGACGACGATGGCCAGCGGCTCACCGACGTAGCGCACGACATCGTACGCCAGCACGGGCATGTCGGTGGGCACGAATTCGGTCAGAGGACGGGACAATTCGGCTCGGATCGGCCTCAAGTCCAGGTCCGCCGCGGTGAACACACCGCGCACTCCCTCGACTCCGGCGACATCACCGACGTCGAACCCGTTGATGGCTCCGGCCGCGACGGTGCTGCGGACGAACTGCGCGTGCAGCATGCCCGGCATCGCGATGTCGTCGACGAATCTGCCACGGCCGGTGAGCAACCGTGGATCTTCCCGGCGTGCGACCGAGGTACCGACGAATTTCGGCGTGAGAACCTGATCGACGCTCACGTGGGCACCCCCTGCGACACCAGCGCGTCGCTGCAGGCTTCGACGACCAACGTGCGCACCAGGGTGCGGCGGTACTCGGCGGTGAACATGCCCTCGTCCTCCAGTTCCAGTGCTTCGGCTGCGGCGTCCGCGCAGTCGGCGAACGTTCCACCGGCGGCGAGCGCGGCTTCTCCTGCGGGCGATCGCATCGGGGTCGCGCCGACCCCCGCAAGGGCGACGCGTCCGCCGACCACGGCCACGCCGTCGAGATCGAGGGACACTGCTGCGCCCACGATCGCGAAATCTCCCTGCCGCTCGGCGTATTCGGTCACTGCGGCATGCGGTGCCGGGTTCGGGAACACGATCTCGACGATCATCTCGTCGAACGCGAGATCGGTGGAGTAGTACCCGAAGAAGAACGAATCTGCCTCGACGGTTCGCCGCCCCCGCACGCTCTCGACGACGATGCGGGCGTCCAGCAGGATGGCGAGCAAGCACCATTCGGCGGTGGCGTCCGCATGGGCGATGCTGCCACCGACGGTGCCGCGGGTACGGATCGGGTAGTGCCCCACCCACCGCATGGCATCGCGTAGAACAGCGAAGTCTGTTCCCACGTCGCCGGATTCGACGTCATGGTGGGTGGTGAGCGCTCCGATGTGCAGGCCGTCGGATTCTCGGCGGATGTAGCTCAGAGTGTTCAACCCACCCACGTCGACCAGATGCCCGGGCCGGGCGAGGCGGAAGTTCATCATGGCGACCAGGGACTGGCCTCCGGCGATGATCTTCGCGTCCTCGCCCAGCTCGGCCAGCAGGCGCACTGCACCCGAGACATCGCGCGCCCGGTGGTAGTCGAACTGTGCGGGCTTCATCAGACCCGAGCCTCGCCTGCGACTACCTCGGTGGGTTCGTCGACCAGGGTGTCGAGTTCGCGGCCCTTGGTCTCGGGTGCGAAGTACGCCATCCAGATCACCGCGAACAACACGAACGCGGTGACGATGCCGAAGGTCAACGGCAGACCCAGGATCGGCCACATGACGGAGCCGAAAAGCAGCGGCGCAAAGCCCGTGGCCACCCGACTGACCGAGGAGGCGTACCCGAATCCCGAGGCGCGAATGTTGGTGGGATACAACTCCGACACGTAGCAGTACAGCACGGGGATGGTCAGCTGGATGACGAATCCGAAGATGCCGAGCCAGATCAGCGCTGCCGATTGAATGTCGAGCATGACGGCGAACATGACCAGCGCACTGCCGGCGATCGGGCCGGACAGTCCGATGACCCACTTGCGTCCGAAGATCTCGACGATGAACGCGGAGGTGAGCACACCGACGATACCGACTCCGGTCATGAGCGTCGTACCGGCGAAGGCCGCGAATTCCCCGTAGCCCTCGGCCCGCAGGATGGACGGCATCCAACTCAGCGCGGCGTAGTACAGCAGCATGATCGACACGAACAGCATCCACGCTGCGGCAGTGATACGTGGGCTGTAGCGCCACACCGATTTCAGCTGCGTCAGAGCAGCTTTCATGCCGCCTGGACCCTTCGGGGCGGTATCGGCGACGATGACGTACTCGACGGCGTCCGATCCGGTACGAGTCACCATGTCGTCTATGACGGCACGGGCCTCGACTTCACGTCCGACCTTGGCGAGGTAGATCGGCGACTCCGGGATGCCGCGCCGGACCCAGAACAGCAGCAGCGCAGGCAGAACCATGAACAGCAGCATGTAGCGCCAGCGAACATCGCCGTCGATCGGGACGAGCAGTGTTGCCACGACGCCACAGATGGTGGCACCGATCGGCCACCAGACGTCCATCGCGGACAGAATCTTGCCGCGAATGCGACGTGGCGAGAATTCGCTGACCAACGCGTAGTCCACCGGGATGCAGCCGCCGAGGCCGAACCCTGCGAGGAACCTCAGAACGATGAAGATCTCGAAGCTCGGTGCGAAAGCACCGAGGACCGAGAACAGCGCAAAGATCAACAGCGTCAACGAGAATGCGCGTTTTCGCCCGACGCGGTCGGCGATCGTTCCCCACACGACGGCTCCGACGGCCATACCGATCAGGTTGCCGGTGGCGACGAGACCGCGCTCGGCCTGGGACAGATCCCAGTAACTTCCGAGCAGGGGCGTCAAGAAGCCGTTCAGCGCCACGTCCCAGGCGTCGAACATGTAACCCAGCCCGCCGATGACGAAGATCTTGCCCTGCACTCCCCATTTCCAGGGGAGCTCCTGTACTACCTGATCACCAGTCTTCATCGCAGCCTCCGGCTCGGTGTTGTGGTCCGAGATCGTCATCGGACGAACGAGTAATGGAATTTCTCGTCGTCGCTGTCGTCGAGCGGTGTACCGCTCCACAGCCAGTCGTACGAGATGTCGGACTCCCCATCGAACGACGCCAGTGTCGCGTCCCGCTTCTGCTGCTCGGGTCCATCGGGTATGTGGTAGAAAGTCTTGTTCTGCAGGCTCGCATCCTGCACCATCCGCGCGTGCCGGGCCCGGCGAAAGACGTAGCGCGCCAATGCGTCGTCGATTCCGCCCGCGCTCACCTTCGCGAGTTCCTCGGCGAGCACCGCCGCATCTTCCATTGCCTGCGATGCGCCCTGCGCCTGGTACGGCAGCATGGCGTGGCACGCATCGCCCAGCAGCGCGACGCGGCCGTCGGTCCAACGCGGGTCGGGTCTGCGGTAGTAGAGCGCCTGGCACAGCACGTTCTCGTCGGCCTTGGACAGCATCGCGTGGGCGCGGTCGTCCCAGTCCGGGAACGTCGCCATCAGTTCCTCGGGCCCGACGAGCCGCGGTCCGCCGTCACGTACTTCATCCGTACACGGTGCCAACGCAACGACATTGAGGTACTCGCCGTTGCGGATCATGTAGTGCACCAGGTGACGGTCGGGTCCATACCAGATGGTGCTCTGGTAGCGATCTACGAGCCAGCGGGTTGCCGGATCCTTGACGATACGGTCGCCGGGAATGAGTGCGCGATACGCCATTTCGCCGGAGAACACCAGCGTGTCGGGCAGGCCGATGAGATCGCGTACCGTCGAGCGGATTCCGTCGGCTCCGATGAGCAGATCCGATTCGTACCGTCGTCCCGCTCCGGTGACTGCGACGGGCCGCATCGGGTCGGTGCGGTCGACCTCGACGACCTTCGCGTCGGTCTCGAACACTACAACCGGGCCGGGGCCGTCGGGGTCGAGGCACTGCGCATGAATGGCAGAGTGCAGGTCTGCGCGGTGGTAGTGCCAGTACGGCGCGTTGAACGTCTTCTTGCAGTATTCGCCGAGCGCGGTGAGCGCGATGACCTTCCCGTTCTCCCAGCGCCTGCGCACCTGATCCATCGGCTCGGTTTTGATCTCTTCGAGTTTCTCTCGCATACCGAGGGCGATGAGAATGCGGCTGGCGTTCGGTGCGGTCTGGATGCCTGCTCCGACCTCGCCGAGCTCGGCGGCGGCTTCGAGTACCGTCACCTTGATTCCTCTGTGCCGCAGCGAAAGCGCTGCAGTCAGCCCGCCCAGGCCGCCGCCGGCGACGACCACTTCGATCGAAGCCATGTCAGTTCTCCACCAATCGACCTTCGGTGACGACGTCGATGCCGTCGATGGATACCGTGCAGGCGCGCATTCCGATGTCGAGGTGTGCGTATGAGTCTCGGCCGAGTACAGGGTGCGGGCCGGTGGACCACAGGAAGCTGCCGGCGAACGCTCGCGCGTCCATACCCATGATGTCGTCCTTGCCGTACATCGCGGCCGCGAACCAGTCGCCGGTCTTCATCAAGCCCCAGCCCATGTGGGACAGGTAGCGCGCCCACTTGTCGTTGGAGTCGGCGAAGAACATGTTGAGCAGTGCAGCTTCACCGCCGCCGGTCACCTCGTCGATGTGGCCGTTGGTGACCGTCAGCGTCGTCTCGTCCCGGACGTATTCCTTGAACGGCAACAAGATATCGCCCTCGGACAGCACGATCTTTCCGTTCGAGATCTCCGGCCAACACAACACCATGGTGGACGGCCAGTGATCCCAGCGGCCCTTGTCGTCGGCGAAGCCCACCTGGAACTCGGGCTGCGAATTGCTCAGTTGCACGGTGAGATCGGTACCGGCTTCGTTGGTGATGCGCATGGTCGAACCGTTGCGGATCAGATCGACGCCTGCCTGGACCCGCTCCTTGTCGCCGTCCTGCGGCATATTCCTGATAAGCACGTCCGGGGCGTCGCACACGAAGATGATGCGTGTTCCGGCGGCCAGGATCTCTTGCTGGATAGGCGCGTGAATGAAGCCCTCGCTGGTCAGATCGACCACGAGATCAGCTCCCTTGAGCATGTCCTGTGCGACCGAACTGTTCATGACCGACACAAGACCGGGGCCCGCACCGGTGTGGGTGCTCGGCATCGGTGCCGGACTGCCGCCGGGAACGGTGGCCGAAAGTACCTGTGCCCCCAAACTTTGAGCCGCTCCGAAGGCAGCCGAGACGTAATCCCCACGGCTCGAAGGCTCCGCGAGAATCACCACCTGCTCTCCTGGCTGCACTTTGCACAGCTCGAGCTGACGGGTGAACGCGCGCAGGAGATCAGCTGATCGCAGATCGAACATCTCGGTTCCTCTCGTGAGGGTTCTCGGTTGAATCGTTCTCGGTGATTCCGCCCAGGCGGGCAAGGTCTTTCAGATAAGGAATGTCGTCGCGTGCGTCGAGCAACTCACGGCGAGTCACTGTTGCCGAGACCGATCCGACGCTCTCGTCCATCTCGACGATGGTGCGTCCTTGCGGTCCGACGATGACGCTGTGGCCCGCGAACCGTGGGCCGTCGCCGGTCTGTCCGGTGAGTCCGGCGGCCGCGACGACGACGCCGTTCTCGAGTGCTCGGGAACGGGTGAGCAACTTCCACACGTGCAAACGGACGTGTCCGAATGCCGACGGTACGGCGATCACATCGGCTCCTCGCTGGACGAGGTCGCGGACCGTCTCGGGGAACCCTGCCTCGTAGCAGATCACGACGCCGATGGTGCCGAACGGAGTGCTGACCAGCAGTCCGCTCTCAGCGCCAGGAGTGAACACCGATTTCTCTCGGTCCCACAGAAAGCGCTTGTGTCCCAGAGCGATCAGGCCGCCCGGGCCCACGACGAGCGAGCTGTCGAAGACGATTCCGTCGGCATCACGAAACGCGATGGCCGTCACCAGAACCGTGTCGGTCTCGGCGGCCAGCGCTCCGAGTGCGGTCGACGTTCGACCGGGTACGGACTCTGCCATGGTTTCGACGCCGTCGAGATCGTAACCGCTGGCGAACAATTCGGGCAGAACGATCACCTTCGACCCGCTCGCGGCGAGAGCCTGCACCTCTGCGCGCACCGCGTCGATGTTCTGCTGCCAGGCTCCGATTCGCGAACCGGTCTGCACCACAGCGATATCGAACGTATCGACAACCGACTCGGTGTCGACGCCGCGCAGCCGGGCCGAGGCGGTCACTGCGCCACCCGGTTCATGTCTGTGGTGTAGAACGGGCCAGCCAGCCTGCCGAGAAAACGGTGTTCGAGAGTATCGACGTGCAGGTCGGCAGTGAGCAGGCCAGGCCTACTGGTCACCGCCGTCACGGTCCCCAACACCAGAGTGTCCGTGCCGAGTGCAATTTCCTGCATCGTGCGGCATTCGAGAGACACCAGGGATTCGAGCACCGACGGGGCCTCGACCGACACCGACGGCACCGCGGTCATGTGCGAGAGCTCGAATTCGTCGACACCGGCATCGACGGTGGCGAAACTCGCGGTCACCGCATCCACGGTGTCGGCGGACGGAATGTTGACGACGAATTCGCCGGTGTCGCGAATGTTGACCAGTGTGTCCTTGAGCTCTCCGGGGAACCCGATGCGTTCACCGATGGAGATCATCAGCGTCGCCGGATTGCGCGAGGCGACGTTGAAGAAGCTGAACGGTGCCAGGTTGCGGACGCCGTCGCCGGAAACGGTCGAGATCCATGCGATCGGACGAGGCTGCACCGCACAGGACAGCAGTTTGTACACATCCCCCGACGACATCGATTCGATGTCGTGGCGGGTGCGATCCGTGAGCTCCAGAGAGTCGCCTACCTGGGAAGTCATCGAAACGAGCCTTCTTTCGCTTGCAGTGCAACCGGTCGTGCAACCGATTGCGTTGCCCTGACGATAGAGGGGTTTCTCGGTCGATGTCGAGCTTTGGGCCACAAATCCGAAACCAATTAATGGCACCGTTACACGGGCACCGGCTGCGTAACCTGCGCCTTACTCGCCGCGCATCCCGGCCCTGGCCGTATCGATCGGACTGCCGTCTCGACGCGGCGGCCCGTACCCCTCCGAGGACCCGTCGACAATGCGAACCTCGTCCTCCCACGGAACCCGGTAGGTTCCGTCGGCGAGATCGCGGACGTAGGTGTACGGGCAGTCACGCGCCCCTCCATCGAGCGCGGTGTACCCACGATGCCCCAGTTGATAGATGTTGTTCTCCACTCCCCACTCGCGACGTGCCGCGTCGGACCTGGCCGGCTCGATCGCCACGGTCACCACCCGATCGGGTGTGGAATCGCCGCGCTCGATGATCGTTCCTTCGTAGTCGCACACCATCGCCTCCCCCATCGACGGGATGCCGTTGCCGTCCTCCCCCGCCAGACAGACCGAGGCCGTGTACGCCAGGTTGTGGAATGCATTGGCCTCGTTGGTGATACGCCAGGACTGCCGAAGAGGGAACTTGTAGCCGGCCGTGCGCAGCAACACGTTGGCACCGCGGTAGCTCGCTTCACGGGCGACTTCGGGGAACATTCCGTCGTGACAGATCAACAGCGACAGCACCGAACCCTTCGGTCCCGGGCAGACCGGCAGACCGATGTCGCCGGGCTCCCACGGCTCCTTGGGCGTCCAGGGGTGAAGTTTGCGGACGTACAGGGCAATCTCACCCTGATCGTCGACGATTATTCCTGAGTTGAACGGCGCTCCCCCGGGGTTGCGTTCCATGATGCTGAAGCACCCCCACACCGTCGACTCACGGCACGCGTCGCGCAATCGCTCCACCTGCGGACCGTCCATGTCGCACATCACCTCGTCGGACGCCCACGACGATTTGCGTAGACCGTGCAGCGAGTACTCCGGGAAGACCACGAGGTCGAGCGCCGCGAACCCGGCCTTCGCCTCGCGCAGCTGCCTGCACACGCGATCGGTCGTCGCGTCGACAT
Source organism: Rhodococcoides fascians NBRC 12155 = LMG 3623 (assembly GCF_001894785.1). Lineage (GTDB taxonomy): Bacteria > Actinomycetota > Actinomycetes > Mycobacteriales > Mycobacteriaceae > Rhodococcoides > Rhodococcoides fascians. The sequence continues at coordinate 204,274 of NZ_BCWW01000011.1, forward strand.
CGTCCAAGCTCGTGATCAGCGGAACCTGCTGCTGAACCAGGCCGAGCGTGAGTGACGTCGGCGACGGATTGAGACCACCCAAACCTGTCATCGAATGTCCGTTCCTAGAGGGCAACTTGTTGCGCAAACGATTGCGCACGGTGCTAGCTTAGGGGTCATCAGGGGTCGGGGCAGCGCCGACGGAGGATCGAGGGGAACCGCCAGTGGACAGCACCAGTTCGGGGAGCGTCACGCTCAAAACGGTCGCAGCGGCTGCGGGAGTGCATGTTTCGACCGTCTCCCGTGCTTTGCGACGCGTTGCGCTCGACCCGGCAGGTGCGAGCGCCGGAGATCTGCGATTGTTCGAGCTGGCCCGCGATATGGACTACGTTCCCAACCCCAACGCGGCGAGCTTGACCACCAAGAAATCCACTGCGTTCGGAGTACTCGTCCCGCGATTGACCGATGTGGTGCTCTCTGCGATGTACGACGCCATCGAGGAAACAGCGAATCGTGCCGGGTACGAGACCTTCGTCGCCAACACCCACGACGATCCGATTCAGCAGCGTCGACGCATCGACCTTTTGCTCGGCCGCAACGTCGACGGCCTCATCTTCGGCGATGCTCGCCTCGACAGCGAGAACCTCGAAAACCTCCAGCGCCGAGGGATCAAGTTCGTGCTCATCAGCCGCAGATACCCGGGAATGACCTCCGTGACGTGCGACGACCATCGGGGCGGCTACCTCGCCGGTGAGCACCTGGCCGGACTGGGCCACACCCGAGTGGGGATCGTGTCCGGCCCGGCGTGGGCCAGCACCGGAATCGACCGATTGGAGGGCTGCCGCGCTGCCCTCCGCGACGCAGGCATCGACGTTCCGGACGAGTACGTGCGGGAAGAGGGGTTCGATCCCGATGCCGGAAGGCGCGGGGCGAGCGCCCTTCTGTCACTGCCGACTCCCCCGACGGCGATCTTCGCGACCAACGACTTCAGTGCCATCGGAGCGCTCGGCGTGCTGCGTGAGTCGGGTCTGCAGCCAGGACGCGACGTAGCCGTCGTCGGCTACAACGACATCTCGATCTGCAGCGAGTTGACCGTTCCGTTGACGACGATTCACAGCCCACACCGCGAAATCGGCACGCGCGCAGCAGAGATGCTGCTGGCGGTCACCCATGGACTTCCGGTGTCCTCGATGGCGTTGACACCGACCCTCGTCGTGCGCGACTCGACGGTTCCAGGACGGAGTCGTTTCTCACCCGTCGAGAGGACGACCGCGGATCAACGCGTCGGTACGTGACCGAGGCGGAGCCGTCGCCGGTCCTCGCTCGGTAACCGCAAGTGCTGCAGCAGCATTGGCCCGCAGCGCCGCGTCGTACAGACCGAGCCCACGGGACAGCCCTGCCAACAACACCCCGGCGTGAGCATCGCCCGCGCCGTTCGAGTCCACCGCCTGCACCTCGAACCCCGGAACCGATTGCGACGTCCGTCTACCGCCCGCGATTCGACAACCGTCCGGACCGGTACGGAGTACCACCGCCGCATCGGGCCGCACCCTCGTCACCAATTCGGCCGCGATGGATTCGATATCGACCTCATCCGTCATGAGCATGCCCTCGCGTAGATTCACGCTCACGATGTCGGCACGGGCGAGAACGGCGTCCACCACGTCGCGGTTCAGCGTGGCGATCAATGGAGACGGATCGAACAGCACCGTGACGTCCGCGGGAAGCGTCGGCAGCCACGCGGTCAATGCTGCGGCGTTGCTCTCGTGCGCCAGCCCGTAGCCGGTGACGTACACCAAGTCTGCACTCCGCACCCCTGCCGCCTCGAGGTCCCCGACACCAAGTTCCGCCTCGGCCCCCGGGTAGGTCACGAACGTGCGCTCGGTGTTCGCATCGACGAGGGCGATACAGAACCCCGAGTCCTGTTCAGACGGTGCGGTATTGACTATGCGGGCACCGCTGGCGGACAGAGCTTCGCGGACGATCGAACCATAGTGACCGGACCCGTATCTGCCGGCGAAGATCACCGGCAGATCATCACGAATCGCGGCGACCATCACGTTGAGTCCACCGCCCGCGGTCTCGTTCAGTGACGTCGCTACGACGTCACCTCCCGGAACCGGCACTTCGGGTACGGCCATCACCACGTCGACGATCACCTGACCGGTATGGATCAGTCGCGGACTCACCGAGAGACCGTCTCGGTCCGCCGCGCTCCACCGGTGACGAGATAGAGCCCGGCGGCGATCACGAACGACGCCACCCAGCCGAGTCCGTTGTCACCGATCCAGCTGCCGGACAGCGGTCCGGTGTAGATCACGTCGCCGTCCACCGTGATCGCAGTGAACAGGAAGCCCACCACGATTCCCGCCGCCCAGCTCGCGAAGGCGTACCAGTTGACTCCGCCGGTGTACCAGTAGCGACTGGTGTTGCCCACGTTCATGATCGATGCCGCGTCGTACGTCTTCCGTTTGATCATGTCCGTCATGAACACACCGAGCCATGCCGTCAGAGGTACGGCGAGAACCGAGATGAAGGTGATGAACGGTCCGTAGAAGCCGTCGGAGATCAGCATGAAATAGATGGCGCCGACGAACGTGACGAAGACGTCGACTCCGACCGCATAGACCCGCTTGATCCGGAAACCGAGGGTCAACGTGGTGAGACTGGCCGAATACACCGAAAGATGGTTGGACAACAGCAATCCGCCGAATGCGGTGATCAGATACGGAACGGCCATCCAGGCCGGCAGAATTTCTCGGATTGCCGCAACCGGATCCGATGCGGACGCAAGGCTGTTGTCGCCTGCCGACAGCAGCGCGCCGAGTCCGATCAGCAGAACGAGGGGAATTCCGGCTCCGGCCGCGCTGGACAGCACCAACGAGCCGGCTCCCACACTCTTTCGTTGATATCGCGACATGTCGGCTCCGGCATTCGCCCAACCGATACCTGTTCCAGCAGCTATGGTTCCGACACCGATGACCATCGCACTGATGGATCCGGCCGGGGTACTGGTCACTGCAGTCCAGTCGACGGTGGCGATCAGGAAGATTGCGACGAAGATGTTCAGCGCACCGAAAATCCACGTGGACCAGCGTTGGATGACGAGGATCGCCGCATGCCCCAGACCGCTGACCACCAGTGTGAGCACGATGAAGACGACGATGGAGACGATCGTGACGACGGCATGATCCTTCGCGACGCCGGATCCACCGAAGATCAGTGTGAAGATCGACAGCAACACGAATGCCGCGGTCGTGGTGTTGACGGTTTCCCAGCCGAGTCGCGACATCAGCGAGACCAGTGTGGGGCCGATGTTTCCGCGAACCCCGAAGGTGGCTCGCGACAACGTGAGACTCGGTGCCCCGCCACGTTTACCGGCAATCGACACGATTCCAACGATGGCGAACGAACCCGCCGCGCCCACCAGGGCGACAATCAATGCTTGCCAGATATTCAGACCGGTGAAGACCACCAGGGTAGCCCCGAGCGGTAGACCGAGAATGGAAATGTTCGCGGCGAACCACACCCAGAACAACTGCAGCGGATTACCGTTGCGCTCGTCGTCCGGGACTGGCTCGATCCCCCGAGTTTCCAGAGACAATACGTCGACTGTCGTGTCCGATGCAGACGTGGAAGCGGATGAGGTCATGGTTGTGCTCCAAGGGTGAGTCGAACTGTGTCAGTTCGTGTTACGGAGAGCAAGCAGTCGGTCGACGATGGGCTCCAGATCGAGCTTGTTCACGTCGGTTACCGTTCGTATCGCTTCGCCGGGCCACGCTGCCAGGCCGCCGACGGCACCGCGAATTGCGCCGGCTATTGCTGCGATCGTGTCGGTGTCGCCGCCGATGGTGGCGGCTGCCAGTACGACGTCCCAAGGGTCGTCGTACGCAACGGCCAGAGCGAAGGCCGCTACCACTGATTCCTGTGACGCGACGGACGTGCCGATGACGTCTGCCACTGTGTCCGTGATGGGCCGGTCGGCGGACTTGCCGACCAGCTCGACTGCCCAACGAATACGGGCTGCGATGTTTCCACCGGCGACCCAATATCCCCGGGTGGCCCCCTCGGTGGCGGCGGCGACACCGATGTCGACCGCCTCGTGCAATTCCGCACCCGCGATCCCGGCGCTGATGGCTCCGGCAACCGCTGCGGCGGAGGCTATTCCGAGTGACGTGTTGTGGGTGACGAAACTGCAACTGTAGATCGCGTCGACGAACGGCGCGATACCGCCGTCCAACGATGCCGCAATTGCCGCAGGTGTGATTCGCATGGCCGCACCGTTGGTGCTGCCGAACTTGCCCGCCTCGTTCGGGTCGGAGCCGTCGAGTATTCGTTCCACAGCTCGCTTGGTGGACGGCCCGAGCAGATCCAAAGATCCGCGCGCGGACATCTCGGACTCCCACGCGATCAAGGCGCGGGCGAAAGCCGAGGGATCGACCCTACCGTCACCGTCGATGATCAACTGGGCCAACATGATCGCCTGCTCGGTGTCGTCGGTGATCGAGCCCGCCGACATGCCGTGCGCGATCCGCTGACGGGGACCGGCGGCGACGAATCCGCGTAGTTGGCCGTAATCCTCAGCAATGTCCCCGCGACACATCGATTGCGTCGGCATTCCCAGCGCGTCTCCCAGCGCCAGGCCATAGAAAGCCCCGAGGGCGCGATCGCGTGAAGCAGACATCGAAACAGTCCTCGCAGAGAGTGGGGTCATCGGTCAGGAATTGAAAGTGAGATGGAGCCGAAATCGGTCGGGCGCGAGCAGGCTGACGACCTTCTCGACGAACCGACCCGACGCGTCTCGACTGACACGAATGCTGTGCAGGTACGGGGTGCCCACCGGCACTTCGAGAACGGCTGCATCGGCCGCGTCGACGGGAACCACCGAGACCCATTGCTCGCCGCTGGCAGCCACGAGCCCCGCAGACCTCAAGGTTGCCGTCAGCGATTCTTCTACCAATCCGTTCTCGGGCAGGTCCGCAAGCGAACCGAGCGCCGGAACACGGCTACGCTCCAGCGACACCGGTCGCCCGTCGACCACGTGCCGCACTCGGTCGACGGCAACGAAGTTCAACGTGGAAGTTCCGGCCTCGGCTGCCAACTCGGGGTCGACGATGCGCTCGACCCGGAGAGTGCGGGTGTGCATCTCGACGCCCGCGGAGGACAGGGCCCGCGCCCATCCGTCCGCAGTCTCGATCTGATGACCATCGAAGGTGACGAGTGATCCTATGCCGCTTCGCTTTTGGATGAGGTTCTGTTCTTCCAATTCGCTGAGCGCCGATCGGATGGTTCCGCGACTGACCGAGAACTCGCGGGCAAGGTCGTTCTCTCCGGGCAAGAACGAGCCTGAGGGGATGTCGCCGGACTCGATGGTGCTCTTGAGCGAGGCGAGTACCTGTTGGCGCTTGTGCCGTGCGCGTTCCGGTGTGCGCTGAGTCATAGCGGGCTCGGTCATGTCAGTACCGTACATCCCAAGAATGAACCTGTACAGAGCCTGTTCATTTGAATGTCGCCATCGGCAGACAGCACGTCAGGACAGCCCCAGTCTTCGATGAGTGCTGGCAGGAATTTCGCCACGTGACGGAGATCGCGTCGGGCCTCTACCTGGGCTTTGCTCTTGCGGTAGCGATCGCGCTGCACTTCTATGTTTCGTACACCCTCGGCGCCGGGAAGGCGTCGAGAATGCGCACAGGGCACATCGACCCCGAGGCGCGCTACTACATCCGAGGAGGAAAACTATGTCCACCACAGTGGCCGATCAACTCGTTCGCGGACTCGTCGACGCCGGAGTTCGGCGCATCTACGGAATCGTCGGCGACAGTCTCAACCCGGTGGTCGACGCGGTGCGTCGGACCGGAGGGTCGGCCAAGGGCGGCATCGACTGGATCCATGTTCGCCACGAGGAAGCTGCGGCGTTCGCGGCATCGGCGGACGCGCAGACCACCGGCACCCTCGCCGTGTGCGCCGGCTCCTGCGGACCGGGTAACCTGCATCTGATCAACGGACTGTTCGACGCACACCGTTCCGGCGCACCGGTTCTCGCGATCGCATCCCACATTCCCAGCAGCGAGATCGGGTCGGGGTACTTCCAGGAGACGCATCCCGATCGCCTGTTCGTCGAATGCTCGCTGTACAACGAGTTCGTCTCCACCGCCGAGCAAGCACCGCGCGTCTTCCGCGCCGCGATCAACGCAGCGATCACCGGCGGCGGAGTATCGGTGGTGACGCTCCCCGGTGACATCGCCGAGCTGTCCGCTGCCGGCGCAATGGATCCCATCGCCATTCCGTCGACTCCCGTCGTCACTCCGCCCGCCGCCGACATCCAACAGCTGGCCGACGCCATCAACAATGCCGAGAAGGTCGCGATCTTCGCCGGCTACGGCGTCAAGGGTGCCCATGACGAGGTCGTCGCATTCGCCGACACCATCGGCGCTCCCGTCGGACATTCGTTGCGCGGCAAGGAGTTCATCCAGTACGACAACCCGTACGACGTCGGCATGACCGGCCTGCTCGGCTACGGAGCTGCGCACGCCGGTATCCACGACGCGGATCTGTTGATCCTGCTCGGCACCGACTTTCCGTACCAACAGTTTCTTCCCGAGGATGTCGCGACCGCGCAGATCGACATCGATCCGACCAAGTTGGGCCGCCGTACTTCGGTGAAGTACCCCATCCACGGAGACGTGAGTGCAACTCTGAACGCGTTGGCTCCGTTGGTCACTCGCAAGACCGATCGCCGCTACGCAGAGAAGTGGTTGGACAAGCACAACGACCTGATGGGCAAGACAGTCGGCGCGTACACCCGCAATGCCGAGAAGCTCGTGCCGATCCATCCCGAGTTCGCCGCGTCCGTGCTCGACGATCTGGCCGACGACGATGCCGTGTTCACCACCGACACCGGTATGTGCAACGTGTGGACCGCCCGATACATCAACCCCACCGGCAGAAGAGCTTTCGTCGCCTCGATGCTGCACGGCTCGATGGCCAACGCGCTACCGCACGCCATCGGGGCGCAGTTCGCACACCCGGGCCGTCAGGTCGTCTCCATCTCGGGTGACGGTGGATTCTCCATGATGCTCTCCGAACTCCTCACCGTGGCGATGTACAAGTTGCCGGTGAAGATCGTCATGTTCGACAACTCGACCCTGGGCATGGTCAAGGCCGAGATGCTCGTCGACGGACTCCCCGACTTCGGTGTAGACGTGCCACAGGTCGACTACACCGGAATCGCCAAGGCTGCGGGCATTCACGCGCAGCGCGTCGACCAGCCGGGTGATATTCGCGGCGCACTCGAAACCGCGTTCGCCACGGACGGGCCCGCCCTGGTGCAACTGATCACCGATCCGCTGGCACTGTCGGTTCCGCCGACTCTCACCGGCGAGCAGCTCAAGGGCTTCGCGCTCGCGATGAGCAAGGTGGTCCTGAACGGCGGTGTAGGAGAAGCAGTTCGGATGGCGAAGTCGAACCTGCGTAACGTTCCGCGCCCCTGATCCAGATACGGCACCGGTGGTACGGCCTGTACCACCGGTGCTGTCGTCTACCGGATCTTGTCCCACAGCTCCCGCTGCGCCGCACGAGGATCCTGCACCGAAGCCGACTCCTCGTCGAACGTCATGACCGTTCGCTCCGACCCGTACGGGGCCCAGCCCGGATCGCCTGCCGTGACGAAGTCCACCCAGGCGCGGTGAGTCCGGTCGGCGAGTTTCTGCGGAGGGTTCGGCCCGAGGAGCAAACCTCCGGTGCCCTCGGCGAGGTTGTCGAAGACGAACGGGATCTCGATTGCGTGGCAGGCACCCAGCTTGCCCTCGTACGACGGTGACGGCCAGGCGAATTCGTACATATACGTCGCGGAACCCGAACGAGCCTCGGCAATACGGATGACAGGAATTCGGAAGAACCAGTCGGTCATCGCGGCCATCATGACCTCACCTGCGGTGGCGTCGGGTGTGTCGGCGCGGTAGAGCTCGAGCACCCGGTCCGCGTCGGCACCCATGCCCGCCATGGCCATTCGCAGCAGATTCTCGTCGATGTGCCGGAACACCCCGCTGGGTACGAAGAACAGCGCATGTTCGTCGGAGTTGGATCCGACCATGATCTCGACGTCTGCGGTGGAGCCGGCGGCGATCGCATCGATCGGCCGGGCCGGCACCACGTCCCCGTCGATGTGCGGTTCGTACGCCATGACATTGAGGACCAGCTCGCCCCACAGACGCGGATCGGGTTGCTTGGCAATACGATTCGACAGCGCAGTCTGCGCGGCCGTCAAGTCCGCCACCGGCACCGAACCGAAACCGTCGACGGTGGGTTCCACACCGAGGTCCGACGCCAACGCCGCGGTGACCTTCTTCGCGGTCTCCTCCGTCAGTACGTGGTGCCCGCCGCCGCTCTGCAGGATGGCGCGGCGGAACAGCCCCTTCGCGCGTGGCATCGACAGCAGCGTGCCCACACTCATCGCGCCCGCCGACTCCCCCGCAATCGTCACCTGAGCGGGGTCGCCGCCGAACGCCGTAATGTTGGCGGCCACCCATTCGAGCGCCGCAACCTGATCCAGCAGACCGCGGTTGGCGGGCGCTCCGTCGATCGCCAGGAATCCGTCGACGCCCAATCGGTAGTTGATGGTGACGCACACGATTCCGTCGCGGGCGAACGCGGTGCCGTCGTACGTGGGTACCGCGCCGCTGCCGTTGGTGAACGAACCACCGTGAATCCATACCAGTACCGGCAAGCCCGCAGCCTCGACGTCGGGCGTCCAGACATTCAAGTTCAGGCAATCGTCTCCGTCGATCGCCACCTCGGACAGAATCTGGTCGATCGGGCTGGGAAATCCGGGCTTGGGAGCCGTCGGGCCGAATTCGGTGGCCTGCCGGACGCCCTCCCACGACTCGGGTTGCTGTGGTGCCTGAAAGCGGTGTGCACCGAAGGGCGGTGCTGCGTACGGGATTCCCTTGAAGGCGCTCACCCCCGCAACTGTGCGACCACTGAGTTTCCCTTGCGCGACCTCTACGACCGGGTTCATCGGTTCCTTTCGGTTTCGAACGTGAGAACTCCATAGTGCACGCCCGGCCCACGTCGTCGACTCCGGTTGCGGTTATTCTCGACGGACCGCCCAAACCGGACATCGCGATCCGGAACTCGACCGTTTCGGAAGGCTCCACGATGGCCATCGACTACACCCGCAAGCCCTCCCAGCCAGCCCAGCCCGCCGCGTCGGTCAACCTGAGCAAGGTGACGCTGTCCAAGGCGTCGCCCTCCATCAGTTTGACCAAGTCCGGCGAGAAGCAGGGGTCGATGCGGGTGAATCTCAACTGGTCGAGCGGCGCACCTGCCGCGCAACCGAAGAAGAAAGGCTTTCTGGCGAAGCTGGCCGCCGCGTCGTACGGCACCGGAGGAGTGGACCTCGACCTCGGCTGCCTCTACGAGCTGCGCGACGGTTCCAAGGGCGTCGTTCAGGCACTGGGAAACAGCTTCGGTTCGTTGCAGCAGGCGCCGTTCATCGCGCTCGACGGCGACGACCGGTCGGGTTCGGTCAGCGGCGGCGAGAACATGCATATCAATCTCGCCGACCCCGACAAATTCACGCGCATTCTGATCTTCGCGATGATCTACGACGGCGCACCCAACTGGGCTGCGGTCGACGGCGTGGTGACCCTGTATCCCACCAGCGGCCCGCAGGTGGAGGTTCGCCTGGACTCGGCCGAGAACTCGGCACGGATCTGCTCGATCGCGTTGCTGCAGAACACGTCCGCCGGGATCACCGTGACGCGCGAGGTGGAGTACATCCAGGGCAGCCAAGCCGATCTCGACAAGAAGTACGGCTGGGGAATGAAGTGGGCTGCCGGCCGAAAGTGACCTAGGACGCTGGTTTCGGTTGCGGCGGAACCATTTCCAGTCGCACACCGATCAAGCGAACCTCTCGACTGTGGTCGAGCCGGTCCACCAGGGCCACCGCGGCCGACGTGAGAGTCGCTGCATCGAAGGTTGGCGGGCCCGCGATCGGCGCGCTGACGGTATGCGTCTCGAACGGGGCATACCGGATCTTCAATGCTGCGCGGACCGCAGGCCGGTTCTCGCTTTCGATGTCTGCGAGCACCTTCGACGTCAAATTCGCGACCTCGTCCCTGATCACGGTCCAGTCGGCGACGTTGGTTTGGAACGTGACTTCCCGACTGTGTGATCGCGCGACCCACGGTTCGGACGTCACCGGAGACAGCTCGATCCCCCGCCCCTTCGTACCGAGCCACGGCCCGGTCTTCGGCCCGAACGCCGCGGCAAGGTCTGCGTCGTCCGCATCGGCCAATTCACGGACGGTGGTGATACCGAGTGCAGCAAGCCGGGTGGAGATCTTCTTGCCGATCCCCCACAGCGCATCGGTGCCGCGCTCTCCCATCACCTCGTACCAATTGTCCTGGGTGAGTTGGTAGATACCCTGAGGCTTGTCGAAATCGGTGGCGATCTTCGCTCGAAGCTTGTTGTCCCCGATCCCGACCGAGCAATGCAGCCCGGTCGCATCGAACACCGCGTCGTGCACGGTCCTGGCGAATGTCCTCGGATCGTCGGTCTCGACGCCCAGGAAGGCCTCGTCCCAGCCGATCACCTCCACCACCACCCCGAGGGAACGCAGCGTGTCCATCACCGTCGCCGACGCCTCGTCGTATGCCGGCTTGTCGACGGGAAGAAAGACGGCGTCGGGAATCTTCTTCGCTGCGATCCGCAGCGGCATTCCGGATCCGACGCCCTTCGCCCGCGCCTCGTAGGACGCCGTCGACACCACCCCACGCTCGGTCGGATCTCCCCTGCCGCCGACCACGACGGCTTTGCCCACGAGGTCGGGGTTCCTCAGCACCTCGACCGCCGCGATGAATTGGTCGAGATCGACGTGCAGTACCCAGCGCCGCCGAGTGGCATCGGTCGACGCATGCTCGGTCGAGGTGGTCCCGGTCATGGTCACCAGTGTGCCCGTGGTGTCTCATGGCGCAATGACGAAATCGATATCTCGGACCATCGGCCGGATCGTGCTGGGAGCATTTCTCGTCTTCGCCGGTCTGAGCCATCTGTTCTGGGCACGCAGCACCTTCGCGGCCCAGGTACCGACATGGATGCCCGTCGACACCGACTTCGTCGTCCTGGCTTCGGGCGTCGTCGAGATCGTTCTCGGTCTTGCGCTCCTGATCTGGACTGCTCGCTCAGCGCTCGTGGGATGGGTGGTGGCCGTCTTCTTCGTCGCCGTCTTCCCAGGAAACATCTCTCAATTCGTCACGCACACCGACGCGTTCGGTCTCGACTCCGATGCCGCACGCGGCATCCGACTGCTGTTCCAACCTCTTCTGATCGTGTGGGCGCTGTGGTGCACCGGCGCCTGGGCACAATGGCGCGCCTCGAATGAGGGTCGCAGCCAGCGTCACTGAGCGGAGCTGTGCCCGGCGGGAACGATGCCGTGGTGCAACAGAGCCACGTCGGGATGTGCGCGCGTACGGGATTTCCAGGCATTCGCCCCGTAGGTGTCGTAGATGGGGTTGTCGGGATCGTCCTCGACGCCACGTGAGTGCCGTGCCAGTTCCGGTGGCAGCGTGATGGTCGGTACGACGGCATCGAGTGCGGGACTGAGGAAGTACGGCACCGATACCCGGTCGGTACCCGGCCCGGGGGCGATCACCCGATGCCGCGTCGCGCGGAGGTAGCCGCCCGTCGCCACTTCCAACAGCTCACCGATGTTGACGATGAATGCGCCCTCCAGAGGCGGCACATCGACCCAGGTATCCGTGGTCGTCTCCACCTGCAACCCGGCCGAGTCCGGTTCGACCAGGAGCAGCGTCAACACCCCAGAATCCTTGTGCGCACCCACACCCTGTGAGTGATCCGGCGTCCCCGGGTAGCGCACGACTTTCATCAACGTTGCCGGCGCGGTGCCGAACGCGTCGTCGAACACGTGCTCGTCCGCGCCGAGAGAGGCCGCCCAATGTCTGAGCAGCGCGAGTCCGATCTGCGACACCGATCGCTCCCACTGCTCGAACGTCTCGCGGAAACCCTCGGGTTCGGACGGCCACAGGTTCGGTCCTTGCAGATTCCAGTAGCCCTGCGCATGCTCGATCGCCGGCCGCTCGGGACCGATGTCGATCTGCTCGCGCCAATCGACCCGACCGTTGGTCAGCTCGCCGCCCACTCGCGAATAGCCGCGAAAGTGTGGGCTCTTCAGTTGACTGATCTCGTCCTTGACGGCGTCGGGCACCGCGAAGAATGCCCGCGCCGAACGCAACACGTCGGCCATCCGGTCGGTGCCGATCCCGTGTCCGACGAGGTAGAAGAACCCCGAGTCGTGGGCTGCCTCGCGCAGAGCCCGTCGGAAGGTCTGTGGGTCGTGTTCGGACGACTCGAGATCGAGCACAGGGAGCATGACCCGATTGTCCTCCGCACCTGACGCGTCGGCCAGCAGTGTTGAGATTCGATGAATCCCCGTGCCCGGATGCCAGACTGGACGCCATGAGCCCGGAAGCACTCGACATCACCGTCGTCGGTCACGGCGAGGTGACCTACCCACCCGAACAATGCACGTTGTCCCTGACGGTGCGTACCGACGGCCGCAGCGCCGAGTCCGCGTCGGAGCCGGCGGGGCAACTCGTACGTGAGCTCACTCGCCTCATCGAACCCCTCTACAACAGTGAACACGGGCCGATCGATCGATGGACCATCGATCAGGTTCGGCGTTCCCGTCACCGCCCGTTCAATCAGGACGGCGAACAACTTCCGTACGTCTATCAGGCCGAAGCGTCCGTCGAAGTGAAGTTCAGCCAACTCGACCTGGTGGATGCCTTCGTGTACGCGGCATCCGCTCTCGAAGGGGTCTCGATCGACCACTTCGACTGGGACCTCACCGAACCGAGCAGGAAAGCCCACACCCATGAGGTCCGCGAACGTGCAGTGCAGGATGCTGTGTCCAAGGCAGAGGCCTATGCGTCGAGCCTGGGAAGGGTGACTGTGACGGCCGTGGCCGTTGCCGATCCCGGACTGCTGACGGGGTCTGCCGAACGCGGCGTCACCGAGCCGTCCCACCGCATGCTTGCCGCACAATCCGTGCCCGCCGCGTTCGCCCTGAAGCCCGAGAACATCACGATCTCCGCCAGCGTGCACGCCAGATTCACCGCCTCCTGACATGGCGCGCCTACCCTCGAGTACATGAACCGCGACGATGCCCGACGCCTCTGGCCCCGGCCACCGCTGTTGCCTCGTCCGATTCTGATGGACCAGCGGTGGGAACGACTCGTCTTCCTGCATTGGCGAGTACCGAGTTCGGCCGTCGCGCCGCTGTTACCGGCTGGGTGCGTACCGGACGAGTTCGACGGTTCGTCGTGGGTCGGTCTCATCGGGTTCCACATGGTCGGTGCAGGTCTCGGATATCGGCACCCGGTGCCGTACTTCGGGACCTTCGGCGAGATCAACGTGCGGCTGTATTCGATCGACGCAGAAGGCCGACGCGGTGTCGTCTTTCGCTCCCTCGAGGCGACCCGACTCGCAGTAGTTGTGGGCACCAATGCCGCACGTATCCCCTACCGGTGGGCATCGATCGATATCGACGACGACCAACGAGCAATTTCCTACCGAAGCCGACGGCTGGCACCGCCGAAACGCGGTGCGACGACGGACTTCGGCATCGTCCGGGGCACACGCGACATGTCCGACGACCCGCTGGCGGTCTTCCTCACCGCACGGTGGGGACTGCACACCGCGCTGGGCGGACGCCTGCTGTACGTGCCGAACGTGCATCGACATTGGGCCCTGGTCGACGCGGAACTGACCCACTGCTCGGATCAGTTGGTTGCCGCTGCAGGTCTTCCGGGGGTCAGTACTCGAACACCCGACTCGGTGCTCTACTCGGACGGGGTCGCAACTCAGTTCGGCAAGCCCTATGTGGTGCGTGGTCGGTAGAAGATGACGTGCCCCGACGACAACTCGACGACCCAGTCTCCGCCCGCGTCGGAACTGGCAGTAACGCTCTCCCGAAGCACCAAGTAACCCGCGTCAAGCGGTAGATCGAAATTCAGGCAAGTTCCGTCGGAGAATTCTACGGATGCATCGTCGCCGGTAGAAATACGAACGACGGTCGCACCGATCGAGGGCAGACCCTCCCGAGTGGATACTTCGTCGCTTCGGTGCGGCGGTGCCGGCCACGATTCGACGGTGCCCTCGGCACCACACAGCACGGTCGACCCGTCGGCCGCACAGAATTCCCACGACTCGACCTCGGGTCGTGGATGGGCCACAACTCGCGTCCGTCCGTCGAAAGTCAGACGGAGAACTCCGGATTCGTCGAAGTCGGCATCATCGCAGACGAGACCGAGCAACACGGCGAACGCCCTCAGTCCCTCGAATTGATTGTCTTCGTCGACCACAAGATCATCGACGACGACTTCACTGAACGCGACAGTGGCACCGCTGTCGAATTCGATGGTCAGGTCGAAATCGAGCAGAACCCTGTGGACGCGCTGGCCGTCGACGGGAAGTTTCATCGAACACGACTGTGCCACACGAATCCAGCGCGGTACACAGTGCGGACGCGTTCTTTCGATTGTGTTGTGTTGGTGGTGGTTTCGAATGCAAAATACCCCTGACCGTGAGGTCAGGGGT
>NZ_BCWW01000012.1 GCF_001894785.1 Rhodococcoides fascians NBRC 12155 = LMG 3623
GCCGGTTGCGCTTCTTTAGCTCCCGCAGCTCAGAGGACTCGTCACCAGGGTCCTGCCGGCCGTCACGGACGACGCCGTCTTCACGATCGGCAATCTTGAGCCAGCGGTGTAGGCAACCTTCGGAGATTCCGAAGTCCTTCGCGATCTGACGCAACGGGGCCTCGCCCTTGCGTGCGACGGCGATGACGTCGCGGCGGAACTCCTCGGGAAATGCTTTCGGCATGGTGAACATCCTTCCACCGTGAGGAGCGATCCTCACAGATCAGATGTCAACCAAAGCTGGGGCAGTCCCATCCCTACTTCATCTGCATACTGAAGAGCGGTTCGCGCGTATCCCTCGTACGAGAAGAAGATGAGCTGCTTCGAGTGGTCGACCCCACGTGCACCAGCCAGATTCTGTAGCGCAGGGCGACCTACGGCTTTGAAGTGCATCTTTACCTGCGCAATCGCGGCTGTGGACATTATGTCGATGCCACTGTCGTGACGTCCCGACATCTCCCGTGCGTCGTGAAACCCCATGCTCCTCATCACGCGGGCCATCTCACGCTCGGCACGCTGATGCCTGGGCTCCATCGATCCTCCGTCTGTCAGATCAGAAGATCATAAGCGGGAACGCCGACAATCAGGGTCAGTCGATGGAAGCGGCAATAGCTGGCCTGTCTGAGCCCGCCTTAGGATGTCGTGATGCCTTCGGGCCGCCCCGATCCCGCTGCACAGATCGTGTTCGACGCCTACCAACGCACCACTGGCCCAGTGGCCTTCCTTGATGAGTCGTATCAGGCCTCAGATGGTGTCACTGCACACCGGGACACCTTCTATGTGTTCACCGCTGTAATCGTCGAACTAGACGCGATGGATGAGCTACGGGTGGGCACCGAGGACATCGCCGGCGGAACCTACCGGCACACCACGAAGGGCGCTGCGAACTTCATCTGGAATCGACCAGACCCGCGACATGCTCGACTTCCTCGCCGATGGGCACGAAGCATGTGTGATCGCGCACCAAATCCCTGTCGGAGCCGACGACACCGACGCTCAGACCGCGCGGACCGCCTGCTATCGCCAGCTTGCGATCGAGGGGGCCGTCGCTTCCGTCGTAGGTCAATGTCATGGCAAGCCAACGCAATTTAGTAAATGCGAACAACCCACACCCCTTCCGAGATGCGGGTTGTTCGCCTGAAGCGGTGGATCTACTTGCTGCGGCCTGCGCCGTTCTTGGTGCGATCGACCATGATGTAGCCCTGGCCGGCCTTGGGGGTCGGAGGCAGTGGATTGCCTTTGGTGGTGGTCCGCTCGTCGCCGGTGCGACCGCCGCGAGGTCCAACGATTTCAACCTGACCCGAACTCGGGGCTTTGGTTCCTGACTTCATGGGCTTCGAAGTAGCCAAGGTGGCTCCTCCAGATCTCGCGCATCCAGGTCTCCTGCAGACCGAGACTTCACTGGAACTACAGCGCGTCGATTTGTTGCGGGACACCTTGAGTCCTAGAGTCGGAAGTCAACCACGATCGACCAACACTTGGAGCCTCGGCGTCTATGCCCGAGGCTTCAGGCATTTCTGCAGGCGTCAGTCTAGGCGTTGAGTCCGACAGATCGCGCACGACACGCCCGGGTGGACCCCACATGTAGCCTCAGGCGCATTCTTGAGACCCAACATCTAGTGGCAGCGGTCGCCCAAGGCCCAGCTCGCCCGCTGGCCTCACGTAACTATGCTGACCTTGTCTTTTCTCGAGGCGGGTGTGCATCCGCAGAACTGGAAGAGGATGCGGAAAATGAACACTCCGCGAACCTGCGACTTCTGCGGACGGTCTGCGCCTGAGGTGTCGCTCAGCAAAGAACACGTGTTCGCCCGATCGCTTCGCGACACGGTCAGGCACGCTGAGGATCACACCTACGCAATCGCGACCGATAAGTCCGGTCGGCTGAAAGGCGGGGAGTCCGTTCGCCGGGTGGCAATGTTCGACGTCACTTCACGTCGGGTCTGCGGTGAGTGCAACTCGGGATGGATGAGCGAGCTCGAAGTTTCTGCGAATCCGGTTCTCCGCCGGCTTATTGCCGGGGAGACCACTCTTACGGGCGCGGAGGTCGATGTTGTGCGCCGATGGCTGGTCAAAACCGCTGTGGTTGCCCATATGGCTGAGCCGAATTCGGAGAAACCCGAACCTACGGTTGATCCCCCCGACCGGCAGACAGTGATGGATCAAATTCCCGTCGGTTGGGTCGTCACGTTAGCCGTGCTGCATCCAAGCTGGCGCAACCACACGCACCGCGGATCCGTCGCGCTGCCGAAAATGCGTATGGTCGACGGAGTTGAAATATCGGAGGGATTTCACTTCGCGACTATCGAGATCGGCTGCATGCCGGCTCCCACCGTCGCCGCGGCCGCAGGGCCAACGATGACGCCCCCAATCCGAAACGCCATGGCTACCAGTAGAATCAAGGTCAGATGGTGATCGTAAACCCGAGGCGCATAAAAATTCGAGGCCTGGACCTTCCGTTATCTGAACCACGTTTCGGGAGCGTTCGTCGGTGGCCCGATCTTGCCGTCGTCGATGATGTACTCGCCCGGGTAGAGGCGGTTGGCAGCGGGGCGCTCGCGAGCGGGTATCTCCACCAGAAAATTGTTCTCGCGTAACCGTGATGGCCTGTAGGTGCCGACGAACGTGATCATCACCGCGCCGCCGCGACCGGATGGCCCACCGTCGAGTGATTCTCGTCCGGTGTTGAACGTTTCGGCGATGTCGCGGCCGTCGTTACCCACGGTGATGCTGCCGTCGTGATGGAGTTCGACAAAGGTGCCGTTGTCCGCGGCGACCGTGGCCGCCGTGGCCCGCCCGGCCTGCGGGTCGAGGTCGACGGCAAAGTCGGGAACCTTGCTTGCGCCGCTGGGCGGGTCCACGTCGAGCTCTCGGCCGACGCAAAGGGTGACGTACTGGCCCAACGCAGTGTGTCTGCCGGTGTCGGCTATCTCCCAGAGATGTTTCCTGGACGCAACTTTGACGCGTCCGTCTAAAAAGATGCTGACCCAGTCGCGTCCGTTGGAGAGCACGACGCGTTTGCTGTTCGGTGCCATTGCTACAGGATCGTGCACAGCAGTGTGCTGAGCAATCGCAGGGCTCTTCAGTCGGTGGGCTGACGCCGGATAAAGTCCGACATCCCCGGCACGGTGAACGCGATCCGGCCGTGTTCGGGGGACCAGATCAGGCCTTTGCGGATCAGGGAGTCGCGGACGTCGCTGACACCGGTCGTCGTTTGTCCCATCGCCGCGGCGACGACTCCCGAACGCGGTGCGTCGTCGGCAGCGAGGGCAATGGCGCGCATGTAGCGCCGCTCCCTGTCGGAGGGGCGGTTCCATCGTGAGGGGAAGAAGCCTTCGTCCAGAGCTCGCCGGCCTTCCTCGACCGCGAGGTGGGCGTCGTCTTCGTCGAATACTGCTGTGGCGGCGACGTTCCAGACGGCTTTGCCGTATTCCTGCAGGAAGTACGGGTACCCGCCGCTGGCCTCGACGAGAAGGGCCAGGGCATCGGGGGTGAAGGACCCGCCGTGCTGGTTGACTGGGATCTCCAGAGCTTCGGCAGCATCGGCCGGTGCTAGGGGACCGATGGCGCTGTACGCAAACTGCCGCTCCGCGTAGGACCGGTTGTCGGCGAGCACCGACGGAAGGTTGGGCAGGCCCGCGCCGATGACGAAGAACGGCCACTCCCGCTGGCTGGCCCGATGCTGCACCGACAGCAACGCGCCGAGGAGATCGGAATCGAGGTCCTGCATCTCGTCGATGAACAGCCCGAACGCGGTGCCCTTCTTCTTCATCGCGGCACTGATCGCCTCGACGAGTTCTTCGAGATCGAGGTCGATGTCTCCGCTGGCGGCACCGTGATCGAGTGACAATTCGACTTTTGCCGGTCCGACCCCGACGCCGAGGGTGAACCCGCGGGCGAGGGAGATCAGGTCATCGAGCGCCTTCTGCATCTGATGTTTGCGGCTGAACCGGCGCAGGCCGGCGGCGAGTTCGGACCCGAGCTTGGCGCGCACGGCGCTGACGCCGGACTCGTTGGGTCGCGCCTCGAGGCCGATCGTCAACCAACCTTGACGTTCGGCGTGTTCGGACAGGTTGTTGAGCAGTGTGGTTTTGCCGACGCCGCGCAGGCCCGACAGGATCATGCCGCGGTCGTAGTTGCGGTTCTTGCTCCGGGCCACCAGGAGGTCGAATTCTTCGCGTTGGCGGGTGCGACCTTCGAGCGCGGGAGGGCGCAGGCCCGATCCAGGCTTGAACGGGTTCAGGGCGGGATCCATATGGCAAACTATAGCCGTTTATGGACATCAGCACCATAAATGTCAATAAACCTCCATACGCAGGTTACGGCAACACGGACGCGCCACGGACAGCGCCCGCTGATCGAGCCGGCAACACACTCCACGCCGTCTGCGACACGCTCACTCGCAGGTCCTGTCTTCGCAAGGCGGCCGGGTGGATGATCGGGCGATGGCGACCGTCCTCGACAGTGCCGGTCTGGACCGGCTCACCGCTGCAGTCCTGGCGTTGAACCCGCGCCCGCGCGAGCGGCGCTGGGTCAGCCTGAGTTTCGCGATCGTCGACGCAGTCTGGAGCATCGGCGCGACCTACGCCACCACCGTCGTGCCACTGGTCAACCGCGTGGCAGCCGACTTCGGCGTCACGCAAGCCTCGGTGCCGAACTCGTCGCCGCCGACACCGGACCCCGTTCCGCTGGCAGCTTTTCGCGCCCGATTCGATGTCGACTCGCTCACCGCACGCACCAATCGCCAGCGGACCTCCACCCGCGGCGGCACCAGCAAAGCCCACGCCGTGCTCGACCACGTCGACATCTTCCGCGCCGCCGGCATCGACACCCTCGATCAGGCCCGCGCAATCATGAGCGACGGACCGGCATTCGAGCGCCTCGACACCGCGCTGCAGGCCGTACCCGGGGAAGGAGGACACGGGGTGCGCCGCGGATACCTGTGGATGCTGATCGGCGACGACGACCGCATCAAGCCCGACCGCATGGTGCTGCGATGGCTCCGCAGCCAGGGCGTGACCGCATCACCGGTCACCGCTACCGCGATCGTCCACGAAATCGTCGCCCGCATCAACGACATCCCAGGCGAACGTCGCACCACCGCGTGGGAAGTCGACCACGTCCTGTGGCAGGCCGGCCGCGCACTGCCCGCATGACGTCCGGCGACGTCGTGGCCACCGGATCGGGCCAGCCGCCGAAGAAAGCGGACGTCCTCGCGCGGGCCAGCGCCGCGCTCGGCAACGGAGACGACAACGCGGCCAAAGCCATAATCGAGACCGACTACCCACACGTTGTCGGCACAGTTGCGCAACGCCGATACACGCTCCCCGAGATGCTGCGCACGTTCTACCGCGACGGCTTCCTCGACCGATACTCCGGCGACCGACTGATCCACCCGGGAGCATTGAGGTTGCTGTCGGTCGTGCTGCCGAACGAATTTCCCGCACATCCGAATTGGAAGATGACCGAGACCCATTTCGCGTTCTGGGAGCTGTTCCCGACCATCGATCACCTCGACCCGGTCGCCCGCGGCGGAGCAGACGAGGCCTCGAACTGGGTGACCACCTCGATGCTGCGCAACTCCGCGAAAGCGCACTGGACCCTGCCCGAGCTCGGCTGGACGCTGCACCCACCCGGCGATGCGCAGTACTGGGACGGCCTGGCGGGCTGGTTCACCGACTACCTCACCGACCGTCCCGACCTCGCCGCCTCCTCGGCCTATCTAGGTCGGTGGCTGCGCGCCACCCGCGCTGTCCAGGCCGAACGCGCCTGAATCACGGGGCACGGCGAGACGGCAGACACTAGGGGAGTCCCAGTGCCCGCTGACAGCGTGGCCGCGACCGATAAGCAGCCCTTATGTCAAGCCGCCCGCCCGTCTGCCACCTGAACTGCGCCGCCATCGCCGATCCGGTCTGACAGCCGGGTCCTCAGCGCCATGCGACGCGCTGTCCGCCATGCATGTCCGACTCTCAGACGCTGCCCTCGGCAGCGGCTGCCCCGGCCACTTTCTTGGCTACATCCGACATCGATGTATCCCCAGTGGTCAGACCGGACCGTGCAGCGAGAAGGGGACTGATATCTCGGAGTGCGTCGAAGGTGGTGTCATGAGCAACTGGGATCACCCGGTCGGTCGCGAGCAGCGCCGACAGTTCTTTCCCGGCTATGCCACTCGTCGACTTCAGGCCTTCGAGCAGGGCCGGTGTGACCAGAACGATGCCGATTCGTGAATTGGCCAGGCCCCTGTCGATTTCCTGAAGCAGTGACTTCCCGAGACCGACGTCGTACTCGCTGAACCACACCGTCGCGCCGTGGGAGATGAGCAGATCGCATAGATCCTTGGCAGCGCTCTCACGGTCCGCCCATGCGTGACAGAGAAACAGGTCGCGTCTTTCCGGGTGACTTTGCGCCACCAGCTCTGCCTTCTGCGCGAGCGGTTCCATGGTCCGCCACTCGGTCGAGCTGTACGACACGGACCCGCCCCCTCTCAGCCGGCGTGAGTGACCACTTGAGGACGATCCGCCGCCAGTCGAGCTGGCACCGCCCGAGTAACGCGGAGTCGGGGAGTACGGGACGTACGACGAGTAGGACCGCCGAGATTGGCCTCGGCAGGCAGGGCAATTCGCAGCGGCCGCCGATGATCGGTGACCCTGGACAGGTGCAGTGCAACCAGACATATCGGAAGTGTAAGAGAACCCACCGACACAAAGATGGAACTCAGTGCGCGCATTGGATGGCTACCCGCCAGGGCGCGACTTCCGCCACGTGCTGGTATCGCGCACCCGGTGACCAACCGGGCCCCGTACGTCAAGTCTCGGCGAACGAGACCACGCTCACGCGTCCCTCTCGGCCCAGATGGCAGCTCTCCCTTCAAATTGGTCGTGTTCATCCCAAAGCCCCCATGGACGTTTGAAACACTAACCACAACGGGTTGGACGACCCGGGCAGGAATCTCGGGCTCACCGAGAGCTACGGGACGGAGCGGACACAGCTCGTGACGCGGATCTTCGACAACATCAACTCGCACTTGGGTGCACACCTGCAGCAAACGCTCCAGGCATCGAACCGTATGGATGTCGCGGTCGGCTACTTCAACCTTCGCGGCTGGTCAGTGTTCGATTCGCTGGTCCGACAGAAGATCTCCGAAGCAGAAAGCTCCGAGCCGGTCGTGCGCATCTTGATCGGCATGGTGATGACAGGGCCCCAAGAAGAAGCCCTCGAAGAGCTCCAGGCGGCTGTCGACGGATCCGAGATCCTCGACGCCGACGCGAACGCCGGGCGAGCACGCAAAGCCGCGTTGGTCGAGCAACTCCGCACTCAGCTGATGCGCGGGCTTCCCACCGCTGCAGATCGGGCATCACTGCAATCACTCCGAGACCTTCTGGAGGCAAAAGCCGTTCAGATCAAAGTCTTCACACGACGGCCCCTGCACGGGAAGGCCTACATCTTTCACCGGGAGGACCTCAACAACCCGATCACAGGATTCGTCGGATCGTCGAACCTCACCGCGCCCGGGTTGACGCACAACCTCGAGCTCAACGTCGACGTCCTCGACACCACCGGGGCACAGACGCTGTCTGATTGGTTCGAGGCCCGCTGGGCCGACCGGTTCAGCCGGGAAGTGACAGCAGACTTGTTGGCGCTGTTGGACGAATCGTGGGCGAGGAAAGAGCCCCGCCGCCCGTACGAGGTGTATCTCAAGGTCTGCTACGACCTCTCGCGCGACGTGCGCGAAGGGCTCGCCGAGTACTCGGTGCCTGCCGAAATCAGCTCGCAGCTCCTCGAGTATCAATCGACCGCGGTTCGTACTCTGGCACGACGGATCATGACCAAGCAGGGAACCATGCTCGGCGACGTCGTCGGGCTCGGTAAAACTCTCACTGCCATCGCCGTCGCTTTGATGCTGCGCGACGAACACGGGTACATGCCGCTCGTCGTGTGCCCGAAGAACCTGGTCAAGATGTGGAAAGAGCACTTCGAGGCCTACAACCTGTACGGACACGTGGTTCCGTACAGCACTGCGCACCGAGACCTACCGGGCCTGCGGCGCTACGCATTCGTCATCGTCGACGAATCCCACACCCTTCGAAACGACGAACGCCGGGACTACAAAGCAGTCCAGGAATACATCCACGCCTTCGACAGCAAGACACTGCTGCTCACGGCCACGCCCTACAACATCCGCTTCCGAGACGTGGCAAACCAGCTCTCGCTCTACATCGACGACGACGACGACCTGGGCCTGGCACCGACCAACGCAATGGCGGCCGACCCGCGACTCCGAGACAAAGTCGACGACAAGATCACCACCATGGCCGCTTTCCGGCGATCGGAGGATCCCGACGACTGGAAACGGTTGATGAGCGAGCACCTGGTGCGCCGAACGAGAACGTTCATCAAGAACAACTTCTCCGAGACCGACGAGAACGGCCGGCAGTATCTGGAGTTCTCCAACGGCGCACGATTCGAGTTCCCGCAGCGCATCCCCAAGCCCGTCGACCACTCCTTCGGAGACGACGACCCCGCCGCCATCATGGCCAGCGACACCACCCTCGACACCCTCACCGCGCTGGTCCTACCCAGGTACGAGCTCGGCAACTACCTGAAGAAGACCGCGGTCCTGACCGACATCGAGAAAGACTTCGTCGACAACCTCAACCGGGGCCGCGGCAACGTCGCAGGGTTCGTCCGCACCACGTTCTACAAACGGCTGTCCTCCTGCGGTCACTCCTTCACCCTCTCGCTGCAGCGTCATATCGCCCGCAACGAACTGTTCGGATACGCCATCGACAACAATCTGCGAATCCCCACAGGCACGATCGTCGACACGAGTCTGACCGATGACGACGATGATCCCACCGCCTCTGAGCTCGATGCGGCGGAAAGCCTCGCGGACGACCCCAGTCGCCGCTACGAAACCCTGGTTGCCGCCAATCCCAAAGCGGTCACATGGATCCGGCCGGAACTGTTCACCGCAGACCTTCGCCAAGACCTCGACCGGGACACAGAAGCATTGCGCGCACTGCTGGACAGCTACGGAGGATGGGAGACCGACACCGACTCGAAACTCGCCGCCCTGATCACCCTGCTGTCGGTCGATCATCCGACCGACAAGGTGCTGGTATTCACTGAATACAAGGACACCGCCAACTACATCGCTGCCGCTCTCCACGACGCAGGATTGACCGACGTCGGACTCGCAACCGGTGACAGTGACGATCCCACCGCACTGGCACATCGCTTCTCGCCACGATCGAACGCACTACCCGGCCAGGACAGTGTCGCAATATCGAACGAGCTACGCGTCCTCATCGCCACCGACGTACTCAGCGAAGGCCAGAACCTTCAAGACGCGCACATCGTCGTCAACTACGACCTGCCCTGGGCCATCATTCGTCTGATCCAACGAGCGGGGCGTGTCGATCGAGTCGGGCAGCAATCCGAGGAGATCCTGCTGTACTCGTTCTTCCACGAGTCCGTCGACAACGTCATCTCCCTTCGTCAGCGCATCAGCGACCGACTCACCGCCAACGCCGAAGCTTTCGGCTCCGACGAGCAATTTTTCGGTAGCGACGGCGAAGTCAAGGCCATCACCGACCTCTACAACGGCACCCTCGACGAACAGGACTCCGGCGACGACGTCGACGCATCAAGTCTTGCGTACCAAATCTGGCATCGCGCGAAAGAGAAGGACCCCGAGCTGGCCGCGCGAATCGCTGCCCTGCCGGACATGATCGACGCCACGCGAGCAAAACGACTGAGCGACAGCGACGAAGGCGTGATCTGCTTCGTACGGACCGAATCCGGCATGGACGGCTTCGGTATCGCAGCCGCCGACGGAACCACTCGCCTTCTGACCGGCCACGAAGTGCTTCGAGCGTTCGAGTCGACACCCGAAGAGCTCGGACTCGAACACCGCGACGATCACGACCAGCTGATCGAAACCCTTGTACGCGGACCACTGGCCACACCTACCGCCACCGCGGGCCGACTACGCGGCGTCCGCCGAACCCTGTGGCGCAGACTCGGCGAGACACTGAACGCACATGACCGCGAGACTGCTCAGGCTCTCGACGAGCTATTTCAGCATCCGCTGCAGCGAGACGCCGAGAATCGGCTCCGACGTGCAGTCCGGAACGGATTCAGCGATGACGACCTCACCACTTTGATCGGCGCACTCCACCGCGACGAACGCCTTGTCGTTGCCTCAAAAACAGGGCGAGACCCGATCAGGGTCGTCAGCAGTATGGGAGTTACTTCATGACCGACAACCGTCTCCTCGACCTCGTCGACTCTCGAGATTTCCGAACCCTGTTCATCGACGAACTCGGCTGGCAGAACCCCGATAAGCCCGTCCGGACGATCGAAGTCGAAGGCCAAAACTTCGTATTGAACCAGGTCGCGGGATACAAGGGGCTCCGGATTTGGCACTGCTCAGAGCTTCCTTCGCGAAAAGCGCAGCGTCAAATCGACGTGCTGATCGGCCAGGACAACCATGAGCGACTCGTGATTTTCAGCGACGAGAGCAGGCAGCAGTGGCGATGGCCCAGGCGCGCACAGCTCGGTAGCGCCAATGCAAAGCTGTTGGTTCACGAGCACCTCGTCGGTGACAGGACCACTCATCTCAAGCAGCGGTTACAAGCAATCGAACTCGACTTCGACGAAGACATCCCGCTCGTCGCATTACTAGAGAAGATGCGCGGTGCCTTCGATCACGAAGCCGAGACTGCCTCTGTTGCCGCAGCCCGGCTGATGGGCACTCTGTACTCCGAGCTCGAAGCCTCCGGTGTGGGGGAGCATGACGCTACCCTCCTGCTGGCACGTCTGCTGTTTCTGCTGTTCGGTGACGACGCCGACATGTGGAGGCCCGCCGGGCTTTTCGACCAATACCTTCGGGAACACACCACCGCAGACACCCTGCACAACGACCTGCAGACGCTTTTCAACATTCTGGACACAGAAGAGCGCAGGCGCGAGCTTCCTGCCGGGAGCATCTATGCACGGTTCCGCTACATAAATGGCGGGCTGTTTCGTGACGAACTCAGGCTGCCCAGATTGACTGCAGCTCTACGGGGCTCTCTCATCAAGGCTTCCGAGTTCGACTGGTCCATCATCTCGCCTGCGGTATTCGGGTCGATGTTCCAGACAGTCAAGAACAAGGAGGCCCGTCGTCACGGCGGCGAGCATTACACCACCGAGGAGAATATCCTCAAGACCATTCGACCACTGTTCCTCGACGATTATCGCTCCAAACTCGACCGATCGTGGAATGACAAGGGACAGTTGACGAGGCTTCACAACGAACTCGGCCGTCTCCGTGTGTTCGACCCGGCCTGTGGATGCGGAAATTTTCTGATAGTGGCGTACCGCGAACTACGCGCCTTAGAACTCGATCTCCTCAAACGTCGCCGCGACCTAGACATGATCGAGGCGGCGACCAAGAAAATCGAGCGGGCACAGCTCACCCTCGACGTCACCGACGAGATCAAGGTTACCCTTGACCACTTCTATGGTATCGAAATCGAAGAATGGCCTGCTCGTATAGCGGAAACCGCACTGCTGTTGGTCGACCATCTGGCAAATCAGCAGATGGCAGTCGAATTCGGTATGGCCCCCGACCGGCTACCGATCGTCATTGCCCCGTTAATTCGACTCGCAAATGCACTTCATACAGATTGGGCCTCCCTTGTGCCCCCTACTGACGACGTGATCATCGTCGGTAACCCCCCATTCATCGGTCAGTACACCAAAACTGCTCAGCAGACCGCTGATACGAAGGCAATTTGGGGGTCACGCTACAATGGCTACCTCGACTATGTCACTTGCTGGTACGCCAAAGCGCTTGACTACTACGGGGAGCGCTCCGGGCGATGGGCGTTCGTCTCCACCAACTCGATCTGTCAGGGCGAAGCAGTCGAATACCTCTGGGGCCCAATCTTCGAAGCAGGGTGGCGATGCCGATTCGCGCACCGTTCAATCCACTGGTTGACCGAAGCCGTCGGTGGGGCAGCCGTACATGTCTCCATCATTGGCTTCGACAAACTGACTAGCCCGAAACCCATCCTATGGGAATATGCCGAAGGAGGGAAAGGGAAGGGCGTTCCCCGGCAAGTAGAAAATATCAATGCCTATCTAATAGATGCACCAAATACACTTGTGCGTAATCGAACGTCACCACTGAGCCCGGTAATGATTTCAGTGGTTTATGGTAGCAAGCCAACTGATGGGGGAAATCTAATTGTCTCACCCGCAGACTACGAATCGGTTGCCAATGACCCAATAGCAGCGGTCTACCTACGAAGGTACGTAGGCGCGAAAGAGTTGGTCCATGACAGGATGCGTTGGTGCCTGTGGATGGTCGACGTGCCCCAAGATCACATTGCCGGCAGTAAAATATTGCGGGACAGGGTGGCTGCTGTTGAGTCTATGAGATCCGCTAGTACGGATCGAGCCACAAATAAAGCCGCGTTGCGGCCCGAACTCTTTCAATACAATAGGCAACCGGGTAGTGCTTATCTTGCAATTCCGCGCCATGTGGGTGAGCAGCGGCTGTTTTTCACCGCCCGGCGTTTTTCGAGCGACGTCATCTGCGGTGACGCAAACTTCTTGGCACCTGACGTGGATGGGTTTTTGTTGGGGATCTTGTCATCATCGATGTTCATTGCATGGATGCGCGCAATCGGTGGACGTATAAAATCTGATCTCCGATTCTCGAATACGTTCACTTACAACACCTTTCCGATGCCGAAAGTCACAGGCAGGGAGCGTCGCGACATTGTTGAAAGTAGCGCGGGGATCATCTCAGCGAGAGAGGCTCACCCCGGCAGAACGCTGGCACAACTGTACGATCCAACGGCTATGCCAGCCGACCTGGTCGAAGCGCACAAAGCGCTCGACGAAGTAGTTGACCAAGTTTTCGGCCAAGTTTTCGACCGAAAGGACGCGGGAGCAGAGTCGAGGCGGCAGAAGGTTTTGTTCGAGCACTACGCCGCGCTCGTTCATTAGGGCAGTGTCAAGTAGAAGGGACGCGGCCCGTCCGATATGCAAGATGACGGCTGTTCTGTTGACATCACCGGACGGGGTGGGGTATTGCGGCGTAGGCTCGTTCACTGGAGTGGTGCTCCGTCGTTTGCTGGATTGTTTCCTCCGCAAGGTCAGTCTCCGCAGTTCGGAGCACCACTCCGCTAGAGGTGCACAGGTCCGCACCCAGGGCAGTACACGCCCCCTGGCCTGGTGTCTGGCTACTATCGAGCTATGCCACGGGTGACGCTGACCAGCGGAGGCGGTTCTGCACGATACGGGTCTAAGTGCCAGGCCTGCGAGGGGTATGGGGACCTACAGAAGCTGCGGTCGTCCTGGTTGTGTCTGCCCTGCCGTGTGAACAGAACCGCCATCCATGCGGCGGATCTGACGATTGGCAATTGCGTGGGGACTACTGGTGCGAAAGCTCGCAACGCGATCGAACGGAAGAAGGATGCGGAGCAGCAGATCAGGGACAGGCGGGCTGAGAATGCGCGGCTTGTCGCTCAGCGCGCCGCCGCGACCCGGGATGGTTTGTCCTTTCGTCGGAGGGCAAAGAATGCCACGACTGCGAAGAAGTCCCCTTACTGAAAGAGTATTTTGCAGGACCTCGCGAGCGAAACGCGTCGGGCCTAGAGTCAGCGGATGTGGTTTGCTCCGCCGGAGTCATCACAACGGGGTGGGAGGGTGAAGTACTTCAGTCTGCTTTAAAGCGTTCCTTGGACCACTTCCTATCGTCGATACAGTGGGCTCAGGACAGTAACCAGCGTGTGAGGAGTGCCAGAGAGTGGCGATAGACGAGCAGGCGACGGTTCACCTGGGAACCGCGCGGCCGCGCGATCAGTTTCTGGCTCTCTACCGTCTGGACAATCCGAATCTGGACGAGCT
Organism: Rhodococcoides fascians NBRC 12155 = LMG 3623; assembly: GCF_001894785.1. Taxonomy (GTDB): domain Bacteria; phylum Actinomycetota; class Actinomycetes; order Mycobacteriales; family Mycobacteriaceae; genus Rhodococcoides; species Rhodococcoides fascians. Next base: position 13,942 of record NZ_BCWW01000012.1, read on the forward strand.
GACGTTCGCTATTCCCGAACACGACGGCGGCGACCTTGTGGCATGGATAGTTCCTGGCCCCGTCCCCGCCGTCCTCAACCTCGAAGTGTTTGCAACGCACAGTGAGGGCGAGTTCGATGTCGAAGACAGCGCGGGCTGGAATCTGCGTGGTGTGGCGGTAGCGGGTATCGAACGGCGGCTGGGGCACGAGCTGCCGCAGCCGCCGGCCACGCTCAGTCCGGATCTCGGACGTCGCTTCCTTGATGCTTATACGGCTGAATGCGATTCGCCCACACCGTGGTACGTTCTCGACCAGGCGAGATGCTGGGACGCGGTAGGCGACAAGTCGAGCTCGGCGCAACACGAATGGCGCTGCGAATGCTGCAGAGCGCTTTTCAAGCACTTACCCATGGCGCAGGCGCGGGCTGTGCTCCAGCCGCACGCCACTAACGAGACTTTGCGCGGATTCATGATGCTGTGCGCCAACTGTCATGCAATGGCGCACGACGCCTATACCGAGAGCATCGCCGAGCTGGTCATGGCCCACCGTCCGCCCTGTCCCCAGTGCGACTCCCATACCGTCGCGCATTTGATGTTCGGAATGCCACCTGGGCCGCTACCTGGGGTCATTGCGATGGGGTGTGTCGTGACAGACGATCCGAGCGATCAAGCGAACTGCGAGTGCCTGGCCTGCGGGCATACGTGGGTCGACGACAGCCCCGGTGAAGAAGCAGAAGAAACTTTCATATTCTGAGGGCGGCGTTGTCGCGTTGTTTTTGCTCCTTCGAGCGAACGGCCACGCGCGTATCCCGACTTTCAACACCCCCCAAAGTGTTATTGACAATCATTGCCGATAATATAGATTATGTCAGGTTGCAGTCGAAAGCCATTGTCATGCAACGTATGTCAATCCTACCTGCTGGCGCGACCGCCTGCCGGACATGATCTAGAAGTACCGCGGATCCGCCGTTGTGAAGCAGTTCCGTTTCGTGTTGCAAGCCGCGGTGCTGTTGCTCGAGATGGTTCGGATGCCAGCGGCGCGGGCATTCGTCGCCGATGCCCCCGAATCCGTTGTCTCCGATGCTTGCCACTCCTGGGCCGCTCCCGTCCGGACCGGCCTGGGTGTGGGAATGGAAGTGGGATGCAACTGCGCGGGTTCACAGAAACTCGCGGACGATAGCGGCGCAACTCGCGCGTGGGTGGAGCATCAACCCCTGAGGGACAACCGCATTCGCAGACTGGCGACCATCAAACGCCTCGTGCGGCCGCCAGCACAGCCTCGCGTTGGATCCGGCAAAACCACTGCCGTCTACCGATCGGCTCCGGCCCACCCCTTCCCTCATACCCCCACGGGTACTTGCATACCCCCCTAGGTATGTGTCACAGTAGTGATGTACCCGCCAGAAAGGACCGCCATGTGCTACCCCGTCCCGTGCCCGGCATGCGGTAAGACCACCTGGGCTGGCTGCGGTCGACATGTCGACAGCGTCATGAAGAACGTTCCGCGGTCGCAGCAGTGCTCCTGCTCCATGGAGACACCCGCCCCAGCTACACGCGACAACTTCTTTCGTTCCCTGTTTCGTCGCTGACCCCCACCCCAACAGCACTCCACTGCATTTCGCAGGAATCTCTGGGCGTCTTCAACACTTCTGAATACCCCCACCCGTATTAGGAGAAGCAATTGTGACCAAGCCCGCTACCGCGGCGGCCACCGGCCGCCACGACCGCCATCGGCCACCGGCACCCGGCGCACTAGGCCGCCTGGGAAGCACGATGGTCGCCCGCCGCCGGTGGGTGTTCGGCATCTGGCTGATCGCCCTCGTTGCACTGGGATCGGCTGCACCATCGGTGTTCTCATCCTTGGCCGGGGCCGGCTGGCAGGCCAACGGTTCCGAATCCGTCCAGGTCCGCGAGCTCGCCCAGCAGCATTTCGGCGGCAATTCCTCTGCAGCAGTGCAGGTGGTCGTTCACTCCGACACCGCCACGATCGAAGACGCAGCGATGCAGCAGACACTCACCGACGTCGCGGCCGTATTCGACGGTGACACTCGCTTCGGTGAGGTCATCGCCCCCCAGCCGGGCATGACGATCAGTCCCGACGGTCACACCGGCATCTTGATCGCCGGCGCAAACGCGAGTACCGACGACATGGTCAAGGCCGTCGACGAGGTGAAGGGCGAGCTGACCGAACTCTCCGGCGACGGCATCGAGGTCTACCCGACCGGATCCTCCGCACTGTGGTCGGACTTCAACAAGGCCAACCACGACGCCATGATTCAGGCCGAATTGTTCTCCTGGCCGGTCACTTTGGCGATCATGGTGCTCGCGTTCGGCTCCCTCGTCGCCGCGGGATTGCCGCTGCTACTCACCGTTGCCGGCCTGGTCGCATCCGCAGGCGGACTCGTTCTGCTCAACGGCGTCACGCCGATCTCGGTGTGGGCGATGAACTTCGCGATGATGTTCGCCCTCGCCCTCGGAATCGACTACGCCCTGTTCATCGTCGCCAGGTTCCGCGACGCACTGCGCAACGCCGATCCACGTGCCGCGGTCGCCGAAACCATGGACACCGCAGGCAAAGCCGTGGTCCTGTCCGGTCTGACGGTCTTGGTGAGCCTCTCGGCCGTCCTGCTCGTTCCCGCACCGGCGGTGCGCACCATGGCCGTCGGCATCATGCTCGCCGTGACCTTCGTGCTGATCGCCACCATGACCCTGCTCCCCGCAACCCTGGGTGCACTCGGTTCCAAGGTCAACGCCGCCTCCCTGCCCTACGCCAAGCGCCAGCAGCACCGCTCCCCGAAATTCGCAGCCTGGGGTGAACTGCTCCACAAGCACCCCTGGCCGTTCGCTCTGGTCTCCGTCGGCATCCTCATTGCGCTGGCCCTTCCGGTCCTCGGACTGAAAGTGGCGATGCCCTCGATCGCCGTCGTCCCCGAAGACGCACCGGTTCGCCAGGGTTACGAGCTCGTCCAGGCCCAGTTCGGTGCCGGCGCACCCGGCGCACTGCAGATCGTCGTCCCGTCCGCGGATGCCGCCGCGACCGCCACGGCAGCCAGTACCGTCGACGGGATCTCGATGGTCACTCCGCCCCAGCCTGCCGCGGACGGCTCAAACTACTCACTGCTACAAGCACTTCCCACCGTTGACCCCTCGGACGAGAGAATGGGCACCATCCTCGGTGACCTGCGCGCCGAACTCCCGGAGTCGGCGTTGGTCGGCGGTGCCCCAGCGGAGAACCTCGATCTGCAGCAAGCACTGAACGACTACCTACCGCTGGTGATCGGTATCATTCTGGCGCTCGGTTTCATCCTGCTGCTCGTCGCCCTCCAAGCACCGCTGATCGCGATCCTCGGCACCGCAGTCAGTCTGCTCTCGACCGCCGCAGCGTTCGGGGTCGCGAAGCTGATCTTCCAGGACGGGCACGGCGCATCACTGCTCGGATTCACCCCGCAAGGCTTCCTCGACGGCTGGGGTCCGGTGTTCTTCTTCGCGATGATCTTCGCCATCGCCATGGACTACACAGTGTTCCTGCTCGCCACCGCGAAAGAGCACTACGAGAAGACCGGGGACCCGAAAGCCGCTCAGGTCGACGGCCTCGCCCACTCCGGCCGGGTCATCTTCGCCGCCGCCGCGGTCATGGTCGCAGTGTTCTTCACCTTCGCACTCTCCGATCCGCTCCCACCGAAGGAGATGGGCATCATCCTCGGCGTCGCGGTACTGCTCGACGCCTTCTTGATCAGGCTGATCCTGCTGCCGGTCCTGCTGCGTTTGAGCGGACACGCCGCATGGTGGTCACCGGCCTGGCTGCGCAAGGTGTTGCCCTCGATCAGCTTCTCGCACTGACCACCCTTACAACCCGAACGGAGCAATCATGATCGATCCGAACACCACTCGCTCGTCCGCGTTCGCGGGCTGGCCGATCGAACGTATCGTCCCCGCCCTCGCCGCCGGCGTCACCGCCACCGGCCTGGCCCTCGGCGAACTCCACGCACCGCAGTGGCGACTGCTCAGCGCGTTCGCTGCCGCGAACCTCGCCCTTTACGCAGCGGTCGGCTGGTGCCCGGCCAGCGCGCTTCTCACCAGGGTGGGCGTGCCGAGTATTCGCCAGCCCCGAATCGGGTAGGCCCAGATCACCGCAGTTCGACGACCGAAAGGAACTTCCCTTATGAACATCGCACTCTCGACCACTCTGACCGACACCGACTTCGACACCGCAGTCGACGCCGTCAAAGCCTCCCTCGCAGATCAGGGCTTCGGTGTTCTCACCGAAATCGACATGCAGGCCACGTTGAAGGCCAAGCTCGGCGAGGACATGGAGCAGTATCTGATCCTCGGTGCCTGCAATCCGTCCCTCGCGCACCGCGCCGTCGGGGTCATGCGCCAGATCGGCTTGCTGTTGCCGTGCAATGTCGTCGTCCGCGCCGACACCTCCGCTTCCGGATCGGTCATTGTCGAAGCGATGAACCCCGACATCATGGTCCAAGCGACCGGCGAGCCAGCACTGTCCGACGTCGCGGCCGAGGCCACCACCAAGCTCCAGGCCGCCATCGACGCACTCGGTGGCCAGGACGCAGCCCACAGCTGATGACCCTGACGCTGGCACTGGTCCTCGGCGTCGCCGTCGGCATCCTGCTCGGTCTCCTCGGAGGCGGCGGGTCGATCCTCGCCGTCCCGGTTCTCGTCTACGCCCTGGGAATGGACCTGTCGGAGGCGATACCGACATCGTTGCTGGTGATCGGTGTCGCCTCGGCGACCGGGGCCATCCCCAAGGTGCGGGCGAAGCTCGTCGAATGGCGACTGGCGGCGATCTTCGCGGCCACCGGTATCGTCGGCACGCTGGTCGGCAGCGTCCTGGGCAGGCATCTGCCCGAGGCCGCAGTGATGATCGGCTTCGCGATCGTCATGATCATCGCCGGGGCGCGGATGCTGCGCAGCACCGACGATGTCGGAACCGCTTGCAAGACAGGAAGTTCCGGGATCGATTGGCGGCGATGCGCACCACGGTCCATACCGACCGGGTTCGGGGTCGGTGTCCTCACCGGACTGTTCGGCGTCGGCGGAGGATTTCTGATCATCCCCGCTCTGGTGCTGTTGCTGGGAATCGAGATGAGTGTCGCTGTCGGAACGTCGCTGGTGGTCATCGTCGCCAACTCCGCCGCCGGACTGATCGCTCAGGCCGACGGGCTCGGCGGGAACTGGCCACTGACAGCCGCGTTCGCCGGTGCGGCGATCGCAGGCTCGCTGGTCGCCGGAAAACTGAGCACACGCATCGACACCGACAAGCTGCGCACGTGGTTCGCCTACCTGGTGTTCGCCGTCGCGGGCTATGTACTTGTCGACACCCTCGTTCTTTCATGACCGACTGCACACACCGAACCGATGCCCCCGGGGGTAATCTGGAAGGACTACCACCATCACACACCCTCAGGAGACCGCAATGATCGGCGACGAAGACAGCATCGCATTGGTACTCAACCGTCTGCGCCGCGCACACGGCCAACTCGCCGGTGTGATCGGCATGATCGAGAACGGACGCGACTGCAAAGACGTCGTCACTCAACTCGCCGCCGTCTCCCGCGCCCTCGACAAAGCCGGATTCAAGATCGTGGCCACCGGCCTTCGTGAATGCATGACCGGCGACACCGCAGACAACAAAGAGCCCATGACCGAAGCAGAACTGGAAAAGCTCTTCCTCGCACTGGCCTGAACGAGGACGTTTCACGTCAGAAACGAGGCCGACCCGATTACACCGTAGGAGTACCCCGTGAGCACCACCGATCCAGACATCGCCATCATCGAAACGTCGAGCCTCGGCGACCGCAGCTACCTGATCAGCCACGACGGCATCGCCGTCGTGATCGATCCCCAACGTGACATCGACCGCGTCCTGGCACTGGCTACGGAGAAGAACGCCGCGATCACCCACGTACTCGAAACCCACATCCACAACGACTACGTCACCGGCGGACTCGAACTCGCACGCGCCACCGGAGCCGAATACGTTGTGCCCGAGGGTGACCCGGTCGAATTCGAGCGACGGGCAGTGGGGGACGGCGATGTCGTCGACGCGGGATCGGCGACGTTTCAGGTCATGCACACCCCGGGCCATACACATCATCACGTCAGCTACGTACTGCAACTCGGAGACGAACCGATCGCGATCTTCACCGGCGGCTCGATGCTCTACGGATCCACCGGCCGCACCGACCTACTCGGCTCCGAACACACCGACGAGCTCACCCATGCCCAGTTCCACTCGGTCCGTCGAATCGCCGCCGAACTCCCCGCCGACGTCGAGGTCTACCCCACCCACGGATTCGGTAGCTTCTGCTCCGCGACCCCCACCAGCGGCGACTCGTCGACCATCGGTGAACAGCAACAGTCCAATCCCGCGCTGACCCAGGACGAACAAACCTACGTCGACGAGTTGATCGCAGGACTGTCGGCCTACCCCGCGTACTACGCCCACATGGGCGTCATCAACACCGAAGGCCCCGCACCGATCGACCTGTCCACCCCAGAACCCGTCGACCCCGACGAACTACGCCGCCGCATCGACGACGGACAATGGGTCGTCGACCTCCGCGCACGCACCGCCTTCGCTGCCGGACATCTCGACGGTTCCCTCGGCTTCGAGCTGTCGACGACATTCGTCACCTACCTCGGCTGGCTCTACCAGTGGGGTGCGCCGCTGACCTTGATCGGCGACACATCCGATCAAATCGACGAGGCCACAAGGGAGTTGGCACGTATCGGCATCGACCACCCCTCCGGCTCCGCTGTCGGAGAGATTCATTCGCTCGCCACCGACGGGCGCGTACGGTCCTACGAAGTGTCCGACTTCGCCGGACTCGCCGCAGAGGACTCGGACATTGCAGTGCTCGACACCCGTCAACAGTCCGAATACGCGGACGGCCACATCCCCGGTGCGATCAACATTCCCCTCCACGAACTGCCACACCGACTCGCAGAAGTTCCCGACGGCAAAGTGTGGGTGCACTGCGCCTCCGGCTATCGCGCCTCGATCGCGGCCTCACTACTCGACCGGGAACATCGCAGCGTGGTGCTCATCGACGACGACTACAACCGCGCAACAGATCTCGGACTCGACACCTCGAAGACATGACGAAATGCTTCGACGACCGAACGCGACGAGACAGGCGTACCCCCAGGGGGTATATGTTGGTATCATCGGCCGCATGCACTCAGTGAATCGGCACGGTCGACGGGGCACAGCTCCGACGGCAGCTTTACTGATTGCACTGACGGTGTTCGGTGTCCTGTTGATGCATTCGGTGACACCGATGTCGATGCCCGTGACCGGCTCGATGTCCACATCGATGAGCGGCGGCCATGCCTCGTTCGCAGCACCGTCCCACACGGACGCCACGGTTCCGGTGATGACCGGGGAACATGACTGCCCGTCGGGGCACCAGATGATGCATCCCTGCGTCGGCACGACGGTGTCGTGGCCCGCGCTGACGGTCCCGGCGATGAGCGCAGCCCTCGACCTGGCGCCGACATCGGTGAACCGGATCATTGGACGGGCCGACTCCACGCTTGAGCGTGCGCCGCCGTGGACGTTGTGGGAGTTGGACAGATCGGTGACCTTGCGAGTGTGACAGGGAGCCCGGCAGACGCGTGTCTGTCGGCGGATCGAACGACATCCAATTCTCTGCACTACCCACTCTTGCAAGGAGTTTCCTCATGCGTACCAAAGTCATTGCCTCGATCGCTGCTGCCGCCGCGAGCGCGTTCCTCGTCGTCGGCTGTAGCGACAACGCGGCCGATTCGTCGATGGACGGCCATGCGATGGGATCGATGTCCTCGGCACCGATGTCCTCGGCCCAAGCAAGCGCGTCCGCAGAGTTCAACGATGCCGACGTGATGTTCGCGCAGATGATGTATCCGCATCACGCCCAAGCAGTCGAGATGGCCGACATGGCGAACGGCCGCACCGACAACCCGGAGGTGCTGTCGCTGGCATCGGCGATCGCCGGCGCACAGCAGCCCGAGATGGACCAGATGACGGCATGGCTGACCGAGTGGGGCCAGCCCATGCCCGACATGGACATGAGTGACATGGGCGGGATGGACCACAGCTCTGGCAGCGGCATGATGACCGCTCAGGACATGGACGCGTTGATGGCAGCGTCGGGACCGGAATTCGACCGCCAGTGGTTGACGATGATGATCGCCCACCACACCGGTGCCATCGAGATGGCCAACACCGAAATCGCGGACGGTTCCAATCCTGACGCCCTGGAGATGGCACGCGCCATCGTCGCCACTCAGCAGCAGGAAATCGAGACCATGCAGCGGCTGCTCGGCTGACCCGGCCCGCCACACAACGATGGCCGCATCCTCTCCGGCGGAGAGGGTGCGGCCATCAGCGTTTCGCAGTCGTCAGGGCTGCGTTCCCGGTACGAGATCAGCTCTCACAGTGACGGTGTGCGCTGCGACGGAGGGTTGGAACTCCCCTCGTTCACCGCTCCGGTGATGGTGTCGGGTGTGAGGTCGAGTCGACGCAGTAATTGTGCGTTCGCAGCGACGATGATCGTCGACAGCGACATCAGGATCGCGCCGATCGACATCGGCAGCACGAACCCGACCGGCGCGAGCACTCCTGCCGCGAGCGGAACCGAGATGAGGTTGTATCCCGCTGCCCACCAGAGGTTTTGCTTCATCTTTCGGTACGAGGCGCGCGAGAGTTCGATCACCGACAACACCGACCTCGGGTCGTCGCTGGCGAGGATCACTCCGGCCGATGCGATTGCGACGTCGGTGCCGGCCCCGATCGCGATACCGACATCGGCCTGCGCCAGAGCCGGGGCGTCGTTGACTCCGTCGCCGACCATCGCCACCGTACGGCCTTCGCTCTGGAGTTCAGCGACGTTGTGCGACTTGTCTTCCGGTTTCACCCCGGCGAAGTAGCGGTCCACACCGAGCTCGGTGGCGACGGACTTCGCGACGGCGTCGGCATCACCGGTGATCATCACGACCGCGATTCCTCGCGCGTGCAGCGCGTCTACCGCAGTGCGTGACTCGGACCGGATCTCATCGGCGAGCGCGAGGGCACCGATCACGGCCCCGTCGGCGAGGACGTGCAGGATGATCGCCCCGTCCCCGCGCCACCGGTCGGCGACAGCGAGTTCGGATCCGTGTTCCTGCTCGAGCAGTGCCGGCCCGCCGACCTGGATCCGGACGCCGTCGACGTCGGCTGCGACCCCGACGGCGGGGGACGACTGAAAGCCGGCTGCAGCCGGGACCGTCAGGTTCCGCGCGCGTGCGGCCTCGACGATGGCACGGGCGAGTGGATGTTCGGAATCTGCTTCTGCGGCAGCGGCCAGCGCGAGAACGTTGTCGGCGGTGCGCCCGCCGGTCACCTCGACTGCGGTGACGGTGGGTTCACCCTTGGTGAGGGTCCCGGTCTTGTCGAACAGCACGGTGTCCACCGTGCGCATGGTTTCGAGTGCGAGCCGGTCCTTGACCAGAACACCGCCGCGGGCGGCGCGTTCGGTGGCGATGGAGACCACCAGCGGAATCGCCAGTCCGAGTGCGTGCGGGCAGGCGATGACCAGCACGGTGATGGTGCGGATGACGGCGTCGTCGGGCATCCCGAATAGCGTCCACACGGCGGCGGTGATGATCGCGGATCCGAGTGCGAACCAGAACAGCCAGCCGGCGGCGGTGTCGGCGATGCGCTGAGCGCGCGAGGTCGAGTTCTGGGCGTCGGCGACCAGGCGGCCGATGCCGGCGAGGGCGGTGTCCTCCCCTACTGCGGTGACCTGGATGCGGAGACCGGAGTCGGTGGCGACAGTGCCGGCGACGACTTGGTCGCCTTCGCGGCGACGGACCGTCTTCGATTCGCCGGTGATCATCGATTCGTCCATGCTCGCCGATCCGGAGACGATGGTGCCGTCCGCGGGTACGCGGCCGCCGGGGCGGACGACGACGAGATCACCGAGCTGCAGCTCGGCCGGGGGCACCGGCACCACGTCGTCGCCGTCGACGCGTTCGGCGGTGTCCGGGAGCAGTGCTGCCAATGAGTCCAGGGCGGAGGTGGTCTGAGCGAGGGATCGCATTTCGATCCAGTGCCCGAGCAGCATGATCACGATCAGCAGGGCCAGTTCCCACCAGAAGTCGAGCTGATGATCGAGCAGGCCGAGGCTTGCTCCCATCGACGCGACGAATGCGACGGTGATCGCGAGGGCGATGAGCAGCATCATTCCCGGTGCACGTGAACGGATTTCGCTGACTGCTCCGGAGAGGAACGGGGAACCGCCCCAGGCATACATCACCGTTCCGAGCACCGGGGAGATCCAGGCGATCCACGATGAGTCGGGCAGTGAGTATCCGAGGAGCATCGCGAACATGTTCGAGGCAACGATCACCGGAAGGGCGAGGACCAGCATGATCCAGAACAGACGACGGAACATGCCGACGTGGTCCCCATGACCGGCGTGGCCACCGTGACCGGTATGGCCTTCGTGACCGGTATGGCCTTCGTGTTCCTTCTCGCCATGGCCGGAGTGGGCTGCGCTGTGTTCGGATGCATCGTGGCCCGGCAGCGTGCCCGCTGTCTCGGCTCCGCCAGCGTCGGCATGTGTGTGGTTGTTCATCGCGGGAAATCCTTCTCTCCACCAGGTTCAGCGGTTACGCGGTGCGCGAATCTTTGGGTTGCGGTTCGACTGTGTATCCAGCCTCGCGGACAGCTGCGATGACACCGGCGTGGTCGGGCACGTCAGCACTTGTCACCGTCAGAGTTCCCGCAGCTGCAGATGCCTCGACCGTGTCGACTCCTGCAACGGTGCTTACTTCCTCCCGGACTGCCGCTTCGCAGTGACCGCAGGTCATGCCCGTGACTTTGTAAACCGTGGTGATCATGTCGCGCTCCTCTGGCTGCTTAGATACCCCCTGGGGGTATCTCGATGACATGTCGACCATACCCCCTCCCCGTATGTTTCGGAAGGCCGTTGGCTGCGTCGAGTGGCTTACGAACCTGCGGCGAAGACCAGTCCGTTGGCCGAACTTCGGATCGAGTCATGGTGCGGTGGGGTCTACGTCGAATCGGCCTGGGTGCGCGGTCCTGACATAGCGGACCGCTGTGGTGGTGCCGATACCGAACACGGTCATCAGGGCAACTGGGTCGCCACTGTGGGCGGCCTCGTCGAGGATGCGATCGACACGCAGTTCGCGGGCGGTGATGCCGAGGTCACGGAATGGGCGGGTGATGTAGTGGCGACTGCCCGGCAGTGCGGTAGGCGCAGTTATCCGGGTGATCAGCAAGTACGGATTCGTGCTGGTCGGCCACCGCAGCTGACGGTAGATCAGCCAGTCGCGGAGCACCTCGGCGGTGAACTCGTCCAACCAGAACGTGTGGCGGGTGTGTGGCCGGGTGACGGTTGCTCGTCCTGCCGAACGGTCGAGATGGTCGAGTCGGAAGCCGATGACCTCTTCGATCGTCAGCGCGTGGACCGCGACGAGCGCCAGAATCACCCGGTCATCGGGCCTGGTCAGCTGATCGAAGAGCCCATGTACGCGATCGGATCGTAACGGTCTGAGGATCCTGCGGGTGTACCGACCAGCGACCTCTCGGGCAGGGTCGGCGAAGATGCGACGTTCGCGTTTGAGTCCGCGGAAGAGCGACCTCAGGGCCGTGTGCACGTTGTGTCTCGACTGCCCTGAGTGACGGCTGAGAGCGCGCTCGATGTCGACAGTTTCGACAGATCGCAGGCTTTGGTGTGTCTCAGCCCATTCGTGCAAGACCGGTTGCGCGAAATTGAGATAGAGGGCAATGGTCACTTCCGTCAGCGGTCTGGATTTACGTCGACCGCGGCCGCCCAGCGCAGTGACCCACGCCTGCACGTCGTCGCGGAACTGCGCGGGTGTTTGCTCGATCATCCGTATGGTGCGCTCGGTGTGCCGGGCGGCATTGCGTGCCGCCACCCCATCGGCAGGGTTTCGTTCCGACATCAGTTGGGAGGTGGGACGCGGCGGGCTCCGCGCTTCCTGGTCCCGGTAGCGGGTGCGGCCGGGCCCGACCGATCGCCGATTGCGCGTGCTGGAGCTGCGTCGAGATCCGCGTCGTGAACAGCTTCCGCCAGCATCAGATCACCGACAGTGCAGTTCAACGCCGCACAGATCTTGTCCAGGTCATCGAGTCGGATCGTGATCGGCGCCGAAGACCACAGGGCCGCAGTCTTGCTCAGTGACGGGTGGAAGTCGACCTGCTCGAATGCTTTGAGTAGCTGCGTCGGACGCCAGATGTCGCGTTGCGCCGCGACCATGCGCAGGTTCCATTTCATCTTCTAATTCTCCGTACTCAAGCGCCGCACGGCGCGTTGTGTCGACTCGATGACGGACCGTTCCGGGTCGGCTCCGGCCGACGCCAGATAGCCCACAGTGGTGCTTGCCCATTCGTGGCCGAGCATCTTCTGCACATCCCACAAGGGCATGCCTTGTTGGTAGTTGTGGGTGGCGCAGGCGTGACGCAGCAGATGGGGGTAGAGCTCGCGCACCGGGCCGTTCAGATGAAGGTGCGACGCAGCTTTGAGATTGCGGCGGAAAGTCGAGGGCTGAATCGCGGGTGCAACGGCGAGGTTGAGCGCCGCGACGGCGGTCGGCAAGCGTTCCGATGGCCACAACGGTGCGCCCGCGTCGGTCGGGTCGTCGCTGAACTCGCCCCGGATCTGTTCGAGATACCACCACAGCAGCTCTCTCCCCTCTTCGAAGAGAAACGCTTGCCGTTCGCGTGGACCTGATCCGCGAGCGCCCTTACCCACGACGACGAAGCGGCCCCACTGTCCCGCTTCCCAATGGATGTCGCCGATCTTCACCGCACACAGCTCCGACGCCCGCACACCGGACAAGTACGCAATCTTCGCCATGGTGTAGTCGCGTGCGCTCACGTGGTACTTGCGAGAGCGTGGCAGGGCGTCTCTCCAGTCGGCGAAGAACGCTGTCATCGCTCGTCGAGTGGGAGGAATCCGCAGCGCGAAATCACCCCTGTGTCTCGGCCGGTTGAACGGGTCGACCGGTGACTCGACACCGACGCCGAACGCTCGGAGCAGCTCGCCAGCGTAGCGGTGCTCGAGGAATCGGTAGTAGTTGTCGATCTGAACTGTCTTTTTCCGGATGGTCGCGTGACTGCGTTTGCCGGGACCGGCGAAGTACTGATCGAACTGCTGCTGGGTCAATCGCCATGGCACGCAATCGAAGTAATCGCATATCTCGATCACGGGATACATGATTCTCTGCAGCGTCGCGGGGCTCAGACCCGCCACATCTCTGGCCCATCCGTATTCGACCAGCGTGTTACGGAAGAAGTCGTGTTCGTCGTCCCCTGACGCCGACGCCAGCCGCTGCAGCGATTCGACGTCCGCAAGTTCCCCGCTGCCGACCCGCGCGGCACTCGATGCGCCGTCGGCAGCGATGCGCTGCTGCCGACGAGTAGCGAAATCTGACACGAACAGTGAACTTATGCGAGGAACTCGCAGAATCTACGAGTAACTGATGAAATTTGAGCGACCACGGAATGAAGAAGAATCGTTGCTCTGACCAGGGAACCTGGGCTTACACCGGTTCCTGGCAGCCGATCGAACCCGTGCGGACTCCAGTGGCCAACGTGGGGTCAGCGTTGTCGACGGCGCATCGCGGGTGAAGCTGTTCTCGCGCAACGGAAACGACATATCCGCCTCGTTCCCGGATGTGGCGTCGGCGTTGTCGGATACGACGGCGGGGCGATCGATGATCCTTGACGGTGAGTTGGTGGCCCTGGATTCGGGCGGTCGGCCCGATTTCGGGTTGCTGCAACGCCGAATGCATGTCGCGCGGCCGTCGGCGGCGTTGCTGCGGTCGACCCCGGTGACGTATTTCGTCTTCGATGTCCTCGACGTCGACGGCGAATCGGTCCGGACGCTTCCCTACACGCAGCGCCGTGCGCTGCTCGAGGGTCTCGGCGTGGCAGACGGGCGGCGAGTGCAGGTGCCGCCGACTATGACGGGAATCGACGGCGAGACGTTGATGGGCATTGCCGCCGACAACGGTATCGAGGGGGTCGTGGCGAAGAAGGCTGAGTCGGTGTACCGATCGGGGATCCGGTCGCCGTCGTGGATCAAGGTACCGATCCGGAACACACGCGAAGGCGTGATTTGCGGATGGGTTCCGACGGGCGGCCGCGCTGGCGGGACACTGGCGGCGCTGCTCCTCGGAGCGTACGACGAGGCGGGCGAGTTGGTCTACATCGGTCGTGTGGGAACGGGTTTCACTGATCGGATGCGCCGGGAGCTGCGGAGCGCGCTTGCTGATCGCACTCGTTCGGACAGTGCGCTGCACGGTCCGGTTCCGCGCGCCGACACGGTCGGGGTGTCGTGGGTGGCACCGGAATTGGTGGTGACCGTGGAATATCGCGAACAATCGGCAACGGGGCGTTTACGGCATCCCGCATTCAAAGGAATCCGATCCGATATCGCTCCCCGCGATGTCGTGACTTGAAAGGGTGCAGCTCATCGCCACATTCGTTGGTTACGCTGGCCGGGTATCCGAGTCCGTAGGCATTGTGTGTGATCGAAAGGTTTTTCGGCTGTGGCCAAACGAGTGACAACCCAATTGGTGGACGATATCGACGGGTCGGTCATCGACGACGAATCCGGCGAAACGATCGAATTCGCGGTCAACGGTGTCGAGTATGTGATCGACCTGAAAGCGAAGAACGCCAACGAGTTTCACAGGAAGCTCGACTACTACATCGAGCATTCGACGCGGGTCGGTGGCCGCAAGCGTAAGCCCTCCCCCGCCGGCGCGGCGACGCCCGCGAAGACCGGGACACCGGCCATGCGTGATCCGGCGCAGACACGCGCGATCCGGCAGTGGGCGGCCGACGAGGGTTACGAGATCAGCGATCGCGGTCGGATCCCCGCTGCGATCGAAGAGGCGTACAACTCAGCCCACTGAGTACCGCGACCCTGTCGGTGGTCGGCCCTACAGTGTCGCGTGTGAGCGAGTGCGAGTCCGTCGACGCGGCTGCGGTGCCCAATAACGTGCTCGACGAGCTCGCCGAGGTTCTGATCGACAGGCTCGATCAACTACTCGATCGGTTGACCGACCGGGCGTTGGCCGCGCCGACACCAGGGTCGGCTGCGTGGGAGTCGGAGTGGAGCATCCGCAATACGGAGACCGGCCGCGCCCGTGAACGCGAACGCTCTCGGATTCGCGCCGAATTGGTACGACGAGCAGGTGCCGGCCTCGGCACAGTCGGCTCCGCTCCCCCGGTTGCTTCGCCGCCCCTCGCCGATTCGGTGCCCCGATCACGCAGAGTGCGTGCAGCTCGTCGTCGCGTCGACGAGGCACAGCTCGCGTTCTTCTGAGATCAGCTGTTCAATTGCTTTCTTGCTGCTCTCGCGGACTGGTGTGGCGAGTTCGTGCGCACCTTCTGTGTCATCGCGCTAATTCGAGGCGGTCGCTGTCACCGTAGGTGGAAGCGCATCGACCATGGCGGCTACTTCGGCGTCCGATAGATCTTGGTCTGCGTCGGGCGGGGCGGGAATCATCTTTCGCAGGCGGTCAGGCTGAAAGGTGCTTTCGAGGAGCTCTACGGCACGGTAGATGACGGTTTCTTCGATGTGTTGGACGTGGTCGATGAGCCAGCCTTGAATTTCGTCTGGTCCCTCGACGTGGGGGCCGAAAAGGCGTCTTAACGCCTCAGGCTTGTACCCCCAGTCGATCAGCTCGGTAGCTGTGAACCAGCGGCCGGTGGGTCCGGGGGCCCAGTCTTCGTGGCCGTAGTGCGGGTCCGCCTCGTTGGTTGGACCTGGTTGTTCATCACGGGCAGGGTCTTTGGCGTCGTCGGGGATCCTGGTATCCGACATTGTGGTCTCTCCTTGTTCGATCTTCTCTGGTGTGGCGTTTCTGTCGTGGCCCATGGGTACCCTCGTCTTCTGCGCTCGCGGTTGATGGTGTCTGCCGGCACCTCTACCGGCTGGCGTTGTCCAGGCGGTAGTTCGCGACTTTCCAACCGTGGTTCGTGCGTTCGAGGTCGACGGTGGCCGTGTATGCGGTGTACGGGGTGATCTCGCCGCTGGTGTGCTGCACGGTCTGCGAGATCACAACTGGGACAGTGGCTTTGCCGGTGCCTATGGAGGGCTCGCCGTCGAGTGTGGTGATTGCGGTGACGATGTCGCTGCTGCGGGACCACGCGGACCACTCCGACATCGGTCGCGGCGCTGGAATCGGGCGTGCTGCGGCCGCGGTGGCCATCGGCCCTGTGAGGTTGTCTCGCTGCTCGTGCAGGGCTTCCCACGGTGAATCCTGTACTGCTGGTTGCCATGTGTACACACCGGACATGACGGACGTTGCTACTCCGGCCGGGTCCGTGGCCGAGGGGTCGATGGCAATTCCGGCGTCGGTGCCCGCACGCGGGGGTGTGTCCGAACCACGTGAGAAGAACACGATTGCGGCGGCTATGGTCACCGCGCCGACGATGCCGAAGCACGCGAGAACGATTGTCGCTGTGCGGTTCATCTCGAGCGTTCCTGGGAATCGAGTGCATCGGCTGGATCGGTGTCGGAAATTTGTCCCAGTGCAGCGGCTTTGGCGATGACTTCGAGCCAGCCGGTGACGGGTCCGTGGGTGTCGGTGCGGTCGAGGATGTGTGCCATGTCTGTGCTCCTTCGATTCGATGATGGTCAGTGTCGCAACGGGTACCGACACATCTGCGCGGGTCGGCGGTTGCTCTATCCGAGGATGTTGACTCCCGCAGCGGCGAACACGCTGACAGTCCAGATCGCCCACATCGCCAGGAGAGTCGATGCCACAGCGATTGCTTTCTTCAGGGCGGTGACCGTCCAGTTCCTACCCCGCATGTAGTCGATTCCGACCGCCAACACACTCCCGATAGCCAGGGATGGTGACCACGATGATCGCCCACCATCCCTGGCCGAGGGCGTCCTCTGTTGCTTCGAGGCGGCCGGCGTTCTCTTCGATGGTGTCTGCGGACGGTAGGACCCAATTCGCTACGGGAACGGACCAGGCCAGCCAGATGACGACTGCGGTCACGCCGAGCGCGACGAGCGCTCGGTGCACGTCGTGGGGTCCCAATTCGTATGCCGTGCGGTGGGGTGTGCTGGTGGCCATGGCCGTTGTCTCCTTCGGTCGTGCGTGGTCGGTGAGGGCTATCGAGCCAGGTCGTAATCGGATGCGGTGGCGGTGATGGTGGTGACGTAGTTCTGGGTCTCCGAGTAGGGCGGGATGCCGCCGAACTGTTGGACCGCTCCGGGGCCGGCGTTGTATCCGGCGAGCATCAGTTCGACGGGATCGCCGGTGATGGCACCGGATTCGATACCCGGTCGTAGGGTGTCTGCGACCGAGCAGTTGTAGCGGCCCTGCGCCATGACGGCGTCGCCGATGTCGTTGGGATCCCCCTCCCCCGCTGCCCCGGTGACGACGCCCTGATCGTCGACGGGGAAACCGAACGACGCCCACGTTCCGGGGAGGAATTGCGCATACCCTTCGGCCCCGGCCGGGCTGGTCAGGCCCGGTGTGAAGCCGGATTCCTGTTTGAGCTGAGCGGCGAGGATCGCGGGTGAGAGCTCGCGGCACTGAGCGGCCGAGAGGGCGAGCCACGGCTCGAACTCGGGAGGGATCTGGCCGGCGGCGAGGTTCGCGTGATCACCGAGACCGGCACCGGGTGCGGTGGTGCAGTTGCCTGTGGCTTTCGGTGCGGATCCGCCGCCGCCGGGGACGGGCCCGTAGGTCTGGCCGGGTGCCGGTGCGCCGTGGCCGACGGTGGTGACGTGGACGTGGTCGAAGTGGTTCTGGGTGGGAGATCCCCTGTCCTCCATGGTGTTCGGTTCACCTTGGGAGGGGATGTATTCCTGTCGCCAGATCATGTATTCGATCTGGAGGTAGTCGCGGTTCGCCCACAGGTAGTCCTTGACCTGGTCGCCGAGTGCTTTTCCTTCCTCGGAGGACCAGTTGTCGATCATGATGTCGGCTGCGCGGCCGGAGGGGTGGTCGTCGAATCCGCCGCCGTCGGCTCGCCACCCGCCGATGGTGGTGATCTGCGGGAACTTGGCGTGGATGGCGCGGGCGACGCGGACGGTGTCGACCTGGAAGTGCTCTTCGGAGCCGACATTGGCGGGCAGCGCTGCCATTTCCGCGGTGCCGCCGTTCGGGGCGGGCGAGGTCGGTGCGGTCGTCGACGGCGTCGGCAGTGGACTCTGACCGGTCTGTCCGCTGCCGGGTTCGGCGGCGGCTTCGTAGAACGGCTGCGGGTCGATCGCGTTGTCGGGTGACCAGGGGCCGGTGTGGTACTCGAAGTGCAGGTGCGCGCCGGTGGTGTCGCCGTTGTTGCCTTCGTCGGCGATGTGCTGACCGGCGGTGACGTGCTCGCCAGGCTTGACCAGGACACCGTCGGGGAACATGTGCCCGTAGACGGTGGAGACGATCTGGCCGTTGATGTTGTGTTCGAGGACGATCCACATCCCGAACCCGTCGGCGGGTCCGGCTTGCGTGACGGTGCCGTCGGCGTAGGCGTAGATCGGTGTGCCGACGGGACCGGCGAGGTCGATGCCCTTGTGCATCGTTCCCCACCGTGACCCGAACGGGCTCGTCAGCTGTGCTTCGGAGGTCTTCATCGGCTTGGAGAAGGACCCGGCCGGAACACCACCAGCAGCCGCGGAGATACCTTTCCCGGGAATGCAGTTGGTGGGTACTTCTTCTCGGACGCCGGTGGTGACGAACAGGACCACGAACAGCGACAGTGCGAGCACCACGCTCAGCGCGATCGCGCCGCCCTTCTTCACAGCGCAGCCGCCCCGAACGAGTGCGAGCCGTAGGATTGGGTGGTGATCGAGCGCGGCGAGCAGGCGGCGAGTCGTTCGGTGAGAGTGCGGTTCTCGCTGCGGAGCCGCCCGATCTCGGCTTCGGCCGCCCGTAGCTTCGCGGCGACGTCATCGGACGCCGGGGACCGGGAGGATCCGAACTTGTCCTTGACCCACCGTGTCACGGTGTTCTCGTGCGCTCCGATCGCTCGAGCAAGGACTGCAACACATTCGGCGCGCGAGGCGTAGTTCTGGCGAGACTTCTCGTACTCGGTCAATACCCATTGCCGGGTCTCGGCGGGGAACTCGGCTCGCCGATGATCGCGGGGATCGTCGGCGCGCATCACCGCGCACCGACCAGTTCGGAGTCGTTGCCGTAGGCATCTGCACCGTCGAGTTCGTGGTGCTGGCCGGCGAAGTACTCCGCGAAGCGGGCGTTGGTGTCGTGGACTCCGGTGTCGTATTCGACGTCGGTGAGGATGGTCTGGATGGGGATGCCGGGGGTGTTGTCCTTGGCGACCTTGATCAGGAACTTCCCGCGGCCGATCGGGTTGCGGACGGTGCGGCGTTCGGATCCGCGTAGCGCTGCCCCTCGTGACCAGGAGGTGACCATGCCCGCTTCGGCGTCGGTGAACTTCAGCTCCCCCGAGAGGCGCTCGACCTCACCGATCGGCAGGCCGCCGCACACGACCATGCCGGCGCGGTCGATGAAGCCCTTCGCGGTTTTGATATCGGCTTCGGTGGGCAGGGTTTCGAGGTCGCGGCCGGTGTGGGTGATCATCAGCAGCCCGGTCGCGTCGGTGCGGTTGAGGCGGGTGATCTCGTTGACGCGGGCGACCATGCCCGGTCCGGCACCGATGACCTGCCACAGCTCGTCGAGGGCCATCAGGAACAGGCGTTGACGGTCCAGGCCTGCGTCGGCGAGCAGGTGCGCCGCTTCCACGGTGCCGTAGGCGTCGGCCCAGCAGGAGAGCATCACGGCCGCTTTGAGGGTGGTGTCGCCGCGGTCGAGGGAGGAGACGTCGATGCAGATCATCGGTGCGTCGAGGTCGATCGGTTCGGTGGTGTGGTCGGCGAAGATGTCCCCGAGTGGCCCTGAGGTCAGTGCGCCGAGGGCCTGCATCAGTTCGGTGATGGCCTCGCGGTAGCCGTCACGATCGGTCTTGTACGCCGCTTGGAGCATGGCCGGTGATCCGGCGTCGATGCGGGCGTAGAGGTCTTTGAGCAGCGGCGGGTGGGTGTAGGAGAATCCGCCGTCGGCGTACAGCTCGCGCAGCGCGATCCCGATCAAGGAATTCTCGAAGGCCTTCACCGAGTGGGTGTCGTAGCGGATCAGCTCGACCAAGGCGCAGACGGCGTTGATCTGACGGGTGGAGATGGTGATGGTGGCGACGTCGATCAGCTCGTCGAGCTCGGCGATCCGGGCTGGGTCGGTGGCTTCGTCGCGGGCGGCGATCGCGCGGACGACGGCCTGCCCGAGGGCCCCGGCGGCGAGCGGGTTGAGGTGCCCGCCGCCGTGCCCGAGGGTGATCACCTGCCCGCCGAGCAGGCGGGTGAGCTTGACGTATTCGCCTTTGATGTCGCCGGCGACGATGGGGGTCTGTCCCCATCCGCACGCCCCGAGGAGGATCTTGCGGATCAGCGTCGACTTCCCCAGGCCTGGCAGGGACAGGACGAACATCGAGGGGTTTCCGATGAGCTTGTCGCGGAAGTACGCGAACGGATCGCACGAGACGGCGTTGCCGGTGATGGCGTGCTGACCGACGATGGTCCCCGACGAGGGCGCGGCCGCGCCGATCGCCCACGGGTTGAGCCCGCACATCTGCACCGAGGTCGCTTCGTACTCGATCGGGGCCGGGACGGTGGCCATTCGGCCACCACCGGCACCCTTGAGCCCGCGTGTGGTCGAGGACAACGACTCCCGCCACAACTGGTCCGAGGCGGCCTCTTGAATGAAGGCTTGGTTGCTGACCGGGTTCTCGTTGCGCCACCGAGTCAGGCCGATGCCGCGTCGCGAGAGCTTGTAGGGCTCTTCGGCGTCACCGGTCGCGACGGCTGCGGCGAGCGCGGCGTAGTCGGTGTCGCCGATGATCCAGCGGACGAACGCCGACGGCTGCGCAGTGTCGGTCTCGAAGTGCAGGTCGCCATCGCTGTATCCCGAGTCGGGTCGGTCGGCGGTCATGGTCATCGTCGGGAGTCTCTTTCTCACGCAGGGGTATGGGCCGGTGTGGGCGAACAGCGTCTAGCTGCGGCGCACCAGGATCGAGGTCGAGATCTGATCGGGCAGCAGCACACCCACACCGAGACCGGCGACGAACGCGGCATCCTGGAAGGCGAACGCGCGGCGCAGCCGCAGCCGGGAGCGGGCAGCGAGTGATTCGGTGACGGCGGCGGCGTTGGCGATCTCGTCGACCGAGCCGACGGTGATCGTCAGCAGCGCCGAATAGCGTTCGTATCCGGCTCCGGAGACCATTTCCCGGCGTGCCTGCTCGGCGATCTCGTGGCGCTTCTCCGACCCGGCGGAGGTGATCTTGTTGCCGCGAGAATTGATCGCGTGCAGCGCGTCTCGGTGCTGCTTGTCGACCTTCTTCGCGGCGTCCCCGGCGGTGTAGGGGCGGTAGACGAGAGTGAGGCGCTTGCGCGGGAGGTCGTCGTGCGGCTGCAGCAACGGTTTGAGGACGGTGTCTGTGAACACCGATTCCGGAGGCGCGGCCATCTCCCAGACGACCGAGACGCCACCGTCGTGGCGGTAGTGACCCCACTCGGTCTTCGCACGTCCCGGTCCGGCGTCGTCCCAGTCGACACCGTGCTCTTCGCCGGAGATCTCGAGTTCCTCGAAGTCGTTCTCGGTCGACGGGTTGTAGGAGCGGTGCACGGCCGCGGTGATCTCGGCGGCGGTCATCGGCTGGGCATCGATCCCGGCACCGGAGAGTGACTCGTACAGATCCGGCAGACGACGGGCCAGCTCGGTGGCCATCTCCTCGGGGTCCTTCTGCCGCTCTTTGGTGGTGGCGCGGAAGGTGATCGACAACCGCGCGAGGGTGCGGTGGCGACCGGACGGCATCCGGACGGCGGACTGCTGGACGAACGTCGCCGCCAACGGCGGTGCGGCGTCGACGAGTTCGTGTTCTGCTCGCCGCGCCAGCCGCAGCCCGGTGGCGGGAATGTTCTCCACCACCACCACCGCGCCGACGATGTCGCCGGGCAGGCCGAGATCGGCGAGGTAGACACCCCAGTCGGCGGTGTAGAGATCCTTGTCGCGCTGAACGATTGCTTCGTCACCGCCGGGGAGGGCGTCGAAGACGACGGTGTAGCGGTGATCGTCGGGGTTGTGGATCATTCCGAATTCGTTGCCGTGCCGGTCGATTCCCATGTAGACCCTGGTGCGGGCGAGCAGGCCGGGGAGTTTGTAGCGGCCACCGGGGATCCTCGAGTGCGGTCCTGCGTGGTATTCGGTGGACTTGTCGATGTGCTTACGCCGCATCCATTGCATTCTCAGTTGTCCTGTCTCGTAGAGGGTTCGGCCGTTCGGGGCGATGACCAGAGGGGTGAGGATGAGCGCGCCGACACCCATCAGAGCCAGTCCGACGACGACGTGGACGAAGATCAGGACTGCGAACGAGACCGCGAAAAACCCTGCACCGTACGCGATGACCTTCGTCGGTAGGCCGAACGCGAACGTGCTCTGCGGCCGGTTACCTGCCGAATAGATCGGCGGCTCGTACGGGGCCTCGAGCTGCGCGCTCATCGTTGAATCCGTCCGTGGTAGTTGCCGACTGCGCCTTCAGCGGCAGAGCCGAGAGTGGTCGAGACCGATCCGGCGGTGCGGCCGACGGTGCCCGCGGCTTTGAGTGCCCCTGCTGCGCCGCGCAGGGTTGCCGAGGTACCGGTGCGGCCGGCCGATGCAGCGGCCGTTCCGACTCTGCGGGCTGCGCCCATCGGCCCGGACGATGCGCCCGCGTGCGAGGGACTCGATCCACCGTTGTAGCGGCCCTGGAAACCGGGAGACGAACGTGCGCCGGTACCGGCCGCACCCGAAGACCCGCCCTTGCCGCCACCCGAGGATCCGCCGACGGAGTTCGCGACCGAGCCGAGGGCACGGGATGCAGCCATCCCACCGGCACCCATCACCGCCCCGCCTGCTGCGCCGAGCTGACCGACTTCGCGGCCACCGGCGGAGATGGTGTCCGCTGCGGGAGCGACGATCTTGATCAGGGTCGGCAGGGAGAACCCGATGATCGCCAGGAGGACGGAGCCGATGATGACCGTCGCGATTTGGTCGGAGCTCGACGCCGACGACGCCCAGAACGCGAACAGGTACAGCAGCGTCGCGACCGGCTTGAACAGCAACGCGCCGAGAGTGAAGGCGATCATCGACTTGTAGGAGCTACGCCCGGTTCCGGTGGCCGACGCTGCAGCAGCGAGCGGGATGACGGCGACGACGACACACAGCACCGCCTCACGGATCAACAGTGCGATCAATTGGGCGACCGACCCGAGGAACGCGAACCCAGCGCACGCGAGCGCCAGGATCGGGCCGAGACCGGTCTTGTCGTCGAATGCCGTGATGGCGGTGATCTTCTCGTTCAGATCGCCGCCGACGAACTTTTCCAGCGCGTATGCCGAGGCGATGTCTCCGCCTTGGTGGAACATCAACACCAGGATCGGCAGCAGTGACACAGTGACGACGGTGCGGACCAGCATGGTCGCGGTCTCGGTGGCTCCTTCCATCACCGCTTGTTTGCGGGCGATCGCGAGCTTGATCATCGCAATGATGATGGAGGCGAACAAGGCGACGACGGTGAACCCGGAGATGAGGTTCCGCAGACCCGACATGGCGTTTTCTGCGGCCAATCCGGGTATGCCAGAGGACATCCAGAACGTCATCACCGACCGGAATGCTTGGGTGTTGCCTTCCATCACCGATTTGGCGAAGTCCCCGACCGGGTCACCCCAGAATGTCGAGACTGCGGAGTCGACAGCGGTAGAGAACGCGTCACCGGGGTGATCACTGAACGCGTTGTCCAGGCACAGTGCCTCGTCCATGAAGCCACCGACCGCGGTTCCCTCGAGCGCATCGTTGAGCCAACCGTCACCGAGGACCGGCGAGCCTTCGGCGACGCACTCGCGGCGTTGTTGCTGGAAGTCGTTGCCGTCGGCGTCGGGGTTGATCTGCTCGGTCAGATTCGGTGCGGGTGCCGGTGTCGGATCTTGGGCGTGTGCGAGTCCGCTGGCCCCGACGACCGCGATCAGTGAGAGCAGTGCAATGACGACAGCGCGGGCGGCCAAGGCCGCTGTGCGGGTCACAGTGCCCACCGGGTGAAACCATCGAGCGAGCTGTACGGGCCGCCAGTAGTGGCACCGTCGAGTTTGCTGACCTTCCAGGTGCCACCATCCCACGCCATATTCAGGCGCAGTCCTGTGTAGGTCGGGTTCTGCATCCGTCTACCGGCGTCATCGACATCGCGGATCTGGGCGAGCTCGACGACGGCGAAACTGTCCGTGCAGGAGAGAATCTTGAACGCCATGGGTGCCCGCAATGCCACAGTCTCGGTGTTGACCGGTTTCGCGAGTTCTGCTTCTTTCTTCTCCTGGGTACCGATCTTCTCGTCGGGTATCAGGGTGAGCTTCTCCGTGGATTCGACAGCCACAGGTCCGCCCGCGAGTCCGCGGGGTAGGAAGTTTGCGGCGGCCAGTGCCGCGCCTTGCGGGGTGCGGGTGTATCCGGCGAGGACCAGGCCGTCGATGTACGACGGCCCATCCGTCTCGGAGTACAGGGTCGAGACACCGAAGTTGCGTTGGATCATCATCGACTCCGGGGACGTCACCGGTCGGCCGTCGTTGGTGCATTCGACTCGCGGCCCGGTCGGTTCTCGCTGTGGCAGTGGTTGACCCGCAGGGTTATTCGGGACCATCACAGTGCGTCCGGACAGGTCCGCGTCGGGAACACCGAAGCCTTCCGCGCCGGTGTCGAGGTCGGTGTCACCGGTTGCAGGTGCTGCTGTCGTCGGCGGTGGGCCAGCGGTGGTCAGCGGGGTGTCGTCGTTCATGTTGGGGATGATGAACACGATCGCGCCGACGATGGCGATGACGACGATCGCAGCAACGGTTATCAGGACGGTACGTAGCCGACGGTTCATGGGGTGCGCTCCAATGTGGTGTAGCCGTCGAGGTTGTCGATCTCGACGGCGTCGATGTTTTCCTCGGAAGTGGGTAGCACGATCCGCCAATCGCCGCTGATCCATTGCAGCGCGACAGGATAGGAAAACAACTCGGTTCCGGTCCCGATGGTTTGTGCCACCGACACCCCCGCCGAGAGCGGATCATTGGAGTAGTCGGTGACCTCGAACCCGACGAACTTCGGTGCAGCGTCGGCGGGTACGGATCCGGAGACGGTGACGGCGGCGCGTGCGGCCGCGAACTCGTCGCGACCGGGCCCGGGTGCGGTCACGGTGTTGACTACTTCCGGCCACGCGCGGTCGTCGGCGACGGCGAGTGCGGTCTGCCCGTTGATCGCGGCCAGGACAGCACCTTGTGGGGTCTGTGCATATCCGCTGCGGTTCACCGATGTTCCAGCGAGGGGCCCGTCGACCCGTGAGGTGGGCACCGATACCCCTGCGACCTCGCGCCAGGTCAGCTCGGCCGGAGCGGAACGCAGATCCGGTGCCGGATCCGGGGCAGCGGCGGGTGTGTCGTCGTTGCCGGATCCGCACGCAGCGAGTGCGAGGACGGTCGCCGCTGTCGCGGCGATCCGGAGTGTGCGGGAGACGGTCATCAGAGGAGGGCCTTTCAGGTCGATGCAGTTCGGGCGCAGGGAATTTCGGTGTTCTCAGGCGAGTACGGCTTGGGCGATCCCGGATGCGGATCCGATGATGGCGGCACAGATGAGGATTCGGGCCAGGGTGGCGTCCTCGACCATCTGTGTTCCGGTGGATTTGCGTTGGTTGACGAACACCGCCCCGCACACGAACAGTGCTGCGATGCAGGTGACGATGGCGAACCAGAGCAGCCACGACAGGCCCGTCATGACCGGCTGCCACACCTCGTCGGGCCACTCGACCGGTGAGGTCGGTGGTTGCGCGAGCACGTCGATGTTCATGTCATCGCCGCCGTGACCACTGTATTCGCCACTCCAGCAACGAATCCGAGCAATATCGACGCATACAGCAGTCCGGTGGCCCGCTGGTTGGCCTGACACCAGCGGCCCCTGAATTGGTCGTACGCAAGCTCACCGCCGCCGACCATGACTCCGACAATCGAGGCGATGATCAGACCCCACAGAGTCCAGTTCACGATGGTCATAGGACGAGCATGTTGACCAGGCCTGCGGCACCACCGATGACGATGGACCCGAACAGTCCGCCGACGAGTTTGCCGGTCGCGTTGCCGCCTTGGCCGCCACCGGAGATTTTCTCGTACGCGAGCATCGCGCCGCAGATCATGATTCCGGCGACGGCAGCGATGATGCATCCCCACATCAGCCAGGACAGCAGGGTCAAGATCTTGTCCCCGGTGGGGCCGTCCGGTGCTTGGGGGCTGACGTCGCCGATGTTCTGCGCGAGGAATGTGGTCGTCGATGCGGTGAGGCTGGCAATCATGGTGTTCTCCTTGGGTGTTGGTTGAGAGGGTGCGGTTCAGTGGCCTGACGCATTGCGGGCGGCGGTGAAGATCTCCCGCCCGATCGCGGCGAGTTCGTGGTGTGGGCTGGTCGTAGAGGGGGCGGGGGCTCGCATCCGCCCTGGTGGGGGTGGGTCAGGTTCGGTGGGGGTCCAGATCGCGAGTTCGTTCTGTCTGTGGGTGCGCAGATCCTCGACGTACGGGACTCGCCACACAGCTGGTGCTGCGGAGGCGACGACGTCCGCCCATCGGCGCAGGGTCTTGGGGAGTGGGCCGGGGGCGTCGGGAACAAGGACCAGTCCGAGGAGAGTGCAGTCGCCGACGAGGCCGGCCTGAGCTTGCAGGAGAAGGTCGTGGGCAGCGTCAAGGCCGGCCCGGTCCGTACGGCACACGACCACGACGTTGCGGTGCCGGTCGGCTGCGGGCCAGCCCCGGCGAGCATCGCCCGCCGGGGCCCAGATCTGAGCGAGTGTGCCTGCGCCGGAGCGCCCGTGAGCGGCGAGGAGCCACATCACGGGCGGGCGACCGTGGACTGCAACCGGGTCGTCGTGAATCGGTGCTCGGCGTTCGGGCGGCGGTATCCGCAGCCCGGCCGGGGTGACCGACACGTCGTCGTCTCGGTAATAGTCATGGTGCTCAGCTGGTTGTGCGGCCATCTCGGGCGCACCTCCTTCTCCGGCGTTCTCGGTCACCGAGTGGTGGTTGGTGAGACGGTGGTCGGCACAGCGGCAGAAACAGAGGGGGTCGTCGTGGTGGCCGCTGAGGTCGTCGTTGCGGTTCCGGTGGTTCCGACGGTGGCGTGGGCGGCGAGGATGCTGCCGGCACTGCGGACGGTGTCGGTGGTGGCGAACAAGGCCGCGCCTTGTTTGATCACTGCCCCGACCTTGTCTGCGAGGCTCTGATCGCCGGTCAGGTCGGCGGCGAGTGCGACGATCCACCGCACGGTCAGCTCGACGGGGGTCTCACCTTTGGATCCGACCGGAACGCTGTCGTAGGAGCCGTGTTTGGTGGCGGTGTTCCAGTACGAGGTGTCGGTGACGAGCTGCGCGAGACCGGCGTTCTCGTCGATGGTGTTCGACACTTCCTTGAACGCGACGTCGACGGCCGAGTCGATGGTCGCCGGGGGTACGAGCTTGACCGCTGAGGACAGCACTTTGGTGGCGAGTATGCCGAGGGCTGCGGGTGGGTTGGTCAGGCCGACGGTGGCGAGCTGGCCGATCGTTTCGGGGGTGATGACGTCCTTGGCGACGGTGATCGCCGCCCCGATGGCCATACCGGCGATCTTGGTGACCGCACCGACCGCTTCGTCGATCATCTCGTCGGTCGAGGTTGCGGACGGGTCGGAGTACTTCGCCATCTTCGACAGCACTGTTTCCGAGGACGAGTTGACCTCGAATCGGCCTGCCTTGGAGTCGAAGTCGATGTTGTCGTTGATCACCGACGCGCCGGTCATCAGGGCGGTGCGTCCGACGGCGGTGGAGACGTCGGTGAGGATCCGGACGGGGTCGCGGGTGTCCATCGAGGACTGTCCGGCGATGGATGCCACCAGCTTGGCGGCGGGGGCGTCGATGGGGGTGTCGCACGCGAGATCGCCTGCGGTGCAGTACGAGGCGACCCGGTCGGAGACTGCGCCGAATCCGGCGATTTTCGGTGTCGGTGCGATACCGCCGCCTGCGGGGGCGGCTGCGGCGACGGCCGGGGCGAGTTGGACGGTGTCCACTGCTGCACCGCTCGTTCCCGGTGCCGGGGCGGGGGTGGAGCCGCCGCCGGCGATGACGTCTTCACCTTCGGAGCGGGTGGGGTCGGAGAACAGTGCTGCGCCGGCGAAGTGGTCGGCGTCGACGGGGCCGGTTCCTGCCCCGATGTCACGGGTGACCTGGGAGGCGACCTCGCCGCCCTGGGAGTAGCCGGAGAGGAAGACTTTGGTGCCGGGGCAGCGTGCGGCGATGTCGGAGATCATCTTGGTGGTGTTCTCGACGCCGATGTCGACGGACTGGGCGTAGGGAACGGCGGAGCGATCGCCGGGCTTGCCGCCGAAACTCGCCGGGTACGGGACGTAGCTGCGTTCGAGAGCGGGTCCGTCGCCGGAGTTCGCATCACGCATCGCCGGGACGGTCAGGCGGGAGAAGAAGCCCGAATCGGTGTCGGGTGAGGAGTTCTCGTCGATCTCGGTGGTGCCGGGGACGACGACGAGATGCAGTACCGGGCAGTTGCCGTCGGTGCTGGATTGGCTGGTGGTCGTCGATCCTGACGGGGTGGGAGTGGCGGAGGGCTGCGCGGCCGCGACGCCGCTGGCGGAGACCGCGACCGTCATCGCTGCGGTGGCGGCGAGCAGGCGCGGAGTGAGGCGGCGAACCTGGTCGATGGATGTGTGCACGGTTTCTCTCTTCTTCGGTGGGGTCCAGCGGATGTGCCTGGTCATAAGGGGTCAGCGCGGGACGATGGCGGAGATGAGCGTTGTGCCGTCCTGCTGCTCGGTGGTGGTGATCCGTTGGCGGCTCATGCGGCCGTCGATGCCGGGTCCGCGTTCGACGACGGTGACGTCGTAGATCCCGGCGTCGATCGGGTCGGCCAGGACACAGAACTCGATGTCGGGTTCGAGCTGGTCGATCCCCTGCTGGAGTCTCTGCGCGGACGCCATCACCGCGTCCGGTGCACCTGCTGCGCGGGCTGCGGCACCGTCGCGGTCGAAGTAAAAGGCCTTCTCGAACCGCCAGATCGCCACCGCGCCAGGGTCGTCACTGTCTTCGGTGACCGGGTCACCGTCGGCTTGGCCCTTGCACCAGGTGACATCGGCGGCGGCGGCACCGGCGGCAGCGGGGGCCGCCGATGTGGGAAGGGTTGTGGTGGTGACGATGTCGGCGGGAAGCAGAGCGGCAGGGGCCTGCGGTTCGTCACCGACACCGGTGAGGACCAGAGCTGCTCCCAAGCCTCCTCCGACCAGGACCGTGAGGGCAATCGTGACGGCGACAGCGGCGCGGTGGCGTCGCCACCACGACCGTGGGGGCGGCGTTTGCGCGGTGTAGGGGCCTCCAGCGCGAAGTAGAGAGGTCCGTTCGTCGAAGGAGCTGTATCCATCCGCTGGCCGGGCGGAGCCCATGTCCTCCGCAGAGTCGCCAGCGAACCAGTCGTCGTCGGGATCGACGTCGGTGTGGTGCTGGTCGGTCAGGACGGTCAGTCTGCGCTCGGACGCTGCAGCGGCAGTCTCTGTGTCGGCGACGACAGGGTCGGCGAACCAATCATCGGAGCTGTCGTCGGGGGTCTCTCGAGGTGCCACAACAGGGCCTTTCCGAGTGTCGAAGTGCAGGAACGGGATCGAACCTTCGGATACAGCCCGCCCACCGGTGGTCGGGCTGCACCCGGAGATCAGATCGCGAGGTTCAGGCCTGCCAGGGCAGCGTTCGCCTGGTCGAGAACCGGTGCGACGGCAGTGCTCACCGCGGCGACGGTGTCAGCCACAGCGGGCTGCTCGAGCACTGTCGAGGTGAACTGCGTGGCCTGCTCGAAGGCCGGTTCGGTCCACACCGGGGCGTCGACGGCGCTCTGAACGCTGGGGGCATCCAGTGCCAGCGGCGCGGCGGTGACCGGCGGGGCCGGGGGTGCCGGGACGGCCTCGCGTGCCGGGAGCGGGGCGGGCTCTTCGATGATCTGCTGCTCACCGCCGAGGACGGTGGCACCGAGGACGCCACCGATCGCAGCGCCTGCACCGGTCAGACCGACAACGATCGGTGCCGACAGGGCTGCGCCGACGCCTGCTCCGGCGAGTGCTGCTGCGCCGGGGATGAAGACCCAGCCGACCGGTCCGCCCCAGACGATGGCTCCGGTGCCGGTGGTGGCAGCGACGCCGAGTCCGCCGCCGATCGCAGCGGCGGTACCGGTGATGACTGCGGCCGGGACGGCGGATGCGGCGAGGCCGGCCGCGCCACCGGCGACGACGCCGGTGATGGTGCCCGCAGCGATACGGTCCGCGCGGGACGCGTCGGCGAATCCGTTGTCCACGAGCCAGTTTCCACCGTCGGCCTGAATAGCGGCTCCGGTGTTGTTGAACTGCTCTACCAAGTTCGGATCGAGCAGGTTCGGGTCGTACGGCACGAGTTCGCCGCCGACGAGGACATAGCCCTCGGGTGCGTCGATCGGCGCAATGACCTTGCGCTGCACGGTCGGAACCGGCGGCGGGGTCGGCGGGGCCGCTTGCAGGGCGGGCGGTGCGTCGGTCGGTGCGGCCTGCGGCGCGGGGGCGGGCGCAGGCTCATAGTAGGTGTTCTGGTACGACGACTGCTGGTTGCCGGACCGGTAGTCGTTGTAGCTACGCCATTCGGTCTGCTGCACCTGGGGTGAGGCCTGGTAGCCGGGCAGGAACTGGCGTTCCTGGGTCGGCGCGGGCGGCGGCGCGACGGGGGTGGTGTCGGTGGTTCCGGACTGTGCGGTGTCGGGTGCGGTCACGAAGTCCTGTGGTGCTGCGTGTGCGGTCGCGGTGCCCCACGCGAGGGCGACGGCCACGGGAACGGCAGTGAGAACGAGAGCCCGGTCCCTGCGGCGGCGGTGACGCCCACCGATTCCTTGCTGAGGAGACATGAGTGGTGTGCCTTTCGTAAGCCGCTGTGATGCAGCGGTATTGGGTGATGTGTGACAGGAGTGGTTGATGGTGGAACCACCACTGTCCGCGCTGGGGAACGACCGAAAACGAGGGTCAGCCTTCGGGTGATCCCTCAGCGCGGACGGCGGGTGATGCCTTGGGAGTGGATGCCAGCGGGCGTCCGTTGCACGCTGGCATCCACGAGCTGTCAGCCCAGCAGGCCGAGCTAGAAGCGAAGTTTGCGAGACAAGCCGAGGAAGCTGCGTATTCCTTTCTGGTAGCGAGTGATTGGGTCAACAACCGGCAGGTTCGTGCGGTTCGGCACATGATGAGTGAAGCGTTACCGTACGACCCTCGTGCCGGGTCACCAGATGAGAGTGAGGGGCAGCCTCAACAGGAAACATGCCGGGCTCCATCTCAGGATTTTTCTTCGTGGCAAGGAGCTTGAGCTGGCGTAGATGTGCAGATCGAGCTCCCAGTCACTCGTGGTGAAACGTGGCGGCCTGGCCCCGGGCGGTGGGGCCAGGCCACCACGTCCTGAAACCGGCACTTGTTGGGCAGGTGCCGATTTCAAGCATTAGGCTCGTCAGGCGACGTGCTGGAGGTCAGAAAAGTTCGGCTGTTTGAATTGGCTCGATCGAGATGGCCACTGTGTCAGGATCTGGCCCGTGGATTCGTCGATCTCTTGGTGAGGCCGATCGCGGTCGTGCCCACCGTCGAGTGAGCACGCGACGAGGCCGATGCCGGCGACCGTGGTGAGGGAGGCGCACGGAGTCGACTCTGTGTAGCCGTGAGGGGGCATGGGGGCGGGTCGAAATCGTAACGGTTGAGGTTTCAGCAGCGATGTCATAGGTGCTCCAGTCGTGTGGACTGCGCTGTGCACCTAGGCTGGTAGGCCTGCGGGTGCCGTGTGTTCAGGCGCAGTTGTCATTCGCAGATACGGGACCCCGGGGCGTTCGGACGCCAATCACTTGCGCACCCGGGGTTTCTCTTACTTTGCTTCTGCCCCTCTTTCGATCAGGGGCATCGCCACCTCCACGTTTGCGACGGTGGAGGGTAACTGCCTGTCCTCCAGGTCAATAAAACGGTTCGACCTATCACGACATTTGCATCGTTTAAGGTCATGCACAGATTAGACCTTAGTGGAGGTGCGGCATGGTGTCTAGCAATGAACGGAATGCGACAGTGAGTCGACGCGTCTTGCGGGGGTTCGACCCGGCACGGCTGACGTCGCTGCGTGAAAGTAGAGGCATGAGCCGGGCGGATCTCGCACGAAAGTCCGGGCTCGGAGGTGCCACCGTCCAGCAATGGGAATCCGGCACCCGGAGTCCTCAGGTCGACACCCTGGCCCTTGTTGCGAAGACCCTCGGCCTGCCCATCAGTGAGCTTGTCGACGTACCCAGGGATCAGCGCTTCCCTGGAGATTGGCGCGTCCTTCTCGGGCTTACGCAGCCGCAGCTGGGCCAGCAGGTGGGTATCAGTACGTCGATGATTGCCCGTATCGAGCGCGGCGAGGTGAAGTTGACCGATGAGAATGCTCGCCGCCTTGCTGCGGCGCTCGAGATCGGGATCGATGAGCTCGTTCGCAGTTACGAGCGTGCGCGAGACCGGCCGGCTGGCGTTCAAGCGTGACGAGGCTCGCCAGTTCCTGAATCGGCAACGTCGTTGAGTCGACGTCGTGAACCGCAGCGACGGTAAGGGTGGCGCGGCGGGCGTCGGCATGAGTGCAGTATGTACCGGCGATCGAAAACAGAGCAACTTAGAAGCAAAATTTTTGCAAATTAGACGGGTTCGTAGCGACAACCTCGTAGTCCTGAGCTGCTTCTATGTCCATCCGGTACATTTACTTGGGAATTGCGATTTTTTTGCTTACCGGACATAGGATGCAGTAATGCAGGAAACAGACGACCTGGCCCGTTTTGGCAAGGTGGTGGCGGCGCGGCGGGCAAGGCTTGCGTTGACTAGGTTCGAGGTCCGTGATGCTGGTGGACCGTCGGACACCACACTTGGCAACATCGAAAACGACACTCTCGGTCGGGCGCCCAGTCCGGCCGTGATCAGGAAGCTCGACCAAGGCCTGCGGTGGAGCAAAGGGAGCGCAGCTGCTGTTCTCGCCGGTGGCGATCCTGTCCCCCTGGAGAGCCTGTCGAACAGAAACTCCAGATCGAGCAGTGCCGCCGCCGAGCCGGATGCAATTGTGCTTCCCCTGGACGAAATCAACAATCTGTTCGGGCTGCACCGGCAGCTCAATGCCGCGCACGAGAGCTGTCGTGGCGCGGATCCCCCACTAGAATACTTCGACCAGGTCGTCGGGGGATTCAACGCCTTTGTTTCCCGCGTAGCCGGACGGTATGCCACCGCGGTCTTGGAAAGAAGTGGGGGCCCTGGGAGAACCCTCCCTCCGATGGCGGAGATGGCATTCGGCCCCCTCCTCGATAAACCCGCCGCCGACTACGACCCGGTCGAGCGCGAAGAACAGCTCTACCGTCGCTGGCTGGCTGGGCGGCACGACGACATCGACGACGAGCTGGACGCCAGGTTCCAGGAGCGATGGGCGGAGCGCGAGTGAAGCAGTTGAAGTTGCGCAAGAAATGGGCAAGGGTGCTTGCTCGGGACCAAGCCTCTCGTAGTACTCCGCGGGGAGAGAACGTTCGGAAGGAACAGACCACAATGGACAGCCAGCTACCGCTACACGATCGAATCAGCAGGCTATTCGGGGGCTTCCGACATCTGGGGACACTCGATGATCTGGACCCGCAGGTCGCGGCGCATGTGAGCAAAAGCGTCGGTCGCCACGTCACTGCGGAAGAAGTGAAAGTGCTCCGCAGCCAGGCGGTCGACGACGCCGAACGAGACGTCCTCGAGGCAGTAGCGACCTTCTTCGAGTCGCCGGTTACCTACCTGGTCGGCACCACTGCCGAGCAGATGGACTATAACGCGCAGCTCGATTACTTCGACAATGTTCGGAACTCCCAGGCCACGGTATTTGCTCTACGAACTCGGGTACCGCAGCTGACTCCGGCGATCGCTGAGCGTCTGAGCGAGCTGGTCCGGGACACGCACGGACGTTTCGAGAAGCAGAATCGGCACGAACCGGCCGAAGCTGGCGAATCGACATAATGAGCTCGGTCCGAGACGCTGCCGCTGCAGCGAGAACTATCGACGACCCCGAGCTACGTGCCAGATCCTTCCTCGACACACTGCAACTGCAGTTCACGAGACCCTGGTCGATCGACCGATTCGTTGCCGAGGTTGGGTTCAAGATCGGCCGCGTCATTGTGATCCTCGATCTACCTGACGATCTGAGCGAAAGCGGCGAGGTCTCGGGCTTTTGGGTACGAACTGCCCCGGTCGATGTCATCTACGTCCGTGCGGACGTAGATCCGCTCTTCCGTGAACAATGCATCCTCCACGAAGTCGCACACATACTTCTCGGTCATGATGCCGATGTTGTTGTCACCGAGGACATTCTGGTCGAATCGTTCATGAGGATGGCTCCTGCCATTCCGAGGACAATGATCAGCGCACTTGCCGAGGAACAACGGGCGAAGGTGTGCTTCACACGAGTCCCGGATTTCCTTCAGCCCATCGAAGCAGAGGCCGAATGGCTCGGCACACTCATGCTTGCCCGCGCCGATTCCCTACGCAAGCCGTTCTACCCGGAGAACATCGACTCGAAAGACAAGGAGACCCTGCGCCGGGTGGCCACAATTTTTGGGTGGCAGATGTGAGCACGTTCTTCGAGGCGATACTGCCAATAGTGTTGCTGGTGTTCGGTCTTCAACGCCTACCGTTGTACAGGCGGAGGCCGCAAACTCGCCCCATGACGGTGCTACTGCTCACTCTCAGCGTTGCGCAGATGTTCAGAATTCATGCGCTGGCAGACGACAAGCTTGACCCTGTCATACACGACGTAACGGGCCTGTGGAACATATCTGTTCTGATAGCTCAGGCCATGGCGATTTGCGCCGCAACCCAATGGGTCGGGATGGTGGCTCACTCGACCCAACGTAGTTTCTCGCGTCGCTCTCGCTACGCGGTCACCGCGGCGTTGGTTGTCGGTCTGGTCGTCTCTTTTCTCCTTTCCCCCGCGCCGTCGAGACCTACATATTACCTAAGTCAGACCTTTCCAGCCGAAGGCTGGATGCTGGTCTACTGGGTCATCTTCCTCGGAAGCCTGTCGCTGTGCGTGGTAGTGCCGTTCTACCTGTTGGTTCGCATGGCTCTGATCGTGAAGACCGGAGAACTAGCGCGCGTTCTCACCGCTGCTGCGGTGGCGTGCGGGATGATCCTGCTCTACGCAGTTCACAAAATCGTCTACCTAGTTGCGTTCACCCGCGGCACAGAGAACTGGTACACCGACCACACCGTTCAGATATCGCTCTTCCTCATCATGTCGCCCCTGCTCGTCGCCGGATACGTTGCGTGGGTGTACATCTGGACGACACTGCTTCCTCGCGTCCAGCGGTACCGACGCATCGTTGCGTACATGGATGAGTGGCAGGCCTTGGCGACTCGAAGCAACGCCATCCTTGCGGACACTCTGATCCCGAGCTCCAAGCGGGCTGCCTGGCGTGCCAGCAGAAACTCCGTCGCGTCTACCCGACTCATGGTCGAGATGGTCGACGGTGAAGACGGTAAGGCAACTTCCGCGGGGGCGACTAGAAGATGAACGGGATCAAGCGCTTAGAGCGCGTCATGTATTCGGCGTACCCCTCTCCTATGCCCTCGAGCATCGCGGACTCTTCCGACGGGATCCGGTGGACATATCCCCCCGCCAGAAACGACACCATGACGGGGGCAAGCCAGTTCCCGTACGCGATGGAGAATCCCAGCGCGCAGATCAATGCCCCCGTGTACGAGGGGTGCCGAATCAACCGGTACGGGCCCGTCTGCACCACCAGTTGCTCTGGATGCGTGTGGACCTTGAACGTGAAGGACTCCCCGAGCTTCCGCGCCGAAGCCAGCCGGAGGGCCTGCCCGAGTGCAGCGGTGGTCAAGCCCACGACGAAAATCGTTCTCCGGTGCCGATTAATGACGGTTGCCGGCGAGGCCACGCTCAGCACGAGGCCTCCGCCGTACGCCAGTGCAAGGCCACGGCCAACTGCTCTACCGGACCCGTTGTCCCGATTCACAGAGCCCGCTCGCGGCCTCCGCTTGCCCATCCTGTACTCCGACAACGCAAATCCCGCGAAAGCGGTAGCCAAAACCACAGCGGCCGGTCGACTGGTCACGAACAAGGGCAGCCTCTTGACGATCATGCGACACAGCTTCTCAGACTCAGTAGCCGCTCCGAGACGAGCAGGGTACCGACCAACTTTAAGGACCAACGCATGACGACGGCGACACTACCGATCAAAGGCCTGGCACTGGTCGGGGTCGGTGCGTTCCTCGCCGCATCCTCCGCAACAATGTCCCTGTACATGGCTCCACAGCTGGTGAAAACGCCTCTCGACGTCGACTCCGCAACGGTCGCAACGGGCACCGCGACCTTGCTCGACACCGAAGCGCTCGTTCAGGGCGTCTCGAAAGTCGATCGCGACGTTCCCATTCGTGTCTTACAGCAGGTTACTGTCGAAGAACCGTCCGACAGCAACAAGATCACCATGCAATCCGCTGTTTTGTTGCAACGAGACGACAGACCTGGTGAACGAGGAACGGTCAACGCAACCGTCGACAGATTCACCGCCGACCGCAGAACTGCGATGCCGATGGACGATCCGATCGGGTCGATCCAGAAGTACGACGATCAACCCGCCGACGAAGTCACGCACGACGGGCTCTCGCTCAAGTTTCCGTTCGACGTCGAAAAGAGGTCCTATCCGTACTTCGATACGACCACGCGCCGCAGCCAGGACGTCCAGTTCGACGGCGAGACCAACATCAACGGCCTGGACGTCTACCGTTTCGTTCAGGACATCGCGCCCTTCGACACCGGCGGCAAGCTCAGCCTCCCTGCGTCGTACTGGGGTATCGACGGGGACGAAGAGATTCTGATGCACCGGTTCTACAAGGCACGCCGTGAGCTGCTCGTTGAGCCCACGACGGGTGCAATCGTCTTCGGGAAACAAGCGGTTCACCAGTACTACGGACGTACCGCTAACGACCCGTCGGCGGTCACCATCG
Source organism: Rhodococcoides fascians NBRC 12155 = LMG 3623 (assembly GCF_001894785.1). GTDB lineage: Bacteria > Actinomycetota > Actinomycetes > Mycobacteriales > Mycobacteriaceae > Rhodococcoides > Rhodococcoides fascians. Next base: position 51,058 of record NZ_BCWW01000012.1, read on the forward strand.
TGGAAATGTCGCCAGAGCTCGACGCTGCCACGGTCGACGAGCAGGTGCAGCGGGCAGTCGAGTCCAAGCGTCTCATCGACTGGGCTGAGACATACGGTCCCGTTCTTCTCGGGCTCGCCGGTCTCTCTGCATTCGCACTCGGCGTTGGGGTGTGTTGCCGTCCGAGGCCCCCAGGGCCGAGTTCGCTGAATTCTGACGGACCGGCTCCTGGCGACAGAGGGGATGACATGCAGCAGCAAGCGACCGAGAGGACACTGTCGTGATCGATTGGATAGCCAAGGCACAGGAGCTTCGCAAAGAGGTCTTGGAACCTGCTGCGGCAGTGGTCGACGAGACCGCTGAGATTCCTGAGTCGCACTTCGACTTACTGGTCAGCCAAGGGCTCTACGGCGTAGCTTTAGGAAGCGACAATCCGCTCCAGACCATGTCCGCCGTAGGGGAGATCCTGGTAAGCGGTTGTTTAGCAACAGCGTTCGTATGGGCCCAGCATCACGGCACTCTCCTCAGACTCGCTACGTCGGGGAACGAGTCACTCAAAGCAGAACATCTCTCAGGCTTACGGATGGGCACGATTCGCGCTGGCGTGTCAGGCAGTGGCTACGCCTCACCGCAGCGACCCCTCGTCCGGGCCCACCGGACTGCGGATGGCTATCGGATCGAAGGCTGTGCGCCATTCGTGACTGGGTGGGGCATGATCGACGTCGTTGGAGTAACGGCGTACGACCAGTTAAACGACTCGACGGTCACGTTCCTCGTTTCGGCAGCAGGCGGTAGGGGCCTGTCCCATGAGCCGCTTCACTTGGCTGCAGCCAACGCATCTCGCACTGTCTCGCTTAAATTCGACGGCCTTGCCGTAGCCGACAGCAATGTCATGCACGTGCAACGAAAGAGCCTGAGCAAGCAAGGGCCAATGTCGACGATTGATCGTGCAATCGTTCGTATCAACGGCTCGCTGGCACTCGGGTTGTCGAGTCGATGCCTGACTGCCTTGGATGAGCTTGGTCAGAACAACCAAGCACTCACAGACGGGTTTATCAACCTCCGAAAGTCGTTGAATGAGGCCGTAACCGACACGAGGATCGATATTCACGAGGTACGAGCGCAGGTCTGCCGCTTCGCCGTCGACGTATCGGCATACTTCACAGCTGTAGCGGGCAGCAAGGCTGTGAGGCGCGGGGGGCTGGCTGAACGCACCGCACGCGAGGCGAATTTCGCGCTGGTTTGCACTGCCACTGCCGAGATACGCGCTCATCTACTGGCCAGCATTGAGCAGCAGCAGTCGATTGCCCAAACAAGCTCAGAAGGGTTCCAATCGAACGGGTTACTCACATCAATGTAATTTCCTTCGACGCTCTCGGCGTGTCTGAGCCCGTCGAACATGATTCTGCATCAGGATAGGCACTGGTTGGGACCGATGATGCAGATGAAGGAGGCCACGCTATGCCGATGCCCAGTAAGGGTGACCGGAAGCCGTTGACTGTCCGAATCCCGCTAGAGCTCATAAAAACGCTCGAAGAACAACAGAGTTCAGCAGGTGTGACATCTCTGGGTCAGTACCTGGCCGATCTCATCGCGATCGTGAATGACCGCGAGGACCTCGCGCTTGAACTCAACCGACCGCGAAACCAAGGAGTGTTGCCGCTGACTGCATGATCGTTCTGTCCCGAACTGACATTCGGCACATACGACCAACTGAATTAGCGCAGCACAGATAACGAAAAACCCCCGGCGGGCGGGCCGAGGGTTCTCGAAGTCAGAGAAGCGAGTGACTAGCTCGCAACTCGTTCTGTGGTGCTTTCCCCGAAGGGACTGTCTTGGAGGACATGTCTCAGGGTACATCGTGCCCTGAAGTAGGTACAAGATTGAATGCTCGTGTCGTCCATCCGGATGCGACTGCGGACCGGCTGTGGCGTCGTTTCGCACCGGCCATTGCTGCGCGTCGATCGATGCGTCTCTACGACCCGACGACCCGTAAATACGTGTCCGCGGGACCGTTGACCGTCAAACGGCCGGTACTGCCAGCGGCTGTGCCGCTGTTCTCACGCGCGCGCGCCGGCATCGTTGCCCTCGACTTCGACACCAAACACCACGGTCACGCCTGCGTTGTCGCCGACGTGAGGCGTCTGCTGGCCTGGTTGACCGAATGCGGTGGCCGCGCAGTCGTCGACCAATCGGCCAGCGGCGGCCGACACGTGCTGATACCGCTGGCACCGGGAAAAACAGTCACCGCCGACGAAGTACGGCCACTGCTACGTCTTCTTGCAGCGCGACTTCCGACGTTGGACATCACACCGATGACCAACCACAAATCCGGGTGCATCACCGTGCCGGGCTCGCAGTGCAAAGAAGGTGGCTACCGCACCCTCGTCGACCTCGACCCGGCTACAGCGGCCGACATCCTGACCGTCGGGTCCGATGCCGGCACACTCCAACGCCTCGAAGCCCTGCTCGGAGGAACGGGCCGCACGGTCACCAGCCCGATCGACACCCACATCCGCGCCGAGACGTCCACTGAACGCGTCCTCGGCAGCAGCGATGACGCCCGGTTGCACCCACGTTTCTGCCGTTCCGCCCCGCCGCCTCGCTGCGTCCTCGACTTCGCCAGCACCGGCCGCATCGACACCCGCCGCTGGCCCTCACGCTCGGAAGCACGCCAATCCGTCATCACCCACGCAGTCCTCGCCGGAGCCAGCGCCACCGAAATCCTCACCCGCGTCTCTGAGCCGGCATGGGCGGGTGTGCGTGCCGCATACGCCCGCTACGCCGAGCCCGAACGCGCCATCCGCCGCGACACTGCCCGCGCCCTCGACTGGGCCGCATCGACACTCCCCGAGCCAGTCCGGGATACCGGGCACAAGCAAAAGCACACAGGGGGTACCTACGATCCGGTACTTCGTTTATGGCTTACCCACGCCCAAACCTGGGTCGCCTCCGAGTTTCTTCATCGCCGGGATCGCTGGACCACCCATGCAGTCGTTCAGGCACTGGCGTGGGCTGCCGCAATGTCAGGGCAGTTAGTGGAAGGCGTCCCCACTGTCGGTGTCGGTGGGCGGTCACTGTCCATCGCCGCCGGCATGCTCCCCGAATCGACGGTGTGGTCCGTTCTGGAGCGGCTGCGGGACATGGAAGGCTCACCGCTGTTGCTGATCGAACGCGGAGTCGGCCAGAACCCCGATCGGTACGCACTAGTGCCCACACATGCGGGACGTGCGGCGGTAGTCGACACCGTGGCAGGGCCAGCCGAAGTGGAGTCGGTACACCCGGCGTGGAGTGTCATCGGGTGGCGTCACCGCGTCCTCTACGACGCAGTAGTTGCCGCAGCCGAGCCTCTGACGGCGGATGAGTTGTTCACTGCCATCGGGATGGGACGCACCAGCGGGTACGAGGCTCTGCTGGATCTACGCGTCGCCGGGCTCCTCACAATCGAGAACACCCACATCGGTATCGGGCCCGTCGAACTCGACGACATCGGCCATCGTCACGGCCTCACCTCGGCCGTTCGTGCCCGCATCGTGCGCCACCGCGCCGAACGCATCGTCTGGCGAGAATGGCTCGCAGCCCGGGAGGAAGCACGCACCCCGCCGGAGCCCGATCGGTCGGTGTTCGCGGTCGCCGACGATCACCCGGCCGATTCACCCGACCACGACTACATCCTGGCCGTGATGAACACCGGCCCACCGGACCCGTTCTAACGCACCGTGTATCGGCCACGAGTTCAGGGTGACACCGAGCACCGGCCTTGTTCGCTTTACTCGCTCTGGCCCTCCTCCAGCGCGGCTGGAGGCTGCAACGCCGGACCGAACTGGACTCTTGGTGCACTGGCGCTGTGTGGATGCAGGGCGGCGTGAGCGATCGACGTGCTCGATGTCAGCCCAGTCGACGTCCTTGGGTGTCGAGGTCAGATAATCGGTGCGTTGGGTTGGCGGCGGATGAAGTCCGCCATCCCGGGGACGGTGAACGCAACCAGGCCGCGGGCCGGCGACCAGATGAGTCCTTTGCGTATACAGGAGTCACGGTGCGGTGCCATCGATTGCGGATTCGACCCGAGGGCCTCGGCGAGGGCTGCCGTCCGCGGAGTATCGGTTCCGCTGCGTGCGATCGCCACCAGATAGCGTTTCTCGGCGTCGGTGGCCCGTAGCCACCGTGAGCTGTAGAAGCCGGAATCGAGCGAGGCGTGGCCGGTGTCCACGGCGTCCTCGGCATCGGCGAGGGTGAACGGGGACTGCTGGGCTGCCTGCCAGAGCTCGTGACCGAACACCTGAAGGAAGTACGGGTATCCATCGCTCGCCGCGACGACGTAATCTGCTGCCTCGGCGTCGATGTCCTGGTTCAGCCGGGCGATGGGTGTGACGATCGCATCGCGGGCCTGATCGTCGGCGAGCGGACCGATGGTCCTGTAGTCGAACTGGCGCTCGGCGTAGGACCGTGCGTCGGCCAAGGCTTGCGCAAGGTTCGGCAGGCCGGCACCGCACACGAAGAACGGCCACTCACGCTGAGCCGCACGGTGCTGGGTAGCCAGGATCACCTGCAAGAGCGCCGGCTCGAGTTCCTGCATCTCGTCGATGAACAGCCCCAGCGCGGTGCCGTCCTTGCGGAGTTCCTCGGTAAGATCTTCGACGAGGTCCTCGAATTCGACCCCCAGGCTTGGTTTCTCGGCACCGGCGGAGCGAGCGAGCTCGACTCCGACACCGAACGCGGTGGCGGACATCGAGAACTCTTCGGTCAACTGCCGGATCTTGTCCGCCACCGGGCCGGCGAACTGACGACGGCGTACAGCGCGAGAAATATCTTTGGCGATACGCCTCCGCAGGGCCTCGGCACCTTCCACACTGGTCTGAGCTTCGACCTCGACCACCACCCAATCGTGGCGGCGAGCTTGATCCGCCATGGTCGCCAGGAGCGTGGTCTTCCCTACCCCCCGGAGGCCCTGCAGCATCAACCCACGGTCGTAGCGCCGCTGTTTCGCGCGGGCGACCAACAAGTCGAACCGTTCGAGCTCGGTGGTGCGTCCGACGAGCTCGGGGGGTCGGGTGCCAGACCCGGGTGTGAAGGGGTTCAGTCCGTACTCCATGCACATAGACTATCGGATTGTATGTAGTTGTATCAGTCCTATTCATATACAGTCAGATACATACCGATAGATCGGTAACTCGGTGCAGATCCGGGCGCGCCACGTCGACAAGCAGGGCCGGGCGCAAAGGCAAGTGCTGCGACGTCTCTACTGTGTCGATGTCGGCTGATGGCATGAAGAGCGGCTACACACCGTCAAGGTATGTTGACGATTGGCCCGGAAGGTCTCGAACCCGCGCCTGAGCCTTCAAACGTCATCTGTCGCGGCTCACTGAACCTAGGTGCTGCGCCCAGGTTGCGGCAACGTGGCGGTGTCCGATCTCTGTGCTCGACGAGTTGGACGACGACCAAGGTGTCGGTGTGCCGGGTCGTGAGTGCGCCGCATCAGGTGCTGTCGCCGTTGGTGGATGGGTCGAGGAGCTGCAGGGTGCGTTGCAGGAGTTGCTCGATGCGGTCCTCGACGTCGTCGACCATGTCCGGTACGTCGGCCAACGCCGTGTGGGCGCGTCGACGTGCCTCGACACCCGAGCGGTAGTACCCGGAGTCGAGCTCCAGGGGCACTGGCTCCGGAACGATGGGGTCACGCCGATCGGTACCACCGTCGGTGGGTCTGGCGAGGAGGCGGCGCGGGGTGTGCAGTGGAGAAGCCCCGGTGCGGTGCCTGGCGATCACCGCTCCGACCTCGGCGGCGGTCATCGCCGTCACCGGCAAGGGTAGGTGGCCCCACCGGTCGATCGGCACCGCGACCGGACCACTGCGAAGCGGCAGCCCCGTCATGTCGGGAAAAGTGTTGCGCTGCAAATGTTCTGCCAGCAGCGTGGTCGACGGGTAGCGCTCGGAGAACTGCAGGACCGGGTGCCACCGATCCCATATCGTGACCGGTTCGAAACCGGTGGAGTCGTTGGGGGCGATACGGATGCGGTGGCGGCTGCCGATCCACACAGCGTCGCCGTCGGTGGTGATCTCGGTGCGGTCTACTTTCGCAATAGCTTTGTGGGACAGGCCTGCTCCGGCGAGCATGAGAAGAACGGCGTCACGGCGACCGAACAGTGCCGCTGTCGATCCGGAGGTCGGCAGTCCGGCCGCGATCATCATCTGGTCCTGCTCAGCACGCCGGATCGTTCGCTCACTACGTGCCGAGTCCAGTGCGATCCGAATCGAGGTGACTCCGCCGGGGGCGGGTTGGCCGGCATCGAGGTGAGCGCGGTTGATCGCAGAAACCCGGCGCAACTGAACCGCGTCGCCGGCAGGGTTCTCATCGAGGAACTGCGCCAGCGTGATCGGCGACGCAGGTAGAGCCTCGACGTCGGCCGCAGCGCACCAATCGACGAACAGTGACCACTGATAGCGGTAACCGCTCACCGTGCTGACCTGTCTCGGTGTCACAGTGCGACGGTACCGGGCTGAAGGCCGACCGATCAGGGACGTCGCCGAGGGTCGCCCGCCGCGAACGTGGCACGCATGCGCGTCGACGGCATCGCTGTCGACGGTCGATGGTGCAGGTACGCCACAGGCATCGATGTCGGCTTGCGATGAAGCCACAGGACGTAGCCAGTCTTGTGGCTTCATCGTGTGTGCCGTACTCGAGTCTTACTCGGCGAGCTTGGCGATCGACTGCGCCCAGAGGAAGTACTTGTTGCGTCCGAGATCGCCGATGGTCGTGATGTTGAATGCGGCCTTGAGATGCTCGGCATCGCCAGGGCTAACGCCCTGCAGTGCTTCGACGGGTGCGTCGACGAGCTCGGTGAGTGGCTTGTCTTCGTATGCTTTGTCGAGCTTGTCAGCGATTCCAGCCATGGAGGTGCCTCCTTGCGTCTCGGGTAGCGGTGCCTGTTCGACACCGCCACCCGAGGGTACGGAACGCCCACTAGAAACCGTTGCGCTGCAGGCACTGCGCCGTATCGGCGACCGCCTCGAACGCGTCCTTTGGACCGTGGCCTTCAAAATCCGTAAAACGGTGGGTACGTGGTGGGATTGTCCGGCGTCGTATCGATTCGTGCGGTCCGAAGAAGATCTGCGATAGCGGACTCGCCGGCACCGATGGTGGCGAAGTGGGGGTCGACGTCGTTGGCGATGCACCACGCATGATCGGCTGGCCACACAAACGCAGGTATCGGCAGCTCACCAGTGCCGTCTCGGGCGTCCTTCCACGTCGACACGTCCTCCGCAGTACCTCGAAAGAGGTAGCAGGGCCGCTCCGGGATCGAGACTGTCGCGGCCTGCATGTGGTCGAGGTTTTCGTAGCCCTCCCAGATCAGGAAATAGCAGTCGTCCGGAGTTGTGGTGAACCGGGCGAGGGTGGAGACAGCGATTCCGAGCTGGGCGATCTCGGGCGGTCCGTCGTTGGCGAAGTCGGTGTCCATTTCGCGCTGACCGTCGTAAGTCGGATCCGGGATGAATCTCAACCGTGCGTAACGCTCGTACCCCGACGGGCCGCGGGTGACCAGATCCCACCAGTCGCGTCTTTGATCGATCAACCATCGAGCGGGTGAGCCGTCACGACACGGAGTGATGGTCATCTGGACGCCGCCGTCTGCCGACTACGCGCCTGACCGCACGACACCGGTGGGTGTGGACTGCAACACCAGGTGTTTCGGAGGGTGGCCGCTCCAAGGCCGGCCGCTGGTACCCGTACCGCCATCTCGGCGCTCTCGCCCTGCCACAACGTCATTCGACAATGTCCCAGTCCAGTACCCCGTTGTCGACCGCTGCTGTGTACCAGCCGATCGATATCTGATCGGTCACGGCCGACCTGACGTCGCAAACAAATGCTTCCAAAGACGGCCAGGTTGGCACACCCAGGTGCCCGCCGTCGTCTGATCGGTACGACACACTCCCCCGCATCTCTCCCGAACGGGTGTCGCAATACATCAGATTCGAATCCCAAGCCGCGATAGGGACGTACCCCGGTAGGAACAGGTGATCTTCTGCCTCGACGCCCGCCTCGACCAGGTTGTCGACGATCTCGGCGTAGGTCCCGTCGTAGATATCTGGTTCTGTTGCAACGATATCCGCCATGACTTCGACCATGTCGGAATGCCGCTGAGGTATCTCCGCGACCTGCAGCAGACGTCCAGCCGGAACGACGAGTCCCGCGCCGCCGACCTCGTTCTGACCGTCATGAAGGCCGAAGAATTCGCGAAGCCCGTCCGGCCACGGAACCGTCGCTGCCTCGGCCCGTTTCACCGCGCTCGTCGACGCACATGGCCTGAGCGTTCGCGCCGTCACCGGTGCCACGTCCCGCAGCGCAGTCACGAGGAGGTTCCACTCCTGAGTCAACGACATTGCCCGACCATACTGCGCAGAGGGATCTTTCGATTATCGCAACGCAGATCGCTTCGAGACAGTTACCGCACCGTCAACAGGCGTTGACGATCGACGGCTCAGCTGACTGCCGGTGGTTGTCGGATAGCCGGTCTGTAGTGCCGCCTGGACTACTCTTCGGCCACTCCAACACCTACGCCGAAATTGCCGGCTATGGCCTCTTGTGCCTGGTAAGACGACCTTGATGTCGATGGCCTCGGTCGGGTGAAGAAACCCCCGGCGACCCACGCAGATCGAGACCCTTAACTTCCACGCTGCGGTCGATGTCGAAGCGGGCCCCCGTGATTCCCCTGGAATCGCCGTCACGCATCCGGGGATGGGTGAGCGACCAGCTGTTCGGTCTCGTCGCCGCCGACCTGGGAGGGGGCAAGCTGGTGAAGCAGGAGGACACGGGCATCCTGCTTTACGAGGACGAGGTGAAGCTCCCGTGGCGTGTCACCTCCAGGTCGACGCAGCAGTGCTCATTGTTTTCGGCAAAACCTCTTGAGCCTTGTGCGTCAATCTATTTCCCACGATGTTGGGTGGCCCGCTGCGTACAGTCGTGCCACGTCCATCAGTTTGTGTGCGGGCGGCGTGAGATGGGTCGTCCGGCACACGGCAGCGACGTGCAGATAGGACCCGGGAACGATGCGGTGCACTCTGGCTCCTGATTGGCGCGCGGTCGGAGCCCACGACGATGGCATCACTGCCTGACCGAATCCACTGAGCACCATAGGAAGGATGGAGGTGCGGTGCGCTACCTCGGCGGCGATGGTGGCATCGACGCCGCTCGCAAGAACATCGTCGACGAGCGTTCTCATCAAGGAACCGTGCTGCGAGACGATCAGCCGTAACCCGGACAGCTCGGAGCGTTCGATGACCGGTGAGTCCGGTGTAACCGCGTCTACGCTCGAGATGAGAATCAACGGCTGACTCTCCAGCGCAACGACCTCGAGCTCAGGAGCGCGGACCTCGCTGGGCGAGCCCAGAATGCCCACTTCACATGCCCCGGTTCGTACCGCATGCAGTACCTCTTCCGGCGTGAACGCAGCCTCGGCGTTCACCGTCACAGCGGGATACAACGCGCTGAACCGGGTCAGAATCGTTGTCAGCGGTTCGATCCCGGGCGAGGGCATCGTAATCAGATCCACGCGTCCACGTCGCAGACCCTTCAGAGCATCGATCGATGCGGTGGCGTCGTCGAGATCACGCAGCACCACTCGCGCTGGGCCGATCAAGGTCTCACCCGCCTCGCTCAGTACCAGCCTGCGTCCGATGCGATGAAAAAGCGGAACACCCAGCTCCCGTTCCAGCGTCGCGATCGATTGGGATAGCGATGGTTGCGCAATGAGCAACGCCTCTGCCGCGCGGTTGATGCCGCCCTCGTCGACTACGGCCAGGAAGTACTTCAGGTGCCGCGCATCCATACAGGATCGTTCCTTCCGGTTGCGCCGGGTGTGCAGGTGTGTAGGGCTGACAGAAATTCATCTGCTGGCCAGTCTAGCTGCGGGAATCTCTCACAGTTAGGAAAAACCGATAAGACGCATCGGCTTTTGGTCATGGACGCACGCCCGCCTGTGACCGCTTAATGGTTCAAGACAGAATGTGATGTGCACTACTACGGAGGAACTCATGGCTACCGAACTCACCACCTACAAGATCGCATCGATCCCGGCTGACGGTGTCGGTCGCGAGGTCGTCGAGGCGGGCCAGCGCGTACTGGACGTCCTGGCCGAACAGTCCGCCGGCAAGTTCGCCTTCCAGTGGGACGAATTCCCCTGGGGCTGCGGGTACCACGCCGAGACCGGCAAGATGATGGCCGACGACGGACTCGAAACCCTCAAGAGCTACGACGCGATCTACTTCGGCGCCGTCGGCTGGGAGAACGTCCCCGACCACATCAGCCTGTGGGGCCTGCGCCTGAACATCACCCAGAACTTCGACCAGTGGGCCAACGTCCGACCGGTGAAGTTCCTGCCCGGCGTCCAGTCCCCGCTCCGCAAAGCCGACCATACCGAACTCGACTGGGTCGTCGTTCGCGAGAACAGCGAAGGCGAGTACGCCGGACTCGGCGGACGCAACCTCAGCGGCCGCGGCCCCGGCAACGAGGTTGCACTACAAACCGCCCTGTTCACAGAGAAAGGCTGCGAGCGGATCATGCGCTTCGCGTTCGATCTCGCGCGTACCCGCACCGTCAAAAAGGTGTCCAGTGTCACCAAGTCCAACGCACAGCAGTACGGAATGGTGCTGTGGGACGACGTCTTCAAGCGCGTCGCCCTCGACTACCCGGACGTCACCACCGAAAGCGTGCTCGTCGACGCCATGAGCGCCAAGTTCATCCTGCACCCCGAGGACCTCTCGGTCGTCGTGGCCTCGAACCTCAACGCCGACATCCTCTCCGATCTCGGATCCGCCCTCGCAGGCTCCCTCGGTATCGCCGCGAGCGCCAACCTCAACCCCGAGCGCCGCTTCCCGAGCATGTTCGAACCCGTCCACGGCTCGGCCCCCGACATCGCAGGCAAGGGCATCAGCAACCCGATCGGCGCGATCGCCAGCGCAGCACTCATGCTCGACCACTTCGGCCTGCACGACGAGGCGCGCCGCGTCGAAGCTGCCATCGAAACCGCCACCGGCAACGGAGCATTGACCCGCGACATCGGCGGCACCTCGGACACCCACGAGGTCACCGAAGCCATCGTGCACGCACTGCAGAACGCTCTGACCCCAGCCTGATCCTGATTGGACCTGCACCACGCCAGACCCGGCCGGCTCGACAGGTGATCCCGTCGAGCCGGCCGACACCACAGTCGGTCGGTAACTCTCGACCACAACCTTGACTATCGCGAACTCTCACCAGAGGTGAATCTCATGGGAACCACAAGCAGCACAGCGAGTTACCAACCGACCACGGTCAAAAAACCCTGGTATAAACAGCTCTATTTCTGGGTCATCGTCGCCATCATCGCCGGTATCGGCGTCGGATGGCTCTGGCCCAGCACCGGCGAAGCGATGGAGCCGATCGGCACCACCTTCATCACGGCAATGAAGATGCTTATCGGACCGATCGTGTTCCTGACCATCGTCGGCGGCATCGCCTCGGTCGCCGACCTGAAGAAGGTCGGCCTCACCGGCATCAAGGCGCTGACCTACTTCCAGGTCGGCACGATCATCGCGATGATGACCGGCCTGGTAGCGATCAACATCTTCCGGCTCGGTGACGGTGTCAACGCCGACGCAGCATCGCTGGAAACCACCGACTCCGCCAGCAGCTTCATCAAGGCAGGCGAAGAAAAGGAGTGGTGGGAGTTCATCACTCACCTCGTCCCGGACAGTGTCGTCGGCCCCTTCGTCGAAGGCGACATCCTGCAGGTCATTTTCCTTGCCGTCATCTTCGGTGTCGCCATCAATGCTGTCGGACAGATCGCCGACCCGATCCGCGACGCAGTCGAACGCCTCACCGCAGTGATCTTCAAAGTCCTGGGCTTCATCATGAAGCTCGCCCCGCTCGGCGCATTCGGCGCCATGGCATTCGCCATCGGCAAGTACGGCGTCTCGACTCTCACCAGCCTCGGCAGCCTCATCCTGCTCTTCTACGTCACCTCGGCGCTCTTTGTGGTGGTCGTCCTCGGATCGGTAATGGCCTACCTGCGCCTGAACATCTTCCGCATGCTCGGCTTCTTCAAAGAAGAACTCCTGCTGATCCTCGGCACCTCCACCGCCGAACCGGCCCTGCCCGGATTGATGCGCAAACTCGAATACGCCGGCGTCAAGAAGACCACCGTCGGTCTCGTCGTCCCCACCGGCTACAGCTTCAACCTCGACGGCGCAGCAATTTACCTCTCGCTCGCCGCGCTCTACATCGCCCAGGCCACCAACACCGACCTCACGATCGCGCAGCAGCTCGGACTCATGGGCGTCATGCTGCTCACCTCCAAGGGGGCCGCAGGTGTCGCAGGCGGCGGATTCATCGCCCTGACCGCAACACTGAGCACGCTGGGCACCATCCCGGCCGCCGGCATCATGCTCATCTTCGGCATCGACAAGTTCATGTCCGAATGCCGCGCACTGGTGAACTTCATCGGCAACGCCGTCGCCACCCTGTTCGTCGCCAAGTGGAACGGCGAACTCGACGTCGACCGCGCCCGCCGCGTCTTCGCCGGGGAAATACTCCCCCCGCCCGAAGGCGAAGTAGAGAACGACTTCGACATGGAAATCCTCGAACACGAACCCGCAGACAAACACCACCACCGCGACGTCGACCTCGTCAAAGACGATCCCGGCAGCCGACATGAGCATCTCCCCGCACCGGCGTCGTCCGCGAGCTCGGTCCGACACTGACAGGCCATCTGCACACACCCGTCCGTTGCTTCGCCAACACCGAGAAAGGCCGACCATGAGGGTTCTTGTCGCACCCGACAAGTTCAAGGGATCACTGACCGCGGGCGATGTCGCCGAGCACCTGTCGATCGGACTGACCTCGGGCGGAGCCCACACCACCGCGCTCCCCCTCGCCGACGGCGGTGACGGCAGCGTCGACGCCGCCATCGCCGCCGGCTTCACCCCCAACACGATCACCGTGGCCGGAGCCACCGGCACACCGCAGACCGCGACGATCGCCCACCGCGGTGATACCGCGGTGGTCGAAGTCGCCAACACATGCGGACTGGGCACCCTGCCGCTCGGTCGCCGCTCGCCACTCGAGGCCACCAGCCTCGGAATGGGTCAAGCAGTCAAGAGCGCCCTTCGACACCATCCTCGTAGACTGGTGCTGGCGCTCGGCGGCAGCGCCAGCACCGATGGCGGCACCGGACTGCTCTCAGCACTGGGCTACATCTTTCGTAACGCCGAGGGACGCCAAGTCCGAGGATGCGGACGCAGACTCACCGAAATCCACACCGTCGACACCTCCCAGGCCGCGTCGTTGACCGGGCTTGACCTCGTCATCGCAGGCGACGTCACCAACCCCCTGACCGGGCCGACCGGCACCGCGGCGGTCTACGGGCCGCAGAAAGGCGCCGACCCCGATGCGGTGCACTACCTCGACGAAGGCCTGAACACTCTGGTCGCAGCATTCGCCCGCAGCGGCTACACCCAGGCCAGGGAATTCGCCGACACCGCAGGAGCGGGCAGCGCAGGAGGACTTGGCTTCGCAGCACTGCTACTCGGTGCCCGCATGGCATCGGGAGCGGAGTACTTCCTCGACCTACTCGACTTCGAACAACACCTCGCCGGTACGGATCTGGTCGTCACCGGCGAAGGCAGCATCGACGAGCAAACCGAACACGGCAAACTGCTCTCCGTCCTAGCACGACGAGCACAACCGGTACCCGTCATTGTCGCCGCAGGACGAAATACACTCCCCAGATCACGCTGGCACACAGCAGGATTTAGCGACATCCGCTCCCTCACCGACTACACCGGCCGCGATACCTCACGCGACCCCGAACTCACCGCCCAGCTGCTCGTGCGCATCGGACGCGACATCGCACTCGACAACGCCGCCGACACCCCGCGCACACCGACCGCGTCGTCGGTCCCAGCTGCGGCGGGGCGCGCGTACCGCTGACCGTTCGCCCCGCTGTCCGGCGACGCCCGGCGCGCGGGCACACGACGCCCGCCTCGCATCCGGACTGGCCGCATACATCTTCCAGAGGAGCTCCCCCGTGCCCACCATCAGCCAGGTCATATCCCGCGAAATCCTCGATTCCCGTGGCAATCCCACCGTTGAGGTCGACATCGTTCTCGACGACGGAACCTCGGCACGCGCTGCTGTCCCGTCTGGTGCATCCACCGGCGAACACGAAGCGGTAGAACTCCGCGACGGACAGGACCGGTACAACGGCAAAGGTGTGCGCCGAGCGGTCGAGGCCGTCCGCGCCGAACTCGCCCCCGCCGTCGTCGGATGCGACGTCCACGATCAACGACGCATCGACCGCATCCTGATCGACACCGACGCCACAGCAGACAAGTCGCGTCTCGGAGCGAATTCCCTTCTCGGTGTCTCGCTGGCAGTCGCACGAGCGGGAGCAGCTGCCGTAGGTATGGACCTGTACCGCTACATCGGCGGGTCCAATGCCCACGTCCTACCCGTACCGTTGATGAACATCGTCAACGGCGGCGCGCACGCCGACACAGGAGTCGACGTTCAGGAATTCATGATCGTCCCACTCGCTGCCGATTCGTTCGACGAAGCATTGCGCTGGGGAACAGAGATCTACCACGCCCTCAAGTCGGTGCTCAAGAACAAGGGCCTGTCGACCGGACTGGGCGACGAAGGCGGATTCGCACCCGACGTTGCCGACACCCGCCAAGCCCTCGACCTCATCACCATCGCCGTAGACACCGCAGGGTTCGGCCTCGGCGACCACGTGGCACTCGCCCTCGACGTCGCCGCGTCGGAGTTCTTCACCGACGGGGCCGGATACCGATTCGAAGGCAAGGACCGCTCCACCAGCGACATGATCGGGTTCTACCGTGAGCTGATTCGCAACTATCCCGTGGTGTCCATCGAAGACCCACTGAGCGAGAACGACTGGACAGGGTGGGTCAGTCTGACCGAGGACATCGGTGACGCTGTTCAATTGGTCGGCGACGACCTCTTCGTCACCAACCCCACACAAATTCAGGATGGTATCGACCTCGGCGCCCCAACGCTCTGCTGGTGAAATTCAATCAGATCGGCACGCTCACCGAAACCCTCGACGCCATCGACCTCGCGCACCGCGCCGGCTACAAAACCATGATCAGCCACCGCAGCGGCGAAACCGAGGACACCACCATCGCCGACATCGCTGTCGCAGTCGGCAGCGGTCAGATCAAGACCGGCGCGCCGGCCAGAAGCGAGCGCGTCGCGAAATACAACCAACTTCTGCGCATCGAACAACTCCTCGGCAAGAGCGCTCACTACGCCGGCCGCACTGCATTCCCCCGGTTCGCACTGCCACACTGACCGCCGATCACACCCGCGTCCCGACTGAGGTGAACACGGCGACACAAAAGGATTCCGATGACACTGACCGACGTCCACTCCACCCGGCCCGATGAGCTCGCGCCGATGTTCTCCCCCCACCGCGCAAAAATCGTCTGCACAATGGGGCCTGCTACCGCGACCGACGACGCAACCCGAGCCCTGATCGTTGCAGGAATGAACGTCGCACGGCTGAACTTCAGCCACGGCGAACACCAGGATCATCGAGAGAACTACGACCGTGTCCGCAGCGCAGCACACGAACTGGGCAGTGCCGTCGCCGTCCTCGCCGACCTCCAAGGACCCAAGATCCGGCTCGGCAGATTTACCGACGGCGGCGCCCTCTGGGCGGCCGGAGACATCGTTCGCATCACCGTCGAGGACTGCGACGGCTCCCACGAGCGAGTATCCACCACCTACAACCAACTCGCGCAGGACGCATCGCCTGGGGACCGACTTCTCGTCGACGACGGCAAGATCACCCTCGTCGTCATCGACATCGACGGAAACGACGTGGTGTGCCGGGTCGTCGAAGGCGGGCCGATCAGCAACAACAAAGGGGTATCCCTCCCCGGTATGAATGTCTCCGTTCCCGCTCTCTCGGACAAAGACATCAACGACCTGGAGTTCGCGCTGCGCATGGGCGTCGACCTCGTCGCGCTCTCGTTCGTCCGGTCACCGTCCGACATCGACCGGGTACACGCGGTCATGGACCGAGTCGGCAGGCGCGTCCCGGTGATGGCCAAGATCGAGAAACCGGAGGCAGTCGAGGACATCGAAGCCATCGTGCTCGCCTTCGACGCGATCATGGTCGCGCGCGGCGACCTCGGCGTCGAAGTGCCTCTCGAGGACGTACCGCTGATACAGAAACGCATAATCCAAATCGCCCGTGAGAATGCCCGCCCGGTTGTCGTCGCAACTCAGATGCTCGAATCGATGATCGACAACTCGCGCCCCACCCGGGCCGAGGCCGCCGACGTCGCGAATGCCGTACTCGACGGCGCCGACGCAGTAATGCTCTCCGGCGAGACATCGATCGGCACATACCCTGTCGACGCAGTACGCACGATGGCGCGGATTCTCGATGCGGTCGAAACTCATTCCACCGACGTGCCCCCGTTGACCCATCTCCCCCAGACCAGAGCCGGTGTGGTGTCCTATGCAGCACGCGACATCGCAGAACGACTCGGCGCCTGCGCCCTGGTTGCCTTCACGCGTTCCGGCAACACCGTCCGCCGCCTCGCGCGGCTGCACACGCCGCTGCCCGTGCTCGCGTTCACCCCGGTTGCGGAGATACGCAATGAACTCGCACTGACGTGGGGGACCGAGACCTTCGTCGTCGAGCCCACCGAATCCACCGACCTCATGATCGAGCAAGTCGACCGGGCGCTGTTGAGCATGGACCGTTATCGACGCGGTGACCTCGTCGTCATCGTGGCCGGCGGACCCCACGATCTGACCGGTACCACCACCATGATCCGCGTCCACCGAATCGGCCACAACGACTGACATCCACCGTCGCCGAACCACCCGCACCGAGGAACCATGAGAATCTATTTCCCTACCGGAATCCTCCCGGCCCCACTTACATCCAATTGGGACTGGCAACTGCATGCCCACTGCCGAGGATTTGCCGTATCGACCTTCTTCCCGGCCCGCGGTACACGCGGAAGCGAACTCCGACGAGCGGAGGAGACCGCCAAACAGGTGTGCGCTCGGTGCCCAGTTCTCAACGACTGCCGAAGCCACGCGTTGAACAACGCAGAGCCATACGGAGTCTGGGGCGGAATGTCAGCGCGCGAACGCGCTGCAACTCTCACCGCACCGGCCCATGTTCCTCGTCCGAGACATCGAATCGGGCCTCCCGTGCGCAGACCACCCACGCGCCGAGATGGTCAAAGCCACGAGGCACCAGCCGGCGCCCCCCTCAGCGCCGGAGACCGCCGCCGAGAGCTGCGTCCTGAGTCAACGGTCGCCGTAGACAGTAGTTACGACGTTGATGACCGACGTCCGAAACCCGGTTTCTGACCGAACCGTGCATTCGAACGGCACGGTAAGACGAGTGACATGCAGGGTTCCCAACCGTTACCTTCATCATCGGCGGCCCCTCTCAAACAGAGAACACTCTCACTACCTTGCCCGCGGATATGACTGGCGGAGTGACGAAATTCGAAGGTGCGGTATTCGGCACGATAAACCAGTGCTTCTGGTTGCCCGCAATTCGGCGCACCGGCGATAATCGCGGTCTGATCGTCCCCCTCGCCGCTCAGGAACCGAGACCAGATGCGCCGCACCTGGGGCTTTAGCCCCCACCCACGCGTTGCATCAAACACAACGACGTTGAACCTCGTCCAGTGTGCGATGCATATACGCAGGCCGACGTTGGCGCGAAGCCCGAAAACGCTACGCTGGATTTAGCGTTCACGTGAAGGTCACGAATTCCGTACTCGCTGTCGCACAGTTGCATCGAACACAATTCCGCTCAGTTGACTCGCTACAGTCCGATCTGGTTCACAGCGTTTCCCACCAGTGGTGCGTGTTCGCGGCGGTATACCTCGACGGAGTCGAGGCTGGCGTGGCCGGTTTGGCGTGCGATGGCGGATCCGTCGGCGCCGTTGCGGGTGCCTTGGGTGACGAAGCCGGCGCGGAGCGAGTGGCCGCCGAGTTTGGCGAGCGCGGTGGGGTCGTAGCCGGCGTGTTCGGCGCGGCGGCGGATGGTCTGGTGGATCGCGGCACCGGACAGCGATGTGGAGCCAAGGTTGCCGTTCTTGGCGACGGCACGAAGTAGCGGGGCGCGGGCTGCGGTGCGGGGCACTCCCCCACGGCACACGTGCTCGGCGAATGGCTCCTGCTTACGGAGCAGTCGGATCACGGACGGGCGGCCACCAGCATCGAACGCGGCCACGACCTGTGCCCAGCGGACGTAGGCGCAGGGCGGGCATGTCTCGTGAGACTCGGTGTACGGCAAGGCTTTCATCGCTCCCCTGCCCTCTTGGTCGGTCTTCGATTTCCGTAGCCGCACGTGTAGGCCGTCGTGCCGGTGCACGGTCACGTCGCCGCACAAGAGCTCCGAGAGTTCGCTGCGGCGGTACGCGCCGGCGAACCCGAGCAGGAGGATTGCCGAATCGCGTCGTTCGAGTACCGCGTCGGCCCACCCCCGGCATCGCTTCCGCGCCGTCGAGACGAAGACCTTGATGTCGTCGACCAGTAGCGGGTCCCGCGGTGT
The DNA here is from genome assembly GCF_001894785.1 of Rhodococcoides fascians NBRC 12155 = LMG 3623. GTDB lineage: Bacteria > Actinomycetota > Actinomycetes > Mycobacteriales > Mycobacteriaceae > Rhodococcoides > Rhodococcoides fascians. The sequence continues at coordinate 69,624 of NZ_BCWW01000012.1, forward strand.
GCGCGGCCGATCCCCCGCCGCGGCATACTCGCGGCGGATCCCGGATAATGTCGCGGTGACGAGCTCGTGTGCCGACGGAGACAGATGTCCCGTGGTGCGGTGCTGATGATTGATCGCCGCGATCCAAGTACCGAAGGTGGCGACGGCGTAGGCCCGCTCCCCCGATTCCGTGCGGGTGTCCGCGGCATCGACCAGATACGCGGCGACGGTCACCGGGTGCGCCGGCAACGCAACATGTCCTTCCCTCTCACACCAGCCGACGAAGCGTCGCCACCCTGCGGCATAGGTGCGACGGGTCCCCTCGGAACGGGACTATTCGACCGCTTTGGCGATCCGCTTGGCCACCGCCAGCGGAATCTCGGGCTCCACAGCGGTGGATACGAGCCCCGTAGAGCCCGCCGATGGGCTCACCGCAGGTGTGCGGCCCGGTCGGAAGTCCATTTAGAGAGCCTAGCCCAGGTCACCGACATCCATGCGTAGCAAAACTGTGCTGACCGGGCGTTTTGGCTCGCATGGTGCGGAAAATGCAATTTACGTGGGTCAGATCCATTGAACTATGGGTGACAACGAAGGCGGGATGAATGTCCCTGCTAATCAACTTGAAAGAGCCGCCGTAATAGACCCCAGTTTGATCCGGCCCGGGGCTGCACCAGGCGATCTTGGCGGTCGTTGCTCCCCCCGGTAGTTACAACGATCGTCCGTTTCGCGTCTGCTTTTTGGGGCTTCGAACTGTGGGATTCCCTCGTGGCCGTGGGGCCCGCCGTTACTGCGGTATTCCACCGAATCATTGGTTGAGTTCGGGCGCAGTCGTGGTTCCGACCGTTCCTGCGACTTAGACAGGGAACAGCCTCGCGGTGCGGCGCTGTGTTTTGGGTGTCGGTAAGACGCACGTTGCCCACCTTGAGAATGGTGGCGGCGGCGCTTGTGGACGCAGCCAACCGTCAAGTCCCCATCCTCGACACTGAACTCGCCGCAGGCTGAGTCGGTTGCAGCCGACGAGTCGCGCGACACCCCATAGGTCACCATCTTGTGAGACGACCGTCCAACCTGTTGTGATGGATGCCAACGCTAGTGATGATAGCTATCTATGCTAGCAACGCTAGAGGTTCTGACGCCGGGCATGATTTCGCCTGGGTTGAACAAAGCGCCCAGTCCGTACGTGATCACAGCTCGCGATTGTTCGGTTTGCGATGTTGCTGCCTGGCGCAGTCCGTCGCAGTTTTATCGCCTCTCAGTTCAATCCGCCGAACCGTGGGTCCGGCGGATTGAACTGACGCATTGTGGAGCAAGGTGTTGCAAGGCTCTGCAACGCCAGCCCTGTACAGACACTCTTGGGCTTCGGCATACGCGAGTGCTAGGCCATCTAGCATTGCTATTTATCCTGCTGAGGGCCGTTGCACGCGAGATTCGCCTGCGCGCAGACGGGCAGTTAACCGGGTTCGCTCCGTTCGCGTTCTGTTGAGCAGTAATTGAAGAGGTATGGGTGCAATGATAGCTAGCGTAGCTAGCAAAGAATGCAAAGCGAGCGGAGCGTCGGAACGTAGGCTAACGTAGCTGGCATAGCTAGCAAAACAACGCTAGATAGGCGTGATGCACTAGATGCGATTGCTACACACGCGGTGCTAGCGAGGCAAGTGAGAGTTGCTTGTCTAGCACGGTAATCTTGCGTAACTAAATGCGCTTGGCTAGATACGCAAGGCGCTGCAGCGCGGCGTGCAAGCAGTGCGAGACGGGCGAAGCGAGCTACGCAAGCGAGCAAAGCACTCGTCGCAAGGTTCGCTCCGCGTGTTAACGCAGCACACGAAGCAATTGGCTATAGCGTAGCGAGCCAGAAGGCTTGCAGGGCATACGTCCAGGGTGCGAGCCAACGCAGTTTTCCTCGGAGAAAAGTTCGTTGGCCTTGATCCTCAAACAGAGAAAGGAACGCGAATCCCAATGTCGACGTCGTCGAAGCAACCCAGGAAGTTCGCGATATGCAACCAGAAGGGTGGGGTTGGGAAGACAGCGACAACACTCGGATTGGCGAGTGCATTGGCAGACAAGGGCAAACACGTCCTCGTCATCGATATGGATCCTCAGGCCAACGCGACGACCGGTCTGGGAGTCGACGTTGATGACGACATGCGAACTACCTTCGACCTGATGTCGGTCACTGGCGAGGGTGCAGCAGCGGATGCGGTAGTAGCAACCGAATGGGATCGGGTCGACCTGATCGCGGCGACTCAGAGCCTCGCCAATCTTGAGGCTGACGGTGCAAACGACTTGATCTTTCGGTTGGATATCGCGCTTGAGGGTGTCGATCTGTCGCCTTACAGTGCAGTTTTCATCGACTGCCCGCCGTCGCTTGGAAAGTTACTTTTCGCGGTCCTCTGCGCCTGCGACTCAGTCATCGCGGTCACCGAACCCACCATCGACAGCGTGCGAGCGATTACCAAGGTTGAGGAAACCATCACCAACGTCAAGCGGCGTGCGAACCCTCGTCTCGAGCTCGAGAAGATCGTCTTGTCTAAGAAACGAAGGACCTCGGAGCATCAGTATCGCGAGGACGAGTTGCGTGCTGCATACGGCGAATTGGTTGCAAGAGCGGGGATCCCGGAGCTGGCGGCGCGCCAAGACGCTCATAGCAGCCACACTCCCATCCATTCTTACAAGGGAGGCCGGGCGATAGACCTGCAAGTCGCCTACGACGCCCTGCTGAAAGAACTGTCTATCGACCTCCTAGGAGAGCCTGCCGCATGAACGCACAACGCGAACCCGCCATCCGCCGCCATCCGGCTGCAGACCTCCCTTCGCGACCGACCGCTTCACCCCGGCGCGTTGGGCTCGAAGCACAGCAAGAATCAACCGGGTCGCCGAGCGTCGACGTTCCGACCAGTGCTGGCGGTATCAGGCCGACAAACGAGCCCACTCTTCCGGCAACGAACGAACCGTTGGCTCAGCACAATGCGCGGCCGGCGGCAGGACCAGGCGGAGAAAAATTTACTGAGCAGCACAATGTGCGGATACGGAGTTCTACCAAGCTTCGTTTGAACAGAGCCGTCGACAGGCTGCGGTACGAGACAGGGGACCGATCAATCAGTATTGCTTCCTTGACCGACGCAGCGCTCTGTGAGTACCTCGACAAGCGGGGCATCTAGACCGTTGAATGAGGATCCCCGCTTGCTGTGCTAGCTAGCGTTGCTAGCACAGCCCTTTTTGTGACCCATAAGTATTCAGTCACGTACATGTGCGCGATGGCAGACCTAAGGCGGGACCGAGATTTCAGGCACCCCCACCGAGGCTCGGCGTCCTTTTTGACGATCGTCTATCGAGACACCCCGCGGCCGAATCGTGTCAGTTTCAGAAGACGGCGGCACTTTTTGCTGGCGATTTGTGGGTGAGTGCAGTGGTCTTCTGACATTCTGATGTCAGAAGTGCGCTGCACGATCGCGTTCGGCTCTCGGTGACAGGGGAGGCTTGTGGTGGACCCGGGCAAGCTCGACGTCGTGGAGACCGGTGTGCTGACGGCGTCGGGGGAGCGGTGGGCGCAGGCAGAGACCCGATTCGCTGTCTTGGCTCCCTTGCTGGAGATGCATCCGGTGCGTTTGGCAGCGGTCGATGATGCGGCCGAACGACTGGGGTTGTCGCGGCGTCGGGTCTATGCGTTGCTTGGCAAACTCAGGGACGGGACAGGTACGGTCACCGATCTTCTGACGAAGGTCTCGCCGGGTGGGCGTGGCCGCAGCCGAGTAGCGGCTGAGGTCGAAGAGGTGATCGGCGATCATCTCACCCGATATTTTCTTCACCGCCAGAAGCTGAGTGTCGCTGCGCTGCATCGACGTATCGCGTTGGCGTGTCACCGCGCGGGTCTGCCAGTGCCGGCCAGAAACACCGTCACCGCACGAATCGCCGCGCTCCATCCGGCATCGGTGGCCAGGTCACGCGGAGGACCCGATGCCGCCCGCCCACGTCAGTCCGCCGGCGACAGTCCACCGACAGTTGCGGGGATTCTCGATCAGGTCCAGATCGACCACACCGTCGTCGATCTGATGGTCGTCGACGAGTACGAGCGTCAACCGATCGGCCGCCCCTACCTGACGATCGCCATCGATGTCCTCAGCCGTTCCGTACTCGGGTTCGTCGTCACTTTGGAGCCGCCGTCGTCGATATCGGTCGGGTTGTGCCTGGGCCGCGTGTGCTGCGAGAAGCAGACATGGCTGGAGGCATGCGAGCTCGCGGAGCAGGTGCAGTGGCCGATGGCAGGGAAGCCGAAACAGTTGTATCTCGACAACGCCTCAGAGTTCAAAAGCGAAGCGCTGCGCCGCGGATGCGCCCAGCACGCCATCACACTCGAATACCGTCCTCCGGGCCGACCGCACTACGGCGGGATCGTCGAACGCATCATCGGAACGGCGATGACAGCGGTGCACGAGCTGCCTGGGACCACCTTCTCGAGCCCCGCGGACCGAGGAAGGTACGACTCGGACAAGCATGCGGCGTTGACATTGCGTGAGTTGGAGCGCTGGCTGGTCCTGGCCATAGCCTCGTATCACGCGAGTGTTCACACAGGGATCGGGAACACTCCGGCCGCCGTGTGGGCCGGCGCGGTTGCCGCAGCTGGTCATGCCCCTCGTGTTGTGCTCCGCGAAACCGCGTTCCTGGTGGACTTTCTTCCCGTCATCCGGCGACGTCTGACGCGCACGGGCTTCGTCCTCGATCACGTGCACTACTTCTCGAACGCGCTCAAACCGTGGGTTGCGCGGCGAGAGGACTTGGGACGGTTCGTGATACGACGTGACCCACGCGATTTGAGCAGAATCTGGGTCCTCGAACCAGACGGTGCCGGCTATGTCGAGGTGCCGTACCGGACGATGTCACATCCCGCGGTGACATTGTGGGAGCACAGAGTTGCTATCACTCGTCTCCGCGAACAAGGTCGGTCGAACGTCGATGAGAGCGCACTGTTTTCGATGATCGAGCAGATGCGCGAGGTCACCGACCGCTCGCAGAAAGCCACCCGCAAAGCCCGGCGCAACCGTGCCCGCCGCACGCATCTCACCGGCGCCGCGTCTGCACCGATCCCGGCGATCCACCCGCCGGTGGAGCCTCGAGCGGACGGCGGCACCGCAACGCCTGTCTTCAGCGACATCGAGGAATGGTGAGGCGATGACCGCATCGACAGGAAGCAGCGACGAACCCACCGAGTCGTCCAGCGAGGATTTGGGGCACCTTCGGGAGTCGGTTCGTCCGCTCGCCGCACTCGACGACGCGGACCGGATCCGGTTGATCCTGATGGTGTACAGCAGGCCGGTCACGGCCGCGATCAGCAGAAACGGTCCGACCAGGATGCCGGCATAAAAGTGCAACCGCAGCACGAACGGCCTGATCTGTGGCCACAACGGGATCTTCGTCACCGAAGGCGGGGTGTCACCGGGCGCAGGCGGTCGATCGATTTCACTGGTGGACATCTGCGTGTTTCGGTTCCTTCTCCTCGGGCTGCACTGGGCGCTCAGCCGGTCCTACTCGTGCAGTAGTCGGGCCAGCGGTCCCGGAAGTTCCCGATAATTCCGAGCCGCGTACTCGAGAACTATTCGGGTGTCACGCCCCGACTAGGTCCTCGTAGGGCTGCGACCCCGCCACGAGCTGCCGGTGTAGGTGTCAAAGTGAAGGAGATTCGACGGGTTTCCCGTCCAAAGAGCTACTGCTCAGTGGAACGACCTGATCTCGTGGCCGGACAAGTCCTCGACGGCTACGCTTGCGACCCGTCCCAGGGATACTCAACTGTCGAGCAATTCGAACAGACCGGTGCGGCCGTGTACGGAGCAAACTTCTGCTCCTCAACCGACGCTCAGAGCACCGAGAAGTGGTACTGCAGGCCGTCGTACGCCCATTTTCCCGCACCATCCCCGGCGAAACACCAGGTGAGCGTGTTTTGAAATCAAAAAGCCTGTCGGAGGTGCGCACTACAGTTCTTGCCATGGCAGAACGGCAGCTCGGTGAGGTCCTGGACGCAGATTCAGTTGCCCTGGTGAGTGGTGCGGTGGTGTTTCCGGACCTGTCGGCCGAGGTGGCTGCGCGTATCGAACGGTCGATGGCGTCGGCGCGGTCTGCCGCAACCCGCCGCGCCTACGATTCGGCGTGGCGGCGATTCGAGACCTGGTGCACTGCCGCCGGGCACATCTCGTTGCCGGCGCACCCTGCGACCGTGGCTGCGTATCTCGTTGACGCGGCGGACTCGCTGACCGTCGACGGAGTCCGGGCGTATGCACCGTCGACCTTCGGCAAATGGGTCGCTGCGATCACCGACCGTCACCGCGGGCTCGGCCACGACACCCCGTGTGGCCACGAGATGGTGCGCGCCACCCTCGCCGGTATCCGCCGAGACTACGCCGCCGCGGGGGAGCGCCCCCGCAATCCCCGCGCCCCACTCCTGACGTCCGATATCACTGCCATCGTTGACGTAGCACGTGCCGGTGTCACCGGCTGGGCCAGTGAAGTGCTCGAACGCCGCGACACCGCACTACTGCTGATGGGGTACTCCGGGGCATTTCGGCGCAGCGAACTCGTGGACCTCGAATGTCGTGATGTGCGCCGCGATCGCCTCGACGGTGCGCATGTCCGCCTGCGGCACTCGAAGACCGACCAGGACGGAACCGGAACGGTGAAGGCGCTGCCGTTCACCGACCGGCACGAATCATGCCCGGTCTGCGCGTGGGTTCGCTGGCTGCAGATCGTTGCTGCATTCGATACCGGTGGCAGAACCGCGATCATTCGTTTGCTTTCCCGCGCAGCGAAGTTCGACTCCCATCTCTGCCACAGCACCCTGCCCACCGCTGACACGCGGTCGGCGCTGTTCCGGTCGATCCGCAAGAACGGCAACCTATCCCAGACCGCACTGTCGGGTGCGGCAGTGCACGCCGCGATCCGCCGCCGCGCCGGCCGCGCCGGCTACGACGCAGACCTTCTCGCCCAGCTGGGCGGACATTCACTGCGTGCCGGATTCGTCACTCAAGCGTTCCGTAACGGTGCCGACGCACACGCGATCATGCGACAGACCGGACACAGAAGCCCGGGAATGGTCGAAATCTATGCCCGCGAGAACGCGCCTCTGGTCGGCAACGCCGTGAACGATCTCGGCTTGTGACCCTCATGCACGGCACCGACACCTCGACGAGCGGCGACAACACCGACCTTGTCCGAACAACTCCAGTATCGAACGACACTGTCCCGGAACGGGGTCGACACACGTGGTCGCTGTTCGCGGACTGGTGCACCGCTCATGATCAGTCGGCGTTGCCGGTCTCACCGGAGTTGTTCGTTCGGTTCCTCCGAGCCAACCCTGCCGCGCCGGCAACGCAACGTCGTCGCATCGCCGTCATCGACGCTGTTCATCGAGACCGCGCCCTGCCCCCGCCGGGTCGCGGTCAGAGCGTGCGAGCGGCTCTGGACGCGCTGCGTGCAGCGCGTTTGCGCGACACCGCAACTCGGATCGGCGGCATCGTCACGCGCCTCCCCGGAACAGGGTGGCCGGCGGCGTTGTTCGCTCGCCGAGATGCACTGGTCCTCACTCTTGCCGCGGCCGGGCTGCCATACACCGAGATCGCGGCACTGCGAATAAGAGATGTCGCCGTCGAACCCGAATTCGATGCCCTCACAATCGAAACGGGCACCGGTGTACATGCCGTCACTTCGTTGGAGCTCGTGAGGGCGGGCGCATCACCGAGAAAGGTGTACAGGCGCTGGTACGAGGTCCTGGCCCACGGCGAGCGGCACCCCAGCACACGCATGCTCGCCGACGCCATCGAGCACGTCGACGGAACCGAACTCGCCGACTCCGTTACTCATCTCGACCCAGGCAGCGAACGGCCGTTGTTGACCACGATCGACCGGTGGGGCCATACCCCGCTGGTCGCAACCCCTCTCACCTCCCGGGGAATAGCCGATATCGTTCGAGCACACCTCGGGGGACGCGCTCCCACGCACATACCGCCCCCCGTCCGAGAGACGAACCCAAAGCGTGTCTTTACGCTCGAGCCTGCATCGGCGGTCTCGCTCGACCCTGGTTACTACGAACGCGGCACACTCGCACGAAGGCACTCCCACGCGCTCCTCGACGACGTCGATTCGGTTCTTGCCGATGTCGAAAACCGCGCAGACCGACTGCTCAGGGAACTTCTCGAGTTCTTAGATGCGGAAATGCCGGAGTGCGAGCAATAGTCTTCAGCGCGCGACGATCCCAGGTGTCACCCCGCAGGAGCGACCCCTGTTGTGAGTGAGTCAGCGAACATTGCACCGAACGACGACCGGGTCTGTGTCGAAAGTTCGCACGCGGGCTTCACGGTCTCTTGGTACGGGGTGGTCGTGTCGCTGGACCTCGTCTCGCGGTGCGCTTCCGATCCACTGCATCGATGTCTGCGTTGATGGTTCGGCGACGTTTCCTGAGGGTCAGTGCCGACAGCGGCAAGCGCGGTGAGAAGTACCAACACGAAGGGGATGTCGAGACTGGTCAGTGCGTCGATGGTCACGATCGCTCCTGCAGCGACACACACGAAAAGCAGGCGTGCACCGTCCACGCAAGCGCATCCCGATCGTGTGCGGCGGCTGGTTCCGGCACTGGCGATCCTCGCCGCTGGGGTTGACCCCAGTCGCGCTCTCGTCGTCTCGCAGGTCGTGTTGTCCTTCGGTATTCCGATCGCGCTGATTCCGTTGGTGCGGTTCACCTCTGACCGCATGTTGATGGGCAGCGATGTCAAATTACCGGATCACTCGATATGCAGCCCGGTTCATCGCGGGAATCGTCGTCGCACTCAGCATTGCACTGATCCATCTAACCGTCGTCTGATTGTGCGCGGGTGAACGTCTCCTGCTTGCCTCTGTGTTCCAGGACCGATTACCGCTCGCGATGGTGGTGGTGTGCGTGGGAAATCGGAATCAGTGGGTTCTTCCGCCGCTCAGGGGGAGTCCGTCCTCGAAAGAAAGAAGACTTAGTGCGGGCCACCAGATTTGCAAGCAACGCAATCGATGCCCCCAGTTTGGATGACGACGAAGCCGCCCACCACCTTCAAGACATCAACCCGCGTGCGGATCGTAGACGGCGGTGACAGTCGATGCCGGCCGGCCCGTTCCATGCTTGGGGTCGAGACGTGATTGCCTCCGGGGCGTTGCCTCAGTCTGGATGGTGCAAGTCTGCCCACTAACTACGCACATTGTTCGGCATCGATCGCATGATCGAGCAGGACGCGAGAGGCTGCCTCACACTGAGTAGCTCTCTCACAGGTCGTACACTACGGCGTCGCCGATGACGCGGATGGCGACCCTGTCGCCGGGCGTCAGAGCCGTGGCGCCGAAGCGGCGCACGGTGACCCGCTGGGCCATAGCGGTGTCCGCGGTGTCGAGGCGGATCCCGAGCAGCATCTCCGACCCGAAGTACTCCACGTCGACGACGGCCCCCGATGCACCCGCGCCGTCGGTGGTCACCTCGATTTGCTCCGGCCGCAACATGATTCGGGCTGCACCTTCGATGGCGTTCGGGGAAGGGGCGACGGCGACGTCGCCGAGGGCGCAGCGGGCACGGCCGTTCTCGATGTGGGCCGTCAAGATCACGGCGTCACCGATGAATTCCGCGGTGGTGACGTCCACAGGGCGGGAATAGATTTCACGAGGTGTACCGATCTGTGCGAGCCTGCCCGAGCTCATCACCGCAACCCGGTCGGCGAACGACAGGGCCTCGGGTTGATCGTGGGTGACGAGGATGGTGGTGATCCCAGCCTTGGCGAGGACGTCGGCGACGATCCGTCGAGTGTTCGCCCGCAAGCCGGCATCGAGTGCCGAGAACGGTTCGTCGAGCAGCATCAATTCAGGTTCACGCGCCAGCGCCCGCGCGAGCGCGACCCGTTGCTGCTGGCCGCCGGAGAGCTGGTCGGGTCGACGTGAGGCGTAGGACGAATCCAGCGACACCATCTCGAGCAGTTCGGTGATCTTCGAGACGGTGCGGGCACGGCGTGGCAGGCCGAACCCGATGTTCGCGCCGACCGTGGCGTGTGGGAACAGTGCCCCGTCCTGGGCGACGTACCCCACCGACCTTCGGTGCGCAGGCGTCCAGCCGGATCCCGCGACGACCTTCCCGGTCAGTGCGACAGTGCCTGCGTCGGGTTTGTCGAAACCCGCGATCAGACGCAGCAGCGTCGTCTTACCGCAACCGGACGGTCCGACGATGGCTGTGGTCGACCCGGCATCGACAGCGAACTCAACACGACGTAGCACCGTCACAGGACCGAACGACTTGTCCAGCCCATCCACCTCCACCGCGTATGTCATAGTCCTGCCGCCTTTTTCGACTGGGAGAAGAGAACGTAGGTCATGGGCAGAGACAGCACGATCATGATCAACGCGTACGGAGCAGCCCCCGAGTAGTCGATCTCGCTGCTCAGCGACCAGAACTGCATCGACAGAGTGCGGGTTCCGGTCGGTGCCAGCAGCAATGTCGCGGTCAACTCGTTCACGATCCCCAAGAACACCAACGCACCGCCCGCTGCGGTGGCCGGCGCAGCCAATCTGAGAGTCACCCGAAAGAAACTCGACAGCGGTGACAGACCCAGCGACCGAGCCGCCTCGTCCAACCCGACGGGCGCCTGCGCGAGCCCCGCCCGCAGGTTGACCAATGCGCGTGGCAGGAAGAGCAATGCGTAGGCCGCGATCACGACGACAACTGTTTGATACAGCGGATTTGCGTACCGAATGGCGACGGTGACGAACGCCAACGCAACCACGATGCCGGGCAACGAACTCGAGATGTAGGTACCGCCCTCGAGGACACGGCTGAACCGTCCGCGGTGGCGAATCGAGATCCACGCGACCGGGAACGCGAGTGCACACGTCATGACCGCACCGGCAATTCCGAACCCGAGCGTCTGCAGCAGCGCGGACGAGATTTCGTCCCACTCCCACACCGCGCTGCCGCCGACGACAAGCCACCGCAGAACACTGGCGATCGGGACTCCGAGAGACAGTGCGATCAACATCCCCAGGAAGACGAGCGCGATCGGCGAATACTGCCAACCGAGTTCTGCAGGCACGGCCGGGCGGGCTGCACCCGAGCCGATGCGGGCATACCTGGCACTGCCACGCACAACCGCTTCGATCACCAACAATGTGAGGCACAGCAATACCAGCACCCCGGCGAGCATGGTCGCCGCCGCTCCGTTGAACGTCGATTGATACTGCTCGAAAATCGCTGTAGTGAATGTGTCGAAGCGGATGAAGACGAAGGCACCGTATTCGGCGAGTAGGTGCAACGCGACCAGAAGCGCGCCGCCGGCGATTGCCAGCCGCAGCTGCGGCACCACGACGCGAAAGAACACTGCCCACGGTCCGATTCCGAGTCCTCGCGCCGATTCCTCGACCGCGGGGTCGAGCCTGCGTAGCGTCGCGGCCACGGGAATGTAGACGAGAGGAAAATACGAGAGCGTTGCGATCAGAACGCCGCCGCGCAGCCCGCCGAGGGAAGGGATCGCCGTCACCCACGAGTAGCCGTTCACGAACGCCGGGACAGCCAGCGGCGCGGCAAGCAATACCGCCCACACCTTCGCTCCGAATACTCGTGTGCGCTCGACCAACCAAGCAGCCGCGACGCCGATTGCGACACAGATGGGCACCGTGATCACTACCAACATCACGGTGTTGGCCAACAATTCGCGGACCCGCGATCGGAACAGCAGCGCCGACGCGGTGGCCCAGCCGGTGTCCACGCTCTCCACGATCACGTACCCGAGCGGGATGAGCGAGATCGCCACGACAATCACTGCGGTGACAGCCAGAGGCAAGGGCATACGCGACCGGCCTGCTGGGCACCGCAGCGTGTGGGCCGGCCCCCGTTGTTCTCGACCGTTCGTCGTTGGAATCAGAGCAAACCGGCTTCGGTCATGAGCTCGGTGACCTTCGGGCTGTTGAGCTTCGCCGGGTCCACCTGCGGGGCCTGCAGTTCGGTCAAGGGGACCAGATCCGCGTTGGCCGCCACTTCGCTGCCCACCGAGTACTCGAACGACATCCCGTCCCGCAGAACTTCCTGACCCTTCGGTCCGGTGACGAACGCCAGGAACTGCTGCGCTGCATCCTGTTTCGCGCTGGACTGCAGGACGCCGCCGCCGGAGACGCTGACAAATGCGCCGGGGTCTTCGTTCTTGAAGTAGTGCAGGGCGACGTTACTGCTGTTCTCTCCGGTCTTGGCCTGATCGCCGAACCAGTAGTAGTGGTAGATCACGCCGCCCGGGATTTCTCCGGCGTTGACGGCTTTCATCACCGTGCCGTTACCGTTGTAGGCGCGGACGTTGTTCTTCATCCCCTCCAACCAGGTGCGTGTAGCGTCCTCGCCTTTCAACTCGAGCAGCGCACTGACGATGGCTTGGAAATCGGCTCCCGACGGCGATGCTGCCCAGCGGTCCTTCCAGGCGGGGTCCTGCAGGTCCAGGAGTGAGGCCGGGAGCTGATCGGGGGTCAGCATGTCCGTGTTGTAGGCGAACACGGTCGAGCGGGCGGCGATACCCGTCCACTTGCCGTTCGACGGGCGGTATTGGCTCGGAACCTGGGCCAGCACGGCCTGGTCGACGTCGGTGAACAGACCCGCGTTCTCGACGAGCGTCATCGCCGGAGAGTTCTCCGTGAGGAACACATCCGCTGGCGATCGGTCACCCTCCGCTACGAGTTGGTTGCCGAGTTCGGTATCGCTCCCTTGGCGCAGGTCGACCTCGATGCCGGTCTCCGAGGTGAACGCGTCGGCCCATTCTTTCGTCAGCGACTCGTGTTGGGCGTTGTAGACGGTGATCCGGTTGTCCCCGCCCGGGTCGGACTCAGCGCTCGAACACCCCGACACCGTCAACAGTGCCGCGGTCGCCAGTGCGAGGCCCGCCATCAGTTCGATCCGCTTGCTCATCGTCCGTCCTTCGCATTTACCGGACCACCTCCGGTCGTCCCCGCCGCCATGGTACTTAGAGGATTGGCAAACCTAATGCCCGGCCCTGTCCCGCTCCACGGTAGACGGGCGAGCACGAAGGTCGCGGCCTGCCAGTAGACAACCCCCACGACGATCGACAGGGCGAATGCTGTCCAGGGATGGTCGTCGCGCAGCGGTAGATAGACCTGAAAATGGGTCAGGTAGATGTAGAGTGACGCGCTTGCCAACACCCCCGCAACCCGGCCCACAACTGCGGGACATGGGACGGATGTGAGCCACACCAGCAGGCAAAGTCCGACAATCACGATGACTTCTCGCTGGATGTCGCCGAAGAAGAACCCGGGAATCGATAGCACGATTGCCGCGGTGACTCCCACTCGATGCCACACGGTCTGCGCCCGGGCGGCGGCCCAGCCGAGGGCGAACAACCAGAAGACAACCGCCGCGGTCAGAATGCGATTGCGGCTGTCGTCGATCTCGATCAATCCGTAACGGGTAACCAGGCCCAATGCCACCAACCCCATAGGAAACCAGAACGGGTGACTGCGTTCGAGACGTGCGACCGCCGGAACATAGAGCACAGCGGCGGCTACGAGGACGATGTACACAATCGCCTCGACGAACCAGTATCGCCATTCGACAGACCAACCGTCCGGGCCGAAGATTCCGTTGAGCAGCAATGCACTGGTGATGCGGTAGTCCCCGGTCAGAGCGATGATGGCCCCGATCCACACCATGCTGGGGATGGCGATCCGAGCGACGCTGCGCACAGCATTGCGTGCGCGGGCGGTGCGATCGACCGCGCCGAGGTGGAAGCGGGCGAAGTTGTAGCCGGCGATTCCGAGAAGCACGTGCGCCCCGCCGAGCACCGAAAACAGGTGTATGTGCGAGCCGGTGATCAGCACGATCGCAAGGGCGCGCAGCACAACGTTGGTCTCCACCCGTCGCCAGCCGCGGCGCAGGTGCGGTGCCTGAACGAAGTCCACGACTCGGGTGTTGTGCCAGTCCGCCGGGAGGTGACCGAGCAGCTCCTCCAGCCGAATGGACATCCGCACATACGACAAAGAGTCACCGCCCAAGCTCACGAACGTGCTGTCGTCGTCGACCCTTGCGTGATGCAGGACCTCGGCATACATCGCTTTGACATCGGTGGTCTCGGGCTTTGTCGTCGTCGAGGTGGGCTGAACAGGGCCGGGCTTGCCTGCGAATTCCGCGACCGCTCGCGCATCGGGTTTGCCGGTGGAGGTGCGCGGCAGCTCATCGACGACACACACCCGAACTGCTGTTGCGGGAAGGCCGCTGAACTGTGCTGTCAAGCGTCGCACGTCGGCGACGTCAGCGTTCTCCGCGACGACGACGAGTTCGTCCGTGCCGTCGGTGCAGCACACGGTCAATCCCAGGTGTGCGAGCGCGGACTCGACGCGGTGCAGATCGATACGTAGACCGAACACTTTCGCGAAACGGCTGCGTCGGCCGACCACTTCGTACAGTCCATCGGCCGTTCGCCGGGCCAGGTCGCCTGTTCGCAGCTCGCCGGCGAGCGTGTCACCCAGGCGCAAGTCGCCGGGGTCGTGTGCGTAGCCGAGCATGACGTTCGGCCCCGAATAGACGAGCTCACCCGTCCCGTCCGGGGCATCCGCGACCGGATCGAGCCGAAAGGACCCGTCGGGAATCGGCCGTCCGATGGAATGCGGATGAGCGGCGGCAAGATCCGGTGGCAGATACGCCATTCGGGCGGTCGCCTCCGTTTGCCCGTACATGACGAACAAGTCCCATCCCTGGCGTCGGCCCAGCTCGGCATACGTGCGGACGCGATCGGGCGACAGCTTTCCGCCGGCCTGCGTGACGTACCGCAGGTCGTGAAGATTCAGCTGTTCGAACCCGATACGGTCGAGCAGATCGAAGGTGTACGGCACACCCGCGAAGGTGGAGGCGCGGTGGGTGCGCGCAAGGTCCCACAGTCGAGTATCTGTGACCGAAGAGTTGGTCAGAATCAAGGCGGCACCGCGCAGGAGGTGGCTGTGGACGACCGAAAGCCCATAGCAGTAGTGCATGGGTAGCGTGGTCACGGCACGGTCGGTGGGGCGGATGCCCAGGTATTCGGCAATCGACTCGGCGTTGGCCTGCACGTTGTCGTGCGAGAGACGGACGAGTTTGGGTGATCCGGTCGAACCCGAGGTGCTCAGCAGCAACGCGAGATCAGGGTGCAGCTCATGTCTGGATTGTCGATCGAGTTCTTCGACGACTGTGTTGCCGTCGAGGGTGCGCACCACCACATCGGGCCGATATGTGTCGATGAGCCCGTCGAGATGGTCGGGATTGTCGTCCGAGGCCAGCAGTACGGGGTGTCCTGCACGCAGCGCCGCGAGGTAGGTGACGACGACCTCGACCTTGTTGGTGCCGGCGATCAGTACCAGACGACGGCCACGTCCAAGTCTGGCCGCCTGCCGGTCGATGCGCTCGTCCAGGTCGCGGTAGGTGATCGTCTCGTTCACCGATATCAGACCCGGTGCGTCACCGAATCTGCCCAAATCGTGCGCTAAGCGCACACTGGGGCGTTTCGGGCGGTTGAAGTCTCTGGGCACCGAGCGAGTCTATAAGGGCTGCCGAACCTAACCTTCCGGCGACGAATACGACTCCGCGCCCGCGCGGACGAGCGTGGCTCGTCTGTCCACACACCGCTCGGACACAGATGATCGGGGTCAGCGACGCCTACTCGGCGGTCGATTCGGCAAGTCCGGTCCGATTGTCGCACCGTGGTCGATCTGATGATCGCCGACGGATCGACCGAGTATCGATGCGCCGCCCTTTGCTCACCCTCACGCTTCGATCGATGGCATGGAGGTGACGCCACCGGGCGGTGGCGGGAACCGATCTGAGTCGGGCCGTAGCGGTTCCGCAGGCTGCGCGCGAGCGGGTGTCGGTCATGACGCGGCGGCGATCAGCCGGGCGAGAACTCCGGATTCGAGGAGGATGAAGAGACCCAAGCCGATGAACACCGCTGGGACGAGCCAGTGCTCGACCCGTTCGAGAGTGTCGACGACCTTCCTGCGAGTGCCCAGCAGCCTGCCGGCGTAGCACCAGATCCCGACGCAGATCAGGAACACGGCGATGGTGACTGCGGTCTGTGGTGGACCGAGCGTCCGAAAGACCGGGGTGTAGACGGCGATGTTGTCGGCACCGTTGGCGATGGTGATGGCAGCAACGCCTGCCATTCCGGTGGCAGCGACCGGGGGTTCGTCCTCGTCGTCGCTGCGCAGCCAGCGGATCAGCGTCCAGAGCCCCAGCGACAGGGGCAGCACACCGAGTAGCCCGACCCATTCTTGCGGCACGATCACCAGTCCCAGAGCGGCGACGACGCTGGTCGCGACGAGGGTGATCAGGCCGAGGTACTGGCCGGTGACGATCTGCCACGCCCGCGGCCTACCCTGGCTGGCGGAGGCGACGAACAGCACCGTCAGCACGACGATGTCGTCGATGTTGGTGCCGGCGAACATCGCCACTGCCGCGGCGATGGTGGTGATCACTGCCGCACCGGGCGTCGGTGAGGATGTAACCGGACGCCCCCGGTGCCGCACGCGACCGTCATGGAGGTCGATCGGATTCGAGGTCGGGGAGCAGTCATACGGATCGTTGCTCCGTGCCCGTGGGATCGACGCGGGTTCGGCCCTCCCGGAGCGACGCGAGGACGACCAGGACTACGCCGCATGTGAGGTAGGTGTCGGCGAGGTTGAAGGTGGGCCACCATCCGGTGTGGAAGTAGTCCGTCACGCGGCCGTCGGCAGCGCGGTCGATGACGTTGGCGGCCGCTCCGGCGACGACCGCCGACAGCCCCACCGTCCCGGTCAGTGAGCCGACGGGGACGGTGCGCCACGCGTACACGGCGATGGCGAGAGTGATGATGGCGGTGACCGCGATGATGACCCCTGGCGGCAGCCCGTTCCCGACGCTGAAGGCGACACCGCTGTTGTAGGCAAGCCTGAGTTGCAGCAACCCCAGTTCGATGACGCGGCCGTCGGAGAGTGCGCGGCGGGCGACGGGGTCGGCCGCGAGTGCCGCCGCGACGAGGACGGCGACGACGATCGCCAGGGTCCACCGGGATCGAGTCGCCGAGCGTCCCCCGGTCGAGACACCCGGCATCGGGCCCGAAGTGGGGTCTGGGCTCATGTCCAGGCCTCGGCTGCTGCCGGGGCAGGTGCGGGCACCGCTGCGGCGGACAGGGGGTGGGTGCGGCCGGCGCGGACTCCGTTGGCGATGACCACGATCTCGGCGAGTTCGTGCACCAGCACCACCGCGGCCAGGCCGAGGATTCCGAACAGGGCGAGCGGCATCAGCACGGTGATGATCGCCAGCGACAGCCCGACGTTCTGCAGCATGATGCGTCGGGATCGGCGCGCGTGGGCCAGGGCGTGCGGCAGGTGCCGCAGGTCCTCACCCATCAGGGCGACGTCGGCGGTCTCGATGGCCACGTCGGTGCCCATGGCGCCCATGGCGATACCGAGGTCGGCGGTGGCCAGTGCGGGGGCGTCGTTGACGCCGTCGCCGACCATCGCGGTCGACCGGCGGCCCTTCAGGTCGCCGATGATGCGTGCTTTGTCCTCCGGTCGCAGATCCGCGTGGACCTCCTCGATGCCGACGTCGGCGGCCAGTGCGCGGGCGGTGCGTTCGTTGTCCCCGGTGAGCATCGCGACGTGGTACCCGTCGCGGCGGAGACCGGCGACGACTTCCGCGGCTTCGGGTCGCAGTTCGTCGCGGACCGCTATCGCGCCGAGGGTGCGGCCGTCCTGTTCGACGAGGACGGCGGTGGCTCCGGCGTGCTGCATCCGTTCCACGTCCGCGGCCAGCGGGCCGGGGTCGATCCACCCTGGTCGGCCGAGGCGGACGTCGTCGCCGCAGAGGCGGCCGGTGAGGCCGGCTCCGGTGACTGCGACGACGTCGTCGGCGGGTGTGTGGTCGTCGACGGCGGCGAGGATCGCCGCGGCCAGGGGGTGCTCGCTGCGCACTTCCAGCGCTGCGGCCACGGCGAGGACCTGTTCGCGGGTCGCACCGTCCGCGGTGGCGACGTCGATGACGACCGGCTTGTTGCGGGTCAGGGTGCCGGTCTTGTCGAGCGCGATCACGCGGATGCGGCCCAGCGCCTCAAGAGCTGAGCCTCCCTTGACCAGGACGCCGAGTTTGCTGGCGGCGCCGATCGCCGCGACGACGGTGACCGGGACGGCGATGGCCAGTGCGCACGGTGAGGCGGCGACGAGGACGACCAGTGCGCGTTCGATCCATACCCGTGGTTCGCCGAGCAGGCTGCCCACGGCGGCGATGAGGGCGGCGGCGACCATGATTGCCGGCACCAGGGGCCTGGCGATCGTGTCGGCCAACCGCTGAGCCTCACCCTTGCGGGACTGCTCGGCCTCGACGATCCGGACGATCTTGGCCAGCGAGTTGTCCTCGGCACGTGCGGAGACCTCCACCTCGAGAACGCCGGTTCCGTTGATCGCCCCGGCATACACGTCGTCGCCGGGCCCGGCCTCGACGGGCACCGATTCGCCGGTGATCGCCGAGGTGTCGAGCGCGGTGGTGCCGCGGCGGATGGTGCCGTCGGTGGCGATGCGCTCGCCGGGCTTGACGATCATCATCTCCCCGAGCATCAACTCGGTCGGCGACACCGCCTGCTCGAGGCCGTCTCGTCGGACTGTGGCGGTGTCGGGAACCAGGGACAACAGTGCCCGTAGACCTCGCCGTGTGCGGGCGACCGCGTACTCCTCGAGGCCCTCGCTGATCGCGAACAAGAACGCGAGCATCGCGGCCTCGCCGACCTCACCAAGGATCACGGCACCGACCGCCGCGATGGTCATCAGGGTGCCGACACCGATCTTGCCGCGCGCGAGCCGCCGAAGGGTCGACGGGACGAAGGTGTAGCCGGCGACGATCAACGCGAGTGATTCGAGCACCAGGGTCAGCCGATCAGGGCCGCCGATCCAGTCAATGATCAGCCCTGCCGCCAGCAGTGCACCGGCCACCGCGGCAGCTCGGATCTCGGTGATCTGCCACAGCTTGTCGGGTTCGTGCTCCTCGTCGCCGTCCAGGCGGGGTTCGTCGTGGCCGCAGCCGCATGCGTCGCTCATCCGGTCACCGCCGACCCGGCGGGCGCGGTGCCGTAAACCGGGCAGAGTGCCACCGCGTTCCCCGTGACGGCGAGGAGGGTCTCGGCCGAAGCGAGCAGGTCCAACAGTTCCGGCCGGACGAGGGAGTAGAACACCTGCCGGCCCTGGGGGCGACCGACGACCAATCCGCAGTCCCGCAGGCACGCCATGTGCGCCGATACCGTCGACTGTGCCAGCCCCAGCTCGCTCACCAGGTCCGCTACACGCACCTCCCTGCTGGCGAGACGGCGAACGATAGCCAACCGTGTCGCATCGGAAAGGCTGTGGAACAACGACACTGCCGCATCGAAAGTCGACGTGGAACCGCCGGGCAGGCGGCCATCCTTATTGATCGTCATGCAACGATGATAGCATCTAAGCCCGGTATGATCGCTATGCGTGAATGCTCGGCCCCGGTCTCGTCGGCACGAGTCCGATCCTCGTCGTGCCGTACTGAGACAGGACGACGGCACGACGAAGAACACCTCCGTGGTGTGGGACCCGGTCACCGGACCTGCGGACGCACGCGACAAACCGCAGTTGCTCCGTACGGCGCGGTCGAGATCGCCGACTTCCCGATCGCGGTGGCACCTGCTACGAAGGCGCTTTCGATTCCCTACTCGCCGAATCCGTCCGAGACGGCGAGGAGGCCGAGGTCAACCAGCTGCATTGCGGGTCGAACGGCGCGCCGACGCGTCGGGAGTGTCGTCGAGACGATCGAACGCACCGGTCATTGCGGCATGCAGCTCGGTGAGCTGCGCGATCGACTCCTCCTCCCGGGTGATGTGCTCGCGCAGTGTTGGCCGCAGCCCGGTCTTCACAGCGGCGCAGGAGTCGTTCTCCCATGCGCGCAGCATCGTCTTGATCTGTGGCAGCGTCAGTTTCGAGCTTTTCGCGGCGGTGATGAACGCCAACCGTTGCTGTGCTCGTTTGTCGTAGACGCGGTACCCGTTCGGGGCTCGGTCCGCCGGCAGCAGCCCCTCGCTTTCGTGGAAGCGCAGCGTCGTCGCCGGCACCCCGTCGCCGAGGAGAGTTACGAGATCAGATCAGCAGGGCTTCGGCAAGCCTGGTCTTCGTCCGTACGCAATCGTCAAAGACTGCGCTCGCCCTGTCGATTCGTTCTGTACGACGCCGCGCGAGAGGCTCGCCCGGCAAGCTTCCCCCGACTTTCGGGAAGTCGGGGGAAGTATCCTATCGCAGGTCGTCAGCCGGTCAGCAACACATCATTGCGGCGCACATGTCCCCACACATGCCGGTGGCCATCATGATCTGGCAATCCCACCACGTCTGCAGGTTGGTCATCAGTTCGGTCATCGGAATCTCCCTCAATTCTGGTCCCGAGGAGACGGGACATCACGACCATATACTGAGTACGTACATAGATAGTAGATGTCGTGTTACCGACGACCCTAGGATCAGGAGACGACAGGGCAGGAGGCGATAGGTGCGGGTGAACGGATTCGGTGAACTCGAGGCGGTAGTGATGGATCGCCTGTGGGCCCGCGGTGCGCGAAGCACCGTGCGGGAGTTGTTCGACGAATTGGCCGAGCAGCGGGTGATTGCCTACACCACGGTGATGTCGACGATGGACAACCTGCACCGTAAGGGCTGGTTGGAGCGCACCCGTAGGGGCAAGGCGTTCGACTACTGGCCGACGTTGTCTCGCGAGGAGCACAGTGCCCGGCTGATGCGTCACGCGTTCGCTGCGGGCGGCAAGTCGGACCTGGTGCTCACCCATTTCGTCGAGCAGATGAGCGACGAAGAGTCGGAGCGTGTGCGAAGAGCGTTGCGCAGACTGACCGACCCCGGCCAGTCGCGATGACTCTGACTCTGTGCCTGCTGCTCTACGGGCTCGTGGTCTCGGTAGCCGGTCCGCCTGTGCTCGCGCGACTGACCCGCCGGGGCATCGCTCCGCAGCTCGGGATAGCTGCCTGGAGTGCAGCAATGGCGGTGGTGATCCTGACCTGGACCGGCGCGGCGATCATGCTCGTCACCGAAGCGGTGCATTGGAACAGAGACGCTCACTGGGTGTCAGCGTGCGTCGTCGAGGTGCTCCGGTCGATCGACGGCCGTGCCGCAGCACTGCTTCAGGGAACACTGATAGCAGTCTCCGCGGTCGCTGCGGCGGCGCTTCCGTTGGTGGTGTGGAGGGCTGGGCGGGGCATGCTGCGGATGCGAACGCACACGCTTCGCCACGCCCGGACGGCGAGGGTGATCGGCCAACGCCTGCCCGGTACCGACGCGGTGGTCGTCGACACCGCGGATCGGCTCGCCTACTGCGTTGCTGGCCGTCCGAAGACCATCGTGATCACTACTGGTGCCCTGGATGCACTCGTCCCGGATCAGTTAGGCGCCGTCTTGGCGCACGAACGTGCTCACCTAATCGGTCGCCATCACCTGCTGCTCGCCTCTGTTCGCGGACTCGCCGCGGCAGCTCCATGGATGCGGTTGTTCCGCGACGGGGCGACCGAGATCGCCCTGCTGCTCGAGATGTGCGCGGACGACAGCGCTGCCCGCTCCCATGGTCGGCGGGCGCTACTCGGTGGTCTGCTCGCCCTCACTGGTTCGTCCGTCGCTCCCGCGGGTGCCCTCGGCGCGAGCGGAGGCGACGTGCTCGCTCGTGCTCATCGCCTCACCGTCGCTGTGTCCACCCCCGTGCACGCGCGGGCCCGCACCCAACTGTCCTTGATCGTCCTCTCGATCACCGCGAGTCCGATCGTGTTCGGTGCCCTCGCCGCTGCGGGTGTGATCATGTGTGGTCCGATGGGCTCTTGAGTGGTCCTGCCAAGAGCGGGTCGATCGGTCAGTGGTGACGGCAGTCGCCGCGCCGAGCCAATTTCAATCGTGCGCCCTCGTCCGTCGAGCGACGGGTAGAACTGTCCCTCGGGTGCGGGGGCGTCGTTATGCAAGGCGATCAGGTTGCCGTCGGTGTCGACGGTTGCGAACTGCGTCGATCCCTGGTCCGTCGAGACGGGACGGCCCGCATCTGCGGGATGAAGAACGCCCGCACGGGACATCTCGTCGGATCGACGACCGCCGGATTCAGCGACGTCCGCGACTCCGCACTCAAAAAGGGATGCGGGCCCCCGAGCACGGCTGTATCACCTTCATTGTTCGGTGTCACCGAAGGCATTAACAGCACGCCGAACACCGTCAGTGCTTTCAGCAAACCGGCCGCCGGAGCTGTGCCCCGTCGACCATGCCGATCAGCTGACTGTATGTCACCGACGATACCAATGAGTACCCCCTGGGGTATCCCGATTCGGGTGTCAGCCGAGGATGGCTTCCCGGAGCTGAGCCATGCTCGGCGCACCCGCCGGCCCGTCACCTGTCATGTACACACGGCAGGCCAGACCGACTGCGGCGGATGTGTCGCCCATGACGTCGACGCCGTCGACGAGAACGGTCGGAGAGCCACGAAAACGCACCTGTTCGGCCATGTCCACCGTGTCCACGCGTTGATAGACGAGCACGGCGTCCGAGTGTTCCGCGGCGAGGAGCTGCAACCGTTCAGCAGTGACCGTCCAGTTCGGGCAACCGTCGAAATACTGCAGGGTGATCTCCATCCACCCACGGTATATCCGTGCTGAAGTTGGCAGCGCACAGGTCGTAGAATTCGATTACGCGGAAGGAGACGGAGTGCCGAACTTCTCCCGTCACTCTCGACGGAAAGGGCTTGCTCATGAATCTGTCCAGTGAGAGTGACGGCACCTCGGCCTGTTCCTGCTGTGGTCGCGATTTCCCGACCGTGAAGTTGCACTCCCTGGCAGGGGGAGCTGCCTATATCTGCCGACGTTGCGGACTGTGGGTTGCGATCCGTCGACGCTAGAGAGAACAGCGTGGGTGTACCGCTCTTCAGTAGGCTGCCTGCACCGATACGTCGTCTCGGCCATGGCGTACCGCCGTACGCAACCGGCGCGCGTCGCCCGTGCGGCTCGATCCGGCCCGTACCAAAGCCCGGGTCGGCGGCGTCCACCGCCGCGACCTTTCGCGGCCATGTCGCGCAGATTCTGCGATTGGTTCCCGTCGACCACGTGAAGAGGCTGTTGCTGCGCCTCGTCCAGCGTCACTCGTACACAGATCGGGTTGTCGGACATGTGCAATGCGTTCACCGACTCGTCGATCGACCCACCGAGCGCGATGGCCAACGCGTAGCGATGCGGGCGAACCACCCGCGGTTGTCCACAGCGGGAGACCCAGAATCTGCCGTATCCGTCGTCGGCAATGGCTCCGATCCGGATCGCACACGGGGACCGATGCGGCCGTGCACGACGTAGCTGCGAAACCGAGCTCGCTCGTCGGCGTCGCCGACTATTGACGGTTTCGGCACCGACCTCCCAACCCACCTAGCAACTACCGGCATCGCTGACGCCTTGGCGAAGAGATCAGGGCCAAGCGAGAGATGGTGTGTATCGAACATCCTCTCCACACGCTCAAACCGATTGATTCACGTTGCGACAGTGTTTCTGTTGGTCGAGTCCGCCGGTGGAGCAGAACGATCTCGGGAGCGCGGACCCGTAGGTTTTCGCTGGCCGGGAATAGACCTATCCCCATAGGGATCGTCGCTCGGTGTGAGTGAAGGTGAAGATGCTTGCAAGCAGGCTGATGGCTGCGGTAACCAGGAGTACTTGAGGTCCGGTGATCGCGGCACCGATCAGAGCCCCGGCTGCGCCTCCGGCTGCGAAGGACCCGAGAAGCATTGCATAGCAAAGCCAGTCGAGGTAAGTACCGCCGCCCAGTAGGTGTCTTTCGATCCCTTGGCCCAGTTTGACGACGGTGCCGGTGACGTAGCTCAGGGGGATGTAGGTTTCTTCTCGTTTCGTGAATGCTGTGTTGAGCGCGCCGAGAGCGAACGCAACCAACAGAATGGGATAGAAATTTACGTCGTCGGACGCCCAGCCGGATATCCCGATATCGATGAGCCCTGCCGCGGCGAGGGCGATGGTCGTGACAACTGTTGCTCCGTGTGGGTGATTGGACCAGTATCGGCGGCGGCAGATCGACGCGATCACCACTCCCGCCAGAAAGGCACCCATCAAAGCCAGCGCCGCCCACGGCGATGCGCCGGGTGCAACGGGCTTACCTTCCGGACTGCCGAAATGCCCGATGACGGCGCGTTCGGTGTTGCCGGTCATGAACGTCACGAAATACCCCGCCGAATGCAGAAATGCGACAGCACCCACCATTCCGGCCAGCGCGGACAGTATCCACGACAGTCGCGCCTCCGCGCCGACGGCTGTTTCGCGGCTGAGTGCCACAGAAGATGTCATGCAACCAAGTCTCCCGGCCGTGTACGGAGCCGCAAGTCGATGAGGTGCAGCTCACTCGGCGGTTCTTCGGTGTTCGTATTCCCTTCGGAAGCAATCGAACTCCCACCTGCACCTCGTCTGCCGACCTCGGTGACAAGCCCACCCAGCGGTGTAATTTGCGTGCTCAAGTAGCACGAACTCGCGGCCCATCCGCGCGTGGTCAGTTCCATCCCTGTGGATCGGTGGGCGGCACAGTGTCCGGATATCAGCCGATGAGTCGGAAGGCTTCCGTCCCGCCGAGATGTGGGAACGCTGGCGTACTGTCCTGCGGTTCTATCGCTACCCCTCGACGCTACTACTCACCGAGCACGTACCGGGGGAGACTTTTCCCGGTATGTGCAGGTGGCCGGTGCGTCCAGGCCCCGTCGCCGTTCCGATCGACCGGTGGGGTCGTGCCGTTTCCCGCCGACCCGATGCCCCAGGTAGCGGTCGGGGCGGTCATCGCTGCTCACCGCTCCGGGCGACTGCCCCGGCGCGATCCACGCCCGCCCCTGTCGTGGCGACGCGGTCGTGGCGAGCGGGAAACTGACGTCACCGGCACACCACCGCACCCGGTGTCAGCTGCACCAGGCTCGGACTACTAGCTAATCGGTGTCGATGCCCGCCGCCGTGCCCACGCCGCTCTGGCCGATGTGCCTGACCTCGTCGATGATCTCGAGTATCGGATCGAGACTCTGATGCACCGCACCCTGGAACTACTAGACATCGAGCCGGACGCCGAAGCGTCCGTCGAATGGGTCGGCGAACAGTGACCGACACGGACGATCCGCCAACGCCAACGCCAACGCCAACGCCGAAGTCCGTGCGCCGACGTCACGGTTTGTCGGTGCCGGGTCGTCCCGCCGCGGGGCCTCGCTTCTTGATCGAGCGCGTGCGATCGACTGCTTCGATGTCCGCATTGATGGTTCGGCGGAGCTTCCTCAGGGTCAGTGCCGACAGCGGCAGGCTTGCTGCAAGTGCGCCAAGCAGTACCAACACGAAGGAAATGTCAAGGCTCGTCAGTGCGTCGACGGCCAAAAGCACTCCTGCGGCGACACACACGAAGAGCAGGCGTGCACCGTTGTAGGCCAGCACATGAAGGGCAAGCTGCCCGCGAGCAGTTGAGGGTGCGCGGAACACCGGCATCGGCCGTCCTGTCGTGCGTAGGGGCTTCCTGGGACCTTGATTCAAATACTATGGTGCATAGTATTTGATGGAGGAGCAATATGAACAGCAGCAGAAACCCCGCCCGAGGCCGACGGAGCTCGACTCGGCGATCACGCCCAGCCGGAGTGCCCGGGGGCGTGCGCGCTCCCTGGGCGGTGATAGGCGCGGGTGTCGTCATCGTCGTGCTCGTCGGTGCGATCGGATACAACCTGGCCCCCCGCGTCCTCGAACGCAATCAGGCCGAGCGGTTCGCGCCGACCGCCGACGACCCGGACCCCTCCCGCGGCATCGACGGCGTCGTCGAGGTCGAGTATCCGGCCGCGCGGCACGTCGAACCAGCTCAGAGAGTTGCCTACGATCAGAGTCCGCCGTTCGGCGGCCCTCACGACCAGACCTGGGCGACGTGTACCGGAGTGGTGTACCCCGTCCCGCTACGCAGCGAGAACGCGGTTCATTCGCTCGAACACGGGGCGGTGTGGGTGACGTACGACCCGAACCGGGTCTCCTCCGACGAGGTCGGTTCACTCGCCGGGCGGGTCGAGGGCGAGCCCTACACGATGATGTCGCCCTACCCGGGCCTGACGGCACCGATCACGCTGCAGTCGTGGGGCCATCGACTCGAGCTCGACAATGCCTCCGACCGGCGCATCACTCAGTTCGTCGCTGCTCTGCGACAGAACCCCTCGACCCACCCCGAGAGCGGAGCCAGTTGCTCGACCATTCCCGGCGCGTTCGATCCCGACAACCCGCCGCCGTTCGACGCCAGCGAGCCAGGACCGGACGCGGTGCCCCTCGAGGAAGACCCGGCCCTCGACAGTGCGCCAGCGCCGATGGGGGAGGGGAGTCGATGACCGTGCACGGCCAGGCCGACGATGCCCAGATCGACGATGCACAGAACGACAGTGCACAGAATGACGCCGCGGAAACGGGACCCAGATCCAGGCCCAGGGCACTGCTCATCGGCTTGGCGGTGACAGCTCTCGTCCTGTCCGGCGTCCTCATCGGCGTACTGCTCACACCGGACAGCGCACGAGTGGCCGTACCGGCATCGAATTCGGTGGATGTGGGTTTCGCGCAGGACATGTCGGTCCATCACAACCAGGCGATCGAGATGTCGGCGATGGCGTTGGGACGCTCGACGGATCCGGTCATCCGGACCCTCGCCTTCGACGTGTTGACCTCGCAGCAGAGCCAAGTCGGCACGATGCAAGGCTGGTTGACACTGTGGGACAGGCCATATCTGCCCGACGGCCCGACGATGACGTGGATGACCGGGGCCAGCTCGACAGGGGGTCACCCGATGGACATGAGCGCGTCCGCGAACGACAGCGGACAGGACGCGACGTCGATGCCCGGCATGGCCAGTACCGCCGAGCTGACGGCACTTCGCCGGATGAACGCCGAAGAATTCGACGGCCGGTATCTACAACTGCTCCGCCGCCACCATCGTGGGGGAATCCCGATGGCAGAGCAGGGAGCAGCGAACGCGACAGTTCCCGCTGTCGCCGCGCTCGCGGGCTCGATCGCCTCCGCGCAAACCGCCGAGGTCGGTCAGATCGATGTCCTGCTGAGCGCACACGGGGTCTCACCGTTGCCGGAGAGCTGACGCCGATATCTAAATACTATGTTGCATAGTAATAACGATTGGGATGACCCCCATGACCGGCATCGGCACGCATGAAAAGGCGTCGAATCGTCGAGTTACTGTGCAAAGCACTCACTTTCGACGCCGAATCGATAGGCGAAACAGCGACGAATGCAGTCGAGAGTGTGACAGAAGGGGCTTGTGGTGTCGATGGGATCACGCAACACTGACCCACGGCCGACACGGCATCCACTGCGATCGTGACCGGCATTCAACGAGAAGGGTGGGGTGACCACGTGAACAACGCGGGAAAGACGACGCCGAGCGGCGGGCGACGTCGCGCATGCCGAGGTGCGCGGACATACGTGATCGTCGGTGCCGCACTCGGTGCGGTGTTCCTGCACGCCCCGGTAGCCGAAGCGAATCCGGGTCAACCGGCCGTGGAGTCCGGGGACGAGGTCGAAGGTCAGCAGACCGCCGACGCCGTCAGCCGGTTGATCCGCCTGGCCGATCGGGCCGCGACAATCGGTACCGATCCGATCGCGGTGGCAGACCTCGCAGCCTTCGCATCCTCGACGTGGGCCGCCGCCCAGGCCGGCGGCGTCATCGCGGACACCGCCGGCCCGGTGTCCGCGTCGGCAGGATGCATCGTCGACGCCATCGCCCGTGGAGTCTCGAATGCCCCGGCGCAGTCCCTGTCCTGCCTGGCCCCGTTGGCGACTCTCGACCCACTCCTGGCCCTTCGTATCGCCGCATCGCTCCAGGTCGACGCCCTCGACCCCGCAGTCCCGCATGACGGCGACCGAGGTGGGGAACAGGATCCGGTGACGGGCAACACCGGCCGCGATTCGCCCGTGCCCGGCACCACCGACACCCCTCCCGCATCCGAGACGACCGCGCCCGAAGATTCTGTTCCTGATGCAGCACAGCAGCGCGGTTCCACGTCCGGTGGCTCGGCCACCTCCCGAGGTACTGCGTCTGCTGTCGCACCCAGCAGCGGACTGGTCACCTCGAATTTCGGCACCCGAAGCGGGACACAACACGGCGGTGTCGACATCGCCGACTCACTGGGCTCACCGATCGTCGCCGCGGCCGATGGAACGGTCATCAGCGCCGGGCCCGCACAGGGCTTCGGGCTGTGGGTTCGGATCAGACACGACGATGGATCGATCACCACCTACGGGCACAACAACGGAAATTCGGTCACGGTGGGTCAGCGCGTCCGTAAGGGCGATCGGATTGCAGAGGTCGGGAACCGCGGTAACTCGACGGGTCCGCACCTGCATTTCGAGACCACATCTCCCGCGGGGCAGAAGGTCGATCCGCAAGCCTGGCTCGGTGAGCGGGGAGCCAGAATCGGGGCGGGCACACGTGCGCGATGAATGCGCCCGATCGTGCCCTTGCCAGTAAGCGCGATCAGGCGATGAGCTCGCGGCAGTCCCCGAGCGCGGGACGGCCGCGACAGCTCAGGTCCGTTGACTGGTCTCGCTACCGATCTTTTTCAGAAAGTCGTTGTAGGCGTTGAGTTCGCTGTACCCGTCCTCTTCGGCGTGCCGGTCCGCGGCAGCCGATTCCTCCTTTTCGTCCCGGTTCCACCGAATACAGAAGATGAGCACCACCAGCAATGCCACCGGCTCACCGTAGGACCACGCCAACGCTCCGGCGAGCTTCTGATCGGATACCGGATCGACACCCCAGTCCGGGGGTGGGGAGGCGAACGTGGCGAGCATGGGGGTGCTCGACATCATCAGGATGACACCGAAGAACACATGCAACGGCATCTCGACGAACAGGTCGAACAACCGGCCCAGATTGCTCTGCCGAACGGGGAGGGGGCCGACGGCGAGCACAGGGATGATGAACAGCAGCCCGCTGGCGAAGAAGAAGATCTCCATCGATACGTGCCCGATGACTGTGATGGCGAGAACATCGAAGATCGACGACAGATACAGCCCGTAATAGCTGAAGAGGAACAACGGGATCGTCAGACCTGGATGTAGTGCGATGCGCCCGGCGCGGCTACGCAACCCCGTCAGCGCCGCGATCAGTACCCACCGCCCGGCTCCGTGATGAGCGGTGGCACGCAACAGAAGTCGTCCGGGCGAACCCACCACCAACAACGGTGGGATGGTCATCGACAACGTCAGATGCTGGAACATGAAGACGCTGAACAGGCTGTATCCGTAGCGTTCGACCTGCAGTCCGGTCACCAGGACCAGCGCCGCGCAGCCGAGCAGAAAACTCGCACTCCGCCACCGTGACCATGCGATACCCCGGCCGCGGATCCGGTAGAGCCCCCAGCAGTACAGTCCGGCCATGACGATGCCGGCGATCGGCAGGATCGGGAGCGGCGGAAGATCGAAGCTCAGCAACGCTGCCAGGGTCGGCGGGCCTTCCGGGGGAGTTACGGCGGCGATGTTCATCGGGCCCCTGTCATTGCTTGTCCTTGCCTCGGATCACCAACGTCAGGGCGATGGCAGCGAGACCGAGGACAGTCAGGCCCACGATGGAGAGCAGCATCATGGTGTTCTGTTTCGGTGGCCGGTCCTCGCTGGCGGACGGGTTGTTCGGATCGTAGGCCTGCGTCGGCGTGGTCGAGGGAGCCGGCGAGGTCGCACCGCCCTGCGATTGCTGTGCAGCAGCGTCCGGGCGGGTGGCGGTCTCCGCGACGTCGACCGAAAAGCCGTACGACCCGGTGATCGGGTGCCCGTCCGCGGAGGTGACGCGGTAGCCGACGGTGTACTGCCCGTTGGGTAGGCCGTCCTCGAGCAGGACCGATACGTCGGGGCCCTCGACCGTGGCCGTACCCTGCGTCCACTGAGTATCGCCAGGACCTACCACGCTGATGGTCGCGAACGATTCGTTGATGTCCTGATTGAACTTGAGGCCGACGCCGATCGGTGCGAACTCGAGCGTCACATCGGCCGGGGGGTCGGAGCTGACGAGTTCACTGTGCGCCGATGCCGGGGCCGCGGAGAACAGTGCTGTGCCGCACATGAGCACGGCGACCAGCATCCATCGTTTCACGTTCGGTTCTCCTCTGGTCGTACTGATTCTCCTTACTACTATGCGCACTAGTAGTAAGGGGGTGTGAGCCTACGGGGGTCGGTCGACCGTGTTACTTGTCGACGTCCGGCCGTTTCGATACGTCCGGTCCGGCAATCGCTTCGGTGATCACTTCCGAGGGCGCGATCGAATCCGAGTGCGGGCCACCGACGTGCTGCTCGGCGCGGATGCGTTCGACCATGTGCGGATAGTGCAGCTCGAACGCCGGCCGCTCGGAGCGGATCCGGGGCATCTCGATGAAATTGTGCCGCGGGGGTGGGCAACTGGTCGCCCACTCGAGGGAGTTACCGAAGCCCCAGGGGTCGTCGACGGTGACCACTTCGCCGTAGCGGTAGCTCTTGAACACGTTCCAGATGAACGGCAGCGTCGAGGCCCCGAGGACGAACGATCCCACGGTCGAGATCTGGTTGAGGGTGGTGAATCCGTCGGACGGGAGGTAGTCGGCGTAGCGGCGCGGCATTCCTTGGGCGCCGAGCCAGTGCTGGACGAGGAAGGTGGCGTGGAAGCCGAGGAACGTCAGCCAGAAGTGCCACTTGCCCAGTCGTTCGTCGAGCATGCGGCCGGTCATCTTGGGGAACCAGAAGTAGATGCCGGCGTAGGTCGCGAACACGACCGTTCCGAACACGACGTAGTGGAAGTGCGCGACGACGAAGTAGGTGTCGGTGACGTTGAAGTCGATGGGCGGGCTCGCCAGGAGCACTCCGGACAGTCCACCGAAGACGAACGTGATCAGGAATCCGATGGAGAAGAGCATGGGGGATTCGAGGGTGACCTGGCCGCGCCACATGGTGCCGATCCAGTTGAAGATCTTCACCCCGGTCGGCACGGCGATGAGGAAGGTCATGAACGAGAAGAACGGCAGCAGCACGGCACCGGTGGCGTACATGTGGTGCGCCCACACCGCGATGGACAGGGCGGCGATGCCGACGGTGGCGTAGATCAACCCCTTGTACCCGAAGATGGGTTTGCGGGAGAAGACCGGGAAGATCTCCGAGACGATTCCGAAGAACGGTAGCGCGATGATGTAGACCTCGGGGTGTCCGAAGAACCAGAACAGGTGCTGCCAGAGCAACGCTCCGCCGTTGGCGGGATCGAAGATGTGGGTGCCGAGTTTACGGTCGGCGAGCAGGCCCATCAGTGCTGCGGTCAGCAGTGGGAACGCCAGCAGGATCAAGATCGAGGTCACCAGGATGTTCCAGGTGAAGATCGGTAGCCGGAACATCGTCATTCCCGGTGCGCGCAGGCACACCACGGTGGTGACCATGTTGACCCCGCCCAGGATGGTGCCCAGGCCGGCGACGAGCAGGCCCACGATCCACAGGTCGGATCCGATACCGGGGGAGTAGACGGCGCTGCTCAACGGGGTGTACGCGGTCCAGCCGAAGTCTGCGGCACCGCCGGGGCTGATGAAACCTGCGGTGGTGACCAGTGCGCCGAACAGGTACAGCCAGTAGGAGAAGGCATTGAGCCGGGGGAAGGCGACATCGGGTGCGCCGATCTGCAGCGGCAGGATGTAGTTGCCGAAGCCGAAGACGATCGGGGTGGCGTAGAGCAGCAGCATGATCGTGCCGTGCATGGTGAAGAGCTGGTTGTACTGCTCGTTGGAGAGGAACTGCATTCCCGGGACCGCGAGCTCGGAGCGCATGATCAACGCCATCAGGCCACCGACGAGAAAGAACCCGAACGAGGTCACCAAGTACATCAGTCCGATGACCTTCGGATCGGTGGTGGTGACCATCGTGTGCAGGAACGACCCCTTGCGGGCCCCGCGGGGTGGATAGGGGCGAACCGCCGGCGCAGCCGGAGGAGATGTCAACGCCGTCATGGAACCACCTTCGTGTCGCACGCGAATTACAGGACGCGTCCGCCAGCGTAACCCAAATACTATGCAGCATAGTATTTGGGGTTGTTCAGATCAGCAGGACCGCGCACGCTGCGGCGGAGACCGCGCTGAGCGAGACGACGGCCAACACGGCCGGCACGACGAGGGGCAGCACGGCGGCGGCAGCATAAGCGCCCGCTCGGGTTCGGCTCGGTGTTTGCGCGCTCGTGTCGAGGTGATGCAACCGCTCGGTGGTCGAGTCCCCGATCAGGCCCAGTGCCCACAGTGGCCGCGCAGAATGCGCCTGCGAGACCGTCGACAATGCCGAACGTACAGTGTCGGCGCTGGTGACTGCGGCCGCGGACCGGTCGGCTGCGACCTCGACCAGGACCCGTACCGCCGCGGGTGCCGCGGCGAAGAGGGGAACGCGAGGAAGCGCTTTGGCCAGGATCTCGCAGATGTTGACGATGCGGTGATGGCGCCCGCGCAGGTGGGCACGTTCGTGTGCGATCACTGCTCGCTGTTGTTCGGGATCGAGATGGGCGAGCAGGCCTTCGGTGGCCACGACGTAGCCGGGGCGACCGTCGATGCTGTAGGCCAGCGGGAGTGGGTGGTCGAGCCACATGATCGGTTCGGGTCCGGGGTCCGTGCGCGCCACGACGGCGATGACATCGCGGTGATAGTCGCGGACTTTGGACCGCGCTCGAAGCTGACGGCGAGTCGAGCGCAGGACGCGCGCCGATGCCGACGCCGCGAGGACGACCGATGCCCCGGCGACCGCTTCCCCGATCCACGGCTGGGCCGCGTGTTGCAGCGAGCCCAGGCAGCGGACGGCGAGTTCGACCATGCCCTCGGCCGGCGCATGGCCGGGCCAGAGCAACACCGCCACCGCGGATCCCACGAGAAACAGCACCCCGGCGATGCTGCCGATCCAAGCGGTCAAGGCGAGAGAGGGGCCGACGGTGCGGGTGAGTGAGGTCAGCAGCGGCGGCATGGCAACGGCCACCAGGGTCGCGGCGAGGAGTAATGCCAGTGCGACGATCACCGGTTCGCGTCCGGCAGGTTCCCCCGCAGGGCGTCCAGTTCGTCGTCGGTGACGGTTTTCGCGAAATGCATCAGCACGGCGGCCGAGTCGGTGCTGGTGTCGAGGATTTCGCGCAGCGCTTGCGAGGTGGCCTCGGCCCGAGATTGCACGGGCGAGTAGAGATAGGCGCGTGACTGCTTGGTCCGCTCGACCCACCCCTTCTCGTGGAGATGGGTCACGACGGTCAGGATCGTGGTGTAGGCGGGGTTTCTGTCGGCCATGCGTTCACGCAGGTCGTGGACCGACTGCGGTCGATCACATTGCCAGAGCACGTTCATCACCTCCGCTTCGAGATCACCGAGCCTTTTCATCGCCAGTTCTTCTTTCCTCGTCGTGTCAGGTGATATCGACTCCGCGTGCCGACAGCCACGCCGTCGGGTCGGACTTGGCACCGTCGGGTTGCCACACTTCGTAATGCAGGTGGGGTCCGGTGGATTGGCCTCGGTTGCCTACCGTAGCAATGAGCTCGCCGGCTTTCACGCGTTGACCGGCGGTGACGAGCGCCTGGTCTATGTGGCCGTACACCCCGATCGTGCCGTCGTCCTGACGAATACGCACCCACAGGCCGAACCCTTGCGCCGGCCCTGCTTCGATGACCTCACCGTCGGTCACCGATACGATCGGCGTCCCGATCGTATTGGCGATGTCGAGTCCGTAATGCGTTGTCCCCCAACGCGGCCCAGAACTGGAGGTCAATGTGCCCGACACCGGCACCACCGAGAGCGGGCGCCGCGCCTCGGCATCGCGTGCGGCGCGCTCCGCCGCCCGAACTCCCCCCTCGGCGAGTTGCTCGGTCATGCGCTGCGCGAGCCGGCCGACATCGAGATCGGGCATTTGCAACACCTGCGGGGGTGAGGCGACGACCGGGCTCGGCGGCAGGACGCCGGCGGGAGGGCTATCGATACTCGCAGCGCTGAGCGCCACACTGTCCTGCGACCCGGTGTTCGGAGACGTCGCTGCCGCGGACAGAAAGGCACCGACCGCGACCGACGCAGCGATGGCGCGGCCACCCGGCTTCGGCACCCGGCGGCGATGAAGTCCGCGGCGAGCACGTCGCGACACGGCCTGCACTACATCGCGGCCACCGTCGCCGTGTGTCGTCTCGTCCGGACCGGCCACGTGCACCCACATCGACGCGGCAGTGTCCGCGGCCGCGGTGTCCCAGGCGGCGCTGACCGCGTGAGCGGGTACATCCGGTGCGGGCGTCTGCGCCGAAGGCGTGTGCTCGTCCTGCGACCGATTGTCGGAGTACACGGTCTCGGCGGGCGACTCGGTCACGAAACGCGAGGGTGCGAACCCGGCGTGTCGATGACGGGGGTGATCGATGAGCGCCGTCGGCCTGTTGCCGACGGGCATCGAGACCGCGACGCCGGGTGCCGGCGCTGCGTAGTCGTCGTCGATCGGATCGGGTGTGCGGTGTCGGGCCAAGATCACAATCCTTGGTGGCTACGAGGCCGTGGCCTCGCTCGAGATAACGAAATGGTGACGGTCAGGCCACAGGTTACTACTATCGAGCATAGTTTTTCCATCCCACTCGACCCGGATTCGTCCGTACCGCTGGTCACGGTCCTCGGAGGACATCCCGCCGGGCTACGACATCCCGCCGGGCTACGACATCCCGCCGGGCTACGACATCCGCACCGGAACAGGGCTGGGCGTTTCGGGTATCAGGGGTGATCGCGCCGAGAGGACAGGCCACCGAGCATGGTGTTGTACGCCTCGAGTTCGGTATCACCTTGATCGTCGACTCGGCGGTCTCGTTGCCGTGCCGCGCTCTCGTCGGCCGCCGACCACCGGACCGCGGCGAGAACCGCGGCAGCGAGCAACGGCAACTCCCCGATGCCCCACGCCAGAGTGCCGCCGCGCCGCTGGTCGGCCAGCAGGTCTGCGTTCCAGTCCAGACGCAGTCCGCTGTAGAAGCTCGCTCCGAGCGCGGTCTCGAGATCGATCGTCACGACGAGGAAGAATGCGAACCCGGCCAATGCGGTGATACTCGCGAGCAACTTCGTCAGTCCCGCGATCGGTCTCGGTACCGGGTCTTCGCCGACCGTGCCCCAGAACATCACCATCCCGACGGTCAGGAACCAGCCCTTCATCACCATGTGTGCCACATGCGAGTCGGCGACGGTGTCGAACAGTCCGCCGGGGTAGAGCAGGTAGAAGCTGCTCAGGAACACCGTGGTGCTGACCCACGGGTGTATCGCGATCCGGGCTGCTCGGCTCTGCCATGCAGCCCGGAGCCATTCGCGCGAGCCCGGTGCTTCGGCGGCCGACGCGGTCGGCAGGACCGAGGCGAACAAGGTTGCCGGTCGGCCGAGGACCAACAGCAACGGCACGGCGACGGCGACCGCGGTCAGTCCCGCCATGTGCACGCTGAACATCGCCGGGCTGTAGAACCCGACCCCGGACGAGGTCGCCACGAGCAGCACCGCAGTACCCGCCAACCAGCTCGCTGTCCACCGCCGCCGCCATGACAGGCCTGCCCGCCGACGGCGCCGCACGGCCACCAGATACAGGACGGCCGCGATCACCGCCGCGGAGCCGAACACCAGGTCGAAACGCCACTCGAACGCCAACCGCGCAGCGGTGGGCGGGCCGTCCAACACGTAGCCCAAGGCCTCTTCGTGCGCCTGGGGCAGCGAGGTGTCCTGCGGCGGGGGCGGGGGAGTGCGGCCCAGTGCGACCGCCAGGCCCACGGTGGTGACGAGAACGAGGGTCTCGATCATCGACAACGTGATCAGGGATCTGCGCCTCGCGGGGTCGTGAGCCAGAGCGCGGACCGTTCGTCGTCGCTGTATCCACCCGAGGGTCCCCACGATCGCCAGAGCTGCGATCTTCGCCAGTATCAGAGCGCCGTACGTCGAATCCCACAGCGACGTCACGGGCACTCGCACGGCAGCGTTGACCACTCCGGAGACCGCCATGATCACGAACGCGACCAGAGCGAGCGTCGAGTAGCGGCGGGTCGCGACGGCAAGGTGCCCACCTCCGCGCAGCGCATGAGCGAGAAGTGCGAGGAGTCCGCCCACCCACAGCGCGGCAGCGAGGATGTGCAGGATCAACGAGTTCGTCGCGATGTCGTGATTGCCGCCGGTCGAGGAGTGGCCGGTGACCGCGCGCGGGATCAACGCGAGCATCGACAGGGCGAACAAGGCGGGGGTCCATCGATGCCGCAACACCGCCGCGCATGCTGCGGCGGTGATCGCCGCGACCGCAGAGGTGATGGCCCATGCAGTGGAGGCCTCGACATCGCCGATCGCACCGAGGAACTGCACCGGTTGCGCTGCAACGGATCCGACAGGTTGACCCGAGGCGTCCGAGAGTGTCAGCGGCACCAACGCCGCCGCGCACACCGCCCACACTGCGGAGGCCTTCGCCGCGGTGCGGACGGCTACGTACCCGTCGATGTCGAGCACACCCGACCTCTGAGGCGGAACGAGAAATGCCGCGAGGAGCAGCGACCCCGCCGCCACGACGGCAGCCACCTCGCCGATCGCGGTCAGTGCCGGGATCCCGTACGTGGTGATCGGGCCCGGATCGGGCAGACCCAACAGCACGAGCGCTTGCGACGTCGACATCGCTGCGAGCAGTGCAGCGACCACCGCGGCAATCGCTGCGCACAGCACCATCACCTGCGATCCGGAGCGTCGATCCACTGCGCCGCGGGTCGAATGGGCCGCTTCGGTGGCCATGGTGTGCGCCTCTTCCCGGTGGATCGTGTTTCCGGCATGGGCGCGAGGCAGTCCGACCTGCGCCGACAATGAACTACTACGAATGATAGTTGTACGAGTCCGGGCAGCCACCGCCGGATGATCCTTCAACACTTGCATGTATGCGCATATCGCAATATGTTGTCGTTCTGCGGATCTGACACGACGAAGGAGCAACGATGGGGCACGGACATGGCCACGGGATAGAGCCGGGTTCACCGGCCAGCGCGTCCGGTAAGCACCTCGGGCGACTGTGGATCGCTGTCGGTCTGGGGGCGGTCACCCTGGTGACGCAGGTCGTCGTCGGCCTGTCCACCTCGTCGCTGGCGTTGCTCTCCGATTCCGCACACGTGTTCACCGACGTGTTCGGGGTGCTGATGGCGATCGTGGCGATCACACTCGCACAGCGACGATCGACCAAGGCTGCCCGCACGTTCGGGCTCTACCGAGCCGAGGTGTTCGCCGCATTGTTCAATGCACTTCTGCTGTTCGGTGTGGCCGGTTGGATTCTCTACGAAGCCGCGCAACGCATCACGAATCCGCCCGAGGTCCCCGGCGTCCCGGTGATGGCGGTGGCCACCCTCGGGCTCGTGATGAACCTCATCGCGTTCGTCCTGCTGCGCAGCGGCGCCAAGGACAGCCTCAATGTTCGGGGTGCGTATCTCGAGGTGATGGCGGACATGCTCGGCTCGATCGGCGTACTGGTCAGCGGACTGGTCACCGTCCTGTTCGGGTGGCGGTACGCCGACCCGGTCATCGCGGTCGCCATCGGCGTGTTCGTCCTGCCACGCGCGTTCAACCTGGGCCGTCACGCCGTACGAATTCTGCTGCAACATGCTCCGGCGGGCATCGATGTCGCCGCCGTGGAAAGGGCCCTGACCGATGTCGACGATGTCGAAGAGGTGCACGATCTGCACATATGGACACTGACGTCGGGGATGGAGGTCGCGTCGGCGCATCTGACGGTCGCCCCGGAGGCCGAGACACCGCGGGTGCTCGCTGCAGCGCAGCAGGTTCTCCGCAACGAGTTCGGTCTCGAACACGCCACTGTGCAGGTCGAACCCCGGGAAGGCGAAGGCCGGTGCCGAGAGGTCAATTGGTAGGCAGGTCTCGACCCGGTGCGCGATCGGCACGCTGTGCTGTCGTCGACACGGCAGCGATGTACCGAACCGGCACCCGTCGGGTGGGGGCACAGAGTGGGTCCTCGAGTGCCGCACATCGGCCCGGTCGAGACCGTTCACCCCGAACCCGTCCACCTCGCATGTTCGCGCCCGGTGATGGATCAGTCGACTGTGAGGGTATCTACGGTTCTGGTCACGGCACGGTTCGGCAGTGGCTCGGTGGCGGGGCTGCGCATGACCGCCCCGTCGGTGATCGAGAACGCACTGTTGTGGCAGGGGCACTCGATCGTGCCGTTGCGAACTCGGTTCACTGTGCACCCTTGGTGAGAACAGATAGCCGAGAAGGCCCGGAAGATACCGGGTTCCGGTTGGGTGACGACGACCTGCCGGTCGGCGAGCACGATTCCACCGCCGACAGGAACATCGTTCACCGACAAGGTGACGGGACCGTCGGAAGCGGTGTCCTCACCGGACGGGGCTTCGCCGACGCTGCATCCGGCGGCAGCCAGGCACGCTGTAGCGCAGCTCGTAGCGAGAAAAATACGGCGCGGTAGCGCCGGGATGTCCTCGCTCATACAGCAGGCTCCCCTCGGTACGCCTCGGTGAGCGAGAGGCGACGATCGCGTGTCGGTGGTTGTAGTCGACTATGTTTCGAGCAGTTCCGGTGTCGATCACCCTCACTGTTCGAGCGGATCAGCATGATTGTCCTGTCGCGAATGTATGTGCACTGCAGGGCATTCGATTCGACCGCCGAGGTATCTCATGCACGTTCACGATTCGGCGCTGTCGGGCACTGCGGACCGAGGGGTAATCTTTGTGGCCTCTCGCGTGAACAGTGCCGACCCGATCATCAGCACCACCCCGCAGGTGATGTAGATGTCGGCGAGGTTGAATGTCGGCCACCAACCGGTGTGAAAGTAGTCCGTGACCGCACCGTCGACAAGCCGGTCCAGAACGTTGGACAGCGCGCCGGCGAGGATCAACGCCAGCGCCACCGTGGTCCACTGCTCCCCGTGCCGAGCGCTGTGCCATCCGTAGGCCGCGACCCCGGCGGTGATCGTCGCCGTGACCGACACGATCACCCATAGAGGCAGCGAATTGCCCAGACTGAAGGCCATTCCGCGGTTGAAGGCGAGTCGCAATTCGAGGATCGGTAGAGGGATCGGAGAGCCGGGCAATGCTTGTTGCGCCCAGTAGTCGACGGTCAGCGCGGTAGCGACCAATGTCAGCACGAGAGTCACTGCGTAAGCACGCAGCCGCGTGGGAGACGTGGTGGGGGAGCGGTTCACGGATCCTCGTTCTCGGGTGTGTACCTCGGACAGGTGCTGGGTGTCGACGGAAGGGGATCGGTCACCGCCGCAGAGTTGCCATCACATAAAATACTATGCACCATAGTAGTTGATGAACGGCAGAGATTTCTCCGGTACCGGCTGCACGCTCATGTCGTCATGAGAGCGGCTCCTGACACAGAACCCGGACCTCGACGACCCGGCGACGACTCGAACCGGGCGCGGTGGGTGACCGGCAGCAACGGAGTCCGTGCCTGGATCCGGCTCCTCGCGGCTGCCTCATCCGGGCTGATGTTGTACGCCACATTCCCGCCCATCGATCTGTGGTTTCTCGCCCCGGTAGCACTTGCAATGCTGCTGTTGGCTGTGCGCGGGCGAGGGACGCGTGCGGGGGCCGGCTACGGCTTCGTCGCCGGCTCGGCGTTCTTCGTGCCTCTGCTGCCGTGGGTGGGGGAGTACGTCGGATCGGTGCCGTGGCTGGCGCTGGCCGTCGTTCAAGCCCTCT
This sequence comes from Rhodococcoides fascians NBRC 12155 = LMG 3623, assembly GCF_001894785.1. Classification (GTDB taxonomy): domain Bacteria; phylum Actinomycetota; class Actinomycetes; order Mycobacteriales; family Mycobacteriaceae; genus Rhodococcoides; species Rhodococcoides fascians. The sequence continues at coordinate 109,326 of NZ_BCWW01000012.1, forward strand.
TCGTGGCGATGTTCGGCGCGGTAGCGGATCGGATGTCCCGACTGCCGTGGGCGCCGGTCTGGGTGGCGAGCGCCTGGGTGGCGATCGAAGCTGCGCGCTCACGTGTCCCGTTCGGCGGCTTCCCTTGGGGCCGCATCGCATTCGGTCAATCCGACGGGCCGCTGCTGCCTCTGGCTGCGGTGATCGGCGCGCCGGGGTTGTCGTTCGTCGTGGTGCTGATCGGGTCCGCTCTGGCCGGCGTCGTTGCCTCCGGTCGCATCACCCGCAGAACTGCAGCAGCGTCGTGCATCGGTGTGGCCACTGCTGTAGGGGCGCTCACGGTGGTGGCTCCACTGTTCGCTCCGCCGCAGCAGGACACGGTCACCGTCGCCTTGGTGCAAGGCAACGTCCCGCGTCTCGGTCTCGACTTCAACGCCCAACGACGCGCGGTTCTCGACAACCATGTTCAGCGCACCATCGAGCTCGCCGCCGACATCGACTCCGGCCGCGTACGCGCACCCGACCTGGTCATCTGGCCGGAGAACTCCTCCGACATCGATCCCCTGCGCAACCCCGACGCCGCCGCACGTATCGCCGCCGCGGCCCGCGCCGTCGGAGTCCCCGTACTCGTCGGCACGGTTCTCCGCCGAGACGACGGCACCACGAGCAACACCTCGATCGTGTGGGATCCCGGCACCGGGCCCGGGCAGAGGCACGACAAGCGGCAACTGGTGCCGTTCGGGGAGTACCTGCCGATGCGCACGATCGTCACCGCACTCTCTCCCTATGCCGCCCAGGCAGGAAACTTCACCCCGGGCCAGGGCAACGGCGTCCTCGACCTCGCCGGAGTGCCCGTCGCGGTGGCCACCTGCTACGAGGTCGCCTTCGACTCGTTGCTCACCGACTCCGTGCGCGCCGGTGCCCAGCTGATCGCAGTGCCCACCAACAACGCCACTTTCGGTCGGACGAACATGACCTATCAACAACTCGCCATGTCGCGGGTACGAGCGGTCGAACACGGGCGCAGCGTCGTCGTGTCGGCCACCAGCGGCGTCAGCGCCGTCATCGATGCACGCGGGGAGGTCGTCGAGCGCACGGAGCTGTTCACCCCCGCAGCTGTCGTCACCGAGGTGTCACTGAGCACCACCCTCACCCCGGCGACGATCACCGGCAGCGTTCCGGAATGGATTGCCGCCACCGGCGCTGTTGCGGCACTGGCGTTCTCGCTGCTGCGCCGACCACGCTCCATCACACCGAACCCATCAACTACTATGTCGCGTAGTATTTAGATGGTGGTCGGTGACGGGCGTGCGGAGATGACGATCGAGGAACACCCCGGTGTGCACTCGCCGGGACTGGTGCGCAGAACGGTGGCGATGCTGCGCAACCGGTGGCGACAACTGACGTCGATGCGTACAGCGCTGGTGCTGCTGTTTTTCCTCGCCGCCGCAGCAATCCCCGGCGCATTGCTGCCGCAGCGCAATCTCAATACCCAGGCCGTCGATGCCTACATCGCCGCGCGCCCGGCTCTCGGGCCGGTGATGGACACACTGGAATTGTTCGACGTGTTCGCAAGTTCCTGGTTCACCGCGATCTACGTCCTGCTGTTCGTGTCTCTGATCGGCTGTCTGACTCCCCGGTTGATCGAGCACGGCAAAGCTCTTCGCGCACAACCTGTTCGAGTACCCCGAAATCTCACTCGACTACCGTTGCATCATTCGGGCACCCTCGCCGGTGACCCCGAGAAGGTGCTTGCCGACATCGCGCCGCACTTGAAAGGGTGGCGTACCGTCGTTCGACCCGAGCCCGATGGGGCACTGACTCTCTCGGCCGAGAAGGGCTATACCCGCGAGGCCGGGAACTTGCTCTTCCACTTCTCGCTGATCGGTCTGCTCGCCGCTATCGCCATCGGCAAACTGTTCGGCTACGAAGGCTCGGTCATCGTCATCGCCGACAACGGACCCGGTTTCTGCAACACTTCTCCCGCCGTCTACGACTCCTTCCGCGCCGGCAACAGCACCGACGGCACCGGACTCGAGCCGTTCTGTATCCGGGTCAAGGACTTCACCGCCGATTATCTCGAGAACGGTCAGGCCGAGATGTTCACCTCGAACATCTCCTACCAGAGCGCCGACGACATCGCCGCCGACACCTGGCGCGAGTATCAGCTCAAAGTCAACGAACCCCTCCGGCTCGGCGACGAACGCATCTACCTCACCGGACACGGCTATGCCCCCGAGTTCACCGTCACCTTCCCCGACGGCCAGACCCGCACCGAAGCCCTGCAGTTCCGCCCCGACGACGCCACCACGTTCCTCAGCAGCGGCGCGCTGCGATTCGACCCACCCGGGGGGACCTACCCCACCGCCGACGAACGCCGCCGAGGCCAGATCGCCATCGAAGGACTCTTCGCGCCCACCGCGCAATTCAACGGAAATCTGCTCTCCTCCCGCTTCCCGGAATTGGTCGATCCCGCTGTGGCAGTGGACATCTACAAGGGCGACACCGGTCTCGACACCGGCATCCCGCAGTCGATCTTCTCCCTGGACCAGGAGATGATCAACCAGGGTCGGCTGGTCAAGCAGGACCGGGTCAACCTGCGGCCCGGAGAATCGACAACCCTCTCCGACGGCACTCTCGTCCGGTTCGACGGTGCCAAGGAATTCGCGAATCTCCAGGTCGGATACGACCCCGCGCAGCGGTGGGTCCTGGTGTTCGCCATCACGATGATGACCGGACTACTGATCTCCCTGGTGATCACACGCCGCCGCGTCTGGTTCCGGGCCCACCTTGGCGAACACGGCCTCTCGCGAGTGGACATGGGCGGCCTGGCTCGCACCGATCACGCCGGCTGGGGACCCGAATTCCAGACCCTCCGGTCACAGATCTGGCCGCAGATAGCCCCGAGCGACTCCGAGACCCACGACAGAGAAACGGTGTAGCACCATGCCGATCGACGACACCCTCGCCCGTTGGAGCGACATCAGCTTCGAGACCGCCTTCGTGGTCTATCTCCTCGCCGCAATCGCATTCCTCGGTCAGCTCGCGACGACCCGTAGCGCGGCGCTGCACAATATGGAGCGACTGCGCACGCGGGTGATCGCAGCGACATCGACGACACCAGGTCGCATTCCCGACGCACCCCGTCGGGTTCCGTCCGAACGTCTGGGCCGTACCGGACTCGGGCTGGTGATGGTGGCACTGAGTCTGCACGTGGGCTCGATCGTTCTTCGCGGGATCGCCGCCAGCCGCCCGCCGTGGGGCAACATGTACGAATTCGTCTCGGTCACCTGCGCGGCCGGTGTACTGGCTGCACTGGTGGTGCTGCGCTCGACGCAGCTGCGCACCCTGTGGTTGTTCGTTCTGGTGCCGACGTTGATCCTCCTGTTCGTCGCCGGCACCGTGCTGTACGCCGACGCAGCACCGGTGGTACCGGCACTGCAGTCGTACTGGCTGCCGGTGCACGTCTCGATCGTCTCGCTCGGCAGCGGGGTGTTCTTGATCTCCGGGGTTGCGAGCGCGCTGTTCCTGATCCGGATGAAGCATCCCGAGGCCTCGGGTAGTCGAGCCAGCCGGATCGTCGCCCGTCTGCCCTCCGCTCAGACTCTGGACATCGTGGCGTACAAGACCACGATCTTCGCATTTCCGCTCTTCGGCGTCGGCGTCATCCTCGGTGCCATTTGGGCCGAAGCCGCATGGGGCCGATTCTGGGGCTGGGACCCGAAAGAAACGGTCTCCTTCATCACCTGGATCGTCTACGCCTCCTACCTGCACGCCCGCGCCACCAGCGGATGGCGCAACACCCGCGCAGCATGGATCAACATCGCCGGATTCGTGGCGATGCTGTTCAACCTGTTCATCATCAACATGGTCGTCTCCGGGCTGCACTCCTACGCAGGCCTGAACTGATGACTCCCGCTACGTGCCCCCCAGCGCGTCCGCAAGGTCCTGCGGAATGGGCATCGGCGACATCAGTCCCGCCTCGACCCGGCCGGTGTTACCGGCCGGGTATCGCCCTGACCACGATCCTGGAGCAGCGACCACGATCCGAAGCAACTGGCCCCAGGATTCGCGCCGATCATGTTCTGTCGCAGCAGCTTTCGACATCAAGTCGTGGTTGCGAGCATGCAACCGTCAACAGGGCTGCGAGAGGATGTGTGCTCGTTCGAGGTGGTACCAGCGCACCTCTGTTGTCGATGCACCTGCTGCTGCGGTCATTTCTATCCCGTAGAGCCTGCGTGCAGTTCGATCACCGCTCACCGGTCTCTACCTCTTTCCGCGGAAGAGTTCGCCGTAGCGGGGGTCGATGTGCAGCAGGTACATCCATCCGAGCACCCGGAGCTGCCATCGTCTGCTCCGATCGCCGATGGTGACGTTGCGGTGGTGGAGGCCAGTAGGTTCCCAGATGCGAGAGGTGCGGTGTTCCTCGGCGTCGGAGCCGGAGCGCAGCAGGCATCCTCGAAAGCCGCTGCGGGTGCGATCGTGACGTTGAGGGCACCGGACGCCGCGGGCGGGGGCACGAAACCGTCCAAGGGCGTGGTGCGGGCGGCGCGAATCGCATTGGCAATGACCAGGACTTCGGCGAGTTCGTGGACGAGCACCACGGTGGCCAAGCCCAGGACACCGGTAGCAGCCAGTGGGACGAGCACGCCGATGATGGCAATCGACAAGGCGATGTTCTCGATCATGATGCGCCGGGCGCGTCGAGCGTGGGCCAGCACCTGCGGTAGATGCCGGAGGTCTTCCCCCATGAGGGCAACATCGGCGGTCTCGATGGCAACGTCGGTTCCCATCGCGCCCATGGCGATACCGACATCTGCGGTCGCCAAGGCGGGAGCGTCGTTGATGCCGTCGCCGACCATGGCAATCTTGCGTCCGGCCGCGATGTCGGTCAGCAGGGCCGCTTTGTCCTCGGGCAGTAGTTCGGCGTGGACGGCGGTGATGCCCGCCTGGGTCGCCAGAGCCTGCGCAGTGAGCGCGTTGTCGCCGGTGAGCATCGCAGTGTCGATACCGAGCGCGGTGAGTTGGCGGACAGCCTCGGTGGCCTCGGGCCGCAGTTCGTCGCGGACGGCGATCGCAGCGATCAGAACTCCGGCGCGTTCGACGAGAACGACTGTGGCACCGCTGCTCTGGAGACGAGCGACGTCGGCGCGGAACTCCTCGGAGCTGGGGTGTGTGTCGAACCAGCTCGGTTTCCCGAGCCTGATCGCGGCTCCGTCGAGGGTGCCGGTCAGGCCGTGCCCGGCGATGGCAGTGACATCATCGGCTGCCGCGACGGTCGATACGGAGGCCAGTACGGCGCGGGCGAGTGGATGCTCGCTGCGCGCTTCGAGCGCAGCAGCAACGGCCAGCGCGGCGTCGCGGCTGATTCCCGCAGCGGTGACGACGTCGACGACCTCCGGTCGTCCTGCGGTGAGGGTGCCGGTCTTGTCCAAGGCGACGACGCGAATGCGGCCCAGCTCTTCCACTGCTGCACCGCCTTTGATCAATGCCCCGTTGCGGCTCGCAGCCCCGATCGCCGCCACCACCGACAGCGGCACCGAGATGGCCAACGCGCACGGTGATGCCGCGACCAGGACCACCAGTGCGCGTTCGAGCCACAACATGGGGTCACCGAGCACCGCACCGACGCCGGCGACGAGTACGGCGAGAATCATGATCGAGGGCACGAGCGGACGTGCGATACGGTCCGCGAGCCGTTGGCCGGCCCCTTTTCGGTCCTGGGCCTGTTCGACGATGCGGACGATGCGAGCAAGCGAACTCTCCGATGCCGGCGCGGTGACGGTGACCTCGATGGCCCCGCCGCCGTTGATGGCACCGGCATGCACCTCGTCACCGACACCGGCTTCGATGGGCACGGACTCGCCGGTGATCGCAGACACGTCCAGATTCGTCGAACCGCGAGCGATGGTGCCGTCCGTGGCAGCTCGCTCACCCGGCCGCAGCACCATGATGTCCCCGATCACGACATCGTCGGGGGACAGGGCCTGCTCGGTTCCACCGCGCAGGACAGATACCGTCGGCGGCACCAACGACAGGAGTGCGCGCAGTCCGCGGCGGGTCTTGGTGACCGCGTATTCCTCGAGTCCCTCGGCGACGGAGAACAAGATACCGAGCATCGCGGCCTCGGGGATCTGGCCCAATGCGATGGCACCGAGGAGCGCGATCGTCATCAGCGTGCCGACACCGATGCGTCCGTGTCGCAGATTTCTCACCGTCGCGGGAACGAAGGTGACGGCGGCGATCGCGGCAGCGATCAGAGCGCCGACGGTCGCAACCGCATCGGCACCCGTTCGACCGAGCAACCACGATGCGACCAGGATGATCGTGGCGGCCGAGGCGAGTTGCAGCTCGCGGACCTGCCACAACCTCGGGAGTGCATCGGTTGGAGCTGGACCTCCCGTGTCCGCACCGTCAGCAGTGGATTCGGTGGTCGGCGCTGCCGGGGTAGGTCCGCAGCACGCGTCAGCCATGATCGACCCCGGTGAGATCAGCGGTGGCCGAGGCGGTGGGCAGTGCCTCGGTCAGTGTCGTGAGCAGTCGGGTGCCGCGGTCGGTGAGCGAATACATGACCAACTTTCCGTCTCTGTTCGATGTGACGGCGTCCGCGGCTTTGAGTTTGCGGAGATGGTGGGAGACCAGCTTCTGGCTCTGTCCCACGATCCACGCGATGTCGCAGCCGCACATCTGCCCGCCGGCGTTCAACGCGAGCGCGATGGTCAGTCGGGTGGGGTCGCCGAATGCTCGGGCAGCGTCGGCTACCGGTTCGATATCGCCGACCGCGGGCAGAGTAGCGCGAACCCTCTCGGCGTAAGGGAGGTCCATACACAACAGATCGCACGAGTCCAGAGGTTCCAAGGCCATGGGCACAATCTAACAATCATGCGATCGTTAGGGAAGGACCATTAGTCAACGTTCGTACGATTGTTAGTGTCATAGCGGGTCGAAACGCCCATATCGGACCCATTGATCAATCCGAACGAATCGAGAAGGTAGTTGTATGAGCAGAGCGTTGAAGATTTCCTTGTCCCTGGTGATCGTGTTCGCCGCCGCGTTGGCTGTATTTCTGGTGGTGGATCGATCGGGGTCTCCGGATGCTGCCGCCGCCGAGCAGGCCGCGACCGACCCTGCCTCGATTGCGGTGCGCGAGAACAGTCATCGGTTGAACTCGGTGCCCGACGGCCGGGTCACGTTCGTGGAGTTCCTCGACTTCGAGTGCGAGGCCTGCCGATCGGCCTACCCGGCGATCGAGCAATTGCGTGAAGAGTACGGCGACCGGGTGAGCTTCGTGGCCCGCTACTTTCCGATCGCCTCGCACTTCAATGCCGAACGAGCCGCACGCGCAGTCGAGGCCGCGGCCCAGCAGGGCGGATTCGAGGCGATGTATCAGCGCATGTACGAAACGCAGGCGCAGTGGGGCGAACAGCAGGTTCCGCAGGACGAGTTGTTCCGCAGCTTCGCCGTCGAGCAAGGGCTCGACATGAGCGCCTTCGATGCCGCCTACACCGACCCTGCGACGCTCGCGCGCATCGAGGCCGACGTCGCGGACGGGATCGCGCTCGGCGTGCAGGGCACCCCGACGTTCTTCCTCAACGGCACCAAGATCGAACCCACCACGTACGGAGACCTCGCCGATGCCCTCGACTCTGCACTCGGCTGACCTCCCAGCGAACGAGACCCGACAAGGTGGATCGTTCGGCCGGAGCCTGCCCTGGCTGCTGCTGGTGGGCGGCCTGATCGGCCTGACTGCCGCGTTCGTGCTCACGGTAGAAAAGTTCGCTCTGGCGCTCGATCCCGCCTACGCCCCGACCTGCAGCATCAACCCGGTGCTCAACTGCGGATCGGTGATGGACACCCCGCAGGCGTCTGCGTTCGGATTTCCCAATTCCCTCCTCGGGATCGCAGGCTTCGCCGTCGTGGCAGCAGTGGGTGCTGCCCTTCTCGCCGGTGCGGTGTTCGCGCAGTGGTTCTGGGGAGCGATGCAGGTCGGTGTCACTGCTGCCGCAGTCTTCGTGCACTGGCTGATCGCGCAGAGCCTCTACGACATCGGTGCCTTGTGCCCGTACTGCATGGCGGTGTGGGCGGTCACCGTACCGATCTTCTGGTACGTCACGCTGCGCAACCTCGACCGCGCCAGGTCGAAATCCGCTCTTGGGCAATGGTTTCGGCTATGGCTTGACTCGCTGATTCGCAATCACTCGATTCCGCTGACCGTGTGGTTTCTCGCCCTCATCGCCCTGATCGCGCAGCGTTTCTGGTCGTACTGGTCCACGCTCCTATGATCCGCGACGTACCGTTCGCCCCTCTGCCGCTCTCTCGAGAAAGAAGGTCACGGCGATGACGCGCGGCTGGTCGATCGTCATGCTCGTCGTTGTCGTTGCATCGATCGTCGCACTGTGGCCCCGCTCCGGTGGCGTCGAGGGCGGCCCGTCCGAGGCCATCGCCAACAATGTCGCGCCGGTCGGACCCGAACCCACATTGTCCCGCCCGCCGGATGACGCGGCACGAGCAGCAGAGCTACCGCTGTGTCCGCCGCCGGTACCGCGCGAAGGCGGTCCGCTGGCGGGAGTGATAGCGCGCTGCATCGGCAGCGCCGACGATGTCGATCTCGCCGACGTTCTCGGCAGCGAGGTGACGCTGATCAACCTGTGGGCATCCTGGTGCGGCCCGTGCCGCAACGAGATGCCGGTACTCGATGCCTACGCCGCAGAACCCGACGCGATCCCAGTTATCGGAATCGACGTCGAGGACCGGCCCGCGGACGCGGCCGCGCTGCTCACGCAACTGGGCGTCCGCTATCCGAACTACATCGACGGCGGCAGCGTCCTGGACGCGCTCTCGGCACCGCCGGTCCTTCCCCTGAGCTTTCTCCTCCACCCGGACGGAACGGTCGAGCGCATCACCAACCCGACAGTGTTCGAGACGACAGACCAGATCCGCACTGCAGTAAAGGATTTCACCTCATGAAACGTCTTCCACCAGTGTGGGTCGGTGCGCGCCGTCAGGGCAGCACGCCCACCGCGGCAATGGGATCGATTCTTGCCCTTGTACTACTGATCTCCGGATGCTCCGACGGCGCACAGGCTGCGCCCCCGGGAGGCAGCTTCGACTTCGTCGCCCCCGGCGGTCGAACCGACATCGTCTACGATCCCCCCGAAACACGCGGAACCATAGGCGAACTCGCCGGCCCCGATCTGATGGAGGAAGGCAAGACGACCGCTCTGTCGGACTACGACGGCAAGGTCGTCGTGATCAATCTCTGGGGCCAGTGGTGTGGCCCCTGCCGCGGCGAAGCCGACGACCTCGAGGAGGTCTACGAGACCACCCGCGAGCGTGGCGTGCAGTTCCTCGGTCTCAACGTCAGAGATCCACAGAAGGACAAAGCGCAGGACTTCGTCGTCGACAACGACGTCTCCTACCCCTCGATCTACGATCCCTCGATGCGGACACTGGTCGCCCTCGGCGGGAACTACCCGACCAGCGTGATCCCCTCGACGCTGGTACTCGATCGTCAGCACCGCGTGGCCGCGGTCTTCATGCGCGCCCTGCTCACCGACGACCTCCTTCCCGTCGTCGAACGGATAGCCGCGGAATGACGACTCTTCTCGCCCAGGACATCGGGTCGGCCTTCCAGAACGCGGCATCGAGCGGGCCCCTGCTGCTCGCGATCGCGGCATGCATGCTCGCCGGGTTGGTCTCGTTCGCCTCCCCGTGCGTGGTGCCGCTGGTGCCGGGATACCTGTCCTACCTGGCAGGAATCGCCGGTGCCGACGCCCAATCAGCCGATACCCGATCGCCCGGCACCTCGGCCACCGGCACCTCGACCACCGGCACGTCGTCGCCGGAGCTGGCGAATCGCTGGCGTGTGGCCGGCGCAGCGTCGTTGTTCGTCGCCGGATTCACGATCGTATTCGTCCTCGCCACAGCCTCGATCTTCGGAGTCATCGGCACCTTGCGCATCAACGAGCAAGTACTCCAACGAGTCGGCGGCGTCATCACGATCATCATGGGTGCAGCGTTCATCGGATTGATACCCGCACTGCAACGCGACACCCGATTCGCACCTCAGCAGATCTCGTCCCTCGCTGGAGCGCCGCTGCTCGGCGGTGTGTTCGCGCTCGGCTGGACACCGTGTCTGGGCCCCACCCTCGCCGGTGTTCTGTCTGTCGCGGCAGGAACCGAAGGTGCAACCGCAGCCCGCGGGGTCACTCTCATCGTCGCGTACTGCATGGGACTCGGCCTACCGTTCGTCGTCCTCGCGTTCGGTTCGAGTTCGGCGATGCGCGGGGTGGGGTGGCTTCGGAGGAACTCACAGAAGATCAAGGTCGCCGGCGGTGTCATCATGATCGCCGTCGGCGTGGCGCTGCTGACCGGAGTGTGGGGGTTGTTCATCGCCTGGATCCGCAACGAATTCGTCAGTGCAGTGGTCCTGCCCATCTGATCGAGATGTCGCCGAACCACCACGCCGCATTGCATTGTTCGGGTAGCCGAACTATATTTTCAGGGTCCTGACATACTGTTGGTGCCGGAGGGTGTGGTCATGTCTGTGCTGCAGCGCCGATCGTCTCGGCCGCCCTCGAGGTTTCGGTCGGGCCTGGTTCTGCTCGGCCCGGCTTTCGTCGCAGCGATCGCCTACGTCGACCCCGGCAACGTCGCCTCCAACGTCAGTGCCGGCGCGCAGTTCGGATACCTGCTGGTCTGGGTGATCGTTGCCGCGAACGTGATGGCCGGTCTCGTCCAGTTCCTCTCCGCCAAACTCGGCATCGTCACCGGAATGACACTGCCCGAAGTAGTCCGCGAGAAGTCGAGCAGGACTGTGCGACTGGCATATTGGGGGCAAGCGGAGGTGGTCGCCATGGCGACCGACCTCGCCGAAATCGTCGGCGGTGCAATCGCCCTCTACCTGCTCTTCGACCTGCCGCTCCTGATCGGCGGCCTCATCACCGGGGCCGTATCGATGATCTTGCTGATGGTCCAGGATCGGCGGGGCCAACGGCCCTTCGAGTTCGTGATTCTCGGGCTACTCGGTGTCATCGCCGTCGGATTTCTTGCCAGCGTCGTCGTGGAACCGCCATCGTTCACCGAGGCCGCGGCCGGTTTGATTCCGCGGTTCGACGGCGCGGAAAGCGTGTTGATCGCCGCCGCGATGCTCGGTGCGACGATCATGCCGCACGCGGTGTACCTGCACTCCGGCCTTGCACGTGACCGGCACGGACACCCCGAGGCAGGGCCTGTCCGTCAGCGGTTGTTGCGGATCACCCGGATCGATGTCGGGTTGGCGATGCTGCTGGCCGGTGCGGTGAACATGTCGATGCTGCTGTTGGCGGCATCGACGTTGGGGGGCCGCGAGGGTGTCGACTCCATCGAAGGAGCCCACGCAGCGGTTGGGGACACTCTGGGGCCGGTCGTGGCGCTGCTGTTCGCGGTGGGCCTGCTGGCCTCGGGTCTTGCATCGACATCGGTCGGGGCGTACGCCGGCGCGATGATCATGGACGGCCTACTACGTAAGCGCATTCCGATTCTGGTGCGACGACTGGTGACCCTTGTTCCCGCACTGGCAATTCTGGCAGCAGGAGTCGACCCCAGTCGGGCACTGGTCGTCTCGCAGGTCGTGCTGTCGTTCGGTATCCCGTTCGCGTTGATTCCCTTGGTGCGGTTCACATCGGACCGCATCCTGATGGGCAGCGATGTCAATCACCGGATCACCGCATACGCGGCATGGCTCATCGCGGGAATCGTCGTCGCACTCAACATTGCATTGATCTATCTGACCGTGGCCTGACTGCGCGCGGGTAAACGTGTCCTGCACGCCTGTATTTCAGGACGATCACCGCTCGTGTGGTGATGGTGTTGTGCACGGTGAATCAGCATGAGTGGGTTCTGCCGCCGAAGTCGGGGTCTAGCAGGACGAACCGCCGCACACCGATTGCCCCGCCGTAGAAGCAGTCGACCGGACGTTGCTCGACACACGCCTTGTCCATGACATCGATGCTCGCTCGGCGCGTGTGATGACGTCCCTCACTGCGTCGACTGTCCTGTCGCGGCGGTGGTCTCGCCCGGCACCAGACGCGGCACGTAGCGGACGTAGAGCACCATTCCGATCAACTCCACGAGGGTCTGCGTCACGACCACCACGGCGGCCAGGCTCAACGCCGGTGGTAGCGCCAGGGCGAGTGGCAGCACGACCAGCGAGTTACGGGTGGCGCCGGAGAACACCAGCGCCCGCGTCGCCGGCACGTCCTGACCGAACACCTTCCCGGCACCGACACCGACGAACGCCATCACGATCAGAAACACCACGAAGATGGCTGCAGCAGCGGCGAGTTGGTCGATACGGCTGCGGACTGAGTCGATCTGGGAGGCGACGACGACCGCGAGTGTCACCATCATCACCGGCACCATCGCCGCTGCCATCGCCTCGATGATTTGCTCGCCCAGACGTCGACGTCGCGCCCACAGCTGCGTCGCCGCAGCCAGCGCCAGCGGGATCACGATGAGTAGAACGAACGCCTCGGCAAAGGGGGCGATGTCGATGATCGAGACAGTCTCGGCCCCGACGAACAACCACAGCCACAACGGCAGCAGGGCGATCTGCAGCAACATCAGCAGCGGTGCCCCGGCGAGAAGGCGTTCCGACGCCGCGCCGGCCAGTCCGCTGAAAACGATGACGTAGTCGATGCAGGGGGCGAGCAGCACCAGTACCACACCGACGAGGACAGCTTCGTTCCCGGCGATGATGCGGGTCAGTGCGAACACCACGATGGGGACGGCTGCGAAGTTCAGAACGACCACCGCGGTGGTGAACCGGGCATCACGTAGGGACCGGCCGATCGCGGCGAACGGCACTGCGAGGAACGTCGCGTAGAGCAGAACGATCAGCACCGGATTGATGGCGTGCTCGAACGTCGGTGCTGCGGAGGGGAAGGACAACCCCACCCCTGCGCCGGCGACGAGTGCGAGTAGATACAGGCCGATCTGGTGGGTGTCCCACCATTGCACCGCCGACGTTCGCGCTGTTTCGGTCATGACGCGCTCACGGGTGCGGTCAAAGTCGACGCCAACCAGCTGCATTGCGGGTCGCACGGTGTCGACGCGTCGGGGGTCTCGTCGAGACGAACCAGCGCGGCGGTCAGCGCGTCCCGCAGCACGGTCAGCTGCGCGATCGACTCCTCTGCTCGGGCGATGTGTTCACGCAGTGCCGGTCGCAGCCCGGACTTCACCGCGGCGCACGAATCGTTCTCCCACACACGCAGCATCGACTTGATCTGCGGCAGAGTGAGATTCAGGCTCCTCGCGGCGGTGATGAACGCCAATCGCTGCTGTGCTCGTTCGTCGTAGACACGGTAGCCGTTCGGGGCTCGGTCCGCCGGAAGTAGGCCCTCGCTCTCGTAGAAGCGCAGCGTTGTCGCTGGCACCCCGGTTGCCGAGGACAGTTGCGAGATCAACAGAGCAGACATGACCGCAGACTAAAGGTTCGAGTCGGCTCGAAGGCAAACCGGCCGAGTCCGGCCCGCCATCGAGTCCGCGGCAGCACGAGGGACGTCGGGCTCGTTGCTCCTCGAGGGGGGGTGGGGTCAGGGTGCGCCGTCGCCTGGAGTGTTGGGCTCGTGTTGCCTCTTCTCGGTATGGAACGTGATCAGATTGCCGTCGATGTCGACAGTTGCGAACTCCGTCGTTCCCCAGCCTGTCGAGACGGGACGGCCTACGTCTGCGGGGTGAAGCACCCCCGCGCGGGACATCTCGGCGTAAAGGTCGTTGATCTCGTCCACGGCGATGCGGCAGCTGGCGGTGCCGGCAAGGAACGTCTCGGCTCCGCTGCACACCGGCCATGCCGCGTGGTCTGAACGGGTATCCCAGCTGTCGTCGTCGGCGGCCCACAAGTGGATCTCGACGTCGTCGCGGGTGAGCCTCGCGAAAGTCGGGTCGGTGTACCGGGTCGTGAAGCCGAACGATCGGACGTATATCTCGGCAGCGGTGTCGATGTCTCGTACCGGCAGCGCAGGTACCACTTTCGACATGCCCATAGGTGTCAACTTCAGAAGACGGCTGCACTCTTTGCAGGCGTTTCGAGGGTGAGTGCACGTGTCTTCTGACATTCTGATGTCAGAAGTGCGGTGCACGGTCGCACGTTCGGCTCTCGGTGACAGGGAGGCTTGAGATGGACCCCGACAAGCTCGACGTCGTGGAGACCGGTGTGCTGACAGCGTCGGGGGAGCGGTGGTCCCAGGCCGAGGCCCGTTTCGCTGTCCTGGCTCCCTTGCTGGAGGGGCATCCGGTGCGTTCGGAAGCGGTCGACGATGCGGCCGAACGACTGGGGTTGTCGCGGCGTCGGGTCTATGCGTTGCTTGGCAAACTCAGGGACGGGACGGGTACGGTCACCGATCTTCTGACGAAGGTCTCGTCGGGAGGGCGTGGCCGCAGCCGAGTAGCGGCTGAGGTCGAGGAAGTGATCGGCGATCACCTCACCCGCTATTTTCTTCACCGCCAGAAGCTCAGTATCGCTGCGCTGCACCGACGTATAGCATTGGCCTGTCACCGCGCGGGTCTGCCAGTGCCGGCCAGAAACACTGTCACCGCGCGTATCGACGCGCTCCATCCGGCATCGGTGGCCAGGTCACGCGGAGGACCCGATGCCGCCCGCCCACGTCAGTCCGCCGGCGACGATCCACCGACGGTTGCGGGGATTCTCGATCAGGTCCAGATCGACCACACCGTCGTCGATGTGATGGTCGTCGACGAGTACGAGCGGCAACCGATCGGTCGCCCCTACCTGACGATCGCCATCGATGTCTTCAGCCGTTCCGTACTCGGGTTCGTCGTCACTCTGGAGGCGCCGTCGTCGATATCGGTCGGGTTGTGCCTGGGCCGCGTGTGCTGCGAGAAGCAGACATGGCTGGAGGCATGCGAGCTCGCGGAGCAGGTGCAGTGGCCGATGGCAGGGAAGCCGAAACAGTTGTATCTCGACAACGCCTCCGAGTTCAAAAGCGAAGCGCTGCGCCGCGGATGCGCCCAGCACGCCATCACACTCGAATACCGTCCTCCGGGTCGACCGCACTACGGCGGGATCGTCGAACGCATCATCGGAACGGCGATGACGGCGGTGCACGAGCTGCCTGGGACCACCTTCTCGAACCCAGCGGACCGAGGAAGTTACGACTCGGACAAGCATGCGGCGTTGACATTGCGTGAGTTGGAGCGCTGGCTGGTCCTGGCCATAGCCTCGTATCACGCGAGTGTTCACACAGGGATCGGGAACACTTCGGCCGCCGTGTGGGCCGGCGGGGTCGCCGCAGCTGGTCATGCCCCTCGTGTGGTGCTCGGCGAAACCGCGTTCCTGGTGGACTTTCTTCCCGTCATCCGGCGACGTCTGACGCGCACGGGCTTCGTTCTCGATCACGTGCACTACTTCTCGAACGCGCTCAAACCGTGGGTTGCGCGGCGAGAGGATTTGGGGCGGTTCGTGATACGACGTGACCCACGCGATTTGAGCAGAATCTGGGTCCTCGAACCAGACGGTGCCGGCTATGTCGAGGTGCCGTACCGGACGATGTCACATCCCGCGGTGACACTGTGGGAGCACAGAGCTGCTATCACTCGTCTCCGCGAACAAGGTCGGTCGAACGTCGATGAGAGCGCACTGTTTTCGATGATCGAGCAGATGCGCGAGGTCACCGACCGCTCGCAGAAAGCCACCCGCAAAGCCCAGCGCAACCGTGCCCGCCGCACGCATCTCACCGGCGCCGCGTCTGCACCGATCCCCGCGATCCACCCGCCGGTGGAGCCTCGAGCGGACGGCGGCACCGCAACGCCGGTCTTCAGCGACATCGAGGAATGGTGACGCGATGACCGCATCGACAGGAAGCAGCGACGAACCCACCGAGTCGTCCAGCGAGGGTTTGGGGCACCTGCGGGAGTCGGTTCGACCGCTCACCGCACTCGACGACGCGGACCGGATCCGGTCGATTCGGTCGGAGAGGTGGATCGGGTATCCGCAGGCCCGTACGGTCATCGACCATCTGGAGACGTTGCTGTCGTGGCCGGACCGACAGCGTATGCCGAACCTACTGTTGCTCGGTCCGACGAACAACGGCAAGTCGATGATCATCGAAAAGTTCCGGCGCACTCATCCGCCGATCAGCTTGTCCGATCGCGAGCAGATACCGGTGTTGTGCATGCAGATGCCCCCGGACCCGTCACCCGGCCGGTTCTACCTCGCACTGCTCACAGCGTTGGGAACACCGACCAGGCCCCGCAATCGGGTCCACGAACTCGAACAGCAAGCATTGATGCTGCTCCGCGTCACCGGCGTACGGATGTTGATCATCGACGAGCTCCACAATGTTCTCGCCGGCCGCGACAACGTGCGCCGCGAATTCTTGAACGTGCTGCGGTTTTTGGGCAACGAACTACGCATTCCTCTCGTCGCTGTCGGCACCCGTGATGCTTACCTCGCCATCCGGACCGATCCGCAGCTGGAGAATCGATTCCACCCCATCACTTTGCCGGTCTGGACCAACACAGCCGACACCAGATCACTGCTGGCCAGTTTCACCACGAGCTTCCCCCTCCGCAAACCCTCTCACGTGACATCACTGGAGATGACCGACTACCTTCTCACTCGCTCCGAGGGCACCATCGGTGAACTGGCAACGTTGCTCACTGCCGCAGCAGTGACCGCCGTCGACAGCGGAGAGGAAGCGATCACCTCATCGGTGCTCACGCGCACTCCGTACGTTGGCCCCACGGAGCGACGTCGCCAGTTCGAGCGCCACCTCGCATGAACGCGCGGCTCGCACCGATGCCCGATGGTGCGTACGTTCGCCCGTGGCCGCTGCACCCGCAGCCACTGCCAGGCGAGGCCCTCTCGTCCTGGTTGGCCCGGATATGCGAGCTGTATCCGCACATCAGGCCCTCTGACCTGCTTGCAGACCTCGAAATCGATTGTGCTGTCGGGGATCTCGACCGCTACACACCGGAGCCGATACTTGTCGAGCTGGCCGGTCGCGGCGCGGTCCCGGTGGAGAGGGTGCGGATGATGACGTTGGCGGGGTGGACACCGTGGCTGCTCGACAGCACCGACCCCGCCGACTGCGACTTCGACACCTACGTCCACCAGTTCTCGATCCTGCTACCGGCCGACCTCGCGAGGGAGGATCGACGACGCCGCACACCCACGAGCGAAGCATGGTTGCCGTGGGCGAGCACTCCGCGCAGTCGGGCATGCCCGGAATGTATCGACAGCCTCGAATCCACTGCTGATATGAACATGACTCTGCTGCATCAATATCCGGTGCTGAGCAGCTGCCTCGACCACCGTTGTCGACTCGAACCCTGCTCTGCGTTGCCTGGTCATGCAATTTTCTGGGATCAGGTCCGGTTCGGTTCGCATGAACGGGTCTCGCCCGTTCCGGTTCCCTCAGCGGTCACGGACCTCGATCGGCGCAGCACCGAGGCTCTGACGACGGGATGGGTGGAACTCGGCCCAGGCCGGGTACATGCCGCAGTGTGGTTCCGGCTTCTGCGCACCGTCGTCGACGAAGTGTCCACGCCACTGGTTCGCACCGGACGGTGGGCGACGAGGCTCGTTGCGATCTGGAAGGCCGCCGGTCGTTCTCGCCCGTTGCGGACCGCGTGGGTTCCGTTCGAGGACCTGCACTGGGACGAGCAGGCGACAGTCCTCGAGGCCGCAGCGATCGGCATTGCGATGGTCGAGAGCGGTGAGATCGATGCCGGCGGTGCGCACGCATCTCTGCTGCGCCCACGACCGTATGAGCCGGTCGATCCTGGGACCGCTCCGACGCGCTCGTCTTATCCCGCACCTGAGCGCGATTTATGGGCTGACGCGCACGCTGCGGCCGAGGCCGCCATCGCGGCAGCGCGCGTCGATCCCGCATCCGCCAGTTCGTTGTACAACTTCCTGCTCCGGGGGTGCCGCACCGCAGCGGAGCTGGATGAGACGGTGCAACTGTTCCTCGACCACGGGATCCCGCTGCACCATCCGCCGACATAGCTCTCGCCCGATGGAGCGGGGTCGTCCGCGATGCACGCGCGGCGATAGCCAAAGAGCCCTTTTTCGCGCCGGGGTCATAGTCACCAACGTTATTTGTGCGGTGACCGACGAGAATTTTCCTTCCCGCACCGTCTCCGCGGAAACGCCTGCTCAGCGTGCTTTCGGCCTGAGAAGTCTGTCGGGAGGGCCCGCTACAGTCCAGCCATGACAGATCGCCAGCTCGTAGACGGCCCGACCACGATCCCGGCTGTCGTGCCGGGTGCCGCGGCGGTGTTTCCAGACCTACCGCCCGAGGTTGCTGCTCGGATCGAGCGTTCCATGGCCGCGTCCCGCTCGACCGGTACCCGCCGGGCCTACACCTCGGCGTGGCGACGCTTCGAGACCTGGTGCACCGTCGCCGGGCACCACGCGTTGCCGGCGCATCCCGCGACAGTGGCGGCCTACCTCGTCGCCGCGGCCGACACGCTCACCGTCGACGGGACGCGGGCGTACGCGGCCGCGACGTTCGGCAAGTGGATTGCGGCGATCGCCGACCGCCACCGCGCTACCGGACACGACAACCCGTGCGGGCACGAGATGGTGCGCGCCACCCTCGCCGGTATCCGGCGGGACTACGCGTCGGCGGGGGAGCGGCCCCGCAACCCGCGCGCACCGCTGCTGACCTCCGACATCACCACGATCGTCGACCACGCCCGACGCACTACAGCGGGGTGGGCGTCGGAGGTGCTCGAACGCCGCGACACCGCGCTGCTGCTGATGGGATACACCGGCGCATTTCGACGCAGCGAACTCGTAGCGCTGGAATGCCGCGATGTGCGCCGCGACCGTCTCGACGGTGCGCACGTACGGATCCGAAGATCGAAGACCGACCAGGACGGAACCGGCATCGGAACGGTGAAAGCGCTTCCGTTCACCGACCGGCACGAATCCTGCCCGGTCTGCGCGTGGGTGCGATGGCTGCAGATCGTCGCCGCGTTCGACACCGGGGGCAGAGCCGCCGTCATTCGACTGCTTTCTCGCGCAGCACAATTCGACTCCCATCTCTGCCGCGGCACCCTGCCGACCGCCGAGAAACGGTCGCCGCTGTTCCGGTCTGTCCGCAAGAACGGCAACCTCTCCGACACTGTGTTGTCCGGGGCAGCGGTCCATGCGGCGATCCGCCGCCGCGCAGCTCACGCCGGGTACGACCCCGAGACTGTCATGCAGCTCGGCGGCCATTCCCTGCGGGCAGGATTCGTCACCCAAGCCTTCCGTAACGGTGCCGATGCACATGCGATCATGCGCCAGACCGGGCACACCACACCCGCAATGGTCGAGACATATGCCCGCGAGCACGCCCCTCTGGTCGGCAACGCGGTCACCGAACTCGGTCTATGACCGGGCGTGTGACTTCACCCGTGAACGCCGATAGGGCGACCGGGGTAGATGCTGACCACGACGACTGCACCGGTTCGATTCGACCAGCGGATATCACGAACGTGGCGGTGCCGAAGCGGGATCGGCACACGTGGTCACTGTTCGAGGACTGGTGCACCGCCCATGACGAAACACCACTGGCGGCCTCCCCGGATTCACTTGCTCGGTTCCTCTCGGCGCACCCCGCGGCGTCCACGACCCAGCGCCGCCGGATCGCGGTGATCGACGCCGCCCATTCCCGGCACCTGTTACCCCAGCCGGGCCGTGCGGAGGTCGTCCGGGCTGCGCTGGACGTGGCGCGTACGGCGCGCCTGCACGAGCTGGCAGCCGTGATCGGCGGCGTCATCGCGCGCCTCCCCGAATCCGGTTGGCCGTCCGAACTGTTCGCGCGGCGAGACGCCCTCGTCCTGGTCTTTGCCTCGACCGGTCTGCCGTACACCCAGATCGCGGCCCTGCGGCCCTGCGACGTCACCGCCGATCCGAGGATCGATGCCCTTCGTATCGACACAGGCCGCGGCGTTCGCACCGTCACTCCTCTCGCACTGATGGAGACGGGTATCTCGCCGCGGACGGTGTTCCAGCGCTGGTTGGAGGTGCTGGGCCATCACACGCGGTACCCGAACACTCGAATGCTCGCCGACGCTCTCGATGCCGTGGGCGGTACCGGGCTCAGCGGATTCGACCGGTACGTCGATCCGGCCGGTCGACAGCCGCTGTCGACCGCAATCGACCGGTGGGGTCACACCCCGCTGACTGCGACTGCACTTACCGCCCATGCGGTCGCCGACATCGTTCGAGCGCACCTGGACGGACGAGCACCTGTGCACCGACACCATTCGGTGCAGGCACGGCAGCCGAGCACAGATCTCGTACCCAAGCCCGCCTCGGCTTCGCTACTCGACCCCGGCTACTACGAACACGGGACTCGGGCACGCCGAGACGCACACCAGCTACTCGGTGGCGTCGATTCGACGCTCGACGACGTCGAAGAGCGTGCGGATTCACTGTTGAAGCGGCTTCTCGAATTCGTCGAGGCAGAAGTGCCGCCGTGAGGTCGGCCGTTCGTGCCGCGAAGATGGTCCCTGCACCCGTTCAGGCCGCTTCTGTGGCGTGGAGACGCTCGACGAGACCGGGGTGAACCGATCGATCAGATCTCCGCTTGCGTGAACTCGACTGTGTCGCCCTCCGGTGCACCGACATTCCGGGAGCAATCGCCGGAGGGAACTTCGGTTCGGGTGAACCCCTCAGGCTCGGTGTGCGTACACCACAGTGAAGCCCACCGCTGGCGTGGGCACGAGGACAGGACACGTGATGAGCACTTCAAGGTTCCGTATGGCAACGTCGCTGCTCGCGTCGGCGGCGGTGATCGCCCTCGCCGGGTGCGGTTCCACCGAACCCACCGGTTCGGTGGCGGTGTCGAGCACTCCGGTGTCCACGTCGGCGGACGCGAAGGCTGCGACACCCGATGTGGCACCGTCCGAACCCGGACTGGTGGTGTACGCCAGTAACTACTCTGTGAGTGACACGGTCTCTCGGGTACAGCGCGCGCTGGAGACGGCGGGAGCTGTGGCAGCCACTGTGGATTTCGAGAAGTTGGCACAGGGAGCAGGTGAGACGATCCGCCCGACCACCGTGGTGATCGGGGGGAATCCGAAAGCGGCGTCGCCGTTGATCGCCGCGGACCAACGGGCCGCGATCGACCTTCCACAGAAGTACCTGGTCTGGCAGGCCGCCAACGGAACGGTGTTTCTGGCATACAACTCCGCCGAGTACATCGCGACGCTCGCAGGCATCCCGGTCTCGTCCGACGCCCTCGACGGACTCCGGGCCGGCTCGGCATCGACCGCGTCCGATGCGACGGGATCCTCGGCGGCCGCCGCAGAGGGCACCGATGTGTCCGCAGCGCCGGGATACCTGGTCGAGAAGACCAGTGATGCATCGGTTGCAGCGTCCATTGCCCGATACGAGGCAGCGTTCGCGGCCAAGAATCAGCCCACAGTCGCAACCGTCGATCTCGCGTCCGCCGCTGCCGAGACACCTCTGAGGCCCACCATGGTCACCTACGTCGGTAATCCTGCGGTCTCGACTGCGCTGGTCGGAGCGCAGCAGACCATGGGGATCGACCTCCCCGCCCGATACGTGGCGTGGCAGGATGCCGAAGGGATCGTTCACGTGGCTCACCCCGATATCCGTGTACTCGCCGCTCGGCATTCGATCTCGCCGACCAATCCTGTTCTCGACATGGTCGCCGCCGCCACGACCGGTTTCACCGATGCCGCTTCCGGCTCGGGCAGTTAGGTGGACGGTGTCGAATCCGGCTCACAGCACAACCACCAGCTCGTCGATGCGTCCGAAGTCGCCATGTCGGCGCTCTTCCGCGAGCACCAGCACGCAGTGACTCGATTCGTCAGCCGCTACACCCAGACCCGCGAGCAGTGTGAGGACATCGTCCAGGAGACGATGTTGCGCGCGTGGCGCGGGATCGACCGCATCGATGTGACGGCAGCATCGACGCGGTCCTATCTCATGACCATCGCGCGAAACGTACTCACCGATCAGTGGCGGGCGAGCACGAGCAGGCCGACTCTCGTCCACGATCAGATCGCACTCGCCGCCGAGTGCATCGACGACGAATTGGGCGGGGTCCTCGACGGGTGGCTCATAGACGAGTCGCTGCGTCGGTTGTCCGAGGAGCATCGAGCAGTCATCGTGCTCATCTACTACGAGGGTCGAACCGTCTCCGAAGTGGCCGCGCACCTCGATATCGCGGTCGGCACGGTCAAGTCCCGCTCCTATTACGCTGTGCGTGCCCTACGCCGGATCTTCGACGAGTTGGGATTGATTCCATGAGCTCAGCGCACGACGAGATCCGACCACTGCTCGGGGCGTACGTACTCGACGGACTCGAGCGCGACGACCGAGCAGCGGTACGACGACACCTCGACGACTGCCTTGCCTGCCGAACCGAAATCGACGTCCTGGCACCCGTCGCAGGAGTGCTTCGACGTCGCAGGCAGCCAGCAGATCTCTCACCGGTGCACTCGACGGCCGGTGCAGACCAGCGACTCGACCACCTGCTGAGCGCGATGAGGCATCAACGGACCTCCGAGAAGAGGCGGCGGCGAGTGTGGACTGCGGTGTCGGCGACCCTCGTTCTGGGAGTCGCTGCGGCGATCGTCCCGCTCAGTACCCTCGCCCGCTCCGACGATTCGACAACGGTGAACGATGCGGGTGCCCGCCCGCTCGTTCTGTCGAGCACCGTCGGGGCCACAGGTGACCTCGAGCTCACCACGAAAGCCTGGGGCACATCGATCGACGTCGACGTTCAACAACTCCCCGGCGCAGGCATCCTCACTCTGCAAGTGGTCGGCAACGACGGGACTCGACAACAAGCAGCTCAATGGTCGGTCACCGCGAGCCGAGCAGCAGCGGTGACCGGCGCAACGTCCCTTTCTGTCGAGGACATCCACTCGATCGTGATCGACGATCCGGCGGGCAACACGATCGCGCGGGCCTCTCGCTGAGACCGAGTCGTCACGGACACGGGCAGGTTTCGATGCGGTGCCTCGGACAGCGTGTCGGTCGCGTGGCCGCCCGAACGGCTGGACCGCGGTCGAGTGAGATCGGGACGCTGACGACGTACCCCGGATCGACATCCGAGTCCGAACGCGCTGGCTCTGCGTTCGCCGCACCGCATCGGTCCGTCGCTCGTTTTCCGGACTCATTCCAGAAAAGTCGTGCATACTTTCGGTCGGTTCGGTACCCACTGTGGCATATACCAAGGGGGGTATGTAAGTACCCTAGGGGGTATCCGACCTGATCTGGAATCGAAGTCGATGAGAAGACGGGTGCAATAGGCACCACACGGCCTGTCGTGGTTATCTCATAGGTGTGTTCAGGCAGCGGAGTCGTCAAACGCTCAGCAGTGGTCGTCGAGGCGAGCCACCGAGAGCTGGCGTCTACGGCTCACGGTGCGTTTCCCCATGGCCAGCAGTACGTGTGGCGTGGGTCAGCAGTGAGTGCGGCGTATGACAGATGATGACGTGTGGTCCGGAAAGCACGCCCGAGCGCACGATGCCCCGGTCCGCTCACTCAATGCGTCGGTGTTGCGATGGAGGATCGACACTGCACGGTCCATTCCACTGTTCGATCCCGACGACGGCGGCGACGCGGCTCGCTGTCTGGTGCTGTTGGAGTCTCCGGGGCCGAAAACGATACGTCCGGGCGGGACCAACATGTGTTCGTTCGACAATCCAGATCGAACGAACCCCGTGCTGAAATCGGTGTTCGCCGACGCGGGTATCGACCGGGTGCAGTGCGTCAAGTGGAATATTGTGCCGTGGGCAGTGCTCGATGACGCCGGTCATCCGGTATCGCCGACGGCATCCGTTCTCGGTGAGGCGGGCCCATATGTCGGCGAGCTTATGGCCTTGCTGCCGAAACTGGAGGTGGTTTTCGTTCTTGGTGCGAAGGCTCTCGATGGCTACATGCGCGTCATCACTGCATCTGCTCCCACCCGCCTCCTCCCGGTGATAGCGGCACCGCACCCCTCGGCTCGCAACGCACACGCACCGGCGGCTGCTCGCCAGCGGTTGATCAACGCAGCACTGTCGGTCGCAACGCACCTGGAGAAGGCACCTGAACCCCGCACTGTGCTGAGGTAGGGCGGATCGTGCTGCTGCTGCCTCCGACCGGTCAGTCCTGGTGGGGCTGGCGTTCGCCGGTGTCGGTGTCGATGTCGATCACCTCGTCCGGGCTGTCGGGGTGGTACTGGATGATGTGTGGTTCGGCGGCACCCCGGCGTGCACCGTCTCGATATGAGAACCAACATCCCGCGAACAGCACCACTGTCACGATCGCTGCGACGACGGTCCAGCCCTCGAACCCGCCGGCGAGGGCCGTGAGAAAGGCCCCCGCAGCAGCTGTTCCCGCCATCAGCAACAGCCAGGTCAGATAATTTTCGGTGACTCGTGCCCAGACGCGTCCGCGGCTGCCCCGTCTCGGGGTATCGGAAGTCGGTGTGTCTGCATTCGGTGTGTTCATCGTGATCGTGAGTCCTTTCCGGGGTCAGTGGTCGATTGGATCAACGCTGTTCGTTCGGTATCAGCGTTCCGAGTGGGTACTACCCGGCGGTCGGTTCAGCTGGGTTGAAAAAGTTTTCCTTGCACGCTGCCGCGGAGAGTGTGGGCGGCGACTGTGCCCCAGGCTGCGAGCAAGGCCGCATACAGTCCGATTGCAAGGGCCTCGACCGCGGCCGACCCCAGAGCGCCGCCGAGGGCAGTGGCACCGGTGACGCAGGTGCCGATGGGGAAGGTGAACGACCACCAGGTCAGTGAGAATGTCAGTCCCTTCTGGGCGGCATGGATGGTGAGGGCGGTTGCGAGGGTGAACATCAAGACGCCGAAGCCGCCCATCGTCAGTCCGTACAGAATGCCGAACACGTGCAGGCCGGTTGCGACGGAGGCGGTCTCGCCGGTGAACACCAAGGGTGCATCGTTGCCGAGCAGGTTCGCGGCGGTGATCGATTGACCGATCATGCCGAGGGTGATCCACACCGTCGGTGCTGCCTGGACCGGCGGGATTCCGCCGTGGACGAGCCGTCCGTAGATGAGCGTCATGGTCAGCATTCCGATGATCAGTGACAGCCCGAACATCGCGTAGCAACCGGACAGCATGGCCAGGCGCCATTGCCCATCCGCGATATGAGGGAGCAGCAGCGCACCGGTGGAGGCGGACACCATCGGCGGTACGACGGGCATCAACCACGCCGGGAGTGCGACGGCGGTCTGGTGATCGTGGGCGGTGATCATCAGGTAGGGCACGAGAATGCTGGTGATCAGCCCGAGGGCTGTGCCAGCGGTCCACAGGACGGCAAAAATCACGGTTGCGGGCGCCGCTCCGATGACGTCTTTGCCCAGCAGCATCGTCCCGGCACCGACGGTCAGCAGCGCCATGGGGGGTGCGCCGTAGAACTGCACCATCACCGGATGCGCGGCGTGCTCACGCGCATACTGCCGGTGTCGGATCCAGTGCACTGCGAAGGCACCGGAGAGTGTGATCAAGGCGACCGACGCTGCGATCCACACGATCGTTGCGAACACGTGCAGTCCGGGGATGTGGGCGGGCAGGGTGGCGGCGGCGTTGGCGACGATACCGGTGCCCATGACCGAGGCGAACCAGTTGGGGGTGATGTGTTCGAAGATCTGGCTCGGGTGGTCGAGGTCGGAGAGCACCGGCCACTTGCGCGGCCGCTCGGTATCGTCGCCGCGCCGAGACGTGATGGAGGAGCGGTGCAGAGCTGTCGTGGTCATGACTTCCAGCGTCCTCGCACACAGTCGTCACCGGTAGACACCGATTACCTGGCCGGTCCCAACCTCAGGTTATGACTGCGGGGATTTGAGGGCGACGACGAGCAGGTCGCTCGACGGTCCTCGCAGTTCACGGCCCGCGGGCCACACGGCACGCAGGAACCGGCGCAGGTCGAGCCCCTCTGTGTGAACGCGGGCCAGCGTTCCGGCGGCGATCTCGGCGGATACCGCGAGGGAGCTGAGTACGGCCGGTGCGAGGCCGCCGATGACGGCAGCTTTGATGGCAGTGGTGGAGGACACCTCGAGCAGTGGCGCGGCGAGTGGGCCCGCAGTCCGGAGCGCACGTTCGAGCGCGAGACGTGTGCCGGACCCGGGTTCGCGGGTGACCAGCGGTGTCGCGGCCAGTTCGCTCGCCGTGATCGTTCGTCGAGCCCATTGATGATCGGGGGCGACGACGACGACGAGTTCGTCGCGGGCAACGTCCTTCGAGTGGAGTCCGCTGGGCAGATCGGGGCTTTCGACGAATCCGATGTCGGCGCGGCCGTCGAGCACCGATGCGGCTACGTCGACAGAGTTTCCGGAGGTGAGAGTCGGTGTGATGGAAGTGTCGTGGGAGCGCAGTGTGATGAGCCATCGCGGTATGAGGTATTCGGCGATGGTGAGGCTTGCGGCGATACGAATGTGGCTGTGGCGGTCGGTGCGCAGCATTGCGATGCTCGTGGCGAGCTCGGCGGCTTCGGCGATGACGCGCTCGGCCCAGCCGGCGACCAGTTCGCCGGTTGCGGTGAGGGTGGCACCTCGCTGCCCGCGATGCAGGAGTGCTACCCCGATGCGGCTTTCGAGTGCTTTCAGGCGTGCGCTCGCCGCTGGCTGCGACATGTCATGCGCCTCCCCTGCGCGTCCGATGCTTCCCAGCTCGGCGACGGACAGCAATAATTCGTAGCTGATCAGGTCGGTCACATGGGTCGGCAGGGGCACGGTGCCAGCGTAGAGACTGCAGTCGTAGCGGGCGCGGAGCCCACAGGCGCGTTTGCCGGAAAAGTCCCCATTCGATGCTCAATGCTCGCGGGAAGTGGAACGGGGTCGCGGCACTGGATCCCGTGGTTCGTTCACCCTCACTGACGCCACCTGCTTTTATCCAGTTCTCGTCACCCAGGATTGCCTTGGTTCGTGCGAGTTGTTTCGAACTTCACCGGTGCTCTCGCAGCGTGAGCTGGGACAAGGCAGGGGATGAGTCGGACGTAGGCGACCATTCCGATCAGCTCCACCAGTGTCTGCGTCACCACGACCACGGCAGCAAGAGACAGTGCTGGTGGCAGCGCGAGCGCCAGCGGCAGAACGACCAACGAATTTCGGGTGGCACCGGAGAAGATCAAGGCCCGAGCGTCCGGGACGTCCAGGCGGGTCACTCTGGCCGTCGCCCATCCGACAACCGCCATGATGACCAGGAACGCGACGAAGATCGGCACCGCGGCAAACAGCTGGGAGCCTTCGGAGCGGACTGCGTCGATCTGCGACGCCACGACGACGGCAAGAGTGGCCATCATGACCGGCACCATCGCCGCGGCCATCACATCCATGATCTGGGTGCCGATACGCCGACGACGCGCAAGTGCTTGCGTCAGGGCCGCCAACACCAGAGGAACAACGATCAACAGCACGAACGCTTCGACGAACGGTGCAATGTCGATGATCTCCACCAGCTCGGACCCGACGAACAACCACAGGTAGAGCGGCAGGAACGCGATCTGCAACAACATCAACAGCGGCGCGCTCGCGAGGAGCCGTTCCGACGCTGCACCGGCCAACCCACTGAAGACGATGACGTAGTCGATGCAGGGAGCCAACAACACCAACAGCACACCGACGAGTACCGCCTGATCAGCAGCAACGAACCGGGTCAGAGCGAATACGACGATTGGAACGAGCACGAAATTCAGTACTACGACGCTGAGCAAGAATGTGCCGTCGCGCAGCGATGCGCCGATGGCGGAGAACGGAACCGCGAGGAACGTAGCGTAGAGCAACACGATCAGTACCGGATTGATAGCAATCTCGAACGCATGCGCCGACGACGGCGCACCCAAACCGACACCGCCACCGATGAGCAGGGCCAGCAGGTAGAGCGGGATCTGGAACTTCTCCAGCCACGCCACCACCGAGGTGGTGCTCGATATGTTCATGCGGTGCCCACCGCGGTGTTCGCTGAGATCAGCCAGGTGCAGTCCGGATTGCATGGCGTCGGCGCGTCGGGTGTGTCCCCGAGCCGGGCCAGCGCGTCGGTCAAACTCTCACGCAGAGCGGTCAATTGAGCGATCGATTCGTTGGCGTGCGCGATGTGGGACTCGATGGCGGGGCCGAGTTCGGCTTTGACTGCTGCGCAGGAGTCTTTCTCCCAGACACGAAGGAGAAGTTTGATCTCCGGCAGCGACAGGTTCAGGCTCTTGGCGGCGGTGATGAACGCCAAGCGTTGCCGAGCGCGGTCGTCGTAAACGCGGTAACCGTTCGCCGAACGGTCCGCCGGGAGCAGGCCCTCGCTTTCGTAGAACCGTAGCGTGGTCGCCGGGACGCCGGTCGCCGATGACAGCTGTGAAATGCGCAGAGCGGACATGCGCACGAGGATAAACCTTCGAGTCGGGTGGAAGGTCAAATCCTTGACCTTCCACGCAGGTGCTGGGGCTAACGTCGGGCCATGTTCCCAGCGAGACCGCGCCCGGACGTCCGGGCGCTCATCCGTCTAGACCTGACGCCTCTCAGCGAGATGAAGGCCCCGTCGGCGTGCACGCTCTCAACGGCTGACCAACCTGAGGGTATCGAGTTGTGGGCAACGATCCTCACCTGCGCTACCAGCCGCGGACGGTCGACGGCGGACTTGTATTCACCTTCCCGTCACGTAGTGCTCGGAGTCGGAGTGGGTCCGCGATCAGTCGGGTGAGGCTGCCTGAGGGGTCGGTCCGAGCCGGACATTGACCCAGTGTCGGACCGGAGGGATCGACCACATGGTCCACAGTGCGAGGAGCGCAGTGCTGGCGGCAAGAATGCTCGCGGCGACGTCGAGCGGGAAATGTACGCCGAGGTACAGCCGGGAGGCAGCGACGGCGAGCGCGAACAGCACTGATGTCGTGCGGGCCAACCGCCGGACAATTACGTGCGCCC
Source organism: Rhodococcoides fascians NBRC 12155 = LMG 3623 (assembly GCF_001894785.1). Taxonomy (GTDB): domain Bacteria; phylum Actinomycetota; class Actinomycetes; order Mycobacteriales; family Mycobacteriaceae; genus Rhodococcoides; species Rhodococcoides fascians. The sequence goes on from NZ_BCWW01000012.1 coordinate 138,195, forward strand.
GAGCGGTGAGCAGGACCACAAGCCCGATCATGGCCGCAGCCACCGCTGTATGTCCAGACGGGAACGACCACACGGTGTCGGGAGGAATCAGCCAGAACCGTTGCGGGGGACGGGGTTCGCGGATGCTGTATTTCGCGATTGTCGACACGACGAGGGTAGATGCCATCACTGCCAGGGCCCATGCCGCGTCGACCCGTCGGCCTCTCCACGTGAGCCATGCGGCGATACCGATCGCCACCACGATTCCGACGACCGGTTGTGCGCAGTCCGTGACAAATTCGGCGAGGGCAGTGGCCCAGCCGGCGCGATGAAGGGCGATACGGTCGTGGAACCGCAGACCCGCCTCTGTCACAGCAGTGGTGGAGGCGAGAGTGCCGGCGGCGAGCAGTGCGGCAAATGCGAGCAGAGCGGCGGCAAACGGCCGAATCCACGGACGAGCAGGAAACATAGGTGACTTTCCTTGGTTGGGTTGCGTGGGATGGACGGTGGGGTGCCAGGTGCGGCGACGACCGGTGGCGAGTAGGGCGGCCACTGCGATGACCTGGATTGCGGGAACGACGGTGAGCGACGCGGGAATCGAATGTCGTAGAGCAGATCGGTTTTCGGCTGGGGAACGGATGGCTTTGCCGCTCCGTTCGTCGATCACGAGAACGCAGACGCGCCAGTGCGCCGGCGATCCAGAGGAAGTGCACGGCGATGACGGGGTGGGCGTAACCGGAAACGTCGACGCCCAGAAGCGGCGGCTTGGTGTATGCCACCGGGCCGGAGACCGAGCGCACCATCAGCGCTGCGACCTCGTCGGATGCGGTGACCACACCCCGACGACGAAGGCGGTAGCCCCCCGCGAGGCGAGGGGGCCGGTGATCGAGCGGGCACCTTCGTAGACGAAGTCCGCGAGCATGCTGACCGTCCCGAACGCGACAACGAACCGACACGCCCCCCATCGATGGTCGTGGCGGTTCGGTGGATTTCTTTCTGGAAGCGCGCGGCGGGAACCCGGTGCGGCGGATGGGTCACCGGCGTGTTTGGGCTGCGTCACTATGCTGCCTATCGGTAGCGGGGACGAGGAGGACCGGGCGGTGGGCGTGGCGGGCGAGTGTCGCGGACACCGATTCGCCGACGGCCCTCTCCACCAGTGACATCATCCCGCCGCGGGTGGTACCGATGATGATCATCAGGGCGTCGTTGGCGTCGGCGATCGTGGTCAACAGTCGAGCCGGGTTGCCCCGCCTCGAGTAGAACGCCCAGTTCCCGGGGATGGCGGCCAGCATCGCGCATGCCTCGCGGCGCTCTTGTTCGACAGCGTCGGCGATGCGTTGTTCCCAGTCGTCGCTGTCCGGGTCGATCGGCAGGTCATCGGTGTCGACGATGTGCGCTACATGCAGGAACGCGTTCAGTCGACCGGCAAGGTCCATCGCGTAGGTCAAGGCAGCGTGGCTTGCTGGGTGCCGGTCGAACCCCACGACCAGGTGGCACACCGGTTCTACCGAGGCGGCGGGGCCGTCCACCTGTAGCGGAGCGCGCCAGTCCCCTAGGTCGTCGCAGGAGGCGTGGCTGGGATCGTCCTCGGTCATTGTTTTCTCCTCATATTGTTTTCTCCTCATACGGAAGCCAGGACGAGACCGGCACCGCCGGCGACGACAGTCACCAGCAGGGTGCCGACCGCGTTCAACACGCCAGCGATGTACTTCTGACGTTGGATCAGCCGCACCGTCTCGAAACTGGCGGTGCTGAAGGTGGTGTACCCGCCGCAGAAACCGATGCCCACGATCAGCTGAAGTTCCTGGGGTAGTCCGTGGAAAAGGATCAGTCCGGTGACGAATCCGAGGAGCAGTGATCCGGTCACGTTGATGATCGCTGTCGCCCAGGGAAAATCCGACGCCCGGCGGTGCCTGATGGCCCCGTCGAGCACAAAACGGACGATCGCCCCTGCACTGCCCGCGCAGGCGATCCAGAGTGTCGTCATTGTGTTGCCTCCGCGGGCCGTGTCCGCAGTCGCGCGGCGATCGCGATTCCGGCGGTGGTGGCGACCAGACCCACCAGTACGGTGCCGGCCGCGTAGCTGCCGGCGGCCCACCACTGATGGCTGCGCAGAAACAGATCGGTATCGACGGCCAGTGTGCTGTAGGTAGTGAACGAACCGAGCATCCCGGTGCCCACCAACAGCCGGACCCGCTGCCGCCACCCTGTGTCCGGGCCCAGGCGAGCCAATCCCTCCAGCAGCATTCCGAGCAGGAACGCCCCGACGATGTTGATAGCGAAGGTCGTCACCGGCCAGCCACTCGCGGCAGAGGAACACCACAGTCCGAGTTGGTATCGGAGCGGGGCCCCGACCAATCCACCGACACCGACGGCGGCGATCGCGGACGCTCGCGCATGCAGCGGGCTTGGGGGCGCACTGTCGGGATCGACCGGTAGGGTCGGATTCGGGTCGTGATGGCCGTTCATGGACAGACTCCTTCCACTCAGGGAAAGGAGCCATCAGCCCCAGGGTTGGGGCGGTTCAGACAACCCCCTACGGGGCGGTCTCGGCGGAGATCCATCGCCGGACACCACTATAGCCTGACCAGGGATCGACCCAAGCAGATCCGATGTACGTTCGAGATTCTCGGTCAGCAGGCCGAGGTGTCTATGTGCCAGCGCTGCAGCTCAACAACCGAACCCGGTTGTTGAGCTCGACTAACGGCCACGACGGCACCGGCCACGACGGCACCGGCCGTGCAACGGGTCGGATTGGACACCTGTGTTCGCGTATCAAGCCCGGTATTCCCGATCCGCCGACCACCGCGATCTTCTCAACACGGGTACGTGGCACACGGCGTCACCAAGACGCTGAACATTTCGCCGAACACAGCATTGTCGTCGAACTCAGAGCGGGCACCAGGCTCGGAACCGAGGTTCATTGCCACGCCGCATCGACACGCAGTCGACTAGACCACACTCGAACATGAACTGCGCCACCCAATTTAACCCCACTGCAGTAGGTCGAGAGTGAATCGGGATACTTCGAATCGAACGCATAGAACGTCTGGCGCACAAGCGCACTCAACATACCGGTGACGAGCTACGTCAAAGTCAAAGACTCCAAGGGAACACACACGACGTGTCGAGGGCAATCATGTTCACTGGTAGATCGAGGACTTTTCGATCACAGAAGCTGTTCTATATGGTGGTTGTACGCGTAGCTCGGCGGGATGAATGCTACTGACCGGCGCTCCCGTGTGGTGGGTAAGTGCAGTCGTCTTCTGAACTAGTGCAGTCGTCTTCTGAAACTGACATCGGGTGGGTGTTCGACCAGCCTGTCGGTGTCCTGGTAGATAGTCCTGCAAGAAAGTCCAGTTTGGTCGCAGGTTTCGAGATGGAGGGCTTCAGGTGGACGAAAACCTGATCGGGTACGCGCGATGCTCCACACGCGGACAGGATCTGCGAGCGCAGCGCACAGCCCTCCGCAAGCTCGGCGTCGACACCGGCAACATCTACACCGACCGTGGCTATACCGGACGCAACAGAGAACGACCCGGTCTGAACGAAGCCCTTTCCGCAGTGGGGGAGGGAGACACTCTGGTCGTCACCAAACTCGACCGACTCGGCCGCTCGGTCACAGACCTCCACGCCATCGTCACGGAACTCGACAGCAAGGGGGCTCGCCTGATCTACGGTGGCCAGGTCTACAGCCCCGGCGACCCGGCGAGCAAAATGTTCTTCACCGTCCTCGGCGCGATGGCCGAATTCGAGGCCGACTTGACCCGCGCACGCACGCGTGAAGGTGTGGCCATCGCCAAAGAGCAGGGCCGGATGACCGGACGCAAACCCAAACTCACAGCGTTGCAACACGAACGCATCCTCGAAGACTACGAATCCGGTCGATACGGTGCAGCTTCCCTCATGGACCTTTACGGCCTCAGTCGCTCTGCTGTTTACGCCTCGCTTGCTCGTGCTCGCCACCAACGCGACACCAGCTCACCCCGCACCACAACGACCGGAAGCTAGCTCGCCAGCAACCGCGCCACCACACTCACCAGCCGACACAGAGGCCCCGGTAGTGCTCCACACACCACCGGGGCCGGTCGATCACAGAACGGAACTGCGATCAATGAACAACGCTAATACCCTCGACCTCGACGCAACCAGCGAGGACACACTCGACATCCACCCACGCGTACTGACCGGCGCACTGATCACCGGCCTGACCATCGCCATCATCGTCGGCGCGGCTTCGTTCAAGCTCTCTTTCTCCACCCTGCTCGACCTCGCCGTCATGGCCGGCATCGACCCGGCCGACGCCTGGGTCATCCCCGTCGCCCTTGACGGCCCTATCCTCGCGGCCGCCGTCATCCGGATCGCCCTCTCTCAGCACACCGACGCTGCCACCAGGCGAGGCCGGCGACTCGTCGTCGCAGTGCTGACCGTCTCGGCGATCTTGTCCATCGCAGGTAACGCCTACCACGCAGTCTTGACCGCCACCGTCCTCAACGCCGCCGTCGCAGCTGCAATAGCAGCATTAGCGCCCGCGATGGTCCTCACGATGAGCGAGGTCGTCGCGGTCGTCCTGCGCGCACCACGCCGCCGCCGGACCACGACCAAGAATGACACTGCAGGTGCTACCGCCGAAGCGGCCGCACCAGCTCGAACCAACGAACCGACCACCCGCGCGGAAGTCGAACAGAACACTGCCGGAACGGTATCGGGCATTGCCGGTATAGACGAAGACCTCGACAACGGCCTGCTCAAACCTGCCGTGTGGACCAGCGTCGACCTCTACCTCGCGCACCCCGATTGGTCACTGAGCGACATCGCACGCCACCTCGAACTCCACACCTCGACAGTCTCGCGACACATCAAGACCTGGACTCAAGTCCAGCAGAACATCGCCGCCGAGCGCAGCACCGCCGCCCCCATCCTGGCTAACCAGGCACACGCCGCCGACCCCGACCACCACTCCGACCCCGACCACCACTCCGGTGCCGCGCAGACGAGTTCGGACTACCGCGTCGGCGACTACGCCCCGATGAGCAGCGATCGTGACTACGCGGATGCGGCGCGATGACACAACAGTGAGCCGTCAGAACATGCGCAGACCTATCAGCCAGAGCCGCAACAGAATTCGCCCGATACGGTTGTACTGAGCGACTCACACCACCGCTATCGAAGAACGGGAAGAGACATGGACGCCGAACAGGCGGGGTACGAGGTCACCGAGATCAAAGCGATCCGAGGTACCGAATCGAAAACGATCGCAAGCAAGCAGCAAGAAGGCTGGGAGCTCGTCGACCGACAGGACGGTCTCGTGCGAACCACCATGACCTTCCGTCGACCAAAGCCGAAGCCCCCCTGGCGAATGTGGGCCGCACTCGGCGGAGTCGGTGTCATCCTGGCGGGCATCATCACCGTCGGGGCGCTCACCGAAGACGACAACGACGCGTCGACGACCGACGCCGCGGCCGCCTCGAGCGCGGAGCAGCCCTCCCCTGAGCCTGCTCCGGAACAGGAAGCGGAACCCTCCCCGTCGGCCGACCCGATGATCTGCGATACGACGGACCCATGGTCGCGGGGAGGTCCATGCACGTTCGGGCAGACCGCGATCTACAGCGACACGAGGCGGGATTTGAGCGAGGTGAGGCTGGAGATCACAGTGGGCGCACCGGTCGAGTTTGCACTGAGCGAGGACGCCATCATCGACTCTGACCAGCCTCCGTACCCCGTGAGCGTCTACTTCCCGGTCACCGTCAAGAACATATCCCCGGACTCAGCCATGCCGAGTTCGGTCTCTACCCAGGCGACAAATGCCGAACAGGGCAAATACAGCGGTAAGTATGTCGGTATTCAGGAAGTGAGGGACGGGGATGTCGGCTTGCGATCGGTCACCTCGGCTCTCGACCTGCCCGTGGGCGAAACCCTGAGCGTCAAGGAAGGCTGGAACATGACGACACTCGATGGTGTGGAGTACATCCTATCGATCGATGGTCTCGGCGGATACGACATCGAGTTCACGCGGTGATCCCTGAGATCGCCTCCGGGACGCCCACCCCGACATCGTTCGATCCACATTTGTCTAGCCCACTTGACTAGAAAGTGTCCAACCGGCTAGACTAAAGTCATGGTTACCGAGCAGCCCACGCGGAAAGTGGTCAAGGCCCTCAAGGCGGCCGGCTTCTCGTCGGTTCGTACGGTCGGTTCACACAGCACGTGGGTCTCGGCCGACGGAGTTGTGAAAGTGACTGTGCCCGATGGGCACCGGACTATTTCGCCGGGCGTGTATCGGAAGATCCTTGCAGCTATGAAGGAGGCTCAGAAGTGAGCAAGACTTACACGGTGTCCATTACCCGCGACGGCAAGTGGTGGATGATCGCTGTCCCTGAACTCGACGCTCTGACCCAGGCCCGCCGCATCGACGACGTCGCCACCGCGGCGAAGGAGTTGATCGCTCTCGAAACCGGCGTCTCCCTCGCCGACGTCGAGATCGAACAACACATCGAGCTCGAGCCCGGGGGAGAAGACCTCGCCGCCCGCGTCGCCGACATCAAAGCCCAACGTGCCCATCTGAGCGAAGAAGAGGCGCGAGTGAAGGCCTCGACCGAAGCGTTCGCCAAGCAGCTCGCAGGCGCGCACGTCCCGGTGCGCGATATTGGATCACTTCTCGGAGTGACGTTTCAGCGAGCCAGCCAACTCGTCAACAGCTGACCACCTGACTCCGCGGACGCGGAGGCCGGGATACTGCTCCCATGACCAGTGACCGCAGTTTCGATCCGGATCCCGATCATGGACAGGACGGATGGGTGACGCTGCCAAGCGGGCAGCGCGCCTACCGCTACGTGGGATCGGACGACCTGATCTACGACGCGGGAACCGCACCCGACGCCGCCGCGTCGAACTAGGCATGGACCCAGACGAACGCGCCGCCATCGTCGACGAGGGGTACGACCCCGACGACCCGGCCGTGCTCGCCGACCTCGATCACGTCACCCGTGTGCTCGCCGAACATCGCCACCTGACAGCCGACCCCGAACTTTCCCTCGCGTACCTCGTGAACGCCGCCAGAGTTCACGAACCAGGGCCAGCGTCGGGCGTATGCAGGTAGTTCGACATCGAACGTATGTTCGCATAGATTGAGGGGACTGTTCCGTCCGGCGAAAGGTCGCACTCATGGCCGGTACCGCCGATACGATCCCCGACCTGACCAACCTCGACAAGGCCGCGCAGCTCGCCGCTCTTCGCCGCAGCATGGCCGCGATCCCCGGACGCCGCGACCACGCACCCGCCGACTCCGACGACTTGCCCGCATTCCCTCCAGCGCAGCCGAAGGTGCAGGCCGCCGCGATGGAAGGCGATGAACGAGCCCTGAGCGGCCCTGTGCGCTCACGAACCCTCAGAACCCTGCCGGTGCCCATGCCTCTGTCGGAACTGCTGCCACGTGGCGCACTGGCCCGAGGAACGGCCCTGTCGATCACCGGTGCCGGATCGATTCTCGTTGGGCTCGTCGCCACCGCCACCGCGGCCGGCCACCACGTCGCCCTGATCGGTCAACCCAAGTTCGGGCTCCTCGCCGTCCACGAACACGGCGGGGACCTGTCGAAGATCGCCCTGATCGACCCCGGTCAAGCGGACCCTCTCGACGCCGCCAATATCTGCATCGATGGGATCGATCTGGTCATCAGTACCGTTCACGGTCGCGACGTACCGCCGACCCGCGCGCGTGCCCTGTTGGCCCGAAACCGCACTCATGCAGGGATACTCGCGATCACAGACGGTCGAATGCCCGGCCTGGACGTGACGATTTCCTCTCGTCCCGTCGGCTACGGTGGCATCGAGCAGGGGAGGGGTCGTATCCGTTCGATCACCCTCGAGACCACCGTCCACGGACGCGGAATCACCCAGCGCACAGGCCGCTTCACCCTCACTGCACCTACGTTCGGCGAGCACGGCGTGCGCTGGGCCCCAGCGGGTACCGACGCAACTCCCGTCCACCGGCCGCACCGACTGGCGGTCGCGCAATGAACGGTGATCTGTACGAGAACTGGCCCGTGACCTTCGATCCCCCCACGCGCCGCATCGTCGATCCACCCCAGCGAGTCCTCGTCAACGTGGCGCTCACCGTGGCAGGCTCGTCCGGAGGCGGATCATTCCGCGACGGAACGCCGCTCAAGGTCCGCTCCGAAGGCCTCTCGATGGACGTCAAAGCGCCAGGTCTGCTCCATGCGTGGGCGAAAACATCACGCGGACAGTGGCTTTGTTGTAGCGACGGTACGATCTTGACCGTTTGACCGAACGTGCGTGGGGAACGGGTTGTCGCGTTGACGACCTCAGGGTCGAGTAGGTGCACCCTCATCAGACGTCGTCTGGAGGTCGCCGTTCCCTGGTGAGCACACTGGGCGGGTAAAGCCGACTCAGGCGGCGACGACGGCTTTGGGCGCGGTCGGCACCGGGTCGGGGTGCCTGTTGCGTGCGGCGACGACTGCTGCAGCCAGTAGGACGAGCGCAGTGAGGAACTGCGCATTACCGCCGATGTGTCGTAGTGCGAGCTCGAATGATCCTGTTGCTGAGTCGATTCCGTCGAGGAGCTGGTACGGAGCGATCACGAACACGGCGATGGACCCGACGAGCAACAGGCGCCAACTCCGATACTGCGGAGCAATGGTGAGGGGGATGAGCAGCACGCTGTACACCCAATGGTGGGTCACAGCGAAGGGAGCGGCCAGCAGCGAGGCGAGTGCGACAACCGCCAGCGCGAGCATCGGTTCGTGGGACCGGGTGAACCTGCGTGCCGACCAGGCGGCAGCGCCGACGATGGCCACGGCGGCGAGCGCCCACACTGCGTCCTTGACCAGGCCATCGACTCCCAGTCGAGCAAGCACCCCGGTGAACGCTTGGTTGCGAACGAAACCGTGGCCACCGCCTCGTTCGGTGGCGAAGAACTCGGTGAGCCAGAAGTGCACCGAGGCTCCGGGGAGCAGCCAAATGCCCACCGCAGCAACAGCAATCGCCGTGGCGACGGCGCGAGCGATCGAGGTGTAGTCGCGTCTAACGAGAAAGAACAACCCGAACGCTGCCGGGGTGATCTTGATCGACGCCGCGACCGCTGTCGCTACGCCGCGAACTCGACGCGGCAGCACAGCGGCGCAGTCGGCGACCACGAGCGCCATCAGAATGATGTTGATCTGCCCGAACCCGAAGTTCGATCGGACGGGTTCGAGGAGCAACGCGACACCGAGGGCAGCGAACGCCGTCACAGCAGGTCGCGAGACATCGAGCTTGCGTAGTACCGCAGCGAGGACCCACCACACGAGCGCAACATTGACCGCCGACCACAGCAATTGCAGAGTCGTCATCTCCAGCAACGTCATCGGCGCGAACAGCACTGCGGCTATCGGCGCGTAGATGAAGCGAAGGCCGGACCGAGTGGGGAAGTCTTCGGAATACAGCGGGAATCCATTGACGTACGCGGCTCCCGCATCCTGAAAGACGGCCAGATCGATCTGGTGGTCGTTCAGGGCCTGACCGATCAGAACGGTGACGGCCACACCCGTTAGCGCCAACCCGAGTACGACTACCGCCGCGAGCGTGACTCGCTCACGGCGGGTGGAAGGTTCAGCGGACACACGCATGCAAGTTCTCTCCTGACAGAGCGGGGGATCGAGGCTCGATGGGGGGCGATGCCGTGTCGGGCATCGGGGACGCACCACCACAGCCATGTCTACACTAACGTAACAGTAGAGTAGGTGATGGGTGGTCCGCCACTCGCTAGCGGTGGCCTGTCGCACGGCTAGAGTGGCCACGCGCGCCTGTATGCGAATCGATCGACGTCGGCGTGAGAACTCAACGGAGGGTGCGTATGTCGCGTGACGAACGAACCACGATGCAAATCGGCGAGGTCGCTCGGCGAACGGAGCTATCGGTTCGCACCGTCCGGCACTACGAAGACGTCGGCCTGCTGATGCCCTCCGCGCGCACGACAGGCGGCTTCAGGCTCTACACCGAGAGCGACGTCGACCGCCTGCTCGTGATCCGCCGGATGAAGCCACTGGGCTTCACGCTCTCGGAGATGAAAGAACTCCTCGACTCCCTGGACGTACTCGACGACCGAGGAGCCTCGACAACCCAGCGTGCAGCGGCCGCAGAGTTCGTCGAGCAGTGTCACGCAAAAGCCGAAGACAGCGTGCGTCGAGCTCGCCGACATCTGCGATACGCCGAAGAACTCACCGACTTGCTCGACAACTCACACGCCGCCGCGCAGGAGTGAAACCCGACCGAGGTCGATAACGTTCAGTCGCAAAGGCTTCGGGGTGCGCACGCATCCTGCCGCACCGACTGGTTCGTCACCTCCACCTCGCTTGCACGCGGCGCACGGCCCGCCCGATTTGCATTAACCCTACCATTGCGTAAGAGTAGAGATTGCTGACATCGTGACAGACAGCGCGCGAACAACGCACGCGTCGACACGACACGCGGATGCCCATCGGGTTCCGCGCACCTACCTTCCCTGGACGCAGCGATGCGTCCACCCGCTACCGCTGGCGACGCCTGCTCATGCCGACGAGTCCGTGGTGAGAACAACCGGAAACGGAGACAACTGTGTCACCAGCAGAACACGTCTCGACGATGCCGAACGAGGTGTCCGAGAGCGAACACACCGTCATGAACGCCCTGAAATCACCGCGTCGGCTCAAAACCGAAGTCCTGGCCGGCCTCGTCGTCGCCCTGGCACTGATCCCCGAAGCCATCGCGTTCTCCATCATCGCCGGCGTCGACCCGCGAGTCGGGCTGTTCGCATCCTTCACCATGGCCGTCTCCATCGCCTTCCTCGGCGGACGTCCCGCGATGATTTCCGCCGCCACCGGTGCCATCGCCCTGGTCATCGCCCCGGTCGCCAAGCAGTACGGCCTCGACTACTTCATCGCCACCGTCATCCTCGCCGGACTCTTGCAGGTGGTCGTCGGCGTCCTCGGTGTCGCGAAACTGATGCGCTTCATCCCGCGCAGCGTCATGGTCGGCTTCGTCAACGCACTGGCCATCCTGATCTTCACCTCCCAGTTCCCGTCACTCATCGGGGTGCCGTGGCTGGTCTACCCGCTGGTAGCCGTCGGTCTGCTGATCATGTTCCTACTGCCCAAGATCAGCTCCGTCGTTCCCGCACCCCTGGTGGCCATCGTCCTGCTGACCGTCGCCACAGTGGTCTTCGCCCTCAATGTTCCCAACGTCGGCGGCGAAGGCGAGCTGCCGTCGAGCCTGCCCGCCCTGCTGATCCCGGACGTGCCACTGAACTTCGAGACACTGAGCATCATCGCGCCCTACGCGATCGCCATGGCCATCGTCGGACTACTCGAGTCCCTGCTCACCGCCAAGCTCGTCGACGACGTCACCGACACACACTCGAACAAGACCCGCGAGAGCTGGGGCCAGGGCGCAGCCAACATCATCACCGGCTTCTTCGGCGGCATGGGTGGTTGCGCCATGGTCGGCCAGACGATGATCAACGTCAAAGCCTCGGGTGCCCGGACACGAATCTCGACATTCCTCGCCGGAGTGTTCCTGCTGATCCTCGTGGTCGGACTCGGCGACATCGTGGCGCTGATCCCGATGGCCGCACTCGCCGCCGTCATGATCATGGTCGCGATCGGCACAATGGACTGGCACAGCATCCACCCGAAGACGTTGCGGCGCATGCCCAAGAGTGAAACCGCAGTGATGCTCGCGACGGTCGTCGTCACTGTCGCCACCCACAACCTGGCCTACGGAGTCGTCGTCGGAGTCGTCACCGCGATGGTGCTCTTCGCCCGCCGGGTCGCGCACCTGACCACCGTCACCAAGGTGTCCGAGGAAGACACCAACAACGACGGCCTGGTCGATACCCGCGTATACCTCGTTACCGGTGAGCTGTTCTTCGCGTCGAGCAACGATCTGATCTACCAGTTCGACTACATCGACGACCCGAAGAACGTCATCATCGATCTCAGCGGTGCCCACATCTGGGACGCATCCACCGTGGCGACACTCGACGCCATCACCACCAAATACGAGGCCAAAGGCAAGCACGCCGAGATCATCGGACTGAACGCGGCGTCCGCCGAGCGGCACGTTCGGTTGACCGGGCAGCTGTCCGGCGGACACTGAGCCGAACCTCGTGCGTCTTCTTCCCACCAACCGTCGGAGCGTAACCCGATCGAGCTCGCCGTGGCTGATAGTGGCCATGGCGAGCATCGCATCGATCATGACCGCACCCGGTCAGACAGCTGCTATCTCGGTGTTCACCGACCCCCTCATCGACGAACTCGGAATCACGCGAACGGATCTATCGCTCAGCTACCTCATCGGCACCTTGGCCGGAGCGTCCGCGATGCCGATGGTCGGCAGAGCCCTCGACCGGTACGGCGTCCGCGCGGTCATGACGGTTCTCGGGTTGATCTTCGGAGCCGTCCTGATCGGATTGAGCTTCGCCGCTGACGTTTTCGGCCTGACGGCAGGCTTCGTTGGTATCCGCATGGTCGGCCAGGGTGCACTCGGACTCGCCGCCACCACCGCAGTCGCGGTCCACGTGACGCAGCGCCGCGGGCTGGCGCTCGGCATCACCGCCGCGGCAGGATCAGCGGGAATCTCCCTGGCACCGGTGCTTCTCGAACGACTCGTCGCCAGCCACGGCGTCGACGCCGTGTGGCGCTACGAGGGAATTGCCGTGTGGCTCATCGTTGTTCCGGTAGCTCTGATCGGACTGCGAGCAGCCGGAAAAGTCGACCCACGGTCCGTGGTGTCGCCGCAGTCATCCGACAACGGCCATCCCACGGTTGCCAAGGAACAACACGTATGGACCACCCGAAAAGCTCTTCGCACCCCGATGTTCTGGGCCATCGCCGCAGGTCTCGCGGCATCGGGCATGCTCAGCACCGCCGTCAACTTTCATCAGGTGTCTCTGCTGGGTGAGCAGGGATTGAGCGCCACGGCGGCGGCCGCGAACTTCATCCCGCAGACGGTTGCCGGACTGTTCAGCACCCTGGCTCTCGGGGCGTTGGCCGATTCGATGGCACCGAAGCTCGGTGTCGCGATATCGATGGCGCTGTTGTGCGCGGCCCTGGTGTCGATACCGCTGGTAGCACCAGGAGTCATGGCAATCGTGTACGGATTGATCCTGGGGTGTGCGGCGGGTTCGATGCGTGCCATCGAGGCGGCCGCGTACGCGCACTACTTCGGCACCGCGCACATCGGCGGAATACGTGGGGTATCGACGATGATCGCTGTGGGATCCACCGCGTTCGGTCCACTCGCTCTGTCGGTGGGCCATGACGTGGCAGGAAGCTACACCCCCGTCGTCCTCGCATTCGCGGTGATTCCCGCGGCGGTGGCAGTGCTCGTTGCGCTCACACCGGTGCCCTCGCTTCCTCTCAGGGCCGAATGACGCTGCCCCTGTTGTCATCTCACGTTCGGGCGCGGCGTGAGATCGTCTGCAGCAGGGGCTCGCGTGAGCGTGATGATCGCAGCCGTTGCTGCCAGTGCTGCAATCATCACCAGATACGGTGCTCGTTCGTTGTGAGAGATCGTGGTGGCTGCCGCTGCTGCGGACAGTCCGACCGCGCCGCCGAATTGTTTGGCGGTGTTCATCAGGCCTGATGCCGCCCCTGCTTGCTCTGTCGGTACTCCCGAGGTCACGACGGTAGCGAGTGGCGTATTCATCAGGCCTCCACCGATTCCGATGACAATCGAGGGACCGGCTACGGCACTCCAGAACGCACCTGTCTGCGCGTCCGCGATCCACCACACCCCCGCCGCGGCAATCAAAGCCCCGGTGGAGATCAGTACGCGGGCACCGATGTGGTCGAGAAGTCGAGGCACGAGCGCAAGATTCACCGCCATCAGCGAGACCGTCAGCGGTAGGAACGCGAGACCTGTCTGGACCGGGCTGTATTGCCAGTCCTGCTGCAATCGGAACGTCAGGAAGTACCAGATACCCACCTGAAAACAGACCGCGGTCAGCGCCGTCGCAGTCGTCCCCAAGGCGATGTTCCGTCGACGCCACAGACTCGACGGGATCAACGGTGACTCACTTCGTCGGTCCAGACGCATCCAAGTCGCGGCCGAAGCGACACCGATCGCGAACGCCGCCACCAAAGGACCGGAGAGCCGGCCGTCGTCGGCGAACATCGACAGCGAATACACGACCGAACCGAACGCGCACATCGATGCTCCCACCGACGACCACCTCACCCCGGTGCCGGCGACCGGTCCTCGTGCGGCGAGCAGGCGGCGGGCGGCGACGACGACGAACACCCCGACCGGGACATTGATCAACAGCACTGCGCGCCAGGAGAACGCTTCGGTCAGTACGCCGCTGAGGATGTTGCCGACCCCGCCGCCCGCGACACTGACCGCAGTCCACAGGGCGATCGCCCGAGTCCGATCAGGGCCCTCGCGAAACGTCACGGTCAGCAACGTGAACGTGGCCGGAGACAACGCTGCAGCAGCCATTCCCTGTCCAATACGAGCAGCGACCAGCATCGGCCCGGTCACAGCCAGGCCGCCCAGAATGCTGGCGCACGTGAACGCGACCGTGCTCCACAACACGACCCGAGCCGCACCGAACGAGTCCGCCAGCCGCGCGGCCGCCAACAACGCTCCCGCGAACGCCACGCTGTACCCGGTGGCCACCCATGACGTCATCGCAGTACCCAGACCCAAGTCGTCCTGGATGGAGGGGAGCGCCACATTGACGACCGACACGTCCACCACGACGACGAGTTGAGCGATCGATGCGACCCACAGAGCGCGACGCGAGCTCATCTTCCCCCTTTGATACATCCGTATAAGTGATACGAATGTATCAAGGACGGGAGGTGTGTGGAATGGCCACCGAGGAACGAACAACGCAGATTCTCGACGCGGTCGAACGACTACTGGCCCGCGGAGGACTCGACGCGGTCACCATGCGTGCTGCCGCGGCCGAAGCAGGTGTCTCGCTCCGGTTGGTGCAGTACTACGGCAACAGCAAAGACGAGCTCCTCCACGCTGCACTCAGCCGGCTGTCCCGGCGCAGCGTGGAACGGTGGCAGCACGCCTCTGCGGGCCCGAACCCCTCGATCGAGGAGTTCCTTCTCGAAGCCCTACCGACCGACGACGCCAGCCGCTCGCTTCACCGCGTCGGGGTATCGCTCGAACTGCTCTCCATCACAACCGAATCCCCAGTCGCCGATGCGTATCGCGCACACCTCACAGCGATCCATGACCACCTCACAGACCTGTGCCACACCCGTAGCCCGGGCATCAGCCGGCGTCGGGCGACGGATCTGGCAACTCAGTGCATGGCGTTCATGCACGGACTCGGGTCGCTGGTCATGGCCGGGCATACGACACCGCAGCAAGCGCGCACATGCATCGCCGACTTCGTCGAACGTCTGAAGTAGTCAGGGCCTGATCAGCGATCGTCGGCAGTCGCCACGCGGAGCGTCGACCGCGTCCGATGGAGCTCCGGATGTCGGCTGATCGTGACTTTCCGGTCGAGCAGTCACGACGGTGATCGTTCAACTCCCCGAACCGACATATCTGCGAACGCACAGCCGGAAGGGCCGCGGATCGAGTTATCCACAGGGTAATGTCCACCGCGCGGTACTTTCGTGCCCAAATCTCGTCCGACACCGACAACCCGGCTCCCCAATTCGTGAGGCCGGGTTTTTTCGTGCCCGTTGTCGGGCCGCAAGCTCCTGCCCGAGAACGCGGCAGGTCACGCTGGCTCTTCAGCGCCAGCCATTCCACCCCAGAAGCGGAGGTGGCGTCATGGACCTCGTCCTGAACGCTGTTCTGCTCGGCGCAGTCGCCGGAGTTCTTCGCGAACTTCGGTTGCTGCTGCCCTTGGTCTCGGACCGGGCGTGCACACGCCAAGTCCGACTCGCCAAGGCACACCGCCGACAGCGCTAGCAACAACGCCTATCGCCCTTACCTGGGAGAAGTCTGTCCAAAATCTGCGACAAAACCCCAGGTCGCCTCGAACAGCTCGGTAATTCCCTCGAATAGCGGCGATGGTCTTATCAGCCGTGCCTACTGAAAAGGGCGCACTGAGGTGTGTGGCGATGCCTATCAGAATTCGATCTCGTCACCCCTTCTCGGGAGGTGCGTGACGGCAGCGGCAGCGTGGAGCTGCCGACGCAGGGAACGGTTGTCGATGGAAAGGCGCTGGATACTCGACATCGCCAGCGTGAGGTCATCGGTGAGTTGTCGGTTCCGTTGCCGAAGTCGAACAATGTCCGAATCGACCTTGGGAGGATCTACGGCAGGTGCGGTCGATGCCGGGCCCGAGGCACGCAGCCGATCGACGATGTCGGGGTAGCGCCGCCGAAATGTGGTGTTCGCAAGACCCAGGTGCCGCGCCAGAGTCAGCACCGACGGTGTGCGGCCGGAGGCGGCTTCGAGGCGCTCGATCGCTTCGTCGATGAGCGCTGCATCCGATTGATCTACTTGATCGGTCATCGTTTCGGGTTGACCGTCTGGGAGCGGATCGGTGCCGGGTCGGGATCTACGTAGAGGTCGAGGAAGTTGGTCAGTCGGCTCAGTCGCTCACGTAGTCGGTGCACCAAGAGCGGCGGAAGGGTTGCCCCGGTGGCCAGTTCTTGCTGCAACGATCGATGTTCGGTGCGTAGCGCGTCGATGTTGTCTGCGGTCAGTGCAACGTTGCTGCAATCCAAGGGTTGGCAGTGACCGAGTTGTGGTCGAGTGTTGCCGCCCTGATCCGGACGAGGCTGGCACATCGCTTTGTCCGGATCGAACACGCACAGTGCGAACGTGCCGGGATAGATGGCGGGCTCGGATCGTTTCATCAGGCGCTTGAGGCGAGTGCCGTCGGTGACGACTGCTCCAGCGAATGCAGCGGCAGTGGTGAACGCATCCAGTCGGCGGTAGGCGAGATCGGCAGCGGGACCGGTGACCGTGTGGGGATGGTCGGTGGCAATGCTCATCAAGTCTTCACCGCGAGCGAGAGCCTGTTCGGCTTCGACCTCGGCGCGGAACCCTGAATCCGAGGTGCCTGCGTAGCCCTCGAACATTTGAACGCTCAGATGGCGGTAGGCGATGGCACCGGCGATCGACCCACCCGGCCGGCGGGCAATGAACCATGCCAGCGTCCTGCGGAACTGGCGAGTACTCAGAACCCACTGCTGGCCGTTCACCAACGGAATCGATTCCGCAAGAGCATGTTCGGTGCAGTAAGAATTGATCCAGAGGGCGAAGCTTTTCAGTTGGCTGGAGGTGGCATTGGTGGTCAAGGCCCCGATTGTGGCGTCGTTTCGGGGGCGGATTTGCTCCGAGCCTGGCGGATGCGAGAACAGCAGATCCTGGCCGGGAGGGTGCATCTTCTCGAGGACCGCGATCGCCCTGGCGGCGGGAGCCCCGACGGTCCACTCGGCAGCGACTCCGCGAGGATCGGTTTCGCCCTTGAACGCCAGCCCGGTCAGTATCCACCGATAGGGGGTGCCGCCGGGATCGCGTGCGGTGCTAAGGCAACCGCGGCGTAGGTGTTTTATCTCGGCGTCCCGCATTCCGGAGAGGAACGCGATGACGATGTAGCAAGCGATGTGCAACATACGTTGTAGCCGCAGGTATCCGCTGCTGGAGTGCTGGTGCACGATGCCCGCGATCCACGGACGGCCGTGAAGTCGGCCCTCGATGGTCAGCGGTATCCAGGTGTGGTCGGTGACTCCGACTAGTGCCGCGCAGGCAAAGAGACGGTTGCGGATTGCTGGGTTGGTGTCGAGACCGTGTCTGCTCGTGCCGATCTCAGCGGCGATCTGTCGTAAGTTCGGGCGGCCTTGATGTCCGGGGAGCGGGTCGCCGTCGGCCTCGTGTTGCGCGAGGTAGTGTTCGAGCGCTTCGGCGGCACCGCTGTTGCGCCCGTACCGTCCGTTGGTGCGCTTGGATCGGTGGTGATCTCGGTGTGCGGCGGCGGTGAGGATGTCGCCGGAGAAGTCGTCGACGAAGCGGATCGCCCAGGTGATCAGCGGGCCGAGAACAAGTTCGGGGATGCGACCGGTGGCGTTCTCGGTGGAGCTGGATTTGGCCATGGTCCAGCCCTCGACGCGGCGCGGATCGAAGGTGAGCGTGTCGGTCAGGCATGTGCGATAACGCCAGAGCATGCATACCGCCCGTCGGGAGTTCTCGCGCGATCCGACTCCGACGGGCAAAGTCATCAAGTAGTGGTGGTAGTCGAGGACGTCGGCCGCGGTGAGGGAACTCAATGCTGGCGTCTGCTCTCGATCAGAGTGTGCCGGTGTGCGTTCGGCGAGCCAGTGCAGGAACTTGCGCACTTCGATGAAGGTGCCGCGGATTCCAACGGCAGACTGCCGCCGCTCGCCTGCGGGTAGCGGCCCGGACAGCATCGCCAGGCACAACTCCTTGGCCGGCAGACGGTAGCGGTCGGCGAGGGTGTCGAATGAGACGACCAAGGATCGGACATGTGCCTGTGCAACAGCAGGTTCCAATCGCCAGGCGTCTTCGCGGAATTGCGACGTGTCTGTGAGGGAGTAGCCGGGACGAAGCCACAAGCCGGCCAGGACGTGATGCTCGCCGAGTACCGGATTGGACAGGAGCGGGTCGGTAGCTGGTGCCGGGGTGACGGCGATCGGGTTGCTCATGGGTGCTCCCAGGGGTCTTCGGCGAGTTCGAGGAGGCACTCGGGTGCCTCGTCTTTCGCCGAGTCGAGTTGTGCGGCAGTGAACTTCGGGTAGATGTCGTGGTGGATCGCAGTCCAGGTCGGCCCGTAGCGCGTCCACCAGGTCTGCTCGTCGAGTTCGGTGCGTCGCGTGGACAAGGTCGACGTCAGCGCGGTGATAGCGGGTAGATGCGTCGCGGTGACGACACAGTTGCCGCAGTGGAAGCAGTCCAGGAACGACACCCGTCGACACACACGACCGGTGACAGGGTGCGCGGAGGAGTCGGCGCATGCTGTCCAGGCACCCTCCTCTACTACAGCCGGTTCATCGGCGTCGGTGTCGGCGCGCACCTCGAGTTCCGTGACGCCGTGTTCGGCCAGGACGTGGGTATGTGCGGACAGGGCCGCTGATTCGGCATCGCGGAGAGCCTCGGAAATCGTCTGGCGCGCCCACTCTTTGGCGGTGGGATCACCACGAAGGTAGTGGCTGAACAGCACTTCGACGCTGTTCGATCGGGCAGCCGAGGGCAGATGTCCACCGACGGATCGAGTGCGGCGTACTTCGACACTGGTGCGAACGCGGCGCATGTCCAGCCCCAGCGGTGCGCTGTGTCCGGAAACGTCTGGGTCGAAGTGCAGTTCTCGCAATCTGCTCCATTTCGCGAAGGTGGCGCGGCCGGCGAGGGATTGCGCGAACGGGTTGTGATGTTCGGAGACGGTTCCACGATCGTGGTTGGTGTTGCGCCACGACGACCAGAGTGCGGCCGTATCGCTCAGTGCCCGTCCACGTTCCATGAGGCGGTGCAGCAGCAGGTACAGACCGCCGGGGGTGTGCAGTTCTCGGTGCGGCGGTCCGATTTCCCAGGTCACGGTGTCGTGCCATCGGTTCGGGCCGTTGCGTCGTTTGCTCAACTGGACTTCTACCGCTCGGTCACCGACGATCCGATGCTCGGCGGGTAGTTCTTTGAGGGCTTCGACGTTGCGGCCGGTGACTGCAACGAACAAGGTCAGCAAGGGTGCGAGATCGTCGCGTGTGACGAACAGCTGGCCGGCCCACGCTGTGCGGCGGTGACGGTGCGCGACGATTCGTCCGCCGGTCACCGGGACGATGCCGGTGGTCGCCATACGCGAGACCATGTGCTCGAACTCCGTCGACGGCTCCACACCTGACACAGCCATAGCCGTGACTGCGTCGTTTCCTGCAGTGATGCGTCTACGAATTTCCGCGACGTCGGTACGAGCGGCATCGAGGATGCGCGCGAACTCGCCGTCGGAATACCCGGTCAGAGAAGTGAACGTGCCTTTCCCCGCCGGGGTGCTGAGATGGTCGAGCACCTCGGCATTGAGTTGGTTTGCTAGCGGAGGCAGCCGAAGAAGCAGGCGGAGCTCACTGAGTTCGGCTGTGCACGTGGCGACTGTTCGCGGGGTGTCGATCCTGGTGAGGAACATATCGACGTGTGCCACGGTCAAGTCAGCCGGTGCAGCGGGGCTGTTGTCGAGACTCTCGAGGAAACGCATTAGCCGTGCGGCAAACGAGAACACGGTCGTTGCCGAACTGTGGGTCCGTCTGTCGCCGGCAGGACCGATACGGAGCGACAAGGCTTCCGCGACCGGAACGTGCCAGCTCGGCATGGCCAGGACCTCGACGTCGAACGTTTCGGTGCGTCCGTCGTCGCCGTGAAAGTCGACGACCAGAGACGAAACCGAGGACGCAACGGATGGCGGGGCGTAGCTTCCGGGCGTAGGAAGTGGGGCGTGCATCCCGGGGTGAGTTCGCGATTCGGTCACAGCACGACACCGCTGGCCGGGAGAGTCGTTACGTCGTCGGTACTGGCCGGGTCCGGGGTGAAGACTTCCCAATCATCGGGCACAAGTGCCATTCTCGTCTCCATCTCGAGTTCGGCGAGTGCGTGGAGGTAGATCTGTGTGGTCACCACGGATCGATGACCGAGTCGGCGCCGTACCCAGTCGAGCGGGTCGCCGAAGATGCGGGTGTAGTGCCCGCGCTGCTCCGGTCTCATCGCGCCGAGGGCAGCGATGTGACCGCGTTGGAGCTGTTCAAGGGTGATGACGGCGAACGTGTGCCGGAGCATGTGGGCGTGCGCTGCCAGCGGGACACCGGCGCGCTGGCAGCGGGCGTTGGCCTCGGCGAACATCTTCTTCCAGGCGGCAACCGACAGCGGCATACCGTGCTCGCCGAGCCAGAATGCGGCGGGTTCGAGACCGCCGGGGCGCGCGATCAACAAACTTTGTCGCTCCGACCAATTCAGTTCCGAGACTTTCATGGTCCGCTTCAGTGCTGCACCCGTGATGTGCGTGGCGATCGCATGTTCCGGATCTTCCACCACCAAAGGGTGCCGGATGCGCTCGTACCGTTGCTTTTCCTGGGCTGCAGCGATGACGTTGGCTCGGTCGAAGGCACTGTAAGTAGCCAGATCACGGACGAGGGATGCCGGGACGTAGACCCACCGTGCGGAGCGGCCTTTTGCGATAGCACCGGGAAGCCAAAATCGTTGATAACCATTCTGATTCGTATCGATGTGTGGAAGCTCCAGCACGGTGAGAGCAGATTGTTCCGAGATCCGAAGTCCTGTCCGGACCATCACGTCGCAGTAGGTCGCGTTACGCCCCGACCACCGGCCACGAAAACCTTCTCGCGGCATCCCGCAGCTGTCGAATCCGCGAACACCGACGTCGCGCCATCTGCGATAGTCGGCAAGGGGGAGCCATTGGATGCGGTCCCGGCCGCCGTCGTGACTGTAGGTCGCGGGGCGGAGCTCGTCGGACCGCCGCGAGACCGCGTAGCCGGTGTGTGCAGGAGCGGGCCGTCGCCAGGTCTGGGGGATCGGATTGACTCGCACGTGGCCGGCGGTGTGCGCCCAGCGGTAGAACCTATTGACTGCCGCCACTTCACGGTTCCACGTGTTGCCGGACACGCGTGGGCCGTGGGGATCGTGTCGACGCCAATGCAGGTACGAGAGGTGGTCGCTCTCGCTGAAGTCCCGCCAATGACGTTTGCAGTCAATGTGGTTGACGAAAGTGAGAAAGCTCGCGAGGTCGCGTGCGTACCCGATCTGTGTCGTTGCGGCCATGGTGACCATCGCTGTGGTGCGAAAGAAATCGTTCAGGTCCGTGTCGTAGTCGAAAGCGGGCGAGAGCAAGAAGGGAATTCCCGGAGTCTGGCGAGTCTCTACGAGCCAGTCCGTCCAGTCTTCGGCGCGGGTGAGGTTGTCTGCAGTAGGAGAAGAGCGGGGCATGGGAAGCTCTGCGGCAGTAGTGCGAACATGCCATCGGCTGCTTGTCATCGCCGCTCATGATCCGGTCAGTGACCGAGTATGCACAAGCTTTGCTGCCTCAGCTTCCAGATGCCGATCGGAAACGGCAAGGGCTTCCTTCGCCTGGAACAGCAGTGGTGCCCTGCCGAAGCGGCGACCCCGGTCGCCTGACCGAAGCGTCTAACGTCAAGATATCTTGACGAATCGTAAGCGTCAAGATATCTTGACGTTATGGAATCCGAGAAGGTCCTCACTCCGACCGAGCTGACCGAGCTCTACGTCCGATACAACGACGCTCTCGTCGATGTCGACCTCGCGCAGATGGTCCGCGAACAAGGACGCGAGGACGCCGCTACCTGGGTGGCGAACGCCGAGCGAGGTATGGCCGCAGCCATTTCCGACGTCGACGCACTCGAGATCAACGCCTTCCTGGTCTCGACGATGACCTCCGACCGGTACGCCATCATCAAACGACTGCGGGGTCGGGAACGGCCCGTGCCGTGGTCGAAGATCGGCGAGATACTCGGCATGAGCAAGCAAGCCGCACAGCAGTGGTACGACACCTACAACCTGCGACCCCGCATCGAAAACCCCACCCGCAAAGCGGGTCCATCCTGAGCGCAGGCATGGTTCGCCCTGCGATGCGAAACGGGTCCGGCGGCAATACGGACCTTGGTGTCGAGCGCTGAGTAATTTCCACGGAAAGCGTTGCAGCACTTGACCTTACAGCGAAACGCTGTAAGGTTGAGGTATGGAAGAAACAAGCAAGAATCTGACCGCGATCACCTCCGAGTTCGGAGACGAACGAGCCGACGGCCGGGTGGGGGTGACGATCCGCTGCATCGACGGTGATATCGACTTCCTCTCGGCAACAACCGATTCGGAGTCCTGGACCCGTGCCGCGTCGGTCGAATTGTTGACCGTGCACGGCTACGAGGTGATCGGGGACTGGTCCGACATCGGCACCGCCGATCCCATCTGGGAGGCCACCGTGACTCGGACCGGACCGCAAGCCGATGTCGCGACCGACATCTTCGGTGAATTCACGGCAGTCGAGTGCAACCCCGAGCAGGCAGTCGAGTGGCTGTTCGGCATCGAATGCGACGACGACTGCCCGGAGTGCAACCCGGCGTGACCGACCGGCCCGAATCGACGAGGCACCGGGCAGCTGCTATCTGCCCGGTGCCCCACCGCATCACATCACACCAGGGGAAAGAGAAACCAATGACCATCACCATGCCCGCACCGGCCTCCACCGGCTACACCCTCGTCGACGCTGACCCGAACGAGATCGACATCACCGCCAACGTCCGCACCGGCGTCGACATCACCGCTGCACCCGAGTTCATCGCCTCCATCACCGAACTCGGCGTCCGTCAGGCCGTGCTTGCAGTGCGCCGCGCAGACGGGACCCTCGCCGTTCACGACGGGCAACGCCGCGTCCTCGCCGCCCGAGAAGCCGGCCTCACCTCCATCCCGGTGATGGTGCGTGATCAGACCGTCGACGAGCGGGCAGCAGGCATCGAGCGCATCACCGAGCAGATCAACCTCAACGACCAGCGCGAAGCCCTCACCAAGGGCCAACACGCCGCAGGCGTCGCAGAGTTGCTCGACCTGGGACTGAACGTGCAGAAGGTCGCGACAGCGCTGCACGTCCCCAAGTCGTACGTCGAGCAGGCCGGTCGTGCGGGTCGATCCGAGCGTGCCCGCCAGCAGCTCGACGACCGTCAGCTCACCCTCGAAGGGGCCGCGATTCTGGCAGATCTCGAAGATGCGGCCCGCGCAGAGCCATGGATCACCGATGCGATCGAGAAGATCTTCGAGAACAGATTCGGCTTCGAGTACCGCTTGGGCACCCTCCAGCGGAAACTCGACGAACGAGCCGACGCCCGAGTCGCCGCCGCCGACCACATTGCACGCGGATTCACCCTGCTCCACGACGAACCGTCCACCAGTGAGGGGGAGTGGTTCTCGCTCGCCGACCTACGTACCGCCAACGGCGGCGCGGTCCCGGCCGACGCGCCCGAGCAGGCACCGAACTTGTGGCATATCCACGTCCACGAGACCGGTGCCATCTGGGTCGACAAAGCGACCCGCGACGAAGTAGCCGAAGACGACATCGACTTCGACACCGAGGGCGACGACGACGCCGAACCCTACGAGGAGTTGCGGCACGCCAACACGGTCGAGAAAGTGCCCGCCTGGAGCTACGAGTTCTTCCTGCACCGTGATAACCGCGCTGCGGCCGGCCTCGAACTCGCACCCGAACGAATCGCCGCACTCGGCGGCGCATCCGATGACGATGCTCAGGACGGGCTGACCCCGGCCCAACGCAAGGCAGCGCGCGCCGAAGCCGAACGCATCGAGACCGAGCGTGCCGAACGCCGAAAGGTCAAGGCACTCAACCGCGCCGGAGCGACAGCCACCGAGGCCCGGCGCGCGTTCCTCACCGGTCTGCTGTCACGCAAGGACGTCCCGAAGAACGCCACCAAGTGGATCGTGACCGTCCTGGCCACCCACGGTGATGTGTTCACCGAATCCAAATGCGGAGAGCGCTACGTCGACATCATGGGCTCTCCACTACGCGAGGCACCGCAGAAAGCCGACAGCGCCACCGTCGCACGCGCCGAGGTGCTGCTGCTCGCTCGTGTGCTCACCGCGTTCGAGGCCCGACTCACCGGCCCCCAGGACGCCAAGGACTACTGGCGTTTCTCCGCCAAGCACTACCGAGGCATGGTCGGCATCGACAGCTACCTGACCTTCCTCGCCAACAGCGGACACACCCTGACCCCAGTGGAGCAGGCCGCGATCGGCAACATCACCGTCGACGCCGCCTACGCCGCAGTCGACGACGACGCCTGACCAACCCTGCGTAGACAAAGGGCCCCGACCATCACCCGATGGCCGGGGCCCTCTTCGCTCGTCAAGATATGTTGACGAATAGTTGATGTGTCAGCGGAACGGCGTGTCCGAGCAATGAACGTTGTGCAAGGCGGCGACGTACCCGTAGCGCCGCAACATCGACTTGGCTGCAAGGTAGTTCTCGTACTGGTACGGCCCCGGGCCGACCCAGAGGTCGACCACGGCCTCTACCGGTAGATGAACCTTTCGGTAGGGGACGAGGCCTGCGGCTCCGACTTTGAAATCGGGATCGTTCGGCTCATCCTTCTGATGGCCGAAACGTGGTTCTACGAACCGCCACTCGTTTTCCTCAGAGAAGCCCGTGT
Organism: Rhodococcoides fascians NBRC 12155 = LMG 3623; assembly: GCF_001894785.1. Classification (GTDB taxonomy): domain Bacteria; phylum Actinomycetota; class Actinomycetes; order Mycobacteriales; family Mycobacteriaceae; genus Rhodococcoides; species Rhodococcoides fascians. The sequence continues at coordinate 163,313 of NZ_BCWW01000012.1, forward strand.
GTTTGACGCTGGCTGCACGAAGTGCGAGGCGTTGAATGCCGGTGTTAACCGCAATCTGGGTGGGCTTACCGGAGCGTATGTCGGCCTGGGCCTGCGCAATGAACAAATGAAAGGCGTCGAGTAATCGGCCCTCGAGGGTGTCGCGCACGTAGGTGACCCTTTGGAACCCCAGCCCCCCGATCCGCTCGGGCGTGGAATCGCGAGGAAACGTCTTCGGGTCGAAGCCGATGGCGAACCCGCCTGTGCCCTGGCCGTAGGCGCGCCACTGACTCAACGAATTCGGTTCGGCTGAGAACGAGATCGTCGAACAGTCGATGATGTGCGGATACTTCTGGTCGATGATCAGCTGAATGCTGCGCGCAATTTCTTGAAGGAACGCCTTGGCTTCGGGGGTGTGGTCGAAGGATCCTCCGATGCCAAGTTCCACCAGGCCGTCCTTGATCAGTTCCAAGCCCAAAATCAATTCGCGCTTGTCGTTGAGGAATTGGGCTGCGGACGCGTGAAGTATCGGCTTGTAGGTGCCGGATCGGGGCTTGCCGTCCTCGGGTTTGTCGTCCACGTTGCCGAGGATGCCGAGAAGGCCGGCGGGGGTTGTGTAGTGCCAGAGCGTCCCCGTGGGGAACTCGGGCACTGCGATTTCGCTCTCGGGCTGGCCTGCTGGTTCGCTGGTCACGGACGCAGGTCGGTTCGTGCGCCGCTGCCGGGTCGGTCGGTGATCCATTGCTCGATTGCCTTCTGCGAGTACAGCGGGGCATTGGAGATCCGACGTATCGGCTTCGGGGCCTGCCCGCGTGCGACGTAGGACCGCCACGTCGACGATGTGATTGCTTTGCCGGTCCTACGTTCGATCAACGCCAGAACGTCGGCGAGGGACAGTTCGTCGGCATCCATCACTGCCTCGCGGATGCGCATAGTGGTGCGGTACTCGACATACCTGCACCTTACAGCGATTCGCTGTAGAAACTTCGACGAACCCCTTGCAACCTTACAGCGGAACGCTGTAGGGTTGGGGTATGACCTCGACGCACACCGAATCGCGCCAATGCGATTGGCAGTCAACGCTGTTCGATGACTGCGCTTTGCCGGGTTGTGGCGCTCCGGTCGCTACACCGGGCGATGTGTGCCAGTCCTGCCGCGCGGCGTTCGGGGACATGCTGAACGTACGAACCGACGGATTGGCCCGTGATCCGGAGCGGGTCCGCGCCGACCTCGCTGCCCGTGACGCGAGCACCCGCGAGCAGTACCGCGCACAAGCCGCCACCGTGGCTGCTGCGCAGCAGGTTTCGACCCGCAAGCGCAACCAGATCTGCTGGCTCTGTGAAGAGCGGCGGACCTGCACCTCGACCGCCGGGCGCTGGGAATGCGCCGACTGCCAAACCTTGCCTTCCTGAACATCTGCGCACGGCCCGCGACCGTCGTCGCTCACCTCCTTCTCCACCGACCTGGGGAGTACTCATGACCGCCACCCTCACCGCGCCCACCACGACCGCGCGCCGCCGCCTCAAAGGAGTTGGAATGAAACTGATCTCGCTCGATAGCCAGTTCGACGGAACGATCGTCGACATTCTCGGCTACCGCACCGCGCCCGCAGGCCGCGTCGAGATCACCGCCATCCTCGACGCACCCGGCGCCTGGTACAGCCGCACCTACCCCGTCGTCGTCGACGCCAACGACGTACGACTCTCGCTCGCCCTGCAGTCCCTCACCGGCCCCGAACTGGGCGTGCAGTGATGACCGAGACCGCAGGCCAGATCGACATCTTCGAGGTGCTCGCCGCCGCCGAAGCCGAGGTGCAGAACCTGCACGTCCAGCGGCACGGCATCCCGACCTTGTTCGCCAGCCCCACCCGAGGAGTGGCAGCTCGCATCGCCGAATTCGAGACCTGGGCGACCACCTGGGGGCGACACGGCTCGACCGCCGCCTCCCACGCGTTCCGGCCGGGAATCTGCGACCCCACCGCAGCCACAGACACCTGCCAACCCACCTGTATTGCAGCGGACCTGGACTGCTGCTGCCCGGACACGAGCAGGGACACCGACTGCCAATGCGTCGGCGGCGACCTCTACCGCGGCGCGTGTACCGGCTGCCCGTGGGAAGGGGAGAACTGCGCCGACGAGGCCGAAGCAGTCTGCGACGCCCTCGATCACGCCCACCCCGGCTGGATCGACGACCTCCCGATCGTGATCCCCGAACGCAGACCGTCGCAGAAGGACCAGGTGTGGACCGCGAAGGTCATCGAGCTCGTCGGGGAACGCCCCACCGGATGGCCCGTCATCACCCGACGCGGCGACACCATCGGCCTTCGCTCGGTCCCGAGCCGCTCCCCGTGGGGCGGCTACGACGTCGCCGCCGCCACCGCAGCCGCACACCTCGCCCGCCACCCGTGACCTTGCTGCCCAACCCGAGCCGGAAAGGCCCATCACCGATGAACAACCCGATACCCCAACCGACGCTCGCCTATACCGCCGATCTCGAAGTGTTCCTGTCGTACGTCCTGTGGGGATGCACCATCCTCGGTATCGCTGGCATGATCTTCGGCGCAGCCACGCTCTACTGGTCCCGCATGTCAGGTGGAGACGCCAGGACCGCCCCGCAAATGTGCGGGGGAGGGCTCTTCATCGCCATCGCCGCCACCGCAGCCCGAGCGGTCCTCCCACCGGTGCCTGCCGAGGAGGCGACGGATCTGCCGTCCGCCGACCAGCCCGCGATTCCGGCACCACCGACGGTCGATGCAGCCCCCGACGTTCCGATCGACTGGACGCCGCTGGTCTGGATTGTCGTAGCGGTGCTCGCCCTCGCGCTGGCCGCGTACCTGAGCGTTCGGACCCGCAGCCATGTCGTCGACCGACGCAACGCCAAGAAGGCACTTGAAGCCGACTACGCCGCCGCCCACACCGTCTACAGCGAGGTCGCGGACTCCTACGCCGCCTACCTGGCCGACCCCTACTCCATCTTCATCAGGCCTCTGCTCGACGACCTCACCGAGCCCCGCACCGCAGCCTTCATCGACGCCTTCGCGACCATGAACGATGTCCGGGCCGAACAGTGCCCCGACACCGCAGAGCGCGTGCAGGCCTTCGCCGTCGCCGCACAGAAAGCACGCACCGCCTGGCGCAGCGCCGACGGCTACGCCCGCACCATGGGCTTGCGCGTGACCAGCGTCGAGGACCAACGAACCGTGCGCCGGATCCGCAGCGCCCTCGGTATCGCCCTCGACGCCTCGGCCACCGGGCAGGAACGACAAACAGCGCTACGCACCGTCGAGGAACTCGCGGCCGGGATCGTCACCATCCCCGACCGCATCTACGCCAGCGCCAAGATCGCGATAGAGACCACCCCACACGCAAACAACTCACCAGCTGACCCCCAACCCGGCCCCGGTGGTGCCGACACACAGCAGTGTGTCGGCACCACCTGGCAATATGACGCACCAACGACACAACAACGGACACAACCGTCGACTACGGCTGGACCCCACAGCTCGAAAACGGAGACACCCCATGAATCTCGTCAACCCCACAGCGCTGACCGTGTTCGGAACGAAGACTGACCGCGAACACGAACGTCGCGCAACCGACGGCTACGAACTCGACCACTGACGAGCCTCGTCACCCTCCGTCACTTCCACGCAGGCCCCCGCCAGCCGTATCCCACAACGCCGCCGTAGAGCACCAGCTCCGGCGGTGTTCTGCTTACCCGTCACATTTGGTTTGTCGGAGTCGTCTCCGGAATCGGTCGTACGTCCCATATGAAAGCAGAATTGGCCACGAGCCTCTTTCTTTTACCGACATTGGTAATTCGATATTCGGCACTGCTGGACGTCAGGGTAAAATCCTATGTAAACGTCTGCACTGCAACGAATTAGACGAATTATGACCACCTCCATCTATGGAAAAGTCGAGTGCATTGATATAGAATTGAGGGCACCGAAACAATTCTTCAGGAGCTATTCATGTCGATCACCGTGTACACGAAGCCGGAATGCAACAGCTGTGATCAAACGAAGCGGCGGCTGGACAAGCGCGGCATCGAATACGAGACCGTCGACGTCACCGAAGACGATGCGGCCCGCGACTTCGTCACCGATCGACTCGGCTACCGGCAGATGCCCGTCGTGTTCGTCGACGAGAACACCCACTGGAGCGGCTTCCGTATCGACGCACTCGACAAGCTCACCGCCGCCGTCTGACCGATCGCCTCTGCCCTGCTCGAACCTGCCCGCGAAACGAGCCTATTTCGATGACGCCTCTGAGTGCAGTTCCCTCACCCGCCGACGAACCCGCTCGTATCCCTGTGCGGGGCCTGGTGTCCGTGGACGACGATGTCGCTGCCGTCGACGACTGGAGCGCAGCCCATCGACCCGCCACCGACCCCGAGGCGCTGCTGCTGTGCGCCCTGATGTGGAGCGCACACACCGGGGGAGTGTCCACCGAGGACCAGCGGATCACCGCGACCGTGACCGCCGATGACTTCGACGGTGTCGCCTACCGGCGAATATTCGTCGTGATCGCAGGTCTCGTCGCGGCCGGCGAACCGTACGACCCGGCGAGCGTCACCGCAGCCTTCATGCGATCCGGATCCAGCGGAGCGAAGGACGCGCCCCTGCTCCGCAGCTTGAACGAGGTCATCACCGCCGGAGCGGACGGCTTCACCGCCGTCCACTACGCCGACATCGTGCTCTCCCAGGCATACCGGCGCAGTTACCGGACCGTGGCAGCGTCGATCGTCCAGGCCGCCGAGGAGCTGCCGGAGGAATACCTGTTCGAGCACATGGTCGAGTACGGGCGCGCTCAACGTGCACTGTGGCAGCGGCTCAACACTTTTCGCGGAAGGCGGTGACCATGACCGACGCAACCATCGACACGGTCCAGAGGGATCACCCCGTATCGAACCAGTCGTCAACATATCTTGACGACTGGGCCGAGAAGGGGAGCCCGATGCCCGAGCCCTCGATCACGACCGATGCCGCCCTCTCACCGGCTGCGGACTACCTCGTGTGGTGCACGGACGTCGGTGCCGATCCCTTCGACGTCGAGGCGCTCCAAGAATGGGACTACCTCCGCGCCGACGAGATGACCGAAGCCGAGCAACGCACCATGACCGCATGGGCCGTCCGGCTCGACCTCTACAGCGCAGCCTGAGCCTCGCCCAGACCCCGGCGACGGCCCTCCGCTCAACGACAAGAAGGCACCCACACACGATCGTGCGGGTGCCTTCTTGTCGTTGTGATTCGCTGGATCTCCAGCCGTGCGGTGTGGTCGCTACCGATCACACACGTCGACGTCTCCGTCCCAGTCGATCTCGTAGTCCACGAAATACGGGGCGTCGTCCATGCCGCTGCTCTCGAACATCGGGTACGCCCCCTTCTGCTGATCGGTTTGCAGCACCGCGATGTGAATCTCGTCCGCCGACATCCGAATCTGCCGTAGCTCCCCGGTCATCGCAGTGTCGGTCCACCGCAGTGGCATGAACGTCACCTGGCAGCCGATGTCGCCGCCGTGCAGGCGATGTGCGGGCTTGGTCTCGCTCTGTGGTTCGGTCAGCAACCGGTGCCGCCCGTAGCCCATGTTCGGTGCTCACCCGAGTCCGTGATCGACCACGCGCGATGTCGCTGCGGTATGCGTCGCGGGCGGTGGTGTGCGCAGCACGGACGAGTCCACTCGCGCCGATCCCGTCGAGCGCGCAGGCGGGGGAGTGACCAACCCACGCGGCCGCGTCGACGCGGCGTCGACCATGTTCGACGCGCCTGCCGCTGGTACCGCCGCGGTGCTCTCGCGTGCGGCCGGCGTCGACCGCGCCCGCAGCTCGTCGAGGTCGGCGGCGAGTGCGGTGATGTGTTCGGCGTCGGCGACCGGGTCGAGGACGGAGATGTTCGCGCGCAGGTTCCGCACTTGTGTGAATCGCTCGACGGCGATGCGGTCGGTGTCGGAGACGTCCGCTTCGTGGGTCACGCGGAGCACTGTGTCGTTGCGCATCGGTTCGATGGTGCCGCCGAGATCGGCCGCGAGTTGCTCGGCGATCCGGTGCGCGTCATCTGGGGTGTACGCGCCGACCTCGGTGCGCGAGTTGGGGATCGGGCCGGGCCGGGTGGAGTACACCTGCACGTCGAGAACCGCGACAGCGTCCGGACCGTCGACCGCCGAATCGGGAAGCGGCGGTGATGCTTCGACGACAGCGGCAACGGCGGCGGTGACGTTGCGGGGTGCGGGGATGACGGTGCGCAGGACACCGTTCTTGTAGTCCGGGAGTGCGGTGAGGTCGGCGGCGAGCTCGCCGGGGCTGCCGATGAACTCGACATCACGGCGTGAGGTTCCCTCGGCGACTGCGTCGATGACGACGGAGACGGTGTCGAACTCGTAGGTGTCTGCCAGTGCGGCTGCCTGGGTGAGCGCGAACTGTCCTGCGGAGCGGGAGGTGTAGAACGAGCCGCGAGCGTGTACGAAACCGGGGTCGCCGTGCTGATCGATGGAGGCTACTTCGACGTTGAATCCGGGCTGTGTCATGGTCTGTGGTCCTTCTGATGATGTGGGTGCGCTGTACGCGAGACAAGGTGTCGAGGCGCGCACGTGGCAGGGGAGTTTGCGACGAGTACCGGTCGCAGGTGGCGCGAAAGCGGAAGTGTCAGTGCGTGTCTGCAGGCGAGGACTGCTGTTCGGACGGCGTACCGGGTGTCGTCGACGAGGCGTCGTCGGGTCGGCGATCGGGGCCGGTGGTGTTCTCGGCACCGACGCGGCGGCGCGGCGTACCGCGACCGGTCGTCCGCTTGGACGTCTTCGATGGCTTCTTGCTCACCGGTGCTGGTGCGGGCAGCGGCAGGGCGGTGAGTTCGGCGGCCGTCCATCCGGCCTCGATCGCTTCCTTGTAGGCGGCGGCGTGCTCAGTGTTCGCCCGCTCGGCCGCGCGGGTCGCTTCGGCGACTTTCTCGCGTGCATCGGCGGCGGCTTGGGCGGCGTCGAAGAGCGACTCGATGTATTTGGTGCGGTTCTCGATCGCGGCGCGGGCGTGGGCCAGTGCGGTGTCTTTGTCGACAGCAGGGGAGACAGAGGCAGAGATGGACATCGGAGTGAGGGCCTTTCGGATTCGGTGCGCGGATATCCCCACCGGACAGGCACCGATCGTTCACACAAACCTGCACAGCGGTGAACGCAGTGCAGGGGTGGATCGGTACGGGTGGGGCGCGCTCGAACGTGACCCTCATCGACGTTCGAACTTGCAGCCCAGTCTAAGGCATCGTCGGCGGCGGTGTATTCCGCAACAGGGCCTGATCCCGCTTGAAGCTCGCGTACGTCGCTCCAAGTACCAGCAGAGCTGCAACGGCCAGCCCTATGACCGCAAACACGATGTCAGTGTTGCTTTGCGGTGGCGGCGGGTTGGTTTGTCCGCCCATAGAGATCCCGTCTTTGTAGCGGTTCCACAGCACCAGCACCACGGTCGAAGCCACGACCGTGAAGCCACCCGCCAAGACAGCACTCCGGTTGTCGAGGAACTGCGACCATATGACTTCGCGCCACTTCTTGCCTGCGGCGACTGTGGACTTGTCGAGCCGCCTCAATTCCAGCTCAATCGCTCTTTTGATGGCCCCGGAGTTCTCGAGATTCTCGTCCAGCGCGGCCTCGATCTCGACAAGTGCTTTCAGGTTCTCGTGTGGTGTCTTGCGCGCGAGACGCCACGCGACCCAGCCGGAGAACAGCCCGAGGAACACGGGCGTCAACGTACTGAAGATCCCCAGCCACCCCATGACACAGATGATGCCACAAACAAAAGTCTGCGCGGTTGAAGTCAGTAGTAGTCGTTGCCGTATGGGTCGCGGTAGTACCCGCGTCGCGGCCGGCGGTCGGCGACTCCGCTGGCACCGCCGAGTGCGAACAACGGGACCATGAACAGCATGACTGCTGTCACCGCGAGGATCGCTGCGATGACGGTGGAGAACACGACAGCGATCACGACGAGGAACGCGACGCCGCCGACGATGCGCAGGATGTTCGCGATGAAGCCCTTCCATCCGGCGTCGGTCTCACCGAGGTACTGCACGTACCAGATCAAGAATCCGGCACCGGCAACAGCGAGCAAGGGGAAGAGTCCAACGTCGTCGGTGAAGAGCGAAGAGAGTGTCATCGGGGTCGGTCCTTTCGTGTGAGGACTGCGGCACCCGATCGGTGTGGCGGCCCTGGGGCTGATGGAGAGGTGTCTACTGCACAGCACCGACATGTTCGTCGGAGTGCGTTCTAGATGGTCGGTGGTTCCGGTGCGGTGAGCGCGGTGTCGATCAGGTCTGCGGCGTCGCGGAGTCCGAGTCCGGGGTTGCGTTGGCGCAGTGTCTTGATGGCGTCGATTCGGGTGGTCGTTGTCGCGACGGCGTGTGCGGCGTCGTCGGCGAACACGTCGAGTGGGCCGGTCCACTTTTCGTGGTCGGGTCGGTGGCGGGTTCGCCACTGATACACCGTCGTCGTCGCGTACACCACGACCGCGAAGATCCACACCGCTGCGATGCTGACGTTCCACGACGAGGGATCGTCGACTGCGTCGGTGACGGTGTCGCGCCCGAGAAATATCAGCAACACCATCATCAGCAGTTGCGCACCCCAAGGGCGGCGGGTGAGGACCCGTCGATACCAGCGGGGTTCGGGCATGGTGTCACCTGCTTTCGTTGCGGTGGTCTAGAACAGGGTCGGTGGTGCTTGCGCGTCGAAGCTGTATCCGGCGAGTGCGGCGCGCAGTCGGTCGGCGTCGTAGCCGTCGCGCAGTGCATCGCGGATCGCCACGGCTCGTCCGTATCGTCCGCGTGGATCGCCGCCTGCGGGCGTCGGTCCGATGTGGCGTCCGGTTGCAACGGCGTGTGCAAGGTTCGTCGATTGGGTGCCGCGCTTGAGGTGACCGTCATCGACTCGCACACACAAGGTTTCGTCGCAGTCGTGCTCGCCGACGATCCCGTCCCCGAGGTCGCCGTGCGCGAGCAACAGCGCGAACCGGTGCGCAGACAACGTTCGCGGTGTGTCGCCGTCGGTGAAGGTGAAGCGCCCGTACCCGTCTGGAAAGCTGACGGCCGATCGCCACAGCCAGCACGTCGGAGTGATGACCACTTTCGTCCAGAACCGTGCCACGGTCTTGGCGGTCAACGGTCCCTGCAACGGACGCCACGACCGACGAACCGACATCTCCGGTTCGACGACGGTGTCCCCGCCGAACAGTGCCAGTTGCGTCGTCGCGGTCACGGTCAGCGTCCCGATACGTGGTGACCGTCGGCGAGGTGTCGACGCCGCGCGTTCCGCAGCACAACGAACGCAACGGAGGACGCGTCGGCGAAGGTCGATGTCGTATTCGATCCTCCGGCCGCGAGTTGGATCGTCGGGGCGTGGAAGTCACGAAAACGCGCGTCGGGAACGGATGCTTGCGCGGGTTTCTCGTGTCCACCGAATCGGATGGCAGCTCGCTCCATGAACCCTCGGGTGTCGCGGAAGGAGATCGCGGGCAGCCACATTCTGGACCACTGGACCGCCGACGCGTAGGCGAGTTCGGCGTTGATCATCACCGTTCCCAGGTGTGCCGATTGCATCGGAGTGAGTGCGGACGGAGTGACGCCGAGTTGGTGTCCGAGAGCGGTGCCGAACAAGTCGGTTGCGGTCGCGATGCCGATCTTGTCCGACACGCGGATGCGTGCGTTGTCGGTGTAGACCGCGTACGTCCCGTGACTGTCGAAGTCAGGTTCGAGCCACACCAGCGCCGCGCTGCGTTGCACGACCGACGCGGGTTCGGCGATCGCAGTGCCCGTAGCGGCGGCGACAGGTGATGCGAGGTGCGGGTGCACCAGTGCAACCCAGTCGGCGGCGGACTGACGCTGCGGGCCGAGTGTGAACTCCGCGTCCAGGCGTGCCGCGGTGTGCACGCGCACCCGGCCGGTGTCGTCGACATGGATATGCGGAACGGTGCCGTCGCTGCTCCAGGCGAGCACGTTCGGATCCGTGTCCGGTGTGTGGGGAGCGGGGTAGCCCGCGTCGGTCAATGCCGCCACCAGTTCGCCGGTGTAGACGCTCATCTGTGTTCTCCGTTCGTGTCGTCGGCCGGTGCCGCGACGGTGTCCGGCGACGAGCCGGTGCCGGTGTCGGAGTCGTCCGAGGGATCGGTGTCGGCGGTGTCGCTGAGCAGGGCCAGAAGTTTGCGTGCTTCCCCGGTCGTGATCTGGGTCAGTGTCGCGGCGGCGGCGAGTGTTCCTTCGCGGGAACGGATGTCGTCGAGCGCCCGAGCCATCGCGAGTTTCGCGGCATCGATCTGCTCGGCGGCGGTGAAGAACGCCGTCAACGACGCCATGTTCGCCGCGTCCCGGCGCTGACGATCCGCGAGCACCTTCTGTTGCGCCGCACGCGCCCGAGCACGCGCAGTCATCCGAGCCTGTGTCGACGCCATGCGGCCAACCATAGCCCCAGACCCCGACAATCTCACAGATCCTGACACAACCTCCCGCCACATCACCGATCGACCACCACCGAAACCCCAGTTCATCGACCCAATCCCACCCGCCACGATTTACCGGTCCAAAGCCAAAGCCAACCCACACACCTCATGCACTATGGAGCTACTCGCGTTTTCGCTGGTACAGTCCGTGCTTGTGATGGGTCTGCACAAGCTGACCGCTGGGGACGGGTACGAGTACCTGACCCGGCAGGTTGCGGCTGCCGATTCCACCGAGCGTGGGGCCTCCTCGCTGGCCGATTATTACTCCGAAAAAGGCGAGTCACCGGGCCGTTGGGCCGGGGCCGGGCTGGCCGAATTAGGTTCGGTCGCAGCGGGCCAGCAGGTCTCCGAGGCGCAGATGAAGGCCCTGTTCGGTGAAGGACTGCACCCGAACGCGGACCTGATGTTCGAGCTGGCACTCGCCCAAGGGGCGTCTCAGGCCGACGCCGCCAGGTCGGCGAAACTGGGCCGGGCGTTCAAGATCGACTCCGGAGCGACCGCGTATCGGGTCGCGTGCGCGGAGGCGTTCGTGGCGCACAATCTCGCACGCGGGCAGAAGTGGAACGCGGCGATCGACGACGCCGACCGCGCGCGGATCCGCACCGATGTCGGATCGAGAATGTTCGCAAAGGAGTACGGACGCGCGCCGGCGGACGAACGGGAACTGTCCGGGTGGGTGGCCAAGGTCGGACGGCAGAAGACCACCGCTGTAGCCGGGTTCGACTTGACGTTCACACCGGTGAAATCGGTGTCGGCATTGTGGGCAGTCGCACCGCGTGAAGTCTCGGAACAGATCGAAGCCGCACACGAGTCCGCGATCGCCGCCGCGGTGACGTACCTCGAGAAGCACGCGTGCTTCACCCGCGTCGGTACCGGGGGAGTGGCGCAAGTCGACGGCAACGGTTTGATCGCCGCACAGTTCACCCACCGCGATTCACGCGCCGGGGATCCGAACCTGCACACCCACGTCGCGATCAGCAACAAGGTCGCCGCCACGATGCCCGACGGCACCACCAAGTGGCTCGCACTCGACGGGGCCGCGTTGTACCGCAACAACGTTCCCGCCTCCGAGGTCTACAACACCGTCCTCGAAGCGCAGTTGCGTGAACGCATCGGCGTCCGGTTCGCCGAGCGAGCGTCGACCGATCGCAGCAAACGTCCGGTCCGCGAAATCGACGGCATGGACGAACGTCTCGCCGAGCGGTGGTCCTCGCGCAGCGCCGCAATCAAACTCCGCACCGCCGAACTCGCACGCGCCTTCCAGGCCGATCACGGACGTGAACCGACCGCCATCGAAGCGATCTCCCTCGCCCAGCAAGCGACGTTGGAAACCCGTGCCGCCAAACACGAACCGGTCTCGCACGCCGACCAACGCAGCGGCTGGCGAGCCGAAGCGATCGAGATCCTCGGCTCACAGAAGGCGCTGTCGGAACTGGTCTCCTCGATCACCGCGCACACCGCCGCCGAAGCGACGACGGACTTCGATCACGCCTGGGTGCGCGAGACCGCCGAACGCTCACTCGACATCGTCTCGCGGAAACGATCACGGTTCCTGCGGCACAACATTCGCGCCGAAGTCGTGCGGCAAGTACGCACCTTCGACCCACCGGCCGAGCGCATCGACGCACTCGTCGAGAAGGTCACCGACCTCGCGTGCGGGGACGAGTTGTCGATCGACCTCTCCGGTGCCGCCGACACCGACCCGGCCGCCGATATCGCCCCGGATGTGATGCGCCGACGCGACGGTGCCGATGTGCACACCCGCCACGAATCGCAGTTGCTCACCACCGCAGCAGTACTCGACGCCGAAGCGCGCATCGTCGCCCTCGCCGGACGCACCGACGGAATTGCGATCGACGACAAGCACGTCGAGATTGCGTTGCTCGAATCAGCAGCGAACGGTCTCGACCTCAACGCCGGCCAGCGGTCGCTGGTGCGCGCCATGGCGACCTCGGGAGCGAAAGTGCAACTCGCACTCGCACCCGCAGGCACCGGCAAGACCGCGTCGATGAAAGCACTGACGACCGCGTGGCAGAACGCCGCCGGCCGCGTCGTCGGGTTCGCGCCGACCGCTGCCGCCGCCGCAGTCCTGCGTCAAGATATCTTGACGACTACCGATACGTTGGCGAAGTTCGTCGACATCACCCAACGCTTGCGCGAGGGCCGGTCGGTGAAAGTTCCGCAGTGGTACACCGACATCGGCGAGGACACTCTCGTCATCGTCGACGAAGCGGGCATGACCGGCACCCTCGATCTCGACGAAGCAATCACTGCACTCGTCGAGCGCGGTGCAACCGTGCGGTTGATCGGTGACGATCAACAGCTCGCCTCCGTCGCCTCCGGCGGTGTGCTGCGCGATATCCACGACCGCATCGGTGCGTTGTCGCTCTCGCAGGTCGTCCGGTTCCGCGACCCGGCCGAAGGTGCCGCCTCGCTGGCGTTGCGTGATGGCGACGAAGCCGCGATCGGGTTCTACATCGACCACGGACGGGTCCATGTCGGGTCGATCGCGACGGTGACCGACGACGCCTACACCGCGTGGGCGGCCGATCATGCGGCCGGCAAGGACGCGCTCATGCTCGCCCCGACCCGCGAGCTCGTCGCCGAACTCAACACCCGCGCACGCACCGACCGCCTCGCCGCCACCGACAAGCGTGTCGGCCGGGAAGCTGTCCTCGCCGACGGGCTCATGGCCAGCGCCGGGGACACCGTCCGCACCCGCTCGAACGACCGTCGCAACCCGCTCTCGCAGACCGACTGGGTCCGCAACGGTGACCGCTGGATCGTCGAGAAAGTCGGCCGGGACGGCTCGCTGCGGGTCCGGCATATCGAACTCGGGCGCACCGTCACCCTCGACGTCGACTACGTCCAGTCCGCCACCGAACTCGGCTACGCCGGAACCGTGCACTCCGCGCAGGGCTCGACCGCCGACACCTGCCACGTCGTGGCCACCGGCGACGAAACCCGACAGCTCGCCTACGTCGGACTCACCCGCGGCAAGCAAGCCAACCACCTGTACTTGGCGACCGCGTCGGACGGCGACCTGCACACCGCGATGACCGAACGCGGAATGCTCCCCCCGACCGCGGTCGACGACCTCCGCGAGATTCTGCGGCGCGACGGCGCACAGGTCTCGGCGCACTCGACTCTCGCCGAAGCCGACGATCCGCACCTCAATCTCTCGCCGGCGGCGCGGGCCTACGACTACTCGGTGGCCACCGGCTCCGAAGTGCACCTCGGCCCGGAGGTGATGGCCGCGATCGACGTCGCCGCTGAACAAGAAGCACCGGGTCTGACCGACGAGCCCGCGTGGCCGACCCTGCGCGGACACTTGGCGATCCTCGGTGCACACGGACGCGATCCCGTCGAGGCGTTACGCAGTGCTGTCCGTTCGCGCGAACTCGATACCGCCCTCGACAGGGCCGCGGTTCTCGACTGGCGTCTGGACCCCAGCGGCAAGCATTCCTCCGCCCCCGGGCCGCTGCCATGGCTACCCGCCATCCCGACAGCAGTACACGATCTGCCCGAGTGGGGTGCCTACCTCGACGCCCGCCAGGAACTGGTGACGGCGCACTGCGCTCGCATCGCCGCCGACGTCGCCACGTGGACACCGACCACTGCACCGGTGTGGGCGCGCCCGCTGCTCACCGACGAACCCGACCTCGAACTGCTCACCGATCTCGCGGTGTTCCGCGCCGCACACGACGTCGACCCGGCCGATCGGCGTCCGACCGGACCCGAGCAGCTCGCCGCCGCATCGGTGAAAGCGCAACGCAGCCTCGACCGCCGCGCCGCCGAAATGATCGACACCGGAAACGATGCCGTCGCCCGATGGCGTCCGTTCGTCGACGAACTCGACCCCCACATCGCCCGCGACCCGTACTTCCCGATCCTCGCCGACCGACTCTCCGCCGCCGCACGCGCCGGAATCGAAGTCCACACCCTCGTCCGCGACTCCCTCGCCACGTCGCCGCTGCCCGACGAGCTGCCCGCTGCCGCACTGTGGTGGCGACTGTCCGGTGAACTCTCCGTCGCCGCGCTCGACGCCGACACCGACGGCACGGTCCTCGAACCATCGTGGGCACCGGTACTGACCGAACTGCTCGGCTACACCGCCGCCGTCCGCGTCATGTCCGATGCAGCGTGGCCCTCGCTCGTCGCGACCGTCGACGACGCCGACCCGACCCTGTGGACCCCGGGACAGTTGCTCGGGACCGCGTACGAGTTCCTGCACGGCGGCATCGACCCGGTCGATCACGGTGTCACCCTGCCCGCCCACGAACTCGCCACCGCCCTGACGTGGCGGGCCGAGATGCTGGTCCGTGAGAACCACCTCGCCCGCACCTACACCCCACCCACCGCCGAACCACTGTCGGTCGAGGACGAGGAAGCTGCCCCTGTCGTCGACGAGGCGGTCTCCGACACCGTCGGCGGTGAGCTGCCCGACGAGTTCGTCATCCCGGCACCACTACCCACCCAGGCTGCTGCGACCGACACCGTCGTCGACGGCTCGACCCCCGCGATCCCGGTCGACGCCGACGCGGACTACCTCGCCTCCCTCGACGCACTCGATGCCCCTGTCGACTACGACCAAGCGCCTCCACCGGAGTACGACAGCGGCTACGACGACGAGTACACCGGGGTCGACCACGAGGCCGGCGCACCATTCGACATCGACACCGCCGACACGATCGACACCGCCGACACGATCGGCACCGCCGACGCCGAGGCCGATGTGTGGGATGCGTTGCGCTCGCAGATCGAGACGATCGAGCTGCCGTACCCGACGGTCACCACCGACGAACGAGTACGACTGCTCACTGCAGATCTCGACGACGCGAAAACCAGGTACCGGGAGCTGCGTAGTCGGATTTCCGACGGCACCAGCCCCGCACAGTTCCATGCCCGCACGATGCTCGCCGAGCTGCAGGAGCGAGCCGACCGGCAACGCCCCGCCCGCATTGCCATGCTCGACACCCGTCAGGAGTGGACCGACCGCGAGTTCGAGGCCGAAGCGCTCTGGCATCACATCGACACCGTCATTCGGCCCGCAGTCGCCGCCGACGTCGCGGCCGCCGGGGACGACGACGATGCCCGCGCCCTCGCGCAGCGCGGCCTCGACTGGGAGATCTGGCGCGCCGGATTCGTCGACGACACCGCCACCGTCGCCCGCACCCGCGCACACGACGCCGCCGCCGAATACGAGCGCGTCACCGCCGCCGACGGGGGAGAAGTCACCGCCGTCGACGTCACCACCGCACGCCTGGCAGCCGAGAGCATCGACCTCGCCGCGCTCGCCGAGCTCAAGGCCGACGTCGACCGCACCGAAGCGATGCTGTGGCGGGCCGAACAAGCAGCGAAGCGTGCCGCGATGACCGACGCCCCGACCCCAACGCGGGTTTCGTTGGAGTCGATCGTCGAGGTCCTCGACGCACCAGCAGCCGACACAGTCGAACAGCTCGTACAGGAAACGACGGCACCGACCGAGCTGTCAGTGGAGGACGCCACCGAGCCCGTACCCGAGCCGCAACTGGTGCTCTCGCTGGCCGACGCCGCTCTGCTGGCCAAGATGCAGCAGGACCCGATCCGGCTCGTTCCGGACGCGGAACTGACAGCGTTCGTCGACCGCGCCGGACGAGGCCGCACCGAACCCACCGTCGTCGCCGACACCGAGAAGCTGTACGCCCGACTCGACGAACAAGCCGCAGCGATCGCCGCTGCGCGCGAACTCGCCACCGAACTACGCCGCGTTACCGCACAGTACGAGGCCGCACGCACCGAACACACGACACTCACCGAGCAACTGTCGACCGCGAAGCGGCGCGAGCGTAAGACCCTCGAACCCGCCGTCGACGACGCACGCCTACGGGAAGAACGCCTCGCCCGCCAGGTCCAAGACACTCAACGCGCCACCCGCGATGCCGCCGGACGTGTCCAGGCCCAGCGCACCGACTGGCCCGAGATCTCGACGAGAGCAGCTGATCCGAACCGCCGCGCTGCCGACCTTGCCGCCGCCGCAGTCTTCGACACCGCCATCACCGAAGCCGCACGCAGGCGGCGACTCATGTTGACCGCCGACCAACGCACTACCACTGAACGGCGTATGCGTGACCTGGAACAACGAGCAGTGTCGGCACTAGCGGTGGACGGTCTTACGGATCTGCAAACGGCTCCTGTGCAGGACCACGCAATACCAAACGAGCGGCCCCGTGGGCTCGTCGCTGCACCGACACGCGCACCACGTAGTCGACACCCACTTTCAGATCGTGATCGTCCTATGCCGTCCAACAACCCTGAACGTGAACGAGACAGAGATCTGGACGCTGGTCTGTAGCCCGTAGAAGCCCTGAAGCCCTGGGACCTCGGCCCGCGCTTGTCCAGACCGTTTAGCCTGTAGTTGACCGAGTCGTCGGCCTTCCGGCTGCGGATCCTTGAATGAAAGTGTGTGCTGGGCATGGTGTTCAAGAGCAGACCTCAAGCTGAAGAGATCTTCGATGATCCTGAGGCTCTCTATCTCGACCTTGCTTTGGTCAACGATGGGCCCGCGAACCTATGGGCTCATCAAGCTGACGTCGTTCGAGAATGGCACCGCGCACATTTGGACAGTCCCGATGTGGCGTTGGAGCTACCCACTGGCGCTGGAAAGACTTTGGTCGGAGGGCTGATCGGTGACTATCGCCGCCGCAAGTATGGGGAGCGAGTCGCCTATCTGTGCCCGACGCGGCTACTCGCGCGCCAGACGGCGGAAAAGCTGACGGAGTACGGCTTTCCGAACGTGCTGCTGATCGGCGAAGTAGTCGGGTGGAATAGAGCGGACCGTGCCCGGTACGAGGCTGGGCAGGCTATGGCGGTGAGCGTCTATAGCCATGTCTTCAACTCGAACCCCGCCATCGACTCGGCGCAGGTACTACTTCTCGATGACGCTCACGCCGCCGAGGGATACGTTGCGTCACCATGGAAACTCGAAATCTCACGAGATGACGGTGCCTACCTCGATGTGCTGTCCTCCATCGAAGAAGGGCTTGACCCGGTAGTCGTTGACCGGCTTCGAACGAATCTGCCGGATAGCGAGTACTACAGCACGGTCTACCTGGCGTCACCATTGGCGGTAGAGAGCAATATTCGCCAATTCGAGGCCACTCTGTCGGCTGCCGCAGCGTCGAAAAAACTAAGCAATTCAGCCAGGCACGCGTGGAAGTCCATGCAGTCCCACAGCGACGGATGCCTGGTGTACGTCTCGTACAGCAAGATTCTTATTCGACCGCTCGTAGCGCCGACGTACCATCACCCGGCCTACGAAGACGTTGGACGGCGAATCTATATGAGTGCGACCCTGGGTTCGGGCGGTGAACTGGAGAGGACATTTGGTCGGCGGAAGATCAAACGCATTCCGGTACCCAAAGGGTGGGAGAAAAAGGGGACCGGTCGTCGTTTCTTCGCTTTCCCGAGCCTGACAAGTGATCTATCCGTCGACGACGAGAAGCTCACCAGTTATGTCACAGACGCAATAGAAGAAGCAGGCCGCGCCATCATACTGACGCCCGACAAGAGGACGGCTGATTTCGTCGCTGGTGCGCTTGTACCGGCCGGAACATCGGTCCTGCGAGCTGCCGACGTCGAGGATGACATGGGGGTGTTCGTCAATAAAACTGATGCCGTTCTCATTCTCAACAATCGGTACGACGGAATCGACTTGCCGGACGACGACTGCCGCCTCGTGATCCTCGTCGGACTCCCGGCTAACGGCGACCTCCAGGAACGATTTCTGCACAAGTCGCTCGGGGCGGTCGAGGTGCTCCAAGAACGGATCCGGGCACGGATTGCCCAAGGTTCGGGCAGAGCGACCCGAAGCACCCGCGACTACGCGGCGGTACTGGTTCTCGGCGATGACCTTGTGTCCTACCTGACGAATCGTGAGAGTCTGCAATCGTTCCACCCGGAAATTCAGGCCGAGCTGTCATTCGGTTACAAGAACAGCATCGACACCACCTCTGCCGAGCTCAGCGAACGTCTGCAGGCGTTCTACGACCATGGGTCGATCTGGGCAGCAGAAGATGCAAGCATCGTCGCCGACCGCGGAAAAGCGGTAAAAGTCGAGGCTCTCGGAACGAAAGAGATGCAGAAGGCAGCTCGCCACGAGATCGTCGCGTGCGAGGCCCTGTGGGATGGAAATTGGCGGCAGGCCCTTACTTCGATCGACACGGTCGTGGGCAACCTGAGTGACGCGCGGGGACCAAAGAGATACGCCGCTCTGTGGAACTACCTCGGCTTCTACACTGCCCGCCTGTTGTCGGAGCAGACAGGAGACACCTCGTTGCGAACCGCCGAACAGAAGTATTACCGCGATGCGCGGACCGCCAGTCGGGCGACCTCCTGGTTCTCCCACCTTCACTCTCCAGCCGAAGCTGGGGTGACAGCGCCGCTCACTCTGGACCCGGTCGACGAGGTGGCCATCGAGGGTATGCGCGACTGGGTCGAACTGACAGGACCGGACTTCGAGGACATCGTCGCGACTGTGAGGACGGATCTGCTCGGGGACAAGAGCGAGCCCTACGAAGATGCGCTCGTGGTGATGGGCGAGCTGGCAGGCGCAACCGAGAGCTACACCTACGACGACGACGAAGCCGACAATCAAGCCGCGCCCGACGCAGTGTGGATCTTCTCTGATCGGCAGTGGGTGGTGTGGGAAGCAAAGAACATGGCGGCGTCCACTGGATCTGTCGGCGCGAACAACGTTCGACAAGCATGTTCACATTTAAACTACGTTGAGTCAGAGCGTAATTCGGCGGTACCACCGGACTCGATCTGCCTGTTGGATACCCCGAAACCCAGAATCGAGCCGAGCGCTCGAAAAGTGGCGACATCAAACGTGTATTTGGTGCGACCACCCGCCGTCGTGCCCATTTTCGACCGCCTAGTAAGAGCGTGGCGAACGGCGCGAGCAGTCGGTGTGGAAGACGCTGACGAGGCAACCCTCGCAGGCATCTTTCGGGATCAGAATGCGCTCCCTTCGCAATGGATACCCGAGCTACGTGCCGACCCGATCGCGAGTTCGACGCCCGACTAGCGCAATTGCGGTGATCCGATCGTTGGCCCCTATGGTGAGGCCAACGATCGGATTACCGGTTCGGATAGCAAGTACGCCAACCGAACACAGGCACATGCCCTTTACTACAGCTCTGGCCCGGTGTCACGAGTCGGTTCTGTCGGATCCGGTGGCGGGAGTTTCCGATCTCGGTCGGGGCGGCCGGTGCCGGGTTCGCGGTGTTCGGGTGGGGCGGACAGTCCGCGACGGGGCCGATCCGGGTCGATCGCATCGATGCTGGACGATGAAGTGCGCTGCAACGCTTCGACTTCGGCCTGGCGCATCATCGCGCGGACGTTGTCGGCGCTCCCCATCCCGAGTTCTTCGACGTACGCCGGGGTGGGGTTGAGCATCAGCGACCACCCCGGCTGCCGTCCCTTCGCTGCCGCACGTTCAGCACGGGCCGCGTCCCGGGCGACGGCTTCGGGACTCGTTTCTGCCTCCTTGATCTCGCGCCGTAGCCGGGCGACTTCGTTCGAGAGATCCTTCAGCTGTACCGCTTTCGGGAAGTCGGACAGCTCGACCAGTTCGAGGTCTTCGAGGCGCTGCTCGTCTCGATCAAGTGAGCGTTCGGCCTTCGCCAGGTCCGTGTCGACGGTGTACGCCATGTTCTCCACCCGAGTGAGCAGACCGAAGGCATGTTGGCTGCGATCACCGTCTCCGATCCTCGGATACAGGTCATGCGCTTCGATTGTTTTGGTGGACGACCCGAGCCCGGAGAACGACAGATACAGCGCACTTGCCTGGGCGGGGCGAGAGGCCTCGATCGGAAATCCGCTCATCTCCGCGATCACCATCGACTTGGTGAGCCCTTCGCCCTTGAGGGCCTGGTAGGTGCCCTGCAACGCTATGGCCATCGCATTCGCGGCATCGCTGCGTTTGTCGTAGAACACCCCACGAATGGTCATACCGGGCCACTGCTCGACCTCGCGCCGGCCTTTGAGGATCGGTGCTGCTTCGGTCAATTGGGCGACCCGCTGGCGTCCCCGCGGTACTTCACGGCGCAACCTGTCGCGGTCACGTTCGATGGAGCGTTGCTCGGCGAAATGCGAATCCGCTTCGGACTGGAGCTCCTGGAGCTGGGAGTCCAGCTCGATCTGCTGGATGTACCGATCGTCACCGGTGGCAAGGGCTTTGGTCATGGCCGAGTTCTCGGCGAGCGAGTCGCTCTCGAGGTCGACCACGCGCCGCATCGACCGGTCCGCTTTCTTGAGCTGTTCGATGAAGTGCGCCTTGCGGTGCACGGTCTGCCACATCACGGTGTCGAAGGTCTTCTCGGCGACGTAATTGAACACCCTCACGCGGGCGTTCTGGTTGCCCTGCCGGATGATTCGGCCCTCGCGCTGTTCGAGGTCTGCCGGTCGCCACGGCACATCGACGTGGTGCAGCGCGATTGCCCGGTCCTGAATGTTGGTGCCGGTGCCCATCTTCTCGGTGGACCCGAACACCACCGATACCCGTCCTGTGCGGCACATCTCGAACAAGCGCGCCTTCTCCGACGGCTTCGGGTAGTCGTGGACGTAGGCGATCTGCGTGGGCTCCATTCCGCCGGCGAGCAACTCCTCGCGGATCCCGTCGTAGATCGACCACGACCCGTCGGCTTTCGGGGTGGATCGGTCGCAGAACACGATCTGCAACGCACCCGGTGCCGGGTGCGGTTCGCCGGAGGCATCGAGGTAGGTGTTCTCGATCGATTCGTTGTGCACCTGCAGGATTCGTTGCGCGACGATGTGCGCGCGCGAATGCTCCGGCGGTGCCGGGTCCATGTGCGCGACCCTCGGGTCGAGGGTGGCGTTGCGACCGTCGTTGGCGACCTTGAGGGCGTTGTCGAGATCAGGACGTTTGACGTCGGCGTGATCGGCCCGGTAGCCCAGATCGGCGATGAAGTCCTGCACCTCGAGGGCTGGAGTGAAGGTGACGTCGGTGTTGCGGCCACCGTCCTTGACCGGCAGGTTCGCCGGCACCTGATCCCGGGTGACGGCGTCGGTGTAGACGCTGGTCATACCGATCAGGTCGCCGACGTTGGTGAATTCACCGACTCGGGTGATGGCCCGCAGTCTCGATCCGGACGAGTTCAGCTCGACCCGTTCGACGGTGTCGGTGAACGTCGCTCCCCAGTCGTTGATCGAGGCG
This sequence comes from Rhodococcoides fascians NBRC 12155 = LMG 3623, assembly GCF_001894785.1. Lineage (GTDB taxonomy): Bacteria > Actinomycetota > Actinomycetes > Mycobacteriales > Mycobacteriaceae > Rhodococcoides > Rhodococcoides fascians. The sequence continues at coordinate 184,980 of NZ_BCWW01000012.1, forward strand.
ACCCCGGCGTCCTCGAGGAGATCCGGACGCAGGTAGTGCTGCATCACCCACAGCTCGGCGAGAGAGTTCGCGACCGGGGTGCCGGTGGCGAACGTGGCGACACGTTCGACGTACTCCTCCGGCGGGATGCCTTTGGTGATCGCTTCCTCGCGGCGCATCGACCGCAGATAGTTCAGCTTGAGGTCCATGTCGGTGGCCCGGTGCGAGCCTTCGTTGGCGAGCTCGGTGACCCCGGACGCGCGGGCGAGGTTCTTGAACTCGTGGGCTTCGTCGACGAACAGGTAGTCGCAACCCGACGCCTCGAACGTCAGACCGCGATCCTTCCCGGCCTGTTCGAGAGCGGTCTCGAGTTTTTCCTCGAGCTTGGCCTTCATCGCTTCGAGCCGTTTCTTGGTCTGGCGGCCTTCGACATCGCCCAGATCCGCGTCGATGGCCTGGACCTGGCCGCGGATGTACTCGGCTTTCGTGCCGGGATCGACCCCGATCGAGGAGAACGCCGACCGCGGCACGATGACCATGTCCCAGTCCTGCGAGGCGGACTGGGCGACGAGCAATCGGCGCCCTTCGGCGTCGGTGGCCGCCGATCCGGAGAGGATCCGCGCGCCGGGATACCACTGGCCCGCTTCGCGGACGACCTGGTCGATGATGTGGTTGGGCACCACCACCCACGGCTTGTCCGCCAACCCGAGGCGCTTGAGCTCCATCGCGCCCATCAAGATGGTGCCGGTCTTGCCGGCCCCGACGACGTGATCGAGCAGCACCGTCGGCTCGGAGACGATCCGGGCCGCGGCGTCGCGTTGATACGGGTACGGCGAGTACTTCTCACCCAGGCCGGGGAAGGCCATGTGCGCACCCGAATGCACGGGTGCGACAAGGGAGTTGAACTTGTCGTTGTAGATGTCGAGGAGCTGTTCGCGGCGCACCTCGTCGGAGTGCAACGCCCACTGCCCGAACTCTTGCGAGAGCCGCCGCGCCTTCGACTGCGCCGCGCGGGTCGCGGCATCGTGAATGCCCGGTGCCCCGGCGTTCTCCCGGAACTCCTTGGAGGTGGCGATCTCGCTCGGGTCGCTGTTGAGCAGGTCGGTGAGCAGTTCCTGCCACTCGTAGTCACCGGAGCGCATTCCGGCGTTGCCGATCCCGCGGTCCTCGGCGGGCCGGTGCTCGAAGTTGTACTTCGTCGACCACGATCCACGTTTGGGCACCAGGCCCCACTTGAGGTGCTGCTCGCCGACACCGGGGTAGGCCTCCACCGACACCGACCAGCGCCCCGATGCCCGCTCGATGGTGACCGGAACATCGGCCGGCACCTCGAAGGTCTCGCGGACGAACTGGGTGTAGGTCTCGATCGGCACCCACGGCGCACCGAGAGCGACATCGACATCGGTCTTGCGCGGCGGGATGACCGCGGTCAGTGCGTCGACGTTGGCTTGGTAGCGGGGATCGAGGGCGGCGACTTCTTCGGCGTCGGCGAGTTTGGTGCGGACATTGCCCGACAGATAAGTCGACGACGACACCCACCGGGTGGGGTCGGTCAACGTGCGGAAAGCGCGTCCTTCCATCTGGGTCTCGGCCTGCTCGACGGTGGTCCCGAGTAGTTCGGCGATCCGCCCGACGTCGAGGCGGGCTTGCTCGTCGAGGCTGATGGCCATCGCCTCGTCGACCGTCTCGGCGTGGCTGCGCAGCTCACGCGAATGCAGGACGTCGGTGTGGAAGATCGCCGCCTTGCGGGCGGTCATGGTCTCCTCGTCGAAGTGCTCGAGGGAAAGCACCGCAGCGAACGTCGGATCGGTGCGCAGGGTCTTGCCGAGATGGCTCTGCAGCTTGGTGGGCTGGCGGGGGTTGATCCACGCATCGTCGGAGAGGCGGTCGTAGACGTCTTCGGGAACCTCTCCGGCATACGGATCGCCGGCAACCCCTTCGTCCTTGCGCCAGGTGTCGATCAGCTTCGCCAGAGCGGCGTCGTGCTGCGATTCGGTGAGGTCCTTGGGTATCGACATCTTGAACCGGTTGATCGGGCCGTAGCGGGCAACGTAGGCGTCGTACTGCTCACCGAGGATCTCCCGCAAGGCTTGCCGCTGACTGGGGTCGGTAGGGCCACGCTGCGCGTCGATCAGGGCATGAGTGGTGTCGCGGAGCGCGAGCAGCTCGCCCCATTCGGCGACCTGCTTGGCTCCGCGAGTGTTCACCGGCTCCCAGTCGCGGGAGTTCCAGCGTTCGATGGTCTCCATCTGCGCGTCGTGCCGCAGCGTTCCCACCGCGAGCTCGTCCTGCGCCGGGCCGTTCCCGATCGCCAGCAGTCCGCGCTCGAAGTCCTCCCGGGTCGGGCCGAGGGTGTCGCGCCACGATGCGGTGAGCCCGAGACCGTCGGTCTTGGCGACATCGACGATCGCGGTGAGTCGATCCTCGACCAGGGCCGCAAGGTCGTCGCCGCTGGCGTGGGCGTCGACGGACAGCGTCTCGTTGCCGTACATCCCGTGCCCGACCCGCAGCTCACCGAGCACCCACTCGGGGTGATCGGTGTAGACGGCATTGATCGGCACGCCCTTGTCCTCGCCGGCATCGCCCCGGGCGGTGGCGTTCTCGAGCTGCAAGAACCGCTCGGTCAACGGTGCAGGCTTGGCCCCGTCGGCGCGGCGACGCAACACGAGAATGTCGGTGACGACCTCCGTCCCGGCGACGCGCCGGAATGCGTTGGACGGCAACCTCACTGCGCCGACGAGGTCGCCGAGGGCGGCGATGTCGCGGCGGGCTCGCTGGTTCTGGGCGTCGAGGGTGTAGCGGGAGGTCAGGACGGTGACGTACCCGCCGGGTGCGGTCATCGCCAACGATTTGACGATGAAGTGGTTGTGGATCGAGTGCTTGGCCTGGTTGTGGACCGGGTCGTAGAGCCGGTAGTCACCGAACGGGACGTTGCCGATCGCAGCGGTGAACGACGATGCCGGTGCGGTGGTCTTCTCGAATCCTTCCGCGCGGATCTGCGCCGACGGATTCAACGCGGCGGCGATCGCGGCCGTGGTGGCGTCGAGCTCCACCCCGACCATCTGCGCCGAGCTGGGGGCATGAGCGATGAATGTTCCCGACCCGCAACCTGGTTCGAGTACCCGGCCACCGGTGAACCCGGCCCGCATCGTTGCCTTCCACATCGCCGCGGCGATCGCCGGGTCGGTGTAGTGAGCGTTGAGGATGGTCCGCTGCGCCTGCGCCCAGGCGGTGTCGTCCAGCAACGACCGGATCTGCTCGCGCTCGCCCGCCCAATCGTCGCGGCGCGGGTCGAACACCTGCGGAGTCGCACCCCAACTCGACCACCGGGCCAACACTGCCTGCTCGTCGGCGGTGGCGTAGCGATCCTGCGCGGTCACCGCCGCCAGCACCCGCAGGGCCTCGATGTTCGCTGCCACACGGGCTTTCGCTCCGGACGGAACCAGTATCTCGGTGCCGGGCCGGAAGTCCACGGGCTCGACATTCCACAGACGTTCGGCGACCGTCTGTGTGTCGACCACCATCCCTTCGGTGGTGTCCGGGACTGCGATCTCCGGGGATGCGGGGACAGTCTCGGATACCGGCGCAGTCGTCTCCGGCACTGGTTGGGCTGTGGGGGAGTCGGTCTCGACGCTGGGCGGGGGAGTGCTCTGCGTGGGGAGGAGTTGGTCGACGCGGCGGCCGTCGACGGCGAACAGGTGCCGACTCTGGTTGCCGTAGCTCACCGCTGCGGCGTGATCGTCGGGCCCGAGGGTCTTCTGATTCTCTTCCGGAATCAGCGACACATCGCCCGCGCGCCGCAGCTCCATCAGCGCGTCGGTGACCTGGTCGGCGGTCAGCGTCCCGTCGAGGTCGGCGCGGATCCGCGCCAGCCGCACATACGCTTCGTCTTCACGCGCGAGCCGGCCGTAGGCATCACGCACCAGCTCCGTCGGCGACGGAGCTGGTGACATCGGTGCCGAAACGTCGACGGCGACGTCCGGGGCGACCTCCGGTGTGGGCTGGAGCTCGCGCGCCTGCCGGGATGCGGCGTCGGCGGCGAGGATCTCCGGATCGACCGGTGCCGGTAGCGGTGTGCCGCCGATCTCGGTGGCGGCCGGGTCGATCGGTGCGGCACCGTCGGCGTCGAACGAGAACAGATCCAGTTGGGCGTCGGATTCGCTGCGGCGGGTTACTTTCCGCTTGCCGCGTGCTCGGCCACTCTCTCGTCGAGCTGGTTGGTGAACGATGGATACAGCGGGTGGCTCTGCGATGTCGGGTAGGGCTCGTTGTCCTCGATCCTCGCCGCTATCAGATGCGCTGCGTAGTAGAGGAACTGCACCGGTCGGCCCTTCCACAGTTGGTCCGTCAGCCGGTCCGCTTCCTTGTCCGGGTCCGCGCAGTTGAGCGGGTTGCGCCACCGCTCCGGATCGCTCTTGTGGACCTGAATCCGCGCCTGGTCCCGTTCCGCTTCCGCTTCCGGGCTCTCCTGGTCCGGCGGGTATGCCTCCATCTCCGGCGGGAGCTGGCCGTAGATCTCCTCGTTGATCACGAAGTCCGTCGCCTGCGCCCACGCCTGGTTGATCATCCCGACCTTCTCCATGTACGGGGGCGGCTGGCCGTTGTCTCGCATGTAGCGTTGCAGCACTTGCTGTTCCATGACGATCTTCATGTTGTCGATCCGCTCCGCGATCCGCTCGCTCTCGGTCTCGAGGAACGCCTGCTGATCGGTCGGGCTCAGCTCCTGCGGCAGTCCCTGGTGCTCCAAGTAGAGCTTCATTATCTCCTGCGTTATCGGGTCGATCATGGGTGTCACTGTCCTCTGTCTCGGCGAACAAATCGAGTTGGAAATCGTCGGAATCTTTGGCCACGGTGTGCGCTCCTGAAGTCGGGCGAGACGTCTGTGCGACCCGCAGTGCCCGGGACCGGGCAGGGATCGTTAACGTCGTCGTCGGCCGGAGGCGCAATCCCCGGCCACATCGGACCTGGTGGGTCTAGCCGGACCCACCAGGTCCCTTCGGTCGATCGAATCGGTAGTTGTGTCAGGCTCCACCCGAATCGTCAACATATCTTGACGAGTCGGGTGGAGTATCAGTCGAGCCCGTCGAACCAGCCCGCTGGGGGCAGAGTCAACGTTCGCCGTAGCGGCGGGGTCGTGACGTGCTTGTCTCTGCTGCACAGATACATCGGGCCACCGTCCGGATCGAGCAGTACGCGCAGCATCGGGTCGGCGTCGTGGATCCACCAGGCACTCGGTGCCCCGAGATTTTCGCTCGCTTCCGCGCCCTCCCACGCCAGCCACAGATCACGCAGGCGTCGCACCACTTCGTCGTGTCTCCACCACTCGGGACAGAACACCCGGCCGCTCTTTCCGGCGGTGCCGCTGAGCTTGCGGGTGATCAGAGTCGCGAACCAGGTGTCGAACCAGTCGAACATCGACTCGTACTGCCGCTCCGGTGCCGACGGCTCCTCGTCAGGGCCGCCCTCGTCCGCGTCGCCCTCTGCCGGGTCGAAGTCGTCGAATGCGGTCACAGGAACGGCTCCTCGTCGATCTCGGTGACCTCGTCGAGGTCGACTGCGTTCTCGTCGAGGAGGATCTGCGTCTTCTCGGGGATTCCGTATCGCTCGGCAGAGGCGGTGATGGCGTCGGCGTTCGGGCCGTCGGACCAGTACAGCTTCTTCATCAGCACCGGCCGGTTTCCCGAAATCTGCACCAAGGCTCGGGTTTTCGGGATTGCGGCAAGGTCGTCGACGGTCATGATCGGTTCCTTCGACCAGGACTGCGACTTCGAGGTCGAGCCGCTGTCGAACATGCCGCCGCTCCGTGAGGCCGACCAGCGTTCGACGTCGTGATCACCGACGAGCGCGGACAGGTCCGACAGGGTGGTCTTGTCCTTGATTCCGCCGCCGTACCAGAGGAAATTTGCGGCATCCTGGAGTTGCTTGACCCCGTCCTGGCCCCACACCTTCTGGGCCTGGGAGAGGTTCTGCACGATCGTCATCAGGCAGATCCCCTGCGAGCCGAGGTGGGAGTACCAGGCGGGGAGCTCGGGGAGGCGGCAGACGTTCGCGGCCTCGTCGAGGATGCACAGCATCGGTACCGGCATCCGGCCGCGCGGGCTGCGGCGAGCGGTGCGCTGAGCGGCGTCGATGATTGACCCGATCAACGCTGTGGTCAGCGCTGACGACGAGTCCGGCCCTTCCTTCGACAAGGCGTAGAGCGTGTCGGTACTGGTCACGAACTTCTCGATCACGAACTCGCGCATCGAATGCGGGTAGCGCACGCCCCTGCCGATGTCGGTGTCGAGGACCGCGCCGAGTGAGACGTCCACCCGCTCGGGTGGGAGCACGCTCATCACGTAGGTCTGCTCCTCGAGCAGCCCGATGAACCGGCGAGCCATGTCGTACAGGCCATCTCGCTGGCGCGGGTTGAGTCCGCGCACTGATTGCAGCCGCATCGCGACGATCTGGTGGTTGTGTTCCTCGAGGATCTTCTGGGGGAGTTCGTTCTCCTCGTCGGAGAGCCAACCGTAGACGTGCAGCAGATCGCCGCCCGCACACGATGCCGCCAGCATCATCTGCGCGAGCAATTCCTGTGCACCGCCGTCGAAGTAGGCATCGACGCGAGCCGAATCATCCTTCGATGCGGCCGCGAAGTAGGAGGCGAGCTTGCGGGCCGCGACGATGCTGGTGATTCCGCGCAGCGGATTCCACCAGAACCCGTCACCGCCGGTGCGGGGGCCTTCGGCGATCCCTTGCAGGTCGTAGCGCCACACTGCGCCGAGCTCCTCGCGGACTCCACGGGTGAGGTCATGGCCATCACGTTTGTTCGAGGTGAACATTGCCGCGCCCGGCGCGGTGCACAAGGCGTCGATAGCCATCGCGGCCGTCTTACCCATACGAGGTCCGGCCAGGGCGAACATCATGTCCTCCCACGACATGAACACCTTCTGGTTGCCTTGGACCGTGCGGCCGACGATGACCCCGATGTCGGCGTCGTCGAGGGTGTCGCGGTCGGCCAGATCCGAACGCAGCGACTTCGCTCGATCACGGGCCTGCTTGCCCGTCACCCCGGTCAGCTTCGATGTCGACCCCATCAAACGAGCCTTGGCATCGACATCGTTCTTCCCGCCGCGTGACGCCCGAGCGGCCGCGGCGACGCCGGCAAGACCGGAGCCGATGATCACCGCCATCACGAAGATCACAGTCGAGACGGTCGGCCACGTCAGCTTCCCGCCGGCCACGGAGAACAGGGCCTGAAACGGGTTCCCGGGGATCGACTCGCCGGTGTCGGTGAACGCGTGCCCGAGCCAGAGCGATCCGTATCCGAGGGCGATCAGCACGATCACCAGCGATATCGCGATCAACGGGAGCATCGAGGACTGCGTGCCGGCACCCCTGGCGGTCGGCCTTTTGGTCACCATGCGTCCACACCACCCTCGACGGCCGCGTCGACGCTGCGGTCGAGCTCGATGACCTGCGCGACCCGGTCGGTGATGTCGACGACCGAACCCGACGACTGTTCCTGGCGCGGTGTCTCCCGCAGCAGGTCGACCAGCCTCAGGGGTTCGACGTCGGCCGAGGTGGAGGACACGTCGAGGGTGTGTTCGGCAATGTCGTCGAAGTCGAGGCCGTCGAGCTCAGCGGGCAACTCCAGAGCATCCATCGACAGACCAGGGCGGAGCACCGCGTCGTCGATACCATTGTCGACCAACCGTTCCCGCCATGCATCCTCGTGCGCAGCCGTCCGATTGACGGTGGCGTCCGCCCATTCTTGCTGAGCAGGATCGGTGAAGGTCTGTGCGGTGATCAGCTCGTGCGCGACACCGGACGCGGCGAGATACGCAGCCGCCCGCACCAACGACACGTCGGTGTCGAGCATCCCGAACGCGCGACTGTCACTGCGCGGCTCGTACGAGTGGGAGCGCGCGCGGATCTCCTCGCGGCGCACGTGCGCCCGATCGGGCAGGTTACGGCGGCGTGCGGCAGCCAAGGTGGCGCGGCGACCGCGTTCGTAGGCTGCGGCAGCGATCTGTGAGCGGCGCTGCAGCTCGGCCGTCGAGACAGAGCGAGTGGTCATCGACGTTCACCACCGTCGATGGTGAACGAGATGTGGTCAGTGCTGGGGGAGAGCGAGTGAGGAATCGACATGGAGGGCCTTCACTGGGAGCGTCGGCCAGCCCACAGCACGATGGCCCCGACACCCGAAAGTGGTGCGGTGCAGCGCTGTTGCTGGATGGACGCTCGACCGTGACCCTCATCGACGGTCGAACATCGTTGACTCTAGCTCATCACCCCGGGTGTAGGCACGTCGATCACGACGCGCGCCGTTCGGCCGCCCAAGCGTCCTGACTTCTGCACATACAGCGAGATCGGGACAGGCTTACAGGTCGACTGATCAGACCTTGCAAACAGAAGTGGCCCTGCACCGGATCGGTGCAGGGCCACTGTCAACTAGTCACGCGGCAGCGGTCAGAACTCGAAGACGGCCGGATCCCAGCAGTAGTCGGGATGAGTGGTGTAACCCCACAGTCCCTTGCCGGTGCCGTCCGCGCGATATGCGAACTGCAAGCAGCCGTCGTACATGACTGCGGCATTCGCGTTTGCTTCGATATTCGCGAGCGTTGCCTGGCTGTTCTGTATGACGATCGCAGACAGCAGGTTCCTTTCGAGCAAGGTCGACACGACCGGCCACGATGGGTCCTGAGTGTCCTGGAAGATCACTTCGGTCTGTGGCTGGCTCCAGTAGACGGTGCAGATACTGGGACCGCAGTCGACGTACTTGTCGCCGGTCTGGTACGGAACGGCGGAAGCGCTCGGGGCCAGGGCAATAGCGCCCGTTGCGAGAATGCCGAGCGGGGCGACAGCGGCAAGAACTCTCTGCACGCTTTTGTTTTTGAGCATGGACGAACTCCTGTTCGGTTGTCAACGGGGAACACCCCGTTGGCGGCTGCGAGAGCCAGTGGCTCTCGCAGCCTTTGCCAAAGGTGAATCCACACCTCCTCCATGGGGAGGGCATGTGACCTGCTATCGCTCCGGTGGTGCTGCTCTTCTCGAGACTGCAATCCGTCGAAGAACTTGGACCGATAGATCAAGGTAGGAGCAGATTACGTTTTCCGGACTGAATGAGTCAACTGTTCCTGAAAAAACGACGAAAGCCAGACCGCGTACGGCCTGGCTCGGTCGGAGAGACGGCGTTGCAGCGCCATCCCCCGTGTGGTCCCTTTGGCAAAGAACCGATCCATGGCTGACGGACAAAGTCCAGAAAGCCGACAACCGCGGCCGTGCAGGGTTGGAACCCTCAGCGTCGCGGTCGAGACCAGGGTAAACCCAATCAGGCCACACTTTCAAGCGGGTAGAGAAGAAAGTCAAGTGCGAATTAACGCCAATTTTTGGACTGAAAGATTGTTTCTGGATTCGGAGCTCCCGTGATCGGGCCCGGCCCGGCTTTCCTCGACATGGCCTTGAGAGCTGCACCCGCTGTGTCAGCTCGGCACGCCCTAGGTCGGGACCGACGGGCACAGCCTCGGAGTGGCCGCATCGACGAGGCACAGCAGTCCTTCTCGTGAACCTCCCGCTCGAACTGTTCCCGACGGGCGAGAGCGCGCGAATCCCTCTGTTTCCCTGCGGTACAGGCCTACTTACGTACGGTACGTTTCTTGTTGCCTGCGGCGGACTTTCGGTCCTCGAACTTCAGTTTGAATCCGAAGACCTTGCTGCCCTGGTAGGTGCTCGCGGCCAGCGCGCCTCGGGCCCGGTACGTCTTGCCCGTCTTGCTTTTGGCGTCGAACTCGATGGTCTCTCCGGCCAGTAGCTTCTCGAGTTCCTGCTCGGTGAAGTCCTTGCCGGGCCAGTGGTCGTTGGCACCCCATCCGCGGCCTTTGAACGTGACCGGTTTGCCTTTCCACACTCCGCTGACCAGGTCTGTGCGAGGTGCACGCTCCTCGAATCGAGGGTTGAAGCTCACGTGTGGATACTGCTTGCCGTCCTTGTCCATCACGCCCGGTTCGAGTTTTCCCGTGCACGTGAACGTCTTGCCCGACTTCGCGCTTGTCGCGACGATCTGGATCACCTGACCGGCCAGCAGTTTCGCTACTTCGGAGTCGGTGAACCGGTGGCCACCGAAGACCCGCTTCGCCCGGGTCACGACCGTGCCAGCGTGGGTGAAGTGCAGCTCCGGCGGCAGGTCGACCATCTCCACCGGTGCCCGCGTCACCCCGGCCTTGCCCATGCGAGCCTTGAGTTCGCCGGGGAGCCTGCTCGAATTCGCCTTCATCGCCTGCAGGTCGTGACGAACGAGATCGGCCACGAGGGACAGATAGTCGGCTGCCTCGCCGGTTCCGGCCTCGATCTGCGCCATCTGCTCGAAGACCTGCTCGGTGATCGTCAGGTCACCGATGTGGGTACCCGGCAGAATCCGATGGTTGAGCTCACCGATCGCGCTAAGAGTGATCTTGCCGCGCTGCTCGATCATCAGGGCCTTGCCGCCCGAGTTGTTCGTTACCTCGGCATAGGTGCTCGTTCGGGTCGCGCCGGTACCCACGTTCCGCTTCTCGAGCTGTTTCATCAGCCATCCCATCGTCGGGTGCGGGGGCCGAGTGGGGAAGCCCTCGTGGACGAAGGGGTCGGCGACGGTGCCGAGCGCGGTGACTCCCTCCGGCTGGTCCTCGGACTGCTGGTCCTCCTCCTCGGTGTTGAACACGCCTTTCCACCCGGCGACTACGGGCACGTTCAGCGAGCCGACGAAGCTCGGGTACTGCTCGACGTGGCCGCGATGCTGGTCGTACTCGTAATCGGGCGCGAGCATGGTGAGGTAGTTCTTCGCGAGGAGCTCGTAGATCTCTTTGCCCAATTCACCGTAGGTCTTCTCCACTGCGTCCAGGGACGTCGGGACGTTGGGTCCCGGGCGGTTGGCACCGTGCGCGCCGCCGGATTTGACGTGGCTCGTGCGCGGGCCACGATGGCTCAGCGCCGCAGGGTCCACTCCGACGACGCCGGCGATCGTGTCGACCAGTGGAAGCAGCTCGTTGAACTGCTCGATCGAGATGAACTTGTCCTCGGTGCGCGGGTAGGACACCACCTGCGCCTCGTACATCTTCTGATAGGTGTCGAGGACGTTCTTGGCTCCGAAGCCCTTCTTCGCCAGCAGAGACGACAGGGCTGCGAGGTCCATCAACCGCGGCGGCCCTGTCTTCTTACGGGTCGTCCCGTCGTGGACTACCGGCGAGGAAACGAGGCCGCCGGGGACATCGACCTGTGAGTCGAATCGATCGACGTCGGGGTTGGTGTACGTGACACCGTTCTCGTCACGAAAACGGTTCTCGTAGAACGCCTTCTTGACGTAATTCCTGTGTGCGTCGAGCCCGTCGCCGACGATCACAACCATCGCAGATTTGAGTCGGCCGTTGCGGAGCACGGTGGTCGCGCCCACGGTCTTGGTCGCCAATCTGGTGAACTGCATCGAGAGCATGTCCCACTTCGACCGGAAGTCGGCCTTGCGGTAGTCGCCCTCGGCAGCGATCGCCGTGACCGGTCGACGGGCTGTGAAGGCCTTACGCAGCGATGCGGGAGTTTCGTCCAGGAACTCCATGCGTTCGAGCTTCTTGTTCTCAAGGCCCAGGTACTCCACGATTTCCCAGCCCAGCAGTGAACCTTCACCTGTCGGGTCGAGATCGGCTGCATTGCATACGCTCTCGCACTCCGAGAGCACCGACTTCAGTTCGTGGAGCAAGCTCTTCGCGTCAGAATCGGTGACCAACTTCCCGCCGGACACCCTGCGCCGGATCTCTCGCTCCCAGCGGAAGTTGTCGGCATTCCACGGTAGATGCTCGAGCTCCCAGCTCCGGTATGTGTCGGCGAGTGGGGCCGGCACCATCGCGGAGGGGTCCTTCAATTCCAATAGGTGACCGCGAGCGTGGACGATGACGTACTCCGTTCCCTCGAACGTGCCGCTCATCCCGCCCAGTGCGGCCGCGAAATTACGTGCTGCGGAGGGCTTTTCGGTAAGGATTCCAACTTTTCCCATGACATCGATCTTTCTTCTCAGCGGTTGGTGCGGCGACATGGCCGCCACTTCAGAGAACCGTCGGCGGGGAGATACGTAGGCAGTGCAGGCGTCGTCAGCGTCGAGCTGCTTCGCCGAAGCACGGTGCGCCCCAGAGGCCGACACCGTTGGATTGCGCGGTCGCCTGTGCGGCTGCGATGTTCGCAGCTTCGGTGAGCTGCTGGCCTTGGTAGATGTACGCCCGCGCCATGCCGGTTTCGGCGGCGCGGACGCTGTAGTTGCCGCCGTCGGGGAGCAGGACATAGCGCAGGAGACGGCCGTAGCGGTCGGTGTCGTCGGCCACCGGATCAGCGGTGACGGTGATCGTGGTGCCGTCGAGCTGTTGATGTGCCCAGGCGCTCGCTTCCGGCCCCCAGCACTGCACCGGTGCGTCGGGGTCGACCGTCTCGGGGGTGTCGATACCCAGAATGCGGACCCGTACCGGGTCGCCACCGGTCGACAGACGCACGTCGACGGTATCGCCGTCGATCACCCGATCCACGACACCGCCGGTCGCAGAGACGGCCTCAGTGGCGTGTGTGAGGTTCGGGGGAGCGGTCAGAGGATCGCAGCCCGCCAGCATCGCGGCAAGGGCGGAAGCGGTTACACAGACGGCGAATACGCGCTTGCCTGTGCGCGACAGACGTGGGGAACGTGCGGAGTATCGAGGGAGTGTGGACATGAGGGCCTTCGGGTGGGTGCGAGCGCGTCGGCCAGCACACGGCCACCGGGACGGGCGCTGCTGAGCAGAGGTCGGTGGGTGCTGACCACAGGACACTCGACCGTGACCCTCATCGACGGTCGAACACACCATCCAATTTAGCGCATGGCACCGACATGATGGGCGTACCCGCTCGATCGGGGTCTTCCGCTCGACAGCCAGAGCTGATGCGGAAACAAGCGTGAGTGTGCGCCGACGGCCCGGGCGTGCTTCTGGCGCGAGCAAGACGGGTCGTCGACGGCATCAACCGAAATCAGTTGTAGTAGTAGTAAACGCGACTGGTCATGGTGTCAGCGTCGTCGTGGAACGCGCCGAAAGCGTCCTTGAGCAGCTCGTAGGCAGGTGCCAACTGTGTCTGCTCGATCTTCGTTACCGATGAGACGGTCCATCCGACGATCCCGTCGTGTCCCTCAATTGGCTTACCGAACAGATCGACCAGGGCTTCGCGGCGGTAGCCGTTCTCCACCAGATCGTCCTCGGTGTACCAATCGCTCCTGGGGTCATGAACGTATTCGTCCTGGGCCCTCTGTAGTTCGGTCACGAGCCAGTCGTCGCCAGTCGATGGTGTCGTGGGTTCGGGCACTGGTGATTCCTTTCGGGTTGGGTCGCGAGTACCACTCCTGGACCCAGTAGGTTATTCGATGCATGTTCATCTACCTCAATGGATGCCGCATTCACGTCGAATGCGGCAGTTGTCCGTTTGCCGTAAGCTCACCCAGGGCGGAAACTTTATATCCAAGTGCAACTTCGACGTCAATTATTTCTTTTCAGTATTACTTATCTGCGCGCACGACCACTGATATGGCAGCAATAGCTATAAACCAGTAAATCATCCAAAAGATCGCGGGAAGATCAAACAATAAAATGAGAGCAATATTAATGGCGAGTGCGATCGCGAAGACAACGAGACCCTCCGTGTCCGGCGAGTTGTCCACTGGAGTCGTACTTACTGGCACGGGCACCCGCTTGATCGAGGGCGGCGCTCCGGTCCGGAGTTCAAACTGACCGATCTGATCCTCGACATGCGCATCTCTGCTGGCTGTCGGGACTGCCCCGACTTCAGTTGACTAGTGGGGTTGAGCGATTCAGGCCGCGTGTGCGGTCCGGTTGATTGTCTCAAACTCGATAGGGGTGAGCTTGCCGAGGCGCCGTTGACGGCGTTTGCGGTGATAGGTC
>NZ_BCWW01000013.1 GCF_001894785.1 Rhodococcoides fascians NBRC 12155 = LMG 3623
CCCCCGTCTCGCCGCCCGGACAGCCATTGTTCGACACGTATCTGCCTCCTCCGGTGACGGACTACCGCAAAGGCTTGCAACTGGCGGACGCGCCCCTTGAGTGGGACAACACAGATGCCGAGACGATCGTCATCACAATCGACCTGCCACACCTCCGTCCTGATCAGACATGGACCAGCGATAACGAACTGCTGATCCTGCGCGCGATCGATCACACCGCGTCCTCTCTGACTGCCGAGTGGACAGTGACCGCGCAAACCTACGGCGAGTCCTACAGCGGAGTGCCACTCAGCATCCCGGTCCAGGCCGAAAATCTCGGTGACAGCTACCGAGCGGCGGTCACCCGGTCCGATCAGACCTGATGGACACACACGTAGACAGCTTCTCGTCCCGAGCAACCTAACGTCTCTGGGCTTCGCGGCGACGTTGGCGCGCGATCCGCATCCGGTGTGAGGGGTGCGTGTGCGACGGCCAGACGGTCGAACGAGGACCGTTCGCGGCGTACACCGCCAAGCACGCCGCAACACCGTCACTGCCGAACAGACGCGCCGCGACACCGTCGGCGTAGTACTCACGCGGCCAACTCATCACCATGAGCGAGACCACTATGGCAACACCCATCGACGGAATGAACAAGGGGAACCACACCGACCCGGCCAACCCGCCGTTCGCATCCCGCGTCGACGACACGAACGCTGCGGCGCAGCCACCGAGCAGGATCACCACCAGAACGACGTACGCCACGTAGTAGAGCCGGCGGGCGCGACGAAGCTTGGTCAAGTCCTCACGGTGCCCCAATTCGTGGGCCAGTAATGCCGACGACGGCAACGACTGCGGATCCGGCTGTGCACTGATCCATCCGTCCGTGACACCCAACGTGTCGGTGCCGTGGTGGTAGCGAGCACCCATACCCAACGGACCGGGGAGGAACTCGACGGACGGGGGAGGGGACTGACCGAGTAGAGCCGCGATTTCCCCAACACGAGCCACCCACATCTCGCGCTGCTCGGCGCTCGTCGTCGACTGCGGCACCGGTCGACGCACGGCCATCACCCACCCTCGCGTTCAGCGCCATCGGCAGCCACACGCGAGACCAGAGCGCGGGCCGCTCCCGCGTCCAGGCCCACCATCTCCGCCGCCACATCGAGACCGCCGACATGGGCCTGCAACTCGATCAACGCCGCCACCATCGCCCGCTCCGCTGCGACCACCTGAGCTTGCGCAGCCAGAAACGATGCCACCGCCGGACGGGCCGAGCTGGCCGCGCCGGCCACCTTCGCCGCCGCCGCCGCGCGGAGCTGAGTCCGCGTGGAGATCCGATCACCCGACCTACTCACCGCAGTACCCACCTCCACACAGACACGCCAGTCAGCACTCGTCACGACCCACAGGCCCTCTCCTACAGCCCAGTTCTCGCTGCCACACCATTTCACCTCACGAACCCAAGATCAAGCCCTACAGACCTCTTGCATTAAGGATAACGAAAAGATAACAGCAGCTATGATCTGTTTCGTGACCGCGACGATGCACAAGCTGACGGCCGGGGACGGGTACATGTACCTGATCCGGCAGGTCGCTGCGCACGACGCCACCGCACGTGGACGCGACACTCTCGCGGACTACTACTCCTCGAAAGGCGAGTCGCCCGGCCTCTGGATGGGATCGGGGCTACCCACGCTGCGCACCATCGGCGCAGGCGACGAGGTCACCGAAGCGCACATGCTCGCGCTGTTCGGCGAAGGCAAACACCCCGACGCCACCGCCATCGAAGGCAGGCACGCCACCGCCCTCGTCGCCGACGGTGCCAGCAAGAAAGACGCCGCCGCGCTCGCACTGCGAGAGAGCAAGCTGGGCAACCCCTTTCGGATTCACTCCGGCGTCACCGAGTTCCGCAAGGCGGTCGGCGAAGCGTTCACCGAACACAACGCCGCCCTCGGTCTGCCCTCCCACGCGCCGGTCGACGACGACGTCCGCGCGCAGATCCGCACCCGAATCGCCCGCGAGATGTTCGAGACCGAACTCGGCCGCGCACCGCTCGACGACCGCGAACTCAGCGGCTGGGTGGCCAAGAACTCTCGCGCCAAGACCACCGCCGTCGCCGGATACGACGTCACCTTCAGCCCGGTGAAGTCGGTCAGTGCCCTGTGGGCGCTGGCCCCGCGAGAGATGTCCGAAGCGATCGAAGCCGCCCACCATGACGCGGTCAAAGACGCGCTCGACTGGTTCGAGAACAACGCCCTGCTCACTCGGCTCGGCACCGATGGTGTGCAGCAGGTCGACACCGAAGGAATGCTCGCCGCCGCCTTCACCCACCGCGACTCCCGCGCGGGCGAGCCCGACCTGCACACCCACGTCGCGATCTCGAACAAGGTGAAAGTCAAAGGGCAGAACAAGTGGCTCGCCATCGACGGCCGGCCACTGCACAAAGCGATGGTCGCGATCTCCGAGACCTACAACACCCGCCTCGAGGGATACCTCCGAGACCGTCTCGGCGTCGACTTCGCCGAGCGCGCCGGCACTGACCCCGGCAAACGCCCGATCCGCGAAATCGTAGGCGTCGACGCCGATCTGGCCGCCCGCTGGTCCTCCCGCGCCGGGATGATCGACCTGCGCCGCGGAGAACTCGCCGCCGAGTTCCAACGCGAACTCGGCCGCGAACCCACACCCGCCGAAGCCCGCAAACTCAACCAACGCGCCAACCTCGAAACCCGCGAAGCCAAACACGAACCACGCTCGCTGGCAGAACAACGCACTGCCTGGCGCGCCGAAGCAATCGAAGTCCTCGGAAACGAACGCGCTCTCTCGGAAATGATCCGACGCACCACCCACGACCACGGGCCCGTACGCGAACCCGTCACCGTGGACGCACAGTGGATCGCCGAAAGCGCCGACCACGCCCTGTCGGTGGTCGGGCAGAGCCGCGCCCGCTGGCAGGAGTGGCATGTGCGCGCCGAAGCGGCCCGCATCGTGCGCGCGCACTCGGTCCCGAGCGAGCAGATGGAATACGCCATCACCGCCATCACCGATGCTGCTCTGGACCCGCAGCGATCGGTCGCGTTGGGACCGGACGACGACCTGGACGAGCCCGGGGTATTGCGCCGCAGCAACGGGGCCAGCGTCTACACCACCGAAGGCACGCGCCTCTACACCTGCGAGTCCATCCTCGCCGCCGAAGACCGCCTCGTGCAGGCCGCGCAACTGGGCGGGGGACGCAGCGTCGACCCGCTCACCGTCGACCTCGCGTTGCTCGAACACGCCGCCAACAAATTCGATCTCAACACCTCCCAAGCACAGATGGTCCGGGAGCTCGCCACCTCCGGGCAACGCCTCCAGCTCGCCCTCGCACCCGCCGGCACCGGCAAGACCACCGCCATGGCCGTACTGCGGAGCAGCTGGGAAGCAGAAGGGGGCCACGTCCTCGGTCTGGCACCGACCGCCGCCGCAGCCTCCGCCCTCGAACAAGACCTCGACGCAACCACCGACACCCTCGGCAAACTCGTCGACACACTCTGCGAGCTCGACGACGCCGCACCCGGCGAGGTCGTGACAGTCCCGGACTGGTTCGACAGCATCGACCACCGTTCCCTCGTCGTCATCGACGAAGCCGGCATGGCCTCGACCGCCGACCTCGACCTGGCCGTGCAGTTCGTCCTCGACCGCGGTGGCAGCGTCCGTCTGGTCGGAGACGATCAACAGCTCGCCTCCGTCGCCGCCGGCGGAGTGCTCCGCGACATCGCTACCACCACCGGGGCGATCACCCTCACCGACGTCGTCCGATTCAAGGACAACGCCGAAGGCCTCGCCTCCCTGGACCTGCGAGCCGGAAACGCCGAAGCCATCGGCTTCTACATCGACAACAACCGAGTCCACGTCGGAGATCTCGTTGCCGCCGAAGACCAGGCCTACTCGGCATGGCAACGCGACATCGAAAACGGCCTCGACGCGGTCATGCTCGCCCCCACCCGGGACACGGTCCGCACCCTCAACGAACGCGCCCGTATCGACCGCCTCGCTGCGACGGGCAAGACCATCATCGGCCGCGAGGTCACCTTGGCCGACGGACTGCACGCCTCGGTCGGTGACGTCATCACCACCCGTCGCAACAATCGACGACTCGTCATCGGGGCCACCGACTTCGTCCGCAACGGCAACCGGTGGACCGTCGAGGAAACGAACGCCGACGGCAGCCTGAAAGTCCGCCGCATCGGAGACGGTCGTGTGGTGACCCTGCCCGCCGACTACGTCAGCGAGAAGGTCACCCTCGGATACGCCCGCACCATTCACGGCGCGCAGGGCATCACGGCCGACACCTGCCACACCGTCTTCAGTGGACGCGAGACCCGGCAGCTCGCCTACGTCGCCGCTACCCGTGGCCGCAGCGAGAACCACCTGTACTTCGGGTCCGCCCTCGACGGCGACGAACACTCGGTCATCACCCCTGAAGCCGTCACACCGCAAACGGCTGTGGACCTGTTCACCCGCATCCTCGGCCGAGACGGCGCGCAGGAATCGGCCACCACCGCCGCCCGCCGACTCGCAGACCCCGCCGAGCGACTCCCGATCGCCGCAGCGGCCTACGACGATGCCGTCGGCACCGCCGCAGAACAGGTCCTCGGCGACGACGAGATGGAGCGCATCGATGCCGAAGCGGACAAGGTCGTCCCCGGCGTCACCGACGCTGCAGCATGGCCCGTGCTGCGCAAGCACCTGGCCATCCGCGCCGTCGGGGGAACCGACCCGATCGCCGCACTCGCCCGCGCCGCCAGCCACCGCGAACTCGACACCGCCGTCGACGTCGCCGCCGTCCTGGACTGGAGGCTCGACCCGAGCGGAGAGCATTCCGCCGGCAGCGGCCCCCTGCCGTGGCTGCCCGCCATCCCTCCAGCCCTTCGTGCAGACCCGACGTGGAGCAACTACCTCACCGCCCGCGCAGAACTGGTCGACACCCTCTCGACAGCGGTCGACGAACGAGCCCGCGGCTGGACCAGCGAGACCGCGCCGGTCTGGGCCCGGCCCTTCCTCGAACACCCGGACCTGCTCGCGGACCTCGCCGTGTGGCGCGCAGCGCGCACAGTCGACGACATCGACCTCCGGCCCACCGGTCCCCCGCAGTTCGCGGCCGCACACAAACGGCAGCAGAACCGGCTCGACAAGAGGGCAGCAGCGGTCATCGGCTCGCCCGATGCCGCCACCAACGCCTGGAGAGCGCTCGCCCAGAAGATCGAGCCGCGGATCCTCACCGATCCGTTCTGGCCGGTGCTCGCACTCCGGCTGACCACCGCCCGCCGCGCCGGTCTCGACGTCCCCGCTCTGCTGCGTTCGGTCACCGGGGACCGCCCACTACCCGACGAGATGCCCGCTGCAGCCCTGTGGTGGCGGCTCTCGCGCACCCTGAGCCCGGCCGCTCTGGACTCCACGACACCGTCCAAGCACCTCGCACCGCACTGGACGCCGACCCTCGACGTCGTGTTCGGCGAGGAGACCGCGCGCACGATCCGCAGCGATCACGCATGGCCCTCCCTCGTCGCCGCGGTCGACAACGCGCCCATCGACTGGGAGCCGCAGCAGATCCTGGCCTTCACCGACGAGCTGCTCACCCAGGCCCGCGACGTCGACGACGAACTACGCCCCGACGAGCTCACCCAAGCGTTGGCGTGGCGGATCACCGCCCTGAGCCATCACGAGTTCACCCACCACGACTTCCCAGCCGTCGAACACGCACTGGTCGACCCTGCCGAGGACGAGGCAGCAGCAACCGTCGCCGGAAAAATCGACCCGTACGAGTCGACCCCCGCCACCACGCAGAGCCACGCCCCCGAGACCACCACCGCAACCGTCACCGGGACCGGCCCGGTGTTCGAGGCCGGCTTCGACGACTACTACCCCGAGCTGAGCGACGCGGACCTGCCTCCCGACCCGGAGTCCGACCTGCCGCCACCGGACTTCGAGTACGACACCGGGGCCGACTGGGACATGCTCGCGGAGTCGATGGACTCCCTGCGCATGGTCCGCCCCGAACACGAAGACATCGCACCCGCTGCCCGGGTGGCCGCGCTGCACGCCGAGCTCGCGGACGCACGCACCCGCAGCAACGATCTGTGGCGCGCGTACCTCGACGAACGAGGCCCCGCGATGACCGCTGCGATCCCCATGATCGTCGATGTCCGCAGCCGCGCCGACGCCCTGCGCCCGCTGTACTTCGCCGCACAGGACGCGCACGCCCGGTGGCTGGAGAC
This sequence comes from Rhodococcoides fascians NBRC 12155 = LMG 3623, assembly GCF_001894785.1. Taxonomy (GTDB): domain Bacteria; phylum Actinomycetota; class Actinomycetes; order Mycobacteriales; family Mycobacteriaceae; genus Rhodococcoides; species Rhodococcoides fascians. The sequence goes on from NZ_BCWW01000013.1 coordinate 6,237, forward strand.
GACCCGCGAACTCGAAACCACCGACGCTCGATGCCGAGACCTGGCGCGAGCTGCAGCAGCCGCGACCAAGGACGGCCGCGACGACGACGCACTCCACGCCCAGGCCGACCTCGCCCTGGTCGAGATACTGCGCGAGCACGCGCACGCCACCGAACGCGACGCCCACCAGCTCTGGCAGCGGGCCCAGGCCGACCTCGAGACCGCAGCCGGGGGACCCGGCAACATCGTGACCACCGCCGATGCCGACGTCATCCGCGACACGGCAGCCAGCATCGACCAGATGTCGGTCGACGACGCCCGCGCCACCGTTCGCGCACTCGAAGGCGAGATCATGCGCGCGGAAATGCACGAGGCCCACCACGATGCCCCCGCCGTCGCCGAACACACCCCCCTGCCGCCGGCACGCTCGCCCGAGCCGGACAGTCGCGGCCAGGTCGCCGTCCTCACCAAGCCCGACGTCGACCGTGCAAGCCCCACCGCCGCACCGAAAAAGCCTGCGCAGAATCGCAGTACACCGGCTCGATCCGACCGCACCACAGCGCGCCTTGCTCTGTCGGATCCAGCGTTCGCGGCGGTCGAGCCCTCCCGAGATCCCCGTGCACTCACCACCGAGTCCGTCGATTCGGAACTCCCGGCATCCGAAGCGTCGGCGATGCCCGACTCCGAGCCGGACCTGCACGGGACATCGCTTCCCGACGAGAGCGCCCCACCGGTGCCGAGCAGTGTCAGCACTGAGGCAACTGCTACTGCCGAACCGACAGAGACCACAGTCGATCCGGACCTGATCGAGGAACGCATCGCCGAGGGAACCAAGGCCATGAAGACCGCAACACCCGAGCTCAAAGCCAAGATCAAACAGACCACGCTCAGTCAACGGCTCAATCCCAGCGAGAGCGGGGCCGCGACGTTGGCTCGCTACCGCGCAGAACTCGAACGCCGCGCCGCCCTCACGCAGGGCGAACGCGCCGCCGAAGACGCGGTACGCGAACGACTACGCAGACAGCAGGCAAAGGGAAGCAAGGGACCGCACCGAGAACCCGAGAGCGGCCCACGAAAGGACCGTGGCCATGAACTGTGAGCACCGAATGAAGGACGGACGACGATGGACGAGCCCGACCAGTCGAACGGCCGCACCGATCCGGTGTGCCGCATGGGTAGATTTTTCGCTTTCACCACACACCGAGCGGGGGCGCAGCGACCATGGCGCGTGACGACCAGGATCAACCGTCCCTGTTTTCGATCGGAGAGGGGACCGACGATGTCGGAACCGGAGATGAACGTGGATCTGCGGATCCGCGACGAAGTGCGCAGGATCTGGGGGGAGTGGATCGGACTCGATCCGGACCTGCCCGAGGCCGTACGCGAGGAACAGATCGAACGCGAAGCGGCGCGACTGACCCAACTGGTGGAGGAAACGGTGGGGGACAGCGCCCACGGCTTCCTGATGGATCGGTGGCGGGCCGAGAACCCGGGAGTGACACCGGACTACCCCACGACCGTGGCGTTGATGACCACGGCCTGGCACTCGGCACGATCGAAGATCCTCGAGGAACACCTGTACCCGCAGGTGACCGAGGAGATCTACCAACGGGTGATCTCCACGGACGCAGTGATCGAGGAGGAGCGCCGAGCGCACCTGCAGAGCGCGCAGGACAAGGGCGACGAGATGCGTTGGACGACACTGTCGGTGGACATCTCGCCGCTGGCGAGCCGGATCGTGGACCGGGTGTGGATGGACCGTCCGGGTCGATTCCTGCTGCTCGCCCAGGCGCTGATCCAGCAACGACTCGACGACAACCAGCCGACGCCGACCACAGCGAGCGATCCGATCGCCGCGGAGCTCGAAACGTTGATCCTCGACGAGATGGACCGGACGCCGGGCGCGACTCCCTTCTGACCCTTCGGGCGCAGTGGGTCGACGCCCACACGGCCACCGCCGACATTCTGCACCGAGGAGGCCGTCTCAGGCAGCACCTCGACAACGCCGAGCGCGCGCTCGAACGCGCACGCCAGCAAGACAACCGCGACGGCATCGAGGCACTGACACAGCGGATCTCGGACCTGTCCTACCGGCGCACCCGACTGCTCGCCGACTACGAGCGCGCCCGCGCGGCCGAAGGGCAGCTCGGCAACGCCCTGCGCGCCGCCGGGATCGATCCCGCCTCGATCAACCACAGCGCCGTCGCCCGCGCCGACGCCGCGCAACGCCGCACGCCGCCGACCTGGGCCAACGACCCCGCCACCGGACGCCAACTCGACACCCTGCGCACGCTGCTCGCCCGATCCGGACTACCCGACGACACCGTCGACGCGCGCCTGACCAAAGCCGAGGCCGACCGCTCCATCAAGGCCATCCTCGCCGGCGAGCTGCCACTGCTGCGCAGCACCGACGATGCAGCGCCGCCGGCACCCCCGCAGGCGTCGGCACACGAGGTACTCACCGAGCGCATCCGCGCCGCCGTCCTCGCCGACGCGGATCTGACCGTCTCGGCTCAGGCGTCGTCGAACACCTTCGCCCAGTTCCAGTCGTGGGCGCTGGCACGGACGAAAACGGTCATGCTCGACGCCGTCGTGGGCGTCGACGACACCGACACCGCGCTCACCGGCGCCGCACAATCGCTGTTGGCCGATCCTGCCCGCCTCGATGCACTTCCCCACGAGCTGGTCGACTTGCTCTGGCAGACCCACCACCGGGCACCCGAGGCAGACCCCACAGAGCCGGACACCACAGGGCCAGAGACCACCGACGAAGCTGCACGTCAGCACCTGGCCCAGAACGAGCTCGACAATGCCGCCACTGCTGCGATCGTCGACTTCGACGATCGCGGCCGCCGCGCCTACGACCCGCGCGCGCCCTTTGCCGCGCCCGATCCCTCCGCCGACCCCGTCGTCGGCGCAGCACTCGAATCCCTGCCCTCCGACAGCGTCGACGCCACACAGATCCGCGCCGACTTCATCCACGGCTACGCCACCGCCGCCAGCACCGATGCTGCCAGGCGCGCCGCTGCGGCCACCGAAACATCGCTTCCCGCTGACGATTCCGCCGACACCGCGACACCCCGCGAGGTACACGCTGCGCCGGTCGAGGTGCCCCAGTACGAGACCGGAGAACCCCTCACCAGCCCGTTGTGGCGCAGCAACAGTCTCATCGCCGCCCAACGCCCCGACGGCTCCACCGTCTACATCAGCGCCGACACCGCCCGCCGCTATGCCGCCGTCTCCGACACCGTCACGCCAGAACCCGAACCCCAGACCGCGACCGGACCGGAAGCGACGCCCGAACCCGAGACCGCCGCCGAACTCGGCGGCGTCGACGCGGGCGGACCGAGCCGGGAACCGTTAGGTAGCGGTGTCGACTCCGCTGACCACTCAGCCCGATTTACTGCTCCCGCAGTCGATTTCGTTCTCGGCACGGACGTTCTCGTCCCATCCGGAGCCAAAGCCCGAGCCCGCGCCAACCTCGATGCCCTCGCCATCGTTCAGCGGTTGGCCACCGAGTCCCGCCCCGCCACCGACGCCGAGCAGGACGCACTGGCTCGCTGGTCGGGATGGGGCGGCGTGCCGCAGATATTCGACACCGCCAAGACCGAATGGGAGCCCGAGCGCGAGGAACTGCGCACCCTGCTCAGCGCCCCGGACTACGCCGCAGCCCGCTTGAGCACCGTCAACGCCCACTACACCGATCCCGCCATCGCTTCTGCCCTCTGGCGCGCGGTCGAACGCGCCGGTCTGCCCGAGGGTGCCCGCGTCCTCGAACCGGGTTGCGGCAGTGGACACTTCGTCGGTCTCGCCCCCACCGGAACGAAGATGGTCGGCGTCGAGCTCGACCCCATCACTGCAGCGATCGCCCATCACCTCTATCCGAACCAGCACATCCGCAACCACGGATTCGAGGCAGCGTTCGCCGGCGACGGCACCTTCACCGCAACCATCGGCAACGTCCCGTTCGGTGACTATCCGGTCTACGACGACATTCACAACCCCAACAGTCGCTCGATCCACAACCACTTCATCATCAAATCCCTGCACCTGACCGCCCCCGGCGGGTACGTCGCGGTCATCACCAGCACGTTCACTTCCGATTCGGTGCGCCCGGCCGCGCGGCGCGAGATCGCCGCCCTGGGTGACCTCGTCGGCGGCGTCCGGCTGCCGTCGGCCGCGCATCGTCGCCAGGCCGCCACCGACGTGCTCACCGACGTGCTGATCTTCCGCAGGCGAGAGCCGGGCCGCGAGGCCACCGAACAGACCACGCTGTGGACCGAGGTCGCCCAAGTCACCCTTCCCACTGGGAACGGAGACAGCACCGCACCGGCCCACCTGAACCGGTACTTCAACCGGCACCGAGACCGCATCCTGGGCACCGTCGAGGTCGGTTCCGGAATGTACGGCTCGACCACGATGAAAGTCGTTGCCCCGCAATCGCAATCCGTACCAGCCCTGCTGACGCGGGCGCTGGAGAACATCGTCGACGATGCCCTGGACTCGGGCCTGGCGATGACCGCCGCGGCTCCAGATCGAACCCAGCATCACGAGCTCGATACCGCCGGCCTGCACACCGACTCCGGGACCGATACCGGAACCATCCCCGGCACACTGCGATTCGACGCCCACAGCTCCCGGTGGGAGCAGTACCAGGTCGGTGCCGGATGGGTTCTCACCCCCGCCAAGGGCCGCGAGATCAACGATCAGTGGCAACGACTGCTCGCCATGGGCGATACCGTCCTGGACATCGGTGAGAGCGCGCGCACCGCCGACTCGACCCCCGAGCACCGACAAGACCTGCGCGAGAAGCTCGATCGGCAATACACCGACTACACCAACCGATACGGCTTCATCAACCGGTTCAAGTGGACCAACCACGCCACTGAGAACAGCCCCGAGAAGACCGCCGAGAACTTCACCGCCCTCGAAGCGCAGTGGCGCATCGACGCAGCCGGGCAGGCCGCCCTCGATCGAGGGGTGGATCCCGACGACCTCGCAGACCTCGATCTACCCCCCTACGGGGGTGAGATGCCCACCGAGGTCACCGAAGCACTGCTGGAGAAGGCGCGCACACCGGCGCAGGGGCCCCGTAAGAGCCGCCATCACCTTCAAGGGGCCATCAGCTTCGACCCCCGCATGGCGATGGTCCGCTCGCTCGAACTCTTCGACGACGAGACCGAGCAGGCCACCAAGACCTCGATCTTCGATACCGACGTCACTTTCACCACCGAAAGCGCCACCAGCGCGGCCGGCATCGACGAAGCGATCGCCATCGCCTTCGATGAACGCGGCAGCATCGACCCCGAACGGGTGGCCGAGCTGCTCGATACCGACGTCGAGGACGTACTAGACCGATCCCGAGGCAAGATCTACCCCTCACTCACCGATCCGAGTACCTACGAGGTCGCCGGCCAATTCCTCGCCGGCGACGTCCGCAGCAAGCTCGCCCGCGCCCGCGTCGCCGAAGCCGAGAACCCCGACGTCTACACCGGTGTCGTCGACGCCCTCGAGGCCGTCGTGCCACCGGATGCCGACCCCGCGCGCATCGGGGTGCGTCCCGGCGCGGAATGGGTCGGAGTCGACAACCACAAGCAGTTCCTGGTCCAGGAGTTCGGGATCGACCCCGACGAGCTGACCGTCTCGTACGCCGCAGTCAACGCGACCTGGCAGTTCGAGACCAGTTCGGCCCCGAACTGGGACGACCCGCAAGGCTACGAGGACCCGTGGGGCATCGCCGGCCGCTACTCCGGGCTCGAGCTGTTCACCGCGATCGCCAACAACAAGCCCGTCGAAGTGCTCAAGACCGAGAGCGAGCTCGACCGCGAGCCCAAACCGCGATTCCACCCCAAACACACCACCGACCTGCGCAATCGCGCGGTACGGCTGGAAGAGAAGTTCGTGCAGTGGCTCTGGTCCGATCCGGCCCGCTACGAGCACCTCACCGAGGTCTACAACGGGCGGTTCAACCGGTTCGTCAAACCCCAGTTCGCCACCGAGCACAAGCAGTACCCGGGCCTGAACCCCAACTACATTCCGTACTACTACCAGTGCCAAGCCGAACAACGTCTGACTCACGGGGAGACGATCCTGCTCGATCACTGCGTCGGATCGGGCAAGACCCTCACCATCACCATCAGCTGCATGGAGATGCGCCGACTCGGACACAAACGCCAGCCGTGGGTGGTCGTGCCGAACCACCTCGTCGACCAGTGGGCCGCCGAGGTTCGCGATGCCTACCCGGCCGCGAAAGTGCTCGTCGGCGGCGACCTGTCCGGGCCCCGCGACCGGCAACGCTTTATCGGCCAAACAGCGGTGACCGACTGGGACATGGTCATCGTCCCCGAATCGGTGATGAAGCTGATCGCGGTCAGCAAGGACACCGAGCTCGCCTACATCGAGACCCGCATGATGGAACTACGCGAAGGCCTCGAACGCGCCAAGGAGACCGGCGGCGAGCACACCGTCAAACAGATCGAACGCGTCCTCAAACGCGAACAAGCCAAACAGCAGAAACTGGTGTCCTCCAAAGCATCCGACACCGGACTGACATTCGAGCAGTCCGGCTGCGACTTCCTCTGGGTCGACGAGGCGCACTACTACAAGAACCTCGCCCGCACCTCCAACTCCGCCGACCTGTCCCTGCCCGAGGGATCGCAACGCGCCTCCGACCTGGAGATGAAAGCGCGCTGGCTACGCGACCGCGCCATCCTGCGCAACGTCGAATCCGGACAACCCGACGCCCCCGCGAAAGCGATCGCCTTCGCCACCGGAACACCGGTGAGCAACTCCCTGTCCGAGCTGTGGGTGATGAACCGCTATCTGCGCCCCGATCTGCTCGACGCCGCCGGAATCGGCCACATCGACGCCTGGGCACAGACATTCGCCAAACAGCGCACCACCGTCGAAATGAACATCACCGGTACCTCACTGCGGCCGATCTCGCGGATGGCCGAGTACCAGAACTTGCGGCAACTGATCGCCATGGTCGATCAATTCCGCGACGTGGTCACCGAGGACCAGATCCCCGTCGAGTTGCCGCGAATGCGCACCGGCAAGCCGCTGGTCGTCGAATTCGACCTCGCACCGCAGGTCCGAGACTTCATGTTCGATCTCGACGAACGCATGGCCGCGACCTCCGGACGCAGCATGGACGTCGACAACGCGTTGAAGATCTCCAACGACGGCCGCAACGCCTCCCTGCACCCGACCCTGGCGAAACTGCCCGAACCGGAACCCGAACACGACCGAGTCGCCGTCGCAGCGGATCTGCTCTGGAACACCCACCTCGAGCACCGCGACCTGTTCACCCCCGCCGACCGGCACGGCCCCGACGCCCGCGGGGTATTCCAGATGGTCTTTTGCGACCGCGGCACCCCCAAGGCCGGCGGGGCGGCGGACAAGAGTCTCTACGCTCGCCTGCGAGAAGCGTTGGTGGACAGAGGAATGGAGCGATCGGAGGTCGTGTTCATTCACGACTACCCGACACCGAAACAGAAGCAGCAGCTCTTCGCCGACTGCCGCGCCGGCAAGGTTCGCGTGCTGATCGGCTCGACACCCAAGCTCGGCACCGGCGTCAACGCCCAACGCCTGCTCAAGCAACTCATCTCCCTCGATCCCGCGTGGACCGCAGCCGACATGCAGCAGCGGTTCGGGCGCATCATCCGGCAGGGCAACGTCCACCGCGAGGTCGACGTGGTCAACATCGTCGCCCGACGCTCCTACGACGCCACCATGTGGCAGATCATCGAACGCAAAGCCCACTCCGTCCAGCAGCTACGCGGAGGCGAGATCCCCGACACGATGGAAGACGTCGGCGGCGACATCGCCCTGTCGGCCGCGCAGACCAAGGCCGCCGCCACCGGCGACCCCGTCTACGTCCGCGCGATCGAGCAGCAGGCGCACGTCGACGCGCTCGAATCCGAACAGACCATGATCGCCAACGCGAACGCCTCCCGCCGCGCGGCCATCGACCGCCTCGACCGCGCCGCCCAGCGCCTCGACGCCGACATGCCCACTATCGAGGCCAATGCCGACCGCGCTGCAGCATGGCTCGACATCGACGACCGCGCCGAGAAGATGATCACTATCGATCACCGGACCGCCGCCGACGACGACACCGAATCGCTCGTCGACGCGCTGCAGAACGTCCTGCGCACCACCTACATCGACATGCGAGCAGTCAAGAGCGGACGACCGAGCGAGTTCGCGGAGATCGCCGGCGTCGCGATCGCCGGCACCTACCGCCCGGTCAACGACCAGCTCGAACTCTCCATACCAGCAGGCCCGAAACGCTACGTCGAGCACCGCAAACTCACCGAAGCGATGTCCAGTACCACCGCCGCACGCGGGATCCTCCAGCAGATGCGCAACATGATCAAAGAGCTGCCCGTGCGCGCGACCGCAGCTCATGCCGACCGCGCACACATCGCCGGGAGACTGACCGAGCTCACCGCGCAGGAAGACCGAACCTTCACGCGCACCGACGAACTCGCCCAGGCCCGCTACGCGCTCGCCGAACTCAAAGCAGACGTCAACGCCCGCGAGAACTCACCCGAAGCGCTCACCGAACGCGGCCGCGACCTCGACCGGCGCCGATCGCAAGGGCTGTACCCGAAATGGAGCCTCGACCTCAACCCCACCCCCGCACACGCGGACGCCCAACACAGCAGCCGCGCAGCACTCGTCCAGTCCGTCCCCGACCGGATGCAGGCCTTCGCCGAAAAGTGGGCCGCAGCCCAAACCGAGCGAGACGCACGCCGCGCCGACGACCCATGGAAGCCGAAATCGCCTGACGGATCACGCTTTCAACGCGGAGCAGACCGCGACAGCGGTGCACCAGGAGCGGCGATCCAATGGACTGACCGCACCTGGCACTGGACCGCATGGACAGGCCCCGACAACTCGACCTCCGGGTTCGAGGAACGCCGCGACTCGGCCCGTTACGCCGCCGAAGGCGCACTACGCGACCTCGAAACCGAGGCATCGAGTCACGAATCGCCTCAGGCCGAGCGAGACGTATCGCCGCTCAAATCCATGCTCAACCGCCAGTCCACCAAGAAGGCCGGCACCATCCGCCCGCCTGCGCCGGAACCGGATCGACACCGCGATCACGGCCTGGACAGGTGAACCGGTCGGCTGACTGGTGGTCAGGGACGCAGCACAGCATCCCAGACATCGGAACTCTTCAAATCGACGGGCAAGTCGAACTGGTCCTCGAACCACCGTTTGAACCCCTCCGTGCGACTAGGTGAATCGAACCATTCGACGAAGGCTTCGACGAGCGCGAGCGCCTTCTTGATCCTTGGGTGCTGCTGATTGAGTGCGACCTCGAGCGGGGGGTCGTTGTCGATCACCAAAAAACCGCGTTCGGCGGCGTCGTAGAACGCGGGATTTTCGTCGTCTACGTCATGAAAGCTGTCGGGCAGGATCAGATCGTCGTTGGAGACATGGAAGCGAATCGCCGTGATTACGGAGCCTGGCATGCGGGATTCTTGAAAGTACTTGACGACCGCACCGGCAAGGTGCTCGAACTGCTCCCTTTCGCCCTCGGGCAATTCCACAGCCGCAATCTGCTCCTGGGTCTTCGCCGCTAATAGGGCGTCATAGCGATCCTCGAGCTCCCCGAACTTCTCAAGCAGAAGGTTGTAGCTTTCCGTCTTTTGCTCGAGCTGAAGTTCGATTTCGGCGACCTGTTCTGCAGAGTAGGTCTCGACCTTCCCCAGCAACTCCTCGTATCGTGAGGCGCTGACCAGCCACTTGTCCCTGTGAATAGTCCAATCTGCGGTATTCGCCTTGAGACCGAACGCTTCGATGACCCTGTCGTGCATTACGTCGAGGTCCTGCCCAGCGGTGGCCTCGTCGAGCTGACCGATCAGCATTGCTTTCAGTGGTCCCGGCAAGTCCTCTCTGGCCAGCCCAGGTGTGAGCACCGGGAGGAACGTCCCTTTCACCCATGCGGCACCCATTTCCGCCAAGCATGTCGGACGGGTGAGGTAAGTAGGGGAGACGATCGCAATGACCAATGGCGACGCCGCTGCTTCTTCCCTCATTTCGGTGAACAGGTCGAGTCCGGATGCGATCCCTGTCCCGCGCTGAGAGGTGTAGAAGACCTGTTCACGAGGGAATCCGCACCCGAGCCGGAGGATCTTTTCCACGAACTTGGAGACGTATTTTTCATCGTCACCTGCGTGACTGATGAACAGTTTCCCGGTCTTCTTGGCCATCGGACCATGCTAGTAGGCGCGTAGTGGTGGCCGAGTTACTCCAGCCTTTCCGTGCTGTCGCTTTCCAGCAATTGCAGAACACGGACCACCGTCACCGTGGCCTGCGCGGCTGCATAGGCCTCCACGTGATCGACGCCTGAGTGGGTCACACGCTGCGCGAGATCCCACGTCGCCCTGACGAAGACGCGCAACTCCTTGTGCGAGCTTCCGGCGGCGTATCGCTTCAGATACAGCCCTATCCATTGCTTCGCATCTGCCGCCTTGGGTTCGTCGTCCCCGTCCGGTACCAAGTCGGGGTCTCGAATGATCGAGGTGGCGTCGATGAGGATCTCGCGGGCCCGTCGGCCTACGTCTTGGCGGTCGTCATCGGTGCGCGCCTGCTCCAGTGCACGCGCTAGACCATCGATACGATCTTGCAGACTTGCCCACGTCGGGTCGGCAGTGGTGGAGGCGGTAACCAAAGCGCCCGACCCCTGAATGCTCGTCAGTGTGGCCGCTGTGTCCGCTACGAGGGTGCTGACGAACTCCCTGCGGTGAACCCATGTGGAGAGATCACCTTTGCTCCAGCGTCCGCCCCATTCCCCAAGCGTGCTGTAGGGGATGGGGTTCGGCACCCCCAATTGCTGAAGCAGTCTCTTTAGCTGTTTGTGGCCCGTTTGGTACTCACTGTCGGCCTTTGCTTTCTTCGTCGATCCAATCCTCGTATCGGTCGTCGACGCCGCGACCAGACGAGCAGCTTGCAGGTCGAGCATCTCAGCGGCTTGTCGAGCGATGTGCTGCCTCGATGGGAGGTCCTTATCGGTCATGAAACCAGGATGCCGGTAGACCTGACGTCGACTGCGGTCGCGTGGCGATTCAACGGTGAGGGGCGCTGTGGCTACACCCCGTAGGTGCGATGCACCCCTGTCGTCTACCGTCTCGAATCGTGCACGCTTACGTCGACGAAACCAAAAGCAGAGGTCTCGTCGTCGTGGCCGCGATTGCCGATGTCCGCGACCTTCAGGCCTCACGCAAAACACTCGTGGCACTGCGCCTGCGAGGGCAGGAGCGCATCCACTTCAAGTCCGAAAGCGACTCTCGTAGACGAACCATCGCCGACGCCATCGCCGGGCTGCCCATCCGCATTCACGTCTATGACGCAGCAGCACTGCCCGAACGAGAAGGTCGCACCCAGGCACTGCAAATGCTCGTGGCCGACCTCGCAGGTATGTCGGCCACCCGCCTGGTCATCGAGCAGGACGACTCCCTACTCAGAGCAGACCGACAAACACTGTTCGCCGCAACTCGTAAGCAACAGATCCAGGATCGCTTGGCCTACGAGCACCTCCGCGCCAAACAAGAGCCCATGCTGTGGGTGCCGGACGCAGTGGCATGGTGCCTGGCCAAAGGCGGACATTGGAAGACGCGAATCGAGCCGATGATCACCACCTACAACACGTTGACTTGACCGAGTGAACTCCCTCCGACCCTTAGTCTTGCGCCTGAGTTCCACACTGAAACCCGTGTAGTTCCCAAATGGGAACCCGAAACGTATGATTCTGAAATGGAGTCCACACTCGATCCCAGCACTGTGCTTATGGCCGGATCCGCCAAGACCATCGCCGACGTACACGTGGCCACGTTCGAGCAACTCGTGGAAATGCTGGTGCTCAACCCCACCGTCAAACAGTTGCTTGCAGCCGGATACACACACGCGCAAGTGGCGCGAACCGTGCACATCAGGAAACAGCAGGTCGGACGCCATGCCCGCACGGCATTTCATCCGGTGACCCTTGCGGATGGGTTGCACTCGATCGACGTGTGGGCGCTCGCCCTCTCGCTGTGGGGGGACTCCGAACAACGGCTGCAGCTCGCGATCGACACCGCATTCGAGTGGGATGCCACGCGGCTGGCCGACGTCGCGCTGCCAGAACAGAATCTTGAGCAATACCGGATCGGTTCTGTAGCCGATGAACTCGACACGTACGGCTGCGCATTCGCTCGATGCGAGGCAGCGCGTCCGTATACGCCGCGCCAGGAGGACTCGAACGCGGCACGAATCGATGCGTTACGCGCCAGAGCAGCCGGAGCGAGCGAACTCGACCTGAGCGACCGCGAGGACGAAATACTCGGGCTTCTGCGCACCCCCGTGGTTCCGGAAGTCCCCGACTTCCTGTTCCGAAACCGGCATCTGCGATACACCAACACTACGTCGAACAGTCAGCCCTGGGCAGTCAAGTACGAACAGCGGCACGTACGCGAGCACACCGAAATGAAACGGTACGGCCAGCTACTTCCCACGCTGCCTGACGACTCCAATGACCCGCGCGTGCTCGCCCGCGACCTCGTGCTGTTGAACCTGGGCGATGCACGAGTGGTGTCCCTACCCTCGTCGGACACTGCCCCGTTCGAGAGCCGCAGTCGGGTACTCGAGCGGTTTGCGGGTGTGCTCGGCGTTCGGCTGGATGAGTCGCAAACCTATGCCGAAGGCAAGACAGTCTCCGAGGTCGAGTCCGAGATTTTGGGTGCGTTGGACAAGTACCTGAATGCTGAACTCGCTGCCCGTTCAAGCACGTCGCAAACGCTGTAGATACGCAAAACCCGGCTCACCAACCGTCCGGAAGGCTGCCGGGTTCACTTCGACGAGGCTAGTGCCTCACGCCAAGATATTATCGCACCGAATCTCGGATACGTCCAGTGCCGAACCCATGCCTTGCCGATGATAGGTGGACGGATCCGTGGCCGGTAGAGCCCTCGGGGTGCGCATCGGTTCAGGCGTCGGTACCGTGGATGGCTCAGTTTCCTCCAGCGAAAGGAAGTGCCCGAATGCTCGGACTCGGCCCGCTCGGTTTCTGGCTCCGTGATTGGAGCGGCGCGATGGGTAACGTCGCCCCCCAAGGCCCCATGGCTTGATTCCCTGTACGCAAAGGGCACGGACAGTCATTGTCCGTGCCCTTTCTCGTCTAATCAAGCTCCGAGGACAGAAACACAAGAGAGTTGCGTCGATGGGCTTCCCGCGGATGTCAGTGCATCACAAGGCCGCGGGCGATCCGCCGGGCCCGTTCGATCAGGGTGGCCGGCCGCTACGCATCGTCCTCGACGTAGCGCCGGACAAGCGCCGGATCGAAGAGTGGATCGATCCCCCCCTCGACATGCCGGACCCGGAAACCTTTCTGTGGTCGCTGACAGAGGACGACAGTATCGACCGCTACTGGATCGGCACCGCCAACGACCCGGCAGACGCCGGCCGGGTCCTCATACCACCAGGCCCCCTCGCCCCGGATGCCCACGACTACCTGGAGTTCTCGACCATCGACGGCCCGGGGCGACGGACCGGACATGCAATCTGGCCCTACAGCACCTACGAAAAGATCGCTCTGCGTGACGCCGGAGCCCAGGGAGTGAGCGCCGGACAGTGGTTGAAGGAACTTCTCGTCGCAAAGGCCAGCAGCACAATGCCCGCCGATCTGCTGGCCACCACCAATCCGCGCATCCTGTCCAGCCAGGCGACCGACATAACGAACGCGCACCCCTATTCCGCAGCCGAGGCCGTAGGGGTCGTCGGGCTGTACCTCCGCAATAAGGGGAAATACCCCGTCATCGGACCGGATCAACTGGTACTCGACGAACGCTCGACGTTCCTTCTGGCAGTCGAGGAACTCCTCCCGTCGTGGCGGGTGTGGGCCTCCGAGCTCAGCCAACACAGTCGCACGACCGGCAACGACACTGCTGCACTGTTGGCCCAGACGGTCCGGGAACGCATCATCCGGATGTTGCGGTGCCGCGACCAACTGCTCATCGCATCCGTGGCTACACAGACCAACAACACCGCGGACCGTACGGTCGAATTCCTGGACTACTTTCTGGTCAATCTCGTCGGGGCTTTCGACGCAGCGGCTAGGGCTGCTCACCTCGTCTACGATTTGCCGAAGAACGAACGTAGACAGGCGGGTTGGCAAAACAGACAGTGGCTGAAGAAACTGGGCAACGCCAAACTCACGGCCCTGTTCAAACGGCGCAGCGACGGCTATCGGATGTTCGAGGTCTGCCGCATTCTCCGAAATACTGTCCACAGCGAAGGGCTGTCGCCTATTGCGTTGAAGGAACCGCAGGTTGCGCACCTGCAGACCCTCGTGAGGCTGCCCCAGGAGGAAGCCGACGACCTTGTCCGACTCTTCACCCAGCTCGGCGGATACAACACTTGGGGATTACGACGCTTAGGTGTCGGGATCGGTGACTACGTCGACGCGGCGACGTTCATCGAGCGGCTTATCCCCTTGGCAATGGCCGTGTTGGATAAAGCTCTTGTGAACACGCCTGCTTCCGCACTGACCGGCATCGTTCAATCCCCGACCGGGCTTCCTCCAACGAACAGTGCGCGCGACAGTCCTGGCACGCGCGCACGTGTGATGCTCCTGCTCAGACTCGCGAAGACGTGAGGGGTCAGCGTCGGGCTGTCTGTCCGTAGCACGGCGAGCCCCAGAGACCGGCACCGTTGCGTTGCGCTGTCGATTGTGCGGCAACGATATTCGCCGCTTCAGAGAGCTGCTGGTTCTTGTAGGTGTAGGCGCGGGCCATACCCGATTCGGCTGCGAATGCGCTGTAGTTGCTCCCATCCGGGAGGACGACGTACCGCAGGGCACGGCCGTAGCGGTCGGTGTCGTCTGCGACCGGATCGCTTGTGAGGGTGACAGCGGCGTTGTCTAGCTGCTGGTGCGCCCACGCGCTCGCTTCCGGCCCCCAGCACTCCACCGGTGCGTCGGGGGCGACTGTCTCGGGGGTATCGATACCGAGAACGCGAACTCGTACCGGGTCACCCCCTGTGGACAGGCGCACCTCCACCGTGTCTCCATCAATGACCCGTTCCACGACCCCGCTGGACACAGAGACAGCCTCATGGGCCGTCTCAGGCGTCGGGGGAGCGATCAGGGGATTGCACCCCGCCAGCAGCGCAGCAGCAACAGGGACAGCCACACAGGCCGTGAAAACTCGGACGGTCGGCCGATATCGTGTCCGTACCCGGCTCATGCTTGTCCAAAGACAACGAGAATGCCGATCAGGTACGCGCCGAGCGCGACGATCGCCAGCCCCGCCACCGCCATGACGGAATGTGCGACCAGGACCGAGCAGTGCCGAAGCGGAGTCCGGCTGCGACGATGCGCCCTCGACGGAATCCAATAGTCGCGCAGCTCCGATACGAGCTTCAGCGCCAAGAGCCACGCTGCAATCTGCACGATCACGGTGGTGCCCGATGAGAGCGCATCCGTCATCCGCTCGACTGGAGTCCCTGCGGGCCAGTCGTAGTACGACAGGTCGGGGGACCAGCCCCGCCATGCCAGGATCGCGAACGCGATCGACACCGCTAATGCAGCTGCCAGATACGCGGCCGTCACGCCGGGGTGAGTGATGCGGCTTGCTGCGCGAGTGTGTGCGTCCGCGATCGAGGCGAGCTGGCGACCGGTGATGACCGGTTGCCGCCCCCGGCCACGCACAGCCAGCCTGCGCTCGACTTCCAGTATTGCCGCCGAATGCGCGGCCGCACGCTCGGCCGGCGTCGACGACAGACCGTGCCGCGCACGGAAACGTTTCTGGTCACGGTCTATGTCGCGGATCCACTCGTCGCGATCGCTCTCGGGGGTGTACCGCACCTCGATGCCCCCGACCGCGCTGACGATCGAGCTGAGCATGGAGCTGGGGTGGTGCCGTGTACTCGTCTTCATGGTCGTTGCTCGCCTTCTTGGTTTTTCGTTGGTAGTCGAGTTGGTGGTCACAGGGGTTGCACTCCGCCGGCGGCGAGAACGCTCACGGCCCAGATGGCCCACATCACGGCGAGGCTGCTCGCCAGGCGTACCGAGTTCTTCCATGCGGTCAGCGCCCAGCGCCGTCCGTTCATGCAGTCGAGGGCGACGGCGATGAGGCTGCCGATCGACAGCGCGGAGACGACGGTGATGATCGCCCACCAGCCCTGTGCCACAGCATCGTCGGCGGCTTCACGCCGGACGGGGTCGGCCGAGCCGCTCGACGAGGACAGGACCCACTCGGCGAAGGGTATCGACCAGGTGAGCCACCAGGTGACGGCCGCCAAGGCAATCGCCGCCAGTAGTTGGGTCCGATCGCTCGGCGCTGTCGACGATTCGATTGCGGGTGCAGGTGCTGTTCTCATGGGAGAGGCCTTCTCTCGGTGACGATGGCGGTCAGGGGGTCAGATATTTCGGTGTCTGCCAGTCCTCGGGTGGATAGGCGATCAGCAGCGAGCCGTGGCCGGGCCAGCTCCCGTCGACGTCGGCGTTGCTCATGGGTCCGGATTCGCCGTCGAGGAGCACACGCATGTGGGGGTCGCAGTGCCGAAGCCACCAGCTCGACATCGCCGCCGGATCGTCCGGTGAACTGCGCGCTTCCTCGAACGCCCACCACAGGGCCTTGAGCCGCGACACGACCTCCTGGTGCTGCCACCAGCGCCGATCCCAGGACAGTCCACGGCCTGGCTTGTCGTCGATCTTGCGGTTGATGACGTGGCGGAGGTAGTTCTTCACGAAGTCCTCGAGCCGCAGAAACGCCGGGGCCGGCAACTCGTCGGCGTCTTCCCCGATCGGGATCGGGTGCTCGTGCGAGAGGTCTGCGAGATCGTCCGCGATCCAACCTTCTGGAACTGGATCGCACGTCAGGGGTCCGTAGCCACCCCAGGTTCCGGTGTCGTCGGCTCCGCTCATCGGCCCGGTGACGCCGTCGAGAAGCATCCGCAGGTGAGGTTCGCAATGCTCGACCCACCATCCCGACATCGCTGCCCGGTCCTCGACCGAACGGCGCGCGGACTCCCAGGCCCACCACAGAGCGGTCAGGCGGGCGACCGCTTCACCGTGCCTCCACCACCGGGCATCCCAGGTCAGTCCGTGACCGGGTCGGTCGCTGATCCGTCGCTGGATCACCCTGGCGAGGTAATGCTGAACCCAGTCATCGACCGACTCGTACGCGGGCTCGACCTCCGGTTCGGCGTCGAGATCCAGTTCCTCGTCGAGGTCGAAATCAACGTCCATCGACGCTCACCGCCGATCGGTCCCAGTCTTCGAGCTCGTACTCGTCGACGTCGTCGTGGTCTGGTTCGTAGTCGATGTTGAACGGTCCGTCGAGCAGTTCCTTCGCCTGTTCGGCGGATCCGCTGTATTCGATGATGGACTGGGTGATCATCTCGGCGTCGTCGGTGTCGGTCCACCAGACTTTCTTGATCAGAACGGGCGGGTTTTCCGGAAAGACCACGATGGCACGGCTTTTCGGGAGGGCCGCGAGTTCGTTGATCGGAAGAATGGGCCGTTCTTGCCAGCTGTGCGACGTACTGCGGTTTCCTTGGCCGTTGCTGCGGGTGGTGGATTGCACTTCGTGCGAACCGATTTGCTCGGACAGGTCGCTGAGGTACTGCTTGTCCTTGATGTTGCCGCCGTAGAAGTGCACGGCACCGGCGATCATCGAATCGAACTCGTCGCGGCCCCACACCCGGGCACCCTGCTGTGGTGACTGGAGAATCGCGATCGGGATGATTCCGCGGCCACCGAAATGCGAGTACTGGTCTGGCAGTTGGCGAAGCAGGACGGTGTTCGCGGCCTCGTCGAGAACGGCAACGAGAGGAACGTCGAGCCGGCCTCCCTGAGTGCGAATGGTGGGCTGCCACATCCTGGTCGGCCACCACCGCGGCATCTGCTTGTCGTAGGTGCGTGCCGGGGTCCGTGAGGCCAGCGCAGTGGCTTCGTCGAAGATCTGCCCCACCAGTGCGGTGGTCAGCGGTGCCGCCGAATCCGGTCCTTCGAGCGAGAGCGCGTAGAGGGTGTCGGTACTGGCCACGAACGCCCGCGGATCGAACTCGCGGCGATCGTGCAGCGGCTCCCCGTACCGCGTGGTCACGCGCGGGACTACGGTCTTGTCCGTCGCGTCGACCTCGATGATCGCCCGCGCAGGCGGTGTGACGGCGCGGGCGTACTCGTCGTCGGAGAGGATGTCGAGGAATCGGCGTGCCATGTCGAACAGGCCGTCGCGCTGGCGATCGGTCAAGCCTTGGGCTTCTCTCACTCGCGCTGCTGCGCGTTTCTTGTCGAACGCATCGAGGATCTGGGCGGGGGTGCCGTCCTGATCGCGGCCGAGCCAACTCACCGCGTGCAGGAGATCTCCGCCGGCCGACGCCGCAGCCAGGCAGTAGAGGGCGAGCAGCTCTTGAGCTCCACCATCGAAGTAGCCGTCGGTCTTGGCGTCTTTCTTCGTCGACGCGGACACGAAAAAGGAGGCGAGCTTGCGGGCCTGGGCGAGGGTGGTGACGTGTTTGAGCGGGTTCCACCAGAACGTGAGCTGCACCGATCCGCTGACCGCCTGCAGATCGAACAC
The DNA here is from genome assembly GCF_001894785.1 of Rhodococcoides fascians NBRC 12155 = LMG 3623. Lineage (GTDB taxonomy): Bacteria > Actinomycetota > Actinomycetes > Mycobacteriales > Mycobacteriaceae > Rhodococcoides > Rhodococcoides fascians. The sequence continues at coordinate 24,788 of NZ_BCWW01000013.1, forward strand.
CCACACCTGCCCGTACCGTTCGCGGCCGAGGCGAGTCGCGGCATACAGGTCGGGTTTGTTGCTGGTCACGATCGTGGCCCCCGGTGCTGCCAAGGCTGCGCGCACCGCAAGGGCGACAGTCTTTCCCATCCGGGTGCCGGCCAGGGCGACCATCACCATTTCCCACGACAGGTACACCGGCTTGTCGCCTACCACGGTCGTGCCGAGGAGGAATCCCCACGACCGCGGATCGGACTTGTCGAACTGGGGCATCAGGCGATGCGACTCTTTCGGGGAGACTCCGCGAAGCTTGTTCGGTGCGACCATCGTGCGCGCGGCCCGGTCGACTTCGGTACGCCCCTTGGCTCGCCGAACTGCGATCGGCAGTGCGACCGCAACGATCGACACCACCAATGCCACGGCGATGGCCGTCGACTGCCACGGCCAGGGGCGCTGTCCGGTGAAGGACTCGAATACCCCCTGGATGGGGTTGCCGCTGGGGTCGCCGCCGGAGAGGAACGTTCCTGCCCACCACGACAACACGAGGGTGATCACGACCGCCAGGCCGATGCACAGCAGCACCGCCTGCAGAAGGTTCTCCTGTGCTCTGGCACCGGTTCCGGATCTGCGTGTCTGGGCCATCAGAGCGCCTTCCCCTCGATCGCGTCCTGGATGGTGGTAGCGGTCATCGGATCGTCCTTCTGATCGTTCGAGTCGGGTCGGGGGCGAAGGTGCACGAACACGTGCAGCAGGCCGGCCACGCCGAGGGCGAACACGGGCATGACATACGCCGTCGCCGCCAGAGCGGTGTGGGGTGTGACGATCGAGCGTCCGGCGGCTGCCGCACCGGCCAGAACGGCCAGGGTGAGGGCCACCGCTGCCGCTCTCGCCCAGGTGCGGCGGACCGACCAGAGCAGAATGATGACGGAAACGAGCAGAGCTGCAACAGTATTGATCGCCGTGAGCGCTGCGAGGTCGAACACCGATGGCGCTGGACCGATGTAGCCGATCGGGTCCGAATGGATGATGTGCCTTCTCATGATCGACGTCCTCATTTCGGTGCCAAGTTGTATTCGGTCAGTTGCCATGTTTCGGAGTTCTTTTCGACGACGGCCCGGACGCGGTAGTCGCTGTAGGGGGTGGTACTTCCGTCGCGGTGTAGGACGGTCTGGGTGAGGGCGACGTCGAGTACCTGCCGGCTATCGGAGGCGGTGATCGGCTCGCCCGATTGTGCTGTGGCAGTGACGATGTCCCCGGAGTCGCGCCATCCCGCCCACTGCGGTAGCGGCCGGACCCCGGTGGCGGCCGGTTGTGTGGCGTCGGCGGCGAGCGGACCGCCGAGCCAGCGCTGCGCTCGTCCGACAGCGGCAGCGGGGGAGGGGTCGATGGCCGGTTGCCACGAGAACATCGCCGCCAGTGCAGCTTCGGCGACGGCGTCCGGATCGGAGCCGCGGTCGTCGTCGAGGTGCACGTGGGCGTCGGTGGCCGGGTCGTGGCTCTCGTCGGTGCCACTGAACTTGACGAGGGTGACCACAGCGGCGGCGACAACCACGACGAATACCAACACCGCGCTGACCGCGATGAGCTGCCCGCGTTTCATCCTGCGATCCGTTCGTCGTCGACGACGAGGGTGGTCAGGTTCGTCTCTCGCCACGACTTGTAGCCGTTCTCGCGGCACCACTCCGCCGCCGGGTTGTCCTGGTCGATTTCGACACTCACGTGCACGCGGCCACGCAGCGCGGTTCGCTCCAGGGCCGGGTCGTCGGCCGCGACTTCGTGGTTGAGCACGTGCAGGATCAGCCGGACCGCCTCGACGTCTAGTTCCTCGCGGGCCTGACCTGCGACGAACACCGCGTGCTGCGCCACCGACCGGTCGGCCGAGACCTGATCACCGTTGCGGTAGAGCTTGTCGTCGGGGTGAAAGGTGTTGTAGGTGACGACGGCACCTTCGGGTCCGCAGATCGCGAACGAGGACACCTCGTCGTCGGCCGCGGTCCACAGCTCGAGTACCGGGCCATCGGCTGCGGCCGCAGCGATCTGCTCTCTGCGCTGGGCGTAGGCCTGCTCGCGCAGTGCGTCGTAGTCGATCCCGAGCTGTTTGGACAGTTCGGTCTTGAACTTCGGGAACAGGCCTGGGACGGCGAGGTCGTGCTCTTTCGCCCATGTGTAGAGCTCGCCGTGGGTCTCGAGCGCGCGGAGGTCGTCGAGGTGTTCCTTGACTGCCTTCTTCGCGGTCTCCCATTCGGCGACCGAGTTGTGGGTGCTGCGTCGTTTGGCCATTTCGGGTATCTCCTTGGTTGTCGTGTCGGTCGGTGTGTGTGCTCAGGCGATCGAGGCGAATTCGGTGGCGTACTGCTGGATCAGGTCGGCGTAGGGGCGGGTCTGGTTGACGTAGTCCGGTGAGCCGGTGGGGAATCCGCCGGAGGACTGGACCGCGCCGAAACCTGCGTTGTAGGCGGCGAGATACAGCTCGAGCGGGCCGTTGGGGGCCGAGATGGACCCGTTGGCGATCCCGGCGTCGACCTGGCCTGCGATCTCGCACATGTAGCGGCCTTGGGCCATAACTGCGTCTCCGATGTCGTAAGGGGAGACCGAGCCGTTGCCGTCGTCGTCGCGCCCGTAGCCGGGCCAGGTGCCGGGCATGAACTGCGCCGCTCCTTCGGCTCCGTCCGGGCTGACAGCGCGCGGGTTGAAGCCCGATTCCTGCTTGAGCTGTCCGGCGATGACGGGCGGGCGGATCTGCGGGCAGGTGTTGCCGGCCCTGATCACCCACGGCTCGAACTCCGGGGGCACTTTCCCGGGTGCGAGATCGGCTTCGCCGCCGCTCGCAGCCGGATTGACCCCGCACGGGGTCGGGACCGCCCCTGGGCTGCCTGCTGCGCCCGGTGCCGGGCCGTAGTTGGTCAGAGCGTCGGGCATCCCGCCGCCGACGGTGGTGACGTGGACGTGGTCGAAGTGATTCTGTGTGGGGGAGCCGCGGTCCTCCATCTGGTTCGAGGAGCCGTCGGCCGGGATGTAGGTCTGGCGCCAGATGATGTACTCGATGTGCAGCTCGGTCTTGTTTGCCATCAGGTACTCCACGACCCGATCGCCGAGCTCCTTGCCGGCCCCGGTGTCGTAGTCCGGGATCATGATGTCCGCGGCCCGGCCGCTGGGGTGATCGTCGTAGGTGTCGTACGGCCGCCACCCACCGATCGTTTTGATCTCGGGGAACTTCTGCGCGACCGATCGGGCTACGCGAACCGTGTCGACCTGCCAGTGCTCTTCGGACCCGACGGACGGCGGTAGAGGCGGGAGGTCGCCGCCGGGGGCAGGTGTTGTCGGTGACGGCGACGGAGTGGCCGGGCTCCCGGCGGGGGCGTCGGGCTCGGACGCTGCGGCGATCCACGGGGCCGGGTCGACGGCTTCGCCGGCGTCGTGGCCGCCTTGCCAGATCTCGAAGTGCAGGTGCGCACCGCCCGGTCCAGGTGGTGAGACTTCGCCGTTGTAGCCGACTTTCGCGATTTCCTGGCCTGCGTGGACCTGCTGGCCGGGGGTCACCTCGAGGTCGTCGGGAAACATGTGGCCGTAGACGCTCGAGATGATCTGTCCGTCGATGTTGTGGTCGATGACGATCCACTGCCCGAACCCCGTTGCCGGTCCGGCCTTGGACACCACACCGTCGGCGGTGGCGTAGATCGGTTCGCCTGCAGCCGATCCGAAGTCCTGGCCCTTGTGCATGGTGCCCCAGCGAGGACCGAATCCGGACGTCAACTGGTAGGTGCCGTCCTTCATCGGCTTGACCTTGGTGCCGGCAGGGAACGTCGCGGTCGGTGCGCCGCCGGGCAGGCAGTCCCCGACTTTGGGTTCGTCGTCGTCGGGGAAGATCAGCAGCACCAGCGCCAGGATCAGGGCGAGGAACAGGGCGACGCCGACCAACGTCCCCTTGCTGGCGGTGCTTTTCAACGGTTCAGATCCTTTCGCGGCCGAGAGCGCGTTGCAGGATGGCCACTTGGTCGCGGAGCTCGCGGACGGCCAGTTCGGTGTCTGCGGGGAATTGGGTGGTGCGTGCTGCGCCGCGTTCGTTGCGCACCCAGTTACGCAGGGTGGTCACCGGGATCTGCAGTGCGGCAGCGACAGCGACGACGGCCTCTTCGCGTGAGGACGCGGTTTTCATCTGCTCACTGACCAGCGCGAGGCACTTGTCCCTGAATTCGGTGGTGTAGAACCGTTTGGCCATCTCACGCGACCTCGTCGTAGTCGTCTTCGAGGTCGTCGCCGACGAAGGTGAATCGGTGGTTGGTGTCGTGGACACCGGATTCGATCTCCGACGGCATGAGCACGGTCCGGAACGGAATACCCGGTGCGCCTTGCTCACCGAGTTTGACGATGAACTTGCCCTGCCCGGGTGGAGCGCTCAGAGCGCCTGCCTCGCCGGTCAACGCTTTCGGGGACGACCAGGAGGTGATGTCGGCGATTTCGGTGTCGGTGAACGGTTTGATGTCGGATAGTCGGGTCATCTCCTTACGTGGCAATGCACCCACCACCAGCACTCCGGCGCGTTCGACCAGGCCTTTGGCGGTCGCGACGTCTTCGGGGTTGGGGAGGGATTCGAGGTCGCTGATGGTGTGGGTGCACATCAACAGCGCGGTGCCCCAGGCCCGGTTCAGGCGAGTCAGTTCGTCGACGCGGTCGACCATGCCGACGCCCGCGCGCAGGACCTGCCACATCTCGTCGAGGACGACCAGGAAGTTCCGGCGCGGCCCGCATCCGGCGTCGGCCAGGTAGTGGGCGGCGTCGGTGGCGGCGAAGCCGTGCTCCCAGCAGGCGAGCAGCACTGCGCCTTTGAGGGTTTTGTCGGCGGTTCCGATGCCGGAGACGTCGACGCAGACAGCAGCGGCGTTGATGTCGATCGGCACGGTGGTCTGGCCGCAGAACACCTCACCGAACTCACCGTCGATCAGGGCGTTGAGGGTGCGCCGCAGTGTCTTCGAGTCGGCGCGGTAGTCGGCGTCGGTGTCGGATTTGAATGCCCGCCGTACCGGGTCGGGGCCTTCCTCGAGGACGTCGGCGAGGTCGGAGAGCAGCGGTTGGACGTCGCCGGTGAAGCGTTCCTCGAGGAGACGGATCGCGGCACCGAGGGCGGAGATCTCGAAGTCGTCGATCGGGGCGTTGCCGCGGGTGACCTGTAGCAATGTCTTGACCCGGCGCACCCGGTCGCCGGCGATGCGTTTGCGCACCAGGGCCGCGGTTTTGTCGGCGGCGTCGGTGCCGGCGGCATCGAGGGTCGCCAGGATCTGGGCGAGAGGTCCCATGTCGAGGGGGTTGATCTGCCCGCGGCCCAGGCCGAGGTCGATGATCTGGCCTCGATCGCCGAGGGCTTCGACGAGTTTGCGGTAGTCGGGCCGCATGTCGCCCATGATCAGGGTGGACACTCCGGCGTAGATCAGTCCGAGGATGATCTTGCGGGCCAGCGTCGATTTACCGAAGCCGGGCAGGCCGAGCAGCATCATCGAGGGCTGTTGGAGGAATCGGGCGCGGGTCATCCATGAGAGCGGGTCGAAGCACACCGGTGCGCCGGTGTAGAGGTGCACACCGAGTGGGACGCCGACGATCGGCGCTCCGGCCCCGACCGGGAACGGCCACATACCGGCTGCTTGCAGTGTGGTGGCGCGGAATTCGGTCAGGGGTAGGACGGGTCCGGCTTTGCCGCCGCCGCGTCCGGACAGGCCCATGTGGTTGCCGCGCAGGGTCTCTGCGTCGCGGCTGTGCCCCACGGTCTTGGACCGCGCTGCAGCGTCACGTCCGAGATGCAGGCGTGCGCGCCAGGAGACGGCGATGTTCTTCGATTCGGCGGCGCGTTCGAGTTCGCGGCGTTCGTTGTCGTCGAGTACGGCCACCGGTGCGGAATCGATGCTCTCGCAGTGTTGTTCGCGCTGACGTTGCGCAGCGGTGCGGTTGAGGTCGCGGTGGGAGGCGGTACTGGCGGCGCGTCTCCAGGGGCGTTTGATGCTCATTTCATGCTCCCAGCTTCTTTGCGACGTTCTTGGTGTGCGAGGGCATGAGGACGCCGACGCCGAGGGTCGCGGCGAATCCGGTGTCCTGGGTGAACCACAAGCGCTGCAGGCGAAGTGAGGATCGGGTGCCGAGATCTTTGGTGACCGAATCGGCCTTGGGTCGGTCTTCGCCTTCGGGTGTCGTCACGGTCACCAACAGTCCGATCATGGTCAGACCGTGTCCGTGGCCCTGTTCTTCGAGCTGGTCCTCGACACTCTTCAGTCGTTGCTGCGCCTCGAAACTGGGGCCTTTCTTGCCGAGGTTGTTCACACCGCTGTTGGCGTGTTTGAGGTCGCGGCCGATGATGGTCGCCGCTTCGGCCGGCGAGTGGGGGCGGTAGCAGATGGCCACGCGCTTGCGCAGGACGTCCGGGTTGGGGTCGAGCAGTGGTCGCAGCACGGTCTCGACGAAGGCGTTCTTCGGTCGTTCGGCCATTTCCCATGTCGTGGAGTAGCAGCCGTCGTGGAAGAGGTTGGAGATGTTCGCTTTCTGAGCTTGAGGGCCGGCGTCCTCCCAGCCCAGATCGTGCCCGCCCTTCATTTCCGAGAGTTCGAGATCGTCCAATGCGGCCGGGGTGTAGGCGTGTTTGACGAACGAGACGATCTCGTCCGAGGCGAGCAGTCGCGGGTTGAGCTGTGCTTCGTTGAGCACGGTCAGGACACCGCCGATTCGGCGTGCCAGTTCCTTGATCTGCTCGCCCGGGTCCTTTCGTCGGCTCGCGGTCGCGGCCCGGTAGGTGATGGCCACCCGTGCCCACAGTCGCGGTGTGCCGGTGGCGAGGTATTCCGCGGACTCGAGCATCATGCGTGCGGGGAGTTCTCCGCCGTAGAAACCGTCTTCGTGGGCCATCGACCGCACTTCGCGGCGGAGCCGGTTGCCGGACTCGGGGCCGTTCTCGATCACGACGGTGACACCGTCGACGTCGCCGGTCTGGGAGATGAAGTTGACCGCCGCACCCCAGGAGAACACCGAATTGTCGACTGCGTCCTGGTCGATGGCTTCGTTGCCCTGGGGCCAGCATTCGATGACGATGGTGAATTGGTGGGTCTTGGGCATCTCGATGACCCCGAACTTCTGCCGGGACTGATGTTGGACCCAGCCGTCGTGCAGGACGCTGTCGTAGAGCACGCCGGGCAGGCGGTTGGTGCCGCCGGGAACGCGGGAGAAACGTCCGGAGAGGTACAAGTTCTCGCCTTTCGACAGGTGGATCAGCCACTGCACGGACAGGGCGATCCACTGGTAATAGGTTTTGCGTTGGAACCGCAGAATCAGCGGTAGCGCGGTGATGGCCATGACGCCGATGAAGGCGAGGGCGTAGAGCTTGTTGTCGGCGATCGAGAGCACGCCGACACCCATCAGGGCGCAGCCGAAGAGGTAGACGCTTGCGGCGATGTTCAGGCCCAGTAGGAACGATTCCTTCGGGACGGGGCCGATCACGTAGGTCTGGCGGCGACGCATGGGTGCGCTGGTGGTGCTCACTTCATGACCTCGTTCGTTGCGAAGGGACGGCCCGGAACATCGCCGGCGATGTCTTGGGCCATGGAGTCGAGGGAGTGACTGCCGCGCGAGATCCCGGCGCGGGCGGACTGGACGCCTCCCGAGATCGACGGGATCCGCCGCCCGCCGCTGCGGCCTGCGAAGCTGCCCCGCGAGGGGCCGGTGCCAGCGCTCGATGTACGACTGCGAGCCCCACCGCCACCGCCACCGCGGCCGCCACCGCCGCCACCGCCGCCGCCACCGCCGCCTCCGGTTCCCGGGGCTTTGCCGCCGTAGCCGCCCTGGCTGCGGGTGACCACGCCCCCGGCCGATTTGGCTGCGCGGGCCGCGCCCATGACGGCGGCGCTGGTTCCGCCGCTCATGGCGGCCATGCCCAGGGCTGCTCCACCTGCGGCCATGCCGGCCAATGCCATCGGGCTACCGGAGGAGGCGCTCGAGACGTTCAGCACCCTCAGTAGCGCCGGAAGTGCCACTGCCGCAACGGTGAGCAGAATCAGGCCTTGAAGCTTGGTGACGTCGGAGCTGGGGTCTGCGGCCCAGAACGCGGTGGCCATGATCGCGGCCGACGCGGGCTTGAAGAGGATGAACGCGATTGCCCAGTTGCGCATCTTTTCGTAGGACTGCGAACCCATCTCTGTTCCCGATGCTGCCGCGGCGACGGGCAGGACACCGACGATGACCATCAGGAACGCCATGCGGACCACCAGCAGCACGACCTGGACCAGTGCGCCGAGCATTCCGAACAGAGCGATCAGCAGAACCCAGCCCGGTCCCCAGGTCGAGGTGTCGTCGATCATCATCGCTTGGACTTTGGTGCCGAGGTCGTTGCCGCCCGATTCGCTGAGCAACCACAAGCTGATGCCGTCCGAGACCTGGATGGCCAGGCCGATGGCCACACCGAACAGCGACATCGAGGTGATAGTCCGGACGAAGGTACGCACGAGATCCATTGCCGCGGCGTTCTCGTTTCCGGACTGTGCCAGGGCGACGCGGATGCAAGCGACGAAGATCGAAATGACCAGCACCGCACCCTGAATGGGGAGCATGTATGTCTGGAGGACCGTGAGGTAGTTCGCGTCCGACAAGGCCGGTGAGGGTGTGGTGAACCACCAGTTGATCATCGTGCCCCAGCCATCGGCGACGCCGGCGATGAGAGATTTGACGTTCTTCCCGAACGCCGAGTCCCACATCTTCTGCAGCGCATCGCCGGGATGAGAGACGACGTTAGCGAGCTTGCAGACCTGTTCCGAAGGGTTGGCGAAGATCTTGCGCAGTGCGCCCGAGACGCTGGCCCACGATCCCGTGTCCTGCGTCATCGACTCGCACTTTTGGTCGAACCCGAACGTTCCTTCTCCTGGTGCGCCGTTGCCGATTTCGGGCAATGCGGGTGCCTGGGGTGCTTCGGTGGGTCCGCCTTCGGGGACGGCGTAGGTCACCGTGGGGCACGTCTGCGTCGATTGTCCGCCGCCCAGTGGGACCGTGATGCAGGTCAGCTCTCGTTGGACCATCGTGTACCCCGCGGGCAACGGCTTGGGTGTCGTACCTCCGAGACCGCCGAGGGTGATCGATCCTGCGGGAAGGTTGTTCGCCTTCAGATCGTCCGCACCGACGAGCTCGTAGCCCTGCGGTGCGGCCGGAATCGCAGGGCCGGTGGTCTCCTGCGCGGATGCCGGCTGAGCCAACGCGCCTATCAGCGATGCGGCCGCGATGAGTACGACCAGCGCGGCGAGGACAGCGTGGACGATCCGTCCGGCGCGTAGCCGCATCGTCACCATGGGGTCCACCCGCTCAGAGAGGTCGCGGTGCCGGAGAGATCGCCGAGCTGCTCGGGGAAAGTCAGCTTCCAGTCGCCGTCGACCCAGGTGGCCGTCAACCTGGTGGTCAACCACTGCGCGGTGCCGTTGTCCGCTTTCTGTGCGGGACTGGCAGTTTCGATGACGGCGAGATCGGGGGCGTAGTCGAGGATCCGGAACGCGTCGGACTTGGTCTGGTAGCTCAGGGCAGCGTCGGTGGCACCGCGATGGAACGGGCCTTCGGCGTCGAGCTGCGCGTACAGCTCGCTGCGCTGTGCCGCGGTCATGATGGTCTGGTTGTCGTAGATCCCGCGTGCGGTCTCGTTGTTCGCTGACCCCAGGCGCAGCGCGATCTGCACGGCCGCCAGGGCGGCCCCTTGTGGAGTGTGAGCGAATCCGCTGGCGGTCAGACCTTTTACGGTGGACGGGCCGTCCGAGGTGGAGAACGGGACGATCGCTCCGTCGTTGACCTTCTGCCAGCTCACTCCCGCGGGAGCGGGCACCGGTACGGCCGGGTTGTAGGGGCCGTAGTCGACAGGTGACTGCGGCAGTGCCCACCCGCCGGGCCATTTCGGGACGTCGACCCGGCGGCCGAGACGGTCGACGGTCGGGGTTGCCAGCCCTTGCATCGCGCCGTCGGTGTTCGGGACGGCCGTGGGGCCGGTGGAGGGAGGCGCGGTGACCGTCGGTCGAGGCGTCTGGGCGGTCGGCGACTCGTCGTCGGAGTCGCCGCTCACTCGAAGGACGACCGCGACGACGGCGCAGATCACGATGATCGCAACGACGAGCATCGCCGCGCCGGTCAATATGCGGTGCTCTTTGGCGGGCTTGTCGGCTCCGGGGGTTCCGGTACTCATGATGCCGCCGCGAATTCGGTGAAACCGGCGGTGTCGGTGAGTGTTTCGGGCTCGGGGATGTCGTCGGGTGCAGGCAGCAGTAGCTTCCAGTCCTCTCCCGACCAGACCAGGGTGTGGGTGGTGGCCATGAGCGCACCGTCGGGGCGCTCGACCGCCAGTCGAACTACAGCCCGGGTGTCGGTGAAGTCGGTGACCTCGAAGCCCTGCAGGTGTGCTTCGGTTCCCTCCGGTGCCGGATCGGTGATGGAGACCTGTGCGCGGTTGACGGCGTAGGTGTCGCGGCCGACGCCGGGTGCTGCGACCGCATTGACCACTTCGGGCCAGGAGTTGTCCGGTGCCAGACGCAGTCTGGTGATTCCTTGTGCTGCGGCCAGGACCGCGCCCTGAGGCGTCGGGGTGTAGCCGGTTGCGATGTCGCCGGCCACCTCACGCGGACCGTCCGTGCTCGAGGTCGGCAGGGAGGCACCCCGCCAGCTCTGCCACTGCACGTCGGCAGGCGCGGCCGAGGTATCGACGGCGGCTGCGCTCGTCGAGGTTGTCGTGGTGTCGGATGTGGGTTCGGCGGATCCGCATCCGGACAAGGCCAGGACCGCGGCGACGGTGGCTGCGGCGATGAGGTGGCGTTTCATATGAAGGGTCTCCGATTCGAATTGCGTTATGAGAGGGCGAAGCCCGCGAGTGCGCCCGCCGAGCTTGCGGCGATCGCGGCGGCACAGATCCACAGGATCTTTCGGACGGTCCGGTTCAAGGGTGTCGAGGTGGCGAAGTGCCACCACAACATCCCGGCGGCGACGATCAGTGACGTCACCAGTACTGCTCCGACGATCCACATTCCGTAGCCCAGAAGTTGATCGAGTGGTCCGGTGACTTCGGGTGGGAGTGGTTGCGACGGTGGTGCCGGTTGGGCGAGCGGTGTCACGCTCACGTCATCACCCAGGTGATCCATGACGCTGCGAGCGACATGATCAACGCGCCGATCACAGCGCCGATGACGATCTTGATGCCTTTACCCCTCATCGCTCCGTCGCCGGCGGCATGGTCGAACCACATCACCCCGCCGCCGACGATGATTCCCAGGACGGCACCGGCGGTCAGAATCCACAGGGCGACGCCGATCATGCGCCATATCCGGTCGCCTCCGGGCGGGGGTACGGGATCGGGCTGCGGGACGGCCAGGATGGTGGTGTGGACTGCGTCGAATGTGTTGATCAGCATGGTGTTTCGCTCTCTTATGGGTTGGTCTGAAGGATCGAGATGATGGTGGTGCGGATGGCGTCGGCAACGTCCGCGACCTCGCGCGGTACGGCTCGGTCGGGCGGTTCGCGTTTGCGTCCGGTGGGAATGGGATCTCCGGGAGTCCAGAACGGGAGCTCGTCGGGTGTCAGTTCGTTCCAGGTGTCGATCCACGGGATTCGCCAGTGATGGTCGTCGACGAGCCCCGCGACCACTTCGAGGCGTTGGCGCAGCTCGCTTTTGAGTCGGCTCGGTGATGCTGCGACGGTGACGAGCCCGACCAGAGTGGTTGCGCCGCCGTAGCCGGACAGATGCTGCGTGAGCAGATCGTGAGCTCGGGTGATTCCCCATGCGGATTCACGGGCGACCACCACGACGAAGGGTGATTCCTGCTCGAAGCCGGCCGGGAACGCGCCCATCGCATCGCCGGCGATCGACCACGAGGCGGTCAGCATCGACACTCCGGCTCCTCCGTGGCCACCGACGAGCCACCACGAGGGCACAGCCCGGTCGGTGGGTGCGTAGACCGGCTCGGGCCAGACGTCGATGCACCGCTCTGCAGGCGGCGGGGTGATCAACCCGTGTGAGCGTCCCGGCTCCCGGGAGTCGTCGGCGGCCGCCCATGCCGTGGCGCTCACAGTGCCGGCCCCTGTGCTTGGTTTCGGTTCTGCCATCCGGCGGCGAAGTCCGTGGCCACCAGCTGAGCGAGATCGCGATACGCCGCCCGTGTCGCGGGAAGCAGCCGATCCCAGTAGATTTCCGCGCCCTCGTCCAGATGCGGATCGAACGGGATGGTCACCACTGCGCGGACGCGGTCACCGAAGTACTCCTGTAGCTGGTGGTCGGTCAACGGTGTCTTCGAGCTGCTCGACATCCGGGAGACGACGATCACGCACCGCTGCACCAGGTGCGAGTAGTGATGGGCGTCCAACCAATCGAGCAGCGCGTTGGTTCTGGTGACCGCCGAGACGTCGAGCTTGGTGGGCGCGATCAGAGAGTCGGTCAGGTCGAGCACTCCCGCCATCGCGGGGTGGGTGATGCCGGTGCCGCAATCGGACAGCAGCACCTGGAAGTGGTCTTGGAGGATCTCGATCACGCGCCGGTAGTCGTTCTCGCTCAGCGCTTCCGAACGCTCCGGATCATCGTGTGAGGCGAGAACTTGCAGACCGGTCTCGGCTTCGAGGGTGTGTTGGCGTACGTCCGCGTAGCGATCGGTACGCGGGGCGGCGAGCAGGTCGTAGATCGTCGGTGGATGCTCGGTGCGGGGCGCGATCGCTGCGATGCGTTCGGCGAGGACACCGGCATCGGGGTTGGCGTCTATGGCCAACACCCGATCGGTGCGCACGTCCGCGAAAGCGTGGCCCAGCACGACCGAGACGGTCGACTTTCCCACTCCACCTTTGAGCCCTGCCACGGTGATCTTGTGATCGGTGCGCACCGGGGCGGCGATCTGCGCGTCGAGCTCACGTGCACGTTTGTCCGCGGGCGACTCGCCGGCGTTGATCGTGCGCAGAGACAACGCGTAGAGGGCGCGTCGCCACCCCGATGTCGGAGCAGCTCGGACACCGTCGATCTCCAACGCGGACGCCGTCGGGGGGCGCGGCGGCTGCGTTCTGTCGCCGCGCCCCAACATCACCACCGCGGTGGTGTTGCGGTCCAGATCGATTTGCCCGAACGCCGGTCGTGGGCCGACCGGTGTGGACGTCGTGTCGACGTCGTCGATGTCGGGACTCGTCCGATCGGCCATCAGGCCGTCTTTCCAGTCTGTGCTCATCGGGTGGTCCTTACTGGGGTCGCCATCAGTTGGACGGGGTCAGCCACGAGGAGTCGTCGGGAGCGGCAGCGGGGAACTCCATCGGGAACGCATCGCCCGATGGGGCCGACGACGTGGTCGCAGTACTCGTGCTGTCGGCGTCGGTGGCCGTCTGCGGGGTGTAGGTCGGCGTCGTCAGCGTCGACGAGGACTCGGCCCAGGGATCGAAGGCGGTGGAGGTCGAGGCCGGTTGTGCGCCGACCTGGAACTGAAGACCGGGAAGGCCTTGGTAGGAGCCCTGCCCGTCGACGGGAACGGTTCGTGCGAAGGCGTCCTTGTCCGCAGCGGGGGCGGTCGATCCGCTTTCGAGATCCTTGACCAGCGCGGTGATCCAGTCCGAGGCGAAGCTCAGCCAGGTTCCGCCCGACGGTGTGACCGCATCACGTTGGTAGGACTCGTGATTGGCGCGCACCGCCCAGTACTTGACGTCGGTGGCCATCTTGATCAGGCCCTTGTTGTCTGTGAGTTCGTTCTGCACGATCTTCGACACGGCCGTGGTCGTCTTGTCGGTGATGTTCGCCGGAACCAGCTGCAGAGCAGCCTCGGCTGCTTTGGCTCCCAGTAACGCCAGGGCTGCCGGCGGATTGGTCAGGCCGACGGTGGCCAGTTGCGCGATGTTGTCCATCGTCAGGACTTTTTTGGCGAACGTGACTGCGGTGTTGATTCCGATGCCGAGGACTTTGTCGATCGCGGCGAAAGCATCGACCTGGTGTGTCGGGTTGGAGGCATCGGCGGCGCGGTTGCTCAGGGAATCTCCCGGCCGGTAGTCCAGGCCGCGGGTGGTGCCGTCGCTGCTGGTGATGTCTTCGTTGACGACGTCGACGCCCATCTTGAGCGCGGTGGTGCCCATGACCTGCGCGGCCGACCACAGCACCCCGATGGGATCTTGGGCGTCGAGGTTCATCTGGCCGCTGACGTTGGTCACCAGACGGGCCAGCGGGGCGTCGGCGGGTGTATCGCAGGCGATGTCGCCGCTCGCGCAGGCCGATGCGACTCGGCCGGTCAGGGACCCGAACGAGGCCGGGGTCTGCGCGGCGAGAGGTGCGATGCCGCCTCCGTCGGACGGCGGTGTGGGCAGCGTTTCGAGCTTGGTCACCTCCGCGCCGCGGGTACCGGGTGCAGGTGCGGGGTGTTCCTGGGAAGGTGCACCGGGGAAGACGCCGTCGCCCTGCTTACGAGTGGGATCGGAGTAGAGCATTCCCATCGCGACCCGTGCGGGCGGGATCGGACCTTGGCCAGCGCCGATCAGCCGGAGCAGCTCCGAGGCAACTCCCGCGCCCTGCGAGTACCCCAGCAGCCCGAACTTGGTGTTCGGGCAGCGAGCGGCTTCGTCGGCGATGATCTTCGAGGCGTTCTCGACTCCGCGCGCGGCCGAGTCCTTGTACGAGGTTCCGGTGAAGCCGTAGTCGGCCGGGTACGGCACGTAGGTGCGGTCGAACTTGTCCGAGGTGGTTCCACCGAACTCGGCCAGGACCGGAAGGATCGCCGCCGACAGCGTGCCCGAGTCCTGCTTGGGCATGGACCCTTCGGTGGACTCGGTGGTGCCCTGCGTGACGACGACGTGCAGCAGCGCGCACGGAGCGTTGGTGGTGGAGTCGGCCGAGGGGGACGTGGTGTCGGGGGGCGTGGTGGTCGGTTGCGCTGCAGCCTGGGTCCCTGCGCTCACTGTGATCGCGACGGACCCCAGTAGAGCCATCGCGACGTAGGTGGATCGGTTGGCCTTCATCAGTTCTCCGTTTCGGTGATGTCGACGATCGAGGTGATGAGGGTCCGATCACCGTCGGTTCGTGTTCGTACGATCTGGGTCCACGTCACCGGCTCTGCGCCCGGGACGGCATGGGTGAGGTAGACGGTGTATTCGTCGGGGCCTCTCGGGGTGATGCGCAGGCAGTGCGTGGTCTCGGACGGGAAGGTGTCGATTCCGGCGCTCTGCAACAGTTCTGGGCTGCCGACTGCGGCGTCGGGGGTGGTGAACGCACGCGCGGCGGCTCCGCTGCGCTTGACGTAGTAGGCGTAGTCGAAGCCGAGGATCGCGTCCGGGCCCGAACCGAACCCGCCCGGTCCGGCACCGGTGACTTCGCTACTGGTCCTGGACTCGACACACGGCGGCGGCGCGGCCGGGGCCGGGGTGGTGGACGTGGGCGGCTCGGTTGTGGTCGCGGGTGCCTCCGGGGTGGTGAGCATCGACGACATTCCGGCCGCGAACGATGCCTGGTCGTTGGAGTCGGGGGACAACACCCACGACACGGCACCTATGGCCACACCCAGCAGCAGGCTGGCCGCGGCGAGTGAGCCCCAAATCGCCAGCCGAGAGCGCCGGCCGCGCTTGTTCTGCGGGATCGGACGCGGTACCGGTTTCGGCACCGGCTTCGGTGAAAGACCTGCGACCGCAGCCTCTCGGCTGGTGTGTGCCGGTGGGGCCTCGCTCGCCGGCCGCGGAGGAGCGGCCGGAGTGCGCGGGTCAGGCGTGCTCGGTGTGTCGGTCAGTGTGGCTCGCTCCCACGGTTTGCTTCCTGGACGGGAGGTGCCGGGACTGCGATCAGACAGCGATGCCATGGCTGCTGCTCACTCCTTCTGGTCGACGAAACGCTGGAACACCGAGCACGCCTGCTCCTCTAGACGGGCTGGCTGGTGGTCAGGGCCTGCCACGCCGCATTGGCCTGCGCGAGGGCCGGACCCGCAGCGGCTACCGCGTCCGCGACGGCGGGCTGTTCGACGACCGTCGAGGCGAAGCCCGCCGCCGCGTTAGCGGCTGGTGCAACCCACGTGCCTGCGTCGCTGACGGCCTTTTCGACGACCGGAGCAGCATTCTGAACGGCGGTGTTCGTCTGAGCGACCAGGTCCGGTCCCGCCTCCGTCGCCAGTGGTGCCGGGGTGACCGGAACTGGGCTGGTGGCCGGCGGTGCGGGTGCCGCATCGACAGCGGGAGCGGGTGCAGGCTCCTCGATCGTCGCCGCTTCGCCGCCGGCGGCCGCGCCGCCGATCAGAGCACCGGCTGCAGCACCGACCGCGGTGGTCGCCGCGACGATCGGTGCCGAAACCGCCGCTCCGACACCGGCTCCAGCGAGTGCCGCTGCACCGGGGACGAAGACGTAGCCGACCGGGCCGGCCCAGACGATCGCCGGAGTCAGGACGGGGGTTGCGGCCACGCCGAGTCCGGCACCGATGGCCGCGCCGCCGGCGGTGATCGCTGCGCCGGGGACAAGTCCGACACCGAGTCCGACAAGGCCGCCCGTCACGGCACCGGCAGCGGTACCGGCGGCGATACGGTCAGCTCGCGGGGCGGTCGCAAGGCCGTTGTCTACGAGGAGGTTTCCGCCGTCTGCCTGGATGGCCTGGAAGGTGTTCGAGACCTGGCGGGCGAAGACACGGTCGACGCCGTCGGGGATTCGATACGGGGTCGCGCCGATCAGGACGGAGTCGTCATCGACCTCGATCGGCACGATCGTCGGCCGCTTGACCGTCGGCACCGGCGCTGGTGCCGGTACCGGTGCGGGAGCGACGGTCTCGGGACTATCGCTGATGCCGGGGCCCTGGATCGGTGCCGGGCTGCTCTCGTAGACGACCGGTTCGGAGTAGTAGGTGGTGTCGTAGGAGGGCCGCTGTCGACCTGCGTTGTAGTCGTCGACGGTGCGCGTCTCGGAGTAGTCGTAGATCGGGCTGTAGCCGGCGATGTACGAGTCCTCGGGAGCGGGCGGGGCGGGTGCCGGAGCGGGCTGGGTCACACCGGGCTGCTGGCCCGGCGCAACGGACACACCCGGCTGACCCGGTGCAGCCTGAGCGACACCGGCGCACGCGATGCACAATGCAATGGGGATGGCGCATGCAGCGGCGATCCGCGTCGAGGTACGCCGATGCCGACCCCCACTACCAGTCGATCTGAACATTTCTTCACCTTTCATTGACGAACAATGCGTTTGGGTTACAGCGAGTAGATCCAAGAAGGGAGCTGGTGCTCTCGGCCCGTCCTCGATTGGTTGTCAACCAATCATGCTGAACAGCAGTGTGATTCAGGTTCTAACCTCGTAGCTCCGCCGACGTGCGATTGGGAGTGCGGGTGATGCCGAAGGTTTGCGGGTCCGATCACCCACACCACCACTCGCTTTCGGCATCAGGAGGCGAACTGCGATGAGAGGGAGTTCAGAAAGAGAATCCACTGAAGGAAGAACGGCACCTGTCTAATCCTTTCTCTGAGAGGGGGTTACGGGATTCTGGTGATGTCCCGGCGGGGCCGCGCAGCACCGAACATGATGAAATGCGCTTACTGCGCGACCCTCGCGCCGGTCCATCGGTCGAGCTGCAGGGCGTCGGGGAGCTCCTGTAGCTCACGACTGGGTGTCAGAGATGACCCCAATCGAGATTGAGGGCCAGATCAGGCCGCATCGCCGAAGTTGAGAGGGCAGGCGCGGAACATGGTCGTCGAACCGTCCACGGGTACACGGAACGTCGGATCACCGTCGGTCCACTCGCCCATGAGATCGCCAGTCTCTTCGCACAAAAGCGCGTGAGTGGAATGCGGTGCGGAGCCAAGAGAGCACACGGCGAGACCGAGAACCCGGTCGTTCACTGCGCCGCACCGGCTCTGCTGCTTACGCACGGACACCGCGGGTGTTTCGAGGATGGTTGAGTTGCTCGACAGCACAGTTGCGCTCCGTTTCCGGGGCGCTCTCCTAGGCGACGTCCGATAGGCTGTAAATGCCCATGTGGACGCGACTAAGTCGCACCCCTGTCTGCTGGGTCGGCCCTCGTGGATGCGCTTTGCGGACGCCAATCAGCTACGCGCACCACGGGGGTTCTTCTTTGGTCGGGTCGTGTGCTAAACCTTACTTGGAGCGTCCGGTTTAAACAACCCGTGGTAACCAATCTGTTTAATCACTGCATCATGTGCTACCAGGAATAGGCGGGTGACATTGTGAGTCACCGTGGAGTACCAGCGATGAAGCGCCGCCTCCGCGGCTTCGATCCGAGCCGCCTGCGGGACGCCCGAGCGAGGGCGCGACTCAGTGGCGCGGAGGTTGCCAGGCGAAGCGGCATCGGTGCATCGACCTACTCCCAGTGGGAGCAAGGGAAAGCCGATCCGGGCATTGCTGCGCTGTCGCGCTGCCTCGCAGTGCTGAATACTGCTGTGACTGACGTGGTGATCGTGGATCCGAGCGAGGAACACCTCGGAGACTTGCGAGTAGCTCGAGGCCTCACTCAGGGCGACCTCGCTGGACGAGTCAAGGTAAGCCCCCAGCACATCGGCGCACTCGAACGCGGACATGTAAAGCTGTCCGATGCAATGGCTCAGAAAATCGCGAGTGCTCTTGGTTTCGAGGTGTCGCGCGTGGTGGCCTCCTTTGATCGAGTTAGGAATCGACCGCCGGACGTCTTGCCCTGACGATCGCCTTCGATAGCTGGCCTTCATGTCGCATGCAGTGCAGTCCAGTGGCAGCTGAACGGGATCGACCTCGTCTGTAACGAGCCGGCCACCTTCCGGCTGCGAGACGTTCCGCAGCTGGAGTCTTGTCGATCCACGAAACACGACGCCCGATCGGAGCGCGTCGCCTTTCGTCATCACGCGTGGAACACTATGGCCCCCCCTGAGCGATGGGCAAGTAGAAGTCAATTTCGAATAAGTCACACCGCGCTGACCTGCCAATTTAGGCCAACTGCGTTTCTTTACCGCAATTCGATTATTGACCACATATTGACCTCGACCCTAGGATGGTTCAGTGACGCAAACGGGACACCCCCTCTGGTTTGCCACCTGCGTCAGCTCTCGCAGAAGGCAGCGGAACCTCACGATCGTTGGGTTGCGCGATGCCGGCGGCCCACCAAAACCCGTCGTGTTGATGGCAGAGCGCGGAGAGCTCAGTAACCCGCGGCCGAGTACCTTGCGAAAGTTCGATACAGGACTGAGTTGGAAACCGGGAAGCGCGGCGAATGTCTATTGGGAACGCGCCCAGCCAGTTGTTCTAGGCCGAGCACCGTACAAGTCCGGCACGGGCAATATTGCCGTCGGGCTCGACCCTCTAACTAAACTGCTCGCTGCTCAGCGGGACATTCACGGGAAAGTCGCCGGCCTGGAAAACCGCACATCAAGTCTGGATGACTTGAGGACGGCCCTTGGCCAGCTCGATGTTGCAGTTTCGGCCATCGCCGGGTCCTTCGTCACCGAGACGCTGGAACGCAACCACGGGCAGCACAACAAGGCAATCGATTCCGCCATTGCGGCGCTACTGGAGCTTCCTGTCAGTGACGACGATCCGGAGCGCGAGGAAAAACTGTATCGGCGTTGGCTTTACGGCAATGCCATAGACATAGACCAACCAACAGCCAAGCGATTTTCACGCCGGCTGAAAGACAGTCGAACCCGCTGACGAAGAACGGAAATGGATATGTCGAAGACGACCCCACCTCTCCACCTGAGAATCAACAAACTGTTCGAGGCAACTCACACGGCCGACGACCCGGAACTCAGCAATGCCGCGGTCGCCGAAGCGGTTTCTAGCTCCCTGGAGCGGCTGGTTCGCGACACGGAAATTGCGGCGTTACGTGCCGAGTCCGGTCTGCGATTCGTCGATAGCGACCTCGTCCAAGCTCTCGCCGCCTACTTCGAGGCTCCGACATCCTTTCTCGCGAACAAGTGGGACGCGGTTGCGGAGAGCTACGACCGCGAGCTGTCGGTACTGATCCATCTCCGTGAATCTGGGGTCCAGCTGCTCGCGATGCGTGACGGAGGCGAAATGAGCGCCGACGACCTCATGAACATCCTTCAACAGCTTCCTGAGCAGCAAGAACGCAGAGAAACTGATGCAGGCGGTACCAGGAGTAACGTGTAGCGGCGTTCGTTGTTTTTAAGTAACAAAGGTCGGAGGGAGTCGGGACCCGTGAGCCAGGAGAGTCAAATTCGTTCGGCTGTACGGCGTATCGCAGAGAACATGCCGTCAGACGAGCCGTGGTCGCGTCGTAGATTTATCGACCTTGTCGCGGAAGAGCGCAACCGGCCGATTGTTCTATGGCCAGTTGAGTCGGCACTCCTGAGCCGTGTAGGCCTGACCGGGACGCTTTGCGGCTTATGGGTTGCACGCAAGCAAGACGACTTCATCGTGTACGGGTCGGACGTGGCTGAGTATCAAGCAGATCAGGTGATCAGTCATGAGGTCGGGCATATGGTGCTATCTCATACTGGACTGCCTGAATCGCAGCACAGCAAGGCGATGCTCAGGGTGTTGTTGCCGCACATACCGGAGCGGACGATCGAAATTGCGCTGGGCCGCGACAGTTTCGAGGACGACCAGGAGGTCGCTGCCGAGTCCTTCGCAGACCGCATCATGGTCGAGGCAATGGTCAACCGGAATCGCCGCCAGTCGCCCCTGCGATCAACATTCTTCAGAGCGAAATGACGTCCCCCGTCCCGGCCTGGATCTCGTGGCCAATCATCGTACTAATGGCACTGACTTTGGTAGTGCGCGTCGCTTGGCTGAACTCGTCGTTCATCGATCGGCTCACTACGCGCTCGCTGATCATCGGATGGTTCGGCTTGGTTCTTCGAGAACGAGCGGTTCAGGATGCGATCAGGCACCTGCCCAAACCGCTCGGCGACGTCGCACTATTCCAGCAGCTCACCTTCTGTTGCATTGTCATGATCGTGATGGCTATCTACGGCATGTCCCGATTGTGGATCGGGGCTGACCCTTCCACCGTATGGAAGCGGCAACGGGTCTACGACGCGATCGGTCTGGCGCTCAGCGCTGTCATCTTGGTAGCCGGCACACCATCACGGAAGGCCGGTGAGCTGGTCGATCAGTACTTGGGGTGGCCAGCGGTTGTCTTGTGGACCGCCTTCTACGCCCCCATCCTGTATGTCGCCGTCGCTGTCATGCGGATCTTTCTCCGAGAAGCCCGGCACCCCGATACCGCAGTGCGGGAGAAGGCCCTCTACAGCTTGGCGATAGTGATTGCGCTCGGGCTCGCGGTCGTTGGTGTAAGCACCCCGATTCTCACGCTCCAAGAGGTCCTGACAGGTTCTGGGTCGGCTGACCCTGAGATGCATGTGAAGGCCCTGACTTACTTCCTCGCGGTCGCTGGATCGTTAATCATGGGTGCGGTTCCGGTTGCGGCAGTACTGCGGGCGAAGCTAGGGCAGGATCGAATCAGTAAGAATCTGAAAGAGATTGAGCTTCTTTGGCGCGACATGACAGATCTGTTTCCGGAGGTCAGACGGCCTGAGGCGAGACCAGAAACAGACAGTTTCGATGAAGCGGACCGTGACGAGGAGCTCCCCGACGCCGCGAGGAAACTACACCGCAGAATTATTGAGATTCACGATGCTGCACGCCGACTCAGCAAATGGAACGCAAGCCCATCGAACGACACACCTTCGACGGAACTCAAGGCCGAAAGGATCGCCGCCGAGCTCGAAAAGGCTTATGTCGCCAAGGTGTCGGGGCAAACACCCCCCGAACGCTACGACCTTTTGATGTTGCTGGCGCAGCGATCGGGGGCCTACGACCTCACCGCGACGAGCGATGAACTGGTCCACGTGGCCAGGGCTTGGCGCAAACTACGCCAACAGCAGACAGTACGGCCCTAACGGGCGTCTCTAGTGCTTGAACCAGCTCGCCTCATTCGCCTCGGTTTTCACGCTCCAGGCCGCGTGGATCCCTGGCGACAAACAGCGCTACGTTCCCCACCATGTTGACCTCTACCTGCTTGAATCGGATGTCGAGCGCTTTTTCCAAGCCCGGCAGATCGTCGTGCCAATTTCCGAACGCACCGATCTTGTTGTACGCCGTCATCAGTGCCTTGCCGAATAGGGTGTACCGCTGGTCAACTCCGATCACGGTCGATCCGAACAGCACGCCCTGAGGCTTCAGTAGGGCAGCGAGGTTATCGAACGCCGCATCTTTGGTCGACCAATCGCCTGGTAGGCAGTGCAACACATAGTTGATCGAAATTGAGTCGAACTTTCCGATGGTGTCGTCGAACGGTTCGAGCACATCGTGCTCGATCGACGTTGTGGGGATATGAAGTCGAGATGATGTGTGCTGGAGTGAATTCGGACTGAGATCAGTGAGTGTGAGATCGACGTCCTGGGGTAGCTGCGCGTTGGCGAGTAGCCAGCCTGAGCCGGGGCCGACCTCAAGGTGTCGCTGCCCGATGCGTCCGTTATACAGGTCAAGGAAATTCTGTCGGTTGCAGCGCCAGGCGTAGCTGTTCGATAGTCGCATGACCCAGAGGTCGTACACATTCAAGAACAGATTGCTGCTGTATGGAGCCGCCCCTGCTTGGGTCGAGTCAGATGTCATCGAGCCGATGTTCCTTTCGGAGTGTGTGAGCCATTCCCCCGCGTGGCTACCACGCGGTCTAAGAGTCTGCCTCATCTGTTTGCTTGTTCGCTTAGGCGGATCGGCCCAGGAGTTGAGGCGGAGTGCTACGGCTAGCGCTCTTCCATCGGGCCACTGGGGCGTAAGTGAATTGCTCTTGCAAGCCAATGCCCGAATCTTGTTACAGCTTCACGGCGTGTCAAACCGCCGCTGGGCGCAATCTGTTACAGAATCCGGGGATGGATTGGCGTCCGGGAAAGGTGTCAGCGATGGCCATGCAGAGCAAGGGGTCGAGGCGTATGTACGCAACTCGCATCCCTGTGGAGGTTGGTGACCTGATCGAACGGCGAGCACTTGAGGCGGGCTGCACGTCTACGTCGCAGTACCTTGCGGATCTGCTCGCAGTGGTTCACGGACGCCCCGACCTGGTACGCGAACTGAACCAAGAGGTGATGCCCCTAACCGCATAGCAAGGACAAAATGAGGCGGGTTTGAGGACGGTTAGCCTCTGCCCCCATTTGCACATCAAGTGCAGACCGAAAAAATCGAGCCCCCGACTGGCAGGTCGAGGGCCCGAGGTGAAACGGAGAGCCAATCTTCGTTCCGGTACTGCATTCCCCTGGAAGGGACAGACTATTGCTGGTCTTGTCTCAGGGTACCTCGCGCCCTGATGAAGGTTCAAGAACTGATGCTCGTGTCGGGTCGACGATGTCGACGCCCGACCACATTTGGAGACGACTGTCTCCATTAATGACCGCGCGTCGGTCCATGCGGGTGTGGAGTGCCGCTAGCGGCAAGTTCGATACGTCGCGGAGTCTGACGAAGCACCTACCGTCCGTGCCGGCCGCGCTGCCGATCTATGCGCGCGGCCGCACGAGCCTGCTAGCGCTGGACTTCGACGCAAAACACCACACGCCAGAGCAAGTCGACGTTGATGTCGAACGTGCCTTGGGATGGCTCCACGAATGCGGCGCGCGCACCGTCACCGACCGCTCTACGAGCGGTGGCCGCCACGTCCTGGTGCCCATGGCCACCGACATCCCTCTGCGCGTCGACGACATTAAAATTGTGATGCAGCTGCTCACTGCCCGCCTGGTCACCCTGGACGCCACTCCGATGCTCAACGCGGACTGGGGATGCATCACTCCCCCTGGCTCACCCTGTCGAGAGGGTGGCTACCGACTCCTCGACGGCACTCTCGACGCCGCGATCGACGCCTTCACCGTTCGGTCCGATCGCGGCGTCGTCGCACGACTGATCGCTCTGCTGGGCGGTGCAACCACTCCTCGACATCGAACTCCCACTGCGGCTGTCGCCGCCTCCCTGACCCAGGACGAGCGCCTCGTCGGTGTCGGACGCGATCGACGCCTGGACCCGCGTTTCCACCGCAACACGCCCGTGCCAGAGGCCGTCGCGACGTACGCGGCCACCGGCAAGTTCACCAGAGCCCACAAAG
The DNA here is from genome assembly GCF_001894785.1 of Rhodococcoides fascians NBRC 12155 = LMG 3623. Classification (GTDB taxonomy): domain Bacteria; phylum Actinomycetota; class Actinomycetes; order Mycobacteriales; family Mycobacteriaceae; genus Rhodococcoides; species Rhodococcoides fascians. Next base: position 48,763 of record NZ_BCWW01000013.1, read on the forward strand.
CCCTCTGGGAATCCCCGTCGGAAGCACGCCAGTCCGTCATCAGCCACGCAGTCCTTCGTGGTGCCAGCGCTGCGGACATCGAGAAAGCGATCGCCACCACGAAGTGGGCCGGGCTACGTCGCGCCTACATCGACAAGTACGGAACCCATTCGGTCGCAGCATTGCAACGAGACGTGGACAAAGCCCTGAGCTGGGCGGCGACGATCGTGCGGCCACTCCACGAACTCACGCACAAGAACAGATACACAGGGGGGGATGGTTCCTTCCTGAAAGATCGAGTTCGTAGACAGTGGCTTGCGCACGCGAAGCTGTGGATCGACGCAGAATTTCTCGGTACCCGCCAACGACCGGTCTTACTCGCAGTAGTCCAGGCTCTCGCATACACGTCCGCTTTGGCCGGCGAACTGGTCGAGGGAGTGCCGGTAGTCGCAGTTGGCGGTCGAAGCCTCTCGCACGCAGCGGGACTGATGTCGGAATCGACCGTGTGGAGTGCGCTCAGATTGCTCCGAGAGACCCCAGGCTCTCCCCTGCTGCTGGTTGCACGCGGTGCAGGTCGAGAGGCGGATCGCTACGCCTTGACCACAGCAGCGACGACGAACGGGCCTAGACGGTCGGATATCGACCGAGCACGGGTTGAACCGATACACCCGGCCTGGAGTGTGTTGGGCCTTCGCGGCCGAGCACTGTACGAGCTGGTCGAGGCCGGGCTCGCCACCAACGTCGACGACACATTCGCTGCCGCCAAGCTCAGGCCCTCCAACGGGTACGCAATCCTCGCGGATCTGATGACCGCCGGGCTCATCGAACGGGATAGCGCAAAGCTGACCCTAGGACGCCGCACGCTGGACGACGTAGCGGCCGCTCACGGACTAGGAACCATCGCGGCCGACCGTATCGTTCGTCACCGAGCTGAAAGGCTTCTGTGGCAGGTCTGGCTTGAGCGACGTTTCGAGCCGCAAACGGGGCTCACTGCCAACGTGGGCGCAAAAAGCAGCTGGTTGCCAGCGATGTATCCCGCTCCCCCACTCGGCGACGACGTCGAGGAGCTCTGGGCAGCCAGGATGTCAGCGGGCCCACCCAGAAGAGACCCGGAACTGGAAGCGATCGAGCTTGTTAGCGACCAACTAGGTGCCGTGATCGTGGCAGGGTGAACGCCGTACGTCGGAGGTAGATCTCCGACGCATTTGAGGCGTCTCACCAGGGCGCATACAACGAGATTCGATATAGCGAGCCTCTCGATACCATCTGCCTATGGGCTATTACCGAGACGCTACGGAAGAAGAAATCGCACGCGGAGAAGCTACGAGCTGGAGCTTGCGCACTCCTGACGACGCCAAGGATCTGCCTATCGACGAGCGCTTCCGCCGAACAAGCGAGGCGGACATGCGGTACGACCACAAAGTGTGGGTGTCTGAGCCGAGCGACGATTGGCTAACAGCCGTGCAACTGGTCAGTGAGAACGGGTACAGACCCGAAGCGCTCACAGGCCTCTTCGGCCCCGCGACTAATGGCCCGGATGGGATACGAGGCTGGCTGGCAGTGCACGTCGACCACATCGAAGAAACCGTGATCAATCGGGCTGTCGAGTTGCTCAAAACGAGTCTGTTCAATTCCCGCCTCGAAGATCTGTTCCCCGTTGTCGCCGGCCCCGAAGACTGGCCATCAGAAGCAGAGGCCACGGACATGATCGCCGGCCTCGCAGCAAGCAACGAGAACTCTGACGGTGAGGCGGGCGTGTAAATGACCCATTCAAACGCGCCGCGGAGTTCAGTGCGGTTGGCCGTAGTGGCGGAAGAGCGGGGGGGGGGGGGGGCACGAGGATCCGGTTATGCCGAAGTGCAAAGGAGGGTTCGCGTGTCAAGCCCTCGGTTGTTGTTCTAGTTGGTTTGGGCGTCCCCGACCCAATGACCAGGAACTTCGTGGTTGCGATGTTCATGCAAGCATTAATTAATTAATGCTTGCATGAACTAGTGCGTTCTGTCTTTAGGTCTTGCACTCACGCACGCAATCACGCACGCACGCAATCACGCACTCATGCACGCATGCGTTAAGTAGTTAGTTATCTAGTGAGTGACTGAACGCGTGAGTTAGATAACTAGTGAGTGAACGAACGCGTGAGTTAGATAACTAGTGAGTGAACGAACGCGTGAGTGAGTGAGTTAGTGCTAGCATGAGTTCATGAAGGTAATCATGGTGTATAGCGAGGCCGGGGGCGTCACGAAAACCACCACAGCTGTATCGCTGGCGATGGTTTCGGCGGCGGCTGGAAATTCCACCACCTTGATAGATCTGGACCCTAGAGGTGCTGCCACCAAGTGGGTCGGCAGTTATCCAGACGAATCCTGGAAGCATGTGGGAGCGATCCTTGCGGACTCGAATCCGGAGGGGTGGGCTGATGACCTGGCAATTCCCACCGAGTGGTCCGAACGTCTGCGAATTCTTCCTTCAGCGCGGTCCCTCTCGAATCGCGAAAAGGACTACGAAGACCATGCAGAGCTACGCCTCGCCGTGGCATTAGAGGGACACTCCTCGAATGTCGTAGTCATCGACTGCCCAAACCGGCAGGGTGGTCTTCTGACCCAGAACGCGCTGGCTGCTTCCACGCTTGTTGTCTATGCGGCCACGGCCAATCAAGACGGACTCGACGGGGTCGAGGGGGCGCGAGAGAGTGTCCAAAAGTTCCGAGCAAGCCGCGAGAAGATCGGGGCGACGGTCAACCTCCACGAAGCAGGGATTGTCGTCGGAGCTGTGAAGGACACGGTGATGACGAAGGTGTCCACCAAGGCGCTTGAGCTTCTACATGAAACAGGACTTCAGCTCAGCCCCATCATCCCGAACCGGACGATCGTTGACCAGTCGCGAATGACAGGGGAGTGGTACGGCAAGTTCGACAAGGGTTCCCCTGTGCTTGCCGCTTACCAGCAGGTATTTTCAAAAATCATTAATTAATGCATGCGTTCACGCATTCGTGAAAGGTAGCGACAGTGAGTAGCGAACCCGACCTGAGCATCCCACGCAGAGGGCCCCGTCCCGCCGCCGATGAAGCCGTTGACTCCGCTGAGGTCGCACGGGCAACGAAGATCCCGCCCCGACCGGTGGGGCGACCCCGCCGTCAGAGGGCCGAACCAGTCATTCAATTCTCGACGCGTTTGGGTATGAGCTACCGAGAAGCCATCGACTCGGTCATGGATGAAACCGGCGACACCATCCGCGAAATCATCGAGCACGCTCTCCTAGAGACCTACCCAGGCCACTTCAAGCAAAAGTCGTCGAAGCAGCGGTAAGACGGCGAGCTGAAACGCCCAGGCCTGACTACCACCTGCAGGGCCCCGGCAGTGCTGACACACCACCGGGGCCATCGGCCACAGACAACCAAGGAGCTGTGACCTATGAACCACCGTAACTCGCAAGCCGCCATCGAAGACCCTGGGAGCCCCTCTGAGGCACCTTCGGTCGAAATACACCCTGCTGTCATCGTGTGGGCGCTCGTAATCGGGCTTATAGTCGCTTTCGCGGTCACAGCATCAAGCTTCGCTCTCAGCTTCGTGACGCTTTATGACCTGGCAGCTATGGCAGGCGCGCGCGATTTGGCGTGGGTAATCCCCGTAGTGCTGGACGGCCCGATCCTCGCGGCCGGCATCTTCCGAATCGCGCTGTCTCAGCACTCCGACCGGCGAACCATCGTTGGTCGAAGATTCATTATCGCGGTCTTTGCCCTTACCGGCCTGGCCAGCATGGCGGGAAACGCGTACCACGCAGTGTTAACGGTGACAGATCTCGATGCCTCGGTTGCAGGGGCGATCGGAGCGCTTGCCCCCCTCATGGTGATGACGATGAGCGAGATGATCTCCATCGTCATCAGCGCGCCTCGGCTCCGCGCCTCGGGCCCACCCAACACCACCGCCCCCGATGTCGAGGTGCCGCCTAAGGCCGAGAGCGCGCAGACCAACGAAGCGACAGCCCAGCTCATCACTCTCTTCGACGAGCGTGGTGGCCTTGATGACGCTGTCTGGCTAACCGCCCACATGTATCAGAACCATCCAGACACTCAAGGCAACTTCGCCGCCGTCAGCAGGCACTTAGGCGTAACGGCTACGGCCGTGTCAAAGCGCTACGACAAGTGGGCGACGCTGATGAATGCGGTGACCGCAGCGAAAGCAGCGGAAGCCGAAGCTCGAAACTCGGCGGACCGCAACCAGGATCGCCTCAAACGCGACGCGGCGGATGATCCTTTAGTTTCCAGCCCAAGTTCCGACACTGCGGCTCCCGAGTATGCGGAGGCGACACGGTGACACAGCAACGAGCCCATTAAGACCCCGCGGCGCTGTGATCACCGCGCGGACGCCGATGAGTTTACCGACCGCGGTTACGCCGGCGCATCGATCAAAAACATCATCGCCAACTCATTCATCGAGCGAGCAAAACCACTTTCGCAGGACTCGCCTCGTAGAGGCGAGTTTCGGTTGCGCTCACCAATCACCCCCGAGCGACCGATCTGAAGAGGCGTCGGGCCCGCTGTGACCGAAACCCGCGGCGCAGCAGCTTCCTGCGGGTTTGGGTGTGCGTTTTGACCATCGTCATAACGGACGATCGAGAACGGCCTTCCAGGGCCGAGTCTGTCAGTTTCAGAAGTAGGCTGCACGATTTGCTGGGGTTTTACCCGTGATTGCAGTTGTCTTCTGACATTCTGAGTGCAGAAGTGAACTGCACAATCGGCACCACAGGTCGGGGTGTTCAAGGCTGTGGTGGGGGTGGGCGGCCGATGTGCGGACGGTCGATACGTCGACCAGAATCATCGGTATGACGGAAGAGCGGTCGGCAGAGACTTTTGTGGGGTTCGCGGTGCGCTGGGAACCCTATGGAGGTGCCGATGACGAAGACATCTTCGTGGCGTTCGGGATTTCGGGTGCGGAGTATCGGCGCCGGTTGTGGTGGGCCTTGAATCTGCCCAGTGGCCCAGACCTGGACGACGATGTCCGTGATCGACTCCGTGAGTACTCCCATGCGTACCACACGCCTACGCCATCGTCGGGCCGGTAGCGAAGTTCGCGATGCACTCAGTGGCGTGTGGAAATGGGGTGATCGCGACGTGAATCGACTTCCATCAGCGAGGGCGATCAACGCGAGGATCAGTAGTGTCGATGACGTTTGTCAGTGTCAGAAGTTGGCTGCACTTCGTGCTGACACCGGGTGTTGGCCTGGGGAACCCTTGGTGCGGTTTCGCAGCGCTCGCGTGATGTCGATGATCGTCATGGCCAACAGGGCTGGTATGGCAATGCTTAGTACGGCCGCGGACCCGATAGCCGAGGCGACCAGAATTGAGTAGATGTCCACCGGTCAGGTCTTGTCGCTGACGTCTGTCGGTGCTGTCGTCGATGGTTCGGATTTGTGGTGCTCGATGATGTCGGCGTCGTCGGCGAAGATCAGCGTTCCGTCCTCCGACGCGATGGCCCATCGATGGGGCATGGCCCGGTCTCGGCCGGCGGCAGGGACGGTCAGCAAGTAGTCGGCGAAGTCCTCGACTACGGTCCCGGTAGCGGTGCCGCCCTCTAGGCGTCGCACTTGGAGTGTGTCACCAATGGTGGGTGGTGTCGTTGTGATCTCTACCGGTTCGGTCATGATGGAATTGAAGCAGACGAATTTTCGTGGCTAATTATGCGTCTATCGATTCTCGAAGTCGTAGATGTACCCGAGACCGGTAGGTTACGGCCGAGAGGTGCAGCTCTGGGTACCGAAGGTGGCGGCACTGCGTGCACGTTTCACCTGCGGTCTCTTGTCGCAGCAGAGGCGCTCACGCCGTGTGTTGTACCTTCCCTGCCATGGCCAAATTTCCCAGGGTTCGAGAGCAACACATCGCTGTTTTCGGCGAGAGCGGTTCGGGCAAGACTGTTTTGCTGTCGTCGTTTTTCGGGCCTACCCAGGATGGGGGCTACGCGAACGATCTCTGGGACCTCGTTGCCGATGACATCGGCCAAGGGAATCGGCTCTACAGGAACTACCTCCGCATGCGGGATCTCGCGACGGCACCGAGACAAACCCAGTACAAGGCGACGACTCATTACTTCTCGGTCAAACTCAAAGGCGCAGACACCGACGCCGCCAAGAAGCGGCCCTTCGACGTCCTCCGACTCGCATGGCACGACTATCCAGGCGAATGGTTCGAGACCGAGCCCAGCAGCGCGATGGAGAGCGAGCGCCGCACCGACACCTTCCGTTCTCTACTTCGGTCCGACGTCGCCTTCCTGCTGGTCGACGGACAAAAATTACTCGACCACCGAGGCGACGAAGAGCTGTACCTGAAGTCGTTGATGTTCAGCTTTCGTCAGGGGCTCTTACGAATCAAGGGCGACTTGCTCGAGGACGGGCCCATCGTCGAGTTCCCTCGGGTGTGGATCCTGGCGCTCTCGAAAGCGGATCTGTTCCCGGACTGGGACGTCGACACTTTCCGCGATCTGATCATTCTCAATGCAGCAGCAGACATCGAACAGCTCCGATCGACTATCGCCGAACTCATCGACACCCCCGCCGCCCTGTCCATCGGGGAAGACTTCCTGCTGCTGTCCTCCGCCAAGTTCGAGCGCGAGTCCACTGGTTCACAGACGCTTAATATCGACATGACCCGGCGCATCGGTCTCGATCTCGTACTCCCGGTGGCGTCGATTCTGCCGCTTCAGCGCCGTGTGCAATGGCAGGAGAAGCACGACATTCCCGGCAAAGTGCTCGACTCGCTCGCCGACGGCGCAGAGTTGCTGGCAGCAGGTCTGACAGGTCAGAAATTCGCGTCGATCGAAAAGCTTCTGGCACTGGTCAACCCAGGTAAGGGCGGAAAGGCGAAAAAGATCGCCGCCGTCGCGCTGCCCATCCTGGCGGACGCGGCGCGGTTGGTGGGACCGAAACTCAGAGAGATGAATTCGCAGGCCCGCGCTCAGCACGATTACCTGCGAGCGACACTGACGCAGTTCAAGCTGGACCTCGAGCAGGGCGTCGACGACAAGGTGATCAGGAACCCGAAGTGAGCACCAGTTCCGGACCCTCGGACATCATCTGGTCCACTCGGGGCCGTAATTGGGGTTTTCGGTTTCTTCTCGACGCCGGACTCAGCGACCCACTCCCGGACTACGAACGCGCGTTCGACGACGCTGGAGACGCGCTGACTGCGTGGCACCGCCGAGATGGGCGTGTTGCGCTTCGCATCGAGGATCCTCTCGGGCGCCGAGACTCGGCTGGCCGTGTGATTCCCCACGAGTTCGTGATCTTCGGCGACCTCGCCCAGGTCGTCGGCTCCGTCGAGGACGGTCTTCGCCAGGTGTGGCCATTGGTAGCCGAGATATACGCGGCCATTTGGGACACCCCCACCGCGCCGGGTGGTTGACAGCGTGCACCGGATCCGTCGCGACGCCGACCTATCGAGCTGACATCCCACACCTTCACCGGCGCGCCCAGTAGGGACCGCGCACGTCCCCTAAGGCTTCGCTCAGGCTTGTTCGGTCGGTAGGCCGAAGTCCTCGGTCATATTCGACACTTCGAGCGACGATGGCGCACCCCGACGGCGGTCAGCGTTCGTCGCCACCTCACGGTGAACACGATAGGTTCGCACAGAGTTGACCTGGTGGACGATTAACAGGAGACCCGGCGATAAGCTCCGGCAATGGACCAGACCCCCGCAGGCGGCGCCGCCAAGAAGTGCCATGTCTGACGAATCCAACGTCCTCGACCAGCTCATCGCCCGCATTGATGACGACACCCTTCGAACCCGGCTTTCCTCCGAGGTCGAACTTCTCCGCGGGTCCCGCCGCTTCGGCCTTGTTTTCGACCGCCATCTGCCCGAGTCCGTTCGCCTTCCCGACCACCCCGTCCGAAAAGGGATCCGTGTCGCACTACGCGACGAAACGTCCCCCGAAACCTGGCTCGTCGACCACTTCACCGACCGAACCCGTGAGAGAGCAGTCCTCAGTGGAGACGGAGGTACGCGCCACGTTGCCGACCTTGTCGTTGTCCGAGAATTCGACGAGCCAATCTATCCAGGACTCCGTACTGTCGAACGGATCGAAAACGGGCCATCAGACGCGCCGTGGCACATCGTCATCAACGGCGAAAATTTCCACGCCCTCCAGGCCTTGCGGTCGACTCACCGCAACAAAGTCGACCTGATCTACATCGACCCTCCCTACAACACGGGGAATGATGGCTGGATCTACAACGACCGTTACGTCGACCAGAATGATCGGGCCAAATCCTCGAAATGGTTGTCGTTCATGGAACGGCGTCTGCTGATCGCCCGAGACCTCCTCAAGTCGACCGGGGTCATCATCGTGGCAATAGGTGACGAGGAGCACCACCGACTACGCATGCTGCTCGACCAAGTATTCGGAAGTGCAAATTTCATTTCGAACGTCGTATGGCAGGGCGGTCGTAAGAACGATTCCCGATATATCTCCAACGGGGCCGACTACATGTTCTTCTACGCCCGCGACTTGGAAGCGTTGAGCGCTGCTGGGACGCGGTGGCGCGAGGAGAAGGTAGGCGTTCACGCTGCCCTGCAGAAGGCTCAAAGCATCTGGGAGGCCAGCAGTGCCGACATCGACAACGCCAACACCGAATGGAAGCGTTGGCTTCGTGCCAAGAAAACAGGCGGGGAAATCACCGATTCGGTAGCGCGTTACGACCTACTCGACCCGGCAACAGGACGCCCCATCAACACTTACCAGGACATCACATGGCCTGGCGGTGGCGGTGGAACCTACCAGGTCAAACATCCTGTGACCGGTAAGCCGGTGAAGTCTCCCTCCAGAGGCTGGCTGTACAAGGACCCAGCGCGCATGGAGAGAGAAATTGCTGAAGGGCGCGTCTGGTTCGGAGACGACGAGTCGACAATTCCCCGCAAGATAACGTTTTTGGACGAAATGGATGAGCAGGTTGCCTTGTCTGTGTTTACGCAGGACCGCAAGGCGTCGAATACCCAGTTTCGGAACATTATTGGAGACCTGCGATTTCCGAACCCGAAGGATCGCGATGTCCTCATGCGATGGATCGGTCTCGTTGCACCCGCTGATGCTATTGTGCTGGATTTCTTCGGCGGCTCGGGAACAACCTGTGATGCTGTCATGGAATTGAATAGGCAGGACAACGGAACCCGACAGGCGATCTTGGTGACCAACAACGAGATCGGGGCCACCGAAGCGAAGAAACTACGCAAGGCTGGTCTTCATCCAGGCGATGATGAGTGGGAGTCGAAAGGCGTCTTCGAGCACGTTTGCAGGCCTCGTATCTCGACCGTTGTTTCCGGTCACCGCCCAGATGGCACCATTTATTCGCAGGGACTGCCTGCGAACGTGGAGATGTTCGACCTGACCTACCTCGATCCAGGCATGGTTCGCAGGGGCCGTGAGTTTGAGGCCGTCGCTCCTCTGATGTGGCTCGAAGCCGGCGCACGCGGCCCCCGGATTGATCGAATCCCCGACAAGGGTTGGGCGCTGACTGGCAGCTACGGCGTGTTGTTCGACGTCGACGTGCTGGTGGAGTTCGCTCGGGCAATCGCCAGCGAGTCTGTGACTGGGGCTTCGCCTACGGTTGTGTTTGTCATTACAGACTCCGAAGCCGAGTACCAGCGAGCCGTCGAGCGCCTCCCGGTTGGCGTCAACACCGTGCAACTCTATGAGGATTACCTGTCGAACTACACCATCAACATCGCTGGTGGCGCGCGGTGAAATTTACTCTGGAGCCCTACCAGAGCTCGGCGGTCGAATCCGTGCTCGCCAACCTCGCCAAAGCCCGTGCCGGATACCTCGACGATGGTGAACGCACTGCGGTGGGCCTGACCGCTCCCACCGGTGCCGGTAAGACCGTCATCGCCACGGCGGTGCTTGAGGGGATCTACAAAGGCACGTCGATCAGGGCTGCCAACCCCAACATGACGGTCTTGTGGATCACTGACGACCGAGCACTCAACGCCCAGACCATCGCAAAAATCACCCAGGCATCGGGAGGCGCGATCGACATCAACCGCATCCGCTTCATCGCTGAGGACGACCACCGCACCCTGCAACAAGGTCATATCTACTTTGTCCACATCCAGGCAATGCAGAAGAACTCGACGTTGCACGCTGTGCGCGCCGACGGCACTCCTAACGACAAACGAACCCACGGCGCATGGGACATGATCGCCAACACCGTCCGCGAACGTGGCGAGGACTTCCTTGTCATCTGGGACGAAGCGCACCGCGGCTCCGGCACCAAGAACACCGACCGCAAGTCGATCGCCGGAACCATTGTCGACGGTGGCACCACGAACATCGGCACCAACCAACCGCCCGCTCCAGTCGTACTGGGCATCTCAGCCACCCCCGATCGCTTCCTCGCCGCTATGAACGCCGCAAATCGGACACCGCGCTTGGTCGAAGTCAAAGCCGGCGACGTCCGTGAGTCTGGTCTTCTCAAAGACCGCATCCTGCTGCGAAGCCTGGGGGAGTCGCAGTCGGCTGACAACACGATGCTCGCCCTCGCCGTGGAGGATCTGAGGTCTTCCGATGCATCCTGGCGAAGCCACCACGAAGCCACCGGCGACCGGCTCGTCGAGCCGCTTCTGGTCGTTCAAGTCGAACAAGGGCTTTCGCCGGCGAAGGAAGAAGCAAGGCTCGCCGAAATCCTCGCAGTAATGGAATCGACATGGCCGAAGCTCTCCGACTACGCGATTGCTCACGCCTTCGGCGATCACGCCCAGTACAAGGTTGGTGACAAGACGATTCGTTACCTTCCTCCCGAGGCGATCTCCGGCGACGACCAGGCACGCGTGGTGCTGTTCAAATCGGCGTTGACCACCGGCTGGGACTGCCCGCGAGCAGAAGTGATGATTTCGTTCCAGAACAAGGACAGCTACACCGAGATCGCCCAGCTCATCGGCCGACTGGTCCGAACACCGCTGGCCAAGCGCATCGAGGGGGGCGACGAGCGACTGGGGGAGGTGGCGGCCTACCTGCCAGGGTTCCGAACCGAGCACGTGGCGCGAGTAGTGAACGCGCTGACCGAAGACGAGACTGTCGAGATCGACATCGTCATCGCCCCCGTCCTATGCGGGAGATCGACAGCTGTTCCCCCGGCGTTGTTCGACCTGCTGGACACGCTTCCCTCGTACACCAGACAGAGGACATCGTTCGGTTCCCGCACCGGGCAGTTGATGCGACTGGCCGCAACGCTCACGGAGCATGGTCTGATCGATCAAGGCTCGGCCAAGGCCAAGCGATGGATCGTCGATCAGATGCACGCGGCCGACAGTCAGCGAAGCAGCGAGATCGACGCCAAGGTCGACGACATCATGTCGCTGTCCATCAGTACGACGATGGTCTCCTACGGAGAATCAATCATGCAGAGTGTCGGTAAAACCGACACCCCAACTAATGAACGCGACCTTGAAGGTTACTTCCAGCGAGCCAAGCGTTTGCTCCCGGACGGATCCGCCAACTGGTATTTCAACGAGCTCTGCGACCGCGGCGAGGACGAAATCGATGCATCCGCGCGTCTGGTTGCGATGGCCGATCTTGGATTCGCATCCGTCGTGGAGAACCAGGCGACGCTTCTGATCACCGACTGGCGAAATCAACACGCTGCGAAGGTATCTGCCAAACCCCGCCATATCCGCGACCAGACAGAACCGCTCTGGCACCTCGGCTCGGAACCGATGCTCCCCACCACCGTCGAGACGCGCGATACTTATCCGGCCGCTACAGAGAAGATTCGTGGTAACACCGTCGAGTCCATCGAAACATACCCGGCGCACCTTTTCGTCATCCCAGACGGCAAGCCCCACGCCGGCCGCTTTCCTGTCGACACGTCCCGGTCGTCGTGGGAAGCGGAGGTGCTCGATGCCGAACTAGCAGTCGAGACTCTCGTCGGGTGGTATCGCAACCCCTCGTCAGGTCGGCACGCGCTCGCAGTTCCTTATGAATTCGGGGACAAGCACCAACTGATGCACCCCGATTTCCTGTTCTGGCACGACGACGGTGATGGAGAGTACGTCATGGACATCGTCGATCCGCACAGGTTTGATCTCGCTGATACTTCGTCGAAGTGGTCGACGCTCGCGCGTTATGCCCATGAACATCCAGATCGAGTCCGCCGCTGTCTCGCCGTCGCCGAGGTGAGTGGGGCGCTACGAGCGTTGGACCTCACAGCAGCCGGAATTGAGGCGCGGATTGCCGCAGCGACCAACCAGAACCTTATCGAGGCCCTGTTCGCCGCAGAAGGAATGGCCTATCCCTGAGACCCGGATCGTTGGCAACCAGGGGAGGCTAGCAACTACTTTGTTGGTCTACGTGACTGAGTCCGACATCCCTGTCACCTTGGCAATTCGGGACACGGTTTGGGGGTTCCCGTTGCTACGCGCGCTATTTCAGGTACCGGTATAGCGTCGATCGGGATACGCCCACGACGTCTCGGATATCGGCCAGTGACATGCCGCCGGCACGCATTCGCCGGGCCTGCTTGATCTTCGCCTCCGACATCGATCGCGGTCGGCCACCCGTTCGGCCCTGCGCCCGCGCGGCCGCCAGCCCGAGCTGCGTGCGCTCGCGGATGAGGTTGCGCTCGAACTCCGCCAGGGCACCGAAAATCGAGTAGATCAACTTGCCGCCCGAGGTGGTTGTGTCGATCGACTCCGTCAGCGACCGAAACCCCACACCATCGGAGTCGAGATCTTCGACCGTCTGTAGAAGGTGGGGGAGTGATCGCCCGAGACGGTCGAGCCGCCACACCACCAGAGTGTCCCCGGACCGCAGATGCGAGAACAGGTCCGACAACTCCGGCCGTGACGTCGTCGCGCCGCTCGCCGTCTCCACCCACACTCGCGAACACCCCGCAGCGCTGAGAGCGTCCCTCTGCGCATCGGCGCTCTGCTCGGTCGTCGACACCCTCGCGTACCCCAAAAGTTCACCCACAACGATCAAGTGTGTCAGAACTCGTCATATAGACACATTGCGTTCGGCAGGTTTTGGACATGAGTTTTGACACATACATTGCTCGTCGACCCTGTGTCAATAGCTCGATGTGTCTAAAACGATGGTTAAAGACACGTAGTCATAAGTGAGCGCCTAGGTTCGGACGATCGGGCAGTCAAAGCACCAAAGGAGCAATCTAGCGTTTTCGCTAGATTACTTGAGAGGTGTCAAGTGCAGCGCACTTCTGAACTCGTGCACTCGTCTTCTGAAACTGACAAACGCCATCAACGCCAGCCGCGAAGGTGACGAATTCTGCGTCAGCAAACTCGACCGACTCTCCCGATCGGCCGGCGACCTCCACGAAACCGTGAACCGACTGGTCGCCAGGGGAGTGGCATTGTCGATCGACGGGAAGGTCTACGACCCGTCGGACCCCATGGGCAAGATGTTCATCGGAATGCTCGGTCTGATGGCCGAATTCGAATCCGACCTCATCCGAGCCCGCACCCGCGACGCCATCGCCGCAGCCGCCGCGGCCGGCAAGATAAAAGGACGGCCCCACACACTCACACCAGAAGAGCGCGCATACCTACTTCAGGTGTATGAGACACGGCAGTTCAAGATCGAAACGCTCTGCAAGAACACCGGATTGAAACGATCCGCCCTCTACAACAACCTCACCCTCGCGCGGGACGAGCGAGACGCTCTGGCTGTCGCGAGAGGTGAGTAGTGCAGTCCACTTCTGAAACAGTGCAGCCGTATTCTGAAACTGACACCTAGAATCCGAGGTGCAGGACGACTGACAATCTGGGATTTAGGCCGTTCTAGAATCTATTGTTTCAGTACTTGCATCAAAAATTCAGCGTTGTTACGGGTCTTCTTCAACTGTCCAATCAACAGGTCAATTGCTTGCTGGGAATCGAGCCCGCTAAGGACGTGTCGCAACTTGTATACTATTGGCGCTTCGTCCGGGGCTAGGATCAGCTCATCTTTTCGGGTACTAGATGGGGAGACGTCGACGGCAGGAAAAACGCGGCGTTCGGCGATTTTCCGGTCCAGTTTCAGTTCTGCATTGCTGGTGCCCTTGAATTCCTCGAATATCACCGTGTCGCCGGTCGAGCCAGTCTCTACCAGGCATGTTGCAACGATGGTAAGTGACCCGCCATTCTCGATGTTCCGGGCGGCACCGAGGAATCGCTTCGGTGGGTATAGCGCTGCTGAGTCGATTCCACCGGACAAGATTCGGCCCGAGCCTGACGACGCATTATTGTAGGCACGGCCCAGTCTGGTAATCGAATCTAGCAGCACAACGACATCCTTACCATCTTCGACCAACCGTTTTGCGCGTTCGATAGCGAGCTCAGCGACCAACACATGGTCGGAAGGCGGCCGGTCGAAGGTTGACGAAATAATCTCTCCTTTCACCGATCTCTGCATATCGGTGACTTCTTCAGGCCGTTCGTCGATCAGCACAACCATCAAATAGCACTCGGGGTTGTTGGTAGAGATTGCATTAGCTATGTCCTGCAGAACCGTTGTTTTACCCGCTTTTGGAGGAGACTGGATCAGTGCACGTTGGCCTTTCCCGATCGGCATGATCAGATCGATTACTCGCGTGGTCAAGCGATCGGACGTTGTCTCGAGACGCAGTCTTTCATTCGGATAGAGTGGCGTTAGTCGGCCGAATTCAGGACGGCGTTTGGCGGCTTCGACGCCACCTCCATTTACGGTGTCCAGCTCAACTAACGAATTAAACTTCTGCCGCTGGTTTCGTTGTTCGGTCTCATGAACAATCCGAACCTTCCCAGTAATCGCATCACCCCGGCGAAGACCGTTCTTGCGAACCATGTTCATAGCGACGTAGACGTCGTCCGGGCCCGACATATAACTGGACGTGCGCAAAAAGGCGTAGTTGTCAAGGACATCGAGGATACCCGCGACGGGCTGCAAAACAGCATCATCATTGGAGTATCGATTGTCCTGTGGATCGCTGTCCTGTTGTTGATCGATTTCGCGTGGTCGTCGTCGGTTGCGTCCTCTTCCGCGACCATCACTGCGTGCGCCGTTACGATTTCGTCGGTTGTTCTTTCCGTCACCGTTCCGTCCCGTAGTCCGGTCGTCTGGTGTGTCATCCGCATCGGGTTCGGGCTGAGGATTGTTTGACCGTGGCTGACTCCCGTTTGGCTCTGCAATCTCTTCTGTCGATTTAGTTGTTGATTGCGAGACCTTTAGCGCTGTCGTCGCGTCGGCTCTATCAACAAACTCAGAGGTATTCGCATTCATCAGATCGGAAATCAATTGTACTAATTCAGGTTTCCGCATGCCTGATACGCCTTTAACGCCCATATCTGACGCAACCGACTTCAATTCTGGAAGCTTCATTGATGACAAGTCCTTGGGCGGCCAGTCGGCACCCGAGTCGGAACTCGACATTATTATAATGTCCGTGTTCGTCATAAGAAAATCCTTTCGATTCCAGTCTTGTTCCAGTGAATAAGGATAGTTCGGAAGATGTGAACTTTGCGAGATCGCGGTTTTTGCGCCTGATTATCTAGACGTATATTGGCGAGAAGAGAATCGGAGACAATCCGCGATGTCGGACATTGATCTTTGCTGGTGAACATTCGAGCTTGTGCCAGCGTTACGTCGTGAAGGACGATTTGTTACCCTGAACGCTACACGATACGGTCGGTGCGTTGGGATTGAGACCGACAGTACGCGAGGGTTCGTCAGATATCAAGTCTGATGCTCTTCAGCCGGAGTTTCCCTCGATGGTGGACGACTCCAGGAGGGTTCTCCTTTGTCCTTGGGGTGGCACGCGGACGTGAATATCGTTAGGTGGCGTTCTGCAGTTCGCCCGCAGAGCGAAATCTATTGGGCTGCTGCGATAATGACGAGTTGGTTCTGCGTGACCGCCTTAGCCTTGGGCGAGCAATCTGACACCCAAGAAGCGAGACAAGGTCCTGACACGACAACCAACGGTTGCAGGGAGATTGTTCGCTGGGTGCCTGGGACATCGGGTCCGCAGTCGGCATAGACGTTCGCATGGAACCCGATCTTGCTGCGCGGTCGTTCTCCCTCGCGCGCTTGATCGTGATTCGTTCCCCGACCACCTTCGGCCCCAAACTGACACCGCCTCCAGGTGCGGACAAACAGGCTCGTCTGTTGTCGTTCCCGCCGCAGCGAGCACAGGACATGGTCGCAGCCTGACGGCCGCTACTGTCGCCTCCATGGCGGATATCGCAAGCTACGACGTGTACACACTCGAACTGGGGCCGTTCGAGACCCTCTCCGAGTTGCACGCAGTTCTGTCCAACCACACCGCAACCTTCGCGACGATCAACTGCGAAAGATCAGGGCAAGAAGTCGTCTCGATCTCCCACTCGATCCTTCACATCGAGGGCAAGTTCTACGTGTCCGCGGTGACAACGACCAGCAGCCGATAGCCCTCGGTTTCGGAACAGCGAAGCGTCACCGCCGAAAGTTTTCGACAGTTGGGTGAGGTCCGGCGCGCGGGCGCGACGTCGCGGGCGCTCCGCTAGCGCCAGTGCAGTCGGATTGGATGCGGCGCAGTTGACCGAGAAATCAGCTTCCCAAATTCAGGGCGGTATAATTGCGGTGCAGCAGGTTATGTTGCTGGCCAGTTCACTGCGTAGTGAGTGGAAACCGCCTCGTGGTCGCGATAGAGCTGCTTGCGTCTACGTGTCGAAAGTCTGTCGCCGAATACTGTGCCGTTGATGTGGTCGGTCTCATGCTGAAAGCAGCGTCCGAGAGTGCCACCGGCGATCAGCTGAAGCGGATCACCGTACTGGTCCTGGCCGCGGCAGGTGGAGAATTCGGGCCTGGCGAGATCGCTATACGCACCGGGCAGTGATAGACATCCTTCCCCGAACTCGATGAGCCGCCGACTATTTCCCTCCGGTAGTTCGACGATTGGGTTGCAGACAACACCCGTCTGCCGTCGCCCCGTTTCGTCATTGCAGTCGTATATGAATACCGCCAGATCGACCCCGATCTGCTGGGCTGCAAGACCGGCACCATCAGCAGCAGCGTTGGTCGCGAACATATCGGCTAGTAATCCCTGAAGCCCCGAGCCGAAATCGGTTATCGGACGGGCTGGAGTGTGCAGAACTGGAGCACCCCAACGGATTATCGGCCGTGCAGTACCGAGACGAATGAGCTCAGAAACAGGCATGGCACCTACTATCCCACGTTGGCGTCTGACCGGGGGCCGATGCGTGCGACCTTGCATACGCGCGCCAACGCGCCTTTCCCGCGAACGTTTCTGCAGTTACGTGTTGCGAAGTTGATAGAAGCACTCAGCCTGTCAGTCCAGGACGTCTCATCCGAACCTTTGGAAGGTGTCCAGTCATGAACAACAACGAACTGCTCAACGATCACCAGATCATCACCGATCTCATCGGCACAGCCGCTCAGCTCCCCGCCGAAGATCCGCGCGCGGCCCGCTGGGCCACCGAAGCGCTCGCGCTCGCCAGCGCAGCAGAGCTGCCCATCCTCATCGAGGAAGCCGAGGAGTGCTCGGACGCATCGAGCACGACACCACCTGCCGATGGTGCGCAGGGCAGCCGGGAGTAGACATCCCGGGCGGGTCTTTCCGGTGCACCCACTGAGCACCAGGACCTCTTTTTGTTTCCAATTTCGTTACCGCAACGTAATGAAATGAAACGTAACGATATGAAACGAAATGGTAGAGTTCAGTCATGACCGCAGCTGAGCCGCCCCGCAAGCCAGGCCGACCCCGCATCCACGCCACCCCCGCCGATCGGGTGCGCGCGCACCGCGCCAAAGCCGCGCAGAAAGCAGGCACCGCGGCTGAGTCCGTCGGCGTCGACGAGGCCGACACCGCGACCCCGGAACTCGCCGTTGCGTCCCTCGCTGCCGTTCTGCCGGCACTGCACGCACAGTTCGGGCAGCTCGATGACCTTGTCCAACGAGTCCAGACTGCGATCGGCACCGTCTCGGACCCCAAAGCTCTCGATCAGCGTCTCGAGCTGATGCGCGCCGAAACCGCCCGCACCGTCTCCGCCGCCGAAGAACGTGCTGCCGCCGCCGAAGCAGCCGCGCACGCCGCGACCGTCCGCGCCGACGCCCTCGACGCCGAAAACGACGAGCTCCGCGCCGACGCCGCCGACGCATGGGAGCAGACCGATGCAGCAGAAAACGCCGCCGAGCAGGCCCGCATCCAGGTCGAGGAGCAGAAGGCCGCGCACCGCGCCGAACTCGACGAGCTCGACGCACGCCAACGCGCCGAAATCAGTGCCCTGCAGGACACTCACGACACCATTGTGGCCTCGCTCAACACCAGTCACCGCGAATCGATCGACCGCTACGACGAGAAGGATCGCCGCCGCGAGGACGAGCTGGTCGAGCTGCGCGCCGAAGCGAAAAGGTTGCGTGCCGATCTCGCCGCCGAACGCACCGCACGCCAGGATGACAACCGCACCAGCGCAGCAACACTCACCCAGCAGCGCACCGACGCCACCAAACGTGAAGCCGAGCTGCGCCGCGACTACACCGAACGCATCGACGAACAGAAGACGATCGCCGCCGATCTGCGCGAAGAGATCTCGTTGCAGCGCGCCGAACTCGATCGTCTCCGTGGCCTCGAGGAAGACCGCCGCCACAACTGAAAGGCCGGGTCAGGTGCGGTCATGCCGGGGAGTGGGCGTCCCACTGCGCTACCTCGCAGCCTCCGGCGTTGCCCCATATGGGTCACCAAAGGGGGTCGTACGAGGACGCCGAGTCTGACACGCCGGGGACCCCCGTCCAGTAAAACCACGGTCGCAGGCTCCCAAGACGTGGTTTGACAGTCCACCCTCGTCATGTCCGATCGCTACGTCTCATCCGAACCTCGAAAGGATCTCGCCATGCTTCCAGATCGGCTCTCCGCCATCGCCTCCGCTGCCCTGAATCGCGGCGCAACGAGCGCCACCCACAACCTGGGCGGACTGCACGCGGACGTGCACCACGCCACGATGTGCGGGCAGTGGGTCACAGCCGAGCAGCTCGACACCCGCACCTGGGAATGCCTACTCGGCAAGCACCGCACCGACGAAGCTATCGAACCTCTCAAGCTCTAGGCCGGACGGCTCCGCCCACACCGGGCGGGGCCCAACCCGTCCCATCTGGTCGGGGGTCCGGACCCTCGTCCAGCTCATTCACACGAATGACTGTTGCCGGAACCAACCCGAGAAGGTTCAGCGGGGCGTCGACCGTGAAGTTCGGATCTGACAGTCCGTTAATGATCGAGAGCAAGTCGGCGAACCGCGCCGCGTTGGTCGGGCGGACGTTGGCGTGCATCATCTCGAACGCGTCCACCGCTTCGGGGGAACACAGTTCAGTGAGGATCGCCAGCTCCAGACTGTCGATCTCCGACAGCGCGGTGGTGGAGGATTCGGGTGAACTCATGGTGTGTGTCCTTCGGTGAGGTGAGACAGGTCAGAGGGGTAGTCCGGGGGTGAGGGGCAGGGAGGTGACGATGGCACCGACGAGGCACCCACATGCGATCGTCGCCAGGCGTCTGTTGGTGCGGTCCTCCCAATAGGCCTCGGCCACGAACACCTTGCGTAGCAATCCAGCAGCCCACGCGAGAAACGCGACCACAACCAGTAGTAAGAACACCCAGCGTAGGGCTGTCGTCAACAGGTCCATCATCGGTCAGCGTCCGAGATCGTGTGCAACGCGCGGCTGCGGGGATTGCACCGGTGGCGTCGCTTCACGTGGGTGACTCGGTCGGCGATTGAGCACAGCCCGCAAGGAGGGCGTCGCCATCGACGGCGTCGAGGGCTGGCCGGCAACTGACACGTTTGACTGACCCTGCGCCGCGGGGTCGTCTATCGGCGCGATGTCCGCGCGTGGCTCGAACGACTGCGTTCGCTTCTGCAGATCGCCCAGCTCGCCACTGAGCGCGGCGACATGGTCGCGATCACGCACGGTATCGAGAGTGGCGATGTTCGCCCGAAGAGAGGCGATGCGATGACGCCGCTCGACCGCCTCACGCTCGTGCACCGTGATCGGTGCCGCATGGCTCACGGTCAGTTTCTGGCTCTCGGGATCCGCGGTGACCGAACCGCCGACCCGCTCGGCGATCGCGGAAGCAATGCGCTTCGCATCCGCTGTCGAATACACCCCGACCACCGTGCGCGAATCGGGAATCGGCCCCGGACGGGTCGACTGCACTCGGACCTCGCTCACGTCCGGCGCGGTAGGGGGAGCGTCGATCCGCGAGGGTGCGGAGTCGGCGAATCGAGCGATCACTTCGGCCACTGCGGGCGGGGCCGGCACTTGCGCCTTGCGCACACCCGCTGCGTACCCGGGTTCGCTACTGAGCACCACCGCCAATTCGTTGGGAGTCCCGGTGAACGGGAGCTCGGTGTGTGCGCCGTCGCTCGACCGAACATTGACCGCGGCGGCGATACGGTCGACCTCCCGGCCGGCGGACAGCATCGCGGCCTGACTGACCGCGAAGGACGACGCCGCTGTCCGCGACTGAAACTCGGCGCGCGCGAACACATGGCCGGGATCGTTGTGTTGATCGAGGGTCGCGACCTCGACGGTGATCAATTCGGAGTGGGTAGGACGATTTCGTGCAGAAGTCATGAGGAGTGATCCTTTTTCGTCGTGCGCGCGTGTTCTCCCGGAGACGGCACGCGCGGAGAAGTGCGGAAGTGTGTTGGTTCAGCCGGCGTCGACACGCCGGCTGCAACCGAGCGCGGCGGAACTTGTCGGTGGCCTGGTGTCTACTGGCCGCCACACGGGGTGACCCCCCAGAACGAGAAGCGAGGTGATGATCGTGGTGATCGCGATAGTGGCCGGCATCGTCATCGTCGTTGCGGTTTTGCGCGCCGGCGTCACCGACGACGGCGGCTGGCGATTCGCGCCGGTACGCGCAACGGGCATGGTGTTCGGAATGGGCTTCCGAATCGTGGCCGTGGTGGCCGGCATCCTGTTCGCGATGGCAGTTGCCGTCGTGGCCAGTGCGTTCAGCAGCCCGCTGTGACTTCTCGCCCGGCCACAGTGTCAGAACAGCGTGGGAGTACCGCTCTCCAATAGAGCTGCCTGCACCGCTGCGTCGTCCCAACCCTGGCGTACCGCCGCACGCAACCGGCGCGAGCGCGCAGCACGTGCGGCTCGATCCGGCCCGTACCAAAGCCCCGGTTGGCGACGTCCACCGCCGCGACCTTTCGCGGCCATGTCGCGCAGATTCTGCGACTGGTTCCCGTCGACCACGTGAAGAGGCTGTTGCTGCGCCTCGTCCAGCGTCACTCGTACACAGATCGGGTTGTCGCACATGTGCAATGCGTTCACCGACTCGTCGATCGCCCCACCGAGCGCGATCGCCAATGCGTAGCGATGCGGGCGAACCACCCGCGGTTGTCCACCGCGGGAGACCCAGAATCTGCCGTACCCGTCGTCGGCAATGGCCCCGATCCAGATCGCACACGAGGACCGATGCGGCCCGTGCACCACGTAGCTGCGAAACCGAGCTCGCTCGTCGGCATCGCCTACTGCTAACGGTTTCGGCACCGACTCCCCACCCACCTAACGGTTCCCGGCCGGTCGGCCTGTCGTGAACACGACGGCCGCTGTGCGCCAACGACTTCTCGCCGCGAACACGGCCCGCTGTCGAGGATCTCATCGACCCGTCTCCCGCGCTATCCGGTGTGCGCCAGTGACTGTACGTCGGGAGCGTTGTCAGCGTGGACGTGTTCGTTCTGCGTCTGATGTTCCGGCGGAACGGCCGTCGCCGCCGGCCCGGTGGAGCTTCGCTCACCGGTGTTGGTCGAAGACGCATCTTCGCTCGCGTTCAGGCTGATCCGCGGGCGCTTCGTCGTGGAGCCCGTACCGCGTTTGCGTGACTCCGACGACTTACCTCCGGAGGCAGCTGCGATGACCGACGTCGGCACGGTGAGGCCGATGTCGCGGAGTTCGGCTGCAGTCCACCCGCCCGTCAGCGCTTCTTTCATGGCGGCGTGAACGGCCTTCTTGCTGGCCTCGACCGATTTCGTTGCTGCGCGTTTGGTGGCTTCGGCGGCTTTGATCGCGGCGTCGGCTTCGGCTCGTTGCTTGGCGGCGTTCTCCTCGGCGGTGCCGACTGCTTGCTGGGCGGTGACGATGGCTTCGGCCAAGGCGACACGTCCACGAACGGCAGCCTCAGCTGCGGCGTAGATGGCGTCTGTGTTGATGGGGGTGGCACTCATGAGTTGCGGGCCTTTCAAGTCGCCCGAACCGTCGGCAACATCAGCGCGACGAGTTCGGTGGGTACACGAATTGGCGCTTGAAGGATCGACCCGCAACGGCATCCTCAGCGGGTGTCAGTCTACCCGGTCATAGCCGCACACACACGGATCGAAGGTCGGCCTTCCCTCCGCGATCGAGGACAACGGAACGCTGCACTGGTATGCCGGGGTGAGCGACGGAGGGTAGCTACTCTCGCGGTTGCACCGTTGTTCGAGATCGGAAGGCCCCTTTAGATGACGCGCACGGATGAGACGTGGTTCCGCCTCCGAGAGTGGACGCAAGGCCAGACTCCATCAGAGCGCCTCGCGGCGCACGTCCTCGATGCGGAGGGATACGAGAACATCGACCCCTCACACCCCCTCGGCGGCAAGGACGGCGGCAAAGACGCCGTCGCCACCAAGGACGGAAAGAGCTGGGTCATGGGTGTGTACTTCCCCAGGGGCCAGCAGACGTTCACCACGATCAAGAACAAGTTCACCGACGATCTGACTGGCGCAAAGACGCACTCACCGCATGGCTTCGTCTTCGTAACCAATCAGGAGCTGACCTTGGGTGAACGAGCGAACCTGGTAGATCTCGGAGACGGAACCGAGATCGAGCTCTACCACCTCGAGCGAACCACGGGTGTCATCGATCGACCCAAAATGGCGCAGATCCGCAAGCAGTATCTCGACATCGAAGCCGGCCCACCTCCCATCGACGTATCACTGTTCATCGACGGCGCTGCCCGCTACTTTTCCAACGGCGAGGCTGCGAGAGAGCACCTCACCTCCGCGATCAGTGACGATGAGCGGAAGCAATTCGCCGAGGCCGAGGCAGCATCACGAGAGGCGTCACCGTTCGGTGTCCCGCCGCACATCTCGAGTCTGTTGGGAATCGGGTACGACCCACAGCCGCGAACGAGAGCGGACCTCGACGCACGTCTTGCCCAGTGGTCTGAGGAAGTGCGAGAAGGCTGGGTTGACAGCGAGCAGTACCTGGCCGCAATTACGTGGCCGGGATTGCGACTGCGGCTCCGAAACATCGAACAGGTCTTTCTCAACGACGTTCAGGTCATCATCACAATCAAAGGCGCGCAAGGTCTCGACTGGGAGGAGCGCGACACCTTCGGGTTCGACGAGTTCATTC
>NZ_BCWW01000014.1 GCF_001894785.1 Rhodococcoides fascians NBRC 12155 = LMG 3623
CAGTGTGCGTGGCACCGAGTTCGAGAGCCCAGTCGAGTTTCTTCTTGTCGCGGTCGACGGCGATGATCGTCGACGCCCCCGCCAGGCGGGCCCCGGCGATCGCAGCATCGCCGACACCGCCGCACCCGATCACCGCCACCGAATCCCCGCGGGAAACGTTCCCGGTGTTCATCGCCGCACCCAACCCGGCCATCACCCCGCACCCGAGCAACCCCACCACCGCCGGATCGGACTCCGGGTCGACCTTGGTGCACTGGCCTTCGTGGACGAGGGTCTTGTCGGCGAACGCCCCGATCCCCAACGCCGGAGAGAGTTCGGTGCCGTCGGCGAGAGTCATCTTCTGCGACGCATTGTGGGTGTCGAAGCAATACCAGGGGGTGCCCTTCTTGCAGGCTCGGCATTCCCCGCACACCGCACGCCAGTTCAACACCACGACATCACCGACCTCGACATGAGTGACAGCGTCACCGATCGCTTCGACGGTGCCTGCGGCTTCGTGGCCGAGCAGGAACGGGAACTCGTCGTTGATGCCGCCCTCGCGGTAATGCAGATCGGTATGACACACCCCGCACGAGGCGATGGTGACCACGACATCGTTCGGGCCGGGATCGGGAACGGTGATCGACTCGATCGAGACGGGCTCGCCCTTGCTCTTGGCAACGACGGCGCGAACTGTTTGCGGCACAGTAGAATTCTCCTCTTGTCCAGTGATCGTTGACGTGGAAGGAAGCACATCCGTCTGGTTCAAGGCCGTCAGACCCGAACCAACAGCTTCCCGGTATTCTCGCCGGAGAACAGCAACTGCACAGCCTCAGGCGCTGCAGCCAAGCCCTCCACGATGTGTTCGCGGACCGACAGAGTTCCGTCGGCATACAACCTGGTGAGGATGGCGTCAATGCGGGACATGTCGGCCGCGAAATCAGGTACTACGAATCCTTGAATTTTTGCACGCTTGAATAATAGATTTGGGAGGTTGATTATCCCGTACGCATCACCGGGTCCAGCGATATTGTACTGGGACATGGCACCGCACAGAGCGATTCGGCATCCGGTTGCCATGTTGTCCAGTACAGCATCGAGGATCGGGCCTCCGACGTTGTCGAAATAGACGTCGATTCCGAGGGGACATGCTTCGGCGAGACGAAAAGCGACGTCGTCGCTCTTGTAGTCGATCGCACAATCAACCCCAAGGTCGTCGGTCACGTACCGGCACTTGTCGGGCCCACCCGCCAGCGCGACGACTCGACATCCTCGATCTTTGGCGATCTGTACTGCGATCGACCCGGTTGCACCGGCGGCACCGGAGACGACAACGGTGTCGTTCTTACTGATCCGGGCGATCTCGTACAGACCGATCGCAGCTGCCCGCCCGATGTGCGAGAAGATCGAAAGGTACGCCGAATCTGGTATTTGATCGCTGGCGATATGCTTCTCCAAACGAGCCGTTTCGACAGTGGAGTATTGCTCCCACCCCCACATTCCGCCGACGTGATCACCAATGGAGAAGGCCGGATCAGCGGTCGCTACGACCACTCCTGTCGCCGCGCCGATCATCACATCACCCACGGCAAGGGGAATGTACATCGAGTTCGGGTCGAGTTTCAGCCAGTTCCGCGTGGTGGGGTCGACGGACAGCAGCGTTGTCCGGACAGTGACCTGCCCCGGCCGTGGGGTAGGCACCGCGCGTTCAGCCCACCGAAGGCACGTGGGATCGTAAACACCTGTTGATGCTTTCGCGATGACCCAACCGCCGCTGCGATTGGGAAAGTCCTGACCCGCAATGCAATCGACAGTTGGGGGTGCTTCGACGTTCGGTTGTGGAGAAGTCAAGGTTCGCTCCATTTGCTGATGGATCTGCGGCAAAAGCACATCGCCTGTGGAGCGCGTGCGTCGTGCGGCCCAGTTGTTCTGCCCGAGTGGCACTACCGGCGATGGCCTAAAGATCGAGGACGAGTTTGGGACAAGCGGCGCGCGAGACGCAGATCATCATAGTGTCGTTGGCACCCTGCTCCTCCGGCGTCAACAACGAATCGCGGTGATCGACGTCGCCGGCGATGACCGGTGTCTCGCACGTACCGCACGTTCCGGCCTCGCATGATGACAGAACCTGGACGCCGGCCTCGGTCACGGCCTGCAGAACGGTTTGCTCGGGTGTGACGGTGATGGTCTTTCCTGTGCGGGCCAGCTCTACCTCGAAATCGCCGGAGATAACCGGCTCATCCATTTCTTTGGCGACGAATCGCTCGATGTGCAGCGACCCTGTTTTCCATCTGCTGCACTGGTCGGTGACTGCGTCGAGCAGCGGTGCGGGTCCGCAGCAGTAGACAAGGGTGTCGGACCGCGGTACCGCGAGCAGGCCAGGCAGGTCGATCATGCCGGCCACGTCCTGTGGATGGAGGACTACCTTTTCTCCGAACCGGTCTGCCAAGTGTTGGGCAAATGCCATGGAACCGTGGTTGCGGCCTCCGTAGACGAGTTTCCACTCGGCCCCCTGTTTGTCCGCAGCGTCGACCATGGTGAGGATCGGGGTTATGCCGATGCCGCCGGCAATGAAAAGATATTTCGGGGACGGGTGCAGTTCGAAGTGGTTGCGAGGCCCGCGTACGGTGACGCGGTCTCCTTCGTCGAGTTTGTCATGGATCAGCTGTGATCCCCCTCGGCTCAGTGGTTCTCGCAGAACCGCTATCTGCCATTCGCTGTTGTCTTGGGGATCTCCACACAAGGAGTATTGGCGAACGATTGTCGACTCGAGCACGAGATCGATGTGTGCCCCCGGCGTCCAGGTCGGAAGGTCCCGTCCAGAGGGGTCTCGAAGCCGGAGAACGACCACATTGTCGGCGGCCTCTGTTTTGCTGGCAAGCGTCAACGACAGATCGGTTTCGTTGCTTGCTGTCGCGTTCATTGGTTACTTCCTTATCGGTCGAACGTGCTCGGGTCGCCGTGTGGGCGTGTGGGTGCTCGGGACGGGACGACGGCTCGTAAGCTTTCGTGGACCCGTCCTGAGCGCCCGGTCACTCAGACCTCGATGTGCTCTAACTGCTCGAAGATTTCCGTACGCTGAACCTCGAACTGTGGCGGCAGTTGGAACCGCGATCCGAGTTCGTGGGGCGATTCGTCGCAATCCCAGCCGCCGTCGGCGTGCGTTACAGCCAGCTCGAAGAGGCATCCGCCGGGAGTGCGCACATAGACGCTCTTGAAGTACTTGCGGTCTTTCAGCTCCGAGATGTCGGTGTAGCCTGCGCCTTCGATCCCGAACTTCACCTGATCCTGGTTGTCGAGGGTGTCGAGGTTCCATGCGAAGTGGTGGTAGGTTCCGGCACCGTAGTGCCACGTCCCTTGATCTTCGGACACATTGGCCGTCAGCTCGATGTGGTTGCCGTACTTGGCGTTTCCGACCTGGAAGACGGCCCGATCTCCTTCCTCGGTGAGCTGGCCCTGGGAAAAGAATGTGTCGTTGGCGAAGTCGATCATGCGTTCTGGCGTAGTGACGTGGATACCGACGCCGTGCAGCCCGTGGATTGCGTATTCGCGGGGTACTCCACCCTCGGTCCACCCTTCCCGCTCGTCGTTGTCGTTTTCCACCAACTGGTATTCGATACCGCAGGGGTGGCGAAATGCGAGACGGCGACGGTCGAACACGTCGAGGTTCGAGACCTCGACCTTTCGTTCGCTCAGTCGCCTGTACCAATATTCGAGAGATCCGCTGGGGACGGAAAGTAGCACTTCACGGGCCTGATTGGTGCCACGCTTGCCGAACATTCCTGCCTGCGCCCACGGGAATGTGGTGACGACAGACGATGGATCGCCGTTGGCGTTGGAGTAGTAGAGATGGTAGATCGGTGTGGTGCCGTCGAACAGGACGGTGCGCTTGATGAAACGCAGGCCCAGGGTCTTGACGTGGAAATCGACGTCCTCTTGGGCGTGTCCGACTGACAGGGTGACATGGTGTGAACCTTCTACGTATGTCATGGTCTCTTTCTCCCTTTGTAAAGTGATTGCCCGGTTTGGGCTCTAACTGGCAGTGCTCGCGGCGCGTTCGAGCAACGCGCGCAGATGTTCGACGACGATGTCGCTGACGTGGTGTTCGGGATCGTTGTAGACGTGCAGTTCTGCATCGGCGGCTAGATCGGTGAACGCTTCAGCGGTGGCGTTCACTCGTGGAAGCGGCACCCATTCGTCGCGCGCTGCGGTGGTCAGCAAGGTGGGCATGGCCATCAGCCCGGGTATCTGTCTGGGCCATTGGTGTTCTGTGGGTCCGATGTAACCGCCGGTGAGTATTGCAGCACCCGCATAGGGGATCTGTGTTCGGAGCAAGTGCTCCGCGAGCAGGCACGCGCCTTGCGAAAAGCCCACGACGACAGTCCGTTCGGGCGTGACGCCCTGCTCGATAAGCCATTGCAGATGGGTCGAGACCGCATCCAAGGCGTTGTCGAGTGAGGGCTGGTTTGCGTCCACGGAGTCGGTGAAGCGGGCCGGATACCAGGTGGCGTCGGCGGCCGCAGGTAGTACGTAGGCGATCCCATCCAGGCCGACACGGTCCGCGACCTGCGCCATGTAGCTGGGTTGCTGTCCGCGTCCATGGATTGCGTACACCACTAGTCGGGCAGATGCGAGGTCGGCAGCTCCGTGAAACTGCAATTGTCGACGCAGGTGTGGATTGCGTTCATTGATGTTGGTATTGCCCATCAAGGGTCGGTCCTTATCGGTGGCCGGGTGTGTGGGAGTGGCTCTGTATGGCAGCGCTTCTCGGAGGTCCGTTACGTTCGTATGCGGACTGTTGGCGGGCTTGCTCCGCGGCCAGGGTGTCGTCGTCGCCGCGGTGGCGCGCGATGAGCGAACGTTTCGCTGCGGTGCCGACGTGGCACAGGCCGGGTACGTCCGGATTGTCCACGCAGGCTGTGCTTCCGGCGGCCGGCCAACGAGCGCGGCCCGAGAGACCGGCCGCTGTGTACCGGCGGACCGACTCCATCCCACACTTGCTGCATGTCTGTTGCGCGGCCGGGGGGCTCGGCACCAACGATTCAAACGTGTAATCGCATGCTACACAATGATAGTCGATGAGAATCATATATCACTCCTGCGCGTTCCGGGCCCCGCCGTACGCGTCCCAGTCTTGGGGATCGTGCCCGACCCAGATTTTGGCGCCGTGCTCGTCTCGGTAACGTTTGAGCGTTTGGATGCTGCGTTTGCCGATCTCGGGATCCCAGTCGTGAGGGTCCGGTGCCTCTCGGTCGAGTCCCTCGCGTAGATGAACCGTGTCACCGGTGAGAACGATCGACTGGGAGGGCAGGTTGACCACACAGGACAGTTCGCCGGGTGTGTGGCCAGGGGTATGCAGAACCCGGATGGAACCGTCGCCCAGTATGTCGTACTCGGGTTGCTCGATCGTGGTCCAGTCGTAGTCGGTCGTCGGCGCGAGATCGTCGGCGCGCATCAGATGTTGTTGCAGTGGACCGGGATTGGAGAACCAGTCGAATTCACCGGGCCCTACGAAAAATTTCGCGTCCGGAAACAGATACAGACCGCCGGCGTGATCGCAGTGTGTGTGAGAGAGCACGACGTGGGTGACATCGTCGGTGCGAAATCCCAGTGCGGCCAGCTGTCGATCGATCCGTTGCTCCGGGCTGGTGACGATGTTCAGCGTGTCTGCCAGATCGCCGAAGTAAGCGTGCGGGTCATCATTGAGGAGTGGGGAAAAGCTGGTGTCGAAGAGAATCAAGCCCCGGTCGTGCTCGATCAAGAACGCAGGCAAGGGAAAAGTGATTGTGCCTTCGGCACCCACCACGAGGTCACCTGCATCGAGTTCCATGGTCGGCGCGGCGAGTGCTCGTAAGCGCAGCGCAGTAGGGGTGTTCATACCGTGTTCCCTTCATCGTTGGTACGGCTGTGACCAGCGGCTTCGAACCAGGTCTGCACGACGTCGAGGACACGCTCGTTGTGCAGCTCGAAGATCACGCCGTGCCCGTACCCGGACAGGTGATGATCCGGGAGAAAGATGTGGTCGACCTCGACGCCGGTGCGCCGTAGGAAACGGACGCTTGCGTCGTCCCAGTCGCGCCGCCCGGATGCGTCGGTACTGACAACGGCGACCGGGACCTGAGACAGGCCGGGCAACCTGGCCGGATTCGACGGATCGATCGGTGAGCTCACCGGAGGTTCGAAAGAGGGTGCAACGGAGGTCAATCCGAAGTCGAGACCTCCGCGTCGGCCGAGGTCACGCAGAGGCGGGCCCAGCGGTTCGACGGCGACAAGTGCTTTCACGAGGTTTGGACGCCGGTCCGCTGCAAGCCATCCGGCAGGTGCGCCGGCCGAGTGGGTGATGATGATGGATGGTCCGGTTCGGTCGATGAGCGCGGTCAGCATGTCCGCGTCGAGGCGTTGTCCAGTGGCTGCGTCGCCGAATACGGGTTGTGTCGAGGCGAGCAGTGCATCGATCTCCATGCCACCGGCGGTGCGCGTCCACGGCCATTTCGTATGCAGTGCTGTGCGCGGATCGGGTTCGGACGGGGCGAACAAATGGCCGATGACTTCTGCTGTCGCAGCAGGTATCCGGGTGCCGTGGACCTCTTCGTCGTATGGCGACCGGCCGTGTGCGGGCCGGTCGGGAAGGTGCACTTCGAAGCCCCGGTCGATGAGCAGCGGTGCCCATCCGGGGCGGCCGTCCGGGGTGATCGTCCAGTCGGTGGATTGGCCTCCACCTCCGTGTACGAGTATCACCGGAAGTTTGCCGGTGTCGGCCTCGGGGGCATCCCATCGGACGAACGAGTGGCATCGGGCCTCGGCGGGCCCGGTCGAGATCCAGTACTCTCCCCCCCGAGTCGCCGAGAGCTGCTGCGAGGGAGGTGACGTCGTCGCATTCGCCGGAGACTGTGCGGTGTTCATCGCGAGGCGGGTACGAGTCGGACCGGAATCCGGTCGTGCCCGAAGGCTTGAAAGTTCAGAGCTCGGCGAGGTTCCCCGTCGAGCTCGATACGTTCGACGCGGTTGAGCAGGGCTGTCAGTAGACTCTTGGCCTCCAGGCGCGCGACGGCTTGCCCAGCGCAGGTATGGATACCGAATCCGAACGAAAGATGGCCACCGGGGTTGTCGCGATCTATGCGGAATGTATCCGGGTCGGGCCACTTGCGTGGATCGCGTCCTGCGCCGAGCCACATCATCAGCAACCTTGTGCCTGAGGGGATCTCGATTCCGGCGAGCTGTGTGTCCTTGGTGGCGACACGCCCGCCGAAACGAGATGGCGGATACAGGCGAAGTGCTTCCTCGAACGCAGCCTCGACCAAGGCGGGCCGAGAGCGCAGTAGCTGCCACTGATCGGGATTGTCGGCGAACGCCCGCAGTGCACCTGAGATACCGAAGATCGTCGTATCGAACCCGGCGCCCAGCACCGCCTTGAGCAGCTGCTCGGCCTCGGCTTCGCTGATCACACCCTCGTCCGCCGCCGTGTACAGCTGCCAGCCGATGCCGCCCTCGGCTTGCAGTTCTCGTTTCATGTTGGTTTCGACCCATTCGAGAGCCGGCGCGCCGTTGCGCATCTTTTCGAAGTGGTGCTCGTTCTGGGGGCCGAAAGCATTGAACACTGCGTCACCGAAGTTCAAAAGAAGCTCTCTACCTTCGGTAGGGAGTCCGAGGACGTCGGGAAATACTTTGAGGACGTATTGCGCGGCGACGTCATGGTATGCGTCGAGACTCACCGGTCCCCGCGCGAGCAGCGCGTCGACAGTGTTCTCCGCGGTCTCGGTGAAATAGGCGGCCATCTTCGCCATGTTTTCTCTGGAAAAGATACGCAGCATCACCGCTTTGGTCTGCGTGTGATCGGGTGGATCCTGCATCAGAGGGGCGACGGGCCGAAACGGATTGGGCTGGTAGAAAGGCCTGTCGGTCGACGAGAACGTTCTCCAGTCTCTGAGAGCCTTCTGGATGTCGACATGGCGTGTGACTGCGTAGAAACCGTACTTCTCGATGTCGACGACGGGGGCAACCTCACGCAGGATGCCGTCGTGGAAATGCAGGTCGCTCAGGACTTCGGTCGAGAACGGGTCGAAATCCGAACTGGGCGCGCGCGTGACGGTACTGGTCATCGGGTTTCCTTGTGTCGGGGAGGGAATCGCTCACTGCGGTGAACTGGATACAAAGTGGTCAGGTGCCGGCTCGGCGAGCAGCGGGGAGTACCCCGGTCTCCATCCACTGCAGCCTGCGTCTGACACCGGCCAACGCCATGTCCGGATGCGGGAGGATGTGAAATTGGCGATTACGAACCGCGTCGACGACCATGTCGGCCACGGCGGCGGGTTCGAGTCCGTCCGCTGCGGCTTTCGCCTTGAGTTGCTCCATCAGGGCCACCCTGTGGGTTTCGAGAGCAGCGGTGACGCCCTGGGGCAGGTTTCGCTCGGATTCGGGCATCTTGGTTTTGACAGGCCCAGGCGCAAGAATCGACACACCCACGTGACTACCCGCGGAGTCGAGTTCGATTGCCAGGCATTCCGTCAGACCGAGTATCGCGGATTTGGACACGCAGTAGGGGGTCATTGTAGCCGTTCCGGTTGCGAACGCCGCGACCGAGGCGGTGTTGACGATATGTCCCTCGTCCTGGGCTTCGAGCAGGGGAAGAAACACGCGACAGCCGTTGAGCACGCCATAGAAATTGACGTCCATCACCCACTCCCACGCGCGTGCCGGTATCTCGAGGAAAGAACCCCCCGTTTCCACCCCCGCGTTGTTGCACACCAGATGTACTGCTCCAAAGGCGGAGATCGTCTCCTCGGCCAGCGCAGTCACCGCGTCGAGATCGCGAACATCGGTCCGTACGCCGATTACATCCGCGCCGTTCGCTCGCAGACCGGCCACCGACCTGTCGAGAGCAGCAGTTTCGACATCGGCCAGAACTACTTTCATTCCGTCTGCGACGAACCGTTCGGCCAGGGCGAAGCCGATACCACTAGCTGCGCCGGTCACCACCGCCACACGCCCCTCGAGACTGTTCATGCCGTCCCCCCTGCTGCGATTGTCGGAGAGAGCAGGGACGGCGTTTCGAGGGTCTTCGGGAACATCAGGCGGTCGACGAGGGCGTCGTGGTCGGTGGTCAACGATCGGAGACCGACCATCGCCTCTTCCACTTTCTCTGGGTCGGAAGAATGGTAGATCAGCAATTTGTTACGGCTTGCTGCTGGAGAAACTCTGTCTACGAACACATTTCGTCTCTGCAATGCGTAGTCGTCCAGAACGGACTGGCTGGCGTGTCCATCGATGACTGCTGCGAGTGCTTCGTAGAGGACGTACGTGTCGAACAGTCCTGATGTAAGTCCCAGTCCGCCGGTGGGGTTGGTCGCGTGCGCGGCGTCGCCCGCGAGCAGAACGCGCCCGTCACGGAATGCGGAGGCGGCGCGTTGATGCATCCGGTACGGCGAGTAGTCGACGAGCTCGATTCCGTCGATACCGGGAAACACTGCATCGAAGTATTCGGGCATGCGTTCGGTCACGGTGTCCACCGACAACGATTCGTCCTCACAGTAGGTGAATCGCCACAGGTTGGTCGTGTCGATCTTCGAGATGATTGCCCCGTAGCGATCGTCGATCAACATCGTGGTCAACGGCCAACCGTGGGACTCGAGATCGACCCGAATGTTGGTGGCCACGAATCGTTCGGGCCAGGTGGTTCCGTCGAACGTCGCACCGATCTGCTCTCGAACCGTGCTTCGTGCACCGTCTGCGCCGATCAGCCAGTGAGCGGTCAGGACGAGCGACCGACCGTTGGACCTGGTGTGGACTCGAACTCCAGCGTCGTCCTGGACGATATTGTCGACCTCGGTGTTCCACAGAACCTGCGCGTGGGGATATCGGGTGAGCTCCGCGAGCGCAATCTCGACGAGTTCGTTCTGTCCGAGGTGCAGGTTGTATGGGTGCTTGACCGATCCCTCCAGTACGTCGAGCCCGAAGGTGACCTGTTCCCCGGTCTTGTAGACCTGGTAGGTGTAGCTCTGTTTGACGAATCCTCTGTCGATGGCCTGTTCGAACAGGCCGAGACGTTCGAGCCCGTCCAAGACAGACCAGTGATACACCATGGCGCGGGGAGACCGTACGACACCGGTGCCGCGTTCGAGCACTGTGACAGCGATCCCCGCGCGAGCCAGCCCCAGTGCGTTGAGAACGCCCACGGGCCCGGCACCGACAATCAGTACCGTCTGTTGATTCATTCGTCAGTCCGTCCTGTAGTGCGCTTTCGCGGCCCATCCGAGGCCGCTTGCCTTGCGAGATTTTCGTCCGACAATCTGTACGAGGTCTGCCGACGGTACCTTGTGATGGCAATCACCGGCAACACCCACCGTTGAAACAAGTCACATCAAGTGCAGCCCGCTACGGATTTACGCTGGTTAGGGGCCTAAATTCCCATGAAAGATCCCGATTCAGTAACTCGAATTCGCCTGCACTCATTGACCCAAAGGGGCTGAAGCCTTGCGGCTCCGGTCCGATTCCCAGCACAATGACCCGCGGTCCAAGCTTTTCGTATTACAATCTGTCGAACACGACGAAAGGTTCGCTATGACTTCCAGCCGCACTCGCAAAGAGACTTACGAAGACGGTCTCGCCATGCGCAAGAGCGTTCTCGGTTCCGCACACGTCGAAAAGTCGCTCAGCAACGTGACCGAATTTTCGAGGCCGATCCAGGAATTGGTGACCGAGTACTGCTGGGGGGCAGTGTGGACCCGTGAGGGCCTGGAGAAAAAAACTCGAAGCCTGCTCAACATCGCCATGTTGACCGCCCTGAACCGTTCGCATGAGTTGTCAGTGCACGTCAGAGGAGCGATCACCAACGGGTGCACCGAGGAAGAGATCCAGGAGGTTCTCCTCCAGGCCGCCATCTACATCGGCGTTCCAGCTGCGCTCGAGTCGTTCCGCATCGCGGAGTCGACCCTCAATGAACTGCGGGCACATGCCTGATCGCGAGGTGGGATCGGTCGACCAGGGCGGGAACTCACAGGTAGTCGCGTTGATAGGTCTGGGAAACATGGGTACACCGATGGCTCGTAGGCTCCTCGCCTCCGGACATCAGGTCGTCGGGTTCGATCTCTCCGACGACGCGCTGGCCCGATTCGTCGAATCCGGAGGTACCCCAGCACCGTCCGCTCCAGCCGCCGCAGCCGACGCCGACGTAGTTATCCTCATGCTCCCTAGCTCGAAGGTCGTCGAAGCAGTGGTCGAGGACGGATTGGCGGCAGCGCTCAAGCCTCGAGCAGTTCTGGTGGACATGAGTTCATCCGAACCGCTTCGCACGCGAGTCCTCGCGGAAAAGTTGCGCACCGAACGGGACATCGACCTGGTGGACGCTCCTGTTTCGGGCGGAGTCAAAGGGGCCATTGCAGGAAAACTCGTCATCATGGTCGGCGGATCCCGTGCCGCCGTGAACCGTGTGGAGTCGGTTCTCACTGCCATGGGCACACCGACCCATGTCGGTGAAGTCGGATCCGGCCATGCTCTCAAGGCTCTCAACAATCTGCTGTCGGCCACGCATCTGATGGTCACGAGCGAAGCGATGCTCGCCGGTAGCCGCTTCGGACTCGATCCCGCGGTCATGTTGTCCGTCATCAACGGCTCCAGTGGTCGGAGCGGTTCGACAGAGAACAAGTGGCCGAACTTCATTCTTCCCGGAACCTTCGACTCGGGTTTCGCGCTGGGACTGATGCTCAAGGACATGCGAATCGCAACCGACCTCGCAGAAAAACTCGGAACTCCGTCCGATCTCGGACGCGAATCCGTTCAATTCTGGGCCAAGGCAGCCGAGGAGCTCCCCGCCGGTGCCGACCACACCGAGATAGCCCGGTGGCTCGAAAACCAGATATCGGATCGAAATGTATGACAGCCAGACAAATTCTATACTCTGGTCATGACGAGTAGAACTGCCAACGTCTGGGCGACGAGCCCGGTGGGTCGCGTTGCAGCACCGGTACGCGAGCAGGTCATTGTTGCTCTGCGAGAAGCAATTCTCGATTTGCGCCTCACTCCCGGACAACGATTGGTCGAACGAGAACTCATCGAGCAATTGAACGTCTCTCGAACCACCGTCCGAGAAGCCATTCGAGAACTGGCCTCGGAGGGCCTTGTCACCGTCGTCCCACAGAAGGGGGCGATGGTCAGCGCACCTACGGTAGCCGAGGCAATCGATCTCTACGAGGTGCGAGCTTCATTGGAGTCGTTGATCGTCACTCGATTCGTCGAGCGAGCCACGCCCTCACAGATCATGCGCCTCGACGCTGCTGTCGAACACTTCGCCGAAGTGGTCGGCAGTAGCACAGAGATCCGCGACATCCTCTCGGCCAAGGACCAGTTCTACGTAGTGCTCATCGAGGGAGCAGCGAGCAATACCCTTCGACAGTTGATCGAAGGCATCCAAGCACGAGTGCGCGTCCTACGCGCGACCTCCCTGGCAACATCTGGCCGATCGGCCCACGCTGTGGAGGAATTACGCGCCATCGTGATCGCAGTCAAAGCGCACGACGCCGACCAGGCGGCAGCCCTGTGCGCAGCGCACATTCGCACCGCAGCGAAAACCGCTCTGGCGAAGCTCGACTCGGAACTGCCCTAGTCGCGCACGGTCTGTACTTCCGTGTGCGCTATCACCGCACCGGAAGGACGGACCTGCAATGAACACCACTCTGGTCTTCGACCATGAAACACTCGGACAACGAGTGTTGTTCGGAACGAACATGGCGGCGCAACACCTGGCCTCGGCCACCGCGCACTCACGCGCGCCGATGATCATCGCATCCCGACGCGACTCCGCACTGGTCGATTCGCTTCTGGGTACATCGTCTGCCGCCGCGCTGTTCGACGACGTGCACCCGCATGTCCCGATCGTTCAGGTCGAACATGCCCGAACACTCGCGACGAACATCGAAGCCGATCTCCTCGTGTGCATCGGAGGAGGTTCCACGATCGGCCTGGCCAAGGCCGTCGCGTTGACCTCCGAGCTACCCATCGTTGCGGTTCCGACTACCTACGCTGGATCCGAAGCCACGAACGTATGGGGCATCACGACGTCCAAACGCAAACAGACCGGTATCGACAATCGAGTTCTCCCGGCAATAATCATCTACGACGCCGCCTTGACAGCGTCATTGCCGCCCCACCTTGCGATCTCGAGTGCATTCAACGCTCTTGCACACTGCATCGACTCCATGTGGGCGCCACGCGCAGACCCAATCAACGGAGCGCTGGCGGCAGAAGCGATCCGCGCTCTCGCCGAGGCCATCCCGATGCTCTCGTCCCAGCAAGCTGCAGCAGAGAATGGGCGGGAAACGGCCTTGTACGGTGCGTACTTGGCAGCCGTTGCGTTCGCCAGCGCAGGCTCGGGACTGCACCACAAGATCTGCCACGTCCTCGGCGGACGCTTCGACCTACCACACGCGCAAACCCACACCGCGGTTCTACCCCACGTGCTCGCTTTCAACGCACCGAACGCACCCCGCGCAGAGAGTCGAATCGCGGAGGCTCTGGGCGCATCGTCCGCCTTGGACGGATTGACCGATTTGCGGGACTCAGTCGATGCTCCGGCAGCATTGGCCTCATTCGGACTGCGCGAGTCCGATCTCGAAGAGGCCGTCGAACTCATCCTTCCCGTCGTACCTGCCGGCAATCCGCAGTCAGTGACAAGAGAGAACCTTCATACATTGCTGCGTGGCGCCCTGCTCGGCGACGCCCCGAAGTACTCCTACGACGGCTGACCGACGCCGTTGCGAAAATTTGTATGACAATGTTTGGCTCCATCGCAGCCATAACCGACCGCGTCACGGGGTCGTTTTGGGCGACGAGTTTTGACCTGCAGGCCGGGCGCTGGCGATTGATGGAGCCGGAGGACCTCCCGTGGCGGCCGAAACATAAGTCCCTCACCAGCTCCGTTGCAGATACGGAGTGCTTACAGGCAGTTGGCAGGTCGGTCGCAGAAGCGGTATCCACGGGCGTGTACGGACCGCGCTGGACGGAATCAAAAACTCCGCGAACCCCACGGATATAGTGCGCGTCACATATTGTCGTACAGTATGACTAGCGTTACACTAGGGCGCGGCTTCAAATCGCCAGCAGCTTCTCACACCGAGCCGCCGACCCGGCTTCGCCCTCGAACCGTCCCGTCCATCAAGGGATTCGGAGGCAATGCAGTGAGAGGTCAGATCACACAGCTACCCGAGGCATCACTGCCGTTCCGACCGCGCGTCGATTCACATCACACAGGGGTTTGCACATGACCGTCAACGAAAACGAGAACAGCCGAGCCGTGACGGCGCAGGCCTACTCGCCCACAGAATCGACCGACCCTCACCGCGACTACGAGCAGCTGCGACAGCAATGCCCCGTAGTCCATAGCGACGACTTCGGTGGCTTCTGGAGCCTGATGACGTTCGCCGACGCCTCCAAGGCAAGCCGGGACTTCAAAACCTTTGCCAGCGGGCAGCCTTTCGTGGAATACCCGTCCCCGAACTGCCCGATACCCATCAGCACCAATCCCCCTGTCCATGGGTTCTACAGAAAGTTCCTGAACCAATATTTCGTCGAGGATCGCGTCCAAGCACTTCTTCCGAGCATCGAACGCATCGTGGCCGAACAGCTTGCACCGCTGCTGGCCAAAGGGGGCGGAGACATTTATCGGACGGTCGCCCGCCTCGTACCGCCACAGGTTCTGGCTGAGCTGTTGGGTCTGTCGGCCACCGGATGGATAGAGCTCACCGCATCCCTCGACGAAGCGGACGGGCTGCGGCACGACATCACGGCGTTCGGGTCCCGGCAGGCAACGCTGTGGGACGATGCGGTGACCGAGTTGATCGACGACAGACGAGCATCGCCGCGTGATCCGGCACACGACATCGTCACCGGCATACTGGCTCTCGAGCCGGACGGGCAGCCGATCTCCGACGCCGACGCACGATCGATTGTCACTCAACTCTTCGCTGCAGGCGCAGACACTACAAGCTCCGCAATGGGCTCGTTGGTAAACTACCTGGCGACGAATCTAGTTACACAGCAACAGATTCGACGGAATATGACGTTGCTGCCGGCTGCTATCGAAGAAGTTCTCCGTATGGGGCCCCCTCTTCATCAGACCGTCCGCCGCACCACCAGAGAAACCGAGGTCCACGGTGTGCGGATACCAGAGGGCGAGCTGGTAGCGATCAATGTCGCCTCGGCGAACCGAGACAACAACAAGTTCGACGATCCGCACCACGTCCGACTCGATCGAGAACGCAACCCGCATCTGACCTTCGGCTTCGGACCGCACATGTGCATCGGGGCTCCGATTGCGCGCCAAGAGTTACGGATTTTCGGTGAACAGCTGCTCGCCGGCACCCGATCGATCACCCTCGCTCATCCCGTCGAATCCTCGGGTCGCGCCCTGCGGACAGGGTGGGCCAGTATGGACGTCACGCTGGAGACCTGAGCGCCGGCGACAGTCACCCCGCGATTTAGCTCGAATAACACTGCCCCACAACATCACTCCCTCAGAGCGCCACAGTGCAAGGAGTTTCGATCAGCCATGACCCATGCGCCCAAAAAGACAGACACTGACAGCCGAAAAGTCCGAAAGATCGCCGCCGCCAGTATGGCGGGGACTGCGCTCGAATACTACGACTTCTCCATCTACGGCCTCGCAGCCGCTCTGGTTTTCCCGAGCCTCTTCTTCCCTGAAAGTAGTGCTTTCATCGGCATTTTGGCGTCATTCGGCACCCTTGCGGTCGGGTACTTCGCCCGGCCGGTAGGTGCAATATTGTTCGGCCATTTCGGCGACAAAATTGGCCGCAAACCGGTCTTGGTGATCACATTGGTGATCATGGGTGTGGCATCCACTTTGATAGGACTCCTGCCCACCCACGACACCATCGGTGTATGGGCGGCAGTCGCGCTGGTGACCCTGCGGCTGATTCAAGGTATCGCTTTCGGTGGCGAATGGGGCGGTGCGATACTCATGGCTTTCGAGTACGCCGAGCCCGAGCGCCGCGGATTTTTCGCATCCGTCCCACAAGTCGGGCCGGCCGTCGGTACCTTGATGGGGAATGCCGCGTTCCTCTCGGTCACGCTGTTGCCGGACGAGCAGTTCCTCGCATGGGGGTGGCGCATTCCGTTCGTACTCAGTGCATTGTTGGTTGGACTGGGCCTCATCGTCCG
The DNA here is from genome assembly GCF_001894785.1 of Rhodococcoides fascians NBRC 12155 = LMG 3623. Lineage (GTDB taxonomy): Bacteria > Actinomycetota > Actinomycetes > Mycobacteriales > Mycobacteriaceae > Rhodococcoides > Rhodococcoides fascians. Next base: position 16,147 of record NZ_BCWW01000014.1, read on the forward strand.
TCTGAAAATCGCGGAGTCCCCCGAGTTCGCGGTCATCAAGCGGGAGGGTGCAGAAGTCAAAGTTCCGATTGCTGCGGTATTGCGGGATCATCTCAAGCCGGTGCTCTTGGTCTGTGGCGGCTTTCTCGGCTACGGCGCTTTCAGCATCATTGCGCTGACCTACCTCGTCGGTTATGCCCGAAACGAGCACGGCGTCTCCAGTTCTGTCACGTTGGTCGCCATTCTCGCGACATGCGTGATTCAGATCCCGGTGATTCTGTTGGGCGGCCACCTCTCGGATCGCTACGGCCGTCGCATCATCATGACTGTCGGACCGCTTGCTGCCGTTCTCGCGACATTCTTGCTCTTCTGGACTGTCAACACAGGTGAACCCTGGTGGATCGTCTCCGGGTACGTGATCGGTATGGGTGTGCTCTTCACCAGTGCTTACGGTGCTCAACCGGCCCTGTTCGCGGACAGTTTCGACCCCAGCATTCGTTACACCGGAATGTCGCTGGGCTACCAGATGGCAAACGTGATCGGGTCCGGTCTGATGCCCTTGGTGGCCACCTTGCTGCTTCGCGGAACCGGGAGCTCGTACTCGATCGCGGTTGCCATCGCTGTCACGTTGCTGATTTCAATGTTCTGCCTCCTCCAACTTGTGAAGATCGCGGCCGCGTCGAACCACCGCGAGCAAAACCTGGCCGTCACCCCATCGATCGCCGGCTGATCGCCCCCACACCGAGGACGGCGGCGCACCCGGCACCACGAGGTAAGCAGACACGCTGAGTTCGCAATGTCGAGCCGTGCGGACACCGGCAGTCGGGCATCGATAGCGTCGAATAACGCTGCATGAGTGAGCTGTTGGACCGGTAAAGGCGAATTCGGCCGTGAAGGCAGAACCGAAGGTATCGAAGAGTATCTCGACGCCAAATACATTGCCTTACAATAGGTCGACCGCCTCGGGCGGGAATTATCGACCCTTTCGCTCGCGGGGGATCAACCCAGTGCCGGTTGGAAAGAGTTGTCGTCCAGGGGCGTTACAGGATTGAGCTGGTCGACCAGCTCGAGTCCGGCAATCGCCCAATCGATCTCGGACTTACCACGTGCAATCATCCCCGAATAGCTGTACGCCTTGTAGGCAATAATTTTCTCGTGCTCCGACTCGGGGCGAGCCTCGAGCCGACGCCGAATCGCGGGATCGGTCCGAGAACGTATCCCATCTCGGACGGCGGTAAGCAGAGCGACCTGCTCGGTGTAATACGAGATGTGCGTACGCAGGATCGATCGCGCCGCGTCGGGGTCCGCCCATTCCAGATACGCAGCCTGCATGTGGTGCGCGTCCCGTTCCGGCGCGTGGTCGAGGGGCGTGCGCATCCAGCGCCGGAAATCCTGTACCCCGGATGCGGTGATGTGGTACCGCGTCTTGGTGCTACGCGGGCCCCAGCGTACCTGCTCACCTTCGATCAGCCCGTCCGTCTGCATACGTCGTAGTTCCGGATAGATCTGCGAATCCGGCGCGTGCCAGACGTGTCCGACGGAGCCGCCGAACCTCTTCGCTGCGTCATAACCGGTCACAGGGCCCGCGGTGAGCAGGGCCAGTAATGCGTAACGAAGACTCATGTTTCCCCGATCGTCCGGCGGCCTCTTGCGAAACACTATATCCATAGATAGTGTGTGCGTCACATCACCCAATGACTATCTTGATAGTTATTTTGACCGCAACACGACGAGGACTTTCGATGACCGATCTCGGACCTGGCGGGGCGACCGCCAAGAACATGGCCTACCCCCTCAATGCCTGGTACGTCGCTGCCTGGGACTACGAATTGACCCCCACGGGGTTGATCTCACGCACGATCGCAGGAAAGCCCATGGCTCTCTATCGCACAGCGGAGGGGAGGCCGGTCGCGTTGGCCGATGCGTGCTGGCATCGGCTCGCCCCACTCTCGAAAGGGACACGCGTCGGAACCGACGAAATCCAGTGCCCCTATCACGGACTGCGGTACAACTCCGCCGGACGTTGCACGAGCATGCCCGCTCAAGACACCATCAATCCCTCCGCGATGGTCTCGTCGTTTCCGGTCGAACAGCGCTACCGCTACATCTGGGTCTGGCCGGGGGACCCCACTCTTGCCGATCCGGGTCTGATTCCCGACATGTTCCAGATGGACTCGGCAGACTGGGCCGGAGATGGACGCACCATCGACGTGAGCGCCAACTGGCAACTGGTGCTGGACAACCTCATGGACCTCACCCACGAAGAGTTCGTCCATTCGTCCACGATCGGCCAAGACGAACTCAGCGAATCCGACTTCGAGGTCACCCACGACGAACGAACGGTCACCGTCACACGTTGGATGCACAACATCGACGCTCCACCGTTCTGGCTCAAGAACATGCGTGACAAGTTCCCGGGCTTTGTCGGCAAGGTCGACCGCTGGCAGATCATCGAGTTCCAAGCTCCAGGGACGATCCGCATCGACGTCGGTGTCGCAAAGGCCGGCACCGGAGCGCCCGAAGGAGATCGAAGCCAGGGAGTGAACGGCTTCGTGATGAACACGATCACACCCGTCAGCGAGAAGACGGCCATATATTTCTGGGCATTCATGCGCAATTACCGTCTCGAGAGCCAGACGATCACCACACAGCTTCGAGACGGCGTCCACGGGGTCTTTGGGGAGGACGAGGCAATGCTGACCGCACAGCAGATTGCCATCGAGGCCAACCCCGATCACGAGTTCTACAACCTGAACATCGACGCCGGCGGAATGTGGGTTCGCCGGATCATCCAGCGAATGATCGAAACCGAACGTGCACACACCGCCAATCTCGATGCGTTTGCTGCCGGGGCGGTGAAATAATATGACCGACAACAAGATCACCTGGCATCGCGGCACAATACTGTCCGTCGAGCCCGCTGCCGAACGCATCGCGAAGATCGTCATCGGAACCGAACAGGCGCACCGCGTCACACCTGGCTCTCACGTCGACGTCGAGATCGACACCGGAGAGGTCCGCTCCTATTCGATCGTATCGGGAGCAAATGACGGTAAGAGCGTGACGTTGGGAGTGCACTTGTCTCCTACCTCACGCGGGGGGTCACGGTTCATGCACACCCTCGTGCCCGGCGACGAACTGTCCGTGACCGCACCTCTGCAGAACTTCCCCCTCCGCATCGGCGCCTCGCGGTACGTGCTGCTCGCCGGCGGAATCGGCATCACCGCTATGGCCGCAATGGCCGCAGCCCTCCGCCGGGTCGGCGCGGACTACCGGTTCCACTACGTCGGTCGCAGCCGCGCAGCTATGGCGTTCCTCCCTGAACTTGCTGCAGCACACGGAAATAGACTCGTTCTGCATGTCGATGACGAAGGAACCGGACTCGCCGTCTCGGCCGTGGTAGCCGATATCGATCATGCGGTGGAGCTGTACATGTGCGGGCCGATCCGGCTGATGGACGCAGTGCGGCGAACATGGCTCGACCGGGACCTACCGCTACCGAACCTGCGATACGAGACGTTCGGCAACAGCGGCTGGTTCGAGGCACAAGAGTTCACAGTGTCGATACCGCGACTCGGTATCGAAACCACGGTCGGCACAAGCGATTCGCTGCTCGACGCGCTCGAACGCGCCGGAGCCGACATGATGTTCGACTGCAGAAAAGGCGAGTGCGGATTGTGCCAGGTCGACATTCTCGACGTCCAGGGCGCAGTGGACCATCGCGACGTCTTCTTCAGTGAAGACCAGAAGAGCACCTGCCGCAAGCTGTGCTCCTGCGTATCGCGCGTCGCAGGAGCAGGTGGCCCGGCCGTCCTGACCCTCAACATTCCATGAGTCCGAACCCGCATGATCTACCTCTACCCCAGGTCGGATTGACCTGGGGAATCCGGCGAAGCTTCATTCGCTACATCTCAGGCCTCCCGGACGGGGCGCACGCAACATTCGACGGTGCTTACCTCGGAGACGGTAGCTATTTCACCTTCCCCGGTGCCGATCGCACAGCCGATCGGCACAGTGAACTCGCATTCCGCGGCATCGTGCGCATCGCAGGGCACGGGGGAATGCTCGATGTCCTGATTGCTGATCCTCGTATCGAACGCAACTCTGGTGATCCAGTCCTGACGATTGTCGATCCGGCGCGCTGGCCCAAGCGAAACCACCGTCTCGTGCTGGCTCGACTGACTCCTATGGATGATGCTGCTTCTACCAGCGGCAGCTCATCCGAGCGGCGATGGTCAGCGGTTCTCACCGAATCGGGATCGGCTGTTTTCGGTGGAAACTACCCCAGTGGAACGGATTTGGATCCCGTCATTGTGCGCTGAACAGAACCCCGGCCGAACGGGAGGGCCGCGCTAGCGTGACGCCGGCGAGAACCGCCGTCCATTGCGCGGCCAGAGCGTCAATGGTGTCGGATTCATCGGCTCCGCAGTTGCGGACATACGTAAAATACAGCGTCCGCTCAAAGCCCATCATCATGGTCAGAACAGCCATTTTCGCCACGCTTCGCCCGTGAGAGCCATCGCTGTGGCGATCGAGAAACCGAAACATCGCATCCGCTGCATCTGACAATGTCCGGTACCACTGATCGGACACGAGGGGTTCGACCGCCAGGGCGTGCTCGAGAGTTTCGAGTTGATGGCGGCGTTCGATCCACAATCGAGAGTTGGTCTCGACCCAACGACGAACGCCGACAACATCGGATGGATCGAGCCGGTCGAGCTCGGCGTAGCTGGCGACTACAGCAGGGCTGAGCTGTTCGAGCATCGCAGCGACCAGCTCTGCCTTCGCACTGAAATGCAGGTAGATGTTGGCACGGCTGATTCCGGCCGCTTTGGCGATCGACTCCATGGTGATCTTGTCGTAACCGAACTCGGAAAACAGGGGAATCGCACGCTCGATGATCCGTGCGCGCGTCGCCTCTTTCTTGCCCGCTTTGGGTGCGGGCGGCGGTGCAGCGGATCTCTCGTTCTCGGCAGTCCTCACGGCGTTCATAGTATCGCCCCTGCCTACGGAGCGGTCAGCGGGAAATGCCAAGAATAAAAAACTAGACATGAGTCTAGTTTTTGATATAGTTGTGGCCTACGCCACTACATCGGCCTTTCAAACCCAACACCGAGGAGTCCACTCGATGAAACTTGCAGGAAAAGTCGCTTTCATTACCGGAGCAGGGTCCGGCATCGGCGCAGCAACCGCCCGGCTGTTCGCGGAGAACGGCGCAACAGTCATCGGCGCCGACATCTCGGAAGGGAACGTCAAGGAAGTCCTGGCGGGCATCGACAACGGTGAAAGCATCGCGCTGGACGTCTCGGACAGTGCAGCGGTCCGCGAGGCATTCGCCCACGTCGAAAGCCGTTATGGCGCACTGCATGTGCTGGTGAATGCTGCCGGCATCAACGCACCGACGCGCGAGGAGAACCAACGGCTGGTCGATATCAACGTAGAAGCCTTCGCGGCAGGCAAACGCGGCGAGGCATACCATCCGGACTTCCTCTCCGGCGTCACCGACGAGCATTTCGACCGGGTCCTGGCGGTCAACCTAAAAGGCCCGTTCTACACCATCCGCGAGGCAGCGCCACTGCTCAGACGCTCCGGCGGCGGCTCGATCGTCAACATCTCCAGCGTGTCGGCGTTGGTCGGTACGCCCATGCCTCTCTATTACCCCGCATCGAAGGCCGGGGTACTAGGCATGACACGCGCTGCCGCAGGTGAATTGGCTCCGTACGACATCCGAGTCAACGCCGTATGCCCCGGGGCCGTCGACACACCGCTCCTACGCGCACAGCCCGACGAGATCGTCGACTCCATCGCCGGAATTCAATTGATCTCTCACTTGGCCACACCCGAAGACTTGGCGGCCACCATGCTGTTCCTCGCTTGCGACGACAGCAAGTTCTACACAGGACAGACGTTGTCGCCCTCCGGCGGCCTCTACATGTAAGTCAGGCCGACCCCGAGACATAAGGACTATTCATGAGCACCACTCCAGCTTCACTCGATCAGGCTGCCCTCGACCGGCTTCGCCGTTCCATCACGAACGACATCGAAGCAGGAAACTACGACGGCGCTGTCATCGCGGTCGCGCGAGACGGCGAGATCGGACTCCATGAGGCTATCGGCTTCGCCGATCGCAGCTCGGGCCGCACATCCAGCCTCGACGACGTCTTCTGGATCTTCTCGATGACCAAGGCATTCACCAACATTCTGGTGCTTCAGGCCATCGACCGCGGCCAGTTGGATCTGACCACGCGCGTCGTCGATGTCATCCCCGAATTTGTCGGTCGCGATCCTTTTCGCGCTGCGAAGAAAGATCGTGTCAACATCGGCCATTTGCTCACCCACCGTGCGGGACTCGTCGTCACACCCACACCGTTGCCGTACTCAGAACTCGGCAACCTCGAGGCGACCATCGATGCCATCTGCCAACTCGACGTCGTCGGCGAACCCGGCGGTACGTTCAACTACTCACCGACTCTCAATCACGCTCTCCTCGGCGAGGTAGTGAGGCGAGTCACCGGCTACAGCAGTTACTCCGAATTGCTCACCAAAGAGCTTTTCGAACCGCTGAAGATGCACAGCACCGCGCTGGGAGCGCCCAAAGCCTGGACCGACCGGATGGTGCCTATCAAGGCATACTTTCCACCCGGTGGCTGGCTGAAGTCGTCCGACATCGAAATCATGCAGGACATTGTCGTCGAAGGCGCTGAAATGCCCTGGGTCGGTGCAGTTTCCACCGCAGGTGACGTACTCCGATTCGCTGAGATGATTCGGCGCGGAGGTGAACTCGACGGCGTCCGCATCCTCTCCCCCGGAATCCTCGATCTCGCGACCACCCTGCAGACCGGAACCGCTCCGAACGACTTGTACGCAATGCTGTGTCAAGCCCGCGGCTGGGACGTGCCTCCGGGGAACTTCGGACTCGGTTTCGCGCTGCGCGGCGAAGGCGTCTACCCCACGTTCTTCGGTGCCGCAGCCAGCCCGCGGACCCACGGAAACTACGGCGCCGGATCGACCCTGTTCTGGGTCGATCCGGAACGAAATCTCACCTTCGTCTGTCTGACCGCTGGAGTCATGGAGGAAGGCGACAACCTCGCACGCTTCCAGCGGTTGTCCACCATGGCCACGGCCACCGCCCTCTGAATTGGATCCACGATGACCGACACATTCGCAGCACGCCCCCCGGTACCGCCGGAGTTCGACCCACTGAGCCCGGCTGCACTGCTCGACCCCGCGTCGATGTTCGAGCGGACACGAACCGAGGAACCCATTTTTTGGCACGACCTACTCGGCACCTGGGTCGTCACCGGACGCGACGATGTGGAGAAGGTCCTGATGGACTGGAAGGCATTCTCGTGCAAAGGGAACGGAGGCAATATTCCCGTACCCGAGGAGTTCACCTCGTCCATTACTTCGCATTTGATGTCTCATATCTCCATCAGCATGGACCCACCTATCCATACCGAGATGCGGCGAATCGCACAGCGCGGATTTCTCAAGCCCGTGATCGACGCACTCGAACCCGAAATCGTCGACCGAGCCCATCGCATCATCGATAGCTTCGCCGACCGTGGAACCGCCGAGCTGATGGAGGAGTACTGCCTTGAGCTCACCACCCAGACCCTGATGGCCCTGATGAAACTGCCCCCAGAACTCGAACCGATGATGCGTCAGCTGCGTGACGACCATTTCGCGGTACTAGCAAGTGGGCGTGAGCCGATGGAAGAACCACGCCGAACGGAGGTGTGGACTCGGTACACCGCAGCGCAGAACAAGCTTCGGGAGATCGTGCGTGAGCGCCGAGAGAGCACCGAGACCGACCTCATATCCGTGATGGCTTCCGCGAAGAACCGAGACGGTGAACCAGCCCTCTCCGACGAACGCGTCGCCTTGCACTTGTGCGAGTTCTCGGCAGCTGGAACCGACACCACAGCGCAAGGGATGGCGAATGCGCTCATCTTCCTCTCCCACAACGAAGAACAACTCGCAGAAGTGCAAGACGATCCCGCATTGTGGCCCACCGTTTTCGAAGAAACGTTGCGCCGCCGCCCCTCGGCACCGTTCGCCTCACGCCAAGCCACCCAGGACGTCGAACTATCCGGGGTGACAATCCCTGCCGGCGACATGGTCTGGGTGGCCTTGGCCAGCGCCAACAACGACCCCGACCACTACCCCGACCCCAAACAGTGGAATATCCACCGCGACGAGCCCACAGACCACTTCGCGTTCACCAAAGGTCGTCACACCTGTCTGGGCCAGCCCTTGGGACGCACACAAGGCACCGCAGGTATCAGAGTGCTACTCGAGCGTCTGCCCAGCCTGCGAATCGCCCCGGACGCTACCCAAGACTTCCTGCCGATGATCATGCTCCCGATCCGCCGCAGTCTCACGGCGACGTGGGATCCATCCGACGGCACCGACCGCTAGCAACACCCCGAAGGACTTCACATGCACACGACGTACGCAGACTCGACGCAGTCGAGTCACTCAGAGCACACCATGGATCTCTCCTTGGCCGAGCGCACCACGGTAGCCGATTCTGTTGTGCAGCTGACACTTCGACACCCACAGAACGACGAGCTACCCGCCTGGACACCGGGCGCACACCTCGATCTTGCGGTCGCGCCGGGAATCGTGCGTCAATACTCGCTGTGCGGTGACCCCAGTGATCGATCTGCCTACACCGTTGCCGTCCTTCGAGAACCTGAAAGCCGCGGTGGTTCACTAGCAGTACACGAAAGTTTGCAGGTCGGCGACCGACTCGAAGTCGTAGGTCCGCGAAACAACTTCGAGCTTCAAGATGCCGACGAGTACCTCTTCATCGCCGGAGGAATCGGAATTACCCCGCTGATACCGATGATCGCCGCGGCCCACCAGCGCGGCAAACCGTTCGAGCTGCTCTACGGCGGCCGCACGCGGCACTCGATGGCCTACGTGGACGAGCTCGAGAGCACATACCGACAATCGGTGCATGTGCGCCCTCAAGACGAGTTCGGACACCTGGACCTGCCCTCCGTCCTGGGGTCGCACACCCCGAGCCGTGCGATCTACACCTGCGGCCCCGCTCCGTTACTGGACGCCATCGAAACCTACTGCCAGTCTTGGCCTTCGGGATCGGTCAACATGGAACGGTTCCGTGGAACAGCGTTCACACCGGACCCGGCGGGCACCAGCTTCGAGATCGAGCTGGCCCAGTCGGGCATGACACTGACCGTTCCTCCAGACCGCTCCGTACTCGACGTCGTCGAGGAAGCCGGCATCAGCGTGTTGTCATCGTGCCGGGAAGGAACCTGCGGAAGCTGCGAAACCCCGATACTCGAAGGCCAAGCAGAGCACAGGGATTCACTGTTGACACAGGACGAGAGAGACGCACAGGAGTCCATGTTCATCTGCGTCTCGCGGCCGTGCTCACGGCGACTCGTGCTCGACCTCTAGTTCGTACAACGCACACACAACACAAGGAGTTTCGCTAGATGAGCACGAACCGCGCAGTCACCTATGTCGGCAACGGAAAGGTAGAGGTACGACAGATCGATTTCCCGAAACTCGAACTCCACGACGGCCCCGGGGTCAACCCCGGCAATATCGGCCGTAAGTGTGAGCACGGAGTCATCCTCAAGGTGGTGGCCACCAACATCTGCGGAAGCGACCAACACATGGTACGAGGCCGCACCACCGCACCCGAAGGGCTTGTCCTCGGCCACGAAATCACCGGTGAAGTCATCGAAGTGGGCCGCGATGTCGAGTTCATCAAGGTCGGCGACCTGTGCTCGGTACCGTTCAACATCGCGTGCGGTCGGTGCCGCAACTGCAAAGAACGAAAAACCGGCATCTGCCTCAACGTCAATCCCGATCGCCCGGGATCTGCATTCGGCTACGTCGACATGGGTGGATGGGTAGGAGGACAAGCGGAGTATGTGATGGCGCCCTACGCCGACTTCAATCTGCTGAAGTTTCCGGATAAAGACCAGGCACTCGAGAAGATCTTGGATCTGACCATGCTGTCGGACATCTTCCCCACCGGATATCACGGTGCCGTCACCGCTGGGGTGCGGGCCGGATCAACGGTGTACGTAGCAGGAGCCGGCCCCGTAGGGCTGGCCGCGGCCGTGAGCGCGCAACTGCTCGGCGCATCGGCTGTCATCGTGGGAGACCTCAACCAGGACCGCCTGTCCCAGGCCCGAAGCTTCGGCTGCGAAACCGTAGATGTGAGCGAAGGATCACCGCAGCATCAGATCGAACAAATCCTGGGCGTACCTGAGGTCGACGCAGCCATCGACGCCGTAGGCTTCGAAGCACGCGGACACGGCGGAGAAGTAGGTACCGAAAAACCTGCTGCAGTCTTGAACTCGCTAATGGACATCACTACTGCTGGCGGCGGTATCGGTATCCCCGGGCTGTACGTCACAGGCGACCCCGGAGCTACAGACGATGCAGCCAAGCATGGATCACTGTCCCTGAGTCTCGGAACAGGGTGGGCGAAATCCTTGTCGTTCGCAACTGGGCAGTGTCCGGTGATGAGTTACCACCGCGAACTCATGAACGCGATCCTTCGAGACCGAGTACACATCGCACGCGCAGTCAATGCATCGGTGATTTCTCTGGACGAGGCACCCCAAGGCTATGCCGAATTCGACAGTGGAGTCGCCCAGAAGTTCGTGATCGACCCCAACAATCTGATCGCAGGTTGACGGAGGCTCTGCACCATCGATGCGACCGACGTGGTGCACCTCGAATCCCGCCAGCGACCGAAATCGAGAGTAACCAATGCGTTCAAGCACAATAATGATCTTCGCAGCGTGTACTTCGTTGTTCATCGGATGCAGTTCCTCACCCGAGAACATCGCGACGAACAACGAAGAAACCGTGGAAACCACAGCCGCCATCGTAAAATCGGATGCAATCACGGAAACGTTGGTAGGCGGAATCTCGAAACCTGAAGACCTGGTGACAATCCCAGAAACATCCTGGGTGTTGGTCAGCAGCATGTCCTCGGAGAAACTGGGGATGACGGGGGGCCTTTTCGCCGTGGACTCGACCGTCGGCAAACAGGTGCCTCTGTGGCCCTCGACCTCGGTCGAGAGTCGATGGGACCGTGCTGCATATCCGAGCTGTCCCGGCGAACCCGACATGGCGACCGCAGAACCCCACGGCATCAACGTCGAACCGGGTGCAGGGACGGACCCGGACACCCTGTACGCGATCAATCACGGTCGGCACTCGGTAGAAGTGTTCGATCTGGATGCCAGCGGCGAATCGATCGATGCCACCTGGGTCGGGTGCATCCCAATCCCGGACGACGTCTCTGCGAACGGGGTGGCACCGTTACCTGATGGCGGTGGGATTGTGGTTTCCAGCATGTTCAATCCTTCCGAGGCAGGAAATCCGTTCCAGCGCATGTTCACTGGTGTCGATACCGGGCGGATCATGAAATGGACTCGTGGCGGAACCTGGGAAGCCATTCCGAACTCTGAGCTCGGTGGTGCAAACGGGGTCGTGGTGAGCGAAGATGGCCGATACGTGATGGCCGCCGGATGGACTCAGCGGAAGGTCGTGAAGATTCCGTTGAACGGCAACGCAGACCGGGTGACCCTGGAGCTGCCGTTCCTGCCGGACAACCTCCGATGGACCGATCGAGGAACGGTTTTGGTGACCGGACACGACGTCACCATCGACGACGTGACGACGTGCAACGGCGGCGAAGGCACCGATTGCCCCACCGGCTACCACGTGTTCGAGATAAATCCGACAACCATGACGGCTGCCCACGTCATAGACGGATCAGAGTCCGATGTCAGCCTAGCGACGACGGCGGTGCAGGTCGGATCCGAGATCTGGGTCGGATCGATCACCGGGGACAACATTTACCGAGTCGACTTCAACTAGACCAGACCTCGGTTGCAGTCCGAGCGCAATGAGATGCGTGGCAGGGCCACCCCTTCGCCGAGGACACGGCACTGGACAAGAAGTGCACACGGACCGATCGGGTCATCACGGGCATTTATGACGGGTCCGCAGTGTTCGGTCGACACCATCGTGAGTGTGCGACACAGCTTCGGTGGGGCCGACTGTGTGAGCACGGAGCTGTGGAGATTCTGATTCATTAGGTCGTCCGACTATAGTTAGTCAAACCATTGCTACCCGCAGTTGGTACCGCTGGGTCATCACCCCTGTTTAACGGCCCGGATCACGTCCCCACCAACAGGAAGGATTGGCATGATGACTCGAACAGTTCTGGTGGCAGGTTCTCGCACTCCGATTGGTAAACTCGGAGGCGCATTAGCCTCCCTCAGCGCGGAACAGCTAGGGGCGCACGCGATTCAGCATGCACTCTCCCGTGCAGGGATAGCTGCGTCGACAGTCGACATGGTCATAATGGGCAATGTTGTCCAGGCGGGCGTAGGCCCGAACCCTGCACGCCAGGCAGCGGTCGGGGCGCAGATTCCACTGACGACGCCCGCCGTCACTGTCAACAATCTATGCCTGTCAGGCCTTCAGGCTGTGATCGACGGTGATCGACTCATCAAAAGTGGAGAGGCGGACATCGTCGTCGCCGGAGGCATGGAGTCGATGACCAATGCTCCTCATCTCGTACGGGGTGCGCGAGCTGGATTGCGCTATGGAAGTTCCCGTCTCGAGGACGCATTGGACGCGGACGCTTTGAGGTGCGCGTTCGATCACGTATCGATGGGTGAGTCGACCGATCGCTACGCGCGAGCCGAGGTCATCGGCCGCGCAGAACAGGACGATTTTGCAGCGCGATCGCACCGGCGAGCGGCCGAAGCGACAAGCGACGGCACTTTCGCAAACGAGATCGCACCCATCGACGTCCTCACCAGGCGGGAAACGGTCACCATAACGGACGACGAGGGTATCCGCGCCAACGCGACGCCCGCTGCACTGAGCGCCTTGCGACCCGCTTTCGCTGTAGACGGGACCATCACTGCGGGCTCGGCTTCGCAGCTGTCGGACGGAGCTGCAGCGCTGGTGCTGATGAGTGAATCCAAAGCAACTGCACTTGGCCTGCAGTGGCTGGCTGAAATCGGTCCATCTTCCTTCGTGGCCGGACCCGACACCTCACTGCTGCATCAGCCATCTCGAGCGATTATTGCGGCGGTGAACAAGGTGCCTGGCATGAAGGTCAGCGATCTGAGCATTATCGAGATCAACGAAGCTTTCGCGGCAGTGGCGGTGGCTTCGATGCTCGATCTCGGATTATCAGCCGAGCAGGTCAACGTGCACGGCGGAGCAATAGCTCTCGGTCACCCTGTCGGAATGTCAGGTGCACGACTTGTCCTCAGCCTCGCCTTGTCGATGGCTCGACGGGGAGACTCAGTCGGCGCGGCCGCCTTGTGTGGTGGAGGCGGGCAAGGGAACGCAGTCGTGCTGCGTAGATGACCAGTACCAGGCGGCCGTCCGAAGCGGTGCCGATGCCAAGGGATGGCCTCACCTCGCCCCGCGTAAACCCCTGTAGTCGAAACCGGCGGGGCGTGCATGAGTTTCAGGACACCCGTGATGCGTGCTTGACGTCGGTGCCTGGTTCGATCCTATTGTGATGCAGCGTAAATCGGCAATGACCCATTCCTAGAAGACACGCAATGCTGACGACCACCATCACCCCGATCGGTGCGATTTCGGCCGCGCACCAGATGGTGACTCTGTACACCTGAACCGAAGGAAAGATGCCGGACTCGTCATATAGGCAACCACATCTCCCTCCGTTTCGGGCGCAAGGCCGATCAGCACCGTACCGACGAGCAAACGGCAGTAGCGGTAGACGGTGTCCGTCGGACGACTCCGACTGCGCACAGTGCGAAAACGGCAGTTATCGAGGGCGTCGGTGTTGATGCGTCCGCCGGTGCGGGCGAATTCGATGCGTCCGCGTTGGGCCAGACCGAGGTTGCCGCCTTCGCCGACGACACGCACACGCAGTTAGTTGCCGTTGATGAGCAGGGAGTGAATGACTTTCCGCTGTACCACTCCCCTTTTTGTGTGAACGTTCACGCGCTTCGGCCTCGCGGAGTAAGGCTTTCTCGATGAACTGTGACCATGATCGGTCGTCTTCGAGATGCGCTGTGGCTTTGTGGACACCGCGTGCGAGCGGAGTTAAAACCTGAGGTATGAGAGTCCGGCAACGGCGCGGCGGGTTAGCTCTTGGTGATGTCTTTGCGCGAGTGGGCGGCGTTTCGATGCCCCATGCACCCGTCAGTATTCCGACCCAAAAAAAGTACACCAACTATTCGATCCATCTGAAGCGCATCCCGCAGTGATTCGCGGAATCGTTGCCGTGGACGCAAGCCGACGCAACCTGTAGTCGCTGATCTTCCGAACGTTCGGCGCGTTACGTAACACAGCAACTTCGTCGTGTGACGGCACGCGAACAACTCAGGCCAATACCGAGATGGCGTAGACAAATCACTTGAATAGATCACCAGATCAAACGCACAGGCAGGCAGATGACCACGGCTACGACACGCGAAACCTGCCGGCTTGACTCAACGCAACCGGCGATCCGCCACTCCGCCGCACAACAACAGCCAGGTTTGTCAGAACAAGCAGCCCATTCCGTACACCCTTGACGTTTCTGCTGTGATGCGCAACACTCATAACACCACAACGGTACGGGTCTTTTATGCCAGATAAGCCGAGCCTGCAGGACGCCGAAGGGAAGTCGGATTCGCCTGATGCAAGGACGTCGTCACTGTCAGCGAACTTCGGTCCTCGCTCGTCCGCGGTCGTCGCAGCAGAGACCCGGCGGCGGCACTACAGAACTCTGCTCCCCGAGAGACGTAGGAGGGGTCGACCCAGATCCACAATCCAGATGTTGTTGCAGACTTTCCGCCCCACTCCAGCCACATCGCTCGCAAGCCGCACCGGTAGGCGTGGCCAGCTCGAACCCACTCGATCGAGTGACCTACATTCAAGACAGGAGTTCGTTGTGACCCAGTTACAAACCAATGTCGAATCGGATGTCGACCTTTTCAGCGCCGAGGTTGTCGACAATCCTTTTCCCGTCTACAAAGAACTCCGGGATCAGGGGGCCGCGGTGTACATGGGCGTACACGACTTCTGGCTGCTTTCCCGCTACGAGGACGTTCGCGCCGCTGATGGCGACTGGCAAAAGTTTTCCTCGGCGAGCGGAGTCGCTCTGCTGCCGCAATTCAACGCCTTGCTTGAAGGAAGCGTCCTTGCCAGCGACCCACCGGTGCACACCGCCCTGAGAGCAGTTCTCACCGATCAGCTTGCTCCTCGCGCGATCCGCAAGTTGGGCGAAAACATCCGAGCTCAAGCAAACGAACTAGTCCAATCCGTGGTCGCGGAAGGAACGTTCGACGCGGTGACTCAACTCGCGAGATGTATGCCGGTGCAGGTGGTGGCCGACCTCATCGGTTTGCCGGAGGAAGGCCGTGAGAACCTCATCCCCGGTGCCGACGCATATTTTCATGCGTTCGGGCCGATGACACCGGAGCTCGCAGAGCGAGCACCCTACATCGAGACATTCGTCAAATGGATGACCACAGTTGCCAACCGGGAGTATTTGACCCCCGGAAGCTGGGGAACGGCGATACTCGACGCGGTCGACGAGGGCCGACTCCGGCAAGAAAGTGCAATTCCCCTGATAAGTGCGTTCCTGGTGGCCGGAATGGACACCACCGTGAACGGAATCGGATCGATGCTGCACGTTTTCGCCGATCGGCCCGACGTGTGGGCTGAACTACAGAAGGACCCCACACTCGTCGGCGCGGCATTCGAGGAGGCCCTGCGTCTTGAGGCACCCGTACAGATCTTCTTCCGGAAGACCACCGTCGACGTCGACGTCGACGGCACTGTAATACCGGCAGGGAGCCGAGTCGGACTGCATTTCGGCTCCGCCAACCGCGACGAGCGACACTACCCGAACCCAGACCACTTCGATATTCATCGAAACCCACTCGATCACATGGCTTTCGGATACGGAACACACGGATGTGCCGGTCAGGGACTTGCCCGTCTTGAAGCCCGCGCGATCACCGAAGCCCTCCTGTCGCAGGTCGAGACAATCGAAATAGCAGGAACTGTCGCACGACACTACAACCCGATCATACGAGGTTGGGGCGAGCTACCCGTCGCTGTACGCGCTAGAAAGGAAGCACAGTGAAGATCGAAGTCGACCGCAACAAATGCGAGGGACACGGATTGTGCGAACAAGTGGGTCCACAGGTCTACCAACTCGACGGCGAGGGTGAATTGACGATTCTGCAGCACGATTCGGTCGATCCGGATTTGCAGGCACAGGCATTGTCGGGAGCGCGATCTTGTCCGGTAGCGGCTCTGATAGTGCATTCATGACATCGGGTGCATCCATGATGCGCAAGATCGTCGTGGTGGGTGGCTCGATAGCAGCAGTCACCGCGGCGGACTCGCTACGCACGAATGGTTACGACGGTCTCCTTTCCGTCGTGTCGGCAGAGAGCGAGCCCCCTTATTCCCGGGTTCCGTTGTCCAAGGGCGTGCTCGCGGGCTCGCAGGACCCGCAATCGGTGTGGCTCCAATCCCTGCCCGAGGACGTCGAGGTGTTGTTGAATGCACGGGCTACCGGACTCAACATACAGAGCCGGCGGGTCACACTTGCACATGGTGGTTCGCTGCGCTATGACGGTCTCGTGATTGCAACGGGGGCTGCCGCGCGACAACTCGCCGCGCCGGGACAGGCGGGAGAGTTGGTCGTTCGCGACCTTGCGGACGCACGTGCTATTGCCGCCCGCGCCAAGTCGGCATCGAACGCAGTAGTGGTTGGAGCTGGCTTCCTTGGCATGGAGGTTGCGTCAACACTTGTTTCACTGGGCTTGGACGTGACGGTGATCGATAGAGAGCCGCCCCTCGAACGCTTGCTGGGCCGATGGTTGGCGTCTTTCATCGTCGACACCGCCTCATCTACGGGCGTCCGGTTCCTAACCTCACCCTCGGGCGTGAAGCTTGTCGGCAACCCTGTCGAGGGTGTGATGCTCGGAAACGGCACATCCGTCTACGCAGACCTGATCGTCACGGCGGCGGGCGACGTGCCGGCTGTCGACTGGCTCTCCACCTCAGGTCTTCGTATTGCGGGCGGCCTAGTCATCGACGGTTGTTGCCGAGCGGCGTCCGGTGTCGTCGCCGCCGGCGACGTCACCGTACAAGAGGTTGCCCCGGGTCTACTCAAGAGAACTCCGCACTGGACGAGCGCGGTGGAACAGGCTCGAACTGCTGCCAGATTTTTACTGAATCCGACGGACACCAGGCCCTATGTCAGCGATCCATACTTCTGGACCGAGCAATTCGGACTCGACGTGAAGATCAGTGGGCATCTACCCCTGACGGGAAGCCCGCTCGTGGTGGCGGGTGATCCCGCAGACCGGACTGCACTGCTGCAGTGGTCCTCGCCCACAGGCTCCCACGCGGCTGTAGCTATTAACTATCGAATACCGGTGATTAAACTTAAGAAAATGCGTGGGCTGACACTCAGCAGGCATTAAATCAACGCCCATTGCATGGGCATCTTCATGTGTCAGCGGTCCGATTAGACGTCGTGCTGCCGCAGCACAATGCCGTATGAACTAGGAACACAACTTCGATGAAGAATGAACGGAACCGCACTGTTACTCTACATAGACCAAAATTTTTCCTGATGTAAGAGCCATCGCTACCCGTCTGTGGGAATGAAAGACGAGCCAGTGTGAATGCAGGAAACGTCGGCCGTAAATGCAACCATGGCGCGCCGAACACTCGCGCCCAAATACATTGTAGCGGCGCGCTGCCCTATCCCCCGGACAAACAACATATACCCAGCTGGATAATTGATGTTTGGAGAACAAACATGGCTCACTCCATTGTTCGTGGCGTCATTGCCCGATACAAAGATGCCGAAGTGGAGCTCGTCCACATCGCCATCCCCGACCCCGGCCCTAACGACGTTGTCATAAAAGTTCAAACCTGCGGGGTCTGCCACACTGACCTCACGTACCGCGACGGCGGCATCAACGACGAATTTCCGTTCCTCCTCGGCCACGAAGCCGCCGGCATCGTCGAGACCATTGGCGACGCCGTCACCCACGTGTCCGTCGGCGACTTCGTCGTCCTGAACTGGCGCGCGGTCTGCGGGGAATGCCGCGCCTGCAAGCGCGGCCGCCCCTGGTACTGCTTCGACACCCACAACGCCTCGAAGAAGATGACCCTCACCGACGGCACCGAACTCACCCCCGCCCTGGGGATCGGCTCGTTCGCCGACAAGACCCTCGTCCACGAAGGTCAATGCACCAAGGTTGACCCGACCGCTGACCCCGCCGTCGTCGGCCTGCTCGGCTGCGGTGTGATGGCCGGACTCGGAGCCGCGATGAACACCGGCCACGTTTCCCGCGGTGACTCGGTCGCAGTGATCGGCTGCGGCGGAGTCGGGGACGCCGCCATCGCAGGAGCGGCCCTCGCTGGAGCGTCGATCATCATCGCGATCGACCGCGACGACACCAAACTCGCCTGGGCGAAGGAACTCGGTGCCACCCACACCGTCAACGCCTCCCACACCGCCCCGATCGACGCTGTCAAAAATCTCACCGACGGCCACGGTGCCGACGTCGTCATCGACGCTGTCGGGCGTCCGGAAACCTGGAAGCAGGCGTTCTACAGTCGCGATCTCGCCGGCACCGTCGTGCTCGTCGGTGTCCCCACCCCGGACATGCGGGTCGAGATGCCGCTTATCGACTTCTTCTCCCACGGCGGGCAACTCAAGTCTTCCTGGTACGGCGACTGCCTTCCCGAACGCGACTTTCCTACACTCGTCGACCTCTATACCCAGGGTCGCCTCCCGCTGGAGAAGTTCGTCACCGAACGCATCGGAATCGGCGACGTCGAAAAGGCGTTCCGCTACATGCACGCCGGTAAAGTCCTCCGATCTGTTGTCGTCTTGTGACCGTTGAGACGCTCCTCAGCACGAATGGATTGCGGATCGAGCGGATCGTGACTTCTGGGATGGTCGAGCTCGAAGGCGACACATGGGAGCTCGAAAACAACATCTATCTTATCGGTGACGACACCGACGTGGTCCTCGTGGACGCCGCCCATACGGCTCAGCCGATCGTCGACGGCGTTGCTGGACGCCACCTCAATGCCGTCATTTGCACCCACGGCCACAACGATCACATCACCCTCGCCCCCAAACTCGGTCACGAGATGCATGCACCGATCCTGCTGCACCCTGCCGACGACCTGCTTTGGAAACAGACCCATCCCAACGTTACCCACTGGACCCTCGACGACAGACAACGAATCGCAGTCGCCGGTACCGATATTGAAGTCATCCACACCCCAGGGCACTCACCTGGATCGGTCTGTCTGTATTTGCCCGAAGCTGGTGTCTTGTTTTCGGGAGATGCTCTCTACTCGGGCGGGCCAGGCGCTACCGAGCGGACGTTTTCTGACTTTCCGGCGATCCTCGGATCGACACATGACCGGTTGTTCGCGCTCCCCGACGAGACCAAAGTCCTCACTGGTCACGGCACAGGAGCCGCCATCGGCATCGAATCGCCCCATCTCGCCGACTGGATCGCCCAGAAGCCGAACTAACTCACTGGTGTCGTGCTCGATCCGTCCAAGCACTCCTTCGGCCACCTCGATAAGGAGCTCCAGCACGCGCGCCAGCGCGAGCCCTTCGGTGGCCAACCGGGCCGCACGCGGATCCTTGGCGGGAAGCTGAGCGGTTTCGCGGGAGTTTCCGATTACGGTGGATCCGACCTCGGTGTCGGTTAGTTACCGTTCGGGGTGATGCGTCCATCGAAGGTGATTGCGAACGCGTTCAGCGCTGGCTTCCACCTGATCGACCATCGTGCCTTACCTTTGCCTGTGGGGTCCAGTGCCCGCGTGGCGAGATACAGACATTCGAGGGCTGACTGCTCTGCCGGAAAGTGCCTACGGGCCCGCACAGCACGCCTGTAGCGTGCCTTGACGGACTCGATCGCATTCGTCGAGCAGATCACCCGCCTGATCTCGACGTCGTAATCCAGGAACGGCACAAACTCGCTCCACGCGGTGTCCCACGTCTTGGTGATAGCCGGATACTGCTGACCCCACTTCGTCATGAACTCGGTGAACCGTTCCCTCGCAGCAGACTCCGACGGAGTGGTGTAGACCGAACGCAGATTACGCGACATCTCATCCCAAAACTTCCGGGACGCGAACCGAAAAGGTGTTGCGTATCAGATGAATAATGCATGTCTACACCGCCGCCAACTCCCACACGGTGTTGATCGCATCCGACAGGCCCTTCAGGCCGTCGCAGACAACGGTGCAGACATCCCGACTCCGCGGTTCTTGATCTCTGTGAGAACCGAGAGCCAGAACTTCGCACCCTCTCCGCCGTCGCCGGCCCAAATCTCGAGAATGTCGCGTTCACCGTTGACGGTGACACCGATCGCGACATACATCGGCCGGTTCGTGACCTGCCCGTCCCGCACTTTCACGTGCACGGCAGCGATGAACATCACCGGGTACACCCGCTCGAGTGGCCGGTTCTGCCACTTGGTCATCTCTCCGACAACTTTGTCGGTGATGCGGGAGATGGTGTCCTTCGACACCGTCGCACCGTAGATGTCCTGGAAGTGCGCGGACACCTCGCCGGTCGTCAAACCCTTTGCTGTGAGCGACAATACGATTTCGTCGATACCTGTCAGGCGTCGTTGCCGCTTCTTGACTATCTGCGGTGCGAGCGAGGAATCGGTATCGCGCGGGACCTCGATCTCTACCGGTCCGATCTCGGTGAGCACCGTCTTCGAGCGGGTGCCGTTTCGGGAGTTGCCGCTGCCCCGGGCCGGCGACATCGTGCTTGTCGTAGTCGAGGTGCTCGGTCATCTCCGCATCCAACGCGGTTCGAGGACGTTCTTCGTGAGCTGATTAAGCAGCCCGTTCGGGCCCATCAACTTGATTCCTTGTTCCTTGGCCTGAGCCAGGAGCTGCTCGGCCAACTGCTTCTGATCCACCTCATCCGCCCTGGGATCCAATGTTTCGGTCATCATCGATCCTTCCCGCCGAGCTCAGCTCGGCGTGTCGAACCAAGGACCGGATCCACCGTTATTCAGAGAGTCCCCCGTGGTGCGTTCCACTGTGATCTGACCAATATGAGGCCAGTCCCAGCTCGTCTCGTCGGCGAGCAGTGGGTCGCATGGAGATGGTCGATCCCCGGCTACGGCCTACTCGCGCCGTAGCCCGGAGGGTTTCTCGGCGACGGGGTCATTCGCGGACGGGGACAGACGGCCGACGGTGTGATGACGATAGTTGATCGCCGCGATCGAGGTGCCGGAGGTGGCTGTCGAACACAGCGCATCCGAGCGACCGGATACAGACCAGCTGGTTGCTAGCGCGATGAGCGAGGAGTCGTTACGGTGCCTAGTTACCGATGGCACCGAGATCTAGGAGGCAGAGCAGATGCCGGGGGAATGGAAAGCCGCGATCACCGGGGCGGGCTCGGGAGTGGGCCGTGAGGTCGCCTTGCAGCTAGCGCGCTCGAACTGGTCTCTCTCCCTCGCAGACAAGAACTTCGACGCCCTCCTCGACGTCCAATCACAGTGTGCGGCTACCACCAACGTCGCACACGCGACCCGTCTAGACGTCGCCGACCGGTCCGAGATCAACTCGTGGGCAGCGTCCTCACGTTCCGAACTGGGCGGTATCGACGCGGTCTTCAACGTCGCTGGCATCCTCTACAGCGGCGACGTCATCGACACTCCCCCAGCTGACTTCGATCTCGTGATGGCAACCAACTTCGAGAGCGTAGTGAACAGCTCTCGCGCCTTTTTACCGGACATCTTGAAGTCACGTCGCGGTCGGATCGTCAACGTGTCTTCTGCGTTTGGGGTCATGTCCGCACCCGGTTACTCCGCATACAACTCGTCCAAATTCGCAGTGCGCGGCTTCACTGAAGCCCTCAACCAAGAACTTCGGCTGACGTCACGAACCGCACGTGCGACATGCGTGATTCCTGGTGGAATCAAAACCTCAATCGCTCGAACAGCACGGGCGGCACCCGGTATTGACCAGGAACGAACTGCCGAACTATTCGATCGCCGCATAGCCCGAACCACGCCCGCAGAGGCCGCCCGAACGATTATCGCGGGTACGTGGAAGGGAAAATCGCAGGTGAGAATTGGCCACGACGCCCGTCTCATTGACGTGACCACGCGCGTGCTCGGCCCTCATTACCAACAGCTACTGCCTGCGCTCCAAGCACTACGGCGGCGCTGACAAGCCGTCACCAGTCGGCAATTCACTCACAAGACCTGCGGGGGTCGGTCAACCATGTCGAATAGTTGGATTCTGATAGAGACGTTCGGAGACACAGAGCCGTCGGTGATTGGAGTTGGGTCTTCGCCCAAGTCCTTTGTTCCACCTCGCAATGTTCTTCGTAGTTCTGCCAGCCGCAACGAGGCACTGGGCGCGCTGACGGAGACGCTTTCCACAGGAGCCGTGGTGGATCGGCTATCCAAAGACCGCTCCAGGCAAGTACTGGCCGAACCACTCCAAACATTTGCCGGCCGTACGCACGGCGCATGGGTGTGGCTCGGCCAGCGCGATGAGACCCCACCACCGCGAGACGCCGCCGGGGCGTGGCAGTTCAACCTCACGAAGAGCACCGCGAGCGGTAGCAACGATCTACTCGACCTTTACTGCGTTCCGCAAGACGAGCGCGAGACCCAGCGTGCACTCGCCGGAGCGTTCACCCGACTTGTCACCAACCGGGACGAGAGCGAAGCTATGGCCAAGATCGTGCAATCAGCGCCGGGCACCACTCACCAAGCGGTCTGGACAGTGAGGCGGGACGACGGTGAACTTCGAGCCGCGCACTTCTCGTGCCGGATGATCGCCGAAGACGGGGTTTCGGGCACCGACGTCATCCTGAGGGGCATCACCCACGACATCGGTCCTGCAGGGGAAATCAATATCGCGCCCCCACCTACCATTCTCGAGCATCGTGTTCTGGAGGCTTCCACCAAGGAGGGCGAGTACCGCGCACTGGTCAACCTCAGAACTCTCAACTTGTTGCGCTGGTACAACTCTGACCCCGCACCGAGTATCTGCTGGGAAAACCTTCCTGACGAACCGGTACCGGCGATTCATCCGGACGACGTACCAGTTGCGAAGCAAATGTCGAACGCACTCGCACGCGATCGCGCCAACGGCGTGCTTCGCTTCAGAACTCTCGACGGAAATTGGAAGCCTATGACAATCGACGCGGTATTAGTCTCTCTCGATCAGCACACCACGGCCGCACTCGTCACCCTGACTGAATTGTCCGAGTATTAAATAAGTTCGCGGACCCGTACGGATCTATATAGCTCGTTGTGGACTGAAAGCAGTCGAAACGCGAACGTTGAAGGTGCGTTTAATAGTTGCGTTTTTTACAAAGACTGTGCGCGTGTCGTGCGGGCATCGCGCGTTCGACTCCACGCAGCCGCCACGGTCCGAGTCGACACCCCATACGCTTTGGCAAACGACTCGATGCGCTCCTCATTCTCGGGCTTGCGCCCACGCTCGATGTCGGCGAGAACGGTGGTCGACATCCCGAGCAGCTGCGCAGCGTCGCCTTGAGGCAAACCCGCGTGCACCCTCAGGTCGGACAATTTCAGCTGAGACTCCGGGATCGGAACCAGCGCTGCGACGGACGTATGCAGGGCATTCGCAATTCGGCTGAGCGTCGCGGGCGGCGGTGTTGAGCGCCCGGTCTCCCAGCTCGATACAGCCTGCCTGGTCGTGCCCACTTTGGCCGCGAGGTCGTCAGCACTGAACCCCGCACGTACTCGTAGCTCACGCAAACGGTCGGCGCGAAACCCACGAACTCCGCTTCGCGGCACTATCCCAACTCCCTGTCGACCCATCAAGACAGTCCCATCTTCCTCGATCCACGATGCCCACGAGCTCTTGTGAGTTTTATAGTTGCGCGCTATTGTTGCAATCATGCACCAACCCAAGTTGAGTTCTGCGAAGCTGAACCGATTGCGCGGTGTACCGAACCTGTTCTACAGTCCTGATGCGCGCCCAATAGGGAATCCTCGGTGCTTGTTTATCTCGGCACTGCTTGTAGCGCAGGACATCAGGTCGGTCTGTTCACAGAATCCGTCCGATCATTCCTGTCGGGAGTTCTACATGTTCGCGTCGCTCGCCCTTGCCGCATCGCCGCTGCCGCCGACGACTGAGACCAGCGATTACCATCGTCGAAATTCAGCGTTGGGTCATCACGGAAGAGGCGCGACGCCAGGTGCATTCACCCGACATCGCCGCTTTCGCCGAAGTTACGGGGGCGAATCGAAGTGAGTGCCGCACGGGATGCGATGGTGCCAAATCTCCTCTCACTGAATCAGTTCTGCGCGTCAATCGTTGTAAATCGGACACATGGCGACTTGATTGCATGCTCGCTCGACCACGGGCATTCCGGTCGCCATCAATACATCGGTGACGACGGAGCCCTGCTAGCCGAGTGGGGTTTATCCACGTCGTGCAATGAGTGGTCCATTCCTACCAGTAAGCCGTAGACCTGGCAGTTCGTACCGCAACCCGACTCGAGTGGGCTTTCGCTGATAGTCCCACTCGTGAGCTACAGGAGCTCCCCCGCGCCCTGTAGCTCGACCGGTGGACCGGCGCGAGGGTCGCGCAGTGAGCGCATTTCATCATGTTCAGCGCTTCGCGACCCCGCCGGGACATCACCCCTCGAACTCACACCCGTTCGCACAGAAAGGATTCCGATACCCAATGTGGATTTTCCAGCAGCCGTGGTTCTGGTCGGTGGTCTTCGGCTGGCTCTGAGCCTCTAGCACGTGATGGGTGCGTGCGGCTGGCCCACAACCTATTGATCGCACGCACCCATCCACTTCTCTCCACCGACTCACCTAAAACCAATTGTCGCCAGAACGGTTGCTCCGCAATCGCATTCACCAGCGCGACCCGATCGCCGGGTCGCACCAGGAAGGGATCGACACCAATGCCAGCATCACAGGGCACCGGACACCACCGCTCATCCAAGAAGCGAGGGCGGGTGATCAAATCGCTGCCCGCCGTGGCCGCGGTGACGATCGCCGGCCTGACCATGCAGGCCGCTCCCGCTCAAGCTGCACCATCGCAGCCGGGAGTGACCAGTCCTCAAGGATCACAACCGGGAGTCACGAGCACACCGCAGACGGCACCGGCCACCCCGCCGCCGCCCGCTCCGAAACCGCGTGAGTACTTGGACGGCTACCAGCCCTCACCACAGGTGCAGCAAACCCCGTCCCGTAGCTACGACGACTACCTGGCCGGTAACCAGCAGTCCTCGAACTACCAAAACACCTACTACGAAGCCCCCGCTCCGCAAGCCGCCCCGAGCGAAGCACCCCCGGCATTGCAGGCAACTCCGCCGCCCCCGCCGCCGGTCCCGACGGTGCAGCGCAAGGTCATCGCCCCGATCGAGGCCCCGCCCGGAACCTTCATCGCCGGCGGCACGCTGGTACCGGTCGATACCAACATCGTCGACCAGAACCTGCTCACACGTACCAACAACACGTTGCAGTCAATACAAGCCGATGGCGGAAACTGGCTCGTGGACAACGGTTTCGCCGACGCGCCCCGCGCCGACAGGATCGCAGCGGGTACCGCGACCGGTGTCATCACCGGTGGCGCTGTCGGTCTCGCGGCATCGGTGGTCCCGGCCGCGGTGATCACCGGCACCGCTGCTGCCATCGGCGGCGGCCTCGGAGTCGCTGCTACCACCGGCACCGGTGCGATCGTCTGGGGAGGACCGGTGGGTTGGGTCTTCATCCCCGGCGCTGCCGCACTTGCCGGTGCAGGCGTCGGCGCAGCACTGTCGGCACCAATCGTGCTGGGCTTGACCGGTGCCGGCGCTGTCATCGGCGGCGTCCTCGGTGCCACCGTTCTCGGCGGCGAACAGCAGATCATCGAAGAGCCGGCCCCCGCCCCGGCGGTGGTTCCCCCGGCTGCCGACAGCGTCCCGACGATCCCGCCGGCCGCGACAGTAGATCTCCCCGGCCCTGTCGGGCAGGTTCGCGACACCCTTGCCGCCGACCCGAACGGCCGCCAAGTACTCGCGGCGGCCGACACAGCCGTTCAGAACGCGGCTCCGATCGTCGACAAGGCCGTCGACGATGCGTCGGTGTGGACCGCACCGGCGGCCTCGGCAGTGCAGGGCTTCACCTCGAAGGCCCTCGAACAGCCGCAGGTGGCACAGTCCGTCGAGACGGTGCAGTCGGCTGCAGCGCCTCTGGTCGAGCAGGTCACTGCCGCTCTCGGCGGCTTGCAGGCGGCGTTCGCACCCGCCTGATTCGCCCTACAGCCAGCTAGTTGAACCAGCCAGGAAGGACACATCCAGATGATCCGCCGTTCGACGACATCTCCGATTGCCAGTGCCACCGGCCCAGCCCGATCAGGGGTGCCGTCGAGCTCGCCCCGTGTGCCGCGATCGCGCCGACGCGCGGTCGCGGCAGCCGGGGCTGCTGTCGTGTTCGTGGCCGTCGCCGCCGCTGTGTTGTTCAGCGGTGGCGACTCCGAGCCGGACACGACAGCCACCGACACGATCGCCGCTTCCTCCGTCGCGCCGACAACCGTTGCGGCCGGGCCGGATTGCTCGATGCCGGCCGGGGATCAGAACAGCGGCCCAGGGGTCATCGCCGCGTTCGAGCACGCCTACTACGTCCAGCGATCGGGCGCGGCCGCGCACGCTCTGGTGTCACCGAATGCCCCGGCGAGTGCCCCGTTCACCGTCGAAGCCAACCTCGACGCAGGTATCGCCACCGTCCCGGTCGGCACCACCTACTGCCTCGACATCGACCCGCTGCGCACCGGCTCCTACACCCTCACTCTCACCGAGAGCGGCCCGAACGGGCCTGGGACGCAGTACCGCCAGCGGATCACCACCGACCAGGTCGACGGTCGCTACGTCATCGCCGCCATCGAGCAAGCGTGATCACCCACCGCCGCCACAGCGCGAGATCGCCGCAGCACCGCGGCGAACAGCCACCACGAAAGGAACGCCAGGACATGAGCGATGCAGCGAGCGAATGGGCCGAGGCCGCCACCGCAGTACGTCAGGCACGCGAGACCCTCGAGGCGTCGACCGCGAGCGAGATCCGCGCATGGGCCGAAGAGTCCGGGCTGGCCGACTGGTCGATGTGGCAGAAGATCAAACGAGAGCTCTACAAGCAGCTCGACCTGGACTACGACGGATTGCGCGCCAGCGAAGCCGAGCAGGTCACCGACGCGGTCGCCTCCGCGGCGTCGGCCGCACCGCTGGTCGAGCTCTACGCCGCAGGCGATGAGCGCGGCAGCTTCGCAGTGGTCGGCGATGGCGACGAAACAGCCTGGTACGGAACATTTCACGCCAAGGACGCGGTGTTTCGGCAGGGCGATCAGACCTCGGCCGACGACTCGGCGGCCGGCAAGGCAGCCTTTCTCGCCGGCAAGCTACGCGAAGAGCTCGACGCTCCCGCGATCCGGCTGATTCTGCATATCTCCAACCCGCACCTCGACGGCACGCGGCTCGCAGCTCTCGCGGCACGCTACGGAGTGCACCTCGAACGCCTCGAGATCGACGGCGAGAATCCGGCCACCGTGTGGTGCGAGGTTCCCGGACACCGTCCGTGGCAGGCCATCCGGCTCTCCGATCTGCTCGTCGACGATCAAGCGGAGGTCGGCTGATGGCCGAACAGCACCCGCGCCCAGACGTCGACAACCCCGTCGCGGGTTACGAAGCCGAGGACACCGTCAACCTCCGCGCTCAGCGCCTGCGCCGACCCGAATCCGAACCGGACGAACAGCCTGCAGGCGAGTCGGCCGACGACACGGCACCGGACCCGTACGGGGTCGGGCAGGACGCACTGGCCGCGGTCGAGACACCCGATGTCGACCCCGCAGCGTTCTACCGAGCACGACTGTTCGACCGCCAGGAAGAAGACCCGACCGCCGAGCCCGCCGAAGCAGGCCTGAGAGGCCGAATCAACGCCGCCCTGGGAACTCATCTTAAGCCCAAGCCCACCTCTGCCGAAGTCAGACTGCGTCAGTCGATTCGCGTTGTGCAGCAGCCACTTCCCGGATGCTCGGTGGTCTCGGTCATCAATCCCAAGGGCGGAGCCGGCAAAACTCCGACATCGGTGCTGCTCGGTTCGACGTTCGGCAAGCACCGTGGCCACGGGGTAACAGTGTTCGACGCCAGCGAATCGCTCGGCAGTCTCGGCGATCGCGCCGCCCGCACCACCGATCCGGAGCTCACGGTGTGGGATCTGCTCGACCATGCACACGAGCTGGCGTCCTCGTCGGCGGTGTCGGGATCGCTCACTGCGTTTCTGCGGCGTCAACCGACAATGGAAGACATTCTTGCAGCGGACAATTCGGCGGGCCGTGAGCGCAATCTGGGGTGGGACGAATGCGCCGCGGTGATGGCAGTGCTGCGCCGACACCGGGACCTGATCGTCATCGACACCGCCGCAAATCCCTTGGCCGAGTCCTGGCAGTGGGCCGTGCAGCATTCCGATGCCCTGGTCGTTCCGCTCCCGCTACGCCTCGACATCGCCCGGCAGGTCTATCAGATGCTCGAGGGCATCATCGCCCGCGGCTACGGGCACCTGTTGTCGTCGACGATCGTCGTGACCTGTGCAACACCGGATTCCAACCCGCAGTTGGCGTCTGCGGTCTTCGAGGACCTGCGCAATCTCGGTGTCCAGGAAGGCAATTTCATTCAGGCCCCGTACGAATCAGCGCTCGCCCGCGGCGATCGGATCGTCTACAAGGACCTCCCGCCCGCCACGATCGAGGCCTACACCAATGTCACCGCGCTGGTCGCCGACAACATCGCCGCGGCACGAGCCGGCGCGGCCTACCAATTCACCGATCCGTATTCCCCGCAGCCGGTGAACCGCCAGCCCGACAGCGCACCACCCCCACAGCTCTCGCAGTGGGAGCGGCGCAGCCGCGACCGTCGCGGAGCCTGACCCGTCCCCACCCCGCTCGAGCACACGAGGAGAACACCATGACCGGCCAGAGAACGCTCACCACCGCGCTACGACGACCGCGCTGGGCGCACTCCGCGATGGCAGCCGCCGCCGCGGTGGTCCTGGCCTTGGGCGCCGTCCCAGCACACGCCGCACCGGCAGCGACGGCGGCAACCTCGTGCGCGAAGTACGTCGCGATCATGGCCCCGGGTACGTGGGAAACCAACGCCGCGGCGAATCCCACCACCCCGGTCGGGATGCTCGCCACCGTCGGCAACGCCCTGAAACAGAAGTACGGCAACGACATCGAGGTCTACTACCCCGCGTACGCGGCGTCGGCGTTCGACAAGGGCCGTACCTACGCCGACAGCAAGGAAACCGGCAAGAGCGCCATCAACAACATCCTCACCTCGGCGTGCGCGACGTCGAAGTTCCTGCTCTCGGGCTACTCCCAAGGCGCGGACGCCGCCGGCGACGTCGCCGCCGAGATCGGTAACGGACGCGGCGTCGTTCCCGCGGCCCGGATTCTCGGCGTCGGTCTGGTCGCCGATCCGCACCAGGGCACCGCCGGCGGCACCGTCGTCGGGCCGAAGGTCGAGGGCCAGGGCATCGGCGGGGTCCGGCCCGAAGGCTTCGGCTCGCTGGCCCCGGTGGTCAAGCAGCTCTGCAATCCCACGGACCTGTACTGCTCGACGAGCGCCGGCAAGGACGGTCTGCTCGCGGGCCTGGGCAAGGTGCTGGCGAACAAGCCCGTCGACCCGGTCCCCACCGGCGGGCAGACCGGATCCGGATCGACCGTCGCTCCGTCGACGACCGCGCAGGGCGGCGTCACCGGTGCCGGAACGCAACCGGGCACGACACCGACACAGTCGGGAGAGGTCAGCGATTTCTCGTCGTCGCTGGTCTCGGACTTCTCCCGCGTCGATCTGGCCGGTGCCGCGAACACCGCATCGACTCTCGGGGAGCGGGTGGCCACCCTGCCCGACTCGGTGGGAACCAACCGCACTCAGTCGCAGGTCGCCAGCGTCGGGGCCTCGGCGACATCGTTGCTCAACACCCTCGAACCGGTCGCCGACGTGCAGTCGGTGATCGCCGCGAACCCCGGCATCCGTTCGACTCTCGACACCGCACCGGAAGGATCCCCGGAGGCCAAGACCTCGACGGTGCTCGACGCCCTCGACCAGATCGACATTCCCGCAGTCCTGAGCACAGCGACCTCGATCGCCGACACCGCCTCGTCGGTACTGGGCGGCACCGGCACCACCGCGGGCCTCGCCGGCACCTCGTCGACCCTGAGCGGGCAGGTCGCACCGTTGCAGTCCGTGTCCCCGGATGCGCTGACCTCGGCAACGCAGGTGCTTTCGCTGCTCAAGCCGAAGACGGTGGTCAACCAGGTCGTCAACGTCGCGACCGGCTTCACGAGCCTGGACTACCAAGGCATCGTCGACAACCTGATCGCGTTGCCGCAGAAGGTCGCTGCTCTCGATGTCGCGGGATCACACAAGATCGCCGGAGACCTGAACAACCAGTTCGCGCCGATCGTGAAGATGGCCGCAGGGGTGGACCTGCATACCCTGGCGGCGTTGGTGGCGATGATCCCCGACCCCAGCGGCTCGGCGCAGATCGCCTCCCTGGTGTTGAGCTTGCTCGGCAACGTCGACGTGATCCGCCTGGCCAACGATGTCGGCGCGATTCAGGAAGTCGCGTGGAAGATCCTCGAAACCGGCAACCTCGCGGCCACCGCCGAGCTGCTGCCCATCGGGCTCGACCTCGCCTCGGTCGCGGTCGGAGTGCTGACCGGCTCGGCCGCCAAGACCAGCCCCGACCAACTCGGCACACAGACCCAGGTCACCGGACAGTCCGCAGCGATCGGCCAGCAAGCCTCCACCGGCGATTTCGCCGGTCTGGCAGGCAGTCTCGTCTCACTGGCCTCCTCACCAGGCGCAGGCGACGCTGCCGAGCTGGTTCGTGCCGGTATCGACGCCGCGACGTTCTTCGCCTCCGGTGCTCACCAGTCCTACGGCGACTTCACGGTCGACTCCACCGGCCGCAGCGCCCTGCAATGGCTCATCGACTTCTTCACCCAGAAGATCGGGGGCTGACCGGCGGCCACCGAGCAGGCTCTGCAGCCGGGCGGGCAAGACACAGAGCAACCGAAAGCTGCAGCACCACAACCGAACTACGCGTACCACCACAGGTGTCCGGGCGGGCCTGATCATCTTGTCGATTCGTGAGGACATGCACCGATGGCAGCATCACAGCAGGGCAGCAAGGACAGTGCGGGCGCACTGAGCCTGTTGCTGATCGCCGCCATTGCTGCGATCGGCATGTTCGGTGTCCTCTCGGGCGATCGCACACCGCCGGTCGACGAAGGCACCTGCCTGCCTGCCGGCGCGGCCGCGGTGGCCCCGCACTCGGGAACAGTGGTGATGCCGCTACGTGAAGGCACGTATCAGGCCACGAGCGGTTTCGGTGCCCGCACGAACCCGGTCACCGGCGAAGCCGAAGGACACCAGGGCCAGGACTACTCCGCCCCGATCGGGACCCCGATCTACGCGGCCACCGACGGCACGGTCGTCAAGGCCGAACACGCCAGCGGGTTCGGCAACTGGATCATCATCGACACCACCGTCGACGGCCAGTCGCTCTCGACGGTCTACGGCCATATGAACGACGACGGCGTCGGGGTCACCGCGGGCCAGACCGTCAAAGCCGGTGACCCGATCGGCGCCGTCGGTAATGCCGGACAGTCCACCGGCCCGCACTTGCACTTCGAGATCTGGCCCGGCACCCGCCTCGCATCCGGATCGAGCCCGGTCGATCCCGTGGCCTGGCTCGCCGCCGCCGGTGCCACCGCCCCGACCGCCACCGCGGACGTCCTCGCCGCAGCCCCGGCCGGCACCTCCGCCGCGACCCCGACCACCGGTGCCGCGGCGCAGGGCGTATCGAGTCGATCGGTCAAGCTCGCCGCCGCGATCAAACCCGGCTGCGGAGTCCCGGCCGGATCGACCGGACTGCGGCCGGGATCGGTACCGGCGGACTTCGAGCCGTGGATCGTCAAGGCCGGCACCGTGTGCCCCGAGGTCACCGCACCGGTCGTCGCCGCGCAGCTCGAACAAGAGGGCGGCTTCGACGTCAACGCCCACAACGCAGGATCGGGCGCGGACGGACCGGCGCAGTTCATGCCCGCCACCTGGGCCGCGAAAGGCGTCGACGCCGACGAAGACGGCCGCAAGGACACCCGCAGCATCGCCGACGCGGTGATGAGCCAAGCCGCCTACGACTGCGAGCTGGCCGGCATCGCCAAGGACTCCCTCGCCGCCGGCAAGCTCAGCGGCGACCTGACCGAGCTGTACCTGTCGATGTACAACTGCGGCCCAGGCGCGACCCTCTCGCAGGGCCGGGTGTGCCAGAACGCCGAAACCCTCGACTACGTCGCGAAGATTCCTCGCCGCGCTGCAGAAGCGTTCTCCGTCGCCGTCCCGCAGGCCACACCGGGGATTGTCCCCGGTGGCCCGTTCGGTCAGAACGTCGTCGCAGCGGCGATGCGCTGGCTCGGCACCACCTACGCCTGGGGCGGAGGCGACCGGAACGGACCCACTCGCGGTGTCAGTGACGGCGGCGGCCGCGCGGACATGATCGGCGACTTCGACAAGGTCGGCTTCGACTGCTCCGGACTGGTCCTCTACGCCGTCGCACAAGCCTCCGGCGGCGCGATCGTGCTTCCCCACCAGGACTCGGCGCAGATCGCCGACAGCCGCGGCCGCGTGATCGCCACCCCCGGCGAGCTCGCTCCCGGCGACATCATCCAACCCCACTCGGGCCACATCTTCATCTGGCTCGGCGGAAACAAGGTCGTCGAGGCACCGCAGTCCGGCGACGTCGTGAAGGTATCGGACTGGACCCCGCCCGCGAGCGGCCTGACAGCACGGAGATTCGGATGAGAGCCACCCGCACCGCCCTGACCGGATTGCTCGTCGCCGCAGCGGTTCTCACTGCCTGCGGTGGTGAAAGCACCGACAACGGCAGCGATGCCCCGTCGATCCCGGCGCAGCAGTGGACACCGGGTACGTCCCCGCCGAGCGGCAGCGATCCCACCCGTACCCCGCCGCCGGCCGCGACCGCGCTGCCCGACATCGCGGCTGGGGTGGAGCGGCAGAACCCGGACTCGGTGGCCACCGCGGCGTTGACGGTCTGGTTCACCTGGAACACCGCCGTCGACGCCGGACCCAACGATGCCGCCGCCCGCACCGCGCCGCTGCTCACCTCCGACTACGCGCGCGAGATCACCTCCACCACAGCGCAATCGAGCCCCGGCGTGCAGTGGCTGGACTGGGCGGCGCGCGGCGCGGTCCTGACCCCCGACCTCGTCGCCGACGACGAACCCGTTCCCCCGCAGACCGATTCGACGGCCTACCGGTCGTATCACCTCACCCAACGCATCGACGGTGCCCCGGTGAGCGAGAGGGTCGTCGCGATGATCCTGCGGCGCGGCCCCGACGGCTGGGAGGTGAGCCGCATTCAAGACAAATAGCCCCGCCTCGTACATCCACTGGCACTGCACATCACCATGTTTCGGAAAGGAACCCCCGATGGACACAGAATCCGTCACCACCCCCACCACCCGCACCTCGCACCGGGCACGCCGCGTACTCGGCGTCCTCGCTCTCACCGCCGCGCTGACCGTCCTGGCCGGCGGGGTCGCCGCAGCCCAGACGGTCAACCCGTACGACGGGGTCAACCCGGACATCAGCTTGTTCGGGCCTGCCCTGAATCAGACATGGAAGCGCATCCTCGCGGCGATCTGGGGAGCAAGCATCGCCATCGCGGGACTGTGGGTGCTGACCTCGTTCCTCAGCTCCCGGAAGGCCCGCAAGCGCGGTATGTCTAGCGATCTGAGCGAGTCGGGCGAGGATCTCAAGCTCTCGCTCATCATCTTGGGCGGAGTGGCCGCTGTCTCGCCGATCGTCGGCGCGGTCCTGCTCCTCGTCCAGCCCGGCGCATAGCCGGTCCCGGCTCCGGTCCGGCGCATAGCCGATCGCGGGTCTGACCCCCGCTCTTCTTCCTCCCTGACGCGGCACCGTCCGCAGAAACGAGTTACCCATCATGGCCATCGACTACCGCAACGTCGGCTCCGAACCCCCCAGCTCGCCCAACACCGAGAACGTCGGCGGTGACCGACAGTCCGACAGCAAGTCCGGGTCCCGGCGCTGGATCATTCTCGGGGCCGTCGCTCTGGCGATCATCGCCGTCATCTCGGTGATCGTGGTCGGTCTGTCGGGCCGCTCCGACAACTCCGGCGGCGGTGGCTCCGATGCCATCCGCGCAGTACACGGACCCACGACGGTGAACAACGGTGTCCCCAGCGGCTACACCCGCGACACCCAGGGCGCATCGACGGCCGCGGTGAACGTGCTCCAGGCGTTCGATCAGGCCAGCCAGGGCCGCATCGACATGAACGATGTCCGCTCGACGATGATCGCCGCCGACCCCGGTGCCGAACTGGCCCGCGAGATCGAACTCGGCAGCAACCGCGACGAGAGCAGCGACGTGATGAACACCCTGCCGGCCGCGGTGCACGTGTCCTCGTTCTCCGCCGACGCCGCGCAGATCTCGGTGTGGTCGATGACCACCACCCAGTCCGACATCAACAACACCGGCACCGTCGCCGTGAGCACGCTGTGGGCGACCACCGACATCTCGTTGGTCTGGCAGGACGGGGACTGGAAGGCCAAGGACTGGTCCTACCGCCAGGGCCCGCGCCCGGAAGACGCGTCCTACCCGGCCGCTGATTCCGCGCTCGGCGGTCAACTGACCGCCGGGTACTACACCTTCTACATCGACTAGGAGAGAACATGATTCGCCGTCTCGTTCTCATCGCGGTCACCGCCGCACTGGTGGCCTTGTTCGGATCATCCGCTGTTGCGCTCGCCCAGCCTTCCGCCGTTCCCGCCCCTGCACCGGGGGCGGTCACCGCCCAACAACCGGCATCGAGGCTGCCCGCGCACTTCCCGGACGATCTCAAGAAATTCATCGGCGGCACCGAGGAATTTCGGAGCGGGCCCTGGTTCACGGGGAACTGCGCAGACCACGGCGGCGACCTGGGAACCTATATCTCCCAAGCACTCACGAACGAAAACCGGCTCCTGTACTGGACGGCATCGGACGAGAACAAAGCCGTCATGCTCGGCGGTGCGGGCGCTGTCGGCTCCGACCCGCAGGCCCAGGCCACGGCCGAGATCACCCTCAAGGCCGTCGCCGACGGGACCGAACCACCCGACGACGCTCTGCCGACGGTGTTCCCGGCCGGGGACACCAGCTTTCACCCACCGACGGGAACGTGCGCCGAGGACCTCGCCCGGTGGGGAACCAAGGAATGGGGAACGTGGGGCTTCGCCTGGGCGCAGAGCCCGGACGCGGACTCGCTGACCGCGATCAAGGCGCTGCCCGGTGCCGACAAGGTGCCCGACGCCGCCTGGTCGGACCCGTGCTCGCAAGGCTCGGGCGACCAGTACTGCATGCACGCGTTCTTCGTCGACTGCTCGAAAGCCGAACGGGCAGATGCCAGCCGCTGCCAGGACTGGAATCTGTCGATCGGACGATTGTTCGCCGGCACCGCGAACTGGATCGACAAGAACACCTCGTTCACCGAACGCCTCGACGACACCCTCGGCAAGGTCATCGCCGCCACCCCGCAGTACAAGCTCGGCAAGGCCTACCTGCAGGCATTCTCCTGGATCTCGGGGGCTGCGAACGACATCGTCGACTTCGTCACCGATCCGACCACCGTCATCGACGACTGGGTCAACGCCACCAAGAGCGGGGCACTCTCGCTCACCGACGCCGTGCTGCGTGGGCTGACTTCGACCGGCGACTTCGATCCCACCCAGCAATGGTTCGTGACCTATTACGCCGGATCGACGGGTCTGGGAATCATGGTCATGTCGCTGGCGGTCCTGCTGGCGATCATGCGATCACGGCAGAAGGGCTCACCGTCGGAGCTGGTGGCCAACGTCTTCGGCTACATGCCCGCCGGGGTGGTGATGATGCTGTTCTCACTGGCCCTGGCGCAACTGGTAATCGAGTTCGCGTCAGTGCTCACCGAGGGCATCGCCAGTTTCAGCGGATCCACGATCACCGAGATGGTGGAGAACATCTACGCCACGATGGGCACGCTGAACAAGGACACCGTCGTCGGCGGCTCGATCGTCGGCCTGGTCTTCTTCGGCATCCTGCTGCTCGGCGCGATGTCGGTCTACCTGGGACTGCTCATGCACCAGATCGGGCTTCCACTGACCGCGTGCGTCGCCGGAATCGGCTACGGCATGTGGGTGCACCCGACGTGGCGGACCAAAGCGCTGCGGCCACTGTTCACGTTCGTCGGGATCGTGCTCAGCAAGCCGATGCTGTTCCTGCTGATCGCGATCGTGCTCGCCGGGGCCAACAATGCACTGCTCTCGGGCGGCGGCGGCTCGGGAGATCTGACCTCGCTCGGCGCTCTGGTGCTCGTCGGGGCTTCGATGGTCGTGGTCGGTCTGGCACCGTGGGCGATGCTCAAGTGGGCACCGATCCTGCCGACCAAGGCCGACTCCGAAGGATTCGGCGGCGGTGGTGGCTCCGTCGCCGGTGGTGTCATCGGAGGCGTGGGCAGCTCGGCCCTGTTCCGTAGCCGCAGCGGCGGAGGCGGCAGAGGCGGAGGCGGGTCGACCGTCACACCGCGCTCGACCCGCTCCGGCGACGGCGTCGACAAGGCCACCCGATCCACGCATTCGACACCGTCGACCAATTCCACCCCCGGCCACACCACCGGGGCCGCCCACAGCGGCGGCGTAGGGAACAAGAGCGGCACCTCGACCCGCGGCGCGGTGGGCATGGCCGGCCGACTCGGCGGAAAGCTCGCGATGGGGTCGGCCGCGACGGTCGCCTCGGCCGGGGCCGCGGCGGTGCCGATCGCCGCGCAGTCCGCAGCGGCGGCGATGAACAAAGCCAAGTCCAGTGCCGAGTCCGCACCGTCCGAAGCCGAAGGCAGGTAAGCGATGTCGACCGAGACCGTCGAGCACGACAGCGAGCAGAGAACCTCCATCCTGGGCGGTGAGATCGCGCGCCGCGGCATGACCGGGATCTCGGCACCGGTGCTCATCACCTGGACCGCCGCCCTGGTCATCGGCGTCGTCTACTACTTCGCCGCAGGCGGTGGCGCGATGACCGTCGGGCTCGTGGCCGTGTTCTACGTCGGGGTGTTCGCCTCGACGTACGAATTCACCGAGACCTCCCTGGCGGCGCGGCAGTTGCACCGGTTGCGGAACTGGGCGCGGATGCGGCGCGGGGAGCACGTCTACCGCAACGCAGACGACCCCGCCTACGGGATCGCCGATCTCGACCCCGGTTGGGAGTACCCGGTGCCGCTCGGGCGGACCGCCCCGCTCGACGTCGCCGGCACCGGCCTGGACGAGATGTTCATCGTCCGCACCGCCAACCCCGGTGAGCGGGCCTACTACACGGTCGTACTGTCCGTGCAGGGCCTGGCCGGCGGGCTGCGCACCGACGCGGCCTGGGCGACGACTTCGGAGAAGTTCGGTCTGTTCAGCGCCTCGATGGCCCGCAAGACCTCGCTCATCCGCGGAGTGCAGTTGATCCACCGCTCCATTCCGGCGGATCTGACCATGCACGAGGACTGGGTCGAGCGGGAGGTCGAAAAGCTCGGCGACATGCGTCTGCGGGCACCGGTGGAGTCCTACGGCGACCTCATCGACACCATTCGGCCGCACTCGGAAGAGCACCGGGCGTACGTGGTGCTGAAATTCCCCCAGACCGACCACTTCGAGGCCGAAGCCGCGCGGGCGGCAGGCGGGAAAGGTGCCCGATTCGAAGGCGGTGTCGCCCAAGTGATCCGCGACGAGACGATGCGCGCGGTGAGCAAACTCGTCGCCGCCGGCATGGGCCGCGTCCAGGTCCTCGGTGAGCAGCGCACCTGCGCGCTGATCCGCGCGTTCGTCGACCCGTCGAACCCACTCGATCGACACCAAGGGGCGCGGTGGTCGAACTGCTGGCCTTCTTACGTCGGTGGCCACGACTCGGTGGTGGTCTCCGGCCGCTGGCACACCCGTGTCGGGTTCCTCCCGCCGGCGAGCATCGAACCCATTCCGCTGGGCCCGTTGTGGCTCGCGCCGCTGTTGACCGGTGTCGCCCCCGACATCGGCGACGACGAGAACCCGCCCTCGCCGACGATCCGAACCGTCAGTGTCCGAGTGGATTTCGTACCCGACGCCGTCGCCCGGGAAGCCGCCAGCCAAGACTTCACCCAGGACAAGGCGGCGCAAGAAAGCGCCGCACGCAAAGGCATCACCGGCGACGGCTCGGCCGAAGTGATGGCCACCGCGTCCGGGCGTCGACGCGCCGATTTGATGCCCGGCTCGGGCCATCACGGCACCATCTACTCCCTCGCGGTCGCCGTCACCGGCCGCGACGAAGACGACCTCGAGCGGGCCTGCATGCGCGTGGAGGAAGCCGCCGACGAATCGGCAATCAAAACCATCACCTGGCAGGACGACACGCACGACGTCGCCCTGTTCACCACCCTGCCCTTCGCTCGCGGTCTCGCCGTGACGCGCTACACCAAGTAGCCCAGGAGATTTCGATGCCGCAACACACCACCCGTCGTCCGTCCACCCGACCGGCCGCGACCGAGCAACCGGTACGCCCGCGGTTGCTCGGCGGCGATCGCGAACGACTCGGCGACGTCGGAGCCGTCCTCGAGGCCGCGCAGGCGGTCCCGAAG
Source organism: Rhodococcoides fascians NBRC 12155 = LMG 3623 (assembly GCF_001894785.1). GTDB lineage: Bacteria > Actinomycetota > Actinomycetes > Mycobacteriales > Mycobacteriaceae > Rhodococcoides > Rhodococcoides fascians. The sequence goes on from NZ_BCWW01000014.1 coordinate 54,868, forward strand.
CGGATTGCCCGCCGTAAGCCACCTCGGCGGTTCGCGCTCCTCGACCGCTACGGCTGGTACGAACCCCGCTCCGAAGGCGCGTGGAGCACCACCAGGCAGTCCGAAGCGCTGAACCTGGCCATCAGCCGCCGCAGTGCCCGCCACCAGGGAGCGGTGACCGGCCTGAACCGGATCTCCCAGGATCTGGTGATCACCGATCCGTTCGAGCTCTACGGCACCGACATCTCCAACATCAACGTCTGCGTCGTCGGGGACATCGGCAAGGGCAAGTCCTCGATGATCAAGACCGCATTTCTGTGGCGGCAGATCATCTTCGGCCGACTGGTGGTGGTCATCGACAAGAAACGCCAGGGCAGCGAAGGCGAGTACTCCATCTTCGCCCGCACCCTCGAGGTGGAATCGGTCCGGTTCAAAACCGGTGGCGGCGGCGCCAGACTGAACCTGCTCGACCCGGCGATCACCACCGGCGGTGAACACGCCGGCGGCCTCGACGGTGTCACCCCAGCCGGTCAGGAAGCCCTCGTGCTCGCCGTCCTCGCCGACACGATGGAACGCCCGCTGACCACCCCGGAGAAGAGCGCCGTCGGCCGAGCGTTGGAGCTGGTCAACGCCGACGCCGCCGCCACCGGTCGCGCACCGGTGCTCAAGGATCTCGCCCGCCGCCTCGTCGAGCCGTCCACCGACGACGGCACGTACTTCGGTGACCGCTGGTCCGAGCGTTCCCTCGAATGGGGCTACGAGCCGGGCCTGGCCCTGCTGCGGCTGGTCGACCGGGACCTCAAAGGTCTCGTCGACGCAGAAACCTCCCCGGAGGTCCGGGCCGCGCTCGAGCACCCGTTCGCGCACTTCGACGTCTCCGCGCTGCCGACCGAAGGGCCTGCGTTGCGGGTGGTGATGACCGTGATCAACACCTGGTTGGCGAATCTGCTCGCGGCCCGCTCGTCGGTGTCCAAGCAGACCATCCTCATCGTCGAGGAGGGCTGGCACGTCGCCGAAGGTTCGACCGGCGCGGTGTTCCGATCGAACATGAAACTTTCTCGCGGACTGGGTCTGTCGACCGTCTCGGCCTTCCATCACCCCTCCGACATGTCCCACGACTCCCCCGCCCGGGCGCTCATGCAGGAAGCGGGAATCGTGTTCCTGTTCGCGCAGGAACGCTTCGACGACGCCCGCGAGACCGCGGAGATGTATCACCTCCCGCCCGGGTCCATCGACATCATCATGGGCCTGGGCCAGGGCGAATGCCTGGTCAAGATCGGCTCGTCCGATCCGATCCTGATGGAACACGTCCGCTCCCCGCAGGAGATTGCCCTCACCGACACCGATGCAGCCGTGAAAGGAGTCAAGCCAGCATGAGGACCTCATCGTCAGTGGCCCGACGTTCCCGCACCATCGACGTGCGCGTGAGCTCCGCGGCCTCGATCGGGTACGCTGACGACACCTGCTCGAGCAGCGAAGGCCGGTTCGCATCCCCCTCCGCCGCAGCACGATTCGCCGTCAGTCACGCCGCCGCCCTTGAGGCCGCCGCCCTCGACGCCGGTCGCCCCGACGACACCGACACCGTCACTGTCACCATCACTGTCGACGGGCACGACGACGTCTGCGTGTCCGGTACCGCCGGCGAGATCGCCTGCGCCCTCGCCGCCGTCCCGGCCTACAGCGCCGGCGTCCGCACAGCGCGGATACCGGCACCGGCCTACCTTTTGGCCGCCGGCGACGAGACCGCCCTGCCGATCCAATGGCGGAGCGACCTCGGCCCCGATAACCGTGTGATTGTGACAACCGGCGTCGACGTGCGTGTGCTCTCGATTCGGCCCGATCCACTGCCGAACTCGACACTGATGCTCGGACAGTGGGCACCGGTCATCGCGCACCGCCTCGCGCACGACCTCGCCCGCTCGATCACCGAGCGCAGCGGTCGATGCACCCCGGCCACCGTGACGTATCTGCCCGACCAGGGGCGGTTCGAGATCACCCATCCCGCCCCGATCTCCGATACCGATGCCGCCGCGGTGGCCCGGTACATCCGGATCACCCGACTTCGAGCCAACCTGGCCGCTCTCGACCCGGTCGCCGACGCGGACTGCGCTGTCGGTCTCGCCGCCGAGCTGCACGTGCTCGAAAGCTATTCCCGCCGTGTCCCTTCCACCGACGACAGGACAGTTCGATGAGTGCGATGCAATCCCCTCCCCGTAGACCCAGTGAGCCGTTCGTTCCATCCGAAGTCTGGGTCGGTGCCGCTCTGATCGTGGGGCTGGTGTTCGCTGTCGCCGGCGGCGGCATGGTCTCCTCGCTGGTCTCGGGCAAGGTGATCGCGATGCCCACCAGCCTCGGTGAGCTGTTCTCGATCTTCCGCGGGTTGGTCACCAATCCGTCGGACCCCGCGGCTGCGTGGCCGGCGACCGCGCAGCCGGGCCCGGCGTGGGTGACCTGGGTGTGCATTCTGGTGCTCGGTGCGCTGTATACCGCTGTGGCGCTGTGGATCAGCTCCGAGATCGACGACTGGCAGCACCACCGCGGTCAGGCGCAACGTGGATTCGCCGGTCGACGTGAGCTCGCCCGGGCGGGTATCGACGACAAGAGTGTCCGCAAAGCTGCCGTCGATACCCGTTCGTCGTTGAAGGGCACGCGGGCCTCGAGACTGGATGCGAGCGAGGTCGCGATCGCGTTGGGCCGCAACATGGTCGACCCCGACAAGGTCGTCTACATCAAGCAGAACGACTGCATGCTCGTCGAAGGCGTCACCGGCTCGGGTAAGACCTGGCGCGTGGCGTATCAGCGCTGCATGGACGCACCCGGCACCCTGCTCGTAACCTCGACGAAAGTGGACCTGATCTCGTCGACGTACGAGCACCGCGCCGCACTCGGGCGAGTGTCGATCTTCGATCCGGACAACAAAACAGGGTGGCCCGACCCGATCCGCTGGTCGATCCTCTCCGGATGCCAGGATCCGGACGTGGCAATCCGCCGCGCACAGAGCTTGGTGTCGGCAATGCCGATGGGAGACACCAAGAACGGCGGCTACTGGGAGGACAAGGCAGTAGTGCTGCTGCGCTGCTACCTGCACGCGGCCGCGATCAGCGGTGCGGATCTGGCCACGCTGCGCGTGTGGGTGAACTCCCGCAAAGGCCGCGAACCACGCGAAATCCTCATGCGGACGATGCCCGGCTGGGAAGCCGAACTCGGCCAGATCCTCGACTCCGGATCGGACTCCTCCGACGACATGATCGGAGCGGCCAGCAGACTCCTCGCCCCGCTCGCCTCCCCCGCCTTGCTCAAGGCGGTCGATGTGCCGATGCGCGAGTCGTTCGACATCGACGAGTTCATTCGATCCGGCGCGGACACGCTGTATCTGTTGTCGAAGGGCAAGGACAATTCTGCGGCACCGTTCATCGCGGCCCTGGCCAGCGAAGTGCACTACCTCGCCGATCGGCATTCGCAGACCCTGCCCGGTGGCCGATTCGATCCCCCGATCCGGTTCGAGCTCGACGAAGTCAACAACGTCGCCCCGATCCCGGGCCTGCCGGATCTGATGTCGGACTCGGGTGGCCGGGGCATCACCATCCACGCCTACGCCCACAACGAAGAGCAGAACAAGCTCCGCTGGGGCGCGGTCGCGGGCAAGATGTTCGCCGACAACTCCCCCGCGCGCTTGATCCTGCCCGGCCTCAAAGGCGAGGAGCTGCAGGCGATCTCGAAGATGCTCGGCGACCGATACGAGTGGCAGCCCTCCGGCAGCGCCCAGTCCGGCCCGACGCTGCGAGAGGTACCGGTGATGTCGCCGGCGCAGATCCGCCAGATGGACCCCGATCAAGGGCTGCTGATCTACCGGACCGCCCCGCCGATCCTCGTGCACCTGCCGACGGTGTGGGACGAGAAGGAGACACGTGCCGCGGTGCTGCAGTCGCAGAAGGTGTTCGACGAAATCGTGGCATCGGGCACCGCGCCTCGTACCGAGGTGCAGTCCGGTGCGGTGGTGCTCGACAAGGTCAGTGACGGGACGACGCTGTCGTGACCGCACCGAGGCCCGAGCAGGAAGAGTCCGTGCCGTCGCGGTTCACCTGGCGCTATCTTGATGCCGAGCAGGCGCGGGCCCTGTGGTCGGAGCTGATCGACTGGACCACGTGGCTGCGTGAGCGCTACGAGCTCGGCACGAAGATTCCGCCGTGCTGGTACCGCCACGACCCCGTCGTCGAGGAATTGAGCGCTCTGATGGCGGCGTGGACCGATGCCTACTATCGCGGTGACGAGTACCGGGACGACCTCACCGCCTGGCACACGCAGTGGTTTCGGCCGCTCATGGCGCGTATCCGTGACATCTCGGACTTCGACAGTTGCACCCACGATCGGTGCGCACACCGGCCGTTGCCGTCGGCCACGCTCGCCGGCATCGAGGAGTTCGTCGACGCCGACGTCAACGCCCGCCCCGAACCGGCCCCGCCTGCACCGGTCGCCGACGTCACCACGGCCGAGGAAGTGCGCACCATCCCCGCCGAGGACATGGACATGGCCATCGACTCCGGCCTCGCCGAACCACTCGACCCCGCCGACCCAGACAGCCCCGTGAGCTTCGAGGGCATCGAATGGACCTTCAACGCTCGCATGGGCACCTGGGTTCGCTACACCTGACCGAAAGCCCCTCTACTGCTCCGACAAGTTGGCAATCAGGTTTGCAAGCTGCTCATCCAGGTCGTTTAGCACAAAGTTACAAAGGGCTAGGAAGTCGGTCATGCTGTCCGGAAACGCGTAACGGTCGAGACCGTCTATGGTATGTATTATGCGACTGGCCAGCGTCCGGCGAGAGCCTCTGTCGTAGCTGTCTTAAGAGCGTTAGCTCGCGCGCCTATAACAATATCCGGCCGATCGAGTGGATTATCCGCTGGGTTCCGAAGGTTTTCAATTTCACTCGAGTGAATGACGGTAGAGATGCGATCGCATCTCCGATTTATTCGTTCACACTGGCGATCGATGTACTCGCTACTGGTGCCATTCTTAACTTCTTCCAGGCTGGTCAGAGTTATGTTGCTGCTATGCGCCATCGCAGGAGCTCCCGATTGAAAGCCCCTCTTGCTGAGAATTATTCCTCGATCAGCACCGATGTCAGACACAATGGCCGACAGCGTGGCAACCGTTGCTTTGGGAACACGGCGGTTCCAATATTTGCACTCAACTATCCAGAGGAATTCGACGCCGGCTCGATACCCGCGCACGGCAACGTCAACTGAATGTTTGCCACGCGCACCGTCCAAGCTGGCGTCAGTTTCTGCGATCAATCCTAATTCTCGGTAGTACGACGCGGTCGCTTCTTGATAGTCTTTCCATGCTGGCACCATGCCCTCAGGTTATCGGCCGCTTCTGCAAGCCCGAGCAAACGGCATAAGCGCGTTGGTGACGACACGCTCGCCGCAGTTGTCCATCCCGACACAGACCTTCAGGGCAGCGCTACCTGAGCAGCCTCCACCACGACCCGATCGCAGCGAGATCCGTTGACATGGCTTTGACGAGTTCCGCCCGCCTGGCGTCCGAATCAGTTCGGACGTAAGCGACACCGAGGGGAACATCTCTTGGTCTCTTCAATGGTGGCATGGACCATGCTTCGGTCATCTTCGGACCTGCTTCGCGCACAGCAGTACTTACAAAGAGGTCGTATGCCGCTGCGACTGCTGCTGGAGCATGTAGTTGGAGCAGTGCTTGGTGATGCGAAACTGCGGTTTTGCAGTCCGAGAGTGCGCCGGACAACGCAGACCAGTTGCTCGGGTCCTTCGTTTTGCGCCGGATCCGGTACGGGCCCTCGAGATACATCTCGACTGCTCCGAGAGCATCCGCGTACAGGTCAGCTCTTTCGCTCCTGCGCGCGATCTTACGTTGGATGACGTAGCCCACTACCGCAACGACTGCGGCAAGGGTCGCCGCGAGGAGGGTGGCGGCGAAACCCGACCAGTCAGTCCCCGCTCCTGCACTTTGAACGCATTCCACCGCGTGAGCGGCGACCAATGTCACGCTGCCTCCCCGGCAAAACCGTGTTCCGCCTCGTCTCCCAGCCAGACGCCACCGCCGTCGCCTACTGTGGCTCGCCAATGCGCTTCGTACCCAAGGTGATCAACGATGAGATCGAGCAAATCCAGCAAACCCTTGTCAGCCGTCCAACGACGCTGTGGTGGATCGTCGGGGTAGTACAGACACAACGCATCGTCGACCGGCATCCGGTGCTTGGACGGCAAACCGCGTTGCGCCCAAACACGGGGGTAGTCCTGCGCGGGCAGATCGTAGGTGTCGTAGGACGGCTTTGCGTAGAACACGACCGAGGCGTCGATCAGATCGGTCGGCCCAACCACATCCAGGGGCACGTGGTATTCCAGGGCATACGGGCCATCGATAACTTGCAGGCGGTGCCCAAACTCCCTGCGAGCAGCTGACTCAAGTTGGATTCGCCATGCCGGGCACAATCCATACCAAGGGTCGGGCACTCCGAACGGCCCGTTCAGCTGAAACAGCGTTCTCCAGTCTGCAGGCCTGTAGTCCGGGTGTCCCGGCCGTAGCGCGGGTAACGGCGCATTCGGTGACATCATCCGCGTTTCGTTGTTGACCGGCAACGAGCGGGTCCCGACTCCGCGGCGCGACCGCCGAGCCTGGGACGAACTCATGGTGCCCAAGATCTGGTCGGCGTCCGGTTCCGAGTCTGCGGGCGGTCTCCCACGGTAACGCGAGACGTCCGCGCCGCTCTCATGTCTGCGGTTCTCTGAAGCTGCTGTGCCGTGACCGCCTTAATTTCCGGCGGCGGGAGCATGTCTTTGTCGTTGAAGAAACTCGCGAGGGCTTCCACTGCGAGCACGTGGTAACCGTCCCTTTCAAAGGAAATGGCGTCGGTGAGCTTGTCCCGTGCCTTGCTCAGCTTCGCGACTAGCTCGCTGCGGTCACCCGGGATGCTGATCGCGCCGGCTACATCTGCTGGGTCCGGTGTTTCTCTCCATGAGAGGTCGCCGATGGCTGACTCGAACCACGCGAGCATCCCGTCAAGCTGGTTCATCGACTCCGTGAGGCTTTCAAGGCCTAGGGCTTTGATGTTCCAACTGCAGAGCGGCTTCGAGTGTCTGCGCGCCCAGTGCTTGAGCAAGCGGACAGTGCGTGAGTAGTTGTACGCGCTGCTCTTGGCCGCATCCCTGACCAGGTCCGTGTGGGCCTCCGGGTCGGATCGGTCCCAGGTATCGTAGTGCGGGATCCACAGCCCCGACCCCGTCCAGCAGTCGAGCGCAACGATCACGTCAGCGCTGAAGTCCGAGACGTCAGGATCGACAGGGTCTCCGAACGACACGTACACCGAGCGCTTTCGGCCGCCCACGTAGATGCGTAGGTTGGGAAACTCCTCCTTGTGGGCCGTTCGGATTGCTACGGCTACTCGTTCCTGTAGCTCGGCCGGTCCCTTGCCGTACGGCCCGTAGGAGCCGTCGGAGTTGGGGACAACGATGCCGAGGTCGATGTCTGTGAGTGGAGTAAGCGCGTCGCCGTGGGCAATCGACCCGTTGACATACGTTCGGCTGTCCGTGCCGAACTCGGCCTTCAAAGTGGCGGCAAGCAAATCCCTGCGACGGCGCGCCTCGTCCAGTTCGTCATCATTGACCTGAATCCGCTGTCGCGCCTCCTTGAGGACCTGCAAGAGCGTCTTCTCGGAGTCCGACCGCGCCAGCGCGATCCCGTCGGTTTTCGGTGTGGACTGATACATACTTCCTCCTACCGCAGGCGGCAGCAGGGGTACGCATATTTTGACGCGCACCGTACTCGGGGATAAGTTTGCCGAGAACCGCCAAGTTCAGCCTTTGACCCCGAGTCCCGCTGCCCCGGCAGATGTCGAATCGGGGTCATTGGTCTTTGATCGAACACTACACCTAGCGCCGACAGCGCAAGGCATAACAACATCTGGTGTTACACGATTGGCATTTAGGTACCGGATACGAAACCTGCGTCCGTCGCCTCTTGCGGCCTGCCCTTGTCGCCAACAAGTTCCTCGCCTTCGCGTTCCGCATCCCTCCCTGTCACGCGGTCCACTGCAACATCGTGGTTTGGACGGTGATGTGCGGCAGCCTGTTTGCCACAACAACAAGCGGGCTGCCGGCGCACTGAAAGCTGTGCGCAACCTGCGCTGAGTCGTTGATCGCCCAGGCTTCTCCGAGCTTGAATTTCACTACCACGGTGAAAATCTCTGGTCGTCATTTTGAACGAGCCATCGGCACCCACTCGTCAGAACTGAGGCGGAAAGCGTCGGAACACCGAGCCTCCGCTGCTTCGTGCGCCTGCACAGCAGTTTGTCGCGGCGACTACCTTTGCTCCACGTCTTATTACGAACTCCGGTACCAATCACTCCGTTCTCGGCCAGAACCGCTCGCCCGAAAGGGATCCGTCAGGGATGGCATTGGCCGGCACGGCGCTGCTGGGTTCGGTGACCAGCATTGGCAAGCAGGGTCACCACTAACCTCAGTCGCTGTTCTGTCGCAGTGTTTGCGTCTAACAACCTCATCGCCGTCGTCTCAGAACGGCGCGGACCGTCAGGGTTGAGTGGGTAACGGCATTCTTTGGATTCGACCGACCAGGACGCCCGGAACCCCGCTACGGCCGCCACTTCGCATCTGTGCGGACGGTCTTAGATGAGCGGTCCGCGAGTCGGTCCCAGTCGTCGGGCGTGCTGTTGGCGCAGTTGTTCGCGACGCTCTGCTTTGCGCTCAACAGCGAGGCGGCGTTGTTCTGCCGCGCGTTGCTCTGCGGCCTCTCGTCGCGCCCGGTCCGTGTCGACGGCCGGATCGGGCGTCGCAGGTTGTGGAGCCGGTGCCGACTGCTGTCCGGGGCCTGCGTGGGCGGCCACCGACGCGGGTGCGGTGACTGTCTTGATGCGGGCGTTGACCTGATCCCACGCGCGGGCCGCTTCGCCGTGTTCGGGTCGATCACCTATAAGCGTGCGGTCGGTGTCGATGCCGAATTGTTCTCGGTAGGCCCCAACTTGACCGGCGGTGATCTGCCAGCGCAGTCGGGCAGCGCCGGAGTCGGGAACTTCGCCGAGGTGGCGGGTCCAGGCGGGTTGTTCGTCGACGGCGCGCTGTCCGAGCTCGCGGGTGCGTTCGGCGATCTCGGTGTAGCGGCGGCGGCTCCAGGCGACGAGCTCGGGGTCGATTCCCTCGCGGTCCTGCATCGGTGGCAGGACCCAGCTCGGGGCACTGTGGTCGCGTGCTTGTCGGCCGAGGGGCCAGCGTCGTTCGGCGGCGTCGAGTAGATCCGCTGCGCTCGGGTCGGGGTCGGTGACACCACGGCACAGTTCCACGATCGCCGCGTGCGGGTCTTTGCCGGCGCGTTCGGCATTGCGTAGGTGCGCGGCGAGGTCTGGCCACCCCCCATCGTCGCCGAGGATGGTCTCGGCGTGCTCGCCGAACTGGGTGCGCAGAGTCGGTTCGATGTTCTGCGCCCAGGCGTGCATGTCTTCTGCGCCGTTCTCGATGTGCTTTTCGAGTCGCCAGTGCATGACGGCGGACACGGAGTCGGCGCTGGCGAGTTCGCGCTCCGAGCGTGCGGCGGCGAGGGTGGGGGCCGCGTCGAGGCCGAGCTGCTCGGCGCGGCGGTACTGGTGGACGAAGGTGTCCCATTCGGCTTCGGCGATCATCGTGTTCGCCAGTTCCGGCCCCATGTTCTCGCGGACGATCGCTTGGATGCGGTGCGCGTCGATGAGTTCGCCCGCGTACTCGTATCCGCCGACGTTGTAGTCGAGCTTGCGGTGTGCGACGGCGGCGTCGCGTTGCTGTTCGGTCGCCGAGACGTCCGAGCCGTCGCGGCCGATGATGGTCCGCACGACTTCGTCGGCGATCTTCTTGTCCGGGTGCACGTGGATCAGGTGCGGGTCGACGATGCGGTCGATGGGCACGTACAGCTGGTTTCCATTACGGCCGCGGGTGAGGGCGACGTAGAGGGCTTGTCGGTTCATGGTGTCGTCGACGAGGACGTGGACCTGGTCGACGGTCATACCTTGCGACCGGTGGATAGTGGCGGCGTAACCGAGCTCGCAGTGCTCTGTGACGTACTCGGCCGGCAGGCGGATGCTCCCGCCGTGTTCGAGGTGGCGCACGGTCAGCGATCCGTCGCGGTGCGCAGTCTTGACCGTCCACAAATCGCCGTTGCGGACCCGTTCCCCGCGTGTTCCAGTCACCCGCAAGCTGGTGTCGTTGCGGCGGGTGACGATGCGGTCCCCGGCGCTGGCGCGCAGTCTGTCGGACAGGTCGTTGCCGCCCTTCTTGACCAGTCCCTTCGCGAGGCGTTCGGCGCGGGCCCGGTCGTTGAGATCGCGGACGGCGTGGTTGCTGCTGGCGATCATCAGCGACGTCGTCTCGGTGTCCGAGGTCTTCGCCCAGGCGGTGAAGACCTTTTCGGCGAGGTCGTCGGCCATGCCGTGCTGGACGCGGTCTTTCGCGGCGTACCAGGCGGCGACGGAGGTGTCGCCGTCGCGCAGTCGCAGCGAGATCTCGGCTTCTTCTTTGTCGCGGAAGCGGTGGACGTCGACCAGTTCCGGTGCCGCGCTCGATCGAGCGACCAGCCGCAGTGCACCGCCCGTGTCGACGGCGGCGAGCTGCTGCGGGTCGCCGAGTAGTCGGACCACTGCTCCGTGCTCGGCTGCGATATAGGTCAGCCGGTCTAGATCGTGTGTCGAGGCCATGCCCGCTTCGTCGACGAGGATCATCGCCCCCGGGGTGATGCCGGTGTCGAGTTCGTTCTGGTAACGGGTGAGGACGTCGGCGATGGTGCGGCCGGTGACACCGAGTTCGTCACCGAGGACGCCGGCGGCTTTCGCGGACGGTCCGAGGGCGATCACGTCGTATCCGGTGCTGCGCCACGCGTCGACGACCACGCGCATGGCGGTGGTCTTGCCGGTCCCGGCCGGACCGACACCGGCAGCCAGGAGGGCACCCGAGAACAAGAAATGCTCGACGAGTACCTTCTTGTCCGCGCCCAGATCCCAGCCTCTGCGTTGGGTGTGCGCGGCGAGGGCGGCGACGTAGGCGTTGCCGGGTGCCATGACCGCGGTCGGGGTGTGGGCGGCACCGACGAGGCGGTGTTCGGCAGCGAGGATCGCTGCGCTGGTGTAGGTCTCGTTGCCGTGCACGGTCAGGATCGACGCACCATCGCTGCGCTGCAACGCCTTGGGTGTCGCGTCGACCTGGCGAGTCAACCGGATCGACTCCCCGCCGAGAGCGGCTTCGGTGACCTTCTCGGCGACCGCGTCACGCTCGGCCGCGGTCGCGAACACCAGCGGCCGTAGTTGTCGTTGGACTTCGGCTTGGATGTGCCAGCGGTTCCAGCTCGAGCGTTGCTGTGCGATACGTGCGACGGCGGTGCGGGCGATCTCGCGGTGGTCGATCGAGGCGGCATCAGTGACGGTGATCGTGTTCCCGGTGCTCGTCTTCAAGGCGGAGTTCAGGGCCCGTCGGCCGACGACGTCGAGCGCGCGTTCGCGCCATTCCGCGCGTTGTGCACCGAGTGATTTCGGGGGTGCTTTCTCGTTGCGGGTTTCCAGGGTCGCTTGGTCGGCGAGGCGCATCTGGATCGCGGTCGAGGGGTCTTTGCCGTGGGTCTTGCGGTAGTCGGCGACGAGCTTTTCCAGGCGTGATTCGATGGCGTCGCGGCGGGAGAACTCGCTGAGCAGTGCGGTGGGGATGCCCTCGATTTCGCGGACGGCGCGTTTGTTGATTCCGGTGCCGGGTCGGTCGGCGAACACGGTGCCGAGCTCGCGGGTGACGTACTCCTCGATGAGGGAGTTGTAGCGCTCGGATGCGGCGACGGCGAGCTTGTGCAGCACGCGGCCATCCAGGCTGCGCCATTTGCCGTCGACGCCTTGCACTTTGGTGGAGATCGCGACGTGGGTGTGCAGGTTCGGGTCACCGTTGCGGTTGTCGCGGTGATCGAACCGGGTGTACATCAGGCCGGTCGATTCGATCTGTCCGACACCGGCTTTGCCGACGCGGGTGTAGGAGGCGTTGTCCTCGACCCAACCAATGGCATCGCTCACCGCGGCGCTGTGTGCGCGCTCGATCCTGACACGGGTGTCGTCGTCGCCCAGGCCCCAGAGAACCGAGACAGATTTCTGTGGCGTGAACACGCAGTCGTAGCCGGCGACGGGTTGGCGTTCGCGGCGTTGCTGCGAGGCGATGTAGCGGACGAGTTCTGCTTCGCTGGCCGGTGATCGGCCAACTTCGCGGTGGAATTCGTCGGCTCCGACGCGGTAGCGGATCTGCTGGCACTGCTCGGCAGTGAGGGGCTTTCCGCCGGCGGCGCGGTCGCTGTCGATCTCGGCGCGGATGCGTTTCATCAGCGGCACCTCGTTGCGGAAGCTCGCGAACTTACGGCCGAGTCGCACGCTCTCGATCGCCGCGTTCGCCTTCGTGCCGTCGAGGACAGCAGCCTCGATCAGCGCCTGGGCTTCGGGGTGCAGGCCCTCGCCGAACAGGGCCTTCATCTGGTCCTCGCGGACGTCACCGGACACGCCGAGTTCGGCCGAGGCCCGCCCTCCCCAGATGCCCGGTTCGGCGCCTTCGGCGGAATAGTAGTCGGTCAGGTCCTGGCCGCGTTCGAGACGAATGTCGGCGCTGGCGACCTCGCGGGTGAGGTAGGTGTAGCCGTCACCCGCGTGCAACGCGTGGACGGTCATCATCGCGGGCACCGCCGCCGACGAGCCGGTGTGCGACGAGATCTCACGGGACGATCTCGCTCGAATTCTGCTTCTGAATCGCGCGGCACAGTCGCGATAGTACGCAGATTCCGCCCATGGACACTAATAGTGCAAGAGGTGTGTGGCGTTTAGTTGGTCATTTCGCAAACGGTTACAAGAAATTCGAAGTCGATAGTATCTGCATTTCGGACGAATCAGAACGTGCATGGACCTTGGGGGACGAAAGCTGCAGCAAGACAGACGAATCGAGGCGCATGCGGGTACGTAGCACTCTTTCGCCGGCCGACATTTCGGCGGTAGCCTGTCTCGTATGACTCCCTCGAACGGCGGACCGGTCAGCGCTCGGGAACGGGCTCGGCGGGCGAATGCGCAGAGATTGTCGGACGCACAGTTGCGTTTGAAGAATCAGGAGCAGGATCTGATTTCATATTTCGATGCCACCCGCGACGAACAAAAAATCAATGACGATGTGGCCTTGAGGATCGAGCGGTTGCGGCGGGACGCGGAAACCAAACTTGACGCGGCGCGCGAGCGGCGCGCAAGAGCACTTGCTGAGCTGAAGAAACGCGGCGAGACATACGCGAGTATTGCGGCCTTGGTGGATCTTTCAGTGCCCGAAGCGACGCGCTTGGTCAAATCGACGATGGCGGCACGTGCGACCGTCCGGTCCAACGTCGATCCGGCTGCAGAGAATGACGTGGGGGGCACGAGTAGTACGGAAGAGAGTGTCGAGAGCCCTGGAGATTCCGCATCGATCGCCGCTGCCGAGCCATCGAGAGATGAAGACTCCTGGGCAGATGGCGAGGGCGGACGCAGCATCGCGGTAGGAGGTGAACGACCGTGATCGCACTTGTTGCCATCGGATTGATCGTCGCAGGAGCGCTGTGGCGCGCTGGTAAGTCAGAGACTGGTTGGCGGTTCGCTCCTCTGCGGGCAACAGGAGTCATCGCCGCGGGCGTGTTCCGCATCAGCGTGATTGTTGCTTCGATCTTGTTGGCATTTTTCGTCGCCGCCACTATTGGCGCGTTGCGCAGCACCCTTCCATAGCGAAGCGAGGCTTCGTCACGTGGCGATTTTCCGGCGTAGTCCGGATATTGCCCCATGCGGGTTCACGGGTACGCACCACTTCGCCTTCGCAGCGCTCGCGCTCGTGTGCGTTTGGTGTTCCACGATCGTGCTATCGCATGCGTGTCAGGTCAACAGGTCACGTGCCTACCGGTGCAACCCGCAAGGAAACACAGTTGCATCCAACGGTACGGGAACAGAATTCGGTGTGCTGCAAGCGGCGCACTCGGGAATTGTGTCGACACCGCAGGAGCCGAACGGGTCGAGCGTGGGGACTCACTGTTGGGGAGCGATGCGGCAATGTTGATCGTGACTGTGAACCTCGGCGGCGGCAGCCGACTTCAAGGTCGACGCCGAAGTAACATCTGCGATGTCCAATGAATGTGTGAAGGCACCGAACAGGGAGAGGCGCGCCTGTGACACTGACCCAACCCAGCAAGCACAGGGCGCGGGTGCCGGCCGAACACCGGGTGCTCGGCCTCGACATAAGATCACTTCCACCCGCACTGTTCGTCATCGCGGTGTTCGTGGTCCTGACCATCGTCGTACCGAGAATCGACTCCTCTCTCGCCTGGGACGATCCGACCGAGGCAGGCGAGCAACTCGCCCTTACCGACACAATCGAATTCACCCCCACCGCAGGCTGGAACGTCGAAAGCGGTTTTCGAGTCGACCCAGGCGCATCGGTGCAGAAGTCCGGCGACGTCATTCTCGCCGGCGACGGTGTGACGTTTCAGATCTCGTCGGACTCCTTCGACGGCACTCCGTCCCAACTACTGGACCAGACAGCGAAGGTCACCTCACGTACCAGCGATCCTTCCTTTCAGGTCGAGGGCGATCGAACCAACCTCACGACGGTGACCGGAGAACCCGGCGTCCTTGCGCCCTACAGCAGCATCCGAGGAGACGGTCTGGCGGCGACCTTCGTTATCGACGGGACCGGCCTGCAGATCACGGCATACGGCCCACCCGCCCAGATGACCGCAGCCGCCGAGAACATCCGAGACATGATCACCAGCATCCGCAGCACGGACGGGAACAACCGATGAGCGACAACGTAATCGAGACGTCGACGGATCCATCGGCTACCGATGCGCAGCGACGCCAGGACGACGCTGTGAAGATCTCCGGCTGGGGCGAACGATTCGAGTTCTTTCAACCTCACAATTTCTCGTTCTGGGTGTACATCGCTCTCACCGCCCTCGGTGCTGTACAAGCCTGGTCCTTCTTCGCTCCGAAGGCCGGGTTCTACGCCGACGGGTTCGCGATAGCGGCCGTCCTCTGCGGCCTGTGCGGTCTCGCCTGGCTCGCGTGGTTCCGCCATATCGACCGGTGGGAACGTCAGCCCGGCACGCTCATTGCAGCTGCGCTGCTGTGGGGCGCAATTCCCGCGACGTTCGCCTTCGCCATGACCGTGAACACCGCGATGCTCGGCATCTACCCCAAGCTCTTCGGCCAAGTCTGGAGTGCCAACTGGGCCGCAGGTGCGACGGCACCGATCACCGAGGAAGCAGCCAAGCTCTGCGGATTCGTGCTTCTGATGGGCCTCGCTCCGCGCTTGGTCCGAACCGCAAATGACGGCTTGATCATCGGAGCCTTCATCGGACTCGGGTTCGCCGTCTTCGAGGACTTTCTCTACTCCGCGACCGCGTCTGCTGGGTCGTTCGGGACCGACCCGTTCGGCAATGCCGTGCAGATGTCCTTTACCCGGATCGCGGTCAGCTTCATATCCCACCCCCTGTTCAGTGCGTTGGTCTGCGGTGGAGTTCTCTACCTGATCGGGACCAACGCGCAACCCCGCAGAATCGGACGGGGTCTCGCGTTCGTGGCAACCGGAATGGTTTTGCACTTCATGTGGGACGACGCGGGTGGCCTCAGCGGCGGCAACGGCTTGGCCGTCTTCGGCGTCTGGTTCGTCTCGATCGTTATCGGATTCACGGTACTGACCATCGCGTTCCGCCGTGCTGCGCCGCGCGAGTACCAATTCGTCCGCGACATCCTCGCCCCCGAGGTCGAGGCCGGACATCTCACCGATACCGAGGTCGAGGGCGTGCTGGAGAAGAGGGCACGCAAGGCATTCGAGAAAGCCGCTCCGAATCGGCGGTCCCGCAAGGCGCGTAAGCATCTCCGACGAGCAATCCTCGACCTTGCACACGACGTCGCGCGCGACAAGAGCTCGGACACAGAGGCCGTCCGACACTCCCGCGCCGAGGTCGAACGCCTCCGGGCTGATTCAGAACTAACCCGGGCCCTCTGACAGCAACATCTCACTCCTGGCTGCAAGCGCAATCCCTTAAACCCGGGCGACTGTGCATCCGAAAGACGGTGGCCTAAGGAGGAGATAGATCCGAACGAAACGTTCGCGGGCGTCACCGCGACCAATACTGTTGCGCTGTAGCGTTCGTAATTGTTGAACGGCATCACCTGTGCGCCAGCAATAGTGCTTTCTCGGTGTCTGAACGCCCGAGTACGGGAAACCGAATACAAGTCGATCGCGGCTCAAGTGATTGGGTCGATGACCAACGCAAGTATCGGCACCGGTTACCCTGCATGAAGACGGATGCAGTGACGCTTCGTAACGTGTATCGGAAAGGTTCTACGGCTGTGGCCAAACGAGTGACAACCCAATTGGTGGACGATATCGACGGGTCGGTCATCGACGACGAGTCCGGCGAGACGATCGAATTCGCGATCAACGGCGTCGAGTACTCGATCGACCTGAAAGCGAAGAACGCGAACGAGTTTCACAAAAAGCTCGACTACTATGTCGAACACGCGACGCGAGTCGGTGGCCGCAAGCGCAAGCCCTCCCCCGCTGCTGCGTCTGCCGCTGCAGCGGCCGACGGATCAGCCAAGCGTGATCCAGAGCAGACGCGAGCGATTCGGCAGTGGGCTTTCGACCAGGGCTACGACATCAGCGAACGCGGCCGCATCCCGGCCGACATCGAAGAGGCGTACAACGCCGCACACTGACAGGCGGGGCGCCGCCTGCGGCTACGCGAGCGGCCGCTTTACGTTCTCTGTGCTGCCCGGGCCGTGGCAGGACGGAGCGCAGTGGAGTTCGATTCACCTGCCGCCCGCATGGCGGCCACTCGTTCGGCGTAGTCGGCGACATCGATTCCAGTCGTGCACGACATGACGGAGGCCCGTCCCTTGGTTGGGCGGGCCTTGTCGGGTTGATGGGGCGGTCAGTCAGTCGACGGCTTGGTGTCTTTGCCTGCGGCGACATCGCGTAGCCACTGCGGGACCGGATCGTTGTCGTACTCGCGGAGCTTGATCGAGGCTCCTGCGGCTGCGGCGCGGACCTTCCGGCGTTGCTCGGGGGTCCATGCCCGGCGTGGTTCGGTGGTGGTCATGCGCGCTCCTCGCGGTCTGCTGTAGGTCCATTGTCACTGTTGTCGTCGGTTTCCGCCAGATCGGCGCTGCCGGGGTCGATGTCACGGTCCGCGATTGCTCGGAGTGTGCGACGGTCGGTCTTGGCGATGAACGGTGTCGCAACTACGGTGCCGAACACCGTCCAGCCGAGGGCAACCTCGTCGGGGTTGTCGCTGACGGTGCGTTCGAGGCACCAGGTGATTCGTTGCCAGGATTGGGAGCGGTTGTCCGCTCGTGTGCGTTGGTTGACGGTTCCGGCGACGCCAACGACGGCGAAGACGCCGACTATGAGGGTGATCCAGGCTTGTGCTGGCACGGGCCGGGTTCCTTTCGTGTGGCTGGTTCGGAGTGCGGCGCGCTGCGCAGCACCTTCTGACTACTCGTCCAAGTTTCGTCACGTGGGGGCTTGTGGCGTGGGCCGAAAGATGCTCAGTGCACGGAAGCGCTCCGCGTCAACGCCGTAGCACTGGAGCAAGTTCGCTTTCGATCTGCACCGGTCGATCTCTGCCGTCAATTCAGACCAGCAGGTCATACGCCCACTCGTACACCCAGCGAGGCAACTCGGGTGCATCGAACGGTGCGGTAGCGAAACTGGATCCGAAGCGCATTGCGCACTCGGGGATCGCATCGACCGGGCGGGAGCCGAAGGACCTGGCTGCGACAATCCACTGTCCGTGGTGATGCACTCGGATCGCGGTCGACACGGTGCACCGACCACCGGAGTATCCGGCGGTGAGCTTGTGGCATTCCCATTCGACGTGCTGGTTCTGTCCGAAGAAGTGTGTCAGCGTCTCGGCGAAGGATGGCCCGTAGAGGGTCCCTCGGTCGGTGTCGATGCGGATGAAATTCATGGTGTTTGCCCCCTCGGGTCATGGCGGCAATGCGAAGTGTGCGTTGAATGTTGCTCAGAACAGAGGAATTTGGTTGCGCGACGCGAGACTCTCGCGGAGCTCTCGGAACTTGCCCAGAAGGTCTGAGGCGACTGCCTCGGTGTGACCGATGGACCGCGCGACGTCACTGAGCGTCGTGCCGGCGGCGAGCGCTTCATCTATCTCACGCCCGACAGCGAGGTCCTCGACTTCGTCTGTGAGGTCCTCGACTTCGTCTGTATCGAGATGCGCGACATCTGCGGCGGCCAACCGGACAGATGCGAGGGCAGCTCGACGCCGCTCATCGCCCGACTCTGTCTCTCTCCGCGCCGTCACAGTGCGCTGCCGCTGCGGAAGGCGTTCAGGCGGTTCGTCGCGTCACGTTGCGCCCTTCCGATTTCGACGAGCTGGTCGAACAGAAATTCTTCCGGCGCTTCCTCGGCGAGCTGCTGAATTCTGATCCCTGCGTCGAAGAAGCTACGTCGGTAGCTTTCCGACAGGACCATGCCGGCGTAGTCGGTTGCCGATGCTCCGCATGCGTTCGCTGCGGTGACGTCGGTCAGTGTTCGACGCAGCCGTGCACCGCGGTGTCCACTGGCACCTGACCGGACGAGGACGCCCAGAACACTCGCGGGGTCGTGTGGGAGGTTGTCGATGATCAGCCCCTGCACGATGCCGTACAGCTCTCGATACACGGGATCATGGAAATCATTGGCCTGCAATGACGCTGCAATGCGGACGGCCTCGTCGGTGTCCTGCAACCACATCAGTGCACAGATGACCAGTGCTTCCGGTGCCGTCTCCGGATGGTCCGTCAGATCAGCGTGATTGTCGTCGTCGGTGGGTTCGACTGCTCTCAATGGGGTCATCTGTTCGCCTCGTTTCCATTCGCGGGTCTGTTGCGGGAGAACTGGATTCGATATTCCGGCTGCGCTTTGCTTGGTTATGCCGCGTTCGTCTTCATTGCGGACGTGTGGGTCAGATGTAGAGAAGGTTCGGTGGTGCGGTGCCGTCGAACTGCTCGAGGCTGTCGAGGACGGCGTTGTAGTTCTCGGGCCTGCAGCTTCCGAGTCCGATGATGAGGGCACAGGTTCCGTCGAGTGTGACGAGGTAGGACGGCGGGCTGCCGTTGTCGGACGATGCGTGCTCGCGCGCATCGAGGAGGGCGGTACGGACGGCATCTGCGGCGGCGCGTTTCGCACCTTGGAGATTGGGTTCTGCTCCGGTTGCGGTAAGTATTTCGGGGTTGTCTTCGGGGTGTGTGGTGACTGTCCAGGTGATCATCGTTGGTTCCCTGTCGCTCGTGCCGGCTAGCTGCTTGTTGTCGAGGGTCACACGAGGTCCGGAAAAAAGGATTTGACGCGGAGACCAATCAGGCGACGGTGTGGATAACTGTCGTGTCGAGTCAGCCTGTGGACAAACGACGTTCGGCCCCGGGGCTAGGGCCGAACGTGTGGTATTAGACGTCGTCGAAGACATCGAGGAGTTTGGCGGGGTCGCGACGGTAGCGGCTGCCGTCGAGAAATACTCCGACAGCAGCGCGGTGAACGCGTCGGAGTTCGGCCATCAGTGTGTCGTACCCGATGCGGTCGGTGATGCGCCAGGTCACTGGCCCCATGTGCAGGTCTACCCAGTGGATGGTGCGACGTTGTTCGGAGCTGTAGCGGTGGTGTGGGACTGCGGTGTGTTCGGGGCTGTCGAGCCATAGGACGGAGATCGCAGCGGCACCGAATTCTGCGCCTGGTTGGGCGGAGTGGGGGGCTTGTCCATCGGCTCCGGCGAGTGCGGCCCGGACGGTGGCGAATCCGGTGATGACTGCGGATACTGTTTCGGCGCTGCGGAAGGTCATCATGACGTGACCTAGTGCGACGATCATCTGCGCTTCGTCGGTTGCTGCGGAGGTAGCGGTAATGGTGGCCTGCTGGGGTCCGGCGACCAGGACCGTGGTGTGGGTGACAATTCCGGTGGTCCGGGCATTGTGTGCGGCGGTGGTCCGTCGTCCTGTGCTGGAAACATTCTGCGGCATGTCGGGCTCACTTTCTGTTGCGGGACCGGCTCCCCCGGCCCTTTCGCTCTGCCAATTTCTTTCGCCGTCATCTGGCTCGAAGGAGAGAAGGCGGCGCACTGGACCGGCGTCCTGGCCCTGATCCGAAAAGTTTTCAGCCGCAGGCGCTTTGAAAAAGTTTTCGGAGCCCATCGGGCCGGAGCAACGCGGAGTCAGGGTTGGGTAAGACGGGTCAGGGTGTTGCAAGCTCGACCGGAGCCAGATGTGCGAAAGAAATAGTTCTTCCTGCAGGGCGAAGCGCAGCGAAGCTCAATCCGGAGACCGCCGGAGGTGGTCCCAGAGCAGCGCGCGCCTCGGCGCAGACTGAGCCATCCGGGCGCGACCACCTCCCAGCCATCAACAGCCTGGGGCGATTGCGCGGGAGCGACGGAAAGCAACCAAGGTCGATGTCGCGGCAGCACTTCTATCCTGCGAACATCCGATCACGCTCGCTGGCTGGCTTGTCATCGAACTTGGATTCCCCGTCCTGGCGGCCCTCGACGATCCCTGCGGTGACTTCTTCCCACTTCCGATATCGGCGCATCGCGGTCGATGCAACGGAGCCGTCCGTTTCTCTACCGATTCGTGCCCACGACCATTCGCGGTGGGCGTGTCGGAGCCGCGCTGTTTCCGCAACTTCCGGTGTGAGGCCCTCTACTTGGAGTCGAGGCGAGTCCGCCGTCTCGAAATGTTCTCCCCGCGTGCCGTCTTCGCCCTCTGAATCATCCTGGCTCGGGCTGCGGCCTTCTTGGCTGAACTCGGTGTCTGTCCAGTCCGGCTCCTCTGTGGCAGCACTTGGAGTGAATTCCACTCTGACGGCCCCGCGGGGCGCACGAAGTATGACGGCCAGCACTTCGGTCATCGCAAGGAGCGCAATCGGTGCAATGGTGGCAATACCCGCCGAGACTACGGCCGGAAGCAAGGTCGCACTCAACACTGCGTGGTACGAGTTACCCGCAATCGACGCCGATGCGGCAACACGCAAGATCGTGACGACGAAGCGACGGCCCTTGATCGTGCGGTTGTCCGTGTGATTCGACAGCGCAATGGCTGTCACTGTCGTCGAGACAATTGCGCCGTCCAACACGATTGGAATCACCCACGCTTCGCCGGGGCCGATCCCAGCCATCACCGCGAGATCACGTAACACAGCGAAACTGAGCCAGAAGGACGCCCCGGCAATGCCTACTGTCAGCGCAATGGCCGTTGCGAGGGCCCACTGCAAGATCGCTGGATGGAGCGCAACGACGTCTGTCGGCTTCGTTATCAACGGGGTTGCCGCGGAATGTGATCGGCTCATCGGATTCTCGGTCCTCGTGCGAGGGGGCCCGTTCGTTGCGGGAACGGCGCACCGTCGTTGAATCTGTTGCGCAACAACTCCAAGTAGTCTTCGATCGCCGCATTGACGAGATCCGACGGGCCCCGCGGCGCGCCGGGCGTTGCGGACAGCGCTTCGGCTGCGTTGAGAAGATCGTCGACGGTGGACTGGTAGAGGTAGTACGAACGCTTCTGTTTTGCGTTGTCCGGTGACGGTTGCGCACCGGTCTCGGCCGACGAAACAGTGTCGTGGGGCTGCCGCGAGTTCTCTGGCGGATCGACCGGGCTCGATCCGGCGAGTGCGCTCTTCATACGTTCGGGCCGGGCCATCACAGGTGTCCCTTCGTGAGTAGCGCGAGAGTGTCGCGGTAGATCGTCGACAGGCTGCGAGATTGTGTTGTCCCCCAGTCGACGAGGCTGGTTTGGGCCTCCATCGAGTCTTTGATGACAACCCGCTTGGGAACGGCGTCACCGAGGATGTTGATGCTCGCGGCGATCTCGATCAATTGTTCTCGGCCGCTGATTGTCGCGATCTCGTGGAGGTTGACGATCGCACCGAGCATGGCGAGGTCCGGGTTGTAGCTGCGCTTGACTGCATCGATGGTGCGCAGCAATCGCGCGAGTCCATTGGCTGAGAACAGCGCGGACTGAGTCACGACGACGGCGGCGCGCGCTGCAACAAGGGCGTTGATAGTCAGCAGATCGAGGCTGGGTGGGCAATCGATGAGGATCACGTCGTACACGCCTCGTACGACGTCGATTGCGTCGCGAAGCCGCCGTTCTCGGCCGGCACCGGCGACGACCAATTGATCGCGGACATAAGCCAGGGACTCGTTCCCCGGCGACGTGGGTACCAGGTCTACGCCAGGCCAGATGGTGGGGACGACAGCGTCGGCGATGGTCGCGTTCGACGACTCGGCGAGTACGTCGGCAACACCTAAATCGTCGCTCTCGAGTTCGGTCTTGGTCAGGACTGTGCTGGCGTTGCCTTGCGGATCCACGTCGATTACGAGTGCTCGCTTCCCTGCTTGGGCGACGGCGTAGGCGAGGTGAAAGACGGTGGTGGTCTTACCCACGCCGCCCTTCTGGTTGCAGAACGCAAAGATGTCAGCGGGCATGGTGGGTCTCACTTTCCATGGATGAATGGGACGAACTGGCGGTATTGCGGGTATGGGATGTCATGCACGCCTTGGAACCGACGGATGAGTCGCACCCTGTAGAAGTGTTGGATGTATTGCAGGCAAGGGGCACGAAACGCGAGTCGCGTGCCATAGGCGAAATGCATGCCACAGGGGTATGAGAAGCGTTTAGTACCAACACATCCCAAGCGCGACTCGCATCCTTTGTGGGTAATGGAGGTGTAACCACCGCGGGACGTATGACTCCCGTCGCCAGCGAGTCATCTGAAGCACTCTTTGCGGGTAATTCAGGTACGTCAGTTTTGCGGGACGCCGCCGCACCGCTAGCGGGAGCGGCCTGCACCGGCGAACTGCCGCGCTTGAGCTGAAGTAGCCAAATATGTTGCTCTGTTTGGATCTTCGGGGAATCGACGTGCACAACGGATAAGAGCAAGAGAACGGCAAGGACTGAACGATCGAGGTCCGAATGACAGTTCGCCATGAAAGGCAACTCGTTGGTGTCAGCATGGCCGATGGGTCGAGAGCTCAACTGGTACCTCCATAGTGATGACGGATGAAAGACAAGGGACTTCGTTCATTCCCTCCGGACCCCCCATGGCCCCTGAGCCAATTTCCGCACCCACGTTGTCCGCTCCACGTCCGATAGCCCCGCGCCTCGGTGGGCGCGCGGCTAATCGGTATCGCCACCGGTTCGATGATCAGTCGAGCTGGTGGTGCCTCGGGGCCGGTCTCCGAGGATTTACAAAGGGTGCACAGGCCGGCGGCAGGCTGGTTGTTCGTCGGGCTCTGCCAGAAAACGACGCTGCGACAGCGACTGCGGGCGGACTTCAACGGCACGCCAGACCCACGCAGGGGTACGGCGTTACCTAGACAACCGCGAAAACAGTGTGTACGCAGATGGATTCACCTAGACATGGGTAAATCCGGCCTCCGATCATCCCCGCTCTACGTCGACAACATCCCGAAGCAGAGTGAGGGCATGAGCGCGGCAAAACGCCTTGTGAGGCGCGTCAGGACCGATTAGTATCCGAGGACGAAGCTCCTTCCTGCAAGGTGGGGATTTCGAGGACGCCCTCGGCACCGGTGCTCGTAACACCGGAACTCGCCGGGGGCGTCTCTAGTTCGTACGGGTCTGCAGTGAGAGACATGTCAGGCAACGCCCGAGCTGACGCGTGCCGCCTCCTCCAGTCCGACGATGTACTCGTCAATGGCCGTATCGGGAATCAGTCGGCGCTTACCGACCTTGACGCTGCGAATCTCACCGGCCGCAAGCTTGTTGAACAGGTTGGAACGTCCGAGACCCGTCCGAGCCATCGCTTCCTGGACCGAATACAACCGTCGAGACATGGTGTTTCCTTTCCGCATTCTGTGTGACGAAGCCACAATCGCGCACTCAACCGAGTCCCATCCATGTGGTTCCACCACAACGTAGCAATTCAGTAGCGCCGCCACAACACTTGCGAAAAATCAGCTAGAATGCGTGCTTATGACACAGTCTTGGGCTGAACAGCTAGTGGCCCGCGTCGCCGGCGAAGTTCGACGACTCCGAGGTAAGGAGCACTCGGCTCTGTCAGCGGCGAAGCTCTCGGATCGCACCGTCGATATCGGATTCGGGATCTCACGGTCGGTAGTCGCAGATCTGGAGACAGGGCGCAAGAAGAGCATCGATGTTGCTGAATTACTTGTCTTGGCAGCAGCACTCGGCGTATCGCCGGCCCAACTTCTGTACCCAGACCTACCCAAAGGCCCAGTCGAGATCCTGCCTGGGCTGGAGCAAGAATCGCACGACGCTCTTCGATGGTTCAGCGGCGAAGCAGGTCTCATGAAGCCGTCGCCAGACTGGACCGAAACCGACACCGAAGAGTCGGTCGGGATGTGGGTACGTGAGCAGTTCGACCCTCGAAACGACCGTGTCGGCATCACACGCGAATGGCTCCAGTCGCTACAGACGATGCGGCGCGCGCGAGTTCAACTGCGCAACGGTTTGTCGAAGAGCGAATCGGCAGAGCACATCGAAACCATGCAAATGGCCTACGAGGATGCGCGCAGGCGGTCGGAGGACCTCTTTCACAAGATGACCGAACTGGGAATGGCGGTCGGAGACGAACTAGATGGCTAGGGACCCCTTCAGACTTGGCGAGTGGGGTCGAATCTCGACCACGACGTCGGGTGGCGTCAGCGTGGCGCGCGTTCGCATCAGAGATCAGGACGGCAAGCGACGGCTGGTCGAAGCTCGTGGAAAAACCGCAGCCGAAGCGCGGCGCAAACTGCAGGAAAAAATTGTCAACCGTGAACCACCACATCCTTCTCAGCGTGCTGAACTGAGCAAGACGTCCACGATGTCGGAGCTGTTCACCTATTGGATAGCTCAGAAGGCGAAAACTGTTTCGCCGCAGACAATAACGGGCTACAGGCAAGCATGGAACGCCTACTGCGCGGCAGCTGTAGGCGAGATCCTCATCCGTGAAATGACGGCAGGGAAGGTTGACTCTCTGATCAATTCGATCGCAGAGAGGACCATGAGTGGCGCTCGGATGTCGCGGATCGTGATGTCCGGCATGCTCGGTATCGCCGTACGGTTCGACTTCCTCAGGCACAATCCAGTTCGCGATACGCCGAGACCGACCCCAAAGAAGTCCGCAGTCCGCGCGCTGACTCCCGACGAGCTCGACGAATTGCGCGAACGCGTGCAGAACTACTCTCGCCACCAAACCGTCGACGAACATGGGGTCGTACGGCCGAAGCTCGGACAGCGACCCGGTGCCGATCTCGAGGACATTCTTATGCTCCTGATCGCCACAGGTGCTCGCATCGGTGAGCTCTTGGCTTTGAAGTGGGACCAAGTCGATCTGGACTCGCCGATCCCGACCGTCACATTCAGCGCAACTCTTGTTGTTCCGCGAGCGGCCGGCGAACGCCTCTTCCGTCAGAACTTCCGAAAGGGTGATGCACCTCCGCTTACCGTGGTGCTCCCGCCGTTCGCAGTCAGAGCACTCCGACGTAGGCGCGCTATGCCAACGTTTCAGAACCCGGAGAACGCGCTGTTCGTGACGGGCACCGGCAATTGGGTGTCGCCGGCAAACGTTCGGAGATCGTGGCGAGCTGCACGCGGCGACGACTTCGACTGGGTAACTCCTCACACCCTCAGAAAGACCGTAGCCACCTTGGTAAAAGAGACTTACGGGGTCGAAGCCGCTCAGATTCAGCTGGGACACGCCAACACAAGGGTCACCGAAGCGCACTACATCCAGCGAGTGACCTTGGCCCCAGACATGAGCGACGCGCTGAACAAGTTTGCGCCCAAGACTTAAGCCTAATCACATCGAGGTACGACTGAGCCGATCGCGTGGACAGTCGCCCTGATCCTCCGACGGTCGCTGCCTGCCGCTCGATACAGTAACCAGATGCGCCTACAGAACCCAGAGCTCCCGGGTCGAACCATCAGCTGCCAATCCTTATCGGCTTGGTCGGTGGTCGTAGCTCTCAGTGTTGGCGCAACCCTGGTCGGATCGCCAGCGACTGCTGCACCCACCGACAGCTATGCGGTCACCGGCATGCTCGATGCCCCAGGCCTAGCTGAAGGAGTTGCATTTTCACCAGATGCGTCGCGTGCGTACGTAACTCATGGTCCTGACGGTGCACCGGGCTTCCTTGGGGTTTTCGACAGCCACACAAGAGCCCTTCTCGCTGATATTCAGGTCGGGATATTCCCTGTCGGGATCGCCCCCACATCCGACGGCACGCGGGCATACGTCGCCAACAACGTCGACGACACGGTTTCGGTCGTTGATCTCAGAACAAACGCCGTCATCCGCACAATTCCAGTGGGAGATGGTCCCCTTGGAATTGCCGCAACACCGGACGGTCGCAAGGTCTACACCTCAAACCAGTACGGCGGCTCTATAACTGTCATTGATGGGTTGTCTCTTGATGTGGTGAAAACAATATCGCTCGGCGAGGCCGCAGCACCCTTCATCGATCTCAGTCCGGACGGTCGGAATGCCTACGTCACAGTCGATGGAGGCATCGCGAAGCTCGATACAAGCTCGGATGAAATCGTCGACCGCATCGAAGGACTCGGTGGTAGCCCACTCGATTCCACAATCACTGCCGACGGCAACACGCTGTTCGCAGCGGTTAAAGACACCTTGTATGCGATTGACCTGAATGACCCCACCAGGCGCACAGCCACTGTGCTACCAGTTGCTGACGGTGTTTGGGGAGGTCTGGGGAGTGTGGGGGTGACTCCGGACGGCTCGACCGCCTTCGTGGAGGCCTCAGCATTCCCAAGTGAGCTGATCGCCGTGGACGCTAGTTCTGGGTCTGTCGAGGCACGATTCGAGATTACGGGCAGCGCCCAATTAGTTGCAGTCTCCCCGAACGGCAGCGATGTCTACGTTACTAGTCAAGACAACAACGTCACGATAGTTACTAAGAACCCACAGACTGCTTCGCCCGTTTTGCCACCTCCGAGTCTCGGATCGGCCGATCTCCCGAGTACAGGGTCCGCATTCTAAAAATTGGACGCTGACAAGTCCGGTTCTAGTTTTCGGCCACACTTTCCGGACGCAGCCAATAGGCACCGAGATGGCTCTGCGATTTAAACACAAGGTCGTGTTCAAATAGGACCGGAGACTCAACCGTTGTGCAGTCGGTTACGTCGCATGACTCTTTACGATGCCAGTATATCGATGCTTCAGAAAACAAACCGTCAGGCCATCCTCGCGAAATCTTCCGTACGCGACTCGACCTTCTCCGATAACTCGTTCTGCCGCAGAATATTTCGACTCAGACCTTCACTTAATAAACCGGAAATACAGTGACGAACAGGATTTATGCACGATCGACAGAAACTCTGCCCAACATTCCTCGTCACAGAAAAAATTCGAGACCAACGCAATTCGAATCGATCTCAAGATTGCAGCAGCAGGCCCCGTTAGTCGAAAATTCCGACGATATGTAATATCGAAATTGAGTGCGAATAAAATGCGCTAAGGTTTGCGCAACTAATTCAATGCATCGTTCCTTCGACCCGCTGGAATCAACAAGGCAGTGCGGAAAAAATCGAGCAGGTACCCCATTGCGGTGATTGAATGAAACACTCGATCCGGATTGTCAGGATCCACTTCTCGCACTGCCAAATTCGCGTCTACCAATTGATCCATAGCACGAACCATGTTCTTCTTGGAACCGAATCGATACACTCGATACTCAGTTGCGTCGCACCTGCCGCCACTGTCACAGAGGTCGGAAAAATAACTCCAAGTGCGAGGTTGGACGTCGACTAGCTGGGCATAGGCCTCTTGCGCACGGTCATTTAACCACTGCTCAAGGATCCGGCGCATTGAAGTTCCGGTTGGGAAGTCGAGTGCTGGCCATTCGCCAACGACCCAGTGCGAGAAGGTCTGCGACCAACTCATTGCGTCCCGCAGATTTCGATTAAGAACGGTATAGATAAACTCAAAGGCTTCGGGCGTGATCGGAACCTTAGCCGCACCGCCATCGAAAGCTTTCAGCCTCCGGTCGATAGCTGCCGACACGTCGGCGTCTTCAAGCGGCGAAACTCCGATAGGAGCCATAAAGATTCCGCTTAGCCTGGCAGTTCTGGCTCTCGATAATATGCCACGCGCTCCAGACAATACCCAACGAATTTCCGCGATATTGAATAGTCGATCGCGAAGGGCATCGAGTTCGTCACGTGCGATGGCGGAATCCCTCAGTATTTCTATGTTATCAAGTACGCAGATTATTCCACCTCGTTCACCTCCAGCAAATATGTTTTCTAGCTGCTGACGTACGAACTCTGGTAGTCCGCTGTCGGCAAATCCAGCGGACGTGTTTGGCTGAGCTGCGGCTCCGCCCTGCAAACTAACGAAACCGAGCCCACCACCGAAGCTCGCATTTTTATATTCTGGCGCGTTGATCCAACGATCAAATGCGGTGAGATTCACGGTGGCAACTCTTGCCAGATCAATTTGGGAGCTATAGCGAATCAGGGTCTGCAACACAACCTGATAGAAATCCACTTCGAACTGCTCGACACCTCTGTCGAGTTGAAACGACCGAACCGCCGGAACCCACAGCATTGACTGCTGTTCCGCAAGCGACGTCTCGTACATCCTATAAGTCGCGACGTTGATGAGGCTGGTCTTGCCCGCACCCACAGGCCCGTCTACGAGTGCATGTGAACCGCGCGATCCAATCAGCCGTTGGATGCGAGCGACGTCGGCTTCACGACCGGCCAGCAGCTGGCTACCGATCGGACTTTGTGGTAGTTGTCCCTGGTCATAGGGGTTAGATGTAAACCCTAGA
>NZ_BCWW01000015.1 GCF_001894785.1 Rhodococcoides fascians NBRC 12155 = LMG 3623
GTTGCCCAAATGTTGTAGCTCACAGTCAAAATGTTAGCGGCCCCACCAAGCCGAGAAGACCAGTCCGACGTATCGGTGTCGGCTGCTCGGTAGGGGCGCTCTGCCGGGACATTGTTCCTCACGGAGCCCTTCGGTGATCGCGCTATTCATTTGTGTTTCCGTCCTGTGATCTCACAGGTACATCGCCGCGGGCAAATGCGCCGGCGACGGAGGCCCGTCCGGCATGGACAACGTGGTCATGGCCTTTTAGGAGGTGACGGGTGAGCGCTTCCTGCTATGAGGTCGTCAGGAATCGGTATTACTCCCGTTGAGGGGAGGTCCGAAGGACCACGGTCATGGCGGCCAGGTGCTGGTCTCATGAGCTGCTTGTGGGCATTGATCAACGCCCTAGCAGGGACTCGGAACTCCCGAGTACGAGTCACAACGAGTGAAGCGGCGCGTGTTGCAGACGGGGAATTGGCGGGTCGGCGCTAGCGGCTCGGTGCACTTCGTTATCCGTCTCGAAAGTGCTTCCCATATTCGCAGTCACAGCGCTCCGGCACGGGCGCGCGATGCCGACGTTTCAGAACCCGCAGAATGCCCGGCTCGTGACGGGGACCGGCAATTGGCTGCCGCCGGCGGACGTTCGGAGATCGTGGCGAGCTGCACGCGGCAGCGACTTCGATTAGGTAACTCGTGGGACTGGCCCCATCATCGGCATTTCCGGCCGGATCTCGCCGCGCGGGAGCGATCACACTCGCCGCAACCTGCTGCCGATCTGTCCATGCACTTTTCGGGACCGTAAACGGACCGCAGACACGAAGACGACCTCCATGGGTCGCGCGGAGCTCCTAGCAGGAACGGAGCGAGCAACTCATCACTTTGCCCTCAAAGTGATGAGTAAGTGATGAGTTGGGGCAAAACCCCGCAAAAGCAAAACACCCCGCCTCCAGCTTTACGCTGGTGACGGGGTGTTTCGGTGTGCGCCATCAGGGATTCGAACCCCGGACCCGCTGATTAAGAGTCAGCTGCTCTAACCAACTGAGCTAATGGCGCCGATCCGCACCGCGTGTTCTCTGCGGTGCGGGAGAAACATTAACAGCAGATGCGGCCAGATGTGAAATCGGCTGGTCGGAGCACCTGTTGCGTCAGTTGAAGATCCTGCGCACCACGAGAACTGCCACCACTGCGCCGATTCCGAGCAGCGTGAACTTCACCGGCGGTTCGTTCAGCTTGGCCACGACGGACTGCTTGGTGTTGGCGACGATGTTCTTGGGGCTGGCACGGACGCTCAGCTCGTCCAGGGTGCTGGCGAGCTGATTGCGAGCGGCCTCGATCTCGCGCTCGATTCGGTCGGTGTCCTTGGCCACGTGTCCTCCAACTTGTTGCAAATAGTCTCGGTCGCAGTCGAGCCTAGAGCACGACGATCTTTCGATACTCTCGTGCGGTGACCGAATACAGCAAGCTCGAACCGGGCGACACCGCTCCGGCGTTCACCCTCCCCGATGCGGACGGCAACGACGTCTCCCTCGCCGACTACGCCGGCAAGAAGGTGATCGTGTACTTCTACCCCGCCGCGAGCACCCCGGGCTGCACCAAGCAGGCCTGCGACTTCCGTGACAGCCTCGCCGAGTTGAACGGCGAAGGCCTCGAGGTCATCGGCATCTCCCCCGACAAGCCCGCCAAACTCGCCAAGTTCCGCGACAAGGAAGAACTGAGGTTCCCGCTCCTCTCCGACGAGGAGAAGACGACCCTGCAGGCGTGGGGCGCATTCGGGGAGAAGAAGAACTACGGCAAGGTCTACGAGGGCGTCATCCGCTCGACGTTCCTCGTCGACGAATCCGGCAAGATCGAGGTGGCGCAGTACAACGTCCGCGCCACCGGCCACGTCGCCAAGCTTCGCCGCGATCTAGCTGTCTGACCCCGCGAGCCGCTGCAGGAACAACGCCTCGGCGACGGCCATCTTCGCGATCTCCGCCGGATCCACGCTCTCGTTGGGGGCGTGGATCCGGCACCGAGGTTCCTCGACACCCATGAGCACGATCTCGGCGTCCGGCAGAATCTGGGCCAACGCGTTGCACAGCGGGATGGAACCGCCTTGCCCAGCCGTCCCCATCGGGTGCCCGAAGGCTTCCTCCAGCGCGTCGGACAGCGCCGAGTAACCCGGTCCGTCCGTTCGTGCCCGGAACGGCGATCCAAGAGCCTCACGCTCGACGGTGAGGCGGGCATTCCACGGCGTCCGCGCCTCGAGGTGAGCCACCAGAGCATCCTGGGCCGTCTGCGGGTCCATTCCCGGCGGCACGCGCAAATTGAGTCGCGCGCTCGCACGCGGCGAGATCGCTGCAGCAGACCCCACCACGGGCGGGCAATCGATACCCACGATCGTCAGAGCGGGCCGCGCCCACACCGCGTCCGCCACAGTGCCCGAGCCCGCCAGTTCGACGCCATCGAGCACCCCGGCATCGGAGCGAAACTGCTCGGTGTCGTACGCGACGCCGTCCCATGTCTGCGCGGCATCGAGGCCGTCGACCACGGTGTCGCCCTGCTCGTTGCGCAGCGTCGACAGCAGCTGCACCAATGCGGCGAGCGCATCGGGCGCGGGACCACCGTACATTCCCGAATGCACTTCGCCCGCAAGCGTTTCCACGTGTACAACCACGTTGGCGATACCACGCAGCGTGGTCGTCACCGTCGGCAGACCCACTCGCGCATTGCCGGTGTCGCCGATGACGACGACGTCGGCTGCGAACAATTCCGGTCGCTGCTCCACCAGTGCTTCGAGCCCGCCCGTACCGGTCTCTTCCGAACCCTCACAGACGATCCGGACGCCGATCCCGATGGACTCCCCCAGCGCCCGCAGCGCCAGCAGATGCATCATCACGTTGCCCTTGCAGTCGGCCGATCCTCGCCCGTACCACCGACCGTCGCGCTCGGTCAGCTCGAAAGGTGCACTGTCCCAGAGCTTCAGCTCTCCTGGAGGCTGAACATCGTAATGCGAGTAGAGCAGCACGGTGGGCGCTCCCGCGGGTGCCGGACGTGAGCCGACCACCGCCAGTGAACCGTCGACCGTCTCGATCAATTGGACGTCGGGAATGCCGGCGTCGACAAAAGCGCGCTGCACCCAGCGCGCCGCACCGATACATTCCTCGACCGGAAACTGCCGAGAATCGTGCACCGACGTGAACCGAACCAGCTCTGACAACTCCGCTTTCGCTCGGGGCATTGCCGCTTCGATGTCGGATCGAATGTCCACGGGCGACAACTTGGCAGGCATGAATCCTCCACACGAGTAGTGACAGACAGGCTCGTGCCAGTCTGCCACTGCTCGTTACACAGAGCGCCTGCTGTCAGCCCCCGGACAACTGCTGATGGATCCACTCATCGGTCTGCTGCCAGTGCCGATCCCATGCTTCCTGCTCGAGCTGTTCCGGCGATTTCCCAGGCTCGGGCACAACTGCGGGAACGGTGAACTGCGGAGGGGCGACCTTCGTCGGAGCAGGCTGAGGAGCGACCACGGTCGGGCGCGGCGCGGCCTGCGTAGCCGCCCACGGCTCCGTCGTCGGTTCGGGCGCAGCGGCCGTCGTCGGATCCACAGTCGGAGGAACCGACTCCGGAGGCGGTGCGATCGCAGGTGCCTGAGCCCCCACGACCGACGGGTCCGTCGCCGTCGTAGGGTCCACGAGACGGGTTGCCCCGACCAGATCGGTACCGGCATCACGCTGTTCGACGCCTTGCTCGGCGGTCGACTCGGAGTCGCCGGGCGACGTCGCGGCAACTGCCACACCTGCCGACAGCACACCGGCCAGCAGCACAGCAGCGAACACGAGCTTGCGGCCGGAACGTCGCGGCCCTGACGGCTTCGCGTCCACGGACTGCGGCGTGGCGGGTGGAGAAGCAACGGTCATCGGACGAAGCGCGACCACTCCCCCTGGATGGGCAGTCTCCTCGAGTTCATTGGTCGCGTCGGACGGCGCTTCGACTACCTCGGACGTGGAGGCTTCGTGTGGTTCGGACTCACCCGATGGCTTCTCGGCAGGCACGACGGACGGTGTCACGGCCGCGTCCCCCGCCGGGGCGGACGCGTTCTCGAGCGCCTGAAGCGCAGCTCCGCGTGCGGCGATCTGGTCTGCATCTCCCACACGCACCACGGGCACGCCGAGTCCGAGAGCCAGAATGTCGATGACATCCCGATTGCTCGAGGAATCGCCGAACAGGGCAACGAACTCGGGCTTCTTGCCCGAGTGATCCACTACGTCCCATGCCAGCGGAATGGTGCTGCCGATGCGTTCGGGTGACATCGAATCCAACTCGGCAGACTTCGTCGGGGTGAACGATGCCTCCGTCGCGTCCGCGAGAGAGATGGAGACGCCTGTCTCGCCCATGTAGTACAGAAGAACTGTCTTCGCGTCGGCGAGCTCCTCCGACTGCGCCAGCCAGGCCAGGAAGGACGCGGACGCCGAACACAACGTCACGGATTCGTCGCCGAGAGCACCGAGAAAGTCGGTGCGTTCGGCCTCGGATCGGTACACCACGCCCACTGCGTCGACGTCAGTGTGGAGACTGGCGGCCTCGGCGCGCATGATGTCGATCGCTTCGGTCAATACGGTGGCTGCGTCGGGGTCGAGCGGCGTCGTCCGATCGGCGATCACCTCGCCCGAGGTCGGCTCGACGAGAACCGTCTGCATCGAGCCAGACTCGATAGCTATGCCAATGGTTGCCATGGCAGTCTCCCTGTGCTCAGGGTGGAGGCACCCGACCATGAACGACGTACGGCGAATCCGAACGACGATCACCCTGCACGGAAATTGATTCTGTTCCTTGAACCATACCTTTTGACGGTTTAATTGGTCCAGAGAAGTCTTAGAGTTCGTCACAGCACGCGCAACTGTTCCTTGTCGTCGGCCCCACGCTTCGTCGAGACTCTGAGCTGTAGACACCGACGGAACCGACCAGGTGTGGCTACCGGGCACGTCCGCCGGATAGCCTGACCGGGTGGAATCCTCTGCTCGTGCTCAGTCCTCGCGCCGACTCGACGCCGCGCTCGAGTCGACGGCACAGACGCAGGAACTGATGCCGCGCCGTCGACCCACCCAGGAACGCAGCCAACGCAAATTCGACGCGCTGCTCCAAGCGTCGCGTGAGCTGCTCAGCGACGTGGGTTTCGAGTCGTTCACCTGCGAGGAAGTCGCGTCGCGCGCCGAACTGCCGATCGGCACGCTCTATCAGTTCTTCGCCAACAAGTACGTCATCGTCTGCGAGCTCAATCGCCAGGATCTCGTCGGAGTTCAACAGGAGCTCGCCGAATTCGACGGCGAAGTGCCGTCACTGGACTGGGTACGCTTCCTCAACAATTTCGTCGACCACATGGCGGGCATGTGGATGACCGACCCGTCGCGCCGCGAGGTGTGGCTCGCGATGCAGTCGACGCCCTCGACGCGGGCAACCGGGGTCATCCACGAGCGAGAGTTCGCCGATCAGGTCTCGCGCATGCTGGGCCCGCTGACTCCGCGGACACCGCGGCACCGCCGGAACCTCATGGCTCAGGTGCTGGTGCACATCGTGTACTCGATGCTGAACTTCTCGGTGCAGGACGGCCAGAGCCACGAGGACGCCGTCGCCGAACTCAAGCGAATCATGATGGCCTACCTGCTCGTCGCCGAGAAGGAGAGCCGGCGTTCCGGCGGGTCGGTCAACACCGACGACGCCTGACCCACTCCGCTGAACGAACACGAAAAGGCCCGCCCGATCTCGCGGATCGGACGGGCCCTGCTTCGTTCAGCCTGAAGTCACTCCTCCAGGATCGCCACCGCGGCGGCTATATCGCCGTCGTGCGTCAGCGACAGATGAATCTTCACCGTCGGCAGGAACTCCTGCGCCATCCCGTGCAGCTTGATGGACGGACGGCCCCACGCATCGTTGACGACCTCGATCAACGGATACGGATTGTCGCCGATCTGCGGAGGACGCGCGAATCGCGATGTGGCCCAGGCCTTCAGCACTGCTTCTTTGGCAGCCCACCGTGCCGCGTAGTGGCGAGTCGGATCGGAACTCTTGGTCGCGGCATGCCGACGCTCACCCGCGGTGAAGCTGTCGCGAATCATCGTCGTGCCGACCTTCTCCATCTGCTCGGCGAAGTCGGACACCGTCACCAGGTCGAAACCCACTCCCAGGATTGCCATCAGATGGCACCCGGCAGACCGGAGGAGTAGACGTCGTCCTCGCCGAGGCGAGCGGACTCGTTGAGCAACACGTTGGCCTCCAGTTCGCGTGACGCCTTGGCCGGCGTCCCGTCATGTCCCAGTCGTCGATCGTCGGGCCGTTCGTAGAGGGAGTCGCCACCCACCATCGCGGAGATCAGCCTGCGCTGACCGGCGATACGACGTTCGTTCGCCTTCGCGATGTACTCCGCACGCCGCTCGGCCGGAACGGCCTCGAGGAATGCCTGAGGGTGCACCAGCGCGATGAGTCCGGACACGTGCCCGAAGCCGAGCGAGGTGAGCAGACCCGCCTTCAGCGGAACCGAGTCACCGAAGCGCAGCGGCTCACGAGCCCACACCAGGTGCTCGAAGCCGGTCATCTTGTCGTCGACGCAGTCGAGGCTGCGGTTCGGCGGGATGACACCGTTGGCCAGCACCTGGCACAGGCCGATGAGCTGCCAGGCAGCCGCTCCGCCCTTCGAGTGCCCGGTGAGGGACTTCTGCGAGACGACGAACAGCGGAGCGCCGTCCGAACGGCCGATGGCCTTGGCCAGGCGGGTGTGCAACTCGGCCTCGTTGGGGTCGTTGGCTGCAGTCGAGGTGTCGTGCTTGGAGATCACGGCCACGTCGTCTGCACTGACGCCGAGTGCGTTGAGCGAGAGCGCCAGTGCCGAATCCCTGCCGCCGCGACCGGCGCTGAGTGCGCCGAGTCCCGGAGCCGGGATCGACGTGTGCACTCCGTCGCCGTACGACTGTGCGTAGGCCACCACTCCGAGGACGGGCAGGCCCATCTCGAGTGCCAGATCGCCGCGAGCGAGCAGAATCGTTCCGCCGCCGTGCGATTCGACGAATCCTCCGCGCCTGCGGTCGTTGGCCCGGGAGAAGCGTCGATCGCTGATTCCCTTGGCGGACATCGCTGCCGAGTCCGCGGTGGCCGACATGTCACCGAAGCCGATGATGCCTTCGGTGCTCAGGTCGTCGAATCCGCCGGCGACCACGAGCTGCGCCTTGCCCAGCTTGATCTTGTCGACGCCCTCCTCGACCGAGACGGCCGCGGTTGCGCAGGCGGCGACGGGGTGAACCATCGCGCCGTAGCTACCGATGTACGACTGAACCACGTGTGCAGCAACGACGTTCGGCAGAGCCTCCTGCAGGATGTCGTTCGCACGAGCATCGCCGAGCAGGGTGTCGATGTACAGCGAGCGCATGGACTCCATGCCGCCCATGCCGGTGCCCTGAGTGTTGGCGACCAGCGTCGGGTGCACCCAGCGCATCAGTTCCGACGGGTTGAAGCCCGAGGAGATGAAGGCGTCGACCGTTGTGACGATGTTCCACAGGGCAACACGATCCACCGAACTCGCCATGTCGGGCGAGATGCCCCACTTGGTGGGATCGAATCCGGTCGGAATCTGACCACCCACGGTACGGGTGAGCTTCATCTTGCGCGGAACGCGAATCTCGGTGCCCGCCTTGCGAGTGACCTGCCAGTCGCTCGAATCGGGAACCGGTGTGATCAGCGTGTGCTCGGGATCGGCAGCCGCGAACGACCGTGCGTCGATCTCGGTTCCGACGACGAACGTGAGGTCGTTGTCGAGGAAGATCGAGGTCATCAGCGGAGCGGTGTTACCGACCATTGCGCCGTCGTCGCCGTACGTGCGGATACCGCACTTCTCGACCACGATGTCGTGGTACTT
The DNA here is from genome assembly GCF_001894785.1 of Rhodococcoides fascians NBRC 12155 = LMG 3623. Lineage (GTDB taxonomy): Bacteria > Actinomycetota > Actinomycetes > Mycobacteriales > Mycobacteriaceae > Rhodococcoides > Rhodococcoides fascians. The sequence goes on from NZ_BCWW01000015.1 coordinate 7,871, forward strand.
GTCGGCGATGTCCTCCTCGGGAACGAGGTCACCGGACTCGATGTCGTACCAGCCCGGCTTGGGATCGTTCTCCCAGGCAATCAGGCCGGTGTTCCATGCGAGTTCGAGAACGCCTGCGGCAGAGAGCTGCTCGTCGACCTCCATCTCGAAGCGAGTACGCGCCGAACCGTAAGGTCCGAGCTCACCTGCACCGACGATGACGATCAGGTCCTTCGGATCGACATCGAGGGCGGGCCACGCCGGAGCAGTGGTCGGGGCGAGCCGCGGAGGTGCAGGCAGCGCGGCGATAACCGAACTGTCCACGGCCTCTTCGGTCTTCTCGCCCGCAGCAGCGGCCGCGTCGCGAGCAAGCTCGACGAGGTTGAGCTTGGTCTTGGCCAAGCCACCCGTCAGATCCGCGACGATGGGCTCCTGCGCGGCCCGACGACGTGCGTCGAGGGTGCACAGCCGCAGCAGCTCGGTTGCCATTTCCTCGGTCGACCAGGTACGGACACCTTCGGCTTCGACGGCCTCGACGATGGGATCGTTGCCGCCCATCAAGCCGGTTCCGCGAACCCACCCGATGTGAGCGTGCGCGATGGAGACCCGCTCGGCCCAGTTCTTCTCCGAGCCCCACTTCGCGACGACTGCATCGAGGGCGGCCTTCGACTCACCGTAGGCACCGTCGCCACCGAACATTCCGCGGTTCGGCGATCCGGGGAGCACCACGTGCAGATGAGTGTCGATGTCGTTGTCGTAGCCGACCTTCGACAGTCCGGTGATCAGACGCTCGACCGACCAGAGCAGCACGCGCATTTCCATCTCGGCGCGAGCTCCGGCGTCGGACATCTCGCCCATGACCCGAGGTGCTGCAAACGGGAACAGCATCGTCGGAGTGGCAGCTGCCTTGACCAATGTCTTTGCGCCACCGGCAGTGTCGATGTAGTCACTGCCGATCCACTCGATGAGGGCATCGACGTCGGTGTACGACGCGATGTTGGCCGGAACCACCCACAGCGACGCTCCGTTGCGAGCGTTGTCGCGGTAGAGCGAGCGGTAGAAGCCCAGGCGCTCGTCGTCGAGCCTGGAGGTGGTGACGAAGACCGTCGCTCCCCCGGCCAACAACTGAGCGGTCACGGCCGCGGCGATGGATCCCTTGCTGCCACCGGTGACGACTGCGACGTCGTCGGCCCACTGCCCCTTGTCCTCGGATGCGACCGCGATGTCTGCGATGCGTCCGAAGGTATCGGCGAGTACGGCCTTGTTCTCGTAGTCGGCCTTGGCCTTCCACCACTGAGCCTGTGCTGCAACGGCATTGCCTGCACCGGCGAAGGACTCGACAGCGACATCACCTGCGGTACCGAGCCACAACCGAGCCAGATCCTCACGGGCGGTGGCCCACCGGTCGTCGATCAGCACGGCGCGCTTGGCGTCGAACGCGGGAGCGACCAGGCGAGGCCAGTCGGAGCCGAGCTCGGCCGAAACCAGCTCCACCAGAGCAGCATCGGGGTTCTCGGCCAGCAGCGCGTTGGGTGCGTCCGCCAGGCCGAGCTGTTCGAGCACCAACCGGGCTGCGGAGGCGAGAACGCCGTCGCGACCGGTGATGTGCTCGGTGAACTCACCGAGCGCAGCGGCGTCGACGGTTCCGCCGGCTCCACCGCCTGCCTGCGGCATGGACACTGCGATTCCGCGTCGAGCGGCAACCGAAGCAACCGCGGCGTCGATGACGTTGTCGACGGCAGTGCCGTCGGCGAGAGCGCCGTCGGCCAGGCCACCGAGTGCGCCACCACGAACCGAGGCACCGTCACGGGTACCGAGAGCGACCTCGGCGGTGACGTGGTGCGCCCAGCCGTCGCCCAGTTCCCAGGTCTTCTTGACGCGGTCGGCGATGGACGCCGGGCGTCGTCCCGAGGGGCCGAAGACCTTGCGGAGATGGTCGTTGATCGAGTCGCTGAGCACCGGGCCGAACGGCTTGTAGGTACGAGCCAGCTTGTTCACCGTGCCCGAGAGCGCGCCCATGTCGGCATCGGCTGCGCCGTCGATGGCACCGAGCGAGAGCTCGGAACCGAGGTCGACGAGCAGCTGGTTACGACGCGAGGAGACGCCGTCGCACAGCGCCTCGATGGTGTCGGCGGGCCCGATCTGATCGAGCTGCAGTTTGGTCCACAGTCCGATAAGGATTTTCGTCGCGTCGGCGGCGACGAACGCGATGTCGTCGGGGCGCGGTCCGCCCGACGGAGCCGCTGCCGGAGCGGGTGCTGCAGCCGGAGCAGCCGCGGCTGCAGGAGCAGCGGCCTCGGGAGCGGGAGTCGCCTCGTCCTCGTCGGCCGGAGCCGGGTCGGTATCGGTGCCGTAGACGATCGCGGCTTCGCGCTCGAGGTTCAGCACCTCGACCGGGTGGCCGAAGCGGCCGGGCAGCTTGAGAGTCTGCGACGCGAGGTTGGCCACGGTCGGTGTTGCACCGAGCCCGATCTCGACGAAACGCTCGACGCCCATACCGCCGTCGGACTCGTCTGCGAAGAGCAGATCCTGAGTCTCGATCCACCGGACCGGGCTGGCGAACTGCCATGCGAGCAATTCGGTCAGAATCACGCGGCACAGATCGCTCGGCCGTGCGGCCCACGAATCGAACTCTGCGAGAACGGTGTTCAGCGGCTCGGACGGTACGAGGTCGGCGATCTCCTGAACGAAGGCCCGGTCGAGCGAGAACGGCTTGGGCACCAGGTTCGGAATGTAGCGACCGACCAGGATCGCGGGATCGAGCTGCTCGGGCAGCAGGGTCTCGAGGCGGCTACGGAAATCGTCGACTCCACCGCGCAGAACCGTCGAGTGGAACGGCACGTCGATGCCCGGAACCATGATGTAGGCGGCCTTGCCGCCGAACTCTGCCCGGCGAATGGCGATCTTCTTCTCGAGCTCCCCGAGGCCGGCAACGGTGCCTGCGATGGCGTACTGCGAGCCACGCAAGTTGAGGTTGACGATCTCGAGGAACTCACCGGACTCTTCTGCGACACCGGCGACGAAGCCCTGCACGTCCTCGTCGGCCAGGCCGATCTGGGACGGGCGGATGGCAGCCATACGGAAGTCACTGCGGCCGTTCTCGTCACGGGGAACGAGTGCGTGCATGGCCGAGCCACGCTGGAAGACGACCTCGAGAACGGCCTCGAGCGGGAGCACACCGGCAACGGCGGCCAGAGCGTTGTACTCACCCACCGAGTGGCCGGCGAGAATCGAATTCTCCACGAACGCTCCGGATTCGCGCAGTTCGGCAACCTGTGCGACACCGAGAACGGCCATCGCAACCTGGGTGAACTGCGTCAGGTGCAGCACACCGTCGGGATGCTTGTGCGTGACCCCGCGGGCCTTGAGCGACGTCGGATTGTCGCGCACGACAGCGAGAATGGAGAAGCCGAGCGCGCTGCGGGTGTGCTTGTCGGCTCGCTCCCAGATCTCACGCGCGGCCTTGGAGCGAGCGCGTGCGTCCAGTCCCATACCCGGGCGCTGGATGCCCTGGCCGGGGAACGCGTAGACGGTCTTCGGCGCGGCGGTGCGTGCGGTGGCGACCATGACCAGTTCGCCGCCGACTCGGCAGGACACCTCGACCAGTTCGGCACCCTGGTCGAATCCGGTGCGGTCGACGCGAACGTCGATCTCCGCTCCGGGACGGACCATCCCGAGGAAACGAGCAGTCCAGGCAGTCAGACGACGCGGAGGAGTCTTGGTGTCCTCGTGGTCGACTGCAGTGACGGTTTGCTGCGCCGCAGCCGAAAGCCACATGCCGTGCACGATCGGGCTACCGAGGCCGGCGAGCAACGCCGCGGCATCCGAGGTGTGAATCGGGTTGTGATCGCCCGAGACCTGCGCGAATGCGGCCATGTTGCGCGGGGCCACGATGGTGGCCTGGCGACGGCGACGGCGCGGGGTGTCCTTGGCATCGGCGCTCAGCGAACCGCCGGCGCGAGCCGGATCCACCAACTCGCCCTTGCCGGTGCGTCCACGAATGGCGAAGCGCTCCACCAGAGTTGCAACGGCCGGGGCGTCGAGCCCCTCACCGAGCATGGCACCGATTTCGACGGTGACCTCGACGACGCGACCGAGATCGGTGTCGAGCACCTCTCCTGCAGCGGCCTTGACCACGAGAATCGAAGTGTCGGTGGGCAATTCACCGACGAGGTTGACGCTGTGATCGAGGTGCACCAGGTCGAGCATGCCCTCGATGACGTCGATGCCCTCGGCGTTACGGGTCGCACCGAGGACCGCGAAGACGGCGGGCCAGCAGGCACCGACGAGAACGTCGGGAACGGCCTTGCCGCTGACGGTCAGTGTGTCGGGCAGTCCGGATCCGGTGACGCCGGCGTGGTCGGCGATCAGATCGGGGATCCACGCGATGTTCAGCCGCGCGACACCGTTCTTGACCGTCGGAAGCTCCTGTCCGGCAGCAACTCCGAGCAGCGCCGACATGGCCTGCTGAGCATCCTGTGCGGTGACGACGGGAGCGCCGCCGTCGATGGTGGAGGCGGGCACCGTCAGACGGATGCGTACTTCCTTGCCCGGGGCGAGCGGGACCAGCAGTTCGACGTGCTCGGAGTCGAGCACGGTCAGCGACGAGCCGGTCTGTGGGTGCGTCGCCACGGTGTCGGAGTCGACGGTCCAGTCGGCCGGATCACCCAGGCGTGCAACGGGGTTCTGCGTCATACGCGAGGCCCAGGTGACGTCGGGAGCAGCCAGCACGATGCCCAGCAGTCCCGGTGCAATCTCGGCGTGGCGTCGGCTGGCGATGGCCGCCGGCTCGACACCCTCGGCGAGAAGCTGGTCCGCGGTGGCCTTCTCGAAGCGGTTCAGCAGTTCGCCCACCGGCTCGTCGACGCGAGTGATACCTGCGACGGCAACGGTCCCGGGGATGATGCAGACCTGATCGGCGGAGTAGCGAGCGTCGTGTGCCTGCCACAGCGAGTCACTGCGCCACCAGCGGCGCACGTCACCGTCGACGACGGGGACGAAGTTGACCGGCTTACCCGGCATGCGGCACAGCGAGGTGAAAAAGGTGATGTCGGCCGGGTGCAGAATCACGTCACCGGCGTCGGGGAACTGAGCGAGCAGCGACTTCAGTGCTGCGCGGGGACGCTCGAGTACCTCGGCGTCGGCGAACAGGGTGGGGATGGGGCCACGATCGACCGGGTGCAGACGTGCCTCGGCGCGCTGCAGCATTTCGAGGAAGCGGGTGCGCCAGGTGACATCGAGCCACACCGACTCACGGGCCTCGGACACCGCATCGGTGAACTCGCCACCGCAGTCGAATTCGCTGCGTGAGTCCGTTCCGATGGCCAGATCCAGGTAGCGGCTCAGCCACTGCTGGTAGGTCATCTCGGCGACGTCGCCGAAGAACGGCTTGGCGGTGCCGTCGAGTGCGGCGATGATCTCGTCGCGGCGCTCGGCAACGGCGTCGGCGTTGCCGGCGACCTCGTCGAGCAGCCGACCGCAACGTGATGCCGCATTGTCGATCTCGTGAATGTCGGCACCGAGCTGGCTGCGGCCCGACGCCATTCCGCCGTTGGCGGTTCCGGCACCGACCCAGTCGGGAGTTCCCGGAGTGTCGACGAGAAGCTGCTTGACCTCGGGAGCCGTTGTGGCTTCCAGAGTGGCCATCGCAGCGGTACCGACGAGGATGCCGTCCAGAGGCATCTTCGGGTATCCGTGCACGGCAGACCAGGTTCCGGTGAGGTAGTCAGCGGCCCGCTCGGGTGTTCCGATACCGCCGCCGACGCAGATCACCAGGTTGGGGCGCGAGCGGAGCTCGGCGTAGGTGGTCAGCAGCAGGTCGTCGAGGTCTTCCCACGAGTGGTGCCCGCCTGCGCGGCCACCCTCGATATGGACGTTGACCTGGTAGGACGGAACCTCGTTGGCGATGCGGATCACTGCGCGGATCTGCGCGACGGTACCCGGCTTGAACGAGACGTAGCTGATTCCGGCCTCGGAGAGCTCTTCGATGAGAGCCACTGCCTCGTCCAGTTCGGGGATGCCTGCCGTGACGACGACGCCGTCGATGGCCGCACCCGCTGCACGGGCCCGCTGCACGATGCGGCGACCGCCGAGCTGCAGCTTCCACAGGTACGGGTCGAGGAAGAGCGAGTTGAACTGGATGGCACGGCCGGGCTCGAGCAACGTGGAAAGCTCGGCGACGCGGTCGGTGAAGATGTCCTCGGTGACCTGTCCGCCACCGGCGAGCTCGGCCCAGTGGCCTGCGTTGGCTGCGGCCGCGACGATCTTCGCGTCGACCGTCGTCGGCGTCATGCCGGCGAGCAGGATCGGCGAACGTCCGGTCATCTTGGTGAAGGAGGTTTCCACGACGACACGGCCGTCGGGCAGCGTCACAGGCTTGGGCGCGAATGCCGACCATGCCGGCTGCACCTCGGGAGCGGCACCGGGAGTGAGCAGATTGCGGTGGCCGCCGCGTGAGGATGCCGCGATGATGCCGACGCCCTGTCCACGCAGCGCCGGGGTGGTCATGCGGGTGAGGAGGTCACCGGGTCCGAGGTCGAGGATCCAGTCCGCGCCGGCCTCGACGACACCGTCGATGGCGTCGACCCAGTCCACGGAATCGACGAGGATCTTCTGCGCCAGTTCGCGGGCCAGGGCGGCGTCGAGACCGCACCGCTGCGCCCAGGCGTCGACGAGCTCCACGGCGTCGTTCAATGCGGGGTGATGGAAGCCGATCTCGACCGGGAGCTGCTCGAAGACGGGTGCGAACACCGCGCCGCCGCGCTTCTTGGCATCGCGCTCACGTTCTTCCCGAGCCGCGATCTGCTCGCACTTCTCCTGCACGCGAGCCAACTGAGCCGGCGGGCCGGACAGCACGACGCGGCGACGACCGTTGCGGATGGCCAGAGCAGCGGAGCGTTCGGGTGCTCCCGGTATCTCGAGCTCGTCGACGATCGCCTGAAGACGTTCGGGCTCGACGTTGCCGACCGAGACCATCGGCGCACGGTCACCGGCACCGATGATGCCGCGGCGACGTCCGACGAGTCCGGCAGCGGCGCCGACCAACTGAGCGATGGCCAGGAAATTGGCGTCCTGTGCGCCGTCCGCGGCGACGGACTCGGCGGCAATGAGGCCCTGCGAGTGTCCGACCACCTTGACCGGCGGGGTCTGGGCGGGGTCGAGGCCCTGCAGCTTCAGCGCACGCAACGCGGCGACCTGAGTGAGAAAGACGCCCGGCAGAGACACCGCAGCCGAGGTCAGTGCCGCTTCGGAAGGCCCGTAGGAGCCGGCGGTGTCGTCGTCGGCGAGGTCCTGCTCGAGCATCCAACCGATCGGGTCGAAGCCGACCGAGCGGACGACCAGCAGCTCGTCGGACACGGGCGCCAGCACTGCTGCGGCCTCGTTGACGAGATCGGTCAGTTCGGGCTCGAGTGCGGAATCGCGCGCGAGCTCTTCGAGCGAACTCAGCCAGGGCGCACCCTGACCACCGAACGCCAGGGCGTACGGCTCGCCCGCGGCGAATCGATCTGCCAGAGTCCGAGAGCCGCCACTGCTTCTAGGGGCTTTGCCTGCGTTGCCTGTGCTTCGCGAGCCGCGTCCGTGTGATGGTGTGCTCTCGTTGATCGTCAAGGCTGAAGATTCCTCTCGTGGACGTCTCGGGGGGTCGAGGCGTTCGCTGTGATGACTGCCGTGGTGCGTCGTGGGCAACAGGGCAAAGCGTGAGCCTGTCTTCGTCGACAGGTCTCCTTCGCGCTGCTCCAGGTTGACACAAAATCATGAGGAAATCCTCAGGTTTGCTCGGACGTCCGAGTGCTACCAGCGAGTACGTCCGCGCAAGCGCCTTTACTTTTTGTTTACCCAACTGGCGAGTAACCCGCATCGACCCTGGCGGGAGACTCGACGGCGACGGCAAAACATGAGGGAACCCTCGCATTTTTCGTTATCTTTTTGTGATGTGATCTCGAGCACTCCGTCAGCGTCCGGTGACCTGTCGGTGGGGTCGTCTAGCTTTCTCCTACGAACCGCATCCGATAGGGCGGTCGACGAACTCCGGGGGGAATTCATGTATTCATCGGTTACGGACACTTGCACGACGGGCGAGCTCGAAGCAATGCTGTCGCACATCGAATCGTTTGCCTCGCAATCGAATTCGCCGCACTGGACACCGGGGTGGCGCGGCGAATCCGAGGCGGCGCTACTCGACGCGATCTTCTCCGCGCGCGCCCCTTACGGAGGACCGACCAGTGGGGTGCGAGCGGTCATCGGACGGTGGCGGTCACACCGCGGCGATAACCGACTCGACGACTTGACAACCCTTGCAGAACTGACTTCGGATCCGGATCAGCTCGTGCAGATCCTGTCCAACCGTCAGCTCGTTCCAGGAAACAGCCGAACCAAGGCGGCGGCAGCCGCTGTGGCAGCGCAGACGCTGATCGCGTCGGGGTTGAGCCGTTCGACCGATTTCGAGCAGCACACGAAGGAACATTTCGATGCGTTCCGCGCGATCCCTGGCCTCGGCGAGACCACCTGGGAGTGCATGCTCATGCATCTGGGCGTACGCACCGACAAGGCGACCGCACATCTGACCGCGTTCGTTGCCGACGCTCTCGAACCACTCCATCGAGACCTCGCCGCCGACATCGCCGAGGAGCGCTCCCCCGTGATTCTCGACGCCGTAGCGGACGCACTCCACGTCGATCTCGCCTCGCTCGAGCACGCGCTCTGGCGTTACCAGCACAAGCTGCGCAGACCGCCGCAGCGTCATTCCGAGGCTGAGCTCCGATCGGCGGGCTGACTCTGCAGAATTATCACCTCTGCGAGATCATCACCTCGACGCCATCGAGGATGCACTCCACACCGAAACGATAGGCATGCACGGGGTCGCTGGCGGCGTCGTACGACGTCGCCGCGGCCGTCCCGATGCGGGACGACACCGGAAACCGCTCGCGCGTCATCACCCGCTCGATGACGGGTGCAGTAGCCGCCCACCACTGAGCGTCGGACATCCCCGACTGCTTCTTCACCCGATCGACCGCGGCCGAGGCCCTCGCGGTCCCCGAGACGTGAGTGAGAACCAGTGTCAACACCGAATCGATCTCGACGTCACCGAGCCCGGTACCGACGAGGGTGCGCAGCTCTGCCTCGTACTTGTCGTTGGTGTGTGGACCGAGCACCGGACGCGCACCGACGGCGTCGAGCAGCCACGAATGTCGTTGATAGAGTTCCCAATTGCGCTCGGCAACGAATCGCAACGCGGGCCGCCACCCACCGGGAACCGATGCCGGCTCGTCGACGTGTGCATACAGATCTGCCAGGGACCGATCGATCATCAGGTCCGTCAACTCTTGACGCCCCGGCACGTGGGTGTACAGCGACATCGCACCGACCCCGAGATGCTCGGCCACATTGCGCATCGACACCGACTCCAACCCGTTCGCATCGGCCATCTCGATGGCCGCGTCGACGATCGCGTCGACGCTCAGGCCGGTTCGGCTCGGTTTCGCGTCGACCCGCCACAGCAGTTCGAGGATGCGCGCCGGATCGAACGAGTTCTCCTTCTTCACCACCCGGCGAGCCTAATCGGACGTCGACGTGGCTCGAAGAACCGCGTCGCACGCACAGCAGCATCGGTTGTAGACTTCACCGGCACGCGCGAGTGGCGGAATTGGCAGACGCGCTGGATTTAGGTTCCAGTGTCTCAGGACGTGGGGGTTCAAGTCCCCCCTCGCGCACAACGGTCGTTCGACCCGGCTTTTCTCGAGACTCCCAGCTCTACCGGTTTCAACGTGTAAAGGTGGCTCGTATGTCCAGCGATCTCGATGACGACGCGATCTTCGCCGAAACTTCCGACGAACGACGCTCCCTCGCATGCACTTTCGACACCTTGACACCCGAACAGTGGGACACCCCATCGCTGTGCGACGCCTGGACGGTCCGCGACGTCGCCGCCCATCTCGTGGTGCCCTTGATCGTCCCGCTCTGGCAGTTCGGACTCGCCATGGTGCGCACTCGAGGGAACTTCGACCGGGCCAATCAGATGATGACCCAGCGAATCAAGCGCAAGCACGGCGACGAATTGCCCGCGCTCCTGACAGCTCACGCAGACAAGAAGTTCACCCCGCCGGGCCACGGTCCGCTGGCCCCGTTGTCCGACGTCATCGTGCACGGGCTCGATGTGTGCAGGCCGCTGGGAATCGAGCACCACGTTCCCGAGCACCGCATGGTTACGATGCTCGACTTCCTGGTGCCGGAAAGCGGTGCGGCACCGTTCAAAGGACCCGATCTTCGACTGCAGTGGCGCGCAACCGATCTGGACTGGAGTCGGGGCGAGGGCCCCGTCGTCGAAGGATCGGCGGGCACCCTGGCGTTGGTGCTGACGGGGCGCAGCAGCGCTCTCGCCGACATCACCGGCCCCGGTGCCGAGCAACTTGCCGAAGCACGGGCGAACCGTCGTCGGCCGTGAGTCGCACCCGGCTCGTCCATGGTGAGAATCACCGGCCGACCACCCGATGTGACTACCTTCGGTAGTAGTCGCTCCGGTACCGTCGAGTGGTGACCTCATCCCGCCCGAAGCGTCGACCCGCGCTCATTGCGCTGGTGATCGTGTCCGCGGCGGTGTGTCTCGGTCTCGGCTGGTGGCAGTGGGAACGCTTCGAGGCGGTCGGCGGTAACGGCCAGAACCTCGGCTACGCGTTCCAGTGGCCCTTGTTCGCGGCGTTCGTCGTCTACGCCTACCGCAAGTTCGTCCGCCTCGAAGACGAGGACCAGGACGAGCCCGACGCCGGGCAGCCCGACGGACCGACCGAGGTCCCTCTCGATCTGCTCCCCCAGCGCCGCGTGGCAGACCCCGACGTCGGCGATCTGGACGACCCCGAGGCCAGGCAACTTCTGGAGTACAACAGCTACCTCGCGGAGCTGAACGAATCCCGCGGGACCGACAGGAGCACCACGTGAGTTCGGCACCGGACAAGACCAAGGCGTCCACCAACAAGACTCGGAAGATTGCATCGGCGCTGCTGCGCTATCGCGTGCTCGCCTACGTCACCGGTATCTGGTTGCTCGTGCTTGTGACCGAAATGGTCGCGAAGTACATTTTCAAGGTCGAGAATGTGCCCAACTGGATTGCGGTAGTGCACGGTTGGGTCTACCTCGTATACCTGATCCTGACGATCGACCTTGCGATCAAGGTGCGGTGGCCGGCCGGTCGGACCATCGGCACCCTGCTCGCCGGAACTGTTCCGTTCCTGTCATTCTACGTCGAACACAAGCGCACCAAGCAGGTCAAGGCCGACTTCGGCGTCTGACGTCAGCAGGTGATCGGCTGTGCGTTCTCCGGATCCAGCGCGTTCTCCACCAGCCGCTGCGCCAGCGGATCGTACGAGATTCCTGTGTGCTCGACGACATTGCCGGGGCACACGTCCTGCAGCACCACGTTCGTATTTCCCGCTCCGGTAAGGAGCGACGCCGTGTACGGAACGACAACCTGGTCGTATCGAGTCACGATCGTCGTGTAATCGATCCCCGCGACCGTGTCGCTGCCCTCGTTCAACCGCTCGAGCACGTCGTCCTGCACCGGCGGACCGGCGGTCGGATAGTTCGGCGGAGACAGCGCCACTATGCGCGAGACGGTGCGATCACCGCCGAGAAAGCGGGCGTAGTAGCGCGGCACCGTGCCGCCCTTCGAGTGGCCCACGATCGACACCTTCTGCGCACCCGTCGCCGCGAGCACGGAATCGACGAACGTGGACAATTCCGCGGCACTCTCGGTAATCGTTCCCAGCGCTCCCAACGCAGGCACCGGCCCGGTGTTGCCGTAGTCGAGTGCGAACACGCAGTATCCGGCGTCGACCAGGGCCGGTGACAGCGACGACCAGTTCGCGTAGGAGTTCTCCAAAAAACCGTGCACCAAGATGACCGGTTCGGGATGTCGAGCGCTGGGAACGCACGAGAAATCGTTCGCGCCCGCCGGCGTCGCACCGGGATGAGCCACCGAGTAGACCAAGGCCTCGGCGAACGATCCCGCGACCGGCGCTGCCGAAGCAGGGGTGCCGAGCAGGCACAGGGCAGCGGCAGCGAGCACGACCGTGGTTCTCGTCAACATTGCCCGCGCCGCCACGACTATCGCCCCGTCAACGCTTCGAGAGCAGGAACCAGCTTGCGCAGCGCGCGGCCGCGATGAGAGGCCGCGTCCTTTTCGTCCGGAGCCAACTGCGCGGCACTGCGGCCGTCCCCCTCCGGCACGAAGATCGGATCGTATCCGAAACCGTTGTCGCCCAACGGCTCTCGCGCAACAACGCCGCGCCACTCACCTCGAACGACGGTCTCGGCTCCGCCCGGGACCGCCAACGCACACGCCGATACGAAAGCAGCCCCGCGCCGTTCGTCGGGGGTATCGCTCAGCTGCGCCAGAACCAGCGCCGTGTTGGCCTCGTCCTGCCCGTGAGTTCCGGACCAGCGCGCAGAGAGCACCCCGGGCATTCCGTTCAATGCGTCGATTTCGATTCCGGAATCATCGGCGACGCAAGGCAACCCGGTTGCCGCCGCGCCGTCGCGCGCTTTGGCCGCCGCGTTGTCCTCGAACGTCGCTCCGGTTTCGGGTGCCTCGGGAAACGGCGGCACCTCGTCGAGACCGACCAACTCGATACCCATGAGGCCGGCGGCATCGAGCACCCGGCGCAGCTCGCGCAGCTTCTTCGCGTTACGACTGGCTACCAGCAGCTTGGTGTCAGGCACCGAACTTCTTCTTCGTTTCTGCGGTGGCAGGCTCGGGCAGATCCCCCGGGTACGGCAACGCCAGCGCCTCCCTCTGCACCTCGAACAGCTTGTCGATACCGACGAACGCCGAGTCGAGGAGCTTGTCGAGGGTCGTGCGCGGGAAGGTCGCGCCCTCGCCGGTTCCCTGGATCTCCACCAGAGTTCCGGTGTCGGTCGCAACGACGTTCATGTCGACCTCGGCTCGCGAATCCTCTTCGTACGGAAGGTCGAGTCGCACCCGGCCGTCGACGACGCCGACACTGACCGCGGCGATCATGCACGAGATCGGCTGCGGGTCGGCCAGGCGTCCAGCTGCTCGTAGGTAGGTGACGGCGTCGCTGAGAGCCACGAACGCCCCGGTCACGGCAGCAGTACGGGTGCCGCCGTCGGCCTGCAACACGTCGCAGTCGAGGGCGATCGTGTTCTCGCCGATCGCTGCCAGATCGATGCACGCGCGCAGTGAGCGTCCGACCAGTCGGGAGATCTCCTGAGTGCGTCCGCCGACCTTGCCCTTGACGGACTCGCGTCCGTTGCGCGTGTGGGTAGCAGCGGGAAGCATTGCGTACTCGGCGGTGAGCCAGCCCAGGCCGGATCCCTTCCGCCAGCGCGGTACGCCCTCCTCGACGCTGGCCGTGCACATCACCCTGGTGTTGCCGAATTCGACCAGCACCGACCCTGCCGGGTGAGTGGTGAATCCGCGGGTGATCTTGATGGTGCGGAGCTCGTCGTCCGCTCTGCCGTCTTCTCGTCTGCACACGACTCGAAGCCTAGCGCGTCGTCATACGGTGAAGGCGTCCCCTGGCTCGACGGCATGCACCGGTCCGCTGAACTCTGCCTTCGCCTCGGCTATGACATCCTCGCGAGACGTCCAGGGCGGAATGTGGGTGAGCAGCAGCTCCCCCACTCCGGCTTCCCGAGCGATGCGACCGGCCTCGATACCGGACAGGTGGACGCCCTCGGGCCGATCCGGGCTGTCGGTCCACGACGCCTCGCAGAGAAAGACATCGGCACCCTGAGCCAGATCCTGCACCGCCTGGCACATACCGGTGTCGCCGCTGTACGCGAATGTCTTTCCGCCGCCGGTGGTGACCCGCATGCCGTACGACTCCGGGGGATGGAACACCTGCCGGGTCAGAATCGACAGCTGTCCGAATTCGATGGTCCGGCCGTCCACCCAGCGGCGTAGATCGATGGTGTCGGACATGTCGTCGATCTGACCGCCGCACTCGGCCGACGCCACTCCGAGCCGAAACGCAGTGTCCTTCGGTCCGTAGACGATCGCGCGCCCTTCCGGCGGGTTCGGATGGTAGCGACGCCACACGAGCAGACCGGGAACATCGAGGCAGTGATCGGCGTGCAGATGCGAAAGCAGAACGCTCACGTCACCCGGATCGACATAACGCTGCAACGCCCCGAGGACGCCGGGCCCGAAATCGAGAACGACCGGCGCGGTCTCCTCTTCTTCCAGGAGGTAGCCCGACGCGGGTGAATCGGGTCCGGACACACTGCCCGAACATCCCAGGACGGTAATTCGCATGTAAGCCATGCTGCCACGCCGAGCGCGTCACTCGAAACGTTCGGGCAGTATTGACCGCGCGAGTCGGCGAATTTCACGCCCGAACACAGCTGTGCTCGCGGTTACCTACCGCCTACGGAGTGGGACGATCGAGTGCTCTGGCGCGCGCTCTGTCGGCCCGAGCGTCGGCGGACAGCAGTCGAGCCGCGACGACCCCACCCACCGCGCCGAACAGATGACCCTGCCAGGAGATGCTCGGATCGCTCGGCAGCACGCCCCACAGCGCGCTGCCGTACAGCACGAACACCACGACCCCGATCGCGAGCTGGCCGAGGTGGCGGGTGAAGAATCCACGAACGAGCAGGTACGTGATGAAGCCGAAGATCAGAATCGACGCGCCGATCGTGTTGCTGTAGGTGCCGGCCGTGAGCCAGGTACCTACGCCGCCGATCACCCAGACGATCCCGGTGGCAGCCAGACCACGCGCGATGCCCGAGAGCAACACCAGGAATCCGAGCACGATCAGGGGAACCGTGTTGGCGATCAGGTGCTGCCAGTCGTCGTGCAGCACGGGCGCGAACAGGATGCCCCACAAGCCGTCGGCGGAACGAGGCTCGATACCGTTCTGCTCGAGCCGTGAACCGCTCGCGACGTCGATGATCTCGATGATCCACAGCAGCGCCACGAATCCTCCGACGAAGACGGCTGCCTGCATCCACGCGGGCCGCTCTCGCTCACCGGGAAGCTTGCCGGTCTCACTCATGATCGCCTCCAACCTCGGTCTCTCCACGGTACCGGTAGCGGCTACCTGCCGGTCAGAGACGCGATGCCGTGAATGCGGAGGGGAAGATCTGGCGATAGGTGGGGATGCCGGCCACCGAGGTGGCGTCGATCAGGGCCCGGACGATGGCTCGCTCGACGACGATCGCCGCGGCTTCGGTGACCGCGGCCAGTACCGGTAGTTCCGGGGAGAATGCTGCGGGCACAGAGGACTCGGCGGTGACGGCCCTGGTACCCGTGGACACGGCGAAGACGGTGTCACCGTCGAGTGGCGAGTGCGCAGGTCTGATGGCCCGCGCGAGTCCGTCGTGACCCGCGACGGCTATTCGCTTGCACGACGCCGACGACAGCGGCGCATCCGTCGCAACCACGCCGATCGTGGTGTTCAGAGCTGTGGCCTTGGGTTCGAGCGCCGCCGCGGTCCGCACCTCGTCGACGTCGGGACTGCGCATGCCGAATTCCGCGGGCCCCAGTGTGCCGGTGCCCCACAACAACCCGGTGCGCGGATCGAACACCGCGCCCACAGGGTTGACGACCATCAGCGCCGAGACCGTCACTCCGTCGGCCGGACCGCCCTCGATCACCGTGCTCGCGGTGCCCACCCCACCTTTGAGCACGCCGGCGCGAGCACCGACTCCTGCCCCGACCGATCCCGTCGCGAACTCGGTCGCCGCCGTGGCCGCAGCACGGTAGCCGAACTCCGCGGTGGGGCGCGCGGCCCAGTCGCCGACCGGAAGGTCGAAGATCACCGCAGCCGGCACGATCGGCACGACGTGAGCCGGACTGCCCATCAGGATGCCTTGTTCGTGCTCTTCGAGCCACCGCATGACGCCGTCGGCGGCCGCAAGCCCGTACGCACTGCCCGCGGTCAACAGGATCGCGTCGACCTGCTGAACGGAATGGCTCGGATCGAGCAGATCGGTCTCGCGTGTTCCCGGTCCGCCGCCTCGCACGTCGACGGCCGCCGTCGCCCCACCGAGAACGCGCACCACAGTGCAGCCGGTGGCCGAACCGAACCCCATCGCGGCGTCGTCGTCGAGTTCGTGATGATGGCCGACCAACAGACCTGCCACATCGGTCAAGCAGTCCCGGGGGCCGGGTTTCGAGAAGGTTGCGGTCACGTCGGCACCCTAGGGAACGAGGACCTGGACGAGGGAATCCTGCATCCAGGTCAACCAGTGGTACACGTCCAGATGGGGAGCACGAGGATCGCCCTCGTCGAGTACGTCAGGAGTGTCCGCACTGATGCCCAGTGTGGTCCCGAGCGCCAGCCTCACGTCGTTGAGACCCGTCAACCACGCGTCGGCCTGTTCCTGGGTGAGCAGGATCTTTCCGCCGGAATCGGGCAGGGTCGCGAGGATCACTGCCCCGGCAGCCAACTTCTCGTCGATGATCTCGGGCTCGTGCAACCCGCGGAGGGCACCGTTCAGATCGGCCGGATCCTGATCGTCGTGTTCGGGATCGGCGCGGTGGAAGTCCGGCAGCAGCCGAGCCAGCGCTGCATCGTCCGGCGGGCTGTTGTGGCCGGTACGCAGCCCGGTCAGCGCAGCGAGCTCGTCGGTGGGTGCCGCGGCGGAACGATCGCGTAGCAGGCCGAGAACGGATGCGACCAGGGACTTGAGCACCGCCGCCTCACGAGCGTCGATCTCGGACTTGATCTTGACCCCGGACAACGAATTCCGTCTCGTCCACGTGCGCACTGTCGGTGATGTCCTTCTCTGACGTAGAGGTGGCGAACTGCTGACTACTTGTCCTGCTGCATGGTGGCCCACAGGCCCGCCGCGTGCAGCCTTTTGACGTCGTTCTCCATCGCATCGCGCTCGCCGCTCGACACGACCGCCTTGCCCTCGGAGTGCACCTGCATCATCAACTCGGTGGCCTTGGCCTTGCTGTAGCCGAAGAGCTTCTGGAACACGTAGGTGACGTAGTGCATCAAGTTGACCGGGTCGTCCCACACGATGGTGACCCACGGAGTGTCGTGCGCTTCGTCGGCAGCAACGGCCTCGGTTTCGGCCGGCACCGCCTGCGGCGACGCCGCCGCGACTTCGAGTGCCGAGAAGCCGTCCACGGGCAGAAGCGATCCATCCACCGTCAACCAAGGCATGGCAACAGGGTACGGCGTGTCGGGCCGACCCCACACGTTCGCCCCTGCGCTCGTAGTGTGATCGAGGTGAGCAATGACGCGACCACCGATCACACGCTTTCCAGCGACGGAGCCAGCACTGCACTGCTGACCGACCAGTACGAGTACACGATGCTGTCCGCGGCCCTGGCCAGCGGCTACGCAGACAGACCGTGCAGTTTCGAGGTCTTCGCCCGCAGGCTACCCGGCGGCCGCCGATACGGCGTCGTGGCCGGCACCGAGCGCATTCTCGACGCCGTCGATCGCTTCCGATTCGGCCCGGACGAGCTGCGTGTCGTGTCCAAATTTCTCGACGCCGACACCGTCGAGTGGCTGCGCAACTACCGCTTCACGGGCGACATCGACGGCTACCGCGAGGGCGATCTGTACTTTCCCGGCTCCCCCGTCCTGACGGTCCGCGGCACGTTCGCCGAGTGCGTGGTCCTGGAAACCGTGGTGCTGTCGATTCTCAATCACGACAGCGCAATCGCCTCTGCGGCAGCGCGCATGGTCGCCTCCGCCGAGGCCAGGCCGATCATCGAAATGGGATCGCGGCGCACCCACGAGGAGGCGGCGGTCGCGGCATCGCGCGCGGCCTACTTGGCCGGCTTCACCGCGACCTCCAACCTCGAAGCAGTCCGACGCCACGGCGTCCCCGGAGCAGGCACGTCGGCCCACTCGTTCACGCTGCTGCACACCACCGCCGACGGCCCCGACGAGAAGGCCGCTTTTGCCGCTCAGGTCCGAGCGCTCGGGGTGGGAACGACACTGCTGGTCGATACCTACGACATCAAGCAGGGCGTGGCCAACGCGATCGAGGTGGCCGGTCCGGAGCTCGGTGGTGTCCGCATCGACTCCGGCGACCTCGGTGTCCTCGCCCGTCAGGTCCGCGCCCAATTGAACGCTCTCGGTGCGCCGAACACGCGGATCGTCGTCTCCGGAGACCTCGACGAGTACGCGATCGCCGCGCTGCGCGCCGAACCCGTCGATTCGTACGGCGTCGGCACGTCGCTGGTCACCGGTTCGGGCGCGCCGACGGCAGGAATGGTCTACAAGCTGGTCACCGTGGACGGCATACCCGTCGCCAAGCGCAGCAGTCACAAGGAATCGCGCGGGGGTACCAAGGCAGCGCTGCGGACCGCGCGTGGGACCGGTACGGCTGTCGAGGAAATAGTGCACCCGTTCGACGCCGCCCCGACGGTCGAAGACGGTCTGACGGTGGAGACGTTGACCACGCCGCTGATGCGTGGCGGCCGGCGCGTCGCCGATCTACCGACTCTCGCCGAGGGCCGGGACCTCCTCGCGCGACGCCTGGTCAGCCTGCCGTGGGAGGGGCTCGCCCTGTCCCAGGGCGAACCGGCGATACCGACCCGGTTCGCCCTGGGCTAGGGGCGGTGTCGGTGCCGAACCCGGTGGGCGATCGGCAGTAGTCTGCTTCGGTGCCGTCGAAGACCGAGTTGCCCACCGTTCCCGCTCTCCTGCAGGTTGCGGTGCACTCGCTCGGTGGCAAGGAACGCAGCAATCAGCTGACGATGGCCTCTGCCGTGGCGCATTCGATCGACACCGGTGAGCATCTCGCGGTGCAGGCGGGCACGGGCACCGGC
This sequence comes from Rhodococcoides fascians NBRC 12155 = LMG 3623, assembly GCF_001894785.1. Taxonomy (GTDB): domain Bacteria; phylum Actinomycetota; class Actinomycetes; order Mycobacteriales; family Mycobacteriaceae; genus Rhodococcoides; species Rhodococcoides fascians. The sequence goes on from NZ_BCWW01000015.1 coordinate 26,604, forward strand.
AAGTCCCTCGCGTACCTCGTGCCCAGCATCAGGCATGCGGTCGAATCGGGAAAGACCGTCATCGTCTCGACGGCCACGATCGCGCTGCAGCGACAGTTGGTCGACCGCGACCTTCCACGTCTGTCCGACGCACTGACCGAGGCTGTGGGTCGGCGTCCGAAGTTCGCGATCCTCAAGGGCCGCAACAATTACTTGTGCATGAACAAGATTCACACCGGTGCCGCACAGGAAGCACCGGACGCGGAGTTGTTCGACCCGTTCGCCGTCTCGCGGATGGGCCGCGAGGTGGTGCGGCTGACGAAGTGGTCCTCGGAGACCGAAACGGGTGATCGCGACGACGTGGTGCCCGGCGTGAGCGACCAGGCCTGGCGTCAGGTCAGCGTCACCGCTCGCGAGTGCCTCGGGAAATCACGGTGCCCCGTCGGCGAGGACTGCTTCGCCGAGCGCGCCCGCACCGAGGCCGCACAGGTCGACGTGGTCGTGACCAACCACGCGCTGCTCGCCATCGACGCGATCACCGGAATTCAGATCCTGCCCGAGCACGACGTCGTGGTCGTCGACGAGGCCCACGAATTGGTCGACCGAGTGACCGGCGTTGCCACAGAGGAGCTTTCGGCCGCCACCGTCACCGCGGCCGCACGCCGTAGCGCCAAGCTCATCGAGGAAGAGACCGTCGATCAACTCGAAGGAGCTGCCGAGAACTGGGCCGCGATTCTGGACGAACTACCGCCCGGTCGATGGCAGTCCCTTCCCGACGGCGTCGGACCGGCCCTGGCGTCCGTCCGCGACGCCGCCTGGGCCGTGCGCACCGCGATCGGCCCGAACAAACAGGGCATGGCGGGCAGCGATCCCGAGGCCGCCGCGGCCCGCAGCGCAGCACTCGTGGCAGTCGACGAGGTGCACGACAGCGCCGTACGAGTGCTCACTGCCTTCGACGAGCCCGACCCGGCCAAGCGCAAGGACGTCGTCTGGCACGCCGTCGACGATTTCCGAGGAAACGTCAAACGCACCGTTCGCATTGCTCCGCTCTCGGTGGGCGGGCTGCTGCGGGCACGGTTGTTCGCCGAATCCACCGTGGTGCTGACCTCCGCGACGCTCACCGTCGGCGGATCCTTCGACGGCCTGGCCGTCAATTGGGGCCTGCCCGCAGAGAAACCCTCTCGCAGTGACACCGCCATGGCGTCGGGAGTGGAACCACCCTCGGACAACGGATCCATTCGCTGGAATTCGTTGGACGTGGGCTCGCCGTTCGACCACGCTCGCGCCGGCATCATGTACATCGCCAAACATCTGTCTCCGCCCGGACGCGACGGCCTGTCCAAGTCCTCGCTCGACGAGATCGAATCGCTCGTCGAGGCAGCCGGTGGTCGGACGCTCGGGCTGTTCTCGTCGATGCGCGCCGCCAAGGCCGCGGCAGAGGAGATGCGCGAACGACTCGACACCCCGATCCTGTGTCAGGGTGACGATTCCACCGGCGCACTGGTGCAGAAGTTCGCCGACGACGAGGCCACCTCACTGTTCGGGACGCTGTCGCTGTGGCAGGGCGTCGACGTGCCCGGTCCGTCGCTGAGCCTGGTGATCCTGGACCGCATTCCGTTCCCCCGGCCCGACGATCCACTGCTGGTGGCTCGGCAGCAAGCCGTCGAATCCCGCGGCGGCAACGGCTTTCTCGCCGTCGCCGCCAACCATGCGGCCCTGCTGCTCGCCCAGGGCGTCGGTCGACTGCTCCGTAGCGTCGACGACAAAGGTGTTGTCGCCGTGCTCGATTCGCGCCTGGCGACCGCCCGGTACGGCGGTTACCTGCGCGCGTCCTTGCCGCCGTTCTGGGAGACCTCCGACCCGGAGGTGGTCCGCAAGGCCCTCACCCGCCTGGCCGCAAAGTAGCTGCTCCCTACGGCGTCGACACCAAACCGAGCTCGGCATCGGAGGCAAGCCCGTGGTGCCGCGGCAACACCCGCACCGTGTAGCCCACCGCTCCACTGTGCGGCAGTCGCGTCTCGCCCGCGTACACGTGCTCGCCGCCCTCGCTGCCCACGTGCGACATCTCGGTGGTGTGGATATCGCTGAGGTCCTCGCCCTCGTCGACGCGTCCCACCACGGCCTGCACCACGACGGCGCCCGGTTCCATACCGCCGAGGTCGACGATGGCGCGCAGCGACAGTTCGGCACCGATGACGGGGGTGTCCGGCAACCCCTCGCTGTCGACTCGGGTGACCTTCACGTTGCGCCACGCCTGCTCGACGCGGCCGCGATACGACGCGACGTCCTTCGCGCCGTGGTAGCCGTCGGCCGACACAGCGCGGGCGGAGTGCGCAGCGGGCGCGTAGTAGCCGAGCGTGTAGTCCTGAACCATGCGCGATGCCAACACTTTCGGTCCCAGCTGTTCCAGTGTGTGCCGCACCATCTCGATCCAGCGAGCCGGCACTCCGTCTTCCCCGCGATCGTAGAATTTCGGCAGCACCGCCTGCTCGAGCAATTCGTAGAGGGCAGCGGCTTCCAGATCGTCGCGGCGATTGTCGTCGGTGATGCCGTCGGCCGTCGGGATCGCCCACCCGTTTTCGCCGTCGTACATCTCGTCCCACCATCCGTCGCGAATCGACAGGTTGAGGCCGCCGTTGAGCGCCGACTTCATTCCGGACGTACCGCAGGCCTCGAGGGGTCGCAGCGGATTGTTCAGCCACACATCGCATCCCCAGTACAGAAAGCGCGCCATGGACATGTCGTAGTCGGGTAGGAACACGATGCGGTGTCGCACATCGGCCTCGTCGGCGAACTTGACGATCTGCTGAATGAGCGCCTTTCCTCCGTCGTCGGCCGGGTGCGATTTTCCGGCTACCACCAGCTGAACCGGGCGGACGGGATCGAGCAACATCGCCCGCAATCGCTCGGGTTCGCGCAGCATGAGCGTCAGACGCTTGTACGTCGGTACGCGTCGAGCAAAGCCGACGGTCAACACGTCGGGGTCGAAAACATTTGCAGTCCAGCTTATCTCGGCCTCGGTCGACCCTCGCTCGAGTGCCGAGCGGCGCACCCTTCGGCGCACCTCGTCCACCAACTGCGCGCGCAACGCGTTTCGCGTGGACCACACCTGTTCCGAGGACAACGGCTCACCTGTCTCGGTCTCCCCCTCGGCCCATTCCCGCGCCGCCCACGTCGGCGCATGGACACCGTTGGTCACCGATCCGATCGGCACCTCCGACGCGTCGAATCCTTGCCACAGGCCGTTGAACATCTCGCGGCTGACGATTCCGTGCAGCTTCGACACTCCGTTGGCGCGCTGCCCCAAGCGAAGGCCCATGTGCGCCATGTTGAACACCGACGGATCACTCTCGCCACCCAGCGCCAGAATTCGGCTCATCGGCAATCCCGGCAACAGGGCCGAGTCCGGTGCACCGTCGCTACCGCCGAAGTAGTGCCGCACCAGATCGGCGGGGAACCTGTCGATGCCGGCAGGCACCGGGGTGTGGGTGGTGAACACCGTTCCCGCCCGGACGGCGGCCAACGCCGAATCGAAGTCCAACCCGCTACCGGTGACGAGTTCACGGATGCGTTCGACCCCGAGGAAGCCGGCGTGGCCCTCGTTCATGTGGAACACCTCGGGATCGGGCAGTCCGTGCGCGCGCGTGTAGGCCCTGATCGCGCGTACTCCGCCGATTCCGGCGAGGATCTCCTGCTTGATGCGGTGGTCCTGATCGCCGCCGTACAGGCGGTCGGTGACTCCTCTGAGCTCGGGATCGTTGTCGGCGATGTCGGAGTCGAGCAGCAGCAGCGGAACGCGTCCCACCTGAGCGATCCACACGCGGGCCCGCAGCACGCGCGACCCCGGCATCGACACGTGTATCAACACCGGTGAGTCGTTGTCGTCGGTGAGCAGTCGTAGCGGCAGACCGTGCGGGTCCAGGGACGGGTAACGCTCGGCCTGCCAGCCGTCGGCCGTCAGCGATTGCCGGAAGTACCCCGAGCGGTAGAGCAGTCCGACGCCGATCAGCGGTAGACCGAGATCCGACGCCGCCTTGAGGTGGTCGCCGGCCAGAATGCCGAGCCCACCCGAGTAGTTCGGCAGCACCTCGGTGACCCCGAACTCCATCGAGAAATAACCGATGCCCGACGGCAGAGCTCGCCCCTCGGCGAGCTCGTTCTGGTACCAGAGGGGTCGGGCGAGGTAGTCGTGTAGATCCGCCTCGGCGGCGTCCAGTTCGGCCAGGAACGATGCGTCTTCGGCGAGTTCTTCGAGCCGGCCGGGTGCGACGGCACCGAGCACGGCCACCGGATCGCGTTCGAGTTCGGTCCACAGCAGAGGATCGATGTGCTCGAAGAGATCCTGCGTGGCCGAATGCCACGACCACCTGAGGTTTGTCGACAGCTCGGCGAGGGCATTCAGACGGGCGGGAAGGTGGGCTCGGACGGTGAATCGACGCAAGGCTTTCACAGAGCCGAACCCTACCCACGGATACCTGTGTCGATGGGGCGCTCGGCGAAATTTCCTCGTGCGCCCGTCGCGGTCAGTATGCGTCGGCGCACGCGCCATCTGCGCTGCTGCACTACGGTTGACGAGTAGAAGCACACCAAATATCGGTTCGATCAGAGGTTGCGCCCGCGCAGCCATACCTCTAACGAAGAATGGAGTGTGAAGTGACAGGTCGACTTGGTATCGACAATGTCCTTCCAGATACGACGACCGGGAAATACCCCGCGAAAGCGGTGGTGGGCGAGACGTTTCCAGTTTCCGCCGACGTCTGGCGCGAGGGTCACGACGCAGTGGCCGCGACGCTGTCGGTGCGTGGACCGGGAGGCAAGCTCGAACGCATCCCGATGACGCCCGGCCACGAGCCGGACACGTTCGACGCGGTGTTCGTCCCATCCCGGCCCGGCTACTGGATCTGCCGTATCGAGGCGTGGAGCGACCCGATCAGCACCTGGCGTCACGCCGTCGAAGCGAAGCTCGGAGTGGGCCAGAGCGCCCACGAACTCGCCAACGACCTCGAGATCGGGGCGCGCCTGTTCCTCCGCGCTGCCACCGGCGTTCCTGCGGAGAGCAGGCAGCTGCTCGCCGACGTCGCCGCCGGCCTGCGCGACACCGACCGCCCGCTGCCCGCGCGCGTGTCCTCGGCGTTCGCATCGTCGGTCACCGAACTGCTGTTCCAGCACCCGCTGCGCGAGCTGGTGACCAGATCACGGGCCGTGAACGTGTGGGTCGACCGAAACCTGGCCCTCAACGGTGCCTGGTACGAGTTCTTCCCGCGCTCCACGGGCGGGTGGAACGAGGACGGATCACCGCGGCACGGCACGTTCGCGACATCCATCGAGCAGTTGCCGCGCATCGCGCGCATGGGCTTCGACATCGTCTACCTGCCTCCGATCCACCCGATCGGCACGATCAACCGCAAGGGCCCGAACAACACGTTGACTCCGGGCCCCGAGGACGTCGGTTCGCCGTGGGCGATCGGATCCAAGGACGGCGGGCACGACGCCATCCATCCCGAGCTGGGGACCGAGGACGACTTCCGTGCGTTCGTCGACGCCTCGCGAGAGCACGGGCTCGAAGTGGCGCTCGACCTCGCCCTGCAGGCCGCTCCGGATCATCCATGGGCCGCAACACATTCCGAGTGGTTCACGGTGTTGCCGGACGGCACGATCGCCTACGCCGAGAATCCGCCGAAAAAGTACCAGGACATCTACCCGATCAACTTCGACAACGACCGTCGTGGCATTTACGAGGAAGTCCTACGCGTGGTTCGATACTGGATCTCGTTGGGTGTCAAGATCTTCCGAGTCGACAATCCACACACCAAGCCACCGGACTTCTGGGAGTGGCTCATCGCCGAGGTCAAGAAGACCGATCCGGACGTGCTGTTCCTGGCCGAGGCGTTCACCCGGCCGGTGCGCATGTACGGTCTCGCGCAACGTGGGTTCACTCAGTCGTACACGTACTTCACGTGGCGTACCGCGAAGTGGGAGCTGACCGAGTTCGCCGAGGAGCATGCCCGACGCGCCGACGACGCGCGGCCGAACCTGTTCGTCAACACCCCGGACATCCTGCACGAGAGCCTGCAACACGGTGGACCCGGAATGTTCGCTCTGCGAGCAGCTCTGGCCGCCACTCTGGCTCCGACGTGGGGCGTGTACTCCGGGTACGAGCTGTACGAACATCAGGCCGTGCGCGAGGGCAGCGAAGAGTATCTGGACTCCGAGAAGTACCAGTTGCGACCGCGCGACTTCGAGGGTGCGCTCGCCCGCGGTGAATCGTTGGAGCCGTGGATCACCACCCTCAATTCCATCCGCCGTGCGCATCCGGCCCTGCAGCAACTGCGCAACATTCATTTCCACACGATCGACAACGAAGCGCTGATCGGATATTCCAAGTTCGATCCGCAGACCGGCGACTCGGTGTTGGTGGTCATCAACCTCAACCCGTTCGGAGCCGAGGAGGGCACCGTCCATCTGGACATGCCCGCGCTCGGTCACGACTGGCAGGACACCCTGACGATCAAGGACGAGGTGAGCGGCATCCATTACGACTGGGGCCACACCAACTTCGTCCGACTCGAGCCCTGGACCTCGGTGGCGCACATATTCACGCTCCCCCACATTCCCTATCCGGCACGAATCGAACTGGCCTACCGCGGCAACCGAAAGTGAGTGGATTCAACGTGACCAAGAATCCGACGACGCCCGAAGACACCGTCGCAGCTCCGTCCGACAACGACCTCGATCTCCTCGCCGCTGGTCGGCACTACAACCCGCATTCCGTGCTCGGCGCGCACCCCGTGCCCGGCGGAACAGCGATTCGTGCGCTGAAGCCCGACGCGGAAAAAGTGATCGCGCGCGTCGGGGGCGTCGATCACGAGTTGACCCACGTCGCCCACGGCCTCTTCTCTGCGCTGGTCCCGGTCGAGGACCTGATCGATTACCGGCTCGTGGTCACCTGGCCAGGTAGGCACGTGTCCGAATCCGCCGACGGGTACCGGTTCCTACCGACCCTCGGTGAACTCGACCTGCACCTGTTCGGCGAAGGTCGCCACGAGCGGCTGTGGGACATCCTCGGAGCGCACCAGCAGTCGTACGCCACTCCCGATGGTCCCGTCACCGGCACCTCGTTCGCTGTGTGGGCCCCTGCCGCCCAGGGCGTCACGCTGGTGGGCGACTTCGACGGGTGGACCGGCCGTAGTTGGCCGATGCGCGTCCTCGGCTCCACCGGAGTCTGGGAGCTGTTCGTCCCGAACATCGAACCCGGTGCCCTGTACAAGTTCCGCGTCCACGGCTCCGACGGTTCGGTGAAGGACAAGGCCGACCCGATGGCCTTTGCCACCGAGGTTCCGCCCTCCACCGCGTCGGTCGTGACCGCGTCGACGTACACCTGGAACGACGAGAAGTGGCTCGACACCCGAGCCGGCATCGAACCCACGCAGGCTCCGATGAGCGTCTACGAGATCCATCTGGCGTCGTGGCGACCGGGCCTGGGTTACCGGGAGCTGGCCGAGCAACTGGCCGAGTACATCATCGAGACCGGCTTCACGCACGTGGAGTTGCTCCCCGTCGCCGAGCACCCCTTCGGCGGATCCTGGGGCTATCAGGTGACGTCCTACTACGCACCGACGTCCAGGTTCGGCAGTCCGGACGACTTCCGGTTCTTCGTCGATCACCTGCACAGCGCCGGCATCGGCGTCATCGTCGACTGGGTCCCCGCCCACTTCCCCAAGGACGAATGGGCCCTCGCCCGCTTCGACGGTGGGCCGCTCTACGAGCACGGAGACCCGCAGCGAGGCGAGCAACTCGACTGGGGCACACTGGTTTTCGACTTCGGCCGACGCGAGGTCCGCAACTTCCTGGTCGCGAACGCGCTCTACTGGATCGACGAATTCCACATCGACGGACTGCGCGTCGACGCCGTCGCCTCGATGCTGTACCTGGACTACTCGCGTCCCGAGGGTGGCTGGTCGCCCAACATCTACGGTGGCCGAGAAAACCTCGAAGCGGTGTCCTTCCTGCAGGAGATGAACGCCACGGTGCACAAGAAGCACCGCGGAGTCGTCACCGTCGCCGAGGAGTCGACCGCGTGGCCCGGCGTCACTCGCCCGACGAACGTCGGCGGGCTCGGCTTCAACATGAAGTGGAACATGGGGTGGATGCACGACACCCTCGGCTTCGTCGGGCGCGATCCCATCCACCGCAGCTACCACCACCACGAGATCACGTTCTCGCTCGTCTACGCGTGGAGCGAGAACTACCTGCTGCCCATCAGCCACGACGAGGTGGTGCACGGCAAGGGCACGCTGTGGACCCGCATGCCCGGGGACGACTACGCCAAGGCCGCAGGGCTGCGCGGAATGCTTGCCTACATGTGGGCACATCCGGGCAAGCAGTTGCTGTTCATGGGCCAGGAGTTCGGTCAGACTCGCGAATGGTCCGAGGAGCGAGGCCTGGACTGGTACCAGATCGACGAGGAGCCGTTGCACCGAGGTGTGAAATCGCTTGTCGCAGATCTGAACTCGACGTACCGGTCGCATCCGGCACTGTGGACGCTGGACACCTCGCCCAGTGGCTACTCGTGGATCGACGCCAACGACACCGAGAACAACGTGCTCAGCTTTCTGAGGTACGGCTCCGACGGTTCGGTTGTCGCGTGTATTTTCAACTTCTCCGGTTCCGAGCACGGCAGCTATCGTGTGGGACTACCGGAACCAGGCCGTTGGATCGAGATCCTCAACACCGATGCAACGGAGTACGGCGGCTCCGGAATGGGCAACCTGGGTGAAGTGACGGCAACATCGCACTCGTGGCACGGTCGACCGGCATCAGGCCAGGTTGCACTTCCCGCCAACGGGGCGATCTGGATCAAATTGGAGCAGTAGATGACCGGCGGCCGCAGACCACGACTTCTGGCTGCGGCCGCCACTGCAGGGTTACTACTGTTGACATCGTGCGCCGCCACCGTCGGCGGTAATGCAGTGTCGATCTACGAGAATCCGTTCACGGTCGCCGGCCTTCCGGTCACCAGCGGACCGAGCGGACCGCGTCCGGGAGTACCGGATTCGACCATCGCCGTCGAGAACGCCGAAGGCACCGACTCGGACATCCTGGCAACCAACGCGATCGACGACATCCAGCAGTTCTGGGCCGAGCAGTATCCGGCCCTGTTCAAGGGCTCGTTCACGCCAGTCACGACATTGACCTCGTGGGATGCGTCGGAGGACGAGGGATCCGGCATCCGGTTCTGTGGAGACAGAACCGGTGGAGTCCCCAATGCCGCGTACTGCACCCGCGACGACTCGATCGGGTGGGACCGCACCATTCTGCTTCCGGCGTTGATCGACGCGTTCGGGCCGATGTCGGTGGTCATGGTGATCGCGCACGAATACGGCCACGCGATCCAGCATCAGTCGGGACTCGTCGGCGACGACACCCCGACCATCGTGGCCGAGCAGCAAGCCGACTGTTTCGCCGGCGCATTCATCCGCCATGTCGCAGAAGGCGATTCGCCGCACTTCACCATCAACACCTCGGATGGGCTCAACGGTGTTCTCGCTGCGACTGTCGCGGTGCGCGACGTGGACCCCAACGATCCCGAATCGGTACACGGGTCCGCATTCGAGCGCGTCACGGCAGTGCAGATCGGATTCAGGGACGGCGCGGCAACCTGCACACGCATCGACGAGGCCGAAATCGATTCACGCCGAGCGTCGTTGCCGCAGAAGTTCGACAGCGCCGACGAATCCGGTGAGCTACCGGTCACCGAGGACTCCCTGGGCGCATTCACGCGATCGTTCGAGACGGCGCTTCCCGTCGCCGATCCGCCGACCGTGGACTACTCGGGATCGGACACCGGGTGCACCGACGCCGAGGACACCTCTCCGGTGTCGTACTGCCCGTCGACCAACACCATCGGTGTCGATGTGGAGGACCTGGCCGAAATAGGGCAACCCGAGACACCTCAGCGCGGAGACATCCTGCCACTCAACGTATCCGGTGACTACAGCGCGTACGTACTGTTCGCGTCTCGCTACACCCTCGCAGTACAGAAGGAAGCGGGCCAGACGCTCGACGACCCGCAGACCGCACTTCGATCCGCATGCCTGTCCGGAGTCATCACCGCAGCGTTGAGCGCCGAATCCAACGAGGCCGCTCTCGAAATCCGGCTCTCTCCCGGCGATCTCGACGAGGCCGTCTCCGGTCTACTCAGCGACGGATTGGCCGCCAGCGACGTCAACGGAACGACGCTGCCGTCCGGCTTCTCCCGAGTCGACGCTTTCCGCTCGGGAGTTCTTGGCGGCAAACCCCTGTGCGATTCGCGCTACAGCTGAGGGATTCAGTACAGAGCGGACGCGAGTTTACGACGCGCCGAGACCACCAGAGGATCGGCGGCGTCGAACAACTCGAACAGCTCCAGTAGGCGGGTACGCAGGGCCGTGCGGTCGTCCCCTGCACTGATCTTGATTCCGTCGATGAGCCGTGCGAAAGCCTGTTCCGGCTGCTGCCCGGCCATCTCCGCGTCGGCCGCATCGATGCGGGCCTGGACATTATTGGGATCGGCGTCGGCCACCTCGACGGCATCGGGTGCAACGTTCTGCACCCGAGCCAAGAACTTGACCTGACGCAGCGCGGCGACGGCGTCGGTGTTCTTCGGCTCGGCGTCGATGATGGCCTGATACGCCGCCGCTGCCTTGTCGAAGTCCCCCTCGTCGATCGCCTCTTCCGCAGCGACGATGCGCGGGTCCTCGACCTCCGGTTCCGGTTCGGCGGCGGGAGCCGACCCGGGTGGACCGGACAGCTTTCCGGCGGTTGCCTGCTCGACGGCCTGCAGCCACTGACGCAACTGCTCGTCGGATTGCGTGCCCTGGAAATCGGCAAGCGGTTGCCCACCCGCGACGGCAACCACCGTGGGAATGGCCTGCACGCCGAATGCCTGCGCGATCTGCGGATTCGAGTCGACATCGACGCGGGCATGTATCCACGTGCCGCCGGCCTCGACGGCAAGTTGCCCGAGCTGACGCGTCAACGCCTGGGACTGCGGCGACCGAGCCGATCCCACGTCGACGATGACCGGTACCTGCATCGATCGCTGCAGAACCTCGGCTTCGAAATTGGCCGTGGTCACGTCGACGATCGGAGCCAACCCTCCCGCATCGCCACTGGCTTCGGCAGCGGGAGAAGGTGCCGGACGGTCCTTGAGAACGGACAGGTCGACGGCTCCGGCAATGGATGCGGGGACGGCGGCCGACGGGCGGACAGGAGGACGGGAACCGGGTCGAGTCACGTCCTACAGTTTGTCACTAACGCGATGCGTCATCCACTGGCGGGCGGTCAGGACGGAACCTTCGCGTCGGCTGTGGGTCGGCCGGTGCTCAGCTCGGCAAGGCGTCCGGTACGCACGGCCCAGATTTCGAAGACCACGGTGCCGAACGGCGGGAATGCCGCGACCAGCGCCAGCAGCGTGGCCTTGATGTCCCACTTGAGCTTCACCGCCGTCAGGACGGCAACGGCAAGGTACACGATGAACACCGCACCGTGGATGGGCCCGAAGATCTTCACGCCGATTTCGTTGCCGTCGGCCGGCAGGTACTTGAACGCCATGCCGACCAGTAGTCCGAGCCAGGTGAACGCTTCGAGCACGGCAATGAAACGGAAGCGTTTGGCCGTGCTGCTCAGGTCGAAGAAATTCGTCATGCCCGCTATTGTGCCCGGTTTGCTACGACAGAACGTAGTGGCTCTGGTCTCATCGGACCAGAGCCACTACCGACTCAGTTCTTCGGGACTCGAACGATGAGCGCGTCGCCCTGTCCGCCGCCGCCGCACAATGCTGCGGCGCCCACTCCGCCACCTCGCCGCTGCAGCTCGAGAGCCAGGTGCAGTGCGATGCGAGCGCCCGACATTCCGAGGGGATGGCCGATCGAAATCGCCCCGCCGTTGACGTTGACGATCTCCGGGTCGATGCCGAGCTCACGGGTCGACGCGATTCCGACCGCCGCGAACGCCTCGTTGATCTCGACGACGTCGAGGTCCTTCGGGTCGATGCCTTCCTTCGCGCAGGCCTTGGCGATGGCGCGAGCGGGCTGCGACTGCAGGGTGGAGTCGGGGCCGGCCACCACACCGTGCGCGCCGATCTCGGCGAGCCAAGTCAATCCGAGCGACTCGGCCTTGTCCTTGCTCATCACGACGACGGCAGCGGCACCGTCGGAAATCTGCGACGCGGATCCGGCTGTGACCGTGCCCGCCTTGTCGAACGCGGGGCGAAGCTTGCCGAGGGAATCGACCGTGGTGTCGGCCCGGATTCCTTCGTCGGCAGTGAACTGGACGGGTTCGCCCTTGCGCTGCGGGATCGACACGGGCACTACCTCGTCGTCGAAGACACCGTTCTTCCACGCCGCGGCAGCCTTCTGATGCGATCCGGCCGCGAAGGTGTCCTGCTCCTCACGGCTGATCGCCTCCGAGCTCTGATTGCGCTGCTCGGTCAGCGCACCCATGGCCTGATCGGTGAAGATGTCGTACAAGCCGTCGTATGCGAGGTGGTCGCGCATGGTGACATCGCCGTACTTGAATCCCGCCCGCGACTTCTCCAGCATGTGCGGTGCCTGGGTCATCGATTCCTGGCCGCCGGCGACGACGATCTCGAACTCCCCCGCGCGAATGAGCTGGTCAGCGAGCGCGATGGCATCGACGCCGGAGAGACACACCTTGTTGATGGTCAGGGCCGGAACGGTCATCGGGATACCCGCAGCGACGGCGGCCTGTCGGGCCGGGATCTGCCCGGCACCCGCAGTGAGGACCTGGCCCATGATGACGTAGTCGACCTGATCCGGAGCGACGCCGGCCTTTTCGAGTGCGCCCTTGATGGCAATTCCGCCGAGGTCGGAACCCGAGAAGTCCTTGAGCGCACCCGAGAAGCGCCCGACGGGCGTACGAGCACCGGCGACGATGACTGTTGTGGTCACGATTTCCTCCGAAAGTGTGAAGACGGCCTTGTCGAGATCAACGCTCGCCAGGCTCCTACCGATACCAGCCTGGCGGAACACCGGGACGCAGCTGACGCTAACGTCTTGTCCATGACCTCCAGCACGCAGTCTTACACGGGTGCCCCACTCCGCTCCGACCTGGTGACGGCTATCGACCACGTCGGTGTCGCGGTACCCGATCTCGATGCCGCAATCGCCTGGTACACCGACCACCTGGGGATGGTTGCGGTGCACGAGGAAGTCAACGAGGAACAGGGCGTGCGCGAGGCGATGCTCTCGTTCCCCGGGGCAGGCGAAAAGTCGGCAGCACTGCAGTTGCTCGCGCCCATCGACGAATCCTCGACCATCGCGAAGTTCATCGACCGAAACGGCCCCGGACTCCAACAGTTGGCGTATCGGGTCACCGACATCGAGGAGATCTCCTCCGAGTTGCGCGCCCGCGGCGTTCGGTTGCTCTACGACGCCCCCCGCCGCGGTACGGCCGATTCGCGTATCAACTTCGTCCACCCCAAGGACGCAGGCGGAGTACTGATCGAACTGGTCGAACCGAACCACAACGCGCACTGACCGAACTCGGTGATTACGCCGTATGGCTCTCCACTTGACTCACCGGTAAATTGACGGCCATGGCCATCGATCATGAACGCACTTCCACGGTGCAACTTCCCTTTTCCATCGTTCGGAAGGGGTTCGATCGCGACGAAGTCACCAACTACTTCGAGCGATTCGACGCCGAATTACGGCTGACGACGGCCGACCGTGATGCCGCCGCGGCACAGGCGCGTGATCTGGCCAAGCAACTCGACGACGCTCGCGACGAGATCGACGAACTGCGCAAGGACATCGACCGTCTCTCGGTGCCGCCGACCACCGCGGAAGGCATGAGCGATCGCATCTCCCGCATGTTGCGACTGGCGTCCGACGAGGCCTCCGAGGTTCGCGCGAAGGCGCACGCGGAGTCCGAGGAGATGATCTCGGTTGCGCAGCAGGAGAGCACTCGCCTGCGAAGCCGTCACGAATCGTTGGTCGCAGAACTCGAGGAGCGCCGCACGGCACTCGAAACCGAGCACGAGCAGACCATGGCGCAGGCACGCACCGAGGCTGCGCGCGTCGTCGAGGCCGCACAGGCAGAGCGCGACAAGCTGGCTGCCGAGTCCGAGGCCAAGCGCGCCGAGGTTCAGGAAGACTTCGAGATCACGATGGCCGAGCGCCGCACCAAGGTGCTCACCGCGCTCGAAGAACTGGAAGCGTCGAGCAAGGCCGATGCTGCTCGCCGTATCGAAGAGGCGACGACCGAGGCCGCACGCCGGCTGCAGTCCGCCAGCGAACAAGCCGAGCGGCGCATCGCGCACTCGAAGGAATTGGCCGAGGAGCTGCGCGTGCTGCGAAGTCGCGTCCTCGCTCAGCTACTGGGTATCCGGGGCCAGCTCGATTCGGTACCGGCCATGCTGGCCTCGGTCAACCGCGAAAGCGAGTTACTGGACAACCCCGACCCGACGGCCATCCTCAAGAAAGAAGAAGAGAAGGCTGCGGCGAAGGCCGAGAAGGACAACGACGAAGAGAAGGAATCCGCCGACTCGGCGTCCTGACTCGCAGCACACGCTCGGCCTCCCCCCGCTAGGACCATCTACGGGTGAGGCCTCGCGTGTTTCTGCCGCTCCAACACCCGGTGTGCCAATGTCTGCGGTTGTCGGCTCCCCCGAAGTCGTCCGACGGCCACGCCACGATGTGGGCGACCCCTGGCCGTACCTCGTGATCGCAGCCCGGGCAACGGTAGGTCTTGACGGCCTTGGCTCCGGGAATCATCCGCGTCGTGTACGTGTCCCCGTCAGGACCCACCTCGACGCGATTGCCGCCCAGGACGGAATCGGTAGCCGGGCCGAGACTGCTCGGACCACTCCGACTCGCTTTGCGGGGCTGATTGCGACGAGGCACGCATCCAGTGTAGAGAATCGCGCCGCTTCGACAGAACGACGTCAGAAGAGCCGGAACTCGGTGCTGTCGGTGCCGCGGAGAACGTCGTAGTCGAGTGTCAGACAACGTATACCGCGATCGGTGGCCAGAGTCTTCGCCTGCGGCTTGATGACCTGTGCGGCGAACACACCGCTGACCGGTGCCAGCAACGGGTCACGATTGAGCAGTTCGAGGTACCGAGTCAACTGCTCCACACCGTCGATTTCACCGCGACGCTTGATCTCGACGGCGACAGTGCCACCATCTGCGTTGCGGCACAACAGATCCACCGGTCCGATTGCCGTCATGTATTCACGCCGCACCAGGGTGTACCCCTCACCGAGGGTGTTGACGTGTTCTGCGAGCAACTCCTGCAGATGAGCCTCGACACCGTCTTTGACCAACCCTGGATCGATCCCCAATTCATGACTGGAATCGAGTTCGACGTCGTCGATCGTGATGCGGAGTTCTTCGCCCGCCTTGTTGGTGACGACCCATTTGATGGTTTCGTCCTCGGTGGTCTCGACCATCCAACAGGGCGGAGACATCCAGTTGAGGGGCTTGTACGCCCTGTCGTCCGCGTGCACACTGACCGATCCGTCGGACTTGACGAGCAGCAGGCGTCGAGCGGAAGGGAGATGTGCGGTGAGGCGGCCGATGTAGTCCACTTGGCAACGAGCAATAACTAAACGCACTCGACCACCATAAGGCAGCACGGCCGTTACTCTGTGACCACCATGCCCCAATTCAGACGATCTGCCGCTCCGCTGGGTTCCCGGCTCCTCGGAGACACCACCGAATCGCCACGCCGACGCCGGATCCGAATCCAGCTGTTGCTGACGGTGTTCCTGGTCCTGTCCAATCTGATCGGTGCGGTGATCGTCGGCGTTCTGATCAGTGTGGTCGTTCCAGGCCCGGACGTTCTGGACATGAAGTACTACTGGTGGGTCAACTTCATCGTCGTCCCGGTGTACGTCTTTCTGGCATTCCTGGTCGGTGTCGTCTGGGGCACCACACGCGCGCTCAGCAGTCTGCGGTGGGGCATAGAGGATCGCGAACCCACCCGATCCGAGCAGGTCGCGACGCTGGCCATGCCCTGGCGCCTGACGCGCATGCAGGTTGCGCTGTGGACCGGTGGACTGATTCTGCTCACGACGATCGACGGCATCATCGACCCGCAGGCAATCCCGAAGGTGGCGTTCACCATCGCCGCGGGCGGCACGGTCGTGTGCGCCTTCAGCTACCTGCTCAGTGAGTTCGCTCTGCGGCCCATCGCGGCTCGTGCCCTGCAAGCGGGCGACCCACGGCGCATCCGGATCGCCGGTGTCATGGGGCGTTCCATCCTGTCGTGGTTGCTGGGAACCGGCGTTCCGGTCTCCGGCCTGATGATGATCGCGGTGTTCCGCTTCCTTCGACCCGAGACCAGTGCAAACCAGCTCGCTGTGTCCATCCTCGCGCTCGGCGGCATCACCATCGTCTTCGGCTTCGCCCTGACCGTCCTGGGCGGATTCGCGACCACCTCCCCCATCAACAACGTGCGGGCGGGCATGGCCGAAGTCGAGAAGGGCAACATGGATGTCCGACTCGCGGTGTACGACGGCACCGAGCTCGGCGAACTGCAGAGCGGTTTCAACCGGATGGCCGACGGTGTGCGCGATCGAGAGAAGATCCGCGACCTGTTCGGACGACACGTCGGACACGAGGTAGCCGAGAAGGCCCTGCAGTCCGAGAGTGAACTCGGGGGCCAGGAGCGCGATATCGCAGTGTTCTTCATCGACCTGGTGGGCTCCACCGAGTTGGCCGCATCACGACCGCCGACCGAGGTGGTGGATCTACTCAACCGCTTCTTCGCCGTCGTCGTCGACGAGGTGGACGAACACGGCGGCTTCATCAACAAATTCGAGGGCGACGCGGCGCTCGCCATCTTCGGAGCACCGAACGACATTCCGGATCACTGCGGATCGGCACTCTCGGCCGCACGTGCCATTGCCCGCCGATTGCTGGTCGAAGTACCCGAGTGCAGCGCAGCCGTCGGCGTTGCAGCCGGCCGAGCCGTTGCCGGCAATGTGGGAGCAAAGTCGAGATTCGAGTACACCGTCATCGGCGATCCGGTCAACGAGGCTGCGCGATTATCGGAACTGGCCAAGAGTGCTCCCGGTGCGATACTCGCTTCCAAAACAGCGGTAGACGGTGCTGCCGAGAACGAAGCGGACCGCTGGGAATTCGGTGATCGAGTAACCCTTCGAGGGCGATCCGCAGAGACAGTTCTGGCGAACCCCAAGGACGTGAAGGTTTCCGCAGACGAGGCCGAATCCGTTCACGTCTGATCCACCCGATCCGTGGGCTCAGTACGTGTAGTGCACTGTGCCCCTGCCGTTTTCATCACTGACGACTCGGCCGTCCTGTGCCCCGTCCCCCTCGCGAATGCGCGCGCGTTTGTCGAACGCTCACGACATCGCTGAAAATTCTGCGCGCGCCTCGCGAATGCGAGCGCGTCTGCAGAATCGAAGTTTGCCCACGATCGATCGCCAAGCTTCGATGGGCAGTAGTTGGCTTGTTGGGGTTGGGTTCGGTTCGACGGCTCGCGAACGCGCACGCGTTTGTCGGGTGCGCGCAGTCTGGTGTCGCTGTTCTGCTCGCGTGTGGCGAGTGCGCGCGCGTTCGCGGCCCTGAGGTGAGGGGGCGGGCGGTCCGTATGGCGAGTGATGGGACTGGGGGTGCAGGTGTCGATGCCTGCGCGTTCAGTTCAACGAAAGGGGTGAATACTGTTGTGTGGGTGTTGCTTTCGAATGCAAACAACCCCCGACCGTGATGGTCGGGGGTTGTTTGGTTCACGTTGTGTTCGGCGGTGTCCTACTCTCCCACACCCTGTCGAGTGCAGTACCATCGGCGCTGGAGGGCTTAGCTTCCGGGTTCGGAATGGGACCGGGCGTTTCCCCTCCGCTATGGCCGCCGTAACTCTGCGAAACAGTGTCACGAGCGAACCTGTCACCCACACATGTGTGGGGTGGCGGATTCGTGTATTCGGTTGTGTTACTGAACAACTA
>NZ_BCWW01000016.1 GCF_001894785.1 Rhodococcoides fascians NBRC 12155 = LMG 3623
AACCGACGCAGCAGATCCGGTCGACATCAACACTGGCAATCCCATCGACACCGACGCAGCAACCGAACCGGACCACGAAAACGGCAGCGGCAGTGGTGATCGCGGTGGAGGTGATGCTGCAGCGGATCGCGGCGCGTATCGCGACTTGTTCGGTGACGGCACGTCGGTCGGGTGGCTGCCCTGGATGGGCCCCCTCTCCCGCAACACCTCTCGCCAACTCGCCTGCGATTGCCTTCTCACCGCCATCGTCATGGACGAGAACGGCAACCCACTCAACCTCGCCCGCACCGCCCGTACCGTCACCGCGAAACAGAAACGCGCCTTGACGGCCCGCGATCACGGCTGTGCGTTCCCCGGCTGCGGAAAACCCGCCGCCTGGACCGAAGGTCACCACATCTGGCACTGGGCCGATGGTGGCCCCACCGACATGAACAACCTCGTCCTCCTGTGCGGATTTCATCACCGACTCATCCACCACTCCGATTGGGAAGTGTTCATCGGCAGCGATCAACACCCCTGGTTCGTACCCCCGGCATCCGTCGACCCGTACCGAGAACCCCGGCAATCTCACGCCCGAGCCGGCCCCCACATCGCATAGGTCCGCGCAAACACGCACCAGCCCCACACAAATACACCAGCCCCGCACCGAAAACACGGTGCGGGGCTGGAAGAGATTGTCCGACTAATCGATTGGAGTCGATCAGGCTCTCAGTCGTTGGCGTGCAACGCTGCGTTCAGCTCGACGCCGGTGCCCTTCCACGGCACAACCTCGACCGCACCCGAGAGCGAGTTACGACGGAACAGGAGGTTGGACTTGCCGCTCAGCGTCGCCGCCTTCACCACGGTTCCATCCGGTCCACTGACCTTCGTTCCGGCGGTGATGTACAGCCCCGCCTCGACGACGCAGTCGTCACCGAGTGAAATGCCGAGTCCGGAGTTGGCACCGAGCAGGCAGCTCTTGCCGACGGAGATGACGTTCTTGCCGCCACCGGACAGCGTGCCCATGATCGACGCACCGCCGCCCACGTCGGAACCGTCACCCACCACGACGCCCGCGGAGATGCGTCCCTCGACCATCGAGTTACCGAGCGTGCCTGCATTGAAGTTGACGAAGCCCTCGTGCATGACCGTCGTTCCACTGGCCAGATGAGCACCGAGGCGCACACGGTCGGCGTCGGCGATGCGGACGCCGGTGGGAACGACGTAATCGACCAGGCGCGGGAACTTGTCCACGCCGTAGACGGTTACCTGGCCGCGGGCACGTAGCTTCGCACGCACAGTCTCGAAGCCCTCGACCGCTGCGGGTCCGAAGTTGGTCCAGACGACGTTGGCGAGCAGTCCGAACAGTCCGTCGAGATTCTGACCGTGCGGCTCGACCAGGCGATGCGACAGCAGATGCAGTCGTAGGTACGCGTCGTGGGCGTCGATCGGAGCATCGTCCAGAGATGCGATGTTGGTGCGCACTGCGACGACCTCGACGCCGCGCGCCTCGTCCGCACCGACCAGCGCGGCCAGCTCCGCGGGGATGTCGGATCCTTCGAGCCGAGTCGTGCCGGCCTCGAGATCGGACCCGAGCTCCGGGCTCGGAAACCAGGTGTCGAGAACTACGCCCGATGTCGTGATGTTGGCAATACCTACTGCTGTTGCTCCCTGTGCACTCACGGCTCGAAGAATACGCGGTGGTGCGTCGTGCGTGGTTCGGTGACTGGGCGCCGCAGGTTCCCAGGTGATTTCCGGGCACACCGACCGGCGGTAGTCGCCGGTTCGGTCACGACGGCGGTTCGTTATCCGTTCGGCTGACGAGCGTGACCACATCGGGATTCGCGGAGACCGGCCCGGGGCCCGTGGGCTGACAGAGTGACGACAATGACCACCCGCAGGATTTCGCTCGGAAGAGGAGCAGTGTCGATGATGGCCGACGGGATGTCGTTCACCGGGTTGGTGGCAACCTTCGCTTCGACCATCATTCTCGGAGTCGCTTTCGGCTTGGTTGTCGCCGAGGCGTGGTAGAAATGCCCATCGGCTGACAGGGGGTCGCCGTAGGCGGGGGATTCCATGAGATCGAGCAGGTCAATAGCTATGCGTTCGATAATCTCGGTGGTCGCTGCATCACTCCTCGCGGTGACCGGCGTGGTAGCCGGTTCCGGTACCGCAGCCGCCGCACCCAACTGCGCCGGCGTCGGCGGGAAGTCGGCAGAGGTCGCGAAAATTCCTGGGGCTGCGCTGGAGGGCCTTGCCGTCGATGGGTCGGGCCGCGCGTATGTCACCGATATCGTCTCGGGCCGGGTGTACCGCATCGACGCACCTGGACAGCCCGCGTATCCCATTGCGAAGGTTCCCAGCGGCGGCGGCGGAGCTCTGGCGTGGATGCCCGACGGGACGCTCCTGGTCGGCTACGGTGCCGATCCCCGTGTATTCGTCGGAGACGTCGTCAAGGCCGCCGGCATCGTTCGACTCGACATCGACACCCTTGCCGCCACTCCCTTTGCGAAGGGACTCAGTGCTGCCAATGGACTCGCCGTTGCTGCGGACGGAACCGTCTACGCCACCAACGACTTCGGTTCGCTCATCGGCCGAATCAGCCCCGACGGTTCTGTCGACCCGAGCTGGGCGCGCTTGCTGAGCGCCAACGGCGCGGTGCTCGATGCCGCTGGGAAATATCTCTACGTCTCTCGGACTTTCGTGAACGCGGGCGTCAGTCGAATTCCGATTGCAAATCCGTCGGCACCGGAAGACCTGCTCGATCTGAAGGGGCTCGACTCGTTGGCTGCCCCGGACGGTCTCACTCTCGACGCCGCCGGCCGTCCGGTGGTACCGCTCAATGCAGGCGGTTCCGTCGTCCGCATCGATGCTCCGGGGGTCACCTGCGTGATCGGTACCGGCACTCGGTTGACCAGTGTCGTCTCCTACGGTCGCTCCGAGCAGGGGTTTTCGAGCGGAAGATTGTTCGGCGCAGGCTTCGACGGCGTGGTCCGCGAGATTCCGGGGCCCAAAGCCTAGGGTTGTCGCCGTGACGCTCGATTTGCATGCCGACCCGATAGACCTCACCGCAGCGCTGGTGGACATCCCCAGTGTCAGTGAGGACGAGGCGCGTATCGCCGACGAGGTGGAGCAGGCACTTCGCGAGCAGACCACGGGCTTCGAGATAATTCGGAGCGGCAACGCCGTCCTGGCCAGAACCAACCGCGGGCTGGGTTCACGGGTGATGCTCGCCGGTCATCTCGACACCGTGCCGATAGCCGACAACGTCCCGTCGAGGCGCGAGCACGAGAGCGCCGAGGGGGACATCCTGCACGGCTGCGGGACCGTCGACATGAAGTCGGGCGATGCGGTGTTTCTTCACCTCGCCGCAACGATCGACAACCCGGCACACGACCTGACTCTGGTGTTCTACGACTGCGAGGAGATTGCTGCCTCACGCAACGGTCTCGGTCGCATCGAACGTGAGCTACCCGAATGGCTGAACGCCGACGTCGCGATTCTGGGCGAACCGTCCGGCGGGTTCATCGAAGCCGGTTGCCAAGGCACACTGCGTGTTCGGCTGACGGCGTCGGGAACCCGAGCGCACAGTGCCCGATCCTGGCTGGGCGACAACGCCATTCACAAGTTCGGTGCGGTGCTCAATCGGCTGGCGGCCTACCACGCTCGCAGCGTCGATATCGATGGATGTGTATATCGCGAAGGGCTGCAAGCAGTTCGGATCGCAGGCGGGGTGGCGGGCAATGTGGTCCCCGATGCCGCCGAGCTCGACGTCAATTTCCGTTTCGCACCGGACCGCAGTGTCGACGAGGCCGTCGAGCATGTTCGTGAGGTGGTCGACGGACTCGATCTCGGGTTCGAGGTGACCGACTCGTCACCGGGTGCGCTGCCCGGTCTGAACCAGCCTGCTGCCGCTGCGCTCATCGAGGCAGCGGGAGGGCAGTTCCGGGCCAAGTACGGCTGGACCGACGTCTCCCGGTTCTCGGCCCTCGGCATACCCGCGGTCAACTACGGACCGGGCGATCCCAACCTCGCCCACAAGCGCGACGAGCGCGTCCCGGTCGAACAGATCACCCACGTCACACAGGTTCTACGGAGCTACCTCTCCGCCGGATAGCCTGAACGCCATGAACAGCGTCGAGGGTCCCAGTGGTTTCGAACAGATCGGCAGCGAAAAGCCTGCCAAACACAAGGGATCCGTCGTACTTCGCCGCGGTCGAAACACCGAGACGTCCACGTCGGACCAACGATTGCTCGACGAACGCGGATCCGGCAATTGGATCCACTCGGACACCTGGCGCGTGCTGCGCATTCAGAGCGAATTCGTCGAAGGTTTCGGTGCTCTGGCCGAGGTGCCGCGAGCGGTGACGGTGTTCGGTTCGGCGCGCACACCCGTCGACCATCCCGAATACGAGCGGGCGCGTGAACTCGGAGCTGCCCTGGCGCGTGAAGGCTTCGCCGTGATCACCGGCGGCGGTCCCGGTGTGATGGAGGGCGCGAACCGCGGCGCGAGCGAGGCCGACGGGTACTCCATCGGACTGGGCATCGAGCTGCCGTTCGAGCAGGGCCTCAACGACTGGGTCGATCTCGGTGTCAACTTTCGATACTTCTTCGTACGCAAGACCATGTTCGTCAAGTACTCCCAAGCGTTCGTGTGCCTGCCCGGAGGCTTCGGTACTCTCGACGAACTCTTCGAGGCGCTCACACTCGTGCAGACCGCGAAGGTCACACGATTCCCGATCGTGTTGCTGGGCAAGGACTTCTGGTCGGGATTGCTCGACTGGATCAAGACCACTCTCGTGAAAGAAGGCAAGGTGTCCGAGAAGGACCTCGACCTCATCCATTGCACCGACAGCGTCGACGAGGCCGTCCGCATCGTCCGGGAGGCCCAGCAGTGAGCGTGCAGCCGGTCGGCGTTTCGGGGATCAGCGTGTGTGTCTACTGCGCATCGGGACCGGTCGACGCGTCGTTCATCGATCTGGCGCGTGAGGTCGGTACCGAGATCGGTCGACGTGGTTGGCAGCTGGTGTCGGGCGGCGGCAACGTCTCGATGATGGGCGCGGTGGCCGCGGCGACACGCGCAGCCGGAGGCAACACCGTCGGTGTCATCCCGAAAGCGCTCGTGCACCGCGAGGTCGCCGACGTCGATGCCGACGAGTTGATCGTCACCGACACGATGCGTGAGCGGAAGAAGATCATGGAGGACCGAGCCGACGCGTTCATCACGTTGCCCGGCGGCATCGGAACGCTCGAAGAACTCTTCGAGACGTGGACGGCCGGCTATCTGGGCATGCACAGCAAGCCGATGGTGATGCTCGATCCGTTCGGGCACTTCGACGGCCTGATGCAGTGGATCGACGGTCTGAGCTCCACCGGGTTCGTGCAGCAACGAGCGCTCGACGCGCTCGTGCGCACCACTTCTGTCGACGAGGCCCTGGACGTGTGCGGCGCGTTGTGAAAGTTCACCAACCGAGCCCGCCTGACGAAGTGCTGGAAGTTGTTACTCTCTAGTAGGGTTAGTTATCTCACATCGTCTCAAAGGGGAGCTCATGGCTGTCGATGCCCGTCAGAAAATCGGAGTGACCGACCTCGCGGTCGCGTTGCCGAAAATGGTGACGGAGGTGCCGAGCCTGCTCAAGGGGCTGGCGGGCTTCACCCGCAAGCCCGACCACAAGGTCTCCATCGGACTGATTTTCCAGGACGCGGCAGCCAAGAACAGCACTCGACCGTTCGTCCGTTTCGAGGGTGAGTCGATCTCCTACAAGGACGCGAACGCGCTGGTCAATCAGTACGCCGCAGTGTTCACCGACCGGGGTGTCGTACGCGGCGACGTCGTCGGTGTGCTGAGCAAGAACCGCCCCGAGGCGCTGTTCGCGGCGCTGGCTGCCGTGAAGCTCGGTGCCACCGCAGGCATGCTCAACTACAACCAGCGCGGCGACGTGCTCGAGCACAGCCTCGGAATCCTCGAAGCGAAGGTGCTGGTCCTCGACGAGAACGCGCAGGAAGCGCTGGATTCTCTGGACAACGAGCCCAAGGTCGGGTCGGTGTTGCCGCTGAAGGAGCTCGGCGAGCTGGCCGCGAAGGCGTCGACGGCCAACCCGTCGGTCACCGCGGAGATCCAGGCCAAGGAGAAGGCGTTCTACATCTTCACCTCGGGAACGACGGGCATGCCCAAGGCCAGCCTGATGAGCCACTTCCGTTGGCTCAAGTCGATGTCGGGCCTGGGCAACATGGGCGTGCGACTGCGCGGCGACGACGTCATCTACTGCTGCCTTCCGCTCTATCACAACAACGCGCTGACGGTGACGCTGTCCTCGGTGCTCGCCGGCGGCGCGACGATGGCCATCGGTAAGCAGTTCTCGGTGAGCAACTTCTGGGAAGACATTCGCGTCAACAAGGCCACGGCGTTCACCTACATCGGCGAGCTCTGCCGGTACCTCCTCACGCAGCCGAAGAAGGATTCCGACCGGGACAACTCGGTCAAGCTGATCGTCGGCAACGGACTGCGACCGGAGATCTGGGAGGAGTTCACCGAGCGATTCGGTATCTCCCGCGTCGCGGAGTTCTACGGCGCCAGCGAATGCAACATCGCCTTCATCAACGCACTGAACATGAAGAAGACTGCCGGAATCTGCCCGTTGCCGTATGCCGTGGTGCAGTACGACGAAGAATCGGGCAAGGCCAAGCGCGGCCACGACGGCAAGCTCCGCAAGGTCGGCAACGGTGAAGTGGGCCTGCTGCTGTCCAAGATCACCGACCGGGCTCCGTTCGACGGGTATTCCGACGACAAGGCCACCGAGAAGAAGATGGTGCGCGACGGATTCAAGGACGGTGACGCGTGGTTCGACACCGGCGACCTCGTTCGCAAGCAGGGCTGGATGCACGTCGCATTCGTCGACCGGCTGGGAGACACTTTCCGCTGGAAGGGCGAGAACGTCGCCACGACCCAGGTCGAGGGTGCACTCGGTAGCCACCCGGCAGTGGACGGTGCCGTCGTCTACGGCGTCGATATCGAGGGTGCCGACGGCAAGGCCGGTATGGCTGCGGTGACCTTGCGCGACGGTGAGTCCTTCGACGGCAAGTCGTTCGCCGAGCACCTCTACGACAAGCTGCCGACGTATGCGGTGCCGCTGTTCGTTCGCGTCGTCGACAGCCTCGAGCAGACCTCGACGTTCAAGAGCCAGAAGGTCGCTCTACGCAAGCTGGGGTTCCAGGAAGACGGTGACAGCGAACTCCACGTGCTGCGCGGCAAGTCCGGTGGCTACGAGAAGTTCTACGACGGCTACGTCGACGAGGTTGCCGCCGGCAAGGCCCCTAAGGGGTAACCAGCAAGCTCGAGGCGAGGGTGGCCACGAGCCATCGTGCGTAGCGGTCGGTCGTCCAGCCCGACCGCTCGCACAACATTCGGTGCATTTCGGGGCTGGTCAGGGCCCAGATGGTGGTTCCTGCCGTTTCGAGGTCAACGGCCAGATCTCCACGTGCCCCGATCCACTCGGCGATCTGCATCATCGCCGATCTGCGTTGTCGGTCCTGGATATCGCGTCGTAGTGCTGCGATGTCCTCGTCGACGGCAGCCGCGCTGAGCAAGATGTCGTCGACCGCTCTGATTCGCGCGACCTGTTCGGCGATTCCTGACGCGAACATGCGGAGCTGCGTGCGTTGATCGAGTTCGTCGCGCACGGCCGATGCTGATGAGCGCTGCATGATCGGCGTCGGGTCGGTGTCTCCGCCGATGTCCAGATCCACCATTTCTCTGAGCAGCGTGCGCTTGTTCTTGAAGACGTGGAAGACGGTGTCCGCCGAGACACCTGCCGCGGCGGCGATCGACGGCACCGAGGTTGTGCCGTATCCGTGGGCGAGGAAGAGTCCGCGCGCGGCCTCGATGATGCGGAGTCGGGTGCCTTCGGCCTGCTGTTGCCGCACGGCGGAGTTGTAGGTCCTCTTGACGTTTTCGGTCATCGGGTCGAGTATATGCATATTGATCCGAGTGCCACTTGAACGAATCGGGGCGTCATGGATATCCAACAGGCGAAAGATCGAGTGGGACGGGTCTTCGAGGACGGATTCGGGCGGGGTGATCTCTCGACGGTGGATGCAGCACTCGCGCCGAGCGCTGTCGACCGGCACGCTTTCGGACAGGACGAGCCGGATATGGCGGCACACCTCAAAGGCGCGATCGCGATGTTCCGTTCTGCGATGCCCGACCTGCGCGTGACGATCGGTGATCTCTTCGGGGAAGGAGACCGCATCGCCGCGCGGGTCGAGATGGAGGGAACCCATACGGGCTCGCCTCTGTTCGGCGTGCCATCCTCGGGGCTGTCCGTTGCGCTCGAACAGTTCCACGTCATCGAGCTCGACGCCGACGGACGTGGTGCCCGGCACTGGGCGAATGTGGGTGCCGACACCATCGCGCTCGGGCACCTCCGCCGAAATGCCACTATGGATGAATGAGCACTCTGTGCGGTAAGCCGGTCGCCGACGATCGAGCTCTGGTCATGGCGATCGTCAATCGCACCCCGGACTCGTTCTACGACGGGGGCGCGAATTTCTCCGACGATGCAGCGATGGCGTCCGTGCACAGGGCTGTCGCCGAGGGTGCCGACATGGTCGATATCGGCGGCGTCAAAGCAGGCCCCGGTGATCTCGTCGACGCGGCGGAGGAGATCCGCCGCGTCGTGCCGTTCGTCGAGGCCATCCGGGATGCGTATCCGGATCTGTTGATCAGTGTCGACACCTGGCGTAGCGAGGTTGCTCGCCTGGCCTGCGGGGTGGGAGCCGATCTGATCAACGACACCTGGGCCGGAGCCGATCCCGAGTTGGTGCGCGTCGCCGCTGCCGAAGGAGTCGGGATCGTCTGCTCGCACACCGGCGGTGCCGTTCCGCGGACCCGCCCGCACCGGGTTCGGTACACCGACGTCGTGGCCGATGTGGTCGCGGAAGTCACCGCAGCTGCCGATAACGCGGTCGCGGAGGGGGTGAAGAAAGATTCGATTCTGATCGATCCGACCCACGATTTCGGGAAAAACACCTATCACGGACTCGAGTTGTTGCGTCGCGTGGACGTTCTTGTAAACACCGGGTGGCCTGTGCTCATGGCGCTGAGCAACAAGGACTTCGTAGGCGAGACTCTAGGGGTAGAGCTCGCCGACCGGTTGGAGGGAACATTGGCAGCGACAGCATTGGCCGCAGCAGGCGGAGCCCGGATGTTCCGGGTGCACGAGGTTGCGTCGACCAGAAGAGTCGTCGACATGGTGGCAGCGATCCAGGGACGACGAACCCCGGCGCGGACGGTCAGGGGGCTGGCATGACACTGGCCGATCGAACGGACGTGACCCGAATGTGGTCCGAGACCAACAGCTGGGACACCCCCGAATGGACCATCGCCGAGCTCGAGGCCGCCAAGGCGGGCCGCACGGTGTCCGTGGTGCTTCCGGCGCTGAACGAGGAACAGACGGTGGCTGCCGTCATCGACACCATCCACCCGTTGCTCGGTGGCCTCGTCGACGAACTGATCGTGCTCGACTCGGGCTCGACCGACGAGACGGCAGTGCGCGCGAAAGCGGCCGGTGCCCGTGTCATCAGTCGAGAGGAGGCAGTACCGGGGCTCGATCCGGTACCGGGCAAGGGCGAGGTGCTGTGGCGATCGGTCGCGGCGTCGACGGGTGACCTCATCGCCTTCGTCGATTCCGATCTGATCAATCCCGACCCCGCGTTCGTGCCGAAACTGCTCGGACCTCTGCTGATGGGCGACGGCATTCATCTCGTCAAGGGCTACTACCGACGTCCACTTCGCGTCAGTGGCACCGAGGACGCCAACGGCGGTGGACGCGTCACCGAGTTGGTGGCTCGACCCTTGCTCGCGGCGCTGCGCCCGGAGTTGACCGGCGTGATCCAGCCGCTGGGCGGGGAGTACGCGGGCACTCGCGAGTTGTTGTCGGCGGTGCCGTTCGCGCCCGGTTACGGGGTGGAGATCGGCCTGCTTCTCGACACGTACGACCGGCTCGGTCTGCAGGCCATCGGACAGGTGAACCTGGGAGTGCGAAAGCATCGCAATCGGCCGCTTGTCGAACTCGGGGCGATGAGTCGGCAGATCGTCGGAACGATGCTCAATCGGTGCGGCATGGTCGATTCCGGTGCCGGACTGATGCAGTTCCGCGTGGCAGGGGATTCGTTCGAGCCGTTCTCGACCGAAGTGTCGTTGGCCGATCGACCGGCGATGAACTCGCTGATCTGACCGACCACCAGGTGCGTCCGGCCGACGTGTCGGACAGCCGTGACAAGATCGTGGCATGTTGACGCTGTTGATCTACATCATCGTCATTGCAGTCGTCGCTGCGGCGTTGTTCTTCATCGCCGCAGCGGTGTTCGGTCGCGGTGAAGAGCTGGGGCCGTTGCCCGAGGGAACCACCGCAACAGTGCTGCCGGCCGAAGGAGTCACTGATGCCGATGTGCGCGCGTTGAAGTTCCAGCAGACGTTGCGGGGTTACAAGCCCAGCGAAGTCGACTGGGCTCTCGAGCGCCTGGGCGGCGAGATAGAGATGCTGCGGTCACGGCTGTCCGCGGCGCAGGAGTCAGGTTCTCGATCCCCGCTGTCGGGGCAGCCCGGCAGTGCGGGCTTCACGGATAGTTCTGGCCTCACCGACAGTGCCGGCCTCACGGATAGTTCGGGCGTCACAGGCACGGTCGAGTCGGACGAACGGTGAGCGCAGTCGCGGGGCCGGACGGCAAGCTGCGCTGCCCGTGGGGTGCCACCGACGACGAGCTGTATCGCACCTATCACGACACGGAGTGGGGGCAGCCGCTGCACGGCCGCAATGAGCTCTACGAGCGCCTGTGTCTGGAAGCGTTTCAGTCGGGCCTGGCGTGGATCACGATCCTGCGCAAGCGGGAAAGCTTCCGCACTGCTTTCGCCGGATTCGATCCCGACGCAGTGGCCCGCTTCGACGACGCCGATGTGGAGCGATTGATGAGCGACGCGTCGATCGTGCGGAATCGGCTCAAGATCGAGGCGGCGGTGAGCAACGCTCGCGCGATCGTCGACCTCGACGACACCGATCTCGACACTCTGCTGTGGTCTTTCGCGCCGGAGCCCAGGTCACAGCGGCTCACGGAGTTCACCGACGTGCCCGCGTCGACACCCGAATCGACGGCGTTGGCCAAAGAGCTCAAACGCCGCGGGCTACGGTTCGTCGGTCCGACTACCGCCTACGCATTGATGCAGGCCACCGGAATGGTCGACGATCACCTGTCGAGGTGTTGGGTGCAGGTCACGAATACCGACTCAGGTTCCCCCCATCGACGGCGATAGGGAAGAATGGCACAGGACACTCCGTCGCCCCGCGACGAATTTATCTTTTAGGCCGAGGCGCCGAGCAGGTGGGCGCAGATCTGGAGGGAGCAGAGGATGGCGGCGATGAAGCCCCGGACCGGGGACGGTCCCCTCGAAGCAACCAAAGAGGGACGAGGAATCGTCATGCGTGTCCCGCTCGAGGGGGGCGGCCGTTTGGTCGTCGAATTGACCCCCGACGAGGCCGCGGCACTCGGTGACGAACTGAAGGGCGTCACCGGCTGATCGCCACGTCGATCGATCATCGCTCAGCCCCGCTCGCCGCACCGGCCAGCGGGGCTTTGTGTTGTCATCAGCAGGGTTGTCATCAGCGGTGTTGTGATCATCAGGTCGTTTCCGGGGGAGTGCCGAAGAATCTGTCTCGATACGAAAGAGGTGCTCGATGCTGACCGACGTCGTCGAATTGCTGGTCTGCCCACAGTGCCGCGTCCGTGAGGTCGAGTCGGGCCTGGGTCTCGGTGAGACCGATCGAAGTCTGTGGTGCGATCGTGGTCATTCGTTCGACGTGGCCCGGCAGGGGTACGTCAGCCTGTTGACAGGCGACGGCGGCAAGTTCACCGGTGATTCGGCCGAGATGGTCACAGCCCGTGAGAAGTTCCTCGGTGGCGGTCATTTCGAGCCCATCGCGGCGGCGGTGTCGGCCGCTGTTCCGCCCGAGTCGGACGTGGTCCTCGATGTCGGGGTCGGCACCGGGTATTACCTCGCAGGTGTCCTGGACGCGCGTCCGGCCGCGCTGGGGGTCGGGGTGGACGTGTCCAAGTTCGCGGCGCGCCGAGCCGCGCGGTCGCATCCGCGGCTCGGGTGCGTCGTCGCGGACATCTGGAGCGGGCTACCGATTCGGGCGGGTGCCGTGTCTGCGGTGACGTGTGTGTTCTCGCCGCGCAATGCCGGTGAACTGCATCGAGTTCTCGGCGACGACGGCACGTTGGTGGTCGTCACGCCGACGTCTCGGCATCAGCGTGAGCTGCGCGGGCCGCTGGGACTGATCGGCGTCGAAGAGGACAAGACCCGTCGGCTCGGTGAGTCGCTGTCGGGTCTGTTCGAGTCGGTGGCCGAGACCCCGCTCGAGTACTCGATGATGCTCTCGCACAACGACATCGAGGAACTCATCGGTATGGGGCCGTCGATTCGGCACGGTGACCCCGACGCGCGGTCCGCGGCGTTGAAGGATTTGCCCGACACCGTCCCGGTCACCGCGTCGGTGACGGTGTCGACCTACCGAAAGATCTCTCAGCCCCGACGCGCCAGCGCGTCGTTGTAGACGGCGAGGGTCTGCTTCGCGATCGACGCCCACGAGAATTCCGCAACGGCCCGCTCGCGGCCGGCCTTGCCCATCGCCGTCGCCAGTGCGGGGTCGAGAGCGACCTCGTTGACTGTGTCGGCGAGGGTTCGCTCGAAGACGTCGGGCTCATACGAGTTGTAGTGCACCAGCCGTCCGGTGCGGCCGTCGTCGACGACCTCGGGGATGCCGCCGACGTCCGACGCCACGACCGCGGTTTCGCAGGCCATTGCCTCCAGGTTGACGATGCCGAGTGGCTCGTACACCGATGGGCAGACGAATACCGCTGCGGCAGAGAGGATCTGGCGAATCTTGTCGGTGGGGAGCATGTCCTTGACCCAGAAGACCCCGCTGCGTTGCTCGGCCAATAACGCCACTGCGCGTTCGGTTTCTGCGGCGATCTCCGGAGTGTCGGGCGCGCCTGCGCACAGGACGAGCTGAATCGACGGATCGAAGTGGTGCGCCGCAGCGATGAGGTGACCCACGCCCTTCTGCCGGGTGATGCGGCCGACGAACGCGACGATCGGCTTGCTGGGATCCACCCCGATCTCGTCGAGAGTCGACGTGCCATGATCTGCGTACCACCGCTCGGTGTCGATCCCGTTGCGCACCACGTGGACTCGACTCGGGTCGAGGCGCGGATAAGCGTCGAGCACGTCCTTGGCCATGCCCTCGCTGACGGCGATGACGGCGTCGGCGTATTCCACCGCGTTCTTTTCCGACCACGACGAGATGCGGTAACCGCCGCCCAGCTGCTCGGCCTTCCACGGCCGACGCGGCTCGAGCGAGTGCGCGGTGAGAATATGCGGAACTCCGTACAGCTCGGCCGCGAGGTGGCCGGCGAGCCCGGTGTACCAGGTGTGCGAATGCACCACGTCCGCTCCCGCTGCCGCGTTGGCCATCCGCAGCTCCGCCGACAATGTCGTCAGTGCTGCGTTGGCTCCGGCGAGTGCAGGATCGGGATCGTGCACCTGTGCGGTGTCGCGCGGAGCTCCCATGCAGTGGATGTCCACCTCGCACAGCGACTTCAGCTGCGCGGTCAACTCCGTGACATGAACTCCTGCGCCACCGTAGATCTCCGGCGGGTATTCCTTGGTCATCATCGCTACTCGCACGTGAACGAACCTACATTCCCCGGCAGTTGTGCGTGTACTGGTAGCAAGGTTCTCTCGGTGCGGATAGGTTGGGAGGGTGAGGACACAACCGCACGTACTAGGGATTGTGCTTGCCGGCGGAGAGGGTAAGCGCCTTTACCCGATGACCGCGGACCGAGCCAAGCCAGCCGTTCCCTTCGGGGGCGCCTACCGACTCATCGACTTCGTGTTGAGCAATCTCGTGAATGCCGGTTACCTCCGGCTCTGCGTGCTGACTCAGTACAAGTCCCATTCCCTGGACCGCCACATCTCGCAGACGTGGCGACTGTCCGGTTTCGCCGGGGAGTACATCACTCCGGTCCCGGCACAGCAGCGTCTCGGCCCCCGGTGGTACACCGGCAGCGCCGACGCCATCTTCCAGTCGCTGAACCTGGTGTACGACGAGGACCCCGAGTACATCGTCGTCTTCGGTGCCGACCACGTGTACCGAATGGATCCGGAGCAGATGGTGCAGCAGCACATCGACTCCGGAGCGGGCGTCACCGTCGCGGGTATCCGGGTTCCACGTAGCGAGGCATTCGCGTTCGGCTGCATCGACTCGGACGAGAACGGCAAGATCACCCAGTTCCTGGAGAAGCCGGCGCAGCCGCCCGGTACCCCCGACGACCCGGACGTCACATACGCCTCGATGGGCAACTACGTGTTCACCACCAAGGTGCTCGTCGATGCCATCAAGGCGGACTCCGAGAACTCCGACTCCGACCACGACATGGGCGGCGACATCATCCCGGCGCTCGTCGAAGCAGGCGTGGCCTCGGTCTACGACTTCAACGACAACGTCGTTCCCGGTGCCACCGAACGCGATCGCGGCTACTGGCGAGACGTCGGCACCATCGACGCCTTCTACGACGCCCACATGGACCTCGTGTCGGTGCATCCCATCTTCAATCTCTACAACCGCCGCTGGCCCATCCGCGGATCGGCCGAGAATCTGCCGCCCGCCAAGTTCGTCCAGGGCGGCCTCGCTCAGGAATCCGTCGTCGGTGCCGGCTGCATTCTCAGCGCCGCCACCGTCCGAAACTCGGTACTGAGCTCGAACGTCATGATCGACAGCGGCGCGACCGTCGAAGGCAGCGTCCTGATGCCCGGAGTCCGGATCGGCAAGGGTGCCGTCGTTCGGCACGCGATCCTGGACAAGAACGTCGTCGTCGGTGACGGCGAAATCGTCGGAGTCGATCTCGAACGCGACCGGGAACGCTTCAACGTCAGTGCCGGGGGAGTCGTCTCCGTCGGCAAGGGCGTCTGGATCTAGAGCAGAGCCTGCGGCATGTGAGTGGAAGTTCGTAGCCTGCTACGAGTTTCCACTCACATGGTCACGCCCGCGACGCGCAGATCAACCCGTCGCCCAGAGGAAGCAGCACCGTCGTCAGGCGTTCGTCCTCGGCGATGGCGCGCGCGGCCGATCGAACGGCCACCGCAGTCGCGTCTCGTTGAGTCGGGTCGGCCACCC
Organism: Rhodococcoides fascians NBRC 12155 = LMG 3623; assembly: GCF_001894785.1. Lineage (GTDB taxonomy): Bacteria > Actinomycetota > Actinomycetes > Mycobacteriales > Mycobacteriaceae > Rhodococcoides > Rhodococcoides fascians. Next base: position 15,210 of record NZ_BCWW01000016.1, read on the forward strand.
GTCCACCCAGCAATGCGTTGTGCAGCACCAGAACTCCGCCGGGGCGTAGCAACCGCACGCTCTCGGCCACGAAGTGTGGATGGTCCGCAGGGCTGGCGTCGATGAACACCAGATCGTAGGTGTCATCGGCCAATCGGGGGAGCACGTCCAACGCCCAGCCGTTGATCAGCCGAGTGCGGGACGGCGCAATTCCCCCTGCCCGGAATGCTTCTCGCGCTGCCCGCTGGTGCTCGGGCTCGGTGTCGATGGTGGTGAGAACCCCGTCCGCACGCATCCCGTCGAGCAACCACAGACCGCTGATTCCCGCGCCTGTTCCGATTTCGACGACCGTCTTCGCGCCGAGCATCTGAGTGAAGATGCTCAGGATGGCACCGACGGACGGCGGCACCGGAGCGGCACCGAGGTCGACGGCTCGCTCTCTGGCTGCGATCAGAACCTCGTCCTCCTGAGCGGAGTCTTCGGCATAAGCGAGCATCTTCTCGGCGTTGGTCGGCACGTCCCGAGGTTATCGTGCCCGGGGCTCGATCTCACGCACACATTCTCAGGTGGGCCTCAGGTGATTCATACCGGACCCACACGCGGGTCGGTCAGGCTATGGAGGAATCGCAGGTCCGTCTCGATTGCGAAGTGTGAGCTGGAACATCCGAGGGTAGTCGTCGGTTGCATCAGAAGGACGTACGCAGTCCTGAGCAGGAGGATCCAACTATTTACAAGATCAACGGCGATCGCGACATCGCTCGTCTACCCGAGTCCGTGCCCACCCCCGACGACCTCAGCGGCACCGCAGTGTTCGATGCGACCGGCGAGAACTCCACCATGCCGTCTTGGGACGAGCTCGTTCGCGAACACGGCGACCGCGTCTACCGACTCGCGTACCGCCTCTCCGGCAATGCCCAGGACGCCGAGGACCTGACTCAGGACACCTTCATCCGCGTGTTCCGCTCCCTGTCGAACTACCAGCCGGGAACGTTCGAGGGTTGGCTGCACCGCATCACGACCAACCTGTTCCTCGACATGGTTCGTCGCCGCAGCCGTATCCGCATGGAAGCACTGCCCGAGGACTACGACCGCGTTCCGTCGGACCGGCCCAACCCCGAGCAGATCTACCACGACGCTCGCCTCGACCCGGATCTGCAGTCTGCGCTCGATTCGCTGGCACCCGAGTTTCGCGCCGCAATCGTGTTGTGCGACATCGAAGGACTGTCGTACGAAGAGATCGGTGCGACACTGGGCGTCAAGCTCGGAACGGTTCGTAGTCGCATTCACCGTGGCCGTCACGCGCTACGGGAGTACCTTCGAGTGCACGGGAAGGTCGACTCGGGTCACGCAAGTGTCCACTAGCTACGAGGAGGGTTGGATGACGCAGGCACGCAAGCCTCGGCAATTCAGCTCCACCGAACATCTGGCCAGTGAAGCCGTCGCAGCCTACGTCGATGGTGAACTACGAATGCCCGCTCACCTCCGCGCCGCTCACCACCTCTCCGAATGCCCGGAATGCTCGGCCGAGGTCGAGGCGCAGCAGCAGGCGCGTCGAGCGCTCCGCGGAGCAGGCGAGATGTCGATGCCACATTCGCTCCTCGGTTTGCTGAGCCAGATTCCGTCCTGTGCAGGCGAAGACGGGCCCGCTCGATCCAAGCGGTCGTTCATGGCGTCCGTCGAGGCCGTGCGCCGTCGTCGACGCTGACCGCCGCGTTTTCTGCCCGACGAGTCCTCACCTGCATCGAGCTGCCCCGACCGCTCGAGTGATACTGAACTCTCACACCGACGTATGCGAGGGGTAACCGGACGCGTGACATCGAATTCGACCAGCACCGAGACCACAGGCACAGCAGACGAAGGTCCACGGTTGCCGCCGCGTCCGGTCCATCGACCCACCGTCGATCCGGTGTCGGCCTCGGTATTCGGACGTCCCGATGACGTCGGCGGTTCGTTCTCCCCACGTCGCCCCGACGAACAACTGCCTTCCCGGCTGTCGGTCCGGCCGCCGGACCCCGTCCTGGCCGAGGCCTTCGGACGTCCCGACGACGCCACCGAGTCACTGCAGCGCGACCCCGACGCCGCCGACGAGTCCGACGCCGGCCCCCAGGTTCCGGCCGATCCGTGGCGTGATCCCGCGTCCCGAGTGTCGCTGGGCGGCGCGGCCCTCGACTCCCCACCACCTCCTGTACTCCCTCCTGGAACCAAGCTCGGCGTGCGCGACGTCTTGTTCGGGCGATCGGTATCCGTGCGGGCGCTCGTCGTACTCGGTGTCCTTGCCCTCGTCATCGGGTTGGTCGGTGGACTGTTCGGCCGCCTGACCGCCGAAGTGACCGGCGCACTGACCAGCCAGAAAGTGACACTGACCCAGTCCAGTGGCGACGACGTCCCACGCGGCCAGATCAGCAAGGTGGCCGACGCGGTCCTGCCGTCGGTCGTCTCCATTCAGGTGACCCTCGGCGAGACCGGAGGCACCGGCTCGGGCGTCGTGATCGACGCCGACGAGGGCTACATCGTCACGAACAACCACGTGATCTCGCTCGCCGCATCCGACGAGGACAAGTCGACCCTCGAAGTCACCTTCTCCGACGGCACCAAAGTGCCAGGACGCATCGTCGGCCGCGACACCAAGACCGACCTCGCCGTGCTCAAGACCGACGTCGGCAACCTCACCGAGGCTCAGCTCGGACGCTCCGACGACGTCCGCGTCGGCCAGGACGTCATCGCCGTCGGGTCGCCGCTCGGCCTGAACAAGACGGTTACCTCGGGCATCGTCAGTGCTCTCGACCGCCCCGTCGCGCTGTCGGGGGAGGGCACCGACACCAACGCCGTCATCGACGCGGTTCAGACCGACGCAGCCATCAACCCGGGTAACTCCGGTGGCCCCCTCATCGACTTCGAAGGTCGCGTCATCGGCATCAACTCCGCCATCCGAAGCGAGAGCGGGGGATCGGTGGGACTGGGCTTCGCGATACCCGTCGACGAGGTCACCGAGGTGGCGCAGGCCCTGATTCGGGACGGCGTCATGCGGCACCCGGATTTCGGGATCAACGCGCGTTCGGTGATCAACGAAACCTCGGCCGGCGCAGAAGTCGCCAACGTCCGGGCCGGTGGGCCGGCCCAGCAAGCCGGAATCGTCGAAGGGGACGTCATCACCAAGGTCGGCGACCGCTCGGTGGGGGACGCGGACGAGCTCGTCGTCGCGGTGCAGGAAACCACGATCGGCCAGGCGGTGCCGGTGCAACTCGTCCGCTCCGGACGGCTGGTGGACCTGTCCGTCACGCCGGTTTCCGACTGACGACGTAGGCTGGCACCCGTGTTCGGCAACATCGGTTGGGGAGAGCTCGTCATTCTCCTCGTAGCAGCTCTGGTCATCCTCGGCCCGGATCGTCTCCCCGGTGCCATCAGCTGGGTGTCGAAGTCCCTCCGCCAGGTCAAGGACTACGCCAACGGCGCGAGCCAACAACTCAAGGACGAGCTCGGCACCGACTTCGAGGACCTGCGTAAGCCCCTCGCCGACCTCAACCAACTCCGCGGCATGACACCCCGAGCCGTGATCACCAAACACCTGCTCGACGGCGACGACTCGATCTTCAAAAATCCGCTGGACGACACCTTCAAAGGCAAGCCCTTCGACACCAAGCCCAAGAACATGGGCGGACCGACGCCGCAGAACGGCGTGTCCTCGGGCAGTACATCCGGGGGAGCCGTGTCGATGAGCAAGAACGAACCGAAACTCGCGGCGGGCGATACCCCGCCCATCGACGCGGACGCCACGTAGGCATAGCCCCAACCGGCCCGACGAACCACCCAGTCTGCAGGCTGCGCCCGCCCGACCGCTGCGCCCCCGTCGGATGAATGTGGGATTCAGTCGCTCTGAGTGCAACAAAGGCGCATTGATCCGCGGCGGGGCGGGCGGCGGGAGTGGGCGGGCCAGTGGCTAGAGCACCTTGTTCAGGAAGTCCTGGCTGCGTGGGTTCTGCGGGTTCCCGAACAGCTCGTCGGGTGTTCCCTCTTCGACGATGACGCCCTCGGCCATGAAGATCACTCGATCCGCGACTTCACGCGCGAAGCCCATTTCGTGGGTGACGACCACCATCGTCATGCCGCCCTTGGCGAGGTCGCGCAGTACCTGCAGAACTTCGCCGACCATTTCGGGGTCCAGGGCGCTGGTGGCTTCGTCGAACAGCATGATCGACGGGTTCATGGCCAGTGCCCGCGCGATGGCCACGCGTTGCTTTTGCCCACCGGAGAGGTTGGCGGGCTTGTAGTCGGCCCGCTCCGACAGGCCTACCTGTTCGAGCAGCTGCAGGGCCGCGTCCTTGGCCTGCGACTTCGTCATCTTCTTGGTTTCGACGGGTGCGAGCATGACGTTCTCGAGGGCTGTCATGTGCGGAAAGAGGTTGAAGTGCTGGAACACCATGCCGATGTTCTGGCGCACCTTGTCCAGGTCCACGTTCTTCGCCGTCAGGTCGGTTCCGTCGACGACGACCGATCCGGCGGTGATGTCTTCCAGCTTGTTCAGGCAGCGTAGGAACGTGCTCTTGCCGGAGCCGGACGGTCCGATCACGCAGACCACTTCACCGTTGGCGATCTCGGCGTCGATGCCCTTGAGAACCGTGTTGTCGCCGAACGCCTTCTGCAGGGCCTTGATCGAGATCTTCGTTCCCGGACCTTTGTCGACCGGCAGGTCCTTGGTCAGTTCGGTGCTCATTTGTTGATCCTCTTCTCGAGCCGGTTCGACAGCTTGGTGAGAGCCATGATGATGATGAAGTACAGGACGCCGACGATGAGCCACATGTTGAACGACTCGAAGTTGCGAGCGATGATCAGACGACCGGTCTGCGTCAGCTCGGCGAGGCCGATGACCGAGAGTAGCGACGTGTCCTTGAGTGTGATGACGAACTGATTGATGTACGACGGGATCATCGTGCGAATTGCCTGTGGCATCACCACTTTTCGCATCGACTTGAGGTAGCTGATGCCGAGGCTGCGCGACGCCTCCATCTGGCCCTTGTCGACGGCGAGGATGCCGCCGCGGACGATCTCGGCCATGTAAGCACCGGCGTTGAGCGAGAGTGTGATGATGCCTGCGGTGAACGCCGACATCTGAAAGTTCAGTGCCGCGGGTACGCCGAAGTAGATGAAGAATGCCTGCACCAGAAGTGGTGTGCCACGGAAGATGTCGACGTAGGTGGTTCCGATGCCGCGGAGCACGATGTTGGTCGAGACGCGGAACAGGCCGAAAATTCCGCCGAGTACCAACGCGATGGCGATGGAGATGACGGTCAGCACGATCGTGAGCCACAGACCCTTGAGCAGCAACTGCCAGCTGCTGGCGATCAGGCCGGGGATGGAGGTGTCGGCGGTGGACGCGTCGGCGTTGAGGTAGGTGTCGAGAATTTCGTCGTACTGGCCGTTGGCGCGCAGGTTTTCGAGGCCGGTGTTGAACTGGTCGAGCAACTGGGCGTTGGTGCCCTTGGCGACGGCGAATCCGTAACTGGCACCGGCTTCCTTCTCGGTGACCGTCTTGAAGCCGTTGCCCTGGGTGATGCCGTAGGCGAGCACCGGGTAGTCCTCGAAGGCCGCTGCGGAGTTTCCGGTGCGCACTTCCTCGAACATGGTCGCGGAGTCGTCGAAGCTGCGGATGGTGAAGCCGTACTGATCGGCGATCGACGTCGCGAACGTCGCACCCTCGGTGCCGTTCTTGACCGCGACCGACTTACCGCGCAGGTCTTCGTAGCCCTTGATCTCGTCGTTCGAATCCAGAATCGCCATCTGGACACCGGAATCGAAGTACGGATCGGAGAAGTCGAAGGTGGCCTTGCGCTCGTCGGTGATCGACATGCCGGCGATCATTCCGTTGAACTGGCCGCTGGTGACGCCCTGAAGTGCGGTGTCGAAACCGACCTGTTCGACGGTGTAGTCGAAGCCCTGGTCGACGGCGATGGCCGCGAGCAGGTCCATGTCGATTCCGACGAGTTTGCCTGTCTCGTCCTGGAATTCGAAGGGCGCGAACGTGGTGTCTGTCGCGATCGAGTAATTCTGGGCAGGCGGGGCAGGTTGTGCCGACGCCAGCCCGGGACCGAGTACGGATCCCAGCAGGGTCATCAGCAGTGCGATCAGTACCGGAACGACGACCGGCCTGACCCGATGCGGCTTCTTCATGAAGGCCACTCTCTATCGACAGTAGGATTGAAGGCAAATCATAAGGCTCCAACCCTGTCTCCCGCGTCGTTTGTCGGGTATAAGCGCCTGCCTTACAGTTTCCGGGTCGTGTCGATTCCCAGCGACATTCCCACCAGTCCGCGCTCGCGTACCGCAAGCTTTGCGGCGACCGACTCGAGTGCTTGTGCTGCAGGCGAATTCGGGTCGTTCAGTACAATCGGCGTGCCGGCGTCGCCGCCCTCGCGGACGGCGGTGTCGAGCGGAATCTGGCCCAGCAGAGGCACCTTTGCACCCACGGCCTTGGTGAGGCGATCCGATACGTCCTGTCCGCCACCGGATCCGAAAATATCCATGCGGGTACCGTCGGGCAGCTCGAGCCAAGACATGTTCTCCACGACGCCCGCGACGCGCTGACGCGTCTGCAGTGCGATCGCTCCGGCGCGCTCGGCGACCTCGGCAGCGGCTTGCTGAGGGGTGGTGACCACGAGGATCTCTGCGTTCGGAATCAGTTGTGCGACAGAGATTGCCACGTCGCCGGTGCCGGGCGGAAGATCGAGGAGGAGCACGTCCAGGTCGCCCCAGAACACGTCGGCGAGGAATTGCTGCAAGGCCCGGTGCAGCATGGGTCCGCGCCAGACGACCGGGGTGTTGCCCTCGGTGAACTGAGCGATCGAGATGAACTTCACGCCGTGCGCCTGCGGCGGCATGATCATCTTCTCCACCTGCGTGGGTCGCGCGTCGTTGCCGAGCATGCGGGGAACGGAATGGCCGTAGATGTCGGCGTCGAGCACACCCACCGACAGGCCGCGGGCGGAAAGGGACGCGGCAAGGTTGACCGTCACGCTGGACTTGCCCACGCCGCCCTTGCCCGACGCCACCGCGTACACGCGCGTCAGCGATCCGGGTTGCGCAAAGGGAATGACCGGCTCGGCGGAATCGCCGCGCAGGGACTTGCGCAGTGCGGTGCGTTGCTCGTCGTTCATCACGTCGAGTTCGACCGTCACGGTGCCGACTCCGGCGACGTCGGCGACGGCGTTCTTCACGCGATCGCTGATCTCGGTCTTCATCGGGCAACCGGAGGTCGTCAAGTAGATGCCGACGCCGACGGCTCCGTCGGGGGCGATGTCGATGCTCTTGACCATGCCGAGGTCGGTGATGGGTTTACGGATCTCGGGGTCGATGACCTTCGTCAGCGCGGTCCGAACGTCGGATTCGGTCAGTACAGCCATTGCTTCATGCTATGCGGTGCACCGAGTCCCGATGAACAGCAGGGCAGCTCGATCTAGTGCTGCGTTGAATTCAGTGAATCCGCGGCAGCTGGTCCGAGGAGGGCACGATGCCGGTGGCGTAACCGGCCGACCATGCGAGCACGTTCGCCACGTAGGCCATCGAATTGTTGTAGCGCAGGATTGCCCGGGTGGTCGAGGCCAGGTCGCGGGCGTTGGTGCCGTCGTCGCACAGGTACATGCCGGTGGCCAGGGCCGCGTCGTACAGGTTCTGTGGGTCGGAGACTCCGTCGCCGTTGCCGTCGGCGTGGTAGAGGTTCCACGTAGAGGGCAGGAACTGCATCGGGCCGACTGCGCGGTCGTACTGGGTGTCGCCGTCGAGCGCGCCGCCGTCGGTGTCGCGAATCACCTGATTGCCGGCGAGGGTGCCGTTGAGAACCGGTCCGAGAATGGGCTCGTGCAGTTCGCCCGAGTCGTCGACCTTGCCGTTGTTGGCGTGGGTGGATTCGACGCGGCCGATGCCGGCGATGACGGTCCAGCTGATGCCGCAGCCGGGCTGCTGCTGGGCCAGGATGCGTTCGGCGTTCTTGTATGCAGAGACGTTGACGACCGGGATCGCGATCGGGCTGACCGCAAGGTTGGTGGGCAGCTCGGGTGTGGGCGGGATCTCGGGAGCCGGGGCGGGCGCGGGGACCGGGGCGGGTGTCGGCAGCTCGGCCTGAGCCACCGGCTGCGCCTGCTGGTCCTGGGCGATCGCCTGCGGGGTCTCGACCACGGAGTTCGATTCCTGTGCGGCCGGGGCCGTCTTGGCGGTGACGAACGGGATGTATTCGGTGGCTCCGGCGCTGGTCGCGGCCGTGACGAGTCCTGCGGGGACGAGGCCTGCCAGAGCAATCACCGAGTTCCGTCGAACCTTGGAATTCGATGCTTTTCTGTGACGACCCACGCGCGCTGTACCTCCTGATTTCCCCGGATGATCTCCGGGGCCCGACCTGATGACCGGGATCGAGGGTACCTGATTCGAGACTGTTCCGTTATCGGGCCGTTACCAGGCGCGGAGCGGTGCGCGGTCTATTGCGGGTCGGTCTCGCCCGACGCGTCGTCGGCCAGGCGCGCGGCCGCTTTCTTGCGCGCCTTCTTCGGTGCGTTGGCGGGTTGACCCGTCGCTTGTTCCAGCAACGCCCTGATGTCGTCGAGTTCGCGGCGCAGATAGTCACGGGTGGCGACTTCACCGACGGCGATACGCAGAGCTGCGAGCTCCCGCGCGAGGAACTCGGTGTCGGCCTTGGTCTGCTGAGCCCGCGACCGATCCTCTTCGAGAGAGACGCGGTCGCGGTCGTCCTGCCGATTCTGGGCGAGCAGGATCAACGGCGCGGCGTACGCGGCCTGCGTCGAGAAGGCGAGGTTGAGCAGGATGAAGGGATACGGGTCCCACTGCAGATTGACGGCCACGACGTTGAGGAAGATCCAGACGATGACGATGCCGGTCTGAATCGCCAGATAGCGTCCGGTACCCAGGAACCTGGCGGCTTTCTCACCCGACTTACCGAGATCGAAGTCGAAGTTGACGTTGAACAGCCGCGAACCGCGCGGCGTGTCCATTCTCTGGCGTGCTGTTTCTTTCACTGTCCGGCCACTTCCTGATCTCGCCAGTCCTCGGGCAGCAGGTGATCGAGGACGTCGTCCACGGTCACGGCCCCGACCAGGTGGTCCTCGTCGTCGACCACCGGGCCGCAGACGAGGTTGTACGTCGCGAAGTACCGCGTCACCGCGGTCAGGCTGTCCTCGGGGGACAGCCGCGGGAGTGCGCTGTCCACGACTCCGCCCACCAGACTCGCCGGGGGTTCTCGCAACAGTTGCTGCAGGTGAACACAGCCCAGATATGGGCCGGTCGGTGTTGCGGTCGGCGGCCGCACCACGAACACGAGTGAGGCCAGCGCAGGCGTCAGGTCGGGGTTGCGTACCCGAGCGAGGGCCTCGGCCACCGTCGTCGACGCGGTGAGGATCACGGGCTCGGGCGTCATCAGACCGCCGGCGGTGTCGGGGGAGTGTTCGAGCAGGCGGCGGACCGGCGCGGAGTCCTCTGGATCCATCAGTCGCAGAAGCGATTCCGCTTCGGTCTCGGGTAGCTCGCCGAGGAGGTCGGCGGCGTCGTCGGGGTCCATGGCCTCGAGCACGTCGGCACCGCGGTCGACTCCGAGGTAGTGCATCAGCTCCACCTGATCGTCGTCGGGCAATTCCTGGACGACGTCGGCGAGGCGCTCGTCGTCCAACGCCCGCGCAACTTCCATGCGGCGCTTGACGGGCAGCTCGCGCATCGCATTCGCCACGTCGGCGGCGCGCAGGTCCTCGAACTGCATCAACAGCTGCGCCACACCCTGGTCGGGCATCGACAGTTCGTTCTGCGTGAGCCCCTGCACGTGCTGCCAGTCGACGACGTGGATGGCACCGCGTCGCGCAAGGCGTTGGCGCTGCTTACGCACCGCCACGCGTGCGACCTTCCAGTCTCGAGTTCGGGTGAGCTCGATGCCGAGATCGACGACGACGGAATCGGTGTCGTGCAACTCGTCGAGCTCGGGATCGTCGACGCGCACCTTGGAGTCGAGTATCTGCGCGAACACCAGAATCTCGTTCGCGCGCTGAGTGAATCGGCGCAGACTGACGTTTCCGGTGGTGAGCTGAACGGAGTTGGGCTCGATGCTGGTCACTCGCAGCATTGGGACGAAAATTCTTCGGCGCGTTGCCAATTCGACCACGAGTCCGAGGACTCGCGGCTGTGCCCTGCCCACGCGCATGGAGACCACCACGTCGCGCACTCGCCCGATCGATTCGCCGTCGGGGCCCAGGACGCCGAGGCCGGCGAGCCTGGCCGCGAATACCTTGCTCAGTGCTGCCATGATGGCAAGGTTAGAGGCAGGGCAATACAGCGGGTGAATCAGACAGGGGTAGTGCTTTCGATGGGTGCTTCGGGATTGCGTCGATCGGTACTGGCCGTTCCGGGCAGTTCGGACAAGATGATCGCCAAGGCCAAGGGCTTGCCTGCCGACGCGATCTTCCTCGATCTCGAGGACGCCGTCGCGCCGATCGCCAAGGTCGAGGCCCGCGCACGCATCGTCGACGCGTTGAACTCCGACGGTTGGGGCGATCAGCTCAAGGTCGTGCGCGTGAACGACTGGACGACGCAGTGGACGTACGGAGACGTCATCGACGTCGTCTCCGGGGCGGGTGGAAATCTCGACGCCATCCTGTTGCCGAAGGTCGAGTGCGCGGCGCACGTGCAGGCATTGGATCTTCTTCTCACGCAACTCGAGAAGAAGCACGGTCTCGACGTCGGGGCCATCGGCATCGAACCGCAGATCGAGAGCGCGCGCAGCCTGCGCAACATCGACGAGATCGCAACCGCGAGCCCCCGGGTGCAGACGTTGGTGTTCGGGCCGGCCGACCTGATGGCGAGCGTCAACATGCGCACCCTCGTCGTCGGGGAACAGCCGGTGGGATACGACACCGGCGACGCCTATCACCACATTCTGATGACGATCCTGCTGGCGGCTCGGACGCACGGATTGCAGGCAATCGACGGACCGTACCTGCAGATACGCGATCTCGATGCGTTTCGCCGGGCCGCGGGACGGACGGCCGGCCTCGGGTTCGACGGCAAGTGGGTGCTGCATCCGACGCAGATCGAGGCGGCCAACGAGATCTTCGCGCCACGACAGGACGATTACGACAAGGCCGAGCTGATTCTCGACGCGTACGAGTTCCACACCTCGGCGGCGGGCGGCGCTCGCGGTGCGGTGATGCTCGGCGACGAGATGATCGACGAGGCGAGCCGCAAGATGGCGCTGGTCGTCTCGGCGAAGGGCCGCGCGGCCGGTCTGACACGCACGACGACGTTCGAGCCGCCCACCTCCTGATCCACGCAGTGTTCGCGGACAGAACAATGGGTGTGACGGTGCCGGAGCGGAGCCTGCAGAAGCGACCGGAAAAGTCCGTTTCGGGGCACAATGGAGTCATGACCAATCCCCTCTCACAGCCGGGCCGCCCAGGGCAAGGACTGCCGACGCCGCCGTCCGGTTGGCCCATCGGTTCCTACCCCACCTACGCCGAGGCGCAGCGCGCCGTCGATTTCCTCTCCGACGAGGAATTCTCGGTACAGGACGTCACCATCGTCGGCGTCGATCTGATGCAGGTCGAACGCGTCCTCGGCCGCCTCACCTGGCCCAAAGTTATTGGTGGAGGCATTGTTTCGGGAGCGTGGCTCGGGGTTTTCCTCGGCCTGGTCCTCGGCATCTTCAGCGAGAACATCTTCGGAGCTCTGCTCATCGGCGTCGGCGGCGGCATCATCTTCGGTTTGATCTCGGCGTCCATTCCGTACGCGGCCACCAAGGGGCAGCGCGATTTCGCGTCGAGCATGCAGTTGGTCGCCGGACGTTACGACGTCATCTGCGAGCCTCGGACGGCGGAGAAAGCACGGGACCTGCTCGCCAAACTGTCGATTTGATCACAACGGTTGGACGACCAGGCAACCGACAGGTAACGGAATAGCCCCAAATCGCCCTCGAGGCCAGTGAGTTCGGTTACGTTTCTCTCGTGCACGGCAGTGCCGACACAAGGGCTGCGCGAGTAACCGAACGTACGGAGGCGGGACAGTGCCGAGACATCGTGGTCGTAGGCGTGGAAAAGCAACGAGGATAGGGGTGTTGGCGGCAGCGGCTCTGGTGACGAGTCCGTTGCTCGCAGCGTGTGGTTCGTCGGACAGTTCGGTTCCGGTTCTGAGTTTCTACACTGCCGCAGACGGCGCAGAGCAGTACGCCGCTGCGGCACAGGTGTGTTCGGACGCCTCCAACGGCCGGTATCGGGTGGAGCAGCGAACACTGCCCAAGAGTGCCAACGATCAGCGCCTGCAGCTCGCGAGGCGTCTCGCCGGAAACGACAAGACGTTGGATCTGATGACGCTCGACGTCGTCTGGACCGCCGAATTCGCCGAGGCCGGATGGGCATTGCCCGTCCCGGACGACCTCTCGGCGAAGCTGCGCGACGGGTCCACCCTGGAAGGCCCGCTCGCCACCGCGGAATGGCAGGACCAGCTCTACGCCGTTCCGCTCAACTCCAACACCCAGTTGCTCTGGTACCGGCCCGACGAGGTGCCGGGCGGCACCCCGCCGCAGACGTGGGATCAGCTGATCGACGTGGCCGAGGCCAACGCGGCCGCCGGTAAGCCCGCTCAGATCGGTGTGCAGGCCAAGCAGTACGAGGGCTTCATGGTCTGGTTCAATTCGCTGCTCGAGAGCGCGGGTGGGTCGGTGGTCGCCGAAGACGGAACGACGGTGACCCTCAACGACACTCCCGAGCACCGCGCCGCCACCGAGAAGGCCCTCGAGATCATCAAGCGGGTGGCCACGGCCGACGGCCGCGATCCATCGGTCTCGCAGAGCGACGAGGCGACAGCTCGACTAGGCATGGAGTCGGGACGGATGGCCTTCCAGGTCAACTACCCGTTCGTGCTACCCGGCCTGAAGGAGAACGCCGTCGCCGGGGCAGTGTCGTTCCTCGATCTGGCGAATGTGCCTGCCGATCAGCAGGATGCACGCATCGCCGAGGTCTTCCGCAGTGCTCCGTACCCCGAGGTGAACGCGGGGGAGCCCGCCAAGGTCACCATCGGCGGCTTCAACATCGGCGTCGCGAAGACCACTCAGCACGAGGACCTCGCCTGGGAAGCCGTCGAGTGCCTCACCAACCAGGAGAATCAGCGCAACAACGCCGTCAACGGCGGCGTGCCCCCGGTGCTGAAGTCGCTGTACTCCGATCCGGAGTTCCAGGCCGTCTATCCCGCATGGGAAGGGGTGCTCGGTTCCATCGAGTCCGCGGCAGTGCGGCCCGTTTCGCCTGCCTACCAGAGCATTTCGATTCTGTTGACCGATGCCCTCAACCCGCCGCAGAACATCGATCCGGTTGCCGACGTGGACAAGCTCGCAGAACTGGTCAGCAAGGCCGTCAATTCCGAAGGGTTGATTCCATGAGCGATCCCACCCAATCGCAGCCGCAGCCCGCCGATCGGCAGGCGGCTCTGAAGAACATCTCCGACGGTAAGAAAGCCGAACGACGCCTGGGATTGCTCCTCGTCGCACCCGCGGCGATCCTGATGCTCGCGGTCACCGGCTACCCGATCGTCTACGCCTTCTGGCTCAGTCTGCAGAAGTACAACCTCGCGTTCCCCGAGGATCGCCAATTCGTCGGCATCTCCAACTACGTGACCGTGCTGTCCGACGGCTACTGGTGGACGGCATTCGGCGTCACCGCCGGCATCACGATCATCTCGGTGATCATCGAGTTCATCCTCGGTCTGGCAGTGGCTCTGGTCATGCACCGCACCATCTTCGGCCGCGGACTCGTCCGCACCGTGGTGCTCATTCCGTACGGCATCGTGACCGTCGCCGCCGCGTACAGCTGGTACTACGCCTGGACCCCGGGCACCGGTTATCTCGCCAACCTGTTGCCCGACGGCAGCGCGCCACTCACCGAGCAGTTCCCGTCGCTCGCGATCGTGGTTCTGGCCGAGGTGTGGAAGACGACCCCGTTCATGGCTCTGCTGCTGCTGGCAGGCCTGGCTCTGGTGCCCGACGATCTGCTCAAGGCCGCCGAGGTGGACGGAGCGGGTGGTTGGACGCGGCTGATGCGGATCACCATTCCGTTGATGAAGCCGGCAATTCTCGTCGCGGTGCTCTTCCGCACGCTCGACGCGTTCCGCATCTTCGACAACATCTACGTCCTTACCCGAGGGAGCAACGAGACAGGATCGGTGTCGATTCTCGGTTACAACAACCTGTTCGGCGCGTTCAACCTCGGACTCGGGTCGGCGATCAGCATCCTGATCTTCTTCTGCGTCGCGATCATCGCGTTCGTGTTCATCAAGCTGTTCGGTGCCTCGGCACCGGGATCCGACGACGGAGGCCGCAAGTAATGACCACTGTTACGCCTCGCAAGAAGGTCGGTTGGACGGTAGTCAACGTCCTCGTCCTCCTCTACGCGCTCGTTCCGTTGGCGTGGATCATCAGCCTGTCGTTCAAATCGACGGCCACGATCGCCGACGGAAAGTTCATCCCGCAGTCGTTCACCCTGGAGAACTACAAGGGCATCTTCTCCACCAACCAGTTCACCTCGGCGCTGGTGAACTCCATCGGAATCGGGTTGATCACCACGGTGATCGCCGTCGTGATCGGCACCATGGCCGCGTATGCCGTTGCCCGGCTGGACTTTCCGGGCAAGAAGCTCCTGGTCGGTGCGGCTCTGCTCATCGCGATGTTCCCCCAGATCTCGCTGGTGACACCGCTGTTCGACATCTCGCGCTCGCTCGGGCTGTTCGACACCTGGCCGGGCCTGATCATTCCGTACATCACCTTCGCGTTGCCGTTGGCGATCTACACGCTCTCGGCCTTCTTCCGCGAGATTCCGTGGGAGCTCGAAAAGGCAGCGAAGATGGACGGAGCAACGCCTGCACAGGCTTTCCGCAAGGTCATCGCCCCGCTGGCAGCACCGGGCATCGTCACCGCGTCGATCCTGGTCTTCATCTTCGCCTGGAACGACCTCCTGCTCGCCATCTCGCTGACGGCGACGGAACGTTCGGTCACCGTCCCGGCGGCCATCTCGCAGTTCACCGGTAGCTCTCAGTTCGAGGAGCCCACGGGATCGATCGCGGCAGCCGCCGTCGTCATCACGATCCCGATCATCATTTTCGTGCTCTTCTTCCAACGACGTATCGTGGCGGGCTTGACGTCCGGCGCAGTGAAGGGATAACCGTCATGGCCGAAATCGTTCTCGACAAAGTCACCAAGCTCTACCCGGACGGCGCCGCTGCCGTCAGCGACGTCGACATCACCATCGCCGACGGCGAATTCATCATCCTCGTCGGACCGTCCGGCTGCGGAAAGTCCACCACGCTCAACATGATCGCCGGGCTGGAGGACATCTCGTCGGGTGAGCTGCGGATCGCGGGGGAGCGCGTCAACGAGAAGGCACCGAAGGATCGCGACATCGCGATGGTGTTCCAGTCCTACGCGCTGTACCCGCACATGACGGTCCGGCAGAACATCGCGTTCCCGCTGACGCTCGCCAAGCTCTCCAAGACCGAGATCAACGACAAGGTCGAAGAGGCTGCCAAGATCCTCGATCTCAGTCAGCACCTCGACCGGAAGCCCGCCAACCTCTCCGGTGGTCAGCGACAGCGAGTTGCGATGGGACGCGCCATCGTTCGCACCCCCAAGGCCTTCCTGATGGACGAGCCGCTGTCCAACCTCGACGCCAAGCTGCGAGTCCAGACGCGCGCCGAGATCTCGCGGCTGCAGAAGCGCCTGGGCACCACCACCGTCTACGTCACGCACGATCAGACCGAGGCCATGACCCTCGGCGACCGCGTCGTGGTGTTGCGCGGCGGGCTCGTGCAGCAGATCGGTTCTCCGCAGGAGCTCTACGACAAGCCGCGAAACCTGTTCGTGGGCGGCTTCATCGGATCGCCCTCGATGAATTTCGTTCCGGGACAGCTCACCTCGAACGGAGTGTCCACGGCCCTCGGCGACATCGAGATCCCGCTCGAGCGAATGGACGCGATCAAGGCCAAGAACCCGGGCCGCGAGGTGGTCGTCGGTATCCGTCCCGAGCACTTCGAGGACGCGGCACTGATCGACGGCTACCAGAAGATGAGCGGTGCCACCTTCACCGCAACCGTCGACGTGCTCGAGTCCATGGGCAGCGACAAGTACGTCTACTTCACGCTGAAGGGTGCCAAGGTCGAGTCCAGCGAACTCCAGGAGCTGGCCGCCGATGCCGGTATCGCTGATCTCGGTGGCGCACAGGTGGTTGCGCGTCTGGCAGCCGAATCCAAGGCCGCCGAGGGTGGTCAGGTGGAACTGTGGTTCGACCCGGGCAAGATCTCGGTGTTCGACCAGGCGTCGGGTGCGAACCTGACAATCTGAGCGGCTGCGCCGCATGTGAGCGGAACTTCGTAGCCCACTACGAAGTTCCACTCACATGCCGCAGGCTCTACAGTGGCACGTTCGACGTGGTGTTCGGTTCGGACTCGGCAACCCGCACCGATTGCCGCGCTGCCGGGGTGCTTCTGATGGCCAGGGCTGCCGCAGCGACGACGGCGCAGGCCACGGCACCGGCGACGAAGGCTGCGGTGTACGCGCTCTCGCGGGCCACGTTTGTGCCGTCGATGGTGAACATCGCAAGCACGGTGGACAATGACGCACTCGCGATCGACGTGCCGACGGTGCGCACGATCGAGTTGACGCTGTTGGCCACGCCGGTGTCCGCCGCGCTGACCTCGGCCATGAGCAGGTTGGGCAGGGCCGCGAACGCGAGGCTGACGAACGTGTTGATGACGATGCCCGCGGTGATGAGCTGCCAGGTGTGATCATGGGCCACCGCGACGAACGCAAATCCGAGAACGCCGATCACCGCACCGCCGACGAGGACTCGGCGCGGCCCGAACGATCCGATGAGGCGACCGCTGATCACCGCGGCCACCACTCCTACCGCTGCACCGGGCAGCAGGTACACGACACTCGCTTCGAGAACGTTGGCGGTGAATCCGTAGCCGGCGACGGCACGTGGGGTCTGCACGAAGTAGGAGCAGGCCAGGAAGTTGGCGAACATTCCGACGCCGACGAACAGGGTGGCGACGTTGGTGGCCAGCAGGGGCCCGTGAGTGAGCATGCGGGGTGCGACGAGCGGGGCATCGATGCGTTTCTCGAAGATCCACCAGACTGTTCCCAGCAGCACGCCCGCGACAGCGCATCCGATGGTGGCCACCGAACCCCAGCCCCACGTGCGGCCCTGGGTGAGGGCCAGGAACAGCAGCAGGAGTGTGCCCGCCAGAAGCACGGCACCCCACCAGTCGACCGACCCGCTGCCGCTACGCGGTCGGGCCGGGACACCGAACCACGCGATGCCGAGTGCAACCACGACGATGGCGACGGTGAGCCAGAAGACGCGGTGGTAGTCGGCACCGTTGGCCGTGAGCAGCCCCGTCAGCACCAATCCGAATCCGCCGCCCACGCCGAGAGTGCCGGACAGGATCGACATCGAGCCGACGAGTGCGCGCGGTGGCATCTCGTCGCGCAACACCGCCAGGGCGATGGGGAACAGGGCGTACGAGACGCCCTGCAGAATGCGGCCCACCAGCAGCCAGGTCAGTGAATCGGTCAAAGCTGCCAGCATCGACCCGGCCAGCACGACGGTCAGGACGCCGATGAGCACGGGGCGTTTGCCGTGCAGGTCGGCGAGTCGGCCGATGACGGGAGTGGCGATGACCGCGGCCAACAGATTCGCCGTCAGTACCCACCCGGCAGCGGTGGTGCTGACGCCCAGTTGGGTGCCGATGGTGCCCACGATGGGAACGACCATCGTCTGCAGGACGGCGAGGGTCATGACGATGAAACAGAGTCCTGGCAGCAGCGTGCGGCGGGTGGACATGGAAGAGCTACCTCGTTACCTATGACAACCGAAAATACGAACCGATCGAACTAAATTGTTGAACGCATCTAATTAATTATCGGGTACCGGTTTCCCCAGTGTGAGTCGAGGTGCCTCGGACGAGCTACTGCGCCCGGTTGGGCTTCCCCAGGGCCTTCTGCCGGAGTTCACTGACGATCTCGTCGTTCCAGACGTGCTCGCGCACCAACCGATAGCGCTCACGGCTCATCCACAGATAGGCCTCGGCATCGGTGCGGTCCTCGAGAATCTCGGCCGCCCGGACCATGCGGACCACCGGCAGGTACTCCTCACCGAACCAGCGTCGTGCGACCGTTCCGCGGTCGACGAACTCCCCGAGTTCTTGCATCAGCCGAAATCCCCAGGCCTCCACCGACTCGCTCAGCTGCGCGTAATCGAACGGGTCGGTGACCTGTACCGCCTCGCGTGCGCGTCCCACCAGGGGCACCCGACTCAGGAAGATGCGGCGATGATCCTTGATCAACAGATCGCCGCGCCGGGTGATGCCCTCGGGGGAGATACGCGTGATGATCTCGGTGACGACGGCGTCGATCGTCGTGCGATGCATCGCGAACGCAATCGACACCCGGTGATGCCCGTCGACGACGAAGTGCATGCCGCCGATGCGATACACCTGGATCGGCGGCATCGCTTCACCGCGGCGCTGCGCCGCCGCCAACCGCTGCCAGCGTTCCCTGATCCGCGCCGAGGTCGGCCTGAAGAACCTGTCGAAGTCGCGGGTGCGGTCGACACTTCCGACGATGGTCTCGACGCGAATGACCTGCAGACCCAGGTGCCGTTCACCGACCTTGCCGAGGGCAGCAACCACTTCGTCGAACGGCAGGATGGTGTTGACGTCGTCGGGTTGACGCCGCAGCCACCCGACGAGTCTCGCCACGTCGGCGCGTCGACGCTGGCGGGTGAAGTCGTTCTCCGCGTCGGCGGCCGGAAATCCGGTGTCACGTGCCATGTCTGCGCCTCACGATCCTCGGTGCTTCGACGTGCTGTCGCTGCCCACCCGGTTCGACGTCGAGCAGGGTGTATCCGACGGTGTTGATCACCGCCGCCCCGTGCAGGGCCAGATCGTCCGGGGTGTGGCCGTGTGGATGAATGTGGCCGTGCAACAACAACTGTGGGGAGAGCCGACGCGTCACCTCGTCCAGGCAGTCGAAGCCGACGTGTGCCGGGTCGGTGTCGTCGCCGACTCCGAGGGGTGGGCTGTGAGTGAGCAGAATGTCCACCGGCCGTACGTCCTTGCGGACGTTGCGATTCCACGCGAATGTTCGAGTGAGGGTGCGTGAGCGTCTGCGCTGCTGACGTTGCGTCCATTGATTGGGTCCGCCGTTGTAGCGGATCGACCCGCCGAGACCGGCGATACGCAGACCGGCAGCGGACACGATCCGCCGGTCGACGTTGATCGCACCCACCGGCCCCGGCCAGGTGGCAGGCAGCCCGGCGCGCATCCAGCCGGCCTTCCCGGCCGAATAACCCGTCAGGTCCGCGTCGTGATTGCCGGGCACGAACACGCACGGAGCGTTCAACGCATCGGTCAGATACTCGAGGTAATCGAACGGAAGGTCGCCCGCGCCGAGAATCAGATCGACGCCGAGCGACTTCACCTGCGGACTCCACAGAGATTCGATCGTTTCGTCGGACACAGCGAGAACGGATACCACGGGTACGACGGTACCCACCTCGTCCGCGGTGGCACCTCCGAACGGACTTCTCGGGCACCGGTGGTGTTGGATGGGTCTCGTGAGCGAGAGTGTCATTACCGCGGTACGCGCACACCTGGTGACCGAGATCGGCGACGACAACCCGTCGTCCGCGTCCGTGACGTTCCTCGGCCTGGAGTCACTGGACGTGCTGCGATTCGGAGCGGACTCCGAGGTGGTGCGGTACGTCAGCCTCGGCTGCTCGCGTCATCCCATGGCAGACCCGAACGACATGGTCGCCGATCCGTCCCGTGGCCCTCGCGCCGAACTGGTACTGACCCTTCGCGGTGGCGCAGGCGTGGCGTCGGGCGTCCACAAGAGCTTGGCCGTGCTCGCGGCCTCGCCTGCGGTGGAGGGCGTCGTGCTGGTGGAGGACGCCCTGCTCGATCTCGGTGAGCCGCTGTGGACCAACGCGCCGTTCACGGCCGTGCTGCTCGGGCCGAGCGACATTGCGGACCTGCCGCTGCCGGAGCCTTTCGATCCGGTTCATTTCTTCGCCGCGGTGCCGTTGACCGGAACCGAGGCCGCCTGGGTGCGGTTACGCGGGGCGGATGCGTTGCGCGAGGCCTGGAAGGAAGCGGGGATCGACGTTCGAGACCCCAACCGGTCCGCAGCCAGCCTCTGATCGGGCGCTCCTGCGCACAGGGTGTCGACTTCCGGTGGCTACCCGCTTCTGTCGGAGTTCGTCCCTGGCTGTAGATCTCCGGCGCAGGATCTACAGCCAGTTGTTCTTGTGGAACGTTCGCCACAGACCGACGCACACGCAGGCGACGATCGCGACGATCGTGTGATACCCATAGGTCCAGTGCAGCTCGGGCATGTTGTCGAAGTTCATGCCGTAGATGCCGGCCACCATGGTCGGCACCGCCGCGATCGCCACCCAGGACGAGATCTTGCGCATGTCGAGGTTCTGCTGCATCGTCACCCGAGCCAGGGCGGCGTCGACGAGCGAGCTGAGTACCTCGTCGTATTCGGAGATACGTTCGGCGACAGTGGTGTGATGGTCCTGCACGTCGCGCAGGTACCGCCGGACGGATTTCGGAACACTGGGCTCCTGGACCAGCCGTGCGAGAGGCGTCGACAGTGGGGTCACCGACCGGCGCAGTTCCACGACCTCCCGCTTGAGCAGATAGATGTTCTCGATCGGCACGTGATGATGCGGAGAGAACACCTCCTCCTCCATGCCGTCGACGTCCCTCTCGATCGAGTCGGTGACGGCCAGGTACTCGTCGACGACGTGGTCGGCAACCGCGTGCAGCACCGCCGACGGGCCGAGTGCGAGCTGCTCCGGATTGTCCTCGAGGCGCTGGCGCACGCCGGCCAATCCGGAGTGTTCGCCGTGTCGGACGGTGATGACGAAATCTCGACCGACCATCACCATGATCTCGCCGCTCTCGACGATCTCGTTCGCCGTCGTCACCGACTCGTGTTCGACGTACTTGACTGTGCGCAGGACGAGGAATGCGACGTCGTCGTATCGCTCCAGCTTGGGCCGCTGATGCGCGTGCACGGTGTCCTCGACCATCAACTCGTGCAGGTCGTAACACTGAGCGATCGCGTTCATCTGACGGTCGTCCGGCGCATGCAGGCCCACCCAGACGAACCCCTCGCCGCGGGCTCGTACTTCGGCGATCGCGGAAGTGTGAGTGAACCGGCCGGGTAGCCGGGAGCCGTCGACGTAGACAGCGCAGTCGACGATGGCGCGCGCCGTCGGCACCGGTATTCGTGGACTCGAATCGGGAACGGCCTTGTTTCCTCGTCGGTGCAGCGAGGGCAGTGAGGGACGCGGTGGAAGGGACGGCATGGCGGGCAATCGTACGCCAGGAAAACGACAGAACAGTGGGCCCGGAACATCACGGCGGTACGCCTGGGACACTGTTCTGGTGCTCATCGATCTCCACACCCACTCGACAGCGTCCGACGGTACCGACAGCCCGGCCGAGCTGGTTCGCGCTGCGTCGGCAGCGGGCCTGTCGGTGGTGGCGCTCACCGATCACGACACCACGGCGGGATGGGACGAGGCCGCTGCCGCATCGCCCGCCGGCCTGACGCTCGTGCGCGGCATGGAACTGTCGTGCACCGGTCGTGGGGAGGACGGCACGCCCGTCCCGGTGCACCTGCTGGCGTACCTGTTCGACCCCGAGAACGAGGCATTCGCCGCCGAGCGTGCACGACTGCGCGGTGAGCGGGTGACCCGGCTGCGGGCCATCGCCGAGAACATGGCCGCGGACGGCCTACCCATCGATCCCGACGCGGTTCTCGCCTCGGCCGGGGAGGCCGCCGGTCGTCCCCATTTGGGCCAGGCTCTGATCGAGGCCGGCTACGTCTCGGACATGGACGCGGCGTTCGCCGGTCCGCTGGCAACGGGTGGCAAGTATTACGTGGGCAAGGTCGACACTCCACTCGACGTCGCCGTCGAGATGATCGCCGCCGCAGGCGGCGTCAGCGTGCTCGCGCATGCCCGGGCCCGCAAGCGCGGACGCATCCTGGATCTGGACCACATCCGAGAACTCACCCCGCTCGGGCTCGGCGGTGTGGAAGTCCACCACATGGACCACTCGCCGGAGGACACCGTGGTGATGGCCGAGTTGGCCGCGGAGTTGGACCTCATCGTCACCGGGTCCTCGGATTATCACGGCACCAACAAGACCGTGAAGCTGGGCGAGTACACCACCGACCCGGAGCAGTACGACCGACTGATCGCGGCGGCCCGGTCATGAACTTCGACGTGACGCTGTACCTGACGGTTCTGATCACGCTGTTCGTGATCATGGATCCACCGGGCGCGATTCCGGTGTTCTTGTCCCTGGTGGGACGCAAGAGCAAGGAAGTGCGCAACAAGGCCGCATGGCAGGCACCCGCGGTCTCGCTCACCGTCATCTCGGTGTTCGCGATCGGCGGCCAGGCCATTCTGAGCTACCTGCACATCGGCATTCCGGCACTGCAGGGCGCGGGTGGACTTCTGCTCCTGCTCATCGCGCTGTCGTTGCTCACCGGTAAGGGCGCGGGCGGCGACGCGGCGGCCGAGGACGTCAACGTCGCACTCGTGCCGCTGGGAACGCCGTTGATGGCGGGCCCCGGAGCCATCGCCGCGGTGATCGTCTACGTCAGTCAGGCCGACGGCAACGCGAGCTCGTTGCTCGCAATTGCCTTGGGCATCATCACGATTCACGTCCTGTTCTTCGTGATTCTACGATTCTCCACCGTCCTCATCCGGCTGCTCGGCGAAGGCGGCATTTCGCTGCTGGCGCGCATCGCAGGCCTGTTGCTCGCCGCCATCGCAGTGCAGTTGATCGCGGACTCCGTCCGCGGATTCGTGGCCGGAGCATGAGCGGGGCCGGAGCGGGCGCCGGACTGCGCTTCCTGCGCGGGCTCAGCGGCATCGTCACCGCCGGACTGCTGGTGCTGGCGATCGGCGTCGGCGTCACCCAATATCTCGGTCAGTCCCGCGGCTACCCGGGACCGGGCGCGCTGTCGGTCACCGTGCACATCGTTGCCGCTGTCGTCGCCATCGCAGCGCAGCGGATCGCCGATCACCGACGCGGATTCACCGCATTCCTCGGAGCGATCGTGGTCTTCGTGGTCACCGGTCTCGTCCTGTGGACCCAATGGTGGCAGTAGTTCACGCTGGTTTCTGACTCTGTGGTCAGGTCGGTGGGCGGTATGGCACACTTGGGCCGTTACAGCGATGCGGCTACAGCCCATCGTTGACTGTGCAGGCACACCCGCCGCACGTGCGAGACGCGCTTTTCGGCAGTCGGCAGCCAGTACTGGCGCCCTCCGGTAGTCCGCGACCCTTTCGAGCATCAATCACTTCGTAGACACGTGTTGCCTCGTCGAGGCCGACAGTGCGAGGAGCTTTCACCGTGACGGCAGTCGAAGACACCACAGGAACACCATCGGCAGTTGCGGCCGCGATCACCGACGACGAGATCTTCGCCGGGCATCTCGGCGGCAAGCTTTCGGTCCAGTTGGCCGCGCCGCTCGAGACCCAGCGCGATCTCTCGATCGCGTACACCCCGGGAGTGGCCCAGGTCAGCCGTGCCATCGCCGCCGACCCGGCGCTGGCCAAGCGCTACACCTGGACCGACCGGCTGGTCGCCGTCATCTCCGACGGTTCCGCGGTGCTCGGCCTGGGCGATATCGGTCCGCGCGCGTCGTTGCCGGTGATGGAGGGCAAGGCGGCGCTGTTCAAGAAGTTCGCCGGCCTCGATTCCATCCCGATCGTGCTCGATACCCACGATGTCGACGAGATCGTCGAGACGATCGTGCGGATGCGACACAGTTTCGGAGCCGTCAACCTCGAAGACATCTCCGCCCCGCGGTGTTTCGAGGTGGAACGACGCGTCGTCGAGGCACTGGACTGCCCCGTGATGCACGACGACCAACACGGCACGGCCATCGTCGTCCTTGCGGCGCTGACGGGTGCTGCACGGGTACAGGGCCGGGACCTGGCCGGGCTCCGAGTGGTCGTCTCGGGCGCAGGCGCTGCAGGCGTTGCGTGCGCGAACATGCTGCTCGCCGCCGGCATCTCCGACGTCGTGGTCCTCGACTCCAAGGGCGTCGTCTCGGCCGATCGCGGTGACCTCACCGGCGTCAAGGTCGACCTCGCTGCGCGAACCAACCCTCGTGGACTGAGCGGGGGACCGGGCGATGCGCTGGCCGGAGCCGACGTGTTCCTCGGACTGTCCGCAGGCAAGGTGGACGAGAACGTCATCGCCTCGATGGCCCCCGAGTCCATCGTGTTCGCGCTCTCGAACCCGGATCCGGAGATCCACCCCGAGGTGGCCAGGAAGTACGCGGCCATCGTCGCGACCGGACGCAGCGATTTCCCCAATCAGATCAACAACGTTCTGGCCTTCCCCGGTGTGTTCAAGGGCGCGCTCGACGCCGGCGCACGCCGCATCACCGAAGGCATGAAGCTCGCCGCTGCCGAGGCAATCCTCTCGGTTCTCGGCGACGAGTTGGCCGCGGACAGAATCGTCCCGAGCCCGCTCGATCCTCGCGTCGCCCCGGCCGTTGCGGACGCAGTTGCGGCAGCAGCGCGAGCCGAGGGCGTCGCGTAGGAAAACAGAAAAAGCACCCCGAACCCCGCCCTATCCGGGCCGGTGGGTCGGGGTGCTTTTAGTTTGCGTGAGTCGTCGTCAGACTTTTGCCAGTCCGGTCGGCATGCGCCGGAGGCGACCGGTTCCCGGCACCGACGTCCACACCGCTAGGGCGAGAAGGCCGTCGACGACGAGTGTGAGCAGCGCGACGAGGATCGCCCCCACCAGAACCCGGCCGTAGTCGTAGAGCGCGAGACCGTCGAAGATGTAGCGACCCAGCCCGCCCAGGTTGACGTACGCCGCAACGGTCGCGGTCGCGATGATCTGCAGGGTGGTGTTCCGTAGTCCGCCGAGGATCAGTGGCAGTGCATTGGGGATCTCTACCCGCAGCAGCACCTGTGATTCGGTCATTCCCATTGCCCGGGCGGCGTCGACCACGTGAGCATCGACGTTGGCTATTCCCGAGTAGGTGCCCGCCAGCAGCGGTGGTATCCCGAGCAGGACCAGCGCGATGATCGGCGGGATCAGACCCAACCCGATCACCAGGACCAGGAACACCAACACACCCAGAGTCGGCAGTGAGCGCAGAGCGTTGACCAGTCCGACGACCACCGCTTCGCCGCGGCGCAGGTGACCGATGATCAGTCCGATGGGAATCGCGACAGCGGCCGAAAGCACAACGGCCAACAGCGAATACCACATGTGCTCGAGCAGTCGAGCACCGATTCCCGTCGGCCCGGCCCAGTTGGCACCGTCGAGGATGTACGAGAACGCTTCGGAGAACAGATTCATGCGCGCGCCTTCCTCGTCGACGAGCTGCCCTGCCGGGTCCAGGGCGTGAGTCGACGGCCCACCAGGTACAGGGCGGCGTCGAAGATCAACGCCAAGAACACGATCGAGATGATGCCGGCGAAGATCTGATCGGGATAGTCACGTTGGTAGCCCTGGGTGAACAGCTGGCCGAGACCACCGATACCGATCACCGAACCCACCGAGACCAACGAGATGTTGGTGACCGTGACAACTCGAATATTGGCGATGAGCACCGGCAAGGACAGGGGTAGCTCGACGGTCACCGCCCGGCGTAACGACGAAAAGCCCATGGCCTGAGCCGAATCGACGACGGCGAACGGAACCGAATCGAGTGCCTCCGGAACCGCGCGAACGAGCAGGGCCGTGGAGTACACCGTCAGTGCGATCACCACGTTCAGCGGATCGAGCACAGGCAGTCCCACGACCGCAGGAATGGTGACGAACAGTGCCAGGGACGGCAACGTGAACGCAATGCTGGCCACCGTCAACGTGATTCGGCGGACCCACCGCGTGTTGCGAATCAGAGTGCCGACCGGAACGGCGATGAGCAGGCCGATGAGTAGAGGCACGAGCGAAAGATACAGATGTGTCTTCGTGTACCCCAGTACGACGCCGAAGTTGTCGAACAGCCAGGTCACTGTGCGTCGTTCCCGGCCGCGCCGAAGTGGTGGCGATTGCGCTCCTCGTCCTCCGACTTGCGCTGTACGGCCAGGTTTTCGAGAATCTCCGCACCGTCGACGCTACCCACGGCGGCACCGGTCGAATCGACGGCGACGCCGATTCCCGACGGAGACGAGATCGCCGAGTCGAGCGCCTGCCGTAGATCGCCGCCCTCGAGGAACAGCGACCCACCGGCCGCGGTGCTCTCGTCCAGGCTGCCGCCGCCGCGTACTTTCTCGACGCCGGTGGCGTCGATCCAGCCGAGGGGACGACGCTGGGAGTCCACGACCAGAACCCACTGCCCTTGGTCGAGTCGCAGGGTGCTCATCTCGTCCTCGGTCGCGGTATGGATCGGATGCATCGTCACCGACTGCGCGGAGCGGAAAGACAGGCCGCGGTAGCCGCGGTCGCGGCCGACGAACGACGCCACGAACGACGTCGCCGGTGCCGCGAGCACGGTCTCGGGCTTGTCGTATTGCTGCAGACGACCCTGCGGTCCGAAGACTGCGATGTGGTCGCCCAGCCGCACGGCCTCGTCGATGTCGTGCGTGACGAACACGATCGTCTTCTTCAGATCGGCCTGCAGCCTGAGCATCTCGGTCTGCAGATCCTCACGCACCACCGGATCGACGGCGCTGAAGGGTTCGTCCATCAACAGAATCGGTGGGTCCGCGGCGAGCGCGCGGGCCACCCCGACGCGCTGTTGCTGCCCGCCGGACAGCTGTGCCGGGTAGCGGGACGCGAGAGCCGGATCCAGGCCCACTCGTTCCAGTACCTCGAGCGCCGCCTTGCGGGCCGCGCGCCGGGACTGACCGTTCAACACCGGAACCGTCGCAACATTGTCGACGACGGAACGGTGGGGCAGCAGCCCGGCACTCTGGATGACGTAACCGATTCCTCGGCGCAGCTTCACCGCGTCGGTGTCGGCGATGTTGCGGCCGTCGACCGTGATGACACCCGAGGTGGGCGCGATCATCCGGTTGATCATCCGCATCGACGTCGTCTTGCCGCAGCCGGACGGCCCCACGAACACGGTGAACGAATGTGGCTGGATCACCAGGTCCAACGAGTCGACTGCCGTGGTGCCGTCCGGGTACGTCTTGGTGATGTTCTCGAAGGTGATCATCAGCTGACCGGCTGGTCCAGACCCTTGTCCTTGACCCACGCCGTTGCCGCCGCAGCCGGTTCGACCTTCTGGTCGCCGGACACCGACGTGTTCAGTGCTATGAGCTCTTCGGTGGTGATCTGCGCCGAGACGGCGTCGAGAACCTGAGTGAGCTTGTCGGACTGCTTGGACGTCCGCAGCACCGGGATGACGTTCTGAGCGGCGAAATTGTTCTCCGGGTCTTCGAGAACCACGAGATCGTTCTGCGCGATGGCAGGCGAGGTGGTGAAGATGTCCGCCGCGACGACCTGGCCCGACACGAGTGCCTCGACCGTGGCCGGTCCGCCGCCGTCGGAGATGGGCACGTAGTTTCCGGGGGAGATGTCCAGGCCGTACTTCGCCTTCAGGCCCGGCAGTCCGCCGACGCGCTCCTGGAATTCCGGCGTGCCTGCGAACGTCACCTCCGAGGAGAACGGTGCGAGATCGCCGACGGTCTTCAGATTCCGCTCGGTTGCGGTCGCGCGGGTGACGACGACGGCATCCTTGTCCTCGCCGGGTGCCTGGGCCGTCACCGAGAGGTCGTCGCCGAGTGCAGCGGGCAGTGCCGCCAGCACGTCCTCGGACGAGGTGGCCGTGGCAGATTCGTCCAAGTACTGGAGCAGGTTGCCCGTGTAATCGGGAATCAGGTCGATCGAGCCGTCGCGGACGGCGGGAATGTACGCCTCGCGGCTACCGATGTTCAGCTTGGTGCTCACCTCGAAACCGTTGGCGCGCAATGCTTCTGCGTAGATATTCGCGACGGTCTCGGACTCCGGGAAGTTGGCCGAGCCGACGATGATCGAGTTCGTATCGTCGTTGCTCTCGCCGCCTCCGCTCGAGAGCGGATCCGAATTTCCGCCGCAGGCGGTCAGTGCGGTGACCGACAGGGCGAGCGCGGCAACGGCCGCCACTGCCTTCGGGGCGGAGAACGCGCGCGTGATTCGGGAGGTGGTCATGGTGTCCTTCCATCGGTTCGGGCACAGACGAAGCCCCAACTCCGACGGGTGCCGCCCGATCACCGGGGACACCGCCGAACCAGGACTCGGGCTGCTCGGGATGGTAGTCGACGTCGCCGTGCCCATAAGGTTGGTTCGACTACCCTCTCGTTCGCATCTGTGCCCCGCGGTCGGGATCGGTAAACCCCACGGGCAGTGAACAGGAGAAAATGAGAGTGCGTTCGTCGATTCTGGCAGCGGCCCTCGCGGTCACTATTGCAGGTTCCGTCGGTGGGTGCAGTGCGGCCGACCGGGCCGAACCCGGGCACATGCCCGTCGTCGTCGGAGCCGGGAATTCCGACCTCTCCCGGTTGCTCGCACAGATCTACGCAGGAGGACTCCGGTCGACGGGAGCCGAGGTCTCCGTCGCCGAGAACCTGGGGGATCGGACGGCGTACCTCGCGGCGCTGGACCGCGGCGAGGTATCGATGATCCCCGACCTGACCGGGGACCTGTTGCGCACCTTCGACGCCCTGGCCGGGGCAACCGAAGCAGAGGACGTGTTCACCGAACTGAACCGATCGCTGCCCGCCGGACTGTCGGTGGGAGACTACGCAACCGCCGAGGATCGATTGGCCCTTGCTCTCGCTCCAGACGCGACCTCGGACGAGGGCACGACAGTCACAGAATTTCTTCGTCGGGACGACGTGACAGTCGGGACGGTCGAGGGGGAGGTCGATCCGATGGACGTGAGGATGGAGGGTGTGGGCAGTCCCAGTTTCACCGGGGCAAGTGTCACCGATTTCATGGTCTACCCGGATGCGCAGTTCGCCGTCGACGACCTGAATTCCGGTGCGGTGGATGCTCTCGCGATTCGGACGGCGTCGTTCGGTCCGCTGGCCAAGGATTTGACGACTCTGCCCGACGACGATCATGTGTATCCAGCGCAGAACGTCGTTCCGCTGTACCGCACCGGTGTGCTGGACGAGAGTGCGGTGAAGTCGTTCTCGGTGGTGGCGGGGGAGCTGACGACAGCGGACCTCGCCGACATGATCGGCGAGGTCCGCGGCGGTGCTGCGTCAGGCGATGTCGCCGGCCGCTGGCTCGGCGAGCACAGCCTCTGACACGTCGGACTTCTGCTCTGCTCTGAGCTTGCGGCCCAGGTACGCACCCATGTGCTGGACGGCTTCGGCTGCTTCCCGCAGGATCGACGCCTGCAGATGCGCCACGTGCCAGAGCTTCTTGTACTCGATGTACTCGAGTTCGACGCCGGACAGGCGCAGCTTGTCCGCGAACGCGGTGATCTGCGGATAGAGCACCTCGTCCGTCCCGACGTGCATGACGACCGGAGGCAGCTCATCGAGGTTGCCCTGGAGCGGCGCGAAGCCTTGATCCAGCGGGTCGCCCGCCCCGAGATACGCGTCGGCCGAGGAGTTCGACCACCCGGTGTTGACCACCAGGTCGCGCGGCTTGACCGCGTCGCGTGCGCCCGGATCGACCCACGGTGAGATCAATCCGAGTGCTGCCGGCCTCGCGCCGTCGTCCACCAGCCGCCTCGCCGTCGCGACGGTCAACCCGCCGCCTGCCGAATCACCGGCGATGGCGATGCGATCCGGGGTGAAGCCGTGCGAACGCACCAGTTCTCGGAACGCCGCCACGGCGTCGTCGAGCGCGGCCGGGTACGGGTTCTCCGGGGCCAGTCGGTAGTCGAGTACGTACACGGCGCTGGCCGACTCTCGGGCCAGATGGGCGGCGAGCGATCGGTGGGTGTTGATCGAACCGATCGTGAACGCGCCCCCGTGGAGGTACAGGATGGCGGTGTCGCGTTCGGTGGCTCCGACGGTGATGCGCTCGGCTCGCCTGCCCGCGAGCGTCAGCTTCTGCGCGACGGTCCCGTGCGGGAGCGTCTGCACCGGAGCCGCGGCCTCGAGGACCGCCCGCTGCGCCCGGAAGGACAGACGCGGATTCAGCGCGAGGCGGTAGAAGGGCTTGAGCGCCGCCGCAACGATCGGCAGTGGAACGTAGAAGGCTTTCACGACGCGGCCCGCCTACTTCTTCGACCGTGGCATGGCCCGCTTGGA
Source organism: Rhodococcoides fascians NBRC 12155 = LMG 3623 (assembly GCF_001894785.1). Lineage (GTDB taxonomy): Bacteria > Actinomycetota > Actinomycetes > Mycobacteriales > Mycobacteriaceae > Rhodococcoides > Rhodococcoides fascians. The sequence continues at coordinate 45,464 of NZ_BCWW01000016.1, forward strand.
CACCGCTGCGATCAGGCCCTGGTACCGCGAGCCGGTGATGCGTTGCAGCAGATCGAGCGCGATGGCGTCGGAACCGATGAGCACGCGGCCCCTGCCCTTCTCGACACCCTTGAGAATGGTCTTGGCCGCGTCGATCGGGGTGGTCTTCGCCAACTTGCTGTCGAAGAATTTCGCCACGTCGGCCTGGTCGAAATTCTCGGCGACGGTGGCGTTGCGGGCGATGGCAGTCTTGATGCCGCCGGGGTGCACCACGGTCACCTTCACCGGAGCCTTCGCGATCAACATCTCCATGCGCAGCGACTCGCTGAAACCGCGGACGGCGAACTTCGCTGCGTTGTACGCGGACTGGGACGGCATCGCCAACAGGCCGAACAGGCTGGAGATGTTGACGATGTGGCCGTCGCCGGAGGCCTTGATGTGCGGCAGAAATGCCTTGGTGCCGTTGACGACGCCCCAGAAATCGACGTCGACGATGCGCTCGATGTCCTTGAACGAGGACTTCTCCACGTCACCGTGGTAGGCGATGCCCGCGTTGTTGTAGATCTGGTTGACCTTGCCGAAATGCGCGACGACGGCCTCGGCGTAGTCCAGCACGGTCTCGCGCTGCGAGACGTCGAGGAAATCGGACTTCACCTCGGCTCCGAGTGCTTCGACGCGGCGCACCGTCTCGTCGAGTCCGGCGGTGTCGACGTCGGACAGTGCGAGCTTGGCTCCGTGTCCGGCCAGCTCGAGGGCCAAGGCCCGGCCGATTCCCGAACCCGCGCCGGTGACGACGGCCACCTTGCCTGTGAATGTGCTCATCGTGCGGACACCTTGTCTGTGTTGTTGCCGGCGGCCGTGCTTGCCGACGCGGAGGTCAGATCTGCGGTTGCGACGCTACGGTACGCATCGAGATCGAAATGCTTGGTCTGACGACGGAACTCGAACGTGAACCCGGGCCACAGGGTGGTGTTGTTTCCGTGCTTGTCCAGATACCAGCTGGCGCAGCCGCCGTTCATCCAGACGCTCTTGGCGAGCTGGTCCTGCAGAGTCACGTTGTATTCGTCCTGCACGTCCTTGCGCACTTCGATGGTCCCGATGTCGTGCTTGTCGATGGTGTTCAAGGCGTCGACCAGGTAGTTGATCTGCGACTCGATCATGAAGACCATCGAGGTGTGCCCGAGGCCGGTGTTGGGGCCGACGAGGAAGAACATGTTCGGGAAGTTCGCCACCGCGGCGCCCTTGTAGCCCTGCTGTCCGCCGTCGTCGAACGTCTGCGCCAGCGTCCGGCCGTCCTTGCCGACGATGGCTTGGTATGCAGGTGAATCGGTGACGTGGAAGCCGGTGGCGACGACGAGTGCGTCGATCGGGCGCTCGGTGCCGTCCTTGGTGACGATCGATCCCGTGCGGATCTCGGCGATGCCGTCGGTCACGAGGTCGACGTTGCTCTGCGCGAGAGCGGGGTAATACGCGTTGGAGATCAACATGCGCTTGCAGCCGATGCGGAAGTTCGGGGTCACCTTCGCGCGCAGCGCCTTGTCCTTGATCTGCGTGCGCAGATGATTCTCCGACGCCCACTGCAGCGGCTTCATGAACGCGGGGTTCTTCGCCAGTCCGACGACCTGGGTCTCACGCATCGCGTAGATGCCGGCGCGGGCGAGGCGCTGGAAGCCGGGCACATGCTTGAAGGCGAAGCGCTCGAGCTTGGTGTACGGGCGATCGGCGCGAGGGAGGATCCACGGGGCGGTGCGCTGGTAGACGTCGAGGTGCTCGACCTGGCCTGCGATGGCGGGAACGATCTGGATCGCCGACGCGCCGGTCCCGATGACGGCGACGCGCTTACCGGCGAGCGAGACGTCGTGGTTCCACTGAGCGGAGTGGAAGACGTCGCCCTCGAAATCGTGAATTCCCTTGATATCGGGCAGGTTCGGCTCACACAGTGCGCCGACGGCCGAGACGACGATCTTGGCGGTGTAGTTGCCGGTGGTCGTCTCGACGTCCCAGCGGCTGGTGGAGGCGTTCCATCGCGCCGACGTCACGTCCGTGCCGAAGACGTGCTTGTCCATGACGCCGTACTTGCGCGCAACTCCGGCGATGTACTTCTGGATCTCGGGCTGGGTGGAGAACGAACGGGTCCACTCCGGGTTCAGCGCGAACGAGTACGAGTACAGATGCGAGGGCACGTCGCAGGCTGCACCGGGGTAGGTGTTGTCGCGCCAGGTACCGCCCACATCGTGGCCGCGTTCGACGACGACGAAGTTCTTCTTGCCTGCCTTGGTCAGCTTGATCGCCGCTCCGAGCCCGGCGAAACCACTGCCGATGATCAGCGTATCGACGTGACGCGGCGACGTTGCGCGGTCCGAAGTATCTGTTACGGGAAGACTCATGTAGAGCAGACTAGAAGCTTACTGAGTGTGAGTCAATAGTTATTGACTACTATTCAATAGGATGATTGCATGGCGGATGTGAACCGCGCTGGAGTATCGACGACGAAAAGGACCAGACTCAGTCCGCAGCAACGACGAGCGCAGCTGATCGAGCTCGGCACCGAGATGCTCGCCGATCGGCCACTCGAACAGATCTCCGTCGAGGACATCGCCGATCAGGCCGGAGTCTCCCGAGGTCTACTGTTCCACTACTTCGCGTCCAAGCAGGACTTTCACCTCGAAATAGTCCGCGAGGCGTCGCGGTCGATGATCGAACGGACCGCACCCGACCCCGACCTCGAACCCTTCGAGATTCTGCGCGACTCCATCGCCAACTACGTCGACTACGTCAGCGAGAAACGCGACACCTTCATCTCCCTGCTCCGCGGCACGGCAAGCGGAGACCCCCAGATGCGCGAGGTGTTCGAGCAGACCCGCACCACCATGGCCGATCGCACTCTCGTCCAACTCGCTCAACTCGACGTCGATGTCACCCCCACCATCGACCTCGCCGTCCGCGGTTGGATCGCCTTCGTCGAAGAAGCCACCATCACCTGGCTCAGAAATCCACAGATCACCCGCGACGAGTTGATCGACCTGAACGTCAACGCCCTACCTGCTGTCGCCCTGGCTCCGGGCATGATCTCCGCGCTGCTGGGAGCCGACGCCGACGCCTGAGCCCCGCCCTAGTGTGCGTCCCCCCGGTTCGACGTCCTCCCCGGTTGCAGGTCCTCCCCGGTTGGGATCAATGTCCCTTTGTTGCAGTCTGACCGACTGAATCCCGCATTCATCCGAAGTGCGGCCGAGGCCACAGCCGAATGAATGCGGCTCTGTTGCAGTCTGACCGACTGAATCCCACATTGATCCCAACCCGGGTGCGCCCAGAAACGGCGAAAGCGGCCCACTCCCGAAGGAGTGGGCCGCTTGTCGCTGTCGGAGATCTAGTCTTCGCCGACCTTGTTGAAGGCCTCGTCGATGATTTCGAGTTGCTCGACGGCGTGCACCTTGCTCGATCCCGAGGACGGTGCGGACATGGCGCGACGGGAAATGCGCTTGATGCCGACCAGCTTCTCGGGCATGAGTTCGGGCAGTGCGAGACCGAAGAACGGCCAGGCACCCTGGTTCGCAGGCTCTTCCTGAACCCAGCGGAATTCCGTTGCGTTCGGGTAGCTCTCGAGTGCTTCCCGGATTCGACGCGTCGGCACGGGGTAGAGCTGCTCGATTCGGACGATGGCGACGTCGTCGCGGTTGTCCTTCTGCTTGCGAGCGAGGAGCTCGTAGTAGAGCTTGCCGCTGACCATCAGCACTCGCTTGACCTTGCTGCGGTCGCCGGTGCCGGTGTCGTAGGTGGGCTCGTCGAACACCGAGTGGAACTTGCCGTCGGTGAAGTCCTCGATGTTGCTCACTGCTGCCTTGTTGCGCAGCATCGACTTCGGGGTGAAGACGATCAGCGGGCGACGGATTCCGTCACGCGCATGCCTACGCAGCAGGTGGAAGTAGTTCGCGGGGGTCGAGGGGAGTGCGACGGTCATCGATCCTTCGGCGCACAGCGTCAGGAATCGTTCGATGCGTCCGGACGTGTGGTCCGGGCCCTGACCCTCGTGGCCGTGCGGGAGCAGCAGCACGACGTCGGAGAGCTGTCCCCACTTGGCTTCACCGGACGAGATGAACTCGTCGATGATCGACTGGGCACCGTTGACGAAGTCACCGAACTGCGCTTCCCACATCACCAGTGCGTCCGGGTTGCCCACGGAGTAGCCGTACTCGAAGCCGACGGCCGCGAACTCGCTCAGTGCGGAGTCGTAGACCATGAACTTGCCGGGGTTGTCGCTGCCGATGTTCTGCAGCGGCGTGTACTCGGAACCGGTCTTGCGGTCGATGATCACCGAGTGCCGCTGCGTGAAAGTGCCGCGGCGGGTGTCCTGGCCCGAGAAACGAATGTTGCGTCCCTCGTCCACGAGCGAGCCGAGTGCGAGCAGTTCGCCGAAGGCCCAGTCGACCTTGCCCTCGTACGCCATTTCCCGACGCTTCTCGAGCACCGGCTTGACGCGGGGGTGCACGTTGAATCCCTCGGGAATGTCGAGGTGCGCATCACCGATGCGGTGCAGGACGGCCTTGTCGACGGCGGTGGTGAGCTTGGTCGGCAACTGCTGGTCGAGTTCGACCGATTCGCTGGGCTCCGGGGTGTACTTCTCGAGTTCGCGTACCTCGTTGAAGACGCGTTCGAGCTGACCCTGGTAGTCGCGGAGCGCGTCCTCGGCTTCCTTGAGCGAGATGTCTCCACGGCCGATGAGCGATTCGGTGTAGCTCTTGCGGACGCTGCGCTTGGTGTCGATCACGTCGTACATCGCCGGCTGGGTCATCGAGGGGTCGTCGCCCTCGTTGTGTCCGCGACGGCGGTAGCAGATCATGTCGATGACGACGTCCTTGTGGAACTTCTGACGGAAGTCCACTGCCAGCTGAGCCACCCAGGCACATGCCTCGGGGTCGTCGCCGTTGACGTGGAAGATCGGCGCGGCGATCATCTTGGCCACGTCGGTGCAGTACTCGGACGAGCGCGAGAACTCAGGCGAGGTGGTGAAGCCGACCTGGTTGTTGACGACGATGTGCACGGTTCCGCCGGTGCGGTAGCCACGCAGATCGGACAGGTTCAGCGTTTCCGCGACGACGCCCTGGCCGGCGAAGGCCGCGTCGCCGTGCAGCATCAGCGGCAGCACGGAGTAACCGCCCTGGCCGGTGCCCTTGTCCAGGAGGTCCTGCTTGGCCCGGACGAGGCCTTCGAGAACGGGGTCGACGGCTTCGAGGTGCGACGGGTTCGCCGTGAGCGAGACCTTGATGTCGTTGTCGCCGAACATCTGGATGTACGTGCCCTCGGCACCGAGGTGGTACTTCACGTCACCGGAGCCGTGTGCGGCAGCCGGGTTCATGTTGCCCTCGAACTCGGTGAAGATCTTCGAGTACGGCTTGCCGACGATGTTGGCCAGCACGTTCAGGCGGCCGCGGTGCGGCATGCCGATGACGACCTCGTCGAGGGCGTACTCGGCGCTCTGGTCGATGACGGAGTCCATCATCGGGATGACCGACTCGGCACCTTCGAGCGAGAAGCGCTTCTGTCCGACGTACTTGGTCTGCAGGAACGTCTCGAAGGCCTCGGCTGCGTTGAGCTTGCTGAGGATGTACTTCTGTTGCGCCACAGTTGGTTTGACGTGCTTGGCTTCGACGCGTTCCTGCAGCCACGAGACCTGCTCGGTCTCGAGGATGTGGGTGTACTCGACGCCGACGTGGCGGCAGTACGAGTCGCGCAGGACGCTGAGCACGTCGCGCAGCTTCATCTTGTCCTTGCCGTGGAATCCGCCGACCTTGAACTCGCGGTCGAGGTCCCACAGCGTCAGGTCGTGACTGATCACGTCGAGGTCCGGATGCATCCGGAACTTGTCCTTGGTGAACTGCAACGGGTCGGTGTCGGCCATCAGGTGACCGCGGTTGCGGTACGCCGCGATGAGCTCGAGCACGCGGGTGTTCTTGTCGACGGTGCCCTCGGGCAGATCCTTGCGCCAGCGGATCGGCTCGTACGGGATCTTGAGCGAATGGAACAGCTCGTCGTAGAACTCGTCGCTGATCAGCAGATTGTGGATCGTCTTGAGGAAGTCGCCCGACTCCGCACCCTGAATGATGCGGTGGTCGTACGTCGAGGTCAGCGTCATGAGCTTGCCGACGCCGAACTCGGCGAGACGCTCGTCGCTGGCACCCTGGAATTCCGCCGGGTACTCCATGGCACCGGCACCGATGATGGCACCCTGGCCGTTCATCAGGCGCGGGACGGAGTGGACGGTGCCGATTCCGCCGGGGTTGGTCAGCGAGATCGTGACGCCCTGGAAGTCCTCGCCGGTGAGCTTGCCGTCGCGGGCACGCCGGACGATGTCCTCGTACGCGTTGTAGAACTGCGTGAACGTGAAGTCCTGCGTGTTCTTGATGGCCGCGACGACGAGGGAACGGTTGCCGTCCTTGCCGGGAAGGTCGATCGCCAGACCGAGGTTGATCGACGCCGGAGTGACGGCGTTGGGCTTGCCGTCGACCTCGGCGAAGTGGCGGTTCATGTTCGGGAACGCCTTGACGGCCTGCACGATGGCGTAGCCGAGCAGGTGCGTGAACGAGATCTTGCCGCCGCGGGTACGCGCGAGGTGGTTGTTGATGACGAGGCGATTGTCGACCATGAGCTTGGCCGGGATGGCTCGCACGCTGGTAGCTGTCGGAATCTGCAGCGAGGCGGACATGTTCTTGGCAACCGCCGCAGCTGCGCCGCGCAGAATCTTGCTCGACTCTTCACCGAATTCGGCAGCGGCGGGCTTGGCCGGGGCTGCCTTCTTCTCGGCCGGCTTGGCCGGGGCCGACTTCGCCGGAGCAGGCTTGGTTTCAGCAGCCTTGGGAGCTGCGGCCTTCGCGGGGGCTTCGGTCTTCTTGGGAGCTTCGGTCTTCGCGGCCGAGGCGGCGGGCTTCGCAGGAGGCGCGGGTGCTGCGGGAGGAGCGGACTTGGCCGAGCTGCCGTTCGAGGCCGAGCCGTTGGAACCGGACTTACCGTTGGAGATGGGGTTCTCGTCGATCACGGCTTCGGGGTCGTAATCGGTGAGGAACTCGTGCCAGCTCGCGTCGACGGAGGACGGGTCCTGCTTGAACCGCTGGTACATCTCGTCGACCAGCCATTGATTTTGTCCGAATTGGGTAGTAGAGCTGCTGCTCACGGCAGTAGTTCGCCTCGTTTCTGTCTTCGTTCCCGATCAGCGCGCGTACGACTCCAGGCTAGACCTCCGGTCGAGATCGCGTGCGTCCGGGACGTAGCTGTGATATGTACTCACCGGTAACCATCGGCCTCGTTGTCGATGACCCCGTTGACTATCGAATTATTCCCCCGGTTCGTTTCGGCTGCAGCCCACAATGTGGCGTAGAAGCCGTCCCGTTTGCGAAGTTCGGAATGTCGTCCGACTTCCACGATACGACCACCGTCGACGACCACGATCAAATCCGCTCGTGCGGCGGTGGCCAATCGGTGCGCGACGACCACTGCGGTGCGGGTCCGCGCAACGGCGTTGCTGGCTTCGAGGACCTTGCGTTCGGTGGCCGGATCTAGGGTTGCGGTCGCTTCGTCGAGCAGGAGTAGATCGGGATCCACCAGTTCGGCGCGGGCCAGTGCGATCAGCTGTCGCTGGCCGGCCGACAACCCTTGGCCGCGTTCGCCGACAGGTTGCTGCATACCGCCGCGAAGTGCAGCGATGGTGTCGAGGGCCCCGACCGAGCGTGCCGCGTTCTCGATGTCGGCCCGGCTGGCGTCGGGCCTGCCGTACGCGATGTTCGACGCGATGGTTCCGGTGAACAGGTGGGCTTCCTGCGGTACGACGCCCAGCCGGTGGCGGTAGTCGGACAACCGGTAGTCGCGGAGGTCGTGGCCACCTACGCGTACCGATCCCGAGGTCGGGTCGTAGAACCGAGCGAGCAGCTTCACGACGGTGGATTTGCCTGCTCCGGTGCGGCCGACCAATGCGACGGTGGTGCCGGCCGGGATGCTGAGAGATACCTCACTGAGCGCGTCGGAGTGAGCTCCGGCATACCGAAAGCTGACGTCGACGAGGTCGATGTCGGCGTGCAGGCGATTGCCGACGACTGCACCGGACCCGGTCGCTGTCGCTGTTTCGATCGAACTCGTCGTGCGTAGGAGGTCTCCGATTCGGCCGACGCCGACGCGGGCCTGCTGGTAGCCGTCGAATACTTGCGAGAGTTGCTGGATCGGGCCGAAGAGGAGTCCGAGGTACAACACGAACGCCACCAGGGTGCCCGCGGTGGCGGTGCCCGTGGCGATCTGATGCGCACCGACGAAGACGACGACGGCCAGCGCGGCATCCGAGAGCAGCGTGATGAACGGGAAGAACACCGAGATTGCGGTCTGCGATCGCATGCGGCTCGCTCGGTAGCGGTTGCTGCGTTCGGCGAAGCGGGAGGCTGCGTACTCCTCACGTCGGTATGCCTGCGCTGCGCGCAGTCCGGTGACGTTCTCCTGGAAATCGGCGTTGACGATGGAGATGCGTTCGCGCGAGGTCGAGTACGCAGCCGAGGAGATGCGTCGGAAGACGACGGTTGCAACGGCGAGTGGCGGCACGACCGCCAGGGCCACCAGCCCGAGTGTCGTATCCGTGACGAGCAGTGCGATCGCGATGCCGACGACGGTCAGCACGCTGACCACGGCCGTGGACGCGCCGGTCTGGATGAACGACGACAGCGCATCGACGTCGGTGGTCATTCGCGTCATGATGCGCCCGGACAGCTCGCGCTCGTAGTAGTCCAGCCCGAGTCTCTGAATGTGCGCGTAGCTGCGTACTCGCAATCCGAACAGCACCCGCTCGCCGGCTCGTGCGGTGAGCACGGTCGTCGCGCAGACCACGAACCAGCTGGCAGCAGCCAGGGCGACGCCTATCGATGTTGCGATCCACAGGGTGTCGGAGTCACCGCGGGCCACGCCGCTGTCCACTGCGTACCGGACGAGTGAGGGAAAGGCGATCGAGGCGATCGAGTCGAGCGCCAGCAGCACCACGACACCTGCCAGCAGCAGCCGGACAGGACTCAGCAGACGTGAGAGCCGGAATTCCGGGTCGGGTCGACGCAACTGTTGTCCCGATCCGCCTGGTTCCTCCGTTGCCGGTGGCAGGGCTGCCACCGCGTCGGAGATGGCCTGCGTCGGTGCCAACGAGCCGAATGCGCCGGCCATCGCTGCGCCGTGTGTGCCTCCGCCTCCGGCACCTGCGGGCGGCATCGCGGTACCGGGGTTCGATGCGGCTTCCAGAGCATCGTCCGGCCAGAGCATCGCCGCCGACGGTTCCGTGCGCGGTTCCGGTGCGGCGTCGCTGTGTTCGTTCTCGTCTCCGCCGGCGAGGAGAGCGCGGAACAGTGGGCAGCGCTCGTCGAGTTCGTCGACTGTGCCGGTGTCGATGATGCGTCCACCGTCGAGGACGGCTACTCGGTCGGCCAACGTCAGTGTCGATCGGCGGTGTGCGAGGACGAGGGTCGCCCGGGTACGCACGCCGCGCAGTGCGTCGAAGATGGCGGCCTCGGTCTCGGCGTCGACGGCGGAGGTGGCGTCGTCGAGGACGAGAATCCGCGGCTCGACCAACAGGGCGCGAGCCAGGGCGATGCGTTGGCGTTGCCCGCCCGAGAGGGTGAGGCCGCGTTCGCCGACGAGACTGTCGTAGCCCTCGGGCAGAGCGTCGATGAAGGTCGAGGCCTGAGCCAGCCGAGCCGCGTGTTCGATCTCCTCCGCGCTTGCCTCGGGCCTGCCGAGCGCGATGTTGGCGGCGATGGTGTCGGAGAACAGAAACGGCTCGTCGAAGACCAACGACACCGCTTCGCGCAGTGACGCGGAATCCAGGTCGTCGATGTCGATGGACGTGTCCCCGGAGGTCACCGCGATCCGGCCGCGAGTAGGGCGATAGAAGCGGGGGAGCAGCAGGGAGAGCGCGGTCTTTCCCGAGCCCGCGTGTCCCACGACGGCCACCGTCTCCCCGGGGGCGATGCTCAGGTCGAGGCCGCTGAGAACGTTGCGCTCTGCCTCGAATCCGAACGTGACGCCGGTGAGGTGGACGCCGAGGGGGCCGTCGGGCAGTGCGATGGGGTGCGCCGGTTCCGGTTCGGTCGGCTCGGTGTCGACCACTTCGTAGACGCGCTCGACGGCCGCGCGGGAGAGCTGCGCCATGATCACCACCGACGACACGGTTCGGGTGACGGCGGACAGCGTGGCCACGTAGGTGGCGAAGGCGAGAAAGGTGCCGATGGTGATGTGGCCGTGCAGTGCCAACCAGCCGCCGAGAGCGATGACGCCGACCAGTCCGAGCTGAGGAATGGTTGCCATGGTCGGTGCGAACCGTGAATTGATGCGGGCCGAGCGCATGCGTTCGGCGAACAGCCTGCGCCCGAGAGCTTCGATGCGATCCACCGCACGCGCTTCCTGCCCGAAGCCCTTGACCACCCGGACTCCGGTGACGGTCTCCTCCACGTGCTGGGCCAGATCGGCGGCGCGCTGTTGTGCGGACCAGGTGGCAGCGAAGAGGGTGGGTCGCATCCGGTAGACGACGACGCTGACCGCGGGAACGATGACGACCGCGACAAGGGTGAGCAGCGGTGAGAGGTAGGCCATCACGACCAGGGCCAGGACGAACTGCAGAATTGCCCCGGCCGACAGCGGCACCATGGCGAGCAGACCCTGCACCAACTGCAGGTCGGTGATCGATCTCGACACGACCTGGCCGGTTCGGATTTCGTCCTGCTTGCGACCGTCGAGCCGCTGCAGCGATGCCAGCAGGTCCATCCGCAGATCGTGTTGAACATCGATGGACAGGCGACCGGCGAGCATGCGCCGACCGAACTGGCAGGCGAATCGCAGAGCACCCAGCAGTGCGATGGCTATCGCGACTCCGGCGATCACGTCGTTCTTGCCTGCGCTGGCGTCGTCGATCGCGAGGCGCGTCAGCAGCGGAAACGAGATGTCGATGAGGGCGGCGATCATCGTCACGCCCAGTGCGCCGAGTGCCGTCCGCCGGTGCAACATGCACTGCGCGAGCAGACGTCTGATCCAGCCACGCCGTGTGATCGACGACGCGGTGATCGACGACGCGGTGGTCGGCCGGGAGTCGGTGGGTACGCCGGACGAGCCGGGGTCGGTTTCCAGCAGACGGGTACTGCCCGTATTGCTGCCCGACCCTGCTCGATCCTTCACGTATTCGCTGTGTGCCATCGATTCACACGGTAGACCCGGCTACCGACAGCAGGATCGGGCGAACATCCTCACCGATGCGGTGGTCAGTCGATGTCCCGGGTACGGGCGAGGAACCAACCGCCACCAGTGAGGATCACGGCCCACAGGGCAAGTCCGAGCGGAGCCCACGGCCACGACGCGAGGTCGCCCGCATCGTCCAATTGTGTCGCGGCCATCGTCGGCAATGTCAGGTTCGACGGCAGCGCGGTTGCCACCGGTCCGAAACCGACTCCGAACAGAATCAGGGACAGCAGTCCTTCACCGAACGGCAGCCAGGCGACGAGCACGATGGCGGCCCAGGTCGGGGATTTGAGCAGCAACCCCAGCCCGGCTCCGATGAGCGACCACAGCACCACGGCGAGCAAGCACGACGCGACGACGCCGATGAAAGCGCCGTCGAGGACGATTGTTCGTTGGCTGAAGATCAGCAGACACACCAGGCTCGCCAGGAGCACGACGAGGCCGTACCCCAGGCCGAACAGGGCGGTGACGATGAGTTTGGCGGCAATGACGCCGTCCCTGCCGCGGGCCGTCAGGAAGCTGGTGGTGATGGTCTTGTGTCGAAACTCGGTACCGGCGTTGACCGCGCCGAAGATGCCGGCGAACAGGATGGCGGCACCCGCGGCGACGTACAGGCCGATGGAGGCGACACCGCCGGCGATCTGAAGATCTTCCTCGAACTCGCCCAGCTGGTTCGCGATCACCGAGGTGATGACGGACGCGAACACGCCGACAACGATCGGTGCGATCGCCAGCGCCCACCAGAACTTCAGTGTGGTGACCTTGCGGATCTCTGATGTCAACAGCGCGTTCATCGCGAACCCCCGTTCCAGTTCTGCGGTGGTCCGTAGTTCTGTGGCGGCGGGGAGTACCCCTGGTTGTAACCAGGCGGCGGCCCGTAACCAGGCGGCGGTCCGTATGCAGTGGGTTCGACGGGTGCTGCGGTGTACTGACCGGCGGTCATCGACAGGAACACCTGCTCGAGGTCGACGTGTTCGCTGGTGGTGCCGAAGACCGTGACCCCAGCGTCGGCCGCGATGCGCGTGACAGTGGCAGCGTCGGCACCCGCGACGCCGATGCGGCCGTCGGGCAGCAGTTGGGTGTCGGTGAGTCCGGTGGACGCCAATGCCAGGGCTAGTTTCGCCGGGTCGGACGCGGCGACGAGCACGCGGCTCGGGCGGGTGGATCGCAGCTGAGCGATGGATCCCTGGTACATCAGGGTGCCGGCGCTGACGATGACGAGAGTGTCGACGGTCTGCTCGATCTCGCGCAGGATGTGGCTCGATACCAGGACGGTTCTCCCCGATGCCGCGAACGCTTTGAGGAAGTCTCGAAGCCAGGCGATCCCCTCGGGATCGAGGCCGTTCGCGGGTTCGTCGAGTACGAGGATCTCGGGATCGCCGAGTAGAGCTGTTGCCAAGGTCAATCGCTGACGCATGCCGAGAGAGAACCCGCCTGCTGCGCGGTGTGCGGCGTCGCCCAGACCGACGAGGTTCAGGACGTCGAGGGCGCGGCTGTCGGGTACCCCGATCGCCGCGGTGTAGATCTTCAGGTGGTGCTCGGCGCTGCGTTTGGGGTGCAGACTCAGCGAGTCGAGAACGGCCCCGACGGTACGGGCCGGGTGGGTCGCCGTACGAAACGGAACGCCGTTGACGAGGCCGACGCCCGAAGTCGGGGCGACGAGGCCGAGCAGCATCCGCAGTGTAGTGGACTTGCCGGAGCCGTTCGGCCCGAGAAAGCCGGTGACGGTTCCGCGTGGAACAACGAAGCTCAGGTCCGAGACCGCGCGAACGGTACCGAATTGTTTCGTCAGAGCCTGCGCTTCCAGCGCCGGAGCCGAGTAGCTGGTCATCTGTGCGGTGTCCCCCTGGCCGTCGGTGCACCTCGTGTGCCGGTTGCTTGGCGGCAACCGGTACACGAGGTTACGGGGTGGGACCGACGGGCGGGATGACCCCGGTTTCAGCGATGCAACGCCGCAGCGATCTCCCGGTACGTCTCGAGCGGGTCGGCGTCGTCGGGCAGCGAGTGCAGCGTCACGTGCGACGCGCCGGCGGTGAGGTGCTCGTCGAGTCGCGCCGCGATGGCGTCGGCATCGCCGTGTGCGACGAGCGCGTCGATCAGTCGGTCACTGCCGCCGTCGCCGATTTCCTCGTCCGAGTAGCCGAGCCGGTTCAGATTGTTGGTGTAGTTGCGCAGATGCAGGTAGGGATTGTTCACCGGTGGCCTACCGATCGCGCGTGCCTTCTCCGGATCGGTCTCGAGCACCACCTTGTGCTCGGGAGCGAGGATCTTGTTCGGCCCCACTGCTTCTCGGGCTTCACGGGTGTGCTCGGGAGTGGTCAGATAGGGGTGCGCACCTGCGGTACGGCTCGCGGCCAGCGCGAGCACCTTGGGGCCGAGCGCGGCGAGGACCCGACGCTCCATCGGGACTCCGGCCTCGTCGAGGTCGTCGAGGTAGCTCACCAATGCGTCGTACGGCTTCTGATACTCCTGGGTGGCCTCGGGGTGACCGGCACCGATGCCCAGGACGAACCGTCCGGGGTGCTTGCTCTCGATGCGGTGATACGACGCGGCGACGTCGGCGGCTGCATCGGACCAGATGTTGACGATGCCGGTGGCGACGACGATGGTGTCCGTGGCGTCGAGGATCTCCTCGGTGGTCGTCAGGTCCGCGGGCGGGGATCCGCCGAGCCAGATGGTCCCGTAGCCGAAGGACTCGATGGCGCGGGACAACTCCGGCGTGAACGCCGAGTGCAGTCGCCAGACGCCGTACTTGCCGAGTTCAGGTGTGGAAGTCATGTTCGAAGTCAACGCAGCAGCCTCTCGAAGATTCCGGGCATTCTCATTCGTCCGGTTCGATGATGCGATTTTCCGGGAACCGTGCGGGCGGCGGGCCGAAGGCGTCACGGGCGTTCTTGATGACGCCTTTGCCGACCACTCGGTTGCCCGCGCCGCCGATCGCCGCGCCGATTCCGGCGGGAAGCATCTTGCCGACCAGCAGTGCACTGCGCTTGGCCAGGTATTTGGTGACGAACTTCTTCACCAGCGATTTGTTCATGCTGGCCATCGAGCCGCCCGGGATGCGCGAGGTGATGAGCGGGCCCCAGTTCTTGGCTGTCTTGCCCACTGTTCGTTGAACGATCTGCATGCCCGATTCGCCCAGTGCCACCGAGAGCACCAGCGCGCGTCGCTGCTGGTGATTCTCGACGGGAATGCCGTGCACGGACGCGACCGACAGCGTCAGCAGAGCCGACGACTCGATGAAGAACGCGGTCTCGGCACCGACGGCGGCGAGCGATGCGACCGTACCGATTCCGGGGACCGCCGCTGCGCCTCCCACTGCCGATCCGCTGCCGGTGACCGCCAGCAAAAATCGCTTCTCGAGCCGTTCGATGATCTGGGCCGGGGTGTCGTACGGGTGTGCTCGACGCACGTGCGCGACGTATTTGTCGACGGCGGGCCCCTGTAGGCGGCTGGCGTTGTCCAGGATGTTGACCAGGGCCCGTTCGAGCTTGCCTCCGCTCGAGATCTCGACCTGAGCGTCGTCCTTCTTGCCTGCCATCGATACCTCTTTCGGTTGCGAGCGTCGGTGACGCTGGTCGGGGGAGTTACCCGCGAATTCTTGAATGCACACGTACGGGGCAATTTAGACTCGTGGCGTGCAGATTCCTCCGAGCGAGGTGGTGTCCGGTGGCGCGCGCCGCGTCGGGGTGCAGGCGTGTTCGAGACCCTGGCGAGCGGCATCGCGGCCGGTGACGATCCGCGCGGCCGACGAGGAAGGTATGGCGTCATGACGACACACGTTTGGCCCACTCTGAAGTACGACAACGCGCGCGACGCAATTCGATTCATCGTCGACGTGTTGGGATTCGAGGAGTGCGCGGTTCACGGCGAAGGTGACCGCGTCGATCATGCGGAACTGCGCTGGCCCGACGGCGGCGGGGTGATGCTGGGCAGTGTTCGCGACGGGAGTGCCATCGGCGAACTGCCGCCGGGTGTCGGGTCGATCTACATCGTCACCGACGACCCCGACGGCATCCACGATCGCGTCGTCGCGGCGGGCGGCACCGTCACGCAGGGCCTGCGCGAGGAGGACTACGGCAGCCGCGGCTTCACCTGCCGCGACGCCGAGGGGGTCTACTGGAGCTTCGGTACCTACGCCGGGGCATAGCCGTCACTGTTACACCCAGTGCTCGGGCGGGACCAGTTCGTCCGGCTTCGGCGGCTGCGGCGCGGTGCCGTCGCCGAAGGGCGATCCGCCGAGTGATTCACGTCCGTGCGGTTCGAGCCAGCCGGCCAGATCGGGCCCCTTCGGCACGATGCCCGACGGATTGATGTCGGTGTGCACCTCGTAGTAGTGCCGTTTGATGTGATCGAAGTCGACGGTGTCACCGAATCCGGGGGTCTGGAACAGGTCGCGTGCGTAATTCCACAGCACCGGCATCTCGGTGAGCTTGCTGCGGTTGCACTTGAAGTGGCCGTGGTAGACGGGATCGAAACGGACGAGGGTGGTGAACAGTCGCACGTCGGCCTCGGTGATGTGCTCGCCGACGAGATACCGCCGGGTGGACAGCCGTTCGACGAGCCAATCGAGGCGAGCGAACAGGCGGTCGTACGCCTTCTCGTATGCCTCTTGCGAGCCGGCGAATCCGCAGCGGTAGACGCCGTTGTTGACGTCCTTGAACACCAGATCGGCCACCTCGTCGATCTCGCCGCGGAGCGCCTCCGGGTACAGATCGGGCGCGCCCTCGCGGTGGTACTGCGTCCACTCGGTGCTGAGGTCGAGGGTGATCTGTGGGTAGTCGTTGGTGACGACCTGGCCGGTGGGAACGTCGACGATCGCCGGCACGGTGATGCCTCGTTCGTAGTCCGGGAACCGTGCGAAGTAGGCGTCCTGCAGCCGAGGGATCTGTAGAACCGAGTCGACGCCGCCCGGCTCCCCCTGGAAGTTCCAGCTGCGCGGGTCGTGGGTCGGACCCGGAATGCCAAGGGACAGAACATCTTCGAGTCCGAGGAGTCGACGCACGATGATGGATCGATGGGCCCACGGGCAGGCCCGCGCCGCGATCAACCGGTAACGCCCGGGCTCCACCGGATACCCGTCCCGGCCGTCGGCGGTGATGCGCGTCGGGATGTAGTTGGTATCGCGCTTGAATTCCTCGCCCGGCTTCACGTAGGTGGCGTCCTCGGCCATGATCGAACTCCTCACATCGGTCGGTCTCACGAACGCTACCCAGTCCGGACCGGATTCAAGCGCCTAGGTTCGACGCACGGCGGTGTGGCAGGCGCCGATCTCCACGTAGTCGAGCCGGGCGGCAAGGCGTCGAGCGGTCGTGTTCTCCGGTCGCGCTCGCCACTGCGGTATCAGGCCGTCGTCGATGGCATCGTTGGTCGCGAGCCGCCCGACGACCGCGGCGTATCCGTGTCGTCGGTGTTCCGGGTCGGTGAGAACGCGCATGTCGGCCAGGATCATATTTTCTTCCGAGTACCCGGCCGAGGCCAGGGATCGCGCCGAATCCGCGGGTCGGTCGTCTCCGAGCAAAGTGAACCAGTGCCGCGACACCGGCTCGCCGAATGCCTCCGTCACGTCGGCCTCGCTGCAGTGCTCCGCCAGAGCACGGGCGTGCTCGGCGTCGTGGGAGATCAGCGGATCGTGGACGTCGATGGTGTGGCCGATCTCGGATCCGTAGGCCAGCGTGTGGGAGTCGATCTCGTACTGCTCGACGCGATCGCCCAGCAGCGTCGCCAACCACGTCCGACCGGTGTCTGCCTGGCCCTCGATTCCGCGTGCGGCGTCCACGGCCCAGGACGGCCCGACGATCAGAGTGGTCTGCGCCAGTCGGAGTACGACGATGTTCTCGGTGTCGGTCCGATGTTCGACGCGGTCTGCGGTGGTATCGAGGGCACGGTCGTCCAGCGACAGCCGTCGGCACCAGGCGAGTCGGACGATGTCGAGTCGGTGGGGATCGAATCGGTCGGCTTCGTAGGCAGGCAATTCCACGGTTCGACAGTAGCGACGGCACTTGAACCGACGGGCTGCGGCAGCTGTGGCGGCATTTCTGTTTCACCGTCCCAAAGCAATCTTTCGAACTTTTTCGCCCCCGGTGTTTCGCTCAGCGCCAATAGATGGCAGACTCGGTTTTGAGATTAGAGCTTCGACGTGAAGATCTAGCTCGCTTACAGAAGGTTTACAGAATGACGCAGGGCAGTGTGAAGTGGTTCAACGGCGAAAAGGGCTTCGGCTTCATCGAGCAGGATGGTGGCGGACCGGACGTTTTCGTTCATTACTCGGAGATTCAGGGTAGCGGCTTCAAGTCGCTCGACGAGGGCCAGCGCGTGGAGTTCGAGGTGGGCCAGGGTCAGAAGGGCCCCCAGGCTACCGGCGTCCGCGCCATCTGATTCAAGCTTCGTAGCCCGATTTCTCCTGGTGGACTGAAACTCTAGACTTTTTCAGCACCAGAAACTCGGTGACAAGGCCGGATACACGGAAGTAATTCCGAGTATCCGGCCTTCGTCTGTTCGGTGAGGGCATCGACCGTGGTCGGTGCCCATTCTGCGTCGAAAGACGCCTTTGTCCCCTGGTGGGCGCATTGTCCGGGTTGCTCCGAGGCTACCGCCGGCCCTATATTCCAGTTGGAATAATTCGTGCGGGATAGGTGACAGGGGGATCGATGCGAGCTGGAACCGTCAATCCGCTGGGCGTCTCGATTCTGGCTCTGCTCTCGGAGGGCCCGATGCATCCCTACGAGATGTATCAATTGCTGCTCTCCCGCAAGGAAGATCGAATCGTCAAGATTCGCCCGGGTTCGCTCTATCACGCGGTCGCACGTCTGCACGAGCAGGAACTGGTCGACGAGGTCGGAACCGACCGGGGTGGCAACCGTCCGGAGCGCACCACCTATCGGATCACCTCGGCCGGACGGCAAGTGCTGACCGATCGGCTGACCGAAATTCTGAGAACCCCGGTGCGTGAATACCCGCAGTTCGTCCTCGGCCTGTCCGAAATGCACAACCTACCCGCATCCGACGCGACCGCCCTGTTGCGGGAGCGAATCGTGGACCTGACCGCGGACATCGACGAACTGTCGGGCTATCAACAGCTCGCAGCAGATCGCCAGATATCCGAAATCTATTGGGCCGGAATCGATTACATTCACCACATGCTGCGCGCAGAAGTGCAGTGGCTGACGCGCTACCTCGATCGGATCGACAGCGGCGAGCTCGACTGGCCGCATCACATCTCCGCACATCACACGAACCCGACTTCGGGGATAGGGAGCGCTACATGAATTCCGTCGAGACTGCCCCGTCGCAGCACGAGATCAGACCGTGGCCGGCGCTGTGGGCACTGTGCTTGGGCTTCTTCATGATCCTGGTGGACACGACGATCGTCGCGGTCGCGCAACCTGCGATCCTCACCGGGCTGAACACCGACATCAACAACGTCATCTGGGTCACCAGCGCGTATCTCCTCGCCTACGCCGTTCCGCTGCTGGTCACGGGCCGATTGGGTGACAAGTTCGGTCCGCGGAATCTGTACATCGCCGGCCTGGTGCTGTTCACTCTCGCGTCCGTGTGGTGTGGGCTGTCGGGATCGATCGACATGCTCATCGCGGCGCGCGCGGTTCAAGGTCTCGGCGCGGCGATGATCACCCCACAGACGATGGCGGTGATTACTCGCGTGTTCCCGGCGGAGAAGCGCGGAACGGCGATGGGGGCATGGGGTGCCGTCGCAGGCGTCGCTACGCTCGTCGGGCCGATTCTCGGCGGTGTGCTGGTCGACTCGCTCGGCTGGGAATGGATCTTCTTCATCAACGTGCCGGTGGGCATTCTCGCAATTGCGTTGGCGCTGAAGTTCGTTCCGGTATTGCCGACCCACGATCACAAGTTCGATCTAGTAGGCGTTGCGCTCAGCGCCGTCGGACTCTTCTGCATCGTTTTCGGTATCCAGGAGGGTCAGAAGTACGACTGGGGTACCGGCGTGTGGATTCTCATCGGTGTCGGTCTGCTCGTCTTCGCGGGGTTCGTCTACTGGCAGTCCGTGAATACCAGCGAGCCGCTGGTGCCCTTGGCCCTGTTCCGCGACCGCAACTTCTCGCTGTCCAATATCGGTATCGCCGCAATGGGTTTCGCGATGTCCGGCATGATGCTGCCGATCATGTTCTACGCGCAGAGCGTGACCGGTCTGACGCCCACCCGGTCGGCACTGCTGTTCGTTCCGATGGCGCTGCTCACCGGACTGCTCGCACCCAATATCGGCAAGCTCGTCGACAAGACGCATCCGCGGTACATCGCCGGATCGGGACTGTTCATCCTCGCCGCGTCGCTACTGTGGTTCGCCTACGAGATGACGCCCACGACGGCCATCTGGAAGTTGCTGCTCCCCGTCGCTGCAATGGGTGTGGCGAATGCGTTGATCTGGTCTCCGCTGGCAGCGACGGCCACTCGCAATCTTCCGATGAGCCAGGCGGGTGCCGGTTCGGGAATTTACAACACCACCCGCATGATCGGCTCGGTTCTCGGTAGCGCGGGCATCGGCGCGCTCATCCAATCGCGCTTGGCCGCCGAACTACCTACCGGTGGATCGGCTTCGGGGGCAAACGAATTCGCCGGCCGAGTGCCCGAGATGCTGCGTGACGGCTTCACCACCGCCATGGCGCAGTCGCTGATTCTGCCCGCCGTCGTGCTCCTGGTCGGCATGGTCGCGGTCTGCTTCTACGCCCGGCCCGCGTTCGAGAAACCCATGTGAGTGGAACCTCGACCCCTGCTACGAAGTTCCACTCACATGCGGCGAAGCCGCTCTACAGCCCCAGATCCCGGCCGATCAGTTCCTTCATGATTTCGTTCGATCCGGCCCAGATCTTGGTCACGCGAGCGTCTTTCCACGCGCGGGCGGCGCGGTATTCGTTCATGAATCCGTAGCCGCCGTGCAGCTGGACGCAGTGGTCGAGGATTTCGTTCTGCACCTGCGAGCTCCACCACTTGGCCTTGGCTGCATCGATGGCCGTCAGCTCGCCCTGGCCGTGGGCGACGATGCAGTTGTCGATGTATGCCTGTGCCACATCGAGTTTGGTGACGAGCTCGGCGAGCAGAAACTTGTTCCACTGCAGCGAGCCGATCTGCTGACCGAATGCCTTGCGGTCCTTGGCGTACTGCAGCGTCTCTTCGAGAATGGGCCGTACGTGTCCGAGGTTGGCCACCGAGCAGCTGATGCGTTCCTGGGGGAGCAGCTGCATCATGTGGATGAAGCCACCGTCGAATTCGCCGATCATGTTGGCGCTGGGTACTCGCACGTTCTCGAAGAACAGTTCCGCGGTGTCGGATTCGGGCTGGCCGACCTTGTCGAGTTTGCGGCCGCGGGTGAATCCTTCGGTGCCGTTCTCGACGGCGAACAGCGTGATGCCCTTCGCCTTCTTCTCGGGCGTCGTGCGCGTGGCGACGATGACGAGGTCGGCGGAATTGCCGTTGGTGATGAACGTCTTCGAGCCGTTGATGATGAAGTCGTCGCCGTCCTTGACGGCGGTGGTCTTCAGCGCGGCCAGGTCCGAGCCGCCGGAGGGCTCCGTCATGGCGATGGCGGTGAGGATCTCGCCGCTGCAGAACCCGGGCAACCAGCGCTTCTTCTGCTCCTCGGTGGTGAGCTTGACGAGGTAGGGCGCGACGATGTCGACGTGGATACCGAAGCACGACGCCACCGCGGCACTCGAGCGGGCGAGTTCCTCACCGAGGACGGCGTTGAATCGGTAGTCCTCAGCTCCGCTGCCGCCGTATTCCTCGGGCACTTCGAGGCCGAGGAAACCGTTGCGTCCTGCTTCGAGCCAGATCTCGCGGTCGATGTATCGCTGTTCGACCAGCTTTTCCTCGACCGGTGTGATCGTCCTGGTGACGAACTCGCGTACCGATGCGCGGAAGTCGTCGTGGTCGGACTCGAACAGGCTGCGCTTCACTTACTTGTTCCTCTCGGTAACGGCTGATACGCGCACAATACTCGTCGGTAACTACGCCCCGGAACGCGTATGGCACTATGCGAGGCATGGCTGACGCACCTACCTCGCTCGTTCGATCGACCACTGCGGCCGGTGCCGAGGTCGCTGTCCTGACCTTCGATCACGGCCCCCTCAACCTGTTCGATCAGGCGATGTTCGACGCGGTGGCCGCGAATGTCGCCGATCTGGCCGCGAATCCGCCGCGTGCGGTGCTGCTGCGTGCCGAGGGCAAGGTCAACTCCGCGGGCGTCGACGTGCACGTGTTCGAGGGATTGTCCGCGGCCGAGGGTGCCGATCTGTGGCGCGGTTTGTTCGCCGGCATCATTCATCCGCTCGAGGCGTTGCCGTGCCCGGTGATCTACGCCGCGCACGGTTTGACGCTCACCGCGGCGTTCGAGATCTCGCTGGCGTGCGACATCATCCTGGCCGGACCCAAGGCCAAGTTCGGTCTGGTCGAGACCGTCGTCGGGTTGACTCCGTCGATGGGTGGGCCGCAGCGTCTGGCCGAGCGGGCCGGGTCGGGTCGGGCACGTGAATTCGTCATGACCGGTGATCTGTACGACGCCCAGACGTTGAAGGAGTGGGGCGTGGTCAACCAGATCCACGACGACGTCGATGCCGCGGCGCTCGCGTTGACACACCGACTGGCCGACGGCCCTACCGTCGCCCATGCGGCCACGAAACAGATTGTGGCGGCGTGGCGTTCGGGCGGGGTGGCGCATGCGGACGAGATCACGTCGGAGGTGTCGGGCGCATTGTTCGAGACCGAGGATCTGCGCGGTGCGGTGACGAGCTTCCTCGAGGTCGGCCCGGGTAAGGCGACCTACACCGGCAAGTAGAATCGTACGAGTGAGTAACGATCAACTGGCCGAACTGCACCTGCACATCGAAGGGTCGCTCGAACCGCCGCTGATCTTCGATCTCGCCGAGCGCAACGCAATCACGCTGCCGTACAACGATATCGACGAACTGCAGGCGAAGTACGAGTTCACCGACCTGCAGTCCTTCCTCGATCTGTACTACGCGAACATGGCCGTGTTACGCACCGCCGAGGACTTCGCCGATCTGGCGCGCGCGTACTTCCGCCGCACCGCGCAGGCCGGGGTGACGCATGCGGAGATCTTCTTCGATCCACAGGCGCACACCGAGCGCGGTGTACCGCTCCAGGCCGTCGTCGAGGGATTGGCCGACGCCTGCGCGACCAGTGAGCGCGAATTCGGCGTCACCAGCGGGTTGATCGCGTCGATCCTGCGAGACAAGCCGGTGCTGCACGCCAACCAATTGCTCGACGACCTGTTGGCGATGAAGGCACCGATCATCGGCCTCGGTCTGGACTCCGCCGAGGTCGGCTACCCGCCGTCGCTGTTCGTCGACGTGTTCGCCAAGGCACGCGCCGAGGGCCTGCACGTGGTCGCCCATGCCGGTGAGGAAGGCCCGCCCGACTACATCTGGCAGGCACTGGATCTGCTGAAGGTCGAGCGCATCGATCACGGCGTGCGATGCCTGGAAGACGAGGCGCTGGTGAATCGACTTGTCGAGGAACAGATTCCGCTCACCGTCTGCCCGTTGTCCAACGTTCGGCTCAAGGTGATCGACGACGTCGCGCAGTTGCCGCTACGGCAGATGCTCGAACGTGGATTGTCGGTGTCGATCAATTCCGACGACCCCGCTTATTTCGGCGGGTACGTCGACGACAACTTCACCGCCCTCGAAGCCGGCTTGGGCCTCACCGCGGACGAGCGGAAGCAGTTGGCGGAGAATTCGGTTCGCGCCAGCTTCGCGACAACCTGAATCAGTTCGCCGTCACCGATATTTTCGGGTAGCCGGTTGCTCCGTCGGGGACGGTGTCTGCAGTCTTGTTGGTCTGCAGCTCCCCGGCGGAGTTGGTAGCCCGGGCGCGGATCGCGTGCTGTCCCGCCGGCAGGTCGAGCTCGATCATCCACTGCCGCCACGTGTCCTTGGAGTACTCCTCCGACAGGGTTGCCGGCATCCAATTGCCCTCGTCCACTTGTACTTCGACGGCCTCGATGCCGGTGTGCTGATCCCAGGCGACACCCGCGAACACGGTCTTACCCGCGGATACGGAGCTGCCCGACCGCGGAGTGTCGATGCGGGCAGCGGTCTTGATCGGACCGAGTACGCCCCAGCCGCGGTCGGTCCAGTACGCCGTCACCTTGTCGAATCGGGTGATTTCGATGTCGGTGACCCACTTGGTGGCCGAGACGTATCCGTACAGTCCGGGCACGACCAGTCGGGCCGGGTAACCGTGCTCCACGGGTAGCGGGGCGCCGTTCATCCCGACGGCCAACAGTGCGTCGCGGCCGTCGAGCAGCACCTCGAGGGGAGTGCCCGCGGTGAAGGCGTCGCTGCTGGACGACAGGGCCATGTCGGCGTCGGGGGAGATGCCCGCTTCTTCGAGGATGTCCTTCAGTGGGTAGCCGATCCACGTCGCGTTGCCGACGAGGTCGCCGCCAACGATGTTGGACACGCACGTCAACGTGACTGTTTTCTCCACCGCCTGACGCTGCGCCAGATCGGCGAACGTCAACTCGATCTCGCGGTCCACCATGCCGTGGATCCGCAGCGACCATGTATCCGACGCCACGCGTGGCACGACCAACGCGGTGTCGATGCGGTAGAAGTCCTCGTTCGGGGTGATGTACGACGCGAGGCCGTCGATCTTCAGGTCCGCCCCCGCCGGTATCGGCGTTTGCGGCGTCGGGGTCGGGAGCATGAAGCCGAGTCGATCGGCGGTGACCGCTCGCGCCGAGGTGAGCATTCGTCCGGCCGTCCCTGCGACGACTCCGAGTACTGCGGCACCGGCGGCGAGGGTCAGAAAACTGCGTCGGTTCATTCCGTCGGTCGCCGGGGTGGCGGATCCGATGAGGGCGTGCAGCACGACGATGCCGACGATGACGCCGCCGACGGTCGGGACTGCGTAGAACACCGTCGCGTCGGGTCGGGTCACCGCGGCGAGGACGCCGATTACGCCCAAGGCGGCGAACACCGCGGCCCCGATCGGTTTGCGAGCGATTCCTGCCGCGGCGGCGATAGCACCGATGACCACGGCCATACCGAGGAACAGGGCGAGCTTGTCGGAGGTGCCGAACGTGTCGATGGCCCATTCACGGACCGGAGCAGGACTGTAATCGACCGCCGAGGATCCGACGGCGGTCAGTGGTGACGAGTTCGGTCCGATGGGGACGGCGATCAATTCGCCGACGCCGAGGACGACTCCGGCGGCGATGATGCCGGACAGCGCGCGTTTTCCTGTGCTCACCGAGTCCAATGTAAGCGAATCCGTCGTGCGCGGTATTTCGTAGCAGGGTACGAGATACCGCTCACGACAGCAGGTGCGCCAAGTAGTCGTTGCGGAACAGCTGCGTCGGGTCGAGGGAATCGCGGATGCGCAGGAAATCGTCGAAGTGCTCGTAGGAATCACGCAGCTCGGCGCTGCCGAGAGAGTGCAGTTTGCCCCAGTGCGGCCGACCCCCGACGCTGCGGCAGATGGCTTCGACAGCGTCGAAGTACTCGCGGTGATCACGCCGGTGATACTGGTGCACGGCGATGTACGCCGTCGGACGCCCGGATGCCGTGGACAGCCAGATGTCGTCGGCGGCCGCGAACCGCACCTCGACGGGGAACGCGATGGAGATCGCCGAACGCTCGAGCCAGCGATCCACCTCGCGCACCACCCAGGCGATCTCGGAGACGGGCACGGCGTATTCCATCTCGACGAACTTGACCGTCCGCGACGACGCGAACACCCGGTACGAGCGGTCGGTGTACTCACGGGCCGACAGTGCTCGGGCCGAGACCGCGTTCACCCTGGGAATCAACGCAGGCACCCGCGTCACCACTCGGTTGAGGCCCTCGAAGACCGTGTTGGACAGCAGTTCGTCGTCGAGATACGAGCGCACCTTGCCCAGCGGACGCAGATCGGTGTCACCGGGCAGGCGGGTGTTGCGTTTGGTAAGCACACGATCGGTGTGCGGAAACCAATAGAACTCGAAATGGTCGACGCCGGCGACGGTAGCATCGAGGTCGCGCAGCGTCGCCGTCAGCGTCGACGGCGTCTCGACGGCCTGCAGCGCGAACGCCGCGACGCAGTTCAACGTCACACGCGTGATGACGCCGAGAGCGCCGAGACCGATGCGGGCCGCGTCGAACAGTTCGGTGTTCTCGTCTCGGGAGCACTGCACCGACTGTCCGTCCGCGGTCATCAGCTCCAGCGCGTGCACCTGGGTGGCGATGCCGCCGAACCGGGCACCGGTTCCGTGAGTGCCCGTCGAGATGGCCCCGGCGACGGACTGCTCGTCGATGTCGCCCAGATTGGTCATCGCCAGACCGAGCTCCCACAACCGCGCCGACAACTCCCGGAGTCGAGTGCCGGCCAGCACCGTCACCTGGGCAGATCCGTCGTCGGCGCGTTCGACGGATTCGATACCGCTCAGCGCATCCAAGCCGATCTGGATACCGTCGGTGACGGCAATGGGAGTGAAGGAATGCCCTGCCCCGACGCAGCGCACCGGCAGAGACCGTTCGGCGGCATCGCGCAGAATCGCACGCAGCTCCTCGACCGACGAGGGCTCGGCTCGACGCGCCGGGAATGCATGTTGATTGCCCGCCCAGTTCTGCCACGACCGCTCGATCATCGAATCACTATCTCGCAGCGCGCTCCCCTGGGGCAATCCAAGGCACAGATGTCGACCGCGACCTAGTATCGGGTCATGCAATCGAGGCTGCCCGCCGACGTGCGCCGCGCACAACTGGTGCAGTCGGCAATCGACGTCGCCGAGCGGGTCGGTATCGAGTCGCTCACCGTTCGGGCGCTGTCGGAATATGCCGACGTCACCAAAGGCATCGTGCAATACCACTTCGAGACCAAGCAGGATCTGGTGATCGCGATGGGCGAGCACCTCATCGTCGACGTCACCGAGATACTGCACGCCGCGTTGGACAGCGCGGTCGGAACACACGAACTACCCGGTGTTCGGGGTTTGCGCGAGCTGGTGCACAGCGGGCTGAGCGCGGTGTGGCTGCTGATCGAGAAATCGCACGGTCGGCAGCTGTTGGCGTACGAGATCAAGACGTATCTGTTGCGGCATCGCGCACTGGGTTCGGCCACGGCCGCCGAGATCGCCAGCGGGCAGTATCGAATCCGGGATTCCGAGGCGCAGTTGTTCTTCGAAAATTGTTCCGACCACACCGGCACGCGGTGGCTCGAACCGGTGGAGTCGATCGCCCGCTTCGGGATGGCGACTCTCGACGGTTTGGTGCTGCGGTGGTTGGTCGACGGCGACGATCTCGAAGTGTTGGCCCAGATCGACGACCTGTCCGGGCTGATCGCCGCGAAGGCAGAAGATCGCTGAGTGGAAAACCGCTCGACGGGACTTCTCGGCTGCGGAGTGTTTGACTGTGTCGGCCCGGCAACGACGACGAAGGAATGTGCCGAATGAGTTCGATCGCCGGTGACACCACCACCGCTACGACCCCGCTGTCCCGCATTGTCGCAGCCACCGAGGGTCTCGAATCTCCTTCGGCAGCAGTCGATCTGACAGCTCTCGATGCCAATGCTGCAGCGCTGCGCGCACGCGCGAACGGTGTACCGATCAGGATCGCCAGCAAGTCGGTGCGGTGCCGAGCCGTGTTGAATCGGGTCCTCGCGGCGCAGGGTGTATCCGGAGTGATGGCCTATTCGCTGCGCGAAGCGATCTGGTTGGCGCGGGACGGCGTCGACGACATTCTGATGGGGTACCCGACGGTCGATCGAACGGCGCTCGCCGAGGTGGTCAACGACCGCGTGCTGTCGGGGCGCATTACATTGATGGTCGACGACGTCGCGCAACTGGACCTCGTCCGAGACGCCGCTCGGAGCGACCTGCTCAAGCCCCGCATCTGTATCGACGTGGACGCATCGTTGCGGGTGGGGCCGCTGCACATCGGGGTCAGGCGCTCTCCGCTTCGGGATCCGGAGCAGGTGGCGCAGTTCGCCCGTCAGGCTCGCTCGCGGGGGTTCCGGGTGGTGGGGTTGATGTTCTACGAGGCGCAGATTGCCGGTGTTCCCGACGCCAACGTCGCTGTCGAGCTGATGAAGTCGCTGTCGTCTCGTGAGATCGGTGCGCGGAGACCAGCAGTGGTGAACGCCGTCACCGCGGCGATCGGGCCGCTCGAGATCGTCAACAGCGGTGGTACCGGGTCGATCGATTTCTCCGCTGCGGATCCGGCCGTCACCGAGGTCACCGCGGGCTCGGGTCTGTTCGCGCCGACCCTGTTCGATCGGTATCGCGCGTTCTCGGCCGAACCCTCGCTGTTCTTCGCACTGCCGGTGGCGCGCAAGCCGACTCCGCGGATCGCCACCGCGTTCGGCGGCGGCTACATCGCGTCGGGCCCGGCATCCTGGTCGCGATCACCCAGACCTGTCGGCTGGTCCAGGAGGGCAGCGGGCGTTGTCACGTCGGGCCTGAAACTGCTGCGCAACGAGGGCGCGGGAGAGGTGCAGACCCCGGTGAGCGGGGCCGAGGAGGTGCGCATCGGCGATCGAATCTGGTTCCGCCACGCCAAGGCCGGGGAGTTGTGCGAGCGGTTCGACACCCTGTCTCTGGTGCATTCCGACGGATCGGTCGTCGCCGTTCCCACCTACCGCGGCGAGGGTATGGCGTTCGGCTGACGTGCGTTCTCGCACAGCCGCATGAACGTGCCGAGCGTGACGAGTCCGTCCGGGGTCGACGGCAGATAGTGGGTCAGCGCGCGCGAGCGCACCAGGATCGCGGCCCACTGACCGCGGGAGATGGCGACGTTGAGTCTGTTGCGCGACAACAGGAATCCCATTCCGCGGGGCACGTCCTCGATGGCCGACGCTGCCATGGAGATGAGGACCACCGGTGCCTGACGGCCCTGGAATTTGTCGACGGTCCCCACCGACACCTCGTCGAGTCCGGCGGCTGCGAGTTGCGCGACGATGACGGCAACCTGTGCGTTGTAGGCCGCGACCACCAGAAAGTCGGACTGCTGCATCGGGCGCGGGTCGCTGCCGTGTGCGGGGTCCACCCACGGCCGACCGAGCAACGACCGCACGCGCGTGACGATCTCGTCGGCTTCCTCGATCGAGTCGGTGGAATTGCCGTGGTGGTCCAGAAGGACGACGTGCAGGCCCGGTTCCAGACCCGACAGCGAACGTGACTGTGTCACATCCTTGTTCGATTCGAGCTTGCCCTCGTAGGACAGCGTCGACACCGGCGCGCACAGATCCGGATGCATCCGCCACGTCGTCGCCAGGAAGTAGCCGCGGTCGGCGGGCAGGGTAGCGTGCCCGGTCGTCAGCCATCCGAGGGCCGATTCGTCGACGGGCTCGGGGTGGGTGCCCTGACTGACCTGAGGGAGCTGCGCCGGGTCGCCGAGAAGCAGCAGATTGCGCGCCGATACCGAGACCGCGATGGTGTTGGCGAGGGAGAACTGACCGGCCTCGTCGACGACGAGTAGATCGAGGGAGCCGGGTGGAATTCGGCCGGGGTTGGAGAAATCCCAAGCGGTGCCGCCGATGACGCAGCCCTCGTCGGCCTCGGTGACGAAGTGCGAGTATCCGGCGATGTCCACGACGGTGTGCGCGGTCGGGGCCTTCTTGCCAACCTTCGAGGCGTCGACCCCGGCCCCGACGATGGTGTCGAGCAGGTTGTTCACCACGTGATGCGACTGGCCGACCACCCCGATCCGCCAATGATGTGTGTTCACCAGGTGTTCGATGACGCGCGCCGCCGTGTAGGTCTTCCCGGTGCCGGGCGGGCCCTGCACCGCGACGTACGAATTGTCGAGATCGAGCAGCGCGGCCGTGATCGCATGTGCGTAGTCGTTGTCGTGGACCACGGGAAGGCCGGCGCCGGAACGAGTTCGGGGCGTCGAGCGCGTCAGCAGATCGGCGACAGCCGTACGTGGTAGTTCCGGCAACCCGCCGAGAACCTCGGTCGCGACGGAGACGATCGCCTGCTCGAGATGCTTGGTGTTCGGCGGCGGCTCGGGCGCGGTGGCAACCGGGAAATCGGTGTACTCCTCCACGCCCTTGCGTAGATTCTCCTGTACGACAACCACATCCAGGGTTCCCTCGTACCCGGTCTGCACGATCTCGACCGATGTGGTGGCCCGATGCGTCGGTTGCTGCTTCGTCAACCCCTCCGGCGCCGGGTTCTCGTACAGCAGCTTCACCTTCGAGCCGGACAGCACGCCGTTGCTCAGGTGCCCGACCAGTTTGACCTGACGACGCAGCACCCGTTGTCCGGGTGCAGTTTTCATCCAGTCGTGCACCAGCTCGGCGCGCTCGACCTTCAATACGTCCGCGGCGTCGGCCCATTCGTCGAGCGGATGGGTCAGACGGTCGTAGTGGCCCCACCAGAACGGCTTGTTCTCTCGTCGGTGATATCCGATGGCACCGGCGAACAATCCGAGCGCGTGCTGCGTCGGCGTGCGATCCCACGGCAGTCCGGCGTGCTCGGCCAGTTCGAGTTCGAGTGGGGTCGCGGTGCGGTCGACGACGTCCTCGAGGTCCAGCTGCTGCGGGGACCGCGGTGCCACCCCGGCGTCCGATGCCCGATCGAGCAGCCAATCACGCAGTCGCAGTGTCGATTCGCAGTCGGTGCGGTTGTACTCGGCAATGTCGGCGAGCAGAGCTGCCGCCTCGGCGTCCTTGCCTCGATCTCGCAGTTCGCACCAGTGCGCGTATTCGACGATCGACGCCGCCGCGTCGGTCACGTCTCCGTCACGGGCCGCGGGCATGTAGAGCGGTTCGAGTTTCTTGATGCTGTACGAGCGAGCACCGATGCGAACAGCGGACCGCACGACGGGGTAGAGATCCACCAGAACGTTCTCCCGCAGCAGATCGTCGACGGCGTCCTCGCCCACTCCGTACCGGCCGGCCAGCCGCAGCAGGGCCGTCTTCTCGTACGGCGCATAGTGATACACGTGCATCTTCGGATACTCGGCTCGGCGGGCGGCGACATAGTCGAGGAAGTCGATGAGCGCACGACGTTCCTGCGCGCGGTCGTGTGCCCAGAACGGCAGGAAGTCGCCGTCCGCGGTGTAGACGCCGAACAGGTACTCGAGACCCCAGTCGGACGAACCGGATTCCGCGTACAGCGGATCTCCCTCGAAGTCGAAGAAGATGTCGCCGTCGTCGGGCTCGGGAATGACCCCCAGTGCCTCGGCGTCGAAGATCTCGAATTCGGCTGCCCCGCTGCGCTCTTGGCGTACCTGCAAGGCTGCCTGCGCCCGCAGGTTCTCCAGTGTTCGAGTGGACATGCCGTCCACCGGGGTACTCGACTCGGCGAGCTCGTCGATCGACGAGATCCCTGCGTCCAGCAGGCGGTCCCTGGTGCTGCCGCGCATGCCGGCGACGAGCACCAGATCGCGATGCTGCTCCACCTCGGCGGTGCAGGCATCGCATTGCCCGCATCCCGAATACCGCGGATCGAACCACTCGACGACGGTGCCCTCGGCGTGATGCTCGTCGAGAATGTGCTGCAGGTGTGCTCGCGACTGCCGGTAGACCGGAAGAATGTCGGCCAGTGCGTGCGCGGAGTCGCTGCCGTCGCCGAGCATCAGATGGACCTGCTCGCTCGGAGTGATACCCCCGGTGTGCAGCGCGTCGGCGTACGCGGCCAACTGCAGCAGCGCCGGCACCTTCGCGTGTCTCGACAGTTTCGTGTCGTAGACGGTGTAACGAGAACCGTCGGCTACCAAGAAGTCGCAGAAACCGAGAAATCGTCCGTCGAAGAAGGTGGCCTGATAGAGCACCGGCGTGCGTGAGGTCAGGGCGGTGAAGGTCGCCCATGCCGCGTCCGCCAGTTCCTGTGCTGTACGGCCCGGTCGGTCCATGGTCAGGACGCCACCGGGAAAACGCTGCTCGAACGCCTCGAGTTGGCGTCGTTCGTGCTCGAATCCGAGCGTGGACGTGCGGTCGAGCATCGGGTCGGCTGCGACGCTCTGCCGGGGGATCAAGCCGGTGACAGCGTCCAGTCGTCGGAGCAGGCCGAATTCGCAGGACGCCGCCGCGGCGAGGTCGCTGGCGCTGTAGACGACCTGATCGCCGAGGAGGAACACAAGCGTCCACCCTAGCGACCCACGACAGCGGCACCGGTCACGTTGCGCGCGGAAGCCGGCGGGAACAGGCAAAATGATTCAATGCCTTTTTTCGACGGAGCCACCGGTGCTGTCCACTATCGAACCTGGACCGTCGCCGACGCTCGATTCGGTCTCGTTTTCCTGCACGGTCTCGGCCAGAACAGCGCCCACTACCACCGCTTCGCGCGGCTGCTGAACGAGCGTGGGGTGGACGTGTGGGCGGTCGATCACGTGGGGCACGGCCTGACCGAGGGTGAACTGACCGACGCAGCACAGATCCCCGGTCTCGCACAGAACGCGCTGCAGTTGATCGACATCGCCGAGGCCGAGCACCCCGAGCTGTCGTTCGCCCTGATGGGCCACTCGCTCGGTGCCGCGACGGCCATCGCAGCGCTGGGTGCGCATCCGGAGGCCGTCCGCTGCGCAATCCTGTGCGGCACGCCCAAGTCCGTCACCGGTTCTGCCGACGACCTGTCCGACAACGTCATCCCGTTGCTGGCCGTGCACGGGGTCGACGATCGTCTGGCACCGGTCGATGCCGTGCGTGAATGGATCGGACGCGTTCCGCAGGCGAGCCTGCGCGAGTTCGAGGACGGCGGACACGATCTGCTGCACGAAAAGATCCACCAGGCCGTGACCACGGTGGTCGCCGAATTCCTCGACGATCACATGCACTGACGATCACATGCACTGACGATCACATGCTGTACGACGAAGGGCCCGGCGCGATTGCTCGCGTCGGGCCCTTCGGCACTCGTGCTGGGCGATCTACGAGTAGATGGCCTCGATGTCGCTGCCACGTTCAGTGTGGATGATGTTGCGCTTGAGCTTCATCGTCGGAGTCAGCTCACCGGTCTCGACGGTGAAGTCGTTCTCGAGGATCGTGTACTTCTTGATCTGCTCGGGGTTGGAGACCTTCTTGTTGGCCTCGGCCACGGCCTTGTCGATTTCGGCGACGAGGTCGGCGTTCTTCGACAGCTCCGAGAACGGGATGTCGGCCGCGAGGTTGTGGCGTTCGAGCCAGCCCGGCATTGCTTCGGGGTCGAGGGTGATGAGCGCACCGATGAACGGCTTGGCGTCGCCGACGACGAGGCACTGGCTGATGATCGCGTTGGCGCGCAGCGCGTCCTCGAGCACCGCGGGGGCGACGTTCTTGCCGCCTGCGGTGACGATGATTTCCTTCTTGCGGCCGGTGATCGAGACGAAGCCTTCCTGGTCGATCGAGCCGAGGTCGCCGGTGTGGAACCAGCCGTCGACGATCGCTTCGGCGGTGGCCTTCTCGTTGTGCCAGTAGCCGCTGAACACCACGGGCCCCTTGAGCAGCAGTTCGCCGTCTTCGGCGACCTTGACCGCGTGGCCGTCGATGGGCTTGCCGACGGTGCCGACGCGCTGTTCCTTGGTGGTGTTGACGGTGACGGCCGCGCTGGTCTCGGTCAGTCCGTAGCCCTCGTAGACCGGTACCCCTGCGCCGCGGAAGAAGTGGCCGAGGCGAGCGCCGAGGGGGCCGCCGCCCGAGACCGCACGATCGCAGTTGCCGCCGAGCGCAGCCCGCAACTTGGAGTAGACGAGCTTGTCGAAGACGGTGTGCTTGAGATTGAGGACCAGGCCTGCGCCGCCCTTCTCCTGGGCCTCGCTCCACTCGATGGCCGTCGCGGCGGCCTTGTCGAAGATGCTGCCCTTGCCGCCGTCGTGCGCCTTCTGCTTGGCCGAGTTGTAGACCTTCTCGAACACGCGCGGCACCGAGAGAATGAAGTTCGGCTTGAAGACGGCGAACTGTTCCACCAGGGTCGACACGTCCGAGGTGTGGCCGACGGTCACCTTCGACTCGAACGAGCCGAACGACACTGCGCGGGCGAACACGTGCGCCATCGGCAGGAACATCAAGGTGCGGTTGCCCTCGCGCATGGAGTCGTGCAGGGCGATCTGAGTGGCTTGGACCTCGGCGTAGAAGTTCGCGTGTGTCAGCTGCACACCCTTGGGGCGGCCGGTGGTGCCCGAGGTGTAGATCAGGGTCGCGGGGGAGGCTGCAGTGACCTGGTGTCGACGGGTATGGACGTCCTCGTCGCTGACTCCTGCGCCGCGGGTGGTCAGCTCGTCGATGGCTCCGCCGTCGATCTGCAGTACCTCACGCAGGTCGGCGGCCCCGTCGGTGACGTCCTTCAGGTTCGAGACGTGAGACGCCGTCTCGACGATCAGCAGCTTGGTCGCGGAGTCCTCGAGGATCCACTGCGCCTGATCGGGAGACGAGGTCTCGTAGATCGCGACGGTGCATCCGCCGGCGGTCCAGATGGCGTAGTCCAGGACGACCCACTCGTAGCGGGTCGCGCTGAGAATGGCGACGCGGTCGCCCAGTTCGATGCCCGACGCGATCAGACCCTTGGCCACCGCGGTGACCTCTTTTGCGAACTGACCTGCGGTGACGTCGGTCCAGGTCCCGTTCACCAGGCGCTGGAACGGGACGAGATTCGGTGCTTCCTTCTCGTACCGGAAGACGGTGTCGGCCATGGATGCGTCGTCGGGAATGGTGAATGACGCCGGCACAGAATATTCGCGCACTGCTGGACCCCTTACGGATAAATAGCGTGGTAGTTGTGCATTTCATCACACCCGAGTCCGTAACGCACCACCGAGGTTGTCCGGTTTGTCGATTTTCCGTCGTTTCGAGTGGAGTTGAGTGTGACTCGGGGTACAACATAACGGTGTCCGGTCGTGCATCTCCGTCGGGTTGCCGTCGTGAGAACGCTCGCACCTGCCGTCCACGGCCGCTGTTTTCGTCACCTGATCAGCGCAGAAGGAGTCGCGGGGGCCGGGCAGGTACTAAACTCGGGTGTATATGAGCACTTCAGAATCTGATCAGGATGCCGCCGTGACGTCTGACGAGACGAGTTCGTCCCCTCCCGTCCACGCAGGTGAGTCTTCTTCGACAGCGGATGACGACATCACTTTTGCCGATCTCGGAATAGACGAGCGGGTCCTGAAGGCCCTGCGCGACGTCGGATACGAGAGCCCGTCGCCCATCCAGGCGGCCACCATCCCGCCGTTGATGGCGGGCAACGACGTCGTCGGCCTCGCGCAGACCGGAACGGGTAAGACCGCTGCGTTCGCAGTGCCGATCCTGTCCCGTCTCGACGTCTCGCGTCGGACGCCGCAGGCCCTGGTGCTGGCACCGACCCGCGAGCTCGCGCTGCAGGTGGCCGAGGCGTTCGGCAAGTACGCCACCCACATCCCGGGTCTGCACATTCTGCCCATCTACGGCGGCCAGGCCTACGGGATCCAGCTGTCCGGCCTGCGTAAGGGTGCGCAGATCATCGTCGGAACCCCGGGCCGTGTGATCGACCACCTCGAGAAGGGCACACTCGACCTCTCCGGGCTCGAATACCTCGTGCTCGACGAGGCCGACGAGATGCTCAAGATGGGGTTCCAGGAGGACGTCGAGCGCATCCTCTCCGACACTCCCGAATACAAGCAGGTCGCGTTGTTCTCGGCCACGATGCCGGCCGCGATTCGCAAGATCTCCAAGCAGTACCTGCACGACCCGGTGGAGATCACCGTCAAGACCAAGACGTCGACGGCACCGAACATCACGCAGCGCTACGTCCAGGTGGCCCATCAGCGCAAGCTCGAAGCGCTCACTCGAATCTTCGAGGTCGAAGAGTTCGAGGCCATGATCATGTTCGTGCGCACCAAGCAGGCCACCGAAGAGCTCGCCGAGAAGTTGCGCGCCCGGGGCTTCTCCGCCGCCGCGATCAACGGCGACATCGTGCAGGCACAGCGTGAGCGCACCATCGGCCAGCTCAAGAACGGCCAGATCGACATTCTGGTGGCCACCGATGTGGCGGCTCGTGGTCTCGACGTCGACCGCATCTCGCACGTCATCAACTACGACATCCCGCACGACACCGAGTCCTACGTACACCGCATCGGCCGTACCGGCCGCGCGGGTCGCGCCGGTCAGGCTCTGCTGTTCGTCGCGCCCCGGGAGCGTCACCTGCTCAAGGCCATCGAGCGCGCGACGCGGCAGCCCATCACCGAGATGCAGCTCCCCAGCGTCGACGACGTCAATGCGCAGCGCGTGACGAAGTTCAAGGACTCCATCACCGAGAGCCTCGGCAACGAGAATCTGGCGCTGTTCCGTCGGCTCATCGAGGACTACGAGCGCGAGCACGACGTGCCGCTGGTCGACATCGCAGCAGCTCTGGCCATCCAGTCGCGCGACGGCGAAGCCTTCCTGCTCAAGCCCGAGCCGCCTGCCCCGCCGCGGGCACCCCGCGAGCCTCGTGAGCCGCGGCCACCGCGGACGTTCGACGAGGATGCGGCCAGCTCGCATCACCGCAAGACGGGCCAGGAGATGGCGACGTACCGGATCAGCGTCGGTAAGCGTCATCACGTTGCTCCCGGTGCCATCGTCGGTGCCATCGCCAACGAGGGCGGTCTGCGTCGAAGCGACTTCGGGCACATCAGCATTCGTCCTGACCATTCGCTGGTCGAGTTGCCTGCCGATCTCGCCGACGAGACAGTCGAGGCGTTGCGTCGCACCCGCATCAGCGGTGTGCTGATTCAGCTGCAGCCCGATTCCGGTCCTCCCGGACGTAGTGGCAGTCCGCGCGGCGGCGGAAAGTTCAAGGGCAAGCGCTAGCACCACGTGCGCGGAACTTCGTAGCCCACTACGAAGTTCCGCGCACGACCCGCCGGCTCGAGCGTTTGGTGGCTCAGGCCCCGGGTATCCGCACGTGCATGACCAACGTCACTCTGCGTGTCAATGGAACCGATCGTGAGTTCGACTGCGACACTCGATCCACTCTGCTCGACGCACTTCGCGAGAACCTGGATCTCGTCGGGGCCAAGAAGGGGTGCGACCACGGTCAGTGTGGTGCCTGCACCGTCCTGGTCGACGGCCGGCGAATCAACAGTTGCCTCACGTTCGCCGTCGCGCAGGTCGGGCGCGAGATCACCACGGTCGAGGGACTGTCCGACGGCGACACTCTGCATCCCGTGCAGCAGGCTTTCGTCGATCGTGACGCGTTCCAGTGCGGGTACTGCACGTCCGGGCAGATCTGCTCGGCGGTCGCGGTGATCGAGGAAGCAAAACAGGGCTGGCCCAGCGCGGTCACCGAAGACCTCGAGGCCACCGATGTCGAACTCGACTCCGGCGAAGTGCGCGAGCGCATGAGCGGCAACCTTTGTCGCTGCGGTGCGTACGCGAACATCGTTCCCGCAGTGCAGGACGCGTCATGAAAACATTCGAGTACCGAACCGCCACTGCGATCGACGACGCTCTCGAACGTCTGGCGGGGGACGAGAACGCGATGTTGCTCGGTGGCGGCACCAATCTGGTCGATCTGATGAAGCTGGGTGTGGCCGCACCATCATCGTTGATCGATGTGACGCGACTGCCGCTGCACGACATCGACGTCGCCGACGACGGAGCGTTGCGGATCGGATCCGGGGTGTCCAACAGCGATCTCGCGGTGCATCCGATTGTCCGCCAGCGGTATCCGGTGCTCTCACGGGCAGTGCTGTCCGGGGCCTCGGGCCAGCTACGCAACATGGCCACCACCGGCGGAAACCTGTTCCAGCGCACTCGATGCGTCTACTTCATGGACGCATCCAAGCCGTGCAACAAGCGCGAACCCGGTTCGGGCTGTCCGGCACGTAACGGCGAGCATCGAAACCTCGCCATCCTCGGAGCCTCGTCGTCGTGCGTGGCGACGCATCCGTCCGACATGGCCGTCGCGCTGTCGGCTCTCGACGCGCGCATCGTCGTTCGCGGAGTCGACGGTGAACGGAAACTCGAGATGGACGAGTTCTACCGATTGCCCGGCGATGATCCGACGCGAGACAACACTGTCGCTCGAGACGAGATCGTCACCGCCATCGAAATTCCGAAGGCTGCCGACGGCACTGTCTCGACGTATCGGAAGGTACGGGACAGGCAGTCGTACGCGTTCGCGGTCGCGTCGATCGGCGCTGTGCTCGACGTCGAGGACGGAATCGTACGTGGGGTGGCGATCGCGCTGGGCGGCGTCGCGCACCGACCGTGGCGGGCCCGAACCGCCGAACATGCTTTGCTCGGAACCGCTCCCGACGAGGCGTCGTTCCGGGCTGCGATCACCGAGGAACTGCACGCAGCAGAGCCGTTGCGAGACAACGCGTTCAAAATTCCGCTGGTCACGAACCTGGTGACGCGCACGCTGACGGAGTTGGCAGAGCTGGGCACACACGAAGAGTTGGGAGATCGGTCATGACGGCATCGATCGGCCGGTCGATTCAGCGCACCGAGTCCGTCGACAAGGTCACCGGCCGAGCGCGCTACGCCGCCGAGCAGCCGCCGATCGCCGGCCAGGTGTACGCCTGGTACGTGCCCGCGACGGTTCCCGTCGGGACGGTCGAGAACGTCGAACTCGCTGACGGGGGCCCGTCGGTGCACTCGCTGCTGTGGCACGGCAACGCCGAGAAGCTGGGCGACGTGGAAGATGCGGAACTGCATGTGCTGCAATCGAATTCCGTTGCTTACCGCGGCCAGATCGTGGCCGTCGTTCTGGCCGACACCCTCCAGGCTGCCCGCGCGGCTGCTGCCCGAGTACAGGTGCGTTACGCCGACGTTCGCTCACCCGACAACACCCTGAGCGCCGATCACAGCTCGCTGTACGCGCCCGAGTCCGTCAACGCGGGGTTCCCCACCGACGTCACGATCGGTGATCCGGACGCTGCATTGACGACGGCCGAGCACGTCGTCGACAACTGGTACTCGACGGCTCCGATGCACAACAGTCCGATGGAACCGCATGCCACCACGGCGCAATGGTCCGATGGTGTGCTGACGGTCTGGGATTCGACGCAGGCACCGTCGGGCGTTCAGGGCGATCTCGCCACCGCGTTCGGGCTCGAACCCGAGAACGTTCGTGTGATCGCAGAGAACGTCGGCGGAGGTTTCGGAGCGAAAGGCAGTACACGGCCCAACGCGGTTCTCGCTGCGATGGCGGCGCGAGCAACCGGCAAGACCGTCAAGCTGGTCCTGCCGAGGCAGGCCCTGTTCGATGTGGTCGGATACCGCACCCCGACCCTCAATCACGTTCGGCTCGGTGCAGATTCGGGTGGCAGGCTGCAGGCCATCGCTCACGATTCCTTTCAACAGACGAGCACGATCTTCGAGTTCTGTGAGCAGACGTCGGAATCGACCCGGCACATCTATGCCTCGCCCAACCGCGCCACAACGCATCGGCTCGCGTCGCTGGATGTCGGCACCCCGCGCTGGATGCGAGCCCCGGGTGAGGCACCCGGCATGTTTGCCGTCGAGACGGCGATCGACGAATTGGCAACGGCCACCGGAATCGATCCGATCGAGCTCCGGATCCGCAACGAACCGGACGTCGATCCCGCGAGTGGGAATCCGTTCAGCTCCCGCAGTGTGGTGCAGTGCCTGCGCGAGGGTGCCGAGAAATTCGGCTGGGATCGTCGAGACTCCACGCCGGGCCGACGCCGAGAAGGCAATGTTCTGCTCGGAATGGGTGTCGCGACAGCGAGTTACCCGGTGCTGATCTCGCCGAGTACCGCGGCGGCGCGTGTCGAGCAGGACGGCACGATCACGGTGTCCGTCGCTGCATCCGACATCGGAACCGGTGCGCGGACCGTGCTGCGACAGATTGCCGCCGATGCGCTCGAGGTCGACGCGGATGCCGTCACACTGGAACTGGGCGACAGCGCTCTGCCCAAGGCCCCCGGTGCCGGTGGATCCTCGGGCACCTCCTCCTGGGGTTGGGCGGTCACCAAGGTCTGCACCGCGTTGCGGGACCAGGGACCGTTGCAGCCGGGTAACTCCGCCGAGGCTGATACAACCGACGACGTCGAAGCTCAGAAAGAGTTGGCGCGCATGGCGTTCGGTGCCCAGTTCGCCGAGGTGGCAGTCGACGTCGACACCGGCGAAGTACGCGTGCGCCGGATGCTGGGGGTGTTCGGCATCGGCAAGGTGATGAATCCACGGCTGGCCCGGTCGCAGCTCATCGGCGGCATGACGTTCGGACTCGGGATGGCGTTGATCGAGAGCGGCGTCGTCGATCACGAATTCGGCGGCTTCGCCAACCACGACCTCGCCGAGTACCACATCCCGGCCTGTGCGGACGTCACCGATCTCGAGGCCGTGTGGATCGAGGAGGTCGACACCGAGCTCGCACCGATGGGCGGTAAGGGAATCGGTGAGATCGGTGCGGTGGGCTCGTCGGCAGCCATCGGCAATGCGGTCTACAACGCCACCGGCATCCGAGTCCGCGACCTGCCGATCACCCTGGACAAGGTGCTACCGCACCTCTAGAACGGGCGCAGCCCCTCTACGCCAGAATTCGCTGCAGGAATTGTCGGGTGCGGGGCTCGGTCGGGTTCGCGAGAACCTGCTCGGGTGTCCCGCGTTCGACGACGACGCCGTTCTCGAGGAACAACACCTGATCGGCCACCTGCTGGGCGAAGCGGATCTCGTGGGTGACGATCACCATCGTCCATCCTTCGGCGGCAAGGCCTTTGATGACGCCCAGTACTTCGCCGACCAGTTCGGGGTCGAGTGCGGAGGTCGGCTCGTCGAACAGCATCAGTTTGGGGCGCAAGGCGAGGGCCCGGGCGATTCCGACGCGTTGCTGTTGGCCACCGGAAAGCTGGAACGGGTACTGATCGGACTTGGCGTCGAGACCGATCTGGTCGAGGATCGCGTGTGCGTCGCGAGTGGCGTCGTCCTTGGACCGCTTCTGGACGATCACCGGTCCCTCGATGATGTTCTGCAGCACGGTCTTGTGGGGAAACAGATTGTGGCTCTGGAACACCATGCCGCTCTGCGCGCGGAAGTGGCGCAGTCGCGCGGCGTCCACGGGCTCGGCGAAGTCGACCGACACGTCGCCGATGCGGATCAGGCCGGCATCGGCTCGGTCGAGAGCATTGAGCGTTCGCAGCACTGTGGTCTTGCCGGAGCCGGACGGCCCGATGATGACGGTGACGGTGCCCGACGGCACGGTGAACGAGACGTCCTTCAGTACCTCGATCGGTCCGAACGATTTCTTCAGTGCGGATACTTCCAGCAGGTCTGTCATTTCGCCACGTACCTGTCGAGTCGGACTTCGAGTTTGCCTTGGAAGAACGAGAGAATTATGCAGATCACCCAGTAGTACAGGGCGGCAACGGAGTACAGCGTGAAGAAGTCGAACGTCGGAGCCGCCGCCAGCTGCGCGACGCGCAGCAGTTCGGTCACCAGGATGGTCGATGCCAGCGAGGTGTCCTTGACCAGCGAGATCAATGTGTTCGACAGCGGCGGCACGGCGGTACGCAGTGCCTGCGGAAGCACGATGCGCTGCAACGTGGTTCGGTATCCCATGCCGATCGTCTGCGCGGCCTCCCACTGGCCCTTGGGCACGCTCAGTATCGCAGCGCGAATGACTTCGGCTGCGTAGCCGCCGACATTGAGCGAGAACGCCACGACCGCCGCCGGAAACGGCGAGATCACGATGCCGAACTGCGGCAGGCCGTAGAAGATGATGAACAGCTGCAGCAGTAGGGGAGTGCCGCGAATGATCGAGACGTAGAACCGGGCCACTGCGGCGAGGGGCTTGATCGACGAGATCCGGGCGAGTGCCACGGCCAGCGCGATGACCAGTCCCACAACGAAACTGACGGCGGTCAGCGGGATCGTCATGGTGACCGTCGCCTTCAGCATCGGCCACAGGTTGTCGAGTACCAACTGCATCTTCGACGTCGCAGTGGTTCCTGCGTCCTCGCTCACCGGTGCCGCGGTGTCGGCGGTCGGTGCCGCGACGTCGCTGCCGAAGTACTTCTTCGAGATCTCGGCGATGGTGCCGTTGTCACGGAGGGTGTCGATGGCCGCGTCGACCTCCTCCATCAGGCCGCTGTTCTTGCGGGCCACGAAGGACTGCAGCGTCGTGTCGCCCGTGTTTCCGGAGACCCGCACTCCCGTGTCGCCGGTCTGCTGCAGGTATTCGGCGATGGCGAGCGAGTCGTTGACGGTGGCGTCCACCCGGCCGTCCTTGACGAGCGCGACCGCTTGGACGAATCCCTCGACCGCCTCGACGTTCGCGCCCGCGTCGGCAGCGACCTCGGCCCAGTTGCTCGTCGACGATTGGGCGGTGGTCTTGCCGGCCAGATCGGCCGTCGAGGTGATCGTGGTGTTGTTCGCGGCGGTGAGAATCTGGCCTTCGGACACCGTGTAGGGCTTGGACAGGTCGTAGGTCGACTGCCGGGCAGGAGTGATCGACACCTGGTTCGCGATCAGGTCGAAGCGTTGCGATTGCAGCCCGGCGAAGATCGAGTCGAAGGGGGTTTGCACGAAGTCGACGCGGACGCCCAGTTCGTCGCCGACCGCGTTGATGACGTCGATGTCGTAGCCGGTGAGTTGGCCGTCCCCGCCCTGATAACTGAACGGGCTGTACGTGCCCTCGGTG
Organism: Rhodococcoides fascians NBRC 12155 = LMG 3623; assembly: GCF_001894785.1. Taxonomy (GTDB): domain Bacteria; phylum Actinomycetota; class Actinomycetes; order Mycobacteriales; family Mycobacteriaceae; genus Rhodococcoides; species Rhodococcoides fascians. The sequence goes on from NZ_BCWW01000016.1 coordinate 87,192, forward strand.
CCGACGACGAGTACACCGTCGTCGCGCACTCGGTCCAGGAGGGATTGCGACGACGAACTACACCCGGACAATCCGAGTATGCCGATCAGAATCGCGACCAGAACCAGAGTGGATCTGCGCACCATCTAGGCCTGCTTTCGCTGTAATGACGAGTGGAGAAAAACCTACCCGTCGATCTCCAGTTCCGCTGACACGACGACGGTGTTGTTCATCGGCAATGCGGCCGCTCCCAGCGCAGTCCGCGCATGCGCACCGACCTCGGGTCCGAAGATCGCCAACACCAGATCGGAGAACCCGTTGACGACGGTGGTGGTCTGAGTGAAGCCGTGATCGGCGTTGACCGAGCCGGTGACGGTCAGCCACGCGCTGATTCGATCGAGATCTCCGATGGCACGGGCGAGGCTGCCCAATACCGCGAGGGCGGTGTCACGCGCGGCGTCGGTGGCAGCGTCGAGGTCGACTTCGGACGGCACCGCACCGAACGGACCGGCGAGGGTTCCGTCCGGTGCGAGCGGCGAATGACCCGAGACGAAGACGCGGTTGCCGCGCACGCGAACCCAGTCGAAGGAGAACTCGAATCCCGGTGGTGCGCTCGGTTCACCGGGCAGCTCGAAGCCGAGTTCGGCGATGCGACGTTCGATCTCCATGAACGAAAATCCTGTCAGACCGCAACGCCGTTGATGGTGCGAACCGTCCATCGGGTGCCGTCGTGTTCGAGTGTGGACACACCGGCGTTGAGTATGCGGGGTGAGTGTCGTCGACGGATGGCGTCGAAGATGGCTCGAATGACGCCGCCGTGGGCCACGGCGATCACCGCGGAGTCGGGGTAGTGCGAGGCGATCTCGTCGACCGCTCGCACGCCCCGGACGATCAGATTCGATCGTGGCTCGAGGCCCGGGTATCGCCCGTCCGGCCAATGCGAGTACGCGTCCCAGTCGGTGAATCCCTCGGCGTCACCGAAGTGACGCTCGGCCAGATCCGGGAATTCGGCGGTTCGGTTCAGGCCCAGATGGGTCCCGATGATGTCGGCGGTTTCTGCGGCTCGGACCAGTGGCGAACTGACCAGGTGATCCCACGTACGGAACTCCAGTTCGTAACCTGCCTCGCGGGCCTGAGCTCGTCCGGTGTCGTTGAGAGGGATGTCCGAAGAGCCCTGCAGGCGGCCGTGCAAATTCCAGTTCGTTTCACCGTGCCGAACCAGCGCCAGAAAAGTCATAGTGAGCGGAGAATATCCCAGAGTTACCAGGGAGTACGGTCGATACCGAGATAAGCGAACGAGCACGGAGGATTGTCGATGAATCTTGCCCTGACAGAAGAAGAGGCCGCGTTCCGCGACGAGATGCGGACGTTCTTCACCACGAAGATCCCCGCCGAGATTCGCGAGAAGAACGCGACGGGTCAGGAGTTGAGCAAGGACGAAGTGGTCACGACCATGCGAATCCTGAACGAGAACGGCCTGGCAGTACCGCATTGGCCTGCGGAGTTCGGTGGCCGCGACTGGTCTGCGGTCCAGCGTCACATCTGGCTCGACGAAATGCAGCTGGCCTCGGTACCCGAGCCGCTGGCGTTCAACGCGTCGATGGTGGGCCCGGTCATTGCGACGTTCGGGTCGCAGGAGATCAAGGAGAAGTTCCTGCCGAAGACGGCGAACCTCGACATCTGGTGGTGCCAGGGGTTCTCCGAGCCCGAAGCCGGTTCGGATCTCGCCTCGCTGCGTACCACCGCCATTCGGGACGGTGACGACTACATCGTCAACGGCCAGAAGACGTGGACCACTCTCGGCCAGTACGCCGACTGGATCTTCGCGTTGGTACGCACCAACCCCGATGCACCGAAGAAGCAGGCCGGAATTTCGTTCCTGCTCATCGATCTGAACACCCCCGGCATCGAGATGCGTCCCATCAAGCTGGTCGACGGCAGCGTCGAGGTCAACGAGGTGTTCTTCGACAACGTCCGCGTCCCGGCCGAGAACCTCGTGGGCGAGGAGAACCAGGGCTGGAGCTACGCGAAGTTCCTGCTCGGCAACGAGCGCACCGGCGTCGCCCGCGCCGGGCACACCAAAGTTCGACTGGGACAGGCGAAGAAGCACGCCGCGCAGACGAAGGTCGGCACCGGGACGCTGCTCGAGGATCCACTGTTCGCAGCCAAGCTGGCCGAGGTGGAGAACGAACTGCTCGCCCTCGAGCTCACCCAGTTGCGGATGGTCTCGAGCTCGGACGACGGCAAGCCGAACCCGGCATCGTCGATTCTGAAGCTGCGGGGTTCCGAATTGCAGCAGACCACAACCGAATTGCTGATGGACATCGCCGGGCCGGACTCGTTGCCCTACGAGGCAGGCGAGGACATCGAGAGCGACGGTTGGGCGCAGCGGTCGGTACCGAACTACCTCAACTATCGCAAGGTCTCGATCTACGGCGGCTCGAACGAGGTTCAGCGCACCATCATCGCGTCGGCGATTCTCGGACTGTAAGGGAGCATCTGAAGACATGGATTTCGAACTCAACGAAGAGCAGAAACTGCTGCGCGACACCACCCGTGAGGTTCTTTCGCGCGCCTACGACACCGAGAAGCGCAACAAGATCGTGGCCGGTGAGCTGGGGTGGAGCACCGACGTCTGGAAGCAACTGGCCGAGGTCGGTCTGCTGGGTCTGACGTTCAGCGAGGACGACGGCGGGATGGACGCCGGTCCCGTGGAGATCATGGCGGTCATGACCGAGGTCGGACGACGGCTCGCGCCGGAGCCCATTCTCGACGCCGTTCTCGTGCCCGGCGGGCTCATCTCCGAGCTCGGCTCAGCCGATCAGCGCAAGCGACTTCTGCCACCCGTGGCCGAGGGCTCGTCGATGTTGGCGTTCGCGCACAACGAATCCGGCAGCCGCTGGCCGAACGTCGAGGTTGCCACCACGGCGACCGAGGACGGTGGATCGTGGTCGATCAGCGGCGTCAAGAACCCGGTTCCGCACGGCGGCAGCGCTGACGTCATCGTCGTCAGTGCCGTGCTTCCCGGCGGTGGAACCGGATTGTTCGTCGTCGACGGCGACGCGACCGGGCTGACCCGCAAGTCGTACGCCACCCACGACGGTCAGCGCGCCGCGCAGATCGAATTCTCCGACGTTGCTGCAGAACCGCTGGGTTCGGCCGAGAACGCAGCCGCGGCGATCACCGGTGCCGAGGTGCGCGCACAGGCCGCGCTGTGCGCCGAGGCAGTGGGAGCAATGGAAGAGGCGCTGCGGCTGACCACCGATTACCTCAAGCAGCGCAAGCAGTTCGGGGTTCCGCTGGCCAAGTTCCAGGCGCTCACCTTCCGTGCGGCGGACATGTACGTGCTACTCGAGCTGGCCCGCAGCATGAGCCTCTACGCCACGATGTCGTTGGCGGACGGCAATGTCGACACGACCATCGCCTCGCGCGCCAAGCTGCAGATCTCGCGTTCCGGTCGCAAGATCGGCCAGGAGGCAATTCAGCTGCACGGCGGAATCGGCGTCACGGCCGAATATCCCGTCGGGCACTACACCAGTCGGCTCGTTGCCATCGAGCACACTCTCGGTGGGGCCGACGAGCACCTGCGCATCCTGTCGGACAAGGTCGCCGATCACGACCTCATCGGAATCTGATCCGGTAAAAGGATACGGGCCCGGCCACCTCGTCCAGGTGGTCGGGCCCGTTCTCGTCTCTCGGACGCGTCAGCTACCCGAATCCGCCTGCACCACAAGGTCGGCCACAGCTGCGGGGTTGGAAACCAGGATCGCGTGCGAGCCCGGAACCTCGGTCACCCGGGCCCCGGCCCGCTGCGCCATGGACCGCTCGGCGGAGGTCGGGATGATCTGATCCTGCTGGGGGATCAGCGCCCACGACGGGGTGTGCGCCCAGGACGGCGGACCGCTCGGTTCGAGCAAGGCACCGGCAGCGATGGTCTTCTGGTGAGCGGCCATGCGGGCGGCCTGCTCCTCGGTGACGTCGGGGGCGAAGAACGGACGGAACAGCGCGGGCGTGATGTACGAGTCGACGTTCTTGCCGATCAGGTTGGACGAATCGTCGACGATAGACAGCCCGATCACCGGTGGGACCAGAGCCGTCACGGGGAATCGGAACGGGTCGAGTTCGAGTGCGACGGGTTCGCCTTCGACCGGCATGAACGCCGCGACGTAGACCAGAGCCTCCACGTTGTCCGCGTGCACGTTGCTGATCACCGTGCCGCCGTAGGAATGGCCGACCAGCACCACGGGCCCGTCGATGTTCTCGACGACGTCGGTCACCGAGGCCGCATCGATCGCCGGGCCGCGCAGTGAGTTCTCGGCGGTGACGACGGGGTAGCCGCGGCCGCGTAGGTCGGCCGCGACACCGTCCCAGCTGGTGCTGTCGGCGAAGGCACCGTGCACGAGGACAACGGTCGGCAGGCCCTGCGCAGCGGCCGGAGCCACCCCGATCCCGAGCATCGTGCCCACGGTCAGTGCCGCGGCTGCGAGCAGGGAGGTCCACTTGGAAGACGTCATGTTCTCAACCTGCCACATGCCAGGAGTTTCCACGGTGTTCACCGTCCGGATTCGACCAGCTTTTTCTCAGTGAACGCTCGTATGCTTGGCTTGTGGCAGTGGCGTTCGCCCGACCGGGTGATCGTGAAACGGTAGGTCCGATCGTGAGCGAGAGTTCGATGAAGTCTCGGATGGCCGAGTACCCACGTCCCCATCACTGCTTGTTGCACATCAGCGACACGCATCTCGTCGACGGCGGCGGTCGCTTGTACGGCGGCGTGGACAGTGAGTTGCGGCTCGAACAAGTGATGACCGATGTTCGGAACTCGGGGGTGCGGCCCGATGCGTTGGTGTTCACCGGTGATCTGACGGACAAGGGCGAGGCGGGTGCCTACGAGAAGCTCCGCGCTCTGGTCGAGCCGGTGGCCGAGGAGCTCGGCGCGCAGATCGTCTGGGCGATGGGCAATCACGACGACCGCGCGACGTTCCGTCGGACCCTGCTCGACGCGGAACCGAGCGGGCAGTCCATCGATCGCGTGCACGACGTCGACGGGCTTCGCATCGTCACCCTGGATACGACGGTCCCCGGAAAGCATCACGGTGAGCTCGCCGACGAGCAATTGGCTTGGCTCGCAGACACTCTCGCAACCCCTGCCGAGTTCGGCACGATTCTGGCGATGCACCACCCGCCGGTACCGACCGTGCTCGATCTCGCAGTTCTGGTCGAGCTCATCGATCAGCCGCGCCTGGCGGACGTGCTGCGCGGCAGCGACGTGAGATCGATACTCGCAGGGCATCTGCACTATTCGACGACAGCGACGTTCGCGGGTATCCCCGTCTCGGTCGCGTCGGCCACGTGCTACACCCAGGATCTCAATGTTCCCGCCGGCGGGTTACGCGGTCGCGACGGAGCCCAGGGCTACAACCTGGTTCACCTCTACGACGACACCGTCGTCCATTCGGTGGTACCGACGGGCTCGTACGACACTGTGGGAGAGGCAGTGTCGGCAGAGGAGACCGCGCGCCGGCTCGACGCAGCGGGAGTGACCATTGCCGACAGCGCCCGTCGAAAGTTGTTCAGCGACGCCTAGTTCTGGGTGCGTTCCCACGGCGCGACGATGGGGAAGTACTTGTCCAGGAACTGCGTCACGGTGCGCGTGCGCAGATCGAGGTCGACCTCCGGGAAGCTGCCGTCGTTGAGGCAGAAGAAGTCGACCGATCTTTTGGGCAGCAGCTTCTCCATCAACTCGAGACCCGCGACGGACGTGGTGTCGATGTACCGAACCTTCGCATCCTTCTGGACCACGGCGCGTCCGCTCATCAGCGCGTAGTAGTGGTACAGCGAATTCGTGACCGAGATGTTCGTACTCGCGCGGAATGCACTGGCAGCGGTGGAGGCGAACTCGTCGGGGAACTCGTTCTCCATTTCCTGCATCACGCTGCGGCGCAACGGCGTTGCCGCATGCTCGAGGTGCCGGGTGGTCGTCATCCCGAAGCGGTCCTGCAGGATCCGACGGTTCACGCGTGCCGCGTTCTCGAAGCCGCTGCGGTCGGCGTCGCTGTAGCCCAATCCGATTCGCGTCGTCGCCTCGATGAACATGCTGATTCCGCCGGGGGAGAAGAACATCGACGGGCTGACGGGGCGACCGAAGAACATGTCGTCGTTCGAGTACAGGAAGTGCTCGGACAACCCGGGGATGTGGTGCAGCTGGCATTCGACGGCCTGCGAATTGTGCGTCGGCAGTACGGAGGTATCGACGAAGAACGCCTCGCTCGGCACGAACGTCACCTTGGGATGGTCGGCGAGCCACGCCGGCCTCGGGGAGTCGGTGGCGACGAAGATGCGCCTGATCCACGGTGCGTACAGGTGAATCGACCGCAGTGCGTACTTCAGTTCGTCGATCTGCCGGTACCGGGCGGCCGAATCGTCGCCTTCGCCGACGACGTAGTTCGCCATCCGGCGGGCGCGTTGAGCCTGGAATTCCGCGGAGGAACCGTCGACCCACGAGAACACGATGTCGATGTCGAAATTGATGTCCGACGCGTGGTCGGCGAACATGTTCTCGATGGTCGGCCAGGTTCGGCCGAAGCGCTCGACGGTGCCGCGGACGGCCTCGTCGGGCCGAATGTTGCGGCGAGTGAGCGAGTTCTCGATCGGCAGCACGATCTCGGACGGTGAGAACGACCACAGCTCGATCTGCACCGCGGTCGATGCGCCGTAGTAGAGCCCGCTGAACGGCTCGACACGTGGGCGGTAGAGCCGCACGATGCGCGCGTTCGACGACGGCGACAAGGTGCCATCGGCTACCAGTACCGCTTTTCCGCGGGCGTCGACGGTCTTGGAGTAGAAGGGCTCGGCGCGGCAGGCATGCACCAGGGCCGTGGTCAGTGCCTCGCGAGCGGCCAGTTCTATGGCGATGACGGGACGCTCGTCGTTGCCGCGCACCAGGAGGTACTTGATCCGCGCGGCGTCGAGCACGGCGCGCACGAACAGCAGATCTTCGACCATCGCCTGGTGCGGGGTGGTCGAGGTGATGGTCAGTGCGTAGCGGCCGTCGTGGCTGACGACGTCGGACCGTTCGTTCAAGCGCGCGGCGGCAGCGTCGGATTCTCGGGTGACGGCATCGTTGGTCTCGTGCTCCGGTGGAACGAGGTAGATATCGTGCGGGGCAGAAGACGAGGTGATGACGTTCCTTCCGGAGTGTTCGCGCTGGCCGAGGAACCCCGGTGCCGTCTCAGTCTAGTGCAGGTGCGGTGCCTTTCGGACGCGCTGCGGTAGAACCCTGCTCGCTGCGACCAGGCCCAGTGCGATACCGACGACGTCGGCGAGTGCGTCGGCGGCCGATCCGGAGCGACCGAGCGGCAGGATCGCCTGCAGGAACTCCGACAGCACTGCGAACGCCGACACCCACAGTGCGGTCTTCACCCAGCCGATGCCGGCGAGTCGGGAGGTGTAGGCGAGAGCAGCGAACAGGATGCAATGAATGATCTTGTCGCTGTGCTGAAAGCTGGACGGCACCCCGGACGCGGGGGTGAAGAGAACGATCAGCGCGACGACGAACGTGACGGCCAGGGGAATTCGGTACGTCGACTGCGAGATCACTGCGAAGAGTTTACCGGCGCTGCAGCACCACCACTGTGTCGATTCGCTCGTCGCCGTCCGGCGTCGTCCGGGTGCGGTGTTCGGCGTGAATCACCTCGAACCCGTCGCCCGCCGCAGCGACGACCGGTTCCGGTGCGAACAGTCGGTGCTTGGCCGGGTGCTGCGAGGCGTGGCTGTCGCTGGGACTGTGACCGACGATCAGTAGACGGCCCTTCGGCGCGACCGCCGCGGCGAACCTGCGGGTGGTCAGTTCCAATTCGTCCGGCGGCACCTGCAAGAAGTGCACCGACACCAGATCGAACGCCGCGGCCGGGGGAGTCCAGTCCAGTACGTCTTCCTGACGCCAATCCACCGCGAGCGTCTGTGACCCGAGTGCCTGCTGTGCGGCGCGAGCGCGGCCCAGGGCCACATCGGAGATGTCGACGCCGGTCACGTTCCATCCTTCGCCGGCCAGCCAGAGTGAGTCGGCACCTTCACCGCAGCCGATGTCCAGGGCGCGGCCCGGAATCAGCTCGGACGCTTCCTGTACCAACACGGCGTTGGGATTTCCGCTCCAGATGGCGGTGCGTTGGTTGTAGAGGTTGTCCCAGAACGATTCGTCGAAGGCACCGTTCTCGAAATCCGGTTCCGGGTGGGTCGGGTCGGCTGGATGAGTGTGCGCAGGTGTGTGGTCGGCCATGGTTCGAGACTGCCCGCTGTCGTCCCCGAGCGCAAACGAATTTGCTCATTCGGCAAAAATAGGCCTTGGGTAAAGTAATCCGTCATGACCGAACCGGAACGCGAAGTACTGACGTGGGAGACCTTCGGAGACGCCTCGCGCGATCTGACGAAGAAGATCGTGGGCGACGGGTTCGTTCCGGACATCGTCATCGCGATCGCCCGCGGCGGACTCATCCCTGCCGGTGCCATCTCCTACGCCATGGGCGTCAAGGCTGCCGGCACCCTCAACGTCGAGTTCTACTCCGATATCGAAGAGACTTTGCCCGATCCTGTTGTGCTCGAACCACTTCTGGATACCGACGCGATCGTCGGCAAGAAGCTGCTCGTCGTCGACGATGTCGCCGATTCCGGCCGCACCCTGGCGCTGGTGATCGATCTACTGAAGGCGCACACGGCCGACGTGCGGTCGGCCGTGATCTACACCAAGCCCAGAACCATTGTGCAGCCGGACTACTCGTGGCGCGAGACCGACAAGTGGATCAATTTCCCGTGGTCCACGTTGCCGGTCATCACCTGAATTATTCGCTGGAGACGTCGATCAGCACCTTGCCGATGGTTCCGTTCTCCACGGCGTCGTGTGCGGCCGCGGTGTCGCTCAGCGAGAAGCGGTGCAGTGGCAGGCCGGTGGCTTCGCCCACCTCCAGCACGCCTGCTGCCGCCGCTGCGCTGACGTCCGCCTCGGCGTTGCGCAGAGCCTCGTCGCCCACGGTGTAGAGCAGCACGAACTGGTAGCGAGTGTTGAGCACCATGTTCGGCCGGACGTCGAGGGTGATGGTGTCGCCGCCGTTGTTGGCGTAGACGGCTACGGATGCTCGGTTCGCTCCCACGGCCGCGTTGAGTGCGGCGTTCTGTGCGGGAGCGACCTCGACCACCAGATCGATTCCGCCGGGCACCAATTCGCGGATGTCAGCGGCGGCGTCTCCGGTCTTGTAGTTCACCACGTGGTGCGCGCCGGCAGCGGTGGCCAGTGCGCCCTTCTCCGGTCCGCTGACGGTCGTCACCACGGTCGCGCCTGCCCAGCGGGCCAATTGGATCGCGGCATGACCGACGGCACCGGCGCCACCGGCGACGAGTACCGACTTGCCTTCCAACGCGCCGGGATGCAAGCGAGACGGGCCGTCCTCCGACACCGTCAGTGCGCGGTGTGCCGTCATCGCGGGTACGCCGAGGCTCGCGCCGACGTCGAAGCTGACGCCGTACGGCAGAGCAACCACACGTGATGCGGGAAGGTTGGTGAACTTCTGCGCCGTTCCGGTCGGACGCTGATGCTGGGCCAGGTACACCCAGACGCGATCTCCTACGGCCAGCCCCTCGACATCAGGGCCCACGGCGTCGATCACTCCGGCACCGTCCTGGTTCGGAACCACCTCGTCGAACGCCAGCTTCTCGCCCGGTCCGGAACCGGTCCTGTTCTTCCAGTCCGTCGGATTGACGCCCGAGACCACGACGCGTACGCGCACTTCGCCTGCGGCCGGCTCGGTCACCTCGCGATCTTTCGGTTCGAGGACGGACGAATCGCCGGTGCGGGTGTACACAATTGCTGGAGAAGTCATACCGGGTTCAACGCGCCTGGAGGGCCCCGATGTTCCCTTCGAAGCAATCGGGGTATGCATGACTGGCTATCAGTGCTCGACGGAAGAGGCGTACTCGATGAACCACAACGACCTGCTGACCGACGCATTCGGTCGAATCAAGGAACTCGTTCACTCGGTGTTGGACGACATACCCGCTGCCGCGTTGACCTATCGGCCCGACGCCGATGCCAACAGCATCGCGTGGTTGCTGTGGCACCTGACGCGTGTGCAAGACGACCACATCGCGGGTGTGGCCGGGAGCGAACAGGTCTGGACGTCGGACTCGTGGTTCGAGCGTTTCGGATTGCCGTTCGACAAGTCCGACATCGGGTACGGCCAATCGTCCTCCGACGTCGCTCAGGTCACCTCGAGCGCCGAGTTGTTGCGTGAATACCACGACGCCGTGCACTCGAAAACCGTTGCGTACCTGAGCGGTATCTCGACCGACGATCTGGACCGAATCGTCGACGAGAACTGGGATCCGCCGGTCACGTTGGGTGCGCGCCTGGTGTCCGTGGTCTCCGACGACCTTCAGCATGCCGGGCAGGCGTCGTACGTTCTCGGCCTGTACACCCGGCAGGCCTAGCCGTCAGGCGTAACGCTTCTGCAGGTTCTCCAGCGTCTTTCGGATGTTGCGACGCTGGAACTGCGGGAACGTCTTGCCGCTGGTGACGATCTTGTCGAACACGAGCGCCAGGGCATCGGGCCATTTCGTTCTGTCGTCGGTCCAGGTTTCGGTGACCTTTGTGCCGCCCGCGACCGGCTCGAAGTCGTATCGCCAGGTTGCGTTCGCGCCCTTGATCTTCGGAGCGCTCTTGCCAATGGCGTGGACGCGGAACTCGAAGGTCTTGCCCGGGTCGGCTGCGGTCACGGTGCAGCGAGTGATCCACTTCGCCCTGCCGCGCTTGTTGGTTCCGTCGAATACCATTCCCACGTAGGCGCTCTCGCGAGGATCGTGCACGGTGGCACCGGTATTTTCGGGACTCCACCGGCCCATCTTGGTGGGGTCGCTGATCGCAGCGTAGAGGGTGTCGGCGTCGGCGTTGACTACGACGCTGTCGGACACCGTGAACTCGCGGCTCATGAGGATGCGCCGTTCTTCAGGCCTGGATGAATACGAGTGAGCATGGGCACCAACAATGTTCGCGGAGTGATCTGGGCGAAGATCGATCCGATGCGGTTGGCGGGCCCGGGAATCGACACCATCCGTCCCTTGGTCATGTCGTCGACGGCGGTCTTGGCCACCGTTTCTGCCGACACCCACATGATCGATGGCAGTGCCTTCTCGGCGTCGTCTTTCGCGAAGCCCGCGGCCTCGCCGAAACCGGTTTGCACCGGTCCCGGGCACAGCGCGGTGGCGGTCACGCCGGTTCCGCGCAGTTCTCCGGTCAGAGACTGGGTGTAGGAGAGAACGAACGCCTTGCATGCGCCGTATCCGGCCTGGCCGGGAAGCGGCTGGAACGCGGCGGTGGAGGCCACGTTCAGCAGAGCGCCGCGTCGTCGCTCGGTCATGCCGGGGAGGAATCGAGTGCAGAGATCGGCGACGGCAACCACGTCGACCTCGATCATGTTCATCTCTGCTTCGGGGTCGGATTCGACGACCGGGCCGAGCGTCGACAGCCCGGCGTTGTTCACCAGGATGTCCGGTATCAGTCCGAGTTCGGTGATGCGCCCGAGCAATTCGGCGCGGGCGGCGCGATGGGACAGGTCTGCTGCGAGCACCTCGGCGCGAACTCCCCGCGAGCGGAGCTCGTCCGCAAGCTCGTCGAGCTTGTCGGCGCGGCGGGCGACGAGGGTGACTCCGTGACCTCGGGAGGCGAGTTCGCGAGCGATGGCGGCACCGATTCCGGAAGACGCTCCGGTCACGACGGCAGTCCGGTCGGGTGCGGGGCGAGGAAGGCTCATGCCCCCACCGTAGCGAACGCCCGCTGTGCAGCGCATTTGAATCCGGATGAGAGGTTAGCCTAGGGTTACTTTAAAGTCCCTTTGCTTGTCGAAAGGTAACCATGTTCTCTGTTTCACCGACCGGTCGACGGACTGCGCGCCGCGCAACCCTGCTGTCCGCGCTCACGGTGTCGGCCCTTGTGGTCGGTGCGTGTTCGAGTACCGATACCGCTGAGGAACCACAGGCGGGCAGCGACTTCGCGGCCGTCACCATCGATTCGGCGCTGGGTCAGGCCGTCATCACCGAGAAGCCGGAGCGCATCGTGACGCTCGGGCAGGGTTCGGCAGAGACGGCGATCGCGCTGGGTACAGTCCCGGTGGGCGTCGAGGAGTATTCCTGGGGTGCCGACGACACCGGCTATCTGCCGTGGGTGCACGACGCGGTCACCGAATTGGGTGCCGAGCTTCCCCAGCAGTTCACGGGCGGAACCGAATTGAACATCGAGGCCGTCGCGGCGCTCGAACCGGATCTGATTCTGGCACCGTGGTCCGGCGTCACGCAGGATCAGTTCGACAAGCTCAGTGCCTTCGCCCCGGTGGTCGCCTACGAGGAGAAGCCGTGGACCACGACGTGGCAGGACCAGATCACCGTCATCGGCAAGGCCATGGGCGAGGAGCAGAAGGCGGCGGATGAGATCGGCAAGATCGAGGACCGCTTCGCCGACGCTGCCGCCCAGCACCCCGAGTATTCGGACGTGAGTTTTTCGTACATCTACAACACCGGTCCCGGAACGCTTGGAGTGTTCCTCGCCGACGAGCAGCGCGTCGCGATGGTCCGCGGTCTCGGGCTGCAGGTCGATCCGGTGGTGAACACGCTCGACGAGACTGAGGGCACCGACTCGTCGGTGATCGGCTTGGAGAACGCGAATCTGTTGAACGATTCCGACCTGATTTTCACCTTCTACTCCGATCCGCAGAACCGCACCGACACCGAGAATCAGCCTGCGTACAAGCAGATTCCGGCCGTGTCCCGCGGTTCGGTCGTTGCGCCGACGGATCAGTCCTTCGTCACCGGGTCGTCGATCATCAACCCGCTGACAGTGCCGTGGGCACTCGAGCGATACGTGCCGATGATCGACGAGGCGGTCGCGAAGGTCGACGCCGGCATGTCTTCGACCAATTGAGCGGAGCGTAGAAGAGACGGTTGATCTCGACCCCATCGAGTCGCAGACGGTGCAGAAAGCCCACGGTGGTCTACTCGAATCAATCTGTTGAGCAATCTCTTCCAGCCCCGCACCGTGTTCTCGGTGCGGGGCTGGTGTGCGTTCGAGGGGCCTATGCGATGTGGGGGCCTGCTCGGGCGTGGGATGGTCTGGGTTGTCGGTAGGGGTCGACGGTTGCCGGGGGTACGAACCAGGGGTGCTGATCGGTGCCGATGAAGACTTCCCAGTCACTGTGGTGGATCAGGCGGTGGTGGAACCCGCAGAGCAGGACCAGGTTGTTCATGTCGGTGGGGCCACCGTCGGCCCAGTGCCAGATGTGATGGCCTTCGGTCCAGGCGGCGGGTTTCCCGCAGCCGGGGAACGCGCAACCGTGATCGCGGGCGGTCAGTGCTCGTTTCTGTTTCGCGGTGACGGTGCGCGCGGTGCGGGCGAGGTTGAGTGGGTTGCCGTTCTCGTCCATGACGATGGCGGTGAGGAGGCAATCACACGCCAACTGGCGGGAAGTGTTGCGGGAGAGGGGTCCCATCCAGGGCAGCCAGCCGACGGTGGTGCCGTCACCGAACAGGTCCCGATATGCGCCACGATCCGCAGTCACCGAACCGGCCTCGTTGTTGGTTTCTGCTGTGGTGTCGATGTCGACCGGGTCGACCAGGTCTGAGTCGAATTCTGTTGCAGCGCGTGTGGTTTCGTCGTCGGTGATGTCGTCGCTGTTCTGACCGCTCAGGCTCTGGAGGTCCTGCAACCGGATGTGCAGGTTGACGTGTGGCTTCTCACCGCCCTCGGTGGGGCGATCCTTCGAGGCGAGGTAGTGGTCGAGGATCTGCCCGAATGCGTCGGCGCGTCGCCTCGCAGGACTGCGTTCGTCGGGGGTGCCGTCGGCTGCGGGCCGAGGTTCGGTCAGCGGTGAGAGTGCGGTGAAGAGCTTTTCCGCGGTGACGGCATCGAAGTCGGCCTTGAGGCACAGGCGTTGGTTGAGCATCTTCGATGCGAACAGTTCGTTGCGGTCGGTGTCCTCAGGGGGCGGCTTGTCGCTGCCGTAGGTGTCTTCGAGTTTGGTGATCGCTTCACGGATCTTGTCGGTGCGTGCCCCGGGCCCGGTGGCGGCGGTGATCATCGCGGTGCGAGCGATGTCTTGACCGGCTCTAGGGAGGAGTTTGGGTGGTGTTTCGGCGAAGGTGAGGATCAGGGCGGCGTGGTCGACGGACATGACGCCGGTGTTGACTGCGTCGGCGATGTCGGGGAAGTTCTTCAGTCCGCGGGCGAGGGCAACGATCTTGGTGGCTTTGCTGGGGGTGAGCAGGGTGGTGGAGGTGAGCCACCCTGCGGGGCCGGGGAAGCCGAGCTTCTCTCGGCTCACTCGGGTGTCGATGTCGGCGACGAGGGCGATGCGCCGTGCTTCGAGCAGTTGGATCTTGTGGGAGACATCAGCAGCGTCGGCGAGGAGTTCGCTCTCGCTCAGTTGCCAGATCTCCGTGGTCATGGAGATAAGTGTATCGAACGGGTGTTCGATACGCAATGATGGCGCAATCGAAAACTATTGCTGTGCATAAGGATTCGATAATCCGAACCTGTCGGTGGCGCATGGTAAAGGCTCGATCTCTCCGGCGACCGCACAAGACCGCGATACTTCGACGAGAAGTACACCCGAGCATCGGTGCATGTGGACCGGACCCATCGACCCCGCACGTTGCCCGAGTACCGAGCCGGGGTGAGACGTCAAATTCTGCGGCGGTGTGATCTCGCGATGACGATTCGGTGCGGAGCGCAATGCCCCCAAGAGTCCGCTCGGTATCGCCGACGGCGACGCCCGAACCTGCGCTCGAGCGATCTGCCAATTCTGCTGCTCTACTCAGTTGTTCGGGGATCCTCTGTGCGCGGCGGACTGAATGCACTGTCGGCTGCGACAGGTGGAACACGCTCGGTCCTCGTGGCAGCGTCTCAGCCGGCGTGGTGGGCGTCGCGCAGTCGGTGCCCGCGACGCCGCGCAAGGCAGGGCTGATCTCACTGCCGCCGAGCCTCCTCCCGAGTCGATGCTCGCGATAGTCGAGGGCGCGTCAGTACACCTCGCGTTGGCGTTCCTGTTCCAGCACCTGCTCGAGGTCGTTCAATCGGTTCATCGACGACACCTGTCGCGCGGTGCGGTGGTTCAGTGCCAGCATCTCGCGGTGTCGGTGGACGAAGGCCCAGTAGCCGGCGGTGAAGGGGCAGGCGTCGTCTCCCAGCCTCTTTTTCGGATTGAATTCGCATGTGCCGCAGTAGTCGGTCATGCGGTTCAGGTACGCCCCACCCGAAGCGTAGGGCTTGGTGGCGATCAATCCACCGTCCGCGTGTTGACTCATGCCGATGACGTTCACCGGCATCACCCAGGCGAACCCGTCGACGAAAGCCGTCGCGAACCACTCGGTCAGCGCTCGTGGGTCCCAGGCATGTTGCAGCGCAAAGTTTCCCAGGATCATCAGCCGCGGAATGTGGTGCACCCAGCCGCGGTCGCGTACGCCGTCGACGGTACTGGAGAGGCACTTCGCGACCACCGCATCGCCGTCCAACTCGAGAAGCCAATCCGGTAGTGGCTCATGGGCTTCGAGTTTGTTCCGTTCGAGGTACTCCGGCCCCATATGCCAGTAGAGGTGCCACACGTATTCGCGCCAGCCGAGGATCTGCCGAACGAAACCCTCCACGCTCGCCAGCGGGGTGCCGTCGCGATGGGCGTCCTCGGCGGCGTGCGCCACGTCCAACGGTTGCAGCAGACCGAGGTTGAGCGGGACCGACAGCAGCGAGTGCGACATCGTCCAGTCGTCGGCCATCACCGCGTCCTCGTATTTGCCGAAGTCGTCCAAGCGGTAATTGACGAAGTGCGACAACGCTTCCGACGCCTCAGAAGCAGTCACCGCAAACACGCGAGGCCCGTCCACACCGACGGTGTCCAGCTCACACGAATCGAGATCGGCACGCACCTCGTCGTCGATGTCATCCTCGGTCGGCCACCACGGTTCTTCCACGCCCAGGGTCAGCCGACCCTTCGGGGGTGGCGACTGATTCTCGGCGTCGAGGTTCCATTTGCCAGAGACCGGGTCGGCACCGTCCATCAGCACATCGAATCTTTTGCGCTGCTCGCGGTAGAACGTCTCCATGCGAAAGGTTCCGCGCTCGGCCGCCCAGTCGGCGAACTCGGCCCGGGGGAGCGCGAACATCGGCGTCGGCAGAATTTCCGAGACCAGACCCTCCTCGTGCAAGGCAGCGACGAACTTCTCCGCCGCATGCGAGGTGGGCTCGAACACCACCACGGGCTTGCCGTACTCGGCCAGGGCTTCGCGATACGTCTCGGTCTGCAGGTAGGTGACGCGATCACCCAGCTCGTCGGCCAGATGACGCATCCCGGACAACACCAAATGGAGCTTCTGTCGGTGGTATCGCCGGCGTCGAAACACGCGCCGGGACTCGATCATCAGCACGTCCCGCTCGGCATGCTCGTCCACGGAGTGGAAGTGCGGGCCGAGCTGATCACCGAACAACCACAGAGCGTCCATTCTCGGAGTGTTCTCCCGCAGCGACGACGGCAAACCAGCGTCCGCAGCATGGCCGGCTGGTGAACACTGTGGCCGACCCAGGCGCGCCTTACTTGACCACCGACGATCCATCGCATGGACTGACCCGATGCCCGCTGATTCTGCGCTGTCCAGAAGAACGTTTCTTCGCTCGTCGTCGGTGGCCGTTGCCGTGGCCGGAGTCGTCACGACACTGCCCGCGGTCGCCCACGCCCAGGGCAGCGACCGAGGCTTTCTGCACGGGGTGGCATCGGGAGATCCGTTGCCCGACGCGATCATTCTGTGGACCCGCATCACCCCCACGCCCGACGCCACCCCAGGCTCCGGCGTCGGCCCGCAGGTATCGGTGACCTGGCGCGTCGCCCGGAACGTAGACATGAGTGGCGTCGTCGCCTCCGGAACCGTTTCCACCGGCCCCGATACCGATCACACCGTGAAAGTCGACGTCGACGGCCTCAGCGCAGACACCACGTACTTCTACGACTTCCGGACGAGCGACGCGGCATCGGCCGTCGGCACCACGCACACCGCCCCGGCCAACGATGCCGACATCGATGCGGTGCGTTTCGGCGTCGTCTCGTGCTCCAACTGGGAATCGGGGTACTTCGGTGCCTATCGCCACCTGGCAGCCAGGGGAGACCTCGACGCCATCGTCCATCTCGGCGACTACATCTACGAGTACGAGACGGGCGGCTTTCCGGGGCGCGACGGCGTCGTCCGGCAGCATTCGCCCACCCACGAGATCGTCACCCTTGCCGACTACCGCCAGCGGCACGGTCAGTACAAGTCCGACCCGGATCTGCAAGCAGCGCACGTCGACGTTCCGTGGATCTGCACGTGGGACGACCACGAGTCGGCCAACGACGCGTACGACGGCGGCGCCGAGAACCACACGCCGGCCACCGAGGGCGATTGGTACACGCGCAAGGCCAATTCGGAGAAGGCCTACTACGAGTGGATGCCGGTCCGGGCAGCAGGCACTGCCACCAACCGTCACCTGTACCGCAGGCTGCGGTTCGGCAACTTGCTCGAACTCTCGATGCTGGATCTGCGCACCTACCGCTCGCAGCAGGTGTTGCCGTTCAACGGCCCCGAGGTCGATTCACCGAACCGCACCATCACCGGTGCCGAGCAGATGCAGTGGCTCACCGACGGCATCGTGTCGTCGCCGACGCAGTGGAAGATCGTCGGCAACCCGGTGATGATCACGCCCACTCTGATCCCACCGCTCGATCGAGACGCAGCCAGGGCCGTCACCTCGCTCCTCGGAATCCCGGAGGGCGGCTTGCCCTACAACGCAGATCCCTGGGACGGATACACGGCCGACCGCCGCAAGCTGCTCGGTGCCATCGTGGACGCAGGCGTCGACAACACCGTCTTCGTCACCGGCGACATCCACTCCGCTTGGGCCTGCGAGGTACCCCTCGACGCAGCGCACTACGCAACGACGGAACCGGCTGCCACCGAGCTCGTCGTCACCTCGGTGAGCTCGGCCAACATCGACGATCTGACGCACACTCCGCCGCACACGCTGGGCCGGGTCGCCGAGGAAGCGTTCAAGGCGCTCAACCAGCACGTGAAGTTCGTCGATCTCGACAGTCACGGTTTCGGCGTCTTCGAGGTCACCAAGACGGCGGCTCGGATGGACCACTGGTTCCTCACCGCCAAGGAGGATCCGCGGACCGGCGTGTACTGGGGAGCGGGCTTCACCGTCGACTCCGGCACCCAGCGGCTTCGGGCGGCGGCACCGCCACTGGGCTGACCCGCCATACTGGACGGCGTGGCTGTACCGAAAATCGTCCTGTTCTACGTGTTCACTCCATTGCCAGATCCCGAGGCGATCCGGCTGTGGCAGCAGACGCTGGCCGCGTCCAACAACCTGACCGGACGCATCCTCATCTCCGAACACGGCATCAACGCGACGGTGGGCGGCGACGTCGACGACGTCAAGAGGTACGTCCGCGGCACCCGCAGCTATCCGGCCTTCAAGTCGGCCGACATCAAGTGGTCCGACGGCCTCGGCAACGACTTTCCGCGATTGAGCGTGCGAGTGCGCGACGAGATCGTCACGTTCGGAGCCCCCGGGGAACTGAAGGTCGACACCGACGGCGTGGTCGGCGGTGGCACTCATCTGAGCCCGCAGCAGGTGCACGAGCTCGTCGATTCCCGCGGCGACGACGTGGTCTTCTTCGACGGCCGCAACGCGTTCGAGGCGCAGATCGGCAAGTTCAAGAACGCGGTGGTGCCCGACGTCGAGACGACGAAGGACTTCGTCTCGCAGCTCGATTCCGGTGCCTACGACCATCTCAAGAAGTCCCCGGTGGTCACGTACTGCACCGGGGGAGTGCGGTGCGAGGTCTTGTCCTCATTGATGGTGGGCCGAGGATTCGAGGAGGTCTACCAGCTCGACGGCGGAATCGTTCGGTACGCAGAGACTTTCGGCGACGATGCGCTCTGGGAGGGCTCGCTCTTCGTCTTCGACAAGCGGATGGCACAGAACTTCTCCGACCACACCGCCATCATCGGTCGCTGCAGTGCCTGCGGCAACCCGACGTCGCGTTACCAGGACTTCGACGGTGATGCCGGCCGTGGTTTGCGGTTGATCTGTCTCGACTGCGCTTGAGTGATGCTGCCTTTTCGAGACGGTCTCGCGCCTCTGAGACTGCTTCTACCGCATGGTGATCCGTCCGCCACCATCGTCGAATATCTCGAACGTGAGATGCCCGACGACGATTGGCGTCGGGCAATCGGCGACGCCGAACTGGTGGACGAGAAGAGTCGGCCCATAACTTTGGACACTCGCTACCGCGCCGGCAGTCTGGTGTACTTCTATCGTGTTCCGGCGCACGAGGTTCCGGTTCCGTTCGAGATCGGCATCCTGCACGAGGACGAAAATCTGCTGGTGGTCGACAAGCCACATTTCCTCGCCACCATCCCGCGTGGTCGGCACGTCACCGAAACCGCGACAGTGCGGCTGCGCAAGCAGTTCGACTGCCCCGACCTCACGCCCGCGCATCGACTCGATCGCGCCACCGCTGGAGTGCTGCTCTTCACCAAGACCAAGCATGCCCGACGGCCGTTTCAGGAACTCTTCTCGACGCGCAACGTCACCAAGGAATACGAGACCGTCGCGGGTTTCGATGCAGCACTGCAGTTTCCGCGCGTCGTGCAGAGCAGGATCCTCAAGGAACACGGGGTCATGACGGCGTACGAGGCACCGGGGGAGCCGAACAGTGAGACCCGCATCGAGCTCATCGACACTCTCGGCGACCTCGCCCGCTATCGACTCTTTCCCAAGACGGGTAAGACCCATCAACTGCGAATCCATCTGTCGTCGTTGGGGATTCCCATCGTCAACGATCCGTACTATCCGGCGTACACATCGACTCCGGCCGACGACTTCACTCGGCCGTTGCAACTCCTGGCCCGGGCACTGGACTTCACCGACCCGCTCACCGGCGAACAGCGGCGATTCGCCAGCGCCCGAGAACTCCAGCTCTGACGCCCAGGAATCGTTCGTTCGGACGATGGTGACAATTCGGACGCGAGGTTAGCGTAACGATCGAAACATGTCCGATGGAGCACAGAGGAGAACTGCGTGAAGCGTCGTATTGCTGTTGTGTGGGGAGCTGCCGTCATCGCCATAGCGTCGCCAGCGGTTGCCGTGGCCGATACCGGAAGCGCGAGCACCGGTAGCGCGAACGGAGCGTCGAGCTTGTTCTCGGATCTGTCCCGGTTGTGGGAGGCCTGCTCGGTGACCATCTTCACCGGACAGTGCACCGGAATCGTCGCAACGGACGTGACCTACTGGTAGCGCACGCCCTGCACTGAACCCCCAACCGACAAACGCGCGCGCGTTCGCCGGACGCTCGCGGAACAGGTAACCATTCCGCTCGCATCCAGCAAACGCGCGCGCGTGTGCCTGGAGCCTGAGCCCTACTTGGCCAGCGACCGCGCCATTCCGCGTTCGACGGCCGCAACCAGCTGCGGGCGTAGTTCGGCAGCGGGGACGATGTGGTGCACCGATCCGACGCTCTGCGCGCGCTGGATGTTGTGGATGGCCTCGAATTCGGCTGCCACCTCACCCAATTTGGCGTTGCGGGCGTTCGCTCGCACGGTGGCCAGCTCGACGCGCAGAGCCGAGCGGGTGGCGTCGTCCTCGGCGGCGTTCAGTCGTGCTTCGAGCTCCTTGACGTCGGCGTCCGCTGCGGTGCGGGCGTTGACGTCGCGGGTGAACACCACTGCGGCTGCCGGGGCACCGCCGAGTACGGAGGCGAAGGAGCCCTCGACCGCGAGGACCTCCATATTGTCGTTGAGTGCTCCGGAGAACACCACGAACGCGCCGCCGTGGTAGCGCGAGACGACACAGAACACGACCGGTCCGTCGAAGTTGACGATGGCGCGGCCGATTTCGGCACCGTATTCGAGCTGGATGTTGCGCAGCGATTCCGGTGATCCGTCGAAGCCGGAGAGGTTGGCCAGCACCACGATCGGCCGGCTTCCGCTGGCAGCGTTGATGGCGCGGGCCGTCTTCTTCGACGAGTTCGGGAACAAGGTTCCCGAGGTCCACTGATCCGGGCCGTCGGACGGGAACCAGCCCTTGCGGGGGATGGCCCGCGACTCGATGCCGATCACGGACACCGGGATTCCGGCGAGGTGGGCGTCGAACACCACCGAAGTGTCGGCGTCGGCCATGTCGGCCCACCGCTCGAGCACCGAGTGGTCCTGGTCGACCACGGCGCGCATCACGGTGCGAATGTCGAACGGCTTCTTGCGGTCCGGGTTGGTGACCGAGGAGAAGATGTCGCCGACGGTGGTGAAGTCGCTGGACGGGTGCACGTGCGGGTAGGTGCGTACGTCACGCTCGGTGGGATCGGCGGTGGCTGCACGGCGTGGGAAGCGTTCTCCCGGTGCGGCATACGCGTGATCGTAGTGAGCGAACAGGATGTCGCATGCGGCTCGCAGGTTCGGTGCCCAGTACTGTGCCTGGCCGTTGGGGCCCATGACGCGGTCGTAGCCACCGATACCGAAGTTGTCCTCGGCCGAGACGCCGCCGGAGTAGTCCAGGGACTGCTTTCCGGTGAGCACCATCGCACTGTCGGGGGTCATCACCAGGATGCCCTTGGTGTGGGTGAGCATGGTGGCTTCGGCGTTCCAGTACGGCTGCGCGCCGACGTTGATGCCCGCGACGACGATGTTGATCTCGCCGCCGGCCTGGGTGAAGGTGATGATGCGGCGCAGGCCGCGCGAGACCCAGTCCATGTTCTCGGTGCCCGATTCCATGGAAATCGTTGCGCCGGAGGACAATGCGAACCATTCGACGGGAGCCCCGAGTTGTTCGGCGAGGTCGATGGCCGCAACGATCCGCGAGCACTCCGCCTCGGCGACGGTGCCGAGCGCCTTGGTGGGGTCACCGAACAGTGCGACGCGAGTGATGCCCTCGGGGTACTTGGCGGTCGGGGTGGTGGCCACACCGACGATGACGCCCGCGGAGTTGCGGCCGTAGGGACGATCGACCGGGGCGAGCACGCCGTCGGAGTCGAAGTCGTACTCGGTGAACGTGCCACCGTTGCTGCTGAGCAACGGAATCAGCTCGTACGGGTACACGGTGCCGCGGGCCTGGGATCGCTGCACCTTCTGGGTGTACTCGTCGAGCGGGCGCATCGGCTCGGTCGGCGGCGGGGTCACCTTGGCGACGATGCCGGCACCGGACCGGTACGACAGGCGCAGAGCCACCTCGCGCGGCGTCGCGCCCGGTGTTTCGGCCAGGCGTGCGATCAGCGTGATCTCTTCGAGTCCGGCTCCGATGGTCAGCGGCGCGATGTGCCGGGCGATGGTGGCGATGCGGTCCGCGGGCACGTTCAGTACCGGCCAGACGTAGAGCACGACGCGGTTGGCGTCGAGACGCTTCTTGCCGCGTCCGGCCTGTGCGCGGCGGATGCCGTCGAGGCAGGCTGCGACGGTTCGTTCGATCTCGGGTACCGCGACGATGTTTCCGGCGTCGTCCAACTGTGTTGTGATGCCCCGGATCTCGGCGAGGGCGACGAGTCGCTCGTCGGACGGGTTGGCCTTGGACGTCAGGTGGAACAGGTAGGTCCCGGCGCTGGCGGGCAGGCGGACTCCGTCGAAGTTCTTCAGTCGCCACAGGTCGAGTCGCTGACCGGTGAGCGGGTGCATGTCCCGGATGATGGTGTCCTCGGCGAGGGGCTCGGATCCCTCGACCGTGGTGCGGCGGTACGTCATCTTTCGCGTGACCGCGCCGAACACGGTGACCGTGACCCGGCGCCAGCGGCCGGAGCCGGAGTGGGCGGCCAGAACTTCCTGCAGTCGGGCCGAGAGCACGTCGCCGTCGGCGGGGGCGTCCGGCCACGACAGGTACAGATCGACGGCAAGGTTTTCCGGCGACGGGCCGGCGATGTCCTCGACGGCGTCGAGAGTCGTTGCGAGGGAGTCGAAGTCCGTCGCGGTCGAGATCAGATGCAGTCGTTCGCCCGAGAGCTCGAAGTTGCCGGTGACGAAGTGCTTACCGTCGCGGTCGAAGGCCTTGACATCCTCGAGGGTGCGAATTTCGTAGTACTGACGGGTGATCACCTCGAGCAGAGCACCGGGATCGGTGATCCGTTGTGCCAGAAGCTCGATCAGTGGTTCCGGTGTCGCCACGAGAGCGGCTACACGAGCCGAGTAGTCGGCTGCGTCGGGGTTCTCGGCCAGGTACTGCAGACTGCCACGGACGCCGTCGTAGACCTTTTCGCGGGCGATCCGGATCTGCGGCTCGTCGAACAACCGGAAGCGCAGGTTGCGGGCGACGTCGCCGATGACGGGGTAGCGGGCCTGGGTGGCACCGATGAGGCGCTCGAGTACCTCGGCCATGGCCGGGGTGGCCTCGGGCTGGGCGGAGGAGTCGCTGAGCCAGTGGCCGAGGAGGGCCGCGATCACCGGAACCTGGTTCTCCATGCGCTGCAGGGCGAGGAAGACACGGTAGACGGCCTCTTCGAGAGCCGGGGTTCGGCCCTCGTCGATAGCGGCGTCGTAGTGCGCGAGCGCGCGAGTGAGCTTGGCGCGGAACGACTCCGGCAGACCCTGGACGTCCGCGTCGAGCGAGTGCAGGAACGAGTGGAAGTGCTCGCGGGGGGAGTGGACTCGCTCGTCGTTGTTCTCCTCGTCCATCGTCGGACGGTTGCGGGAGAGCTCGCAGATGTCGGCGAAGGTGTTCAGCAACGCCAGTTCGGCGGTGACCAGCTCCGAATCGTCGCGTGGCACCTCGGCACGCAGAGTCTCATAGGTGGACAACAGGTTTCGAGCCCGGGCACCGCTGACGTCGAAGCCGGTGATGAGGGCTGCAAGTTCGTCGAGCCGATCCAGTGCGCGACGCTGCGGCGAGCGCTGCGCGGCGTCGTCGACGCCACGGAACTGCACCCGAGGTGCCTGCTCGGAGACCTTCTGTTCTCCGGCCTGATCGACGCGCAGCAGTGCAGCACCCGCGTCGACCTGTCCGTTGACCGAGGCCAGGACCTCACGCACGGTGCCCGCGTACGGGGACCGGACGGCAGTTTCCATCTTCATCGATTCGAGGACGACGAGGGTCTGTCCTGCTTCGACCTCGTCGCCGACGGCGACCGGGACGGCGACGACGACAGCGGGTGCAGGCGCGCGGACCAGCCCGGCCTCGTCCTGGGAGATCTGATGGCTGATGCCGTCGACCTCGACGAGGAAGTGGGCGGCTCCGGCGACGGTGACCACCTGGTAGCGGCGGTCGCCGATGACGAGGCGGCTTTCGTAGGTGCCGAGGCGTTCGACGTCGACCTGCAGTTCGCCGATGCCGTCGCTTTCGATGCTGTAGCGGTGAGTACCGGTCTGGCCGACCTCGAGCTTGTAGGCCTGGCCCTGGTAGTTCAGCTCGACGGTTCGGCCGATGGCGTGTGTCGCGCGTGGGCGGCCGCCGCGAGCGGAGTTGAGGAACGAGGTGCGTTCGCGGCCTTCTTCGGCGTCGTAGGCGTCGATCGCTGCGGCGATGATGGCGATGTCGGCGACGGCGGTCGGCCCCACCTGGGAACCGGCTTCGGTGCGGTCGAGCCAGCCGGTGTCGGCGGAGGCGGAGATGACTTCCTCGCGGTCGAGCAGGCTGAGCAGGAACGACTTGGTGGTGGTGCCGCCGTCGATGACGACCGTGGTCTCGCGCAGTGCGTTGCGCAGTCTCGCCAGCGCTTCGCTGCGGTCGCGGCCCCAGGCGATGACCTTGGCGACCATGGAGTCGTAGTCGGGTGGGATGACGTCGCCCTGGGCAATGCCGGTGTCGACGCGGATGCCGGTGCCGAGGGGGAACTTGAGCAGCTCGACGGTGCCGGGGGCCGGTGCGAAGCCGTTGTCGGCGTCCTCGGCGTTGAGGCGGGCCTCGACGGCGTGACCGAACTCGGGCGGGCAGTCGCCGGGCAGTGCCTGGCCGTCGGCGACGAGTATCTGCAGCTTCACCAGGTCGATGCCGGTGGTGTATTCGGTGATCGGGTGCTCGACCTGCAGGCGGGTGTTGACCTCGAGGAACGTGAAGATCTTCTGCTCGGGTTGGTAGAGGTACTCCACGGTGCCCGCGCCCTGATATCCGGCGGCCTTGACAAGCTCGGCCGACGCGGTGCGCAGCTGATCGGACTGTTCCTTGGTCAGCAGCGGGGAGCTGGACTCCTCGATGACCTTCTGGTTGCGACGCTGAATCGAGCAGTCGCGCACACCGGGAGCCCACACGTTGCCGTGACTGTCGGCAATGACCTGGACCTCGACGTGCCGGGCATCGGTGACCAGACGCTCGAGGAATACGACGGGGTCGCCGAACGAGCGCTCGGCCTCACCCTGGGTGCGTTCGAGGGACAGTTCGAGTTCGTCCTCGTGGAACACCTTGCGGATGCCGCGGCCACCGCCGCCCGAGCGGGCTTTGATGATCAACGGGTAACCGATAGCCGCGGCGTGGCGACGGGCGTCGGCGCGGGTCTCGACGGGGCCGCCGGACCACGGTGCGACGGGAACGCCGACTTTCTCGGCGAGGATCTTGGCCTCGACCTTGTCACCCAGCAGGCGCATCGCGTCCGCGGACGGGCCGATGAAGGTGATGTTCAGGCGGGCGACCAGGTCGGCGAACGTCGGGTCCTCGGCGACGAAGCCCCAGCCGACCCATACGGCGTCGGCCCCGGATTCCACCAGTGCCGCTTCCAGCACGCCGTAATCGAGGTAGGCCGAACCGCTCGCCGGCTTACGCAGCGTGACCGCTTCGTCGGCCAGGCGGACGAACATGGCCCGCTTCTCTGCCTCGGTGTGCAGCGCTACGGTGCGGATGCCGTAATCGTGTTCGGCGTTGAGCTCTCGGACGGCTCGGATCAGCCGTACTGCTGCCTCGCCTCGGTTGACTACTGCAATCCGCTTGAACAACGTATCTCTCTTCGCTCGGTGTAGGCGCACATCGCGTCGGTGCACTCGATGGGAGGTGGGTCCGGCTGGGCATGTCCGTTTGATGGTTGTCGGGTCGTTGCGCAGGCTCCGGTCCTGCGCCCATGCAGCACTCCGGTCGACTTATTCTAGCGGCAACCGGACCCTGTGCCGTGCCAACGGCGTTCGGGGTGAGTGTGATTGATCACGAACGAGCCAATTCAATTCTGTGACAACACATTCCGTACTGGACATTTTCTTTGCTCTGCCTCACATCGGATTCGTACTCACGAGTAGCGTTGTCGGGACGCATAATTCGTGATTCCTCACCATCTCTGGCTACCGGCGAGTACATTACCGACGGGTACAGGTCGACGAAGGCGGTTTCGGACGAGCAGCAGGTTGCCGAGGAGGCGTTCATCCGGTGTGTCCGACGCTCTTGTCCGGTATCCGCAACGCGTTGACCCACAGCCTCGTCGCAGTGGCGAGCAGCGCCTCGTAGTCGGCGTCGGGATTGCCGTCCTCGGCGTCGACGACGAAGTGGTTGAACGCGAGACGACTGATCATCGACGACAACGCGCGGGAGGCGAGCAGGGGATCGAGGTCGGTATCCGCCACGCCGCGTTTCTGCAGGCTCTCGATACTGCGTGCATTGCGTCGTACGAACGCGTCGGCGCGTTCGCGGCGCAGGCGGCGAAAGTCGGGATCGATGTTGGAGACCTGCTCGAGCAGTGCCATCAGCTTGGCGTTGCGCCGATATGCCTCGAAGTACGCCCGGTTGCTGGCTGCGATCACGGCAGCGGGATCGTCGTGCGGGTCCACCCGTTCCGTGCCGGGGTGCAGCATGTCGTCCCTGGCCTGTTCGAGCACCGCGGCCAAAATCTCTTCCTTGCTGGTGAAATACGTGTAGAAGGTCCCAGCCGAGCAGTGCGCGGCTCTGGTGATGTCGATCAGCCGGGAATCGAGGTAGCCGCTGTCCTCGAACACGCGTCGGGCGGCTGCCACCAGTGCGGATCGGGTCCGTAGTCCGCGCTGGGTCGTCGGCCGGCGAGTCGGCTGCTCCCCTTCGGACACCGGTGCGGCAGGCATTCAGTCTTTATACGTCATCGCTCACCGCCGTCGGGGCGAACCAGCCGGGTGAACCGCACGCCGCTGTCGAACTGGCGTGAGTGCAGATGCTCGAACCGTCGTGCGATCGGCGGCTCGGGTCCGGTCTCGGGCGCGAACAGCCCGATTCCCCGGCCGAGCACGACGGGATAGACCTTGAGAAACAGCTCGTCCATCTCGTCGACGAGCTGCCCCGCGAGGTGGCCGCCGCCGCAGAGCCACACGTCGGCGTCGCTGTCCTCGGCTTTGAGTTCTCGAACCAGGTCGATCGGGTTCCGGCCGACGATCGGCTCGGTCGCGTCCGTCGCGGCAGGCAACGTATGGGAGAGCACGTACTGCCGCAGATGGGGGTACGGGCTGGTGATGCCGATGTCGAGTGCGGGTTGCAGGGTCGCCCGGCCCATCACCACGGTGTCGAACCGCGCCGGCGGGGCATCGATGCCGAGTGCGGCGCGGACGTGCACCGGCAGCGTCTCGGGGAGCTCGGTCACGATGGCCTCGAGGTGATCACCCTCGGTCGCGAAGCAGTCGTAGGTGCCGTCGGGCGCGGCGATGAATCCGTCGAGTGTGACGGCGATGTAGTAGACAAGATTGCGCATGCGACGCTCCTGCGATCGGCGGCCGGTGCGTGTCCGGACGGGCCGCGTTTTCTGTTGTTGTTCCAAGCAACCGAGTCGGTCTTTGTGACCGAGCACTAGAACGCATTCTGTGTGCTCGGACCCCGGTGAACAACTGCTTTTCAACGGCTACTGTGACGCGGGTGCGTAAGCACTGTCCCCTGGCGGGACGGCCATTCGAGCATTTGTGGGGAAACTGTGACGGCTGCAGCGGCTACCGGTCGTGAATACGACGACGAGCTCAAGAGCAGGGTTGCGCGCCTGTTGCGCTTCCTGCGCGAGATAGTCGAGGCGCGGTCGAATCCGGTCCTGAGGTTCGACGATCATGTCCAGGTCGAGTGGTTGTACTCCAGTGAGATTCCGGTTCGTCTCGACCCGAAGGCCGGCCAGGGCGGGGTCGTACTTCGGGCGCCGCGCATCGCCGTCGACGACCCACCCGAGCCACCGGCGCTTCTGACGGGTTGGCTCGATCCCCAGGTCGTCGGAGACAGTCGCTACCGCGAGATCGAGCTCGCCGACGCGTCGACGGCGGCATCACGTCGTCGCGGCGAGGCGCAGGAGTCCGACGCCGATTTCGATATTCGCAAGGCCTACGAGATCAAGAAGGCTTTCGAGCAGTACTCGGAGTCCTGGAAGCAGTGGGCTCAGGAAGATCGAGACCGGCGGCCCAAGGCAGCGCTGTACCAAGCATTGCAACTGATGATGCAAGAGCTCGCCTCGCGCCCCGAGTCGATCGAACTGGTGGTGGCATCGGGTCTGCTGACGTCGAGCAACCCCGACCCCCAGCGCAGCGTGCGTACTCACCTCCTCACCCAGTCGGCCGGAATCGAACGTGATGTGCGGACCGGCGACCTGTTGGTGCGACTGGTCGCCGGTAGTACCCCGCGTCTCGAGGACGGCCAGCTGCTCACCGGATCGAAGGACTTCGATACCTCCGGCTCGGTGGCCCTCGCCGAGAAGCTGCACGGCAACGTCGACTCGCCCCTCGGTGAGGGCGTCGAAGAATTCTTGCGCGAATGGGCGACGCGAGTTCCCCGTCACGAGATCGAGGTGCTCGATCGCCTCGGGCCCCCGGGAGCTCTCGCGTACATCGACGACGATCGAACGCTGACGGTCTCGCCCGCACTCGTGCTCCGAACCCGCGACTCGTTCGCGCTGGTCGAGTACTACGAGCAGATGATCGTCGATCTCGACGCCGCCGACTCACCGGTTCCGCTGGGCCTCGCGCAACTGGTCGACGCGATCGAGCCGGCCGATCGGATGGCATGGCTCGAACGGACCGGAGCCGGCGCGTCGGCGGCGCTGGCCGAAGATCCTCTGTTTCCGCTGCCGGCCAACGCCGAGCAGTCGCAGATCATCGAACGACTCGGACGCGACAGCGGTGTGGTCGTCGAAGGGCCGCCCGGGACGGGGAAGACCCACACCATCGCGAACCTGATGTCCGGGCTGCTGGCGCGAGGTCAGCGGGTTCTGGTCACTAGTGAAAAGTCACAAGCTTTGCGAGTCCTGCGCGACAAGCTGCCGCCCGAGTTGCAGGAGCTCTGCGTCTCGATCACCGACCTCTCCCGTGGTGGTTCGGACGAGCTGAATCGCAGCGTCGCCAAGATCGCCGAGCGTAAGACCTCGTTCGACGAAGCCAGTGAGCAGCAGAAGATCGACGCGCTCACCACCCGCCGCGCGGCCGCGCTCGCTCGTCGGACGGAACTGCTGAACCGTGTCAGCGCTCTTCGCGAATCCGAAACCGTTGTGCACGAATATGTTTCGGATGGGTACGACGGCACGGTGGCGTCGATCGTACGTAAGGTCAAAGCAGCCGAAGGCGCCCACGAGTGGCTGCCCGGGCCGTTGCTCGCCGACCGGCCACCGTTCGACGGTGCCCAGGTCGACCAACTCCGAGCGCTGATTGCGACCTCCGACGGTGCCCGCGAGCAACGATCGCGCCAGGTGCTGCCGCGTCCCGAAACGATGCTGCCGAATTCGGCCGAACTCGCAGCGCTGTGCCGGCGTGTGCATACGCCGATAGACGCCGTCCCGCCGCTGGCTGCCGACCTCATCACGTTGCTGGGCGGCGTCGAACCTGCCGTCTCGTCCGACATCCGTTCTCTCTGCGAGGAATTGGCGGCTCGCGTGCGAGTGGTCGCGGAGCTCGATGCCACGTATGCGCGGGTGACCGACTCGGTGCTGTCCGGCGAAGCGTCTCACCTGTGGTCGCGGGTCAGCGGAATCGACGACCTCGTTGCCACTGCCGCAGCGTCCGACCGGTACATCGGCGCGCACGACGTGCAGTGCTCGTCCACGTCTGCTGCGACTCTGCAGGCTATGGATGCGCTCGCAGCTGCGCTGGAATCGGGAATCGAATGGAAGCCGCGATTTCGGCGTAGCGAGGAGCAGAAGACCGTCGAAGCTCTCGGCATCGTCGCCACCGTCGACGGGCAACCGGCGACGAGTGCGATGGCCGCTCGGCTTGTCGCGGAACACATTCGGGCTCTCGACACCGTGCAGACGGCGGCGGTGTTGCTGGCCGACCTGGCGATCGTCGTCCCGCTCGACGGCCCGCGATCGATTCGCGTCAACACCGTTGCGCAGATCGCCGATCGACTCCGTTCCGTAGCGGCAGTGGTTGCCGCTCGTGACGCACTGGTACATCGGCTCTACACAGTGTCGCCTGCTGCGCCGTGGATTCGAAGCCTCGCCGAAGCTCAGGAGATAGCCGGAGCCGCGGCGGCCATCTCCGCGCGCGTCGACATCGACATCGCCCGCGCCGAGCTGGACGCTCTGCAGTTCGCGGTGGCCACTCGTATCGACGCGGGACCGTCGCCCGAAGGTCTGAATCTGGTGACGGCCCTCGGCGCTGCCGATCCTGCGGAATTGGCGGGCGCGGTCTCCGCCTACGCTCAGGCCTGCGCGGAGCAGGAGAATCAGCTGCTGCTCGAGTCGATGTCGGCCACACTGTCGGCAGTCGCGCCGGCCCTGTTCGAGTTGGTCAAGGACACCGCGGCAGACCCGGAATGGGACGAGCTCAGTTGGCAGCTGTCCAAGGCGTGGGCGTGGCGTCGCGCGCGCGAATGGGTCGGTGAGCAGCACCACGGGGGTCTCGAGCAGCAACTCGAAGCGGAGTTGGCGGCCGCGGATGTCGACATCGCTTATCTCACGACGCGTCTCGCTGCCGCGAGTGCCTGGCTCAACAGCCTGCAGCGGATGACGGCCGTCGAGGTTCGCGCACTGCAGACTTACCGCGAGCACATTTCCAGTATCGGTTCGGGTGCCGGCAAGTACGCCGAAACCTACCGCAGCGCAGCACGATCGGCGATGCGAGAGGCACAGAGCGCGGTGCCCGCCTGGGTCATGCCGCTCTCCCAGGTGCTCGCGTCGATTCCGCCGGTGCCGGGTAGCTTCGACGTCGTCATCGTCGACGAGGCCAGCCAGGCCGACATCACGAGCCTGTTCCTGCTGTACCTCGCGCCTCGGGTGATCGTGGTGGGAGACGACCGGCAGTGCGCGCCCGCCGATGTCCCTCAGGCCGGCACGCTCGAGGACGTGTTCGACCGCCTCGATGTATATCTCCCGGACCTACCGGAGCACGTGCGGGCGACGCTGACACCGCGGTCGAGTCTGTTCTCGATGCTGCGCACCCGGTTCGGTCAGGTGGTGCGACTACGAGAGCACTTCCGTTCGATGCCGGAGATCATCAATTGGTCGAGTCAGCAGTTCTACGGAGACTCGCCACTGGTGCCGGTGCGGCAGTTCGGTGCCGATCGCCTGCCGCCGCTTCGGCACACGTACGTTCGCGGGGCGACGGTCACCGGAAAGAACGCCTCGCTCGTCAACCGGACCGAGGCCATTGCCATCGCGGAGCAGATATCCGAGTGCCTCGCCGATGCCGCGTACGACGACCTGACCTTCGGAGTCGTTGTGCTGCAGGGGCAGTCGCAGGTCGACGAGATTCGCAACGAGCTGATCAAACGTATCGGCATCGAGCAGTGGGAACAACGCCGCTTGCGAGTGGGCACGCCACCGGACTTCCAGGGCGACGAGCGCAACGTCGTGTTCCTGTCGATGGTGGTGGCACCGGATCAGAACTTCGCCACCCTGACCTCGAACCAGTACAAGCGTCGGTTCAACGTGGCCGCGTCGCGGGCGCAGGATCAGTTGTGGCTGTTCCATTCGGTCACCGTCGATCGCCTCAAACGAGCAGACCTGCGTAACTCTCTGCTCTCCTACGTCACGTCGGTCTCACCCGCTCCCGCCGATCCGATGCCCCAGAACGTCTCGCGCGAGATCAGGAAAGCCCCGTTCGAGACGCTGCTGGAACAGCAGCTGTTCAACGACCTCGTCGAGCGTGGCTTCCACGTCAATCCCGGTGTCGAAGTGAACAATCGGCGTATCGCGCTCGTCGTCACGGGGGAGTCCTCTCGCCTCGCCGTCGAATGCGACGTCGATTCGTTCTCGACCACCCCCGCGCAACGATCGGCGGATCTGCAACGCGAGCAGGAACTCAAGCGATGCGGGTGGACGTTCTGGCGCGTGCGGGAATCGGAGTACCACCTCGATCGTGACGGTGCTCTCGACAGTCTGTGGTTCACCCTCGCGCGATTGGGAATCAAGCCCGGTGCCGTTGGTGCGGAAGGCGGAACGGCGTCCGAGGAGACCTGGACACCGGTACCGCTCGAGTCCTCGCAGTTCGACGATTCCGGGGCTTTCGAGGCTGCGACACGAACGAACGCACCCGTTCGGCATGATTCGGTGCTGTCTCTGTGGACGATGCCTCGCCTCGACATACCTACCGACAACACCGCCGACACCGACACCACGAACGGAACCGGCACATCCAGACGGTCGGGGTTGACCAACGGAACCGGTGCTGCGAACGGTTCGAGCACGATCGACGCGACCGGAGCTCCGCGCGCGTCCACACCCCCGACAGCACCGAAAGTGCCTGCTGCAGCTGCGGACTCGGACGGACCGGGTGCATCCGATTCGGTCGACAGCTCCGAAGAAGTGCGGGGCGCGGTCGACGGAGTCGAATCGAGTGGTGGCGTCGAGGAGTCCGTGAGCTCGGTCGACGAGGTGGTCGCCGAGCACCAACTGCCTCTCAACGGACTGCGGGGATACACCACGCGCCGCAGCCCGTAGGTGTAGTCCGCGGGAGTCGCGGCCCGTCAGCGTGCAGCTCGTTACCGTCGTAGTCTGGTTCGCGGTATTCGGTGCACGTTCGAGCAAAGAGGGTCTCCGCCGATGGCAGATCGACAGACGCAGGGGCTGCACGCCGACAGGGCGGTGCCCGAACGGCCCGGCCGAACACTTCGTCGGCGAATCATGGTCCCGGCCACGGTCGTTGCATTGTGTGCGGTGCTGTTCGGGCTGCCCATGTGGACCGTGCTGTTCGCGGGTGCGCAGTGGCCGCCGGTGGTTCGGCTGCTCGGCGCGGCACTGGTGATCGCTGCCGCGCTCGCCTTGCCCACCGCGATGTATCTCGGTCACCGGCCCGGCATCGAGGGGGACAGGAAGGACGCCTGGGCGCGTCTCGGCGACGTCCTGCTGGGTCTCGCCTGGATCGCGTTCGTATGGTCGGCGCTCTCACTGTTGCTCAGGCTCGGGCTGTGGGCGGCCGGTGTCGACGATCCATTGCGGTCGCGAATCACGGCGGCGGCGACGGTGACAGTGATCGTCGGCCTTGCCCTCTGGGGCCATTACGAGGCCATGCGCACTCCGCGCGTTCGGCACACGAGCATCAGCATCGCCCGGCTCGGTGCCCGATTCGACGGCCTGCGAGTCGTCCTGGTCACCGACACCCACTTCGGTCCGGTGAACCGAACCGTGTGGTCGAGGCGACTGACCGATGCCGTCAACGCGCTCGAAGCGGACGTGCTCGCGCACGTCGGCGACATTGCCGACGGTTCCGTGTCCACGCGCAGGCAACAGGCTGCGCCGCTGGAATCGATGCGCGCGTCCGCCGCCCGCGTCTACGTCACCGGGAATCACGAGTATTTCGGTGAGGCGCAGGAGTGGCTGGACCACATGCAGAGCATCGGGTGGAACGCGCTGCACAATCGTCATGTCGTGCTGCATCGAGGTGACGATGCCTTGGTCATCGCCGGTGTGGACGACGCCACGGCAGCAGGGTCGGGTGCCCCCGGTCACGGTGCCGATCTGGCTGGGGCACTGGCCGGGGCCGATCCGTCGATCCCGGTGTTGCTGCTGGCCCACCAGCCGAAACAGATCGGCGACGCCGTCCGAGCGGGCGTCGATCTGCAGGTGTCCGGCCACACCCACGGCGGTCAGATCTGGCCGTTCGCGGCATTGGTTCGACTGGACCAGCCGGTGGTGCACGGACTGAGCAGGCATGGAGCGCGTACGCAGCTCTACACCAGTCGGGGGTCGGGATTCTGGGGGCCGCCGTTCCGGGTGTTCGCACCGAGTGAGATCTCGGTCCTGACGTTGGTGGCAGGCTGACGCGTCGGCACCTGGCAGTATCGGACGGGTGAGGCACACGGGAGAGATCCAGGTAGTCGCAACCGATCTCGACGGCACGCTACTTCGTTCGGATCGAACGGTGTCGGCGCGGACGGCAGATGCGCTGGCCGCTGCCGAAGCCGCAGGCATCCGGGTGGTGTGGGCGACGGCGCGGGCGCGGCACTCCATCGCCGAGCTTGCTGCGTCGTGTGGGTTCACCGGTACGGCAGTGGGAGCGAACGGTGCGGTGGTGCTGGACCTTGCCGATGGCAGCCCGGTCATCGTCGCGACCAGGTCGGTGCCGACGGAGACGGTCGCGGCTGTCACCTCCGCTGTTCGATCTCTGGTTCCCGGCGTGGCGTTCGCAACTGTGGGTGCCACTCGTTTCGTCGCCGAGTCGCGATACGCGGAGCTGTGCGTCTTCTCCGACCATCACCGCCACCCGCACGAGATGGAGCTGTCGGAGGACGGTCTGTCGGCCGAGCCGACAGTCAAAATTGTTGCAAGGCACAGTGATACGCCGAGCGAGGAGTTGTACGCGTTGGTGGCCGAGGCAGGTCTCGTCGGTGTGGAGCTGACGCACTCCGGGGCACCGTACATCGAGATGTCCGCCGCCGGGGTATCCAAGGCCACTGCTCTGGCGGAGTTGTGCGAACAGTGGGGCGTAGCTCAGGACGACGTGGCAGCGGTGGGAGATGCGCGCAACGACCTTCCCATGCTGGCGTGGGCCGGTACCGCGCTGTGTCCATCGAATGCTGCGGAGCCGGTGCGCGCTGTGGCCGATCGTGTACTGCATTCGCACGACGACGATGCGGTTGCTCGCTATCTCGAAGAACTCACCGAGCGTCGAGTGCAGCGGTAGTCGCTCGCGATACTGTTCTCGGTCGACCGGCCCTCGACCCACCTGGGTCCGACATCACGGATCGCGTTGTCTCCGAACAACAGTGCCCTGCTGTGTGGAGTCGTCGAGGTAGGTTCGGCGGACGCCGGTAGCCTCGGTCGTGCCGAATCGACCACCACGAAGGGCCTGCAGTGAACGACTCTCCCACGACCCGACCGTCCGAACCCACCACGATCGCCGAGTATCTCGACGCTCATGCACTGCAGGTGTTGCCGCTGGACGGCGCTGCGGCGGCCGATCTCGGCATAACGGTGCCGGTTCCCGCGGGGTGGCAGACGCTCGATCCGGCACAGTTTCCCGGTGCGACCCAAGTGACGGT
Source organism: Rhodococcoides fascians NBRC 12155 = LMG 3623 (assembly GCF_001894785.1). GTDB lineage: Bacteria > Actinomycetota > Actinomycetes > Mycobacteriales > Mycobacteriaceae > Rhodococcoides > Rhodococcoides fascians. The sequence continues at coordinate 122,521 of NZ_BCWW01000016.1, forward strand.
CGAGCCGAACCTGGTGGAGAACGGTTTCGCGCCGAATGCTGTCTTGCTGGTCGGGAAGCTCTCTCGCTCCATCGACCCGGAAGCGTTGATGGCGTTGGGTTTCGGTGACGGGCGCGCGATGCCGGGGTGGGTCGAGCAAGAGACGAGCACGGAACCGTGGGCCGGCTGGCCGTCACGGTTCATTCGTGGCACCTACGTCGCTCAACAGCTGGAAGCTGCGGTGACGACGCGTTACGCAGTAGTGGGCGAGGACAGTCGGTACCTGGTCCAGCTGACCGTGACGACGCTCGAGTCGCAGCTGGATGCGCTGGCGTTCGACGTCTCTGCGATCAACGACGGACTGACGCTTCCCGCGGCATAACTCATTCGGGTTTTCTATGGCAGGGCCTCGTTATCGCGATTGTAGAACCGGCAGGCTTTCGTTTGACTGGTGACGAACCATTCGAGCGAAAGGTGAAACACCATGCGAGTACTTGTGATCGGCGGAGCGTCGGGAATCGGTAGGGCGGTTGCTACCGAGATCATCGACAGCGGAGGAAGCGTCGTGCTCGCCGGGCGTCGGCCGGATGTCGTGGAACGGGTTGTGTCTGCGCTGGGTGATCGAGCCAGCGCCCTGACTGTGGATCTGAGCGACGAGGAATCCATCGCCGCAGCTGCTGCAACTGTCGGAGCGATCGATCACGTCGTGAGTCTGGCCGCCGATCATGCCAACGGACCCATAGGTGAGCTCGACGTCGCCGATATCCGAAAAGCGTTCGACGCAAAAGTGATCGGGCCGATCCTGTTGGCCAAGCATTTCGGTGGGCACATCTCCGAAGGTGGCTCGCTGCTGTTCTTTTCGGGGGTTGCCGCATGGAAGCCGGCGCCAGGGCTGTCGATCATGTCCACGACGAACGGTGCCGTGTCGTTTCTCGTCGAGGCTTTGGCGGTAGAACTGGCACCGATTCGAGTGAACGCCGTGTCGCCGGGAATCGTGGACTCCGGAGCATGGGACGCCATGGGCGACGGCAAGCAATCGTTCTTCGAGGAGACGGCGCGAGCGAATCCTGCCGGACGCGTCGGTCGACCGGCCGATGTGGTCGCCACCGTGCTGTACGCCCTCACCGCCACCTTCGTCACCGGCACAACACTGCATGTCGACGGCGGTGGGCGTCTGAGCTGAACGAGCCGAACACTGGAGCCGGGTTGCTCGTCGAACCCATGTCGTCACTCAGGCGTCATAGTCCGCGTGTTTTCGGCATGCCGTGGCGAGCGAGGTCGGTGAGAAACCGTTGCACCAGGGCGTCGGTAGGGGAGCCGATCATGGCCACCACCGTCCGGCGAAGTGGCGGGCGCAGCGGTTTGACGACTCCGTCGAACCTCGGCGGCAGCGCTGTACTCGGGACGAGTGCGATGCCCAGCCCCGCCCGAGCGAGTTGTGCTGCTGTGCTGGCACTTCGAGTGCGGGTGGCAACGGTCAGAACCACCTCGCTCGATGCGGCCTCGGCGTCGATCCAGGCGGCGAGCCCGTTGGTCGGGTGGTAGTGCACCACGGGCCGATCGAGCAGATCGGCCCACGACAGGTCGGGCCGGTCGGTTAGGTCGAGGCCCTCGGGGACCACCGCGACCACGTCCTCGGTACCGATCTTGACCACCTCCCCGACGAAGCGCGTCGACTCGGGGCCCACTGCCACGTCGCAATCGCCTCGCGCAACGGCGTCGGCCATCACGTCGGCGCTGCTGTATTCGGTCAATTCGATGTCGACGTCGCGGTATTTACGTGCCCAGGTGCGAAGTGTGGGAGCCAGTACGGGAACGGTCATCGTTTCGACGCAGCCCAACCGGAGGCGACCTTCCGAGCCTTCCGCGCAGGCTCTGCCGGTGCGGATGACCCGTTCGGCGGACGCCAGCGCCGCCCTGGCGTCATCGAGGACGGCAAGGCCCGTGGGGGTGGGGCGGACGCCACGGGGGAGTCGCTGCAGTAGTGGGGTACCGATCTCGTTCTCCAAGGCGGCCAACTGATGTGACAGTGCCGGCTGAGACAGGTGTAGTCGGGTCGACGCCGCGGTGACCGAGCCGCAGTCGACGACGGCAACGAAGCATTCCAAGGCGCGCAGAGTCGGCACCGCACGAGGGTAGGCGATACTGCTCTGCACTACCGCCCGGACAGGATCGAGCGGCGGTGTTTCGTGACACCTGGGTCTGCTGCACCGATCCGGCTAGGGTCGTAGGAATGTCGATCAGAACCGGCCGCGTTCGGCACCTGTCGGTGGTGCCGGATATCCCCGAAGCCGACGAGCCGGCCGAACCCAGCGCAACGGAGGGTGCCGCGCGTGGCCTGGCGAATCTGGTGCTGAGGGTGAGTATCGATCACACGCGGCCGTCGATCTGGCGACGAGTGCGCGTGCGATCGGATCTGTTGTTGTCGGAGTTGCATTCGGTACTGCAGATCGCCGTGGGCTGGGAAGACCGACACCTGCACGCATTCAGTGTCAGAACCGCGGGGGCGACCCGACGGTTCGAAATGCAGGAGACCCTCGACGACGAACCGGACGACGACGCCTCCAGTGAGGAGCGGGTACGCGTCGACGAGGTGTTGACGAACCCGGGATCCGTCATGACGTACGAATACGATTTCGGTGACGGGTGGACCCACACAGTCGAGCTGGAACACGAGGACTCCGATATCGACGACCTTCGTTCGATCTGTCTCGACGGTGCCCGCGCGTGTCCTCCCGAGTCCTCGGGCGGTCCGTCGCGCTATACCCAGGCGCTGGACATCGCGGCAGACTCGTCCGACCCCGAACACTCCGAACTTCTCTCCCAGTGGGGTCCGACGTTCGACCCGGCCCGTTTCGAGGTCGATGCAGTCAACCGCGTGCTGCAATCGGCAGATGTCGGTAGGTCGACGCTCGCCGAAGCTGTGGCGGCCGCACCGGCCATCGGGCGACTGTTCGACCGAGTACGACCCACCCACGTGCCGTCACTGATGGCGTTGCTGCCCCGGTGCGAGCTCACCGTCGAGAGCTCGGTGGACCTGCCGGTTGCCGAGATCGCGATGGCCAAGCTCACCTGGTTCCTCCGAAAGGTCGGCGACGGCGGCGCTGTCCTCACCGATGCCGGCTACCTCAAGCCCGCTTTCGTGGCAGCGATCCGCGACGAGCTCGATTGGGGTCTGGGGTGGGTTGGGTCGAGCAGCCGCGAGATCGACCACCATCAGGTCACCGACTTGCGCGAGGCGGTCCGACACCTCGGGTTGACCCGCATCGCGAAGGGGCGGCTGCTGCGCACGAAGCTCGGCGAATCACTGGCAGACGACCCGATCGGCATGTGGCGCCATGCGGCCTCGCGGCTTCCGCTGGGGAGGGAGACGTACGAGACCGATGCCGCGACGCTGTTCCTGATCTCCCTGGCCGCATCGGCCTCAGCAGCCCACCGTAACGAGATGCTGATCGAGACGGTCTCGGAATTAGGCTGGGCCAGTGAGGATTCCGGTGTTTTCGACGCCAAGTTCGCTGCTCAGACGACCATGAGCTTTCTCGACCTCATCGGTGCCCATGGCCCGAGCTTCTACTTTCGGGAAGCCGTATCGGACTCACCGAGTTGGTCCCGTCGATTTGCGCGCGACGCTTTGTCCAGTTGACCGCCGATCCCGAGGCGTTCGGTGCCGTCTCGGCCGGCTCGACGCGTCTCCAGCGCCCTGACCTGCCGATTTGCGTTGGTGTGGTTGGTGGCGTAACTTTTGTCGAGTCAGAGCGACGGACACCGACCCGGTCTTCACGGACTGGGTGAACGAGGTTGGACGTGTGGCTTGGCAGGTTTTATCCCCCAAGAGTCGGGCCTTGTGTCCGAGACCAAGCTGGGATAGGCTGGAACAGTTGCCCTTGAGGCTGACGGACT
>NZ_BCWW01000017.1 GCF_001894785.1 Rhodococcoides fascians NBRC 12155 = LMG 3623
CAATGCGCTCAGCCGCTGCGGTGACAGCCGGCCGAGGGCGGACGGGGTCTGGGTCAGAACCGAAACACTTTCGTTCACAAGTAGGTCATGAAAGTCGGTGGCAGAGTTGGCCGTGTCCTCAGAGGCTATGACTAAGCGGCCACCGTGCAGCAGAGCGCCCCACATCTCCCACACCGACACATCGAACGAGTACGAATGGAACATCGACCACACCTGTCCTGGCGACAATTCGGACGTCCGTGCGGGTCTGGTGAACAGTTGCGTCACGTTCTGGTGGGTGACCGAGACGCCTTTGGGTGTGCCTGTCGTTCCTGAGGTGTAGATGACATAGGCCGTCAGTTCTGGATGGGGGAATGGAAAGGTGACAGTGGGAGGTTCGACGGTGACCCTGCCCCCGAGGGTCACGACTGCCACTTTGCTCTCATCGACCCGGTGCAATTGCGCTACCGTTGTCACTATTGCTGCTGGTTTGGCGTCTTGTAGAACGAATGCCAGGCGCTCGTCAGGGGTGTTGATGTCGATCGGCAAGTAAGCAGAACCCAGCTTCAGCACCGAAAGTATGGCTATCACAGTGTGTTCCGAACGTGGCAGCAACAGTGCAACAACGTCCTCTACTCCCACCCCACGCCCAGCCAACAAATGAGCCAACTGCGTCGATGTGTCGTCCAACTCCTGATACGTCCACGACCGACCCTCGAACACCACCGCTATGACGTCCGGCCGCACCCTCACCTGCTCGGCGAACAACTCCGGAATCGACACGCCAGCAACGGACTCCGTCACAGCCGACCTGTTACCCAGTACGTCCAGCTGCGTCAGCTCATCCTCACCCAGGATGTCGAACGAAGCCAAAGGACGATCCGGGCCCGCCGCCATCGCAATCAATAGTGTCTGGAGCCATACCAGGATTTGCTTGGCCAACCGCTCGTCGAGGACCGCCATGCGGTATTCCAGCCGCACCCTCAGCTGTGGACCGGGCCAGATCTGTAAGGCGATTGGATAGTGAGTGAACTCGCGACTTGAGGCTATGCGTACGCTCAGTCCGTTTGTCTCGAGCTGCCCGCCGGACATCCTCAGTGGGTAGTTCTCGTAGACGAAGAGGGTGTCGAACAGTTGTTGATGTCCCGCGGCGCGCTGGATATCGGCCAGGGCCACGAACTGGTGGTCTAGCCCATCGTGGTAGTCGTCCCGCAGCATGCCGATCAGTTCAGCCGTGGTCGTCGTCGCGGTCAGGGATGCTCTTACCGGGACGGTGTTGATGAACATGCCCACCGCCGACTCGCTGCCGAACAGTTCTGCTGGCCGCCCCGATACGGTAGTGCCGAAGACGACGTCTCCGCTGCCAGTCAATGCGCCCAGCAGACGGCCCCAGGCGGCCTGTAGCACGATGTTCATGGTCGTGTTTTGCGAGCGAGCCAACTGCTCAACAGAACGCGTGACGTCGATAGGGAGGTCGACTCGCAACAGCGATCGCGCATCAGTGAAGCGATCTCCTGGATCTAACAAGGTCGGCGTTTGAAGTCCCGCCAGCAGCTTCTGCCAATGCCGCCGCGCCGCGCTCCAGTCCTGGGCGGATAGCCACTCGACGTAATTTCGGAAGGTGGGCGCGGGTGCCAGAGTCTCCCGTTCGTAGACGGCGAACATCTCTTTGAGCAGAATCTGGATTGACCAACCGTCCACCACGATGTGATGGACGGATAGCACCAGCGTGTGCTTATTCGTCCCAGTCTGATGAAGGAGAATCCGTAGCGGTGCCTCATCTACGAGGTTGCCGCAGGCGGCGAGCTCTGCATCCAGCAGCCTCTGATCGCACTCGTAGCCGTTAACTACCGTCCACGGTATGTCTGGGCGTGTCGGAATGATCTGCACCGGCTCGGGGAAACCCTCGGAGACGAACCGAGCCATTAGGTTGGGGTGGCGTCCGACGACTGTATGAGCGGCCTCGCGCAAGCGCGGCACGTCGAGTACGCCAGCAATCTCGATACCCAGTTGCACGGTGTACAGCTCTACGGGTTCATTACTGCCGGAACGGCGATGGAAAAGCAGCCCGGTTTGAAGCGGAGTCAGCGGGAGAAGGTCTGCTGGTTCCACGATTTGTGCGAGTTGATCGATCTGCCGCTGATTGACCACCGCCGGCAGGACGTCGGAGGGAGTCAGTCCTCCGCCGCCGTTCTGCACGTACGCCGCAATTCCAGCTAGAACGTCATACCAGCGCGCGTACAGCTCGGTGATATAGGAGCGATCCACCTGTGTGCTCGTCCAACTCCAGGACACGTGTAGTTCTGACTGCGAACCTTCGGCTAGCACGGCTGCATTGATGCCGACTGTGTGCGGCAACAGCATCGAGCGGGAACCAAAGCGTCGAGCATCAGGCGATTCAGTCGGTCCGAGGATCCGCCAATCTTCGAGGGGTGCGTCGAGCTGGCTCACGCTGCGCCGGCCGAGGTAGTTGAAGCCGATGGCGGGATCTACGCCAGACAGATTGTTGGTGCCTAGATACTTGAGAAGACCGTAGGTGATTCCGTCGGGGTGGGCACGCAGCTGTTCCTTGGCGTCCTTTATCCAGATACCCATGTCCGAGCCCCCGGTCAGAACAGTGTCACGGTCCATGGGTACGACGTTCAAAGCGACCGGGTGCTTTGCGGTGAACCATCCGACGGTGTTGGTCAAATCGATCCCACTGCCGATTTCATCGCGACGTCCGTGGCTCTCCACGTCGATGCGGAAAGGGACGTCGAAGTGCTGGTGCTGTTCAGCGAGGGCAGAACCGAGTGCGATGAGCAGCAGATCCTGAACGTTGATGTGCAGAGCCGCAGTCACGTCGGTTACCAGCACTTCGGTTAGCTCCGTGTCGATGCTGACCGACAGATGCTCCACATCGCGCCAGATACCAGGAGTCGGGTGCGGGCTGGGCAGCAGGGTGGCAACGGCTTCAATGCGCTGCCAATGCGGAAGCTGGTCAGTGACTTTCCGCTCGGCAGCGTACTGCGCCAACATCGTTGACCACTCACGGAACGAGGTGCCGCTGGCATCCAGGGTAATTTCTCGCCGCTCGGTGAGGCAGCGCCAACCCGTTGCGAGATCCCTTTGGATGATTCCCCAGGAGACCGCGTCGACCGCGAGGTGGTGGACGATGAGCAACAGCTGGCGGGTGCGCTCAGCCCACAGCCCATGCACCATGGCTCCTCGACGCGGGTCAAGACGGCTCAAGGCATTGGCAAACGTGGTATCGGAGAAGTCCACGACGGGGGTTACACAGTCGGCTGCGCTGATCGAGCCTGTTGGTAGGACGATGCAGTTGTCCGCGTCCTCAGTCGGGGCGTTGTCCACCTGCAACCGGAGCATGGCGTGCCGATCGACCAATGCCTGTAGTAACAACACCACGTCGCTGTACTTCGCCTGCTGCGGCCCCTGGAACAACATGGTTTGGTTGAACTCGTCTGTCGGTGCCGTGAGAGATGCCAGCCACCGCATGATCGGCGTTGCCGTGACGGGCCCAGCCTCAGCCGGCCGAAGGAGAGACTGCTCCGGGACCGAGAGCTGGAGAGCGTGGGCAAGTCGTGCCACGGTTCGCTCCACCAGGATGTCGCGGGGCTTGCAGTACAAACCGACTTGCCGGGCCCGGGACACCACCTGAATGGACGAGATGCTGTCGCCGCCTAGATCGAAGAACGAATCGTCGACTCCAACTTTCTCCACATTCAGTACGCGCGCGTAGATGTCAACCAGGCTCTCCTCGAGTGGAGTAGTCGGTGCTCGGTATTGGTTCGATTGTCCTAGTTGAGGTACCGGAAGCCTCTTTTTGTCAAGCTTGCCGTTACTCGTCATGGGCAATGCATCGAGGACCACGACCGCCGCAAGCGACATATATTCGGGCAGCCACGCGTCGGTCAAGCGGCGCAATTGGTTGCCATCCAACTCGCCCGCCCAGTCTGTGTGGGGAACGACGTAGCCGATCAGCCGTTTGTACCCTGGGTGGTCCTCATGGACGACGACCGCAGCCTGTCCTACTCCGGGGGCCGTCCGGAGCACCGATTCGATCTCACCGATTTCGATGCGGTAACCACGAATCTTCACCTGATCGTCAGAGCGACCCACATACTCCAGCTCGCCGTCGTGATTCCAACGAACCAGATCGCCGGTGCGATACATCCGCGAACCCAAAGGGCCGAGCGGACACGCGACGAATCGCGATGCCGTCAAGCCCGGCCGTCGCACATAACCGCGTGCCACACCCCGCCCCGCGACATACAACTCACCAACCACACCGATCGGAACCCGCCGCAAACCGGAATCCAACACAAACAACGCAGTGCCGGAGCCAGCGGCACCGATCGGCACTGCCCCTGTAGGGACTAGCGGTTCGGTCATCGAAACGTAGACGGTGCACTCGGTCGGGCCATAAGCATTGATCACGGCTCGCTCAGGCGTCACCCATCGCTCGATTAGCTGGGCTGGGCACGTCTCTCCCCCGAGTAGAAGTAGCGCGATCGACGGTAGCCCCTCGGGAGACAGCCGTGCCAACGCCGACGGTGTCTGGGTCAGCACCGTTACTTCTTCGTTTACGAGCAGGTTATGGAAATCGGAAGGAGAGTAGGCAACCTCTTCGGGAACCACGACCAGCCGTCCCCCGTGCAGAAGCGCGCCGCACATCTCCCAGACCGCGAAGTCGAATGCGTATGAATGGAACAGCGTCCATACGTGGTGGTGGGGTTCCAGAGTGCCGGTGGTCGGGTCCTCGACATTGGCGAGGCGCGCGATGTGGGTAGCGATGAGGTCATTGACGCCGCGGTGGGTGACCGAGACGCCTTTGGGTGTGCCTGTCGTTCCTGAGGTGTAGATGATGTACGCGAGGAGGTCAGCATTCGGCACCGGCAACGTCGTCGTCGGCTGTTCAGCGACCTTGGGATCCTCGACATCTATCAGTGGGACCCCGGACTTACTGACGCGACCAGCGAGGCTCACCGTGGTCAAAATCGCGGCCGGCGCAGCGTCTTGTAGAACGAATGCCAGGCGCTCGTCAGGGGTGTTGATGTCGATCGGCAAGTAAGCAGAACCCAGCTTCAGCACCGAAAGTATGGCTATCACAGTGTGTTCCGAACGTGGCAGCAACAGTGCAACAACGTCCTCTACTCCCACCCCACGCCCAGCCAACAAATGAGCCAACTGCGTCGATGTGTCGTCCAACTCCTGATACGTCCACGACCGACCCTCGAACACCACCGCTATGACGTCCGGCCGCACCCTCACCTGCTCGGCGAACAACTCCGGAATCGACACGCCAGCAACGGACTCCGTCACAGCCGACCTGTTACCCAGTACGTCCAGCTGCGTCAGCTCATCCTCACCCAGGATGTCGAACGAAGCCAAAGGACGATCCGGGCCCGCCGCCATCGCAATCAATAGCTGCTGCCACCGAGCCGCCATGCGCTTTACGGTCTCGGCGTTGAAGATGTCGGTGCGGTACTCGACGATTCCGCTGATCCCATCGGGCTGACCGTCCGCAGTGAACCGCTCGCGCAGGCTGAATGCCAGGTCCATTCGAGCGGCTCCGATGTCGACTGACGCCGTCTCCACGTCGAGACCCGGCACCGAGATGTCGGGGACCGGGTCGTTCTGCCAGGCGAACAGGATTTGGATCAACGGATGGTGAGCCTGCGTACGGACCGGATTGAGGCGCTCGACAAGCGCATCGAACGGCACATCTTGGTTCGCGAACGCGTCCAGGCTCCGCTCCCGTACCTCCTCCAACAAATCACCGAAGTTCATCTCGGCTGAAACCCGCGTACGCAACACCAGCGTGTTGACGAAAAACCCGACCATGCCGTCAAACTCGGTTCGCCCCCGCCCCGCCGTCGGCACCCCGAACGCCACATCCGCGCTCCCGCTCAAACGCGCCAACAGCACCGAAAGCGCCGCCGACATCACCATGAACGTCGTCGCATTGCGTTCCCGCGCGATCCGCTGCGCCAATTCATGGAAATCCGCGGGCAGGTCGACGACGACTCGACCCCCATTCGTGTCGGTCTCCGCCGGGTACGACCGGTCCGTGGGAAGCTCCAACCTGCTGGGTAGATCTTTCAGGGCGTGTTCCCAGAATTTCAACTGCCCGGCGAGCACGCTTTGCGAATCCGCTTCGTCACCCAGCAGAGCGTGTTGCCAAAGCGTGTAGTCGGCGTACTGGACGGGAAGTGGCGACCAGGAAGGCGACTCGCCCGCAGCGCGGACTCCGTAGGCGCTCCATAGGTCACGCAGGAGCGGAGGAAGTGACCCCCCGTCGACTGCAATGTGGTGCATGACCACGACCAGACGATGGTCAGTGGCAGACACGACAAACAGCGCCGCGCGGAAAGGAAGGTCTTCGGCTAGGTCGAAAGCATGCTGACCCCGAACACGCGCTGCGTCGGATATTTGAAGTTCCGTCCAGGTGGTGGCGTCAATGATGTCCCAGTCGAAGTCAGTCTCAGCTGCAAGGACACGCTGCTCCGGCACACCAGCCACCGCTGGAAACACTGTCCGCAGACTCTCGTGCCGCTCCACAACATCAGCGATCGCCGCGCGCAGCGCACAGACATCCAAAGAACCGGTAATCTGAATCAGTAGCGGTATGTTGTACGTCGCCGACTGCCCTTCCATCTGGTGGATGAACCACAGCCGACGCTGAGCGAACGACAACGGCAATCGCTTGGGACGAGCTACTGGGACCCATGCCACGCCGCCACCCGGCGATCCACCCACCAACCGTGCGAACCCCGATACCGTTGAGGCTTCCCAGAGCGCCTTCACGCCGATCGATGAATCAAACGACTCCTGCACGGCCGCGATCACTCGCATCGCCGATAGCGAATTTCCGCCGAGGTCGAAGAACGAGTCGTCCACCCCTACCCGCGGTAGGTCCAGCACACGCGCAAAGATTTCAGCCAAAATTCCCTCAACCAAGGTCGACGGATTTCGGTAGGATCCGCCTGCGAACTCTGGATTCGGCAATGCCTGCTTGTCTAACTTGCCGTTGACCGTAAGCGGTAGGTCATCGACGATCATCACCACTGTGGGGACCATGTACTCCGGTAGGTGCGCGGCCACATCACCACGCACCACAGCACCATTTACTTTTGGACCGGTCTCCGCAGGTACGACGTAGCCGATCAGCTGCTTGCCCGAACTCGAAGACCTCACCACGACCGCGGCGCGCTCCACCCCCGCGACACGGGAAAGAGCAGCCTCGACCTCACCCGGTTCAACACGAAAACCACGGATCTTCACCTGGTCGTCCGAGCGGCCCACATACTCCAGCTCGCCCTCGCGGTTCCACCGCACTACGTCACCCGTCCGGTACATCCGCGAGCCCGGCGGGCCGAGCGGAGAAGCAACAAACCGCGACGCCGTCAGCCCCATGCGTTTCAAGTAGCCCAGGCCGACACCATGACCTGCCACATACAACTCTCCGACTACTCCTACCGGCACGCGGCGGAGACCGGTATTCAATACGAAGAAGGCAAGGTCAGCAAGCGGACCGCCCACGGGACTGACATGGCTGTCGAGGTCAGAAGAAACGATCCTCCGGAACGATGCGTGGACGGTGGTCTCTGTGGTGCCGTACATGTTGATCAGGTGCGGCCAGGAATCCAGCTGATCTAGCCAAGGTCGCAACTTCGACGGTTCGAGAGCTTCGCCTGCGAAGACAATCGCTTCTAGACCGCTCAGCCGAGACTCGCCCGGCCGGCGCATGTCGACTGCCTGCAGAGCATAAAATGCTGACGGTGTCTGACTCAGAACGGATACGTTCTGGTCTCGCAGTAGTTGATGAAAGTCGTTGGCGGACTGGGCAATTTCTCCAGGTACGACAACCAGTCGGCCACCGTGTAGCAGCGCGCCCCACATCTCCCATACCGACACATCGAACGCGTAGGAGTGGAAGAGTGACCACACCTGGTTTGAGGACGGCACGAACCCCGGAGCCGTCGAGCTGAACAATCGCGTGACGCTCGCCTGGGTAACGGCAACCCCTTTGGGGACACCGGTGGTACCGGAGGTGTAGATGATGTACGCGACTTGGCCGGCCTCTGGCGCAGGCAGAGCCGTAACCGGCTGCACGGCAATCGCGTCGTCGACATCCACAACTTCGATACCAAAACAGTCTACCCGGCAAGTCAGTTCGGCAGTGGTCACGAGGGCAGCTGGAGCGGCATCGCCCAAGATGAACGCCACCCGCTCATCGGGGTGCTTGATGTCAATGGGTACATAGGTTGCGCCCAGTTTCAACACTGCCAGGATCGCGATTACTGTCTTGTTGGAACGCGGGAGCATGAGAGCAACAACTTCTCCTCCGCGTACCCCACGAACGGCTAGTAGATGTGCCAGTTGCGTGGAGGCCTCGTCAACTTCCCTGTAAGTCCATACCTGATCCTCGAAAACCATGGCGTGCGCTTCCGGCGCTCGATTCGCCTGTGCTGCAAACAGTTCGGCTATGGATATACTGGCGGCAGTCTGAGAGTGCGCAGAACGATTGCCCAGGCGGTCAAGATGAGTGTGTTCGTTTCTGTCTAGTACGTCGATCGAGATGACTGGCTGGTCGATCACGGCGATCATCTCGGCGATGATTCGCCCAAGCCTGACGATCATGGTCTCGACCGATGCAGCGTCGTAGACATCAGAGCGGTACTCGACCACTCCGTCGATTCCCTGCGGCTCGCCGAACTCGGAGTACCGCTCCCGGAGACTGAAGGTCAAGTCCATCCGGGCCTGTCGAGAAATGGTGGGTACCGCCTCTGCCAGCACCCCCGGCAAGTCCAACTCCGTGGAGATCTGGTTCTGCCATCCGAGCATGACCTGGACCAGTGGGTGATGCGATTGTGACCGAGCAGGTTTGACGAGATCCACCAGCGCGTCGAACGGGACATCCTGGTGGGCCAATGCGTCCAAAACCGCGTCCCGTACTTTTTGCAAGAGGCGACGGAACGTCGAACTGGCAGACACATCAACGCGGAGCACTACTGTGTTGGCGAAGAAACCGACCATCTCCGCAAGATCAGCGTCACGTCGGCCCGTAGTTGGAACACCGAAAGCGACATCGGAGGTGCCGCTTAGTTCGGACAACAGCACCGCCAGCGCCGTCGAAATCACCATGAAGCCGGTAGAACGATGCTCCCGGGCCAACTGTCGCACCTGCTCTTGCATCGACACGGGCCATTCGATGGGGATTCGATTGCCTCGATAGTCGGCCACGACCGGATAAGGGCGGTCGGTTGGGAGCTCAAGCCGCCCCTCGTATCCGGCTAGCGTGTTCTTCCAGTAAAGGAGGTGCCGGCTCAGCGCACTGTCGGGGTCGGACTCGTCGCCGAGCGACTCACGCTGACGGAGCGTGTAATCCCGATATCGCAATGGCAACGGCACCCAGGCAGGCACCTCTACGCCCACATGGGCCCTGTACGCCAGCCCGACGTCGCGTACGAGGGGCGTGAGGGACTGGCCGTCTGACGCGATGTGATGCATCAGGAGCACCAATACATGCTGATCGGCCGATAGTCTGAAGAGCTGCGCTCGGAACGGAATCTCAAAGCTGAGGTCGAATTTGTATCCCACTGCCTGTGCGACTGCATCGTTCAACGCGTCTGTCGACCACCCTGACGCTTCGACTACGTCCCAGCCGAAGTCTGCGTCGGCCGAGCCAAGAACACGCTGCTCCGGCACACCCTCATGGGAGGGGAAAACAGTCCGCAAACTTTCGTGTCGACTCACGACATCGCCGATTGCCCTGCCCAGCGAATGAACACTGAGCTCACCAGTCAGGCGTAAGACCAGAGGAATATTGTAAGTTGACGACAATCCCTCCAACTGGTGGATAAACCACAGCCTACGCTGCGCAAAAGACAACGGGATCAATGCTCAACCCTTTCAGCGCCCAGCAAAACACTTCCTTGCGAACCACTCGGGTGACCACCCTCAGCGTTAGATTCAGACCCGAAATATTTCATCAGCAAGCTACAACAAGTCGACGAGCTCGGCCGACATAAATTCGCGCATCCCGATGGCCCCCGAAACCAAACCGAAGTACCGAGATGTAAGTTCGGGCGAATTGGCAATGGCATGCAGCATGCGCAACCGGGACTTCGTCGGTTGAAGCTTCGCCAGGGCGAGAGTACTCATGTACGGCTCCTCTAGAACAGCTCCTGTCGACAGTGCAAAGTGCACCATCGCCTCATCTACTGCGACCGAGTTCCCGACATCCACCCCGGAAATAGAATCGGTGAGCAGGTCGGCTTGAATCAGCGCATTGGTGATGCCGCGGGCGCTGATCGAGTCAAGGTGGTGAGCCGCATCCCCCGTCAATGCCCAGCCCGGACCGTGCGATTTACGGAAATAGTTGCGTTGGTCCCCCGTACCCCACCACCGATCCACTCGGTCGAGTGCCATAATTTGTTCGTATAAATCCGGCGCTGTCGATTCGATCGCGGACAAGTACGCCCTCTGCGGGTCCCGCCGAACGACCGAGAATTCGCTCTGCGGCAGGTAAGCTGCCACAATTGTCAGGTCGTCATGTGTTGGAATACGGGCTATCCAGCGGCCGACTCGCTCATGGAATCCGAATCCTGTTCGCAAGCCTTGCCAGAAGGTGTAGTACACGCAGCTTGCTATGGGTGCCGATCGGAGGATCGGTGCCTGAACAAGTTCCGCGACCTTTGATCGCATACCGTCGGCCCCAATAACCAATCGAGCAGACACCGATGTGGTCGAATTTCCACTCCGGAGGCGAACTCCGGCGACGCGTTCGTCGTGCCAAATCAATTCTAGGACCGACGTCCGATCCGAGAACTCCGCGCCCGCTGACACGGCAGCTCGAATGAGTAGATCGTCGAGTATGTACCGCCGTGGTGCGTAAGCGGCATTAACACCGTCCTTCGCCGGGGTAGCAGCGATCAGACTCAGTCCATCCACATCGTGACTAATAGTGCCCAAAGGCGGACAACCGGAGGCCACAACATCATCGAGCATCCCCCACTGTGCGAGTCTCACGACCCCAGGGTGCTGGATATACAACGTGGACATGGTGTCCGCCGGAAAGGAGGCCCTATCGACCAGCAGAACACTTCGCCCCTGTCTGGCTAACAGCAGTGCCACCGAAGCGCCGGCACATCGCGCCCCAACAACAACAACGTCGTAATCCATTACCAACCTTCTGGCTTTCTCTGGCGATGACACCGACTTGGTCACGTTCGCCGGTCGGCTCTTTTGCCGGATTTTGGTCCGGAAGCAATCCCCCGGAATCCCAACTTCATTCCGAAGGTAGAACGATTGACCTGCTCGACGAGTCGGAATGGCGGCGGACAAGGTGCGTGAGAGCAGTAGCACAATTTATAAACTCCGCTTGCATCCGTAAACCGATGAACAGACCAGGCCGAAATGGCTGAGCCGGTGCGAAATTGAAGGTTTACAAATGGCGGGCACGGAATGCTCTTTTGGCGCAAAAGGCTCCCGGGCCGTGGGTTCCGTCGGTGCGTCCGACATGTCCCCATCAGAAGTTGTTGTAGTCACCATGGCTGTACTCCCGCATGAACGAAGCTAGTTCTTTGCCTCGCCCGGCGTGGTTCGCGCTGAAGTGGTCCGCCACCCGTCGCCTGGTCTCGAGGTTCTGCTCCTGGCTGAGCTTGAACATGCCATCCGCCGATTCCACCTCAAAACTGAATGCACCCACAGCCGGACCGATCCTTCGGTAGTGGTCCAGCGAACTGTCCATCTCCCACCCGCTGCCGAATTTCTGCTCGTACGTACTGACTGTCAATTGAACGACCTTGAGCGTCTCCTCGAAATCGGCAACAGGTTGCAGCTTTCCTCGGAGATGTACCGAGACGTAGTTCCAGGTCGGTGCTACAGAATCGCGTTGGTAGACACTTGGGGTGACATACCCATGAGGCCCGGTGAAAATAAGTTGGGCATCCGCACCGTCGACGAGCGAGTCCCAGTGGGGATTGGCCCGGTTCATGTGCCCAAACAGTGTCGATCCTTCTAAGTCCTCGCTCTCTGAAGGGGCGCAGGGAGCACAGATGACTGGCAAATGGGTGGCGTACGGGGCCTTGGGGCCGTTTGAGATCAGAGCCGCAAAAGGGTACTGCGCAACCACGCGGCGCAGCCATGTCCGATCACTTGCCTTGTAGATCCGGGGGACGTACATGGTCATCTCCTGAGAATGGATTGGGCGATTTCACCGGATCTGACTGCAGTGTTGGACAGGAGACCAGCAGAAAGTCCATGGCTGTGTTCGGTACTGGCACCGTGCACATAGATACCGGCGCGCACCGCATCCGACGTCGTCACTCGGTAGTCGCGTCCCACGCTGAGCCGTCCCTGCTCGTCGTGCTTACATTCGCGCATCAGGCCCTGGAGTAGCGGTGCCGGGTCACTTGGCCGGTAGCCGGTGGCGTAGACGATCACGTCTGCTTCGATGGTATGGGTCAGACCGGTGGCCGAGGATGTGACCTCGACCCGTACGCCGTCTGTGTCCTCGTCGACGGATGTGACGCGCGAGGTGTTGATCATCCGTAACCGCTGTTTGCCCAGGACCTTCTCCTGGTAGCTCTTGAGATACAGCGACTGTGAAATATCGAGATCGACCACTGAGTAATTGGTGTTGGCGTGGTATTCGAGGAGCCTCTGCTTCTCGTCGGTCGGAGCGGAGAAGAACCGGTCAACTCCCTCCGGATCGAAAATTCCATTCGCATACGGGCTGTCATCGGCGACGCTGTAGCCGTAGCGGGACAGGACGGTGTGCACATTGGCGCGAGGGAAAGTCCGATGAAGGTAGTCAGCAACTTCGGCGGCACTTTGGCCAGAGCCCACGACGACAAAATTTTGAGGGACGTATGTAACTGCGGCTGCTCTGCCCAGCAGTTGGGAGCTGTGCCAGATCCGCTCAGATCTGTTGACACCATCGGGAAGTCGAGGCGTCAAACCCATTCCGATCACGATGTTCCGCGCCCGCTGAACAACGTCATCTGGGCCGACTACATCGACGTACTCCACCACGCCATTCTCGACTACTGGTCGGATGTCTTTGATCTCGGACCCGTACGAGACGTTTGACTGAAATTGGCTAGCTGCCCACTCCAGGTAGTCATGAAACTCCACCCGCAGTGGGTAGAGAGTTTTGCTGTTGATGAACTCAGCAATTCTCTCTTTCTCTCGGAGGTAGGACACAAACGTATACCGACTCATCGGATTGCGCATGGTGGCAAGGTCTTTGAGAAAAGAGACCTGCATGGTCGCATCCTCCATGAGCATCCCACGGTGCCAGCCGAAACGAGGCTGGAGCTCGTAGAACTTCATGCTGAACTTTGCCGGCACCGGTCCGGGCTGGATGGACTCTTGAAGAGCTATCGCGAGAGCGAGGTTGGAGGGTCCAAAACCGACCCCAACAACGTCCGCGACGGACGAGCCTGACTGTGCTCCCATCGAGCTACGACCTAATTTCGTTGTGGTAGGCATCGGCTGGGATGCCCTCAACCGAATTGGTCGTTCCCGGCCGCATAGTTGGTCCGACATTAGTTGTCTGGCTGCGGTTTTCGGCCTGAGCAATGGCGAGTGACTTGGGGCGCAAATCGGTCCAGTGGGTGTCGACGTACTCCAGACAAGCAGTCCGCTTGGCCTCGCCGAACACTCTTGACCAACCGGCCGGGACGTCGATAAAGACCGGCCAGAGAGAGTGCTGCCCCTCCTCGTTGGTGAGAACGAAATAGCTGCCGTCTTCATCGTCGAACGGATTGCTCATGGTCCTCGCTTACTCGGAGAGTTGCAGTACGCCTGCTGTGCATTTCGGTACCAGTCGAGTCTGCCTAGCAGCGAATACGTTGGTCCCCTTTGTGGCACGAAGGGAGTAGGTAATACCTCAGAAAACTACAACTTTGGATGTAGTTTTAGCGAAGACAAGTCCGGGCAGAAACCTTCGTGCACTGCGACAGCTAGGCTCCGGCTGTGTCAGATGGGTGGTCGTATCGGTGTGAGTCGGTCAAGCACGGCACACAGGTAGGTCGTCCTGGGGGCGCGTCGAGTCCCGCAAGAAATGCATGGTTGTGCTTCGTGGAGGCCAGACCGCAGGTCCAAGGTGTCTATCTGCTTCGATTCGCGGTTGGAATTGCCGGCGTATCAGCGACTGCAGGGCCTGTCGGTGTCGGACAATTAGCGGCCGGCGCGTTGACCTGGTGGGCCGTCGTGATATCGACGTACTTGTTCAATGGTGTGACTGACGTCCTTGAGGATGTGGCAAACGCGTCGCAGCGACCGATTGCGCGGGGGGAACTGGCAGTCCGTACAGCCCGGTGGGTCAGCGTGGCTACGGCGATCACAGCCCTGCTGATGGCTGCAGTTGCGGGGCGCGAGATGTGGTGCTGGACCTTCGCCTTCCTGACGCTTGGGTGGGTGTACTCGGCACCGCCACTGGCTGCCAAGCGTTGGAGTTTGTCTTCTTCTGTAGTGATATTCGGCCTCGGCTGGGCAAGTTATGCTGCCGGAGCGGCCGCCGGCGGCGGAGGATTTGGGCGTACGGAACAAGTCTTCTGCGCATCGATGGCAACATGGATGGCGTTGGTGGGAGCGGTCGTGAAGGACCTATCCGATGCCCACGGGGACGCCATTGGTGGGAGGCGCACTCTGGCAGCGCAACGTGGACTCAGCTCTGCACGGCGGCTGGCCATATTCGGAACGACTGTCGTTGGAGTATGCGCACCGATCGCCTCACTGCTATGGGCACCGCTCGCACTGTTCGGAACATTGCCGTTGACTGCTGGAGCTCTCTGGGTGATGGCGCTATGCGCGCGGGCGAACGACTATGACCTGAAGGCACGGCGCTGCGGGTACCGCGCTTTCATGGCCACCCAGTACGCAGCAAACCTCGCGATGCTCGGCACCCTCCTGGTGCGCGCGGTATGAAATTGCGGGCCGCTAGATGCGGCTGCCGAATAGCCTGTGCAACGCGTCCATACGGGACGACGCCCCAAGTTTCAGATAGGCGTTGGACAGATGCCGCTTGACTGTGAGCTCTGAAATATTCAGAGTGCGAGCGATCTGCCGGTTGGTCATCGCGAACGCCACAGCCTCCAAGACTTCAAGCTCCCGGTTGGTCAAAGATGCGTCTGACGCGGCCTCAAGCACTCGAAGTTGCCTGTCCCTCAAATGGCCTCGGGTCTCCTCGTAGCTGAGCATGCCCGTGTGAAGGCGGCCACCGGCAGCAAGGCGAAAAGCGGCGTTGATGCGTCTCCAGACCCCAGGTCGGTGTGTCAAGGGTGCCTCTTTGGCGGCCAGCTCTATTGCAGGCTCAAGGGATGACCACAGAATCTCCACAGCTCGCACGGACTCCGAAGCCGGTATTGCCTGTAGGGCTCGATGCGAGCCGAGCAACCGGGTGTACTCGTCTGGAATCGCCGACCGAGTAGTCGAAGACGTGGGAAGGCCTAATGCATCTACGCACTCGTTGAGGATTGCCAGTGCTTGGCGGCGGCACTGTGACCACACCCCCGGATTGATCCCGAGGGGACTATTCTCGCGTAGCAAAGTGGTTCTGTACGCCGTCACTACCTCTGGAATCGCGGCCCGTAGCGACGCCGCAGCCATTGCGTAAGGCATATGTTCCCCGAACTCCTGTTCCCTAGCCCAGGATACAAGACCATATGGTCCGTTGCCGTGCAATAGCGAGCCATGGATGCGTTGAGGGTTCGACCTACTGTTTCGTGTAGATGAATGTCAGGCTTCGTGAAGGTCTTGACGTCACCGGGTGGGTAGGCGGAGCAGAGCGGTCACTGCTTCCGGAGCAGAATCTATCGTGTTGGCCAATCGTTGCTGTACTGCTCAGAGACCGTCTCGTGGTCACGATAGAGCTGTTTACGTTTGCGCTTCGAGAGGCGGTCGCCGAAAACGATACCGTTGATGTGATCGGTTTCGTGTTGGAAACAACGCCCGAGCGTGCCGCCTGCGTTGAGTTCGATCTGGTTACCGTACTGGTCCTGTCCTCGACAGATAGAGAACTCTGGCCGTGCGAGGTCGGTGTATGCGCCGGGGAGGGACAAGCATCCTTCACCGAAATCGATGAGGTGTCGATCGTTTCCTTCGGCGAGTTCGACTACCGGATTGCAGACGACACCAGTTCGCCGTGTCCCGGTCTCGTCACTGCAATCGTAGATGAACACCGCAAGGTCGATGCCTACCTGCTGAGCGGCGAGGCCGGCACCGTCCGCAGCAGTATTGGTCGCGAACATATCGGCAAGCAGACTTTGCAGATCAGGACCGAAGTCGGTCACCGGTCGAGCCGATGTGTGCAGGACAGGGTCGCCCCATCGGACGATTGGTCGAGCATTGCCGAGGCGCAGAAGTTCAGAGACAGGCATGACTCGTATGCTCCACCCTGGCTACGTTAGAAGCAACCGATGAGGTTTGTTTTGGGCGCGTATCACGTTTTGTGGCCGTCATCATGGTGCGGAGTGGCTCGACGAGAGCATCCGATCGCGCAGGGCCCATGACAAGTGACCGTCTCTATTCCGATTCTTCGCCGGTGTCGATGGCTCCGTCGATGGGTCCGGTCTGGGGGTCTTCGGCTTGGACGGCGCGAAAGTCGGCGCGCGGCATGATGTCTGGATGAAATTGCCATGGTGCGCGGCGTTCTCGTCGGTGTGGTGGCGGTGAGGCCTTTTCGGTGGGCATGTCTGTTTGTTCCTTTCGCTGATGGTCAGTCCGTGTCGATGTCTTCGAGTTGCACGACGAGCCTTTCCCTGACCCTCTGACCTGGTCGCTCGTAGGGGACGAAGTGCGAGTTGACGACTCGGTAGCGGGTGCCCCGTGGGAGGAGGTGGCTCGTGTCGTCGCCCTTGTCCGATGCTCCGAGGTACAGCCCTCGTGTTGTTTGGATCTCGAATACGGCGTCCGTCGGATGGCTGTGTGCGTCGAGTTCGTGGATCGAGTGGCGGGCGCCGGTGAAGCGGTCGAAAGCTATGACCGAGCCGGGTGAGAGGGTCTCGGGTAGCTCGGATGGATGGATGACGGCGTGGGGCAAGCTCACAACGGTGTAGACCAGGTGTCCACGTCCGGACTCACGCTCGTATCGCTGGATTGCGCGGTCGACTCTCTGGATGTGGCGGCGCTGGTCGTCGTCGAGCCGAACTGCATCACCGTTGACATCGGACAATGCGTCGTTGGTGCGTTTCCAATTTTCTGGATCTCCGATCAGTGTGCTCATCGCACGGTGCTGGGCTCGGGGAACGCTCTGCTCGACAGTCCTTTTGGTGGCTGATCGCGCATTGCGCTGGCGGGCGCTGAGGCTTCGACGGAGTTCGATCGCGGCCGGCAGCGAACGTCTTTTTCGTTCGTTCGTGATCGGCGCGGCGGTGTTGCGGGGGAAGGCGCGTTCGAGGTCGCGGCGCGCGCGTGTCAGACCGGGCAGTCCTTCGATGTCGGTATCGAGGCCGCGGGCATGCTCGCGATTCGCGGCTCGGTCGGCGAAGGATGCGTGCGGGAGCACCACCCCTTGCTTCTTCTCCAGCTCTCCGCTGGATCCTCGATCGGGGTCGAACGCGCCCCCGTCTGGGGTGACGCGGTTACGACTACGGCGCGCGGAGGACATCGGACCTCACCCGGAGGGGGTCTTGCGGTCCCGGATACAGAGTCGGTACTGCGGCCCCGCGGGGGGCGGCGGTACCGACTCGACCTGCAGCGCCGCCGAAGTATTCGACAGCGCTGCAGCAAGTGCACGCTCGGCGGACGCCTCCACCGAGCAGTGCGACAGCTTGGGTCATCGTCCCGGCCGGCCGGGCAGGTCGGTTCCGGTTCCTATCGTCCATGCGACATCGACGACGTCGGACAGGGTCCGGCTCAGGTGGCCACAACTCGTGCATACGCCGGGCAGCTTCTGTGAAATCAGATCGAAGAAGTGCTCGTCGCACGCGAGGTGGGCCATGAGCTGTCCGCCGGCGCAGCAATCTTTCATGGCCACCGCCCACCATGCGCCCCGCGGTCCCGCTCCCCCGTCCCTGGGTTCCAGCGCGCAGACGTCGCAGGCCAGCTCGATATGGGTGATCGCGTCGGTTCGGTCGGTGCTCATCGCACAGCCCCCTCTGGTTGTCGACGGGATGTCATGTCAGCTCGCCATGGCGTCGTGCTCGCCGTGCTCGTTGTGGTGATCACTCCGGTGTTCCTCCGACGCCGGTGCGGCATGGTTCTGCTGCCCACTGTCGTGCCCGTGGGGTTCGCCGCCGGTGGCGGCGGTTTCTGCCGGCGGGGTCTGCGTGGGTTCTTTCTTGCTGGTGGCCGGTTTTGCGACTCCCTTCAGTGATGGCCGGACGTAGCCGCCCTTCTTCAGTTGGGCGGTGGTGAAGCCTGCAGCTTTGGCGGCGTCGTAGGCCACGATGAATTCGGCGGTCGAGTCGACATGTTCGGCCTGCGCTTTGGCGACTGCTTCGGCCTTCTGCCGGCTGTTCTCGGCTGCTTCGACAAGGTTGCGCATTGCGGTGAACTGCGGGCCGAGGATCTCGCGGGTGGTTGCATCGGCCTGGTCGGCGGTCTTGGGCATGAGATTCCTTCTTTCATGTTGTGTGCGAGGGACTTTCATTTCCTCTTGGGGAGGAGATTTGTGTGGCCGATCGTGTGGTCAGTTCGCCGGTTCGGTCTCGCCCGCAGTTGTCACCGCGGTGTTGCCGAGACCGCAGAGTTGCGTGGCCGCGACAGCATCACCGCGGGTGATGGGCAAGGCGTATGTCTGCGCCACACGAAGATATTTCGCCGCAAATGCACATGCGAGGTCGTCGTTGCTCGGATGCCACTGAGAAAGCCCACGTTGGGCTCGATGTTCAACTGCCTGCGCGCTGGCGACGATGATGTTGGTCTGTACGTCGCTGACAAAGCGTTGCTGCTGTTCGGGTGCCCATGCAGCAGCACCCAACGCCCACGCCGCGTCCAGCGGGTAGACGTAATCGCTTGCTGCAGCATCTTTCTCAGATGCTGCATCGAATTCGACGGTGACACCGGTGTATGGATCATTCAACACGCCCTGTGCCACAACGCAATTGTCCGTTCCGGCAGCGAATGTGACGGCCTCGAGCTCCGCTGCCAATGCGATGTTCCTGGTGTCGCATCCGTGATCGCTGCCTGGCGGCCGCACGAGAAGTTCCGCCAAGCGCTGACCGTCGGGCCACCTGGCCGTGCTGTCGATATCGTCGACGACGGGCAGGGCGTCGAGAAGGCTCGCAACGGTGATGACGTCGTGGAAGACCTGGGGTGGTGGTGGCGCAGTGTCGGCCTCGTGGTGATCCGTCGTGATCACCACGGCAGCCGCGGCCGCCACAGCGACCATCACGGCTGCGGCAATGGCTGTCCATGCGGTCTGATGTGTCTTCGCCATGATGGCAATCACCTCTTCGGGAGCTGTCGAGTTCGGGGAGGGAAGAAAAAGCAGGACGCAACTGCGCGCAGGCGGATCAGGATGCGACGAGAGTGAGCGCGGTGCCGAGTGCGAGGTACGGGCCCAGCGCGATATGCGACCGTGCAGGCTCGGATCTGATCGCTCGAAGGACCCGCACGACTATCACTCCGACGAAAGCCGTCAGGATCGAGAACACCAGCGCCGCACCGAGGGATGTCCAGCCGACGTAGCCTAGGACCATCGCGAGCGAGACCACCAGTCGCGCATCGCCGATACCGATTCCGCCGCGCAGAAGCACTGCAAGCGCGAAGAACAATATGCCGGCGGCCAGGCCGGCCAGAAGGGCGCGACCGACCGCGCCCCAGGTGCCGTGAACGACACCGGTGAGCAAGATCATTGCTGCAGTTCCGCTGGCGGCCAGATACGCAAGAGCAGTCGGAATCCGTTGCACGCGTTGGTCGATCCACGCAATCCAGGGCACTACCAGAGCCAAGAACAGCATTGCCGCCGGCGGCGCACTCGTCGGAGTACTGACGAAAGCGGAGATGACGCCCCACACGACACCGGAGACGATGACGGGAATTTTCGTCCCCAGCGCCGCCTCGTCGACGGAGATCTCGACCCGTGCACACACCGCGATGACGGTGGTCCGCAGCGCGGCCGACAGAGCTACCCCGACGATCACTGCTATCGCGACAATCGAGACGCGGCCGACAGTCGCAGCAGTTGATGCCTGAGTGCTGGCCCAGGATGCCGACGACGCCTCGATCAAGGCCCATAGGACGCCTGCCGCCAGAGCGACCACGACACTTCTGACGTAGTCGCTACGCAACATCGGCTTCTCGTTCACCATCGGAGCGAGCGGCGTGCACGGCCATCCGGGCACGGTAGCGGACCTTCTTTTTCACCGCTGAGTCGAGATCGATTCCGAGTACGTCGGCCAGGTGCTCGGTTGACCACCGCCGACGGAGCGAAATTCCTACGATCTCGGCTTGCTCTGCAAGAGTGAGCGGCAGTCTCCATTCGCCGCACAGGCGACGGTAGACGGCCGCCTCGTCCACGCCGCGGATGCCTCGGGGCGAATGTGGACGTGCTCGGGGGTCGTCGATTTCGTCATCGTCCCAAGCAAGAGGCGTCGCCCATCCCTGCTCACGGGCTGCATTCCGGACCTGCTCGTCGGGGCCGGGTGTCATGGAGATCTGGTCGTAGACGTCGTTGATGACGGACCAGAGTTCACTGGGGACAACTTGATCCGATGGCAACGTCGAAAGCTTGGGCACCGACAGCCCGGTCAGTTCGGACAGCGCTTGCACCGAGTAGCCCATCGCGACGAGGGCCCGGATCCGTCGCTGAGCTCCGACACCTAAGGTCATCGCCCGTCCCCGGGTGGGGTGGAAGGTGACGTCGAGAATAGCTTTCGAGATGCTTGCGGTGGTCTCGAAGCATTTGTGGTTGGCGACTGTCTCCACATCACTGAGGCTGAGCTTCGTGAGATCGAGGATCATTTGGTCGGGCATACCGCCGAGCCGCAACGACAGCAGGTGGCGGCGGGCGGGTCCGGAGGGTACCGACGAGGCACTCCCGCGGCGGGATGTTCTGTTAGATCCCGCCGCGGGAGTGGAGCGACGTCGCGCACGCGCAGCGTCACTGCCGTCGCTCGTCGGGCCGAAGGAACCACCCCTCGACGTCGTCGAGCGACTCCATGAACCGGTATTCCGGTCAGGATTCATTGTATTGCTATCGGGCACTGCATCACACAGTGCGGGGGAAAGATTGTTTTGCGTACGCGAAACCACGTCGACGTCAGTCATGGTGCATCCCTTTTCAGTTGATGCGGTTGGTCAGACCGCACATCAGATGTTGGGGACACTACCTCGCGGGAGTGCATCGCGTCCAGACCGTCGGGTCGTTTTTCTTCGGTGATGAGAGTTCCTCGGTCGTACAGTCCGCCTGCCGCGACGCCGGTATAGCTATCTGCCTCGGCTCTTGTGCGGCATGCGACGAAGGCCGCGAGCGGGCAGGTCTCGCACGATTCGAGGAGATGCGCTGCAGCGACGGTTGCTTTCCGGCGCCGTTCGAGACGTGGGATCCGTGACTGCAGCAGCTCTGCGACCGCCGTTTCGCGGGCGGCCCAGTTGCTGTCTCGGACACACTGACCGAGCGGCATCGTGAACGATTCTCTGCTCGCGATCGCGCGTAGTTCTGCGCGGCGACCACTGGTGGCTTTCGTTCTCATCCCCGGTCTCCTCGGTGCAGTCGAGCCTGTCGGGCTGAGTAGGCCGAGCGGCCGGCGCTGATCGCGACGGCACCGAGGGCGACGACGACGGCGAGAGCGATGATCAGTCGTCGACCGTCGAGCCCGGCACCGTCCGATGCTGGGATCTGCACCATCGGGGATGCCTCGCTGGCGATCAGAATGGAGTGCTCGACCAGCCAGGCGATTGCCGTCGACCACCACAGGCCTGCGGATCCGAGAGCCATGGTGGCTGCGAGTGGGGCGATCCAGATCAGCGCCATCTGATCGTCGTCGGAGAGGGCTTTGCTGTTGTTGCCGTGTTGGGACATGTGGTTGTTCCTCTTCTGATCGTGTGTGTCGCAGAGTGATTCAGGTGGCGAGGGCAAGGGGGCGACGAACTTGAACAGTCGCGTCGAGAGGAATGTCGAGCACCCCCTCGTCGTCGCCGTCGCCACGCCAGGTCAGCCCGACCATGTCGTCACCCGACTCGTCTCCGTAGATGTCGGGTTCGTTGTCGACGACGACCCAGATCCCGGCGTCCTCGTCGAGGAGAACTAGGTCGCCGGCAACGAGGTCGACCGGAGCAGTGTCTTCGGATTCGCCGTAGCCCTCCCAGTCGTCGACGTCGGTACCGGCGTCGGGGACCACCTGCAGGTGCGGGCGGTCCTTGTGCATCGGAGAGCCCGGGACGCCGGACACGGCTTTTTCTTTCGGCGTCTGCGCGTCGGGCTTGGGCTGGCGAACGGTGGGGGTGTCGAGATTGAGCATTGCCATCGGCGACGATGCGCGACGAGCTGAATCACTGTCCGCGCGCGTCTTTCGCCTGGCGACGGGATCGAGATTGGGATGGTCCGACGCGCGCGCCCAGGGCGCGCCGGAGACGTGATGGAAACGGATCTCTTCGTCGCCGTCCACGGTGCCGCCGGGATCCGGGTCGAGGATCACCAACCGCTCGTGCCGCACTTCGAGAGGACGCAGGCGGTCCAGCACCGCTGCGTCGTCGGCCCCGGGCTCAGTCTTGCGGGGGTCGGGAGTGAAGTAGGTCTGAATTTCGACCGCTTGGTTGTGGTCGTTGACACTGGTCGCCCGCCCACGACATCCGCGCGGGATACCGACTCCAGTGGTTGCCGATTCCCACATCATCAACGCGCCCTGCGGACTCAGACGGCCCATCGATACGCGCTGGCGAAAGTTGTCTCGCATGTCGCCGCCGAAGTACTCGGCATCGGGTCGCTGCGTTCCCAGCACCATGTGGCACTTCGCTGTGCGGCCTTTTCGTCCGATCGACGCCACTTCCTGGAGGGTCTTCGGCTTGGTGGGATCACCCTTACCTTTGATGCTCGAGTACCAGTTGAGCAGGTTGCCTCGGAAGTCGGCGTACTCGTCGATGAACAGAACGACGGGCTCAAAGTCGGCCTCGGTAGCTTCTCCGTTGACGATCAGCGAGTACCGGGTTTCCATGAGATTCCAGAACCGATAGATGACCGCGACCTGGTGCTCCATGTGGCTGGCGACGATCTGTACATTCGGCCAGTCCTGGAAGCCCAAGAACTCGACCCCTTTTCCGTCGACGACCCATACCGGCCAACCGTGCGCGGTGAGCTGTGTCAGCAGGGTGTGTGCGGTGACGGTCTTTCCGGTTCCGGATGCACCGACGAGCATGAAGTGTGGGTCGATCGCCGGCCGCCACACCATGGGGTTGCCGTCCTCGTCCTCGCCGTACGAAATCGCGACCGAGTCGTAGTCGGAGTGCGCGAGGTCGCCGAGATCGGTCGTGGATTCCGCGTCGCCGAGGCCGGCCGGGTTGTAGAGCTTCTTCGGAAAGGTCGGGCGCACCTCGAAACGCACCCAGTCCGTTTCGAGGTTCCAGCGAGCACGCCACCGACCGGGCAGATTGACGCTCACTACTCGTTGTACTCGGGCCCGATAGCCCTCGGACTCGAGTCGATGTCCGACCTCATGGGTGGCTTCGACAGCTACAAGATCCCCGGTGCTCGGGTCCGTCTCGTGTCTGGTGATCTTTCCGGTCGGCCCTAGCAGCGCGAGAATCGTGCGCGTGGCTTTGACGAGTTCGGGCGAGACATGCGTCTCGGAGACGGACCGTGTGTCCGGGACGAGAACGAGACGGCGTTTGCGTGTGTTGTGCTT
Organism: Rhodococcoides fascians NBRC 12155 = LMG 3623; assembly: GCF_001894785.1. Lineage (GTDB taxonomy): Bacteria > Actinomycetota > Actinomycetes > Mycobacteriales > Mycobacteriaceae > Rhodococcoides > Rhodococcoides fascians. Next base: position 23,778 of record NZ_BCWW01000017.1, read on the forward strand.
CTGGATCCGGTACCGGCCCCAGCTCTGCTGGGAGAGCAATTCGACGACGCGGGGCTCCCACTGTTCGTCGAGAAGGAGCGCGGCCGACTGGTAGCGGACGGTGATTCTGCCCGGACGGCCGGGCCACTGGCCGCTCCACCGAGTCGCCGTCAGGACATCACGGGTCGGCGGTGACGCGGTCAGCCGGCAGAGCTGCTCGATCGCACGATCGGTCTCTTCGGCTCGGATCGTGGCGCGATAGCCGTTGTAGCTGACGGCCGCGCCCGCGCCGACGCCGAGTGCTGCTCCACCCCATGCGATCGCTGTGTCGAGGTTCAGGATCGGGCCCAGTGCTGCCGACACGACTCCACCGGCAACGTAGAGCACACAGTTGCGGATCCACGGATTGTTCTGGGGGTCGAGCGAGGGTGCATCACGTAGCGACCGGTATCCGTCGAGGGGTGCCTGAGTCGGGTTGGGTAGCGCGCACATCATGCATCCCGGGTGATCGTGATCAGGATCCCGTCACCGGAAGTTGGGCGCATCGTTGCGGTCAAGGCCACGCTGCGTCGGCCGACTTCGTTGTTGAGATGGGTCGGGTTGTAGTCGAGGGTGAAACGGCACGCGGCGTGAGGCTGGCAGTGCGCAGCGCGGAGAGCCGCATCGACAAGTCTGATCAATCGTTCGTCTTCGGTGTCGACGAGCAGGTTGCTCGAATTCCACTCGACGACGAGCGACCAGACCTCGTCGGTGGTTGCGAGGGTCACGATCCGGTTGGTGGGATCGTCGAGCCTGAGGGTCTCGATCCGAGCGAAGTTCGGCAGCGCTCCTCGATCGATGACAGGACTCAGGGGGCCGGCCGTAGATCGACTGCTCCTCGAACGTGCCCTCGCTACGTGTAGTCGTGTCGGTGCGCTCATGGGGACTCCCTGTCTCGTCGTGCCTTCTCGAGAACAGGTAGATCCAGGTGCGTCGACTTCTGTGACAGCCGCGGTGAATCTTTTTCCGACAACCTTTCATCTCGCGCTGCAGCGCATGCGTTCATGGCCCCATCAGTGGCGCACCGATCGGTCACCAGTGCTCTATCGGTGAGGGTGCGATTGGGGACGGGCAAGTCGCGTTCCGTGTTGCGACTGACCGTCGCGGGAACAGCTATGTGCGCTCGACACCCCTTGACATGGGGGGTACGCTGCAAACGGCGATGCGAAGCGAGTAAGGCTTGCAGCGACCTTCCCACATCCGGGGCATATAACCACCAATTCGCGGCAGCATCGGCGCCTCATCAACTGCTCATCGGATGCGGTTCGATTCCTCTCTTACGCACCCTCGGGCAACGTCCATCCGCCAACCCCAGCGTCGGCGTGACTGCCACGAGATTCGGTATACGCAAGCCACCCCGACCGGCCTGGGGTGGGGCTCCTCCTCGCGGATCCGCGAGCTAAGGGCCGACGGAAGCCGGTTGTCACGTAGCGCGACAGGGCTATGAACGGCGGCACCGATCACGGGAAATAGTGCGTTCCATGTTGCCTGTACAGGGCGATCGGTTCAGTGGCCGGCGACCCTCTCCGGGTCATGTGCGGCGAGGGTCAGAAATCGAGAGTGTCCACACTCCACCCGGCTGCGGTCGGCACTGCCGATACCCACACGGTCGTGGTGGAGTCGACGGGGACCGTGGCATCCGAGGTGACGGCCGATTGCGTTATCTCCGCGACTCGATAGATGCGCTCGGCGGTATCTGCCGGGCATCCGGAGCAGCCGATCGAGACGGTTGCGGTGATTTCGGCGTCTTCTTTCTTCCACTGTTCCCACTGGGCACCGGGGCCTCGCTCGGTCGTTGCAGGGGTGGAGAGTTTTGCAGCGAGGTTGTCGGTGAACCATCGGCGGGCGCGTAGAAACGCGTCGGTCGAGCTCGTGTCGGTGCTGGGGTACCAGGTGAAGGCGGTCGTCAGTGCTTGACGGATTGCGGTCTCCGCGTCTGTGGCGGCGCTGCTGATCGGAGCGGGTACAGCGGTTGTCTCGGTTGGCTGTGTGTTGATTTCGGGTAGCGACGGCGCGGTTGGCGCGCTCGTTGTCTCCGGTGCCGATTCCGGCTCATCGGTGGCGGGTGAGCTGCAGGACCAGGCGATGGTCACCACGGCTACAACGACGAGGAGGACGGCTATAAGACGTCGGCCGGCAAGGGACATCAGATCCTCCGGGCTTTCATTCCAGCCATGAGTGGAGCTTGTTTGACGACGTCTCCGGTGGTGGGGGCGTGGATCATCTGACCGCCGCCGATGTAGATACCGACGTGCCCAGGGCCGTTCGCCTCGAATGATCCGAAGACGAGATCACCGGGCATCGCTTGATCGATCGGGATCTCCGAACCCACTCCCCATTGGGCCTCGGATGTGCGGGGCAGGGTGATGTGCTTGCCCGCGAAGTAGGCGAAACTGGTCAGTCCTGAGCAGTCGAATCCTCCTCGGGAGGGGCCGTTGATATCTCCGCCGCCCCAGACGTAGGGGGTTCCGAGGTACTGGCGTGCAGCCTCGACGACATTGTCTCCGTCAGCTCCGGTCGGCACGAACCGGCCTGTGGAACCTTCGGATGTGTACTGCGCTTGGCCGGCCAGAATCTTCGCCACATAGGGCTGTGTTTGTGTGGTGTAGTCACCGCCGGATGGCATTCCACCGGCTGCGAGCACCGCGGCGGGGCCCGCGTTGTAGGCGGCAATCGTCAGTGCAGTTGGGTCGCCCTTCACTTTTCTCGCGGCGATGGCTGCGGTGATATCTCCGTTGATGGCGCACATGAAGTGGGCTTGTGAGATCACTGCATCTCCGATGGAGTTCGGGTCGGCTCGCCCGTCTCCGTCGTAATCCTTGCCCCACGTTGCCCAGGTTCCCGGCATGAATTGTGCGGGCCCCAACGCTCCGGTGCTCGATACCGGAGCGGACGGGCCGTAGCGGAAACCGTTCTCGGCGGAGAGTTGGGATGCGATCAGGGGAGCACCCACGCCTGGGCACACGGCTCCTGCTTTGCGGATCCACGGCTCGAACTCCGGCGGCACGGATCCGGTTCGGAGATCTCCGCCGGCCGTGCCGAAGCCACAATCGACAGCGGTACCGGCGCCGGTCGGTGAATCAGCGCCGGACGATTGGGGGCTTCCCGCCTGACCGAGTTTGCTCATCGGGTCGATAGCGGTTCCGCCCTGTAAACGGCCGCCTTCCCAGTACTCGAAGTGCAGATGTGGTCCGGTGGAGCCGCCGGCGTTGCCGATGTCGGCGATGTGGTCGCCGACCTTGACCTGTTGTCCCTCCTTGACGAGGACGCCGTTGGGATACATGTGCCCGTACACGGTGGAGACCGGTTTTCCGTCGACGATCGAGTCGAGGACGATCCACATTCCGAAGCCTTGAGCGGGTCCGGCTTTGACCACAGTGCCGTCGAGGGCTGCGTAGATCGGGGTGCCGATCGGGCCCGCGAAGTCGACGCCTTGGTGCATCGTGCCCCACCGCTGCCCGAAGGGGGACGTCATCGTGGTCGTGCCATCGCGGGTCGGCTTGCCGATGGGACCGGACGGGGTCAACGGCGATGCATCATCACCACCGGTACCGGACGAGACCGTGGGGGCACAACCGCTGGAACCTGACGATGTGACGAGTACGACGACCATCAATGGAATGACGACGAGTACACCGAGAGCGGCGATACCGACCGCCAGGGCGAGTTTCCACCATCGACGTGGCGCTTTCGAGTTCGGCGACACCGCTGTCTCAGGCGGGGCCACCAAGGTCATCGCCGTGCGCCTGACGCAGCTCGATGGAGGATTTCCGTCGGATTCGTGGTGGCACCTGGTTGGACGGTCGGTCGGGCACGACGCGGAGCACTCGACGGCCGCGTGGACCGGTCGGGAAGCAGAAGCGGCGAGCCCTCATCGGTGGAGTACTCACGGAATCGTCCGCCTCCAGGGCCGGTCACCGTGGCGCGGCTGGCCCGAACTTCTCGGTTTCCTGGAGTCGACAGTGCGGGAGCGGTGGCCACCGGCCGCTTGATACCGGGTGCGTTCGTTGTCTTGTCGCCGTGAGAGCGGACCGCCGATCGGTCTCCGACGGGGCTGGAGACCGGAGTGTGGGAGTGACCGGAGCCGACGACCGACTGCGTCGGGGGAAGGTCGATGTTGATCGGTTTGCGAAGGCTGGGGTGGGTTTCGGAAGCATTGGTGGTGTCGGTGGCCGCCTGGGTAGCTTTGGCGTCGCTCCGTCGACCGACGACCTTCTTGACGCCCGCGGTTGCAATCTTCCCGGCCGAGTAGACCACGGCAGCAGTTCCAAGTGTGGCTGCGCTGCTGGCGGCTGCCGTCCCGTCGACGAGAGCTTTACTCGCCTTGGCGGTTCGGGCCGTTGCATGGCTGGCTGTCTTGGCCAGTCCCTTTCCACCTTGATAGGCCTGGCGGGCCACTTGTCCGGCGTAGGCAGCTTGGGCGAGGGGGCTGGTCGGTGTCTTGGTCGATATCGCGGTGGGCGCGGCTCCTGGTCTGCTTCCGAGCTTGCGTGCGAGGGCGTCGGAAGCTTTGCGTAGTCCTTTCACTGCGCGGCGGTAGAGAATGATGCCCGCGATCAGAACGATGTCGGTCAGGATGAATTTCATCATCAGCGGAGAGTCGCCGTCTCCTCTGAACAACTGTCCGATCACGATCATGTATCCGACGAGGAACACCACCGCGAAGATAACGATGACCATCGACATCAGCACCGCGGCGAGGGTTTTCCACAATGCTCCGCGGCCGGATCCGGGCAGAATTCCAACGACGGTCACCACAATTCCCTTGACGGCCGATGCGAGGGCGGTGAGTACCGCGAGGATGAGGGTGAACGCCAGAATTGTGGCGAATCCGAGCAGGATGACACCGGCCAGTAGCATCGCGACCCCGGACCCGACCTGTCCCGGTCCGGGGTGATCGGCGAAGTCCTTCATCTGTTTTGCGCCTTCGCCGCCGCAGCCTTTGATGTTGTCTTTGAGGGTGTCTCGTGTGTTGCCGTCTGCTTTTTCGTGGCCGGCGTCCCAGGCTTGAGTGCAACGTTCTCCGTCGGGCGAGCCGTCGATGACTCGGCCGAAGTTCAGCAGTTGGGTGGGTTGCCTGATGAACGTGTCGGCCATCTGTTCCGAGATCTGGTCGATGAGTTCGTCGGAACTCGACGTCGTGTCTCCCTTGTTGGCCAGGCCTGCCGCAAGCTGCACGCCGGCGTCGCGCGCCTGCATGATCAGGCCGTCTTGTCCTGCGACCCGTTCGACTGGATTGGACAGGATCCCCACTGCCGCAGCGGCGATCGCTGCTGCCATCAGGAGTTCGTACACTCCCGTCGTCCACCGTCCGCGAATGACCCACCACGCTCCGATGCCTGCAGCAGCGGTGAGAAGAAGGCCCGTGAGCTGGAACTGATCGGTGACCGTTTGCATGGCATCGCCGATCGAACGGAACGGCGCAGTCAACAATTCGAGCCACTCGAACCGCAAGGCGTAGGTGACGAACCAAATCGCGAAGCCGGTCACCCCGCGGTACACCTCGTACTCGAGCATGATGAAGGTGGAGAACACGGTGTACATCGGGTGCCCGACCGAGCCTTCGTCGATGGACATGAAGTAGTCCCAGACCAGAATTCCGTGAGAGTCACGGACTTCCATCCAGCTGAATGTGCTGTTGGTGGGCAGGGTTTCACCCGGGTCGGCATGAGCCGGTGACGCCAGGGCGATCGCCAGCAGACCGATCATGTGCCAGACAGCGACACCTGTGACGATCGCGCGGCGGATTCGAGATGCCACTACCCACTTGAAGACAGGGCCGAGGAAGCGAGCGAGAACACTGCACCACGACCGCGGGATCCACGACCACAGCACGAGCTCGAGAACCATCTTGACGCCGCCGCCAATCGAACCTGGCCGGCGCACAACTCGTTTCGACATCACCATGTCGCCAACTCCGCAGCGCGCTCGGTAGTCGATTCTTTCGGAGTCGTACTCGCCGCTTGGTATCTCGCTTCCGATGCCGGAAGTAAGACCTTGATGCGGCCGACGTTGCCGGCGGGATCGCGCATGTAGCCCTCTCCGCGGCGATGCGGTGCGACGTATCCGTCTTTGCCTTCGACGGGCGATGTGTTCTCCATCAGCTCTTTGAGCAGTCCGAGATCGTCTTCCCCGACGCCGAGCCACTTCAACGATTTTTGCGCTAGTCGTCGATCCGTCTGCCGGAACACGAGCCGGGTGGGGATGAGCCCTCGCAGCGTCTCGGAGCCGAAGTCTGCTTCGGGGTCGTGCGATCCGAGCATCACCGCGGCGTCGTGTTTGCGGCCGTCTCGAATGAAGTCGATGATGATCTCGACACCTTCGCTCGAGCGCGTCAGGTGATGGCATTCGTCGAGCAGGAAGACCGCGAGGGTGTTGGGGTCCGCGAAGCAAATGCCGCGGGCGATCTGCGCGATGAGGGTGTACATCATTCGCCCTACCCGCTTCTGGAGCGACATCTGCTTGAACAGATGCTCGTTCTCCACTTCTCGCTCCGAGGGCAATTCCAGTGTGTGAGTGCGGAAGACGATGGCTCCTGCGCGTGGATTGAACGGCTCTAGGTCCGGCCGAAACAGCGCTGCTGCATAGGATTTGGTCGCGTAGACCTTCAACTTTCCGGCAAGCTCGGCAGCTCCGTCGAGGGTGCAGTCCTTCTCGAGGTGCGAAACCAGGCCTGGGGTAGTGAAATTGCCGAAGCGAGCGCGGTATTCCGGCTCGAGCACTTGAGACAGCAGTACCCCCAAACGGTCGTCGGGCTGAAGTTGCAACAGCGGCAACAGAATAGACACCGCAACTTCCCCTCCTCGTGCGGGCGAGAACAGCCGAAGAGGGTCCATCGTGACGTCCGGTGCTGCGGTATCGACGACCACCGCGTCGGTGATCGCTTCGGCCCACAGTGCGTATTCGCCCAGAGGGGTCCGGTCGACCACGATGACTTGGCCGCCGCGGTCGACGACCTGGTTACCGGTTGTTTTCAAGTAGCCGGACTTGCCTGATCCCAAGTTGCCACACACTCCCACCGAACCCGAAACGTCACGTGACGCTTTCTTGGCGATGTCGTGGTGCACGACGCCAGTGCGGGCCGAGGAAATGTTGAGTGCGATCAGCGGGCCGTCTCCGTCGCCGAGATCGTTGCGGGTGACCGGTACGTACGCGGCGAAATGTTCGGATGTGGTGATCTGCGCGAACTCGTTGCAGATCGCCGGCGTCGGCACGCCGGGTGTCATTGCCCAGAACAGCTCCTCCTGGAATCCGATCGGTGACTGCAACCTGTAGGTCGAACCCTCGAACTCCTTCGCCAGCTCGCGCTGATATGCGATGGCCGTCTCTTCGTCCGCGGCGGCGACACAGAAGACGGTGGTGGATTGCACTTCCATCTCCATTGCGTCCGCCTCCAGAAGCGCGTTGTATTCCGCGAGGGCGACGGCAGCGTCGTCGAGGACGCTGCCGGTGCTCAATTCGTCTTCTCGCTGGGTGTATTGATCGTTCATCTGCACCAAGGCGCGGCGGTTCTTCTTCAGAACCTCCGATGCAGCGGAGTTCTTGAACCGAATTGCCCAGTCGACATCGACGCCGCCCAGGTTGTCCGCGAGGGTCAGGTACTCCGAGCCTGGAAACAGCGTGCCGCCCGAAGGAGTGGCGGCGAGCACCAGGAAGCACTGATAGCTGGCCGGCGGTGGCGTTACCTCCCACGGCTGGTCGACTTTGAGCACACGCGACAAGGTCGGCGCCTTGGCCCGCCAGCCCGATTCGGGGCGATCGCTTTGAGCCCCTTCGTCGAGCCGCGCGGCAGTGAAGGATCCTCGAGCAGTGCCTGCCGGATGATCTAGAGCGGTGGGCATGTCGGTATCGAGGCCGAGGCCGCGCTGCAGAGCATGTTGGTGCAGCCACACCATCTGGGAGGGGGTTGCGGGGGTCGCATCGTAGAAGGCAGGGATGGCCGCGGCGATCTGCGCGGCCTGAGCTGCGCGGCGTTCTCTCTCCTCGACGGGAATCGACGAGGGCGGCATCCCCAGCAGATCGGCCACCGAGGACCATGCGGCGGACGTTGCGGCCTTGACGGTGTCACCGAAGCCGTGGTTGGCCAGGGGGATGGACAGCCAGTAGATTCGCTGGCCGGGTCGGATCTCCTCCAGGCGGTCGATCGTGGCGTCGCATTCGTCTGCCCACGCGGGATGGAGATCGAGATCGACACCCCGTTCCATGCGCTCGACGATGGTCATTGGGTCCAGACTGACCGCGACACTGAGCAGGAGAGATTCGCCAGGAAGAGCGCGCAGCAACATCTTGTGCATCGCCCGCGCGGTCTGTCGGTCTTCGATCGGCCGGTACCCGTACGGGATTCCGGTCAGGACGTAGTCCGCCCAGACGACTCCGGAGCGGGTCCAGCGCAAGTTCGAGGTGACGAGCCGGTTCGGTTGTTGCATTACGCCTTCTCTCGGGTCGGGGTGGGGGCCGCTGCAGCCATGGCAAGCAGCTGCTGAACGCTGCTCGCCGGTGCCAGGTTGGCGACGCCGAACGCTTCGGCCAGGGCTGGACTCTGCGAGCGCTGGCGTTCGCCGTCCGATCGCGGCCGGGCTGGCGCTGGTGCGATCTTTCGCTCCGGCCGCGGTTGGGTCAGAGGTCTGAATGCTGGTGCGGCCGGCGCTGCGTTGTCGTCGAGCTCCACCGGTGCCGCGGCGTTCTCTACTCGATCGCTGGATGCTCTGATGACTGCTGGTTCACTGATAGCAGCGTCGTGGCTTGGCGGGGTGTCGAGGATGATCACCGACCCCAGTACCGCGTGAGGGCGTTTGATCCGGATCGGCTCGCCATTGATCCTCGACGGTGACATCGCCCCGGTAGCCGCGCGCCCGACACCCCGGACTACTGAGATCGGATTCCGTGCTCCCTGCGGCAGCCTCCCCAACGCCCACAGGGTGCCGCCGGTGACACCGAGGAAGATGACACCGTTGGTGATGACACTGCCCTGCGCCCACAGCGACTGGGTCAGCCACAGCAGTCCGCCTGCAATACCCGCGCCGACGAACTGGGTCAGGGTGTAGGGGCCACCGGGGATCTTTCGGCCGTCTGGCGCTTTGCCGATCAGCTGCGGAAAATTGCGCGCTTTGGTGAACATCTTGACCACGCTCCGCGAGGAGGCCTGCTGTTCGGTCATGGTCGGTCACACTCCTGCGGGGGTCGTTGAATCGAGGTGTTCGTGAGTTGGCCGAGCAGTGTCAGATGAACGCCGCGATCGGATCGGGCACCACGACGACCTCGCTGCTTTGTGGCGAGGCGGAGCCGGGAAGCTCGTCGCCGACACTGTCTTTGACGGCGGTGATGTTCCACATCACCCAGATCAGTGCCCCGCCGACCACGATCGCCACCAGTGTTTTGGCAATGGCGAAGTGACTTTTGAAAGCAATCGCGGCGATGAACCCGGCGACGCCGACGCCCACGAGAGTGCGGATGAGGCCCTGCACCTCCGCACCTTTGTTGTTGGCCCATTCGATGATTCCTTCGGCGACGACGGTCGACGACGGATCGGCCAGGATCGAGGTAATGGTCATTGTTCGTACCTTTCGGATAGGGGGAGCAGAGCGTCAGTTCGGTTGAACGGGCGCTGCGGGAACGGAGGAGGTAGTGCTGGCACCAGTCGAGGTCGGCACCGCAATGGTTGGGGTTGCTGCGCTGAGTCCGGTCGAGTTCGCGAGCAACGGCATCGGGTCGAGCGCGGATACTTCCCACCGGCCACCCCGGGCGATCGCTGTCAGCGGGTATTGCACGGTCGAGGTCTGCGCTCGGTCCGTGGCTGTGACGGTCGCGGTGGCGAGCACCCGTACCGTCGCACCATCTGCCGGGGATCCGGACGCACCCGCCGAGAAGTCGGTGTCCGAGACGAGGTCGGTGATCTGGACACTGGTGTACGGCGCGGGGGTGACGGCACGGATCGGTGTGCCGGGTGAGGTGTAGCGAGAAATTTCTCCGGCACCGGCAACCATTGCCGAGAGGAACTGGCTGATCGACTGGGTGAGCGAGTGATCGAGGCCGACTCGGAATCGGTAGCCGAGTGTGAGGTCACCGCCGGTTGCCGGGGCCGCCACAGCAGCAGGGACTGCTGCAGCCCGCGCGTCGTCTCCCACGAACACGACAGGGACCGAGAAGTATCGACGTTCCGGCTTCGTCGCCGGGTCTGCCCCGATCGGAACCACCGAGACCGACACAACGATCGCGTAGTTCTGGCCGGCCGCCTGTAGCGGTCCTCCTTGCGATGTCGATCCTGTGGGACCCTGATTTCGCGCCGGCGGGTCGATTGCTTTCACGCTCGCGATTCGAGGTTCGGACGCGGTATAGCTCGCCTGAGCCGGAAGCGACATGCCGTCGGTGCGGACGAAGCGCGCGAGGGCTTTCTCGTCTCCTCGCTTGGATTGCAACCACGTCAACACGAAGTCCTGCGCGAGGTCGGTCGCTGCTGCTTCGCGGGCTGTGTCGATGACCGTCTGAGGGTTTGCCTTGCTCTGGATCGGCGTCGTGGACCCGACGCCGGCCAAGACGAGAACCAGTGCCACCACTCCGGAGCCGATCGCCGCGAACAGACCCCACTTCATCGCCTTGGTCGCGACCGCTTGCTTGCCGGCCCACTGATGAAGCTCGGTGGCCGGCGCAGCTTCTGTCGGCTTGTTCGAGCCCTTCTTACGGAGATGGATCTTCATGAGATCTCCTCGTGCCGAGACGGCTCGACCGTGGCGGGTACGAAGCCCTCGTCGACCAATCGCAGAGCGCCTCGACCCCGGGTCGCCATCATCCGTTCGAGCGCTGCCCGCGCCTGCTCGGCCGGCTCACCGAGCACGACCTCGCGGACGCGGCTGGCGATCTCTGCGCTGAGCGGATTGTCGCCGAGTTGCGCCGCGAGGCCGCGGATCTCTTCGGACACCGAGTGCACGCGAGCGGTGTCCGAGAGCAATGCGGCCGACGGATCGTGGTCGTCCATCCGGGGTCCTCCTGTCGGTAGCCCGCCGTGTACGGGCTTCTGAGAACAGGTAGATCCCTTCGCGGGCGGGTCTGTGACAGAGGCGACCGGAAATTTCTCGAACTTTTTTTCACCGCCCCGCTGCGATTCGTCGGGCTGTTATCACCGTCGCCGTGTAACCGCAGGTCACAGCGGTCTATGTCGAACGCGGGGCGCTGCCGTTTTCTGGTTCCGCCGGACCCGGCGGGTATAACAGCTCCGCCTTTTCGAGTAAGAATCCGCAGCTCAGCGGATATAAGGCGCTGTTTGTGTCAGAGGCGATCGAACTTCAGTTGCCTCTATCAGGAGCGCCCCAGTGACCTCGCCGCAGCCTTCCTCGCATTCCTCCACCCCACTCGGATACAGCACATCGCTGTTTACGACGATCAACGCCGAGTGGACCAATCTCTGTGTCGACGCTCTCGCAGGCCGCGAAGTCCGCACGTGGGCCGATCGACACCCCGCATGGTCGTCCGCTCGCTCCGTGGCCGACATCGCTGAGCTTGCCGCTCAGGACAGTGACGCCACCCTGTCCCTTCTGCTCACCGAGCACAGTGCAGGCAGCGCCCTCGCCGGCACAGTTTTGGTCCGGTTGATGCTCCCCAAGCTGGTCCGAATCCATCGCTACGCGCGGCTGGACGGAACCGATCACAGCCGCGAAGAACGTGCCTCGCGTACCATCGCCGCGTTCTACGAGGTGATCGCTTCGCACCGTCCCGGCGGCACTGGGATTGCCGGGGCACTCTCGCTTCGGACGCTGGGTCTGATCACCAAGACCTGCGAATCTGCGGTGGAAACGCCGGCCGAACCCGACCAGCTCCACCGGGTTGCCGACGGATCCGATGACCGCACGACCAGCAATCCGGGGGAGGTATCGGCACGGGAATTGCATTCGGTTCTTGCATGGGCAGTGCAGTCCAAGACCATCACTGCCGACGAGCACTCACTTCTGATCCGTGCATATCTCGTCACCGAAGGTGCCGATCTCGCATCGCTCGCCGTCGAGGAGAACTGCTCACCGGCAGCCCTTCGACAGCGCTTGAGCCGCGCTGTCGCGCGAGTCCGCGACGGAGTAGCAGCACGCACCGGCAACACTCCCTCGCCGGGAAAGCGGACGTTCTTCTACACCCGATCACACCATGAGTCCGCCTTGGCGAGCTGAAGTCCACCTGCACCAACCCCGCTCTCACCTACAAAGGACGCACATCATGACCGCATCTCGTACACGCAAGAGGATCGTTGTCAGCGCAGTCGGGCTCGCCGTCGCTGCCAGCATCGTCGTCATTCCCTCCGCCATTGCCGATCCGCAAGCCGGTGCTCCGGCATGCCCGGACAACATCTTGGTGGCCATACCCGGCACCACGGAAACCAACGAGCAGGCCGATCCGAATGTGCCGGTCGGAATGCTCCGCAACGTCGTGGACCCACTCGACTCCGAGTTCTCATCCCAGGAACTGCAGACATACACAGTTCCCTACGTCGCGACGATCGTGAACGACAAGGCCCAGACCTACGGAACCAGTAAGAAGGAAGCGATCGATCGCGCATCGCAACACATCTCCGAGAAGGCAGCCGAATGCCCGAGCACCAAGTTCGGGCTGACCGGCTTCTCCCAAGGGGCCGACGCCGCGGGAGATCTAGCCAGCAAGATCGGAAACGGCGAGGGCCCGGTGAGCGCCGATCGCATCTTTGCCGTGGGCCTGATGGCCGACCCCGGCCAGAGCCCGACCGCCGGCGTTCAACTCGGAACCAAGACCACCGGCAACGGCTTCGTCGGTGCGCGACCCAAGGGATTCGGAGCTCTCAACAACGTCACCGCCAGCGTGTGCGATCCCGACGACACGTACTGCAACACCCCCGACGACGCCATCGCCACACAGTTCATCGGGCAACTCGGATCGAAGATCGACGCCACCGATCCCGCGTCTTCGGTCGCCGGAGTCGTCACCACGCTTCTCGGTCTCGACGGCCAACCCCTGACCGACACGCTCGGCAAACTGAACACCGCAGTGACCACAGGCAACATGCTCACCGTGCCGCAGCTCGCACTCGACCTCGCCGGCAACGTCTCAACACTGAGCGCAAAGGTCGCAGAAATGACCATCCCCGGGGCAGACATCGCCCCGATGGCCACCACCGTCTCGCAGCTCACCGATGCAATCCACCGCGGTGACATGTTCGCCGTTCCGGCACTGCTGGCGACCCTCACACCCCAAGTCATCAGCTTCGCGAGCCAATTCAGTTCGATGATCGGGACCGTGGTGTCCAAGCTGCCTATCAACGAGTACATCGCGATCGGCACCACCGCAGCGCGGATCTCCACCAACGCCGCGGCCCAGAACTATGTGGCTCTACCGGCCGATCTCGGCAAACTCGTGGGCCAGGTCAACAACGCGGTCCGCAAGACCCTCCGCGCACTCCCCCTCGACGAGTTCCCCCTTTTGAACCGGCTGGCCGATAATCTCACCCCAGGCCGCGTGCTCGACGAGGTGCTCAACTACGCCACCTCGCTCGCCACCGATTCGCACAACTCCTACGCGAACGAACCGATGGCCGACAACGGTCGAACCGGAGCGGACGAGCTCACCAACCTCTTCCGCACCCGCATCACCAACCCCACGGCACAGATTGCTTCGTAGCCGACCCACCTCCCTACTCGAACACAAGGAACCGTCACGATGCTGACAGAGCTGGACGACCCCGACACCGACATCGCTGTCCGCATCGACGTGCACGACGCTGGGGGTACCAAAACGTGGCACCCCCAGCGCGACGGTCATCTCCTCCTGAACGCCGATCCCGCGGCGTCGACGCACCTCGCACACACCCTCGCCGACACCCTCAGCGGCCACTCTCCGCACGTATGGATGATCACTGGCCCGTCCAGAACCCCCACGTTCTCGACCACCGCGGACACCGACCCGGACCCTGTCGACATCATGGATTCCGTTTGGCGATTCACAACCCAACGCAAAACTCTGATCGACAACGGTCAAGCCACAACCCACGACTTCACCCCCGCATACCTCGTCATCGACTCCCTCGAAGGCGTCGTAGACACCCTCCGCCTCACCTGCAACCGCAGTCTCCAACTCCTGTCCGTCCTCGCTCACCGCGGACACCGCGCCAACGTCTACCTCGCCACGATCACCGATCTCAACGCCCCACGCATCTCCGAAGCGTTGCGGAATTTCGCTGAGCCTCGTCTGCGAGACCGGGACTGTCTGAATAACGGTTGATCCGCTGACCTTGCGTGGCGCGGCCTCACGGAACCGGTGCCTGGTCAATCACGCCACGGAACGAAGGTGGGATTCGAGCGTTCTGATCCGTTCCCGGCCTCGGCCGATGTCGTAGCGGGAAGCTCCGTGCGGCAAAGCAAACTCGATGTTCAGTCGACCGCCATACCCATGGACGATGTAAACAGGAAAGGAAAACCCAGCTGGCGCGGGCCGGCAGTCCTCGAGTTTGAGTCCTGCGGGCGATCGCAATGGTGGAACCGTGCCTCCATTGGTGCAACGAACCTCGTTGGGTTCAGGCAACAGCACTGCCATCTTCGCGGCTGTCAGGGCTTCACTTTGGAGGTGGCCGGCGGCGAGATCGATGTGCAATTCCTCATTTAAACTGCGAGCCAGATCCACGATTTCTACGGACTCGGCCGTAGCCCGATAGACGGGGAAGCCGACAATATTTGTTCCCGCGGTGGAATCCACTGCAGGTGTGACGTGAGGCCTGAGGTCCACAATAAAATGGTAGGCGATGTCGGCGAGCCGAACACTTCTCAGATCTGACTCGGTCCGCATGATAGCGGCAGATACTAGGCCGTTTACCGTAACTCCATGGTGACGTCCGAAGTCGATGAGCCCGGTCGTGACTCGCCTGCTCAAACGACAACGCAGTTGGGTCATCGCACGATGTGGCTCGGTATAGCCAGCCGTCGGCGGCCTGTTTAATGCCGACTCTAATGGTTCGTCATTGCCGACATCGGGTGTGTCGATTCCTCTCTCGGAGAACAGCTTTTCCAGCGACTCGGGATAGCCATGAACAACCGCGTCAGGGGTCTTTCCTTCCACAATGTCGGTGTAGAAAGACCACAGATCGCTGAGCAAATCTACAGAATGGCGACCGTCGGCTATGCAGTGGTGGGTTAGTAAAGTCACACTCGCGCAGGCGGAATCGCCGACGACGTGTAGCCCGGAAAGGGCGCGGCCCGCACTGAGGTTCACCCCGCTCAGCGGCTGACCGGGATCCCCTGTGTGCACGCTGAGGCCGGGCAGCGGACCGGATGGTTTGACGATCATATGGTCTCCATCGATCGTCTCCACGTGCGCAGCCAACACAGGATACGAGCGTCGCAATGTCGCAAATGCCGCCGAGAGCCCCGATATGTTCAAATCGCCGCGAGCCCGCACCGAATACCCGATGAAAACTCCCAAGTCGACGTAGAGCGCCTCACTGGGAGCGAGCCCCCGAATAGAGTAATCCACAGTCACCACAAATTCCTGTCACTTAAATTGCTGTTCGATAGGGGACGTGCAGCTCGATGATCACGAGCCCGGCACCACCAGGAGCGTTTCTGATCATGGGATGGCCTCGGGAGATGGCGCGAACGAGCACCAAAACTAGAACTCACGAAGGTTGTCACGTAGATACACCGACGAATATCCCACCCGCGTTCGCCCAATTCGTTGTAAAGCTGGCACGAGGCCGTCGGTAATCTCAGCGATGAATCGGCGGGTGAGCGAGTTCGACCCGGTATAAATCAAGAATCCGTCACCGCCTACCTCGTCGACGATCTCCCCCATGCGCTCCGCTACGTGATCAGGCGTCCCCACCAGTTCGATAGACGGAGCGAGGTAATCAATGGTCAGCTCGCGCAGAGTTTTACCGCTACCGTGCTGCAGGAAGCTCTCCAGTGATGACTGCTCGCCATTGGTTGTCAAGTCTTGCGGAGGTACTTCGTCGAGCGGAAACTGAGAGAAGTCGATGTCGGTGACGAAAGACAGTTGCAAAAGAATGTTTTCGATGGCCCGGTCGCTGGTCATTCTCCGTTTATTCGCGGCCTGAGCCTCATCCATAGTGGCACCGAGTACTGGCATCGCGATGAAGAGAACCTTGATGTCGTCAGGGTCTCGACCGTGTGCCTGCGCCCGGTTACGGACATCGTCACGAAACTCCCGCATCGTCTCCACGGTGTTGACGTTGGCAACAATCGAGTCGGCGTACTTCGCGGCGAAGTCGCGGCCCTTGGGGGATCCGCCAGCTTGGACGAAAACTGGTTGCCCATTGGGTGGGTGCACCGTGTTGAGCGGACCCGCCGAACGGAAATGCTCCCCAGTGTGGTTCACTGCCCGAACAGTGCCGGGCGCAACATAAGTCCCTGACTCGCGGTCACGGACGATGTTGTCTCGATCCCAGGAATTCCATAGATCTCGGACAAGGTCGACGTACTCATGTGCTACCTCGTAGCGCTTGTCGTGCGGCAGCAGACGATCCATGCCGAAGTTGCGCGCGGCCTGATCTTGACCGGTGGTGACGATGTTCCATCCAAAGCGCCCACCAGCGATGTGGTCGACCGTAGAGACAGTGCGTGCCAGCATGTATGGGGGATAGAAGGCCGTCGACATCGTAGCGATTACGCCTATGCGGTCGGTCGCGGCCGCGATCACCGACGCCAACGGCACTGGGTCGTGTTTCGGCACCCACAGGGCGTGTTTCAGGTACGCATCGAAGGATCGCCCGTATGCATCGGGTACCGACACCGTGTCCTCGAACATCATGTAGTCGAATCCTGCGCGCTCTAGCGACTTCGCCATCTCGACATAGAATCGGCCATCCCATGGCTCTTCAGGCGGCGAGAAGTCGCCGGTGAAATCGTTAGCAAAGAAACCGACAAACCAGCCTAGGTGAAATTTTCGTACAGACATCGACGTGCCTCCAAATTTCGTATACGGACGAACTGGGTGGAACGTGAGCGATATAGAATGCACCGAGGACGGAGCAGATCTACCGGCCAGGCAGAAGTCCCACTAATTAGGGTGAGCGAATGGCCGCGATAGCCCCCTCGATGTCTTTGCAGACGATTACGCGAGACCGGGTTGCGGGGGTGATAAATCCTTCGACGGCAGCGTGCTCGATGTAGGAGAGCAAGGGGCGGTAATACTCGTTGTCGTTCAGCAGTACACAGGGTTTATTGTGAAGCCCCAGGTGTGACCACGTAAGGACCTCGAAGAACTCTTCTGCGGTTCCGACACCGCCGGGGAGGGCAATGAATGCGTCACCGAGTTCGGCCATGAGAGCTTTGCGTTGGTGCATGTCATGGACGACGTGTAGTTCTGTCAGTCCATGATGCGCAGCCTCGGGTATCGCAGTGAAGCTCTCAGGGATCACGCCAACGACGGTTCCGCCGGAGTCCAAGGCCGCGTTCGCGAGGGTGCCCATGAGGCCGACTCGGGCGCCACCATAAACGAGGCGCAGCTTCGATCTAGCAATCGCACGCCCCATCCCCTCTGCGAGCTGTCCATATTTGGTCCCGCGCCCTGGCATAGCTCCGCAGAAGACCGTGACGCTCTTGGGGGTCGGGCGGGCCTGTGCCGAGACCGTAGTCGCGGGCATTGGTCGAAGGTTCATCAGTCGAATGACATTCTGTATCCAGGGGCGAGGATCCTGTATGGGTCGAAGCGACGCTTAGCCCGTGCGATGGCCTGCCATCGCGAACCGAAGTGCGTACACCAATCTCCCGGTGACATGGGGACAGCATTGACTGCGTAGGCCACCCCGCCTACATCCCGAGCCTGTTCATAGAGCAGGCGGTTGCTGGCAATCATTCGGGCTTCGGCCCCTGGGGATGCTGTTCGAAGTACGGCCAACATGAAGAATGTGTCGCAGTGAGGAATCGGAATGAACGGTGCGGTGATCGGTGTTGTTGGAATCGGGTAAACCATGATCAGCCCGGAGTTTCCTAGGTCATCCGTCAATGAGGAGCTGGTAGTTTCGATGAACTGCTCGATCTTGTCTGCCGGGATCAGCAGGCTGGCCCATGGATGTGGATAGAACCACTCACCTGTGTGCCGAAGATCAAGCTCCTGATCCGCCATACGGTTGATAAAGTCACCATAATCTACGTCCGAGTTGTATTCGGCGCACGAATCGTATTGGAGCGATGACAACAGCGCATCGTCGTCTGGCCTTCGTGGTGGGGTGAAGTACTTGGCTAGGTCCAGTCGATAACGTAAGTGGCCGTCGGCATCGACACGAATTCGTCCTTGTACATGGTCGAATAGTCTGTTGGACATGGCGCGGAGTTGGTCGCCAAGGAATACGCCGAGGTTGGAATACTGCAATTTGTACTGTCGAACCGACTCGTGAGCAGCGGTCAGACGGATTGTCGCGTTGACGATTACGCCGAATTGACCGAGGCCGCCGCGCACGGCGTCGAAAAGTTCACTGTTCGATACGGCGGAGCATTCCCGAAAATCTCCCGATCCGGTAACTACAGCAAGAGAGTCCACGTTGTCGGTTTGCAAGCCAAAGCCGTGACTCGATCCCCCGAAGCCGCCGACCGAAAGCGTTCCGCCGACGGTGGTCCCG
The DNA here is from genome assembly GCF_001894785.1 of Rhodococcoides fascians NBRC 12155 = LMG 3623. Lineage (GTDB taxonomy): Bacteria > Actinomycetota > Actinomycetes > Mycobacteriales > Mycobacteriaceae > Rhodococcoides > Rhodococcoides fascians. The sequence goes on from NZ_BCWW01000017.1 coordinate 42,373, forward strand.
AGATAGTCGGTGAGTACCGGAGGGGTTTGCTGGCGGCTGAGCGTGGCAGCGACCACGTCGCTCCATCGCACACCCGCATCGATCGTGGCCTGCCCCGATCGAACGTCGTGGACGGTGTTGAACCTTTTCATGTCCAGCACGACTCCGCCATCTGCCTGGCATTGCCCGTAAGTCGAGTGTCCGGATCCGCGCACCGCGAGCGATAGGTTCCGCGCCGCGGTGTAGCGCAGGGCTTCCTGCACGTCGGCCACGGTCCGTGGCACGACAACGACGGACGGTTTCGCATGGATGCAGTTTCCGAAATCAGCCCCGGCGGATGTCAGGTGCACGTCGTCGGTGTGCCAGATCCCGCTCATCTGGCGGTCACACCTGGGGCACCGAAGGTTCTTAAAAATATTTCCTGCTGAAGGACGCCGTGCTCGACATACCGGCCACCCATTGATGCCGCCAGTTCGTCGAGCACCTCCGTGGTGAGGTCTCGGTTGGCCAACTCCTCTGGTGTTACGGAATGCGTGGCGCACCAGTCGAGTACACAGTCCAGACCCGCAACCGAGGCTATGAAGTTGTGCTGATCGCCTAGAACCCACGCTTCCGCCAGTTCGGTGAGTAAATTCCTGCCCGTTGAATCTCCCCGTAACATTTGTCGTGCCCTTGCGCACTGCTGGGCAAAGTAGTGTTGCCTATCAGGAATAGGCATAACATTCACGACAGCTGGGAACGGTAGGTTGGATATCGTTTGCGCGAATCGAAGAATGAGCGATATCGAACCGCCCTCCATTACCACCGCTTCGCCGCGATCAACGTACGAGGTCAGTACTTTTATCAGCCGGTCAAAGGCCTCGTCCGGATCGAAGTTGCCCTGATGTATGGTCCGGTTGTCGAGCCAAACGCGGTTGAGCCCTTCCACTTTCGCGTCGAACGCTCGACCACTGGTGACCAGGAGATCGGAGTAACACTGGATACGGTCGGCAACAACAATCGGAGCCGAGTGACTCAATGCCAACTTGCTCGCTTCGGCGCTCTTTCCAATTCCGGTGGCACCGACGATTGCGTATACGCCGGGTTCCCATCGCACCCGATCAAACCTTGCTTGCGTCTGTGCCATGGTTGATTCCTTCATCCCGATTCCTTTCTCTCGCGGGTCGTGCTCAGCCGAGGAAGGAATTGATCGAATTACTCAGGGAACGGGCGTCAAGTCCGTGAATGTGGTCGTGGTCGTCGGGGGTTCCGTAGTGGCGATCTTCCATCTCACGTCGAACGCCCAGGGAGAGCAGCCGATGGGGATGGCTGACGAGACTGGACGAGACTTGGTGCGCCGAGGTGCCTGCCAGATAGGGCTCGACCAACACGACGTTCGGACGGTTCACGGCTTGCACCGCGGCACACAGGCCCGTGGCGTCGAAGGGGCGAATCGTCGCCGCGTAGAGGATGGTTACGTCGAGCATGGAGGTTGCCGACAGCACCGCATCTAAACAGGGCCCGACTGCGAGGACGACTCCGCGGGTGCCGTACTTGATAGGTGTGAACGATGTCCCTCGGACCGCATGGGGGTAACGGTTGACCTGACTCGACAGCCGTAGGTAGACCCGTCCATCGCCTGGTAGCGATTCGAGGAGAAGATCGGCGGCCTCCTGTGGATGGCCTGGCACGTGAACTGTCCAGTTGGGCATCGAATCGATGACGGTGATATCGCCCGGGGTGAAATGGGAGAAGGCGAACTCCGACAAGTCGTAGGAGGCTCCCCAACTGACCAGGACTGCGCCGACATCTTGCTGGGCGAAGTTCAGCTTTATTTGTTCAAGAGGCCGCTCGACGAGAAAGGCGGCGACTGTGTGTACCACGGGTCGCATGCCACACATGGCGAGCCCGCCGGCTACCCCCATCATCAGCTGTTCCCTGATCCCTACGTTGATCACGCGGTTGGGATCTGCGATCGCGGCCGCTTTGAAGAGGTGGGCTCCGATGTCGGCCAGCACAACTACGGCGCGGGGGTCTGTTTCCAATGCACCAGACATGGTCGTTCCGAATGCGGTCCACATGTCAGTGTGGTTGAAGGACTTTGGTTCTTGCGTGTCTGCGGAATTCATGGCGATTCATCTCTGCTGAATGGACGAACGGGCCGATTGCCGAGTCACGGTGGCGACCACCGCGAGCGGTCTGTCGTTGTGATCTCGATTCAGTGCCGCAGCGATCTCCTCATGGTCAGCACCGTTGATGTTGATTGTGTCCCAACCCTCACCGTCGAACCGTTTATCGATTCCATGCGGCCAACCCATACTTGCCGTGCCGTTGTCCAGGACGATGACCGTCAGTTGGTTCAAGCGCGCGCGTCCTGCAAAAGCCATCGCCTCGTGGTTGCTGCCCTCATCGAACTCTCCATCGCCGATGAGCACGAAGACTCTCGGTGCGTGACGATTTTGTATACGGAGTCCCATCGCGACGCCCACTGCGAGCGGCAAGCCATGGCCGAGCGAGCCACCCGACATTTCTACACCCGAGATTTTGGTTCGATCCGGCGCGAAGCCGAGTGGTGAGTTCTTTGTCGCCCAGGTATCGAGGAGCTCTGGTCGGAGGAACCCTTTGGCCGCAAGTACCGCGTAGTAGGCCATCGGGCCGTGACCTTTGGACAGCAAGAAGCGGTCCCTGTCGTCGTCGTCGGGGCTCTCGGGGGATACGTTGAGGATTTCGTCGTAGAGTACCCACAGCACGTCCATCGTCGATGAGGATGAGAACGAGTGCCTTTCGTCTCCCCGCATACGGGAGATCAGAGCAGGCAGATCGTCATAGCTGAATTCGGTTGGCTCTTGTCGCATCGCATTCTCTTCGAAGCGGATAGCAGTAGCTGGGCAGGAACGTGCAGCCGCGCGTACCAGCGAATGGTTGTCTGGGGAAGGTTTGTCCACGAGCAATGTGACTGTGCCGTCGTTACTCTGCTCGAAGACCTCGGGCGCGACGAGCACGCACTGACCGGAGCCGAAACACCTCCGCTCGTTCACGACGACTTTCATGACCGCTCGCTTCTCACCACGTCAGCTGTAGTTCTTCGAGGCCGAGAACAATGCTGGCGGAGCGGAGCCGAACGTCGTGCGAGGGTGAGAGGGCTAGGTCGGGAAAGCGCCTCAGTACCGCCGGCACGGCCGTGCGCAGGGTCATCCGAGCGAGTGAATGCCCAAGACAGAAATGGACGCCATGCCCGAAGGCGAGGTGACCGGCTACTCCCCTGGTGATATCGAGGTCGTCGGGTCTGTCCGTCAGATTGCTGTCGCGATTAGCGGCCAATAGGGACGGGATGACGAAAGATCCTGCCGGAATGGTCACCCCGGCGATTTGCACCTCGGTTACTGCCATGCGCGGTGGCTGCGAATGGGCGACCGACAACCACCGCAATAATTCCTCAATTCCGGAATTGACGCAGTTCGGGTCCTCGATCATCATGGCGGCTTGTTCCGGGTGATGCAAAAGGGCCAGTACACTGAGGCCGATCATGCTTGCTGTGGTCTCGTGTCCACCGAGCATGATCAGACTGATGATGCTGATAAGTTCGTCGGTGCTGAGGTTGTCGCCAATCTTGCGCGCCAGAATTCCCAACAAGTCGTCACCGGGTTGTTCCTGCGCACGGGTAACCAGGGTGGCCATGTATCGACGGTCTTCTCGCTGGGCAACCGCTCGTTGTTCTGCAGATGCCGACAGATCCAGGAGGCGTGCTGTTCGATCTCGCAATTCGTCGCGATCGGCATAGGGCACTCCCAACAGCTCACACAGTACGAGCAAAGAGACTGGTAGCGCGTAACGGTCCATAAGGTCGGCGGGTTGCCCGGCTTGCTCGAGACCATCCAATGCACTGTCCACTATCTCTGCGATGCGCGGCTGCAGGCGACTGAGCCGGTGCACTGAGAACTCCGCAGCAAGGATATGACGCAAGCGGGTGTGGTCGGGGGGATCGAGTCCGATGAGGTTACCGGCGCGCATGGCGGCTAGTTCATCTTCAATCACATCGCCGCCGCTGGGTATTGCGAACATTGGCGTGTGGGCGTTGCTGAACCGGTTTGAGTCTGCGAAGATTCGCCGGACGTCTTCGTAACGGCAGACGAGAAAAGCCGGGGCCCCGTAGAGTTCTCCTACTGGGATAACACCGTCGCGGTCACGGACCTGGGCGAGCTCTTCGGTCGGGTTCAGGCCGTTGCGTCGCATTTCTAAAGGTAAATCAGCCGTTCCGGCCATACCGGAATCCCTTCGATTGTTTGTAGAAGGACGAAGTGGCGCGCCGATGCCGAGGATCGCTGGCGCGTGGATAACTCGGATATCTCAGGCCACCGCTACAGACGCTCGCACGCGATAACCAAGTAGTCGATGCTGCGTTCGCGGAAGCCCTGGAGGAATGGTTCCTCGACACCTGTGCGCAACGCTGCCTGGTTGCGCAGGTCCCAGTACGGGATGGCTTCGTCGGTGTATCGCTGAACGTGATACGGCACCAGACCATTTGCTGCCAGAGTTTGGAAATAAGTACTGCGGGTGTGCATAGCGCACTGATATTCTTCGTCGATCAACCGTGATGCCTCGGAACGCTCAGCAACTACGTCGTTGCGGCACCAGGTGACTGCGACATAGCGGCCGCCGGGGCGCAGCAACCGGGCGAACTCGGTGAACGCCTCCCCTAGGTCGACACACATCGTGGTTTCGTTGGAGACGATGTAATCGAAGGTGTTGTCCTCGAAGGGGGCCTGAACCATGTTTGCGAAGTGGAATTGCACACGGTCCGAGCTCCCGCGTTCACGGGCCAACTTCTCTGCGAACTCGACATGGTGAGCGCAGTAGTTCACCCCGTCTACCCGGCAGCCGAATCGATCAGCGATTGTGAAGGTCGTTCCGCCTCGCCCCGATCCCGCGTCCATGACACGAGAGCTCGGTGAGACCTCCCCTAATGCATCGACGATAAGGTTGATTTCCAGCGACTCCATCCGGTGAAGTTCGCGCAGGATCAGTGACTCCCGCAGCTCCGCAGGTGCAGCGAGTACAGAGTGATCGTAGTCACCGATTCCGTAGTGGTGGTGGTACAAGCCGTCTTCAGTGCCCAGCAGCAGGTTGATATCGTCGGATTTTTTGGCATCCCAGTAGCGGCGCTGCTGTACGTCATGCTGGCCGAGGACTGCCACGTCGAGGTTCGGCATTTCAGGCTCCTTCAAGTTTGTGGTTTCCGGGTGGATGTCTCAGATGCGTTCGGCCGCAATCACTAGGTAGTTCAGTGAACCGTCGCTGTAGCCGCTGAGGAACGCATCCTCAACGCCGGTGCGGAGTTTGCTGTTGTTGCGTAGCTCCCAGTACGGCATAGCTTCGTGTGTGTACTGAGCCACGCGGTACGGAATCAGGCCGTTTGCCGCGAAGGCCTTGAAGTAAGTGCTTCGGCGGTGCATTCGGCATACGTAATGTTCATCGATCTGCCTTGTCGCGTCCGAGCGTGGGTCGACTGCGTCGTTGCGGCACCAGGTGGTCATTACGTAGCGACCGCCCCGTCGCAGTAGGCGGGAGAACTCGGCCATTGCTTCGTACGCGTCGGCGTACATCGTCGTCTCGTTTGAGACCACGAAATCGAAAGTGTGATCAGGAAATGGTGCCTGCAGCATGTTCCCGAGGTGGAATTGAACGCGGCTATCCCAACCGCGTTTGCGTGCGATCTGCTCGGCGAACGCGACGTGATGTTCGCAAAAATTGACGCCGTCGATTCGGCTCTCCGTCGCTCCAGCGAGACGAAAAGATGTTCCCCCGCGACCTGACCCGGCATCCATGCCGCGAGAGTTGGGCGGCAAAGGACCGAGGGCGTCGAGGATCAGTCCGACTTGATCATTCTCCATTCGATGCAACTCTCGCAAAATCGCGTTCTCTCGCTCCTCACCTACGGAATCCAGAATAGAGCGGTCGAAATCGCCAATCGCGTAGTGATGGTGGTAAAGATCATCATCAGCGCCCAGTAGGAGATTGATGTCATCGGTTGTTTTAGCGTCCCAGTGAGCTTTCAACTCACGTTCATAGCTATCGCGCGCATATTGATCTGCCGAGATCATCACAGTCTCCTTCTTCGGTTCTCCCCATCATTTCTGTATCTCAAGTCGACATGTCGAATGAACCATTGCGACCTGCAAGGTCGGCGACTTGATGATGTCTTCGACGCTACTTATCGAAATTAATTGCGGAAATACCTCCACAGCTCTTCGTCGCGAAGCGACAAAACTTTGGCACCGTGCGACAAGTGGGGTCGAAGTCCCCTACGGGGTCCAGTGCAGGTAGGCACCCATCTGCGCCGGCCGTGAGGAGACCATGGAAGCCGCAACCGGCCAACGATCAAGTCCTCGGAGTCGGGCCCTCCAAAGTCGACAACGACTACAGCCACGTCTACCGCGAGAACCCGCAGATCAATCGTCTTATGCCGTGAAGGCGATGCCCCGATCGGCGCGAGTGCGCGCGGACGTGACGGAGTTGCGTGGTAGCTACCGTGGACGGATAGCCGGACCGTCACTACCTCGAGCAAGGTCAAGAATTTTGTCTTGATGAATCCGTCACCCGGTCGTGTACTTGTTGCCCAGCGAGTTCGATCACGTCGACGCGGCGCGCCGGTACGAGAACCTTCGTTCCGGTCTTGACCACTCGGAATTGATCGGTGGATGTGTTCTCGAATTAGCTGGGTTCCGCGTAAAACCTTCTGAATTCCGAAGGCGAGCAACCCTTCAACTCGCGAAATAGCCGAGAAAGTCTCGACTGGTCACTAAGCCCCCACCGCGCACTGATGTCGCCTATCGGTATCTGTTGTAAGCTTGGGTCGATCAAATCGGCAGCGCACCTTTCAATGCGCTCATATGCTATATAAGCGGACAGAGTTCGCTCCTCTCGCTCGAAAGCGCGATGCAGCTGACGAACCGATACATGTAGTTTGCGCGCGAGTAGGTCGGGATTGAGCGTGGGATCAGAAAGATTCTTCTCGATCATCAAGCGCGCCGTCGCTACGAGGCCGGATTGCTGGTCAGGCGGTGCGTGGCCATGGGGCGGGTGCATTCCTTCCCACGCCAGTAATCGAACGGCTGAGATGACATTATGAGCCGTGAACGTGTTCAGCATTCCAATTTCTCTCGAAGTAGAATGTAAAGTATCTGAGAGTATTTTCCCCGTACCTTCAGCGTTTGGCACAACGCGAAGACCTCGACCCGAGGCGGCGTCGAAGTCTTCTCTTGAGCCCACCCTCTGCCGTAACGTGACTACCGCTAAACAGCTGGCACGGGTTACAGTCATTGTATAACTGTAATCGCTATAGTATAGGCCAATGCCTCCACTCTTCAGCGATATTTGGACGCCGTTCTGCGACAGAATTACTTCGCCCGATAAGACGTATTGAATCCTCACGGAGAATCGTGGATCGGCTTCGAGATCAACCTGTCGACGAGTAATTTCTCCTGGTCCGCACCGAATCGACGCTAAGCTGTCCCCATCGACTATTCGCGCAGTGAGTCGTGTCATACACTGTCGTTCAGGCGCGTGACACGCGGTTCCGTACACGGTGTACAGCTCGTGACTACGCTCTTCGCTAGATGCGTGGTCGGAAGTTTTGATCAGAGTTGTGGCATTGCGGTCGTTATGGGCATTGTCTCGGAACCTTTTTGAAGGTTCTCTATCGGTTGCAGCCATTTTCGCCCCCCGGCGCGAATCGTGTTCGGTCTTTAATTTGCTCATGTCCAGAGTCCGGCAGAACCGGCAACATCAACGGCCACAGGCGACGTGCTGTAACGGCTTCGACAGGTCGAGGCGTCGAGGCCGGATGCCCACTCCACGTTACTGCGGCCTGTTGGTGAAGTGATTGGAGTGATCTCTATGTGGTGTAGTCCGCGTTTATTCGAATGTATTCATCGGTGAGGTCGCAACCGAACACTCTCCAGGTGTCGGTGCCGATTCCGAGGTCTACGTTGATCTCGACGGTGGCAGTTGCAAGGTGTTCACGAACCACCTCGACGGTGTCGTGCTGGTCGAGTGACGAGCTCGGATACACATCGATGTCCGCGAATGCGACTCGGATTCTGTCGGGTTCTATGTCCACCTCGTTGCTACATTTTCCGATAGCCATGAGAACTCGACCCCAGTTGGGGTCTTCACCGTGGATCATCGTCTTGACCAAGGGAGAGTTGATGATCGACTTCCCGACCACGCGCGCTTGGCGCTCGCTCGATGCACCCGAGACCGTAGTGACGATCAGCTTGGTCGCACCTTCGCCGTCGCTGGCAATCATTTTCACCAGATCCGTGCACACTTCCTCGAGAGCCTGCTCGAACTCGGTATCGGGTACCGGGCCGGCGGCACCATTGGCGAAGACCGCCGCTGTGTCGCTGGTGGAGGTGTCGGTGTCGATCGAGACCGAGTTGTAGGTGCGGTCGACAACGTCACGAAAGATTCGGTTGAGCGTGTCCTGGGGGACGTCGGCGTCGGTGAAGACAAACGACAGCATGGTCGCCATGTCCGGTTCTATCATCCCGACGCCCTTCGCGATTCCAACGATGGTGCTGGTGCCGACGGCTCGTTCGGAGACCTTGGCGCGGGTGTCGGTGGTCATGATCGCTCGGGCCACCGCGTGCGCGTCGAGTGGTGTTCCCTGGCCGAGCCCGTCGAGTCCGGCGCGGATGGTGTCCATCGGATATTGCACTCCGATGACTCCGGTGGAGGCCATTATCAGGGCATCGGGTTCGATTCCTACGGTTCGTGCGACGGATGCGCGTATCTCGCTGGCGTTGCGGAGCCCTTCCGCGCCGGTCGCGACGTTGGCGTTCTTCGCCAACACGAGGACCCCGCGCGGACTGGTCTGCTCGATCGAGGTCTTGCTCAAGGTGACGCAGGGGCCCGCGAACAGTGACTTCGTGAAAACGACCGACGAGGTGCACGGCCTGTCGGAGATGACCATGGAGAAGTCGTCTTTACCTTCGTCTGCCAGTCCTAAATGGGTTGTCCAGCAGTGAAACCCTTGTGGGGACGCGGCGCTCATGTCTGCCCTTTCTGATCCGTGTGATGTCGAACTCAGGACGCTCTGCACCATGCCAGCAATGCGCGCCGGTCGGGCTTGCCGACAGACGTTTTCGGCCAGTCGGACATCAGAGTGATCTTTCCGATGAGACCGCAGCTGTTCATCACTTCGGTGACGCGAAGGTGGATTCGTCCGAGGTCTGCCCCGGTGGGTGCCAGGCGGCACAGTACTGTCGTCGGTGTGTCTGCTCCTGTGGCCGTTGGGGCGAAGACGACGACCTCGTCGACCTCGTCGAGTGCGGTGATCTCGTCGACCAGGACGCCTGCCGAACAGAGTTGACCGTGGTTGTTTGTCCATACGTCATCGATGCGGCCCAGGACGTTGATGGCACCGTTGTCGTGGACCATCACCGCGTCCCCGCTTCGATACCAGCCGTCCGTGAATGCGCTCTGTGTACGGTCCGGGTGTCCCCAGTAGCCTTCGGCTCGGTGCGCTCGGCGGAATTCGGGCTCGCCCACTCGATAGGTATCTGCGTCGATTCCGTGGATGGGGCGCACTCGCATCTCCACCCCGGGTAGGGGCCGCAGTTCGGCCGCGCTCTGCAACTGTGGCCGCAGATCTGCGCACATGATGCCGCACTCGGTGGCCCCGTAGAGCCTGCGTAGGTGGACCCCGCACCGCTGGTGGATCAGTCGCGCAGTGGTCGGCGTCAGGAGAGCCCCGCCCGTCAGTGCGGTGGTCAGGTGTTCACCCATTCGCTCCGATGCCGCCGGTGACGCTGCGATCGCGTCGTAGTGCGAGGGAAGGGCGCTCATATAGGTACCGTTCCAGTCGCAAATCGCTCTCGCGTGGGCAGAGGCCGGGAGACCGGCGTCGAGGTGCACCGTGGGTGCTCCCGAGAGCAAGCCCGCGAGAACGTGAACGTCCATCCCGTGCGCGAAATCGAGGGGGTGGATGTTGATGATCACATCGTCGGCTGTCAGACCGAGCTGCTGGCACCAGTCGGTGCGGTCGGCGAACAGCGATTCCTCGGTCCAGTACACCCATTTCGGCTCACCACTCGATCCGGATGTTTCGAGGATTCTTCCTCGCACGGTGTCGTGCTCGGTCACGTCGCATTGACGCGTTGGGTTGCAGTATCGGAGCTTTCGGGTTGCTGCATCGAACACGGAGGCCAGTTCGGGCAGGTCGGGGTCGATGTCGTGGTCGGTAATGGCGTGCCAGCGGCGGCCCAGTGCGCTCAGTCGGTCCCATGCTGGATGCCGCGTCCGGCTCGCCAGGTGCACGCCGCCGGCGGCCATCGTTCCCAGTAGTGCTGCAACGAAGTCTGCGGCCCCGGGGTGATGATCGACGACGACCACGTCGCCTTCGTCGATCACCGGTGCCAGTGCATCACGCCATGCCATCGCCGCGGCCGACAGCTCCCCGAACGTCGTATGGCGTCGTCCCTGGTGAAGTGCGTCCTGATCCTGTTGGGGCATGCTGTTCAGTGCGGCGAGGAACCCTCGCGCGTCAGACATTGATCTGTCCTCGGAACAAGTGTCTGACGCTGCCCGGTTCGATCGTTGTCCGCCCGTGCAGAACCTGTTCGTTGTCGAGGACGAGAAGATCACCCGGGGCCCAGTCGTGCGAGTAGAAGCTGGTACTGCCCCGCAGGTAGGAGTCGAGCCGTGCGAAGACGGCCCGGCTGTCTTCTTCGGTCGAGCCCGCCAGACGGACCGACCATCCTGCGGGGGTGGTCCGTTCCTCGGTGAACGGGAGTGCCACGTTCAACCGCGTTGTCCCCGTTGCTGATCGCACTGCAGGTGGAATCGACAGCCAGCGGTGCGCGACGTCGGGAAAGTGGGATTGGTCGGTGACGTAGTACTCCCAATCCACGTCGGTCACCGTGCTCAGGTCCGGTGGGAGTGTTGCATCGAGTAGATCCGATTGCAGACAGAGTTCTGTGCGTCCGGATCCTGTGGGCTGATCGACTGCATTGCAATACAGCGCAATGTATTTGGGACAGGTCCCGACAAGTGTGCCGTCGGTGTGCAGAGGCAGGGCACTGCGCCCGGTGACGACGCGGTCCGGTAGCGGGCTTGCGTCGAGATCGAGCAGACCTGCGCTTCCGGTGCCGAACCGATGTGTGGCGAGAGTCCCGAGCCCCTGCACGAAGACCTCGAAGTCGCTTCTGCCGAAGTCGACGTCGCCGACCAGAGCGAATCCATCCCGGGTGGCCACTGCCGCGAGATCTCCGGGATCGGTGGCCGTCACCGCTGCTCACCGCCGACCGCAACATCGTGGTTTCCCAGAGGGACCTCATCGAGGGTCTGTGCCCGGATTTGGGCACAGACGGCAGCCAGTTGTTCTCCGAGCGCGCCGTCCAACCCTGCTGACAAACCCGCCCCTTGGTGGATTGCGACTTTTCTCCCGAACGCAGTCTCACGGGGCAGTTGGTAGGCCGCGAGCTCGCGGAGGTAGTACTTTTCGATGCCGTCGACGGTCTTCAGCTGAGCGGGGACACTCTGTTGAAGGTGCAGTAGAGCAGGACTCCAGTACGGGTGGTACATGCGCGGCCCTGGGGTGAATTGGCCGGTCACCATCATTCCTGATGCGCTGGCGTCGTCGATACGTTCGTTCAGATCGCCGGCGACTGCGCCCATACCGAAATCGCTTCCGGCGTTGAGCAGATCGCTGCCGAGTCCGGTCACGAGGTCGGCACCACATGCTCGCGCCAACTCGAAGGCCACTGTCACCAGCAGATGCACGGTGATGACTTCTGCATCATCGGATTGAGTGTGCTGCATGCACGGGTAGATCGCCGCTGTCGATTCCTGTGCGGTGACGTCGATGACGTCGAGCGGCAGACCGACGTGGCGCGCTGTTCGAGAGGCACCGTCGATTTCGTCACCCCAGGGTGTGCGGAGGGTCAGTGCACGGACGTCGGCACCGGCCCTCCACAAGTAGGAGGCGAGGAGTCCGGAGTCGACACCACCGGAGAGCAGTAAGCGAATGGGACGACCCGACGATGCGATTTCCGTTGCTGCAGTGCGTAATCCATGGTCGAGCCACCCCATGGCCTGTTCGAGCGAACACCCTGGGACACCGCCCGACGGCGACGATCGGGGGACAGCGCGGTGCACCGACAACTCTCCGTCGGCGGAGCAGACCAGAGTCGTCCCGGGGCGAAGTGCCGTGGTGGTTCCTGCGCGGTGACCGACACTCGCGGCGGTCGCCGCGAATTGCGCTCCCACCGCCCATGTCCGTGCATCATCGGTGCGGGAGAGAAAGACTCGGCATTCGCCGTGCAGCGGCGTCGTGATCATGACTGTTCCGTCGTTGCGGTTCAGAACGGGGCCGGTATGTCCGCCAACACGGCGGATGCGGCCGCTGTGCGAAAAGACGACCCACCCATGATCGGTTGGGGTCATGGGTTGTCTCCGACAATTGTGCGCATCTTCTGTTGGGCCGCATCGCCTGCAGCGAACCCCGCTCGGTGGCCGGCTATTGCTGCAATACGGGCTCGTTCCATGTCGAGCAGCAGATCGTGGTTGACGAACGCCTTGGTGCGGGCAAACGGCACCGATTGGTACTCGGCCAGTGCCTGTGCTCGGGTGCATCCTGCAGCGAGCGGGTCACTATGGGCTGCAACGAGTTCATCGAGGAGGCCGTCGGAGAGTGCGGTGGTACCGAGCCATCGATCGCACCCGATGATCATTCGATTCGCCACGGCAGGCCCTACTCGGCGTTGCAGGAGCGGAGCTCCGAGTATGCAGGAGATACCCAACTTGAGCTCGGGCATACGGAGGTCCGACGTCGACGTTCCGATGCGCCAGTCGGCGCACAGTGCCAACTGAAGACCGATGCCGATGCAGTATTTGTCGATGACTGCCACGGTCGGTTTCGAGATCGACAGAACTGCTCGATACATGTCCACGCAGGCGTCGATCCATCGGTTGACCTCGGAGCCTCCCGTGAAGTCCTTGACTTCGTTGAAGTCACCGCCGACACCGAAGGATCGACCGTCTCCCCCGTACAGAACCAGCCCCTCGACATCCGGGGTGTCCCCTAGCTGCCAGACCAACTCGGTGATGCCGCGCATCTTGTCTGTGGAGAACGTGTTGTGTCCTTCACCGTCGAATTCGATGATCGCCAAGGGGCCGTTGCGAACTGCAGTACCGCCATGGGCTTCGGGCGACCTGGGCCGATCGTGGGGCTCGTGGGTGGCGGAGGGTGAGTGCAGTGTTCTCACGCTTCGACCAGCTCCCCACGCTTTCGGCGGTCTGCGTCGAGGGCGCGGCGTGTGTAGAGACGTTGTCCCCATTGTTCGCTGTGATCGGCGCTGATAGCGGTGCCGTTGCATATTGTGGTGACGATTCGATGGAATTGAGCCAGTGCGGCGGCGGCGGTGCGTTCGCTCAAGCTCGTCTCGGATTCGCCTGGGACGATGTCGAATCGGTCGACTGCGATGATCGGACCGCCATCTACCTTCGGGGTGATGATGTGGCAGGTGGCCCCGAATTGCGTCTGGTTGTCGTCGATCGCGTAGCGATATCCGCCGATCCCTCGGTAGTTCGGGGTCGCCGGGTGGAAGTTCACGGCCAGTTCCCGCACTCGATCGAGTGTGGCCTCGGACAGGATGAAGTCCGATTTGAAGGACAGAAGCAGGTCGCACCCGTGCCACTGATCGAACGATCGAGTTACTGGATCGCCGTAGTCCCAGGCAAACCAGTCGACGTCGGCGAATCTGCGGCGGAGAAAGTCGTGGGCGAGTTCGCCCCACCGTGATCCGTCGGAGATGAGCAGAACAGAGCGGGTGTCTTTCATCGAGTGACAACTCCTTCGGTGAGTGGGAGAGCCCAGCAGTACGCGAATCCGGCACCTGCTTCGTGTAGAAAGGTGTCTGCCTCTTCGTAATCGGCCAGAGCCGAGCTGTATCGGCCGTATTTCGGGGACGTCCGGCCGATGCATCGAGCGGAGCCCTTGTACAGCTCGACGGTCACTGTGCCCGTCACGCGGTGAGCCAGACGGGCGCAGTAAGCATCGAGTGCTGCACGCAGATCGGTGAACCAGTAGCCGTAGTAGACCAACTCTGCGTACTGGTCGGCGATGGACCGCTTGTGGTGGAGCGTCTCTCGGTCCAGTACGAGTGCTTCGAGATCGGTTCGTGCAGCGAGAAGAACTGTTGCAGCGGGTGCTTCGTAGATTCCGCGGCTCTTGAATCCGACGATGCGGCTCTCGAGAATTTCGGTACGCCCGATACCGTTCGCGGCCGCTGTGTCCCCGAGTTCGCTGACCAGGTCGATCAGGTCGAGCTTGCGGCCGTCGAGAGCGACGGGGATGCCTGCTTCGAACTCGATCGTGATCGTTGTTGGACGATCCGGTGCCTGCACCGGCGCGGTCGTGATCTGCCATGCATCGGGCGGTGGAGCGTGGTCGATGAGGTCGAGATCCCCGCACTCGATGCTGGTGCCCCAGATATTGGTGTCGATGCTGTACGGCGTCGTCTTGCTGACACCCACATCGATACCGTGACGATCGGCGTAGGCAATTTCGCTACCGCGGGAGGTCATTTCCCAATCGATGACAGGTGCGAGGATGTCGAGCTCGGGAGCCAACGCCCGCACGGAGGTGTAGAACCGGACCTGATCGTTTCCCTTGCCCGTGGCACCGTGAGCGACTGCGGATGCACCGCGTTCGCGAGCGATGCTGACCAGCCGCTCGGCGATCAACGGTCGAGACAACGGTGCAGCCAGAAGATATTTTCCCTCGTATGCAGCGCCGGCGGCGAGAGCCGGGATTGCATAGTCGTGGAGGAACAGGTCTCGGACGTCTTCGACGATAACTTCCGACGCGCCGGCCGCGGTTGCGCGCTTCGAGACGGCCTCGAGGTCCTCGATTTGGCCGAGGTTCGCGCAGTACGCGATGACCTCGGTCTGATAGCGCTCTTTGAGCCAGTGCACGGCAACGGATGTGTCCAATCCGCCGGAATATGCCAGGACGATGCTCATACCCCGACCTCCATCGCGAGTTCGGGCACGCTCACGCCGCCGACGACGGATCGCGCTGCTCGTAGGCATTCCGCCTTCGCCTCCCAGAGGCGGGTTCTGGCTTGCCGGATTTCGGCGAGTCTGTCGGTCACGTCGGCCAGGCCTTGCTCCTGCTGTTCGGAGACCCGCGTCGGTCCGGTGGATCCGGCAGAGATGTAGCTGCGCAGTGTGTGGAGCGGATCGCATATCTGCTTCATGTCGACCTCACTGATGTCGATGTCGTGTTCCTCGCGGAGGAAAGTGGTGGTGAACGCGACGTTGCGCAGGGTGTGACCGGCTGCGAGGGCGGCGTTGACGAGGTCACCGGTGATGCGGTGGGCTGTGCGGAAAGGAACGTCGAACCGAGAGACCAAGATGTTGGCGATCTCTGTCGCGGTCGAGAAGTTGTCCCAGCACAGGGCTCTGCCGCGAGCACCGTCGAACGCGGTGTGCAGGTTCTGGCGTCGGCACAGGCGAATGGTGTCGAGGTACGTATCGAGGGCGCCCCAGTAAACCGGTTTGTCCTCCTGCAGGTCGCAGCTGTACCCGAGACCGACCGACTTCTCCATCACCAGCAGTTGCACCAGCGCACCCACCGCGCGACCGGACTTCCCTCGCGCCAGTTCTGCAACCACCGGATTCTTCTTCTGCGGCATGATCGAGCTACCGGTCGCGAACGAATCGTGCACTTCGGCGAGAGCGTATTCGTTCGAGCTCCAGGTGACGATCTCTTCCTGCATGCGAGATAGATTCACAGCACCGCTGGCAGCTGCGCCCGCTACTTCGACTGTCCAGTCCCTCGTCGACGTCGCATCGAGCGCATTGACCATCGGTGCATCGAACCCGAGAAGCCGGGAGGTGTAATCGCGGTCCAGGGCGAATGTAGTTCCGGCGAGCGCACACGCGCCGAGCGGATTGATGTTGATGCGCTTCCAGGCATCCATCAGTCGGGAGGCATCACGCAGCAAGGCCTGTGCGTGCGCAGCCTTCCAAAATGCTACCGAAATCGGTTGCGCTGCCTGCGAATGCGTGTAGCCGGGTAGAACTGCTTCTCGTTCCGACTCGGGGCACCCGAGCAGATCCTGCACGAACATGAGCAGTTCTTCGCTGGCATCGAGCAGCCACTCGCGGGTGACCATGCGTGCGTCGGTCTGCACCTGATCGTTTCGGGACCGTGCGGTGTGCATGCGGCCGCCGACGGGTCCGATCCGTTCGATGAGCATGAATTCGGTGTTGAGGTGCACATCTTCTTGTCGGACGTCGAGCTGCAATCCACCGTCGGCTCGGCTGCTCTCCATGTCGAGCAGCCCAGCGAGAAGCGCTTTGGTGTCGGGTTCGGTGTTGATTCCCGCGCGACCGAGCATCAGAACATGAGCGATGTTCTGCCACAGGTCGTGTTCGAGCATTCTGCTGTCTACCGATGCTGTCTCTGTGTAGCGAAGTACATCGTCGGTGATATCGGTGGAGAATCTTCCACCCCAGAGCTTTTCGCTCATTGATCGGTACCCCTCTGTGTGCGTGATGGTTCGGTTTCGGTACAGGAAAGTTCGGGTTAGGGCACGGCAAAGCCAAGACCTGGCGGGATTGGACGGCCCGGGGCGCGGACCCGGGCCAAGGCGTCGTTACACAATCAAGTCAGGTCGGGCTCGGGTCGAGTAGTTGAAAGAGCGAAGGGAGAAGGGCTCGGACGGCGGGGGTGTTTACTCGAAGGCCAGCCGGACGCCGAATCCCACCAGAACAACACCCAGTCCACGCTCGAGCCACGCCCCCAAGCGGCCCTTCTCCAAGAACCGGCGAGCGGACGAGGCAAGAAGTGCGTACGAGGACAGACATATCAGCGCCACCACGAACTCGATCGACATGAGCAGCATGGACCAAACGAAAACGTTCCCGTCGCGCGGAATGAACTGCGGCAGCACCGCCAGGTAGAACGCACCCATTTTCGGATTCAACAGGTCCGCGACGAAACCGGTCATGAACGCTCGCGACCACTTCGGCTGGTGCGCGTTGTAAGTCGCGGCATCGACGTCGGTGAAGCTGCCCTTGCGCTGCCAGATACTCTGAATTCCTAGAAACACCAGGTAGGCGGCACCTGCGATACGTACCGCGTCGAATGCCCCGGGGACGCTGGTGAGCAAGGACGCCAACCCCACGGCCGCAGCGATGCCCCAGGCCATCGACCCCGTCGCCGCACCCAAAGCTACGGCGATGCCGTGACGCACACCGCCGGTAAGCGAGTGCTTGACCGCCAACATGACGTCAGGACCTGGGATTATTCCGAAGACGATAGCGACGGGGAGATAGGCCAGAACGGGGTTGTTCACGGCAAGAACGGTACGACCGCTCCAGCATCGATGCACGTTTCCTAAGTATCGCTGATCTAGGTTTAGTATTTGTGGATGTACAACCACGATCAGCTCGCCACACTTGCCGCGATCTGCGATTCAGGGTCGTTCGAGGGAGCTGCAACGGCGTTGCACATCTCGTCTTCTGCAGTCAGCCAACGCATTACCGCGCTCGAACGAGCGTCGGGGGCCGCGCTGCTACAGCGAACCAGGCCGGTACTACCCACCAGAAACGGGCAAGCCCTGCTCCGACTCGCGCGGCAGATCGAAGTCCTCACCGTCGACGCCGACGCTGAGCTACGCGGCGGCTCAACGACAACGAATACTGCTGCACCGCTGCGCTTTTCACTTGCTATCAATGCCGATTCGGTCTCGACGTGGTTCCAACCGGTGATGAAAGCGATAGCCGTCGACCGACGGATACTGCTGGACCTCCACATCGAAGATCAGGACCATACAGACGCTCTACTGCGTCAAGGCGCGGTCATGGCCGCCGTGACGACCTCACGCACCGCAGCACCTGGCTGTACGGTCGAACCGCTCGGAGCCATGGTCTATTGGCCCGCGTGCGCACCCTCACTCATTCGCGACGCCGACTCCGACGGTTGCGATCCCAGCCGCCTCCCGATGCTGCGATTCGACAAAAAGGACGACCTGCAACACGCCTATCTACGCAAGATCAAGGCGCACCGTGAGCCCCCGATCCACTACCTCCCATCGAACCGCGAATTCCTGACTGCAGCTCGACTCGGACTCGGGTGGGGCGTGCTACCGGAAGGACAAATCGCACGCGACCTCGCCGACGGGACACTCGTTCACCTCGACCCCGACCACAACGTCACCATTCCCCTGTATTGGCAACGATGGCACCTGCCATCCGAAACCCTCGACAGAATCACAGGCTGGGTACGCGATGCTGCACATAACGCATTGATCGACACACCCAAAGAACGAAAAACAGCGAACCGTCCCCCAGGTCATGCGGTGACCGGCGCGGCAACACCGGAACCTGCGTGAGTCCGGCGGTCATCGGTCCAGCTGTGACGGCTAATTGCACACCCTGATTGGACCAAAGTTGCGGCGATGCACGCCGGTCGCATGGTCCGCCGCCGGGTGCGCGCCTAAGGTCGCCGATCGCTGACCGAGCATACGACGCGGGGCGTTGAGCCTCGACCGAATGCTCCACCACGCATCGAAGTATCGATCGGCGCGGATCCCATAGTGTACGAAAAGCAGTGATTGCTGGCAGCACAACTGAAAAACGTCAAAACAGCTACTGCTGCAGCTTTTTTCAGACTGGGAGTACGCACGGCCTGCGGCGGCGCGGGTCTCTGTTCCGTCAGGGTGAGGCGAGTGCCTCGGACAGGTAACGAATCAGTGCCGCCTTGAGCTCGGTCACGAGCTGGTCCTTCTTGTTAGTTTTTTCTGCGGCGATGACGGGCATCATTCCGCGGGTGATCTGCAAGGCCACCAGCGCGTGGAGGTCGATGCGTTCGCTGGACAGGGTCGGTGCGAGTGCGGCCAAGGTCTGGGCGACCCTCTGGGAGAGTTCGCTCTGCAATGGTACGACTGCGGTATACAGGGCAGGCTGGGTATCTGCTCGCGAGAACAGTTGCAGGAAAGCCGGATTGGCCGCATTGAAGGCGACCATATTGTCGACGGCCCGGTCGATGAACTGCGGTAGAGATTCCACGAAGCCGTCCGGTCGCGGATCGACCGCGGCCGATTGGGCGTCGGTCAACTCCACGACGTAGCGTTCCGCCAATGCTGCGGCGATGTCTTCCTTGTTTCTGAAGAACTGGTACAGCGAACCCGGTGACATGCCCGATTTGCTGGCGATAGCGTTCGTGGTCGCTGCGTCGAACCCGACTTCTCCGAACAACTCCTCCGCACCGTCGAGGATCGCAGCGATGCGCTTGAGTCCGCGATCCTGACGCTTGGGTGCAGGAGAGGTAGTTGGCGTCGAGGTATTCGGCATGTGAACTCCAGGCTTTCCGGTAGACAAGACGAGCTTTCGCTCGTATTCTCGCAAATCACGAGCAATCGCTCGTATCCACGGTAGCAGGGGGACCCGCGATGCCCACCCGATTCGCCACAACTCGACCCGGCCTCACCCTCGTAGTGGCCGGCGTCCTCTTCCTCGTGCTCGCAGCAGTCGCTGCCGGTGCGATGAATGCACTGTCCCTGAACAGGTTCGAGGCGACCAACGCCCCGTCTGCGGCAGCCGAGGCGCTGCTCAACGACACCTTTCAGACCGGCACACCCAACATCACCATCCTCGTCACCGCGAAGACCGGCGACGTCGACAGCTCGGCCGTCGCCGCGGACGGGTTACGTCTGACCGAGTTCGTCGACACCTTCCCCGGCATCGACGACACATGGTCCTACTGGACCGAAGAGGTTCCGACCCTCGCCGCCGGGGACGGCAGCTCGGCGCTGATCCAGGCGTGGGCACCGGGCGACGCCACCGAAATCCGGCAACAGGTCCTTCCCGCTCTCGACGAGGCACTCAGCCGGTCGGCTACCTCGAACATCGACATCGCTCTCGGCGGCAGCGACGAGGTGTTCCGCTCCGTCGCAGAACAATCCAGGACCGACTTTCTCCGAGCAGAGCTGATCATCGCCCCGCTGGTGATCGCACTGTTGTGGGCCGTCCTACGGCGGCTCCGTCTCGCCGCAGTGGTCTTCGCAACCGGACTGTTCTCCGTCGTCGGCACCCTGGCCATCATGCGCGTGGTGGCAGCCTTCACCGAAGTATCGACCTTCGCGGCGAACATCGCGCTGGTGATGGGCATTGCACTCGGCGTCGATTACGGACTGTTCCTGATCTACCGCTTCCGAGAGGAAGCCCGCCGCACCGCTGACCTGACGTTGGCCGTGCAGCGAGCAGCGCAGGCAGCCGGACGCACCATCATGTTCTCCGGCGCCACCGTCGCCGCGTCACTGGCCGTTCTGCTGGTCTTCCCGTTCCCGTTCCTGGCCTCGTTCGCCTACGCCGGGATAGCCGTCGTCGCCACCGCCGTGCTCGCCGCTACGGTCGTACTCCCGGCCGCATTGGTGCTGCTCGGGCACCGCGCCTTACGGCGCAAGGAACCGGACACCGACGGAAGTACCGTGTGGCGGCGGATCACCGTGGCCACGACCGGCCGACCTGCAGTGTTCGCGATCGCCGGTGTGGTGATCTTGATACTGCTCGGAGCGCCGGTACTAGGCGTTCGGTTCGGCGCACCGGACGATCGCATCCTGCCGCAGTCGGTTCCGGTCCGCGCCCTGTACGACACCATCCGCGACGACTACGCCAGCGAGGATGCAGACGCAATTCTGCTCGTCGCACCGACCATCGCACCGGACGGCCTCGCTCGGTACGCCTCCGATCTCGCAGCACTGCCCCAGGTGCTACGAGTGGACAGCGCACTGGGCACCGTCGAACCCGACAGGGCGCTCACTGCTCCACCGAACGGCGCCGTCCGTTTCACTCCCGACACCGCAGGCAGCTACCTCTCGGTGGTACCGACTCGCGAATCACTGGACGACAGAGCCGGATTCGTCTCCGCGGTACGGTCGGTGGAGCCTCCCGGCCAGGTACTCGTCGGCGGCTCACCCGCGATGCTCGACGACTACACCGACGGCGTCACCGCCCGGCTCCCGCTCGTGGCCGTGCTCATTGCACTGATCACCTTCGCCATTCTGTTCGTGATGACCGGATCGATCATCGCCCCCATCAAAGCCACCATTCTGAATCTGCTGTCACTGACGGTCATGTTCGGTGTCCTGGTGTGGGGTTTTCAGAACGGCAATCTTGCTGGGCTGCTGGGTTTCACCCCTACCGGTGCCATCGAGCCGAGCATCCCCATCCTGATGTTCTGCATCGCCTACGGCCTGTCGATGGACTACGAAGTCTTCCTGCTCTCGCGCATCAAAGAAGAATTCGACCGTACCGGAGACAATCGCCAATCCATCATCGATGGCATCTCACGCTCCGCACCCGTCGTCACCGCAGCAGCTCTCATCCTGGCCGCATCCTTCGCCACCTACGCCACTTCCGGGGTGACCTTCCTTCAGCAACTCGGAATCGGCATGGCACTGGCGGTCCTGATCGACGCCACCGTCATCCGAGCGATCCTCGTCCCCTCCATCATGGCCCTGACCGGCCGCTGGAACTGGTGGGCACCGCGCCCACTGGCACGCCTGCACCAGCTCATCGGCATCACCGATGCTCCACGCGTCGATACACCTGGTACCGAAGTCGACCCTGGAAGACCCAAAACCCCTGTATGAGCACTGCACTCGCACGCTCCCAGCCACCACATCCCCGCCCCGATCGGAGTACCCCATGCTCGACAGCCGCCATCACCCCCTCTCACGGCTCCTCGCCGCGATTGCGATAACCGTCGCGTCGACCGCCATCTTTCTCGGTGGAACGGCCATCGCCTCCGCGCAGCCGACCCGATCGGACGTGATCGACGTACCGGTGTCCTTCACAGTCCGCAACACCAACGACACAGCCGTCCCGTGCACCGCCGACGGCGGAACCTACACCATCCGTGGCCATCTCACCGCTCCCGCAGAGGGTTTCGGCAACGCCATCACCCTCTACGAACACGGCATCGCAGCCGGCGAATGGTACTGGCGTCTTCCAGTCGAGGGATACCACCACACCTACGAAATGGCCGCTCGCGGACAGACCTCACTGACGATCGACAGACTCGGATACGACACGAGCGACGCTCCGGCAGGCGGGGCCATGTGCGTGGGGTCCCAAGCAACGATGGCCCATCAGATCGTCCAAGCGCTGCGTACCGGCACCTATCAATGGGATGCATCCGGAACGGCCCCCACCTTCGGGCACATCACCCTCGCCGGCCAGTCGAACGGCGGGCAGATCGTCCAGATCGAGGCCTACACCTTCGACGACGTCGACGCTCTCGTCGTCATGGACTGGGCCGATCGCGGACTGACACCCGAGGCCTACGTCAGATTCTTCGCCGCCACACCACGCTGCCTCACCGGAGGCTCGGCATCGGAAAACAATCCCGCCGCCAAGGGCTACACCTTTTACGACCAAGGAACCACTGAATTCGTGACAGGAAACTATGCCGATACCGAACAACAAGTAATCGATACAGCAGCGCCCTATCAGAACCAACACCCGTGCGGCGACATGCTTTCACAAGGCCCCGGAATTCTTCTCGACCTGGCCAAAATGTCGAGCATAGACATTCCAGTTCTCGGCCTCTACGGACAGGACGACGCACGCGTGCAATTCGGTGACGAACATATTGCATCGTTCACCGGAACATCGGACAGAAAGGCGATCACGATTCCTCACGCAGGCCATTACATGGGCCACGCACGGAACGCCGCCATCGTCTTCGACTCGCTCGACCAGTGGCTCGACGCCCGACAACCCCACTGACCGCATCAGATCGGCATCAAATAGCTGAACGCACTATTGCGAGCCTGTGCACTTAACCGTGTGCACAGGCTCACAATAGTGCTCGAATTACTGGCGGTATATCTGCGCTCGAACTGAAATTATATTGTTACGGGAATCACTTTCCGAACATTTGGAATTAACGTGAAAAGAATTGACTTATCGAAAACGTGGCGCTGTACTTGAAACCACGTACCGATCGGTGCGTTTCGCACAAAGCAGAAAATCTGCGACCACCTTCCTGGGGGAAGAAATGACTGTCACCACACCACCGTTCGATATCGCCAGTGAACTGACATTCGATCGCACTGTGCCGCGAAGCCTCGTCCACCGCGCAGCTGTCAGCGAGGTCTTCCTCACCGACGCTGCTGCGACGGGCGAGAACCGATTCGTCGTCGCCGCGCAGCTACCGCGAGGGCATGCCCTCTACAGCGACCGACTCGACGACCGGTACGACCCCATGATCCTCGTGGAGGCATGCAGGCAGGCCTCGATCCTGATCAGTCACCAGTTCTACGGAGTACCCAAGGACTGGGCGTTCGTCTTCCGCAAGGCCTCGGTGTCGGTGACCGACCTCGCTGCCCTCCAGGTCGGGGAAACACCGGGCCGGTTGGTCATCCGAGTCGAATTCGAGAAGCGGTTCCACGTCGAGGGGTACCTGACCGGGGCAGTCGGTAGGTACCAGACCGTTCTCGACGGCGTGCCTGTCGGCGAATTCGTCGG
Organism: Rhodococcoides fascians NBRC 12155 = LMG 3623; assembly: GCF_001894785.1. Lineage (GTDB taxonomy): Bacteria > Actinomycetota > Actinomycetes > Mycobacteriales > Mycobacteriaceae > Rhodococcoides > Rhodococcoides fascians. The sequence goes on from NZ_BCWW01000017.1 coordinate 65,878, forward strand.
ATCCCTGAGCTTCATGCCCAAGCAGATGTTCGCCGAGATGCGCGCGGCCGGGCGGGCAGCGAAGAACACCCCCGATCAGCCGTATACCTCTGCCGCCGTTCCGCTTCCGCCTGCACGCGTTGCCCGGCGGGACTCGAAGAACGTCGTCATCGCCTCCACCGGCACCGAACACCCCGACACGACGTACGAGGTCGTCGTCGACAACAACCACCCGTCGCTCTCCGATCACAAGGTCGACCACGTCTCGGGGATGCTCTTGACCGAAGCGTGCAGGCAGGCATCGGTGTGCGCCGTCCTCGACACCCACTCACTGCCGGAATCGTCGGTCGGTTCCCCGGTGCGCTACGACATCCAGTTCCTCGACTTCGCCGAACACGAGCTTCCTGTCTACTGCCGCTTGATCGACACCGCACCCACCGAGTCCGGGACTGGGATCGTCGCATCTTTCGAACTCGTCCAGGGTGACGTCGTCATCGTCCGCTCGCAGGTCGAGGTGGGATGACGATGTCCGACAACAGTATCGACACCGGTCCCCTCGTTCTCGTCGTCGACTACGGCGGCGTCCTGACCAACCCCATCGCCGACACCATCGCGGCGTTCACCGAGTACATGTCCGTGCAACCGGAGGACCTGATGGGTGCCCTGTTCACCGCGCACGATGACCCGGACGAAACGATCATGGCCCCGCTCGAACGCGGCGAAATCACCGAAGCGGCCTTCCTCGACCGAGTCGGATCGGCACTGGAAACCATGACCGGACGCGCTATCGACCTGTCACAGTTCCGGCCGGCATGGTTCTCCGGCCGGGTCCCCAACTCGGAACTTCTCGACTACTTGCACACGCTGAAATCCGAAGGACGAACTCTGGGACTGTTGACCAACAACGTCCGAGAATGGGAACCCGAGTGGCGAGGAATCGTCCCCACAGGCCTGTTCAGCGTCGAGGTCGTCTCCGCGAACGAAGGTGTCCGCAAACCCGAACCCGAAATCTACCGCCGGACGACCGAACGACTCGGCGTCCCTGCCGCTCGATGCCTGTTCGTCGACGACGACCTACGCAATTGCCAAGCCGCCCGAGCGCACGGAATGCAGATACATCACTTCACCGACACCGCGGGAGCCATCGAGGCAATCGACGCCTGGTTCGGACGCCAGCAGCCGGCCGCGCAACCCACCGCGGACGCGCTCCTCGAGGAGTCCGCATGAGCACCCCCGAACCGCTGCAGTCGGCCCCCGAACGCTGGTGGACGCTGACAGCGGTCTGCCTCGGAACATTCATGCTGTTCTTGGACCTCACCGTCGTCAACGTCGCACTGCCCGCGATACAACGAGACCTCTCGGCCAGCTTCGAGCAGTTGCAATGGGTGATCGACGCCTACGCCCTGGCACTGGCCGCGTTTCTGCTCACCGCCGGCTCGATCGCGGACAGACTGGGCCGCACCCGGATCTTCGCCGTCGGCGCGCTGGCCTTCACCCTCGCGTCCGTGGCTTGCGGTCTCGCTGGGTCAGCAACTCTGCTCAACGCAGCACGTGGAGTTCAAGGCCTCGGCGCGGCCATCATGTACGCCGTCGGCCCAGCGATGATCGCAGCGACGTTCCACGGCCGCCAACGAGGAACCGCCTTCGGCATCTTCGGGGCCACCTCGGGCATCGCCATCGCTGCGGGACCGTTGATCGGAGGCATCCTCACCGAAGTGGACTGGCGATGGGTGTTCTACCTCAATATCCCTGTGGGACTGATCATTCTGGCCGTCGTCGCTCTGAAAGTCCGGGACCACCAGACATCGACCGCGCGCCGCGGTCTCGACCCCCTCGGTCTGGCACTGTTCTCCGCAGGTCTGTTCGCGTTGATCTTTGCAATCATCCGGGCACCCGTCGTGGGATGGACCGACCCACGTACCGCGGTAGCGTTGGCGGTCGGTGTGCTCGCCCTCCTCGGCTTCGCTGTGGTCGAGCGCCGCGTCCGCAATCCCATGCTCGACATGGTCCTGTTCGGAAACCGTTCCTTCAACGGCCTGTCCGCGGCAACGTTTGCGATCAACTTCGCCGTCACGGCCACCATCTTGTTCTCGGTGCTGTGGATGCAAGGCGTGCTGGGCTACTCGGCTATCGAGACCGGATTGAGGTTCCTGCCGCTTACCGGCGTCCTGCTGATATCCGGTGCCGTGGGCGGAATACTGAGCGCCCGGATCTCGACATCGATTCTGATCGGAATCTCGCTGTTGTGCACAGGAATCGGGTTTCTGTTGTTTCGATTCGCGGACGTCGGTGACAGCTGGACGGCGTTGTTACCGGGGTTTGTGATCGCGGGACTCGGTATGGGACTACACAATCCACCCCGTGCGAGCGCGGCAGTGGCTCTCGTTCGGGCCGAAGACTCAGGGATGGGAGCTGGGATCAACGAGACATTCCAGCAGGTCGGTGCGGCATTGGGCGTGGCGGTACTCGGAGCTTTGGCTCATCGCACCATCGAATCCGAACTCGACACCGCGTACGGATCCGCCCTGACTCCGGCCCAGCTCGACGCCACCGTCGACGCCGTGGCCTCCGGGGCCGTCGCGGCGCTGCAAGAGACCGGGCAGGACGTTGGGGTGGCAGCAGAAATCGCGTTCATCTCGGCGCTGCATCAGGTCACGACGATCGCGGGAATCGTCACCCTCATCGGTGCGATCGCGGCATTCACCCTCATCAGACGCAAGGACTTCCTCGTCGACCCCGCGGCAGCAGACCCGCACGCAGCGGCCTCTCCCCTACCCCGCGACGCGCCGTCCACCGGATACGAGGACGTGATCTCGGCCGAACAATCCAGCCTCGCCCCGCCTCGCCCGTCAGGAGTCCGGACATGACCGAGCACACCGTCCTCATCGTCGGCGCGGGCCCCACAGGTCTGACGCTTGCTTGCGAGCTCGCCCGCAGGAACGTCGACCACATGATTATCGACGGCAAGTCGGGGCCCTCGACCGAACCGAAAGCCCTCGTACTCTGGAGTGCCGCCCAGGAGAGCCTGCGCATCCTCGGTGTCGATCCCGCGGTATTCGATGCCGGCGTCACTCTCGACCGAGCGTCGTACTGGTCGAAAGGGTCACAGATCGGCCACGTCGACTTCACCGGCCTCGACCAGCCCGGCCTGCACAAACCACTGTCCCTTCCGCAGCCCCTCGTCGAGGCAGCTCTCCTCGAGCTCTACCAGGCGCTGGGAGGTACGGTCCGCTGGCGGCACAAGTTCCTCGGTGCCCTCGATCCGGACCCTGCCGGGCCCAGCGACGGGGCGAGGGCGTCATTGGTCGGTCCGAGCGGAATCCGCTTCACCACAACAGCAGAGTGGATCGTGGGCACCGACGGTGCACACAGCACCGTGCGGAAAACAGCGGCCATCGACTTCGACGGCGACAGCTACGACGACGCTTTTCTGCTGGTGGACGGCACCCTAGAAACCGATGGGTCGGTCGGGGAGGCTCAGTACCATCTCCACCCGGACGGGGTGACGGTCGTCGTCCCGCTCCCAGGTGGTGGACACCGGGTATTTCTCGGACACCGTCAGTCCGCTTCCCCTGCGCTCATACCGCCGACTCAGATCACCGATCGCGCCAACATCATGCTCGGCCAACGCGGCCTCGGCCGCTTCCGGGTCAGTAATGTGCTTTGGCAGAGCGACTTTCGAGTACACCGGAGACTGTCCTCGCGCTACGTGTCGGGCCGATTCATCCTTGCCGGCGACGCTGCACATATTCACAGTCCTGCGGGAGGTCAAGGTATGAACACCGGAATACAGGACGCGGCGAATCTCGCGTGGAAACTTGCAGCAGTAGCGGTCGACGGAGCCGATGCAGCACTACTCGAAACATATGAACTCGAACGACGACCCGTCGCAGAATCGGTCGCCGCGATGACCGATCTTCAGACGAAACTGTGGACAACTCGTGCTGCCGTTTCGCGGTGGATCCGCGACCGAATCCTCGGAATCCTCTCGGCGACAGGGCTCCTCACCCGGCGTGTCGTTCCTCAACTGGCGCAGATCGATACGGCCTACGGCCCGTCAGTGGCCCGCGGGGGCGGGCGCGGTCGAACCATCTCGCCGGGCAAGTTCCTGCCCCCGCATCCCGTCCAGTTCGACGGAGAGGTCGACAAGTTGCTGCCCGACCTCCTCGATGACCGACGAGTCCTGGCGCTGGCCACCATCACCAGTATCGACGAACTCCGGGCCTTACATGCCATCCTCGACTCGTGGGGGTCGCGGCTGCACGTCGTGGTCGTGGTCCACTCCCCCACCACACTTCTGAGCGCAACTCCCACCGTGATCGACACCCACGAGATCGTTTCGAGCGAGCTCGGACAGGGCGGTGTCGCTGTCGTGCGTCCCGACCGCATAGTGGGCATGACCGGCTCGCTGCAGAACCCTGCAGCCATACGGACCTACCTCACCGCAGTGGCCGGACCCGCGGACACACAGGCAGTCGAACGCGGTCGACCCGAAACGAGCGCCTCCAAGGAGACAGCATCATGACCGACTTCCCACACGTGAACCTCGGAACAGGCCTCGAAGTATCCGCACTCGGATTCGGCGGCATGGCATTGACCTCGATGTACGGCGAATCCGACCCCGACCAAGCACTGAAGACCCTGCATCACGCCGTCAACCTCGGCATCGACTTCATCGACACCGCAGATGTGTACGGCCTCGGGACCAACGAGGAACTGATCGGCAGACTCCTCGCCGACCGTCGCGACGAGGTCACCGTCGCCACCAAATTCGGTATCGATACCTCCGTAACCGAACCCGGCCGCAGAAGCCGCGGAGACAGGGCTTACGTCCGCCAGTGCATCGACAACAGCCTGCGTCGCCTCGACGTGGACGTCGTCGACCTCTACTACCTTCACCGGGTCGACCCACACATCCCGATCGACGACACCATCGGAGCGATGGCCGAGCTCATCGCCGACGGAAAAGTCCGGCACATCGGAGTATCGGAAGTAACCGCCCCCGAACTAGAACGAGCGCACCGGACCCATCCGCTCGCCGCGGTCCAGTCCGAATGGAGCTTGTTCAGCCGCGACGTCGAGAACGCCATCGTCCCGACCGCAGCTCGACTCGGCATCGGATTCGTTCCCTACTCCCCACTGGGACGCGGAATGCTCACCGGAAAAGTGAAACAGGAACAGCTCGGCGACAACGACTTTCGGCGGTATCTACCCCGCTTTCAACTCGACGCATTCGAAACGAACACCGACGCCCTCGCCCCATTGACAGACATCGCGTCACAGCACGGATCCACGCCCGCCCAGATCGCATTGGCGTGGCTACGGGTGAAAGGTACACAGTTCGCGCTGCCCGTCGTTCCGATACCCGGCACTCGGAATGCGGATCGGGTCACCGAAAACGCGGGCTCGGTGCACATCGAACTCACCGCGGACCAGCTCGCCGTCCTCGACACCCTCGCCGACGCCGTCACCGGAACCCGAGCACCCGACATGAGTTGGGTATCAGCCGGCCGCGAATGACACGGGCACAACTGCACGGCACAGCCGCATTCCCGCCCCGTCGATCAGATCGACGGGCGGGAATTGTGCCGCCGGGAACCGGAGCGTCACTGCGCCGAAATGCCCGAATTGCGATGACTCCAACTACGGCCACGACGAAAGCGCCAGTGGCCCAGGGGATCCACGCGGGGTTGGCTCCCAACACGCTTCCCGTGGTCAACAGAAGAGTGACCCACACGGTTGCGGCGACGATATTCAACACCGCGAACCTCGAGAACGACAACGAGGAACCCGCAGCGAGACGTGGCCCCAAGGTCCTCGCGCCTCCGACGAAATGCGTGGTCACTGTCCCGACGCGCGCATCCCCCGAAAACAACTGACGTGCCCGAGCAAGCACCCTGTTGATCAGGCGCGCAAAGCGGCCTGCGCCGGCGATATCAGCGCGACACGATCCACGCCTGATGGACCGAAAGGCCAGCTGAGCCCCTGCTGTCGACGAAGCGATCAGGACGATCGCCGTCACGACGGGATCAAGTTCGCCCAGCCCCACGAGAGCACCGACCGCCAGAACCGTGCCAGTACCCGGGAGGAGAAACCCGACGAGCAAGCCGGATTCCACCAAGAGGATTGCGGCAGCCACGAGCAGAACCATCGGAGCACACCAGGAAGCGATTGAGGCTATGACATCGATGAACAGATCCATCAGATCCCCACGTCCAACGGTGACGGCCGCTGCCATCAAATACGAGTATTAACTCGTAGAATACCATTCGTCTGGATTCGCCGCCTGCGATAGCGTGACTACCGAGACAGAACTGCGGGGCTCAGGTGTGGCCCAGCGCAATAAGCGGCTGCTTCAACACCTACTCGCCTCTGAGCGTTGCCGACACCGATTCCCGTCCGCTTCTGCGGTCGAACGCCGCGAAGCAATCGGCGACAGCGTGCGCCCGATCCAGCGCCGAAGGAAATTCCGCGAGCTGCACATTCCACAATTCGCAGCACACCTCCAGCCGCGGAATGTTGGTTGCGGGGATCCCATGGGCACCGGCGGTCAACGCCGCGATATCTGCGGGCAGGTGGTGCCAACGCGACCGGACACCATGCCGGTGAAAGACCTTGCTCAAAAATGCCGCATGGATCTCCGGATCTGCGCCGCCGAGCGTGTTTCCAGCCAACACATCACTGAGCGCCGCGAGCTCCGTTCCAATGGTCAACGCGTCATGCTGCGCCTTTTCCACCAGCCGTCGACGGTGGTATCCGCTGAGCTGCAGGAATGTTGAATCCGCCCGTTCGAGCTGTGCCGATGTCAAAGGCAGCGCGAGATCCCACACCCTCCCGGATGCACCGTCGATCGCGGCGAGCTCGAAGGCCTCGTGAGCCTCGAACGACGGCCCCGTGGTGTGGACGTCAACAACGACGAGCTGCCGGCCCCTCATCCCCGCAACTCCCCCTGCCACACCGAATCGATACACGGCACACCCACGCCGGCAGTATCGACGTCGAATTCGGTCATCACCGCGGCGAACCTGTCCACGACGTGTCCTACGGCGTCCCCGCTTCCGTCGACGTTCACATCTCCACCGCTCTTGTCTCGCATGATCATTCACCCCCACCGATAGGCCAAGGCCCCTGTTGGCTGTCTCTGTCGATGCACACTAGCGTCAGGACCGGACACCACGAACAGCTCGAATTCTCATCCGCAGGCCAACGGGTCTGCCGTTCAAACGGTTGTCAGCCCTAACTACCAGTGACATCGCCCCCCAACACGAGGACCATCAGAAGCGGCCTGGCCGCAACGACCAGCTCAGCGGGTTCGCGGTTGCACCTCAGGTATCTCCACCCGTCGATTTGAGTCAAGGACGACGAGTTACAGCGGGGGCATGTGCCTGCTGCGACGAACACTCGTGGAGGTTCAGATGGGCGAAATAAAATGCCGACCGTTAATCCTGATCAGGGGGTTCGGCGGCGTCGATGTCGCTGATGATCAGCGTAGTGCGTATCAGGGATACAACGACGGCACGGTCTACCCCACCAAGCGTGGTGACAACTACATCTACGAGGGCTTCCTGCTCCGCGCACTGAAAGCGAAGAGGTACCGCTACACAGACGCGACCAACGTTGTGGGCTACTACGCGCAGAATGTCGAAGGACCCGCCGACACGGGCGAATACGACCCCTCTGATGTAGGCGGCAGCGTTGTCATCGATCCGCGCACGGCCGCGCGCGTTCTCAACGAGGCCACTTCCGGGACGATATGGGTGTACCGATTTTACGACCTCTCGCCGCGGACCCTGGCCCGATACGCGGAAGGGCTGGTCCGCCTCATTTCCCTGATCGAACGGTCGTCAGAACAGCACAACCAGACATTCGACGGCGTCGACGTCATCGCCCGACTAGTAACTTGGGCTTCATCGCCGACCACGAATGGAGCGCTGCCCATAATCGCACTCTCTCGATCCTGCATCCGAACCACGCGCGCCGCACCCACAGTTGTCACGACCACGCAGACCCGTTATACGCTCACTTAGCTGTCTTCCATACATTTTTGCGAGAGGGTTTCTTCACTGTGGCCAAGCTAGAAACGATTCAATTGGTCGACGACATCGACGGATCGGTCATCGACGACTCCGGTGAAACGATCGAGTTCGCGGTCCAGGGCGTCGAGTACGTGATCGACTTGAAAGCAAAGAACGCCAGCGAGTTTCACAGAAAGCTCGACTACTACATCAAGCACGCCGCGCGGGTTGGCGGACGCAAACGTAAACCCTTCCCCGCAACCGCGTCGACGCCTTCGACAGCCGGGACACCGGCCAAGCGTGACCCGGCGCAGACTCGCGCAATTCGGCAGTGGGCGGCGGACAACGGTCACGAGATCGGCGATCGAGGCCGCATCCCCACCGACATCGAAGAGGCGTACAACGCCGCACACTGACAGCCCAGGAAACTCACCTGGCACGTCATCGAACGCCGGATCACCGACGCGCTCCGAACGATGTTGGTCACCGGCTCGACTACCCGAAAGGGCGATTCGGATGTGCGCACGATCGGCTCTGCGATCAGCGGGTGCAGCGGCGATACCCAGTCTGCTGCCGACTGACGTAACAGGCCCAAGGCAAAGACCGCGTCCGGTGTCCGGGCGACCACCCCTGAAGGGCTCACACACATCTCTCGTACGCCGACACCGGTGCCCCACGACAACGTGAGCTGGCCCGGCTCGTCGCCCACTACCGGCCGCGGGTAACCGGCGGAGATCAAGGCTTCCCGGAGTCCCCGCCACCGCTGTTCATACCGCCACTGCACCGGCAGCCGCGATCACGGGCCCCGTCAACCGCAGGACGGTGTCGAGATCGCCGCCGTCACCGAAGCCCCCCGGCCCGGCGGTGGTCGTCACGCCGCACACGATGGCCATGACAGCATCGGCAGTGTCCACCGATATCGTCGGCAGCCTGCCGTTGCTGGTCAGAAGGGCCAGGACCGCGGCCCTGAGAGGGTGGTAGGTCGCGGCCCGTGCGACGTCCTCGTAGTGGAGGTCGGTCCACAACACCGCTGCTGCCCTCAGAGACCAATACCGTTTCGCATGAGTGAAGTAGCCGCCGAGCAAGTCCTGAACATCGGCCACAGTGTCTCCTGTAGACGGGCGATGCGCCCGGAGGAACTCGCATTGTCGAGCAGCCTGGTCGACCACTGCATGAACAACAGCGTCCTTCGATGGGAAGTGGAAGTACATGCCCCCTTTGGTCACCCCTGCAGCCTGTATCAGGTCGTTGACCGTGACGCCGCTTCCCCCACATGCGATGGTTCGAGCCGCACCGGTAATCAACGCGTCACGGGTCCGTTGCGCACGTTTCTGCGGAGGACGCGCGCGATGCTCGGCATTCTCCCGCTCCGAAACCTTCTGATCGGCAACCGTCATGTCACACTCTCTCCGGTCCATCGCCACATAGGACTGCCTTCTACTCCGATTCGCACGCGCGGATCCGACCATCTGTCGGCGACCGAAGCACTACCGTCCCTAGGCGAGGAATTTCGCCATTCCAAAGTCGATCGGCTCCAACAGTCCACGATTATGCCTGCGGAGGTGGACACTTCGAGCACCGGCAAATATTCGGGAGTCGGAACATCTGCTGCCGCGTGAGGCGCAATAGGTACGGAAAAATCTCTCCTTTTTCACCACTCACGTTGCGTCAACCGACCCCAAGTTCTGGATCCGAATACTGTTACGAAATGGATATCAGTGGTGTGGCCTCGATTATCGGAGCTCTCGGTATCGGATCCTTTGCGGGCCAGTACCTGATCGGCAGTCAGCAACGCCGTCAACTGCGTAGCGAGGTTCTCCGGCACTTGGCGAGCACCGAACGCACCCGATGGGCAGGGTCGTCGTCCACTGATCCGTCGTTTCAGCACTTCAAGGACAGTGTCCGCGAGCTTGAGACGGCCGCGATCATTGCACGGGTTCCGCGACGGCCACTGCGTTTGTACATCCAACTGGCCACTGTGGCGCGCCTGACGAGCGACGACGACGTAAAGCAGAAAGACGGTCAGGAAGAAGCCGGGGGAATCAACACTGCGCTGGGGCGATGTGTGCGCTTGTCAGCAGCGCAGCTCAGTCGACTGATGTGGTCGCCGTGGCTCGCCAGAGCAGGCATGAAGCGACGGGTAAACGCGATCGAACGAGAAGCTCAAGGCCTCGACGCTGAGGTCCTCGATGCGGTGGACAGGGCCAAGCAGTTTCACACCTACTACTGAAGCTGCAAAGGGGTTGGTAAACCCGAATTGCAGTTCAGGCGATGCATTTTGCGAACTACCTACGCCGGTAGTCGTGTCCTAGCCTGCAGCGATCGCAGCGACGACGTGAGCTGCGGCGATGGTCTCACTTACTGCAGAACACGCTCGTACCAACGCATCCTGCAATACGACCAGCTCCCGGCGGACACTGCGACCGGCCCCGTAGTGGTCGAAGAGATGCTGGAGGGCGTCAGCGTCGATGACGTCGACCGCGCCGAGATTCGGATTTCCCGCGGCCTGGCGGGCCCGCCTACCGATGATCGACCCCAGCGCGGCTGAATTAGCTAAGGCGGGCAGGGTGATTCGCGTGTTCAGGTATTCGCGAGCCTGTTTGTAGTGGGGGCTGTCGATGTAGTCGTTATGGACGGCGACGACACATGCTGCCGGAAGTCGCTCGGCGATCATCCTCAGAGTCAAGCCGAAGAACATTGCGATCCGCGGCTCCGGATCGACGCCGATACCTGGACGACGTATCCACTGGTCCGTGTCATCGAGCACGAGCGTCGGAATCAAGCCACTGCGCGAAATCAGTTCCAGGACCCTGATGGCCTGATCCACGACATCCTCACCTTGCGATGGTTCGTTCACCACGCTGCCGAGCTCGATCGCGAGATTGCCGGCCAACCATGGGAGACCAACCGAGAATTTGACCGGTCGATGTGGGGAACCTCCACGCATTTCCCGAGCAATCTTCTGGACTGCCCGGTTCTCGTCGAGCTGTTTGGCGATGGTGTTGACCAACAGACGCGGGAATTCAGCCGGATCGGAGACGAGGGAGTCGGTCTGAAATCCCATCCTGATCCTCAGTGCTGCAACGTTTTCGGAGTGAAGAGCGTCCATCACGTACTCGGTGATCGAGGACTTACCCGAGCCACTGGCACCGATCAGAGCCACACGCTCACGCCGCCGAACAGCGTCCATGAAGCGCTGCTCGTAGTCACCACTCACGGGGCCAGTGAGGACGTCGAACGGCACATGGACCTGCCACATACGATCCGGATCCGGCGACGGGTCGAAGGCCTTCGAGTCCCGCAATTGACGCAGTAGGGCGTCACTCATTTCTGGTCCTCCGGATCAGCGTGTTCGGTCCGCAGCCATTCCGCCGGCGGAGTCAACTCGTACACCCGCCGCGGCCGCCCGGGACCTGACGAGACTTCGCTGCTCCGGACCAGCCCCTTCTCGTAAAGTTGCTTGAAGACTTGTACAGCACGAGGACGCGTCCACCCCAACGCGGCCAGCAAGTCTTCATCCGATGCGCTGACCGGGCCCCGCACCTTCATTTCGGCCGCCAGCATCGACGCTGGGCGACCCAAAGCCCAGAGCGCATTGTCTCTATCGGCGAGGGCCAGGTAGTTGTCCTCGTACGACCCGGGGTCCTGCAGGAATCCCCGCAGAGCACTTACCAGATCTCGGGGGTTTCGCCCTACCGCATCAGCGAGGGTGCTGGCTTGCGGTTCCATGTCGATTCCCGCGCGGCGAGTGATCAACTTGATGCTTTCCGTTCTCGAGAGCGGGGGTACGTCGACGATCTTCTCGAAGAATGCATCTGCAGGCGGAGTCAGGAGACCTTGACGGTCACTTTCACGCACCGACACCGCCCACAGGTATCCCGTCGCCCACACCTCATCGCGGTACCGCCCGAACAGTGCGTGCCCGGCCGATGCGGTGACGTCGTCGACGATGATCACCGGATACAGCCGCGTCCCAAGCGGAGCAGTGCCGTCGTCGCTTTCTGCTGCCCACCTCCGAAGCGTGGCGTCGATGAACTGCAGGCGAAAGTCACTCAATCGCCGCAGCAAGACGTCGGGCCCGTCACTGTCGACTGCCGGTTCGCCGGTGACCTGTTCTACGACGCGGGCGAGCACGTCACGGCCGTCCGAGATCCCCTCGACCCGAACGAAGCTCATCGGGAAGTCGCCTTCGCGGCGGGCACCGGTGAACGGCTCTCGGCTGTCGAGCTGCAGCTGTCTAAGCAGCGACGTTCGGCCTGTGCCGCGGTCCCCCGTCACCAGAACGTTGAGCTCAGCGTTCAATCCGTCCCATATCGCGGCGAGTTCGTCTCGCCGGCCGACGAACAGTTCGGCGTCGACGGAATTGTCGAGCAGAGGACGTGCGCTGATCTTCATGAGACTTACAGTACTTACTGTAAGTTTCGTTAGCAATACCTTGCGGGCGGTTGACCACGATCGCTACAACAGATCTGGTACGTCCAAGATCGCGACACCAGTTTCTTCACGCCACCGCTCCAGCAGGTCCGCTCGCTCAGACAGGGTGACCGTGGCCTGGACGGTATGACGATGCTCCTCGCCTGCCACCCCCGCTTGCCCGAACAGTGCAATGCACCGCCGGGCATGTTCGAGGTCGTGGCGGGCCCAGTACCGCAGACCCTCGAACCCGGCCTCCCGTAACGCGGCCGCCCACCGCTGCGTCAGCGGATAGTCGGCGGTAGTAAAGATTTCTGCCGTGACTCCGAGCGCGACACCGGTGTTCGCAGTCAGATCAGCGAGCCTGATATCAGCATCCAACGTGATCGTCGACGCTGCACGCGCATCGACCTCGTATCTCGGCACGACCTGTTGGCCACCGAAAATCTCCAGGAGAGTGACCACTTCGTCTTCGGCCAGGTAGCAAGTCCCATCAGGGGCTTCGAGGTCGAACCTGCCGCCGCCATTCGATGAGTACCACCACGGTCCCAGACTGGCCTGATGCGATCGAAACAGCTCGGCCCCAGCCGGGTAGACGCACGACGGAAATCGCTCCGCCAATTCACCGACGGGCTTGGGCTCGAACAGATGAACGACGGCGCGTTCAGCGCTCACGCCGCAAGCCGACTGACCGCAGCCCGGGCAGCGCGAGCAGCCGTAGGAACGTCCCCGTCGAGAAGTGCTTGCCGAGGTGTACGGCCGTCGAGCTCTGGCTGTTCGGTAGTCAGCCACGCGACCGCCAACCATCCACGCGGGTCCTGCCCCGCCCACACACGCAGCACCTCTTGGATGCCGAGAATCGGCTTCGCCGGTTGGGCATCGGTGAAGCCTGCGGCGGCGTAGCCGTATTTGCCGTTGCTGCCGGTCAACCGAAGAACGCGGTTCTCTTTCACAGCCTTGCTCAAGGCAGCACGCGTCCAACCCGCAACGTCGAGGGCCTGACTGGGGGTCAAGATTTCCCCTACGTGCTCACTCCACGCGCGACGCGCCTTGAGGCCGTTGACGATGCCGCCGAGGCCCGCTATTGCATACGCCAGATCACGCTCGTCCGGCGCGCCACTGGCCTCGACCAGCCGGTGCGCCATGACCTCGAAATCCTTCTCGACAGTGGACATACCCTGATCATCCCCGGCTGTTCGCGTCATGTCAACCATGTCAACCTGAATACAGGGATGTGATCGTTAGCGTGCGGGAAGTGTCGTACCTGGCCGGTACGGTCGGGACGCGAAACTCCTGCGACGGGGCAGAGAGTCGAGGTGGGTTGGGAGCGTCTAAATGTCACCGGTGAGCAAGAAACGCAAGGGTGCAGGCAAGGGGTCAGGGCGATCGCGTAGCGGTCCGGGAGCCGCTGCATTGCCAGAATGGGCGCAGCGGGCCGGGTACGTCACACCACCGGTAGCGGGGATCCGTCCCCCTGCGAATCCTGGCGTGACTGCACCGGCAGAAGTGCAGATCATCGACCGGCATTGCCAGATTTGGCAGGCCTACACCGAGGGCGGTTTTTCCGGCACCTGCATTGCTGCGGTGCGTTGCCTGATTCCGGCATTGCGTGACTACGGGATCGAGGCTGAGCCGTTGGTCGTGTACGGGCAGGTGGCGTGGTCGGACGAGCAGTGGGTGGAGCTGGGAAGCCGCACACCGAAATGGGAGTCGGACACATGGTGGACAGGACACCTAGTGTTGTGGATTCCGGCAATGGGCCGGATTGTCGATCCGACCGTCTACCAAGCAAACCGGCGCGGAATGCCGACAACGATCACTCGGGCTCTGGTCTTCTCGATCGGTTCACTAGATCTGATGGAGACAGCGGGAGTGAACAAGGATGGTGCCCTGGTGCAGTACGAACGAGTCATCGGCGCGGACATGAGTTGGTTCGATCGCGATCACGCCGATCGCGAGGCGATCGAAGATGCCCTCCGAATTCTGCGAAGCGCAGTATCCGACTCACTCGGCAGCAAGGCGGACCGAAAATCTGGTTGGATGGAGACCGCGACCCACCCACCATTGGTGGAAGCCTTACGCCTACGAGGCTTGATCTCCGCAACATAATCCGGTAGCTACGCAATCTTCTCAGCGGTAGGCATCTGACCGGTGTGAGATCGCGGTGACCTGCACGATGCGCTGCCCGGCGTCGATCAGATAGAGAACCCGGTAGGTGCCTCTGCGGGCGCTGTAGGCGGGCGAAAGCGGCGGGGCCAGGGGCTTCCCGACCCGCTGCGGATTCTCCAGCAATGCTCCGGTGATGAACTCGTACACCGCAGCGGCGACCTTCTCGGGAAGAGTGTGACTGATAGCGCGAGACGCTGATCGAGCAATCACAAGCCGATACGGCGCTTCAGGCTCACTCACGCGCGGGTAGACCGGCCAGCGACCCGCATGACCTCGGCCAACTCCTTCGCATCGAGACTGTCACCCTCAGGCAGCTCCGCCACGCCCCGAAGATGAGATGTCAGCAGTTCCTGATCCGATAGCACTGCAATGGTCTCCTGCAGCGCATCGAAATCGTCGGCAGCGAGCAACACAGCAGCCCGGTGCCCATTACGGGTGATCTCATACCGGGCGTGGGTTTGTTCTGCATCGTCCACAATCTTGGACAGACGCGCACGCGCATCCGCGACCGGCAAAGTAGTCATGTACATAATTAGAGCGCAAATAGTGCGAGGGTGCAATTGCCGTTCGACGCGACACAGCACTAACTGGTGACCAAAACCCGAAGTTCGCCCATCCGACTTCAGTGCGCGCGGTCAGCGGCGTGGGAATTTCACCACCGCTCTCGGACTCGCTGCAGCCGCCCGAACATGCCGTAGGTCCTAAGATGCATCGTCGAACGGCCCGAATGCCGCTTCGTCCCAATGCCGTTCGAGCGCCGCGTTCCATTCGTCGATATCCGACGCGGAGAACAGATGCATGTTGTGTTCGGTGAGCAAGAACCCGGTGTCGCGCCATGCTTGGAAGTAGGCGGGGTTCTCCCCTGCTTCGCGGGCCTTGTCGATCAGGGAGTCCACGTCCGCCAACAAGTTCTCCTCACTGATCTCCTGCGGCGTGTCAGCAGCTGGGTCGAAGAACAATGGATCGTTCGGCCCGAGATCTCGGCCGAACTTGTCCCGAAACGCCTGTCGCTGCTCTTCGAGAGAGTCGTTGAGCTCCGCACCACCCACCATGTCCTTGCTCCACGACAGAGTGCGCCCACCGTCGGCGTTGGTGCGCCGTTGCACGAACGAGGGATCACCGCTGCGCTCGAGCACCAGCGCAGCGTGCTGCTCACGTGAGACCCCTTGCTGTGCAAGTCGCTTTCGACGTTGCTGGACCTTGCGGGCGCGTTTGTCGCCGGCGGAGGTACGTTTCGATGTCATACCTCCACCGTCTCAGAGATTCTCCAGAACATCCGGTATTCGGCCGATTGCTAACCTTCACGCTATGAGCGCAATCAATCCGAGGGTGGCGTTCGCTGTACCGATGTTTCTCGAAGCGCTGGCCTTGATCGAGTTGGGCCAGCCTCAGCCCGCTGAAGTCCTGGAACATCCGAAGATGATGGCTACCACGATGCTTACTCTGCTCAGTCATGGCGACGACGCGATCTTGGATCTGGGAGATCTTGCGCTCGCGTCGCTTGCCAGGGCTGCGATCGCGCTCTGCGATGCTCCGACTGAATCGGGTGCTGTGGCGACCTACCAACACGCGTTAGACGCGTGGGGTGAGATCAATGCGAACCCATGATCAGAGCGAGACTGGAACAAAATGACCGGCACCATCACACTTGCGGGGGCGTCCTTCGGAACAGCTCGGACAAGCCCTGCAGAGCCATCGTAACCCGATCTACGATTGTCTCGAATTGTTTGTCCGGCTGAAGAGAATTCAGTCCTGCGGCCGACAGCGCAGTCGTAAATTTCGTGCCCTTCATGTGGGCCGAGCCTGCCGATCGGATTCCCTGAAGCTGGCGTAGGGGTCCGACGAGACCATTCGGGTCGGCACCCAAGTTCTCGACGAGTAGCTGTAGGCAGGCAAGCGAAGGACTATTCGTGTCCGCGCCCGAGGACTCTCGAAGAGTCTTGACATCGAGTGCATCCACGATCCCTTTCGACAGAACCATGACACCGTTGTCGCTTTGGCCTTCGGTTGGATTGGTACACAATGCCAAGGCATCGAACGCACGGAGGTCAGCCGGGCCGAGTTGCTTGTACAACGACTCACCGAAGTAGCCAGTGAACGCCTCGATGAGTTCTGCCTTAGCTCGTCTCAGCCGAGCAGGGTCAGGGCGTTCGTCCTCTACCCACTGGCCCGCTAGGTCCCGCACGCTACGTGTGATGGTTATTCCACCGTTCGGCGGGACGTTGTGTGTGAGCCAGTGCTCTCGCTCGGTCTCGGGTAGCCGGATGAGGTGTCCCAGCCACACCTGGACGAGGTTGGCACCGTTGATGTCGACATCGATGGCCCACCGACCGTGGCACGAGACATCGGTCCGCAGCACCGTGTAGCGGTCTGGGTTGTCGCGGTATCGGGTCAGAACATCCGTGTCGAAGAAGACTGGGGTGAGGTAGTTCGCTTCATCGCGCTCGCAACTCAAACGAACCTCGTCGCCGGTCGAGGGGTCGATGTCAACGATGAACGATTGAAACCGCTCAGGCCTTTGCAGATCGTCGGGGTGCTCGCCAGCGGACGCGAACGGCAAAACTGCCTGTTTCCCAACCAACTGCGCTACGAAACCAGGCCCCCGATACGCGTCCCACGCCGTGTAGGCGAACGCTGCGTCTTTGGTGCGAATCTCAAGGTCGATCCGAGCTTCATGCACGCTGTCGTCAGCCCGAGAATGGGCGTGCTGGATCACCAGGCTCATGCTCCGGGCCGCGAGATACTTTCGGAGGTGCCGTGCATTGACTCGAACCTCGTATTCACCAGGATTCGGTCTGACGATCTCGACGACCTCCTCATCGCGGCCCGCGTGATTAGTTCGATACATTGTCTCGTTCGATCGCGTGATCAGGCCCAACCACCATACGAACGACGGCGTGAATTCGATAACGGGTTCTGTGGTTGCCGATGGCACCCAGGACACGTTGACGAACAGATGAAGGTCGTAGCCATCAGGGTTGGAGGTCAAGCCGTCGCGGAAGGCCGGGAGGCGATCAGAGCTGTAACTGGGCTCGCCGAGGTCGTTGATGGACCAATCGGTAGTGGCGAGGAATTTGCGCTGGTCCGATGTCGCCACCAGAAGAGGTTGAAGCGAGCTGTACTTGATTCCGCTCCCTCGATTCCGTAGAACCGAGATCCACTCGGTCGGCTCCGCCTGGATCTCCGAGAGGTAGCTCCTCAGCTGGAGAATCGTGGGCAAAGCCTCATAGCGCTCAAGTGAGCCGGAATTCGGCAGTGGATCGGTCAGCACCCCCTTGATCGTACGGAGGGCAGGCGACCGGGCTGAGAGTCGACTTAGAATGGGCCACCCGTGCTCGCCCGGATGACTAGGGCTGAGCTGCGACATCCAGTCTCGCCAGCGGGAAAATCATGGTCCGCGGCGACTCCGCCTACGGCAACAGCCGCGTCGTACGCGCCTGCATCAAGTTCTCGTTCGTACTGATCAAGAACCGAATCGTCCAACGAGCGATCGCCTCCATCCCTGACACCGCGTGGACGCCCGTGCGCTACCCGGGAGCGGTCCGCGACCCCGACACCGACGGCTGGATCTCCGACGCCGAGGTCGCCGAAACATCGTTCACCGCTTTCTCTTCCACCGCGTATCCTGTTTCTGCACGGTTGATCGTGCGGCGGGTCAAAGACGCCCGCTACCGCGATGCATTGTTTCCGGTGTGGCGGTATCACCCGTTTTTTACCAACAGCACCCTGCCGACGACGACCGCAGATGTCGTCCACCGTGCACACGCGGTCATCGAGACTGTGTTCTCGGATCTGATCGACGGACCGCTCGCGCACATGCCGTCAGGATCGTTTGGCGCGAGCTCTGCCTGGGTGCAGTGCGCAGCGATCGCCCACAACCTGCTGCGCGCCGCCGGAACCGTCTCCGGCGGGCGTCACGCGAAAGCTCGCGGAATAACGCTACGGCGCAAATCGTCAACATTGCCGCGCGTTTCGTGCGGCCACAACGCACACCCACACTGCACCTGCCGCGACACTGGCCGTGGCTCGATGCGTGGCTTCAATTATGGCGCAACATCATTGGCATCAGCCCACCCACACCCGCCTGATCCTCACCCGACCCGCCGACTCGGCCCGAGCAACGACAATCGTGGAAATGCTGGGTAGACCAGCGGACGAAACACGCCCAACCAGTCCCGACCCACAATTCGGTCATCGACCACAGTGGGTCACCTCAGTCCGTGGATCGAGGGTAAGTAAATGTGATCCTTGCCACTTTCGGAAAATCATGCGACTGTATGAGGCAATCGCCGTTCCCCTGCAGACAGTGTGATGACGGGAAGTGTGCAGTGACCAGTACCGAGTTCGGACGCAGTTTGAACAAGGATTCCGGCCCCACCAACCAGCCACCTCCAGCCAGCGACGCATCCACGTTGAACGTCGCCTTGTACCCGTACACGCCCGAACCGAAATGGTTCGAGTCCACCATCAGAGCCGCGTGGCACAGCGTCCAACCGGATGTCGCTCTCAATTTCGTCTACACCTACGACTGTTACAAAGGCGATCCGCCGTCCACTGTGGACGTTTTTGCCTACGACTGCATCTTCGCTGATCACATGCGTCAGTTCTGTGTCGAGTTCGATATCGACGGCACCGCAGACTTTTACCCGTGGTCTCTCGCATCGCTGAAAACGGAATCCTCGGAGTATCAAGGAATACCGTATTTAGGGTGCATGCAAATTTTGATTCGCCGTCTCACTGACGCAGCACTGGGTGCGCCGGGGATGACTGTCGAAGAATTACACAAAATCCTCGGCGACGGGGATCCGAAAGCAGTCTGGCCCGCGCAGGGTCAAGGCATGCTGTTGGATTTTACTGGGGGAACGACCGTCGCGTGCATGTACGAGCAGGCCGTCATGGAGGAGTCGGGCCAGTTTCCGCTCACTCCCGCCCTTCCCCCCTGTCCAGGACTCGATCAGCAAGGCCTCGCCGACATGCAGGTGCTGCGAAACATCGCCGGGTACGCCCAGGCGACATATCCCGACTCGGGCTACGACCGAATCACGAAATGGAACCAGCGGATCGGTCGAGCCTTCGTAGGCTTGACCGAAATCTTCCACTTCATCGACAACGTCGACGCCTCGACCTATTCAGTCATGCCGCTGAGCTCCGAACCTATCGAAAAAGTGGGGATACCGCTTTATACCGACGCACTTTCCGTCAATGTGGCCATCGCCCAGGAAAAGCGAGCAACGGCTATCCAGCTCGTGAAGTTGATTGCATCGACCAACGTGATGCTCGAGTGCATGTCCCCAACAGGAAAGAAACCGCAATACCTGGTGCCCACCCGGCAATCGCTGATGAATCAGCTCCTGGCCCGGCAACCCAATTCGGCGGTGTACAACATCATGCGCAACATCATTTCCAACGACATGGCCCATCCATTTCGACTTGGGGCCGATTCCCGTACCTGGCTCGACTCGACCAAAGGCTGCATCAAAACTGAAATCCTCGGGCCACCCCCCGCTGGCGTTGCGGAGCATGTCGGCGAAGACAGCGCCGTGTTCAACGACCCCGCGTACGCTTCCACACCTGCAGGGCTACTTCGCCGCCCGTGACAGGAGTCCGTCGCAAAGTCGTAAGCAATGGCTGGTTGTGCCACGTTTGGTCCTCGCCGTTCGGACACGCGGCAATGGAGTATCGCTATGAGATCCATACATGCGGTCCGGTTGCCCACACCACCGCTGTCTGAGTGTCGCGGGGTTTGCGTCGAAATTCGTCGAACACCGTGCAAGCTTTTGGCTAAGGGATTACCCTGCCGAGTTTCACCCGATGCTCGACTACTACATCGAGCACTCGACGCGGGTCGGTGGCCGCATCGTAAGCCCTCCCCCGCTGCTGCATCGATCACCACAGCTGCCCAGGTAACGGCCAAGCGTGATCGGGAGCAGACACAGTCGACGCTGCAGATCGGCGACCTGGACGAACACGTTTGGCACCGTCTGCTAGCCCAATTTTGGATCATCTACGACACAGCGCAAAGGCGTGCGCGCGAAATTAGTGCTCGCGGCGGACAGCGGACCGCACATTTTGAGGTGCAGCCCCCGCAGTGATGCTGCGGATAGCTCTCTCGTTGGGTGCTGCCCGAACAATGGTGCGATCACCCGCAGCCGATGTCGGGACCACCACCACAGGGCGCGCGCTGGCACGTGGAGCCGACGACCCCGCCGGCGGATTCTGATCTTTCGAGGCCGTCACGCCGACGCCCCCTGCTGCTTCTCTATCTGGCGTCGCACTTCGTCGATCGTGCGGGAACTGCCCTCGTAGTTGCCCACCAGCCGAGGATTGGGACGCAAGGCCACCTTGCGACGCCGCGACGCCGTCGCCGGGCTCGCCGAGCCCACCGGTCGATCAGGTTTCTGCTGCTCGTTCACCGTAGCCATGATGTCCTCCTACATCCGAATGATAGCCGTCACGAGCAACACCAGCACAGATCCAGCCAACAGACCCGTCGTGATCCGCAACCGCATCAGCTTGCTCCGAAGCCGCATCTCTGTCACCTGATAAATCGACACCAGTGTCGACGCGATCTCGAACCGGCCCGTCGTCTCATCGACTGTCGAATACTCCTCCAACACCACTTCCGGATTGAGCCCCGACGCGGTATTGGGTGCAATCACGAATGCCGCCATGATTGCCGCCGCACCGGCCAGGGCAGCACCCGCAACCTCCCACACACCGATCCCCGCGGGATTGCGCAACACGATCCCCACCAGAATGCCCGCGAATCCCAGCAGCACACCCCCGCGCTGATCGATGCTCGTCACTCGGCGTTCCTGAGAATCCAGCGTCCGTTCGATGCTCGCGTGCACCATCTCGATTGCCGCCGGATTCAGCTCGACACTCACCGGGTTGAGCTCGGACGCCATCTCTTCGCCAGCAGCGGAGTCCGGTGAAGCATTTTCGCGCCCACCCCGGTCGTTCGATTCCACTGCTAGCGCCCCCTTTTCGACATCAATTTCGGCTGCGCCGAACCTCGTCGGCCACACCGCACCCATCAGCCGGCGCACCATGACACTCACCGCAATATTGTCTCAGCACACCACCGGCAACGTGTGTGAACACCTCTCACTGCGTCCTGCGTCTTCGAGCGGATCGACGGAGCAGACGACGTCTCAGGTCATCAGGATCGGACATGATGTACATCAAGTACAGCAGCGGCAGGTACATCAGTGTCGCCGGCAGCCGGCCGTTGTGTTGCGCGAAAAGTCGGTCACGGACGGGATCAGGTTTGTCGAACCCGTGTGTAGTGTTCCTGCGCAAACGCATGAACTGACTCACTGCGTCATCGAGTGACAGGGATTTGTCCGCTCCACCGGGCAGCTTCAGAATTACCTTCTCCGACCTACGGTAATTCTTGATGAAGAACCCGTCCCCCACTTCGGTCAACGCTTCCACACCAAAAGCCGCGTACGGAAGCAGGACGGACTGAACATCAGCAGGCATACGTTCTCGAACTTGCTGCAGCGCTTTCGCCGCAACCGAGGGCTTGCACAGTGCCGTGAGATCCCATGAAAGCCAGGTCGCCTCGATCAGGTCCATTGCTGACCACATCAGAACTCCGGCTGCGTAGTCGTCGTGCAGCGATAGCAGCGTCGAGGTAACTCGTTGCAGAAGATCCGCAAATTCCATCAACCGGTTCTGCTGCGCATAGGGGAGGTAGTCACCGTCAGCATCTGCGAACAGGCATGGGTTCAGGAGATGCCCGAGAACAGAGTTCATCTGAGCAACCCACCAAGCGACGGCCGCACCCCACGCCTCCGGTGCCGGCGGCTCCTGCCGCTGGGGAAGGCGACCCACTGGTGATCGGGGAAGTACCTGATGCGCTTCGTACGGAACAGGAGACCTCCCGACAATATCTGTGCCGAGAGTGAAAATCACCGCACCCGACACCCTGTTCGCTTGAAACGCCCATACCCATGGAGACCGTGCGGCCAACAACGGACCGAGATGGCTCGCGGGAATCAAGACACTGCTCAGGATCGACGATCCCGACGCGAAAATGGTCTCATCGACGTCGATCGGCCCGCGTCGTATGTCGTCGAGAAGTTCGGGGTCCTGATTCAGACGTAACACGAAACCAGGAAACCTGATCCGACGGTGCGTGGCGTTGCCATAGCGAACAACGTGGACAGCATGCCGGTCGAACGGATGCTCGTCATCGTCGTCCGAAGTTCCGGCCAACTCCCTACTCGCGTCCTGTACTGCCGCGGACAAGGCTCGATCGCTGGCGGTGATGACAGGTAGCTGGAGTCCGTACAGGAACGATCCCACCGCACCCGCGCTCATCTGTCTGATCGCGCGAAGGCGCTCCTCAACGACTCGCCCATGGTCCAGCCTGGAGACGTAAGGGTCTTGCGGGAGGTCGACGAGCTCGTCATCGACGTCCGCTTCCGAACCCGACAGGGTGCGAACGGTCATAAAATCGACACAGTCCATGCTGGCAGCCGGCTCGGTTAACGCCCACACATCGGGCGCGGACGTGTGGGCGACCTCGAACCCCAACTCTTCCAGGTAGGCCTGCACTTGCCCCCCAGCCAATTCCGGTGGCATCGTGACGTTGACAGTCAACCGTTCAGGCATTCCACCAGCCTACAAACCGGTAAGCCTGGAGTGACTCAATTTCGCACCCGAGGAGCGGGGGCGCACGGCTCTAATTTGTGACCAGGACCTGCAGTTCACCAATCCGAACTTCAGTACGCGAAGTCAGCGGCGTGGGTATGACTCCACCGACCGTCCCGTTGGGTGTCGTCGCTGTCCACGTGACGAGCCAATTCGATGTCGCGGAGACCTTGAATGTCCCACCGGGCTCGGTAGTGGACGTCTTGTGATAAACGATATTGCCGCACGTCGGACTTGGAAGCCCTTGTGCAACATCGGTATACGGCGTGAAGGGCAGTAACGCACCTGGGCACACCGACGGCACGGATCCGTCCCCCCAATTGACGACCACGGACGTATTGACCCCTGTAGCAGAAACTATGACACCCGGTCCTGCTGCAGTTCTGGTCACGGGGCCGACTGTCGATTCCCGTGGGTCAGCGACCCAGAACCAGCCGGGTAGACCAACCAGGCCGACAGCACCTGTGTTTGCGGGGTTCGGGGTGATGCCTATTCCGGGCGGATCCAACTGCATTGCCGTAACCGCTTGGCCGACAACGGTCATAACGTCGACCACCGGAGGCGTAGCCGGCACCCCAACGTCCGGAATTTGAACACACGGACCGGCCGCTTCGCAGGACCATGTTGTGCCGTCATCATTAACGACGTTCACTGCCATCGGGGCACCACTATCAGCATTTCGAACAAGCGTCATATTGGCGGCGTCAGTCGACGGAACGAACTCGAGCGGCGGTCCGGACGGCGCGGCGCTCCCACCACCTCCCCCGCCCACAGCAGCTGGCGCGGATCCAGTCGTTCCACCCCCTGACGGCACACTCGTGTACGTACCTTCGACCACAACTGTCGAACCACCCAAGCCTCCGCCGAAGGCACCGCCAGTTCCGGTGCCGATCCCCGGCTGCGCAAATACTGGGTTCGCGTTGAACACTCCAACTAGAAGCACTGATGCGATAACCCCAAGCGGCTTACGCATGACCCACCGCCCTTATGGATTCCAGTTGCCTACTTGCCAAACCGTCGATCATGGTGCGTCGCATGGGGTACCCGAAGAAGTCACTGCATCGGAAACAATGCGCCAGCCTGATGAATCTGGCCACGCCACGTTCTCCAGAGTCGGCTTGCCCAGCTCCCGCCGGACTCGGTCAGGAGGGAGCACACTCGTGCCGTCCGGACGGATCTGGTCATAGTTCGAGCTGTCGATGCAGACTCGCAATGTTGCCGACGCTTCTTCCTTAATTGGGTTCCCGTCAGCATCCTTTGGTGCCTGCAGTTCCGTCACGAATGCATCTGCGACAGTCGCAGCACCCGTGGAGACAATTCCTTGAGATCGGCGCAGGTTCACGTTTGCCTTCAACTGATCGAGGATCTTTCCACTCGCAACAGAGTCCAGCATGTTGATGTCTACAGCAGGATCGCTCTCGACCTTCGCGAGAACGGCGAAGAACTCATTCACCTTTGCTGTTGCCTGCTCGGTCGCCTGTTGTTCCGGGGACTTTTCGACGCCCTCTGGTCCCGTGAGGACCGGCTGCGTGGTGGTCGTTACGGGGGTCGCCTCAATGTCACCGCTCCCGCATGCGACGCTGATGCTTGCAGCGGCTGCTACTGCGAGGATTGCCGCGCCTGTGCGACGTCGTGTGCTGATCATCGTGGACCCCCTACGTTGTTCTGTGCGTTGTACTGCGATAACGATAATGGTGCGGCTGTTTGGACCGTAACGTGCTTACCGGACACTTCAGACACCTCGATTGACGCGACTGCTATCAACTGGCTATTGCTCCGATCCGGTAGAGGGCGTTGCCGCCATTGTGGAATTGCGCGAGGGCGCGCAAGAGTTCGTCGGTTTCGGGTTCTGGGTCGACATCGATGTCGGCGAGGTTCGCGAGCAGTTGGTCGATCAGCTCCTGGGTCTTGCTGATCTCGTCGCTCCCGTGGGTAGCGATGATCGCCAGTCTCCAGAGACCTTCTCGGAACGGTTCGACGGTGACGCCGCGGTTTGCGGTGGTGAGCGCGGCGGAAAGATCTCCGGTCTTTATTTGTCTGGTGGCGAGCTCTTCGAGGGCATCCGCGAGGGTCGAGATCATGTGCTGCTGTAGGTTTCGTGCCCACCCGTAACGGTCTGACCGTGTCCCGGCGAATGGTTGATCGTTTACCAGTTCTGCAGCCGTCCGCAATTCCGCATCGGTGGCGGCGGCCGGAGTGGTGTCGATCAGTTGTTGCCAGTAGTCCCAGTCCGATCGGACATCGGGGTGCAGTCGGTAGCCGGTGCGGCCGGTGCGGTCGCCGTGCTTCGGAAATGCCTGCTCACCGTTCTCTGTCTCTCCCAACCAATTTCGCAGTCTCGAGAGGTAGTTCTGGCGTCGTGTCGCCTTCTTTTTCGGCTGATCCTCCAGAGGGAGTTTGTCGAAATTGTCTGCAGGCCAGATCTTTTTGTCGATGGAGTCGTGTTTGATTCCCGGGTGGATGGAGAGAAGAGCGGCGATCTCGGTTAGGAGTACTTCACGGCCGTCCTTGGGTGGCTCCCCGGTCGGGGTGGTGACTGCTGGTTTCCCGAGAAGATGGAGCCAGAGATGTCCCGGGGCCGGTACGTCACCAGCGACAGGAGCGATGGGTGGGGCCTGGTCGTCGTACCTGATCGCTTCTGGGGATGTCCACTGCGCGGCGTCCGGGCTGTAGGTCGGAACGTTTGTGACGTCGGGGGCGGTCTCCGATGCGGTAGTTCCGTTCAGCAGCAGCTGGTCGGTGGGGTCGATCGTGGTGACGGAGTCGAGGAAGGTCTCAGCGCTTTCGGCGTCGGTGAGGTGTGCGTCGATTTCGGCTGCAGCCCAGGGGTCGTGCATGGACGACTCTGTGGGGATAGCTGGCTGTGTGGCGGTCGCGAGGTAGGCGGTAATGCCTTCATATTGGTCCGGCTCGAGAAATGCTGGCTGGAATGCGAAGCCGCCGTCGGTGTCTCGTTTGACAAGGCTTGCGGTGTTGCGGTCGACGATGTCGAGTGTCCACGCGGCCTGGGTGTTCTCGCTGGCGGTGCTGGCGGTGCTGGCGGCAGCGAACGCCACGCGCGGTGTGGCGGCCAGGATCTGATCGAGTGATTGCTGTTGGTCGGCCGTCAACTGACTCGCGATGAGAACTACTTCGGGGGCGGTCATTTCGCTTGTGTCGTAGATCGAACGGGCCGCTGCAATGCTGTCGATGTGTTGTTCGACGAGGGTGTCTTGGTCACGTTCGGCTTGTCGGGCGAGTCTGGCCAGCACTTCGCCTGGTTGGTCGGTGTGCTCGATTCGACCGTTGCCGAACAGTTCGGGGAGCTCCTGTCCGAAACCGATCAGCGTCAGGTGCAGATTGTCGGCGAGCGGGGATTCGACGAGTTCGAGGGCCAGGGCCTGGAGAGTGCCGCGGGCGTGCTCTGGTGAAGCTGAGACGCCGAGGTAGCCGAGTTCTTCCAGGTTGAGAAGAACTTGGGTTCGGTCGTCTGTGGAACCGAGTGTCACGAGCGTGGGGTACGGGCTGATTGTGGTGGGTGCTGGGGCGATCCGGACGTCGGCGGGGAGGGTCCAGGTGCCGGTCTCTGATCTGAGCCACTGGTCCGGCAGTACGGAGTCATCAAGGATTACTAGCTCCACCGCATCGGGACCGATGAATGCGCCGAGTAATGCCGGCAGTGCGTTGCCCTGTGTCCGAGCGTGTTCGGCGATAGTCCTCAGTGCTTCGTCGAGCCGCGTGAGGACGTTGTTGTCCGCTGCAGAATGAATCTGTTCTTCCACAACTGCTGCAGCGCCCCAGGTTTGAGGGAGGGTCTCGCCTCTGCGGCGATCGTGCTGTTGACGGTGCCGGCGCAGCCCGAAGGCCCCAGCCAGTCCGATGGCCGCTAGGGCTGAGATACCGAGCCACAATGTGCTGTTCTGATCCTCGGAGACATCGCTTGGCTGCGCAGTGGCGGCGATATATACCGGGTCTGTCGTCGATGTATTCAGTGGGATCTGGGTGGCTGGCTGAGTCGGGGCGGGAGCTGCAGCAGGACTGGGTGACGACGTCTGCGCTGGAGCAGGCATTTGAGCGGGTGCCGGCCCGGGTGCCACAACATCTGCGCCCGCGGACTCAGCAGCAGGTTCGGAAGCTGCCACCGGGGCGGGAGCCTCTGCTGGCTCAGGGGCGGCCACCGGAGCAGGCGCTGGCTCAGGAACCGCCGACGGGGCGGGGGCCTCTGCCTGCTCAGGGGCTGCTGGAGCAGGCGCTGGCTCAGGAGCCGCCGCTGTCGGAGCAGGTAGCTGTGACGAAGCGCTGTTGAGTTCGATGCCGAAAATCTTCGCAGCGGCGGCGGCAGCGGCCTGCGCTTCTGCCTGAGCCTGTTCGTCACCGCCCGGAACCATCTCCGCTTGTTCCGGAACGTCGGTGCCACCCAGGAGAGGTGCAGCGGAGGACAGTTCAGGCGCTGCTGCGGGGGCCGGTTCAGGAGCGGCAGCCGGAGCCGGTTCGGGAGCGGCAGCGACCGGGGCCGGTTCAGGAGCGACGGTCGGTTCGGGCACAGCAGCAGGTACAGGAGCGGCAGCAACCGGGGCCGGGTCGGGGGAAGCAACCGGACCCGGTTCGGGCGTGACGGTCTCGGCGGTTTGATCGTTGACGGTGAGCTGCTGGCCGACGTGGATGATTGTCGACGGTGCAGTTCCGTCGGCGTTGATGATTTCTTTGTAGCGGTGTCCGTCACCCAGATGTTGCTCGGCGATGCTCCAGAGACTGTCGCCTTCTCGAACTGTGTAGGCCCCGTCGACGGTTGTGGGTGCGGCGGCGGGGAGCTGAAGTTTCCATCCTGGTTGCAGCCATCCGTCGACGGTCAGGACGTCGGCGTTGAGTTGCTTGATCTCGGTGTATCGAAAGCCATCGCCAAGGTGGCGTTCTGCGAGTTTCCATAGGCTGTCGCCCTGCTGCACCGTGATGGTTTCCCCGTTGATGGGGCGGGCGGGGGCTTCTGCTGGATGCGGTTGGCTTTGTTGCGTTACTTGGATCGGTGCCGAGTGGGCAGGGGCGTCGAAGAGCGGTAGTGCTGTGGCGGTGAGGGGTTGGGCTGTGGCGGTGCCCGCTGTTACCAGCATGAGCGCTCCGCCTATGAGAACGGAGGCGCTTCGCTGCTGGAAGCCGAGGCCTCGGAGTTGAGGTGCTTTGATGCCGCGTAGTGCTGCGACGAGTTCGATGACGGTGCTGAAGGTGAAGGTGGCCCAGGCGAGCCAGCCGATCCAGGTCACGAATCCGAGGAAGAGTGATCCGTCGTCTTGGGTGGTCAGAGCTGTTTTGATCTGGTCGAGATCGGGCAGCGTCGTCGGTATTGGGTTGCCGCGGAATGTCCACAGTGCGAGCGGAATTCCGACGACGAGGACGAGTAGGACGATCAGGTAGAGCAAACCAGTCAAGCGCCGTCGGATGGTGGTCATGCGGGTGTCCTTTCCGATGGCTGCAGGGTGGCCGGGGTCGTGCAGCGTTGCGCCGCGAGCTGTCGAATCACGTCCTCCGTCTTCTCGTGGAGTTCTGCGACTCGTCTGCTCTGCGGTCGATTGGTCATGGTGTGCCGGGGATTCCGAGGTTGGTGCGGTTCAGGTTGACGGTGGCTGTTCCGATGATCTGCTGTGGCCCGACGCCGATCAAACCGAGGACACGGGGTTGGTAGGTCGTTGTGGTGGTGATCAGCAGTGTTGTCGGTCCGGTCTGCACGACGACGCCGGGGATTCCTGCTGCGGCAAGGTATTTGGTGGCTTTGGCTTGGGCTGTCAGCGGGTTGACGACGACGTTGGTACCGCGGACTGCGAGTGGTTCGATGATGGCTTGTCCTGCCCCGCGGGCTGCTTCTTCAGCGACTTGCTCGGCGCGCTGCTTGGCGTAAACTTTGCCGCCGCCGTCGACGACGAGACCCATCATGATCAGCAACGCCATGGCTGTGATGACGCTCCACATGGCGATGGTTCCGGCGTCGTTGTGCGCGTCTCGCCGTGTGCAGGCGGCCACCGCCCGGCGTAGTGCTTCGGTCATCAGGCGCGCTCCCGGTAGGTGTCGACGGGTGAAGTCGCGGTTGCTGTGATGGTCCGTGAGCCCATGACTTGCGGGAATCCGAGTGCGTCGAGGGAGATGACGCACGTGACGGTGGCCGAGACGGAAGCCGTGACGCCGGGGCGAGTTCTGAATCCGCCGAGGTCGGTGTTGACGTTGAGAGCGGAACAGGTGAGCCCTCGTGCTGCCAGGTCGTTTCGCGCGGCTGCTTGCGCATCGGGGGCTGCGGAGAACGCCGTTCGCGCGATGGAGGCGGTACGCGCGGCCTCGTTCGCGGCGTGGACTACTTTCTGGTGCGCTTGCGCGAGAACGCCGAAGGTGACGATCAGTGCGATCAGGAACAGTGTGGCGGGGGCGACGATGACAGTCTGCAGGGCCGATCCTCGGTCGTCGGCTCTGGCTGCGGCTGCCAGCTGGCGCAGTTTGTTCGCGGTGTTCATCTGGTTCCTGGGGCAGTGACTCGTTCAACGGGAAGCGTCTCGCTGACATTGATGTCGAGGGAGAAGAAGGGGATGAGGCGGATGGGTTGTCCGGTGATCTGGACAGTTGCTTCTCGCAAGCCTCGGTTGACGACAATGACGGGTGCTCGAAGGGTCGTCGGGCCGGCGGTGGATGCGAAGGCGTAGCCCGCCGCTGTTCCGGCCGCAGCGCTGCCGAATTGCGATCGCGCTTGTCGTAGAGCTTCTTCACCGGTCGAAATCGCTACGGTCCGTGCGTGAGCGTAGAGAGCTGCCTGGATTGCGATGAGGAAGAGCAGTAGGACGACGCCGAATACCACGACTGTTTCGAGGGCTGCGCCGCGGTCGTCTCGACGTATGCGGGTGAGCCATTCGCGTAGTGGTACATGTGTGTCGGTGAGCAACGCTGGTCCTCCCCTGTCTCGTTGGGCGAGTGGTGGGGTTACTGGATTCGGTTGAGGTAGCGCTGTGCAACCACGGTGATTCCGGCGACGATAGCGATGGCGAGGATGACGAGGCCGGCGGTGATGACGACGGTCTCCATGCTGTAGCCCTTGTCGCTTTTGCGTCCGCCGGCGCGCTCGGTCATCCGGGTATAGGAGAACAGTGCCAATGCGAACAGTGTTGCGGTGGTTGCTGCGATCCGGTTTGCGATTGTGCGCGATGCTGCCATGTGACGTTTCCCTTCGATATGTAAAAGCCCTGGTTATGACGGTTCTGGATGCCGGTCAGACTATCGCCAAGACCGGACACTTCGAGCAGGTGAAGTGCACGGATCGGTGTTTGCACAGCTCAAACTTGGTAGTTGATCGTTGAATGACAACGCATTCGGGTTGTTCGGTCTAGACGCCGCCCATGATGTTCACTCCGGCCGGCACGATCAGCATGATCATGAACAGCACGGCCAAGGTGCCGAGAGGTGCGTCCATCTTCTTCGTTTTGGCTCCTGCTTCGCCTTGTTCTTTCGAGAGCAGGGCACTGCGGAGCGCTCCGGCCCGCGCGGCAAGAGTGTCGGCCACGCTCGCTCCCTGGTCGCCGGTATAGGTCATGATGTCCGCGAGATCTCCCAACTCCGGCAGCGCCAGTTCGGCTGCAAGATTGGACAGAGCAGCCCATGGTGCCTGTCCGGCGAGGGACGCTTTCTGAAGCTCGGCATCCAGACGTAGAAACACCCAGCTATCGCCCACTGCGGCAGCGCGTTCGAGACTTTGGAATGCAGCGACGCCGCCACTTCGGTTCAACGAAACGAAGTCGATGAACGCCGCCAATGCTCGGGTGAATTCGAGTCGGGCACTAGCGGCGCGAGTCTTGACGTCGGCGTCGGGCGCGAAGAATCCCACCAGCGCCAGGACGAGGGAACCGGCTACGGGAAAAGTCAGGGGCACTGCCATGCCGAACAGCGCCAGGAGTGCGATCGAAATCGGCGCGATGATCAGACCTATTGCAGCGGAAAGGATTTTGTCTCCGATGAACTTTTGTGGAGTTTCTCGGAGGATCGCCAGGTCCGCGGTCGGGATCCTGAACCACGCCTGCGATCGCAGCCGCGGGTAGAAGCGGGCACCGACCTTGTAGGACAGGGCATCCGAACCGGTGAGGTCGTCACCGCCGCGGGTGTCGACGGTGTACGGGTCCGGGGCTGCACCGGACAGTCGTTCCATGGCATCGCCGAGTGCTGGGTCGGCCGGCAGTATGCGGAGAACGAGGAGGATCAAGCCGAGAGCGGCGAGAGCGGCAAGGGCGATCGCCCAGAGCTCGAAGTTGTTCATACTGCGCTCCTCTCACGTGCGGTGTTTGCTGCGTCGCGGTCCTTGGTGCCGATGAACCTGGGGTATTTCACTGGCAAGGTGTATCGCTTCATCCACCCGAGCACCAGGCCGAAACCGATGAATTCGAGGAACAGAACGGGCTGGAGGAGGGGCTGTTTGTACGGGTCCATGTAGTTGGTGAACAGGAACAACCCAACGATGACAACGACGGTGATGACGGTGACCCCGCGAGCGGTCGTGCGGGGCCCTTGCCGTTCCGCTTCGGCCGTTCTGCGGTTGCGCACGTTCTCTGCCACCGATTCTGAAAGTCGCTTCAAGGCTGCGGTGAGTCCGGAGCCGCGCAGGCGAGCTGCCTGCCGCAGTGCACCGACCACGTAGTCGCCGGTGGAATCGTCGAGATCGTCTGCGAACCGAAGCAACGCTTCGTCGATCGACACATTGCCACGCAGGCGCGTGATGAGGCTCGTAATTTCCGGACGCAATGCTTGAGGCATTCCCCTGTGCGTTGCGATGATGGCCTGTTCGAGGCCGGATCCTGCTGCGAGCACTCCAGTCAGGTTGCGCACCCATTCTTCGAGGGCATTGAGGCGTTCGATGTCGTCGGCGGCGGCTGACGATCCGAGTAGGTAGGGGACGCCTACTGCTGCGATCGGAATGATGGGGAAGAGTACGAACCATCCACTGAGGAGCCATGCAGCAAGGCCGACGGCAGTTCCGATGGCGAGGAGTAATTTTGTCCGCCGGGCAATCCGCGCACGTGAGGTGCGGTGGCGTGTCGGCGCAGTCGGGTCGCGGCGATCGCGAATTCCGTTGGCAAAAAACCACATCCCGGCGGCAAAGACAAGGACGATACCGACGGCCGTGAACGTGTACATCAGAGCCCACCACCTGTGATCGTGTTGATGGGGATTTGGTTCGGACTGAAACCGCCTGCGTAGAGCTTGCGGAGCAAAGCTGGGGGCAAAGTTCCGTATTCGCCGGTCCCGCCCGGCTTTCCTTCGTAAATTTTGGTTACTGCGGGCATGGCGTTTTCGCCGGCCTCGATATGGATGACCTCGCTGACGAATCGGACCTGACGCCTCTCGCCGGTGTCGGTAAATTCGTAGTCCGTCTGCAGCTGAATGATCAGATTGATGTGGTGTGCCACTTGGCGGTAGGCGTACTCGACCGGCACTCCTGCTTCGAGGGCGCAGGTGACGAGGCGGTCGATCGCGCCGGCGGCATGCTCGGCGTGCGTGGTACTCAGGGAGCCTTTGGCCATCTGCATTGCTTTGAACATGTCGATGATCTCGCCGCCGGCTACCTCTCCGACGATGACACGGTCGAGCTGCATTCGCACGAACTGGTAAAGGATGTCGGACAGCGTCGTCGCGCCGCGTAGCGCTCCGGTCAGCTCGTTTCGTTCGCCGCCGCCGGTGATTGCCTCGGCTGCAACAACATACGGTCTGCGACCGTCGAGTTTGTCGAGGAACAGTTCGTACTCTGTCTCTGCTGTGCCGATCCGTGTTTGCAGGGGAAGGCAGTTGGCGAGCGCACGAAGGTTGGTTGTTTTACCTGATCCCATGGGCCCGGAGATCACGATGGAGGCACCACCGATGACTGCGGCGCTGAGGATCTCGGACAACAGTTGGGGCATAACACCCATTTCGACCATCTTGTCGATGGTCACATCCTTGTGGCGGTGCATGCGGATGGCGATACTGGGATGGCGGACCGAGTAGCCCATCGCGGACAAGCGGATGTCGCCGGGCAGATTGAGGCGGAGGTTGGGGTTGACCTGCGAGAACGGTCGTCCACCACCGGGTGCGCGCTGCGCGAGGTTGGTGAGCCAGTCGTAGAGCTCTTCGTCGCTGTCCGCGATCGGCGGTCGTGCCTGCAGACTCCCGTCGGGGTACATCACAATGACGCTGTCGCCGTTGATGAGGATGTTCTCGACGTTCGGGTCGTCGACGAGCGGCTGAAGTGGGCCGAGTCCGAACAGCGTGTCGAAGACCGCTTTGACCAGCGTCTGTTCCTCTTGGACGCTCAGCTGTTCGTGACCGGTGTCGATCGCGGACTGCACTTCTTTGCTGACGAGATCTATGACGATCTGCCTGCCCGACTCACGCTCCTCGTCCGGGGTCATGGCAGTGACGCCCAGCTCAGGGTTGAGGGCCTGATCTGCTCGTTGGGTCTTACGGAGAGAGAGGATTTCGGATGCTTCTTTGGTCAGTTGCTTGACCAATTGGTGGTTGGTCCTCGCGACGTCCGACCGCTCAGCTGGAAATGGTGATGGCGATGTGAACGGGACCGTCTCGAGTCGCTCGGGTTCCGGGTGGGAGTGGCGACCGTCCTTGCCGGCTGCGGCGAGCAGACCTGCAGATGAGGAGCCGTATTGCCCGCTCCTGTAACGAGTTATCTCGTTGTCGCCATCGTCGAGGATGATCGGATCGGCGGCAAACATCGGTAGGTCGGGTAGGGCTGGTCGCTCGTCGTAGTCGAAGTCGGGGGCGTTGTTGGTCATGCGGGTGTTCTCCCTTTGGCCTTGTCGGCTCGTTACGCGGGCTGTGAGCTGTATGGCGAGTTGGCGATCCATACGGGCTGGTGCGTTTCGTGGAAGCGCTCGATCTTTTGCCAGGTTCCGTCGATTGCGCGTAGATAGCTTGATCGACGTCGCCGCCAATTACTGAGCGAGGCACCTTCGGAAAAAACTTGCGCGTGTACCGGTGATTCGGGAAGGACTGCGATGACGTCGAGGCCGGTCGCCGCGGCGGTCTCGGCTGCGCTGTAGGGCTCGGTACCCCTGACAATGAGGCCGATGCTGGCCGGCGACTTCGTATTCTCCAGATGCTGCTGTAGTGGGCCCAAGCCAGCACGAACCGCTGCCACTGCGGTCCTGGTCGGTCTGAGCATTATGGCGATAACGTCACTGTGACGGATCAGGTCTTGATGTCCGGACCGTAGATTGAGGCGACCGGCGTCGACGAGCAGGTCACCGCCGCCCTGTTTCGACAACAACGCCAGATGTGCCCCCAACGGGCCCCACGTCGACTTCATCGATTCCGTTTGAGCTGCATTGACCAGGCCGGGGACGAACCATCCTTGCGCCTTGGTCGGCTCCTCTGGATCGAACGGCCCGATTCTAACTATTTGGTGCTGGAAGGCTGGGCCTATTCGGCCGTGCCTGTTCGGCTCGACCAGTTGGATGATCGATCGGTCGTGCCGGCGGCGCGCGTGAAAGTACCCGGCCAGCGTCGGGGACGATCCGATCGGATCGGCCTCGATGTACAGCAGCTTGCGGGAGTCTGCGGTGAGAGCGATGCCCAGGCCGGTCGTCGAGACGCCTGGCGAGCCGGAGATCGAGGTCAGGGTGACGAGCATGGCTCAGCGCTCCCGGGAGTCGAGGACGATGGCGACGCGGTTGGTGGCGGCTCGGGCGGCGATCCAGCTGGCCTCGTCTTTCTTGACCAGAACGTCCACTGTCGTCTGTCCGGTCTCGGGGATGTCCTTCACGGCAACGACCTGTGCGTTCGCGGTGACCGGACCCTGCACCGGGGAATCGTCTTGATCTCGGGGAGTGTCGACGATCCGGACGTTGTCGCCTGCGAGCAGTGGCTCTGCGGGAAGTTTGCCGATTGCGACGGTGATGCCGACCAAAGTGTTGTCCCCGCTGGGGATTACGGCGTTGGTGAACGACGATGGGTTCAGTGCCGATCCGCTCAGGAGCGGAACTGCTGCGCTCTGGCCCACGACCGATGCTTTGTCTGTGGCAGGAACGGTCGCGATGGTCGCATCGCTGTTGACCTCTGCGGTTTTGAGGTCGTCGGTGGTGATCGTCTCCCCCTGTGGCACGTCGCGGGCGAGCACCAGAATTGTCGTGGTGGCGCGCATGGCGTTCACCAAAAAGACCGCTCCTACGATTGCGACGGTCATCAAGGCGACTCCCGCGATCCAGTACGACCGTCGACGGCGCACTTTGGTGGTGGATACGACTTCGGTGAAGTCATGGCCCGGCTTAGGAGATGCCTCTCTTGCGCTGCGCGGCTCCCCCACTGTGGCGGTCGATGTCTTTTCTTTGAGATTGCCGAACATGGGCATAGCTCAGTCACTTTCCGTTTGTGTCGTGGCGTCGAGGCCGAGATGTGCTTTGAGGGCAGTTCCGATGAGGTGGCTGCGGGAACGGGCCTTGAACTGGTCTTTCAGTTGATCGATGATCACCCAGTCATCGGCGTACAACCCGACCGTGACTCCCTTCTTCTCCGCCTTACCCTCAGACGGCTTCCCACCTACTCCCCTGGCGCGGAACAGACCTCCGCCGACCTTGCCTCCCGGAAACAGAAGGCTTTCGAGATCGCTGTGGACATCCTCGATAGCAGTGATGACCACCTCGCCGTGGGTTCTCCCTGTCCGTTTGCTCTCCTTCGCCAGACCGTGTGCAACCCCGACAGCAAGATGAACCGTCGACGGCACAATCGTGTCGTCGTGCCCCAATTCAGCTGCACCAGAGGATGTCTCCTCCTCGTTTGAACTCAACTGCACCACCTCCGCTGACATAGCACTTATCGATCCGGCCGGCGGCGGTGGCATGAAGGCTGCCCCGAGCGACTGTCGCGCAGGCGGAGATGTCGGCACGTTCGCACTCTCAGCGCTGTCGGTCCTCACTCACGATCCTTCCGATGTCCCCGTGTACCTGAGTCGCAGGCTTGAGTGCGACGTACGAGATATACCGGGTCTCCCGGACACCGCGAACAGCGTCGATCCGAACCGAACCCTGCAAAACGAACCCCGTGTTCGTCCCGCAAGAGGACCCCATCCCCTCCCCACCAGGACAAAGGCTATCTCCACCTCAACAACAGTGGTGATCAACACGCGGTACATAACATTTCAGTAACAAGGTAGTCGATCGCGCACTCGTTCAGTTCCGAAGCAAACGCGGCGCGGCACCGACCCCTGACGGTCCGTGCCGCAAGCAATGTCCTCTGCAACTTCTACGGGCCGTTGACTGACTCTCAACCGAACTGCACTCGGCGCTGCCTCTTGACTCCAAGACAAGTTGGATTATGATCACTGCCACGTGATCACAACACGATTTTGTTATCGTTTGACACTCATGTCGGACTGATGTGGTTCTCGTGACTCAGTGCTATTTGATTTGATGGCTTTCATGTGTGTCCACAATCTGCCGCCAATGTTTCTTCAACGCAGCGTCGTTCACCGACGATCTTGAACCGATCGCCATGCAGAGCTCACCAGGAAAACCACCACATCTACCTCTTCGGCCGTGGGCACAGTCATAGAACTGATGCCAGAGGGGTGGTGACACACCACCATTTACCTGCAACCATTGAACGATGAGCTTCTCCGACACCGCCACCGCGCCAGGCAGCGGCGTCGCAGCCCGAACGCTCGACGACCTACGATGGCACCGCGAGTTCCATCGTCAGTCCCAGTTTCGCTGGTGGGACACCGAGGCCGCGCTCGTTGCCACCGAATTCACTCGTGGACAGGACCAGTTCCACACAGTGCACGACCTGGCACAACTGGAGCGATGTCGGCTAGCGCTCGCCGACTACACCACGACCTGCCAGCGAGCCCTGGGCCGCGCCCTCAAACAGTCACAACACGTTCTCGACACGCAGAGCTGGACTTTCGCGACTGATGCGCTCCTGCTGTTGCCGTGGACATGCGAGCAGAGCAGCTACCTTGCGACCTGGGCCGACCCGCACGATCCGACAGCTCTGAGCAACCCTCAAGTCCGGCGCATTCAACGTTCCTGTGAGCGCATGATGTTCGGAAATCCCCTCATTCTTAGTTGGGAATTGAGCCACCTGTGGAGCCTCTACCGAGCCGCCGAGACACTGCTCGAAGACACCCTTGTAGATCTCACCGTTGAACTCTCAGAATCAGTCCCTGACGCCACCCTGCTGTGGGCCACCCAAATGGCGTCGAAGATCGGTCTGGAACAACGGATAGCCGAACAGCGAACGACCCGCGGAGAGCCTGGCGATCCCCGCCGCCGACTGCGTCAGAGCTATTCGGATCTACGCTGATTGGAACGCGAACAGTCCCCCGTTGACCTGGCGTCTTATGTGAAATTCGTGCCAGGCTCGCGTCGAACTACGTAGCAATCCTCGCACTCCCCTACCGATACCTCTCCCCTCAACACTTCGCTTGAGCCTTCGCGAAGCCAGCAGAGCCTGCGGATTGGGAGTCGCGGCCATGATCGCAGCTCGAATCGCACGCTGATTCGCACATATCGACGCTTTGTTGATCCGACATAACTACCCACTCTCGATCCCGTTCATCATCCCAGTGCTCTGCTCCCCTACCTCCGTTACCGTCTACCGGGCAATCATCCCAACACAATGGGCGTAGCACTTCGTAGTACTCCTCGCACAGTAAAGCGTTGGTTTCATCGCGTACTAAACCGCGTGTTTGAGGGCGTACAAATACGCTTGTTACACCGTTGGTTAATACGCGTAATACTACGCATGCAATACCGGGTAGAACTCCGCACGTCAACACGCGGGTTAAATACCGTTTTGGTCAGCACATCAATGCCCGTGTTTCTTCACGTGTTAACAAGGGTGTTGATATGCGACTTAACGTGCGTATTGGTACGCTGTTACTAGGGCGCAGCACTACATGTTTTATTGCGCGTGTTTTGCCGCGTAAGAGTGCGAGCATTGATACGCATGGTGTTACGCGACTTAGACCGTGTTGACTGACGTGCGTGACTGGGCGTACTCTCGCGCACACAACCACGCACGACAACCTGCGCATCCGCCCGCACAAGAGCGTGCGGGACAAGTCGAGCCGCTCGCACGTACCGATTCGGCACCGTGAACGCCTCCCGGTCACGCTTCTCCACGGCAGCGCTCGAATAGATGCACGCGGATCCAGGACTCTGGAAGGAAGGTTCTATCGATGGCAATATCAAATTCCCTCGCAGTCACCCAAGGTAAAGGGGGAGTGGGCAAGACGACGGTTGTTGCCAACCTCGCAGGCCTGTTCGCCGCTGCCGGCTACCGTGTTCTCGTCGGGGAGTTCGACCCTCAGGGCAACCTGGCCCGCGATTTCGGTTACGAAAAGCAGTCCGGTGAAGAACTTCTGATGTCGTTGATGTCAGGCGGACAACCCCCGATCATCAAAGACGTCCGACCCGGTCTAGACGTCATTCCCGCTGGTCCTGCGCTCGTCGACGTTGCTGGCATGATGCTCTCCAGGCTCAGCCGCGGGGGCGAATCGCTGGGGCAGATCCTCCACAAAGTCCTTGCCCCGATCGTTCCCGACTACGACATTGTTCTCTTCGATACCCCGCCAGGCGACGTGATCATCGGTGATGCGGTGCTGTACTGCACGTCGTCCGTTCTCATCCCTACTCGCGCCGACGATGGCAGCCTCGACGGCCTCGACCGCGTCGCCGAGCGCTTCGCGCGTGCCCGGGAGCACAATCCGCAACTGAGATTGGCTGGCATGCTTCTGTTTGCGGTCGGCAGTAGGTCACAACGGCTCCAGGACCAGGTGAGGGAAAGTATTACGCAAGCCATTCCTGACACCATTGCCCCCATCTTCGGCACGACAATCCGCTACATGGAGAGCGCCGCTGCCGACGCGCGGCGGCATGGGCTCCTAGCTCACGAACTCGAAGGCGCTACTGCTAGCGCAAAGAAGGCTCGGTTGAAAGCGCTGAGGGACAAGGTGAAACCACCCAGCCTTCTGCTCTCTCGGGATGCAACCGGGTTGGCGGATGACTACGAGGCCCTAGCAGCTGAGGTCTTGCAACGCTTGGCCGAGCTTGCTGCCGAAGCCGATCACGCAGAAGAGGTAGCACCCGCATGAGCACCACTGATCGCAAGAAGCGACCCAGCCTGGCGGACCAATTCGACAAGCCCGCTCCCCGTGGATCTGGCCTCGCCAACATTTTCCCTCGCAATGGAACGGGTTCCCTCGCCAGGCCTGCCGCAGTGGAACCACGCTCGACCGACGTGGCTGCCGAAAGAGCCGTCGACGAGCCGCACGTACAGGCTCCGGACGTGACATCTGCACCGGATGCTCCTGCAGCACCTGCACCAGAGCCTCCGACCGAGGTTGCTACATCTGCCTCGCCCTCCGGGGGCAGCACTGCCGCAACCGAGGACGTAGCCACCACACCCGAAACCGGGGCCGACACCGCTACAGCGGAGCCGTTGGCTGCGATTGTCGGTGATGAAGATGTGCGCCCGATCGCGGTCTACGTTCCCGCGACGGTCAAAGAGGCCTGGAAGACGCGATCTCAGCGGGAGAAGAAGTCCTACGGCGAGATCGTCGAGGATGCCTTCGCCGCGCACACCCCGGAAACCTTGGTTCGCCTCTTCGCCCCTCGCGCCGTCGAATCGCCACGCGGTGGCATGCCGCGTCTGGCCCGCCCGAAGGTCGCGAGCGGGGGAGTGGAGGTGCGTCCACATCTGTGGGTAGCCCAGACCCGATGGATAGACGAGCAGGTAGAAGCAAGTCCGCTCATCCCCTCACGAAGCGCGCTGATTGCTGCGGTCGTTGAGGACTATCTGATCTCTTGATCCGCCGGGCCAGAGCGTCTTGCTCCTGGCTCCCCACCGTGCTCCCCACCATGCTCCCCACTCCGGTGGGGAGCGTTTTTTTGCCTTTGAGCTGCCCTTATCTCCATGCTCCCCATGCTCCCCACATAAAAGAGCCA
Organism: Rhodococcoides fascians NBRC 12155 = LMG 3623; assembly: GCF_001894785.1. Taxonomy (GTDB): domain Bacteria; phylum Actinomycetota; class Actinomycetes; order Mycobacteriales; family Mycobacteriaceae; genus Rhodococcoides; species Rhodococcoides fascians. The sequence goes on from NZ_BCWW01000017.1 coordinate 106,046, forward strand.
AGGTCACGCGTATATCGATGAAGGGGCTTGCGCAGCGGGTCGGTTCGACGAGCTGGGGTGTTCGTCGTGTCCGGTGCCGCAGAGACAATGTCGAGAGATTTCGCCACTTCTGTCACAGAGGTAGATCGAGACGGATCTACCTGTCATGTGTGGTGCGAGGGCGGGTACGGACGAGGTGCGGAGGAACATGTGAACGTGGCACGACAGGCAGGCGACACACCGGATGTCGCGGCCTCCCTGTTTCTGTTACCGAATCCGTTTAATGTGATCGCATGGCTGGAAGCAAACCTGGGAGAGAGTCGAAGGGCCCTCGCATACCCGCAATGGTGCGCACGCCCGACACGCAGTATGCGCATTACAAAAACGAGGCCGACGCCCTTGGCCTCGACCTCAGCGACTACTACGTCTATGTCATGGCGCTGCACCATGATCTACCCATGCCGCATTACATCCAAGATCGAATCGATCCCGCACAGTACAAGCTGGGCGCGTGATGACCTACCCCTAGACAGTGAAAAACCCCCCTCGTGCTTGGCGGCGAGAAGGGGGGTCTTCCGGATTCACAAGTGAGCGAATCGCTCCGCTCCAACCACCCACCGGGAACAACCACGAACACGACAGGAGGTGTATTGACATCATAGCTCAGTACCCCTGCCTCGCCGTGATTTGCGCTCCGAACCCAGCGCGCGTCGTACATCTACGTGTCGGCGGTGAGTCGTGACGTCACCGACTCCCAACCGCGGCCACATGTGGTCGATGGACAACATCCGTCCACGCCTCGAGCAGCTCGGCGGCTTCAAAGCCACATCGAGTACCCAGTTTCAGGCGAGATGCCCCGTTCACGACGACCGTCACGCTTCGCTGTCTGTCACCTGGACTCCGGGCCACCACGGTTCTGGAATGGTGCTGCTGCGGTGCCATGGCTGCTCAGCGACGGCCGCAGAAATCGCCGAGCGTCTCGATATCGGTGTGTCCGATCTGTTCGACGAACCCTTGCCGAGTCGGGATCCGAGCGCACCGCGTGTCGGTAGATCCCCGCAGCAACGGGCAGCGGGCAAACGACGTGGGCGTCTGGGGCGTCTGCCTGCTCGGATTGCCGGTCCGATGCCGGAGCCCGAGGTCGAGCACTCTTGGTCGGAAGTTGCGCGCTATCCCTACACCGATGCCGACAGCGTATTGGTGCAGGAGGTCATCCGCGAGGAGTGCACCTCGTGCGGCGTCAAACACAAACGATTCCGGCAGTTGTTCGTCGGTCCGAATCGCACGTACGTCAAACGTAAGCCTGCGGTGTTCACTCCGGTCCTGTTCGCGATGCCGCAGCTGCAAGCGGCGCTGTCGGCCGGCCAGCCGGTGTGGCTGCTCGAGGGCGAAAAGGATGTCGAGACCGCGATGCGTCTCGGTCTGTGCGCGACCACGAATGCCCAGGGTGGCCTGAACTTTCCGCCACAGCTCGCCGAGGTGTTCGCCGGTGCCGCAGTGCGCGTTGTGCTCGATCGTGACGCCGCAGGATACGAGCGCGGCATCGAACTGGCGTCGCTGCTCGGCGCAGTTGATGCCGAGGTACAACTGCTGCTACCCGGCACAACAGATGACAAATCAGACTTCACAGATCACGTCGAGGCCCAGCTGTGGGATCCGGACGATATGTGGAACGGGTTGATTCCCGTCCATGTCGGTGAGGTTGCGGCACATGCTGCGCTGGCCAAGCTGCGCGGCAAGGCCGCCGAGGTCGAAAAGGCGGCTCAGGAAGCGGCTGCGCGTGCCGAGCGCGGGCGAGTATCAGGTCACCAGGATGAGTGCGCAGACGAGATCCGCCTCGCTGGGCGCTGGGCCGTCGAGGCGGAGCGCCTGTTCGAGCCGTTGAGCGAAGCCGTCGATGCGGTGCGTAGTTTCGCTGCCGCTGAGGGCACGAAGTGGTCGCAAGAAGCGGTCGATGCCGCTACCGCTGTGTGGCGTACTGCCCGCACGGCTGCCCGTGCCGCACACGATATTTCGCGCACTCCGATTCCACCGCTGCTGCACGACGAGGACGAGCACGACGCGGTGCCGCCGGCGACCGGATCCAGCCACATCGACGCCGGTGAATCGACACATCCGCTCCCTGACGGACCCCGACTGCACCTGGTCGGGGCGGCCACCCGCGGCGCTCAGATATCTGCACCGACGTATCGGGTCGTAGAGGGAAGCCTCGTCGAAATCGTCACCAACCGAGATGGCGAGCAGACCGCCAAAATGGTGCTCAGCATCGATGCTCGGATCGTGGAGATGGAATACCTCGAATCGCAGGACGACGGCCTCGACGTCGACGCACCGACCCTGCTCGGACGCGAAGATATCGTCGGGCAGCGGGAAGCCAATCCGCCGTCGCCCGAACAGCTTTCCGCTGTCGTCATCGGGTACACCCATCCCGATACGGGCGAGTTCATGCGTATGCGGGTGGACGCACAGGACTATCGGGACTGCACCTGGGCGGATTCTCTTCCCGGGCCGCCGACGTACGACTCCAAACCCTCTGGAATCGCCAAACTTCGCGACGCCCTGAAAGTGGCGGGTGGAGTGACGATTGCCCGGACGGTTCGATTCCGTTCCACCGGTTGGCGTAAGGACCGAAACGACGAGTGGTTCTACGTGCACGCGGGTGGCGCTATCAGTGCTGCCGGTGCCCGTGTTGCGCCGGTTCTGCTCAGTGGACCGCTCTCGCGTTACGACCTGCCGTGCCCGATCGCCGATGCACCTCGATTGCGTGATGCCTTCATGGTCGATTCGGGATCGATGCTGACGCGTCTGCCGGTGCGAATCGCTGCTCCGTTGCTCGGGCACGTCTTTCGCGCGGCCTTGGGACCCAACCCCTGGGTTCTTTCGCTCATTGGTTCGCCCGGTTCGTACAAGACCTCGATCGCGTCGATCGCGATGCATCACTTCGGTGAGCTGTGGGATCGTCGGCGGCCGGCATCGTCGATGTCAGGTAACGGTGACACTCTCAATGCGCTTCGCATCAAACTGAATTCGTCGAAAGATGCGCTGTACTGGGCCGATGATGTCGCTCCCACACGAGACTGGGGGGCTGCACAGAAAGCGCTCGAAGAGTTCGCGCGCATGGTCCACAACGGCGAACAACGGAGCCGTTCCAGTCGCGACGGGTTGAGCATCCTCGACGGCACCGCCCCCCGATCGTCCGCGATGGTGACCTCCGAGGTCATGCCTCGACCAGGGTCCGGCGCTCAGCGCATGTTGGTGGTGCCGTTGCAGTCCGACGAGATCGAACTCGACGAGCTGATTCGACTCGACAGTGAGCAGTCTCGACATGGACGCGCCCTGCTGATGGCCTCGTTCCTGCAGTGGTTGTGCCCCCGCCTCGAGGAACTGCGGGAAAAGGTCTTCAACGAGGGCGCGCACTACGCCGAGGGCTTACGTGAGCAGGGTGAGACCGTGCGCCAGGCCGAAGCGGTCGGTGCAGTGTGGGCAGGGTGGCAGGCGTTCACCGCTTTTCTGCTCGATGTCGGCGCGCTCGATGCCGATGAGGTCGAGCAAGTTCTCGACGTCGTCGACGGCGGATTGCACGACGCGGTCGTCGCTGCGGCCGATCCCGATCTGCCTTCACGTACCGGGGCGCGGGTGCGCGAGCTCCTTGCGCACGCACTGCGTACCGGGTTGGCCTACGTCGACGACGTTCGTACCGGTGAAGCACCCGACCGCCCGCTCGCCGGCCGGTTGGGGTGGCGACGGACGTTGGTCTCGGACTATCAGGACGTCAAGAAGTACCGCGAAGACGCACGCGGGATCCGGTTGGGGTACGTGCTCACCGACCCCGGACCACGCGACGGTGAAGCGCAGCTGTTGATCGAATCGACTGCCCTCGAACAGGTTCTGAAAGCCGCGGCATCGACGATGTCCGATGCTCCACAGATCGATCGAGGCACGGCGCTGCGGGCCCTCTACGACGAGGGAGTTCTGATCGCCGAGGAACGCGCAGGCAAGACACCCCGTTACACCGTCCAACGCACCATCCATTGTGAGGAACGGCGGCAGCGGATGACCGCTCTCCGTCTGTGGGCGATCCTCGGCGACGGCCCCGACGACGGTCAGATCGGCATCTTCGACGCTGATGGCGGACCCGACGATGCACCGGACGGTACGACACCGAGCGACGTTCCGGGTTCGACCTCCGCAGTGGCCGACCTCGCGACGTTGTTCTCGGTATCGAACAGCGACACCTCATCGACGACGGGCAGCTCTCGTGCCAACGACGCGGAAGCTACGTCTGACAACTCCGAACAGGAGGACATTCCAGTGGGAAGCTACCCCGATGCCGAGGGCCATATCGCTGTGGCAGAACATATTTCGCCGAGCGTCCCGTGCGTGAAGTGCGGAGTGGGCTCGGGCCTTCGCTTCGATGGCCACGTTCTGCACGCGCAGTGCTGGTTCGGAAGCACAGCTGCCTCCCGCGCTGCACTGGTTGCCGATACCGCAGCCGCAGCGAAGCCGCCTGCACCCGCCTCCACTGGCCCGCGGCCGTCGAACGAACCTGCTCGTCGAGCTGCTTCCGAGGCCGCCGAGTCGAGTGCTCCTACGGTTGCGCAACCCAGTGCGCCGCTCGAGACCACGCAGCCTCGGCGTTCAGCTCCCGCGAAGACCGCGGCCAACCCGTTCGCTGCCCCTGCCGCCGTCCTGGACGTCGATGGCATTTGGATGCCCGACGGAAGTCGAATCAATTTGCCACAGAACATCTCTCACGTCGGTCATGTCGCCGCGCTGGTGCAGGAGCTGCGTCTGGGCACTCAGACTTCGTCGTGGCAGAGCGAACCGGGACAGATCTGGGTGACCGCGGCGATGACCGAGAAGTTCGGGGTGGATCTGAGCACGCTGAGCGACGATCCGTCGCAGCGACGCAAAGACGTCGGCGAGGCCACTGCCGGCACAGCGTTCGTCACAGATGCAATCGCCGACGGTTGGACCCTGGGCAAGCCCGGTGACCGGCTCGGTGCGTGGACCCGTGTGTGGCGCACCCAGGGCGAGCACCGCGGTGTGTGGGTCGTCCTGGCTGCCGGCATGAACGCCGATCCACGCGATATCCCTATTCTCGGAGACCGACCGTCCCCGAGCAAACTCGCGCGTCGATTGTCGCTGTTCGCCAGCGCGTTGAAGATGCCGTGGGTGATCACCCCGCAGTCCACAGGTTTCGACCTGATGATCTCGACTCGATTCAAGGACCGCGAGCGGATGTTCGGGGCACAGACTCCCGTCGGCCCGGCCACCATCAGCTCCCTCGAGGACGATTACGCATGGTCCCGCAAACCGACCAGCGACGAGACATCGATGATCTACGTCCACGCGTACGACCGAGGAGGCTCGCATGCTGCGGGAATCGCCGGTTTGGAGATGCCGATCGGATCGGCCACTCATCATCCAGACGGGCGAGCGTTCGACAAGAAGCTGCCGGGCTATTGGCGGGTAGAGGTTCCCGAGGCAGGGGACTGGCGCATCCCACATCCATTGATGCCTCTCGGCGGCCGGCCGGGCCTGCTGTGGGTGACCACACCGAGTCTGCAGGTCGCCGGAGAACTCGGCTACGAGCTCGAACCTGTCGAGGCCTACGTGTGGAACGAACATGGCCGAGTACTCGATCCGTGGTACGAGCGAATCCGGGACGCACGAACAGCTTTGGACGTCGACGACGTCGACGCTCAGTTGGCCAGAGATCTGCTCAAGGGCGTCTACACGCGCACGATCGGCCAGATGGGGTCCTCGGTTCATATGACCGGACGAGCAGGTTTCTCGCCTGAGCGACGCCATCACATCATCGCCAAAGCGCGGGCGAACATCACTCGTCGCATCGTCAAGATCGGCACCGTCTCCGACCGGTGGCCGGTGGCCATCACGAACGACACGGTTCTCTACACCAGCAACGATCCGGATCCGATCGCGTCCTGGCCTGGGGAGGACAAGCAGCTCGGTCGAGGGTTCGGCCAATACAAGTGGGAGGGCTCCGCTCGACTCGGCGATCATCTCGAGTTCCTCGTCGGTGGCCGCTACAAGGGCAAGGAAGCGCTGACGATGAACTGGGATGCCACGACAGGCAAGGGGGAATAGCCAATGGCCGGGCGCAAGCATGCTGGCTTCAAAGAGAACCTGGAAGCAGACGAACGCCGACGCAGCTCACTGTTCCAGGGCTTGACGGGCAGGCGTGGTGCCGATGTCTCCGGCAAGGCCGGCACCACCCCTGACATGCGTGGGATGCTCCTCGCCGCGTACGGCCCGGGCACTCGGGGCGGGGTGAACACTGCCGCAGCTGCGCGCGATCTCGGAGTCTCACGTCGTACGGTGGAACGCTGGGTTGCCGCCGAGGGACGCCAGCGAATCTCGAAGCCGAAGGCCGAGACTCTGAGCAAGCTCACCACCAAGTCGCGGCAGGCAGCGACGACGCAACAGGGCCGGCGCGCCGCCATCAAAGCTGTCCGAGAGAGCAAACAGGGCAAGTCGATCGCCAAATACGGTGCGCGCGTACAGATCAAGGGCCGACAAGGCGTCGCCGGTGGGGGAGGGTTCTACATTCGCAATCGTTCCATCCAGATCCCCCCGGATCAGAGTGGTATGTCGCCATCCGATGTCGAGTCGATGTGGTCGGCGTACGAACGCGGCGGCGACAAAGCGCTCTCGAAGTGGCTCAGCGGCTACGCCAGCGATCGGTACGTCGACGGATGGACCTTCGAGAGCATCGACAACATCTCCATCGACCCGGTCTGACCATAAGAGTCTGCGAGTTCAGGTGTTCGGAGTGTCCGGTGCAACCGCTACGGTATCGGTGGAATCGCGCACGGCAGCGCTCTGCAGGAGGGATCAGAAAGACATGTTCGAGACCAAGTCTCAGCAGTGGAAGACCCGCGTCGTTTCTGCGTTGGCGGGTCTGATCCTCGTCAGCATGGCTGTGCAGGCCAAAATGGGATACGGCGTCTTTCTCGGACCACTCCATTAGAGCGACATGAACCCGAAGCGGCCGCGGTGGACCAAACGACAGCTCGAGGTCGCATTCACCGCGTGCTACGGCCCCTTGGTCAACGGTGGTGTCGATATCGACTATGTCGCAGCGGCATTCGGGGTGACTCGCCGTACCGTTCAGCGTTGGCTGCAGGGCTCACCTCGCGCTCGAGCGGCCATTCCCGTCCGCCGGTTGCAGCAACTTCAATTTCCCCTTCCTGAAATCCGACGTGTCGAACAGCAGACCCTCGACAATGCACGAACTGTCTTGACCGGGCTCGATCTTCCCCGTGGCCGCGGTGTCCGCAAGGAATGGCGAGAGCGACGATGGCTGGACCCCCATGTCGTGGCGATCCTCCGTCCCCACGGCTCTCCGGACCTGCGGCAGGTAGCGATCGCCAGAGGCGCACCACGCCCCGTCGCGGCACTACATAAGCGGGGCCCGCTCGATGACTTCGTCACCGTTCCCACCCGTTTCCACGCCGACGCCCTCGTCGGTGAACTGCTCGACCGCGTCGGCCCATGGCGGCTCTATCCGGACGACCGTGTCGTCGAGCTCGGCCGAACCCGCGTGTGGGCCGCATGGGCACCACCGATCGACCTACCCGCTATTGCCCGCGGTGCGGGCCTACTCGACAACTGATCAGCCTCGACCGCCGTACCCACGCTCAGTACTCGTATCCGCACCCATGACTGTCCTGTGTCGCCGCGACGAGAGAATGTCAAAGAAAGAGTGAATCGCGATGAATCGCAACAACAACTGGAACTCAAGCCTGTATATCGCTGCTGTTCCGCTCGGGCTTGCTGCCGCCTACCTAGTCGTGTGTTGGCCTTTCGAGGCATTAGTCTCGGTTCAGAGGCATCTCGGTACCGGATCCGAGGTAGTCACCGAGTCGACCCCGCCGACGATGCCCGGCGCTCAAATTGGCTTCCTAATTCTCTTCTTCGCCGCAGTTGCCGGTCTCGCTCTCGTCGCGGCGGTGCGCCGGTTCATCGAACCGAACGAGACCGAACCGAACAGCTTCCCTGGGACGTGGCGAGCGCGGACGCTGATGAGTGCAGGATTGTTCCCCATCGGCCTGTGCATGGCCTCGTTGCTGTCCCCCGAGGATGCCGAAAACCTTTCGCGCACCAGTGACTACGGCAACCCGGCACAATGGTGGAACAGTGCGCACCTTCTCGTCGCCGGCTTGGCCGAGGAACCGTTCTTCAGTGCGCTTCCGGTCTTGTTGCTCTTCGGGGTCGTCGGACTGGTCTGGCGCGTCCAGCCGTGGATGCTCGGCATCGTCATCGCGAGCTCAGCTCTGTTTCGAGCCTCCATCCATCTGTACCAGGGAACAGGGCAAGCGTTGTCGGCGTTCGTATGGGGCGCTGTGGCCGTCTACGTCTACTATCGACTCCGCAGTCTCACGGGACTCGTTCTGGCCCATACAGCTTGGAATGCATTCGTCATTGCGAACAATGGTGACTACACCGCGGCTCAGATAGTGATCGGCGGGTGTATCGCATTCACCGCCCTGTGGTCGATTTACCGACTGTCGAACACACCCACCCTCAAGCACGCCGATCTAGCACGCCCGACGGCAGCGGCCGGCCACTTTTCGATCACCACCAGCGAAGGACATTGATGAGGAATCTGACAACCATCAAACGTTGCGCGGTGATCGGCAATGCGGTGATCGGTATCAGCGCCTTCACAAAGAGCGGAATATCGTTGTGGCAGCTCGCTACTGCCAGCGGATACCCGGCAACACTGGGATGGGTTCTGCCACTGGTGCTCGACGGAATGGTAATCCTCGCAACACTCATGCTCGTCGTCGACGCCTCACACCGCTGGTTCGCGTGGGCCTTGCTGATTCTCGGGTCGATCGCATCGACGGCCGGCAACATCGTGCACGTCTCGATGGTGGACTACAGCTCGACCTTCACCGTGGCCGCGCTGGCCGCTGCTGCGCCGCCGCTGGTGCTGCTGGTCACCACGCACCTGATGATCCAGCTGGTCCGACTCGAAGCATCAGCTGTAGACGACAGCACCGACCAGCGTCACTCGGCCCCGAACAGCTCCACAGAGGCCGAAACAGCCGTTCTGTGTGTCCACGTCCTGAAACTGGCCAGCGAAGGCCACGAGCACGCTGCAGTGGCCACCAAGACCGGGCTACCCATTGAGGTCGTCGACGCAGTCATCGCAGCCGCCGAGGACGAACTCCAGATCGGCTCTGAGGAGGATCGATACCTCGCCCCGGCATGAGTTCCCCGTCGGTCTACTTCATTCGCGAGCTCAGTTCGTCGAAGAATGCTGCGAGCATCGACGGCGCGTCGGGGCTCTCGAACTCTTTGCCCCCGAACCGATAGACCTCGTATCCCGCTAGCCGGAGACGTCGGTCTTCGGTGACCATCTCGGCGTACAGCTGCGTGCTGGCGCGGCCGTCTTCGTTGGCGTAGTGCTGACGACCGTCGACCTCGATGACGACGCGTTTTCTTGCACTGAAGAGCAGCAAGAAGTCCATGCGTTGGCGTTCGAGGGGACTGCTGCCCTTGCGTTGATACTTGGTGTACGGGTCGTAGTGGAGGTAGACCTGCGGGATCAGAGCGGGAATACCGAAGCCGTGCTCTCCGTATCGACGTGAGTAGACGTCCAAGACCATCCGCTCGGGTTCGTTCTTACCGAGGCTCTCTCGCAGCCGTTTGTACAGTGACCGCCCGACATCGCGATCGTCCGTGTCTGCCATTGCTTGGTGCTCACGCCACCACTGAATCAGCTCCTGAAAGGACAGGCCGGCCTCGGTTATCGGTCTGTCGTAGACCAGGCAGAACTCAGCATTCTTGGTGATCAGGATGTCGTTGCTGACCGCGTCGCGGAGCACCATCTCCGGTTTGGGACCATTGGCCGCGAAAATGAGGTTCTTTGCGGGAGAATCGACACCGCTGGAGCCCTTTTCGTACTCTGCGATCAGCACCGCGAGCCCGTGGTCCGCGACGTCGCATTCTGCAAGCACGCGACGCGCCAGTGCGACGAGCTGGGGGATCTCGAATCCTACGAGGTAACCATCGATCAGCGACCGCTTGGTGTCGGCCTCAACCGGGGTACCTGTACCTGCCCACGTCAGGTCGAGTTCGTCGGGTAGGACCACTTCGAGGGCGGCTCGCGAGAACCCATAGATCAAGGTGTCCTCGATCGCCGACCTGAGCGTTCTGGTCGACACGATCACCCGTCGCGGCGGCTCCTCCGAGAGGCCGGCCGCAAGTGAATCCCAGAAGCTCATCGGTCAGAGGCTCCGCGGGCGGCCATGTTGAGCGGAGCGCTTACCGGCGTCGATGGCCTGGATCCAAACGAACTTCGGCGAGAATCGCCCAGAGCTTGGCGTCGTCGCCGTCGTCTCGGTGATCGGCGATGGCCTGCACGAGGGTGTTGATGACCTCACGAGAGCGTGGATTGAATCCGGCAGCTCGCGCACCAGCCCAGGCCAGGGGGTCGTCGACCACCTTGTCGAGCCTGTCGAGGGCGTGGATACACAGGTCGTGGAACTTGCCGGCACGTTTGTATTGGGCGTCGTCGAGTTCGCCGGTATCGAGCGCTGCTGCTGCTTGCTCGACGTAGACATCGATGATCGCGTTTGCGCGATCGTTGAGCTGCGGATCGAAAGTGAGGGTGTTCCAGAATGCACGCCAATTGGCTGTATCGCCGGCGGTGTTCGAGCGCGGCAGGAGGTTGTCACGAATGATCGCAGCCAGTTCCGGGTCCGTCAGTTCGCTGATCGCTCGGGCGTCGGCGGAATTCGAGGGGAGCGGGGCCGGCGTCTTGCTTCGACGCCATGGCTCGGGCTCGGTCATGTGTGCAGCTTCCCTCTCGAACGTCGCGGTTGGTGCGTTTTTCGTCGGCGGCCCGTGAGATCTGCTCCGGTATTTGTATCACTCGAACAGGACACTTCGGTCTGCTCTTTTGGCCGCTTCGTGAACTTACCGCCCGGCGCACCCGCTGTCCCCGGCACCGGGTGCGCCGGGGACATTTTCGCTTGTCAGGTGCTGTTTTTGTCGGTGTGTCGGGGTAGGTTCGAGTTGTTCTGTTGATCGGGCGGACTGACCATCTGCCCTTGTGTTAGCCCTGGGAGGGTTTCGTCGTGAGCGGTGTGTCGAGCGAGAACGCGGTGTCGGGTAGCGAGATGGTGTGGCGTGAGCGTGTTGCGTGGGCGTATCTCGCTCACGTGGCGCGGGGGCAGGGCTCGTTGGTGCATCTGGCGGTGTCCTTATCGGGCGTGGAGGCTGCAGCCGAGGCTGTGCGGCATCGGGAGGTGTCGGAGGACTTGTTGCGTGCGACGGCTCGCTCGTGGGACTACTCAGGTGCCGAGGCAGACCTCGAGACGGCGGCAACGCTGGGAGCACGATTGGTCACTCCTGCGGACGCTGAGTGGCCGCAGCGGCTGCGGATGGCCGGATGGCTGGAGGGATCGACTCCGGTCGCTCTGTGGGTTCGTGGACAGGGCGCGCTGCCCGGTGCTGATGTGTCGGCGGTGGCGCTCACCGGCACCCGGGCTGCGACCGCTTACGGCGAGCATGTCGCGTCGGAATTTGCCGGGGATCTGGCGATGCGTGGGGTGGCGGTCCTGTCGGGCAGCGGGTTCGGGATCGAGGGAGCGGTGTTGCGGGCAGCGTTGGGGGTCGGTGCAGGACCGGTAGCGGTAATGCCGTGCGGCTTGGATCGGGCGTATCCGTCCGGTCACGCTCGGTTGCTCGAGCGCGTCGCGGAACAGGGTGTGGTGGTGAGCGAGTACTCGTTCGGTGCAGAGCCTCGACGAGAACGATTCAACGGGAGTGGCGCGCTGCTGGCGGCTCTCTCCGATGCGGTAGTGGTGCCCGAGGCCGGGTCACGCGGACGTGCACTGTCTGTGGCCAGGGAAGTGCACAGGCTCGGGCGGGCGGTGTACGCGGTACCAGGGCCGGTCACCTCCGCAGCGTCGAACGGATGCCATACGTTGATCATCGACGGTGTGGCGCGTCTTGCAATGTCGGCTGCTGGCGTGTGTGCTGATCCGAACGTCTCCTGATCGGCTCGACACCGATCCGAAAGTGTGGTCGGGTATGGACGTGAGCCCTAGATGGGCCTCGGAAGCCGACTCCGCTCCCGAGGAGTTAGAGCGAGAGCCTTTGTCGCTCTGATCCTTTCGCTTCTCCCTAGACGTTCGACAACAGGCTCGCCCAGCGAAACACATGGGCGGGCCTGTTGTCTTTCCCCACCGAGCCCCGGCGCACTCGGTGCGGTCCCCGGCACCGAGTGCGCCGGGGACCAAATGTGTTGCGCGTGAGCCGTTCTTGTCGGTGGTCTCGGCTAGATTGTGGGTGTTCTGTTGATCGGGCGGACTGACCATCTGCCCCTGTGCCCTGAAAGGGGTTTGTCCGATGTCCTCTGTTTTTCGTATCTCCTCACCCGCTGATGCTGTTGCCGTGGCCGTGATGCTGGTCCGCTACGTTCCCGAGAACGAAATGGTGGTGTTCACCCCAAACTCGACAGGCGGGGCCGTCATGGCCTGCCCGCTGGGGGAGGAAGCGCCGATCGGTGGTGCCCCGTTGCTGGTGCCCAGCGGTCACCCCGTGCGTGATCTATCCGGACCGCGCGTGGTGGTCGTGTTCGGCAGTGACACACACGCCGATGCGGCATCGATGGCCGTTCTCCACGAGTTCTCGGGCGATGACGTTGCTGTGTTCCAGTTCCACGAGGGACGTGCGCGCCGCTACTTGATGAACGGGGTACTGGCGGGACCGCACGAGGTCGGCGAGGCGGTCGACCTGACGGCTCACCCCTACGTGGTCGGAGCGTTGCTCGAGGGGCAGGTACGTCTGGCCTCTCGCGCCCAAATCCGCGCGGGCTTCGTTGCCGAACAGTTCGGTGCCGAACGCGCCGCGAGTGTGGTGGACATGATGCGGGCTGCACGCGGGGCGTTCCCGGCAGTAGGGCCGATCTCGGCCGCAGAGACCATCCACCGCGAGGTACTCGCCGGGTATCTCGATTCAGGCAACCGCGGAATCGAGATATCGGATTACCACGCTGCGATGCTCGCAGCCGCCGCCTCTGACGTGCGCGTGCGCGATGTGCTGTTCGTTCACTTCACCGAAGCCAACGCCGCAGTCCTCGGCGAACTGTGGCGGCAGGTTGGCGCGGTGTTGCCCGCCAGCGAGGCAGGCCCCGCCTTCGTCCTCGCTTCGCTGAGTTACTGGATCGGACGGGAGGCGGTGCCGGCGCGGGAGGCAATGAACGTTGCCCGTGGGCTCGCCCCCGATCATTCCTTGGGGCAGCTGCTCGAACGCGCATACAACGCGGGAATCAACCCGGCGCTGTGGGAGCAGATTCGGCCCGCTGCGCTCGATGCAGAATCCGAGCGATCCCGTAACGAATGACTTGAATGCGATTGATCCGAAACCGGTTTCGCTGAATACACCATGCATCGGCGAGCCGGTTTCGGTTCGACCGCCCTCGAAAAATTCTCGATTGCAAATTGCAAATTGAGCGCGATCGAATAACAGATGCAACCGCGAAGGCGCGCAGCGCTTCGACCGAGTCCGCGAGTTCTTCGGAACGGCTTGCCGTTTCGCCTGCAGCGGCGGGCGCGCAGCGCCCAGCCCCAGCCCCGCAGG
>NZ_BCWW01000018.1 GCF_001894785.1 Rhodococcoides fascians NBRC 12155 = LMG 3623
CGACACGGGCGCTGATCGTTTGGAACGGTTCAGCGAATTGCGAGCGACCATTAGCACCGCCCAAGACGTGCTAGCAGCACAACTTAACAACGCGCAGCCTTCTTCCGTCATGACGCCTAATCCTCAGCAGGCCGTTGTCCCTCGTCCTAAGAAGAAGAGACGTCCCAGCAAACCGCCGAGAGACCCGGGTAATTAAACGCACGAATGGCAGACTTACCTAGGGTGATGTCTAAGTCCCCACAATCCCAGCCGAGATTGTGGGGAATGCTCTTGGTGTCAATTGAGTACGCCACTCCGTTGCTGTGGACTTCAGGATCAACGATTCCTAAGTGTCACGTAATTCGCTGAAAACAGCTCCACGCTCGAATTTTTCCGCTCAGAGTGGAGGTTACTGTCTACTCAACTCCCATCCTTCTCAGCCGGAGGCTGCTGATTCACCGACAGCGAGCGCCGTCGGCCCCTATCAACGGCCGCAGCCCAAGACCGCCGGTGCTTCTCGCGCACCAATACACAACCAGGCTATCGAGGAGGGCGTCGTCAACATTTCTTGACGGTGCGGTAGCTGCCGTTTCCGCGCGATGTCGTCGTCGACATCGTGTCTGTTGTTGGCAACTCGGTAATTGTTCGCTTCCGTCAGCATCATCGCCGCAGCAAACTCCCGACCTCTGCATTTGGCTGACATCACTGTGTAACACTGCGACGGCCTCCTCTTTTGGCTCCGCAACTCCAAGACAGATCAAGCAGGCAGAAGGGTGGCGAAATCGCGGCCGCACAAAGGCGGTGACGAAACCTGCCCCTTCGACTGCCGGTGCGGAAGTGCGCTGACGCAAAGTCGTCGCCGGATGGCTAACGCCTCGCCTGGAGCAGCATTTGTCCAACAAGCTGTTGGACCAACGCGTTGGGGTCCCCGTTGCACTTTTCTACTGAGACGGGGACGGTTGTGTTCGCGACGAATGAGTCTCGTTGTCACGAGTCCGCACAGAGCGTCGATCGCCAGGAGGCTCTCCGTCTACACGATACCGTGGCCGTCCGACACCGATCACGACTGTCCGGTGCCGGAGTACCGGCGGCAGTTCGGTGTCACGAGAGTGTCACAAGTCGGTACGTTCGGGCATGGACTGGACCGGACAGTGATGCACGAAAAGCGTTGTAAATAAACAGATATCGAGTCCACTGAAGTCTGGGTGGATCCACTTCCAGGGACTTAAAATCCGCACAGTGTCGGTTCGAGTCCGACCGGGGGCACCAGTGCCGCCGAACTCGAAGTTAGGGATGGATTTCGGGCGGATTTCGTCCCTAACTTCGAGTTCGACTGAGTTGAGTTGACATACGGGCCAAGGCGTTCCTCGCCGCGTCTGTCGGCTGTCGGGTGTCGATCTCGGATCGTCCCGCACCCTGTTCACGTATAGGGGTAGGGCAGGTCGGTGTCGACGTCTTCGTCGACGAGTAGCTGGCGTCCGAGTTGTGGGAATGCGCGTTGTGAACACGAGGTGCGTTCGCACACCTTGCATCCGGGACCGATGGGAATCGATGCGCCAGGGGAGTGCAGCGGTAGGTTGTCGGCGTAGACCAGTTTGTGAGCATAGGCGATGTCACATCCGAGGCCGATCGCGAAACTTTTCCGTGGTGATCGGTATCCGAGTCCGCCACTGTCGGTCGCGCGCGCAATCCACAGATAGGAGCGGTCGTCGGGCATGGTGGCGATCTGTGTGAGAATTCGCCCCGATGCCGCGAATGCGTCGTGCACCACCCACAGTGGACAGCTTCCACCTACACGTGAGAAGTGGAATGCACTGGCGGACTGACGTTTCGAGATGTTTCCGGCTCGGTCGGTGCGGATGAAGAAGAACGGAACGCCCTTCGCCCCTGGTCGCTGCAGCGTGGACAATCGGTGACACACGGTTTCGAAGCCGACCTCGAAGGTCAGCGACAGCAGATCGATGTCGTATCGCAGCGACTCCGCAGCGGCGAGGAACCGTCCGTAGGGCAACAGCAGGGCTCCGGCGAAATAGTTGGCCAGCCCGACGCGGGCCAGCTCTCGGGCCTGAGTGCTCAGGTTCGTATCGGCATCGACGATCGTGTCGATTGTCGTCGACTGCGAGAGAAATGCCAGCTGGGTTGCGATCTGGTAGGCGCGTTGCCCGGCGGTCAGTCGACGCGCGAGCAGGAGAGTCCCGCCGGTGTCGTCGAAGATTCGTTTGGGGCCGAGTGCGCCGGGATCGTCGTCGCCGATAGTCATCGTGATGCCGTGGTCCGCTTCGATGACCCGTGCGAATTGTAGATCGAGCGCCCCGATACTGAGCCCACTTCGCTCGAAGAGTTCCTCAGCCGCAGTATCCAATTCGGGGATGTGATTGCGCCGGTCATAGAAGAAGTCTCGGACTTCCTCGTAGGGCATCGGGGCGTGACCGCCCGTCGGGACATCGGGTTTGGGCCCGTCGAGTCCGACCGTGAGCCGATCCATCTGATCGGTCGCTGCATGGAGCTTGCGGTGCAGCGACACGAGGGTGCGCCCGATGTCCGGCATGCGCGCGACCAATTCCTGGATGTCGGACATCGACACCTCGCCTCGGTCGGAGGTTTCGGTGAGTACATCGTGCAGGTCGGCGACGAGGCGAGCGTCGGTGTCGGTGGCGAAGAACGAGGGGTCGAGCTCGAACATCGTGTTGAGCTTGAGCAGTACCTGGACGGTCAGAGGTCGTTGGTCGTTCTCGAGTTGGTTGAGGTAACTCGGCGAGAGCTCGAGTGTCTTCGCCAGCGCGGACTGCGTCAGCTGTCGTTCCTCGCGTAGGCGACGCAGCCGCCCGCCTGCGTAGATCTTCTGCATCTTTGTCGCTGCCTCCTTCGGGTGTCGACACTGTAGCCGAACTGGACTTCGCAACATTTGCCGATTTGCAGGAATTGCCTCGCAAAAATAGGCATTTGCGATGTCTTCCGCAGGTCCGGACTCGTGCGTAGCTTGTGAATGAAGCGTAGTAAGCCCTTTCATCAGCACGGAGGATTTTCTGTGAAGACCCATCTCGTACGCACCCGTACATCCGCCGAGGACTTTCCCCAGTCCGAGCACCTGGCTTGGAAGGTCGCCGAGGTCGCCACCGACGCAGTGGAGGTACCCGAAGCGGCGGCCGAGATGATCGTCAACCGGATCATCGACAATGCCTCGGTGGCTGCGGCCTCGCTGGTGCGCCGTCCAGTGACGAGTGCTCGCACACAGGCGCGGGCGCACCCGTACAGCCCCGGTGCCACTGTGTTCGGAATCGGTGGAAAGTACTCACCCGAGTGGTCCGCGTGGGCCAATGGGGTAGCGGTGCGAGAACTGGACTTCCACGACACGTTCCTCGCCGCCGAGTACTCCCACCCGGGGGACAACATTCCGCCGATCCTCGCAGTCGCCCAGCACGCCGGGCGCTCGGGGCGCGATCTGATCCGCGGTCTGGCCACCGGGTACGAGATTCAGATCGACCTCGTTCGCGCAATCTCGTTGCACGAGCACAAGATCGACCACGTTGCCCATCTCGGTCCCTCTGCTGCCGCCGGTATCGGCACCCTGCTCGGCCTCGACACCGAAACCATCTACCAGGCCGTCGGGCAAGCGCTGCACACCACGACAGCTACCCGTCAGTCCCGCAAGGGGTCGATCTCGAGTTGGAAGGCCTACGCCCCTGCGCTCGCCGGGAAGGTTGCCGTCGAAGCCGTCGATCGAGCACTGCGCGGCGAGGGTGCCCCGTCGCCGATCTGGGAGGGTGAGGACGGGGTCATCGCGTGGCTTCTCGGGGGACCGAACGCGGAATATCATGTGCCGCTTCCCCGCCCGGGTGAAGCCAAGCGTGCAATTCTCGACAGTTACACGAAGGAACACTCCGCCGAGTACCAGAGTCAGGCCCCGATCGACCTCGCCCGACGAATGCGGGAAAAGATCTCCGATCTCGAACAGATCGAGACGATCGTGTTGCACACCAGTCACCACACGCATTACGTCATCGGCACCGGCTCGAACGATCCACAGAAGTTCGATCCCACCGCCTCCCGGGAAACCCTCGATCACTCGGTGATGTACATCTTCGCAGTCGCGCTCGAGGACGGAATCTGGCATCACGAGCACTCGTACGCCCCCGAACGCGCGCAGAGGCCGAACACCGTCGCGTTGTGGAACAAGATCTCGACCGTAGAAGACCCTGAGTGGACGCGCCGATACCACTCTGTCGATCCGGACGAAAAGGCGTTCGGTGCACGCGCGGAGATCACGCTGAAAGACGGCACGGTCATCGTCGACGAACTCGCGGTCGCCGACGCGCACCCCCTCGGTGCCCGCCCGTTCGCCCGCGAGCAGTACATCGCGAAGTTCCGTTCGTTGGCCGATGGTGTGATCGCACCCTCGGAACAGGATCGCTTCCTTCGCGCAGCCGAGCGGGCTCCCGAGCTCGCCGCAGGTGAACTCGATCAGCTGACCTTCACCGTCGCCGACGATGTCCTCGGGAGGGCTCCGAAGACCCCGAAGGGCATCTTCTGATGCCGGGCCTCATTGCGGCCTCGACGTCGGCCGCGGACAAGCGTATTGCGTTGCGCGCCACGCTTGCGTCGACGTCGATCACTCGGCTTCCCGGCGCTATCAACCCGCTGACCGCAAAGTTGATTCAGGAGATCGGCTTCGAGGGGGTCTATATGTCCGGTGGCGCATTCTCTGCCGGGCTCGGTCTGCCCGACATCGGACTCACCACGTTGACCGAGGTCATCACCCACAGTGCGCAGATCGCGGCCGTCACCGACTTGCCGGTACTGATCGACGCCGACACCGGATTCGGTGAGCCGATGTCCGCGGCACGCACGGTGCTGGCGGCCGAGGATGCGGGGATCGCTGGGCTGCACCTCGAAGACCAGATCAACCCGAAACGCTGCGGGCACCTCGACGGCAAAGCGATTGTCCCGATAGAGGAGATGGTGCGACGCCTCGGCGCGGCCGTCACCGCGCGGCGAGATCCGAACTTCGTCATCTGCGCCCGCACCGATGCAGCGGGTATCGACGGAATCGACGCCGCGATCGAACGAGCGAAAGCGTACGCGGACGCCGGAGCCGATCTGATCTTCACCGAGGCGCTCGCAGGGGAAGCCGACTTCGCGAAATTCCGTGCTGCAGTGGACACCCCGCTGCTGGCGAACATGACCGAGTTCGGCAAATCCGAGCTGATCTCCGCGCAGAGACTCGCGGACATCGGCTACAACGCTGTCATCTATCCGGTCACCACATTGCGACTGGCCATGGGTGCCATCGAAACCGGACTGCGTGAGATCCACGACCGGGGAACGCAAAAGGGACTCCTCGACCGGATGCAGACCCGCTCACGTCTGTACGAGTTGCTCGACTACGAGCGTTTCAACGAATTCGATACCGGAATTTTCAATTTCAGCTTAGGAGAGCAGTGATGACCGAGGCGATTCCCACGATCTACAAGGGGCTGGCCGGTGTCGTGGTCGACACCACCGCTATTTCCAAGGTCGTCCCCGAGACGAACTCGTTGACCTACCGCGGCTACGCCGTGCAAGATCTCGTCGCGTACTGCAATTTCGAGCAGGTCGCCTACTTGTTGTGGCACGGTGAGCTCCCGTCCCCGCAGCAACTCGAACTGTTTACCCAACGCGAGCGAGCCCAACGGCGAGCAGACCGCTCGTTGCTCTCGCTCGTGACGAAGATGCCCGACAATTGTCATCCGATGGATGTCGTGCGCACCGCGATCAGCTACCTCGGTGCCGAAGACCCTGCCGAGGAGGACAATTCGGGGTCGGCGAACCTGTCCAAGGCGCTGCGTATGACGGCAGTGTTGCCGACCATCGTCGCCGCCGACCATCGCCGCCGACACTGCCTCGATCCCATCGCCCCTCATTCGCATCTTGGATTCGCGGAGAACTTCCTCTACATGTGCTTCGGCTCCGTTCCCGAACCGGAAATCGTCAGGGCCTTCGAGGTTTCCCTGATCCTGTACGCCGAGCACAGCTTCAACGCCTCCACCTTTGCTGCCCGCGTGGTCACCTCGACACTGTCGGATATCTACAGCGCCGTCACCGCCGCCATCGGAGCGCTGAAGGGTCCGTTGCACGGCGGTGCCAACGAAGCTGTCATGCGAGACATGCTCGAGATCGACGACCCCGAACGGGCCGCACAGTGGCTGCAGAACAAACTCGCAGCCAAAGACAAGGTCATGGGGTTCGGTCACCGTGTCTACAAGAACGGCGACTCACGCGTGCCGACGATGAACGCAGCATTCCGCGACGTCGCCGCGGTGACCGGCGGAGACAAGTGGGTGCGCATGTACGACATTCTCGAAAAGACCATGCACGATGCCACCGGCATCAAACCCAACCTCGATTTTCCTACCGGTCCGACGTACTACCTGATGGGCTTCGACATCGACGTGTTCACACCGATTTTCGTCATGAGTCGCATCACCGGTTGGACGGCTCACATCATCGAGCAAGGTGCGTCGAATGCGCTGATCCGACCACTGAGCCAGTACTCGGGAGTGCCGCAACGCGCTGTCGTCGCCTGACGCCGGCCAACCCGTTGGTCCGATTCCCCACTGCACGTCGGGTGGCCGCTGTTCTCGACCTGGTCGCTGGATCGAGCCCGCTTTCGACGGCTCGGGTGCGGAGAGATGAACAAGTGCGATGATTTCTGTCATGGCACGGGACGTCACGGGCACGGTGCGAGGCATTACCCTTCAGCAGTTGCGCTACTTCGTAGAAGTGGCCGCCGAGGGGTCCATCAGTGCCGCGGCGGACTTGCTCTACATCGCGCAACCGACCATGTCGGCCGCATTGAAAGACCTGGAACGTCGCGTGGGTCGGACCCTCTTCGTTCGCTCGACCCGTGGGGTGACACTCACGGAGGATGGAACCGAATTTCTCGGCTACGCGCGCCAGGTGGTCGAGCAATCAGAACTCTTGGAACAGCGGTACCTCGGCCGCGGGCCCGCTCGCCGACTCTTGGCCGTCTCGACTCAGCACTACTCATTCGTCGTCGACGCTTTCGTCCGCATGGTGAAAGCCTCTGAGGCTCCGGAGTATTCGTTCAGTCTTCGAGAGTCCCGTACGTGGGAAATCATCGAGGATGTCCGCACGCTCCGCAGTGAACTCGGTGTCCTCTATCGCAACGAGTTCAATGCAAGCGTGATCGACAAGCTGATTCGCGAAGCGGGTCTTGTTTTCACGCCGCTGTTTCTGGCATCGCCGCATATTTTCATCGCTCGCACGAATCCCCTGGCGGGGCGAAAGAGTGTGGAGCTGAGTGACCTCGAAGAATTTCCGCGTCTCACGTTCGACCAGGGCGCGAACAATTCCTTCTACCTCTCCGAAGAAATACTCTCCACCCGTTCGTCCAAACAAGAAATCCGGGTGAGCGATCGTGCCACCATCTTCAACCTCATGATCGGTCTGGGCGGATACACGATCTCCACCGGCATTGTCTCGGATGATCTCGATCCGTCCATCGTCGCTGTTCCGCTCGATGTCGACGATCGCATCGAGATCGGTTGGATCGGTCATGCCTCGGTGTCTTTGACCGTCCAGGCTCAGCGCTTCGTGGCGGAGATGCGCGACGTCGTGTCTGGTTTCGGCGTCGACTTATTGACATAGCCATTGCCTATGGCCAGCCATAATCGAGAGTGATTAGGCTATGTCGACTGGTCGATTTAGGCTGATGCTCAGGCCGCTTCGGACAGCTGCCTCCCGGTTCTATGGACCTGAGAAATCGGCCCGACCATCGAGTAACTCGGTCGAAGTGTTGCGAGGGCTCAGGCAGTGAACCCGTGTGGTGACGCGTTCGTCACCACATTCACCGCACGTGATTGGGGTTACTAATCAGCATGAGGAACGACTGCACTTTCAGCATCAGCACGACGCGCTTCGGCGAGGATTACACCCCGTCGACGAACTCGCGTCGCACGACCAACTTTGCGAATCTTGCACGCGGCGAGGATGGTCGACAGAACTTGCGTAACGCGGTGACGATGATGAACACCCGTCTCAACGAGGTGGTTCACTGGGACAATCCACGTGGTGACCGCTACGCACTCGAACTCGACATCATCTCGGTGGATCTGCAACTAGTATCCGTCGGGGCCGACGCCGCATTTCCGGTAATCGAAATTCTCGATGTCGGAATAGTCGATACCACTACCGGCACCCGCACAGAGGGCATCGTCGGAAACAACTTCTCCTCATACATTCGCGACCACGATTTCGTTGTTCAGCTCCCGAAGCACCGAGCGACGGGAATTCCGAAAGACTTCGGCGATGTACATGGTCAGGTCTTTCAGCGTTTTGTCGATTCGCCCGAGTACCGTGAACGGTTCTCGCAACCACCTGTCATCTGTATCAGTGTGTCGACTTCCAGTACCTACCGTCGCCTCACGAATCATCACCCGGTCGTCGGGCTCGAATACGGGGCAGAGGACACCTCGATCACCGATCAGTACTTCGGAAAAATGGGTCTCGGGGTTCGCTACTTCATGCCCAAGGGATCCGTCGCTCCCTTGGCGTTCTACCACTGCGGTGACTTGCTCAACGACTATTCGGTCCTGGCACTCGCGGGCACGATCGCGACGATGGAGACTTTCCAAAAAATCTATCGGCCTGAAATTTACAACGCGAATACTGCTGCCTCGGAGGTCTACCAGCCGAGTCTCGACAACGAAAACTATTCACTTCCGCAGGTGAGCTACGACCGTGTCGAGCGCAATCGACTTGCGACGACACAGGCAGAGTTCGCCGACGTGAATCTGATGCAACCGTATGGGTCAGTCCTGAAGCGTTGGGCTACCGATCGATGCGCCTGACCGAGCGAGACCGAAAGGTAGAAGAGATGTTCCCACTCCTGCCCACCTCGATCGTCGGAAGCCTACCCAAGCCCTCGTGGCTCTGTGAGCCGAAGAAGCTTTGGTCGCCGTGGAAATTACGAGACGACGAACTGCGCGAAGGAAGACTCGACGCTCAGGCGCTCGCAGCTGATGAGCAGCGTCGTGCCGGTCTCGACATCATCAGCGATGGTGAACAAACGCGTCAGCACTTCGTGACCACGTTCATCGAGCATCTCGAGGGTGTCGACTTCGATCGACGGGAAACTGTGCGAATTCGGGACCGATACGATGCGAGCGTTCCGACGGTTGTCGGTGCGGTGAGCCGCGAACAATCAGTGTTTGCCGCAGATGCGACGCGCCTTCGAGCAGTGACCGGCCAGCCGATCAAATGGGCACTGCCTGGCCCTATGACAATGATCGACACGCTCTACGACGACCATTACAAGAGTCGCGAGAAGCTGGCATGGGAGTTCGCGACTCTTCTGAACCAAGAGGCAAAAGACTTGGAAGCGGTAGGCGTCGACATCATTCAGATCGACGAGCCCGCATTCAACGTGTTTTTCGACGAGCTCGAAGACTGGGGAATCGCGACACTCGAGCGTGCAATCGAAGGGCTGAATTGCGGAACAGCCGTACACATCTGTTACGGCTACGGCATCAAAGCCAACACCGACTGGAAGGCAACTCTGGGGGCCGAGTGGCGCCAGTACGAACGGTCATTCCCACTGTTGCAACAGTCTTCGATCGACATCGTGTCGCTGGAGAGTCACAATTCGCGCGTACCTATCGACTTGATCGAACTGCTTCGAGGTAAGAAGGTCATGCTGGGTGCGATCGATGTAGCAAGCGACACCGTCGAGACTGTCGAAGAAGTCGCTGAAACCCTCAGTCGCGCACTTCCGTTCGTCGACGCAGACAAGCTCTACCCAAGTACGAATTGCGGTATGGCGCCACTCGACCGACGCGTCGCACGAGACAAGATGGTCGCGCTCACCGCTGGCGCGGAACTCCTGCGACGTCAATTGTCCAAGTAGCTCTCTGCCGGACTCGAAGTTGTGGATGGATTTCGGCCGGATTCCGTCCACAACTTCGAGTTCGACCGACAGTGTCAGGTTGCCCGGTTGGTTTCGTGTACCTCGAGGTCGGCGTGATCACCGGAGTCTTCGCGTTGGCCGGCTGGTATTTTTCGCATGATCAGCCAGGCGGCACCGCCCGCGACGATCATCAAGCATGCGGCGATGGCAGACGTGATGGTCACGCCACTGGTGAAGGCGTCTGCTGCCGAGTCGAGCAATCCACTGGCCTGTTCGGCCGGCAGTCGGTCCGCTATGGCTTGGGCACCGCCGAGGGTTTCTCGCGCCGCGGAAGTGTCGAAACCGGCGTTCTCGGGCGTGACGACGTTGGCACGGTACTGCGCCAACAGGATTGCACCGAGCACGGACGTACCGGTGACGGCACCGAGTTCGTAGGCCGTCTCGGAGATAGCGGCCGCGGCACCGGCCTTTTCCGGGGGAGCTGTGGACAAGATCATGTCGTTCGAGATGGTCTCTGCAACTCCGATACCTGCTCCGAGGGCCGCGAACGCCGCGACGAAGGACCACACCGATGTCGGCTGGGTGAACACCGCGATCGTTGCGTATCCGAACGCCGCCAACATCATTCCGCCCGAGATGATCATGGCAGGCCGCAGCATTCGTGCCAGTACGACTGCCAGGAGGCCTGCGGTGATCATCGCCAGAATGCCGGGCAGCAAGCGGAGCCCAGCTTGCATCGGGCTCAACCCGACGACGAGCTGAAGGTGTTGCGATACGAAATACAAGAATCCGACGAGCGCGAATATCGCGAGCAGGTTGACCAACACTGCGCCGGCGAAGGCAGGCACGGTGAACAGGCGAACATCGAGCATCGGGTCGGGCCGGCGGAGCTGCCTGCGTACGAACATCCAGACTGCCAGTGCTCCGATCAGCGCGGGTAGCGCCGTGCCGAACAAGCTTCCTCCACTTGCCAAATCCTTGATTGCATAGACGATCGGGGTCAAGGCGAGTAGGGACAGGGCGATGCTGATGCCGTCGATACGCGCAGGATCGGGGTCCTTCGATTCGGGTACCAGAACCGGTGCCAGTATCAGCAACGGCACCAGGAGTGGAATCGCGAACAAGAACACCGAACCCCACCAGAAGTGCTCCAACAAGAATCCGCCGACGACAGGTCCCATAGCCGCACCCGCTCCGATGGAGGCCGACCAGATCGCGATCGCCAGACGGCGTTCGGAGCGATCGGTGAACAGATTGCGCAATAGAGACAGGGTCGCGGGCATCAAGGTGGCACCGAAAAAGCCGAGGCCGGCACGTGCGGCTATCAACATCTCGGGCGTCTGCGAGTAGGCCGCAACAACGGATACCGCTGCGAAGCCGGTCGCGCCGATGAGCAGTAAGCGTCGTCGTCCGATTCGGTCGCCCAGGCTACCCATCGCGACGAGCAGCCCTGCCAAGACGAAGGGGTAGGCGTCGATGATCCAGAGTTGTTGTGCGCCGGATGGTTCGAGAGTTTCGGCGATCGAAGGTAAAGCGAAGGACAGCACTGTGTTGTCGATCGCGATGATCAACACGGGCAGCATCAGGACAGCGAGCGCGCACCATTGGCGAACCCCCGCCGTTCTGCCGTGCGAGAGGTGGCCCGGAGTGGGCGGACTTGTGAGTTCAGGCATGTGCCGTCTTCCGATGAGGTTGGGCGGGACTTCGTTACTGTACCAACCAGACGGTGCAGTAACGAAGCCGAAGCCGCGTTCGCCCGTAAACTCGCCCTGTGCCTCCTCCTCCTGTAGCGCGTGACAAGTCGTTGAACGCTTTCGTCAAGCTCGTGCTGGAGCAGGGGGAGAAGGCGGCGACCCTCGATGCGGTTGCCGCTGCTGCCGGGATCTCGAAGGGCGGCTTGATGTACCACTTCCCCAGCAAGGAAGCCTTGGTGGAGGGTTTGATGCGTGTCGTGGAGGAGCTCGCGGCCGAGGATGTTCGACGGATGAGGGAGCATCCAGAGGGCCCAGCGGATTACCACATACGCACATCGACGTTCCACGACACTGCTGTCGATCGTGCCGTGGTTGCCACGATGCGGCTGAGCCAGGGTGCGAACGAGGTTGCGCAGCAGACCCTGGAGCGAATCCGGCAATCCTGGTTGGATGCGTTGAACGAGCAGATCGCTGATCCGGCGGTCGCAGAAGCGGTCCTTCTGATGGGCGACGGCCTCTACTTCGCCGCAGCATCGGCCGGAACGGACCACCGATCGCCCGACCACATCGAGGCGTTGGTAGGCGTTGTACACAGGCTCATCGACTCTCGTCCCTGAAGGAGCCACGTGGCTCATCGCCCGACGCTGCATTCACACCGTGCTCGCAGTGCTGGGTGGTGACTTCAGAAGGGCGTCCCTCCCGCTTGCGGGGCGAACGCTGCCCGATGCACGCCATGAATGTGGACAAGCACTGATCGGGTCGAATTCCGCAGCACCCCTGACCGCCGTCTATGGATTGGGGCAGATGCTAGGACCGCTGATGGTCGCGCCGGTCATCGGCGATGGCTACGGAGTTGCATTCACCATTGCGTTCGTCGTACTCGCCTGTGCTACAGCGCTTTCCGTGATCATCGCACGGAAAACCCTTCCCCGGAGATCAGACTGGAAGGCGGTCGGTCAGTTCAAGCATTTTGCCATTCGGTGAAAGCCACGTCGAGAAACCATCGAACGGCTCGTGGCGGCATCGGCCCCTCACGCCACGCCAGCCGCACCTGGGTCGGCGGAGCACCGTCGATAGGGAGAAACCGTAGGCCGGGGTGAGAGATCCGTCGTGCGGCGAGTTCCGGAACGATGCCGATTCCGCGTCCGGCGGCGATGTTCTCGAGCCATTCCTCGAAATTCCGGCAGGTGATCACCACCCGCGGTTCACCGTTTGCGGCAACCGGAATGGAGTCGGCTGTTGTCGAACCGGACAGCGTATTGACCACCAATGGACCGGGAGGGAGCGCATCCCACCGCACTTCGGTTGCATTGTCGAATGAAAGGTTCGACCGGCTGACCGCGAGAATCCGTCGTTCGCTGCCGAGCTGACGAGTCACCGTTCCGGCCGCCAAATGATGTGGGCGGCTTCGGTAGAGCGCCACATCGACTTCGCGCGCATCCAACGCCGCAAGCGGATCGTCGACTCGGCGCACGTCCACGTCTGCGGCGTATTGACGGACAAGAGATTCACGCGTGGCGGCGAACCATCCGTCGGGGAGCAACCATGCAAAGCCCAACCGTACGACCGGGTGGTCGTCGAGATCTTCGATCAGCGAATCCACCTCTCCCAGGATTCTGCGTGCACGCCCCAGCACGACCAATCCGTCCTCGGTCAGTTCGGCAGTACGGGACTCGATCAATTGACGCCCGCAACGCTGTTCGAGTTGACGAACCGAACGCGTCAGTGTCGGCTGCGAAACGCGCAGTTCGGCGGCTGCGGCGGTGTGAGTGCCACAGTCCGCCAGAGCGACCAACGCGCGCAGGTGTCTCAGCTCGACCTCCATACGTCCAGCGTATATCTACCGGTGCTCGGCGTATTGGCCTGCTGCGCCGATGGCTCCTACTCTCGGACTCACAGCCCCACCCTTCTCTAGGAGTTTCGATGTTTCGATACGAGTCGTTGCAGGTGCCTATCGTCGGAGCGCCGATGGCGGGAGGCCCGACGACCCCTGACTTGGTTGCAGCAGTACGGAATTCAGGTGGACTGGGGTTCCTTGCCGCGGGTTATCTCACCCCGGAAAGGTTGACCGCGGACATCGTTGCCGTTCGCGGTGCTGGCATAGAAACGTTCGGGGTCAATCTGTTCGTCCCCGAGGACGGGCAGGTTGTCGACACCGAGGACATTGCGCGGTATCGCGCGCTGCTCCAGCCCTACGCCGATGATCTCGGCGTCGAACTCCCCGCCGACAGCACCCTTGCCGAAAATATCGACGACTACTGGGAGGAGAAGCTCGACATCGTCGTGGTCGAAGCCATCCCGGTCGTGTCGTTCACTTTCGGGTGCCCAAGTGCCGACATCATCGCCCGCCTGCACGAGGCCGGGAGCGCCGTCACCGTCACCGTCACTAACGAAGAGGACGCCCGCGCGGCGGTCGATGCAGGTGCCGACTCCCTGTGCGTACAAGGCCCCGATGCCGGCGGGCACCGCTCGACCTTTCGCATCGATGCCGAGAGTTCGGACATTGCCCTCGACGAGTTGATTCCTGCGATACGCCGAGCAGTGTCGGTTCCCCTCGTGGCCGCCGGCGGGATCACCACCGCGTCCGATGTCCGTCGAGTCCTGGGCTACGGGGCAGTGGCGGCTCAGGTCGGAACCGCCCTGCTCCGATCGCCGGAAGCCGGGACGAAGCCTGCCCACGCCGCCGCCTTGGTCGATCCTCGGTTCACCGAAACGGTGGTCACTCGAGCCTTCAGCGGCCGTCCCGCCAGAGCCTTGCGCAACAAGTTCATCGATCGGTTCGATACCGGATCGTCACGCCAGTACCCCGCCGTGAACACGCTGACCGGCGGCATCCGCAAGGCCGCAGCGAACGACCCTCATTGCATCAACCTGTGGGCCGGTGCCGGGCACCGCAGCGCTTCCGCTGACCCGGCAGCGCGAATTATCGAAGAATTGGCCTCGGAGTTGTGAGGAATGTCCAGGTGTAAAAACCGCACGGATCGTGGTGTTTGAAGCCACGCTCCAAAACCCGCATCGGGTGTGCGGGATTGAGTACCGTCGTAGACATGCAACTGACTCGCTTCAGCGATCTGGCCCTACGGGCGATGATGTTGCTGGCAGCCGCCGGCCCGGACGGTCCCCGGATGACCACTGGAGCCATTGCAGTTCGAGTCAACGCGTCCGAACACCATGTAGCGAAAGCGATTACACGCTTGGTCGGATTGGGCTGCGTCCGTGCGCAGCGCGGCCGCACCGGCGGGCTCTTCCTCACCGACACGGGCCGATCGATATCGGTGGGCCACCTGATCCGTCAACTCGAAGGCGATCGCGAAGTTGTCGAGTGCGTAGGGGACCGGCCCTGCCCACTTCTTGCCGCCTGCCGATTGCGGCATGCCCTGGCCGTCGCCAAAGAAGCGTTCTATGGCGAACTCGACCGCTACACGATCGACGATCTAGCCGCGTCCCCGACCATTCCACTCGCAATGGTCGCTTTTCCCTCACCCTGACCCGCCATTTCGACGTCGGCGGTCCATTGGAAGGAATACCTGTGTCCACGTTCGGTCCCCTCACTGTCGAGCACGAGCTCCAACCCGATCACGTCGACGTCGTCAGAGCGACGTTGCCGTTGGTGGGTGCCAATATCGACGCCATCACAACAAACTTCTATGCACGCATGTTCGCCGCACGACCGGAGCTGCTGCGAAATCTGTTCAACCGCGGGAATCAGGCACAGGGAGCGCAGCAACGAGCTCTGGCCGCGTCGATCGCAACGTACGCCACCCATCTGGTTGACCCGACGCTGCCGCACCCGGACGAAATGCTGTCCCGGATCGGACACAAGCACGCATCTCTCGGAATTACCGCCGACCAGTACTCGATCGTGTACGGGCACCTCTTCGCTGCGATCGTCGACGTACTCGGTGCCGAGACAGTGACGACCGAAGTCGCCGAAGCCTGGGACCGGGTGTATTGGATGATGGCCGACACTCTCGTCGATCTCGAGAACCGCCTTTACGAGAGCGCGGGAGTGGTTGCGGGACAGGTCTTTCACCGCGGAATCGTCACTACGCGCACCGAAGATCCGTCCGGGGTAGTGGTGATCGGTGTGACCGGCGACTGGCCCGAGCTTCGAAAGGAGCACCCGGGTGGGTACGTCTCGGTCGGAGTGACTCTGCCCGACGGCGCGCGACAGATCCGCCAGTACAGCCTCATCTCCGGCAGTGACACAGGCGAATTGACGTTCGCCGTCAAGCCTGTCGTCGCCAGCGGTGGCTGCCCGGCAGGTGAAGTGTCGAACTGGATCTCGAGCACGCTACGCCCGGGAGACCTCATCGACATCAGCATCCCGTTCGGTGATCTGCCGACAGAGGACATCTCTGCGGGGCCCGCCGTATTGATCTCGGCCGGCATCGGCATCACGCCGATGAACGGGATTCTCGAACATCTCGCTCTGTCGGGTACACAATCCGAGGTGTTGGTTGTCCACGCAGACCGTAGCCCCGCCGACCATCCGCTTCGGGCCCGTCAGCGACAACTGGTCGACGCCTTGCCGAACGCCGTCCTCGAACTCTGGTACGAGGAGCCCGGCGATGTGGCCGATGCACACCATGGGCGGTTGGATCTCACTCTTGTCGACCTTCCTCAGGGTGCGTCGTTCTTCGTCTGCGGCGGTAACGGTTTCGTGCAGGCCGTCACCTCACAACTCGTCGACTGTGGGGTCGACAAGTCGCGTGTCCATTGCGAACTGTTCGCCCCGGACGAGTGGTTGCTCGGCTGACAGCCACAGCCCCACCATTCGCTGCCGTCGCCTCTTATTGTGTCCGGGAGTCTCGGCGTGTTTACTGGTGCCCGGTGATCTCGTGCCCGTCGGCTTCGTTCGGCGGCCCCCTAGTGCGCGGGCTTTCATATGTGGTTGCAGGAAGTCGAGGGTCGAACCCTCGAACAGTTCGTGTACGACGGTGTGTCGCTGGCCGCTGCAGATTCGATGCGGCGTTTGCCGCCGTTCCACCGAGATCTGTTCGACGACTTCGTCTTCACCGCGTCGGCGGTGGCGGTGGGGGAGAGCGACTGGGCCAGATTCCCGATTGCGTGCATGGGATACCTGTCGGCTGTCCACGGTGATCTGACAGTGGTTCCGCCGCTGATCCCACCCGACACCGCGGCTGTGGTGGCGGGGGTGCTTTCCCGATTCACACGATTCAGATCCGGTGACACACGCGTCGCGGATGGATCACGCATCAACGAGGAGCAGTATCGACTTGCCGAGGACTTGTTCTTCGGTCTCGGTACTGATCGTGGAGACGGCGTATATGCGGCGGGCGCGCGGGCGCACAGCAGGATGATGTCGGCGCGCATCGCCGACGGGTTCGTCCATCCCGCCGTCGGCGCGCACCTGTGGAGTGATGTCCCCGCCGCACCGTCCGCGCACCCGAACAGCGGCTCCGAGATCACCGTGCTCGAATCCGTACAGACACTCGTGGCGACGTGGCGCGACTTTCCGGCCGAACGTCCGGGTACAGAACGCGACATACTCACCGCCGCAAGGTGTGTGGGTTGGGCGGGAGTTGTGGCACCGATGGCTGCCGGGGAGTCCGGTGGGTGGTATGTACGCTCCCCCGAGGGGCGGGCACCGTCGGGGCCGAGGGTACTCGTTCCGGTGATCATTGCTCGCTCGATGCGGACGATGGTTCGGTATGAGGCCGGCGTCGTACTGGGAGGTCGTGCTGTGACGCCGAACCGTCTGGGCTACGGCACCGGACGGGGAGGCTTCATCGCCCTTGTCGGTCAACTCGTCGATGCGATCGACCGACGAGACCGGTGGGCAATAGCGCGACGCGCGACAGGTCCTTTACTCGACGAGTTGTTGTCCGGTGAATACAACGAACACTTCGGGTTGCCCACCACTTTGGCGGAGCCCCTTGGTCTCGATGGTGCGCCGGTCGTGCTCGTCGACGACGGTCTGGCGATCGTCACCGCGCCGGTGATGCGGCGACACGTCGGCGTAGTGGGCGCTGTGTCGGCGCTGCTGGTGCAGGCCGAGGGCGACAATGGTCCGTGGTTCGCGGCGTCATTGACGCAGGACACGCTGTTGGACAGTGCGTTTCGAAGGCGGGTTCAGCACGAGGCGTTCGAGATCGACGCCGACTTCGAGATCATCGCTGCGCACAATCCTCTCGATGCTCACGCATCATCCATCGATTGGGACGACGACTCGGTGATCCTGCGGCACAGCGACACCGGCGTGACGACCGTTGCGGATGTACGCGCCGTGGCCGCGGGAGAGTTGGCACTGGCTCGCCGACGACGGGCTCACGTTCACCGGCTTGTTACTGCGTGGGTGCCACCCGGAATTGGTGCGCGATTTCCAGCACTGTCACAACGGAGGTCGACCATGACTGATCTCACCGCCTCGCAGGCCGAGGAAGTTCACACGGTGGCGCAATTCGTTCGTTGCAACCATCCCGATGTGATCACGAGACTGCGCAATCACATTGACCTGCTGGTGACTTCGCGGGGCCGTTCCGGTGACCGCCTGGGCCCCGACGAGCGTCTTCAGGGACCGGCATCGCGGGACGAGACGACCCGCGTTGTCGTTGCATGCAGCTTTCACCCGTACTCCGACGATCTCGGCACATTCGTACCTGAGACCGGACCGGTCTTGGTACGGGTGCGTGTTGTCGGTCGACGCCTGTCGCCGACGGAACCTCCGCTGCGGACGATCGGTTCTCCGAATGCAGCGATTCCGGTGACCGAAGCGGAGGGCTGGGTCCGTGCCGCGCTCGGCGATCGGTGGGCCGACTACGCCTACGAATACAGAGACGCTCGCGAACCGACGGCCTCGAGGGCGGCGTCGTTCCGGTTCGGGTTGCTCCTCGACCGCACCGCCGCGCCCATGCTCGCGCCCGACAACTTCGACTGGTCCCGGCTCGACGGCCCGAACGAGAACACTGTTCGCAAACTCGCACCCAGCGCGGTCAATGTACCTCTGCAACAACATCTCTCGAAATTCGGTCCGTACGCGGCGACCGCCGATTATCTCGACCCCAGGACGACTCCCGACGGTAGATGGCGAGTCCGTGTCGACAGCCGCAACGCCGACCCCGGCACCCTCGACACGTTCACTGTGCTTGCCGACAGACTCTGTATCCGCAGCGTGGTGGACACCCGCTTCGTGCCGCTCTCACTCGACCTCGAAGGCCGGATTGCAACGCTGGTCTACCAACTCACCGGTAGCCCCGCACTCTACGACGCAGACGTACCCATCCCGACCGAGCCTGAACTGCGTGTACCGCCGACTGACCGCACGTGGGTCGAGCAGTACGGACACCACCCGCCAATTTTTCCGCTCACGGCCGAGCAATGGGCGTCCGGCCTGTGCGCATTCTGGACCGAGATGGTTGCCTACGGACGTATCGGCGACGTACGGGCGCCTTGGGCAGGGAGGTGACGAATCAACGAACTACGTAGCGGCGAGCCGGATGTCGACACGACCCCGGCCAGGCCACGGCGGCAATTCGTCAAGCGGCCACCACACACGAACAGCCTTCGTACTCGGGTGGTTGTGCGGTGAGCGGCTATTTCGATGGGGTCGAGCATCGCGATACGTTGGTAGTTCTCGTTGGTCCTGAAGGCTTTGCCGCTCAGTCGTCACTCTTGATCGCGTAGTTGATACGACGCGGCGCATTGGGGTCGCGCGGAGGTGGCTTCTGGCGTTCGAAGGCCGCCTGGAACCACCCGCCTGGTGGAATCTCGATCTCGGGAGTCGTCCTGTCATCGAGGTCGAACTGGGTGCCCGTGTCCGGATCGACCTCGTCCCACAATTTTCTCACTTCGGATGTCGTCGAATGGAATTCGCTCGCATCCACGATATGACGTGTCTCGTCGATCCCGAAGTGGGGCCACGCAAAATAAACATGCAAAGGACCGGCTGGCGGAACGGGCGTCAAAATGAGGCCGCTTCGACTGTGCAGGCGGTTTCCACCACCGCCGTTGGGACTCAATCCCGTTCGTCTGCCGGGCAGGTTTGTGGAGACGGTTCCGTCGACGTCCTCGAAACCGAGGAGCATCGGCGGCGTGTGATTCGACTCCGGTCTACCGAACCCGTACATACCCAGCAAACGATCGGATTCTCGGACACTGGCTTCGACCGAGAAGGTCATGCAAGTGCTGTAGATCCGTGCACCGCTCAGCCACGCACCGATCCTGTCCGTTTCGGCCAGAATCAATCTCAGAGGTACTACGGCCGGGATTTCGTTGATGGGCACGCCGCGAAAACGCGGTGGGGGTGGGCCGGATGCGGGTGTGTCGTTCATGATCGTCACTCTCCCGCGGACCGATGCGGTGCGCAAGGTCGGATGGCGTTCCGGCATGCCGTCCGGTCTGTTCGCATGCGTGCTCACGCTTCGCTGCCAGACCGCGCGGTACGAGAGCACCGGTGGGCGATCGTTGTTGCCCGGTCGCTCGGGCGCGCAGACCTCTCGAGATCGGTAGGCATGAAGTCGACGGATCTTTCGTTTCGGGGCACATGAATCTGCCGTCGTCTCACCACGGCGATGCGGGAATCGACTTGGGCCACTCCGTTCTGACCGGACATGCGGCTTCGTGTGATCTAGTGGGCCCATGGCGTGGAATCCGAAGTCGACCGATTCCCAGGACTGGGACGAACGAGGGCTACGCGAGGCCGCCGACGTCGACGCTGGGGCGTGGCTCCTCGAAGGAATCGGAAAGTTCGGCAGCGGTGTGGCCGCGCTGATTCCGCGTATCTTCCCGTCGTACGCGCGAATCTTCCATCCGGCGAGGAGCATCGACGACGAACCGGTCACCTGGTCGGCGGTTGCCCGAGCCAACGGCCGGATTGCGCACCCGGCGATGGAGTGGGGTTCCATCGTGGGCAGCTGGCAAGCCAGCGAGCAGGAGGGCGTTTGGCACGATTCCCCGATGCAAGGTTCGTTGCCGGTAGGCACCACCCGGGCGTTGGCAGACACACTTCGACGCTTCACACAGGCGCCGGCGCAGTGCTGGTTCGGGCACTGGGAAGGATCTGGGTATATCGACGTGCCGTCGAATGAACTTCGACTGCCGATGCCGTCTCGAAATATGGTGCTCTTCGCGGGCGGTATCGATCTCGCCGACACCCAGTTCGGTGCCAGTGCTCGGTTTCCCTCTGTAATGAGCGCCCACCTGTGGTGGCCGGATGATCAGGCATGGTGCGTGGCAACGGACATCGACTTGATGACGACCTACGTCGGGGCGTCGACCTCGTGCATCGACGCACTGCTCACGAACGCCGAGCTCGAGGCGCTGCCCGTGCCTGTCACGCAAAGACTCACCTGGGATACCGACACCGTCAACCCGCTACCCGCTTGCCCGTAGGTGAGGGGTTGCCGGTCGAGGAAACAGCACGAGACCGATACCCGGCCCCACGAACGGCTTTACCGTAATGTCCTTTTCGTGACTCGAACTTGGACCGTGCGAACCACCGTTGTCGGTGCTGCCCTCGCGGCTGCGCTTCTGGGCATTCCCGGGGTGGCGTCAGCTCACCATCAGGAGTTCACGCCATTTCCGTACAACATTTCGCTCGGACGAGAGATGTCTTTTCCGTGCGCAGGCGAGGTGGGCGGCGACGTGTACACGCCGCACGATCGGCCGGGCATCGCGGTGGTCACGTTGACCTGGCGGACATTCTTCACCAACGATTGTCCACTCACCGTGTTCGTGAACATGAACAACTTCGATGCACCCTGGGCCGACCCGTACAGCGGTGCCAAGCCAACCGGGGGCTCGTGGATGGTGCACCTGAACTCCGCCGCAATCGGTTTTGTGCCCCCGGAAGGCGGCGAATGGAGCAAGCAGATAGCGATCGATATCGGTTCCGGTAGAGCAGGTTTGACGGTGACGACTGATGCCCCACTCAACACGACTTTGCTCGATCCGGCCGGCAACACTGTGCGCTTCACGGTGGCCTGACGACGCCACAGTCGTCGGACGCACGGAAATCTCCGGGTCCCGAGTCGACTCGAATACGAAGCGTCACTTCGGCGTTCAGCTTCGTCACCCCCCTGGAGGGCCCGGATAATCGAATGCTTCTGAAAACCGTCGCCTTATGCGACGTCACATCAGGCGCGGGCTTGCACCTTCCGTAGCGTCATGTGGTGCAGTGGACGTATCCCGCCCACCGAGGAAGGCAGCAACACATGTTCTCGTCTTTCACCCCGCCGCGCCAGGTCACGATTGGGGGTGCCGCGGCGTTCGTCGGCACCACGCCGCGAGCGATCCGTCACTACCACCAGATCGGCCTGATCCCGGAGCCCGAGCGGGGGAGCGACGACCGCCGCCGCTATGGCTACGACGAGATGATCCGGCTGTTGTGGATCCGCCGGATGGCCGAGGCCGGCATTGCTCTCGACGATATCCGCGACGCCTTGTCGGATGCGCCCGGTACCGCCGACAGCGACGTCGCGCGCATCCTTGATCGGCTCGAAGGGTCCCTCGTTGCCAGGCAGGCCGAACTCGAGCAGCAACGGAAAGCTGTGCAGCGCATGCGAGCTCGGGGGAGCAGGCTGGGCCTGCTCTCCGATGTCGTGGGCGACCGCCTCGCAGGCCTGCGCGAGGGGGCCCTGCGCCAGGACGACCTGGACACCCTGCTCGTGACCGAGCGGATCTTCAGCGAGCTCGGCGCGTCCGTCCAGGCGTCGCGGTTCATCGCCCTGGCCGCCCGCCCGGACCTGCGGGAGGCTTCTGACCGAGTCGACGCCGCCGAAGACGCGCTCGACGACACGGTAGCCGTCGACGACCCTCGCGTGGCAGAGGTGGCTGCGGAACGGCACGCCTTCGAGACCGCACTTCGCACGGTCATCGACAGCTCCGGCCTGGCGCAAGCAGACGACGGCCGATTCGACGCGTGGGACGAGTTGCACCCCCCGCCCGCCGACGCCGGTTCGGCGTGCGGGTCGACAAGCCTTGCCGAGACCGTCCGGATGATGCCCTACGACTTTTCCCCTGCACGACTGCGATGCATGGAACTGGCCCTGGAACTCGACGGATCCGGCACGACATGAGTCTCCGGAGTGTCGGGTCGAGTTCGATCCGGGGCACAGTCCCTGCTCAGGTCGGAGCTTGGCCAGAATGTGCTGGACTTCGGCTGCTGCCGTAGGCATTACGTGGTGCCTCGCGCACCGTCGAGTAGGCGAGGGCTTCGACGCAGCGCGTCCCGCCGATGGCTCGCGGGTCGACAACGCGTGTGCCGCGAACTGTCGGTGTGCCGAGCGGTTCTATACAGGCACTGTGTGCGGTCACAAGTGAAATGAAAAGACAGTCCCTTGCCATTGATTTGCAAAACAATTGCACTGCGGAACTAACGTCCAGAATATCGTTCTGATCCGATAGGGACCAGTTAGGCTCGGTCGGTGACGGACTCAACGTGGGACGGGTATGTCCGAGTGCGCGGTGCTACCGAGCACAACCTGGCAGCGGTCGATGTCGACATACCCCGCAATGCCTTCGTCGCGTTCACAGGGGTCTCGGGGTCCGGGAAGTCGTCACTGGCTTTCAGCACGTTGTACGCCGAAGCGCAGCGACGCTACTTCGAGTCTGTTGCCCCCTACGCGCGGCGACTGCTTCAGCAGGTGGGCGCACCCCATGTCGCCTCCATCACCGGCCTTCCACCGGCCGTTGCGTTGCAGCAACGCCGGGGTTCGCCCAGTTCACGCTCGAGCGTCGGCACCATCACCACGATGTCCAACCTGCTGCGCATGCTGTATTCGCGGGCCGGTACCTATCCTGACGGTGCTCCGCTGCTCGCGGCCGAAGCGTTCTCACCGAATACCGTCGCCGGTGCCTGCCCACGATGCGGTGGGTTGGGCGACTTCCACGATGTGACAACGGAACTGCTCGTTCCCGACCCCTCTTTGAGCATTCGGGAGGGAGCGATCGCGGCGTGGCCGGGCGCCTGGCAGGGCGCGAATCTGCGCAGCATCGTCAGCGGCATGGGTATCGACATCGACGCGCCGTGGCGCACGCTGAAGAAGAAGGACCGAGACTGGCTTCTGTTCACCGAGGAGCACCCCAAGGTGTTCATCGAGCCCGAAGAAGGCCGCGTCGACCACAGTTACGAGGGCAAGTTCTGGAGCGCCCGGAGTCACGTGATGCACGTTCTGGCGGACTCGAACAGCGAGCGCATGCGGGACCGCGCGCTGCAGTTCACCGAAACCGTCCGCTGCCCGAAGTGCTCCGGCAGTGGACTGCGCGAAGATGCGCTGGACGTCACCATCGCCGGCCACTCGATCGCCGAGATCAATGCGCTATCGCTGACAGAACTTGCCGCAGTACTGCGCCCGGTATCCGAACAGTCGGGGGAGGCCGCTGAAGTGGCGGTGCGCATCACCGCCGACCTGCTGGCCAGAATCGACGTGTTGCTCGAGTTGGGTTTGGGCTATCTGGCGCTCGGGCGAAACTCGACGACTCTGTCGCCTGGCGAGACGCAGCGGTTGCGGATCGCCACTCAGCTCCGTTCCGGTCTCTTCGGGGTGGTGTACGTGTTGGACGAACCCTCCGCGGGGCTGCATCCCGCGGATGCCGAGCCACTGCTCGACGTTCTGGACCAGCTGAAGGCGTCGGGCAACTCTCTTTTCGTCGTCGAACATGACATGGATGTGGTCCGCCGTGCCGACTGGGTGGTCGATATCGGGCCCGCGGCGGGCGAGGGCGGCGGCCGGGTTCTGTACAGCGGCCCCGTCGACGGCTTGGAAGAGATCGAGGAGTCGGTAACCAGCAAGCATCTCTTCGGGCGAGCGGAATCTCTGCAGCGTGAGCCGCGGCCCACCGACGGATGGCTGACTCTGACCGGAGTAACCCGGCACAATCTGCGCGAGTTGACGGCGAAGTTCCCACACGGGGTGCTGACGGCGGTGACGGGTGTGTCGGGTTCTGGGAAGTCGACGCTCGTCAGCCAGGTCTTGTTCGAGGTGGCGCGCCACCGCCTCGAGACCGCGGCAGACGAGGACGATGACGCGCAGATCGAAGTCGACGTGGCCGAGGTCTCCGGAATCGAGACGTTCACCCGACTGGTCCGGGTGGATCAGCGTCCCATCGGCCGCACTCCACGATCGACACTGGCCACCTACGTCGGAATGTTCGACATCGTCCGCAAACTGTTTGCCGCCACCGATGAGGCCAAGGCTCGAGGATGGGCACCCGGACGGTTCTCCTTCAACGTCGCCGACGGACGATGCCCCACGTGCCAGGGCGACGGTTTCGTCGAGGTGGAGCTGTTGTTCCTTCCCGGCACCTATGGCCCGTGCCCCACCTGCCACGGTGCCCGGTTCACCCCGGAAACTCTCGAAATCACCTGGCGCGACAATACAATTGCCCAGGTATTGGGCATGTCGGTTGACGAGGCTGCGATGTTCTTCGCCGATGTCACGGGAGCATCCCGCAGTCTGGAGACTTTGCGCGATATCGGGCTGGGCTACCTTCGGCTCGGTCAACCCGCGACCGAGTTGAGCGGCGGAGAAGCGCAGCGCATCAAAATTGCCACCGAATTGCAGCGCACTCGCCGCGGCACTGCCCTCTACCTACTGGACGAACCGACAGCAGGGCTGCACCCCTCCGATGTCGCCCTGCTCATGCGTCAATTGCACCTGCTCGTCGACGCGGGCAACACCGTGGTGATGGTCGAACACGACCTGGATGCCGTAGCCTCCGCAGACTGGGTCATCGACCTCGGTCCCGGCGGCGGCGACAACGGGGGCACCGTGGTCGCCACCGGCACTCCCGCCGAAGTGGCGGTGTCCCCGAACAGCAGAACGGGATCATATCTGGCCCGCCGACTCCAATCCTGAACTGGCGCTTCATCTTGCAGGGGCGCTCTACGCAAGGGCTGCACGATACGGTCGGAAGAAGTCGCGCAATTCTTGCGCGTACAGCTCGGGCTCCACGAACGGCGCGAAGTGCCCACCGCGCGGAAGTTCTTTTGCACGAACGACATTCGCGACGCGGTCGAGCCACGCGCGGGGCGGATTCGTGAAGAGGTCACCCGAAAAGAACGAGAACCCTGACGGCACCTCGACGCGGCGGGCGTGCTGCTCCGAGGGAATGGACGCGTTGGCGTTGTACATACGCATCGACGAGCCGATGGTCTCGGTGAGCCAGTAGAGGGTGACGTTCGTGAGGATCTCGTCCTTGGTGAAATTACGCTCGATGTCACCGTCGCCGTCGGTCCACCCTCGCAGCTTCTCGACGATCCATGCGGCCAACCCGGCCGGGGAGTCGGTCAACCCGACGGCAGCGGTCTGCGGTTTCGTGCGGTGCATCGCAGCGTATGCACCCTCTGTACTGCCCCACGCGGCGGACCTGTCGAGAAAGTCCTGCTCCTGCGGTGACAGTTCGGCGCGGTCGCCGGTGAACACGGGCAGTCCCGCATCCATACGATGGACGGCCACGACAGAGTCGGGGTGATCGAGTGCGAGGTACCGGCTCACGGCGCTGCCGATGTCGCCTCCGGCAGCCCCATAACGGGTGTACCCCAGAATGTGCATCAGCTCGGCCCAAAGACCAGCGACCGCAATCGAATTCAAAGGGGTGCCTGCCGGTGTATCCGAATAGCCGTAGCCCGGCATGTCGGGCACGATGACGTCGAATGCATCGGCGGGGTCGGCACCGTGTGCGCCCGGATCGGTCAGCAGCGACACCACTTTCGAGTAGCGCCAGAACGAGTCCGGCCATCCATGGCTGAGAACCACGGGAAGAACCGGGCCCACAGGTGCCACTGCCCGCGCGTGCACGAAGTGGATGCCCAGATCACCGACGTCGACCCGGAATCGAGGATGCTTCGACAGGGCAGACTCCTGCGCTCCCCAGTCGAATTCGTCGGACCAGTATTCGACGAGTTCACGAAGGTAACCGACGTCGACACCGAGTGACCACCCAGCATCGGCAGGACTGTCCGGCCACCGTGTTGCGCGAAGTCGTGTTCTCAGGTCATCCAGCGCCGCAGCAATAGTCGTCGAAACGAATGGTTCGGGACGCGTCATGAAGGGGAGTCTACGTCCTGATGTGGCCGCGGTCAGGTGAGTCGGTGGGGGCAAGTGGTCATGTCCGCCGCTGTGCCGGAGCCAGTTTCGTCGCTACAGAGCTTCGGCCACTACCGAACGATTCGATACCGAAGGGGTCGAAGTCCTCGGCCATCCAGCTCGGCGATAGGGGCCAATCGGATGGTCGGTCAGATAAGTTGTCCCGTCGGGAACTTCGTGCCGCATTCGTCGTCGAGCAGCGCCACCGCTGTCCCGGCGGGACGCGGAACCGCAGCTGCCGAGCAATCCCGCCGTCCTCGGCTATCTGCCCGCCAGATCGCTTTCGTCTCGCAACGCGGAAGTATTGCGATCGAGTGTCTTGCCCTCGAAGAATGCGGGATGGCGGAACCTCATGACGATCATCAGCACAGCGCCGAGGACGAGGATGCCGAAGCCGAGGAAGAACACGAGTCCGATGCCGCCGATCGAGGCTCCGCTGGCGTTGTCGGGATTCATGCTCTCGCCGAGTGATATGACGAAAACGGCGAGCAGCATGAGGCCACCGAGAAGTGGAAACAGGAAGCGGAAGACGGTGTTACGGACACTGTCGAACAGCCTGCCGCGGAAATACCAGATGCAGGCAAAGGCCGTGATGCCGTAATACCAGCAGATCATGATGCCCAGGGCCGCGATGGTGTCGATCAGAGTGCGCTCGGACAGGAACGTGACCACTGTGTAGAACCCTGCGGTGATGGCCCCTGCGACGACGGTTGCGTAGGAAGGCACCAGGAAGCGAGGTGACACTTCGGCGAATTTCTTGGGGAAGGCACCGTAGGAACCCATCGCCAGCATCGTTCGCGCAGCCGGAAGGAACGTGGTCTGCAAGCTCGCCAGTGAGGACACCAGCACGGCCAGGAACAGCAGCAGCCCGCCCCATTTACCGAGCACCGGGTCGGCCAGAGAGCCGAAGACGTTCTCGGCGTTGTCCGGGTTACCCAGGCCCAGGCCGTCCTCGCCTACCCCTGCGTACATCATGGCGGCCACCGCCACGAGTAGGTAGGTGAGCAGAATGGTTGCCACGCAGAGCAATCCGGCGCGGCCGGGCGTCGTCTTCGGGTTCTTCGATTCCTCGCCGAGCGTCAGGCACGTATCCCAACCCCAGAAAGCGAAGATGGATCCCGTGAGTCCGATGACGAACGCACCGACAGCCACGCCGGTGAACGGGTTGAACCAGTCCAAGTCGAAAGTGACCTCGCCCGGGGCGTCTCCTGCTCCGACATGAATCAGCGCAACGACGGCGAAGACGACGAGAAGCACCATCTGAAAGCCGACCGTGACGATCTGCAGCTTTTCGCTGGTGGTGATGCCTCTGCTGGCAATCCAGGTGGCCGCTGCGATGAACACCAGCGTCGTACCGACATTGACGAACTTGTTGCCCGGTAGATCGGCGATCGACGGTGTGTCGAACAACTTCGCTATGAACAGATAGAAGAACTGCACCGCGATGGCCGCAAGATTGGACAACACGATGATCGTCGCAATCACCATGCCCCAACCGCACATCCATCCGACGTAGGGTCCGAATGCTTTGGTCGACCACGTGAACGACGCACCGCAATCGGGAGACTCGGAGTTCAGCTCGCGGTAGGCATATGCGGTGAGGAACATCGGAACGAAGCCCGCGATCAGGATTGCCGGCATCTTCAGACCTACGGCAGCGACGATCAGGCCGATGCTTGCCGTCAGAGTGTAACCCGGTGCTACAGATGAGATTCCGAGTATCGCGCCAGAGAAGGTGCCGACTGTGCCTGTCGCCAGCCCCTTGGCGCTGACTTCACCGGCAGTGGGCGAGGGCCCGCTTGCGTTCTTGCCCATATTCGAGCCTTCCGTCGACGGATTCATGATTCGAACTCCTGCTTGGGGACGACCACCATGGGGACGGGCAGGACGCGAAGCATCTTCGCGGCCGTCGAACCGAGAAAGAGTCGGCGCGGTTGGGCAAGGCGGCTGGAGCCGACCATGACGAGGTCGCCGTCCTGCCAGTCGAGCGTCCGCACCGCAGACTCGACGGACGATCCGTCCGCGATGGTCACCGATATCGGAAAGTCGTCCGGCAACGTGGATTTCGCTTCGTCCACGAGGGCACGTGCGTGCGCGACGGCACGGTCACGCGCGCTGTCGTAGCTGTCCCGGGCATCGCGAAGATCGTTGCGGGGGTCGAGCGCAACCAGGGACACGAGCCGGAGCGGAGTGTGCATTCTCTCGCAGGTCCGGACCGCCGTCCGCAGCAACACATCCGCTCCCGTCCTGGTCCCGAGTGCGCAGGTCACCTGACGGATCTCCCGAGCAGACGAGTGCCGGGTGCCGCGCGGCGCGAGTGCAAGCGGCACGTGTGCCGAATGCAGCAGTTCGGTCGAGACCGAGCCGACGGAATGCCGTCCGAGCAGGCCGTCTCCGGACGCACCCACGACGATGGCCGAGGCCCCCAGCCGAGCCACCTCGTCCAGCAGTCCCTGGGCGAACGAATCGTTGAAACTCGCGTGCACGGCGACCTCGATGTCGGACGGCACCAACGATTTCGCCTCGTCGAGTCAGCCTTGCGCTCGTGTGATCAGGACGTCCTCGTAACCGGTTTCGGCAGGGACTCTGGACGCAACGGTGCGGTCCGGCGGTAGAACCATGCAGATGTCGAGCTGAGCACCCAGGCTGCGGGCGAGCTGCACCCCGAGGGCAAGACCGTCCTTACCGCTGGGGGTGGCGAGATATCCGACGATCAAGCGCATGGGGACGGCTCCTTCGTTTCGATCGAACAGGTAGAGGTAGTGCTGAAATGGTCACTCCGCAGGCTTCGCTCCTGCATGAAATAGTCACTCCGCAGGCTTCGCTCCTGCATGAAATAGTCACTCCGCAGGCTTCGCTCCTGCATGAAATAGTCACTCCGCAGGCTTCGCTCCTGCGAATCATCGGCACCGAGACAGGGCAAGCGACAGCTCTGCGCTCACCACGCACACTTGCGAATTGCTCAGCCCTTCCACGCTGTGGAGTTCACCGACCATCTGGGCCAATCGTTCGACGGAATTGGTGTGCACAGACTGCCACGCTGCAACGGCGTCGGTAGCAGATTCGGTGTGTACCGCCTCGGACAGGACCTGTTCGGTCATGTTGTGCCAGTGCTCACGAATCGCATCGACCAGAATCGCGCTTGCCATGGCGTCCCAGTAGTCGGCTCCACCGGAGGCGACAGAGGAGCGTTCCACCAACCGGTCGAGACCCACGAC
The DNA here is from genome assembly GCF_001894785.1 of Rhodococcoides fascians NBRC 12155 = LMG 3623. GTDB lineage: Bacteria > Actinomycetota > Actinomycetes > Mycobacteriales > Mycobacteriaceae > Rhodococcoides > Rhodococcoides fascians. The sequence continues at coordinate 29,846 of NZ_BCWW01000018.1, forward strand.
GCGGCCGAATTCGAGATACGTCTGCGCCACGTGCGTTATCGGTCGGGCAAGCGACCGGGCCGTCGTCTCCAATGCGAATGCCTCGGAGAGGATTCGAAGTGTGTTCTGATCGACGACGAGATCGCCGGTCAACTCCGGCAACGATTCTCGGAGTTCACGTACCGGCCGCGTTAGGCGTTCGATCGTCTCCAGAGGCGTCGAATGTTCGTCGCGGTTCCGCAACAACCACGACGTGGTCCGCTCGATCAGATCCTGAACACCGAACTGCAAAACCAGCCTGGTGCTCTGCGGGATTCCAGGTAGATCGGCAACGACGTCCCACAGGTGGTCGATGTCGAAAACCTGGCGCACGACGGCATACGCGACCGCGATATCGGCAGTGCTCACGCCCAGCCTCTCCTCCAGCCGGTGAATCATGCCGGGCCCGACGCGGTCGATCATGTGTCCGGTCACGACGACCGCCACGATCTCCCGCGCCAGTGGATGCCTGCGAATGTGGTGAGGAACCAGGACACGGATCGATTCTGGAAAATAGCCGGCGAGTACCCCGTCGAACACCGGGTCGTCCAATAGGGGAGAGGCGAGCAATTCGGTGGCCACCAGGTTCTTCGACTGCGCCAACAGCACCGCGATCTCGGGCCGAACCAGTCCCTGCCCCAAGCGATGTCGAGCCCGCAACTCGGCAGGCGAGGGAAGAACCGCAGCGACTCGACTGATTCCCGCGTCGCGTTCGAGGTTGTCGATCAACCGTTCGTGCCGGCCCAGCAGGAACGGCGCGTGGGCCTCGGCGAGGCTGATCGCCAGGGTCTGCGATGCAGCCTCTGCAAGCACCGACTCGGCAACCTCGTCCTGAACCTGGGACAGCGCTCTGTTGCGCTCGGTGACGGACAGCTCGCCGTCCGCGACGGCCGCATCCACCGCGATTTTCAGATTCACCTCTCGATCGGAGGTTGCGACGCCCGTGGCGTTGTCGATGAAGTCGGCGTTGACGCAACCCCCGGCAAGGGCGAATTCGATTCGAGCACGCTGCGTGAGGCCGAGATTGCCACCCTCGCCCACCACCCGGGCCTGCAGTTCGGACGCGTCGACGCGAACGGAATCGTTGGCCGGATCGGCGGAGTCGGAGTGCCCCTCGGTCGAGGCCTTGACGTAGGTGCCGATCCCTCCGTTCCACAGTAGATCCACCGGGGCAGTGAGCAGCGCCTCGACGAGTGCGTTGGGGGAGAGGGAGCCGACATCGATTCCGAGTCGTGCCTGCATCTGCGGTGACAGTTCGATGGACTTGACCGAACGGGGCCACACCGCACCGCCCGGCGACAGTGCCCTGGTGTCGTAATCTGCCCAGCTGCTTCCAGCGATCGCTGCCAGCCGTTCCCGTTCGCGGTACGAGACCTCGGGGTCCGGGTTCGGATCGAGCAAGATGTGCCGGTGATCGAACGCGCCGACGAGTCGGATGGCGTGGCTCAGGAGCATGCCATTGCCGAACACATCACCCGACATGTCTCCGATACCGACCACCGTGAACGCATCGGTATCGACGTCGATACCCTTCTCGGCGAAGTGGCGTCGTACCGACAGCCACCCGCCGCGTGCGGTGATTCCCATGGTCTTGTGGTCGTAGCCCGCCGAGCCTCCCGAGGCGAACGCATCCCCGAGCCAGAAGCCTCGGCGGACTGCAATGCTGTTGGCGAGATCGGAGAATCGCGCAGTCCCCTTGTCGGCGGCGACGACGAGATACGGGTCGTCGCCGTCGCGGATCACCGTGCGCGTCGGATGCACCACCACCCCGCCGTCGACGACGTTGTCGGTGACATCGAGCAGTGCCTCGATGAAATCGGTGTAGGCGTTGCGGACACCTTCGGGAGTCGTCTCCGTTCGAACCACGAAAGCGCCCTTGCCACCCATCGGCACGATCGGTGAATTCTTGACGTGTTGCGTCTTCATCAGATCGAGTACTTCGGTGCGGAAATCGTCGTGCCGGTCCGAATGACGCAGGCCCCCGCGAGATATCGCACCGCTCCGAACGTGACTCCCCTCGACGATCGGCGAGTGCACGAAGATTTCGCGGTACGGGGTTACGGCCGCAGAGAGGGACAATCGTGCCGGGTCGATCTTGAACGCTGCGGGTGGGACGCCTACCGTGCGGTCGTGCTGAAACCAATTGGTGCGCAACACTGCCGAGAGGAAAGAACGCAGTCCTCGTAACAAGCGATCCTCGTCGAGTGCCGAGGTGCGCTCGACAGCGGTGTCGAGAATGTCCTCGGCGGCAGCCGTCAGCCTGTCGCGGTCGGTCACGTCGGGATCGAATCGTGCATGGAAGAGTGCGCAGAATCCTCGGACGAAGTCGCTGTGCCGCAGCAGTATCGAGACCACACTGGGTTCGGACAGCTCCAGCCCCACCTGGCCGAGATAGCGGGCTGCGGCGCGAACGAGAACGGCGTCGGTGAACGGGATGGACGCCGATGCGATGAGGCGAGTGAAGCCATCGACCTCGAGATCGCCCGATGCAGCGGCCTCGAATGCAGCCCGCAGCAGGTTCGGAGTTGCTGCGGACCAATCGATTTCATCGGTACTGAAACCGAATCTGTGAACGAGGGCGTCGCTGTCGTCGCCCGAGGGCAACAACTCGTGGTTCGCCACACGCAGCCCGAGATCGGCGAACAATGCGACCAGATCGGCGAGAAGTGGAGCGCGACGCTGCCACTCCAGGATGGCAACGGGCATCTGTTGGTCCGCAGTGTCGATGAACCGCAGCCGCACACCGCTGTCCTCCCGGACTGCACCGGCACCGCTCATTTGTTTCTCCTGACCATGCTCGACGAGGGTGAGGCGACGCTCACTGTCGGCTAAGTCTGGCTGAACGAGACGCACGACACAGCTGACGAAATGGACAGCCGACGTCCTCGGACCGCTCCATTCCGGTCCTTGTGCTGCTTCATCACCCGTTCCGCAGCGCCTCGTCGATTCGTGCTCCCACGGCGGCGGCACCGGCCGAGGTCATGATCGTGCCGGCATGGTCGAGTTCCATCATCGGGGTGATCGAGGTCAGGTCGAGCGCATCGATGTCTTCGGGCGAGTACATCGGAGCCGATTTCTTACCAATGCTCCACTGCGCGTGCAGGAATCGAATCGGCATCGTCAGTTCTCGGAACCGTGACTCGCCGAAGAACACACCCTCGGCGTCGGAGACGACTGCATCGGTCGACAGCCGCACCGACCCCTCTGCCAGATCGTGTTCGGCGTACGTCCGCAGGAGTGGATCCGCCGGGTCGAGAAGCGGCAGCGACGTCGAGACCAAGAAGTCGACGTATTCGTCGACGGTACCGAAATGCTTCTGAGTTCGAGCAATTCTGTCCGCGAACACAGCTCCTACGGTCTCGCGGGTGAGACCGGCGGGCGGTGCCACCGGAACGCCTCCGTCGACGAGAACGAGACTCTTCACTCGAGATGGATACCGAGCCGCGAACTCGACTGCCACGAATCCACCCATGGACATTCCGCACACGTGCGCGGCGTCGAGTCCGAGGGCATCCATGACGGCGTCCAGGTCGTCTGCGTGCCGAGCGAGCGACGACGGCCCCGTGACCTCGACGCTGTCGCCCCTGCCGCGCAGATCCGGTGCGACCAGTGTCAGGTGTGGCGATTCCGCCCGCAGCCAGCCCCACAGCATGCGCTGGCTGGACACGCCGTGCACCACGAGGACGGTCTCGCTGGTGCCGGTGTGTGTTTCGACGACGATGTCTCCGCCGGGTACAGGTACTCGATCGATGGTCATGGTGCCGACAGTAGGGGAAGCAGACTCCAGTGGGGATGGATAAGAACCCCATTGAGAACGGCGAGATGTGGATGGTTCATCTCTACCGCGTGAGCGGCGCTGAGTCGAGGGCCGATCTCAGCTCGGTCCGAAACGCTCCGTACGAATGTTCCCAGCTGAGTGGCCGCGCGCTACCAGCATGTCCGCGACCGTGTCGACGAAACTCGTGGGCCCGCAGATGTAACATCTCGGCTCGAACTCCGCCGGCCACCCGTGAGCGTCGATGTCTTCCAACGTGATTCGACCGAGTGGCCGTGTGCTACCGGCAGGAGCACGCCGCGTGTGGATCATCGTGACGTCCACTCCCGCCGGAGGGTGAGCCCACTCGTCCGCGAAATAGACCTCCGCGGGTTCGCGCACCGAGTACAACACTCGGAAGGGTGCCCGTCCGCCCGTCGCGGACGCCTGTGCGCGAACCATGGCGCGGAGCGGGACGATGCCGGAACCGCCACCCACCAACAGAACCGGGGGAGACGGGGTCTCCGACGGTTGGGACGGCCGCCAGACGAACCATCGGCCCACCGGCCCTCGAATCTCGATGCGATCGCCGACCTCGACCGACTCGACCAAGTAGGGCGACACCTCGCCGTCCGCGACGTTCTGCACGGCGATCTCGATACGCGACGTGCCGTCGGGTGCCGAGGCCAAGGAGTAGCTGCGCTGTGCGCTGTAGCCGTCCTCGGCGGTGAGCTTGACGTCCACGTGCTGCCCGGCGAGATGGCCGGGCCAACCGTCGACGTCGAGAACAAGGGTGGACGCGGTGGGTGTCTCACGCCGCACGGCCGCAGCCGTGGCAACGAGCCAGGGTTTTGCTCCAGCCGTCACGGCCACGTCAGTCGCCCTGGTAGCGCTGCTCGCGCCACGGGTCTCCGTAGTCGTGGTACCCACCGCGCTCCCAGAAACCTTGTTCGTTCTCCAGGGTGAGCTCGATGCGTGAGATCCACTTCGCCGATTTCCAGAAGTACAGATGAGGAACGAGAAGCCGTGCCGGACCACCGTGTTCGCGAGCCAAGGGAGCGCCGTCGAATTCGGTAACCAGCCAGGCCTTCCCGTCCCTGAGATCCTCGAGGGGGAGATTGGTGGTGTAACCGTCGAAGCCGTGCACCACGACGTACCTGGCATCGGTGTCGAGACCGTCCAGCAGAACGTCCAGACTCACGCCCTTCCACGTGGTGTCGAGCTTCGACCACTTGGTGACGCAGTGGATGTCGACGGTCGGAGTCTCGTGTGGAAGTGCCGCGAATTCGTCCCAGGTCCAACTGCGGGTGTCGCCGCGTTCGGTGGTGACCGAGAACGACCACGTGTCGGTCGCGACCACGGGCGCAGGCCCGATCGCGAGGACGGGAAAATCCTTGGTCAGATACTGACCGGGGGGAGTGCGCCCGTCGTCGCCGCGTCGTCGACCCACGAAGCCCTTCGAGATCAGTGCCATGGTGAAGAATTGTGCGCTCGTTGTCGGGAGTCTGACAAGTCGGGTGACGGTGTCGGCTACCTGCGTTTCGGCGGGAGCGCGTGGGATCGATGCGGAGTTCGCTGTGCTTCGTACCGGTACGGTCGAGGTGTGGACACTACTATCGTCGACGCACCATGTGGTGCGGCATGAGTATTTCCGCCGACGACCGTGCATTTCTGGCGCGTGCTGTGGATCTGGCGGCGGCCGCAGTGAGTACGGGCAACGATCCGTTCGGTTCGGTGCTGGTGTCGGGCAGCGGTGAAGTGCTTGCGGAGGACCGCAATCGCGTCGGCGATCGACACGATCCCACCCAGCACCCCGAGATCGCTCTGTCACGGTGGGCTGCGACCAATCTGAACCCCAGTGAGCGACGATCGTCGACGGTATACACCTCCGGTGAGCACTGTGCGATGTGCGCGGCGAGCCACGGAATTGTCGGGCTCGGACGTATCGTCTACGCCACCTCGACAGCCCAATTGCTTACGTGGCTGGAAGAATTCGGTGCTGCGCCGCTCGCGATCACGCCGCTCACCATCACACAGGTCGTGCCGGGAGCAGTGGTCGACGGGCCGGTCGCCGAGTTCAGCGACGCTGTCCGTGACCTGCACAGGCAACGTCACACGTCCACGGCGTAGCTAAGGGTGAGCAAAATTTTCGAAGGCCGGCGAACGAGAACGTCGACATCGGCACTCGTGATGACCGGTGGTATCGGTGTTGCACTCGCGTGGCTCCAGTGTCTTCTGATCCGTCAGCAGTTCGCGGTGGGATTGTGGGTCATCGTCGTGGCCGTCGTGGCCACCTGTCTCGTCGCGTCCGATGCCAGAAAGCATGTAGCCGTAGGAACTTCGCTCGGTGCAGTGACCGTGGTCGCTCAGGTCGCCTGGTTGGTGACGCCCTTTCACGCGCTGTGGGTCGTGAGCGCAACCGCGGGGACTGCGCTCGGGTTCTTTCTGCTCGGATCGGCGTGGGCGGGCTCCTCGGATGGCACTCGCCGGGTGGTTCTCGCCGTACCCGCCGGCCTCGCTGCCTCGATTGCGTTGGTGGTTTCCGCAGTGACGATCACTACGGCCGCCAGTCCGGCGCCGCTGGTTCGAGCGCTGCAGTCCTTGGGGCAGAGCAATTCCTTCGTTTCTGCCGCGCCGACAGCGACGTCGGTAGTGAACGGGGCAGGTCGCACCAGTGACATCGAATACGGCTCGACGCTTCCCAATTCGTTTCTCGACATCTACATCGCCGACAACGATCCGTCGGTCAGCCGTCCCACGTACGTCATGGTGCACGGCGGGGGATGGATAGCGGGGGACAAGGCCGACGGTGATTCCGAACTCGGGACGGACAACCCGTACTTCGCGTCGGGGGCGGGCCCCGTACTCGACGCCGGTTTCAACCTGGTGTCGGTGAATTATGCGTTCGCACCGGAATACCGTTTTCCCACACAGACGATCCAGCTGGGTGAGGCTCTGCAGTTCTTGGAAACGAACGCCGACCGATACGGCTTGGACATGAGCCGCGTCGTGCTCGCCGGAAGCAGCGCGGGTGGTCAGATCGTGGGTAGCTACGCCAATGTTCGGACCAACCCCGACTACGCACGTGCGCTGGGCATCGAACCCACGATGGATCGAAGCGCTCTGAAGGCTTTGGTGTTCGACAGTGCAGTCCTCGATGTGGGGAGGGCCGGCTCGCCGCAATCTGCGAGTCCGTCGAACGGCTTTCTGTACGACATCGGTGCACGCAGCTACCTCGACACCACCGATGCCGATTGGCTGGCGCGCGCAAACGTCACGGAGAACGCCACCTCCGACTTCCCGCCGAGCTTCATCGCCGACGGCAACACCGGCACGTTCCCCGATCAGGCGGCCGAACTGAGCGCGAAGCTGGACAGAATGGGCGTCGCCAATCGCTTGAATCTATACAGCAAGAACGAGGGGACCCTCGAGCATGCATTCATGACCACGGGCTCGCAGTGGACCGACGAGTACAACCGGCTCAGGATCGAGTTCCTCCGCGGCATCGTCGGATAGCAGAGCAGTCGCTGACGCACTCGACTGGCCGCTACTGCACTGGCAACCGCAGCTGGTCGACGGACCCGGAAACGGCGGCCAACCGGAGTTTCGTTTCGTCTTCCGATCCGGGGGCGGCTGTCATGATGACGATTTTCAGCTCCGCGTCTCCGTCGGTGAGTACGTCGCAGTCGACGGTGATCGGTCCGACGGTCGGATGGTGGACCACTTTGTGATCCTCGCGATGTGAACCGACGGCACCGACCGACCACAGAGACTCGAATTCTGCACTGCCGGTGCGTAATTCTTCGATCAGGCCCCTCAGTCTCGAGTCTCGGGGAAACCGTCCAGTGGCTCGCCGAAGGTCGGACACCACGGCAGCTCGGACTGCTGCGTCGCCGCCGGACGGCGTCACCGGCCATGCGGACATTCCGGGTGCATCCGTGCCGACGGGGAAACAGTCACGAGCGAAGTTTCTCTTGGAGTGCGAGACGGTCGACGGATCACCGACCAGCGCGGCCCAACTCCGGTTCCACCAGAGCAGTTGCCAATCGGCGGCGAAGACGGCAACCGCACCCTCGTCGAGTCGGCCGACAACCCGCCTGACCCCAGGCGGGATGTGGTCGGAGATAGTCCCGTCGGCCGGCGGAATGTGGCCGGCCAAGCGGTAGAGATGGTCTCGCTCGGGAAGAGTCAGCTGGAGAGCCCGCGCCAAGGACGACACCACCTGCACCGACGGTGTCGTCGCTCGTCCCTGTTCGAGCCGCACTACGTAGTCCACGGAGATGCCCGCGAGATCGGCGAGGTCCTCGCGTCGGAGCCCCGTGGCCCGTCGAAAGCGTCCGGTCGTCAGTCCGACAGCATCGGGTGAGAGTCGATCACGCCACGATCTGATCGTCGCGCCGAGTCCGTCCGTTGTCGAGGTCACGACTCCATTGTCACTCTTCGGGCGGGTGTGAGGGTGGTACCGATTGTCCTACCGTCCAGGCGTGCCTGGAACACACGCCGGTCGACCTGAACACTGGGGCCATGACCATCACATTCATCACCGGAGCAAACAAGGGCCTCGGTTACGAAACCGCGCGCCGACTGATCGATCAGGGCCACACCGTGATCCTCGGAGCACGTGACGCCGAGCGGGGTAGGAATGCTGCAGCAGCGTTGGGCGCTCGGTTCGTTCGGATCGACGTCACCGATGCCGAATCCGTCGCATCTGCAGCGGCGGACGTGGAACGGTGGGAGGGGGTTGTCGACGTACTGATCAACAACGCGGGCATTCCCGGACCGCACAGCGACATCGAAGAGTTGACCGCCGACGATGTGCAGTCGGTACTCGACGTCAACGTTCTCGGAATTGTCCGCACCACAACAGCATTCCTTCCACTGCTACGCCGCTCCACCGATCCCGTCATCGTCAACGTCAGCAGTGGAATGGGTTCGTTCGCGGCGACACACGATCCGTCTCGCGTCGAATCCAGCGTGATTGCTCCGGCCTACACCGCGTCGAAGTCGGCTGTCACGATGTTGACGACGCAGTATGCCAAGGGCCTGAGCGACATTCGCATCAATGCCGCCGATCCGGGCTACACCGCAACCGAATTCAACGGAAACAGCGGGCCGCAGACCGTCACCGAGGGGACCGACGCCATCGTGCAGTTCGCCACCGAAGGGCCCGGCCACGGATCCGGGCGGTTCATCGACCGCCACGGAACCGTCAGCTGGTGAGCCGGTTATCGGTGATTGCACCGTCTGGGCGGTTCTCCCGTGCCGCGATCGCTTCGAGTGCACGGAATCCGGTACCCGGGTGACGTAGCCTGTCGGGCTCAGGCAGTTCACCGGTGTTCGGACGACTGCGCCGACAGACGTGCCACCTCAGAAAAAGGAAATGAGAAGAACGATGAGCACCAAACCTCCACTTCTGTTGCTGCACGGAGTGACGATGTCGGCTCGAGCGTGGGACACCGTCGCACCACTGCTCGCGAGGAACTACGACCTCCTCGTCCCGACCGCAGCGGGTCATCGCGGTGGACGTCGTCTCGATCACGCGAGCATCGGTGCTCTGACCGATGTGACAGAGCAGCTGCTCGTTGATCGTGGTCTCGACACCGTGCACATCGCGGGCAATTCGATGGGAGGGTGGATGGGTATCGAGCTCGCTCGCAGAGGCCGGGCCCGTTCGGTGTGCGCGCTCTCGCCCGCCGGTTTCTGGGAGCCCGACGCCGATCCGGGTAAAAGTCGGGCGACGTTGATCCGAACCAAGAAGCTGGCCGACGCCACCAGCTCACTGATGCCGCCGCTGATGCGGTTCGGGTTCGTTCGCCAGCTCGCCATGCGTGATATTGCGTTGCGCGGCAAGCAGATGACGCACCAGCAGGCTGCCGCATCATTCGAAGACCTCGTCGGATGCGCTGCGGCTCACGACCTGTTGAACACCCGCGAGAGCGTGGCACCGTTCGCCGAAATGCCGTGCCCTGTCACCGTGGCGTGGTCGAGTGGAGACCGCATCTTCCCGCCCGAACATTTCGTCCCTGCGGCCCGTCAGCGGCTACCCGGGGCGCATTTCGTCACGCTGGCAAACGTCGGCCATGTGCCGATGATCGACGATGCGGCACTGGTGGCGAAAACGATCGAGGAGTCCATCGTCGGTCGTTGACCACAAGAATCAGATCGTCGGCTCCAGGGCGTCGGCGAGCATGTGCATCGCTGCGGTGGTGGAAAGCGAACGCACACTTGCCCTGTCACCGGGCAGTCGAAGTGTCCGGGTGACGGTCGGCTGATCGCGGACGGCAATCGCGAAGCACACGGTGCCGACGGGCTTGAGTTCGGTGCCACCGCCGGGGCCTGCGATGCCACTGGTCGAGACAGCGATGTCGACACCCACCCGGTTCAGCGCGCCCTCCGCCATCAGTGCAGCCACCGGTTCGCTCACGGCTCCGTGCTGGTCGATGACCTCGGCTGGAACACCGAGAAGCTCGGTCTTCGCTTCGTTTGCGTACGACACCACCGCGCCGATCACATATGCCGACGACCCGGCACGGTCGGTGAGACGCGCGGCGATCATGCCGCCCGTGCACGATTCTGCCGTTGCGATGCGACGGCCCGTCAAGCGACTCGCCACGATGTCGTCGATAGTGGATCCGTCGGTCGAAAAGACCTGTGAGCCATAGTGTTTCTCGATAAGTGCTGCGACGTCGGAGTATGCGGCCGCCGCTGATTCTGGATAGCGCGTCACCATTTCGAGTTCACCGAGACGCAGGCAGGTGGTGATCTCGAGGTCGCCGAATCCCGCTACCTCGCGCTCCGCTGTTCGTAAGGTCGCCGCGAGGTCGGCCTCCGACAGACCGTACGCGCGGATGGTGTCCTGGCGAACCGCGGCACTCCTGGCCAACACTCGCGAGACCGGCGCTGTCTGCACAGCTTCGGGCCACATGGCCTGTAGTTCGCGCGGTGGGCCCGGCAGAATCAGAACCGCAGGCAGCATCCCGGAGTCACTCGCTGGTATCGCGACGCCGGGAGCAGTGCCGGTCGGCGAAATGGACTGCGCGCCTACCGGAACCATGGCTTGTTTGCGGATGCCCGCGAGAAGGGGCTCCGAATCGGGCGAGGAACTCAGGCGACTCCGCCAACGCTGAACGATTGTGTTGATGCGCTCCTCGAGTTCGACGTCGAGCCGAAGTTCTCGACCGTACAGCGCGGCAACGGTCGCGACCGTGAGATCGTCGGCGGTCGGCCCCAACCCGCCGGTGGTGACAATGAGGTCCATACGCTGATCGGCGAGGAAACGAAGTTGTGCGGTGAGATCATCGGGCCTGTCCCCGCACACGGTGATGTGGGCGACGTCGACGCCCAGTTCCAAGAGACGTTGGGCGACCCATGGGCCGTTCCTGTCGGACACCCGACCCGAAAGAACCTCGGTTCCCGTGACCACAACACCTGCTCGCACTGACATTCTTCGACTTTACTGTCACCGGGTTCGAGTGGACTCGCGACGGTGGCTCGATCGACACCGAATCCGGGGCCGCGGTGAATTTCCGTACCGACGGCAGTCGATACCGGCGACATCGTGCATCTCGAACATCGGAGAACATCATGACCACGACGACCACTCCTGCAACCACGTCACGTACCGCTGCGCGCGTCGGCTGGGTCCTCACCGGCCTGCTGGCGCTGTTTCTGATCTTCGATATCGTCGGCAAACTGCTGAATGTGCAGCAGGTGAAAGACGCGACGGTGGAATTGGGGCTGCGCGACGAGATGACGCCCGTCATCGGCGTCGTGTTACTGGTGTGCTTGGTGCTGTACTTGGTGCCGCGCACCGCATTTCTGGGTGCCGTTCTCCTGACCGGCTATCTCGGTGGTGCCGTTCTCACCAACTGGCGGGTCGACAAGCCGCTCTTCAGCACGGTCCTGTTCGCGGTCTACGTCGGGATTCTTGCATGGGGTGCGCTGTACCTACGGGATCCGAAGGTGCGTCAGGTCATGCCGATCGTGCGGTAGTGAGACGCCGCCTGCCGACACATGTAAGGGTCAGGACAACGGATTCAGGCCCGACGTGACGGGACCCTCCAACACGGAGCCGTCGGCAGCGAAACGCGAACCGTGCAGCGGGCAGTCCCAGGACTTCTCGGCATCGTTCCACGCCACGATGCCGCCGAGGTGTGGGCACACCGCAGACACGCGGTGGGTGACGCCGTCGACGGTGCAGACAGCCTTCGGTGCGATGCCGGGCTCGATGTGGCCCTTACCCTCGACCAGTGGGGTTTTCGAGCCCCCGGTGATCGGCTTCGCCCATCCTTTCGCCATGTTCAGTCCCACGTTGGCATTGATACGGATCGCGTCGACGATGCCGGTGAGTTGGCGCAGATTCCAGCTGTCGTACGCGCCGGCCCAGTCGGTTCGACCGCCGAACGCCCGCTGTGCAAGAACGAGCGCGGACGCCGCGGCGTTCGTCATTCCCCATTTGTCGTACCCGGTGGCGACCCAGATGCGATCGTCGCCGGGCAGCAGTGGTCCGGCGTACGGCAGCGCGTCGATCGACCCGTAATCCTGCGCGGACCATCTGTATCGTCGTCGGGCCCCGGGGAAGTTCTCTGCGGTCCATTCGTCGAGGTCGTTCACCTGGGCCTGCGGAGAAGACTCGCGCCCGACGACGTGATCGTTTCCACCGATGAGGAGTAGATCGCCGGCCGGGGTGGGCGCGTACCGGATCGATCGGCTGGGGGAGTCGGCGGAGAGGTACATTCCGCGTGGAACGTCGCCGTCGATCTCGTACGCGGCGGCATACGACCGCATCGGTTCCATTCGAGCGAAGAATGCACCGCGATCGAGAATGGGTGTGCCAGTGGCCAAGACGACCCGCGACCCGCGGAGTGGGCCCTGATCCGTCTTGACGTCGACGTGACGAAGCCTTCGTCTCACACCGAGAGCTCGGGTGCCCTCGGTGATGTCCGCACCCGCGCTCGAGGCGTCCTCGGCCAAGGCAATGAGGGCGTCCATCGGATCGAATTGAGCTTGGTCCGGAACAGACACGGCACCGGCGACATCGAAGGGAAGTTCGGTGTCGGTGCCGTAGGAGGCGTTCAGTCCGGCACCGAGAGCGACGCGCAATTCATCGCGAACGGCGGTGAGACCGGAGCTGGTCGTGGCGTACGTGTACGCCGTCTCGCGTTGGACCGCTATACCCCGCTCCGCGCAGTATTCGAGCAGCCATTGCTGCCCAGCAGTGTTGCCCTGCACGTAACGCCGCACCTGCTGGTGCGAATGTTTCGACGCTATCGACGACAGCTTCGTGCCCTGCAGAACACTGATCTTGGCTGTCGTGTTTCCCGTCGCGACGGCACCGATCGTGCGGGCTTCGAGCACCGCGACGCGTTCTCCGGCTCGTGCGAACAGCAGGGCGGTGACCAAACCTGTGAGTCCGGCCCCGATGACCACGGTGTCGTACTTCTGGGTGAAATCGATCGCGCGGTAGGGCAAGCGGTCGGGTCGGTCGAGCCAGAGCGAGTTGGGCGGCATACAACCGAGTTCCCGCCTTCGTCGTCGCGAAACCCGGAAAACCAGATCGCCGTACGCCGTCGTCAGTGAACGATATCGCCGGGCGGACGCGCAAGAGCGACGCAATTGCGGCCGTTGCGTTTCGCGCGATACAAAGCCTCGTCGGCGGCGGCGAGTGTTCGGTCGAACACGGTGCGGGTGGAGCGTGGATCCACCTGTGGCAGTGCGGCACCGACGCTGACGGTGATCGGGATGTCGTCCGCGACGTTATGGACGGCCTGCCGAAGGCGCTCGGCGAATTCGCCGAGCGTCGGTGTCGGATCCGGGACGAGGACGACGAATTCGTCGCCGCCCAGTCGTGAGACCGCCGCGTGTCGCCCGGCGCTCATGGTCAATCGCATTGCCGTCAGCCTCAATGCGACATCGCCCGCGGAGTGGCCGTGGTGGTCGTTGACGGCTTTGAAGTGGTCGATATCGATCAGCACCAAGGCCGGGCGAACGGGGTCGTTGCCGGCACCGACTGCTCTGGCTTCCAGGCCTCGCCGGTTGAGCACTCCGGTCAGTGGGTCGGTCATCGCGTCGGACAGATGAACCCGAGAGGAGTGCAGTACTGCTCGTGAGAACGCCGACAGCAGCGTGACAGCGCCGTTGATCACCGTGATGGCCACCACGACTCGTAGGACGACCGATACGGTGTCGGTAGGGGTTGTCGCCAATGCTGATGCTCCGAGTACGAGCATGTACACCGTGCTCCACACGACGTGGAACCAGATCACTTTCGGTCGAGCGAAGTGCGCGGCGTACGCACCGACCAGTGCGAGAAGCATCGCACCCTGAAGCGCTGCAAGAGGATCAGCGTAGGTTGCCGTCACCACGGTGACACCGAGTTCGCAATACACGACGAACCAGTTGTTGACGGGTGCGCGGCGAGACCACCAGTCCATCCCGAATTCGGCCTTGCTCATGATCCGGGCGACGGGAATCGTGCTGATGCACACGGCGTAGGTCAGTACGGTGCCGAGTCCTTCGGTGGGGCCGTCCTGCGTGAACGTGGTGCCGATGCCGAGCAGCCCGAACAGCAGAGTCTGAACGACAACCCCCGTCCGCAGCAGCGGGTCGGGTGTCTCGTCGTTCGCCCGCATGCCGGCCGGTCGCTCGGTGGGCGCACGTCTTGCCGGTGAGTCCCGATGTCTACCCACCGAAACCGTCTCGTGTCATGTCCGATCGCCAGCGCAGACTGGCTCGGACTGCCTCCCCGACACGGTCGGCGAGGTCGGCGGCGAGGGGCTCGGAGTGGTGAAACGTAGTCGCCTGTTTCGGTTTCGACAACCGGGCCGGTTCGATCTTCGGTGCATGCCCGTCGATGCCCAACCGGAAGGCACTGTCCGGAGTCATTCGAGTCGAGGGTATGCGTTCGGCGTTGCGCGGAACCGCCGAACAGTCGATGGTGAGCAGCGTTCGACCCGGGCGCGCGAACGTCTGCTTGTCGGCAAGCGCGACATACAGTCCGTCGTTCGCCTCGGCGCGCGTCGCCAGTCGTGCGACGACCCGTCGAATACGCTGCTGGCACTGTGTTCGGTCTGACGACACGACCAGCTCGGCACCCGGGACGACAGATCGTGTGCTGCGCGCCGACTCCGTCAAGGACGTCCAGATTGCGTCGTCGTCCTCGCCGAAATATGTTCGCAACAGCCAGAGTTCGGAGCTGCTCGCGCCGTCGGGCATGGTGATCCAATCCGAGAACTGTGGGGTGCACCGAACGTGCGGTCAGGCGGAGGGGACAGCCCGGAGTGGCACGGGCACAGTATCGGCGAGGAAGGTCAGCTGATCTCCGATCACCGAGGAGAACAGCGGCTCCACGTACGGGTCGAAATGACCGCCTACGTAGGTTCGAACCGTCGCACCGCGAACTTTCGCCGCGGCGCGTTGTGCGACGGACGCCGGGGTCACTGTGTCTTCGGACGCAATCTGCACCAAAGTGGGGCAGTCGATACGCGACATCGTTCTTCCGGGGGAGTAGCGCCAGATCTTCAGAAGGATTCGTGCAGCGACGGTTTCGGGGTAGTCGCCGTCGGACAGTCCGGACTCGAGGACGAGACGGTCACGCCCCTTCATCGCGTCGGGCGAGACCATCACGGCTCGTTGGCCGGGTAGTCCGACGCTGTCGACGTAGCGCGGCGATCGGCCGAGGACAGCGCGCACAGCGTCGGACATGGCGGCCGGTGCCAGCCGCACAGCCTGTCGCAATCCGGTTGCGCGAACGGCAGCAATGCCGTCGATGTGGGGTACCTGGGCGATGACGGCTGCGAATCGAATACCGTTGCCCGCCAACGTCAGTACGTGGCCACCGGCGAACGACGTCCCCCAGCCGACGACCCGATTGTTGTCGACTCCGTCCAATGAGCGAGCAAAGTCGACTGCGTTTCGCCAGTCGGTGAGCTGTTCGTTCACGTCCAACAACTGGCGCGGTTCGCCCTCGCTGTCCCCGAAGAACCGGTAGTCGAAGACGCACACCACGTAACCGGCCGCGACGAAACGCTCCGCGTAGGCGTATAAGCGCATGGCTCGGGGACTGCCGAACCCGTGGGCCATGACAATCACCGGCAGACGGTCGGAGGCCGGGCTGCTCGGCCGGAAAACCGTAGCAGCGCAACGAACTCCGTTCGAGTGGAATGACGTCTCGGTACGGGTGAAACCGGTGTGGTCGTCGGTGATCATGCGATTGTTCCTCTGTTCAGCAAAGACTGTATGGATCGAAACTCGTTACTTGAAGGGATTGAGTGTCCGACCGAGGTAGTACCCGATACGTGTCGGAATCGGTTTGGCTGCAACAGCAGTCGCTTTGTTGACCAACCCGGGCACGCACACCGGAGTGCCGTTCTCGACCGCGCGCCATCCCTCGCGGACGACGTCCTCGGGGTTCTGCCAGAGGATCGAGGGGAGCTTGGACGTGGCCGCCTCCCTGGTCCCCATGACGTCGTGGAACTCGCTGTGCGTGAAGCCCGGGCAGAGCGCGGTGACGTGAATGCCGTGGGGACGCAGCTCCATGTCGAGTGACTGCGACATGTCGAGTACGTAGGACTTGATGCCGGTGTACAGCAGACTGGCTGCGGGCGGAAGCAGGGCCGCCAGCGACGAGAGGTTGACGATGCGTCCGTATCCTCGCTCTTTCATGCCAGGAACAGTGAGGTGAGCAAGTTCGGTCACCGCCGTGATCATCACCTGGATCTCCGCGGCCAGCGACTCGAATGGAGCGTCGGCGAACTTCGAATTCCCCGACATTCCAGCATTGTTGACGAGTATGTCGATGTCGACACCCAGGGCTCGCGTGCGCTCCATGATCGCGCGGGGAGCGTCGCGATCGGCCAGGTCGGCGGCCACCACGTCGCACCGCACGCTGTGGCGCGTGGTGAGCTCGTTTGCCAGTGCAGTCAACCGATCCTCGCGACGGGCTACCAGAACGAGGTTGTGTCCCTCGGCGGCGAGGTGACGGGCGAAGGCCGCGCCGATGCCTGCGGATGCGCCGGTGATCAGGGCTGTGCGTCCGGTGTTCGACATCTGCCACGTCTCCATCTCTTGAACGGTCATCAAGAACGGTAGCAGTGTCTTGAATGACATTCAAGATAAACTCCGGGACATGCCCAAGAATCGCGGACTGCACGACAGAGAGAGCAAGCGCGACGACATCGTCGCCGCTGCCCGCGAGATGTTCGTATCCGACGGTTTCGAGCGCGCATCGATCAGCCGTCTGGCGAAAGCTGTCGGGATCACCCCGAACACCGTGTACTGGTACTTCGACGACAAGGACGACATCCTGGTCGCAGTGCTGACCGCTATCGCGGCCGAGGACGCGGCAGATTATGCGACCGTCGCGGATCGATCCCTGGCCGACCGTTTGGTCTGGCTCGTGGAGCAACTGCAGAGGGTGGGCCCTCTGGTATCGACGGTGCACGACCGAGTTGCCAAGTCGGCAGCAATCGAACACTGGCACAACGGTTTCCACCACTTCGCGGAATCGTTGTTCGCTTCCGATATCGAGAAGGCTGGACTGTCCGGGTCCGAAGCCGATGCGATGCTGCGCATCGGGACGTTCGTCGTGGAGGGATTGCTGACGCACGCCCCGGCTCCGGAGGTCGTCCGTTCGGTGATCGATCGATTGGTCGCGACCATACCGCCTGTTTCGCGTACCAGCTCTACCGAATGACTCTGGTGCGTTGCGGATCTCGTGGTCAGTCGGTCAGCAGCCCGATCTCGGCAACAGTCAGGTCGGTCCGCGGGTCCCGCCACACGGCCGTTCCGTCGCGCACCACCGGCAGGAGCAGTCGCTTCTCCTGGATCGGCCACTGGATGAACGGGTAATAGCCTGCGAGTTCGCCCTGCACCGAGTCGGCAACGACGACCGTGGCCTCGGCGAGCGTTTGATCGATATGCAACGCGCCGAACGAGAAGCCCCGGAACTGCTCGAGGGCGGGCGTCCGGTGATGCAGGACGGGTTCGAGCCCGACATGGCAGTGCCCGGTCTCCATCAGTGCGATCGTCCATTCCGACCGCTCGATGTGCTGTTCGCTGCCGTGCTTGCGGCAGTACAGATCACGCCCCACGGCACCGCACGCGTCGACGATCCGAGTGGGTGCGCCGTGACCGGAGTCCGGGACGAACGGAAGACGCCACTCCTCGACGCATTCGAAAGCCTGCCATTCCATCGCTTCAGGCTGGCATACGAGCGCGCTGGGGCGGTACCGAATTATGTTCGGCCACCCCGCACGAACATGCTGTCGTCCATAGCTTCGTCGACGGCGAGGATCGTCACGTCGATGTCGCAGTCATCGGTCGGACCGTCCGTGGTCGGACCGACGTAGACACAGATTCCGGTCTGTACGTCGAGTCTCACGGATACCGGCGGCCCGGGAACCCAGTGCCCGGTATCGAAGTCGTAGTACCCGCTCAGTAATGCGCAGCATTCGCATCGGGCGTCGTACTCCGGAGTGGTGCAGACGATGGCCTCCCACGCTTGCCGCCCGCCGTGCTCGACTACCTCGACCTCGGATACGTCGGTGCCTGTCGCGGCGGACGAATGGTCGTGCGGTGAACGAGTGAGTTCGATCGGGTTGAGCATCGCGATCCACTGGTAGTTCTCGTAGAACGGATCGTCCCAGTCCACGAACCACGAATCCGTTTCCGATGGTAACGCCGACACCAACCCATCGGCGTCGAACACCGGTGTCGTATCCGATGCCCACAGTGCACTGGGACGGTCGGCATCGGCTCCGTTCGAGTACACAGCTGCCCTCTCGTCGAATGGGATTGTCACGGAGGATACTTCGACGACTTCACCAGCGGCGTTCTCCACGCGAAGGTATCCCGGGCGTCGAATCCATGCGTGCACCGGAGCTGTGTGACCGGCGCGCACGAATGCGAGCTCGACAGTTCTCCAACGCCACGGAGACGACTGTGCCAATCGACGGAACTGCTCGACGGACGGGGTGATGATCATGTCTTCGATCATGTCAGCCACGTCCAGTCATTTCTGGTAGCAGCCGGGAGAATCCAGCCGCTGACGTTCGTCGATCAGACCGTCAACAAGGATTTCACTGCGAGCAGGTCCACCTGACGGATGGTCGGCGGCTCGGCCAGAAGCTCCTGCTGGCGTTCGCGGAGGGACTTCACAATGCTGCCGTGCAGGTGGTCCTGGCGTCCGTCCTCGTCGGGGAACGTGTCGTAGATCGCGAACGTGTTCTCGCTCAACTTGATTGCATACCAGGTTGTGGTGCCCGGCTCGTCGAGTGCGTGGGCGTGCATCTCGGTGAGCCAGTTTTCCAGGGCGTCTGCCGTGTCGGGTTTGGCGGTGAGGGTGACCAGGAGTCCGACATTGCGGGGTGCGACACGAATGGTCGTCGGCGGGGCCGGACGGGGACCCGTCGTCGCGGCGGGCCGAAAGGCCGCGCCGGGATGGTCGTCGCGCAGACGGGGCTGCCCCAGCACCAGTTCACGCAGGGAGGTGGGTTCGGTGCGGTTGGTGTCGGGAATCAATCCACGGCGACGGAGTTCGGGGGTGATCAATTCTCCGAAGTCGCGAAACGTTTCGAAGTTGGTGACGCGAGCGATGTTGAAGCCATCGACATCGGCGATCTCGATCCACTCCTCGAAGTGATCGACGATCGTCTTCGGTGAGCCCACGATGCTCGCGCTCATGCCGCCCACGCACAGCCACTCCGCCAGTTTGCGTGGTGTCCATACCAATTCGCTGTCGACCCGAGTGAGCATGTCGCTGAACGCACGGATGCCGTCGCCTCGGAACTGGTCCAACGGCTTGTCGGGGTCGGCTCCCGAGAGATCGACTCCGGTCCATCCGCCCCACAATGCCAGAGCGGCGTCGACCTGGGCGTGCTTCTGAACCTGCAGCAGCTTTTCGTGCGCGGCCTCGTCGGTCGCGGCGACGATGGGAGTGAGCATCATGATGATCTTCAGGCTTCGCGGATCGCGTCCCTGCTCGGCGGCCAACATGCGGTACTGGTCGACGATGGGGCGAACGTCGTGGGGGTTGACTCCGACGAGGAAGACCGCTTCGGCGTGCTTGGCGGCGAACTTGCGCCCCCGGGCCGACGCCCCGGCCTGGAACAGGAACGGCGTGCGTTGCGGGGACGGTTCGCCCAGATGCGCACCGGGAACGGTGAAGTACTTACCGGCATGGTCGATGTCGTGCACCTTGGACGGCTCGGTGTAGACGCCACGAGCGCGGTCGCGCACCACCGCGTCCTCTTCCCACGAGCCCTCCCACAGCTTGTAGCAGACCTCCATGAACTCGTCGGCGATCTCGTACCGCTCGTCGTGCGAGATCTGCTGCGTCAGGCCGAGATTGACTGCTGCGCTCTGCTGGTAGGACGTCACGACGTTCCACGCCACCCGGCCTTTGGTGAGGTGATCGAGTGTCGTCATGGTCTTGGCGAACTTGTACGGCAGTTCGTAGGTGGACGAGACCGTCGCACCGTAACTCAGCGTCTTCGTCGCCGCGGCCATGGCCGAGATCGTCAACAGCGGATCGGCTACGGGTGCCTGCGCAGCTGTACGCAGTGCGGCGTCTCGGTTGCCGCCGTACACGTCGTAGAACCCCAGGACGTCGGCCAGGAAGAGGATGTCGAAACCCGCCGCTTCCAGCGTCTGGGCCAATTCCACCCAGTACTCGATGTCGGTGTAGCGGTGAGTCTGGTCATCGGCGTCGGTCCACATGCCGGGGTTCTGGTGCACCACGCACGCCATGTCGAAAGCGCTCAGTACCAGCTGCTTGCGTGCGGTGTCGGGCCCTGCGTTCATGTTCGGCTCTTTCGATCAGCGGGTCGGAGTACTGGGGTGAACCTGCTGCTCATCGCAGGTCGGTCGACATCAGACCTTGGAGGCGAGCACGTCGAACGACTGCACCGACGGCGCGTGCGCGAGCAGGTCGTCGGACAGTCGGGTGAGCACCCGATGGCCGTCCTGGCCGAGGGGCACCTTGCTTTCGGACGAACCGAAGATTCCGAACTCGGTGTTGGTGATTCGATACGCGTACCACGTCGCGGTCTGCGGATCCCGCGCCACCGATCCGAGTGCTTCGCCCAGGATCGCGGCGACCTCGTCCTGCTTTCCCTCTCGTGCGACCAGGTGGATCAGAGTTCCGTTGTTGAGCGCCATGCGGTGCGACTGTCCTCACTGTTGGGCAGACCGACGTCCACCACGAATCGAGCATCGTTACCGAAGCTAACCCGTCCGAGTCCGTGCAGCGACGGTTCGAATCACCCTGATTCGAAGCCTGGCCAACGGTCGCCGAGCGTGCGAGAGCGGATGGTGGCCTAATCTCGAGGCGATGCGAATAGCGGTGGTGGAGGACGACGACGGCGTCGGCGACGCGTTGGTGGACGCGCTGACCGAGGTGGGGCACGACCCTGTCCGGATGCGCCGCGGTGCCGACCTGCTGCTCGGGTACCACGGCATGGGTGTCGTTCTCCTCGATCTCGGCCTGCCCGACATGGACGGCCTCGAGGCGCTTCGTAAGCTGCGGACCCTGAGTTCGGTGCCCGTGGTGGTGCTGACCGCGCGGGACGACGAGCGGTCGGTGGTCCGAGCTCTGCGCGCGGGCGCGGACGACTACGTCGTCAAGCCCGCTCGATTGGGGGAGTTGCACGCGAGGCTGGAAGTGGCGGCGCGGCGTCGGAGCGCAACGAGTGATGCGGCGGTGGATCGGCTCGAGTTGGGCGACGTGGTCGTCGATCTCGTCGGGCGCAGTGTCGAAGTCGACGGGCGAGACATCGGGCTGACCACCAAAGAGTTCGACCTGCTTGCGCACCTGGCGACCCGACGTGGTGAAGCGGTGAGCCGCGAACAGCTGATGGATGCGATCTGGGGCGATGCGTACGTGGCGATCTCGCGATCGCTCGACGTGCACATGACGACGTTGCGTGCCAAGCTCGGCCGACCCGGGACCATCGCCACGATCCGCGGCTTCGGCTACCGCTGGGACGGCTGACGTGCGGCGCCGGGTTCTCGTGGTGCTGATGGTCTACTCGGCCGTCGTCGTTCTCGCGCTGTCGGTTCCGCTGGGATTGTTGCTGGGGCGCGAACGCGCCCAACGATTCGGTGAGAATCGAGCTGCCGCTGCAACGTACTTCGCGGAACTGAGCTCCCGGGAGGACGAGTCGGGTGATTCTCGAATCCGAGAGTCGGTGCAGCGCTACAACGATCTGTACGGCGAGGGGATCGTGGTGGTCGACCGCACCGGAGCGGTCCGTGCTGCATCGGGTCTGGATACGACGCGCACGGACGTTCAACAGGCGGTGGCCGGTGCCCTGCGCAATCAACGCGGTGGCCTTCCGTCGAGTGTGACGCCGTGGTCGCCGTCGTCGGTACTGGTGGCAGCACCGATCGGTGGGGGAACGCAGGTCGACGGTGCCGTGGTGATTGCAGCCTCCACCGACGCGGCCCGCCGGGATGTGGCGATCGGGTGGGCGGTGATCGCTGTCGGTGCGCTGCTGATCTTGGCCACGGTGGCGCTGATCGCTGCTGCGTTGTCGCGCTGGGTCGTTCGTCCACTGACGTCGTTGTCGATGCGAGTCCAATCGTTCGGCGACGCCTTTCACGATCGCCGGCCTCTCGACGACTCGCCACGTCTCGAGTCGGACGCACACGTCGGTCCGCCCGAGGTTCGAGCGCTCTCGCGTGCGTTCGACGCGATGGCAGACGATGTGGAGAACGCGACCGCTGCGCAGCGTCGTCTGGTGGCCGACACCGCCCATGCATTGCGTAACCCGTTGGCGGCATTACGAATTCGACTGGACGTGTTGGGAATGCGGGTGCCCGAATCGGTCGCCGAAGCGCACCAGCGAACGACACTGGAGGTCGATCGGCTCGACTCCGTCGTCGAGGATCTTCTGGTGCTCGCTGCTGCCGAGACGCCGGTTCTGCATCGCGAGACCGCGTGCGACGTACTGTTCGTGCTCACCGACAGAGTCCGATTCTGGTCGAACGCACTGACAGTGGCCGGGTTGACCGTCCGTGTCGCGGATCCCGACCCGGGAGCCGATCACACTGCTGCGGTACCGGAGGAAGACCTGGTGCGCATGCTCGACGCGATCCTGAGCAACGCGACCAAGTACGCCGGTTCGGGAGCGGATGTCGACATCGACTGCCGAGCCGGCGACGATCACGTCGTGGTGTCGATCACCGACACCGGCCCGGGTGTATCCGCTGCCGAATTACCGATGATCGCGGACCGGTTCTTTCGGGCATCGAGTGCTCACGGGACCGGAACGGGGCTCGGCCTGGCAATAGTCGCGGCCCTGATCGAACGAGTGGGAGGACGCCTCGAGGTCGACGCTCATCGACCGTCCGGTTTGATCGTCCGAATGCTGCTCCCGCGTCACGGCTCGAGCGGGTCCTTGTCCTAAGGGAGTGTTAGGAAACGCGAAACAGCTTGGTTCTCGCTGTGCTGGGGGTCACAGTAGAAGGACTTCGGTTGCCGTCACGCGTTCGGCGACCCACCCGCAAGCTATCTGTGGAAGGACCTGCCCATGGCCAACGAGGCCACTTCGACCGCTGGTTCGTCTCGTGCGAACCCGCCGGTCTCGTCTCCCGCAGCCACCCGTCGCGCCGTCTACAACACACTTCGTGGGTCGTCGGGCAACCTCGTCGAGTGGTACGACGTGTACGTCTACACCGTCTTCGCGACGTATTTCGAGAATCAGTTCTTCGATTCGGCGGACAAGAATTCGACCATCTACGTCTACGGGATCTTCGCGGTCACGTTCCTGATGCGTCCGGTCGGTTCGTGGTTCTTCGGACGCTACGCAGACCGGAACGGTCGCCGAGCTGCACTGACATTCAGCGTCTCGCTGATGGCGGCCTGCTCGATGGTCATCGCGTTCACCCCCGGCCGGGAGAGCATCGGTGTATGGGCCGCGGTCATTCTGATTCTGTGCCGTCTGGTGCAGGGCTTCGCCACCGGTGGTGAGTACGGAGCGTCGGCGACATACATGTCCGAGGCCGCCACTCGTGAGCGTCGCGGATTCTTCTCCTCGTTCCAGTACGTCACGCTGATCGGCGGCCACGTTCTGGCGCAGGTCACGCTGCTGCTCATGCAGGTCTTCTTCGAGCGGGAGCAGATCGAGGACTTCGGTTGGCGCATAGCGTTCTTCATCGGTGGCGTCGCCGCAGTGGTTGTCTTCTGGCTGCGCCGCAGCATGGACGAGTCGTTGACCAAGGATCAGCTCGAGGCAGTTCGTAGCGGTGCCGATCAGGCGTCCGGATCTCTCAAGGAATTGGTCGGAAAGCACTGGCGCGCTCTGCTGATCTGTTTCATGGTGACCGCCGGTGGCACCATCGCGTTCTACACCTACAGCGTCAATGCACCCTCGATGATCAAGGCAGCGTACGAGGACCGCGGAATGACCGGGACCTGGATCAACCTGTTCGGGCTGATCTTCCTGATGTTGCTGCAGCCCATCGGCGGCTTGATCAGCGACAAGGTGGGACGCAAGCCTCTGCTGGTCTTCTTCGGCGTCGGCGGCGTGCTCTACACCTACGTGCTCATCACGTATCTGCCGTCGGCGACGTCGGTGGTGCAGTCATTGGCGCTGGTCTGCGTCGGCTACGTCATCCTCACGGGCTACACCTCGATCAACGCGATCGTCAAAGCCGAATTGTTCCCCTCGCACATCCGCGCATTGGGAGTCGGCCTCGGGTACGCGCTGGCGAACTCTGCGTTCGGCGGTACCGCTCCGTTGATCTACCAGGCAGCGAAGAACGGTGGGCACGTCGGGTGGTTCATTCTGTACGTGACCGTCGTCATCGGCATCTCGCTCCTGGTGTACATCTTCGTGCTGCGGAACAAGACCGAGACCGTCCTCGACAGGGAGCAGGGCAAGGCCTTCGCCTGACCTATGACGACTTACAGTGAGTGAGATGCTCCGGCCCGCTGCGTTGTTCTCTCGAAGAACAGCTCTGCGGGCCGGTGTCGTGTCGCTGACCGCGGCGGCCATGGGAGCCTGCGCCACGGACCCGCCGATGCAACTTCGCCTGGCGGCGGGCGAGGTGGGTGGCTTCTTCTGGGAGTTCTCCGGCCTGCTGTCCGACGCGGCTGCCGGAATGTCGGAGGTCGAGGTAGTGCCGCTCACGACATCCGGTTCTCTCGACAACCTCGACGCCTTGATCTCCGGTCGTGCCGAACTGGCGATGACGCTGATCGACGCCGCATACAGCCACCCGAGTACCGACCTGGCCGCGGTCGGATGTGTCTACGAGAACTACTTTCAGGTCGCTGTGCGGGCCGATTCGACCATCCTCGCAGCGAGCGATCTACGGGGACGACGAGTGAGTACCGGCGCGCCCGGATCGGGGGCGACGGTTCTCTCGCATCGGATCCTCGACGCGGCCGGCGTCTCGGGACCGGATGCAGTTCGTGAAGTTCAATTGTCGATGAAGGCGGCAGCGACCGCGTTGTCCGACAACGAGATCGACGCGGTGATGTGGGCGGGTGGATTGCCGACCCCGGCTTTCGCCGACCCGAGTAGCGAGATCCGGTTGCTCGAACTGGGCAGTCTAGTTCCGAACCTGCGTCGGGCGTTCGGCACCGCGTACGAGGCGGTCCCGGTTCCGGCGAACGTGTACGGCTCGCACCCGGGGGTGACGACCGTCGGAATCCCGAATCTGCTGTTGGCCCACCCCGATGTGCCGAACCGAGTTGTCGCCGCACTGGTGAGCGTTCTGCTCGACCGATCGTCGGCCCTGGTCCCCGGGCAAGCGATCGGCAGCCAATTTCTCGACGCACGCTCACTGGTCATGACGGGCGGTATTCCTCTGCACCCCGGGGCCGAAGAGGAATACCGCGCTCGACACGGTTAGACGGCGGGCACTACCAGCTCACAACCTCGCTGCGAGTCGGTGGTACGCCGCGTTCCATCGGAGAGTCTGCTGGAACCCACGCGTCGTGGTGCCGGAATCGATGGCGAGCAGCTCGACACCGATCATGTCCGAGAATGCCTCCAGCACAGGCAGACCGATGGCGGTACTCAACACCGTGTGGTGGGGTGCGCCTGCGGTCAACCACGATTCGGCCGACACCGACAGTGAGGGCTGCGGTTCCCACACTGCGCATGCCACGGGTAGTTTCGGCAGCGCCTCGTCGGGCTCGACCACGTCGATCACGTTGGCCGTCAATCGGAATCGCTCACCGACGTCGGACAGTCCGACGACGACGCCATGCCCCGGATCGGCCGTGAATCGCAGCCGCACCGGATCCTCGCGGCCGCCGATCGAGAGTGGATGAATTTCCAGTGTCGGACGAGACGTCGTGATGGACGGGCACACCTCCAGCATGTGTGCACCGAGGATCTTCTCCTCACCGGGGACGAGGTGGTAGGTGTAGTCCTCCATGAAGGACGTACCGCCCTCCAGTCCCTCGGCCATGACCTTCATGCCGCGCAACAACATCGACGTCTTCCAGTCGCCCTCGCCGCCGAAGCCGTAACCGTCGGCCATCAGTCGCTGCACCGCCAATCCTGGCAACTGACGCAGGCCGCCGAGGTCCTCGAAATTGGTGGTGAACGCCTTGAACCCGCCGTCGGTGAGGAACTGCCGCATTCCCGCTTCGACGCGTGCGCCGTAGCGGAGGGAGTCGTGACGATCCCCGTCCTTGTCGAGGCTCGGTGAGAGGTCGTAGAGCGACCGATACTCGTCGACTAGTTCCGAGACGGCCGACTCGCTGACGCTGTCGACAACGTCCACGAGATCATTGACGCCGTAGGTGTTCACGGAGACGCCGAAGCGCAGCTGTGCCTCCACCTTGTCGCCTTCGGTCACTGCGACGTCGCGCATGTTGTCGCCGAAGCGGGCCAGTTTCAGCGAACGCAATTCGGCCCGGCCGAGTGCCGCGCGCGCCCACTGTTCCGCCCGCGTCCGTACCGACGGATTGTCGACGTGGCCCGCGATGGTGGTGCGCAGTACGCCGACCCTGGACTCGATGTGCCCGAACTCGCGATCACCGTGCGCAGCCTGGTTCAGATTCATGAACTCCATGTCGATCGTGGACCAGGGCAACGACATTCCGGCCTGCGTGTGCAGGTGCAGCAGTGGAACATCGAGCGCGTCCAGGCCTGCGATCCACATCTTGGCCGGCGAGAAAGTGTGCATCCAGGTGACGACGCCGATGCAGTCCTCGGCGGCGTTGGCCTCCCGCATGCACCGCAGGATCGCGGACGCGTCGAGCAGCACCGGCTTCCAGACGACGGATACCGGCAGTGCGCCGTCGAGTTTGTCTGCGATCTCCCGTGATTGGACTGCCACCTGCTCGAGCGTCTCGGGACCGTAGAGGCCTTGACTGCCGGTGAGAAACCATACTTCGGACATGGAGAATGTACCTTCCGTGGAAAAATGTGGCGCTGATCAGCGCTGGCCGTAGACGTTCTGGTAGCGGTCGTAGAGTGCGTCGACCGACGCGCGGGGGATGGGAAGCGGTTGTCCCAGTTGATATGACAGGTGCACCGATCGGGCCACGTCCTCGCACATGACCGCCGCTTTCACCGCAGATCGGGCCGACGAGCCCACCGCGAAGACGCCGTGGTTCTGCATGAGTATTGCCGGAGAGCGGCTGTCGGCGAGGGTGTCGACGATGCCGCGCCCGATCGAGTCGTCGCCGATCACGGCGAACGGACCCACCGGGATGTCGCCGCCGAATTCGTCGGCGCACATCGTGGTCACGACCGGAATGGGTTCTCCGCGCGCGGCCCACGCCACCGCGTAGGGCGAATGAGTGTGCACCACACCGTTGATGTGGTCGAGGTGCCGATAGACGTAGGCCTGCGCCTCGGTGTCCGAGGACGGCGCGTGGTCTCCTTCGACCACTCGACCGTGCAGATCGCACACCACCATGTTGCCCGGTGTCAGGTCGTCGTAGGAGACGCCGCTCGGCTTGATGACCATGAGGTCTCGACCGGGAACGCGCGCGGACACGTTGCCCGCCGTCCACACGACCAACCCGTAGCGCACCAATTCCGCGTGCAGTGCGCACACGTCCTTGCGAATCTCCTCGACGATCTCGCGAACATCGTCGACAACTGTCATTTCGCTTCCAGCTTCCTCGTCAGGGCTGCGCGACGCAGTGATCGCAGCCGGCGCATGGTCGGTACGTCCCGACCGAAGCGATCGTGCAGTTCCAGGTAGATCTCGTACAGCGAGTCGTATGCCTCCGAGCGGGACTCGTCCGGAACGAACGCACCGCGGCGAACCTTGCCCATCGATTTCGACGCCACCGGCACGTCCGGGTAGCAGCCTGCGGCCACTGCCGCGTGGATGGCGGAGCCCAATGCGGGGCCCTGTGCGGACGCGATGACGGACAACGGCATTCGTAGCACGTCGGCGTAGATCTGCATCAGCAGTGGGTTGCGGGCCAGACCTCCCGCCACGACGAATTCTTCGACGGGAACGCCGCTGTCGCGGAACGTCTCGACGATGACGCGGGTGCCGAATGCCGTTGCCTCGAGCAGTGCGCGGTAGGTGTCCTCGGGCCGCGTCGCAAGCGTCGATCCGATGACCAGGCCGGACAGTTCGTGATCGACCAGGATCGACCGATTGCCGCTGTGCCAGTCGAGCGCGACCAGACCGTGCTCGCCCACCTCTTGGGCCGACGCGAGCCGCGTCAGGTATTCGTGCACGGACTCGCCTGCGGCAGTTGCCGCTTCACTGTAGGACGCGGGAACTCCGGTGCGGGTGAACCACCCGAAGATGTCGCCGACCCCGCTCTGGCCCGCCTCGTACCCGTACGACCCCGCGACGATGCCGCCGTCGACGACGCCGCACATACCCGGAACGTCGTTCAACACGGTCGAACTCATGACGTGGCAGGTGGATGTTCCCATGATGGCGACCATGCGGCCCGATTCGACGGCACCCGCAGCCGGGGCCGTGACGTGCGCATCCACGTTTCCGACCGCGACGGCTATGCCCTCGGGCAATCCCGTCCATGCCGCGGCCTCGGCGGTCAACGTGCCTGCACGCGAGCCCAATTCGCCCAGTGGTTGGTCGAGCTTCTCGGCTACGAACCCACCGAACCCGGGCGCGAGCTCGGTGAGGAAATCGACGGAAGGGTACTTGCCGTCCTGATAGATGCCCTTGTATCCCGCGGTGCAGGCATTACGCACGTAGTTTCCGCACAGTTGCCAGACGATCCAGTCGGCCGCCTCGACCCACCGGTCCATGGCCTCGTAGATCTCGGCGTCCTCCTCGTGAATCTGCAGCGCCTTGGCGAATTCCCATTCCGAGGAGATCAAGCCGCCGTAGCGGGGGAGCCAGCTCTCACCGCGACGGGCGGCCAGTTCGTTGATCCGGTCGGCCTGTCCCTGCGCCGCATGGTGTTTCCACAGCTTGACGTATGCGTGTGGGCGATCGACGAACCGCGGGTCTTCGCTGAGCGGCGTGCCGTCCGCGTAGGTCGGCACCATGGTGCATGCGGTGAAGTCGGTCCCGATGCCCACCACCTGCTCCGGCGCGATGCCCGCGGCGGCCATCGCAGCGGGGACGGCGCGGCGTAGGACGTCGCGATAGTCGTCCGGCACCTGCAGAGCCCACGCGTCGGGAAGTCGCACGGTACTGCCGGGCAGGGTCTCCTCGAGTACGGCGTGGCTGTATTCGTGTACGGCAGATGCAATTTCGGCACCATCGGACACACGGACGACTACGGCACGGCCGGAGAGAGTGCCGTAGTCCACTCCTACCGTGTAGCGGTCATTGGACATGCGATTCTCCTTGTTGCGGTGCAACGGTTGTGGACGGTTTCGGTGCAGTGGTGCTGGACGATCGAACGACGAGTTCAGGATCGATGGACGCCTCGGGTGCGGCAGTGTTGTCCAGTGCCGCGCGCAGGACGTCGATTGCGCGTCTGCCGACTTCGGTGAAGTCCTGGCGGACCGTCGTCAGTGGTGGGATCAGGAAAGCAGCCTCGGGGATGTCGTCGAATCCGACGACGGCGAAGTCCTCGGGCACACGGCGGCCGCTCTCGTGGAAGGCGCGCAGCAAGCCGAGGGCCATCTGGTCGTTGGCGCAGAACGCGGCCGTGACGGTGTGGTCCTCGGCGAGGCGGAGCCCGTTCTCGTAGCCGCTGCGTGCGGACCAGTCGCCGCGGAGGACCGGTGTCCACGCCAGCCCGGCCTCGTCGAGCGCATCCTGCCACCCTTGTTCACGGCCGCGAGATTCGGTCCATCCCTGCGGGCCGGACAGATGCACGATGCGTTGGTGACCTGCCTCGATCAGGTGTCGGGTGGCCAACCGAGCGCCGCCGATCTGATCGATGCCCACGGTCCAGGTCGAGGTGGAGGGGTCACCTTCGACTACCACGACGGGAACGACGGACTCCTCGGATCGAGCCGCTGCCACAGCGTCGTCGGTGGCGGCGATCAACACGATGCCCTCGACGCCCTGGTCGTGCAGGTGATGCAGTGCGCCGACGAGTTCGTCGTGTGTCAGCGTTGCGAGACTGACTGCGCTGACGGAGAATCCGGCATCACGTGCCGCGCTCTGCACGGTGCGATGCGTGGTGCTCGGCCCCCAGAACCCGCCTTTGGAGCCGATGATTCCGATCGACGCGGAGCGTTTGGTGACCAGTGCCCTGGCGGCACGATTGGGACGATAGCCCAGTTGGTCGATGGCATTCTGTACCCGGTCGCGGGTTTCGGGGCGTAAGTTGTTCTGACCGTTGATGACCCGCGAGACCGTCTGATGGGATACCCCGGCCAATCGGGCGACGTCGGTCATGACCGGTGCCTTACCGTCGATCCCTGTGTTGGTCACCTCTTTCTCGCCGTCAGCAGACGTTGGGCGAGAACGAACACCAGGAGCAGCACTCCGATCGTGATTCGCGTCCACCACGAGCTCAGGGTTCCGTCGAAGGCGATGAAAGTCTGTATGGCACCGAGGATCAGGACTCCCACCAGCGAGCCGAGGACGTACCCGCGCCCGCCGGTGAGCAGCGTTCCGCCGATCACCACCGCGGCGATGGCGTCGAGCTCCATGCCGACGGCGTTGAGGCTGTAGCCCGACAGTGCGTAGAAGGAGAACAGTAGGCCGGCGAGCGCCGCGCAGAATCCGCTGATCGTGTAGACGCCGACTTTCACGGCCGCCACCTTGAGCCCCATCAGCAGCGCGGACGCCTCGTTGCCACCGATGCCGTAGACCGAACGTCCGAAACGAGTGCAGGCCAACACGTATGCAGCAATCGCCACCGTGGCCAGCGCGATCACCACGCTCCAGGTGATGGTGTAGCCGCCGGGAAGTTCGATGACGGCGAATGCGATCGAGGAGAACGTGTCGTCGGTGATCGGGATCGACTCGACACCGATCATGTAGCACAGGCCCCGGGCGAGGAACATCCCCGCGAGTGTGGCGACGAACGGCTGAATCTGCAGATAGTGGATGAGGGCACCCATGACGGTGCCGAGCACGGCACCGCACAGCAACACCACGGCCATGACCAGCAGCGGTGGCCAGCCCAATTGCAGTGTGCGCGCGGCGATCATCGTCGAGAGTGCGACGACGGACCCGACGGAGAGATCGATTCCGCCGGTGAGGATGACGAAGGTCATCCCTACCGCGAGGACCATGAGGAACGAGTTGTCGATCAGCAGTGACAGGAACACCTGTGGATCGGCGAAGCCGCTGTAGCGGAATTCGCCGAGTCCGAACAGACCGACGAACAGCGCGAACGTGGCGATGACCGGCAGAAACCGAGACGGTGGGGAGTACCGCTTCACGCGGTCCCAGGTCGAGGGCGCGGGGCCCGGTGCTGCCGCGGTAGTCGTGGGGGGAGCAGTCATGAGGTCGCTCACGGTCGTACCGCCTTGGTGGAGTCGGTGCGGAACCACGTCCGCAGTGATGCGCGGGCTCGTGGTGATTGCAACAGGCAGACCACGATGATGACGACCGCTTTGAACAGGTAGTTGGCCTCGGAGGGGATACCGACATTGGTGATGGTGCGCGTGAGTGTGCCGATGAGCAGGGCACCGACGACGGTGCCGGCGATGGAGAATCGACCACCGGTCAGAGCAGTACCGCCGATGACGACAGCGAGGATGGCGTCGAGCTCGATCCACTGGCCCAGACTGTTCGCGTTCACCGAGTTGGTGTTCGCAGCGATGATCAGACCGGCCATTCCCGAGCACACCGCGGCGAACACGTAGACCGTCCAAACAATCGTCCGCGACTGGACACCGGCCAATCTGCTTGCCTCCGGGTTGATTCCGACGGCTTCGACGAGCATCCCCAGTGCGGTCCGCCGGGTCAACAGTGCGGTTGCTGCCACGACCACGAGAGCGATGATCAGGGCCAGTGGAAGTCCGAGAAGCGTCCCCGACGCGAGCGTGCTGAAAGCCGGGTTGTTGACGGTCGTGATGTTTCCGTCGGTGATCAACATGGCCAGGCCACGACCGGCGACCATCAGAATGAGCGTCGCGATGATGGGTTGAATCCCGAAGACCGACACCAGAAGGCCGTTCCACAGACCCAGCAACAGACATGCTCCCAGTGCCCAGACAACAGCCATGATCATCGTCGTGGTGGCACCCTCGTCCGGGGCCGCGACGATGCGAGTACACGCCACGGCGGCAGCGATGACTGCCACCGCGCCGACGGAGAGGTCGATGCCGCGGGTCGCCACCACCAGCGTCATGCCGACGGCCACCAGAATGAGCGGTGCGGAGTTGCGTGCGATATCGACGATATTTCCGAACAGGCCACCGTTCTCGATTCGAATGTCGAGGAAGTCCGGTGTCACAACGACATTGACGACGATCAGAGCTATCAGAGCCAGCAGCGGCCAGACGACCGGCTGGGCGAGGGCGGCACGTGCGCGAGCGGGCGCGCCGGCCGATGGTTCGAGGGTTTCGGTCATGATGCGACATTCCTGTCGGTGGTCGAAGTGGCGGCCGCGACGGGTTCGTCGGTGCGCACCCCGGCTGCGATGGTGGCGAGCACGTCGCCGACCGACACACCGTCGTTGATTCGTTCGTCGATCTTGCGGTGATCTCGCATGACCACGATGCGGTCACTGAGGCGCAGGATCTCTTCGAGCTCGGCGGAGATGAACACCACCGACATTCCGCGCGCGGCCAGATCGGCCACCAGGGTTTGGATCTGCGCTTTGGCACCGATGTCGATTCCGCGTGTCGGTTCGTCCAGAATCAGAAGTTCGGGTTCGGTGATGAGCCAGCGGGCGAGGAGAACCTTCTGTTGGTTGCCGCCGGACAGGTTGCGCATCAACGCGTTCGGATCGGCGGGCCTGATGTCGAGTGCAGAGATGTACTCCTTGACGAGCTTGGTGCGGGTGGCACGAGGGATGGGACGAAGCCATCCACGCTTGGCCTGCAGCGCGAGCAGCATGTTGTCGGCCACCGTCAGATCGGCCACCACACCGTCGGCCTTGCGATCCTCGCTGGTGAGGGCGATGCGCTGATCGGCGGCCTGGCGTGGACTGCGAATGCGGTGCTTGGTCGCATGCACTTCGATCGATCCCGAGTCCGATCGATCGGCTCCACCGAGCAGGCGAGCAAGCTCGGTACGGCCGGACCCGAGCAGACCTGCGATGCCGACGACCTGTCCCGCATGCAGACGCAGATCGGTTGCTTCCAGTGCGCCCTTGCGTCCAATGCCCAACACCTCCACGACGGGCGTCTGTTCGTCGGAAACCATCACCGGCTCGCGGCTGTCGAGTTCGCGCAAGGTGTCCAGTTCTCGCCCGATCATCAACTCGACCAACTCGAACTGCGGAGTGTCGGCGACCAGGCGCTCGGAGACGAGCTTTCCGTTGCGCAGGATCGTCATTCGGTCGGAGATCCGGTAGATCTGGTCGAGGAAGTGTGACACGAAGACGATCGAGGTTCCGTCTTCCCGCAGCCGCTCGATGACGGAGTACAGGGTTTCGACCTCGTCCTTGTCCAGACTCGAGGTCGGCTCGTCCAGGATGAGGACGCGGGCGTCGACATCGACTGCACGGGCGATGGCGACGAGCTGTTGCACGGCGATCGGATGGTCCCCGAGGACCGACGACGGCTCGATGTCGAGCCCCAGCCGGTCGAGAGTCGTTCTGGCACGGCGGTTCATCGCTCGCGTGTCGATACCGCCGATGACCCCCAACAGCTTTCCGGGTAGGCGTCGGGGCTCGCGGCCCAGGAGCATGTTCTCTGCGACAGTCAGATTCGGAAGTAGGTTCACTTCCTGATAGACGGTGCTGATACCTGCAGCCTGGGCCGCGCTGGGAGTGGCGAACTCGTGGACGGTTCCGTCGATCGTGACGGTTCCGCTGTCGATCGAGTAGACCCCGGTCAGTGCCTTGATCAACGTCGACTTACCGGCACCGTTCTCACCCATCAACGAATGCACCTCGCCGGGGAAGAGCCGCAACGACACCCCGTCGAGGGCTCGGACGGCACCGAAGGTGATCGAGATGTCTTTCATCTCCACGAGTGGAGTCGGCTCTGTGCTGGGGATCGGCTCCGCGGTGGGAACGGTGTCGGTATGCATGCGTCGACTTTCAGTACTGGCGGTCGGCGAGTACTGCTGCCGCCTGGTCGGGCGTGAAGGTGGTCTCCTCGGTGACGACCCTCTTGGGAACGTCCTCGCCCTTGACGACCTTGTCCGTGAGCTCCATCAGCTGCGGTCCGAGAAGTGGGTTGCACTCGACGATGAAGTCGATCTTCTTGTCCGCCAGTGCTTGCATTCCGTCCTTGACGGCGTCGACGGTGATGATCTTGATGTCTTTTCCGGGTACCAGCCCGGCTGCTTCGATGGCTTGGATTGCGCCCAGGCCCATGTCGTCGTTCTGGGCGAAGACGACGTCGATCTGGCCTCGATTGGAGTTGAGGAACGACTCCATCACCTGCTTGCCGCCGTCACGAGTGAAATCGCCGGTCTGCGACGCGGTGATCGCGATGTTCGACTGGCCGCCGATGGCGTCGCGGAATCCCTCGGCCCGGTCGATGGCGGGAGCGGCTCCGGTGGTTCCCTGCAGCTCGACCACGTTGATCTTGCCGTCGCCGGTGGTGTCCGCAGTGGCGCTGTTCTGCACCAGCCAATCGCCTGCCTTCTTGCCCTCCTCGACGAAATCGGAGCCGAGGAACGTGGCATACAGCGAATCGTCGGTGGTGTCGACGGAGCGGTCGGTGAGGATCACCGGGATGTTCGCGCGCTTGGCTTCCTGGAGGACCGGCTCCCATCCCGTCTCGACGACGGGGCTGAAAGCGATGACGTCGACCTTCTGCTGGATGTAGGTGCGAATCGCCTTGATCTGGTTTTCCTGCTTCTGCTGCGCGTCGGAGAACTTCAACTCCATGCCGGCAGCGCTGGCCGCGTCCTGGATGGAGGTGGTGTTGGCCGTGCGCCATCCGCTCTCGGCACCGACCTGGGAAAAGCCCAGCACCGTTGCGCCGTCACCGCCGCCGGACGCGTCGCCGCCGCCTCCGCTACTGCACGCACTCAGGACGATCGCACCACTCAGAATGAGCGCGCTCGCCGCAAAAATTGTCTTCGACGCCATGGTGATCTCCTCAATGTCGCCACTCCACTGTGACGTGTGCAACACAGTGTGAGCGTTAACATCGGGCCGCGTCAAGACTTGAAACGTTTGAATTCCAAAAATTTGTGAGCGTTCACTCAAGCGTGAACTGCAGAAAATCTCCACTCGATCACGGACCGGTACGTCTGGCCCGGTCGCAGCACCGCAGAGGGAAAGTTCGGGTGATTCGGTGAATCGGGGAACAGCTGGGGTTCGAGTGCGATGCCGTCGCCTTGGCGCAGCATCGAGCCGCGTCGGGACACATCGCTGCCGTTCAGGAAGTTGCCTGTGTACACCTGCACGCCGGGCTGATCGGTCCACAATTCCAGTGTCGTTCGACTGCGCTCGGAGCTCAGGATTGCCGCACGCCGAAGCCCCGTACCGTCGACGACGAAGTTGTGGTCGACACCGCGGGCGGTCCGCAGCTGCGGATGAGTGGCTCGGGCCAGGTCTCCGACCCGTCCGGGCCTGCGCAGATCCAGCGCGGTGCCGTCGACGGAATCGACGGCACCGGTCGGGATTCCCTCGGTGTCGACCGGGGTGTACGTCGAGGCGAACACCTGCAGGGTGTGATCGTCGATGCCGTGTCCGTAGAGATCGAAATAAGCGTGCGAGGTCAAGTTCACCACCGTCGGCGCGGTGGTCGTCGCCGTCGACTCCAACCGCACGCGATCGGTCGTGACGGAGAAATGGGCCCGCGCACGGACTTCACCCGGGTAGCCCTGATCACCGTCGGGGCTGATCAACTCGAACTCGACCGAATCCGGTGATCGCCCGATCACCGTCCAGGGTCGTGAGTCGAAGCCGTCGGTTCCGCCGTGCAGGTGGTTGGTGCCGTCGTT
The DNA here is from genome assembly GCF_001894785.1 of Rhodococcoides fascians NBRC 12155 = LMG 3623. Taxonomy (GTDB): domain Bacteria; phylum Actinomycetota; class Actinomycetes; order Mycobacteriales; family Mycobacteriaceae; genus Rhodococcoides; species Rhodococcoides fascians. The sequence continues at coordinate 66,009 of NZ_BCWW01000018.1, forward strand.
GATCGTCAGTTGCACCGCTTGTCCGTCGATCTCGAACCGGCCGTCCTTGATCCGGTTGGCGTACCGGCCGACGGTGGAGCCGAAATAGGCGGTGGACGAACGAAGCTCGCGCTCGCCCGCCACGCCGACGAGAACGTCGCGGCGCTCGCCGTCTCCTCCGGTCACCGACATTCGTTGCATGGTCGCGCCGTAGGGGAGTACCTCCACCTCCACCCCGGGCGAACGTCCGATGGTGATGGTCTCGTTGTGAGCGTCGTCGGTGGGCACCGGTCGACGATAGCTCCGTGGAGTGAGATCGGCCCCCGGATTGCTTCGTGCGGCGGGCGACACACCGTGTATTCGCAGGTGCGCATACTATGGTGTGATGCAGGCCACTTCACTGCGTATCGACTGGCTCGATGAGATGAAAACAGTTGGTGCGCAGGGGAGCTCGGTCTGTCGATCGCAGCCGGACACCGTCGAACAGGAGAAATCGTGGCAGACAACAGAGCAGTGACGTACGCCGGACCAGGCAAAGTCGAGGTTCAGGACATCGCATTTCCGGGCCTGGAATTGACCGATGGCCCCGGCGTGAATCCGGCCAATGTCGGCCGTAAATGCGAACACGGCGTGATCCTGAAGGTCGTCTCGACCAACATCTGCGGCAGCGACCAGCACATGGTCCGTGGACGCACGACGGCACCCGAGGGTCTGGTGTTGGGGCACGAGATCACCGGCGAGATCGTCGAGGTCGGGCGAGACGTCGAATTTCTGAAGGTCGGCGACATCTGCTCCGTTCCGTTCAACATCGCCTGCGGACGGTGCCGAAACTGTAAGGAGCGCAAGACCGGTATCTGCCTCAACGTCAACCCGGATCGACCTGGCTCTGCGTTCGGTTACGTGGACATGGGCGGTTGGGTGGGTGGGCAGGCCGAATACGTCATGGCACCGTATGCGGACTTCAATCTGCTGAAGTTCCCGGACCGGGATCAGGCGATGGAGAAGATCCTGGACCTGACCATGCTCTCCGACATCTTCCCGACCGGATATCACGGCGCGGTCACCGCGGGCGTGAAACCCGGTGCGACGGTGTACATCGCGGGTGCGGGCCCGGTCGGTCTGGCGGCCGCAGTCGGCGCACAATTGCTGGGCGCATCGGTGGTGATCGTCGGCGACATGAACGCCGACAGGCTGGCACAGGCGCGAACGTTCGGTTGCGAGACCGTCGACGTGGGCAAGGGCGCGCCGCAGGATCAGATCGAACAGATCCTCGGTGTCCCGGAGGTCGACGCTGCGGTGGACGCGGTGGGATTCGAGGCCCGCGGGCACGGCGGAGACTCGTCCCACGAGGCACCTGCCACGGTGCTCAATTCGCTCATGGACATCACCACGGCGGGCGGTGGCATCGGAATTCCCGGGCTCTACGTCACCGGCGATCCGGGCGGCGTGGACGAGGCCGCACAGCGTGGCGCTCTCTCGCTCAGCCTCGGCACCGGTTGGGCGAAGTCGCTCTCGTTCGCCACCGGGCAGTGCCCGGTGATGAGCTATCACCGGGAACTGATGAATGCCATTCTCAAAGAACGAGTGTCGATTGCGAAGGCGGTGAACGCAACGGTCATCACTCTCGACGACGCACCGCGCGGCTACCGTGAATTCGACAGCGGAGTCGCACAGAAATTCGTCATCGACCCGCACGGCATGATCGCGAGCTGACAGTTTTCGGCCCAGCACTCGTTCGAGCCACCGCCTCGGAACGCGAGGGTGGCTCGAACGACTGCTGCGCCGAGTCCGGCAGCCGTTCGAGCCACCTATGCTTGGATGATGTTCCTACTCTTCGGCTTCGGCAGCAAGCGCAAACACGTCGGCCCTGGCGCAACGCGAAACTGCCCGCGGTGCCACAACACGACCCAGTGGGCGAGAATGAAGCAATACCAGCAATTCACGCTGTTCTTCGTCCCGGTTGCGCGGTGGAAACGCGTCGAGTTCGAGGAATGCGGAATCTGTGGGGCCGGGGTGTCGATCTGAACGGGCTCGCGCGCCCGTGACGGTGCGGGCGCGCGAACCATCCGGCAGACCGTCGCTCACGCAGGAGCCAGCACCACCACCGAATTGTGTCCTCCCATTCCCAGTGAGGATTTCATCGTCAGACCTGGCTCGGCCGCGGTGAATCCGTCGAGCAACAGCGGGTGTCCGTCGGAGACCTGTGGGGCCGCAGGAACCAGTCCGCGATCGAATCCCATGACGGCAGAGATGGTTTCGACGGCCGACGCCGCGCCTTGGCAATGCCCGGTGAGCGGCTTCACCGAATACACCTGCGCGTGTGAGCCGAGCACCGTCTCCAGCATCTCCGTTTCCGCGGCATCGCACTGAGCGGTGCCTGGCCCGTGCGCATTGAGGTAGCGCACCTGGCACGCCGTGGCACCGGCGTCCGTCAAGGCGGCTTCGAAGCAGTCCCGTACCTGTGTCAGGGCCGGGTCGATGGACGTCGCGTGGAACGCGTCGTGAGTCATCGAACCGCCCAGTACCCGCGCGTACGCAGCATCGCTACGGTTGGTGAGTACGAAAGCTGTTGCTGCTTCGCCCATTCCGAACCCACGACTACCTTCCTGGAACGGTCGGCAGCCCTCCTGAGGTTCCACGTCGACCACCCCGACGCCGAGCGCGACGAAATGGTCGATGTTCTCCGGCGTCAGAGACAGGTCGGTGGCGACGAAGACGACGTCGTCGACGAAGCCGGTGTCGAGCCACATCTTGGCGGTGAGAAGGCCGGCGTTGCCCGACGCGCACATGGCCGAGACGTTCATCGCCGGGCCGTGAAATCCGTGCTCCTGCATGAGCAGTGATACCGGGGTCGACGGCATCAGCGTCAGGTAGTCGCGCACCCGCCGCACACCGCCGTCCTCCAGATAGAAGTTGCGCCACTCGTCCACTTCACCCAGGACGACCGCATGCACCAGACCGACCCGCCGACCGGGCCGCCAGCCCCGAGCGAGTGCGTCGTCGATGGCCTCGCGTGCGGCGCCGCGCAGTGCGCGGCCGAAGCGGCTGGTGCCGTCGTCGGTCTGTCCGCCGTCGGGCACTTTGGCAAGCCACACCGGGTTGCGGCCCGGGTGTGACCGGTTGTGGTGCAAGGTGGCGGCAGCCTTACCGCTGGCCAGACCGGTCCACAATGCGGCCGTACCCCAGCCGTAGCCGGACACTGCGCCGATCCCACTGATGTCGATGCCGTGAGATGTCATGATCGATTCCCGTTCCTTCTCGAGTTGTATGAGCCGTTTTCGGCTGGTTCCTCGATTTAGCCCCGCAAACAAGCACTGGGTCCAGTCGGAAAACGGACATAAGCATCGAACCGTGCAGAAGATTCCGGCTCGGCACACAGAAGTGGTTGAATCGAGTGTCGACAGACCGCCTACGAACGCGAGGACCGCAGATGGCCCCAGGGGAGCGCGACGTCGTCGGCGACCCCGAAGCCGATCCCGGGTCGCCCGGTCTCGCAGATCGTTATCGGGTTCTGATCGAACACTCGCCCGACGCGATCGTCGTCCACCGGCGAGGCAACCTTGTCTACGTCAACCCTGCGGGGCTCCGGTATCTGCGCGCCGACAGTCTCGGCGCGGTGGTGGGCCGTCCGATCACCGACTTCATCGCGGCCGCGTCGATCGGGCCGATGCTCGAGCGCATCGCCGCCCTGGACGTGCACGGAACCGCCAGTTCGGCCTCCGAGGCGGAGGTACTCGCCCTCGATGGATCGACTCTGACCATGGAGGCGGTCTCGGTCCGCACGGTGTGGAACGGAGAACCTGCATTTCAGGTCATCCTTCGCGACCTCACCGAACACAAGGCCGCACAGAAGGCGCTGCACTATCAAGCCGCGTTGGTCGAGCACGTCAGCGACGCCATCGTGGGGGTGTCCTCCGACGGGGTCGTGTCCAGTTGGAATCCTGCCGCGGAGTCGGTCTACGGACGGCGCGCAGCAGATGTGCTCGGCCTCTCCGTATCGAATGCGGTGGGGGTGCCCTGCGACCCGGTGGCCATTCTCGCGGCCGGCGGCCGGCTGTGGGACTCGCATCTGCGCGCGGACGGGACGGCGTTGGCGATGGTGGTCTCCGCGGCCCAGATGCCCGACGGGTGGGTGTTGGTCTGCGCCGACCAGAGTGCCGTCCGCCGGGCCGAGGAGCATTACACCGCCGTGGTGGAATCGCTGGAGGCAGGTGTCGTCGTACTCGACCACGCCGGTCGCATCACGTCGGCGAACCTCGCGGCGAAGACGATCCTCGACATCCAGGTGGGATCGGCGACGACGGGACAGTCCGCTGTGCTGCCGTTCCGGGTGTACGGCACCGATCAGCAACCCATTCGGCGACTCGAACACCCCGTGGCCGTCACGGGCAGAACCGGGAAGCCGAGCCAATCGGTGATCGGAGTCGAACGCCGTCGGGACGGACGACATTTCTGGCTGTCTCTGACCGCGACCATGCTCAACTTCGGCGGCCCGTCACCCTCGATCGTGGCAACGTTCGTCGACGTCACCGATGCCTATCGGACGAGCATGAAGCTCGAACACGCGGCAACACACGACGACCTCACCGGGCTTCCCAATCGCCCGCTGATTCTGGCGCGGCTCGACCAGGAGCTGTCCCGGTCGAGTCGGGAGGATGCCATGGCGGTGTTGTTCATCGACCTCGACAACTTCAAGACCATCAACGACCTGCACGGACATACGGTCGGTGATGCCGTACTCGGTATCGTGGCCGCGCGGTTGACGCGGGCTCTGCCCGACGACGCATTCGTCGGACGCATCGGCGGTGACGAATTCGTGGCTGTGGTGCCGTGCTGTGTGGGGTCGGAGGCGGACGACGTCCGGGCGGAACTCGCAACCCCGATCACGACGGCAGACCGAGAACTGACGGTGACCGCCAGTATCGGCTGCGTGACCGTCGGCAGTGGTGATTCTCGCACTGCCTTGGACATTCTCGACGATGCCGACCACGAGATGTATCAGGCCAAGCCGGTGTCTCAGTACTCGGCACAGTCGTAGGGTTCGGTAACGAACAGGCACGACTGTGCACTGTTGTTACTCGTGGGGCTCGTGCGTCGTACATACTTCAGCGGTGATCAGGCCCCTGCGCAAGCACACCCTCGCCATTCCCATGACGCTCGCCGCCGCCGTCGGGCTGTTGTTCGGCGCAGCGGGGTCGGGTAGCGCTGCGCCTGCGGTCACGTACACCATGGTGGCCTTCAGTAACGACAGCGATCGCAACATGGACGTGTACCAGTCCAGCAACGGAACGGACTTCACCACGGTCGAGACCGCCGCGTACACGCCGCCCTCCGGTGTGGTTCGTGACTCCAGCATCTTTCGAGCCGCCGACGGTATGTACTACGTGACATATACGACGGGCGGCGGCGCGGAAATCGGCTTTGCGCGCAGCGCAAATCGGGTGGATTGGGAATTCTTGCAGAACCTTCCGATCCCGTTCTGCTGCCTGCTGCTGCCCGGGACCGGGGCGGGTACCGGCTCGGCGGGGTCCTCGGAACTCCCGTCTCTGTCCCCGTTCACCACCAAGGCGTGGGCACCGGAGTGGTTCGTCGAGGGCGACCGCGTCAGCATCATCGTGTCGTTGTCTGCCGGCGGAGGGTTCGTGCCGTATCTCATGACGGCGACCGATCCCGGCCTGACGACGTGGAGCTCGCCGGTTCCGTTGGTGGGAATCATCAACGACCACATCGACACCACGGTGGTGAAGGCCGGGTCGACCTACCACGCCTTCACCAAAGGTGAGAGCAACAAGGTCATCGAACACTGGATCGCGCCCGCTCTGGGTGGTCCCTACGTTCGGGACCTCACCTTCCGCGATTTCGGCCCGTTGAAGGAAGGGCCCGCCGTCGTCGAGTTGCCCGACGGTACCTGGCGGTTGTACTACGACGACTACACGAACCAGAAGTACTTCTACTCCGACAGCGCCGACCTGAACGGCTGGTCCGCACCTCAGGAGCTTCCGGCGCTGTCCGGAATCGTTCGCCACATCGGCATCATGAGAGAAGCTGCTTAGCAACAGCTTCTGCGGTCAGCCCGCCGACAATGCTCGGAGGCCGGCCGCGATGAATTCTCCAGTTGCTTCGGCGGCGTTGCGTGCTCCGGCACCGGTATCGGAGCCCGACAGTGCGCGGTGGGTGATGCCCTCACCGATCACACCGAGCTTGAAGTTGGCCAACGCCACGTAGAAGCCCCAGTTGTCCATCTCACGGCCCGATCGAACGGCGTACTGCTGCACCAGATCCGCCGCCGATGGGTAGCGGTCGCTCGTCCAGGCTGCGTCGGCACCGAGAACGGCATCGAACACGGGTTGCCGGTACACGCACATCAGCGCCACATCGGTCAACGGATCGCCGAGTGTGGACATCTCCCAGTCCACCACGGCTGCAACAGAACTTACGTCCTGGGCATCGAGAATCGTGTTGTCGACCCGGAAATCGCCGTGCACGATGGACGCCGCCGATCGGGTGGGCACCGCGGCTTCGAGGGCGCGGTGAAGTCGGTCGACGTCGGGTAGTTCCCGTGTCTTCACCGTCTGCCACTGACGCGCCCACGTGGCTACCTGTCGAGCAACGAAACCGTCGGGGCGACCGAACTTTTCGAGACCCACGGCCGCAGGATCGACGGCATGCAGCTCGGCGAGCACTCGCACCAATTCGGCGGCGTTGTCGGCGACCTGCTCGTCGGTCAGATCGCGCAGATCCTCGCGTGTGCGCACGACGCGCCCGGGAACGAAACGGACCACCGTCATCGGAGCACCGAGTACGGCACCTTCTCGGTCGAAGGCCACGGTCTCGGCCACCGGCACCGCGGTGGACGCGAGCGCGTCGGTCACAGCCCACTCCCTGGCCATGTCGTGCGCCGACGGGGTCAGGCCACTGGTCGGGGGCCGACGAACCACCCACGTCGAGGTGTCGTCGTACACCTTGTACGTCAGATTGGAGCGACCGCCGCTGATCATCTCGACCGTCAGCTCACCGTCGACATCGATGCCCTCGGCACGCAGGAATCGTTCCAGAGCAACGCGGTTCATGCCCGGTAGGTCACTCATGACTGCTCCTGTGCGGCGCGCTTCGCTGCCCCGACCGCTCGTTTTGCGATGGCCCAGCGATGCACTTCCGACGGGCCGTCGTAGACCCGGAACGGACGTACTTCGCGCGAAAGCCGTGCCAGTGGCAGGTCGTCCGATACCCCGAGCCCGCCGCACATCTGGATGCTGCGGTCCACGATGCGAAAGATGGCCTCGGCTGCGAACGTCTTGGCGATGGAGGTTTCGTTGCTCGCGTGGCCGCCGCGATCCAGCTCGAAGCAGGCCTTGATCAACAGGGCACGGGATGCGGCGATGTCGATCTCGTTGTCGGCGACCATCTTCTGGATCATGCCGAGATCGCCGAGCTTGCCGCCGAACCCTTCGCGCTTAGCCACCTGGGCGACGGCGATGTCGTGCGCCCGTCTGGAGGCTCCGAGCCACCGCATCACGTGGGTCATACGGGCGGGCCCCAATCGCACCTGGGCGTAGGCGAAGCCCTCGTCGACGGCCCCGAGAACGTTCTCGTCGGGCACGAAGACGTTCTCGAAGAACACCTCGCAGTGCCCGCCGATCATGGCTTTGTCCAGGGTGCCGATATGACGGCCGACCGTGATGCCCGGTGTGTCGGCCGGGGCGAGGAACATCGTGGCTCCGCCTCGGTCACCCGGCTTTCCGGATGTACGGGCCATGATGATGAAGAACCCTGCGCCGTCGGCTCCGGTGATGAACCACTTGTGTCCGTTGATCTTCCATCCGCCGTCGGTCCGTTCGGCCGCAGTGGTGAGGGCCGAGGGATCGGAGCCGGCACCCGGTGCCGGCTCGGTCATCGCGAATGCAGATCGTTGATCGCCGCGGGCGAGAGGGGCGAGGAATTGATCCTTCTGTGCCGGCGATGCGATGTGCGCCAGCATGTGGACGTTGCCCTCGTCGGGTGCACCGAGATTGAGTGCGATGGGGCCGAACAGGGAGTAGCCCGCTTCCTCGAACACCGGTGCGCGGTCGCTCATCGACAGACCGTGCCCGCCGTATTCGACGGGTGCGTGCGGTGCGAACACGCCCGCTTCCTTGGCTGCGGACTGCATCTCGACCCGGAGGCCGTCGCCGCCTGCGTCGGCGATATTGCCCAGAAACCGATCCTCGATCGGGAGCACGTATTCGCGAGTGAACGTCCGCGTTCGGTCGATCAGCTTCTCGACGTCTGCGTCGAAGGTGAGGTCGATGGCCATTCTGCACTCCCTGGTCGATACCGACCGAACACTCGCTCGGTCCCTTGAAGACTGGCATACACGCAGGTTCCGGTCAAGGAACTCATGTCCTCTGTGCAGTGCCTCTGCCGGTCGCGGCACCGACCGTTCGGCGTGCGATATCGAGGTACACCTCGACCAGTTCGGCCGGCGTCAGCGGGCCATCGGGTCGGTACCAGGTGGCCACTCCGATGCACATCGTGGTGACGGCCCGGCCGGCATCCGCGGGGTGCGGGGTGTCGAAGACCCCGGACTCGACTCCGTCGGTGACGATGGCGTCGAGCAGTCGTTGCTCTTCGTCGCGCTTGGCGATGTAGGCGGCGCGGTTGGCCGGCTCGAGACTGCGAATCTCGGTGGAGCACACGAACGCGGCATCGCGGCGATGGATATGGAACAGCAGCAAGGACTCCACGACCGCGTCGAATCGGTACTTCGGCGACGAACCCGCCCCGTCCATGGCCGATCGAGTCCGGTGCAACAGTTCGTCCATCGACGCATTCATGATGCCGACCAGGAGGGCCTGCTTCGACGGAAAGTGGTGATACAGACCGGGAACCGACAAGCCGGCACCCGCGGCGATCTGCCGCACCGACGTGCCGTGGTAGCCCTGCTCGACGAAGATGCGCAAGGCCGACGCCAGCGCTGGGGACAGTGCCGCGCCCTCGTATGTTCGCCAGTCGCCGATCGAGGTCATGCGATCACCGTAGAGGGCGCAGCGAACTGGGCCGGGCGTTCGCACCGGGTTGACACCAAAGTTGTGATCCGCAACACTATCGAGACAGCAGACCGAACGAGTGTTCGGTCGGTCCGTATGGGCCGAAAGTCTGCTCGAGCGGAAGGGCCGTTCATGACCCTCGACAGCGCGACCGGGCCTGCAACTGTTCTCGACGCCTGGCGTAGCCGAGTCGCCGACACCCCGGACCGGCCGGCGCTGGCGTACTTCGACGCCGTGCTCACGGTGCGCGAGGTGGACGAGGCGTCCGATGCACTTGCCGCCGCACTGTTCGATCGGGGAGTGTCACAGGGCGATCGCGTCGGCATCTATCTGCAGAACATTCCGCAGTACGCCTTGACGTTCCTCGCGCTGTGGAAGATCGGGGCGGTCGCGTTGATCCTCAACCCGATGTACCGCAACCGTGAACTTCGCACCTTGATCGACGATGCAGAACCTGTCGCGCTCGTCTGCGACGAACACGATCTCGATTCTGTGGGGGCGACGTTGCGCGGCAGTTCGATTCGACTGCTCGTGAGCACCAGCGGACTGGACCTGCAGACACGCGACGACCCACGAGTTTTTGCGTCGACGTCACGCGTGACACCCCGGCCCGACGACGATCTGATGGGTCTGATCGACCGCTACCGTGGTCGATCTTTCCCCAAAATCGATCCCGAGCCGGACGATCTCGCGCTACTGGCCTACACGTCAGGAACCACGGGTCCGCCGAAAGGCGCGCAGATCTCGCACGCGAACGCCTTCGCGACTGCCCTCGATTTCGGGGAACGGGCCGGTCTCGACGACGGCGACGTCGTGTTTGCCGTCGCACCGCTGTTTCACATCACCGGCGCGATGCTCGACGCGGCGGTGGCCCTGATCCGCGACTGCATGCTCGTGTTCGCGCATCGTTTCGACGCGGCAGTCACTCTCGACGCTGTCGTCGAGCATCGTGTCACCTACACCATCGGTTCGATCACGGTGTTCAACGCGATCTCCGCAACCGAGGGTGCGACGAGGGCCCACTTCGAGTCGGTGAAGGCGTTGTATTCCGGAGGCGCACCTATTCCGCCCGCCACCGTCGCCGCGTTCGAGTCCCAATTCGGTTGCTACATCCACAACGCATACGGGATGACCGAAACCACGGCGGGAGTCATTGCCGTGCCACCCGGCGTGCGCGCGCCGGTGGACGCGGCCAGCGGTTCACTCTCCGTCGGGTTGCCTCTTCCGCGCGTGACGTTACGAACGCTCGATCCTTCGGGCCGGCCGACACCCCCGGGACTTCCAGGGGAACTGGAGATCTCGGGTCCGCAGGTGGTTTCGGGCTACTGGCGCAATCCGGACGCGTCCGAGTCGACGATGCCAGACGGCCGTCTTCGCACGGGAGATGTGGCAATCATCGACGACCACGGCTGGGTGTATCTCGTCGACCGACTCAAGGATCAGATCAACGTGTCGGGATACAAGGTCTGGCCCAGGGAAGTCGAGGACACGCTCTACGAACATTCTGCGGTGTTCGAGGCCGCTGTGGTGGGCAGGCCGGATGACTATCAAGGGGAATCGGTGGTGGCGTACGTGTCACTCCGGCGCGACGCCACCACGACGCCGGATGAACTGATGGCCTTCGCGCGTGAACGACTGGCCGCGTACAAGCGTCCGAAATCCATCCACATCATCGACGAACTTCCCAAAACCCAGACCGGGAAGATTCGACGTGCAGCACTCAAACCTGTTCCTGTGAAAAATAATTCGATCGAAAGTGGCACTCCATGACTGTCGGATCATCGCACGACACCCGCTCGGCACCGGATATTTCCTCACGGAAGAAATCGCTGTTCGCCAGCACGATAGGCAACGTACTCGAATGGTACGAGTGGAGTGCCTACGCAGTGTTCGCCCCGTTCATCGCGGCGGCCATGTTCAGCCAGGCCGATCCTGTCTCGGCATTGCTGTCCACGCTTGCGGTGTTCGCCGTCGGATTCCTGATGCGGCCCCTCGGCGGCATCGTGTTCGGACGAATCGCGGACAAGAAGGGCCGTAAGTTCGTCCTTGTCACCACGATGCTGATGATGGCAACCGGCAGCTTGCTGATCGGCATCATGCCCACCTACGGTGCGATCGGGGCCTGGGCCTCGGTACTGCTGTTGCTCGCACGCGTCATGCAGGGTTTCGCGCACGGCGGCGAGTCGGCGACGGCGTATTCCTACGTCGGCGAGATCGCACCACCGAACCGACGTGGCATGTGGGGCAGCGTCGCGTTCGTCGCCATCTTCGGTGGATCGGCTCTCGCATACACAGTGGGTGGCGTCATCACCTCCACCCTGTCGGATTCTGCTGTCGGGCAATGGGGTTGGCGCATCCCCTTCCTCCTCGGCGCGCTCCTCGCTCTGTTCGCTCTCTACCTGCGCAAGAACATGGACGAGAGCGAGGTGTTCGACTCGGAGCAGAACAAGGTCGAACAAGAACCGATCGCGCGTAAGACCGTCGTCAAAGCGATCGTGTTGATGATCGGAATGACGTCGGGAATCACGGCGGCGCACTACACCTGGACCTCCTACGTGTCGACGTTCGCCATCACGCAGCGCGGGATGAACCCGGACACCGCCTACTGGATGCTCGTCGTCGCGCAGTTGATAGCGCTGGTGTCGCTACCGTTCTTCGGTCGCCTTTCGGATTCGATCGGTCGGCGGCCGATGCTGGCGGCATTCGCCGTGCTGATGTTCGTGCTGCAGATCCCGCTGACGATGCTGATCTCGACGCAGTGGTGGTCATTGCTACTGCCGTCGACGGTGGCCCTGCTCGTCATCGCCGTCCCGGCCTCGATTCTGTCGTCGACGTTGTCGGAGAGCTTTCCCACCCGACTCCGCACGCAGGCAATCGGATTCGCCTACTCGTTCTCGGTGGCGGTGTTCGGCGGAACGGCACCGTATCTCAACCAGCTGTTCCTCGGGTTGGATCTGGGCTGGGTCTTCGGCGTGTACATCATGTTCCTCGCTGCCCTGACCGGAGTCGCCTGCTTCTACATGAAGGAGACCAAAGGCATCCGGCTCGAGGACGTCTGACTCGGACCGGCCGACTCGAACGACACGCCGGTGGTGTTGCGCGGTGCTCTACGTTGAGGTCATGAGAACCGCAGACGCCACTCGTCGACGCCTCCTGCTGCTGCTGACCGTCATCGGCTTCGTCGTCCCCAATGCCTACGTCGTCGGCTACTTTCGCGAGCACGGGGTGAGCGCGGGCAGCGCAGCGAAGTTCTTCTCCGAATGGGTGGCGTCGACGCCGACGCGAGCCTTGACCGCCGATCTCGGTATCACCAGTATCGCTTTCGGGATCTGGTCCAGAGGGGATGCCAAAGATCACGGAGTCAAACATTGGTGGCTGGTTCCGGTCGGTACCGGCTCGGTGGGAATCTGCTTCGCGCTTCCGCTGTACCTGTTGCTGCGTGAGTATTCGCAGTGATGTCGCCGATCGAGAAAGAGGACCGCTTCGATGACAGATGACGCCCTTGCCGACTTCGAACGAACCGAGTTCACCGCAGACGGGCGCACAGCCCCCGTCTATCGCATCGGTACCGGACCGGCGGTCATCGTCATGTCCGAAATGCCGGGTATTACTCCGAAGGTCGCGGACTTCGCACGCACCGTGGCCGGGATCGGATGTACCGCAATCGTTCCGCACCTGTTCGGCGTCGATGGCAAAGATCCTCTGGCCGCGCCTCTTGGAGTGCTCGGAACCGTTGCCACCCTCTCGCGTGCCATGGTGCCTGCGTGCATCAGTCGCGAATTCACCATCCTGGCCACCGGCAAGTCGTCGCGGATCGTGGTGTGGCTGCGTGCTCTCGCCGCCGAGGAACACGAGCGGTGCGGCGGACCGGGCGTCGGTGCCATCGGAATGTGCTTCACGGGCGGATTCGCTCTGGCCATGGCCGCCGACGACCGATTGATCGCACCGGTGCTGTCGCAACCGTCACTTCCGTTCGCGGCATCGAAGTCGCGCAGTCGCTCCATCGACATCAGTGCCGGCGACCTTTCGAAGGTGAAAAGCCGTTGTGCTGCGGGAGATCTCACTGTTCTCGGTATGCGGTTTCAGGGCGACACGATGTGTCCTCCCGCACGGTTCGAGTTTTTGAGGGAACAACTCGGCGACGCATTCGTCTCCGTGGAATTGCCCGACTCCTCGTTCAATCCGGAAGCCTTCGGACCGCCGCACTCCGTCGTGACGGAAGGACTCATCGACGAGCCGGGTCAGCCGACGCGGCAGGCTCTGGACCAGGTACTCGATCTGTTCCGCAGTAAGTTGCTCGCAACGCCGTGAAGCCCCACGGCGCGAACACGATGCGAAGCCGAAGTCGAATTCACGACCACGGAATCGTGGCCTGCAGAACCGCCTCCTTCAACGCGGCGGTCCGTAACGCCGTCACCGTCTGATATTCGGGATCGGCCACCATCTCGCTGAACGCCTTACGTGACGGGTACTGGACCAGGAGGACTGCATCCCAGGCCTGCCCGTCCTCGGCGGCAAGTGCGGTCGAACCGTCGCCTGCGTACAGCACCGTCGCGCCGTAGCGCGGGAGGAAAGTCTCGTCCAGTGCTTTCGCATATTCTGTGTAGGAGTCGCGACCGCCCTCGGCGAAACGAAGCAGGTTGAGCATCACCACCGGACCACCGGGGTCTTCTTCGAGGTAGCGCTTCAGGTCTCTTTCACGGGGATCGACAGCCATCGTTCGAGTATGCGTGAACCGTGGATCCTGTGGAGTGTAAAGCGTTGTCGTCGGTCGAGTCGATCCACTGTTGGACCCCACGAGGCGGTCGCTCCGCGCTCAGCGGTAGAACTTGGAGAGCGCGAAACCAATGACTCCATCAAGGGAAGTGTGTCGTCCATGACCGATGTTGAGAACGTGACCGTATTCGGAACCGGAGTGCTCGGTTCACAGATCATGATGCAGGCTGCCTACCACGGAAAAACCGTTGTGGGATACGACATTTCCGACGAACTTCTAGCCAAGCTGCCGGACCGCTGGGAATGGATGCGCGGATACTACAAGCGTGACCTGAAGACTTTCGACGAGACGCGCTTCGACAAGGCCATCGAATCCATCACGACCACCACCAGCGTCGCGGAGGCTGTTTCGGACGCCGACCTGGTGATCGAAGCAGTTCCGGAGGATCTCGACCTGAAGAAGAAGGTCTGGTCTGATATCGGCGCGTCCGCCCCGCCGAAAACTATCTTCGTGACCAACTCGTCATCACTACTGCCCAGCAGTTTCGCCGAGGCCACCGGGCGGCCGGAAAAGTTTCTCGCATTGCATTTCGCCAATCTCGTGTGGCGATACAACACCGGTGAGGTGATGGCAACTGCTGCAACAGATCCTGTCTACTTCGATGTCGTATTGAGCTTTGCTTCGGAGATCGGTCTCGTTCCCGTTCCGGTCCGAAAGGAAATTCCGGGATACGTGCTCAACAGTCTGCTGATCCCGCTGCTGCAAGCGGGAGCCAACCTCTACGTCGGCGGGGTTGCCAATCCGGCGGACATCGACAACGTGTGGCGCATAGCCACCGGGGCACCCGCCGGTCCGTTCCAGATTTACGACACTGTCGGCTTCAACGTTGCAGCACATATCGCGCGCGCACACGGTGGCGAGGATCAGGTCAAATTTGCCGACATACTGCAAAAGGGTATCGACGCGGGAAAGACCGGTCTCGGGGACGGTGAAGGCTTCTACACGTACGACTCCGACGGCCGGCGACTCGATGCTGTCGAGTCGTGGAACATCAACTGAATCACTCGATCCCGCCTGTCGGTGATCCGGGGATCGACGACTTGGGCTCGAGTAATCAGTCATGGCGCGTGTGCGCACGACCACCGACGACGCCGAATTCAGCCGAGCCGGGTCAACCGAGTTGGCGTAGTTGTATCGCGGTGTCCAGCGCCAACCGATGCCACGCCGAACGCGGATCCCGGCCGGTCAGTTCCTGAGCCCGGCGCAGTCGATAGCGCAAAGTCTGCGGGTGCACCTGCAGTCGGGTAGCTGCAGCCGTTGCTGTGCCGGTGGAGATGAAGGCCGAAAGACCCTGCAGGATATGCGCGTTCGCTGCCTCGGTCAGCGGGCCGAGCACGCTCCGCACCACCTCGCTCGTGTCGGCGGTCGGGCGCGCTGTCAGCAGTGCCAACAGCTGACCGTCGCCCTGATCGAGCAGTGCCCGGCCGTCGAACGCGTGATCCGGTGCGGTCTCGAGCGCTTCCGAGGCGAGTCGCCACGAACTGTTGATACCGGTAACGGTCGATCTCTCCACGAGGCATCCGCGCAGCCGCAGATCCCGACACGCGAGGTCGACCTCGGCGCGATGGATCGACGGCGGCAGCAGCGCGATCGCGCGTTGTTCGCGCCGAGTGCACAAGTGCGTCCGTTGATCCGCCGTTGTGGTGCGGTCCGGAGGGACGAGGCCCATCGCAAGCACCAGAGACTCGACGGTGTCGTCGGACATGGGCCGGCCCGGATCGGTGGACTGCACCACGAGCAGGTTCGGGTGCGTGGGCAGCTTCAGGTCTAGTTCGCGAGTACGGTCCGACACCGTCCCTGGTGAGTTGTGTCTGGCAGCCAGCAAGTCGTCGAGCAACGCGGCGTGCGCCTGCGCACGGTTGGACGTGAGCTGTTCGCGCGCAATGACATACGCACCGATGATCTCCTCGGATATGGCGTCGATCGCGTCGAGCACGCCCAGGCCGAGTTCGGCGATGTCCGGCGGGTCGAGTACTTCCAGATACTCCGTCGTCACGTGCCGAACGAACACGCTCGACGCGACTCGATACGCGCGCAGCACATCGGCCAGCGGCCGCCCGTCTGCCGCGCGTGCGGAACCTATGGCTCGGAATCTCTTGTGGTCGCGGTCGTCGATCGTCCGATCGCCGTGCGCCCACAGGGCCATCAGCCGCCTCAGTGACCAATACGCGATGGCCTCGACATCGGCCAATTGTGGACCCTGCAGTGACTGGTAGACCGGGATCGCGTCGCGAATCGCGTGTACTGCGGATGCGACGACGGGGCCCAGATCCGATTCGATCTTCGCGACCACGGCGACCCGCGCCGGGTACATCGATCTACCTCGCACTCTTTATCAGCACCTGATAAATCCTATACTCATTCGACTCGATTTCCTTGAGTTCCGACGCCGACGACAGCACAGTCGAGGGAGACACCCGGGTCGAGCAGAAGAGTGGGGCAATGGACGCAGACGTGATCGTGGTGGGGGCCGGCTTGGCCGGACTGGTGGCAACCGCCGAACTGGCCGACGCGGGAAAGCGCGTGCTGCTCCTCGACCAGGAACCCGAGCAGAACCTGGGTGGTCAGGCCTTCTGGTCCCTCGGCGGACTGTTCATGGTCGACACGCCCGAACAGCGTCGAATGGGCATCAAGGATTCGGCGGATCTGGCGTGGCAGGACTGGCTCGGCACAGCGACGTTCGATCGCGGCATCGACGACCCTGCAGGGGAAGACTACTGGGGTCATCGGTGGGCCAGGGCATACCTCGATTTCGCGGCAGGTGAGAAGCGGTCGTGGCTCCACGCTCAGGGAATGCGATGGGTCCCCATCGTCGGATGGGCCGAGCGCGGCGGTTACCTGGCCGAGGGGCACGGAAATTCGGTTCCGCGATTCCACCTGACGTGGGGCACCGGGCCGGGTGTCGTCGCGCCGTTCGAGCGTCGCGTACGTGAGGCTGCCGACAAAGGGTTGGTGCGCTTCGGTTTTCGGCATCGGGTCGACGGATTCGTCGTCGACGGGGGAGCGGTGGTCGGAGTTCGCGGTGCGATGCTCGAAGCCAGTGCCGCGGAGCGAGGGGCAGGAAGTACCCGCGTCGAAGTGGGTGAGTTCGAGCTCCGCGCCGGAGCCGTGCTGGTGACGGCAGGAGGAATCGGGGCCAATCACGATCTGGTGCGCGAGAATTGGCCGGCGCGGCTCGGGACGCCGCCGAAGTCGTTGATCTCCGGAGTGCCGGAACACGTCGACGGCCGAATGCTCGGCATCACCGAGAAGGCCGGAGGCCGGCTGGTCAACAAGGACCGCATGTGGCACTACACCGAAGGCATCAAAAACTGGAATCCGATCTGGAAGAACCACGGCATCAGAATCATTCCGGGCCCGTCGTCGATGTGGTTCGATGCCCGTGGGCAACGGTTTCCGGTTCCGAACTTCCCCGGATTCGATACTCTGGGAACGCTGAAAGCGATCCAGGACAGCGGTTTCGAGTACTCGTGGTTCGTACTGACCCAGAAGATCATCGAGAAGGAATTCGCGTTGTCCGGGTCGGAACAGAACCCGGACATCACCGGCAAGAACCTCAAGCTCGTTCTCGGGCGGGTATTGCCCGGTGCCAGCGAACCGGTGGAGGCATTCAAGAAGAACGGCGAGGACTTCGTCGTCGCCGATTCTCTCGAAGAATTGGTCCGGGGCATGAACCGAATCACCGGCGAGGACTTGATCGACGGTGTCGACCTCAGGCGTCAGATCGAGTCGCGAGACCGTGAGGTGGACAATCCTTTCACCAAGGATCTGCAGATCTCTGCCATCCACAATTCCCGGCGCTCGCGCGGTGAACGCATCGCGCGGACCGCTGCACCTCACAAGATTCTCGATCCCAAGTCGGGTCCGCTGATCGCGGTGCGGTTGAACATCATCACTCGAAAGACGTTGGGCGGCATTCAAACCGATCTCGACGGTCGCGTTCTCGACTCGGTGGGCAATGCCGTCGAGGGGCTGTGGGCTGCCGGTGAGATCGCCGGATTCGGCGGCGGCGGTGTGCACGGCTACCGGTCTTTGGAAGGAACCTTCCTCGGTGGATGCATCTTCGGAGGACGACAGGCAGGGCGAGCCCTGGCGGCGCAGGCGTGAGAGTGCCGCGTTCGCTCGGTAGACCCCCACTGCCCGATGCGGCCGAGATCGCCACCACAGCATCGGCGAATCCCCGATCCCCGGTGTCGGTCTCGTTTCTCGGGGTGAGCACGCTGCTGTTTGACGACGGCGAGTCGGCGATCCTGACCGACGGCTTCTTCTCGCGTCCGTCCCTGCCGAAAACCCTTCTGCTGCCGCTACGTTCGGACGGCCCGAGAATCGACAGTGCGTTGCGTAGGGCGGGCATCGGGACGCTCGACGCGGTGGTGTGCGCGCATTCTCATTTCGATCATGCCCTCGACTCCGCAGCGGTGGCGCTGCGCACCGGCGCGGCCCTGGTCGGTGGTTCCTCGACTGCACAGATCGGGCAGGGCGCGCAGATGCCCGAGGGTCGCATCACCGTCGTCGCCGACGGTTCCGCGGTCGAACTGGGTCATTTCACTGTCACGTTCGTCGAGTCGGTTCACTCGTATCCGGACCGAGCTCACGGGACGATCGACCGGCCACTGCGGCAGCCTGCTCGGGTGCGAGCGTTCCGGTGCGGTGAGGCGTGGTCGATGGCAGTCGAACACCGTCCGAGCGGCAGGCGAGCTCTCGTCCACAGCAGCGCCGGGTTCCGAGCGGGCATGCTCGACGGCCTTTCCGCCGAGGTGGTGTACCTGTCCATCGGTCAGCTGGGGCGCCGAACACGCGAGTACATCGACGAGTATTGGCGGGAGACGGTGTTGTCGGTGGGGGCTCGGCGCGTCGTGCTGACGCATTGGGACGACTTCTTCCGGCCCCTCGACAGGCCGTTGCGGCCGCTGCCCTACGCCTTCGACGACATGTGCACCTCGCTCGACGTATTGACCGCCTGTGCACGCAGAGATGGGGTCGAACTGCAGTTGCCGACGCTGTGGCGGCGTGCGGACCCCTGGGCAGACATGGTCTGAGGCACCGAACGGGAGCGACCGAAATGCGCGGCGGTCGTCGAGCAAGATAGGGCAGGGTATCCTCTCCTCTTGTTCGTCCTCCCGCTCAGTACGTCGAGAAAGTTCGGTCACCCCGTGAAAAAAGGTACGAGGCGCGTCGCTGCCCTCTCGTCGCTGGTTCTTGCTGCAGGTCTGATCACCGCATGTGGTGAGTCCGAGGAGGTGTCGCAGACCGCGGCCACGGGCGGCGACGGCAAGACCGTCTACCCGCTCGTACTCGACAATTGTGGCCAGTCGGTGACCGTCGACGCTCCGCCGCAGCGAGTGGTGTCTCTCGATCAGGATTCCACCGAGATACTGCTGTCGCTCGGTCTGCAGGATCGCATGGTCGGGACAGCGTCGTGGACGGATCCGATCCGCGAGAATCTCGCCGAGGCGAACGCATCCGTTCCGCGGTTGGCAGACAACGCGCCGACCTACGAGGTGGTGCTCGACACCGACCCGGATTTCGTGACCGCGTCGTTCGGCCGCCATTACAAGCAGGGCGGTGTCGCAGACCGTAGCCGCTTCGCCGAATCGAACATCGAGACGTATCTCGCACCCACCGACTGTGACAACGGCCTGAGCGTCAACGGTGGCAATCCCCGGACGACCCCGTTGACCATGGACGCGCTGTATCAGACCATTCGCGAAACGGCCGAGGTGTTCGACGTCCAGGAACGCGGTGAGAGCTTGATCAGCGAACTGCAAGGTCGTCTGGACGCAGCCACATCGGGCAACGACAAGACCGGTGAGAGCATCGCGTTCTGGTTCGCAGACACCAAGAGCCCGTACTTCGCCGGCCGCTCCGGAGCGCCTGCCCTCCTCGCCGATCAGGTCGGTGCCACCAACGTCTACTCCGATCTGCAGGACGACTGGGAAGCGGTCGGGTGGGAAACAGTGGTGGACCGCGATCCGTCCGTGCTGGTGCTCGGAGACCTACTCCGCAATCGCTTCCCCGGGGACAAGCTGGAGGACAAGATTGCGTTCCTCGAATCGGACCCGGTCACCAGCACCATGGACGCGGTGAAGAACAAGCGGTACATCTCGCTGCACGGCGCCGAGATGAACCCCTCGATTCGGCTGGTCGACGCCGTCGAGAAGCTGACCGCAGGCCTCAACCAGATCGGGCCTCGGTCCTGAGCGCCACCACGGCCGAGCCGAGCGTCTCGGCGAAACGACAGATCGGCCTGCCCGCCGTCATGATCGGCGGGGTTCTCCTTCTGGTCGTCTCCGTGGCGATCGCGATGACGCTCGGGCCGGCGCAGATCTCGCTGGTCAACGTGCGTGACGTCGTGCTCAACCACCTGGGACTGGCGGACATCCCCGTCCGGGTGTCCAAGAACGCGATCGTGTGGGAAGAACGGCTCCCACGCAGCCTCGTGGCAGCTGCATGCGGCAGCGGCCTCGGGATCTGCGGGGTCATCATGCAGTCGCTGCTCCGCAATCCGCTCGCCGACCCGTTCGTGCTCGGCATCAGTTCCGGCGCGTCCACGGGAGCGGTGCTGGTCGGCATCCTCGGAGTCGGTGGGGCCGCGCTCGGACTGTCCGGTGGCGCGTTCATCGGGGCACTGGTGGCATTCGGACTGGTGCTGCTGCTCGCTCAACTCTCCGGCGGCAACAACGACCGCGTGATTCTGGCCGGAGTGGCGTCGACCCAGTTGTTCTCGGCATTGACGTCGTTGGTGATCTTCGCGTTCGCCGATTCCGACGAGACCCGCGGCGTCATGTTCTGGCTGCTGGGCTCGCTCGAGGGTGTTCGCTGGGACGACGTGATTCTGTGCGCCGCAGTCGTCGCGGTCGGGACAGCCGTCTGCTTCTACTACGCATTCGTGCTCGACGCGTTCTCGTTCGGCAACGAGGTGGCGTCCTCACTGGGCATCCCGGTACGCAAGGCTCGCATCGCACTTCTGGTCGTGACCGCCCTCATCACGGCCACCTTGGTGAGTGTGGCAGGGGCGATCGGATTCCTCGGGCTCGTGTTGCCGCATGCAGCGCGGTTCCTCGTCGGCTCGAGGCACGGTCGGCTCGTTCCGGTCACGGCATTGATCGGGGCGGTCTTCATGGTCTGGGTGGACGCGGTGTCGCGCGTCGCGTTCGCGCCGACGCCGCTGCCGGTCGGCGTGGGTACCGCACTGGTGGGCGTCCCGGCATTCATCGCCATCCTGTCCAGACGGAAGAAGGCGTCATGACACTCTCGGCAACCGATGTCACGTGGCGTCGCGGCGGTGCGCTGGTCGTCGACGGGGTGTCCCTCGAGCCCGGCCCGGGCGATACCGTCGGGCTGCTCGGGCCCAACGGATCCGGCAAGTCCTCGCTGCTGCATCTGATGAACGGTGCCGTCAGGCCGACGTCGGGTGTGGTGACCCTCGACGGAACCGAGCTGTCCGCGATGCGGCGCAAGGACGTCGCGAAGATCGTGGCCGTGGTGAGTCAGCACGCCGACACCGACTTCGACATCACCGTCGCCGACGTCGTACGGCTCGGCCGCATTCCCCATCGAGGAGCGTTCGGCGGAGACGCAGCTGCAGATGCGGCGGCCGTGGATTCTGCACTGCGGCATACGGGTCTGGCAGGAAAGGCTCATTGTCTGTGGCATCAGCTGTCCGGCGGAGAACGGCAGCGCGCGCAGATCGCGCGCGCCCTGGCTCAGGAGCCGCGGGAACTGCTGCTCGACGAGCCGACCAACCATCTCGACATCCATCATCAGCTCGAACTGCTGGCGCTGGTCGCACGGTTACCCATCACGAGCGTCATCGCACTGCACGATCTGAACCTGGCGGCGATGTTCTGCACGCAACTCGTGGTGTTGTCCGAGGGCCGGGTGGTGGCAGCAGGCGCACCCGCCGACGTACTCACCGAGGAGTTGATCGCGCGGGTGTACCGCGTGCGTGCCCATGTGACCCTCGATGGACCGAACAACAGTCCGTCGATCCGATTCGAGCCCGGCCTCGGGGCGCACGTGTAACTCGACCTGCCGATCGAGTCGACTGGTTTCACCATCGACCATCACCGTCAACACCGCCGAAACATTTCTCGCGCACGATGGTCGCGCCGAAACATGGTGCGATGCGACGAAGATGTCGCCGAGCACGACGGAAACTCGATCGAACGGTGAGCGCATGACAGAACGACCGACCGCAACGGACCGGGAAGCCGAACCCGGTGTACGCCGAAAGCCTTGGTATGCATCGCTTTTTGTGCAGTTACTGATCGGCATAGTCGGAGGCATTGCGATCGGGTGGCTCTGGCCGGGCCTGGGTGCAGACCTCAAACCACTGGCCGACGGCTTCATCAAGCTCATCAAGATGCTGATTGCCCCGATCATCTTCTGCACCGTCGTCATCGGCATCGCCCATGTGGGCGACCTCAAGTCCGTCGGCCGCATCGGCGTCAAGGCCCTGGTCTACTTCGAGCTGATCACGACGTTCGCGCTCGTGTTCGGCCTGGTGGTCGGCAACATCGTCAAGCCGGGCTCCGGGTTCTCCATCGACCCGCAGACCTTGGCCACCGGTGCCGAGGCCGTCGACCAGAAGACCGGCAGCGGCGAGTTGCCGCACACCGTGGACTTCTTGCTGAACATCATTCCGACCTCCGTGGTGTCGGCATTCGCGGAGAACGCGCTACTGCAGGTGCTGTTCTTCGCCGTGCTGTTCGGCTTGGCCTTGGCGAAGTTCGGTGAGAAGGGCCCGCCGATCGTGCTCGAACTCGTCGATCACATCAGCCACATCTTCTTCACGATCATCGGTTGGATCATGCGCCTGGCACCCATCGGTGCCTTCGGGGCGATGGCATACATCGTCGGCCAGTACGGCATTTCGTCGCTCGGTAGCTACGGGAAACTGATCGCGTGCTGCTACCTGGCTGCCGTGTTGTTCATTCTCGTTCTCGCGGCCGTCGCGCGGTACTTCGCCGGAGTCAACCTCTGGAAGTTCTTGCGGTACATCAAGGACGAGTTGTTCCTCGCCCTCGGAACGGCGTCGACGGAGGTGGTACTGCCGCGCATCATGGTCAAGCTGACCGAGGCAGGGTGCTCCCGCACGACCACCGGTCTGGTGGTTCCGACGG
Organism: Rhodococcoides fascians NBRC 12155 = LMG 3623; assembly: GCF_001894785.1. GTDB lineage: Bacteria > Actinomycetota > Actinomycetes > Mycobacteriales > Mycobacteriaceae > Rhodococcoides > Rhodococcoides fascians. The sequence goes on from NZ_BCWW01000018.1 coordinate 88,916, forward strand.
GATATTCGTTCAACCTCGACGGAGCAACCCTCTATCTGTCGATCTGCATTCTCTTTCTCGCGCAGGCTCTCGGCGTCGACCTGACACTCGGAGAGCAGATCGCTGCGGTGTTGATCCTGATGCTGACCTCCAAAGGCATGGCCGGAGTACCGGGGTCGTCGTTCCTCGCATTGTCGGCGACCGTTGCGGCCATCGGGCACGGGTCCATCCCGGTTGCGGCCGTGGCGTTGCTGCTCGGTGCCGACCGGATCATGGACTCCATGCGAGTATCGGTGAACCTTCTCGGCAACTGCGTCGCGACATTCGTCGTGGCGAACTGGGAGGGCCAACTCGACAAAGACCGAATGCGCAGAGTGCTCGACGGTGAGGAGGTACCGCCGTTGGAGGCGATCGAGGAGTCGAAGGACTACGAACCGGTCGGATCGGAGCCGGAATCGGTATCGATCGGGGGAACCTCGAAGGCGAGCAACGCCACGTCGTCCTGAAGTCCGTCACCGAACGAGGCCAACAATTCGGTCAGATCGTCGACGATCTTTGCCGCGGAGGTCCGGCCTCGTTCGGCGGCGAATGCGTGCAGACTGCCGTCGTCGTCGAAACGAGTTCGGCCCGGGCCGACGATCGCCTCGGTCAGCCCGTCGGTGTAGAACGCCAACACGTCACCGGGCTGCATCGTCACCGTCGCCGAGGCGAAGTGCGGTTCGGTGAGGGCTCCGACCAACTGCCCCCCGGTGGTGTCCACGAATTCGACGACGCCGTCGTGCGCGATACGAAGAGCCGGCGGGTGGCCTCCGCTGGCGAGGTGCACCACGGCACCGTCGGGTCCCGGCGCGACGGTACCGAAGACCACGGTGCAGAAACGCGGATCGTCGCCGTGAAACTCGTGGTGGAGCACCGTGTTGAGGTTCTCGAGTACGGCGATCGGATCCCGATCGAAGACCGCTGCGGCCCGCAGCGTGTATCGAGTCAGGGACGTGACGGCAGCCGCGCCCGCTCCTTTTCCGCTCACGTCGCCGAGGAAGAAACCCCACGTCGCGTTGTCGAGGGGAAACACGTCGTAGAAGTCGCCGCCCACTTCGTCGATGGACGCGGGGTGGTAATGGGCCGCCACCTGCATGCCCGTCGGCGCGGACAGGATCGGCGGCAACAGTGTGCGTTGCAGAGTCGACGCCAGAATCTGTACCTGAGTCTTCTCTGCTTCCGCCAACTTGCGGGCTTCCTCCGACGCGCCCAATGCATCCTGAGATCGGTCGAGAGCTGCTTCGGCGTCGTCCTGAGCTGCCTCGGCATATATCCGCGCATCCATCAGGTGCTGCTCGCGGACTCGGCGCTCGGTCTCGTTGTGCAGCGTCATGGTCACCGTCGTCGCACCGGACACCGCTCGCAAACTGTTGGCGAGCATCGACACCGCCGTCTGCGAGCCCGATGCGGGTGCGCCGGTGAGTTGCGCCGTCACTCCGATGGGCGAGTCGGAGTCGGACGACGTGGCTGCCGCGAGCAGTTCGCGCAAAACCGGTGCGAACTCGGGGCTGAAAAGATCCGTGACTGCGGTGCCGACCAGATCGTCCCGACTCAGTGCCGTGATGCGAGCGGCCGCCGCGTTGGCGTAAAGGATGTCGCCGGACGCAACGTCGATCGAAAAAACCCCGCACGGTGCGGAGTCGAGTAGTTCGGCAGCCGAGGCGGTCATGGCTTCTCCTACCAAGATTACGAGGGGCGGCCGGTTGATTCGGCCGTGACTGGGTTCCGCCACACTGCGGTGACCACGGTGCCCAGACCTGGACGGTGGTCGACGGTGAGGTCGTCGGACACTGCCTCGGCGAGCTGAAGCCCGTGGCTTCGTGTGGTCGTCGGTGCCGGCGGACGCCACGTGCCGGTGTCCGAGACGGTGACGGTCAGCGTCTCGCGTTCGTACGCTGCGGTGATCGTCATCGTCCCCGGTTCGGGCGCGGAGCTGTAGGCGTGTTCGACGACGTTGGCCAGGGCTTCGTAGGCCCCGAGAGCGATGTCGTCCACGAGGGTCCGATGCACGCCCAGGTCGAGCGCCCAACCCTGGAGTCGGCGCCGAGCGGCGCTGGCAGCGGCAGCCTCAGCGGTCGCAGTGTGACTCCATCGACTGGCGGGCTGCGAGTGGGACGTCATCGGCCACCCTCACTGTCGACCGCGCTCGACTGCACATGCGCCACAGCCTCGGGAACGGTGGTGAACGTGGCCATCACCCGGTCGATTCCGCTGAGCTGAACCGGGCGAACGACCACCCCGTCGACGGCGACCAGTGCCATTCGCGACGATTCGGGCAGCCGGTCGGACACTCGGACCAACACGGTGATGGCGCTCGACGACAGAAAGCTCACATCGGTCATGTCGACCACCAGTCCGCGTTCCGCGGCGTCGGCCGCAGGGAACGCAGCGGCGGACAAGTGGGGAATCGTATCCAGGTCGAGTTCGCCTCTGACTGTGATGACGGTTGTCGCGTCGTGCACATCCGAAACGATCTCGAACTGTCCTCCGGTCGGGTCGTCAGACATACGGCCGAGGTTACCTGTCATCGTGTCCGATTCACGATCCAGGCGCGTCGACGAACAGCTCGCCTGCACCCAGTACGTCGAGGACCATGCGCACCGAACGGGCCGGCGCGTGGATGACGATCTTGCCCGGGTGGGTGTATGTCGCGTCGACGATGGCATTCGCGACTCCCGAGTAGACGAACGACACCTCGGACAAGTCGATCGTGACCACGGAGGAAACGGCGGCCAGGCGATCGAGGCCGTGGACGAATTCGGCCCGGGTCGACATGTCGAGTTCACCGAAGGCGCGCAGGATGTTGTTCCCGTCGGAACGGACGATGGTGTCGAGTCGGAACTCGGCTTCGTCGTCGCGAACGGCGTTGTCCATGGTGGCAATGCTCATCGACATGTCGAGACCTCTTCCGGAGAAGTGCGCGGCCGGCTGGTGTCTCCGCCTGCTCGCTGGTTTGTTGTGTAGTCAACGATGCCAGTGCGAGATGTCGGACGGTGATGTCGACGATCTCGAGTCGGTAACGAAAGATCTCGTTTCGATAACGCCGTCATCGGGTCAGGAATTCGATCAGTGCACTGGTGACTTTCTTTCGCGCCCATCCGCGCGCCCCTCGCTGGCCGAGTGCGGCCCGAGCGGCGTTGGCCCCGGCCGCACCGTGGACTCCGCCCCCGGGGTGGGCGGACGCGGACCCGAGGAACAATCCTTCCACCGGGGTCTCCGCGCGCCCCAATCCTGGCGTGGGACGAAAGATCAACTGCTGCTGCAGTTGTGCGGTACCACCGTTGACCGCACCGCCGTGCAGGTTGGCATCGGCGCCGTGCAGATCACTCGGTCTCTGCACCACCCGTCCCACCACCGAATCGGCGAATCCCGGGGCGTGCTGTTCCAACACCTGATCGACGCGGTCGGCGACGGTCTCGGCGGCCGAGTCGTCGACGACGCCGCGTGGCAGATGTGTGTAGGCCCAAGCGCTTTCGGTGCCCTCGGGCGATCTGGACCGGTCCGCTGTGGTCATCTGGCCGAACAGCATGAACGGGCTCTGCGGGAGAACCCCGGTCGTGAGATCGGCCGCCCAATGGACCAGGCCGTTGTCGTCCGCACCGAGGTGGACGGTGCCTGCGTCGGCCAAAGATGCTGAGCGCCAAGGTATTCGACGGTCGAGAGCGTAGTTGAGCTTGACCACCGGGGTGTCCCACTCGAACGTACGTAAGTCGTCGTGCACGCGACGCGGGACCGCATCGAAGGGCAGCAACGACCCGTACAGCGCGGGGGCCGACACGTCGGCAACGATCGCTCGACGAGCGCGGAACGTCTCGCCACCTGTCGTGTGCACGGCGCGTGCACGACCGCCCCGCACGTCGATGGACTCGACGGGTCGACTGCACGTCAGCACAGCACCCGAAGCCTGAGCCCGGCGAATCAACGCGTCGGTCAATGCCGACGATCCACCTACGGGTGCCGGATACCCGACGTCCTGCGCGAGCATCGTCAGCAGATATCCCATCATTCCGCTCACCGGCGCGTCGGTGGGAACGTCGCCGTGCATCGCATTGCCCAGGAGCAGGCACCGCGCGGCCTCGCTGTGGAACAGCTCGTGGGCCATCACCCGTGCAGGCAACGCAGCGAACCGGACGAAGCGCAGTGTCTCGGAGACGCCGAGAGTGCGCGCCAATCGTGCTGCCGGCAGTACCGGTGGAAACGGCCCGAAGAGCGAACCGAGCAGGGGAGTGCGAATACGTTCCCACTGCTCGAACAGGCGCAGCCACGTGTCACCGTCGCGTACGTCGTGCTCACGCAACAGAGCAGCGGTCGCCTCGACGTCGTGATGGACGACCGGAGCGTCGGTGTCCTCCGGGGATCGCGCGTGGCCGTAGACCGTCGGCGAGTGAGACCACGTCAGTCCGTGACGCTCGAGCTCGAGTGCCGTCATGGCGGGCGAGGACACAGCCAGCGGATAGAACGCGCTGAACAGGTCGCTGGTGAATCCAGGAACCAGTTCGGCACTGCGGACGGCACCGCCGGGTAGTTCGGCCGCCTCGAGAATCACGACGTCCCACCCCGCGTCGGCCATCGCCGCAGCGGCGACCAATCCGTTGTGACCGCTGCCTATGACGACTGCGTCGACCTCTGTGGTGGTCATCGGGTGATGCTCCTGGGTTCGGTCGCGGTCTTGTTGCTCACAACCCTACCGACGTAGTACAGCGCGATTCCGACTGCGAGCAGCAGCCCGGCGCGGAGCCACGTGGCTGCGGACTGCTGAGTGAGCAGCACGGCGCACGTGATCAACGCCAGGACGGGAAGCGCCGTCGGCGTTCGAAAGTGGTCGGTGTCGGATCGGTCCCGACGCAGCACGAGCACGGCAATGTTGGTACTGATGAAGACGAACAACAGAAGCAGCACCACCGTTTCGGCGAGTGCGGCCACGGAGCCGGTGGTGCACAACACCATTGCGACCGCAGTGGTCGCGACTCTGGCCGCCCACGGAGTCTTGCGGCCGGGCAGCACCTTGGCCAGGGCGACCGGAAGCAATCCGTCGCGGGCCATGCCGAAGGTCAGTCTCGACGCCATGATCATCGTCAGCAAGGCGCCGTTGGCGACGGCCACAAGGGCGACCAGACTGAAGACCCATGGTGGGATTCCGGCGTCGGCGGCGTCGACGACCTCGAGCAGCGGACCGGTGGACTGGGCCAGCGTATCCGCCGGAACGACCGTCGAGACTGCCAGACCGACCAGCACATAGACCGCTCCGGCCGTCGTGACGGCTCCGAGCAGAGCCCGGGGATACACCCGCCGCACATCCTCGACCTCCTCGGCGATATTGGCCGAAGTCTCGAACCCCACGAACGAGTAGAAGGCGAGCAGAGCCGCCCCCAGCACTGCCAGCGTCGGCGTGGTGTCGTCGGTGAATTCGAGCACCCGTGACGGCGCGCCGTCGCCGCGGCTCAGAACGAGCCCGGCCAGGGCGATGATCACGACGAGACCGGACACCTCGATCACCGTCATACCGAGGTTGGCCCGAAGAGATTCGGTGATCCCGCGGGCATTGAGAAGTCCGACGAGAAGTAGGAAGACGACCGCCGCAGGCACGGCGGGCACATCGAGGAACACTGCGAGATAGTCGCCCGAGAAGGCCAGCGCCAGACCTCCCGCGCTCGTCACGCCAGCCGCGAGCATCGAGAATCCGACGAGGAACGACACTATCGGTCGCCCGAAGGCTCGCTGCGCGAACACCGCCGCCCCGCCTGCTCGCGGGTACTTGGTCACCAATTCGGCGTATGACGCCGCAGTGAGCAAGGCCATCAGGAGAGCGAGCAGCATCGGCAGCCAGATCGCTCCGCCGACCTCACCCGCGATTTCCCCGACGAGAGCGTAGATCCCGGCACCCAGCACGTCACCGAGAATGAAGACGAACAACAACTTGCCCGAGATCGCCCGGCGCAGTGGCGTCGACGACCCGTCGGACTCGGAGCCGTCCGGGTGGACGCTCGGACTGTGGTCGGACGCCATCAGTGCCGGTTCCCGCTTCGGGGGCCGGTGCTGGAGACAGATCGAATCGATCGACGAAGTGGGGGAGTCATGTGAATCGCATGCCCGCTGCATTCGGTCTTCAATCGTGTTCGGCCGTTCCGTTGCGGCACAGAGGTTTCGGTGAGCGGGCCGTGCCCGACCGGGCAGGTTCTACGGGTTCGATGCGCGCTCCGCCAACAGTGCGAGACGCCTGAGTGCCTCGGAATTTCGGGGGTGAGACAGCGCATGTTGAACCCGGTTGGGCACGAGCTCGAACGGCGGTGTGCTCGCGTGCTCGATCATTTCGATCGTGCAGCCGGTCGCGGTCGGGTGCAGCCGGACGGTGATGGAGGCGCGTCCGAACGGCATGGCCCGGGCTTCCAGCTGTAATTCGCGGTTCTCGTGAACGGCGACCGAGCGCGTGACGTCGCTGAGCACGAGCGGCCAGGCCCCGACCGAATGGTGGATGACACTGCCGGGAGCAGGCCACGCCGCGTCGACCGCTCTGATTCGGGATGCACCGACCACCCACATTGCGTAGGACCAGCCATCGGCAAGAACGTTCCACACGTCCTCGCATCGAGCTGTGGTGTCGCGTTTCGTCGTCACGCTCGGACCTCCGTCGTCATCTCGGTACGCCGCTACGCCGAACGAAAAGCGTTGGTATGCCGCCGTTCTCGGGGCACACGTACGGCGGTTGCGCAGTGGGGGACCGGCCTGGACTCGACTCGGATATCGGTGACGCTACCTGCCGCTGAGCCGGGGCACAACGCGGCAGCGGGCCCGGCGCACGCGGCTTCTCGACCACCCCGGCGCGGTATGGGGCGTCGGTTGCCATAATGGGCCGATGTCGACAATCGCTTACGTGATCGCAGGTTCGGAAGCCACCGGCGGGGCCGGTCTGCAAGCAGATCTCAAGACGTTCGAGCGGTTGGGGGTCTACGGGGTCGGCACCATCACGTGCATCGTGTCCTTCGATCCGAAGGCCGAATGGGGCCACCGCTTCGTGCCGATCGACAGTTCGGTGATCGCAGATCAAATCGAAGTGGCCACCGCCGCTCACGATCTCGATGTCGTCAAGATCGGCATGCTGGGCACCCCCGCCACCGTCGCCACGGTCGCGGAATCACTGCGCCTGCAGCCGTGGCGTCATGTGGTGGTCGATCCCGTGCTGATCTGCAAGGGCCAGGAACCCGGTGCGGCTCTCGACACCGACAATGCGCTCCGTCGCGACATTCTTCCGCTGGCCACCGTCATCACACCCAACCTGTTCGAGGCGACGACGTTGTCCGGAATGGACTCCATCGACACCGTCGAGGATCTCGGTGAGGCAGCCAAGAGGATCGCCGACCTCGGCCCCCAGTACGTCGTGGTCAAGGGTGGTGCCGGCCTACCCGGAGACGAAGCCGTCGACGTCGTGTTCGACGGACAGGACCTCACCGTCCTGCGCGCCCCGAAGATCGGCGACGAGAGGGTGTCCGGCGCAGGATGCGTGTTCGCAGCTGCGATCACCGCCGAGCTGGCCAAGGGATCCGGCGTGCTCGACGCAGTGGCCACGGCAAAGGACTTCGCGCATGCCGGCATCGTCGGCCGGTTGTCGAGTCGCGCTCCGTTCGCTGCCGTCGCCTGGCAGAACTGAGCCCGCCGGCCCGGATATCGATCACGGGTCTACCTCGAGTGCTGCGAGGCTTCATGTTTGGACGGGTTCGCCGCGGGGACACTGACGTAATCGACGTGTTCCTGCAGGCCCGGAATGCGTCGCCGGTGAAGCGAACAGCAGTCGAGGAGACACCATGGCCCAACATGACCCCGCCGACTCCGGTGCCGAAGCGAACGACGACGACCGCACGATGCGCGGGCACGCCGGGGAAGCGATCGTCGACGCGCGCAACTGGCCCGGCTACATCTGTATCGGTCTCGCGCTGGTCAGCCTCGGACTGACCTTGACCGCGGCCGGCTACGGGTTCGAGGGGTGGGCGTGGACGGGCGCGGTCCTCGCGCCCGTTCTGCTCGTCGCAGGCACGGTTCTGGTGTTGCTCGAGCGTCGCAGGGTCAAGGCACAGGAAGGTAAGAATCTGACCGACCCTGCGGGGCATTGATCGAGCCCGATCTCGGCAGGGGTGGCACGTCGTCGATCGGCGTCGGCGTGGAACTGAACGAGCTGGCACTCTCGATCGGCGCTGCGCCGCCGATTCGTTCCGTGCGAGTGACCGGGGCAAGCGACGACTCGCGAACGGTTCGTCCCGGTGACCTGTACGTGGCTTTGCCCGGCCGCCGAGCGCACGGCCTCGACTTCGAGCTCGAGGCCAAGGCCCGAGGGGCAGTGGCGGCGTTGTCGGACCGGGCCTCGACGGTTCTGCCGACACTCGTCGTGCCGAACCCGCGCCGCCGGGTCGGGGAGGTGTGCGCTCGAATTCATCGGTTCGCGCACCGAGACCTGGATCTGTACGGGGTCACCGGGACCAACGGCAAGACGAGCACCACCCTGCTGCTCGGAGCCGGGCTCGCTGCGGCGGGCGACTCCGTGGCGACTATGACCGGAATCGGTTTGGCGGGCCCGCGCGGCGCGGAAGAATCGGCCAGAACCACACCCGAGGCCGCCACCGTGCATCGGACTCTGCGCCGTTTCCGGGACGAGGGTGCTACGGCGGTTGCCCTCGAGGTGTCCTCTCACGCCGTCACCGAGCACCGCGTCGACGGCCTCCGTTTCGCGGTGATGGGGTTCCTCAATCTCACGCCGGATCACCTGGATTACCACGGAGACATGGACAGTTACTTCGCCGCGAAGGCCGAACTGTTCTCGGCGCACCGATCGACACGCGCTGTGGTCAACGTCGGCGATCCGCACGGCAAAATCCTGGCGGGACGCCTCGATATTCCCTGTTGGACGTGGTCCACGGCCGATCGCGGTGCCGATGTTCGCGGCGAGAACATCGAGTGCACCGACGTCGGAACGTCCCTGACAGCGCGAACCCCGATGGGCGATGTCGAGATCCGCCTACCTCTGCTGGGTCCGCACCAAGCCGAGAACGCTCTGGCCGCACTGACCATGGCGTTGGCGGCCAGCCGCGACATCGCAGCAGTCGCGGCAGGACTCGAACGCCTCGACGCCGTTCCCGGCCGCCTCGAACGTGTCGACGTCGGACAGCCTTTCCTGGCCGTCGTGGACTACATGCACAACACGGCAGGTCAGCGGGCGCTGCTGCCGTTCGTCCGCAGCGTGGTCTCGGGTCGACTGATCGTCGTCGTCGGGGCAACGGGCGAACGTGACCCGGGTAAGCGGTTTCCACTCGGGCGAACGGCAGCCACGTTGGCCGATGTGGTGATCGTCAGCGACGAGAGTCCGCTGTCGGAGGACCCCGGCACCATCCGAGCCGCAGTGGAAGAGGGAGCTCGGGCTGCACGCTCGGCGGTGGTGGTAGTGGAAGCCGACCGGCGGCGTGCCGTGGAGCATGCTGTGGCCATTGCTCAGCCCGGGGATGCCGTGGTCGTGGCGGGCCGGGGCTGCGATGCCGAACAAGTGTACGGCGACCACATCCTGCGATTCGACGACCGTGAGGTGTTGCGCGACGTCCTCGCCGCCCACGTCGCGCGGAGTTGAACGCGCTACCGCTACTGCGCCGCGGACGTACGTTTCCGAGCGGATTTGTCTGCTCGACGCTGCGCGAACCTGCCGGCGGACTTCAGGGCCTTGGATACGACATTGGCTCTGCCCGTTCGCTTTTCGAGGCTCACGCCGGCAAATGCCAGGAGCCGGGCAATGACGGGCAAGCCGATCGCGACGACGAGGTAGCGGTAGAGATACTTGCGAGCCAGCAGCGGGATCATGCGAGAAGTCCTGTCGTGGGGGAGGTTGTCAGCGGACGGCCCGTCGAACCTTGACTGCTGCTGTTGCCGTCAGCGCGATGATCGCTCCGACGACGGCTGCACCGAGCATTGCGACGCCCTGCCCGAGATCGAAGTTCCAGCCGAGGAAGTTGATCGTGCTGTGAACGGTGTTCTGCAGCACGAAGATGACCAGTGCCGCAACGAGCACGACCGTGACGAGGAGGGCCAACTTCGAGGCGAATCCGCCGCGGCGCTTGGTAGTTGTGGTGTCCGATGTTGCAATCATGAGGGTTCCGTTCTGTGAAGTGGAAGGTGAGCAGAAACCGAGTGCCGCCGATCGCGGTGACCGGCGGCACTCGATGCGGGGCTGCTGGTTACTTGAAGGTGTCCTTGATGTTCTCGCCGACCTTCTTGACGCCGGCCGAACCCTGATCCTTCTTGCCCTCGGCTTCGAGGTCCTTGTTGTCGGTTGCGTCGCCGACAACTTCCTTCGCCTTGCCGATGGCGTCTTCTGCTGCGTTCTTGGCCTTGTCGATGAAGCTCATGGTGTGCACCTTTCGGGTGGCTGTGATTGTTGGTAACGGATAGATAGTCGGTTTTCGAGGCCGAAAGCAAACGTCGCGCGAAAGTGATCTGTATCACTCGGACGACCGCGGCGGTCAGGTGAGGGAGACCAGCTCGGTGATGTCGTCGTGCGGGAGTTCGCCGTCGACCACGGCTGTGACGACGGAGCTGTTCAGCGTGATTGCACCCTTGTGGTTGTCCAGGAATGCGGTATCGGCGGCATCGCGGCCTACCGAAATGCGAACCAGAGTGGACCGCGGTGCCAGGCACGTGGCGTCGACGACACGCCACTGGCCGCCGACGAACGCCTCGGCGACGGCATGGAAATCCATCGGATCGCATCCGGGCGCGTACACGGCCACGAGGCGGGCAGGAACATTGACAGCGCGGAGCATCGCGACGACCAGATGCGAGTAGTCGCGGCACACTCCCTGGCCTGCGAGCAGCGTGTCGACGGCTCCGTCGATCGGATCACTGCTTCCTGGAACGTAATTCAGGCGTGCGCCCACCCAGGCGGAGATCTTGGCCAGCAGTTCCTCGGAATCGGCGTAGTCGCCGAATTCTGTTGCGGCGAAACCGTAGAACTTGTCTGCTTCGGCGTAGCGACTGGGCCGAAGGTAGAGCGACATGTCGTAGTCGGTGACGGGGGCCGGGGTGGTGTTGCCCAGGATGGTGGCGTCGTACGAGACCTGTAAGTTGCCGACGTCGGCGGGCATGACGTGAATGCGGTTGCCGTGCGGTCCGCTGACCTCCTTCGCCTCGACGGGATTACCGTCGAGAACGAAGGAGAGCGATTCGGTGACCGTCGTACCGGGGTGCGGTGCGATGGCGATCTGGAATTCGAGAGTGGTGGCGGCGGTGATGTCTACATCGAGGCGCGCGGATACGTCGCGTTTGAGCATGAGGACTCCTGGCAGGTGGGGGCGGGTGAACCTGCTGCCAGTACCCGTATCCGCCGAAACCAATCGCCCCTGGTCACCGAGTGATCAACGCCACCCCAGTGCGGGGGCCACGTCGCGCAGCAGCGTCTCCAGAACGTGTGCGCAGTACTCCACACCCAACTGGTTCGGGACGGTGAGCAGCAGAGTATCCGCGGCGGCGATCGCCTCGTCCGCTGCCAGTTCTTCGATCAGCCGATCGGGCTCACCCGCGTAGGTCTTGCCGAAACGAGCCTTGCCGCCGTCGAGGTAGCCGACTTGGTCGTCGCCGCTGCCCTCTCGGCCGAAGTAGGCGCGGTCGAGATCGTTGACGATCGGAAAGATGCTGCGGCTCACGGATGTTCGAGGAGCGAAGTCGTGGCCCGCGTCGCTCCACGTCTTGTGGAAGCGTTCGATCTGTTCGGCTTGCAACTGATGGAAAGGCACCCCGGTGTCTTCGCTGAGAAGTGTGGAGCTCATCAGATTCATGCCCTGGCGCGCCGTCCACTCGGCCGTCTCGCGGGTGCCTGCGCCCCACCAGATTCGTTGGCGCAGACCCGGTGCGTGAGGTTCGAGGCGCAGCAGGCCAGGCGGGTTGGGGAACATCGGCCGCGGGTTCGGCTGAGCGAAGCCCTTGCCTTCCAGTAGATCGAGGTAGATGCGGGTGTGCTCGCGAGCCATGTCCGCGTGGTCGGAGCCCTCCGCGGGGGAGTATCCGAAGTGGCGGTACCCCTCGATGACCTGTTCGGGCGATCCCCGGCTCACGCCGAGTTGCAACCGCCCGCCCGAGATGAGGTCGGCAGAGCCGGAATCCTCGGCCATGTAGAAGGGATTCTCGTACCGCATGTCGATGACGCCGGTACCGATTTCGATGGTGCTCGTCCTGGCTCCGACGGCGGCGAGCAGCGGAAACGGTGACGAGAGCTGATTGGCGAAGTGATGGACGCGGTAGTACGCGCCATCGGCTCCGAGTTCCTCGGCCGCGACCGCGAGGTCGATCGACTGCAACAGCACATCCGATGCCGATCGGGTCTGCGACTGCGGGGACGGTGACCAGTGTCCGAAGGACAGAAATCCGATCTTCTTCATCGTGCGCTCTTTCGTTGAAGGATCAACTATGTTCGTACGACTCAGCGCTCAGCCGGGTCGATTCATTCCCCGGTGCCAGCACTACGCCCCAATGCCCGCCGTCAACAACTTCGCCAGTTCGAGGTAGGCGTCGCCGTCACTCAGACCGGTCAGGCGGAACACCTCGCGCGTCTGGATGCGCACCATGACCGAGGATGCGACGTCACCGACGAATGCCGCGTGGACGTCGCGTACCTCGCCACTCGCCACACCCTCGCTGATCAGCTCCTGGACCCGTCGTGCCGCGATCGCGGTGTTGCGTTCGTACACCGATCGTGCCGATTCGAGCGACGCGAGATCGGTCATGAATTGCTCGGACGCAGATTCCAGAGCGGCACCGACTGCGGTGAGATACGTGGTGATGCGGTTGCGGGTTCCGTCGACCTCGGCGACCGCATTCTCGACCTGGGTGGTCATGGACTTGAAGTAGTGCACGGTTGCGCCGCCCACCAACTGATCCTTGCTCGACGCCAACGTGTACAAGGTGGATTTTGAGCAGCGGAGGCGAGCCGCGATGGTGTCGAGCGTCAGGTGAGCGAACCCCTCGGCCAGGAACAGGCTGACGAGTTGGTCGAACAATTCCGAACGGCGAGCCGTGGCATGCGAGGTCACGGGTGCGTTCACATCCAGGATGGTACTGCATCGTCTTGTGCAGTACTGTGCATCAGTACTGCGGATCATTCTTCAGTACTGATGCCGAACATCCCGGAGGTTCTAGTGCCCGTCGCTCGTCTGTTGCCCACCGCCGAAGCGCGCGACCTTCTCGCGCTGACCCGCGATGTGGCAGACAAGGTGCTCGACCCGATCGTCGACGAACACGAGCGCAACGAGACCTATCCGACGGGAGTGTTCGCCACTCTCGGCGAAGCCGGACTGTTGAGCCTGCCGTACGCGGAGGAATGGGGCGGCGGAGGCCAACCGTACGAGGTGTACCTCCAAGTACTCGAGGAATTGGCATCACGATGGGCGGCCGTCGCAGTCGCGGTGAGCGTGCACGGTTTGGCCTGCTATCCCGTGATGGCGTTCGGTACCGATCAGCAGAAGGCCGACAAGCTTCCCGACATGCTCGGCGGGTCGCAGATCGGTGCCTATTCGCTGTCCGAGGCGCAGGCCGGTTCCGACGCAGCGGCCCTGAGTTGCAAGGCGAGCGCGGCCGACGGTGGGTACACGGTCAACGGGTCCAAAGCATGGATCACCCACGGCGGTGTTGCTGATTTCTACAACCTGTTCGCCCGCACCGGCGAAGGCTCCAAAGGGATCTCGTGTTTCCTCGTTCCGGACGGGACCGAAGGCCTCAGTTTCGGCAAGCCCGAGGAGAAGATGGGGTTGCATGCGATCCCGACCACGTCGGCGCACTACGACAACGTGCACGTTCCCACCGAATGGCGCATCGGAGCGGAAGGTCAAGGACTGCAGATCGCCTTCAGTGCGCTGGACGCCGGAAGGCTCGGAATCGCCGCTGTAGCAGTCGGAATCGCGCAAGCTGCGCTCGACGATGCCGTGAAGTACGCGCAGGAACGCACTGCGTTCGGCAAGAAGATCATCGACCATCAGGGTCTGGGGTTCGTGCTGGCGGACATGGCCGCCGCAGTCGACTCCGCACGCGCGACCTATCTCGACGCGGCTCGTCGTCGGGACGCCGGACTTCCATACTCCCGCAACGCTTCTGTGGCCAAGCTGATCGCTACCGATGCGGCCATGAAGGTGACGACCGACGCCGTGCAGGTGTTCGGCGGGTACGGCTACACCAGAGACTTCCGCGTCGAGCGCTATATGCGCGACGCCAAGATCACGCAGATCTTCGAGGGCACCAACCAGATTCAGCGTCTCGTCATCGCCCGATCACTCGCGACCAACTGACCATCCGCACCTTGCTTTATACACACACGTAGGGGACATCTGCATGACGACAACCGAACCCGATATCCATACCACTGCGGGTAAATTGGCCGATCTTCGTAAACGTCTGGGGGCTGCGGAGATGCCGTCGGGTGAGGTGGCGGTGGAGCGGGTCCACGCGAAGGGCAAGTTGACCGCGCGCGAGCGGATCACCGCCCTGCTCGACGAGGGCTCGTTCGTCGAACTCGATGCGTTGGCGCGGCACCGATCACAGAATTTCGGGTTGGGGGACAATCGCCCCTTCGGTGACGGTGTCGTCACCGGCTACGGCACGGTCGACGGCCGCGATGTGTGCGTGTTCTCCCAGGACGCGACCGTCTTCGGCGGCAGTTTGGGGGAGATCTACGGCGAGAAGATCGTCAAGGTGATGGACCTGGCGATCAAGACCGGACGACCGTTGGTGGGCATCAACGAAGGCGCCGGGGCACGCATCCAGGAAGGTGTGGTCTCCCTCGGGTTGTACGGGGAGATCTTCCACCGCAACGTCCGCGCATCCGGGGTGATCCCGCAGATCTCGGTGATCATGGGCCCCGCCGCCGGCGGACACGTCTACTCCCCGGCCCTGACCGACTTCGTGGTCATGGTCGATGGCACCAGTCAGATGTTCGTCACCGGCCCCGAT
>NZ_BCWW01000019.1 GCF_001894785.1 Rhodococcoides fascians NBRC 12155 = LMG 3623
CCTGCGGTGGCTCTGGTGGGCGCTGCGCGCCCACCGCCAGAAGCCGGCCGCCAAGGCGGCCTATTGCGGTCTTTCCTTGCCGGGCGCTGCGCGCCAACGGCCAACGGATCACCTATCTTGGTTGTCTTCCAACATCTTTCGCATTTAGTACACCTTCGGACCGCTGCGCGCCCCGACCAAGTAGACCGCTACCGGGAAGTGGGGCACGCTGCGCGTACCCCACTTCCCGTGCGACTACTACTCACCCACAGTGAAATTCACATCGAGATACGAGAAATTGTCTCGTAGATGCTGCCGTACATCGTCGAGATCTACGGCCTCGTCCGCATCTTCTTGGCTACGCGCCGATCGCGTCATTGTTAATGCAACCGTGACATTCACTTCTACATCGAAGTCACGTTCTCGGCCTTCGAGCCCCCACTGTTCGCAGAACCTCTCGAACTCGCTGCACAGACTGTTCTCGTCCGCCCATTCGCACGCGGACTCGCTCATCCGCCTGACCCACTCGCGATGGTTCGCACGCTCGGTATTGGCGCTCTCGCGTACGGCCTGCAAGGTCCGTTCGACGGCGGCCCGTTCGTGGATCGGCCGCACATACTCACCGAACCACGCGGGAGCGGCCCCAGGTGACACCGTGACCGGTGAGATGTCACGTGTACGCACCAACCCCGTCCAGCTCTTGTAGGTGTGCTCGACGGCCATCAACGGCTCACGCCACACGACAGCAACGCTTGCATGGGTCTCGGTGGCATTGCGCTCGTCCACCGAGAACCATCCCGACGCGGCGATAACGCCGCTTCCATCACTTATCTGCACATAGGCCCCCTCTGCGGGGTATCCCGCAACCAGGGGCTCTGGCAAGGCCTCGAGCACGACGGCCCGGTTCGACCAGTCAGCACCCCCTAGAGACCCGTTGTCGAAGACCACCTCGAGCACGGACGCAACTGGCAACACTGAATCGACGATCGATGTCATGGCAGATTTCAGCCTCTCAATTCGGGTGACGGATGGTCAGTCCGCCGATCAACAGAACGCCTCTGAATCTACCATCGAAACACTTGCACTGGAAGACGTAGGAGTCATCGAAACACGTTGATAAACAAAGCGTTTGGGATCACATCTATCGACAAGACGCAACCCGGCAGCGGCCGCAATTGTCCCCGGCGCACTCGGTGCCGGGGACCGGGTGCGCCCTGTCCGAAGCCAATGCCGGAATAGGATCGCTCAGGTGCCCCGTCCCTTTCCTCTTCTCGACGACTCCGTCTTCACCTCCTCCGGATACAAGCGGAGTACCAAACGGGTGGGACCCGATCTCGAGGACGCCTGCCTCTGCGGATCCCGCCGGCGGACGCGGTCCTGCCATGCGACTGCAGCCGGTCGCTGGATCGTCTCGGAACCGCCACCCCTCCTGAACGATGCTCGCACTGGCTACGCACACCCCGAGTGCTTCGGCCAGGCAGGAGCAGACTGTTCCGACAAGATCAGTAGAGAGCATTGGATCAGTGCCAACATTCACCGGCAGCTGCACATCGACGGAAAAGCACCCATGCTCAGCGGCGCACCGTGGCTGCATGGAGCATCGAAATCGGTAGGCACAAAAGCACTAGCCTCGAAGATCCTCTGTGAGCGCCACAACAATGCATTGTCACCTTTGGATTCCATTGCAGGACAGTTCTTTCAGGCAGTACGGGACATGCAGTTGTCCTTGGCGAGCACGACAGCACCTTTCCTGGGGCCGGCCGACGATCATTTCCTCCTTCTCAGTGGACCACGACTACAACTTTGGCTCCTCAAACTCGTTCTCGGGGGCGTGGCCTCACGCTCCTTCGGTGCGGCCGGCACACCCCTCAAGTCAGTCAGGACACAACCAGGGGTTGCGCTCCATGATATTCTTTGGCGCGGAGCGTTGTTCCCTAATCGATGGGGACTGCACGCTCGAAGGCACCGAGTCGATCCCAAGGGCACGCCAGAATCCATCGGCGTCATCAACCAAACAATTGACGACGAGGTATGCGGTGCAACAGTTCAATTCGGGGCACTCAATCTGAACCTCGGCCTTGGGGTGCCCGAGAACAGCGCGACGGTACAACCTGCTTCATACCGCTTCGATAGACCCTCGACAGACGTCCAGAAATACATTGCGCTTGCCTGGCCAGAGGACGGCCACGAACCCATCAGTTACTCGAACCTTGGATAGCCCACGGCGCGGCCGCTCCGCCACCAACAGCGTTGATAGCTCCCATTTCGACCTCGTATTCGCGATGTATTCTCGCGGGCATGACGCTCACCAGTTCGCTGGACCAGGCCAGTTCTACGATCCACGACGCCGGCCTCCGCATTCAATCTCTGCAGTCCACACTGGACGGCACCAAGCGAGACCTTGCGCAAACGCAGGAAGAACTGGCTCGCCTAGCTCTCGTTCTCGACACCTACGCTGCAGCTACCGAGGCTGGGCAACCTGCTGAAGGGAACCAGCTCAGACTGATCTCAGGAGCACTTGCTGCCGCAGCACAGAGCCTCACTAAGTCGTCCGACGCGCTTCGCGACGACGTGATCGCAGGCATCTAGCTAGCAGGTGACCGCCCCTTGGTCTCGGTCTCTGCGTCTCCGCGACGAGCTCGCCGGGCTTGCCAAGTACCTGATCGAACTGCATCGCTCGACAACCCGGTTTGGAGCTGGTTTGCCGCCAGGCGGGGAAGCCGTCGCTCGACACAGTTACGCAGCCCCGCCCCATAGCCCTGCAAGAGGATTGCCCACCCAGCGTAGTTGATTGAACGACCCTCGACGTCGCGCACGTGACAACAACAGTGACCCGTCGTGAATTGCTGAGCAGAACTCATCGATCCTGTTGAGCACCGACTCGGCCGGGGACGATTGCACTGTGATCCACACCGGAACCGAAAACTTTCGTATCCATTCCCACGTCTCACGGGATCCGGTAGCGGCCCACAGCAACAACACTATTCGGGTTCACGCTGTTGATGTTCGGGGTCCGATCGAACTGCGCCGCGCTACCGTTGATCTCGTCCTCGAACAGCAACTCGCACGCGCTCGACGAGTCGCGTTGACCGAACGTCCGTACGCGCAGCCGTGGCACGAATATTTGACCTCACTCGGCGACGGAGATCAGGAGTTTCTTGATCTGATAGAGGCGGCGTCCCAGCAGCTCGTAGCCCGGTCCGGACGCGCCGAGGTAGTTGCGAAGGTGTGCTTGGCTGTAATGCTCGCGTCTGGGTGTGTGGTTCGGCCGGCGTTCGACGGCGGAGCGCGGACGACCAATCGTGCAGCCGAGTCGGCCGACGGTCAGGACGACATGGCAGCGTTCCCGGAAACGTGGGCGGCGCGAGACGTCACTCGAAATAACAGGCTGGTGCTTGCAGTGGGATCGCTTCCTGCGAGCGATCCCACCTTGGCGGACGCCCTGATCACTGCGGTCGTACAGCCGTGCCGAGTCAGTGTGTTTCGCCCGCATTCTTGACAGAACACGGCGATACGCCCGGACAGTGATCGGGGATCGCTCTAGTCGAGCGATCCCAGGCGCGAGTCTTGCCGATGATCGTGGAACGACAGCATGTTGTGCGCGACGATCCACTGTAGAAACGAATCCGGGAGAGCGTGAATGGCGTCGGCATCGACGTGGTGCCCGACTTGGGTCAGGGCGTGACGGAAAAGCAGCACCTTCTGACGCTCGCCAGAGAGCCCGGGCCTGCTCGCCGAAGGCTCGAAACGCGGCGGCCACTCCAGAAGATCGCTGAAGTGCCATTCGATTAGATCGAGTGCGGCCAGATACTCCCGATGCGCCTTGGTCCCCGGCACGACCTTTGGGTAGAAGTACTGGTCAGTCGGGTCTTCTCCGGCTGTGAGACCGGTTTCTAATTCGCCCGGAACATAGTTCGGGGACGTCGGTGGCAACCGATGCACCCTGCCCGGATGTACGAGCACCCAGACTGCCTGCTCGTGGGATGTCGTTTGACCGCGTTCCAACGGTCCCGAGCAATCGACTCGGAACGACGTGGGGTCCGTTGTCACGAAAAAATTCTCGTTCATTCTCAGCGCTCTAGCGGTTGCGTGACCCCACCACTGGATATGGCAGCCTCCGCGCTGCTTGGTCCTAACCTGCGTCGCGTCCGCCCTCTCCGTGATCAAAAAACTGTTCCGAGAGAACGCCTTATGTGCATCCGGCACATCTAGTCGTCTGTATCCGTCGGTGACGTTCTTGGTGGGCCTACCGATTTCGAGGCGGTCCCCTTCCTCCAGCTGGATCGCAGGTCCGACCTGTTTCGGCGGGCTGAACCTTACGACGGGGACGCGCCTGTTGTTCGCACCGTCATCTCGGTACTTGACGATGTCCGAGGCCCACACTTCGACCGTGGTGTAATTCGTTGCCGTCATGAACTATTTTCCCTGCGTTCCTTGTGGTTTGCGACACGGGCCGATATCTTCTCGTACTGCGTCGATTGCCGCCACCGCTACCTCGGCTGCGACGGGAGCGGCATCCGCTGCACCGGATCGAGGCGACTGTTCACCGCCCAAGATTCGGACGGCGATGACTATTTCGGGGTTCTCTGCCGGCGCGAGTGCGACTACCCAGCCGTCGTAGGAACCGCGGTCGTCATCCGCGGTGCCGGTCTTCGCGGCGACCGGCATGTCGAGAATCCCGAGCTCGCCTGCGTGTCCGTCCTGCACGACCGCCCGCATACCGTCGAGCACGGGTCCGGTAACCGGGTTGTCGAGAACGAGTGCGGTTGCCGGTGGCGACGTAACGGAGTCGACATCCAGCTGGTCGTCTGTGCATTGCCCTAGCTGCACCCGCGCGCGGGGTAGTGCTCCGTTCGTCGCGAGTCGGCCCACCGCCACGGCCATTTCGTACGGTGATGCGCGGACGTCCTGCTGACCGAATCCCGTGCGCGCAAGCGCATCTGGGTCGTCGCCGACGCCTCCCACGACGATGCCGGGGTGAGTCGGGAAGTCGGCGGAATCGGCGGAGAGCACCGCGGTCATCTGGGTGATCGACTGCAGACCGGTTCGGATGGCGATCTCGGCGAATGCGGTGTTACTGGACTCCGCAAGTGCCTGGGTCAGATCGCCGCCGCCTTCGATGTTGCCGGCGTTGTGGACGATGCCGACCCCGCCCGGGGGTGTGTATTCGTCGCGAACCGGCGTGGTGGTGTTCTGTCCTGCGCTCAGGGCGCTGGCTGCGACGATGGTTTTGAACGTCGATCCCGGTGCGCTTTGCGAATACACCGCCGGGTAGCCGGCGTCATAGGAGTGTTGGTCCGAGCGGTGTGAGTAGAGGCCGAGGATACTGCCGTCCTTGAGGTCCAAGGCTACGACGTCCCCTTCGTATCCGCGGGTTTCGAGACCGTCGCGGGCAGCGGTCTGGACCGCTGAATCGAGGGAGGTGACCATTGTCGGTGATTCGCATGCCTTCTTCACAACAAGGTGTTCCAGCCATGGTCGTAAGCAAGTGCCGGCGCTCATGTTCGTGGCGACGAAGTAGGCGGCGTCGATGTCTCCGTTGAGCTGCGGTATCGACGACTCCAGGGTGCGGGTTTGCACGTCGGCATCGGTGGTCGCGTCACGCATCGTCGATGGGACGAGGAACGGCGTCCCGTCGCGGAAGACAACCGGGCCGGGGTTTCGTGACGCGGCATCCTGGGCTGCGGTTCGTGCGGGAACTTCGGGTACGACGGTTTGCCAGGCAACCAAAGTGATGACGATCAACCACAGTCCGAGGATCGCCCACTTCGTTCGGTCGACGCGTGCGACAACGCGGAGTTCGGGGACGCTTGGAACCGGCCGCCAGCGGTGGGATCCGATGCCGACGATAAGCCCGACGGCGATCCACATACAGGTCAGCGAGCTTCCTCCGTTGGAGAGGAACGGGACGACCATCCCCGTGACAGGCACCTTGTTGATGGTGGCGAGCGTGACGTACAGGGCTTGCACGGACACCATGGCTGCCAGGCCGGTCGAGATCAGGCGTGGCCCTGCGCTGGTGGCACGGATTGCCGACAGCCAGCAGGCGGTGACCAAGGCACCGAATAGGCAACAGATTGCTATGACCACTATCGCTCCCCGTTCCTCTCCGATGCCGGCGAGGACGAAGTCGTTCTCTACGTTGGCGACGTCGAGCGGGGATCCGTTGTTGAAGCCGGTGCCGAGCCAGCCTCCGGTCGCGAACGACCGAAGTGCCGCGCCTGTGTTCTGAAGCTGTCCGTCGGACGTGATGGGGTTCAACATCTGGTCGATGCGGGCGCGGAGCTTTCCCACACCGAAAAAGGTTGCGACGACGAGGACTGTACCGACGGCCGTAAATCCGATCCAGACGCGCGGTGGCGGGCCGCACACGATCAGCATGACTGCTACTGCACCGGTGAGCACGAGTACCGGACCGAGGTCGGATGCGTAGCCACCGAGGGCCGCGGCGAAGGCGACCGGCCAGCAGGCTAGCAACGCGGGCGTAACCCTTCCCGCTCGCAGCGCTGGTCCTGCGGCATACAGCATCGATCCCAATCCGATGATGATCAGGATTCTGGCCAGATCGCCCGTCTGTCCGACGAAGGGCCCGACAGATATCCAACCAGGGGCACCGTTGACTAGTACGCCGATCCCGGGCATGAGGGGAAGCGTCAGTGCGACACAACCTGCGACCGCTACGCCTGTCCCCGTGATCGAGCGAGCGGTGGTGTTCCACGTACTGCCGATCCACGCAGCGACGAGGAACGCGGCCACCCCGACCAAGGCCCACCGCGCCTGGTCGACGCCGCTACCCGGATAGAGCCTCTCCGCCGTCACGGCACCGAGGCACGTGAGGGTCCAGGCGGCGACTGGGATCACGAGGGAGGCGGATGCGCCCACAACGCGCCGAACGAACGCACACAACACGATCGGAACCACCGCTGCCGCCGCGACGTAGAGCAACGAATGCTGCACGGACCAACCCAGCTGGGCTGCTGCAGTCAGCACCAGCGCGGGAGGTCCCCCAAGAGCCGCGAGGTCGCTGGAACTCTGCCCGCCGCTGAAACCGGGTGCGCCGCCACCTGCTGGTCGAGTCGCCACCGCTTCCGTGTGTACCCGCAGGAGGGCGAGAACTGTGAGCGCCAGTACGGACAGCGTCGCGAGCATGTCGGCGATCATCTCGACGCCCCCGAGGCACTTCGTTTCACCAGACGTATCCGGTCGTGCTTTCCCAGTCGGATCACGCACTCGGACGTCGCCGCCCTCGGTTCGCGGGGGGGCCACCCGGCTGTTGTCGAGCCAGGTGCCGTTGGTGCTGTCGAGATCTTCGACTTCGACCACCTGAGCGGCGGGATGCCAGCGCAGGGCAGCGTGTGCCCGTGAGACGGTCCGCGAGGAAACGACAATGTCGGATGTGGAGGATGCGCCGACCACGTAGCGCCGACCCTTGCGAAGAGCGACGCGTCGACCGTCGGGCAGATCGGCGAACCACAGCTCGGAGGCGTCACCCGGCGCGACATCGGTGATGTCGTCCTCGCCGCGCGGTCGGCGAGGGACGTCGCCGACTTGGTCGGTCGGAGAGTCGTCGCCGTCGGGATAGCGAAGTACTACCTCGACATCTCGTCGGCCGAGAGCCGGGTTTGCGCGGAGGGAGAACGCAACGCCGGAGTAGTTCCACGATTCTGCTTCAGCACGGGCGGCGAGATCTTCTCCCAGTTCACGGGAGAACTGCACCCAGATCGGCACGACGCGTTCATACATCTCCGGAGCGAGTTCGAGGAGCACGCCTACCGGCATGAACTTCGTTCGAGCGGTGCCGATCGCACCGCTCACGATCTTGTCCAGAACCCGGACACTAACGTTTTCGGGGGTGGGTAGAGGAACCCGAAGACGCTCCTGCACCGTCTTGGAGACGGCGCGAGGAGCGTTCCCCGCGAAAGTGCCCTGTGCGCGTTGGGTCCGAACCACTTTCGCAATGACAGCGGCTGTAGCGACCAGTGCTGCGATGATGATCAGAGCAGTCATGCTTTCCTCCTCGGTCGAGGAAAGCATGACGCGCTACGGCCTTCACGAACAGAACCGATGGATTCTGTAGTTCACGCGCGCTGGATTCGGCCCACGATCACTGTGATGTTGTCGGTCGCACCGGTTTTGGCAATCTCAACGAGGCGT
Source organism: Rhodococcoides fascians NBRC 12155 = LMG 3623 (assembly GCF_001894785.1). Classification (GTDB taxonomy): domain Bacteria; phylum Actinomycetota; class Actinomycetes; order Mycobacteriales; family Mycobacteriaceae; genus Rhodococcoides; species Rhodococcoides fascians. The sequence continues at coordinate 8,134 of NZ_BCWW01000019.1, forward strand.
TCTGCGATGTGAATCGTGGAGCGTTGTCGCGCCTCCACCAACGTTGATTCGATGTCATTCTCGTGCAGTGAGCCTTTCCACAGACCGTCCGTGGCGACGAGCACGATGTCGCCTGGTTCTGCCTCGTGGGCCCACACATCGGGCGTGACCGACCGCGCACCACCGATACTGCGTGTGAGCGTGTTGCCGGTCGAATGGTCTGCCGTCAATCTTCTCAGTCGCCGACCTCGCGCAGGAAGAATGTAGACGCGGCTGTCACCGACATGGGCGCCGTACAGATAGCCGGTTTCATCCAAGTGAACGATATCCAGAGTCGTTGCTCTTCCTCGATCCGCGGGGTCGTCGTCCTGGCGCGCGCGGACGTCGGTGTTCGCACGCGTAACCGCCGACGCCAGACTCATGCCGTCTTCCTCGATCGCATCGCGGACTGCCCGCAGCGCAGCGCGAGATGCTTGACCGCCGGCAGACCGCCCGCCGACCCCATCGGCTATACCCAGCAAAGACCCGCTGAGGATCGCCCAGTCCTGATTTTCTTTGCGCGGGCCGGCGTCCGTCGCGCTGTCGGCGTCGAAGAAGAGTGCGCCACCGCCGCCGCCGGGAAACGACAGTATTCGACCTACTGTCGATTCCTCGGTATCGATCCGGTCCGTCGATCGGCCGAACAACCGGTCAAGGGCTCCGCCTCGGGTGCTCGTACTCGTACTGGGCTCGCCACGATCGATTACGCGAGACGCAGGGGGCACACCGATATCGGTCATTTCGCTTTGCACAGAGTCGGTTTCACCGCCGAGTGGAACGTGACGGGTGACGGTCAGGCTGTCCGGGTTGACCGTTGCACGAGGCGCACTGAAATCGTCCGGACTCGCTTGCCGTAGCACCCGGTCGGGACCGAACGGTTGCGGTGCCGGTGTTCGCTCCGGACGGCGTTCATCGTGGAAGTCGAACAGGTTGCGAGACATGTCATTCCGATCGTCGCGGCGGGGGGAGGCGGCCTGTGATTGCGCCACAGGATCGAAGGGATCGTGTTCTGTCTGTTCCTCGCGATCGGTCCATGAAGCACCGGCCTGGGACCCAAGCCCTTGCCCACGTTCGCGGCGATACTTCAGGTCTGAAATGCCAATACCAGCAAACCGCCACACCATCAGTGGGACAACACTTCCCACGAGAAAGACTGCCAGTGCGGCGTTGTCACGGACGAAGTCGATTCTCCCCACACCGAAGACCAGCACAGCGACGAAAACGATCCACAACGCAGCGCAGGCTATCCGGGTACGCAGTGCCTCGCGGATCCCGATCTTCGCGGGCGGAACTGGCGAAGAGTTGGGGACCATCGCACGTGCCTCTCTCAGTGGTAGATGCTTGTTCATCGTATGCCCCTGACCGTCGAGCCGAGGCGTGCCAGAGCGTCCGACATCACGGCTTCGTCACCGCGGTTCTCGAGCAGCGCACCGGGGTCGGACAGGCTCTCACCCTCGGCCAACGTCAGAGCAGTGCGATCAACTCGATCGAGTGGGTTGTTCGATAGCCATCGTTCGACGAGATCAGCAAGCGGCGTAGGCACACCGGGGGTGATGACGTCCAGCCGGGGCGCGTCAGGCCTGGTCTTTTCCAGCCACCGTCGGTACTCGTCCGATCGGCGGTCGACTTTGCCGTTGTCGAGCAGGGGCATGTCGACCCAACGGGACTCGGCGAAGTCACGCGGGTACGCCCCCGAGATGAGCCGATAGACCATTGCGCCCACTGACCACAGGTCGCACAGTGCCGTTTGATGGCCGAGTCCGCGCCCCGGGAGGATCTGTTCGATCGCGGCGTAGTTGTACGTGCCGGTGAAGGTGGAGTCCATGTCGGTGAACCCTGCTTGATCGAATGCGCGGGTCGCTCCGGCGATACCGAAGTCGGTGAGCACAGCGTGAGGTTCTCCATTGATCAAGTCGACAAGGACGTTGGCAGGCTTGATGTCGAGGTGCAGGAAGCCGGCGCGGTGCGTCACGAGCAGAGCTTCCAGCGTCTGGTGGATCAACTCCAGCAGTGGAAGTATCGGCACTTCGTTACCCCATCGGTCCTCCACGTACTTCTTCATATCGCCTAGCGGGTAGTGCCTCATGACGATGAACGGTCTCTCGGAATCGTCGTCTAGCTGCACGTCTTGTCCACTGACTATGTCGACGACATGGTGCCGACCCAACGGAATGAGCCGAGCGAGAACGTCGCGTTCGAGCCCTTTTAACGCTGGCTGCTTGGCCGGCGCAAACGCAGGATCGATTTTCCCGATCTTGGCTACGAAGTATTCCTCCCGAGTCGTTTGGTCTTCGTCCTCACGATCTTTTCTGGTGCACAGCCAGAGGTCGTACCACCGTGTTCGAGCGTCCGGGAGTGGTTCCACGAGCTGGAATTTGTCCCCGTCAGTCGTTCGGAGGACGTATCCGGGTCCGACACCGTTCGTCGGTTCGGAGTCCGGGTCGACGAGTGTCTCCGGCTCATCGAGAACATCGTCACGGGCGTTGGTCGGGGATTGCCAGCGCCCCCGAATGTCGTCGGCTTGTTTCTCGAAGACGTCGGTGAAGAACGCGCGGCGTTGATCGGCCGCGGGCTTCTTCCATCCCCTCTGCTTTTCCAGGAAGTGTGGAACAGCGTGCACAGAGTCGTTGATCTTCTCGGCCAGTTCGTTGTTCGCGTCGATGCTGTCCTTGCGGACCCGCGCGTCATGACCGGTGGTGCCGCCGACGAACTTCGCGGTCAACGGCACCAGATCGATGCTGGCGAGCACGATGAACAACAGGATGCGTACTGCCCAGATAGTGGTTCCGTGTTCTCCGGAGGCAAGTGAGGACAGCGCGACGATCCGACGCAGTAGCCCGTTCTGGCTGGTGTCAGCCTCGCTGGGTACCGGTACAGCGTTGACCTGTTCGCTGACCAGAATCTGTGCTTGGCATGTATCGATGGCCTGCTGTGTCAGGTCAGTGCTCGTCGGTCCTTGGCCGCACGCTTGCAACTGGTCGGCGGTGAAGCCTGATGGTTTGAGTATCACCGTGTAGTCCTGGCGCGCAGCGACTGCTCGCTGAAGCGCTTCGTTCGCTCTCGCGACTGCAGCGGAGGCCTCTTGTCCTTCTGCGCCGAGCCCCGGGATGCCGGTTCCCGTCTCGCAGTCCGGTGCCGGGTTTGATTCGCACTTGAGCACGCGATTCGCGTCCTCGACCTGTTTCGTCGCGGCATCGACCGAGGCCGTGAGACGGTCGACGGCTGTGTTCGGGTACTCGATTTGCTCTTTGTACCTCTGCTCTGCCGATGCCTTGGCATCGAGCCGAGCCTGGTTGTACTCGTTCTGCTGCCGGACTGCTGCAGCATTGTTGTCTCGATCGACCTGCGCTGAGATCTCGTCGTCGAAAAGCGTCAGCTCAACGCCCTCGGCCATCAAGATCGCGATGCCCGCGGCGAGGAGAAAGCGCACGAAGAACAGGCTGAATTTGCTCCGCCACCGCGACGAGGTGAGCGGCCGGGAAACGATCAGGCGGTCGACGTTGAACACGACGATCGTCCACACCACTCCGATGGCAATCACCAGCGCCAGCGGCAGATTCGAGTAGCCAGTGGTAGCGAGCAGCACTGCGGAAATGCCCGAGATGATCGAGGTCACGATCACCGACATCCCCAGGCTGCAGTACCAGTTGAGCTCCGCTTTTTCCTTGATGTGCATCCAGTTGGCACCGCAGCAACCGAGTAGAAAGCGTGCGATGGGGCCGGGTCGAGTGATCGTGTCCGGTCGGGTGGGGGTTGTCATGGCCGTGGCCTTTCCGAATGCTGCTGAACGCCGACGGGATCGGCATCACGATGGTCGCAGGTGTTGAAGTAACTAGAAGTCATCCGCGTCGGCCGCTCTGCACGAGAAACAACAGAGGTAGGAGATCCACGCTGACCAGAACGAAGAACAGCCCGACCACGACGAGCCAGACCGGGCCCGCGTTCTCGGAGTTCCACAGCAAGGAACCGAATGCCTCGAGGTGCGGGAGAAGCCCGTTGCTCGAGCGCGCGGGTGGGTGCTCCGGGGCGAGTTGGTCGACGCTCGATTCGACCAGCAGCATGCCCTGACAGCGGTCGGAATCGTAGGGCGTCAACTCGGTCGTCTGTTTCGAGTATCCGCACGTTGCAAGTTGGACTGCGTCGAAGGGGGCAGGCACCGGAAAGACGGTGTACTCGGCAAGCCGCTGCTGGGCCGAAGTGCGCTCAGTGGTGACAGCATCCAGCTCTTCATTGGCCGCCACCGACCGAGGGCCTATTCCTACTTCGCCTGTGCCGGAAAAACAATCGGGTGAAGACGTCATCTCGCACATCACCATTTGCCAGGCCCCGGCTTCGCGCATTTCAAGACCGGAGACTGCGTCCTGCAGGCTGTCTCGCATCTGCGCAGGCTGCGACAGTTGCTCGGCGTACATCCTCGACGCGACATCACGGTTGGCTTCTCGGCTGCGGTACCACTCGTTCAAGTCGTCTTGTTGATGCATCGCCACGTTCACCGCGACCTGAGAGCGAACCTCTTGCCCGAAGATCGCCATCCCGAACACCCAGGAACCCGTCCCGGCAGTGAGCACGCTCACGGACGCCATGACGGCCACACTGACGAGATGCGATCCGGTTCGTCGCGACCGCGCGAACACGGTGGACGCCACGGTCGCCACCACGAGGCGGCGATACGAAAAGTAGAGGGCGGCAACAACGACGCTGACGATCGATGCCCACACAGGACCCATGTCGGCAAGCCCCGCAATGATCGTCGCGCTCAGCGCGACGATCATTGTCGAGAACAAACCAGCTACTCCGACGCTCTGCAGCAGAGTCCATGTACCAACGGGCGCAGTACGTACGTACGTCGGGCCGGCGCACCACACGAGCGCCTGGGAGAAACGACTCGGCCCGTACTGGCCGCTCAATTCCTCACCCCCTCGCTCGACTCCGCCGCCGACCGACCCGTCCGGATAGACCGTTGGCTCCTCGTCGTCGTAGGACGTCACGCTGCCTTCCCCGCTCATTGCGCTGCCCGATCGGTAGTCCGTAACTGCGGCCGACTATCGGCCATCCGCGCTGCGAACACGGCGACACCCGAGCTGCGCTCGGACGCACGTGGGCCACGCCGCGCTGCGCTCGTCGAATGCGCGTTATGCGCCTCGACAACACGGTCCGATCCACGAAGACAGATCAGATCGTCACAGCTGCAGTACAGTTCGGCGCTCACACCGACGCCGGAGGCAACGACCTGAACGACTCGAACGCCGGCAGCCCGGAGCGCGCGTGCAAGCGGTGCGAAGATGTGGTCCCCGGACGCGATGATCACCTCATCGTGCTGGTGAGCCACCCTGCCCACATCCACCGAATCGAGCAACGCGAGGTCCGCGGCATCCGGCGCGGACGTGACACCGATACGCCGAGCGTTCGCCGGGACGGCGAAGAATGCCGGCGCGGCATGTCGCCAGGCTGCGGCGACCGTAATCTGGTCACGCTCTCCGACACCCACATCGGTGACGTAGTCCGCCCACCAGGCGGAGCATCGGACAGCGGAAACGTCGCCGGACACCATGTTCTCGATGTCGAGCAAGTGCAATCTGGATGGATCGATTCGGCTAGCCCGGTCGTCGCTCATGACTTCTCCGATCTCCGTCAGGACCCGCATATACGGGGTCTGACGATGATCAAACTGGAGGAGAGGCGACGACAACAGAATCGGTGCGTCCCCTTTGCCCGGGAACCTTGAATGCAACTACAGAACGACTGTTTGGCCGATGTCAACGGCTCAAGCTCTGCACGCCGACTCCCACGATATCTCGCGAGGTCGGTGGGGTAACCGCGTTTCCGCACATCCGAACATTTCGCTGCTTGGTTCCCCCGCGTAGAACGTACGTCGACGCGAAGCCCATTGCGCCTTTGAGTTCCGGTACGTCGAGCATTCTGAAGGACAGGTCTTCGACAGCGATCGGTCGGCGTGTGGACTTTCGATGGTGAGCGGCAGCGGGCACGACCAAGCCATGGTGGTTACCCGATGCCGTCACGGTGCAGAGAGCGTCGCTGACCGATCGCGCAGTCGAACCTCCACCTCGCAGCTCTGCGATGAACGGGGTGATCACCGCATGATGGCGGCCGCCCGCGGATACGGTCGACAGCGCCTCCGAGGTTCGATGATTCTTCGACTGGCCCCGCAGCACCGACACGAACGGCTCGAACACCGGGGCCCGCCCCTCAGACGGCCGTGATCTTGCCTGCCGATACTCGAACAGCGTGCCCGCGGCTTCTCTCGCGTCCTCGGCATGCGGAGCTGCCCAATACCGGTCGATGCCGGCCTGGATTCGTGCGATCGTTTTCGGCTTCAACGGACGAGTGCGGTCCCCTATCCGCTGGCCGGTCTTGGTCCAGTCGATGATGGTCGAGGCAGGGAGCCAGTCGGGCTCGAGCACGGTGTCCGCACACGCACGTGCGGGGCACCGGTAGGAGTACTGGCTACGGTACTTACCCACAGCCACCCCTGGGTTCTTCCAGGCCTGCAACGCACGCACGGGCCCGCAGCGAGAGCAGGTTGCCGGCGGACGGACCACGGTCTCGAAGTCAGGTGCCCGGTTGCCGGCCTTCCAGAAGCACACATAGAGGCGATCGCGGGACTGCGGCGCTGGTGTCCCAAAAGTCCATGAGTGCATCGAATTCAGGCAGATAAGGCGATGTTCGTAACCGAGGGCGTGCATCGCCGCGATCCATGGCCTGTAGAGAGGCCATGAGTAGATCTCGACGACGTTCTCGACGAAAACCAATTCGTATCGGTGATACTCGGTGAACCGAACGACGTCCCACATCGTCGCCCTCGATCGCTCGGCGGCCTCGGACGGTAGGTCGTCGGACAGTAACGAGATCTGCGCGGCGAGGCGCTTGGCCCCGCGAGCATTCGAGTGCCAGGTGCATTCGGGGCTGAACCATCCGATTGTCGTGCGAGGAAACAGCTTCGGAGTGATCTGAGAGAGGTCCGCGAGGATGTGCTCGGTGTGCTGGTGGTTGTACTGGTGCGTCTCGATTGCCTTGTCCCAGTGGTTCGACGCTGCCGATACCCTCACCCCGGGGATGGCGATCATTCCGGTCGTAGATCCGCCGGCACCGCAGAAGAAGTCCGATGCCGTGATGTCGAGCGATCCTCTCATCGTCCGGCTCCGTCGGGCACGCTGTCCCACACCCGTCGGTCGAGGATCCGGCCGGCGGCCTTACGGCCGACTCGTCGAACTTCGGTGCCGTCGTCGAAGTGGTGGTAGTCGCGGAATCTGGCGATCACCTCCGCTGGTGCCCACTCGCCCCACTGCTTGAACAGAAAGGGCACATCGGCAGCGGTGCACTGGTCCCGGATCTCTCGTACCCATCGCGGATGCATAGGCCGTGCCCCGCGGCCGGACTCACCGCCAACGATCACCCAGTCGAGCGCTGGTTCGCGCTCGCCGCCGCATTTCGAGTCTTCGACCGAACGGAGCCCGTCGCGAGTCAGCGCTCCTCCGATTCTGCTGGGTCGTAGGCGCGTGAAGTCGATCGGTCCGAGGAGCGGTTCGGCAGAGACGAACCGAAGAGCTGCAGGCGTGTCCAGCAGCGCCCATACTCGCAGGTCTGCAGTCTTCTGGTCTTCGGCCGAGACGCCGATCCACAGGTTCGGCAGCGGCCAGCTCTGGTACCAGACATCGGCGGGGCGGAAGGCTGCGACGACGCCAGCGATGGCGTCGTCGACGGCGCGGCGGAAGGCATCGGACTGGAGCAGTGCCCGCATCCGAGCGGGTCTCTTGGTGAGCAATTGAAAGGTGTGCTGGCGGGCGAGCGCGATCACCGCGAACACCGCGAACACCCGGGCGATGTAGTCGTCCGGGATTGCTGGATGGAAGAGGTCGCTCATCGAATTCACGAAGATCCGGCGTGGCCGGCTCCATCGCAGCGGCTGGTCGAGCTTGCCGGGGCGCATCTCGACGTCGAATCCGTGCTCGAAGTAGTGCCCCGGTGTGCCGCGGAACCGCTCAGCGAGGGTTTGGGCGTAGCAATGATCGCAGCCCGACGAGACTGCGGTGCAGCCGGTGACCGGGTTCCAGGTTGCGTCGGTCCATTCGATGGCCGTGGCGTCGCCCATCATCGCTCTTCCGGGTCGTGGAGGGCATCGAGGAGCTGGAATCGTAGATCGGCGTCAATCGCGAACGAGATCCCCCTGCTGGGCAATTCGATCGTGTAGCTGTTTCGATCAGGTGCGGTCGTGATGATCCATGGGTTGGGGTGGAGCGGGACAGCGTTTGTGTCGGTGGTGGGGTCGGTTTCGGTCATGGCGTCCTCCGAACGTTGGGTCATTGGCTGCAGACGCTCGACGCTGTTCGCGCATCGGCGCTGGTGATGTCGAGGTCGTATTTCGCGGCCACGGTGAGATACGAAGTGACGTAACGGCATTGGTATGGCGCGTTGGGTGGCAGCCAGGTGTCGATTCCCTTGTCCGACTTCTGCTGATTCGTACGTCCGTCCACCGCGAGCAAGTTGATGTCGACGTCGTTGGCGAAGGCGGTTCGCTGGTCGATCGACCAGGCCCACGCCCCTGCGTCCCACGCCCTCGCCAACGGGTACACGTGATCGATCTGAATCTTCCCGAGGTCGTCGATCGTCGATCCTGTGTAGGGGTCGTGGAGTATCCCTGCTGCGACTTTGCAGTCGCGGGTTCCGGGCTTGAACTCGACGTCGATCAGTTGGGTTGCCAGGACGTCGTTTCGAGTGTCACAGCCGTTGTGCGATCCAGGGGCGGACGAGTCATCGGTCCACGCCGGGCCGAACACGCACCCTGAGCCCTTCTTGCAGGATCGGTCGTATCCATCGACGTCTGCGAGCGAGTCCACCGTTTCGAGCTGAGCGAGGAGCTGCGCGATGGGTACAGGCGTGCTCGCCGCGGCTGGGTCTGGGGTGTTGACCACCGCTAGTCGTGAGAGCGGATCGGCGTGCGTTCCGAACGTGTACGTCCCGACCGCGAGTACGGCCATCACGATGGGCACCGCGATGCGGAGTCGTCCGCGCGCGCTCATCGAACCGCCTCCGCCGGCAAGTCGGCATGCCCGCAGCTTCCGCGCCGCCTACGGTCCGAACGGTCTGACCAACGATGCAGTAGTGCCAGAGTCAGAGCCGAGAAGGCAGCGAGCAACGTGCCGGCCAAGGAGATGACCAAACTGACGGTGACCAGATCCTTCACGATCGGCAGAGCCCCGTTGAAGATCGCGAGCATGCCGACGACGTAGCCGACACATGCAAGCGCAACAGTGCGAGCCTCGCGGCGGCCATCTTCGGCCGCGAGGTGGCGCTCTACGTCGTGGATGAGGCCGTCTCGGCCGGATTGTGGGTCCATCAGGGAGTCCTTTCGTAGTGAGCGCGATAGCAAACGCAGTCCTGCACGGGGTAGATAGCGTGGCGGTGAGGTCTGTGACAGCCGGCCACTGAATCGCAACCCAGGAGCGTTCTCCTGTGGCTGCACCGGGCGGGCAATATGCGCCCGGGTGTCACAAGCGTTGCGAGTTCGGGGCCGTCTGGTACTGGTCTAGTGGCCGGTCGCCGGGATGGACCGGGCCGACGTTGCGACGCCACGGCCCGGTCAGGTAGTCGTAGTGCTCTTGAGTGAAATCGGAACCGATCAGATCTCGTACGACCAAGCCTCGGCCGACATCGCGGGCAGCGACTCTGGCAGCCCCGCATCCGAGGACGCCGAGCAGGTTCATGGTCGCTGTGAGTTCGTGACGCCGATTGTCGCCGCAGGCCGCCGTGTGGGCAGCATGTGTCGCTTTCCGCCAGCCGGGTGCGCACCACCACGCGGCGCTGACCGTCTCCGGTGCGGTTTCCAGCAGATCGGACTCGACGTCGAGGGTGCGCGCCAAGTCGAACACCTGCCGCCACCGCAATCCGAAAACCACCTCGAAAACGTGGTCCGTCAGCTCATGGTCAGGAACGGTTGGTCGGAAGCGGTCGGCGGCGTTCGGAGTAGCAGCAAAGTACCTCTCAGACAGGCCGTGTTGCATCCGGCGATGGACTTCGCTGGCGATGGCGCTGTGCGCCTTACTGTTCGAGCTGCAGCCGGTACTGCCGGCAGCTCGTGCGTGCGGTGAGAGGTCGACCGAGGGCGGCCGCGTTGTCGAGATCGAGGATTGCATGGGTACTCCCGTTTCTGTGGGACAGATGGTCGGTCTGTCGATCAATTTCTGACTGGTCTCTGTGCCGCTATGCGACCAACAACGCGGCGCTATATCACTCTGCTGCTTAATTTTCCGATCTTTCAGCGCCGTCCAGCCAGTCACCGATCCTGCCGCGGACGGCGTCACCACCGGGGGGATCGTCGTAGGCGTCTTCGAGCGCTCCCCGCGCTCCGGATGAGATGACCGCGAGATCGCAGTCTCGTGTGTCGGCCCAGTCGCCCCACGTCCATCCCCTTCCTGCGTCGATGTGAAATTGTGTTGCTGCAGCCGGAACACCGTCGACGAAGACTTGGATGTGGGTAGGACCATCTGGATCGCGGACGACGATCACCTCGATCCGAAGTGCGGGGGCGAATCTTCTCGTCACGATGTCGCACCGGCCAGACGCTCGGGCCTGTCGAACTCCCCTGCCGCCCGACTATTCGAGTTCACAGTCCGGTGGTGGCGCGACGCAGCCTCTCTCGGTGGCCGTGCCCTGTGAACGGGCTTGGCATCCGTTGCGCCGCTACGCCGTCGAAGCAGCCACTCGATCCCGGTTGCTACAGCACACGCCACGGAGGAAACGGCGAACACCATCGCTACACGACGCGGATCTCCGTCGATGGCGGCATCGTCGGTCCGGCGCAGCAGTGCAGCCCAAGCCAAGCCGGCAAATGCAGCGAAGACAGCCAACACCCCCGCAACACCGCGCGCTACGGCTACCACGCAATATCGCGACGAACCCGAACTGCTCGCAGGTACATGATTCCTACCGTCGATCCGGACGAGGACTCTCATATTCGACACACCTCTGCACTTCTCGGAAGTCGGATGGTCAGTCCGCTCATCTGGTGAAAACGCCGACAACAACAGAAGTCGTCGTCGCCGCGGCTTCGTGGAACCACCCACCAAGCCGATACGCCAGGACACTACCCACCGGACCCGGAGTTCGCTAGGGCTCAGCAGCGAAAACGTCCCCGGCGCACCCAGTGCCGGGGACGGGCCTGGGGCGAGCAGCGACCCGGCGCACCGAACCGCCGCTCACTCCTCTCCCCAGAGCGTCCCCTACTCGGTCCCGTACAGCTCGCAGCGGTAGTGGTCTTGACCGCGTTCGTCTACGGCGTCCCAATCGACGCCGACGGCGTCGGCAAGGTGCCGCAGGTCGCTCAGAAAGTCTCCGAACACCGTTGTCAGTTCCTCGGTTTCGAGGCCGATCGGTCTGGCGTATGCGATCAGCCCTTCGGCAGCGTTGGCCGCTCGAACACCGTTGTCCCGGCTTTGGGTATCGAGGGTGTAGCCGATGCGCGGACGCTCGCGTCCCTCGACCGATGCGTGGAGTTCTTTCGGCGTCTCGATGCCGGATAGCCGCTCGGCCTTGTACTCGATACTTGTGTCGGACATGTTGTGTGCCTTTCTTTTTGGGGATCGCTACACGACGGGCGTGCAGTGCAGTGCGGCCATCAGGCCGGTGTGGGTGGCGTGAGCCGGGGATGGTTCGGCGTGTTCGAGGACGTGGGCGGTGGCGTCATCGATGACCACAGTCATGTGGGCTCGGTGGCGGGTGAGCATCACGCACGCTCTGCCGGGGTCGAGATTGAACGGCTCGGCTGTCCGGTACCCGGCAAGCGGGTGCAACACGACAACGGCGGCGCGTTCGAGGCCTTGCAGAGAGTTTGCGGTGCCGACCAGTACGTCGGGGTGATCCGAGAGCAAGGCCCGGACAGCGGCAGCCTGCGTGACATGAGGGACGACGACAGCCAGGTCCGCCGCTGTCATGGCCCGCTGTCCGTCCGGTGTGGTCACATCGGCGTCCAGCAGTTCTCGCGCGCGCAGGGCGCACTGTGTGGCCAGGACGGGGTCGGTTGGGCCTCCGATGACCCGCACTGGCCGATGCGCGAGTTCGGGCAGGCCGGGGCCGCTGGAATCGGTCAGATGCTCCGGTGGGCGACGGGAAGTGAAAGGCAGGCCGGGGTAGAACAGCGGTTGAATGAGGGCCGTTGTCCTCGCGCCGAGACGCCAGGTGTGTCGCAGACGGACCACGCCGACCGAATCGCCGTGAGCTGCTTGCAGAGCGAGGGGGGCAGGCAGGTTCGGTGCGGTCTCGCTGCCCTCCCACCGCGATACGTCTCCGGTGACCACCGGATCGATCTGTCCGGGGTCTCCGACGCAGACGACCTGTCGAGCCATCGCGCCGAGCGCCCCCAGATCGGCGTAGGTACATTGCCATGCTTCGTCCACGATCAACACATCGGCACCGATTCGGTCCGGGTCCGAGAAGAGCCACGGCGCCGTGGTACCGATGAGAATTGCGCCAGTCTCATTCGACCACCGCACTTTTCGTCCTGTCACTACGGGAGTGCTTCCACTGTCGGGGAGGGGTGCTTTCGCCTTCCAGATCAACGCTGCTCGATCTGTCAGCGCGCCGAGCCGACGCGCGATTTCCACGGCTTGTTCTCGGGTTTGCGCCGCGATACCCACCCGTAGGTCTGCGCGATGGGCCAAGGCGGCGGCGAGCAACGCGACCAGTCGAGTTTTTCCTGCGCCCGGTGGTGACGGGACGACGACAACGGGGTCTCCGGACCACACAGAGAACAGCACGCGTGCAGTGATCGGGTCGGCCATGATCTGTGATCCGGGCCAATGGGCGGGCGATGACGGTTCGGTTCCCTTGAAAGGTGTTGCGTCGGGGTTCGGGGTGTCCGCTCCGGGTGCGACGATACGCATTGTTGTCCCGTTCTTCTTCTAATGTGTTGTTCATGAATACTTTTGGTCGTCTTCTGATCACGGAGCGTCCTCTGCACCCGCTATCAGGACATCGAGCGGGACTTCGCGGCGCACGGCGCTCGGGGCTTGTCCGGTCGAAAGCCAGGAACGGCGAGCGCGGTACAGATTCCAGTACCTCGCCCGTCCTGCTCGCATCGTCGCCGGTGAAGGCGGTTGGGGCATCAAGGTCACCTGGTCTCCGTCGTTCGGTGCGTGCGCTCCGAACACCCCGATACCGAGCGTCAGTTTGCCGTTGACCACCTGTGCGGACGTGACGTCGGCAGAGAAGCGCTCGAAGGGTTGATCGAGCGGTGATCCGACCCATCCCGTAACTGCCGAATCAACCCGCATCCTTGAGTCCAGCCGGTCGCAGGTCACCGACACCGAAACGTTGCGGCGGCGTGAACCTGTCGGCGGTGCCGCCACCGATGCGATGCCCTGGGCCACGTGTCCTGTATGCAGCGCACGTACTCGCCACAGTGGATCACTCAGCAACGCAGCGGCTTTGAGGTCGGCGGCATCGCATCGGGTCCGTAGTCCCATGGCCGCACTAGCTGAGTTGTCCGGCCGTGACCAGTCGTGGCCCGCAGTCGTGGCCGACAATGTCCGATCCCAGGAGTATCGGTCATCGTCGTGTATCGGATCGAGAAGCGGCAACAGCGGTCCCGTTGCGATGCACGCTGCCCACTCATGCAGGCCTGCGACGCTCTCGTCGGTAATGCCGAGCCAGGAACGCCATGTTCGGGCCGCTCGCTCGGCGTCGGGCGCAGTGCCGAGGACCAGACGCGAGGACGACGCAGCAACCAGATCGATCACCGCCGACGTTCCGGGATGGTCGGCTCGATCGGCCCACCATCCGATCATGGCGGCAGCCCCCGCTATGTCCGGATCAGGGTGGTGGGCGTGCGCACGCGCCAGGGCCAGCAGGCTCGGTATCGTCGCGGCGTCATCGGTGAGCAGCATGGCCGGTTCAGCCGTACCCACCGTCGTTGCCCCGTTGCGAGCGAGCAGGGCCAGAGCCTCGGTGTCGTGCGCGGACTCTTCGGTGCATCCATCTCGAGCGACGGACACGGCCAGCGTTGTTCCTCGCGTGACCGCACGCACGGCCACGGCGGCTCTGGACGGCTTGAAGGTGGCATGTGCCAGCCGAGGGACCGGTTGCATCTTTTCGGCGGCATAGAGGCGTTGCGCGAGGTCGAACCACTCCACGCTCATCGCTCGTCACCGTCGACGAGGATCAGGGCGTTGCTCGCGCACTCCCACCCTGCGCGCAACGCCATTGTGGCGGCGTCGGCCGCTGCGCTGGCGACGACGATGCGGATATCGGCGGCGGCGATTCCAGTGCCGGTGAGCACCCTGTCTGCGTACTTGAGCAGTTCCACGGGTCCGCTTTCGTTCATCGTGTGGCCCCCGATCCGACTGGCACGTGCACCGTCGATGCCCATGCCGGTGTGACGCCCCTACCCTGGACGCCGCCGATGATTGCGCACACTAGGTGGGACCTCGTGGGCCGGTCGGGCCAGGGTGTATCGCCATCGGTCAGCACCACGACGACGTGGGGTGCAGGGCGCGCAGCGTTGGCTGCGGCGATTCCCACCCTCATATCGGTTCCGCCACCACCAACCAACGTCACATCAGCGACCGATCGTACGTGTTGTGCCGTAGTGGATTTGGCGTCACACGCCAGAATCCGAACCCGGTCGCGTGCTATGCCACCAGCTTTGAGAACTCCCGCCACTTCGCCCATCGCGGCATCGAGGTCTGCGGCGGGAGGGACGGGAGTACGAATAGTTCGTCCTACCCGCCTGCTCTGCCAACGCACGCCGAATTACGGCCCGTAGCAGACGATCCCACGCTACCGTGGGCGGGGCGAGAACATCAGCTGCCCACCGGACCAGTCCCGCCGGGGCACTACCTCGACCGGTACCAGCTGCTTCGCGAACTGCCTGCGCGATAGATCGGCGCACCAGGTCCGCTTCCGCATTGTCCAGTCCCTCCGTGATCACTTCTCCCGAGCCGATGAGTTCACCGGGGACCACAGGGCACCCCGATCCTGATCCGCATCCCGGATCGCCCTCAGCGCCAACGAGTTCGGTGACAGTCTGATGCGCAATCGGGTCACGCAGGTAGTCGTAGTACTGCTCGGCTGTGTCTCCGGAAAGGCAGCCGAATGATTGAGGGGTGATCACCCCTTCGGGCAGGCTGACTCCCGCAGCCAACAGGTCGTCGTTGATTTCGGCGTCGGCCGCGAAGTTCCACACCAGATGATCGATGGGCTTCGCCAGAGCGGCGGCACGGTCGGCGTGTGCCCGTAACAAATGCCCGACCTCGTGCAGCAGCACTGCACCGACCATCGGCACCGGCCACGCGCAAGGCCCGACCAACAGATCCGGATCCAGGTACAGCCGCCACCGAGCGTCGACCGCAAACGTACCCAGGCCCGGTGCCGCCACGGGTTGCGCTGCGAACAGAGCGCGCATGAAGTACGGCATCTGCTCAGCCGACACCAGCCGCGCGAGTCGGAACGCTCGCATTTCAACCGGCTCGAGCTCACGCACGCCGCTCATGCCGCAGCCTCGACCAAACCCGCTGCCACCAGCATCGGCGCAAACCGGCGCGCGCTCGCAGGAACAGCGGCCTTCGCCGGTCGCGCTTTCGCCAGAGTGCGTGCCGCAGCCCCGGCCACGTCGGGTGCTCCTGCCTCGGCGGCGGCAATCAGCGGACCCCAGGCGTTGCGCCACGCTTCGACGGTGCCCCGCGAGGCCGCCCACGCCGTCACGCCGGACAGCACGGCCCACACCAGATCAGGACGCGAGCGCCAATCGAACGCCGTCTCGGGGTTTTCGATCACGGCAACGGGGTCTGGGAGGTCGGCCTTGCGACGCCATTCGAGGAATTCGACACCCGCGCCTTCCCCGATCAAGCCGAATACCACCGCGTTGGTCGCCGCATTGTCGTCGTCGCAAAGATGTGGCAACACCCGCGCAAGCATCGACCAGGTGCGCCGAGACGGCCATGCTCCACCTGTCTGCACTCCGACCTTCGGAAACGCATCGAGCGCCTCGGGCGCACGCTGGATGTACCCGATGATGGAACTGCGCACCAACGCCTCCCGCTGCTCGTCGCTGGTCACCGCACGCGAAGAGGCCGTGCTTGCCCAACCCGTGGCCATACCGTCGAGCCATTCATCGACAGACGGCGTGAACTCGATGTGGCAGAAGCGGTTTGCTAAGGGAGCCTCCAACTCGTACCCCCCTGCAGCGCAATCGGGCGGATTCGCACCTGCGATGACCCGAGTCCCCTTCGGCAGTTGCAGATCACCCACCTTCAAATCCAGTGCGACTGCCAGCATCGCCGCCTGAACGGCCGGTGGACTCGTGGTCAGCTCGTCCAGAAAGAGGTAGCCCCCACCCTCTGCATGTAGCCGTCGCGCCCAATCCGGGGCCTCCAATCTCACGCCACTCTCACGGACTACCGGTAGGCCTGCGAAGTCGGCGGGCTCCCGCAAGGACCCCAAGACCGTTTCGCACAACACCCCCTCGGATGCAGCAAGTGCTCGAACCAGGCTCGACTTCCCCATACCCGGACCCGAGATCAACAACGACGGGACACCAGCCCTCCCGCACGCATCCACAACAGTTACCGCAGTCGCCAAATCCGGCATCGCAAAACTCCTCGAAAGATGGGCAAGATGGTCAGTCTCACCAACAACAGGACGCCTCAATCTTACTGCGTCAGAACGCTTTTCACCCAGTCACACCAACCGTCAACGTCCCCGGCGCACTCAGTGCCGGGGACATTGACGGTCCGGGCTCAAAGAGCACCGGACCGCCACGTGTGCTGCGTGAAGTGTCCGGGTCCCTCGATATCGTCGAACCCACTCGAAAAAGGCCGGGTCGCCCGAAAGAAAGGACCCAACACGTGACACCGCTCGAAACAGCCATCGCCGCGCCACTGCCCCCGCCCGCGGCGGCGGACATTTCGTCATGGCGCTCGGACGCATTGTGCGCACAGACAGACCCCGAGGAGTTCTTCCCGCCCCCGGGTGGAGCAACCAGCAGAGCAAAGCGGGTCTGCGCAGAATGCCCCGCCAGAGCCGCTTGCCTCGCCCATGCACTGACGTACAACGAACAACACGGAATTTGGGGCGGAAAGACACCACGAGAGCGCCAAGAGCTTCAGCACACCACAGCCATAGAGAGCCGGCCTACCCGGCATCAACAACAGGCGCTCACGATAGCCACGCTTTCGGCCCAGAACGTCCCAGCCGAGTCCAGTGCAAGCCAGCTCGGAATCACGACCCGGCAGGTGTACCGAATACGCTCCCGCACAGCGTGAATCAACGCGCGATTCGCCGGTCAGACCTGCCTGGTGATGCCTACCCCGTTACAGTCGGCGCGATCAACCGCGGTTGATCGTCGAAGCGTCTCGACTTGCGTCGCTCCTCGCTGAAGGCTTCTCGCCGCAGGTGATGTCTTGGCCGGCGAGAAGGTCCGCAAGAACGACCGCGCGCGCCGCATGGGCCAAGATTTCGGCAGGTAGCGGTGGACCATCGAGGGTTCGGATTCGCATGGTTGTCAGTATGGCGTTCGGCTCCGACAAGTTGCTGTCCCGCAACGTTTCCGGTGCGTGTTCACGGGTCACTGGGGTGTCCATGGCATGCATAGCTCGCGCATTCTCGACCGGTGCATGTGCGGTGGCCGTATCGCGCCTCGGCCCAAACCGCCTGTTTCGACTGTTGGTTTGCCCTGCAGACAGATGCGTGGGCTCAGGCGGCCGAGGTGGCCGTTCGGATGGAGGTGGCCGGCCGACCAGTCATCGATGTCGACGGGCTGCACTTCCCATCTCAGCACCTGCCCCTCGCCCTGGCTGCGCTTCTTCCCGATCGCATCGATCGACGCCAGGGTTGCGCTCACCCGGTCGATGTCGCCGACACCTCTCCAGAGCACAGTCCGCGTGGAGGTCAGTAGGAGCGGCATTTGGCGTGCGCGATATCGGCCCTGCCGGTCGGAGATGACCGATGGTCGGTACCTCGCGAGTTGCTCGAGCGCACGGTGGTCGGGTCGTCCGCTCCAGTGATGGATTTCCGGGGCGTCGGCCAGGTCTTCGGGATAGGCGTATGTCGCGCACCAATGCCAGTCGTCGCCTCCCCCCAGAGTGCACCGAGCGAGTGGTAGATCCAGATCGGCGGGCACCTCGTCGGGGCCGGCGGCTTCGAGGTACTGTCCGCGGTCCCGAGCAGCGGCTTTTTCGTCTTCCCACATCTCGGATGCGAGCAAGCCATCGAGGCTCGTCGCCCACGGAGCTGCATGCGCAAGTCCGACCGCCAGGTGTGCTTTTACCTCGAACGGCCTCATCACGTCAACGCCTCCATGACTTCCAGCGCCTCGTCACGGCGCTCTCGAAGATGGGTTCGCCAGTCGAGCTCTTTCGGCTCGTCGCCGGCGAGAAGGGTCCGCTCGAATCTGGTGCGGACGAGGCCGTGTCCGATAGCTGTACGCCCGCCGATGGTTCCGGACTCGACGAACCTGCCAACGACGTCGGAGAAGAAGGCCACGTCCAGATCGGTTGCGCGATCGAGACGCAAAAAGGACTCGAATCGTGTACCGGCAGGCAGCGTTTCGATCTCATAACGCATCAGAGAGCTACCGTCGACGGTGGCTGCGTCGGTTCGGCCGACTGCGGGGAAGTCATGATCGGTGGAATCGTCGAACCGGCTGTACCGTTCGAGCGCCATGGTGTCGAATTGGCTCAAGACAGCACGGTCCGGTGCGGGACGGCTCATGAGGTGGTCGGTTTCGAGGACGTGCGGGATCACTTTGCCCACGCGGAGACAGCCGTCGATCATTCGACCGCCGCCGCTCCCGCCGAACACGCTGACCTGTGGGTTCAATGTACGGAGCCGGTGTAGCCGTTCGCCGGACAGCGGCTCTCCGGTGACCTTGGTCAGGCTGCCCCCGTTCCGAAGTGTGTGTGCTGCAGACAAGCTGAGAAGCCCTTCGTATGCGAGGACGTCCCGTAATAGCTCCTCCCCGATCCGCCGGAGCGCCCCTCGGAAGGAGTTCCCGGACACAATCGGAACCAAGGCTGCGGAACCGTTGGGCTGCTGTATTTTTTCGCGCCGGAACAAGGTCGTTGTGGTGGCGCTGTGTTCACCGCGGTGCGAGATTGCCGAGACCGCTGTGATGTCGAGCTGCCAGCGCATGGTCGAGGTCACTTCTGCCTCCTGGGCGATGTAGCAGTCGCTGCGGTGGACCGGCGCGCTTGAACAGCTTCGGCCACGATCCGTGTTCGGAGTACGAGGGCGGTGGTGTTTTCCCGTAAGAGGGTCAGGACCGGTATCGATTCCTCGCGTAGAAGGACCGATAGTTCGAGGCGTTGTTCTTTCGTCGACGGCGCTGACTCGAGATCGGTTGCCACGGTGCTCCACCATCGATCGAGGTCGGCTCCGCCGGTGTATGTCGCGACCCGGACTCGGTCTGGCAGGTGGTGGTCCCAGTACAGCTCTCTCCGGCGTCCCACCCACCCGGTGTCCCAGTTGATTCCGTAGTGCAGCAGCAACAACAGTCGTTCAGCTATTGCTGCCGCACCGGTGACGGGCGGCAGAAAGCTCGCTGCGTCCAGCCAGGTTCGGGTCGGTGTCGTAGCTCTGGTCGGGGTCATGCCGTGCCTCTGGTTGACGTTGAAGCCGTCGCTGCGAGGTCGAGGTACACAGGACGCTCTCGCCACGGATCGAGGCTGTCCCAATCCGCGAACACAGACGTCCACGTTCGATGAGGAATGTTCTTGAGCGTGCTGAATGCCGGCGCTGCGCGCGCAAGCGCTGCCAGGGAGAACCCTCGCCGTCGCAATCGCACGACTGCGCTCAGGCGTTCCGCGTCGTGCTCTGTCCATGGAAGCGCGACGTCGTCGACGGCGACCCGACCCCACCGGGCATGAGGAAGAATGTGCTTGCGCCCAGGGCGTAACGGAACCACGACGGCGGACGTCGGAGAGATCGCTTGTCCCAGAACGCGACGTAAGCGGGTCTTCGACAATTTTGTGGCGCACACTGGATCACTGGTGACCAGCAGGAGGTCCGAGCGAAGTGCCGTTGTCGTGTACACCCAGACGCAGACGTGACACATCGTAGGAGCCGCAACGTCTACCCACCCGTCGAACCCGGTGAACGTTCTCGACACAGTCTCACGCACTCGCCGTCCGGAACCTTCTGTCGCGCCACCGCACCGCGCGCACGCGGAGTCACCAGAAACGCCGGCTGGTGGCCACGAAACCGCGCATCCTGTTGCGGCCTTGTAGGCGGTCGTCACAACGTCGAGCGCCGCACTGCCCCTTGATAGTTCGACCATCTCTGCACTCTAACGGCGCGCCCGGACACCACGGACAGGCCAACTTTCACCGGCACGGTCCAACTCACCAAGGACTCGGGCCGGGCGCTGGTGCGTGCCGGCCGACGTTGGCAGGAAAGTCGTCGGCGAGGAGAGCAGCCAGCTCGACGAACGCGCGTTGTGCAGGCTTGCCCAGTAACTCGAGATCGATGGTGTCGCCTTCGGCAAGGTGGTCGTCGTACGGGACGACCTGGACGGCGCGAGTGCGTTCTGCGAAGTAGGACTTGAGTTGCTCGACATCGAGGGCCGTCGAGCCCTTCCGTGATTCGTTGATGACGACAACGGTGCGTTTGACCAGGTCGTCGAAGCCGTGTCGCGACAGCCATTCGAGGGTCGCCCCAGCGCTGCGCGCTCCGTCCTTGGCCGCGGAGGAGACCAGGACCAATGCGTCGGCTTCTTTGAGGACCCCTGCCATGGCCGAGTTCATGAGACCGGTGCCGCAATCGGTCAAGATGATGTTGTAGAACTGTTCGAGGATGCGCAGTGCGGCGGTGTAGTCGTGCTCGTTGAATGCCTCGGAAACGGACGGATCACGCTCGCTTGCAAGAACTTCGAGCCTGCTTCGCGCTTGCGAGGTGTAGCTCCGTACGTCGGAGTAGCTGTGTACTTCTTTGTCCGCGAGCAAGTCCCGCACTGTGCGGTCACTGTCTCGGTGAATGCGGTAGGCGAGCGTCCCGAAATCTGGGTTGGCGTCATAGGCAATGACGCGCTCGCCCCGCAGTGCTGCGAATGTCGATCCAAGCCCTGTTGTCGTGGTTGTTTTTCCGACCCCGCCCTTCATGGACAGGACTGCGATCTTGTAGTTCCCTCGAACCGGTTGCCGTACGCGGCGCAGGAGCTGCTCGTACTCGAGTTCAGCCGGCGACTGTCCGGGATTGGCTGAACCGAACGAGAGTCGGTAGAGCCACCGTCGCCAACCTTTGCTCGGAGGCAGTTGCGCACGGCGGATCAGCTCCAGTTCGTCGATCGACCGCGGAGGGGCAACAGCTGCTGTCGGCCTTGCTGTCGGAATTGCTGTCGGCACTGGTTCTACCAACTGAACGGGCTGCGAGGTGAAGGGGCGATGAGCTGTCACTGCCAGAGAGTCGGAGGCGCTTGTTGGCTCCGGGTGAGACGTCGGTGCTGAACTGTCGACCGACTTGTTGGTGTGCCATTGCTCAACAGCGGGTGCGGAGCCGCCCTGCCCTGGCCAGGCCGAGGGCCGGTCCGGCATTGGTGCCTGACCATCGTTGACGCGCGGCGGCCGTGAGGCCGGCTCCGAGGTGGGTCGATGTGCACCAGAATTGGGCTGGCTCGCCGAGGGGGAGCTGCTGGGTGCGGAGCTGGGCCGGTCTCTCTGCGCGAATTCTGATGCGACTTTGGACCGGGCTTGGGATACGTTTTTCGACACGTTTTCATCAGCGTTGTTGGCTGCGACTTTGGGTGCGTCGTTCGGCACGAATTCGCTGGCTACAGGCTGTTCACGGGCGGGTTCTGGATGGCCTACGCCCGAGTCCTGGACGAGGTCACCGTCCTGCCCATCGTGGCGATCTTCCGACCCCCCTTCCGGCTCGGAATGGTTCGACTGATCGGTCGCATTGTTCGCCGCCGACGGATCGACCACCCACCGGGGCAACGCGCTGCCTGGGTCGGACTCTGTGGGACTCATCGGTCGCCACCTCTTCCTCTTGCTCATTCAACGGACGATATCCGGGCGAACATAACACCGGCACCGGACACCTCGAACACCCCGAAAACTGCTGCCGAGCGGCCCCACGGACCGCCGTTGTGCAACCGGTAATTCCGCCTGTTCGGGTACAGCTTCTGCTTTGTCCAGTCTGAAGTGTCCGTGTCCCGACTATCGTTGTGGCGGTGCGTAGCAACGATTTCGACGGCCTCGATCTCACTCGACTACGGTCCCTTCGATCCTCGCGGCATGACATTTCGACGATCGTCGATCGCGTGGCCGAACACCTCGACGAATTCGATGGGTACGTCGCATTCAGCGGTGGAAAAGATTCCGTCGTTGCTGTCGATCTCGCCCGCCAGGCGGACCCAGATGTCCCGGTAGCCTTTTTCGATTCCGGTCTCGAATACCCCGAGACCTACGCCTACGTCGAGCAGATTGCGACGAAGCTGGGACTGGACCTGCACATCATTCGCGCTGAACCAACGCTGCTGACAGTGATGGCCCGGACCGGGGAATGGGACCACGGCGGTAGCCCGTCGGCTCATGTACCCGCACGAGGCTTCGAGACCTTGATTGCGCAGCCTGCCCGGGCTGCGCACACCAAGTTCGGTGACGGGGAGGTCTGGGGCGTGCGGGCAGACGAATCCAGGAAAGGAACCGGCAGGTGGTCGATGTACTACTCCGCTCTCGCACGTGAGATCAGCGAGCGCTGCCAAGGCGCGAGCTGCTGCAGCAACAAAGCGGAGCAGCGTCGACACCACGGGGGGACGGTTCGCCGCACCGATGGAACTGTGGCCTATGGGCCGGTATGGGACTGGTCCGCGGACGATGTGCTCGCCTATTCGCATCAGCACGACCTTCCGAGCAACCCTGTCTACGCCAAACTGGCCGCGCTGGGCGCACCTGCAGCGAATCTGCGGGTTTCACACATTCTCGACGGAAATTTCCTCGAATCGGGCAGGGTCACTCGTCTGCGTCGAGGTTGGCCGAGCCTGTTCGAGGAGATCGCCGCAGTGCTCCCGCGAATACGCGAGTTCGTGTAGATCGCCATATCGACTGTGCGCGTGTAGCATTCCTGGCACTGAGATTGCACAGGGTGAGTCGGAGGCACACCACACGGTGGCCTCCGACTACTTTTTTTGCATCAGAACCAAACGACCTCTTGTCGGCCGATCGGCGCTAGCTCAGGCGTAGGTTCATGAGGTCTGAACTTTCCGGGTTGAGCTCCAACAACAGGCGATACCCCGGCCCTGTCCGCTCGGTCTCGTCGGGCAGGTTCAGCATTCGACCCACCAGATCGTCTCTGCCGATCTCATGAGCGAATTGTTCGGCGCTCGCGAGGCGCTGAGCGTAACGCGCCTCATCGCGGGGGTCGAGAAATTTCCTCATCGTGTACATGCCGTAGGCGGCCTGCTCGGCTTCGCGAGACGGAATCGGGTAAGTCATTGCTTCGAAGGCATCGTCGGTGAGCGGCGATCTGTTTCCCTCCATGTGGTGCAGGTTCTCGGCCACCTGCCGCACAGTCGGAGCCGCGCCCGAAGGCCCGGAGTGAAGTAGATACGCCCAAGGGGTCGAATGCACGAGATACCGTGGGATATAGCGCTTGTTTCGGCGGGTAGCAGCTGGGATGAGAGCTGGCGGGAAGACTGATGTGGATGGGTTCTCATAAATTTCTTTGACCTTCTGCGCCGCGGAGACTGCGCACCCCCAATCCAACGAGCCCCACATCGGATACGGAACGTGCCCGCCGTGCACCGCCCTGAGGTTGCGTGCGATCGCATCGATGTACTGGCCCTTTACGAGAAATCTATCTTCGGGCCACCCGTTGAAGAAGACATACAACGGAGTTGCACCGTCGAGCCTGCTCTTCAAAATCAGGGTCTCGTACTGCTTGACTTCTTTAACTGAGTGTCCGAGCTGCTCATAGCGGTTGAATTTGTGGCTGGCGCGTTTTGCTTGAATACGAAGCTTGATCCACCGCTCGTCGGCCGAAGAACCGATCCACCACTCCCAATCCGCACCGTTGCCCGCCTCGACCGCCTTGGCGTATTTCGTCACTCTCAGCGCCGGAATACGCTGCTGAAGCTTGATCAAGTTGAGGTCGGTGAGCGTCTCTTCTCCAGGTCCGATGCCGCCTGCAATTCCCGTCTCCATCAGATCCCAGGTATCAGAGGCTGCTTCATTCATCGCGTGGACCATGTAATTGGCACTGAAGTGTGTACTCATCCCGGGGCCGACTTCAGGCGCTCTTGCGGTCGCGTCGCGATCCCAGTTCGTCGATTCGGGTGACCTTGTCGCTTCCCACAGAAACTGCAGGGAGCGCACGGATATCGGCAGCCACGTCCGCGACTGTATGTCCGATCGCGATGCCGAACACGCCCTGACCACCGTGTAGCAAGTCCACTATCTCGTCGTCAGATGTGCACTCGTACACCGAAATACCGTCGCAGAGCAGAGTTACAGACGCCAGCCCCTGGGCGTCACGCGCACGCAGGCACTCGATCGCAATGCGTACATTCTGCAAAGACACTCCGGCCTCGAGGAGACGACGAATCACTTTGACCACCACGATGTCGGAGAAGGCATACATCCTTTGCGATCCCGAACCGGATGCAGGGCGGATCGACGGTGACACAAGCCCTGTACGGGCCCAGTAGTCGAGCTGGCGGTACGTTACCCCAGTCACTTGCTGGACCTGGGGCGATTTGTACCCCAGACACCCGTTCACGGCGTCGGCGGCGGTGCCGTTCGAGGTCTTGAAAAGCCCCGGCACGATGTCCTCGAACGAACCCTGTTCGCTGCAGCTCACAACTCGCACCCACCCTTTAATCGATCGTTCGATGCACGATACCGCTCGACATCGCTCTGCTTTCTCTCCCGGCCAGCGGGCCACCTCTGCACGTCCGCCCCCACCGTTACTCGGCGGACAAACCGAGCAGCCATCCGATGAACGGCGTAAGACGAGGAACACCGAACCTGAAGAGCAGAAACACCGCGAGGAAGACGGCTATCGTGACCCGCTTGGATCGGAACTCCGTGAAGGAACGGATCGCTATAACGGCAGTGACTGCCACTACCAGGGAGCAGAAGTTCAGCACGTCGTCGCCGCTCATCCGAGCAAACCTGCCGATGCAATCGGGCTGAGTGGGGTCATTTCATGGGGCGTGATGCTGTTCATCGCCGCACCGTAACGATTATGGCACCGATGGCGGAGGTCTTGAACGGAACGTAGAATTCCCCGAATAGGGGAATTCTACGAAGCTTGATCCCACGGGCGTGTCGGACAGTGTTCGGCCACCACCGTCGCCCTGCTGACGTTCAGCATTCTCGATCTCCCCGCCTCCGGTGGCCGTGAACCCGGATCTAGCGCATACCTGCGCCCTGACAATCACTGCCATACAACCTGTTTCGCAGATGTCATGTGCCTGCCCGTTACCTTTTGAGCAGTCCTGATAACCGAGCGTTACGGGTGAGATCGGCCGCGGAATCAGCCTGCGAGAATCACGTTCATCGCATTCAGGAGCGCGCCGACTGCCGGGATTCGGGTCGAGCTCGCCGCACGTAGCGAACGTGTCACGGCCGGCTCGGTCGGCAGATACCGCACCCTGGCCGTTCGGACTCGCGCGGTGTCCGGAACCAGCGCGACGGCCAGACCTGCTTCGACGAGGGCCAGTTGGGTCGAGTAGTCGGACACCTCGTAGCGGATCGTCGGTTCGACTCCAGCTTCGCGCAATGCGTGCACGAGCGCGGAGTGCGCATCCGACCCTGATGGGCATACCGTCCAGATCGATTCCGTTTCGCCGGAGAGGGTTGCCATCTCACGGTTGTCCTCGATCGGTACCGCGAGGTGTACATCCTCGGTGTGGAGCGTGTGGACGTCGATACCTGCGGGGACCGTCGCCGGCCGATGGTCCCAGGACTCGAAGACGACGAGATCGAGGGTGCGGTGCTGGAGGCGGTCGAGCAAATCGATTCCTTCTCCGTCGACGACCTCGGGGCGCAGCAGTGGATACGTGCGAGCAAGGTCTGCCAGAGCTGGGACCACCAGCCGACGTAATGCACTTGCGACCGCGCCTACTCTCAGCGCTCCGGCAACGTCGGTGTCGATCGAGGCAAGGTCGTCTTCTGCGGCTTCGGCGAGAGCGGACATGGCGGCCGCACGTGTCGCCAGTGCGCGACCGGCGGGGGTCAGCCGTATCGACCTTCCCTCTCTCTCGACCAGGGTGGTGCCGGCTTCCTTCTCCAACTTGCGGATGTGTTGCGACACTCCGGGTCCGGTGAGGTGTAAAGATTCTGCAGCTCGAGTGACCGAACCTTGTTCGGCTACTGCGGCGAAAACTTTCATCCGATCCCACGACAACATATAAGTGATACTACTGTTTCAGCGGTAGAACTGGCTAGTAGACTTATCGGTTTGTAACTGGTTGCCTTGACCAGGTGACCAGAACCGCGATACCGAGAGCTGACGCCGCCGATCGGGGGGTGGGCGGGAATGCGGCGCTGGTCATCGCCGGTGCCGCGTCGCTGTCACTGTCCGCAACCTTCGTCAAACTCGCCGATGTCACCTCGGGGACGGCGGCATTTCTACGATGTCTGATCGCGCTGGCGGCTCTCGTTCCGATGGCGCTGTGGGAACTTCACCGACGCGGCGCAATGCCGACGAGGTTGTATCCCATGGCCATTGGTGCCGGAGTCTTCCTCGGAGCGGACTACGTGATGTGGACCGCGAGCATCCTCGACGTCGGTGCCTCGATCGCCACCGTCCTTATCAATGTCCAGGTCGTCGTGCTGCCGCTGATCGCGCTCGTCGTCGATCGAACCGCAATCCCCCGACGATTCCTCATGGCGGTGCCTTGCATGCTGCTCGGCGTTGCACTCGCCGGCGGACTCATCGGCGGAACAGGAGCCGACAACGCGCTCCGCGGGTCCATCCTGGGAATCTCCGCCGGTGCCGCGTACGCGGCCTACCTGTTCCTGAACCGCCGCTCCACCCAGCGAAGCCCCAGCCATCTGGTCACCCCGATCTGTGTGGCCACCGCATCGGCAACGGTCACTGCCGGCATTGTCTCGGCAGGCCTCGGAGACCTCGATCTCGACATCTCCGCGGCCGCGTGGGGATGGATGATCGCGCTCGCTTTGCTCGGACAGGTTGCCGCCTGGCTGTTCATCAGTTCGGGATCCCGATCGCTGGCGGCTAATACCGTCGCGGCCCTACTCCTGCTGCAGCCTGTGCTGGCTATCGCGTTCGGATTCGTTGTCCTCAGCGAGCGACCCACCTGGATTCAACTAGCCGGAGCCGCCGTCGTCGTCGGAGCCGTCTGGACCGCAACCCGACACCCCCACCACCCTGACTCCACTTCAAGCCACGGAAGAGGCCTTCATGACCCCATCTCCGACGAGCATCGATCGAGTCGTCCTACCCACCGATAGCACCATCCCTGTCGCCCGCAGCGCCGAATACGACACCTACTTCAGGATCTCCCGCAGCAACGACCCGCACGCGTGGGCGGTCAGCGCACTGACCGTCGTCACCGCCATCACCACAGATCTGCCGCAGTCCACTCTGGACAACGACTCACGACTCCGCCTACTCGACGCCCTGGCCGTAGTCGTCGGCGATGCCTCCGCCGCAGCAGCCGTGTCCGCACGGGAACGAGATCCTTCCCAATTGGCAGCGCCGACGGACCACAGTGCGGACAATCGCACCCCGCAGGCTCCGAACGACTCTGCACGACAAGCGATCACACGCTGGAAGAAGGGCCACCACCTGTTCCACCTGTTCGTCATATCCATGAACAGCCGGCTCGCGGCAGTGCTGGAGTGCCTTGCAAACAAGCAGTGGCCCACTCTCGCCCACCAACTCACCGAACTAGGGACTCTCTACGCCGGGGCGACCGAGAGCATGCGGTACGCGTCCGATTTCTCACCGGAGATCTACCGTGACTTCGTCCGGCCTTCCATGGAACCGCCCTGGCTCGAACCCGGGTTCTCCGCCGTGTTCAACCGGGATCACGACGTGATGCTCACCCGCGCCAAGATCGTCCGTACAACGCTCAAGACGGCTGAACTTCCCGGCGTCGCAGCAGATTCCGCACGACGGCTCTGGAAGAGCCAGGCCGAGAACCGGCGCGCCCACCAACTCATCTGCCAACGATTCGTCCCCGGCGGCGATTCACTGCTGCAAGAGCACTTCGACAGCACCGGTCAGAGCAACTGAAACAGAAAGGCTTCGCCCTCTCATGATCACCGTCATCGAAACCTGGCACCTGACCGCCGAAGCGGCCGAGAACGCCCTCTCGGTCCTGCAAGAAATGGACGAACTCCTCGACGACAACGCACACCACCACCCGGGGTGGGCGGGCCACGCGCGCTTCTTCCAGCACGCATCGGACCCCCAACGCGTAACGATGACCTACCCCTGGGAAAGCGCCGAGCACGCCACGCACCTCCTCGAATCGGAGACGCCACTACTCGAAGATTTCTACCGCCGGTACTGCGAACGCCCCCGCGAGGTCGTCTTCGCCCACGAGCTGCCGGTCGACGTCGAATGACCCCCGACCCAACAAAGCCGACTGGCGACTGGACTCCCGAGCAGCTCAAAGCCTTCGGCACCGACACCCTCGATCGAATATGTCGACACTTCGCCGCGCTCGACGACGTGCCCGTCACGACGCCGGCCGATGCGGCCGATGTCGCCGACGCGATCGACAGCGAGCTGCCGTCCGAGGCAACAGATTTCGCCGACATACTCGACGACACCTGGAACAACGTCGTTCCGCATTTGACGCACTGGAACCATCCACGATTCCACGCCTACTTCAGCAACAGTTCCTCCGGACCGGCCATCCTCGCCGAGATGACCGCTGCGGCATTGAACGTCAACGTCATGTTGTGGAAGAGCGCGCCCTCGGCTGCCGCCGTCGAAGACACCGTCACCAGATGGCTCGCCGAACTGCTCGACTACCCCGCCGCAGACGCACTGCTCGTCGACGGTGCATCACTGGGCACGTTCTACGCGTTGGCCACCGCCCGCCACCGGGCACAGCCCGAGGTTCGACATCACGGAACATCCGGCCAGAAACCCGGCCGGATCTACGCCTCCGACCAGGCCCACTCGTCGGTCGACAAAGCTGCGATCGCTCTCGGCATCGGGCTCGACAATGTCGTACGCCTACCCACCGACGCTAGCGGCCAACTCGATCCTGCTGCTCTGTCGACTCGCATTGGATCGGACGTCGCGGACGGTTACACACCGATCGCTGTTGTCGCCACCGTCGGTACGACCACTTCAGGTGCTCTCGACCCGGTCGAGGCGATTGCGGCCGTGTGCCGCGACCACCGAGTGTGGCTGCACGTCGACGCCGCGTACGGAGGCTTCTGGCGCATAGCCCCGGCCATCGCGCAGGTCCTTCCGTCACTCGCGGCCGCCGATTCTCTCGTCGCCAACCCACACAAAGTGCTCTTCACCCCTATGGAGTGCGGGGCACTGTTCTGCCGTCACCCCGGAGCACTCGAAGCCGCCTTCACACTGGTTCCCGAATACCTGCGTACCGACACCACCGGCGGTATCGACTACATGAATTACACCCTCAACCTTGGGCGACAATTCCGAGCTCTGAAACTGTGGTGGACCCTGCGCGCCTTCGGAATACGAGGCATCCGAACTCGACTCGAACACAGTCTCACCCTGGCGACGAGGCTGCGAGACGCCCTTGCCGCAGACCCGCGGTGGCATCTCGCGAACGATTCGCCGCTCCCCTTGCTCTGCCTCCGGATCTCCTCTGCCGACGGACAGGCGACGCGGAAGATCCTCGAGACCGTCAACAGCACCCACCGGACGCTGCTCTCCCACTCCGAGCTCGACGGCCACTACGTCATCCGAGTGTCCATCGGCAACATCCACACCACTGCCGACCACATCGACCAACTGGTTGCCGAACTTACCGAGGCAGCCGACGCCGTCGTCGGCACACCCCGACCACTCGCTTCAGTGACCGTCACCCAACAGGAGGTACCTGCATCGTGACCACCACCATTTCCACCGAGGCCATGCTGCACGAGAAGGCGGCAGCAATCTCCGCCATCGGGCGGTGGTCCGCGGCCAACGAGAACTTGCCGTGGGCCCCGGCCCCCGACTCCCATGCCGTGCACTGGAGTTATGCCGAGCTTCGACCGCTCGCGATCGCGGCCGCCGACATGGTCAAGGGCGACCGAGCAGCTCTACGGGTACTGACCCTCGCCAATCCGGGCCATGCCCGCGAGGCCGCCGTCGGATATCTCTATTCGGGGCTGCAGATCATCAACCGCGGTGAAGGTATGACCCCGCATCGGCACGCGCCGACGGCCCTGCGCTACATGCACGAGGGTGACGGGGCATGGACGGCCGTCGGTGGAACCAAGATGTATCTCGAGCCTCGCGACGTGGTGATCACCCCCGCCGGCGAATGGCATGAGCACGGCAACGACAGCCCCACCGACTCCCCCGCCATCTGGCAGGATTGCACCAACGACCCCCTCGTCGCCGCCCTCGCCGCGACACAGTTCGAGCTCCACACCGACAACACCCACCTCGAGCCCCACATTTTCGCGCAAGACAGACACCACCGAAACCTGAGCGAGCCGCTGCTCTACAAGTGGGACAACGTACTTCGCGCTCTCGGTGAGCAACAGCGGACCCACGAGGCCGACCCGCACCACGCATACCGACACACCCTGCACGCAGAAGGAACCCACGACCCTGTCACACCGGTCATCGATGCTGCATTCACACTCCTACCTGCAGGGATCCAAACACAACCGATGCGGCGTACCGCTTCCGCCGTCTTGATCGGGGCACAAGGGTTGTCCACCATCCACGTCGACGGAAAGCCGTTCCGGTGCAGCGAAGGAGACAGCCTCGCCGTTCCATCGTGGTCGACTGTCAGCTACGTCAACGACACCGACATTCCAGCCGTGCTGTTCGAGTTCAACGACGCGCCCGCGATGACCGCCCTCGGTCTCTACCGCGAAGAGAAAGACGCACAACGGTGACACCAACGTCGACCATCACGATCCTGCTGTCCGAAGCCCACATTCTGACGCTCAATGACGGCTCCACTCAACCATGCGGCTTCTGGGCCGAAGAGTTCATCACAGCCCATCGAATCTTCACGGCCGCAAACATACGGACGATCATCGCGACACCCGGCGGCGGCGCTGCGCACGTCGAGCCCGACAGCATGCACGCCCCTCACAGCCCAGACCCTGACGGGTACAGAACGTACCTATCCGGTCTGAGCGAAAATTTGCGCGCGCCGGCCGCGCTCGAAACGGTTGACCCCTCTACCGTCGACGGGATCTTTGTGCCCGGCGGCTACGGGCCAGTGGTGGACCTGCACAAGAACTCTCACGTTGGAGAGTTTCTCCGCGCGCTCCGACGGGAGGGGACCCCGATCGCGACGGTCTGCCATGGAACTGCGGCGTTGCTTGCCGACACAGCATCCGGAGCAACGTGGCCGTATGCAGCCCTGACGATGACGAGTTTCTCGGACCAAGAGGAAGCCGATGTAGGACTGCTCGGCACGCTCCCCTTCACCGTCGAGCAGGAAATCCAGCGCCGGGGCGGCACGTACACCGCAGGACACCCGTGGCAGCAGCACATCGAAATCACCGACACGCTCATCACCGGACAGAACCCCGCCTCCACCGAGGCGGTCGCAGAACAGCTGACCCAACGGATCGCAAACTACTCCAGTTCGACTACCCGTTCAGGAACTCGCTAGTTCACCGGCCGGTTGACCTCTCGGCTTTATCCCTGGATGGAACTGCTCGGAACGCTGTAACGTGCGTGGGATTTGGAATTTTAGAGGCCTATTCTGTCTGTCAGGATTGACGTCTTGGCCGAAGTCGCCACGACCAGCATTCTTAACCACTGACCGACCGAAACGAAAACACGACCATGAAAACCGACATTACAGATACAGAAAACCCGCCACCCTAGGTCGAGTGACGGGTCTTTCCATCGATTAAAGCGCCGCAATAATGCAAATCAACATTAATATCGAAGGGATCAATGTAGACGCTGCTACAACCAATCCCGTTGTTGCCTTAATTACTTCTGTCACGGCAACAATGATCGCCGCTAAGGTGTATAATTTATCTATCATGATTCAAATAGATCCTCCATTCAATAGATTTACCGATGCTTTTCCGGCATCCACCAATTATAGCAGGTAATTCACCTTTTCGCTTGAGCAACCCATTCCTCCAAACGATGAGAACGAACTCTGCGAAGAGTAGAAGGCAGATACTTTAAGTAGTCCTATTGTCGCATCAATTCTGCCGCGCCGCTGCCCGGCAGACCTTACGGAATTGACCGCTTCGATACCTGCGATAGCACTTCCCGGATCACCGGCCAAAACGATTCAAGACCTCGCCTCAATCACCCCGGAGGCGTCGTGCATGCTGGGACCACTCTACAGCTGGCTGACTGCATTCGGCGACCTAGCATTGCTCGACCTCGTAGGCTGCACGAATGGACAGAGCAAGCATTCCGTCGCCTGGCGATATGGACCATCTGAGCAGCGCAGAACGCAAAGCGAAGCGCAAAGATGACCGTGGACGGCGAGTCGGCACCAAAGTGCGCGATTACGAGCGCATGTGCGGATCTGGACCCGATCGATTGGCCGAGACTCTGATTGCGCGCCACAACGTCAGGATGAAGAACACGGAGAAGCTGCCGGATGGATTCCGATTCGAAGCAATCCTTTTTCTGGCACCGATAGCAATACTGGATATCGCGCATCGCAAGCTGAACCTCACTTTGGATCGCGCACCGTCAGCCTATTATGGCAAATGGCCTCACGACCTCGGTTGGGGAGTGGACAGCTGCGTCGCGGCCACCCGACTGCTTCTCGCAGGACAAGTGGTGGCCGCTGCCACGATCGCCCGACAACAACTCGAACGATGGACTGCGGTCATGGCACCTGTCGTCGGAGTCGAGCAACATCCGTCTGAAAAAGTGGAGGACTTCATCGCGCGTGCGTGGACCGCATACGCCGAGCGCATGCCAAATCCTGGCGCACCGCCGGAATCATCCAACATCGAGGGCGACGCAGACCCGACTACTGCGCAAGATATCGAGGGCGACGACAGCTCCGCAAGCACAGAGGAGCCAACCGCACCTCATAAGCACGTCGTCCTGGCGAACGGACGTGAAGTATGCCCAGCCGTCGTCTACGGCGTTCTCAGCGAAATAATGCATGCGCGACTCTTCGAGGAAGCCATGTGGTGGGAGTCGGCCGCGCTCCTGAGCAGATTCGATGTACCAAGTGTCGTATACGGCGCGGTGGACTGCATAGCGGACGCGTTGAGCTTGAGCCTTACCCAGATCCAGTACATGACGGCTGCTGGCCTGTATCGGCAGGGCGATCCCGAGGACGCCGTGACGTTGATAGCAAGTATCAACCTTGCCGTACGGCCGTCGGCTGACGTCGCGTGTGAAGAACCACCAGATGATGCCCTCCCTTATTCGGCATCGTTCGTACTGCCGAGATTGCCTACAGTCATGCCATTGTCGCCCGATGAAGGCCTCTTGCCGGTGTTTGTTCGCTACCTAGACGATCAACGATCCACGTACGAGTCGCTGGCCTGGAATCATCGGCCCGCAGGTCGCTTGTATCGGGACGACGAGCTTGCGACTTTAGCCTTCGGCGCTCATCGCCAGGCGAGTGCATCGTTTGCGCTACGAGCCCTCGCCGCCGAGCGAGACGAACTAGGCGACGATTTCAACATTGACTCGGTGGCCTCGCGCGGGACGAACTACATCGTGGTTGCCGAGTTGGCAGCTCTTGCTGCTCTGTGGACACGCAACGGTCCTCTGCTACCAGCAGCATCGACTCCACTGGCTCTGGTGTCGTCGACGTTGCGGTCCGCATACTGGCTGTGGTTGGAAGACGACGACCGGGCGATGGCCTCGCTTCGATGCACGCTCGAACAAATCGCTCGATCAAGAGTCCACCGGACGAAACCGGAGAAAGCGCAGCGCCTTGAAAAATCCGTACACAACAAGCCCCAGCGGTGGATAGAGACCGCCGGGTGGAGTCGACTGTCGGCTTGGAATCGAGTATTGGGCGCATACGCGCACGCCCACAAAAAGCCTAACTGGGAAGGCGCAAGAGAGCTCCTGAAGGACTTGCAGCTCGACGCTCACGAGCCGTACGCCTTGCAACGCGCGCGTGGTGACGCACTGAATGTGGTGACGACTCTGGTGGCGCACGAGTCAATCAGCATTCTGGCTCTATTCTCACAGAAGGTGGCGGCTACCGCCGCTGAACTGCTGGAAAACCACTCAGGCTTGGACATGACACGGGAATGGATGGATGCGTTGATGAGTAACGCACTTGCCCATCGGAAAACACCGATTACAGAACAAGACTGATCGGCCAGCCCGAACACCCCGCTCCGGTAGCTACTCGACGGGCTGGGCGGCGTCGGCGGGGCACCATTGGTGATCGAGGCGTTATGCGGTTCTGAACTTTGTCCGCAGGTATCGGTGATAGCTTGCGGCTGTGCATTCGGGGGGTTCCGGCGTATTGGGCTGGCGACTGTTTTTCACTCGTCAGCAGTTGCCTATACCTCGGTCAGTGAACGACCCGGGGGCTGAATCGGAGGATCTCGACAGATTGCCTCACACCGGCAAAACGCCGGATGGCACTCCGTACCTGATCGATCCGTCCGGACGATACGACGTACGCCTGAACGACTTTTTCACCACGGAGTTGATCAACGCACCGCCGACCACCCAGGCAGCGTATGCGTACGACCTGAAACGGTTCCTGAAATTCCTATGGGACAACCGATCCCAGAGATCATGGACTGATGCAACGCCAGGCGATCGTGATGCGTACAAGCATTGGCGATTGCTCGACCCGGCGGGCGCACGAGTAGAAGCTACGACGTGGGACCGTGAGGTAGCGACGGTGAACCAGTTCTATCGCTGGGCAGTCGTACGCGGGCACGCCGCATGTAACCCGTTCGTGCAGCGCCTATCTCGCAGCCGAGATCCACGGAGACCCCGCGGTCAAACACCGGCAGAGTCATCGCACAGGGGCCGAGTCAATGACGTCGCGTGGCTCCCACCGGCCACGTATCGGCGGTGGCGCGATATAGGTGTCCGAGGTTTCGACATGGCAGGGTTGCCGGATCCGGCGTTCCGCGGACGGTTTGCCTCACGGAACGGGGCTTATTGCGACCTGATGATTCGCACCGGTTTACGGTTGTCCGAGCAGACAAGCTTGAGTGTGTTCGAATTCCCTCACCCAGTAGCGGGCACGTTGAACGTTCGATCGTGGCTTCCGCGGAGTATCGCCAAGGGTGGATCGGCCCGCCACATCTACTTCCCGATGTCGACGTTGACCGAGGTATGGAACTACATCGCGATAGAGCGGGCGGAAGCCATCGAGATGGCCCAGGCGAACGGCGCGTACGAGCAGATTCGGAGTCCGCTGATCGTTGCCAATCGGCTTCGGCCGTTCGTTCGAATCGGCGGCGAACGGGTCGACGCTGCCAAGCTCACCCACGACGAGCGGCGCCGTACTTTCATCGAGTGCCGCGAGGGCTTGGAGCCAATTGCCCTGTGGATCAACGAGGACGGTCTTCCGAGCAAGCCGTCCGCGTGGCAGGAAGTGTTCAAGACAGCAAACCGCCGCTGTGTGCGCCGCGAGGTCCCGATCCGGTGTCATCCGCACATGCTTCGGCATTCGTTTGCCGTGATCACTCTCGAACAACTGTGGCGCGGGCATATCAAGGAGCTGACACCGATGTCGGGACCTCAGCGCGAGACGTACCAACGTGTGTTCGGCGACCCGCTGAACTGGATCCGCATTCGATTGGGGCATCGCTCGATCGAGACGACACAGATCTACCTGCACACCCTCTCGGAATTGGAGATGGAGACGCGCGTGGCGTTGGTCCCCGACGGGTGGGAGCCCACCGTTGTCGAGAAGCGAGTCGACCCCGACTTATCCTGCGCGGACAATTGCGTTGTCTGAGCCGATCAACGGCCAAGTGCGCCGTGCGGGACTGCATCACGTGGCACCGCATCCAGATGGCTACTACCAGCCCGATGTCACCGAGCAATCAGCAGGCGACCCGCCGGTTGTGCGGTTCTACGGCGAGGACAACAGGACAGCGCACTATTCGTTCGCGCGGTTGCCCTGCCCTGAGCTTCACGCCGATCTGGCTGTCGCATGGGCGGCTCGAATCGGGCCGGTGGGTCAGGTGCGCACCCGTTCGGGTGCCGACAACGGGTGGATCACTCTGCAGCGTTTCCTGAGGTTCCTCGGCGATCTCCCACAGCCGCCTGTCTGTTTGGACCGAGTGACGGTGGCGAATCTCGAGCACTATCGCGCACTGCAGCTCAAAAGAACCACTGCGACGCGCGTGACCCAACAGATGGCTGCAGTGAAACTGATACTTCGCCACCTGCCGGTCACCCGATTGCACTGGGAGGTCGCAGAATACGTAGCGCGACCGGGTGACTTCCATGAACCTCACCGACCCGGGGCCGGCGCGGCTCCCGGATACTCGGACCGCGAGTTCATGGCGATCATGGCAGCGGCACGTTCGGACGTCGCTGCCCTTCGCGGGCGGCTGCGGTCGTCGCGGCGATTGCTGTCCGTGTTCGAGCTGCAGCCGCACACGCTTTCAGCGGCAGAACGCGAGCGAGCCGCGCATCTGGCGGAGATGGCGAGCACCGGTGCCGTCACACCACCGCAACGCCCGAGCACTGTCTCCGGATCTGTCACCGACCTGGCCGGATGGCTGACGAAGGCCGGTCAACTATTTCTCACGACCCGCGACGTGCTGCCCCTGCTCGTGCTGGGCGTCGGACTCAGTGGCCGTAACAGCGAAACAATCAAGGAGCTTTCGCCCGAGCACCGCGTTCTGGAGGATCGCGCGGTAGCGGTCAACGTGATCAAGCGCCGGCGAGGAAAGGCTCGTACCTGCGAAACAGTGCACTGGGAGGGCGGCCCGAACGACTCCGGACTGCACACCCCCGGCGGCTTCTTCCTACTGCTCCACGAGTTGACCAGCAGTAGCAGAGCATTCAGCGGTAGCCGACGGGTGTGGTCCATTTGGACACGTGACAACATGCGAGGAACAGCGGACTTCATCCGGACGCGCTCGGCAGCCAACGGTCACATCGACCCTTTCGATCTGCAGGTTGGCCGATGGCTCGAGCATCGCAAGTGGGTTGCGCAGCATGGTCTGACAGCCGACGGCAATGGTCCGGGGGCGGAACCGTTGGTGTTGTCGATGAACCGTCTGAAAACCACGGTGGAAGTGCGTCGAACACGCGCTGTCGGAGGGCATCTCAGGTCTGCGTCGAGAACGAACACGCCGGATGTGTCATTTCTGCACTACCTGCGTAGCGATCCTAGGGTGCGTGACTGGGCCGATGAGGTACTCACCGAAGCACTCCACGAGGCAGAACACAATGCTCATGCCTTCCGTGGGAGAATTCTCGGACCCACTGGGGCGGCTGCATTCGTGTCGGATCCAACTGGCACCGCCGCCGGACTGGGTGTTTCGGTCGATCAGATCCGGCGCGCAGTCGACGGCGAACTGGACACCTTGGTGAGTTCGTGTCTGGACTTCGAGCACAGCCCATTCAGCGGCGGCGGAGTGTGTGGGGTGTCCTTCCTGACCTGCCTGCGCTGCCCGAACGCGTTGGTCACCGAACGCCACCTCCCCCACCTTTTCTCGTTGCTCGACTGGCTTCAACGTGATCTCGACCAACGCGACATCGACGATTGGTGTGGTCGGCACGGCGTCACTTGGCTGATCATCACCCGCCTGATACTTCCCAAATTTACTGATGCGCAACAGGAACAGGCCCGCGCCGCGAAACCTGACGACCTACCCGCCGACCTGCTCGACGGATTGAAGGAACTCGCATGAGCTTGCCAGCACCCCACCCCGGGCCAGCACGGATATCTGCCGAAACGCTGGTGCTCGGGGACCGAACTTTGCGACCGGGCGCGGTACTCGAAGACACGGCACGCTTTTCGGACACGGTGTGGAGGCTGGGACCCGCACAGCGACAACAACACCAGAAGCAGATATCCATCGACTTCACCAATGTTCCTAAGAGTTTTCGCGAGGTCGCGAAACAGGTTACTTACGCATTGCTCCGGGCGGATCGTCCTCGCGGGTGCGAACGCATCAAGGCGATCGACACGGTCGCAAACCTGTCCGGGCAAGTGGGTGCGGTCCTGCGCTGGGTCGACAACCGTGGCCTACGCTCGATCTCCGCGATCACGCGCGACGACCTACGGGCCTTCAAGCAGCATGTGCACGAGCTCCGCCTCACCGACGGAAGCAGAGCGCACCTTCCGCGGGCCTTTCAGCTGCTGTGGCTCTGCCGTGCACACCTCGATGATCCTTTGACCTTCGATCCGGCCGCCGCCCTCGATACACCCCGGTCCGGACACTCCCAGCACGGACACGAGAACGAGACCGCCCGCATACCCGAGCAGGTGCACGCACCGCTACTGGTCTGGGCCATGCGATGGGTCGACGATTTCGCACCCGATGTGCTCCGCGCCGGGGCAGAGTGGCACACGCTGCAAAGACCCCCGGCCGCGCCGGGACAAGATCGCCGAGGGCCGCAGACAGACACACGGGCCAACGTCGCGGCGATCTCCCGGGTAATAGCTCGCTATCGCGGTGAACGACGCGCGCTTCCGGCCTACCAAGGAACGGTGAATTTGAGTCACCTGCGCCGCGAAGCCAATCTCGGCCGCTCGGTCGTCGGCCCGACCCGGCCCGCCGGCGCGGTCATCATCGCTGCCGTCGCCGAGCTCGGGATCGACGACGACACCTACCTGCGGGCACCGATCGACGGACTGTTGGACGGACAACTCTGGCGGGGACGGATCCGATATGCGGAACTCGAAGAACTCACCAGGATGCTGTACATCGCCTGCTACATCGTGATCATCTACCTCTCCGGCATGCGGGACAGCGAGGTCAAACACCTACAGCGAGGATGCGTATCGGTATGGCGGGACGACACCGGAAAGGTCGCAAGGCACCGGATAACCGGAGTGGCGTTCAAAGGTGAACGACAGGCCACCGGGGTCGCCGCCACCTGGGTCGTTACCGCGCCTGCACAACGGGCAGTTGCAGTCCTGGAACGGTTGCAACCCACGACGGAGAAATACCTGTTTGCGCTGCCCCCGACCTCGAGAAGAAGCGGCAGCCCGCGGCCCAACCATGTGAAATCTACCGCTGCCACGAACCGCGACCTGGCCGACTTCGTAAGTTGGATCGACAAATTCAGCAGCAAACTCGGTCACCGCGATCGGATTCCCGAGGTCAATGGCGCGGCATGGAAGCTGAGCAGCCGACAGTTCCGGCGAACCCTGGCCTGGTACATCGCGAGACGCCCCGGCGGGAGCATCGCCGGGGCACTGCAATATCGCCACGTGCGCGTCCAGATGTTCGAGGGCTACGCCGGCACCTCCCAGTCGGGGTTCCGCGACGAAGCCGAAGACGACATCGCCCGCGGCGACAAGCTCGCCGACCTGATCACCAACCCGGATCTGCACCGTCTGACCGGACCCGCCGCCGCCGAGGCAGAACGACGGCTCGCTGAATTCGAGCGTCACGTTCGATTCGACGGCACGGTCATCAACGACCCCAAACGAATGCAACGCCACATGGCACGTCACGACCCCCACATCTACCCAGGCGAATTCGTGACCTGCGTCCACAACCCCGACCGCGCGCTCTGCCGACGAAGCGACGGACGAGACGGACCGTCACTGCCGGACTGCCAACCACTGCGCTGCCGCAACGCAGCACTGACCACCGGCAACCGCGAGCAGATGAAGGAAGCGCTGCAGTCCTACGACCGCGAACTCTCCGACACCGTCCGTCTGGGCCCCTATGTTCGTCACCGCCTCCAACTCAAACGATCCGAAATCGCAGAATTCCTCACCGACGAGCACAACGTTTCACTCACAGCACCGTGAAGAAACCACTCCCCGATGACGCCGCAGTCCAGGCCGCGATGGATGGCGTGCTTACCGAATGCGAAACATCGGGGCGTCGAGCAACCGTCACCTCGGTAGAGGACCGTCTCGGCATTACCCACGCGACGTTCTACCGGAACTATCCCGCCCTCATCACCTGGTTCCAGCAACAAAACAAGAGTCGGGCAGCGACACAGGTCAGCCGAAAAGACAGTGCAGCAGACGATCTCGCTCGACTGCGGCGCGATAACTCCGACCTGAAAAAGCTAGTGGCGATCTACGCGAACGCAATCCGTCAACTCACCCTCGACAACGCAGCGATGACAGCGGAGCTCGATAAGACGTCCGGCGTCACCACACTCAGACCTCGATGAAGCTGGCACCTTCTCCAGCCCAACTCCGATCCGCGTCGGCCGTAGCCGTGACCTCGCTGGTCAGGTTGACATATCGCGTGCCCAAACGCTTCCCGGGCGGATACGCAAGCCAGTGGCCAACGCGAATGGAGCGAAGCCTTGAGCCCAATGCGACAATCTCACCCCACCTCGAAGCTCCGGCGACTCCGGTGTTGCAGCTCTCGTGCCCGGACCGGCTCACACCCGCCCCGAGTTACCGCCACCGCTCTGAGCTGTAGGTCTAGATCGCAGGGTCAGGCGGTTTTGCGAATCACTGTTGTGGCGTACTCGACCGATCCTGGCCGTCTGCCAGGACGTTCGGGAACAGAGCAGTGAGAAGAGTTGAATACGCGGTATTCCAAGTCCATTGCGCCGCAACCCAACTGCGTCCGCGTTCACCCATCGCGCGGGCGCGGACCGGGTTGTCGAGGAGTTCGACGATGGCTTGGGTCAATTGCTCGACGTCTTTGACTACATAGCCAGTTCGGCCTGCCTGCACGGTTTCGGGGGCACCTCCGGAATCACCCGCGATGATCGGCAGTCCCATGGCGGAGGCCTCCAGGTATGCGATACCGAGTCCCTCCTCTTCGAGTCCCAGGCGACGCGTTCGGCACGGCATCGCGAAGATCGTGGCGCCGGCGAGGACTTGCGCAACGAGCTCGTGCGGAAGTCCCCCAACGAAGGTCACCGCGTTCTCCACGCCCTTTGTCCGGGCCAGACGCTGCAGACGTCGACGGTCAGGGCCGTCGCCGACGAGAAGCAACGTGGTGTCGGGATGTCGTTCCAGAACCGCAGGAAGCGCACGAATCAACGAGTCCTGGCCTTTCCGCGGGACGAGACGCGCGGTGCACACGATCACGCCGCTGTTGCCGTCCGGGGATGGATCGGGGCCCGCCACGGAGCCGCGCACGGGGTTGAATTGTTCGACGTCGACGCCCGGGCTCAAACGCACCAACGCTGTATCGGGCGTAACCGCTGGCAGGATTGCGCGGTAGGTATGGCCGGAGATGTACGTCAGCACGTCGACCCAACGGCCAATTGTGTGCAATCCCCACCGCGTCAAAGGAACCTTGGCCCACCATGTTTCATGCCCGTGAGTGGTGGCGACGACCCGCTTCACCCCGCAGGCCCGAAGCGCGGGAGCGATCAGGCCCAGGGGAGCTGCGGCAGCGATCCACGCGGTATCGCAGCCGTGTTCGAGCGCGATTCGACCTGCCCTGCGCATCACCCGTCCCGTCGGAAGCAGGGTTCGGCTGCGGTCCCGTATGACCAAGAATGGAAGCGAAGCGTCGTATGCGGCTGCTCCGCGTTCCGCCGAGGTGTAGACCACGATCGACTCGGACGGAAAGCGGTGAGCCATTTCCGATGCGAACGTTTCGATGCCGCCCTGCCTCGGCGGGAAGTCGTTGGTCACGATCAAGGTCCGGCTCATGCCGCGACCCGCTCGCTTTCACGATTGGGACTCGAGACGGCGGTGTCCGTTCCGGGAACCCTCGCAATCCACGCCATTCCCCAGAACATCAAAGGGTAGGCGAAGTACCCGAACCTGGCCGAAGGGGCAAGAAGGAACAGCACGGTGAGCCCGAGTGCAGCGATCGAGCAGGCCGCCGCGAACGTGCGCGGTGGTTTCACGCACAGTCTGATTCCGATGACGATGGCACCGACGAAAAGTGCGAGCAAAGAAACGATGTGGCCGTACTCGCCCGCTTCCGCCAACGCGCCGCCGATCACCGACGAGCCTGCCGGAGTCGGAACGTCTGCGCGACCGAGTGGGAACAACACCGTGTGCTCCACCAGTGCGCCGCCATCGAGGATCACTGGAGGAACGACTACCGCTCCCGCCAGAGCAACGGACACCGCACTGACCCGCACTGCTGACCATGTACCGGCGCGTTGACGATGTAGTACCAACGCGACGATGGCTACCGGCCATGCGGTCCACTTCAGTGCGCATGCGAACGCCAACACAGCAGCCGCGGCCCATCGGCGGTCTGCCGCCATCAGCGCCAAACCGAGCAGACAAGCACCGATGACCGGCAGATCCACCCCACCTGTGCACAGCGGAATCGCGATGAGAGGGGACGCTGTGAGAAGCCCGAGCTTCCCGAACGACTCCTGATCGATTCGTCCCCGGTCGGATCTCGTCAGCCGAACAACGATGAGCACACAGGCGGCGAAGAACACTCCGAACCAGACTCTGGGGTCCCCGAGCGGACCCTCCAGGACGACGCCAGGCAGCCCGAACAACGCCATCGCCGGAAGGTACGGGTTGTACTGAGTCAGCTCGTGAGGGTCATTGACATATGGACTGCCGGTGTCGAGCAAGTG
Source organism: Rhodococcoides fascians NBRC 12155 = LMG 3623 (assembly GCF_001894785.1). Lineage (GTDB taxonomy): Bacteria > Actinomycetota > Actinomycetes > Mycobacteriales > Mycobacteriaceae > Rhodococcoides > Rhodococcoides fascians. The sequence continues at coordinate 50,884 of NZ_BCWW01000019.1, forward strand.
GCGGGCCGAGTCGATGACTACTGCAACCTCGAGCTGCGCGAGTGCGCCCCCGATCAGCACGATCATCGGAACCAACACAGCGCCCAACACAGCGACACCAGCCGCTCGAGGTCGATTACGTGATCGCAACAGGACCGCACCCGCAGCGAGATAGCCAGTGACAGCGCACACTCCCCACACCCGATGCGTGGTCAATTCGGTGGTCATCACGTACACGGCCGTGTACGCGGCGAGTGCCACGTAGATCCCGACGAGTAGGCGGTCCCGACCGACAATGCTACGAGAATCCCTCTGTAAGAGCATGTTTCGACGCTACAAAGACAGTGGGACTATGTCGTCACGCATCGGAGCCAAACTCGGCATCCCCCGGAGGAGCTAGTCGAGTCGGTGGGAGAGTTCATTTTCGTAGTAGAAAACGACAGCCTGCGTCCGGTCACGAAGGTCGAGCTTGGTGAGAATCCGCCCGACGTGGGTCTTCACTGTCTCCTCCGCCAGCACGAGATCGGACGCGATCTCTCGATTCGACAGACCCGTGGCCAGAGCGTCCAACACGTCGAGCTCTCGGGGAGTCAACGCCGACACTGCGGCGGTGTTCGGGCGACCGCGCCGACGCCGGGCGAACTCCGAGATGAGCCGGGTTGTGACAGTCGGTGCCAGCATCGATTCCCCGGACGCGACTGTGCGGACGCCCCGGACGAAATCCGCTGCGGTGGATTGCTTGAGCAGAAACCCGCTTGCACCGACACTGAGCGCTTCGTACACGTAATCGTCGAGGTCGAACGTCGTGAGCATCAGCACGCGGATCGAGTTCGTCCTCTCGCCCAGTGATGCGAGGATCTGCTCGGTCGCCCGGATTCCATCGAGCACTGGCATTCGGATGTCCATCACGACAACGTCGGGCCGCAGGCTGACAGCAAGATCGACGGCCTCCGCACCGTTCGCGGCCTCACCGACCACGACGATGTCAGGTTCGGCCCTGAGTACGGCTGCGATTCCGTCGCGCACCAATTCCTGGTCGTCCGCCAGCAGAACCCTGATGGTCATCGGCGGCGCTCCACTGCGCTCGGATCATCGCCAATGTTACTGCGTGGTGGGATGTTTCGTCCGCGAACTGGGAAGATTACAGACACCTCGAATCGTCCGTTCTTCGTCATCCCGGCAGTCATGCTTCCGCCGAATGCGGCTGCCCGCTCGGAGATACCGACAAGTCCGTGTCCTCGGCCTCTCGAATCGGCGGACACCTGTTCGGTTTCGTTGCCGACAGTCACCCGAAGCTCGTCGTTCGTGCGGGTCACGCGTATCTCAACCTTCGTGCCGGGTGCGTGACGTGCTGCATTGGCGAGCGATTCCTGGAGGATGCGGTAGACGGTAGTGGACAGCGCTTCCGGCAGCGTGTCGAGCTCCCCGTCCGTATACAACGTGACGTGGGCTCCGGCCGCGCTCCATTGGCTCACAAGGGCGCCGATGTCGGACAGGTTCGGTGCCGGTGAGTGTTCAGTTGCCTCGTCCGGGTCACGAAGGACCTCGATAACCTGGCGCATCTCGGTCAGTGCGGTTGCCGATGCGCGATGTATGTCGTCGAACGTCGCAATCGCCTCGGGTGGGAGGTCGGGGCTCTTGAACCGTGCGGCCTGTGCCTGCACCGCGATCATCGACATGTGGTGCGCCACTACATCGTGCAGTTCCCGTGCGATCCGCGCCCGCTCTTCGATCACCGCCTGACGCCGCTCCTGTCCCATGCGGAGCTGCTGTTCGTCCGCCAGGGCGGTTTCCGCCGACGACAGTCGCATCATGACCACTCCCGCGACGGTGATCGCAGCCAACGTCGCGGCAATGATCAGCAAAGCGAACGGTGGCATCTTCACCGTCAAGACAGTCGGGACCACGACCGCCAGGAAGGACACGAGGGCGACCGCGGCTCCCACGTTCGGCGGATGCACTCGGGCCACTCGATACAGGGCGAGCCCCGCCGCAATGCAACTTGCCGCCGGCCATGGGAAAACCTCTTCCTGAACCAGCCCTGACAGCGTTCCGGCGAACATCCCGAGTGCGATCAACTGCCAGGTCAGCAGAGGTGCCACCCGGATCAGAAGGAGGGGAAGTGTCTGAACAGCGCCGAGGACGTAACTGGCGGCGACCGAGTTGACCATACTCGTCAGTTGACCTATCGCAGTACCGAACAGCACGGCGACAAGCACCGCTCCAGCTGCAAGCGCCATGAATCTCGGCCGACTACCAGGCTCGTCGGTCCGCCCTCTCATTGTGGGCAACGTCGGGCGCAGGGCCGTTTTGATTCCGGCTGTCAGTTCGGCAATCACCGACACGACCCTACTTTGAGAAGATCCGCTTCAAATCGAAGATTGCGCGGCCGCCCACGATGCAGTCGTGGGCGCGCGGCGAAGCTGATCGCAGACAGCTTCTAGATCGACTGTGGACGGTGACACAGGTTGAACGACCTACGGCGAGCCGGACATAGCCCTTGTCGTTGCCCTCAGCCACGTTCGGGTGACATACTCGAATGGTCAGGAGCGACGCCGTGGTGGTGCTACGGGGTTTCCGGCGAATCTTCCACTATTTCGGCTGTCCCTGCTTGGCAACCAGTCTGGCAGTGCCACGTGCACTCCTGGTCGCCCGGCTCGGCCCGGCTCTCAAACGAGAAGGCGGCACCATCATGACCAGCTACAGCGTAATGAAGGCATCACACGACCGGGCAGCGGTAATCGCGACGTGGCCGGGCTTCGACTCAGAAGAACATTCCATCAAGATCACCACCGTCGCCAGCGCCTCGTACGCTCACAGCCTTGCTTTTTACCTCACTCAACTATCGGAATCCGCATGGGACGCAGCTATGTGGCTCGACACCTACCCAGAGATAGCCACGGCCATATCGAAATTGATCGTGCAGCTCCGAACATCCAATAGAATTGGGCCACAAACAGTTTCGACCGACGGCCTGCGCCATGGAGAAACGTGGACGTCCTCGGCACTGGCAGAGCAGCTCGTCGACGACTACTTCATCTCCCTACTCGACGACCTGACCACCACACAACGACTCTCTGTTGCCGATGAACTCGAAACCGACGCTGACGAACGACGCGACCTACTCGACCACACTCGCGACGAATACGAAACCGACAGCAGAGTCAATCAAGCCGGCCTGGTCACCCGCGTTCAAGAATTCGGCTCCATAGGACCTCTACCCGAAGGCGCATCCGGCTACCTACGCACCTGCTACAGCGAAGGACTCGATTTCGGAGACCGATTGAGGGCCGCGAAACAAATCCGACGGATGGAACAACTCGTCGCTGCATGCAACCATCACGGCGGACGCGCACGGGCACATACCGATCCCTGCGAGGCACACTGCGTTGTCGCTGTGCACCCCGGGAAAATCAGCGACGGCGACACACCGTGCTACATCACTCCCGTTCGCTTCGGACCGCACACACATTCCCCGGGCAGACCCAACCCGTACGGCAAGCTGCGCATACGTCGCGGCCACGAGTGGATCGCCGAGGTCGACCCAGATGACACTGCAGGTTTTGTCACCGCCCTTGGTGACTGGGCTGGAACCTTCGCGTCGTAGTGCCTGAGGCCCAAAATCGGCTCTGCGGCCAACTGCCCGAGGGCGGTAAGGGAAGGAGACCTCGTCGACGCCCGCAATCACCTCGCACACGGCGATGAACCCCGCATTTGCAAACGGTCAGAGAACGAATGGTTCGCACTCTACGAATCCACCCTCACGTTGTTGGCATTGGTGGCGATGACGAAGCCGGCGTATTCGAGGCGGTGCAACTTCGTGCACTTCGACGCGGTGCTCTACGACGAGCAGGTGTCGATCGCAGAGAACGCGCGTTGAACCGTCCGTTGGGCAAGGCCCGGCCAGGCTGCCGATCGTGCTGGGGCGGGCTCTAGGGGTGCTGTGTAGCTGTCTGGTGCGCGAGTGCCACGGTGCTTACGGCCTAGCTTCCAGGGCGGCTGGGGTCGTTGTGCGGCCTTGCCCCTGCTGCGCCGGTCTGCCTGTTCGTGGTCAGTTCGGAAGTTCGCAGTCGATGGTTGCACTGCACACCAACCCGGCCAGGCGCGAGGGTGCCTGCAGGCGGCACAGGTGGGCTCACCTCCTTAGGGTGATTGGGTGAAAGCAATGCGTGGAGATCGCCCCTGGAGCCGCATCGCAGGCCTGGTGTGCGGTGCACTCGCCGTCATTTTCGGCACCTTTTCCCTCCACCGGACGGGGTGGACCGTAGATCGGGTCTTCCAGGAGTTCTGGGTAGCCACAGCTCTCATAGGCCTTGTATTGGGCTGTGCCGCGATCGGGTGCCCCATCAGCGATTTTTGGCGTGCCCGTCCACGCAAAAGAGACTGGGCGTGGTCCATGGCCGTAGCGCTCGGCCTGGTCGCCGTCCTTGCTCTGACGAGTACCCACACCAACGTGGATCTGGGCTCGCTGCCGGCATGGGTCTCGGCAGGTGGTGCTCTGTTCACCGCCGCAGGCGTCGTACTCGCCCTCCGGTCGTACCAATCGACGCGGCATTCGGACCTGGAGGACCAGGCGAACCAGGTCCGACTACTGCACATGCTCCCGTGGCCCGACGGCCTCGACGCGAACCGAAAGCAACAGTGGCGCACAGAATTCACCAATCGCAGCAAGGACCCGCTGTACGAGATCGAAATTCACGGCTTCCGCGCCCAGGTCGAAGACGACGCTGACGCGGTGAATATGCGGGCGTTCGCAGAGACAGCCCTGTCGGAGGACACACCGATCAGATCGGGTGGTTGGCGGAGGCAGGCCGTGCTCGAGGCGGGTGAAACGTTCAATATCCGGTGGGAATCAGACGATCCCGCCGAGCAGAACCCGGCTCCCGCATTCGTTAGCATCTGGTACTCGGTAATGGACGCCAACGGCCGCTACTGGAACGTCGTCGACAACAACGAACCCGAGAAAGTGCCCCGCCCGTCCCGTCGCCTCGGATGACACGAGCAAAGGCTCACACCCCCAGCCGCGGAAGCACACTCGACGGTGTCAGCCCTCTGCTTCTCCCCCTGGGCGGCTCAGACACCATCCGAGGTAACCGGAAGAACGTCGAACTCAGCGTCGCGGATCACCGATAGATCGAACGCGTCCGAACCGTCGATCGGTGCAACGAGAATCGTCTGACCCTCATCTGGGGCTGTGATGATCCGCCCCCACTTCTCAGGCTCGTAGCGGACGAGCCCGAAGCGATAATTCCCGAGGTGACGGCCTCGGGCGGTGACGACACGAGCCGGGTCGATAAGCATGTTCGTAGCCATAATCGCACCGTACCCGAACACGGAAAGCCATAGTGCACAACACCATCAAGCATCAAAGACCTGCCGAACAGTGGCAAGTTGCTGGTCGCGTTGTGTTCGCGATGACCCGAGGCTTCTACCGTCGAAATCCCCGCCGAGGGTCACGTGGCTCGTGTCCGTCCATGGCCGTGAACCACGTATCGCATGGAAAGACACGTAGACCGTGTGCCGCTGTCGCCGGGTGATAGAACACCTCGACATCGCGGTCGCCCATCAGAACGTCTGTGACGGCGTCCCAGTCGACGTCCCGCGGATGGGACGCCAGTACGGCAACATCGTCGCCGTACACCTCATCGGCCAGCGCTGCGGCGGCTTGGGCGATGACGATCATGAGCGCGAGCTGTTCGGCGATCGTGTGAGGCCGGGGTAGCCGACCGGCGTCGAGGTCCTGAGCCAAGTCGTCGAAAGATCGGGCCATCTGACGTCGCCACAGAGCGGACTCGGCGAATGTGCATTCGGGAAGTCGGTTCAACAAATACCACCACCGCACCGTGTCGACCGGATCATCACCGCGCTCCTCGACGTCGTCGTACGCCATGTCGGCGCACACCCACGCGTGGATCCGTAACAACTCCCGCTGCCGATCAGTCAGTGAGAACCGCGGCACAAATCGGCGAATGTGCATTCGGGAAGTCGGTTCAACAAATACCACCACCGCACCGTGTCGACCGGATCATCACCGCGCTCCTCGACGTCGTCGTACGCCATGTCGGCGCACACCCACGCGTGGATCCGTAACAACTTCCGCTGCCGATCAGTCAGTGAGAACCGCGGCACAAACTCGATGACATCGCCCATGGTCGTCCATGCTGCCCGCCCCAGAACTGATCTGCGCACGGATCGACCACATCCGCACGTCGACCCGTGCATGCAGGAATACGCGCACGTCTGCATGCAGATCGGATACCACGTACCAGCCAGGGTCACTCGGCAGTGAGCTACCAGGACAGCCGGAAGCTCCTCAGATCATTCGATTCGATGGTGTCACCGTCCCACGCGAATCGATCGTCGGGCAGTTCAGCGTGTTCGGTCAGTTTCTCGAGGTGGAGCGCCTTGCTGTGATCGCGGCTGCTTAGGCTCGCGATGAGGCCGGTTCCATCGTCGATGACGATTGTCGTGGTGAGTCCAGTGGGCGATGTCAGCTCGGTCGACCATGCCGGACGGTCAGCGTGGTCGATCGCCGTCGGGCCCTGGGTGACGTGCTGAGGTGGTGTGCGCCGAGTCAGGAGTGAACGCGGGCCGAAGAGATCTCGCGGGGTGAACAGTGCGCCGAGGCGGATCAGGCTGGTGGTGCGTTGGTGGACCATCTGTCCATCGATGCGGGCGACGGGGACCGTATCAGTGGAGCTCGACGATGAGTAGACGATCTCGCCATTGCGTTCGACCCACCAGCGGTCACCCCGGCCGTAGCGGAACTCGAAACGGTCGTCGACGAAGCCTGTGTCGGTCACACCGACAACGTGCAGCGAGCCTGACATGTTGAGGTCGGTCGCCGCGGCATTGCGCGCTGTGAGTTGTTGCCACGTCGGGACATTCACCGTCTCGAATTTACACTTGACCTCGTTCGCTTCGACCTCCCCGAGCAGGGGCGCATCTTCCAGCCGGCGGCACGCTTCTCCCGGGCAGGCGATCGAGTCCGCACACAACCGCCGGAGTCGTTGATCGCAGGCAGCCTCTAAATCAACCTTGGACAATAGACACAAGATGAACGACCGTCATAAGAGCTGAAGGTACCCCTTGCCGTTCCCGATCGGAATTTTGAAACTTAGGCAGCAAATCTTGTGCATACTCGGTCACTGACCGGATCATGAGCGGCGATGACAAGCAGCCGATGGCATGTTCGTACCACTGCCGCAGAACTTTCCAAGTCCCGATCTTCACCTACCGCAGACGGCGTCACCTACACAGATGACTGGACCGACTGGCTCAAAGAGACTCGTCAGACTCCAGGGACTCCGTTCTTGCTCTCGCCCGCCTTCGACTACGACACCGATCTGAACGATTTCTTCCGCACCACTGCGATGGCCACCATGGCCAGGATGACACAGATCGGATACGCCCGCGACCTCGCGAGCTTCCTGACTTTCGTCAACCATGTTGACCGCGAACGTCATTGGCGTGACATCGAAGACAGTGACCACCTTTCGTATCTGCATTGGCGACGACATGATCCCGATGGCCCGCGCGTGTCCGGCAACACGTGGAACCGTGAAGTGGCGGCGGTAAACAGGTTCTACCGGTGGGCTCACACCGCCGGACACGTGCGAGTCAATCCGATCCCACAGACCTGGCGACGGCCTGCCCCTGCACATACCGGGTATGCGGTCTCGCGGCGATCCGACGAGCTGCGCCCTGCCACCTACAGTCACGACGGCGGCCGGGACCGCATCCAGTGGCTTCCCCTTGCCGACTATCGCAGGTGGCGCGAGGTCGGTGTCCGCGGGTTCGACGCCGCCGGGATGCCGCGAGAAGGTTTCCGTGGCCGGTGGTCGGGGCGTAACGCTACCTATTGCGACGTGATGGTCCGAACGGGCCTTCGGATCTCGGAACAATCTGCACTCACCGTGCTGGAGCTTCCACACATCGATACCAATCGCAGTGGTTATCAGCGGTTTTGGCTTCCCGGGTCAATCGCGAAAGGCCGCTCCGCACGGTGGGTCTACGTTCCGGCTTCCCTCGTTCGTGATCTGGCTACTTACAGTGCCTTCGACCGAGCCGACGTCATCGCTGCAGCCCGAGAGAAACAACGGTACGAGCGCATGCGGCACCCTCTGGTGGTGGAAGATCCGGAACACGCGATCGCCACGCACGTCACCGGTGCCGCGCTGAAGCGGACCGTGAAAGTCTCGGAGCTGAATTGGGCGGAGCGCCAGCAGTTGCTGATTGCGCGCCCCGGCGGTCTCGAACCCGCCGCGTTCTGGCTCGGCGAGCACGGCATGCCGCTGTCAGTGGCTGCGTGGAAGAAGATGTTCGCCGAGGCCAACACCCGCTGCCAGCGAGCCGGTGTGCCGCTGTCGGCGCATGCTCACATGCTCCGGCACACGTTTGCCGTCATCACCCTCGAACAGCTCCAACGCGGTCACATCGCTGCCCTTGGCGAGCTGAACCCGGACCAGCGCGGGCACTACACCCGCATCTTCGGTGACCCGCTGGACTGGGTACGCCGCCGACTCGGACATCGATCCGTGGTGACCACACAGATCTATCTCCACGCGCTCGCCGAACTCGAGATGGAGACGAGAATGGCGCTTGTGCCGGATGATTGGGAAATCCCCACACCGGATCCGGCCAGTGCCGGCGACGCAGCGACTCTCCCGGCGGCCGGTGTTGTGCTGTGACCGAATCGCGAACTCACCCCGGGACACATGCCCCGCTCCCTACGCCCGGAATCTATCGCCCGCCATCAGGACCATCCTCGGTACCGTCTCTGGTCGTCGACTTCCACGGCGACGACGGACGCACCGGCACCTTCGACGTCGAGGTCCTGGCCATGCCGAACTGGCATGCTCCGGTGGCAGAAGCCTTGGCATTACGCATAGGTCCCGCCGGTGACAGACGGACCCACAGTTCGGCTACTACCGTGTTCTCGTTCGTCGCACGGCTACTGCGCTTTCTCGAGAGCCTCGACAACAGCCCCGCCTCACCGGCTGACCTGACCGTGACCCACGTCGAGATGTTCCTCAACAGGATCGACACACCGCGAACCGTCGCCACCCGCACAGGCGAGCTCAGCGAACTCCGCCTGCTTCTTCGGCTTCCTCCCCTAGCGAGCCATCTCGATATCGAGGTCCTCGACCACATCAGCACCCCATCAGGCAAAGGCACCCTCGTTTCTCTGACCGGGTACTCCGACGGCGAATTCACGCGTCTAGTCGATGCCGCCCGCACCGACGTGGGGGCCATTCGCGCGCGCACAACAGCAGGAAACGAGCACCTCGAGGCTATAGACGGGATGGACGTCAAACCGACAACCCAAGCCGAGCAATTGATTTGGGACATGGCAGCTACCGGAGTCGTCCCGGTGCCCGGCGGACCGATCGTCCGCCACCGTCATCAACGCACAGCCTGGGCGGGTCAACTGTTCGTCACGCGTGCCGACCTGGCGCCACTGCTGACCCTGTTCGTTGCAGTCACCGGCCGCAACGTCGAAGCCCTCAAAGAACTGCCCGCCGAGCACCGGATCGTCGGAGACCGAGCCATCGAGGTCCAGTTGAGTAAACGCCGCAACGGACCGAACCGATGGCACGACACCGTGACCTGGGAAATCGGACCCCCGCACCGAGAACTGCACACGCCCGGCGGGCTGTACCTGCTGCTGCACCGCCTCATGGAGCGTGGGCGGGCACTCAGCGATCCGACCGCACTCTGGTCATCATGGCGAAACACCAACCACGATCGCGGAACCGTCGCCGAACACCACAACCCGTTCGCTCAAACCCTTACCGGCCGCGCCGATTTGTCGAAGTGGAGCAGGCTCCAAGGACTACACACGGACGCCGACGCCTTCGGACACACCACACCACTGGGGCTGGATATGCGTCGAGTACGCACCAGTGTCGAGGTCCGTCGCACTCGCTCGGTCGGTGGACATCTGCCCTCGGCTGCCCGCTCGAACAGCGTCGAAGTGCTGTTCAGTCACTACCTTCGCGGCGATCCCACCGCGAAGGAGTGGGCGAGAGAGACGATGTCCGAGGCCCTCCGTGATGCGGAAGCAGCGGCCCTCTCCGCACATTCCCACGTCTTGGCCGAACACGGCGTCACAGAACTCGAGGTGCGCGCCGGCACCGACGTCGATGAACCGGCTGCAGGCGAGGAGGGTGCCTGGACAGCATGCGCCGACTCCTCCGCTCACCCTGTTACCGGCCGTGCCTGTCGACGAGTGTCATTCCTGGACTGCTTCCACTGCGGCAACTGCGTCGTCACCACCGCTCATCTACCGGCCATCACCACCTTGACCGCGACCATAGCCAGGCGACGCACCGAGCTCGACGAACCCACCTGGTGGACGCGCTACGGACCGACTTGGACCGCGATCCACCACGACATCTACCCCAAATTCACTGCTACGCAGATCGCCACAGCAGCCGCCGAGGCACCTGAGTGTCTCCTCGAACTTGCCGAAGATCCTTGGGAGCATCCATGAACACCCCGTCTACTCGCACCGACCTCGAACTTGGCCCATCGATCGACGGCCGCTACGTCCTGACCGGTTTATGGCTTCGCCCTGGCTACTCACTGACCGATACCTCACAATTCCGCGACGATGCCTGGCGGCTGGAAGCTGCAGTGACACAAGCACATGTTCGATCAGTGGTCGTCAACTTCGACACCCTCGCCGCCCCCTATCGATTGCCGGCCAAGGAGCTGTGCCTGGCGATGCTCTCCGGTCCACTACCTGCAGGCGAGCGGCGTCAATCCGTCGTCGGGATCGGCAGCACATTTGTCGAAGTGCGCAAGTTCTTGCACTGGCTCACAGATCGCGCACCGGAGTCCGGTCGACCGTCCGTTCCGACGTTAGGTTCGTTGACCGCGGCCGACGTCCTCGACTACCACCGCCATTTGATGACTCTGTCCGTCGGATTCGGATCGCGCGAGAACTCCAGACGGGCGGTGTGCATGCTCTGGCGGTACCGCACTTGCCTCACCGACACCTTGTCCTTCGACGCACGCCGCATCGACGGCTGGACCATGCATAAACCCGGTACCACCGAGAACGCGACCGGCCGCATCCCCGAACTCGTTCTCGGCCCGCTGATCACCTGGGCGATCCGTTTCGTCGACGACTTCTCCGGCGACATCCTTGCCGCCGCTGCGCATCGAGATGATTACCGTTCACGGCGCACCAACGGACGGTACGGGCGTAACAGCGGTGCCGCCGAAGCGCTCGAACACTATCTCTCACGACACAAGGCCGAAAACGACCCGCTCCCCGGTTATCAAGGCCGCCCCAACATGCAACAGATCGCCGCCGAAATCGGCACCGGGAGAAACGGACTCGACACCAACCCTGCGATCCGCGGCAAAGTCCTTGCCTGCGCTGCGCGAGTCGGAGTCACCGACTACACCTGGATGCCTATCGCCATCGAGGGGCGACTCCACGGTCGCCCATGGATCGACGGAATCGCGCGCCAGCATCCCACAAAGTCGTACCTGCATCTGCAGCGAATGTTGCACATCGCCTGCTACATCGTCATCGCGTTTCTTTCCGGGATGCGGGACGCCGAGATCAAACACCTACGCCGCGGTTGCCTGAGCACCGCGCGCGATACCGACGGCACCCCCTACCGATGGACGCTGACCGGCGTGGCGTTCAAAGGCGAAGCCGATCCTCACGGTGTCACCGCCGAGTGGACCGTCGGGGCTCCCGCTGCCAGGGCGATCTCGGTCCTCGAGAAGATGCACCCGCACGGCCGGGCTCTGCTGTTCTCGCACCCGCCCGGCTCGCAGAAGGTCCGCCCCCGAAACGACGCCACGGTCGGGGTCTTGACCACCAAAGCCACCTCCGGACAACTGAAAGACTTCGCGATCTGGATCAATTCTTACTGCACCGAACACGCTCTTACAGAGTCGATTCCGTTGGTCAACGGCCAACAGTGGGTTCTGAGTACACGGCAATTTCGCAGGACGCTGGCATGGTTCATCGCCCGTCGGCCGGGCGGGTCGATCGCCGGTGCCATCGCCTACCGTCACCTGAGCATCCAAATGTTCGAAGGCTATGCAGGCACCTCGGACTCAGGGTTCCGCGCCGAAGTCGAAGCCGAACAGGCTCTCGCTCGCGGCGAAGACTTGATGGCCATCGCCACCGATCACCTCCATGCACCCGTCACCGGTCCAGCCGCCGACCTAGCCCACTACCGTCTGGACACGTTCGCCGCCGCAGCCGCGTTCTCCGGGACCGTCATCACAGACAGCACCCGCATCAAGCGGCTGATGAAGCGATCCGATCCCGCGATCTACCCCGGAACATTTGCGCTCTGTGTCTTCGACCCCGACAAAGCGATGTGCCAACCCCGGCCCGACCAGGGCGGCAACGTGCTCCCACAACTCGGTCACTGCCAACCGCTCGAATGCAGCAATACTGCCCTCACTACAGCCAACCTCGATGCACTGCGGACCGAACACCACCACCTGGAGCAGGAATTGACCACCAGAGCCGACCTGCCACCGCTACTGGACCACCGATTGCGTGAGCGGCTGCGCCGCCTGGTCGACTTCCTCGACCGCTACAGCCACGCCGACCCATATATCGATCGCACCCACAAGGGGAAGAGATGACAAAGAAGCGCGACGAAGACACGATCGCCATCGACGCCGCGATCGAACACCTCCAGGATGCGTCCGGCCGGACACCGTCGGTGCTCGCACTCGCCCGACACATGGGGTTGGCGAACACCACATTTCGCCGACGCTATCCCCATACGGTCAATCGGCTCAAGCGTTCGACATCACCTGTGACCGACCATGTCGCCCCACACCGGTGCTCGGACGAAGTAACCCAGATTCGGCAGCGCAACCGCGACCTCACCACCGACCTGGAGCTGGCAGTTGCCAGCATCCAGCGATTGTCGATCGACAACCGTTCGCTTCTCCGCCGAGTCGAGGAGCTCTCGAACGTCACCCACCTCCGGACCACGGACTGAAGACGTAGATCGTCGGACGTTGCCCCATGGACCCAACGGATGCTCTTCGGGACAACAGGTCCACACCGCTACGAGTGCTCAGGCGGTGGGACGCGCCGGGATTACGAAGGCAGAGATCACTGCGGCCAGTGCAGCAGCGGCTGCGGCGAAGAGGAACGCGTGTTGGAACCCGGTGTCACCGCCACCCGCGACGAGGCTGAGTGCAGCGATGCTCGAGACGGTTGCCACGCCGATGGATGCACCGAACTCGTGGAAGGTGCTCAGCAGGCCGGATGCGATGCCGGCCTCCTCGGGGCCGATCTGCCCGAGCGCGGTGGCCGAGGCGACGACGAACAGCGCGCCGATACCGAATGCGCCGAAGCTGACGCCGATCGTGGTCGCCGCAGTGGTTGCCCACACCGCTGGCACAAGCAATCCCAACGCCGCGATGAGCATCCCGGCGGTGCCGAGGATCCTCGCGCCCCATCGTCCGATGAGGCGTCCGCCGAGGTTCGCTCCCGTCATCGTCGCCACCGCAATCGGTAGAAACAACAGTCCGGTCACGAGGGGACCATGCCCAGCGGACTGCTGAAAATAGAAGGTTCCCAAGAAGAACACTGCAACCATCAAAGCTGTGGCGATCAAAATCACGAACACTCCGGCACCGACTGGACGCCGGCCCAGCAGTCCTAGGTTCATCAGCGGGGAGGACGCAGTCTTCTGTCGCCAGCAGAACAACAGGTAGAGCGCTGCCGCGGCCCCGGCGGCGGTGAGGGTCTGCGGGTTGGTCCATCCGATTTCACCGGCGACGGTCAACGAGTAGATGGCCGAGCCGGTCGCAGCGGTGACCAGCGCTGCACCGAGAATGTCGAGCGCGGGACGCGGCCCGGGTGCCGGGGTAAGCGGCGGTAAAACCCGGAGGAGGCCGAAGATGACGATCAGGCCAACCGGGATGTTGATGTAGAACACCCACGGCCATCCTGGCCCGGCGGTGATCAGGCCACCGAGCAGGACACCGACCGCCGCGCCGCCGCCGCCCAATGCAGACCAGATGCCCAGGGCGCGGTTGCGTTCGTCGCCGGCGAACAGGCGCACCACCACCGACAACGCCGCCGGTGAGAGCATCGCCGCGCCAATGCCTTGGACAATGCGGCCGCCGAGCAGGAACTCGGCATTGGCAGCCAGTCCGGCCGCCAGGGAGCCGGCGGTGAAGACGGCCAGGCCGGCGAAGACGATTGGTTTGGACCCGAACAGGTCCGCGCTACGCCCGCCGAGGAGCATCAAGCCGCCGAAGGTCAGGGTGTACGCGGCGACGACCCACGTCACCGCCTCCCGCGATAGGGCCAGGTCCACGCCCATCTGCGGCAGCGCGATCGCGACCACTGTGACGTCGAGAATCAGCATGAACTGCGCTGTGCCCAGCAGGGCCAGTGCGAGCCATCGCTTCGGGTGAAGCCCTTCGCCCGCTTCCGGTGTCGTTTTCGACGTGGTCACCACGGCCCCCTAAGTTGTACATAGTTGTTTGAGTTGGACACTGGTACCGTAACTCATACAAACGTGTTCGGGAAGTGAGGGTTCATGGCGACCGATACGTCGCAGGTCGTCGGTAAACGAGCCGACGCGGTACGCAACGTCGAGCGGATTCTCGATGCCGCGATCGTCTGCCTGTCTCGGCGGCAGAACGCAACGATGGGCGATATCGCACGGGAAGCCGGTCTCGGGCGGGTGACGCTCTACGGTCACTTTGCCTCTCGCCCAGCGCTCATCGATGCCGTGGTGGCGCGTGTGATCGATCGCGGTGAGCAGACGTTGGCTGCGGTCGATCTGGGTGGGGATCCCCGAGAAGCGTTGTCCCGGCTCATTCACAGCAGCTGGGAGCTGGTGGACCGGTCACGATCGGTCATTGCCGCCGCCGAGGAAGAACTTCCCCCAGCGCGTATCCGCGAGCTTCACGACGGCCCCGCGAGCCGGGTCGAATCGTTGATCGAACGCGGACGCAGTGCAGGACTGTTTTCACGTGACATGCCCACCTCGTGGCAAGTCGCCGTGCTCCATCAGGTCCTTCACGGTGCCGGAGCCGAGATAGCAGCAGGGCGACTGGATTCGATGGACGCACCCGATCTGATCGTGAGGACCGTCCTTGCTCTACTCGACACCCATTGAGGCTTGGGCGCACCACCTTCCGCTCGGTTGGTCGCACACCTTCGGTTCGGTCGGCGTAGATCGGTGAACCGTCGCCCTCGTTCACGCAAGACCTTGCCGTTACCGGTGGCGTTGTCGACGGCGGCGGGCGTCCTGGTTGTGTCGTTGTGGGCGAGCGGCGCGCCCTCGATGGTCTATCCGCTCTTAGCGGATCGGTGGCGCGTGGGTGAGGTCGTCACGACCGCGTTGTTCGCTACCTATCCGGTAGCGCTGGTTCTCGCTCTCGTTGCGTGTGGGTCTCTCTCGGACTCGATCGGGCGACGCCGCGTACTGCTTGCCGGTGTCGGCATGGTCGCCGTCGGCACTGCGCTGTTTGTGGTCACGAGCGGTCTCGTCCCGATCTTCGTCGGCCGCACTCTTCAAGGAATCGGGGTCGGGCTGGCGATGAGTGCGGCCAGCGCCGCACTCGTCGAGTTCGCACCGCGCCGCACCGCGGCACTGTCCACTTCCGTCAATACTGCGGCGACGGCCAGCGGTACCGCACTCGCGCTCGTTGTCGGCGGTGCGCTCGTGCAGTACTCCGCGTCGCCCACCACGCTTCCGTTTGCCATCTTGCTCGGCGTGACGATTGCTCTGCTGCCGCTGGTGTGGTTCCTCCCCGAGGAGGCCACGCGCAGCAATGTTCGATGGCGGCCCAGTCGGGCGCGAGTACCCGCGAGGAATCGAATGCAGTTCGCCATCGGTGTTGCTTCCCTCACCGTGGCCTTCATGATGGGCGCGGTGTTCATCGGGCTCGGTGCGCAGATCGTGAGGGATCTCGTCGGTACCGTCGACGCTTTCGTCGCCGCGTGTGCACTTGCGTGTTGGGCTGTTTCCATCGTTCCCGCGTCCGTCATCGCCCGGCGCGGTTCACCGACAACTGCATCTTCGGCCGGTTCGGTGCTTTCCGCCGCCGGGTCTGTCACCCTCGTCGCCGCATCGCACGTGGACTCGCTCACCGTCTTCCTGCTCGCTGCGGTTATCAGCGGGGCGGGCTACGGCCTGATGTTCTACGGCGGACTCGGAATGGTCGTCGCAGCCCCCGAGGCCGAGACGCGGGCGACGACACTGTCGTTGATGTACTTGGTGGCGTACCTGTCACAGGGTCTTACTGCGGTTGGGATCGGTGCGCTCGCAACCTTCTGGGGGCTCGACAGGGCGATCGTGGTGGCGATGCCGACGCTCGCGACACTCAGTGTCGCGAGCGGGGTGTTGGTTCACTGGTTCGCACGACCGAGAGCTGACGTCCGACTGGCCAGCTGAACGATGCACCGACGCTACCCCTGGGGGGTATGCCCTGTTACCGTCGAGAGCATGAACTCGACGATTCGTCGCTCTCGACGGGGCACAGCCTCGGCGATCGGATTGTTGATTGCAGTGACGGTGTTCGGGGTGTTGTTGATGCATTCTGTGACACCGGCATCGTCGATGGGCCCGATGTCGGAGTCGATGAGTGGTGGTCATGCCGCGATGGCGTCGACAGCCCCGGGCAGTAGCTCGGCTTCGGTGATGTTCGGGGAACACGATTGTCCGTCGGCGCATCAGATGCTGCATCCCTGTGTGGGCACTCCGGTGTCGTGGGCCGCGTTGTCCGTCCCGACGATGAGCACCGAGATAGGCCAGTCGCCGACAGCGGTGGACGGGATCGGCGGGCGCACAGACTCCATCCTGGAGCGTGCACCGCCGTGGACGTTGTGGGAGTTGGACAGATCGGTGACCTTGCGAGTGTGACAGGGAGCCCGGTAGACGCGCGTCGACCGGCGGACCGAAACACGTCACACACCCCTGATTGTCCACTCTTGCAAGGAGATTCCACATGCGTACCAAAGTCATGGCTTCACTCGCTGCTGCCGCCGCCAGCGCGTTCCTCGTCGTCGGCTGTAGCAACGACTCGACCGATTCGTCGATGGACGGGCATTCCATGGGCTCGATGTCCTCGGCACCGATGTCCTCGGCCCAAGCAAGCGCGTCCGCAGAGTTCAACGATGCCGACGTGATGTTCGCGCAGATGATGTATCCGCACCACGCACAAGCAGTCGAGATGGCCGACATGGCGGACGGCCGCACCGACAACCCGGACGTGCTGTCGCTGGCATCGGCGATCGCCGGCGCACAGCAGCCCGAGATGGACCAGATGACGGCATGGCTGACCGAGTGGGGTCAGCCCGCACCCTCGGCTGATATGGATCAGATGGGCGGGATGGACCACAGCTCTGGCAGCGGCATGATGACCGCTCAGGACATGGACGCGTTGATGGCAGCGTCGGGACCGGAATTCGACCGCCAGTGGTTGACGATGATGATCGCCCACCACACCGGTGCCATCGAGATGGCGAACACCGAAATCGCGGACGGTTCCAATCCTGACGCCCTGGAGATGGCACGCGCCATCGTCGCCACTCAGCAGCAGGAAATCGAGACCATGCAGCGGCTGCTCGGCTGACCCGGCCCGCCACACAACGATGGCCGCATCCTCTCCGGCGGAGAGGGTGCGGCCATCAGCGTTCCACAATTGTCAGGGCTGCGTTCCCGGTACGAGATCAGCTCTCACAGTACCGGTTCGCGCTGCGATGGAGCATCGGAATTCCCGTCGTTCACCGCTCCGGTGATGGCGTCGGGCGCGAGGTCGAGTCGCCGGAGCAGCTGCGCGTTTGCGGCGACGATGATCGTCGACAACGACATCAGGATCGCGCCGATGGACATGGGCAGTACGAACCCGACCGGTGCCAGCACCCCTGCCGCGAGCGGGACAGAGATCAGGTTGTATCCCGCTGCCCACCAGAGGTTTTGCTTCATCTTTCGGTACGAGGCGCGCGAGAGTTCGATCACCGACAGCACCGACCGCGGGTCGTCGCTGGCGAGGATCACTCCTGCCGATGCGATAGCGACGTCGGTGCCGGCCCCGATCGCGATACCGACATCGGCTTGCGCGAGCGCCGGTGCGTCGTTGACTCCGTCGCCGACCATCGCCACCGTACGTCCTTCGCCCTGGAGTGCAGCGACGGTGTGGGACTTGTCTTCCGGTTTCACCCCGGCGAAGTAGCGGTCCACACCGAGTTCGGTGGCGACGGACTTCGCGACGGCATCGGCATCACCGGTGATCATCACCACCGCGATTCCGCGGGCGTGGAGCGCGTCGATCGCGGTGCGTGATTCAGGCCGGATCTCGTCGGCGAGCGCGAGCGCACCGATCACGGCACGGTCGGCGAGGACGTGCAGGATGATCGCCCCGTCACCGCGCCACCGGTCGGCGACGGCGAGTTCGGATCCGTGTTCCTGCTCGAGCAGCGCGGGCCCGCCGACCTGTACGCGGGTACCGTCGACGTCGGCTGCGACCCCGACCGCGGGGGACGACTGGAAGTCAGTCGCAGGCTGCACGGTTAGGTTCCGTGATCGTGCGGCACCGATGATGGCGCGTGCGAGTGGGTGCTCTGAGTCAGCTTCTGCGGCAGCAGCCAAAGCGAGGACATTGTCGGCAGTGCGCCCGTTCGTCACCTCGATTGCGGTGACGGTGGGTTCACCCTTGGTGAGGGTCCCGGTCTTGTCGAAGAGCACGGTGTCCACTGTTCGCATGGTTTCGAGTGCGAGCCGGTCCTTGACCAGAACGCCGCCGCGGGCTGCTCGTTCGGTGGCGATGGAGACCACCAGCGGGATCGCGAGTCCGAGTGCGTGTGGGCAGGCGATGACCAGCACGGTGATGGTGCGGATGACGGCGTCGTCGGGCATCCCGAATAGCGTCCACACGGCGGCGGTGATGATCGCGGATCCGAGTGCGAACCAGAACAGCCAGCCGGCGGCGGTGTCGGCGATGCGCTGAGCGCGCGAGGTCGAGTTCTGGGCGTCGGCGACCAGGCGGCCGATGCCGGCGAGGGCGGTGTCCTCCCCTACTGCGGTGACCCGAACCCGGAGACCGGAGTCTGTGGCGACAGTGCCGGCAACGACCTGATCGCCTTCGCGGCGACGGACCGTCTTCGATTCGCCGGTGATCATGGACTCGTCCATACTCGCCGATCCGGAGACGATGGTGCCGTCCGCGGGTACGCGGCCGCCGGGGCGGACGACGACCAGATCACCGAGCAGCAACTCGGCCGGGGACACCTGCACTACGTCGTCGCCGTCGACGCGTTCGGCGGTGTCCGGGAGCAGTGCTGCCAATGAGTCCAGAGCGGTGGTGGTCTGCGCGAGAGATCGCATTTCGATCCAGTGCCCGAGCAACATGATCACGATCAGCAGGGCCAGTTCCCACCAGAAGTCGAGCTGATGATCGAGCAGGCCGAGGCTCGCTCCCATCGACGCGACGAATGCGACGGTGATCGCCAGGGCGATGAGAAGCATCATTCCTGGTGCGCGTGAACGGATTTCACTCACCGCGCCGGTGAGGAACGGGGACCCGCCCCAGGCATACATCACGGTTCCGAGCAGCGGGGAGATCCAGGCGATCCATGATGCGTCGGGTAGCGAGTACCCGAGGAGCATCGCGAACATCTCGGAAGCGAGGATCACCGGGACGGCGAGGGCCAGCATGATCCAGAACAGGCGACGGAACATACCGACGTGATCACCGTGGCCGGCATGCCCACCGTGGCCGGCATGCCCACTGTGGCCGTCGTGTCCGTCGTGACCGCCGCGCTCCGTGTGCTCGCCATGTCCCGAGGGGGGCGCGCGGTGCCCGGACATGTCGTGGCCCGAGTGTGGGTTCGCAGCCTCGGCCATCCCTGTGTCGTCGCCGGCATGTGTGTGGTTGTTCATCGTGCGAGTCCTTCCGTCCACCGAGTTCGGTGGTTACGCAGTGCGCGGGTCCGAGGGTTGCTGTTCCGCTGTGTATCCGGCCTCGCGAACAGCGGCGATGACTTGGTCCTGGTCGAGCTCGGCTGCGCTTGTCACCGTCAGGGTTCCCGCCGACGCCGATGCCTCCACTGTGACGACCCCTGCTACGGCGTTGACTTCTTCGCGAACCGAGGCTTCGCAGTGCCCGCACGTCATACCGGTAACTCGGTAGCTCGTGGTGATCATGTCCGCTCCTTCAATCGTGAATGCATACCCCCCTGGGGTATGTTGTTGACATGTCGGACCATACCCCCTCCCCGTATAATTGAAAAGGCCTAATACTGCATCAGAGGCTGACCAACCATGCGCGCCCTGACCGGTCAGTTGGTCAACAACAGACCGTAGCTACAACAAATCCACTGTCCCCTTCCAGTTTTCGCCCATGCGTGAAAAAGCCCAGGGGCCTTGACGTCCATCGCGAGACCTTCCGACCGGACTTTGAGCGGCACCCCGTCACGGAAGGATCCTCCAGACGAGCCAGCCACGGTGAGCGCGACGCTGACCAAGACTCTCTGAGGGGGATCGACAACGAGGCGTGTGGGCGGATCGAAAGTGACGGGCCAGTTCTCGTACATCTCGGGGCTCACTGCACGACCGCCAGACCGTGTGGCCGGTGCAGGACGGCCGCGTCGACGCTGCTCGGGATCCACCGCAGGCCCTGTTCGCCGAACGTGGGCGCGGTGAGGGTGTAGCGGCCGGTGCGCTCGGCGATACCGCGCCCGTGCACGGTGGTCTCGAGGGTGATCGACCGGATACGGCCCCTGCCCTGCTCGATTCCGCCGTACGCGACAGGCCGCGAGGAGACTGCCAGGTCGAGACCGGGCATGCGTCCGTTCGTGATCGCGAGAATTCCTGCGTGCGTACGGTTTCGGGCCAACAGGGCACGCGCCCGGGTTGGCGGAACATCGCGTCCGTGCACGGTCGTCACGACCAGATCGAGGCCCTCGATACAGAGGCTCGCAGCGTCGAGGGGGTCTGTTTGGCCTGGGTCGATCAGGTGGATTTTCGACAGGTCGCCGCCCTGCTCGTGGACGGCGAGGAGTCCGAACTTCGACTGCCCGATCAATGCGACGTGGTGGCCGGCCGCGCTGGCTGTAGCGACGAGACCGACGAGGATCGATCCGGCACCAGTAATCGAGATGGCCGTTCCGCGGGCCAGCGCACCGCGTGGGAGGAGTTCCGACAGTGGCGTGGGCACGGGGATGGTGCGCAGGGTCTGTGAACGCACAGGGCCGCTGAGGGTCTGTTCGTCGGCGGGCGGGGCCGTTGGCTGAGATGGGGCGAACAGGGATGCGTCGACGGGCTCGATGGGTGCGTGGACACGTCGTCCGGGGATCGCGGCCATGCTGCGTCGGAGCGCGGCGAGCTGTTCGGCCTTGCCCAAGCCGGTGAGGTCCCCGATTGCGTCGACGGTGGCCATGTGGATCGACCTTTCGCGCGCCGATAGGAACCACCACACCGTATCGAACGCATGTTCGATTGTCGAACGTGCAGGTGGGCGCGTTCAGCGGTGGAGGGTGCGAGTGTCGAGGTCGTCTGCCGTGAAGGTCCAGGCGAGATGCCGGTATAGGTGAAGCGTTCGTTTCACCTGGTCGAGGGCGCTTACGACGGCCGGGTCGCTGGGGTCGCGCCCCTCGTCACGGATGGCTGCGCACTCGTCGTCGTCCATGCTGTGTTGGACGCACAGCGCTGCTTTGTGGTTCCCAGGCAACAATCATTCATGTGAATGACTGGACGAGCTGCGTCGTTCTTTCCGGCATGACGGTGCATCGGTCTTCTCGAGCCTGCGCCGAGGAGTTCCAATCTACGTCTAGTTCGACGCGTCGGCCTCGGGGGCGGTTGCTCCGTCGTAGATCAGGTCGTCCGAGCCGTGGTAGCGGTAAGCACGCTGTCCACTGGGCAGAGTCACCCAGCCCGCCTGGCCGTGATCGGCGTCCGGATCGAAACTACGGTCGTTGGTCATTCAACACTCTCATTCTCCGCAGGCGGGCGCACCACAGTCACCTTGCTCTTGACGACAATCGGGGCATCCGCGGGCCCCTGCAAATGCTCATCGATCCACATGGGTAGATGACGCTTCTGCGATGGATACCAATGCCGACGCCAATGCCCCCGAACGACGTGGCGGTGCGAGAGCTTGCCAGATCCTTCCGACGATGAAGCACTGGATGCAGACCGCGGCTGCCGGTACGACAAATACGTCACCTCACGCATCCGCTTGACTACGCCGTCGTTGTCTCGCATGCGCGCCGACTGCTGGCGGGTGGACTCCACGAACTTGTTGCCTCGCAGCATGTTCACCATCGAGAAGAACGTTCGCGCAACGTAATCCAGGTCATTCATGGCGGTCACGGAATGCGCAGGTTCGTCGGGACCGACGTCCGTGAAACCCGCGCCTCCTGATCGGTTCGGTGCACTGGGCGCAGCATCGGATTCGGCTGGGCTGAGCTGGACCTCGGCGAAAGGAAACACCGGTAGGTAGTCGTTGACGACGCGGTACAACCGGTTTCCGTCAGTAGGAAGTGCCCCGTCGGCCCGCGCCAACCACCACCGCAAAGCAGGAACGGTAAGCATGGCTATCAGGAGAACATCGGTTCCACTTCCACTGTCGCGACCTGTCTCGTTCCACACCAGGACCCGCCCGTGGTCGGGCACTCCATCCGCTGGAGCGAGATAGAGAACTCCTCTGCTCGAGGGAAGATCGGCCACGGTCACAGCAACATCATGGTCTCGATCGGCACTCTGGCCGGCCTCGATCAACGCAGACATCTCCGGCGTCGCATAGTAGGCATACCGGTCCGCCGTCGACGCGCGCAGAAGGAAGTGGCTGTAGTAAAGCATCTGGAACCAACGGAAGGGCTGCAGGCCGACATCGTGCGATTCCGGTTCGTCATCGAGCCAGAAGGGCAAGTGCTTGTGGGGCTCCCGCGCAACAGCTTCGACCGGCAGCTTCGTCATCCGGGACAACCTATGGAGCATCTCGCCCACGTCGGCCGGGTCGGACCGAAACCGGATCACGTCGTAGCCGCCCTTAAGGAATTTTCCCAGGTAGGTCTCCACCGGCCAGGCTGCGGCCTCGATGGCCTCGAGCACAAGGGGCCACCGCGCCGCGGTGACCTTTGCTTCCAGCACCTCGGCGGCCTGACGGCGGATACGCATGTCGACCGAAAATTGTTGCCCTGGAACGAACTCACCGTCGAATCCATCACGGCGAACCCGAGTGCCCTTCGCATTCCGAGGCTTCTGCCCTCTTCTATCCGAACGCCGCGCCAATTTTCCCATCCCGCCCCCTCGTCTACCACTCCATGGCACAAATCCGCATCAACACTCTGACGATATGGACCATCGCAACATTAACTGGCAGTTGTCATTCGGAGTCTGGTGTTGCGGCGGTGACGAGTTCAGTCAAGACCCCGTGGCAATCCTTTGGGTGCAGGAAGTTGATTCGGGACCCCATTGAACCTTGTCTCGGCTCGTCGTAGAGTGCCCGGACGCCCTTACTCCGTATGGCTTCTGTTTCGCCACTCACGTCGTTCGTGCCGAATGCGATGTGGTGGACGCCTTCTCCGTTCTTGGCCAGCCACTTGCCTACTACTGAGTCGTCCCGGGTCGAGCCCAGCAGCTGGAGGTACGAGGCGTAACCGTCCGGGGTCTCGTTGATCTTCAACATCGCTTCACGGATACCCTCCTCCTCGTTCGATTCCAGGTGAGTAACCTCGAATCCATAGGTGGCACTGTAGAATTCGACGGTTTTGTCGAGGTCGAAACAAACAATCCCGATATGGTCAATTCGAGTCAGCATGCCTACAGTCCACCGCATAACTGCTCGCTATGCAACATGCTGACATGACCGAATCCGCTTGTCTGACTGATATTTACAAGATCAGTCAATCTGAACTCTGCCAACAGTCCCTACTTTGCTTGGTTGCCTAGGTCGTCAAATTCAGCCCAACCCTTGACTCGGGCCCAGTTCAAGCCGCTGCGCAGGTGATTTCGTGCCATGCAGGTGTCCCCGTCGATGTCGCAGACTTCGATCACCTAACGGTGGCCCAAAGCTTCGCTGCTTTGCAAAGCGCGGCAGAGGTAATGACTGGAGGAACGATCTGCTCCAGCTCTACGTCATAGGAGATTTTCGCTTGGCCTCAAGGGCTCTAACTACCTCGGCGGCCCCTTCTTGACGGCTGGCGGTAGTCGTCACAATGGGGACGTCGCGTTGACCAAGCTCGATCACGGCCTGGAGTTCGCGAAGTACTGCGTGGACTCCGTTCTGATCTGCCTTGTTTACGACGTAGAGGTCGGCGATTTCCAGAACACCAGCCTTGGCCATTTGGATGCCGTCACCTGCTCCAGGCGCTAGAACAACGATGGTGTCGTCCGCGATTGATGCGATTTCCACCTCTGACTGCCCGGTTCCGACCGTCTCGATCAAGATCCTGTCAAATTCGATCTCAGACAGGATCGCGATCATTGTCCTGGCCGTGGCCGAAAGTCCTCCGAGATGGCCACGACTGGACACTGACCGAATGAAAACTCCGGGATCATCTGAGTGCTCCTGCATACGGATGCGGTCACCGAGGAGCGCACCGCCGGTTATCGGCGATGACGGATCAAAGCAGAGCACTGCCACGCGCTGACCCCGCTTGCGGTACTCGGCGATAAGACATGAAATCAACGTCGACTTTCCGACACCAGGAGGACCTGTCAAGCCAATCACCGTACAGGCGGTTCGGGGGTGGTCCGGTGCAGCCGGAGAGATGACGTCAACCTCAGTGATGGCGTAGTTCTCCGCGCGAGTCATTAGTTGCGCCAGCGCCCTGATATTGCCTTGCCGTGCAGACTCCAAGGTCTGACAGTTCTGGTGCCTCGTCACTCCGTCTCCTTGAGCGGATGTAGGTTCGTTTGTGCCCAACGGGTGATCTCCTGAAGGGAATCCCGAGAGGTAAAGACCCGGAGCACTCCCATTTCAGCGAGCTTGCGTGCGTCTCCAGGTGGAATGACGCCGCCACAGAAGATGGGTATCTCCATCGCGTTATTCTCGGCCAACAGCTCGATTACGCGGGGTACCAGTTCCATGTGAGCGCCCGATAGCAGTGACAGACCGACAGCGTCGGCACCCTCTTCCAAAGTGGTGCGGACGATTTGCTCGGGTGTCTGACGCAATCCGGTGTAGATAACTTCCATGCCGGCATCACGAAGTGCGCGCGCCACCACTTTGGCACCGCGATCGTGGCCATCCAGCCCAGGTTTGGCAACCACCACTCGGACACGATGCACGCGGCCTTCGGCCTTTCCTGCGTCGAAGCTCGGGTTCGGAGCTGTCATGCCGTCACCAGCGGTGTGATCCGCGCCTCGCCGATCCGGGAACGCAGGTCGACGTCGGTGACACCGAGCCCACTCGAGGGTGCTAGGCAAAGTATGCCAACTTTGCCGAGGTGCTCGTTTAGTTGAATCCTGCGTGCGGCTTCTGGTGTCTCTTGAAACGGGTGCACTTCAGACAACATAGGTTGCACTTGGCCGCGCTGGATGAGGCGGTTCGTCTGCCACTGCTCGTACAAATTCGCCCCGTGGCTGCCTACTATTCTTTTCAGGCGCATCCACAAGTAGCGGTTGTCGAACGTGTGTTGGTAACCCGTGCTCGATCCACAGGTGACGATTGTGCCGCCGCGGCGGGCCACGAATACCGAGAGGCCGAAGGTCTCGCGGCCAACGTGCTCGAAGACGATGTTCGGATCCTCTCCGATCTCTCGCCTGATGATCTTGCCCAGCAGTTTTCCTGCCGCGACGGTGGCGTCCGGGTCAGCGGAAATCTCACCGATCTCGCGCCGATCGATGACCAGCTCACAGCCAAGCTTGCGGGCGACCTCGGCTTTTGCGTCCGAGCTGACTATGCCGATTGGTATGCCGCCGCCGTTGCGGACGAATTGCACGGCGTAGCCACCGAGGCCACCCGCCGCGCCCCAAATGAGGACTACATCGCCTTGACGCATGTTGGCACCGCGCTCGCTGACGAGCATCCGGTAGGCCGTTCCCGCGCACAATGGGTTGCTGGCAGCCTCTTCCCAGGTGAGGTGCGCTGCCTTGGGTAGTAATTGACTCGCGCGGACGACCGCATAGTCAGCGAGGCCTCCGAAGTTTGTCTCAAACCCCCATGCTCGCTGCTCGTGGCCGAGCATGCCGTCGTGATGGGTGAGCGGTTCCTGGTCATCGACATGAGCCGTCCCTACGGCGACATGGTCCCCGACCTTCCACTTGCGCACACCGGCCCCGACGCGCACGATCACCCCGGCTGCGTCCGACCCCAGTACGTGGTACGGCTGGTCGTGACGAGAGGCCCAGCCGCCCTGTTTTGCGTAGTGCCGCAGGAAGTTGAAAGTGGGGATCGGCTCGAAGGTAGCGGACCAGATTGTGTTGTAGTTCATCGCCGCTGCCATAACAGCGACCAACACCTCATCAGGAGCAAGTTCCGGCATGGGCACACTGCCGAGGTGAATCGACTTTCGAACGTCTTTGTCCTCGACGCCGGCGAAAATCTGGATGTCTTCTACATCTAGGTAGGCGGCGTTGTATTCAGGTGGGACGGGAAGGCTCTCAAGTACGTCCGGAGAGGCACCCGCGATTACAGCTTCAGAGAGTTCGTTCATTGTCATCCTTGTTCGTCGGTAGGGTGTCGGTACAGGTGATTTTGATACGTCCAGGCAGATCACTGGCGTGCAGAAAAGTCCGCAGATGTGCTCGGATTTCTCGTGCGCTCGGGACATTGCGAGTTGGTCCAGACACACTGAGCACCGCGGTGTCGGTACGGCCCCTCACCAGCTGCACTTCCGCCTCTCGTACCCAAGTGTGGGTTCGGGCGACGCGGGCGACTGCGGAGGCATCAATGAGGCTTCGGGTGCGGATCCACCGACCCTCCCGAGGTCCTAGGTGTCGCATCTCGCCGTCTGCCGCGACGTACCCACAGTCGTCGGTGCAAACCTCGCGGCCGTCGGCGAGATGAACCCAGATCGTGCCCGCTATACAACAGGGCAGTAACTGTTCCGACCGGCCACGCACGGTGAATCTCACACCGTCCGATGGCATCAAGCGCGGAGGGTGGGGAGCGTCGTCGTTACATAGTGTCCCCGCGCGGACGCCAGCACAGATGTACGGGGTCCCCGCGCCGGCTGCTCGGGGCCGGACTTTGCTCGTAGAGCTGACCAAGGATGTTTCTCGGTCTGAAGCGAGATCTGTGACAGCAGTGCGAAAATCGGCAAGAAATATTTCTGCTTCCGCTGCACCCATCAGATCCTGGCGATAGTCGAGCCGCACCCGGCACTGCGGCCAGTGCGCACGGATCTGCAGCGTTCTGGCCAAAGCAGCGTTTGTGTTTGGCGTGAAAAACTCCCACTCCGAACGTAGGCCGGGGATTTCCAGGTCAAGTTGGGCTGGCGGACGGGGAAATGACAGGCCGAGCTCAGTACTGAGCCGAGCGAGGGGTCTGCCGGGCACACCGGACACCAGGTCCACGAACGGGACGCGGCGATAGCGAGCCAAGTGTGTGAGCGCCCGGCGGGCCGAGGCAACGGATTTTTCCGTCGCCATCTGGCGGGAGGTTTCGATGGATACGGGGACCACGTTGGTTTGCAAGCCGGCGACATGTCCGGTGTGTTCGTCACTGACGTCCGAAGCCACAGACAACACCGGATCAATGTTGTCGTAAGCCGTCATTTGTCGAGTGAGCGCTGCGAAAAGCATCGTGAATGTGCTCACCTGCAGGTTTTGAGCGATCGCGCGAAGGGCGGCAACCGCTGAGGGCTCCAGTTCGATTGTCGGCGAGGCAGCAATGGACCGCTGCCCCAGACGGCCGCCCTCGGGAAGTGTCAAGGGCATCCGTTTGTCGATAGCAGTACGCCAAAATTCGATGGCCTCCGCGGTGACTGCCTCCGTGGCAACGGGCGTACTGGGCGCGGCCAGCGGCGTCGGATTCACTTGATGGCCGATTCTCAGTTTCCCCAGATAGTTCGAGAAATCGCGGGCGACAATAAACTTGCTGCGCCCGTCAAAGCCGGCGTGATGAGCCTCGAAGACCATCGAGCAGCGGTTGGGAGCATGGGTTAGAAGTTGGAAACGAATTGGTGCCTCGGTGGCTAGGTCCCAGCGCTTGTCCTGTTCGCGCTGCTTGCACCATTCTCGGACCGCCGCCGACTCGGAGCCGTCTTCGCATGGGATAGTGGCGCGCTCGAAAGAACATGCCTCAAGTGCCGGCAGGACGCACTGGCGCAACTGTCCCCGCACAAGCCGCAGCACCGACCGCAGCGGCTCGTGTCGTTCAAGCACGGCGCGCGCAGCGGCCTCGAGGTGATGCTCGTCAAGTACACCGCGAAAGGTCGCCACGAAATATCCGCCGCCACTAATCGAGGGATCAATCGTGGCTTCGGCCCAGAGTGCGTATTGGCCCGCATCGGCGGGCCTATCGTGCAGGATTGTGGTCATTCGTCACCGCCCTGACTGTGTCGGCGACGCCGCCGGCAGTCATCTGCGATGAGCTCAGCGACTCTCTCACGATTAACCTTCCCGCTGGGGGTCCTGGGCAGTTCGGGCAGTTCCGTCACCGAAACAGGGACCGAAACCTCGGGCAGTACCTTGCGTAGTCGCTTAAGAGCGTTGGCCTCGACTGGGCCGGTGCAGCCCTCACGAAGGACTACTGCGGCGCGCAGGCTGGCATGGCCGGACTTAGTCACCACCATGACCGTCGCCGCTGCAGCGAAGTCGGGAGCTGTTAGCAACTGCGCATCGATTTCTAGGAGATCAACGCGGATTCCCCGCACTTTGATCTGGCTGTCCATTCGGGATAGGAAGCGCAAGCCGCTGTCTGTCAGCTCCACCAGGTCACCGGTACGGAAGGCTCGGGTGTTACCGGCTGGTGAGGGAAGGATGCTGACGTAGCGCTCCACTGTCAGCTCGGGACGCCCCAGATATCCATCCGACAATGGATTTCCGGATACGAGAAGCTCTCCGATGTTCGGAGTTTCTGGAACTTCCGGCGCGATGAGTAGTTCGCATCCCGGCAGGGGTTCGCCGATTGGTGGCAGATTGGGCCAGGCATACGGATCGGGCCCCAGGATGTGCGAGGTCACCATGGCGGATTCGCTTTGTCCGTAGTGGTTGACCAGCCGGCAGCCGGGCATACATGCGAACATTGCGCGAATATCTTCCGAGCACACTACTTGCTCACCGGCGGTATTTACCTCGACCAAGCACAGTTGCGCCAGCATGTCCCGCTGGGCCGTCACTGCCAGCATCTGCAACGCAACGAATGGGACGAACAGCCGCTCGATTCGTTGATCGGAGAGCCATCGAAGCAATTGGGCTGGTTCACGGCGTAGCTTCTCCGGCATGATCGCAAGCGTGCCGCCGCCGCACAGCGTGCCCAATATCTCCTGGAACGAGACGTCGAAATTTAGCGGGGCGAACTGTGCGGTGCGTAGTTCGGGGTGGGGTGAGTGGGATGTTTGCCAATCGACCATTGTGTCGATGCAGAGATGGTTCAGCGCTACGCCCTTCGGCCAGCCGGTCGATCCGGATGTGTAGATGATGTAGACCGGAAGTGCGGCATCGCACGCGACGGCGCGCAGGTCGATCGGTTGGGTTACTCCGGGGGGCAGCCCGATGTCGACCAGCGGGGCGTGGTGGTTCACACGTGATCGCGTGGTGGCGATTAGGGCGCGAGGTGCGCAGTCATCCACCATGAACTGAATCCGTTCCACGGGGTACTCGGGGTCCAACGGGACGTACGTCGCTCCATGCAGCAGCACCCCGAGTAATGCAGCGACTGCACCCGCGCCTCGCGGAAGCGATACCGCAACCCGGTCTCCTACGTTCACGCCGGCCAGCGTCAAGTTGGACGACACCGTTTGCGCCCAAGCTGCCAGTTCTCCGTAGGTGTACGAACGATCGGCGTCGACTACAGCCGTACGCCCCGGATCGTGGGTGACACGGCGAACAAATCCAGTTAAGTGACAATCGGGTGTCGCCGGACCTCCCCACAGTGACTTGAATTTTGGGGCGGTCATGCATCTTCTCCCCGCGGCGCTACCCCTGCTAGTTCTTCATCAACGGCCTCCACGAATTCTTCGATGGTGGGGTTGTTAAAAATTAGATGCAATTCCGCTTGCAGCCCATACTCCCGCTGGATAAGGGCAAGGATTTTCGCGGCCGTGAGCGAATCACCGCCCAAATCGAAGAAATTGTCATCGAGCGTGAGATTTTCTTCGCCGAGAGCCCGTTCCCAGAAACTCGTAATAGTGGTAGCCATCCGTTGTTTGCTCATATTTCTCTGCTCCCCATCCGAGTGGTCAGTTGGCTGCACCCTTGAGTGTGTTTGGGTACGGGATTGACCCGGACTGCTGCTGCTCCGGTTAGATGCGGTCATTTCGATTCGAGCCCTTCTGCCACCGCCCGTTGCATTTGGCCGATGCTGGCCCGAGCCCGTGCTGCTGCGATCATCGAATTCATGACATTGCGGCCCGCGGCCACGTCATCGGTCACAGCACGTAGTTCTGCGCTACAAACCCCGCGCTCGAAGGGACGGCGGCGGCCCGGTACGACACCCGAACGCAGTTGCCTTTCAGTGAGCCACTCCTCTTCTTCGGAACTCTCGGCTTCGACGACGCCGACGACGGGGCCGCGGGTGGCGTAGGCCATGTCGTCAATGCGCGATTCCAGCCAGCCACTGCGCAGACAGTCCAACAAGCCACCATGGGCAGCGATGTCATCTAGCCACCCCGTAGCCTCTGCTTCGATTTCATCGGCGATGCGAGCTATTGCCTCGGACCCGCCGAGGGGGTCGACGTATCTGGCTAGATCGGTTTCCTTCAAGATGATCTGCTGAATCCTCAGCGCAATGCGTGCCGATAGCTGCCCAGGCGTTTGTTCGGCCTCGTCGAAGCCGCACACATGCAGAGACTGCACCCCGCCGAGGACGGCCGCTACGGCCTGAATGGTCGTACGCGCGATGTTGTTGAGCGGTTCGGAGGCGGCGAGAGCGGAGCCGAAAGTATTGACCTGAACACGCATGCGGCTCGACTTCGCGTCAGCAGCGCCGAAGAGGTCCACCATGCGGCGGGCATACATCCTGCGTAGGACACGGAACTTGGCCGCCTCGGCAAGAACCTCCATATGGGTCCCAAAGATGAAGCTGAGCCGGGGTGCGACCTCGTCGACGGTAAACCCCCGCTCCAGCATCCCTTGCAAGTACGTCTCCGCATCAGCGATGCCGAGCGCCACTTCCATTGCTCGGCTCGCACCGGCTTCACGGGCGTGTCCACCCGAGATCGATACCGGATTGACCTTGGGCAAGTTGCGTATGCAGTACTCGATAACGTCTAACGAGAAGCGGAAGCTGTCGTCCAAGTCGAACACGAACGCCTTGCGAGCCGCGTGCTCTTTCAGCATTTCGTTCTGCAAAGTGCCACGTAATAGCGCAGGGTTGACGCCTGATTCTTCGGCAACCACGATCCATAGGGCCAAGATCATCGGTGCGGTCGCATTGATGGTGAAAGAGACTGACACCTGATCCAGCGGTATTCCGTCGAACACTGCGGCCAAGTCGTCGACGGTGGACACCGAGACCCCGGCGCGACCGACCTCACCGGCAGCCGTTGGATCGTCCGGGTCGAGTCCGAGCTGGGTGGGCAGGTCGAAAGCCAACGAAAGACCTGTCTCGCCTTGGTCGAGGAGATAATGGAACCGCCTATTGGTGTCTACGCCGTCGCCAAGCCCAGCCAATTGCCTGATCGTCCATGGCCTAGACACATAGCCCTTGGGATGAATACCTGCCTCATAAGGAAACTCGCCTGGTTTACTCATAATCGTCGCCTTCCAGTTCTGCACGCAGCCGGTCGCCGTAGGCGTCCAACGCATCGGGACTCAACATGTCGTTGTGTTCGCACTCCACTGCGATCTCCGTGACTGGACGAGCGATAAAACGTGTCCAGTCTCTTGAATAACCTGGATCGCGTTCGTGATCGCTTCCCTGGAACACCACAGCGCCGCCCCCGAATAGGTCCGGTGTGTGGCCGTGCCAGAGGTCAGAATTGAATCGGAGATTGCGAACGACGTGGCTGATCATCCAAGCTGGCGGAATAGCTGCGCCGAGTGACGAATGAGTTTCCAGCCATTCCGTGGCCTGCTCGTAAGAGGTCAATTCTTTCAGATCGGGCAGGTCGACGTTCTTGGACACGAAATGCCGCAGGACGTCGGTCTCATTGAAATCCGCGTCTGGCGAGCGTGTCGTACCGGGTTCTACTAGAGCTGCGTCCAACAGTATTAGCCGACGTACGTGCGCCCCTCTCCGTTCCAGCACGGTAGCCATCTGGTGGGCGACGACACCACCGAAGGACCATCCCAGCAGGTCGTAGGGCCCATCGGGCTGGACTGACTGGACGAGGTCGGCATACTCGCCGGCCATTTCGCGGACCGTACGCGGACGTTCGCCGTCGACGGTTTGCTGAATAGCGAATATTGGGCGCTGCACGATGCTTCCCAAGGCGCGGTACGCCCAGCTGACGCCCCCACCAGGGTGTATGCAGAAAAGTGGACGCCCTGGCCCTCGGCACAACTTCACGACCTGAGGTATCTCGTCGGAACTGGACCAGTTGAAGAGTTGTTTGCT
>NZ_BCWW01000020.1 GCF_001894785.1 Rhodococcoides fascians NBRC 12155 = LMG 3623
GCCCCTGACCACCCGTGGTCAGGGGCATTTTGCATTCGAAACCATGCACAGCCGCAACAGGATTCAGGCGGTCAAGCGGAATGCGTAGGCGCCGGAATGCGCAGGCATCGACACCTGCACCCCCAGTCCCATCATCGCCATACGGACCGCCCGCCCCCTCGCCCCAGGGCCGCGAACGCGCGCGCGTTCGCCACACGCGAGCAGAACAGCGACACCAGACTGCACGCACCCGACAAACGCGCGCGCGTTCGCATAGCACCAGAGGTGCCGGCACCACGTCGCCTCCGACAGTGCCGGACGCTCACGCGCAACACCCACCCCCCGTTGCATACGCGAGCGCATCGCGCAGACAAAGGGGATCGGTGATCCCCAGCCGTGTCGGCCGCTGAGACGCCACCCCACCCCGTTCGCACACGCGAGCGCGTTCGCCACACGCGAGCAGAACAGCGACACCGGAACGCGCGTACCTGACAAACGCGCGCGCGTTCGCGTACACCGGGAAGGTCTACCGGCCGATCGAATCGAAGTAGTTGGGCCGCACTCCACCACTCGTTCGCGTGTGCCCCTGGAACGCCCAGCTGCACAACAATTCTCGAGCGCCGAATTTAATCAGTGGAGTTCGATGCCTCGGCAGTGCATGATCGTCGTACGGGTACATCGCATCGATCGTGGAGGTGGACAATGGCAGCAAATTTCGAGCTCGCAGGCCGGGGCGTCGTCTACACGCGATCCGCGGCTATTGCCGATCACGCTCTCTGAGTAGAGCTTTCGCGGATCGAGGCCGATGAGCCTCGACAACGACGCGTCGACTATTTTGCGCCGCACGGCTGTGCTCCGTGTGAGGCGTCCATTCTTTCTGTAGGAGAACAGATGTACTACGAACATGTCTCGAGTGAACATCGACAACGGGTTGCCCGGGGTGTCGAGAACTACGAACGGCGTCGCGTAGCAGCCGAGCGGGCTGCGGAAAGTGTTGCGGCACAAGAACGAATCGAACCCGTTCAGGAATCGGTCGGGAAAACCACCGGGAACGACGAGGGAACACCCGGAAACGGTGACAGTTCTGAATCCGGTATCGGGTCCGGATTCGTCTCGGTAAATCGCTGACCGGTCATCGTTTGACCAGATGTGAATATCGATCGCCGGCTGCGTCGATGAAGTCGCGCACGAACCAGCACGCAGGGACCACTTGGAGGCCCTGCGTGCTGGTGTCGTGGAGGGCGTATTCGGTGAGCGCGGCGGCCAGCCCTCGGCCGCGGAACCGAGGCAGTGTCACGGTGTGGTGGAAGGTTCGGACGCCGTTCGACTCGAAGTACTCGGAGTACCCGGCCGGCTCGGAGTCGACGTGAATCTCGAATCGGTGGGCAGCGGTGTCATGGGTGATCGTCACCGGCATTGCGGTACCTCCTGGCAGTGTTCGATGTCTCCACGGTAACCGGCAGCCGAACGGCGATCGTTCGGTAGTTACTCGAGCACGCATCGACGCAGTAGGCTGAGGGAAACCGAGTCGTGCGAGCGCCACCCGTCGCAACACCTCTCTTCATAAGTACGGGGCGCTCGAGGCTTAAGGCGGCAAACCGTGGAAGACACATCCGACCGGGGAATCAAGGCTTTCATCAGAACCGTCGCGCAGCGCGGTGGACGCGCGGAGCGTCTGACCACCTCGCGTCGCAATCCCGTTCAGGTCTGGTCGATGGACGGTAAGTCCTCGTGCATCGTGCGGGTGCGATCGAAGGTCACGGGCGACTGGAAGGCCCGCAGGCAGGACGAGTCGCTCGAGAGCGACGACACGGGGTCGTCGTACTGGGTGTTCGTGGACCTGGCAACCGAGGAACCGCGATTCTACATGGTGTCCTCCGAGGAGATGGCGTCGGACATTCGCGGTGAAGTGGATCTGTGGGTACAGGATTCGCCGCTGCGGACGCGAACCGGGCATCACGCCATTGCAGTCGACAGGGTGGCTCACGGCAGTGAGCGCTGGGAACTGCTGGGACTGAGCGCCACCTTGGACACGTCCGTCGACGTCGGACCCGAGCAGACGTGGGTTCGCACGCCCAGGGTCAAAGCAACGCGGAAGTCCAAGGTCGTCGTCGAAGAGGAAGTGATCGACAACCGGGTACGGGTGGTGGCCGATTGCGAGGGATACCGGCTCAGCGGGCGATTCGACCCGCACACTCAGCGCCTGGAAATCACGGCCGGGCCGATGGAGGGTCGACGCTTCGACAACCCGTCCGTTGCCGCCAGTGCCGTCGCCACGCACATCAGTGGAGATGTCGAGGAGCGGGACGGCTGGCAGTTCTGGCAGTTGGACACTCCTGATCGCGCCCCTCTCGGTTCCTTTCAGTAAGAACTAGCAGGTGAACGCGGTGATTTTGTGAGCTTTCACCAACTTCGCGCAACGTGCGGAAACCGTCGAAGTGTCTGATTAACCTGGCGCTTGTACGACGAGCTCCCTGTTTCAATCGCTGGGTCGAATCGATGCTCGAGAGTCCGTCTGTGCATCGGGTTTCGGGTCTCAGCGAGCTCGACGGTCGACAGTGCGAGGGGTGCTGTCGACCGTGGGGAGAGGTATTCACCATGGAGCAGTCATACCGAGCGGCATCCGCTCATTCGTCCCGCTTCCTTTTTCTCATCGCACAGTTCGTCGATCGGAGAATTCCGGCGGAGTTCTTCTCGACGCAGTTTCGAGAACTCCAGAACACGCGGGTGACGTACCTCGATGCAGAGGTGTCGTCGGTGATCGGGATGCTGTCGGTCGACGTCGGGGCGTATCTGGGAGACGTCGACCTTCGCGGCGTGGACTACATCGATGCGGAACAGCTGTGGCGTGCAGCCGGCCACGCGTTTCGTGACCTCATGACATTGCAGTCCGAGCAGTTCGAGCGCGAGGCCGGCTGATCGGCCGCCGCAGCCCGTCAGCGAAATCGATCACGGTGTCGCAGAAGGTCTTCCAGCCGGAAGCGTCGGTGGGTGCCTCGCATTTCGATCGGTAGGTCTCCGGCGTCTGCCAAGCGCCGGACGTAGGTGTCGGAGACACCGAGTACCTCTGCCGCTTGCGAGGTCGTCAGCAGTTCTTCGACGGTTCCGATGGCCACAGCCCTGGCGGTGGCCAGCTGGGTGAGCAGTTCGAGCACCGCAGCGCGCGCGGGGTCGTCCAGGTCCACCGACACTCCGCCGAGACGGACATCGACGTCCGTGTCCGTGTTCTCGTGCAGTGCCGTCGTGATTCGTGCGGCGGAGCGCGAACTCAGCGCGCGGGTGACGAATCGGAAGTCCATCCGACCAGGATAGGAGCGTCCGGTTCGCCTAGGCTCGGGACACCCACCATCCGAGGAGTGTTTCAGTGCCGCAGTTGTTGCACCTGGATTCGTCTGCCGACCTGTCCCGTTCGATCAGCCGTCGGGTGACAGCCCACTTCTCGGACGCGTGGCACACCATCGGAACCGATCATTCGGTGATTCGCCGTGATCTGCACGTCAATGCATTGCCACATCTGCCGACCTCGGCACTGCATTGGGCACCGCACCTGCGGACTGCCGACGAGACCGTGGACGCGGCAGCCGAGGCTCTTCAGGTCGAGCTGATCGAGGAACTGATCTCCGCGGACGTCGTACTGATCGGTGCGCCGATGTACAACTGGTCGATCCCGTCGACGCTGAAGGCGTGGATCGACTACGTGCACGTTCCCGGAATCACGGTGCCGTTCGACGGCGACACAGCACCACTCGTCGGCAAGCCTGCGGTTGTGGTCACCAGTCGGGGGAACGAGTACACCCCGGGCTCGGAGGCAGCGTCGATCGACCACACCACGGGGCAGCTGCGGCAGGTTCTCGGCGCTGCACTGGGCATGGACGTGCATTTCGTCCCGATCGACCTGACCCTTGCCGAGCGGGTTGCCGGTCTGGCACCGAAGATTCCGCAGGCTCGGGCCAGCCTCGACGCGGCATTCTCGGCCGTCGACGAGCTCGCGCGGCGTCTGGGCACGATCTCGCCCGTGTGAGAGCCGAGTAGCCTGTCAGGGTGCAACCGAACGGCCCTGGTAGCGGCATCGAACGTGGACCAGGACGCCACCGGTTGGCGCGTCCGTCCGGCGACCACGCTGTTGCGCTGCGGATCGGCCGGGTGCTCGTCGCGACGGCGGCGGTGGCGTCCGTCGCAGTCAGTGGCGTCGGATTCGCGGTGTACCGGGAGGCAACCACCGGACTGACCACCTCCGATGCGCTCGACGGTATCGCGAACAACGATCCGGATGTCAACGGTGCCGACACCAACATTCTGCTGATCGGGCTCGACAGTCGTAAGGACATGGACGGCAACGATCTGCCGGCCGCGTTCGTCACCGACACCCTGCATGCCGGTGACAGCGACGTCGGGGGATACAACACCAATACGCTTCTGCTGGTGCATCTTCCGGCCGGCGGTGGACGAGCGACAGCGCTGTCGATACCGCGCGACGACTACGTCGACGTTCCCGGGTACGGCAAGCGCAAGATCAAGGAGGCCTACGGGCTCGCCAAGGCCGATGCCGACACCCAATTGCTCGACGAGGGTGTCACCGACGCGGCCGAGCGTGAGCGTCGAGCACGCGAGGCGGGGCGCCGCTCGACACTGATGGCCGTTCGCGATCTCCTCGATGTGCCCATCGATCATTTCGCGGAAGTCAATCTTCTAGGATTCTACGACGTGGCGACGGCAGTCGGCCCGATCCAGGTCTGCCTGAACAACCCGGTGCACGATACGTACTCGGGTGCGGACTTCCCCGCGGGTGCGCAAGAGTTGAGCGCGACTCAGGCGTTGTCCTTCGTGCGTCAACGGCACGGACTCGACAACGGTGACCTCGACAGAACCAAGCGGCAGCAGGCGTTCGTGGCCGGGGTGATGGCCAAGCTCAGCGCATCCGGCGTGCTGGCGAACATCAGCGAATTGCGTGCGCTGATCGCGGGTACCAAGAACGACATCGTCATCGACGCGGGCCTCGACCCGATCGGCCTGGCCGGGGGAGCCGGTGCCGTCATGAAGGGTGATATCGACTTCTACACGCTGCCGATCACGGGCTACGACACCGTCGACGGTCAGGACGTCAATCTCGTCGACGTCGACGCCATCAGAGCCGAGGCAGCGCGATTGATCGGTCCTGCGCAGCCGACACCCGCAGCCCTCGATCCGACATCGGATCCGGCACCACCACCGCTCGAGGTAGCCGTACCCGAGCCGTCCCACGACCTACCGGCCGCCCCGGACCAGGGTGTGCACAGCAACGGCGGCATCCCCTGCGTCGACTGAGCCCTGCGTCGGCTAGGTCAATGGTTCGGCGTGCTCGACAGAACATCCATCAACTGCTTCTCGACAGCGGCGAACTGCGGCGTCGTGACGATCTCGAGCTCCCGGGGTCGAGGCAGCGGTACGTCGACCTGCCGTCGAACGTGGGCGGGTCGTGGCGAGAGGACCACCACCCGATCGGACAGGTAGACCGCCTCGCGGATGTCGTGGGTGATCATCAGCACCGTCCACCTGAACTCCGACCAGACCTGCTGCAGCCAGGCCTGCATGTCACTACGGGTCAACGAGTCCAATGCCCCGAAGGGCTCGTCCAACAGCAACACCGACCGTCCCTGCACCACGGTGCGCAGCAGTGCTGCTCGTTGCCGCATGCCACCGGACAGTTCGGACGGGCGAGCGGACTCGTACCCGTCGAGACCGAACACCGGGAACAACTCGCGTGCCCGCGCTCGTGCCTCCTTCTTGGCGACGCCTTGTACTTCGAGGCCGAGCGAGGTGTTGTCGAGCACCGATCGCCACGGGAACAGCAGGTCCTTCTGCGGCATGTACGCGCACGGCGGGACTCGGACCGAGCCCGAATCGGGTGTATCGAGGCCGGCGAGCATGTTGAACACCGTGCTCTTGCCCGACCCGCTCGGACCGATGATCGACACGAATTCACCGGGCCGGACTCCGAACGACACGTCGTCGAGTACCGGTTTTCCGCCGAACGATTTTCTCAGAGCCGAGATGTCGATGCTGTGCTCTACGTCAGACATTGTGGGCTCGACATCAGACATTGTGGCCCGCCGAGCCCTGACGTGCCCACGGGGCGACGACGCGTTCGACCACGAACGTCGAGACGAACAGGAGCACGCTGATCACCGCGGTGACGGCAACGGCTGCAAGTACCAAATCGGTACGGAACGAATTCTTCTGCTGACTCATGTAGATACCGAGTCCTGCGGTGGCTCCTGCGTATTCGGCAAAGATCGCACCGACGACGGCGTAGGTGATGCCGATGCGAAGCGAGGTGAAGAATCGAGGAAGTGCCGACGGCAGCCGTACGTAGCGGAACTGCTGCCAGCGGCCGGCCCCCATGGTGGCCAGGAGGGCTCGCGCGTCGCGATCTGCGGCGGCGAACCCCTCGATGAGCCCGATGGCCATGGGAAAGAACGTCGCCAGTGCGATCACGAGAATCTTCGGTAACAGTCCGAACCCGAACCAGATGATGAGCAGCGGTGCGATGGCGATGATCGGCAGTGTCTGCGAGACGACGAACAAGGGTACGAACGCGCGGCGCAGCCACGGCGAGAAGTCCACGGCGATGGCGAGCAGCCAGGCCAGCACGAGAGAGACTGCGAAACCGACGAGTGTCACCTGCAGTGTCGCTGCGGCATTCTCGGCAATCGCCTCGCGTTGGGCCCAGCCCTGCGTGAGAACGCGGCCGGGGGAGGGCAGTACCTGTGGCCTGATGCCGCTGACCTCGACATAGATCTGCCACACCGCGATCGACAGGACGACGACGGTCACCGCGGGCCATGCCCACCGCAACGAAGCTCGGACACCGCTGAGCGAGAACGTATCTCGCTCAGCGGTCACCGGCTCATCGATCGCCGAGGTAGTCATCGGTGAAATAGGTGGACCAGTCCGGTTCGGCGCTCAGCGGTGCACCGTTCTGATCGGTGAGTACCCCGCTGTCGTAGAGAAACTTCGAGTACGCGGTCCACGTCTCGATGCTCTGTCGTCCGACCTCGCCCGCGGAATCCTTCATGTACTTCTCTGCGAGCATCTTCTGACTCTCGAACACCAACGATTCGTCGGTGAACGTACCGGGATTGGCGTCGATCAGATCCTGAGCCGCCTTGTCCGGATCGTCCGCTGCGAGTTGGTAGCCACGCTGCAGCGCCTGCACGAACTTCTTCGCCTCGTCCGGATGCGCAGCCAGCCACGGCTCGTTTCCGCTGATGGTGATGGCGTAGGCGTCGGGGAACCCGTAATCGGTGTAATCGAAGTACTTCATCGGCGTTCCGCTGTGCTCTGCCTCGATGCCCTCCCACGCGAGGTAGGACACGGTGAAGTCGGCAGTGCCGGAGTACACCGCCTCGTAGGCCGATGTGCCGAGCACGACGGTCTCGTATTCGCCTGTGCCACCGTCGTTCTCGATGACCTGCCGGAGCCCGGCCTGCTCGCCGGATTCACCGAAACCGGCGTAGACCTTGCCGTCGAGTGCGCGTGGGCTCGCGATGTCGTCCCGATCCGCACGCACTCCGATGCCGGTGGCCCAGTGCTGCAGTGGTGCGAGGACGGACACGGTCCGGGCGCCGGCCGATCTGGCGAAGACCGTCGAACTCTGGGTGCTGATACCGAATTCGGCGTTGCCTGCATCGACGAGCGTGTCTGCGGCCGTGTTGTTGTACGGCAGTACTTCCACATCGAGCCCGGCGTCGGCGAAGTAGCCCTCCTGAAGGGCGACGTAGAGGCCGGTGTGATTGGTGTTGGGAGTCCAGTCGAGGGCGAAACGGATGGTGTCGGAATCCGTCGACTGCGAGCAGCCGGCCATCACCGTGGTTGCGAGGACCGTCGCCACCATCACCGTGAGCAATCGAGACGTTCTCATGCGTGCACCGCGCTCTCGGTCGATGGCCACGGAGTGGGGTGTAATGCGCTGTCCCAGAACATCAATTCGTACCTCGACGCAACGACGAAGGCGTCGATCATCTGCTCACGCTGCAGTTCCGTCGCAGAGTCGGCCGCGTCGTCGACGAAGCCCTTTGCGGCATCGACGATGGCATGGAATTCGGGTGCGTCGTAGTTGGCCACCCACTGTGCGTAGGGATGACCGGGATCGCGTGCCAGCACGGCTTTCGCCGCTCCGGCGAGCGAGCGGCCGACGTCGGCGTAGATCCAGAAGCACGGCAGAACAGCAGCCGCCGCAACGGGATACGGCTCGGTCGCGGCGACGGCCGTCAGGTAGGAGGTGTAGCCGAGGCATGCCGGTGAAGGCGTCGGCGTCTCGGCGGAGGGCGGGAGAACGTCTCCGGTGAGCATGGCCTCGTGCGAGGCGGCCTCGTCCATCGCACTCGCTGCAGCGCCGGCCCAGAAGGCTCCGGCCACCGGTGTCGGCGCGTGCGCTGCCAGCAGGGACAGCGACTTCACGTAGCCACCGAGATACAGCGAATCCTGTTCCAGATATCGACGGAACGCGTCGAGTGGAAGGGTTCCCGCACCGAGTAGGCAGAGAAATTCGAGATCGTCGATCGCGCGTCTGATGTGCGCGGATGCGTCCCAGAGTCGATCGGTGAAGCGGACCGGGTCCGCAGATACAACAGGCGTCATCGCCTTGACATCCCTTCGTCAGTATTACCTGCATCAGGTTCGGCGGGTTTGATCTCAGCATCCGCATCGGCGGACACACCCCGTGTCAGAACGTCAGTGACAGTAACACCGGTCACGATGTGCCGGTGTTACTGCCCCTTCACCTCGGCCTGGGTCTAGCCCAGCATGTCCTCGAGCTCCATGCCCTTGGTCTCGCGGATGTTGGACTTGACGAAGAGGAACGACAGCGCAGCGAAGAGCGCGAAGCCGGCGTAGATGACCCACAGTCCGACGGACGACGTCAGTGGTGGGAAAGCAAGCGTGACAGCGAAGTTGGCGATCCAGTTCGCAGCCGTACCGATGCCGAGAGCCATGGCGCGCATCCGGTTGGGGAACATCTCGCCCAGCATGACCCACATGATCGGTCCCCAGGTCGATGCGAAGAAGATGACGAACAGATTCGCCCCGACCAACGCGATCGCACCCCACGGCGACGGCAGACTGACCTCGTCGCCGCTGCCGGTCGCCTGCGAGAAGGCGACGGACGCCATGACGAGTCCGACGAACATTCCGATGGACCCCGCCATCAGCAGCTTGCGCCTGCCGATGCGATCGACGAACAGAATCGCCACGAACGTCATGGCCACGTTGATGACCGCGGTGATGACCGAGGTGGTGAACGACTGGTCCTCGGTGAACCCGACCGACCGCCACAGCGTCGTCGAGTAGTAGAAGATCGCATTGATGCCGACCAGCTGCTGCAGGACGGCCATCGTGATGCCCACCCAGACGATCGGCTGCAGACCGAACTTGGGGCCACGGATGTCGGCGAACGACGATCGGGCCTCCTTGCGCAGCGTCAGCCTGATCTCGTGCACTCGCTCGTCGGGATGCAGCTCGCCGGTGATGTTCGCCAGAACCGCGGCGGCTTCCTCGTCCAGATGCTGACCCACCAGGTAGCGGGGTGACTCCGGGATCAGGGTGGCCAGGATTCCGTAGACCAGAGCGGGGACCACACCGACGAGGAACATCCAGCGCCACGCTTCGACACCGAACCACAGGTCGTTGGAGGCTCCGTCGGCCGCACCTGCGAGAAGGGCGTCGGACAGCAGGGCAGCGAAGATACCGATTGTGATCGCCAATTGCTGCAGCGAGGCCAGCGCGCCACGCCACTTGGCGGGCGCGATTTCGGCGATGTAGGCCGGTGCGATGACCGACGCGATGCCGATGCCGAGACCGCCGAGCACACGCCAGAGCATGAGATCGGGAACGCTGAACGCGAGCCCGGAGCCGACCGAGGAAATGACGAACAGGGCCGAGCCGAGCAGCATCACCTTCTTGCGGCCCCAGCGATCGGCGAGGCTACCGGCGAACCAGGCACCGATCGCGCAGCCGATCAGGGCGATCGCAACCACGAAGCCGGTGGTGAACGAGCCGAGAGAGAAGTGGTCTTCGATCGAATCGACAGCTCCGTTGATGACCGAACTGTCGAAGCCGAACAGGAAGCCGCCTACAGCGGCGGCGACGCTGACGCCGATGACCTTCGCTGTGTGACGGTCCGAGGTCTGATTCATGTGTGATGCACCTTCTGGCCGCGCGCGGGCGCCGGCCGCTGGGGAGACCGTACGGCAGGGATTGTCGTACCGTCCTGGGACATTACGCCTGGTCTTTCGCCGCGCGAACGACGCCGTCAGCGAAGGTCGAAATCGTCGTCCGAGACGGTGAAACCGTGGCCGACCTGATCGGTGCAGGTGACTCCGGTCTGCTCGTCGACGCTGCATCGAAGCCCGTTGGTGGATCCACTACCCGCCACGGTGAGTTCTTCGCCGTACGGGAGTGCCGCCGCGGGTCCGTCGAATCGGTGGAACTTGGGATCGCCCAGGCTCTCGAACTTCGCGGGGGAGCCGGCGATGATCTGCACGGAATTGGGTTTCACCCGGTCGGAGGATGCACTGTCGGTCACCTCGGGGGCCGAGTCGGGCAGCGAGCCGTGGCAACCGGCGATCGACGTCTCTTGTACGGCTATACCGCACTCGAACTTGCCGCTGGGGCTCGTGAAGTAGTACCAGCCCGGAGCCTTGCCCGCGTATTGCGTCGGGTTCGCTTGCTGGGCAGCCGCACTCGGCGTGGTCTTCGTGGTGCTGGACGGTGTCGTGGAGGACGGTGTCGTGGAGGACGGCGTGGCAGGCACACTGCTCGACGGCAGGCCACGGTCGGTGGTCGGAACCGCGGTGATCGGCTGAGGGCGGTCGGTGATGACCGTCGCCATGGGTCCGTCACCTCCGCCGCCCGAACCGCAGGCAGACAACAGGCACACTCCGACGACCGCCGCCAGGGCGGATCCAATTCTCTTCATGACTCGTTCCTCGGTTCGATGGGAGCGCTGCCGGGGGTTTCGAGGAGG
The DNA here is from genome assembly GCF_001894785.1 of Rhodococcoides fascians NBRC 12155 = LMG 3623. Taxonomy (GTDB): domain Bacteria; phylum Actinomycetota; class Actinomycetes; order Mycobacteriales; family Mycobacteriaceae; genus Rhodococcoides; species Rhodococcoides fascians. The sequence continues at coordinate 10,982 of NZ_BCWW01000020.1, forward strand.
CCGGCGTCGGGGATGGAGTTGGTACGTTGAGCAACGACCCGAAGGGAGGTGCGATGGACGACACCACGTCCGACTCCACCGTGCGTGTGAGCACGCCGTACGGCGACGTTCTCGGCTACCCGGTTGCGGGCGATGCATCGCCGACCGTCGCCTGGAGGGGTATTCCGTACGCGACGCCGCCGGTGGGTGAGTTGCGGTTTCGAGCACCGCGTCCCCTGCAGCCGTGGAACGGCGTGCTCGACGGTCTGCACTTCGGTGCGATGGCACCGCAGGGCCGCGACAGCCCGGTCCCGATCGATCCGTCGTTGTCGATCTCCGAGGATTGCCTGTCGCTCAACGTGTGGGCACCACGGCCGGACGGCGAACTGCGTCCGGTGCTGGTGTGGATCCACGGCGGCGCGTATTCGCTCGGTTCGTCCGCGCAACAGGTGTACGACGGGCGACATCTGAGCGAGAACGGCGACGTGGTCGTGGTCTCGATCAACTTTCGTCTCGGCGCATTCGGCTTTCTCGATCTGTCGTCCTTCTCCACCGACGAGCACGTCTTCGAGACCAATCTCGGCTTGCGCGACCAGATTGCGGCGCTGCACTGGGTCCGGGAGTGCATCTCCGCCTTCGGTGGGGACCCCGACGAGATCACCGTCTTCGGCGAGTCCTCCGGGGGCGCGTCGGTTACCACTCTGATGACCTCGCCCAAGGCCGAGGGGCTCTTCCATCGAGCGATCGTGCAAAGTGCCCCGGCCACGTCCGTGTACGGTCCCGAACGCGGCGCTGCGGTGGCCGCCCGGTTCCTCGAGCTCGTGGGGGTCGACCGCGACGACGTCGGCGAGTTGCTCGAGATGCACTTCAGCAGACTGGTCACCGCGGGGGACACCCTCTGCTACGAGATTCCGACCACAGTGCCTGGGACACTGGGACTTTCGCCCGTCGTCGACGGAGACATCGTGCCCCGTTACCCGGTCGCGGCCTTTCAAAAAGGTCTCTCGCACAGAATTCCGTTGATCATCGGCACCAACCACGACGAGCCCTCGATCTTCCGGTTCATGAAGTCCCCGTTGATGCCGATCACGTCCGACACCGTCTCGGAGATGTTCCGGGCCATCGCGCACGATCACGCGGACATGCCCGCCTCGCGCATCGCGGAGATCATGGCCGCCTACCCGGACAGGAACAAACCCGCTGGGGCGCAGGCGATCTCGCGTGATGCAGGCTTCGTCATGCCGAGTCTGTGGATCGCCGACGGGCACAGTAGACATTCGCCGACCTGGATGTACCGTTTCGATCACGCGACGCCGATGCTCAAGGCCGCGCGAGTAGGGGCCGGCCACGCGACCGAACTGCCGTACGTGTTCGGCAATTTCGGAACTCTCAACCGAGATCCCACCTTCTGGCTGGGGGGTCGGAAACCGGCGATGGCGGTGTCGGCCCGGATGCAGCGGCGGTGGCTGGCCTTCGCGCGGTACGGAGTACCGGCCGCGCTGGACGCGTCCAAGCACTGGGCCCCGTACACCGAGAAGAATCGATGGACTCTGGTGATCGATACGTCCGACACTCTCGTCGACGATCCCGACGGAGACATGCGCGCTGCCTGGGGCGACCGGGTGGTGGGATTCAGCTGACCCGTCGCCGGCCGGCCGCCGGGTCGTTCCGCAGGCTTCACTCCTGCTCGGGACGTCACAGGCATACATCGAACGTAACAGCAAGAACACCGGCCGCTGGAGTCACAGCGGTAACAATTGAATGTCAGGCAGGAGTGGAGCCTGCGGAATGACCCGGTTGGGTAGGCCAGTCGGTGGGTGCGGTTATGTTCGATGAGTGCTGATGTCCAGGATTGTCGAAACCTCTCGGGCCGTGGCCGCGACGCGTTCGCGCAAGGTCAAGATCGAGGTGCTCGGTGCTGTGCTGTCCGAGGCTCAGGCGGCTGATATCGCGCCGGCGGTGTCGTGGTTGTCGGGCGAATTGCCACAGGGGCGAATCGGGGTCGGCTGGCGCACACTCGCAGATCTGGATGTCCCGTCCGCATCGGAGTCGACGCTGACCGTTGCCGAGGTGGACGAGAAGTTGTCCGAGGTGGCGGCGACGTCGGGCGCTGGTTCGGCTGCGCGACGTTCTGCCCTGCTGCTGGACTTGTTCTCGCGGACCACTGCCGACGAGCGTGCGTTCGTCATCAGGTTGGTCACGGGCGAGCTGAGGCAAGGTGCGCTCGAGGGCATCATGGTCGACGCTGTCGCCGCTGCCACAGCTCTGCCGCAGGCGTCGGTGCGGCGCGCGTTCATGCTGTCCGGTCGATTGTCTGCCACTGCCGTCGCCGCCATGACCGGTGGTGTCGAGGCATTGAACGCCTTTCGACTCGAAGTCGGTCGGCCGGTTCGCCCGATGCTGGCGTCGCCGGCGGAGTCTCTTCGGGGTGCCTGGGAGCAGCTGGCGGGGGACGTGACGGTCGAGTACAAGCTGGACGGTGCCCGAATTCAGGTGCATCGCTCGGGATCCGACGTGAGCATCTACACCCGCACCCTGCGCGACATCACCGCCGGTGTGCCCGAGCTGGTGGAACTGGTCCGTGCACTTCCCTGCGAGTCGGTGGTCCTCGATGGCGAAACACTCGCACTGGACGACAGTGGCAGGCCGCGTCCGTTCCAGGAGACGATGAGCCGGTTCGGTGCCGAGAGCGCACACGAATTGTTGCTGCAGCCCTACTTCTTCGACTGTCTGCATCTCGACGGCGTCGATCTGCTCGACGCTCCACTCGAAGAGCGTCTCGCAGCGCTCGACAAGGTGGCGCCGGGACATCGGATTCCGAGTGCCGTACGGCCCGACGCCGACGGGGCGGCTGCCCACTTCGATGCTGCGCTCGATGCCGGGCACGAGGGAGTCATGCTCAAGGCCCTGAGCGCCCCGTATGCGGCAGGCCGGCGCGGAAAGAGTTGGCAGAAGGTCAAACCCGAACACACTCTCGATCTCGTTGTTCTCGGCGCGGAGTGGGGATACGGTCGACGGACGGGCTTTCTGTCCAACCTGCATCTGGGGGCCCGCGATCCCGACGGCGGTGAACCGATCATGGTCGGCAAGACGTTCAAAGGCCTGACCGATGTGCTGCTGCAGTGGCAGACGGAGGAATTCCCGAAGCACGAACGCGAGCGAGATCAGCACACCGTGTACCTGCGGCCCGAGTTGATAGTCGAAATCGAACTCGACGGAGTGCAGGTCAGCTCGCGCTATCCGGGCGGGGTAGCGCTGCGTTTCGCCCGAGTGTTGCGATACCGACCGGACAAAAACCTTGCCACCGCGGACACCATCGATGCCGTCCGCGCGTTGTTGCCCAACTCGAACTCGTGAGTGCACCGAGAACTGTGCACGATTAATACATACGAAACCGGACGAACGATCCCGTAACACGGCGCAAAATACCTTGAGGGTGCAAGCCAGCGAGAGATGGAGTGCCGATGATGTCCACAGTTCGAGCTGCGTTGGTCCAGAGCACGTGGACCGGTGACAAAGAATCGATGATCGAGGCACACGAGGGGTTCGCTCGGTCAGCCGCCGAGCAGGGCGCGAAAGTTGTCTGCTTTCAAGAGCTTTTCTACGGTCCGTACTTCTGCCAGCTCCAGGATGCGAAATTCTACGAGTACGCAGAATCCGTACCGGGCCCGACGGTCGACCGGTTCGCGGCGTTGGCGAAAGAGCTCGGGATCGTCATGATCCTGCCCGTCTACGAGCAGGAGCAGCCCGGGTTGCTCTACAACACCGCTGCTGTGGTCGACGCAGACGGCACGTATCTCGGTAAATACCGCAAGCATCACATTCCCCACGTCAACGGATTCTGGGAGAAGTTCTATTTCCGTCCCGGCAACCTGGGGTGGCCGGTGTTCGATACCGCCGTCGGCCGCATCGGCGTCTACATCTGTTACGACCGGCATTTTCCCGAAGGCTGGCGTGCTCTCGGACTCGCCGGAGCCGAGATCGTCTTCAATCCCTCGGCAACCTCACGGGGTCTGTCGAATTATCTGTGGAAACTCGAGCAACCGGCCTCGGCCGTCGCGAACGAGTACTACGTGGGTGCGATCAACCGCGTCGGAATCGAATCCGAGTACGGCGACGACGATTTCTACGGCACCAGCTATTTCGTCGATCCCGAGGGCAAATTCGTCGGCGAGGTGGCGTCGGATTCCAAGTCCGAGATCGTCGTTCGAGACCTGGACATGGACCTGATCAAAGTGGTTCGTGACCGATGGGCGTTCTACCGTGACCGCAGACCCGACGCCTACGGCCCGCTGGTGCAACCCTGATGGCCACCACCTTCGTGCACGGCGGCACTGTCGTATCCACCACCGGCGCACAGGAACTGGATGTGCTCATCGACGGTGAGACCATCGTCGCAGTGCTGGCGCCCGGCTCGGTGTCCCTGGCCGCGGACCTCGAGACGTCGGCGGACGTCGTCATCGATGCCACCGGGAAGTACGTGATTCCGGGCGGCGTGGACGGACACACGCACATGGAGATGCCGTTCGGGGGCACGTTCGCCTCCGATACCTTCGAAACCGGAACTCGCGCAGCGGCGTGGGGTGGTACGACGACCATCGTGGATTTCGCCATCCAGACTCCCGGCCAATGCGTCCAGGACACTCTGGCGCAGTGGCACGACAAGGCCGCCGGTCGGTGCGCGATCGATTACGGGTTTCATCAGATCATCGGCGACGTCACCGACGATTCGCTGAAAGCCATGAGCGAGTTGGTCTCCGAGGGTGTCACCAGCTTCAAACTCTTCATGGCGTACCCGGGGGTCTTCTACTCCGACGACGGCAAGATCCTGCGAGCCATGCAGTCGGCGGCGGAAACGGGTGCGCTGTTGATGATGCACGCGGAGAACGGGATTGCCATCGATGTCCTCGTGGCCCAGTCCATCGCACGCGGCGACACGGCCCCGTACTTCCACGGGACATCGCGTCCGTGGCAGCTGGAGGAAGAGGCGACGCATCGAGCGATCATGCTGGCCGACGTCACCGGAGCGCCGCTGTACGTCGTGCACGTATCGGCAAAGCAGGCTCTCGAACAGATTGCGCAGGCTCGGGGCAACGGGCAGAACGTGTTTGCCGAGACGTGTCCGCAGTACCTCTATCTCTCGCTCGAAGAACAACTCGGTGCACCCGGCTTCGAGGGGGCCAAATGGGTCTGTTCGACGCCCCTGCGGTCGCGGGCCGAGGGCCATCAGGACGAATTGTGGCGCTACCTGCGCACCGGTGACGTGGCAACCGTCAGTACCGACCACTGCCCGTTCTGCATGAAGGACCAGAAAGAAATGGGAATCGGCGATTTCTCCAAGATTCCCAACGGAATCGGGTCGGTGGAGCATCGGATCGATTTGATGTTTCAGGGTGTGAAGAGCGGAAAGATCACCCTCGAGAAGTGGGTGGACGTCTGTTGCACCACCCCGGCCCGGATGTTCGGTATGTATCCGAGAAAGGGCGTCATCAGCCCCGGAGCGGATGCCGACATCGTGATCTACGACCCGAACGGGCACACCAGCATCGGGGTCGAGAAGACCCACCACATGAACATGGACTATTCGGCGTACGAGGGTTTCGAGATCGACGGGCACGTGGACACCGTCATGTCTCGCGGGCGCGTCATCGTCGACAGTGCTTCCTATTCCGGCACTGCGGGACACGGCCGCTTCGTTCGCCGCGACCTGTCACAGAATCTGATCTGAGCATGGACATCGGGGTGGTGCTGCAGTGCAATCCGCCGGCGTCGCGGGTGATCGATCTGGCCAGACAGGCGGAGACACATGGGTTTTCGCACGTATGGACGTTCGATTCGCATCTGCTGTGGCAGGAACCGTACGTCATCTACAGTCAGATTCTGGCCGCGACCAGGCGTGTGACCGTGGGTCCGATGGTCACCAATCCGGCTACCCGCGATTGGACCGTGACCGCGTCGACGTTCGCGACACTCAACGACATGTTCGGCAATCGAACCGTCTGCGGCATCGGTCGGGGTGATTCCGCGGTCCGCGCTCTCGGAGGGAAGCCGACAACGCTTGCCTCGCTTCGAGACTCAGTCGAGGTGATCCGAAATTTGGCCAACGGGCGCAGCGCCCGAGTGGGTGAGACGACGGTGCAGTTTCCGTGGGCGGAACACTCGACGCTGGAGGTCTGGGTCGCGGCGTACGGACCGAAAGCCCTCGAGCTCACCGGGCAGGTAGCGGACGGATTCATTCTGCAATTGGCAGATCCGGATATCGCTGCGTGGACGATCGGCCGAGTGCGTTCTGCGGCCGAGCAGGCGGGCCGAGATCCGGATTCGATCTCGATCTGCGTGGCAGCTCCCGCCTACGTCACCGACGGTACCGAGGCCGGGCTCGAACATGCCCGCGACCAATGTCGTTGGTTCGGTGGGATGGTCGGCAATCACGTCGCCGATATCGTCGCACGCTACGGCGGTAACGGCGGCGGTGTTCCGCAGGCACTCACCGACTACATCGCGGCGCGCAAAGGGTACGACTACAACGAGCACGGTCGAGCCGGAAACTCGCACGCAGAATTCGTTCCGGACGAGGTGATCGACAGGTTCTGCCTACTGGGCACCCCGGCCGATCACATCGCCAAGCTGAAAGAGCTGGAGACACTCGGCGTCGACCAGTTCTCGGTGTACCTGCAGCACGACGCCAAGGCAGCGACGCTCGAAGCGTACGGAGAGAGCATCATTCCGCAGATTCGCACATCAGTGACGGCTACGTCGTGACGGGCGACGGGACTGTTGCCGTCGGCCAGTCGTACGCTCCGGTGAGTGTCACACCGAAGAAAGGCGGCAAGTAGATGGATCACGTGTTCTACTCCTGGTCGGCGCAGGCCGAACTGAACCCGATCACCGTCGAGGGTGCCGAGGGGTCGTGGTTCTGGGACGACAAGGGCAATCGGTACCTGGACTTCTCGTCCCAGTTGGTCAACGTCAATCTCGGGCATCAACACCCCGACGTGGTGGCCGCCATCGTCGAACAGGCCCAGGTTCTGACGACCATCTCTCCGACCGTGGCCAACAACAAGCGCAGTGAACTCGCTGCTCTGATCGCCGAACGCGCTCCGGGTGATCTGAACCGGGTGTTCTTCACGACGGGCGGTGCCGAAGCCGTCGAGCACGCGGTGCGGCTGGCGCGCCAGCACACCGGACGCACGAAGATGCTTGCCGCTTACCGCTCGTACCACGGCGGAACCGGAGTCGCTATCGGTCTCACCGGCGAGCCGCGACGATGGGGCACCGAGCCGACCAACGTCGACGTCGTACGCTTTTTCGGGCCGTACCCGTACCGGTCGCCCTGGGGCACAACGACTCCCGAGGACGAGACAGCCGCAGCACTGGCACACCTCGAACAGGTCATCGTGCTCGAAGGTTCGCAGAACATCGCTGGACTGATCCTCGAATCGGTCATCGGTACCAACGGTGTGCTGATCCCGCCGCCCGGATATCTGGCCGGCGTTCGGGCACTGTGCGACAAGTACGGGATCGTCTACATCGCCGACGAAGTGATGGTCGGGTTCGGGCGAATCGGCGAATGGTTCGCGTGCCAGGCCTGGGATGTGACACCGGATCTGATCACCTTCGCCAAGGGCGTCAACTCCGGATACGTGCCCCTCGGCGGGGTCGTGATCTCGGAGAAGATCGCCTCGCAGTTCGACCACAAGCCGTATCCGGGCGGCTTGACCTACTCCGGTCACGTCCTCGGGTGTGCCGCGGGCGTCGCATCCATCGGGGTGTTCGAGCGCGACAAGATCCTTCCTCACGTGCGTCACGTCGGCGAGGACGTACTCGGTGCGGGCCTGTCCAAGCTGGCCGAATCGCATCCGAGCGTCGGTGAGGTGCGCGGCAAGGGATTCTTCTGGGCCGTCGAGCTGGTCAAGGACGGCGCGACGCGGGAGCCGCTGGTGCCCTTCGCCGCGTCGGGCAAGGATGCGGCGGCGATGGGCACCGTCACCGCCGCGGCGAAGTCACGGGGTCTGTGGCCCTTCGTCGCAGGCAACCGTCTGCAGATCGCACCGCCACTGACGACGACCGAGGACGAGATTCGTCAGGGACTGGAAATCCTCGACGAGGTATTGACGGTGGCGGACGGGTTCACCGTCTGACTCGGGGTCGTGCGCGGAAACTCGACCCCTGCTACTAGGCAGGAGTGGAGCCTGCGGAACGACCCGAAAACACTGCACGTGCGGCGTCAGCCGCTCTGATCAGAGCACAGCACCGGGGTTGAGGATTCCGGCCGGATCGAGAGCGGTCTTGATTCGCCGGGTCAGTTCCATGACGTCTTCGCCGACTTGATCGGGCAGCCAGGCCTTCTTGAGGCGACCTACGCCGTGTTCCCCGGTGATGGTGCCGCCCAACGAAATTGCCAGATCCATGATGGCTCCGAATGCGACGTTGGCGCGACGGGTCATGTCGGCGTCCTCGGGATCGAACACGATCAGCGGGTGGGTGTTGCCGTCGCCCGCGTGCGCGATGACGGCAACCAACACGTCGTACTTCTTCGACAGTTCGGCGATCCCGTCGACGAGAGCCGGGAGGGCAGGGAGCGGAACACCGACATCCTCGAGCAGTAGGCTGCCGAGTCGTTCGACCGCCGGAATGGCGAATCGCCGTGCCGCAGCGAAGGCCTCACCCTCGTCGGGGTCGTCGGTGGTGAAGACATCCGAGGCACCGGCCTCGGTGCACGCTGCGGCCATGATGTCGATCTCTCGCCCTCGATCGGCACCGGGGGAGTCGGACCGAGCGATGAGCATCGCAGCTGCCTCGCGGTCGAGTCCCATGTTCATGGCATCTTCGACGGCACCGATGGACGCACGGTCCATGAACTCGAGCATCGACGGCCGCAAGGTACGGGTGATGGCCAGAATGGCAGTCGTCGCATCGTGCACGGAGGCGAACGAGGCAACCACGGTGCTGGCCGGAGGTTGGGCCGGGATCAATCGAAGAGTGATCTCGGTGATGATGCCCAGGGTGCCCTCGGATCCCACGAAGAGCTTCGCAAGGGACAGTCCGGCAACATCTTTCAGGCGTGGTCCGCCGAGTCGGACGGCAGTCCCGTCGGCGAGGACGACCTCGAGTCCGAGAACGTAATCGGTGGTGACGCCGTACTTCACGCAGCACAGCCCGCCGGCATTGGTGGCCGCATTGCCGCCGATGGAGCACATCTCGAACGACGACGGATCCGGTGGGTACCACAGACCGTGTTCGGCGACTGCCTTCTTGACTTCGGCGTTGAGCAGTCCGGGTTGTACGACGGCTATGCGGGTCACCGGGTCGACGGTGATCTCGCGCATCAGCTCGGTGGTGAGCACGATTCCGCCGTCGACGGCCGTGGCGCCACCGGACAGGCCCGAGCCGGCCCCACGCGGGACGACCGCTACCGCGTGTTCGGTGGCCCACCGCATGACGGCTCTGACGTCGTCGGTGGACTGCGCGCGGACCACGGCCAATGGGGAACCTGCGTCGGGGTCCTTGGCCCAGTCGCGTCGGTATCCCTCGGTGATGTCGGGGTCGGTGACCACGGCACCGGCGGGAAGCAGCGCTTCGAGCTCGCTCAGGTGGGCATCTGCATCGGTAGTCACCGACATCCGGTTCTCCTCACGTCGTACATGTGACCGTCGCCACTCGAGTCTGTCACGACTCGCAGTGGGGCGTGAACGAGGACGCCGCTGGGATTGTCCGAGTCACATCAGTAACACCAGCCCCAGGCGTTACCAGATCGATGCGTCGTCGACACGCAATGTTGTAGTTCGCAGCGCTAGCGTCCAGCGCAGCGCATCTCGCACCCCATGCGGTGCGGGTCGACAAGGAGGCTGCACGATGATCGATCCCGGAAGTGACTCCTGGAACTATGTGGCGGCGATGTTCTCGTACGAATTCCTCGGGGGCGGAGTCGAATACGACACCATCGAGCGCATTCACCGCGGCGAGGTCGACGAGTGGGTGCACGCGTTGCTGAAATCCGGGATGTTCGAGAGCGCGACCGTCGCGGCCATCGCCGACTCGTGGCGTGCAGCACCCCGCCGACTGTTCGACATGCTCGTCCTCGATGCCGACGAAATGACTGCTCGCCGTTGCTCTCTCGCGTGGTCGTCCCTCGACCGGCTCGCGCCGCTCGCTCGCCTGGGCTGATCACGGGTCGCACAGCACAAATCACGGTTCACGCACCCAGAATTGTCGTCCCGGAGTCGTCGACCACGATTGCCTGGCTATCGGTCAGTCCGTGAGTTTCGATTCCCTCGCGTCGCAGACGGCGCAGCGTCGCCCACCCCGAATCCTTCTCGTCCAGCACGGAATCGAGATGCGGGACGACGGAGAAGTCGACGAGACCGAGCCCGCTCCACACCGGATCGATGCCTGCGATCGGCCGTACCTCGTTGGGGTCGTCGGCATCCTCGACTCCGGCCAGTGACGGCGCAGCGACGCACGCTCCCGCGCTGTACCCGCCGTAGGCGATGGTGTCGGCCCGAACGCGCCCGCGGATGACCTCGTCCGCACCGGAACGAGCCATCTGAGCGCGCAACACGAACGTGTTGCCACCGCGGACCCAGACTGCGTCGAACGCTGCCAGGGCGCGCTCGAATGCGGCCGGCCTCCCGGCGAAATCGCGCAGATCCAACTCCGACGGCCGGTATCCCAACGCGCGCAGGGGTCCGAACTCGCTGCGGAGCGAGGATTCGCGGGCGGTGGCGGGCCAGGCATCGGCCGCATTGGCGATGACCGCGAGATCGGCGGGCGGGCCGGTGAGGCGGGCGAACTCGTCGGAATGGCCGCCGAATCGATACGAAGACAAGAACAACCTCACGAGGTCTGCTCCCCGGCGACCCTGGCCATTCCGGATCGAATTGCCTCGGCCACCCGTTCGGGTTCACGCAGGCGACGGGTGACGAACCCCGCCGCGAACTTCAGTCGGTCGCGGTCCCAGCGCGGCACCACGTGCAGATGCAGGTGAAAGACGGTTTGGAATGCGGCGACGCCGTCGTTGATCACCAGGTTTGCACCGTCGGCGCGGAGGTCGGACTCGCGCACTGCGCGCGCCAGCGTGTGCCCGACGCGGAAAACCTCGGCAGCCGTGTCCGGTCCGGTGGAGGTCAGGTCTGCGGAATGCTCGCGCGGAACCACCAGAACATGGCCCCTGCTGATCGGTCGAATATCGAGAAAGGCGACGGTGTTGTCGTTCTCGAACACGCGGTGGGCAGGTGCGTCGCCGGCGACGATGGCACAGAAGATGCAAGATTCCACGATTGTCACTGTAAGGTCCGATCATCACGGATTGACCTGTATGGCGTGCATCACAATTGCTCGTCCTGTAGTCGCGAAATGTCGAAACGGACTCGATTCAGAACGAATCGGACTGTGTTCTGGGTTACCCGCGCTCCATTTGCTGTGGCTACTATCAGGAACCTCGTGCCTTGTCGCATGGGTTCGTCCACTCGTCGCAGATTTCGAGCCATTGGCCGATCGGTGGGCACCATTCAACGCAGGAAGACGGAGATTTGGATACATCGCAGAGCACTGAAAAGGGTTCGGGATCCACGACGGTCGTCGGTGTGGTCCGCGAATCGGGGGAAGGTGAGCGACGTGTCGCTCTGGTCCCGAAGATCGTTGCCGCGCTCACGGGCAAGGGCGTCGAGGTCGTCGTGGAATCGGGTGCCGGACTCGGCGCTCTGATCCCGGACGAGCTCTATGTCGCAGCCGGGGCCACGATCGGCGATCCCTGGGGCTCGGAGGTCGTGGTCAAGGTCGCGCCGCCCACCGAAGCAGAGATCTCGAGGCTGAAGTCGGGCTCGACGCTCATCGGTTTCCTCGCCCCACGCAATGCCGAGAACAGCATCGGCGCGCTGAAGGCCGCCGGAGTACAGGCGTTCGCGGTCGAAGCCATTCCGCGTATCTCCCGCGCTCAGGTGATGGACGCCTTGTCTTCTCAGGCGAACGTCGCCGGGTACAAGGCCGTTCTGTTGGCCGCGTCGGAGTCCACGAGGTTCTTCCCGATGCTGACCACCGCCGCCGGAACGGTGAAGCCGGCGACTGTGCTCGTTCTCGGTGTCGGTGTGGCCGGCCTGCAAGCCCTGGCCACCGCGAAGCGTCTCGGTGGTCGACCCACCGGCTACGACGTGCGACCGGAGGTAGCCGACCAGGTCCGTTCCGTCGGCGCGCAGTGGCTCGATCTGGGGATCGATGCTGCCGGCGAAGGCGGCTACGCGCGTGAGCTGACCGAGGACGAACGCGTCCAGCAGCAGCGTGCCCTGGAAGAGGCCATCAAGGGATTCGACGTCGTGATCACCACGGCGTTGGTGCCCGGCCGTCCCGCACCGCGTCTGGTGACGGCCGCCGCAGTCGAGGGTATGAAGCCCGGCAGCGTCGTGGTCGACCTGGCCGGTGAGACCGGCGGAAACTGCGAACTCACCGAGCCCGGCCAGACCGTCGTCAAGCACGACGTCACCATCTGCTCGCCGTTGAACCTGCCTGCCACGATGCCCGAGCACGCCAGCGAGCTGTACTCGAAGAACATCTCGGCTTTGCTCGAGCTCATGCTGGTCGACGGCGCACTCGCTCCGGATTTCTCCGACGAAGTGCTCGCCGGTGCCTGCGTGACACGTGAGAAGGAGAACTGATGTACACCCCGCTTCTCGCGAACATCGCGATCCTGGTGTTGTCCGGGTTCGTCGGTTTCGCGGTGATCTCCAAGGTGCCGAACACCTTGCACACCCCGCTGATGTCGGGAACCAACGCCATCCACGGCATCGTCGTGTTGGGCGCGTTGGTCGTCCTCGGAAAGGTGCACGACCCGTCCATCGGACTGCAGGTCATCCTGTTCGTCGCGCTGGTGTTCGGAACCGTCAACGTCATCGGTGGATTCGTGGTCACCGACCGCATGCTCGGCATGTTCAAGTCCAAGCCGGTGCCCGCCAAGACCTCGAAGGGTGCTGACTCCTGATGGACAATCTCGTCAACATTCTCTACATCGTCGCCTTCGGCATGTTCATCTACGGTCTGATGGGTCTGACCGGACCGAAGACAGCCGTGCGGGGCAACCAGATCGCCGCCGTCGGCATGTTCATCGCCGTGGTGGCCACGCTGATATCCATTCGCGACACCGGTAACTGGATCCTGATCATCGTCGGACTCGTCGTCGGCGTGGCGCTGGGAATCCCGCCTGCGCGACGGGTGAAGATGACGGCGATGCCGCAGCTGGTGGCTCTGTTCAACGGCGTCGGCGGTGGCACGGTCGCACTGATCGCATGGGCCGAGTTCCTCGACACGTCCGGATTCTCGAACTTCAACCACGGAGAGTCGCCGACGGTCCATATAGTCATCGGCTCACTCTTCGCGGCGATCATCGGTTCCATCTCGTTCTGGGGCTCGCTCATCGCCTTCTTGAAGCTGCAGGAAACTCTGCCCGGCTCGCCGATCACCATCGGTAAGTTGCAGCAGCCGCTCAACGCTCTGCTGCTGATCGGCGCTGTGGCCGCTGCAGTGGTCATCGGCATCAACGCCACTCCGGGCGGCGGCGTGTCGCAGTGGTGGATCGTCGCGGTTCTCGTACTGGCAGGCATCCTCGGTCTCACGGTGGTATTGCCGATCGGCGGCGCGGACATGCCGGTCGTCATTTCGCTGCTCAATGCTCTGACCGGTCTGTCTGCTGCGGCTGCGGGTCTGGCGCTCAACAACACCGCGATGATCGTGGCGGGCATGATCGTCGGCGCGTCCGGCACGATCTTGACCAACCTCATGGCCAAGGCCATGAACAGGTCCATTCCGGCGATCGTCGCAGGTGGATTCGGCGGCGGCGACGCGGCTGCAGGCCCGGCCGGTGCAGGTGGGGGAACCGCCAAGGCGACCTCGGCGGCAGACGCAGCGATCCAGATGGCCTACGCCAACCAGGTCATCGTCGTGCCCGGCTACGGCCTTGCCGTCGCTCAGGCACAGCATGCCGTCAAGGACATGGCCAAGTTGCTGGAGTCCAAGGGCGTGGAGGTCAAGTACGCCATTCACCCCGTCGCCGGTCGCATGCCGGGACATATGAACGTGCTGCTCGCCGAGGCCGACGTCGCGTACGACGCGATGAAGGAAATGGACGATATCAACGACGAGTTCTCTCGCACCGACGTCACGTTGGTCATCGGAGCGAACGACGTGACCAACCCGGCGGCGCGCAACGATCCGTCGAGCCCGATTCACGGGATGCCGATTCTCAACGTCGATCAGTCGAAGTCGGTCATCGTCCTCAAGCGGTCGATGTCGTCCGGCTTCGCCGGAATCGAGAACCCACTGTTCTTCGCGGAAGGCACGTCGATGTTGTTCGGCGACGCAAAGAAGTCGGTGTCCGAGGTGACCGAGGAGCTCAAGGCCCTCTAGTCGGTCGCCATCTCGGCCCGGATGGGACGCTTCCGTGTCAACGGAAGCGTCCCATTCTGCGTTGGGCGACGAGGGCAGCGGTATCGAACGGGTTTCGAGCCTCGCGGGCAGCGGCTGCGGGTGAGAAGAGCATCACCACCGAGCACGCCGGCCACCACACGCCCGTGATCAGCAGTGCGCTGACAATCCCGACGGGGGAGACGGACCCGACGGCCAGTTGTGCCACTCCGACAGCGAGGGCGGCGACGGTTCCGAGCCCGAGGATCATCGGCCGCCACGTGGCCGATGCCACCATCGACGCGGCCCCCACCAGCGCTGTGACAGCGACGAGCTGCCCGCTCGGAAGGTCGGTGGCCGTTGTCGACGACGCCGCGAGGTGACGCACCAGAGCTGTGGTCACTTCCGCGCCGAGGACGCAGGCAATCACCACCCCGATGCCGTAAGGCAGTTTTCGGACCAGGGCGACAACGGTGAGGGCGGCGAGGACGGTCAGCACGGCGGTGACGTCGATCGTGCTCAGCGCTCGCGAGGCCAGGGCGGCGGCCGGGCTCGTGGAGACGGGCCACACCGGTGCCAGGTTCGGCACCCACATCAGTAGTACCGACAACAGCACCGCGCAGAGGCCCGACACCGTCAGCCGGGTACGGATCGCCCGTCGGTGCGCTCGCTCGCTCGTGTTCGCCGAACGGCTCTCGTTGCCGGCTCCACGGGGTGACCGGATCGGTCCGCTGTCGAGACTCGGTGATCGCATGGACGCCAGACTGCCGCAGTCGGCTGAGCGTGAGGTGTGAGCATCGTGGGAGCCGGCTGAGCATCTGCGGTAACGGTCGGATCACGACGAAGAAGCGTCGATTGCTTGTTGTAGCCGCAACCTAGTAATGGTGATCTGTCAAATTCCTGGAGTCTGCAAACAGCCGAAAAACCAAACCAGAAGTAGAATTTGACCCTACAACCAACCGATCGGTCGGAGTGTCTGGTCCAGTGCGGTGTAGAGGAGGCTACTCGACTGCGGCTCCGAGTAGTTGCTCTCGAGTGTCGCACCTCGCCTACCTGGACTTTTGTGCGGAGTTTGTCTCCTGTCACAGTATTTTGAAATGCGAACTATGAATTCGTTGCAAGTCGTTGATCGGATGGGCCGATCTGTGTGACTATGGTCACATAGTCCAGTTCACCCTGGGCGAGACCGTCGAAAAGGGCGTAGTTTCAGCCGCATCGGAAAACCGTATTCCCCCGTTACGGCCAAGTTGGTAACGATCTGAACACGGTCTGGTCGGCTCATCGCAACTCGTGAACGGGCATTCGGCACCAACAGAAGTCGGAAACTCGAAGGAGAAGAACATGACCACAATGTCGCAGGGGCAGCTCGATATGGTCCGCGCGTTCTTTTGCAACGAGTTCCAAGCGGACTCGCTGGACCGTACGGTGATGCCGGAGCCCACGGCCGATGCCGTTGCCGAATGGATCGACGCGCTGTCCACCAGTGGACTGTTCGCGCCAGCGGAGGTGCACAACATCTCGGCCGTCTGGTGTGCCGAGCCCGAGTCGATGACCGCACTGCTCGTCGGCGAAATCGACGAAATTGCTGTCAAGCGGCACGAGGCCGCTGCCGTTGCTACTCCGGCGCTGATCTCCGCGTTCGGTCGCGCCAGCTGACCGTCTGTGCTTGTGCCACCGGCATCCGTTGGCACCGCTTCGTTACGATCACCCGAACCGGTGATGTCCGTCGGCAACGGTGCCGCACAACGAAGTGAGGGTTTTGTATGGGCGTGGTGGGCTTGGACGAAGATGCAGTGTCGACGTGGATCGCGGAGCTGGGGATAGGCGCAACATCGCCGCTCTCGTTTCAGCGCATCGGTAACGGCCAGTCCAACCTCACGTACGCGGTTCGCGACGCCGGTGGCAGTGCGTGGGTCCTTCGCCGGCCGCCGTTGGGCAAATTGTTGGCGTCGGCTCACGACGTCGTGCGCGAGCACCGGATTCTCTCCGGTCTGCAGAATTCGCCGGTCCCTGTGCCGAAAATGATTGCGATCACGCAGGATCCAGCCATTTCCGAGGTTCCGTTGGTCCTGATGAGTTTCGTCGACGGGGTCGTCGTCGACTCGGTGTCGGCTGCCGAACAGTTGGACCCCGATCAGCGTCGACGTGTCGGACTCGGTCTGACCGCGGCGTTGTCCGACATACACCGTGTCGACCTAGAGTCGTCGGGTCTTGCCGACCTCGCCGGCCGCAAGCCCTACGCTGCGCGTCAGATCGCGCGGTGGACCACGCAGTGGGACTCCTCCCGAACCCGGGAGGTTCCTGGAATCGATTCGCTCGCAGCACGATTGACGGCCAAGATCCCCGAGCAGCACGAGGTGACGCTGGTTCACGGCGACTTCCATCTGAGCAACGTCATCACCGCTCGAAACGACGGCCGCGTGGTTGCCGTCGTCGACTGGGAGTTGTGCACGCTCGGAGACCCGTTGGCGGATCTGGGTGGTCTGCTCGCCTACTGGCCTCAGGCGGACGACGGGGTTGCCGGTCCTTTCATGGCATCGACTCTGCCCGGTTTCCCTACCCGGGCGGAGCTGGTCGAGTCCTACGCGTACAACACGGGCCGCGATGTGGCCGATGCCGGATTCTGGGAAGTGCTGGCGCTGTGGAAGTTGTCGATCATCGCCGAAGGCGTCATGCGCCGGATGGAAGCCGATTCACGCAACCGCGCCGTGGGCGGCGCGCCGACCACCACGCTGATCGACGACATCGTCACCCGAGCGCTGCAGCGCGCCGACGAAATCGGGCTCTAGATTCAGGCGTCTACTGACGTTCCGATCACCAAAGTGCGTGCTGCGGTTTCGATTTCGGAGGGAATGGGGACGGGACGGCGGGAGTTCGCGTCGACGTAGACGTGAACGAACCGTCCCCGAGCGGCCAATGTCAGTGCGTCGTCCTCGGCTTCTCGGAACAAGGCCAGCGAGTAGACGATGCTGCGGGTGCCCAGCTTCTCCACCGCCAGACCGACCTGGAGGCGATCGGGAAAACTGAGCTCGGACAGATAGCGGCACGAGGTTTCGGCCACGACGCCGATCGCGGGCAGAGTCCTGATGTCCACACCCGTCGTTTCCATGAGCCACCCGTTCACTGCGGTGTCGAAGTATGCGTAATACGTCACGTTGTTGACGTGGCCGTAGTGGTCGTTGTCGTCCCATCGGGTCGACACCGGCCACAGTGCCGGGAAATCCGACGCATTCGACAATTCCACGCTGTCCTTCGGCGACTCCGTCATGGCACGACGCTAACCCGTCGCCACGTCGGCAACAAACGCGACCGGATTCGAGGCATCGGAGAGCTGAGTCCGGGCGAATGCTTCCTCGGTATCGCCGTCGTGACGTAGTCTTTGGTTGGACCGGACCAGTCCGTACCGCTGGTTCTGCGAGTGATCGAAAGGCCGGCGCAGTGGTGATGCCCGTACACCTGAGGGACAGTCAGATCCCGAAGCACGAACAGCTACGCGCAATACTGTTGCACCGCTGCACCAAGGAGCTTTCGCCGGGGGATCTGATGCCGAGCGAGCGTCGGTTGATGGAGGACTACGGCGTCAGTCGCATCACGGTACGCGAGGCGATAGGACAGCTCGTCAACGACGGACATCTGGTTCGGGTACGTGGGAAAGGGACGTTC
This sequence comes from Rhodococcoides fascians NBRC 12155 = LMG 3623, assembly GCF_001894785.1. Taxonomy (GTDB): domain Bacteria; phylum Actinomycetota; class Actinomycetes; order Mycobacteriales; family Mycobacteriaceae; genus Rhodococcoides; species Rhodococcoides fascians. The sequence goes on from NZ_BCWW01000020.1 coordinate 29,015, forward strand.
GTTGCTTCTCGTACCGTGCAGTCGCGGTTGCACCTGGCGTCGTTCTCCGAGGAGATGCGTGCCCAGGGGCTGACGCCGACGACGGTGGTCCTGTTCGCGCGACTCGAAAAGCCCTCGGCAGCAACGATTCGTGCTCTGGGCCTGGTCGACGGTGATCGGACGTACCACATCAAACGGCTACGGCTGGCCGATGCCGAGCCGGTCAGTGTCGACGACGGGTGGTACCGGGCCGAACTCCTTCCGGGGCTGATCGACCACGATCTGAGTCAGTCGGTGTACGAGGCCGTGCGCAACCACTACGGCCTGACCATCGATCGAGCCGAGCAGACCGTCAAAGCGACAGCCGCCGACAGTGACACTTCCACGCTGCTGGGGACCAAACGCGGCGCACCGGTGCTGTACTTCGACCGAGTGTCGTTCAGCGGCGACGAGCCGATCGAGCACACGGAGAGTTGGTACCGGTGCGACCGGTACCAACTCTCGATGGAGGTGCAGGGGGAGCGGCGCACCACGCAGCGACGCTAGGCTCAGGGCAACACGAACAGCGAGTCACCCTGTGCCACCGACGTTCCGACGGCCGCGCTCGTGACGGCATCGGGCTCGGAGTCCATCAGGACCACGGGAATCACGTCGGAGTATCCGGCCTCCGCGATCGCCGCAGGGTCGTAGGTGATCACGAGATCGCCGGATTGAACCCGATCGCCCTCTGCTGCAACGAGTTCGAAACCCTGGCCCTTCATCTTCACGGTGTCGATGCCGATGTGCACCAGCACTCCCGCCTTGTCGTCGGTGAACACGACGAACGCATGTGGGTGGAGTTTGAGGATCTTGCCGGCTATCGGAGACCGCACCTCGACGGGCCCGCTACCGGCCGCTGGGCGCACGGCGACCCCGGAGCCCACCATCTGCGAAGAGAAGACCGGGTCGGGGACGTCGGCGAGCGAGATGACCTGACCGGCAACAGGACTGAAGATCGTCGAGGTCCCGCTCACAGAATGTCGCCGATGTCCTCGGCGAGGGTGTCGGCCTCCGGGCCGACGATGACCTGCACGGCTGTCCCCTTGTGGAACACTCCGTGCGCACCGGCTGCCTTGAGCGCAGCCTCGTCCACCAGCGACCCGTCCTTGACCTCGGTACGGAGCCGGGTGATGCACGCTTCGATCTCTACGATGTTGTCGGCACCGCCGAGGCCCTTCACGATCGCGTCCGCCTTGGCCATGTTCTGTTCCCGCTTCCTTCTCGTGTGCAGTGGTGTCGGCGAGGTCACATCTCCGGGTTGACATGTGGTCGTCACCTGGCCAAACTACAACTGGTAATGACCGGACAGTACCCCTGATGTCATCCGGTCACAACAGTAGAACTCCCTTGCCGGACCAGCCTCGAAGAGAAGGTCGCCATGACCCTGAAGAAGACGGACTCGGCCGAAGCCGAACCGAAGAAGGAATCCAGATCTCTCGCCGGGTTGCAGCGATTCGGGCGCAGTCTCATGCTGCCCATCGCGGTTCTTCCTGCGGCGGGAATCCTGTTGCGGCTGGGCCAGGACGACCTCCTCGGCAGATTCAGTGCTCTGGGCACCGCGGCGGCCGTCATCTCCGCTGCAGGACAGGCGGTGTTCACCTGGTTGCCCTTGATATTTGCCGTGGGCATCGCCATCGGCTGGGCCAAGAAATCGGACGGCTCGACCGCCCTCGCCGCCGTCGTCGGCTACATGGTGATGAACGGTGTCTTCACCGCGATGTCACCGGTGGTACTGGAAGGCAAAGTCGACGCGAACGGCGATCCGGCCGTGATCGACTACGGCGTGTTGGCCGGCATCGTCATCGGCTTGCTCTCCGCCATTCTGTGGCAGCGGTTCTACCGCCAGAAACTGCCGGATTACCTCGGCTTCTTCAGCGGACGACGTCTGGTTCCCATCCTGACCGCTGTCACCGGCCTCGTCGTCGCCGTCGTCATGTCGTTCGTCTATCCGCTCTTCTACAGCGCACTGAACTGGGTCGGAAACACCGTTGCCGATCACAGTGTGGTGGGTAGCGGGATCTACGGTTTCGCCAATCGCATGCTGATTCCGACGGGACTGCACCACATTCTCAATTCGGTCGTCTGGTTTCTCGTCGGTGATTATCAGGACGCGAGTGGTCAATTGGTGCGTGGCGATCTCAACCGATTCTTCGCGGGAGATCCGTCCGCGGGAGTCTTCATGACCGGCTTCTTCCCCATCATGATGTTCGCTCTGCCTGCCGCTGCATTCGCGATCTATCGCAACGCCAAGCCGTCGCAGAAGAAGATCGTCGGCGGAATCATGTTGTCCACCGGTCTGACTGCGTTCGTCACCGGCATCACCGAACCGCTCGAGTACTCGTTCATGTTCGTCGCCTGGCCGCTCTACGTCATCCACGCCGTGCTGACCGGAACCTCCATGGCACTGACCAATGCCCTGGGAATCCATGACGGCTTCTTCTTCTCTGCCGGCGGTATCGACTATCTGTTGAACTACGGAATCGCTACGAAGGCATGGCTTCTCATTCCTATCGGCCTGGTGTATGCGGTGATCTACTACTTCCTGTTCAGCTTCGTCATCAAGAAGTGGAACCTGCGCACCCCCGGCCGCGAGGACGACGCGGTGCTCGAACCCGACCGGGCATGAGCGAATCCATCACGACGGCGCTCCGGGGGCGGGTCGTCACACCCGATGCGGTCATCGACGACGCCGTCGTGGCGTTGTCGGGCGATCGAATCTCCTGGGTGGGTCCGGTGGTGGCGTGGCCCGACGAGGCCCCACCGCAATCGAACTCGACCATCCTGCCGGGGCTGGTCGACGTGCACTGCCACGGCGGCGGCGGGGCGTCGTTCCCGGATTCTGCCCGTGCCGATCTGATGAACGCGGTACGGCACCACCGTGGCCGCGGCACCACCACGATGCTCGCATCGCTGGTGTCGGCATCCCCTGGGCGACTGGTCGAGCAGACGTCGACGCTCGCCGATCTGTACGAGTCGGGGGACATCGCCGGGGTCCACCTCGAAGGGCCGTTCCTGTCTGTTGCCCGCTGCGGGGCGCAGGACCCCGCGTCACTCCGTGGCGGCGACACCGGTCTGCTGGCAGACATCATCGACGCCGGGCGGGGATCGGTACGGTCGATGACACTTGCTCCCGAAGTCGACGGCTTCACGGCCGTCGGACACATGTTGCGAGAGAACGGCATCGTCCCCAGCATCGGGCACACCGACGCCGACGCACGCACCACTCGCAGCGCAATCGACGCCCTCGGAGAGGGTGCCATCGGTGCCACGCACCTGTTCAACGGGATGCCCACCTGGCATCATCGGTCGCCGGGGCCGGTCAGCGAGTGCTTGGCTGCCGCGGCGCGAGGGTCGATGGTGCTCGAATTGATCGGCGACGGAGTACATCTCGCCGACGAGACCGTGCGAGCGGTGTTCGATCTCGTCGGCGGTGGGAACATCGCGTTGGTGTCCGACGCGATGGCCGCGGCGGGAATGGCCGACGGCCGCTACCGGCTCGGGCCGCTGGATGTCACCGTGCACGATTCGGTCGCTCGCCTGTCGCGGGAGAACGATCCCGAGTCGGCCCCGATCGCGGGCGGCACGTCGAGTGTGCTCGACCTGGTACGCCGCGCAGTGCTCGACGCCGGCGTGCCATTGCTCGACGCAGTGCGTGCCGGGGCAACCACCCCGGCAGCATTGATCGGGATCGGGGCCGAAACCGGTTCTCTCGTCGCCGGATCGAGAGCGGACGTGCTGGTGGTCGACGCATCCTTCGAGCCGGTGCAGGTCATTCGCGGCGGACGCGCGATCGAGGAGGAAAGTTAGATGGAGATCGTCGTACTCCCTACAGCTACCGACGTGGACCGAACCGCGGCCGACGTCGTCGAGCGCGTCGTGCGAACCGACTCGGTCCCGGGATCGGGCCCCGTCCTCGGGTTGGCGACCGGGTCGAGTCCCGTCGGCACGTATCGCGAGCTGGCCCGCCGACATCGCGAGGAAGGGCTGTCCTTCGCTGGGTGTCGAGCGTTTCTGCTCGACGAATACATAGGGCTACCCAGAACTGCTGAGCAGTCGTATTTTTCGTTCATTCGCGAGAACTTCGTGGACCTCGTCGACCTGGACGATTCCGCGGTGTTCTCGCCGGATGGTGAAGCCGTCGACATCGCTGCCGAAGCGCGACGATACGACGCCGCGATCGGGGAGGCCGGTGGTATCGATGTGCAGATTCTCGGCATCGGCACCGACGGACACATCGGCTTCAACGAGCCCGGATCGTCACTTCGGTCGAGAACCCGGGTCAAGACGCTCACCGAACAGACTCGGGTCGACAATGCGCGCTTCTTCCCCTCGCCGGAGGAGGTGCCGCACCACGTGCTGACGCAAGGCCTCGGCACCATCGACGAGGCGCGTCATCTCGTGCTCATCGCTACCGGAGAATCCAAGGCAGACGCGGTGGCCGCGGCCGTCGAGGGGCCGTTGTCGGCACGCTGTCCTGCGTCCGCGATTCAGTGGCATCCACACGTGACGGTACTGGTGGACGAGGCAGCTGCCGTGTCCCTCGCTCTCACGGACTACTACCGCCACGCCTACGCGAACAAGCCCGCGTGGCAACGCCTGTGAGTCAGCGACGGGAGAATTCCGACGCCCGCTGGATCTGATCGTCGGACGGGCGAACTCCGGTGTAGAGAACGAACTGTTCTGCTGCCTGCAGGGCAATGACCTGAGCGCCGGTGATCACCGGTTTGTTCGCCGCACGCGCCGCGGTGATCAGCGGTGTCTCCGACGGCATCGCGACCACGTCGAACACTGCCTGTGCCGCATGGATCTGCGACTCGGTGAAGGGAGTCGAATCGGCAGCGGGGCCGCCCGCCATTCCCACCGGGGTGACGTTCACCAGCAAGTCGGCTTCGACGGACTCGGCCGACCAGTCGTATCCGTACGCCTCGGCGAGAGCCGGACCGGTCGACGTGTTGCGGGCAACCACGGTGCCGCGGGTGAAACCCGAATCCCGCAGTGCGGCAACGACTGCCTTGGCCATACCGCCGCTGCCGGTCACGGCCACCGAACAGTCGGTCGAGATATCGCTCGACGCGAGCAGATCGGCCACAGCCTGGTAGTCGGTGTTGTAGGCGTGCAGCACGCCCGCCTCGTTGACGATGGTGTTGACCGATGCGATCGCGCTCGCAGATTCGTGCATGACGTCGACCAGCTCGATCACGTCTTCCTTGAACGGCATGGAGACCGCGCATCCCCTGATACCGAGTGCACGGACTCCACCGACCGCGGCCGCGAGATCGGTGGTGGTGAACGCCTTGTAGACGAAGTTCAATCCCAGTTCGTCGTACAGGTAGTTGTGGAAGCGGGTTCCGATATTGCTCGGCCTTCCCGACAGAGACATGCAGAGCTGGGTGTCACGGTCGAGAAAGCTGCGCGACGACGTCGTTGCCATTGGCCAGACTTTACCGCCCGCGTTCGCATCGCTGGATCAGCAGCCGGGGGCCACCGAAGCGAGGGCGCGGCGGTCGGCCTCGGTGATCGGCAGCTCGTACTGGGCCGCCACCGACAGATATTTGCCCGCGTAGAAACAGTGGTACGCCGCGTTCGGCGGCATCCACTGCGACGGCGTCTTGTCGCTCTTGCTCTGGTTGTCCGGCCCGTTGACCGCCAGCAGATTGAACGCGATGTCGTTCGCGAAACGAATGCGCTTGTCCGCTGCCCAGCTGTCGGCACCCATGTCCCAGGCGGCAGACAACGGATAGACGTGATCGATCTGGATCTTGCCGGCGTCGGACTTGGTGAACTGCAACCGTTCACCGGAGTAGGGGTCGTCCAGGGAGCCCGAGAGCACCACGCAGTCTCGGGTGCCGGCCTTGAACTCGACTTCGGTCATCGACAGTGCCAGCACGTTGTCGCGGGTTCCACACCCGTCGTGCCCGCCCGGTCCGTCGTAGTCGTCCGTCCACGCCGGTCCGAACACGCACCCTTCACCGCTCTTGCATCCGCGCTCGTACCCACGAGGATCGGGTCGTGCGGCGACGACGGCCACCCGATCCAACAGCGTTTCGATCTGGGCGCGGGTGGGGCTGCCCGGAGCCGGGGGCGGGGGAGCCAATCCCGGTATGTCGGACCGGTCACAGGATTCGAACGTCGCCATGACGATCGCGGCGATCACCAACGCCGCCGCTACCCACAGCTTCTTCACACACGCCCCATCGTGAAACTTCGATCTTGCCGACTCTCGTACCTCGCGACAGCAGTGTGCCGGACGGTACCGACACCGCCCGACACGGTCGGGTGTCAGCGGACCTCGATGACGACCTTGCCGAGTGCGTGCCCGTTCTCCACGAGCGCAAGAGCCTCGCCTGCGCGGTCGAGTGGAAACGTGTGATCGATGCGTGGACGAAGGACGCCCGTCACGACCAGATCGGCCAATCGGGTGAACGCCGCAGTGGTGCGCTCGCGCACTGCTCCAGACCCACCCCACTGGGCGGCGAGCACCGGGTCGGCCACGCTGACGATCGGAGCGCCGGTCTTCGCAGCGGCCGCGCGAAGAGTGTCGCCGCCGACCAGATCGACGATGCCGTGCACCGGCCGCGATATCGAACCGACGTACTCGGGTCCGGACTCGACGAACTCTGCACCGAGGCTCTCGATCCACTCCCGCTTGCCCGAGCTCGCCACCCCGAGAACGTCGATACCGTCGGCACGCGCCAGCTGCAGAACCGAAGAACCCACACCGCCGCCTGCGCCGAGAACGAGAACCGTGTCGCCTGCAGTCAGCGCCAACCCTCGCAGTGCGTCCAAGGCGGTCCCGGCCGCCACCGGCAGTGTCGCCGCGACCGACCAGGACACGGCCTCGGGCTTGTGTGCCGTACCGGCCGCGTTGAGCAGCGTGTACTGCGCATAGCCGCCGTGACCCGACGCCGTTGCCCCGAAGACCTCGTCACCGACCGAGAACCCGTCCACTCCCGAGCCGACGCCCACAACAGTGCCCGACACCTCCCGCCCCAGCACCGCAGGCAAAGTGATCTGCACGGTGTCCTTGCGATTACCCGCCCGCACCTTCCAATCTGCGGGATTCACCCCCGCGGCATGTACCGCCACGAGAAGCTGCCCCGATCCCGGTTCCGTCACGGGGAGGTCCAGAAATGTCTCGGTGTCGGGGCCGCCGTATTCGTCGAAGCCGTACGCGATCATGGGACCACTGTGCCTCATCGATGACACATCGGTGCCTCATCGAAGACACATCGGCGCCGGGTATGTCGGTGCGTGCTGGTTGGATGGACCGATGCTGCACGGTCTCTGGTCTCCCGGTGCCGGATTGCTGCTCTGGGACGACGAGATCAGCACCGGAGACGAACCCGACCTACCGGCGACACACTCGCACGTGCTCACCCGCACGTTCCGGCATCGCGCCCGAGTGACGTTTCCCGACTCCACTCGACGCGCCACCCCTCGGGATCCGGTCGAACTGCCGGCGATCGCGCTGGCTCCGCACGATGCGGCCGACCTGTTGCTCCGCACCCCGTCGACCCACCCGCTGATCTCCGGAGACCTCCGGTTCCTGGGCCACGTCGCCCAGGGCATCGAACGGTGGGTCCGAGCCGGACGAGTGGTGCCGGCACTGAAATTGATGGACGGCCAGTGGTGGCCGCGTTGGCGGCTGGTCGGCGGCGAGCGTCAACGCGCGTGGCTCAGCGAGCTCGCTGTTGCGATGCCGTCGGTGCAGCGGGCGAACGAACGGCCGAAGAAGCTTCTGGACGACATGGTCGAGGAGCTCACCGACCCGATCGTCAGATCGGTGCTCGGCAAGCCCGACTCCGAGCATCCGTTGCTGTCGGCCCTCGTGCGTGACGATCCGTATCTCGATGGGACGCAGAAGATCTCGACGCTGTTCGACAATTGGCGCGCCAGCCTCACCGTCGACGAACCGGCGCTGGTGCTGCGCCTGCTCGAACCGGACGACCAGGACGGCGAGACGGGTGATGCCGACGGTGCCGCGGACGATGCCGTCGAGTCGTTCTGGACACTTCAGGTGTGCCTGCGCGCGGACGGGGAGGCGCCGCGTCCGGTCCCGATGAGCCGCAAGGTCGACGCGACCTTGCTGTCGACGGCAGTGCGCAAACTCGGCGAGGCCGTGGCTGCCTACCCGAGGCTGCGTGATCTGCCCACCCAGGAGGGCACCCTCGACCTGTTGTTGCCCACGTCGGTGGTTATCGACCTCGTCGAACACGGTGCCACTGCGCTGCAGGCCACCGGCACGACGGTCCTGCTGCCGAGGGCGTGGACCAGGTTGGATCCGTCGATGCGATTGCGGGTCGAGTCACCCGCGGTGACCAAAGCTGCGGCCGATCGTGCCGTCGGTATGGACGAGCTGGTGTCGTACGACTGGCAACTGCAGCTGGGCGACATGGTGCTCACCGAGGCGGAGATGAACCGGCTTGCCGTCTCGAAGGGCGACCTCGTCCGGCTGCGCGGGCAATGGGTGCTCGCGGACGGGGGACAGCTGGCGCGGGCCGCGAAGTACGTCGCCGAGCATCACGGTGACGGGACTGCGCTCAGCACGCTGATGCGTGAGATGACGTTGGCCGATCCGCCTCCGGCTCCGGTCCAGGACATCCGAGCCACCGGCTGGGCGGCAACATTGCTCGAACCCGGGGCGGTTCCGGAAACCATCCCGGTGCCCGACGGTGTCCGTGCGACTCTGCGGCCCTACCAGCAACGCGGTCTCGACTGGCTCGCGTTCATGAGCCGGCTCGGTCTCGGTGCCGTGCTCGCCGACGACATGGGCCTGGGCAAGACACTGCAGGTGCTCACGCTGCTCGCTCACGAGAACAGTGCGACTCCGACGCTGTTGGTGGCCCCGATGTCGGTGGTCGGTAACTGGCAACGCGAGGCCGCGAAATTCACTCCTGCACTGCGTGTTCTGGTGCACCACGGTCCGACGCGGTTACGCGACGAGGAGCTCGATCGAGCGATCGCGGAGCACGACCTGATCGTCACCACGTACGCATTGATGGCCAAGGACCGCGCGCAGTTGGCCGCACAGACGTGGCGTCGGGTGGTTCTCGACGAGGCGCAGCACATCAAGAATGCAGGCACCGTGCAGGCGAAGGCGGCGCTGGCCATTCCGGCCGATCACAAACTGGCGCTCACCGGGACGCCGGTGGAGAACCGGCTGGACGAGCTGAGGTCCATTCTGGATTTCGCGAACCCGGGCATGCTGGGACGTCCGTCGGACTTCAGGAAGCGGTTCTCGGTGCCGATCGAGCGGGAGAACGACGAGAACGCCGTCTCGCGGCTGCGTGCCATCACATCTCCGTTCATTCTGCGTCGCGTCAAGACCGATCCCACGGTCATCTCGGATCTGCCGGAGAAGAACGAAATGACCGTGCGCGCCAACCTCACTGCCGAGCAGGCGGCGTTGTACAAGGCGGTCGTCGACGAGATGATGGCGCAGATCGCCGACGCGAAGGGCATGAAACGCAAGGGTGCGGTGCTCTCGGCCCTCACCCGCCTCAAACAGGTGTGCAACCATCCCGCGCATTTCCTGTCCGACGGTTCGGCGGTGCTCAAGCGAGGTCAGCACCGTTCCGGAAAGATCGGCTTGGTGGAGGACATGCTCGATTCCGTTCTCGGTGACAACGAGAAGGCGTTGTTGTTCACGCAGTTCCGCGAGTTCGGTGAGCTCGTGGCACCGTATTTCGCCGAGCGTTTCGGAGTTCAGGTGCCGTTCCTGCACGGCGGCGTGAGCAAGGGCAAGCGCGACGAGATGGTCGAGAAGTTCCAGAGCGACGACGGTCCGCCGATCATGATGCTCTCGCTCAAGGCCGGTGGTACCGGGCTCAATCTCACTGCCGCCAATCATGTTGTGCACCTCGATCGTTGGTGGAATCCGGCGGTAGAGAACCAGGCGACCGACCGCGCCTTCCGTATCGGCCAGCGCAAGAATGTGATGGTGCGCAAGCTGCTGTGTGTGGGCACAGTGGAGGAACGCATCGATTCGATGCTGGTGTCGAAGCAGGATCTGGCGGATCTGGCGGTGGGCACCGGTGAGAGCTGGGTGACCGAGATGGACACTGCGGAACTGCAGGAACTGTTTCGTCTCAGCGAAGATGCGGTGGGGGAGTGATGGCCGACTTCTCGCAGTACGGTAAGCGTCGACAAGCCAAGGGCGGCATCGAGTCTCGTAACAAGCGGGGTGCCTTCGGCCAGACGTGGTGGGGCAGGCACTTCGTGGCCGCGATGGAAGATCTGGCCGATCCGGGCCGGATCGCACGGGGCCGGACCTATGCCCGCCAGGGGCAGGTGCTCACTCTCGGCGTCGAACGCGGGCAGATCTACGGTGAGGTGCAGGGCAGTCAGCTCGAGCCGTTCTCGGCGTCGGTCAGCGTGGAGCCGCTCACCGAAGGCGAGGTGGCCGCGCTCGTCGGCCGAGTGCGATCCAACCCCGGCATGCTGGCGGAACTCGCGTCCAACGCGATTCCTCAGGCGCTGGCGTCGGTGCTGCTTCCCCACGACAAGGGGCAACTGGATTTCGACTGTTCGTGCCCCGACGACGGGTGGCCGTGCAAACATGCGGCAGCGCTGATGTACATCGCCGCCGAGCACATCGACGCGTCCGCGGGGACGATCCTGACACTGCGCGGTGTCGATCTGGATCAGTTGATCGAGGGGGTCGGCGACAGCGACGAGGAGTTCGACCCGGACGACTGGTTCGGCGATCGGGCGGCGTTCCCCGAACTTCCGAAAGTGTCGTTCGCTCCGGCGACGGACGATCTCGATCCGCTGATCCTGCGCAGAATCTTTCGCGCCGACGGTTCGACGGAGGCGGAAGTCAGCCGGGCCTGCGCTGATCTGCGCGCGTTCTACGACCGAATGTGACCGCTCCTGGACTTGCATGGACATCCGACTATAGGATGAGCGTACTTAATTCCACGCTCGAGGACGGACACCCATGGCTCGCGAACTCACGCACTTCATCGGCGGCAAGCATGTCGCCGGCACCTCCGGACAGTTCGGAGATGTGTTCGATCCCAATACCGGTGAGGTGCAGGCCCGGGTGCCCCTGGCCGACGTATCCGAGGTCGAGGCCGCCATCGCCGACGCCGAGCAGGCGCAGCGTGAGTGGGCGAAGTGGAACCCGCAGCGGCGCGCTCGGGTGCTGATGAAGTTCCTCGCGCTCGTCACCCGCGACACCGAAGAGCTCGCGCGGCTGCTCTCGTCGGAGCACGGCAAGACCATCGCCGACGCCAAGGGCGACATCCAGCGTGGCGTCGAGGTCGTCGAGTTCGCGGTCGGTGTTCCGCACCTGCTCAAGGGTGAGTACACCGAGGGTGCGGGTGGCGGTATCGACGTCTATTCGATGCGTCAGCCGCTCGGTGTCGTTGCCGGTATCACCCCGTTCAACTTCCCGGCGATGATTCCGCTGTGGAAGGCCGGCCCGGCCATTGCCTGCGGTAACGCCTTCATTCTCAAGCCGTCCGAGCGGGATCCGTCCGTGCCCCTCAAGCTCGCCGAGCTGTTCCTCGAGGCAGGTCTGCCGCCGGGCGTGTTCAACGTCGTCAACGGCGGCAAGGATGCCGTCGACGTGCTGCTCACCGACGATCGCGTCAAGGCGATCGGCTTCGTTGGATCGACGCCCATCGCGCAGTACATCTACGAGACGGCGGCGCAGCACGGCAAGCGCGCACAGTGCTTCGGTGGGGCGAAGAACCACGCTTTGGTGATGCCCGATGCCGATCTCGACGAGGTCGCCGACGCTCTGCTCGGAGCCGCATACGGTTCGGCCGGCGAGCGATGCATGGCGATTTCCGTCGCGGTTCCCGTCGGTGAGGAGACCGCCGACGCGTTGGTCGCCAAACTGACCGAGCGGGTGGCGAAACTGAAGATCGGCCGCAGCGACGACGAGACCGCGGACTTCGGCCCGCTCGTCGGTAGCGATGCGTTGAAGCGCGTCAACGATTACACCCAGATCGGTGTGGACGAGGGTGCCGAGTTGGTCGTCGATGGACGCGGATTCAGTCTCGAGGGCCACGAGGGCGGATTCTTCGCCGGCGCAACGCTGTTCGACAAGGTGACCACCGACATGCGCATCTACAAGGAAGAGATCTTCGGTCCGGTCCTGATCGTCGTGCGCGCGAAGGACTACGAGGACGCGCTGCGTCTGCCGTCCGAACACGAGTACGGAAACGGCGTCTCGATCTTCACCCGCGACGGCGACACCGCTCGCGACTTCTGCTCCCGCGTCCAGGTGGGCATGGTGGGCGTCAACGTGCCGATTCCGGTGCCGATCGCGTACCACACGTTCGGTGGTTGGAAGCGTTCGGGATTCGGCGATCTCAACCAGCACGGACCGGATTCCATCCGCTTCTACACCAAGACCAAGACCGTCACTCAGCGTTGGCCGTCGGGCACCAAGGAAGCAGCTGCGCAGAATCACTTCGTCATTCCGAACATGGACTGATCGACGATGTTCACGTTGAACGAGGACGAGCGTGCCATCAACGACACTGCTCGTGATTTCGCGGACGAGTTCCTCGCACCGAACGCCGTCGAATGGGATCAGCAGAAGCACTTTCCGGTGGACGTGCTGCGCAAGGCTGCTGCTCTCGGGATGGGCGGCATCTACATTCGTGAAGACGTGGGCGGATCGGGCCTGACCCGCGTCGACGCGGTGCGCATCTTCGAGCAACTCGCCACCGGTGACCCGTCCATCGCGGCCTACATCTCGATCCACAACATGGTCGCCTGGATGATCGACACGTACGGCGACGACGAGCAACGGCAGCGCTGGCTTCCGGGGCTGTGCTCGATGGACCAGCTCGGTAGCTACTGCCTCACCGAACCCGGCGCTGGATCCGATGCGGCAAAGCTCGGTACCAAGGCCGTCCGCGACGGTGACGAGTACGTGCTGGACGGCGTCAAGCAGTTCATCTCCGGCGCAGGCACTTCCGAGGTGTACGTCGTTATGGCCCGCACCGGAGCGCCGGGTCCCCGCGGCATCTCGGCGTTCATCGTTCCGAAGGACACGGCGGGACTGTCGTTCGGAGCGAACGAGAAAAAGATGGGATGGAACGCTCAACCCACCCGCCAGGTGATCTTCGAAGGTGCCCGCGTTCCTGCTGCCAACCTGCTCGGCGGCGAGGGCGACGGATTTCGGATCGCGATGAACGGGCTCAACGGCGGACGCATCAACATCGCCGCGTGCTCGATCGGCGGCGCACAGTCCGCTCTCGACAAGGCCGTGTCCTACCTCGCCGACCGCAACGCATTCGGCGCCAGGTTGCTCGACTCGCAGGCCCTGCAGTTTCGACTGGCGGATTTCAAGACCGAGCTCGAAGCTGCGCGAACTCTGCTGTGGCGAGCAGCGGACGGGTTGCAGAACAATGCAGCCGACAAGGTCGAGATGTGCGCGATGGCCAAGCGTTTCGGTACCGATACCGGCTTCGAGGTCGCCAACGGGGCGCTGCAGTTGCTCGGCGGATACGGTTATCTCGCCGAGTACGGTGTCGAGAAAATCGTTCGCGACCTTCGGGTCCACCAGATTCTGGAAGGTACCAACGAGATCATGCGCGTGGTCGTAGCTCGCTCCATCGTGGGTGCAGCATGAGCGATGTCCTACTGGAGGTTTCGGGCGGGATCGGTCGCATCACTCTGAACCGCCCCAAAGCCATCAATGCACTCTCGCATGCGATGGTTCAGCTGATAGCTCCGGCGTTGACGCAGTGGGCAACCGACGACAGCGTCGATGTCGTCCTGCTGACCGGAGCCGGCGAGCGCGGATTGTGCGCGGGCGGCGACATAGTCTCGATCTACCACGACGCCAAGGACGGCGGCAGCGGAAGCAAGGACTTCTGGCGCGACGAGTACGTGCTCAACGCCGCGATCGCCCGCTTCCCCAAGCCCTTCGTCGTGATCATGGACGGCATCGTCATGGGCGGTGGCGTCGGGCTCTCGGCCCACGCGAACACCCGCATCGTGACCGAACGTTCGAAGATCGCGATGCCCGAGGTCGGCATCGGATTCATTCCCGATGTCGGTGGCACCTACCTTCTTTCGCGTGCGCCCGGCGAAACCGGTACCCACTTCGCGCTCACCACGGCGCGGATGAATGCGGCCGACGCCATCGCGGTCGGATTCGCCGATCACTACATTCCGTCGGACAAGCTCGAGGAGTTCTACACCGCCCTCGAGACGGTCAGTGTCGGGGAGGCCGTCGACACGTTCAGCGAGTCGGCTCCGGAATCCACCGTCGCTGCTCAGCAGGAGTGGATCGACGAGTGCTACGCAGGTGACGACATTCAGGGCATCGTCGACGCTCTGGCTGCATCGCCGGTGCCGGAGGCGCAGCAGGCGGCAAAGGACATCGCGTCCAAATCGCCGGTGTCTCTTGCGGTGACGCTGCGGTCGCTGCGACGGGCGGCGACGCTGCCCTCCCTCGAGGCCGTGCTCGACGAGGAGTACCGCGTGTCGGTCGCGTCGCTGAGCAGTCACGATCTGGTCGAGGGAATTCGGGCGCAGGTCGTCGACAAGGATCGCAACCCCCAGTGGCAGCCGGCCACGTCGGCGGATGTCACTGCCGAGGATGTCGACCGATACTTCGCGCCCCTGGGCGACGCCGAACTCGGTCTGTCGAAAGCACTTACAGAAGGTGAGCAGTCATGAGCGAGAAGACGATCGGATTCATCGGCCTCGGGCACATGGGTGGACCGATGGCCGCCAACCTGGCTGCGGCCGGGTACACGGTGCAGGGCTTCGATCTTGTTCCCGCGGCGCTGGAGCAGGCCACGAAGGACGGCGTCACTGTGGTGGAGTCCGCGGTTGCGGCCGTCGCCGGAGCCGACATCGTGATCACGATGTTGCCGAACGGAAAACTGGTACTCGGGCTGTACGGGGACCTGCTTCCGGCCGCGGCACCGGGGACGTTGTTCATCGATTCGTCGACCATCGACGTCGCCGACGCGCATGCCGCGCACCGGCTGGTGCACGAGGCCGGACACCGTAGCCTCGACGCTCCGGTCTCGGGCGGTGTCGGGGGAGCGGCCGCAGGCACGCTCACGTTCATGGTCGGTGGTTCGGAGGACGATTTCGCCTCCGCCGCTGCCGTTCTCGACGTCATGGGCCGCAAGGTCGTGCACTGCGGGCCGGCGGGCAACGGTCAGGCCGCCAAGATCTGCAACAACATGATTCTCGGCGTATCGATGATCGCCATCAGCGAGGCCTTCGTGTTGGGCGAGAAGCTCGGCTTGAGCAATCAGGCGCTCTTCGACGTGGCATCGACTGCGTCCGGCCAATGCTGGGCGTTGACGACCAATTGCCCGGTGCCCGGTCCGGTTCCGACGAGCCCGGCGAACAACGAGTACAAGCCCGGATTCGCGGCGGCCCTCATGGACAAGGATCTGGGTCTGGCTGCGAATGCACTGCGCGACAACGGGGTCGAGGGAGTACTCGGACTTCGCGCAGCCGAGCTCTACGCTCGGTTCAAGGAAACGTCCGGCGGCGGAACCGACGTGGACTTCTCCGGCATCATCAACGACATCCGCGAACGCTCGAACGGAGCTGCTCAGTGACCGACTACGAAACCATACTGCTCGAACGCCGGGGACGCGTCGGCATCATCACGCTGAACCGTCCGAAAGCATTGAACGCGCTGAACTCTCAGTTGATGCGTGAGGTCGTGTCGGTGGTCGAGGAACTCGATGCAGATTCCGAGATCGGTGCCATTCTGATCACCGGATCCGAACGGGCTTTCGCAGCCGGGGCCGACATCAAGGAAATGCAGCCCAAGTCGTACATGGACGTGTACCTCGACGACTTCTTCGCGGCGTGGGATCGACTGGCCGCGGCGCGGACGCCCCTCATCGCGGCGGTCTCCGGTTATGCACTCGGTGGCGGCTGCGAACTCGCGATGCTGTGTGATGTGCTGATCGCCTCCGACACCGCGGTATTCGGACAACCCGAGATCAAGCTCGGCGTCATTCCGGGAATCGGTGGCTCGCAGCGCCTGACGCGTGCGGTGGGCAAGGCCAAGGCCATGGAGATGTGCCTGACCGGCCGGAACATGAAGGTCGAGGAAGCGGAGCGAGCAGGATTGGTCTCGCGCATAGTGCCGGTCGCCGATCTTCTCGACGACGCCATCGCAACCGCGACCACGATCGCCGAGATGTCGCTACCGGTTGCCATGATGGCGAAGGAAGCAGTGAACCGATCGTTCGAGTCGAGCCTTCGTGAGGGAGTTCTGTTCGAGCGCCGCGTGTTTCATTCGACGTTCGCCACGGAGGATCAGAAGGAAGGCATGTCGGCTTTCATCGAGAAGCGCACGCCCAACTTCCAGCACCGGTAGTGCTGGCCGCACTTTCGGGTCGTTCCGCGGGCTCCACGCGTGCTTTCAGGTCGTTCCGCGGGCTCCACTTCCGGGGCAGTCCTACCTGTCGGGGGACAGGAGGGCGGCCCCGCGGGCCGAGACCAGCTCGGGCATCGTCGGCACCAGGGTCGTCAGGCCGGTCCGCAGTTCGAGAGACCGCGCTATCGAGGTGATGTTCGCGCCGCCGCCGACCACGACGATGGATTGCGGCCTGGCACCGGACAATTCGATGGTCTGCTCCACCAGCATGCCCGCGTAACGGACGGGTCCCGCGATCAGATCGTCGAAGTCGCGCCGCGTCAGCACATGCCGTGCAGTGCCGGCTGGATCTGTGGTGCTGACGACGGAATCGATGCTCAGTTGCTCCTTGATGGACCGGCTGGCGTCGATTCCGACGCGAACGCCGTTGGACGAGAGCAGCCGGCGCACCGAGTGATCGAGATCGTCGCCGCAGAACGTGGCAGTGCGCCGCGTCATGAGGGTGCGAGTGGACGCGAGATCGATGACGGTGACCGTGGTGCCGGTACTCCCGATGTCGCACAGCACGGTGACGCCGTGATTGGGTACCAGCCCGATGAATCGTAGAAACCGCACTTGCGCAGCGGTTTCCGGAACCAGGGAGGCCGTTCGAGCGGTCCCTCGGGTGGCAACCGTGCCGGGATCGGTGGCGACCCGGTAGGCGATGGCAGAGAACTGCACCGGGAGCGACATCGTCGCGGCAATGGAGTGGATGGCGTCGACGCCGGTGGCGATCGTGGTGGCCAGCGACTGACCGGGAGCGCGGCGCACCGTCCGAGACACGATAGGTGTGCGATGGGGGCTGTCCAGATACGTCAGAATTGCGCGTGCACCGTGCGCACCCGCTCCGACCCCCAACACCAGCACCCCGCCCCGCCCTTCAGCAGACCGACTCCGGCCTGTTCCCGGAGCAATTGGACCACGAACGGTACGGCTGTGCCATTGTCTTGTGACGAGTCACCATCGAACTCAGAACGATGTGGTGATGTCATCACTGTCGAAATCGCCTGCATCCGAACGCAGTTCCGCGAGGATGCGCACCAGCGCCATCAGCTTGTCGCGCGCGAGCCCGGGCTTGGCGAACACCAGCGTGTTCAGGCGCTCGGTGGCTTCGACCGCCAACGTGCGCCCCTGCTCGGTGATTTCGACCAGGGTGGTCCGTCGATCGCTGGGATGGGGAATGCGGCGCACGTAGCCGACCGATTCGAGGCGGTCCACCGCGTTGGTCACACTGGTGGGGTGCACTTGCAGTCGGGCACTGGCCTTCGCCATCGGTAACGCGCCGTTCTTGGTGAACGTCAACAACGTCAGCAATTCGTAGCGCGAAAAGGTCAGTCCCGTCGGCTTGAGCGCTTCCTCGACCCGGGCCAGCATGATCTGCTGCGCGCGCATCAACGACGTCACCGCGGCCATACCGTCGGCGGCATCGGACCACCCGTGCTTGGTCCACTGACGGTGGGCCTCTGCAATGGGGTCGAGGGGAAGCGGCGACGGTGCTGGCATACACACCATCCTCCCACGATGCCCGGTTCGAGCGTCTACCGAATGACGGTGCGAAGTACCGCGAGTGGTACCCGATCGGTGATCGCTGCTCGAGTCCGCGAAATCTGCTCGCGGGCATCGACTGTGCGCGCGCTGTCTGTCTCGTCGACGGTCAGGGCGGCGTCCAACAGGCTCAATTGCGCCAGCACGGCGTCGACATCGTCGGTGGAGCGCGCAGCGCGGCCGACCCTCTCGGCGAGACGAATTCCGGCCTGGACCACCATGGGACTGCCGGTCCCGTAGATGCGCACCGCATCGAGCGCATGGTCGATCAAGATCGAGACGGGCACCCGCCGCACGATCAGTCGCACCTCTCCGTCGGTTCCACGCCGTCCGCGTGACGGTGCCGGCCGTTGGACCAGTGCAACGAGTCCGACGGAGAGATCGTCGATGGCGTTACGCGCCGTGTAGGGGTCGTTGACCCCGGTGGACAGCGCCCGGACCGCCATCTCCGTCATCTGCTCGACGGCGAACGCGATGTCGTGGCGCGGCGTCCTACTGGTACCGATGTCGAAAGAAGAGCGGACTCGGTCGATCGATGCGTCGGAGATGTCGGCCGAGCGATCGGCGAGAATGTCGACGAGCGGCTCGCCGGAGACGATGTGCTCGCCCGGGACCCGATGAATCTCGATCAGCGTGCCGTTGTCGCTCGCGATGCCCAGCAGTGCGTCCTCGTCGATGTCGATGATCACCCCGGATGTCTCGGCCAGGACCGTCACGTAGACAGGTGGTTTCGAGATGCCGTCGATCGAAGCGGCGTCGTCGGGACGATCGGTCGGGTAGAGGGAGTCGACGGATTCCGACAACTCGTCGCGGACTCTCGCGGACAGGGTGGCCACCTGAATCGACTGCGCGATGTGGTGGATGAAGTAGACGAGCACGCCCACGTCGACGACGGCGAGCGCGACTGCCACGTTGACGGCGATGTCCGGGACGAACACCGAACCATCGGATTCGATCGAACGAATCGACCGCAGCACCATCAGCGAGTACAGGAACGTCGCCCCGAAGATCCCCAGAACCACCTGATTCCCGCGGTCCGCCATGAAGTTTCGCACCAAACGGGGGCCGTACGAGGAGCTGGCCGTGGCGAGGACGGAGATGGTGATGGAGAACGACGTGGCAGCCACCCCCAGCATCGAGCCACCGATCGCCCCGAGGATGTCCCGGCTGCCACTCGCCCCGACGTGATAGAGCAACGAACCCGTCAGGTCCACGCGGGTGTCGAGTAGGTAGCGATCGAGGCTGACGAGCGCCTGCGCCAGTAGGAGTGCGAGAACTCCGAGGACGGCGGGAATGAACCAGAACGACTCCCGCAACCGCGCTATGTGTTCCTTCATGAGCGACAGTCTTCCCGCCCAGGAACGAATCGACACCGCACTTGGAATCGCGGCGCTCGCTTCGTTCGAACGAGGCCTGCCGGCACAGGCCGGCCTCGATTCGTCTCAAGCGAGCAGAGCAGGCTTTCGTGCCACGGTGACGGCCCAGTCCGCGTCGGAGCGCCAGGGCCGCAGGTCCCAGGTGGAGAACCGATGTTCGACGAAAAATCCGACGGCAGTGAGATCCTCGTGGAGTTCGTCGGCCGTGTATGCCCGATCGGTGGCGAAGCCGGTGACGAACACTCCGCCGTCCTTCAGATGTGCCCAGATGCGTTCGAGCGCAGCACGTTCGGTGCCGGGCTCCAGAAAAACCAACACGTTGCCGGCCGCGACGACCGCGTCGAACGTGCGATTCAACTCGAGCGTGGTCAGATCCGCGAGATGCACGTCGAGTTCGGGGTGACTACGCGCCTTCTCGACCAGAATCGGATCCAGATCCACAGCGGTGACACGGTGGCCACGTCGCGCCAGTTCGGCACCGAGTCGGCCGGTACCGCAGCCGGCGTCGAGAATGCTCGAGGCGGGGGAGACCACCGCGTCGACCATGCGGGCCTCACCGTGCAGATCCACGCCGCGTTCGGCCAGACGATCGAATCGCTCGATGTACCGGGCGGAATCGTCGGCGGAGTTCTCGGCTTGCCAGCGTGTGGTCATGCCGCCAGGGTAGGTCAGCTCGGTTCGTCGTGGGCCGACCGGGCTTCGGCCACGCGTGCCCGGGCCGCCTCGAGCGCCTCCGCCGTCGACTCTGCCTGTTCGACGCTTTTTCTCTCCGCGGCCCGCGCTGCCTTCGCTGTGGCTCTCGCGGCCTCCAGTTCGGCTTCGAGTCTCTCGACTTCTGCTGTCGCGCTGCGTCGTTCGGACGCAGCGCGCTCCGTGCCCTGGTCGGCAGCGTCGGCCGCATCACGTGCGGCATCGAATGCGGTTTCGGCAGAGTCGAGTTCGGCAACCAGGCGATCGTGTTCGGCCTGGCGCAGCCGCTCGGCTTCGTTCTCGGCATCGGATTCCGCTGCGGACTCGGGCGCGTCATCGGCAATGTCCGGTTCGCCGTCGTCCTCGGTCTCGGTCTCGGTCTCGGTCTCAGGAGGATCCGGAACGAGCGAGAGCAGCGCGGGGCCGAAGCCGCTGTATGTCTCGGCCACCACCGTTCGGCCCGCACGAACCCGGTCGCGGATCTCCGGATCGGCCATTGCGGCATTGAGGGTGTTGGAAACCTCGCGCGCCGCGTTGTCGCCGACGGTCACGCCACGTTCGCGACCCAATGCCACGGCTCGATCGGTGAGCGCGCGTATCGAAGCGCTTCGAGCGGTGGACAACTCACGCAGTCGATGTCCGTCGCCGCGTTGCTGAGCCCGTTCGAGTTCGGCACCGAGGTCGAACAACTCGGCGACCGCGGATTCGTCCTGACGAGCGAGTGTGTTCACCAACCAGGCCACGACAGTGGGTTTACGGAGTCCGCCGATACGAGTGGCACCGGACTTGTCTCCGGCCTTCTTGAACCGGGTCACATACGCCGATCGGTGCGACACGAAGTCGGCGGGTGCCAGTGAATACAGGTCGTCGATGACGGTGTCGATATCGGGGAGATCCTCGGACATGTGAACAGTCCGTCTCGTTCGAGCAGTCACCTCGGGGAAGTGACATGCGTGAAAGATGTGTGCCCCCGGCAGGATTCGAACCTGCGGCCTTTCGCTCCGGAGGCGAACGCTCTATCCCCTGAGCTACGGGGGCGCACCGGCTTCAGCCGGCGTGCCTGTTGGGCTGTACGAAAGACTAGCGCATGTGCGACGCGAGTCGAAATCACCCCTCGGGCAGCGGCTGCGCACCCTTCGCCGCGAGCATCTGCTTCATCAGAGTCGACTCACTCGTCTGCGTTGCCACCATGGACTTCGCCAGGTTGATCACCGCAGGAGACTGCGCGTGCGTCTGGGCGTATTCCATCATCGCCAGGCCGCCCTCGTGGTGACGCAGCATCAGCTGCAAGAACATGACGTCGACGTCGGTTCCGGTCGCTTGGCGTAGTGCGGCGAGCTCCGCGGAGCTGGCCATGCCGGGCATGGCCCTGGTGGGATCGGACGATCCCGGTTCCATCGACATGCCGCCCATCGAATGGCCGTGAGAGTCGTCGGCCGTCATCCAGGTCATGTAGCCGTCGGTCGAGATCGGCGCGCGGTCCCACAATGCGAGCCAGCCCTGCATCTGGCCCACCTGATTCTGTTGCGAGGTGAGCATGTCGAACGCCAGGCTCTTGACGGCCTGATCGGGCGCGTTGGTCAACGCGACCGCGGCCATTTCGATGGCCTGGTTGTGGTGCACCGTCATGTCCTGGGCAAATCCGACGTCGACCGAATCTGCTGCGGGGGAGTTGTCACCGTTGCGGAACGGATTCTGCGCCAGGAAGCCCAGCGCGAATCCGATCGCCAGTACGGCGATCACGGCCAAGGCGACCAGCGCAGTGCGCTGGCTCCGCTTGGTCTCGGGGACGCCGTCGACCGAGTCGACTGTCGATTCGGTCATCAGCTCGCGGGCACCTGGAGATCGCTGGGCAGCTGTGCTCCGCCGGGCAACTGTGCTCCGCCGGGCAAGCCGCTCGGCATTCCGCCTGCGCCGCTGGTCTCGCTGGCGTCGGGAGTGATGCCTGCGCCGTCCATCGGAACGGCGTCCGCACCCGGGGCCGAAGCGTCGAACAGCGGCGGGTTGTCGGGATCGAACGCGTTGTCACCGACTCCGGGCACGGATGCGCAGCTGGCACCGACCTCCGGGTAGGCGAATCGATTGAGGCGCAGAGCCGAGATGAACTGACCGATGCGCTCGTCGTCGACGCTGTCGAGCTTGAGCTGGTGGCCCCAGGACTGCAGCGAGACGGGAGTGTCGAGGCCCGGGTACGGCGACATCATCATCTGCGTTTCCCCGTCGACGCGGTCGGCGAGGGACTGAATCTGGTCTTCGTTGAGGTCGTCGGGGTTGTACGTCACCCAGACCGCTCCGTGTTCGAGGGAGTGCACAGCGTTCTCGGTGCGGATGGCCTCGGGGTAGACGATGCCGGTGCAAGTGGCCCACACCGCATCGTGCGGTCCACCGAACGGCGGCGTCTGGTCGTAGGCGACGCGTTGCGCGCGCCCGACGTGCAGGGCTGCCGGGTATTCCTTGATGGTGACGCCGTCGATTCCCGTCGATGGATCCTGATTGCTCTCGCTGGGCGCGAATTTCTGCGCCTCGGCGCGGTCCTGGTACTTGGGGTAGAGGTTGACCCCGAGGCCCACGACGAGTCCGACGACCACAACGACACCGGCAACCGTCAGCCAGGGAATCTGTCTGCCCTTGGCGGCGGGGACACCGCCCTGCTTCTTGCGAGCTGACTTCTTGTTGGCTGCACTGATGGCTTTGTCTGCCTTCGCAGCCGACTTGTTCTGACTGCCTTTGTCGGGACCCGTTGGCATCGCTGTGGTTGCTCTCTCAGTCGAGGAAAAGTGGGTGGTCGGTAGCGCTGGTGGTACGTATCTGCTGGTGACGGCCGTGCTCGACGGTCGTCCGCGCAGAGCGCCCCTACTGTACGTTCTCTGTCTGAGAGCGTGCTCAGAGCCCGTGTGGACCGCATCGGCCAGGTGGCCCCGCGCTCGGACGGGCAGTGGATGCGAGTATGCCGCACACCAGCCAATAGGATGGCTACCTGTGACTCCCGCCGATCTTGCCGAATTGCTTCACGCGACCGCCGCCAAGGTGCTTGCCGACCGCGGCCTGGACGCATCCGTTCTCCCTGCGAAGCTCACGGTCGAGCGTCCCCGCAATCCCGAGCACGGTGACTACGCCACCAACGTGGCGCTGCAGGTGGCGAAGAAGGCCGGAGCCAATCCCCGTGATTTCGCCGGCTGGCTCGCCGAGGCGCTCGCGGCCGACGCCGCGATCACCAGTGCCGACGTCGCAGGCCCCGGCTTTCTGAACATCAGGCTGGCTGCCGCAGCGCAGGGCGAGATCGTTGCCCGCGTGCTGACCGCCGGTGCCGAGTTCGGCAACGGATCCTCGATGGCAGGCAAGAAGGTCAACCTCGAGTTCGTCTCGGCCAACCCCACCGGACCGGTGCACCTCGGTGGAACCCGATGGGCTGCCGTCGGCGATGCCCTCGGACGCATCCTGACCGCGCACGGAGCCGAGGTCACTCGCGAGTACTACTTCAACGATCACGGCGCTCAGATCGATCGCTTCAGCCGGTCGCTCATCGCCGCGGCCAAGGGAGAGCCGGCACCGGAGAACGGCTATGCGGGCGAGTACATCGCCGAGATCGCACAGCAGGTGCTGGCGAAGGAGCCCGAAGCGCTGGCGCTGGCACCCGAGGCGCAGGACGAGATCTTCCGGTCGATCGGTACCCAGCTGATGTTCGACCGCATCAAGGCCAACCTGCACGAATTCGGTGTCGATTTCGACGTCTACTTCCACGAGAACTCACTCTTCGAGTCCGGTGCCGTCGAAAAATCGGTCGACTACCTCAAGGGCTCGGGGAGCCTGTACGAGGAAGACGGTGCATGGTGGCTTCGGTCCACCGAGTACGGCGACGACAAGGATCGCGTCGTCATCAAGAGCGACGGTAATGCTGCCTACATTGCAGGCGACATCGCGTACTTCCAGAACAAGCGGCAGCGCGGTTTCGACCTGTGCATCTACATGCTCGGGGCAGACCACCACGGTTACATCGGTCGACTCAAGGCCGCCGCCGCTGCATTCGGCGACGACCCCGAGACCGTCGAGGTACTGATCGGGCAGATGGTCAACCTCGTTCGCGACGGCGTCGCGGTGAAGATGAGCAAGCGTGCAGGCACCGTCATCACGCTCGACGATCTGGTCGAAGCCATCGGCGTCGACGCGTCGCGCTACGTCATGGTCCGGTCGTCCGTCGACTCGAGCATCGACATCGACCTCGCCCTGTGGGCCAGCGCCAGCAACGAGAACCCGGTGTACTACGTCCAGTACGCCCACGCCCGGTTGTCATCGCTCGCGCGCAATGCCGCCGAACTGGGGATCTCGGGCGACGATCCCGATCTGAGCCTGCTGACGCACGAGCAGGAGGGCGAGTTGATCAGGACGATCGGCGAGTACCCGCGGGTGGTGGCCAGTGCCGCCGAACTACGCGAACCACACCGGATCGCCCGCTACCTCGAAGAACTGGCGGGGGCCTACCACCGGTTCTACGGCGCGTGTCGAGTACTTCCCCAAGGAGACGAGGAGCCCGGACCTGTGAACACCGCACGACTGGCATTGGGCAACGCAACCCGGCAAGTTCTGGCCAACGGCCTCGAACTGCTCGGTGTCAGCGCACCGGAGCGCATGTGAGCGCACATCCGGCAGGGCCCAAGCACGCCGATGCCCCAGCCAAGCAGTCGATGTCCGAGCGTCCGAGCGCCGCGTCGGACATGACGACGCTTCCCGAACAGGTGTGGCCACGCAACGCGGCACGCGGCGACGACGGCACGGTTCTACTCGCTGGGGTGTCGGTCACCGACCTCGCGGCGCAGTACGGCACCCCACTGTTCGTCGTGGACGAGGACGACTTCCGCGCACGCTGCCGCGAGATGGCCGCTGCGTTCGGGGCACCCGAACGAGTTCACTACGCCTCCAAGGCATTTCTGTGTGGAGAGATCGCTCGTTGGGTGGCCGACGAGGGTCTCTCGCTCGACATCTGCTCGGGCGGTGAGCTGGCCATCGCCCTGGCTGCCGGATTCCCGGCGGATCGAATTGCGATGCACGGCAACAACAAATCCGTGGCAGAACTCGAGGCCGGAGTGAGCGCCGGAGTCGAGCACGTCGTTCTCGACTCCAATATCGAGATCGACCGTCTCGACGCCGTGGCCGGTTCGGCCGGTGTGGTGCAGGACGTGCTGATTCGTATCACCGTCGGCGTCGAGGCACACACGCACGAGTTCATCGCGACCGCTCACGAGGATCAGAAGTTCGGCTTCTCGCTCGCCGACGGCTCGGCGATCGAAGCCGTCCGGCGGGTGTTCGCCGCAGACAACCTTCGTCTCGTGGGGCTGCACAGTCACATCGGCTCGCAGATCTTCGAGGTCGACGGTTTCGAGCTGGCTGCGCACAAGGTCATCGGGCTGCTGCGCGACATCGTCGCCGAGTTCGGCGTGGACAAGACCTCGCAGATCTCGACGCTCGATCTCGGTGGCGGCATGGGTATTTCGTACGTACCGAGTGACGATCCGCCGCCCGTCGACCAATTGGCGGCCAAGCTGGCGAGCATCGTCGAGACGGAGTCGGCCGCGGCCGGTTTGCCGGTTCCGACCATTGCCGTCGAGCCGGGTCGAGCCATCGCCGGTCCGGGCACCGTGACGCTCTACGAGGTGGGCACCGTCAAGGACGTCACCGTCGACAACGCCACCCGCAGGCGGTACATCAGTGTCGACGGCGGTATGAGCGACAACATTCGTACGTCGCTGTATCAGGCCGAGTACGACTGCCGCTTGGTCTCGCGTACCAGCGACGCCGACGCCGTGATGGCTCGCGTGGTCGGAAAGCACTGTGAGAGCGGCGATATCGTTATCAAGAACACGTGGATGCCGGCCGACGTCGGGCCCGGTGATCTGCTCGCCGTCGCAGCCACCGGTGCTTACTGCTACTCCATGTCCAGCCGCTACAACCTGCTGACGCGGCCCGCTGTGGTCGCGGTCAAGGACGGGCGTTCGCGCCTGATCCTGCGGCGGGAAACCATCGAAGATCTGCTCAGCTTGGAGGTTCAGCCATGACATCGAAGCCGATAGGCGTCGCCGTACTCGGACTCGGAAACGTCGGTAGCGAGGTCGTCCGGATCCTCACCGAGAATGCAGCGGACTTCGAGGCCAGAATCGGTGCGCCACTGGAGATTCGGGGAATCGCGGTACGTCGGATCGACGGCGATCGAGGAGTACCGGCCGAGCTGCTCACCGACGACCCGGCCGAATTGGTCGGTCGCGACGACGTCGACATCGTCGTCGAGGTGCTCGGCGGTATCGACATCCCACGCAAGCTGGTGTTGTCGGCGCTCGAGAACGGCAAGTCCGTCATCACTGCGAACAAGGCCCTGCTCGCCGAATACACCGGGGAGTTGGCCGACGCGGCCGAAAAGTCGCGCGCCGATCTGTATTTCGAGGCAGCTGTCGCCGGAGCCATTCCGGTGGTGCGGCCGTTGATGCAGTCGTTGGCAGGCGACCGCGTGAACAAGGTCGCGGGCATCGTCAACGGCACCACCAACTTCATCCTCTCGGCCATGGACGAGACCGGTGCCGATTACGCCGAAACCCTCGCCGAGGCAGGGCGATTGGGATACGCCGAGGCCGATCCGACCGCCGATGTCGAGGGCTACGACGCCGCGTCCAAGGCGGCCATCCTCGCCTCGATCGCGTTCCACACTCGGGTCACGGCCGGCGACGTCTACCGCGAGGGCATCAGCAAGATCACTGCAGACGACCTCGAGACCGCGAAGTCTCTCGACTGCACCATCAAGTTGCTGGCGATCTGCGAGCGCATCACCACGCCCAAGGGCAAGGAGCGCATCTCGGCCCGGGTCTACCCGGCACTCGTTCCGCTCGATCACCCGTTGGCATCGGTGAACGGCGCATTCAACGCCGTCGTCGTCGAGGCCGAGGCCGCAGGCCGGTTGATGTTCTACGGCCAGGGTGCGGGCGGCGCGCCGACGGCATCCGCTGTGCTCGGCGACCTGGTGATGGCCGCGCGCAACAAGTTCTACGGAGGCCGCGGCCCACTCGAGTCCAAGTACGCCAAGCTCAAGGTGGCCCCGATGGGTGACATCCTCACCCGGTACTACGTCAGCATGCAGGTGGCCGACAAGCCCGGCGTTCTCGCTACCGTAGCCGCCGAATTCTCTAAGCGCGACGTCAGCATCTCCACCGTGCGCCAGCACGGCGCGGGTGACGGGGCCAGGCTCGTCGTGGTCACGCACCTCGCGGCCGATTCCGCACTGTCCGACACCGTTGCATCCCTCGAGCAGTTGGACGTGGTCGTCCACGTCGCCAGCGTTCTCAGATTGGAAGGCACCACAGTATGAGCGTCCACACCCCCTGGCCCGGTCTGATCGAGGCGTACCGGTCGCGTCTGGCGATCGGTCCCGACTGGAAGACCGTCACCCTGCGCGAGGGCGGCACCCCGCTGCTGCCCGCCGGGCACCTGTCCGAATTGACCGGCTGCACAGTGCACCTGAAGGTCGAGGGACTCAACCCCACCGGTTCGTTCAAGGACCGCGGCATGACCATGGCCGTCACCGACGCGCTCGCCCGTGGGCAAGAAGCAGTGCTGTGCGCGTCCACCGGCAACACCTCGGCGTCCGCTGCGGCCTACGCGGCCAAGGCCGGCATGTCCTGTGCCGTACTGGTTCCGCAGGGCAAGATCGCGATGGGCAAGCTGGCTCAGGCAGTCATGCACGGCGCGAAGATCATTCAGGTCCAGGGCAACTTCGACGACTGCCTCGAACTGGCGCGCAAGACCACGGCTGAGTTCCCGACGATCGGTCTGGTCAACTCCGTCAACCCCGTGCGTATCGAGGGGCAGAAGACCGCAGCGTTCGAGATCTGCGACGCCCTCGGCGACGCACCCGACATCCATGCTCTACCGGTCGGCAACGCGGGCAACATCACCGCGTACTGGCGCGGGTACTCCGAGTACTTCCGCGACGGCCTCACCACCCGCAAGCCGCGCATGCTCGGCGTGCAGGCCGCGGGTGCCGCTCCTCTGGTTCACGGTGCGCCCGTGAAGGACCCGGAAACGATCGCGACCGCAATCCGGATCGGTTCACCCGCATCCTGGAACGGTGCCGTCAATGCCAAGGAAGAATCGAACGGAGCATTCCGGGCCGCGACCGACGAGGAGATCCTCGAGGCGTACCGGTTGATCGCGAAGACCGAGGGCGTGTTCGTCGAACCGGCCTCCGCGGCCAGCGTCGCCGGCCTGTTGGCGGCTCGAAAGGAAGGCTGGCTGGAGCCGGGCCTGACCGTTGTCTGCACGGTGACCGGCAACGGTCTCAAAGATCCCGACACCGCACTGTCGGGAATGCCTGTCGTGGAACCGATTTCGGTCGATCCCGTCGCTGTTGCGGCTGCGCTCGAGCTGGCCTGAGTTGACGGAATCTCCGGCAATGACGAAGACGCTTCCCATCGGGCTCACGGTGACCGCGCGTGTGCCGGCCTCCAGTGCCAACATAGGCCCCGGATTCGACAGTCTGGGAATGGCTTTGGGCTTGTACGACGAGATCGAGGTCACGACCACGGCGTCCGGCCTGTCGATCCACGTCGACGGTGAGGGTTCGGCGGACGTTCCGTGGGGACCGACGCACCTCGTCGTGCGGGCCATCGAACGGGGTCTGGAAGCGGCCGGAGTATGGGCAGATGGACTGAATGTCCACTGCCGCAACGTCATTCCGCATTCGAGAGGTCTCGGATCCTCGGCCTCGGCCGTGGTCGGCGGGCTCGCCGCGGCCAATGCACTTGCGTCGAAGGTGGACCCCGCGCTGTCGTTGTCGGACAGTCAGTTGGTGCAGTTGTCGTCCGAGTTCGAGGGGCACCCCGACAACGCGTCGGCGAGTTGCCTCGGCGGTGCCGTCGTGTCGTGGAGCGAACCGCCCAATGCCAGTGTGACGGCACGCAAGTACGCCGCCGTGCGCCTGGACGTACATCCCAGCATCAAGGTCGTCGTGCTCGTGCCGTCCGAGCGCTCCTCGACCTCGCACACACGGGGATTGCTGCCGGAGTTGGTGCCGCACCGCGACGCCGCCTTCAACGTCAGTCGCAGTGCGCTCGCCGTCGTCGCATTGACCGAGCGTCCGGATCTGCTGATGGCTGCCACCGAGGATCTACTGCATCAGGGCCAGCGGGCACAGGCGCTGCCCGACACCACCCGGTGGATCGCGACGTTGCGCGCCCGCTCGATCGCCGCGGTGGTGTCGGGAGCAGGCCCTACCGTCATGGCCCTGTGCACCGAAGAATTCCCGGCCGATCTGCGCGACGCTGCGCTGGCCGAGGGATGGCGAGTTCTCGACCTCGAGGTGGCCGACGGAGTCACGGTCGCATGACCGACACCGAATAGGGTTCTTGCCGAGCGAGGACAACGACGCTATGGTGAACCCTGTCCGTACATCGTGCGCTTCAGACGCCGGTTTCGTCAGGGCAATCAGGTCACTGTATTCGGGGGAGTTCAGAACGTCCGAGTGATGTGACGCTCCTGGCTCGGTCCTTCCCGTAGTTCGCTGCGGTCTCGGACCGATGGTGTCGTCGGCGGAGTGCGTCGAACATGAACGGCAATATCCGAGTTCGGCAGAAAGCCGAGCTGCGGAACGAACCCTCGGCTGCGCATCGAGCGAGCGAGGGAAGGAAAGGACCTCCGTGACCGATACGGAACTCATCTCTGCGCCCGAAACGTCACGCCGTCGCGCCGGCCTGTCCGGAATGGTTCTCACCGAGCTACGCAGCCTCGCTGGCGAACTCGGCATCAAGAGCATCTCCGGCATGCGCAAGGGCGATCTGATCGCGGCCATCACCGAGCGTCAATCGGGCACCGCGCCGGCCAAGTCCGCTGCGCCGAAGTCCGATGCGCCGAAGAACGATGCACCGAAGGCCGACGCTCCCAAGGCTCGACGCGCTGCTGCGTCGGCACCGGTTGCCGACGAACGACCCGCAGTCGACACTGCTCCCGAGCCTGCGACGGCTGCCGACACGTCGGACGCAGCACCCGAGGCCGGACGTCGCACCCGGGGCCGCCGCGCCGCGGGTCGCCGCGCAGGTGCGCCCGACCAGTTGCCACTGGACGGCAGCGGCGACACGGCCGCATCGGCCCCCGCTACCGCGGAGTCGACCGCTGCAGCGGAGACCACCGACAAGCAGGACGATTCCGGCGAGAACGCCGCAGCGGAGCGCCCACGTCGTAGCCGCGGCGAGCGCAACCGCCAGGACGGTGCCGAGCGCGAACCGCGTGACACCGACAACGGCAACCGCAACCAGAACGACCGCAACCAGGGCGACCGCAACCAGGGCGATCGCAACCAGGGGGACCGGGACGGCGGCAATCGCGACAATGCGGGTCGCAACCAGGGCGACCGGGACAACTCGAACCGCGACTCCAACCGTGAGAACGGCAACCGCAATCAGAACGACCGCGGCGGACGCAATCGCAATCAAGGCGACGGCCGCAACGAAAACCGAAACGACAATCGCAACGAGGACCGCAACAACGGCCCGCGCGACAACCGTGACAACAACCAGGACGACGACGGCGAAGGCCGTGGTCGCAGGGGTCGACGGTTCCGTGAGCGTCGTCGTGGACGCGACCGCGGCGAGGGCAACGAGGGCGGCGGCGGTCGCGAGCGCGACACCGAGATCCGCGAGGACGATGTTCTCCAGCCGGTAGCCGGCATTCTCGACGTTCTCGACAACTACGCGTTCGTTCGGACCTCGGGTTACCTGGCCGGACCGAACGACGTCTACGTGTCGATGAACCTGGTGCGCAAGAACGGCCTTCGCCGCGGCGACGCCGTCACCGGTGCCGTTCGGGTGGCACGTGAGGGTGAGCAGTCGGGTCAGCGTCAGAAGTTCAACCCGCTGGTGCGTCTGGATACCGTCAACGGGGGAGAGGTCGAGGCCGCGCGCAAGCGTCCGGAGTTCGGCAAGCTCACCCCGCTGTACCCCAACCAGCGGCTGCGCCTCGAGACCCAGCAGAACATCCTGACCACGCGCATCATCGACCTGGTGATGCCCATCGGTAAGGGTCAGCGCGCGTTGATCGTCAGCCCCCCGAAGGCCGGTAAGACGAGCGTTCTGCAGGCCATCGCCAACGCGATCGCCATCAACAACCCCGAGTGCTACCTGATGGTCATCCTCGTCGACGAGCGTCCCGAGGAAGTGACCGACATGCAGCGCTCGGTCAAGGGCGAGGTCATCGCCTCGACCTTCGACCGTCCGCCGGGTGACCACACGGCAGTCGCCGAGCTGGCGATCGAGCGTGCCAAGCGTCTGGTCGAGGCCGGCCAGGACGTGGTTGTCCTGCTCGACTCGATCACCCGTCTGGGCCGCGCGTACAACAACAGCTCGCCGGCGTCGGGCCGCATTCTCTCCGGTGGTGTCGACTCGACCGCGCTGTACCCGCCCAAGCGATTCCTCGGCGCGGCACGAAACATCGAGCACGGTGGATCGCTGACGATCATCGCCACGGCCATGGTCGAGACCGGATCCACCGGCGACACCGTGATCTTCGAGGAGTTCAAGGGCACCGGTAACGCCGAGCTCAAGCTCGATCGCAAGATCGCCGAGCGTCGGGTGTTCCCCGCGGTGGACATCAACCCGTCCAGCACCCGTCACGACGAGCTTCTTCTCGCTCCGGACGAGGCGGCCGTGGTGCACAAGCTGCGTCGCGTGTTGTCCGGTCTCGATTCGCATCAGGCCATCGACCTGCTGGTCGATCGCCTGAAGAAGAGCAAGAACAACCTCGAATTCCTGATGGAAGTTTCGAAGACCGCTCCCGGCGGCATCAACGATTGATCCCGTGTTCCCCGGGTCGGAGGGTCCGGGGAACAAGAGGGCAGGTGCCCGCGTTGTAAGCATCTGTCGGCACAGAAGTACCGACGATTAGCAGGGCAGATACACGCTCTGGCATAATCAGCGGCCGAGTCCGGTTCCGGTTCACGTCTTCGATCAGCGAAGGCGACCCGGCGACCATTACAAAGAACGGTAAGGACACCATGAAGGCAGGAATTCACCCCGACTACACACTGACGACAGTCGTCTGTGGTTGCGGCAATACTTTCGAGACCCGAAGCACCACCGACAAAGAGCGCATCAGCGTCGAGGTCTGCTCGCAGTGCCACCCCTTCTACACCGGCAAGCAGAAGATTCTCGACACCGGCGGTCGCGTCGCTCGCTTCGAGGCTCGCTACGGCAAGCGCGCCGGCAAGAAGGCCGACGCAGACAGCTAGCTGTTTCGCCGACGCCCGTCCTGTGAACTACAGGGCGGGCGTCGGCTTTTTTGTGTCCACACCCGGTTTCACCCGTTCGGAGAGTGAGTCGTCACCATGGCGAGAACAGACAAGCCTTCGGCCATCGACGACATCCTCGCCGAACACTCCGGCCTCGAGCAGCAACTGGCCGACCCCGCCCTGCACAACGACCCGTCCGCAGCGCGCAGGGCAGGCAAGAGGTTCGCCGAGCTGGCACCGATCATGTCGGCGCACACCAAGTTGACCGCCGCTCAGGACGACCTCGAAGCCGCACGTGAACTCGCCGCCGACGATTCGTCGTTCGCCGCAGAGATCCCCGAGCTCGAGGCAACGGTTCTGCACCTGGAACAGACGCTGACCGATCTTCTGGCACCGCGCGACCCGCACGACGGCGACGACATCGTGATGGAGGTCAAGTCGGGTGAGGGCGGCGAGGAGTCGGCGCTCTTCGCGGCCGACCTGGCGCGGATGTACGTGCGCTACGCCGAACGCCGCGGCTGGCGAGTCGAGGTTCTCGACGCGAACGTCTCGGACCTGGGTGGCTACAAGGACGCGACGTTGTCGATCAAGACCAAGGATCCGCTCGACGGCGTCTGGGCGCGGCTGAAGTTCGAGGGTGGCGTCCATCGAGTGCAGCGGGTGCCGGTCACCGAATCGCAGGGACGCGTGCATACCTCCGCGGCCGGCATTCTCGTGTATCCGGAGCCCGACGAGGTCGAGGAAGTGCAGATCGACGAAACCGATCTGCGCATCGACGTCTACCGCTCGTCCGGCAAGGGCGGTCAGGGTGTCAACACCACCGACTCCGCTGTCCGCATCACCCATTTGCCCACCGGCATCGTCGTCACCTGTCAGAACGAGAGATCGCAGTTGCAGAACAAGGCGCGTGCGATGCAGGTGCTCGCGGCGCGTCTGCAGGCGGCCGCGGAGGAAGCAGCCAACGAAGAGGCCTCGGCCGGCCGAGCCAGTCAGGTGCGTACCGTCGACCGCTCGGAGCGGATCAGGACGTACAACTACCCCGAGAACCGCATCACCGATCACCGCATCGGATTCAAAGCGCACAACCTCGACGCGCTGCTCGACGGCGACATGGATGCACTGCTCGACGCGCTCGCCAAGGCCGACCGCGACGCACGTATGCAAGCAGAATAACTGCGCGCCAACCGTTTTCGGGTCTCGCGCTGCTGATCGAACGAATCTCGAGATACCCTGGCGATCGCATTCGACCCGCCCGCGCGCCATGAAAGGCACACCCGAGATGAACCAGGCCTTGACCCCCGCAGGCGAGAACGCCGTCACCGAGCTCGCTTCCCGCTACGGGGTGTCCACCGACGCGGTCCGCACCATGCTCGACGCCGTCAACAACGGCCGCGGCACCATGGCGCAGTTCAACATTCCCGAGCTCGGCGGCAGTGGGCAGTGGATGCGCGGCGGTATGACGATGGTGGGCAACATGTTCGATCACGGCCTCAAGAGTCGGGTCGACGGTTTGTGCCGCGATCTGTCTGCAGTGTTGGCGCAGCATCAGGTCTATCCGCCGAGAGATGCCGGTACGGGATCGTTCGGCGGCACTTCCTTCGGCGGGGGATCGTGGTGGCCGTCGGATCTGGGTTCGCCGAGTTCGAGCGGTGGCCAGAACGGATCGCAGTACGCGGTGTTTCCAGGAACTCGTCGCCTCGCTGTCCTCGTGGGAGGGGAATTGGCGGTGTACGACACCCTCGATCACTCCATCGGGGGAGTACAACAGCAGCAGGGTGGGGGTCCGGGTTCGGTGGAGTTCACCAGCCAGTACGGCACGTTCACCGCGGCAAGTCTGCCGCGCGTCGACCAACGGTCCGCCGACGCGCCACCGCAGAACATGCCTTCGTCGCAGCAGCCGCAGCCGGCCGTACAGAATTTCGCGTCTGCGCAGTCGGGTTCACCTGCTCACACCGGTGTCGACATCTCGGACATCACCGCTGCGATCGAGGCGCTCGCCGGTCTACATGCGAAGGGATTTCTGACCGACGACGAGTTCTTTGCCAAGAAGTCGGAGTTGCTGGGGCGGCTGTGAGTCCGGTGTCGGACCGCCGTGGCAGTCTGTACAAGTGAGCCGCAAGCCGTTACGCCTAGCCATCCTCGAAGCGACGTCGATGCTCGAGGCCGCCGGTGTGCCGAGCCCTCGGGTGGATGCGGAGCTACTCGCCGCGCACCTCGTCGGAGTCGATCGCGGTCGGCTGGGGTTGGTGCCGTTGGTGGAGCCCGAGCTCGTCGAGGCGTACTTCCGAACAGTCGAGCAGCGCGCGAAACGTATTCCCCTGCAATACATCACGGGAACGACGTCATTGGGAAACATCGATGTCGAGGTGGGTCCAGGGGTGTTCGTTCCGCGTCCCGAAACCGAGTTGCTGTTGGCGTGGGCGCTCGCTTTTCTCGAGAACGTCGGCCATCACCCGCCCGTGGTGCTGGACCTGTGCACGGGGTCGGGCGCGCTGGCGCTGGCCATCGCGAACGCACGCCCGGATGCCGTCGTGCACGCCGTCGAGCTCGATCCATCGGCGCTGGCGTGGGCCCGGCGCAACGCGGATCTGCGTGCCGAGCAGGGTGATTCGCCGATCACGTTGCATCACGGAGACGTCACTTCTCGGGATCTCTTGACCGACCTCGACGGCTCGGTGGACATGATCGTCGCGAACCCGCCGTACATTCCGGACGGGGCGGAGCTCGATCCGGAAGTACTCGACCACGATCCGCACATCGCGCTCTTCGGCGGCGAGGACGGGTTGTCGGTCATCGAGCCGATGATCGGCAACATCGCGCGGTTGCTACGTGTCGGCGGCGGAGTCGCCATCGAGCACGACGACTCGAACGGGGAGGGCGTCGCTGCCCTGTTGTCTCGGCGACGATTCTTCACCCAGGTCACCGAGCATCCGGACCTGGCCGGCCGCCCCCGCTTCGTCGTGGCGGCACGGGCGACGCCGCCCTCTGCCTGAGCGGCAAGGCGGCAAGCCGGCGGCACCTGACATCACTTCGTTACCGAAGGTGGAAGGATAGGCGGAGTGAGTACCGTCTACGACTGCCGTGAAGCCGATGCGCGGGCTGCCGGAT
This sequence comes from Rhodococcoides fascians NBRC 12155 = LMG 3623, assembly GCF_001894785.1. Lineage (GTDB taxonomy): Bacteria > Actinomycetota > Actinomycetes > Mycobacteriales > Mycobacteriaceae > Rhodococcoides > Rhodococcoides fascians. The sequence continues at coordinate 64,374 of NZ_BCWW01000020.1, forward strand.
TGACCGCAGCGCGCGGTGCCCTCAAATCCGGTCGACTCGTCGTGATGCCCACCGACACGCTCTACGGGATCGCCGCCGACGCGTTCGACGGCAGCGCGGTCACCGACCTGCTGCGTGCCAAGGGGCGGGGACGCGATATGCCGGTCCCGGTCCTCGTCGGTTCGTGGAACACGATCGACGGCCTGGTGCAGAGCGTCCGGCCGCGGACCCGAGATCTGATTCGAGCCTTCTGGCCCGGCGCATTGAGCATCGTGGTCCAGCAGGCACCGTCGCTGGCGTGGGATCTGGGTGATGCTCAGGGAACCGTCATGCTGCGGATGCCGCTGCACCCGGTCGCGCTCGAGCTCCTTCGTGAAGTAGGTCCGCTGGCGGTGTCCAGTGCAAATATTTCGGGAAGTCCGCCCGCCACCACGGTGACGCAGGCGCGAGAACAACTCGGTGGATCTGCAGCGGTTTATCTCGACGGGGGGCCGGCCGACCACGCGGTGGCCTCCACCATCGTGGACCTGACCGGTGAGCACGCACGAATCCTGCGGGTCGGTGCCATTCCCACGGAGCAGATTGCCGAGGTTCTCGGTGTCACCGCCGAAAGCCTGGTCCCAGGAGCGTCCTGACATGCCCGTCCGTTCCGCATGAGCGTCGAGGTGCTTGCCCAGTCGAATCTGGGCGCAGGCGTTCCGATCCGCGAGCTGCTGCTTGTTTTCCTGACGGCCGCTGTCGTCACGTTCTTCGCCACCGGCGGCGTTCGAGTGGCCGCGATCAAGTTCGGTGCCGTCGCCATTCCTCGTGATCGTGACGTCCACGTGCAGGCCACCCCGCGACTCGGGGGAGTGGGCATCTACGCCGGCATGCTCGCCGCGCTGCTGTTCGCCTCGCAGCTGCCCGCGTTGGCCCGCGGATTCGATGTCGCCTACAACCGCGACATTCCGGCTGCGCTGGTCGCAGGCTTCGTGATCGTGCTGGTCGGCGTCATCGACGACCGTTGGGGTCTGGACGCATTGACGAAGTTCGTCGGCCAGGTGACGGCGGCCGGCGTCCTGGTCATCATGGGTGTGAGCTGGGTTGTGCTCTACCAGCCCTGGGGCGGCGAGCCCGGCCAACCGGGCAGCACCTTGGTGCTCGACCAGCTTCAGGCCGGACTGGTGACCGTTCTGATCACCGTCGTCATCGTCAACGCGATGAACTTCGTCGACGGCCTCGACGGGCTCGCAGCCGGACTCGGCCTCATTTCGTCGGTCGCGATCTGCATCTTTTCGGTGGGCCTGCTGCAGGAACAGGGGGGCGACGTCGGCGTCTACCCACCTGCCTTGATCGCGGCGGCGCTGGCCGGTGCCTGCCTGGGATTTCTGCCGCACAATTTCCAACCGGCGCGCATCTTCATGGGCGATTCGGGGTCCATGTTGATCGGGCTGACGCTGGCCACGATCTCGACGAGTGCCTCGGGGCGCATTCCGTTGACGGCCTACGGTCCACGCGATCTGCTGGGTCTGTTGTCGCCGCTCCTGTTGGTCGGTGCCGTGATGCTCATTCCGATACTCGATCTGTTGCTCGCCGTCGTTCGCCGCACTCGGGCCGGGCGAAGTCCGTTCAGCCCCGACAAGATGCATCTCCATCACCGACTCCTGCAGATCGGCCACTCGCATCGACGGGTGGTCCTGGTGATCTACCTCTGGGTCGGTGTGCTCGCGTTCGGTGCGGTCGGATCCTCACTTCTCGACCGGCGCATCGTGGTGCTCCTCGTCGCTGCCGGTCTGGTGTTCGCGCTCGTCGTCACGGCTGTGCCCACTCTGCGGGTGGATCGATCGCCCGGATCCGAACGCCGGGGTGTCCGACGCCGCTGATCGGCTCGGTGGTTCTTCGGTCGTGTCCCGGCTGGTGCCGGCCACCGGGTGCGACTGGGTACTCTCGACAACTGTGACCTTCACCCCGCAGCCCATGCCCGACCAATTCGCACCGCTTCGTGCCGCGGTCCGCTACGGCCTCATCGGCCTGGTGGTACTGACGGTGGTGAGCGTGGGGATCTCGGTTGCTGCTGCGGGAACTCCAGGATTGTGGGGATCGATCATCGGAGTGGCCATCGGGGGCGGGTTCGTCATCACGACCGCGCTGTCGGTGGCTCTGACCACGCGGTTTCCCGCGTCGGCGGTCGGAGCGCTGTTGCTCGGTGGGTGGTTGGTCAAGATGGTCATCGCGCTGATCGTGCTCGTGGCACTCAAGGATGCGGACTTCTACAACCGATATTCGCTCGGCCTGACCATTCTGGGGGCTCTGGTGGTGGTCCTGGGCGCGGAGGTGTTCGGTGTCGTCAAGACGAAGGTGGGCTACGTCGACAGCGTTCCTGCCGACGGGAACCCCGACAAGTCGTAGTACGACAAGCTGTCGTAATCGGTTAAGCTGAGGGCCGCCTACACAACGTCGTAGTTCTGTTGATAAAGTTTGCATCAAGCGATGGGCAAGACCGGGACGAAAGAGACTTTTTCCCCGGACTGGACCCCCGCAGGTAACCATCAGCGTGAGCTTCCTTACAGTAGGCCCGGAGTCACAGACTTCGGCAACGTAGGGTTTCGCCCTGAGAGTTGCCGAGTCGACGTGAGTCGCCGACACCCGACAGACGCTTGGCCGATGAAGACCGGGCCTCAGCCTCTGACGATTGCGAGCCGATTTTCGTCGACTTGATAGATCGTCATTGTCCGATCGAACCGCAGCCGTTACTCGGTTGCGGCCCGAACACGGGAGAGACCGCTGAGCGTCACCACTCTGGCTGCGGAGTTCCATCCGCCGTCACTATCCGATTTCTTTCCTCCCGCGGTGCTGTTCGAGGGAACCCCGTTCGAGCTCGACCGGCTGATGCTCATCCGCATCCTGATGTCGGCTCTGCTGATCGTCTTCATGCTGATCGCTCTGCGCAGCCCCAAGATCGTTCCTCGCGGAATCCAGAACGTCGCCGAGATCGCTCTCGACTTCGTCCGGATCCACGTGGCCGAGGACGTCCTCGGCAAGGAGCAGGGACGTCGTTTCCTGCCCGTCATCATGACGATCTTCTTCACGGTCTTCGCGGTGAATCTCAGCGCGGTCATACCGTTCCTGAACATCTCGGCCAACGCCCGCATCGGTCTGCCGATCGTGTTGGCCGCAGTCGCGTACATCGCGTTCGTCTACGCCGGTGTGAAGAAGTTCGGTGCAGCCAAGTTCGTCAAGGGCACGATCGTGATCCCGGGCATTCCGAAGGCCATGCACGTGCTGCTGATCCCGCTCGAGTTCATCTCGAACTTCGTGCTTCGCCCGTTCACGTTGACGGTGCGACTGCTGGCCAACATGCTCGCCGGCCACATCATGCTCGTGCTGTTCTTCAGCGCCACGCAGTTCTTCCTCTTCGAGGCTTCCGCCGGCCTGAAGATCTTCGCCGCACCCTCGCTGATCATGGGCTTCCTGTTCACGATGTTCGAGATGCTCGTGATCTTCCTGCAGGCATACATCTTCGCGCTGCTGACGGCGATCTACATCGATCTGTCGCTGCACGCCGACTCGCACTGACCGACCAACAGACCGAACTAGCTACACCGCCACCTCCGACACCCGGATGTGGACCGAAGAAAGGGAACGGAAAACCGAATGAGCCTTGAAGTTCTGGCCCAGGCGCAGGAAATCACCGCCAGCGGATACGGCGCCATCGGCTACGGCCTCGCAGCGATCGGTGGTGGCATCGGCCTCGGCCTCGTCGTCGCCAAGAACATGGAAGCGACCGCTCGTCAGCCCGAGCTGGCCGGTCAGCTCCGTACGACCATGTTCCTCGGCATTGCATTCACCGAGTCCCTCGCCCTGATCGGCCTCGTCGCCGGCTTCATTCTCTGAGAGCGCGATGACAAACGCGATAACGCTGCTCGCAGCCGGGGCGGAGGGGGAGGAATCCCAGAACCCGCTGCTGCCCGCAACATACGACATCGTTTGGTCGATCGTCTGTGTCGTGATCATCGGCTTCCTGTTCTGGAAGTACGTCGTACCGCGTTTCCAGACGGTCCTCTCCGAGCGTTCCGAGCTCATCGAAGGCGGAATCAAGAAGGCCGAGCAGGCACAGGCGGAGGCGAAGGCTGCTCTCGAGCAGTACCACGCTCAGCTCGCCGACGCTCGTTCCGAGGCTGCGCAGATCCGCGAGGAAGCGCGCACCCAGGGACAGGCGATTCTCGCCGAGATGAAGGAAAAGGCGCAGGAAGAGAGCGATCGGATCGTGGCCGCAGGCCACAGTCAGCTCGTTGCTCAGCGTCAGCAGATCGTCACCGAACTTCGTGGCGACCTCGGACGTACGGCCGTCGAACTCGCCGAGAAGGTCATCGGAGAGCAGCTCTCCGATGACGCGAAGCGTTCCAGTTCGATCGATCGCTTCCTCAACGAGCTGGATTCCGTCACCGCGGACTCCGCATCAGGAAAGTGAGTCGAACCATGTACGCAACTTCTCGTGAGGCGCTCGCCCGCACACGGTCGGTCGCCCACGAAGCTCTGGGGTCCGCGTCGGGCGGCGAGGCAACGGCCGTCGCCGCTCAGACCGGTGCCGAGTTGTTCGCCGTCGTCGAGACTCTCGACGCGCAGCGCACGTTGCGTACCGCTCTCGCCGACTCCTCGGTCGAGGGCGATCGACGAAGCGCTCTGGCCGGAGAGGTCTTCTCCGGCCAGGTGTCGAGCGCAACGGCGACCATCGTCAAGGCTGCGGCCGGCGAAAGCTGGTCCACCGCCCGTGACCTGCTGAACTCGCTGGTCGAGCTGGGACGCGAAGCTCTGCTCCGCGCTGCTGCCGATCAGGACCAGCTGGACACGGTCGAGGACGAGCTGTTCCGGCTCGGCCGCATCGTGGCTGCCAACCCGCAGCTCGAGCAGGCATTGTCGGATCGCTCCAAGCCGGCACAGGCCAAGCGCGAACTGCTGGGTCGTCTGCTCTACGGCAAGGTCACCGCGGTCACCGAGGCGCTCGCGGTGCAGGCCGTCACGCGTCCACGGAAGGCGGCACCCGCCGACGTTCTGAACGGACTGGCAGATCTGGCCGCCGAACAGCGCGACCGCGCAGTTGCACACGTACGCAGCGCAGCCCCACTGAGCGACAGTCAGCTCGAAAAGCTGACCGCAACCTTGACCCGCACGTACGGCAAGCAGGTCACGGTGCACGTAGAGGTCGATACCGAACTGCTCAGCGGACTTGTCGTTCGTATCGGCGACGAGGTCATCGACGGTAGCGGGGCAGGCCGCCTCGCTGCATTGCGAAAGACGCTCAAATAGTCCGACACGGACACAGTAACGAGAAGAATTGCCTCGGCATTCGAGGCTTTTCATACCGCGATCATTCGAAGGAAGAGCAGGAAACACTATGGCGGAGCTGACGATCTCCTCCGACGAGATCCGTAGCGCGATCGATAACTTCACCGCGAGCTACTCACCGGAGTCTTCCCGCGAGGAGGTCGGCACGGTTACGGACACGAGCGACGGAATCGCTCACGTGTCCGGATTGCCGTCGGCGATGTCCAACGAACTCCTGGAGTTCCCGGGCGGAGTCCTCGGTGTCGCGTTGAACCTGGATGCCACCGAAATCGGTGCCGTCATCCTCGGTGACTACGAGCACATCGAAGAAGGCCAGGAAGTCAAGCGCACCGGAGACGTGCTGTCGGTCCCCGTGGGCGACGGCTACCTCGGTCGTGTCGTGGACCCGCTGGGCAAGCCCATCGACGGCCTCGGCGACATCGAGTCCTCCGAGACCCGCGCCCTCGAATTGCAGGCTGCCTCGGTGCTCGAGCGCCAGCCCGTCGAGGAGCCGCTGCAGACCGGCATCAAGGCGATCGACGCCATGACCCCGATCGGCCGCGGCCAGCGTCAGCTCATCATCGGCGACCGCAAGACCGGCAAGACTGCGGTCTGCATCGACGCGATCCTGAACCAGAAGGCCAACTGGGAGAGCGGCGACGACAAGAAGCAGGTTCGCTGCATCTACGTCGCCATCGGCCAGAAGGGCTCCACGATCGCAGGCGTCAAGGCTGCACTCGAAGAGCAGGGCGCACTCGAATACACCACCATCGTCGCCGCACCCGCGTCCGATTCGGCCGGCTTCAAGTGGCTCGCTCCGTACACCGGCTCGGCCATCGGCCAGCACTGGATGTACCAGGGCAAGCACGTCCTCATCGTGTTCGACGACCTGACCAAGCAGGCCGAGGCCTACCGCGCGATTTCGCTGCTGCTGCGTCGCCCGCCGGGCCGCGAGGCATATCCCGGTGACGTCTTCTACTTGCACTCCCGCCTGCTGGAGCGTTCGGCGAAGCTGTCCGACGAGCTCGGTGGCGGATCGTTGACGGCACTGCCGATCATCGAGACCAAGGCCAACGACGTCTCCGCGTACATCCCGACCAACGTCATCTCCATCACCGACGGCCAGGTCTTCCTGGAATCGGACCTCTTCAACAAGGGCGTCCGTCCCGCCATCAACGTCGGTATCTCGGTTTCCCGAGTCGGCGGCGCTGCACAGACCAAGGGCATGAAGAAGGTCTCCGGATCCCTTCGTCTCGAGCTTGCTCAGTTCCGTGAGCTCGAAGCCTTCTCGGCGTTCGCGTCCGACCTCGATGCAGCGTCCAAGGCGCAGCTCGAGCGCGGCGCTCGCCTGGTGGAGCTGCTCAAGCAGGATCAGTACGCACCGGTGGCCGTCGAAGACCAGATCGTCTCGATCTGGCTCGCAGGCCAGGGCACGTACGACTCCGTTCCGGTCGGCGATGTTCGCCGCTTCGAGACCGAGCTGCTCGAAGATCTGCACCGCAACGCAAGCGGCGTCTACGACAGCATTGCCGGTGGCAAGGCTCTCGACGACGACAACCAGAAGGCACTGACCGAAGCGACCGAGAAGTTCAAGGCCGGCTTCGTGGACTCGGACGGCAACCGCGTCGTCAACGAGGCCGAGGCAGACACTCTGAACGCCGACGAGGTCAGCCAGGAGCAGGTCAACGTCACCCGCAAGACAGTCAGCAAGTAGGCCGGCGATGACAGGTGACATGACGAGCACAGAAGGGAGCGTGAACAGCTAGATGGCAAGCATTCTCGAGCTTCGCTCCCGTATCAAGTCGGTCAACTCGACGAAGAAGATCACCAAAGCGCAAGAGTTGATCGCAACTTCGCGAATCACCAAGGCACAGGCCCGCGTTGCCGCATCGAAGCCGTACGCGGAAGAGATCACGAAGGTGCTCTCCGCACTGGCGAGTGCATCGAGCTCGCTCGATCACCCGTTGCTCAACGAGCGACCCGAGCCCAAGCGTGCCGCAGTCCTGGTCGTGACCAGTGACCGCGGTATGTGCGGTGGCTACAACTCCAACGTCCTCAAGGAAACGGAGGAGCTCTTCCAGCTCCTGCGCTCCGAGGGCAAGGACCCGGTCATCTACGTGCTCGGCGCAAAAGGCCTGGGCTACTACACGTTCCGTGAGCGGGACGTGAAGGGTGCCTGGACGGGATTCTCGCAGGAACCCGGATACGCCGATGCAGCGAAGGCCAGTAAGCATCTGGTCGAGCTGTTCATGGCGGGTTCGGGCACCGATGTCGACGCTCCCAACGGTGAAGGCACCGTCGAGGGCGTGGACGAGTTGCACATCGTCTACACCCGCTTCGTGTCGATGCTCACGCAGAAGCCCGAAGTTCGCCGGATGGCACCACTCGAAATCTCGTACACCGACGAGGAATTCGAGATGGGTGCGGACGCGTTGACCGACTCACCGACCGCGGATGTGCAGGCACAGTACGAGTTCGAGCCGGAGGCAGGCACTCTGCTCTCGGCGCTGCTGCCCAAGTACATCAGCACCAGGATCTACGCGTCGTTGCTCGATGCAGCAGCGTCGGAGTCCGCGGCGCGTCGTACCGCCATGAAGGCGGCGACGGACAACGCGAACGAATTGGTCGAGACCTTGAGCCGTCAGGCCAACCAGGCTCGGCAGGCCCAGATCACCCAGGAAATCAGCGAAATCGTCGGTGGCGCCAACGCGTTGGCCGACAGCGCAGGAAGTGACTAAGCAATGACCGCAGCAGTAGCCCAAGAGAACGCGAGCGGAGCGGACACACAGTCCGGCCGTGTCGTTCGGGTCATCGGCCCCGTTGTGGACGTCGAGTTCCCGCGCGGCTCGATTCCCGCACTGTTCAACGCCCTCAACGCAGAGATCACTCTGCCGACCGTGGCCAAGACTCTGACGCTCGAGGTTGCACAGCACCTCGGTGACAACTTGGTTCGCACCATCTCGATGCAGCCCACCGACGGCCTCGTCCGTGGCACGGCTGTCGTCGACTCCGGCAAGCCGATCTCGGTTCCCGTCGGTGACGTCGTCAAGGGCCACGTGTTCAACGCCCTCGGTGACTGCCTGGACACCCCCGGACTCGGCCGCGACGGCGAGCAGTGGGGCATCCACCGCAAGCCACCAGCCTTCGATCAGCTCGAGGGCAAGACTGAGATCCTCGAGACCGGCATCAAGGTCATCGACCTGCTGACGCCGTACGTCAAGGGCGGAAAGATCGGTCTGTTCGGTGGTGCCGGCGTCGGCAAGACCGTGCTGATCCAGGAAATGATCACCCGTATCGCACGCGAGTTCTCGGGCACCTCGGTGTTCGCAGGAGTCGGCGAGCGTACTCGTGAGGGCACCGACCTTCACCTCGAGATGGAAGAGATGGGCGTCCTCCAGGACACCGCCCTCGTCTTCGGACAGATGGACGAGCCGCCCGGCACGCGTATGCGCGTGGCGTTGTCGGCACTGACCATGGCGGAGTACTTCCGCGATGTGCAGGGCCAGGACGTGCTGCTGTTCATCGACAACATCTTCCGCTTCACGCAGGCAGGTTCGGAGGTGTCGACCCTTCTCGGTCGTATGCCGTCGGCCGTCGGTTACCAGCCCACGCTGGCGGACGAGATGGGTGAGCTCCAGGAGCGCATCACCTCGACCCGTGGCCGCTCGATCACCTCGCTGCAGGCGATCTACGTCCCCGCCGACGACTACACCGACCCGGCTCCGGCCACGACGTTCGCGCACCTCGATGCGACGACCGAACTGTCGCGTCCGATCTCGCAGATGGGTATCTACCCCGCTGTGGACCCGCTGAGCTCGACCTCGCGCATCCTCGAGCCCGGCATCGTCGGTGCCGAGCACTTCCGCGTCGCCAACGAGGTCAAGCGCATCCTGCAGAAGTACAAGGAGCTGCAGGACATCATCGCCATCCTCGGTATGGACGAGCTTCAGGAAGAGGACAAGGTTCTGGTCGGCCGCGCACGCCGTCTCCAGAAGTTCCTCGGCCAGAACTTCATCGTTGCCGAGAAGTTCACCGGCGAGGCCGGTTCGGTCGTGTCCCTCTCGGACACCATCGAGGCGTTCGACAAGGTCACCAAGGGTGAGTACGACCACCTTCCCGAGCAGGCCTTCAACAGCTGTGGTGGTCTCGACGACGTCGAGGCAGCCGCGAAGAAGATGGCCGGAAAGTAGACCGACGTGACTTCTTCCGAGAAGAGCGGCATGGAGGTCTCCCTGGTCGCTGTGGAGCAGAAGCTGTGGTCCGGTACTGCGACCATCGTCAGTGCTCAGACCACCGAAGGTGAGATCGGCATCATGGCCGGCCACGAGCCTGTCCTCGGCCAGCTGGTCGAGGCGGGCACGGTGTCGATCACGACGACCGACGGCGAGAAGATCATCGCTGCGGTGCACGGTGGCTTTCTGTCGGTGACGGGTAAGACCGTCACAGTGCTGGCGGAGTCCGCCGATTTCGCCGATGACATCGATGTCGAATCGGCACGGGCTGTAGTGGCAGAGAACGGCGACGACCTCGAGGCCATTGCGGTGGCCAAGGGACGTATCCGCGCTGTCGAGCGGTCCTAGGTTCACGAGAAGCCGCGACGAGACCTGTGATGCACTCCGGATTGATTGCTCTGATCATTCTGGTTGTGCTGCTCGCAGGGCTCGTCGCGGCTTTTGCGTATCGTCTTGCAGTGCTGCGGCGAGGTGGTACGGCAGCGATCATGCGGGTGCTGCCGTCCGAGGGCGGTGCCGGTTGGCGACACGGCATCATTCGGTACGGCGACAACACGTTGGTGTTCTTCAAACTGTCCAGTCTGCGGCCCGGGCCCGATCATCGGCTCGGTAGACAGGACGTTCAGGTGGGGGACCGACGGGCCCCCCGCGACACCGAGTTCGACATCATGACTCCGGACATCGCTGTGCTGGAGTTATCGGACAACGGCAAGAAGTACGAAATGGCACTGGACAGAAGTGCGTTGACCGCTTTCCTGTCCTGGGTGGAGTCACGCCCGTCGGGGCGCTCGCGCCGCCGTCGGCCGGCGGCCTGAACGAGTCGCTTGCCGGAAATCAGTCGGTATCGGTACCTGTCGAGCGGCTCGCTCCGGGTACCCACTGCACGTCGCCCTCCGGGTTTGCGTACCTGCTCAGGATGAACAGCAGATCCGAGAGCCTGTTGAGGTACTTGGCCGGTAGATCGCTCGTGGTTTCCGGGGAGGCGTGAACCGCTGCCCAGGCCGACCGCTCCGCGCGCCGAGCCACGGTGCGCGCGACGTGCAGCAGCGCTCCCAGAGGTGTTCCGCCGGGCAGGATGAACGACGTCAACGCCGGTAGCTCGTCGTTGAATTCGTCGCACCAGGCTTCGAGGCGGTCGACATAACTCTGATCGATCCTCAGCGGTGGGTATTCCGGATTGTCGACGACAGGCGTCGACAGGTCGGCACCGGCGTCGAACAGATCGCTCTGAACGGTCCGGATGACGGTCCGCACGGATTCACTCGGATTTCCCAGTGCCAGTGCGACTCCGAGGCTCGCGTTGGTCTCGTCGCAATCTGCATAGGCGATCAGCCGCTCGTCGTTCTTGGAGACCCTCGAGAAATCGCTCAATCCCGTGGTCCCGTCGTCGCCGGTCCGGGTGTAGATGCGCGTGAGGTGAACGGCCATGCGGCTACGGTACCGCGCGGGTGCCGGTCGGTACCGCTGGCTACGCTGTCGAAGTGAGTGAACGCTTTTTGGTCAACGGTGGTAATCGCCTCGTGGGTGAGGTGGCGGTCGGTGGTGCGAAGAACAGCGTCCTCAAGCTGATGGCCGCGGCCCTGCTCGCCGAGGGAACCAGCACGATCACCAACTGCCCCGACATCCTGGATGTTCCGCTGATGGCGGAGGTGCTGCGCGGACTCGGGTGCGAGGTGGAGCTCGACGGCTCGGTCGTCCACATCACGACCCCGGCCATGCCGAAATACCACGCCGATTTCGCGGCTGTTCGCCAGTTCCGAGCGTCGGTCTGTGTCCTCGGCCCTCTCGTCGCGCGGTGCAAGCGAGCGGTGGTGGCATTGCCGGGCGGAGACGCCATCGGGTCGCGTCCGCTGGATATGCACCAGTCCGGACTGCAGTTGCTGGGGGCGCGCAGCGAAATTCAACACGGATGCGTCGTTGCGGAAGCCGACGAGTTGCGCGGCGCGAACATCAGGTTGGCTTTCCCCTCTGTGGGAGCGACGGAAAACATCCTGATGGCGGCTGTGCTCGCTACCGGTGAGACCGTGATCGACAACGCGGCCCGCGAACCGGACATCGTCGACGTGTGCAACATGCTCAACGAGATGGGTGCCGATGTCCGGGGCGCAGGCACCTCGACCCTCACCATCCGGGGTGTCAGCGCGTTGAAGCCGACGACTCATCGCGTCATCGGCGACCGAATTGTCGCTGCTACGTGGGGAATCGCGGCCGCGATGACGCGCGGGGACGTTCGAGTGCGTGGGGTCAACCCGAAACATCTCTCGCTCGTACTGGACAAGCTGCGGTCTGCGGGTGCCGAGGTGACCAGCGAACCGGACGGCTTCCGCGTCGTTCAGCACGAACGGCCGCGAGCAGTGAACTTTGCGACGTTGCCGTACCCCGGGTTTCCGACGGATCTGCAACCGATGGCTATCGGGCTCGCGACCGTCGCCGACGGGACGTCGATGATCACCGAGAACGTGTTCGAGGCACGCTTCCGGTTCGTCGAGGAGATGATCCGACTGGGCGCTGATGCGCGTACCGATGGCCACCATGCTGTGGTTCGCGGTGTTCCCCAACTTTCCAGTGCGCCGGTGTGGTCTTCGGACATTCGAGCTGGGGCCGGGCTGGTCCTGGCCGGGCTGGTGGCGGACGGTACGACCGAAGTGCACGACGTGTTCCACATCGACAGGGGCTATCCGCGATTCGTGGAAAACCTGACCGCTCTCGGCGGGAGCATAGAGCGGGTCAGCTGACCGACCTCTTCTCGAGAGCGTCGACCAGCACCCGGAGCGCGCGCTCGAATCGATCGTCCGCCACCGACCCGTAGCCGATGACGATGCCACCATCGGTGGTCGGCGATCGCGTCGAATGTGCGAGTGTCGGCAGATCGACCCCGTTGTCCGCGCAGTCGGCTGCAATATCGCGTGCAACGTCTGCGTCGAGCACGAGCACCGTGTGCAGCCCGGCACCGACGCCCCGAAGTTCGCCGAATGGCGCCAGCGCAGCGGCGACGACGCGGTCACGTGCCCGATAGATCCGACGTGCTGTGCGTACGGACCGGTCCCATTCGCCGTCCCGCAACAGCGAGGTCATGGTCTGCTGGACGGGAACCGACGGGAAGTCGCCGATGGCGCGACGTGTGTCGGTGATGCGCTCGACCATCGACGGGGGAGCCACCATCCATCCGAGGCGTACGCCGGCACCCAGCGTCTTCGATACCGTTCCCAGGTAGGCGGCACGGTCCGGAACGAGCTCGGTGACCGTCGTCAAAGGTGCTATGCCGTAACGGAATTCGGAATCGTAGTCGTCCTCGATTATGGTGGTTCCGGTGCTTCGTGCCCAGTCCGCCAGGGCGCGCCGACGACCGATGGGCATGAGTCCGCCGGTGGGGTATTGGTGTGAGGGAGTGACGTAAACGGCCGGGGTGCCGTGAGGAACCGATTCGAGCTCGTCGACGACGAGGCCCTCGCGGTCGACGGGGATGTCGTGAACGGACCACCCGCGGTGTGTAGCGAGGGCAGCAGCAGCCCGGTATCCCGGATTCTCCAGTGCGAGAACATGTTCGACGTCGACGCTCGCAGAGAGGGCACCCAGTGCCAGGTCCAGACCGTGAATGCTGCCCGTGGTGACGACGATCGAATCCGCGGTGGTGTGCAGCCCGCGTGCACGGCCGAGCAAGTCGGCAATGCGCATGCGCAAGTCGAGTGAGCCGGCCGGATCGGGATAGTCGCCCGGTGGGGGAGAGCCACCGACGTCTCGCCATGCCCGCTTCCACGCATCGGATGCGCGAGGCGGAGTCCACGGTATTCCGGGGCGCAGCGAAATGCGCTGCGTAGTGGGTTGGCCTTCCTGTGCTCGGTGCAGCCTGTGGTCCGACCGAACGGCATGCGGAACATCTCGGACGTAGTTGCCGGATCCGCGACGTGCCTCGAGCCATCCTTCGGCGACGAGCTGCTCGTACGCCTTCTCCACCACCGCACGAGCCAGACCCATTTCGACGGAAAGTGCTCTGGTACTTGGCAATCGGACGCCCGGCTCGAGCTCGCCGCGATCGATTGCCGCCCGGATACCGTCGGCTACCTGAACGGGCAACGTGCGGCGGTCGGCTCGATCGATCGCGATCGACAGGGCATTCGGCGGCAAGGTCATCGTGCGTCACCTGTCCATGGCAGAAAGTGGCCTAGCATTATTGCTCCCTATTGGACCATGACAGTGAGCCAACGGGGCGGCACTCTGGTGGCATGACGGCCGACAAAACACTTCTGTCCCCAACATCCAGAACCACCGTGGTCCGAGGTCGGCAGCGGGCACAGTCGGAGCGGACGGCGTTGCTCGACGTGCTCAGATCGGCTCGCCTCTGTCATATGGGGGTGCTGGTGGGGAACGTGCCACGCGTGCTCCCGACCGTGTTCGGCCTGGATCCGGAGGGGCCGGACAGGGCGGGAACCCTGTACATCCACGGTTCGGTCGCCTCTCGAAGCCTGGTGGAGGCACCTGATCAGGATATCTGCGTGACGGTCACGGTCGTAGACGGGTTGGTCCTGGCCCGGTCCGCGTTCCATCACTCGATGAACTATCGAAGCGCCGTCATCGTGGGACGGCCACGTCGAGTGGAGGACGAGGACGAACGGGCACGGGCATTGGACGCCATAGTCGATCAGGTCGTTCCGGGGAGAAGCACACATCTGCGGGCGCATACGAGGAAAGAGCTTGCGGCGACGAGCGTGTTGGCGCTTCCGCTGTTCGAAGCATCGGTGAAAGCGCGGACCGGTGGACCGATCGACGACGAGGCCGACATTGCAGCAGGGGACGTGTGGGCGGGTGTGATTCCGATCGGTGAATACGTCGGCACTGTAGAGCGTGGGGAAGATGTGGAACCGAACCTCGATGTGCCAGACCACGTTCTGGCGTTGTCCCGCTCGTGAAACCCGTTTCTGCCGACTGTTCGCAAGATATGGCTGGCGTCACACGCGGGGATATGTCGGCCGAATGCGAGGCACCCATGCGCGCGGCTCCTCCGACCTGCGCAGATGCCGGCGGTAACTCGATTCACCTGCCGATTTGCGTGTGTGGGGTTGGTGGCGTAACTTTTGTCGAGTCAGAGCGACGGACACCGACCCGGTCTTCACGGACTGGGTGAACGAGGTTGGACGTGTGGCTCGGCAGGTTCTATCCCCCAAGAGTCGGGCCTTGTGTCCGAGACCAAGCTGGGATAGGCTGGAACAGTTGCCCTTGAGGCCTACGGACC
>NZ_BCWW01000021.1 GCF_001894785.1 Rhodococcoides fascians NBRC 12155 = LMG 3623
GGGGACGACGACGAGGTGGTGATCGTCGATGCTGCGCATACGGCCGGTCCGATCGTCGATGCGGTCGCGGGCCGGCAGGTGCGGGCGATCGTGTGTACGCATGGTCACAACGATCATGTGACGGTTGCGCCGCGGTTGTCGGGGGAGTTGGATGCGCCGATTCTGTTGCATCCGGCCGATGATGTGTTGTGGGAGCAGACGCATCCGGGCATCGGGCATTCGGTGCTCGAGGACGGTCAGCGGATCACCGTCGCGGGGACGGAGATCGTGGCGTTGCATACTCCCGGTCATTCGCCGGGGTCGAGTTGTCTGTATCTGCCCGAGGCCGGTCAGTTGTTCTCGGGGGACACGTTGTTCTCCGGTGGGCCAGGGGCGACGGGGCGGTCGTATTCGGATTTCCCGACGATCATCGGCTCGATTCGGGATCGGTTGTTCGCGTTGCCCGTCGAGACCCGGGTCAACACCGGGCACGGAGACGGAACGAGTATCGGGGACGAGTCCCCGCACCTGGAAGAATGGATCGCCCGCGGGAATTGAGGTTCGATGTTTCGCTGCACAGTGTCACCGATGCCCAGCAGCACAGTGTCACCGATGCCCAGCTTGGGAGAAGTCTCTCCCGGCTGCCGGGGCGAGTCAGCCGGGGTTTGTCGGTGGCCCGAAGTAGGGTCCTGTCCGTGATCATCGTGAGTACGGACGGCTCTTGTCTGCGTAACCCCGGCGGAGCAATCGGGTGGGCGTGGGTCAATCACACGGGTCCGAGCAACTCCGGCGGCGAGCCCTCGGGCACCAACCAGGTAGCCGAGCTCCGCGCCCTGCTCGAGGCAGTGTTGGCCCACCCCGGCCCGGAGCCGTTGCTGATCGAATCGGACTCTCAGTACGCCATCAAGTGCGCGTCGGAGTGGCTGGCGGGCTGGAAGCGCAAGGGGTGGAAGACCGCGGGCGGCACTCCCGTGCGCAACCTAGATCTGGTGCAGAGCATCGAGCGAGCCATCGCCGAACGCGAAGGGCCGGTGCGATTCCGGTGGGTTCGCGGCCACGTCGGCAATCACTTCAACGAAGCAGCCGACGCGCTGGCGGGCGAAGCCGCCCGTGCCATCGCGGCAGCCGGAGCGAACGCGGTGCCTGCACCGACCGAGGCCCGCAGCGGACCCGTTGCACAGAAGGCATCCGTTCCCGCTGCGCCGCGCCCGTCCGAACCGGAGATCGCCACCCTGTTCTGACGGCCGAGCCGCGCGCACGTTCCGGATCAGCCGCGGGGTCTCATCCGCGCGTTGGGTAGTTCCGGTGCGTGCAACCTGGGCCCGGGGTAGCCCTCCACGGTGCCGAACTGACCGTTCTCGGCCTCGTACGCGGCCCGATACTCCACCACGTCCTCGTGGCTGCGGCCGACGAAGTTCCACCACATGACTATCTGTTCACCGAACGGCGGACCGCCCAACAGGAGGAATCGAACCGGTTCGCGGGCGGGATTGTGGAGCTGCATCGACCGGTGCCCGGGTTCGAGGTAGCCGAGTTCGGCTGCGGCCAGATCGGTCTCGTTCAGCGTCACCGCTCCGTGGTCGACGACAACTCCGTGTTCGTAGGACTCGTCGATCTCGACGCTGACCCGCGCCCCGGCGTCGAGCACGATCTCCGCTCCGAGCAGTGGCGTGTACGTCGACACCGGCGAGGTCTCGCCCAGAAGCGATCCGAGAAACACCCGAGCGGTCAGGCCGGGCCGGGAGATCGAATCGGGAACGTAGTGCTCGAAAGTCGGTGCCACGAAACGGGATACGGCGGGCAGTGCCACCCACAGCTGCATCCCGTGCAGGATGTCGGTGTCGGGTGTCGACACCTCGGAGTGGCTGATGCCCTGCCCGGCCGTCATCAGGTTGAGCTCCCCGGGCCGCACCATCGCATGAGATCCGACGCTGTCGCGATGCTCGATCTCACCGGAGAACAGCCAGCTGACGGTCTGTAGGCCGGTGTGCGGGTGCGGTGCGACGTCCATGCGCGAGTGCTCGGGCCCGTAGTGGTCTGCGAAACACCATGCGCCGATGAGGGATCGGTCCTTGTGCGGCAGGGTGCGGCGCACCTTCATGGCACGAGGGCCGCCGAGTGGAACCTCGCGTGGGGTGAGGACCTGGATCATCAGTGCTCCCGGATGTCGGTCTGGGCGAGTCTGAGCTTGGTGCACAGACTGTCGAGTGTCCTGAGTTCGTCGGTGTCCAATGCATCGCCGACGTAGCGCCTGATGCGGGCGGCGTGTTTGCGTCCGATCGAGGCCTGCAGGTCTGATCCCGCGTCCGTCAGGCAGATCACGGTCCCGCGTTTGTCCGACGGATCATGCTCTCGGACAACGTAACCCATCGCCTCGAGTCGGTCGCACATCCGGCTCAGCGACGGTTGGCTGAGCAGGATCTCGTCGTTGAGTCGACGCAGTCGGAGTCTGCGGTCCGGGCTGGTGCTCAGGGTGAACAGCACGTCGTATTCGCGCATGCCGATCGGATCCCAGATGTCGTCGGCGGCGAACCGGCGCATCAGGGAAACCTGGGAGCGAAACAGCGACTCCCAGGCGTTCACCGCCACCTCCGTGTCAGACGGCAACTGCTGGTTCCTTCGCAGCGGCCGCGGCCTTCTCTGCCAGCATCGAGGCGTGGGTCGGAGGATTCTCCGGAACGCCGGCCGGGCGTCGGGCAGCGAATTCCTTGCGCAATACCGGTACGACGTCCTCGCCGAGAATGTCGAGTTGCTCGAGCACTGTCTTCAGCGGCAGGCCGGCGTGGTCCATCAGGAACAGCTGACGCTGGTAATCGCCGAAGTAGTCTGCGAATGCGAGCGTCTTCTCGATGACCTGCTGCGGAGATCCGACGGTCAGCGGAGTCTGCTCGGTGAACTCCTCCATCGTGGGGCCGTGGCCGTAGACGGGTGCGTTGTCGAAGTACGGCCGGAATTCGTTCACCGCGTCCTGGCTGTTCTTGCGCATGAACACCTGACCGCCGAGACCGACGATGGCCTGGTCGGCGCGCCCGTGGCCGTAGTGCTCGTAGCGCTCCCGGTAGAGATCGATGAGCTGGATGTAGTGCTCTTTCGGCCAGAAGATGTTGTTCGCGAAGAAGCCGTCACCGTGGTAGGCGGCGATTTCTGCGATCTCCGGGCTGCGGATCGACCCGTGCCAGACGAACGGCGCGATGTCGTCGAGCGGACGAGGAGTGGACGTGAACCGGTCGAGTGGCGTCCGGAAGTTTCCCTTCCACGTGACGACGTCCTCGGTCCACAGGCGTCGCAGCAGCTGGTAGTTCTCCAGAGCCAATGGGATGCCCTGACGGATGTCCTGTCCGAACCACGGGTAGACCGGGCCGGTGTTGCCGCGACCCATGATGAGGTCGACGCGTCCCTCGGACAGATGCTGGAGCATCGCGTAGTCCTCGGCGATCTTGACCGGGTCGTTCGTCGTGATCAGCGTCGTCGACGTCGACAGGATCAACTTCTCGGTGGTGGCCGCGATGTAGCCGAGCATGGTCGTCGGTGACGAGGGTACGAACGGCGGATTGTGATGCTCGCCGGTCGCGAAAACATCCAGACCAACGTCCTCGGCATGCTTGGCGATGGTGACAATCGATCGAATGCGCTCGTGCTCGGAGGGCGTCGTCCCGGTGGTGGGGTCGGTGGTGACATCTCCGACGGTGAAGATTCCGAACTGCATGCGTGCTCCTACCCGAACGACAAGTTCATGCGTTTGCATTGACTATGCCGTACAACCGGGGTGCGGTCCGGGTTATTTCCGCGGCGGTCACTGCACGAGCGACGCGGTTCCGGTGAGCAACCGCACGTCGTACGACTCGGTAGGGCCGTGCTGCTCGGTGGTTCCGCCGTGCACGGTGTACAGCACTGCGTAGGAGGTGAACGTGACGTCCTGGCCGTCGTCCGTATCGATATTGACGCGGGGCAGAACGACGAGCAGGTGGGTCCGATTACCGTCCGAGAGGGTCTCGACGACGGTCCGCACCTCGAATCCCAGATCGGATCGGGTGACGTCGGTGGATTCCAGCGTTTCTCCACTGAGGACGAGCTGCGCCGCCCACACTCCGGCGGAGCGATGGGCGTCGACGGTTCCGGTGAGGTCGTCACCGCTGAAGTTGTAGTGGTTCGCTGCTGTGAAAGGCATGGTCACAGGCTATGCCTCGGTCGGTGAAAAAACTTCGAAAGAATTTCCCATCCGCTACCCATCCACCCGGCGACGGGCCCCGAATGGTCAATGAGACACCCGCTACTGCTGTCGCCCCCGACCGCCGTCAGTAGTGGGTGTCTCCCTTTGTGTTGCGTGGGTTTGTCGCATGGGTTTCAACGACACCGGTGACAGAGTCCCCTACCCCCTTGCTCCCCAGGAGCACGAAGCTGTGATGACCAAACTGCGTGCTGCGCGACCGTAGGCCCGTATTCGAGTTCGTTGGATGCACCGACGTGCCGCAGTTCGAATCGAGCGCGCGTCTAGGATTCGGAGATGCCGGCATCCAAGACCGAACTGTCCGCCGAACTTCGAGCGCTGCTGGGGCGAGACCGTCGTGATCTTGCTGCGGCACTGCTCACCTCCGCCTTCACGCCGGTCCTGGACGACATGTATCCGTGGGTGACCGGATCTCGGCTGGGTGAGGCACTCGCCCGAGACGCCGGAATCCGAGTCAGTAACTGGTCGTGGAGCATCGGCCGCAATCCCGACGCCACTCTCGCGCGGCTGATTCTCGAGCTCGTTCTGCTGTGGGAAGGAGCCGGCCTGGCGTGCCGTGGGCTCGCGCTCGACGGTAACGAGGTCGTTCTCCTCGCTCGCGGTGAAGAGCTACTGCGAGCCGGGGATCCTGACTCTGTCCGCCGCGCACTCGCGTGACCGAGAGCCCAGTTCGCTCAGTCGACTGATCAATCTGTCGGTGTCGAGTCCGGTGCATCCGACGGCGAATTCGGTCAGCGGCACCGCGCTGTGGAATTCGGTACGCACATCGCGGTCGTACAGGACATCTACGAGATTCGCGAAGCGCTGAGCCGCGAAGTCGTCCACGCTCGCGAGAGCCGGAATGTCGGTGATCGTCAGCTGCGGTGCTTTCTGGACCATCTCGAGGTAATCGCCCGTCGAGCGGGCAGCACAACACAGCTCGGCAAACGTCCGACCACCCGAGACGGGCTCCAAGGTCCATGTCCCCGAGGCGAAGCGCGACCCACTGGCGCCGGCGGCGCGGTAGTCGACGGGGCCGTCGACGCAGACCACCTCGAGGCACTTCTTCAGCTTCTCGATGGTCGGGACGAACGCCGGGTGGAACAGCGGATTCGGCAGCAATTCGTCGGGCGCGTAGTTCGAGGTGACGACCAGGACGACGCCACGCGCAAAGAGTGCGTCGAGCATCCGCGTGATGAGGCGGGCATCTCCGATGTCGTGGACGTGAAATTCGTCGAAGCACAGCAGTGCCGCCGGAGCAGATCCTGTCGACAGGACATCGTCGATGGCTGCGTCGATGGAAAACCCGTGGCGAAAGTACGCCGCGTGGAGATCGCGGAAGAAGCTGTGGAAGTGCACGCGCTTCTTCGCAGAGGTGTCGGCCGCGGCGAAGTAGCTGTCCAGCAGCCAGGTCTTGCCACGCCCAACCGGACCCCATAGGTAGACACCTCTGTCGCCGGGTGTCGACAGCATGTCTGCCGCTGCGGCCTGGGCGTCGTCGAGCGTGAAGGCAGCGTCGAAGACGTGTCGCGATGCGGTCGGCCTCATGCCACGAACCGTACGCCCCGTGACTCTACATTTGTAGAGTCCGTGTGTAGGGTCACCGCTGTGGACCGCCGCACCGCCATCGCCGACGCCGCACTGGGTGTCATCGCCCGAGACGGCTTGCGCGTGTTGACGCACCGGTCGATCGATTCGGCGCTGGACTTTCCGGCAGGCTCCACGTCGTACTACTTCCGCACCAAGGCCGATCTGCTCGCCGCCGTGGCTACCCGCCTGATCGAGCTCTCGCGGGCATCCTTTCTGGGGATCGTCGGAACCGAAACCGATGTTGCGACGGTGATCGCACGCTATCTCGACCATGCGATCACCCATCGCATGGTCGAGCTACGGGCCCGCTACGCGCTGATGCTCGATCCTGCGGTCCCGGCCGACATCAGGGCCGACTTGGCCCGTTCGTTCTTCTCACTCGAACGGGCCAGAGAACTGTTCGACGAGCCAGCCCACGGAGACGGCTTGGTCTCGCTGTGCGAAGGGCTGATGGCCGACGCGATTTTCGGCCGTGGAACCGCGAAAGGGGCTGCGGGACTACGGCTTCCGATATCGGTCTATCTCGCCGGGATTCCGTCTCAGAACGGGTAGCCGACTCCGGTGAGTTTCTCGCTGGCGTCCCACAGCTGGGCTGCGAGTGCGGGATCCTGAGCCATCTTGGTCATACTCGCCGGGCCCGGCTTACCGCGGGACTCGAACAGCGATGTGGGACCGCTGTAGGTGCCGCCGCCTGCGACGTCGACTGCATAGAGTGTGGGAAGCGCTCCGGCGCGGGCAGACTGAGAGATGAACTTCAGTCCGATGGGTGCCAGGGTCGCCAGGATCTTGTTGCTGCCCAGGCCATCCGGGCTCGAGTAGAGCTCGGTCGACGAGATGCCGGGGTGTGCCGCATTGCTGGTGACCTTGGATCCGGCCTTGTCGATCCGACGCTGCAATTCCAGCGCGAACAGGATGTTGGCGAGCTTGGAGTTCGCGTATCCGCGTTGCGCGTTGTAGCCACGCTCGAGCTGGAGGTCGTCGAAGTCGAGCTTGGGGCGCTGACGGTGCGCGACCGAGGCGACGGTCGTGATCTTCGCGTCGGCGGCGAGCTTGGGGAACAGCAACCCGGTCAGCGCGAAGTGGCCGAGATGGTTGGTGCCGATCTGGAGCTCGAACCCATCCTTCGTTTCGGTTCGCTTCGCCGGCATCATGACGCCCGCATTGTTGATCAGAATGTCGATCGATTCGGGAGCCGACTCGGCGTACTTGCGGACCGAACCGAGGTCGGCCAGGTCGAGGGTGGCCGTGTCGATAGTTCCGTTCGGGGCCTCCGCGCGGATCTTCGCCGCTGCGGCGTCGGCCTTGTCCTGGTTGCGGCAGGCAAGCGTCACGTGATCGCCGCGCTTGGCCAGCTCCAAAGCTGTGTAGTAGCCGATACCGGTATTCGCTCCGGTGATGACAACGCGTTTCTGCTTGGTTTCGGGCACGGCAACAGGCTACCGGTCTGTTTTAGAATGCGCCGGTGAGTACAACAGAACCCGTTTTTCCGACGGGGATCGGAAACCCCGCGATGCGGGCATTGCGAGCTGCGGGATTTACCTGTCTCGACGACCTGGCCGGGGTGCCCGCTGCTGAGCTCGCGTCACTGCACGGAGTCGGACCGAAGGCAGTGAGGATCGTTCAGGAAGCGCTCGAGCGCACCGGCAGGTCACTGAGCTGAACGGTCACGTCCAATGTCCGGGACGGGTCAACGCCTCGGGTAGCTGTGTCGATCTGTCACCGAGCGCCGCATTGATCTGGAATTGAGTCGCGAAGATCGTCTCGCGCAGATTCGCACCGCGGAGATCGGCACCGCGAAGATCGGCCCCGATCAGGTCGGCCCAGCGCAGGTCGGCACCGCGCAGATTCGCCCCGATGAGGTACGTACCCCGCAAGCTCGCACCGCGGAGATCCGCACCGGCCAGCTTGGCTCCGATCATGTCGCGACCGCGATAGTTCTTCTTCTTGCCCGACACCTCTGCGCGCACCAGATCGCTGGCATCGAGCAGCACCTCGTTGACCCGCGAGCGCACTGCGAAGACGTCGACCGACAACAGGACCTCGGGAGTCTCCGACGTGAGAGCGTCCAGCTCCTCGTACTCGTGGGCAAGCCGACCGTGCAGGGATGCGGTCGATGTCCGGCCACGTGCATCTGCCAGGTACCAGAGCAACTCGTGCAGATCCCGCATGATCGGGAACACCGCGAACATCTCCGCCGAGTTCGACGGCGTTTCTCGCCAGTCCCGTCCCGCGAACGTCGATTGCGACACTTTCTGCCCCGCACCGAAACAGTCGTACACCGTGCATCCGGGAAAGCCCTTCTCCCGAAGCGACGAGTGGATGCCGCAGCGCGAGTCCTGCTGAAGGTTGCGGCACGGTTCCCCGGCGGCTTTGTCGACGGCGAAATCCGACGACTTGGCGAAGGGCAGAGCAACGCAACAGAGTCCGAAGCAGCTGCCGCAATCGGCGAGCAGATTTTCGGGTGGGCTCATGTGCTCACTCTGTCCTTCGGGCGGCCGCAGCGTCAAACGAGAATCGTCACTCCGGACGTCGGAGGAGTGCGACGAGCTTCTTCGGGGCCCGGGTGCAGTAGCTCTCCGTGATCAACTCGCCGAGTTCCGTTCGATCCACCGACTCGTCGAGCAGCATGCCGATGATCTCGGGTCCCCAGCCGGGAGCGAAGAAGCCATCCCGCTTCGACAATGCGTCGAGTTCTATTCCGGAGGAACGGAATACGAGGACATGCGCCGGTCCGTCGGTCCCCGCCGCTGTTGCGAATGCCGGAGGAGTGCCGTCGACAATGTCGAGGACGTGGGCGAAGGTGCGCCCGCGTACCCGCCATCGAGTACCGACCCACGCCTGCTCCTCGTAGGTCTCGGGCAACGCCAGACACATCTGTCGGACCTCGGGTTCCCAGTTCATTCGACTCCCTGTGACACATGCCGGGCTACAGTATTTCAGCGCGGGGCAGTTGGGCGCAGGCACTTGGAGGAGGCTCCATCCATGGTGAGACCCGAGTACGACGAGGTCGTGTCCGGTCTGCGCGGGGCCGGCTGCGTGTTCGCCGAAGAAGAAGCCGGCATTCTGATCGAATCTGCGTCGGACAGCGACGATCTCGCCGCCCTGCTCGCTCGCCGTGTCGCAGGGGAACCGCTCGAACACATCGTCGGCTGGGTGTGGTTCTGTGGCCGACGCGTCGCCGTCGAACCGGGGGTATTCGTACCCCGTCGGAGAACTGAATTCCTGGTGAATTGCGCTGCAGCACTCCAGCCGTCGCGATTATTGGACATGTGCTGCGGATCAGGTGCGGTAGGACTGTCGGTCGGTGGCGTCACCGAATTACATGCCGCCGATCTCGACGCGGCGGCCGTGGAATGCGCCACGCGCAACCTGGCTGCCGTCGGGGGCACGGTGCACCGCGGCGATCTGTACGACGCCTTGCCGCCGGAGTTGCTCGGATCCTTCGATGCGATAGTGGTCAACGCGCCGTACGTCCCGACGGCCCACATCGAACTGATGCCGCGAGAAGCGCGATTGCACGAGCCGCGGATCGCGCTCGACGGCGGCGAAGACGGTGCCCGATTCCACCGTCTCGTGGCCGAGGGGGCACCTGCATGGTTGTCCCCCGGCGGTCACTTGCTGATCGAAAGCAGTGCTGCACTGGCTGATTCGACTCTGCGGGCAGTGCGCGACTGCGGATTCCACGCGCGGGTGAGCGCATCGGACGAATTCGACGCGGTGGTCGTGATCGCTTCGCGTACGTGACGAGACGAGTGCCATACACGGCCGGTTTCGGCGGTGCGTTTCGACTGCGGCGTTTCGTGGCATTCCCGAACGGATCCCGATAGAGAAAAGAGGCTGTTCGACCATGACTACTTTGCTGTTCGCGGTAACCGCTGCCGACCATTGGACCCTGAACGACGGAAGCAAGCACCCCACCGGGTACTGGGCCGAGGAGCTCGTCGAGTCCCATCGCACATTCGTAGAGGCCGGGTGGGACATCACGGTGGCGACGCCGGGTGGCAAGGCTCCGGTCGTCGACGAGGGCAGTCTGGCCGTCGACGCGAACGGCGGCGACGAGCAGAAGGTGGCGGACCAGAAGAGCTACCTGGCCTCGATCGAGTCGATCCTGTCCTCGCCCGCGAAGCTGGAAGACCAGAAGGCCTCCGACTTCGACGTCGTGTTCGTCCCCGGCGGCCACGGGCCCATGGAGGATCTCGCCGTCTCGACGAGCTTCGGTGCCCTCGTGGTCGACTTCCTCGATGCGAACAAGGTGGTCTCGGCGGTGTGCCACGCACCGGCGGCCCTGCTGCCTGCCGTCCGTACCGACGGCTCCTGGGCTTTCGACGGGTACGAGCTCACCGGCTTCACCGACGAGGAAGAGACCCAGGCCGGGCTCGCCGACAAGGCCCCATGGCTCCTCGAGACCCGGCTGCGTGAGAACGGTGCCAAGTTCGAGAACGCCGACGCCTGGTCGCCGAATGTGGTCGTCGACCGCAACCTCTACACGGGCCAGAACCCCGCATCGACGCGTCCCCTCGCGGAGAAGCTGGTCAGCGCCCTGAAGTAAAGCGTCGTGGACGGTCGGTGTTCTGCCCACGGAGAACACCGACCGGTCAGGGAACATCACTACTCCTTTCGAAGTTGAGCCCCTATAGCTCAATCCTTTGGAGGAGAAGTGACCGAAACCGTTCGTGTCCCCGTACTGTTCCTGACCGACCCGATCGTCCTGCCCGGAATGGTGGTGCCCGTCGAACTCGACGAGGCCGCACGCGCCGCCGTCGACGCAGCGAAGGCAAGCAATGACGGCACGCTGCTCGTCGCTCCCCGACTCGAAGATCGGTACGCCGCTTACGGCGTTCTCGCCACCATCGTGCAGATGGGACGGTTGGCTGACGGTCGCCCGGCCGCCGTCATCAAGGCAACTCGTCGTGCTCACATCGGCCACGGGGTCAGTGGCCCCGGGGCGGCCCTGTGGGTCGAGGCCGAACCCGTCGCCGATACAACCCCGAACGACGACCTCAAAGCGCTTGCAGCCGAATACAAGCAACTCGTCGTCGCGATGCTGCAGCGCCGCGACGCGTGGCAGGTGATCGATTCGGTCAACAAGCTCACCGACCCCGGCGCGATCGCTGATACCGCGGGTTACGCGTCGTACTTGACCGACGTGCAGAAGCGGGATCTGCTCGAAACACCTGACGTGGCAACGCGTCTGACATCGCTGATCGAGTGGACCAAGGCTCACTTGGCCGAGGTCGAGGTGAACGACAAGATTTCCGGCGACGTCCGAGAGGGCATGGAGAAGACGCAGAAGGAGTTCCTCCTGCGCCAGCAGCTCGCTGCTATCCGAAAAGAACTGGGCGAGGACGAACCCGACGGTGCGGATGATTACCGCGGCCGTGTCGAGGCTGCGGACCTGCCCGAGAAGGTGCGCGAACAGGCGCTCCGTGAAGTGGGCAAGTTGGAGCGGGCAAGTGATCAGAGCCCCGAGTCGGGGTGGATCCGCACCTGGCTCGACACCGTGCTGGACCTGCCGTGGAACAACACCACGACCGACAACACCGACATCGATTCGGCGCGAGCCGTTCTCGATGCCGACCACCACGGCCTCGACGACGTGAAGGACCGCATCGTCGAATATCTGGCCGTTCGTGCACGGCGCTCCGAGCGGGGTATGCAGTCCGTCGGCGGACGCGGCTCCGGTGCCGTCATGGTGCTCGCCGGACCTCCCGGTGTCGGTAAGACCTCGTTGGGCGAATCGGTGGCGCGCGCTCTCGGTCGTACCTTCGTCCGTGTTGCCCTCGGTGGGGTCCGCGACGAGGCTGAGATCCGCGGACACCGTCGCACCTACGTCGGCGCATTGCCGGGCCGCATCGTGCGGGCGATCGGCGAGGCGGGATCGATGAATCCTGTTGTGCTGCTGGACGAGATCGACAAGGTCGGTTCGGACTACCGTGGTGATCCCAGCGCCGCACTGCTCGAGGTACTGGACCCGGCGCAGAACCACACGTTCCGCGACCATTATCTCGATCTGGATCTCGACCTGTCCGACGTCGTGTTCCTTGCCACCGCCAACGTGATCGATCAGATTCCCGGACCACTGCTCGATCGTATGGAGCTGGTGACCATCGATGGATACACCGAGGACGACAAGGTCGTCATCGCTCGGAACTACCTGCTTCCGCGTCAGATGGAGAGGGCGGCAGTCACATCCGACGAGGTGACCGTCACCGACGCCGCACTGCGCAAGATCGCTGCCGACTACACCCGTGAGCCCGGGGTGCGGCAACTCGAACGCTTGCTGGCCAAGGCTCTACGTAAGGTGGCGACGAAACTCGCGGGCACCACGGACGTGCTCGAGATCGACGAGCCGGATCTGGTGACCTACCTCGGTCGTCCGCGCTTCACCCCCGAGGCGCACGAGCGAACCGAAGTGCCCGGTGTCGCAACGGGTCTGGCAGTGACCGGGCTCGGCGGCGACGTACTGTTCATCGAGGCGGCCTCCACCGAGGGCGACGCGGGCCTCACGCTCACCGGCCAGCTCGGCGACGTGATGAAGGAGTCGGCGCAAATCGCGCTGTCCTACGTGCGAGCGCACGCAGCTCGATTCGGCGTCACTGCCGAATCGCTGGATCGCAGTATCCATGTGCACGTTCCGGCCGGGGCAGTGCCCAAGGACGGTCCTTCGGCGGGCGTGACGATGGTGACGGCCCTGGTGTCGATGGCCACCGGGCGTCCGGTGCGGTCGGATGTGGGAATGACCGGAGAGGTGACGCTCAACGGACGTGTGCTGCCGATCGGTGGAGTGAAGCAGAAGCTGCTGGCGGCTCAGCGCGCCGGGCTGAAGACGGTGTTCATTCCGGCACGCAACGAACCCGATCTGGACGACGTCCCTGCGGAGGTCCTGGAGGCGTTGGACGTTCGGCCGATGACCGACGTGGCCGACATCCTGGCGCTCGCGCTGGAACCGGCGGAGGCGGCCGCGGCAGCGTGAGGTAGCCGGTCTTTCACCGGCTCTGCTTGACCTCGAGTTCGGTCGAGGTTCTACGTTGGTGTCATGAGCATGGAGATGACCGCGTGGAACCAGATGTATCGCACGATGAACAGCTCCGGCGCGCAGTCTTCGTTCTCCAAGGAGACTGCGCGCCGGATCCTGTCGTTCGCAGCACCGCATCGACGCGCCCTCGGCGGCTTCCTGGTGCTCAGCGTCGCGCTGGCGGTGCTTGCGGTGGCAACTCCGGTATTGGCCGGGCGGGTGGTCAACGCGATCGTCGACGGGCGAGAGCTACGTGTGGTGGTGCTGTTGGCTCTGGCCATCGCGGTGATCGCCATCGTGGACGCAGGCTTCGGTCTGATCAACCGGTGGCTTTCGTCCAACATCGGTGAGAGTCTGATTCTGGATCTGCGCACCGCGGTGTTCGACCATGTGCAGCGGATGCCGATCGCCTTCTTCACCCGCACCCGAACCGGCGCTCTGGTCAGTCGCCTCAACAACGATGTCATCGGTGCCCAACGCGCATTCAGCACCACGTTGTCCGGAGTCGTCAGCAACGTGGTGACGCTGGCTCTGACGCTCGTGGTGATGATCGGAATCTCCTGGCAGATCACTCTGCTCGCGCTGATCCTGTTGCCGGTGTTCGTGCTGCCGGCACGCCGCATGGGTCGACGCCTCGCACGTCTGCAACGCGAAGCGGCAGCTCATAATTCGGCGATGAGCACCCAGATGACCGAGCGCTTCTCGGCCCCGGGAGCGACACTGGTCAAGCTTTTCGGTCATCCCGACCAGGAATCCGTCGAGTTCGCGGTTCGAGCCGCCCGAGTCCGCGACATCGGGGTTCGGAGCGCGATGGTGCAGACCGTGTTCGTCACGGCGCTCACCCTGGTGTCGGCTCTTGCCCTCGCCGTGGTCTACGGACTCGGCGGCTTCTACGCACTCAGTGGTCGACTGGACCCGGGTTCGGTTGTCGCACTGTCCCTTCTGCTGACCAGGCTCTACGCGCCGCTGACCGCACTGGCGAGTGCCCGTGTCGAGGTCATGAGCGCGCTGGTCAGTTTCGAGCGAGTGTTCGAGGTGCTCGATCTCGTTCCTCTGATCGCCGACAAGCCGGACGCGACGGTGCTGCCCCCGGGGCCGGTGGCCGTCGAACTCGACGACGTCAGGTTCGCGTACCCGTCGGCCGACAAGGTGTCGCTCGCGTCCCTGGAGGAGGTCGCAACTCTGGATTCCCGTGGCGGCGAGGAGGTTCTGCACGGTGTGTCGTTCCGGGCCGAACCCGGTCAGATGGTCGCCCTGGTGGGTACCTCGGGTGCGGGCAAGTCCACGATCGCGCAACTGGTCGCTCGGTTGTACGACGTCGACAGCGGCGCAGTGCGGCTCGGCGACGTCGACGTGCGGGACCTGACCGCCGAATCCGTCCGCAACACAGTGGGAATGGTGACTCAGGACGGTCATCTGTTCCACGAGAGCATTCGCTCGAATCTGCTGCTGCCACGGCCCGACGCCACCGAGGACGAACTGTGGGACGCACTGTCGCGGGCCAGGCTCGCCGATCTCGTGCGTTCCTTGCCCGACGGGCTCGAGACAATCGTCGGCGAGCGCGGCTACCGCCTGTCCGGCGGGGAGCGTCAACGCCTGACGATCGCCCGGCTGCTGATCGCTCAGCCGCGGGTGGTGATTCTCGACGAGGCCACGGCCTCACTGGATTCGACGTCCGAGGCCGCCGTGCAGGCAGCGCTGGCCGAGGCGCTCGAGGGCAAGACGTCGGTGGTGATCGCGCACCGGCTCTCGACCATCCGAGCAGCGGACGCCATCTTGGTGATCGAGAACGGACAGGTCATCGAGCGCGGAACACACGACGAGCTCCTCGCAGCGGGCGGCCGCTACGAGGAGCTGCATCGAACACAGTTCGCGCACACTGTGCCAGCGGAGTGACCTAGGAAGGCCGGGAGCGCAGCCTGCGGAGTGGCCTAGGAAGGCCGGGAGCGCAGCCTGCGGAGTGGCCTAGGAAGGCCGGGAGCGCAGCCTGCGGAGTGACCTATGAAATCGGATCTGGGACCACGGTGGCCGGGTCGTTGTCGGTTGCGGCGGCCAGCATCGGGGTGAATCCGTCGATTGCGTAGTCGAGGGACAGTGGGCTCGAGTAGCCGAGAGCCGACGGTAGGTCGGTGCTGAACGAGCCGATGTAGACGGTGCGGTCCTGCTTCACGACGTCGAGTGCGGCGATCAGCGGGTTTGCCTGCAGTTGTTCGCGGCTCTGTCCGGCGATGACGAGGACGTCGGTGTCGAGTCGGCTGAGGTTTTCGGGGCTGACCGTTTCGCTGGCGTCGGGGATCTCGAAGCCGAGGTCGGTGAAGAACAGTGCTCGGATGTCGTCCTTACCGAGAACGAAGTAGCTGCCGTCGTCCATGACGAACGCGAGTGTCAGTGCCTTGCCGGCGAACTGAGGGTTGTCGGTCTGGGTGGTCTCGAACTTCTGCTCGAGCTCGGCAGTTCGCTCGTCGGATTCCTGCTTCTTGCCCAGTGCCTCGCCGACCACGGCGAATTCCTGCTGCCACGTGGCCGCGGGGACGTCGTCGTATCCACCGATGTCTGCGATCGTCGGGGCCATCGCCGAAAGTTGGTCGTATTGGCCTTGATCGATGAACGAGTACGGTCCGAGGATCAGGTCGGGTGACTGCGCAGCAATCTGCTCGAGGTTCAGGTCGGTGCTGCCGACCTCGGGGATCTCGGTGCCGCCCAATGCTTCCTGGGCCCACGGGCGCTGGCGGTAGTCGTAACTGAGGTTTCCCCGGGTGGCGACGGGCTTGACTCCAAGCGCCAGCGCGAAGTCCTGCTCGTTGAATCCGATGGTCACGACGCGGGAGGGTGCGGCGTCGATGACCGTCTCACCGAAGTGGTGCTCGATGGTGACGGGAAAGTTGGCACCGTTCTCGGAGTTACCTGAGGCAGTGGGTTCGTCGCTCGACGAACAGCCGACCGCCAGTGCCATGACTGCGGCACCGGCGGCGACTACGTGGACGGTCTTCTTCATGGGGACTCCTCGCGCGTGTGTTTGCGAGGTTAGCCTAACCGACCCGTGTGCTCATCCAGCACGCACCGGGTCGGACAATACGGTCAGCAGTTGGAAACGGCGGGCACTCCGGCGAACCGCTGATCGATCCATTCCAGAGCTTGCGGCAGGCCGAGTACGGCAGCGGTCAGGTGATCGTTGCTGGGTACCTGGACCTCGGTGACGTTGACCCCGGCCCGGCAGTAGCGGGCGATCGTGTTGTCGATCGAGCTGACCGGGATGAGCGCATCGGTGGGACTGTGCCACTCGAAGTACGGAGCTTTCGGCACACCGGGGTACATCTCGACGCTGTTCTCGTTGACGGCCGCGATCATCTCCGGGCTGTTCATCAGGTCCAACGTGCCCGCGACCTCCATCGCGCTCTTACCGGCTCCGGCGGCGATGATGTCGTTGGTGCACCCGTTCTGGATCTCGCTTTCGATCTGCTTGCCCAACGGGTTCAACTGGGAGCTGATCGGAATGCGAGTGGGATACTCGCGCTCGAGGCCGAGCGCAGCGGCGAAGGCGAGACCGAACACCGGGTGGGGTGCGAAACCGAGATCGCGAGCCATGCGCTCGAGGTTCATCGGAGCACCGCCCGCGGCGCTGCCGACGATGTTCAGCTCGGGCGCGTAGTCGTTCTGCAACGCTGCTGCCCACGCCGTCGCCATGCCGCCACCGGAGTATCCGGCCAAGGCAACCGGGCTCTGCCGCAGCTGCAGCGGATCGAAACGCTGGGTGGCGCGGATGCTGTCGAGCACGATCTGTCCGCCGAGCTTGGCTGCACCGTAGGCACTGTTGGGGCCGAGGTGATCGGCGATGACAACCGTCCAGCCACGCTGCAGAACGGCGTTCAGCGCGGGTGCCTCGCGGATCGCCAGATTGGGATCGTTGGACCAGAGCGCTTGTGACGGTGCACATTCGAGACCGAGTGCGTTGATGATGTGTTGGTAAGACAGCACCGGCCCGTTGGGGGCTTTGTTGCGGGGGACCAGCACGGTGTTGATCGCCGCGATGGGATTACCCGCCGAATTCGTGGAGCGGAACTTCAGCTGCCACACGTCGACGTCGAAGAAGCCGGGAGGTGGCGGCATCGGCCGGCTGGAGATCACGTCCCCCGGTGCCATAGCGGCGAGGTCGGCGGGCGGAGCATAGAAACCGTCCGATATCGGCGTCGGAAACAAGGGTGCCGCAGCGGCCTGACCTGGGCCGACAAGCGTCGAACAGAGAACGGCAACCGCCGTTATGCTGACAGCGCCTGCCAATTTGAGAACCCGCATCTGGTAAACCCCTCCATGCCTGAATCGAAACGGCGCGCGTCTCGACGATTCGGCAAGCCCCCGTAGAGCTGGCCCGCAACTCGATATAGCTATTGATCTGTGACTCGTTACGCCCCCCGGGCGACGATGAGCGCAACGGTACGCACCCGGCGATTCTATGGCAACCGAAGAACGGTCTTTCTGCCGGTTTCTGTGACTCGGCCAAATCCGCTGCTGGGCAGTTGGCGTCGGCTACTCGGGAACGACGTCCGCCGGCGTCTTGTCCGGGCGCAGTCCGCGCCAGCTCGGGTGACGCAGATGGCCGGATTCGGTGGCCTCGTAGAACCGCACTTCTCCGACGAGAACAGGCTCCACCCATACGGCACCGCGCCTGTCGGCAGTGGGAAGCGGCGTGGAGAAAGGACTGTCCGACGTTTCCAACGGGGCCAGCGCTGCGGCCAGTGAATAGAGCGCGCGATCGTCGAAACCGGTGCCGACGCGACCGACATAGCGAAGGCCGTCGCCGTCGGGGATTCCCATCAACAGCGAGCCGAATCCGCCGGAGCGACGTCCTTGGCCGCGTCGCCAACCGCCGATCACGACTTCTTGCGTGCGCCAGTTCTTGTACTTGATCCAGGTGTGGGCGCGCTTGCCCGGCTGGTAGATCGAATCGGTGCGCTTGGCGACGACTCCCTCCCACCCCCGTTCCCGGCTCTCGGCGATGGCGTCGGCAGCCGAACCCGTCAGCAACGGCGGCACCAGAACCGAGTCGAGGCCGGTGGTGAGCAATTCCAATAATCGTCTCCGGTCGGAGTACTTCTTGCGCACGAGGGAAGTGCCGTCGAGATGGAGCAGGTCGAAGGCGATGAACCGGATGTCGTCGCGGGCGGCGTTCTGCAGCTTCTCGAAGCTGCTGATGCCGTCGCTGTCGAAGACGACCACTTCACCGTCGATGACGGCGTCGTGATCGGCCAGGTCCTCGGCGAGAGACCCGATGGCTCCGAACTTCTCGGTGTAGTCGTTTCCGCTTCGGGTGCGCAGGGTCATCGAACCGTGAGTCAATTCCGCGACGATGCGGAAGCCGTCCCATTTACCCTCGAACGACCACTCGTCCTCGGGTAGATCGAGTATGTCGCCCGCGGTTGCAAGCATCGGTGAGATGTTCTTCAGCACCGGCTTGTCCGTCGGCGGGCTGTCCTTTTTTATCGGGTGCTCTCCGGGTTGGTCCTTCATCAGGTGCATGAGCCATTGGTTGCCCTTGGTGCGGATGAGGGCGAACCTGCCGCTCGCTTTGGCTCCGTGCAGAACGACAATGACTTCGTCGTCCCTCCACTTCTCGAGCTCGTACGTTCCGCGGTCCCAGATCGAGACGTCACCGCCGCCGTACTCGCCCTTGGGGATTCGTCCGGAGAACGTCGCATATTCCAGCGGGTGGTCCTCGGTGTGGACGGCGAGACGGTTCTGCCCGGTCTCGACCGGGATGTTCTTGGGGACGGCCCACGACACCAGGACACCGTCGTGTTCGAGCCTGAAGTCGTAGTGCAGGCGTCGCGCATGGTGTTCCTGAATCACGAACGTATCGTCGTTACCCTGGGGCTCGGCGGTTTTCGGGATAGGCTCTGGAGTTCGGTCCGCGCTACGCATGCTGCGGTACTTGCCGAGCTTGTCCGTGTCGGAGGTGTCGTGCTCTTCCGCTGCCGGTTTCGGGTCGAGATCGGCCAATAGGTCTCCGGTGTCGTGGAACCGTTCCAGAACTTCCTCGAATCGAAGTTGTTGCAGCCCTGGCGATTCGAGCTCCTCCCAGGTTCGGGGGGCCGCGACGGTCGGTAGGGATCGGCCCCGAAGTGAGTACGGCGCAACGGTTGTCTTCTTTCCGTTGTTCTGACTCCAATCGACGAACACTCGACCCGTGCGCTTCGCTTTCGCCATCGTGGCGGTCACCCGATCCGGTGACCGTTCTTCGAGCAGGGTGGCGACGCGTTTGGCGACGGTGGATGCGCCGGACGTCGACAGCGGTTTGTCCAGCGGTACGTACAGGTGAATTCCCTTGCTGCCGCTGGTGACCGGGTACGCGGTCATGCCGATGTCTGCAATGAGGTCACGGATCTCGCAGGCCACCTCAGCGCATCGGGCGAGGTCGACGTCGTCGCCGGGATCTAGGTCGAAGACCATGCGGGTGGCAGGGCCGGGTTCGGTGCCGTCGAAACGCCATTGCGGCACGTGCGCTTCGATGGCCGCCTGCTGCCCGAGCCACACCAGATCCGCTGCGGTGGAGAACAACGGGTAGGTGACGACTCGGTCGGAGTGCTGCATGGATCGGCGGTCGAGCCAGTCGGGTGCGGATGCGGCGAGATTCTTCTCGAAGAACGAGGATTGTTCGACGCCGTTCGGCCACCGCTTTCGGGTAACGGCGCGTCCTGCGACGTGCGGCAGCATCGCCGGGGCGATGGCAGCGTAGTACTCGATGATGTCGCTTTTGGTGGTGCTGGTTTCTGGGAACAGCACCTTGTCGAGGTTGGTGACGGAGACCTTTCGGCCTTCGATCTCGAGCGTGGCCATCGTCTCAGGTTAGTGCTCGCCGTCTGAACCTGCGAGCAAGTTGTGACAGGCTCGAATGCATGGCAACGATCAGTGTCTCGGTACAGATGCCCGAGAACCCTCAGGGCGCGTGGGACAAGGCTTCCGCCCTCGAGCGGTTCGACGAGTGGATGACCATCCACGGTGGTTGGTGCAGTCCGCCGCCGAACAAGGTCGGCAAGGGCACGAAGGTCGAGTCGCTGGTGAAGGTGAAGGGTTTCAAGAACACGATCAACTGGGAGTTCACCGAGTACGAGGAGCCGAAGCTGATCGAGATGTCGGGCCGCGGCAAAGGTGGAGTGAGGATCTCGCTGACCGTCCACGTGCGTGAGGCCGAGGGCGGTTCGGAGCTGACACTCGACGCGAAATTCGGTGGGGGCGTGCTGTTCGGTCCGGTGGGTTCGGTGGTCGCCCGTGCACTCGATACCGATGTGAAGCAGTCGGTGGCGAACCTTGCTGCATTGAAGTGACGGCATCTCGGGATTCCTGAAGTAGCTGTCGAACAATCTCTTCCAGCCCCGCACCGTGTTCTCGGTGCGGGGCTGGTGTGCGTTCAGGTGGTTATGCGATGTGGGGGCCTGCTCGGGCGTGGGATGGTCTGGGTTGTCGGTAGGGGTCGACGGTTGCCGGGGGTACGAACCAGGGGTGCTGATCGGTGCCGATGAAGACTTCCCAGTCGCTGTGGTGGATGAGTCGGTGGTGGAATCCGCACAGGAGGACGAGGTTGTTCATGTCGGTGGGTCCGCCGTCGGTCCAGTGCCAGATGTGGTGACCTT
>NZ_BCWW01000022.1 GCF_001894785.1 Rhodococcoides fascians NBRC 12155 = LMG 3623
CGGCGAAGGTGAGGATCAGGGCGGCGTGGTCGACGGACATGACGCCGGTGTTGACGGCGTCGGCGATGTCGGGGAAGTTCTTCAGCCCGCGAGCGAGGGCCACGATCTTGTTCGCTTTGCTCGGGGTGAGGAGGGTGGTGGAGGTCAGCCAGCCTGCGGGTCCGGGGAAGCCGAGCTTCTCTCGGCTCACGCGGGTGTCGATGTCGGCGACGAGGGCGATCCGCCGGGCTTCGAGCAGTTGGATTCGGTGGGAGACATCAGCAGCGTCGGCGAGGAGTTCGCTTTCGCTCAGTTGCCAGATCTCCGTGGTCATGGACCAAGTGTATCGAACGGGTGTTCGATGCGCAATGATGGTGCAATCGAAAACTATTGCTGTGCACAAGGATTCGGGATGCGGAACCTGTCGGTGGCCCGTGATATGGCCGCAACGTCAGTCGAGTGAGGATCGCCCGGGACCGCTGAACTCGAACGGGGCGGCGCGCAGTGGCCTCGATGTAGGGGCCGGCCGGCAGTGCAGGTGAACATCGATTAAGCAGATGCTGCGTCGCCGCCACAGAGGTGCGTCGACACCTGACACAGTTGCGCGAGATGTAGAGCAGACCTCTACTGCTGGCGTGTCTTTCGCAACCACCACAGTCCTGCGATGGGCAGCACGACCGGGATGAAGACGTAACCGGATCCGAAGTGCGACCACACCGTCGGCTCCGGGAAGTCCTGTGGCTGGATGTAGCTGAGGGTGCCGATGCCGAGGACTCCGACGAGTTCGATGATGCAGGAGACCGTCACCACTCGTCGTGATGCCTCGGTTGCTCGTGCCAGGCCGACCGTCGCGATGATGTAGACCACGGCTGCGAATGCCGACAGCAGGTACGCGACTGGGGCGTTGTCGAATCGGGTGGTGAGTTGCACGATCGATCGCGATGTCGCGGCAACGGCGAACACGGCGTAGACGGCGATGAGGAAGCGTCCGAATCCGGTGCGCGTGGCTTGCTGAAGTTTGTCAGGCATATCCGGCCCAAATCTGGCTCAGTCGCAACACCATGGCTGCGAGGGTGAGGACGGCTACAAGGAGCACCGCGGTACCGCCGCGGGAACGGTCGCCCAGAGACCACCACGTTCCGAGTGGGAGCAGGAACAGCAGTCCTACGAGGTACGACCCGAACGTGAGCCGGTGAATGTCGCGATCGGAGGCGAACATCATCACGAACCCGATCACGGCCTGCAGTGCAACGACGCCTTCGGTAGCCGCGATCGTCCAGAACAGCGCGCGGTCGGCCTTGTTCTTCAGAAGAACGGGCCTGTTCGTGGCGAGCTTCACGAGCACCCAGATCCCCACTACCAGGGACAACACGTACAACAAGCCGGTGACGGCGCCGATCATCGAGTTCCTCGTCATGCTGCGGTGGGTGGATGGACTTCCCTTCACAGTAACCGCGTAACACCACGTCAACACTGTGAGGCCCTTGAAACACGACGTTGTTCCGAGCGTGACCAATCGGAAATCGACGAGGCCTGTACTTGTTCCATGGCCGCAGAGGATCTGCCCTCTCGTCGGACATGACGGTTTTCTCGGGTGGACATCGGTGTCCACCGCATCCAGCCCGCTCTGCGAACCTCAGGAGACGCACGTGTCAGATCTCGACCAGTCCATCGCCGAGAACATCAAGAAGTCCCTCGAGGAGATTCCGCATCCCTCACTTCCCAAGGGCAGCAACATCTACGGCTCCACCAAGATCTTCCCCGACTACAAGGCGGAGAACGGCGAAAGCTACTTCACGCTGGTGCACGGCATCGCCCACGAGTCGTCGGTATCGTTCGTCGCGGTGCTGCAGGCCACCCGCGCTCTGCGCAAGGGTTTCGAGTCGGCGATGTACTTCTACGGACCCGGTGCTATCAATTGCCTTGCCACACGCGGTTTCCCGACCACCGGAGACTCGGGCTTCCCGGGTGAACAGAACATCAACGACTCCCTCGCGACGTTCATCGCCGAGGGCGGCACCGTGTTCTGCTGCCGCTTCGGACTGGCCCTGCACGGGGGTCGTGAAGAAGACCTCATCGAGGGCGTCATCCCGGCCCACCCCCTGGACGTGCAGGACGCATTGATCCATTACGCGCGCAAGGGTGCCATCATCAATTCGACCTACATGGTCTAGGGGGCGGTTATGTCCATCTCTACACGTGTGGATCTGGCGTTGCTCGGGATTCGAGGAGCAACGCCGGTGTCCAGAACTGCCGGTGCCGGCCCGAGTGACGATGGACATGTCCGCATCGATGGTCTCGGCGCAGCACTCCCGCGCAACCCGCTCAGTCCGTACGTACTCGAAGAAGGGCGAGTTCTGTTCGACGGAAACGACATCGGCCTCGATGTTCAGGCCGTCGATCGCCCGAAGTTCTACGACCTCTCCACCGCCGACGGCGTCGCCTACGAGAAGATCGCCAAGCTGCACGGCAACAGTGTCCTGGCCACGACCGTGGTCCAGACGTGCATTCGCTACGACGCCGATCAACGGTGCCGCTTCTGTTCCATCGAAGCGTCTCTGGACGCGGGCGACACCATCGCTGTCAAGACGCCCGCGCAACTTGCGGAGGTGGCGGAGGCCGCTGTCCGGCTGGACGGGGTGACGCAGATGGTCATGACGACGGGCACTTCGGCCGCGAAGGATCGCGGTGCCCGTCATCTGGCCCGGTGCGTACGTGCCATCAAGGCCGTGGTCCCGGAACTGCCGATCCAGGTGCAGTGCGAACCTCCGGGTGACCTGCAGACCATCCAGGATCTGTACGACGCCGGAGCCGAGTCCATCGGTATTCACGTCGAATCGCTCGACGACGACGTGCGCCGCAGATGGATGCCGGGCAAGGCATCGGTCTCGATGGACGAGTACCGCGCGGCATGGAAAGAAGCGGTCCGGGTTTTCGGGCGTAACCAGGTCTCGACCTACATCCTGGTCGGTCTCGGCGAGGATCCCGACGAATTGGTCTCGGGTGCAGCGGAACTGATCGAGATGGGTGTGTATCCCTTCGTCGTCCCGTTTCGGCCGCTCGCAGGCACGTTGGCGGTGGATGTCGACCGGGCGACGGCTCCCGCTGCCGACGTCCTCGAAAGCGTCACCCGACGCGTCGCCAAGGAACTTCAGGCAGCGGCGATGCTCGGGTCCGACCAGAAAGCAGGCTGCGCGGCCTGCGGTGCGTGCAGCATTCTGCAGAACGCGGGAGGGTGACATGTACGGCGTCGTGGAGGGTAACGACCTCGCCGGATTGTCCGGCGCTGCAATCACTGTCGTGCAACCGGAGTTCATCGTCCAGCCGTGCAGCGGGACAGCAGAATTGAATGCGTACCGGGCGCTGCGCAGAGAGACGTTCGTCGCCGAACAGGGCTTGTTCGCCGGCACCGATCACGACGACGTCGACGACGATCCTCGCTGCGTCGTTCTCGTGGCCACCGATCGAGCCGGCACCGTGCTCGGTGGGGTGCGCCTGGCACCCTGCACGGCAACGGATCTGGGGTGGTGGGCCGGCAGTCGCCTGGTGGTCACCACCTCTGCGCGCACTTCCGGTGTGGGCCCAGCGCTGGTGCGTGCGGCCTGTGCTCATGCCGAAAGTCGTGGCGTTTTGCGCTTCGACGCGACGGTGCAGAAGCGCAACGAGACACTGTTCACCCGTCTCGGCTGGATCAGGCGTGGCGACGTCGAGGTGGCGAATACTCCACACGTGGCGATGTATTG
Organism: Rhodococcoides fascians NBRC 12155 = LMG 3623; assembly: GCF_001894785.1. Classification (GTDB taxonomy): domain Bacteria; phylum Actinomycetota; class Actinomycetes; order Mycobacteriales; family Mycobacteriaceae; genus Rhodococcoides; species Rhodococcoides fascians. The sequence continues at coordinate 3,723 of NZ_BCWW01000022.1, forward strand.
GCCGATCGACAGGATCGAACGGCTGGTGTCGTCTACCAAGGCGATGCTCGCCGGCGTCCTCGCGCCGCTGAAGGCGCAGCCACTCGGGCTCGGTGCCAAAGGATTTCGAGGTGACGACGGTGTCCCGGTTCCCGGGAGCGACATGATCGCCGCCTGCGATGCGATCATCCCCTCGATGGTCGACCGCGACCCGGAGTGGGCCGGCTGGTGCGCGGCCCTGGTCAACCTCAACGACCTTTCGGCGATGGGTGCCTATGCAGTCGGCATGCTCGACTCCGTCGGTGCACCCACGCAATCTCGATTGACCCGCATCATCCGCGGCCTCGCCAATGCGTCTGCGGCCTGGCAGGTTCCGGTACTCGGTGGCCACACCCAGGCCGGGGTGCCGTCGTCGCTGTCGGTCACCGCTCTGGGGCGCACAGCGAACCCGGTACGGGCCGGCGGGGGAAGCGTCGGCGATCGATTGACGCTGACGGCGGACGTCGAGGGTGGCTGGCGTCGTGGGTATCAGGGCCAGCAATGGGATTCGACGTCACGGCGCAACTCCGCCGAACTGACGACCATGGCATCGTTCGTCGCCCGTACCGCGCCCAAGGCCGCCAAGGACGTCTCGATGGCCGGCCTGGCGGGCACTACCGGGATGCTGGCCGAGGCAAGCGGAACCGGTGCCGTATTGGACATCTCCTCGATTCCGAAGCCCGACTCGGCGTCGATGGGCGAATGGATCACGTGTTTTCCCGGGTTCGCGATGATCACCGCGGACCGTCCCGGTGCACCGACTGCACCGTCCGGACCTGCACTGTCCGCAGAATGCGGAGAGCTCACCGACATTCCGGGCGTCGCCTTGCGATGGCCCGACGGAATCACCACGCGCGCGGTCACTTCGACGGTGACCGGATTGGGAGAAGCATGAACGACATCACGATCTCCGTGGCCGCAGCCGAGTTCGGCCGCGACATGGAACAGGGTTACGCCACCATCGCCGCCCTGCTCGAGGAATCGCGTAATCGCGGTAGCCAACTGCTGGTGCTACCGGAAGCGTGCCTGGGTGGGTACCTGCCCAGCCTCGGTGGCGGCGACGAGACCGAAGAATCGAGACAGCGTCGACTGAAGGCACTACCGCCGGCTCTGGAACTCGAAGGCCCCGAGATCAGGCGGGTCATCGACATGGCGGGCGATACTGTCGTCACGTTCGGATTCTGTGAGAAGGACGGCGATACCCGCTACAACGCCGCGGTGACGGTCGACGGCAGCGGCATCCTCGGTTCGTATCGCAAGGTGCACCAGCCACTCGGCGAAAACCTCTGCTACGCAGCGGGAGAGAGCTACTCCGCCTTCGACACTCCGGTCGGCCGGATGGGCATGCAGATCTGCTACGACAAGGGATTCCCCGAGGCGGCTCGCGAACTCGCGCTCGACGGAGCCGAGATCGTCGCGTCCATCTCCGCGTGGCCGACGGCACGTACCGCGACGACCCCGAACATGGAAGAAGATCGGTGGAAGCAACGCTTCGACATCTATGACCGCGCTCGTGCACTGGAGAATCAGATCATCTGGGTCGCAGCGAATCAGGCCGGCACGTTCGGGTCTCTGAGGTTCGTCTGCAGCGCCAAGATCGTCGGGCCCGGCGGTGAGATCCTCGCGGGCACAGGCGTCGAGCCGGGTTTGGCCACAGCCACCGTCGATGTCGAGGCGCTTATCGGCGCGGCACGTGGCGGTGGCATGTACAACCTGCGCGACCGACGGCCCTCGGTCTATCGCACCATCACCAAGGAGACCGTTCATGCCTGAGATGTCGTTCGTGGTGCGGTGGCCCGACGGACGCGAACAGTCCTGCTACTCGCCCTCTTTGGTGATGCACGACTATCTGAGCCCCGGGCAGGAATACCCGGTGGCCGAGTTCGTTCAGCGAACGTCCGAGGCGCTGACCGTGGCGAGCGATCGAGTTCTCGCCAAGTTCGGTATGCGGTGCACGTCGGCCGCGCAGCAGATGGAAGAGATTCACGGTGTCAGCGCGTCGTATCGGGCCGGTGCCGTTCGCGTACTGAGCATGTCGGGAGCTGAATTGCTATGAATCCGAACAGCGTGACAGAGCACCACAGTGCAAGAGAGAACCATTCCGTAATCGTCATCGGCGGCGGGCAGGCCGGACTGTCCATCAGCTGGCATCTGACGCAGCGAGGCATCGACCACGTCGTCCTCGAACGCGACATCATCGCGCACGAATGGAAGGACTCGCGCTGGGACAACTTCACCCTCGTCACCCCCAACTGGCAGTGTGCGCTCCCCGGATACTCCTACGACGGTGACGATCCCGACGGGTTCATGCAGCGCGACGAGGTCTACGCCTTTGTCCGACGCTACGCCGAGAGCTTCGATGCACCGGTCCGAGAGTATGTTTCGGTGAATCAGGCCTTGCAATCTGCGGCAGGCGGCTTCGACCTACAGACCTCCGCCGGCCCCATGCACGCCGATCAGATCGTCGTTGCCGTCGGCGGTTACCACATCCCGACCATTCCGCGATTCGCCGAGAAGCTGCCCCGCGACATCGTCCAGATCCACTCGTCCGAATACCGCGGCTCGCACCAGTTCCCGAACGGCGACGTACTGGTCGTCGGCACCGGCCAGTCCGGAGCGCAGATCGCCGAGGATCTGCATCTCGGCGGCCGCCGGGTTCATCTCGTCGCCGGCACCGCACCTCGCGTCGCACGCTTCTATCGGGGGCGTGACTGTGTCGCCTGGCTGCACGACATGGGCGTCTACGATGTCTCCATCGAAGATCAACCCGGTGGCGTCGGCAAACGCGAGAACACGAACCACTACGTCACCGGCCGTGACGGTGGTCGAGACATCGACCTGCGCGCGTTCGCGACCGAGGGCATGCAGCTGTACGGCCGTCTGCTGGGCGTGGAGGACGGCGTCCTGCAGTTCGCCCCGACCCTCGAAGCGTCCCTCGACGCTGCGGATCGGGTGGCCGAGAGCATCAAAGACAACATCGACGCGTACATCGAGCGCGAGGGCATCAGTGCGCCCACCGAGGACCGCTACGTGCCGGTGTGGCGTCCGGAGTCCGAGACGACCGAACTCGATCTCGCCACCACCGACATCACCGCGGTCGTCTGGTCGGTCGGCTTCCGCACCGACTACCGATGGCTGAAGGTCGGGGCGTTCGACGGCGAGGGCCACCCGACGCACAACCGCGGCGTCACATCGGTTCCCGGCCTGTACTTCCTGGGCCTGCCCTGGCAGCACACCTGGGGTTCGGGACGCTTCGCCTCGGTGGCCCGCGACGCCGCATTCCTGGCCGATCAAATCGGCCTCGAGATCAGTGCTGCGCAGTCCCGAAACTCGACGCAGTCCCGAAACCCCGCGCAGCCGCAGAGTCAGATGGTCTGATCTCGACGTGGCTCCCATCAAGATCGGTGCATTGGCAGCACATTTCGGTAGAGATGTCGATCGGGCCGTACTGAAGATCACGACGATCATCTCCAGTGCGGCCCGCGAGGGAATCGATCTCTTGGTGCTGCCCGACGCATCCCTCGGGGGTTACATCAACAGCCTGAGCAATCCGGATCCGTCCGAGTTGCCGCCCACTCTCGATCCTGACGGTCCGGAGTTGGCTGCGATCATCGCAGCGGCGGGTGCGATGACGGTGTGCATCGGGTACACCGAGTTGTCGAAGGGGCTGCGGTACAACGCTGCTGCGTGCCTGACGGGCGACGGGATCCTCGGCAGTCACCGCAAGGTGCATCAGCCGCTCGGGGAATCCTTGGCCTACGCCGCCGGAGATCGGTTCGAGGCCTTCGATACACCGGTCGGACGGATGGGCATGCTGATCGACTACGACAAGACGTTCCCGGAGTCGGCCCGCACGCTCGCATTGGATGGCGCGAGAATCATTGCGGCGCTGTCGGCGTGGCCGGCCAGCGTCACCGATCGGGCCTCCTCGCTACCGAACGATCGGCAGTCGCGACTGTTCGATCTGTACGACGCTGCGCGCGCCGCCGAGAACCAGGTGGTGCTCGTCTCGTCCAACCAGACCGGGGTGATGGGATCCCTGCGGTTCCTCGGCCAGGCGAAGATTGTCGGGCCCGGCGGAGACGTGTTGGCCAAGACGTGGTCCAAAGGCGGTTTGGCCGTGCACGAGATCGACGTCGATGCCGAGGTGGATCGGGCCCGGAGAGGTCTGCATCACCTGGCCGAGCGACGCGTCGACGCCTATCCGAACTTGTTGCAGGAGAAGCCGGATCGATGAAGATCGCGCTGTTGACCTATTCGTCCAAACCGCGCGGAGGCGTGGTGCATACGTTGGCTCTGGCCGAAGCGCTGGCACGCGCCGGCCAGGATGTGTCGGTGTGGTCGCTGGGCCGCGGGGGCGACAGTGAGTTCTTCCGCAAGGTCGACCCGGCTGTCACCGTTCGGATGGTCCCGTTTTCCCACCGCGAGAACGAGACCGTCGGCGAGCGGATTCTGCGATCGATAGGCGTTCTGCGGCAGGCTTTCACGCCCGACGAGTACGACATCGTCCATGCTCAGGACTGCATCTCGGCCAACGCCGTCGGCCGGTGCATCAGGACCATCCACCATCTCGACGAGTTCACCACTCCCGAGCTCGCGGCATGTCACGAACGAGCGATCACCGCGCCGTACGCGCGAATCTGTGTGTCCACTGCGGTGGCCGACGACGTCCGACGCGGCTGGGGGTTCGATCCGGTCGTCATTCCCAATGGAGTCGATGCCGGAAGGTTCTCGGCAGCAGCCGAATCGGGCCGATCGCACTGGAACGGGAAGTTCGGCAGGTACGTGCTTGCAGTCGGCGGCATCGAGCCACGCAAGGGCAGTCTCGATCTACTCGACGCCTTCGCCGGGCTGTCCGATCGCCACGTGCAACTGGTGTTCGCCGGCGGCGAGACCCTGTTCGACTACCGTGACTATCGGTCCGAATTCGACCGTCGAGCAGTAGAACTGGGCATCGAGCCGGTGATACTCGGAACCGTCGACGACGACGAGCTGCCGCATCTCGTGGCGCAGGCTGCGGTACTGCCGTTCTTCTCCACCAAGGAAGGCTTCGGCCTGGCCGCGATGGAGGCGCTCGCCGCATCGACTCCGGTGGTGGCGCGTGATCTGCCGGTACTGCGAGGGGTGTTCGGAGACAGCGTCACCTACGCGTCGTCGGTGGAGACCATGACCAGCGAATTGGACCGTGCGTTGCACGAGCCGCACGATCCGTCACCGGGGCTGGCGCTGGCGCACAGCCTCACCTGGGACGAGGCTGCGCGTCGACACCTGGAGTTCTACTCCTCGCTACGCTGACCGGTTCGCTTGTTGCGCTTGAGCCGGTGAGGCTTGAGCTTGTGGAACCCTTTGACCCGTAGTGAACGGACCGATTTGAGGTAGAACTCCGAGTCGTGACGCAGTTCATCCGTCATGACGGTATCGACCAGGATCGTTCCGGGATTGGCCGAACTGGTCAGGCGCGCAGCAATATTGACCACCGACCCGTACAGGTCGCCGTACCGTGCCAGTACCGGGCCCCACGCCAGCCCGACCCGCAGGTCCGGCATGTCCTCCTGCTCGTCGAAGGCGTCCTGGAGGTCGAGGGCGATGTGGGCGGCATCCTCGGGGGTCTGCGCGCTGAACATCACCTCGTCGCCGACGTTCTTGATCACCGAACCGCGCCCTCGCGCAATGATATTGGTGGCCAATGACTCGAACTCCTCGAGTAGCGTCGTCAACTCGCCGATGTCGAGTCGACGCGTCAGGCTCGTGTAGCCGACCATGTCGGCGAACCCGACGGCCATCGTGGGACTGTCGGCGGCGTCGTCGGGAGCGGCGATGGATCGACCGGCCGCTGCTGCCAGGTGGCGTCGCCAGGTGTATCCCTGGAGCGCTTCGAGGGTGGGGACGGTTTCTGCGGCGATGGCACGGGCGTTCCGGCGAATCGCGTCGATGTCGTTCGTGTCTTCTTGGCTGTCGATGATGCGTTCGAGTATGTGAGAGTTCACAACGCCCACTTGCCATTCCGCGAGCCGGGACATCGACTGCCCGAGGGTGCGTGCGATCGCAACCTCCATCTCGGGCTTGATCACCTTCTGCGCGGTCAGTGCGGTGATCAGCTTCAGAGCTTCGAGATCGGCGTCGGTGTAGACGAGTGCGTCGGTATCGGTGTGGACGGGGAAGCCCATGCCGATCCACAGGGCGATGACCCGCTCGAGCGGAATCCCGGACTTCTCGACGATGTCGGCGCGGTTGTACTTGGGCTCGCCGCCCAGTAGATTCTGCTCGATCTCCGTCTGTACTACCGAGTTGATCTGATTCTCAGGCATATCCCAACGTTCTGTCGAAATAGGAACGGACGGCGTCCACGTACTCGTCGATCTTGTCGGGATCCCAATCCGTGGTGGGTATGGGCTCGCCGACGGTGACCTTGACCGTACCGGAGTGAACGGTGAAGTCCTTCTTCCACATCACGTCACCGGCGTTGTGAATAACGATCGGAACGATCGGCACGCCGGCCTGCATCGCCAGGTGAAAACCGCCCTTCTTGAATCGGCCGAGACGGGACGTCGGCATGCGAGTGCCCTCGGGGGCGATGGCGACCGAGATGCCGCTGTGCAGCTTCTCGATCGCGGGCCGCATGGCCTCTCGCGCTTGCGCAGGATCGCCGCGGTCGACATAGGCGACGTCGAAGATCCTGCCCAACAATGCGAAGCGCGGGTCGCGTTCGAGTTCCCGCTTGGCAACGGCGGTGATGTCGCGTCGCAGGATGGAAGTGACGATGATCGAGTCGGCGGTGCTCTGATGGTTGAACATGAAGACGGCGGGCCGGGCTGACCACGCATTTTCGGTTCCGGTGACGTCGAGCTTGACTCCGGCGAGGGTCAGCGCGATGTCCGGGGCGATGGTGCTGGTGATATTGGCACCGGTGCGGCGACTGCGGGTAAGCAATCCCAGGCCGAGCCCGATCGACGCACTCGCGAGCACCGATCCGAGCGCCGCCGTGCTGCGTACGGCCGACGTGATATCCGTGCCACGCTTCGGGCTGTCCAGCGTCAGGGCCGGCCAATTCTTCTTGGCGGCATAGCGCGCGAGATCAGGATCGGGGTTGAGGGCGATGGGACGGCCCACGGCTTCGAGCAGTGGCACGTCCTCACCGCCGTTCGAGTATGCGAAACAGCCTGCCAGAGCGATGCCTTCACGTTCGGCGTAGTCGATCGCCGCCTGCGCTTTGCGGGGTCCCCAGAGCGAATCGCCGACGAGCTCACCGGTGAGAATCCCGTCGGTGACCACCGGAGTCGTGCACAGCAACTCCTCGAACATCATGTCCTGCTGCACCGGCAGTGCCTGGTACGGCGTGGCCGAGGTAGCCATCACGAGGCGATGCCCGGCGTGCCGGTGAGCCTCGACGAGGGCCCGGGCCTGCGGGTAGATCATCGGCGCGATCTCGTTGCGGAACAGGGTGTATGCCTGTTCCATCAGGTCCTCTTCGCGACGGCCTTCGAGGCCGCGGACGGCCTTGCCCATCAGATTGTCGACGGGGGAGTTGCGCATCCGCATCTCGACGACGGCACTGGAGATCTCCCACAGTTCCTTGACCGTGACGTCGAGGGTCTTGAGGCGTTCGAGAAACACTGCGCGAGCAGAGAATCCGTTGATAAGGGTGCCGTCGAGATCGAAGAAGGCGATGGTGTCTCGGCCGGGTGGGGCGGCGGCGATCGCTATCAGTCGATCGTCGAAGTCGGTCATGGATTGTTCTCCTCGGGGGCAGAGATCGGTTCCACCTCACGGAGCATTCGGTGCGCCATATCCCGGATGGTACGTACCTTGCGGGCCCATTCGTCGATCTCCAGCGCGAAGTCCCTGCGGCGGCGGGCAATGCCGTCCGAGCTGGAATCGATCAGGTCGCGGTTTTCGGCCAGTTGCAGTGCAGTGTCGAACAGTTCGCCCGAGATGGACTCACTGTGATCGAGCTGCTGGCGGAGCCGCCTGGCCTGGGCAGCGCCGAGGCATTCCGAGATGAACTTCGGTTTGTCGAATTCTCCGCTCTGCGGCAGCAGCATCAGCTGGTCGGCCACTACCTGATAGGCCTCGAAGATCGGCTGCAGTACGCGGTGCGCCAGGTGCAGATCCTGCGATTCCAGCTGTCGCGCAGCATAATCGGGGTCGCTGATGCTGGTGCGCCAGTCCGGGTCGATGAGATCGACCTCGGATTCGAGACGCTCCCCGAAGTCCTTCTTGTCGCCGAAGAAGAACTCGAACTTGAGTAGATCTCGCAATTGCAGGGCCGACGTCCACAACGATTCCTGAGTCAGCGGCGTCGAGTCACCCTCGGTCGGTAGCACCACCAGCTCGCCGATGGCGCGCATCACGAAGAAGTGAATGGCGTTGTTGCGGAAGAACGCTGCCACCAGATGCTTGTCCTGCGCCAGGTAGAACAGCGGTTCGGGGCCGTCGTCGAAACGCTTGACGACGTTGGCGTTGACCTGTGCGATGACGGCCGAGCGGACGACGTCGACGTCGGCGATGTCCACCCCGCCCGCAGTGGGTAGGTTTCTGCGTTTGATGTAGCCGGCCAACGGCGAGATGATGGCCCACATCTCGTTGACGTTGAGTGCGCGATCCTCGATACCCAACAGCGCCATCGTGACCAGTGCTGCCGGGGTCACCGGCGTCGCATCGTTGATCGCATGGGAGACACCGAGCGCGATCTTCTGCACCGCGACGCGCTTGTCGGTGTTCTCGGCGACGATCGCCGCCACCGACATCGGCTCTCCGAAGTTCAGATAGACGTTGCCGCGCAACGTGCCCTGAGCGCGGATGTACCCGATGGCCATGCGAATGCCCTCGGCTTGCTTCTTCGCCCCGTGCGATTCTTCGGCCATCGCGCCGACCTCGTGCAGTCGGTCGTAGGTGATGGACGTCGGGATCAAATAGACGTCCTCCGCGTCGCTCGACTCGAGGGCGTCGACGAGGTAGGTCAGCAGACCGAACCGCGGCGGTCGGAGCTTTCCGGTGCGGCTGCGTCCGCCCTCGATGTACCACTCGAGGTTGAACCGCTTGCTGAGCAGAAAACTCATGTACTGACGCAGCGTCCATTTGTAGATCGCGTCCGAGAACTTGCGCTGAATGAGCACCACGCCACTGCGTTTGGCTATCGGGCCCAACGGCCAGAAGCCGACATTGATGCCGCCCATGACGTGATTGAGCGGCAGTCCCTCGGCGAGAAGCGCGGGACGCAGCACGAGTGGGTCGAGGTAGGAACGGTGATTGGGCAGGAACACCAACGGATAGTTCTTGTTGAGTTCGCGAACCTTCTGCAGCTGATCGCGATCGACGTCGACCTTGTACGCCCGCGAGAAGTACGCGCCGAGGGTGCCCCACATCTCGACGGCGCGCCTGGTTTCGGTCGCCACCATCTCGCCGAGGATGTCCTGAACCCTCTTGTCGACGGTGTCGCGATCCTGGCCGACGTGGTCTGCGAGCTCGGTGATGCCGTCCCTGAACTTCTTCTGCTCCGTCATGTCCTCGACGACGAAGCGCGGAATCTTGTACTCCGAGCCGATGACTCCGCGTTCGGCCTTGTCCAGTGCGAGACTCGCCTGCCGCAGGATGAACGACGACAACGACGTGCCGCCGCCGCGCTCGAACCGATCCTGGAGATCGCTCAGGGTTGCGGGTTCACCGACCAGCACTGCGGAGTGATCGGGATCGTCGTTGGCCACCCACCGCTGCCACACCCGTGTCGGCTTCGAGCGGCCTCTAGGGGCGAAGATGCGGTGCAGAATGCCGGTGCTGCGATCGGTCAACGTGACCCGCAGCGGAATGAGCAGCGGATCGTCGGCGTACCCGCGGACGGTGTCCGACAGTGATGTCCTGGCCTCACCGGACAGAACGACCGACGGGGGCCGACGTTCTCCGTCCGGGGTGGTGGCGTCGATCCACTGATTCAGGGCCTGAACCTCGAGAGTGCTTCTGGCATCGAGCAAGTACACGTGCGGACCGTCGCTGAGCGATTGCTGGTCCGCGTCGAGGTGGTACATCGAAGCTCCTGTTCCGTACCTGCGCAAGAAGGTACGCCGTCAGGCTACGCGGGAGAATCCCGGCGCGAGGGCGGTTCGGCGAGGTGGTCGACGGCACTCGACGGGCGCTCGAACGGCCTGTCGGTTAGAGTCGTGCCATCGGCCTTCTCTGGCCAAGCCTCTCAAGTGCTAATCGTAGTAACTGTCACTTCTGGTTACAGTTACTCTGGGTTACACATACTTGGGATCGACGTCATCCTCGCGACCAATACTCGATGCTGTGCTGCCTGCGCACGTGAATCTGTGCGACAGTATTCGCAAACACTTTCGAGAAAGGCCGGTAGTCGATGCCACCCCGTGGGCGCGCCGTGAACGATTCGCTGACTCCCGAGAACCTGACGACGCTGGCAGCAGCGCTCGCCGAGGGACGTCGCGCCACCGTGTATCTCCGCGAGCCGAATCCGAGCCTCGGCCTGCCCGACGGCACGTCGGCCAAGGTGGTATCCATCGACGGCAACACCGTCACCATCAGCCCGAAGGGCGTCAACGACGAACTGCCCTACGAGGCCGAGGAACTGCGCATCACCCGCAACCCGGCGACCCCACCCGCGCCTGCCAAGCGCATCCCCGCGAAGAAGACGGCATCGACTGCGCCGGTATCGGAGCCGGTCGCTGCCTCCGAGCCGGTCGCTGTCTCGAAAACGAGCCCTTCTTCTACATCGGCCACGGCTTCTACATCGGTCACGGCGTCGACATCGAGCGCTGCTCCGAAGTCGGTACCGGCAACCGACGTTGCCGCCAAGCCCGCCGGTGCGGGGTCTGCGTCGACCGGCTCGGCCCCACGTCGTCCGAAGAAGGCGCCGGGCGGAGTGAGCGTGACCATTCATGCCGGTGCCGACAACGATTGGTCGGTCACCGTCACGCAGGGCGCGAAGAGGCCGACCAAGGCGCAGCCGGTGAGTCCGGAAGCGGTCGGTCGGGCCGTTCGTGAACTGGGCGATGTCACTGCACGCGATGCCGTCGAGGCTGTCATCTCCCATGCACGTGAAGAGGCGGCACGCCGCGTGGCCGAACTGAGTCGTCAACTCGACGAAGCTCGGACGACTCTTGCGGCCCTCGAGCAGGACGTATGAGCGACTAGCTCGTGTTACGACACGTTCTGTTGCTAGGGTTCTGCCGACACCGCTGAGAGGGAGTACATGTTCAAGAAATTCATGCTCGTCGTCGTGGGGGCGGCTGCAATCGTAGCCAGCGTCGGCGTGGGGACCGCATCCGCGGCCGCTCCTGCAGCTCTCGGCGGTGGGTCCGGAATCATCGTCGGAGGCCAGGCGGAGTGCACGCTGACGACGATCGGCAACGACCGCAACGGAAATCTCGTGGGCTTCACCGCCGGTCACTGTGGCCAAGCGGGTGCCTCCATCGTCCCGGAGTACGACACCTCCCTCGGTGAGGTGGGCCGCATCGCATTCTCCAACCCGGAGTACGACTACGCCCTCATCGAATTCCAGCGTGACAAGGTTGCCCCGATCAGCCGCGTGGGCAACGTGACCATCTCTCAGGTCGGCCCGCCGACGGCGTTCCCGAACATCGTGTGCAAAGAAGGCCGCACCACCGGCAACACCTGCGGTCTCGCGTATGGAGACGTTCTGCAGTCGCAGGAGACCTGGGCGCAGCTGTGCGTCGTCGAGGGTGACTCGGGTAGCCCGGTCGTCGTCGGCAACACCCTCGTCGGCATGGTCAACGCCTACCTGGGCGTCGCATGCTTCGGCCCCGAGGTCGGCACCAACTTCGATGCGATCCTTCGCAACGTCGATCAGGGCAACGGACTCGGCGCAGGATTCGTCCCCGCTCCCTGACCCGCACTCGAGACCGATGTCCCGTCGGCGCAATCACATTGCGCAGGCGGGGCATTCGTCGTTTCAGGGGTGGGCTCCGGCTGGCGCGTCCGCGGCACGGACACCGATCACGATGCGTTCGGCTTCGTCCGGTGCGATTCCGAGCAGGACCAGACTCGACGTGGTGGCCGCACCTGTGGGGTCGGTGAGCAGCCCGGCATTGGTGGCCTCGAGGATCGACAGCGCGATGGCTTCGATGTTGAGGATCAGCACCTCGGCCGGCAGATAGGTGGAGAACACACCCTCGCGCTGTCCACGTCGAATGACAGCCGCAGCCGACTCCCGCATCGGTCCCAGCAGGTCGTGAAGACCGTTGTGTCCCAGGTCGGTACGCGCAACCGCCAGTAGAAGCCGGTACTGATCGCCGACGCGTGCCAGTGCCAGCGTCTGGCGCACGAACACGGTGACGGCGGATTCGTCGACGGCCGGATCACGTTCGAGCGCGACCGAGATGCGTTCTGCGGCTTCGAGTGCGATGCCGTCGATCAGGGCTTCGCGAGAGGCGAAGTGCGAGTACACCGTTCGTCGGACCACCCCGGCCGCGGACGCGACGTCGTTGATGGTCGCGTCCGGATTGTTCGCCAGTACCCCCTGCGCGACATCGAGAATTCGCGCTCTGTTCGAGCGGGCGTCACTTCGCTGCACGGGCGATCGGGCTGTCCGTGCGCTCGGTCTCGACTCCGTCGTCTTCGGCACACGTCCACTTCTAGCACGATCGCGTCGACGCAGTGTGGTTGCCGCCACAAAAGATTGCCGATCCTAGCGCGAATTTCTTAAGCTGCACAGCACTGTGCAAGGTGTGTCGCACTTTGCCAACGGGGGGGAACACATGACACTGCTTGCGATGACACCTGTCCAAGAAATGCACAAACCCTATGCCCGACGATGGTCGGCCTTGGTGGTGTTGTGCCTGAGCCTGCTGATCGTGGTCATGGCGAACACGTCTCTGCTCGTCGCCGCGCCGTCGATGACGATGGATCTGGGCTTGACCAGCAGTGATCTTCAATGGGTGATCGACGGATACACCGTCCCGTACGCGTCGTTGATGCTGTTGTGCGGAGTGATCGGCGACCGGTACAGCCGACGCGGCGCGCTGATCATCGGACTGATCATCTTCGTGGCGGGGTCGGTGGCGGGGGCGCTGACCGATGCCACGCTAGGCGTGATCCTGGCTCGAATCGTCATGGGTGTCGCGGCTGCGATCGTCATGCCTGCGACGTTGTCTCTGCTGGTGGCCACGTTTCCCAAGCGTGAGCGGGCCACAGCCGTCACCGTGTGGGCGGCCACGTCCGGCCTCGCCATCGCCGCCGGGCCGTTGCTGGCCGGATGGCTTCTCGAGAGCTTCACGTGGAGTTCGACATTTCTGATCAACGTCCCGATTGCGCTGGCCGCCATAGCCGGAGCCGTCGTACTCGTCCCGCCGTCGCGAGCCGTCGATGCCGGTGCGATCGATTGGATCGGCGGGTTGCTGTCGGTTCTGGCCGTCTCGACCATCGTCTACTCCATCATCGAGGGCATGCACTTCGGCTGGACTGTCGGGCCGCTGTACTTCGGCCTCGTCGGACTGCTGTCGGTGTTGGGGTTCGTGGGCTGGGAACTACGACACCCCAATCCATTGCTGGACGTGCGGATATTCTCCTCGCGTGTTCTCGGGGGCGCCACCCTTGCGGTGCTGGTGTTCTTCCTGGTGACGTTCGGGGCGATCTACCTCGTGGCGCAGTACCTACAGTTCGCTCTCGGGTACGGCCCGGTCTCCACCGGAGTGCATCTGCTGCCGCTGGCCGGCGCAGTGTTCGTCGGTTCGGGAATCACGATGTGGCTGACCCCCAAGATGGGGCCGCGTGTCACCGTCACCGCAGGGATGATCGTGGGCACGCTGTCGGTCGTCTCCCTCGTCGGAATCGATTCGACGGCAACGTATGTCGAATTCCTGCCCGTACTGACGCTGCTCGGACTCGCCATCGGGCTGTCCGTCTCGCCCTGCACCGATGCCATCATGGGTGAGTTCCCGGACGACAAGCTCGGTGTCGGCGGCGGACTGAACGACACTGCACTCGAACTGGGCGGGTCTCTCGGCATCGCTGTATTGGGTTCGGTTCTGGCGGCGTCGTATCGACAGGGAATCGAGGGGTTTCTGCAGACCTTCCCCGGTAAGCAACCCAACGGCCAGTACACCGGTCAGGCCGCAGAAGGGCTTGCGGCATCGCAGGATTCGCTGGCCGGTGCGGTGATCGTCTCCGACATCATTCGCGAGCAGAATGTATTTCTGAGCGGTTTCGCAGACAATCTCGAAGCGAATGCCATCTCTGCCTTCGGCAGTGCCGTCGTGCACACCAGTGTCGTTGCGGCCGTGGTGTTCGGAACCGGAACCGTGATCGTGGCGTTCCTCATCCCGGCCAAGAACAAGGCGCTCGCGTCGTCGTCGGACATGATCGCGTTCGAGCCGATCGTGCCCTTCGTTGCGCCGCCGGCCACTCGTGCAGCGGCCGTCCGTGAGGTCGCCGAGCTCGAGCAGCTACTCGAACGCCCGTCGGCAGCCAAGCCCGAACCGAGTGCGCCGCGTATACCTCGAACCGTGAAGCCGCACAACGCTGCCGCGCCGGCACTGGTCGACGCCGAACTCGAACGCCCCAGCATCTATCAATTGGCGCTCGAACTCGGCGAACTGCCCGTCACACCGACACCGCCGGATGTGGAGCCGACCGAACCCCTGCAGACGTTCTACCAACGAGCCAGCCGACAACACGCGACGTGCACCGAGATGAACGAACGCTCGAGCCCTATCTGGGCCATGCCGCTGTAGACCTCCCGAACGCGTGAATGGACCACTGCACTGCCGCCGGGCTGGGATCAATGCGCCTTTGTTGCAGTCCAACTGACTGAAACCCACATTGATCCCAACCGGGGGGCTAGGGCTAGGGCTAGGGCGGGCGGCTAGATCAGCACCGCACCGTTCGATGCCGAACCGACCAGTTTCGAGTATTTGGCCAGCACTCCGCGGGTGTAGCGCGGAGGAAGCGGTGCCCAACCCTCCTGGCGTGCTTGCATTTCGGCTGCGTCGACGAGAACGTCGAGGGTGCCCTTGCCGACGTCGAGTCGGATCTGGTCGCCGTCGCGGACGAAGGCGATGGGTCCTCCGTCGACTGCCTCGGGTGCCACGTGTCCGACGCAGAGGCCGGTGGTTCCGCCGGAGAATCGGCCGTCGGTGAGCAGCAGGACGTCCTTGCCCAAGCCCGCGCCCTTGATGGCTCCGGTGATTGCGAGCATTTCGCGCATTCCGGGTCCGCCCTTGGGTCCCTCGTAGCGGATGACGACGACGTCGCCTGCCGCGATGGTGCCGTCTTCGAGAGCATCCATGGCCGCGCGTTCGCGCTCGAAAACTCGTGCGGTACCGACGAATACGTCGGAATCGAAACCGGCGGACTTGACGACGGCTCCGCCCGGGGCGAGTGATCCTTCGAGAATGGTGATGCCGCCGGTCGGGTGGATCGGCTTGTCCAGTGCGCGCAGCACTTTGCCGTCGGGGTCCGGGGGAGCGATGTGAGCGAGGTTCTCCGCCACGGTCTTTCCGGTGACGGTCATGCAGTCGCCGTGCATGAGGCCCGCGTCGAGCAGAGCCTTCATGACCACGGGGACACCGCCGATGGCGTCGACGTCGGTCATGACGTGCTTGCCGAAGGGCTTGACGTCGGCGAGGTGTGGAACTTTCGCTCCGACGCGGGTGAAGTCGGCGAGGGTCAGTTCGACCTGGGCTTCGTGCGCGATGGCCAGCAGGTGCAGCACGGCGTTGGTGGATCCACCGAAAGCCATGACGACGGCGATCGCGTTCTCGAAGGCTTCCTTGGTGAGGATGTCGCTGGTGCGGATGCCGCGTCGCAGCAATTCGACGACGGCCTCGCCGCTGGCGTGTGCGAAGCCGTCCCGGCGACGATCCGGTGCGGGCGGAGAAGCGCTGCCGGGCAACGACATTCCCATGGCCTCGGCGGCGCTGGCCATGGTGTTCGCGGTGTACATGCCGCCGCAGGCACCTTCGCCGGGGCAGATGGCGCGTTCGATGGTGTCGACGTCGGCGCGCGACATCAGTCCACGCGAGCAGGCACCGACGGCCTCGAAGGCGTCGATGATCGTCACCTGGTGCTCGCTGCCGTCGGACAGGGTGGCGAATCCGGGCAGGGTGGATCCGGCGTAGAGGAAGACGCTGGCGAGGTCGAGACGCGCGGCAGCCATCAACATTCCGGGCAGCGACTTGTCGCAGCCGGCGAGCAGCACGGAGCCGTCGAGACGTTCGGCGCTGATGACGGTTTCGACGCTGTCGGCGATGACCTCGCGGGAGACCAACGAGAAGTGCATGCCCTCGTGGCCCATCGAGATGCCGTCGGACACCGAGATGGTGCCGAATTCCAACGGATACCCGCCGGCCGCGTGGACGCCCTTCTTGACTTCCTTCGCCAGTCGTTCGAGCGAGAGGTTGCAGGGAGTGATCTCGTTCCACGACGACGCGACGCCGATCTGGGACTTGACCCAGTCGTCGTCGCCCATCCCGACGGCGCGGAGCATGCCGCGGGCGGCAGTCTTCTCCAGCCCGTCGGTGACGTCCCGGCTACGTGGCTTGACGTCGACTTCGGGTGGATTGTGCGGGGTCGTCATGACACTCCTGAACGGTCGGCGATGGTGGCTCCTCGGTCGCGTCCTCAGGTTCCGCCCCGAGTCGCATTCACCGTCAACACTAAACCTGTGGCGCTGCGCTCTTTCGGCATGCACCGGAATGCCCTCCATCGAGTGACGAACGGCCCTGTCGAGCACCGCGACATCGGGGCGACAGTGGGGGCGGATCCACCGCATCGCGGTGGGAGGTCGAGGAGAGACGATGAGCGATCAGCCGGATACGGCCGTGGTGGAAATGCTGGTGGAGCTCGCGTGTCGCGCGCCGTCGGTGCACAACAGCCAGCCGTGGAGGTGGACCTACTCCGAACACGGGCTCGATCTGTACACCGACACCTCCCGCGTGCTGGGGGTGATCGACCCGACCGAACGGCAGATGGTGATGAGCTGCGGGGCTGCGTTGGACCATCTCGAGAAGGCTGCCGCGGCGTTTCGGTGGAAGACCGAGATCGACCTGTTGCCCGCCCCGGGCACGCCGGATCATCTTGCGCGTATCCGCCTCGTGCACGACGCGCATCCTCGGTCGCGTGAGTTCGACATGTTGAGTGCGATCAATCGTCGGCACTCGGATCGTCGGGCGTTCGGACCGGTGCCGACCGATCGTGTTCTGACGCGGTATCTCGGTCGTCAGCACTACGGCACCGAGATGACCGTCTTGTCGGCAGAGTCGAAACAGACGTTGGCGAGGGCCTCGACGCTGAGCGCGGGCATCCGGAAGTTCGACGCGACGTACCAGGCCGAGATCAGATGGTGGGCCGGGCACTCGTTTCGTTCCGGCGGTATTCCGCCCGAGGCGCTGACGAACCGCGCGGATGCGTCGAGGGTGCAGGTGGGGCGAGCATTCCCCGAACCGCACCGCGTCGGCACGGTGGTTCCGCGGGAGCCGGTCGAAGACGAGTCCACAGTGGTGCTGCTCGGCACACCGTCGGACGAACGACTGGATTGGCTGAACTGTGGCCGTGCCATGTCGACGTTTCTGCTGGCAGCGACCGCGGACGGCTTGGCGACGTGCCCGTTGACTCACATGACGGAACAGGCCGGGAGCAGGCGACTCGTCCAGTCGTTGGCACCGCACATCGGCATGGCACAGGTGCTGATTCGAGTCGGTACACCGATGATCGGCGCCCCGGCGCCTCGAACGCCACGACATGCGGTGGCCTCGGTGCTGTCTGCTCCCGCACGCGCAACGAACAGGAGACGATCGTGATTCTCGCAGCACATCAGAAAATCGTGGTGGGGGTGGATGGTTCGGCCGGCAGTATCGGCGCTGCGCTCTGGGCGGCGACACTGGCAGAAAGGGTGGACTCTCCCCTGCTCATCGCCACTGCAGTACAGCAGCCTGTGATCTACATGGGCGAGCCCGCAGCGGTCGTGCCGAGGGAGGTGTGGGACGAGCAGCGCCGAGCGTCCGAACACATGGTGACCGACGTCGCTGCCGCAGTGCTGGCCCGTCATCCCGACCTTGCCGTCTCCACCTCGGTGGAGGAGGCGACGGCGTGCTCGATGATGGTCGAACTCTCCTCCACCGCGCGGATGCTCGTCGTCGGCAATTCGGGTTCCGGTCCGATCGTGTCCGCATTGTTCGGCAGTACGGCGCAGGAGACCTCGAACGCGGCCCTGTGCCCGGTGATCGTGTGGCGGGAGGGCGACGCCGGCTTCGACGCGCCGGTCCTCGTCGGTATCGACGGCAGTGCAACGAGTGAGGCGGCCGTCGAGCAGGCCTTCGATCTGGCCTCGTTGTTCGGTGTATCGATGATCGCCGCGCTCGCCTGGAACTCGTGGTCCCACGGTGCGGCGCTCTCCCCGCCGGGGCCGCATGACAGCATCGAGATCGAGCGTGAGCAGCAGATGCTGCTCTCCGAATGTCTGGCCGGGTGGGCCGAGAAATATCCGGATGTCAGTGTCGAACATGTAGTGCGGCAGGGTAATCCAGCGCATCTACTCGTCGATCTGTCCAAGCGAGCCGGCCTCGTGGTGGTCGGCAGTCACGGGCGAGGAGTGGTTGCCCGAGCACTGTTCGGATCGACCAGTAGCAACCTCACCCGCCACGCCCACTGCCCGGCGATGATCTGCAGAGACCGATGACCAACCGCACCGTACCGAATCGTGTGCGCGGAAGTGAGGATCGACGATGAGTTCTGGACTCCAACAAGGCTCATCGGCTTGCGCGACGGGCGACCGTCGCACGGCTGATCGGCCACGACCACTTCGGGCCCACCATCGACCCGGTCTCCATCGTGTGGAGCGGTAGTCGGGTGTATTTCTACGCCGAGGGGCGGTCGCGGCTGGGGTGGAGTGCGCTCGATTCCTCGGTCGTCCTGGAAGTGGACGCCGAGGACGACGCTCACCTGACCGTATCGACTGTCGTGATTCACGGAATCGCCCGTGCGGTCGTGGATGCTCGACTCGAAGTCCTCGAACAGCCACTGCCCCGGCCGCATTCGGACGGCCCGCCGATGCACCGACTCGTCGAAGTGACCCCGACGTCGGTGTCGGGGGTCGAGCTGATGCGTGGACCGACTGCGGGCGAGACGAATTCACGAGGGTGAGGCCGGGCCTCATGGCGGCAAGATCGGGACTTTCGACCCTGCCGTCGGCATCGAGAATTCGGCAATGTCGGTTCTACCGATTCGTCGACTTCGAGGAGTTCGAGATGAAGCAGCAAGTACACGACGGACACGACGGGCAGGCCGTGTTGGCCGAGGCCGAAAATGTCCTCGCCGAAGTGCTACTGGTGTGTGCCGTCGCCGCGGTAGGCCTTTTCCTGACGTTGCTCGCGTCCGGTGTGACCGGCTGGGCTGCGGTCTGCGGAGGTGCAGCAGCAGCGATGTTCGTGATGGCCGCAGTGAGCCTTCGTGCAGGGCAGCACGCCGCGCAAAGATCGCATGCGCCTTCGGGTTCCGATTCTGTGGCGGGGTCGATGTGACGCCGACTTCTGGCGGACGTGAGCCCGCGAGAGCAGGAACGACGAGGATGACCGACAGTGAAAGGCCACAGGTGACGGGCTCGATGCGGGTCGATTCCGACTCCGTAGTCGTCGAGATTCCGACGCAATCGGTACCGATGGTGTTTCCGGTAACCACTGCATCGATCGACGGTGTCGTCCATTCGGTGGTGATCGCCGAGTACGGGCCTCTCAGCGGGGTCTCGCCCGACGGACACATCCTCAGAACAGCCGTGCTCGAACGGTGGCCGGACGCTCGAGTGTTCGAGCGGCGCAGCACGGGTGAGCGCGGTGCGGACCCGCGCGGCTACGAGAGTTTCTACGTCGAATTGGAGCCGAGCGGTTGCCGAACCGACATCGATCTCGACGAGGTGTCCGCGCTCTTCGGAGGCTGACCGGACGCGAACACGGACTGCCAATTCGACTGCACTGCACATCATCACGTCATGGCGACTGTGCCGTGGCCGTCGACATCGAGAAGGAAGATCACATGAGTAATTCCACCGCCCGCACACTTCCCATCGTCGTGGGTATCGACGGATCGGCCGAGGCCGAGGCTGCAGCCCGATGGGCCGGCACCTACGCGGACAAGGTCCACGCGACCGTACGTCTCGTTCATGCAGTCCCGGTAGGGGATTGGTACGGGTCGGCAGCATTCGTCGACGGTGGCGCGCTGGAGAGGGATCTTCGCGCCATGGGCCGCAAACACCTCGTCCGAGCAGAGGGCGAGGTACACGCCGCCGCACCCGGGGTATCCGTGGACACCGTCAGTGTGGACGGCACCATAGCGTCGTACGTGGCCGACGTGGGAGCAGACATGGTGGTGCTGGGATCCAGGAAGTCGAGCGCGATCCGCGACCTCACCCTCGGTAGCAACACGCTGCGCGTCATGACGCACGCGAAGTGTCCGGTGTTGTTGCTCCGCAACGAAAACGACAAGGCCGACGTGGTCCGTCCGATAGTGGTCGGGATCGACGGCAGCGAACAGTCCGATCGAGCGCTGGGTGCCGCGCTCGAGATGGCCGACAACCTGGGCGCACCCGTGATCGCAGTCAACTACTGGGGGTTCGCGGCTCAGGCCGGCATCGGGATGAGCGCCGGCTACATCGACTGGCAGGCGGTGCAGGAAGACGAGAAGCGTTGGCTGGAAACACATGTGGAGAAGATGCACGAGAAGTATCCGGCTGTGCAGCTCACGACGGTCAGTGCCCAATCGAGCCCGACGCGAGGCTTGCGAGCGCTGTCTGCGTCGGCATCGATGCTCGTGGTCGGGTGCCGAGGTAGAGGTGCCCTCCGCGGTGCGATCCTGGGGTCGGTCAGTCAGAACCTCGTGCACCATGCCGAATGCTCGGTGTTGATCGTGCGGTGAGCAGTCAGTCGACGCTGCGTCTGACGACCGGTGGGGCACCCAGATCGCAGTGCGGTGGGCAGTCGGAGGTGTCGCCAGTGCTCTTGATCAGCGCCGCCGCGATGACGGCACCGAGTATTAAGAGCCCGGCGCACATCAGCATCGCCGAGTGGAATCCGGCCGAGAACACCTGTGGCGCGGAGTAATCGGACCCGGCAATGCCTGCCAATGCGGGCAGCGCGGCAACGGCGAGCAGTTGACTGGTTCTGGCGACAGCATTGTTGACGCCCGATGCGATTCCGGCGCGGTCGTCCGGTGCCGCGCTCAGGACGGCTCCGGTCAACGGGGCCACCAGAGCGGACAGGCCGAGGCCGAACACGACGACGGCGGGGAGAACATCGGCGACATAGGTGGATCCGGGCCCGATGCGCAGCATCAGCAGCAGCCCCGCCGCCGACAGCAGCGGCCCGACCGTCATCGGGATGCGCGGGCCGATGCGCCCCGCGAGCCGGCCCGCACGGGCCGACAGTACGAGCATCAGCACGGTGATCGGGATGGTGGACAATCCGGCTGCGACAGGGGAGAACCCGACCGCGAACTGCAGCTGCAACACCAGGAGGAAGAACACCCCGCCGAGCGCCGCGTACACGGCGAAGGTCACGAGATTGGCTGCCAGGAACACGCGCGAGGCGAACAGTGACGGCGGTACCAGCGGATCGTGGGTGCGGCGCTCGATCACCACGAACATTCCGACCGCGACGATCCCCAACGCGAGCGCAAGAACGTGGGACTCGATCAGGCCGTACGTCAGCAGCCCGAGGGCAGCGGCGACCGTGACCGCGCCGGGGACGTCGAGGCGACCGGCAGCGTGCGGATCACGGCTCTCCGGAACATGTTTCATCGCCACCCACACGACCACCACGGCCAGCGGAACATTGATCAAGAACACCGCGCGCCAGCCGACGGCGTCGACGAGCCAGCCGCCGAGCAGTGGACCGATCGCCGACGCCACTCCGCCCAACCCCGACCACAGCCCGATCGCGGCTCCGCGATCGTCGGATCTGATGGACGCCGAGATGAGCGCAAGTGAACCGGGGGTCAGCAATGCCGCGCCGATGCCTTGGAGCAGCCGCGCCGCGATCAACACCTCGATGTTGGGGGCAAGACCGCACAGAACCGAGGCCGCCGTGAACCAGACGGTGCCCCAGACGAACACCCGCCTGCGTCCGAGCCGGTCACCGAGCGAGCCGCCGAGCAGGATCAGCGACGCCAGCGCCAACGTGTAACCGCTGAGCGTCCACTGCAGCCCGGTGACACCCGATCCCAGATCCCCACCGATCGCCGGCAGCGCGATGTTGACCACGGTGGCGTCGAGCATCGCCAGAGACGACCCGAGCACGGTGGCCGCGACGATCCATCGGCCCCGCGCACTGGACAGAGAAATGGCTACATCGGGCCGCTCTGCAGGCTGCTCGGTCACAACTTCTCGACGCAGACGACGAAGTTGCGGGAGTCCTTCTCGAATCCGTACAGCGCGGGGTCGGGGCAGTCGTCGACCGACGTGGTGCCCTGCAGGATGGTCACGACCCGGCGGGTGTCGGCACCCGGGGTGGCGCAGTCGACGCGTTGCGCGAACTCGCCCACCAGGTCCATGCAGCCACCGACGATCCAGTCGATGTCGAGGCACAAGGCCCCTTGCTCGATGTCGAAGTACGTCTCGTAGTAGTACTGATCGGCGTCGGGCGGGCATTCGGCCGAGGTCGGAGTCTTGGCGAACACGACGTAGTTGGACTGCGGGGATCCGCAGGTCGCATTGGCCACGGTTGCGTTCTCGACCGTCCCACCGAGTTCGACGCATTGGCCGATCTCGACGTCGATGTCGACGCTGCCGCCCTCGTCGATGTCAGGGGTCGGGGAACTGGTGGTGGTGCGAGGCGGCGTCGTGGTGGTGGGAATGCTGGCACCGGAGATGGCGACGGCGGTCCCGGATACCTCCGAGGCGCATCCGCTCAGTAGCACCGCCGCGCAGGCGGACAGAGCGACGACGAAAGCGCGGACCGAACGAGTGGGTGACGCCATGGTGAGTCCTGCTCTCGACGAAAGAAGCGTGCTGGGTGCATCGACCGTATGTGTGTAGAAAATATCGGACTCGGTTGTCGGCCGCATGAGGCAGGATGAAGTGCGTGGATCTTCCTCTCGCCGTTCCGGTTGCGCCGATGCTCGCCAAAGCCGCGAAAGTGGTGCCTCCTCAGCCCGAGGACGGGCCGCCGGCGTGGTCGTACGAGCCCAAATGGGACGGGTTTCGCGCCATCGTGTTCCGCGACGGCGACGAGGTGGTGCTGGGATCGCGCGGCGGCAAGGACCTCGCTCGCTACTTTCCCGAGCTCGTCGAGGCCGTCAAGGCCGAGCTACCCGAGAAGATCGTGATCGACGGAGAGATCGTGGTGCCGCGCGAGAAGAACGGTTCCACGCGCCTGGACTGGGAGTCGTTGTCCGAGCGCATCCATCCCGCGGCGAGCCGAGTGACGATGCTGGCGGAGAAGACACCGGCGCAGTTCATCGGCTTCGATCTGTTGGCCGTCGGCGACGAGGATCTGACGGGTGAGCCGTTCTCGACCCGGCGGACGCGATTGCTCGACGCGGTGGGCACGGGCGGGCCGAGTTGCTTCGTCACCTCGGCCACCGACGATGCGGCCGTGGCCGAGGACTGGTTCGAGCGGTTCGAGGGAGCAGGCCTCGACGGCGTCGTAGCGAAGAAGCTCGACGGGCCGTATCTGCCCAACAAGCGCGAGATGATCAAGATCAAGCATGCCCGTACCGCCGACTGCGTGTTGATCGGCTATCGAATTCACAAGTCCGGCAACGGTATCGGATCGCTACTGCTCGGCCTCTACGATGGTGACGATCTCAGGATGATCGGCGGCGCATCGGCGTTCACCGACAAGCGCAGGCTCGAACTGCTGGAAGAACTCGAGCCGCTCCGACTCGGCGAGGACGTCACGTACGACGGCGAGGCGACGCGTTGGAATTCGTCCAACGATCGCAATTGGATTCCGGTGCGCATCGAGCGAGTCATCGAAGTCGCCTACGACCAGATGGAAGGCGCGCGGCTGCGGCACGTGGCCAGGTTCCTGCGCTGGCGACCGGATCGCGATCCGCGCTCGTGCGCCTACGACCAGCTCGAAGTGCCGGTGCGCTACGACGTCGCCGATGTGATTGCTGGAGGGCGATAGGCATGGCCGCGAAAACACCACCGGCGTTCGTGCAGGCGGGCGAGCGCGAAGTGCGAGTGTCGAGTCCCGACCGCGTGATCTACGAAGCGACCGAACGCACCCCGGAGATCACCAAACTCCAGGTGTGCGAGTACTTCGCCGCGGTGGGCGAACCATTGATGCGGGCCATCGGCGACCGCCCGACCGCGATGGAGCGGTGGCCCGACGGCTACCGCGAGGGCATGCGATTGGCGCTCGGCCCCCAGGACAAGGAGGGCGACGGTTTCTATCAGAAGCGGTTGCCCAAGGGTGCGCCCGAGTGGATCGAGACCGTGAAGATCGCGTTCCCGAGCAAGCGTACTGCCGAGGAACTGTGTCCCTCCGAAACTGCGTCTCTGGTGTGGGCAGCCCAGATGGGCACGCTGACCTTCCATCCGTGGCCGGTACGACGACCGGACGTCGACCATCCCGACGAGCTGCGGCTCGATCTCGATCCGCAGCCCGGGACGACGTTTGCCGACGCCTTGCGGGTCGCCGATGTGACGCGAGAGTTGTTGGAGGAGTTGGGCTTACGCGGCTACCCCAAGACCAGCGGCAATCGGGGCATTCACATCTACGTGCGCATCGAGCCCGAGTACACCTTCGAGCAGGTGCGCCACGCGGCCATCGGCCTGGGCCGAGAACTCGAACGTCGCGACGAGGGGGTGACCACCAACTGGTGGAAAGAAGAACGCGGAGAACGCATCTTCATCGATTACAACCAGAACAACCGTGACCGCACCATAGCCAGCACGTGGAGTCTGCGAGCCCGGCCCGGAGCGACGGTGAGTACGCCGATGACGTGGTCGCAGTTGGCGGACGTCACCGATCCGCGTGAGTACAACCTCGTCACCGTGCCGGAACTGGTGCAGGACGGCGACCCGTGGGCCGACATGGACACGAAGGCGTATTCGCTGGAACCGCTTCTGCACCTGTGGGAAACACTGCCGGGTGGTGAGCTGAACTTCCCGCCCGACTACCCCAAGATGCCGGGCGAACCGCCCCGAGTGCAGCCGTCGAAGAAAGTCGCCGAGCATTGGGATGCGGAAGGAAATCGCACCGACAGCTAGTTCCGCTCGGCCTGGGCAGGGTTGCACACTACGTAGCGTTGTCGACGGGATCCGGTCGATCGAGCCGTGTTCTGTGCAACCCGGCCCACCCTCACATGGATTCGAGTTCCCGGATCAACGTCGCCGCATCATATGGTCCGACGTGGCGGGTGAGGTTCTTGTCGCCGCGACCCAGGTAGAACGTCGGAGTGCCGCCCACATCGGAGGACGTGGCGTCGAGTTCGTCGTCCTCGACGCGCACCACGTAGTCGCCGGTGCGGATGTCGTCCTCGAATCTGTCCATGTCGAGGCCGAGTTCGCGTGCGTACCCGTCGATGTCGTCGGGTTCGAGGGCGTCGCTGTTGCGGAACAACACGTCGGCCATCTCCCAGAACTTGCCCTGCGCCGCGGCAGCCTCGCTGGCATACGCGGCGTAGCGGGCATGGGGGTGGTAGTCGTCCAGCGGCAGGTGTCGGTAGACGTACCGGAGGTCGTCGCCGAAATGCTTGCGTACCTCGGCGACGCTGCCGGTTGCTTTGCTGCAGAACGGGCATTCGAAATCGGCGTATTCGACGATCGTCAGCGGAGCGTCGACGGGCCCGCGGATGTGATCGCGCTTGGCGCTGACCGGACGCAGAATACGCAGCGACGCTTCGGCTTTCGGCGGGTGGATCCTCGCGTCGATGCGGAACAGAATCCAGCCGAGCAGGGCAGCGATGACCGAGGCCGCCAGCACGCCGACGCGGGCCTCGTCGGCCAGCAGCGGATCGTCGAGCGCGAGATCGATGATGAACAGCGAGATCGTGAATCCGATTCCGGACATCACCGCACCGCCCGCGATGTGCGACATGGTCAGCCCCGGAGCCAGAGCCGAGGGTCGCAACTTCGCGAAAATGGCCGAGGCCCCGGTGATTCCGATGAGCTTGCCGAGCACCAGGCCGGCGATGATGCCCCAGGTGAGCGTCGACGTGGAGGCAGCCTTCAGGGTGTCCGAGCTGAGCACCACCCCGGCATTGGCGAGCGCGAAGATCGGCACGATGATGAACGCGGTGTACGGCTGATACAGGCGCATCAGTCTCTCGTTGACCGAGACGGCTTGATCCAGGCCGAGTCTCGCGGCGCGGGCGTATTCGGGATTCGGCGATTGACGGAAGGCGCGGGTGAGGTCCGAGGCTCGTTCCACCTCGGAGCGACGCGGCGGGTACACCGGAAGAATCAGTGCGATCATCACGCCGGCGAGCGTGGGGTGAACGCCCGACTCGTACATCGCGACCCACGTGAACAGTGCGACGACGAAGTACCCGACACCGCGCCACACTTCGAGCCGACGCAACAGGAAGATCAGTCCGAGACCGATGAACGCCAACACCAGCGGAACCACGTCGAGATCGTCGGTGTAGAAGAAGGCGATGATCGCCAGCGCGCCCACGTCGTCGGCCACGGCCAGCGTCAACAAGAAGATCCGCAGCCGCGCGGCCTTCTTCGGGCCGAGTACCGCCAGGGCACCGAGCAGGAACGCGGTGTCGGTGGAGATGACCACGCCCCAGGCCTGGGCGGCCGGGCCGGAGGGGTTGAAGGCGAGGAACAGCAGCGCGGGTGCGGCCAGACCGGCGATTGCAGCCACGATGGGAATCGCTGCGCGCGATCTGTCGGTGAGCTCACCCATCGCGAACTCGCGTTTGACCTCGAGGCCGACGACGAAGAAGAACAGCGCCATCAGCCCGTCGTTCACCCAGTGGGCGAGGTCGAGGGAGATGCCGTGTTCACCCACGGTGATGGACAGCTCGGTGTGCCAGAACGACTGATAGGTGTCACCGAGTGGGGAGTTCGCCCAGATCAGGGCGATCAACGTGGCCACCAGCAGGAAGCCCGCGGCCAAGGTTTCACTGTTCTTCTCGCCGCGAGCCCGCGAGATCCGTTCGACGAATCGTGCCATCGGCCGGTCCGTCGGCGTGATCTGATCTGCCATCTGCAGCCCGGGTCCTTCCTCGGAGGTGTTGTGAAGCAGTCTGTACCAACACGGCGGTCGACGCTTTACTTCCACGCAGGTCAGTACCCTGGATGGTTCTCTTGCCGGGAAGCGTTGTCGAAGAGATGTGCACGACATATTCGGCGAACGGCATTAGTCCGCCGAGAATCGGGAATACGAGCCCGACTCACCCCTGCCACTAAGGAACATCCATGCGTGATTTCATCTGCCGCAAGTGCGGACAGAAGCTGTCGTTCGAGAACTCACTGTGTCTGAGCTGCTCGAGCGCACTCGGCTTCCATCTGCCGAGCAGAGCCCTCCTGGTGCTCCCGGACAAGGAAGACGGCATCTCCGAGGCCGAGGTGGACGGTGCCGTCTGGAAGACGTGTGCCAATCTCAACACCGCGCGCTGCAACTGGCTGGTCGACGCATCCGATTCCGACGACCTGTGCCTGTCCTGCCGGCTGACGCGGACTCGCCCGGCCGACGACGACTTGGACGCGATGGCCGCCTACGCGGACGCGGAGACCAACAAGCGTCGCGTCATCCTCGAGCTCACCGAGCTGGGCCTGCCGATCGTCGGCCGGGACGAGGACGCGTCCACGGGTCTGATGTTCGATCTGCTCTCCAGCGCCAACCAGCAGGTGATGACAGGGCACAACAACGGTCTGATCACCCTCGACCTCGCCGAGGGCGACGACGTGCACCGCGAGCAGCTCCGCGTGGAGATGTCGGAGCCCTACCGCACGCTGGTCGGGCACTTCCGTCACGAGATCGGCCATTATTACCAGATGGTGCTGGTCGGAGACGGTGAACACCGCGCGGCGTTCGAGGAACTGTTCGGCGATCCGGATTCGAGCTACCAGGACGCGCTCGATCGCCACTACAGCGAGGGCGCACCGGAGGGCTGGGAGGACACCTACGTCTCGTCCTACGCCACCATGCACCCCGCCGAGGACTGGGCCGAGACCTTCGCCCACTACCTGCACATCCGCGACACCCTCGACACGGCCGCGGCCTTCGGGATGGCACCGGCCGGATCGACACTCGAAAGCCCGCTGCCCGGCGAGGTCGGCTTCGATCAGATCATCGACTGGTGGCTGCCGTTGTCGTGGGCACTCAACCAGATCAACCGATCGATGGGTCACCAGGACCTGTACCCGTTCGTGCTGCCGGCGACCGTCGTGAAGAAGATCGGCTTCGTGCACTCTCTGGTGGCACCCAGCGCTCTGTGAGCCTCGCTCACGGTCGTTGAGCTCAGCGCCCAGGGGCGTATCCTATGTTGTCGGCATCCGCCGATACCGGGTACGCCCCCTGCGCATTAGTGGGCAGAGTGCAGTCGCGGGCAGAGTGCAGCAGTAGGACGAGGTGACCACCATCAGCGAGCAGACACTGAACGCGTCGGGTGCCCTCCCGCGGGTTACCGACTTCCAGCTGAGTCGCCGGCTGGCCGAGGTGGCCGAGAAGCTGCGGCGTCAGCATTCCGATCCCGATCGCGTCCTGGCCATGATCACCGAGGCCGCGGTCGCTCAGGTCCCCAATGCCGAGTACGCATCCATCACGACGGTCATGCAGGGCAAGTTCGTGCACAGCGCAGCCCTTTCAGGAGAAGTTGCCGGGCACTGCGACAAGATTCAGGAGCAGCTGGGCGAGGGGCCCTGCCTCGAGTCGGCGATCGAACAGACGACCATCCGTATCGACGACATGGACAGCGAGACCCGCTGGCCACAGTTCACCGATGCAGCGTCTGCGCTCG
This sequence comes from Rhodococcoides fascians NBRC 12155 = LMG 3623, assembly GCF_001894785.1. GTDB lineage: Bacteria > Actinomycetota > Actinomycetes > Mycobacteriales > Mycobacteriaceae > Rhodococcoides > Rhodococcoides fascians. The sequence goes on from NZ_BCWW01000022.1 coordinate 32,616, forward strand.
GGGTCAAGAGCATGATCTGCTTTCAGCTCTACGTCGAAGGGTTCAACTTCGGCGCACTCAACCTGCATTCGACGCGAACCGGCGCATTCTCGGCCGAGGCCGAATCCATCGGTTCGTTGTTCGCTGCGCACGCGGCCATCGCGTTCTCCAGCGCCAGGGAAGAACAGCAGATCAGGGCCGCGCTGACCAGCCGGGATCTGATCGGGCAGGCCAAGGGCATGCTGATGGAACGCTACAACCTCAATTCGCAGGCGGCATTCGCGTTGCTGGCCAAGCTCTCTCAGGACACCAACGTCAAGCTGGCCGATCTCGCCGTGCAGTTGGTCGACGACGCGGCGAAGTCCACCCAATAGCGACCGGGGCCTCGGGCCTCATCGCACGTCGAGTCCGTCGGTGCTGGCGACCGATACGGCGGGAACATCGGTGGCGATGAACACCTCGATCCGCACGTCCTCGTCCAGATAGCGGCTCAGTGCAGCCAGTCCGGTTGTGGCAGCGATGATCTCGTGAACCCGGTCGCCCGAGATGGGATAGTCGTCCACGTCGTGACGCCAATGCGCGGCCACCAGTGTGCCTCCGGCCTCCAGCCGCCCGACGATGCGGCTCATGGCGGCCGCCAGGTCGTCGTCGTCGAGGTAATAGCCCACCTCGCTGACGACGATCAGATCGAACTTCTCGTGGGGATTCGGCAACGCCGATACGTCGTCGGAGAGGGACCACAGTGCGAAATCGACTGCAGCACTCTCGCCTACGCGCGCGCGAGCCGTATCCAGTGCGCTCTGCACCACGTCTGTCGACACCAGATGCTCGCAGCGGGCAGCGAGCTGTTCGGTGAGCACACCGATGGAGCAACCGGGTTCGAGGCCGCGTCGATAGTGCGGCTTGGGCAGCGATGCCAGGGTGAGGGCATACTTGCGACGCTCGTACCACTTGCTGTCGAGCATGAACGGATCCTCGTGCGCGGCATACACATCGCGGAAGTATTCCGGACTCAAGCTCATGCGGACAGCCTACTCATGCGAAGACGACTTCGAACGGACGTCGGAACCGCGTCAGGATGTGCGGTGGCAACACTGCGCGATCCGCCGGGTGATCGGACAGCGGTCGAATCTGAGATTCGAAACGCTCGATCGACGCACGCTTGGCCTCGACGGCGTGCGCGGGCAGGTCGATGCGGCGACTGCGTGACCACGGCACCGCCCGGTGTTCGGGAGTTGCCCAGTGCCACATCCAGATCGGATATTCCACCACCGGTATCCCCGCGACGGCGGCCGCGGTGAGGCAGGCACGCGCCGTGGCTTCGTGATCGGGGTGGCCGTCCCCGCGCCACGGCGTCAGGCACCAGGTACCCGGAGTGGCGTCGAGCAGCGGTACCAGCGCGCGGGCCAGAGCGTCCTCGTGCTTTTCGACCTCGCCGTCGGTGAACTGCAGCCGTGTCGGCGGCTGAACGATGCCCAGTTCGGCGAGGGCACGCTCGGACTCGACGGGGCGCAGGGCGCGGAGGTCCTCGGCCGTCACCGTCGGAGATCCCGGATGCGAACCGTCGCCGTCGGTGACCGCGACGACCCGCACGTCGACGCCCGCAGCTGCGGCCATCGACAGCAACCCGCCGACGCCCAGTACTTCGTCGTCGGGATGGGGTGCCACGACGACCATGGTGACGACGTCGCTCCAGTGCAGACCGGGAATGGACCAATCTGCGGACAGCCAGTCCGATTCGGCGGTACCGAGGTCGACATCGGCGTCGAATGCGTTCTCTACCAAGGGTTGTCTTCCTGTGCGATGTCGTGTCCGAGGGCTTCGAGGTCGCGTTCGGCGTGGCTCTGTCGCAGATAGACGGTGAGGTCGGCAACGCGTCGAGCATGCTCTGCGTCTGCGCACAGCGGGCCGGCACCGAGCGCTCGCCCAACGCGGTCGATGCACTGCGTGGCGGCATCCTCGACGACGGCGCGCACGATGCGAGCACGGATCCGAGCGCGGCCGGAGCGGTCGAACGGATCTGCGTCGACCTCGGCCGCCGCGGTGGTCAGGGCACTCGACGCGGCTCCGAGAGCCGATGCGATGGCACCGAGGTGAGCGGCGCGATGTGGGTCGGGACGCGAGCGCACGGCCGCATGCAGGGTGTCGGCCACCGCGCAGGCGCTACCGAACCAGACGGCCGACACCCCGATCGCCCCATGCCAGAAGCCCGGCCTGGTCAGGTAGTCCGTCGGTCCACCGACCACGACCGCGGGGACGCGATCGAATTCGACCGAGCCCGAGTCGCTCTCGCGCATTCCGACGGCATGCCACGTGTTCGGCACCGGGGCAGCACCCGGATGCGTCAGATCCACTGCGAACAATCGCGGCTCGCCGTCGACGCGAGCGGTCACGAGTGCGTGGGTGCAGACGGACGCCCCCGAACACCACGGCTTGGTCCCGGACAGGAGCCACCCCGATTCGCCGCGTACCGCTTCGAGAATCGGAGCCGGGGGTTCCGCAGCCCACACGCCCCAGATCTGGCCACGCTCGGGCGTCGGGCCGTCGAGCTCGTGCAGAATCGCGATCGCATCGGTATGTGCCTCGGCCCAGCGGCCCAGAACGGTGTCGTGCCGACCCAGCGCAGCCAGCGACTGCCACCGGTGGTCTGTGTTTCCCGAGCCGGGGAGAGCCAGATCCAACCGCCCGTCGGCCTCGAACGCGAGAAACTGCGCGCGTAACGCCGACTCGAGATCGGTGGTGCGATCGGTGGTGTCGACGAATCCGGTGTCGGTCATGCAGAAGGCTCCAGAGAACGAAGGAAGCCGGCCATACCGTCGGGTGCTCTGCCGCGCAGGCGGCCCGAAGTATCGACCGGAATGTCACACACTCGGCGGCACACGGTGCCGCCGAGCTCGAGACGACGGACCAGGTCGTGATCCTCGCCGGTGGCGAGCGGCGCGAACCCGCCGACCGCCCAGTAGTCCGTCGCCCGAACACCCAGGTTGGCACCGTGGACGTGGGGATGGCCCGCCTCGTTCACGTACTGAGCGTTATAGGAGGAGCGCAGTGCTTCGTCGTCGACGATGCGGTCCTCGAAGCGCACCGACACCGTCCCGACCACGGCCCGGGCACCCTCGGCGGCGTGCCGCAGATGCCCCACCAGCCACTGCTCGCCCACGGTCGAGTCGGCGTCGGTGGTGGCGTACCACGTGTCGGCGCGGCCCAGACCGCCGTTCAGGTCCGCTGCGAATCCGGCCGCCCGCGCAGCTCCCACGTTGCGATGGGCCACCGTCACGACCGAGACGGACGGGTGACGCGCCGCGACACGCGCCGAACCGTCGGTGCATGCGTCGAGAACGACCGTCGTAGATACCGTCACCGGGGCGACGTCGGCGACGCGACGTGCGGCCTTCGTCAGAGCATCCAAGCAGGCGTCGAGCAGATCCTGTTCGTCGTGTGCGGGCACGACGACGACGATGCGACGGACTGGAGTGCTGGTATCGACAGTCACGAGCCACCCTTTCGGACACCGGACCTCGAGCCCGTTGCGGAACCGCCGGTGGCTGGACGGAGTACGTTGCATGCGACATACCCGTTCGCAGACGATCGACACCTACGGCTCGAAGAAGGGGCTCGGGTGGCGGGAAGCTACTCGTCGTCGTGGATTCCGTCGTCGTTTTCGGCAATATCCGATTAGCAAAAGTCCGGGTGGTATGTGTTAATGGGCGTTGCCCCGCGGCAGCACTGCTACTGGGCATCACGACGCAGTACGAAGGATGGTCGGGTCACATGGCAACTCAGGTTCGCACTCGCAGGTTCGCCCGTATCGGGGCAATTCTCGCAGGTACGGCGCTCGCCGCCTCTGCAGCATTCGGATCTGCCCAGGCGGCTCCGCTGTGGCCGGGCGGCCCCGACGTGTCGATCCCCGGCTTGCCCGGATCCTCGGACCCGGCGGCACCGGCACCCGCCCCGCAGCAGCGGGTGGCACCGTTGGCACCGGCGAACTTCGCCGATCCCAGCATCAGCCCGTCCGGCGGCGAGGTCGTCGGAGTGGCGCAACCCATCGCGATCCGCTTCGACGAGGCCATCGGAGATCGCGACGCCGCACTGCGCGCCATCCGGATCACCACGAACCCGTCGGTCGACGGCCACTTCTACTGGATCAACGACACTCAGGTGCGGTGGCTGCCCAACGAGTTCTATCCGGCGCACACCCAGGTGACCGTCGAAGCAGGCGGAGCGAAAGCCGAGTTCTCCACCGGCGACTCGATCATCACCACGGCCGACGACAACACCAAGCAGATCACCGTCACCCGCAACGGCGAGGTCGTTCGCACGATGCCCACCTCCATGGGCAAGGTCGGCCACGAAACCCCGAACGGCACCTACATCGTCGGCGAGCGCTTCCGCGACATGTATATGGACTCCTCCACCTACGGGGTGCCGGTGGACTCCGAAGAGGGCTACCGCACGTACGTCGAGTACGCCACGCGCATCTCGTACAGCGGCATCTTCGTCCACGCCGCACCGTGGTCCGAGTCGCAGCAGGGGTACTCCAACTCCTCGCACGGCTGCCTCAACGTCAGCACCGAAGACGGCAAGTGGTTCTTCGAGAACGCCCAGAAGGGCGACCCCGTCATCGTCGTCAACACCGACGGCGGCACCCTCAGCGGATCCGACGGCCTCGGAGACTGGAACCGCTAGAGCGGCTTCGCCGCATGTGAGTGGAACTTCGACCCCTGCTACG
>NZ_BCWW01000023.1 GCF_001894785.1 Rhodococcoides fascians NBRC 12155 = LMG 3623
AACACGTAGCAGAGACCGAGTTTCCGCGCACAACGATCAATCGGCAACGATGGCGTCGATCTGGCCCAGTGCCAAGGCCATACCTTCGTCCATGCCCATCTCAACGAGTTGTTCGAGCTGGTCGAGGGAGTCGAAGCGCGACCGAATGGTCATACGCGTTCTGCCGTCGAGATCATCGAGAATCGCGGTGGCGTGAGTGACTGGCATCGTCGGCGACGGGTTGCCCGAGTCGTCGGCGAACCCGTCGTCGAACGAGAGCGTCGTCGGCTCGGTGATGTCGGTGAAAATCCACCAGCCAGCGGCCTTTTCGCCCTCGGGGCCGGTCATGTAGTACGACGCTTTACCGCCCGGCACGAAGTCGTGGCTCTCGAAGGTCGCGGGCCACGTCGGTGGTCCCCACCATCGTTCGAGCTGTCGAGGGTCCGACCAGATCCGCCATACGCGGTCGACCTTCGCGTCGAACTCGGCGACCAGCGTTACGGTCAAGTTCTCCGCGTCCTTGTATGAGCTGATGAACGGCATGGTGCTATCCCTTCGGGTCTTCGCCGAGTATCTCGTCGATCCGGTCGATGCGATGTCGCCAGATCTCTTCGTAGGCATCGAGTACGGTCCGTGCTCGAGCGATGGTGTCCAACCGAACCTGCACGATCTGCTCCCGGCCGCGCTTGTGCTTGGTGACAACCGCAGCGCGTTCGAGAACCGCCACGTGCTTCTGTACAGCGGCAAAACTCATGGCGTAGTGAGAGGCCAGTTCGGATACCGAGTGCTCGCGGTCCGTCACTCTCGTCACGATGTCGCGCCGCGTCGTGTCGGCGAACGCCTGGAAGAGGCGGTCGATTTCTGCTTCCTTCATCTCATCTACAACCATTTGGTTGTACGTTATGCCTCCCTGGATTCTCCGTCAAGGGGGTTCGAGCAACGGTTCGGGCACCATGGAGGTCGGACGCGACCGACGTCGTCCGGGAGAGGGGTCTTCGTGTCGATACGTCCGGCCGAGGTCGGCACCGTGTCGATCGCGTTGGGAGCGCTGGTCGTTCTGGTTCTCGATGCTCACACTGCATGGCAGACGCCTTCGCACCTTCGGCGCACGATCAGTGAATACGGACTCGGCGCACAGCAGTGGGTGTTCTCGATCGGGGTCGTCCTGCTCGCGTTGGGTTCTGCTTTCACTCTGCTGGCCGCGGTGCGACAACGGCTCACCCGACCCACCTCGGTAGCGTCCTTGTGTCTGATGCTGTGGACGATCGGCCTTGTTGCCGTTGTCGCCGTGCCGAAGCAGGATTGGTCGAACGACGCGTCGCTGAGCCTCGGCGGGACGATCCACCGACTCGGTGCCGCAGTGGCGTTCGTCAGCATCCCCGTCGCGGTCTTCGCGTTCTCGCGGCCCTGGATTCGGCAGGGGCCATGGACTGTCCGGGCACGAACGACACTGTGGCTGAGCCTGCTGTCCGTCTGCACGCTGCTCCCGATCGCATACGCACTCGTTGTCGGTGCCGTCGGCACGCGACCCTGGTATCGGGTGGTCACCCTCGGCTACGTGGAGCGCGTGCTCGTCGTTGCCGAAGTGATCGCATTGATCTCGCTGGCCTTGTGGGTGTGGGCAGCCGAACGTAGGAGTCCTGCTTCCGTGAAGTCACAGGAGATCGAGGCCTCGCAGCCCGTCTAGGGAACCGATCGCGCGTTGCGTGCGTCCAACCTGTCAGTGCCGTCGGCGTCGAGAGGTTGGATGAATGCGTGTGATGTCCGGACGTCGAATTGCTGTGGCGTGCAGCGCGGTGCTGTTGCTGACGGGATGCGTCGGCTCGACAGATGGAAGCCCGGTCGCGAGCGAGGACACATCCACGTCGGCGGTGACACCGGGTCCACGAGAGCCATTCGATCCATGCACTATCCCGAAATCTGCGGTGACAGCAAGCGGCTTGGACGTGAGTACGGAACGGCCGGACTTCGCAGGAATCACCACATACCCGGGTTGGAAGAACTGCACGTGGGATGCACGAGGGCCGGAGGCCTGGCACTACCTGTCCGTCATGTCGTCGATCAACTCGATCGACGAGTATCTGCGTAGTCCACAGAACGAGCGGCAACTCTCAGTCCAGGTCGGCTCGCGTGACGCAGTTCAATACAACTCCGACTACCAAGGAAACCCGCCAACTGGATGTGACATCGCACTTGACGTGAACGGAAATCTGATCATTTTCGTGGTGGACACGATTGGTTCAGAAGACACCTTGGGTGATCCGTGCGAAGAGGTTATGGAGCACGCAATCGAGCTCGAGCTGCACCTACCGAAGTGAGGAAGTAGACGCATGACCGACAGATCGTTCGGACTCACCGACAACCTCATTCATTGGCAGATGCTGCGGGACCGAGCCTCCGCAGGCGAGCTCTCGGTCGAATCGGACGTTGCCCAGCGGTGTGACAGGGCATGCGAGATTTATTTGCTCGACCTGTCCAGGATGCTCGAGATGACCAATGGTCTGTCGAGGCCTGAAGCTTTTGGCAATCTGCCGTCAGCCCAACAACTCGGAGCCAAATTCCATCGCCTTGCTGTCGGCGAAGAAGGCTCCGCTCGCTTTGTGATCAAGCAGCAGATCGAGATCATCAAGACCATGCGCGAGTTCTTTCGACACTATTTCGCGAGTGTCGAGGCCGTGGACAGTGCTACCGCGGCATCGGTCGAAGCGCTGTCGCCACCGCGATAGACGAAAAATCCCGACGACCCAGTTGCTCGGTCGTCGGGATCGGTCGCTCGAAACGTCCTGCTAGCGAGCCAGTTCCACTTCGGCTTCCTCGTCGACGAAGGGATCGCCGTTTCGCGGAGCGTTGTAGCGCTCGAGATTCAAGATGCCTTCCCGCTTGGCGACGATGGTCGGCACCAGAGCCTGGCCGGTGACATTGACCGCGGTACGGCCCATGTCGACGATCGGTTCCACTGCGAGCAGCAGGCCGACGCCGGCGAGAGGCAGTCCCAAGGTCGACAGCGTAAGAGTCAGCATCACCGTCGCGCCTGTCGTTCCTGCTGTTGCCGCTGAACCGATCACAGACACGACGATGATCAGCAGGTAGTCGGTGATGGTCAGGTCGATACCGTAGAACTGCGCGACGAACAGTGCTGCGATGGCGGGATAGATTGCCGCGCAACCGTCCATCTTCGTCGTCGCCCCGAGCGGTACCGCAAACGAGGCGTACTCACGCGGCACGCCCAGGTTGCGTTCGGTGACGCGCTCGGTGAGAGGCAGAGTGCCGATCGACGATCGCGAGACGAAACCGAGCTGGGTCGCGGGCCACACGCCCGAGTAGAAGGCGCGCACCGAAAGACCATGAGCGCGAACGATCAACGGGTACACCACGAAGAACACAACAGCCAGGCCGACGTAGATCGAGACGGTGAACACTCCGAGCGAACCGATGGCGTCCCAGCCGTAGGTGGCCACAGCATTGCCGATCAGAGCAGCAGTGCCGATCGGCGCGAGGCGAATGATCCACCACAGCACCTTCTGGACAATGGCCAGCAACGAGGCGTTGAACGCGAGGAAGGGCTCGGCCTTCTTGCCGACCTTGAGTGCAGCGATACCGATGGCAGCGGCGATCACCAGCAACTGCAGGATGTTGAAGCTCAACGACGTGGTCGCGGTACCGCTCTCGGCAACCGTGGTCTTCGCACCGAGCGCGAGGAAGTTGTTCGGCACCAAACCGGTGAGGAACGACCACCAGGATCCGACGCTGGACGGATCTCCTGCCGAGTCCGCCCCAGCGCTGGTCCGCGATCCGGGCTGGGCGACCAGACCGATGACGATGCCGATGATCACCGCGATGAACGCCGTGATGGCGAACCACCACAGCGTCTGGATTGCCAGACGTGCAGCGTTCGTGACTTCACGAAGATTGGCGATGGAACTGACGATGGCCGTGAAGACCAGCGGAATGACCGCGACGGTGAGCAGCTTGACGTAGCTCGAACCGATGGTCGAGAGGGTACCGACCAACCAGTTTTCGTTGCCGTCGGCCGCGTCGGGCATCGATCGAGCGATCAGCCCGAACACGACACCGAGTACGAGACCGGCAACGATTTGTGGACCGAACGCGGTTGCCCAGGTGGGGACACGGCGCGTACGGGTAGCGCTGGGCGCAGACATGGTTATGCCTTTCGAAAAGAAGAGACGCCGACAGAGGTGGGCGAGAAAGTGCTCACCGGGACGATGTGCCCGACGGAGAGGTTGCGGTCTAGAGGACCGTCAACAGGTAGCGCTGGCTTGCAGACGCAAGTCGACGTAGCGTCGAGAGGTCAGCAGCGGATTCACTGGTAAGACGGTACTCGTCCGACAATTGCCGCGACAGGCAGGGTTCTTCTGAGGGTTCACTGTGGAATCGATGAGGGTGCGCTGCGCGATCGACGGTTCGCCGATTTCGTGAGCTACGTTGAGTTTTCCGCAGCCGACGAAACGAGATCATGAGTACGACAGCAAAGCCTCGAGGACTGGTTCGGCGACTGGTACAAGCGATGTGCGCTGTTGTCGCCGCGCTGGTCGCGGTCGTTCTGGCGTCGGCCGGATGGGTTGCGTACGCGACGGCGGGCAAGGTCTACGACGTCGACGACGCACCGGACGCGCCGGTAGGGATCGTTCTCGGCGCCCAGGTGCGAGACGGCAAACCGATGCGCTTTCTCGCCGGTCGGCTCGACACCGCCATTCAGTTGATGGAGGCAGGAAAGATCAAGGCAATCCTTGTCTCCGGTGATGCAGACGGCAAGTCCGGCAACGAGATTCAGGCTATGACCGAGTACCTGATCGAGCATGGAATCGACCCTGACGTCATCGTCGGTGACGACCACGGCATCGATACCTACGACACGTGCGCCCGCGCGAAAGAGACGTTCGGCGTCGAACGTGGACTCATCATCAGTCAACCCCTTCATGTCTCCCGTGCCGTCGCACTGTGCGAGGACATGGATTTGGAGATCGACGGTGTGACTGCCGGCTGCATCGACTGCAACACGCTCGCTGTTGTGCGGAACTACGCACGAGAGTTGTTGGCACGCCCCAAAGCAGTTCTCGATCTGTGGTCAGGGCGCGACCCAGTCGTCGTGTCCCCGCCGAACGATTCACTTGCGACAATCACAGGGCGATAAGTGTGCCCGTGGGAGATCGGCTCCTCAGATTGGGAAGTATGACGCCGATCGGCGCCTGCATGTCGAGTCCGGGGAGCTGATCCGCGGCTGGTCAACTGATCGGCGACGCGGAGTGTTCGCGCAGACGCGACTACAGTGAGCGAGTCGGTTCGACGACTCAGCGAACCCCGTGCTTTACAGGAGTGGACGCTTGAGCTGGATTCGCTTGAACGACGTTGCCAAGGGATACGACCAGAAGGTGATGTTGCGTGAGGTGTTCTTCCGCCTCGCCGACGGCGATCGCATCGGTCTGATCGGCCGCAACGGAACGGGCAAGACCACCCTGCTACAGCTTCTCCTCGGCCGAGAGACCCCGGATTCGGGGACCGTCGACGTCACCGAGGGTGCTCGCATCGGCTACTTCTCGCAGTTCTCCGAACTGGACGGCGATCGCAGCATCCAAGCGGAGCTCGAATCTCTCTTCGGTGCTGTCCATGCAATCGAGACCGAGTTGGCCGAGGTCGAGGCCGCATTGGGCGGTGACCTGGACGAGAAGCAGATGTACAAGCTCGTCGACCGCCAAGCCGAACTGCTCGACGCCATGGAGAACAGTGGCGGTTGGACCTACCACCAACAGATCGACACCGTGTTGTCGATGCTCGGATTCAACGCCGAACGACGGGAGCTCCCCGTCGATCGACTGTCCGGTGGTTGGCGCAACCGCGCGGCGTTGGCCAAGATCCTCATCGAGGCCCCGGACGTCCTGCTCCTCGACGAGCCGACGAACTTCCTCGATGTTGCCGGAATCGCGTGGCTCGAACGCTGGCTACGAGACTTCCGCGGTGCGCTACTCGTTGTCTCGCACGACCGCGCATTCCTCGAGCAGGTCGTCACCAGCATCGTCGAAATCGAGAACCATCACCTGCAGACCTACGACGGTAGCTACTCGGAATACGTGCAGCAGAAGCAGTTTCGACTCAAGAACCTCGAACGTGAGTTCAGCAACGAACAGCAGCTGCTGGCCTACGAGCAAGAAGCGATCAGTGATCGTAAGGAAGCAGTGAAGAACCCCAGCGGAGTGCTCAAACGTCGACTGGCGAACATCAAGAAGAGCAAGAGCCCCCGCCCGGTCGACACGGTGGTCACCGCAATCTACGGCGGTTTGCATGTGCACGACAACCTCGCGGAGATCACGGGAATCGCGAAAAGCTATGGCGAGCAACGACTCTTCGAGAACATCTCGTTCACCGTGCACCGCGGTGACCGTATCGCCATCACTGGGCCCAATGGATGCGGAAAGACCACGCTGGTCGACATCCTCGTCGGTGCCGAGCAACCCGACAGTGGCAAGATCAAATGGAAGACCAAGGCACCGTCCTTCATCTATTACAACCAGGTGCTCGCCGATCTCGATCTCGACGACACTGTCTCGCACTCGGTCAACGCGATGCCGGGCAGTCTCGCTCTGACGGCGACGAAGAAGGAAGTCCACCGCTTTCTCACGTTGCTGCAGTTCTCCGAGATGGATCTGAAATCGAAGATCGGCGTGCTGTCCGGAGGGCAGAAGGCACGAGTTGCATTGGCGCAGTGCCTGTTGTTCGGCGCAGGCGTCATCGTGCTCGACGAGCCCACCAACCACCTCGACCTACAGAGCACCCAGGTGCTCGAACGTGCGCTGACGGCCTTTCCCGGCGCGGTGATTCTGGTGAGCCACGACAGGTTCTTCGTCGAGAAGGTGGCATTTCGGCAGCTGTCGTTCGACGGCAAGGGCGGCGTCACCGAAATCGCCGGTGTGCAGATGGCGTGACCAGAGTTGCTATCCGTTGATCTTGAACGCGGACGTGCCCCACTCGGCGTCGCGCAACTCCTTCTTCCTGATCTTGCCCGTCGATGTCTTCGGCAGCTCGACGATGAACTCGACGTTGCGCGGAGCCTTGTACGACGCGATGGCCGATTTCACGTGCGCCACGAGCTCGGCTTCCGAGACGTCCACGCCGGCCACCAGCACCACGAACGCCTTCGGCCGCTCTCCCCACTTGTCGTCGGGCACCCCGATGACCGCAACGTCCGCGACGGCAGGATGGCTCGCCAGTGCCTGTTCCACCTCGATGGTGGAGATGTTCTCGCCGCCGGAAATGACGACGTCCTTGGCGCGATCGAGTAGCTGAACGTAGCCGTCGGGATGCATCACCCCGAGGTCACCGGAATGGAACCAGCCGCCCGCGAAAGCCTGTGTCGTTCCGGCTGTGTCGTTGTAATACCCCTTCATGACGTTGTTGCCGCGCATGACGATCTCACCCATTTCGGTGCCGTCGGGCTCGACATCGATCAAAACCCCACTGGGGCCAGGCTTGTCGCGGACCACGCGCAGACGGTCTGCGGTGAGCATGCCGACTCCTTGTCGAGCCAAGCGACGGGCCTGTTCGTCAGCGTCCAGTTCGAGCCATTCCTGCTTCGCCTCGCACACCGAATACGGACCGTAGGTTTCGGTGAGGCCGTAGACGTGTACGAGCGTTGCTCCCAATGCTCGAATCTTGGCGATGATCGTCGGGCTCGGAGGAGCTCCCGCAGTGACGATGGTCAACGGTCGATCGAGTGAATGTGCCTCTGCAGCAGTGGCGAGAGTGGTCAACACGGTCGGCGCACCGGCCAGGTGATCGACGCCGTTGTCGATGGCCGACCAGATGGCGTCGCCGCGCACTCCGCGAAGGCACACGTGTGTGCCGGACGCGGCTGTGACCGCCCACGTGGTGCACCACCCGTTGCAGTGGAACATCGGCAGAGTCCACAGATATCGGGTGTCGACCCCGAATCCCTGGTGGTGAAGTTCTCCCAGGGAGTTGAGGTAAGCACCGCGGTGGGTGTACATCACGCCCTTGGGTCGACCGGTGGTGCCCGAGGTGTAGTTGATCGTGATGGTCGACGTCTCGTCGTCGACCTCCCAATCCATCGGTTCGTCCGTGCCCCGTTCGAGGAACGCGTCGTATCGCGTGGTGTGCGGCAGCCTGTCGTACGTGCCGTCCACCGAGGGGGTCTCGACGATCTCGGTGACCGAATCTGCGATGGGATCTGTTCCGAGACCGGCCAGCAGTGCCGAATCACCCACCAACAGAACCGAACCGGAGTGATCGCAGATGTACCGAACTTCGTCCGGCGAGAGCCTGGTGTTGATCGCGACCAGAACGGCACCGGCCAGTGGCACCGCGTAATGCGCGAACAGCAGCTCTGCCGAGTTCGACGCAATGTAGGCCACCCGATCGCCGTGGCCGACCCCCGACGCGCGCAGTGCATGCGCGAGCCGGGTGACGGCGGCGGCGAACTGTTCGTAGGTGAAGGTGCGCGGACCATCCTCTACGGCGATCTTGTGGGGACGAACCTCTGCAGCGCGTTCGAGAAAGCGAAGTGGTGTCAGCGGAGTATCCAGACCGGTCATGTCAGCCAATGTAGCGCGCACTACGAGGCCAGATCTGATTTGTCGATACGTTCGCGCCCACCGGTAAGGTCGGCGCGTTCGGCGGCGGCACGGCCTGCACGTCGACCCGCATGATCGCGTGCCTCGATACGCACCTCCGTTGTCGAGGGATACATGGCCGTGAATGCCTTGTTCACGGCATCGCTGCGCTCGGCCAAGATCGGCAGCAAGGCGCTACCGTGATGCTCCGACGCCGCCTTTGTAGCTCGCTCCCGAGCTTCCAGCAAGCGCTGGCCGATACGGTGGGCGTACGCGATCAGAAAAGATTTCCTGAAGCTGCGACCTCGGGCTTCCGGTGATTCGGCGAGTTCGTCGAGTGCGCGAGAAGACTGCACGAGTAGCGATGTGAACAGCAGTTCGCACAAATCCAGATCGACTTCGAGCCCGACGATGTTGACCAGAGCGAATCGCTTGTACCACAGGGTTCGGGCACCATTTGCTTCGCAAACACTATGCAGGAGAAGAGACTTGGCCTCCGAGTACGGACTGTCGACCAAGATGCGGCGGGTGGTCACGTCGCCGATCGAACCGCGCGGGTTGTCGGACTCGAGCCGCGCATGGTCGATGGCATAGCGGGTCATGAGATCTTGAGCCTTCGCCGAAAACGCCTCGGCCTCGGCCGGAAACTGGGTGGACTCCGCCTTTGCCAGTAACCCCCGGATCTTGCCCAGCATCTTGGGATCCGAGACGCCACTCTTGTGGGCCGATGACGGTGCGGGCGAGGATCGAACCGACGACCACTGCGATGGAATGGGAACCAGCTTGTCGAGTGAACCCAGTGAGGTCGTATGACCGAGGACGGTCAACACCGTGTTCCAGGAGTCGGACGTGGAGACCCGAGGCCTCGCACACCACCTTCGGAGGCGTTCGACGGACACGCCTGCGGTGGAATCGATTTTCAGATCGATCAGTTGCTCTCGCCAGGAATCGGGTGCGTTGGTGAGGGCAGAGGAACGCCCCGCATGGGTGGCGACCGCCTCCACCACGAGCAATCCGGCCGCGCCCCCGACCATCTTTCGAGTAGCGTGCGCGAGTTCGGCCGGCTGCCAACCGATCTCGAACAACCTGTCGACAGAGTGGTCGAGTATCCGTGCTGATACGGCGTACGCAGGATCGACTTCGGGCGTGCACTCGAGTTTCGCGAGACGGTCTGCAACCAGCCGAACGTACGCCTTCCACCCTGACCCTCGAGTGGCGTAGTCGAGGCCCATTTCGACGAGGCGAACCGGATCCGCGTCCGGCCGGATTTGACCGGTGCGGTGAATATTTTGAAAGCTGTCCAGATCGATACGACTCATCGTCGTCCCCTCCACGTCCCCCGGTGTGGTCCCCGAACTTTTCGGTGAATCGCAGAGTAGGGGAGGGGTCCGACAAGTTATTCGAACATGTCAGCGAGGAGCGAGCATCAGCAGCAGTTCTTCCACCGACGGCAGGCCGGGAATCACGGGAAGGTTCGGTACAGGAGAAGCAGCGGGCGGTGCCGTCAACTCGACGCCGCCGAGCGCTGCCAGGACGTCGTCGGTCTGTGAGCGGCGCGGTCCATACGTGTTGGAAGCCACGACGAATTCGTCACCGATCGACGCGGACGCAACCACGCTCGATCCGTCGTCGGCCCATCCCCATTTGCTACCGGTCACGCCGGGTAGTTGCTGGGTGCCCCAGTCCTGCACGGTTCCGTCGGCTGCAACCGGTGCGGCGGAGTTCATCCAGCCGAGGACCGGGCTGGCGGGGTCTGTTCGCTTCTTCGCCGCCAGGAATCGCACGGTGTCGGCTGTGCTGGTGTAGGAACTGCCCCAGAAACCGCCCCGCGAGGTAGAGGTGAGTCCGAACTTCGTTGCCGTCGAATCGATGGCCTGGGGATATTTGTTGTCGAGTACCGAGGCGGCACCGTCGTCACTGACCTGGACCATGCGTGCGGCCAGGTCGCGATCTCGCGGCGAACCGTCTCCGAAACGCACGACGTAGTCGGCCATGTAGAGCTTGACCGTCGACAACCCCGGGCGTGCCGAATTGTCCTCTGCGCTGCCGACGTACGTACCCGTCGGAACGTGTTCGTACGAGATCGACGTCCGCGCCGGCACATCTGCCAGATCGCCCGGTGTGGGCAGAGCCTGCGCCGGTGCGGCGCACGCGAGCGCGATGGCAATTCCGACAAATGGGACAGCGGCTGTGGCTGTGATGCGACGCAGGCCCGGCATCTCGGTCTCCTCGAGGTGTTGGCCCGCCGCGAATCGGTGGCCGATGAAAGTACCTACCCTAATAGTAGACGCTTCAACCTCACCCCTGCCCGGATGAATGTGGCTTTGTTGCACTCAGAACGACTGACAGTCGCATTGATCCCGACCGGGTGGGGTGTCGGAGCCGATCAGTCAGGATCGGCGCAGTGCCAGCAATTTGTCTTTCGAGCGACGCAGCGACCCTCGACCCGGGCTCGCCGTCCATGCGCTCGGCAGATCGATCGGATCGGTCAGGCGGCCTGTGTTGAAGTCGTCGACCAGATGTCCGACGGTCTCCTGAGCACACGATTTGTTGGTGCCGATGAAGCCCGAAGGTCCTCTCTTGATCCACCCGGTGACGTACGCACCGGTCGACGGGGATCCGCCCACTTCCTCGAGTACGCGGCCGCCGAGGTTGGGGATGATGCCGACTGCCTGATCGAACGGAATCCCTGGCAGCGCGACGCCGCGGTATCCGATCGAGGTGAGGACGAGGCCGGCGTCGATCGTTTCGATCTCGCCGGTGGCGGTGCTGCGCACCACATCGTCGGTGTCGGCGGTCAGACCCATGCGCTCGAACTCGACCCCGGTGACCCGATCCGTGCCCAGGATTCGAGTGGGGGAGAGCAGGTAGCGCAGCGTGACGCGCTTTCGGCCGTCGATGTGCTCGGGTGACTCGTCGACGTGCCGCAGCAGTTGCAGCTTCTGGGCGACCGCGTGAGGCAGGTCGTTGGTGCCGGCCAGTCGTATCGTCACCGGATCCAGTGCGAGCTCGCTGCGATCGACGGTGAGATCGATATCGGGGACGGTCAGCAGTCCCGCGAATTCGGGCACGGTGAACGCGGATTGCGCCACGCCACGCCGACCGACGACCATTACCTCTCGAATGGCACTGTGGCGCAGTGCTTCCAAGGCGTGGGGGGCGATGTCGGTCGCGGCGAGTGCGTCGGGGTCCATGGTCAGGATCCGGGCCACGTCGAGTGCGACGTTGCCGTTGCCGATGACGACCGCTCGTTCGTGCGACAGATCGAACGTCCGGTGAGCGTGATCGGGATGACCGTTGTACCAGGCGACGAAGTCGGTCGCCGAAGTGCGCCCAGGCAGTTCGGCTCCGGGGATACCGAGTTCGCGATCCGACGACGCTCCGACCGCATAGATCACAGCGTGATGGGTGTCCATCAACTCGTCGTGCGTCACGTCTTTTCCTACCTCGACGCCGAGGTGATAGGTGAATCCCTCTTGCGCCGAGATGGTTTCGAACAGCCGTGACACTTGACGCGTCTTCTGGTGGTCGGGTGCAACACCCAGGCGTGCCAGACCGTGCGGTTGCGGAAGCCGATCGTAGACATCGACGCTGACCCCCGGCTGCGTGAGCAGCTCGTCGGCCGCGTACATCGCCGAGGGCCCGGACCCGACGATCGCCACCCGGAGCGGTTGGCGATCTCTCGACACCGAGGCGGCCGGCGTGACCGGAGCCAGAATCGGCCGTGGCGGCCGCTCCTGCTTGTAGAAGTCGGCGTTGATGGTCAGGAACGGAAGTTGAGCCTCGGTCAGTTTGGCCTGGGGAACGATGGCGTCCACCGGGCAGGCCGACACACAGGCACCACAGTCGACACACGATTGCGGGTCGATGTGCAGCATTTCCGCCGTCAGGAAGTCCGGCTCGTCGGGGGTGGGGTGTATGCAGTTGACGGGGCACGCGTAGACGCACGACGCGTCGCTGCAACATGATTGGGTGACGACGTGGGGCATGTGGGGTTCCTGACGGCGGGCGCTGCTGTACGGATAACTGGCGCGTGGGGTGTCGAGAGGGCTATGCGGCGAACTGGCTGGAGCTGCGGTCCGGCTCACTACGGAAACGTGATGCCTTGCCGTCGATTCCACACAGCTTCCACATCAGGCGAGCCGCCCGGTTCATCATTCCGGTATCGGTGGCCAGCATGCGCACATCACCGAAGTAGTCCTGCAGAGCGTGCTGCGACTGCTCGGTTCCCCAGAAGAGGTCCTTCTTGACACTCTTCGGAATGTCGAACTTCGTCCAGAATTTCTTCGGCGGGATGACGATGACGTCGCACAGAATGCGCATCGTGACGGGGAAGGCCAGCGACAGCAGGAAGCGTCCGATCTTGGACATCTTGGGCACACGACGACGCAGGAGCTGGTGCGCGAAGGAGATGTGGCGAGCCTCTTCGGCCACGTGAATGGCCATCACGCTCTGCATGATCGG
Source organism: Rhodococcoides fascians NBRC 12155 = LMG 3623 (assembly GCF_001894785.1). Classification (GTDB taxonomy): domain Bacteria; phylum Actinomycetota; class Actinomycetes; order Mycobacteriales; family Mycobacteriaceae; genus Rhodococcoides; species Rhodococcoides fascians. Next base: position 13,026 of record NZ_BCWW01000023.1, read on the forward strand.
ATGGATCTCTTCGCCGGAGCGAAGCACCGACTTCTGGATGTGGTCGATGGGTTCCTCGCCTGCGAGGACGCCGACGAAGAACAATTCGGGTAGCAGCGTCGCGAACAGAGGGATGAACGGCGAAAGCATCTTCATCGGTCGACTCATGCCGGGAGCGTCGGAACCCACCCGATTGACCATCTCCTGGAACATCAGGGTGTGGTTGCACTCTTCGATGGATTCGTGGGTGCAGTAGCGCGCCTCGGCCGAACCGTTGGGCAGCGAGAATACGTACTGCATCATGCCGCGGATCAGTATGTTCTCGAACTGCAGGCCGACCTTGGCGACATTGGCCTGACGCCACATGCCGATCTCGATCTGCCGGTCCAACGGCAGGGACTTGTACCAGTCATGACCCCCGATCGGGTCGGTCTTGGCGGGCAATACCCAGCGGGGATCATTGGCGGGAACCGCGAACTTCTCGGACTCCCAGTCGATGTCGACGTAAGGATCGAAGTGTTTGTGCACCGAACCCTCGGACAGCAACGTGAGTGTTTCGTTGTACTGCTGCTCGTCCGTGGCGTCGATGTCCACCGAAACGGACGTGGTGCCGGTCGTCAGTGTCATGGCTTCTCCAAACGTGATGCGAACATGGAGTTAATGTAACCCCAGTTAACATGAAAGGGAAGCCCGTCGAAACTTTTCAGTTCGGACGGCGCTACTGATCGTCCGAACGCTCGTCGGACACCTCCGCGACTTCGTCGGTCTCGAACAGCTGCAATTGGATCGCCGACGGATCGACCACAGGAGTGACCTGTTCGGGGGTGCTCCGCAGCACCTCCCGCAGGGCAGCCACTGCGCTGCCCCAGTTCGCGGCCTCGCGATCCGCCTCGTCCACATCGCAGTGTTCGTCGCCCAGGTCCGCGGCTACCGCCATGCCGCGCCACGATGCCTCCTGCTCGGCGCTGATGCGGAGATACGACACGACCACGTCACGGTCCGAAGAGCAGCACTCGAGGACGGTGCGTGGCTCGACAGCATCGGGCGAATCCGCGATCAGCTCTATCAACGCGAGCAGACCGTCCGGGAAGTCGTCACCTTCGAGGACCGGAGGGGTCGGTTCGCCGAGCCTGCCCCCGAAGTCCTCGGCGAACTTGTCGTCGACCTGCTCCCACACGTGCGAGAGCATCCGGACCGCCCACAGCAGGTGATCGGCCACGAACGGTGATCCGCTGACACGTACCTGGGCCACGATGCAGTCCTGGACGAGATGCAACATCACATCCGGAAGCTGCACGTTGAGATCGACCAGCAACTCGGCCGCGCGGGTGCGACCGGTGACCGCGTGCACCAACGTCGAGTTGATCTCGACGACCGGCTCGGTGGATTTGACCGTGACGTATGCGGTGCCGTTGACGAATCGCAGAGGGATGTCGCCGTCGGGGTCGTGATCGGGCGGAAAGCCGAACCAGGGTTCGAGTGCACGATCGACGAGTTGCTGCAGGTGGTCCTTCCCTTTCGGCTGCACGCACAGTGGAACGACTGCCGAGACGGGTTCGGTGCTGGCCTCGAAGCTCGGCACGTCGTAGCGTCCGGTGGCCCGCGAACTCAGAAAAGACGGGTGTGGCAGGCCCCAGATGTCACGGAACACCGCGACCGTCTTCTTCGCCAGATCATCGGACCACGAGCGATTGCGGTCGACGTGGGGTGGCGTCGGCTCGGAATCCCGAGACGTTCGAAAGCCCAACGCGTTCAGTGCTTCTCGCTGAGCGTCGGTGATGGCGCGACTACTGTGTAGGTGCTCGTTGGCGGGCAGCTCGCAACGAACCATGTCGAGATCCCAGGCGTAGAACTGGACGCAGGCCGCGGTGTCCGGAACGCCGTCCGTGCTGTCGTATCGAGACTCGATCACCAAGGCGTCACCGTCGCGCATGGCGCTGACGTACTCGCCGAGCCGGCGTTGGAAGTGCATCCATGCCGAGTCGACGTCGAAGTCGAACTCGAGTGAATCGCTCATGTCGGCTCCTTACCCGAATCGCGCTGAGATAACGCGGCGTCGGTCACGCTAGCGGCGAGCACCGACAGAGTCTCGGCGCGCGCGAGTGCGTTCACGACGACGCCGAGTCCTCGAGCGGCTCGTGCGTCTCCTCGTCCAGCGCCCCGAAAGGGTGCGCCTCGGCCACGCCGTCCAGAACAGCGGGACGCAGCGCATGTGGAACCGCCAGGACCTCTTCGATCCGCACGAGAATGCCTTGCTCGATCAGCGATCGAACCCGGTGGTCGATCAGCTGCGCCGTCCGCAGGTCCTCACCCTCCAGATCGGCGTAGTCCTCGCCCTCGTTGTTCAGAGGCAGCTCGTCGGTCATCGCGGCCAGCAGGGTCTGAACCGCGAACGTGTTGGCCAGCGAACGGGACACGTCGGGGTCGTCGGCGTCTCCGGACAGCTGCACTCGGACGTGTTCGGCAACCAGCTCATGAACGGTCTCCGCCTCACGCTTGGCCAGAGACGGGGCGTTGTCGCCGAGCTTGGCCGTGTGGCCGTCGATCCGGACCAGTTCGGTCGCGATGGCCGTCGACCAGTAATCGACGGCTGCAACGTCCGAGGACTCGGCGAGTGCGGCGGGGTCGAGCGGAGCGGGATGGATGGCGGTGCGTAGATGGACGTCGTCCGACACTGCCAGTCCGTCGGCGACGCGAGCAACGATGTCATCGAGCGCAGGCAACAGCGGCAGAGCCGAAATGGCCGCAAGCTCTTGGTCGAGCGAGACGTTCGGCAGATCGATGTCGTCTGCGTCGAGCATGTCGGGCTCGTCGCCTTCGAGGAAGTCGGAGAGGTCTTCCATGCAGTGTGCGTAGTCCTCCGGGCTGCCGTCCCACAGATCGGTCTCGTCGAGGAACGTCAGATACTGCAGTGACGTGAGAACGAGGTTCACTGCCGTGTCCTCGGCTGTCTCCGATTCCTCCTGCAGAATGCGTTCTGCAGCATCCACCAGCAGGTGCGCATCGGCGGGAATCCACGCGCTGGGGGAGAACCCGTGGCGCGCACCGGACAACTGGGTCAGTGTCGACGACACCAACCGTGAGATTGCCTCGGCCTGCTCCGACATCTCGCTCTCGTCGAGCCACTCGACGAAACCGTCGATCAGATCGCTGATCCGCTCGGATACGACACCGGTCGGTGCCGGCCGAGATTGCTGGTGACGCCGTTGCCGGGCCTTGGTCTTTTCTGCACGTTTCTGTCCGCGGTTGGCAGGCCGCTTCGATCCCATGGCTCGCAGCTTATCCGCTGACATGTCCGGTTTCGTCGCGTGACGCCTCTAGCCGCGAAGGAACGAGTCCGCAGAAGCGGCCAGTGCAGCATCGGGTGCCCGGCGATACAACTCGGCCGGGCGACCGCCACCTGCCGTCGTCGTCGTGCTCGTTCCCTCGAGTGCGGTGATGACGTGGCGGCGAAACGTGTCTTTGGAGAACGCGCGATCGAAGACGATTTCGTACAGCGACCGCAGTTCGAGGAGCGTGAAGGTGGAATCCAGGAATCCTGCAGGGTCGATCTCTCGCGCGTAGCGAGCTCGGAGGTCCAGCACTGCCTCGGTGACCATCTCGCTGTGATCGAACGCCAGCGTCGAGCCCGGCACCACACCGTCGATGGCGACCGATTCGGCTGTCGCAGGCAGTGATCGACTCGGTGTGGCTGCGCCGTGCGCCATCGACAGCACCCAACCGCGGTCGTCGCGGCCGGGCTCGTCGAAGAGCTTGAGTTGGTGGAACTGCAGATCGACGATGTTCGCCTTGGACTCGAGTGCGCGTTCGGCGGCTTCGGTCAGGGTTTCCGACGGGCGCAGAAACGTTCCGGGAAGTGCGAGGCCCCGCTCAGAGGGCACGACAACGACCTGTAGCTGCTGTTCACGGACCGTCAGGACCGCGACATCGACCGCAACCGAAGGTCGCGGGTAATCGGTCAGAGCCTTGCCGTCTCGGTCCGTCCACGTCATGGGTTGCAGCTTAGCGCAAGTCTGATCTATTGTTAGATCAACAACGATCTAAGGGGCAGCGAATGAACTTGACCGACAATCAGCGGGATCGGGCGCGTGGGGTACTGCTCGGCACTGCAGTGGGCGATGCGTTGGGCGCGGGGTACGAATTCGGATATCCGACGCACGAGACCGCCATTGCGATGATCGGCGGCGGCGCATTCGACTGGGCCCCGGGGGAATGGACCGATGACACGTCGATGGCACTGTGCGTTGCGAGCGCTCTCGAGATCGGCGGAGACGTCGATGAGGTGGCAGCGAACTTCCGCGCCTGGTTCGCGGTGAATCCTCCCGACGTCGGCAATCAGACCCGGAAAGTGCTGTCGCAGAGAGCGAGCACCGGATCGGAGATGGCCGCGGTCGCGGCGTCGCTGACCGGCCGGACCGGTGGAAACGGCTCGTTGATGCGGACCGCGCCCGTCGCGCTGGCCTATCTCGACGACGTGACCGGATGCCGGGCTGCTGCGGAGCGGATCAGCGCGCTGACCCACTCCGATCCTCGTGCCGGTCAGGCATGTCAACTGTGGTCGCACGCGATCCGGCACGCGGTGCTACACGGAACGTACGACGGTATCGCCGACTTCCTGCGCCACGAAGAACCCGATGTCCGGGACTTCTGGCAGCCGCTGCTCGGCAGCGCTCGGGAGGGCGAGCCGACCGACTTCCCGAAGAACGGTTGGGTCGTGCACGCGCTCCAAACGGCCTGGTGGGCGATACATCGCGCGGCAGACGCATCGTTGCCCCTTCCTGCCGCGCTCGAACTGTGTGTCCGAGCAGGCGGGGACACCGACACCACCGCCGCGATCGCAGGCGGACTTCTCGGTGCACGGTGGGGCGCGTCGGCGGTCCCGACGCAGTGGCGCGAGCTGGTCCACGGCTACCCGGGGCTGCGCGCCGACGACCTCGATCGCATCGCCATCGCGATCGCCGAGAGAAAGGACGACGCATGACGATCATCGACGTAGTGCACGGTGATATCACCGAGGTGGCCGCAGACGCGATCGTCAATGCGGCCAACACCCGACTCCTCGGCGGCGGTGGGGTGGACGGCGCGCTGCATCGGGCCGGAGGCCCCACGATCCTCGCGGAATGCAAGGCATTGCGGGCCACCACCCTGCCCCACGGCCTCGACACCGGTGCCGCTGTGGCCACCACCGCAGGCAGGTTGCGCGCCAGTTGCGTGATCCACACCGTCGGCCCGCGCTATTCGAAGAACGAAGACAGATCCGAACTACTACGCCTGTGCTACCTGCGCAGCCTGGCGTTGGCGGCGTCGATGAATCTGAAATCCATTGCTTTCCCACTCATTTCGGCCGGCTCCTACGGTTGGCCGATGCACGACGCCATCACTCGACAGGTCCTTGCAGTCAAGTCGGCGCGGCCATCCGTCGACCTCGTCATGCTCGTCGCATACTCTCGCGAGGCTGCGGAGCTGACACGGCGGATGGTGAACTAGTTCTCGCAGCCGACCCCGTCCCCGTCGCGGTCGAGTTTGCTGCTGTATCCCGGGTCGCCGGCGTAAATAGGGGCTGCGCCTGCTGCACGCACCGCGGAGCAGTTTGCGTAGTAGGCGCTCTCCGGCACCGCTGCCAACGGCGCGGGAACGGTGTAGACGGGCTCGGGTGTGTACACCGGCTCCGGGATGTAGACAGGTTCGGGGATGTAGACGGGCTCGGGAGCGGTGGTGTACTCCGACGTCGTCGGTATTTCCACGATCGCGGCGACGGGCTCGGTGGTGGGAGCGGCCGTGGTCGTCGTGGTCGGTGCCGGTGTGGTGGTCGTCGGACGTGCGGAGGTCGTCGTCACGGTGGGTAGCGCGGGCACGGCCGCGACCGGGTTGACGGCCACCTTCTCGGGTTCGGTCGATCCCGTCAGTCCCATGACGATCAATGCCGGAAGAACAGCGATCGCCGGTACGGCCCAACCCTTGCGTCCACGCTCAGGGGACAACCGAAGGTACGCGACGCCCGCAGCGAGCATCGATGCGCCGACGAGTACCGCACCGAACTCGAACGAGATTATGGCTCCGATCAAGAAGATCGCGCCGAAAACGATTGCCGCCCAGGCGAAGATCCTGCCGACGAGGGGTCGTCGAGAAGGAGCTGGCTCGGGTGCGGGGCGCTGGAACGGTGGTGGGTAGGCACTGGTCATGTCGGATCGTCCTCGGGTCACGGGGTGTCGGTCTCGCGGCGAAGGGTGTCCGCGAGACGGGAGCAACCCCACGTTCTTCCGAACCGGGCGGTCGCATTTCCTTCCACCATGTCGCACCGCGTGCGAGCGTCGTTACACCTCGAGCCGAGACGGCACGCCCCGGCTCAGTAGTGCTCGCGAAAACCGCCGATAGCGGTGATGGAATTGCCGTCGGGATCCGTGGCCGTGGACAGCCGAACACCCTTGTTCGCTTCGACGATGTCGGCGAAGTCGATTCCGCGCGAGTGGGCCGCCGACACGAACGATTCGAGGTCGTCGACCGCCACATTGAACAGCGACGAGCCTGCACGCTCGGAATCGACGGTCACCTGCACCCATGCTCCGGGAGCGGCCTGCCACTCCACCAGTGTCGACATCGGATTGTTGTCCGCCGGACGGTCGAACAACTCCTCGTACCAAGTGTTCGCGATATCGATGTCCCGGACCGCCACGACCGCGAAAATGTATCTGAACATGCCGTTCTCCTCCGTTGCTGTCGGGTTCTGCACATACGGACCGCTGCCGAGGGCTCGACTCACCGGACAGAACTTGTCGGTGGCTCGAGTAGGGTCGTCACCAGTCCGAATTCGGGCGTTCTCAGACGAGCAGGCAGGGGACTTCGACCGTGTTGACGCTCCACCGCGCCGAACGTGCAGGAACGCTCGCTGCAGCCCTCGCCGATGTACTGTCCGAGCCGCTGCCCGATGCCTTCGTACCCGAAATCGTGTCGGTGCCGGCGAGAGGTGTCGAGCGGTGGCTCACCCAGCGTCTGTCGAGCGTCCTGGGCGCTCCGGACGGTGATGGAATTGCCGCGAACATCGAGTTTCCGAGCCCGGCGAGGTTGGTCGCGCGCACCATCTCCGAGGTCGACGGCATCGATCCCGACGACGACCCGTGGTCTCACAGTCGAGTGCTGTGGACCGCGCTGTCGGTGATCGACGACTGCCGCACCGAACCGTGGGCCGCGGTGCTCTCCAAGCATCTGGGATCGGGGTCTGACGATCATCGGGTAGGGCGCCGCTGGTCGACGGCCGCGCACATCGCGGAGCTGTTCCGCGCCTACGGATCTCAGCGACCCCAGATGCTGCGCGACTGGCGCGCCGGACGATTCACCGACGGGCTCGGCCAGGAACTGGACGACGACCTGACGTGGCAACCGCGGATATGGAGCCTGGTGCGCGAGCGGATCGGCAGTCCGAGTCCCGCCGAGCGCCTTCCCGATACGTGTTCGACACTGCGATCGGAACCGAACGCGGTGGACCTACCGTCCAGGTTGTCGGTGTTCGGTCCGACTCGGCTGACCGCCGACCAGTTCGACATCCTGCACGCACTCGCGCACCACCGCGACGTCCACATCTGGATCCCACACCCCAGCCCGTCGATGTGGTCCACACTCGCCGACGTCCCGGCGGCCACCCGACGGCGCGACGACGTGACCGCCCTGGCCGTCGAGCACCCGCTGCTGGCGAGTCTGTCGCGCGACGTGCGGGAACTGCAGGCAACCATCGGGTCGATCGCCGATCACACCGTGCACCACGAAGGGCCCGGACCAACGCGGACCTTGCTCGGAACGATCCAATCCGACATCGCCGGCGACGAAGTGCCCTCTCACGCAACGACGGTCGGCGATCCAGCGCTCGCCGACGGCACCGTGCAGATTCACGCATGTCATGGGCCTGCCCGCCAGGTCGAGGTGCTGCGCGAGTCTCTGCTGCATCTGTTCGCCGACGACCCGACTCTCGAACCCCGTGACGTGCTCGTCATGTGCCCGGACGTCGAGACCTATGCGCCGCTGATCCGTGCCAATTTCGGCCAGGCCACATTGGTGCATCCCGGTCATCGACTGCGGGTCCGGCTTGCCGATCGGGGCCTGCGTCGCACCAATCCGGTACTGGATGTGGTGGCGACGGTGCTCGATTTCTCCGAGGGGCGAGTGACGGCCAGCGAACTACTCGATTTCGCGGCGAGCGGCCCGGTGCGGCAGAAGTTCTCGTTCACCGACGACGACCTCGAACGCCTCCGCGAATGGGTCGCCACGTCCGGAGCCCGCTGGGGCTTGACGGTGCGACAACGAGAATCCTTCGGTTTGAACAACTTTCGGCAGAACACCTTCAAGTCCGCACTCGACCGTATTCTCCTCGGAGTGGCGGCGGACGAGAGCGGGAACGACTATCTCGACCTCGCGCTGCCCCTCGACGACGTGGACAGCAACGACATCGGGCTCGCGGGCCGATTCGCCGAGCTGGTCGACCGGCTCGCCTCGGTACTACGGGCGCTGTCCGGGCGCGCCCCCGTGACCGAATGGACGCGGCAGCTCGGCCGCACCCTCGATCTGCTTGCCGACGTGCCCACCGCCGACGAATGGCAACTGGCGCAAGCGCATCGCGAGATCGCCGAGGCCACCGAGCACGGCGACACCGCCGAGCTGCGGCTGGCGGACGTGCGCGCCATGCTCGGTGGCCGGCTCACCGGCCGCCCCACCCGAGCGAACTTTCGCACCGGAGAGCTCACCGTGTGCACGATGGTGCCGATGCGATCGGTCCCGCACCGCGTCGTTATCCTTCTCGGTCTCGACGACGAGGTGTTTCCCCGCGTCGGCAGCCTCGACGGAGACGACGTCCTCGCACGCGACCCGGCCGTCGGCGAACGCGACATCCGCAGCGAGGACCGACAGCTACTGCTCGACGCCGTGATGTCCGCCGAAGAAAAGCTACTGCTCTTCTACACCGGTGCCGACCCCGTCGACGGATCGACCAAGCCGCCCGCGATCCCACTGCGCGAGTTGATGGACGTCCTCGACGTGACCGCCGGCCGTAGCGTCGAACACCGGCATCCACTGCAGCCCTTCGATCCTCGCAATTTCGAGGCCCGACACCCGTTCAGCTTCGACACGGTGGCGTTGGCAGGCGCAGTGTCTCAGCAGCGGCCGTCCGTACCGGTGCCGTTGTTCTTGCCAGATGCATTGCCCCCAGCGAATTCGGGCGACGTGGAACTCGCCGACGTGATCGCGTTCGTGGAGAATCCGGTTCAGGCGTTTCTGCGTCAACGTCTCGGGTTTCGAGTTCCCGAGCTCGAAGACGATCTGGCGGACAGTCTCGACATCGAACTGGATCCGTTGGCTCGGTGGAACATCGGCGATCGGATGTTGGCAGCGGTGCTGGCCGGCACGGACATCGGCGAATTCGCCGACGCCGAGTGGCGGCGCGGCACGTTGCCTCCGTTTCATCAAGGTCGACGCGAGATGTCCGACATCCGCCGAGTCGTCGGAATCATCGCCGACGCGGCCGCGCCGTTTCACGAAGGCCCGGCCGAGACCACCGACATCGTGGTCGATCTCGGTGATGGGCGACGTCTGACCGGTACCGTCACCGGCATTCACGACCGGACACTCGTGCGTTCGTCCTATTCACGGCTGGCGGCCAAGCACAGGCTCGCGGCGTGGGTGCGTCTGCTGGCGGTGGCAGCGTCCGAGCCGGGGGAGTGGAGCGCGGTCACCATCGGGCGCGCCAGCGGAATGCGTCCGCCTCGCCGGTCCCGCCTGACGACCCCTCCGAATCCCCTCGCGGTACTCCGCGACGTGGTGGACCTGCGGGATCGCGGATTGGTTGCGCCGCTGCCGATCTCGACCGGGACGGCAGCTGCCTACGCGGAGAAGCGGTTCGGCGGCGGATCGATCGAGGACGGTTACGAATCTGCCGGTTGGGCGTGGCGCGGCGATTTCGGTGACGGCACCGACCGATCGTTGCGATACGTGCACGGCCCGTCGCTCTCGTTCGGAACGTTGCTCGATCCGAGCCCTCTCGACGACGAGACCGACCCCGCGAACGAGCAGAGCCGCTTCGGAGTTCTCTCCCGCCGGTTGTGGGATCCATTGCTGACCGCAGAGAACATGGGGAACGCATGACCGCCGCACGCGGATTCGACCTCCTCGGTCCGATGCCGACCGGGACGACCGTGCTCGAGGCCAGCGCCGGAACGGGCAAGACGTACGCGATCGTCGGACTTGCGGCGCGGTACATCGCCGAAGGACTGGCCGAGATCTCGGATCTACTGCTGGTGACGTTCAGTCGCGCCGCGACCCAGGAACTGCGCGATCGCACCCGCAGCCGGTTCGCGTCGATCGCCCGAGACCTCGGTGATCCGGACTCTGCGCGTGGTGCGCGCGACCCTCTCGTCGCCTTTCTCGCCGCGGCAGACGACGAGGAAGTGGACAGGCGGCGCCGGCGACTGCGTAAAGCGCTGTCGGACTTCGACGCCGGGACGATCGTCACCACGCACAGCTTCTGCCAACGCATGCTCGACGGGCTGGGTATCGCGGGTGAGCGCGAACCCGAATCCACGTTCGTCGAGTCGGTGTCGGATCTGCTCGAGCAGGTGGTCGACGATCTGTATCTGCAGATGTTCAGCGGCGACGACGAGGCACCACCGTTCGGGCGACGCGACGCCCAACAACTGGCCGCGGCAGCCGTCGGAGATCAACAGTCGATCCTGTACCCCGACATCGACGACCTCGACGACCTCGACGGTGACGACGGCAACCGGGAAGCCGCCCTGCGGGTGCAGTTCGCTCGGGAGGCCCGCCGTGAGGTCGAGCGTCGCAAACGTCTTCTCGGCATCCGCGACTATAACGATCTACTCGGACTGCTGCACTCGGTGTTGTCCGATCCCGTGCACGGGGAGGCAGCATGCGCGCGCGTGCGAGACCGGTTCCGTGTCGTGTTGATCGACGAATTCCAGGACACCGACCCCATGCAGTGGGACATCCTGCGCCGGGCCTTTCACGGCTACACGACATTGATCCTCGTCGGAGATCCGAAGCAGGCCATCTACGCTTTCCGCGGTGCCGAAGTGCTGAGTTATCTGGATGCGGTGCAGTCGGCCGATCATCTGTACGAGCTGACGGCGAACTGGCGTAGCGACTCCGGGCTCCTCGACGCGTTGGACCATCTCTACGGAGGTGCCGCCCTCGGACACGACGATATCGTCGTCCATCGCGTCGAAGCGCGGAACCCGTTCTCGCGCATGACAGGACATCCTCCGTTGCGGCTGCGCTATCTGCCCCGAACCGGAGCAGGACCGTTGCGTTCGGGATTCCCGGCGGTGGATCGACTCCGCTCTCGGGTGGCTGCAGATGTGGCGGCCGAGATCGTGACGCTCCTGTCCGGGAACGCCGTCATGGACCGGCCGGACGGGCCGAGGACGGTCGAACCGCGGGACATCGCGGTGTTGACTCGCACGACCAAACAGGTTGCGCTGATTCGAGATGCGCTCGACGCAGTGGGTGTGCCGTCGGTGGTGTCGAGCAGCACCAGCGTCTTCGGCACCGACAGTGCTCGACACTGGTTGTGGCTACTGCAAGCGATCGAACAACCGCACCGCACCGACCGCGTCAGACTCGCAGCCCTGACACCTTTGCTCGGTTGGACTGCCGCCCAACTCGATTCCGGGGCCGAGGACGCTCTGTCGCAGGTGAGCAGCCGGCTGCGTGAGTACTCCGTGCTGTTCGACGAGGCGGGTTTCGCGGCAGTGTTCGAGCGGGTGTCGGCGCAGTCGGGTCTCGATGCTCGGTTGCTCGCGGTCGAGGCGGGGGAGCGCACGATGACCGACCTGCGGCACATCGCCCAACTGCTCAATCGCGCAGCGGTATCCGAATCGTACGGAATCACCGCTCTCACTCGGTGGCTCACCGATCGAATCAAGGAACCGGCAGCCGGCGGTTCCACCGATCGCAGTCGCCGGCTCGACAGTGACTCGGCGGCAGTGCAGATCATGACCACGCACGGGAGCAAGGGGCTGGAATTTCCCGTCGTCTACCTTCCGTACGCCTGGGACACGCTCTACTTCAGCTCACCGTCGACCCTGCTGCTGCACGAGGACGGCCACCGCATCCGGGACGTCGGCGGTCCCTCCGGGGCCGGCTACGCAGCACGAAAGCTTGTCAACGATCGTGAAGAAGCCGGAGAAGAACTACGGCTGCTGTACGTGGGACTCACCAGAGCCCAGTGCCAGGTGGTGTTGTGGTGGGCACCGGGACGCAACACTGCTACGTCGTCGTTGCACCGCATGCTGTTCGGCCGCATTCCGGGGATTGCGCAGCCGGAGCCGTCGTACAAGGTGCTCGACGACGCCACTACCGCCAACCGCGTGCAATCCTGGGTCGGTCCGTCAGCGGATCTGATCTCGATCGAGGCAGTCGGCCCCACATCACCCTCGGATCAGCAGTGGGTTCGACCCGAGGAGGAACACCGCGACGTCACTGCCGCTCGCTTCGGGCGTGCTCTGGATTTGCTGTGGCGTCGAACGTCCTACTCGGCCTTGACGGCTCACGCGCACGATGCGTCGCCCGTCGAGCCGGAGGTGGGGGTGACCAGTGAGGCCGAGCGGCCCGAGAAAGCGGATGAGCCTGTCGAACCTCCGCTGGGAAGCGCGAACCCGGACGAGCCCGTTGACGGGATCGCGTCACCGATGAACGGCATGCCGGCCGGTGCCGCATTCGGAACCCTGGTGCACGAGGCCCTCGAGCACGTCGATACCTCCGCAGCCGATTTACTATCCGAACTCGAGCAGCGCTGCAGAGCTGCCGTTGCCTCACGGATGGCAGATGTCGATCCGACGGCTCTGGCAGCCGCCCTGTTGCCGGTGATGCAGACACCGCTGGGCTTCGGGACGCTGGCCGACATCGCGCCGAACGACCACCTGGCCGAGCTGGATTTCGAGCTGCCCTTGGCCGGAGGCGACGACCCGGTGGACTCGAGCGTGACTCTGACATCGGTTGCGCAGCTGCTGCGTCGACATCTCGACCCGGCGGATGTCCTCGCGGACTACGCCGACCTGCTCGATGCAGTGGAAGCCACCCCACTGCGCGGCTTTCTCACCGGAAGTATCGACTCCGTTCTTCGGGTACCCGGCCCTCGCTACATCGTGGTCGACTACAAGACCAACCGCCTGGCCCGAGGCGATCTGACGACCGGCAATTTCACGCGCGAGAAGATGGCGCAGGAGATGATGCGGTCGCACTATCCGCTGCAGGCCATTCTGTATGCCGTTGCGTTGCACAGGTATTTGCGATGGCGTCAACCGAACTACCGGCCGGAGACGCATCTCGGCGGAGTACGGTACCTGTTCGTTCGGGGCATGGTGGGGCCGCAGACTCCGGCCGGCTGCGGTGTGTTCGACTGGGATCCGCCCGCGGCACTGGTGGTCGAGTTGTCGGATCTGCTCGCCGGAAAGGTAGAACGATGACGAGTGTCTCGACGGCGCTGCGAGGCAGCGGAATTCTGCGGTCCTTCAACGACGCCGGTGTACTGACAGCGGCCGACGTGCACGTGGCGTTGCGGCTCGGTGCCCTGGCCGGGGAAGCCTCCGAACCGGTGCTGCTCGCCACGGCTCTGACGGTGCGCGCAGTGCGATCCGGATCGATATGTCTGGACCTGCAGCGCCTGCGGGATGTGACGGTGGACGAGGAATCGGACGTGGATCCGAGCCTTCTTCCCTGGCCCGATCTGTCCGACGTTCTCGACGGGTTGGCGGTCAGCCCGCTCGTGGTCGGCAGCGTCAATGGGCCGCTGACGCCGCTGAAGCTGGTGCGCACCGACCTGGGTGAACTGCTGTACCTGGATCGATATCACTTGCAGGAGAACACAGTTCGAGGAATACTCGACGCTCGATCGCAGTCGCACCCCGTCGTCGACGGTGCAAAGATCGACCGTGCGTTGGCCGAATTGTTCATCGACGAATCCGGCGCACCCACCACCCCTCCCGATCGACAACGCATTGCAGCAGCCCTGGCGGCGACGCACTGGACCACTGTCATAGCCGGCGGGCCGGGCACCGGTAAGACCCACACGGTGGCTCGGATTCTGGCGCTGTTGGTTCGAGAACACGGCAGCGATGTGAGAATCGGTCTTGCCGCCCCCACCGGCAAGGCTGCCGCCCGTCTGCAGGAGTCGGTGGCCGAGCAAGCGGGACTGCTGGGTCTCCCGGCAGAACTGAAAGCAATGACTCTGCATCGCCTGCTGGGGTGGAAACCGGGCAGCAAGACGAGGTTTCGTCACGACTCCCACAATCGACTGCCCTACGACGTGGTGGTCGTCGACGAGACGTCGATGGTGTCGTTGACGATGATGTGTCGCCTGCTCGAAGCAGTTCGACCGGAATCGCGGTTGATACTCGTGGGCGATCCCGATCAGTTGACGTCCGTCGACGCCGGAGCAGTGCTGGCCGACCTCGTCGCAAGGCCGGTCACTGGCACCGAGAACCCTGTGTTGGCGCACCTGGTCGACGCGGATTTCGACGCAGCCGAGGATCCGGACGAGGCGGCGCTCAGTGCGTTCGAGCGAGACAGGTTGCGCGGCGGAGTGGTTCGGCTCAGCCGCGGTCGACGATTCGGTGGCGCGATCGCCCGTCTGGCCGTCGCAGTTCGAGACGGCCGCGGTGACGAGGTGATGAAACTACTCGAATCCGGTGACGACCAGATCTCGTTCCATGCACCCGAGGACACCGACGCATTGCGGGCCGACGTGGTCGACACCGCCGCCGAGGTCACAGCGGCGGCAACCCGCGGTGACGCCGCCGCGGCGCTGCTGGGACTGGAGAAGCATCGACTTCTGTGCGCGCACCGTGAGGGGCGGTGGGGCGTTGCGCTGTGGGATCGGCTGGCACTCGAGTGGGTGGGAGAAGCGAACAAGGCCTTCCTCGACCCCGCCTACTGGTACCCCGGTCAGCCGCTGCTGGTGACGGCCAACGATCACGAAGCGCGAATCTACAACGGAGACACGGGTGTTGTGGTGTCGGGTGAGAACGGAACTCCGATGGCTGCTTTCGCGCGGGGTCGCGGCCACGTTCTCATTCACCCGAACGTCCTCTCTGCCGTCCAGACCGTGTACGCGATGACGATTCACCGGAGCCAGGGCAGCCAGTACGACACCGTGTCGGTTCTGTTGCCCGCCGAGGCATCGACTCTGCTCACTCGCGAGTTGCTCTACACCGCGATCACCCGTGCGCGGTCGCATGTACGGGTGATCGGCACCGAGGAGGCCATCCGAGCCGGAGTCGAACGTCAGGTCCGGCGGGCCAGCGGATTGCGGCGAAGGATTCTGTAGCAGTTCAGCGACAGGCGTGCCGGTCCGATCCGGCTGCAGCTGCGATACTGCGGGCAACCAACAGCCAGGTTCGGGCCAGTCCCGTCCACACCGCGATCGAGGTGCCTGTTCCCTCGGCTGCGCTGCGGTCCGAGTGTGCGGCAGCCGAGCGATGCAGGGCGACGGCGTGTACACCGAGTTCGTCGATGTCCGCCCCCACGCACACCGAGTGCACTGTTTGCGCGTCGAGTTTGCGACCGGTCAATTGGCACAGAGTGTGCAGTGATCGCAGTTCGTCGGGAACGTCGGTGATGTCGAACGGGGGATCGGTCGGTGTCGAGTCGACACGGCTGTCCCCGGCAGTGCTGGACCGGACGCCGACGATTCCGCGCTGGAGGTCGATCGGCCCCGAGGCGGCTCCGTCTGCGGCGACGCCCCACACGCTGAGAAACGACGGATGGGGAACGTTCCACAGCTCGCGGAACGCCCGGGTCACCATTTCGGCGACGAGAGCAGCGTCGGCCCTCGAATCCGTTCGCGTGAGATCGATGACCGACCCGTCTGCGACGGGCTTGCCTCGGTCAAGCCACCCGAAGTCGAGCAACTGAACGTCGAGGGTGACCGACTCGGGTGCCTCTGGATACAGCAGCGAGGGCAGCGACGCGATCGACACCAGAGCCCCGTCTCGAGTTGCTGCGATGTCGATGTACGGCCGGAGCCCGCGCTCGCCCGGGCTGGCCTGCGCGGCCGTCACAGTGATGTAGTCCCGCATCGGCAGCGACCGCAGGTGCGCGTGCAGATTCTCGGTGAACGTGCCCCATGCACGCGCGGTGGTGGAGTCGAAATGGTCGTTCTGCACTGCGTTCACGGTGCACACCCTCTACTCGGACGAGAACTTCATTGCTGTGCCCGTGACGGTAGCGAGGGGGTCCGACAAGAACGGCCCGTCAGTAGACGTCGCGCAGATAGCGCTTGGCGCGCTTGAGGTCGTTCACGTAGTCCTCCGCGGCGTCGGAGGAGCGCCCACCGTGTTCGGCGACGACCTCGTGGAGTGTCTCGTCGACTCCCTGCGCCATGCGTGACGCGTCTCCGCAGACGTAGATCTGTGCGCCTTCTTCGAGCCAGCCGTACAGCTGCTTTCCGGCTTCGCGCATGCGGTGCTGTACATAGACCTTCTCGAACTGGTCGCGCGAGAACGCCAGATCCAGCCTGGTCAACAGACCGTCACGCTCGAAGTCCGTGAGTTCGTCCTCGTAGAGGAAGTCGCTCGCTCGATGTTGGTCCCCGAAGAACAGCCAGTTTCGGCCCGACGCACCGCGAGCCCGACGTTCGTGCAGAAACGCACGGAACGGTGCTACTCCGGTGCCCGGACCGATCATGATGATCGGAGTGTCGTCGGAAGGGAGTCGGAACGACTTGTTGGCCGAGAGAAACACTCCCGCTTCCTGCGCGTTGCCGACGCGATCTGCCAGGTACGTCGAGCACACCCCGCCGCGATCTCGCTCGGCCGATCGGTATCTCACGGTCGACACGGTGAGGTGAACGCTTCCTTCGTGCGCTGTCGGCGACGACGAGATCGAATAGACGCGGTGCTGCAGGGGACGGAGCAGGCCCAGGAATTCGGCGGGGTCGAGAGCACCCGACCGATCGAGGTCGAGAACGTCGACGACGTCGCGTCCCCATGTCCACGCGTCGAACGACGCCCGGTCGCCGTTCTGCAGCACGTGGTCCAGTTCGGCATCACCGGCCCGCTCGGCGATGGCTTCTATCAGGTCCATCGACGGTATGCCGATTTCGTATTCGGTGGTCAGGGCCTGGGCGAGGGTGATTTCTCCGGACTTGGTGTGGACGGCCGTGTCTGCGGGGACACCGAGACGGTCGATGACGGCCGAGACCAGTGCGGCGTCGTTGACGGGTTTGACGCCGAATCCGTCTCCCGCCTCGTAGGTGATTCCGCTGTCACCGAGGTCGATCGAGAAGTGTCGTACTTCTTTCGCAGAGGTGGGACCGGACAGCAATCGGTTGCTCGACACCTGTGCGCGGTACGGATTCTTCCGATTCCACGGTGACCGCTTCGATGCTGTTCGGGTGGTGCCGAGGTCGCCGGTTCGAGCGTCGATGTCCTGTACCTGCCTTGCCGTAGCTGTCGTGATCGGTCGAATGTCGAGAGTTCGCGAACCCTGCGGTATCGAAATGCCCGAACTGATCGAAACCTTAGTAGGGACCGCTCAGTTGCGGTGCAGCACCTCGATACCGTCCACGGAGTAGACGACGTCGTATCCGGTGGTCAGTGCCCGGTCGATCGCCTGCCGATCGCCGCGTTCGTCGGTCGGCCAACCCGCGGGCCGTTCTCGGTTGACGACGATCCAATCCGGGACGGTCGAGTCGGTCGGTCGCTGCGGAAACACCGAGACGTCGTGGTCGGCGACGAGTTGTGCCACGAGGTTGTTCGACGCCGCAACGCGGTCACCGGCGGGGATCCAGGCCGAGATGTCGCGGGCAGTGGCTGCTTGTGGATCGACTCGCCACTCCTCGGCGTGCACCATCCGCGACATGGGCAGGAACGGTAGTGCCACCAGTGCGAATGCAGCGACGAAGGCGACGATCGCTCGTCGACCTCGTTCGGTCAGCTGGGCGTGGCGCTCGCTGCGTGCCAAGGCGTCGATGAGGGCGACGAAGACGATCACCATCAGAATGGCGTTGTAGTGGTAGATCGGTTTCCAGAAGTTGGTGTTGTCGCTGAGGAAACGCCAGGCAACCGTCGGTACTGCGACCAGCAGGAGTGGAGAGCGCAGCGCGAAGAACCCCGTGACGGCAGGAAGTCGAAGTTCAGCGCGGCTTGTACGCCCCACGACAGGCCGAACGCGCCGGCAATCACTGTTCCGACGACAGTGCCGAATTTCTGCACCGCCAATCGACTGATCGGAATCACCGCGAGCGCGAACAGAACCGCCTGAGCGACGAGCAGCGTCTCGGCATGAGGGAAGACGCGATACACCGGACCCAGCAGGGCCGTGATCGGCGAGAAGTGATCACCGAGGGTGTTGTAGCCGGTGCCCAGCAGATCGGAGGTCGGAGCCCGAAACTGCGAGTACGACGCGACCTGCTGCACGAATATTCCGAGGTCGAAGCCCGATGTGCGCAGTTGACGGTGGCCGAGAACGGACATCGTCGAGTACAGCGATGCAAGGAGTACGAACGCGACGGTCGGGACCATCACATCGGGAGACCGGAGTCTCCTGCGCAGACGGCCGATGACGCGTGTGCCGGTCGTAGTTGCGGCGACGCTATCGCCGTCGGTGACGACCTGGGATTGCTCGGTAGTGGTCACGAGATGGCATGTCTACCGGACCGACGTGAGATCTTCCTGAGAAACGCCGGTCAGCGCTTGCGTTTCTTTCCTTGCGTGCGCCGCGGCGGCTGCGAGGTCAGGTGGTAGTACAGCGCGTCCTCCGAGTCCTCCACGACGACGTCGATGTAGTCGCCCACCTCGAGGTAATCGTTGACTGCGATGCGATCGGTCGAGCCGATCACGGCTTTGACCGACCGTGCGGGGACGAGCCCACGGCGCCCGTCCGGACCGACGGCCAGGGCGTAGCGGGGGCCGGTGCGCGTGACGCGTGCCCGGATGAAATCGGGGTCCTTGGGGATCGGGTCGGGTGCCACCACGCTGCCGTCCTTCGAGGCGGCGGTCAGCGAGTCGAGCTGCGCGGCGAGATCGTCGGCCATGGCGTCGACTTGATCGAGCAGGTGCGCCATGTGCGCGGCGTAATCGGTGTGCTTCTTGGTCGGTTTGAGTGCTTCACCGGGCTTGTACATGTCCTCATGGGTCAGCTCGCCCCACGCGTCCTGCAGCCGCGTCTTGACCTGAACCTCCACCTTCACGTCGAGGTCGCCCTGATGAGTGGCCACTCGTACGACAAGCACAGCGTGATATGCCCGGTATCCGCTCGGCTTGGGAAACGAGACGTAGTCGGTGGGCGGCTGCGCGAACCGCACCGAGCATTTCGGATCGGTACACGCGCGCTCGAGTGCGGTGACGAACGAGAGCTGGTCCCGTGGGGTCTTGCACAGCACCTTGATGCCGACCAGATCGGGCAGTGCGTCGGCCACGGCGTCGGCGTCGTGCGGTTCGCTGATGCGTCCCTCGGACAGATATCGACGGAGTTTGTCGGCAGATCTGCCGGGGTCCTTGATCCGCGCGGTCTGGGCATTGAGTCTGTCTCGGTCGACATCTTCGAGTATCTCGTCGGCGATGGTCTCGAGAAAATTCTGTGCGGTGACGAGTGCGGCTTCCCACGCGCGACGACGATGCAGATACAGCTCTTCTACCAAGTCGTCGATGCTGCTGAGCGATGTCACGAGCCGAGGTTAACCCAGAGGCCCGACCAATCCCGGCGGTGGCGCGCGATCGGCCGTCGATGCGGGCGAACCCGGTTTAAGCTCTTCCGCATGACCGTGGCATCTGTGCAGAACGACGACTTCGTCGCGCAGTTCGATCCGTTCCGTCGCGAGCTGTTGGCGCACTGTTACCGCATGACCGGGTCCATCCACGACGCCGAGGACATGCTCCAGGAGACCTACATCCGCGCCTGGCGGGGGTACGCCAAGTACGAGGGCCGATCGTCGCTGCGCACCTGGCTGTATCGAATCGCAACGAACACGTGCCTCACCGCCCTCGAGGGGCGAGCCAAGCGTCCGCTTCCTACCGGACTCGGCGCGCCGAGTTCGGGCCCGACCGACGAGCTGGTGCAGAACAACGAGGTGCCGTGGCTCGAACCGATTGCCGACTCGGATCTGGCCGACTCGAACGACCCGGCCACGTTGGTGGTGGGGAGGGAGTCGGTTCGCCTCGCGTTCGTCGCGTCGCTGCAGCATCTGTCGTCGAGACAACGCGCAGTGCTGTTGATGCGCGAGGTGTTGCAGTGGAAGGCCTCCGAGGTCGCCGAGGTTCTCGCCACGACGACCACTGCGGTCAACAGCCTCCTGCAGCGGGCCCGCGAGCGACTCGAAGAGATCGCTCCGGAACTGGACAACGTGGAACCCATCGAATCTGCCGAACTGCGTCAGCTCCTGGCCCAGTACGTGGAGTGCTTCGAGCGTTACGACATCGACCGGCTGGTCACACTCTTCACCTCGGACGCGGTGTGGGAGATGCCCCCGTTCGTCGGCTGGTATCAGGGAGCCGAGACGATCGGATCGCTCATCCGAAACAACTGCCCCGCCCAGGGAGCGGGCGACATGCGGATGGTGGCGACATCAGCGAACGGTCAACCTGCGTACGGGCTCTACATGGTGGGCGAGGACGGAATACATCGACCGTTCCAACTACACGTTCTCGACGTCGACGCTCGAGGCGTCGGGCATGTCGCCTGCTTCTTCGATCTGTCGCTGTTCGATCGATTCGGACTGCCCGACCGCCTCTGAGCGACATCAGCTCGTCGGAACGGCCGAGGGGTCCATCCACATCACTTCCCACACGTGATCGTCCAGATCACGGAATGCTCGGCCGTACATGAACCCATGATCCTGCGGTTCCATCCACTTCGATCCACCCGCGGCGATGGCCGCGTCCGTGAGTGAGTCGACCTCGGCGCGGCTGTCGGCCGAAATACACATCAGTACCTCACGAGCCGACGTCGTGTCGCAGATCGAATCGGAGATGAAATCCCCGAACCTCGATGTGGCCAGAAACATCACCGTGGCCTGGTCGCTGACGATCATCGAGGCGGTGTTCTCGTCGCTGAAAATGTCGTTGAACTCGAACCCGAGACCCTCGAAGAATGCGCGGGTGGCCACGACATCGCGGACGGGCATATTGGCGAACAGCAAACGGGACATGGATGACACCTATTCGTCGGGTACCGGCACGACCGTCGAACAACGGTCGTGCCGGTACTGACAACGGTCCGTCGACAAATTCACCGGTGCCGTGCCCAGACACGACGCGACCCCGCCGAGACGTGCTCGACGGGGTCGCGACTGCGAAATAAAGGGGGAAGGACGTTACCGGGTGATCTGCGCGAGGCGGGAAAGCATCCGCGAGAAAACTCGGCCGTCGTTGCCGAGATCGGCGTAGGGGTCTGCTGTGGTGTCCGACACGGTGTCGTCGGGCGTCACGGCAGCGAGGGAGCGCGCCAAGCGGGTGCGGCGCTCGATGGCGTCGAGGATGTTGGCGTCCAGCGTTGAAACTTCGTCGAAGAGTTGGTCGACGTCTGCGATCGCGTTGTCGGCATTGCTGGTGCCGGCTGCGAGCGAATCGATCTGAACAGTCACATCGTCTCCTTTTGTTCGCGTCCTGAGGTGTGAGTCGTTCGTCCGAGCCGAACCGTTACAACCCAAAATGTGTGAACGCGATGTTTCGTCTCGCAAACCAAGATGCCCACTGGACGGGCCTGGGCCAACCTTTACGGGGTGTGATGCTGCATACAGTTCGTTCGGTTCGATTTTCTCCGGCCTTCCGAACCGAGGCGTCGGAGTGGTTGCGCTCACGCCGTTCCGGGTAGCCAGATCGTCGATACCCCCACGTGCAAGGAGTGAGCGATGCGATACGACTACCTGACCATCGGCGGCGGAATGGTTGCCGACAGTGCTGCTCGTGGGATTCGTGAACACGACGCAACGGGTTCCATCGGGATTTTCGGAGCCGATTCCGACGAGCCGTACACGCGCCCCGCGTTGTCGAAGAAGTTGTGGACCGACAGCGACTTCGGCCGTGATCAGGTTCCGCTCGGCACCGCCTCGGACACCGGTGCCGAGGTCCATACGGGTACGCGTATCGCGTCGGTGGACCGGTCGAAGCAGGCGGTCACGACAGCGGCCGGTGAGACCCACGAGTACGGAACGCTCTTGTTCGCAACCGGCGCAGCGCCGACGCAGATCGACCTGTCGCCCAGTCCACGAGTGATCTACTTCCGCACCTTCGCCGATTACCGGATGTTGCGGGAACTGACCGAGACCGCGGAGCACATAGCGGTGGTGGGCGGCGGCTACATCGGAACGGAAATCGCAGCAGCGCTGTCTCAACAGGGTGTCAAAGTCACCCTCGTCACGTCCGACGACGTCGTGGGCAGCCACATGTTCCCCCGCTCGCTGGCCGCCGGATTCGACAAAGGGTTCTCCGATCACGGGGTCACCGTGCGCCGAGGAACCAAGGTCACGTCGGGTGCGGAGGCGTCGGCTCGTGTCCAGCTGCAATTGGACGACGGGTCCGCGGTGGAAGCAGATGGGGTCGTGTTCGGCCTCGGTGTCCGGCCCAGCACAGACCTGGCCGAGGCGGCAGGTCTCGAGGTGGACAACGGCATCGTCGTCGACGAGTTCCTGCGCACCGCGGACGAGCACATCTACGCGGCCGGCGACGTGGCCAACTATCCGGACGCCATTCTCGGTCGCCGACGCATCGAGCACGTGGACAACGCCACCGAGATGGGCAAAGCGGCGGGCCGCAACATGGCAGGTGCCGGCGCGGCCTACACCTACACTCCGTACTTCTACTCCGACGTGTACGACGACGGCTACCAGGCAATCGGAACGGTGGCAACGTCGCTGAACACTGTGGAGGACTGGAAGACGATCGGCAAGGAAGGCGTCGTCTACTACCTCGACGACAATGCCGTCGTGCGCGGGGTACTGATGTGGAATGTCTGGGAGGGGCTGGACGAGGCGCGTACCTTGCTGGCCGAGAAGAAGCCGCACACGGAGGAAACCCTGAAGGGGTTGATCTGAACTTTCTGGAACACTCGACGGCGAGCACGCCGGACCGCGGTGCGACCGAGGAGAAATCATGTCTCAGTTCGATGCAGGCGATTCGGCACAGCAGCGCGCTCGATTCGATGACCGGGTGCATCGCCTCTGTGCCGACTGCCGGCTACCCGGCCATTCCGAGCCGTTGTCCGACGCCGCCGCAACGGCCGTCGCGGCGGGCAGGGTCGATGGAGCAATCAGAACGGTGCTCATCGCTCGGTGGCGTGCGGGGCGTTCTCTCCCGTCGGTCGGGGGATTCGCAACCTTGCGGCAGTTGGTGGACGAGCGGGATCGATGGCGTGCCAAGGATTCGTCGGGTAAGCCCGGCGCGGCCCTGGTCTACAAGTTGCGAGTCGCGGAGTCGAACAAGCGGATCGAGCATCTGCGAACCACGGTGGTGATGTCGAACCGGCACTACGCCAACGGCGTCCGCGCGGCACGTAAGGAACGTCGCGAAGGTATTCATCTCGACCTGGAACAGCGCGACGCGGTCTTCGATGCATTGATGCACACGCCCGCACCCCTCAAGTACGGGGTGCTCGCCGAGCGAGGTCTGACGTTGGCGGACGCCGCAAAGGATCGAGTCAGCACGCTTGCACGTAGAACGCCCATCGACAAACGGGTGCAGTGGGCAGCCGGGGTGGTCGATCAGTTGATCGATCGCAAAGACGACCGATTCTCGGACCGCTACGACACGCTGCTGTTTCTCGCGGGCACCTCGTTCGATCGCATACATCGCTCGCCGGCGTGGCAGTCGACGTACTTCGAGTTTCAGCGAAGCCAGGTCGATCTGTTCGTCGAGCTCGCCGAAATCTCGGTCGATGCAACGTCTTTGCGCTCGGTAGGGGACGAGTTGATCCGTATAGGTCGGACGATGGTCGACGAGGACACGGCGGAACAGGTCGAATCACGTCGCCGCGCACTGGAAGTCGTATGGACCCAGTTGACGGGACGAGTGGCTGCGTTGGTTCGTTTGGCCGATCTGGTCGAGTCCTCGGAGGGTGAAGCACGTACGTCGGACGCCATGGCTCGTGCCCACAGCCTGGACGACCGAATCGACGATCTCGTCGGACGGTCGGGCAGCCGGGAGATGTCGGCAGAGAACACGCATTTCGTCGGTGATCAGGTGCACTCCCAGTGGCGCGATCAGGTGCCGACATCGACACCCGACCGCGCCGTCGAGCTAGGCGATGATCGCGAAGAGAATGCCGGCAACCGCGAAGCTGACCACGGACAGAATCGTCTCGAGGACGGTCCACGTCTGTAGCGTTTGCTTGACGGTGAGGTTGAAGAACTTCGAGATGATCCAGAAGCCTCCGTCGTTGACGTGGCTCGCGATGATCGAGCCCGCTGCGATGGACATGGCGATCAATGCGACGGCGGGGGCCGAGTACTCCTGCGCTGCGACAAGTGGGCCCACGATGCCACCGGTGGTGACGATCGCGACGGTGGCCGAACCCTGTGCGACACGCAGTGCACAACTGATGATGTACGCCAGGACGATGATCGGTAGACCTGCCGCCGCCATGGTGTCGGCCAGTGCGGTGCCGATCCCTGTGGCAGAGATGACCTTTCCGAAGAAAGCGCCCGCGCCGACGACGAGCAACAGCATGCCCACCGGGCGCAGCGACTCACCTGTGAGCTTGCTCAGCTCCTGAACGGTGGATCCGCGGCGTATACCCAGAACGTAGAACGCGATCAGCACGGCAATGAGAAGTGCGACGGCCGGAGTGCCGAAGAATGTCAATACTTCGAGCAGATTGCCCGGGTCGAGGAGGATGCTGCCGAAGGTGGCACCGAGGATGAGGACCAGCGGCACTGCGATGATCGCGCCGATGGTGCCCACCGAGGGAGGCGTCGTGATTACCGGTCGTGCGGTGGTGACGGCACCGGCGCCACCGTTCGAGTCGCGGGGCGAGTCGTCCCCGTCGTTGATGAAGTCGTCCGGAACCTGGACGATGATGCGCTTGCCGATCCAGTTTCCCCACACCAGGCCCGCAGCGATGAATCCGGGTATGCCACAGATGAAGCCGAACAGGATCAGCCAACCGAGATTGACCTCGAGCAGTCCACCGAGTGCCACCGGCCCGGGGTGCGGCGGCAAGAATGCGTGCGTCATCGACAAGCCGGCGAGCATCGGCAACGCGTACAGCACCAGCGACTTTCCGCCTTGGCGCGCAGCGACGTACACCAGCGGGGCGAGCACGAAGATGCCGATGTCGAAGAACACCGGGATACCGAAGATCAATCCGAGCAGGCCCATCGCGACGGGTGCGCCGCGTTCGCCGAAAATTCCGAGCAACTTGGCGGTCAACGCCTGTGCGCCGCCGGACTTCTCGAGTATGGCCCCCAGTACGGTGCCGAGGCCGATGATGACGGCGATATGCCCGAGAATTCCGCCGAAGCCGGTCTCGAGCAACGACTCGTTGCTCTTGATCGCGGTTCCGACGATTTGATTGACCGGTAAACCGGCAGCCAGGGCCAGGCCGAGTCCGACGATGAGCAGTGCGACGAACGGTTCCAGTTTGATCTTGATGATCGCGACGAGCAACACGGCGATTGCTATGCCGCACAGCACCAGAAGGCCGGGTGTCGAGGTTCTCAGCCAGTCGACGGCAGAATTCATGACAGTTCTTTCTCGTTGGCGGTTTCGATGGCGTGGACGAATGCCCGGGCTCGTGCTGCGATGTCGTCCCACTGAGCGGTAGCAACAGAATTCGGCGGCACCACATCCGTGCCGGCAGTTACTGCCACTGCTCCGGCTGCCAGAAAGTGTGCGGCATTTGCGGCGTTGACGCCGCCGGACGGGACCAGACGTGCATCCGGGAACGGACCGAGCAGATCCTTGAAATAGGCCGGTCCGACGGTGCGCGCCGGGAAAATCTTCACCGCGTCTGCACCGAGGTCGAGCGCGGTCATCACCTCGGACGGGGTGAGTGCCCCCATCATCAGCGGTATGCGCGCGGCGGTCACCACGGCGGCGACGTCTGACCGCAGCCCCGGTGTCACGACGAAACTGGCACCCGAGTCCAGGGCAGCCCGGGCTTGATCGGCTGTGAGGACCGTTCCGGCCCCGACGATGGCACCCGCATCGGATGCGGCCCGGATGAGGTCGAGGACTCCCGGCGTGGTGAACGTGAGCTCCACAGCGCGAATTCCGCCGCCGGCAAGGGCGTGTGCGAGTGCGGCGGGATCCGAGATGTGCGGCGCGCGCACCACGGCAAGTGCGCGGTCTTCGAGAATTGCCGTCAGTGCATTCACGACGTCTGCTTTCTGGCTGAGTCCATACGCAGGGCATGGCCTGCCAAGGAGTGGGTGGTAAGAAAATCGTCTATCGCGAACGTGCCGTTGACCATCACGTGGCTGATTCCCTCGGCCTGCTGTTTGGGCTCTTCGAACGTGGCGGTGTCTCGAACGGCGTCCGGGTCGAACACCACGAGATCGGCAGCATGACCCACGGCGATCGTGCCGCGCCTGCGCAGTCGTAACCGTGCAGCCGGACGACCCGTGAGGTGATTGATGCACTCCTCGAGTGAGAGCAGTTGCTCGTCCCGCACGTAGTGGCCCAGATAGCGGGGGAACGTTCCCCAGGCACGCGGATGTGGCTTTTCGCCTACGAGAATGGCGTCACTGCCGCCCATATGGCGCGGATGCTGCATGATCTCGCGAACGTTCTCCTCGTGCCCGACATGCTGCAGGATGGTCGTGGCCAGAGCGTCGCGGCGTAGAAAGTCGAAGAACACGTCGACCGGCTCGAGCCCTTCGTCCGCCGAGATGTCGGCCATCGTGCGACCGACGTACCGGTCGAGTTCCGGGTTCGATACTCCACTGAGCTGAATCGTCTCCCACTCGACGGTGACTCCGTGGCAGCCGTCCGAGCCGTCGACATCGACGTCCTGCGCTATGCGGCGACGCTCGGCCGGATCGTCGAGTCGTTCCAGCGCTCGGTCCGGCCCACCCGACATCGCCCAACTCGGCAGCAGCGCAGACAGAGTCGTGGCCCCGGGTAGGTACGGATACGTATCGAGCGTGACGTCGCAGCCGTCGGCGATCGCGGAGTCGACAAGATCGAGAAATTCACGTGCCCGACCACGATTGACACCGAAGTTCATCGTTGCGTGGGTCAGATGCAGGGCGCATCCGGTTTCTCTGGAGAGATCGAGCATCTCCTGGTAGGCGTCGAGTGCACCCGCGCCGTACGACCGGGTGTGGGGAGCATAGAACCCGCCGAAGTCTGCCACTACCTCACACAGTGCTCGCAATTCGCTTGTGTCGGCATACATTCCGGGTGTGTAGGTGAGTCCGCTCGACATTCCGACGGCACCGTCCTGCAGACCCTGTGCCAGCAACTCCTGCATGTGGGTGATCTCGGACGGCGTTGCTGGGCGTCGATCGGCACCGACGGCCAGGTAGCGCAGCGTTCCCTGCGGAACCAGATATGCAGCGTTCGGAGTGATGCCACGGTCGAGTCGGGCGAGATACTCGGCAACCGTCCGCCAGGAGAAGTCCAGATCGACGGGATTGCCGTTCCACCCGGCGATCTGTCGCCGGATGACGTCCAACGTCGCATCGTCGATGGGCGCGTACGCGATGCCGTCCTGTCCGATCACCTCGGTGGTGACACCCTGGCTGATCTTGGCGAAGTGCCCAGGATCGGTCAGCAACCCCAGATCGGAGTGCGCATGCATGTCGATGAAGCCGGGGGACAGGACGTGACCTGGTGCTGCATCGACGATTCTGTCTGCACTGGAAAGGCTTCCGGGCTCGACGAGTGCTGCAATGGTGCCATCACGGACGAGAACGTCCCGACGCAGCCGCGCGGAACCGGTGCCGTCGATGACGTCGAACCCGCGAAATAGTGTGTCCACCATCAAGTTCTGCTTCCTAGAAAAAGGTGTGTATCAGATCGACCACGAGTGGGTCGTCGCTGTCCGAGTCGTCCACGACGGGGATCAGACGCCATTTGTCGAACGCAGTGCAGGGGTGCGAGAGGCCGAGCCGCAGCACCGCCCCCACCGGAAGTGCGCCGGCGTCGTCTGCCGGTAGTCGAAGAAAAGCATGCTGGTCGTTGAGTGCCGTCACCTCCGCGGCCGGATCCAGGAGCTCATTACCTCGAACACGTTGCGGGACGGGCATTCCTTCGTCGAAAGGAAAGTCGCGCTTACCTGCGTCCAGCAATGCGAGGCCGGGCTCGGGGCGTGACACCACTCGGGCCCATCCGTGCATCGCAGAAACCAACGGCGTCTCGGTTCGGGCGGGAGTCAGCGGTGAGATCTGCGAATAGAAGCCGTCGTCGTGCGCCACATAGGCCCCGGATCGGAGCACGACGTCGGTGCGCACGCCGTTGCCCGAGGTCAGAGAATGCAGGCGTTCGACCACCAGATCCTGGTACGCGCTCCCGCCTGCGGTCACAATGGCGTGATCGCCGTACAGTCCTTCGGCATCGAAGGTGCGATGTAGTGCGGCGAGAGTGTCGAGGTAGGTGCGTACTGCCGCGAGACCGGCCTCGGAACGGTCGTGGCTCAGGGCACCCTCGTAGCCGCCCACACCGGCCAGTGCGAGGCGTGGTGACGCGGCGATCTCCCGTCCTACTGCGACGGCCTCCTCGGTCGTTCGCGCGCCGGTTCGTCCGTGCTCGCCGCCGAGTTCGACGACGACGGACACCGGTCGATCGCCGTGGTCGGCAAGGATGCGGTTCATCTCTCGCACCGTGGCGACGCTGTCCGCCCAGCAGTAGAACTCGAACTCGGGATGCGAGTCCAGTTCGGCGGCAACCCAGTTCAGAGCAACAGGATCGACTTCGGCATTGGCGAGAACGATTCTCTCCACACCGAATGCTCGTGCCACCTGAACTTGCCAACCGGTAGCGAGGGTGATGGCCCAGCAGCCCGCATCCAGTTGCTGCTTCCACAGTTGGGGAGCCATGGTCGTTTTGCCGTGGGGTGCCAGGAGGACGCCCGCCTTCTCGGTCCACTGCGCCATCACATCGACGTTCGATGCGATGCGTGTCCTGTCGAGGGTGAGTACTGGGGTGGTGAACTCGGACAGCCGCGGCGCGGTGGCCAGAAAGCTCTCGGCGCTCTGTCCCCACGATCTCGCTGGAAGCGATTTGTGTTCGGGCCCCAGGAGTCGTCGACTCAGCGCCTCGACTCCGGCAGTGTCGATCACGTCAGTCTCCTCGAGTTCTGCGTTGCGCTATATGCAACGACGGTTGCGTATCGTGTCTTTCATTTGTAGTCTGCATCCAACGATGCATTCCCGCAAGAGTTCGAGGAGACGGACATGGCAGCCCCCCGGGTGGTGTGTGTAGGCGAAGGCCTCGCTGTCCTCGTCGCGGACCCTGGCCCACTGGAACGGTCGGAGACGTTCCATCGGACGGCTGGAGGTGCGGAAGCCAACGTGGCTCGTGTCCTCGTCCAACTGGGAATCGAGGCTGCGTGGGTCTCGCGGGTGGGTGACGACGGGTTCGGCCGATATCTGGTCGCGGAACTCGACGCTGCCGGTGTGGACACGTCGGGCGTGATCGTCGATAGCGGGCGGCCGACGGGCCTCTACATCAAGGAGCGCGGATCGGGGTCCGATCACCGTCACGACCTGCCTCTGGGAGACAGCGCGATGACGTACTACCGGTCTCTTTCGGCTGCTACTGCGCTCTCGCCCAACGATATTCACGACGAGGTGCGAGCGGCGATCGACTGCGCCGACATCGTCCATTTCACCGGCATCACCGTCGCCATCTCACCCACTGCGGAACAATTGACGCGAAGCCTCATGGCCGGCCCCTCCACTGTCAGCTTCGATCTCAACTATCGGCCGGCCTTGTGGGCCGGGCGTTCGGACGACGCGGCCCGCGTCCTCGGTGAGCACGTCCGCGGTAGCGACATCGTGTCGATGGGTGCCGACGAGGCCGCTTCGGTGTTCGGGACCTCGAGTCCGGCGGAAGTACGCGAGATGTTTCCCGAGCCCCGTCATCTGGTGATCAAGAACGATGCGCACACGGTGACGGCATTCGAGGGAGTCGCGCGAGTCGACGTCCCCGCATTGACACTCGACGTCGTCGAAAAGATCGGTGCAGGTGACGCTTTCGCCGGCGGCTTTCTGGCCGCGTTGCTGATGGGATACAGCGCGGCGCAGCGTGTGCGATTCGGACATCTCTGTGCCGCAGGCGCATTGACCGGCCACGGTGATGTAGCGAAAGTCCTGCCGCACGACGAACTGGCAGCACTGGCCGGAATCGACGACAATGCTTGGGCGACACTCGACTACGCTGCCGTGGCAGCGGTGCACACCGAGGCGACGTTGTGAGCCAGAGCTTGTCGAGGGCGCTGACGATCCTGGGTTTGCTCGAGGACGGATCGAAGTCACTCGACGAACTCGCCGCAGTCCTCGGTGTACACAAGACGACGGTGCTGCGACTGCTGCGGACCATGGAATCGGACAGGTTCGTCAGCCATGGAGCGGATCACCGGTACCAACTCGGTTCGAGGCTGTTCGAGCTCGCAAATCACGCGCTCGAACAGAGAGACGTGCGCACCGTCGCGCGACCGCATCTCGCTGCACTGAACTCCGACACGGGCCAGACGGTGCACCTGGCCACGTACGAAGCGGGGGAGGTCATCTACATCGACAAGTTCGACGCACAGCAGAGCGTGCGGATGTACTCACGCGTCGGCCGGCCGGCACCGCTGCACTGCACCGCGGTGGGAAAGATTTTGGTCGCAGGCCGCCCGCGCGCCGAACGAGAAGAGATCGCTCGACGCATCACGTACACGCCGTTCACGGAACGCACGATCAGCACACCGGAGCAGTACCTGCGCGAGCTCGAGCTCGTGGACCAGCAGGGTTTTGCGGAGGACCGTGAAGAACACGAGTCTTTCGTCAATTGCATCGGCTGCGCGGTGCGCAACGGGACCGGAGACGTGGTGGCCGCGGTGTCCATGTCGGTACCGGACATGTTGCTCGACCATCAGCAGGTACTGGCTGCGCTGCCTGCAGTGCGCGGCACGGCAGCGGCAATTTCCGAAGGACTGGGCTGGCGGCCGCCAGATCGACATGACCGCCCACTGACAAACGACAGTTCGATGGAAGGAACATCATGAGCGAAAAGATCGAAATCCGCACCACAGGTGCCCCGGCCCCGGCACACACCTTCTCCCAGGGGGTGCGGAAAGGGCCATTCGTGCAGGTTTCGGGTCAGGGCCCGGTGGATCCGGCGACGAGCGAATACCTGTTCCCAGGTGACGTCGCCGCGCAGACCACTCGAACCTTGGAGAACGTCAAGGCAATCGTGGAAGCCGGCGGCGCGACGTTCGACGACGTCGTCATGCTGCGCGTGTACCTGACCAAGCGTGAGGACTTCTCGATCATGAACGACGCCTATGGCGAGTTCGTCTCGGCGAACACGACAGGCGACGTGCTGCCGAGCCGGACGACCGTGTTCACGGGGCTTCCGCGCGAGGAGATGTTGGTCGAGATAGATGCCATCGCCGTCGTCTGACTGCACGCTCGACCTAGATGTTCACACGAAAATTACATCTGACCAGGCGATTTGCGTAAGCGTTGGTCTTCGCGTAACTTTTGTCGAGTCAGAGCGACACGGACACCGACCCGGTCTTCACAAACCGGGACAACGAGGTTGTACGGAGTACGTCCTGAACAACCCAGACAAGGCAGAGGTTATCAGCCATGTCTGGGGTTCGAGCGTGTAAGCCCCGGACGTTGCCGTTCACACGGTGACCATGGTGTGTACGTGTTCTTTGAGAACTCAACAGTGTGTCGATGAATGTCAGTGCCGAATTTTATTTGGTGAAT
>NZ_BCWW01000024.1 GCF_001894785.1 Rhodococcoides fascians NBRC 12155 = LMG 3623
TTTAGAGCTCAACCAGAGCTGAAGCAACCTTGATGACGCGAGTAGCCATGTGCTGCAGTGCTGCGCGCGTTGCGTTGTCTATTTCGTTCTGATTCTCCGGGCCCGTTACGTGGCCGACACCGTAGGGGTTTCCGTCGGCGAACTTGATGCTATCGGTGTATCCCGGTGGCACGAGGATGCCACCGAAATGCATCAGGGACGTATAAAGACCGAGGAGGGTAGTTTCCTGTCCGCCGTGCGCAGTCTGACTCGACGTGAACGCGGCGTAGGCCTTGTCTGCGAGTGCACCCTTGGCCCACAGTCCACCGAGTGAATCCATGAAAGCCTGAAAGGGGGCTGCCGTACTGCCAAAACGAGTCGGCGAACCGAATATGATCCCGTCGGCCCATACGATGTCCTCACCGGTTGCTGCAGGCAATTCTTTGGTGGCTTCGTAGTTCGATGACCAAGCAGGGTTTTGCGCGAACGACTGCGGATCGCGCGTTTCAACGATGTGACGCACGCGCACCTCGGCACCGGCGTCTCGGGAGACGGTCGCAAGGATGTCGGCCATTGCCGTACCGTGGCCGGTCGAAGAGTAATAGATAATTGCTAGTTTGGTCATGGGCAAGCCCCTCGTGATAGTGAAACGAAATCGGTCATTGTCGAGAGATCATGGCCGCCAAAGCGGAAATAGACTCCCGCCCCGAGTGTCCCGCATCGGGCTTCAGTTCGCCAGGATCTCGGAAACTGCACGCTCGGCGGTCTCCATCGCCCCCTCGATATATCCAGGGAACTGAAGCGACACGTCTGATCCTGCGAAGAAAATCGCACCGTGTGGATCGGCGAGTGATTTGTGCGCCTGGGTGAATTGCCCGACCTTGGGCGAAACCCACGGTGCCTGGAACAGCGGGTCCTGCTCCCAATCGTGGTAGTCGACTCCGATAACTTCTGCCTCGGCAACGTAGTGGTGCACTGCGTTGCACACGTCATCAAAATTGGTTGGGTCGAAGGAGGAGCTGTCGGTGAAGGCGACCAGAATCGTACTTCCGTCGGGAGCGCCCCGGTACTCGTACAACGTCGGGAAAACACCGTCTCCAGTACAAGACAGACCTTCTGGCACATTTCTCACGTGCACGAGAAGCTTCAGTCCACGCCCACCGTGGCCCTCCGCCACGACAGCAGCTCGCGGAGACGGTAGGGGCGGATCGAAATCCAACCCGCGCCAGGTGTTCAGTGGTGTTGCGAGAACAACGGCTCGTGTGTGGAGGGCCTCGTCGTTCACGTGTACGACCACGTAGCCATCGCGTTGATGCAAAGCCGTGACAACGCTCGAGTAGCGTACGTCGTGGAGTTCGTTTGCCATGGCCTGTGCGAGTGTCGATGTTCCGCCGGCGAACACTTCGTCGATCGACAGGACGACGCCGAACACGCTGTAGTGGTGTGCCGCGATGAACTGCAGAGCCCACAGCGCAGTAGCCTCGCTGACAGGCTGCCCCATCATGTTCCACGACCATGATTCGACCAGTTGACGGGTCACCGGCGGCAGATTCAGAGAGTCGATGTAGCTGGACAACGGGATGTCCAGATCGTCCAGTCCCTGGTATTCCAACCCTGCGTGCAGATCGATTCGATGTGCATCGGTCAGAGCTTTGAAGAGACCGGCCTCCGCTTGACTGATTTCTTCGATCGGAACCGGCCAAGCTGAATCGACCTGGTTGTCACCGAGCTTGTTTCGGAATGCCGTCGCGGGTGCGGACGGCTGCATAGCGATGCCGTGC
This sequence comes from Rhodococcoides fascians NBRC 12155 = LMG 3623, assembly GCF_001894785.1. Lineage (GTDB taxonomy): Bacteria > Actinomycetota > Actinomycetes > Mycobacteriales > Mycobacteriaceae > Rhodococcoides > Rhodococcoides fascians. The sequence goes on from NZ_BCWW01000024.1 coordinate 1,761, forward strand.
CGATCGATCTCGGCCGTTACGCGAGGGTGGTGCTCACGGTGAATGTATGCGCCTCCGACCTCGACGTCGATCGACGGGCAAATGGCAGACTGTCGGCTGTAGCCACGGCCACCGACTCGTTCACCTCCTTCCAGGAGAACCACCGTCTTCCCGGCTTCTTCCAACATGCGGGCGGTGCGCAGCCCAGCGAAACCAGCTCCGATCACGACCGCGTCGATCTCGATCTGTTGCTGCTCGGTTTCGCCAGTGTTCGTGGTGTCCGATTCTCGGTGCAGAGGTGAATCGATCATCGTGTGGTTCCTTCCAGGGCGGTGAGTACCGGTTCTAGGTGTGTGCCGAATGCGCTGATATGCCGCATGATCAGCGTGCGCGAGACGGATGCCTCTGTGCTGAGGTTGGTCGTTCCAACTGGGGCAATCGATCACCTTCGGTGACAGGTGGCCAGGTCCACTCGGTGGGGTAGTACATCTAGCGAATTGCCCACAGCTGTTGTCCTATTTCTACTTGTGACAGGGCGATTCACGACCTCGCAACGTGGCTTCGGTGACGTGCGATCTCGTGATCTGTATCCATGGTCGCTGACGTCATGGCGAACAACACATGCTGCAGATGACAACTTGTGTCCAGCGGTTGTCACTGTCTGTAGTGACTGGCGGACATCGTAAGTTCTCACCTGTCACAAGGGCTCGAACTGTCTGCAAGCCCGAGACTACGTCTCCAGTCGGGTGCGCGTCACAGCTCGCTGATTGGCGTCGCCAGTTCACGCGCCTTCAGCGCTAGCCAGAGGTCGGCGCGCACCTGAGCGGACTCCAAGTCACGGCCGATCAGATCACCGATCTTCGCCAGCCGGTTACGCATGGTGTGCCTGTGCACGCCGAGTACTGTCGCAGCCGCCTCTCGCTCGCCGTTGTGCTCAAGAAACACCCGCAAAGTCGTCAGTAAAACCCCGCCTGATGTGGATCGCGCGTCGTGGTCGTCCAATTCGCGCAACATTGCCCGGGCAAGTGCGCGCAACTCCGCGGGTTGCTGGCTGTTGAGTAGGAAGGCAGCAGGGCCCACATCCTTGAACCGGGTGACGGGTTCGGTGGTACTGCTTCTCACCGCCATGGATGCCTCCCGAAGACTTCGAGCTACGTCGCCCAGCGTCGCCGGGTTGCCTTCACCCACTCTGACGTCTCGCCCGAGTTGCGTGTTCAGATGTTCCCGCAAATTCCGTCCTACATCTTCGCTCTGCGATGACGGCACGATTACAACCAGTTCGTTCTCCGTCTGTGTCATAAGAAACGGAACTGTGATGACGGACAGACAGGCGTTGGCTTCGATCTCGGCGTTCAAAAGGGGGCCGACGTTAGCAAAATGCAGGGCCGCCACATCGTCGGTCGGGTCGACTCCGAAGTATCGAAGGATATTGACATCGAACTTGTCTCCCAGGCTGATCATTGCTGAAGTAACCGTGCTCCGAAGATTGTTTTCGACGTCCATGACCTTCGCCGGCTTGGCCAGCTCTATCGACAACAGTGAGACGGTATGCGCGACGAGCAGCCTGTCGGGTGTCGGAAGAGCTTCCCGACACAAAACCGACAAGTATGCGCGAACGCTCTTGAATGCGGTGACACTCTGAACCGTGCAGTAGCCGTGCGAGTCCTGCATAGTTGTTCCGATCGACCCACGGCGTCCGAATCCCGCCCGCGCGGAGTCCGCAACCGAGCGGGCGTGTTCGACAGCCCAGTGCGCCGAGTTTCCATGACTTGCCAACACCTGCCCGGCAACGTCGATGACGGCCGTCGATGCGCCGATAACGCGGGACAGGGCCGAAACAGTCGCTGTTACACCGCCTTTGAGCGTTGCTTTCGCCAAATTTTCCTGTTGGTCCACAACGCGTTGTGTGATGCGGAGTTGATCTTTCGTCAGCTCTTCGATCACAGCTCGCGTGATTGCAATGAATGGTGTCGATGCTGGAATCGACAGTATGGGGAGGCCGAGATCGTCCCCGGCAGCGAGAATCCCGCGCGGTACGGCGGGAAACCTTGTCCCGGTGTCCAAAGCCAGGGCAGCTGTGCCGGCCTGCGCCAAGCGCGAAACATACTGAAATTGCGCTTCGTCCGTGGCTCCTATTTCGAGTCCTGTGGTCATCACGAGTTCTCCGCCGTTGAGCCATGGCGTGGGGTCTGCCAACTCGATCGCGTGGGCCCACTGGATAAGCCTGTTCGCTTCGGCCAATCCGGCGACGAGTGTCGCCCCTAGAGCCTGAATGTCCGAAAGCCGACGAACGGTTAGAGCGATGAGGACCTCCTCGGCCAGGCGGCACATCCGGTGCCGCGCACTGACGCCATTATCGCTCCGTGTTTGGATTCTGTCCATACCGTTCAGCCGTGGCACCTTCGCTTGTACCAAGCGGACATCCTCTTCCAAGTTCGGTCGGCCAAATATCAGGCGGATATCGTCACCGCGCACCCAAGCCCGATGTGAAAGAATGAACACAATGACTCAACCCATGTCCGTCATCGTTGCCGGGGCCAGAACCCCGGTTGGTCGGTTGTCCGGAGCACTGAGGGATTTCTCGGGTTCGGATCTCGGCGGGATCGCGATCAAGGGTGCGTTGGACAAGTCGGGAGTCGCTCCCGCGCCCGTCGAGTACGTCATCGTGGGGCAGGTTCTCACGGCCCGTGCGGGTCAGCTCCGGCGCGGCAGGCTGCGGTTGTGGTGGGGATTCCGATGGATGTTCCGGCGTTGACGATCAACTGATCCGGGCGGGGGAATTCGAGATCGTCGTCGCCGGTGGTCAAGAATCGATGACCCAAGCACCGCACATGCTCGAGAAATCGCGTGCGGGATTCAAGTACGGCGGTGTGACGATGAAGGATCACCTCGCCTACGACGGCTTGTACGACATCTTCACCGACCAGGCCATGGGCGGGCTCACCGAATCGCGTAACGAGGGTACAGTCGCATCCACCCGCGAGGAGCAGGACGCGTTCGCGGCTGCGTCGCATCAGCGCGCGGCCACGACGTGGAAGACGGTGTGTTCGACGACGAGGTCGTGCCGGTGGAGATCCCTCAGCGCAAGGGCGATCCGATCGTTTTCTCCCAGGACGAGGGCATCCGTGCCGACACCACCACCGACACCCTCGCCAAGCTGCGTCCGGCGTTCTCGGAGAGCGACACCTCACCGCGGGCAATGCCTCGACGATCAACGACGGTGTTGCCGCGGTCATCGTGATGAGCAAGGCCAAGGCCGAAAGCTTGGGCTGGAGTGGATCGCGGAGATCGGTGCGCACGCTGTGGTTGCCGGGCTGGAGTCGTCGCTGCAGTCGCAGCCGGCGCGGGCGATCGTGAAAGCGTGCGCGAAGGAAGGGATCGATCCGAACGGACTGGATCTGATCGAGATCAACGAGGCATTCGCTGCGGTCGGTATCGCCTCGACGCGTGAACTGGGTGTGGACGAGAGCAAGGTCAACGTCAACGGTGGTGCTATCTCCATCGGGCATCCTCTGGGCATGTCCGGTGCGCGTATCGCGCTGCACCTCGCGCTAGAACTGCAGCGTCGCGGCGGTGGTGTCGGCGCAGCTGCACTGTGCGGCGGAGGCGGACAAGGCGACGCGCTGATGATTCGGGTGCCGGCTCGTGCTGAGTAAGTCTGAGCTGGCGGTGCCACGCGAAGGTGTCCGCATAGAAGGGGACTGCACTCGCACGGAAGACGCGGCGAGGACTGCGGAAATGGTCGTCTTCTTACGCCGGTGGCACAGGCACGGTGGTGGGCAGGACAGTGACATCTTCTTGCGATTCGGTCTGGCCGCGCGGCCGTACTTCGAGCACATGCAGGGTGTTCTCGAGCGGACAACCGCTGGTTCGATCTCGTAGATCTCGAGATATGAAATTGCCGCTATGAAGCGGGTGTGTCGAGCGCGGATATGGCTTTCCGATCCGGGCTCGACGGTAGTTCCCGACACACGGTAACAACACGACGAAGGCGTCTGCGAAAATTCGCCGGCGCCTTCGGTTGTGGAGCAATCAGGAACTACCGACAAACTATTAGTCGTACGAATAAAAGCCCATTTTCGTCTTTCGTCCGAGAAGGCCGGCTTCGACCATGCGCTTGAGCAGTGGCGGGGGCAGGTGGCCCTGCTGCCCAAACTCTTGGTACAGAGATCGTCCAATTGCAGCAACGGTGTCCAGACCGATCAAATCAGCGAGCGCAAGTGGGCCCACAGGGTGCGCGCAACCAAGCCCCATGGCGTCGTCGAAATCCTTGGCAGTTGCGTGTCCGCCTTCTACCATTCGTATCGCATCCAGGATGAACGGTACAAGCAGTGAATTTGCGATGAAACCGGACCTATCGGGGGCAGTGACCGCAACCTTGCCGAGTTGAGAAGTGGCAAACTGCCGCACTCGAGCCGTGACATCATCGCTGGTAAGCAGTAAAGGTACTATTTCGACCAATTGCAGCACGGGTACTAGATTGAAGAAATGCAGTCCGATCACTGATTCAGGTCGTGAAGTCCCCATTGTCAGGCGAACAACGGGAATCGACGAGGTATTTGTGGCAAATACGACTTCCCGGCTGTAATTCAGCGCGTCGAGACGTCTGAAAAGATCCATTTTCACGTTTTTCGACTCTGCAACTGCCTCGATTATCCAATCGCAGTCGGTCAAGCGTTGCAACTCCGTTGTCCAGGTAATGGAACTGAGAGCGCGGTCTCGGTCGTCCCCCGACAGCGAACCGCGACCGACGGCTCGATCGAGGTTCGTCATAGGCGATGTTTGGCCACGCTCCAGCACGGTCGTTCCACTTCACACTGTCACAGCACTTTCGGTAGTTGCGAGAATCTGCGCAATCCCCGATCCCATGATTCCGCAGCCGATCACGGCCACGCGATCGAACAGCGATTCGTCTTCCCTCGGCGATGTTGTATAACACATGTCTGGTGTTCCTCCGTGACACAAAAGTTTGATTGTCGAAACGAGACGCGCGCGCGGTCTGTCAGTTTGGGTCAGCCTGCACTTCGAATCAGTAGCCGCAGTTCGGCACTGATGGTGCATGCCCGAGAGACGTCGACTACCCCGTCCCGTCGGATTTCTGCGGTCATACGAGTGAATCTACCGATCGCGGCCTGTGACCGCGCTTGCCATTCCGATACCCGACTCGCGCCAACATCATCGTTCGATGGCATCAACACCCGCACCAGCTCATGATGGCGCTCGGCGATGTCGTCGCGGACGACCGCCGCGGCCATCGAATCCCACCAATTGGTAGTGACATGTGCTTCGAGACGCGTTACGAGCCAGCTCAAGCTTAGTAGTTCACTGACCTGCCTGTACAGGTTTGCAACACTGCCCACCGTGCAATCGTGTTGACGTGCGGTCTCGCTCAGTTCGAATGCTTCGGTCAAGAAGCGCAACTTCGCTGTCATCTCAGGCGCTGTGGCCGGCGTGTCGGCAGCCAATAGTTCAGCAGCGTGATCTCGGAATCCTTGAATTTCCTGATCGATGTCGAGCGGAACCGGTCTGCGTCGCAGAATCCAAGACGCGGACTGCTCGATGAACTGCTGAACTGCAAGTAGCGTCTGCCACCGGTGCTGGTCGTCTTGGAGATACCGAGCCTGGGCCCACATCGTGTCGATATCGAAAACGTCACGAACCACAGCGTAGGCGCGAGCGACATCGGGTGTTTTGACCCCGAGTCGCTCCTCGAGCTGGTAGATAAGACCTGGACCGACATGGTTGATGAGGTCGTCGGCGAGTTTCGTGGCCGTTATTTCCCGCGCCAGACGGTGCTCGTCGATTTCGGTTGTCAGTTTCTCGCGAATTTTCTCTGGGAAATAGTTTCGAAGCAAGGTGCCGAAGATTGCATCCTCGGGAACATTCGATTCCAGTAGGTCAACGCGCACAACATTTTTGGACTGCGCCAGAAGGACAGCGATCTCGGGGCGCGTGAGGCCCAGACCGGCTTGCGTCCTCGAGACCAATTCATTCTTCGATGGCAGAACTGCGTGCGCGCGTGAGATTCCGTTGTTCGATTCGAGGTGATCGATTAGGCGTTCGTGTCGGTTCAACAGGTGGGCAGCCTGCGACTCGGCCAAACCAATTGCGAGAACCTGGTTGTCCGTATTCTCGATAACGGCTCTTGCGACGTCCGGCTCGGAATCTGCAAGCAGCGTATTTCGTTGATCAATGCCGATGCGCCCACTACGAACCCCGACATTCAAGGCAATTTTCAGGTTGACTTCGAGGTCCGATGTTGCGACTCCCGCTGCGTTGTCGATGAAGTCGGCATTGATTCTTCCACCCTTCAATGCGAACTCGATCCGGGCACGCTGCGTGAACCCCAGATTCCCTCCCTCACCGACGACCGAGCACCGCAACTCAGCGGCATCGACTCTCACCGCGTCGTTCGAGGGATCAGCGGCCGACGTGTGTGCTTCTGTCGACGACTTCACGTACGTGCCGATTCCCCCGTTCCACAGGAGGTCGACCTGCGCCCGTAAGATCGCTTTAATCAAAGCGTCAGGGGTCACGCGTGATTGATTCACCCCGAGGGCTTGTTGCGCTTGTACTGGAAGGTTGATTGTTTTGGCGGTCCGTGACCAGATTCCACCGCCGGTAGACATGCGTCCTCGATCATAATCGGCCCAGCTCGGGTGGGGAGTACCCGACAGCCGTTCGCGTTCGGCGTACGAGATATCAGGATCCGGTTCGGGGTCGACGAATATGTGTCGGTGGTCGAAGGCGGCCACGAGCTTGATTGTTTTCGACAGGAGCATGCCGTTGCCGAAGACGTCTCCGGACATGTCACCGATTCCCACAACCGATACGGGATCGGTCTGGACGTCGATACCCAGATCGCGGAGGTGGTGCCGAACGGACACCCAGTCGCCACGTGCGGTGATACCCATGGCTTTGTGGTCATAACCGGTCGCGCCCCCCGACGCAAACGCGTCTCCCAACCAGTACGACCTGTCCGTGGCGATTGCATTAGCGACATCCGAGAACGACGCCGTTCCCTTGTCGGCCGCGACCACGACGTACGTGTCCGGGGCGTCGTGCGCAACCGTTCGCTCGTGTACGTCCTCATCATCGCCGACCAGATTATCGGTAACGTCGAGCAAACCCTCGATGAACGTCGAATAAGACTCCACCACCGAGACTTCAGGCGATTTTCGAATGAACGCACCCTTGGCACCAACTGGAACAATGGGTGAGTTCTTGACGTCCTGGGTCTTCATCAGCCCCAACACTTCGGTTCGGTAGTCCTCCGGTCGGTCGGAGAACCGGATACCGCCTCGCGCGACTGCTCCTGCGCGCGCATGAATGCCCTCGACGTCGTTTGCATAGACGAATATCCCCCTATACGGTACGACCTCACCGGGCAAAGTCAGCTCCGCAGAATCGAGCTTGAAGGACGCATACGGCTTACGTCTTCCCGACGCGTTCGTTTGAAACCAGTTGGTGCGCACACACGCGGTCACGAATGACTGTAGCGAGCGGAGAATGCGATCCTCGTCCAGGGTGGCGGCAGCGTCCACGCGTTCTTCCAGCGCAGTGGCGGCCGCCGCGATCGCTTGAGGGCGTTCCACGATGTCGGGATCGAACCGTGCGGTGAACAGCTCGATGTATGCCTTGGCGAAGTCAGGGTGCCGAAGAAGGACGTCGACGACATACCCAACGGGCAGTCCGAGACCCGCCAGGCGAATGAATCGGGTTGCTGCCCGGACGAGAACGACTTGATCCCACGACAGACCGACGGCTGTGATCAGCTTTGCGAAGATGTCGATCTGGAAACCTTCGGATACGCTTGCTGCGAAGGCGTTCGAGAGTTCACCTACGTGCGCCGATTGTCAGAAATCGGGCACGTCGAACGAGAACAAGTGGCAAGTTGCAGCGATGCCGACGGACTCAGTCGCGTGTTCGACGGGCAGGGACAGTGGCTCGCGGTCGGCCAGTCGAAGGCCGAAATGCTCGAACGTCGTAGCCACGTCCGCTAAGAACGGCGCGCCGTTCGGCCACAAAATGACGCCGTGGACGCGGTCGAGTTGCGTGTTACGAGGCAAGAACACCATGGACGGCGTTTCGTTGTCGACGCTACGACCGCGCAATAGTAGGTCGATTACTTCATTCATTTCGTCGGACGATGTCCCGATGCGTTTGTCCGTCGATACGGAGCCGTCGACCACTGTGGTGTCCCCTTCGGATTCGGTTTGCCCGATCCTGTCACGAAATGCCGTTCCAATTGGATGTCCGGTAGGTATACAACCCGCTACAAAGTTGTACACATTGAACATAGCGATTCCCGTGCAAAGCGTCCTACCGTCGAATCACTACAAACGGAGGTTCGAACATGACTGCAGTACACCCGATCGTTGGTGGCCCCAGCCTGGAGCAGGTCCGGCGACTCGTGACAGAGGTTCCGGGGCCGCGCTCGCGTGAGCTGGCCGATCGCCGCGCCGCCGCACTCCCTGCGGGATTGGCCAGCGCCGCTCAGGTGTACGTGGCAGCGGCAGGGGGAGGAGTTGTCGTCGATGTCGATGGCAACTCTTTCATCGATTTCGGTTCGGGAATCGCTGTCACCACCGTAGGTAACGCAGCCCCCCGCCTAGTGGAACGTGCATCGGAACAATTGGCGAAATACACCCACACTTGTTTCTTGGCCACCCCGTACGAGCCGTACATCGAAGTTGCCGAGACGCTGAATCGGCTGACGCCAGGGAGTCATGAAAAACGCACCGCGCTGTTCAACACCGGTGCCGAAGCCGTGGAAAACGCGGTCAAGTATGCGCGTGCTGCGACCGGTAGACCCGCCATCATCACGTTCGACCATGCTTTTCACGGACGCACCCTGATGACCATGACTATGACGGCGAAGAATCAGCCGTACAAGAGCACCTTCGGCCCGTTTGCGCCCGAGGTGTACCGGGCGCCCATGGCGTACCCGTACCGCTGGCCCAGCGGTGCCGAGAATGCGAGCGACGAAGCGTTCGCTCAGTTCGAATTGCTGGTCGACTCTCAGGTCGGTGCCGAAGCGGTCGCGGCCGTCGTAGTCGAGCCGATCCAGGGTGAAGGCGGATTCATCGTTCCCGCGGATGGTTTTCTTCGCCGTGTTGCCGACTTCTGCCGGGAGCGCGGGATTCTCATGATCGCGGACGAGGTTCAAACTGGAATCGCTCGAACCGGCGCGTGGTTCGCGTCCGAGCACGAGGCCATCGTTCCAGGTCTCATCATCACGGCGAAGGGTCTAGCCGGGGGCTTGCCATTAGCGGCCGTGACTGGTCGCGCCGAGATCATGGATGTCGCGCACGCCGGTGGTATCGGCGGTACCTACGCGGGGAACCCAGCGGCATGCGAGGCGGCGCTCGCGGTGTTCGAGACGATCGAAGCCGAGGGGATGCTCGAACGCGCACAGGTACTTGGGGACATCATGCTCCGCGAGTTGCGAGACATCGCGTCAACCTATGACATCATCGGCGAGGTCCGAGGCCGTGGCGCCATGATCGCGCTCGAGCTCGTGCACTCCGGTGGCAAGGAACCCAACCGCGAGGCGCTCGCGGAGGTCAACCGTTACTGCCACTCACATGGCGTCCTTACACTCACCGCCGGAACTTTCGGCAACGTCCTGCGATTCCTGCCGCCGCTCTCCATCTCGAATGAGCTGCTGTTGGAGGGTCTGTCCATTCTGCGCGACGCCTTCGCTTCCCTCTGATTATCTTTCAACTTCGCGACAAGGAAATATCTCCATGAGCAGAATGACCTCACCCCGCAAGACCGGGCCGCAGCGCCCCCTCGAATTGTTCGACACCGACCGCCTGTTGGACGAAGACGAGCGCGATATCGCCGGGACCGTTCGAAAGTTCGTCGAAACCCGTCTAAAGCCCAATGTAGGCGATTGGTTCGAATCCGCCACGCTTCCTAAGGAGCTCGCCAAAGAGTTCGGCAAGCTCGGTGTTTTGGGCATGCACCTTGACGGATACGGTTGTGCCGGAACCAATGCGGTCAGCTATGGGCTCGCCTGCCTCGAGCTCGAGGCAGGCGACTCGGGATTCCGCAGTTTCGTTTCGGTCCAGGGCTCCCTGTCGATGTTCTCGATCCACCGCTACGGTTCTGAGGAGCAGAAGCAGGAGTGGCTCCCTCGCCTCGCTTCGGGTGACGCCATCGGTTGCTTCGGACTGACCGAACCGGACTTCGGTTCCAATCCGGCCGGAATGCGGACCCGTGCGCGACGCGACGGTGACGACTGGGTGCTCAATGGCACGAAGATGTGGATCACGAACGGCGGGCTGGCCGACGTGGCAACTATCTGGGCGCAGACCGACGACGGTGTTCGCGGTTTCTTGGTACCCACCGACACCAAGGGATTCACCGCGAACAACATCCACAAGAAGCTGTCGCTCCGTGCTTCGGTGACTTCCGAATTGGTCATGGACAACGTTCGACTGCCGGATTCGGCACGCCTTCCGGAAGCGGACAGTTTGAGCGCTCCGCTTTCGTGCTTGAACGAGGCCCGCTTCGGAATCGTGTTCGGTGCTTTGGGCGCTGCCAGGGACAGCCTGGAGTCGGCGATCGCCTATGCGAATTCGCGCGACGTATTCGACCGGCCGCTGTCCAGTTTTCAGTTGACCCAGGAGAAGTTCGCGAACATGACCCTGGAACTCGGCAAGGGTTTCTTGCTCGCTCTTCATTTGGGCCGAATCAAGGACGACACGGACGTTTCGCCGGACCAGGTCAGCCTCGGCAAGCTCAACAATGTGCGCGAATCGTTGGCCATCGCACGCGAGTGCCGCACTATTCTGGGCGGAAGCGGAATTACGTTGGAATACTCTCCGCTGCGGCATGCGAACAACTTGGAATCAGTTCTCACGTACGAGGGTACGAGCGAAATGCACATGTTATCCGTCGGCAAAGCGCTCACGGGGCACGCAGCGTTCCGCTGAAGCCTGCCCGTCCTTTACCGTATCGAAGCAGAGGAAAATGTCATGACCACGCCGGTGTCGCTCCGTAGTCTCGTCGATGGACAATGGCTGGACGGAACAGGGAGCGCAATCGTCAGCAGCAGCCCTGCGCATCCGGAAGTCGTTGTCGCCGAGGGTATTCACGTCGGATCCTCGGAACTCGACCTTGCGGTTACAGCTGCGCAGACCGCGAAGCGCGATTGGGCTCGGACTCCGGCTCACGAGCGTGGTGCGGTTCTTATTCAGGCGGCGGCATTGGTCGAACAGTCTGCGGCGGCGTGGGGCGCAGAACTTGCGATGGAGGAAGGCAAGACCAAGGCCGAAGGCGTCGGTGAGGTGTTGCGTGCAGCGATGATTCTTCGCTACTACGGCAACGACGCCGACCGGACAGCGGGCGAATTGTTCTCCTCGCCTCGACGAGGTGAGCGCATTTTCGTCACCCGCAAGCCGGTGGGGGTCGTCGGCGTGATCACGCCTTTCAACTTCCCCATTGCCATCCCCACCTGGAAGATTGCGCCGGCACTCACGTACGGCAACACCGTGGTGTGGAAACCTGCCAGTGCGGTCCCGCTTCTTGCAATGCGTTTGGCGCAGGCGCTGCACGAGGCGGGTCTACCGAAGGGTGTTCTCAACCTGCTCCTCGGCGACGGCGCTGTGGGCAACTCCATCGTCGAGCACGACGGCATCGACGCGTTGACCTTCACAGGTTCCACGGGCATCGGCCGGAAGATCGCCGCGGCCGGCGCTCGTCGGGGCGTGCCCGTCCAAGCCGAGATGGGCGGCAAGAATGCTGCGGTCGTACTCGCAGACGCCGACCTGACGTTGGCAGCCGAGCAGGTGATGCTGGGAGCGTTTCGGTCGACTGGTCAAAAGTGCACCGCTACATCGCGTTTGATCGTTGAGGACAGCGTTGCCGATGATTTGTTGGCAGAACTCGGCCGGCGCGCGGTAGAACTGGTAGTCGGTGACCCGCTCGACGAGTCGGTGGAAATGGGACCCGTCGTGAACGCGTCGGCCCGAACGTCGATTCAAGCCGGAATCGACAAGGCGGTGGATCAAGGCGCTCGTCGAATCGCAGGCGGGGATCGATACGACAGCGGTGCGCTCGCCGACGGTTACTACGTGCGGCCCACCATTCTCGAAGTCGATGCGTCTACTGCCGATGTATGGCGTGAAGAGCTCTTTGGCCCCGTGCTGGCTGTCGACCGTGCGCAAACGGTCGAGGACGCTTTCCGTAAGGCGAACGACAGCGAGTTCGGGTTGTCGGCATCTGTCTTCACTCAAGACCTCACGCGTGCACTGGATGCCGTGGACGACATCGATGTCGGGATTTTGCACGTCAATTCGGAGTCGGCAGGTGCAGACCCGCACGTACCGTTCGGCGGGGCGAAGAAGAGTGGCTATGGCCCCAAGGAACAGGGACAGGCTGCCCGCGAATTCTTCACCCACACCACTACGGTGTACCTGCGCGGTGGGAATTCAGCGACGTGAGCACGGGAGCGCTTGACGGTATAGTCGTTGCGGACTTCAGCCGTGTTCTGGCCGGCCCGTACGCCACCATGATGCTCGGTGACATGGGTGCCGAGGTGGTTAAGGTCGAGCGTCCAGGTCACGGTGACGACACGCGTGCATGGGGACCTCCGCTCGACTCCGAGGGCCGGGCCACGTATTTCAACTCGGTTAACAGAAACAAGACGTCACTCGTGGTGGATCTGGCGTCCGAACTGGGGCGTTCACAGGCGCGGGAGTTGATAGCACGTGCCGACATCGTCGTTGAGAATTTTCGTTCTGGCACCATGGAAAAACTGGGCCTCGGATACGAGGATCTGCGCAGCATGAAGCCCGACTTGATCTATTGCTCGATAACAGGTTTCGGCCACGGGGAAGGTGCGAACCTCGCCGGTTACGACCTGCTTGTTCAGGCAATGGGCGGATTGATGAGTGTAACCGGGCCGAGTGCAGGGAATCCGACCAAGGTAGGTGTAGCGGTGGTCGATGTGGTGACTGGGCTCCACGCGCTGACAGGTATTCTTGGTGCGCTGCACCACCGAACGAAGACGGGTCAAGGTCAGCGTGTCGACACAAACTTACTCTCGGCTTTGCTGTCTTCCTTGGTGAATCAGGCGTCCGGATACCTCGGGGCGGGTGCCGTACCGGCGATTCTCGGTAATCGGCATCCCAGTATCGCGCCGTACGAAGTGTTTCCCACGGCCGACAGGCCGGTGGCTGTTGCCGTGGGCAACGACAAACAGTTCGGTTCCCTCGCACACGCTCTGAAAATGCCGCATCTGCTCACGGACTCTCGCTACGCCACCAACACCGATCGAGTCGCGCATCGTGAGGATCTGGCAGAGGCTATTGCGGGCGGCTTGGCCGCGCACGGTGCGGATCATTGGTATCGAGTGCTCGGCGCTGTGGGAGTGCCCGCTGGGCCGATCAACAACGTCGCGGAGGCGTTCGAGTTCGCCCGCAGCCTTGGTCTCGAGCCGGCGGTAGATGTTCCCGGGACAGCGACCCAGCAGGTCGCGAATCCGATTTCCATGTCGGAAACGCCAGTCAAGTACCGTTCGGGGCCACCGAGGCTCGGCGGTGCCGGCGTTTGACGTCGCCCCCACTGGACCGGCCATTACAGCGTCTTCGTGAGTAACTTCGCTGACGTTCCTGACGTTCAACGGTGCACGTCGGGTGTTACGAAGTTTCGCTTGCGAAGCGATCGGAATCCGAACGCAAGAATTCCGATCACTGACCCGGTCGTCCGCACACAATGCGGTCGACCGGGTCAGATCGTCTCGCGTTTTCTTCTCGTGGCTCGGGTCAGGCACCTGCGTTTACGTACAGCTTTCGCTCAAGGGCTTGATCGAGCAACCTCAGTTTTTGCAGTGCAGTCATCCCTCCATGGCGACGGCGTGGCCATGAACCCATGTCCGAGAATGCGCTGGTGCCTCACGTAGAGGGGGCGAGCCTATTCGCAACGCCGAGTTGGTCGAGCCGGTTGTGCAAGCTTCGCGCCTGATCTGGAAAAGTCGCAATGTTGCCGTCCGCGATGAATGGAGCCGGAAAATCGCTTGTGGTGTGTTCGGTGACACCGTTCTCGACGTACATTTCCCGGAGTCTCTGAGATAAAACCGCAATCCCATGTTCTACAGCCAGTCCGCAAACGCGTCCGGGCTTTGTGATCTATTGGTGAGTGACATGTCCAGCGCGGCACTGTCCAACACCACCGCTAGGAGGTTATCTGCCATCACGGGGGTGAGGCCCATGTGTTGTGCATATTGTGGGTTCATTCGATGATTCGCGAACTCCGCCAGCGCTAGCACCACCGAGTACGCCCCTGTCCATGATGAGCCCGTATCGATGGCGGTGCCGTTGCAAGTACGTCATTGCTTCCGGCAGCTGGATGACCGGAGCAGGGTAAGAGGTTCAAGTAGAGTTACCCGATAGAGACCACGTTGTACCCGGCGTCGAGCATAGGATTCGCCATAACGGAGAAACCTCCCGACAATCCAGCAACAGGGTCACCGCTGCCTTTTCCACCCACTATCCATCCGCCGCCGTGGACGCAAACATATGTCGGCCGGTCAGGGGTGTAGCTGTCGCCCAGGGTATAGATGTCGAGAAAACTGTTGGGGTACTTATGCCCGTACTCGTCGTAACCATCAGTTTGCAGGGTCGGCGCGACGAACTCAGCTGGATCCTCGCTGTATGGCCTCGACGGAGGGGGTCTGCCTATCGGCGTGTGTTCTGGGTTCGATCCCGAGTGACGCAGTCAGTGTCCTCGCCAGGCTGTGCGCGTCAGCAGTCAAGTTCAATTGGATGCTGCTGAGCGGGGGAGCGACCATTGTTCCGACAGAAGTGTTGTCACAGCCGATGATTCCCAGACGCTCAGGTGCCGGCAAACCCAATTGCGCTGCGCATGTCAGAACCCCTACGGCCGTCTGATCGTTCCACGCGCAGATTCCCAAGCGATCGGTGCTGCCGGTTTTATCCGTCCAACGTGTCAGGGTCTGCGACATCAGTTCGAGATCGTCGCCAAGAATCGCAACGGCGGGAGTCATGTCGTGCGCGCGGCACAGGCTTTCGTAAGCTTCGATTCGCGCTCGAAGAAACGGCCGGTTTCGTGCGTCGTCGACGGCCACGTACACCACGCGGCGATACCCGCGTGTGAGTAGGTGGAGAAATTGCGCGGAGACGATGTCGGCTTGCGCGATGTGCGTAGTCCGAGGCTGTTCGGGTTGATCCAGGAAGAACGCTTTCACTTCTGGAATCCGCGCGTTCGCCAGGGCTGCGGCGTCGGCGTCTGCCAGTGGTTCCAGGGTTACCACCGCCGCTGCAGTGACCACGGTGAGAAGTTGTTGCAGTCGCCCTTGCCAACGTGGGCCTTCGTATCGCAAACACGCAAGCCCTTCGGTCGAGACGATTTTCCCGACCTCCGCGAGAAAGCGGCCGAGTTCTCCGGTTGTCTCCCAGTCCGGCACCAAAATCAACACTACATTCCCACGTCCAGACTGCAGGGCCCGCGCCGCCGGTGAAGGGTTATATCCGAGCTCGCGGGCGGCGGCAAACACTCGATGCCGAACACCGTCGCTAATTTTCACATCACGTCGTTCGTTGAGGACATAGCTGACGGTGGCCCGCGAGACCCCTGCGGCATGCGCGACGTCAGCACTTGTTGTCGGTTTCGGCACGATGTGTGGCTCCTTAGTGGTTGACACGTGTAAGTAGTAAGCCTTACTCTAGACGTTAGCTCACTTACGCGCGTAAACGCGCCGCCCAATCAGCTCTGTGCTTCCCACGCGAGAAATCCCACTTTGCCACGTGGACGGGCGCACGAAGGAGGTTCCGATGCCGCTCGATCCCGATCTGGCCGCTCTCATCGCGCACATGGCGACCAACCAGGCTGCGGCCCCGCGTGCAAACCCAACTATCTCCGATTTGCGGTCCGATTTCGAGGCGAGCGTGCGTATTCTGACCCCCGTCGAGGCACGGGACGAGGTCGCTGACGCCGTGGACACCATGCTGCCGGGTGCGCATGGGCCAGTACCGGTGAGAATTTACCGCCCCGGCAGTCCGATAGGCCCAGCACCGGTCATTGTTTGGTTACACGGCGGGGGTTGGATGATCGGCAGCGTCGATACCGGGGATCCGGTCTCGCGGGCGCTGTGCAACCGAGTCGGTGCCGTCGTCGTGTCGGTCGACTACCGACTGGCCCCTGAACATCCCTGGCCTGCAGGGTTGAACGATGCCTTGGATACGCTGAAATGGGTGTTCGAAAACATCGGGATTTACGGGGGCGACCGGAATCGGGTCATAATCGGCGGCGACAGCGCGGGCGGCAACATGGCGGCGGTCCTTGCGCAGGATGCGATTCGCAACGGAATTCCTCTGGTGGCTCAACTCTTGATCTATCCGGCGGTGGACTTGGATGTCGGCCGCATCGACAGGTACCCCTCGGTCCAACACAACGACTCAGGGTACGTGCTGACCCCCGAAGCAATGGCCATGTCTTTCGCGACGTACGTCCCGGAAAGCGTCGACCCAGCCGAACCGCGGGTTTCGCCGATTCGTGCCCACGACCTTAGCTCGTTACCACCCGCGGTCATTGCCGTCGCTGAATTCGACCCGATGCGCGATCAGGGGCTCGCTTACGCCCAAGCAATGGGTGAGGCAGGCGTTCCCACTACGGTTCACAATGGCGCGGGACTCATTCACGGGGTGTTCGACATGATAGGCACAGTGCCCGCCGCAGATCGTGAATTCTCCAAAATCGCAACCAGTGTGCGTGCCGTCGTGGACGGATCTGCAGACTCGGCGATGCACTCGACCACTGTGGCCACGTGAGCGGCGCGCAGTACTCGGCCCCGTTGGAAAATCTGGTGGCGCCGGGTTTCGAGGTAGTGAGTCAAGCATTCGAGCGGATGCAGGCCGATGATCCGACGTACGCGGCGCAGTTCTCGGCTTATGTTGACGGTGTGCCCGTCATCGATATCTGGGGCGGACCCGAGATCGCGACCGACAGCTTGCTGGGCGTCTTCTCCGCCACCAAAGGTGTCTCGGCGATTTGTATCGCGCTGCTGGTGGAACGCGGCCAGCTCGATCTCGACGAGCGCGTGACGGCGTACTGGCCGGAGTTCGGAGCAGGAGGCAAGCAGTCAATCACGGTGCGAACTGTGTTGTCCCATCAGGCTGGGCTGAGCGGAGTAGAACCTCAGGTGTCCCTCAAGCAAGTAATCGACCACCCGTACATGGCCGATAGGCTCGCCCGACAGGCTCCGCACTGGCGGCCCGGGTCCGCACATGGTTATCATGCTCTGACCATCGGCACGGTAATGGAAGAACTCGCGCGACGGATCGACGGTCGATCCCTTGCAGTGTTCTTCCTCGATGACATTGCCGGGCCGCGGGATGTCGATGTCCACGTCGCCGCCTCGGCGATCGACGAGCAGCGTGTTCTGGATGTCTACCCACCTCGACCTCCCGCCGATGTCGCTTCTGACGAGGCCCCAGCGGCGGACGGACTTTCGGGGATGGCTTTCAACGCAGCCGTAGAAGACATCTTCGATCCGCCGTTGGTCAACCTGCGCGCGGTGCGTGCGTCGGGACAGGCAGCCTCGGCGGGTGTCGCGTCCGCTCGAGGGTTGGCGCGTCTGTACGCCGGATCGATCGGTGAGGTCGACGGCACCCCACGCCTCCTGTCGCCGGAAACCGTTGCCGCCGTGTCTCAGCTCCAGGTAGCTGGCGACGACCTTGTTTTAGGGCAACACAGCCGTTTTGCGATCGGATTCCAAAAACCAGACGACCGTCTCCGTTTCGGTAGCCACCGCGCGTTCGGTCACGACGGCGCAGGCGGCGCGATGGGAGTCGCAGACCCGTGGCACAACCTCGCGTACGGCTATATTCCTCGTCGAATGGTAACGCCGAGCGGTGCCGATCCACGCGGACTCGAGCTTGCTCGACTCGTTCGTCGATGTCTAGGATCTCGTCGGTCCTGATGCGCCGGTTTGCTTCTCACCGTTACTACGACTGATCCGAGGGAGATCTGTGTCCAGCTCCACATCCCCGAACATGGCCGCGCGGCGTACCCGAATCCAACGCGCAGCCGATACGTTCGTTGCAAAGCTGTTGAAGCTTCCCGATGCGACATCGAGCTTCGTCGTCCGGAAAGATCTGAAGGTGCCGATGCGGGACGGCGTGGTTCTGCTGGCCGACCATGTGGTGCCGGTTTGTACCAGCCGTGGAACCATCCTGGTTCGCGGGCCGTATGGGTTCGACGCCGTGGGGTTCACCGCCTTCGGTGGTGTGCTCGCACGGTACGGATACGACGTCGTACTGGCGCGAACACGGGGCACATTCGGTTCTGGCGGCGACTTCGTACCGTTCGCTCGCGAGATGGACGACGCCGCCGACACTGTGCAGTGGCTGCGGGATCAGCCATTCTTTGGTGGGAGCTTCGCGACCTTCGGCGGGTCCTATCTCGGCTTTACACAATGGGCCTTGTTGATGGACCCACCCCGGGAACTCACTGCATGTGTCATGCAAGTGTCGCCGCACGACGTCTCTGCCATTATGTACCACGGGGGCGCGTTCAACCTCGACCTGTGGTTGGGGTGGTGCGATCAGATCGTGCACCAGGAAGATCTGTCGCTGGTACGAGCTCAGGTGCGGGCTTCGAGGTCCGCGCGACGCCAGAAGCCGGCCAATGCCGTCCTACCGGTCGCCGATGCTGCGGACAAGCTGTGCAAGGGACGCGCACCCTGGTTTCGAGAGTGGGTGACCGAGCGGGATCTCACGCATCCACAGTGGGCTGGACTGGACCTGAGTGCGGCACTGGATCGTGTCAACGTGCCGGTACTATTACAGACGGGCTGGCAAGACTTCTTCCTCGACCAAACACTCGAGCAATACGCACACCTCCGAGCCCGCGGCGTCAATGTCGCACTCACCATAGGGCCCTGGACCCACGGAGACACGGCATTGCGCGGTTACGCCACGCTGATTCCGGAAGCCTTGGCCTGGTACGCAGAACATCACGACGGACGGCGCAATGCAGTTCGACCCAGCCCTGTTCGGATCGAGGTCACCGGCTCGAACGATCGACGAGAGTTCGCAAACTGGCCGCCGCCGGCCGACGAACGTGCACTGTACCTGCATCCAGACGGCAGTCTCACGGACGAGCCCGCCCCGTCGGACGCATCAGCGGTCACGTTCACCTACGATCCCAGCGATCCGACACCGACAGTCGGAGGCCCACTGTTCGGTGAAAAAGTGAACGGCGTTCGAAACGACGACGAACTTGCCCACCGCGCGGACGTACTAACGTTCACGGGTCCGGCCTTGTCCGAGCCCATCGAGATCATCGGTATCGCCGTTATCGAGCTTCGGCATCACAGTGACAACCCGCACGCGGACATCTTCGTTCGGATCAGCGACGTGGACCGTAAAGGTCGGTCGCGCAATGTAACCGAAGGATTCACTCGACTCGATCCGGCCGGGCAGAATGGCCAAGCTCTGCGACTCGAATTCGATGCCGCAGCACATCGATTCCTTGTCGGTCACCGCATTCGCTTGACCATCTCAGGAGGTTCGTTCCCACGATTCGAACGCAACCTCGGTACGGGTGAAGATCCCGCGAACAGCACCACTCTGGCGGTGTCACACCGATCGATCGACACTAGCCGTTCGCGCGTGCTCCTACCAGTTTTCGAGTAATGGCTCACCATGCGGGAGAGACGTCGCCCGAGATCGAGTGGATCAGCGATATTAATAGCGGGGCCTATAGTCCGACCCATTCGGACGTGCCCGCGGCGAACTGCTGACGCTTCCATATCGGTACCTCGGATTTGATGCGCTCGACGAGCGTTGCACAGGTGGCGAAGGCCTCGGCGCGATGCGCGGACGCAACCGCGGCGAAGAGCGCGATGTCGCCGACGACGAGATCGCCGACTCGATGTACCGCGGCTACGGGTAGCCCGGACTCAGATGCGACTGCCGCGCAGCACCGTTCGAGGAATTTCTCCGCGTCGGGGTGCGCCTGGTACTCGAGTACCGAGACCGATTGTCCGCCATCGTGGTCACGCACCACGCCAGCGAAGAGGACGACGGCTCCGTGTTCCGGGCCGGAAACGGCGGCTTCCACGGCCGCGGCGTCGAGCGGTTCGGATGAGATCCTGGCGCGCATGAACTTCACTGTCCTTCTTTGTCGTCGTGGAGACCGCCGCCCGCTACCTGTGCCGGCAGGTGGTCGACGATCGGATCCAGTACTGCGAGAGCGTCTTTCACGCCACCCGGGGGATCCCGGGAGGTTGACGACGACGGTTGACCCGGCCAGACCTGCGAGCCCTCGGCTGAGATTTGCGTGCGGGGTGACGTGGGTGCCCTTCGATCGGATGGCGTCGGCAACGTCGGGAAGCTCGCGGTCGAGAACGGCCGCGGTGGCCTCGGGTGTCGCGTCCGTAGGCGAGGCTCCGGTACCTGCGGTGCTAACGATCAGCGAGGGCGAGATCCCGGCAATGCGCGCGGTGGCGAGCACGTCGGCCTTGGGCATACCGTCGGCGCGTACGAGAGCGACGACTTCTGGCGTCGTCGCCAATTCTCGTGCGGCGACGGCCATTCGGGTGGTGTCGGACTTCGACGAGACATCGACCATGCGAGCCCGGCCCTCGGAGTCGAGGTGAGAGAAGCCGCTCACAGTGCCACCACCGATACCTCCGTGCCCGCATCGAGGGCAGTGACGTCGGCGGGGACGTCGATGAGCACGTCCGCCCATGTCATCGCGGCTACGAGGTGCGAGCCCGGTCCTGCGACCAGAGAGACGTGGCCGTCCTGCACGCTGCCGCGGAGGAACTGCCTCTTTCCCAGGATCGAGTCGATCGAATTCTTCAGTGGCACATGTTTTTTCGGTAGTGGCGGAAGCCCGGCCGCCTCGCGGACGATGTCGCGCGCGAACACTACGAACGAGACGACGGTGCTGACCGGATTTCCCGGGAAGTTCAGCACCGGTACACCGTCGACGACGGCTGTGCCCTGTGGTCCGCCGGGTTGCATGCGTACGGATCCGAACGTGCCGCCCATGGGTTGGAGTACGTCCTTGACGACCTCGAAATCGCCCTTCGAGACGCCGCCGGACGTGATGACGAGATCGGCTGCGGTAACGGCGCTCGCCAGAACACCTCGGAACACCTCGGGGTCGTCGGAACTGCGCAGGACCGCGACGACGTCGGCACCGTTCGCGCGAAGGTGCGCTGCGAGCGTGATTCCGTTGGAGTCGTAGATCTGTCCGGGCCGAAGGTCGCTGCCTGCGTCGACGAGTTCGGCTCCGGTGGTGATCACCGCGACACGCGGTCGCGAGACCACGTCGACGTGTGACAGTCCGACGGCGGCGAGGACGGCGACGTGCCGGGGTGCGAGCAGTTGTCCCGCGCGCACCACCACCATTTCCCGGCGGACGTCGCTGCCCTGCTGACGGATGTACTCGCCGACCTCACGTGACACGTCGATGGTGACGTCGTCGCCGACGCTCGTCGTGTTCTCGACGGGCACGATCGCGTCGGCACCGTCGGGAACGGGAGCGCCCGTCATGATTTTCAGTGCGGTACCGGGTTCGAGAGTGCGATCGTGC
Source organism: Rhodococcoides fascians NBRC 12155 = LMG 3623 (assembly GCF_001894785.1). Lineage (GTDB taxonomy): Bacteria > Actinomycetota > Actinomycetes > Mycobacteriales > Mycobacteriaceae > Rhodococcoides > Rhodococcoides fascians. The sequence goes on from NZ_BCWW01000024.1 coordinate 23,316, forward strand.
GCACCGCCCGCCGCGACGGTGCCGACGACGCGCAGAACCGCGGGCACCGAGACGATGTCGGCAGCACGTACGGCGTACCCGTCCATCTGAGAGTTCTCGAACAGTGGCAGATCCACCGGCGATGCGACGTCGGTGTGCGCGACGCGGCAGACCGCGTCGGCGACGATGACCGATTCGGCGGCCCGATTCGTCATCGGTTGCAACAGTTCGCGGACATGGGCTGTGTGGTCCTCGACCGAGATTGCGCTCACGCGGGATATGTCCTAGGGGTCAAGTCAAGAAAAGTAGTCATGACATCGAATATAAGCGGAATTGTGGTCGGCAGGGCGGTGATGCAACATTTCTAGTATTAATCTGAGTGTCAACAAGACCGGCCGGGGCTGTAGCGGTGCGCCCAACCTCTTCGGTCAAACTTTCTCGTTGAAGCTATCGGATTCAGCCTTATCGAGATGAGTATTACTCGAAGTAGTCGTGGTCCACTCCAGGTGCCCACATCGAACACTCCACGGCAACAACATCGGTGCGTCCACGCAGAAAGGCGCGGGCACCTGAGTCCCCAACTGCCGTTGCGGTCACATCCGCCCAGTGCTCGCGACCGAACACGACCGGATGACCAGGAATGCCGTCGAACATGGCCCGCGCGAGGTGCGCTGGAGTAGCCCGGGCGGCATCCAGAACGGTACCGACGACTTCGAACCCCACGTCCGGGGTATCCACAACATGTACGACAGCGAATGAGGCGTCGCCCGCCTCATTCAAACCAGTGCGCAGTGACTCACTCAGGCCGTTACGCAACGCAGTGCCCGGACTGCGGTGGCGCCGAGGGGTACTGATGTTTCGGCCGCACCGAGCACGACAACCACGCGGCTGCAGCCACCGCCAGTCAAGGCATTAACGGCCGAAGCGAGCCACTCACCGTTGTGTGCAAGTACTTTTGGTGATCCATACCGGGTACCGGCCCCGGCGGCCAGCACGATCCCGATCGCGTCGGAACTCATTCGTGACGCCCCTCCACCCAATTCGGTAAGCCCGGTGTTGAATTCCGATGAACCAACTGAACAACAGACCAACTGAACAACAGACCAACTGAACAACAGACCAACGGACCAACGGACCAACGGACCAACGGACCAACGGACCAACGGCTCGAGATACTTGCGTCGTCGTCTGAGCTGTTTCAGTGAGCACTCGAACAAATGCTTCTGGCTCAGTCGAAGCGTCGACGGTTAGCCAGCACCGGTAGCTTTGTACGGGTACTAGCGATCAGTGCTGTGTCGATGTCGACAGTCAGTAAGCCCGGGGTTGCGTCGAGCTGGCCCAGAACCTCGCCGGTGGGCGAGGCGACGACCGAATGCCCGACGCCCAGGGGTGCGGTGCCTGGAGTCTCCTGGGGCTCCGACTGGTCGCATGCGGCGACATAGGTCGTAGCATCCAACGCACGTGCGCGGGCCAGCAGCGACCACTGCTCGACCTTGCCCGGCCCTGCCCCCCACGAAGCCGCGACAACAATCAATTCCGCCCCGAGGTCGCCGAGTTTGTGGAACAACGCAGGGAAGCGTATGTCGTAGCAGGTGGCAAGCCCGACCTTGATGCCGTTCACGTCGACGACGACCGGATTCTGGCCTGGTGCGACGGTGTCGGATTCAGCGAAGCCGAATGCGTCGAACAGATGGATCTTGTCGTAGCTTGCGTCGACGCCGTCCCCGGTGACGAGCAGGGTATTGGCGACGCGGTCCTCGACGGCCGGGGTGAACATGCCCGCGACGATTGTGATCCCGTGACGCCGAGAAATCTCGCGAACTGCGTTGGCCCACGGCCCATCGACGGGTTCCGCGACCTCACGCAGGGGCAGGCCGAAGCGCCGCATCATCGCCTCGGGAAATACGACGAGCGAGGCACCAGCTTCTTTTGCAGCCTGAGCCTGCGAGTCGATGATCTTCAAGTTGTCGTGCGGTTCCAGTCCGCTGCTGACCTGAGCGAGGCTGATTCTTACGGACGTACCCATAGGAGCTCCCGGCGATCTCGGTAATGTGTATACGGATTGTATGCAGGAAACATCGCGCGTGGCAACGCGCCCTCCATGCGGGTCTCTGCGCCGCGGTGCGGCAACTGCCGTAGGACGGCTTTCTTGAAGAACTAGGTGGTTCATGACAACGAGACTGATGCTTTAG
>NZ_BCWW01000025.1 GCF_001894785.1 Rhodococcoides fascians NBRC 12155 = LMG 3623
CCGGCAGGGGGTGTGGGGTGGTGGGTGGGGTTATACGAGGATCCAGACTTCTTTGAAGGGTTCGTGGAATTCCCAGTGGGAGATGTGGCCTTTGGGGAGCAGGGCGAGGTCGCCTTTGCTGAGGTGGATCGGTTCTGCGTCGTCGAGGCCGATCGAGACCGATCCTTCGACGACGTAGATGATCTCGTTGCTGGTCAGCGGGTACGAGGTTTTCGATGGTTGGCAGGCGAAGACACCGGTGCCGAACGGGGTGGGTGCCTCGGTTTCGTAGAGGACGTGTCCGTGTCCGTTGGGGGTGCCTTCGTGGACGTCGACCCCGTCGGGTTGCCACATCTCCAGGGGCGCGTCGGCGACGGTGAGTTTCTTGATCTGGGCCATGGGTGCGGTCTCCTTCGGGTTGAGGGCTCGGGGGTCAGCTCGAGGGTGTGGTGAGTTGGTCGGTGATCCAGTCGGCCATCTGCAGGCGGGGGCGGGGTCCGAGGTTGTGGCAGCAGTGGTCACCGTCTTCTTCGACGACGATGGTCAGTGGTGCGTTGACGGCCTTCTCTCGCATGGTGTCGAGGAAGGACGGTGGGACTTCGTCGTGCATACCGTGCAGGACGTAGGTGGGGCACGTCAGCTGGTGTAGGACGTTGCGGGTTTCGAGGGCTGCGTGGACGTGTACGCGGGCTTCTTCGATGGTGTCGACTTTGCTGACGTAACGCCAGCTCTCCTTGGTCATCGGGGTTTCGAGGTCCCAGTAGTCGAGGTCGGAGAAGCCGCCCCAGGACACGCAGGCCTTGATGCGCTGATCGCACGATGCCGACTTGAGGGCGTAGTTGCCGCCGAGGCTGCGTCCGAACACACCGATGGCGTTGGAGTCGACGTTGTCCTGAGTTTCGAGGAAGTCGATCACTGCGGAGGTGTACCGCTCGTAGTCGCCGGCGAGGGCGACGGCGTCGAACATTTCGCCCTGTCCGGGTCCGTCGAAGGTGGCGGTGCCCAGTCCGCGTTCGAGTACGAGGTCTTCCATGAGGCGGCTTTCTTCTTTGGTGCTTTCCAGCCCGCCGAGCATGATGACCATCGGGTGGGGGCCGGGGCCGTGCGGGAGGCGTACGAACACCGGCATCGGTACGCCGCCGACGGTGAGCTCGTGGCTGTGTGCGGGTGGGTCGAGCAGGGGTGCTGCGTGTCGGTACAGTTCGACTTTGCGTTTCTGGCCAGCAGTGCGGCGTTCGTCGAACCACAGGAACTGGGCGTACTGCACGGCGATCGCGGCGTAGTAGTAGTAGTCGCCCGCGGAGAGTGAATGTCCGGATTCGACGCTGTCCTGGGCGAGCTTTTCGTAGTCGTCGGCGCGGGTCATCCAGTAGTCGAACCAGGACAGTTCGGGGTCGCGGTCGCGGGCTCCGACGATGTCGGCGTAGGGGACCCCGTCGAGGATCAGTCGTCCCCAGTTGAGCATTTCCGCTTCGGGGGTGATGGTCGATTCGGAGGACATTGCGGTCCCTCCTTCGTGATCGTCAGGTACGTCGGGAACGGTGCATCGAAGTGTCGATACTTTCCGAGAAGTCTTCCAAGCGGCACCGCAGGGTGTCGTCTGCCGTGGACGGTGATCGAGCACACAAGTTTGTCCACATCCGTAGATGTCGACCTGCCGATTTGCGGCGATACTGAGCGGATGCTGACGTTGGGAGCACAATGACAGAGATTTCGGAGCTAGTGAAGACGCAACCGTGGGTCGGTCAGCCGATCCGCCGTCGTGAAGATCGTAAACTCATGACCGGCGCTGCGTGGTACGCAGGCGACGTGAACATCCACAATCAGCTTCATCTGAGGATTGTGCGGTCCACCGTGGCGCACGCAAAGGTGCTCGGCATCGATGTGGAAGAAGCGCGCCAGATGCCGGGCGTAGCAATGGTTCTCACCGGTAAAGACCTCGAAAGTCTCGGTACGATCCCCCTTCAGGATCTGGGGTACTTCGACGAATTCACGGGACTGGATCCGTACACGCACCCGGTACTGGCCGGGGACAAGGTCCTGTACTGCGGGCAGCCCGTCGCGGCGGTCATTGCGGAAGATCCGTATGTGGCTGAGGACGCGGCCGAGCTCGTCGACGTCGAATACGAAGTGCTGCCGGCGGTTCTCGATATAGTCGATGCCGCAACCACCGACAACCAGCTCTTTCCCGGTTACTCCAACGAGCCGATCACAATAGACAAGGCTTACGGCGACGTCGGTGCAGCGTTCGAACGGGCGCACCAAGTTATCACCCACGAATACAAGACAGGACGCCATTCCGGCGTACCGATGGAAACTCGGAACTGCGTCGTACAGCCCGATCCCGGTCGCGATGTCCTCTTCATCTGGGGAATCATCCATGTGCACGACAGCCGGAACATTCTCGCCCGCATGCTCGGAATGCCCGCCACCAGTATCCGAATGAGGCACTGCGAAGTGGGCGGGAGCTTCGGTGTACGTGGCGACATTTTTCCGGAGTACGTAGTCGCGGCCTGGGCCGCGCGCCAGCTCGGTCGGCCGGTGAAGTGGACAGAAGACCGGTCAGAACACATGGTCGCGACCTCGCATGCGCGTGAGCAAGTGCATCGCCTACAGGTGGCGCTCGATGAATCTGGACAGATCCTGGGAATGCGGGACGAGATCTTCCACAGCAACGGTGCCTTTCTTCGGCAGGCCGAACCTCTGGTCAGCGACATCACCGCGGCCATCGTCGTTGGGCCGTACCGCATCCCGTCCTACGAAGTCACACTGCACGCGGTCATGGACAACAAGACGCCGATGTCGGCCTACCGTGCACCCGGTCGATTCGAATCGACGTTCGCTCGCGAACGGATCTTCGACTTGGCGGCCCGCGCTTCGAACCTGAGCCGCGAGGATTTTCGGCGCCGTAATTTGCTCACTGCGACCGACCTGCCGTGGACACCGGGTATGGAAATGGTGCATGAGCCGTATCACTTCATCTCCGGTGATCCCGCGGAGCATCTGGACAAAGCACTGGCGCAGATCGACTGGGATGGCCTGGTAGCGGAGACCGCTGAGATGCGACGTGCCGGACGGTTTGTCGGTTTGGGCCTGGGAATGCTGATGGACAAGGCGGGTCTCGGACTGTACGAGACCGGCGCGATCGAAGTTGGTTCCACCGGTCGGGTCCAAGTTCTCACCGGCGCTTCGTCCGTTGGGCAGGGCATCGAGACAGTTCTCGCGCAAATTGTTGCCGACGAGCTGACGATCTCACCGAACGACATCGACGTCGAGCACAGTGACACGGACGTCATCCCTGACGGTGTCGGTTCGTGGTCGAGCCGATCGACTGTTCTCGCGGGGAATGCAGCGCGTGAAGCGGCACTGATGGTTGTGGCCAAGGCGCGACGACTCGCTGGGGAAATGCTCGGAGCTGCAGCCGAAGACTTGGTTCTCGCAGGTGGAATCCTTAGCGACGAACAGTCGGGCAAATCGATAAGCCTCGCTGAAATTTCAGCGGCGCGTGATGGTTTCACCGCCCGTTTGGAAGACGACGAGCCTGGGTTGGGTGCCAAGACGTTCTACAAGAACAACGAAATAAACTATCCGTACGGTGCGACCGTGGTTCAGATGGAATTCGATCCCCAGACCGGCGGGCACACGTTCCTCCGGTTCTTCACCACCAGTGAGGGTGGCCGGATGATCAATCCCATGACGGTTCGAGGCCAAGTCATCGGTGCTGCTGTACAGGGCATCGGCGGCTCATTGTACGAGGAATTCTCGTACGACGACGACGGAACGCCGACAGCGACGTCCTTCATGGACTATCTCCTGCCGGCAGCGCGCGAGATGCCGAACATGGAAATCATGGTCACCGAGGATGCTCCCTCACCGGACAACCCACTGAAAGCAAAGGGTTTGGGCGAGGTCGGAATCATCGCGGTCGGTGCCGCTGTGGCGTCGGCAATGGACGATGCGTTTCAAGACGGTACCCACCTGGATCACTTGCCCGTCAAGCCGCAGATGATTGCGGATCGGTGTTGGGCGATGCACAAAGCTGTTGGTTAAGTTGTGTGGTTTCGCAGTGTTCAGGGTGGGTGTGATCCAGCACTCTTTGATGAGTTGTTGTTCGTTCGATGAGAGGTGTTTTTCGTGAGCAAGGTTCGGCATGTGTTCGTGTGGCGGGTTGCACAGGGTAGTTCGCAGCAGGAGGTCGTGGATTTGTTGAATACTCTTCCGGGTCGTTTGCCGTATATCTCGGGGTGGAATGTCGGTTCGCACAAGGGTGATCCGGGTGAGAACGGTTCTCCGTGGGATGGTGCGTTGATCACTGATTTCGATTCTTGGGAGGATCTGGATCGGTATTCCAACGATGAGTATCACTTGGAGGTTGTAGCGAAGTTGATGCCGATGTTCTCCGATCGGGCTGTGGTCGATTACGACTTCGAGGTTCAGGGGTGACGGCGGAGGCGGGGTCGGGTTCTGTTCCTCGGCGTGCTGATATCGCTGTGGCGGCCAGTCCGTGGGGTCCGCAAGATCAGTTGGGTGCGCTCAACTATCTGCGGGACGAGGTGAAGGTCGATGTGTTGGCTCGTGCGGATGCTGCGAAGGTGTACGACTTGAGTGTCGATTACTTCGTGGGTATGCCGAGTTTTCAGGGTGCCGGCGATCCGAGTTACCAGATTTTCATGTCGCATACTCCGCAGGGCACTGCGGTGGACAATCTCAATGGTGTCGGCCATGAGATCAATCGTCATGTGTGTTATTCGGGTGATGTGGTGTTCATGTACACCCATACCGGTACGCATATCGATGCGTTGAATCATTTCGGTGTCGATGGAGAGATCTACAACAATTTCACTGCTGAGGACAATCTCGGTAGTCGTGGATGGACGAAGGGCGGTGCGGAGCAGATCCCGCCGATCGTCACTCGTGGTGTGTTGATCGATGTGGCCAAGTTCAAGGGTGTGGAGTGCCTGCCGGATTCGTACTCCATCACTGTCGAGGATGTGAAGGCAACGCTCGCGGATGCGGGGATCACTCTCGAGCAGGGTGATGTGCCGTTCATTCGTACCGGACGTATGCAGTACTGGCCCGATGGCACCAAGACGTTGGGGAATCCTCCGGGATTGGGTCTCGATGCGGTGCGGTGGTTGACTGCGCAGAAGATCGCCGCGGTCGGTTCCGATCAGGAATGCATCGAGGTCGGTCCGTCGGAGCAGGAAGACAATTGGCTGCCCGGGCACACGCATTTCTTGGCCGAGGCCGGGGTGCCGATGATCGAGTTGCTCGATCTCGAAGCGTTGTCGGCTGATTCGGTCAACGAGTTCTGTTTGATCGCCGCCCCCATCCGTTTGCGGGGGGCCAGTGGGGCTCCGCTGCGTCCGCTCGCTATGGCGTTCCGCAACTAGAAGGACAGAACCATGCGCATTTCGAACGTTGCCGTCGTCGGTGGATCGATCTGTGGATTGACCACTGCACTTTTGCTTCGCGACGCCGGATACGACGTCGATCTCTACGAACGCTCGCCGCAGCCGTTATCCGGTTTCGGCACCGGTATCGTCGTGCAGCCCGAGCTCGTGCGGTATCTGCTCGAGCGTCGCGGAGTGGACCTCGATGACCTGTCGGTGCCGTCGACGTCGATGAAATACCTCGATGCATCGACAGGTCAAGACCGCGGCCGAGCTCCAGCGTCGTGGCGTTTCACCAGTTACGACGGGATCTACAAACGGTTGTTCGAGGCGTTCGGCGCCGACCGGTATCACCTGGGTAAGTCTCTGGTCGGGATCGACCAGAACGACGGCAACGTCGAGATGCGTTTCGCCGACGGCACGGACGCGACCGCGGACTTCGTCGTGGGCGCGGACGGGGGAATGTCCGTTGTTCGGCAACGATTGACCGGTCTGACCCCAACCTACGCCGGATACGTCACCTGGCGTGGTGTGGTGACCCGCGGTTCGATCCCGCAGTCGGTATGGGACTACTTCGACGACGCGTTCACCTACGGACTGCTCAGCGACGGGCATCTGATCGCGTACCCGATTCCCCCTCGTGACGCGGGCGACGAACCGCGACTGAACTTTCAGTGGTACCGCAACGTGGCGGCGGGCCCGGCACTCGACGAACTGATGACCGACAGCACCGGTATCCGCTTGCCGGTGTCGGTGCACCACCAGAAACTGTGTCCGCGTCAGCTCGCTGCGTTCGAACGCGACGCAGCTGCGCTCACACCCGAATTCGCGACGCTGGTGCGGGCCGCGGAAAACCCGTTCGTTACCGTCGTCGCCGACGCCGACATCGAACGCACCGTCCACGGACGGATCGTCCTGGTCGGTGACGCTGCGATCACCCCACGCCCACACGCAGCTGCTGGTGCCGCGAAAGCGGCCAACGATGCATGGACCCTCGTCGATGCCCTCGGCACTACCGACGACGGCCGCATTGAACGCCTCCAGCAGTGGGAACAGAACCAACTGGCCGTCGGTCGTGCCTACCTGAGCAAAGTCAGAGCAATGGCCGACACACTCCAGCACGGTGGAGACTTCCCACCCGGCGCCCCCGAATATCAGTTCGGACTCCCGCAAGTCCCCAGCACCGTCTGAACCCAGCACCGTCTGAACCCAGCACCGTCTGAACCCAGCACCGTTTGAACAGCCCGCCGGTGCAGCCTTCTGGCACCCAACCTTATCGTGTGGTTCACACCACATTCGCAACCGAGTGAAACCAGGTTACCGATGCAGATCAACAACGAATTCACCGTCCCCCTGCCTCCCGACCAGGCATGGCCCATTCTGCTCGACCTCGAACGCGTCGCCCCGTGCCTGCCCGGCGCCACGATCACCTCCATCGACGGTGACGACTTCGAGGGCCGCGCGAAGATCAAGGTCGGACCGATCACCGCCGAATACAAAGGCAAAGCACGCTTCGTCGACAAAAACGAAACCGAACACCGCGCCGTACTACGCGCATCGGGCAAAGACGCCCGCGGTCAAGGCAACGTCGCCGCCGACATCTCCCTCCAGCTCGTCGCCGACGGATCAGGATCGAAAGTCCTCGTCGAAACCAGCATGGACATCTCCGGCAAAATCGCTCAATTCGGGCGTGGAGTCATCAACGACGCCGCCGGCGCCATCCTCGGCATCTTCGCCGAACGCCTCGGCGAACTCATGATCGACGACACCCCAGCACAGGCAGTCGACGGCGACACCACCACTGCATCCCCCGCCGCCGCACCCGCACCCCGCACCCCCAAAACCCCCGCACCCGACAACGACGAAGCACTCGACCTCGTCAAACTCGCCCGCACCTCCCGCAACAACAAAACCGGCGACACCACCACCTTCGACACCGCCGCCGCTCCAGCATGGATCCCCACCATCATCGCCGTACTCGCCGCACTCATCAGCGTCTTCGCCGCCGGATACACCGCAGGAACAAACCGACAATGACGCAGTCGATGTCAGCTCGGCAACCAACACAAATTCCGTGGCGGTCTCCGAGCTCGACGAAAAATATCGTCGAGGCGGTACTACACTCGGACTTGTTGCGTAGCAAATGCTTTCGGCGCACGTAAGTTTCAGCTACGACATGCGGCGAACCCGTGCTGGCTCGCACGAGACCGAGTTCGACCACATTCCGCACGGCCTAGTCTTGGATTGAGGACGGTTCCGCCAAGGTGAAGGCCGGCGGGTCGGATTTCGACCGACTACGCCACCTTGGCGCGCATTTCCAGTCTCAGCCGATCGCCGTCTTCGAAGGACTCTGATGGACAACACTCTCCGTGCCGCAGACACATTCGCTGTCGAAGGCACGTCATTTGCTGTCGCGACTGTCGTCTCGACGTTCGCGTCGGCTCCCCGATTGCCGGGGAGTTCCATGTTGGTCACCCCAGGGGGCCGAGTTGTGGGATCGGTCTCGGGCGGCTGCGTCGACGGGGCGGTCCTGACCGCGTGTCAGGTCTCCATGGACACCGGCTCGGCGTCCCTGGAGACCTTCGGCGTCGATGACGAAGCCGCTTTCTCGATTGGTTTGAGTTGCGGAGGGTCTATCGATGTATTCGTTGAGCCGCCTTCGGCGGATCTGTCCGAGGTCATGGTGTCACTTGCCGAACAAGTCGAACGCAAGACACCTGTAGTTCTCGCGACCGTGATCGACGTAGACAACGGCACATATTCTGGTTTACACGGGCTGTACGGACTGGACGGAGCGATGCGTCCTACCGGCGTCGACCGACTCGACGATCTTGTACTCATGGATGTCCCGAAAACGCTCCGTGAGGCGGAAGCTGTTGTACGGACTTACGACATGACCGATACGGACGGCGATCACCAATCCATACGGGTGCTTCTCAGCCCCTACGTAGGGCCACCTCGTCTACTGTTGTTCGGGTCGAACGATTTCTCTGCGGCGTTGACGCGCGTTGGAAAGCATCTCGGCTACCACGTCACCTTGGTCGATGCACGGCCAGTGTTCACAACTCCCGAACGGTACCCGGAGGCTGACGAGGTGGTGGTTCAGTGGCCGCACCGTTATCTCGAAGACCAGCTAGCGAAGAACTTGATCGATGAGCGCTCGATGCTGTGCGTCTTCACCCACGACATGAAATTCGACATCCCGCTTCTCAGTCTTGCGTTGCGAAATCCGCGTATCGGTTACATCGGCGCAATGGGTAGCCGCTCGACCCACCAGCGTCGAACCGAGATGCTTCAGGAAGCCGGTGTATCCGACAAAGAGTTGGCAAAGCTGCACAGTCCTATCGGCCTCGATTTGGGTGGCCGAACTCCAGAGCAGGCGTCGATCTCGATCGCAGCTGAAATGATTGCGCATTTCAATGGTGGAGCTTATGGTCCATTACGCGACACCGACAATCCGATTCATCGACCGAGTGAACAACTCGAGTGACACGACCGGTTTCTTGGACTGGCCTTTCCAAAAGATCCGACCGCGAAACAATAAAAATGCAAAAGGGGATACTGTGCGTCTTTCGACCCGAAATCAGCTCGCAGGAACAATCACCGAGGTGTCGATCGGTGCCGTCATGGCAACTGTAAAAATCGTTCTGGACGGCGGATCTCAGGTAATGACCTCATCGATTACCAAGGAAGCGGCAGTCGATTTGGGTCTCGAGGTCGGTCAGTCGGCCACGGCGTTCGTCAAGTCGACCGACGTGACGATCGGCGTCGACTGATCTCTGCACGCTTCCCGCGACAGAAACAAGCCCCACATCGGCTCTAAAAGCCAAAGTGGGGCTTGCCATTCGACGTGCACGCGGCCGCAAGGTCCATTCTGATCAGAGCTCGAGCCAAAGCTCATTAGAGGCGCCACATCCGCGAACGGGCGGGAGGGTAACTGACACCCTCCCGCCCGTTGGCCGTCTCTTTTCGCCCTACGTAGCGAGAATATCGCTCGCCACGCTTTCGGCGGTCTCGAATGCTCCCTCGATGAGCCCCGCGAACTCGAGTGAGACATCGGACCCAGCAAAATGAACCCGGCCATGAGGATCCGACAGTAATTTGTGCGCCTGGGTCAGCTGGTGTACACCCGGCGCGAACCAGGACCCGCGATAGAAGGGATCTGAGGTCCAATCATGAAAGTCGACCCCCAGAACCTCCGCGTCCGGAATGTGCTGACGTACCGCGACTCTGACCGCGTCTTCGTCGTTCGGATCGAGCGACGAACGATCGACTGACGCAATAAGGATGCGGCTGCCATCATCGAGCCCACGGTAATCTCGAATCACCGGAAATACGCCGTTTCCCACACACAGGAGTCCATCCTCCACGCCCTTCACCTGAATGAGCAGTTCGGAGCCCATGCCTTTGTGTCCCTGACCGATGACACCAGCTGTTCGGTCCGAAAGAGGTGGCTCGAACTCCATTTCTCGCCAGGTGTTCAACGGCGTTGCTACTACGACGGTGCGAGCCCGGATGACTGCATCGCCTGCGTACACCGTCACGTCGTCGTCCGTTTGGTGCAACGCGGTGACAAGATGGTTGAGACGAACATCCCTGACGTCATTTTCGAGAGCGCGAACGAGCGCACTCGCCCCACCCGCGAAAACTTCGTCCGAGGGATCCGCCAGTCCAGCAACATCGAATCGACGAGTTGCGATGGTGCGAAGCGCCCAGAGAGCCGAAGCATCAGCGGCAGATTGCCCCAACAGTTTCCACGTCCATGCTTCGACCAGTGACCTCGTGGCTTGTGGAAGATCTAACCCGTCGAGATACTCGGCCAACGGAATATCAAGGTCGTCCAAACCCTGAAATTCCAGACCCGACGACACGTCGATCCGGTGCGCATCCCTCAACGCCATGGACAAGCTTGCCTCTGCTCGGGCAACCTCGTCGACCGGGACGGGCCATCGCGCATTTTCGAGTCCGGCACCGACATCGTGTCGGAACACCTTGATGGCGACGACGGGATGCGTTTCGATCTCGTACCGCTCCACCTCGGACACGACTCTGGGATGGTCGTCGCGGCTGAACGATCCGCCTCCCACGTCCACAGTCACTGCCGAGTCGAACGACGCTGGCCGACTGTAGCCCCGGCCGCCGAGCCGGTCACTCCCCTCCAGCAACACCACCGACTTGCCGGCATCCTGCAGGTTCCTTGCAGTGGCCAAACCTGTGAATCCACCTCCGAGGACTGCGACGTCGAAAACGTCGGGCGTGTCGTCATCGCCAGTCGGATGCGGAGCAAAATCTTCCAAATTCGGGCCTGTGGAGGGCTCGTTCTTTGCATTGCGCGGCAAATGTGGGCCGGTCATGGGAATTCATCACTCCATATGCTGAGATTTAGGCGTCGGCGTGTCGCTTGGTGCGACTCTTGTTCAACAACATGCCAAAAAGAGTCAGGGCAATTGCGGCAGGAGCAACCCACGCCAGATGGTCGATGGGTGTGTTCGTCTTGTTCACAATCGAATTGACATACATCCACGCTACACCGACAGTCCCGATTGTTGCGGAGACGGCGATCATCGGAGTTAATTCACGGGTTCGTCGCAGAAGCACAACCGCGCCGACGCAGACAAGCGCGTACGGAACTACCCAGAGGTAAGGGAACAGCGTAGCGGCATAGGTGTATACCTCGAGCGTCGTACCTCCGGTGACAACGGCCAAACCGATGGGGACGATGACAGACAAAATGGCCAGAACGATCAACGCTCCCACAGGTGTGTGGGTGCGCGGGCTGATTTTGCCCATCAGACTAGGAAGAATGCCGTCGACCGACATTGTCGCCCACACGCGCACAGTGAAGTTCATGTATCCCACAACGATCGCGAAACAGGTGAGCACCAGCGACATGTCGGCGATACCAGACAACCAACCGAGGCCTGCATTCTCGGCCATCGCGGCCAATGGCGACTCGCCCGCAGCGAGTTTGTCCGCAAGAGCCCCCATGGACGGGATCGTGCACAGTGTGGCAGCAACGCCGATTGCACCCACGATGAGCGGGGTCGCGGTAAGGATCTTCGGGATGGACTTCAATGGGTCCTTCGTCTCTGCGGCTGTGGCCGCGCACGCTTCGAAACCCACCAAAAATGTGGCGCTCAAAACGATACCAACGGTGAAACCACTGAACGAGAAGTCGTTAAAAGTGAACTGGCTGGCGAAGTCGAAGTCAGCACTGAACGTATTTGCAACAAGGACCACCGCGACCACGGGGGCGCTCAGAATCAGCAGCACAATGCTCAGTCGCGCCGAGGCGTCCAGACCCCCATAGGTCAACAGCCCTGCCAGCGCGATGACGACGATGTAAGTGATCGACTGACCCAGCAGCCCGGTCGCTCCAGTGAGGCCGAAATCGTTGCTCAGCAAACTCCCCAGGTACAACCCCAGCGCCCCGAGGGATGCGACGACACCGACCAGATAGCCGACAGCCAGCGATGCTCCTGAAAGCAACTTTGCCTTGTTGCCGAACGCGTGTCCGATATAGGAGTAGAGCGCTCCCGACACGACGTACCGTCGCGCGAATGGGACAATGCACAGTCCGATGCACGCGATCATGATTGCGCCGCACAGAACCGAAAGCCAACCGGACGACCCTGCGCCCGCTACGAACGTTCCGACGGTAGCGGCGGAGAGCACTGGGCTGAACACCACAATCGTGAGGCCAAGTGCCCGCCTCATACTCAGTGTTCCGGTCTGTAGACCTTGCACCTGATCCGTGTTGTCGCTGTCCTGTATTTGACCGGGCATGAAAGCTCCTCGGGGATGAAATCCCGACGCGGACGCGTCGAACGTCGTCACGCGGTGTGACGCACGACTCAACTATCTGGCGTTTCGCAGGTGTGGGCAACTGACCCAAATAGGCAAGAAGTTCTTTGAAATTGTTACTCGCAGTAGAATTAACGCTGGGCAGTATCCCACTCGTACGATATGTCCGAATGGACGTGGGCTGGATTACGTTGCGCTGGTCGTATGCTCCCTTCTTCGTTCGGACTTGCCCGTCATAAGCAAGTAACTGCCGCGAAACGCCCCCTGAACGACAGAATGCGGTTACCCACCGTCAATGTGAGTAACCGCATTCGTTCGTACGGGCGTATCAAGCCACTGTTATGTCTCCCGGTCCCAGCGGTTCTTGACCAGCTCGTTCCCACAAGCTCGCCCAGTCCTCGACTTCGTCACGCGACTGAACTCCGTTAATGGCATCGAGCACCCGTTCCGGCGTCGCGGGCAGATCGTAGAGAACCGATCCAAAGGGTGCCAGAGCGTCGTTCACCGCATTCAAAACAGCAGCAGGCGCGGCGATCAGTCCCGACTCCCCCATGCCTTTGATACCAGCAGCAGAGATCGATGACGGAGTCTCGATATGCCGAATCTCGAAAGGAGGCGAAGTGTCCATGGTGGGGGTTTGATAGTCCAGAAACGACGTAGTCGTCAAGTTCCCCGCCGCGTCGTACACGAGGCGTTCCAGCAGACTCAAACCAATGCCCTGGACCACTCCCCCACGCAGCTGACCTTCCACGATGGTCGGGTTGACCATCACCCCGCAGTCTTCAACGGAGAAAACCTTCTCGACCTCGACGAAGCCTGTCACCGGGTCGATTTCAACGATCATCGCGTGGCCACCGTTCGAAAACATCGGACGCGACGTGTCCCATGCTTTCGTCGCCTCCAAGGTTGGATCGAAACCGTCGGGCCAGGACGCATCGTCGAAATACGCAGACATTGCGATGTCGGCCACCTCGGACTTGGCCTCAGGCATGCCGGTCACGGTAACCTGCCCGTCGGATATTTCGACCCGCGATGGGTCGACACCGAATCTGTGTGCCGCAAGTTCGATCAGTTTTTCGCGTATCTCCGCTGCGGCGCGGTTCACCGCACCTCCAGCGATCACGATTCCTCGACTGCCCACAGTTCCACTGCCGTACGCGTTATCCGTGGACGTGCCGGCGACCTCAACGTCCTCCATGGTCACGCCGAGTGCATCAGCTGCAATCTGGGCAATCGACGTTTCGTGCCCCTGACCCTGAGAGGAGATGCCGATCGACACCAACACCGACCCCGTCGGATCCATCTTGACCGTTGCGGTGTCATAGTACGTGTCGTCCAAACCGTGAGTTTTAGTCATTCCAGTACTTTCGCCGCTGCTCTCGACGAAAACACTGAGCCCGAGACCCAGGTAACGACCTTGCTTTCTCGCTTCTGCTTGCCTTTCGAGAAAGTTGGGATAATCGACCATTTCTTCGAGAAGATCGATGGTTTCCAGCCAAGACCCTTCGTCGAACGGAATTCCTTGCGGGTTATGCCAAGGGAATTTCTTGACTACATTCTTTCGACGGATCTCGAACGGCGACAATTTGAGCAACCTCGCAACATCGTCGATTAATGCCTCACGCGCCAACGTCCCGGCCATGTATCCCACACCGCGATACGCGCCCATCGCACCCTTGTTGGTAACTGCACCTTCGTAGATGTATTCCGTTGCCGGTATGTCGTAGACGCCAGTAGGGGTCACAACGGCGGTGCACCATGCTTCGACCGCCATTGTCTGCGGCAGTGAATGGTACGCACCACCATCGACGAGAGCGTGTGTGCGGACGCCGCTGATGATCCCATCATTGCTCACAGCGTAAGAAATGCTGACGAACTGTTCATGGGCGTGCGACCCCGCGAGTAAATTTTCACGACGATCCTCCACCCATTTGACCGGAACACCCAGTTGACGAGCCAGAAGCGGAACAAGAAGTTCTTCGGGGAAAACGTGTGCTTTCATGCCGAATCCGCCACCGGTGTCCGGAACAATGATTTCCGTGCGCGACTCCGTGAACCCCAAATACAGTTTCATGGTCAGCTTCAAGAAGTGCGGCATCTGGGTGCTCGACCACACCTTGAGCTTGTCCGTGGACCAGTTGTATGAGGCAATGACGCCTCGCGTTTCCATCGGGGCAGCAGAAACCCGGCCCGGGTGGTAAACCGCAGAGACGACGTGGTCGGCTTCTGCGAAGGCTGCGCCTGCGTTTCCGTAGCTGCCGCGACCGCGCAGAGCTACGTTGTCCGGGCGTTCGCCGTTGGCGGTTGGCCCGCCCAGAATGGACTTCCGAGGGTCGAGCACAACGTCCAAGTCCTCGAAATCGATCGAAATCAGATCGCAAGCATCCTCGGCCAGAGCGCGGGTGTCTGCCACCACCAGCGCGATTGGCTCCCCGCCGTACCGAACTACCTCCCGAGCCATGAGGGGCATGGTCATCGGCATGCAACCGTCCGCGTTGAATTGTGCCTCCATGCCCACGCAGTACTCCGCGGCATCGGCGCCCGTCCAGACCAAGTGAACACCTTCAGCTGCCTGAGCTTCGGTTGTGTCGATATTGGTGATTCGGGCGTGGGCCAGTGGACTGCGCACGAAGGCGACGTGGAGCTCACCTGGAAAGACCAAATCGGCCAGGTACTTACCCCGTCCGGTGACAAGTCGTTTGTCCTCCGACCGCAAAACCCGTTGACCGATCAGCTTTCTCGTGATCGGCGGAGAATCGTGATGTTTGAAGCTCATTTTGCGCCGCCTTCTTTGTCCGCTACGACCGAACCTTCAACCGGGGAACCGGGTTCCACTGTCGCTGCTGCCCCTCGTGAATTGGCTTCCGATACTTCGAGAACAGCATCGACAATGGTTTCGTAGCCCGTACACCTACACAAATTTCCTGATAGGGCTTCGACGATATCGCCCCTACCGGGAGTTGGATCTCGCTCCAGCAATGCAGTGGCCGACATCAGAAATCCTGCAGTACAGAAGCCACATTGAAGAGCATGGTGTTTCTGAAACGCGAGTTGCAATGCATTCAGACGACCAGCGGAGTCCAGAGACTCGACTGTCCGAATTTCCTTGCCATCAGCCTGTGGAGCCAACATCAGGCACGACCGAGCGGGACTGTCGTCCACCAGAATCGTGCAGGCACCGCAAACACCGTGTTCGCATCCCAGTTTGGTACCGGTCATGGCGAGGTCGGTCCGGAGGTAATCAGCGAGTGTGTCACGGCTGTTCACCGTCCCGGAGCGGGTGCGACCGTTCACGGTCGTCGACACGTCGACCCGGCTCTGCGGGTGCCGAGCGCCCACTGAGTTGTCTAATTCGTTAGCGCTCATCGTCGACCCCCAGCTTGGTTGATTGCGCGTTCGACCAGTGATCGAACGAGATGACGTCGGTATTCGGTCGAGCCATGAATATCCGATATGAAGTTAAGGCTCTCCGCCGCGGCGGCACCTGCAGTTACGGCGAGATCACTGTTTACCTCTAGTCCTACAACAGCTTCCTCGGCCGCGGGAATGCGCTGAACCGAGCCCGCCGCGGCACCCACCGTAATTCTGGCCGCCGACACCACTTCATCCTCGAAGTCGAGCGCGCAACCGATAATGGCGAGCCCGTAGTCTCCGATACGACGCGCGACTTCTTGGAAACTCCAACCAGTGGTCCTCTGCGGAATCCACACATCCGTAATGATCTCGTCGGCCGACATTGAAGTCATATAAGGACCGACGAAAAGATCGTCCGCCTCGACCGTCCGGCGACCTCTGACGCTCTCGACCTCCACCATTCCGTCCATGGTGAGGAGCATCAAAGGCCATTCCCCGGCTCCGTCACCGTGGGCGATGGAACCGCCGAGCGTACCGCGGGACCTGATTTGCGCGTGCGCGATGAAGTGCCCGGCCTCGGCAACGAAAGGCATGCTCTCTTGCACCAAAGGACTATCGATTACTGCCTCGTGCGTAACAAGTGCGCCAAACTTCACATACGAACCAACTTGCTCGATGTCCCGTAGGCCTTCTACATTTCCGATGTCGACAACCGTTGTAGGGGACGCCAAACGAATCGCCAAGAGAGGCATGAGACTTTGCCCCCCGGCCAAGACCTTGGCGTCGTCGTCGTCCGCCAGTAGCTGGCACGCCTCGGAGATGGACCGCGGAGCGACGTACTGTAAAGATGGAAGCTTCATAACTTTTTCTCCTTGAGCAGCATACGCACTACTCTGCCGAATCCGAAGCTCGCTGCCCTGTGTTCTAAGCTGACAAAACAGTATCGACTTTTGTTGGCTTCAGTAGTGACAGTCGATATTTGAATTTCCAATCCGACCCTAACTTCGGGTAGCCTTGCCTGCCGAACCGGACTGAAGGCAGTTGACACCAAACCGACCTCAATGGCTTGTCCTGGACTACGGAAAATGGGCGGCGGCGCATCGGAGCGAACTATCTCACCCGGATAGACCCAGAACACCTCTGAAAATCGCATTCACGCGCCGCGGCACAACACACTTCCTGGCACACGGCAGTCCGAGGCTACGGGTACGTGCCCGACTGAGACCGATGACCCTGAACCCCATGCGGGACAACCGAGGACCGAGCACCACCAATGCGCACCGCGGGCGCGCCCCCAGACGGGACGCGCCCGCGGCGACATGATGAACTTGTAACCAACCCGCTGGTCGGCGGCTGAAGCCGGCCAGGCGCGGTCGGCGTGAACTAACGACCTATGTTGCGCTGCAACAGTTCTGGGCGTGCCACCGCTGCGCGCTGGTCAGCATCGACTGCGTCATTGTCGGTTTGTTCCTGCGGTGTATCCGGCGGCGAAGACGCTGATGAGTGCGGCGAGTACGGCGATGATGGTGGGGATCCATGCTGGAGCGGCGGCGGTGTCGAAGGTGGTGGTGTCGCCGGTTTTGTTGTTGCGGGAGGTGCGGGCGAGTTTGACGAGGTCGAGTGCTTCGTCGTTGTCGGGTGCGGGGGTTTTGGGGGTGCGGGGTGCGGGTGCGGCGGCGGGGGATGCAGTGGTGGTGTCGCCGTCGACTGCCTGTGCTGGA
>NZ_BCWW01000026.1 GCF_001894785.1 Rhodococcoides fascians NBRC 12155 = LMG 3623
GGCTTACATCGCCGACGCTCCGGACAGTCTGCGCCGAGTATTCCTGCTGCAGGCTGTCTGCGTCGGGGTCGTCTCTTCCGACCAGGGCCTCCCAATATTCTCACCGAGTCGAACTCCGCTGTCATCCTCCGGCGAACGGCGGTAGTACATCCACTAGCGCACCGATCTCCGCTGCCGGATTCCTCGTGAACTCATTAGTTAGCAAGAAGGCCGAAACCCTGAGCACGGCCGCGACCGCTGGACCATTCCGGCCAATTATCGCGGCAGCAGGTGAGCCCACTGTGGCGCGCCCTCACCGAGAACATATTGTTCGCGTCTGCCACTGGCCGCGTCGGCTGCACCTGCGAAATAGCGGGCTTCAACCACCGATTCCACCCATACTCCTTTCGGGCGGAACGAAGCCCTCAGCATCGATTCCATGACCTGCCGACTTGTTCCACATTGCGTTTCGCCATACTTGCGCAATCTCGTCGTCAGACGCGCCGGACCTCAACAACCCTCGGACATCAGTCTCCTGATCACTGAAGAGACATGAACGTATCGTCCCTTCGGCCGTCAAACGCGTTCTGTCACAATCCGAACAGAAAGACCGCGTCACGGATGCGATGATTCCTACCGTACCGGTGCTACCTCCCACAGACCATTCCTCGGCTGGCGAAGACGGATCATCTCGTTCCAATTCTTGCAAGTGGAAACTCTCGGACAATACTGAGAGCAGCGCTTGAGCATCGACCATGTCCGTTCTAGTCCAAGCGTGGTCCGCATCGAGCGGCATCTGCTCGATGAACCTCAGCGACACACGCTCGTTCAAACACCACCTGAGAAGGTCGACCGCGCCGTCAAGGGTCTCCGGCATCAAGACTGCGTTGACCTTGATCGGGCTCAAACCCGCCGCGACAGCGGCACGAATTCCGGCCAAGACCGACGGCAACCGGTCGCGCCTTGTCAGTCGCGCGAAGTGTTCTCTATCCAACGTGTCCAATGAAACATTGATTCGGTCGAGACCTGCATCTGCGAGTTCTGCGGCACGGTGCCGTAGACCTATTGCGTTGGTAGTCATCGATAATGGAACACCCGGCACTTGTTGTGCGCAACGACGAACGATCTCGGCCAGGTCCGCCCGCATGAGAGGCTCACCACCCGTGAACCGAACCTCCTCGATTCCTAGTTTTCGAACTGCAATCTCGACAATCCGGGCGATCTCAACGGGCGCGAGCAGATTCCGCGCTGGTATCGGGGCCAAGCCTTCCTCGGGCATGCAATAGGTACATCGCAGCGAACACTTTTCGGTGATGGATATGCGAAGGTCCTTTCCCCGTCGCCCGAATCGGTCCACCAGACCTGGAGTGTCCGGCCGGTCAGCCGACCACAACTCATTGTCGGACCAAACGGCTGGAATCCCGAGCGCGACGCTGTTGTTGAATCTCACCTGTCCAGTCTCCCACTGCGGGTCGCAAAGACCGATGTCAGCTATGTCTAGAACTGACCGTCGGTTTGTTAAGAATACGTTGATCTCACCCTGGCTAACCCACTTGCTGTTTCGACTGCGATTGCCGGCTCCGATCGAACGCCCCGTACGAGACCACACCGGAGGCCACGGCGCGCCTATATCCCGCACAGTACAGCGACGGATGACCCATCTGACCCGTGCCAGAGCCGTCGGCCCCACTAGCCGCGATGATTCTTCCTGCTGACGTCTCGGCCTGATCCCGCTCTCGATCGTGGTTTTACCGCGATCTCGTAAACGGGCAGGGCAGAGTTGCCGATGTCAATCGATCGGACGCTCGGGTCCACGGTCCGAGATGGAGGTTCTATCCGGATCGTGCGGTCGGGTGACGTACGGTCAGGCGGGCGCGGTAATCCCGCCAAACCCGCCAGTGCAGTGACAATCAACGTTGACCACGGCGCGTTCTTCGACAGGCGTAGATGGTTGCGGCGTGCATGAGTAGCGATTCGTCCGGCAACCGGGAATACCCGCAGGCGAGAACCTTTGGGTTCCCATCGACGGGCGTCGTGGTAGGTGAAGCCAAGCATCTGGGTCCACGCCACCACGTCGAGAACGAGCTACACTATCGGCAACCAGATGCGGTTCTGATCGGCCCCGTGCAACGGGAAGTTGGTCAGACCAGTGTCCTTGGCGGTCCGGATGCGGTCTTCGCAGCGGGCGCGCCGACGGTACTGAAGTTCGAGATCCTGGATCTGACCGCCGACGGTGTTGGTGACGAACGCAGTCAATCGCAGTCCGTCCGAATCGGTGGACCATAGTTGGCGACGCGCGCGTTCTTCTCCGCGCGGCGAAGCCCCACAGCGCTGATTGAGGATGGCAGTGCGCGAGCGGTCCGTCGATCGCCAAGCCCGCAAGTCCTCACTCGTGAGCAGTCCCATCGAACGGCAAGACCGCTCGAGTCCAGCCAATGCCTGCTGAAGTCATCGCCTGCCCGACTTCAAACATTAGAGCTCGCAAAACGGGAAACCACCCCAGAACGCCGATACGCAAACACCTGGGGTGAGCTTCTCCATGCCTAGCTGACACCGTGACTACATATCGGAATGTGGCCCCGTTCGCGGGAGACACTCAACATAGATTGCCCGCATCATCGACCGGTTCGAAGGTGCCGGCATTCGCACATACGCCATGAGCGAAACAGCACGTCATCTCCGTGCTGCGCACTCGGCTGCTTCCACGACTTTGTCGATCAGCATTGCGCGTGTGCGCGGTCCGACTCCACCGGGCATCGGAGCGACAGCGGACACCTTGTCGCGGACGTCGGGGGCACATCGCCGACTAGACCGTTCTCCGTGCGTGTGATGCCGACGTCAAGAACTACTGCGGTGGGCTTGAGTGAGGCTGCCGTGATGAGCGCTGCTGATCCCGCTGCGGCGACCACGATGTCCGCGCGCTTCAGGTGCTGGCGCAGGTCCTTGATGCCACTGCGCGGAAGAGGGTCGGCGTGTCCTGCGAGATGTTCGCGGAGATCGGATTCGATTTGGCGAATGTGGCCGAAGGTGGACTTACGCAACAGCCTTCTCGCGGTCGACGGCCCGTACATGGATCTGAAGCGGTGCTACATACGCCAGACCGGCGGAGGTCGATGTCCTCGCTACGGTCGGCACCGGCGCGCATTGCCGCGTTCAACGACGTAAGTTTCGGTGCCAGGTTCGCCCAGCTATCTTTTACACGGTCATTGGAACCAAGGGCTACGGTCGCCAGACTCGGTGTGACTTCTTGCCCCTGTTATTGATGATCCGGGGGGTGGTGTCGCCGGGTGTGGTGGCGTCGACGGACCGCTGATAGGGACAGGGCCGCTGATCGTGAGCAGGTATCTTCATAACGTGGGTGTCGGGTGTCGACGTCGGATCGGCGACCGGCAGGACCGGACTGAGGACTGCTCCACGGACACGAGTTACCGTGTTCTGCGGCATCGACGTGGGAAAAAACCGAACATCACGCCATCGGCCTCGCTGTCGACGGCACCCGTCCGTGCGACAAAGCGCTACCCAATGACGAGGCCCGTCTACGAACAGTGTTCGACCGCCTCGCCACACACGGACCGCTGCTGATCGTCGTCGATCAGCCCAACACGACCGGCGCGCTTCCGGTCACCGTCGCCCGCTCCTGCGGGCACCAGATCGTGTACCTACCGGGACTGTCGATGCGTCGAATCGCATATCTGTATCCAGGGGCAGGCGAAGACCGACGCGCGTGATGCGTTCACCATCGCCGACACAGCCAGGCCCATGCCTTACACGCTTCGGCGAGTAGATACCGGTGATGACACACTCGCCGAGCTCGATGTGCTGATCGGTTTCGATGATGATCTCGCCGGCCAAGCAACCCCCATCAGCAACCGAATCCGCGGACTGCTGACCGGCATTCACCCCGCGCTCGAACGGGTCCTCGGGCCGCGTGTGACCACCCCGCCGTGCTCGAAATCCTCACTCGCTGCGGTGGCCCTGCCGGAATTCGCACTGCCGGAATCCGCACTGCCGGCAAGCGCAACCTGACTGCCATCGCAGCCAAGAACGCACCCAGGATGGAGCGAACCTGGTTGCGGAAATCTACGACGCACTCGAATCTCACACGGCAGTAGCGCCCGGGTCTGCGGCTGCCGAGACTGTCTTACCCAAACTACCGGACTCGCTCAAAGAGACGCTGCAACAACGCAAACAATCGGTGCAGACGTGGAGAGGATGCTCGATGCCCACCCTCTTTCCTCGGCCGGTGATCTCGATGCCCAGCGTCGAAATCAGGACTGCAGCACGCATTCTTCTCGAAGTCGGTGACGGATCAGCATTCAAATCAGCCGGACACCTCGCTGCCTACGCCGGCATAACACCCGTGACCCACCAATCCGGCACCTCGATCCGCGGAGAACACCCCGCGAGATCAGGAAACCGCAAACACAAACGCGCGTTGTTCCTTTCGGCCTTCGCCGCACTGCACGACCCCACCAGTCGCGCCTACTACGACCGAAAACGAGCCGAAGGCAAGAAACACAACGCAGCCCTCATCTGCCTCACTCGACGCCGATGCGACGTCCAATTCGCCATGCTCAAGAACAAGACCCCTCACCAACCGCCCGCAGCTCACGCAGCTTGACAGAAACCACAGGGACCCCCGACACCAGAGTCGCCTAATTACTGAGGAGCATGAACGTATCGCACCTTCGGCTGTCAAACGAGTTCTGTCACAATCCGAACAGGAAGACCCCTTATAGTTGCGCTGTTCCTACCGTACCGGTACTGCCTCCCACAGCCCATTCCTCGGCCGGCGAAGACGAATCGTGTCGCTCCATCTCCTGCAAGTGGAAACCCTCGGACAACACAGAGAGCAGCTATCGAGCATCGACATGTATGTACTCGTCCGTGCGTACTCCGCGTCCAAAAGCGTTGGCCCATTATCGGCACGGTCGCCCCCCCCTGGAGCGCATGCGTGTCAAGAGACGGCAGAGTCAAGATCGCCGGCCGGCTGGCGAACTTCGGACGGCATGACACCAGCGAAATTGTAGCGTCACACCGTCGCGATCGTGAACACCTTGGTCATGGTCGAATCAACCTCCCAACGACCCTTCCATCCTTCCGGCATGATCGACGTCGTCCCCGCCCGCAGCTCTCGCACCGTTCCGTCGTCGCCCACCAGGCGACCTGATCCACTGATGATGTGCACGAACTCGATGTAACCGGCGTGATCGGTGGTGAAAGCCCCGGGTGTCACCCTCCATAGCCCCATTCGATTCTCGGGTGAATCGAATGTGACTGTCGACGTCGACGGTTGTCCACGAGTCACCCGCTCCGGTGATACGGGATCGTAATCCGGCCACTCGATGGCGTCGAAATCGATTGCGATAAGACTATTTTCGTCCATGACTTCTTTCTGGTTCGCTCGATGACGGCCAGCATTACTGCGGGATCATCGTGTATTTGCTGGAAAGGAATTCCTGTATGCCTTGGAAGCCACCTTCACGACCAATTCCGGACTGCTTGACACCACCGAACGGTGCTGCGGCGTTTGACACCATGCCGGTGTTCAAGCCCATCATTCCAGTTTCGAGCCTCGCAATCATTCGATGACCTCGGTGGATGTTTTCGGTGAACACATAGCTGACGAGGCCATATTCGGTATTGTTTGCAATCTGGATCGCTTCGGCCTCAGTTGAAAAACGACTAACGCCAAGGACCGGCCCGAAGATTTCTTCGTTCATCATGGCTGCCCGCGGATCTACGTGGTCGATGACCGTCGGCTCGAAGAAGTGCCCTGCCCCCTCGATGGCCTTGCCGCCGGTCACGATCGTTGCTCCAAGCTCGACAGCATCGGAAACGAGACGGGATGCATTGTCGACGGCCCTCTTGTTGATGAGTGCCCCTATATCGTGCGACTCGTCCGCTCCGCGACCGACCGACATGGCTGCGACACGTGCACCGACCATTCGAACAAATTCGTCCGCGACGTCCTCGTGCACGACGATTCGGTTGGCCGCAGTGCAGGCCTGCCCCACGTTGCGGAATTTAGCGAGCATCGCGCCGTCTACGGCGCGATCGAGGTCCGCGTCCTCGAAAACGATGAACGGAGCGTTGCCTCCGAGCTCCATCGACGTGCGCAACACATTCTTGGCCGCGGCCTCCATGAGTTTGACTCCGACCGGCGTCGAACCGGTGAAACTGAGCTTGCGCAACCGGGGATCGCCAAGAAGGGCCTTCGACTGTGCTGGAGCGTCGGAAGTTGGCACCACATTCACAACACCGGGCGGCAGCCCGGCCTCCTCGAGCAATTGCGCGAAAAAGATTGTGGTCAACGGTGTAAGGTCCGCAGGTTTGATCACGACGGTGCATCCAGCCGCTAGCGCCGGCGCAATCTTGCGGGTAGCCATCGCGAGAGGAAAGTTCCACGGAGTGATGAAGTAGGTTGGACCAACCGGCAGGTGTGACACCACAACCGTCCCCGTACCTTCCGGATTGGGGCGATAGTCACCTCTGACCCGTACTGCTTCTTCCGAGAACCACCGAAGAAATTCACCGCCGTACAGCACTTCACCCCGGGCCTCAGCGATGGGCTTACCCATCTCGATGCTCATGAGCAGCGCGAAGTCTTCTTTCCGCTCGATGAGCAGATCGAAGGCTCGACGCAGGATGTCTGAACGTTCACGACTGGGAGTGTTGCCCCAATCATTTTGTGCTGCAACGGCTGCGTCAAGGGCGCGAATAGCGTCGTCGACGCTCGCGTCGGAAATGGACTTCACAACCTGACCGGTTGCCGGATCCTGCACTTCGATAGTGCGCGCCGGTGTCAGGGGTTCCCATAAACCTCCGATGCCGAGCCCGGCCTGCACTCGGTCGAGCAACTGACGTTCGTTCTGATTCGACATGATCAAGACCTTACTTTTTTACCCGCGAATTCAGCGACCGGACAACATATCCGCCGTACGGGCTGTCCAATGGGTCCGTGAATCCATCGATGCGTATTCCCGGCGATCGGCGAAGCGGTATGCCGCGTAAAGCGCAGTGGCGCCGACCCATCGAATAGGTTCGACCTCCCAATTGCGCGCTCGTCGGCCGACCCACGGAAGCCTGGTGAGCTCAGTATCGTCACCGACTATGAGGTCACGCAGGGTGCGGCCCGCGACATTCGTACCCGACAGACCGTGGCCGACATATCCTCCGGCACTGAGAATACCAGTCTCACGGTCGAAGTTCACCGACGCACACCAGTCGCGGGGAGCGCCGAGCACTCCCGACCAGGACTGCTCGAGACTGACGCCGGACAGACTTGGGAACAGTTCGCCGAGACGTTGCTTCAGCTGCAGGACAGCCGCTTCCGCGGTGCGACCGTTGCGGTCGAACTTGGATCGGAAGTTGTACGGAACACCTCGCCCACCGATCGCGATCCTGCCGTCGTGCGTGCGATGCATGTAGGTGAAGCTATGGGCCTGGTCACCCACGAGCTCGGCCCCATGCCAACCCACCTCTTCGAGCTGGGAATGAGACAAAGGTTCGGTGATGACCATGCTGCTGTTCATCGGCAGCAACTTGCGGGCTTTGCCCTTGAGCGACAGCGTGTATCCTTCGAGCGCTTCGACGATGTACTTCGCAGTGACCGTTCCACGATCAGTCGTGACACGATGTGCCTCGACGCTCGAGGCCGTGGTCGATTCATAAATCGTGACCCCCAGTGCTTCGACCACTCGGCTCAGGCCCAGCGTGTATTTCGCGGGGTGTACGCGAGCACAGTGGGGTGTCCAGTATCCGCCGAGAGCACCCTCGACACGTATCCTTTCGGCCAGTTCCGTCGGGCCGAGCTCGTACACATCGTTTTCGCCCCAGCCCTGTTTCTTCATCTCTGCAACGTGGTGACGGTTCCGAGCAAGCTGGGCGGCGTTGGTAGCGACATGAATGAGACCGTCGTGTTTTAAGTCCTCGTCGAAACCCTCACTCCGGGCTACGGCGACCGATTCAGTCACCGCACCGAACATTTCGCGTTGGAGGTCCTGTGCACCTTGAACGCCGCCGGACTTCGCGTACCGCCGGAATTGGCCCGCAGGTTCCGCGCTCATCCAGCCACCATTGCGCCCGGAAGCCCCGAACCCCGCGAATTCGCGCTCGATGATCGCAATGTCCAGGCCCGGGTTTGCCTTCTTCAGATAATAGGCTGTCCATAATCCGGTCAGCCCACCACCGACGATGGCGACGTCGACCGAGACGTCGCCCGTCAGCGGCGGACGCGGGGTTCGAGTACTGCTGCGCATCCAGAAGGACACTTCGCCGTTGACGAAGCCTGGCTCAGAGTTCTGTGAGTAATTAGCCATGATGCTCTCCTTGTTGTCGCTGGTAATCAAGTTCGTCATTTCTGCATCTGTGTAGATTTCGTCGTCGACCCGGCTGCGAGTGCCAACGACGACGTCTGGGCCAAGGACCTACCGGCAGTCTCCGGTGCCCACGCAAAGCACACTGCGAACCCAATGAGGGTAAGCGCAGCGCCAAGTCCCATCGTGGGGCCGACACCGAACTTCTCAATGCTGATCGGCAATAGGTAAGTGCCTGTGGCTGCGCCGATTCGGCTGATTCCGACGGCTACACCTACAGCGGTGGCACGAATTGCGGTTGGAAAGAGCTCGTTGGGGTAGATCCATTCCAGGATGCTCGGACCACCCGAAGCGAACGCGTACACGCAGAACGCGAGGACAACGAACCAGACCGGCCCCTCCGGGAAGATCCACAGCGCCAGCAGCGGCACAGCCATGATGCCGAACGGAACGATTCCCATCTTCCGACGCCCGAAGGTTTCCACCCATCGCAGAGCCGGAATGCACCCGAGTGCAAACAGAACGATGATTGCCGTCTCCACGATCAATCCAGCAGATCCAGCGTCCGAAATCGCGAAGCCGGCAAGGATGACGGGCAAAAACGTCAACAACGCATACTGCGGAGTGATCTGCGCTAGGTAAAGCGTCCCGCACATAACGGTTCGCTTCAGGTATCCACCGCGGACAATTGCCAGGAAGGCCGTTTTCGGTTTCTGCGAGGAAACGCTACCCGCGTCGGCGTCCGACAGGTCGATACGTGTGCCGTATATTTTGAAGACAACGTCTTCTGCCTCGGCAATCCGACCCCTGTCCGCCAACCAGCGAGGCGACTCGGGGATGCCCCGCCGAGCAAGAACGACACCGAAGCCCAGTACAGCAGCGGTACCGAGCATCCAGCGCCACTGTTCGTGACCACCCGAGGCGCTGACGATGCCTGCACCGACCAGGTATGCGACAGCGGCGCCCAGCGACCAGCTCACACCTGTCAGCCCGATCATGAATCCACGCTTCTTCGCCGGCGTGAATTCAGTGAGCAGCGACGTTGCAATTGGGTAATCCGCGCCCACAGCGAGCCCGATGACGAACCGCAGGACGATCAGTTGCCAGGCCTCCTGCACGAACACGCACAGGGCACAACCAACGACCAGCACGGTCAGATCGAGCGCGTACATTTTCTCCCGCCCGATGCGATCGGTCAGGGAGCCGAAAACAGTGGCTCCGAAGAAGATACCGATCAACGAAGCCGCGCCGATCAGACCGATCTCCGTACTGCTAGGTTTCAGTTCCGCTTTGATCCCCACCAGAGCCAGGCCGATGATGCTAAGGACATATCCGTCGAGGAATGGTCCACCGCAGCAGGCGGCCAACAACTTTCGATGAAACCGCGACGCAGGCGACTCATTGATAACGCTGAATTTGTCCATACAATTCGGGTCCTTCGATGAGGGGTGCCGTTGATCGGCGCGCGCAAGGTGATGTTCTGATGCTATCCGGACCATGCGATCAGTGTCGCTGGACTGTAGTAGGAACTTTTGTCTACAGCTGTACTCAAGTACTAAAGACCACTTAGTTTGAACGACGTACCAGCACACGGTGCGCGCGCAGCGTGAACGTTGGGGTTGATCGGCGCGTTCAGCGCTCGGACCCGTCCATAGCAATTCTGCGCGAAATCAATGCCATCCAGAGAGTCGCTATGTCAGCTGAGTCCTTCGTACTCCGTCCTGAAATCTCTTCGATCTTCTTCAACCGGTAGGCAAGCGTCTGGCGGTGAACGACTAGACGCTCCGCCGCAGCGGACCAGCTTCGGTTGAGAGTCAGGAAGGTTTCCAGCGTATCAACCAGCTGCGAGTTGTTTCTCATGTCGTGGTCGAGAAGGTCACCGAGAATTTCTCGGGTGGCGAACTGAGCTTCTGAGATGGTGCGAGGTAGAAACAAGGGCGCTGCAGTGGAATATTCGGCTACTCCCCCGCCATTGGCACGCGCGGCTTGCAACGCCCAACGCGCCTGGCGGACGCTATCCGGGAGGCGCTGAAGACTCGCAGTCGTTGCGGACGCACCCATGGCTTCCACCGACGTCGATAGCAGATCCGTCACCGTGTCCATATCGACCTGCGAGACCACGCAATAACCTTCCTCCCCAATCCCGCCGGTCATCTTCGGAATTGCGTGGTCACCCAGGATCGTTCGACAGGTCCGCAGGAAACGACGATCGAAGCCTAGGACAACCCACGACTCGCGGGTGCACCAGATCTGATCGAGTCTGGGCTGAGCAACATCCACACCGATCGATCCGTCGATTATCTGACCGAACAAATCCGACTCGGTTTCATCGCTCTGCTCCCTCTCTCTCGTCGCGCGTTCGACCTCAATACCCACAAGGCCCTGGGCATGAAGTAGAACGAATGCGTCGAGATCAACTTCGGACGGGCCCTCCGCCACCAACATGCACCGACGATGAGTGGCCAAAGCGAAGGCGGTAGCGCGCAGAACTCCGCCCGTCACAACCGTGATGCGAACGACAGAACGAGGCGTCGGATCCTGGACCTGTTCACGCAGCGACCGAATCGTCTCCTCTGGTAACGGAGCAGTGGTCGGTAACGGTTCGGTCCCGTAGTCCACGTCGACGACATGCAAGCGGTGCCCCAGCTCTTTGGACAGTCGCTCGAGCAATTTTTCGTCACCAGAATTGGATGACCGTGCGACTTCGTACAACCTGCTCAGCCGAGCAATCCTGCGAATCTGGTCGCTCTGCGCAGCGACAGCGACAGTCCGTCCGATCGCGGAAAACGGCGTCGCGTGTGCGACGGAGATGATGGGGAAGTCCAACTCATCGGCACGTTCGAGCATGCGAGCAGTCAGCGGAGGTGCTTGAAGGTCATCGCCGATCGCGATACCAGCAAGGCGCGCGGCGTTCAAATACACCACGAATTCTTCTTGCTTCGCCTCACCGGCAGGAACACACATTCCTGTAGTCATCAATAGTTCATCCGTGGCGACCCAGTTCCATGGATCTTCAAGTTCGCATGAATGAGCCCATATGATGGGCCGGTCCAAGCCGCCTCGACCTGCCAACACCTCGCAGGCCAGCTGCCTCATGGCGACAAGGTCGCCCACCGTCAATCGCGCGGCCATGGTGTGAGAGTACAACGAACGTCGGTGATTCACACCGATCGACAGTGCTACACGAAGGTCTGCCGAAGGTTACCGATCCCCTCGATCCAACTTTCAACCGTGTCGCCGGCACTCAAGAACTTGGGTGGCGTCCGCGCGAATCCAACACCGGCCGGTGTCCCGGTGAAAATCACGTCTCCAGGAAGTAGCTCTACTGTTTTCGATAGCCCACTGACGATCATCGGCACCGAATAAATCATCTGGCTGGTACGAGACAATTGCATCGTGGCACCGTTCACCACGCACCGCAAACCCAGATCGTCGGGATCGTCGAATTCGTCCGGCGATACCAGCCAAGGCCCTTGTGGAGCAAAACCGGGAAAAGACTTCCCGAGACCGGACTGGGGCGACGGACCGCGGTTCTGCAGAACACGGTCCGAAAGATCCTGTCCGGCCGTCACACCCGCAACATGCGACCACGCATCGTCGACCAAAATGTCACGGCCACTTTTGCCTACGATGACCACCAATTCGATCTCCCAGTCGACGGTGGTTCCAGGCGGTATCGCAACAGCGCTCGTCGGACCGGAGAAACTCGACACGTACTTGGTGAAGATCGGGGGCAGTGTGACGGGCGGCTCGATTCCAGCTGATTCGACATAATCCCGGTAATTGAGACCCACCCCGAACAC
Organism: Rhodococcoides fascians NBRC 12155 = LMG 3623; assembly: GCF_001894785.1. GTDB lineage: Bacteria > Actinomycetota > Actinomycetes > Mycobacteriales > Mycobacteriaceae > Rhodococcoides > Rhodococcoides fascians. Next base: position 12,101 of record NZ_BCWW01000026.1, read on the forward strand.
CTGACGAGGAGCTGGAGAGGGAGGGCCCAACAAGTTCATATCAACTTGCTTCGCACCGTCGGACTCATCGATAGAGCGTTGCGAGTACCAGGATGTCAGCTCGTCCCAACAGTCGAAGACATCTTCGCACCGAGATCCGAAGCGACCTCCGGAAAGTTCATCCAAGTAGTAGAAGCGCTCAGCTCCTACCTGGCCTTCTACTATTACTGCCCTGTTACCGTAGTTGGCAATTCGCACCGCAAAGTCCTCTCAAGCGTTGAAAACAGTCTTTCGGACGAGGACTCATCCGCGACCAGACCGACTCTCGACATCGGGTCCCTCGACTGCGGCTCGTTCACTTGGGGAAGCTCGCAACATTCTGAAAATTACCACCGAACACAGCCCGACCCCGATCGCCGTCCCAGCCGCGGTATAGGCCACGCCGTCCACGAACCCGGAAGCTGCGAGGGTCCGGATCGACTCTCCCACCGAAGCCGGCATCGTCTCAGCTGCCGACAACGCGCTGCCGAGGTTCTTTGTAGCGGACGCCGACACCTCAGCCGGAACGCCTTCCGGCATATCCGAAACCATGGTGTGACGGTATATCGCCCCGCTGATCGTCCCCAGTATTGCAATGCCCATTGCACCGCCAAGCTCCGCGCCGGTTTCGGATACAGCCGAAGCGGTACCTGCTTTCTCCGGTGCCGCAGCCGTCAGGACTATGTCCGAGTTCAAAGTCGCGGCAGCACCCACCCCAGATGTCAGCAACGACATCCCGAGTATCAACAATCCGGTAACCGAATCCACCTTGACGAACGCTAGAACCAACGTTCCCAGGACAACGAACAATAGTCCGCCGACGATGACCGCACGGATGGAGAAGTTGTGACTGAGAGGCGTCGCGACAATCGCACCAACCGCCGCGGCCGCGGCCGGAATGACCAGCCACACCCCGGCCTCGAATGGACGGTATCCAGAGATCAACTGCAGATATTGCGATGTGAACAGACTGAATCCAGCAAGAGCGAAAATGACGATGAATTGCGCAAGCACGGCGGCTGTGAACGCACCCGACTGGAACAAACTCATATCAATGAGGGGGTCGGAAAGCTTGCGTTGACGCCTGGAGAACCACACGACGCACACCAGGCCGACGACAGCTGAGATACCCGCCAGCAAGGTGACACCGTGTTCGGCACCTTGTTTGACAGCGAAGACCAGACCCAGCATGGCTACGATCGACACCACCAGACTCACCAGATCCAACCGTGGTGCAGCGCGGTCCACGAACTCAGGGACCAAGCATGGGACGGCTACGAGCACAATGATCATGAATGGGACGTTGATCAAGAAAACCGAGCCCCACCAGAAGTGTTCGAGAAGAAAACCTCCGATAACCGGCCCGAGCGCGCTACCACCGGAAAATCCCGCCGTCCACACTCCAATGGCCACTCGTCGCTGATGCGGCTGATGGAACATGTTTCTGATCAAAGACAACGTGCTCGGAGCCAAAGTCGCCCCACCGATTCCAAGAAACGCTCGCGCAATGACCAGCAAGATCGGTGTCCAGGCGAAAGCAGCCAGGAGCGAGGCAAGGCCGAACACCCCGGCCCCGATCAGTAGCAACTTACGTCGCCCGATCCGGTCTCCGAGCGACCCCATCGTAATCAAGAGGCCGGCCAGGAAAAACCCATAGATATCCAAGATCCACAGCGTTTGCACATTCGATGAGCGAAGGTCGTCGACCAGCGCTGGAAGTGCCAGGTACAAGACCGATATGTCCATGGCAACCAACAGGATTGGAACTGTGAGAATAGCCAGTCCGAGCCACTCTCGGGTGGTCGCTTTGGTTGCTGCTGAGTTCACCATGCATCTCCTCGAGCGTGTGCGCCGCTGACATCTTGGGCTGTGACAATTGTGGTTGTGCCCCAGGCAACTGAACAGTGTTGTTTCATTCTCTTGCGGCAGAGCGGACCTGACACGGGCGTACGTTTGCACTGCCTCCGACCTGCCGACTCGAACCCGGACACGGGGAGCACCCACAGACACTGGTACCGGTACGGCAAACATCCCCGCCACCGTTTCCGATGGGCGGGGATGTTGTGCATTCGACTGTCATCACGGCATGAGGTAAAGGCGCGATCAAGCCGAGTGGCGCTGCAGTCCTGAATCGCGGGCTTCCTGTGCCTGGCGACGCAGACGCAGCCAACCGGGGATAAGCGCTGCCACCAGGATTACGTAGACGACCGCAGAAATCCAAGCCGCTGCGCCCACGAGATCGGGTGTGGCGCTTGTGAAACCGTAGATCAAGATCCATGCGAACACGACTGCTCCAGCAATCACGGCCAGAGCAAGAGCAATCCTCTTGATGCCGCCACCACCGGCGTTCTTGTCGCGCATCAGAATGAAGAGCGCACCGACAACTACCAGCAGGTAGGGAATCGTCCAGAAATAGGTGACGAGGGTTGTCGTTGCCACGTTCACGGTCAGCGCCGATTCGCCCGAGAACAGAAGCAGCAGGAGTGGCAGAGCAGTTGCGATCAGTGCCACAGCAACGACAGCCCGCGCGGGCGATCCGAATTTGGGATGGATGGACTGCAGACCGCGCGGCAGAGTCGTGTCGGCCGCCGCCGTCGCGACAACGCGAGGAGCGTAATTAAGGAATCCGATGATTGCGACCAAGATACCGAGTCCGACAACCAGATCCATCACATCGGCAAGTACGGGCAGGCCCGCAGCACGCGCCAGTGCCGCCGGCGGCGACGCCTCGTCCATCGCGCCCTCCGGCAGCGCGTTCAGTGCCGACACCTGCAAGATCGAGCAAATCAAGAACAGCGCACCCAGACCTACGGGAACGGCCATCACGACACGCGGGATGTTGCGGCGTGGCGATTTGGTTTCCGCGGCCAGTGCGGTACTGCTTTCGAACATCACGAGGAATGCCGCTGCGGTCGCAATTCCACCCGAAATCTGCGAGAAGGAAACCTCGCCGAACGAGAGCTGTGACGAAATGTCAATTCCGTTGTTTGCTATTGCTACGACCAGCAGAACCACGGCGGCAGGCAGGGAGACGGCAGCCAAAGCGATCGTCACCTTCACGGACGTGTCGAGTCCCCGGTAAGCGAGTACGGCGGCGACCGGTCCTGCGATCAGGTAAACACAGACATACAAGAATGTGCTTGCGGTGCTAAACACGCCGATAGAGATCAAGAAGCTGACCATGTAGGTACCGACGCCTGAGATCAATCCTCCGATTGCGCACATGTATCCAGCAAAAATCCCGGCAATTGTCAGAATTCGAGCCCATGGGCCGAACATCTCACCCATGTAGCTGTACAACGAACCCGATCCGACAAATCGCCGAGCATAGAGAACCACAGCGAAACCAATGAAAGTTGTGGCTACCGCGGCCAATAGAATGGCCAACGACGCGCTGGACCCCGCGACGAACCACGTGAAGGCAGGAACGGTAACCATGCCAACCCCGGGACCGAAGGTCGCAAGGGCCAACCCGCCGGCGCGGAATCCGCTCAGCGTAGCTATCTCGACATCGAGTGCCGTTTCGTCCTGCCCTGCAACCCGCGGCTGTTCATCTGTCTTGGGTCTCGTATCTTCCGACACTCGCGCTCCTGTTGCTCGATCGAGGACGCCTCTTCCCCGCTGTGTCAAGAATCACCTAGCGACACTACGTGTGCATACACAACAAACGGACAAAAGTTCTGAGTAGTTATCCATGTCAGAAGTCGAAAGGTTGAGGCACTGCCCATGTCGAGTCGACATGGGCCGGGCATAAAATGTGGGTCCCTCCCACCACGGGATTACGAGGAGGAGAACGCGTAGCACAGGATCGACCGAGATGCAGACATGATCGGACAGAATGGGGCCGCCCATCGATGCGCCAGCAATCTACTCGTATGTACACCCACCACCCCACACCCCCTGCCGGCTCCGTCGTTGTAGACGGAG
>NZ_BCWW01000027.1:2500-5444 GCF_001894785.1 Rhodococcoides fascians NBRC 12155 = LMG 3623
GGACCACCCGATAAGCCTGAATACTCCCTGGTGACCGATAGCGGACTAGTACCGTGAGGGAAAGGTGAAAAGTACCCCGGGAGGGGAGTGAAATAGTACCTGAAACCGTGCGCTTACAATCCGTCAAAGCCGGTGCATGACTTGTCATGGCTGGTGATGGCGTGCCTTTTGAAGAATGAGCCTGCGAGTTAGTGGCATGTCGCGAGGTTAACCCGTGTGGGGTAGCCGTAGCGAAAGCGAGTCCGAATAGGGCGTATCCACGTTTGTGGTGTAGTGGCGTGTTCTAGACCCGAAGCGGAGTGATCTACCCATGGCCAGGTTGAAGCGACGGTAAGACGTCGTGGAGGACCGAACCCACTTAGGTTGAAAACTGAGGGGATGAGTTGTGGGTAGGGGTGAAAGGCCAATCAAACTCCGTGATAGCTGGTTCTCCCCGAAATGCATTTAGGTGCAGCGTCACGTGTTTCTCACCGGAGGTAGAGCTACTGGATGGTCTAGGGGGCCTACAAGCTTACCGAAATCAGCCAAACTCCGAATGCCGGTGAGTGAGAGCGTGGCAGTGAGACTGCGGGCGATAAGGTTCGTAGTCGAGAGGGAAACAGCCCAGATCGCCAGCTAAGGTCCCTAAGCGTGTACTAAGTGGAAAAGGATGTGGGGTCGCGAAGACAACCAGGAGGTTGGCTTAGAAGCAGCCACCCTTGAAAGAGTGCGTAATAGCTCACTGGTCAAGTGATCCTGCGCCGACAATGTAGCGGGGCTCAAGTACACCACCGAAGCTGCGGCACTCACACAATAGCCCCATTCAGGTCTGCGGATCTGTGTGCAGGTGTGTGGGTGGGTAGGGGAGCGTCGTGCAGCCATGGAAGCATCGGAGTGATCCAGGTGTGGAGGCTGCGCGAGTGAGAATGCAGGCATGAGTAGCGAAAGACGAGTGAGAAACTCGTCCGCCGAATGACCAAGGGTTCCTGGGCCAGGTTAATCCGCCCAGGGTGAGTCGGGACCTAAGACGAGGCCGACAGGCGTAGCCGATGGACAACGGGTTGATATTCCCGTACCCGTGTAACCGCGCCCATGGTGAATCAGTGACACTAACCACCCTGAATCCATATGACCGATCTCTTTCGAGAGTGAGGCGTGTGGTGGATGCGTGGGACCTGATCTGGTAGTAGCCAAGCGATGGGGTGACGCAGGAAGGTAGCTGGGCCAGTCAGTGGTTGTACTGGTGTAAGCCTGTAGGGCGAACGGTAGGCAAATCCGCCGTTCATCAAGCCTGAGAGGTGATGCGTAGCCGATTGAGGCGAATTCAGTGATCCTATGCTGCCGAGAAAAGCCTCTAGTGAGTTGTTACACGGCCCGTACCCCAAACCGACACAGGTGGTCAGGTAGAGAATACTAAGGCGATCGAGATAACTATGGTTAAGGAACTCGGCAAAATGCCCCCGTAACTTCGGGAGAAGGGGGGCCCCTGCCGGTGATCACTCTTGCAGTGTGAGCTGGTGTGGGCCGCAGAGACCAGTGAGAAGCGACTGTTTACTAAAAACACAGGTCCGTGCGAAGTCGTAAGACGATGTATACGGACTGACGCCTGCCCGGTGCTGGAAGGTTAAGAGGACCGGTTAGCTCGTAAGAGCGAAGCTGAGAATTTAAGCCCCAGTAAACGGCGGTGGTAACTATAACCATCCTAAGGTAGCGAAATTCCTTGTCGGGTAAGTTCCGACCTGCACGAATGGCGTAACGACTTCTCAGCTGTCTCAACCATAGACTCGGCGAAATTGCATTACGAGTAAAGATGCTCGTTACGCGCGGCAGGACGAAAAGACCCCGGGACCTTCACTACAGCTTGGTATTGGTGTTCGGTTCGGTTTGTGTAGGATAGGTGGGAGACTGTGAAGCGGTGACGCCAGTTACTGTGGAGTCGTTGTTGAAATACCACTCTGATCGTATTGGATACCTCAACCTCGGACCATGATCTGGTTCAGGGACAGTGCCTGGTGGGTAGTTTAACTGGGGCGGTTGCCTCCTAAAATGTAACGGAGGCGCCCAAAGGTTCCCTCAGCCTGGTTGGCAATCAGGTGTCGAGTGCAAGTGCACAAGGGAGCTTGACTGTGAGACTGACAAGTCGAGCAGGGACGAAAGTCGGGACTAGTGATCCGGCACCGGCAAGTGGAAGCGGTGTCGCTCAACGGATAAAAGGTACCCCGGGGATAACAGGCTGATCTTCCCCAAGAGTCCATATCGACGGGATGGTTTGGCACCTCGATGTCGGCTCGTCGCATCCTGGGGCTGGAGTAGGTCCCAAGGGTTGGGCTGTTCGCCCATTAAAGCGGCACGCGAGCTGGGTTTAGAACGTCGTGAGACAGTTCGGTCTCTATCCGCCGCGCGCGTAAGAAACTTGAGGAAGGCTGTCCCTAGTACGAGAGGACCGGGACGGACGAACCTCTGGTGTGCCAGTTGTTCCACCAGGAGCACCGCTGGTTGGCTACGTTCGGAAGGGATAACCGCTGAAAGCATCTAAGCGGGAAGCCTGTTCCAAGATGAGGTTTCTCACCCCCTCGAGGGGGTAAGGCCCCCGGCAGACCACCGGGTTGATAGGCCAGAACTGGAAGTACAGCAATGTATGCAGGTGACTGGTACTAATAGGCCGAGGACTTACCACAAAGAAGCTACGCGTCCACTGTGCAATATCTGAAACAACACACGAGTTGTTCAGTAACACAACCGAATACAGGTCCAAGAACGAAACACCACCCCCGACAGTATGTGGGGGATGTGTTCTCCGACTGAGACCGCTCGTGACACTGTTTCGCAGAGTTACGGCGGCCATAGCGGAGGGGAAACGCCCGGTCCCATTCCGAACCCGGAAGCTAAGCCCTCCAGCGCCGATGGTACTGCACTCGACAGGGTGTGGGAGAGTAGGACACCGCCGAACACAACATCCCAAAAT
>NZ_BCWW01000028.1 GCF_001894785.1 Rhodococcoides fascians NBRC 12155 = LMG 3623
AAACACAGCCACCGACCGAGCAAGGAGCGCCCGTTGAGCAAACACACCATCGAAGTAGAGGTCAACGGCAAGACCTACACCCGCGAAGTCGAAGCACGCACACTCCTCTCGGACTTCCTCCGCCACAACCTCGGCCTCCGAGGAACACGCGTCGGCTGCGAACACGGGGTCTGCGGATCCTGCACCGTACTCGTTGACAACGAACCCACCCGATCCTGCATGACCCTCGCCGTCCAAACCGAAGGCGCCATCGTCCAAACCGTCGAAAGCCTCGCCGACAAAGACGGAACCCTCCACCCCCTCCAAGAATCCTTCTCTGCCTGCCACGGACTCCAATGCGGCTTCTGCACCTCCGGATTCCTCATGACCCTCAAACCCATCTACGACGACGGCACCGACATGTCCCAAGACGAAATCCGCGACGCCATCTCCGGAAACCTCTGCCGCTGCACCGGATATCAACAGATCGTCGAATCCGTCGACCGCGCCTTCAACCTCCGCGACCAAAACCAATAGCACTAAAATCGGGAGCCCAGCAACTAAATGAATTCTGTATCAAGATTTGAAAACAAACAGACGCGGACCAGTTGGTTTTCATAGCCCGTGCCGGCGTACTTCAAACTTGTAAGCAAATCGGTGCGACCTGCCTGGCTTGTCCTTATACCGAAGTCAGCGGATCGTCACTCCTTCATCAAAGGAAATATTATGTGGCAACTATTCTTGCGTCTTATGAAGTTCGGGCGTTACTCCAACTTCCTAAATAAATCAGAACCCCCACGAGCGCCTCTGTGCGCAATATCCGGATGGTCCGTGGCCCACGGAGCCGGGTACGAATGCTTACACCATGCGGAACCAGGCCATTGACCCGTATCCGAAGTCGTCCTAGCCTTCGCACTCAATGCCGGAGACTAGTCCCCACCACATAAACATGACACAATCAGTCGCATACTGTCGAAAAGTACTGCCTTAGAAAAGTGCAGCACCATTGGCTTCACGCTAAATCGCGCGGGCCAGCTGCCAGTACAGACATAGTAACAATGTATCGATTCGCGCGAAGCACTTTTGAACTCGAAAATATCGTTAAATCCAAGAGACCGCTCCTATCTCAATTTTCCTCCATACGTAGTCGCTACGGTTCACGAATTTCAGCTGTCGGGCCGCACTTCTGGGCTGGATGGCCAAACTATTCCTGTTCACTCGACACTTCAGATGTTTCTCAGGATGTCGAATTAGCAGAAAGTAATTGCAAGAATAATGCGCTCACCGAGGTACCTGTTGTTCTATTGGCAACGACAAAAACTGCTTTTTCAGGCGCATCGGCAACCTCAATTTCCGCTAACTCTGGCCACTCAGCGGATAACGACGCAGGCATTAACGCTATTCCCAAATCCAAATCAATCATTTTGGACATCAGCGTAGTCGAGTCAGCTTCGATCACAACTCTACGACAGACACCTGATCTCCGAAAGACTTCATCCATTATAGTCCGGCGATCTGTACCCGCCGGAAAATCGATAAAAGCACATCCACCAAGGTCCGTCATCTCCACCCGCGTGCGCGTTGCTAATGCATTCCGACGAGAAGTAAACAATGCCAAATTTTCCTTGAACAACTCATTCGCAACCAACGGCATTCGAACAGGAGTGAGCAACGTTCGGACGATACCCAGATCAAGGTCACCACTGTTAAGCGAATCAATCGTCAAACTGTCCGATTGCGCCAGTAGAGTGACTTCAGTAGCCGGTAGTACTTGAAGCAAGGCCGCAATGTGCTGCACAACATTCGTACCGGGTAGCGACTGACTCATTCCCACCCTCAGTCGCAACCTTTCGCTACCCGCGCATTCTTTAACGTCGGAAATAAGGCGGTCGATCGACTTGTGCAGTACATGGGCGCGGTCTAAAAAAACACGACCAGCATCGGTAAGCTTGAAACTCCTACTGGTTCTGTCGAAAAGAACTACGCCCAATTCACGCTCCAAATCTTTGACCTGGCTGCTGAGTGCCGATTGCGCAATGCCTAGGCGCTTAGCGGCTCGGCTGAAATGCTGCTCCTCCGCAACTGCGACAGCGTATCGTATGTGACGAAGTTCCATGTCGAAACCACCAATCAAGTAAGTTTTGCCTGCCTCAACATTTGTCGAGAAAAGTACGGGATACGACTGACTCAACCAGACTATCAGTGAAATGGGGCCGATTTGCCGATGCCGCAGGATTGAACGGGCTGATGCTCCATGAACCCGACTTGTACACTTTTCTCAACTGTTGCCTTTCTTCGAGAATTTTCAACTGCCCTTTAGATCGGGTTAAGGCGACACATGAAATGAATCATAGTTTGATTGCTCTCGGAATGTGACTTACAGAATTTCTTACCAACATACTCTACTAAGTCGATACCGAACATGCAGGTGCGCATTGATTCAGTTGACGGCATGTGAGCGCTACTCTAAATTCTTAGACGCGTCGTCCGGTGCCACGCTAAATGACTATTCTACGAGACGTAATCGAATTAAATGGACTAAATTCTGTCATTCAACGCAGGTTCGCCGTCGTGGGGCCCCGTGACAACGCTGCATCGGCACAAGTCAAAAACTCACGCTCGGTTGTGTGACCACCCTTCCGCCGCGCTCCTTTCCGTGTACAGAGTAGCCAATCAGCCTTTGATTGTCTCAAAAGTCCACGCGGTGTAGGGCTTCCCTGAGATCCGCAATTGGTATAGGATTGAACTGCACCCACTCGCGCGGCTGTTTGCATGCCCAAAACTAGAAAGCATGGTCCATGAGAAAAAAACTACGTAAAACGAAAGCTTTTCTTTGGGACCGGGGCGAGCGTCAAGTACATCGAGAATCGTGCGCTAGTGGGCTCGCATGAAAAAAATCGAAACAAATGATAGCGACCAACGCGAACACGGTCCCCGGTCACTACTCATGTCGGTTTTGATGACACCAGACATGAGCAACTTTTCTGGAAACATCCACGGCGGCGCTCTACTGAAACTTCTCGACCAGGTTGCCTACGCTTGCGCGACGCAGTACGCCCGTTCATACGTGGTCACCCTATCTGTCGACCGGGTCATCTTCCGAGAACCAATTCACGTCGGCGAACTTGTAACGTTTTCCGCTTCCATCAACTACACGGGCAGAACTTCGATGGAAGTTGGCATCAGAATTGAGGCTGAGCATATAGAAACAGGCGATCGGCGGCACACAAACAGTTCTTACTTTACCATGGTCGCCGTTGACGAAACTGGCCGTCCGCGCGCCGTTTCGCAGGTTATCCCGCTCAACGACGTCGAGGTTCAACGCTACGAATCAGCGCGCGCCCGCCGAAGAGCATTCGCCGAGCTTAATGGGCATCAGACGCGCAAATCCGAGTGATTATTCGACGCACTATAAAGAGATGCTTTCGCGATTGTCGGGCATACTAACGGATGCCAGACTGAGCTTGGATCCACCTCGGCGCAGCCTCGAAGAACAACCGATCGCGACATTCAGAGTCGGTCGACGAGTCATCGAAATGTAGTCGACATGAAGCGTAAGATCGAATTGAGGTGGTCTGACATCGACTCTCTCGGGCATGTCAATGACGCAGCATACCTGACATTATTGGACGAGTGCCGCGCGGTTTTGCTCGCACAAACCGTGCCAACGTTAGGTCATTCGTACGTGGTTCGGCACCTGAGCATTGACTTCGACTCGGAGTTGGTGAGAGAAGATAGCCCGGTAACCGTAGAAGTCAATATCGTCACAGTCGGCCGCACCAGCGTCGCGCTTGACGAAGTTTTGACATCGAACTCAGGACGAATATGTGCAACCGTTTCTTGTATTAGGGACTGCCCCGAGTTCAGTTGACTCGTGGGGTTGAGTGATTCAGGCCGCGTGTGCGGTCCGGTTGATTGTCTCAAACTCGATCGGGGTGAGCTTGCCGAGGCGTCGTTGACGGCGTTTGCGGTGATAGGTCTTCTCGATCCATGTCACGATCGCCAGCCGTAGTTGCTCGCGGCTCGACCACCGCTGGCGGTCGAGGACGTTCTTCTGCACG
>NZ_BCWW01000029.1 GCF_001894785.1 Rhodococcoides fascians NBRC 12155 = LMG 3623
TTCCGTCTACAACGACGGAGCCGGCAGGCCCGGATTGCTCACCACGACACCAGAACCTCCGTCCCGCATCGAACCCACCAAACCCGCCAGGCGCAGCGCTACTGCGAACTCACCTCGGTGCAGTCCCTCCGCACCGAGCTTGGCCTCCGCCGACTTCAACCGATACGCCACTGTTCTCGGGTGGACCCCCAGCGCCTCCGCGGTGAGAACAGCATTCTCGCTGCACAGAAAATACTCGCGCAGCGTTTCGAGTAGAACATTCTTTTTGTCGTTCGTTCCGCCCAGCGGACCCAACTCTTCTTCGACGAAATCAACGGTCGCCGCCAGGTCACGTAAGGCAAGACTCTCCAGTACCACGTCGTCGTACCAGACGCGGTTCAATCCAAGCGCGTTTGCAACGCTTTTGGCTTCTAGTGCCTGACGGTGGCTTGTGCTGAACCCATCCAAGCCCGAGTGAACCGCGCCGTAGGCGATCCGGACGTCGCCAGCGAATACGATCCCCGACAAGTCTGTCCACTGTGGAGTGACGCGCCGAGGCCACGGGATCCAGATCGAGCCGTGGCCCTCTGGGTAGGTGACGACTAATGGACGAACCCCGACGTGCGACCCAATAGCCCGAGCAGCGCCCTCGGGCGAACCGGACCACACCGATGCAGCGAGGTGCGTCCCACCTACCTGGTAATTGAGGATTTCCGTCGAGACCGGCAGGCCCGCCAGGAGCGCCTCGACCGTTGCGACCTTCTTTCTTTCATTGCTCTGTACTGCGAACACAGCACTGGCCTGTTGCCAGGCCTCCATGATGGCGGCCGAGACGAGATCGTTCCATTCGAAATGCCGCGCGCTGGCATGACGCAGAACAGCGACGCGCACGTCCGCATCGTCGATCACTTCATACGCTGTGTAGACGAGGTACTTCCAGGTCACGGCTTGCGCCAATCTTGATTCCCGAAGCAACTCCTGTAGAGCCTCGCCGGCATGCACCGAGGCTTGCACCTCGCGCAGCGACTCGTTGGACATCCTGGTTCGCGTTCGTGTGGCGTCCCCAATGTACGACAAGACGTCGTTCAGAGATGCGGTCACGGCTTCACTCTCGATGCGGCCGAAGCGTCGACGCACAGCCGCGTCAGCGCTCGATTCCAATCGTTGACGGATCTCCGAGAAAATTTCCGGCAATTTGAGGTGCGCCGCGTCGACGAGGTCACGAAGCCCGTTATCGATCGACATATGTCAAGGTTAACCGCAAGCGACGGGGATGCCACTTCCTGAGCGGCCGGACATGAAGACTCTGGGTGTGAGGCCGACTGCCTAGGGATAAGGTTCTGAAATGATCAGCGAGGACAAGACAACTTTCGTTGCCGAAGCTTTGGCAGACCGGCTGCCCGAGCTGACGGACCTGGTGCGCCGTCGCCTCCGCAACGATCTCCCGGAGTTCTCCGCCGACGTCGACCCTGCCCTCGCTGTCAGCGAGACAGGTAGAATCGCGGCCGCGTTGCGCTCGTTGGTCGAAGGCATCCGAGGAGCGAGTGAACCAGCAATTGCGGCAGTGGAAGACGCACAGGAGGAAGCCAGGGCCGTCGCGCAGGCGGGCATCGACCTGAACCTGTTGGTGCGGACATACCGCGTCGCGCAGGCAGCCATTCTCGATGTCTTGTTGACGGAAATCGTCCGGTTGATTCCGAACGAGGCCGAGCAGGTCACCGTGCAAGAACGAGTCGCGGAATTCCAGTTCGAATGGAACGAAACCATGCTGACAGCCGTGGTGTCTGCCTACCAGGAAGCTCGGGATTCGTTTTTCTTCCACGCGACCGATCGGCAACTACGCGCCTTACTCAGAGAGGTGATTGCGGGAGAAACCGACGACACACACCTTATCCCGTTTCCCGTCGCAAATCCTTCGATCGCCGCGGTCGTGTGGGGTGACGCCCCATTGGAAACTACCGAAAGCGTCGCGGGAGTCCTCCGCTCGACGCACGTTCTCGACGTAGCGGGCACATCTGGCGCTCGACTGGTCTGGTTCGCTGTATCGCAGAACGAAGAAGAGATCAGATCCGGTATCGCCTCCAAGCTTCGCTTGCGAAACGACACGTTCGTGTCCTTCGGCAAACCCAACGCCGGATTGACCGGCTTCCGTACGAGTCACCATCAGGCGTGGAGAGCCTATCGAGTGGGCCGGTGGACCAAATCGGCCCTGACCTGGTATTCCGACGTTGCACTCGAGGCGCTGTTCATGCGGGACTTTCAAGCGGCTCGGGACTTCGTCCAACAACAGCTGGGGCCTCTCGACCTTCACGATCCCCGTTCCGGCGTTCTACGAGAAACGTTGACGGCGTACTTCGACACGGGTAGCAGTGCGGTGAAGGCCGCCAAACTGCTGCACGTCCATGAACGGACTGTGTCCTACCGCCTCCGGACCATCGAGGACAAGCTCGGGGTGTCGGTATCCACCCGAAGAGGTGAACTCTTGGTGGCGCTGAGACTGGAATCGTCGCTCCGAGCCATTTCCGCTGCCGACACTTTGTCGCGTCACTGACGGGTGGGCTGGC
>NZ_BCWW01000030.1 GCF_001894785.1 Rhodococcoides fascians NBRC 12155 = LMG 3623
CAACACAGCAACCGACCGAGCAAGGAGCGCCCGTTGAGCAAACACACCATCGAAGTAGAGGTCAACGGCAAGACCTACACCCGCGAAGTCGAAGCACGCACACTCCTCTCGGACTTCCTCCGCCACAACCTCGGCCTCCGAGGAACACGCGTCGGCTGCGAACACGGCGTCTGCGGATCCTGCACCGTACTCGTCGACAACGAACCCACCCGATCCTGTATGACCCTCGCCGTCCAAACCGAAGGCGCCATCGTCCAAACCGTCGAAAGCCTCGCCGACAAAGACGGAACCCTCCACCCCCTCCAAGAATCCTTCTCCGCCTGCCACGGACTCCAATGCGGCTTCTGCACCTCCGGATTCCTCATGACCCTCAAACCCATCTACGACGACGGCACCGACATGTCCCAAGACGAAATCCGCGACGCCATCTCCGGAAACCTCTGCCGCTGCACCGGATATCAACAGATCGTCGAATCCGTCGACCGCGCCTTCAACCTCCGCGACCAAACCACAACACCCGACTGACACACAATCGATCGACACGACCGACGCGACGAAGACCGGTCATCACGCAATCAGGTATACGTGATGACCGGTCTTCGTCGCGTCGTGCACACCCAACCTCATCGAAGCGTTGGATGAGCACGTCCGTCCGTGGACACCGAGCCGGTACCACCCAGGTCGAACCCTACGAAATCACCCAGGGCCGGGCCCTGACGGACCGATCACCTGTCAGATCCAGGATGTCGGATCCAACTTGGTCAGACCGACCGCCACCGGGTTCGGCCGTCGGCCCTCGGACTGAGCGTCGTCCACACTGATCAGGGCACGGCGCACGACCTGGCCTCCGACGAACCGGAAAGGCTCAGGAGGAACCCAGCCCGACGGCATCCGGGTGAGGCCGCTGTCTGCCCACTCGTCCTTGGCGTCGGTGGCCATGCTGGCGAGGATCCGAGCTCCCAAACGCGACGGCCCGACGCCATCACCGGAGTACCCGGTCGCGATGAACACTCGTGGGTGATCCTGGTCGGAGACGAAGAACGGCAACGAGTTCAACGAGTACTCGACGGGGGCCCGCCAGCTGTTCTCTATGCGAAGGTCGGACAAGCCGGGGAACATCTTGTTCCAGTTGCGAAGCATCGGCTTCGGGTTCGGCGGCTCGCCGAACATGGAGGACGATCCGCGCGCACCGAACCCGAGACCCACACCTCCCTTGCCGAACAAGAAACGCCCATCGGACGTAGTTCGCCAGTAATTCAACAACCGCCTGGAGTCGGAAACGCCCACGCCCGGTGTTCCGATCTGATCCATGACCCGTTCTGGAAGCTTCTCCGTCACCAAATTGTCACTGGCCGTCGTAATGAGCACCTTGCGCATCCAACCCAGGTTGCTGGCCCATGCATTGATGGCCAGCACCACCGAATCAGCCTTCACGGATCCCTTCGCGGTGGTCACGAGCGGGCGACCCATGCCCTCGATAGAATGTACAAAGGTACGTTCGAAGATTTTGACGCCCAGCTCGAGGGCTACACGTCGCAAGCCTCGCGCAAGCGCGGCAGGCTGGACCGTCGCCGACGTCGGGTCCACCACCCCGCCCCGGATGCCCGTGCCTCCCAGCTCCTGCGCTCGTTCGGCCGAGATGGTCTGAAACGGATTTCCCTTCCTCGCGCCCAAGTCTTCGATCGCCTCGTCCCAGGCACCGTCCTGATTTATCGCCGTAGAGCCCCACAACCAACCTTGACGCTGAAAACCGACTACTAAGTCGTGATCACGCACAAATTTCTCGATGTCGTCGATAGCGTCCGACGTCTGCCCTGCGATTCTGACCGCTTCCGTCTCACCGACGTGCGCTTTCAATGCTCCGAACTTCGGCCACAGGTTCATGACCATTCCGGCATTGGTGCCGCTTGCGCCGCTACCACACAGCTGGGCTTCGAGTACCACAACCTCGGTGGACGAGTCACGCTGTTTGAGCTCGATGGCTGTCCACAATCCGGTGAAACCTCCACCGACGATGCAGACATCGGCGTTCACGGTGCCCGAAAGCTCCGTAACCTGCGCATCCTCGGCAGCGAGGGCTTCACGCAGCCAGAACGATCGTTCACTTTCCCGCGTCGGGATGCTGGACAACTCCATTGTCGAACCTTTCTGATGCGATGAACCTGAGGGTGCGTCGACAAGCTGGCGGCGCCCGCACCAACAGGTAATTCCAACCATCGCCTAGTTTCGCACCGGCTGTCGTTACCGGTTTCCACAAACGAGCACGATAAGTTGGCCCGAAGGGGCAAGGCTTCGGCAAACGATCTGTGAAGGTTCTGACGAACACAATCCTCAGCCCACCCATCGACCCTCTTGACCGGTGGGCTGGC
>NZ_BCWW01000031.1 GCF_001894785.1 Rhodococcoides fascians NBRC 12155 = LMG 3623
GCTCGTGTGGTGGGTGGAGGACAGTCGGGCACCAGGCAAATCTGGGAGCCATATGCGCGTCCGGCCCAGTTGCCGCTGTCGTTCGCCCAGCGTCGGTTGTGGTTCATCCATCAGCTAGAGGGACCATCGGCGACATACAACATCCCTCTGGTACTACGCCTAATCGGTCTACTCGACGTCGACGCGCTGACCCTGGCGGTTGCCGATGTCGTAGCCCGGCACGAGAGTGTTCGCACAGTGTTTCCCGCTACGGCTGGCGTGCCCGAGCAGTGCATTCTCGATGCCTCTGAAGGGCTTGTCGCCTGCAAAGTCATCGACGCCACCAACTGGACCGATCAACAGTTGGATGAGGCGGTCGGTATTGTCACCCGCCACGCCTTCGACTTAGAAACCGAGATTCCCTTTCGTGCAAGGCTTTTCGCAGTCTCGACCACGGAACACCATCTGGCCCTGGCAATGCACCACATCGCCGCCGACGGATCATCTCTCTCGCCGCTGGTTCGCGACCTGACTACCGCATATCAGGCCCGCACCACCCGGACGGAGCCAGGCTGGGAGCCGTTGCCCGTTCAGTACGCCGACTTCACAATCTGGCAGCACAAGCTCCTCGGCGAGGCCGACGATCCTAATACCCGATCTGGTCGACAAACAGTTTTCTGGGAGCGGAACCTCGCTGGATACGCGGGACTGCTGGAGCTTCCCACGGACCGGCCTTACCCCGCCGTCGCCAACCATCAGGGCGGCCAAGTCGTCGTCGAATGGCCCGCCGAACTGCAGGAACTCGTGCGGGTTGTGGCGCGGGAACGCAATGCGACGACGTTCATGGTGATGTCGGCGGCGCTTTCGGTGCTGTTGGCGCGTTTGAGCGGGAGCGCGGATGTGGCGTTCGGGGTGCCGACGGCGGGGCGGGGGCGAACCGAGTTTGACGGCATGGTCGGGTTTTTCGTCAACACGCTGGTGTTGCGTACGCGGGTTTCAGCCGAGATGAACTTCGGTGATTTGTTGGAGGAGGTACGGGAGCGGAGCCTGGACGCGTTCGCGAACCAAGATGTGCCGTTCGATGCGCTTGTCGAGCGCCTCAATCCGGTCCGTACGCAGGCTCACCATCCGTTGATCCAAATCCTGTTCGCCTGGCAAAACGTCACCCTGCCCGATCTGTCTCTGCCAGGTCTCGACATTTCCCCGCAGCGCACGGACACCTTGACCGCTCGAATGGACTTGACTTTCAGCCTGCGTGAGCGGTTCGACAACTCCGGCCGTCCCATAGGCATTGGGGGTCTGGTCGAGTACCGCACCGACGTCTATGACGCCGAAACTGTAAAACAACTTGTTACCCGCTGGCAGCGGGTGCTCACGACGATGCTCGCCGGCACGGACCGCTCGGTGGCGTCAATCGACTTGCTTGACGAGAGAGAACTGACGCAGCTGGACGCCCTCGGAGCGCGGTCAGTGCTAAATGAATCGATCGTGGACCCCGCGATTCCGGAGTTGTTCGCCGAGCAGGTGAGGGTGCGGCCGGACGTCATAGCGGTGGTGTTCGAGGGTCGGTCGTGGACGTATCAGGAGTTGGACGACACATCGACGCAGTTGGCTCATTTGTTGGCTGGGCGTGGGGTGGGAGTAGAGGACGTTGTTGCACTGTTGCTGCCACGTTCGGAACACACTGTGATAGCCATACTTTCGGTGCTGAAGCTGGGTTCTGCTTACTTGCCGATCGACATCAACACCCCTGACGAGCGCCTGGCATTCGTTCTACAAGACGCTGCGCCGGCCGCGATTTTGACCACGGTGAGCCTCGCTGGTCGCGTCAGTAAGTCCGGGGTCCCACTGATAGATGTCGAGGATCCCAAGGTCGCTGAACAGCCGACGACGACGTTGCCGGTGCCGAATGCTGACCTCCTCGCGTACATCATCTACACCTCAGGAACGACAGGCACACCCAAAGGCGTCGGCATCACACAAACGAACGTCACCCAGACCTACGCAGCTTCGGAACATGCTTTCAAACATTCCCCAGATCAGGTGTGGTCGATGTTCCATTCGTACTCGTTCGATGTGTCGGTGTGGGAGATGTGGGGCGCTCTGCTGCACGGCGGCCGCTTGGTGATCATCCCTGAGCATGCCGCCCGCTCCGCAACGGACTTTCACCGAATCCTGGTAGACGAGCAGGTCACCACCGTCAACCAGACCCCGTCCGCACTCGAGATGCTCTCGCCCGAGGGAATAGATCAAGT
>NZ_BCWW01000032.1 GCF_001894785.1 Rhodococcoides fascians NBRC 12155 = LMG 3623
CCTCGATCCACTGATGAATCTGCGTGGTAGTGGGGTGTCGAACTGAAGAAAGTGCCCTCCGAGCTGGGATGATTTGAGTTCTCACACAACAAATCGGACCAGACCAACAGGACACTTCCAGTGCGATCTTCCCACACCTTCCATGCTGATTCCGCGAAGTTCGACGACGATCACCTCGTGTCCTGCGCGGGACTGCTGCCGATCATGACCCTCGCCGACCAGACCGAATTGACCGAACTGCCGGCGGACAAGGTGGCCATCACCGCTCCGAAGATCACGTCGGGGGCAGCGAACCTGGCACCGAAGTTGACCACGCTGATCGCGGCGATGTGCGCCGGTGCCGACAGCATCGACGACATCGACCTCCTGCGGTCCGGCGGAACCAAACACCTCTTCGACTCCGTCTACGCACCCTCGACCATCGGAACATTGCTGCGCGAGTTCACCTTCGGACACAACCGTCAACTCGAATCCGTCCTACGCGACCACCTCGTCGCCCTCGCTCAGCGCACCGAGATCCTGCCCGGCATCGCGGACCGCGCATTCGTCGACATCGACTCCCTGCTGCGCCCGGTCTACGGCCACGCCAAACAAGGAGCCTCCTACGGGCACTCCAAAATCGCCGGCAAACAGATCCTCCGCAAAGGACTCTCCCCGCTCGCGACGATCATCAGCACCGCCGACTCGGCACCGGTGATCGCCGGAATGCGCCTGCGAGCAGGCAAAGCCGGATCCGGTACCGGAGCACCGCGGATGGTCGCCCACGCCATCACCACCGCCCGGATGGCCGGCGCGATCGGGAAGATCATGGTCCGCGGTGACTCCGCTTACGGCAACAGCCGCGTCGTACGCGCATGCATCAACGCCGGCGTCGAGTTCTCGTTCGTCCTGATCAAGAACCGACTCGTCCAACGAGCCATCGACTCCATTCCCGACACAGCATGGACGCCAGTTCGATATCCGGGAGCAGTCCGAGATCCCGATACCGGCGGCTGGATCTCCGATGCCGAAGTCGCCGAAACCGCCTTCACCGCTTTCTCTTCCACCGCGAACCCTGTCTCCGCGAGGTTGATCGTGCGGCGAGTCAAAGACGCCCGCTACCGCGATGCATTGTTTCCGGTGTGGCGGTATCACCCGTTTTTCACCAACAGCACCCTGCCGACGACGACCGCCGATGTCGTTCACCGAGCGCACGCGATCATCGAGACCGTGTTCTCCGATCTGATCGACGGACCGCTTGCGCACATGCCGTCGGGATCGTTCGGCGCGAACTCCGCCTGGGTGCAGTGCGCAGCGATCGCCCACAACCTGCTGCGCGCGGCCGGAACCATCGCAGGCGGCCGCCACGCGAAAGCTCGCGGGATGACGCTACGGCGCAAGATCGTCAACATTCCCGCCCGGTTCGTGCGGCCACAACGCGCACCCACACTGCATTTACCACGACACTGGCCGTGGCTCGACGGATGGCTTCGGCTATGGCGCAACATCATTGGATTCAGCCCGCCCCTAGCTTGCTGATCCTCACCCGATACGCCGATTCGGCCCGAGCAACGACAATCGTGGAAATGCTGGGTACACCAGCGGACGAAACACGCCCAAAAAGTCCCGACCCCACGATGCAGTCAGCAACCACAGCACATCACCTCAGTCAGTGGATCGAGGCTAAA
>NZ_BCWW01000033.1 GCF_001894785.1 Rhodococcoides fascians NBRC 12155 = LMG 3623
CAGTCTGGGGACATATGAGACACGAGATGTCCACGGACATGTGACACACGGGCTGTGATGATGCTGCGGGGCACTGTGACCGGCTATGGAGTAATCCATGGCCAGATCGGATGCCCGGATGAACCTGCTCGATGCCACCTTGACCGCATGGATCATCGAGGGAGCCGACGTCTTCGACGAACGAGGCCTGTCAGGCTTCTGCGCCGATCACGGGCTCTCCCGCAGTACCGCCAACCGTCACGCCGCCCGGATCCGAGAACGGGGCCGGTGGGAACTCGACTCCCGCCGGCCCCGCTCGAGCCCGGCACGCACCCCCGACGCTGTCGAAGCCCGCATCATCGCGCTCCGCGGCGAATTGGGCCGCGACAACGGTGCCGACAACATCCGCTACGAGCTGACCAAGATTGCCGCCGAACATGATTGGGCCGGCACAGGCTGGAAGGTCCCGGCCCGATCGACCATCAACAACATCCTCACCCGCCACGGCCTGGTGACTCCGGAGCCCAAGAAGCGACCCAAATCGTCCTATCGCCGGTTCCAATACGCCCGGCCCCGTGACTGCTATCAGATCGACGCCACCGAAGTCGTACTCGCCGGCGGTGGGAAAGCCACCGTCTTCGAGGTTCTCGACGACTGCACCCGCACCCTCGTCGCGACGTACGTCTGCCACGCCGAGACCACCGCCGGTGCCATCACCGCCATCGGCAGAGCGTTCGCCGACTATGGAGTACCGGCAATCGTGTTGTCCGACAACGGAATGGCGTTCTGCGCGACCGCGTCGAAGGGCCGCTCGAAGTTCGGCGCGTTCGTCACCGGGTCCGGTGCCAGGCTCATTCACTCGAGCCCGTACCACCCGCAGACCAACGGCAAAGTCGAACGCCACCACCGCACCTTCAAACAGTGGCTCACCGACCAACCCACCCGGCCCGCCACGACCGCCGAGTTGCAGACATCGTGCAATCGGTACCAGACGTTCTACAACACCGACCGCCGCCACAGTGCCGTGAACATGCCCCCGCAGCAGGCATGGAACCGCGCAACAACCCTGGGCGGCCCGCAGCACCTACCCGCCCAGGTCGACGCCACAGTCGGCACCCACTCCGTCTCCGGCTCCGGCGTGATCTCCGTCGGCGACCACACGATCTCGGTCGGACGGCCCCACGCTCACAGTCGCGTGACCGTCCTGCGCGACGGCAACCACATCACCACCTACACGGCCAGCGGAGAAGTCCTCGGCCACTTGCACCTGGACACCGACAAGCGCTACCAAGGACAACTCCGCCGCCCCGCAGCCTAGAATCGTGTCTCACATGTATCGAGACACCCGTGTCCCACATGTATCAAGACAGCACA
>NZ_BCWW01000034.1 GCF_001894785.1 Rhodococcoides fascians NBRC 12155 = LMG 3623
AAGGACCATTTTTGTGGGGGGTGAGGCGTGCTCGCCCGAACTTGTCGATCGGTGGGCTTCAGGCCGAGAAATGATCAACTCCTACGGGTCCTACCGAAAGCACCGTTTACGCCTCTATGAGTGCGCCCATGAAGCCTGGTCATGGAGCTCCTATCGGTACGCCGGTGCCGGGTGATGCGTTGTTTGTGTTGGATTCCGGTTTGCGGCGGGTTCCGATCGGTGTGGTTGGTGAGTTGTATGTCGCGGGGCGGGGTGTGGCACGCGGTTATGTGCGACGGCCGGGCTTGACGGCATCGCGATTCGTCGCGTGTCCGCTCGGCCCTTTGGGTTCGCGGATGTATCGCACCGGCGATCTGGTTCGTTGGAATCACGACGGCGAGCTGGAGTATGTGGGTCGCTCTGACGATCAGGTGAAGATTCGTGGTTACCGCATCGAAATCGGTGAAGTGGAAGCAACACTCGCTGCCTTGACCGGAGTGGAGCGTGCGGCAGTGGTGGCCCGTGATACCGATACCGGCAAGCAGTTGATTGGCTACGTCGTACCTACCGAGGTGTCTGCGGGAATCGATGGTGGGGCGCTGCGCGAACGAGTTGCCGCGCGATTGCCTGCGTACATGGTTCCGGCCGTGGTGATGGTCATCGACGAGTTGCCGTTAACTGTCAACGGCAAGCTGGACAAATGGGCGTTGCCCGAGCCGCAATTCGCCAGCGGCGTTCACAGAGCGCCGTCATCTCCGGTTGAAGAAATTATCTCCGGCATTTTCACGAAGGTTCTCGACCTGCCGCGAGTCAGCGTGGACGACTCCTTCTTCGACCTGGGCGGCAACTCGCTCTCTGCGATGCGTGTCGTAGCCGCCGTGCAGGAAACCTTCGACTGTGAAATCAGCGTCCGTGCACTCATGGAAGCCCCCACCGTAGCGGGCCTG
>NZ_BCWW01000035.1 GCF_001894785.1 Rhodococcoides fascians NBRC 12155 = LMG 3623
ACCACGTAGAGCGAGACGATCCCACACTTTGTCATAGTGATCTCATGCTCACTTCACGATTCCCGGTCGTCTCGCGGTGAAGCCGCCACCGTTCGACTTCGTCCGGGCAGAGACAGCTGATCACGCGCTGGACCTACTCCAATCCCACGGTGACGACGCCAAACTCCTCGCCGGCGGCCAAAGCCTGATGCCACTGCTCAACTACCGACTCGCCCGACCGTCCATACTCATCGACATCAACAAAGTCCCCAACATGGCCGACATCACCGTCGACACCACCTCCGGACACGTCTGCGTCGGCGGCCTCACCCGACACCACCGCCTCGAAACCAGCGCAACCCTGCGCACCCACTTCCCCCTCATCGGCGAAGCCGCCAGCTGGATCGCCCACCCACAAATCCGCACCCGCGGCACCATCGGCGGATCACTGGCCCACTGCGACGCATCCGCCGAAATACCGGTAGTCATGCTCGCACTCGACGCCACCGTCAAAATCCGCACCCACACCAGCGAACGCACCCTCCCCATCGAAGACCTCGTCGTCGGACACTTCATCTCCTCCCTCGACTGGAACGAAATGATCACCGGAGTCGACATCCCCCTCCTCCCCGAGGGAACCGGAACCGCCTTCACCGAATTCGCTCGCCGCCACGGCGACTACGCCATCGGCGGAGCAGCCGCAGTGATCACCCTCGACGGCAACGGAACCTGCACCCGCGCACGCATCACCGTCCTCGGAGGCGGCACCACCACACTGCGCTGCACCGACATCGAAAACGCACTACTGGGAAACACGCTCGACACCACACTCGTCAACACAGCAGCCCACGACGGCGTCGGACACCTCACCCCCACGAGCAACCTGCACGGCGACAGCGACTACAAACGCCGAGTCATCGCCTCGATGATCGAGCGAGCAAT
>NZ_BCWW01000036.1 GCF_001894785.1 Rhodococcoides fascians NBRC 12155 = LMG 3623
GCGGACACCGCTAACGAGGCCTTCATCCTGGAGTCGATCGAGTAGCCGACGATCCTGTTCGACCAGACGTCCTTGATCGCGCAGAGATACAGTTTGCCCTCGTCGGTGCGGTGTTCGGTGATGTCGGTCAGCCACAGCTCGTCCGCGGCCTGTGCGGTGAACTGACGGTCGACGAGGTCGTCGTGGACCGGCGGGCCGGCCTTCCTGTTCAGGCCTCGCTTCTTCGAGAACACCGACCAGATGCGTTCTTGTGAGCACAACCGCGCGACCCGGTTCTCGCTGGCGGTGATCCCGCGGTCGGGTAGTTCGTCTGCGATGAAGCGGTAGCCGAATGCGGGGTCGTCGTCGTGGATCTCACGAGCAATGTTGATCAGATGCGCATCATCCCAATCTCGTTGCGTGACTGGCTGTTTCTTCCATTTGTAGAACGCTTGGGTTGAGAAACCGAGAACCCGGCAGGTCACTGTGACGGGTACTCCGTCGCCAGCAAGGTCGAGGACCAGCGGGTAGATCATTTTGGGAG